>NZ_PVMZ01000011.1 GCF_003001815.1 Actinoplanes italicus
GGACACCGCAGCGCGGATCACGATCCCCGTCGAGTACCTGCTGCAGTGGGACGATGAAGGCAATCCGCGGGACTCAGTCATGAAGCTGTTCGACGAAGGCATCATCGCCCAAATCCGACTCATCCAACGACGCGGCTACGGCTACCGCAACCTCGACGCCCTCACCGCAGCCATCTACCTGTGCCTCGGCGGAGTCACCCTCAACCCACCCATGGAAATCTGAGTAGTCGCACGCGTGTCCGATGAACCCGGAGGCCCGTCCCGCGTCCTTTCTGATGTGACCGCAGGATACGAACGCACCGAAGCGAGCATGCTGCTCGCCCTGACCGACGCCACCGACCCCGCCCTGGCCCGGCGCTACGACATGGATGCAGCCACGATCGGCGAGGTGGTCGTCACCAGCAGACCCGGGCCGGACATGGCCTTCTGGTGCCAGGCGGTCGGCTTCGAGGCGCCGCCCACGGCCGGACTGATCGAGGAGATCGTCGCCCACTTCCGGGCACGCGACGTCGAGGTGGCCCGCTTCGTGCTACCGGCGTACGCCGAGACGCCCGAGTGGCCCGCGATCGCGGAGAAGCACGGGCTGACCGCCGGGGAAACGGGTCTCAAGCTGGCGATGCGGGCCCCGTTGCCGTACTTCACGCCGCACACCGATTTGCGTACGGCCCGAATCGCACCGGACGAGCGCGAGCGCTGGGCGACCCTGATGTGGGGCGTCTTCGACATGGAGTTCGAGGCCAACATCGCCGTGACCGTGAGCGCGCTCGACGATCCCGCCTTCGAGGCTTACGCCTGCTGGGACGGCGACGAGATGGTGGCCACCGGTTTGGTCTGGCTCGGCCCGGACTCGGCCCACCTCTCGTCCGGCGCAACCCTCGCCTCGCACCGGCGCCGGGGCGCCCAGCAGGCACTGCTGGCCGCCCGGGTGGAAGCCGCGCGGCGGGCCGGCTGCTCATTGGTGGTCAACGAGTCCGGCGTGGCAGCCGAGGGTTACAACGACTCGGCCCGCAATCAGATCCGAGTCGGTTTCACCCCACAGTATTCACGGCGCACATGGACCTGGACCGCGGAGGCGTGACCGAGCGCACCGGGGCGGGTGGTGGCGAATGTTGCGGATCCGCCACCACCACCTCCGTACACTCAGTGGTTCACTTGACCTTGTTGTTGCACCGCATCCAGGAGAAGTGGTAGATCGTCTCGATGCTGCCGTCGGTGGAGTCCATCGTCAGGTAGCTGACGTCGGTCGACGTGCCCTTGGTGACCCGCAGCTCCGTGTTGATGTTGAGGTTGCGCTGCTCACCACACGGCCGGAAGACCTGCGACGCGATCGGGACCGAGTCCGTGGCGATCCAGTTGTCGTCCAGCGGCGCGGAGATCGGGTGGTTGGCGTAGCTGCCGGTCGTCATACCTTGGAAGTAGTAGTTCGCCCGCTGCTGGGCGACGGCTCCACGCTGGAGGTATCCGTAACCCCGGTAGTCCACCTTGGCGATCGCGAAGGTGAAACCGGCCGGCGCGTGGACCAGCACGTTGAGCTGGCAGTTCTTCCGGTTCTCGGTCACCGGGACACTCGGGCCCGCCTGCGCCAGGTAGGCGCTGTAGATGGCGGTGAAGGCCGAGTTGTCCGGCGAGATCGCCACGTCGGCGGTGCCCGGCGCACAGCCTGAACCGGCCATCGCGACCAGCTCGATGGACATCTCGCCGGCCGGCGGCGGGTCGACGATGACGATGATCGCCTGCGCCGGTGCGCCGATGAGCAGCGACGACGCCAGGAGCGCCAGCGCCACGCAGCCGCGGGTTAACAATCTTTTCATTTTCATCCCCTTCGGGATCGGGAACGGACCGGGCTCAAGCTATTGACGAACTTCAATAGAAGTCAACAGCCCTCACATGTCTCGGAGGATTTCTTGAAGCCGATCGAGAAAGAGGAATGCCGGGCATCAACCCGACATAAGCCGCATAACATACCAGGCTTTTGCCGCTATAAGCTGATTTGTTCGCAGGCTAGCATCCGCATCATGCAACTTGCACAGTTCGATGAAGATCAATAGCTAATTCATACTTGTAAATGCGTCGCAGGCTTCACTACGTTGGTCGCGGACGCGATGCCCGCCGTTCTGGAATGCTTCCAGAATCCAATCCCGTGGCACGCGATAAAGCCATGCCCCGTTCCCCCCGGAGGACTCCATGAGAAGCAGTAATCGCGTGACCGCGGCCGTCCTGGCCGCCGCCCTGGCTCTCCCGCTGGGCGCCCCCGCCCACGCCGCCGCCCCTGACAGCACCGCTGCCGCTGCGGCCGCCATCACCGTAGAGGTGATCGCCGCCAACGGGTCGGGATGCGCGCCCGGCACCGCCTCGGTCGTGAGCAACGGCGACGACACCGGATTCCGGGTCAGGTACCGGGACTTCGTCGCCGAGGCCGGCGGCAGCGCCGGTGTCGTCGAACGTCGCAAGAACTGCCAGCTCGGCGTGCTCGTCAGCATCCCCGACGGCTGGACCGTCGCCATCGCCTCCGCCAACTACCGGGGCAAGGCGGCCCTGCGATCCGGCGCGACCGCCCTGCAGCGCACCAGCTACTACTGGCAGGGCTCATCGGCCACCGAACGCAAGGACGCCACCTTCACCGGCCCCCTCAACGGCCTCTGGACCACCTGGGACGTCGCACCCGTGCTGACGTACGCCGCGTGCGGCTCGCAGAGCGTCCTCAACGTCAACACCGAGCTGCGCATCGACGCCGGCAACTCCACCGGCCTCAGCACGATGTCGATGAGCCACTCCGAGGGCGACGTCGACACCCTCTTCAACTTCAGCCTGGCCCACTGCTGACGGCGGCCACGCTCACCCGGCCGGTCGATGCCCGGCCGGGTCCGCCACCATCCGGTATCCGGCAGCGCGGGCGCGGCCCACCACAACGAATCCCGCGTCCCGGAGTTCATCCGCCGGGCCATTGTTTCGTGTCTGCGTCATCATCGCCCGGGACGGTTGCCGACCCGGCGAGGCACGGGAAACGCTGATGGCGGTGTAACCGACCGTAGGAGGCAACTGCATGGACAAGAGGATTCGTACCGTCGCGGGAATGACGGTGGCAGGCATCGTGGCGATGGCCGGTCTGCAGGCTCAGCCGGCGCAGGCCGCTGTCGTCGTTCCGGAGTCGGGCCTGACCGTCTTCGAAGGCACCTTCGCCGAGATCCTGCTGCACGTCGCCCGGCCCGACGGCTCCTGTCTGGCGTTGCCGCCGTCCGCGGGATCGCTCACCGGGGAGCGCATCGTCTCCCAGGTCAGCGCTTTCACCGGGCCGGACTGCACCGGGTTGCAGCAGAACCTCGGCACGTTCCGAACCTTCACCCCCGGCAAGTACCGGTCGTTCCGGGCGTTCTCCTTCTGATTCGGATCGCCCGGGCCGGCCCCCACCGGTCCGGGTGACCGGCCGTCCGTCCGTCGCCGCGTGACGGAACGTCTGCGGCACGCCACCCGCCGCCGGGCGGACGGCCCTCATCGATCTGCCGCCGTGTACGCCGTCTGCCGGTAGTGGTCGGCGAGCCGGCCGGAAGCCCGCGCCCTGTCCTCGTCGGTCTCGTGCAGCAGCACCAGTTCCCAGGCGTAGGCCCGGATGAGCTCGTGGATGCTGAAACGGCCCGGCGCGTGCTCGGCGAGCAGCCCGGTCTGTATCAGCTCGCTGATGAGCACCCGTGCCTCACCCCCCGGCACACCGGCGAGACCAGCCGTCGCCGCAACCGTGATGTCCGGTCCGGGATGCAGCGACAGCAACCGGAACACGCGAGCCGCGCGGACGCTGAGCAGTCGGTACGACCAGGAGAAGATCGTCCGGATGTCGTCGCCCACGTCAGCGAAGCCGTCCAGGCTGCCCTGAGCATCCCGCAGTTCCCGGGCGATGGCGGTCATCGAATGGTCCGGATGGACCAGGGCCCGGCCGGCGACCACGGCCAGCGCGAGCGGGAGCCGGCCGCAACGTTCAGCGATCTCCGCCAGCGCCGCCGGGTCGCCGGCGGCACGGGCAGCACCGATCCGCGCGACCAGGAAGGCGCGCGCCTCCTCCGGCGACAGCACGTCGAGCGTCATGAGATGGGCGCCGTGCGCCGCGGCCAGCCCGGTGAGACGTTTGCGGCTGGTGACCAGCACCAGACAGCCGGGAGCGCCAGGCAGCAGTGGCCGGACCTGCTCGACGCTGTGGGCGTTGTCCAGGACGAGGAGGAGGCGGCGGCCGGCCAGCACGCTGCGGTACAGACCGGACCGGGCGTGCGGGCTCGCGGGAATGCCCGCGTCCGGGACCCCGAGGGAGTTGAGGAAACCCTGCACGACCTCGGCGGAGTCCAGCACCGACTGCCCGGGGTCGAATCCCCGGAGGTCGACGTAGAGCTGGCCGTCGGGATAAGCGTCGGCCAGTTGATGGGCGAGGTGGATGGCCAGGGAGGTCTTCCCGATCCCGGGGATCCCGTCGATCGCGAGCACCGGCATCGACGCCTGCGTCAGCACGTGACCGTTGACCAGGCTGAGCGTGCGGCGCTGAGCCTCGTCCCGGCCGGTGAAGAACGGAAGATCGGCCGGCAACTGTGCGGGAAGCACGCCGGTGAACGACGACGGTCCGGCGACCCGATCAGGGCCGGGCGCGGCGGGTCCGGCGGTGTTCTGCCGCAGGATCAGCCGGTACGCCTCGCGCAACTCCGGGCCGGGATCCACGCCCAGCTCGTCGGCGAGACGGTGGCGCACGTTCTGATACAACGCGATCCCCTCGGCCTGCTGACCGTCCGCGGACAGCGCGAGCAGAAACCGGGCCTGCAGCGCCTCGTCCCACGGACGGTGCTCCGCCACACGCCGCAGCACGGGAAGGACGGATCGGACCCGGCCCAGGCGCAACGCCAGCGACGTGGCCTCACGGATCAGCCCTGCGCATTCATGGTCGACGACACCGAACGCCGGGTGGCCGCTCGCGCCGAGCTCCGGCGCCCCGGCGCAGGGGCCACGCCACAGGGCTAGGGCCGCCTCGTAGGCCGACAGGGCCTCGGCGAGCCGGCCGGCCCCCTCGTCCGACCGTGCCTGCTCGGCAAGCGCACGCAGGCGCAGCAGGTCGAGAGCGTCCGCGTCGATCCGGATGCGGTATCCGGAGGCTCCACCCCGCAGCCAGCGCCCGGCGGATCGCGGCGGCAGATCCGGCTCGAACAGGCGCCGGAGCGCACCCACGTACCGGTGCACGACGTTCACGGCGCTCCGTGGTGGCCCCTCGCCCCACAGCACCTCGACGATCTCGCCGAGCCCGACGGGCTGTCCGGCGCCGGCCAGCAGCAGACCGAGGATCAAGCGCTGCTGGCGGGTACCGAGGTCCACCTCCACGCCTCCGCGCCGGACCCGTACCGGCCCCAGCACCTCGAAACACAGCGCCGTTCGATCGTCATGTTCCACACGCACGAGCCCAACCCCCTACGTCAGACCGGGAACGGTTGCCGGCCGCCCGGCATGACGGGCGGCCCTCCGACGGGTGGTCAGCGCGTGGTGGCGCGTGCCGCCTCGTCGATCAGGTCGGCCACCTGCTCCGGCTCGGAGACCGTCACCGCGTGCGAGGCGTCGATCTCGACGACGCGAGACTTGGCCCGCTTCGCCATGAACCGCATGGACTCCGCCGGGATGGCCAGATCCTGCCGGGTGATCAGGAACCACGAACGGATCGACTTCCAGGCCGTCCTCGTAGCCGTCTCGTCCAGAGCGGCGCTGGTGATCGGGCGCTGCGTGGCCGCCATCAGAGCCGACTCCTGCCGTGGCACGTCCGCCGCGAACACCCGCCGGAACTGGTCCTGCTTGATGTACAGATCCGTGCCCGCGCCCGCGCCCGGCACGTTCACCGGCACCTGGTCGAGCGCCTCTCCGAGCTGCCCGCCCGGGAACCTTGCCGCCAGGGCGGACGTGCTCTCGCCCCGGTCGGGCGCGAAGCTGGCGATGTAGACGAGTGCCTTGACGTCCTTGTCACCGTCGGCGGCCTCGCTCATCACCGAGCCGCCGTACGAGTGTCCGGCCAGCACGATCGGGCCCCGCACACTGTCGAGCACGCTGCGCACGTACGCCGCGTCGGAGTGCAGCCCTCGCAACGGATTCGCGGCCGCCACCACCGGATAACCGTCCCGCAGCAGTTCCTTGACCACGCCGTTCCAGCTCGACGAGTCCGCGAACGCGCCGTGGACCAGCACCACTGTGGGCTTGGTCCACGGACGGTGCGCGGTGACCGCCTGGGCGGAGCCGGCGACGACCGCGACGGTGGTCACACCCGCGGCCATGGCGCTCCACAGGGCCACTCGCCGGGACGTACGGGAGAGGTGAATGTTGATCATGGGGTCGCTCCTTCGAGGCTCATGACGGCACGCCCGGATCCGGGCGCCGCGGTGTCCACGATCGGATGGCGGAGCGCTCGCCGAATCAGTCATTCGCCTGCGACCGGGCGACACGGCCGGATCGCTGCCCACGCCTGTATGCCCGGATCGCCCCATTAAGCGGGGCGGTGTGAGCGTTGTTCACGTGCCATGGCGACGTGACGGCCGAGGAGAGGAGCCGGCCTCGCACGGTGGGGTTAAGTCATTCGACAGATGGCGTGCCGATCACGGACCGGCGCCGAGGGGCACCGCTGCGTCCCTACCGTCCTGCCGACCGGACCGGCTCGAGCCGGAAGATCCGCAGCGAACGGCCGGAGCGCGCATCATAGTCCCGGTAGGCCGGCCACACGCGCAGCAGCAGCGGCCACACCCGGTCCCGCTCGGAGCCCTCCAGCAGCACGGCGCGGACGCCGGTGGTCTCCCCGTCGACCGTGATCGTGCCGGCCGCAACGGCCAGCAGATTGGCCGACCAGCCCGGATGCCGTGCCTGACCCCAATTCGATCCCACCACCACGTACGCGTCACCGTCCCGCGCGTACAGCAGCGGCCGTTCGCGAAGCTGCCCGCTTCGGCGTCCGCGGGTGGTCAGCAACAGCGTCGGCGGCGCGGTCCGCCATCCGGTCACCGAGAGCCTGCCGTCGGTGAGACGGATCAACCGCCGGTCGAGTGGCATGAGCCACCTTCCCGCGGCGGCGAACCACCGCAGGTGGCCCAACCGGACGATGGCCCAACTCACCAGAGCCCGCACGGATCACATCCTTCTCATCCCGGCCCGATCTCTACGTCGGAACAGACGGGCACCACGGCAGCGGGTTCAAGCGCGGGCGTGGTGGCGCCCGGTCAGGGTCACGGCCAACCCTCGTAGAGCCGGATGTACAGCTCCCGGATCTCGCCGGCGTCCGCGCGTCCGGCCAGGTTCAGTGTGTTGTGCCTCAACAGCAGCGAATCGGGCAGCACGCGCGAACGCAACGCGACACCCGCCGCCTCGGCTAGCTGACCGGGTACGGCAGTCGCCGCGACCGTGTCGACGACGTCGTCGAGCGCGCTGGTCACCACAGCGACGGATCGGAGGCCGTCGCTGTGGGCCGGACAGGGCCGGCGTCGGGCGATCGCCAGGTAGCGGCTGACGGTGGCCAGCGAGTATCCCCGGGAGTCGACACGGTCCGGGAGCAGGCCGTGGCCGTAAAGGAAGAGCAGGGGACGCACCAGCGCGCCCGGCACCCGCCCCGGAGCCGGGCCGAAGAACGGCGAGAGCAGCAGCAGCCGGCGTACGGCGTCACCACGGTGCCGGACCAGCCAGGTGGCGAGGGTCGCGCCCGCCGAGATGCCGATGACACCCGTCTCCTCCCCCAGCCCCAGAGCGATGTCCAGCGCTCCCGACGCGTACGTGGTCAGCTGCCTAGTGGTGATCCGGTGGGTGGCGTTCGATTCCGACGTGCCGTGACCGGGCGCCCGCGGGATCCAGGCGTTGTAACCACGCGCGTGGAGGTCATCGGCCACGTCGTCCCACTGCTCGGGTCCGTGCATGTAACCGTGCAGCAGAAGCACCGCACGGGCGGTGGGTGAACCGTGGCTGAGCAGACGGCTGCGTGATCGCGGCCGGATCGCGGGGTCGGCGGTCTCGGCGGCGATGACCGCCCGCGCCGCCCGGACGGCCGCCGGGAAGGGTCCTGTGTCGTCGATAGATCTCATCGGACGTCACGACGATGCACGCCGCCGACCGTTCAGGTCGGTTGCCTCACATACCGGACCGACCGGCCCGCGAGAATGTGACATTGATCCGGCGGCCCTCGATGAACAGTTGGCGATAACCGTGTGACCTGCGGAAACATGCCTCCGACGGCGCCCTTGAGGCCCGACGGCCGGAACTCGCGCGCATACGATGCCGCGATGCCCGATCGACCGCACACCATTCTGTCCGGACGCTACCGACTGGTCAGCGCCATCGGGGAAGGCGGCATGGGCCGGGTCTGGCACGCACGCGATGAACTGCTGGACCGGGACGTCGCCGTCAAGGAGATCACCCCCGAGGGCCTGTCCCGCACCGAACTCGGCGACCTGCGCGAGCGGGCGATCCGTGAGGCCCGGGCCATCGCCCAGATCAGTCACCCTTCCGTGGTCCGCATCTTCGACGTGGTGGACGAGGACACCCCCTGGATCGTCATGGAACTCATCCCGTCGCGGTCCCTGCACGAGGTGATCGAGCAGGACGGCGCCCAGACGCCCGAGGAGGTCGCCCGGATCGGCCTCGCGGTGCTGGCCGGTCTGCGTGCGGGGCATCAGGCGGGAATCCTGCACCGCGACGTCAAGCCGGCCAACGTGCTGATGGCCGAGAACGGCAGGGTGGTGCTGACCGACTTCGGTCTGGCCACTCTCGCCGGCGACTCGTCGATGACCCGCACCGGAGTCGTGATCGGCTCGCCGTCGTACCTGGCGCCCGAGCGGGCCCTCGACCAGCCCGCCGACGCCAGGGCCGACCTGTGGTCGCTCGGGGCGACGCTGTTCACGGCGATCGAGGGACGTGCGCCGTACCAGAAGTCCAGCCCGATGGCGACGCTGTCGGCGCTGATGATGGAGCCACCTCCGGTGTCCGAACGGGCGGGGGTCCTTCGCCCGGTGCTCGCCGCACTGCTGCGCAAGGACCCGGACAAGCGGGCCGACGCCAGCGAGGCCGAGCGCCTGCTGCGCGAAGCGGTCGCGGGCGGCGCGGCGGCGGAGCCCGTCGTGCCCGAGGCCGCGCCCCTGCTCTCGCCTCCGCCGCCATCGCCGGCGCGGACGGACGACACCGGTTCCGGGCGGACGACCGTCACGCTGTCACACCCGCCGCCGGCGGCTGGCGCCCGCGCCACCCGCAGTCGCTGGCTGATCCCGGTGGCGGTGGCGCTGATCGTGGCCGGTGGACTGGCCGCCGCCCGCCCCTTCACCGTGGTCAGCTCGGCCAATCCTTCCACAGCGGCCACGCAGCCCTCCCTCGCCGCTCCCGGCCCGGCCTCGAACCCCGGCACCGCCTCGGCTACGACCGGCCCGGCGCCCAGCGGAGCGGCGACCGGCCCCACGCGAGCCGCGGCCACCTCCCCGGCGTCGGCCGCGAGTTCCCCGCCTGCCACCCCGGTGCGTACCGGTGCCACCACCACCGCACCGGCCACCCGCGGCACCACCACTCCCCCGCCACAGGCACCGGCCCCGGTCCAGGCGGTCGGCAGCCAGATCTGGAACCACGGCACCGGCACGTGTCTGCATCTGCCGGGCCGGGGCGGGCAGGTGCAGCTGTGGCAGTGCAACGGGTCGGACAGCCAGCGATTCCACTTTCCGGGCGACGGGACGCTGCGTGTTCTCGGCCAGTGCGTGGAATCCCTGTCGACCGGGACCGGCTCGCGGTTGCGGGCCGCCGCCTGCTCCGGCTCGGCGCGGCAGCAGTTCGCCCTGAACACGGCTCGCGACCTGGTCCATCTGCCGGCCGACCTTTGCGTCGACGTGCCCGACTGGAACACCGCCAACGGTGTGCCGGCGCAGATCTGGTCCTGCGCGGGCACCGACAATCAGAAGTGGAACTGAGGCCGGCGCCGCAGGTTTCCACGACCGTCGTTGATCTCTGAGGTCTTCCATCCGTCAGTGTGTACGTGACCGACGACATCACGACACGTCCCTGGCGATCCGACGACCTCGACCTCTTGCGGGCCTCCGAGTCTCTCTTCGCTCCTCAGACGTACCCTCAGCGCTTCCTGGCTCGCAACCGGGGTCTGCGCCCTCTCCATCTGCGAGCCGTCGGCCGTCCCACCGGCACCGGGCGGCGGTGGACCGGGCAGGTCGCGACGGACGGGAACCGGATCCTCGCGCTGGCGGAATGCTCCTGGGATCCGGCCGACCCGGCATCACCCAGGTTGACGGTCAACGTCGCCCATGACTGGCAGGCCGGAGGACTCGGGCGCAGGACACTGCGCGCTCTGGTCAGCCGGTGCCTGCACATGGGGCTGACCACCTTCAACGTGGACTACGCGGCTTCCAACGTCGCGCTGGATTCGATGCTCCACTCGATCGGCTCCGAAACCGGTGAGCGGTACGCCCTCAGTGGCGTGACGCGCGCCGGGATCGGCCACCTGACCGTTCGCATGGCGACTTGAAAGAACGAACAATGCATTAGTTAATGGAGCCTTTTCAAAGCTGTGCGCTGCCGTCGAAGAATGACGCAGCCATCCTCAAGGGAGTCCGATGAGCATTTCCATTCCCGGCGCCGAGACAATGACGCGGAGCACCTCCGGGGGAATTCATGTGCCCGCTGGCGAGGGCGTCACCAAATGGTTCTCCGGGGACGTCTACTCCGTTCGTCTGCAGGCCGCCCAGACCGGCGGTTCGGTGGGGATCGTCGAGGCCAGCGTGCCTCCCGGCGGCGGCCCGGTGCCGCACACCCACGCCGAGCAGGACGAGACCTTCTACCTGCTCTCCGGCGAGCTGGAGTTCCTGGACGGGGAGCGGACCTTCACCGCGGTGACGGGCGACATCGTCCACATTCCCCGAATGGTGCGGCACCGTTTCAAGAACGTCGGCCTGCACACCACCAGGCTACTTTTCATCTACACGCCGGGTGGCGCGGAAGGGTTGTTCGTGGAGGGAGGGGACGAGCCCCAGCCGGGCGTGCAGGTCGACACCTGGGGACCCGAGCGTTTCGACGAACGTATTCTGGGCCTGTTCCACAAGTACGGCGTGGAAGCCGTCTGACGTCCTGGCGGTAAGGACGAGGACCCGCCCGCACGCCGCTTCGACGCGGTGCGCGGGCGGGTCGCGTGGGGCGGCGCACCGAAGCCGTCACTCAGTGAACCCTTTTTCAACGTGGCGAGAGCCGGCAACGCGGTGCAGGCAGGCGAACCGGGAGGTTCCGGCCAAATGCCAGGTCGAAAAGGTTCAGTAGAGGTTGACCTCGACCGGGCCCATCCGCTCCTCGGCAAGCCGGGTCGCGGCCGCCGCGGTCTCCCGGATGGCTTCGGCGATCGCGGTGGCCAGCCGGTGCGCATCCCGGTGATCGAAGACCGCCGGGTCCACCTCGACGCTCTGCACCTGGCCGAGGGCGGTCGCACTCACCACGACCGCGCCGTCGGCCGAGCGCCCGGTCACCCGGGTTCTGCGCAGCGACAACTCAGCGTCGCGCATGCGCTGCTCGAACGCCTGCGCATCGGCCAGGAACTCCTGTAGCTCGGGCTGCATCGTCTGCCTCTCTCTCAGCTGACCGCCGTCGGGCCGCCGGTCAGCACGACCGGACCCTGCAGATCGGCCAGCGCCAGCGTGCGGGAGGCCGCCATGCGGCTCAGCGACGTCGCCAGCGTGTGCGCGGCGAACACCGTAGGTTCCTGCAGTCCGGCGACGAGCACGGCCACACCGTCGCGCACGTCGTCGGGGACCTCGTGACCTCGGCGCTCCAGATGGCGGATCACGATCTCGCCGAGGGCGTCCGGAGCGTAGGCCGGCATGTCCCAGCGCCCGCCGAACACCTCGGCCAGGCCGGGGACAGCGCGCGCCAGCCCGGCCAGATCGGCGCTCTCCCCGGTGAGCACGATGACCGCGCCGTCGGCGCCGCGCATCCTGCTGACCAGCGCCTCCACCACCTCGGCCGTGCCCTCCCCCGCCGGCGCGTCGACCAGCAGGACACCACCCCCGGCGTCGGCCAGCGCCGCGTCGACCAGACTCTGCGCCTGGCCCGGCCACTGCGGCGCGGGACCGGCTGGACCCGGAGAACTCCCTGTCCCGCACACCGCTGGCCGGGGTCCACGGAGCGCTCGCGCGGGCCCGTGACCGCTATGTGCGGGAGTCCCGTTTCGGCGGCACCACCGAGCTGGACGAACACCTCGACCGGCTCGCCGAGGCGGCACGGAACCAGCCCGCACCGGCCGGCCGGGCGGGTCGCAGCGCTCGCGGCGCCAAACCGGGGACGCGTACCGTCACGGCGGTCGCCCCACCACGACAGCAACCGGTACTGCCCGTCACCCCGCCCTCGCCACTGAGGACGCTGCCCCCGGCGGCGCTGACCGAGGACGCGCGAACCGCGTGGCGAGACGCGCCCGGCCACGACCGGATGCCCGGACCGGACCGGTTCACCGTCGAGCAGGTGCGGGCCGGACTCGGCGTCACCCTGCACCAGGCCGTCGAACAGGCACTCGCGGCAGCCGGCACCGACGTCGACGACTCCACCCGCGCGGCGATTCGCGGCGCTCTGACCGCCACCCGGGTCCGGGCCGGCCTACCGTCGATGATCGAGGGCACCTTCCTTCTGCCGGCTGCCGGCGGTCAGGGCGGTCACATTGTCGTGGACGCCCGGCTGGTGACCGGGGCCACGCTCGTGGACGCGGACAGCACGAGCCGCGCACTCTCCTACCGGGCCGAGTTCCGGGTGATCGCCCGGTTCACGGGCACCGGCGGCGTCGGACTCGCCGGCGACGACGCGGTGACCGTGTGGATGAACGATGCCGACGCCGAGAGGATCACCGGACGCGAACTGCCGGCCTCGGTGCGGGCCTCGGCCGCTGATCGGGCCGCGGCACAGGCGGCCCGGACTGCCGCGTCCGAGACCGGCGACCACCGGCTGCGCCAGGCCGAGGACGCCTGGCGGGCGGCCCGCGACCGGCATCGCAGCGAGGTCGGGCGGTTCCGTGGCGATCCGGTGGCCGGGCGGATCGTGTGGGAGACCGAGAAGGGTGACCGGGTCGTCGGCGACGGCGGGTACGCCCCCTCCGGGACACCGCTGCTCCCCGGCGGTGCCGACACCGTCGCGCGGGTCTTCGACGCGTACGAGCCGGTCGGCGGTGGCTCCTTCGAGGAGACCCACCCGGTGCTGGCCTCTCCGGCCGAACTACAGCTGGCGATCGACCACCTGTCCGGGGGCCGGGTGCTGTTGCGTACGGCCGCCCGCGAGCGGGACGTCTATGCGCCGGACGGTCCTCCGGTGGTGCCGCTCGGCTACCGCACCGACGGCCGATGGGTGTGGTCGGAGGCCACCGCGTACTACCTCGCCACCTACGGCCTGAACCCGGACCCGTCCTTGCTCGCCCACATCCGGGCCCGCGGAAGCGTACGGGTCGGTGACTGAACTCCCACGGTCCCCCTTCGTTGAGTCAGAGGGCCGGAGTGCGTGTCCGGACGCATCCACGGGTGACCCCTGCGGTGCTCGCCGACCGGCGGGCTACACCACTTGCGTGGACCGGGCGGCGATGACGCCGGCCAGGACGCTGTGCAGGTGTTCCAGCTCTCCCGCGGGCATTCCCAGGTCGTCCAGCACGGCCGGCAGGACGGACCGGGCCCGCGTACGCAGCGCGTCCCCCTGCGCGGTGAGGACGACAATCACGCTGCGTGAATCGGCCTTGTCACGTCGGCGGCGCACCTGTCCCGCCGACTCGAGTCGCGTGAGCAGCGGTGACAGGGTTCCCGAGTCGAGTTGCAGAAGATCCCTGAGCCGGCGTACGGGCAACGGCCCGTGCTGCCACAGCGCGACCATGACCAGGTACTGCGGATGGGTCAGGTTCAGCTCAGCCAGCAGCGGCCGGTAGATCGCCACGATGTGACGCGCCGCCCGGGACAATGCGAACGACACCTGCCGTTCCAGGGTCAGAGCGTCATCGGGGGGTGCCGAAGGACTCATTCGTCTCGTCCGATCGTGTTCTCCACGGCGCTCACCAGGGCGATCGGATAGCGGCCCAGAGCGCCGTCGAGCCGCCGCCCTCTTCGTTCGGCGGCTTCGAGTTGACGGTGGAGGATCTCGGCCATCGGGACGACGGTCCGGGACATGCGGCACCCGGCATCGGCTGCCTCCTCACTCCACAGTGACGGTGAGACGGCGATCCCCTGGTCGGCGCGGAGTGCCGACACATCGGTGCGCCAGTCCGGCCAGAGCAGGCCGTCGTAGAAGTGCGGGAGATCGCCGGACACGCACCAGGTCAGCCACTCACCGTGCGACATCTCCATCCTCGTCCAGTGCAACGAGGTCGGATCGAAATAGATCATCTCGCCCGGTACGCCGGGTCGGGTCCCGCCCGGCCGCAGTCCGTTCAGCGCGAACACACCACCCAGGACGTCGTGCGCCACGACCAGCCCCCGCGTCGGCGCCCACGTGCGGTCCAGAAGGGTGGGGAAGGCGTTGATCTGCCCGATGCCGGGAAGGCCGACCTCGGGGCACGGGGAGCCGCCGAAGATGCGCAGCCAGCCGTCGTAGAGCAGAATGCCCCCGCTGTTGAGCGCGATGGCGCCGAGCGGTGACGCGACGGCGACGTCGAGCTGGAGCAGGCTGGCCCGTGCCTGGTCCCGGAGCACGGGGAGGAACCGGGGCGCTGCGAAGCTCCGGAGCAGGACATCCGTCAGGGCAGGCCACGTCGCCCCGTCGTCCTCCGTCGGAACCGGGTCGATGGTCATCGGGTCGCACCTCTGTGCGGGTGCGGTGGCGTCACGCCACGCTGCCGGTCGCCGCTGTCCCGCCGGCCGGCATGTGCCCGGCGGCCGCCGCTCGCGTGTCTCATACCCGACACGACGAAGCCTCGGGCGGCAGGTTCAGAGCGCGCCCGCTCCTCGTACGCCATCCGGTGCTCTCCACCGCGACAGGCGCTCCTGCACCTGTCTCATCAGCGGCAGGTTCTGCTGGCTCGCCAGCAGATCACGAGCCCTCTGCCAGACCGCACGCGCCCCGGCCGCGTCGCCCAGGGCCAGCGCGGTGTCGCCCTCGTGCAGGAGGGTGTCGACCAGGCCCACCCGGTAGTTGATCTGCTCGAAAGCCGCGGCCGCGATTCGCCAGTCGGTCAGGGCCGCGGACAGGTCGCCGGCGGCATGCAGGCACTCGGCCCGCGTGTAGGAGAAATGAGCCCGCAGTTCGAGGTCACCGAGGGAGTCGACGATCGGCTCGGCCCGCTCAAGCACCTCCATGCAGAGATCGGGCCGGCCGAGACCCGTGCGTGCCGAGCCGATCCAGCAGTGACACATGACCTGGCGGTTCTGCTCCCCCAGCGACTCGAAGATGGGCAGGGCACGCTCGAGATAGGCGATGGATTCGAGATAGTTCTGCCGGCCGTAGCTCGCCTGTCCCAGGAGGTGATAGACCATGGCCTCCTGCAACCGGTCGCCGAGCAGAACGAATAGGTCGAGCGACTGTTGGAGCAACGACGTCGCCGACTCATGATCGCCCAGGTTGTGCTCGACACCGGCCAGGGCACGCGTCAGGAAGGCACGGCCCGGGTCGTCCCCGGCCACGACGGCCGCCTGCAGGCAGGCACGGCACACCGCTGCCCAGTCGTGCCACCAGCCTTCACGGAGAACGTAACGTTGCAGGCTGGCCGCGAGCCGCCAGGCCGAGGTCGCATGGCCGTACTCGATCTCGCGCTGGATGACGGCCTTGATGACCTGCCGTTCCGCGGCGAACCAGGCGATGGCCCCTTTGTCGTCGTCCACCCGGGTGGTGACCACCGCCTCCCGTGGCTCCGGCGGGTCCAGCACGATCGCGGGCCGCAGATACAGATCCGCGTGGTAGGCGGTTTGCCGGTAGTGGGAGACGAGCCGGTCGAAGGCGCGGTCCCTGGTGCGGTCGTCCTCGTGCAGCCGGACCAGCTCCTGCGCGTAGGCCCGGATCAGGTCATGTGCGGTGTACCGGCCGACCGTGTGCTCGCGCAGGAGGCCGGTCTGCACCAGTTCCCCGGCGAGGAGCCGCGCCTCGGCCAGGGGGACACCGGCCAGACTGGCCATCGCCGGGACGGTGACATCCGGACCGGGATGCAGCGACAGCAACCGGAACGCACGTGCGGCGCCGGCACCGAGCTTGCGGTACGACCAGGAGAAGATCGCGCGGATGTCGCTGCTCATGTCGTCCCCGCAGAACCCGTCCAGACTGCCCTGCGCGTCCCTCAGCTCCCGGGCGATCTCGATCAGAGGATGGTCGGCGTGGATCAGGGCCCGGGCTGCGACCATGGCCAGCGCCAGCGGGAGCCGGCCACAACGCTCGACGATCTCGTCCACCGCTTCCGGGCCGGCCGACGTGCGGTCCTCCCCCAGGCGCGAACTCAGGAAGCGTCGCGCGTCACCGGGCGACAGCACGTCGAGACTCATGAGGTGAGCGCCGTGCGCGGCGGCCAGCCCGGTCAGACGTTTGCGGCTGCTGACGAGGACCAGACAGCCCGGGGCGCCCGGCAGGAGGGGCCGGACCTGCTCGACGCTGTGCGCGTTGTCGAGCACCACCAGGATCCTGCGGCCGGCCAGGACACTGCGGTACAGGCCCGACCGGGCGTGATCACTGGTGGGGATGTCGGCGTCCGGGACACCCAGCGCGTTCAGGAAACCCTGAAGGGCCACCGCGGGGTGCAACTCGGACTGCGCGGGATCGAAACCCTGAAGGTCGACGTACAGTTGCCCGTCCGGGTAGACGTCGGCCAGCTGGTGGGCCAGATGGATGGCCAGGCTGGTCTTCCCGATGCCGGCGATGCCGTCGATGGCGAGCACCGGCGTGGACACCTGAGCCATGACGTGACCGTTGATGAGGCTGAGGGCACGGCGCTGGGCCTCATCCCGGCCGGTGAAGTAGGGGAGGTCGGCCGGCAGCTGAGCCGGAAGCACCGTTGCGGCCCCCGGGCCCCGGTTGCCCGGCGCGGGGCCCCGGTCCGCGGACCCCGTCGTGCCGGGCCGCGCCGGAGCAGCGGCCGGCTGCCGCAGGACCGCCTGGTACGCGCCGCGGAGCTCCTCGCCGGGGTCTACGCCCAGCTCGTCGGCGAGCCGGCGGCGGACGCTGTGATGAAGCGTGATCGCCTCGGCCTGCTGGCCGTCGGCGGACAACGCCGTCAGGAGCTGGGCCTGCAGTGCCTCGTCCAGCGGGCGGTTCTCGGCCACCCGCCGCAGAACGGGGAGCACCGATCGGACACGGTCCAGGCGCAACGCCAGGGAGGTCGCCTCCCGGGCCAGATCGGCACACTCATGATCCACGACGTCGAACGCCAGGTGGTTTCCGGCCATCAGCTCCGCCGCCCCGCCGCAAGGACCGCGCCAAAGCTGGAGGGCCGCCTCGAAGGCCGACATCGCCTCCGGGAGCCGCCCGGCCGCCTCGTCGGAACGCCCCTGCCCGGCCAGCGCCCGCAGACGCAGCAGATCGAGGCTGCCGGAGTCGACCCGCATCCGGTACCCGGCCGCGTCGCCGATCAGCCACCGTCCGCCCGACCGGGCGGGAAGTCCGGGCTCGAGCAGACGCCGCAACGCGCCGACGTAGCGGTGCACGACATTCATCGCGCTCTTCGGAGGTCGCCCGCCCCACAGCACCTCGACGATGTCGCCGACCGAGACCGGCTGACCGGCACGTGCAAGCAACAGTGCCAGGATCAGGCGCTGCTGCCGGGCACCCAGCTCCAGTTCGGTGCCCTGCCGCCACACTCGCACCGGCCCCAGTACGTCGAAACAGAACGACGTTTCGTCGTCGCTGGTCAAAATCACGGGATCATCCCCCCACGGGCACCGGCGGACGGCGTCGATCCGAGAAAGCGGGTGAAGTATTGAGTGATGCTTCTCGCGACACCGGGATGCGCCGTGTCCGAATGGTGATTCATAGCGATCGGAAAACTACGGGAAGTGTCTGTCGTCGAATGGCGATCGAGCTTAGAACGCCCTCATTGTCGACCCTCTCGTGGGGGAAGGGCCGACCGTTGGCCGAAACGATGCCGCGACAGGGAACGGTAGCGGGCCGGGCATCCACTCGCACCCGGCCCGCCGATGTTCAGCCGGAGATCACGCTGACCGCGATACCGATGGTCACGGTGTTGTAGACGAAGGACAGGATCGAGTGCGAGAGGATCTGCAGGCGAATCTTCGAGGTCTGGCTCTCCACGTCGGACACTGAGAACGTCGTACCCAGGGTGAACGAGAAGTAGGTGAAGTCGACGAACGTCGGCTCGTCGGTGTTCGGGAAGGTCAGCACGGGCTCGGACGGGTTGGCGAAGTAGGTCTGGGAATACCGCTCGGCGTACCCGAAGTGCAGGATGCCCCACGCGAACATGACGGCCGGAATGCCGACGACCGAGGCAAGCCCCTTCTCGGCGTCCTCACTCAGGACGATGGACAGGCCGGCGATGATGCCGACAAGGCTCGTGAAGATGGTGAAGATCAGTCCGGCACGCCCGCCGAGGCCGTTGCTGATCCCCGCCGGGTGCCCGTGGCGCCCGCTGCGTCGCAGACGGGCGATCCGGATCGCCAGGTAGACGATCGCCAGCAGGTCCCAGACGAAGATGATGTTGCTGGTGTCATTGGCGACCACCACCAGCACACCGATGATGATGAGGGCCGCTTCGATGGTGCGGGACGCGATCAGCGCCGCCTTGCCTGCCATGGATGTTCCTTAAGAATCGACGGGATGGCTTCCAGCTACGACGGCTGCGAGGACGCACAGTTCATCGTCGGGCGCCGCGGATTCGAGCCCGCGAAGCACGTCGCGCCTCAGTCCATCTCCGACAGCCGCCTCGCGAGCTCGGCCGAGTGCTCCAGGTGAGGCAGGTGGCTACCGGGCAGCACCGTGACGACGGCCTCCGGCAGCAGGGTCGTCAACCAGTCCCGGTAGGCGGCCGGCGGTTCCGACGCGGTGATCCACCGGTACCCGGTGCCCCGCGCGGCGATCTTCCGGAGATCGGCCTCGCGGTCGGCGCGGATCTGCTCGTCGGTGCTGTGCAGGATCTCGGCCCAATAACCCAGGAGCAGGTCGGGCCGCGGATCGGTGGCGGTCTCGGCGATATGGCGCGCCTCCCCCCGCAGCCCGTCGATGCCCATCCCGGCCAGCATGCGTTCCCAGACCGCTCGCCAGTCCGGACCCCGCAGCTCCGGCTCGGCAGCGCGCACGATGTCACCGAACGGGCCGGGCAGAAGGATCTGATCCAGATTGACGACCGCCCGGGCCGGATAGCGGGCGGCGTAGACCGTGCCGATCACCGCGCCCACGGAGTGCCCCACCACGATGGGCGGCGCGGGCAGCGCAGCCGCCGTCATCCGGGCGTGCAGGACCTCGACGACCTCCTCGAGACGGTAGGAGGATCGAGCCGGGGCCTCACCGTGGCCGGGGAGATCCAGCGCGAGTAGGCAGCGGCCGGGATCCACGACCTCCAGCTCACGGCGCAGCGGCTCCCAATGCCGCCGATCGAAGGTGAGCCCATGAAGAAGAACCAGTGGAGACTTCATGCCCCACAGGCGTGACCGGACACGGAACAGATCGTTCGTGGCACCGGTCACACCTGCCAGCGCGCCGGGCCGCCGTCGGCCGGCTCGTAGCGGAAGTAGCCACCGGTGCGCAACGACGCCCGGAGGTGGGCCGCGGCCACGGGTGTGAGGGACTCGAGCCGGGCGAGCACCGCCCGGACGGCGCGCGTCGCGTTGACCCGTGCGCGTTCCGCTTCGGCGTTGTGCCGGCGGGTACGACCCGCGAGTCCGGCGGCTCGCCGTACCTCGGCCACGAGGGCCTGCCGTTCGACTGCCAGCTCCTTGGCTCGCTCGACGTCACCGGCGCGGTCCGCGGCGTCCATCTGCCCGGCCAGCTCCGCGAGCCGCGCGCGGTACGTGGCGCGGGCCGTGGCGTCGAGGAGGGGATCGGGCAGGGACGTCACGAGTCCGGTGCCGCCCGCCACCAGGTCAAGGGCGGCGATATCGTGACCGGGGCTGGCCAGCAGTGTGCGCAGATGATGCAGCCCCCGCACGTCGCGCAGCCGGGCGTGCTCGGAACCCGCGTCGATCAACCAGTCGTCGCCGTCACGCACCAGCCGCCACACCACGGCCTCCGGTGACGGCGCCGTGACGGCGCCACCGGTCACGCCGGGGACCGGCAGGCCGAGACCTCCGGCGATCGCCGCGGCCCGGGCCGTCTCCCCGCGGGCTGCGAGCGTGGCCGCCAGCCACGGCAGTGCACCGAGACGTTCCTCCAGCGCTGTCGCCCGGCCGAAATGGGCCTCGGCTGCGCCGGGACGACCCAGCCGTGCGGCGAGCCGGCCGAGGTAGTCGTCGACCGGGCCGGTGATGGTGTTCGCCCCGCCCCAGACGACGAGCCGGCCGGCGTAGGGAAGGAGCGCGCCGTAGAGGGCCTCGGCAGCCGCGGGCGCCGCGCCGAGCGACGCCACCAGAGCCAGGTCGGCCACCGCGCCGATCCAGCGGGGACCCGCGCCCGCCAGCACTGCCGGCAGCAAGCGGTCCACCTCGAGCAACGCCTCGGCGACCTGACCCGACTCGGCCAGTGCACGGGCCGCGGTCACCTCGAAGAAATGGCCGGGCAGCCGCCGGGCGAGCGCCCGCAGCGGTGCTACCTGAGCTGCCGCGTCACCGCGCAGCAACGAAAGTCTGCCCCGCAGTGACGCGGTCAGCCGCGCCGTGTCGGCCAGCCCGGCCAGCCGCCCGGCGTCGGCCACCTCGGCGGCGAGCGCCTCGGCGAGTTCGAGACGGCCCCGGACCAGCGCCAGCACCGCCTGCCGCGACAGCGTGACGACCGCGGCCTCCGGGTCGCCGTCGCGTTCCCCCGCCCGTCCGTACGCCACCAGGGCGGCCTCCGCGGCGTCCAGATCACCGAGCTCGGCGAGCGCGACGAACCTCCAGAACAGTCCACGCCGCTCCCGTCCCGCATCTGCGCCCCGGCGGGCCAGGTCGACGATCCTGGTCGCGGTGGACAGCCGTTGCCCGGCCGCGGCCGGGTCCCACACCGCGTGCAGCCGGCCGTCCAGCACCTCCGCCTGGAGCCGCGGATCCTCGCTGGCCCCGGCCAGCCGGACTGCCTCGTCGGCGAGTTCCCGCCGCCTCGCCGCGGCGGACGGGTCACCCAGCAGCTCGCCGGCCAGCCGCACCAGCACCCGGGCGCGGACGGTCGGCGGCAACGGCCGGGCGGCGTACTCCTCCAGCAACCGGATCAGCGCCATGTCGAGGGTGAGGAACTCGCCACGCGACGGCGAGGCGAGGGCCAGCTCCACCACCGCGTCCTCGCCTGCGCCGGGCGGCACGGCCGCCGCGAGATCGAGTGCAGGGCCGGGCCAGCCCGCAGTGAGCAACCAGATGGCGTGCACCGTTCCGGCCGGCCGGCCGGGGAGCAGATCAGCCAGTTCCCTCCCGGTGAACGGGGCGAGGTGGAGATGCCGGCCGGATCCGCCGGCCTCGGTCGCCGTGATCAGGACCGCCGCGCCTTCGAGTACGAGCCGATCGACATCCGCCGTGTCCACGGTCGGTCCGGGTTCCTCCAGAATGACCAGCCGCGGACCCGGCGCGTGGGCCGTCGCTGCCCGATCCACGCTCAGCCCACGTTCCCCGGCCAGGTCCGCCGCTACGGCGGCGAGCACCGTCCGGCCGGATCCGGGAGGGCCCACGACCGTCAAGCGGCCGCCCCTGCCGGCGATCGCCTCGTCCAGCAGCCGTTGTACGGCCGCGAGCTCACGACGGCGTCCGATCATGGACCGAGCGTAGGTGCCTCGCCCCGTCGCCACAGCCGTCCTCCTCCGTCGCCGCGGCCCGGGGAGCGCCCGCTCGCGGCGTCAGGAGTGGCTGGACCGAACCATGTCGGCGGCCTTCTCACCGATCATGATCGTCGCGGGATTGGTGTTGACGCTGACGATGCGGGGCATGACCGACGCGTCCACCACACGGAGCCCGTCGACGCCGTGGACCCGCAGGTCGGAACCGACCACCGCGTCGGCGTCGCCACCCATCGCGCAGGTGCCGACCGGGTGGTAATAGGTCCCGGTGCCCCAGCGCAGGTACTCGCGCAGCGCGGCATGCTGCCGGACGGTGTCTCCGGGCAGCACCTCCTTGCCCCGCCACCCGTCGAACGGCGCGGCGGCGGCGATCGTCCGGGCCACCTCGATGCCCGCGATCAGCCGCCGGGCGTCGCTCTCCTCGGCGAGGTAGTTGGGGTCGATCAGAGGTGGGACCGCGGGGTCGGCCGAGGCCAGGCGTACCGTTCCCCGCGAGTCGGGCACCGTGGCGACGCCGAACGTGAAGCTGTTCGGCGGGGCCTGCAACGCGGGCCGGTGGAACGGCACATGGATGAACATCAGTTGCAGGTCCGGACCCGGCAGGCCGGGGTCGCTGCGCCACAGCATCGACGTCTCGGCGTGGTTGGTCCGGCCCGCCGGGATCGGCTGCTCGGCCTCGAACACCAGACTCGCCAGCGGGTGGTCGTGCAGGTTGCGGCCGACTCCCGGCAGGTGCTGCGCCACCGGGATTCCCAGGCGGCCGAGCTCCGCCGCGTCACCGATGCCGGAGTGCATCAGCAGCCGGGGCGAGTCGATCGCACCGGCGCTGACCACGACCTCGTAGTCCGCGTAGGCCGACTCCGACCGGCCGTCACGCTCGAAGGTCACGCCGACACAGCGCCCTCGCTCGATGATCAGCCGGTGAGCGCGGGCTCCGGTCAGCACGGTGAGGTTCGGCCGGCCTGCCGCCGGGCGCAGGTAGGCCACTGCGGTGCTCTGCCGGATTCCGCCGGTGATGGACAGGTCGTGCCAGCCCACCCCCTCGGCGGTGGCGCCGTTGAAGTCGTCGGTCCGCGGATACCCGGCCGCCACGGCCGCATCCACGAACACCCGGGACAGCGGATTGGGGTCGGACGCGATCGCCGGGCGCATCGGGCCGCTGTCACCGCGCCATGCCGAGTCACCGGTGACCACGGTCTCCATCCGCCGGAAGTACGGCAGGACGGAGGCGAAGTCCCAGCCTTCGGCGCCGTGTTTCGCCCAGCCGTCGAAGTCGGCGGGATGGCCGCGCAGGTAGACCATGGCGTTGATGCTGCTGGAGCCGCCGAGGGTGTGCCCGCGGGGCCAGTCGTGCCGGGCGTCTCCGGTGCCGGCCTGCGGGACGGTGGTGTAGGCGTAGTCGACGGCGCTGCCCCACAGAGCGGGCCAGGCCGGCGGGGCCGCGATCTCGGGGAGCGTGTCGGCCGGTCCGGACTCGAGCAGCAGAACCCGTACGCGGGGATCCTCCGACAGTCGCGCAGCGACGACGGCGCCGGCCGACCCCGCACCGATCACGATGAAGTCATGGGTGTCTGGCATGCCGACCACGGTGTCTCGGTTCGGCAGCCGGTGATTGACAGTCTCCGCCCGGCCCTTTGACCTCCGGCGACTGAACTTCCGAGGAGCCGGCACGTCGTGCGTGACGTGAGCTCATCAGTTATCCGGGCACGGCGCCGGGCCGAGGTGGAGGACGGCGAAGCTCGTCTCGCGGATCACGCGGACCGGCCGGAGGGCACCACGCCCGGCGCGATTCTCGGGACCTTGACCGCCGTCCGGCTCAGCGGCGACACGCAGATCCTGCGCCGTACGCCGCGAGCGGGCCGACGCTCGCGCGACGGCCGCCTGAAGCTGTGCATGCAGTTCGGCGGCGTCGCGATCGTCAGCCAGGACGGTCACCGGGCGCGCATCGAGTCCGGCCGGATGGCGCTCTACGACCCGGGTCGGCCCTACGATCTGTACCTGGAGGGACGATGGTCGTGCATCGTGTTGACCTTCCCCCGTAGCGCCCTGTCGCTGCCTGACGGTGTCGTCCGGCAGGCGATGCTGCGTCCACATCCGTTCGGCGAAGGGCCGGGCGCCGTGCTGGCGGACTTCGTCGTCGCCACACTGGAGAATCGGACGTCGATCGGCACCTCGGCCGGGCGCCTGGGCGAGGCCGCGTTCCACCTCATCGCCGGCGCGCTCGACCGGACCGAGCCGGCCGACGCGGAGGCGGCGGCGGACACCCTCAGGCGGGGCATCCTGCGCTTCGCACGGGAGCACCTGTCGGATCCCGCCCTGACCCACGACGAGATCGCGGCCGCTCACCTGATGGCGCCCCGCAGCCTGCACCGTCTGTTCGAGCAGGAGCCCCACACGGTCACCGAGTACATCCGTCTGCGCCGCCTCGAGTCGGCGCACCGGGACCTGACCGATCCGCTCCTCGGCCATTTGAGCATCGCGCGGATAGCGGCTCGGTGGTGCTTCCCCAGCCAGGCTCATTTCACCCGGGCATTCCAGGCTCGGTACGGTACGTCGCCATCGATTGTTCGACGCGCCTCCGCGAGGTCTTCATCGACGTGACGACCGCACGTAACCGGTTGTTCTCCCAGCTCGTGCGGGGCCTTCCCGGCGCGGGCGCGGACCCGGGAGTGATCTACGCTGGGCCGTGGCCAATCTGTTCGGGCGCGAGGTGGAACTGGCGCGCATCGCCCGTTTTCTGGAGTCGGTGCGGCAGGGCGGGGACGTGCGGATCGTCCGCGGCGGCACCGGCATCGGCAAGTCGGCGCTGCTGATCGCCGCAGCCGACATGGCCGGCGCGGATGGGTTCCAGGTGTTGCGCGCTTCCGGTTCCCAGTTCGAGGCGGAGGTCGGCTACTCGCTGCTCAATCAGTTGCTGCTGCCGGTGTACCCCGAGATCCAGCACATGCCCCCGGCGATGCGCGACGCTCTCAACGTCGCCCTGGGCTTCGGGCCAGGCCCGGCTCCCGGCTCCCTGCTGGTCGGCAATGCCGCTCTCCTGCTGCTGACCACCATCGCCCAGCGAGCCCCCGTCCTGTTGATCCTCGACGACATGCAATGGATCGACCGGCCCAGCGCCGTGGTCATCGGCTTCATCGCCAGGCGGGTGCAGGGGTCGCCTGTCGGTGTCATCGCCGCGTCGCGCACCGGCACGGAGAGCTTCCTCGACCGGCGGGGCCTGACCGAGGCGGTGGTTCAGCCGCTGAGCCGGGAGGCCGCCACCGAGCTGGTGCAGGATCGCTTCCCCACCATGGAGCCGCGCACCCGGCAGCGCCTGCTCGACCTCGCCCAGGGCAATCCTCTGGCACTCGTCGAGCTTCCGGCCACACTGTCCGACTCCCCGGAGCATCCCGCGGAGCAGTCCGGAGTGGTGCCCCTCAGCGACCAGCTCCAGGCCGCCTTCGCCAGGCGAGTCGCCGGGCTGCCCGACTCCACCCGGCTGCTGCTCCTGCTGGCCACCTTCGAGGGCAGCGGCGACGTACGGGCGCTGCGCGACCTGACCGATCTCACCGACCTGGCAGCTGCCGAGCGGGCCGGGCTGGTGCGCGTGGACGACGTCACCGGGCTCATGTCCGTCCGCCATCCGCTGCTCCAGTCGGCGATCGTCGCGATGTCGACACACGAGGAGCGCCGGAACGCCCACCTCGTCATCGCCGCCGGCCTGCGAGACGACCCGGAGCGCCGGGCCTGGCATCTGGCCGCCGCTGCGGCCGGGCCGGACGAGTCCGTGGCGGCACAGCTCGAGGACGCCTCGCAGCGGGTGGTGCAACGGGGTGACGCTCTGGCAGCGGTCGCCGCGCTGGTCCGCGCGGCGGAGTTGAGCGTCACGGTGCAGGACCGCGCCCGGCGGCTGGCCAAGGCGGCGTACCTCGGCGCGGAGGCCGGGGGCGCCACCGACGCGACCGCTCTTCTGGCCGACGCAGGGGTGAACGGCCTGACCTCGGCCGGCTCCCTGCATGCGGCCGGCGCTGCGGCCCTGCTCATGATCAACGGTGACGGTGATGTGCACACCGCCCACCGGCTGCTCGCCGGGGCGATCGAAACCGGCGACCACGGCTGGCAAGCCGACGACCCCGCCCTCGACGAAGCGCTGCACACCCTGCTCCTGCTCTCCTGGTACGCCGGCGACGACCACCACTGGGACGTGTTCCGTCGCGCCCTGGCCCGGCTGGACCCGCGACCCAACCCGCTCCTCTCGGTGCTGAGCAGGACCCTCTCCGACCCGGTCCGTACCGGCGCGGCGACGCTACCGGAACTGGAGACGCTGCTGGCCACTCTGACCGACGAGCAGGACCTGACCCGGGTCATGCGGATCGGTACCGCCTCCGCCTACGTCGACAGGCTCGGTGACAATCGGGAACACTCCTGGCGGCTGGTCCGTCAGGGGCGGGAGGGCGGCGCGCCCCGGCGGCAGATGATCGCGCTCCTGCACCTGTGCCTGGACGACTACCTGACCGGCCGCTGGGACGAGAGCGAGAGACTGGCCGAGGAGGCCCTGAGCGTCGGCACCGCCAACGGGCTGCCGTTCTTGACCTGGCATTTCCTCTATGACAAGGCGATCATCGCGGCGGGCCGGGGACGGGCCGACGAGGCCTTCGGGCTGGCCGACGAGATCACCCACTGGGCGCTGCCTCGCGGCGTCGCCAGCGCGGCGGCCATGGCCCACCATCCCCGTGTCCTGGCGGCGATGGCCGACGGCGACTTCGAGGCCGCCTACCGGCACGCCACCG
The DNA here is from genome assembly GCF_003001815.1 of Actinoplanes italicus. GTDB lineage: Bacteria > Actinomycetota > Actinomycetes > Mycobacteriales > Micromonosporaceae > Actinoplanes > Actinoplanes italicus. The sequence continues at coordinate 26,569 of NZ_PVMZ01000011.1, forward strand.
CCATCAGCCCCGCCGGCACCCTCCCGCCGTACGTCACGGTCAGCACCTGGGTGATGTTCGACCTCATCGAGGCGGCCCTCCGCACGGGCCGGACGACCGAGGCACGGACGCACGCCGAGGCCATGCGGACCGCCCGGGTCGCCGGGCTGTCCTCGCGCATGAGCCTGATACAGCACGGTGTCGACGCGCTCGTGCTGGACAGCGCGGACGCCGAGGCTCGTCTGGAGATGTCACTGCGCGACCCGGCCACGGACCGCTGGCTCTTCGAGGCGTCCCGGATCCGCCTCGCCTTCGCCGAGAGACTGCGGCGGCGCCGGAATTTCACGGCGGCCCGCGCCCACCTGACGGCGGCACGTGACGGATTCGCCGCCATGAGAGCCGAGCCGTGGCTGACCCGCACACTGTCGGAACTGCGCGCCACCGGGTACCGTCCGGCAGCCGCCGAGCGGTCGTCCGTCGCGCTGACCGCTCAGGAGCTCGAGATCGCGGGCCTGGCCGCCGGTGGCCTGACCAACAAGCAGATAGCCGACCGTCTGCACCTGTCCCATCGGACGGTCGGCGCCCATCTCTACCGGGTCTTCCCCAAGCTCGGCATCTCGTCGCGGGCGGGCCTGCGGGACGCGCTCGCGGCGGTCAGCCGGGCGACGCCACCCGGTTCCGGCACGGACGGAGCAAAGGATTCTCCGGTCCCCGACTAGCCCGAAATCAATTACGCACGTATTGTCGATTCGACATCGAATGCGGTTGTGTAATCACCGCGGAGCCCTATACACATCAGCGTAACTAGCACTTCAGTAAAATTAAACAGGCGCCCCTCTAGTCTTTTCCGCACCTAACGGAATTGCCACGGGGACGGATCTATGACTACCGCGACAAGTTTTTTCGACCGCCACACCGTATTGCGGCGGAACAGATTCGTCCCGGAGAGCCGGGAATGCCGGGCCGAATCCCGGATGCGGGAGATCCACCGCGCCAATGGCGGGGCCCTGTTGCAGTTCCTGCGCAACCTGGTGGCCTCCGGCGCCTCGCACACGGCCGAGGACCTGGTTCAGGAGACCATGCTGCGGGCCTGGCGGAACCTTGACGCCGTTCCGGTCGAGGCCGAGTCGCAGCGGCGCTGGCTGTTCACGGTCGCCCGCCGGCTGGCCATCGACGCGTACCGCAAACGCCAGTCGCGCCCCGTGGAGGTCAGCCTCGTCGACACCGAGCCGGCCGCGTCCGGTCTGGAGTCCGCCGAGACGGTGATCGCCGAGCTCACGTTGCAGCACGCCGTGGGCGGGCTCAGTGCCGCTCACCGGTCCGTGCTGCGGGAGCTGTACGTCGAGGGCCACACCCTAGACGAGACCGCGACCCGGCTCGGTGTTCCCGTCGGCACCGTCAAGTCCCGGGCCCACTACGCCACGCGGCAACTGCGTGACGCACTGATGGGCGCGTGAGCCATCCGCACCCCGACGTCCGCCGGGCCCGGCCCCGGCTTGCCGACGGACAGACGACTCAGCACGATGACAGAGCCGAGGACGGAACCGATGGATCAGCATTCTTCAGGCCAGGCCGGCGTCGCGGTGCTGTCGGTTCCGGAGGAACAGTTTCTTCGACACCTTTCTCGGCGCCGCTGCGGCGGTACGGCGAAAGATCAACGCCGACCTGCTGGAGGAGTACAACATCACGCTCAGCGACTATCAGACACTGAGGCATCTGGCCGAGGCGCCGCGCCGCCGCATGCGCCTGCTGGACCTCGCCGACGCACGCCTACTGTCCCGTAGCCGGATCAGCCGGATGGTTCACAGCTTCGAGAAACGCGGGTTCATCGAGCGCGAACGCGCCGAGGACGACCGTCGCGGCTGGTATGCGATCCTCACCCCGGCCGGGCAGGACTGGTGGGAGCGCTGCCAGTCGGCGTACGCGTCGAACGTGCACCGGCATGCCCTGAAGCTGCTCGGTCCGGACACCATCCGAGTCGTCACGGCGGCGGCCCGGCAACTCGTCTCGGCGGACGCCGCGGACCGGCCGGAGCCGGTCCTGAAGGGTGCCGGTCTCCACGAGCATCCCTGGAGCGGCGGGCGGTGAACCGGCGGCGGTCGGCGGACGATGATCAGTCCGCCGGCCGCCGTCGCCGGCTCAGGCCCAGTCGTCGGAACGCGGAAGGGGGATCACCTTGTGCGGATCCATCGACGCGGCCATCGACGCGATCTGCTCGGGCGTCCACGGCGCCGGCATCCTGCCCGACGGGTCGGGGTCGTCGCCGTAGTCGAGGAAGAACTGCTCGGGTCCCGCCGGAGTGTAGAAGACCATCAGTGTCGCGGTCTCGGCGGTCAAATTCTTGAAGGCGTGGCGTGTCCCGCGGGGGATGTAGACGAAGTCGCCCGGACCGGCGTCGAAAGTCTCCGAGCCGTTGATGAAACGGAACTCGCCGGACCTGATGTAGAACGCCTCGTCCTCGTCGCCGTGCGCGTGGGCGATGTTGCCGAATCCCGGAGCCACGTACATCTCGAGCAATGACAGCCGGCCACCGGTCCGGTCACCGCCGACCTTGACGCGGGCCTGCTCCGCACCGCCGTTGAGCAGCTTCAGCGGCCCCTCGCCCCGGCGCACCAGGAATCCGTTCGCCGCGGTCCAGACGGGGTCGTTCGTGTCGGGCAGCTGCAGATCCATTCGATTACCGCCTCATCGCTTTCTCCGGAAGGCCACAAACGGGCCGGTCAGCCGTTGTCGGCTGATTAAGAACAAAGCTAATCCAGGCCCCCACCGGGCTCAACGTGAGCAGGGGCACCTGAATTCAGCGGGACCACAATGAATTACCGCACCCTCCGTACGTCACACACTGGACCTTTTTCGACCTGGCATTTGACCGGAGCTCCCAGGTCGCCCGCCTGCACCGCGTTGCTGGGCCCTCGCCACGTTGAAAAGGTTCATTCTCAGCGACCTCTAAGACGACAACGTAATGGTGTCGATGTCCGAGGCCTTCGGCCCGGCGAAGGCGATGAACAGAGGACCGGAGGCGGCGCCGCCGAGGTCGGCCGTCACGGTCGCGAAAGCGGTGAAGTCCGCTGTACCGGCCAGCGTCACCCTCGCCAGCACCCGGCCCGTCCCGGAGTCGCTGCGGATCTCGACGACCGTGTCACCGCCGCCCGCGGTGTACCGCAGAGTCACCTTGCGCACGCCGGCCAGCGACCGGTTGCGGTATCCGACCCAGTCCCCGGTGTCGGTCTTGCCCACCACCCGGCCTCCGCTGGCACCCGCGGGGAAGGAGTCCTCCGTCCCTCTGTTGTCCGTGTACGACTCGGCCTCGAAGGTGAACCGGACAGCGGGCGGCCGGCTCGTGGTCGTCCGGGTCGTGGCGGCGCTCCGGCTCGGGGTGGGCCGCCCGCGGACCGGCCGGGAGGACGCCGGAGCGGGGGTGGCCGAGGGACGGGCCACCACCCCGGTTCGCGAGGGCGCGGCGCTGGGCGGCCGAGGCTCCGCCGGCAGGGACCGGCCGGACATCGACTGCGCCTCGGCGTCCGGCCGGTCCCTGCCTGCGGCGATCGCGGCGGCGGCCGCCACCACGAGGACGGTGACGCCGGCGATCAGTGCGGCGACGGTGCCGCGCCGCCACCGCGACGACCGGGCCGGCACTGCCGGCAGCGCCACCACCGGCACCGCGACGGGCGGCTCCGGCGCCTGGCCCGGCGGCTCCGGGTCCGGCTCGGAGAGCACGTAACGGAGCAACTCGGTGACCTCCTCGGTGGTGATCCGCACAGCCGGATCCCTCTCGAGCAACGCCTCCAGGACGGGCTCCAGGATTCCGGCTCTCGTCGGCGGCGCGGGCGGGTCGACCATCAGCGCGGCCAGTGTCGCCATGGGCGAGGATCGCTCGTACGGCGGGTGCCCCTCGACGGCCGTGTAGAGCGTCGCTCCCAGAGACCAGAGGTCGGCCGCTGCAGTGGCCGGCTGGTCGAGAGCCCGTTCCGGCGCCAGATAGGACGGGGACCCGAGCATCACGCCGGCACGGGTCATCATCGAGTCGCCGGTGGAGGTCGCGAGCCCGAAGTCGGTCAGCACCACCCGGCCGTCCCAGCCGAGCAGCACGTTCGCGGGTTTCACGTCCCGATGCAGCACGCCCGCACGATGAGCGGCCGCGAGCGCGTCCACCAGGTCGAGACCCAGCCGTGCGGCTCGCCGGGGATCGAGCGGCCCCCGGTCCCGGACCTCGTCGAACAGCGAGCGTGCGCGTACCAGCTCCATGACGATCCAGGGCGATCCCCCGTGCTCGACGACGTCGAAGATCTGCACGACGTGGGCGTGGTCGATGCGGGCGATGGCCCGTGCCTCCCGGATGGCCCGCTCGCGCAGGTCGCCCAGCTCGGCTGCGCTCAGTCCCACCGGAGCGATCTCCTTGGCGGCGACGGCCCGGTCGAGCAGCTCGTCGTACGCCTCCCACACCCTGCCCATGCCGCCGTCACCCAGCAGATCGACCAGCCGGTAGCGACCGGCGACAAGGCCGGCCGGTCGTTCGGGCCGGGAGGTATCGCCGCCGTCGGAAGGCGTGCTGCTGCCGCTCATCTCGTCCCTTCGAGAGCACCGTTCGAACACCTGGACGGATCAACGGGCACATAGTTCAATCGCGGCTGCGGCAAATGGGCGCCACCGGGCCGTCAGGACCGGTCGTGGGCTATTTTTCTGCGATGGGAGCGACGGGCGATGACGAGCTCATCGGCCGGGAGTGGGAACGTGCACGGCTGACCGGGCTGGTCGAGGACCTGCCCACCGGCGGTGGCTCGCTCGCGCTGCGCGGCGGGCCCGGCGTCGGCAGGTCGGCCCTGCTGTCCTGGCTGTCCGGCACGGCGCGGACCATCGGCGTACGTGTCCTGACGGTCACCGCGACCCCGAGCGACGCCGAGGTGCCGTACGCCGGTCTGCGCCGCCTTCTCCCCCGCACAGACGTGGTGACCGACGGAGGAGCGCCTCCGGCCCGCGTGGCGATGCGGGCCCTTGAACTGGTCGCCGAGCTGGCCGACCGGTCGCCGTTGCTGCTCACGGTCGACGACGCGCACCAGCTCGACCCGCCGAGCTGGACGGTTCTGACGTTCGTCGCCCGCCGGCTCACCCCTCATCCCGCGATGATCGTGTTCGCCCTGCGGGAAGGCGCCGCCACGACGGACCGGTTGTCCGGCTCGGGCCTGCCCGGCATGACCGTCGAGCCGTTCGGCCCGGCACAGGCCGCGCTCCTGCTCGACCGGCACGCCCCCGGCCTGCGGCCCGGGCTGCGGGACCGCGTGCTGTCCCTGGCCGAGGGCAATCCCCTCGGCCTCGTCGAGCTGGCAGCCGGGATCGGGACGGCGCAGCCGCCACCCGGCGACGATCTGCCGCTCACCCCTCGTCTCGAACAGGCTTTCACCGCGGATGCCGCCGGTCTCCCGGCCACCGTCCGGACCCTGCTGCAGATCGCCGCGCTCGACGACCGGTCGAGCGTGGACGAGGTCGTTGCCGCAGCCCGCCTGCTGGACCCGCGGGTGGGCCCGGAGGATCTGAGGGCGGCCGAGGACGCGCGGATGATCCGCGTGGACGAACCGTTCGCGCTGCGCTTCCGGCACCCTCTGGCGTCGGTGGCGATGCGGCACGCCATGGGCGAGACCCGTCGCCGCGCGATGCACCGGGCCCTGGCGGACGTTCTGGCCGCGCAGCCCGAACGGCAGCTCCGGCACCGGGCGTGCGCCGCTGTGGATCCGGACGAGCCGCTCGCCGCCCAGCTCGCCGAGGCCGCCGGTGAGGCCCGCAGGCGCGGTGCGATGACCTCGGCCGCGCGGGCGTACGAACGGGCGGCGCAACTGAGCCCGGACCGGAGCAGGCGCACGGACCGCATGCTGCGGGCCGCCGCCGACGCCTACGACGCGGGAGACCCCGGCACCGCGGCACGCCTCCTCGACGCCCTCCCCCACCGTCTGGCCGCCTCCGCACGGATCCGCCGGGACCATCTGAGGGCTGCGCTGCGCGACGAGCGCTGGTCCGGGACCGAGCGCCTACTCGACCATCTCGGGACGGCCATTGCCGTACGGCACCAGGGCGAAGCCGGGCCGGTCCTGCACGGTCTCGATCTCCGCGCCCTCGAGTTCTTCTTCGCCGGCCCCGGCCGTGACGCGGTGGTGGCCGCGGCCCGCGGGTTGTCGGGCGGCCTCACCGAGTCACAGGCGCTGTGCGTGCTGTCGCTGTCCGACCCGGTCGGCCGATGCGCGGAGGTGTTACCGCAGATCCGCCGGCATGCCCGCGACCTCATCGGCTCGCCCGGGGAACTGCATCTCGTCGCCCTGGCCGGCCTGGGCGTCGGCGCGATGCCCGAGACGGTCCGGCTGTCGGCCACCACCACCGGCAGGCTCCGGGGACAGGGTGCCCGCGGCCTGCTCGCCCGGAGCCTGGCCGTGCAGGCCACCGCGGCGGCACAGGCGGGCAACGTGCTGCTCGCCGGCAAGCGCGCGGCCGAGGCGGGCCGGCTCAGCGCCGAGACCTCCCAGCCGCTCTGGTTGCTCACCGCCGACATGGCGGGTGCCCGCGCGGCGGCGTTGCACGGCGATGCCGCCACGGCGCTGTCCGTGGTCGCGCGGTCGCCGAACCCACCGGCGCTGGCACGCCTGGTCCGGGGCACGGTCGCCGCCGCCGAGGATCGTCCCGAGAGCGCCTGTGACGAGCTGGCGCCACTGTTCGACCCGGCCGCGTCCTCGTTCCACCCGCAGATCCGCTTCTGGGCACTGGCCACCTTCGCCGAGGCGGCGTTCTCCTGCGGACGTACGAGGCAACTGCGGGAGGTACTGCGGCAGCTCGAACCGGCGCGGACCGCCGGACTGCCCGTGCTCGACGTCGCACTGGCCTACGCCGACGCGGTCCTCGCCGACACCGGGGACACCTACGCCGAGGCGCTGGCCCGTCCCGATCTGCCGGCGTGGCCGTTCGAGCTGGGCCGGCTGCAACTGGCGCACGGCGGCTGGTTGCGCCGGCAGCGGCAGGGCGGGGACGCCCGGCGGCAGCTCCGGGCGGCGGCCCAGACATTCACCACGCTCGGCGCCCTCCCGTGGGCGGTGCGAGCGGCCACCGAGCTACGCGCCGCCGGAGAGCGGGTCAGCCCCGATCCGGACTTCCGCCGACTGCTCACGCCGCGCGAGCAACAGATCGCCGAGCTGGCCGCCGACGGACTGAGCAACCGGGAGATCGCCGCCCGGCTGCTGCTGTCGCCGCGCTCGGTCGACAGCCACCTGTCCCGCGCGTACCGCAAGGCCGGGGTGTCGTCGCGGGCCGAACTCGCCCGGCTGATCCTCACCACCGGCTGATCGTCGCGGCGGCTCCGCCGGTGGTTTGCGGGAAATTACCGATGGCACCGACAGCCGCGCCCGGAAGCATCGTCATCGACGGCATACGGGACCGAGGTGGAGACATGACGCTGTTCGGCCGGGGGGCGGACCAGCAGGCACTACGGCTTTTCGCCGAGCGGGCCGAGCGTGCCGGCGGCGCACTGATGCTGACCGGCAAGCCCGGAAGCGGACGGACGACGCTGCTCGGCGATCTGGCCGATCACCGGGCCGCCGCCGGCGTACGGGTGATCCGCAGTGCCAGTGCACCCGGAGGTGTGCTCAGCGACCACGCCGACCTCGACCGCCTGATCGCGCCGCTGTACGAGAATCTGGCCGCCCTTCCGGCTCACCTGCGCGAGTCGCTGTCGGTCGCGGTGGGGCTCGATGCGGGCCTACAGCCCAGCGCGCTGAGCGTCGGCACCGCGGTCACCGTGCTCCTGCGGCACGCCGCCCGGATCCATCCGCTCCTGATCGTCGTGGACGACCTCCAGTACTGGGACCCGGCCAGCCGCGCCCTCCTCGGGTACGCCTGCCGCCGGCTCGGCCACAGCCGGGTGGGCCTGGTGGTCACACTGCCCGCAGCCCACCGGCACGATCCCGAACTGGCCGGGATCCCGGTCCACAATCTGGAACCGTTGGGCACCGACGCCGCCGAGGCGATGCTGCGGGCGACGGCCGGGGACCTCGCCGCCGGGGTACGCCGACGTGTGCTGGCCGCCGCCGCGGGCAATCCCCTGGCCCTGGCCGAGCTGCCCCGCGCGCTGTCGGACGGCCGGCGGACCGGACGTGAGGCGCTACCACCGGTCCTGCCCGTCACCCCCGCGCTCACCACCGCGTACGCCCCGGTCGTGGGGTCCCTTCCGCCCGGCGCCCGGCACCTGCTGCTCATCGCCGCCCTGGAGGAGACCGCGGACCTGGTGGCCCTCGGCCGGATGGCCGGTGAGGACGGCAGCCTGGCCGAGCTGACCGCTGCCGAGCGGGCGGGCCTGATCCGCGTCGACGACGCGGGGCGGTTGTCGTTCAGCAGCCCGCTGATTCCCCTGACGGTCGCCGCCGCCGCGGGCGCCGTCGAACTGCGCCGCGCCCATCACGCCCTGGCCGGGGCACTGGCCGACCGCGATCCGGCCCGCGCCCTCATACACCTGGCCCGGACCGCGGTCCACCGGGACGAGGCCCTCGCCGGCCGGCTCGCCGAGGCCGCCGGCCGGAGCCTGACCGGTGGAGACCCGGACCGGGCGGCCGACCTGTGGATGCTGGCCGCCGACCTCGTCCCCGAAGCGGAGGCCGGGCGGTCCCACCGGCACGCCGTCGCCGTGGTGCGGGCTACCGCGCTCGCCGATCCGGACGGCGCCCGGGAGCTGATCGGCGCAGCACCGGATTCCGGACGATCGGCGCCGGCCTCGGCGATCGTCGACGTCCACTGCGCCCTGCGTGACGGCGCCGGCCTGGCGGACGCCCACGAGCGGCTCCTCGCCACGATGCGGGAACACCACGAGGACGGATGGCTGCTCGCCGAAGCAGCTCGGACCGCGTCGCTGTCCGCGTGGCGTCTCGGCCGGAGTCCGGGTGACGTGGGCGCCCGGCCCGGCCCGCCGGAGCTGTTGTCCGGTGCGTTCGCCCCGGCGACCCCCGGCGGGAACAACCGCCGTCAGGAGCTCGATCGGGTGCTGCGGCGGATACACGAGGGCCACGATTTCGGGGTCGCCGCGCAGGCGTCGCTCGGCCTGGCGTACCTCGACCGGCTCGGCGAGAACCGCGACGTGCTGAAGCGCGTGACCGACGCCGGGAGTTCCGGCCGGGCCGTCGGCTCGGCGCTTCCGGTCATCGCGAGCTGGTGCCTCGCCGCCTGGCCGACCGGACGGTGGGACCGGATCGGTGAGCTGGCCGCCGAGTACAGCCGCCTCGCGGCACGGCACGATGCCACCGATTTCCTGTCGCCGCTACCGCGGCTCGCCACCGGGTTGCTGGCCGCCGCTCGGGGCGACCGGCTCGCCGCCGTCACGGCCGCCGACTGGCTGGCCCGGCACGGCGACCAGGCGAGGGAGGACGTCGGCCGGTCGCTCTCCCATCACGTGTCCGGGCTTCTGGCTCTCGCGGAGGGCGACTTCGAGCGGGCGTACGACCATCTGGCGCACCTCGGCTCCGGAGCTCCCACGGCACACCTGGCATGGGCCGCCCTCGATGTGATCGAGGCGGCCCGGCACAGCGGGAACCTCGACCGGGCCCGCGCCTGTGCCGACGCACTGAGCCGGCTGCCCGCGGCACAGCTCTCGGAACGGATGGCCTGGCTCGTCCGGGCGGGCCACGCCGTCATCGCCGAACCGCACACCGCCGGTCCCCTGTTCGCGGCGGTGGTCGAGGCTCCCGCCGCCAAGCGGTGGCCCTTCGATCTGGCCCGGATGCACCTCGCCTACAGCGATCACCTGAATTCCCGGCGGGAGGCCCACGAGGCCCGTTTCCACCTGCGCCAGGCCGCACGGATCTTCCAGTGTCTCGGTGTGCCGGCCTGGCACGGCCGTGTCCAGCCGGCTCCGGAAACCCTCGGTCGCACCGCAGCGGTGAACCGCCCGGCCGGACCCGTTCCCACCGGGCAGCGGACGGCGCGGATCGCCCGCTCCGGCTCGCCCCACCTGAATCGGGGTCTTCAGCCTCTCGCCGTCATCCCGGGATCGCCGTATGCCGCGCCGCGGCCCGGCTCCACGGCGGGCCCGAGGGCCGACGACGCCCCGGACCCGTCCCGAGCACATCACCGGCCGCCGAGCAGGACCTTCGTCAGCTCGGCCCGCGATGACACCCCGATCTTGCGGAAGGCTCGGTAGAGGTGACTGTCGACGGTCCGCGTCGACAGGAACAGGCGGCCGGCGATCTCCCTGTTGCTCAGCCCGTCGGTGACGAGCATGGTGATCTGCAGCTCCTGCGGGGTGAGCGACTGCCGTACGTCCGGCTGCCTCTCGACGCGCTCGCCGGTGGCCCGCAGCTCCGCGTCGGCGCGCTGGGCCCACGGGACGGCCCCGAGCACGGTGAACCCCTCGCCGGCGGCCCGCAACTGCGTCCGGGCGTCACTCACCCGCCGTTGCCGGCGCAGCCATACGCCGTACGCGAACCGCAGGCGGGCCTGCTCGAACGGCCACTGTGACAGGTCGTCGAACGCCAGCGCGCAGAGGAAGCCCTCGTCCGTCTCGGCCAGCACCGCCCGCGCGTGGTTGACCCCCACCGCCAGCACCGGGATGCCGTGATCGGCGTACACGTCCAGATCGCTGAGCAGGTCGCGCAAAGCCTCCTGCCGACCGCCGTACACCGCGGCCTCGACGATGGAGGGAACCGCCCAGAATCGCAGTGCCACGTGATACGGGACCGCCGTCGGATCGAAGATCGCCGCGAGCTCGTCATAGGCGAGTTCCGGCTTCCCCGCTGCCAGCGCCGCCGTACCCCGCAACAGCTGAACGTGGGCGAGCATCGGATGGGCTCCGATCGGCAACAGCACCCGCTCGACCGCGGCCGCGATCTCCAGGGCCCTCTCCACCTCACCCTGCAGGGCCAGGGCCCGGCCCAGCATGAGGTCGGCGGTGAGCACCCATCGGCTCCGGCCCAGCTCCACGTTGAGGCGCCGCCCCTCGGTGGCATGTGTCAGCGCGGCGAGCGCGTTACCCATCTGCGCCGTTGTGGTCGCGTAGTGCACGAGCGCCTCGGCGACGGCCCCGACCATGCCCTGGCGGCGCATCACCTCGAGAACCCGGGCGTTGAGCGTCAGGCTCTCCGGCAACGCCCCGACAGCAGTGGCCGCCTGCGGGACCTCGATCGTCGTGTTGGAGTCCAGGAAGCCGGGATCGGCGAGATAGCGCCGCACGACCGGCAGCACGGCGGCACACTGCTCGACCGGCGCGACGCTGGCCCGGATGGCGATGATCTCCTTCTCGTTCTCCGGTCGTGCCAGCCGGCCGGTCAGCTCCATGACACGGTCGATCAGGTCGGGGCCGGGGTTGGAGAAGTACAGTCGCAGGCTGAAGGCGACGAGGAACTCGACGGCGAAGGTGGACTCACCCAGGCGGGCCAGAGAATCGAGAGCGTCCAGCAGACGGACCAGATGATCGTCGCCGACCCAGGCCTGACCGTCGACGGCCACCCGCATGTTGGCCACGATCGTCTGCTCCTCCGGGGGCAGCGATCGTTGGCTGAGAGCTTCGAGCACGCGAACGTTGGTGGCCGGATCGCCCTCCTCGATGCCGATCCGCGCGGCCGTCATCATCGCCTGCACCTGGGTCCGCGGGTCGGAGGAGAGCCTGGCCACCCGCTCGAACGCCTGCACCGCGAAGGTGAGCGCACCCCGCTGCTGCGCGTCCCGGCCGACCGCCGCCAGCTCGGCGGCCAGCTGATCATCAGGTCCGGACGCGGCCTCGGCGCGATGCCAGAGACCGCGCCGGTCCGTGGGGACGATGACCTGCCCGAGGGCTGCGTGCACCTCTCGCCGGCGAAGCGCACCGGCCGCCTGCCGGACGGCCGACCGCACCAGCGGATGCCGGAACACGACCCTGCCCTCGTGGATCCGGACGATGTCCTCGGCCACCGCCACCTGCACGTCGCTGTCGTCCAGGCCGGGATGGAGCAGCCGCGCCGCCCGCCGGATCTCCTCCTCGTCGGGGCCGTCGTCCACCGCTGCCACCCGGACGAAGGTCCGCGCTCCGGCCGGCAGCTCCTCGACCGTACGAGCGAACGCCCGCTCCAGTCGCTCGGTGAGCGGGAGGCGGCCCGCGACCGGGCGTGACCGCTGGACGCCGGTGGCCAGCTCGATGAGGCCGAGGGGATTCCCGGCCGCTTCGGCCAGCACCAGCCGGCGCAGGTCGGGTCGCAGATCGGGCGCCCGGCGGTCGAGCAGCTCCGCGGCGGCGCCTGCCGGCAACGGCTCCAGAACGGTCTGCGGCAGGTCCGTCTCCGCCAGGCGGGCGGTCGTACGTGTCCCGTCGCGCATCGACAGCAGGATCAGCACCGGGTCGTCGGAGACCCGGCGGCTCGCCAGCATCAGGGCGTTCCAGCTGGCGAGGTCCAGCCACTGGGCGTCGTCGACGACGATCAGCAGCGGTCCGTCCGCGGTCAGCGCGGCGACGAGGTCGAGAAGGGCCTGTGCGACGAGGGCCGTCGGCTCCTCGGCAGCCACGGCCTGCCGCAGGCGCCCGGTCTCCGGCCGGGACTCACCGCGCCGCAGTTGCCCGGCGAGCAGGTGCAGGCCGGCGTACGGAAGGCCGAACTCGTCCTCGACCGCCGTGGTCGACAGGACGGCCACCCCGTGCTCCACCGCCCGCCCGGTGACCCACCTGAGCAGGGCCGACTTCCCCACGCCGGGCGTGCCGCGCAGAACCAGGCAACGGCCGCCGTCCGGCAGCGACCGCAGCACCTCGTCGAGCTCCCCCCGTTCCCGGTCGCGTCCGACGATCTCCGCGGATGAGGCATCTCCTGCTGTGGCGCCCATGGTGTGAAGGTAGACGAGCACCCGGAGCCTGGCCTGGCGCCTCCTCCATGGCGTCATGGCGAGCCTACGTTTCGATCCGGCGCCGGCCACCCACCGCACGCTGCTCGGGGAACCTCCAGCCGAAGCGGACCGCGGCCAGTCGCAGGAACGTGGTCACCGCCACGCAGACCAGCCCCGCAATCGGGATCGGCACGCCGAACCGGGCGAGCAGCACGAGCGCCCCCGCGCCGGCGCCGGCGGCGACGGCATAGAGGCTGCCGACACGCAGGAACGAGATCGGCAGGTTCAGGATGACGTCGCGGAGCATCCCACCGCCGATCGCACCGATGACGCCGACGACCAGTGCCCCGGCCGGACCGACGCCGAGGGACAGCGCTTTCGAGGCGCCGATCGCGCCGAACAGGCCCATCACGAGCGCGTCGAGCACGCTGATCAGCCATGTCACCCGGGCGAACACCGGCTGCAGCATCATGCCCAGGACAGCCGACGCGCCGGCCACCAGCAGGTACCAGTTCATCCAGATCACGACGGGACGCTGGTCGAGCACGATGTCGCGCAGCAGGCTGCCCCCGAGCGCGGTGGCGAGGCCGATCACGGTGACACCGAGCACGTCGATGCGCCGATGCTTCTCCCCTGCCGCGAACAGTGCCCCCTGCAGGCCGCCCAGCCCCGCGGCGAGCAACTGGATCCACAACGGCGCCTGAAACGGCACGACGGACATGCGCTCACCCCTCCGGCAGGGTCTCCGGCCGGCTCGCGAGGCGTGCGAGCCGGCCAGGACGAACGGTTGGCGGGCGGCTCAGCCGGCGTTCCGCGCGGCGGTCATGATGACGTCGGAGACGACTCCGGGCTGCGTGAGGAACAGCGCGTGGCTGGCCGCGACGTTGGTGATCTCGGCGCCGCTGCGCTTGGCCATGTGCTGCAGCATCGCCTGGTCGAACGCCTTGTCGTCGGTCGCGATGACGGCCCAGGTGGGCTTGTCGCGCCAAGCGGCGTTCTTCACCGCCACCGCGAACGCGGACATGTTGATGGGCACCTGCGAGTCGCGCATGAAGGCGGCATCGGCGTCACTGGTGTCGGCGGCGAAGCCGGCCTTGAACTTCTCGCCGTTGATGTAGCCGAAGCCGTCGTCGCCGACGTCGATGACGAAGTCAGGCGTGGGCGCGAATCCCTCGTACTGCTGCGCGGTGGTTTCTCCCGCGTCGGGGGCGAGCGCCGAGACGTAGACCAGACCGGCCACCTTGGGGTGGATCCCGGCCTCGGTGATGACGGTGCCGCCCCAGGAATGGCCGACCAGGATCGCCGGGCCGTCCTGAAGGTCGAGGACCCGGGTGGTCGCGGCGACGTCGTCCTCCAGCGAGGTGAGCGGGTTCTGCACGATCGTGACCCGGTAGCCGCGGGAGGTGAGGACGTCGTAGACGCCGCGCCAGCCGGAACCGTCGGCGAACGCGCCGTGGACCAGCACGACGTTCTTGATCTCTTGACCGGTGATGCCCATGGGGCTCGTCCCTTCGTCGCCGCGCCGGTGGTGCCCGGCACGAACTCGGTGAGTGGGGTGGTCGGTGACACCGGCTCGAACCGTCTTCGGCCGGCCGGCGTCCGGGCCGACTCCAGACTGGCGTCCCGGGACGCGGCGAGAATCAGTCATTCGTCTGCGGGCCCGGCCGGATGCGTGTCCCGGTGAGCAGGTCGCGATAGCCGGTGGAGATCAGCCACCCGACGCGCGGCGGGTACGGCGCCTAGGTCATTTGACGGATGGAGCCGTACCCCGCCGGTGCGTGGTGACGAGGCACTCCTCGCTGAACTCGCCGGCGATCTCCACGTTCGACGTGGTGGAAACGTGCACGCCCACCGATCGAGGAGAGACGTCACCATGGAGAGCACAGAGGTGGAGACCGCGTCGCGCCGGCCGGTCGCCGCCATCACGCCCGAGTTCAAGGCGGACGCACCCGCCACCCTCGCGCGGTTGCGGGCGGGTGGGCCGGTCCGGCGCATACTCCTGGGCAGTGGGCTCGAAGCCTGGGCGGTGCTGTCCTACGCCGAGGGCCGGGCTGCGCTCACCCACCCTCATCTGTTGAAGAACCCCGAGCCCGCCTTGCAGGCGCTGGAGGCCGCCGGCTTCACCTCGCACCTGGTCGGTGAAGGCTTCGGAGGCTCCATGCTGTTCACCGACCCGCCGGACCACACCCGGCTGCGCAGGCTCGTGGCGCCGGTGTTCAGTGGCCGCCGTACCAGCCTGCTCGCCGACCGCATTCAGGCGATCGCCGACGAACTCCTGGAGGCTATGGCGTCACGGGACGAGGTGGACCTGATGGAGGCGTACTGCGCGCCCCTGCCGATGACGGTCATCTGCGAGCTGCTGGGTGTCGCCGCCGAGGATCGTGCCGACTTCCGCGACTGGTCGCAGTCCCTCATCAGTCTCCCGTCGCCGGAGCAGCGGGAGAAGGGCCTGCGCTTCCACCGCTACCTGGCCGAGCTCGTCGAACGTAAGCGGGCCGCGCCGTCGGACGATCTGCTGTCCGACCTGATCAGCCAGCACACCCGGGAGGACGGGCGGCTCTCGCACGCCGAGTTGATCGCCATGGCCGTACTCCTCGTCGTCGCCGGTCACGACACCACGGTAAACCTGCTGGGAACCGCCATGACGGCGCTGTTCAAGCAGCCGGCGCAGGCGGATCTACTGCGTTCCCGGCCGGACCTGATCGCCGGCGCCGTCGAGGAGTTCCTCCGATTCGACTCCTCGGTAGAACAGTCCACCTTCCGCTTCGCGGCAGAGGATCTCGAGCTCGGCGGCGTACGGATCCAACGCGGCGATCTGGTCGTCGTCTACCTGGGCGAGGCGAGCCGGGACGCGCCGCAGGACGACGACGGTGACCCCGCGAAGCTCGATGTCACCCGGCCCCAAGCGAGGCATCTCGCGTTCGGCCATGGCATCCACCACTGCGTCGGGGCGCCGCTGGCCCGGATGGAGGCGAAGATCGCCATCGGCTCGCTGCTACGACGGTTCCCGGCACTGCGCCCGGCGGTTCCCCTCGCCGAGGTGCCGTGGATCCCGAGCGGAATGATGCGCGGTCCGGTACGCCTGCCGGTCCGCCTGCACGACTGAGACGGTGACGGACGTCGGGAAGGACCCGTCTCGCCGAGGCGGGCCTTCTTGACAAGTTCTCCGGCCACCGAGCAATATATTGCATGATGTACGTCGAACCGGCTCCCGCGCCTCCGGACACCCCCACTCGCGGACCGGTTCGGTGAGCGACTCACCCGGCCGAAAGGCGCCGGTGAGCGCCGTGGACGATCTCTTCGGTCGCGAGGCCGAGCTGTCGATCATCAGCCGATTCCTGCGATCGGTCCGCGAGCACGGTGGTGCGCTGCTCGTCCGCGGCGAGTCGGGCATCGGCAAATCGGCGCTGCTGTCCGCCACGGCAGCCTTCGCCGCACTCGACGGCCTCCGAGTGCTCCGGGCCGCCGGTTCCGAGTTCGAAGCGGACGTCAGCTACTCGTTCCTCAATCAGTTGCTGCTGTCGTTGCGGGCCGAGGTTCGGCAACTGCCCTCATCCTCGCGTGACGCGCTCACCATCGCGCTCGGCTTCGGTCCGGGTCCCACCCCCGCTCCGCCGCTGATCGGCGACGCAGTCCTCACGCTGCTCACCCGCGTCGCCGAGCACGCCCCCGTACTGCTGATCGTCGACGACGTGCAGTGGGTGGACCGGGCCAGCGCGGCGGTGCTGGGCCTCGTCGCGCAGCGCGCCGCGGACCGGCCGGTGGGCGTCGTGGCCGCCGCCACCACCGGCACGCAGAATCCCCTGGACCGCTGTGGCCTGACCGAGGTCACGGTCCGGCCTCTCACCCCGGACTCCTCGGCCCGGCTGGTGGACGCGCGCCTGCCCACCCTGCCCGCACAGGCCCGGCAGCGCCTGCTCGACCTCGCCCAGGGCAATCCGCTGGCCCTGATCGAGTTGCCGGTCACGCTGTCCGGCGACGACCACGAGCCCGACGGCCGCCCCGACGTGGTCCCCCTGAGCGAACGGTTGCAGGCGGTCTTCGCTCAGCGCATCGCGAGCCTGCCCGACGCGACGCGCAGGCTGTTGCTCCTGCTCACGTTCGAGGGCAGCGGCGACGCGCGGGTCCTGGGAGGCATGGCCGACCTCACCGCACTGGCGCCCGCCGAGCGGGCCGAGCTGGTCCGGGTGCACGAGGACTCCGGCCGTGTCGTCTTCCGCCACCCGCTGATCCGGTCGGCCATCGTCGCGATGTCCACCCACGAGGAACGCCGCACCGCACACCTCACCGCCGCGGGCGGCCTGTCCACAGATCCGGAGCGCCGGTCACGGCACCTCGCGGTGGCGGCATCGGGCCCGGACGAGGTGGTCTCCGGCCACCTCGACGAGGCCGCACACCGCGTCCTGCGACAGGGTGACTCCCAAGCCGCCATCGCCACGCTGATCCGCGCGGCAGAGCTGAGCGCCACTCCCGGTGACCGGGCGCGACGGCTGGCCGAGGCCGCGTACATCGGAGCGGAGGCCGGAGGTAGTGCCGATGCGACCACGTTGCTGACCGATGCGGCGGCGACGAGTCCCGGCACCGCCGGATCTCTGCACGCAGCGGCCGCGGCCGCGCTGCTGATGATCAACGGTGACGGAGACGTGCACACAGCCCACCGGCTGCTCGCGGGGGCGATCGAGGCGGGGGACCACGGCTGGCGCGCTGACGATCCGGCCCTCGAAGAGGCCATGCACACGATGGTTCTGCTGTCCTGGTACGCGGGCACAGCCGAGCACTGGGCGGTGTTCCGCCGGGCCATGGAAAGACTGACCCCCCACCCGCCCGACGTCCTCTCCGTTCTGAGCCGGACCTTTCCCGATCCGGTGCGCACCGGTGCCGACGCCCGCGCCGATCTGGAGGCGCTGATCTCCCGCCTGTCCGAGGAGACGGACCTGACACGGATCATGCGGATCGGCACCGCGTCGGTCTACCTGGACCGTCTCGGCGACAACCGGGAGTACTCCTGGCTGCTGATCGGCCAGGGCCGGGAGGGAGGGGCGCCGCGCCTGCAACTGTCGGCGCTGATGCACCTGTGCCTGGACGACTTCCTCACCGGCCGGTGGGAGGAGTCCGAAGAGCTGGCGCACGAGGCTCAGAAGCTGTGCTCCACCAGCGGCCTGACCTTCCTGAACTGGTATTTCCTCTACAACCGGGCCATCGTCGCGGCCGGTCGCGGCCGTCCCGGCGAGGCCTTCGAGCTGGCTGACGAGATCACCCACTGGGCCCTGCCCCGTGGCGTCGCCGGCGCGGTGGCCATTGCCCACCATCCCCGGGCGCTCGCCGCCGCCGCTGAGGGTGACTTCGAGGCCGCATTTCTCCACGCCTCCGCGGTGAGCCCACCCGGTGTCCTCGCGCCGTACGTGCCGATCAGCACCTGGGTGATGTTCGATCTGGTGGAGGCAGCCCTGCGCACCGGGCGTACGGCCGAGGCCCGTGCCCACGGCGACGCCATGCGGTCGGTGGGCGTCGCCGAGCTGTCCTGGCGCATGAGGCTGATCCAGCACGGCGTCGACGCTCTGGTGCTGGACACCGACGAGGCTGACGCGCAACTGGAGGAGACGCTGGCGGACGAGCAGTCCGCACGCTGGGTCTTCGAGGCTTCCCGGATAAGGCTGGCTTTCGCCGAGAAGGTACGGCGGCGCAAGGACTTCGCCCGTGCCCGGACCCATCTGCTCGCCGCTCACGCCGGTTTCGACGCCATGGGCGCCGAACCATGGCTGGCCCGGACGGTCGTCGAGCTGCGGGCCACCGGCTATCGCCCGGTGATCGCGGAGCAGCAGCCGGGCGACCTGACCGCTCAGGAACTCGAGATCGCCCGGCTCGCCGCCGGGGGCCTCACCAACAAGCAGATCGCCGAACGCCTCTACCTCTCGCACCGCACGGTGGGCGCCCACCTGTACCGGATCTTCCCCAAGCTCGGTGTGTCGTCACGAGCAGGGCTCCGCGACGCTCTGTCGGCGCACGGTCCGGAGGACCCGGGCGCCTGAGGACCACCCGCTGTCACGCGGTGGGATCGGCGGCCGTCTCCAGCTCGAAGACCTCGTCCAGGCTCATCCAGTTGGCCCGCGCCGCCGCTGCGGCCCCCTCCACGTCACGGGCCTCACACAGCGCGACGATGCGTTCGTGCATGTCCACCGAGGAGCGGCCGTTCAGCGAGGAGAAACGCACTCGCTCGAGTCGCCGCAGCACCGGCGTGAACTCCTCCAGCACCGTACGCAGCGCCGGATTTGCCGAGGCGAGCACCGCCACACCGTGAAAGTCGTCGTCCGCGGCGATGGCCGCATCGACGTCGTCGGCCCGCAACGCCGCCGCGAAACGGTCGTTGGCCTCACGCATGGCCGCGAGATCGTCGGCGGAGAGCCGCTGAACGGCCTCCCGTACGGCGAGCTCGTGCATCGCGGCGGTGACTGTCTGCGCCGCCCGCGCCGCGCCGGCGTCAAGTGGGCTCACCATCGTGTAGCGGCCGGGTTTCGTCTGAACCAGGCCCGACTTCTCCAGGCGGGTCAGCGCCTCGCGCACCGGGGTCCGGCTGACTCCCAGCCATTCCGCCAGCTCAGCATCGTTGAGCCGCTCCCCCGGCGCGAACGTGCCGTCGACGATCGCGTCCCGGATCCACTGATAGGCGTTCTCCCGCAGCAGGGAACGCGACATGACACCCGCATGGGGAGGGACCGGCATGCAAAATATTTCACACCGCGGCGCTACGGAAAGTCAACAACGCCCATCCGCTGTCACAACCCTCTCTGAAGCCGCCCACCAGCACGTACGCCGGACCGGCCATCCGTGCCACGGCCGCTGTCCCCCATGTCGGCCGCGGGCCGGAGAGCAACACCGCCCGATCTGAACTGTGCGGGTGCCGGGACGTCGTGAGAGCTGAGGACCGTTTCCGGTGACCGCGAACCCGCGGGTCAGGACCGGAGACGCCACCGACCGGCGGCAACGCGACACAGCGAGAGACAGGGTTACTCGGTGAACGAATCTGGGACTCCTACCGGCGGCCATGCGGTCGTCATCGGCGGCAGTGTGGCCGGGCTCCTCGCGGCACGCGCGTTGAACGCGTCGTTCGAGCAGGTGACGGTCCTCGACCGGGACACCCTGCCCGCCGACCCGGTCGCCCGCCGCGGGGTTCCGCAGGGCCGGCACGTGCACGGTCTCACCGCCCGTGGCGCCGCCGGGCTGAACAGCCTGTTTCCGGGCTTCCTCGACGCGCTGACAGCTGCCGGGGCGCCACGAGCCGACGCCCTGGCCGACTACAACTACTATCTGGACGGCCACAAACTCGCCCGCGCGATCGCGGACACCCCGAACTACCTCGCCACGCGGCCGCTGATCGAGAGCCTGATCCGGGAACGTACGAGCGCCCTCGGCAACGTCACCGTCGCCGACTCGACCGAGGTGGTCGACCTGATCGCCGCGGAGGGGCGGGTCACCGGCGTACGAGTACGCCCGGTGAACGACGAGCAGGCCGGGCACATCCTGGATGCGGACCTGGTGGTGGACGCGGCCGGACGCGGCTCACGCGTCATGACGTGGCTGGCGGCGCTGGGTTACCCGGCCCCGGAGGAGACGGTCGTCCGGACGAACGTGGTCTACGTGACCCGGCACTTCCGCCAGGAGCCGGGTCAGCCGGGCGGACGGCAGGCCGTGGTCTCGGGCGCCTACCCGGCGAATCCCCGGAGCGGCGCAGCCGTACGACAGGAGAACGGCCGGATCGCCGTGTTCCTCGCCGGCATGCTCGGCGATGAGCCGCCCACCGACGACGAGGGCATGCGCGCGTTCGCGGCGACGCTGGCCGCCCCCGAGATCGCCGAGTTGCTCGGTACCGCGGAGCCGCTCGGCGAAGCCGCGAAGATGCGGAATCCGGCGAGCTCGCTCAGGCACTTCGAGAAGCTGGACCGCTACCTCGACGGGTATCTCGTCGTCGGCGATGCGATGTGCAACTTCAACCCGCTGTACGGCCAGGGCATCACCGTCGCCGTGCTCGAGGCGGAGCTCCTCGAATCGTTGCTGCGCGACGGCACCGACCGGCTGGCCCGGCGCTACTTCGCCGGGTCCGCCCGGCTGCTGGCCGAACCGTGGGCCCTGGCCACCGGCAGCGACCTGCGCTTCCCCGGAGTGGAGGGTGTACGCAACCCGGAGGACGAGCAGGCCGGCCAGTACCTGAGCATGCTGCGTACCGCCGCCGCGACCGACGTGGGCGTCGCCGCGGCCTTCCTCCGGGTGGCGAACATGCTGGCGCCGATCTCGTCACTCTTCGACCCCGCCCTCGCCGCCCGAGTGCAGAAGTCGGCTCCGCAGCACGCGCCGGGCTGAGCCGGGCCGAAGACACCCGGGTGTCCGGGGACTTCCCTCCCGGACACCCGGCGATCCCACCCGGAGGTATTCGTCGCGGGAGAGTTCACCACATCACCCGGAAGCCGGACGACGCCTGCCCGTAGGCTCGGAAGCATGATCGATAGGCCGGTTCGCATCGGGCTGCAGCTGCAGCCGCAACACATGGACTACGCCACCATCCGCCGCACCGCCTCCGAAGCCGAGGACCTCGGCCTGGACGTGCTCTTCAACTGGGACCACTTCTTCCCGCTTTCGGGCGAACCTGACGGACTGCACTTCGAGTGCTGGACGATGCTGGCCGCCTGGGCCGAGTCCACTTCCCGGGTCGAGATCGGCGCCCTGGTCTCCTGCAACAGCTACCGCAATCCCGACCTGCTCGCCGACATGGCCCGCACCGTCGACCACATCTCCGGAGGCCGCCTGATCCTCGGCATCGGCTCGGGCTGGTTCGAACGCGACTACACCGAGTACGGCTACGAGTTCGGAACCGCCGGTGGCCGCCTCGACGACCTCGCCACCGCACTCCCCCGCATCGAATCCCGCTGGTCTCGTTTGAATCCGCCGCCCACCCGCGACATCCCCGTCCTCATCGGCGGCGGAGGCGAGAAGAAGACTCTGCGCCTGACGGCCAAGCACGCCGACATCTGGCACAGCTTCTCCGACCCGGAAACCCTCGACCGCAAGCTTGGCATCCTGCGCGACCACTGCAAGGACGTCGGCCGCGACCCGGACGAGATCGAGATCTCCGTGATGGGTCACACCGAGAACCGCGACAGGATGTACGAGCTCGGCGCCCGCCTCTTCACCATCAACACCGGCGGCCCGAAACCCGACCTCACCGAACTCCGCGAGTTCCTCGCCTGGCGCGACAAACTCAACGCATAACGCCTTCAGCAGGGGGTTGGTCACCGCCTCCGCTGCGAACCTCCGCGCTGCTTCCGGAGAGGTCGCGCGCTAGGCGGGCACTCGTTCGGCCCAGCGCGCTGCCCCGGAGTGATGTCGATGGTCTCCGCCCGATAGACCGTCACGTCGGGCCGACGATTGTTCAACGGCACAGGGCGTTACGCCTCCGGTCGCCGGTCCAGGCGGCTTCGAGGATCGCGGTCAGGCTGGCGGTGTCGGTCGGGCCCGGATGGTTCTGGATCAGGCGCGTGACACCGCCGGCCATCTCCGCGAAGCGGGGCAGGTCGGCGCGGGCCACGCCGATGTCGGCCAGGGTGGCGGGGATGCCGATGTCGGCCAGGAGCCCGTCGAGCCAGACGAGGAAGGCGTCCGCGGCATCGGTGTCCGGCGCGTCGGACACGTCGAGCCCGCACACCCGGGCCAGGGTGGCCAGCCGGTCGCCGATGGCGTCCCGGGCCGCGTCGAGCGCGTACGGCAGGAGCAGCCCGACCCCCAGGCCGTGCGGTGTGTGCGTCGCCGCGCCGATCGGGTACTGGAGGGCGTGCGGGGCCGCGTTGCCGGCGTGGGAGAAGGCGATCCCGGCGAGCATGGACCCGTAGGACATGTCGGCGCGCGCGTCGGTGTCGCCTCCGTCCCGGACGGCTCGGCGCAAGCTGCGGGCGATCCGCTCGGCGGCCTGGAGCGCATAGTGGTCGGTGATCCGGTTGCGGCCGAGGAAGACCTGCTCCACCGGGTCCCGCGGCCCGTGAGGCCGGGGCCGCGCGGTGTAGCTCTCCACCGCGTGGCAGAACGCGTCGATGCCGGAGTGGGCGGTGACCACCGGGGGGCAGGTGTAGGTGAGTTCGGGGTCGACGACGGCGAAGTCAGGCACGATGTGGACGCTGGAGACCCCCACCTTCAGCGCCCGGCCGGGGTCGGTCAGCACCGAGACGGGGGTGAGTTCGGAACCGGTGCCCGATGTCGTCGGGACCGCGACGAGCGGAATCGTCGGGCCGGGCACCTTCGACTCACCGTAATAGTCGCGTGGCGTCCCGCCGTGGCGCCGGATGACGCCGACGATCTTGGCGAGGTCGATCACCGTGCCGCCGCCGATGGCCAGGATCACGTCGGCGTTCACGGCGGTGGCCGCCGAGACGGCCAGGGCCACGTCGCTCAGCGGCACGTCGGGAGTCGCGTCGGGGAAGACCTCGACAGCCTCCACCCGGTCCCGGACGGCGGCCACGATCTCCGCCACGGCCGGCTGCCCCAGAAGAGTCCGGTCGGTCACGACGAGGACCCGCGAGCCGCTCTCGGCCACCAGACGAGGGATGTTCTGCGCGACGCCTTCGCCCACTATCAGCTGGCGTGGTCCGCGGACGGTCTCAAGCATGTCGGCACCTCTCTGGAACGTCGGCGGTCGCCCGGGACAGCGGGCCGGTCACGGTAGGTCGATCGCCACGTAGGTGAGGTCGAGGTACTCGAGAAGGCCTTCGTGCGAACCCTCCTTGCCGGTCCCGGACTGTTTCACGCCGCCGAACGGAGCGGACGGATCCGATATCAGGCCACGGTTGACGCCGAGCATCCCCGTTTCCAGCCCTTCGGCGAACCGCAGCGCCCGCTGCAGGTCCCGGGTGAAGACGTAGCCCGCCAGGCCGTGCTCGGTGTCGTTGGCCTTGGCCATCACCTCGTCGTCGGACGTGAACGAGACGATCGGCGCCACCGGTCCGAAGATCTCCTCCGCCAGCATCCGCGCGTCCTCGGGCACGTCGGCGAGGACCGTGGGCGGGTAGAAGTGGCCCGGCCCGTCCGGGCGCCGGCCGCCCACCAGGATCCGGGCGCCGCGATCGACCGCGTCGGCGACGAGTTCGTCGACCTTGGCGACCGAGGTCTCGTCGATCAACGCCCCGACGTCCACGCCGTCGTCGAGTCCGTGACCCACCGAGAGCGCGGCCATCCGCTCGGCGAAGCGCGCCGTGAACTCCTCGCGTACCGGCTCCTCGACGTAGATCCGGTTGGCCGCGATGCAGGACTCCCCGATGTTGCGCATCTTGGCCACCATGGCCCCGTCGACCGCGACGTCCAGGTCAGCGTCGGCACACACGATCAGGGCCGCGTTCCCCCCGAGTTCCATCGAGGTACGCAACACGTTGTCGGCGGCCTGCCGGAGCAGCCCGCGCCCGACCTCGGTCGACCCGGTGAACGAGAGTTTGCGGGTCCGGCCGTCGGAGAGCAGGGCCGAGACCACCTCGCCGGCCCGCTTGGTGGTCACCACGTTGACGACGCCCGGCGGGACGCCGGCCTCCTCCATGATGCGCGCCAGAAACAGCATGGTGAGAGGCGTCAGCGCGGCCGGTTTGGTGATCGTGGTGCAGCCCGCCGCCAGCGCGGGGGCGATCTTGCGGGCGCCCATGGCCAGCGGAAAGTTCCACGGCGTCACGAACACGCACGGTCCTACCGGCTTCGGCACGGTGAGGATGCGATAGCCGCCCCCGGGAGCGGTGCTGTAACGCCCCTCGACGCGGACCGCCTCCTCGGCGAACCAGCGGAAGAACTCGGCGCCGTACGCCACCTCGCTCCGAGCCTCGGCGAGCGGCTTGCCCATCTCGAGCGTGATCAGGCGGGCGACCTCCTCGGACCGCTCGATCAGAGCCCGGTGCGTCGCGGCCAGCAACTCCGACCGTTTCCGCGGCGGGGTCGCCGCCCAGTCCGCCATCGCCTTGCTCGCCGCGTCCAGAGCGTCGAGCCCGTCGGCCACACCGGCGTCCGCCACCTCGGCGATGACCTTGCCGTTGGCCGGGTCCTCGACCGTGAAGGTGGCTCCGTTCGCGGCGCCGCGCCAGGTGCCGCCGATCCGGAGCAGCCGGTGCTCGGGGGCCAGGACGTTCATCGGGTCACTCATCGCGTGGACTCCTTACCGGGTGGCCGCGGACAGCGACTGCCCGGTGCTCGCGTCGAAAAGATGCGCACGATCCAGGTCGACCGTGACGAGCAGCCGTTCGCCCGGTGTGCCGCTGATCGTGGGTCGTGCCTTCACCTTGAGGATCTCCGTCCCCACCCGGACGTCGACCACCGTCCGGTCACCGAGCGGCTCGATACCGTAGAGCTCCCCGGGCAACGAGGCATTGCCCCGCTGCTCGACGGACAGGTCCTCCGAGCGCAGCCCCAGCAGCAGCGGACGACCGTCCTCGGCCGTGGTCCAACCGGGCCGCGGGAGCGACCAGCCGTCCGCACCGATCAGACGGTCTCCTTCGGCACGGCAGGCGAGCAGGCTGATCGGCGGGCTCCCGACGAAGCCGGCGACCCACTGGTTGGCCGGCCGCTCGTACACCTCGGCCGGTGTCCCGACCTGCTGCACCTTTCCCTCTTTGAGGACCGCGACCTGGTCGGCCATGGACAGCGCCTCGACCTGGTCGTTGGTCACGTAGACGAAGGTGGCTCCGAGGCTGCGATGGATACGGGTGAGTTCGGTACGCATCTCGACGCGCAGCTTGAGGTCGAGGTTGGTCAGCGGCTCGTCCATGAGGAACGCGCGCGGGCTGCGGACCAGCGCCCGCGCCAGGGCGACCCGCTGCATCTCACCGCCCGACAACTGCGCGGGACGGCGCTGCAGGAGGCGCTCGATGTGCAGCAGGCCCGATATCCGGTCGACGGCCTCGGCGATCTCGCTCGGGGGACGGCGACGTGCCCGCAACGGCGAAGCGATGTTCTCGTACGCCGTGTGCCGCGGATAGAGGGCGTAGTTCTGGAAGACCATGGCCAGGTCGCGGTCGGCCGGGGCGTCACCGGTCGCGTCCCGGCCGTCCAGATGCACCGAGCCGGCGTCCAGCTTCTCCAGGCCGGCGATCGCTCGCAGGGTGGTCGTCTTGCCCGCCCCGGACGGCCCGAGCACGACGAAGAACGAGCCGTCCGGCACGTCCAGCGTCACCCCGTCCAGGGCCTGAACCTTGCCGAAGGATTTGCTCAGCCCCTGTGCCGCCACGGTTCCCATCAGGCCACCAGTTCTTCCGTGCGCACGTCGTAGACCGCGGGGGCGGCGCCGGTGTGCCGCAGACCGACCCGGCTGTCGGTGGCGAAACGGACCGTGGGAGCCATCCGGACCCGGACGTCGCGCTGACCGCCGTGGTCGACGACGTAGATGATCTCGTCGCCCAGCCATTCCGCCGAGACCACGCGGGCCGGGATCGAACGGTCCGCCCCGGGTGCCGTGACCTCCAGCGCCTCCGGCCGGACACCGGCGACCAGGCCCCGGTCGCGCGGCAGGCCCGGCGGGGGCGTGAGATCCAGCCCGCCCTTGCTGCGCAGCTTCCCGCCGGCCACCTCCACGTCCAGGAGGTTCATCGGCGGGGAGCCGATGAAGGCGGCGCAGAAGAGACTCGCCGGACGGTCGTAGACTTCCAGCGGCGTACCGATCTGCTCGACGCGGCCCTTGTTGAGGATGGCGATCCGGTGACCGAGTGACATCGCCTCGACCTGATCGTGGGTGACGTAGACCATCGTCGTTCCCAGTTCGTGCTGCAGGTGCTTGATCTCCGTGCGCATGTCCGCCCTCAGCTCCGCGTCCAGGTTGGTGAGGGGCTCGTCCATGAGGAAGGCGCGCGGTCGCCGCACCAGGGCGCGAGCAAGCGCGACGCGCTGCTGCTCGCCGCCGGACAGCCGGCGCGGCCGCCGATCCAGCAGCGGACCCAGCCGCATCAGCCGGGCCGCCTCGTCGACGCGTTCGCGTACCTCGGCCTTGGGAAGTCCCTCGGCACGCAGGGGAAACGCCAGGTTGTCGCGGGTTCGCAGATGGGGGTAGAGCGCGTAGAACTGGAACACCATGGCGATGTCACGCTCGGCCGGCGGCAGGTCGTTGACCAGCGTGGTGCCGATGCGGATGTCGCCCGTGGTCTGCCTCTCCAGGCCGGCTATGGCCCGCAGCGTGGTCGTCTTGCCGCAACCCGACGGGCCGAGCATCACGAACAGCTCGCCGTCGCCGATGGACAGGTCCACGTGCTCCACCGCGACCGTCCCGTCCGGGTAGCGCTTGTGCAGCGCGGTCACCTCGATGCCGGCCATCAGCGTCGCACCGCCCCGAGCGTCACACCGGCGACGAGATGCCTGCGCACCAGGTAGGCGAATATGAGCACCGGCAGGGCGAACACCACGGAGGAGGCGGCCACCAGGCCCCAGTCCACCGTGGTGCCGCCGATGAGGCCGGCGATGGCCGGTGGGGCGGTCCGGACGCTGTCGCTGGAGGTGAGGAAGATGGCGAACACGAACTCGTTCCACGAGAAGATGAGGGCGAACACCGCCGTCGCGGCGATGCCGGGCACGAGCAGGGGCAGGGTGAACTTCCGGAACGCCTGCAGGCGGGTGTAGCCGTCGAGCATGGCCGCGTCCTCATATTCCGCGGGCACCTCGTCGACGAATCCCTTCACCATCCAGATCGTGAACGGCAGGTTGAAGGCGGTGTAGATGAGGATCAGGCCGAGCGGGGTGTCGATGAGCCCGACCACGCGATACATCAGGAAGATCGGGATCACGACCACCACGGGCGGCATGAAGCGGGTGGACAGGATGAAGAACAGCTGGTCCTTCTTGGCCTTCAGGGTGAAGCGTGAGTAGGCCCAGGCCGCCGGGACGCCCAGCAGCGTGGCCAGCACGGTGGAGACGCCGGCGACCAGGAGGGAGTTGAGGAAGGCGACGGACAGGTCCGAGAGGCCGCCACCGGGGGCGACGAAGACGTCGCGGTAATGGGCCAGGGTGACCTCGAAATCGAAGAACTTGGCCGGTACGGCGTAGACGTCGCGGTTCTCCTTGATGGACGTCTCGATCATCCACAGCACCGGGAAGAGCATCACGACGGCCAGCACGGTCAGCAGCGCGATCTCGAGCACCGAGCGGCCCCGTCCGCCGCCGATGCGGCGCGCGGGCGGCGTGCGATCCCGGACAGGACTTGCCGGCACGGCCTCGTTCACGGAGACGGCCATCAGTCCTCCTTGAGCTTGTTCAGGTAGCGCAGGTAGAGCTGCGTGAGGACGATGACGATGACGACCATGAGAATTCCGTACGCCGAGGCGGTTCCGGTGTTGAAGCCCAGGAACGCGACCTTGTAGACGTGGAACGACAACGTCTCGGTGGAGACCCCCGGACCTCCGCTGGTCAGGATGTAGACGAGGTCGAACAGCCGGAAGGCCTCGATGGCCCGGAACAGCACGGCGATGAGCAGCAGCGGCCACACCAGCGGAAGGGTGATGGTGCGGAACCGGAACCACTCGGACGCCCGGTCGATCGAGGCGGCCTCGTACAGGTACTTGGGCACCGCGGTCAGGCCCGCCAGGGCGATCAGCATGATGAACGGTGTCCATTGCCAGGTGTCGACCACGATCAGGGAGAACAGCGCGGTGCGCTGCCGGGTCAGCCACTCAACCTGATCCAGGCCGAGCGAGCCGAGCATGCTGTTGACCACGCCGAACTGCGCGTCGAGCATGAATCGCCAGAACAGGCCGACCACGACCGGTGACAGCATCATCGGGATCAGGAACAGCGTGGTCAGCAGGCCCCGTCCGTGCGTACGCCGTGAGATCAGGTAGGCGATGGTGAAACCGAGCACGGTCTGCAGGACGACCGCACCGACCACGTAGATCAACGTCGTCACGGCCCTGAGGTGGACCTGCGCCGAGGTCAGGACCGCGGTGTAGTTCTCGAACCAGACGAAGGTGCCGGTCCCCCCGCGAGTGGCCGAGTAGTCGGTGAAGGACAGGAACAGCGCCCACACCAGCGGGAACACCGACATGGCGAGCAACAGCAGCAGCGCCGGGGTGATGAAGGCCACGGCGAGCTTGCGGTCGCTCAACCGGCGGGACCGGCCCCGGGCCGGCGGCGTCACGGACGCCACCTTCCCGGGGCGGTCGGTCGTCAGAGGAACGGCGTCACTCACAGTCCGCCGCCGCCCTTTTTGCCGCTGGAGTCGAGTACGGCCTGCTGCTCCCTGGCGATGTCGTTGAGCGCGTCGCCCGGCTTCTTCGCGCCGTTGAGAGCCGCGTTGACGTTGGTGTTCTCGATGTCGACCAGCCGCGCGTACTGGGGCACGTTCCACATGTCCCGCATCCGCGGAACCGAGTCGGCGTACACCTTGTTGAAGGGGCCGGCGTCGAGGAACTCGGGTGACTGAATGGCGTCCGTCCGCGATGGCACGCCGCCCGCCGCGGCCCACTTCTTCTGGATGTCAGCCTGCTCGAACCACTTCATGAAGTTCAGGGCCTCGGCCTGGTTCGCCGCGGAGGAGTAGGCCGACACGTGCATCCCCATGCCGCCGAGAGGCACCAGGTCCGTCTTCTGCTTGGGCAGGGTGGCGAAGCCCAGCTTGCCGAGGATCTCCTCCCGCGTCTTGCCGAGCGTCGACTGCTTCGGGTCGAGCAGGCCGCCGCTCGCGGCGATCCAGTTGAACGCGATGCAGGCCTTGCCCTGCGCGACGGCGGCGTTCACCTCGTCGATGAACCAGTTGCCGGAGCCCTTGGCGGTCAGTGGCTTCATCTTGTTGACCAGGACGTCCATCGCCTCCTGGCCGGCCGCGTCGTTGAGGACGCCCTCGATCTTCTTCGCCTTGGCGTCCCACAGGTTGCCGCCGTAGACGCCGTTGACCGTGTTGTAGGTGACGGCCGCGGCGTCGGAGCCGTTGGCCTGGTGGAAGGCCAGCCCGCTGACGCCCGGGTTGTCCGTCTGGCACTTCTCGGCCACTGAGATCATCTCGTCCCAGGTCTGCGGTGCCTGGTCGCCGATCAGATCCTTGCGATAGATCATCGTCCAGGTGTCGCCGAGCAGCGGCAGCCCGTACAGGCTGGCGTTCTCGTCGCGCTTGCCGGTCTCCGCCTGGGGGAACTGGCCGTAGGCGGCCAGCAGGTACGGGTCGTAGGCGTTGACGTCGATGTTGTTCTTGACGAAGTCGGTGAGGTCGAGGATGTTGCCGTTCGTCACCGCCTCACCGATGTGCTGCGAGTCAAGGATCGCGATGTCGAAATCGGTCTTCCGCGCGGCGAACTGGGTGAACATGGCGTCGTGCCAGTTCGCGTTCGGGACGGTGTTGACCTTGATGGTCGCGTTCGGGCGTACCTTCTTGTATTCCTCGTTCGCGAACTTCTCCAGCGCCTGGGCGGGGGGCCACTCGAACCAGACGAAACTGAGAGTCAGCGGGTCCCCGGTGAGTTCCGGGATGGTCGCCGGAGCCTTGGGCGCGCTCACCTGTGCGGCGTCGTCCTCGCTGCCGCTGCAAGCCGTCAAGGTGGTGCCCATCAGCAGCATGGCTGCCGCTACCAGAAGTACCTTTCTAGCAGGTCGTCCTCTTCGTCGTAGAGATCGCATTTATTGCCTGCTTTCCGGGAGTTGATGACTTTTAGAACCTCGCCGGGTGCCTCGTTGGATTCCGCAGCTGCTGGGGGGTCGCCCCGGGGTCGGCGTCACGAGAGCGCCTCGATGTACTGGATGCGGGATGACGAGCATCCGCCACTTTTCCTATACGATCCAGCCGTGGGCGTCAGAATGCCGCAGCGTTGTGACTGATGTCAACGGGGTCGAAGACGCCAGGAAGGACCTCATGTCGCGATGGACGACGAAGCGATGACCTTGATGGACCGAAACGGCACGGCCGGTGCTGTGCCACCGGGCCGATCTCGCGGCCGGCTGGCCGACGAGGTGTACGACACGCTGCTCGGCCAGCTGATGTCGCTACGGATCGAGCCCGGCTCCCGCGTCACGATCGACGTCCTGGCACGTGAGCTGGGGGTCTCGCAGACGCCGATCCGGGATGCCCTCAACCGCATGGAGGCCGAGGGACTGGTCGTGCGGGTGCCGCACGCCGGCTACCGCATTCCCCCGCAGATCACCCGGCACCGCTTCGAGGACATGCTCGAGGTCCGCCTGCTTCTCGAGCCCGCCGCAGCGCGCCGATCAGCCGAGCGGGCATCACTTGAGCAGGTGAGCGGCCTGCGGCTGATGCTGGCCGAGATGGCGGAGCTGGAGGGAAGCGCCGGACCCATGGCCTATGGCGCCTTCGGTCTCCGCGATGCCGCTTTCCACGATCTCGTCGCGCTGAGCGCGGAGAATCAGGTCATCCGGGAGACGCTCGCTCGCCTGCACAGTCACGTGCACCTCTTCCGGCTGCACCACGACGCCCAGGTCACCCACCTGGCCATGGCCGAGCACGAGCAGATCGTGGCCGCGATCGCGGCGCGGGACCCCGACGCCGCCGCCTACGCGATGCGCCGGCACATCCTGCGCTCCGGCGAGCGTTTCCGGCGGATCTTCGACGAGGTCAAGGACGCGGACATGATGGTGGGAGAGCCTTGACGGGTGGGCCACCCCGAGGAATGCTGACTCGACCGGATCGGATCCGATCCGATCCGCACAGCCGCCCCCGGATGTGAGGAGAAGCAGATGCCCAGAGCACTGCTCCTGACCGGCGACGCCGCCGAAGAGCTCGACACCATGTATCCCTACTACCGCGTGCAGGAGGGCGGCTGGGACGTCGACGTCTCGTCGCGGACATTGCGTGACGTGCAACTGGTCATCCACGAGTTCGACCCCGGCTCCGACGCGTACGTGGAGAAGCCCGGCCGGAAACTGCCGGTCGACGTGCCGTGGGCCGAGGTCGACGTCGAGCGCTACCACGCCTTGATCATTCCTGGAGGCCGTGCCCCCGAGTGGATCCGCGTCGACGCCGACGTCCGGCGTATCACCGAGCACTTCTTCGCGCGCAACCTGCCCATCGCCCTGGTGTGCCACGGCGCGCAGGTGCCGGCGGTCTACGGGCTACTGAAGGGCCGCAAGACGGCGTGCTTCCCGCCCATCACCGGCGACATGGAGAATGCGGGTGCGACGGTCATCGACGCTCCCGACGTCGTGGACGGCAACCTCGTCTCGTGCCGGGGCTGGCCCGACATGCCGCAGTTCGGCCGGGCGATGATGGACGTGTTCTCGAAGTCCGTCAGCTCCGCGTCGGCGTGAGGTGGCGGAATTTCGGACCGTCACCGTCGGCGGCTCGCCCGTCCACGTCCTGGACAGCCGCGGCGGCCCCGCCGTGCTGATGCTGCACGGCTCCGGGCCCGGCACGACCGGGTCTGGAGCCTGGGCCGCGACGGCGGAGGCGCTGGGCCCGTCCTGGCGTTGGGTCGTGCCTGACCAGGCGGGATTCGGCAGCACTCCGGTGCCGCCGGGCTCCCGGGGCGGCCTCGGACTGTGGACGGAGCAGGCCGCGGGCCTCATGGATGCTCTGGGCGTCGAGCAGTACGCCGTGGTAGGGCACTCGATGGGCGGCGCGGTGGCCCTGGCGCTGGCGGCCGCGCGCCCCCGGCAAGTCACCCGGGTCGTCGCCGTCTCGACGATGGGCGCTCCCGGTGCGCCGCTGTCCGCCGACCTCGACGCGATCTGGGCCGCCCCCGCCGACCGGCACGGAGCCAGGGACATGCTGAGCCGCCTGTTCCTCACCCAGGCGCTGGTGACCGACACGGCCGTCGACGCCCGTGCGGCCGCGATGCGAAAGGGGGCAGCCGCGTACGCGTCGTTGTTCCCCCCGCCCCGGGCACGATGGGCCGACGACCTGACCCTCCCGGCGCGGGCACTGGCCGCG
Source organism: Actinoplanes italicus (assembly GCF_003001815.1). Classification (GTDB taxonomy): domain Bacteria; phylum Actinomycetota; class Actinomycetes; order Mycobacteriales; family Micromonosporaceae; genus Actinoplanes; species Actinoplanes italicus. Next base: position 59,213 of record NZ_PVMZ01000011.1, read on the forward strand.
ATCCGCGCTCCCGTGCTGCTCGTCCACGGCGCCGAGGACCGGGTCACCCCGCTCGTGACGGCAGCCCTGCCCCTTCTCGAGCACCTGCCCGACGTCCGCCTGCACGTCCTCGGCCGCTGCGGTCACGTTCCGGCGCTCGAGCACCCGCACGAGTTCCGGCAACTCCTGTCAGGCTTCCTCTCCCGGGACTGATGCCCCGATGCCGGTCACCGATACCCGCGCGGGCCGGGCCGCAGCAGCGCTACCCGCGAGCACCAGCCATGCACGCGCCGCACGGCCCCACCGCGACTCCCGGGCTGAGGCGATGGGTCACCCTCACTCCGTGGCCCGCCGGTCGGCGTAGCGGCGCGCCTCCTCCGTGTGCCAGCCGGGCCGGAACGTGCCGGCGGCCACCGCCGCCTCGAACTCCGCCAGGTCCGACGAGATCTCGGCGAACCGCTCGATGCCGCGGGAGGCGCCCGGCCCGTCGCGATAGGCCACGATGACGTCGACGACGCGCCGTGCGAGAGCGACGAGGTCCACCTCCGGGCGATACATCGACGCCCACACCTCGGACTCCAGCGTGAGGGCCTCGATCTCCCACGGCTCCGCGGCGGGGAACTCCCCACCGTCCCGCTCCGCCCAGGCCCGATCGATTCCGATCATCCGGGCCGCGTACGGCGGGCCGAACTGGAGAAATGTGTCGAACACGCCGTCTCTGACCGGAACGGCCCACGGCCTGGTCCGTCCGATCCGGGCCACCCCGAGTGCCTTGACGAGCGCGAACAGCAGGTCGTCGGCGGGCGTCTCCGCACTGCTACGGGCAAGCAGTTCACGAATCCTGTCGCCGTCGCCCGGAAGACCGGCGGCGGCCGCCCAGGCGACCAGTTCGGCGTGCACGGTGTCGAGGCCCCGCGCGACCGGGTCCGGCAGATAGCGAGGCTGGTGCTTGAAGGCGCCACAGAGCCGGTCGACGTCCCACAGGTGGGCGAAGACTCCCGCGCGTTCCGGAGTCGAGGCGTACATCGCCCCGCAGTACCCGTCGCTGATGTAGACGGCGAGAGCCGGCCTCCCGGTCGAGGCGACGAGCCCGGTCGTCGGAGCGACGAGGTCCGGCGGATCACTGAGGCCCCAGGTCTCCACCATCTGCCAGCCGTCACCCAGTTCCCGCAGCCAGCGCTTCTCGTCACCGTAGCCGCCCCGCACAGCGTCCTCGTCCGTCAGCAGCCCCCGCGGTTTGGCGACCACGACGGTCCCCCAGTACCCACCCATAACGCCGACCCCCGTTCGCGCGGGCACAATACAACCATGCGCCCGTCCTTCGTCGTCACCGGCGCCGCCCAGGGAATCGGCCGCGCGATCGCCCAACGCCTGACCGGGAACGGTCACGTGGTCGTCCTCGACGTCACCGACCGCCTGACCTGGCAGCACGACGCCGTCACGCTCGTCTCCGGCGACGCCGCCGACCCGGACACCGCCCGCCGCGCCGCCGACACTGCGGAGGCGCACGGCCCGCTGGCCGGCTGGGTCAACAACGCGGCCGTCTTCCACGACGCGAACCTGACCGACGCCACACCCGCACGCGTCCTGGACCTGATCACGACGAACCTGGCTCTCGCCGTGACCGGCTGCCACACCGCCGTGAACCACTTGCTGGCGCACGGGCGTACCGGCGCGATCGTCAACGTCTCCTCGCACCAGGCCCAGCGCCCGGTCCGCGGCGCCCTGCCGTACGCCACCGCGAAGGCCGCGATCGAGGGCCTGACCAGGGCCGTCGCCGTGGATCACGGGCCGGGCGGCATCCGTACCAACGCCGTCGCCCTGGGGTCGATCACCACGGATCGCTCCGAGGAGTACCGGGCAACCGACCCCTCGTTCGACGCCCAGATGGCCGGCCTGCACCCGCTCGGCCGCCCCGGCACCCCGGACGAGGTCGCCGACGTGGTCGCGTTCCTGCTCTCCCCCGCGTCCGGTTTCGTCAACGGCGCGATCCTGCCCGTTGACGGCGGCCGGTCCGTGAACGGCCCCGACCCGGAGGCTCAATCCCTCCCGCGCGGCTAGACACCTTTCGCGGTCAGGGTGCGGCCCGCCAGCCGTAGCTCAGCCGTGGAAATCCGGCCGGCAACGGAGGGCAGCGGGATCCCTTGACCGGCTTGAAGAGCGCGGCCTGATCCGGCGCTCCGGAGAGCACCGCCGTGCAGGGCCGGTGGTGCGGCGGTGGGAACACACGCAGCCGTTGCGCGCGACCCTGCCGCCGCCATAGCGACGGCAGGCGTCCATGGACCCGCAACGTGGGACCTCACCGTTGTTGCCGACAACGTCAGGAGCACACGCAAAGCCTGGGTGTGCCCAGCCGAAGCCGAGCCACGTCATGGCAGCTGGATTCGAGGACTGAGATCGGGCCGGCGGGCTGGACCTCGACGGCGAAAGCTCTCCAGGTAGTCCCAGCACCACCATGAAAGGCAATGCTGGCGGGATGTCGCCGACCCACGCCGCAGGCCGAGGATCGGGGTATGCGAATTCCGGTGGAGGTGCCCGCCACGGTGCGGGTGGCGTTCTGGTGCTGGCTCGCCGCCGTGGGCGCGGGCGTGATCGAGACGATCCTGGTGGTCACCGGTGGCGGACATCAGGACGGCCTGGTGGCCGGTGTGGCGGTCCGCGCGGTCGTCTTCACCGCCGCGGTCGTCGTCTCCTGGCAGATGCTGACCGGGCGGCCATGGGCGCGGATCGCCCTGACCGCCGGGCTCGGTGTGATCGGCCTCTCGTCGCTGGTCGCCGATCCGATCGCCTGGCTCGCCGAGGGCAACTCGGTCGCCAGCCTGCTCGCCGACAGCACCATGTCCGACCTGATCTTCGGCGCCGTCCGGGCGGTCCACGTCGTCGCCGTCCTGGCGGCCACCGCGCTGATGTTCACGCCCCCGGCCAACGCCTGGTTCCGCCCGGCGTCCGCCGGTGATCACCCTCGTCTAACGTCAGGAAAGGCACATCCGGCGAGGAGGGCATCATGAGTGACCGCCTGACCAGGCTGCTCGGCATCGAGCACGGCATCGTGCAGGGCCCGTTCGGCGGCGGCCTGTCGTCGGTCCCGCTCGCCGCCGCGGTCAGCGCGGCCGGTGGTCTCGGCTCGTTCGGCGCCAACCACCTCACGCCCGACGGGATCACCGCGCTGGTCGGCGAGCTGCGCGCCGCCGTGCCCGACGGCCTGCCGTTCAACGTCAACCTGTGGGTCCCACATCCCGGCGAGCAGGACCTGCGCCCCACGGCAGCCGACGTCGAGCGCTTGAGACCCTTCTACGAACGTCTCGAACTCAAGACCCCTGATGGGTACGCTCCGCCGCCGCTCTTCGACGACCAGATCGACGCCCTGCTCGCCGCCGCCCCACCGGTGATCAGCTTCGTGATGGGCGTTCCACCGGCGCGGGTCGTCGAGGAGACCCGCCGCCGCGGCATCGTCACGCTGGGCACCGCCACCACGGTCGACGAGGCGCTGGCACTGGAGGCCGGCGGCATCGACGTGGTGATCGCCTCCGGCAGCGATGCGGGCGGCCATCGTGGCGCTTTCCTGAGACCGGTGACCGAGTCCCTGGTGGGCACGTTCTCCCTGGTCCCCCAGGTGGCCGACGCGGTCGGTGTCCCGGTGCTGGCGGCGGGCGGCATAGCCGACCGCCGAGGCGTGCTGGCAGCGCGCGCTCTGGGCGCCGACGGCGTACAGATCGGCACCGGTTTCCTGGCCACCACGGAGTCCGGCACGAGCACCGCCCACAAGGCGGCCCTGGCCGGCCCCGACGCCCGGACGACGGTACTGACCAGGATCTTCTCCGGCCGCCACGCCCGGGCAATCCTCAACCCGCTGATCCGCGAGATGGCCGCCGCCGAGGATCAGGTGCCGCCCTACCCGGTCCAGAACACGCTGATGCGCCCCCTACGGGCAGCGGCCGCGTCCCGCAACGACGCCGCACACGTCAACCTGTGGGCCGGTCAGGCCGCAGCCCTGTCCCGTCCCATCCCAGCCGCCGACTACGTGGAGTCGCTCCTCTAGAAAGCGCCCGAATCAGGTCCGCCAGGCCGCGGGATTGCCCGGCGGTGTGGAGGAGCGCGGCCTGAGTTGGTGCCCCGGGACAGCGATGTTGTGAGGGCCGGTGCTGCGGCCGCGCAGTCACACGTAGCGGCTGCGCGCGACCCGGCCGTCGTGATCGCGACGGTGGGCGTCCCCCGACCGACAATGTGGGACCTCACCGTCGTTGCCGACGACTTCAGGCGCACACGCAGAGCCCGGGCATGTGCTCCCGGGGCTTGCAGGCAGTTGGCGGCAGCACCAAGTCCGTCAAGCGCCGCAAGCATCCTTCCCGACGCCGTGACCCGCGGTGCGAATCGAGCCGCCGTCAAGCGCCGCAAACATCCTTCCCGACGCCGTGATCTACGGTACGAATCGAGCCGCCGTCAAGCGCCGCTAACATCCTTCGCGACGCCGTGATCTACGGTGCGAATCGAGCCGCCGTCAAGCGCCGCAAACATCCTTCCCGACGCCGTGATCTACGGTGCGAATCGGGCCGCGGTGAAGCTGCCGGCCGCAGTCCGAGCGGTTCTTGATCGGCCACCGATGTCCTACGCACCCTTCCTGGCCCGGGAAGCAGCCATATCACCGGGCTCACCTCCGAAAACGGCCCAGAATGATCGTCCTGCACAGGGATATGGCGATCAGATCTCGCGAGCCGTAACTCACGACGGTATGGCGCCGGGCTGAACTGATCTCGGGAGCTCCGGGGAGCCCGGCGGAGACAAAGCCGGTGCGTTCGGCGGTAGCGGAGTGCGGCCGGAGCGGTGGCCGCCGCACAAGCCCGGCGGCCACGTCGAGACCTGAAACCGTCGAGACCTGAAACCGCAGCCCCGCGTTTCTGCCGCGAGTGGAGGCGAGGTCCGGCACCCCGCCCATCTCACATCCACCGCGCGCCGAAGCCCGTCGCTACACCCCTTCGCGTTCGCCGCGCGTCAGTGCCAGACGCCATACCCCCTCGCGTCCACCGCAGGACGGGACCGGAACCCTTAGCGTCCGCTGCGGGACCAGACCAGACCCGTCGCGTCCACTGCGGGACCAGACCAGAACCCCCCGCGTCCACTGCGGGACCAGACCAGAACCCCCCGCGTCCACTGCGGGACCAGACCAGAACCCCCCGCGCCCACTGCGGGACCAGACCAGAACCCCCCGCGCCCACTGCGGGACGGAACCGAGATTTCCTCGCGTCCACTGCGGGACGGAACTGGGACTTCCTCGCTTCCGCTGTGGGACGAGACCCGGAACCGGGACTCCTCGGGTCCGCTGGCCACGAGACCGTGCGCAGGCCGTACCGGAATCAAATGATCAGTGAGAGCAGCATGACGCAAGCAAACCCGACCACCGAAATGATCGTCTCCATGACCGACCAGGTCTTGATCGTCTGGCCGACCGTCATGCCGAAGTATTCCTTGACCATCCAGAAGCCGGCGTCGTTGACGTGCGAGAAGAACAGCGAACCGGCACCGATTGCCAGTGCCAGCAGGGACACCTCGGGCCGGTCGAGGGTGGTGGCGAGCGGCGCCACGATGCCGGCCGCGGTGATCGTCGCGACGGTTGCGGAACCGGTGGCGACGCGGATGCCGACCGCGACGAGGAAGCCGAGGACCAGCGCGTTGAAGTTGGCGTCGCGGGCGGCGTCGGCGATCACGTTGCCGACGCCCGCGTCGACCAGGACCTGCTTGAAACCGCCGCCCGCGGCGACGATGAGCAGGATGCCGGCGATCGGCGGGAGCGCGCCGCCGATGACGGCGTTGGTCTCGCGGCGGTCGAATCCGGCTCGTTTGCCGAGTGCCCACATGGCGACCAGGACGCCGGCGAGCAGGGCGACCACGGGTTCGCCGATGACCTCCAGGACGTCGCGAGCGGCGTTGCCTTCGGGGAGGATCAGTTCCGCGGCGCCGCGGGCGAGCATCAGCAGGACGGGCAGGAGCACCGTGAGCACGGCCGCCGAGAAGCCGGGGTCCCGGCGCGGGCCGAGCTGCTCGTCGACGGACCGGCCGGGGGCGACCGGGTCCGCGATGTCGTCGCGGTCGACGAAGTCCTGACCACCGACCGGTCCGGTGGGCGGCCGGTCCCCGCCAGAAGAACCGCCAGAAGAACCGGTGGAAGAACCGCCGGAAGAACCGGTGGAAGAACCGGTGGAAGAACCGGCGAGAGAGCTGCCGGAACCGCCGGCGGAAGAACCGGAAGAGCCGGCCGGGGCGAGCAACGCCGGAACCGGCAACGGCACCCGCTTCGCGATGAAGTTGCCGAAGAGAGGACCGGCGACGATGACCGTCGGAACGGCGCAGATCAAGCCGAGCATCAGGGTCAGACCGAGGTCGGCCTGCAGGCTCTCGATGGCGACCAGCGGCCCCGGGTGCGGCGGCACGAGACCGTGCAGCACCGACAGTCCGGCCAGTGCCGGAATCCCGAGGCGGAGCAACCCCACGTCGGTACGCCGCGCGACGAGAAGCACGATCGGCACCAGCAACACGACGCCGACCTCGAAGAACAGCGGCAACCCGATGAGCGCCGCCACGCCGGCCATCGCCCACGGCAGCGCGGCCCCGGAGACGCCGTTGACGATCCGGTTCACGATGCCGTCGGCGCCGCCCGACTCGGCGAGCAGCGCGCCGATCATCGAGCCGAGCGCGATGAGGACGCCGACGCCGCCGGCCGTGGTGCCGAGGCCCTTGGTGAACGAGTCGACGGTGGCGTCGGGCGCGGCGCCCGCGGTGATACCGAGGACGCCGGCTCCGACGATCAGGGCCAGGAATGGATGCCACTTGGCCCACGCGATGAGAAGAACGACCGCCGCGATGCCGAGCACCGCCGCGAGCACTAGCTGAGCGGTGCCGGCATCGGTGATGGTCTCCGTCATGGGGCGCGATTACCCCGCGGAAACACCCCTCAATCCCGGGACGAGCGGGTACGGAATGCCCGACTGTGCCCTGAGCGGTGATGTCGGGAAGACGGCCGGGCAGTGGGTGCCCTTCGCCGGGGTGCTGCGGTCGACGAGGTACGTGTCGATCGCGGCCCGTGCGCACGGGCTCAGCCAGTAGGTGCCGTGCCCGACACCGTCGTAGGTGAGGAACGTGGCGCTCGGCAGCTGGCCCGCCAGGGTCCGGCCCCACTCGTACGGGGTGGCGACGTCCCACCGGCTGTTGGCGAGCAGGATCGGCGGCAGTTTCGCCGAGGCGCGGAGCCGGTGCGGCGGGTTGGTGACGCCGTACGGCCAGTTCTGGCACCCGGTGAGGTCGGACCAGGCGAGCGGGTTGAGCCGGGTGTGCGGGGCGAGCCGGTTCTGGGCCTTCTCCAGTGCCCGCAGCGCCGGATAGGTCCCGACCTCGAAGCGGAAGTCGGAGCACATGACCGGCAGGTACCCGTTGGGCACCGGCTCGCCGCGCAGCCGGGCCGGTTCGCCGCCGGAGCCGAGCAGGATCAGCTCGTCGGCCAGCTGGAACCAGGACGCGGGCTCGTAGAGGTAGCCGAACACCAGGTTGAGCAGGTCCTCCGGCTTGATGACGTTGCCGTTGACGACCAGTTCACCGGCCTCGGCCCGCGCGTAGAGGTCGTCGAAGTACGCCAGCGCGCCCTCGTCGTGCAGCGCGCACTCCCCGGTTCGGTCGCACCAGGCCGTGAACTGCAGGAATGAGCCCTCCATCGCCAGCGTCTCCCACTTCTGGTAGCTGGGGATGCTCTGCGAGTGGTCCATGTTCGAGTCGAGCGTCATGGCGCGGATCCGGTCCGGGAACAGTTCCGCGTACTGCTGGCCGATCATGGTGCCGTAGGAGACGCCGTAGTAGCTGATCCGCCGCTCCCCGATCGCCGCCCGGATCGCGTCCATGTCGCGGGCCACGCTCGCGGTGTCGACGTATTTGACCAGCGGCCCGGACAGGTCACGGCAGGTCTGGACGAGGGCGCGGTTGGCGGCGCGCAGCTCGGCGAACTCAGCCTTGCTGTGCGGATACAGCTTCGCCGCCTGCGCCGCGACCGCGTCACCGTCGCAGTTGATCACGTTGCTGCGGGCCTGCCCGCGCGGATCGAATCCGATGATGTCGAACCGGTCGGTGATCGCCGGCGAGAACGCCTCCGACGCGGCGTAGGCGAAGCTCACCCCCGACCCGCCCGGTCCGCCCGGGTTGATCAGTAGCGGCCCGATCCGGCGGGCCGGGTCGGTGGCCGGCAGCTTCGCCAGCGCCAGGGTCACGGTCGGCCCGTGCGGCCGCGACCAGTCGACCGGAACCTCCAGCTCACCGCAGACGACCCGATCCGGCGGCCCGTCCTCCGGATCGCAGGGCCCCCACGAGATCGGATCCGGGGCCTTCCCCGCCGGTTGCGCGGCGTGGGCGACTCCCGGCATTGCCGGTCCGAGAAGAGCCAGGACAAGGGTGGGTACGGCGAAACGCGCGCTTGTGCGACGCATGGGCAGACCTCACGTGTCGGCGACAGAGACGAGCCCCATTGAAGTCTGCCGATGCAACCCGTCTCACCGCGCCGACAGTCCCGCCTTCACGCCGCGGGTGAAGTCGTCGCCGAGCACCTCGGCGTCCCCGCGCGCGATCGCGTCGAGAGCCAGCGCCGCGACGACGGCCGGGTCACTCTTCTGCTCGGGCGGGATCGCGGCGGCCATGTCGGTGTCCATGTAGGCGACGTGCAGTCCGGTGACCGCGATTCCACGCGGGGCGAGCAGTTCTCGGGTCGCGTTGGTGAGCGCCCACGCCGCCGCCTTCGCCGCCGAGTACGACCCGTAGCCACCCGGATGCGCCCAGGACAGCACCGACAGAACGTTGAGCACCCCGCCTCCGCCGTTGGCCTCGATGACCGGGGCGAACGCGCGGGTGGCGTACAGCGTGCCGAAGTAGTTGGTCTCCATGTCGAGCCGGATGCCGTCGAGATCTCCGTCGAGCACCTGCCCACCGGCGGCGACGCCGGCGTTGTTGATCAGCAGGGTGGCGTCGGCGGCGGTCGCGGCGGCCTTGGCGATCGACTCGGGATCGGTGACGTCGAGCTGCAGCGCGATGGCGCCCGGGAGGTCGACGCTCTCCGGGTTCCGCGCGGCGGCATAGACCTTGGCGCCGCGTTCAAGCAGCTGGGAGGCGAGGTGGCGACCGAACCCGCGGTTGGCTCCGGTGACGACGGCGACTGCGTTGGTGAGTTCCATGCGAATTAGATTACGAGCATCATCTAAAGTACGCCAGAGCCAACCGGGTAATAGATGACACACCTCATCTATAGTTGCGGGCATGGGACGGGTGTCGCAGGCGCAGGCCGCACAGAATCGGGAACGCATCGTCGACACGGCGGCACGCCTCTTCCGCGAGCGTGGCATGGCCGGGGTGAGCGTCGCCGACGTGATGGCCGAGGCGGGCCTGACGCACGGCGGCTTCTACAAGCACTTCGCCTCGAAGGACGCCCTGGTCGCCGAGGCGGTGACGCTCGCCTTCGCCCAGCAGGCCGCCCGTGTGGGAGGCGCCGGTCCCACGGACGGCTCCCCCTCGGCGCCGGCGCGGGAGTCCGCCGCGACCGGCCGCCAGGCGCTCGTCGGCGCCTACCTGTCCGCCGCACATCGCGACGATCCCGGCAACGGGTGCCCGACCGCCGGTTTCGGCGGTGACGTGGCCCGTGCCACCGGCGGCGACGGCACACGCGCCGCCTACGCGAACGGTGTCGAGGGCTTCGCGCGCCTTCTGAGCGGCGACGACGACCCGGACCTGCTCACCCTCAGCACCATGGTCGGCGCCCTGATCCTTTCCCGTGCCACAGCGGGCACCGACCTGTCCGACCGAATCCTGGCCGCCGCCCGCACGGCACTGCTCGACTCCTAGCGCGCCGCAAGGCCGTGCCGTCGGGATGGAGCGCCCGGTCAGCCGAGAGGCAGGCCCTGCCGCAGAAGCGTCAGGGCCTCCTCGACCCGCTGGAAGTCGCGCGGGGTGACACCGTCAGCCGGCACCGCCCCACCGGACGGCAGGACCGCGAGCATGGCACCGATCGCCGCGCCCGCGGTGACCCGCGCGGAGAAGTCGTCGGCGGGCAGGCCCGCCCGCTCGGCGATCACGGCCGCGACCAGGTCGATCGCCTCGGTCATCTGGTGCATGACGCGTGCCCGCAACTCCGGGATGCCGAGCACCAGCCGCTGCCGCCGCCGTTCGAACTCCCACATCTCGGGGCTCATCGCGGCGAACACCTCACGCAGGGACCGCAGGATCGCCTCGATCGGCGGAACCCCGGCCGGCTGCGCGCGAATGGCCTGCACGAGCACCTCGTCGACGTCGTCGACCAGGACCACGTCCTCCTTGGCCGGGAAGTACCGGAAGAACGTGCTCGGCGAGACCTCGGCCGCGTCCGCGATCTGTTCCACGGTGGTCGCGGCGTACCCCTGCTCCTCGAACAACCGCATGGCATGCTCGCGAATCGCGGCACGGGTCTTGGCCTTCTTGCGCTCACGCAGGCCGTACGGGGACGCGGTCATGCCGCCGATTCTGCCAGCCGCACCGCCACCCACCGGGCCGGCGGGGACGCCGCCACCCACCGGGCCGGCGGGGACGCCGCCACCCGCCGGCCCCGCGGACACACCGACGGCGGCGTCACGCCACTGATTCCGCCATCGGCGCGGGCGACCGGTCGGCAGGGAGGCCACGCGGCAGGATGATCAGCGCGAGGATCGCGCCGGCTGCGGCGACCGCGCCGGAGACGATCAAGGACAGACCCATCCCGTGTACGAACGCGTCGCGCACCGAGTCGAGCAGTTCCGGACTGCCGGCCCGCCCGGCGACGGCGACTCCCGAGGCGGCGCTGTCCCGCACCGCGTCCGCCGCTTCCGGCGGCAGGCCGCCGACGTCGACGGTGTCGCGGTAGCCCGAGTTGAGCACCATGCCGAGCACCGCGACACCGATCGCACTGCCCACCTGGCGGATCGCCTGGATCAGCGCGTTGCCTACCCCGCTGCGCTCGGCGTCGAGGGTGCTGATGGTGACGTTCATCGAGGTGGGCATGGTGAGCCCGAGCCCGACGCCGGCCACGCCGATCCACGCGGCGACCCATCCGTAGCCGGTGCCGGTGCCGGTCGCGGTCCCGGCGAAGAGGGCGGCGGACATCAGGGCCAGACCGGCGGCGATCACCGCGCGCGGTCCGAACCGGGCGGCGGCCTTCTCCCCCAGCCGCGCGCCGACCATGAGGCCGCCGATCACCGGGAGCAGCCGGACACCGGTACCGAACGCGTCCGTGCCGTTCACCGCCTGGAACAGCTGCGGCAGAGCGAAGAGCAGCCCGAAGAACGCGAATCCCGCGATCGTGGCCATGATGGTGCCGCCCGTGAACGAGCGGTTTCGGAAGAGTCCGAGATCGATCAGGGGCGCGGCGGCGCGGCGCTGCCACAGCACGAGCGCGACCAGCGCGAACACACCGACGGCGATGGTCACCGAGGTACCCGCGTCACCCCAGCCGCGGTCACCGGCTTCGATGATTCCGTACGTCACGGCGACGAGCCCGATCGTCGACAGCAGGATGCCGGGCAGGTCGAAACGGCGCCGCCGATCGCCGTACGACTCCGGGACCAGCACCGCGACGGCGATCAGCCCGAGCCCCACGATCGGCAGGTTGATGAGGAAGACCGAGCCCCAGTGGAAGTTGTCGAGCAGCCAGCCGCCGAGCAGGGGTCCGAGCGGGATGCCGAGCGCGTTCGCGGTGATCCAGATGGTGAGGGCGCGGGGCCGTTCCCGCTCGTCGAAGAGGACGGTCAGGACCGCGCCGATCAGCGACATGATCACCGCGGAGCCGAGCCCCAGCACGGCCCGGGCGGCGATGAGCTGACCGGTCGTCTCCGCCATCGCACAGGCAGCCGACGCGGCCCCGAAGATCACCAGCGCGCCGAGGAGCAGCCGTTTACGGCCGAACCGGTCGCCGAGCATCCCGGCCGGCAACAGCATGGCGGCCAGCACCAGCAGGTAGGAGGTGGTGAACCACTGCAGGTCGGCGGTGGTGGCGCCGAGGTCGCCGGCCAGCGTGGGCAGGGCGACGCTGAGCACGGTGCCGTCCAGCCCGATGGCGACCGTGCAGAGGGCGAGGGCGGCGAGGGCGTACCAGCGCGCGTTTTTCTTGGAAGTGACCATGTTTTGAAGGTAACTCTCAAAATCTAGTCGCTTCCATATTCCTGAGAGAAGCCTCAGCCCGGCGCGCCGACCTGCGCTGGTTGCGCCCCTGTGTCACGATCTTGGATGGCATTCCGGGCGGGCAGCATGCGGAGGATCGATTCCCGATGAAGAAGGTGCTCGGCTGGATCCTGCTCTTCCTGCTCGTCTTCTGGATCGGCACCAACCCCGGCCCGGCCGCCGACGTGGCCCGCGGCATCGGCGAGGGCATCGGCGAGATCTTCAGCAACATCGGTACTTTCTTCGTCGAACTGTCCAACGGCTGACCCGCCGACCCTCATGGCCACCTCCGCCGAGCCATGCCGCCGCTCCCAGCACCGCCCAGCAGGTCACCGCCCCGCAGGTCGCCGCTCTGCCTGCCACCCCCTGACACGTCGCCGCCCAGCGGGTCGTCCCGAGATCGTTCGCCGTCCGCGATGACGGCGAGGCGTAGGCGACTGCTCTTCGTCGGCCTGGCGACGGTCGACCTCGTGCAACGTGTGCAGCGGCTCCCCGGAACCGACGAGAAAGTCCAGTCCGACTCGGTCGACGTAGCAGCCGGCGGGCCGGCCGCCAACGCCGCCGTCACCGCGGCGGCGCTGGGCGCATCGCTCGAGGCGGCGCTGGGTCCGGGCCACGGCTTCGAGATCACGCTGGTCAGCGCCGTCGGCGCACACCCCCTCGGCGACCTGATCCGAGCCGACCTCGCCGCACACGGGGTCACGCTGATCGACGCGACCCCCGACGCTCCGGACCCGCCGCCCGTCTCCGCGGTCACCGTCCTGGCTTCCACCGGCGAGCGAACCATCGTCAGCCGCAACGCCGGCGATCGCACGGTGAACCCGCCGCCTGAAGGGCTACCCGACGCCGATCTCACCCTGGTCGATGGTCACCATCCCGCACTGGCGTCGGCCGCGGCCCGCTCAGCGAAACGCCTGCTGGTCGACGCGGGAAGCTGGCGCCCGATCTTCGCCGACATCTTCCCGAACGCCGATGTCGTCGCGTGCTCCGGCGACTTCCGCCACCCCTCGGCCGAACCCGCCAGGCCAACGACCGGTGCCCCCGCGCCCGATCAGGCACGACGCGACGCGGCCACCGCGTCGGCGATCGCCGCGCCGCACGTCGTGATCACTCATGGAGCCGCGCCGGTCCGCTGGTTCAGCGCCTCGCGCCCCGAACGCACGGCTCAGGCGGCACCCACCCGGCCCCCGCGGGCGGGTGAGGTGACCGTCCCGCACGTGACCGCGGTGGACACCGCCGGCGCCGGCGACGCGTTCCACGGCGCTCTGGCCGTCGCTCTGGTGCAGGGTGACCGCGATCTCCCGGCCGCGATCGCCTACGCCTCCGAGATCGCCGCGATCCGCGTTTCCCACGCGGGTCCGCGAGCCTGGCTCAGCCACCTGCCCTGACAAGAACAAACGTTCCGTCCAGGAGGCTTGAAAGACCCCGCCCGCACAATCCGGAGGCGACCGGATCGTGCGGGCGGAGCCGTTCTGCCTGTCGAACCGCGCGGACCAGGCTCGGCTTGGCAAACCGCGCGCGTCAGACCACGCGCGTCAGACCGTGCGGGCCAGACGGTCGGCCAGCAGCTTTGCGAAGCGGGCCGGATCATCCAGGTCGCCGCCCTCCGCGAGGAGCGCCGTCCCGTACAGCAGCTCGGCGGTGTCCGGCAGGGCCGGGTCCTCCGCCCCACGCTCATGGGCCGCCCGCAGGCCGGCGACCAGCGGGTGGTTCGGGTTGAGCTCGAGGATTCGCTTGACCCGCGGACCCTCCTGCCCCATGGCCCGGTACATCTTCTCCAGCGCCGGAGTGATGTCGTCGGCGTCGCTGACCAGGCAGGCGGCCGAGGTGGTCAGCCGGTGCGACAGCCGGACCTCCTTGACCCGCTCGTCCAGCTTCTCCTTGAGGAAGCCGAGCAGCGGGGCGAAGTCGCCCTCGGGCTCCTTCTCCTCTTCGTCCTTCTTCAGGTCGACGGTGCCTCGGGCGATGGACCGCAGCTTCTTGCCCTCGAACTCGGGAACGGCGTCGACCCAGATCTCGTCGACCGGGTCGGTGAGGATCAGCACCTCGTAGCCCTCGGCCTGGAAGGCCTCCATGTGTGGCGAGTTCTCCACCTGGGAGCGGCTCTCGCCGGTGAGGAAGTAGATCTCCTCCTGGCCCTCCTTCATCCGCTCCACGTAGGCGGCGAGCGTGGTGGGCTCGCTGCCGTGGGTGGTGGCGAACGACGCGATCTCGAGGATCGGCTTGTGGTTGTCGGGCTCGGCGAGCAGACCCTCCTTGACGGCCCGGCCGAACTCGCGCCAGAACGTCGCGTACTTCTCGGGGCTGCTGCTCATCAGGTCCTTGATCGTGGACAGGACCTTCTTGACGAGCCGGCGGCGGATCATCTGGATGTGCCGGTCCTGCTGCAGGATCTCGCGGGAGATGTTCAGCGACAGGTCGGCCGCGTCCACCACGCCCTTGACGAAGCGCAGGTAGTCGGGGATCAGCTCCTTGCTGTCGTCCATGATGAAGACGCGCTTGACGTAGAGCTGCAGGCCCCGGCGGGCGTCACGCTGGAACAGGTCGTGCGGCGCCCGGGACGGGATGAAGAGCAGCGCCTCGTACTCGAAGGTGCCCTCCGCCTTCATGTTGATGATCTCGAGCGGGTCGGTCCAGTCGTGGCTGATGTGCCGGTAGAACTGGTGGTACTCCTCGTCGGTGACCTCGCTGCGCGGCCGGGCCCACAGCGCCTTCTGCGAGTTGAGGACCTCGGGCTCGCCGTCGCCGGAGGAGACGCGGCGGATCGGGAACGCGATGAAGTCGGAGTATCGCTTGACGATCTCCTTGATCTTCCACTCGTCGACGTAGTCGTAGAGCGCGTCGTCCTCGTCCTTCGGACGCAGGTGCAGCGTGATCGTGGTGCCGACCGGAGCGTCCGGCTCGTCGTCGATCGTATAGGTGCCCTCGCCCGCCGACTCCCAGCGCGTGCCGTGTCCCTCGGTGCCGGCCTTGCGCGTCACCAGGATGACCTTGTCGGCCACCATGAAGGTCGAGTAGAAGCCGACGCCGAACTGCCCGATCAGCTCGGGGTTCTCCTTCGCCTCCTTGGCCTCCTTGAGCTTGCCGAGCAGCTCAGCGGTGCCGGATTTGGCGATCGTGCCGATCAGTGCGACGACCTCGTCGCGGGTCATGCCGATGCCGTTGTCACGGACGGTCAGCGTGCGCGCCTCGGCATCGGTCTCGATCTCGATGTGCAGGTCGGAGGTGTCCGCCTCGAGGCCGTCCTGCAGCTTCGCCAGGCGCAGTTTGTCCAGCGCGTCCGACGCGTTCGAGATCAGCTCGCGCAGGAAGATGTCCTTGTTCGAATAGATCGAGTGGACCATCAGCTGCAACAGCTGGCGCGCCTCGGCCTGGAACTCCAACGTCTCCATCGTCACCCGTTTCCGTCATGTCCGGTGGTACGCCTCGATCGTAGAGCTCCACCGACCCGCACCGGTCACCCGGCGTCGAACCACTCCTCGCCCGCCGCCCAGTGCCGCACCCATCCGGCGAATCCGGGCTCGCCGGTGGTGTGCCCGAACTCGGCTCCGAACGGCATCGCGCCTTCGCCGGAGATCATCCACACGTGTCCGCGATGCGGGCCGGTGACGATCAGGTGCCAGTTCATCCCGCAGCCGTCGGTGCCGAGCACGATCGACCCGTCGTCGAAGACGCTCCGCAGACGCGCCTCGTCGGGCTCGTCGTCCTCGCCCTCCCACAGCCACGGCTCGGTCAGCGGGAACGGCCTGGCCAGGTCACGCTCCGAGCCGTCGCTGCCGTAGTCGGCGGGCAGATCCTCGAGACCGACCAGGCCGTAGTCGGGTGGGCCCGCTTTCGAGCCGTCGGACACCTCGGCCACGAACGACCGATACGGCTCGGGCAGCACCACACCGTGCCGCTGCTCGAAGGCCCGCACGGCCGGCCGGCCCAGCGCCGAGGCACCGTCGTCGTCGGCGCCGACAGCCTCACGCAGCTCGGCCAGGACGGCCGGATCGACGTACTCGAGGTTCATGGGGAATTGATACCAGCCGGGTCCGGCAATCTCCGCCACGCCCCCCGGCCCACATACTGCAGGCCTACGACCAAAGGTGGATGCCTCCGCCGACAGTTACCACCATGGACCGATGCGGCCCGGGTGCCCGGCCCGGAATGCTGTTCGTCACCGGTACCCACGGAGGGATCTCGATGGTGACGGCACCGCTGGCCCACGACGACGTGCTCGTTCTCGACTACCTGGCCGCGCTCTGGGCGGCCGCCGACGACCTGCCACCGGAGACCCGCGACGACCTGATGAACACGGTCGCCGGGTACATCACGATGCGCCGTGATCTGGCCGACGACCCGTCCCGGGTGCTCAGCCGGTTAGGGCCCCCGGAGGACCTGGTCGCCGCCGTGCTCCGCAGCGGCACGCCCACCCATCTGCGCCTGCCGGTGCCGTCCCCGGTGTCACCGCCCGTCGTCCCGGCCGCGCGGCCGGGTGGCTCGGAGCGGGTGGCGGTCGCCCTGCTCACCGGTGGCGCCGTGGTCCTGCCGCTGGTCGGCCAGGCCGCCGGGCTGCTGGTCGCGACAGTCTCGCCGCGGTGGACCGGCACGCAGAAGGCCGTCGCCTGGCTCCTCGTCTGCGGGCCGCCGGCCGGGGCGTTCCTGTTGCTGATGATGCTGGCCGGCGTGTCGCTGTTCTCCGGGCTCGGCTTCCTCATGATCTACGCGGCCGCGTGCGCCGGCTCGATCGTCGCGGGCCTCGCCCTGCACGGCGTCGACCGGCCGGGACAGCCGTAGCCCGGACCCATCGGGCGGAAGTTCATTTGATCGGGGGCCGCCCGGTGGATACGCCGCTGTTCAGAACCGCAGGCGGGCGGCGACGGGCAGGTGATCGCTGCCGGTCTCCGGCAGAGTGCGGACCGAGGTGACGGTCAGCGTACGGGCCATGACATGGTCGATCCGCGCGACCGGCAGGGCCTTCGGGAAGCTGAACGCGAACTCGGACTCGGACGTGCCGAGACGGGAGGTCACGGGTTTCAGGCCGTGGTCGTCGACGGTGGCGTTGAGGTCGCCGAGCAGGATCACGTTCGCGATCGGCTCGGCCGCCAGCGCCGCGGCGAGTTTCGTGGCGGCCTCGTCCCGCGGGGCGGTGCCGAGCCCGGTCAGGCCGGGCCGCACCGACGGCAGGTGGGCGACGTAGACCGCGATGTCACCGCGCGGGGTGTGCGCCACGGCGCGCAGCCCGCGGTTCCAGTCGGCGCCGAAGCTCGCGGGCCTGATGTCCAGCGGCGCGGCGGCGCTGAGCGGATGGCGTGACCACAGTGCGACCGTGCCGTGGACGGTGCGGTACGCGTACTCGGCGGGGAACGCGGCCGCGTAGGCGGGCACGGCCTCCGGCGTGATCTCCTCGAGCGCGACCAGGTCGGGCCGGGCGGCGAGGAGTGTGCGGACCGTTCCGCCCGGGTCGGGGTTCACGTCGCTGACATTGTGCTGCACCGCGACCAGGTCGTAAGGCGCCTCGCTGTCCGGGATCAGGCGGTCGCCGAAGACCCCGAGCCAGGCGACGAGCGGCAGCAGCGCGGCGACCAGAGCGATGCGGTGCCGTCGCCGGATCCCGACGACGAGCAGAACCGGGACGGCAAGCCCCAGCCACGGAAGAAGCGTGGGCAGCAGGCGGCCTCCCGGCAGCACCGGATGAGCCACGAGCAGCACCGTGACGAGCACGGCGGCGGACAGGATCACCCACCGGCCCACGCGACCGGCCATACGTACCCGCCCAAGATCAGCCACGCGCCGATGCTGGCACAGCCGTTCAACCGGCTGTGGCTCACCGCTGTCTCACGCGGCCCGAGACGACGGTACGACCCAGCCGGGGGTCAGGCGGCCAGGTCGAGGATCTCGGTGAGGACCTGGGTCCAGACGGCTCGGGGCGGGAACTCGTGGCCTACACCGTCGAGCCAGACCAGGCGGGCCTTCGGGATGCAGCGGGCCAGTTCCTCGGGATGGCCGGCCGGGATCCGGCGGTCGAGGGTGCCGTGCAGTACGACGGTCGGTGTGTCGATACCGCCGAGCAGGTCACGGACCGATGGGCCGTATCCGGCGAGCCGATGGTTGAGGCGGGTGGCGGCCAGGTCGGCCGATCGGTCGAAGACGCGTTCGGCGAAGCGGCGCAGGTGCGGCTCCTCGGGGGTGAACGGGCCGCCGCACGACCGGACCTCGTCGATCATGCGGGCCACCGCGGCCTTCCGGTTCGACCAGTCGGTCTCGTCGGTGGCGGCGGGCGCTTCGATCGTACGCACGCCGGCGGTGACCGTGCCCGCGGAAACGGTGACCGGACCGCCCACGGTGACCGGGGTGTTCGCGGAGGCCCCTCCGTCGACGCCGGTCGAGATGAGGGTGAGGCTCAGCACCCGCGACGGATGGTGGACGGCGATCCGCTGAGCCAGCGCGCCGCCGAGCGAGAAGCCGACCAGATGGGCGGCCGGCACCCGGAGGGCGTCGAGCACACCGAGGGCGTCGTACATCAGGTCGGTGCCGGAGTATGCCGGCGCGCCCGCTGGGTAGGAGGTGGACCGTCCGGTGTCCCGATGGTCGTAACGGATGACGAACCGGCGACCGGCCGCCAGCCGCCTGCAGAACTCGTCGTCCCACCAGTCCATCGAGCTGGCGTCCCCGGCCATGAGCAGCATGGGGGAGTCGACCGGTTCGCCGAAGGTTTCCACGCACACCTGGATGCCGTTGATAGGCATCATCGTCTCGTGCACCACGTGTTCATTGTGGCCAGGCTCACTGACAGCAAGGTTACGCCGACATCACATCGGATGACCGGGCCGCTGAGAGGACCCGGTCATCCGTTCGACCCTTACCGTCCCGGCGCGACGGCGGCGGCCCGTGCCTGGCCGCGCACCACCCGCAGGGAGATCGCGGTCAGGCCGAGGGCGATACCGAACAGGGTGAGGTGCAGGTAGGGGTTGGCGATCGGCACGAACCCGATGATCGCGACCGGGATCTGGACGACCCCGATCAGTGCGGCGAGCAGCCACCGTTGGCTGCGGCTCCACAGCAGGGCCGTCCACACCGGTGCGGAGACGACCAGCAGTGTCAGTCCGTCCAGCAGCATGTGCATGTACGGGTTGTGGACCGCGTTGTGGGCGAACGCGCTCGCGGGCGAGGCGATCCAGAGACCGGCGAGAACGAGGGTGAGAACGACAGCGGCACGACGCATGGGATCCTCCAGCGCAATCAGACCGTTGCTCCGAGTAATCAAGGTAGCACCGATCCGTAGTCTCACGTCGATTCATTCGCTCGGTCGGGTCTGTTACACAGCGTTGCACGTGAGGCTGATGATCTCGACCGTTCGGCCAGCTGACCACCGTGAGTGATCATGACTAACCTGCCCGGGTGCGTTTGATCGAGATAGCCATGGCCAGTGCAATTACTGTAAGTATCTGCGGTGCTTCTTACGCTGCGTTGAATCCGCAGCAGCTCACGTCCCGTGCGCAGGTGGTCGCCGACCAGGCGACATGCCGGACGGTGGACACCGCGATCGTCGGCTACCTCATGAACAACGGAACGGCACCGACGTCGATCCGGCAGCTGAAGGATTACGTGCGCGGCGACATCTCGAAGTACCGGATCGTCGGCGGGGTGGCCACCGGACCGGGCTGCCCGGCCAAGCCATAGGAAGAAGTTCACCGCGAAGCAACACTGTGGCCCCTGCCCTGACATCCGGGACCCGGCGCGGCCCCCCTCACAGCAGTCCGGCCAGTTTGTAGAGCACCAGCGACCCCGCGACGGCGACGTTCAGGCTCGACCCGGTGCCGGTCATCGGGATCTCCACGGCGCCGTCGAGCAGGTCCAGTGCCTCCGGCGGGATGCCGGTGGCCTCGTGGCCGAGCACCATGACGGTCCGGCGCCGGGCCGCCGGGAGGTCGGCGAGCCGGACCGCCTCGTCGGCGAGCTCCACACCGAGGACGGCCGCACCGGCCCGGCGTTCGTCGGCGAGCCACCGCAGCGGGCTGCCGACACGGTGGACGCAGGTGGGATGCCGCAGCGTGTTCCCGCGGGCCAGGGCCTCGTCGACCCAGCGGAACGGTGGCACCGCCAGGCAGGCGCCGACAGCGTCGCAGGTGCGCAGCAACGTGCCCAGGTTGGCGTCGTGCATCGGCCACAGTGGCGCCGCGACGAGATGTCCCCAGCAACGGTGACGGCGGGGGCGGCGGGCGGACCGGATCTCCCGCGCGGTCCGGGCGCGGATCGCGGGCTTCACCGCGTGGGAGCAGCAGCGCTCCAGCATTCGTTGATCATGCGAAACGTGCTTCTCGGCGCACGCAAGCCATCGACGATGGTGGATCTGAACGATGTGGATCCAGCCGACAGCGTACCGCGGTTTGTTTAACGGCGCCCGGCACGGGGGTACAGCGACGCCGCTCGCCACCCCCCACTCTCAGGAGCGATCATGACCATTCAGGGCGTCTTCTACCTCATCGCCGTCATCCTGCTCGTCCTGGCGGCGCTGCCGATCACCACCCGGGGCATCAGCCTGGGACTGCTCGGTGCGGCGTTCGCGCTGCTCGGCTACTCGTGGGACACGATCACGGGCGGCACCGTCTGACGCCCGCGTAACGCCTCCCGAACCGCAGAGCGCCGGTATAGGCAACTTGTTGCATAGGTGCTTTGTTGTATAGGCTGCGGCGGCCGGGTTCCCGGGTGCGAGGAGGCACCGAATGACTGCGTATCCCACCCTGCTCAGTCCGCTCGACCTCGGGCACACCGTGCTTCGCAACCGTGTCGTCATGGGGTCGATGCACACCAAGCTCGAGGATCGCACCCGGGATCTCCCGAAGCTCGCCGCCTTCTTCGCCGAGCGCGCCGAGGGCGGCACGGCCCTGATCGTGACCGGCGGCTACGCGCCGACGTGGCGCGGCTGGCTGCTCCCGTTCGGCAGCCAGATGACGACCACCCGGCAGGCGAGGGCGCACCGCGTCGTGACCGACGCGGTGCACGGCCACGACGGCAAGATCCTGCTGCAGGTCCTTCATGCCGGACGGTACGCCTACCACCCCTTCAGCGCCGCCGCGTCCCGCGGGAAGTCGCCGATCACGCCGTTCAAGCCGCGCGCCATGAGCACCCGTGAGGTCGACCGGACGGCCACCGCGTTCGCCAGGGCCGCCGCGCTGGCGAAGCGGGCCGGCTACGACGGCGTGGAGATCATGGGCTCCGAGGGCTACCTGATCAACCAGTTCCTGGCGGCGCGCACGAACGCCCGTACCGATGCATGGGGTGGATCCGCCGCGAAGCGGATGAGGTTTCCGCTGGAGATCGTCAAGCGCACCCGTGACCTGGTCGGCGACGACTTCATCGTGCAGTACCGGATCAGCCTGCTCGACCTGGTCGACGACGCCCAGTCCTGGCAGGAGACCGTCGAGCTGGCGCGTGGCCTGCAGGAACGCGGCGTGTCGATCCTGAACACCGGCATCGGCTGGCACGAGGCCCGGGTGCCGACGATCGTGACGTCGGTGCCGCCGGCCGCGTTCGCCTGGGTGACCGGCAAGCTGCGGCACGAGGTGGACGTTCCGGTCATCGCGTCGAACCGGATCAACCGGCCCGAGATCGCCGAGCAGATCCTGGCGTCCGGCGACGCGGACCTGGTGTCGATGGCGCGGCCGCTGCTGGCCGACGCGGAGTTCGTGAACAAGGCGGCGTCCGGCCGCGACCGCGAGATCATCACGTGTATCGCGTGCAATCAGGCCTGCCTGGACCACACGTTCAGCAACAAGCGGGCCACCTGCATGCTCAATCCGCGCGCCGGCTACGAGACCGAGCTCGTGCTGCTTCCGACCCGTACCAGGAAGAAGATCGCCGTCGTCGGAGCCGGCCCGGCCGGTCTCGCCGCGGCCGTGGAACTCGCCGGCCGCGGCCACGGGGTCGAGTTGTTCGAGGCCGCCGACCGGATCGGCGGGCAGTTCAAGCTCGCGGCGCGGATCCCCGGCAAGGAGGACTTCGCGCACACGCTGGCGTACTACGAGCACATGGTCGCCACGCGCGGGATCACGCTGCACCTGAACCGGAGGGCCACCGCCGAGGATCTGACCGATTTCGACGAGGTGATCATCGCGACCGGCGTGACACCACGGGTCCCGGCGATCCCCGGCATCGATCATCCGAAGGTGCTCACCTACCAGCAGGTCGTCGGGGAGGGCGCGGCCGTCGGCGACCGGGTCGCGGTGATCGGCGCGGGCGGGATCGGCTTCGACGTGGCCGAGTTCCTGCTGCACGAGCCGGGCGAGAGCGCCGAGCACTGGATGCAGCGGTGGGGCGTGACCGACCCCGACCAGCAGCGCGGCGGTCTCACCACCAAGACCAAGGCTCCGGTACGCCGTGAGGTGCACCTGCTCCAGCGCAAGACCGGCGCGCTCGGCAAGGGTCTGGGCAAGACGTCCGGCTGGGTGCACCGGGCGACACTCAAGGACTCCGGGGTGACGATGATCGGCGGCGTCGAGTACGTCCGCATCGACGACGAGGGCCTGCACATCACGGTGCAGACCGAGGCCCGGGTGCTGGCCGTGGACACCGTGGTGGTCTGCGCCGGCCAGGAGTCGGTACGGGATCTCGTCGTGCCGCTCACCGGGAAGAACGTGAGCGTGCACGTCATCGGCGGCGCCGACGTGGCCGCCGAGCTGGACGCGAAACGCGCGATCAAACAGGCGACCGAGCTGGCCGCCCGGCTGTGACAAGAGGAACCACCATGACCTACGTGACCACGCGGATCGAGGACGGCATCGCGCAGGTGCGCCTGTCCCGTCCGGAGAAGCTGAACGCGCTCACCCTCGACACGCTCACCGAGCTCGTCGCCACCGCCCGCGGGCTGCGCCGGGACCGCACGCTGCGGGCCGTGGTGATCGCCGGTGAGGGCGACTCGTTCTGCTCCGGCCTGGACATCGCCGGCACGATGAAGCAGCCGCGCCGGATCGCGGCGGCGTTCGTGCCGGCCCCGTGGCGTGGCACGAACCTGTTCCAGGAGGCGTGCTGGGCCTGGCGGCGGGTGCCGGTCCCGGTGATCGCGGCGGTCCACGGGCACTGCTACGGCGGCGGCCTGCAGATCGCGCTGTCGGCCGACTTCCGGTACGCGACCCCGGACTCGCGCTGGTCGGTCCTCGAGGGCAAGTGGGGCATCATCCCCGACATGACCGGGGTCCGCAGCCTCACCGAGGTGGTCGGCCTGGACGTAGCCAAGCGCCTGACCATGACCGCCGAGGAGATCTCCGGCACCGAGGCGGCCCGGTTCGGGCTGGTCTCCGAGGTGCACGACGAGCCGATCGAGGCCGCGACCGCTTTCGCCCAGCGCCTGGCGAGTCGCTCCCCCGACGCACTGGCCGCCGCGAAACGCCTGTTCGACGGGGCGGTCACGTCGAGTGCGCGCCGGACGTTCGCCCGGGAGCGCCGCGAGCAGCTGCGGCTCCTGCTGCTGCGCCGCAACACGAAGATCGTGCAGCGGGCCGCCATGACGAGGACGGCTCCCGAGTTCCGCCCGCGCGGCTCGTAGTCTTTACTCCCGTGTCGTTGCGCAACGCCGTCCTGGCCGCCCTGATCAACCGCGAGGCCTCCGGATACGAGCTGGCCAAGCAGTTCCACGTGTCGGTCGCGAACTTCTGGACCGCCACGTCGCAGCAGCTCTACCGCGAGCTGGAGAAGATGGAGGCGGACGGCCTGCTGTCGGCGCGCCTGGTGGCGCAGGAGAAGAGACCCGACAAACGCCTCTTCTCGCTCACCGATGCGGGACGCACGGCTCTGCGGAACTTCACCAGGCAGGATCCGAAGCCGACGACGGTACGCGACGAGCTGCTCGTGCAGATCGAGGCACTGGCGCACGCTGACGTGGCGAGTGTCCGGTCCTCGATCGTGCAGCGGATCGAGTCGAGCGCGCGCCGACTGGAGTCCTACGAGCGGCGGCTCGCCGAGATCCTGCACGGCCGCAGCGAGGAGGACTTCCTGGCCACCGGCAACCGGATCGGGCCCTACCTGACCCTGCAGCGGGGCATCATCTTCGAGCGCGAGAACCTGACCTGGGGCCGTCTCGCCCTGTCCGTCCTGGAGCGTCGTTTCCCCTGACATCCCGGCCGATCCTGTGATTTTCCGGCCGGACGTCCTCGCCGCAACTCACCGGATCGGCCGCTGACCGTCGCGCGTCAGCCGACGAGGGCGTGCTCGCGGCGCGGCGCGGACCAGCGGCTGCGCGCCGCCTCACGGACCCGCGACGCGTGGTACAGCCAGGCGATGTCGCGGCCGAACGACCAGGTCAGTGAACCGAGGGCGACCGCAAGGGCAAGGACGGCGAAGGCGTACGGCAGCAGCCCGCTCGCGACCACGGCGAGCATGACGCCCTGCTGGGCGGCGACGACCTTGCGGCCGAACTTCGGCGGCAGCGGCGCGTTCAGCCAGGGCATCGCCCACGAGGCGGCGACGAACACGTAGCGGAAGGCGCCGATCGCGACCGCCCACCAGCCGTACTCGGCGCCGGCGTAGATGCTCAGCATCAGGATCAGGAACGCGTCGATCTCCATGTCGAAGCGGGCGCCCAGCGACGTCGTGGTGCCGGTGCGGCGGGCGACCTGGCCGTCCACGCCGTCCATGGCCAGCGCGACCGCGGCGACCGTGACCAGCAGCGCGACCGGAGAATCCGGGGTGAGCACCATCGCGGTGACTCCGCCGGTGAGGATCGCCCGGCCGAACGTGACCGAATTCGCCCATCCGAGCCGCGTCATCCCGGCACGCTGTAAGGCGAGACCGAGCAGACCGCACAGAACGGTTCCGTAGACCACCCCGGCGACCCATCCCCACGTGCCCAGACCCACCGTCACGGACAGCACGGCGAGAAGCAGCAGCTGGGCGGCGAACCCGGCCAGCGGAGCCCGGTACGGACTCGACGTGGTCGTGACGGTACTGATGGTCACCGTTCCTCCTGGGCATAGGGTTAGCCGCTGTCCCCGATTGACACGCTCTCCGGGGAGATCCGGTTCAGTTTCGAAGGGAAAAGCTTTGGAAGCTCGTTCGTTCTGGTTGACTTGCCCGGGAACCGGCGAGATACGCACCGAACGGGTGCCCGATCCGGGCCCGGGCGAGGTGTCGGTGCGCACACTGCACTCAGGTGTGAGCCGCGGCACCGAGACGCTCGTCTTCCAGGGCCGGGTCCCGGAGAGCCAGTGGGCCACGATGCGCGCGCCCTTCCAGGACGGCGAATTCCCGGCTCCGGTGAAGTACGGCTACCTGAGCGTGGGAGTCGTCGAGGCGGGTGTCCCCGAGCTGATCGGGAAGACCGTGTTCTGCCTGTACCCGCACCAGACCCGCTACGTGGTCCCGGCGAACGCGGTCACGGTGATCCCCGACGGCGTGCCCGCCGCCCGAGCCGTGCTGGCCGGCACGGTCGAGACCGCGGTCAATGCCGTGTGGGACGCCGCCCCGCAGATCGGCGACCGGATCACGGTCGTCGGCGCCGGCATGGTCGGTTCCTCGGTGGCGGCCGTCCTGGCCGGGCTACCGGCGACCGACGTCGAGCTTCTGGACGTGGACCCCGGCCGCGCCAGCACGGCGGATCAGCTGGGCGTCGCCTTCGCTCACCCCGACGACGCCCGCGGCGATCGGGACATCGTCATCCACGCCAGCGCCACCGAGGCCGGCCTGCACCGCTCGCTGGAACTGCTGCGCGCCGAGGGCACCGTGGTGGAGCTGAGCTGGTTCGGCGACCGCCGGATCACGGTCGGACTGGGTGAGAACTTCCACAGCAAACGCCTGACGATCCGCAGCAGCCAGGTCGGCGGCATCTCCCCGACCCGTCATCGCGACTACGCACAGCGCCTCCAGGTCGCGCTCGACCTGCTCAGGGACCCGAGATTCGACGCTCTCACGACCGGGCACAGCGACTTCGAGGATCTGCCCACGGTGCTGCCGGCGCTGGCCGACGGAACGCTCAAGGCACTCTGCCACGTCATCGACCACCCGGCCGGCCACCCGGCCGACCATCCGATTTGATCTTTCCGGATCGGGTACCCGTACTACCGCCACGAACCACACCTGAGGAGTGAGCCCTTGTTCAGCGTCACCGTCCGCGACCACATCATGATCGCGCACAGCTTCAGCGGAGAAGTCTTCGGACCGGCGCAGCGCCTGCACGGCGCCACCTTCGTGGTGGACGCGACCTTCCGCCGCCCCGAGCTGGACGACGACAACATCGTGGTCGACATCGGCCGGGCGAGCGAGCAGCTGCACACCATCTGCTCCGGGCTCTCCTACCGCAACCTCGACGACGACCCGGAGTTCTCCGGCGTCAACACGTCGACGGAGTTCCTGGCCAAGGTCATCGCCGACCGCCTCGCGGTCCGCGCGCAGGCCGGTGAGCTCGGCCCCGGCGCCACCGGCCTGACCGGCCTCTCGGTCACCCTCCACGAGTCACACATCGCCTGGGCGACGTACGAGCGCGACCTGTGATCCAGCCGCTGTTCGCGGTGCTGCCGGCGTCGATCGACGACCCGGCGGCACCGAGCGGCGGCAACCGATACGACCGGGAGGTCCTGCGCCGCCTGGCCGGGGAACCACGAAACGGCGATCCGGTCCCGGTCGCCGGTGGTTCTTCTTCCACCACCACCGATATACGGCTCCGCGCGACCGCCGAGCGCGGATCCCGGCACGACTCCCCCGTATCCCGCGAGGAGTCCACGGTTCCCCCGGTCTCCCCCGCGCTCGCCTTCGACGTGCGTGAGCACCTGCTGGGCGGAGACTGGCCGCGCCCCGCCGAGCCGGACCGCCGGGCGATGGCCACGCTGCTGTCCACGCTCCCCGACGACGCGCTGGTGCTGCTCGACGGCCTGATCGCGTGCGGGGTCCCCGAACTGCTGGAGCCGCACAGCACCCGCCTCCGCCTGGCAGTGCTGGTCCACCTCCCGCTGAGCGACGAGACGGGCCTGACCGGCCACGAGGCCACCGAACTGCGAGCCCTGGAGTCCCGGGCGCTGCACCTGGCCACCACGGTGATCGCCACCAGCACGCCGGCGGCCCGTCGCGTGGAGGACCTGCACGGCCTGTCCGGCGTCCACGCGATCCCCCCGGGCGTGGACAGGGCCCCGCGGGCCACCCCGTCCGCCGACGGCGGACGGCTGCTCAACGTGGCCTCTCTGACACCTCGCAAGGGCCAGGACATCCTGCTGGCAGCCCTCGCCGACCTGCCCGGCCTGCCCTGGACCTGCACCGTGGCCGGCGCCGGACGCCTGCCGCCGATCACGCCGCCCTGGTCGCACCCCGGTCACGAAGCGCGGATCCCCGTCGATCTCGTACACCGATCGCCGCCCGGGCAGCCACCAACGACCGAGATCTACGCAGGCCGGGCGCACGGCGACCGGCGTGTGCGGTTCGTGGGGGCGCTCGCCGGGCCGGCGCTCGACGACGCCTACGCCGATGCCGATCTCTTCGTGCTGCCGTCGCGGGCGGAGACGTACGGCATGGTGGTGACCGAGGCACTGGCTCGCGGACTTCCGGTGGTCGCGACGGACGTCGGGGGTGTCCCGGAGGCCCTCGGTACCGCGCCGGACGGTGCGGTACCCGGCCGTCTGATCCCGTCCGGCGACCCGGCGGCGCTGGCCGGCGCTCTGCGCGACTGGCTGACCGATCCCGCGCTGCGGGATCGCTGGCGCGCCGCCGCCCTGGCCCGCCGCGAGACGCTGACCGGCTGGGACGAGACGGCCCGCCGCCTGGCGCGAGTACTGGCCGCCCTCTGAATGTGGGAATGACGGAGCCGGCCGGGATGCCGGGCCGGCCGACAACGGTGTGGGCCGATGACAGTGGGCCAATGACAGTGGGCCGATGACAGTGGGCCAATGACAGTGGGCCAATGACAGTGGGCCGATGACAGTGGGACGGCGGGACGACGGTGGTGACCGCTGTGAGGATGCCGAGGAGGCACGCATGACCGAGGTGCACGGGAAGATCGAAGCCGGTACGCCGCTCGTCGGTGGCACCGGGCGACTCGGCGGGCCGCTTCCCGGGGCCGGGCCGCGGCCCGGGCCGTTCAGTGAGAGCGAGCCCGCCGGGCACAGTGAGGCGCACGGCGCCGACGGGGGGACGATCAGCGCCGAGGAGAGCGGGGGCGAGTTCAGCGCGGCCTGGCTGTCGCTGCGGGAACCCGCGGACGCCTCCGCCCGTGCGCTCGAGCTGGTGGAGCAGCTGCCGGGGACGGTACGGACGGTTCGCGACCTGGGCTGCGGGACCGGGTCGCTGGGGCGGTGGCTGTCGCCGCGGCTCGGTGCGGGACAGCATTGGATCATGACGGATCGAGACCCCGCGCTGCTGCTGCACGCGGCGGAGAGCATGCCGGACGGGGTGACCGTCAGCACGCAGCGGCTGGACGTCACCGACCTCACCGCCGCCGACCTCGCCGACACGGATCTCGTCACCTGTTCGGCGCTGCTCGACCTGCTGACCGCCGAGGAGGTGGAGCGGCTCGCGGGTGTGTGCGCCGAGGCCCGGGTGTCGGTGCTGTTCACGCTCTCGGTGACCGGGGAGGTGCAGCTCGCGCCGCACGACCCGCTGGACGCCGAGTTCGAGGCGGGGTTCAACGCCCACCAGCGGCGCGTGATGGACGGGCGGCGGCTGCTCGGGCCGGACGCGCCGCGGGTCGCCGAGGAGGCGTTCACCAGGGCCGGAGCCACCGTCACGGTACGGCCCAGCCCGTGGCGCCTCGGTCCGGCGATGCCCGCGCTGACCGCGGAATGGCTACGCGGCTGGGTCGGCGCGGCCGCCGAGGAACGCCCCGACCTGCCCGCCGGCGACTATCTGGAGCGCCGTCTGGCAGCACTTCCGCATGCTTCCGTGGGTCACAAGGATGTTTTGGCGATCTTCAACTGAACCGGGAGACGCCGACCGGGCGTACTAGTCCTCGAAAGCGACGAGGGGACATGGGACGTGAACCGATCGATCTGGGCCTGGCTGCGTCTGGTGGGTGGCGCGGGAATCCTGGCTCTGGTGATGTGGCGGCTCGGGACCGGCGCGTTCCTGGACGGGCTGCGGGTGCTCGACACGGCCGCGCTGCTGGCGGCGCTGGGGATCGGCGCCGCGACCACGCTGCTCAGCGCGTGGCGCTGGTGCCTGGTGGCCCGCGGGCTCGGCATGCGGCTGTCGCTGAAGGACGCGACGGCCGACTACTACCAGGCGCTGTTCCTGAACGCCGCGCTGCCGGGCGGGATCCTCGGCGACGTCGGCCGGGCGGTGCGCCACGGCAAGGACGAGGGCGACCTGGGACGTGGGGTCCGGGCCGTGGTGCTGGAGCGTACGGCGGGACAGGTCGTCCTGCTCGTCGTGGGGGCTGCCGTTCTCGTAGCCGTACCCTCGCCGGTCTTTGATCTCCTGAAGGCGCACGGACCGCAGGCCGCGGCAGCCACCGTGACCGTCGCCCTGGCCGGCGTCCTGATCGTTCTCGGACTCCGCCGGTTGCGCGGTGGCCGGTCGAAGGCGGCCGGCGCGGCGCGGACCGGGATGAGCGAGATCCGCGCCGGGCTACTGTCGCGGCGCAGCGGGCCGGGCGTGCTGCTGGCGTCGGCGGCCGTGCTGGCCGGGCACCTGGCGACGTTCCTGGTGGCGGCCCGTGCGGCGGGCAGTGCCGCGTCGCTGCTGGAGCTGGCGCCGCTGCTGCTGCTCGCGCTGATCGCGATGGGCCTGCCGGTGAACGTCGGCGGCTGGGGGCCCCGCGAAGGTGTGATGGCCTGGGCGTTCGGCGCCGCCGGGCTGAGCGCGGCGCAGGGTCTGACGATCGCGGTGGCCTACGGCATCCTGGCGTTCGTGGCGGCGGCTCCCGGCGCCGTGGTGCTGGTGGCGCGGCTGCTGGCACGTCGGGCCGAGGCGCCGGTCGCGGAGCCGGCTGCCCAGCCCGCCCCCGTTCCGGCACTCACCGTGGCGCCCGCGCCGGCCATGGCGCTGGAGCCGGTGGTCGTGCCGCTCCCCGCCATCCGGCTGCGGGCCCGGACACGGGTCGGTGTCGCGGCTTGACGGACGGGTCCCCTCTCACCCGGACGGTGCGTCTGTCCCGGCCGGTCCGCTCAGGACCGGCCGAACCGCTCCGACAGGGCGTATCGCAGCAGCACGACGTCACCGATCTGGCGGACCTCGGCCAGCGTGGCCCGGTTGTCCGGGCCCCACGGGAAGTCGCCGTCGTGGACGAATCGCGGCGCCCGCGAGTCACCGACGAAGAATGGCGCCACCACCAGCTGCAACTCGTCGGCGAGACCGGCGCTGAGGAACTGGGTGTGCATGTGGCCGCCGCCCTCGACCATCAGCCGGCGCACGCCACGCTCGCCCAGATCGGCGGAGACCAGCCGCACGTCGACCGGATCTCCGCCATCGACGACCGTCGCCTTCTCGCCGAGCAGCTTGCGGGCCTCGTCCACGGTCGACGTCGCACAATAGACGAGCTTGTCGGCGTCACCCGTGGTGAAGAACGACGCTGCGGGGTCGAGGTGGCAACTGCCGGTTACGGTGACCTTCACCGGGTCCGGATCTTCCCCTCGGGCGATCCGGGCGGCGCGACGGGCCGCCGAACGCACGAGCAGTCGCGGGTTGTCCTGGCGGATCGTCCCGGCGCCGACCAGGATCGCGTCGCACTGGGCGCGGACCGCGTCGACCCGGTCGAAGTCGGCCTCATTGGAGAGGAGCAGCCGCTCCTCACCGGCGTCGTCGAGATAGCCGTCGATGGACATGCCACAACTCAGCAAGGTGTAAGGACGCTCAGCCACCGATGACGCCTCCAGGTATCGGCCCTCACCATAATCCCCGTGTGCGGGAACCGAACTCTGGGCAGAGGATCACCGGCGCGCCGAGTACGGCGGGAACCAAACGAGGAGGACCGATGTTCGAAGCCCAGGCCACGCGTCTCGCGGTTGCGGAAGCCACCCTGCGGCGGCAGGTCACCGTGCCGCTGCGCTTCCCGGACGGCTACGCGACCAGTGCGCGGGTGATGACATTCGACGGCCTGTCCGACGGGAAGGAACATCTCGCCCTCGGTCTCGGCGACTGGCAACGGGCCCTGACCAAGTCGGCGGCCGGTGGACGGGCGCCACTGGTCCGCCCGCACAGCGAGTGCCTCACCGGCGACGTGTTCGGCAGCCAGCGCTGCGACTGCGGCCCGCAGTTGCGCGAGGCCGTCGAGCGGATCGCCGAGCAGGGCGGATTCCTCCTCTACCTGCGGCAGGAGGGGCGGGGCATCGGGCTGTACGCGAAACTCGACGCCTACGCCCTGCAGGACGACGGGCTGGACACCTACGAGGCGAACGTGGCGCTCGGACGGGGCGAGGACGAGCGCGACTACACCGCGGCGGCGCAGATGCTGCGGGCGCTCGGGGTGGACCGGGTGCGCCTGCTCAGCAACAACCCGGACAAGGCCGTGCAGCTCACCGACCTGGGCATCGACGTCACCCAGCGGATCCCGACCGGGGTGCACCTGTCCGCGGCCAACGTGCGCTATCTCAGCGTGAAGGCCTCGCACACCGCCCACACGATCGAACTCCCACTGGCCGAGTGACGTTCCCTGGCCGAGTGACGTGCGAGGCCTTCTAGCGGCGGGTCCGGCAGGATGGCAGGGTGACCGGCGTGGACAAACCGGAGGCGGGCGATCTCGGCGCGATGACCGCCGCGGTCGACCAGCTGCCCTTCATCGTCGCCGTGTGCGAGGGACCGGACCTGCTGCTGGTGGCCGCCAACGCGGCCACCCGGGCCGTGCTTCCCGGCCGCGACGTGATCGGCCGCCCGATCCGGGACGTGATCAGCGACCTGGCCGGGCAGCAGTTCGTCGACGCCTACTACGAGGTGTACCGGACCGGTGAACCCGTCACCGGCCGGCAGTGGCGGGCCCATCTGGACCAGCCCGACGGGTCGGTCCACGAGATGTACGCGACGTTCACGATCGTCCCGTGGATCGACGGCGGCGTCCTGCGCGGGGTGATCGGGGCGGCGTTCGACGTCACCGGGCTGGCCCGTGACCGTCAGGCCGCCGAGCAGGAGGCGGAACGGCTGCGCCGCGACTACCGGCAGAGCCGCGACGTCATCAACGCGCTGCAGCGGGAACTGCTGCCGTCCGGGCTGCCGGTGCTGCCCGGCCTGCAGGTGGCGGCGAGCTACCTGCTGGCCGAGACGGACACCGCGGCCGGAGGTGACTGGTTCGACGCGGTGGCCCGCCCCGACGGGCTGGTCGCCCTCGTCGTCGGCGACGTGGTCGGGCACGGCGTCACCGCCTCCGGGGTGATGGGGCAGCTGCGGGCGGTGCTGCAGGAGCGCCTCGACGCCGGGGTCGGCATCGCCGAGGCCCTGGCCGCCGCCGACCGGCTGGCCGGTCGGGTGCCGGCGGCCTACGCGGCGACCGTCTGCCTGGCCCTGCTCGACCCCGTGACCGGCGCGCTGTCGTACTGCACGGCCGGGCATCCGGCGCCACTCGTGGTCCCTGCCCTGGGCGGTGCCCGCTATCTCGACACCACCCGCGGCACCCCGCTCGGCACCGGCGGCGTCTTCCCGGTGCGGCAGGACCGGCTCGAACCCGGCGACCTGCTGCTGCTCTACACCGACGGGATCCTCGAACGGCCCGGCGCGGTCGCCGGCGGGGCCGGTGAACTCGCCCAGGTCGCGGCGGACGCGGCCGCCGGGCGGGCCCTGCACGAGCCGGCCGCCACCGCGGCGGAGCGGGTCTGCTCGCAGACCCTCGAGCTGCTCGTCCGCTCCGGCGGGTACGCCGACGACGTCACCCTGCTCGCGGCTCAGCGCGTGTCCGTCGTACCGGAGATGGTCCTCGACCTTCCGGCGCAGCCGGCCGCCCTCAGCGGAGCCCGCCGGGAGATCGCCGCCTGGCTCGGGGCGATCGGCGCCGCCGCGAACGACGTCTTCGTGATCCAGCACGCCCTCGGTGAACTGACCACCAACGCCATCGAGCACGCGTTCGGCGGCGACGGGCGCGAGAACATCGAGGTCCGTGCCGTGCTGGACCGGTCCGGGATGGTCGAGGCCACCGTCACCGACCACGGCGGCTGGCGGGTCCCGGAACGGCAGCCGACCCGCGGGCGCGGCCTGGCGCTCACTGCGCAGCTCGTGCAGAGCCTGCGAGTCGATCCGGGCGAGCACGGCACCGTGGCGACCGTCCGGCATCCGCTGGTACGCCCGGCACGGCTGCTCACCCACTTCGACGAGGCGGTGCCCGCACCACCGCGCGACGAGGACGTGGCGATCACCGAACTCCCCGGCGGTGACGAGGCGCGGGTCCGGCTGGACGGGCCGATCGACGCGGGAACCTCCGACGGCGTACGCAAGGAGCTGCTCCGCCGCAGCCGTGGCGGCACCGTGCCGATGACCGTCGACCTGACCGGCGTCAGCCACCTGGCCAGTTCAGGGGTGTCCGCGCTGCACGAGGTGGCCGTCCACCACCACGACGGCAAGGCGCCGCTGACCCTGATCGCCGCGCCCGGCAGTCCCGCCGCACGGATCCTCGACCTGGTCGGACTCCCGTCATCCACAGGGTGAATCCGATCGGCCGTTCGGCTCTCTAGACTTCCCCGGGTGACTTCGGCTCCCCAGCTTCAGGTGTCCAGCGCCGTCGACGCCCTCAACCGGGTGTTCGGCTACCCCTCGTTCCGCGGGCAGCAGGGCGACATCGTCGACCACGTGATCGCCGGCGGTGACGCGCTGGTGCTGATGCCGACCGGCGGCGGCAAGTCGCTCTGCTACCAGATCCCAGCCCTGGTCCGGCCCGGCACCGGTGTGGTCGTCTCGCCGCTGATCGCCCTCATGCAGGACCAGGTCGACGCGTTGCGCACCCTCGGCGTGCGGGCGAACTTCATCAACTCCGCACAGGACCTCGACGAACGCCGTCTCGTCGAGGCCGAGTTCGTGGCCGGCGAGCTCGACCTCCTCTACGTCGCTCCGGAAGGCCTCGGCACGGCAGCGGTGCAGCGCCTGCTCGACCGGGGGAAGATCTCGCTGTTCGCCATCGACGAGGCGCACTGCGTGTCGCAGTGGGGCCACGACTTCCGGCCCGACTACCTCGCCCTGTCGATGCTGCACGAACGCTGGCCGGACGTGCCCCGGATCGCGCTGACCGCCACGGCCACACCGGCCACCCGCGACGAGATCGCCACCCGGCTGCAGCTCACCGACGCCCGGCACTTCACCGCCAGCTTCGACCGGCCCAACATCCAATACCGGATCGCCGCCAAGAACAACCCGGCCCGCCAGCTGCTCGAACTGCTGCGCACCGAACACCCCGGCGACTCGGGCATCGTGTACTGCCTGTCGCGCGCGTCGGTGGAGAAGCACGCCGAGTTCCTGTCGCAGAACGGGGTGCCGGCCCTGCCGTACCACGCCGGGCTCGACAGCCGGACCCGCTTCGAGAACCAGTCCCGCTTCCTGCGCGAGGACGGCCTGGTCATGGTCGCCACCATCGCCTTCGGCATGGGGATCGACAAGCCCGATGTACGTTTCGTCGCCCACCTCGACCTGCCGAAGTCGCTCGAGGGCTACTACCAGGAGACCGGGCGCGCCGGACGTGACGGACAGCCGTCGACCGCCTGGCTGGCGTACGGCCTGCAGGACGTCGTGCAGCAGCGCCGCATGATCGAGAACTCGGAGGGTGGGCTGGAACACCGGCGCAACGCCGCCCGCCACCTCGACGCCATGCTTGCCCTCTGCGAGAGCGTGACCTGCCGCCGCGCCCAGATCCTGCAGTACTTCGGACAGGACGCCGCCGAGACCTGCGGCAACTGCGACACGTGCCTCAACCCGCCGGAGTCGTGGGACGGCACCGTGCCCGCGCAGAAACTGCTGTCCACCGTGTTCCGCCTGCACAAGGAACGCAACCAGCGGTTCGGCGCCCAGCAGTCGATCGACATCCTGCTCGGCAAACGCACCGACAAGGTGAGCCGCTTCCGCCACGACGACCTGTCCGTCTTCGGCATCGGCACCGACCTGAGCGAGGTCGAGTGGCGCAACGTGGTCCGTCAGCTGCTGGCCGGCGACTTCCTGGCCGTCGAGCCGACACATCAGACGCTGGCGCTGACGTCCCGCAGCGGCGAGGTGCTGCGCGGCGAGCGCAAGCTGCTGATGCGGCGCGAGGTCGCGACGCCGCGCACGTCCCGCAGTTCCACCCGCGGGGCCTCTGGCAAGGCCGCGGCCCCGCCGGTCGATCTGTCCACGGAGGCGACGGCGCTGTTCGAGCGCCTGCGCAACTGGCGCGGGGCGACGGCCAAGGAGCAGGGCGTACCCGCGTACGTCATCTTCCACGACGCCACGCTGCGGGCGATCGCGGCGCTGGCGCCGGCGACTCTGGCCCAGCTGGGCACGGTCAGCGGCGTCGGCCAGAGCAAGCTGACCAAGTTCGGCGACGCGGTGCTGGCCACGATCCGCGGCGAGGACGTCCCGGACGCCCTCGCCTCAGACATCGGGCCCGCCGGTGCGGCCTCCGCCTCCGCGAAACCGGCGCCCGGGTCCGGCGCACCCTCCGCGTCTGGCGCACCGTCCGCGTCTGGCGCACCGTCCGCGTCTGGCGCACCGTCCGCTGCTGCGCGGCCTGTGCCGCGGGCCGCGCCGCCCACATCGACCGGGCTCTCGGCAGACGCTCCGGTCTCCCTGTTCGCCGTCGAACCCTCGCCCGCCGCCGGATCCGCATCCTCAAGATCGTCCGAGCCCTCCGCCGAACGCGACCCCGCCGCCGGTGCCGGGCCTTCCCTCGGGGCTCGACCCTCCGCCGGAACCGACCCCGCCGCGGGAACCGGCCCCGCCGCCGGAACCGCCCCCGCCGCGGCAACCGGCCCCGCCGCCGGAACCGGCCCCGCCGCGGGAACCGGCCCCGCTGCCGGAACCGGCCCCTTTGTCGGTTCCTCGCCTGCCGACGGGACTGCCCTCACCCCGGAGGGCGGGCCTTCCACAAGAACCGGGTCTTCCGCCGGAGCCGGCCGCTCCAGCGCGCCGGGGTCGGCGCGAGCCGCCCGGCGATCCGAAACGGTCCCGCCCGCCTACTTCGACGACTCGGAGCTCCCGCCCCTGCCGCCGGAGCCGGACTTCGACGACGACTTCTACTACGAGGGCTGACATCCGCCTGGCGGGTGTGCCCACACCCGCCAGGCCCCTGTCTCATCCCTCCGCGAGACGTGTCGCGGTCCGGGCCCTCCACCCGCCGCCGGGACGATCGGCACGGGCCGTTCAGCTGCCCCATATGCGGCTGGAGGCTGCCACCCGAACCACCCAGCGCCTCCGCCCTGAGCCGTGCGATAAACAACCCCGAACACACACCCCCGCCGCGATCAAGGACTGCCACACGAATCCGCCAGCGGCCTACACCCACAGCCGCACGATCAACAACCCCGAACACACACCCCCGCCGCGATCAAGGACTGCCACACGAATCCGCCAGCGGCCTTCACCCACAGCCGCACGATCAACAACCCTCACCCACAGCCGCACGATCAACGACGCCGAACACACGGCCCCGCTGCGACCAGGGGCTACGACCGAAATAGCTCAACAACCGTCATCCGCTGCTGCACGATCAACTAGGCCCCCAAAAAACCGACCGGCTGTGGTTCAGGGCTGCTAACCGAGCGATTTAGCAACCCCGCCCCATGGCCGCGCGATCAAATGGGGCTCGAGATACGTGCCCGGCTGTGGACCACGGCTGTTACGACGGTCGGTGGCTCCGATGGCCGGCGACTCCGACGCATGACGGATCCCCCAACAACCGGCGACTCCGACGCATGACGGATCCCCCGACAGTTGACGGTTCCAACGCATGACGACTAAGTCGTTCGACGGCTACATCGTTTGGCAACCATGACGTTCGGCGACCCGACGCTTTTGCGAGGACTCGGCACCACGGCAAGCAAGCCGACGACCTCGCAGCGGCCGACGGCCAGCGACAAGCGGCCGGCGACAAGCGGCCGGCGACAGGCGGCCGGCGACAGGCCCCGGCGTCAGGCGTCAGGCCTCAGGCGTTGCGGATGGCTTCGCCGGCCAGTTCGATGCGGATCTTCTTGCCGACCAGGACGCCGCCGGACTCGAGCATCACGTTCCAGAGCAGGCCGTAGTCCTCGCGGTCCAGTTCGGCGGAGGCACTGAACCCGAAGATCTCCCGGCCGTACGGGTCGCGGCGTGCACCGCCGAACTCCATGTGCATGTCGATCGGCCGGGTGACGCTCTTGACCGTCAGGTAGCCCCTGATCACGAACCTGCCCGACGCACGGGTCGCGGCCGGCGGCAGGTCCGCGGCCGTTCCTCGCCGGCCGAGCGGGTTGTTGCGCAGCCGTACCCAATTGAAGATCGGATCGCTGTCCGCCTCCCAGGTGATAGCGGTGCTGCGGTACTCGATCGTCGGGTAGCGGTTGACGTCGAGAAAGTCCGGGCTGGACAGGTGCGCGTCCCGCTCCGGGTTGTGTGTGTTGATGCTGTCCGTGCGAATCGTGGCACTGATCGACGAGCGCAGTGGATCCGTCGCCACCACGATCGTCGCGGCGCCCCTCGCGAACTCCCCCCGGATCGGACTGACCATCATGTGCTGTGCGACGAACCCGATGCGTTTGTGGGCCTCGTCCAGTGTGTAGACGCCTGGATCCGGAATGATCAGGCCGTTCCACTCACGGACCGGCCGTTCGACCGTCACGTAGCTCTCCCCCTCGCAACATCGCTGCCGCTCGGGGCGGCGCGCGAGCCCCCCGGCTCGCCCGATGCTGATGCGCGAGGATTCTAAGCACCGAAGTGTTCGGACAGTTAACCCCCGGATTGCGTTACGTGTTCACCGCCACAGTGGACCCACTGTCACCCATCCGGCGTCCCGGACAAATCGCATTCCCAATTGTGGACACTCTGAACAGCCAAAATGCGTTCGGCGCAACAATTCGGGGCGATTTAACAATCACTCGGAAGGGTGTCAGAAGGGTGACACGGAGCGTGAGCATGGCACGCGAAGTTAACTCCGCGTACCGGATCTTGAGATGGCTCGACCACCGGCGGACGCCATAGGCCCGTCCGCCGGTGGGATCGCGACCCTCACTGGGTGATGTTGACCATCCATGGGATGCCGAACCGGTCGACCAGCTGACCGAACTCGTCGCCCCACATCTGCTTCTCCAGCGGCACCCGGACCTGGCCGCCGGCCGACAGTTTCTCCCAGGCGGCGCGCAGGGTGTCACCGTCGGGGCCGCTCAGGCTGACGGTGATGTTCTCGCCGGGCTTGTACTCCATCCCGGGCGGGCAGTCGGAGGCCATCAGCGTGTAGCCCTGCGGGGTCTCCAGCTGCGCGTGCATGATCAGGTCGGCCGAGGCCGGGTCGGGCGCACCGAACTCGCCGAAGGTGTTCACCTTGAGCTCGCCGCCGAAGATCGAGTGGTAGAACTCGACGGCCTCGCGAGCCTTGCCGTCGAACGTCAGATACGGGTTGAGGGTGGACGTCATCGGGTGCTCCATCGTCGTCGTTGACTCCGTCCCCTCGGACGCTAGACCCGGCCCCCGACATTTTCGCCCGCGATCGCCCCGGCTCCACCCGACCGGGGCACGAACGGCACCGCCGATGTCGTACCCCACCGGTAGCATCCGCCCAGTGAACTGAATCGATATGGACCGGGGCGATCGAGGGGGCACCATGGCGGCGACCAGCAATCCCGGTGTGACCGTGCTCGACCGCGGGCTGCGGCTGTCGCTACTCGCACGTTCCGGCTCCGACGCGTCGTTCCTCCAGCTGATCGATCGGGCCCTGGAGACCGAGCTCACGGGTGACGACACGGTCCGGCGCCTTCCGCAGATCCTGCACCTGAGCCTGCTGCGCGCCGCCCTGACCGGCACCGCGGCCCCGCCCAGGGCGGCGCCCTTCAGTCCCGAGGGTTCCCCTTCGCCCGGCACCGAGCACGAGCCTTACCTGCGTGAGCTTCGTGCCCGCTGGACCGATCACGCGGGCCGTCACCTCTACTCCACTCCGGCCGCCTGGCTGCACGCGCTCCTCCCGCCCGCACCGCTGCCCGGAAACCCGCACTCGCTGGCCCGTCTGCTCCGCGTCTTCGTCACTCACCTCGCCCCGGCCGACTGCCGGGCCGCGACCTCGCTGGCCGCCCTCATCGAGGACTCCGGCGAGGCTGCTGTGGCCCAGTGCGCGCTGGTCCAGGTGGCGCTGGCGGCCCATGATCTGGATGCCGAGGCCCAGGCCTGGTCCCGTCAGCGGCAGCTGCTGACCCGGATGCCGGCCTGGTCCTGGCCCGGCGGGCACACCGGCCACGACCGTGACGTGCTGGCCTATCTGCGGCCTGACCACCGCGCCCGGTTCGACACGGCGATCGGAGTGCTGCCGTTCGCCACCGGGCTGGGCCACGCCCTGCTCACCTGTCTGCCCGCGTTGAACGACATCTATCGGGACGCGTACGCCTGCCACGGCTCGCTGGAATACACCGAGCACCGTCTGGCCGGTCATCGTCCCGCCCAGGCTGCGGCCATCGTGCACGAGGAGACCCGGCGCAACCCCGCGGGCAGTCCGCACGTCCCCGGACTCCCTCCCGCTCCCCCGATCGTCGCGGCGATCGTGTCGGCCGACGAGCAGGTCCTAGGTGGCCCGGAGCTGCGGATCGACGATCCGGTCTATCGGCTGTACGCACGGATCAGCGCCCGGACCACCCGCGCTCGCCGGCTCGGTGCCGACGACCTCACGCCCGAACCGGCCCCGGCAGACCTCGATCCGAAACGACTTCCCGCGTACGCCGAGATGGTCCGGCTGAACGCGGACAGCCCGATCGTCGCGGCACTCGCCGGCCGCGTCCGTGCGGAGGCGGCCGCCCGCAACGACCACGAGGCGCTGCTGATCCTGGCCGACGCCGGCTACGCCGACCCAGACCAGGTCCTGGACAGTCTGGACACCCCGGCCGACTTGGAGAGCCCGACCGCCGGGGAAGGCCCGACCGGCTCGGACAGCCCGCCTGCCGGGGACGGCCCGGCCAAGCCGTACCCGGAGTGGTCCGCTCTGCTTTTTCGGCACCGCCCGGCCGAGGCGGTCCGCCGTCTCAGCGAGGCCGCGTCGCAGGACTGGACAATCGCCGCCGCCATGCTGGAACACGCGGCCGCCGAACTGCTCGCCGCAGCCGGCCCACGGATCGCTCACGACCTGCACGAGGCCGTGGTTCAGGCGTTCGTCTGCGCCACCCCGCCGGGCACCGACCCACCTGCGGTGGTGGACGGCACCCACGTGTGACCGGCTCCCGCCAAGCGATGATCAGTTCAGGTCGTGCCTGAGACGCCGTTTACACGCGCCAGGTACGACAGACGGGCTGACCGCCCCGGAGCCGGCACAAGCCGGCGCTCCACGCGGAGCCGGCGCGAACGGACAGCCGTGGCAGACGGCGTACACCAGGTGAGCGGCGGGCGCGAAGCGAACCGCTTCGCGCCCGCCGCCCGGCTCCAGGGACAGTGTCGGCGTGGGGATCAGCGGTGGTCGGATCCTGCCGCCGTGGAGGCGACCGCGGCACGGCCGGCCTCAATGCGGGCGATCGGCACGCGGAACGGCGAGCAGGACACGTAGTCGAGCCCGACCTCGTGGAAGAAGTGCACGGAGTCGGGGTCGCCGCCGTGTTCGCCGCAGACGCCGAGTTTGAGGCCGGGCCGGGCGGCCCGGCCCTCCTCGGTGGCGATGCGGACGAGGCGGCCCACGCCGTCGGCGTCGATGGACTCGAAGGGTGAGATGCCGAAGATGCCGAGTTCCAGGTAGCGCCAGAAGAACGCGCCCTCGACGTCGTCGCGGGAGAAGCCCCAGGCCATCTGGGTGAGGTCGTTGGTGCCGAAGGAGAAGAACTCGGCGGCCTCGGCGATCTGGCCGGCCGTGAGTGCGGCCCGCGGTACCTCGATCATCGTGCCGATCAGGACCTCGACGCCGGAGTCGCCGACGATCGCGTCGATGATCTTCTCGGCCTCGGCGCGGACGGTCTCGAGTTCCTGGACGGCGCCGACGAGCGGGACCATGATCTCCGGGCGCGGTTTCCCGCCTTCGGCCGCCAGGGCGACGGCCGCCTCGGCGATGGCCCGGACCTGCATCGCGAACAGACCGGGAATGACCAGCCCCAGTCGTACGCCCCGCAGACCCAGCATCGGGTTCTGCTCATGCATGCGGCGGACGGCGGCGAGCAGCTGCTCGTCGTGTTCGACGCTCTGGCCGTGCTCGTGGGCGACGGCGACCTTGACGGCGAGTTCCTCCAGCGAGGGCAGGAACTCGTGCAGCGGCGGGTCGATGAGCCGGATCGTGACGGGCAGGCCGTTCATCTCCCGGAAGATGTCCAGGAAGTCGGCCCGCTGCAGCGGCTGCAGGGCGGCGAGCGCCTCGTTGCGCTCGGCCTCGCTGCGCGCCAGGATCAGGCGTTCGACCAGCTCACGGCGGTCGCCGAGGAACATGTGCTCGGTACGGCACAGCCCGATCCCCTGCGCGCCGAAGCGACGCGCGCGGGCCGCGTCGAGACCGGTGTCGGCATTGGTGCGCACCTTGAGCCGGCGCTGGTCGTCGGCGTGCGTGATGATCCGGTGCACGGCCGCCACCAGCGGATCGTTGGCCTGTGACGGGTCCAGGTCGCCCTCGAAGTACTGCACGACCTCGCTGGGCCGCACCGCGACCTCGCCGAGGTAGACACGCCCGGTGGTGCCGTCGATGGAGATCGTCTCGCCTTCCCGGACGGTGTGCGAGCCGATGGTGAACGAGTCACGGCCCACCTCCATCTCGTCGGCGCCGCACACGCAGGTCTTACCCATGCCACGGGCCACGACGGCCGCGTGCGAGGTCTTGCCGCCGCGGCTGGTGAGGATGCCGTTGGCGGCGATCATGCCGGGCAGGTCGTCGGGGTTGGTCTCGCGCCGGACCAGGATGACCGGCGTGCCGGACGCCGCGACCTCGACGGCCCGTGCCGAGGTGAAGACGACCTGCCCGAAAGCGGCTCCCGGTGACGCGCCGACCCCGCGCGTCAGCGAGTCCGGCGAGGAGGACAGGTCGAAGCGCGGGAACATCAGCTGGGCGAGTTGCCCGCCGGTGACCCGGGTGAGCGCCTCGTCGAGGTCGATGACGCCCTCGTCGACGAGCTGGGCGGCGATGGTGAAAGCGGCCGCCGCGGTGCGCTTGCCGACGCGGGTCTGCAGCATCCACAGTTTGCCGCGCTCGATGGTGAACTCGATGTCGCACAGGTCCCGGTAGTGGCCCTCGAGCGTGGCCATGATCTGCATCAGCTCGTCGTACGAGCGCTTGTCCAGCCGCTCCAGGTCGGCCAGCGGCAGCGTGTTACGGATGCCTGCGACGACGTCCTCGCCCTGCGCGTTGGACAGGTAGTCGCCGTAGACGCCCTGCTCGCCGCTCGCCGGGTCGCGGGTGAAGGCGACGCCGGTGCCGGAGTCGGCGCCCAGGTTGCCGAAGACCATGGCGACCACGTTGACGGCGGTGCCCAGGTCGGCGGGGATGCGCTCCTGGCGGCGGTAGAGGACGGCCCGGTCGGCGTTCCAGGACCGGAACACGGCCTCGACGGCGAGGTCGAGCTGTTCACGCGGGTCCTGCGGGAACTCGTGGCCGGTGTGTTTGACGAACACCTTCTTGTACGCGGTGACGAGCGCCCGCAGGTCATCGGCGTCGAGCTGGACATCGTCCTTGACGCCCTTGGCGACCTTCGCGTCGTGCAACGCGTCCTCGAACTCGTGGCCGGGCACCTCGCACACGGTCTTGCCGAACATCTGGATCAGACGCCGGTACGAGTCCCACGCGAACCGATCGTTGCCGCCGGCCTGCCGGGAGAGCCCGTCGACGGAGGCGTCGTTGAGGCCGACGTTGAGGACGGTCTCCATCATGCCGGGCATCGAGAACTTGGCGCCGGAGCGGACCGACACGAGCAGCGGGTCGGCCGGGTCGCCCAGGCGGCGGCCCATCTTGGACTCCAGGGCCGCGAGGTGTTCGTCGATCTCGGCGCCGAGGCCGTCGACGTGCGTGCCGTTGCGCAGGTACTGCTGGCACGCCTGGGTGGTGATGGTGAAGCCGGGCGGCACGGGCAGGCCGAGGTTGGTCATCTCCGCGAGATTGGCGCCCTTGCCACCCAGCAGATCCTTGAGGTCCTTGTTGCCCTCGGCGAAGTCGTAGACGAACTTCATGCCCTACCTCCGGTCGTGATCCA
The DNA here is from genome assembly GCF_003001815.1 of Actinoplanes italicus. Lineage (GTDB taxonomy): Bacteria > Actinomycetota > Actinomycetes > Mycobacteriales > Micromonosporaceae > Actinoplanes > Actinoplanes italicus. The sequence continues at coordinate 102,532 of NZ_PVMZ01000011.1, forward strand.
GCTGGTTAAGAATCCGCGGCGGATAAGACTTCCTGCCCTGGGATTCGTAAGGCTAAGCACGATCGGAGTGAATAGTTAACAGTCCCGTGGCTTTTTCCACACGGATGCGGACAACCCTGATCGGTACGCGCTCTCTCCGAGCAGAATCGAGCAGCCGACCGCTGATCACGTTGCGAGAGGGGTGTGGCGGCACGGTTCACGGCACAAAATAAGGGCGCCGCTGCGAATTCCACGGGGGAAGAACTCGCAACGGCGCACCGCGAACATTAGACGACGAACGTCAACCTGTCTATCCCACCCGGTCAGCCACCCGGTCAGCCAGCCGGTCAGCCGCCCCGGGCTACCCGTCAGTTCACCCGCTGCACCACGGAGCCCACGAGGCGCTTCCAGTCGGCCTCGAAGCCGGCCGAGGGGCTCGCGTTGTCGAGCCGGTAGATCGCGTAGGTGTCCACGAGCACGACGTTGCGGGTGCGCAGCACGGCGACGGCGGTCTCCGCGGTGCCCGGGTGCGCGGCCTCGTACAGCTTGTTCCGGATGATCACGAACCCGTTCCAGGCGCCCTCGTTCAGGTCACGGACCTCGAGAGTCTCGGTGTAGGCGGGCTCGTTGCGGTCGGCCGTCACGGTGGCCGGCACCTCGGACGACTTGGCGCACTGGTCGGCCACCGTGCGCAGCAGCAGTTGACCGGCCTCGGCGCTGGCGGCGTCGGCGAAGACCAGCGCCGTCTGCTGCAGGGTCTGCGCGCCCTTCTCACCCTCGTCGCTCGCCGACGACGAGATCAGCTCGGCACCGGGCGGCGCCTGCGGCGGGGTGCTCGTGCCACCGCAGAAGCTGACCATCTGCTGCGGGTCGGCACTCTCCTGCGGCGCGGCCCAGGCCGGACCGATCTCGGCGGGCTGCAGGAACGCGCCCCGCATGGTGGTCACGGAGATCAGCCCGCCGTCCGGCGCGGAGTCGTCGGAGGAGCTGCACCCGGCGGCCATGACCAGGGCGCAGGCGGCGCCCAGGGCGGCACGGACGGGTCTCGCGGTCACGAACATCCGGCCATACTGCCAGACCGCCGGGCCGGCTCCGAAATGCCGGGAAAACCCGTTCGCCGGGGCCTGGGCGGCTGGCTATGGTTCCAGCCATCACCAGCGGCATGTAGCTCAGCAGCAGAGCGCCCGGCTTCCAACCGGGAGGGCGCGGGGGCGGGACCCGCCATGCCGGCATGACGGAACACGGGGACGGAATCGGGCTCGGCTACCCGGCCGCGCAGCTACTGAAGGCCGAGACGAGCGGAAATGCAGACCGGGCCGCCCGGTGGCGGGCGGTGCTCACCGGGATGCTGCGCGGAAAGCTGCGGATCGGGTCACGGACCCCGGTGAAGGGCCTGCCGGTGTGGGTCACGCCCGAGGTGATCCACGGCGGATTCGCCACGGGCAAGGCGGCCGCGAGCGGTCCGCTCTCCGAGGCGGAGTCGGCGTACGCCGAGCGGCACGGACTCGAGCGGTCGCGTGCCGAGATCTTCCGGCACCAGCTGGACCCGGCCCGCCGCGCGGAGCTGCTCGCCGAGGACCGCTTCACGATCGGGCGCGCGGAGGAGGCGCTGAGGGAGGAGGCGCTGAGGGAGGAGAAGGCGCTTCCGGAGGAGGCGGTGCTCCCGGTGCTGGCATGGCTGTTGCGCGCCGGAGACGAGGCGGCAGCGCTGAGCCTGCTCACCGAGGTGCAGCCGTACTCGGGCGTGCTCTGCTTCACCCCGCGGCCCGCACCGGGACCGGCCGCCGCTCCGGAGCTCGTCTGGCGGGCGACCGCGGGCGAGACCGCCGGGAAGCTGCGCGATCGCGGGCCGAAGCCACGGATCGAGACGATGCGCGGCAGCCTGACGGTCTGGAACCTCTACGCCGACCGGGTGCTGGCACTCTGGCTCCGCACGATGCGGGACGGCCGTGTCGGCGTACAGCTGGATGATGGTTGGAAGCGCGAAGCGCGTGCTCTCCTCGACGACTATGAGCGGCTGGCCCGGGAAAATCCGCCGAGCAGGCGGCACAGCCGTCCGGGAGCCAACCTGACCGTGCTGCGTGAGGCGATTCGCGACGTGCTCGCCGGGCGGGAGTGGCGTCGCGGGCTGACGCAGTCCGTGGTCGACGCCATGGTGCGGCGGCGCGGCACGCCGGGCGGCACGGAACACTCCGATCTCCGGGCCCGGCAGGCGGCCGAGGCCGCGGTGCCGCCGCATCACGTGATCGCGGCGGCCGTCGCCGAGCGCCTCGCCGCGCTTCCCCGGCACACCGGTATCGCCGACACGGAGGCCGTGCTCGGCCCGGTCGGCGGGCGAGCCGTTCCGGACCCGATCCGGGCCGTCGTGCGCCGGGCCACCGCGGCCCCGGTCGAGGACCTGGTCGCGGCCGGTCTGATTCCCTCGGCCGAGGTGCTGGCCACCCTCGTGCCGCGGATCACCGCGCAGGCGGTCGGCGCCGCCTACCCCGACCCGGACCTGCGCGCCCTCATGACGGCCAACTACCTGGCGTTCCGCAACCGGCGGTCGCTGCTGCTCACCGGCCTGGAGAGCCAGGTCAAGATCGACGAGCTTCCGTGGGTACGGGCGGTCGCCGCCCACCGCGCGCCGGGCGGGGACTCACGCGCGGCGGCCTCGGCGGCGCTGCGACGGCTGGGCGGTCTGGTGCTGGGCGCGTTCCCGGCCACGCTGCCGCCGAACCCGATGGTCCGTGAGCTGACAACCCTGAGCAGGGAGGCCGGACTCGGGCTGCCGTGGGTGGAGGAACTGGCCGCGGACATCTTCGACGGCCGGTTCGCGGCGAAGTTCCTGTATGCGGCGCAGCGGGCCGGCGAGCTGCTGGCCGGAACGCTGTACGAGCGGTACTACCGGATCGACTACGCCGCACTCGCCGGGTTCACCGTCGTCGGCAAGCGGCCATCGATCTCGCCGGACTTCGCGGCGCTGTGCCGCACCCGGGCCGGAGTGAGTCCCGGCAGGTCGGTGGCGGCAAACGGGATGGTGATCGAACAGGCGCAGATCCTCACCACGCACAACCTGGCCACCCTGGTGACCGGCGCCGGGGTGACGGCCGACGTGACGGCCGCCGCCGAGGCGTGCTGGGCGGCGATCGAACGGCTCTCGGCACGGCCGCTCGCGCTGCGGACGATCAAGGACATCGCGTACGCCTGGCGTCAGATGATCTTCTTCCTGTCCCTGACCGACGCCGGGCCGTTCGTGACCGCGCTCCCCGAACGCGGCCTGCTCGCCCCGGCGGTCGCCGGACTCCAGAGTGTGCTGGCCGGCGGCGAGGCGCGGCCGCTGACCGGCTGGACCTCGGGACGGCACTGGCTCCTTTCCGGCGACCAGGATCCAGCGTGACGCGGTTAGCGTGACGCGGGTTGAGGTGACGCGGGTTAAGGTGACGGCAGGGCAGCGCCGCCGAGGAGGTTCCGATGACCGGGATCGATGCCATCGCCGCTCGGCTTCGTGCCGAGCTGGCCCCCGACCAGGTCATCACCGACAGGCAACAGCTGCGGACGTACGAGTGTGACGGCCTCGCCCACTACAAGGTCGTCCCGGCGCTGGTCGTTCTGCCGCGGACCCCTGCCCAGGTCGCCGCGACGGTTCGCGCCTGCGCCGAGGCCCAGGTCCCGTTCGTGGCCCGCGGCTCCGGCACCGGCCTGTCCGGCGGGGCGCTGCCGCACGCCGACGGCGTCCTGATCGTCACCTCCCAGCTGCGCGAGATCCTGTCGCTGAACCCGGCCGACGAACGCGCCGTGGTCCAGCCCGGCGTGATCAACCTGCACGTCACGCACGCCGCCACCGGGCACGGCTACTACTACGCCCCCGACCCGTCGAGTCAGCAGATCTGCTCGATCGGCGGCAACGTCGCCGAGAACTCCGGCGGCGCGCACTGTCTGAAGTACGGCTTCACCACCAATCACGTGACCGGCCTGCAGGTGGTCACACCTGACGGCGACCTGGTCCGGCTCGGCGGGGCGGCGCCGGACACCCCCGGGTACGACCTGCTCGGCGCCTTCGTCGGCTCGGAGGGCACCCTCGGCGTAGCCACCGAGGTGACGGTCAGGCTGACCCGGCTTCCGGAGACCGTGCGCACCCTGCTCGCCGCGTTCCGCAGCACCGACCAGGCGGGCGCCGCCACCTCCGCGATCATCGCGGCCGGGGTGGTGCCGGCCGCGATCGAGATGATGGACGCGCTCTCCATCGAGGCCGCCGAGGCCGCCGTCCACTGCGGCTATCCGGCGGGCGCGGGCGCCGTGCTCATCGTCGAGCTCGACGGTCCGGCCGCCGAGGTGGCGGCACAGTTCGACGAGGTCAGCCGGCTCTGCGACGAGAACGGCGCGTTCGAGACCCGCGTCGCGGCCGACGACACCGAACGGCAGCTGATCTGGCGGGGCCGCAAGTCGGCGTTCGCCGCGGTCGGCCGGATCAGTCCCGACTACATCGTCCAGGACGGCGTGATCCCCCGGACCGCGCTGCCCGAGGTGCTGCGCCGCATCTCCGCGGTGGCCGGCGAACACGGCGTCCGGGTCGCGAACGTCTTCCACGCCGGCGACGGCAACCTGCACCCACTGGTCCTGTTCGACGACGCCGTACCCGGCGAGGCCGGCCGCGCCGAGACCGTCTCCGGCGCGATCCTCGACCTGTGCATCGAGTACGGCGGCTCGATCACCGGCGAACACGGCGTCGGCGTCGACAAGGCCCGCTACATGCCGCGCATGTTCAGCGACGACGACCTCGACACGATGCAGCTGGTGCGGTGCGCCTTCGACCCTTCCGGCATCGCCAACCCCGGCAAGGTGTTCCCCACGCCTCGCCTGTGCGGCGAACGCCCCGGCCGCCGCCAGGGCGCCCATCCCCTGCACGAGACCGACGTGGCGGAGGTCTTCTGATGGCGCGCCCCCTCAGGGCCGCCGCCGGCCACTTCCCCTTCACCTCGCCGCCGGAGGCAGACCATGAGCGCTCTGGATGATCTCGCCGTCAAGGCCGGCGATGACGACCTGGTCGGCGGGGTGCCCGCCCGCCTCGTCGCGGCTCCCGCGACCACCGCGGAGGCAGCCGCGCTGATCGCGGAGACCCGCGACCTCACCGTGGTGATCCGCGGCGGTGGCTCGAAGATCCATCACGGTCCGCCGCCCCGCGAACTGGACCTGATCATCGACACCCGGCGACTGGCCGGGGTCGTCGAACACGCGGCCGGCGACCTGATCACGGTGGTCCGGGCCGGGACCCCGATGGCCGAGCTGCACCGCCTCCCCGGCCAGCAGCTCGCCCTCGACGCTCCCCCGTCGGCGACGGCGGGCGGCACGGTCGCGGCGAACGGCAGCGGTCCGCGCCGGCTGCGGTACGGCACCGCCCGCGACCTGCTCATCGGCATCACGGTCGTCCGGCCCGACGGCCGGATCACCAAGGCCGGCGGCAAGGTGGTCAAGAACGTCGCCGGTTACGACCTGGGCAAGCTCTACACCGGATCGCAAGGCACGCTCGGGCTGATCACCGAATGCGTGTTCCGGTTGCATCCGGTTCCCTTGACCACCTCTTTCGTACGGGCCGTCGCACCACCCACCCGAGCCGCGGACGTCCTGGCCGGCCAGTTCGCGGCGAGCGCTCTCGAGATCAACGCCGTCCCCGGCGGCGACCCGGAGATCGCGGTCCTCCTGGAGGGCACCGAAGCGGGGGTCCGTGACCGGGCCGGTGCCCTGGCCAGGCTGCTCGACGGCGAGGTCACCGACGTGGCTCCGTCCTGGTGGGACACCCCACCGTGGCCGGACGGCGGCCTCGGCCTGAAGCTGACGTCCGTCCTGTCCGCCGTCCCCACCCTGGTCGCCGCCGCCGTCGAAGCGGGCCTGACCATCCGCGGCTCGGCCGGAACAGGAGTGCTCTACGCCGGGTGTCCCGGGCCGGCGGGCGACGCCACCCGGCTCGTGAGCCTGCTCCGGGCCGCGGCGACCGCGGGCGGCGGCCATGCGGTGGTGCTGACCGCGCCGGAGCCGGTCCGGGACGGGATCGACATGTGGGGGCACGTGCCCGGCCTCGAGCTGATGCGCCGAGTGAAGGACCAGTTCGATCCGGACCACCGCTTCGCACCGGGGCGTTTCGTGGGCGGCATCTGAGTGAACGGCACGGGTGGACTTCGACCGGGAGGTTTCCGCAATGGCTGACATCGACGCCACCCATGGCACCGGCACCCCGCCCGACGATGCGGTGCCTGCTGGTGGGGTGCCGGCTGGTGGGGTGCCGGCTGGTGGGGTGCCGGTTGATGCGCTCCGGGCGGCCGAGAACGGGGCCACGTCACCCGCGGGGCCGCCCGCGTTCGACGGTGACCACCCGCCGAGCGCCGACCTGGTGTCCGATTGTGTTCACTGCGGATTCTGTCTGACCACCTGCCCCACGTACGTGCTGTGGGGCGAGGAGATGGACTCGCCCCGCGGCCGCATCCACCTGATCGGGCAGGGACTGTCCGGTGAGCCGCTGAGCGACTCGATGGTCACCCACTTCGACCGCTGCCTGGGCTGCATGGCGTGCGTGACGGCGTGCCCGTCCGGCGTCCGCTACGACCGGCTGATCGAGGACACCCGCGCCCAGGTGGAGCGCCGTCATCCGCGCGGCCCGCGGGATCGGGCCCTGCGGGCGGCGATCTTCGCGCTCTTCCCGTACCCGAGGAGGCTCCGGCTTCTGCGGGGACCGCTCCGGGCGTACCGCATGACGGGTCTGAAGAACCTGATGGACCGCAGCGGCCTGCTGAACCGCCTCGCGCCGACCCTCGCCACCCTGGATTCCCTCGCGCCGCGGCTGCGTTCCGTGCCGAAGCCGCCGGCGCGAGTGCACGCCCGCGGTGATCGGCGCGCCCTGGTCGGCATGCTGACCGGTTGTGTTCAGTCGGCGTTCTTTCCGGACGTCAATTCGGCGACGGTACGCATCCTCGCGGCCGAGGGCTGTGAGGTGCTGATCCCGCCGAGCCAGGGCTGCTGCGGCGCGCTGAGCGTGCACAACGGGCGCCGGGCCGAGGCGCAGCGGTTCGCCCGGAACCTGATCGACACGTTCGAACGCACCGGCATGGACTATTTCGTGGTCAACGCGGCCGGTTGCGGCTCGTCGCTGAAGGAGTACGACGAGCTGCTAGCCGACGATCCCCGCTACGCCGAACGCGCCGCCACGTTCACCGCGAAAGTCCGTGACCTGTCCGAACTGCTCGTCGAGCTGGGCCCGGTGGCCCGCCGCCATCCGCTGCCGATGACGGTCGCCTACCACGACGCCTGCCATCTCGGGCACGCGCAGGGTGTCCGCGCTCAGCCACGAGCCCTGCTCGCCGGCATCCCGGATCTCACGGTCCGTCCGATCCGGGAGGCGGAGATCTGCTGCGGCTCCGCCGGGGTGTGGAACGTCCTGAACCCGGCTCCGGCGGCCGAACTCGGTGACCGCAAGGCGAAGGCCGTCCTGGACACCGGCGCGGAACTGCTGGTGACCGCCAATCCGGGCTGCCTCATGCAGGTCGCCGCCGGGATCCGCCGCCAGGGCGGGTCGATCGCTCTGGCGCACACCGCTCAGGTCCTCGACGCCTCGATCCGCAACCTGGGCACGGAAGCTCTGCTCGAATCCTGACCAGGGCTCGAATCCTGAGCAGGGCCCGAATCCTGACCAGGGCCCGAATCCTGAGAGCCAGCGCCCTGACCAGCCGGAACGTGGGGAGCCCGGTCCCGTAGTACCCGAGTCTCCCCACGCTCTCCCGGCCGGCGACCGATCCGGAATGGCCGCGCCCCCGCGCAGCCGATTCCGTTCCACCACGGCCGCTGACCCATGCGGCACCCATCCCATCGCGCCGCACGTCTCGCCCAGCACCAGCGCCTCTCCCGGGCGGCGACGAATCGACGGGTGACCATTCTCAGAACTCCATTCTCTCGCGTCCCATAGATGTGCGTTAATTGGGAGCGCTCCCAGCGTGCTCTGTCCCCGCACGCCCGTCAAGCACATCCCCGGAGGCAACCGTGCAAAGACGAAAATGGACTGTCCTCGGCATCGTCACCGCGCTGCTCTCGTTCGGCGCGGTCGCCCTCGCGACCAGCGCCAACGCCGCCGCAGGCTGCTCGGTGAAGTACACCGTCAGCAGTCAGTGGCCCGGCGGCTTCGGCGCGGCCGTCGACGTCACCAACCTCGGCGACCCGCTCCCCGACTGGTCGTTGGTGTTCACGTTCCCCGCCGGACAGACGATCACGCAGCTATGGAACGGCGCGGCGACCCAGTCCGGCTCGACCGTGACGGTCCGCAACGCCGCCTGGAACGGGTCGCTGGCCACCGGCGGCAAGGCGTCGTTCGGCTTCAACGGCTCGTGGACCGGCAGCAACCCCGTACCCGCCGCGTTCACGCTCAACGGCGCCGCCTGCACCGGCGGCGTCGTCCCCAGCACATCACCCAGCACACCGCCCAGCGGGTCGCCGTCACCGTCGCCGAGCACCAGCACCGGCACCGGCTCCAAGACGCGGATCATGGCACTGGGCGACTCGATCACCGGTTCACCGGGCTGCTGGCGCGCGCTGCTCTGGCAGCAGCTTCCGGCCGCCGAGGTCGACTTCGTCGGCACGCTGCCCGGTGACGGCTGCGGCTTCCCCTACGACGGCGAGCACGACGGTCACGGCGGTTACCTGGTGACCAACGTGGCCGGCCAGAACATGCTCCCGGCCTGGCTCAACGTGGCCGACCCGGACGTGGTCCTGATGCACTTCGGCACCAACGACGCGTGGAGCAACATCCCGGCCACCACGATCCTCAACGCCTACACCACCCTGATCGGCCAGATGCGCGCCAAGAACCCGCAGGTCAAGGTGATCGTCGCGCAGATCATCCCGCTGAACCCGTCCACCTGCACCGACTGCGGCCAGCGCGTGGTCACCCTGAACGCCGCGATCCCGGCCTGGGCCGCGTCACTCAGCACCGCCGCGTCCCCGGTCACCGTGGTCGACCAGTGGACCGGCTTCAACACCACCACCGACACCTACGACGGCGTGCACCCCAACGACGCCGGCAATGTGAAGATCGCCGCCCGCTGGCTGCCCGCCGTCCAGGCCGCCCTCGACTGACCGCCCGCACCTGACCACCCGCACCTGACCGCCCGCACCTGACCGCTCTGCGTGATGGCGTACGACCCGGCTGTCGCGCACCGCTGCCTCAACACACCCCGAGACAGCGGTGCGCGACAACTGGAGAGTCGGCGGCTGGACGAGAATGGGAGGTGTGGCGACCGACAAGTTCGGTGAGCTGTGGCGGGGCGAGACCTTCGAGGATCTCGCCGAACTCGTTCGCGAATACGAGGCCGGCGGCTACCGCCCGGACGCGAGCCGACGGACACGCGCCGATCGGGTTCGACCGGCGAGTGTCCGGCCCGGCCCGGCCCGACCCGGTCCGGTCCGACCCGGTCCGGGCGCGGGGTCGGTCACGGGCGGGCGGCGGCAGCGACGAGCCGGTCAGCGGTCGACGGCCATCTCACCGAGTTCGGACCAGCCGGACTGGTCGATCGACTGGCTGATGATCTTCGGGGTGGCGACCAGGTACTGCGGCAACTCCTGCTGAGCCTGTTTGAAGTGGTCCGATCCGACGTGTGCCCCACCCGCCTCGCCGTCGCGGAACGCTTCGACCAGGACGTACTCCGCCGGGTTGTCGAGGCTGCGGGACCAGTCGAACCAGAGGCAGCCGGGTTCGGCGCGCGTCGCCTCGGTGAACGGGCCGGCGATACGCGGCCAGTCCTCCGCGTGCTCCGGCTTGATCAGGAATTTCGCGGTAATGAAGATCATCGCGCCTCCTCCGGGTGCCGTCGCCCTATCGAACCACGGCCTACCGGACCACGGCCCTATCGAGTCATGGCCCCTATCGAGTCAAGGCCCCTATCGAGTCACGGCCTACCGAATCACGGCCTATCGAATCACGGCGAAGGACGGCCGCGCCGGGTCGAGCAGTTCGGTCACCCGCCCGCGGTCGAGGATCTCGATCAGCGCGTCGGTGCCCCTCTCGATCTTCACGGCGACCTCGTCCGGGTGCAGCGGGATCACCGCGAGCACGTTGATCTCCGTACCGTCGGGAGCCGTGATGATCCGGGCCTCGGCGGGCACCCGCAGCATCGGTGTGATGACGGCCCCGGCGAACGGCGTGCCCGGCGCGTACGGCTCGGCCGGGTCCCCGTTCGGCAGCGAGTGCCATTCGCCGATCCACGTGCCGTACTCGTGCGGCAGCCGCGCCACCTGCTTGAGCACCGTGATCGGCCAGTCGACGCCGGGGTTGCGGGGGTAGAACTCCTCGAGCGGCCAGTCGGCGGGCAGGCAGAGCATGACCTCGGCGTACGGGCTGATGCCCTCCGGCACCGTCATCGGCAGTTCGCTCATCCCGGAGGTGATCAGCGTCCGGAAGGGCCGCGCCTCCGTCGGCTCGATGACGTAGACGTGCACGCTGACCAGGTGGGAGCCGAACTCGTGGTAGACGAAGTCGACGGGTCCGAAGAACTGCTCGATGTGCCGGTCGATCGCCTCGGCGATCCCCTCGCGCTGACCCTCCGCCGCCACGAAACCGTCGTGCAGAGGTTGATGTCGCAGCACCCCGTCGCCACTCATGACGCGGGAGCCTACGCCGGCGTGATGGCGGAGCCGAAGACGAGCCGGCTCGGCTCTCACCGGACGGGCAGGTCGTGCCTCTATCCGAAGCGACTCGCCGACGTCTGCCAACCCGTGCTGAAAGACCTGGTGACTCGGGGGTTTCGGCATCTCGGCGGACTTACGGTCATCTCCGAACCGCAATAGGTCGAATCGGGCGGCATAATCACCGGCGTGGACAACTGGGAATACGCGCGGCTCGAATACCGCGCGGCGGGCACGCTCGGCGCCGACCGCTTCATGGACTGGACCGCGACGTTTCATCACCCCGGCGGCGTGCTGCGCTGGGGCACCGATGAGCGCTTCGACGACCTGCGGCATCTGAACCGGGCCGGGCAGGCCGGCTGGCAGGCCTACGACCGGGCCGTCATCCATGTGAAGGACGAGCCGCATCGGCTGAGCAGCGTGACGTACTCGATGCGCCGCACGATCCCCGCCGATCTGAACGACCTGGATCCAGAAGCCTAGGGGGTGACATGCCCAGAGAGACGGGCGTCAAGCTGATCGCGTCGAACAAGAAGGCGCGGCACGACTACGCGATCCTGAAGACCTATGAGGCGGGTCTCGTGCTGGCCGGCACCGAGGTGAAGTCGCTGCGGCTGGGCCGGGCCTCGCTGGTGGACACGTTCGCGCAGGAGCACGAGGGCGAGATCATGCTCTACGGGCTGCACATCGCGGAGTACGGGTTCGGCTCGTGGACGAACCACGCCCCGCGCCGCACCCGCAAGCTGCTGCTGCACAAGGTCGAGATCGTCAAGATCCTCAACCAGCTGCGGGACGGCTCGGGTCTGACGCTCGTGCCGCTGTCGCTGTACTTCAAGGACGGTTGGGCCAAGATCGAGCTCGGCTTGGCCAGGGGCCTCAAATCGTACGATAAAAGGCAAGTGATGGCCGAGCGCGATGCCAAGAAGGAGATCGCCAAGGAGATGGGCCGGCGCCTGAAAGGCCGCCGCTAAGATCGGGCCGTGGAATTCGGGCTCGACACGTTCGGTGACGTCAACGGCAAGCCGTATGCGGAGGTGATCCGGGACGTCGTCGAGCAGGGTGTGCTCGCCGACCGGCTCGGCCTCGACTTCTTCGGCGTCGGCGAGCATCACCGCGACGACTACGCGATCAGCTCACCGGAGATCGTGCTGGCGGCGATCGCCGCGCGCACCGAGCGGATCCGGCTCGGCACGGCGGTCACGGTCTTGAGTTCCGATGATCCGGTACGGGTCTTCGAGCGCTTCGCCACACTCGACGCCGTCTCCCGCGGCCGGGCCGAGATCATTCTCGGCCGCGGCTCGTTCACCGAGTCGTTCCCGCTGTTCGGATACGACCTGGCCGACTACGAGCGCCTGTTCGCCGAGAAGCTGGACCTGATGTCCGAGCTGCTGTCCGAGGGCCCGGTCACGTGGGAGGGCTCGATCCGCCCGCCGCTGCGCGACCAGCAGGTCTACCCGAAGACCGAGTCCGGCGGCATCCGCACGTGGATCGGCGTGGGCGGCAGCCCCGAGTCGGTGGTCCGCGCCGCCCAGTACGGCCTGCCGCTGGTGCTGGCGATCATCGGCGGCGCCCCGGCCCGGTTCGCCCCGTACACCGAGCTGTACCGTCGCGCGCTCAAGGAGCTCGACCAGCAGCCGCAGCCGATCGGCGTCCACTGCCCCGGCTTCGTGGCCGAGACCGATCAGCAGGCCGTCGACATCCTGTGGCCGCACGCCCGCCGCAACCTGGACCGCATCGGCCGCGAGCGGGGCTGGCCGCCCGCCACCCGTGCCCGCTTCGAAGCCGACGTCACCGACGGCGCCTGGCACGTCGGCTCCCCCGAGACGGTCGCCCAGAAGATCGCCGCGACCGTCAAGGCGCTGGAGATCGACCGCTTCGACCTGAAGTACTCGCACGGCCCGCTCCCGGCCGAGCACCTGACGACCTGCATCGAGTTGTACGCCACGAAGGTCGTCCCCCGGGTCCGCGAGCTCCTAGCCTGACCGGCGTCGATTGTCCGGCTGTGCCGTGTGGCCGCTGCTGCGGTCGGGGCGGATCGCGTGGGCGCGCTCGGGGGCGGTCGGTGTTGTACCGCCGGACGCCCCTGGGTGACGCGCTCCCAGAGGGCGGCGCCATCGAGCCCGGGCAATAAAAAGGGCGGATCGGGAACTACTTCCCTCCGCCACTTCTAAGCTATAGCACGACCCGGGGCTTGCCGCAAGACCCCATTCCCGGCGCAGAATCATCGCTCGAACCCATCCGGGTGTCCGAGATCTGCGGAACGGGGAAACCTTGAACCTGCCCATCACCAGCGTTTTCGATCTTCCCGAGCGGCTCGCCGCCAAGGCTGATCCCGCGTTGATCGCCGCGGACGACGAACACTTCACGACCATCGCCGGGAGCCTTGAACGGTCGATCGCCGACCTGACCGCCAGCCTCGACGCCGAGCGGCGGGCGCCGGCCGGCAGGGGCCGCCAGGCGGTGGACCGGGACGACGCGGTCCGCCGGCTGAGCTCACGGCTGCGTGCGCTGCGCCGGTACAGCCTCGATCTGTGCCTGGGCCGCATGGTCTACACGGACGGCCGCACCGTGTACGTGGGCCGGCTGGGTCTGACCGGCAATGGCGTGACGGGTGGCGGCGTGACCGGTGGCGGCGTGACCGGTGATGGCGTGACCGGTGACGGCGTGACCGGTGACGGCGTGACCGGTCATGAGGGCGACCGTCTGCTGGTCGACTGGCGCTCACCGGCTGCGGAGCCGTTCTTCGGCGCCACTCACGCCAACCCGATGGGTCTGGTGAGCCGCCGCCGTTACCGATGGGCGGACGGCCGGGTCACCGACTACTGGGACGAGGTGTTCAGTGAGGCCGGCATCGAGGCGCGCGGTAAAGCGGCGCTCGACGACCAGTCGGCATTCATCGCGAGCCTGGGCAGCAGCCGGTCGCCGCGGATGCGGGACGTGCTCGGCACCATCCAGGCCGACCAGGACGCGATCATCCGGGCCGGGTCGGCCGGGGTACTGGTGGTCGACGGCGGACCCGGCACCGGCAAGACGGTGGTGGCGCTGCACCGCACGGCGTACCTGCGCTATTCCGACCCCCGGCTGGGCCGGGGCCGCGGCGGCGTGCTGTTCGTCGGGCCGCACGAGCCCTATCTGGCGTACGTGGCCGACGTACTACCGAATCTCGGTGAGGACGACGTGCAGACCTGCACGGTGCGCGACCTCGTTCCGGAGGGCGCCGCCGCGGCCCACGAGACCGACCCCGAGGTGGCACGGCTCAAGTCGTCGGCCGAGCTGGTCCGGGCGATGGAGACGGCGGTGCGGTTCTACGAGGAGCCCCCGGCCAACGGCATGACGATCGACACCGACGAGGGGGACGTACGGGTGACCGCGCGCGACTGGGCGGCGGCGTTCGAGGCCCCGGACCCCGGCACTCCTCACAACGAGGCCCGCGACCAGATCTGGGAGGAACTGCTCGCCATTCTCGCCGAGCGGTCCGGCGTCAGCGAGTCCGAACTGGGCCGGAGCTCCGAGCTGCGTACCGCCCTGAATCGGTCCTGGCCCCTGCTCGAGGCTGCCGACCTGGTCGCCGACCTCTGGTCGGTGCCCGCCTACCTCCGCAGATGCGCGCCCTGGCTGAGTATCGACGACATCCGGCGGCTGCAGCGGCCCTACCCGCGGGCCTGGACCGTGTCCGACCTGCCCCTGCTGGACGCGCTGCGGCAGCGGCTCGGTGATTCGTCGGCGTCCGAACGGCGGCGCCGGGAGCGGGCGGCCGTCGTGGCCGGCCGGCGGGAGATGGACCGGGTCGTCGACGACCTGATCGCCTCCAACGAGTACGACGACGGTGAGGGCCTGATGACGATGCTGCGCCAGCAGGACCTGCGGGAGGTGCTCGCCGAGGGCAGCGCGCTCGCCTCCGCCGACCCGGACCTGCTGGCGGGGCCGTTCGCGCACGTGGTGGTGGACGAGGCACAGGAGTTGACCGATGCGGAGTGGCAGATGCTGCTGTCACGCTGCCCGTCGCGCAGCCTGACCGTGGTCGGAGATCGCGCTCAGGCCCGGCACGGGTTCAGCGAGTCCTGGCAGGAGCGCCTGGAACGGGTCGGACTGGACCGGATCACACTGTCCCGGCTGACCGTGAACTATCGGACGCCCGAAGAGGTCATGGCGGCGGCCGAGCCGGTCATCCGGGCCGCGCTGCCGGACGCCAACGTGCCGGTGTCGATCCGCAGCAGCGGTATCCCGGTGCACCACGGCTCGGTCGCGGAGCTGGACACGATCCTGGAGTCGTGGCTGGCCACCCATGCCGAGGGCACCGCCTGTGTGATCAGCGATGGTTCGGTCCCGGTCCCGGCGCGGGACCGGGTGCGGTCGCTGACGCCGTCGCTGGCCAAGGGGCTCGAGTTCGACCTCGTGGCGCTGATCGACCCGGACTCGTTCGGGGACGGCGTCGAGGGCGCCGTCGACCGGTACGTGGCGATGACACGGGCGACGAGCCGCCTCGTGGTCCTGAGCAGTGCAACTCAGTCCTGAGCAGTGCAACTCAGTCCTGAGCAGTGCAACTCAGTCCTGAGCTGTTCAATGCCGAGCGGTTCGGGTCACCGGGGTTAGAGTTCGGTTCGTGACGGAACGCCTGGACTGGATCGACCCGACCGTTCGTGAATGGGACTGCACCGTGGTGTGGTCCGATCCGGGCGATCCGGAGGCGGGCATCGTGCTCGACCGGTCCGCCTTCTACCCGGGTGGCGGCGGGCAGCCGCCGGACCACGGAGTCCTGCTCTGGGAGGGCGTGCGCACCCGCATCGTCGACACCCGCAAGGGCGACGAGCACTACCTGATCCCGGCGCCGGGCGATCCGGTGCCGGCGGCCGGGACGACGGTGCGGGGCGCGCTCGACGACGACCGGCGGAACAGTTTGATGCGTACCCACTCGGGTCTGCATATTCTCTGTGGCACCGTGTTCCGTGACTTCGGCGCACTGGTGACCGGCGGAAACATGCAGCCGGGCGAAGCCCGGATGGACTTCAACCTGCCCGAGGTGCCGCCCGGCTTCAAGGTGGCGCTGGAGGAGGCGGTCAACGCGGAGATCGCCGCGGACCGCAAGATCGTGGCCCGGGTGCTACCGCGCGCCGAGGCGCTGGAGATCCCCACGTTGGTGCGCACCCAGGACGCGCTGCCGCCGCTGGACCAGCCGGAGATCCGGGTGATCGACATCGTGGGCCTGGACGTGCAGGCCGACGGCGGCACCCACGTGGCTTCGACCGCGCAGGTCGGCCGGGTCGAGGTCGTCAAGGTGGAGAGCAAGGGCCGGCAGAACCGCCGGGTCCGCATCAGGATCGCGGACTGAGGCGGGCCTGCCGGCCCCTGCTCACTACTGCTTGAATCCAGTGCTGCTTGAATCCGGTGCTGCTTGAATCCAGTGCTGCTTGACGTCAGTCGATGACGCCGGCGGTCTTGCAGGCGCGCTTGAACTTCGCGTTGCAGAGGGTGTTGACGTCGACGAACTTGGCGTCCACGACCGTCTTGATGTTGTTGATCGTGATCGCCTTCGGCTCCAGCTTCTTGAACGGGACGTAGGCGCCGGACTCCGGGTCCTTCAGCTTGTCCAGAGCCGGCGGCTTCTTGCCCTGGAACAGAGCGACGGCCAGCTCAGCGGCGGCGTCCGCCTCGAGCTTCACGTCCTTGAACACCGTCATGCACTGGTCGCCGGCGAGGATGTTCTGCAGGCCCTCGACGGTCGCGTCCTGACCCGTGACCTGGACCTTGCCGTTGAGCTTCTTCTCCCGCAGCACCTCGATGGCCGCGTTGCCGAGACCGTCGTTGGCGGCCAGCACGCCGTCCAGGTTCGGGTACTGCTTGAGCATCAGCGAGAAGATCTCGCGGCCCGTGTCGTTGTCCCACTCGGCCACGAACTGGTCGGGGCCCTTCTGGAGCTGGCCGTCGTTGAACATCTGGTTCAGCACGCCGTCGTAGCCCTCCTTGAACAGGAAGGCGTTGTTGTCGGTGGGCGAGCCGTTGAGTGAGGCGACGACCGGGTTGGCGACGTTCTTGGCGTCCAGGCACTTCTTGAGCTCGGTCGCCTGCAGGAAGCCGACCCTCTCGTTGTCGAAGCTGACGTAATAGTCGGCGCCGCCGTTGAGGGTCAGCCGGTCGTAGTCGATGACCGGGACGTTGCGGCTGCGTGCGTCCTGGATGACGGCCTTGCCGCTGGCCGCGTCCAGGTTGGCGATGACGAGCACCTTGGCGCCCTTGTCGAGCAGGGTGTCGGCGAGCTTCTTGAACTCTTCCTTGTCGCCTTCGGCGTTGACGATCTCGGCCTTGACGTTGGCCTTCTCGAAAGCCGCCTGCAGGAAGGTGGGGTCGGATGTGCTCCACCGCGCAGAACTCTTGGTGTCGGGCAGGATCACACCGATACCGACGTCACCGGAGATGGTCTCGCTCCCACCGTTCGAAGTCCTCGCGCTGTCGCTGCCGGTGTCACCGGTGTCGCCCCCGTCATCACAGCCTGTGAGCGTGGCAGTCGTCAGCAGGCCGGCGGCGACCAGGGCGAGCAAAGACTTGCGCATGCGATCTGTGTCCTCTCAGGGTTTCCCGAGGTGCGGTGGGCGCTGGGAACGGTCCGCCAAAGTATCGGTCAGCGCACAACGTGATCATCATCGGGTGGGGGCCGGAGAACAAGATTATTCATCTCTACAGGCCGACTGCCAACAATCACTCTGGGTATTTGTGAACTTTGCTCAGAGCTACGACGTTACTGTCCGATCATCCCGTCTCCACCGTCCGATCACCGGCGTCCCGTACCTGCCCGGTCATCCCTTGTCGGCACCGGCCGTAAGGCCCTCGGTCAACAGCCGTTCGGCCGCAAAGAACAGGATCACAATCGGCAGGGTGAGCACCACGGAACCGGCCATCAGGACGGTTTTGCTGACCTCGATGCCGCCGGAGAGCTGCGCCAAGCCGAGCGAGACGGTCCAATCGGCTCGATCTTCCACGAGAAACAGCAACGCGAACAGGAATTCGTTCCAGGCGATCATGAAGACATAGAGGGCGTTCGCCATCACCGCCGGCGCGGCGAGCGGCAGCACCACCTTCCGCAGGGTCTGCAGGCGGCTGTAGCCGTCGACCGCGGCGGCCTCCTCCAGACTCTCCGGGATCGTGGTGAGGTAGTTGCGCAGCATGTAGATCGAGACCGGCACGGTCTGCGCGATGTACACCAGGGTCAGACCGGCCAGCGAGCCCCGCAGTCCGAGCCGGGTGAACAGCACGAACAGCGGGATCGCGAGCAGGATCGACGGGAACAGATAGACCGCCAGGAACAGGAAATGCACCTGGCGGCGCCCGAAGAAACGCAATCGCGCCACCGCGTACGCCCCGGGAATCGACACCAGCAGGGTGAAGGCCGTCGCCGCCACCGACACGATCGCCGAGTTCGTCAGGAAACGCAGGAAGCCCTGCCCGCCGTCCTCGGCCGGGTCGAGCACCTCGCGATAGGTCCGCAGGGTCCACTCTGACGGATCGATCCACAGCCGGCCCGGATTCTGGAGCAGGTCCTCGATGGGGCGCACCGACAGCATCAGCATGTACAGGAACGGGAAGAGCGTGATCACCGCGAGCACCGTGATCACGATGGGCCGCAGAACCCGGATGGCGCGGGTCTCGATGCTCGCCCGATCCATCATTCCTCCTCCCTGGGGTCCACCTTGGGTGCCAGAAACCGCAGATAGATGGCGAGCAGCACGACCAGTCCGGCGGCCAGGACGAGCGCCTGCGCGGCCGCGGCACCGATGTCGAAGCGGGCGGTGAGGAACTCGTACACCCGGACGCTGACCACCTCGGTACCGGAGCCGCCGCCGGTCAGCAGATAGACGTCGTCGAACTTGTTGAACGTCATGATGAACCGCAGCACGCTGAGCAGGGCGATCACCGCACCCAGCTGCGGCAGCAGGATGTGCCGGAAGATCTGGGTGGGCGCGGCGCCGTCCACACGCGCGGCCTCCTCCAGATCGGCCGGCACCGCCTGCAGCCGGGCCAGCAGGAACAGGAACGCGAACGGGAAGTACCGCCACGTCTCGAACGCGATCACGGTGAGCAGCGCGTATTCGCTCTGGCTGAGGAAGGCGATCGGACGGTCCCAGTCGAGGAACCGCACACCCCAGTCGTTGACCAGCCCGAACTGCGGGCTGAGCAGCACGTTCCAGACGAACGCCACGGCCACGACCGGAGCCACGTACGGCAGCAGCACCGACGCCCGGACCAGCGTCCGGCCACGGAAACGGCCACGCAGAGCGAGCGCCGCGACCAGCCCGAGCACGATCGAGCCGACGGTCGAGCCGACCGTGTAGACGAGAGTGGTCCACAGCGACGACCAGAACCCCGGTGAGGTCAGTACCGTCTCGAGGTTGGCCAGCGTGTACTCGCCGAAGACCCCGGCCCGGCGCAGATTGATCAGCCGGATCCGCTGGAAGGCCAGCATGACCGTCCAGAGGATCGGCAGCACCACGACGACCAGCACGACCACCAGCGTCGGCGACAGGTAGGCGAGCCCGGCCCGGTTCTCCCGCTGCCGGGCCGTCAGCTGACGTCTCGCTCCCCGGCTCGTTTCCGGGCTCGTTTCCCGGCTCGTCGTCCCGCTCACTGCCCGGCTCACTCCAGGGACTTCTGGATCGCCGCGACGTCCTCGGCGGCACGTTTCGCCGCTCCGGCGGCGTCCATCTCACCGTTCGCCAGACCGTTGATCGCCTCGGGCACCGGCAACTCTCCGAGCGTGGCCCCGACCAGCTCACCCTGCTTCTGCGGGAATCCCCAGCGCTGGAACGTGCCCGGGCTCTCCTGGAGCGCCGTGAGGAACTCCGCCGGGTAGATCTCGGCGAGCGGCTTCTTGGTGTCCACGCCGGCCGGCAGCTTGTTCCAGTCGGCCACACCGGCCCGTACCGGGATCTTGCCCTCCGGTGCGATGCCGAGCCAGTCGGCATACCCCTCGTTCATCATGTACGCCACGAACCGCTGGGCGGCGTCCGAGCGCGGAGTGTCCCGGGTGATGGCCCAGCTGGTGATCTCGCCGTACTGCGCGGGTTGCCCGCCTGCCCCGGAGATCGCGGTGACCACGCCGGTGTTCTTGGCCAGCCACTGCGGGTCGGACCCGCACTGCGGACAGGTCGGCAGGGCGTCGTTGCGGAGCCCGGCCAGCTCGTCCAGCAGGAACGACGACCAGATGACCATGGCCGCCTTGCCGGAGAAGTACGTGGCCCGGGTGGTGTCGACGTCCTGTGCTCCCGGCACCGACCAGTTGCGGACCAGGTCGGCGTAGAGCTGGAACGTCTCCACGCAGGCCGGCGACTGCAGCTGAACGGCCTTGGCGTCGTCGACCAGCTGGCAGCCGTTGCCGAGCGCCAGGTTCTCGAACGTCTGCTGGGTGAAGGCGTCGTTGCCGACCGTCGCGAGAGTGATCCCGGCGACGTCCTTGCTGTTCAGCTTCTGCGCGGCGGCGCGGATCGCGTCGTACGTCTCCGGAATCGCCAGGCCGGCGGCCTGGAACAGGTCCTTGCGGTAGAAGAGCAGCTGAGCCCAGCCGTCCGACGGCACGGCCAGCTGCGCGCCGTCCTGGCTGGTCAGCTCCAGCGCCCGGGCGGAGAACCCGCCGGCGCCGAGCTGATCGACAACGGCCTTGGCGGCGTCGGTGTCGACCAGCTCGTTGGTGTGCATCTGTGCAACCGCGGCCAGGGGCAGCGCGCCGACCACGTCGGGCAGCGTGCCGGCCGCCGCGGCGTTGGTGATCAGGCTGCTGAACTGGTTCTCGTCGGTCGCGACCAGCTTGACCTGGATGCCGGTGGCCGCCGTGAACCGGTCGATGATCTTCTGGCTCGCCTGCACCCGGTCGGTCAGGTTCTCCAGGCTCCAGACCGTGAGGGTCTCGCCCTCCGGATGGCTGTCGGCGTCACCGCCGCATCCGGCCAGCCCGCCTACCAGCAGCAGGGCCGCCGCCGCGGTCATCCACCCCGACTTGTTCCATCCCGACTTGATCCACCCCGACCTCATCCATCCCGACGTCGTCGTCACGAGATGTCACCCCCGGTTCACAGATGGGTTGCATCAATTGGGTTGCATCAATGACGTTAAGTCCGGCCCGGCACATCCGCGACTTGAGGAGGAGTGACCAGAATGGGCGCATGACGCTGACCGTCCGTCTCGCCACCCACGACGACATGCCCGCCCTGCGGAAGTTGATGACAGCCGCCATCGCGGAGCTGCAGAAGGAGTTCCTCACCGAGGAGCAGATCGCCGCCAGTGCCGCGATCATGGGTCTGGACACCCAGCTCATCGATGACGGCACCTATTTCGCGGTGGTGGAGAGTTCCACGGTGGCGGAGAGCACGGCAGTAGGGGGTGAATCTGTTCGTGGATGCGGTGGGTGGAGCCGGCGGGCCACCCTCTACGGCGGCGACCACACCGCGGGGCGCGACGCGGCGCTGCTGGACCCGGCGAAGGACCCGGCGAGGGTCCGCGCCATGTACACCGACCCGGCCCACACGCGCCGGGGCATCGGCCGGATGATCCTCACCGCCTGCGAGGAGGCCGCCGCGGCAGAGGGCTTCCGGACTCTGGAACTCATGGGCACCATGTCCGGACAGCCGCTCTACGCCGCGGCCGGGTTCGTCGTGGTCGAGGAGCTTCAGGACGATCGCGGTGGCGCGTCTGTCCCGCTCGTCCGCATGCGGAAGACGATCACAGGCTGACGGGCCGATCCTGCCTGATCACTGCCCTACCTAATTCACCGCCCTACCAGTTCACTGCCCTACCTATTCACCGCCCTACCTATTCACCGCCCTACCTATTCACCGCCCTACCTATTCACCGCCCTACCAGTTCACCGCGATGTACTTGCTCTCCAGGTACTCGAGCAGCCCGTCGTGGCCGCCCTCCCGGCCGATGCCGCTCTGCTTCACCCCGCCGAACGGCGCCGCCGGGTCACTGACCAGCCCGCGGTTGATGCCGACCATGCCGGCCTCGATCGCCTCGCTCACCCGCAGTCCACGCGCGAGATCCTGCGTGTAGACGTACGCGACCAGGCCGTACTCGGTGTCGTTGGCCAGCCGGACCGCCTCGTCCTCGCCGGTGAACGTCACGATCGGCGCCACCGGCCCGAAGATCTCCTCCCGCAGGATCGGCGCGTCAGCGGGCACCCCGGTCAGCACCGTCGGCGGGTAGTAGAAGCCCGGCCCGTCCGGGCGGCTGCCACCGGTGACCGCCTCGGCGCCACCGTCCAGCGCGCCCTTCACCAGGCTGTCCACCTTCGCCACGGTGTCCTCGTTGACGAGCGGCCCGACCTGCGTCTTCTCGTCCGTTCCCGGCCCGACGACCAGCGCCGACATGCGCTGCGCCAGCTTGCGGGAGAACTCCGCGGCGACCGGCGCCTCGACGAAGAACCGGTTCGCGGCCGTGCACGCCTCACCGCCGTTGCGCATCTTCGCGATCATCGCGCCGTCCACCGCGGCGTCGAGGTCGGCGTCGGCGAACACCACGAACGGGGCGTTGCCGCCCAGCTCCATCGACGTGTTGACGACGTTCTCGGCGGCCTGGGCCAGCAGGATCCGGCCCACCTCGGTCGAACCGGTGAACGACAGCTTGCGAACCCGGGCGTCACGCAGCATCGCCGAGACGACCTTGCCCGAGCTGCGCGACGGCAGCACGTTCACCACGCCCTCGGGGACGCCGGCCTCGGCCAGGATCGCGGCCATCGCCAGCGCGGTCAGCGGCGTGTCGCTGGCCGGCTTGAGCACGACCGTGCAACCGGCCGCCAGCGCCGGACCGATCTTGCGGGTGGCCATCGCGGCCGGGAAGTTCCAGGGCGTCACCAGCACACACACGCCGACCGGCTGCCGTACGACCAGGATCCGGTTGGCGCCCGACGGGGCCGTCGCGACCGCACCCTCGCCACGGACCGCCTCCTCGGCGAACCAGCGGAAGAACTCGGCGGCGTACGTCACCTCACCCTTGGCGTCGGTGAGTGCCTTGCCGTTCTCCAGGCTGATCAGTTTCGCCAGCTCGGAGGCGCGCTCGGTCATCAGCTCGAACGCCTTGCGGAGCACCTCCGACCGTACCCGCGGAGGCGTCGCCGCCCATCCCGGGCCCGCCGCTGCCGCCGCCTCCACCGCGGCGATCGCGTCCGCCTCCCCGCCGTCGGCGACCGTGGCGATCGTGTCGCCGGTCGCCGGGTCCAGCACGTCGAACCGATTCCCCGACGAAGCAGGCACCCACTTGCCGGCGATGAAAAGGTCGGTCTCCACAGCAGCTCCTCAATCCCACGGCCGGTCGATCTCACAGCTTTCTCACGCCCAGCATTCCCCGGAACGTGACGTGCCGCCATGATTCCGCCACGACCCGGCTGGGCACATTAAAGGCATGGCTACCATCACGCAGCGCATCCAGGCATTTCTCACCAGTCCGCGCGGCCGGCAGCTCGCCGATCAGGGCCGCCGTCAGCTCGCCAAGCCGGAGAACCAGCAGCGCCTCCGCGGCCTGCTCGCCCGGCTGCAGGGACGCGGTCACCGCCGCTGAGGAGGTGGCCGCTGAGGGGCTCGCCCGCCCTGACGGGTCATCGATAATCGGGCGATGTGGTGGTCCGAGGGTGTCGTCTATCAGGTGTATCCGCGGTCCTTCGCGGACGGCGACGGTGACGGCATCGGCGATCTTGCGGGCCTGACGGCCCGCCTCGGCCACATCGCCCGGCTCGGCGTGGACGCGATCTGGCTCACGCCGTTCCAGCGTTCGCCT
Source organism: Actinoplanes italicus (assembly GCF_003001815.1). GTDB lineage: Bacteria > Actinomycetota > Actinomycetes > Mycobacteriales > Micromonosporaceae > Actinoplanes > Actinoplanes italicus. The sequence goes on from NZ_PVMZ01000011.1 coordinate 125,905, forward strand.
CAGAAGGACCATGGGTATGACGTGAGCGACTACACCGACGTCGACCCGCTCTTCGGTGACCTGGCCGGTTTCGACGCGCTCGTGACCCAGGCCCACGATCAGGGCCTGCGGGTGATCGTCGACATCGTGCCCAACCACTGCTCCGACCAGCACCCGATCTTCCAGCGGGCGCTGGCCGGCGACCCGTCGGCCCGCGCCCGGTTCCACTTCGTCGAGCCCCTGGACGGTTCTGGCCCGCCCAACGACTGGCCCAGCGTCTTCGGCGGCCCGGCCTGGACCCGGCTCGCCGACGGGTCCTGGTACCTGCACCTCTACACGCCCGAACAGCCCGACTGGAACTGGCGCGACCCTCGCACCGCCCCCTTCTTCGACGAGGTGCTGCGCTTCTGGCTCGACCGCGGCGTCGACGGCCTGCGCATCGATGTCGCGCATGGCCTGTTCAAGGCACCTGGCCTGCCGTCGCTGCCACCCGGCACCATTCCCGAACCCGGCCGCTTACGCGGCAACCCCCACGCCTGCGACCAGCCGGAAACCCTCGAGGTCTACCGGCGCTGGCGCAAGATCACCGATGGGTACGATCCACCGCGCGCCCTGATCGGCGAGGTCAACCTCGACCCGCACCGGGCCGCCGCCTACGTCGGCGACGACCGTCTGCACCAGTCGTTCGCCTTCCAGTTCCTGGTCGCCCCGTGGAACGCGCACGCCTGGCGCGACACCGCCACCCGTCTGCTGGCCCACCGTCCCGTCACCTGGGTCGTCGAGAACCACGACGTCATAAGGACCGCGACCCGCTACGGCAACGCCGACCGTGCCCGCGCCGCCCTGCTGACGATCCTCGCCCTGCCCGGGGCCGCCTACCTCTACCAGGGACAGGAGTACAGCCTGCCGGAGGCCGACGTGCCCGAACACGCCCGCCAGGATCCCGCGTGGCACCGTTCCGGCCCCTCCCGCGGCTCGGCACCCGGCTCCGCGCCCCGCTCGGCCCAAGACTCCGCGCCCGGCCCGGCCAACGGCTCGGGTTTTTCGCGTGACGGCTGCCGTGTCCCGCTGCCCTGGCCGACAGGCTTCTCCCCGCCGGGCGCGGCACCACCGTGGCTGCCAGTCCCGTCCGGCTGGAAGTCCCACCTCGCCTCCCCCACGCTTGCGCTGACTCGCGACGCCATCGCCGTACGCCGAAGCCTGAATCTCTCCCCCGACGCTCCGGTGACCCTGACCGTCGACGATGACGACCGCCTGATTGCGGAGATGCCCGAGCTCACCCTCGTGGTGGCCATGGGCACGACCCCGGTCCCCCTCCCACCCGGCGAGGTCCTGCTGACCAGCGGCCCCCTGGTCAGCGGCACCCTGACCAGCGAGTCCCTCCTTCCACCGGACGCCGCCGCCTGGCTGGCCCCGCTGGGCTAAATTCACTCCACCCAGCGGTCCCTCCACCCAGCGGTCACTCCACCCAGCGCCGACCTCAGGAGCGCCTCGTGCCCAACGATCTGGTCTACCTCGTGCAGGGATCCGAGGCGACGCCCGCCGCACGGATATCGCTGGCCGAGGCGGGACTCAAGGAGCGCGAGGACCTCCAGGAATGGGTGGTCGAGCATGCGGAGGTCCTCGGTGAGGGTGTCCGCGTCATCACGATCGAGTACGACCGCTGGTCGACCGGCTCCGGCACCCCGGCCCGGCAGCGGCTGGACGTGCTGGGCCTGACCGGCGCCGGGCAGCTTCTCGTCGCCGAACTCAAGCGCGAGCAGGACCGCGACATCCATCTGCAGGCACTGACCTATGCCGCGCTGGTGTCCCGGTTCACCGTCCGTACCCTGGCCGCGGCGCACGCTGACTTCCTGACCCGTCGTGGCCGTGAGACGTCGGCCGAGGAGGCCGAGGCGCTGCTGCGCGACCACGTCGAAGGCGACCTCGATCCTCAGGTGCTGGCCAACCCCCGGATCGTCCTGCTCGCCTCGGACCATCCGCCGCAGGTGGTCACCGCGGTCGACTGGCTCTGCGAGGTCAGTGACCACCGCCTGCAGATCGAGCTGCGCACCGTGAACGCATGGCGGATCGGGCACCAGACGGCCGTGCGGTTCGACGTCATGTACCGGTCGCGGGCATCGACGAGAAGCTGTTGTCACCCACCGAAGCCGGCAGCGCCTCATCGGTCGCCTCGTCGGTCGCGGAGAAGACCGCCGAGGCGACCCGTGCCGCGAACACCGTGCGGATCATCGTCGACGGCGGTCTGCTGAACACCGGCGACGTCCTGATGCTGCAGCCGACGACCGAGATCCCGGCGGACATGCGCGCGGCCATCGAAGCCTGGGTGGCCGACGAACCGGCTCGCGGTCGTGCCACCTGGACCGGCGCCGCGGACAGGCCGCTGCGCTGGGAGGGTGACGGCGGCACCTGGCGCCCGACGACCCTGGTCCGGCACATCGTCAAACAGGCGACCGGCCAGAACCGCGGAGGCCGGGGGCCCGCGTGGTGGGTGACGGAGACCGGCGTCGATCTCACGGCCCTCGCCTACGGACGTACCGGCCGCCGCGACTGGGAGGACCTGCATCAACTGATCGCCGCGATCGAGGAGGGCGAGTGGACCAACTACGGTGAGCTCGCCCAGGTCATCGGCGTCTCCGCCATCAGCGTCGGCCAGCACATCGCGAAGAGGTCCTGACCGCCGAAGGCGTCACCTTCGATCCCGTTGGACGCGCCGCCGTCACCCACAAGGTCTCGGCCTCCACTCTCCAGCAGCGGCGCAGGTCTTCGCCGGGAGCGTAGGCCGGCGCCGTGCAGCAGCCCCGGCTCGGCTCCTCGGCTCGGCTCGGCTCCTCGGCTCGGCCGGCTCGGCTCGGCTCGGCTCGGCTCGGCTCGGCTCGGCTCGGCTCGGCTCGGCTCGGCTCGGCTCGGCTCGGCTCGGCGAGGATGGGCTGCCACTCGAAGGGACCTACCGGAAGTGGTGCCGAAGGCCGGCTACGCGCCACTCAGTGCCGGTCGAGACGAGCGACCAGCAGGTTCGGATTCTTCTGTGTGACGTAGGCGGCGCTGGTCACGTAGACGTTGCCGCCGCTGACCAGGACCGAGGTCGGGTTGGAGAGTCCGTCGGCCTCGGTGAGTACGGTCTTCGCCGGGGCCCCCTCACCCTCACCGGTCAGCACGACTCTGTTCTCCGTGACGAGGCCGGCCAGGATCTGTTCGCCCCTACCGGTGAAGTCGAAGTCGTCGATGCCGGTGAGACCGGTGGCGATCGTCGTGAACTCCCCGGCCCGGCGACCGGTCAACGGGGTGCGCAGGATCGTGCCCCGATCAAGGTTGGACACGTAGAGACGCCCGTCCCGGATCCGCGCCCCATTGACGCCGAAGAAGCCGGTCGACGTCAGCTCAGGACCGTCGCTGAAGATCGTGACCCGGCCTTTGCGGTTCACCGCGTAGACGACGCCCTTGGCGGAGTCCGTTACATAGAGGGTGCCGGTCGCCGCGTCGCGGGCCATCCCGTTGGGCAGACCGTCTGCCGGAAGGTCGGCGATCTTGTACGGCCTGCGGCCCTCGGTGAACGTCCACACGCCGGTCTCGGTCGAGCCGGTCGCGTAGAGCACGTAAAAGGTGTTCCCCTCACGAACCAGGCCGGTCGTGAGGGGGAAACCGAGCAGAGGCGTCACCGCGGCCGGATCTGCCGGGGCGGGCAGGGTCGCCAGCACGCGGGTGCTGCCATCGGGACCGATCCGAGCCACCTGCCGGGCACCGGCGAAGGTGACGTCGACGCTGCCCGAGCGATCGGCCACGACGTTCTCCGGCATCTGCCCGCCGGCGAGGTCGAACCGCGCGACGACGGCCGGACGCCGCACCGGCGCCGTGGCCGCGTCGGCCGTGCCGGCCACGGCGACGAGAGCACCTGAGGCGAGCACAGCGGCGGCCAGCGCAGATTTGACGACACCGCGCGACAGCACACCGCGTGAGGAGGTCCGGCTGGACCGGACATGGTCGGGCCGAACAAGGCGGGATTGGGCACTGCGGGATTGGGCACTGCGGGAAGCGGCGGTACGGGAAGCGGCGGTACTGGAAGCGGCGGTACTGGGTGTGGATGACATGGGAACGATCGTGGGCGGGTGCACGCGGCGCATCCAGACCCGCTTCTGCCTACCCCTGACAGATGCAGGCAAGGCCGACGAGGTCTCCGCATACTTGGCAACCATGGACACCAAGTCGCCGCTCGGCGAGTTCCTGCAGGCCCGGCGGGCGCGGCTCAGCCCGGACGATGTCGGCCTGCCCCGATATGGCGACCGGCGCCGGGTGCCCGGGTTGCGGCGGGAGGAACTGGCCATGCTCGCCGGCGTCAGTGCCGGGTACTACACGCGGCTCGAACAGGGCCAGTCGCTCAACGCCTCGCCGGAGGTGCTCGACTCGATCGCCCGGGCGATGCGGCTGACCTCGGCCGAGCGCGATCACCTGCACGTCCTGTCGGCGACACCGACCAGGACTGCGGGCGGGGTGCCCGACAGGGCGCGGGGTGCGACGGCCGATCGGCGGTACGGGCCCGAGCGACGGTACGAACCCGAACGGGTCCCCGCGGAGCTGCGCACTCTTCTCGCGGCGATGGAGCAGGTACCCGCGCTCGTCGTCGGCCGCCGCAACGACGTGCTCGCCTGGAACAGGGCCGGACACGCGCTGCTCGCCGGCCATGTGGACTTCGGCGCGCCCGACCAGCACGGCGCAGGGCACCCGGATGCGGGCCCCAACCTGTCCCGGCTGGTGTTCCTGGACGCGCACACCCGCGCCCTCTATCAGGACTGGACGAAGAAGGCCCGGGCCGCGGTCGGCAACCTGCGGGTGATGACCGCCCGCAACCCCGGCGACGCCGGTCTGGCTGCGCTGGTGGGTGAGCTGGCCATCGCGAGCGCCGACTTCGCCCGGATGTGGGCCGAGCACAGCATCGAGCCGTGTGACAGCGAGATCTACGAGCTGGACCACCCCGTGGTGGGACGCCTGACGGTCACCCAGCAGACGCTACGCATCCCCCAGCAACCGAACCAGTCGCTCGTCACGATGACGGCCGAACCGGGTTCCCCGTCCGCCGCGGCCCTGACGATGCTGCAGCACACGATGTCCCGATAGCGCGGGTCCCGATAGCGCGGCTCCTGATAGCACGGCTCCCGACGACCAGTCGGCTCTCATATGCGCAGGTGGTAGGCGTTACGGCGGGGTATGCGATCGGCGTCGAGCCACGCCGGCGGAAGAAACTCGGCGTGTCCGTCAGCGGCCATGCGAACCCGCCATCCGGCAGCCTTCCGACCGGGGCCCTCACGATCGGCACCCGTCAGACCAGCACCCGTCGAGCCAGCGCCTGTCAGGCCGGCACTTTCGAGACCGGCATTTCCGAGACCGGCGCCCTCCCACGCGGCGTCATCGTGGATGAGGCGGTGGTGGAAGCCGCAGAGCAGCACGAGGTTGCTCAAGTCGGTGGGGCCGCCGTCTGCCCAGCTGACGATGTGGTGGGCGTCGCACCAACGGGGTGGGCGGTCGCAGCCCGGGAAGGCGCAGCCTCTGTCGCGGGCGTTCAGAGCAAGGCGCAGGGTGCCGGTGGCGGTGCGGCGAGTGCGGCCGGCATCCAGGATCCTGCTGTCGCCGTCGAGGACGACAGGAAGGACCCGGGCATCACAACCGAGCCGGCGGACCGCCCCAGCGGACAAGGGTTCGCCGTTGTCGAGCAGGCCGGTGCCGAGTTTCGCGCGCAGGGGGTCGTAGCCAACGGTGACGGTGAGTTGCGGCCGGTCGCCGCCGTTGGCCGGCAGGCCGCCGCTGGTCAGCGCGAGCCTGCAGACGTCGATGAGCGCGTCGGCCCGCCGCTGGCCGGGCGTGCGCGCCGCGCTCCCGGCCGTTGCCAGCTCGGAACCGATACCGGCTAGCTCGGGGCCGGACTGGGCGAGCGCCGAATCGGCCTGGGAGAATCCGGGCCCCGCCTGCGCGAGCCCGGGATCGGCCTGAGCGCGCAGGGAATCGGCCTGAGCGCGCACGGGATCGGCCTGAGCGCGCACGGGATCGGCCTGAGCGCGCACGGGATCGGCCTGAGCGCGCACGGGATCGGCCTGAGCGCGCACGGGATCGGCCTGAGCGCGCACGGGATCGGCCTGAGCGCGCACGGGATCGGCCTGAGCGCGCACGGGATCGGCCTGAGCGCGCACGGGATCGGCCTGGGCGCGCACGGGATCGGGCTGGGCGAGTTCGTGGCCCTCCTGTGCGAACTCTGAACCCGTCTGAGCGAACGCGGAACCGGCCTGGGCGGGCGCGGAACCGGCCTGGGCGGGCGCGGGACCGGCCTGGGCGGCGCGGGTGCCATCCTGGATTGATCCGGGCTGGGCTCGGGAAGATCCAGGGCCAGCCTGACCGAATTCCAGACCGGCCTGAGCAAGCCCGGGACCAGCCTGAGCGAGCACGGATCCAATCTGACCTAGCCCCTCACCGGCCTGAACGACCTCCGGACCGATCGGGGTGAGTTGGGCGCAGTGCAGGGTGCGTTTCGCACCTGTCCGGGAGGGTGCCCCGTTCAGCTGGCCTGGTTCAGCGGGATCCGGCTTGCAGAGCGGGTCGAGGGCGGCATTGACCACGGCGGCGGACTCGGTGTCGAGCATCCCGCGGAGACGGACCCGGCCACCGCCGGCGGGGCTGAGGGTCAGATAGCGGTCGGCGTGGGCGTCGCGCTCCATGCGGCGCAGCCAGCGCTCCTCCTCGGCGTCGGCCACCTCGGGGGCGACGTGGCTAAGGACGCGGCGGCCGGCGATGCGCAGTCCGCCGGGGTCGAGGTGTCGCGCCCAGTCGGTGAGCACTGCGCCGGCTCGGGCGCGGGTTTCCGGGTCGACGGCGGCCGGCAGTTCGGCGAGCGCGGCGACGATGGTCCCGAGTTGTTCGGCGTTGACCTTTCCGGCGGTGACGGCGGCGTCGAGGGCCGGGTCACGGTCGATGGCGGTGGCCTGCGTCAGCAGGTGATGGGCGGCTGCAGGACTGACCCGCAGTCGGCCGCGCAGCCATGACTGGGGCGAGGGGGCGTGCTGGGCGGCCGGCACGCCACGGCGATCGGCCTCGCGCACGGCGTGCAGGAGCGCGGCGTGGAGCATCTGCTGGGCGGAGTGCACGGTGTCGAGGAAATCCAGCAGCTCACCCTGCGACAACGGCGCCAACCACCGCGCCGCGGCCTGCGCGGCGAGATCGGCGAGCTCTCCCATGACCTCCGGCACGCCACCCATCTTCGAACACTCGTACGACAATTCCAGTCCGCCAGAGGGGACCCTGTCAGCGCCGTCACACCGCGACGACATGCAAACGGCACCGCGAAGACGGGCACGGCACCGCGAAAACGAGAACGGCACCGCGAAAACGAGAACGGCCCCGCGAAAACGAGAACGGCACCGCGAAACGGGCGAACAGCTCAGCCCAGTCCTGCGACGATCTCGGCGAGGGCCGGCGGTTCGAGGCGGCCGGGCAGCTCGGTGAAGTCGGCGGGGTGGACCCAGGCGTGGGTGAGAAGTTCGCGCTGCTCGTACGGCAGGAGGCCCTCCCGGATCACCACCGGCCGTGAGGTGGGGAAGGACGCCGTGAAGAACTGCTCCGGACCCACGAAGTGGGTTCCCTTCCACACCGTGTCGCGCTGGACGTCGATGAAGTCCTCGCCGATCGCGGAGGGGTCGAGACCGGTCTCCTCGGCGAGTTCGCGCCGCGCCGCCTGCAGCGGCGTCTCCCCCGGGTCGATGCCGCCGCCGGGCGGCTCCCACAGGCGTGCGCCGGAGACCGGATCCTCCCAGTTCATGAGCAGGACACGCCCGTCGGCGTCGAAACAGATCACGCGTACCGCCGGGCGGTGAACGTTCGCCATCACGGAAGCCTAAGGCTGCGACAAGTTAGGCTGCGACGAGTGGCCAAGTACTTCGACGTGCACCCGGACAATCCGCAGGCGCGCAGCATCCATCAGATCGTCGACCTCATCCGCTCCGACGGGCTGATCGCCTATCCGACCGACTCGTGTTTCGCGCTCGGATGCCGGATGGGCAGCAAGGACGCGCTCGACCGGATCCGGGCGATCCGTCACCTCGACGACAGGCACCACTTCACCCTGATGTGTCATGACTTCGCTCAGCTGGGCCAGTTCGTGACGATCAACAACGCGCTGTTCCGGGCGGTGAAGGCGTCCACACCGGGCCCCTACACGTTCATCCTCCCGGCCACGAAGGAGGTGCCGAGGCGTCTGCTTCACCCCAAGAAGAAGACGGTGGGCGTACGGATAACCGCGCACACGACAGCACAGGCGATCCTCGCCGAACTCGGTGAGCCGCTGGTCTCCAGCACGCTGCTGCTGCCGGGCGAGCCGGAGCCCATGACGCAGGGCTGGGAGATCAAGGAGATGCTCGACCACGCGATCGACGCGGTCGTCGACTCCGGTGACTGCGGCACTGAACCCACCACGGTCATCGACCTGTCCGAGGGCGAACCCGAGATTTTGCGCGTGGGCGCCGGCGACCCGGAGAGGTTCAGCTCGAGCCCGGCATGAGAGAGCCCGGCGCGAGAGGGGCCGGCGCGAGAGGGGCCGGCGTGAGAGGGGCCGGCGCGAGAGGGGCCGACGTGAGGGGACGCAGCTTGACTCGCAGGGTCGCGGCCCCGGGATGATCGAGCTTCTCGAGCAGGGCGAGCGCCTGCCGCCACTGCAGGGCCGCGGAGGCCGGGGCGTCGGCCGCGGCGTAGGCGTCGCCGAGGTGTTCACGGATCTCGGCCTCGTTGAGCAGGTCACCGGCCGCCCGGTACAGGTCGAGCGCCCGCCGGTAGGCGTCCACCGCCCGCTCGTGGTCGCCGAGGTGGTGGTGCGCCCAGCCGACGCTGTCCCAGGAGGCCGCTTCGCCGTACCGATCGCCTAGCTCCTGATGCAGTTCGAGGGCCTCTTCGCAGTGCCGCAGCGTGAGGTCGTGGTGGCCCTGCCTGCCGAGGGTCCATCCGAGCGCACTGAGCGCCCGCGCCTCGCCGACCCGGTTGCCGGCCTTGCGGTACAGCTCGAGGGCCTGGCCGGTGAGCAGCAGGCACTCGTCGTCGCGCCCCTGCTGGTCGCGCATCCAGCTGATGCTGAACAGGGTGTGCGCCTGACCGAGCAGGTCACCGGCCAGCTCGTAGAGCCGTTCCGCCTCGGCGTAGTGCGGTTCGGCCTCGGCGAAGCGGCCGACCTGGACGTAGCCGCGGGCCAGTACGCGATGCGCGGACGCCTCGGCGCGGATCTCGCCACGCTGGTGGGCGGCGGCCACGGCGATCGTCTCGACGGTTATCCAGTCGTCCCAGTGACCCTGCCGATCCAGGAAGTCGATCACCACCCAGGGCAGCTGCCAGCCGTGATCCCCAGTCCAGCCGTGATCCCCCGAATCGTGCTCACCCGTGCCCTGCTCACCCGTGTCCCGCTCGCTCAGATCGCGGACGTACCGGATCGCGGCCATCAGGGCGGCGTGCTCGGCGGCGAACCAGTCCAGCGCCACGGTCTCGCCGCGGATCGGCTCGGGTTCCACACCCGCCGCGGGCTCCGCGAGCGCCAGTGGCTCCCGCTGCGGATCGACCTCCAGCGCCGCGGCGTGCCCGGTGTGCAGCAGGTGGTCCAGCATGCGGCGGGCAGCCGGGTCGCGTTCGGCCTCCGGCAGAAGATCCTGGGCGTACGCCCGGAGCAGATCATGCATCACGAAACGTCCCGGCCGATGCTCACTGATCAGGCTGGCCGCCAGTAGTTCGGCCAGGGCGGCGCTCGTCTCGGCGGCGGGACGGCCGGCCAGGGAGACCGCCGCGGCAGCCGACAGGTCGGGCCCGAAGCTCGCGCCGAAGAGACGGAACAGCCGGGCCGCGGCCGGGGCCAGCGCCTGGTACGACCACGAGAACACGGTCCGCGGATCAGTCTCGGCGTCGGCGCCGGTGTCGCCCTGTGCCCCAATACCAGGCTCGCTGTCGGCATCGGTGCCGGTCAGCCCCGCGAGCCGCGAGCCGTCCAGGCGGGTCGCGGCGAGTTCGGCGGCCAGTTCGGCGAGCGGCTGCCCGGCCCGGATCGCGGCCCGCGCGGCCACCGTGACCAGCGCCAGCGGCAGTCCGGCGGTGGCGGCCGCCAGCGTCGCGACGATGCACGGCTCGGCGGCGAGCCGGGCCGCGCCGAGCCGGGCCGCGAGCAGTTCCCCGGCCTGGCCCGGATCGAGCGCGTCGACCCGCACGGGCAGCGCGCCGTGCGAGGCGACCAGGCCGGCGAGCCGGTCGCGACTGGTGACCACGACCGCGCAGTCACCGGTACCGGGCAGCAGCGGCCGCACGTGCGCGGCGTCGCGGGCGTTGTCGAGGACCAGCAGCAGCCGGCGACCGGCGAGGAGGCTGCGCAGCAGGCCGGTGCGGGCATCGAGGCCGGCCGGGACCGGGTGACCCGGCGCGAGCGCGACGAGCAGGTTGCGGGCCGCCTCCTCGGGCGTCATCACGTCGTCATCGCCGCCGACACCCGGCTGAGAGCCGTGCCTCGACTGCGAACCGTCCCAGGACTGCGAACCGTGCCGGGACTGCGAACCGTGCCGGGACTGGAAACCGTGCCGGGACTGGAAACCGCGCAGATTCAGGTAGAGCTGCCCGTCCGGGAAGCGATGGGTCGTCCGGTGACCCCAGTGAACGGCCAGCGCCGACTTCCCAGCCCCGGGCGGACCCGACACCACGACAAGCCGTACGCCGCCCGCTGACGGACCGGTCAGCGCGCGGTCGAGTTCGGCCAGCTCGGCACGCCGGCCGGTGAACGCGAGGGCGTCGGCGGGCAGCTGGGCGGGCACGCCGGGGCGCGGCCGGACGGTTGCGGACGGCCCGGCGTCACCGCGCAGGATGCTGGTGTGCAGGTCGGCCAGCTCGGGGCCGGGTTCGCTGCCGAGCCGCTCGACGATGGCATTGCGGGTACGGGCGAACATCTCCAGCGCCTGCGCCTGCCTCCCCGCCTCCACGAGCGCGTTCATCAGCACCGCGACCAGGCTCTCGACGGTGGGGTGCTCGGCGGCGGCGGGACCGAGCCGGTCGGCGACCTCCTCGGCGCGACCCAGGCGCAGGGCGCACCGGCCGTACCGGGCCAGCACGTCGAGGCGCTCGCGGGCCAGATCGTCCCGGACCCGCCCGGCCCAGGCTCCGGGCACCCCGGCGAGCGCCTCGTCGCCCCAGTCCCCCAGCGCGGCAAGCAGCAGTGCGGTGGCCCGCTCGTCGTCTCCGGCCTCCTCGGCGGCGCGGGCCTCGATCACCCGGCGGCGGGCCCGGTGCAGATCGACGGAGTCCGGGTCGCAGTCGATCAGGTAGCCACCGGAGGTGTACCGCAGGCTGCCCGGCCCGAGGATCGGGTCGAGGACACGGCGCAGGCGGGTGGCGTACGGCGCGAGCGGAGTGGTCGAGCGGGGCGGCGCGTCGCCCCAGATCCGGTCGATCAGGGTGCCGGCCGGCACCACCTGACCCGGCGTGAGCAGCAGTGATGCGAGTAGACAGCGCTGCTTGCCGGGCCCCAGAGCGACGGGTTCAGGGTCTTGACCCTCGTCACCGGTCAGCTCCATCGGGCCGAGCAGGCGCCACCGCATCGTTGTTCCGTTCCCCCGTTTGAGCAAGACACCGTCCTGCAAGACACCGTTCTGCAAGACACCGTCCTGCAAAACACCATCCTGCAAGACACCATCGTGCAAGAAACCATCGTTCTGGGCGGGTTCGTGCAGGCAAAGATCTGGAACCCAGGATTTAGAACCATTGCCCATGTGCAAGCAATATGCAAACACGTGTCGGCACCATGACCCGGCGTCCACGGAGCACGGGGGATCGTGGGCGTGTACGGGGGCGGCGTGCGGGGGCAGCGACGTCCCCGCCTCTATATCCCCACCTCTACATCCCCAGGCGCTCAGCCGAAGAGCTCCAGCGGTACAGCCATGGCCAGCGCCGCCGTACCGACATCGTTGGGATGCAGGCCGTCACCACTGTCGTAACGGACGTCCAACCGGGTGGGAGCCGCCACATCGCGGACCGCGGCGTCGAAGTCGATCACCGCGTCGTATTCGCCGCTCCCCCGGATCCAGTCGTTGATCTCCTGGCGTTTGGCCCGGTTGGGCGCGTTGTTGTAGCGGTGCGCGGCGCCACCGAACGGCAGCAGCGTGCCGCCGTAGACGCTGAGGCCCGCGCCCCGCGCCCGGGAGATCAGCTGGCGGTGACCGGCGATCAGCTGGGCCGCGGTCAGGTCCGGGGCGTTGGCCAGGTCGTTCACGCCGATCAGGGTGACCACGTACCGCACGCCGGGATGGGCGAGCACGTCCCGGTCGAAACGACGCAGCGTCGCCGCCCCGATCAGCGCCTTCTCGTGGGCACGGCCGGTCGGGTCCTCGTACCCGAAAAGGAGCCGGTTGCCGCTGAGACCGGCGTTGAGCACGCCGCGCGGGCGGGGTTTGTCTCCGGCCCGCAGCCGGGCGGAGAGCAGGTCCGGCCAGCGGTGGTTGGTGTTGTCGGTGGTCTCGGTGCCGCACGTGATCGAGTCGCCGAGCGCGACGATCGCGGAGGCGTTGCGCACGGTACGCACGCTCACACCGGACAACCACAGGTAGCGGGTGATCCGCCGGCCGGCGCCGGGCCGGTCGACAGCGGTGGCGTCCCCGTTCACGACCAGGTTGGTCTGCTTGGACCGCGGGCTGATGGTGCCGGCCGGGGTGGCGTCCGGCAGGTAGAGGCTGATCACCAGGTCGGCGCCGGGCTCGACGATCAGGTCGGCGTGGTCGCTGGTGGCGGTCTGGCCGGGAGCAAGGAGGACCTCGGTGGCGCCGTCGAAGGTGAGCGGCCGGCGCTGTCCGGGCACCGTCTCGGTGGACGCGCCGGTGCCGGAGCGGACGGCGATCGAGGCGGCACCGATGCGTACCGGCTCGGCCCCGTAGGCATTGGAGAGCGTGACTCTGGGAAGATCACCACCGACGCTGGTGTGCACGACCTGCCGGACCGTCTGCCCGGCGAGGGTGAGCACCTTCCCGGCCGGGACCGCGGTCGGGGCGGCCGCCCAGGTGCCGACCCGCACCGGCAGCCGGTGGATCGGGTCGCCGTGACCGGCCTTGCCGGGGGTGCCCATCACGACGGCGGCGCCCGTTGCGGCCAGCATCAGGCCGCGGCGCGTCAGGGCACGCGGAACTGCGGTGCCCCGGAAGGCGGCGCCCGGGAGGGCGGCGGAGCCTTCTGCACCTAATTGGCCGACAAGAGAGCTTTTCGTGGTTATGCGGCTAACGTACGTAGACCGTCGGTTCTGAGTCAAGCCGGCCTCCGACGAACGGACTCCCCCGGCGGGCGACATCGGTCACATCGCCGGGGGAGCCGTCATCCGAGCGTCAGCTCACAGGGTCAGCGCACAGGGTCAGCTCACAGGGTCACCCTGTGGTACAGGTCAGGTTGCCGACCTGCGCTGCCGCCGATCCGGAGGCGAGGAACCCGAACGTGACGGAGCCGTTGGCCGCGACCGTGGAGTTCCACGACTCGTTCGTCACCGACACCAGTGATCCGGAACTGGTGCCCTTCGCGCTCCAGACCTGGGCGAGCTGCTGGCTCCCGGGCCAGGTCCAGGAGATGTTCCAGCCGTTCACCGCGGTCGATCCGGCGTGCACCATGACCTCACCCTGGAAGCCACCGGTCCACGTCGACTTGACGCTGTACATCGCCGTGCAGCCACCGGCCGGGTTCGAAGGGCCGGGGTTGGACGGGCTCGGACCCGGGTTGGACGGGCTGGGACCCGGGTTCGACGGGCTGGGACCGGGGTTGCTGGGCGACGGGCTGGTGCCCCCGCCGCCGATGCCGGTGACCTCGCCGTTACCGCCGTCGAAGACCACGTCCGAGCAGCCGTAGAACGTCTCCGTGCTGTCCGAGCGCGACCAGACCGAGTAGATCAGGTGCTTGCCGGTCTTGTTCGCCGGCAGGCGGCCGTTCCAGTAGTAGTGACCGTCGTCGGTGCCCGGTCCGCCGTTCGCGGGCGGGTTGGTCACCTGGTCGAACGGCGTCGGCTCGAGATCGCTCCAGGCGAGCGGCTTGCTCGGGTTGTAGCCGTCCTTGGTGATGTAGAGGGAGAACGTGCCGGGGTGCTTGGCCCAGTTGTTGTACTTGAACTGGACGCTCGCACCGGCCGTCAGGTGGGTGGTCGGCCAGTCGTTGCGGGCCAGGTTGAAACCGGTGAAGTTGTACGGGCCACCGGTTCCGCCGCTGCACAGCTGGCCGTCCGGGATGAACCCGTTGACCCGCCCGGCGCCGTCCGAGCGGAGCACGGCGAACCAGTTGTACAGCGAGGTGACCCCGCTCTGCGCGACCGCCGCGGCGCAGGCCGCGTTCTTCGGCTCGATCGCTCCGCTCTGCGGGTTACGGCCGTCCTGGTAACAGAACCAGGTGCGGCTGCCGGGCACCTGAATGGCGCCGTGGGCCTGGGCTGGGCTGCTGGGCGAGGCCAGGAGCCCGGCCGCGGCGGCGAACAGGACCACCGCGGCCATACGGAAGATTTTCATCGTCACCCTTGGGGGAAGAGGCGGGCGTATTCGGCGTAGCCGGTGGCGACGTCGACCTGCGCCCAGAACCGGTGGTAGTTGAACGACGGCGCCGGGCCGCCCTTCAGATAGGCGTCGAGCTTCGGGAAGTCCGGGTCGTTGCGGTAGAAGCTGCGGATGTCCAGGAACGAGACACCCGGCTTGATGACGTCGCCGTTCGGCATCTCGCCGGTCCAGCCCGGCGGAATGTAGATGCCCTGACCGGTGGAGGCGTTGTAGACGTCGTCCATCCGGTTGTAGTCGGCGCGGGTCTCGGTGCTCGACACGCCCTTGCTGTCCTTGAACGCCCAGATCGCGTCGAGCAGCCCCTTGGCCGCAGCCTTGGCCTGCGCGTTACCGGACTTGGCGGCGTAGAAGGTGAGCAGCTTGGCGTACGAGCCGGCCACACCGAGGTCCTGGCTGTGGTTGAGGACGGTCACGTGCAGGTTGGTGTTGGCAGCCGGGCTGGACGGGTTCCAGGTGGCCGGCGCGCCCGACCACTGCAGGTCGGACGGGATGGCGAAGGTGTTCGTGCCGATCGTGGTGTTGGCCAGCGCCCACGGCACCCACTTGTCGAGCACCGCCTTGGCCTTGGCGTTGCCGGTCACGTAGTACAGCTCGGCGAGCCGCTCCAGCGACCAGGTCTGCATGCCGAACCAGCGGTTGGACGGCGGGTCCTCGTAGACCGGGGCCTCGACGTAGGACAGGCCGTAGAACTGCGGGACGTTCGTCGGCCGGGCCGAGTAGTTGCCGTTCCAGCTGTTGGTCGCACCGCCGGCGATGGCACCCTCGGACGATTGCAGCCACTGGTAGAACTCCAGCTGCCGGTCGAGGCTGGCCTGCCAGTCGGCCTTCGCGGTCGGCGACTTCGGGTTGAAGGCGCTGACGTTGGACATGATGTACGCGGCCATCGGGTTCTGGTATCCGAAGTGGCTGACGCTGGAGCCGATGCGCCACGCCCAGCCGGCGCTGGTGTCGTAGGCCCCGCCCCAGGCGTAGTACCACGACATCAGGTTGTTGGAGGCGTTCTTGCCGGTGCCGGCCGGGCACGAGGTGGACCCGCAGCCGGGCTGCTTGAAGTACTTGTCGTAGAAGGAGTACCGCAGGTAGTCGCCCATCTTGGCGGCGTTGGCGACGGTGGTGGAGATCTGCGACGCCTTGCCCTGCTCGGTGGCCCACTGCAGCGCCCAGTAGGCGACCTGCACGGCGCGTGCGTCCGCGTCCGGGGCGTTGGTGTACTTCCACTGCTTGGCGTAGGACGCGTCCTTGGTGAACAGGTCCAGGTAACCGTTCGGGCCGCCGTGCGCGAACGTGTCGCAGGACGGCTGCGGCACGGTCTCGAAGGTCGACTCCTGCGGGCCGCGCTGGAACGTGTTGATGTACGCGACGCGCGTGGTGCCGTCACCGCAGTGACCGAAGCCGTACACGTTGTCGACGTCCAGCAGCCAGTGCATGCCGTAGATGTCGGAGGTGCCGTACGCCGTCTTCAGCTCGTTGGCGAGCGGGTCGGTGCCGACCGACACACCGGTGTCGAGCTGGGACGGGTACTGCGACGGCAGCGGGTACTCGGCCGCGTACGTCGCCGGCTTGGCCGGGTTGTAGTTGGTGTTGGTCGGCTGGTCGGCGTGCGACGGGATGATGTACTTCTCCATCGTCGCCCAGGCGCTGTTGAACGGCGCCCAGTCACCGCTGATCCGGGAGTGCGCCGCCTCGAGCCACAGCCAGTACGAGAACGCCTCGCTGGTGGTCTCGTGACCGTGGTCGGGCGCCTCGTCGATCAGTGTCTCGATCGAGTGGTAGGGCACGCCCTCCGGGCTGAAGTAGCCGTTGGCCGGGTTCTTCAGGTCGTTGTAGAGCTGCGTGAAACGGGTGTCCACCGAGCCCGGTTCGGTGACCGTGACGCCCAGCTGGGCCGCCGTGTAGCCGGTCGAGGTGGCCGAGATCGTCGCGGTGGCCCCGATCGCCGCCGAGGACGAGGCCGCCACCGTGACGGACTGGCCGGTGCTCCAGTTCGACGGGGTGAAGGTGAGCGTCGCCGGGGTCACGGTGACCGCCGTGGATCCGGCGCTGCGGGCCACGGCCACGGTGACGTTCGCGGTCGGCGCCTTGCTCAGCGCGAGCTTGAACGCCCCGCTGGCTCCGGGGTTGATGGCCAGTGACGTGGCGTCGGCGACGATCGCCGGGGTGGTCGCCGCGTCGACGAAGACCGGAACGTCGGCCGTGTTGCTCTTGGTGCCGGCGTTGTCGTACGCGATGGCCTGTACGCGGTAGGCGGCGCTCTGCGCCGGAACCCCGTCCCAGCTGTACGTGTACGGGGCGGCCGTGTCGGTGCCCAGCAGCAGGCCGTCGTGGTAGAACTCGACCTTGCTGATGGTCTGGCCGCTCGCCGCCGTGGCCGTGGCCGCGATCGGGATCGACGCGGGCGCGGTGTAGCGGGTGTTGGCGGCCGGGCTGGTGATCGCCACGGTCGGCGCGTTCGCCGTCTGGTTGCAGGCGGTCCCGTTCAGGGTGAACGCGGTCGGCACCGGGTTGGCCGAGCCGAAGGTGCCGTTGAAGCCGGTCCCCACGGTCGCGTTGGTGCCGAGGTTGCCGTTCCAGCCGGCGTTGTTGACGGTGACGTGCTGACCGGACTGGCTGTAGACGCCACTCCAGCCCTGCACCGCCTTCTGGGCCGCGTCGGGGAAGTCGAACTCCAGTTTCCAGCTGGTCAGCGGGTCACCGGTGTTCTTGATCTGAATGTCGCCGGTGAAGCCGCCGGGCCACTGGCTCTGCACCTTGTAGACGACGGTGCAGCCGGCCGCGGCATAGGCCGGGGCACCGGCCGCGAGGACCGCACCGGCGCCGAGAACGGCGACGCCGGTGAGGGCCACTTTCCGTCGGAGTCTTCCGCCGGTTCTCGGTGATCCGGATCTTTCGGGGGATGGGGTCACAGCGATGTTCCTCTCCGCCGGAGGTGGTGGCGCCGGCTGGAGCCGGCGCCACGACATCCGGCCTACGGGGTGGTGGAGCAGGTGATCGGGGACGGAACGGGATTCGTGGTGCCGGTGGAACTGCCGAGGAATCCGAAGGTGGTGGATGCCCCGGACGAGAGGGCGCCGTTGTAGCCGGCGTTCACGACGCTGACGGCGCTGCCGGACTGGGTGGCGGTGCCGCCCCAGGCCTGGTTGACGGTCTGCCCGGCGGTGTAGGTCCAGCCGACCTTCCAGCCGGTGGTCGCCGCCGTGCCGTTGTTCTTGACGGTGACCTCGCCCTGGAAGCCGCCGGTCCACTGCCCGGTCACCTTGTACGTGGCGGAACAGCCGGTGGACGTGCTGGGCGAGTTGGACGGCTGGACCGAGGTGGACGGCTGGACCGAGATCGAGGGCTGGACCGAGGCCGACGGCGAGACGGACGTCGACACCGAGGCGGACGGGGACGGGCCGGCCGACGACGCGGAGACCGACGGCGTCGGGGTGGTGGGGCCACCGAGCCGGTCGGCGTAGAGGATGCCCCGGCCGTTGGTGCCCAGGTAGACCCGGCCGTAGACACGCGGGTCACCGGCAAGGGCGTCACCCGCGTTGCCGTACTGATGCTTGTCGTCGTTGATCCTGACCCAGTAGGCCCCACTGTTGTCGGATCGGAACACCCCGTCGACGCCGTCGACCGTGCCGACGAGGAACACCGCCGGACGCGTGGCACCGGGGGCCGCCTTGCCGAACGCCACGTTGACGCTCTCGGACACACCGCCGCCGACCGTGGTGAACGACTGCCCCGAGTTCGTGGAGCGCAGCAGCCCGGTCTTGCCGGCCAGCCACACCTCGCCGGCGACACCGGGGACGGCCTTCAGATTGACCCGGCCCTCCGTGGGCATGGCCGCTGTCGAAGCGGTGAACGTCGCGCCGCCGTCCGTGCTGGTGTAGAACTTGCCGGCGGCGTACCCATAGAAGGTCTTGGGGTTGACCCTGTCGCTCTCGACCTTGGCGCCGGCCGGGATGCCGGTGGACGCGCTCCACGTGCTGCCCCGGGTGGTCGAGTAGTGCACGCCGACGCCGACCGGCGACCAGACCACCGCGTTGGCGTCGGCGCCGACCGCGACCGTGCCGCCGCCGGTGACCCCGGACGGCTCCTGACCCTGGTACCAGCTCTTGCCGCCGTCGTTGGAGACGCCGATGTGCGGTGCCGCGTCCGCATTGCCGACCCGCACGAAGAACGACGGGCTGAGCTCGGCGAAGTCGAGGCCCGTGTTGCTGCCCAGTGCCGGGGTGTCGTGGAAGTTCGCCTGCACCGTGTCGAGGTCGGCGTGGTGGAAGCCGCCGACGTCGTAGAGCGCGCTGACCAGCGGAGCACCGGTCGGCGGGCTGGCCAGGTCCTGGACCGCCGTCTCCTCGATGCCCTTGGCCATCGGCTTGATCGTGAAGGTGGTGTTGCTGTCCCAGTTGGTGAGGTTGGTGGTGCCGTAGAGGGTGGCGCCGGTGCCGTAGAGCAGGCGGTTGGAGTCGAACGGGTCGATCGCGAGGGACTCGTTCATCCAGCCGAGCTTCGGGCTCTCCTCGGGCGCCTGGGCGGTGCTGTTGAAGTCCAGCCACGGGTTCGCCGAGATGTCCATGGTGTAGCGCTTGGTACGGCTGGGGTAGCCGTTCCAGTCCCAGGCGCGGGTCCAGGTGGCGCCGTAGTCGGTGGACCGGAAGAAGATCGCGTCCGGCCACCAGGAGATCTGGGTGGCCACCATGAGGGTGCCGGGCTTCTTGGCGTCCACGGTCAGGCCGGAGTAGCCGTAGTAGCGGTCGGCGACCGGGGTGGGCGAGATGTCGGTCCAGACGCCGGTGGTGGTGTCCAGGCGGGCGACCTGCCCGGCGGCGCCGTCGTACGGGCCACCGGTGTCACTGGTCGCGATGAAGAGGTATTTGCCCTGGATGACACCCTTGTGCGCGAGATATCCGGTCGGCTGGCCGGCGACCCGTTCCCAGGTGACGCCGGAGTCCAGCGAGCGGTAGACCGGGTTCTCCTTGTCGGCCACTCCGACATATACAGCGGGTGACGCCGGGTCGAGGGTGACCCATGTCAGACCTTGGTTCTGATTCAGATAGCCGTTCGGATCGGCGGGGTCGGCGACGTAGTTACCGACGTTCGGGAAGTTGGCTACTTTTCCCCACGTGGCGCCGTAGTCGGTGCTGCGCCAGAGCCCGTTTCCGCCCTCGGCGGCGAAATAGACGTTCCGGTTGTTGCGGGGGTCCACGGCGAGCCGCTCCCCCATGCCGCGACCGGGCATGTTGCCGCCGACCTTGAACGGCAGCATGGTCCGTGACCAGGTGTTTCCCTTGTCCGTGGAGCGCAGGATCGCCCCGTTGCTGGGGTCCCAGCTGTTCGTGTACATGCCGACCGCGGCGTAGACGCGGGCGGTGTCGACCGGGTCGGCCGCAATGCTGAGGACACCGTTGTGACCCCAGTCGTCCTGCCCGACCCAGTCCAGCAACGGGGTCCAGCTCTGGGTCGACTGGCTCCAGCGGTAGGCGCCGCCGATGTCGGTGCGTGCGTAGATGAGGTCCTTCTCGCCGGGGTTGAAGACGACGCCGGGCACGAAGCCGCCGCCGTCGATCCGGACGTTCTTCCAGGTGTAGGGCTCTGCGGGGGCGGCTGCTGCCAGGTTCGGGCCGGAGGCGACGACCACTGCGGTCGCCGCGAGCACGAGGGCGGCGACGACTATGCCGCCGGGGGACCTTCGCATCGGGGGATGACCCTTTCCATTGAAATGCACCTCGCTAAGGCGCGTCTCATCGAAGTGCATGAGTGGGAGCGCTCCCAGAAGCGTCGGTCGCTGTCATCTTCGTGTCAAGAGCCGGAAACTTCTCGGTGATGACGAGCCGGCCGTTCACCCCAGCAGAACGAAGTCGACATTCAGTGACATTTGACCGCTGGAAGGGCTGTGTATCATTCGGCCGGAACACGCAGGTCGGCACCATCCGAGGCGCCGGCCGGCCGGCCCGGCGAGAGGCCGGTTGGGCCACGTGACGAATACGTGGCGTAACCGCGGGTACGGCATAGCGGTGGAGGAGATTGCATGAAGGTTTGCGTTATCGGTACCGGCTACGTCGGCCTGACCACGGGCGTCAGCCTGGCCTTCCTCGGCCATGAGGTGACCTGTGTCGACCTCGACCAGGCGAAGGTCGACATGCTGCGCGGCGGCAAGTGTCCGATCTACGAACCCGGGATGGAGGACCTGCTCGCCGAGGCGGCGCAGAACCTCACCTTCACCACCTCCTACGAGGAGGCCGTTCCCGGCGCCGACGTGGTGTTCGTGGCGGTGCAGACCCCGTCGGCCGAGGACGGCAGCCCCGACCTCCGCTACCTCCGCCGTGCCGCCGAGCTCGTCGCGCAGAGCCTGAACCACGACTTCACCGTGGTGGTCAACAAGTCCACCGTGCCGATCGGCAGCGGCAACTGGGTCGACGCCATCCTGCGCGACTCGTTCGAGCAGCGCGAGGACCGGCCCGGGGGCGTCGAGTTCGCCGTCGCGTCGAACCCGGAGTTCCTGCGTGAGGGCAACGCCATCGCCGACACCCTCTACCCGGACCGGATCGTCATCGGCTCGGACAACGCGCGCAGCCTCGAGGTGCTCAACCGCCTCTACCGGCCGATCATCAACCAGACCTTCACGCCGCCGAGCTTCCTGCCGCGGCCCGAGGACGCCAGTGCCGTCCCGCTGGTCTCCACCGACCTGGCCTCCGCCGAGCTGATCAAGTACGCGGCCAACGCGTTCCTGGCCCTGAAGATCAGCTACGCGAACGAGATCGGTCAGCTCGCCGCCAAGGTGGGCGCCGACATCACCGAGGTCGCCCGCGGCATGGGCCTGGACCAGCGGATCGGCTCGCGGTTCCTGCAGCCGGGCGTGGGCTGGGGCGGCTCCTGCTTCGGCAAGGACACCAAGGCGCTGATCGCCACCGCCTCCGAGTACAACCTCGACATGCCGATCGTGAAGGCCGCCCGCGAGGTCAACAGCCGGCAGCGGGCCATCGCCGTCGAGCGGCTGCAGGACGAGCTGCGGATCCTCAAGGGTCGCAAGATCGGCCTGCTCGGCCTGGCGTTCAAGCCGAACACCGACGACCTGCGTGACGCGCCGGCGCTGGACATCGCCAACTCGCTGCTCGCCCGGGGCGCCCGCGTGAAGCTGCACGACCCGGTGGCGACCAGCCGCTTCCGCGTCGAGCAGCCGGAGCTGTCGGCGTACCTCAGCGAGACCATCGACGACGTGTTCGCCGACTGCGACGCGGTCGTGCTGGTCACCGAGTGGGCGCAGTACCTCGAGCTGGACTGGGCGAAGTTCGTCGGCCTGATGCGCACCCCGATCCTGCTGGACGGGCGGCACGTGCTCGACGCCGACCGGATGCGCCGGCTGGGCTACCGCTACGTGGCCGTTTCCGGATAACCGCACGTCCTTCGGGATAACCGCACGTAGACGCACGTCAACCGCCGTGGCGGCCTCAGGGCCACCGCGGCGGTTCTTTTTGCGGGTCTGCGGGCTGTTCAGCAAAACCGCCTTACATCCTAGGCGACTTGCGGTTTAGTCCGGATAAATATGGACAAAGACCTGCAGGTCAGGTCGGCGGCCAGTAAGCTCTTCCGCCAATCTCCTTAACCGGTTAAGGTGCCGATGGGTCGCAGCGATATCGTTACCGACTCGATCGCGCTGAAATCATTGCGCAACTTGCTGGTTACCTCTTGACTGTTGGTCAAGAAGCGCTTCGGACGGCGGTGTCGAGAGACGCCGGAGGCGCTATGACATAGGGAGCGGTATGTTCGTTCAACGTGGGAGTTCGCGATCGCGGATCGCACTCGCCGGTGCCCTCAGCGCAGGTCTGGTTCTCAGCCTGAGCGCCTGCGCTGACGACAAGGAGCCGAGCGGCGGCACTGCCCCCGCCTCGTCGCTTGCACCCATCGACTGTGCGCCCTACACCGCGTTCGGTGACCTCAAGGGCAAGGAAGTCTCGATCTACACGGGCATCGTGACCCCGGAGGACACCCCGCAGAAGGAGTCCTACAAGCCCTTCGAGCAGTGCACCGGCATCACCATCAAGTACGAGGGTGACAAGTCCTTCGAGACCCAGGTGCTGATCCGCGCCGAGGCCGGCAACCCGCCGGACCTCGCGTACGTGCCGCAGCCCGGTCTGCTGCAGCGCCTCGTCGCCACCGGCAAGGCCGTCGAGGCCCCGACCGAGGTCGCCGCGAACGTCGACAAGGACTTCGGCGCCGACTGGAAGGCGTACGGCACGGTCGACGGCAAGTTCTACGCCGCGCCGCTGGGCGCCAACGTGAAGTCGCTGGTCTGGTACTCCCCCAAGGAGTTCAAGGACAACGGCTACCAGATCCCGCAGACGCTCGGCGAGCTCAAGACGCTGAGCGACAAGATCGCCGCGACCGGCAAGAAGCCGTGGTGCGCGGGTATCGCGTCCGGTGAGGCGACCGGCTGGCCGCTCACCGACTGGATGGAGGACTTCTTCCTCCGGCTCAACGGCCCCGAGGCCTACGACAAGTGGATCAAGCACGAGATCCCCTTCAACGGCCCCGAGGCGACCAAGGCTCTCGACGGCGTCGGTGAGTACCTGAAGAACGACAAGTACGTCAACGGTGGTCTCGGCGACGTGAAGAGCATCGCCGGCACCGAGTTCAAGGACGCCGGCCTGCCGATCCTCGACGGTGACTGCTCGCTGCACCGCCAGGCCAGCTTCTACGCCGCCAACTTCGACAAGAGCACGAAGGTGGCCGAGGACGGCGACGTCTACGCCTTCTACCTGCCGGGCGAGACCGCCGACAGCAAGCCGGTCCTCGGTGGTGGCGAGTTCGTTCTCGCCTTCGCGGACCGTCCCGAGGTCAAGGCGTTCCAGACCTACCTGTCCAGCTCCACCTGGGCGAACAACAAGGCGAAGGTCTCGTCGGGCTGGGTCAGCGCCAACAAGCAGCTCGACGTCGCCAACCTGGTGAACCCGATCGACGCCCTCTCCGCCAAGATCCTGCAGGACCCGAAGGCGACGTTCCGCTTCGACGCCTCCGACCTGATGCCCGCCGCCGTCGGCTCCAACGCCTTCTGGAAGCAGGGCACGAGCTGGATCACCGGTCAGGACACCAAGACCACCCTCACCAACATCGAGAACGCCTGGCCCAAGTGATCAGGTGACTGCACCGGGGCCGGTCGGGATCTTCATCCGACCGGCCCTGGCAGTCTGATCACTTTTGTTCTTCACTTAACCTCTCACAACCCCTCCGAACGTCTTGAGGAGGAACGGGCCGCGTGTTCACCACCGCCACCACCACGTCGCAGAAGATCCTGCAGATGTTCGCGGCGATCCTTCTGTTCGTCGCCGTCATCGGCCTGATCCTTTACATCGCGAGCCGGTTCACCGGTAAACGCGATCGCGCCATCGCCGCGCTCTACCTGGCCCCGACCGTGCTGATGCTCAGCGTCGGGTTGCTCTATCCCGGACTGCGGACCATCTACCAGTCGTTCTTCGACGCCTCACTGAAGAACTTCATCGGGTTCGACAACTACACGGCGATCCTCACCGACGCCGAACAGCTGACGGTCCTGCGCAACACCGCGTTCTGGGTACTGGTGACCCCGTTCCTGGCCACCGCCATCGGACTGATCTACGCGATCCTGGTCGACAAGGCCCGGATGGAGTCGTTCGCCAAGGCGCTGATCTTCCTGCCCATGTCGATCTCGTTCGTCGCGGCCGGCGTGATCTGGAAGTTCATGTACGAGTACCGGCCCGACCAGGGGTCGATCAAGCAGATCGGCCTGATCAACCAGATCATCGTCTGGCTCGGCGGGAAACCGATCCAGCTGCTCATCGAGTCGCCGCTGAACACGTTCCTGCTGATCGCGGTGATGGTCTGGATCCAGGCCGGCTTCGCGATGACCGTGCTGTCGGCGGCCATCAAGGCGATCCCGGACGACATCATCGAGGCGGCGCGTCTCGACGGCGTCGGCCCGCTCGGCATGTTCCGGTTCGTGACCCTGCCGGCGATCCGCCCGGCGGTCGTGGTGGTGCTGACGACCATCGCGATCGGCACCCTCAAGGTCTTCGACATCGTCCAGACCATGACCGGTGGCCGGTTCGACACCAGCGTCATCGCGAACGAGTTCTACAGCCAGACCTTCCGCAGCGACAACCGCGGCTTCGGCGCGGCACTCGCGGTGGTCCTGTTCATCCTCGTCATCCCGATCGTCGCGTACAACATCCGCCAGCTTCGCCGATCGGAGGCGTGATGACCACGGCAGCACCTCTCACCACCACGCCGGTGTCGAAGACCGAGGGCAAGAAGCTGTCCGCCGCGGCGACGGCCAAGAAGAAGCTCACCTCACCGTGGGCGTCGCTGGCCGCGGTCGTCATCGCGGTGCTCTGGACGATCCCGACGTTCGGTCTGCTGATCTCGTCGTTCCGCCCGGAGGACGCGATCAAGCGCACCGGCTGGTGGACGTTCTTCACCAACCCGCTGGTGACGTTCCAGAACTACGAGGCGGTCCTCGACCCGAACGAGGCGGGCGCCAACCTGCCGGCGTCGTTCCTGAACTCGCTGGTCATGACGATCCCGTCGGTGCTCATCCCGCTGTGCCTGGCGTCGCTCGCGGCGTACGCGTTCGCGTGGATGAACTTCCCGGGAAAGAACGTTCTGTTCATCGCGATCTTCGCGTTGCAGATCGTCCCGCTGCAGGTCACCCTCCTGCCGCTGCTTCAGCTGTTCGTCTCGTGGGACATCGACGGCACGTTCTGGACGGTGTGGTTGTCACACTCGACGTTCGCGCTGCCACTGGCGATCTATCTGTTGCACAACTTCATCAAGGAAGTCCCGTCCAGCCTCATCGAGGCCGCCCGGATCGACGGTGCGGGTCACGTGTCGATCTTCTTCCGGGTGCTGCTGCCGCTGCTCACCCCGGCACTGGCGGCGTTCGGCATCTTCCAGTTCCTGTGGGTGTGGAACGACCTGCTGGTCTCGCTGACGTTCGCCGGCTCTCCCGCGATCTCGCCGCTGACCGTGCAGTTGTCCAACCTCAGCGGCACGCGGGGCACCGCCTGGTACCTGCTGTCCGCCGGCGCGTTCATCTCGATCCTCGTGCCGGTCACGGTGTTCCTCCTGCTCCAGCGCTACTTCGTCCGCGGCCTGCTCGCGGGCAGCGTCAAGGGCTGACCTGCTCCATCAAAGGCCGCACCCTCCGCGGAGGGTGCGGCCTTTGCCGCGTCTAAGGGCGGCATTCCTCGACAAAGATCCTCATCCGGTACGTCCGGAGCGGTCCCGTCCGGAGCGGTCCCGCCCGGCGTCATCCCGCCCGGCGTCATCCCGTCCGGCGTCGTCCCGTCCGGCGTCGTCCCGTCCGGCGTCGTCCCGTCCGGCGTCATCCCGTCCGGAGCCGTCATGACCGGGCGATCGCAGTGATCGGAAGGCGATCAGCCAGCTCGCCGCCAGCAGGATTACCGGAAGCAGGTAGACCGCGCCGACCGCCGCCGCCAGCTCAGGGCGGAGAGCCTCCCGCGTGGCGATGTCGAGGCCCAGCATTCCGGCCACACCCCCGCCCTCCTCCGGCAGCCGCAGGGTGACCAGCACGCTCACCGTGACCGCGACGACGGCACCCGCGACCGCATTGGACAGCTGGGTAGCCAGGCCGAGCAGCGTCGTGCCGCGCGGTGTCTCGGCGTGGTCGAGGTCCCGCAGCGCGACCGTCATCGTCGGCATCAGCGTCGCCCCCGAGCCGGCGCTGAGCAGCACACTCGCCGCGGCGATCCACGGATACCCGGCGTCGGTGACCGTGGCTGCCAGCAGCGCCGCACCACCGACCGTGCCGAGAGCGGTACCGGTGAGCACGATCCGCCGCGCCGGGATCCGGTCGACGAGCCGGGTAGCCACCTGGGCAACGATCCCGACCACGATCGCCGACGGGAGCCCGAGCAGCCCGACGAAGCTCGCCGGATCACCCCGCACCCCTTGCACGAACAACGGCAGCACCGACATCGACCCGAAGTAGGCCGCAGCGAAGCACACCAGCACCCCGGCACCCGCACGAACCTGCCGGTGCCGCAGCAGTCGCAGGTCCACGAGCGGGTCGGCCACTCGCCGGGCACGCCACACGAATCCGGCGAGCATCCCCAGCCCGACGGCGAGCACCCCGAGAGCACCGGCATACGCCACCGCTCCCGATTGCACCGCCCCAGAATGCACCGCCCCTGAATGCACCGCGCCCGAGTCCGCCGGCCTGTCCATTGCCGTCGCACCGAGCACCACCAGGACCGCCCCACCGGACAACAGCACCAGCCCCGCCCAGTCCATCCCCCGACGCCCGTGCGGGTCGTCCCGGGAACGCGGGTCGTCCCGGGAACGCGGGTCGTTCGGCAGGAGGCGGGCGCAGAGCAGGACGGCCACGACGCCGATCGGAATGTTGATCAGGAAGATCCAGCGCCAGGACGCGGTGTCGATCAGCCAGCCGGCCAGCAGCGGGCCGATGACCGGGCCGATGATGAGCGGCAGGACCAGCAGGCTCATCAGGCGGCCGCGCGCGTTCCGGGGTGCGGCACGCAGCCCGATCGCCTGTCCCACCGGGTTGAGCAGGCCACCGCCCAGACCCTGCAGCACGCGGAAGACGGCCAGCGACGTGACGTCCCAGGCCAGTCCTGCCAGGGCGGAGAAGACGGTGAACACGGCCAGCGCGGTCAGATAGACGCGCCGGGCTCCGTACCGCTCCGACAGCCGCGCCGCCAGTGGGATCACGGCGACCAGCCCGAGCAGATACCCGGCCGTCGCCCACTGCGCGCCCGCGAGGGTGGCGTCCAGGCCGGAGACGATCGCCGGGACGGCCACCGTCGTCACGGTCGTGTCGATCACGACCATGAGGCCACCCACCGCGAGCGCCAGTCCGATCGCGCGGACCCGTGGTTCCAGCGGCACCCGGTCACGGTTCCCCTTCGCCGGTGTCAGCCCTGGATCTGCGGCGCCAGGCTCCGCGAACCTCGGGCCGGTCAGATCCGAATCGCCGCGATCCGGGCCAGCCAGATCCGGGCCAGCCAGATCCGGGCCAGCCAGATCCGGGCCAGCCAGATCCGGGCCAACCAGATCCGGGCCAACCAGATCCGAATCGCCCCGATCCGGGCCAGTCACATCCGGGCCAGCCAGATCCGGGCCAACCAGATCCGAATCGCCCCGATCCGGGCCAGTCACATCCGGGCCAGCCAGATCCGAATCGCCCCGATCCGGGCCAGTAACATCCGGGCCAGTCAGATCCGGGCCGGTAGCCGTATGCCGTGGAGGGCGGGTCATCGGGCGTAGGGGCGCTCGTGCCGGGCCGTCCGGAGCATGCTCGCCCACCAGGTCAGCTCGTGCAACGCCGCGTCGAAGGCCTCGGCGATGTCGGCCGGCGGGGTGTAGCCGGCAGGGCTCAGATCGGTCCACGGGCGGGACAGGCCGACGACCCGGCGGGTGGTGACGACATGCAGTTCGGCCAGGACGCCGCGGAGGTGCTCGGTGGCGAGCAGGCCGCCCTGCACGCCGTAGGACAGGACCGTCGCGGGCTTGAACATCCACTCCCGGTAGTGCCAGTCGATCAGGCGCTTGAGGCCCGCCGGGTAGCTGTGGTTGTACTCGGGCGTGACGAACACGAAGGCGTCCGCGGCGTCGATGCGGGCCGAGACCGCTGTGCCGGCACTGGCGCCCGGGCGCAGCAGACCGTCGTCGGGCAGGTCGGTTTCAGCACAGTCGATGAGGTCCACCTCGGCTTGGGAGGCATCGGCGCGGGCAGAGCCAGCGCTGCGAGAGCCGGCGCTGCGAGAGCCGGTATTGGACGCCCCGGTATTGGACGACCCGGTATTGGACGAGCCGGCATGGGACGAGCCGGCATGGGACGAGCCGGCATGGGACGAGCCGGTATGGGACGAGCCGGTATGGGACGAGCCGGTATCAGACGAGTCGGCGCGAGGAGAGTCGGCACCTGCTGGAGCGGCGCGGAAGGCGGCCCATTCGGCGATGGCTCGGCCCATCCGCTGGTCGCGGACGCTGGCGGCGATCACCGCGATCCGCAGCGGGTCGCCGGGCGCGCCCTCGCCTGTTCCGGGGACGGCGGGCAGGGCGGCGTACGTGGTATCAGTCATGCGCCCCAGACTCGGCGTTCAACATATGTTGAAGTCAAGCACGGCCCGGAGCACGATGGGGTCATGACCGTAGAGGCTCCTGCCACTTACACCCTGACCGTCGGCGAGGTTGCCGCCGCGAGCGGCGTCGCCACCTCGGCGGTGCGGTTCTATGAGCGGCACGGTGTCGTTCACGCCGAGCGCACCTCCGGTGACCAGCGCCGCTTCGACGACAGCGCGGCCTGCCGGATCCGGGTCGCCAAGGTCGCGCAACGGGTCGGGCTGACCGTACGGGAGATCGCCGACATCTTCGACGAGTTGCCACGCGATCCGCAGCCGCAGGACTGGGGCCGGGTCGCCGAAACCCTGATCCGGGAGGCGGAGGAGCGGACCGCGGCCCTGCGCGCCCACCTCGACGCGATGCGATCAGGTTCTCGTCTCTGCGAGCTGTGAGCGCCCGCACGACGAACGCCCGGGCAGCGCGACCCGCACGACGAACGCCCGGGCAGAACGCCCGGCCGGTGCAGGCACCGCACGGGGAACGCCCGGGTACTGAAGACTTGCACGGGGAACGGCCGGACGGACAAGGACGAGAGGGGAACGCGTAGCCGTACCGCAGAAAAGAGCCGGCCCCGGGAAGACCCGGAGCCGGCGGCATTGCGGTGATGGGGTTTAAGGCTGGCTACGCGGGCTGTCCGGAGCCAGGGTGTCGATGAACTCGTGCGGCTCGTGGACCTTGCTGCTGCTGCGGGCCGCGTCGGCCTCGGCCTTGAGAGTGGCCGCCACGCCTGCCTTGTCGACGCCGGGGATGGCGGCGACGGTGCCGTACGCCTTCTCGGAGAGGGCGTACGCGGCGCGGTAGTCATGGGCCGCGAACGCCTTCGACGCGCCGCCGAGCAGCTTGTCGGCGACCTTCAGCTGGAGCTTGCCCTTGCCGGCCGGGACCGTGGCGGCGAGGCGGTTCGCGGCCTCCCAGTAGGCGGCGGTGAGGAACCGGTCGCTGTTGTCGCGGTCGAACTGGCTGAAGTCCCAGTTGACGTCGATGTAGCTCATCATCGAGTTGTTCTCGTCGCCGGCGTTGACGAAGTAGAACTCGTTGCCCGGACCGTAGTCGACACCCGTGGCGCTGTCGTAGCCGTCGTGCGGGTGACTCATGCCCAGGTGGTGGCCGACCTCGTGGATCTGCGTGGTGGTCAGGCCGTACCCGGCTTCCACGATTTCCGGGGAGATGAACGAGAACACGTAGCTCTGGGTGCCGTCGACCCAGTTGTCGTCGGCGTAACCGAGACCGGGCGTCGGGATGCCCTCGTCGACCGCGTAGTTGAACAGCGGGATCTCGTAGTCGACCTTGCCCTGGTCGTCGAGGGCCCGATCCAGGTTCTCCCGGTTGTAGACGAACAGGTTGGCGGCGGCCGGGAAGTCGGTCTCCGGGTAGCACGGCTCGCCGGTGACGACCTGACCGAGGTAGCACTGCTCGGCCTTCGCGTCGTAGGGCAGATCCTGCGTGTCGTACGAGAACCGGTTGCGCCAGCGCAGTTCGGAGAGCTCAGCCTTCAGCAGCTGAGGCGTCGTGTACTGCTCGGACGCGTTGACACCGGCCCAGCCCTCGTAGGTGTTGTCGTCGATGTTGAGGGTGCGCGGCGGCTCCGGCGTGGGTAGCTCGACCGGGTACAGCGGCGACGAGGTGAAGAGCAGGTTCAGCGCCACGTAGCGGGTGATCTTGCCGAGGTCGCCGGCGAGGGCCGACGGGGCACGGTAGCCGCCCGCGGCGTACTCCCAGGTCGGCGGCATCCGGTAGTCCTCGACGCCGTCGCCGTCGAGGTCACGGTTGTCGACGTCGTAGTTGCTGGTCCAGGACTCCGGACCGGCCGACAGGTCGTGGAACCAGAGCCGGCGGGTGCTGCCGAGCCCGGTCTCCT
The DNA here is from genome assembly GCF_003001815.1 of Actinoplanes italicus. GTDB lineage: Bacteria > Actinomycetota > Actinomycetes > Mycobacteriales > Micromonosporaceae > Actinoplanes > Actinoplanes italicus. The sequence goes on from NZ_PVMZ01000011.1 coordinate 156,421, forward strand.
CGTCGTTCGCGGTCGTGCCGCCCCACGCGATGATCTTCCGGCTGGCCCGCTGGACACCGAAGTCGTAGCCGGTGTCCGGGTCCGGCTCACCGGTCTTGGTGTAGACGTGGTGCTTGAAGTCCGACCGGCCGTACCAGTTGATGAAGAAGACGGTGTTGCGGCGCGTGTCCACACCGGACGGCGCGTTGTAGGCCAGCCACTTCTCCACGCTCGGCGCGTCGATCTCGTGGTTGCCGGCCACGTCCAGGATGTTGTTCTCCTGGTCGTTGTAGGCCTGCTGGAACGTCGTGAGCGCGGCCGGCTTGGCGAGTTTGCCGAGCTGCTTGAAGAATTTGTCCTCATAGCGCTTGTCGGCGTACGTGAGCTTGTAGTCGTACTTGTAGGTGATGCCGAGCTTCTCGGTCACGCCGTACCAGAGACGGGACCGGACCACCGGTTCGTACCCGCCCGCCAGCTCGCCCAGGAAGGCGCTCTTGGCGACCTGGTTCGGCTCGTAGCCGACGAACACCACGTTGACCGGCACCTTCTCGACGAGCCGCGGCTGTCCGCCCGGCTTGAGATAGCCGTACGACGGCGCGCCCGCGGCTGCGCCGGCGGGTCCCACCGACGCGCCGACGAGTACCGCGACGAGTCCCACGGTGAAAGATCTTCTCCAACCCATGTGGACACGCTGCCATCAACATAAGCCGATGGGAACCCCTGCTGGTCGACCATTGATTATCCTGACCGCCATGCCAGCGCCAGCATTGGAAATACGGGGACTTCGCAAGACTTTCGGAACGTTCCGGGCGGTGGACGGGATAGACCTGACGGTCCGCGCCGGCACCTTCCACGGGATCGTCGGACCGAACGGCGCAGGCAAGTCGACCACCATCGGCATGGCCGTCGGGCTCGTGGTCCCGGACGCTGGTGAGATCACCATCCTCGGCCACGACGCCGTCCGCGACCGGGCGGGCGCCCGCGCCGTGACCGGAGTTCTTCCCGACGGGCTCGACCTGCCGGAACGCCTCACCGGCGCGGAACTGCTGCGTTACAGCGCCGGCCTGCGTGGCCTGTCCCGGGCCGCGGCCGCCGAACGCGTCACCGAACTCATCGAGGTGCTCGGCCTGACCAAGGCGGCCGCCACCCCGCTCGCCGACTGCTCCACCGGCAACCGCAAGAAGGTCGGCCTCGCCCAGGCGCTGCTGCACGCGCCGCGACTTCTGGTGCTCGACGAGCCGTTCGAGGCGGTCGATCCGGTGTCGGCGGCGAGCATCCGGCGGGTGCTGCGCCGATTCGTCGACAGTGGAGGCACCGTCGTGCTGTCCACCCACTCGATGATGCTGGTCGAGCAGTCCTGCGACGACGTCACGGTCATCCATCAGGGCAGGGTCGTGGCCGCCGGCACGGTCGCCGAGGTCGCCGGCGGCATCCCGCTCGAAGACCGGTTCGTCGAGCTCGTCGGCGCCGAGACGAGCGGCACCGACGGACTGGCATGGCTCGTCAGATGAGCACGGCTCGTCAGATGAGCACGGCTGGTCGAATGAGCACGGTCGCCTTCACTCCGGCGCGGATGCGCGCGAGCATGTTCCAGCGCTCGCTGCGCGAGCATCCCGGTCCGGCGGTGGCCGGCCTCTGCGGTCTTCTCGCGGCCGGCTGGCTGATCAGATATGGGTTGTACGGGGATCAGCACACACTTTCGATCCTGGCGGGGACGTGGGTTCTCGGCTGGATCGTGCTGCCCCTGATGCTGGGCGGCGGCCGCGGCCGGGTCCGCCCGTCACACCTGCGCCTGGAGCCGGTCGGCATCCTGCCGGCGGCCTTCGGTCTGCTCGCCGCCTCGGCCGTCGGGATCGGCCCGCTCGTGTCGCTGATCGCACTGGTGTCGCTGCCGGTGCACGCGGCGCGACACGGCCCGGCCGCGGTCGTCGTCGCCGGGCTCGGCGCCCTGCTGCTGTGGCTGATCGGACTGATCGGGTCGGCGTTCGCGCTGGAGGCCATCGGTCACGCCGGTGGTCCCGTCGGCGCGATCGCGACCGGGGTGTTCACCGGCACCGTGATGGGTGTGTTCGGCTCGGTGTGGGCGGTCGCGCCGTGGATCACGGAGTTGCTCTCCGGCGCACCGGCTCACATCGTCCGGTGGCTTCCCTGGTTCCCCGGCAGCTGGCCGCTGGCCGCCGCCACCGGTCCGTCCGGGCGTGGGCTGCTGGTGATCGCCGGCCTGTTCGTGCTGGTGGGAGTGTTCGCGCTGGTGTACCTCGCGCTGGTCCGCCGCACCCTGGTGACCGGCTCGTCCTGGCGGCCGCGCCGTTCCGCCGCCGCTTCGGCATCCGCATCCCTGACCGCGACCTCCACGGCGTCTCCCTCCTCAGCCGCCGCGCGGCGGGTGCCCGGTGGCTGGTGGGGGCGGGGTCCGGTGTGGGCGGTCACCGGGCGGGAGCTGCGCACCTGGGGCCGGCATCCGCTACGGCTGCAGTACCTCGCGTTCGCCGTCGTCTACGGGACGCTGCTCGCCGGGCTGCCGATGCTGGCGAACGTGGACCTGCTCGTACCGTGGGCCGGTGTCCTGACCGCGCTGTGGGCGGCCGCCATGTCTGCCGGTCTGGTCGGACTGGACGGCACCGCGCTGTGGCTGCCTTTCACCACACCCGGCGGTGAACGTGCCGAGGTCCGCGGGCGAGGACTGGCATGGCTGCTCCTGGTGACACCGATCGCGGTGCTGCTCACGGTCGCCGCAGTCCTCGTCGCACCGGCGACCGATCCGCTGGCGGCGATCGCGGTGCTGCCGGCGGTGCTGGGAGCGGGCGCGACCGTGCCCGTGTGGGTCGCGCTGCTGAGGGTTCGCCCGGTCCCCGACCCGCGGCATCCGACGTCGGCCGACAACCCGACCGACATCATCAGCGTGCTCGTCGCCTCCGGTGCCGGTCTGCTGACCGCCGCGATCCCGATGGCGCTGATCATCTGGGGGCCGGACGATCTGCGATGGCTCGCGCCCGTGCTGGGACTCGCGGCCGGTGCCGCCGCCTGGTTCGGTGGCCTGTGGCTCGGCGACGACCGGCTCGCCAACCGCAGCGCCGAGGTGCTGACCGCGGCCGGCCGCCGGACCCGCGCGCCGGAGGCGGCGATCCCGTTGAAGTGGGACGCGGACTGGTACCGCGAGAACCGGGCCACCGCGTGGGCACTGGTCCTGCTGATGGCGGGCTGGATCCCGGTCGTCCCGCAGGGCCTGATGGTGCTGGTCTTCGACATCGGCGGCGGCTGGATCGTGGCCTCGCACTTCGCCGGTTCGGCCCGGACCGGCGTGGCCGTGGCGATGGTCGCCCTGGGCGGCGCGATGCTGCTGACCGGCCTGGTGCTGTGGGGCCGCCGTCCGCAGCCGGTGCCGGCCGCCACCTGAAGCGTCCGGGCCGGGCCGCCGCAAGAGGCAGCCCGGCCCGGCCGTGATACGGCACAAGGGCCCGGCCGGCGATCGACAGCGCCGGGTCGACGTGCCGCTCGACCAGCAGGACGCCGACACCGAGGCTGCCGGCCAGTGCCTCGGCACGGTTATTCAGGAACAACAGTGGGTGGCCGGGTGTAGGGAATGCGCGTTGACAATCAGGCCGCGAAGCGGGTGCGCAGGACGTCGGCTCCGGGTCCGGTGAGTCCGGGCAGGACGACGGAGCGGCCGGCGGCGATCAGCATCAGCCCGGCCATCGTCCCGCGAACCTCCGGACCGTCGCCGTACGTCCAGTCGATGTCGGTGGCGACCAGCCGGAGACCGGTCATCAGCCGCGCCGAGGGCAGCGGCGGCGGCACGCGCATGGTCAGTCCCCGACGGGTGACGGCGGCCGCCGCCTCCGGGGGCACGGGATGGGACCGCCCCAGCGGCAGCGCCACGTCCTGCGCATGAACGAGCAGGTCGGCGAGGGTCTCCAGGGGTGTGACGCCGGGGTTGCGCCGGCGGCGGGCGGCGGTCTCGCGGATCTCGGCGACCAGCCACGTCGCGTCATGGGCGGCGGCACGGCGGCGGGCGGCGTCAGCGATGGTGGGATGCATCCCGCCGCGCCAGTGCCGCAGCATGTCGGCCAGCTCCCGCAGACCCGCCTGCTGCAGGGTGAGATGGGCGGCGACGTCGCGGACCGTCCACCCGTCGCAGAGCGAGGGGTGGTCCCATTCGTCGGCGGTGAGGTCGTCGAGAAGGTCGGCGACAGCCAGCCGCTGCCGGTGGATCTCGGGCCAGGGATTCATCTCAGCACCCCCTCCGGGGTGTCATCGCACTGGTATGTCATCGCACCGGTATGTCATCGCACCGGTGCACCGACGACGGACAGGACCAGGTCGGCGATCTGGGCGGACGGGTCGAATGTCGGGTCGGGGATGGCCAGCTCGTGCAGCACGACACCGGTCCAGTGGTTCATGATCACGGGGGCGTGGCGGTGCGGGTCGGTGGAGCCGGCGGCTCGCAGCCAGGTGATGAACCAGGCGTTGATCCCGGCTCCGGTGGCGAGCAGCCGGGCCCGGAGCGAGGGATGGATGCCGGCCTCGACGAGGATCGCGTAGCGGGCCAGGGTCAGGGTGCGGTGCCGGCCGGTCGCCTCGTGCGCGAAGAGCGTCATCACCCGGGCGAGTTCAGCGGGTGACGTCGGGGTCTCACGCAGGGCGATCGTCTCCCAGTTGTGGCGCTCGCGCTCGGCGAACCGGCCGACCACCGCCTCCAGCAGCGCGTCTCTGGTGCGGAACAGATTGGACGTGGATCCGGCCGGGAGCCCCGCCTCGACGTCGACGCGGCGGTGGGTGAGCCCGCGCATGCCGGATTGCCCGAGTACCTCGATAGCGGCATCGAGTACGTCGTCCCTTCTGCTTCCCATGGCGGAACACTACCATTGTAGTTGTGGAAACTACAGGTGTAGTTAGGCTCGCGATCCGAGCCGATGCCGCCTTCGACGGGGAGCGGCGCCTTCCGGAAGGGGCGCTGGTCCTGGTGGACAACGGTGCGATCGTCGCGGTCGAGCCGGGCGGCGCACCGGCGCCGGAGGGCTGGGACGTGCACCACGAGCCGGGCACGACGCTGCTGCCGGGGCTGATCGACGCGCACACCCACCTGTGCGGGGACAGCGGGCCGGAGGCACTCGACAAGTTGCCGGACCTCTCCCCCGGCGAGATCGACGCGATCGTCGAGCAATCTCTGGCGATCCATCTCGCGTCGGGAGCCACGGCGGTACGGGATCTCGGTGACCAGGACTGGGCGGTGGTCGAGCGGCATCGCGACCACGCGACCGGGCCCGCCGTGGTCGCCTCCGGACCGCCGATCACCACTGCGGACGGTCATTGCGCGTGGCTGGGCGGCGCGGTGAGCGGCGGGACGGATCGGATCGCGCAGCTGCGCCGCGCGGTGCGGGAGCGGGCCGAGCGGGGCGCCGACCTGGTGAAGATCATGACGACCGGCGGCATGATGACGATCGGCACCGACATCCGGGCCTGCCAGTTCACACTGGAGGAACTGCGGGCGGTGGTCGACGAGGCACACCGGCTCGGTCTTCCGGTCACCGGGCACGCCCACGCCCTGGCCGGCGTCCGGCAGTGCGTCGCGGCGGGCGTGGACGGCATCGAGCACTGCACCTGCGTCGGGCCGGACGGCGTGGCGAATCCGCGGGGACTGGCCGACGAGATCGCCGCGGCAGGCATCACGGTGTGTCCCACGGTGGGGCATCAGTTCCCGGGCGGGCAGCCGCCACCGGACGTGGCCGAGCGGATGGCGAAGGCGGGCTTCGACCTGACGCGACGCCGCGAGCAGGTGGGCGAGTTGTACCGGGCCGGAGTGACGCTGGTCAGCGGTGTGGACTCCGGGATTCACATGGCGAAACCGCACGGCTTTCTTCCCCGTACGATCGCCGAGCTCGTCAAATGCGACGTGCCTGAGATCGCGGCACTCACCTCGGCCACGGCGGTGGCCGCGCGGGTCTGCGGCCTCGACGGACGGACCGGCCGGTTGCGGGCGGGCCTGGACGCGGATCTGCTCGTCGTGCGTGGCGACCCGATGGCCGACATCGTGGCGCTGGAGTCGGTGCACGCGGTGTTCCGGCGTGGACGCCCGGCCGGGGAGTGACCGTACGGACGAAACGGCCGAGGGCCGCACCCCGGGAAGGGTGCGGCCCTCGGCCGATCGAGCGGGAGCTCAGTTCTTCTTACCCGGAACCTTGCCGGCGTAGGCACCGCCGCCCTGGCCGTAGTTACCGCCCTGGCCGTAGTCACCCTTGCCCTGGCCGTAGTTACCGCCCTGGCCGTAGTCACCCTTGCCCTGGCCGTAGTTACCGCCCTGGCCGTAGTCACCCTTGCCCTGGCCGTAGTCACCGCCCTGGCCGTAGTCACCCTTGCCCTGGCCGTAGTCACCGCCCTGGCCGTAGTCACCCTTGCCCTGGCCGTAGTGGTGGTTTCCCGGACCGCCGTTCCAGTGCTTGCCACCGTGGTTGTAGTTCCAGCCGTAGTGGACCTTCAGCGCCCAGTCTCCGCTGTGGAAGCCGCGGTAGACCTTGAAGCAGGAGTACCGCTCCCACTGGTTCTTCCACTGACCGAGCTTGCCGATCTTGTGGCAGGTCCGCGGGCTGTTGTAGAAGCCGAAGATCCGGTCACGGCGCTTGACGTCCTGCTTCTGGACCTTGACGTCACTCTGGGAGACCGACGGTGACGCGGTGGTCGCCGAGGTCGCCGGTGAAGCCGCTGCGGGGCCGGCCGCCATGGTGACGCCGGCGGCGACGGCGGCGCCGGTCATGACGATGGCACGGGTCATCTTGTTCATACGATCACCGATTCCGTAAGAAAGGGTAATTTCTGGACAAGAAGGATCGTATGATCCACAGGAGTCCGTGACCTTGGAAACGCGCACCCCAAAAGAGTGAACTCCCGCAGCTCAGCTGCGGGAGTTCATACTTTCAGCCAGGTCTGTGATCCGCTGTTCAGCGGATCACAGATCGGGTCAAAAGTGGAGCACGGATCGGTCAGACGGCGATCTTGGTACGGGCCGCCGGGCGGAGATAGACCGCCCAGGTGATCAGCACGCAGAGCGCGTAGAACCCGATGAACGCCATGTACGCGGCGTCCGCATCCTTGTAGGTCAGGAACGACTGGCGGAAGGCCAGGTTCACCAGAACACCGCCGACCGCGCCGATCGCGCCGGCGATGCCGATGACCGCGCCGGAGATCCGCCGGGCCTGGTGCTCGTCACCGGCGTACTTCTGCTTGAAGATCGCCGGGATCATCTTGTAGGTCGAGCCGTTGCCCAGTCCGCTGAGGATGAACAGGGTGATGAAGCCGACCAGGTAGAGCGGGAGCGACCGCTGCTGCGAGGCGATGAGCACGATCGACGCGCCGACGGCCATCGCGATGAAGTTGACGAACGTGACCTTCGCGCCGCCGAGCCGGTCGGCCAGCGCGCCGCCGAACGGACGGATCAGGGAGCCCAGCAGCGGGCCGAGGAACGTCAGGTAGGCGGCCTTGATCGGCGTGTTGAAGGTCTCGGCGAACTGCACCTGCAGCACCTGCCCGAAGGCGAACCCGAAGCCGATGAACGAGCCGAAGGTGCCGATGTAGAGCACCGACATCACCCAGGTGTGCGACTCCTTGGCGGCGTCGCGCATGCCGCGCTTCTCGTTGCGGGCCTGGGTGAGGTTGTCCATGTAGATCGCCGAGCCGACGGCCGCGATCACGATCAGCGGGATGTAGATGCCCGCCACGATGCCGGGGCTGCCGGCGCCGAAGGTCGCGAGGACGAACAGGCCGACCAGCTGCACCGCGGGGACGCCGATGTTGCCGCCGCCGGCGTTGATGCCGAGCGCCCAGCCCTTGAGGCGGTCCGGGTAGAACGCGTTGATGTTCGCCATCGAGGAAGCGAAGTTGCCGCCACCGACGCCGGCGATCGCCGCCAGGATCAGCAGGGTCGAGTACTCGACGCCCGGCTGGATCATGAAGGACATCAGGATCGACGGTACGAGCAGCAGCGACGCGCTGATGATGGTCCAGTTACGGCCGCCGAAACGGGCCACCGCGAAGGTGTACGGGATCCGCAGCGCCGCACCGACCAGCGTCGGAACGGCCGTGAGCAGGAACTTCTGGGCCGGGTCGAAGCCGTACTGCGGGCCGAGGAAGAGCACCATCACCGACCAGAGCGACCACACCGAGAAGCCGATGTGCTCTGAGAAGATCGAGAAGATGAGGTTCCGCTTGGCGATCTGCTTGCCGCCGTTGTCCCAGAACGCGGGGTCCTCGGGCCGCCAGTCGTCGATCCAGTGGCCCTTCAGCGACTTTGCCGCGGGCCTCTCCGGGGTGATGGTGGGAAGGGTCGCAGTCATTGTCAGTCTCCCAGAATGATGTGACCGTCATCGACCCGGACCGGGTAGACGCTGATCGGGGGCTGGCCGGACTGGGAACACCCGGTGGCGAGGTCCCAGGCGTACAGGTGCAAGGGGCAGACGACAACCCTGTTGTCGATCTGTCCGTCCGCGAGCGGGCCGCCCTTGTGGGGGCAGACCGCGGACACCGCGCGAAGGGAGCCGTCGCGGAGGCGGAAGACTGCGATCATGTCGGGCCCGACGGCGTAGGTACGACCTTCGCCGAACGGGATCTCGTCGACGGGACCGAGGACGGTTTCGGAGATCGGAGCGATGGTCATGAGCGCACCGGAACCTGAGGGAGAACGGTCAGGGGAAGGGACGTACGGAACTGGCCGGGAGTGGCGGGGACGGCCCGCTCCTTCCAGGGGTCCTTGTAGGACTGCACGGCCTCGTCGACAGCCGCGTCCAGAGCGTCGGCGATGCCGTCGGTGTCCTCGACGACGATCTCGCGGATCCGCTCGATGCCGATCCGGGGCACGAACGAGTAGGTGCGCTCCAGCCAGTTCGCGTTCTCGCGGTAGTACTGCAGGAAGCGGCCGGTCATCCGGATGACCTCCTCCGCCGAGTCCAGCGTGCAGAGCAGGTCTCCCTTGCGGATGTGGGCTCCCGCGGCGCCGCCGACGTAGATCTCCCACTTGCCGCCGTCGATCGCCACGACACCGAGATCCTTGACGTACGCCTCGGCGCAGTTACGCGGGCAGCCGGTCACCGCGAGCTTCATCTTGCCGGGACCCTCGAGGCCCTGGTAACGCTCCTCGATCGCGATACCGAGCGCGGTCGAGTCGCCGACACCGAACCGGCAGAAGTCGGAGCCGACACAGGTCTTCACCGTGCGGAAGCTCTTCGCGTAGGCGTACCCGGAAGGCATGTCGAGGTCCGCCCACATCGCCGGCAGCTGCTCCTTCGGGATGCCGAGCAGGTCGATGCGCTGGCCACCGGTGAGCTTGACCATCGGCACGTTGTACTTCTCCGCCACCTCGGCGATGCGCTTGAGCTCGGCCGGGGTGGTGACGCCGCCCTTCATCTGCGGGACCACCGAGAAGGTGCCGTCCTTCTGGATGTTGCCGTGCACCCGGTCGTTGATGAAGCGGGCGTCGCGCTCGTCGACGTACCGGTCGGCCCACATCATCTTGAGCAGCGAGGCCAGGCCCATCTTGCTCTTGGCGTCGTGCTCCCCGCCGGGGACCAGCTTCTCGAAGACCGACGAGACGCTCTTCAGCTCGTACTTGCGGATCGCGGCCATCAGCTCCGGCTTCGGCATCGGCACGCCGGGCACGTACCAGGACGCGGCCGGGTCCTCCTCGGCCTCGCCGCCGGCGGCCCACTCGACGATCCGCTGCACCAGCGGCTTGCAGGTGCCGCAGCCCTTGCCGGCGCGGGTGGAGTCCATCACGCCGGAGACCGTCTTGCAGCCGGCGTTGACGACGCCGCAGATGGCGCCCTTGCTGACGCCGTTGCAGTTGCAGACCTGCGCGTCGTCCGGCATGTCCTCGGGCTTGACCTCGCCGGTCGGGCCGCCGATGTCGAAGAGCATCTCGGCCCGCTCCTCCGGCAGGGCCTGGGCGCGGTCGAACGACTGGATCAGGCCGGCGGCCTTGCTGTTGTCGCCGACCAGGATCGCCCCGGCCAGCGCCCCGTCGCGGATGATGAGCTGCTTGTAGACGCCCTTCTTCGGCTCGCTGTAGATGATCACCTCGTCGTCGTCGCTCTCCGGGGCGATGAGGCCCATCGAGGCGACGTCGATGCCGGCGACCTTCAGCTTGGTGGAGAGCTTCGAGCCGGTGTACGCGGCCTCGACGTCCCGGCCGGTGATGTGGTCGGCGAGCACCTTCGCCTGGTCCCACAGCGGCGCGACCAGGCCGTACAGGTTCCCGCGGTGCTGGGCGCACTCACCGACCGAGTAGATGTCGTCCTCGTCCTGCACCCGCATCTGGTCGTCGACCACGATGCCGCGCTCGACGGTCAGCCCGCTGTCCGCGGCGACCTGGGTGTTCGGCCGGATGCCGGCGGCGATCACCACGACGTCGCACGGGATGACGGTGCCGTCGGCCAGCTTGACGCCGGTGACCCGGTCCTTGCCGAGGATCTCGGTCGTCATGGCGTTGGTGATGACCTTGATGCCGAGCTTGTTCTCGACGCTGGCCTGCAGCATGTGGCCGGCCTTCTCGTCGAGCTGCCGCTCCATCAGGTGGCCCATGGCGTGCAGCAGGGTCACGTCGCTCAGGTGGTTCTGCAGGCCGCGGGCCGCCTCGAGGCCGAGCAGGCCACCGCCGATGACGACGGCGCGCTCGTGATCCCGGGCGTACCGGATCATGCCGCGGGTGTCGTCGAGCGTCCGGAACGCGAAGACGCCCTGGTGGAAGCCGCGCTTCGGGTTGTGGATGTTCTTGATCGGTGGCGTCCACGAGCTGGAGCCGGTCGCGATGATCAGCTTGTCGTACGGGGTGGCCGTCCCGTCCGTCGCGTAGACCACCTTGGCGAACCGGTCGATCCGCTCGATCCGCACCCCGGCGTTGAGGGTGATGCCGTTGTCGGCGTACCAGCTCAGGTCGTTCAGGTAGATCCCGGCCTCGTCCTCCACCCCGGCGAGCAGGTTGGACAGCATGATCCGGTTGTAGTTGCCGTACGGCTCGTCGCCGAACATCGTGATGGTGAAGTCACCGTTGCGGGCGAGGATCTCCTCAACCGTGCGGGCGCCGGCCATGCCGTTGCCGATTACCACAAGTCTCTGGGTCATCAGATCTCCACCAGTCCGAGGTCCACGATCACGTTTCCGGTGAGGCCGGCCGGCGCGGCGAGCCACAGCTCCACCGTGGTGCCGCCGGCCAGGTCCTCCAGCACCCGCAGCGGCACGTGGACGTCGCCCTTGGCGCCGACCGGGAAGTACCGCATGGGTGCGCCGTCGCGCATCAGCACGACGCAGATCAGTTCGTCCGTGGCGTTGCCGCCGCGGAAGTAGACGGCCTGCGCGGTGGCGCCGGCCGGGACCGTCCAGCCGAGGGCCGTGCTCAACGGCGCCGGCTCGTCCAGGCCCTTGCCTTCGAAGGCGTAGACGCCCTGCAGAAAGCGGGGTGTGGAGTGCATGGTCAGGAACTCCGTTCTTCTGCTTTGCGGAGCGCGATCGCGCATGCCTTGAAGGCGGGCATCCGGGAATGGGGATCCAGAGCCGGGTTGGTCAGGGCGTTGGCTCCGGGCCAGTGGAACGGCGCGAACACCGTGTCCGGGCGGATGCCGTCGGTGAGCCGGGCGCGCAACGTCGCTGCGCCGCGGCGGCTTCGGAGTTCGACCAGGTCACCGTCGGCGATGCCGTGGCGGCGGGCCAGGTCGGGGTGGAGCTCGGCACGCGGTTCGGGCAGCGCCACGTTGAGCGCCCGTACCCGCCGCGTCTGGTTGCCGCTCTGGTACTGCTGCATGTTGCGGCCGGTCGTCAGCACGTACGGGAAAGTGGAATCGGGAAGCTCGGCCGCGTCGCGGTGATCGACCCGGATGAACCTGGCGCGGCCGGAGGCCGTCGGGAATCCGTCGGCGAACAGCCGCGGCGTGCCCGGATGGGCCTCGTCGGGGCACGGCCAGAAGACGCCCTGCTCGTCCTCGATGCGCTCGTAGGTGATGCCGGCGTAGTCGGCGATCCCGCCGGCACTGGCCCGGCGCAGTTCCTCGAACACCTCGCGCGGCTCGTCGCTGAAGAACTCGCCGCGGCCCAGGTGCCCGGCCAGCTCGGTCAGCACCGTGAGGTCCGACTTGACCAGCGGCGGAGGCGGCAGCGCCATCTTGCGGCGGATCACGCGGCCTTCGAGGTTGGTCATCGTGCCCTCCTCCTCCGCCCACTGCGCGGTCGGCAGGATGACGTCGGCGAGGTCGGCGGTCTCCGAGCGGAAGATGTCCGAGACGACCAGGAAGTCGAGTTTCCGCAGCTTGTCGATGACGTTGTTGCTGTGCGGGGCCGACACGACGATGTTGCTGGCCAGGACCCACAAGACCTTGACACCGCCTTCGGCGCCAAGACGATCGATCATTTCGTACGCGGAAAGCCCCGGCCGTGGGAGCTCGTCAGCGTCGATGCCCCACACCGCGGCCACGTGAGTGCGCGCCGCCGGGTCGTCGAGCTTGCGGTAACCCGGCAGCTGGTCGGCCTTCTGCCCGTGCTCGCGGCCGCCCTGCCCGTTGCCCTGGCCGGTGATGGTGCCGTACCCGGAGAAGGGTTTGCCGACCAGGCCGAGCGCGAGGGCCAGGTTGAGCCACGCCTGCGCGGTGTCGGTGCCGTTGCTGTGCTGCTCGGCGCCGCGCGCGGTGAGGATCATGCTGGGGCCCTCGGTGGCGAGCAGCCGCACCGTCTCGCGCAGCTGCGCCTCCGGGACGCCGGTCATCCGCTCGACCCGCTCCGGCCAGTACGAGTTCGCTTTGTTTAATGAGTCGAACCCCTCGGTGCGCGTCTTGATGTAGTCCTCGTCGACCCAGCCCTCGCGGATCGCGATGTGCAGCATCCCGTTCGCCAGCGCCAGGTCGGTGCCGGGCAGCGGCTGCAGGTGCAGGTGGGCGCCGTTGGCCGTGTTCGTGCGCCGCGGGTCGACGACGATGTGCTTCGCGCCGTTGGCCCGGCCGGCGTCCAGGTACTGCATGGACGGCGGCATCGCGTCGGCCGGGTTCGCGCCGACCAGCAGGACGGTCCGCGCCTCGGCCACGTCGGCGAGCGGGAAGGGCAGGCCGCGGTCGATGCCGAGCGCCCGGTTCGCCGCGGTCGCCGCACTCGACATGCAGAACCGGCCGTTGTAGTCGATCGCCGACGACCGCAGTGCCACCCGCACGAACTTGCCGAGCGCGTACGCCTTCTCGTTCGTCAGGCCGCCGCCTCCGAACGCTCCGACACTGTCCGGCCCGAACCTGTCCTGGCTGTCCCGGATCGCGGTCACGATCCGCTCGTACGCCTCCTCCCAGGACGCCTCCCGCAGGGGAGAATCCCGGTTGCCGGCCTCCTTGCGGACCAGCGGCGTCAGCAGCCGGTCGGAGTGGTCCAGCAGGTCCGCCGCGGTGAAGCCCTTGGCGCACAGGCCGCCCCGGTTGACCGGGAACTCGGCCGGCTCGAGCCGGACACCCGGCATCCCCAGCCTCGTGGGGAGCTCGGGCGTCAGCGTCATCCCGCACTGCAGGGCGCAGTAGGGGCAATGCGTCTGGGTCGCCGTCACGAGAGAGATGCTTTCGGGCCGCCGTTAACCCTTACGACGCCTTGCGGTGACGCTGTTGTTCGGAAATCCCTACAACCGCTCCGCCACAGTTGTGACTACAAACCGCTACCGACGGTTGTGAGGATCTGGCTATCGAACCGACGCAGAACCAGATCGGCGACCGCCGGGTCATGACACAGCGGAGGGGTCACCACGTCGGCGCCGGCACTGTGCAGGGTGCGGTAGAACAGGCCCTCAGCAAGCAGGTACGCCGCCACCGCGACCTTCGCGGCGCCCTCGTCACGCAGCCGCGCCACCACGTCGGCGACGCGCGGGCCGCTGCCCGAGGTGTAACCGAGCTCGACCCGGCCCGGCAGCTCGGCGGCTACCTCACGGATGCCGGCCACCCACAGCGGATCCGACGAACCGGCCGAGGCCAGCACGATCGCGTCGGCGTCGCCCGGAACGTTACGGCGCAGGTGCTCCAGGAAGACGTCGTCCGGCCCGAGCGGCGCGCTCACCCGGAACCCGGTCCCGGCGACGGCCTCGGCGATGTCCACCCGTACGTGATACCCGCACGACAACAGCAGCGGCACGACCACGGCTTCGGCACCTTCGGCGACCACACCCGCGACGATGTCGGCGACCTTCGGTTCCTGGACGTCGACGTAGCAGAGGCGGACGTCCAGGCCCGGGCGGCGGCGCGCGGCGGACGCGGCCAGCTCCTGGATCTGCCGCCGGCCGGCCGGCGAACGGGTGCCGTGCGCGACGGCGATCAGCGTGGTGTTCTCACTCATGGGGCGTCTCCTCATGCTGTCCCGCGCCTCGCGACCGACGGCGCGGGCCCGGTGGGATGTGCTGCGGGAGCGGCCCGGCATGGCATCAGGCGCGCGATCTCGGCGCGGCCGAAGCGGACTTCTCCCTCGTCGCCTCGGACGTGCCGTCTTCGGGTTCCGGTCTCCCGGGTTCCGGTTGGCCTCTTGACTCCTGGCGGCCCGGCATGGACATCGGGCTCTTCCAGATCCGGCCTCGTCGCCGGGGAGCGGTGCTTCGTCGTTCTGTCAGACCGGCACTTTTCTCAGCCGGCTCCGCCGTTCGTCAGGCGGCCTCGCCGCTCGCGTTCGTCAGGCGGCCTCGGCGCTCGCGTTCGTCAGGCGGCCTCGCCGCTCGCGTTCGTCAGGCGGCCTCGTCTATCCGGAGGCGGTAGCCGCGCTTGATCACCGTCTCGATGTGCTTGCCGGAGCCGAGCGCGGCCCGCAGACGGGCCACCGCCACGTCGACGGCGTGCCCGTCGTTACCTCGCGGCAGCGCGGCGGCCAGCTGGTCCTTCGAGACGACCGCGCCGGGCCTGCGGGCCAGCGCGGAGAGGATCGCCATCGCCGCCGGGGCCAGCGCGTGGGTCACGCCGTCGATCAGGACCGCGTGTCCGCGTACCTCCAGAACCGATTCGGCGACGTTGAGCCGGACAGCACGCCGCGGCAGCTCGTCGGTGACCGTCTTGATCAGCGCACCCAGGCGGTAACGCTCCGGCATCACCACCGGAATGTCCCGCTCGACGAGCGGCGCGGCCGTGACCGGGCCGACGCACGCGGCGAGCGTGCGGCACGCGAAGGCACCTGCGACGTCCGCTTTGGCATCCTCGGCGATCTGCATGAACGCCTTGACCGCCGGCGCGCTGGTGAACGTCACGGCGTCGATCTGCCCGGCCGCGACCTGCTCGACGAGCCGCCGCACCGGCGCCACATCGGGCGGCATCGCCCAGCGGTAGACCGGCACCTCGACGACGGCCGCGCCGGCCGTACGCAGGGCTTTCACGAACTCGGTCTGCGGCTCGCCGTGCTCCTGAACGACGATCCGCAGCCCGGCCACACCATCGCTGAGCAGCCGTTCGAGCACCTCCTCGGAGGCCTCGGTCTTGGCCGCCCACTCCTCGGTGAGCCCCGCCGCACGGATCGCCCCGCACGGTTTCGGCCCACGAGCGATGATCTTGGCGCTGCGCAGCACGTCACGCAGCGAATCGCCCAGGCCCCAGCCCTCGGCCGCCTCCAGCCAGCCACGGAACCCGAACCCGGTCGTAGCGATGACCAGGTGCGGTTCCAGCCCGATGCAGGCGGCGGTCGCCGCGTGCAGTGCGTCGTCGTCGATCAGTGGAATGATGGTGATCGCGGGTGCGCTGATCACCCGTGCTCCGCGTCTTTCCAGCAGAGCAGCCATCTCATTCCGGCGTCGTTCCGCGGTCACCGCCACGGTGAAGCCGGCCAGTGCGCCCTCGATCATCCGGTCCCCATCCTGTGCCGCTGTCCGGTGCAAGAGTCCTAAGGCCTGGTTTCGGGACCGGCAAGTCAATGTTTCCGCCAGAATAACGGCCGGTCACTTGGCTGTACGCCGCCGTTGTGAGCTGTTGATCATGAGCCGGTGACGTGGTTTCACACTGCCGGAACGCCTCCCGCCCGCCGTCACACTCCAGCATCCCGTCACCGACCAGGCCCGCCGCCATCAACCAGGCCCGCCGCCGTCAACGGGAACGCCTTGACCGACCGGGAAGGCCGCCGTCAACCGGGAACGCCACCCTCAACCAGGACGGGCGCCGTCAACCGGGGACGTCGTCCGGCCGCTCGAACAGCGAGCCGTCGACGCCGAGGATCTTCCGTACCTCCATGATCAGATGGAATGCCGCGATCCGGCCGTCCAGCAGCCCGATCCGGTAATCGGCGCCGATCTCGGCGTCCTCAGCGATCTGCGGGTCCCGGTATCCGGCGGCCCCGTCCACCCGCCCGGCGTTGTAGGCCACCAGAGCGTCGTCCATCTCGTCCTCTTCCCAGCGTGTCCCCGGCCCGGCAGACGCCCGGCCGACCTCTTGCCCGGCCCGGTCGCGCTTCCCCGCCTTTGCGTCCGGGCGTGATTCCGGCCGGCATGACCCCATCCCGGTCGTGCTCTTTCGCGTCTCCCTGTCTGGGGCGGGTTTCCGCCTTGGAACGTCGCGACAATTTCGCACACCGTGAAGCCGTGGCCCACCGGCCGACCGTCCCGAACCGGACAGCCGTCCGCCGCCCCCGCACGTCCGGCCGTCGGTAGGACACCGGCAACCTCGCCGAAACCGTTCCGCACCCGGTGCGACATGCGTCACCGCAGCTCACCGCGGTTACAGTGCGCGTCGCGGCGATCACGCGGGGATTCCGAACGGGCCACGTCCGCGCCCTCGCGGGACCGATACTCAGCGGGTGGCCGACGACATCGACCGTCTCCGCACGGCACTGCGCGGAACCCCGCTCGCGGACCTGCCGATCCGGGCGATCCCGGACGGTCGTCTGGTGATGAGCAGGGTGAGTCCGCAGGACTACCTGACGGCATGGCGGGCCGCCCGCGCGGTCCTGCCGGTCACCGGGCGCCGGCCGGTGATCGTCGAGAGCGACTCCTCTCTGCTGGAGGACGAGCCGTGGGGCACGCCGGACGAGGACGACGGCCCCGGCCCCGCCTGGATCGCCGGCCTGGACGAGGCCGCCCGCACGATCGACCCGTGGCAGGCACGCGACACGTCCTGGCTGGATGAGGTCTGCGATGACGAAGACCTGCGGTTCCACGTCCCGGATCTGCCGGGCGTCGAACTGCGCGCCGAGATACGCCAGGACCTCGCGGCGCCGACGATCCGGAGCGTCAACCGATACGTGTACGACCGGGTCCGCGCCGATCCGCTGCTCATGGACGCCACCGAGTCCCTGGCCGATCAGGTGTTCAGCCCGCACCGATGGTGGAGACCCCGCTCGGTCGAGTTGATGCTGGTGCCGAGGCCGGAGGCGCACATGGTGGCGGCCTGGACCGAGTTCCACAGCGTGCTCGGCATGAACGACGTCCTGGCCGCCGCACTGTGGCGGTGGCATCGGGCTTGCGAGGCCGAGATGGTCGCGTGCTGGGAGACGATGCTGCTGCTCACAGCCGGCCGGCGACCCGCGCCGGGCGACGAGGCGTGGGAGCTGGCGGTGCAGCTCAAGGGCTTCGCCACCAACCTGGAACCCAACCCGTGGGAGATCGCGCTGGCGGTCACCCGCGGAGACGAGTGGTTCCTGCACGACCGCCCCTGATCACCGGCCACCCCTGATCACCGGCCACCCCTGATCACCGGCCGCGCCCCGTCCCGCGTCGCGCGCCGGCCGCCGGTGAACAGCCCGGCCAGGAAGGCCTCCAGCGACTCGGTCGGGACGGCGGTCCCTCCCCGGGCGATGCGCGGCTCGCCGCGGTCGGACATCACGCTGCCCCTGGCGCCTGGCCGGGCGGTGTGGACGAGGACCGGGCCGCCCTGCTGCTCAACGCCTGAGAGCGCGCCTATGCCGTACGCGGGAGAAGGCCCGAGGCGTGCCAGAGGGCCGTGCCCGGACCGCCGATCAGGTCGAGGTCGGTGAGGAACGTGACCACCCGCTCCCCCGCCCAGCGCATCGTCTCGCGGTGGTGCGGGTTGGCACGGGCCGCCCGGCGGCCCTCCTCCGGGTCGATGCCGACGGCCCGGTAGACGCGCGGGTCGATCAGGCGGGTTCCGGTGAGGTACGCGGCGCGGCCGATCACCACCTTGTCGAAGGCGAGCCGCCCGCGACCGGCGGCGCGGATCTGCCGGGCCAGTTCCTCGCGGGCGTAGCGGACGTGCCGGGCCTCCTCGACGACGTGGATGCGCGACACCATCCGTACCAGGGGCTGCACGTTCTCGTCGTTCATCGCCTCGCGCTGCAGGGTGTCGAGGATCTCCTCGGCGATCAGGATGGCCGCGTACATGCGCGGGCCGACTCCGGTGTGGGCGATCCACTTGCCGAGCCACTGGTTGACGCCGGTGGGCTGGTAGAGCGGGGCGCCGAGACGGGCGATCATGCGGCCGAACATGACGGAGTGGCGGCACTCGTCGGCGATCTCGGTGAGCGCGTACTGGGCGTGCGGTGCGGTCGGGTCCTGTTTGAAGTATTCGCGGATGAGCAGCTGCATGAGGATCGTCTCGAACCAGACGCCCAGACCCGCGATGCTGGCGACCTCGTGCTTGGTGAGTTCGATGCGCTGCTCCTCGGTCATCCGCTCCCACAGGGGTGTGCCGTAGAGGCTGGAGCGGTGCGGCGGCACGAAGTACTTGCCGGGGACGAACGGCGCGTCCCAGTCGATCTCCACCTCGGGGTCGTACGAGTGCTCGGCCGACGAGCGCAGAAGCCGGGTGGCGGTGCGGTCCCGATCAGTCATCAGTACCTCCAAAGACATCTGGACCTCCGGGAAGCCTTGACGTTACCGGCGGTAACAGTTACTTCTAGTACTATGAACTCCGCCACCCCACCCGTCAATCCCGGCAAGGACGGCCGCCGCGGCCGCTGGGACGGTCATCGAGAACAGCGCCGGGCGGAGTTGACCACCGCGGCGATCGAGGCGATCCGGCTGCACGGGCCGGACGTCGGCATGGAAGCCATCGCCGCGCACGCCGGCGTCAGCAAGCCGGTCCTGTACCGCTACTTCGCCGACAAGTCCGAGCTGTGGCTCGCCGTCGGCCAGCAGGCGGGCGCCACCCTGCTCGAGGCGATGGTCCCGGCGGTCGCGAACGTCCGGGAGGAACGTGCCGTCGTCGCCGCCGCCATCGACGTCTACCTGGCGCACATCGAGGCCGACCTCAACCTGTACCGGTTCGTCGTGCACCAGCCGGACATCGCCCGGCACCGCAACGTGGTCGCCGACGTGATGGACACCGTGGCCAGCGGCCTGGCCCGGATCTTCGGCGACCGGCTGCGGGCCCGCGGGCTCGACTCCGGCGCGGCACTGCCGTGGGCGTACGGCGTGGTCGGTTATGTCCAGTCGGTCGGTGACTGGTGGCTGCGCCAGCAGCAGCCGATCAGCCGGGAGGCGCTCGGCGACTACCTGACGACGTTTCTCTGGAGCGGCATCTCCGGCATGCGCCGCGCCGCCGACATCCCGGGCGGACTCGCGGCACACGAAGGGTGGGGAGAGACCAGTGAGCACCGATGAGGAGGAGTATCGGGGCCCGGCCACGTTGCAGCTCGACGACGGCCCGGTCCCGGTCGAGATCCGGATGTCCGCGCGCTTCGAGCCGATCGAGGGCCGGTTCCGCTGGGCCGGCCGCACCGGACCGCACGACATGCTGCGCGAACGCGTGGGCGCGGGCCTGCGGAAGGCGACGATCGTCGTGCCCGGCTCGCCGGAGACCACGGTCAAGCTGAGCGATCCGGACCCGTGGGGCGGCATCCGCATCTCCGGGACGGGCACCCCTCCCTGGTTCGCCGAAGGAGTCACCGGTGAGTGAGCAGCACTTCGACGTACTGATCATCGGCGCCGGACTGTCCGGGATCGGTGCCGCCTGGCGACTGCGGAAGCAGCGCCCGCGGGACACCTACGCCGTCCTCGAGGCGCGCGACGCCATCGGTGGCACCTGGGACCTGTTCCGCTACCCGGGTGTCCGCTCCGACTCGGACATGTTCACACTGAGCTACCCGTTCCGGCCGTGGCGTGAGCCCGAGGCGCTCGCCTCCGGGGACAAGATCCGCCGGTACATCGAGGAGACCGCGGCCGAGGCCGGCATCACCCGGCACATCCGCTTCGGCACCCGCGTGGTGAGCGCCGACTGGTCCTCCGAGGACGCCCGGTGGACCGTCCACACCGCCGACGGCACAACGCTGACCTGCTCCTTCCTCTACGGGTGCTCGGGCTACTACCGTTACGACGAGGGCCACCGGCCGGACTTCGCCGGGCTCGGCGACTTCACCGGGCGGCTCGTCCACCCGCAGTTCTGGCCGGACGATCTGGACTGGACCGGCAAGCGCGTCGTCGTCATCGGCAGTGGCGCCACCGCTGTCACGCTGGTCCCGGCCATGGCCGCCGGCGCGGCACACGTCACGATGCTGCAGCGCTCCCCCACGTACGTCACTCCCCTGCCGGATCGCGACCTGATCGCCGACGTCGCCCGCCGCGTCCTCCCGCCGAAGGCGGCGAACCGGGTGGCCCGGGCCAAGAACATCCTGCTCACCCAGGGCTTCTATCAGCTGGCGAAACGTCGCCCTAAGCTGGTCCGCCGGGCGCTGCGCGGCGTCGCCGTTCACTTCCTCAAGAATCCGGCGTACGTGGACGAGCACTTCAATCCACGCTACGACCCCTGGGACCAGCGGCTCTGCGTCATCCCGTCCGGGGATCTGTACAGGGTCATCACCGACGGCCGCGCCTCGGTCGTCACCGACCACATCGACACGTTCGTGCGAGAGGGCATCCGCCTGAGGTCGGGCACCGTCCTCGACGCCGACGTGGTCGTCTCGGCGACCGGCCTGTCCCTGCTGCCGCTCGGCGGCGTGCATCTGAGCGTCGACGGCGAGCGGGTCGACGTCGGCCGGTCGGCGTCCTACCGCGGCCTGATGCTCGGCGGCGTGCCGAACTTCGCGTACTGCATCGGTTACGTCAACGCGTCGTGGACGCTGCGCGCCGACCTGTCCCACCGCTACGTGCTGAGACTGCTCGACCACATGGAACGTCACGGATACGCGTCCGCGGCGCCGACGGGTCCCACCGGCACCGGGCGCCCGCTGCTCGACCTCTCGTCCGGATACGTGCAGCGCGCGCTCGACATCTTCCCGCGTCAGGGCGACCGCGACCCGTGGATCGTCCGGCAGAACTACCTGCGCGACGTGCTCACCACACCGCGCGCCGACGTCACCCGCGACATGGAGTTCACCCGCCGTCCCGCCCTTCGCAGCACAGAGGTGGTCTGAATGACCCGACTTCCCGAGTACCGGTTCGCCGGCCGCACCGCCGTCCTCACCGGCGCGGCCAGCGGCATCGGCGAGCACGTCGCCTACGGCCTGGCCCACCTCGGCAGCGACCTGGTCCTGGTCGACGTCGACTCCGAGCGCCTCGAAACGGTCGGCCGGCGCATCCGTACCGCCCATCCCGGTCTGACCGTGCAGACCCTCGTCGCCGACCTGTCCGACCGCTCCGCCGTGGAGGACGTCGCCGCACGGGTGCTGGCCGGGCACCCGGCGATCGGCCTGCTCGTCAACAACGCCGGCATCGCGCTCGGCGGGCGGTTCGACCAGGTGTCGATCGACCAGTTCGAGCGGGTCATGAACGTGAACTTCCGCGCGCCGATGCTGCTCACCCACGCCCTGCTGCCGGCGCTGACCGCCACGCCGGGCGGGCACCTGGTCAACGTGTCGAGCCTGTTCGGTCTGATCGCGCCGCCGGGGCAGAGCGCCTACTGTGCCAGCAAGTTCGCTCTGCGCGGGCTCAGCGAGTCGCTGCGCGGCGAGCTGATCGACAACGGCGTCGGCGTGACCACGGTGCACCCGGGCGGCATCAAGACCCGGATCGCCGAGTCCGCGCTGGTCGGCGTACACGTACCGGAAGAGGAGATCGAACCCAGCCGCAGACTCTTCGCCGCGCTGCTCAGCTATCCCCCGCAGAAGGCAGCGGCTCAGATCCTGCGGGCCGTCGCGAAGCGAAAGGCCCGGCTGCTCATCGCGACCAGCGCCAAGGCGCCCGACCTTCTGGCCCGGCTCCTGCCGGTGGGCCACGCCGGAATCGTCCGCGCGGCCACCGTCGCCACCACCCGCGGCGGCGCGCGTCCGGCTGAGGCGGAGATCAGATGACCTTCCTTGATGTACGGGGTACGCGCGTCCGTTTCCACGAAAGCGGCGATCCGGACGCCCCGCCGGTGCTGCTGCTGCACGGCATCGGCCGCAGCCTGGAGGACTGGGCGCTGCAGCACCCGCTGCTCGACGGCGACTACCGGGTGATCAGCGTCGACATGCCCGGCTTCGGGCTGTCCCGGCGGATGCCGGCGCCCACCACGCTGGCCGTACTCGCCGACGGGGTGTGGGCGACGCTCGACGCGATCGGCGAGACCCGGCCCGTGCACCTGATGGGCAACTCGCTCGGCGGCGCCGTGGCGATGACGATGCTCGCCGCCGCGCCCGACCGGGTGTCCACGTTGACGCTCGCCAACAGCGCGGGCTTCGGCAAGGAGGTGACGATCGCGTTGCGGCTGCTGGCCGTACCCGGTCTCGGCCGCCAGATGCTGCGCCGCGTCGACAGGATCACCGCGCCCCGGATGGAGCGGATGATCTTCGCCGACCGTGCCCTGGTCACTCCCGAGCGCATCGAGATGGCCATCAGGATCGCCCGGCAGCCCGACTTCGCGCCCGTCTACCTGGAGATCGCCAAGCAGCTCGGCGGGCTCCGCGGTGTCGCCGCCGCCTGGCGGACCGAGCTCCTGGCCGGTCTGGCCGCCTCCACCAAGCCCACCATGCTCGTCTGGGGCGACCGCGACCTCATCCTGCCCAGCAAGCACCTCGCCGCGGCGCGGGCCGCGTTCCCGCACGCGCAGTCGCACCTGTTCGCCCGTACCGGCCACATGCCACAGATCGAACGACCGGACGAGTTCGCCGGGCTGGTGCGCCCGATGCTGGCCCAGGTGTCCGTCTGAAAACGTCACCGAGGGGGCACGGTCCGGGCGGCGTCTGTCAGACACCGCCCGGACCGCTCCGCGGCCTTACGCGGCGGCCCGGCGGATGGTGACCTCGCTGCGGGCGACGTACGTGGGCAGGCTGTCCCGCGTCGCCCCGGCGTGCAGGGTCGCGGCGGTCGCGGAGTCGACGACGACGGTCGTGAACTCGAACGTGTCGTCACCCCCGCCGGCCAGGCCGGCCGAGCCGCAGACGAATGCCCGCTGGCCACGGCAGGCACCCTCGACCTGGTAGGAGCCGGTGGCGCCCTGCCGCGAGAGCAGCCACACCTGGTACCCCTCGGGCATGTCGACGGTTCCGCTGACACTGACGGGACCGCTGACGGTCGCGCCGCCGCCGGGCTCGCCGATACTGATCGACGCCGCCTTCTCCGTCAGTCCGCTCCGAGCCCGAGTCCCGGCGCCCGTCCGGGTGGCGGTGCGGGCCGTGGCACGTTTCGCGGGCCGGGCGCTCTGGCCGGGCAGTACGCGTGTGCGGCGGGCGGTCGCGGACGGTTCCGGAGCCGCCGATCCGTTCCGGCCGGCCCGCACCGGCATACGGGTGTCCGGCACCAGGCGCGGTCCGGCCACGCTCGCCCGCGCGTACGGGGCGAGGCCGCCCTGCTTCGCGGCCGCTGACGGCCCGGCGGCGGACGCCTGGGCCGGGACGGCCGGCGGCGAGCGGAACTCAGCGGACCCCGAGGACTGGCCGGTCGTCGAGACCACGACCACTCCGAGGCCGGCCGCCGCGACGGCCAGCCCCAGGAACAGCGCTTTCCGGCGTGGACGGCTGGAGCCGACCGGTGACCGGGTCGCCGTCACCACCCGGATCGCCGTGGACGCCGTGCGCAGGCCCGCGGCGGTGATCCGGTGCCGCGAGGTCGTGGCCCGGAGGTCCAGCAGGGCGGCTTTGACGTCCAGGGCCGCGGGGTCGGGAAGTCTGCCGCGCAGCCCTGACCGGCCCGGTTTACCGGGAAGCCCTGACCGGCCCGGCTTGCCGGGCAGCCGCGCCTGGTCCGGTTTGCCGGGCAGGTCCCCACGCGGCCGTGTCCCCCGCTCCGGCCGGACCGTACCGGCCGGCCTCTTGTGGGGGCTGTCGGGTTCGGATCCCCGGGTCGTGACAACCATCGAACGCCTTCCGCATGATCGACAGGCCGCGGGTCTTCCGCCGGCCGGGGCGCCGTGCTCGGCGCGCATCCGACCCGATAACCCGGCGAGCTCCGATTTGGATGCGGTTGTCCGTAGTGTCCGAATGTGGCATGCCTCTCGCCGCACCCGAGCCGATCTTGCATGGGACAGCGGATCATGTACTCCCGCGGCCGGCCGGCGTACCGGCACTACGGACGATGCGGCCCCCGGCCGGGAGGCAGCGGGTCCGTTTCGCCACCCGCGATCAGGCAGACCGCGGTGCGCGATCGCGGATCCCGGCCCAGCCGGGAACCTCGTGCGCGTCACGGGCGGGCGGGCCCACGTAGTCTGCGGACGGGCGGATGATCTTGCCGAGACGCTTCTGCTCCAGGATGTGGGCGCTCCAGCCGGCCGTCCGCGCACAGGTGAACATGGAGGCGAACATCTCCGCGGGAACACCCGCGAAGTCCAGGATCACCGCCGCCCAGAACTCGACGTTGGTCTCCAGAACCCGGTCCGGCTTACGTTCCCGCAGTTCGGCGAGGGCGGCGAGCTCCAGTTCGCGGGCCACCTCGTAGCGGGGAGCGCCCAGCTCGCGGGCGGCATCGCGCAGAATCCGGGCCCGCGGGTCCTCGGCACGGTAGACAGCGTGCCCGAAGCCCATGAGCCGCTGCCCGCTGTCGAGCACCTGCCGTACGTAACGCCGGGCCTCGATCCCGGTCTCGACCGCCTCGATCATGCCGAGCGCCCGGGCCGGCGCCCCGCCGTGCAACGGCCCCGACAGCGCCGCGATCGCCGCCGACATGCAGGCCGGAGCGTCGGCGCCGGTGCTGGCGACGACCCGGCCGGTGAACGTGGAGGCGTTCATACCGTGCTCGGCCGCGCAGATCCAGTAGCGGTCGATGGCGGCGACATGCCGGGGGTCGGGCTCACCCTGCCAGGCGATCATGAACCGCTCGGTCGCCGTCCGTCCCGCGTCGATCAACCGCTGCGGGACGGCGGCGGGCCCCGCCCCGGGTGCCGCCACGGGGGCGCCCGGCCCGATCACCAGCGAGTACCGGGATGCCGGCGGGAAGGCGCCGCGAGCAGCCGCGGCGACGTACGACAGGACCGCGGCCGACGTCCGTGCCAGGTCGTCGCGGGCCTGGGCGTCCGGGATGTCGATCAGCTGGCCGAGTCCCCAGCGCGGTGCCAGCAACGCGACCGCGGCCTGTACGTCGGCGCGGATGTCGCCGGAACCGTCCACCGGCGGCAGCGCCTCGGCCGGCGGCAGCCCACGGGTGACGTCGCCGTCGACGAGCAGCCCCCACACGTCGCCGAACGACGCCGTCCCGGCAAGCGAATCGATGTCGACGCCGCGATAGCGCAGCGCCCCGCCGTCCCGGTCGGGCTCGGCGATCTCGGTGTCGAATGCGACGACACCGGCAAGGCCTGGATTGACTGTCAACATGCTCTCAATGTGGATAGCGGACATGTTGATGTCAATGTTGATCCAGTCAACATGAGAGGATGCCGACATGCCTGGGCAACCGCTGCTGACGACCGAGGAAGTCGCTACTCTGCTGGGGGTCAAACCCGCCACCGTGTACGCCTACGTCAGCCGTGGCCTGCTCACCAGCCGGCGCAACGGCAGCGGTAAGCAGAGTCTCTTCGTCAAGGCCGACGTCGACGCGTTCCTGGCCGGCCGCAAGCGTGTCACCACGCCCGAGATCCAGACCGGCATCACGCTGATCAAGGACGGTCACCTGTACTACCGGTGGCGTCACGCTCCGACTCTGGCCCGCACCGTCTCCTTCGAGGCCGTCGCCGAACTGCTCTGGACCGGCGCACTCAGGGAGCCCGGCCGCCCGGGTGACGATGAGCGGTCCTTGAGCGGCGAGCCGGACGGGATCGGCTTCCCCGGCAACGACAAGCTGCGCAGACTCGCCGTTGCCGTCACCGCGCCGCTGCCGGACAGCGCCCGGCTCACCGACCGGCTCCGGGTGATCGTCGCGGCCGCGGCGGCCGCCGACCCGCTTCGCTTCGACACGACGGCCACCGCGGTCGTCGCCACCGGCCGGCAGTTGATCGCCACGATGGTTCAGGCGTTGCCGACGCGCTCGGGCGGACTGCCGCTGCGGCAGATGTCGCTCGCCGAGCAGCTGTGGCTCCGGCTGACCGCCGATCCGCCCACCGAGTCCGGGTTGCGTGCGCTCAACGCGGCCCTCGTGCTGCTGGCCGACCATGATCTCGCCGCTTCGACGCTGGCCGCGCGGGTCGCCGCCTCCACCCGGGCTCACCCGTACGCGGTGGTCAGCGCCGGACTGGCCGCGCTCGACGGGCCGTTGCACGGTGCGGCGAGCTCGCTGTCGTACGCCATGTTGAAGGAAGCCGTCAGCGGCTCCGATCCTCTGACCGCCGTCTCGGCAGGGCTGCGGTCCGGTGGGCCGGTCCCCGGCTTCGGTCATCCGTTGTACCCGGACGGCGACCCGCGGGCGACCGCCCTTTTCGAGCTGATCGAAGACGGTCCGGTGCGGCGGACCGCGCTGGAACTGGCCGACATCATGCAGACCCGCTCCGGCAACGCCGCCAACATCGACCTGGCACTCGCCGCACTCACTCTGAGTCACCACATGCCGCCCGACGCCGGGGAGGCGGTCTTCGCGGTGGCTCGCACGGCCGGCTGGCTGGCCCACGCGCTGGAGGAGTACAGCGAGCGTCCGAGCCGATTCCGCCCGACCGGCAACCCTCGGTGACGTGAGCACGAACACCAGGGGTTGCCCGTCGGGCGCGTGGAGGCAGGCCCTCGAGGAGGACGGAAGCGTCAGTCCCGGCGGGGACGAAGTGCCCGCCGCAGCGGCTCCAGCCGGGCGCCCAGGCCGGTGAGGCCGCCCGGCACGAAGTACACCGCCAGGATGAACAGGGTGCCGAGCACGAACAGCGGCTCCGCGAAGGGCCCCGGCAGCGTGCCGCCGAGCCGGGCCAGCCGCTGGTCGAGGTAGGCGTAGAGGATGCCGCCGAAGACGGCCCCCCACCGCGTGCCGGCGCCGCCGAGCACCGCCATCACGATCAGCGACAGGGTCAGCTCCGAGGACGCCACGTGCGGCGAGGCACCGCCGACCACCAGTGCATAGGTCACCCCTCCCAAGCCTGCCAGGCCTCCGGCCAGGACGAAGACCAGGAGCTTCAGCCGGTACGGGGAAAGCCCGAGCACCGCGATCCGGCGTTCGTCGTCACGCAGACCGGTGAGGGTCCGGCCCAGTGGTGAGCGGTCGACGGTGTGCACGACCAGGACCACGACGGTCAGGAACGCGAGCGCGAGCCAGTACAGGTTGACGGTGTTGGACACCCCGACGAGGAATCCGGGAAGTCCGGCGCTGGCCAGCGGCAGTCCCTCCTCGCCGCCGGTCAGGCCGCCCGGATCACGGCTGATCACGATGTGCCCCACCTGGGCGAAGGCGAGCGTCACCATCGAGAAGGCGATGCCGGAGGTCCGCAGCGCCACCGATCCGAGCAGGAGGGCCAGCAGCGCGGCGGCGAGCACGGTGACCAGCGCCGCCCGCCACAGCGGCCAGCCGTAGTGGCTGACGAGGATGTCGACGCCGTAGGCGCCGGCCGCGATGTAGAGGGCATGGCCGAACGAGAGCAGCCCGGACCGTCCGAACAGCAGGTCGTAGCCGAGCGCGAGCCCGCCGAACACCAGGCACAGCGCGAGCAGTTGCAGGGTGCCCGGGGAGTTGAGCGGCCCGTCGAACAGCCCGGGGATGTCGAGCGTCGACCACGGCAGGCTCGCCGCGATGACGAGCAGGAGCAGCGGTGTCAACCGCCGCCGGAGCTGACCGGCCGCGCTCGGAGAGGGAGTCGCCCTCGAGGGGACGGAGCCGGAAGCAGGGGCCTCGGGCAGGATGGCAGCGGGGGCGGCCGGAGGCACGGAGGGTTGTGTTGTCATGCGGTCGCCACCTTTCCGGCGAGGCCGGTCGGACGCAGCAGCAGGACGGCGGCGAGCAGGACGACCACGCTCACGTCCCCGGCGCCGGCCGTGCCGTAGTAGTTGACGAACTGCTGGAGCAGGCCGACCGCGACGGCGGCGCCGGCCGCCCCGGCGACCGAGCCAAGGCCGCCGATGACCACCACGATGAACGCGAAGATCAGCAGCGAGGCGCCCTGGCCGGGAGAGATGGCGCTGAAGTACATGCCGCCGAGGATCCCGGCGAGCCCGGCCAGGGCGCCGCCGATCGCGAAGACCAGCGTGAAAGCGTTGCGCACGTCGATGCCGAGCGCGCTGACCATGGCCCGGTTCTCGACGCCGGCCCGGATGATCAGGCCGTAGCGGGTGTACCGCAGGAACGCGAGCAGCCCGAGCAGGACGACCACGGCCGCACCGATCAGCAGGAACCGGTCGGCGGGCACCTGGGCTCCGGCGATGCCGATCACCTCGGACGCCCAGGCCGGCCGGGGGAAGACCCGCGCGTCGGCGCCCCAGACGGACTGCAGCAGCGCCACCCCGGCCAGCGACAGGCCGACGGTGACCAGCACCTGTTCGGTGTGCCGGGTGTACAGCGGCCGGATCAGCACCAGCTCGACGAGCGCGCCGGTGGCGGCGGCCGCGGCCACGCCGAGCAGGATCGCCGGCAGCAGGCCCCAGCTGCCGACGACCGACCAGGTGACGTAGGCGCCGATGGACAGGAACAGTCCGTGGGCGAAGTTGAGCACCCCGGCCAGGCCGAAGACCAGGGACAACCCGGAGGCGATCAGGAAGTAGAGAGCCGCCAGCCCGAGCCCGGTGAGGGTCAGCAGGACCACGGTGGACATGTCAGTGCCTCCCGGCGGTGGATCCGACACCGAGCAGCGACCTGGTCGCGCCGGCGTCTCCGAGCAGGTCCGCGGCGCGGCCCTGCCAGACGGTACGTCCGGCTTCGAGCACCACGGCGTCGGTGGCGAGCCGTCGGACGACCGCGAGGTTCTGTTCGACGAGCAGGACGGGCACGCACTCGGCGACCCGTTCCAGCACGACCGCGACGTTCGTGACGACGGCCGGAGCCAGGCCCTTGGTGGGTTCGTCGACGAGCAGCAGCCGGTTGGGGTTGAGCAGCACCCGCGCGATGGACACCATCTGCTGCTGCCCGCCGGAGAGGGTGCCGGCCCGTTGCGCGGCCCGCTGTTTCAGCTCCGGGAACAGCTCGTGCACCAGGTCGTAGTCGGGATCGGGGACGCGTTCGGCGAGGCGCAGGTTCTCGGCGACGGTCAGCCCGGCGAACACGCACCGGTCCTCGGGCACATAGGCGAGCCCGTCCCGGACGAGTTTGTGGGTGGCACGGCCCAGCACCGGCGTGCCGTCGTACTCGACCGAGCCGGTCGCCGGTACCTCGCCCAGCACGGCACGCAGGGTCGTGGTCTTGCCGACGCCGTTGCGGCCGAGCAGCGCGGTCACCCCGGTGGCGGCGACGTCGAAGCTGACGCCCTGCAGGATGTGCGACCCGCCGAGCCGCACAGAAAGGTCCTCGATACGCAGGATCACAGCTGCTCCCCCAGGTACGCCTCCTGCACGAACGCGTCGGCCATCACCGCGCCCGGTGTGTCACACGCGAGCAGTGCGCCGTGGTGCAGGACGGCGACCCGGTCGGCCACGTCCAGCACCACGTCCATGTGGTGTTCCACCATGAGCACGCTGCGTCCGCCGGCGGCGGTCAGGCCGCGGATCACCGACACGAGCGCCGGCACCTCCTCGGCGCTGACCCCGGCCATCGGCTCGTCGAGCAGCAGCACGCGCGGTTCCCCGGCCAGCAGCAACGCGATCTCCAGCTTCCGCTTCTCACCGTGCGCGAGCGAACCCGCCAGGCTCGCGGCGCGCTCGCTCAGCCGTACATCGGCAAGGATCTGATCGGCCCGGACCGCGATGTCGCGATCGCGACGGCGACGCCACGCCCTGGTCGCGCCGCCCCGGCGGGCCTGCACCGCCAGGGCGACGTTCTCGGCGACGGTCAGCGAGCCGAAGACCGCCGAGGTCTGGAAGGTACGGCCGAGGCCGAGCCGGGCGCGGCGGTGCGGGGCGAGCCCGGTGACGTCGGTGCCGTCCAGCAGGATCCGTCCCGCGCTGGGCCGGCGCAGGCCGCTGATCAGGTTGAACAGCGAGGTCTTGCCGGCGCCGTTGGGGCCGATCAGGGCCATGAACTCGCCCGGTTCGAGGTGCAGCGTGACGTCGTCGACGATCGGCACGGCACCGATCCGCCAGGTCACGCCGTCGACCGCGACGGTCGGCATGGTGCTCAACCCTTCATCGTCGCGGCCGGCGGGGTGGCGTCCTCGGCGGTGACGGTGCCGGCCGCGCTGACCGCGTCGGCGCCGGTGAGTTTCGCCTGGAACATCGGCTGCAGCAGGGCGTGGTCCTCGGGCCTGATGGTGAGCTTGCCCTTGACCGAGTCGAAGCTGTGTCCCTCGAGCGCGGCGACCATCTTGTCGACGTCGTCGGGGCTGGTCTGCAGCGCGTGCACGATCATCTGCGCGGCAGCGAACCCGTCGGGGTGGAACAGGTCGGTCTTGCCGCTCGGCACCCCGGCCTTCAGCGCCTGGTAGGCGGCGTTGTCGGCGGCCCCGTCGAAGTAGTGGGCGAGCAGGTTGAGCTTGGTGCCGCCCGCGCCGAACCCGGCCCACGAGGCGCGGATGTCGAGGCCGGTGACGACCTTCGTCGAGGAGAGCACGCCCTGCTGGTCGAGGGCCTGCCACATCGCTCCGGCCGTGGTGCCGGCCCACGCCACGAACACCAGGTCGGGCGCCGCCGACTTGATCTGGCTGGCGAACGGGGTGAAATCGGTCGCGGTGGCCGGCACGGCGATGCTGGTGACGGTCGCTCCGGCGCCGCCGAGGACGGCGGTGACCGCGTCCACGTTCGACTTGCCGAACGCCGAGTCGGGGGCGAAGACCAGGACCTTCTTACCATCACCGAGGTACGACTTCGCGGTGAGCACATCCTGGTACGACTGCCGGCCGGACCGGAACGTGTACTTGTTGGCGCCGGTGATCGCGTCGGACGCGGCCGGCCCGGACACGAACAGCACCTTGTTCTCGGCGGCGAGCGGCGCGACCTGCAGGGCGACACCCGACGAGGTCGACCCGCCGAGCACCTTGTAGCCCTTGCCGATCAGATCCTTCGCGGCGGCGACCGCCTTGACCGGGTCACCGGCGTCGTCGGCGTACGTGACCTCGACGGCCCGGTCGCCGATCTTGCCGCTGCCGCCGGTCGCGTACGACAGCCCGGCCTTGAAACCCTCCGCGTACTGGGCCCCGTACGTGGCCAGCGGGCCGGACTGGGAGTAGACGATGCCGACGCGGATCGCGCCGTCGGTGGTGGCGGCCTGCGGGCTGCCGCAGGCGGACGTCAAAAGTGCGACCGCGGCGAGAGCGGCGGGAATACGCGAGTACTTCATGCGGCCACACGCTAGAAACACTGTTGCAGCAAAACCACCGGCGTCGATCACATGGGATGCGATCCGGTTGTGTGGGCCGGACACATACCAGCAGCGGGCGAGTGGCCCGTACGTTTCCGGCCATGACGACGGCACAGGTGGTCGACCTGGATCTGACGGGCCGGACCGCGCTGGTGACGGGCGCCGGCAGCGGTATCGGGCGCGCATGCGCCGAACGGCTGGCCGCGGCCGGTGCCCACGTGGTGGTGGTGGACATCGACGAGCGGGCCGCGAAGGAGGTGGCCGACGCGACCGGCGGCCGCGCGATAGCCGCCGACCTGTCCGACCTCGACGCGGTGGACGCGTTGCCGTCCGAGGTGGACGTGCTGGTCAACAACGCGGGCCTGCAGGTGGTGGCGCCGCTGACCGAGTTCCCGGCGGACAAGTACACGCTCATCCAGAAGGTGATGGCCGAGGCGCCGTTCCGGCTCATCAGGCTGGTGCTTCCCCACATGTACGAACGGGGCTGGGGCCGGATCGTCAACATATCCTCGGTGCACGGGCTGGTCGCGTCGCCGTTCAAGGCGGCCTACGTGAGCGCCAAGCACGCCGTGCAGGGCCTGTCCAAGGTGACCGCCCTGGAGGGCGCGACCCACGGGGTCACGTCGAACTGCATCAACCCCGGTTTCGTACGGACACCGCTGGTCGACAAGCAGATCGCCGACCAGGCCGCGGTGCACGGCATCGCCGAGTCCGAGGTGATCTCCAAGATCCTGCTGGACCGGGCCGCGATCAAGGAACTCGTCGAGCCGGCCGAGGTGGCCGAGCTGCTCGCCTACCTGTGCTCGCCACCGGCACGGCTGATCACCGGGGCCTCCCTGACCATCGACTGCGGATGGACGGCACACTGACGTGATGCTGGAGATCGACATCCCGGTGGCGGGTGGATCGCTGCGGGCGCTGAGCTGGCCCGGCGACGGTCCGGTCGTGATCGCGGCGCACGGCATCACCGCGAACGCCCTGGCCTGGGCCGGCGTGGCGGCGGCGCTGCGCGGACGCGTACACCTCGTGGCACCTGATCTGCGCGGACGTGCCGGGAGCGCGCATCTGCCGGGCCCGTTCGGCATGGCCGCGCACGCCGGCGACATCCTCGCCGTCGCTCGACACTTCGCCACCGGAAGTCCGATTCTGGTCGGGCACTCGATGGGTGCCTTCGTGGTCGCCGCCACGGCCGCCAGGCACCCCGGCCAGGTCGGGCCGGTACTGATGGTCGACGGCGGTGTGGCGCTTCCGGTACCGCCCGGCTTCGACGTCGACGCGGTGCTGCACGCGGTGATCGGACCCGCGATGGCACGGCTGTCGATGACGTTCGACTCCGCCGGGGAGTACATCGCCTACTTCCGGAAGAACCCGGCGCTCGACCGTTATTGGTCACCCATGCTGGAGGCCTACATTCTGCGCGACTTCACCGGCACGGGCTCGTCCTGCAACATCGACGCGATCCGCGGCGACGCCACCGACATGCTGACCGACCCCCCTCCCGCGCTGTTTCCGCTGCTCTGGGCGCCGCGCGGCCTGATGGACGAGGAGCCCGGCCTCTACCGTGCCGAACAGCTCACCGGCGTCGACGCCGAACTGGTCCCCGACGTGAACCACTACACGATCCTGGACGGGACGGGAGCCGCCCGGGTCGCCGAACGGATCGTTAGTCTCGCTTCATGACCACCGAGCTCTCCCTGATGGAGGCGCTGCACTCCACGCCGGCGCGCCGCTACCTGTCCACCGAGCCGATCGCCGACGACGTGATCCGCGACATCCTGGACGCCGCGATCCGGGGCCCGTCCGCCGGCAACGGCCAGTTCTGGGCCTGGATCGTGGTGCGCGACCCGGACACCAAGAAGCAGATCGCCGGCTGGTACCGCGAGGGCTGGGAGCGCCACTACGGCTCCCGCCGCGAGCAGATCCTCGGCGCGCCCGACGGCGGCCCGATGAGCAAGGCCAGCTTCCTGGCCGCCGACCACCTGGCCAACCACCTCGAAGAGGCTCCCGTCTGGATCTTCCCGGTCATGCTGGGCGCCGCGAAATCGACGAACCCGCGGCTCGGCTCGTCGATCTACGGCGCGGTCCAGCAGCTGATCCTCGCGGCGCGTGCGCACGGCCTCGGCGCCACCCTCACGACCCTGCACATCGGCCACGAGGAGGACGTCCGCAAGCTGCTCGGCCTGCCCGACGACGCCCTCACCATGGCGCTGATCCCACTCGGCCATCCGGCGAAGGGCCGCTGGTCCCAGCCGAAGCGCCGCCCCCTCGACGAGGTCGTCCACTTCGAGAAATTCACCACCGACTGATCCGGTACGGCGGAAGTGCGGTCACCAGAAATCCAGGCTGTAGTCGAGCCAGTCCGGGCTCTCGTGACCGCCGCCGCCCGCACAGCGTCCGCGGCGCCCGTCCTCGTGCCCGGCGTACCAGAGTCCCTGGCATTTCCGGCACTGCATCCAGCTGCGCTGCCGCTTGCGCACCTTGTCGGCCTTCGGTAGCACGTAGTCTCCACTGCCGTCCCTGACGTGCCCGCTGCCGGCCGGGCAGCTGCCGGAGTCGACGCCGTTGTACCAGAGCCCGTCACACCGGTGGCACCAGCGCCAGGCCCTCTGGCCGACCGCCTTCGGGCCGTAGGTCAGCCCGTAGTTCCCGCTGCCGTGGCGGACGTGCGCACCGCCGGCCGGGCACTTCCCGCCGTCTCCGCTCGGCGCCCACCAGAGGCCCTGACAGCGGTTGCACCACCGCCACCCGCGCTGCGTCGCGACGCCGGTGGTCCGCAGGCTCCACTGATCCAGCGTTTCGCCGCGCAGCACGCTCAGCATCAGTTCCTTGTTGGCCCGGTCGGTGACCTTGTTGCGGGATTCGCTGAGGTGGATGTGCCACAGGTGCTTGTCGTTGTCCTTCGGAACGGCTTTGCGGTTGTGGCGGAAGTCCCAGCCGTCCGCGATCTGGTCCACGGTGTCGGCCTGGCCGTAGAACTCGCGCCAGCCGTCCAGCCGGGGATCGAACGGATCCTTCCCGGCGGCCAGCAGCCGCCGGGCGAATTTGGCGATGGTCTTGTAGTCCCTGCGCTGGGCGTCCGGGAACGTCCAGTCGTAGGCCGCCGCCTTGTCCGACGGGCCGCCCTTGTCCGGTGGCTCGACCACCGAGTAGTCGTCGGGCGGGAGTGCCTTCCGGGTGTTGTGGTAGCCCTCTTTCCGGTCGAAGATGCCGCCGTTGCGGCTTCCGGGCGAGCGAGCGAGCAGCTGTTCCATCAGCCACCAGGAAGCATCGGTGATTTGTGCCGGACTCGGATTCTTCGCCATGGTGGACATCCCCGTGGATCGTGCCCCGCCGGTCGGAGCCGGATGTCTTCAGGCTGGACGGGGACACGAGATCGAAGCCATCAAATGTCGCCTTGCGGACCTGCCGAGTATTGACCGACTCCAGTCTAAGGCAGGGACCGGCGCCCGGTCACTCGGTCGATCGACCCCTGTCGA
This sequence comes from Actinoplanes italicus, assembly GCF_003001815.1. Taxonomy (GTDB): domain Bacteria; phylum Actinomycetota; class Actinomycetes; order Mycobacteriales; family Micromonosporaceae; genus Actinoplanes; species Actinoplanes italicus. Next base: position 191,419 of record NZ_PVMZ01000011.1, read on the forward strand.
GCTGCGGAGACGCTGCCTAATGTGGCTCCTCGCCGGTTCGTGACGACCGACCCCGGGAGGTCCCGCTGTACGACAACCATCCGGCCCGCGCCCGCATTCGTGGCCTGGCCCGCAATCCGAGGATCCCCGCCGACCTGCTGGCCCGGCTGGCCGGCGAGTGGCCGGAGGAGGCCGTACGAGTCATTCCCTATCGCAAGGAGTGGACCGGCGACCAGTTCACGGCGCTGGCCCGGCACTCCCTCACCGAGGTGCGGGCGGCGCTGGCCGAGGCGCTGTACATCACCGCCGAACAGCGGGCGGTTCTCGTCGAGGACCCCGATCTGACGGTGCTGAGGGTCCTGGCCGAGGGGCCGGACTACTTCTTCGTCTGGTCGTTCAGGCCCGAGCCGACACCGCTGCCCGACTGGGCCTACGGGCGGCTGTACGACCGGTCGCCGAAACTTGCGCGCCAGCTGACGTTCAACCCGTTCGTGCCGGTGGAACTGCAGCAACGCCTGGGTGTCGATACGTCGGCGGCCGACGAGAAGCCGCCGGTGAGCCGGGCGGAGGCCGAGGAGCAGGCCGCGAGCGACAACGAGTGGACGCGGTCCTGCGCCGCCGCCGAACCGGCGCTGTCCGCCGCGACCGTGGCCCGGCTCGCGACCGACCCGTCCCCGCAGGTCAGGCTGGCCGTGTCGATGCGCCCCGAACTCAGCGAGGAGCAGCGCGCCGCCATCGAGTACCACGTCGGCCCCGAGGACCGCATCACGCCGGCCCGGTGGGCGGTCGAGACCCGGGATCCGGGCGAGCAGAACCGCTGCGCGCGCTCGGCCCACATCGGCCTGCGCCGCAGCGTGGCCTGCAACCGGGACCTGTCCGCCGATCTGGTCGCGCTGCTGGCCGGGGACGACGACCTCGCGGTCCGCCTCCTGCTCTGCGAACGTCACCTCGACGTTCCTCCGGACACGGTGATCAACACGTTTCTGGAGGCCACGACCATGACCCGTGGCCGGCTCCTGCAGCATCCCAGCCTGCTGCGCGGCGGACTGGCCCGGCTCGCCGATCATCCGGATCCGCAGATCCGTGCCGTGGCGCTCCGGCACCCGGACGCCACGCCGGAACTCGTCGAACGGCTCAGCCACGACCCGGAGTCGCTGGTACGTGACAGGACCGCCGAGGATCCGAGGTTGTCGCTCGACCGTCTGCTGGAACTCTTCGAGGACCCCGCGACCACCGGCATCGCCGCCGCCAATCCGAACCTGCCGCTCCCCCTGATGCACCGCATCCTGGACGACGCCACCGGCTAGACACCTTTCGCACTCGGGGTTCCCGGCCCGTCAGTCGCGTCCGTCTGAGCCGTGGTGGCGCTCGGTCGGCTGATGGCGGGCTTTACCGTCGTGGGCTCCGGGCTCGCGGGGTCGGTTACCGCCGCGACCCGGTGCTGGACGATCAACTACGGCCGTTTTCGGAGCCGGGCTCCGGGATATCGCTGCCTCCGGCCCGGTAAAGGGTTCGCCGCCCACGGCTGGGCGATCAGGCGGTCTGGGGAAGGGTTCACCGGCCACGGCTGGGCGATCAACAGCCCGGGGAAGGGTTCGCCGCCCATGGCTGGGCGATCAGGCGGTCGGGGGAAGGGTTCACCGGGCACGGCTGGGCGATCAGGTGGCCCGGGACAGGACTGTCCCCACCAGCCCCAAACAGACCCTGACCGTAAAAGGTGTCTAGTGCCCAATACTGGCCAGGGCCGCGTACCGGCCCTCGGCCCGTAGCAGGGCGTCGTGCGTGCCGGACTCGAGGATGCGGCCGTGATCGATCACCGCGATCTGGTCGGCGTCGCGGACCGTCGACAGGCGGTGTGCGATGGTCACCGTGGTCCGGCCGCGCGACAGCTCGTCGAAGGCGCGCTGCACCGCGCGCTCGGTCTCGTTGTCCAGCGCGCTGGTCGCCTCGTCCAGCACCAGGATTCGCGGGTCGCGCAGCAGGGTGCGGGCGATGGCGATGCGCTGCTTCTCACCGCCGGAGAAGCGGTGGCCGCGCGAGCCGACCATGGTGTCGTAGCCGTCGGGCAGCGCCGAGATCAGGTCGTGGATCTGGGCGGCGCGGGCGGCCCGCTCGATGTCGGCGTCGGTGGCGTCCGGTTTCGCATACCGCAGGTTCTCGCGGATCGTGGTGTGCAGCAGGTAGGTCTCCTGGCTGACGACGCCGACGATGCCGGCCAGGTCGTCGAGGGCCAGGTCGCGCAGGTCGACGCCGTCGATCGTCACGCGGCCCGAGGACGGGTCGTGCAGGCGGGCGATCAGGCCGGCGATGGTGCTCTTGCCGGAGCCGGTCTCGCCGACGAGCGCGAGTGACGTTCCCGCCGGGACGTCCAGACTCACACCGGCCAGGGCGGCCGTCGTGCTTCCCCCGTACACGAAGGTGATGTCCTCGAATTTCAGATGCCCCCGCACGGAGTCGAGCCGGACCGGTGTCGCGGGTTCGCCGATCTCGATCGGCAGGTCGAGGTACTCGAAGATGCGGTGGAACAGTGCGAGCGACGCGGTGAGCGTGACGCCGACGTCGAGCAGGCTCATCAGCGGCCGGAACAGGCCCGCCTGCAGGCCGGTGAACGCCACCAGCGTGCCGATGCTCATCGCGCCGGCCGCGAACGGCAGGCCCGCGGCCAGGTAGATGGCGGCCGGGATGACCGCGAAGACGACGTTCATGGTGGCCATGCGCCAGCGGCCGGCCAGCTCGGAGCGCAGCTCCAGGTCGATGAGGCGGGCCGAGGACTCGGTGAACCGGGCGGTCAGCGCGCCGCCGGCGCCCATGGTCTTGGCGAGCTGGACGCCGCTGATCGACAGGCCCTCGTCGATGATCACGTTGAGGTCGGCGAGCTCGCGCTGCCGCTGCGCGGTGATGGCCTGGCGCATCCGGGCGACCCGCCGCGTCCAGTAGATCGCCGGGGGCAGCGCGACCAGCGACACGAGCGTCAGCTGCCAGGACAGCGCGGTCATCGCGACGAGCGTGGCGACGACGGTGGTCAGGTTGGCGGCGAGGGACGTGGCGGTCGAGGTGACGACCTGCTGCATGCCGCCGATGTCGTTGGTGATGCGCGACTGCACCTCGCCGGTGCGGGTACGGGTGAAGAACCCGACGGACTGCCGCTGCAGGTGCGCGAACACCCTCGTGCGGAGCCTGTGCATGACGCGCTGGCCGACCGTGGTGGAGATCCAGGTCTGCACGACGCCGAGCGCGGAGGTGGCCGCCGCGATGCCGACCATGCCGGCGACCAGGAGGATCAGGAGCCGCAGGTCGGACTGCGGAAGTGCGACGTCGATGATCTCGCGCAGCAGGAACGGCGAGCCCATCGAGATGACGGACGAGAGGACTATGACGGCCACGACGACGGCGAGTCGCCGCCGGTGTCCGACGAACAGCGCGCCGATCCGGCGCAGCGGGACGGCGCGGGCCTGCGCCTTCTCCGCGGGGGTCAGGGTGCGTGCCGCGCCGCGGCCTTTGCTTTCTGCCAAGAGCGATCCTTGTCTGTACGGCTACGCGCTCGCGTGTCTCGTCGGTGCGATCCACGGGCGCCCGGGATAAAGCTGAGGTTACCTCAACATGAGGTTACAACGGTAGCCGCTGTTAGATTGTTCCCGTGGAGGAGACCCTGGCCGAGGCGTTCTGGGCGGTGACCCGTCGCCTGCGCCTGCACACCCGCAACGCCCTGCAGCCGTGGAACGTCTCACCCTCACAGTCCCGCGCGCTGGGCGTGCTCTCCCGTCACGGCGAGATGCGGCTCAGCGCCGTGGCCGAGCACCTGCACATCGCACCCCGCTCGGCCACCGAGGTGATCGACGACCTGCAGCGACGCAACCTGGTCGAGCGCCGCCCGGACCCGTCCGACCGGCGGGCCACCCTGGTCGCGCTGACCGCGGACGGCGTCACGACGGCACGCGCCATCGACGAGGCCCGCGCCGCCGAGGCCGAGCGCCTGTTCGCCGCCCTCGACCCGGCCGACCGCACGGAACTGGCCCGCATCCTGCGCCGCCTCCGCGACCCGAACTGACGCGGGGTTCAGCCGGCCCGCTTCCTCGGCCGGCCGGGCGGCTCCTCAGACGACAGGCAGCTCCTGAGACGAACCAGGCCGCTTCCTCAGCCGGCCGGGCGCGCCAGGGTCGAGACGCAGCCGGCGGTTCCGGCGGCGAGCAGCAGCGTGAAGTACAGGCTGGACGGCGCGACCAGCAGCCCGGTCGCCTCGAGAACGCCGACCCCGGCGAGCGCCGCGAGGAACCACACGAGCGCCACCCGGGCCACGTGCCCGAGCGCGTCCCGACCTGCCCCGGTCCGCCGCCGGGCACTCTGACCGGGGTGGATGCGCAGCGACTCGGCGAAGTCGTCGGCTGCCAGCGCCAGTGACGCCGCGTCGATCGCCGTACTCATCGCCTTGTCGAAGGTCTTGAGCATGGCCCGAGCTCCGGCGTGACCGAAGTCGATCGCCAGCGCCCGGCCGAGAGCCTCCCGCGCGCTGAGCGGACGGCCGATCGCGAACAGCGCCTTGCCGAACGTGACCTGCAGATCCGCGTCGTACCCGGCCAGGTCGGCGACACACCGCAGCCCCTCGGCCGCGTCGGTCGGCAGCCCGGCGGCGAGCTGTGCCTCGGCGAGCCGGTTGTGCAGACGCGGGTTGCCCGGGTCCTCCCGGCAGGCGGCGGCCGCGGCCGCGATGGCCTCGGCGTGGTCGGCGAGCCGCGACCGGGCGTGGCTGAGCCAGAACAGCGACTCGGCGTCGTACGGGTCGAGGTGCCAGGCGGCCTGCGCGGCGAGCAGAGCACCGGTCAGATCGTCGAGGTCGAGCCGGGCACGGGCCATCCGGTGCCAGGCGCCGACGTTCTCGGGCTCGCGCCCGACGAAGGGCGCGAGCAGGCGCTCGGCATTGTGGGCACGGCCGCGGGCGAGCAGGGCATCGGCCTCGGCGAGTAGGGGCTCGGTTCGCACGCCGCCTCAGATCGGCAGCCACCCGCCCCGCTTGCGAGACCCTGCCGGTGCACGTCCGTTGCAACCCGGCCGCGTGTCAGTGACCTCGGAGTTCGTCGCGGTAGGAGATCAGCGCGCCGTTCATGCCCTGCAGGAACTTCTCGATCACCTGGAGCTCGTCGACGCCGAACTGGGCCATCACCTCGTCGGTGCGCGGGGCCAGCGGCGCGAAAAACGACAGGGCGAGGGCCATCCCGGCGTCGGCGTAGCGCAGGTGCACGACCCGGCGGTCGGCGCTCTCCCGGCTCCGGCGCAGGTGGCCGCCGCGTTCGAGGCGGTCGATCAGCGCCGTCGTCGCCCCGGATGTCAGGCCGATCGCCTCGCCGAGTTTGCCGGGTGTCAGCGGCGTTCCCCGGCGTTCGGCGTGCATGACGGCCAACAGTGCGTGCATGTCGGTCGCGTGCAGGCGGTGCTGACCGGCGAAGGCGTGCCCGATGTGCTGCGCCTCGCTGCTGTACGTGTTCAACAGGTCGACGAGTTCCCTGCGTAACCGCGTCCGTTCCGCAGTCTCGTTCACTTCCACGGGGGTAAGTGTTGCAGATTCAAGCCCAGTGGTGAACAATCTCGATTGTAAAGATTCTCAGTCTTGAAGACTTGCTCTAGGGGGCACCTGCAATGAGAAGGGCATGGGCGACGCTCCTCCTGGCCCTGCTGCTCGGCGGACTCGTGTTCGGCTTCGCCGGGACGACCGAGACCGACAACGACCCGACGTCCTCGCTGCCGTCCTCGGCGGAGTCGACGCGGGTCGCCGAGCTGCAGAAGCAGCTGCCGTCCGGGCGGACCAACCCGGCGCTGATCGTCGTCGCCAAGGGCGGGCAGCCACTCACGGACGCCGACCTGGTCACGGTCAAGGATCTCGGGCAGCCGATCCTCTCCGACGACCGCAAGGCCGCGCTGGTGACCGTGGTCCTGCCGGCCACCGGTGACGCCGACGCCACCATCGAGGCCGTCAAGGACCTGCGCGCCAAGGTCTCGACGGACCTGCCGCCCGGCGTGACGGCGCAGGTCACCGGCGGTGCCGGGTTCAGCGCCGACCTGTCGAACAGCTTCAGCGGCGCCAACACGAAGCTGCTGATCGTCACGGTCGTGGTCGTCACGATCCTGCTGCTGGTGACCTACCGCAGCCCGATCCTTTGGGTCGTGCCGCTGTTCGTCGTCGGGTTCGCCGACCAGCTCGCCGCCAAGGTGATCGCGCTGCTGTCGCAGCACACCGACCTGGCCGTGAACGGCTCGACCACCGGCATCGTCACGGTGCTGGTCTTCGGCGCCGGCACCGACTACGCGCTGCTGCTGATCTCCCGTTACCGCGAGGAGCTGCACAGGTACGAGAGCCGGTTCGAGGCCATGGCCAAGGCTCTGCGCGGCGCGGGTCCGGCCATCGCGGCGAGCGCCGGCACGGTCATCCTGGCCCTGCTGACGTTGATCCTGGCCAGCCTCAAGAGCAACGTGGCGCTGGGTGTCACGGCGGCTGCCGGTGTCGCCATCGCCGCCGTGTTCGCGCTGCTCGTGCTGCCGGCCGCGCTGGTGATCTGCGGCCGCGGCCTGTTCTGGCCGTTCATCCCGCGGGTCGGCCAGGCCGGTCCGGAGGACGGCAAGGGCCTCTGGGCCAAGGTCGGTCGCGGCGTGGTCCGCCGCCCGGTCGCCGTGACGCTCGTGTCGGCGATCGTCCTCGGGCTGCTCTCGCTCGGCGGGCTCGGCACCAAGGTCGGCCTGTCGCAGGCCGAGCAGTTCCGGGTCGAGGCCGAGTCGGTGCAAGGCCTGGAGACGCTGAGCAGGTACTTCCCGGCCGGCGCGGCCGGTCCGGCGGTCATCCTGACCGAGCCCGCCAAGGCCGGGCAGGTGCTGGCCACCGTCTCCGGCACCGAGGGTGTCGCCCAGGCCCGGGTCGCCGAGCAGACCGCCTCCCAGGTCAGCATCAGCGCCGTGCTGCAGGCCGCCCCGGACACCGCCGAGGCGTTCCAGACGATCCGTGACCTGCGGGCGAACCTGGACGGCGAGGCGCTGGTCGGCGGCACGGTGGCGACCGCCCTGGACACCCGGGACGCGGCCCGGCGCGACCTGGCCGTCATCGTCCCGGTGATCCTGGCCGTGGTGTTCCTGGTGCTGGTCGCGCTGCTGCGGGCGATCGTGGCGCCGGTGCTGCTGATGGTCACCGTGGTGGTGAGCTTCGTGGCGTCGCTGGGCGCGGGCTCGTGGCTGTTCCGGAACGTGTTCGACTACCCGGCGCTGGACAACTCGGTGCCGCTGTTCTCGTTCCTGTTCCTGGTGGCGCTCGGTGTCGACTACAACATCTTCCTGGTCACCCGGGCCAAGGAGGAGGCGGCGACGCGCGGCACGAAGGACGGCATGGTGCATGCGCTGGCCATGACGGGCGCGGTCATCACCAGCGCGGGCATCCTGCTCGCGGCGGTGTTCGCGGTGCTCGGCGTGCTTCCGGTGGTCACCCTGACCCAGATCGGCGTCATCGTCGGCATCGGTGTTCTTCTGGACACGCTGCTCGTACGCACCGTATTGGTCCCCGCCCTGGCCACCCTCACGGGTGACCGCTTCTGGTGGCCCGGCCGCCCGCAGGGCGTCGCGCCACCCGCCGACGGCGACGCGGACAAGGCCCGGTCACGGCCCGACTGGGACGAAGTGAACCGCGCGAAGATCGCCGAACAGGCCGGGGACACGAACCGGTAAGGCTTCACTCACCGCCAGGGATGCCGGGTGGCCCGCGGGCCACCCGGCATCGCCATGTGAGGCCGCGGAAGCCGGCAGGGGAGGCGCGAACGCGCGGCGCGGCGGGTGTCAGCGGGTCAGGGGCATGCCCGCGAACGGGATGGCGGCGGGCGCCGGGCCGGTGTCGCCGGCCGGGTGCCGCCAGACGCCGCGGCGGCGCAGCTCGGGCAGCACGCCCTCACCGAACCGGTACGCCTCCTCCAGGTGCGGGTAGCCGGAGAGGATGAACTCGTCGATGCCGAGCGCCGCGTACTCCTGAATCCGGTCGGCGACCTCGCTGTGGCTGCCGACCAGCGCGGTTCCGGCGCCGCCGCGGACCAGGCCGACCCCGGCCCACAGGTTCGGTGACACGACCAGGCCGTCGCGGTCGCCGCCGTGCAGGTCACGCATCCGCTGCTGGCCCACCGACTCGCTGCGTGCCAGGCCCGCCTGCACGGCCTCGACGTCGGCCGGCGACACGTTGCGCAGCAGCCGCCCGGTCTCGGCCCAGGCCTCCTCGGCGGTGTCGCGGGTGATCACGTGCAGGCGGATGCCGAACCGCATGTCGGGCTTGAGCGTGCGGATCCAGGCCAGCTTCTCGGCCACCTGGGCGGGCGGCTCGCCCCAGGTCAGGTAGACGTCGGCGTGCGCCGCGGCGACCGGGCCGGCCGCTTTCGACGATCCACCGAAGTAGATGGCCGGCCGGATCTGAGGGGTACGGGCCAGACGAGCCTCCTCGACGTGGATGTGCGCACCCTCGTACGACATCGTCTGTCCCCGCAGCAACCCGTTGACCACCGTGAGGAATTCGCCGGTCCGCGCGTAGCGCGAGTCCTTGTCGAGGAAGTCACCGAACTGGCGCTGCTCGTGCGACTCGCCCCCGGTGACCACGTTGAGCAGCAGCCGGTTGCCGGAGAGCCGCTGGAACGTGGAGGCCATCTGCGCCGCGAGCGTCGGCGAGATGAGGCCGGGCCGGAACGCGACCAGGAACTTGAGCCGCTCGGTGACCTCGGTGAGCATCGCGGTGGACAACCAGGCGTCCTCGCACCAGGCACCGGTGGGGGTGAGCGCGCCGACGAAGCCGAGCTGCTCGGCGCTGCGGGCGATCTGCCCGAGGTAGCCGATCGTCAGGGGCCGCACGCCCTCGGCGGTGGCCACGATGTCGCGGCTGTCGCCGTTGGTGGGGAGGAACCAGTGGAAGTCCATGCGGCCCAGACTATTCTACAACTCCTATTGAATCGATAGGATGTGTCGCCATGAACGAGGGTGAATTCGACGAACGCAGACTGCGCGACTTCATGGCTGGCCGGACCAGCGGTTTCTCCCGGCGGACGCTGCTCGCGCTGACCGCCGCCGCGGGTGTCGGCGCGGCACTGCCGGGCAGTCCCGCACAGGCTGCCGGACCGATCGTCAAGCCGCTGCCGCCCGACCTGTTCCGCAGTCTCGGCACCAACGCCGAGACGCTCTGGTCGTCGCTCAAGGGGCAGGGCTACTACGTGCCGGTGGACCGCTTCTTCGTCCGCAACCACACGGTGACCCCGACGATCGACGCGTCCACATGGAGCCTGGAGATCTCCGGATCAGGGACCCGGACCGCACACTTCACTCTCGACGACCTCAAGCGGCTGCCCAGCGTCACCCGGCCGGTGGCGATCGAATGCGCCGGCAACGGCCGCGGCTACTTCACCACCCAGCAGGGGCAGACCGTCTCCGGTACGGCGTGGCGCCTCGGCGCGATCGGCGTCGGCAAGTGGACGGGCGTCAAGCTGTCCACGGTGCTGCGAAAGGCCGGAATCAAGAAGAGTGCCGTCGACGTGCAGCCGGTCGGCCTCGACCCCAACTTCGTCAGCGGCGGCGTCGACCTCGGCCCGGTCCGGCGGCCGTTCCCGCTGCGCAAGGCGTTCGACGACGTGATCCTGGCCTACGAGCTCAACGACGAGCCGCTGCCGCCGGACCACGGCTTCCCGGTCCGCGTCGTGGTGCCGGAGTGGATCGGCATCTCGTCGATCAAGTGGGTCGGGAAGATCGAGGTGTCCGCCGAACCGCTCTTCTCCCCCTGGAACACCCAGTTCTACCGGCTGTTCGGGCCGGAGTTCCCGGCCGAGGGCGTGCCGATCAACCGGCAGGTCGTCAAGAGCGCCTTCGAGCTCGACCCGGGTACCACGTTCCCGGCCGGCGTGCGGACGCGGCTCACCGGGCGGTCCTGGTCGGCGGACGGGCCGATCCGCGAGGTCGAGGTCAGCACCGACGGCGGTACGACCTGGCGGCGTGCCCGCCCGTACGGCTCCACGCCGGGCGGGGTCTGGCAGCGCTGGGAGTACGACTGGACGCCCACGGCCGGCGAGCACGTGCTGCTGGCCCGGGCCACCGACGTGCGCGGCAACACCCAGCCGGAGGTGGCCGAGTTCAACACTCTCGGTTACCTCTTCGACGCCGTCGTCCGCGTGCCGGTGACCGCGGGGTAACGCTCTGGGATAGTGTGCCGCGCATGCCGTCGGGAAAGGCCACGTCCAGCGACGTCGCGGCGGCCGCGGGCGTCTCCCGTTCGGCGGTGTCGTTCGCGTTCAACAACCCTCAGCGGATCTCGGTGGCGACCAGGGAACGGATCCTGGCCGCCGCCGAGGAGCTGGGCTACGCGCCGAGCACGCTGGGCCGGATGCTGCAGGCCGGCACCACCGGCTCGATCGGCGTGCTGCTGCCGCAGGGGCTCGGGCGGATCCTGGAGAACCCGTACTACTCACGGTTCCTGATGGGTGCCGGTCAGGTGTGCGACCAGGAGGGTTACACCCTGCTGCTGACTCCCCCGCTGCAGGACTCGGTGCTCAAGGCCATCCCGTACGCCGCCGTCGACGGTTTCATCGTGTGCGGACTGGAGGCCGACCGCGGCGAGGTCGCCGAACTGACCCGCCGCGGCATCCCGTTCGTGCTGATCGACAGCGACCGTCTCGAAGGCGCGCCCAGTGTCGAGGTCGATGACCGCGGCGGCGCCCGCGAGGTGGCCCGCTATCTGCTCGATCTCGGACACCGCCGGCTGGCCGTGCTGTCGATGGACCCGGGCGCCGAGGTGCCGGTGCGCGGCTACCGCGGCCCGCTGGCCCGGCGGCTGGCCGGGATCGCCGACGCGCTGACCGATTTCGGCCTCACGATGGCCGACGTGCGGCTGGCCGAGGTGCCGGTGACGCGGTCCGAGGGCTACCGGGCGACGGTCGGCCTGATGTCCGGTGACGAGCCGCCGACCGCCGTGCTCGCTCTGTCGGACGTGCTCGCGTACGGGGCTGTGGATGCGCTGCAAGAACTTGCAATCAAGGTGCCCGCAGAGGTGTCCGTGACCGGGTTCGACGACCTCGCGGAGTCCTCCTGGTTCCGTCCGCGACTGACCACGGTCCGGCAGCCGATCGTGACCAAGGGACGGATGGCCGCGGACTTCCTGATCTCGGCAATCAGGGGTGAGGCACAACACCCGCACCAGACTCTGGGCACCTCCCTGATCGTCCGGGAATCCACCGCGAAACCGGCATAACACCTCGCTGCAAGAACTTGCTGCAAGAAAGCAGCGGTCAACCTATGTAACACGTGTTAGTAAGCTGCTAGCGTTCGTCGCCATGACGGATCAACTGATCGCACCGCCCACCGTGGAGGCGCCCCCGGCATCGTGGTGGCGCAACGCGGTCATCTACCAGATCTACCCGCGCAGCTTCGCCGACTCCAACGGCGACGGCATCGGCGACCTGCCCGGCATCCACAGCCGGCTGCCGTACCTGCGGGACCTGGGCGTGGACGCGGTGTGGCTCTCCCCCTTCTACGCCTCGCCCCAGGCGGACGCGGGTTACGACGTCTCCGACTACCGCACCGTCGACCCGATCTTCGGCACTGTCGCCGACGCCGAGCGGCTGATCTCCGGCGCGCACGCCCTCGGCCTGCGGGTCATCGTCGACCTGGTTCCGAACCACTCCTCCGACCAGCACGAGTGGTTCAAGCGCGCGATCACCGACGGCCCCGGCTCGACGTTCCGCGAGCGTTACCACTTCCGCCCCGGCCAGGGCGAGAACGGCGAGCTGCCGCCCAACGACTGGCCGTCGATCTTCGGCGGCCCGGCGTGGACCCGGGTCGAGGACGGCGAGTGGTACCTGCACCTTTTCGCACCCGAGCAGCCCGACTTCAACTGGGAGCACCCGGCCGTCCGCGACGAGTTCAAGACCATCCTGCGGTTCTGGCTCGACCTCGGCGTCGACGGCTTCCGGATCGACGTGGCACACGGCATGGTCAAGGAGGACGGCCTGCCCGACCTCGGCGACATCGGCGAGTGGCACCTGCTCGGCGCCGGTGAGAGCCCGTTCTTCGACCGCGACGGCGTGCACGAGATCTACCGCGACTGGCGCAGGATCCTCGACGAGTACCCCGGCGAGCGCATCGCCGTGGCCGAGGCGTGGGCGCCGACACTGGCCCGGGTCTCCAACTACGTCCGCGACGACGAGCTGCACCAGGCCTTCAACTTCAGCTATCTCGGTACGGCGTGGAACGCGCACGAGCAGCAGCAGATGATCGAGGAGTCGCTGGCCGCCATGCGCGTCGTCGGCGCCCCGACCACCTGGACGCTGTCCAACCACGACGTGGTCCGGCACACCACCCGCCTGATGCAGAAGATCGACGGCGAGGCCGCCGGGCGCAAACCCACCGAGGTCGACGACGAGGCCGGTCTGCGGCGCGGCCGTGCGGCGTCGGCGCTGATGCTGGCGCTACCCGGTTCGGCCTACGTCTACCAGGGCGAGGAGCTCGGCCTGCCCGAGGTCATCGACCTGCCGCCGGAGGCCCGCCAGGACCCGGCGTTCCACCGCGCGGCCGGCCAGGACGGCTACCGCGACGGCTGCCGGGTGCCGATCCCGTGGAGCGGCGACCAGGCTCCGTACGGCTTCGGCCCGGACGGCGGCGACAGCTGGCTGCCGCAGCCCGCCTCGTGGGCGGCGCTCAGCGTGGCCGCACAGGCCGGTGTGCCCGGCTCGACGCTGGAGCTGTACCGCTCCGCGCTCGCGATCCGCAAGACCGACCCGGCGCTGGCCCCGACCGACAACCTGCGCTGGATCGCGGCCCCGGCCGGTGTGCTCGCCTTCGAGCGTGAGGTCGAGGACGCCCCGGTCTTCCGCTGCACGGTCAACATGAGCGACGAGCCGGTCGCGGTCGGCCGCCCCGGCGAGCTCCTGCTGGCCAGCGGGCCGATCGAGGGCACCGCCGACAACATCGTGCTGCCGCCCGACACCACCGTCTGGTGGTCCATCACCCGCTGAGAACCGCCCGGCGATGAGTGAGAGACGTCCGGCCATCCCCAGGACGGTGGGGGATGGCCGGATCCTCACGTCGGGTCGTTCCAGGTGAACGCGTAGAAGGCGACCATCTGACGGTCGGCGGTGGGCAGCGTCGCGATCTGCAACCAGGCCGTACGTCCGTCGGAGCTGCGGGCGCACAGATACGTGCCTTTGGCCAGCGAAGAGTAGGGCACCCGCTCGGTCCCGCTGTCGCGCAGACCTCGGCAAGTCGGATGGTCGGGCTCGCCCTGCGCCAGGATGACGAGATTGGCGCCACCCGTCGTGAGCAGCGCGTCCTCCGTGGCAATCAGATCATTGTCAGTGCGCTGGCCGGCATGCCAGTTGTCGATGTCGGCCGAGTCGTACCCGGTCACGAACCGCAGTTCCACGTTCCCCGAGTCCTGCCGGACAAGCGTCGGATCCGGCTGCACCGGCGGCGGATCGGTCGTCGGGGTGGCCGTCGGCTCCGGCCCGGGCCCACTCGTCGTCTCGTCGGCGGCCGGTTCCGTGCTCGGCGGCGTGCTCCCCGTCGGCACGGTGATCGCGTCCCGCCCGCCGGGCGTCGGCAGCGGGCCCGGTGGAGTGCCTCCGGTGGCCGTGGTCGCGGCGACGGGCGACGCCGACGCGACCGGCTCCGGGGCCTTCGCCACGGTGACCATGGGCACGGCACTGCCATCCAGCGCCAGCTGGCCGGATTCGCTCTGCTGCCCCGTCTTCCAGGTCATCGCGGCCCCACCGCCGACGAGCGCGACGAGCCCGAGTGTGATCAGTCCGCCGCGCAGCGCTCGGCTGCGGGCGAATCGGCGTGGCGTGATGTCACCGGCGGACGCGGGCCGTCTCAGGTCGTCGCCGGGCTCGCTGGGGGGCGTACCTCCCCGGACCGGCTCCCGAAGTGCAGATCGCCGTGCACCGTCACCGGCCCGCGGAAGTGCGGCGTGCTCAGATCCCCCTGAACGGTCCCGACGCTGAACGACGTCGCCGGCCCGTGCCCGAGTTCGTCGAGCAGAGCCCGGGCCGCCGCCAGCAGCTCCCGGTCGCCGGCCGCCGCGTCGGTGTCGAGGTGCGCCTCGATGACCCGGCGGTCGGGGCGGTCGGCGTCGAGTTCCCGCAACGCCGCCTCGCTGTGCCGCAGGTACGGCCGCAGCAGCGACTTCAGCACGGCGTAGGCGTCCCGCGCGGTCTGCTCGGCCATCGCCGTGGCGACCGCTCCACCCCCGGCGGCGAGGGCGGTGAGGATGAGATCAAGATCGGCCACCGGAACGGCACCTCCAGGACGCGGGGTCTTCCCTGCCACGCAGTGCCCCGATCAACTCATGAAACCCGCGGCGGCCGCCGGACATGACCATGTCCCGCCCTCAAACACCCCGGAGAGTGAGACCCGGCTGGGCCTCACCGCTGTCTCAGACGCGCTATGACAGCGGTCCGGCACAGCCGGAGCAAGCGGGCCGTCGGTGGCAGAGCGGGAGCAAGACTCAGAGTGGGAGGGCCGGGGCCGATCGGCAGCGCGTGATCGAAGACCGCGCCGAAGTGCTGCTCCACGACAGCGACCGCACCCGGGTGACCCGTGTCCGTCTGGACGACGGGATCTCGGTCGTGCGCAAGCAGCCGCTCGGGGCCGGGGCGGCCGCCCGCCTGAGCAACGAACTGGCTGTGCTGCGGCGCCTGGAATCGGTCGGCGGGACGCCCCGCCTGGCTCCGGAGAGCCTGGACGGCATCCTGTCGTTGCGGGACGACTCCGGCCGTACGATCGCTGAAGAGGTCTGGGCGACCGGCGCATTGCTGGACCTGGCGGCCGACCTGGCCGGGATTCTCGCCGGAGTGCACCGCAGCGGTGTGGTGCACCGGGACGTCAGCCCCGCGAACGTGCTGGTCGATCCGGAGACCGGGCGGCCCACGCTGATCGACTTCGAGCTGGCGGTGCTCGACAGCCGCGACGCCGGGACCGTGCCGGGCCTGGCCGGGACGCTGCCGTACCTGGCACCGGAGCAGACCGGGCGCACCGGCCGGCCGGTCGATCACCGCAGTGACCTGTACTCGCTCGGCGCCACCCTGTACGAGCTGGCGACCGGGCAGCCGCCGTTCGGGCGTGACCGGGACCCGCTGAGCCTCGTGCACGACCACCTGGCCCGCGTGCCGGTGGCCCCTTCCGAGGTGAACCCGCGGGTCCCGGCCCTGCTGTCGGAGATCATCCTGCGGTTGCTGAGCAAGGAGCCCGAGCAGCGCTACCAGAGCGGCGAGGGCCTGGCCCACGACCTGACGCTGCTGCGGGAGGGGCGGCTGACCGTGCTCGGCGAGCGTGACTTCCCGATGCGCCTGGCCCCGCCCGCGCGACTGATCGGACGCGAGGCGCCGCTGGCCGCCCTGCATCGGCTGCTCGCCGGGACGTCCGGTGGCCGCAGCGCGTTCGCGCTGGTCACAGGCCCGCCCGGGGTGGGCAAGACGGCTCTCGTGGACCGGCTGCGCCCCGCGGTTGCCGAGGCCGGCGGCCGGTTCGTGACCGGCAAGTTCGACCAGTTCCACCACGACCTCGGCGGCGGCGCGGTCCGCGAGGCGTTCGACCAGCTCGCCGACCGGCTGCAGGCCGAGCCGGAGGACGTGGTGGCCGGGCTGCGCGAGCGGCTGCGCGCGGCGCTCGGCGCGGACTGCGGGCTGATCGCCGCGGCGATGCCGGCGTTCCGGGCGCTGCTGGACGTGGAGCCGGAGCGGTCCACCGAGGACCCGCGCGCGTTCTTCGCCCGCCTGCGCAAGGCCGGGCTGGCCCTGCTGCGCGCGGTGGCCGGCACCGGGCCGCTGGTGATGTTCCTCGACGACCTGCAGTGGGCGAGCCGGTCGGCGTTCAGCTTCCTCGACGACGTGCTCGACAACCCGGACGTGCCGGGCCTGCTCGTGCTCGGCGCCTACCGAGAGGAGGAGGTCGACGAGGCCCACCCGCTGACCGCCGTGCTGGCCCGCCTGCACCGGGAACGCGGCGACGCCGGCGAGGTGCGCCTGGACAACCTCAGCGGCGGCGACCTGGGAGTGCTGATCGCCGGGATGCTGCGGCTGCCGGAGGCCGGGCGGCTGGCCGAGGTGCTGGCCGAGCGGACCCGCGGCAACCCGTTCGACACCGTCGAACTGCTCAACGCGCTGCGCCGGGAGGGTGTGCTGGTGCCCGACGGCGGCGGCTGGCGCTGGGACGCGGCCTCGGTGCGCGACTTCGTCGGGCACGGTGACGTGGTGGCGCTGATCGGTGCGCGGATCGACGCGCTGCCGGACGGCACCCGCGAGGCTGTCGACCTGATGGCCTGCCTCGGCGGCGAGGTGCCCCTGGAGCTGCTCGGCGCGCCGCTGACCGCGGCCGTCGACGACGGGCTCGTGACGGTCGGCGACGGCACCGCGCGGTTCCGGCACGACCGGGTGCAGCAGGCGGCGTACGGCCGGCTCGACACGACACGGCGGGCCAGGCTGAGCCTGTCGCTGGCCCGCGACCTGGCGCCGGCCCCGGAGGCGGCGCCGCTGTACCTGGCCGCGATCGACGAGCTGCTCGTCCCGGGCACGGCCGGCCCGGGCGAGACCGAGGCCGCGGCGAAACTGCTGCGCCGGTCCGCCACGGCCGCCCGGCGCGTCGCCAACCATGCGACGGCCGAGGTTCATCTCGCGGGTGCGCTGCGACTGCTCGATCAGACCCATGAGATGTACGCGACGCTGCGCGCCGAATGGCACGCGGCGCTGTGCGCGCTGAGCCGTTTCGACGAGGCGGACCGGGTCTTCGCCGAACTGAACACGCCCGCCCACGACCCGGTGTGGCGGTCCGGCCCGGTCGCCGAGCACCTCGGCACGCTCACCAACCGCCGGATGCTCGGCGAGGCACTGTCGCTGGGTCTGGACCTGCTCGCCGAGCTGGGCATCGACGTGCCCGCCGACCCGGAGGCCATGGCGCCGAGGATCGGTGCCGCGCTGGCCGCGTTCCACGGCTGGCTGGCCACCGGCGGCGACAGCGCCGACCGGCCGGAGATGACCGATCCGCGGCTGCTCGCGGCGGCGCACGTGATCAACCGGCTGACCGGGGCGGCGTTCTTCGCCGACCGGATGCGGATGGCGTGGCTGGTGGCGCAGGCGTCCGAGTTGTGGACGGAACACGGTGTCTGCGCGGCACTGACCGGCGTCCTGGGCAACATCGGCATGGTCACGCTCGGTGGCGGCGGTGACCCGCGGGCCGCGTACCGGGCGGTCACGCACGTGCTCGCAACCGGGGAGAGCCGCGGCTACGAACCGGAGACCTCGCAGGTGCGGTTCCTGCACGTGGTCGCGACCCAGCCGTGGTTCGAGCCGCTGGAGAACGGGATCCGCCTGGCACACGAGGCCCGCGACGGCCTGCTGCGCGGCGGCGACCTGCGCAACGCCCTCTACACCTACCACGCCTCGGTGCCGCACATGCTCGACAGCATTCCGGACCTCGAGTCGTTCCGCCGTGAGGCGCAGGCCGCCGTGGCGTTCGGCGAGCGGATCGGCGCGGGTGACGACGCGGCCATGTTCGAGTCGTACCTGCGTCTGGTCCGTGCGCTGCGCGGTGAGACAGCCGGCGGGTCGTTCGGCGACGACGAGGACGAGCACCTGGCCGGCCTCGCCGGCAGCCCGGCGGCGGCCTCCGTCTTCACGAACCTGCGTTCGCTGTCGGCGGTGATCTTCCAGGACGACGAGACCCTGGTCCGCACCAGCGCGGAGTCGATGCGGGTGGTGACACAGATGCCGGAGGCCTACACGCTGGCCGGCGCGCACGTCTTCGCCGCGCTGGCCGCAGCGGTCACCGCGCGGGAGGCGACCGGCAGGCGGCGGGCGGAGGCGCTGGCCGCCCTCGACCGCAGCCACGACTTCCTGGCCACCCGTGCGGGCTGGCAGCCGGGCAACTTCCGGCACCTGTACCGGCTGGTCGAGGCGACCCGGGCCGCGGTGAACGGTGAGTTCGCGGCGGCGGCGGCCGCCTACGACGCGGCGATGTCCGACGCGGAGACCGCCGGCCGTGCGTGGCACTTCCCGCTGATCACCGAGCTGGCGGCCCGGTTCTACCTGGACCACGGCCTGGAGCACGTCGGGGCGCGGCTGCTGTCCGAGGCGTTGCCGGGGTACGCCCGATGGGGCGCCACCGGCAAGGTCCACGCGCTCAAGCGGTCCTACCCGGCGCTCGGCTCGGCGCTGGGCGGCACCGCCACCACGCGGCCCGCCACGGTAGGCGGCTCCCACAGCATCAACCTGTCCACCGAGGTCATCGACCTGATGGCGGTTCTCGAGGCGGCGCGGGCGCTGAGCTCGGAGACCGATGTGGACCGGCTGCGGGTCCGGGTGCAGCAGGTGCTCGGCGCGATGACCGGTGCCACCGCGGTGCACGTGGTGCTGCGCGACGACCGGGACACCCGCTGGGTGCTGCCGGCCGACGGCGACCGGCCGGAACTCGACGTCGAGGAGGCGGCCCGGCAGGGGCTGCTGCCGCTGAGCGCGATCCGGTACGCC
Organism: Actinoplanes italicus; assembly: GCF_003001815.1. Lineage (GTDB taxonomy): Bacteria > Actinomycetota > Actinomycetes > Mycobacteriales > Micromonosporaceae > Actinoplanes > Actinoplanes italicus. The sequence continues at coordinate 209,901 of NZ_PVMZ01000011.1, forward strand.
GAGCGCACCCGCGAACCGCTGCTGGTCGACGACGTGTCGCTGGACGACCGGGTCGGGCGGGACCCGTACCTGGCCGGGCTGGATCACTGCTCGCTGCTGGTGGCGCCGGTGATCGCGCACGGCGAGCCGCGGGCCGTGCTGGTGCTGGAGAACCGGCTCAGCAGGCGCGCGTTCTCGGCCGGCCGGCTCGACGGCGTACTGCTGATCGCCGGGCAGCTGACCGTGTCGCTGGAGAACGCGCAGATCTACGCGTCGCTGGAACGGGCGGTCGCGGAGCGTACCGAGGAATTGGCCCGGGCGAACCACCGTCTCGAGCTGCTCACCGTCACGGATCCGCTGACCGGGCTGCCGAACCGGCGCAAGCTTGCCGCGTTCCTGGACGACACGTGGATGCGCTCGCAGCGGTCGGGTGAGCCGATCGGCGTCGCCATGATCGACATCGATCATTTCAAGAAGTACAACGACCACTACGGTCACCAGGGCGGTGACGAGTGCCTGCGGCAGGTCGCCGACGCGCTGGTGGCCAGTGTGCGCAACACCGACCTGGTGGCCCGCTACGGGGGCGAGGAGTTCTGCATCGTGATGCCGGGCGCCGCCGCCGAGAACGCGATCGTCGTCGCAGAACGGGCCTGCCGTGCCGTGGCACGCCTGGCGCAGCCGCACGCGCTCGCCGGCGGCGGCATCGTCACCGTCAGCGTCGGGGTCACCTCCGGCACCCCGCTCACCCACCCGGGCGGGCCGGACCAGCTGCAGAAGCTCGCCGACGAGGCGCTGTACGAGGCCAAGCGCACCGGACGCAACCGGGTCGTGGGCGGATGAGGCGCCGGGGACGCGACGGCCTGCGCCGTACCCGCCGGTGGGTCATCGCCTCGTTCATCGTGTCGCTGACCCTGCTGTCCGGCTTCTCCCTGATCGACGACCGGCGGCACGCCGCCATCGTGGAGGACGTCGTTCTCGACGGCGAACGGGTGACCGCCTACCAGCACGCTGCCTACCTCTCGGCGTACGAGATGTCACTGATCCAGGCGACCGCCGACAACCCGGACGGCCCCGAGCGGCAGCGGCTGCTCGCCGTCGACGACGAGACGTACCGGGCCACCCTGGCGATCGCCCAGGTCGCCCCGGACGGCAGGGACGTGACCGAGGCCGGCACCATCGCCCGGCGGCAGGCCAACCTGCGTCAGGTGATCATCTGGTACCTGTCGCTGCTGGACCGCGGCGAGACGGCGAAGGCGCTGAGCACGCTGGAGACCGTCATCGAGCCGACCTACCAGCGCAACACCGACCGGTTGCTGAGCCTGCGCGACCGCTACCAGCAGCGGTACACCCAGAACCAGGCGGCCGCCCGGCAGGACTCGCACCGGCTGGTCCGCGACGGCGTGATCGCGTTCGCGCTGAGCCTGCTCGTGCTCGCCCTGTTCGCCTGGCACACCCGCGCCCACCGCCGGCAGGTCGAGGCGCTGGCCGCCACCGACATGCTGACCGGGCTGCCGAACCGGGCCGCCTTCACGTCCGGCCTGCAGAAGGCGCTGTCCGCGGCCCGGCCGGACCCGTCCGACCCCGGCATCACCGTGCTGACCGTCAACATCGACGGGTTCCGGCACGTCAACGACCAGCTCGGCCCGCACATCGGTGACCGGCTGCTGGCCGAGGCCGGGTGGCGGCTGTCCGAGGTGGTCCGTGACAGCGACCTGGTCGCGCGGACCGGCGGCGACGAGTTCGCGATCCTGCTGCGCGACCTGGACCCGGCCCGCACCGACGTGGTCGCGGCCCGGCTGCGGGAGGCGTTCGACCAGTCGTTCCACCTCGGCGACATCACCGTCGACCTGGAGATCAGCATCGGGGCGGCGACCGCCGCGCCGGACGACGACGTCACCACCCTGCTCGGGCACGCCGACAGCGCCATGCACGACGCCAAACAGCAGCACGACAGCTTCCGCCGGTTCAACGGCGGCACCGGGCAGGACAGCGCCGACCGGCTCACCCTGCTCGGCGACCTGCGGCGCGGGCTGACCGACGACTCGCAGTTCACCCTGCACTACCAGCCGAAGGTGTCACTCACCGACGGTTCGCTGTCCGGGGTGGAAGCGCTGGCCCGCTGGCACCACCCGACGCGTGGACCGGTGCCGCCGGGACAGTTCGTGCCGGTGCTGGAGACCACGAGCCTGATCCACCCGTTCACCGAGCGGGTCCTCACCATCGCCCTGCAGCAGGCCCGCACCTGGATGGACGCCGGCCACCGGATCCCGGTCGCGGTGAACGTCTCGACGCGCAGCCTGCTCGAGGAGTCGTTCCCGGGGCGGGTCGCCGCGCTGCTGGAGTCGAGCGGGGTGCCCGGCGAGCTGCTGTGCATCGAGATCACCGAGCACACCGTGCTGTCCGATCCGACGACCACGATCGAGGCTCTGCGCCGGGTCCGGGAGCTGGGCGTGAAGACGTCGATCGACGACTTCGGCACCGGGTACTCGTCGCTGACGTACCTCAAGCTGCTGCCCGTCGACGAGCTGAAGATCGACCGCTCGTTCGTGTCCGACATGGTCGCCGACGCCTCCAGCCACGCGCTCGTGGCCTCGGCCGTCGACCTGGCCCACAACCTGGGCCTGACCGTGGTGGCCGAGGGCGTCGAGGACGACCCGACCGCGAAGGCGCTGGGTGGCCTGGGCTGCGACACCGCACAGGGTTACCACTTCGCCCGCCCGGTCCCGGCCGGCGACCTCCTCCTGGAGGTGTGACACGACGCGGCTGTGTCTCACCGTTGTCTCGGCGCCGCTGAGACAACGGTGAGACACAGCCGGTCGGTCTTACGGCTTGCGGGCCACCGCTCCGTACTCGTCGACCTCGCGCAGGTCCTCGCCGTCGGCGTCCGGCGACGGGCGCCACTTCGAGCACGGCACCAGGCCGGGCTCGAGCACCTCGAGGCCGTCGAGGAAGCGGGCAATCTGGTCGGGGTGGCGCAGGTGATAGCTGAGCGGGGCGTTCGCGTTCCACACGCCGATCGCCTCCTCGAACGCCGGCCCGTCGATCACGTTGGTGCCGTCGGCGGTGATGAAGTAGCTGCCCGAGGGCAGCTCGGCGAGCAGCGCGCGGACGATGCCGACCGCCTGCTCGATGTCGGGCACGTGACCGAGAATGTTCATCAGGATCAGGCCGACCGGCTGGTCCAGGTCGAGCGTGTTGCGCGCCGCCGCGATGATCGCCGCGGGCTCGTGCAGGTTGGCGTCGATGTACTCGGTCCTGCCCTCGGGCGTGCTGGTGAGCAGCGCCCGCGCGTGCGCCAGCACCAGCGGGTCGTTGTCGACGTAGACGATCCGCGCCTCGGCGGCCGCGGCCTGCGCCACCTGGTGGGTGTTCTCGGCCGTCGGCATGCCGGTTCCGATGTCCAGGAACTGCCGGATGCCCGCGTCTTTCACCAGGAAGGTGACGGCCCGCTTGAGGAACGCCCGCGAGTGCCGCGCCACCACCTCGATGTCCGGGTAGAGGTTCGCGAAGTCGTCGCCGACCGCCCGGTCCACCGGGAAATTGTCCTTGCCGCCCAGCCAGTAGTTCCACACTCGTGCCGAATGCGGCACGCTGGTGTCCAGTTTGGCGGCGTCGCTGTCGGTCATGGCGGCTCCCGTCGGGCGGCGTCACTGTCGGCGACGAGCATACGCCGTCCAGCATGAAGGTCCACACCGGACGATGGGTGTCCGGCCGGTAAAGTCTGACCGCTCCGGATCGCCGGCCGACACGAGGACGAGATGACGACGAGATCGCGTACGGCCGCACTGACCCTGACCGTCCTGCTGCTCACCGCGTGCCGGCCGGCGGACCCCGCGCCGGCGGGCCCCACACCACCGGCGCCGTCCGGCAACGGCATCGAGACACTCGGGGCCGCGGAGATCCTCAGCCGCACGCGGGCCGCGTTCGCGAGCGCCGGCTCGTACCGCTTCGACGGCTGCCGCGGCACCGAGGGACCCCGGGCCTGCGCCGAGTACCAGGCCACCGGCGACGACTTCATCGGACGGCTCCGGGCGCTGGACGGCACCGCGGAGATCCTCGCCGTGGACGGCCGGCACTACATGCGCCCCGATGAGAAGATGTGGGACCAGCTGCTCGAGTCCGTCACGGCCGAGCAGAAGTCGAACATGCTCGAGCGCGCGGGCGACAACTGGATCGAGACGCAGGCCGGTGGTGACTCCTTCGGCGCCAGGTTCGACCGGGCCGATCTCGTCGCGGACCTCGACGCGATCGAGGAGGTCACCATGGGGGCCCAGACCGAGGTCGACGGCCGGCCGGCGTTCACCCTGGGCACCGCCGACGGCAGCCTCATCGTCGCGACGACGGGCGAGCCGTATCCCCTCCGATGGGGTCTGGACGCGAGTTCGGTCACGCTGTCCGGCTTCGGCGCCACGTTCCCACCGGTGCAGGCGCCACCCGCGGACCAGGTGGTCAGCCTGGCCGACGTGATCGCGGCGGTCGACGGCCCGGGAGCCTGACCGGCCCGAAGACCTTATGCGGCGGGACCGGCGACCGATCTGTGCGGCGCCACTTCCCCGCGATCTCCGAGGTCCCGCATGCCAGTTCTGTCCCGCCCCGCGATCCTGCTCGCCGCCGCCACGGTCGCGGCCGGACTCCTCGTCGCGCCGGGCGCCGCCCTCGCCACACCGTCCACCCCGGCCGCCACCCTCGCCTCACCGGCCGCCACTCTCGCCTCACCGGGCACCGCCCTCGCCGCCGAGACGACGACCGAGCTCACCGCCGCCGAGATGAAGGCCGCGATCGCGACCGTCACCGAGGCGACCGTCGCGGCGGGCGCCAAGGGCTGGGCCGCGCAGGGCGGCTTCAGCATCTCGGCCGGCGGCAGCAGCCTCACCGGCTGGCAGCGACTGCGGATGGACCGGGTCCGCTGGGTGGCGGACTCGACGTTCGCGATCACCGGGAGCCCCGAGTCCCGGTCGGTCCTCAAGCAGGGCGCCGGCATCTACGACCCGGTCGGGGACGGCATGAGCCGGTCCGCGCTGAAGATGATGGGACGGCCCGCGGTCCAGTACGTCTTCGAGGCTGACAAGTCGGTCACGCTCGACAAGGCTGCGCCCGGCCCGGTGGAGCTGGCCGCGCCGACGATCGCCGCCGGGACGAGGACGGTGCACGAGGACGGCACGACCGACTACCGGTTCAGTGACCCGACGGTGGGCGACGTGACGCTGCACGCCGACGGTTCGGCGGTGCTGACCGCGGCCGAGTCGTCCCTGACCGACGACGGCCTGACCGTGTCGATGGAGATCGACTACAACTACGGCGAGCAGGACGTCCCGGTGCCCGTGGCCGGTGAGACGATCGACGCGAAGACGCTGACGACCGGTATCGCGTACCTCAACATGGCCTCGAGCGTGAAGTACGCCGCGACCGACGGTGCCGCCGCCACCCGCAAGGCCGCCAAGGGCGGCAAGATCAAGGTCGCGACGCTGCGCAAGCTGGTCGGCAAGGAGGCCGCGGCGGCCAACAAGTCCGCCGGGGCGGCGGTGGTCAAGGTCAAGAACATCACTTCGGGCGTACGGGTACACGCGACCAACCCGTGGACGAAGCAGTCGGTCGCCTACACGGTGAAGGCGTCCGGCAAGAAGGTCGTCGTGAAGAAGGCCTGACCCCGCGTGGTGACCTGCACCCTCCGCGAGCCGCAGGTCACCACGCAACCGCCGCCACCCAACTGCGTGGTGACCTGCACCCACCCGCGAGCCGTAAGTCACCACGCAACCGCCGCCACCCAACTGCGTGGTGACTTACGCCCACCAGCGAGCCACACATCACCACGCAACCGCCCCCGCCCTCCCGCGTGGTGAACTGCGCCCACTGGCGAGCCATACATCACCACGCGGGATCGGGGGTCAGGTGGTCACGCGGTCTCGGATGGCGTGGCCGATCTCGGCCCGCAGAGCGGCGAACTCCGGCAGGCCCCGCAGCTCGTCGGCGGCGATACCGGTGCGCGGCAGGTCGATCCGCAGGTCCAGGGCGATCCGCCCCGGCCGTGGTGTCAGGACCACCACCCGGCTGCCGAGGAACACCGCCTCGTCGACGCTGTGCGTGACGAAGACGCTGGTGCGTCCGGTCTCGACACTGACCCGCCGCAGATCGTCCTGCAGTTTCTCGCGCGTGAGCGCGTCCAGGGCGGCGAACGGCTCGTCGAGCAGCAGCAGGGGGTTCTCGACGGCCAGCGCCCGGGCGATGGCCACCCGCTGCTGCTGACCGCCGGAGATCTGCCACGTGCGCCGCTTGGCGACGTCGTGCAGACCCACCTTCGCGAGCAGCTCGTCGACCCGCTCGGCCCCGGCGGGCTGGCCCGCGTACTTCAGCGCCAGCGCCACGTTGCCGCCGACGGTCTTCCACGGGAACAGCCGCGGCTGCTGGAAGACCAGCCCGGCCCCGCGTCCCGGAACGGGAGCCGTGCCGTCGGTCAGCACGGTCCCGTTCGTGGGCTGCTCGAACCCGGCGATCAGGCGCAGCAGCGTGCTCTTGCCGCAGCCGGACGCGCCGACCAGGACCAGGAACTCCCCCGCCGGGACGGTCAGGTCGATCGGCCCGACCGCGGTGACGTCCCCGTAGGAGTGCGAGACGCCGTCGACGACGATCGCGTCAGCCGAGGACACCCGGGAGCCCCTTCACGTAGATCGCCTTCTGCACGTCGGCCAGCGAGGGCACGGCGTCGATCTTCTGCTGCGACTTGAGGAACTCGGCGGCGCTGACCAGGTTGTCGGCCAGCTTGCCGGGCGCGCCCTCGGTGCCCAGCCACTCCGGCGACGACAGGTCGGCCGGCTTGAGGAACACGCCCTGGGACAGCTGCGCCTTGGCCTCGTCGGCGGACAGGTTCAGCTCGGCGCCGACGGCCTTGGCGGCCGCGTCCGGGTCGCTGGCGATGATGTCGAGAGCCTGGGCCTCGGCCTTGCGCCACGCGTCGACGGCCTCCGGGTGCGCGGTGACGAACGCGGTGGAGACGACACCCAGATCGAGGGTCGGCTTGCCACCGGCGGCCAGCTCGCGGCTGGTGATCAGGACCTTGCCGGTCTTCTTCAGCTCGTCGAGCGACGGCAGCCAGCTGTACGCGGCGTCGATGTCACCGCGGGTCCAGGCGGCCAGGATGTCCTGCGGCTCGAGGTCCACGATGGTCAGCTCGGACTCCTTGACCCCGGCTTTGTCCAGCGCCGCGAGCAGGCTGTAGTGGGCGGTGGAGGCGAACGGGGTGGCGACCTTCTTGCCGCGCAGCGAGGCCACGTCGGTGACGTTGCTGCCGTTGCGGGCGACCAGCGCCTCGTTGTCACCGGCCACGTCGAGAACGAACGCGACCTGGTAGGGGATGTTCAGCGGGGCGGACAGGCCACGGGCCACCGGGCTGGAGCCGATCGCCGCGATGTCGAGGCTCTTGGCGACGAACGCGGTGTTGATGCTGGCGCCGGAGTCGAACTTCGTCCACGTGATCTTGTAGTCGGGCAGCGCCTTCTCGAGCAGCCCCTGGTTCTTGACGATCAGGTCACCGGACGGGAACGCCTGGTACGCGATCCGGATCGACTTCTCCTCCGGGTCGCCTCCGCCGCTGGCGGCCCCGTTGCCGCACGCGGCCAGCAGCAGAGCGGCGGTCGCGCCGGACAAAACAGCGAGGAACTTCTTCACTGGAACGATTCCCTATCTATGCGCGGCCCCGCCACGGGATCAGGCGTTCTTCGCTGATCCGCAGCAGAGCATCGATGAGCAGGCCGGAGAGGCCGATGGCGAAGAGGCCGAGGACGACCACGTCGGTCTGTGAGTAGCGCTGGGCGTCGCGGATCATGCCGCCGATGCCGGGGACGCCGTTGATGGTCTCGGCGGCGACCACCGAGGAGTACGCGACGCCGACCGCCAGCCGGATGCCGGTCATGATCTCCGGCAGGGCGTTGGGCAGCACCACGTCGCGGATGGTCTGCCAGCGTCCTGCGCCGAGCGCGCGGGCCGCCTCGACCAGGCCGGTCGGTGCGCCGTGGACGGCGGCGGCGGTGGCCACCGCGACCGGGGGCAGGGCGGCGATCGACAGCAGCCACAGCTTCGGGGTCTCGTCGATGCCGAACCAGATGATGAACAGGCTGAAGTACGCGAGCGGCGGCAGCGCGCGGACGAACGTGACGACCGGCTCGGCGACGACCCGCAGCCAGCCGACGGTGCCGAGGAGCACACCGATCAGCAGACCGCCGGCCACGCCGATGGCCGAGCCGATGACGATCCGCCGCAGCGAGACGCCCAGGTGCTCGATGAGCAGGTGGCCGCTGTATCCCCGTACGCCGTCATGGGTCGTCGAAGTGGTGATCAGCTGATCCCAGACCGCGCCGGGCGAGGGGATGAAGGTCGGGTTGTTCATGACCCGCGCCGTCACCTCCCACAGAAGGTAGAGCGCGACCAGGGCGAGGAGACGCAGCGTCAGCCGGCGACGGAGGCCGCCGGCGGGCGCGAGCGCCGCCCTCTCCACCGGCGATGCAGGTGGGGCGGGAGCAAGGGTGGTGGTGGTCACGGGATATTTCCTACCTCATCTATGGAGTTAGAGGCAATATCCGTCCCACGTGCAACAACTTCGTAAAACATATATTTCTGATAGGACTTGAGGGAGATGGGTGCTGCTGCCTAGCGTCATCGGCATGAGCGTCCTCACCCCGCCGCGGCAGCGGACCGCCGCCGGCGACGAACTCGTCGTCGTTCCCGCCCGACACCCGTGGCGGTGGGCCGCGACCGCGCTCGTGCTGGTGCTGCTCGCGCAGTTCACGCATGGACTGGTCACCAACCCCGGCTGGGACTGGGAGACGTTCTTCGGCTACTTCCTGGAGAAGACCGTCGTCGAGTCGCTGCTGCTCACCCTCGAGCTGACTTTCGCCGGCGCGGTCCTCGGCTTCCTCGGTGGCATCCCGCTCGCCGCGATGCGGCTGTCGTCCAACCCGGTGCTGTCCGTGGTGAGCTGGGCCTACATCTGGGTGTTCCGGTCCGTGCCACTGCTGGTGCAGCTGCTGTTCTGGGCCAACCTGGGATACCTCTACGAGACGCTGCAGGTCGGCATCCCGTTCGGGCCGGGCTTCTCGTTCCCGACCGTCAACCTGATCAGCTCGTTCGGCGCGGCGGTCCTCGGCCTCGCGCTGCACGAGGCCGCCTACGCCGGCGAGATCATCCGGGCCGGCCTGCTCTCGGTCGACTCCGGCCAGCACGAGGCCGCGGCCGCGCTCGGCATCCCGAAGTGGCGGCAGTTCTATCGGATCGTGCTGCCCCAGGCGATGCGCGCGATCCTGCCGAACGCCGCGAACCTGCTGGTCAACCTACTCAAGAGCACGTCCATCGTGTACATCCTGGCGATCGGTGAGCTGTTCTACCAGGTGCAGGTGATCTACGGCCGCAACGGGCGGGTCGTGCCGCTGCTGATGGTCGCGACCGTCTGGTACGTGATCCTCACCGCCCTGCTCTCGGTCCTGCAGTACTACACCGAGCGGCACTTCGCCCGCGGCGCGGTCCGCAACCTGCCGCCCACCCCGTTCCAGAAGCTGAAGGCGGCGATCAAGCGATGATCGAACTGACCGGTGTGCACAAGTCGTTCGGCAGCATCGAGGTACTGCGCGGCGTCGACCTGTCGGCGAAGGCCGGCACGGTCACCGTGATCCTCGGCCCGTCCGGCTCGGGCAAGTCGACCCTGCTGCGCTGCATCAACCACCTGGAGAAGGTCGACCGCGGCACGGTACGGGTCGATGGCGAGCTGATCGGCTACCGGCAGAACGGCAACCGGCTGCATGAACTCAGCGAGCGGCAGATCCTCAAGCAGCGCGCCAGGATCGGCTTCGTCTTCCAGAACTTCAACCTGTTCCCACACCTCACGGCCCTGCAAAACGTGGCCGAGGCGCAGATCTCGGCGCTGCGCAGAACCACGAGCCAGGCGTACGAGAAGGCCCATGAGCTGCTGGAGCTGGTGGACCTCTGGGACCGCGCCGGGGCGTACCCGCGTCAGCTCTCCGGGGGCCAGCAGCAGCGGGTGGCCATCGCCCGGGCACTGGCACTGGACCCGAAACTGATCCTCTTCGACGAGCCCACCTCCGCGCTCGACCCGGAACTCGTCGGCGAGGTCCTGGACGTGCTGCGCGATCTGGCCGCCCGCGGCACCACGATGATCGTGGTCACGCACGAGATCGGTTTCGCGCGGGAGGCCGCCGACACGGTCGTGTTCATGGACGACGGCCGCATCGTCGAGCGGGGCCGCCCCGACCAGGTGCTCGACAACCCCCAGCACGAGCGGACCCGCGCCTTCCTCTCCAAAGTCCTCGTCTAGGCGTTCCGGCACCCGGATTCTTCATCTCCCACTTTCCGAGAAACAGGAGCATTCATGCGTACGAAATGGATAGTCGGTCTTGCGGCGGTGGCCCTGAGCCTGACCGCCTGCGCCGCACCGGAGGAGAAAGCGCCGGTGCCGGCCGCGGCGGCCGGAAACGCCTCCGCCGCGGCCGCGCCCAGCCTCAACACCGGGCCGGAGCAGAACCGGATCAAGCCGCCGAAGGACGAGGCCGCCGCCGCGCTGCTGCCGGCCGACGTCAAGGCGTCCGGCAAGCTGATCATCGGCGTCGGCGCGGCCGGGTCCGGCTTCCCGCCGCTCGCCTTCGCCGCCACCGACAACAAGACGCTGATCGGCAACGAGCCCGACATCGCCGTCGCGATCGCCAGCACCCTGGGCCTCGAACCGGTCCTGGAGAACACCTCCTGGGAGAACCTGTTCATCGGCCTGGACAGCGGCAAGTTCCAGCTCGGCGCGTCGAACATCACCGTCACCGAGGAGCGCAAGCTCAAGTACGACTTCGTCACCTACCGCCTGGACAACCTGGCGTGGCTGGCGAAGAAGGGCTCCGGCCTCAAGATCACCGAGCCGAAGGACATCGCCGGCAAGAAGGTCTCGGTGAGCTCCGGCACCAACCAGGAGAAGATCCTGGTCGAGTGGGCCGAAGAGGTGAAGAAGGCGGGCCTGCCCGCGGTCGACATCAAGTACTACCAGACCAACCAGGCCGTCTATCTGGCGCTCGGCTCCGGTCAGATCGACATCCACCTCGGCCCGAACCCGTCGGCCGCCTACCACGTCGCGACCACCGGCCAGACCGAGATCGTCGGCACCTACTCCGGCGCCGGCAAGGACCTCCAGGGCCTTATCGCACTGACCACCAAGAAGGACAACGGCCTGGTCAAGGCGTACGCCGCGGCGCTCGACAAGCTCATCGCCTCCGGTGACTACGCTCGCATCCTCGAGCGCTGGAACCTCAAGAACGAAGGCGTCACGAAGGCCGAGGTCAACCCGCCGGGCCTGCCGATCGAGGGCAAGTGACCCGCGCGCTCGCCCCGGCCGCGGTCCTGGACAACCCGGCGTGGAGCTCCCTCATCGGTGCGCACTCAGGTTTCGCGGTGGTGCACGGGCAGGCGGCACGGTACGACCACGAGGTCGCCCCGTTCCACGCCCTGGCCGACCCGTCCGATCCGCGGGCCTGGGCCGATCTGACCGCACTGGTCGCGCCCGGGACCGCGGTGACGATCGCCGGGGCGGGCGCGGCCGCCCATCCGGGCTGGCAGGTCGACGGCAGCGTCGCCGGTGTCCAGCTGGTCGACGTCTCACTGCGGCCGGCCCCGGCTCCGGACGCCGTCCGGCTCGGCGCCGCCGACGTACCGGAGATCCTCGACCTGATCGACCGCACCCAGCCCGGCCCGTTCCGCCGGCGGACCGTCGAGCTCGGCACCTACCTGGGACTGCGCTCGGCGGACGGCCGGTTGGTCGCGATGGCCGGCGAGCGGCTGCACCCGGCCGGGTGGACCGAGATCAGCGCGGTCTGCACCGACCCGGCACATCGGAAGAAGGGCCTGGCCACGTACCTGATCAGGGCGGTCGCGGCCGGAATCCGGGAGCGCGGGGAGACCCCGTTCCTGCACACGTCGGCCGGCAACGTGACCGCCATCCGGCTGTACGAGTCGATCGGGTTCCTGCTGCGGAAACGGACCGACTTCACAGCCTATCGGCGGCTCTGACCGGATTCTCCCCGCCGGGGCTCTCCTCGCCGGGGCTCTCCTCGGCGGCGGCGACCGGGATCTCCTCGTTCGCCGCGGCGAGCGCCTCCATCTCGTCGCGGGCCTCGCGCTCCGCCGATCCGGGCAGGTCCCGGCCCGCGACCTCGACCAGATGGTGCCGCAGCGACTGGGCGGCCACACTCAACGGCCGGTTCCGCTGGTGCATCACCCCGATCGGCGGGTGCGCCGGCGGAGGATGCAACTGACGTACCGCGATCACCGGTCCGGCCTCCGCGGCCACCGTCCGGGACAGCAGGCCCACCCCCAGACCGGCTCCGACCAGCTCGCGGACCCCGGCAAGGCTGTGCGTCTCGAAATACACGCGCGGCAGGAATCCGGCGGACCGGGCCGCGTCCTCCAGGATCCAGCGCAGCCCACTCCCGGGCGGCATGCTGACGAACGGCTCATCGCGTACCTCTCCCAGTGTCAGCCGGCCGCCGTGGGCCAGCGCGTGCCCCGGCGGCAGGGCCAGCAGCAGCCGCTCGTCGGCGAGCGGCACCGCGTCGAAACGGGGCGGCAGATCGGCGTACATCGGCCCGACCACCAGGTCGAGCTCACCGTTGTCGCAGGCGCCGAGCAGCCCGGTGATCCGCCCGGAACGCAGCCGTACCGCGATCTGCGGATGCCGGTCACGGAACTTCGCCAGCGCACCGGCCAGGTCGTACGGCCCCAGCGCGGCCGTGGCACCGATCAGCACCCGCCCGCTGACCACCGCGGTGATCTCGGTCATCTCACCGCGGGCCCCGTCGAGCTCGGCCAGGATCCGCCGCGCCCGGGCCACGAACATCTCCCCCGCCGGGGTGAGCGCGACCTTGCGGGTGGTCCGCGCGAACAGCGTCACCCCGAGCTCCACCTCGAGAGCCCGCACTTGCGACGACACCGCCGACTGCGCCACATGCAGCCGCTCGGCCGCGCGGGTGAACCCGCCGTAGCGAGCCACCGCCTCGACATAGCTGAGCTGCCGGATCTCCACCTCCCGATGGTGATCAGCAAGCCACCCCACCACACCAACAAAGATCAAATTCACCCGGATCGGGTACGGCCGGAGCGTCCCGACACGACGTCTCCCCGGGTCCCGCGGCCGGCGCCACGGTCAACGACCCGCCACGCGGGACCGGCGGCCTGCTCACTCGCGGCGTGAGGTCATCGACATCGGCCCGGGGTACGTCGCCGGGGCCATGAGATGTTCCACCGACACGGTTCACTCTTCGCTTTCTCTGACGCTTGCCCACTGTGTTCATCGTCTCGGTCCGGGGATTTGGCATGATCAAGTGCTTACAGTTCTTGATCGGGGTCCGGAACAATTTATGTATGGGGCAGGCTTCATTGTTCAGTCGCGCGGAAACAGCCGCGATGCGCGATCGGACCGCGTCGCGGAATTACTCTGCGAGCCGGGATGAATTCCGCCGTGAGCACGAGCGGCGCCGGTTCTGGGGATTGCGCCGGCGGCATGCCGAGAAACTGCGCCGGAACCGCGAGGCCGGGTGTGGCTCCGCCCCGTCCCCGTCCGATCCGGCTCCCGCGGCCCTGCTGATCGTTCCGCTCTCTCCCTCGCGCCCCGCGGGGACATCCTCCGCTGTGGAGCCGTCGACTCCATCGGTGTCGGCCGCCGCCTCAGCCACGTCCTCGACCCGCACCTCAGCCCCGCCTTCGGCCTCCGCCATTCCCTCGGCCTCCGCTTCGACCACGGCTTCACCCACGCCCTCGGCCCTCGCCTCCGCCACACCCTCCGCCTCCCCTTCACCCACGCCCTCGACCCCCACCTCCGCCACACCCTCGGCCCCCACCTCCGCCACACCCTCGGCCCCCACCTCCGCCACACCCTCGGCCCCCACCTCCGCCACGCCCTCGGCCCTCGCCTCCGCCACGCCCTCGGCCCTCGCCTCCGCCACGCCCTCGGCCCTCGCCTCCGCCACGCCCTCGGCCCTCGCCTCCGCCAGGCCCTCGGCTCTCGCTTCGGCCTCGTCTTCGCCGGATCGATACTCGGCGGCACGACCCGCTGCCTCGGCAACGTTGGCAGCACCTTGTGCAGTGCAAGCAGTCAGCTCGGCGGAGGTAGCACCGGGTGGACTATTCCGGCGGCCACGGATCGCGGTACGACCGGTTGATCCGGTGGCACCGAGTTCGATCACGCGGGGTGCACCATTTCGCTGGGCGCAGCGGTCGCTGCTTGCGATTCGGCGACCTGAGCGTTGCGCCGGGCCAGCGATGCCGTCCGCGTCTCGCCCGGTGCACTGTGGAATATTGTTGAATGGGGGTGGTCTTCGCAGGACGGAGGTCACGGTAATGGATTTCGGTGCTTTCCTTCCCGCCCGCGCCGATTGCGGTCACCCGGCGATGGTCACCGAAAACACAACCGACTTCTGTTTAATACTTTCCGCTTTCCGGTTCGAACGGGACCAGTCCAACCAGAAAGGCGTTCCTGGCCTGGTCGGGGCTGCGCGGAAGAATTCAGAATCAGCATTTGCTGGGAGCTGCCGTTTCGATACGGCTGGCGGAAAAGCGAGCACCTTCCCGCCAGTGCCGGGCGACACTCACCGGGCCGGCGCCTTCCACAAGCCCGTCGACGTCTCACCAAGCCAGGCGACATCCCGGCAAGCCGGCGACGTCTCACCAAGCCAGGCGACATCCCGGCGACGTCTCACCAAGCCAGGCGACATCCCAGCAAGCCAGGCGATGTCTCACCAAGCCAGGCGACGTCTCACCAAGCCAGGCGACATCCCAGCAAGCCGGGCGATGTCTCACCAAGCCAGGCGACGTCTCACCAAGCCGGGCGACATCCCGGCAAGCTCGACCACTCCCCAGCAAGCCCGACAGCATCCCGCCAACCCGCGACGCCCGCCACTGGGCTGTCCGCCACGCCAGACCTCCACCGGACCAAGGCTGAGAGACGTCCGCCAAGCCGGTCGCCCTCCGCCAACCAATACCTTCGCCGACCCGGGCGAGAAGCCAGACCTTGCCGAGCGACACCCGCGACACCGGGCGACATGCACTGCCTCGAATTTCTCCACCGGGCCCGCCAATTGCGGAACCACCCGTCCGCCTCCTCGGTCAGCCCGACGTGCGAGGCGACGAGGTACACCGGTATCCCCAGGCCGGGGGATCCCTGTTTTCGGGCGCGTCGGGTTCCCGCCCTTCAGGGGACCGGGTTGGACGACCGGCGCGGCAGGAGGTGCGTCGTCCCGGCGGTCAGGCTGGGCGGTATGGCGTGGAATCGCGTCGGCCGGCACGGGTCGGCCGCCGGTCAGCGGTTACGGGGTGGCGAGGATGGCGATGTCGTCGCGGGTGAGGCTTCCGGCTACGAGGGTTCCGTTGTGTTCGGCGGCCGATGTCACGAAGCCGTAGGAGCCGTCCGAAGAACGTAGGTCGTGCACGATCCGACCTGTGGGGTCGAAGGCCATCACCCAGGCTATCGGCACTGCTCCGGGGCGGAACGCCACGGGCAGGTTCCACACCAGGAGCCGTAGGAAGCCCGGTAGTGGGAGCAGACGGTCCAGCAGCCGGTCCCGGGGTGCCGCGATTCCGGCCCAGATCAAGCCGTCGCTGCCCAGCCACAGGTTGTCGGGGAAGCCTGGCAGGTTCTCGACCAGCATTTCTGTCGTGCCGGCGCGGGGGCCGTCCAGCAGGTACCTCTGGATCCGGTATCCGGCCGTCTCCGCCACCAGCAGGCTCAATCCGTCCGCTGCCAGGACCAGGCCGTTGGCGAACTTCAACCCGTCCAGCAACACGGTCACGGCGCCGGACGGGTCTCGTTGCAGCAGGCGGCCGGTGCAGGAGTGCTCGAACACGTCGCCCAGGTGGTCGTCGAGGTTCCAGCGGGTGGTCGACGACGTGAAATAGATCGTACCGTCGGGGGCCTCGACCACGTTGCTGGCGAAGGTGAGCGGCTCGCCGTCCACGGTGTCCACCAACACCTCCACGGTGCCGTCAGTGGCGACCCTCAGCAGTCCGCGATCGTGGTCGCAGACCAGCACGCCGCCGTCGGCGCCGGGGTGCAGGCCGAGAGGGCGTCCGCCGGTTTCGGCCAGCACCGTCCGGTCGCCGTTCGCCGGGTCGATTCGCACGATCCGGCCGTCGGCGAGGCCGGTGATCATCCGGCCGTCCGCGTCGAACACGACGTCCTCGGGTCCGTGCCCGCCGGTCGGCAGGGTGTACAGCACGCGCAGGGGCGCGGCCGGCTCGCCGGGAGCGAGTGCCGGCGGCGACCAGCGGCGCGGCCGGATCCATCGACGGGCCATCGGAACCTCCGAACACTGCGGTCGGGAACGGTGTGGCGATCAGAAGGAGACAAGGCTACGGAGACAAGGCTGCGATCAGAACGGCGCGGCGATCAGACGGAGACAAGGCTGCGGTCAGAACGGCGCGGCGATCGCATGGGGACAAGGCTGCGGTCAGGAAGGCCGATGCGGTGGCCAAGGCTGCGGTGGTCGAAAGGTTGCGGTGGTCAGAGGGCTGCGGAGGTCAGAAGGCTGCGGAGGTCGAAAGGTTGCGGTGGTCAGAGGGCTGCGGAGGTCAGAAGGCTGCGGAGGTCAGAGGGCTGCGGCGATTGACAACCGGTGCGGTGATCAAGAGCGACTTGGCGGTGGAGGGTGAAGCGACGCCCGGAAAGGACGAGGCGGCGGTCAGAAAACCATGCGCGGGCCGGAAGGGCAATATCAAGGCCGGAGAGACAGGACGATCGCCGAACGGACGGGGCGGTAGCCGGAAGGACCGGAGGGGCGAAGCGGAGCCAGGCGGCGGCCGGAAGAGCGGCTCAAGGGACGCTGTGGCGGGATGGGGCATGGTCGCTGGTCAGGGCGCGCACATCAGGCAATGCGATCACGGCGGTGCTTGCGGTGACCGCCACGGCCGCTCCGATCATCAGGAATGTCTCGGCGCCGAGTATCGGGGCCGCGAATCCGACCAGAACGTAGCCGAGCGGCAGGGTGATGAGGGAGCCGAACCAGTCGTAGGCGCTGACCCGGGACAGCATTTCGCGGGGGATGCGGCTCTGCAGGGTGGTCTCCCACAGGGTGCTGTAGACGCCCAGGCCGGAGCCTGCGATGAACGCGCCCGCCACGACGACCGCCAGTGGGGCCGACAGGGCCAGGGGCAGCAGCGCCGCCGCGAAGGCGAGCGATCCGATCATGGCGAGTACCAGGGGCCGCCGGGGGGTGAATCGCACCATCAGCAGGCCGCCGACGGCCGCGCCGGCTCCGAAGCCTGCGAGGGTGAAGCCCCAGCCGCGGGCGCCGCCGAGGCTGTCGGCGGCTATCTGTGGCCCGAGCACCAGGTAGGCCGACAGGCCGGCCAGGTGGACCACGCTGCTCTCCAGGACGCCGGCCCACAGCCAGCGGCGGGATCGGAACTCGCTCCAGCCCTCACGCAGGTCGGCGAGCACCCGGGTCGGTTCGGCACGGAACGCGGCGGTGTCGCGGGGTACGGCGAGCAGGAACAGGACGCTGATGAGGTACGACGCGGCGTCGATGACGAACACGATGCCGGGGTTGAACGCGGCCACCAGCAGACCACCGGCGGCCGGCCCGGCGAGACTGCCGATCGACCGGCCGAAGGAGATCAGCGCGTTGGCCCGCTGCAGGCTGGCGGGCTCGTTCAGCGACGGGATGAAGCCGCTGAGGGCGGGCCGGAAGAAGGCGGTGCCGAGGCCCTCGACGGCGGCGAAGAACATCAGCGCTACCAGCGGCACGTGCCCGGTGAACCACCAGATCGCCAGTGCCGCCTGGCTGACGGCCCGGATGCCGTCGCTCATCAGCATCAGGCTCCGGCGTGACAGCCGGTCGGCCAGCACGCCGCCGACGAGGATGAACACGACGGTCGGCAGGCGGCTCGCGCCGAGGACCAGGCCGAGACCGGAGACACCATGGCCGCTGGCGAGGACGGCGAAGGCCAGCGCGACCGGCACCATCTGGGAGCCGAGCAACGACGTGTAGAACCCCGCGAGGAGGTTACGCATCGGACGGCTGATCGACGGTGGCCGGCTATCCATGCCAGAAGTCTGCCATAGATGATCGCCGATGGAAGCCGACCCCGTCGGTCACGTGCCCTAGGGGGACCACTCCTTGGCGAGCAGCTCGTACGACCGTACCCGATCGGTGTGATCATGAGCGATCGTGGTGACCAGCAGTTCGTCGGCGCCGGTGACCCGCTGCAGTGTCCGCAGCTTCTCGGCGACCGTCTGCGGCGATCCGACGAACTGGGTGGCGACCCGGTCGGCGACCAGCGCGTGGCGCTCGTCGGTCCACTCGAACGCGGCGGCCTCCTCGATGCTCGGGAACGGGACGGCACCGAGGCCCGTGCGGATGCTGTGGACCCAGACGGCGAACGGCCCGGCGAGCCGGTGGGCGGTCGCGTCGTCCTCGGCGACCAGCACGTCGGCCGACACCATCAGATGCGGCCGGCTGCGGGTCGCGGAGGGGACGAACGATTCGCGATACGCCTCGGCGGCCTCCAGAACCTTCGCGGGGGCGACGTGGTAGTTGGCCGCGAACGGCAGGCCGCGGGCGCCGGCGGTACGTGCGCTCTCGCCGCCGGAGCTGCCGAGCAGCCACACCTCGAGGTCGGCGCCGGCGCCGGGGGTGGCGGTCACCTCGTTGCCCTCGTCGTCGACGACCGGACCAGCGAGCAGGGCGGAGATCTGGTCGAGGACCTCGTTGAGGCCGAGCGGCTCCGCGCCGGGCTGGGTCAGGAAGCTGCCGGCCAGGGCGGTCCGCTGGGAGGCGAAGATCGGCGCCCACGAGAACGGCTTCGGGATGAGCAGGCCGTCGACGACCCGTTCCTCCTGCGGCTTCTCCTCGGCGATCAGCCGCTGAGCCTCCTTCTTGGCTTGCCCGGAACGGCCCAGGCCGAGGTCGAACCGGCCCGGGTAGAGGGCGTCGAGCAGCCCGAACTGCTCCACGATGGACAGCCCGGTCTGGAAGCCGGTCTGCACGGCGCCGGACCCGAGCCGGATGTGGTCGGTGACGGCGGCGATCTGCCCGAGCAGCAGCGCCGGCTGGGAGCTGGCGACGCCGGGGGTGAAGTGGTGCTCGGCCACCCAGTAGCGGTGATAGCCGAACTGCTCGGCCCTCCGGGCCAGATCGAGGGTGCGGCGCAGGGCGTCCGCCACGTCACCGCCGGAGACGAGAGGGGCGAGATCGAGGATGGAGAGGGGTACGGGCATGACTACCGCCCTTTCAGCCGGCGTAACACGGGTGCGATCTCGGCGGCGAACAGTTCCAGGCTGCGCCGGTTCTCCTTCTCGCCGAGTCCTTCGGTGTCGGCGCTGAGGTGGGTGACCTCGTGGCCGAAGCGTTCGTGGTAGCGGTGCACCTTGTCGATGATCTGCTGGGGGCTGCCGACCAGGATCGAGCTGCGTTCCACGGCGTCCTCGAGCGTCGGGAAGACCGGTTCCACGCCGACCCTGCGGAACGCCTCGAGACGAGCCTCATAGACGGGCCGATAAACCGAGAGAGCCTCCTGAGTCGTACGGGCGGCGTAGAACCCGGCACTGCCGGCGCCGATCCGGATCTCCGCCGGATCATGGCCGTGGTGGGCCCAGCGTTCGCGGTAGTAGTCGATGAGCTCGGCGTACGGCTGAATGGGGTTGGTGACGTTGGCGGAGAACAGCGGATCGCCGTAGGAGGCGGCCAGGTCTACCGAGGCCTTGCTGGTGGCGCTGCCGTGCCAGACGGTGATCGGGTTCTGCAGCGGCCGCGGCCAGGTCTCGGCGTCGGTGAGCGACGGCCGGTACTTGCCCTCCCAGGTGACCTTCTCCTCGCGCCACAGCCGCCGGAACAGGTCGTAGCTCTCCCGCAGCCGGTCCCACTGGTCGTCGACGGTCACGTGGAACAGCTGGGCCTGGGCGGAGCCGTTGCCCTTGCCGATGATCAGTTGCAGTCGCCCGCCGGACAGGTTGTCGAGGGTGGCGTAGTCCTCGAACGCGCGGACCGGGTCGAGCAGGCTGAGCGTCGTCACGCCGGTCCACAGCTCGATGCGCGAGGTCTTGGCCGCGATGTGGCTGAGCACGACCGGCGGCGACGACGACAGGAACGGCCGCTCGTGCCGCTCCCCCACCGCGAAACCGTCGAACCCGAGTTCCTCGCCGAGCACGGCCGCGTCGACGACCTCACGCAGCCGCTGTTCGGGGGTCTTCGACCGGTCGATGTACGTGATCAGGCTGAGCAGCAGGAACTTCATGCCAGCCCCAGGTGCCCGCGCAGGGTGGTGCCGGAATACTCGGTCCGGAACACGCCGCGTTCCTGCAGCAGCGGGACCACCTGGTCCACGAAGTCGTCCAGCCCGGACGGGGTCAGGTGCGAGACGAGGATGAACCCGTCACAGGCGTCCGTCTGGACGTACTCGTTGAGCTGCTCGGCAATCCTCGATGCGGTGCCGATGAAGTTCTGCCGCCCGGTCACCTCGATGATCAGGTCCCGGATCGACAGGTTCTTCGCCTCGGCCCGGGCCCTCCACTCGGCGGCTGTCGCCAGCCGGTCCGGGTACATCCCGGCACGGCCCTTGATGATCGTGTCGTCCTCGTCGAGCACCGGGTCGATGTCCGGCAGCGGGCCCTCGGCGTCGTAGCCGGACAGGTCGGTGTTCCACAGCTGTTCCAGCAGCAGGATCGCGGTCTGCGGGCTGACCTGCTGACGCCGGATGTGGTGCGCCTTCTCCTGCGCGTCGGCGTCACTGTCACCGAGCACGTAGGACACCCCAGGGATGATCTTGAGGCTGTCCTCGGTCCGCCCGTACGCCGGAAGCCGGTCCTTGATGTTGCGGTAGAACTGCCGTGCGTCGTCGAGCTGGTGATGCCGCGAGAAGATCGCGTCGGAGTGCTTCGCCGCCAGCTCGCGACCGCCGTCGGAGTCGCCGGCCTGGAGGATGACCGGGTGGCCCTGCGGGCTGCGCGGCACCCCGAAGCGGCCCCTGATGTCGAACTGGCTGTTCCTGATCGCGAACTCGCCGCCGTCGGTGTCCCACAGTTTCCGGGCCGTCTCGATGAACTCACCGGCGCGGACGTAGCGGTCCGCATGGTCGAGGAACCCGCCGCGCCGGAAGTTCTCGCCGAAGAACGCGCCGGGTGAGGTGACCACGTTCCACGCCGCGCGGCCGCCGGACAGGTGGTCGAGGGTGGCGAGCTGCCGGGCCAGTTCGTAGGGCTCGTGGTAGGTGGCGTTGAGCGTCCCGGCCAGGCCGAGGTGGGTGGTGACGGCGGCCAGGGCGGTCAGCACCGTCAGCGTGTCGGGCCGGCCGACGACGTCCAGGTCGTGGATGAGCCCGCGCTGCTCGCGCAGCCGCAGCCCTTCGGCCAGGAAGAAGAAGTCGAACTTCCCGCGTTCGGCGGTCTTCGCCAGGTACTCGAAGGAGTCGAACTCGATCTGGCTGCCGGCGCGCGGGTCGCTCCAGACGGTCGTGTTGTTCACGCCGGGAAAGTGCGCGGCGAGGATGATCTGTTTAGGCACGGCCGGCCTCCTGGTAACGGTTGACCGCGACCGGCAGGCCCAGCCGGTCGCGGAGCGTGCGGTGGCGGGATGTCTGGAACAGGCCACGCCGGCGCAGCTCGGTCACGAGGTCCGAGACATCGGAGATGTCGGATACGCGGAGCCGGAAACCGTCGAGGCCGGAGACGGACCACCAGTTCTGGATCAGGTCGGCGAGCTGGAGCGTGGTGCCGTTGAAGGTCGCCGCGTCGGTGGGGATGTGACCGCCGACCCTGATGTCCGCGAAGATCTTCTTCTCCGGCAGGATCGTGCGGACCTTGCGGGCCGCGTCGTCAGCGTCGGCCGGGGTCACGAAGAAGACGTCGGCGTCGAGGGCGTCCCACACCTGCGGGCCGTGCGCGAGGGCCGCCACCACGGGCTGGCCCTGCGGCGGCCGCGGCACGATCGACGGGCCCTTGACCGAGAAGTGCTCGCCGGCGAAGTCGATGTAGTGCAGTTTCTCCCGGTCGATGTACCGGCCGGTCGCCACGTCGGAGATGATCGCGTCGTCCTCCCAGCTGTCCCAGAGCCGCCGCACCACCTCGATCGCGTCGCTCGCCTCGGCGATCAGCGCGTCGACCTGCAGCGGCGCGCGCCGGCCGAGCAGCGCCGCCTCGGCCGGGTCGCCCGAGACGCGGACCTGCCAGCCGGCCCGCCCGCGGCTCACCCAGTCGAGGGTCGCCAGGGCGGTGGAGAGGTGGAACGGCTCGGTGTGGGTGGTGGTGGCGACCGGGATCAGTCCGATGTGCCGGGTCAGCGGCGCGACCCGGGCGGCGACCTGGACGGCGTCCGGCCCGTGCCGGCCGAAGGTGTCGTCGAAGGTGACGAAGTCGAGTCCGGCCTCGTCGGCCTCCCGGACCTGGCGGATCCAGTCGTCGGCGGCGAACGAGTCCCCGGACAGGGCGACGCCGAGGTGCAGTGTCATCGGGAAACCTCCAATGTGGGCACCGCGTCGAGCAGTGCCCGGGTGTACTCGTGGCCGGCGTGGTCGAACACGGCCTTGACCGGTCCCTGCTCCACGACCCGGCCGTCGTGCATGACCAGCACCCGGTCGGCCAGGTCACGGATCACGCCGAGGTCGTGGGAGATGAACAGCAGCGCGGTCCCGTCGTCCTCGCGGATCTGCGCGAGCAGGTCGAGGACCTGCGCCTGCACCGACACGTCGAGCGCGGACACCGGCTCGTCGCAGATGATCAGACTCGGTCGCGGCGCGATGGCCCGGGCCACGGCGACGCGCTGCCGCTGCCCGCCGGACAACTGCCGCGGGTAGCGGTCGAGCACGTCGGCGCCGAGACCGACGCGTTCCAGGACCGGTTCGGGGTTCCCGCCGCGCGGCAGGGCCTCGCCGACGATGCGGCGCACGGTCCAGCGCGGGTCGAACGCCGACAGCGGGTCCTGCGCGATCAGCTGCAGGCGGCGCCGGATGGGGCGGCGGGCCCGTTCGGGTACCCCGCTGAAGTCGGCGCCCTCGAACCGGACCCGGCCGGAGGTCGGCTCGGTCAGCCCGAACAGCAGCTGCGCCACTGTCGTCTTGCCGGAGCCGGACTCGCCGACGAGCCCGACGATCTCGCCGCGGCGGATGGTGAGGTCGAAGTCGCGTACCACGGTCCGGTCGCCGTAGACCTTGCGCAGCGCGGTCGCCTCGGCCACGACGCCGCCCGGTTCGGCGGTGGTCCCGCGCCGCCTTCCACTCGCGGCTTCCACCAGTTCCTTCGTGTACGGGTGAGCCGCGCCCACGAGGATGGTGCGGGTGTCGCCGCTCTCGACGATCCGGCCGTCCTTCATGACGAGCACCCGGTCGGCGAGTTTCGACACCACGGCCAGGTCGTGGCTGATCAGCAGCAGCGTCTCGCCGGTGGCGCGGCGCTCGGCGAGCAGGGTGAGGATCTGCGCCTGCACGGTCGCGTCGAGGGCGGTGGTCGGCTCGTCGGCGATCAGCAGCCGTGGCCCGCCGGCGATGGCCGACGCGATCAGGGCCCGCTGCCGCAGCCCGCCGGAGAGCTGGTGCGGATACTGGCGGACCCGCCGTTCCGGTTCGGGCACGTGCACGTCGGTGAGCAGCCGCTGGATGCGCTGCGGCCGGTCGCGGCGGTCGCCGATGCCGTGGGTCTGCAGTACCTCGCCGATCTCGGCGCCGACGGTGCGCAGCGGGTCCAGCGAGACGAGGGCGTCCTGCAGGATCAGCCCGGCGAACCGGCCGCGCAGCCGCCGCCAGTCGCGGGCGGCGAACCCGCGCACGTCCCGGCCGTCGACGGTGAACGTCCCGGCTTCGACGTGCGCGTGCGGACCGGCCAGTCCGACGAGGCTGCGGGCGGTCACGCTCTTGCCGGACCCGCTCTCGCCGACGATGGCGACGCACTCGCCCTCGCCGATCGTGAAGCTGACCCCGCGTACCGCCTCCACCCGATGCCGCCCGGTGAAGGTGACCCGCAGGTTCTCGACCTCGATCACTGGATCCGCCCTTCGAACCGGTTCTGCAGATGCCGACCGATCACGGTGAGAGAGATGACGGTGGCGGTGACGGCGCAGCCCGGCAGCACCGACGCCCACCAGGCGATGTGCAGGTAGCCGCGGCCCTCGGAGAGCATCGCGCCCCACTCCGGCGACGGCGGCTGCGGTCCGAGGCCGAGGAAGCTGAGACCGGCCGCGATGAGGATCGCCTCGCCGAGCCCGATCATCGCCAGGACCGGGATCGGGCCGAGCACGTTGGGCAGCACGTGCCGCAGCACCAGGCGGGTGCGCGACGCTCCGAACGCGACGGCGTGGGTGACGTACGGCGCCCGCCGCACGACGAGGGTCTGCGCCCGCACCACCCGGGCGTAGTGCGGTGTGGTGGCGATGCCGATCGCCACGATCAGGCTGGTCGTCCCGGTGCCGGCGATCGCGATGAACAGCAGCGCGAGCAGCACCAGCGGGAACGCCGACAGGGCGTCGAAGGTGCGGCTGAGCGCCTCGTCGGCGAACCGGTGGGTGAGCCCGGCGAGCAGGCCGAGCAGGAGCCCGGCGCCGACCGCGATGAGGGTGGCGGCCACACCGATGCTCAGGGAGTGCCGGGCGCCGTGCACCACCCGGTCGAGGACGTCCCGGCCGAGCTGGTCGGTGCCGAACCAGTGCGCCGCCGACGGGCCCTCCAGCACGCGCAGCGGATCGGCGGCGAGCGGGTCACCGGCGAACGCCGACGGCCAGAGCACCGCGGCGGCCGCGAGGCCGAGGACGATGCCGGCGAGGGCCAGGCCGGGTCGTGGGATTCGCAGGGACAACCGGCGGGTCGCCGGGCGGGGCAGCGCCAGGGACATCGCTCAGCTCCTTCGCAGCCGCGGATCGATGAGCAGGTACGCGAGATCGGCCGCCGTGTTGATCAGGACGAACGCGGCGGCCGCGAACACGACGACGGCGAGCACCACGGGCATGTCGCCGTTGCCGACGGCCTGGAGCGTGACCTGGCCGAGCCCGGGCCGGCCGAAGACCTGCTCGATGATCACCACGCCGCCGATGAGCACGCCGGACAGCCAGCCCAGCAGGGTGACGGCCGGCATGAGGGCGTGACGCAGCGCGTGGCGGACCAGGACCGCTCGTTCCCTCAGACCACGGGCCCGGGCGGTGACCGCGAACGGCTCGTCCAGCGCCCGGTCCAGACCGTCGCGCAGCACCTGCGCCAGGACTCCGGCGATCGGCAGGCCGAGCGTGATGGCGGGCAGCACCAGCCCCGCCCAGCCGCGGTCACCGGAGACCGGGAACAGGCCGAACCGGAACGAGAACACGCTGAGCAGCACGATCCCGATCAGGAACGGCGGGGTGGACACGATGATCAGCTCGGCCGTGGAGCTGACCCGGCGTACCCACCGGTGCCGGGTGGTGACGGCCAGGATCAGGGCCAGCACCACCCCGAAGACGGCGGCGGCGACGGCCAGTTTCAGCGTCGGCAGGATCTGCTCGCCGATGACGTCGCGGACCGGGCGCTGCAGCAGGTAGGAGCGGCCCAGGTCACCCTGGGCCGCGCGCAGCAGGTAGTCGAGGTACTGCACGATCGCGGGACGGTCCAGGTTCCACTCGGCGATGATCTGGGAGCGGATCTGCGGAGTGTCGGCACCGTCGCCGATGATGGCGTCGACGATGTCGCCGGGGGCGGCCAGCAGCGCGAGGTACGCCGCCGTGGCAGCGGCCCAGAGCACGATCGCCCCACTGGCGACCCGCCGCGCGATCGCCGTGATCACTTGCTCAGCCACACGTTGTATGCGCTGCCCGGGACCCCGGCCGTCGGTTCGAAGCTCAGGCCGCCGACCGTGGTGGCGGACGCGACCTGGTCGGCCGGGGCGTACAGCGGAAGGATCAGCGCCTGATCGGTGATGACCAGCTTCTGCACCTGCTGGTACGCGGCGAGGCGTTTCGCCTGATCGCCACTGGCCTGGCCCTCCTCGAGGAGTTTGTCGAGGGCCGGATCCTTCAGCCCGGTACGGTTGATCGCCCCACCGGAGTGCAGCAGCAGGTTGAGGGCCGCTCCGGCGTCGGTGTCGGCGCGGGAGTTGTCGAACACCTCGTACTCACCGTCGGCGAGCGCCTTGGTGGCGGTGCCCTGGTCGACCAGTGCCACGTTCAGGTCGATGCCGGCGCTCTGCTTGACCGCGGCCTGCACGGCCTGGGCCAGCACGTCGCGGCGGTCCCGGACGAACGGCGCGGACTGCACGAGTCGTACCGTCAGGCGTTTTCCGTCCTTGGTCCGGAAGCCCTCGGCGTCGCGTGCCGTCCAGCCGGCCTCGTCGAGCAGACGGTTGGCCTTCGCCGTGTCACCGCTGTAGGTCTTCTCGAGCGTGGAGTCGTAGAACGGGCTGGTCGGCCCGATGACGCTCCACGCCCGGGTGGCGCTGCCCCGGTAGACACCGGTGAGCACCGCCTCGACGTCGACGGCCTCGCGGAACGCCTGACGCACCCTGAGGTCGTCGAACGGGGCGTGCGCGGTGTTGAGGTAGTACGAGTACGCCGAACCGGAGTTGAGCCCGCGCTGCAGGGAGAGCTGCCTGTTCGCGGTGATCAGCGCCTCGTCGGTGGCCGGCACGCCCTCGATCACCTGGACCTGGCCGGAGGTCAGCGCCCCGACGCGTACCGAAGACTCCTTGAGGAACCGATAGGTGATCTCGTCGAGGTAGGCCGGACCGGTGTGCCCCGCGTTCGCCGGTGCCCAGTTGTACGCCGGGTTCCTGGTGAAGTGCACCTCCTGCCCGGCCGTGTACCGGTCCAGGATGAACGGCCCGGTTCCGGCCAGTTCCGGGCCGCCGGCCTTGAGGTTCTTCGCCTCCTTCAGCGACTTCGGCGACACCTGCGCGCCCTGCGGCGAGGACAGGAAGTCGAGCAGCAGCACGTCGGGCTGCTTGAGGTGGAAGGCGACCGTGGCCGGATCGACCACCTCGACGCGATCGAGGTTGCGCAGCTGGACGGCGAGCACGGTCGGGTTGTAGCCCTCGACGAGGAACTGGTCGACGTTCGCCTTGACGGCTGCCGCGTCGAACTTCGTGCCGTCGGAGAAGCTCACGTCCGTACGCAGCTTGAAGGTGTAGATCTTGCCGTCGGCCGAGACCTCGTGGCCGGTGGACAGCCACGGCAGGTGACCGCCCCGGCTGTCGTGGGTGAGCAGGGCCTCGAAGGTGTTCCAGACCAGCAGCCGGGCCTTGGCCTGGGCGTACTGGTGCGGGTTGAAGGTGATCGGTTCCGTCTCGACGGCCCAGGTCAGCGATCCGCCGCTGACCGGCTGACCGGCCTCGGCTCCCGCCGTGGACCCGGACGACCCGGACGAACAGGCGGCAGTGGTGAGGATGAGGGTGAGTGCGATGACGGCGGCTGCGGGCCGGATGCGGCGCATGGGCGGTTCCTCCTCTCCACCATTCCTATAGTTCCGATAGGAAATTGGCAAGAGCCTATGACCTCGGACACCTCAACTTCTCGACCATCGGCTGAACCATCCCGGCGCGCCCTGCGTTCACCATGACGTGCAGCCGACAGACCTCGCCGACCCGCCGCAGAACCCGGACTCGGAGGAACCCTCCGAGTCCACTTCCGAAGCCGCACCGCCGGTGGCGGAAGACGCGACAGAGAAAGCCGAGGACACTGCCGAGGCCGTCGCCGATTCCCCGGACGAAAAGACCCCCGGGCGGGTACGCCGATTCGTGCGCTCCCCCTGGACGGCGCGGGGACTCAACGTCCTGGCCGGCGTGGTCATCTTCGCCGCGCTGCTCTACCCCAACGTGATCCGCCGGCTCACCCTCGGCAACTTCGCCCGTATCCCGATCGAGGCCGCCGTCGGCATCCTGGTGCTGATCCTGCTGCCCCGCCGACCCCGCATCGTGCTCGGCAGCATCCTCGGCGCCGGACTCGGCTGGCTGCTCATCCAGAAGAGCCTCGACATGGGCTGGTTCAAGACCCTGGCCCGCCCGTTCGACGTCGTCCTCGACTGGGAGCTGTTCGACGACACGTTCAGCTTCATCCGCGACAGCTACGGAGCCGCCGGAGCCTACGGAGCCGCCATCGGCGGCATCGTCGCCGCGCTCGGCGCCGTCGCCCTGGTGATCTGGGCGACCCTGCGGCTCGCCGCCCTGATGGCCCGCCACCGCCGCCGCTCCGCCCTCACGGCCACCGGCATCGCCTCGGTCTGGATGCTCACCCTGGCCCTCGGCGTCCAGCTCGTCCCCGGCGTCCCGGTCGCGGCCCGCACCTCGGTCACCTACGCCTGGGACCGCGCCAAGCAGGCCCGCACCGGCATCGCCAACGAGGCCGCCTTCGCCGACGAGGTCAAGGCCGACCCGTACGCCGACGTCCCCGCCGACCAGCTGCTCACCGCCCTGCGCGGCAAGGACGTCATCTTCACCTTCGTGGAGAGTTACGGCCGCAACGCCGTCGAGGCGCCCAGCCTCACGGCCGGCACCACCGCCGTCCTGACCGACGGCGACGCCAAGCTCAAGGAAGCCGGATTCGCCGCCCGCAGCGGCTGGCTCACCTCACCGACGTTCGGCGGCAACAGCTGGCTGGCCCACTCGACCCTGCTGTCCGGCCTGTGGATCAACAACCAGTCCCGCTACCGCAACCTGACCGCCAGCGACCGCCTCACCGTCACCAGCGCCATGCGCAAGGCCGGCTGGGACACCGTCAGCGTCATGCCGGGCGCCACCCGCGCCTGGCCGGAGGGCGCCTTCTACGGATACAACCGCGTCTGGGACTCCCGTAACCTCGAGTACCAGGGCCCCAAGTTCAGCTGGGCACAGATGCCCGACCAGTACACCCTCAAGAAGTTCAACGAGTTCGAGTACTCCAAGCCCGGACGGCAGCCGCTCATGGTCGAGATGCCGCTGATCTCCAGCCACACCCCGTGGGCCCCCATCCCCGAGTTCATGGACTGGGACCAGGTCGGCGACGGCTCGGTCTACAACTCGATCGCCGCCGGCGGCGCCGACAAGGCCGACATCTGGACCAGCGCCGGCAAGGTGCGCCGCGAGTACGGCAAGTCGATCCGCTACACCCTGACCACCCTGATCGACTGGATCGCCAAGTACGGCGACGACAACCTGGTTCTCGTCTACCTCGGCGACCACCAGCCGTCCAGCGTGGTCACCGGCGACAACGCCAGCCACGACGTGCCGGTCACCATCGTCGCCAAGGACCCGGCCGTCCTCGACCGCATCACCAGCTGGAACTGGACCGACAGCCTCAAGCCGGCCACCGACGCACCGGTCTGGCCGATGAACGCCTTCCGCGACCGCTTCTTCACCGCGTTCGGCCCGAACGGCACCAACCACTGAGAGCGTGGTGTGCGGCGCCGGTCCCGGTCACTCCAGGCGCCGCACACCACCCGCCGGTCACGAGCCGGCAACGCCGCCGGGACGCAGCACCGGGCGCAACGCGTCCAAGACGGCCGGATTCTCGATGGTCGCGGGAACCGGCTCGTCACGGCCGTCGGCGATGCCCCGCATCGTGCCGCGAAGGATCTTGCCGGACCGGGTCTTCGGCAGGGCCGCCACCACGTCGATGCGCCGCAGCGCCGCCACCGGGCCCAGACGCTCCCGCACCCACCCCACCAGTTCCGCGGGATGCACCGCGGCACCGTCACGCACCACCACGAGACCGCGCGGCACCTGGCCCTTCAGCTCGTCGGCAACCCCGATCACAGCGCACTCGGCGACCGCCGGATGAGCGGACAGCGCCTCCTCCATCGAACCCGTCGACAGCCGGTGACCGGCCACATTGATCACATCATCGGTGCGGCCCAGCACGTACAGATAGCCGTCGGGGTCGAAGGTCCCTCCGTCGCCCGTCAGGTAGCCGCCCTGGAAAGTGGACAGGTAGGACCGCACGTAACGCTCGTCGTCGCGCCACAGGGTCGGCAGACAGCCGGGCGGCAACGGCAGCCCCAGGACGATCGACCCCTCCCCACCGGGCGCCACGTCCACGCCGCTCGCGTCGACGATCCGGACCCGGTAGCCGGGCATCGGCACCGACGGTGAACCCGGCCGGGTCGGCAGCTCCTCCAGGCCACGCGGGCTCGCCGCGATCGGCCAGCCCGTCTCGGTCTGCCACCAGTTGTCGATCACCGGGATGCCGAGCAGCTCACGGGCCCAGTCGTAGGTACGGGTGTCGAGCCGCTCCCCCGCCAGGAACAGCAGCCGCAGAGCGCTCACGTCCCGCCCGGCCAGCAGTTTGCCCTCCGGGTCCTCCTTGCGCACGGCCCGGATCGCGGTGGGCGCCGTGAACATCGCCGCCACCCGGTGCTGCTCGACGACCCGCCAGAACGCGCCCGCGTCAGGGGTGCCGACCGGTTTGCCCTCGTACAGGATCGTGGTCGCCCCGAGCAGCAGCGGACCGTACACGATGTACGAGTGTCCGACGACCCATCCGACGTCCGACGCGGCCCAGAAGACCTCGCCCGCCCGTACGCCGAAGATCTTCTCCATCGACCACCGCAGAGCCACCGCATGCCCGCCGTTGTCCCGGACCACGCCTTTGGGTTTCCCGGTCGTCCCCGAGGTGTAGAGGATGTAGAGCGGATCGGTGGCCCGCACCGGCACGCAGTCCGCCGGTTCCGCACCATCGACCGCGTCCGCCCATGTCAGATCGCGGCCCGGCGTCAGTGTGAAGGCCGCCTCGGGCCGCTGCAGGATCACGCAGTGCGCCGGCGCATGATCGGATTCGGCAAGCGCCGCCTCGAGCATCGGCTGATACGGCACGACCCGGCCCGCCTCGATCCCGCACGACGTGGCCACGACGACGCGGGGCTGCGCGTCGTCGATGCGGGCCGCGAGTTCATGCGCGCCGAACCCGCCGAAGACGACGGAGTGGACGGCGCCGAGCCGGGCGCAGGCGAGCATCGCGACGACCGCCTCCGGCACCATCGCCATGTAGATGATCACCCGGTCGCCGCGCTCCACACCGAGCCGTCGCAGCGCCCCCGCGAACAGCGCGACCTCGTCCCGCAGCTCGCGGTAGGTGCGGGCTCGCACCGATCCGGTCACCGGGCTGTCGTGGATCAGCGCGGCCTGGTCACCGCGTCCATCCCGGACATGCCGGTCGAGCGCGTTGTGGCAGGTGTTCAGCTCGGCGTCGGGGAACCACCGGAAGATCGGGGCCTCGGTGTCGTCGAGGATCCGCCCGGGCGGCCGTACCCAGTCGATCGCCTCGGCCGCGGACCGCCAGAAGCCGTCCGGGTCGGTGATGCTGCGCTCGTACGCCTCGCGATAGGCACCCATGCCCTGACGCTGCGCCGCCCGCCAGGGCTTGTCCAGCACCCTGACGATCCGACGTCACACCTTCTCCGGCATCCTAGGAGGCTAGCTCAAAGCGGGACCGGGTGGTCCGTCGGCGGGACCGGACCGTCCGATCGCCGGACGGTCCGGTCCGCATCAACGAGCTTGGGGGAAGACCCGCTTCACCATGGTCACCAGGTTGGTCGCCAGCAGCAGGTGCACCTGCTCACGGGTCAGGACACCGCGCTGCAGCCACTCCCGTGCCGTCCAGATCGCCAGCCCCACGTATGAACGGGCCATGCCACGCAGCGCGGGAGTGGGCTCCTCCCCCATCCCCACCGCGCGCAGAATCCCGTCCGCCGCGACATCGACCGCCTCAGCGATCACTTCGTCCACATCCGCATCACCGGCCATCCCGCCGGCACCGGTGGCGGCCAGCCAGGAGGTGCTGTGCCGGGAGACCACGTCGAGGAACCAGCTGACGATGGAATCGGCCCGTTCGGGAAGTTCGCCCTCGGGAAGTTGCTCCAGCGCCGTTTCGGGCACGGTGAGCATGACTCGGACGACTTCGAGGTAGAGGTCCTTTTTCGTACCGAAATAGTGGTTGACCAGCCCTCGCGCCACGCCGGCGTCCCGGGCGACGTCGGTGGTGGAGACCTCGGCGTAGGGTTTCGCCCCGAAAAGGCGGATCGCCACCGACAGGATCTGTTCGCGCCGGGCGTCCGGTTCCAGCCGGCGGCGGCGCATGGCCTCGACACTCACCCGCCCGACCTTACGGCACGTCGATCCATCGCGTTCCGAGATGCCCGTTTCATCTATGTTTCCATCGGCGGGACAGATGAATCGCGGCAATTCATATCCGCCTTGTTGACACATCGCCAATAGTGCTCGATGGTAGGTCGATGCCGACCCCCGGAATGGACGGTTACGTCGAACCGTGGCGCAAGCCGGAACACGACGACCTGGCCGAGCTCGCCCGCGCCTTCTTCACCAAGGAGGTGCTGCCGCACGCCGAACGCCTGGAGCAGCAGGGCCATCCCGACCGCGAGCACTACCGCCGGGCCGGCGAGCTGGGACTGCTCGGCCTCTCGATACCGGAGGAGTACGGCGGCGGTGGCGGCGACTTCACCCACGAAGCGGTGCTGTTGCACGAACAGACGCTGGCCGGCGAGGGTAGCCTGGGCATCGCCGTGCACAGCGGCATCGTCACCGGCTACATCAACGAGTACGGCTCCGAGGAGCAGAAGCAGCGCTGGCTGCCCGGCCTGGTCAGCGGCGAGCTGATCGGCGCGATCGCGATAACCGAGCCCGACGGCGGTTCCGACGTGCAGGCCATCCGCACCAAGGCGATCCGCGACGGCGACGACTATGTGGTGAACGGTTCGAAGACGTTCATCACCAACGGAATTCTTGCGGACCTGTTGGTCCTCGCCGTGAAGACCGACACGTCCGCACGCGCGCACGGGATCTCGCTGCTGATCTGTGAGCTGACGGGCGATCCCGAAGGGTTCCGCCGCGGCCGCAAGATCGAGAAGATCGGCCTGCACTCCAACGACACGGCCGAGCTGTTCTTCGACGACTTCCGTGTTCCCGCCGCGAACCTCTTGGGGACCGAGGGGTCCGGATTCATCCAGATGATGCAGCAGCTCCCGCAGGAGCGCCTGGTCATCGGGGTGGGCGCGGTCGCCGCCATGCAGCGGGCCGTCGAGATGGCGACCGCGTACGCCAAGGAGCGCACCGCGTTCGGCAAGCCGCTGCTCGGCCACCAGAACACCCGGATGGTGCTCGCCGACGTCGCCACCCGGACACGCGTGTCGCGTACGTTCCTGGACGACTGCATCCAGCGGCACGCCCGCGGTGAGCTCGACGTGGCGACCGCGGCGATGGCCAAGCTCTATCTCACCGAGGGCCAGTGCGAGGTCGTCGACCGCTGCCTGCAGATCTTCGGCGGATACGGGTACACCACCGAGTACCCGATCTCGAAGATGTACGCGGACGCCCGGGTCCAGAAGATCTACGGCGGCACCAACGAGATCATGAAGGAGCTGATCTCCCGTGTCCTCTGACCGGGGCGGCCCCCTGGACGACGGCGGCGCCGCCTCCTCCCGCCGGGGCCCGCTGCACGGTGTCCGTGTCGTCGAGCTGGCCGGCCTCGCGCCGGCCCCGTTCGGCTGCATGATCCTGGCCGACCTGGGCGCCGACGTGGTCCTCGTCGACCGTCCCGGCGGCACCGGACCGATCGGTCCGATGCAGCGCGGCCGCCGGATGGTCACCCTCGATCTGAAGTCCGAGGAGGGCAGGTCCGGGCTGCTCGCCCTGATCACGAAGGCTGACGTCCTGGTCGAGGGCTACCGTCCCGGCGTCGCCGAACGTCTCGGTTTCGGCCCCGGCGAGTGCGAGAAGATCAACCCCAGATTGGTGTACGCCCGGATGACCGGCTGGGGTCAGGAAGGTCCGCTGGCCCGAGCCGCAGGACACGACATCGACTACATCGCGATCGCCGGCGCCCTCGAACCGCTGGGCCGCCCCGGCGAACGCCCGCACGCCCCGATCAACCTGCTCGGCGACTTCGCCGGCGGCGGCATGCTGCTGGCCGTCGGCGTCCTCTCCGCCCTGCTGGAACGGGCCACCTCCGGCCGCGGCCAGGTCGTCGACGCCGCGATGGTCGACGGGTCATCGCTGCTCATGACGTTCCTGCACGGTTTCCTGGCCGACGGCAAGTGGCCCGGCGGCCGCGGCCAGAACCTGCTCGACGGCGGAGCACCGTTCTACGACACCTACGAGGCGTCCGACGGCGGTTACCTGGCGGTCGGCTCCCTGGAACCGCAGTTCTACGCCGCCCTGCTCAAGGGCCTGGAACTCGACGACGACCCTGACCTGCCCGGCCAGTTCGACTTCAAGGCCTGGCCGGAACTGCGGCGCCGCTTCACTTCACGCTTCCTGACGAAGACCCGCGACGAGTGGGCCGCGATCTTCGAGCCGCTCGACGCCTGCGTGAGCCCTGTGCTGTCGCTGACGGAGGCCCCTTCGCACCCGCACAACCAGGCGCGGAACGCGTTCATCTCGGTGGACGGCGTGACCCAGCCGGCGCCCGCGCCGCGTTTCGGCCGGACGCCGCCGCCGGTTCCGGCCGCCCTGCAATCCGCAACGGTCCCCGAGATCCTGTCCTCCTGGACCTGACCTCTCTTCTTGTACGGGGCCGGCGGCGCTCAACCGCACCGGCCCCGTCCCCTTTCAGCGCCGGCATGCCGCGGGCTCAAACATTCGGCCGTTGAACCAGCTGTTTGATCCGTTCAAAGGCCTCGAGGTCTTCACCGTCGAATAGGCTGTCACCCCGCGTTTCGATATAGTCCGTGAGGGCTTGTTGCACTTTTTGGAGACCGACGTCAACATTCCCGACAGCCGCCATGAGATCTTTTGGATTCACTTGCGGCCAGCTTGTCGGGCCGGTTATCATGAGCGCCTCAAGGAGTGAAGGAATCAATGCAGGAATCGACTTCAAGCCCACAACCATCGAAGCAGTGACCCTTCCTGCAGAGATATCGCCAGATTTCATCAGACTTTTTCGATAGCTATCGACGATCTCATCCAGCATTTCCGGATCCCGCGCTTGCCGCTCTCTCGCAATCTCGTACATCATCACCGATGATCCGAAACTCATGAGATCTTCCTTCAAGCTCGGCATTAGCCGCAAGAGTTCCGGATAATGTAGGACGAGCAGCGCAACCGAGTAGTTGATCCCACCTGCACCGTCAGGAAGGAGCGCAAGCCGGAATATCTTGTAGAACGTTTCCGCAGCAATTCCACCACCGTCCATGACGAGATAGTTGGCAAGCAGAGTAACCGTTTCAGGATGCGGCTTCTTTCGTTCAGACTTCTCGAGCCACCGAGCAAATCGAGCATAAAGGCGTTCATCCCAGGGGGTGAGCCGGTTTCCTATCATGATCGGCCGCCGGAATACACAAATCCGCACGACTTGAATATGACACTCTCGCTGAAACGGCGTCATCTCATATCTGTGCACAGATCCTCGGGTATCCATCTGCAGAGTCCCGACCCCGGCCCCCAATACAGCTTCCATGAAGGAGTCACCAACCAGCTGGGCCTCTCTCAGCTCAGGCAGAGTCGATGTTGTTCCAGGGTTGATCCGCAACGAATCATCGACTCTGATGAGGGTGTTGAAGAATGCCTTCTGCACCTCGGGGTGCAGGCCGCTGCGCCACAGCGACACTGTTGTCGCGATCCCAGAGCCGTCGTCGCCGCCGCACAGCTCCGCAACGCTGATTCCGCCCCGTCGGCACAGGGCCCCGAGCAGCACCAGATTGGCGGTGTAGGCGGCCAGCCGGTTCACCGCGTCGAACGGGGTAGGCCGGTACTCACCGTCGGCCACATACCTGCGGGCGGTCCGGAAAAGCTCCACGACGACGTCTCCGAGAGCGGCTCGTTCGCCCTCCTCCATCGACATGATCATCGCCTCCACGAACGGCAAAATCTGCTCGCCGTTGGTCAGAGGCTGATGTGACAGCAGTGCTCGCAGCACACGGTCGTCCAACGTCGCGCCGTAGGCCCGCCGCCGGGCCCGCTGCCAGTCCTCCGCAAGATCCCCGAGCACCTCCAGGGTGTGCTCGGCCACCAGATACTCGGCGAACGTCGCGTGCAGGAACTCGTACGACCGCCGCCCCGGTGTGCGGACCACGTCGTCGGTCTGCGCGACGTGCACGAAGAAGAACGCCGCGATCGTCCGCCGGGCGCGACTCACCGGCTCACCCGGCCCGCGTTCCGCATCGGCGCTCTCCGGGTGCAGCGCCTCCAGATCCCGGCCGAGGTCCGCCTCGTCCACCCACTGCCGGCGCCGGTTGAACATCGCGAAGGCGACAGCGGCCAGATCGCGCCGGCTCGCCGCCTCCAGCTCGGTGAACCGGCCGTCCCCGAGTTCGTGTTTCGCCTTCTCGCGTACCTGGCGGCGGATGAAGGTGTCCAGCAACCGTTGATACAGCTGATGCGTGGTGAGTTCGTCGGCATCGAACCCGCGATCGCCCGCTTCGGCCGCGTAGACGGCCAGCATCAGCAGCAACAGCGGTTGCCCGGCCAGGTCCCGGTGCCGCCACAACTCGGCGGCGGTGAGCGGCCGGAACCCCGTCCGCGACCCGTTGGCGGCGTTCCAGGCCCTGGTCCAGCGTTCGACCTGCGGTTCGTCGAAGGGCTCGAGTTTGAGCACGATGGTGCTCTCGCGGACGACCGTGCGGTCCATGACCAGCGTTCGCGAGGTGATCACGACGACGACGGGCCGGCCCAGCACCCACTCCTCCTGCTGGAAGGCCGCGACCGCCTCGACATAGTTGGACTGGGTGACCCCGGTCGCCTGGACCAGCTCGTCGAACCCGTCCAGGAGCACAACTTTCGTGGTGGGCGCCGACACCCGGCAGAACTCGCCCCAGGAGATCCGGTCCTTGGTGACGAGTTCGACGGCCGCCTCGAT
Organism: Actinoplanes italicus; assembly: GCF_003001815.1. GTDB lineage: Bacteria > Actinomycetota > Actinomycetes > Mycobacteriales > Micromonosporaceae > Actinoplanes > Actinoplanes italicus. The sequence continues at coordinate 246,626 of NZ_PVMZ01000011.1, forward strand.
CTGACGGTGGACCGGCAGGTCCGGATCGACCCGGCGCAGCGGGACCCGCACGGTGGTGAACGCCTCGGCCGGGATCCGTGCCGCCAGAACCTCGGTCAGCAGTGACTTCCCGGCGCCAGGGTGCCCGAGAATGATCAGCGGGCGCTGTGTGCTGGGAGACGCGGCGAGATAGCTGGCGAGGAACCCTTCCAGGTCCTCCCGCAGGTCGAGCCGTGACCACCAGTCCTCGCTGCTGAGCCGGGAGTCCTTCGCCGAGACCGCCAGCCGGAACCGCGGGCTGATGAACCCCTGCTCGACGAGCGGAAAGGTCAGCCCGTCCGGCGCGGGGGCGTCGGAGCGCCACAGCGGCCGCCGCAACGCCTCCGCGTGGTGCCGGGCCAGGCCTTCCACGGCGGCGGGCGCTGCTCCGTCGACGGTGCGCCGCAGCACTTCGGCGATCCCGGTCAGCGTCTCCGTCTGCCGCCGCACCTCGGCACGGGTGGCGGCGTGCTCGTCCAGGCGAGTCCAGATCTCGAACTCCGGCACGTCGGCGGCGAGCCGCACGTACCCCTCGCGATAGATCTGCAGCGCGAGTTCGACCGCTCCGTCCGCGGGCGGCATCGTCATCCCCCGGGCTGCGGCGAGCCCACCCGCGAACTCACGGAAGGCGTGGTGCATGCCGTGCAGCGCCCGCTCGACGGCCGGCAGGTTCTCGGTGAAGCCGGTCAGCGCGTCGGGCATGGCGACCGCCGCTGGGCTCCCGAGTGGCCGCAGCTCGCCGGTGCCGATGCGGCGTTTCTCGTCGTCGGTGAGCTCCAGCGCGGCGAGCCGATCGCCGATGTACCCGCCGAGGGCGTCGAAGAAGGCCGACAGCACCAGCACGGTGTGCGCCGCCTCGATCAGCTCGTAGTGGCGCCGTCCCCGCTCGGCCCGGATCCGGGCGGGCGCCCGCCCGACCAGGTCGCGCAGCAGGTTGTTCGCCTCGCCCTTGGCGTCGAAGAGTGACAATGCGGTCTCGCTGAACGGCGTGGCGAGAAGCAGCGCTCCCCCGGCCAGGCGTCCGAGGACCGTGACGGGATCGGTGCCGCCGACGAGCAGCTTGACGGCTTCCGCATAGGACAGTCGGGTACGCGCCACGCGCGCAGAGTATCCGCCGCCCACGCGGACCGGTATCCATCGATGGAGTACCACCGTCCGGCGCGGACCGCTGTCTCGCGAGAGTTGAGTCAGCGGTCCGCGCCGGACGGCAACGGACCGGCCGTCTCACCCCACGTGAGGCGGCACGGTGAGCCGCACCGAGACGGTCCGGCGAGCCGCACGGGGCAGGCCCGGTGAGCCACACGGGGCGGCCTGGTGAGCCACACCGAGACGGCCCGGCGAGTCGCACCGAGACGGTCCGGCGAGCCGCCCTCTCTCACCCCACGTGAGAGAGGGCGCACTTCGTCGACAGGGGCGGGGATCTGCGCCGGGGCGGGCGCGCGTCACCGCCCATGTTGCCATGGGAGCGCTCCCATGGCAACAGAGCCTCAGCTAGCCGTACAGCTGAGGGTCGGTGGGGTGTTGCTACCGTTCCACGAACCCAGGAAACCGAAGTTGGTGCTCGCTCCGGCGGAAAGGCTACCGTTCCAGGCCGCGTTGCGAGCCGTCACCGTGGAGCCGCTGCTGGTCACGGTCGCTCCCCAGGCGTTCGAGACGGTCTGGCCGCTGGCGTACGTCCACGTCACCGTCCAGCCCTTGATCGCCGCGCTGCCGGCGGTCACCTTGACGTCGCCCTGGAAACCGCCGGGCCACTGGCCGGTGACCGCGTAGGTGGCGGTGCAGGCGCCGGCCGGCGTCGACGGTGAGGGAGACGGCGAGCTGGGCGACGGCGAGCTCGGCGACGGACCCGGCGAGCTGGGCTGGACACCGCCGTAGATGGTGGCCTCCTTACTGGTGGCCCGGATTCCGTTGGCGCCGTCGATGACGCGCTGGCCCCACGTGGTGAGCGACGCCGCGTCGAAGTTGTTCGTCATGTCCAGGATCGGGTCGGTGTTGCCGGCCCAGGACCAGCCGAGGTAGCCGATGCCGCGGGCCTGCGCCTCGGCGATCAGCGTCTGGTCGTCGACCTGGCCGGAGTCGAACTGCCAGCCGAACTCGCCGATGACCAGGGGCCAGTTGTTGTTCTGGAAGACGTCGAGGTAGTTGCGGATCGACGCGGCGGTGTTGAACACGGCGTACATGTGGATCGACAGCACCGTGTTGTCGCGGGTGTCGGCGTCCAGGACCGTCTGCGCGTTGTCGCGCATGGTGTACTGCCAGTCCTGACCCCAGTTCGGGGCGTCGATCATGAGCAGGTGCTCGAACCCGTTGGTGCGCATCTTCTGGATCGCGGCGACGGTCGCGGCGGTCCACTGGCCCGGGTTCGTGTTGCCGATCGGCTCGTTGCCTATGTTGATGACGACGTGGTTCTCCTGGCCGACGAGCACGCTCTTCAGCCCGATCCAGTAGTTGACGGCCTGGTCGAGGGAGTAGGCGGCGGCGTCCTCGCCGTACCCCGTGGTGTCGTGGTTCTCCAGCACGCAGATCAGCCTGTTGGCTTTGCACAGGTTGATCACGTTGGTGACGTCGGCGGCGGTGTTGGCCGTCCAGCGGCCGCCACTGAGCACGACGCGGACCGTGTTGGCGCCGGTCGCCTTGATGTCGGCGAACGAGCCGGTCTGTCCGGCGTACCAGGTGTGCATGTGGTTGATGCCGCGCATCACGAACGTGGAGCCGTTGGCCTCGACGATGTTCCGGCCGCTGATGTGCAGGCCGGTGGCGGCGTGGGCGGGCTGGACGAACATGAGCACGGATGCGGTGAGGGTGGCGAGGACGGCGGCGATCGTGGCCAGTCTTCTCTTCATGACCTGCCTCTTGGGAGGGTATGGACAGCGTTCTCTGACGCGTTCCACCCGCCCCGGGCAGTCCCCTGTCGTTACCGACGTGTGAACGGCACGCTACCCGCCCCCGGCAGGCATCGCAATGGATCGATCTCAGGCGGCCCTGCGGTCGTGCTTCTCGCGGTACATGGCGGCGTCCGCCTCGGCCGTCAGGCAGTCGAGGGTCGTCTCGCCGCCGGCCGGGCGCAACGCCACCCCGATGCTGACACCGACCGTGACCTCGACGCCGTCGCCCAGGCCGACCGGGCGGCGGACCGCGTCGCGGACCCGCTCACAGGTGGCGGTCGCCCCGGCGCGACCGGCGCCGGGCAGCAGGATCAGGAACTCGTCGCCGCCGAGCCGCCCGGCCACGGCGCTCGGGCCGGCGGCAGTGGTGAGGCGGCCGCCGATCTCGTGCAGGAGACGGTCGCCGGCCGCGTGGCCGTGCGTGTCGTTGACCTGCTTGAAACCATTGAGATCGAGCAGCAGTACGCCCAGCGCGCCACCCTTCAGCCGGGCGGCGTACTCCTCGAGGTGGGCCCGGTTCGGCAGTCCGGTGAGCCCGTCGTGGGTGGCCTGGTGCTGCAGTGCCCGGCGGGTCTCCTGCAGAGCGGTGAGCTGACGGGCGAAGGCGGTCGACTGGGAACCCGCGATGATCGCGGTCATCGCCCCGATGCCGAGCACGAAGGCGGCGTCGGTCAGGTCCGGGACCAGCAGCAGGTACGCCACCGACGTCGCCAGGTAGGCGAGGATCGCGCCGGTCAGCTGGTGCCGGATCGCGGCGATGGAGATGCTCAGGCCCAGCAGCGGCCACGTGGTCTGTGCGAAGTCGCGCTCCGAGACGGTGACGAACGCGATGATCGTGACGGTGTCGAACACGGCCTGCACCGCGCTGGACGGCTGGTACCAGCGGGACCCGGGCCGCAGCGCGTTACGGAGGCCGAGCAGGTTCGCCGCGGTCATCAGGACGAGGCCGAGCTCGCAGGCACGCGTCATGTCTCCGCTGAGACGGTCCGGGCCGTACCCGGTCACGCCGCTCATGTAGAGGACCGTGCAGAGCAGCCCCACGGTCCGGGAGACCAGCTGGGCGATCTCGACGGCACGCCGCCGCGACCGCAGCGACGCGTCGGCCCGCCGGTCTCGCGGGTGGTCAGGCGGCGACGGCACGGCCGCGCTTGTCCCGGTACATGGCGGCGTCGGCCTCGGCACAGAGCGCGTCGAGGGTCGCGTCACCGCCGGAGGGCCGCAGCGCGACCCCGGCGCTGACCCCGACGGTCGCGGTACGGCCGTCGCCGATGGCGATCGGCTGCCGGACCGACTCGCGGATCCGGACCAGCGCCCGCGCCACCACGGCCGGGTCCGCCTCGGGCAGCAGCACCAGGAACTCGTCGCCACCGAGCCGGCCGGCCATCCCGCCGGGGCCGAGCGCCGCCGTCAGCCGGGTGCCGACCTCGTGCAGCAGCAGGTCACCGGCGGCGTGGCCGTACGTATCGTTGATCTGTTTGAACCCGTTGAGGTCGAGCAGCAGTACGGCCAGTGGCCGGCCGGCCCGCTCGTCGGCGTAGGCGGCCAGGCGCCCCCGGTTCGGCAGTCCGGTGAGCGGGTCGTGGGTGGCCTGGTGCTGCAGCTCGCGCCGGGTCTCGTTCAGCGCGGTCAGGTGCCGGTTCAGCGCGGAGGCCTGGGTGCCGGTGATCACCGCGATCATGAAGCCGACGACCGCCAGGAAGAACAGCTCGGGGGAACCGGGCACCAGCAGCGCGAAGCCGAGTGTGGTGGCCGCGAAGACGAGCAACGCGCCGCGGAGCTGGTGCCGGGTCGCCGCGACGGCGATGGCCGGAGCGAGCAGCGGCCAGGTGGCCATGTCGCTCTGGCGTGACACGAGGACCACGATACCGACGATCGTCGCGGTGTCGAGCACCGACTGCATCGCACTGAGTCGCGGGTACCAGGCCGAGGCGGGCCTGCGCCGGCCCAGATAGGAGAGGGTGTTCGTGACCGCCATCGCGGCGACGCCTGCCCAGCAGGCGGCCCGCACGTCGCCGGTGACGACCGCGGCCGACGCCATATGGGTTCCGGCCGCCGCGAGAGCGGTGGAGACCATCCCGAAGCTTCGCGCCACCAGCGCCGCGGTCTCGATGGTGCGCCGCCGCTTGAGCAGCGCGTCGTCGTCGACGGGCGCTGCCGAGCGTCGGTTCAGCTTAGGCATGAGCATCCCATCGGCAGACCCTTCCAGGCCTTGAGGGAACAGACGGACGCAGGGCCGGTCGCCATCAGGCGGCCGGCCCTGCGGGGAACCACTCAGAACTTGAACGCGCCGACCAGGGTGCGCAGTTCCTCGGCGGTACGTGACACCTCGGTGCTGGCCTCCAGCGTCTGGTTGACGCCGCCGACCGTGGCGGCGCTCGCGGAGGAGACGTCGCTGATGTTGGTGGCGATGCGCTGGGAACCGGCGGCGACCTCGGCGATGCTGCGGCTCATCTCGCCGGTGGTGGCGGTCTGCTCCTCCACCGCCGAGGCGATGGTGGTCTGGAAGTCGTTGATCTGCGCGATGACCTCGGAGATGCGGTTGATTACCTCGACCGCGCCGCCGGTGTCCTGCTGGATGGCGTTGACCCGGGTGTGGATGTCCTCGGTGGCCCGCGCGGTCTCCTGGGCGAGGTCCTTGACCTCACTGGCGACGACCGCGAAGCCCTTGCCCGCGTCGCCGGCCCGCGCCGCCTCGATGGTGGCGTTGAGGGCGAGCAGGTTGGTCTGCTCGGCGATCGAGGTGATCAGCTTGATGACGTTGCCGATCTCGGCGGACGACTCGCCGAGCTGGCGGATGGTGTCGGTGGCGCGGGCGGCCTCGGTGACCGCGACAGCGGCGATCTGGACGGCCTCGCTGGTGTTGCGGGAGATCTCGCGGATCGACAGGCCCATCTCCTCGGAGCCGGCGGCGACGGTCTGCACGTTGCGGGAGATCTCGTCGGCCTCGGAGGAGGCGGAGGAGCTCTGCCGGTCGGTGTTGTCGACGGCGGCGGCGATCTCGCCGGAGACGGCGGCCAGCTCGGTCGAGGCGGCGGCCAGGCTGTCGGCGTCCTGGGCGATGGTCTGCATCGAGTGGCGCAGCTTGTCGAGCGAGCGGTCCAGGCCGGCGGCCATCACACCGAACTCGTCGCGGCTGGTGATGCCGCTGCGGACGGTGAGGTCGCCCTTGTCGAGGGCGTCGATGACGATGCCGAGCTTGCGGATCGGGCCGAGGATCGAGCGCACCATCGGGACGGCCATGCCGATCGTCAGGACCAGGCCGATACCGGCCACGATGATCGCGACGTTCCGGGTGCTCGCGACGGCCTCGGCCATCTCGGCCTTCTGCTCGGCGACCGCGGCCTCGACCTTCTCGGTGAGAGCGTCGAGCTGGTCGTCGGTCTTGTTGTTCGCCTCGGGAATCTCGTCGATGCGGCCGAGGACCGATTTCGGGTTGGCGACCCCGTCGTTGACGAACTTGGTGATGAAGACGTTGAAGGCGTCGAAGTCCGGCCGGTAGCTCTTGAACTCCTGGAGCATCGCCGTGGGCAGACCACAGGCCTCGACCTTGTCGGCGGCGCTCTTCGACGAGTCCACGTCGTCGGCCACGTCCTGGTTGACGTCCTGACCGAGGGCCGCCCGGTACGCGTCCACCTTCAATTCGCTCTGCCGGTTGTTCAGGTGGTTGATCGCGGCGAGACACGCCTCCAGGCGGCGCATCTCCTCAGCCTGGGTCGACAGGGTCTGCTGACTCGTCAGCGTGATCGCCGCCATGCCGCCGAGTGCCACCGCGCCGGTCGCTACGATGGCACCCAGCCGTTTGGCCGTACCGATGTTCTGGATCCCGCGCATCTGCCCTCCTTAGCATCCGACGCTCCCACCATCGGACGTGTGGGGCATCACCTGAGGAAGGCCTTCAGGGGAAGCTGCGGTCGGACGTTTCAGCGGTTCAGGTGGCGGGTCCAGTCGGACGGGACGGCGCCGGCGGGGCCCGGTGCGGGCTGGTCGGCCGGGTGGCTGTCGGGCTGCGCGAGCTGCGGGCCGGAGAGGCCCTGCTCCGTATCGTAGTTCCAGAACCAGTCCTCACCGGGCTCATAGCTCTGGATCACCGGATGGCCGGTCGCCTTCCAGTGCGCGGTCGCGTGCTGCGAGGGCGAGCTGTCGCAGCAGCCCACGTGCCCGCACTGGGCGCACCGGCGCAGGTGGAACCACCAGCCCGAGCTGTCGAGGCACTCGGCACAGCCGGGGCCGGAAGGCGGAACTTCGGTCTGAATGACGTCGTCGCTGCTCACGCCGGAAAACTATCAATGCGCACGGTCGTACGCCTCCTGCGCCTCGCGGGCCGTGCCGATCTCGCCCTCGACGAGCTCGATCAGCTCGACGAATTTGGCCGCGACCCGGGTGCCGAACTCGGTGAGGCTGTACTCCACCCGCGGCGGGATGGTGGCCTGCACCTCCCGGCGGACCAGGCCGTCGCGCTCCAGCGCCTGCAACGTCTGGGCCAGCATCTTCTCGCTCACTCCGTCGACCCGGCGGCGCAGGGCGTTGAACCGGAACGACCCCTCGTGCAGCGCGGCCAGCGCCAGACCGCCCCAGCGGCCGGTGACATTCGCGAGAACACCGCGCGAGGCGCAGTCCCTCGCGAACACGCTGGGGATCAGGTCGTCGTCCACACCGGCGACAATACCAGCACTTACCGATGGTTTGCACTTTCGAAAAGTTAGTGCCATTGTTCTGGTCACCGCCCAAGCGGACCGGCTGTCGCGCACCGCTCTCTCGGGCCTCCTGAGACAGCGGTGCGCGACAGCCGGGATTTCGGCGGCTGTGCGCTACCGCTGTCTCCCGGACGGGGAGGCAGCGGTGCGCGACAGCCGGAAGACGATCCACCTACAGGGAGCTGACATGACCATCGCCGTCACCGGGGCCACCGGACAGCTGGGCCGCCTCGTCGTCGAGTCGCTGATCGCCCGCGGCACCGAGCCCGGCGAGATCGTCGCCGTCGTCCGGGACACCGCGAAGGCCGACGGACTGCGGGCACTCGGCGTCGAGGTACGCGAGGGCGACTACGACCGCCCGGAGACCCTGACCGCCGCGCTGACCGGCGTCCACCGGCTGCTGCTGATCTCCGGCAACGCGGTCGGCCAGCGCGTCGCCCAGCACACCGCGGTGATCGAGGCGGCGCGCGCGGCCGGGGTGGGCTTCCTGGCTTACACCAGCATCCTGCGCGCCGACACCACCCCGATCGGCCTCGCGCCCGAACACCAGGCCACCGAGGAGAAGATCAAGAACTCCGGGATTCCGTACGCGTTCCTGCGCAACGGCTGGTACGTCGAGAACTACGCGGGCGCCCTGGCCGGCGCGGTGGCCCAGGGCACGCTGTACGGCAGCGCCGGGGACGGCAAGATCGCCGCGGCCACCCGCGCGGACTTCGCCGAGGCGGCCGCCGTCGTGCTGATCAACGGCGAGCCGGGCGTCTACGAGCTGGCCGGCGACCACGGGTTCACGCTCGCCGAGCTTGCCGCCGAGACGGCCCGCCAGTCCGGCAGTCCAATCGCGTACCAGAACCTGCCGGTCGCCGACTACACGCAGGCGCTCGTCGGGGCAGGCCTGCCGGAGGGCTATGCCGGGCTGCTCGCCGACACCGACACCAAGATCGCCGAGGGGCACCTGGACGACTCGACCGGCACCCTCTCCCGCCTGATCGGCCGCCCGACCACCCCGCTCGCCGACGCGCTGGCGGCAATTCTCAAGGGCTGAGCGTCAAGAGCTGAGGTCAGTGACGTCGGCGAACGAGCCGCCCAGCGCCTTGACCGCGGCGTCGGCGCCCACCCGGAGCCCGACGCCGCGCTCACCGGCGCCCAGGCTGATGGTCCGCCCGCGGGTGGTCTCGTCGGCGATCACCGGCCACGGCCGCCGCGACCCGAAGGGGGTGATGGTGCCCCGCTCGTACCCCGTGGCCTCCTTGGCGGTCGCCGCGTCGGGCATGGACAGGCGGCTGACTCCGAGCAGGGCCCGCAGCTTCGGCCAGGAGATGGCCCGATCGCCGGGGACGAGCACGAACAGGTACTCGCCCTCGGCGCGCCGGACCACCAGCGTCTTGACCAGGTCACGCACCTCGACGCCCTGCGCCACGGCGGCCTCGGCCACGCTGTTCACCGGCCCGTGCCGGACCACGTCGAACTCGATACCCATGGCCGTCACGGCCTCGATCGCACTCACGAACGTTAGGCTCCCTCATATGTCCAAGCCCCGTCTGCAGCCCGGACCCGATCATCCGATCACGATCACCCCGACCGGCTCAAGGGTGACCGTCACCGCCGGCGGCAAGGTCGTCGCCGACACCACGAACGCGCTCACCCTCCAGGAGGCGAGCTACCCACCGGTGCAGTACGTGCCGCTCGCCGATGTCGACCCGGCCCTGATCACGGCGACCGATCACCAGACCTACTGCCCGTACAAGGGCGAGGCCAGTTACTGGTCGCTGCCGGACGCCCCGAACTCGGTCTGGGGCTATCAGGAGCCCTACGACGCGGTCGCCGAGATCAAGGGTTACATCGCCTTCTACCCTGACAAGGCCGAGGTACGGATCGCCGACCGCACCGCCGCGAGCTGATAGCGGTCCGCCTCGTACGGCGTGTACAGCGAGATCCGATCGATCGCGGAACCGAATCGATCGCGCAGGCCGGCGGCCACCGAGGCGGGGTCGCCGGCCACCGCGAACGCGTCCAGCACGTCGTCGGGGATCTCGGCGGCCATCTCGTCCCACGATCCCCGGCGGGACAGCACGTTGAGCCGGTCGCCGAGTTCAGCCCAGCCGTGCAGCTCCAGAACCGGACGGTAGGCGGGTGTCGACGCGTAGAAGGCGATCTGCCCGCGCACCGCCCGCTCGGCCTTCGCCCGCTCCGCCTCGTCGGTGCCGAGCACCACCATCGGACTCATCTCGAGACGAAATCCGTCCAGCGTCCCACCGCGCGCCGCCCGTACCGCCGGAATCATTCGCTCTTCCAGATAGGTGGCGGTGGTCAGCGGGTGCACCAGCAGCCCGTCGGCGACCCGGCCGGCGGTGGCCACCATCCGCTCCCCCACGGCGGCGAGCTGCACCGCCGGATTACCGAAGGGGTTGGGTCCCGGATCGAAGAACGGCGTCATCAGCGTGTGCTTGTAGAACGTCCCGCGGAACGCCAGCCGCTCGCCGGACGCCCAGGAGTGCCAGATCGCCCTCAGCGCGGCGACGAACTCCTCCATCCGGGCCGCCGGGCTGCTCCACGGCATCGCGAACCGCCGCTCGATGTGCGGCTTGATCTGCGAGCCGAGCCCTAGCCGGAACCGGCCCTCGCTGATGAGCTGGAGGTCGTTGGCGAGCACCGCGACGTTCATCGGATTGCGGGCGAAGGCCACCGCGATCGCCGACTGCAGCGAGATGTTCGTGGTGGCGCGGGCCACCAGGGTCAGCGTGGTGAACACGTCGTGCCTGGCCTCGGCGGCGTTGAACCCGTCGTAACCGACCTGTTCGGCGGAGACCGCCGCGGTCTCGGCCTCGGACGGGGACGCCGTGACCGGCGCGGCATAGTCGACCAACATCCCACAGGGATACCAGATCTTGACTCGCACACCGCGTCCGGCCGAGAAACTGACGGACGCCCGTGGTGCCCACCGTGCAGGCGCTCGCCGGGTGGATCGACGTGAACCGTTACCGGGCCGGCGGCTGCGAGGGGCTGACCGCGGCGCGGATGGCGCCGGCCGTGACCTCGGCGGTGACCGCCCGCAGCAGGTCCAGGTCGGCGCCGTCGGTCTCGCCGGTGGCCAGCGCCACCACGGCGTCGCCGTCGTAGCGCGAGTGGGCCGGGTGAAGGGCGCGGGCGAAGCCGGTGTGGCCGCTCTGGGCGAGCAGGTGGCAGTCCAGCTTGCTGAGCCGGGCGTCGGTCAGCACCACGGCGATCGTGGTGTTCTCGACCGGGAACGCGGCCACCACGTCCGGGGCGGGAGCGGTGGCGCGGTCACCGCCGATGACGTCGCCCCAGGCGTTGACGACGGCGACGACCTCGACCGTGGCGGCGCCGGCCCGGCCGCTCGCCCGGCCGAGCCCGCCCGGTGACACGGTGCCGCGCCACCTGCCCGTCGTGGCCCCGGCGCCGGCTCCGACCGTACCGATGGCGAAGGGTTCTCCGCCGAAGGCGGCGAGTGCGGCGGCACGTCCCTGCTCGGCTCCGGGCGGATCGGCGGCGACCGAGGCGTCGAAGATCGACATGCCGACGACGATCGGGACCGGCCCGAAGCCGGTGGGGAAGCCCTGGCCGCGCTCGCGCAGCAGCCGCATCACGCCGTCCCCGGCGGCCAGTCCGAACGCCGAGCCGCCGGAGAGCACCACGGCGTCCACCCGTTCGACCAGGCGGCCCGGCTCGAGGAGGGCGAACTCGCGGGTGGCCGGTGCTCCGCCGCGCACCTCGCCGGAACCGACCGTGCCGGCCGGCGGAAGGATCACGGTGACGCCGGTGCCGTCGCCGGTCCAGTGGCCCGCATGGGCCGAAAGCAGCTGTGGGGCGCTCATGTACGCGAACCGTAGCCGCTGGGACGTTCCGCCGCGGATTGCCGGGGTATGCAGTCGGCTGTTCGGCTGAAACTGCGCACAGAAACGGAAATCCGACATGGAGCCCACTGTTCCCAGTCCCAAAGCCAAGGAAGAGGCGGAGACCAGCCCGGTCAAGGAGTCGCTGGCTCCGGCCCGGGGCCTGCAGACCGGCGACTATCTGACCACCGCTCAGGGTCTGCGGCTGCCGGACACCGATCACTCCCTCAAGGCCGGACCACGCGGGCCGTCGCTGCTGGAGGACTTCCACCTCCGCGAGAAGATCACGCACTTCGACCACGAGCGGATCCCGGAACGGGTGGTCCACGCCCGCGGATCCGGCGCCTACGGCACGTTCACGGCGTACGGGAACGCGGCGTCCGTGACGAAGGCCGGCTTCCTCGCCGAGAAGGGCCTCGAGACGGACGTGTTCGTCCGCTTCTCCACCGTGCTCGGCTCGCGCGGCTCCGCCGACACGGTCCGTGACACCCGCGGTTTCGCCGTCAAGTTCTACACCGCCGAGGGCAACTTCGACCTGGTCGGCAACAACATGCCGGTCTTCTTCATCCAGGACGCGATCAAGTTCCCGGACGTCATCCACGCCGCGAAGTGGCACCCGGACCGCGAGATCCCGCAGGCCCAGACCGCGCACGACACGTTCTGGGACTTCGTGTCACTGCACACCGAGGCCACCCATCACGTGTTCTGGGCCATGTCCGACCGGGCCGTGCCGCGGTCGTACCGGACCATGGAGGGTTTCGGGGTCCACACGTTCCGGCTGGTCAACGCCGAGGGCGAGACGGCGCTGGTGAAGTTCCACTGGAAGCCGGTCGCCGGGGTGCACTCGCTGGCGTGGGAGGAGGCCCAGATCACCGCCGGTGTCGATCCCGACTTCCACCGCCGCGACCTGGCCGACTCGATCGACGCGGGGCTGTTCTACGAGTTCGAGCTGGGCATTCAGGTGATGCCGGACAGCGACGACGAGACGTTCCACGGCATCGACCTGCTCGACCCCACGAAGATCGTGCCGGAGGAGCTGGCACCCGTGCAGCCGGTCGGCAAGCTGGTGCTCAACCGGAACCCGGACAACTTCCACGCCGAGACCGAGCAGATCGCGTTCCACCTGGGCCACCTGGTGCCCGGCATCGAGGTCACCAACGACCCGCTGCTGCAGGGCCGGCTCTTCTCCTACCTGGACACGCAGCTCAGCCGGCTCGGCGGGCCGAACTTCGCCCAGCTGCCGATCAACCGGTCGCAGGCGCCGGTGAACGACAACCACCGTGACGGGCTGCACCAGAGCGTCGTGCACCGGGGCATCGTGGCCTACCTGCCGAACAGCCTGGCTGGTCCGGAGGGGCCGGTGCCGGCCGGGCCGGAGGTCGGTGGGTACGTGAACGTGCCCAAGATGGTGCACGGTGAGAAGGTCCGGGCCAACCCGGTGTCGTTCGCCGACCACTACTCGCAGGCGGCCCTCTTCTACGCCAGCCTCAGCCCCATCGAGCAGGACCACATGGTCGAGGCGTTCACGTTCGAGCTGAGCAAGTGTTACGAGCAGGCGATTCGCGAACGCATGCTCGGCGTCCTGGCCAACGTGAACACCGAGCTGACCGCCAAGGTAGCGGCCGGCCTGGGCCTGCCGGCGCCCGAGGGCAAGCCGCCGCTGGAGGTCACGCCGTCGCCGGCGCTCAGGCAGATCACCGACCGGGTCTGGCCGATCGCCGGGCGGGTCGTCGGCATCATCGGCGCACCGGACAAGCAGGCCGCGGCGCTGCAGAAGGCGCTCAAGGCGCAGGGCGTCGTGGTCCGGGTGATCGCCCCGGTCGGCGGTCCCGGAGTGGAACGGACGTTCCAGACCGCCCGGTCCGTGGAGTTCGACGCGGTGATCGCCGCGACCGCCACCACCGACCTGCAGATGATGGTGCTGCTGCAGGAGGCGTACCGGCACGCCAAGCCGATCGGCGTGTGGGGCAAGGGTGAGCAGACGCTGGCCAATGCCGGGATCGACCTCAAGGCGCCGGGCATCCTGCTCGACCCGGACGCCGACACCCTGGCGGCCGCGCTCGGCGCACACCGGGTCTGGGCCCGCGTGCCGCTGCTGAAGCCGGCCGCGTCCTCCCCCGGTTCCTGACCGTCGCTCTTCCTGGCTGGTGCATATCGCTGTCGCGGCCACGCTGCGACAGCGATATGCACAGCCGGGTCCTTCAGCCCGGCTACCGTGGCCGCGGCGACCAGCGCGAGTACCACAGCGGCCGGATGATCACGGCCATGGATGGGCCGGCCACCGGAGACAGCGATCAGCAACTCCAGCGGGCCGTGACACGAAGGCATCAACGCGACGTCCCCCGGACGACGGCACGGGGGACGGATGGGCGATGTGGCCGGCAGACTGCGGCACGACGAAGACCCGTTCGAACCAGATCTGTGGAGAGACCTCGTCTCCATGGCGATTGATGCGGCACAGGGATATTTCCGCCGCGGGAAACCGATCGGGGAGCCGCCCTCGTCATTGCGCGCCAATAGCTCATTGACGCTTTGATGGCAGCAAATGAGTGGCTCAGCGAGCAAGGGCACTCATCCACCGATATGGCGGCGACAACTGTTCAACTGCGAACGGGCAGCAGTTGAACAGTTGCACGCTTGAGCGGCTGGTCTGGCCTGGGCCGGGATCAGGCCGGGCGCTGCCGCCGGTGGCCGCGTCGGCGAAAACCTCTGGCGCCAGCTGGACAATTAGATCAACGCCGGGTAGACAACACAACAACTCGTCAAGGCTGTTGATCATCCGCTCTTGAATCCGAGGAACCGCGTGTCGAATGACATGACCTTGCCGGACAGCTTCGATTCGGCCGTGATCACGGTGACCCTGAACCGGTCCGAGAAACGTCGGCGTGTGCGGGAAGCCGTTGATGACGAGCCGGATTGCTCCGCGCCGGCGTGGTTTCGCCGACCGATTCGCCGCGACCTGACGCGAGGAGATCGAGGTGTTCCTCACCTGGACGGCCGGCGAGCAGTAGTCCCTCCGCGGAGCTGACGACCCGGCGACGGGCAGCGGATCGCAGCTGCGGCCGGTGAGCCGGCCCGTACCGGTATCTGTGTCGAACTCTTCTCGGAGCCGGTGCGGGCCACGTCCTCCACACCCGGAAAGGTGAACCGATGACCGCGTCACAATCCGTCACCACCGTCCATCGGCGATCGGGCCGGCTCGCCATCCACGGTGGCACACCGGTCCGACCGGCTGAACGCGGCTGGCCGCAGTGGCCCCAGCCCACGGCACAGTCCAGTAGCAATGTGGAAGCGGTACTGCGCAGTGGACGGTGGGCGATCACCAGTCCCGGTACGTCGCCGCTGTTCGAGCGGCGATTCGCTTCGGACTTCGCCGGTTACCTGAACGCCCGGCACTGCGTGCCGGTGGACCATGGGTCGAGTGCTCTGCTCATCGCTCTCGAGTCGCTGCGCCTGGACCACGGCGACGTGGTGCTCGTACCCGCGCTCACGTGGGTGGCGAGTGCCTCCGCGGTGCTGCGCGCCGGGCTGGTGCCGGTGCTCGTCGACGTCCGTGCCGACACCGGCTGCATCGATCCGGCGTCGATCGACCTCGACGTCAGCTTCCGCGCGGTCATCGCGGTCCATTGGGCCGCAGCGATGGCAAACATCCCGGCAATGGAGAAGGTCCTCGAGCCGCGTGGCATTCCGATCATCGAAGACGCCGCCCAGGCCCACGGCGCTCAGTGGCTGGGCCGCTCGGCCGGCACACTGGGCCGGCTCGGCTGCTTCAGCATGCAGCACTCCAAGGTGCTGACCGGGGGCGAGGGCGGAGCGGTCGTCACCGACGATGACGAACTCGCTCCGGTTCTGGAGGAGTTGCGCGCCGACTCGCGCCGCTACGCCCGTGCCGGCGAGACCAGCAAGCTCGGCCTGGTCACCTCCGCTTCGATCATGGGTGCCAACCTCTGCATGAGCGAGTGGAGCGCCGCGGTGCTGTGCGCTCAGCTCGAGCTGCTCGACGCGCAGCACGAGACTCGCCGCCGCAACTATGCGCTGCTGAACGAACTGCTCGCAGACGTGCCAGGAATGAGGCTACTGCGCCCGCCGGCGGAACAGAATCGAATGTCCGTCTACGAACTTCCCTTCATCTTCGACTCGCTCCCGGAGGGTGTCACCACCGACCGTGTCGCTGAGGCAATGACCGCCGAGCTCGGCACACACTTCTACGTACCGCGTGAGCCCCTCGGCCGTAGCCCGTTCCTGCAGCCGTGGACGAAGCCCACGATCAAGCCGTTGGCGGAGCGCTTCATGGAGCTGAACCGGGACAGGAGCCACCCGAACGCCGAGAAGCTCGCGCGCAGCGCCGTGCTGACTCACCACAGCACCTTGCTCGGTGGCGAGGAGGACATGGCGGACGTAGCCGATGCGGTCGTCAAGGTCGTCAACGGGCTGAGCGACGAACGCTGGGACCGGCGGCGGTAGCGGCGAGCTGCCAGAACGCCCCGCACGGTCCGTATCGTCGGCGAGCCGCCGGTTGGAGCGACTGCGGGCACCCGCGGGCTGCCCGGAGGCATGGGACGGCTGGCCGGACGCCGGATCTTCTCCGGGCAGTGCTCGAACCGACGACCCCGACAGCTCGAGCTCGGCCAGCGCGGTACCTTCGCGGCAGGCTCGGCAACGTGCCGGTGCGCATGGTGCTGCGAACCCCGAACGCGCTTCAGGGCGTTGATCGCTTCCGCATCCTGAACTACTTCAGGACAGTTCCCCCAGACGATCCATGTCGTCCGCGAACGAGTTCCACCACTGTGCGCACTCGCGCGCTATCTGAGCGATGGTGACACCGCAGTGGGGCGGCACACGATCGATCAGGTCAGCAAGGCTCGACGTTCGAGGGATCCCCGCACTCAGCCAGATGAGCATGCTGCGCCCCACCTCGGTGTAGCGCAGCGAGGGATCACGACGCAGACCGTCCATCAACATTTCCACGTAGGTGTCACTCGGCTGCTCACGATCGGCGCGCTCGGGGCTCGGCATCTGCCTGGTCGCTCTCCGGCTTTCCGCATGCTCGTCATCGAGCTGGCGGGAGGGAACGGGATCGACCCCGGCCAGCAGGCGAGCCCGGACATCACGGACCGTGCCGACAGAGACGCCCGCCTGCCGTGCGACCTGACGGAGAGAGGCATCAGGATTGGACTGAAGAGTCTCACTGGCGATGCGTCGTCCTACCGCGGCGTTCAGCGGACGGGCACGCCCGTCGCGGCCGACGCGGTGATGCGGGGATTCTGCGCCGGCCGTCCGCCGCCGGATGTCGGCTATTGTTCTGGTCGACAGTCCGGTGGTTGCGGCTATCGCTCGATCGGATTGCTGCGGACGGAATTTCAAGATGCGAGCCGCAGCGGCGTGGCGATCATTCCTTGACAGGGGAAGTCCATGCTGCACATTCAGCTTGACCGCGAGCTGGAAGGCATCATCCTCACTACCGCGGAAGAACTTCACATCGATTTCCTTGAGACCTTTCACCCGCGCCGCATCAACTCGATGCATGCCGTCGATGACAGCCATGGTCTCGCGGTGAACTATTACGGGCGGCAAACTCTCCCCCAGCGTGGCGAGCATCCTGGAGTGACTCTCGTCCAGGCCCCGCAGACGCGGGGAATCCGCTACCACGAGATCGTCTATCGACACCCTGGCCGTTTCTTCACCAAGTCCCAAAAAGCCGTCAACCATGAAGTTTTGCATTCACTCACCCCCGCGGACCACTACCTGCAGACCTCGATGTTGATCGATGTTCATCACGCCGCGAGAAGGATCCAAGGCCTCACCTGCAGGGCTGTTGCAAAAGCAATTCTCTGCCGCTCAAGGCCATTCCTGGCGGCCAGGACGGGGCTGAGTTCACCGAGCCGGCCTCTCGGGCGGCTTCCGCGATGCCCGTAACCACCGACCACCACGAGTGATCGGGAAACGACGCCGCTTCGGGACGGTCGCGAAAACGGCTCCGGCGCGGAAACGGTGGGCTGGTTCTTGCGGGCGGGATTCGTCGGCGCAGGAGGGCGAGGCCAGCGCGCCGTACATTCGGCGCTGCATCCGGTTGACCGTGACACCGGCGATGGCGATGTCGGCGCCGGGCAGCTCGGGTTCACCGACGGACCACCCGTGCTCCGCCTCGGAGTTGTTCGGACAGACGAAACGCGCCTCGGCATGGCCGACCAGGTCTCGCTCGAGCCGTTCCGCGAAATCCATCCTGCCCCTCTTCTGGTCCTGGCCGACGGCGCCCGCAGAGCATGGGCAACGATGCCGCCGGGAGCCCTGGCCCGCCAAGACGCGGATGGGCGCCCAGGAGGCTGTACGAACGGCCATACCGCAAAGTGGGGCTGCTCGCCCGACCGGACTTGACCAAGACTCGAAACCGGCCGCCCGGCTGTGCACCGGTCTCCCGGCGGTGCACCGGTCCAGGCACGACCGGTACCGAGGCGAAGCAGGGAGGTAGTCGTGGACGTCGGCATGACCATCGGTGGCCGGGTCACCCTCGGGGCGGCGACACTGCCCGTCGAGAATCCGGCCCGCGCGGAGGAGTTCGCGCGCGCGCCGGCTGCCTCGCCCCAGGAGGTCGATCGTGCGGTGGCCGACGCCGTCGCCGCCTTTCCCGGCTGGTCGGCCCTGTCGTTCGCCGAGCGGGCCCAGCTGCTGCGGGACTGCGGCACACTGCTGCACCGGCATGTCGACGAGCTCGCCCGGCTGCTGACGCTCGAACAGGGCAAGCCGCTCGCCGACGCGCGCGGCGAGGCCGCCCTGGCCGCCGACTGGTTCGGACACACCGCTGCCCTCTCCTTGCCCCGCGAGGACCTGGTCGACGAGCCTGGAGCCCAGGTATCCATGGAACGCCTCCCCCACGGGGTGGTAGCAGCGGTGGCCCCGTCGAATTTCCCGCTGATCCTGGCGGTCACCAAGGTCGCTCCGGCTCTGCTGGCCGGCAACACCGTCGTCCTGAAGCCCTCCGAGGTCACGCCGCTGGCCAGCCTGCGGATGACGGAGCTGCTCGGCGAGGTGCTCCCCGCCGGGGTCTGCAACTCGGTCTGCGGCGGTCCTGCCATCGGGGCGGCGCTGACCGAACATCCGGAGATCGGCCTGGTCTCCTTCACCGGGTCGGTGCCGGCCGGCCGGGCGATCGCACGTTCCGCCGCGGAGGGCTTCAAACGCGTCGTCCTCGAGCTCGGTGGCAATGACGCCTGTATCGTTCTGCCGGGCGCCGACGTCACCGCGCTCGCGCCCCGCATCTTCGCCGCCGCCATGGTGAACAACGGCCAGTTCTGCGCCGCGATCAAACGCATCTACGTTCCCGCGCCGGATGCCGCACGGCTCACCTCGGCCCTCGCCGATCTCGCGGCCGCCGCCCGGCTGGGCGACGGGCTGCTGACGGGTACCGAGTACGGCCCGCTGGTCAGCCGGGCCCAGCTCGACCGGGCGACGGCCCTGGTCGCGCAAGCCCGTACCGCCGGGGCTCGGATCCTCCCGGGCGCCCGGACACCGGACCTGCCCGGCCACTTCCTCACGCCGACGGTGGTGACCGATCTGCCCCGCGGCACCCGGCTGGAAGCGGAGGAACAGTTCGCCCCCGTTCTGCCGGTGTTCGCCTACGACACGGTGGAGGAGGCCGTGGCCCGGGCCAACGGCACCGAGTTCGGCCTCGGCGGCTCCGTCTGGGGCGACGAGGAGCACGCTGTGTCGGTGGCCACAGGGCTCGACTGCGGGACTGTCTGGATCAACACCCATGGCGCGCTGCGAGCCGAGGCGCCGTTCGGTGGCCGCCGGTCCTCCGGCATGGGCACGGAGTACGGCTATTGGGGGCTCCTCGAATACACCCGCATCAAGGTCTGCAACATCGCCAGGCCGTAGTGTGCCGCCCACCGTCCGGCGATCCCGGACTCCCGGAACGCCCGGCTGTCGTGCATCGAGCCAGGGCCGAGGTCGCCGGCCTCGGCCAGGCGGCTCCTCAGCGGACGAGCCGAAATACGTGATCATGGAAGGAATCGGGACGGCCCGTGTTCGAGCGTAGTGTCGTTGTGGGTGACGAACCCATTCCCTATTATTACGGTTTCGGCTGTGCGGATGATCTCGTCAACGCACTCGCCGCCGAGTTGAAGAACGCCGACGCGGGCCTGTTGATAGCCGACCGGGCGGTGGCGCCGTTCGCCGAGGACATCCTCGGCCGCCTTGCCGAGTCGATGACCATGCACGTGTACTTCCTCGACGCCGAGGAGCGCAACAAGACACTCGGTGCCGTGCAATCCGTGATCGATTTCGCCGTCGACCGGCGACTGACGCGGGATTCCTTCTTCCTCGCGATGGGTGGCGGACTGACCGGGAACATCGCCGGCCTCGCCGCCTCCCTCATCTACCGGGGAGTCCGCTTCGCGCACCTGCCCACGACATCCGTGGCCGCCTTCGACTCGGTGCTGTCGCTCAAGCAAGCGGTCAACCTGCCCCGGGGAAAGAACCTCTGCGGCTGCTATGCACGCCCGACCGCCATCGCATGCGATCTCGGATGGCTGACGACAGCACCACGGAGCGGCCTGGTCAACGGGCTGGCCGAAATGGTGAAGAACGTCCTGATCGCCACCCCTGAGCACGAGACCTTGCTGCTGCGCTCCCTCAGCCAGCTCGGCGAAGAAGCCGCGCCGGACGCGCTGCTGAGCCTCATGCACATCGGGATCGACGCCAAGGAGCCGCTGCTGCGCGCCGATCCGAAGGAACGCAGGGAAGCGCTCATCTTCGAGTACGGGCATACAGCGGGCCACTCGATCGAATTCGTCTCCCAGGGAGTCATCTGCCACGGCGAAGCGGTGGCCTGGGGAATGCTCGTCGCGGCGGAGGTCAGCAGATCGCTCGGGTACCTGGACGAGGCCGAGGTGGCTCATCACCGCGAGATCGTGGCCCACCTGGGGCTGCCGGATCCCCGCTCGCGGCTGGGCGGCCTGGACTTCGCGCGACTGCGGCAGGTGCTCGCGGCGGACAACAAACGCGGCTATGTCCAGTGTGCCCCGGACGAGGTACCGATGGTACTGCTGAAAGGAGTCGCCGAACCTGTCCTGGCCGTCAGCGGTCATCCCCTGGTGGCCGTTCCCCTGGACACCGTGATGACAGCCCTGAGCACGGTGGCCGCACTCTGATCCTGTGGGCTCAGGGATCCGACCGGAGGAAAGACGATGCAGGAAGAGTCTGTGCGCTGCGACACGGAGTTGCATCCACTGGCTCCGAGCCAGGAAGCGATCTGGGAATTCATCCACTACTTCTCGCCTGACGATCCCGGTGCCGAGCGGTTCAACGTCTGCGACTTCAGGTTGCTGGAAGGGCCGGTCCACCTGGAATCGTTGTACGACGCCATCGACGATGTCGCGAGACGACACGATGCTCTCCGGATCGAATTCGCCGAACTGGGCCGGGACCCGCTGCTGCGGATCTTGCACGATGTGCGGCCGGTGGTGTCGTTCGTCGACCTGTCGGAACTTCCCGAGGAGAAGCAACCGGGACAGGTCGCGCGGTTGATCCAGGAATCATCCGCGCAGTCCTTCGATTTCCGCAAGGCGCCACTGTGGTCCGTGCGTCTCGTACGCATCGCGCCCGAACGACACCTTGTCGTGGCCGGCTTCTCCCACCTCGTCTGCGACGGACGGTCCCTCAGCGTCTTCTTCAACGATCTGATGAGGAATTACAGCATCCGGCGAGGCGACCTTCCCCGGACGGCCGGGACGGGACCGACGACTCCGGGGGCTCCCCGGGAAGTCGCGTTCCGCGAGATCGCGGAGCTTCAACGCGTCGCGCAGGATTCCACCACCGGAGACTGCCAGACGGCTGGCCTCGGCCCGGCTCGCCCCGTAATTCTGTTTCCGGTCAGGGCACAGCGCGGCGAACTTTCCGGCGCCGACATGGTCGCGGAGTCCTCGTACGCCTTTTCCTTCGAGGACGGCATTGCCAGCGGAGTACGGCGCCTGGCCTGGCAGTTGAGAACCACCCCGTTCGTCGTGCTTCTCGCCGCTTACCAGGTTTGTCTGCGGCTGCGCACGGGCCTCGACGACCTGCGCATCGGTACCGTCACCCTGGCCAGGGGAAAGATGGACGGATCCGCCCAGTCCATGGGTCAGTTCACCACCAATGTGTACCTTCTGTCAGCAGCGCGGGCGGACGTTTCTCTGCGCGACGTCGTGACGCGAACCCATGCGCGCCTCAAATGCGAGACAACCAGGGGGTGGTCTTTCAAACGTATCGCGCGCGCGGTCCACCCGGATTTCGAGAAGGAGCGGCCCTGGCCGTTCGTCCACCTCTTCCACTCCTGGTTCCAGGCGGACCCGCCGAGGTTCCACGAGGACGAGCGGGTCGGCAATCTCTCCATCAGCCGTCCGGACATGTTCTGGCCCACCGGCGTCACAGCGAACGGTCCTCTCATGCCGCCGGCCGGCGACCTGGAGCTGTGGATGAAGCGTGGGGCGCCCTCCATCTCCGTGAACCGCGCACGGACCGGCGGTACGGTCACCTACAACCCCTGCTTCTTCGAGGCGGACGTGGCTGCCGGTCTCGCCCGGGACTATCGGCGGACCGTGGGGGAATTTGTGGAGCGCCCGGACCTGCCCGTCGGCCGGGTACAGCTCGGCCAGGACTGACTCGGCACGACACGGTCCACTGATCGCCCAGCGGCCGCCGGCGAACGCGGAGGCCGTGCGCGACATCGGCCCGCCACACCTCGCAGGTAGGCGTGCCGCATGTCGCCTTACCTTCGTCAGTGTGCGAACACCATGGCTGAATAGGTGCCGCCGAGGCCGGCGGCGGCCATGACGTACCGGTCGCCGTCCTTCAGGCGTCCGCCGTCACGAGCGTCCAGATAATTCAGGAAGGCATCCGCGCAGAAGCTGTGCCCCATGGTCGGCACATTGTCCAGGAATACTCGGTCGAGCGGTATTCCGAGCAACGCGCAGACCTTTTTCCAGGTGAACCGGTTGACATTGTGCGGCAATATCATGGCGATGTCTTCCAATGTCAGTTTCGCCGAATCGACCGCATCCAGGATGATCTGCGACAGTGCGGGAACGTAGTCGCTGTGTCCTCCGTAGATCTTGGTGGCGGACCCGATCAGCGTGTCGTGGTCGGCGGAGGACGCGATCAGTGCCGCCGCCGTACCCTCACTGTTGATGGTGATGTCCGACAGGAGCTGAACTGTCGGTGAGAACGCCTTCTCGCCCGTGAGAACCAGCGCGAGCGCCCGGGGATCCGGGTCGGCGGCCAGCAGCCGTCCGGCGAGTGACACGGCGAGCAGGCCGGTCGCACAGGAATGCTGCGTCACCGTGAACGCCGTCGCGTGTTCCAGGGACAGCGACCGCACGACCTCTTGCACAGGCATCACCGGGTACGGGGAGGCGAACTCGATCGCACGCCCCAGGACGACATAGTGAATGTCCTTCTCCCGCTCGCGGAGCTGGGTCAGACCCGACGCCGACGCCAGCATGAGGTCCGTCGCGGTGGAGCCATTTTCGTAGGGGAACCACTTGAGTCCGAACAGGCGTTCATAGAGGCGTACGCGCGACGGCGTCAGGCCGAGCCGCGCCCCCAGCTCCTCGATTCCGATCCGCTGCCGGGGAACATGTCTCGACACCTCGACGATGGCGGTCAGGACGACCCCCTCGCAGTGGCCGCGGCATGCCCGGGATCCGTTCCGGGCTGTTCCCGGTGGCTCGCGCGGGCCGGCGCGGACCACCAGGAGGGATCGTCATCGGTCGTCACCTGTTGTCCCTCCACTCCTGCCGCCGGCGTGCCGGCCGGCGGGCCCGATTTTTCAGCCGCCTGGGCGCTGTTGGGAATCTGGCATTCACCCCTGACCCTTCGGGCAGGTCCGTGGACCGCCCGCCCAAGCCTTGCCCCGGAGGGCGGAGCGGACCGAGCATGACCGAAGTCGCAGCCCCAGCCGGGCAGCATGAATCCACCGACCAGAGAGCCTATGAACATCCAGGGAATCGAATACACGGAGTTGGCCGAGCGCTTCGGCACGCCGCTCTACGTCTACGACGGCGATGTCCTGCTGCGCACCCTGTCCGCCCTGTCCGAGGCGCTGCACCCCGCTCTGGAAGCCTTCTTCTCGCTCAAATCGAACCCGAACGTCAGCGTGTTCGCCACACTCCGCGAGGGCGGCGCGCGGGCCGAGGTGTCGTCCCTGGTCGAACTGCGCACCGCGCTGCTAGCCGGCGCCGAAGCGCGGAACATCATCTTCCTCGGCCCCGGCAAGAGCGACGACGAGCTGGCCGCCTGCCTGCTGGCCGGCGTCTACGCCATCGTCGCCGAGTCCTTCGACGAAGTGGATCGGATCGACCGGCTCGCCGCCGGGCGCGGAGTCCGTCAGCGCGTCCTGCTGCGGATCAATCCGTCCTTCACGGTACGCGGATCGCGCCTGACCATGGGCGGGCGGGCGCTGCAGTTCGGGATCGACGAAGCGCTGGTGCTCGCGGCCGGAGACCTGTCGTCGCGCTGGCGGAACGCCGAACCGGCGGGCATCCACGTGTACATGGGCACCCGGATCCTCGACGCCGACATCATCCGGAGGAACACCAGCTACATCCTGAATCTGGCGGACCGGGTGGCAGCCGCCACAGGGATCCCGCTGGAGGCCGTGGACATCGGCGGCGGAATGGGCGTCGCCTACTTCGACGGCGAGGAGGACCTGGACGAAAAGCGGGTGGCCGACTGCATCAACCCCCTGATCGACGAGTTCGCGCGCACCCACCCCGGTACGCGCCTGCTGATGGAATCGGGGCGGTTCCTGACCGCGCGCGCCGGTGTGTACGTGGTGTCGGTGCGTTATGTGAAGGAGTCCATGGGCAAATGGTTCGCCGTCGCGGACGGCGGCACCAACCATCACATGGCCGCGGTGGGCATCGGCTCGTACACCAAGCGGAACTTCCCCGTGGTCCTGCTCAACCGTCCGCACGACGACAGCGAGCCTGGGCCCTGGACCATCACCGGGCCGCTCTGCACGCCTAACGACACCCTGCTCAAGGGTGCCGTCCTGCCGCGACTCCGGGAGGGTGACCTGCTGGGCATCACCAGATCCGGCGCCTACGGCCCGTCGGCTTCGCCCGGCTGGTTCCTGAGCCACGGCTTCCCCGCGGAGGTACTCGTCCGGGACGGCGAGGCTCATCTCGTGCGCAGCCGCGATCTGCCGGATGACCTGTTGCGCCAGCAGCACCTTTACGCCCGGACCCCGGCACCGACGAGCACGAGAGATGAGGGCTGATGAACCGCGAACAGATCGTCGAGCACATCCGCGTCGCACTCGCCACCGTACTCGACCGGAAGATCCCCCAACTCGACGCGGACGCCCGCCTCGTGGAGGACCTCGGTCTGGATTCCACCACTGTCGTCGAGCTGATGATGGCCCTGGAGGACAGCATCGGCCTGGAAGTCGACCTGGACGAACTGGAACCCGAGGTCTTCAGCACCGTCGCCACCCTGGCCGACTTCATGAGGGCCGAGGCTCTGGGTCCGGTGTCCTGAAGGCGTCCTAGAAGGGATCCAGTGTGCGGACAGGTGTCGATCTGCTGGCCATCCATCGATTTTCCCGAATAGTGCAGCGTGCCCGCTACTGCTCCCTGCTCTTCACCGAGGACGAGCTCGCCCAGACCGCGGGGCTCCGGCCGGAACGCCGGGTGGAGCGCCTCGCGGGGCGCTTCTGCGCCAAGGAGGCGACGTGCAAGGTCCTCGGCCGGGGGTTCGGGCAGGGCATTCACTGGCGGGACATCGAAGTGCTCGGTGACCCCTGGGGAAGACCCGTCGTCACGTTGCACCGAGGCGCCCGGGCGATCGCCGACGCGCTGAAGTTGGACGAGGTGGTGGTGACCCTCACCCATCAGGCGGATCTCGTGGTGGCCTTCGCGGCCGCCGAAACGCGGAAATGAACGGAGGGCCATCGGATGGCCGGTAACACGTCGCCCGCCGGTATGAGCAGTGCGGAATTCGTAGCGGTCCATCTCGCCGGGAATCAGCCTCTCGTCAGCAGGGGCTGGTGCCGGCAGTGGTGGTCTCAGCCCCCGCCGTGGGACCTGGGCGATCTGGCCCGGCGCTTCGGGGACCACCGTGTTCCGGTGTTCGACTCCCTGTTCGAGATTCAGCAGGTCGTGCGCTTCGAGGAGTACATCTCCGCGATGGCGGACGGCGTGGCCGACGGCGAGCCGGTGCCGTACATGCGCTGGTACGCGAGGCAGCGCAACTTCCAGATGATCTGCGCGGACGAAGCGTTCGCGGAACTGGAGGGTGACTGGGCGGCACCTTCCTGGCTGCCGTCGGACGACTACCTGTTCCCGGCCATCAAGGAGAACGCCGATCCGACGAAGGACAGCTTCCCGGCCAAGGGACTCTTCATCTGCGCGGCCGGCGGGCGGACCCGCCTGCACGCGGACCCATGGGCCAGCGACGCCTGCCTCTGCCAGATCACCGGCGAGAAACGCTTCGTGCTCTACCCCCCGGCAGCGGGGAAGGTGCTGAGCGACGGCGCGGGCGTCGTTGACCTCGACCAGCCAGACACCGCCCGCTTCCCGCAGTGGAACTCCGTCGAACCCGCGCTGGACGTGACACTTCAGCCGGGCGACGCGATCTTCATTCCCGCCGGCTGGTACCACGCGGCCGTCGCCCTCTCCGCCAGCGTCTCGGTGACCTGGAATTTCGTGCACGCGGTGAACGCCGACCGGTTCGAGGAGTATCTGGCCTCCGGCGGTTCGACGGATCCGACCGTCAAGTACTTCCGCGGGCGGCGTCGTTCGAAGGGGTACGCATGACACCTCGTCCAGAACCGGAGCGTGTCGAAAGCCCCTTGGACATCGCTGTGGTCGGTGTCGGCGGTTACTACCCCGGCTCGACCGACATGGCCAGCCTGTGGGAGACGCTGCGCACGGGGGCCGATCGCGTGGCCGAGATACCGAAGGAACGATGGGACTGGCGCGCCCACCATGACGAGCGCCGTGGACGCGACCAGAAGAGCTATGGCAAGTGGGGTGCTTTCCTGGACGATGTCGCCGGATTCGACGCCTCGTTCTTCGACGTCCTGCCGAGCGATGCCGAGATCATGGACCCTCAGGAACGCCTCTTCCTCGAGGTCGTCTGGAGCCTGCTCGAGGAGACCGGCTATCTGGGAACAGCCACCCACGAGAAGTCGACCGGGGTGTTTGTCGGCCTCATGTACGAGACGTACGGCCGGATCGCTGCCACGGGCTGGAACTCAGGGCAGTTGACCAGCGCCGATTCGACAGCGTGGCGACTGGCCAACATGGTCTCCTACCAATGCGACTTCCAGGGGCCGAGTTACGCGGTCGGCTCCGCCTGCTCCTCCTCGCTCACCGCCGTACACCTCGCCTGTCAGAGCATCCGCAGCGGTGAATGCCGGATGGCCGTCGCGGGCGGGGCCAACCTCATCCTGCACCCCGCTCACTTGGCCGGACTGGCCTCCAGGGGCATGCTCTCGCCCGAGGGCCGGTGCAGGACGTTCGACGCCGGGGCCAACGGCTTCGTGCCCGGTGAAGGAGTGGGCGCCGTTCTCCTGAAGTCACTCGCGGACGCCGAGGCCGACAACGATGAGATATGGGGCGTGATCAAGGCCAGCTTCGTCAACTCCGCGGGCCGCCGCTCCGGTTTCACCGTCCCGAATCCCACGGCACAGGCCGATCTGATCACCGAGGCGATACGCCGGGCGGGCGTGACGCCGCAGTCGATCGGCTACATCGAGGCGCACGGCACGGGCACCAAGCTGGGTGACCCCCTCGAAACAGCAGCGCTCAACGCCGCGCTCACCCCTCGCGCAGACGGCGCGCAGAACGCCACCGCGGGACCCCCGCGATGCGCCGTCGGCTCGGTGAAGGCGAACATCGGGCACCTCGAAGGAGCCGCCGGGATCGCCGGCCTCACCAAACTACTGCTCCAGCTCCGGCACCGTCAGATCGCCCCCTGCGTCCACCTCGACAAGGTCAACCCGATGATCGACACCGAATCGGGTCGTTTCTACTTCCCCACCGAGCTGACCGACTGGGTCAGCGAGCCGGGGACACCCCGGCGCGGGGGTGTCAGCTCGTTCGGATCCGGCGGAGCCGGTGCCCACGTCATCGTCGAGGAGTACCCGGACGAACGCCGCCGCTCCAGAGCGACCACGGACGCCGACGGCGAGGAGGACGTGCTTCTGCTCTCGGCCCGGACCCTCCCGCAACTGCGCATCATCGCCGAGCGCACCGCGGAGCTGCTGGCCGGCGCCGACGCGCCCGGACTACGCGCGCTCACGTACATGGCCGCGCTGCGCCGCAAGGAGATGCCGGTGCGCCTGGCGGTGCTGGGGAGGAACATCGAGGAGGTGCTGGCCGGACTGCGTTCCTTCCAGCACGGCGATGATGTGCCCCGAGTCTGCCACGGTACAGCCGTGCCGCAGCATGCCGGTGGCGGGAACTCCGAGCCGGTCGTCGCCCAGACCCGCGAGTACCGGGAGCTGGCGCGTTTGGCGCGGCTGTGGACACAGGGCTCGGTCGTCGACTGGAGCCCTGTGTGGCCAGGCCCGCGACCTTTCCCGGTGACGCTGCCGCGCTATCCCTTCGCGAAGAAGCCGTACTGGATCCCGCTCGCGCAGGACCCGGAGCCGGTACCTTCGCCGTCCGTGACGGTGGCATCGGACGCCGCTTCGTCCGACCGCGCGCCGACGGAGAAGCCGGTGCCGTCACGGCTCTCGATCGAGCAAGAACTGCGCAGCCTCGCCACCCGCTTCCTGCGGGTCCCGGAGTCGGAGATCGACGTCGACTTGGACCTGGTCATGCTCGGCTTCGACTCGATCGCCCTGATTCAGCTCGTCGGCGACCTGCAGGACACGTACGAGATCGACCTCGACGAGGCCGTGGACGCCGTCCTGTCCGACCATCTGTCGCTGGCGGGGCTGGCCGACCACGTCGAGCGGGCGACGGCCGCCGGACACGTTCCGGCGACGATGCCGGAGCTGGGTGAACGGTGACGGACCGGGCCATGCTGGAGGTTGCCGCGCTGCTGGGCTGGGAGAACGCACGGGCCGCGGAGCGTCCTGTGCTGGGTGAGCTGACCACGGAGGGGACAGCGACGATGTCGGGCGCCGAACTGCGCACCGATGTCATTCGGGTAGCGCGTCACGCGGAGCGCCTGCGGCCGACCGTGATCGCCGTCCTGGACGGCAGCCGCAGCAGCATCGCCGTACTGCTCGGCCTCCTCGCTGCGGCGGTCGACGTCGTCGTGGTCGAGGCGGGCAATTCGCATCTGCGCGACGAGCGGTCGGTGATCTGGTCCACCGGTGCGCGGACCCTGATCAAACCGGAGTCGTCGGCGGTGCCCGCGCCGACGGGACCGACGGAACTGACCTATGACGACCTGCTCGCACCCGACCCAGGGAGGGCGTGGACGCCACCCTCCGGATCCGGCTCGGCGAGCCCCGATCTCCTGCTGCTGACGTCCGGTTCGACCTCCGAGCCGCGGCTCGCACGGCAGCCGATGCGGGCCGCGATCAGGGGAGGCGAGCTCTACCGGAGCATCCATGGGTACGGCCCGGCGGACCGGATCCTGCTGCCCGTCCCCGTCGCGCACTCGTTCGGGCTCGTCGGGGGTCTCTTCGCCGGGCTGAGCGCTGGCGCGCAAGTCCTGACCATGCCGAAGTTCTCGGTCGGCCGGCTCGTGGGAGCCCTGGCCGACGGTGTGTCCGCGGTGCTCGGCACGCCCCTGCTGTACTCGATGCTGGTCCGCGCCTGGGGAACCGAGGCGCACACGCCGGGGCTGCGGCTCCTGCTGTCGTCGGGCGGCCCACTGCCGCAGGAGACGGCAGACGGCGTGCGGCGGCTGTGCGGAGTGCCGGTGTACCAGGTCTACGGAAGCACCGAGACCGGGCTCGTCGCCTGCCAGGACAGCAGCAGAGAGGCCTGGCACCCGGGATCGGTCGGGGCGTTCGCGCCGGACGTGCAATGGGAGTTGCTGCCGGACATGCCCGGGGAGGACTCAGTCGGATCCGGTCGTCGGCTCGCGGTCCGAACCTCGACGATGTTCACTGGATACTCCGACGGGGGCCCGGGACCCGGCCCCGGCCTCTACGAAACCGGCGACCTGGTGCGTATCTCGGACACGTCCGAGTTGTTCCTGCTGGGCCGTAAGCAGACCTTCATCAACGTGGGTGGCAAGAAGGTCAATCCCCAGCGGGTCGCACGCGTTGTCGGCTACCACCCCGACGTGGCCGAGGTGCACGTCTTCGGCGTCGAGAAGCATGGCGAGCAGACGGTCCACGCCGCAGTCGTAGCCGGGCCCCGCGGCGGTGCCGGACTGCCCGCCGGGGTGACCGCGCTGTGCCGCGAGCGGCTTGCCGCCCACGAGGTGCCGCACCACGTTCACCTCCTGCGAACTCTCCCCCGCTCCGCGCTGGGAAAGGTCGACATCTCCGCTCTCCTGGCCGCCGTCGGCGTAGAGGAGGACGAAGCATGAGCCGGGTCGTCACCGTCTTCGGCGGCTATCCGGACAGTGAGACCACCGGTGGCCTGCGGATGGCATGGCGCACCGCCGCCGCACTCATCCGGCGCGGGCACGAAGTCGCGGTGCTCACCGATTCCGCGCGCCCGCCCGGACCGCCGGACGATCTGCCGGTCCGGTTCCTGACCCGTGAGCAGCTCGGCGCGAGCCCGGACTGGCGGCGACCCGATGTGGTGCACGTATACGACCTCGCGTCGGCGGAGTACGCCGGGCTCGGGTACGAGCTGGCCCGCGAGAGCGGGGCGGAGTTCTTGCTGACACCCGCCTCCGACCCGGGTACCTGGCCGGATCACCGGCTGGGGCGCCGATTGTGCGGTGCGGCCGGTGCCGTGTTCACTCTGACCCCGTCGGAGGCGGCACTCCTGGCCGACTTCGGCGTGCCCGCCTCGCGTATCCGCCACATCCCGCAGGCTCCGGATCTGATCGGGACCGGTGACGGCGCGGCGTTCCGGGACCGGCATTCGGTGAGCGGGCCGCTGGTGCTGTTCCTGGGGCGCAAGGTTCCGTCAAAGGGGTATCACCTCCTGCTCGAAGCAGCCCCACTTATCTGGCGAGCGCTGCCGGAGACGGTTCTCGCGTTCGGTGGGCCGTCGGGCGGGAGGGCGGACCAGAGCGTCTTCGCCCGCCACCGGGACGAGCAGATTCTCGACCTCGGCCTGCTCGACGAGAGCACCAAACACGACGCACTGGCCGCCTGCGATCTGCTCTGCCTGCCCTCCTGCGCGGATGTCTTCCCGCTGGTGTTCGCCGAGGCATGGTCCTGCGGCAAGCCGGTGGTGTCCGGGCGCTTCGCCGGAGTGGAGGACGTGGTGCGAGCCGACGTCGACGGGCTGGTGTGCGACCTGACGGCCGGCCACGTCGCCGCCGCGGTCCTGCGGTTGCTGCGGAACAAGGACTTGCGTACGAGCCTCGGTGCGGCCGGCCTGACCCGGATACGGGACGGAATGAACTGGCCGCACGTGGCAGCCGTGGTCGAAACCGCGTTTCCCGGGGCCCGCGACGGCCGGACACAGCGAGGCGAACGGTGACATCCCTCGAAGCCGTCGCGGTCCATCTGCCCCGACACAGCGAACCGGTCGCCGGACGCCTGCGCGCGTTCGGGCACAGCGATCAGGAAATCAAGAACTATCGCCAATTCTACGGGTTCTCCGAGATCCGGGTGGATCACGACCGGAGCATGGCGGAGCAACTCATTGCCGCTGGACGGGGGTTGACGGAGCTGCGCGGCCAGGAGCACCGGGTGCGCTACGTGCTGCAGGCAAGGACCATGCCGGTGTCCGCACCGTACCCGATCAATCCGCTGCACGAGGCCCGCG
The DNA here is from genome assembly GCF_003001815.1 of Actinoplanes italicus. Classification (GTDB taxonomy): domain Bacteria; phylum Actinomycetota; class Actinomycetes; order Mycobacteriales; family Micromonosporaceae; genus Actinoplanes; species Actinoplanes italicus. The sequence goes on from NZ_PVMZ01000011.1 coordinate 277,912, forward strand.
CGGCCCTAGGCCTCACGCACGCGCCGGCGTTCTCCGTCAGCCAGCAGGCGTGCGCCTCCGTACTGGTCTGCGTCGAACTGGCGGGGCGGATGCTCGCGCAGGACGGTGATCCGGACGCTCTCGCCCTGATCTTCGCCGGGGAGAAGACCTTCACCGACGACGCGCGCGTCCTCGGGGTGACGGCCGTGATGGGTGAGGGCGTGGTGGCGCTCCTGGTCCGCGCGGGCGACGTCGGCAGGGACCGGATGCTCGGTTACGCCTCCCGCATCTGCGGCGAGTTCTACCGCGGCTCCCGGATGACGGACGAGGATCACGAGAGATGGGCGGTGCGTTACCCCGACGTGCTCGTCGACGTCATCACCTCTGCCCTCGACCGTGCGGGCCTGACGATCGACGACATCAGCCTCATCCTGCCGCACCACGTCAATCAGCTGTCCTGGCGCAAGGTGATCAAGGGCCTGGGACTCAAGAACCTGGACCGTCTCTACCTCGACAACCTCTCCAGGATCGGGCACTGCTTCGGTGCTGACGCCTTCATCAACTACTGCTCGGCCCGCGCGGACGGCAGGCTCGTGCCCGGCGACCGCTACCTGATGACCGCGGTCGGCCTGGGCGCCACGTTCTCGGCCATGGTCTTCGAGCACTGAACCGGAAGAAGGGCCACGCGGTGTACATCGGACCGAAGCCGGGCGGCATCGGGGCGGACCTGCGCCTCGCCCACATCGACCACTGCGCCTTCGACGGGCTGAGTGCCTTCAACGATCGGGACCGAACCTATTTCAGCCACCTGTGGGAGCTGTTCGGGCTTCCGTGGGAGGACGCGTATCTCGCGGGTCGCCGGACCACCTTCCACGACATGATCGGGCCGATGCTCGGCCGGCTCGGGCCGCTTGCCGGAGGGTTCGACGCGGCGGTGCTCGCCAGCTCCACTCCTGACGCGGAGCCCGGCTTCCCCCTGCCGTTCCTGGACCTCCCGCTCGGCGGTATCGACACGGTGTTCGCCGTCTCCGACCAAGGTGCCGCCGGCGCGTTCACCGCGCTCCGGCTCACCGCGACCACCCTGCCCGCGGGTTCCCACGGACGTGCGCTCGTCCTCGTCATGGACCAGGCGACCGTGTGGCAGGGGCCGCCGGTCCCCGAGGACATGCGTCCGACCCGCGACATGGCCGTGGCGCTCGTACTCGACCGCGACGGCGCACTCGGCGCCCCGAGGGTCCGTCAGCACACCCGTGTGTCGACATCCGACATCATCACCCTGCTGCGGGCCGAGGCGGAGGAGGCCGGGGCGGTCACCGCGATCTGCCGGCCGGCCCTCGCACCGTACTGGGCGAAGGCCGGTGTCAGCGCGGACGTTCTGCCCGTCCCCGCCGGGCTGCCGTGCGCCGGGCCGTGGGTCACGCTCTCGCAGCACTGCGCCAACCTCCCGGAAACCTCGGACCGCAGGATCGTCCTGGCCGACTACGACCCTCGCCTCGGATACCTGAGCCTGTGCCGGCTCGATACGGCCGCGGTCTGAATCAGGCGCTTCGCATGGCCATTCCTCGGTAAATGTTGCTAGCGTCCCGTGAGTCCTTTTTCCCACCAGCCGTCGCACTCCCGGAGGTCTGTATGTTCGCCATGACCACGCATGAGAGAAGGGGCGTGTGGCGCACCATTTCGGGCCTCGCAATCCCGCTCTTCGTGGCCGAGTCCCTCAATTTCGCCGTCCAGCTCGGCATCGTGGCCATCCTGGGGCGTATGGGGGGCGACGCCATCTATATTCGCTCCCTGTATCAGCCCGTCAGCCTCATCCTGCTCGCCGTGACCGTGGGCTTTGCGGTCGCCAACCAGGTGGCCGCCGCGATCAGCAAGGGGGCCGGGCGTCCCCGGGACGTCATGGCGAACGCCGCCAGCCTGGCCCGAGTCTGGCTAGGGCTCGGCGCGGCCCTGTATCTGATTCTCCTGATCGCCGCTCCCCTGCTGGCCGGATTCTTCCACGTGGACGCCGGGCAGCGGGACGCTTTCGTCTCCTTCCTGCGCTGGACCAGCGCCGCCGGGCTGCTGACCATCGGGCCGGAACTCTGCGCGTCGAGCCTGCGCGGCTACGGGTACGTGCGGCACGCCACCCTGCTGGTCGTCGGTACGGCGAGCGTCCGGATCAGCCTCGTGGCCGGTCTCGGGCTCGGCACCGACATCGGGATCGCGGCGATCCCGATCGCTGACGCGACAGCGGGTGTGGCCGGCCTGGCCATGGGGTTGGTCCTGCTGCGCCGCACCGAGCTGTGGCATCCGCCGGCGGCCCTGGTGTGGCGGCGCGAAGTCCTCACCGACCTGCGCCGCATCGGCGTGCCCATCGCGATGTCGTTCTTCGTGATCTCCGCGTACAACCTCGCGGTCATCGGCGTCCTCGGGAATTACGGGCCGGACGCCGTGGCCGGTTTCACCGTCGTGTCCACCATGCAGAACCTCGTGCTGCTGCCGGGAATGGTCCTGGGCACGGCCACCGCGATCACCATCAACCAGCAGCGCGGGTCGGGCGACTGGCAGCGCATACGTGCGTCGATGCGCGGCGGCATCGAGGTCACCGTCATGGCGTACGTGGTGGTCGCTTTGCTGGTGTGGGCGGTACATGACCCATTGGCACGACTGATCAGCGGCGACGCCGGCGTTGCCGCGGCCGCCGGCAGCTACCTGGGTGCCGTGGCGCTCACCTACGCCGTCCAAGGCCCGGTACTCATGTCGCTGACCGTCATGGAGGAAACCGGCGGCGGCTTCCGGGCCATCGTTCTCAACATCATCTACTTCGGCCTGATCGTCGCGGTCAGCACCGCCGCGACCCGCGCCACCGGAAGCGTGGACAGCTTCTATGCCGCGGTGGCGTACTGCAATCTGATCGGTGTGAGCGTGCCGGTCGTCGCCATAAGGCACATTCGGAAATTGTCAGCCGAAGCAAGCGCACGAACGGCTGCCACTTGATCCGCGGGTGGCAGGTTCAAGTCCTACGCGGCGCATCGTTGTGATGGGGACTTCCCCCGTTTCGACGGGGCGGTGATTGCCCACCGCAGGCCGGGACAATTACTTGAACTTCGGCCTTCTGGTAGTTCAGCTATTCCGGCAGGCGATGGTTGTCTCATAGGCGACGTCGGGTATGTTTCCTTGGCGCTGAACAGGTATGCGGTGCCGGTCGTAGCGGTGCCGGCAACCGGAACCGGACGGCCAACCCTGTCGTAGCCGGTGGCGACGCCGCGGTGGGCCTTCGAGCCGGGCGATGCCGATCTCGACGGCGTGCTTGTGCGATGCCCTTGCCCGCCGGGAGCAGGTCGGGACGTGTGCGGGGCCGGCCTGCGCCGAGGCGGGTCACCCGAAGCTGACCCTTCAGGCGCGTGACCGGCGCACCATCCAGCTGCCGAGAGCAATCCACCACACTGGAACGTCGAGTGCGAGTGGGAGCCGGCTCTCCGAACCTCGGCGAGACCTCGCCCGGGTCACACCTCGGACGGATCGAGGACGACCTTGAAGGCCTCGCGGCGGTCGAACAGGTCGTAGGCGTCGGCGGCCGCGGACAGCGGCAGCCGATGACTGATCAGCTCGGACGGATCCAGGCGCTTGTGGCGCAGCAGCGCGAGCACCGGCTCGCGAACGGCGATGGGGTCGCCTACGACGAAGCGCACCGTCAGCTCCCGGGCGAAGGCGAGGCCCGCGGGGAAGGAGGCGTCGGTATGGTGCACGCCGACCGCGGCGATGGTGGCCCGGGGGGCCGCGGCCCCGACGGCGGTGGACAGGGCAGCCGGTGTCCCCACGGCCTCGATCACGGCATGCGCTCCCCAGCCTCCGGTCAGCTCAGCCGTCATGTGGGCGAGCCGCGTGGGGGCGACGATCCGTCCGGGACCGGTGAAGCCCGCGCGCCGCCCGGCGTCGCTGTCGGCCAGGACGACTTCGGCGGCCCCGGCGAGCCGGGCACATGCCGCCGCGAGGACACCGACCGGTCCCGCCCCGACCACCGCCACGACGTCGCCCGGCCGTACCCGCGCTCCCCTCACCGCCGCGTACGCCGTGCTCAGGACGTCGCCGACGAACAGTGCCTGCTCATCGGAGACACCGTCAGGCGTGGCGCACAGAACGACGTCCGCGTACGGAACGCGGACGTATTCGGCCTGGCCGCCCGCGATCGCGGGACCCACCAGGGTGGAGGAGCCGAACAGGCCGACCGACACGCATTGGTAATGCATGCCGTGCGCGCAGGACGCACACGAGCCGCAGGCGACGATGTCGGAGGCGAACACCCGCTGTCCGGGCGCGAACGGTACCTGTGGGCCCGCCTCGACGACCACGCCGGCGAACTCGTGCCCGAGCACCGTGCCGGACTCGAACGAGGGTGTCTCGCCCCGGTAGGGGTGCAGGTCGGTGCCACACAGAGCGGTGCGGTGCACTTCGACGATCGCGTCCCGGGGCCCGGCGAGCCGGGGTTGTGGCAGCTCTTCGACTGCGACCTTCCCGGGCCCGTGGTAGACGACTGCCTTCATGACGCAGACTCCCTTCCGTTGCTGGGGAGCCGTCGGCCCAGGACCGTCCATTCCTTGGCTCCGAGCGAGACGGCGTGACTGGTGTCGGCGCTCGACAGCTGGGCCGAGATGGGGTGTTCGCCGTGGTTGACGACGACCAGCCCGCCGTCGCGGCCGCGCACGATCTCCAGATCGGGCTCATCGCACTGCACCGCGGGCCGCACATGGGCGATCTCGGCGATGCGTGCGTAGAAGAGGTGCCATCCGCTCGACGCAAGCAGCCCGGGTACGCCGAATTGGCACTCCAGCGGTGCGTTGGTGAACAGCACACGGCCTCGGCCGACGGTCTGCTCGACGAGAGCGGGCGACCCGTCGGGGTAACTCGCGAGGACCCGGCCGGTGGTGGCGACCATGGTGGTGGGTTTCATCGCCGCGGGATCCCATCGGAGCGGCCATCTCGCGTCGCCCCAGCAGAGCGCGCTCTTACCGTCGTCCCCGAGCCGGAAGTCGACGATCTCCGCCCCGACGAGGTCGGCGCCGGGCAGCCCGTGCAGATGGTCGCCGAGGGAGAGGTAGACGGTGGCGCCGCGCTCGGCGTGGGCCCGCAGCGCGTCGAGGTCGTCGAGGGTGAGCCGGTCCGCGGCCGGGCACATGACGAGGTCGTGCCGGTAGTGGTCGAGGCCCGCGGAGGTGACCACGTCGGCGTCCACATGGGCCCGCTTGAGCAGGAGATAGGAGTGGAAGGCGGCGACCGCGCTGCCCCCGCCGTCCAGGTACGACGTGCCCTGGCCGCGCAGACTGTGCGGCAGCATGAGGGCGGCGGAGGCGGGCTCACGCGCGGCCGTGAGAACGGTGGCGTGGTCGATGACCCGCCGGTAGGCGCCCATGGTGGGTTTCGGGGTGCCCTCCAGGTTGTGCAGCCCGACATATCGTTCGGCCGGGCGTTCCCGGTACGGCTCCGCCGCCGACGCGATGTCCTGCCAGCACCAGACGAACACTCCGGCGACGCCGTTGGCGAGGACCGACGCGGTGGCCGCCGAGAGGAAGGACGTGGCCGTGCCGGTGTGCACGCCGTAGCTGCCCAGTTCGTCGATGAGAACCGGGCCGTAGGCCGAGCCGACGGCGGCCAGGAACGACGGCAGGTTTGTCGCCTTGTACGACAGCGTCGATTCGATCCCGCCGGGCGCCCACGGCGGGAACCCGTGCAGGGCGATCAGATCGAGCTCCCGCTGGTTGTCGCAGCCGTACGGCCCGCCGCCGAACACCGCCGACGGGTCGTTGGCCTGCATCACGAGTGCGCCGGGCGCCTCCGCGCGAAGGGCGTCGGCGAGCCGCCGGTACCAGCCGGCGACCTCCTCCTCGGTCAGGGAGAGCGCGTCGGCCTCGTCGATGTTCCACAGCTCGTCGCCGAGGTCGTAAGCGAGAACATTGCCGTGGGCGTGCGCGGTCTTGGCCACGGCTCGCGCGTACGCCTCCTCGGCGACGAGCAAATCCGGATCGCGCCACACACTGCGCCCCCGCCGCCAGGGCAGGTCGAGGCGCTGGCCGTTCATCCATATGGTCAGAAGCGACAGAACGCAGGACAGACCCGCTTCTCCGGCCGCGCGGACGGCGGCGTCCAGACGGGCGAGCACCTCGGAGTCCACCGCGTGTTCCGTGGGCATGAAGTCGCGCCAGAAGAGGAAGAGCCGCACGGAGTTCAGACCCGCTCCGGCCATGCGCCCGAAGTCGGCCCGAAGGGCGTCCTCGTCCCAGTCCACCCACCACCGGCAGCCGGCGGCCGAGGGGTGATGGTTCACGCCGAGCGCCACGACGGGAAGTCCGGCGCGGTGAAGACGGCGGTCGGTCGTGGTGATCTCCACCTGGCTCACTCCCCCGCGAGAATGTCGGCCAACTGGTCCACGACGTACGCCACGTCGTCATCGCCGAGACGAGCGTGCAGCGGCAGCGACAGCAACCTGGGTGCGACCGACTCGGTGCGTACGAGCCGTTCGCGCGGGATGGCGCCGGCACGCAGACCGTCCGGGTCGTCCTGGTAGTACGTCATCAGATGCGTCGGCGGATAGTGCACGGAAGTGGGTACTCCCGCCGCGCGCAGCCGCTGCCTGATCCGTTCCCGGTCGCTGCCCTCGGGCAGGAGCACGGGCAGCAGATGGTGGGCCGAGGCGCCCTGGTACCCGGCGAACGGCACGTCCAGCCCGCTGATCCCGGCCAGACCGCCGTGGTAGAGGGAGACCAGGTCGCTGCGGCGGGACCGGTCGTCGTCGAGCCTTCCGAGCTGTACCGAGCCGAGGGCGGCGGCCATCTCGGTGGGCCGGTAGTTGAGGCCGATGCCGGTCACGTCGTATCCGGCGGAACCGCTCGCCGTACGGCTCCGGGAGGAGCCGTCGATGCAGTGCGAGCGCAACGACCGTACGCGGGCCAGCAGTTCGGCGTCCCGGGCGAGGATCATGCCGCCCTCGCCGGTGGTCAGGTTCTTGGTGGCGAAGAAGCTGAAGCAGCCGATGTCGCCGATGGTGCCGAGCACGCCGTCGGGCGTGGAGACGACCGGGCTGTGCGCCGCATCCTCGACGAGGGGGAGCCCGTACCGGTCGGCGAGGGCCCTGACCTGTGCGACGGAGGCCGGGTATCCCCCGTAGTGCATGACCACGATGGCCCGGGTGCGCTCGGTGATCAGCCGCTCGATGTCGGCGGGGTCCACCGTGAGGTCCCGCGCGCCGTGGATGTCGGCCAGGACCGGTACGACTCCGTGGAGGGCGCAGCACGCCGCTCCCGCCACGAAGGTCAGCGACGGCATGATGACCTCGTCCCCCGGCCGAAGGCCGAGCGCGAGGACCGCCAGGTGCAGCGCCGCAGTGCCGCTGCTGACGAAGACTGCGTCCCGCACCCCGGCAGCGGCCGCGAACTCCTCCTCGAAGACGCGGGTCCGCCGGTCGGCGGAGAGCCAACCGGAGGTGAGCACGTCCGTCACGGCGTCGATCTCGGGCCGGCCGATCGTGTTGTCGGCGAAGGCGATCTCGTGCCGCGTCTCACTGACTGCCATGCGGGACTCCTTCGGCGGACTGGCTGCGGCGCTCCTCCTCGTACCAGGCGAGCATCTGGCGCAGGCCGCTCTCCAGGGGCACGGGTGTGTGCCCGGGCAGTAGCCGGCGCAGCCTGGACAGGTCGGGCAGTCGACGGCCCGGCGAGTTGGCGGGAGCGCCGAGGAACTCGAGACGCGGAGAGACCCCGGAGATCTCCAGCAACAGCCGGGCCAGGTCCGCGATCCGGATCTCCTGTGTGTCGTCGCCGATGTTGGCGATCACCGGCCCCGGGTCCGGCAGCCGGGTCAGGGCGACGGTGGCCGCCACCGCGTCGTCGACATGGCAGAAGGCACGGCTCGGCTCGCCTCCGTAGACCCGGAAGGGGTCCTCGCCGTCCAGGACGCGGCCAACGAACTGCGGGATGACGTGCGAGTGGCCCATGCGCGGTCCGTAGACATTGAAGTAGCGCCCGATACGTACGCGCAGCCGGTCGGCGCGGTACAGCAACATGTTCTCGGCGACAGCCTTGCTCAGCGCGTAGCTGGCCCGCGGCGCGTGCGGCTCGGTCAGCACGAACGGCACTTCCTCGGACGTCGGGAAGGTGGCCGCCCCCAGGTGGGCGGCGCCGTCCGCGAATTCGCTGGTGGAGCTGAGGAACACGGTGTCGGGGCGGGTCAGGTCGCACCAATCGAACAGGTGGGTCGCGGCCAGCACATTGGTGCGCAGGACCCGCCCGGGAGCGTCTTGGGTACGCTGGACGCCGACGACGGCGGCCAGGTGGTAGACGGTGTCCACACGTGCCGGGAGCGTCTCGGCGGGGATCGGCCGGGTCAGGTCGTGGCAGACGAGCCGGGCATGGCTTTCAAGATCGGCCAAGGTGGCATCGCGCTGTCCTCGGGAGAAGTCGTCGATCAGGGTGACCTCGACACCCTCGTCGAGCAGCCTGCGCGCCAGATGAGCACCGATGAACCCCGCGCCGCCGGTGATGAGTGCGTGTTCAGCCACGGCCCAGCCTCAGGTAGGCGATGCCGGCCGCATCGGCGAGCGGCTCCTGCCAGAGCCCCCACATGTCGAAGACCACCGGGGCCGAGGCCAACGATGCCGCGATGTCGTCGCGAACGTACCGCGGGTGGTCACTCAGGAGCAGCACCACGTCCGCCGTGCGGAGTCCGTCGGAAAGGCTGGTGGGATGCAGGCCCATGGCGGCGATGCGCTCGGGCGCGACGACGAAGTCGTGGCCGAGCAGCCGCGCCACCCGGCCGGCCAGCTGGGCCTGGACGACAGCGGCGGCCGATCCGCGTACGTCGTCGGTCTCCGGTCGTCCTTTGTAGGCGATGCCACACACCAGGACCGTGGCGTCGGCGAGAGAGCGCCCGCGGCGCTCGAGCTCGGTGACGGCCCTGGCGACCACGTGCCGCGGCACCAGTTCGTTGATCTCCCGGGCAGCGGCCACCATCGGGGCGTGGTGGCCGGCCTGCCGGGCCGCCTGCATCAGCATGAACGGATCCTTGACCAGGCAGCTTCCGCCGACGAAGCCGGGCCGCGAGATGTCCGGGCGGGGATAGCGCAGATTGGCGGCGCCGATCACCTCGTTGGCGTCGAGCGCGTGGCCCTCCGCGATCAGGGCGATCTCGTTGCCGAACCCGTAGATGAGGTCGGTGTGCGCGTTGCACACCAGCTTCACCAGCTCGGCGGCCTCCAGGCTGGAGACGGTGACCCGGTCCGGCATGACGGGAGCGAGCAACTCGCTCGCCGCTGCGGCGGAACGCTCGTCGAGGCCGCCGACGATCTGCGGCAGCGAGTGCAGTTCCGCGAGCGAGGTTCCCTGGATGGTGCGCTCGGGGCAGAACGCGAGCAGTGGCCTCGGTGTGAGCGCCCGCAGCCGGGGCAGCACGACCTTGCGGCAGGTGCCGACCGGCACGGTGCTGCGGACGATCACGACGCAGTCGTCGGTGACCGACGGCGCGATCATGTCGATGGCCGCCTCCACATGCCGCAGGTTGGGCTGGTCGCTGCCGGTGTCCGGCGAGGTGCCGACACACACGATGACGGCTCGCGGTGGCTCGTCCGGCAGCTTGTCGCTGAAGGTGAGTCGCCTCTCGTCCAAGCCGGCGAGCAGCTGGGGTATGCCCGGCTCCCGCAGGAGGGGCCGGCCGGCTCGGGCAGCGTCGCGTACGCGGGCGTCGGTGTCGATCCCGACCACCCGGGTACCAGCTGCGGCGAGCGACGCGGCGAGCGGCAGGCCCACGTATCCCAGGCCGATCACCGCCACATACGCGGAGTCCTTGTCAGGTCCGACGACCACTATGTCCTCGCCTTCATGTTCTCGGGGCTGAGTGGAGAAGAAATGAGCAGGTCATCCGCTCGTGGCTGCGGGGTCGCGAACTTCGGCATGAGGTAGGCGGTGGGGTCGGTGGCGAAGTCCCGTTGCGCGGCCTGGTATCCCGCAGGGGTGCCGATGTCGTGCCAGACATCGGTGAACGAACTCGCCTGGACGGGGTGTCCCTCTTCGAGGAGCGCACGCATCAGGGCGGGCATGTCCGTCGGCTCCTGCATCGGTATCAGGTCCTTGGCCTTCGGGTCGACGACGTAGATACCCGCCGATACGTCGAAGGACAGCGACGGCTTCTCCCTGATGGCACGCACCTCATGGCCGGTCTCGGAGAGCTCGATCACTCCGAACGGGACGACCACGTGACGGCGTTGGGTCGCGACCGTCAGCCTTGCCCCGGAGTCGACGTGCGACCTGTACAGGCGACCGAAGTCGAGACCCGTGAGGATGTCGCAGTTCATCACCAGTGCCGGCTCGTCCCAGTGCGGTACCTGCCGCAACGGACCAGCGGTGCCCAGCGGAACCGGGTCGTGGCAGTACTCGACGGCGATCCCCAGGGCGTCGCCTGAGCCGATCACCTGCCTTATCATCTCGCCCAGGTGGGAGACGCAAAGGGTGACCCGCTCGGCACCGGCTTCCCGCAGACGGAGCAGCGTTATCTCCAGCAGGGTGAATTCGCCGAACCTCATCAGCGCCTTAGGGGTCTCGGCTGTCAGTGGCCCTAACCGGGTGCCTTTCCCACCAGCGATGACGATTGCGTGCATGGATGGTCCTCCGATCCAGCCATTCACATTCGGGGAAGTGGATTGACTTGGGAAGAATCTGACGTGGTGACACGGTCACGGCTAACTCCAGGTGCCCGCCCGACAGAGCTGGCTGCATTGCCATACCGGACCCATGGGGGCCCGAGAGGTTCGAGCAGTTCGTACAGCCGCTGAGCGAGCGACAGCGGCGTACGGTCCTCCAGGTAGGGGCCGACGACCGCGATGCCGATAGGCAGGCCGCGGCTGTCGCGGCACACAGGGACGACCGTGGTCGGGAGGCCGGCCAGGCCCGTCAGATTGGCCCACACCATCTGATCCCAGTACGGGCGCGGAGCACCGTCGACCGTCAGGGTTCGCTCGGCGAACGGGCGGGTGTCGTGGGGGCCGACCAGGGAGGGGACGACGGGTAGGAGCAGAGCGTCGAAGTGCGTGAAAAACGACTGCCACCGCGCCCGCAACCTCTCGCGCCGGGCGTGCGCCTGCATCCAGTCCCGGTAACTCTGTGCGACATACTGCGCGCCGAGGCCGTCACCCGGCACGCGCTCAGCGGAGTTGATGGCGGCGATGTCCGCGGCACTGTAGTCCTGCAGCGCCACGGAGGCGAGCAACCTGCGGCCCACCTGGTCACTCTCGTCCAGCCGGATGCCGGACGGCCGGGTCTGCTCTACGGGCACCCCGTCGGCTTCCAGTACCCCGGCCACGTCTTCCAGGGCGGCACGGATCTCGGCGTCGACCGGGCAGTACGGATCGTCCGGCCAGATCGCCGCCCGCCGTACGGTCCTGGCGGGCGGCAGCTCCACCCGCCAGGCCGGTCTGTCCGCCTGGCTCGGGCCGACCAGAAGGTCGAGGAGCACGGAAAGGTCTCCGGGCGTGGACGCCAGCGGACCCGCCACCGCGAGATCCGGTTCGATCGGCTGGTAAGGGGGATGGTGACCGCGGATCGGAACGATGCCGTAGCTCGGCCGGTGCCCGTAGACCCCGCAGGCGGCGGCCGGGATCCTGATCGATCCCGCGATGTCGGAACCCAGGTCGGCGGCACAGAACCGGGCGGCGACCGCTCCGGCGGAGCCGCCCGACGAGCCGCCGGTGGTGTACCGCGGATCCCAAGGGTTGGCAGCCGCCCCGAACAGGGGGTTTGCGGATTGAAGGTCACCGCAGTTCTCCGCCAGGTTGGTCTTGGCGAACACGATGCCGCCAGCCGCTCTGAGCGCGGCCACGGCGTCGGCGTCACGGCCGGGGATGTTGGCGGCGAGAGCGCGGGACCCCGCGGTGGTGCGCAGACCCTGCGTGGAGAAGCTGTCCTTCACTGTCAGCGGAACGCCGTGCAGCGGACCGAGCGACTCACCGCGCAGTACGGCGTCGTCGGCCTCGCGCGCCCACCGCCGGGCCCGCTCGTCGATCGTGACGACCAGGCATAACTCCTTGTTGCAGCGGTCGATACGGGTGAGGGCCTCCGCGAGAATCTCCGTCGCGGAGATCCGGCGGGTGGCCACGGCGTCGGCGATCTCCCGGACCGACCAATCGGAACCGGTCATAGAGGTCGCTCTCCGTTCAGAGGTGCTCACGCACGACCGCGGCCAGCGCCTCCGGTGTCGCGTCCTCGAACACGGCGAGCAGGAGTGCCGAACACAGGCGGGCGCTGGCCTCTTCCGTACCGTCGCTGAAGCGCTCGCCCAGGCGCGTGATCAACTCCACGGCGCGCACCGAGTCGCCCCCGGCAAGGAAGAAGTCCCGGTGGAGGTCGAGCGGATCGCCGGACAGGACGCGCCCCATCTCCTGTGCGATCACCGTTGGTACGTCGTCCACCGTTCGCGGCTGCATCACGCGTCCTCTTCTCTCGAATCTTGCTGGCGTTGCAAGCTTCTGTCGGGCGCGTAGCGGCAGGCCAGTCCCCATTGGGTGTCCCAAAGGCCCTGCCGGATCAGGTATGCCGGAGTATGGAGATTCTGCCGGTGCCGGTCGGTCGTTACATTGCTTGCCCATGGGCGAAGACAAGATGAACGGAGTCGGCGAGACCGCACGGTGGACGGCTGCTGCCAGAGCCCGTGAGAGTGCACGCCCCGACAGGCTGTTCGACGATCCCTACGCCTCGTTGCTCGCCGGCCCGGAGGGCGCCGAACTCCTTCGGCATTTCCACACCTCACGAGCCTCCGACGAGGGCAATCCCTTCCTGCCGATCCGCACGCGCTGGTTCGACGACACCATCGGGGAAGGCCTGGCCGCTGGGCTGGTACAGGTGGTTGGGCTCGGCGCGGGTCTCGACACCCGCGCCTACCGCCTCGCGTGGCCGGCCGGGACCACCGTGTACGAGGTGGACCAGCCGACTGTCCTCTCCTACAAGCGAGCCGTCCTCGACAGGGCTGACGCCGTACCGCGGTGCGACCTGCGGACGGTTCCGGTGGACCTCGGCGACGACTGGGACGCGGCACTGGCGGCGGCGGGCCACGACCCCCAGGTGCCGACGCTGTGGTTCACCGAGGGGGTGCTGTTCTACCTGCCGAAAAAACTGGCTGACGACGTGGTACGCCGCGCCGCGAAGCTTTCCGCGCCCGGCAGCCGCCTGTCGGTCGACCTGATCGGGACCGGTATCTACCGCTTCCCGTACATGAAATCCTTCCTGCGCAAGCTCGAAGACGCGAACAGTCCTTGGCGGTTCGGCACGGACGACCCGGGGGGCTTCCTGGCGGACAACGGCTGGACCGTGGACGTCGTGACCGAACCCGGCCGGCCGGGCGCCGAGTACGGCCGCTGGTCCTCCGCCGCCAACCCGGCCAACCTGCCGGATCTGCCCCGTAGTTACCTGGTCGCGGCACACGTGTGAACGGCGTGAAGGCGCTACGGAACGATCATCGACGCCACACCGAGTTGATCCAGTATCGGGTCGTATTCCATGACCAGCACGGGCCCGGAATACCCGCCGTCGCCTCGCAGACTCCGGTCGAGCGTCTCCCACACTCCGGTGCAAACACGGCCGGCTTCCGCCCGGTGGATACGGGATGAGAAGGAAGCGGCCTCGCCTCCCGGTATGCGCTCGCCGATGACGATGAGGGGGTCGCCGTCCAGTTCTGCTGTCCCGATCCGCAGCATCTCTCTCACCAGCGGACCGAGTTCAGCCTGCCCGCCAACCTTTCGCAAAGCAACGCTCGGCTTTTCTACACCAGTGGCGCAGACATCTCGCGACAGGAGGATCGCCGCGGCAGCATCAACTTCGGGTTTGCCGGAGACGTGGTCGCCGACCAGAGGTACGGCGCGCTGCTCGATCGCGACGACGGCCGCCCTTTCGCACTCTTCCTCGTGCAGGTGACAGTGCGCGAGTTTCAGCGCGGTGAAAGGGGCCAGCTTTCCCTGATCCGTGACGGCGTAAACCAACTTCGCCGACGGAAATTCCTCGGACAGGAACGAGCTCGCACCTTTCGGGACGAAGAACTCGGTGTTCGCGTAGGCGAGGACGATCACATCGATGTGTTCGGATCCCGCACCACACCCTTCGAGGGCTGTGGCCGCCATCTCACCATAGGAGCGCGATGTCATAGCGGAGAGAGCGACAGGTCTATCGAGACCGTGCACGTCAGCCAGGTCGTTGAGGTATTCGTCTTTGCGCGATTGAGGAACCGTCTCAGCCGGAGCCACCGCGTCCTCGCGCGGCTCGCCGGCGAACAACGTGCTAAACGTTTCGATGACGGATATCTGAGTGGCCATCACACCTCAAGAGACGAAAGGAGTTGCGCGGTGACGGACCGCGATCCGGACCGTCACTTCATTGGTTCCAGCTATCAGATATCCCCGGTCGACCGCTCCGGGATGAGGCCGGAGTCGATCGCCTGCACTGCAGCCGCAGTCCTGTTGGGTACACCCATTTTAAGAAGTATCGCGGTGACCAGCCGCTTCGCCCCATGCGTGGAAATGCCGAGACCTCGGGCGATCTGTTTGTTGCTCAGCCCTTTCACGAGCAGCGCCAGCGTCTGTTTCTCCCGGGCGGTGAGTTCCACATGAGCGCGGCTCCGGCGGGTCACCACCGGATACGCCTCGTTCAACAGCCTGTAGGCCAATTCGGACGGCAGGGGGACTTCCCCGTTCACCAGTCGGCTGAGCGTGTCGTTGAGACGTTCCGCCGAGATGTACTCGAGAGCGAGGAACCCGTCCACGGGGAGGGAGCTGAAGGACTCGATCTCTCGGGTGTGCAGATCGCTGCCGGTGACGAGAATCTTGGTGCGATGGGCGGTGGGGTCCCAGATCCCCTCGAGGTCGGACCACAGATCGAAGGAGACGACCAGGACATCTATCTCGTCGTCCGCGATGAGGCCGGGCAGTGAGCGAAGATCCACACGGAGCACGGAGCGGACATCCGCGATCTGCTGCAGGACAGCCTCGAGACCATGGGCGATGACGTCGCTTCCGATGTGGAGCGCAACACTGAGGGAGGCATTTCCGTTGATGGGGGACGATGTCGCCGTTTCCGGCACAGGTTTCTCCGCTCTCGATTGTTCACGGATAGCTGAAGAAATTCCCGGAATCTTTTTCGAAAGTTTCGGTACGAGCCGTCACTCGGAAGATTTCATCGGGAACCACACGATCAGGTACACCGAGGGCTGCGACCGGAAGTCGGCAGATGTAGGTACGTCATCACGTGATACGTCAATCGGGATCGGCGATGGTCTGCCGCGATGCGCCACGATCAGGCATTATCCACGTCCATCCGCAAGTTCCCCCGCTCACACTCATGATCCCGAATGTAACAAAGGAGAGCGTGCACGTCCATCCCAGCGAGAACTGCTGGCAAGTGCGCCGCCACTTCACCGTCCATGTTGGATTCGGCAATCCCGGCAAGCGGCCGCCGGCACTGACTACCACGCAGGTGCAGGCGATCCGCGGCCTACCTCTAGACGCAGCCGGTCTGCGGCGGCATTGTCGCACGACGCGTACTCCGATGGGCATGACCTTCCCATTTATCAGCGACTATGGGATAGCGCTCCCACCGTCCTCTCACTAGCCACCTGGCGCAAACTTCCTGGAAGGAAGCATGGGCACAGTGAGTTGGAGGATCCGATAACCAAAAAATGGGCTGGACTCGCGCGGCGGATCCGGCGTAGCATCCTGCCCCAGGGAGATCGTCAAGCGATCGCCGCTGGTGGATGTAGACAGCGGAACGGGGGATTGATCATCTGTGCGCTGCCAGCGCAGCGCCACTTTTTGGTGCTGCCATAGCGCCGCGCACCCTGGTCTTGCATTGGTTCCCGAGGAACGCCGCATAACGAGCCGGCAAGGCTGGCGTCGATTTTCACGAGCCTATTGACTCGATGCCGGTCGGCGCGCGCCGACCTCGGACCGAATCGCGGGCCGCAGTGATCCGGCTTACCTCTTCGCCACAACCCCGGCAAGGCCACGGTTTGCGGATCGGATAAGTGAAGCAGAGCGGTCAGGGGCGGCCATGGATCAGGCCGTGGCGGTGCAGCGCCTGGGCGATGGCTGTCCAGCCGCGATGTCGCGGAATGCCGACGGCGAATTTACGCGGGCGGCCATGGTGCGTGATCGATGTACAGGTCGATCTTTCGACAGCGCGAAACACGGGTCGAGCGTCAAGGTGGAGACGATGCGAAATCATGGAGGACATTCAATGGGTCGACCGACATCAGAATTCACGCATTCCGAGTACACCAGGCTGGTCGACGAGGAGAAGTATCCTGACACCCCTCTGGTGCCGCTCGACGAACCGTTCGTCAATTCTTCGGGAAGGATCTTGAACGTCCTTCTCAAGAGGTTCACCTCGGCGGCCTGGATCGAGAGCAATGCCGGTTCCCTACGGGCCAACCATTACCACAAGACCGACTGGCATTATTCGTTCGTCACCTCCGGCACCGTGGTTTACGGGTGGCGACCGTCCGGCAGCACCGCACTCCCGGAGGTGTCCGAGTTCCACGCCGGGCAGTTGTTCTTCACGCCGCCGATGGTGGAACATGTCATGTATTTCCCGGTACCGACCACCTTCATGACTTTCGCGCGCAACCTGCGGGACCACGTGTCCCACGAGAGTGATGTGGTGCGGGTCGAGCCGCTCTTCTCGGTGGTGTGGTCCGAAACAGCGGGTGCGTTCACCTACGAGGTCAACGGTTCCGGCCGGCGGTCCTCGCCCGCCGGGGGCCCACTTTCATGAGTGCGGTCGTTCATCGCCGGGTCTGCGCCCTGTGCGGAAGCGACACCGCCGACAACATCGTCATGTCCCTGCCGCCGACACCCTGTGCCAACGAATTCCTCGTGCGGCCCGCCCGGCAGGACATCTTCCCACTCGACCTGCAGCTCTGTGCCGCCGCGGACTGCGGGCACCTGCAACTCGGGGCCGTCGTCGACCCGACGCGCCTGTTCGACGACTACGTCTACGTCTCCGGAACCTCACCTGTCTTCGTCGCCCACTTCGCCGAATACGCCCGCCAGGCGGCAGAGATCGCGAGATTGGGCCCGGACTCGCTAGTGGTCGACATCGGCTCCAACGACGGCACGCTTCTGGCCCAATTTCTCGAGAATGGCTCGACCCGGGTTCATGGCGTGGAACCGGCCGGCAGGATCGCCGCCGCCGCGGTCGCTCGCGGCATCCCCACGACCAACGACTACTTCGACCGGCGGGTTGCTCAGGCGTTGCGCGCCGAGCTCGGTCCGGCTCAACTCGTGACGGCGAACAACGTCTTTGCCCATATCGAGGATCTGGAACACACGGCTCTGAGCGTCGGTGACCTGCTCGCACCGGACGGCGTCTTCATTTTTGAGGTGTCCTACCTTCTCGACGTCGTCGAGCAGGGATTGTTCGACACCATCTACCACGAACACCTCTCCTACCATGCTGTTCGTCCGCTCATCGGATTCTTCGCCCGCTTGGGCATGACCCTGTTCGATGTACAGCGGGTCCGCGCTCACGGCGGATCGATCCGGGTGTACGTGTCGGCCGAGCCACGACCCGTGAGTGCCCGGATAGCGGAACTGGTGGAGCGGGAGATCTCGGCAGGACTTTTTGTCCCCGAGACCTACTCGGCCCTCCGGAAACACATCGCCGCGCGCGCTTCCGAGCTCCGTACACACCTGGCCGCCCTGCGTAGCGAAGGCGCTCGCTTTTGCGGGTACGGGGCTCCAGCGAAACTCACCACGATGATGTACGCCCTCGGCCTGGACCGTGACGACGTCGAGTTCGTCGTCGACGACAGTCCCCTCAAGCGCGGGTTGTACACCCCCGGCACCCATATTCCCGTCGTCGGTTCCGACCACCTGATGGCGGTGTCCGGCAAGGGATTCTGGTGCCTCGTGTTCGCGTGGAACTTCTACGACTCGATTGTGGCCCGCCACGGCGACTGGGTGGGCAATTGGATCAACCCCCAGGTCCGTGCACTCACCGGCTGACGAGCACAGGAGCGGCAACTGATGGCATACCTACTTGAGGACGACATCCGGGAACTTGTTTCGGCGCTGGGTGACAACGTGCACCTGTTCGCCGGACGTCGGGTCCTGATCACCGGGGCGAACGGTTTCCTGGGCCGCTACCTCGTCGCGTTCTTCCGTCACGTGAACACCACGACCCTCGCGGAACCCTGCCGGGTGACAGCTATGGACAACTGCCTGACCTCCGGCAAGAGGCCGGACGGGTTGCAGGGTGACCCACACATCACCTTCGTCGAGCGCGATGTGTCCGAACCCTTCGAGTTGTCCGCCAGCGTTGACTACATCGTCCACGCAGCCGGCATCGCGAGTCCCCACTACTACCGCAAGTTCCCGCTGGAGACCATGGACGTCTCCAGCCGAGGGCTCCGTACGATGCTGGAACTGGCGCAGGTTCACGGGGCGAAACTGCTGTTCATGTCGTCCTCGGAAATCTACGGCGACCCGGACGCGCAGCACGTCCCGACCAGCGAGGACTACAACGGCAACGTCTCCTGCCTCGGCCCGCGGAGCTGCTACGACGAGTCCAAGCGTTTCGGGGAAACGCTGCTGCGAGTCTTCCACGAGAACTACGGCGTGGAGGCCGTCATCGTGCGGCCGTTCAACATCTACGGACCGGGATTGCAGCGCACCGACTATCGGGTCATGCCGAACATCGCGGAATGCCTGGTGTCCGGTCGGGTGGTCAACATCTACGGCGACGGCCGCCAGACACGCACCTTCTGTTACGTCACCGACGCCATCAGAGGCGTGCTTCTGGCGCTGCTACACGGGCGCTCGGGTGAGGCGTACAACATCGGCTCGGCAACGCCGGAAATTTCCATGGTCGATCTGGTCGCCGCGGTGCGCGAGCAGATCCCGATGTCCGGGCTACGGCACCAGCTCGTCGACTACCCCGACACATACCCGGCCAGCGAGCCCATGCGGCGCTGCCCCGATCTGACCAAGGCCTACCAGCATCTGGGATATGAGCCGAACGTCGAATTCACCGACGGACTGCGCAGATTCTTCGGCTGGGCGCAGGACACCTACCTGTGAACCCCGCCAAGCAGCTCCGGATCGGCTTGATCGGCACCGGACGGTGGGGTTCGCGTTACCTCGCCACCATCGGCCGGCTGTGGACGGAATCGGAGGTGACGGTCTCTGACACGGCGGGCCGCGGCGGACCGGGGCCACCCGGCCCGGTGCGGTGGCCGACTCCGGCTGCACTGGTGGCATCGGCTCGCGTGCACGGCATCATCGTGGCCTCGCCGGCATCGACCCATGAGCCCATCGTGACCGGAATCCTGAACCGGGGACTCCCGGTCCTGGTGGAGAAGCCGTTGACGTCCGATCTGCCCGGCACGGTACGTCTGCGCTCCCAAGCCCGGCGCAACGGCACACCCACGCTCGTCGGCCATCAGCACCTGCGTGCACCGGCGTATCAGGAGCTCCGCCGACTCATCCGCGGCCGTGCCATCCAAGAGATCCGTTGTGTTGCCGGCGGGAACGGCCCGATCCGGGCCGACTGCAACGCGCTGTGGGACTACGGCCCCCACGACCTCGCCATGGTGCTCGATCTCGTGCGTACCGTCCCGATGACGGTCCAGCACGCACAGTGCCGGGTTCACGGACCAGGCAGTGAGGAATGGACCGCCGACCTTCGTGCGGGCGCCACCTCGGTGCGCCTCGAGCTCGCCAACACGGTGGAGGAGAAGACACATCGGCTGTCGGTCACCACCGCCGACGGAGATTCTCTCGTGTACGACGACTTCGCCGGCCATCGGCTACGAGTCAACGGCGTACCGGTCGAGGTGTCCGGCGAGCTGCCGCTCGACCGGCAGGTCCGGGAGTTCGTCGACCTGCTCCGGGGCGCTCCGGGCGACAGGGACCCGGACGACCTTGATCTCGCCGTGGCGATTGCCGAGGTACTGCGGGACATCAGCGACGCAGCGGTATCGAGTCCGCGGTCGGCGACGGTGACGCCGACCGTGCCGTCATACGAATCAAGAGGAAAGAGCCATGGCAGCAGGTACACACCCGTCCGCCGCGGATGACGCGTGGAACCTTCGTGCCGCCGCGGCGTCCGTGGTGGAGCGTCCGGCTCATCGCCCCGTTCGGGTGGCGGGTCTGGCCGGATACGTCGATCCGCTGGGTGTGAGACCGGGGGAGGTCTTGCGTATCCATCTGAACGCACCGGCGGCATACGAGATCGCCGTGGGCAAGCTCGGCCACAGGGCACTGGTACGGCCGGAGCCGGACGACGACGGCGACCGCACGGACGTGCGGTGGCTGGCATCGCTCGCCTCGGCGGGCGCCGCCCGGCACGACGTCCATCCAGGTTCGTACGCGTGGATGGACGATCCCGGCATCGACCGGCCCGCCACCATCTCCGCGTGGGTACGGCTCGGAGGTCTGCCAGCCACAACGGAGACATCCAGCTGGGCCGCGATCATCGGCCAGATGAACTATCCCGGACGGTGCAGCTGGGCCTTGGGGGTCGATGCCGACGGCAGGCCTCGCTGTTATGCGGGTGACGGGGCTCTTCATGACCGCGTCTTCTGGTGTTTCGCCGAGGTGAGTTTACGGCGACGGCTGGAGCAGTGGGTCCACCTCACCGCGACGATCGACGACGACCGGGTCCGCCTGTGGGTGGACGGTACTGTCGCTGGTGAAGGCCGCGCGGCCCGGCCGGGAGGAGCCACCGGTCAGCCGCTGCGTATCGGCGCCGCGGGCGAGAGCGGCGTAGCGGATCACTTCCTCGATGGTGACGTGAGCGATGTGGCGCTGTTCTCCCGGCCGCTGAACGCTGACGAGGTCTTGGCGCTGACGAAGAATCGCGCGGCGGCTCCCCTCGTCGAAGTGGGGCGGGAGTCGTTGGTCGCCCATTGGCCGCTCCGCGAAAGGAGGGGCACGCGAATCCACGACGTCGGCGGGAACGGTTTCACCGGCGTCCTGGTCAACGCGCCCGTCCTCAATCTTCCCGGTCCGCCTTCCTCCCCGGCCGCGGGCCGGCCCGGTTACGACCCTGACGCCGATCCCCGGCGTGGCGGCTGTATCCGGTTCTCCTCCGACGACCTGGTCGACTGCGAGTGGCCCGCGGCAGCCGAACTCGTCGTCCCGGAGAATGCTGACAGCGGTACCTACTACGTCCGGGTGACCTTGGCCGGCGCCGACGATCCGGTAGAGCTGCCGTTCGTCGTGGTGCGGCCGGCGCCGCGTCGCCCCCGGTCGGTGGCCCTGCTCTTCGCGACGTTCACGTGGACCGCCTACGCCCGCCGAGCCACCGACGGCGTACACGTCCCTGGGCTCATGTCCTCGGCGTACACCCGGAACGTAGGCGGACGATTGTTCTTCAACCTTGGCATGCGAATGCCGCTTCCGCGCGTCCAGCCGTTCCGGCACCGGACGCATCTGCGCGACGCGACGCTGCACCAGCACCTGGTGCGGCCGGAGCGTCAGACCGAGGCCTGGCTCGCCGAGCAAGGGTACGCCTATGAATGCATCACCGATGCCGAGCTCGACGCCGAGCCGGCCCTGCTCGACCGGTTCGCGGCTCTGATGATCGTCGGCCACAACGAATACTGGACCGACCGCATGCGCGACGGTGTCGAGACCTACCTGCGCGGCGGCGGAAAGGTACTCGGTCTCAGCGGCAACACGGCCTTCTGGCGGGTCAGTTACGACCCGCAGACGAAGGTTCTCGAGACCCGCAAGACCTCGCTGGACGATGTCTGGCTGCCACCCGAGCGGTGGGCAGAACGCTGGCACACCGACGGCAACCCCGGCGGCCAATGGTCACACCTGGGCCGGCCGCCGAGCGAACTGCTCGGGCTGGAGACGCTGGGGTGGATCGACAGCGGCGACGAGACGGCCTACGCGCCCTTCACCATCCATATGCCCGCCCACTTCCTCATGCGGGAACCGGAGAAGGTTCCGCTGCAGGATGATGCGTTCATCGGCACCCGGTCGCACGACGGGCCGGCGGTCAGCGGTTACGAAATGGACGGACTGCCACAGGCACTGGGCAAACCGGCCCTCGATCCCGAAGGGCTCACCATTCTCGGGCACGCCGACCATGGCCCACGCTTCGTTGCCCACTGGGGCGTGAAGGCCGGGTACGGAGCCGACCTGATCCTGTGGGAACGCCCGGCCGGCGGAATCGTCTTCAATGCCGGAGCCACCAACTATCCCGGAGCGCTCGGCGCCGATCCCGGTATCCAGGCATTGACCCGCAACGTCCTGCATTACATGGGGGTCGCGCATCGCGGCCCCCGTCAGCCGTCCGAAGAACGTCAACTTCAGGAGGATGCGTGTCCGCAGTAGAGCACGAACGCGGGATGTCGGTCGTCGTCCCGGTCAAGGGCCGGGTACCGCAGATGCGTGCGCAGCTGGCCTCGCTGCGCGCGGCCATGGATCGCAGTCCCGAGCCCGCGGAGGTGCTCGTCGTCGACGACTCCGATCCGGCCGATGCTGCGAGTCACCAGCTCAACTGCGAGGAGTTCGGCGCGAGGTACGTGACCGGTCCTCGCCACGTCGGCGCCAAACGCAACCTGGGCGTCGCGCAGGCCCGATACGATCTCATTCTGTTCACCGATTCCGACTGCAGGGTTCCCCCGGAGATCTTCGAACGCCACATCAAGACGCTGCGCGACGCGGGCCCCTCCGTAGGTGGTGTGGCGGGTCCGACCTTCGTGGAGCACAGTGACGCGCCGACGTACCGGTTCATGCGCTGGTCCAAGCTGCTCAACGACGACCTGGAACGTCCTCGGCGGCGGGCGACGGTGACCTGGGCGACGACGACCAACCTGGCGGTGCGCCGAAAGGTCTTCGAAGAGGTGGGTGGCTTTCCGTCGGAGAGCCTCACGATTGTCGGCGGCGAGGACGTCGACCTCGGCATCAAGATGTTCGATGCCGGGTACACCACCGTGTGCGACCCGGAGACGGTCGTCATACACGACCACGCCAGCACGGACTCCCTGACCACGGCGTGCCGACGACTCTTCACCTACGGGCGCTCCGAACAATGGCTGTGCACGATCCACCCGGGCCACAGGCGCCCTGTGGTGAACGCCTTCACTCTGGCGACAGCGGCCGCAGCGGTCGGCATGGTGCTCGTTCCGCGCTTCGGCGGTCGCGGCCTACTCGCGGTGCCGATGGCCTTGGGTCTCGTGGCCGGCGCGCGTGCGCAGCGGCTGCGCGGGAGCAACCGATCGGCTCGAGCCGCCGCCGAGACGTTCGCGTGCGCTTCAGTGGATCTGATGTTCGACCTCGGTGGCTTCGTCGCCGCGTTCGAACTCCGCCGGCCCGGCATGTTGTTCACCGGTCTGCGGCCGGCCGACGCCGACTGAGGTCTTGACGAGTTCTGGCACCTGCCGCCGCAACTCGTCCCGCTCAGCGGCGGATCGAGGCCAGCGCCAGACCGGCCAGGCTGCAGCAGGCGGTCAACCAGGCGAGTGCCAGCAGCGAGGACATCACCGTTCCGGTGAATCCGGCGGGCGTCGTGCTAAAGAACGTGAAGACGGCGCCGATGAAGACGAGAGCGGCGACAGCCGCGGTCCGCAGGTACGAACGGTGGGTCAAGGCGGGCTCCGGGTGGTCACCGACGGGGAGCCGCAACCCTCTCGTACCGCTCTGCCGGACGGCAACGGCCGCGGTGGCCGATCTCCTGACCGTCTGGCGGGGCAGAGATACCGGGCCGGCGCACCGCCGGCCCGGCTTGTCCTCACTTCGCGAGCGACTCGGGTGAACTCGTCCTCACTTCGCGAGCGACTTGGGAGAAGTCGTGTCGCCCTCGATGGTGGTGGGCTGCTCCGAGGGGGTCAATGCGGGAGCGCGGCCGGTGGCGATCTCGATGCGGCGCGGCTTGGCGGCCTCGGCCACCGGGATGGTCACGGTGAGCACGCCGTCCTGCCAGGTCGCGTCGATGTGGGCCAGGTCGAGGCCGTCGCCGAGGGTGAGGCGCCGCTCGAACGTGCCGGTGACCCGCTCGCGGCGCAGCCACTGCACGTCGGCGTCGGTGCGCGCGGAGCGCTCGGCCCGGATGGTGAGGACGCGGCCGTCCACGTCGACGTTGACCGAGCCCGGGTCGATGCCGGCCAGGTCACAGTGCAGGACGAAGTGGTCACCGGACCGGTACAGGTCCATCGGCATCGCCACGGCGGCGGGGCCGCCGGCGACTGCGGGGACGCCCAGCATCCGGTCGGCCAGGCGGTCGAACTCGCGGAAAGGATCGAAAGTCAGCACCACGATCAGCCTCCTCAATGCGGCCGCCGGACCGTCCGGCGGCACGTGGCGCTCGGCTGACAACTCTCGCCGAGGTCGGTGGCCATTTCTCTCTGACCAGGTCCGACAAGACATTTTTTAGCACTGCCCGACCCGGAGTGCCAACCGTTTCGCCAAGATTTTTTCTGACCGGCCAGGGTCATGCCGCGACCGTGCGGAACCCCGTGTTCCCGGTCGACGAGTCGGGCGTGTTGGACGAGCGGGCGGCGTTGCGGTAGCGGTTGCAGTACGAGTCGTGGCACAGGTACGAGCCACCGCGGATGACCTTGGCCGAGCCGGTCGCGGGCCCGCGCGGATCGTCCACCGGCGACTGTGCGTAGTAGACCGGCGAGAACCAGTCGGCGCACCACTCCCACACGTTGCCGACCGGCTGCCACAGGCCGTACGCGTTGGGCTCGAAGGACCGCACCGGAGCCGTGGTCACCCAGCCGTCGTCGGCGGTGTTGCGCAGCGGGAACTCGCCCTGCCAGATGTTGAGCGCGTGGCCCTCGGCCGGCAACTCGTCACCCCATGGAAACCGCTTCGAGGGCAGTCCACCCCGCGCGGCGGCCTCCCACTGCGCCTCCGACGGCAGCCGGCGGCCCGCCCAGGCGCAGTAAGACTCGGCATCCTGCCAGCTCACGTGCACGACAGGGTGGTCGTCGGCGGCGGTGCCGGACGGTCCGCCGGGGTGCGCCCAGTCGGCGCCCTCGACACCGAGCCACCACGGCGTGCCGTGCATCCGGCCGGCCACCCGGTCCGGGTCGGTGACGGCCAGGTGGAACACCGCCGACCAGCCGAACCGCTCGGCGTCGGTACGGAAGCCGGTGGCGTCCACGAACGCGCGGAAGTCGGCGACCGTCACCGAGGTGGCGTCGATGGTGAACGGCGGGATCCGCACCTCGTGCACCGGCTGTTCGCCGTCACCCCGTACGCCGTCGTCATGCGCATCCCCCATCGCGAAGGTCTGGCCGGGCACCGGAACCTGTTCGATCGCATGCCCTCCCATGCCGGGAACCGGCGTGGGCGCCGCGGCGGAGGGCCGGCCTGAGGACGGAGTGCAACAGCTCATGATCGATAGGATAGGTAGGATTCGTTGCCGAGGCCGCTCAGGGTGGGACCGGTCGTGGAAGTCGACCGGAGCGGGCTCAGTCCACTGCGGTGACAGGGATCGTGGCCGCCTCCCGCACCACCGTCATGTCAGTGTCACGCCTTTCCTCGGCTCTCGTCCGGGACTCAGCTTCGAGATCGATCTCGGAGCTCGTATCGGCGGCTTGTCCCGTATCGGTATCAGGCTTCGTACACACCCACGAGACAGAACGTTCTCCCCCAGCCACCGTGGTGACGACCACGACGGTTCCGCGGCCGAGCAATTCGCCGGCGATCCCGGAGGTGTGGCGCGACAGCCCGTCGGCGACCCAGCGCCTCTATTTCCCCTAAATCGCTAGGAAAACTTCCGGCGCTGAGCGGAGGCGTCTCCGCCCGCGGGTCGGTAAGTTGATCTCATGAGCATTGGTTTCGGGGTATTCGTGCCGCAGGGATGGCGGATGGACCTGGTCGAGATCGCCGACCCGGTCGAGCAGTACGAGGCGATGACGGCCGTGGCGAAGCGCGCCGACGCCGGTCCCTGGGACAGCATCTGGGTCTACGACCACTTCCACACCGTTCCCGAGCCGACCATCAACACGACCTTCGAGGCCTGGACGGTGTCGTCCACGCTGGCCCGCGACACCAGCCGGGTCAACATCGGCCAGATGGTCGGATGCAACGGCTACCGGCATCCGGCGCTGTACGCCAAGATCGCCTCGACCGTCGACGTGGCGAGCCACGGCCGCCTCTACGCCGGCCTCGGCGCCGGGTGGTACGAGCACGAGTGGAAGGCCTACGGCTACGAGTGGGCCGAGGTTCCGCAGCGGATGGCGGCCTTCCGCGAAGCGGTCGAGATCGTGCACAAGATGTGGACCGAGGAGCGGCCGGTCTTCGCCGGCAAGCACTACCGGATCGACGAACCGATCAACGAGCCGAAGGGCGTCCGCAAGCCACACCCGTCGTTCTGGCTCGGCGGCGGAGGAGAGAAGGTGACCCTCAAGCTGGTCGCCAAGTACGCCGACGGCGCCAACTTCGGCGGCGGCGACCCGGAGATCATCCGGCAGAAGGCGGCAGTGCTGCGGGCGCACTGCGACACTCTCGGACGCGACTACGATCGCATCAAGAAGTCGACCACGCTCCATCTCGACCTGACCGAGTCGACCGGACAGACCATCGCCAAGGTGGAGCAGGCCGTTGAGGCCGGCGCCGACTACGTGATCGTCTACATCCCGCGGGTCGCCTACGACCACGAGCCGCTGCTGCGCTTCGCCGAGGAGATCATCCCGCAGTTCACCTGAGCCCCGCACCAGCCCGGGCCGGCCTCACTTCCCCGCCCGGGCATCTCCCGGACCCGGCGGGCCGGGCGTCTCCCGGACCCGCTGGGCCGAACCCTCCTGGACACCCACCGGGCCGGGCGTCTCCCGGACCCGCTGGGCCGAACCCTCCTGGACACCCACCGGGCCGGGCGTCTCCCGGACCCGCTGGGCCGAACCCTCCTGGACACCCACCGGGCCGGGCGTCTCCCGGACCCCTCTGCTCCCGGCTCGAGCCTTCCCCCGGGCCGACACGGGCAGCACTCGGGCCGGCGCTCCTGCTTGCCGGGCAGGCCTCACCAGTCCGGAAACTCTTCGCGGGGGCCTCGATTTTTATGGATATGTACGTTTCGCGACGCGAAACAGAAGTGGGAGCGATTTCAGCCCGACCAGGCATTTGTCGCGCGAGCCGCCCATGGCAGAATTCTCGGTGCCGGAGCCCGAAAGTTGCAGCCGAGAAGGGCCGGCGGTAAGGAGCACTTCCGTGGCAAGTGGCAGGGGTCGAGTGACCATCGCGGCGATCGCAGAAGCCGCGGGGGTGTCGGTTCCCACTGTCTCCCGTGTGCTCAATGGCCGTTCCGACGTCTCTCCGAACACACGCGAGCTGATCGAGCGACTGCTGCGCGAGCACGACTACCGCCCCCGCAACTCTCGGCATACCGGGCGCGCCAGGCTGGTCGACCTGGTCTTCAACGACCTGGACAGTCCGTGGGCCCTCGAGCTGATCCGCGGCGTCGAGGACGTCGCCCACGCGGCCGGGGTCGGCACCGTCGTGTCGCAGGTGCACCGCCGCACCACGGCCACCCGGCAGTGGCTGCAGAATCTACGGGCCCGAGCCTCGGACGGCGTGATCTTCGTGACCTCGGACGTCGCCGAGCCCGTCCACAACGAGCTGCACCGCCTCAAGGTCCCCGTGGTCATCATCGACCCGGCCGGCGGCGCCGCCTCCGACGTCCCGACGATCGGCGCGACCAACTGGTCCGGCGGCCGCACCGCCACCGACCATCTGCTCTCACTGGGACACCGCCGGATCGGCTTCGTCGGCGGCCCCACCGACCTGCTGTGCAGCCGCGCCCGCCTGGACGGTTACCGCGCGGCACTCGAGGCGGCCGGCCTGCGGGTCGACAACGCCCTGGTCCAGGTCGGCGACTTCCGCCACGAGTCCGGTTTCATCGCCGGATGCCGCCTGCTGGAACTGCCCGACCCGCCCACAGCCGTCTTCGCCTCCAGCGACCTGATGGCACTCGGCGTCTGCGAGGCCGCCCGCCGTCGCGGCCTGCGCGTGCCCGAACAGCTGAGCGTCGTCGGCTTCGACGACCTGCCCGAGTCCCGCTGGGCGTCACCACCGTTGACCACCGTCCGCCAGCCGCTGGCGGAGATGGGCGCATTGGCCGCCCGCACCGTCCTGCGCCTGTCCCGAGGCGAGACCATCGAGACCCCCCGCGTGGAGCTGGTGACCAAGCTGATGGTGCGCGAGAGCACCGCGACCCGCTAGAGGCCCTCGCCGAGGTCACCGCGCCGCAGAACCACGCTGCCGGCAGCCGTTGTACGCAGGTCACCACACAACCAGAGGCAGCGACGTGCGTGGTGACCTGCGGCGCTTAGACGAGCGTCATCACGCAGGCGGTGGCGACAAAGTCAGGGTGACGGCCAAACCGGCGTGTGAGGACAGGCGCCGCATGCGCCCGGCCCCACACGCCGGAAGGACGCCCTACTTGCTGAAGCCGGCGGTAAGGCCACTGACCAGCTGGCGCCGGCCGATCGCGTACAGCAGGACGATCGGAACCGTGGTGAGAGTGACCGATGCGGCGACCGCCGGTACGTTCACGCCGAACTCGGACTGGAAGGACGCCAGCGCCAGAGGGATGGTCGCCTGGTCGGGGCTCTGGGTGAGAATCAGCGGGAGCAGGTAACCGTTCCAGATGCCGACCGCGTTGTAGATGATGACGGTGACGAGTGCGGGCCGGGTGAGCGGGAACGCGAGCCGCCACATGGTGCCCCACTCGGTGGCGCCGTCCATCCGCATCGACTCGAAGAGTTCCTTCGGGACGTCGCGGATGAAGTTGCCCAGTACCAGCACCGACAGCGGGATGGCGAACGCGATCGACGGCAGGATGATGGCCTGGAGCGTGTCGTACAGCTCCATCTTGATGATGATCAGGTAGACCGGGATGATCACGGCCTGGAGCGGGATCGCCAGCCCGAGCAGGAAGATCCCGTTGATCGTCTTCAGGAACCGGTTACCGGCCCCCCGTACGATCGCATACGCCGCCATGAACGAGATCAGCGTGGCCGGGATGATCGCCCCGACGGTGACGATCACGCTGTTCATGAAGTAGCGGATGAAGTCGTTCTCGACCACCAGCTGGTAGTTCTCGAACGTCAAGTCGCTCGGCGGCAGCAGCGGGTTGGTGATGAAGTAGTTGGCCGATGTCTTGAAGCTGGTGATGACGAGCCAGTAGAGCGGCACCATCACGATGACCAGCCAGACCCAGCCTAGGCTGCCGCCGATCCAGTTGCGGTCGGTGAACCGCCGGCCGACGGGACGGCTCGGGGCCGTCTTCGCCGGGGCGCGGTGTGTCCCGGTCCCGGTGGACGGGGTGGGTGTCATGGTCGCCACCTCAGGCTCCTTCCAGCTGGCTCTGGTCGGCGCGGCCGCCGATCCGCCGCAGCAACAACGAGAGGCCGAGTCCTACGAGAACCAGGATGACGGCGATCGCGCTGGCCGGGCCCATGAGGCTGGCTTGGAAGCCGAGCTGGTACATCTGCACCGCGAGGGCCCGGGTGGAGTCGCCGGGGCCACCGGCGGTGAGCACCCAGATCAGGTCGAAGAAGGTCAGCGAGCCGACGACCATCAGCGTCGACGACGTGATGATCGTGTACTTGAGCTGGGGCAGCGTGATGCTGAAGAACTGCCGCATCCGGCCGGCGCCGTCGATCTGCGCCGCCTCGTACATGGAGGCGGGGATCTGCCGTACCGCGCCCTGGTAGATGAGGGAGTGGAACGGGATGAACTGCCAGGAGACCACGAAGATCAGCGTCGCGATGGCGAGGCTGGCCTCGCCGAGCCAGTTCTGGTTCAGTGCCTCGACGCCGAGACCGGCGCCGAGGCCGAAGTTCGGGTCCAGCAGCGACTTGTACGTGATCGCGATGGCCGCGGAGCTGAGCAGCAGCGGGATGAAGTAGAGCACCGCGAGGAAGCCGCGGTAGCGGCTCTGCCGGGCCATGAAGGTGCCGATGAGGATCGACAGCGGCGTCTGTACCAGCCAGGACAGGGCCATGATCAGGAACGTGACCCACAGCGCGTTCGGCAGGTTGGGGTTGGTCAGTGCCGCCGTCCAGCTGTCCAGTCCGGTCAGCTTGATCTCCGGCGAGATGCCGTTCCAGGTGGCGAAGCTCAGCGCGACGACGCCGAACAGCGGGATGATCCCGAAGAAGACGAACATCACGAAAGCGGGCAGGGCCATCCACACGAGGACGGAGCCGCTCCGCCCGCCGCTGGATCGGGTGGGCTCCTGACCGCGAACGACAGGCGGAGCGAGCGACGTCATTTGCCGATGACCCCGTTCATGTTGTCGACCCACTGCTGCGGGCTGACCTGCAGCTGGAACAGCTTGGCGATGTTGTCCAGCAGGACCTCGGCCGCGGTCGGGCTCAGGGCCTGGTCCCATGACTGCGCGAAGGTCTTGGCGTTCGCCGAGATCGAGGACATGTCCTTCAGGAACTGCGCCTCGTCACCGGTGAACAGGCTCTCGCTGTTCGTGAGGACCGGCACGCCACCGGACTTGACCCAGCCGGCCTTCTCCTCGTCGTCGACGAGTGTGGTGGAGAAGAACTTCTTGGCGGTCTCCTTGTCGGCGTCGGTCGCCTTGGAGGAGATCGACAGGTACTGGCCGGGGTTGCCGACGGTGTTGCTCGGGTCGCCCTTGCCGCCGTCGATCGGCGGGAAGTTCATCCAGCCCAGGCCGCCGTCCTTGACGAAGCTGCCGCCGTTGGCCTTCTGAATGCCGTACGACCAGGAACCGTGCACCATCATGGCGGCCTTGCCGGTGTAGAGCAGGGCCTGGTCGGCGTTGGTGTCGGCCGCGGTGGAGGCGAAGCCCTTCTGGAAGGCGTTCGCCTTCACCAGGTCCTGGACCTTGGTCAGCATGTCCAGCACCGCCGGGTCGGACCAGGCGCCCGCCTTGCCGGCGAAGACGTTGTCGAACACCTCCGAGCCCGCGTTGCGGTCGAGCATGAACTCGAGCCACATCATGTTCGTCCACCGGGACTGGCCGGCGAGCGAGAACGGCGCGATGCCCTTGGCGTTGAACTTGGGGATCAGGTCGAGGATGTCGCCGTAGCTCTGCGGCGCGCTGACGCCGACCTGCTCGAAGATCTTCTTGTTGTAGTACAGGACGATCGGCTGGACCGTCTCGACCGGCATGGCGTAGATCTTGCCGTTGACCGTGGCCGCACCGAACGAGCCGGGCAGGATCTTGCCCTTGAGCGCGGCGTCCTTGGCGAAGAAGTCGGTGAGGTCCTCGACCTGGCCGGCCTCGACGTAGCTTTTGAGACCGCCGCCGCCCCAGCCCCAGATCAGGGTGGGCGCCTGGTTCGCGCCGAGCGCCGTCTTGATCTTCGGCTTGTACGCGTCGTTCTGGAAGAACGTCGGCGTGATCTTGGAGTTGGGGTTGGCCTTGTTGAAGCGGTCGATGGCGGCCTTTCGGACCGGCTCGCCGGGCTCGCCACTGAGGGACCAGTAGCTTGCCGAGCCACCGCCGCTGGAAGAGCTGCCGCCGGGGCCGTCATTGCCGCAGGCCGCCAGCGCGGCACCCGCGGCGGCTCCAGCGGAGAGGGTCAACAATGTCCTGCGCTTCACGCTGATCTCCGTACTCGAACGAAGCCGCGGTGCGGCTGATGATGAGGCGATCTCTACTACTGTTCTGACGAACCGGTTAAGCTGACGAAAGTTTCGCCGTATGGCTGCAAATTAACGCGAGGTTTC
This sequence comes from Actinoplanes italicus, assembly GCF_003001815.1. Classification (GTDB taxonomy): domain Bacteria; phylum Actinomycetota; class Actinomycetes; order Mycobacteriales; family Micromonosporaceae; genus Actinoplanes; species Actinoplanes italicus. The sequence continues at coordinate 309,563 of NZ_PVMZ01000011.1, forward strand.
GTAAACGTAGGGTTTCGCTGTGACGAGTGTCAAGGCCCTTGCCGTAACAGTGCTCAGGGCGCGACAGTAGGCAGCGCCGACACCCCCCTCCAGGCCCGGCACACCGGCGTCGCCGAGGTCCGGGGAGGTTCGGAAGTTTCGGAAACTATCGGAGGAACCGTGACGACAGAACAACCGCTGCCTAGGTGGCGCGACCCGAAGCTTCCGGAAGCTGAACGCGTCGAGTCCCTTCTCGCCGAGATGACCCTCGAGGAGAAGGTGGCACAGCTCGGCAGCCGATGGCTCGGTAAGGACAAAGGCGCCACCGGCCCGGCCGGCCCGGAACCGGAGTCGGAGCACTCGGTCGCGCCGATGGAGCACGAATTCGGCAGCGGCCCGGCTCTGGAAGACGCCAGCCGGCACGGCCTCGGCCAGCTCACCCGTGTGTACGGCAGCTACCCGATCACCGTGTCCGAGGGTACCGCCGAGCTGGTCCGTCAGCAGCGAATCGTGATGGCATCGTCGCGTCTCGGCCTGCCGGCCGTCGTCCACGAGGAGTGCCTCACCGGTTTCACGATGCACGGCGCCTCGGTCTACCCGGCCGCGATCGCCTGGGGCGCCACGTTCGACCCGGAGCTGATCGAGCGGATGGCCGCGGCGATCGGCCGGGACATGGCCGCCCTCGGCGTGCACCAGGCGCTCGCGCCGGTGCTCGACGTGGTCCGTGACTACCGGTGGGGCCGGGTGGAGGAGTCGATCGGCGAGGATCCCTACCTGGTCGCGACGGTCGGTTCGGCGTACGTCCGTGGTCTTCAGAGCTCGGGGGTCATCGCCACGCTGAAGCACTTCGCCGGTTATTCGGCCTCGCGGGGCGCCCGCAACCACGGTCCCGTGCCGATGGGCCGCCGCGAGCTGCTCGACATGATCCTGCCGCCGTTCGAGACCGCGGTCCGCGAGGCCGGCGCCGGTTCGGTGATGAACTCCTACTCCGACGTCGACGGGGTGCCGGCCGGCGCCGACCCGTGGCTGCTCACCGAGGTGCTGCGCGAGGACTGGGGCTTCACCGGGACGGTGGTCTCGGACTACTGGGCCGTGCCGTTCCTGGCGAACATGCACGGCATCGCCGCGAACGACGGTGACGCGGGCGCGAAGGCGCTCGTCGCCGGCATCGACGTGGAGCTGCCGGACACCATCGGATTCGGCGAGGAGCTGGTCGGCCGGGTCCGCTCCGGCGCGATCGACGAGTCGTACGTGAACCGCGCGGCCCGCCGGGTGCTGACCCAGAAGGTGGCCCTCGGCCTGCTCGACGACGGCTGGACGCCGGAGTCCTCGGTCGCCGGCGCCGACGACGTGGTGCTCGACTCCCCCGCCAACCGCGAACTGGCCCGCACCGTCGCGGAACGCTCGATCGTGCTGCTCGACCCGGGCACCGTGCTGCCGCTGGCCGGCGCCGGCCGGATCGCGGTGGTCGGCCCGTGCGCCGACGACGCCCGTACCTTCCTGGGCTGCTACGCCTTCCCGAACCACGTACTGCCGCGCTACCCCGGCGTGAAGCCGGAGATCGAGCTGCCCACGGCGGTCGAGTCACTGCGCGCCGAGTTCTCAGGCGCTGAGATCGCGTGCGCCCCGGGCTGCGCCGTCGAGGGCGACGACCGGTCCGGCTTCGCCGAGGCGGTCGCCGCGGCCGAGGGCGCCGACGTGTGCGTGGCGTTCGTCGGCGACCTGGCCGGCCTGTTCGGCAACGGCACCTCAGGCGAGGGCTGCGACGCCGCCGACCTGCGGCTGCCCGGTGTGCAGGCGGAGCTGCTGGAGGCGCTGCTGGCCACCGGCCGGCCGGTGGTCGTCGTGGTGGTCTCCGGGCGGCCGTACGCGCTGGGTGACGTGGCCGGCCGCGCCGCCGCCCTGGTCCAGGCGTTCATGCCCGGCGAGGAGGGCGGCCCGGCGATCGCCGGCGTGCTGTCCGGCCGGGTGCAGCCCAGCGGCCGTCTGCCGGTGCAGATCCCGCGCACGCCCGGCGGCCAGCCCGGCACCTACCTGCAGCCGCGCCTCGGCGCCGTGCACACCGGTACCAGCAACCTCGACCCGGCGCCGCTGTTCGCGTTCGGGTACGGCCGGTCGTACACCACGTTCACGGTCGGCGACCTGCGGCTCTCCGCCGGGCGGGTACCGATCGACGGCGAGTTCACCGCGACCGTGCTGGTGCGCAACACCGGTGACCGCGACGGGACCGAGGTGGTGCAGCTGTACCTGTCCGATCCGGTCGCCCAGGTCACCCGTCCGGTGATTCAGCTCGTCGGATATCAGCGCGTCGATCTGGCCGCCGGCGCCGCCGCGGAGGTGAGCTTCCGGATCCACACCGACCGCACCGCGTTCACCGGCCGCGACCTGCGGCGCATCATCGAGCCCGGTGAGCTGCGGGTTCTCGCCGGGACATCGGCCGCCGACCTGCCCTGCGAGGCGGTCGTGGAGCTGACCGGCCCGGTACGCCTGGCCGGTCCCGGGAGGGTCATGCTGACCCCGGCGCGGGTGCGTCAGGTCGATTCCTGAGCACCCACCGGCCACTAGGCTGAGACCGTGCCCCCACGCATCAATGACGACGAGCGGCTGCGCCGTCTCGAAGCGGTCACCGATGCGACGCTGTCCCGGCTCGACGCGTCTGATCTCCTCGACGAGCTGCTGGACCGGGTGCGCGATCTGCTGGACGTGGACACCGCCGCGATCCTGCTGCTGGACGAGCACGCCCAGCAGCTGGTCGCGACCGCAGCGAAGGGCCTTGAGGAGGAGATCCGGGCCGGCTTCCGGGTCGCGGTGGGCCGTGGTTTCGCCGGCCGGGTCGCCGCGACGCGCCGCCCGGTGCGGATCGCCGACGTCACCCCCGCCGACGTGGTCAATCCGATCCTGGTGGAGAAGGGGATCCGGTCGCTGCTCGGCGTGCCGATCGTGGCCGGGCGTGAGCTGATCGGCGTGCTGCACGTCGGCACGCTGAGCCACCGCGACTTCGGCGACGACGACGTCACGCTGCTGGAGCTGGTCGCCGACCGCGCCGCGGCGGCCGGCCGGATCCGGTCGGCGAAGCTGGACCAGTCGGCGGCTCTCGCCCTGCAGCGCAGCCTGCTCCCGGCCCGGCTGCCCCGGGTGCCGGGCGTGGAGCTGGCCGCCCGTTACGTGCCGGGTCACGCCACCGGAGTGGGCGGCGACTGGTGTGACGTGTTCTCGCTGCCGTCCGGGTGGCTCGGCGTGGTGATCGGCGACGTGTCCGGGCACGGGCTGGCGTCGGCCGTCGTGATGGGCCGGATCCGCAGCGCGCTGCGGGCGTACGCGCTGATCTGCGAGGACCCGGCCGAGGCGCTGACCCTGCTGAACCGCAAGGTGCACACGTTCGAGGCCGGCAGCCTCACCACGGCGCTCTACGCGATGGTCAGCCCGGAGCGCGACCGGGTGCTGGTCTCCTCGGCGGGCCATCTGAACCCGGTCCTGGTCGAGCCCGGCCGGCCCGCCCAGCTCGCGGACGTGCCGGTGGATCCGCCGCTCGGGATCGCAAGGTCGCCCCGGCCCCGGCGTACCACCGAGCTGACACTGGCGCCGGGGGCGGTTCTCCTCTGCTACACCGACGGTCTGGTGGAGCGGCGCGACGAGATCATCGACAACGGCCTGGAAAGGCTTCTGACCACGGTACGAGCCGACGCGGCGGACCTGGTCTGCGCTAACGTCATGGCGGACGCCGCAGCCGAGATGCCGACCGACGACATCGCGGTCCTGGCCGTTCGCCGCACCGGTTAAAAGTGCGGAAAAAATCCTGCGCACTCTTGTTAGCAACGGAATTCGCAGAAAAGATGGGGCCGATCACTCGATACCATATGTAGTGGAGGGCGGATGACCGCGAAGACGGTGCTGCACAACCTCATCGGGGGCGAGGCCGTCGCGCCCGCTGAGGGGCGGTACGAGGACCTCATCGACCCGTCCACCGGCGAGGTGTTCGCGTCGGCCCCGGTCTCCGGCGGCGAGGACGTCGACAAGGCCATGAAAGCCGCCTCCACCGCCTTCGAGCAGTGGCGCGACACCACTCCCGCTGAGCGGCAGCGCGCGCTGCTCAAGTTCGCCGACGCCATCGAGGCCCGCTCCGACGAGCTGGTCGCCGCCGAGTCGAAGAACACCGGCAAGCCGCTCGGACTGACCGCCAGCGAGGAGCTGCCGCCGGCCATCGACCACCTGCGCTTCTTCGCCGGCGCCGCCCGGGTGCTGGAGGGCCGCTCCGCCGGCCAGTACATGAACGGTTTCGAGAGCTACGTGCGCCGTGAGCCGATCGGCGTCTGCGCTCAGGTCACCCCGTGGAACTATCCGCTGCTGATGGCGATGTGGAAGATCGCGCCGGCGCTGGCCGCGGGCAACGCCGTGGTGCTCAAGCCGTCCGACACCACCCCGGTCACCAGCGTGCTGCTGGCCGAGATCGCCGCCGAGTTCCTGCCGGCCGGCCTGTTCAACGTGGTCCTCGGCGACCGGGACACCGGCCGCGCCCTGGTCACCCACCGCACGCCGCAGATGGTGTCGATCACCGGCTCGGTGCGGGCGGGCATGGAGGTGGCCGGCTCGGCCGCCGCCGACCTCAAGCGCACCCACCTGGAGCTGGGCGGCAAGGCCCCGGTCGTGGTCTTCGACGACGCCGACGTCGAGGCGGCCGCCGCGTCGATCGCCGAGGCGGGCTACTTCAACGCCGGCCAGGACTGCACGGCCGCGACCCGCGTGCTGGCGTCCGCCGGTGTCTACGACGACTTCGTGGCGGCGCTGGCCGAGCAGGCCCGCGGCATCCGCACCGGCGCGCCCGACGACGAGGACGTGCTCTACGGCCCGGTCAACAACGCGAACCAGCTGGCCCGGGTCAGCGGGTTCATCGACCGGCTGCCGGACCACGCGGTGCTGCAGGCCGGTGGCGCCCGGGTCGGCGACCGCGGCTTCTTCTACTCCCCCACCGTCGTCTCCGGGCTCCGCCAGGACGACGAGATCATCCAGAACGAGGTCTTCGGCCCGGTCATCACGGTGCAGAAGTTCAGCGATGAGGACGAGGCGGTCCGCCACGCCAACGGCGTGGAGTACGCGCTGGCCTCCAGCGTCTGGACCAAGGACCACGGGCGGGCCATGCGTATGACGCAGCGCCTCGACTTCGGCTGCGTCTGGGTCAACTGCCACATCCCGCTGGTGGCCGAGATGCCGCACGGCGGCTTCAAGCACTCCGGGCACGGCAAGGACCTGAGCGTGTACGGCTTCGAGGACTACACCCGCATCAAGCACGTCATGCACAACGTGGGGGCCTGATGAGCTCGTCCGAGGAGCTGCACAAGCGGCGGCTCGCGGTGGTCGCCAAGGGCGTCGGCTCGGTGGTGAGCGCCTACGTCGACCACGCCGGGGGCGGCACGCTCACCGACGTCGACGGCCGGGAGTGGATCGACTTCGCCTCCGGGATCGCGGTCACCAACGTCGGCAACGCCGCGCCGAAGGTGGTCGAGGCGGTCCGCGCGCAGGTGGAGCGCTTCACGCACACCTGCTTCATGGTCGCGCCGTACGAGTCGTACGTGGCCGTCTGCGAGCAGCTGATCGAGCTGACGCCGGGCACGTTCGAGAAGCGGGCCGCGCTGTTCAACTCGGGCGCCGAGGCGGTGGAGAACGCCGTCAAGATCGCCCGGCACGCGACCGGCCGCCCGGCCGTGGTGGTGTTCGACCACGCCTACCACGGCCGGACCAACCTGACGATGGCGCTGACCGCGAAGAACATGCCGTACAAGCACCGGTTCGGCCCGTTCGCCCCGGAGGTCTACCGGGCGCCGATGTCGTATCCGCTGCGTGACGGCGGCCTCTCCGGCGCGGAGGCGGCCCGCCGGGCCGTCGACGTGATCGAGAAGCAGGTCGGCGGCTCCAACGTGGCGGCCGTGCTGATCGAGCCGATTCAGGGCGAGGGCGGTTTCGTGGTGCCAGCGCCGGGCTTCCTGCCGGCGATCGCGGCGTGGGCGAAGGCGAACGGGGCGGTGTTCATCGCCGACGAGATCCAGACCGGTTTCGGGCGTACCGGCCAGTGGTTCGCGTCCGAGCACGAGGGCCTGGAGCCTGATCTGATCACCACGGCCAAGGGCATGGGCGGTGGCCTGCCGATCGCCGGTGTGGCCGGCCGGGCCGAGCTGATGGACGCCGTGCACGCGGGCGGCCTGGGCGGCACGTACGGCGGGAACCCGGTCGCCTGCGCGGCCGCGCTCGCCGCCATCGAGACGATGCGCGAGCTGGACCTGAACACCGCGGCCCAGCGCATCGGCGCTACCTTGACGGCCGCGCTCGCCGACACCGGCCCCGGTGTCGCCGAGGTACGCGGACGTGGCGCGATGATCGCGATCGAGCTGGTCATCCCGGGGACGATCGAACCCGATCCGACCCGGACGGCCGCCGTGTCGAAGGCCTGCCACGAGGCCGGTCTGCTGACGCTGACCTGTGGGACCTACGGCAACGTGCTGCGTTTCCTGCCCCCGCTGGTGATCTCGGACGAGGACCTCAACCGAGGCATCGACATCCTTCGTCGCGCGCTGCTCACCTGACGGGCGACCCCTTTGCTTACGTCAAGCAGTCCAGGGAAGAATCGCGGCGTGACGGACGTGACGCTGGACGATACGAACAAATTGATCATCGAGCATCTGCAGCGTGACGGCCGCATGTCGTACGCCACGCTCGCGAAGACGATCGGCCTGTCGGAGGCCGCCGTGCGCCAGCGCGTACAGCGGCTTCTGGACAACGGCCTGATGCAGATCGTGGCGGTGACCGATCCACTCACCCTGGGCTTCGCCCGGCAGGCCATGGTCGGCCTGCGGGTCAACGGCGACCTGCGCACCATCGCCGACCGGATCGCGGCCATCCCGGAGGTCGACTACGTGGTGATCTGCGCCGGGCGCTACGACCTGCTGGTGGAGCTGGTCTGCACCGACGACGAGCACCTGCTCGACATCCTCAACGAGAAGCTGCGCACCATCGAGGGCGTCAGTGCCGCGGACACCTTCATGTACCTGCGGCTCGCCAAACAGACCTACGCCTGGGGAACACGGTAGATCCATATGAACAGCCCCTCCTTCTGGCTCGACTCCCTGGGGCCGATCGAGAAGCGCCCGCCGCTCGCCGGTGACCTCGAGGCCGACGTGGCCATCGCCGGCGGCGGGTACACGGGGTTGTGGACCGCGTACTACCTGGCCAAGGCCGACCCGTCCCGGAGGATCGTCGTCCTGGACGCGGAGTACTGCGGGTTCGGCGCGTCCGGCCGCAACGGCGGCTGGGCGTCCGGCCTGTTTCCGGTCTCCGAGGCGAGACTCGCCCGCAGGTTCGGCCCGGACGCGGCCGCCGCCATGCACCGGGCGCTCGGCGGTGCTGTCGACGAGGTCGGACGGGTGACCGCCGCCGAGGGCATCGACTGCGACTACGCCAAGGGCGGCACGATCTCGCTGGTCCGCAGCCCGATCCAGCTGCGCCGCGCGAAGGGCGATCCGGGCTTCGTCGACGCCGGGACGGCGCGGGCCATGTGTCACGCGACCGGGGTGCTCGGCGGGATCTACAGCGAGCACTGCGCCGCGCTGCACCCGGCCAAGCTGGTCCGTGGCCTGGCCTCGGTGGTCGAGGGCCTGGGCGTCACCATCCACGAGGGCACCCGCGTCGAGCAGATCAAGACAGAACGTTCTCCCCGGCGCGGGAACGGCGGGCAGGCCGGGCAAGACGGCCAAACCGGGCAGATCAAGATCTCCGGCGGCGGTACGGTCCACGCGCGCACGATCGTGCGGGCCCTGGAGGGCTACACCGCCGGCCTGGCCGGGCACCGCCGCGACATCGCGCCGGTGTACTCGCTGATGATCGTCACCGAGCCGCTTCCGGAAGAGTTCTGGCAGCGCGTGGGCCTGGCCCGGCGCGAGACGTTCACCGACGAACGGCGGCTGGTCATCTACGGCCAGCGGACCGCCGACGACCGGCTCGCGTTCGGTGGCCGCGGAGCGCCGTACCATTTCGGGTCGCGGATCCGGCCGGAGTACGACCTGGTGCCGGAGGTGTTCGAGGCGCTGCGGGCGACGATCACCGAGCTGTTCGGGATCGATCCGCCGATCGCCCACCGCTGGGGCGGGCCGCTGGGCATCCCCCGGGACTGGATGCCGTCGGTCGGCCTGCGGGACGCCGTCGCGTGGGCGGGCGGTTACGTGGGAGACGGCGTCGCCGCGGCCAACCTCGCCGGCCGTACGCTATCGGATTTGATCTTGGGAATTGACAGTGACCTGACCCGCCTGCCGTGGGTAGGTCATCGCTCGCGCCGATGGGAACCGGAGCCGGCGCGCTGGCTCGGCATCAACGCGGGCCTCCGCGCCACCGCCCTCCTGGACGCCCTGGACCGCCGCCGCGCCGCCTAGGTTCTGTCTCGCGGATCATGCATGCCGACCCGATGGGCCGCCGACGGCACCTACCCATCCGACCCGACCTGATCACCCAGCAGCACCCCACGCACCCCTCCCAGGCCGACCCGATCACACAGCGGTGTCCCGCGCACCCTTCCCTGGCCGGGAAGCAGCCATATCACGGGGCCGCCCTCTAGAACCCCTCCGGACCGGCCATCGGCAGGCGGACGCAGACGATCGTGCCGGTCGGCTCGTTGTCGGCCAGCTTGATCGTCCCGCCGTGCAGCAGCACGATGGCGCGGGCCAGGCTCAGACCCAGCCCGCTGCCGGGGTTGCCCTGATGGCGCACGTTCCTGCCGCGGAAGAACCGGTCGAAAACGCGGGCCCGTTCGTCGGCCGGGGTGCCGATGCCGCAGTCGGCGATGCACAGCTCCGCCATCGTGTCGTCGGCGCACAGCGTGATGTGGATCGGCGCGCCCGGCGGGCTGTAGCGGACCGCGTTGGACAACAGGTCGTCGATGACCTGCCGGAGCCGGATCTCGTCGCCCGGCAGGTGCAGCACGGCCGGCAGTTCGGTGGCCAGGGTCAGGCGGTCGCCGCTGTGCCGCAGGCAGGTCACCGCGTCGGACACCAGCGCGGCCAGGTCGACGTCGCGGACGTTCAGGCCGAGATGCCCGGCGTCGAGGCCGGCCAGGTCGAGCAGGGTGTCGGCGATCCGCTGCAGCGAGGAGGCGTTGCGGGCGATCACCTGGGCCATCTGCCGCATGTCCGGGTCGAGGCCGGCCGCCTCCTCGGCGAGAAGGGTGGCGTTCGCGGTGATCGCGGTGAGCGGGGTACGCAACTCGTGCCCCACCAGGTCCACGAAGTCACCCTGGGCGCGGGCGAGCTGACGCGACAGCTCCTCGCCCCGGCGCTGGGCCACGAAGATGCCGATCCGTCCGGCCACCCCGTCGAGCAGGACGGTGAGCAGGTCGGGCTCGTACTCCTGGGTGCCCGCGTAGCAGGTGAGCACGCCGAGCAGGGCGTCACCGTCGCGGACCGGCACGGACAGCGCTGTGCGTACGCCGTGGCGCAGGCAGACCTGCACCCGCTCACGCTCGTGGGCGGTCCGCAGGTCCTGGCTGAGCCCGATGTCGGGGATCCAGAGCGGCTGTCCGCTCTCCCAGACCCGGCCGGTGATGCCCTGGCCGCGCACCGGGGTGTGCCCGAAGAAGCCCTCCGGGTCGAGGCCGGCCGAGTCCCAGTGCCCGGCCGCCTGCAGCAGGCCGGTGGAGTCGTCGATCAGGTACAGCTCCGCCGACGGCCATCCGAGCGTGACGGTGACCGCCCGCAGCACCTCCGGGGTGGCCTGGACCATGGTGGCCGACTTCTTCAACGCGTGTTCGACGGCGAGGTGGCAGTTACGAAACCGTTCGACCCGGCGCAGGGCGGTGACCTCGTGGGCGACCGCGACCGCGCCGAGCGGACGGCCGTCCGGATGCCGGATGCACTGCGCGCTGGTGTCGAAGATCCGCACCCGGTGGCCGGGGGTACGGAGCAGCACGTCCTCGGAGACCACGTGCTCGCCGTGCAGCGCCCGCAGCAGCGGGCTCTCGGCGCGGGTCATCGGCCGCATGTCCGGCGTGGTCAGGTGCTCGTAGGCGAGGTCCTCGAAGTCCGGCGGGAGCGGGCCGTCCGGCCCGACGCCGGCTATCTCACGCATCGTCCGGTTGGCGAAGACCAACCGGCCGTCACGGTCGCAGGCGACCACGCCCGCGTCCATGCTCTCCAGCAGGGCGCCGAGGAGGGCGCCGTTGTCCAGGGCGGACACCGCCTCGTCCAGCACCACCATGACCCGCCCGATTCTCCCGACCGAGGCCCGTGGTCACGGGCTTTCCGAGGCCTTACCCACTTCCCAATTTTTCATACTGAAACCGACATGTCAGCGGGACAGCGGCTGCCCGCACCATCGTGGTCGTGCGGGCCGATGGCCAGAAGCTCCTCCATGGCGGCGAGCAGGCGGTCGTTGGGGCAGGGCTTGAGCATGATGGCGCAGACCTGCGCCGAACCCGCCCGAGGATCGCCGGGCCGCAGGTGGCCGCTGAGGACGGCCACCGGGATGCGTCGCACGTCATCCTCCGGATGGCCACGGATTGCCTCGATCAACTCCCACCCGTCCATCACCGGCATGCCGAGATCGGTCAGCACGATGTCCGGCCGGTGCTCGACGATCGCCTCGAACGCTGCCCGACCGTCCGATGCCCGCAACACGGTCATTCCGGTTCGCTTGAACACCCTGGCGAGTACCAGGGCGATGTCCTCGTCGTCCTCAGCGATCAGCAATACGGCCATGTCAGCTCCGTCGGAAGGTCCGTTGGTCCAGCATGCGCCAGGGCGGTACGGGCCGGGGCGGATATGTCGGTACCCGCAACAAGCGCGTTGTTCTTCCGGAACCGGTGCACCGCATCGAGGATCGTTTCGGGAGCGCTCCCAAATCCAACGAACTTCTTCTCAACCTGAATTCGGGCCAAAACGGACGATGTGATATCGGTGGCCATGCCCTCGCCACGTTGAAGAGGTTCAATCCCGAGGAGGACGCATTGCGACCACAGGTTCGGCTCGCGGCACTGGGCGTGGTGGCCACGCTCACCGCGACGGTGGCCTCGGCGCCCGCGGCGGCGACGAGGACGATCAGCCCGGCATACCTGGACGCCCGGCAACCCGTCGAGCGCCGGGTCGCCGACCTGCTGTCCCGGATGACCCTGAACGACAAGGTCGGGCAGATGACCCAGGCCGAACGCGCCCAGGTCGCCGCGAACCCGGGCCGGGTCACCGCGTGGCGGCTCGGCTCAGTGCTGTCCGGCGGCGGTTCGGTGCCGTCACCGAACACCCCGCAGGCGTGGGTCGACATGGTCAACAGCCTCCAACGGGCCGCACTCGAGACCCCGCTGAAGATCCCGCTGATCTACGGCATCGACGCCGTGCACGGGCACGGCAACGCGCACGGCGCCACGGTCTTCCCGCACAACGCCGGGCTCGGCGCCACCCGCGACTCGGAGCTGGTCCGCAAGGTCTACCGGGCCACCGCCGCGGAGATGCGGGCCACCGGCATCCCGTGGAACTTCGCGCCGTGCGTCTGCGTGTCCCGCGACGAGCGGTGGGGCCGGGCCTACGAGAGCTTCGGCGAGAACCCCGGACTGGTCACCCGGCTCGGCGGCAGTGCCGTCGACGGGCTCCGGGAGGGCGGAGTCCTCGCCACCGTCAAGCACTTCGCCGGCGACGGCGACACCGAGCACGGCACCGGTGACAGTGACTACGCGATCGACCAGGGCGTCACCGTCACGAACAGGAACGACTTCCACCGGATCGACCTCGCACCGTACGCGGCCGCCGTCAGCGAACACGGCGTCCAGACCGTCATGCCGTCGTTCTCCAGCGTCGACTGGACCGAGGACGGCGCCGGCAATCCCGTCAAGATGCACGCCGACGAGGAGCTCATCACCGGCACGCTCAAGGGCCGGATGGGCTTCGACGGCTTCGTGATCAGCGATTGGGAGGCCATCCACCAGCTCCCCACGGCCGAGCCCGCCGGAACCCGGGAGCCGGCCGCCGACCAGGTCCGCGCCGGTGTCCTCGCCGGCGTCGACATGTTCATGGAGCCCAGCACGGCGCCGCAGTTCCAGGAGCTCCTGCTGGCCGAGGTCGAGGCCGGGCGGGTGCCGATGAGCCGGATCGACGACGCGGTCCGGCGGATCCTGCGGGTCAAGTTCCGGCTCGGGCTCTTCGAGAACCCGTACGCCACCCTCGGCGAGCTGGGCACCCCGGCCCACCGCGCGCTGGCCCGGGAGGCGGTCGCCCAGTCGCAGGTGCTGCTCAAGAACACCGACCGGCTGCTGCCGCTGCGATCCGACGCGAAGATCTACGTGGCCGGGCGCAACGCCGACGACATCGGCAACCAGGCCGGTGGCTGGACCGTCGACTGGCAGGGCCGCAACGGCGACATCATCCCCGGCACCACGGTCCTCGACGGCATCCGCGAGGTCGCCCCGTCCGCGTCGGTCACCTTCAGCGCCGACGCGTCCGCGCCGATCGGCGCCTCCGACATCGGCGTGGTCGTGGTGGGCGAGACGCCGTACGCCGAAGGCTTCGGTGATGTCGGCAGCAAGCCCTGGCAGCAGGGCACCGGGGAGCAGAGGGAGCCCAAACTGCTCACCCTGCAGCCCGGCGATCGGGCGGTCGTCGGCAAGGTCTGCGCGGCGGCCGCGAAATGCGTGGTGCTGATCGTCTCCGGGCGTCCGCAGGTGATCACCGACCAGCTCGGCGGGATCGACGCGCTGGTCGCGTCCTGGCTGCCCGGCAGCGAGGGGGCCGGGGTCGCCGACGTGCTGTTCGGCCGGCGGCCCTTCACCGGCCGGTTGCCCTTCTCCTGGCCGGCATCGGTCTCGCAGGTCCCGGTCAACATCGGGGACAAGACCTATCAACCCCTCTTCCCGTACGGGTGGGGGCTGCGCACCGGAAGCGGGAAGGACGGCCGGGACGCCGCCCAGGAGCGGGCCGCGGCCGGACGAGCGCCGGCCGGCTGGCAGCAGACGATCGCCGACGCCCAGCTGTCCGAGGAGGGTGGCGACAACGTCGGGTCGGAAGCGCTGTTCCGCTCGGTCGCCGGTTAGGGTGCGATCATGCCGCTGCTGTTCTCCTACGGGACCCTGCGTGACCCGGCCGTGCAGACGAGCACCTTCGGCCGCCGCCTGGAAGGGCGTGAGGACCGGATCGTCGGGTTCCGGCTGGAACAGGTGGAGATCACCGATCCGGGCGTGCTCGCGGTCAGCGGCGAGCGGTTCCACCCGATCCTGGTGCCGTCCGGCGACCCCGGCGACGTGGTGGCCGGGTCGGCACTCGAGGTGACCGAGGCCGAGCTGCTGCGCGCCGACGACTACGAGGTCGACGACTACCACCGCGTCGAGGCATCGCTGGCCTCCGGCGGCACCGCCTGGGTGTACGTGGCCCACGCGTAACAGATCCGGCTGTGCCGTACCGCTGTCCCAGTTGAGCTGGGACAGCGGTACGGCACAGCCGACACCAACGGGTCAGAGGCGGTTCTGGGCCTCGGTGAGGACCGCGCGCAGGATCTGCTCGATCTCGGCGAACTGGGTCTCGGTCGCGGTCAGCGGCGGCGCCAGCTGAATGACCGGGTCGCCACGGTCGTCGGCGCGGCAGTAGAGACCCGCCTCGAACAGCGCCTGCGAGAGGAACCCGCGCAGCAGCCGCTCGGACTCCTCGGCGTTGAAGGTCTCCTTCGTCGACTTGTCCTTGACCATCTCGATGCCGAAGAAGTACCCGTCGCCGCGGACGTCGCCGACGATCGGCAGGTCGAGCAGCTTCTCCAGGTACGACCGGAACAGCGGGCTGTTCTCCCGTACATGCTGGTTGAGCCCCTCGCGCTCCATGATGTCGAGGTTCGCCAGCGCCACCGCCGCGCCCACCGGGTGGCCGCCGTAGGTGATGCCGTGCGCGAACCAGTTGGTGCCGGTGAGGAACGGCTCGGCCAGGCGCTCCGAGGCGATCATCGCGCCGAGCGGGACGTACCCGGAGGTCAGGCCCTTGGCGACGGTGATGATGTCGGGCTGGTAGCCGTACCTGTCGGCGCCGAAGTACTCGCCGAGGCGGCCGAACGCGCAGATCACCTCGTCGGACACGAGCAGCACGTCGTAGCGGTCACAGATCTCCCGGACCCGCTGGAAGTACCCGGGCGGTGGAGGGAAGCAGCCACCGGCGTTCTGCACGGGCTCGAGGTAGACCGCCGCGACGGTGTCCGGGCCCTCGAACTCGATCATCTCGGCGATGCGGTCGGCGGCCCAGATCCCGAACTGCTCGGGCGTCATGTTCTCGTCGGGACGACGGTAGTAGTTGGTGTTCGGCACGCGCATCGTCGAGGGGACCAGCGGCTCGAAGTCCTGCTTGAACGGCGGGATGCCGGTGATCGACAGGGCGCCCATCGAGCTGCCGTGGTACGCGACGGCCCGCGAGATGACCTTGGTCTTGAGCGGCTTGCCGGTGCGCTTGAAGTAGGAGCGGGCCAGTTTCCACGCCGACTCGACGGCCTCGGACCCGCCGGTGGTGAAGAAGACCCGGTTCAGGTCGCCGGGGGCCAGCTCGGCGAGACGGCCGGCGAGCTCGATGGCCTTGGGGTGGGCATAGGACCAGATCGGGAAGTACGCCAGCTCGGCGGCCTGCTTGGCGGCGGCGTCGGCGAGCTCCTGCCGGCCGTGGCCGGTCTGCACGACGAAGAGGGCGGAGAGGCCGTCGAGGTAACGGCGCCCGGCGGAGTCCCACACATAGCAGCCGTCTCCACGGGTGATCACCGGAACCGGGCTGTCCTGGTAGGCCGAGAGCCGGGTGAAGTGCATCCAGAGGTGGTCACGGGCGGTGTTGGAGAGGGCTTCCACGTCAGCGGGCGTTCGGTCTGTCACGGGTATCTCTCCCACTAGTTCCAGAGGTTGATCCGATACTGCCCACGGAATCCGTCGTGCACAAGAGTATTCGCTGCTCTTTCCGCAGGTTTTACCGAGATCCGTAGAATGCGAAACGGCCCGGCGAATCAACCGCCGGGCCGTATGACGCGATTTGTTACGCCGCTACCCTCTTCTTCGGCCGGGAACGGACGTTGGAGATCACCGCGATCAGCACGCCGGCCACGAAGATCATCGTTCCCATGACGTTGACCTGCGGCGGCAGGCCGACCCGGGTGGCGCCCCAGATCCACATCGGGAACGTCTCCGTCGTACCGCCGGTGAAGTTGGTGATCACGAAGTCGTCGATCGAGAGGGCGAACGCGAGCATCACGCCGGAGAAGATCGCCGGCAGGAGGATCGGGAAGATCACCTTCCAGAACGTGGTCCAGCCGCTCGCCCCGAGGTCGGCCGCGGCCTCCTCGAGGGAACGGTCCAGGGTCACCACCCGGGCCCGGACCACGATCGCGACGAACGACACCGAGAACATCACGTGCGCGATCGTGATGGTCACCGGGCCGGGGCTGATCCCGAGCGAGACGAACATGCTCAGCAGCGACGAACCCATCACCAGCTCGGGCGAGGAGATGGCCGCGAACATCAGCAGGTTGAGCCCGGCAGCGCCGCGGAACTGCCAGCGCCCCAGGGCGTAGCCGATACCGGTGCCCAGAGCTCCGGCGATCAGCGCGGTCAGGACCGCGATGATCAGCGACATCACCAGGGCGTCGGTGAGCGCCTCGAGGGCGAAGACGTCCCGGTACCACTTGAGCGTGAAGCCCTGCCAGGTCTGGTTGTACCGGCCGCTCGGATCGTTGAACCCGAACAGGATCATCACCGAGATCGGCAGGACCAGCCAGGCGATCAGCACCCAGGTGTAGATGTGCATCAGGCGCGCGCCGCCGATGCGGAACCGACCGGTCATCGCGCGGCCACCTTCATGACGTCCTCGGTGCCCAGCGCCCGGGCGTACACGAAGATGCCCACCAGCAGCACCGCCATCAGCGTGAACGACAGCGCCGACGCCGACGGGTAGTCGGAGTTGGACAAAAACTTCGACTGGATGACCTGCCCGATCATCGTCGTCTCCGAGCTGCCGAGCAGCTCCGAGTTGACGTAGTCGGAGCTGGCCGGCACGAAGGTCATCAGCACGCCGGCGAAGACACCGGGCAGCGCCAGCGGGAAGATGACCTTGGTGAACGAGGAGACCGGGGAGGCGTACAGGTCCCGCGCCGCCTCGACGACGCGGGGATCGATGCGTTCCAGTGCCACGTAGATCGGCAGCACCATGAACGGCAGGAAGCTGTACACCAGCCCGGCGATCACCGCGGTGGCGCTGCCGAGCACCTGGAAGTCGCCCGGGAGGATCCCGGCCTCCTTCAGCGGGTGCAGCAGCACGCCGTCGTCCGTGAGGAGCATCCGCCACGAGATGGTGCGCAGGACGAACGACACGAAGAACGGCAGCAGGATCAGGAACAGGTAGGTCGCCTTCCGCCTGCCCCCGTAGAAGGCGATCCAGTAAGCGACCGGGAACGCCAGCACGATCAGCACGAACGATGTGACGGCGCCGTACACCAGCGAACGGATCAACTGGGTCTGGTAATCCGCGAGCGACTCCACGTAGTTCTGCCAGTGGCCCGTGAAGACGAACCCGTTGACCACGTCACCCTCTTGCAGCGACAGCGACACCATGGTCGCCATCGGCACCGCGAAGAAGACCACGAGCCACAACCCGCCGGGCAGGACGAGAAGATAGGGCGCGAGTGTACGTTTCACCCGGTCCATGGGTTACCCCAGCACGATCGGCTGGAACACCCGCTCGAAGTCGTTCTTCTCCTCGGCGGTGTTGAAGTTGACGTAGTAGTGCAGCCGCTTGTACTCGGCGTCGCCGGGGAAGACGAGCGGACTGTCGGCGACCGAGAGCAGGAAGTCCTTGTCCTCGCCGGAGGCCGCGGCCGCGTGCTTCTTCATCTGCGCCTGGGCGCCGGGGACCGGGCAGACGTAGTTGATGTACTCGGCCAGGGTGGTGGCGTTCTCCAGGTCGTACAGGAAGTCCATCAGCGTGATGGCGTCGAGCGGGTTCTCGGCGGTGATCGGGATCGCCATGTTGTCGGTCCAGATGGTGCCGCCCTCCTGCGGGATCACGAACTTGAAGTTCGTGCCGTCGGAGACGTTCTTCTGGAAAATGTCACCCGACCAGGCCTGGGTGATCCAGACCTCGCCCTTGCCGAGCGCGTCGACGTAGCCCTGGTCGTAGTAGTTGCGGACGATGCCGGCGTCCTTCTGCTCCTTGAGCTTGGCCGCCGCCGTCTTCCAGGCGTTCTCGTCCGACTTGGCCGGGTCGAGGCCGGCCGCGAGCAGACCGAAGTTGCCGAGCTCCTGCAGGTCGCGGAACATGCCGACCTTGCCCTTGTACTTCGGGTTCCACAGGTCGGCGAGGCTGGTGACCGGGTCCTTGATCTTGGACGGGTCGTAGGCGATGCCGGTGATGCCGGACGCGTACGGGATGCTGAAGACATTGCCCGGGTCGTACGCCGAGGCGGCGTACGACTTGGCCGCGTTGGCGGCGTAGTTGGGCAGCTTCGAGTGGTCCAGCGGAGCCAGGAAGCCCGAGTCACGGAACTGGCCGAACTGGACCGAGTTGGTGATGACCATGAGGTCGTAACCGATCGACTGCCCGGCGGACAGCTGCGGCTGCACCTTGGCGAACCACGGGCCCATCTCCTGGATGACCTCGTCGTACTTCACCTTGATGCCGGTCTTCGCCGTGAACTTCTTCAGCTCGGGAAGCTTCGGGTCCATGTAGAGAGGCCAGTTGGCGAAGTTGAGCTGACCCTTCTGGGTCTTACCGGCCCAGAACTTCGCGACGGCGTCGGGGGCAACGCTGGCCTGCGGCTTGCCCTTGCCCTCCACGCCACACGCGGCGAGGAAGGCGCCCATCGCCGACAATCCGCCGAGGCGCAGCGCGTCACGGCGACCGAGCCGCGACTGCGTCATGCCTCGCAGGAGGGAGGGGCTCGGCTTATCGGTGGGGAACATCAGACTCCGATCGGGTACGAGTGCTGCGGGGCCCATGTGAGGAAGACGCGCTCACCGCGAGACGCGACGTCCTCTGCATCGTGAGCATTCTGATCGAACACCACGAAGTCGGTTCCAGCGGAGGTCACCACTGTGTAGTTCGTCGATGTCCCGTGGTATACGACCTCGGACACCACGCCGGAGAGGAGACTGCCGGTGACCTCGGCGGGAATGGTCCGGTGCAGGTCGATCTTCTCGGGGCGGATGGAGACCTCGATGTTCCGGCCCACCGCGACACCGCCCGGAACCGGCACCACGACACGCTCGCCGGGACCCTTGTCGAGCACCGCGTACCCCTGGTCGGACCAGCTGACGTTTCCGTCGATGATGTTGGAGGTGCCGATGAAACCGGCCACGAAGCGGGTCGCCGGCCGCTCGTAGATGTCCCGCGGCGAGCCGAGCTGCTCGATCAGGCCGCCGTTCATGACCGCGATGCGGTCGCTCATCGTGAGCGCCTCACCCTGATCGTGGGTCACGTAGACGAAGGTGATGCCGACCTCGCGCTGGATCCGCTTGAGCTCGATCTGCATCTGCTGGCGCAGCTTGAGGTCCAGCGCGCCGAGCGGCTCGTCGAGCAGCAGCGCCCGCGGGTGGTTGACCAGCGCCCGGGCCAGCGCGACCCGTTGCTGCTGGCCGCCGGACATCTCCTTGGGCTGGCGCCGCTCCATGCCGGTCAGCGAGACGATCTCGAGCATCTCGCCGACCCGCCGCTTGATCTCGTCCTTGGCGATCTTGCGGCGTTCCAGGCCGAAGGCCACGTTCTGCTGCACGGTCAGATGCGGGAAGAGGGCGTACGACTGGAAGACCATGTTCACGTCGCGCTTGTTCGGCGCGACCCCGGTCACGTCCTTGCCGTCGAGGAACACCTTGCCCGCGGTCGGCTCCTCGAAGCCGGCGATCATCCGCATCGTGGTCGTCTTGCCGCAGCCGGACGGCCCGAGCAGTGAGAAGAACTCCCCCTGTCCGATCGCCAGGTCCAGGCTCTTGACGGCCGGCACCGCCTCACCGTGCGAGATGTAGTCCTTGCGCACGCCGGCGAACTCGATCGCCGGATGTGCGGCCGGCGTGGAGGGAGGAGTGGTCATCTATCACCTCTGAGCGGGGGTGTCATTGAAGCTCATCACGTGCTTGATACGGGTGTATTCCTCGAACCCGTACATCGAGAGATCCTTGCCGTAACCGGAGTGACCGTATCCGCCGTGCGGCATCTCGGAGACGAAGGGTAGGTGCGTGTTGATCCAGACGGCACCGAAGTCCAGACGCCGGGACACCCGCATGGCCCGGCCGTGGTTCTGCGTCCAGATGCTGGCGCTCAGCCCGAACCGGACATCGTTGGCGAATCGTACGGCCTGATCCTCGTCGGTGAAGGTCTGCACGGTGACGACCGGGCCGAAGATCTCGTCCTGGATCATCTCGTCCCGCTGGCGCAGACCGGCCACCACGGTCGGCGCGAAGAAGTAGCCGCGGTCGCCGACGCGGTGACCGCCCGCCACCACCTCGGCGTGGTCCGGCGTCCGGTTCAGGAAACCGGTGACCCGGTCGAGCTGGTCGACGTTGTTGACCGGGCCGAAGAAGGCGTCCGGGTCGCTGGGCGCGCCGACCTTCGTGGCCCTGGCCGCCTCGGCCAGCGCCGCGGTGAAGTCGGCGGCGATCCGCTCGTGGACCAGCACGCGGGTGGCGGCGGTGCAGTCCTGACCGGCGTTGAAGTAACCGGCGCCGGCCACCGCGGCCGCGGTGGCGGCGATGTCGACGTCGTCGAAGACCACGACCGGGGCCTTGCCACCGAGTTCCAGGTGGACCCGCTTGAGGTCGGGCGCGGCGGCCGCGGCGACCTCCATGCCTGCCCGGGTCGAGCCGGTGATCGAGACGAACTGCGGGGTCGGGTGGGTGACCAGGGCACGGCCGGTGTCCCGGTCGCCGCAGACCACGTTGAGCACGCCGGGCGGCAGGACCTCGTTCGCGATCTCGGCGAGCAGCAGGGTGCTGACCGGTGTGGTGTCCGACGGCTTCAGCACGACCGAGTTACCGGCCGCGATCGCGGGGGCGAACTTCCAGACACCCATCACCATCGGATAGTTCCACGGGGTGATCTGCGCGCAGACGCCGATCGGCTCTCGGCGTACGAAAGAGGTGTGGTCGCGCAGGTACTCCCCCGCCGACTTGCCCTCCAGAATGCGCGCCGCCCCGGCGAAGAAACGCAGTTCGTCCAGGAGCGGGCCCATCTCCTCGGCGCGGGTCGGCTCGACCGGCTTCCCGGTGTTGCGCACCTCGGCCGCGATGATCTCCTCGGACCGCGCCTCGACCGCGTCGGCGATCCGCAGCAGCGCCCGCTGCCGCTCGGCCGGCGTGCTGTCGCGCCAGATCTCGAAGCCCTCGGCGGCCGCCGCCACCGCCCTCTCGACGTCCCGCGCCGAGGAGACCGGCGCCTGCGCGTACGCCTCCCCGGTGCTGGGGTCGATCACCGGGGACGTGAGGCCGTCCTCGGTGTCGATGTAGGACCCGGCGACGAAGTTGCGCAGCACGGGAACAGGGGTGCTCACAGGAGTTTGGCCTTCCGGTCAAGGGCGATCTCACCCGGACTGGAGGGACCTTGTCATACAGGCGAGTGAGCTAGCAAGGGAATCCGAAGTAATTTCCAAAGCTGAAACGGAATCAGAAGATCCGACCCCGTTCCAGCTACGTAATCCGGGTTTTCAGGCGGTGCAATAACCGTCGGCAACGGTCAGCGCCTCGTCGATGATCGCGAGGCCGGCACGCAGGTCCTCAGGCGTGATCGTGCACGGCGGCACCACGTGCAGCCGGTTGAAGTGAACGAACGGCCACAGGCCCCGTTCCTTGCAGGCTGCGGCGACCGCGTTCATCGGCGCGGCGGCCGCCCCGGCGGCGTTGAACGGTACCAAAGGCGCCTTGGAGTCCCGATCCGTGACCAGCTCGATCGCCCAGAACACGCCGAGGCCGCGAACCTCACCGACGCTCGGGTGTCTGTCCGACATTTCTTTCAGAAGAGGCCCGATGACGTCGTCGCCCAGCGCACGAGCGTGCTCGACGATTCCCTCCTCCTTGAAGATCTGCATGCTCGCGACTGCGGACGCGCAGGCCAGCGGGTGCCCGGAGTAGGTGAGCCCACCCGGGAACGGGCGCTCCCGGAAGGTCTCGGCGATCGCGTCGGAGATGACCACGCCACCCAGCGGCAGGTATCCGGAGTTGACGCCCTTGGCGAACGTGATCAGGTCGGGCGCGACGCCCCACCGGTCGATCGCGAACCACTCTCCGCACCGGCCGAAGCCCGCCATCACCTCGTCGGCGATGAACACGATGCCGAACTCGTCACAGATCTCGCGCACGCCGGCCAGGTAGCCGGGCGGCGGCACCAGGATGCCGTTGGTGCCGACGACGGTCTCGATCAGGATCGCGGCGACCGTGCCGGGTCCCTCGAAGACGATCGTGTCGCGCAGGTGCTGCAGGGCCCGCTGAGTCTCCTGCTCCTCGCTGCCGGAGTGGAACGGCGAGCGATACGGGTACGGCCCCCAGAAGTGCACCACGCCGATCGCCACCGGCTCGTTCGGCCAGCGGCGCGGGTCGCCGGTCGCGGTGATCGCGGTGGCGGTCGAGCCGTGATAGCTGCGGTACGCGGAGAGGACCTTGTGCCGGCCGGTGTGCAGCCGGGCCATCCGGATCGCGTTCTCGTTCGCCTCGGCGCCGCCGTTGGTGAAGAACACCTTGTTCAGCTCGGGCGGGGCGATCTCGGCGATCATCCGGGCCGCCTCGCCGCGCTTGTCGTTGGCGAAGGCGGGCTGGATGGTGCAGAGCTTGGCGGCCTGCTCCTGGATCGCCTCGACCAGGCGCGGGTGCTGGTGGCCGATGTTCATGTTGACCAGCTGCGACGAGAAGTCGAGGTACTTCTTTCCGGTGTAGTCCCAGAAATGGCTGCCGAGCGCCTTCTCGATGGGCAGCGGGTCGATCAGGCCCTGCGCCGACCAGGAATGGAACACGTGGGCACGGTCGTCCGCGCGCACCTGCGATTCATTGCTCACAAAAGCATCCTTATCGAGTCTGTGGGAAGCCGAGGTCGATCGCCGAGGTTCCCGGGTCGGGCCAGCGGGACGTGACGACCTTGCTGCGGGTGAAGAAGTGGATGCCGTCCGGGCCGTACATGTGGGTGTCACCGAACAGCGACGCCTTCCAGCCGCCGAACGAGTAGTAGGCGACCGGGACGGGGATCGGCACGTTCACGCCGACCATGCCGGCGTTCACGTCGAACTGGAACTGCCGGGCGGCGCCGCCGTCCCGGGTGAAGATCGCGGTGCCGTTGCCGTACTCGTTGTCGTTGACCAGCTGGACGGCCTCGGCGTACGAGTCCACGCGGACCACGCTGAGCACCGGGCCGAAGATCTCGTCGGTGTAGACGGTCATCTGCGGTGTGACGTCGTCGAGCAGCGTCGCACCCAGGAAGAAGCCGTCCTCGGGCAGGTCGCCGGAGCGACCGTCGGCCACCACGGTCGCGCCCTCGGCCGCGCCCGCCTCGATGTAGCCCGCGACCTTGTCCCGGTGCTGGGCACTGATCAGCGGACCCATCTCCGACGCGGGGTCCGTACCATCGCCGATCCTGATCTTGGGAAGCCTCGCCGCGATCGCCTCGACCAGCGGATCCGCGATGTCGCCGACCGCGACCACCACGGAGATGGCCATGCAGCGCTCACCGGCCGCGCCGTAACCCGCGCTGATCGCCGCGTCGGCGGCCGCGTCGAGCTCGGCGTCCGGCAGCACGATCATGTGGTTCTTGGCGCCGCCGAGGGCCTGCACGCGCTTGCCGTGCGCGGTGCCGGTCTCGTAGATGTACTTGGCGATCGGAGTCGAGCCGACGAAGCTCACCGCCGCGATGTCCGGGTGCGTCAGGAGGGCGTCGACCGCCTCCTTGTCACCGTTGAGCACGGTGAACACGCCGTCCGGCAGCCCGGCCTCCTTCCACAGCCTCGCCAGCCAGAGCGCGGCCGACGGGTCCTTCTCGCTCGGCTTGAGCACGAACGCGTTGCCGGAGGCGATGGCGGTGGCGCACATCCACAGCGGCACCATGGCCGGGAAGTTGAACGGCGTGATGCCGGCGACCACGCCGAGCGGCTGACGGATCGAGTAGACGTCCACCCCGGTCGCGGCCTGCTCGGAGAAGCTGCCCTTCATCAGGTGCGGGATGCCGGTGGCGAATTCGACGTTCTCCAGGCCGCGGGCGACCTCGCCGGCGGCGTCGGCCAGCACCTTGCCGTGCTCGCGGGTGACGATCGCGGCCAGCTCGCCGGTGCGCGAGGCGAGCAGCTCCCGGAACTTGAACAGGACCGCGGACCGCTTGGAGAGCGAGGCCTCCCGCCAGGCGCGGCCGGCCTCCTTCGCCTTCTTCACCGCTTCGCCGACCTCGGCCGTGCTCGCGAGGTCGACCTCGGCGATCTGCTCGCCGGTGGCCGGGTTGAAGACCGGTGCCGTCCGGCCGGAGGCGCCCGCGGTCTCGGCGCCGTCGATCCAGTGCGCGATGTGATTCATGCACCGAGATTATGTGACGCCTCTAGACCGAACAATGATCCGATTGTACTGTCACATAATGTTTTACCAGGCCGTCATGGAACGACTGTCCGACGCCAGCGCCCGCGGGCTCGCCGAGGCGGTCAGCCGCGCGGTCGGCGACGGCGTCCTGGCCGGCGGCGCCAAACTCCCGCCGGTGCGCTCGGTCGCGGGCGAACTGCACCTCTCCCCCAGCACCGTCAACTCGGCGTGGCAGCTCCTGCGGCGTGCGGGGACCATCCGCACCGACGGCCGCCGGGGCACCGTCGTGGCCACCCCGGGCGCCGGCGGTCCCGGTCGTTATCGGGCGGCGCTGCGGCGAACTTCGGGTTTCGGGCTGGATCTCTCGACCGGTGTGCCCGATCCGGCACTGCTGCCGCCGCTGCCGGCCCTGCACGGGCTCTCGCCCGCTCCGAGCAGCTATCTGGACGAGCCCGTGCTGCCGGAACTCGGCGCGCTGCTGCGCGAACGGTGGCCGTACCCTCCGGAGCGTCTGGCGATCTTCGACGGGGCGATGGACGCCGTCGACCATGTGGCGACGGCGCTGCTGCGGCTCGGCGACCTCGCGCTCGTCGAGAACCCGTGCTTCCCGCCGCTGATCGACCTGCTCGAGACCCTCGGCGTCCGTGTCGTCGGCGTCGCCACCGACGCTCAGGGCATGCTTCCCGACCGGCTCGCAACGGCCCTGACACGGCGGCCCGCCGCGGTCTTCCTCCAGCCCAGGGCGCTCAACCCCACGGGGGCGTCGTGGTCACCGTCGCGGGCCGCGTCCCTGGCCGCGGTCCTCTCCCAACATCCTTCGGTGTACGTGGTGGAGGACGACTCGGCCGGCGACCTGTCCTCCGGGCCGCTGCTGTCCCTCGGCACGCAACTGCCCCGGCAGACCGTCCACGTGCGCAGTTTCTCCAAATCGCACGGCCCCGACCTCCGGCTCGCCGCCGTGAGCGGGCCGGCCACGGTGCTCGACCCGATCCTGGAGCGACGGCTGCTCGGCCAGGGCTGGACCAGCCGCCTGCTGCAGCACCTGCTGCTCACGCTGCTGACCGAGCCGTCGTCGGTCGCGGCCGTGTCCGCCGCCCGCGACGAGTACGCCCGCCGCCGACGGCTGATCACCTCCGGTCTGTCGGCGGCCGGGATCGACCTGCCACCCGGCGAGGGCCTGAACCTCTGGCTGCCGGTGGCCGACGAGCAGGCGGCCCTGCTCAGCCTCGCCAGCGCCGGCATCGGGGCGGCCGCCGGCACCGCCTTCGTCGTCGGGACGGGCGCCGCACCACACCTGCGGGTGACCGTGGGCCTGATCGCCACCGACCACGCCGAGGTGGCGGAACGCCTGGTGGAGGCCTCCCGGGCGGCCGGCCAGACCATCCCCCGATGACGCAGCCCCGTTGACGCACCCCTGTTGACGCATCACATCCTGCTCAGGGACATCGTGTCATGCGACCATGGCGGCATGAACACCTGCGACACTCTGCCAGTGAGCATGGGGACACTGGACGACCACGACTGACCCTGGGCCGAGGCCGGCTATCTCGCGCTCGGCGAGACACACCACCTCACCGAGTTGCTCGACGGGAGCCTCCTGGTGGCCCCCTCAGATGCTCGCCTACGCCGAGGCGAGAATTCCCTGGCACCTGCTGCTCGTCGAACCAGGCTTCACCGGCTGCGAATCGGTAGTCCTGCGCCTGTTCCGCCTCCGAGACGGTGCCTGTGTCGAGCACGCGGCCGCGAAGCAGGGCGAGACCCTCGTGTCCGGCGAGCCATTCCCGCTGAAGATCAGTACCGAACTGCTCCTCGACTACTGAATCCATGACGAGGACTCACCTCGGACCGAGAATGAATTCCTCGCACTCGCGCGGTCCGCCCCCGGCTCACTTCGCCGGCTGGAAACTCTCGAAGATCAGTTTCAGGTCGGCCTGGGAGGCGGCCCACTCGGACTCCGGCGTCTCCCAGTAGAAGCCGTACGCCTTGTCGTCGGAAATCACCGTGCCACGGTTGTTGACGTGCTTGCGTACGCCGTCGCGGGTGTGCAGGAACTCCCAGTCGGCAGCCTTGCGGAAGTAGTCGACAGCTTTGATGCCCACCTCCTGGTAGTTCACGAAGTCGCCACCCCGCACCCGGTTCCGTGCCTGGGTCTGCCAGTCCTTGACCGGATTCGATCTCGGCTCGTCGGTCTGATCGATGCCGAGGATCTTCCCGCCCTTGCGGAAGTAGACGATCGATCCGCTCTGCGACCGGCTCCAGCCCTCCGGCACGTACACCGAGAAGCCGGTCGGATCCCGGTAGTCCCGCCAGCCGGCCGGGAGCGGCGGGCGTGCGCCGCTGTCCGTGCCCGCATCGGCGGTCGGACTGGCCGCGGGCGCACTCGACGGGCTCGCGGGCGGTTGCTGAGCCGCGTCCACCGACGGAGCCGCGGACGTCGCCGCCGGCCCGGCCGACGCGGCGGTCACCGAGGGCTGCGGCTTGGCCACCGGCTCGTCCGGCCCGGACGACATCGCCCAACCCGCCCCGGCCGCGACCACGACGGCCAGCGCGGCGGCTCCGATCAGCACACCCCGGCGGCTGGGCCGATCAGATGCGGTCACCGCGGTCGATTCATCATCCGGTACGCCGGAACGCCGCTGCCGCGGGACGAAACCCACGGCGGCAGCGGCCGGCGCGGTCGGCGGCTCCCCCACCCCGTCGTCGGGCGGGACGTCCGCCGAGTCGCCCGGCGACCCGGCGGTCTCCGGTCCGGCCCGCTCATCGCCGCGCGGCTCGGCAGCGCCGTGTGCCCCTGCCGCCGGATCGCCGGCGTCGCCCTCCACGGCGTCCGGCCCCGGCGGCGTCTCGCCGGAGGCCCCGTCGGACACGCCCGCTCCGGATTCACTGCCGGCCAGATCGGCCGCGGCGGCCCCGGAGGTCGCGGAGGTCGCGGAGGTCGCGGAGGTCCCGCCACCGTCTTCCGCCGCCGCTCCGCCGGAGGACTCGACCGACTCGGCCGTGGTCCGGGGCCGGGGGATCCGGAAAGCCGCCGGAATGCTCGCGGCCAGGCCCGCCAGCCCGCCCGCCCTGCGCGTCGCCGGCGGCTCGGTTTCGCCGCTCAGCTCGGTGAGGATCTGGCGGGCGAGGCTCTCGGCGTCCTCGGCGTGCATCCGGGCGGCCGGGTCCTTGACCAGCAGCCCGTCGAGCAGCGGGCGCAGTGGTCCGGCGTGAACCGGCGGATCCGGCTCCTCGGTGGCGAGTGCGGCGAGCGTCGCCATCGTCGATCCGCGCTGGTAGGGGGCGTGTCCCTCGATCGCCGCGTACAGCGTGGCACCGAGCGACCAGAAATCCGCCGCCGGCCCGCTCGCCTTGCCCTGCGCGCGTTCCGGAGCCATGAACTGCGGCGAGCCGACCAGGACGTCGGAGCGGCTGATCACCCCGTCGTCGTCGACGGCCGCGATGCCGAAGTCGGTGAGCAGCACCCGGCCGTCGTCGGCGAGCAGCACGTTCGCCGGTTTCACATCGCGGTGCTCGACGCCGAGACGGTGGGCGGTCCGCAGGGCTCCGAGCAGGTCGAGTCCGATGCGGGCGACCCGGTACGGATCCAGCGGCCCCTGCTCGGCGATCTCCTCCCGGAGCGACCGGCTCGGCACGTACTCCATGACGATCCAGGTGCGGTCGTCGAGCTGCAGTACGTCGTACACCTGAACGACGTTGGGATGGCCGATCCTCGCGGCAGCCCGCGCCTCCCTGAGCGTGCGCCGCGCCGCCGCCGCTCCGTCAGTGCCCACCGGCTGGTCGATCTCCTTGATCGCGACGTCTCGCTGCAGCGTCTCGTCGCGGGCCAGGCGAACCTCCCCCATCCCTCCGCGGCCCAGGCTCTCGCCCAGCCGGTACCGTCCGGCGAGCAGCACGGGCGCATCAGGCATGGGCACCGTTATACCCGCCCGATGCTCATGTGAAGCGGGCCCCCACTTGCGCCAAGCCGCATAACGGGCATTCCCTGAAGCTTCTTCCGCACTTGCGGGAATCGGGGTCCCGACCGCGGGCGATTAGTCAGGATTGGTGTGGGTACGTCTGCAGCGATAACCGTGCAGGACGGAGGGACGATGACCCACACAGACGCACGAACGGATCAATCGACCGCGGAGCTGGTGAGCCGGCTCAGCGAGCAGGTGACCACGCTGGTTCGCGACGAGCTGGCGCTCGCTCGGATAGAGATGACCGAGAAGGGCAAGAAGGCCGGCAAGGGGGCGGGCCTGCTCGGCGGGGCCGGTGTGATCGCCCTGTACGGCGTCGGCGCGCTGCTGGTCACCGTGGGCGCGGCCCTGTCGCTGGTCATGCCGGTGTGGGCTGCCGCGCTCATCGTGACGGTGGCGCTGTTCTGCGGCGCCGGAATCGCCGCCCTCGCCGGAAAGCGCGAGGTACAGCAGGCGGTCCCGCCCACTCCGGAGGCAGCGATCGCCAGCGGACGCCGCGACGTGAACGAGATCATGACCGCGGCCCGGCGCAGGACACAGCCATGAGCGCGCCCAACCGCAGCCGGGCCGAGTCACGCCGCCCCGCCCCCAACCGCAACCGGCCCAAGCCAGGGCCACCCGCGTCGAGCCGGGCCCCGGCCGAGGGCCCGCCGAGCGGAAAGTCACCGTCCGACGGCCCGTCGTCCACAGGGCCGGGCGTCGGCACGCGACAGGGAGAAGGTCAGGCCGTGAAAGGCGCTCACAGCACGGTCACCCCGGGTCCGGGTTCCCGGAGCACGGTGACGACCAGTTCGTCGTCACCGGCCTCGTCCGGAACCGCCGGGCCCGCCTCATCAGAGAAATCCGAGACCATCGGGCGTACGTCCACAGGCGGCACCACGACGCCCGCCGGCGGGACCGGATCGGCGGCCAGAAGCCCCGCGGCCCCGAAGGTGACTCCGGCCACCGTCGCGGCCGCAGGCAGTCCCGGGGCGGCGAAGCCCGCATCGTCCCCGGCGAAGACGCCGGCCGGCACAGCGGAGACGCCGCACCACGCCGGCACACCGAAGCCGACACCGCCACCATCGGCCACGCCACCATCGGCCACGCCGTCGGCCACGCCACCATCGGCCACGCCGTCGGCCACGCCACCATCGGCCACGCCGTCGGCCACGCCACCGCCGGCCACGCCGTCGGGCACGCCGTCGGGCACGCCACCGTCGGCCACGCCGTCGGCCGGAGCCAAGCCCGGAGGCGGAACACCCACACCGGGTGGCGGTGGAACACCCGCACCGAGCGGCGGACCGGCGGCCCCGCGATCCGGTACGGGGTCCGGTACGGGGTCCGGTACGGGGTCCGGTACGACACCGGGCCGCGCGACCGGCCGGGCAGCGGTGCCCAAGCCCGGCACCCAGCACCCACCGTCCAGCGACCCGGCTGCGGCAACCGGCACCGCGGCCAAGGCCGGCACCGCACCGGCACCGGGCCGCGCGGGTAAACCGGGCACGGCCCCCGCAGCGGGCGGTCCCAGCACCTCGGGCACCGGCGCCCCATCCGGCGGCGCGGCCACACCCGGCGCTGACGAGAACCTGTACGGAGGGTCGGGCACTCCGGATACCCCCGCCCCGGACATCAGCCGGGACAGCGGAACGCCCGCAACGCAGCGAGCAGCGACGACCTCGGGCGCCACCGAGACGACGAACCGCACCGGGGCCACAACCTCCGCGAGCCGAACCGGGACCACCGGCTCCGCGAACACCACCGGCCGAAGCGGGATCGCGGGCGCGAGCGGCGTCCGGGACGAAGCCGGCACGAAGGCTGCGGCGGCAGAGCCCGGCGGCCCGAGACAGCAGGTCGCCGCGCCGGCGCGGCAGACCGGCACGGAACCGGGCCCGGACACCACCCATGCCGCCGCCGAACGGGCACGTGAGGGCAAGCCGGACGACGCCTCCGAGCGGGTCGAGGCGCTGCGGACCGAGATCGAGCAGACCCGCGCCGAAATGGGCGAGACCGCCGCCGCCCTGGTCGCGAAGCTGGACGTGCCCGCCCGGGTCAAGGACGCGGCCACGGAGAAGGGTCAGCAACTCAAGGACGCCGCGGCCGAGAAGACCCAGCAGGTCAAGGATGCCGCGGTGGAGAGGACCCAGCAGGTCAAGGACGCCGCGACAGCCAAGAGCAACCAGGTCAGGGAGGCGGTCGCCGACAAGGCACAGCAGGTCAGGGAGGCCACCGCGACGCGGACGGACCAGCCGTCCGGCACCGCCGCGTCCAAGGCCCACCAGCTCGCCGACGCCGCCGCGGAGAAGGGCCACCGGATCGCGGAAGGTGCCCGTAACCTGGCTGCCAAGGCGGACCCGGCCCGGCTCAAGGAGGCGGCCACCGGTGCGATGCAGGCCGCACGTCCGGGCGACACCCATGCGGGCGGGACCGAACACGCCCGCAAGCAGTCGACCGCCGAGACCCGGGCCCACCTGGCCGAGTCAGCCGCCGAGGCCGCGGAGCGTGCGACCACCGCGATCGGCACACTGCCGGGCCGGGCGACGGAGGCGATAGGCACCCTGCGAGGGCGTGCCGCCGAGACGATCAGCGCGTTCCCGGATCGGGTGGATCAGCGGCAGCGGTACGCCCTGGCCGGAGTCGTGCTGGCCGCCGCCGCGGCAGCGGTGGTGCTGATCAGGAGGCTTCGCTGACAGCCGTCCACCGGCCGTCGATCGCAAGGCCCTGCCGCACGCGCGGCAGGGCCTTCTGCTTCCCGGCTGCCGGACGACATGTCACCGGGGGTGTTTCCCTTGGTGACATGTCACCGGGGGTGTTTTCCGGACAGGCTGACGTACGGCAGCCTCGGGCTCACCTCGGTGTGGCTCTCGGCGGAGCGCATGACGCTCTGGACCAGGGACACGAGCTGCGTCACGTCGTCGGTCCTCAAACGCCTGCCCTCCGCCCGCAGATCGCCCCGCTTCGCTACCCACCCGCCGCCCGCGGATCTCGCACAACCCCCGGGCCGCCCGACGATCACGACGGACAGTCCCGCGTACCGCCGCCCGCCCACCCGCCCGGCACACCGCGAAACACACACAAGCGCCTCGCGTGTGCTCCGACATCGCCCGCAACGACGGCCCGGTCCCACACAACGAAGCTGTGGACGCCCACCGTCACCCCCGCGACGTCAAAGACGCACGCAACAGCAACGTGTGACCTCACCGCCGCAGCCCCGGCCTCCGCACAGCACCGGCCCCACCACACCGGGCCTCCACAACACCGCTCTCAGATCCCTCACCAGGCGGCGGTCTTCAACTCAGCCAGGGGCCCCGCTGCCATTCTTTGGCAGCTGGAATCCACGGCGGACCTATGGCCGGCGGGCTCGCACCCTGACCGTGAAAGACCTCCCATCAGGTGTCTAAAGAGCTTTCGCCGTCGGGGTCCCGGCCCGTCAGCCGCATCCGTCTGAGCCGTGGTGGCGCTCGTTCGGCTGATGGCCTGTCGTTGCCGTCGTGCGGTCCGAGGATGCCTCGGATCGCTGCCGGGGTCGCGGGGGTCGGTTACCGCCGCGGTCCGGTGCTGGACGATCAACTACGGCCGTTTTCGGAGCCGGGCTCCGGGATATCGCTGCCTCCGGCCCGGTAAAGGGTTCACCGCCCACGGCTGGACGATCACGCGGTCCGGGGAAGGGTTCACCTGCCACGGCTGGGCGATCAACAACCCGGGGAAGGGTTCACCGCCCACGGCTGGACGATCACGCGGCCCGGGGAAGGGTTCACCGCCCACGGCTGGACGATCACGCGGTCCGGGGAAGGGTTCACCGCCCACGGCTGGACGATCAACAGCCCGAGGAAGGGCTCGCCGGGCACGGCTGGGCGATCAAGCGGCCCGGGACAGGACTGTCCCACCAGCCCCCACCAGACCCTGACCGTAAAAGGTGTCTAGCGCCGCAACACCCACCGGACCGGCAGGAGAAGCAGCCACAGCACCGCTCACCAACCCTGCAGGAGAGACAGCCGCCGCACCCACCGGCCTGGCGGAAGGAGACAGCGCCGCCACGCCCGCAAGGTCGGCGGAAGGAGCCGCCGCAACGCCGACGAGATCTGCGGAAGCGGGCAGCGCGCCGGAATCGGCCGGATCGGTGGAGGGAGCGGTCATGCGTTCACCCTATGGACCGGTCGAGCGGTTTTGAAACGTCTCAGATTGAGCGTTGGGGCAAATGGCCTCCTCTCAGAGGAAATCAAGGGCACCCTGAGAATCGACTCTTGACCCTGCCCTAACGGGCTCGTAACGTGACTCACACCTCAGCTAGAACGTTTCAAGAACCCGATATCAGGAGGCGTCATGCGCCCTCGGTTGACCGCTGTCGTCGCGCTGGCCACGACGGCTGCCATAGCTCTGACCGGTTGCACGAAGAAGAACGAGTCGCCTGACACCGGTGCGTCCGGTGCGGCGGGCGGTAAGACGTACAAGGTGGCGTTCGTTCCGAAGTTGCAGGGGGTGCCCTACTTCGAGGCGATGAACGCCGGTGGTAAGCAGGCCGCGCAGGCTCT
>NZ_PVMZ01000012.1 GCF_003001815.1 Actinoplanes italicus
CCGCCGCCTGCCAACGCACCTGCTCACGCCGTTCTCGCTGGGCCTGATTCAGGCCACCACCATCGCCGTACCGCACAAATCCAGCACACCCGAAACCACCGAAATCAGTCGATCCCCCAAAAGCGTCGCCATCAGACCTGGCACAAACCCTGACCGCGAAAGGTGTCTAGTGAGGTTGCGCCCCGCAGCCAGCCCCAACTGCGCAAGATCGCCGACCGCCTGACGACGTCCGGCGGACAGCCGCAACCGCAACCGCACAAGAACAGCCGAGCAGCCGTGCCGCGGCCGGCGAGACGAGGACGGGTTCGGGCGCGAAACGCCCGAACCCGCCCTCGCACGCGTCAGTCGACCTCGACGACCGCCTGAGCGAACTGCGCCGAGTACAACCGCGCATAGGCCCCACCCGAGGCGAGCAACGAAGAGTGATCCCCCTGCTCGACGATCGAGCCGTTCTCCATCACCAGGATGACGTCGGCATCGCGGATGGTGGACAGGCGGTGGGCGATGACGAAGCTGGTCCGCCCGGTACGCAGGGTCGCCATCGCGCGCTGGATCAACACCTCGGTACGTGTGTCGACCGAACTGGTGGCCTCGTCGAGGATCAGGATGCTCGGCTCGGCGAGGAACGCCCGGGCGATGGTGATCAGCTGTTTCTGCCCGGCGCTGACGTTCGACCCCTCTTCGTCGATCTTCGTGTCGTACCCGTCGGGAAGCATGCGAACGAACCCGTCGACGTGGGCAGCCTCGGCGGCCAGCCGGACAAGATCCGCGGACGGAGACGCGGCCCCGTACCCGATGTTCTCGGCGATGCTGCCCCCGAACAGCCAGGTGTCCTGCAGCACCATGCCGATCTGTTCGCGCAGCTGCTCCCGCGGCATGGTGGCGATGTCCACCCCGTCGAGGGTGATCCGTCCACCGGTCACGTCGTAGAACCGCATCAGCAGGTTGACCAGCGTCGTCTTGCCGGCGCCGGTGGGCCCGACGATGGCGACGGTCTGCCCGGGCTCGACGGTCAGCGACAGGTTCTCGATGAGCGGCTTGTCGGGCAGGTACCGGAACGACACGTCCTCGAACGCGATCCGCCCACGCACCCCGTCCAGGGCGACGGGAGCCGGTTCCGGCGACTGCTCGTCGGCGTCGAGCAGGGCGAACACCCGCTCGGCGGACGCCACTCCGGACTGCACGAGGTTCGCCATGCTGGCCACCTGGGTGAGCGGCTGGCTGAACTGGCGCGAGTACTGGATGAACGCCTGCACCTCGCCGAGCGTCAGCGTGCCGGACGCCACCCGCAGGCCACCGATGACGGCGACCAGGACGTAGTTGAAGTTGGAGATGAACATCATCGCGGGCTGGATCAGACCGGAGATGAACTGGGCCCGGAAGCTGGAGGCGTACAGCTTGTCGTTGTGCCCGCCGAAGACGGAAGCGGCCTCGTCCTGCCTGCCGAAGACCTTGACCAGCGTGTGCCCGGTGAACATCTCCTCGATGTGTCCGTTGAGCTGGCCGGTCGTCTTCCACTGCGCCACGAACTGCGGCTGGGACCGCTTGCCGATCACGGTCGTCAGCCAGATCGACACCGGCACGGTGACCAGGGCGATCAGGGCCAGCAGGGGCGAGATCCAGAACATCATCCCGAGTACGCCCACGATCGTCAGCAACGCGGTGACCAGCTGTGCGAACGTCTGCTGGAGCGTCTGCGCGATGTTGTCGGTGTCGTTGGTGGCGCGGCTGAGCACCTCACCGCGCGGCTGTTTGTCGAAGTAGGACAGCGGCAGCCGGGCCAGTTTCTCCTCCACCTGCTGGCGCAGGTCGTAGACGGCGGCCTGCACGGCACGGGTGGTGAGCCGCCCCTGCAGCACGCCGAAGACCCACGCGAAGACGTAGATGATCGCCACCCACATCAGGACCTCGGCCAGCCGGTCGAAGTCGATGCCCCGGCCGGGTACCGCGTCGACGCCGGAGAGCAGGTCGGCCTGCGCGTTCTGCCCGGTGGCGCGCAGCTGCTCGATGGCCTGCTCGCGGGTGACGCCGGGCGGCAGGTTCTGGCCGAGCATCTTGCCGATGACGCCCTCGAAGATGACGTCGGTGGCGTGCCCGAGCAGGTAGGGCCCGAGCACCGACAGGAAGACGCCGACCGCGCCGAACGCCAGCGCGCCGGCGACGAACACGCGTTGTGGCTTGAGCAGGCCGAGCAGGCGTTTGGTGGACCCCTTGAAGTCCTCCAGCTTCTCCGGCGGCCCGCCCGCCATCATCATCCGGGCGGCCGGCGGACCGCCCGGGATCGGACCGCGACGCTGAGGCTCGCTCATCGGGTGCTCGCCTCCTCCACGGTCAACTGCGACAAGACGATTTCGCGGTACGTCGGACTGGTGTCCATGAGTTCCTCGTGTGTTCCGGTGCCGACCACCTTGCCGTCGTCGAGCACGATGATCCGGTCGGCGTCGCGGATCGTGCTGACCCGCTGCGCCACGATGATCACGGTGGCTTCCGTGATGTGTTCGGTGAGCGCCGCCCGCAGGGCCGCGTCGGTGGCGTAGTCCAGTGCCGAGAACGAGTCGTCGAACAGGTAGATCTCCGGGCGGTGCACGAGCGTGCGGGCGATCGCGAGCCGCTGCCGCTGCCCGCCGGAGACGTTGGTGCCGCCCTGCGCGATCGGGGCGTCGAGCTGCCCCTCCATCGACTCGACGAACGGCTTGGCCTGGGCGATCTCCAGGGCCTCCCACAGCTGCTCGTCGGTGGCGTCCGGATTGCCGTAGCGCAGGTTGGACGCGACCGTGCCGGTGAACAGGTACGGCCGCTGCGGGACCAGGCCGATCACCGACGACAACAGCGCCGGGTCGATCTCGCGTACGTCCACGCCGTCGACCAGGACCTGGCCCTCGGTGGCGTCGAACAGCCGGGGGACCAGGTTGAGCAGGGTGGTCTTGCCGCTGCCGGTGCTGCCGATGATCGCCGTGACCTCTCCGGGGCGCGCGTTCAGGCGTACGCCGGAAAGGACTCCCGCCTCGGCCCCCGGATAGCGGAAGCCCACATCGCGCAGCTCCAGCTCGCCGTGCCGGGAGAGCTCGGTGACCGGCGCTGCGGGCGGCACCACGCTGGACTCGGTGCCCAGCACCTCCTCGATCCGCTCGGCACAGACCTCGGCGCGCGGCACCATCATGAACATGAAGGTCGCCATCATGATCGAGAAGAGGATCTGCATCAGGTAGCTGATGAACGCGGTGAGCTGGCCGACCTGCATCCCGCCGGAGTCGATCCGCATGCCGCCGAACCAGAGCACGGCGACGCTGGAGATGTTCACGACCAGCAGCACGGTCGGGAACATCAGCGCCATGATCCGGCCGACCTTCAGCGACACGTCGGTCAGCTCGTCGTTGGCGGCGCCGTACCGCTGACGCTCGTGATCGTCGCGGACGAACGCCCGGATCACCCGGATGCCGGTGATCTGCTCGCGCATCACCTGGTTGATCCGGTCGATGCGCTCCTGCATCGTGCGGAACAGCGGACGCATCCGGGTGATGATCAGGCCGATCACGGTGACCAGGACCGGCACGATGATCAGGAGCAGGCCGGACAGCGGCACGTCCTCGCGCAGGGCCAGCACGATGCCGCCGACCAGCATGATCGGCGCCGACACCATCAGCGTGAAGGTGAGAAGTACCAGCATCTGGATCTGCTGGACGTCGTTGGTGGTCCGGGTGATCAGTGACGGTGCACCGAACTGGCCGACCTCGCGGGCCGAGAAGCTCTGCACCCGGTCGAAGATCGAGGCACGCAGGTCACGGCCGACGGCCATGGCCGTGCGGGCGCCGTAGTAGACGGCCACGATCTGCGCGGCGATCTGCAGCACCGTGATGCCGAGCATGCCGGCGCCCACCTGCATCACGTAGCCGGTGTCGCCCTTGATCACGCCGTTGTCGATGATGTCCGCGTTGAGCGCGGGCAGGTAGAGCGTCGCGATGGTCTGCAGGAACTGGAAGAGCACCACCAGGGTGATCTCTTTCCGGTACGGCCGCAGATGCACTTTCAACAATTTGATCAGCAAGACGGTGTCTCCTTGATGTGGATGCCGTCGAGCAGCAGGGCCGCCAGATCCGCACCACTGAACGAATCGGGCTCCCCGTAGGGCCCGAAGGTGTTGGCGCCGCAGAACATCAGCAGAAGGTGCGCGGCGCGAGCCGGTGTCACCCGGAGGCTGCCCTTGTCGGGGGCGAAGACGTCGGTGACGGCCGCTGCCAGCGCGGCGCGGGAGGCGATCATCCGGGCCTTGGACTCCGGATCCTGTTCGCCCAGGAAGATCAGCTTGCGGGCGGCGTGCATGAGTGGCGCCATCTCGGTGAACCGGCCCTGGATGAGTTCGGCCGCGGCGGCCACCCGGTCGTGCAGGGGGGTCGTCCGGTCGATGGCGGCGAGAGCGTCGAGGGTCGGCTGCGGGTCCAGGGCTTTCACCACGGAGCAGATGACCAGCTGGCTCTTGCTCTCGAAGACGCCGAAGATCGTGCCCTCGGCCACTCCGGCCGCGCTGGCGATCTGGCGGGTGCTCACCTCCAGACCGTGTTCGTTGAGCAGTGGGATGGTCGCCGCGATCAGGGCGGCCCGCCGCTCCTCGGGCGCCATCGCGGGGACGCGTCTGCGTCGCTGTTCCATGCCGGCCACTCTAATGAGCGAGTACTCACTCAGACAAACGGATTACCTCGGTCGAACCGGATCCGGCCGCCTGGCGTATGAAGGAAGCGTGAGCGAAAAGAAGCCGTACCGCCGGGTCCTCCGGCACGTGACCACGGGATTTGCCGCGGTTCTGGTGTTCCTGGCCCTCATCGTCCCGGACCAGATCTTCCGGCTGCCGCCCGGCAACTCGGTCTTCACCGCGCTCCTGCGAGTTCCGGTCGAGGCGTTCGTCGCCGGAGCCTTCCTGCTCCTGCTACCCCGACGGGGGCGTCTCGGCCGGGCACGCCGCCCGATCGCCCTCGGCCTCGGGGTACTCCTCGGGCTCCTCACGGTGATCAAGATGATCGACATCGGCTTCTTCGCGGTGCTGGCCCGCCGCTTCGACCCGGTGCTCGACTGGATCCTGGTCGACGACGCGTTCAACTTCATGGTCGACTCGATCGGGAAGCCCGCCACCATCGGCGTCGCGGCCGCTCTGGTGCTCGGCGCGGCCGGCCTCGTCGCCCTGATGACCTGGGCGGTCCAGCGGCTCAGCGGCATCATGCTCAACCATCGCGTCGGCGCCTGGCGTGGTCTCGGAGCCGTCGGTGCGGCCTGGATCGCTCTCACCGCGATGAGCTTCCAGCTGATCGGCGGCATCCCGGTCGCCTCGCACACCGCCGCCGAACTGGCCGCCCACACCGCCCTGGCGCTGCCCAACGACCTGGCCGACCGCAAGCGGTTCGCCGCCGAGGTGCGCGTCGACGCCTACCGGGACCGGCCGGCCGATCAGATGCTCACCGCGCTGCGGGACAAGGACGTGATCGTCTCGTTCATCGAGAGCTACGGCCGCGACGCGATCGAGGACCCGGCCCTCAACACCCCGGTCCTGGCCAGCATCACCTCCAACCAGGCGAAACTCGCGGCCAAGGGGTACGCGTCACGCAGCGGCTGGCTGACGTCCTCCACCGCGGGCGGCGGCAGCTGGCTGGCCCACTCCACGTTCCTGTCGGGGCTCTGGATCGACAACGAGCAGCGTTACCGCAGCGTCGTCTCCTCCGACCGGCTGACCCTCACCAGGGCATTCAAGAACAGCGGTCATCGTACGGTCGGCGTGCAGCCCGGGATCACCTTCGCCTGGCCCGAGGGGGAGTTCTACGGATACGACCACATCTACGACTCGCACACGCTGGGCTACAACGGACCCCGTTTCAGCTGGTCCCCGATGCCAGACCAGTACGTGATGTCCGCCTTCCAGAAGCTGGAGTACGGCGTCGCCGACCGCGGCCGCCTGCTCACCGAGATCACCCTGACCTCGAGCCACACCCCGTGGGCCCCGGTGCCCAGCATGGTCGACTGGAACACGATCGGCGACGGCAGCCTGTACGGCCCGATGGTCGCCGGAGCCGAGGCGCCGACCACCGTGTGGAAGGACGAGAAGCGGATGCGCACCGAGTACGCCCGCTCGGTCGCCTACTCGATGGACAGCCTGCTCGGGCACATGGCGGAGTACGGCCGCGACGACCTGGTGATGGTGTTCCTCGGCGATCACCAGCCGGCCTCCGCCGTGGTCGGGCACGACGCGACCCGCGACGTGCCGATCACCATCGTCGCGAAGGACCCGAAGGTGCTCGACCGGATCGCCGGCTGGGGCTGGACCGACGGCCTCAAGCCCGACCCGGCAGCCCCGGTCTGGCGGATGGACACCTTCCGGGACCGTTTCCTCGCGGCGTACGGCCCGGAAGGCGACCCGCACTGACGAGCGGACCCAGGCCCTAGCCCGGGACGACGTCGATGACCTGCCCGGCCGGGAGCCGGGGGGTCTTCGGCGGTGCCGAGTGTGCCGGGTCGAGCGTGCCCAGGCGTACCGCCAGGTAGGGGAAGCCGACGTCCCCGAGCATCCGGCGCAGCGTCTGCCGGGTGAACGGGATCTCCACCGGGCTGCTCAGCGGCAGCACGCTCACCGCCTGCTCGGTGGCGGCCAGCCACAGCCGGCTCAGTGCCTCACCGGCACGCAGCCAGTCCTCGGCCCCGTCACCCTCGCCGTACAGCACCGCGTACACCGCGGCCCTGTCATGCCCGTCCCCGGCATCGAGCGTGCCCTTCACCTGGAAGTCGCGTTCGGCGACCGTGGTGAGCGGCACCTCCTCGGGCAGTGCCGAGGCCGGGATGCCGGTGCCGTCGAGCCGCTCGCCACCCACCCAGGTCGCCGTCTCGGCCTTCATCCGGTCGTCGGTGTCCTCGGCGTGCTGGGCCCGGTCGACCGCCACGGCCAGCGCGATCACCTGATCGCGGCCGAGCACGTGCATCCGGGCGCCGGTCTCCTCGGTCACCTTCACCAGGTGCCGCAGCGTGTCCTCGGGCACCCGCTCGTCGGTCACCGTCCGACGGTCGGTACGGCGTACCTGCAGCATCTGGAAGTGCCGGGTCGCCTCCGGGCTCACCGGCTCCTGCTCGACCGGCCGGATCACGGCCAGTGGCTCACCAGCCGGCCGGTCCACCTCGTGCCGCCAGCCCTCGGCCTCCAGGGCGACCTGGGCGTGATGCAGGGCGGTCCCGCAGCTGAGCAGGAGCATCCGGCCTTCCGGGTCCTGCTCGCGCAGCTGCCGCTCGGACACGCCGAACAGCTCGAGCCGCCCCTCCCGGACCACCCAGCGCCACGGTTGCGTGTTGTGGATCGACGGGGCGAACCGGGCCGCGTCCGCCGCCTGGACCAGTGCGCGCTTGACCTCGTCGGTGTGGTTCATGTCCCTATCGTGCCCCTTCCACCCGGCGGTGGGTACGGCCTTTGGGCCCTACCCCTCGTAGTTAGGCTGCTCCGGTGTTCGCCATCGACCTCACCGAAGACGCTCAGCTCCGCCCGCTCGAACCCTGGCAGGCCGAGGAATTCCTGGCCCACATGGACCGGGCCCGCGCCACCGTCGACCCGTGGATCCCCTGGGCCAGCGTCAGCACCGACCTGGCCAGTGCCACCGCCACCCTGCAGCGCTACGCCGACAACGCGGCCAAGGACACGCAGCGGCTCTACGGCATCTGGCTCGACGGCAGACTGGTCGGCGGCACCATGTTCGTGGCCTTCGACGCCAGGAACGGCAACTGTGAGATCGGCGTCTGGCTGGAGCCGTCGGCCACCGGCCGCGGCCTGGTGACCCGGGCTGCCCGGGTGCTGATCGACTGGGCGTTCACCGTCCGCGGCCTGCACCGCGCCGAATGGCACTGCAACCCGGACAACCTCGACAGCTCCAACGTGGCCCGGCGGCTCGGCATGACGTGCGAGGGACGGCTGCGCTCGTCGTACCCCTGGCAGGGTGTCCGTAACGACACCGAGATCTGGGCGGTCCTCGCCTCCGAGTGGAAGTAGATTCGCAGGAGATGTTCGCGGAACCGTCGCTCACCCACCGCCGGGAGGACGGGCTCGACGTCCCGTTGCTGCTCTGGCGCTTCCCCGAGCCGCTGCTGGCCGTCTCCAGCGCCGTCCTCGGCGGCGGCA
The DNA here is from genome assembly GCF_003001815.1 of Actinoplanes italicus. Lineage (GTDB taxonomy): Bacteria > Actinomycetota > Actinomycetes > Mycobacteriales > Micromonosporaceae > Actinoplanes > Actinoplanes italicus. The sequence continues at coordinate 8,138 of NZ_PVMZ01000012.1, forward strand.
CCGGCCCGCGCGAGTGGCTGATCAACGCGTCGGTCGCGATGTCGTACGCCCGCCCCGACCCCGACGCCCACCTGGCGTCCCTCGCCGCCGGCCTGGGCCTCACCGGTCCGGGCATCGGCCTGCTCACCGGCGTCGACGTCGCCGACGTGGTCGCCACCCGCGACGACAACGTTCAGGTCCACGCCACCGTCGGCCTGGGCGCCCCCATCCAGGCAGCGTCCCCCGATTCCGGCTTCGACCACCGGCCCGCCGGAAGCGTTTCCGCCGAGTCCGGCTTCGATCATCGGCCCGGCACGGTCAACATCGTCGTCTGGGTGCCGGAGCGGCTCTCCGGCGGCGCGCTGGTCAACGCGGTCGCCACCGCCACCGAGGCGAAGGCGCAGGCCTTGGCCGAACTGGGGCTGGCAGCCACCGGGACGGCCACCGACGCCGTCTGCGTGCTCTGCCCGCTCGGCGGCCCGCCCGCCGCCTACGGCGGACCGCGTTCCCGCTGGGGCGCGCCCCTCGCCCGGGCCGTTCACCGGGCGGTTCTCATCGGCGGCGAGGCCAACCTGGCCACCGGCCGCTCCTGGTCCGACCGGGTCACCCGCCATCCCTAGGGTCCGGCGCGCGCCGGACGTGGCAGCCGGGTTCTCATGGTCGCTCCACGCCGGAATCGATCAGGATCCGCTGGCCCGCGCCCTCCCGCAGGAAGTCGACGAACGCCGCCGCCGCTTCCGGCTCGGCCGCCGCGGGTAGCACGATCACGGTGAGCCGCCCGCCACCGAACTCCTCCGCCGGGTCCGTCCCCCGCACCGCGTCGGTCACCGTCCGCATGGCGAAGAGATCATCGGTGGCGAAGACGTCCCCCGATTCGCCGCCGGCGATGCGACGGGCGAGATTCCCCCCTTCCGCGTACGTCAGAGCCACCTCGATGTTCGGATGATGCGCCTCGAATCCCTGCTCGACCGTGCCGAGCACCTCGCGGAGCGACTCGTCCGCCAGCACCCGGAGCGTGACGAGCCCCGGCGCCACCTCGACCCCGCCGCCGGGCGCGGCACTCGTGCCCCCATCGCCGGAACCCGCTGTCGGCGCGACGATCCTCGGCGAACCGTCGTCTCTCACCGCCCCGTCCCCGGCACAGCCGCCCAGAACCAGAACGGCCCCCATGAGCACCGCTGTCAGTCCCCTCATCGGTTCCTCCGCTTCGCCGCCTTCACTCCTTCATTGCCGCCACCGGTTCGACTGTCCCGCCGAGGCGAACGGTTCCCGGCCCGTGCCATTTCGCCCTCGTTCCGTGCCGTGTGCCGGGTTCCACCGGCCGGCGGAAGCCCGCTGCCAAGCCGCCCGGACGCGGTGGAGAGCTGACAAATCAGGTCGAAATGTGCGACCTTTGCGGTGTTGCGCGCGTCACAGTCCCGCCGTCATGCTGAGGGCGTGCCGGAACGCATCGCCGAAGTCACCGCCCTGCTCGCCGAGGTCCTGGCGCCGCGTGCCCCGCTCACCGTGATCGTCGACGGCGGTGACCCCGGCGCCGCCGCCGCGTTCGCCTCGCGTCTGGCCGCCGCCTTCCCGCCCGCCGCCCGGGCGTGGAGTGTCGACGCGGTCCTCGGCCTGATCGGCCCCGGCGGCGGCATGTTCGACTCGGCCCTCAACGTCCTCGAACCGGCCACCGACCGCATCCTCGTCTACCTGCGCGGCGGCCCGAGGCACCGGTTCGCCGAGGGCGACGGCGAGCGCCGCGCCCAGGTGGTGATCGACCACCGCGACCCCGACTGGCCGGTGATCCGCCACCTGCATCCCGACCTGGCCGACGTCGACCGGTGGTACCTCTCGGAGAGCCGCGCCTTCTTCGCCGCCCGTGCCGCAGACTGGGACAGCAAGTTCGGCGACGACATGCCCCGCTACACCGAGGCGGTGCGGCTGGCCGGCGTACGCCCCGGTCATGTCGCCATCGACGTCGGCTGCGGCACCGGCCGGGCCCTGCCCGCACTGGCCGCGGCCGTCGGCCCGACCGGCCGGGTCCTGGGCCTGGACTTCACGCCCGGCATGCTCGCGGCCGCCCGCCGGGCCGGCCGCGGCGACTGTGCCACCCTGCTGCTCGCCGACGCCCGCCGCCTCCCGGTGGCCGACGCCACGGCCGACGTCATCTTCGCGGCCGGCCTGGTCCACCACCTGCCCGATCCGATCGCGGGCCTGACCGAACTGGCCCGCGTCACCCGCCCCGGTGGCACCCTGGCGATCTTCCACCCGACCGGCCGCGCCGAACTGGCAGCCCGCCACGGCCGGACCCTCCGCCCCGGCGAACCCCTGGGCGAGGAGCGTCTGGGCCCTCTCCTGGCCGCGGCCGGCTGGGACCTGACCGCCTACGAGGACGTCCCCACCCGATTCCTGGCCCAGGCCATACGAACCTGACCAGATCGGGAGGAAATGGCGGCGTGTGTGTCGCCACGGTTTCGGCGGTCGCCGATTGCACCTTCGGCATGGAAGGCTGGCTGCCATGGGCATGGTCAAAGTCGTCGGGCTGGTGCTGCATCCGCGGCGGGACTGCGGCGCCGCCATCGACGCGATCACGGGGTGGGCGGCCGAGCGCGGCGTCACCGTTCTCGGGCTGCCCGACGAGGTGAGCCGCATCAACGGCTGCACCGCCGAGGCGGTCGAGGCCGAGGAGATGGTCGAACGGGCGGGGCTGCTGGTGAGCCTTGGCGGCGACGGCACGATGCTGCGCACGATGCGCCTGGCCGAGGGGCGGGACACGCCGGTCCTCGGGGTGAACGTGGGACGGCTCGGCTTCCTGGCCGAGGTCGACCTGCCCATGCTAGGCGAGGCGCTCTCCGCGATCGACGAGCACCGCTACACGGTCGAGTCGCGGACCGCGGTGCGCACCGTCCTGCCGAACGGGCGTGAGGTGTCGGCGTTCAACGACGTCGCCCTGGTGCGGGTGCCGGGACACGGGATGGCCGCGGTCGGTATCCGGGTGGAGGGCCGCGGTTTCGTCAACTACTCGGCCGACGCGGTGATCGTGTCGACGCCGACCGGATCGACGGCGTACAGCTTCTCCGCGGGTGGCCCGATCGTCTCGCCGAACGTGCAGGCGCTGATCGTCTCCGCGGCCGCCGCGCACTCGTCCTTCAACCGGTCGCTGGTGCTGGACACGTCCGAGCAGCTGGCCCTGGACGTGCTGCCGACCAGCGGAGAGCTGGCGATCGAGGTGGACGGCATCATCGAGGGGCACGCCTCGGCGGGGGCGTCGCTGGAGATCCGGCCGGTCCCGGAGGCGGCCCGGGTGATCCGGTTCGGACAGACCGGCTTCTACGAGCGGGCCCGGCGCAAACTGCGGGTCGAGGGCAGCGCGCAGGCCGTCGCGCACGATCCGGCCGACGCGGTCGTCGTCGACAACTTCGAGCGGTCGCGCTACGAGGTGCTGCTCGGCGGGGAAGCGGCCGGTTCGCTGGACTACCGCCGTGGGGAGGACCGGATCGATCTGCTCAACACCGAGGTCGACCAGGCGTTCTCCGGCCGGGGACTGGCCGGCCGCCTGGTCTCCGCCGCCTTGTCCGACGCCCGGTCACGCGGCCTCCCGGTCATCGCGACCTGCCCGTACGTGGCCGGTTATCTCGAACGTCACCCCCAGAATTGAGGACAGCGACACCATGGGCCAAGCCGTCATCCTCACTGTCGACGACGACCCGTCCGTCTCGCGTGCCATCGCGCGTGACCTGCGCCGCCGCTACGCCGAGGACTACCGGATCCTCCGGGCCTCCTCGGGCTCCGAGGCCCTGGAGGCGCTGCGTGAGCTGAAGCTCCGCGGCGGCCGGGTCGCGGTCATCCTGGCCGACTACCGGATGCCGCAGATGAACGGCATCGAGTTCCTCGAAGAGGCGATGGACCTGTTCCCGCACGCGCGGCGGGCGCTGCTCACCGCGTACGCGGACACCGACGCCGCGATCCAGGCGATCAACGTGGTGGACGTCGACCACTACCTGCTCAAACCGTGGGACCCGCCGGAGGAGAAGCTCTACCCGGTGCTGGACGCGTTGCTCGACGCCTGGCAGGCGACCGGTGACAAGGAGCTGCCGGACATCCGCGTGGTCGGGCACCGGTGGAGCGAGCCGTCCTTCCAGATCCGTGACTTCCTGGCCCGCAACCTGGTGCCGTACCGCTACTTCGGCGCCGACGAGCCGGAGGGCCGCCGCCTGCTGGAGGCCGCCGGGGCCGGTCCGGAGGCGGTGCCCCTGGTGGTGACCGCCGACGGGCGGGCGCTGTCGCGGCCGACCGTTCAGGAGGTCGCCGAGGTGGCCGGGCTCTCCACGGCGCCCGGCCGCGACTTCTACGACCTGATCATCGTGGGTGGTGGCCCGGCCGGCCTGGGCGCCGCGGTCTACGGCGGCTCGGAGGGGCTCAAGACGCTGCTGATCGAACGCCAGGCGGTGGGCGGCCAGGCCGGGCAGAGCTCCCGGATCGAGAACTACCTCGGCTTCCCGGACGGCATCTCCGGTGCGCAGCTCACCGACCGGGCCCGCCGGCAGGCCGACAAGTTCGCGGCCGAGACGATCAGCACCCGCGAGGTGGTCGGGCTCCGGGCGGACGGTTCGGCCCGCACGCTGACGTTCGCCGACGGCGGCGAGGTCTCGGCGCACGCCGTGCTGCTGGCGACCGGCGTCTCGTACCGCCCGCTGGTCGCCGACGGCGTCGCCGAGCTGACGGGCTCCGGCGTGTTCTACGGCTCGGCCGCGACCGAGGGCCCCGCCTGCGCCGGCACCGACGTCTACATCGTGGGCGGCGCCAACTCGGCAGGGCAGGCGGCGCTCTTCTTCTCGCGGTACGCCCGCAACGTCACCCTGCTGGTCCGCGGCGACTCGCTCGAGGCGTCCATGTCGTACTACCTGATCCAGCAGCTCGCCCAGGTGCCCAACATCAGCGTGCGGACCCGCTGCGAGGTGATCGGCGCGCAGGGCCAGGGCCACCTGCAGACGATCACGATCTGTGACAACAAGGCCGGTAACAAGACGACGGTCGAGTGCGGTTACCTGTTCGTCTTCATCGGTGCCGAGCCGCGCACCGACTGGCTCGGCGACACCCTCCTGCGTGACGAGAAGGGCTTCATCCGTACCGGTACGGATCTGCTGCTGAACGGGGAGCGTCCGCGGGGATGGGATCGGGACCGGGATCCGTTCTACTTGGAGAGCAGTGTCCCCGGTATCTTCGCGGCCGGCGACGTCCGAGCCAGCTCGGTGAAACGGGTGGCCTCGGCGGTCGGTGAGGGTGCGATGGCCGTCGCGCTGGTCCATCGCTACCTGGAGGCCCAATAATGACCGATGTCGAGGAGATCCGCCTCGAACCGTGTGCGCCCGGTCAGCTCACCATCGATGAGCTGCGCACCCTGTTCCTGTTCGAGAAACTGTCCGGCGAGCAGCTGACCTGGCTCGCCGAGCACGGCTGCACCATGCGGGTCGGCGCCGGTGGCCTGGTGCTGCGCGAGGGCGACCCGGCCGTGTCATTCTTCGTGCTGCTCAGCGGCACGATCGCGCTGAGCCGCCGGGTCGGCGAGGACGAGGTCGTCACCACCCGCACCGAGCAGCGCGGCGTCTACATGGGCGCCACCCAGGCTTATCTCCGCGACGACGGGGTGCCCCGCAAGTACGCGGCATCCATGCGGGCGCTCTCCGACAGCGAGTTCTTCGTGCTCTCCGCCGACGACTTCGGCTGGGTCATGCGCGAGTGGTTCCCGATGTCGATCCACCTGCTCGAGGGCCTGGCCCTGGGCATCGCGAACTCGCAGGCGGCGATCGGCGAGCGGCAGCGCCTGGCCGCGCTCGGCGCCTTGTCCGCCGGTCTGATGCACGAGCTGAACAACCCGGCCGCGGCTGCCGCCCGGGCCACCAGCGCGCTGCGCCAGCGGGTCGCCGCGATGCGGATGAAACTCGGCAAGCTGGCCGCCGGCAAGGTCGCCCCGGACCGGCTCGTCGCCCTGCTGGAGCTGCAGGAGGAGGTCATCGAGCGGGCCGCGAAAGCTCCCGCGCTGACCGCCATGCAGACCGCCGACCTGGAGGACGAGCTCGGCGACTGGATGGACGAGCGGAACATCACCAGCGGCTGGGACGTCGCCCCGGTCTTCGCGCAGGGCGGCATCGACACCGGATGCCTCACCGACCTGGAGACGCGGCTGGGCTCCCCGGAGCTGCTCGACCAGGCGATCCACTGGATCGGGTACGCCCTGGAGACCGAGCAGCTGATGAGCGACATCGAGGACGCCACCGGCCGGGTGTCGTCACTGGTGCACGCCGCCAAGCAGTACTCCCACGTGGACCGGGCCGCCCACCAGTGGATCGACGTGCACGTCGGACTGGACAGCACGCTCGTGATGCTCGGCCACAAGATCGGCGAGGGCGTACGCGTGGTCAAGGAGTACGACCGGGACCTGCCCGAGATCCCGGCCCATCCGGCCGAGCTCAACCAGGTGTGGACCAACCTGATCGACAACGCGGTCCAGGCCATGGACAGCGCCGGGACCCTCACCGTCCGCACCTACCGTGAGGACGAGAGCCTTGTGGTGTCGGTCGGTGACACCGGCCCCGGCATCACGCCAGAGGTCCGCAAGCGGATCTTCGAGCCGTTCTTCACCACGAAGCCGGTCGGCCAGGGCACCGGCCTCGGCCTGGACATCTCCTACCGGATCGTGGTCAACGGCCACGGCGGGGACATCCGGGTCGAGTCGCAGCCGGGCGACACCCGCTTCCTGGTCCGGCTGCCGTTCACCGAACCGGCGTCAGCCTGAGATCAGCCCTCGGAGATATGCCGCCTGGCCGGCGTGCTGGATGTCATCGTCCAGGATGCTGACCAGGCGGACCCCGACGGTCACCGGCGGATCCCAGTCACGGTCGACGATCCGGTCCAGATCGGCGGGCGTCAGGCTTTCCAACGCCTCGACCGTACGATCATGCACGGCCTCGTAGTAGTCGATGAGAGCCTGATCGCTCTCCGGCGCGACGGCCGCGGCCTGCGCCGCGGTGTGCCCGTAACCGGTGTCCGACGGATCGGTCTTGAGCCCGAACCGCGGTCCCCAGTCACCGGTCACATAGATCTGCTCGCCGCCGACGATCCCGGTGATGTGGTGGTCCTGAACACGGGTCAGGTGCCAGATCAGCCAGCCGATCGAGTTGGCGCCCGGCTTCGGCGCCCAGCGCAGCTGCTCCGGGGCCAGGTCACGGACCGCGTTCTCGATCGTCTCCGGTAGACGGCCGTACCCGTCCGCGAGGATCTCGTGCACGTCCATGCTCACTCTCCCGTCTCGGCGCCCTCTTCCGGCGCGGCGCCGATGTCCGACTCCGTACCGGTATCGGTCTCAGTGTCCTCCGGTGTCCCGGTCTCCGGCGACGTCGTGGCCGTCGGCCCCTCGGACGTGGGAGCCGGCTCGGCCGGGGTGGTGGCGCCGGGGGTCGGTTCGGAGGGCGCCGTGGTGTCGGTGGCCGGGACGGCCGGGGGCTTCGAAGTGACCACCGCCGGCTCCTTCTCGTCGTGATCGTCGCCTGCCTGGTCGAACAGGATGGTCGGGCCGCCGTTGTCGCGCCCGCTGGTCACATCCGCCGCCGACCGGCCGGCGAACAGCTCCGCCGTGGTCAGCACCCCCAGCCCCAGGACGAAGAACGCGCCCGCCACCAGGGCCACCCGCTTCCAGTGGATCCTCCGGGGCTCCGTGACCGTCGTCTCCTCCGACGGAGCGGCATCGGTCGCCTCGACCGCGGGGGTACCCACCGCCGCCGGTGCGACCGTGAACGCCGACTGGAGCCGTTTCGCGCTGCGATCGATGGAACGGTGATAGATCTCCGTCCCGATCGAGCTGATCACGCTGGCCAGCGCGGCCCCGATCATCGTGCCTGCCACCCCGAGGAACGAACCCAGCACGGCCGCGGAGACGGCCGCCAGTGTGCCGGCGATGGTCTTCGGAATGTCGATTCCGGACCAGAAACGGCCCTCAGCCTGTACGGACATGAACTCCTGATCCCTGCGTGAGGATTTGCGCGGATCAGTTGGCCTTTACCTCCACGCCGTTCGCTAAACCCGCCGAGTCGGCCGCGACCCGCCGCCGGGTCAGCAGCCGGGTCCGCAGGATGCCCACCACCCCGACCGCGGCCACCAGGAACTGCACCGACATCGCGATGCGGAAGTCGTCGATGTGATAGTCGTTACTGCCGCCGGTGCGGGCGTCGAGGATCAGCCCGATCAGCTCGATCGTCACGAGCGACGCCACGAACCCGCCCACGTTCACCACACCGGTCGCGGTGCCCAGACGGCTCGGCGGGTTGAAGCTGCGGGCGAAGTCGAACCCGATCATCGAGCCCGGCCCGCCCAGGCCCAGCGCGATGACCAGCGCCACCAGCAGCGGCAGCGGCGCACGGCCGGGCCAGGCGATCACCACGGCCCAGGCGACCATGTTGATCGCCACGATGCCGAGCACCAGCCAGGAGCGGCGCAGCGGGTGCCGCTGCGTCAGCAGCCCCAGCACCGGGCCGGCCAGCATGCCGGTCACCACGAACACGGTCAGCAGCACACCGGCCGTGGACCGGCTCAGGCCCTCGCCCGCGACCAGGAACGGCACACCCCACATGAGCGCGAAGACCGTACCGGTGAATTGGGTGGTGAAATGCGCCCACAGACCCAGCCGCGTGCCCGGATGCCGCCACGAGCTGCCCAGGTCGGTGCCGAGTCGCTGCCAGCTGATCGAGCCGCCGCTGCTGATCCGCCGCTCCGGCGTGTCCCGCAGTGTGGCAAGTACCACGATCGCCACGAACAGCCCGGCCCCGGCGGCGCCGACGAACGCGGTGCTCCAGCCGTATCCGGCGAGAACGGCAGCCAGCGGTACGGCGGAGAGCACCTGCCCGAACTGGCCCATGATCCCGGTGAGCTGGGTGATGACCGGCACCCGCGACGCCGGGAACCAGCGCGGCACCAGGCGCAGCACGCTGATGAACGTCATGGCGTCACCCGCGCCGACCAGCACCCGGGCGAGGATCGCCCCGCCCATGCCGTCGGTGAACGCGAGCAGCACCTGCCCGGACGCCATCACGACCGCACCGGCCAGCACAAGGCGCAACGATCCGAACCGGTCGAGCAGTAGGCCCACCGGGATCTGCAGCGCCGCATACACGAGCAGCTGCAGCACCGCGAACACGGCCAGCGCACTCGCACCGACCCCGAACCGCTCCTGCGCGTCGAGCCCGGCCACCCCGATCGAACTGCGATGAAGTACGGCAACCGTGTACGCGGCCAGGCCGGCGGCCCACACCGCCCAGGGACGCAGGGCCATCAGACGCCTCTCACCGGGGTAACGTGCGCTTACCACCCTCCGTCGTTACCCACACCCCCGGCAACGTGCGCCTTCTCACGTGCCCCCGCCCGCGTCCCGCGCTGCTCGTGTCCCGCGCTGCTCGTGCCCTCGGCGCCCCGCCGTCTGGTGTGGTGATCTGTGGCTGGCCGGTGGGCGCTGTTCGCCACGTTGCGTCGTCCGCCGTCTCGCGTGGTGATTCGTGGTCGGCGAGTGTGATTCGTCCACAGGGGCGGTCGTCATCCACAGGCACTTCGGCGCGCCGTGGTTCATTCTGCGAGCGTGGCCCTCATGGCCGAATCCGTCAGCCCGGATGACACGTTCATCCGCCTCAACTCCCAGCAATCCGGCATCCTCACCGCGGCCCAGGCTGCGGACCTGTTAGGACGGGGAGTCGTACGAGGCCATCTGCGAACCGGGCGCTGGCGCAAGATCTGCCGGGACGTCGTCATGACCTCGAACGGGCCGATGAACCGATCGCAGCATCTCTGGGTCGCGACGCTCGTGGCCGGCCCGGAGGCGATGCTCGCCGGGGTGACCGCACTCACCGAAGCCGGCGTGCGTGGGCTCGAGGAGGGCACGGTGCGGATCCTCGTTCCGGCCGAGCGCAAAGTCAGCACCCGCCTGCCCGCGATGCCGGCCGAGATGCCACCGGTCCGGGTGACGCGGACGAGAGTGCTGCCCTCCGACCACCGGCAGGTGGGAAGTCCACCGCGAACAATCACCGCTCGGGCCGTGGTCGACGCGGCAGTCTGGGCGCGGAGTGCGGATGCCGCACGGACCGTCATCGCGGTGAGCTGTCAGCAACGCCGGGTCACACCCGGGCAGGTCTTCGAGGTGCTTGCGATACGACAGCGCCTGCCCCGGGCCCGACTGATCGAACAGACGCTGACCGACATCGCCGGTGGAACCCAGGCACTCTCCGAGATCAACTTCAAGCGGCTCTGCCGGAACTCACAGCTACCCATGCCGGACTTCCAGGAACGGCGTCGTGACGCGTCGGGGCGGATTCGGTTCCTCGACGCCTATTGGGAGAAGTGGCGTCTTCATGCGGAGATCGACGGCGCTCACCACATGGACGTCGATCACTGGGCAGCCGACATGCTGCGGCAGAACGACGTGTGGCTCGCCGGCGATCGAGTGTTGCGTTTCCCCGCGGGCCTGCTTCGTTCACGGCCGGAGGTGGTGGCCGGGCAGTTGCGGGCCGCACTCCGGGCCGCAGGCTGGTGCGATTGATCATGTGGTGACTCAAGACTCGATCCAGCCGCAGCTCACCACGTAGGCAAGCGTCCGTCAGTGTGTGGTGGCCTGTGCCTGTTGGCGAGCCGTGAGTCACCACGCGAGGGGTGGGGCGGTGCTGTGTGGTGAGCAGCGCCCGCCCGCGAGCCGCAGCTCACCACGTAGGCAAGCGTCCGTCAGTGTGTGGTGGCCTGTGCCTGTTGGCGAGCCGTGAGTCACCACGCGAGGGGTGGGGCGGTGCTGTGTGGTGAGCAGCGCCCGCCCGCGAGCCGCAGCTCACCACGTAGGCAAGCGTCCGTCAGTGTGTGGTGGCCTGTGCCTGTTGGCGAGCCGTGAGTCACCACGCGAGGGGTGGGGCGGTGCTGTGTGGTGAGCAGCGCCCGCCCGCGAGCCGCAGCTCACCACGCAGGCAAGCACCCGCCAGTGTGTGGTGACCTGTGCCCGTTGGCGAGCCGTGAGTCACCACGCGAGGGGTGGGGCGGTGCTGTGTGGTGAGCAGCGCCCGCCCGCTGACCGTAGGTCGCCACGCGAAGGTGGTGTCAGGGCTGGAGGTGGGTCTGCAGCCAGGCCAGGGTCTCGGTCAGGAACTCGGCCCGGGCGGCCCGGTGCAGCAGCTCGTGGCCTTCGCCGGGGAACAACAGGTAGCGGTGCGGATGGCCACGGGCCGCCAGGGCGTCGGCGACCTGGGTGGCCTCGATCACCGGTACGTTGCTGTCGTTGGCGCCGTGCACGATCAGCAGCGGCGCCCGCAGCCGGTCGATCCGGTGGATCGGTGACAGATCGCGCAGCAGGTCGGCGTCGTGGACCGGGTGGCCGTACTTGCTGACGGCGGCCGCGGCGATCCACGGCTCGGTGTGCTCGTAGAAGGTGGCGAAGTTCGACATGCCGCAGATGTCCACGCCCACCTCGAACAGCTCGGGGAACCTGGTCAGCACGGCCAGCGTGAGATAGCCGCCGTAGGAGCGGCCCATCACGCCGACGCGCCCGGCGACCCCGCTGTCCCGCAGGTGGTGCACGCAGCTGCGGACGTCCTCGATCGCGCCGTACCGCAGACCGATGTTGTCGGCGTCGACGAACGAGCGCCCGAAACCGGACGAACCCCGCACGTTGGCGGCGAACACGGCGATGCCACGGTCGGCGAGCGACTGGAAGAGCGGCCCGTGTCCGGGGCGTTCCTGCGCCTCGGGACCGCCGTGCAGCCAGATCACGGTCGGGTGCGGGCCGGGCGTGCGCGGCGTGAACAGCCACCCGGTGAGGGTGAGCCCGTCGTGCGCCGGGAAGACCCGCAGCTCGGGGCGGATCGCGGTGGGCGCGGCGGGTGCGGCGGAGACCGCCTCGACCTCTCCGGAGTCGCGCTGCCACACCCAGACGCCGTTCGGCTGTCCCGGCCCCTCGGCGGTGAACCCGAGCGTCCTGCCGTTGTGGCTCCAGGTCAGTTCACCGGCCACGGGGCCGGGCAGCGGGATCCGGCGGGGGACGCGATCGCCGTCGTGGTCCAGGTCGATCAGCGCGACCTCCGACTCGCCTCCCCGGACGTTCCACAACACCGCGGCGGTACGCCCATCGGCCGCCACCTCGAAGTCCTCGACCTCGGCGGCGTCCGCGGCCGAGACGGGCGAGCCGGCCGAGATGGGCGAGCCGGCGGAGACGGCCGAGATGGGCGAGCCGGCGGAGACGGCCGAGATGGGCGAGCCGGCTGAGACGGCCGAGATGGGCGAGCCGGCCGAGCCGGCCGAGACGGGGGAGACGGGCGAGCCGGCCGAGACGGGGGAGACGGGCGAGCCGGCGGAGATGGAGGAGCCGGCCGACGGCACCGAGACGACCGAGGCGGGCGATCCGGCCGACAGCACCGAGACGAGTGAGCCGGCCGAGACGGGGGATTGGGCCAGGATCTCGACGGCGTCCCCGGCGATGCGCAGCAGGGCCGGGAACTCGCCGTCCTGGCTGAGCGCGTACACGCATCCCCCGCCGGGGCTGAAGACGGCCCGCTCCCCCCGGGTGACCGGCTTCTCCACGCCGCCGGCTAGATCACGCAGCACGATGTGGCGGGCGCCGCGTGGCCCGTACCGCAGAAGCGCGAAGCGCCCCGCCGGATCGACGTCGAGAAGCGAGACCAGATCGCCCTCGGTGACCACCGTCCTGACGCCGGTGACGACGTCGATCAGGACGGCCGACGTCAGATTCTCGGTGACCGCCAGGATCGGCCGCCCGGGCAGCCACCGGATGTTGTCGGCGGTGTCCGTGCCGAAACCGGCGACCTGGTGCAGGTCGGAGCCGTCCGGCCGGACCAGCCACACCTCGTTGCGGGGCGCTCCGCCGGGCGTGATCTGGCAGGCCAGCCACCCGCCGCCGGAGGACCACCGCACCGTCGACACCGGTTCGGGCCCGGTGCCGACGCGGAAGGCCATCTCGCTGCCGACCGGTTGCACCCAGACGGCGGGTACGCCGCCGCGGTCGGAGACGTACGCCATGTGCCGCCCGTCGGGGGAGAGCGCCGGCGACCAGTTGCCGGCGATCTCCGACTCGAGGGCGTGCCACCCGGCCGGCAGCACGGTCACGTCTACGCGATGGAGCTGGCCTTCCACCGGCGATCCTCCTGTCTACAACTGCTGCAACCACATCTCCAGCAGCGCGAGCTGCCACAACTGGTTCGCACCGAGCGTGGTGCGCGGGGTGTTCGGGTCGGCGAGGAGGGCGTCGACGTACTCCGGCCGGAACAGGGCCCGCTCCCGGGCGGCCTGCGCCCGCAGAGTTTCGCGGACCAGGTCGAGCACCGGTCCCTCCAGGTGCCGGATGCCGGGCACCGGGAAGTAGCCCTTCGGCCGGTCGATGATCTCGTCGGGGACGAGACCGCGGGCCGCGTCCTTGAGCACCCCCTTGCCGTCGCGGGCCAGCTTCAGTTCGGGCGGGCAGGCCGCCGCGATCTCCACCAGCTCGTGATCCAGGAACGGTACGCGCGCCTCCAGCCCGAACGCCATAGTCATGTTGTCGACCCGTTTGACCGGGTCGTCGACGAGCATCACCTGCGAGTCGAGACGCAGCGCGGCGTCGACGGCGGTGGTCGCACCGGGCCGGGCGAAGCTCGCCTCGACGAACTCGCGGCTGACATCGGCGTCGACCAGCCACTGCGGGTTGAGCTGCCGGGCGAGGTCACCGTGCGGCCGGTCGAAGAACTCCTTCGCGTACGCCTCGGCGGCCCGCTCGCGGGGAACGCCGGCGAGGGGTGGGTACCAGCTGTAGCCCGCGAAGATCTCGTCCGCGCCCTGCCCTGACTGTACGACCTTGACATGCTTCGCGACGTCTTCGCTGAGCAGGTTGAACGCGATGCAGTCGTGACTCACCATCGGCTCGCTCATCGCCGCCACGGTGCGCTGCACCGCCGGCAGGAACCGGTCCTGACCGATCCTGATCTGGTGGTGCTCGGTGCCGAACTTCCTGGCGACGATGTCGGAGTATGCGAACTCGTCCCCGCTCTCCCCACCGCCCGACTCGAACCCGATGCTGAACGTGGTGATACCCCGCTGCCCCTGCTCGGCCAGCAGCGCCACGATGAAACTCGAGTCCAGCCCGCCGGAGAGCAGCACCCCGACCGGCACGTCGGCGACCATCCGCCGTTCCACCGCCTGGCGCAGTTTGTCGCGTACCGCCTCGGTCCATTCCTGTTCTGTCGCCGCCACCGGCCGGGTGAACGCCGCCTCCCAGTAGACCCGCTCGCTCGACGTCCCGTCGGCGCGGATCACCCGCACGGTCGCGGGCGGCAGTTTCCGCACCCCGGCCAGGATCGTCCGCGGGGCCGGCACCACCGAGTGGAACGTCATGTAGTGGTGCAGCGCCACCGTGTCGATGCTGGTGTCGACACCGCCGGCCGCGAGCAGGGCGGGCAGCGTCGAGGCGAACCGCACGCGCCCCGGCGACTCGGCCAGGTACATCGGCTTGATCCCGAGCCGGTCCCGGGCCAGCGTGACGGTTCCGAACTCGTGCTCGGCGATCGCGAAGGCGAACATCCCGAGGAACCGGGTCACGCAGTCCGCGCCCCACCGGTGGTACGCCTTGAGGATCACCTCGGTGTCCGACGACGAGAAGAACGTGTAGCCGTGCCCGGTGAGCTCCTCGCGCAGCTCGCGGTAGTTGTAGACACAGCCGTTGAAAACCACGGTGAGTCCGAGCTTCTCATCGGTCATCGGCTGCGCGCCGGCCTCCGACAGGTCGATGATCTTCAGCCGGCGGTGGCCGAAAGCGATCCGGCCGCCGTCCCACAGACCGTCGCCGTCCGGGCCGCGCGACTCCATGCCGGGCAGCATCCGCCGGACCGCCTCGGTGTCCGCCCTCCGGTCGCCGTAACAGATCTCGCCGGCGATCCCGCACATAAGAAATCCTCCCTAATCAGCCCAGCAACCAGGTGTCCTTCGATCCGCCGCCCCGTGACGAGTTGACGATCATGCTTCCGGCGGGTGCCACCCGGGTCAGCGCGGCCGGGGCGACCACCGACTCGGTGCCGGTGAACACGAACGCGCGCAGGTCCACGTGCCGCGGGGCGAGCCGATGCCCGTCGAAGACCGGATGGGTCGACAGATTCACCACCTCCTGGGCCACCCATCGGTGCGGGGCGGCCTTGATCTGGCGGCGCAGCGCGTCCAGGTCCTCGGCGGTCGCGTGCGGGCCGATCACGATCCGGTCCCCGCCGTAGCCGTCGACCGGCTTGCAGACCAACTCGTCGAGGCGGCCCAGCACCTCGGTCCTCTGCTCCGCGATGCCGCACAGATAGGTGGGCACGTCGGCGATCAGCGGCTTCTCGTTCAGGTAGTACTCGATGAGCGCGGGCACGTAGGCGTACACCGCCTTGTCGTCGGCGATGCCGTTGCCGAGCGCGTTGGCCAGCACCACGCTGTCGGAGTGCAGCGCCGACACCAGGCTCGGGCCGAGCGGCATGCCGTCCGCGCCGGGGGAGTGCACCAGACTGTCCTCACCCATCCGCAGGTAGATGACGTCGACCGGGTGCCGGTGACCGTTGCGCAGGCGCCACACCCGGCCCTCGTCGACGAACAGTTCGGTGCTGCGCACCACCGGCACGTCCATCGCCTCGGCGAGCATCTTGTGCTCGAACCAGGCCGAGTCGTCCGGCCCCTGACTGAGAACGACCAGCGCCGGGTCGTCCCCGGCCGCCGGACCGGCCGCCTCCAGCAGCGCCCGCTTCAGCAGCTTCGGCGTCTCCTCGACGGAGATCAGCGCGGCGGGGCGCGGCAGCTCGGGCAGCACGCTCCAGGTGAGCCGGCGGTTCTGCATGGCGTAGGCGATCCCGGACGGCACCCGCAGGTTGTCCTCCAGCACACACCACTTGCCGGCGTCGTCCCGGACCAGATCAACACCGGCCACCTGGGTACGCACAGCGGGCCGCCCGATCAGCGCACCACTGGCACGCAGCTCCGGGGAGCCGTTGATCACCCATTCCGGGACGATCCCGTCGGCCACCACCTGCCGCTCGCCGTAGACGTCGTTCAGGAACGCGTTCAGCGCCCGCACCCGCTGGATCAGGCCCTTCTGGATCCCGGCCCAGTCGTCGGCCGGGACGATCCGCGGCACCAGATCGAACGGGAACAACCTGGTCGCGGCCTCCCCGGCGACGCTGAACGTGATGCCGCGGGCCCGCTGCTCGTCGTCGCGGTGATCCTCACGCTGCCGCAGGCCGGTCGCGCCGAGCGAGGTCAGGACCGGCAGGATCCCCGCGTACGCCGGGGCGACCCGCCCGCTCGGGAAGGCCTCGTCACCGTCGGCCACGTACGCCTCGATCAGCGCCGGCGCCGGAGAACCGGCCGGACCCGCCTCGGTGACACCGCCGCGGGTGTCGGCCACCAGCATGTCCACCACGTCGGAGAGCCGGCCGCGCCGGGCCAGTGCCCGCCGCTGCCGCGCCGCCGAACTGCCCCGGCTCAGCGCCCGCAGGGTCAGGTCGAACACCTGGTCCCAGTCACCGAGCTCCTCCAGCTGCGGCCGCAGCTCGCCGACCAGGCGCTCGACCGCAACGGCGGCCGGCACCGGGACCGGCGAACGGGGCAGGTCGAGCAGGTCGCCCTCCAGTCCCGAGCGGGCGGCCCGCCACATGGCGGCGCGGTGCAGCGGCGGCCGCGGCGTGGGAAGTGGCAGACCGGCCCGGTACTCACCCTGTGCGCGCAGCACGAGAGCACGGAAGATCCCGGCCAGCAGGACGACCGTCTCGATGTCCGGACTCGCGTCGGTGACCCGCAGCTCCACGGTCGGGACGTGCGCCGACGGCCGGACGTCGAAGTAGACCATCTTCGGGTCGCTGATCGTCCCGGACGCGATCAGGTCGCTGACCAGGTCCTCGTGCTCCTGTGCGGAGTGCAGCCGGCCGCTGTCGCCGGCGGTCGGCCAGCGCATCCACACCAGCGAGCGGACACTCGCGTACCCGGAGTCCTCACCCAGCCAGTAGGGCGAGCTGGTCGAGAGGGCGAGCAACACCGGGAGCACCGGGCTGACCCGCTGGGCGACCGAGACCGCCTCGTCACGGTCCGGCACCCCGACGTGCACCTGCGTGCCGCAGATCAGCTGCTCCCGTACGAGCATCTGGTATTCGTGAAGCATCCGCTGGTAGCGCGAGGTCGGCGTGACCGGGAGCGCGTCCAGGTCGACGAGCGGCACGGTTCCCGCCGCGACCAGCCCCAGCCCGAGGGACTCGGCCACCCCGACAGCCTCGCGGCGCCGCCCGGCGACACCGGTCCGCAGGTCGTCCAGCGATGCGCTGACCGGCGTGTTCGTCTCCACGACCGATCGGTGCAGCTCGGCGGAGAAGTGCGTGGCGTCCAGCCGGTCCAGGATCTCGGGAGCCCGCGGTACGAGCTCGCGCGTACCCAGATCGACGACGTGCAGCTCTTCCTCCACGCCGAGCGTCAGGGCGGCCGGGCCGGAGGTCCGGTGCTGTTCAGCCTGCAGTGAATCCGTCATGGACCGCCCCTTGCCTTCGTCATCTCTCTGCCGTATCCGTCGGAGCTTTCCCACCGGATGTGGCGAATCCGTGACGTGCCCATTTCGTGCCACCGTCAAGCATGACGATCACGACACAGGCGACCGGCCGGTCAGACTGCTCCAGCTCACCGGTACTCTCCCGGTGACGCCCGACACCCGGAGGTCAGGAAATGAGCAGCGTTGTCGTCATCACCGGATCCGCCGGTCTGATCGGCTCGGAGGCGGTCCGGCACTTCGCCGGCCTGGGCATGGACGTGGTCGGGGTCGACAACGACATGCGCGGGTACTTCTTCGGCGCCGACGGTTCCACCCAGTGGAACCTGCAGCGGCTCGTCAAGGAGGTCGGTGACCGCTACATGCACCACAGCGTCGACATCCGGGACCGTGACGGCCTCGACCGGCTCTTCACCGAACTCGGCTCCAACATCGGCCTGGTGATCCACGCTGCCGCGCAGCCGAGCCACGACTGGGCCGCCCGCGAGCCCTTCACCGACTTCGACGTCAACGCGGTCGGCACGATCAACATGCTCGAGGCCACGCGACGGCACGCCAAGGACGCGCCGTTCATCTTCACTTCGACCAACAAGGTGTACGGCGACACGCCGAACTCACTGCCGCTGGTCGAGCTGGAGACGCGGTGGGAGCTGCCCGAGGACCACCAGTGGTACGGCGGCATCGACGAGACCATGTCGATCGACAACAGCATGCACTCGGTCTTCGGCGCCTCCAAGGTGGCCGCCGACATCATGGTGCAGGAGTACGGCCGCTACTTCGACATGCCCACGGCGGTGTTCCGCGGTGGCACGCTGACCGGTCCCGGTCACTCGGCGGCGGAGCTGCACGGCTTCCTGGCGTACGTGATGCGCTGTGTCATGGAGCAGCGGACCTACAAGATCTTCGGCTACAAGGGCAAGATGGTCCGCGACGCCATCCACTCGTACGACCTGATCACCGCGTTCGAGGCGTTCCACAAGGCCCCGCGCGTCGCCGAGATCTACAACATGGGCGGCGGCCGGTTCTCCAACTGCTCGCACATCGAGGCGTTCAAGATCGCGTCGGAGATCACCGGGCTCGAGGCGCAGACCGAGTACGTCGACCAGAACCGGATGGGCGACCACCAGTGGTGGATCAGCGGCACCGGCCGGTTCGAGCAGCACTACCCGGACTGGAAGCTGACCTACGACGTGCCGGCCATCCTGCGCGAGATCTACGAGGCCAACCAGGAGGTCTGGAAGGCCTGACCGGCTGTGGCCCCCGGACCGATGGATTCGCTGCCATGCGCAGCGCGTCGGGATGGGTGACCCGCCGCCTCCGCCTCCTCCGAGCCCGCCCAGCCGTCCGACCCGCAGCACCCGCCGGGTGCTGCGGGTCGCCCATCGGGAGGGCATCGCCCACCGTGACGTCGAACCCGCCGACGTCCTCCTCGAGGAGGAGCGGGTGGTGCTGACCGATTTCGGCATCGCCGCGATCGACACGCCACCGAGGCGGCGGTGAGACACGGCTGGGGTTCGGGTTGCTGTGTCTTTTCTGTAAGGAGTCGTTACGTAATCACCCGTTAACCAAAATTGGGTACATTGCCGAAATGTCCGACTTGACGCAGTTTTTGCGCCGGGACTTGCCGGCGTCCATCGTCGTGTTCCTGATCGCCATCCCGCTCTCCCTCGGCATCGCCGCGGCCTCGGGTGCACCCTTACTCGCAGGATTGGTCGCCGCCGTTGTCGGCGGCGTCGTCGCGGGCGCCCTCGGCGGCGCCCCGTTACAGGTCAGCGGCCCGGCCGCCGGCCTCACCGTGATCGTTGCCGGAACCGTCGCCGACTTCGGCTTCGCCGGCACCGCCGCCATCGTCGCCGTCGCCGGTCTGGTCCAGATCGTCCTCGGCGCCTCCCGCCTGGGCCGCGCCGCCCTGGCACTGTCCCCGGCCGTCGTGCACGGCATGCTCGCCGGCATCGGCCTGGTCATCGCGCTCAGCCAGGTCCACGTTATGCTCGGCGGCGCCCCGCAGAGTTCCGCCTGGCGCAACCTGATCGACCTGCCCGGCCAGCTCGCCACCCACCACGGCGCAGCCGCGGTGCTGGGAGTCCTGACCGTGGCGATCCTGGTGCTCTGGCCCCGGCTGGTCCGGTTCTCGCTGCTGCCGGCCGCCCTGGTCGCGGTCGTGTCGATGACCGCGCTGGCCGCCGGCACCGGCGCCGACGTGGACCGGGTCAGCCTGCCCGACGAACCGCTGACCGGCCTGATCCGCCCGGCCTGGCCCGACGCGCCGGCCCGGGAGATCGTCGTCGCGGTGCTGACCATCGCGATCGTCGCCAGCGTCGAGTCGCTGCTGTCCGCCGTAGCGGTGGACCGCCTGCACGACGGGCCGCGCGCCAACCTGAACCGGGAACTCGTCGGCCAGGGCGCGGCGAACACCGTCTCCGGGCTGCTCGGCGGTCTGCCGGTCACCGGCGTGATCGTGCGCAGTTCCACCAATGTCGCGGCCGGAGCCCGTACCCGAGCCTCTGCGATCTTGCATGGTCTTTGGATCGCCGCGTTCGTGCTGCTCTTCGCCGACCTGATGGAGACCATCCCGATGGCGGTGCTGGCGGCCGTACTCATCGTGGTGGGTTTGCGGCTCGTCGACCTGGCCCAGATCCGCACGTACGCCCGGCACCGGGAACTGCCCACCTACGTGGTGACGGCGTGCGGTGTGGTCTTCACCGACCTGCTGACCGGTGTGGCGCTCGGCATGATCACCGCGGCCGTGCTGATCCTGTGGCGGCTCACCCGCTCCGAGATCCGCCGCGTCGAACGCTCGCCCGGCGAGTGGTCGGTCACCATCAACGGCACCCTGTCGTTCGTCGAGTCGGCCCGGCTCAGCCGTGAGCTCGGCGCTCTGCCGCCCGGCGCGGACGTCGACGTCGAACTGCATCTCGACTATCTGGACCACGGGGCGTTCGAGACGATCAGGGACTGGCGATCCGGGTACGAACGGGCCGGTGGCACGGTTCGGATCCGCGAGGTGCACGACTCCTGGTTCCACCAGGCCACCTCGGGCCGGCTGGGCGGCGGCAAACGTACCCCGCGGCTGCTCGGCTCCTGGTCGCGCTGGCAGGACATGGACCAGCAGCGCCGGGACGCGATGGCGGCCGGGATCGCCGAGTTCGAGCGCAGTGTCGCCCCGCTGGTCCGGCCCCAGCTGGCCGACCTGGCCCGGGACGGGCAGCGCCCGCAGCAGCTCTTCATCACGTGCGCCGACTCCCGGGTGGTTCCCAACCTGATCACGGGGAGCGGCCCGGGTGACCTGTTCTGCGTCCGCAACATCGGCAATCTCGTCCCGCCCCACGACTCCGGCGACACGTCGGTGGGCGCGGCCGTCGAGTACGCGGTCGACATCCTGGGCGTCACCACGATCACCGTCTGCGGCCACTCCGGCTGCGGAGCCGTGCGAGCGCTGATGACCGACGCGGCGAGCCGCGGGTCGGCGCTCGGCGATTGGCTGGCACTTTCCGGCGTACGGTTCACCGACCGTTCCGACGAGGAGCGCTGCTGCACCGACAACGTGGTGCAGCAGCTCGCCAACCTGCGCACCTACCCGGCGGTCCGTGCCGCCGAGGCCGCCGGCGGCCTGCGCGTCACGGGCATGTACTTCGACCTGGCCGAGGCCAGGATGTACGAGGTCGACCCGATCGTCGGCCAGGCCCACCCGGTCTCGGTGCAGCCCGCCGCCTGACCATGGGGCCGGCGCCCGGAACTCTCGGGCGCCGGCCACACCGGGATCCTCCGGGAGCATGGGCGCCTGCTCGTGAGGTTGCGGGCGTTCCCGGCCCGGCGCTCCTGGCAGTCCGTCCTCCGCGATGACGGCGACATGCCCCCTGATCCGACACGTGGTCCTGCTCCGGGGACGGCTGCGGGCGCGGTTCAACGAAGACTGAGAGGTATAGCATTGATGCTATGAGCTGGGGGCCGCAATGCGGGAGCGCCGGCTGGCTGAGCCGGGCGCCGTTGAGGCGTACGACGCGGCCCGGCTGGCGTTCGAGTTGGGCCGCTCGGTCCGCGAGCTCCGTGAGCGCCGGGGCTGGAGTCAGGCGCAACTCGCGAGGGAATCGGGCATGACCCAGTCCGCCGTTGCGCGGTTCGAGGCCGGTGGGACCGTTCCGACCCTGCCTGTGCTGGAACGGTTGGCGGCAGCGCTGGACGTTACTCTCCGAGTCGGGTTCGAGGCGCGGGGCGAGGCTGCCTGACTGGTGGGTCAGCGGGGGATGAAGATGAGTCGGTCGCGGAACAGTTCGAGTTTGGCCGGGGTCAGCCCGTCGCAGTAGACGACCAGTTCCTCGGGGGTGGTGAAGCCGTTGTGGCGGTCCCGGGCCTCGACGATCCGCTCGGCGAGTGGGCGTTCGATGGTGAGATACCGCTGCAGCCACTCGGCGGAGACGTGGTTGACGTCGATCAGGCCGCCGTCATCGTACTGCCGGCCGGGCAGGTCGGGGCGGCCGACCATCAGCTCGGAGGCCATCGCGGGCTGGGTGGCCTGCAGCTGCCGGGCCTCCTGGCGGCGGGCGGCCCGCCACTGGGCCGCGGCCAGCGCAGGGTCGACGCCGGTGCCGTGGTGCCAGGCGGGCGGCGGGTAGTGGGTCAGGCCGGGCCGCGGGCCGGTGTGTCCGTTGCGGGCCGCGGCCTCCCGGAACCAGCGCTCGCGGACCCGGTTCTGCAGGACGGCCACGTGGACCGTTCCGATGAGCCACAACAGGATGAAGAGGGCGGTGGCGAGGGCGTCGGCGTCGTCGTCGTTCACCGCGGAGAAGGCGACGGCGACGACGACCGCGGCCGCGTACAGCGCCGCGAGGGACTTCTGGAGCCGGGACCGCAGTTTGACGCCCGCGATGAAGACCATCACCGGAGTGCCGTAGCCGCAGGTGAACATCGGGATCAGGAACCACCACCCGGTCTGGGGCGGAAGCTCGTGCCGCCATCCGGCGGGGTATCGCGGATCGGGCTGCATGCCCCGACGGTATGCCCGCGGCTCAAGTCCGGAAAAACTTGACCAGCTCGGCGTCCTGCTCAGGGGTGAGTGGCTCGCGCGGGATGTCATAGACCTTGCCGCCCGGCAGGAACAGGATGTAGGCGTCGTCCTGGACGAGGAACGACCGGAACTCCGACCACTCGATGTCGGCGGAGCTCTCGTCGGTCGAGGAGTGGAACTTCTCGTCGGTGAGCCGCCACGTGCGGGGGCTCAGCCAGCCGTCCCGCACGGTGCTCTCCTTCTTCCAGCGCCAGCCGGCGACGGCGGTGAAGACGGCGGCCACCACGAGCAGTGGGACGCCGATCAGCAGGCTTGTGGGCGCGGCCTCGCCGCCCAGGATGATGATCAGGCCGGCGAACCCGAAGACGGCGGCGGCCGTGGAGTACGGGGCGGCCGCACGCTGGGCGCCGGCGGCGAACCGGCGCTTGAAGTAATCCGGGGTGCGGGCGTGGGTGAACTCGATGTGCACCGATGGATCTTACGAACGTGCCCGCGCCGGTCAGGGCGCGGGCACGTTGCCGGAGAGACGAAACCGTGCTGCGAAGGTCAGTTACGGGTGATGGTGAAGGTGCTGGTCGGGTTCTCGATGTCCCGGTAGTTGTTGCTGAGTTGCAGGTTGTTGAAGGTCACCGCGCCGACGGCGGGGCCCTGACCGGCTTCCGGCATCGGGTTGGCCCAGATCGCGTAGCCCGACTTGGCGTCGAACTGGTCGCCGCTGCGCTGCGCGCCGGTGATCGACACGTTGGTGAAGACGGTGTCCTTGATCGGGAACTGCGGCTGGCCGCCCACGTAGTTGGTCTGGAACATGATGCCCGAGTACGTGGGGTCGACGATGTCGACGTTGTTGACCCGGATGCCCTGGAACACCTTGGACGCCGAGAAGACCCAGATCGCCGGGAACACCTGGCTGCCCCAGAAGTGGCCGCCCGCCCGGACGATCGAGATGTTCTCGAAAACGGTCGGCGGGGTCGCGCCGAAGCCGTTCATCGGGTACCCGAAGTCCAGCGAGCTGATGGTGATGCCCGAGTAGACCAGGGTGTCCGCGATGTAGATGTTCTTGAACGTGTTGGCGTACCCGCCGTAGACCGCGATGCCCGCGGCACGCCAGGTCAGCGTGGTGGACAGGTTCGAGTACACGTTGTTGATCTCGTCGGCGCCGCCCGCGTCGATGGCGGAGAACAGCGCGAAGCTGTCGTCACCGGTGGCCCGGGCGTCGTTGTTGTCGACCAGGTTGTCGGTGCTGCCGTTGGTCATGTTCACGCCGTCGGCGAACATGTTCCGGATACGTGAGTTGGTGATCTTCATCCGGTCGGTGTTGGCGCCCCAGTACAGGCACACCGTGTGCTCGGCCCAGATGTTGTCGATCGTGATGTCGGCGACGTTGGCCAGGTCGAACACCTTGCCGGGACCGTCGATGCGGATCGTGTAGTTGCCGAAGAACGCGAAGTTCGCGAACGTCGAGCCGTTGGCGGTGGCGTCGGCCCGGAAGCCGGCGTCCGTCTCGGACTGGGTGGACGGCGTGTGGAAGCGGGTGTACCACGGGCCCGCGCCGACGACGCGCAGCGCCTTGCCGTACACCTGGAACTTGTTGCTGGTCTGGTAGTCGCCGGCCGGGAGGTAGACACCGATCTTGGTGCTGTCCTGGCGGGCGGCGTCCAGCGCGCTCTGCACCGACTGGTGATCGAAACCGGTCGGCACGACGTAGCGGGCCGGGTCCGGGTTCGCCACCGGAGCGACCTGCTCGGTGTTGATGAAGTCGATCGCGATGTTGCCCGAGTTGGCCGCGTCCTTCTGGAGCTTGATCGTGCTGCCCGCCGGGAACGAACCGGTCAGCAGGATGTTCGCCTCGTCGTAGATGTGGCGCGGACCGGTGCCCGAGTTCTGCGGGTTGGTCTCGTTGCCGTACAGCCACGCGTACTTCGAGGTCAGCGGCAGCGTCTTGTTGAGCGAGCCGTTGACGTACACGTTGATCGAGCTGTTCGTGCCGTCCGGGATGGAGAACCGCGCGACCACCGTGTTGGTGGCGGCCCGGGTGGT
The DNA here is from genome assembly GCF_003001815.1 of Actinoplanes italicus. Taxonomy (GTDB): domain Bacteria; phylum Actinomycetota; class Actinomycetes; order Mycobacteriales; family Micromonosporaceae; genus Actinoplanes; species Actinoplanes italicus. The sequence continues at coordinate 32,698 of NZ_PVMZ01000012.1, forward strand.
CCACTGGACGTATGAGCCGGTCTGGTTCAGCGTGACGGCCTTGCGGCCGGACGCCTCACCGGCGAGGTCGCCGACGATCCGGTTCGGTCCGACGACCTGCGCGCCGCCACCGGTCTGACCGTCCTCGGCCTCCAGCATGTCGTACGGCATGTTCGCGCCGCGGCCCACGAAGAACGGCTTCTCCGTCGTGTTGTTGGCCTGCTTGACCGGCAGCTCGTTGGTGTCGTTCGCGACCACCGTGCGGACCGTGTACTTGCCGTTGACGGCGGTCCAGGTGCCCAGGTTGATCGACGGCGACGACGCGCCGGCCGCCAGGGTTCCGGTCCACGAGCCGGTGAACGTCCTCACGACGGTCGAGCCGTTCAGGATCGTCACGGTCACGCCGTGCGCGCCGCTGCCGCTGGCCGCGGTGCCCTGGTTCTTCAGGATCGCCGAGAACGTGACCGTGTTGCCGGCCGCCGGGTTGCCGGGCGACCAGGAGACCGCCGACGCGACCAGGTCGGAGCTGCTGACCGATGCGACGACCAGGTTGTTCGGGCTGTTGTAGGAGTTGTTGGCGTCGTTGGTCTCGATGACCGTGTTCGCCTCGTCGACCTTGGCGCTGAGCGCGTAGGAACCCGCGTCGCGCGCCCCGATCGAAGCGCTGACCGTGGTCGAGGCGCCGGCCGCGAGGGCTCCGACCGTGGCGGTGCCGACTCTGGTCGTACCCAGGTAGAGGTTGACGTTCGAAGCGGGTGAGGAAGCCGTGCCCGCGTTGCGGACGGTGGCGGAAAGGGTGATCGCGTCGGTCTCGACCGGCGCAGCCGGGGAGGCCGTGAGGCCGGTGACCGTGAGGTCCGGGTTGGGCGCCGGAGTACCGATGACCTGGAACTCCGCGACCTGCCCGCTGGGGGCGCCGGTGTTGGCGGTGAAGGACAGACGGACGTCCGCGGTGGTCGCTGCGACCGGGATGGTCACCGTGTTGCCGCTTGCCGGATTGAAGCTGTACGTGGCGGAGCCGACCAGGGTCGTGTAGGCCGAGGCCGACTGCTCCCGGCCGAGCACGGCGAACGTCTGCTGACGCGCACCCCACGCGGTCGACGGGTTGAGCTTGACCACCACCGACGAGACGGACGCGTTGGAGCCGAGCTTGACGGTCAGGTTCGCCGGGTACGCCGAACCCTCCCAGTAGGTGGCGGTGTCGTTGTCGTTCGCGTTCGCGGCCACGAAGGTGTGGATCACCGACGACGCCTCGATCGGCTTGCCGACCGCGATGTTGCTGCCCGGCTGCTGGGTGCCGGTCCGCGTCACCGTGTTGGAGGCGGCCGACTCGTTGCCGGCGGCGTCACGGGCCTTGACGTAGTACGACACGGTCGCCGAGTCAGGCTGCGAGTCGGTGTACGTCAGACCGGTCACCGTCGTCTTGAGGGTGCCGTTGGCGTACACGTTGTAGCCGGTCACGCCCACGTTGTCGGTGGACGCGCCCCACGCGAGACGGATCTGCCCGCTCGCCGGCACGGTGTAGGACAGGGTGCCCGGCGTGGTCGGGGCGCTCGTGTCACCGGTCGCACCGTTGCGGGTCACCGTGTTGCTGTTCGCCGACACGTTCCCGGCCGCGTCCTTGGCCCGCACGTAGTACGAGACGGTCGCCGAGTCGGGCTGGTTGTCGGTGAAGGTCAGCACGTTGCCGGCCACCGAGCTGCGCAGCTGGCCGTTGGCGTACACGTCGTAGCCGGTCACGCCCACGTTGTCGGTCGACGCGTTCCAGGTGAGCCGCACCTGGCCGCTGGCCGGCTGGGTGTACGCCAGGCTGCCCGGCGCGCTGGGCGCCTGGCTGTCACCGCTGACCGGGCCGTAGACCTCCAGCTCGGACAGCTGACCGGCTGGCCACGCGGAGTTGCCGGTGAAGTTCAGCCGCACGAACCTGGCGCTCGCGGCGGTGAAGTCGATGGTCACCGCGTTGCCCGACGACGGGTTGAAGCTGTAGCCGGCGCTCGCCTTCAGATCACTGAACGACGTGCCGTTGGTGCTGCCCTGGATCGACAGGGTCTGCGTGCGGGTGTTCCACGCGGTGGCCGGCGGCAGCTTGAGGATCGCCTGGTTGACCTGGGTGGCGGTGCCGAGGTCGACCTGCAGCCACTGCGGGAAGGCGTTGTTGTTGCTCTCCCAGTACGTGTTGGCGTTGCCGTCACCGGCGTTGCCGGCCGGATAGACGTCGGTGAAGCTGCTCGCGCTGAACGTCTTGCCGGCGGCCAGGTTGGGTCCGGCGGCGAGGGCGGGCGGAGCGTGCACGAGGGCGGCCACCACGACGGCGGAAGCCACCGTGGCGACTATTCTTCGAGACAATCTGGACATGCGGGAGCGCACCTTTCTTCCCTGAGAGGTGATATTCGAGAACCGGCGGGCGGCATCGGTGGAGAGCCGCCCGCCGGCGTATCAGGAGGTGTGGACCTCGAACTCGGACAGCTGACCCGCGGGCCAGCCGGTGTTGCCGGTGAAGGTGAGCCGCAGATACCGCGCCGTCGTGGAGACCGGAACGGTGACCGTGTTGCCGCTCGCCGGGTCGAAGGCGTATCCGGCGCTGCCCTTGACCGTGCTGAAGCTCGATCCGTCGGTGCTGCCGAGGACGGACAGGGTCTGGGTACGGGTGGCCCAGGCCGTGGCCGGCGGCAGCTTCAGGACGATCCGCCCGACGGCACGGTTCTGTCCCAGGTCGACGGTGACCGACTGCGGGAAGGCGTTGCTCGCGCTCTCCCAGTAGGTGTTGGCGTTGCCGTCGGTCACGTTCGCCGGGCCGTAGACCTCGGCCTGGCTGGTCACGGTCACCGGTCGCCTGGCCGCCAGATTTCCGGCCGGAGTGGTCGTAGGAGGCGTGGTGGGCTCCGTCGTACCGCCGCTCGCGTACAGCTCGACCTCGGACAGCTGGGCGGCCGGCCAGCCCGTGTTGGCGCTGATGGTCAGCCGGACGAACCGGCGATTACCGGTGGGCAGCGCCACGGTCGCGCTGTTGCCGGAGGCCGGGTCGAGCGTCACCCCGGCGGCCGGGGTCAGCGACGTCCAGGACGACCCGTCGGTGGATCCGGAGATCGCGACGGTCTCGGTCCGCCTCTCCCAACCGGCCGGGAGTTTGAGTACGGCCCGGCCGACGCTCTGCGCGGAGCCGAGGTCGACCGTGTACGTCTGGGGCAGCGCCCCACTGCTCTCCCAGTAGGTGGCCGGGTTGCCGTCGACCGCGTTCGCGGCCGTGTACTGACCGTTGGCGGAGCTCGCCGACACCGGTTTGCCCTGCGCCAGGTTGCCGGTGGCGGGCGGGGTGCTGGGGGAGGGCGTCGGTGAGGTGGGCGGGGTGGTCGGCGTGTTGCCGTACTTCGGGGCCGGCCACGGCCCGCAGTACGGGGTGGACGTCTGCCAGCCCGAGTTCCCGCCACCGTCGGTGATCGCCAGCCCGGCACCCGCGCAGTTGTACGTCGGCGGGTTCTGCGCGATCCCGCTGGCCTTGACGTTGGTGAACCGGGCGGTGGCCGGAGCCTGCGCCTGCAGCGCGAAGGTGCCCGCCCCGACGATGTTGACGTTGGTCAGGTTCAGCCCGGTCGTCTGTCCGCCGATCCACTGGATCGCCGAGTACGAGCTGTCCAGGATGTCGGTGTCGCTGACGTTGATGGTCGCGCCGGTGATCGGGCCCTGGTCGGCCCAGAACCATAGCGCGCCGATGCCGAAGTTCCAGTTGTAGTCGGAGTTACCGGCCCGGAGCAGGGTGTTGCGGGCCAGCGTCCAGGTGCCGGCCACCGCGGTCGGCCCGGTGACGCCCGGGTACCGGTTGCCGACGTGGATGCCGCCGCCGTTGGAGACCGACTCGCTCACCACGTTGTCGGTCATCACGATGTCCCGGCCGCCGTAGCTGACCAGGTGGTTCGCCAGGATCGGGGCGACGATCGTGTTGTGGGTGAACGAGTTGCCGACGTTCGGCACGTTCTCCGCCCACATGGCGAGCGCGTCGTCGCCGGTGTTGCGCAGGAACGTGTTGGTGACCGTCGAGTTGGTGACGCCGATGTGGAAGTTCACGCCGTCGGCGGTCTGATCGAGGATCCGGCTGTTCTTGATCGTGAACCGGTCCATCGGCCCGTCCATCCACGCGCCGACCTTGGTGTGCTGCATCCAGACGTTGTCGATCGTCGAGTTCGACATGGCGCCGCCGAACGCGTTGACCTGGTGCTCGTCGACTCGCTCCTGGATGTCACCGATGATCGCCAGGTCCTTGACGGTCACGTTCTGACTGGGACCGCCCTGGCCGTTGTACTTGCCGTAGATGCCCACGGCCTGGTCGCGCTGGGTGGGGTGCCGCCCGCCGAGCACCGAGTACCACGGACCGGCCCCGGCCAGCGTGACCCGGTCCACGATCACGTGGCTGTACAGCGTGAAGTTGCCCGGCGGCACGTAGACGACCCGCCCGGAGGCGGCGCCCGCGTTGACGGCGGCCTGGAACCTCGCGGTCGAGTCGGTGGCGCCGGTGGGGTCGGCGCCGTGGTCGGCGACCACGTCGATGGCGCCGGACGGTTTGCCGATCGGGCCCGGCACGTTCTCGAAGTCGGCCAGGTCGATGGTGAAGCTCGGCGACTGCGCGGTCGAGCTCACCTGGATCCGGATCCTCGTACCGGCCTGATAGGTCGTCCCGAACAGCGCACGCGCTTCGTCGTAGAAGTGGTGCGGCCGGCCGTCGCCGGGGTTGTTGGTGAACGGGTAGTAGCCGTAGTACCAGGCGTACTTCGAGGTCACCGGCACCGTCTTGATCAGCGTCGACCCGGTGCGCACGTCCAGGGAGGCGTTGCGGCCGTCCGGGATGCTGTACCGGAAGTTGATCGAGTTGGCCGGCTTGGTGAGGGTGAACTCGACGTACTCACCCGCGGCGTCGAGGGTGATCGCCTCCCGGCCGGAGGCCTCCGACGAGAGTGTTCCGTACGTGCGGTCGGTGCCGGTGGAGGTGCCGTTGTGCGCGGACTTCTCGGCCTCGAACTCGGTGAACGGCACGGTCGCGCCGCGCCCGGGGAAGTCGAACGGGGACGGCCCGGCAGCCAGCGCCGGGGAGGGTTGCCAGATCACCGTGGTGACCGTTGCCGCGAGGACGGCGGCGAGTGCTGCGAGTGGGACGGTGCGGTTGGCCATGGTTCCTTCCTTGGTGTGGCCAGCCCCCGAGATGGGCGTCCCCGGCGGTGGAACCGGGAACGCCCGTTCGTTCGCCCTAGAGGCGCAGCCAGACCGCGGTGTCCCGGGGGAGGAGGTCACCGTCGAGCGAGCTGCTGGCGAGCAGGATGTCCCGGTGCTCCGGCAGGGGAACCGGTGCGTCGGAGAGGTTGAGCACACAGGCGAAATCGGTCCCGCGGGTCCAGGCGAGGACGCCCTCCCCACGGTCGAGCCAGGCGAAATCGGTGTCCGTGAAGGTGCGCAGGCCGATCGCGGACCGGTACAGCTCGAGCATCGAGTTCGGGTCGCCGGTCTGCGCCTGGACGGTCCGGTCCTTCCACTCGGCCGGCTGGGGCAGCCACGGGACGCCGGTGGTGAAATCGAACGGCGGCTCGTCGCCGGACCACGGCAGCGGGACCCGGCACCCGTCGCGGGTGTGGCCGCGACGTGCGTACATCGGATCCTGCATTTGATCTGGATCGATGTTCTCGTTCTCCCAGAGACCCAGTTCCTCGCCCTGGTAGATGTAGGCCGAACCGGGCAGCGAGAGGGTGAGCAGCGCCGCGGCCCGGGCCCGGCGCGTGCCGAGTTCCAGGTCGACCGGGGTGCCGTCGAGGTTGTTCTCGAAACTGAACGTGGTGTCCGTCCGGCCGTACCGGGTGACGTGCCGGGTCACGTCGTGGTTCGACAGGACCCAGGTGGGCGGAGCTCCGACCCGGGCGTGCGCGTCCAGCGTGCGATCGATGCAGGAGCGCATGAGGTACGGGTCCCAGGCGCACCCGAGGAAGTCGAAGTTGAACGCCGCGTGCAGCTCGTCCGGGCGCAGGTAGTTGGTGAAGCGCTCGACGTCGGGCATCCAGACCTCGCCGATCAGCGCCCGGCCCTCGTACTCCTCGGCGATCCGCCGCCAGGAGCGGTAGACGTCGTGCACCGCGTCCAGGTCGTGGAACGGGTGCGGCTCGCCGTCGACCACCTCGGGCAGCGTGGTGTCCTTGAACAGCAGCGCGGCCGAGTCGATCCGGATGCCGTCGGCGCCCCGGTCGAACCAGAACCGCAGAATGCTCTCGAACTCGGCCCTGACGTCCGGGTGCTCCCAGTTGAGGTCCGGCTGCTCCGGTGTGAACAGGTGCAGGTACCAGTCGCCGTCCGGTGTCTGTGTCCAGGTCGTGCCGCCGAATTCGCCCGTCCAGTTTGTGGGCATATTTTGGCTTTTACGAAACCAAAAGTAATCCCGCTCTTTTCCACCCGCGAGGGCCGCTTTGAACCATGGGTGCTCGCTGGAGATGTGGTTCGGGACGATGTCGATGATGATCCGGATGCCGGCCTCGTGCGCCTCGGCGATCAGCGCCTCGGCCTCGGACAACGAGCCGAACACCGGGTCGATGTCGCGGAAGTCGGACACGTCGTAACCGGCGTCCGCCATCGGCGACGGGTACCACGGGCTCATCCAGATCGCGTCGACGCCGAGGTCTCTGAGGTGGCCGAGCCGGGCGCGGATGCCGGCGATGTCACCGACCCCGTCACCGTCGCCATCGGCGAAACTGCGCGGATAGACCTGGTAGATCACCGCGTCACGCCACCACTGCATTGTCATCCCGCTATCCCTTGAGGCTGCCTGTGGTCAGGCCGGACATGATGTTGCGCTGGAAGATCAGGAAGATGATCACGGTCGGCACCGCGGCGATCACCGACGCCGCGACCACCACGTTCTGCGGTGTGCCGGCGGCGAAGGCGTAGATTCCGACGCTGACCGTGCGGGTCTCCTGGCTCGGCATGACCAGCAGCGGCCAGAGGAAGTCCTTCCAGACCGCGGTCACCGCGAAGATCGACACCACGCCGAGGATCGGCCGCGACATCGGCAGAAGGATCGACCAGAGGGTCCGCAGCGGGGACGCGCCGTCCATGAAGGCGGCCGACATGATCTCTTCCGGGATCGAGTCGAAGAACCGCTTGAGCAGGAAGATGTTGAACGCGTTGGCGACCATCGGCAGCCAGATCGCGAACGGCGAGTCGAGCAGGCTGATGTCCAGCACCGGCAGGCTGATCACCGTCTGGTACTGCGGGACGATCAGCACCATGGCCGGGATCATCAGGGTGGCCAGCATCGCGCCGAGGATCACGTTGCCGAAGACCGGGCGGAGCTTGGAGAGGGCGTACGCCGCCGCGGTGTCCAGGATCAGCTGGAAGAGCACCGCCCCGGCCGCGTAGTAGATGGTGTTGAACAGCAGCTTCGCCAGGTTCAGGTTGTTCCACGCGTCGATGTAGTTGGTGAACTCCGGATCCCGCGGGAACAGTGTGGGCGGGGTCTGCGCGAGCTCCTGGCCCGACTTCAGAGCGCCCGTGACCATCCAGTACAGCGGTCCGATGAAGATCAGCGTGAAAGCCGTGACGATGATGCCGAGCAGCGCCCAGTAGAGGAACCGGCCGCGCCCACGCTGGAGCTGAGCGTGCGAGATGAGGGTTCGAGACATGGTTTCTAGTCCTGTTTCGTGCTCAGCCGGAGGTACACGGCGGAGAAGGCGGCCAGCACCAGCAACATGATCACGCCGAGCGCCGCGGCGCCGTTGAGATCGTTCTGGAAGAACCCGTGCTGGTAGATCAGGTACGCGACCGAGGTGGCCGAGTCCTGCGTGCCCGCGCCGTTGGCCAGGATCAGCGGCTCGATGAACAGCTGCATGGTCGCGACGATCTGCATCATCGCGAGCAGCGCCAGGATCAGCCGGGTCTGCGGGATCGTGACGTGCCAGATCCGCTTCCACAGGCCGGCCCCGTCCAGCTCGGCCGCCTCGTACAGATCGCCGGGGATGTTCTGGAGTGCCGCCAGGTAGATCAGTACCGCGCCACCCATGTTCATCCAGGTCGAGGCGATCACCATGGCCGGCATCGTCATCGTCGGTGACTGCATCCACTCCGACGTGGGCAGATTGAAGAACGCCAGGATCGCGTTGAAGAGGCCCGCTTCGCTCGGGTCGTAGGCGTAGTACTTGAAGAGGTACAGCGCCGACGCCGGCGGCAGCATGACCGGCAGGTAGACCAGGATGCGCAGGTAGCCCTTGGCGTGGCGGAACTCGTTGAGCAGGATCGCGACGAAGAACGGCGCCACGAAACCGAGGATCAGCGCCAGGGCGGTGAAGTAGAAGGTGTTCTTCCAGGCGGTCCAGAAGCTCGGATCCTCGATGATCCGGATGTAGTTGTCCCAGCCCACCCAGGTGGTGACCCCCCGGCGGGTGCGCTGGAAGCTCATCACGATGCCGCGGATCATCGGGAACCACATGAAGAGGCCGAAGCAGAGGACCGCGCCGATCAGGAACGCGTGCCCGGTCAGGTTGTCCTGCAGCTTGCGGCGGTTCTTCGTGATCCGCGGCGGGGCGGGGGCCACCGCCCCGGCCGGAGCCGGAGCGGTGGCGGTCGCGGCAGGCATCGTCAGGAACCCGCTGCCAGCAGCTGGTTGACCTTCTCCTCAGCGGTCTTCAGCAGTGTGTCGACGTTCGCGTTGGGGTCGGTCAGGACACCGGACATCGCCGAGTCGAGGATCGCGTAGATCGCCTGGGCGTCGCGCGGCTCGCCGACGATCGGAAGCTGCTTGGCCTCGAAGAGCGCGAAGTTCTCGACCGGGACGTTCGCGTTCGCCTTGCGGAGGTCGAACTCCTGCTTCTGCGCCTCGGTGCCGTTCGCGAACAGCAGCGGCTGCGGCAGGCCGACCGGGTAGTTCTGCGGCTTGGCCCGTACGTAGTCGAACTGGCCCTTGCCCGGGGTGAGCTTCTGGTAGGCGATCCACTTGAGGCCCGCCTCGACCTGCTCCTTGTTGAGGTCCTTCTTGAAGAAGTAACCCTCACCACCGCCGAGCGTGCCCTTCGCCAGGTCGGTCTGACCCGGCAGCGGGGCGACGGCCCAGTCCTCGAACTTGCCCTTGAACTGGCTGACGATCGCCTGGGTGGTGTCCGGCGCGCCGATGAACATGCCGACCTTGCCGGCGGCGGCGTTGGTCAGCAGGTCGCCCCACTGCAGGAGCTGGCGGCTGCCCATGGTGTTGTCGCCGTACCGCATGTCCTTGAGGTTCTGCAGGACCTGCTTGCCCTCGGGGGTGTTGAACGCGGCCTTCTTGCCGTCCTCGGAGAGGACCCGGCCACCCTGCGAGTAGAGCAGCGAGGTGAAGTGCCAGCCGCCGGTGTTGCCGGCGCTGTACTCCGCGTAGCCCGCGACGCTCTTGTCGGTGGCGGTGATCTTCTTGGCCGCCTCGCGAACCTCGGGCCACGTCTTCGGCGGGTTGTTCGCGTCCAGCCCGGCCTTGGCGAACAGGGTCTTGTTGTAGACCAGGCCCATCGAGTAGTTCTTCACCGGGACGCCGTAGAGCTTGCCTCCGTCGGTGAACACCTCCTTGAGCGCCGGGTCGACGCTGTCCCAGGTGGAGACGGTGTCCTTGTTGACGTACTGGGTGATGTCCAGCGCCTGACCCGAGTCCAGCACCTGCTGCAGGTCGGTCATGTAGCCGTAGAAGACGTCGGTCGTGGTGCCACCGGCCAGGCGGGCCGTGAAGTCCGGCGGGTTGTTGCACTGCTGGCCGACGCTGATGCTCTTGATCACGATGTTCGGGTTCTGCTTCTGGAACTCGGCGACATCCGCGTTCCAGTTGTCGAGCAGTTCCTTCTGGGCGGCGACGGGCTGGCAGTCGACCGTGATGGTGACCTTGCCGGCCGCGTCGGTGCCGCCGTCGTCGCTCTTGGTGGAACACGCCGCCAGGCTGAGTCCCAGGCCGGCCGCGAGCGCGAACGCCGCAGCCTTCCGGTACTGCGGTACGGACATCTGTCCATCCCTTCGGGAACGGTTTTATCGCTTGGTAAGGAGTCCTCGTAGTGAGTGGAGTCACTGTAACGAGGCGGGCATGTTGCCGCAAGGTTTCGATCGAGCACTGAAAAAACACGACTTTCTTGCGGCAGGCCTTGGCTTGGGGTCACTTCACCCGATTTTGTACGCAAAAAGGCCGCCGACCATGTGGTCGGCGGCCTGTTGACCGTCAGTCAATTACTCCCGGCGCTACTCCCGGCGCTACTCCCGGCGCTACTCCCGGTTCTTACTCCCGGCGCACGGGTCCTGTCGAACCGCGGACCACCAGCTCCGGCTCGAACAGCAGCTCGTCGGAGAACTCGCGGGCCTCGTCGATCTGGCTCACCAGCAGGTCCACGGCTGCCTGCCCCATCGTCTCGATCGGCTGGCGTACCGTTGTCAGCGGCGGATCGGTGCAGGTCATGAACGCCGAGTCGTCGAAGCCCACCACGGAGACGTCGTCGGGCACCGACCGGCCCAGCCGGCGCGCCGCCCGGATCGCGCCCAGCGCCAGCACGTCACTGGCGCAGATGATGCCGGTCACCCCGCGCTCGACCAGTTTCGTCGCCGCCACCCGGGCGCCCTCCATCGAGAAGCTCGACCGCTCCACCCAGTTCTCCGCCTCCGTAGAGCTGGTGACCTGCAACAACGCGTCCAGCTTGCGGCGCGACGGGACGTGTCCCTCGGGGCCGAGCACCATGCCGATCCGCTCGTGGCCCAGCGAGCGCAGATGGCCGTACGCCTGCTCGACGGCCACCGCGTCGTCGGTCGACACCCGCGGGAAGCCCAGCTCGTCGACACCGGCGTTGACCAGCACCACGGGCAGACCGCGCTCGGTGAGACGCCGGTAGTGCTCGTGCGACGCGTCGGTCAGCGCATAGGAACCGCCCGCGAAGATCACGCCGGACACCTGATGGTCGAGCAGCATCTCGACGTAGTCGGACTCGGGCACACCGCCTATGGTCCGCGCGCACAGCGCCGGGGTGAACCCGCGCTGCGCGAGCGAGCTGGTCACCACCTCGGCGAGCGCCGGGAAGATCGGGTTCTGCAGCTCGGGCAGCACCAGGCCGACGAGCCTGGCCCGTTCGCCGCGCAATTTCGTCGGCCGCTCGTAGCCCAGGACGTCGAGCGCGGTGAGCACCGACGTGCGGGTGGCCTCGGAGACGCCGCTGCGCCCGTTGAGCACCCGGCTGACGGTCGCCTCGCTGACCCCGGCCTTCTTCGCCACCTCGGCAAGTCGTTTGGTCACCACGGAATCCTACGTCAATTTATTGCAAGAACAGAACCAGTATCGGACTGTGTCTTGCGTCCCCTTGCGGATCGTCGATGCGCCTCGACGCCCGTCTTCACACCCAGTGTCCGCTCCACCGGCTGTGAATCGGTTAAGGCGTCGCTCTGTGCGACGCAATCCTTTCATTCGCTTGCTTCGCTTCCCACCGGGCCCGATTTCTCGGATGCTCGATGTCGATTCGGCGGTCGCCCCGATCGTCAGTGGGGTGGAACAACCGAGACGAGGGAGCACACTCCATGCGCTACGTCATGATCCTGCTGGGCGACGAGTCCAAGTGGTTCGACCCCGACCTGGCCCCCGGCCTCATGGAGGAGGTCGGCACCTGGTGGCAGAAGTGGTTCGAGGCCGGGAAGATCGTTGAGGGCGGCGCCGAACTCGGCCCGTCCAGCGGGGCGAAGACCATCGGCACCGGCCCGGACGGCACACCCCAGGTCACCGACGGGCCGTACGTCGAGCTCAAAGAGGTGGTCGGCGGCTTCATCCTGCTCGACGTCGACGACCTCGACGAGGCCGTCGCGGTCGCGTCGGGCTGGCCGGGCATCGCCGCCATCGGCGACCGCGTCGAACTGCGCCCGGAGATGATCCGCTGATCTTCTCCGTCAGACCCGTTCGGCGGCCGCTTCGTCCTTGGCGGCCGCTGTTTCGGCTTCCCCGGCCGCTTCTTCCGCTGGTTTTGCCGGATCGTGTTTCAGGCGGATCCACGCGAGGACCATGCCGATCGGGATCAGCGCGACCGCGGGCACCGCGTACCGCTGCTCGTACATGCTGGTGGCGACGCTCACGAGCATGAGGCCGATACCTGCCGCGACGAAGAGCACGGCGTCCGCGGCCGGGCGCCACGAGCGCCCGCGAGGACGCCAGAAGGCGGCCGCCAGCGCTGTCAGCACGCCGGCGGCGTACAGCGGACCCGGTGTGGTCACGACCCGGCCGTACGCGTGCACCCGCTCGGTCGCCGCGGTCGCGGGCAGCGGGCCGACCGCCGGGTGCTTGCCGATCTCGCTCACCGGCACGTAGTAGAACGGCTGGCACTGATAGCCGGGCCGCTCCGGCGGCAGCCATGTCCTGGCAAGGCAGGCCGCGTCCTTCACCAGCGGCGGCCGGAACCAGAAGTGCCAGCTCGCCTCCTCGCCGACCATGGCCAGGTACGCGCCCGGGCGCTGCTTGATCACCGTGGTGGCGAACTCGTTCAGGAACGCGTCGTTGCCGACCCCGCGGTAGAGCCGGTAGGCCGGGCTGTGGTCGCTCCAGATGTAGCGGTCCGGGCGGTGCTCGAAGTTCGCCGGCGGGTTCGGATCGCAGAGCGTGCGCTGCTTCGCGGTCAGCTCCAGCTTCGAGCAGTCCGCCACCGGCATGACGCGGGCGTACAGGAACCGGCCCTGGTTCTGGGTGAAGGCGTACACCCCGTGGTGCCGCTCGTAATACACCTGGTAGCCACCGAGCAGCGCCGCCACCGGCAGCGTGAACGCCGCCAGCTGCCGCCAGCCCACCCGGCGCACCAGCAGATAGACGCCGGCCAGCGCCAGGATCGGCAGCCCGACCGAACGGGTGAGCGCGGCAAAACCCAGCAGCGACCCACCCACGGCGGCGGCCACCGGCCCGAGGCGGTCCCGCCAGGCCAGCACGACGAGCCCGGCCACGGTCAGGGCCACGTAGGCCGTCTCGGCCAGGATGTAGTGCTCGAGCGTGAGCTGCCGGGCGTCGATCGCGAGCGGCACCATGGCCAGCGCCGCGACCCACGGCTTCGCTCCCCGCTTCAGCAGGAAGGCGTATCCGGCCACGATCAGTGCGGCCCCGACCAGATGCTGGAACACCGCGATCAGCCGGTACGGGCCACCGGCGAGCGGTTTGATCAGAAAGGAGTAGCCGGCCGGCCGGATGTCGTTCGGCACCATCGAGAGCGCGTCACGCACGTACAGCATCGTGTCGGGGAAGAAGAAGGCGTACTGATACGAGGCCGTGAACCAGGCACGCACCCCGACGGCGACACCCAGAACCAGAAGAAGCGGTAGATGCCGCCGGATCATCGCGGCCCGGTCGAACTGGCGGTGGTCATGTGCTGAGGTCCCCCGTCGCATCACTCTCGATCCTCATCGAGACCGGGCAATCCAACCGGTACCCGGCGAACGCGCAGCCCCTCCACACGGGAGCACCCGGTTAACTTCCCGTGAACCGACCGCGCCGCCCCTCCGCCGCCTGTTTCCTGCCGCGGTCGTCTCCCCCTGGCCGCTTTCTGCTGCGGTCGCTCTCTGCGGTCGCCTCTCGTTGGCGCGTTCCGATGCGGGCGCCTTTTCTCGGCCTGTTCCGCTGCTGCCGTTTTCTGCGGTCGCCGTCCTCTGGCGCGTTCCGTTGCGGCCGCTCGTCTCCGGCCCGCGGTCAGCTGGTCAGATCGTCGAGGCGGCGGGCCAGCAGATCGCGTTCCGCGGGGTTGGTGACCAGCGCCAGCGCCCGCCGGGTCGCCTCGGCGGCCTCCGCCCGGCGCCCGAGCCTGCCCAGCAGATCGGCGCGGGTCGCATGCCACAGGCGGTAACCGTCCAGCCGCCCGCTCAACTCGTCCACCTCGGCCAGTGCCTCCGCAGGCCCGGCCGTGTAACTCGTCGCCACGGCACGCCCCAGCAACACCACCGGCGTCGGCCGGAACCGGGCCAGCAGGTCGTAGAGCTTGCGCACCGTAGCCCAGTCGGAACCGGCCCACGACGGCGCCACGGCATGCTGGGCGGCGATCGCAGCCTCCACCTGAAACGGCCCCGGCCGGTTCAGTGACGCGACCCGGGCCAGGCGCCGCAACGCCGACGCGATCAGCACCCGATCCCACGCCGACCGATCCTGATCCGCCAGCAGAACCATCCGACCCCCGTCGCCGAACCGCGCGGCGGCCCGCGACTCGTGCAACTCCAGCAGTGCGGCCAGCCCCGCGGCCTCCGGTTCGTACGGCATCAGGGCGGCCAGCTGCCGTGCCAGCTCCAGCCCTTCCCGTGCCAGCTCCCGGCGCTCCGCGGTGTCGCTTGCCGAGGTCAGGTACCCCTCGTTGTAGATCAGGTAGATCACACTGGCCGCGGACCGCAGGCGCTCGCCGTATTCGTGAGGCGGGGGCGTCACCACCCGTACGCCATGCTCCTTCAGATGCCGTTTGGCCCGCACCAGCCGTTGCGCAACAGTCGCCTTGGGCTGCAGAAACGCCGCGGCGACAGTCTCCGCCGACAACCCGGCCGCCACATGCAGGGTGAGCGTGACCCGCGAGGCCTCCGGCAACGTCGGATGGCAGCAGGCCAGCACCAGAGCCAGCCGGTCGTCCCCGGACGGCGGCCACGAGGGCACACCGTTCTCCGGCGGCGCACCCCCGAGAGTCGGATCTAACGCCGCGAGCGCTTCCTTGTCCCGCCCGTTGGCGTCCCGCCGAAGCCGATCGATGGCTTTCCGCCAGGCGGTCGTCACCAGCCATCCGGCCGGATTCGCGGGTACGCCCTCCGCCTCCCACCGCCGCAACGCCTCGGCGACGGCGTCCTGGAGCGCCTCCTCCGCCATATCGAGGTCACCGAGCCGCCGCCCGAGCACGCCGAGCATCCCGGCGGATTCGGACCGCCACACCCGATCGACCACCTCACCGACCCCGGTCACCCCTGCATTCTCCGCCGACCGGATACCGCCGATGCGGCTGGTGCGGCTCGCGCTCATAGCGCCCGAACGCCGCCGACAGTGCCTCCTTGCGTGGTGACCTGCGCCCGCGGGCTGTCACCACGCCGCGGTGCCTCCTTTGCGTGGTGACCTGCGCCCGTGGGCGGGCCGTGGGTCACCGCGCTGCGGCGTGTCCTTCTTTGTGTGGTGATCTGCGCCCGCGGGTGAGCCGTGGGTCACCGCGCTGCGGCGTGTCCTTCTTTGCGTGGTGATCTGCGCCCGTGGGCGGGCCGTGGGTCACCACGCTGCGGTGTGTCCTTCTTTGTGTGGTGATCTGCGCCCACGGGCTGTCACCACGCCGCGGTGCCTCCTTTGCGTGGTGACTTGCGCCCGCGGGCGAGCCGTGGGTCACCACGCTGCGGCGTGTCCTTCCTTGCGTGGTGATCTGCGCCGGTGGGCGACCCGTGGGCGGGCCGTGGGTCACCACGCTGCGGCGTGTCCTTCCTTGCGTGGTGATCTGCGCCCACGGGCGAGCCGGAGGTCACCACGCTGCGGTTGCTGTCGTCCGCCTCGAACTTCGAGCGCATGGTCGAGTCCCGGCGCCGGCTGGGGGCCGAGGAGACGGTGCGTCGCCGCTGTCGCGGCGCGGTCGGACAGTTGCCGAATGAAGGTCTAGATCGGGCAAAACCCCCCGCGATTGGTGGGCGGGATGGGATGTTTTGCGGGGACCGGGAGAGAGGGGTCGCTACCACCATGTCCGACTGGGATCAGAATGACGGCTGGTCGTCGACGGATCAGCAGGACTGGTCGTCGGGCCAAGGCCAGAGCGACTGGTCGGCGCAGGACCGGCAGCGTGACTCCGTGCACCGGCTCGCCAACGTCAGCAACGACATGGCGGCGGCCACCGACGCGGCGGTGCGCGCGGCCGAGACCGCGGTGCAGGTGATCCAGCGGCTGGAGGCGAGCAGCACCGAGATCGGCAAGGTCGTACAGCTGATCGCGACGATCGCGAAGCAGACGAACCTGCTGGCGCTGAACGCGACGATCGAGGCCGCCCGGGCCGGTGAGGCGGGGCGTGGCTTCGCGGTGGTGGCGAGCGAGGTCAAGGACCTGGCCAACGAGACGGCGACGGCGACCAGTGAGATCGGCACGCAGGTCGGCGGGATCCGGGCGGACACCCAGAACGCGGTCTCCGCGATCGAGGAGATGCAGGGACTGATCGAGGAACTGGACCGCTGTCAGAAGGTGATCAGCGGCATCGTGGTGGATCAGCAGGCGGGCTGACGTCGTCGGCATGCGCGGATCTCTATCGCGGTGAGCACTCCGGCCGCGACCCGGCCTGTGGACAGCCGAGGATTGTGGATAACTTCGAGGGCGTTCGGCGGGTGGAGGACACTTGGCGGCATGGCTCGCAGATCCCCCAAGCCCCGGAGTGTCTCCTCGCAATGCCCGTGCGGCCGCGGAGCGTACTCGGAATGTTGCGGACCCCTGCACGACGGAAAGCCGGCGGCCGATCCGGAAGCGTTGATGCGTTCGCGTTTCAGTGCCTACGCGCTGGACAAGAGCGACTATGTGCTGCGGACCTGGCACCCGTCGACGCGGCCGCCGGCCGTGGACGGTGATCCGGGCCTGCGCTGGACGCGCCTCCACGTGCTGGGTCACGACGGCGGTGGCGTCTTCGACGCCGAGGGGACGGTCGAGTTCCGCGCGCACTACGTCGACGGCGGTCAGCCGGGCGTGATGGCCGAGAAGAGCCGGTTCGTCCGGCACGACGGCCGCTGGGTCTACCAGGGGCCGCTGTGATCTTCTTGACGAGGAGGTGGGTTCACCATGTCGGCACAGCGGCCGCTTGAAGACGGCATAGTCAAAGACTTCAAGGTCAATCTCTCGTACGGGGCATACTTGCGCCTCGACGACGTGCTGGGAGCGCAGCACCCGGTCAGTGTGCCGGAACACCACGACGAGCTGCTGTTCATCGTGCAGCATCAGACATCCGAGCTGTGGCTGAAACTGATCATCCACGAGCTGAAGGCGGTCCAGGAGTACCTGGCGAAGGACGAGCTGCGTCCCGCGCTGAAGGGCCTGGCCCGGGTCAAGCACATTCAGCGCACACTGACCGAGCAGTGGTCGGTGCTGGCCACCCTGACCCCGTCGGAGTACGCGGAATTCCGCAGTTTCCTCGGCACGTCATCGGGCTTCCAGTCGTTCCAGTACCGGGCGATCGAGTTCCTGCTCGGCAACAAGAACAGGGACATGCTGCGGATCTTCGACGACCAGCCCGGCGCCAGGGCCCTGCTCGAGGACGCCCTGCTGACCCCGAGTGTGTATGACGAGTTTCTGCACTTCCTGGCGCGGCGCGGGCATCAGGTGCCGGCCGAGATCCTGCAGCGTGACGTCACCGAGCCGTACGACTATCACGCCGCGCTGGTGCCGGTCTTCCGGGAGATCTACGAGAACGCCGAGCAGAACTGGGACGTCTACGAGGCGTGTGAGGAGCTCGTCGATCTGGAGGAGAACTTCCAGCTGTGGCGGTTCCGGCACCTCAAGACGGTGGAACGGACGATCGGGTTCAAGCGGGGCAGTGGCGGGTCCAGTGGGGTGGGCTTCCTGAAGGCGGCGCTCGATCTGACATTCTTCCCCGAGCTCTACGCCGTCCGGACCGAGATCGGGGTGCCCCGTTGATCGATGACCTGCCCGCCCGCGCCGCCACCCTCGACGCGGACGACCCGCTGGCGGCGTTCCGGGAGCAGTTCATCACTCCGCCGCCCGCCGAGCTGCTCTCCTACCTCGACGGCAACTCGCTGGGCCGCCCGTTGGAGGCGACCGCCCGGCTGCTCGACGAGTTCGTCCGGGAGCAGTGGGGCGGCCGGTTGATCCGAGGCTGGGACGAGGGCTGGCTGGAGTGGCCGCTCACCCTCGGCGACCGGCTCGGTTCCATCGCGCTCGGTGCCGGCGCCGGGCAGACGGTGATCGCCGACTCCACCACCGTGCTCATCTACAAGCTGGCACGTGCCGCGGTCGCCGCCCGGCCCGGTCGCCGCACGGTGGTGCTGGACACCGACAACTTCCCCACCGACCGGTACGTCATCGAGGGCATCGCCGCCGAGTGTGGCCTGCGCCTGGAGTGGATCGAGACCGACCCGGCCACCGGCATCCGTGCCGAGCAGGTCGCCGACGTGGTCGACGCGGACACCGCCCTGGTGCTGTTCAGCCATGTCGCCTACCGGTCGGGCTGGCTCGCCGACGTCGCCGAGATCAACCGGGTGGCGCACGCTGCCGGAGCTCTGACCATGTGGGACCTGTGCCACTCGGCCGGCTCGGTGCCGATCGCCCTCGACGAGTGGGGTGTCGACCTCGCCGTCGGGTGCACCTACAAGTACCTCAACGGCGGTCCCGGCGCCCCGGCCTTCGCCTACCTGCGGCGCGAGCTGCAGGACGAGTTGCGCCAGCCGATCCAGGGCTGGATGGGGCACCGCGCGTCCTTCGAGATGGGTCACGGTTACGAGGCTGCGGCCGGTGTCCGGGCCCTGCTCAGCGGGACCCCGCCGATCCTGGCGATGGTCCCGCTGCACGCCAACCTCGACATGCTCGCCGCCGCCGGGATCGAAGCGGTCCGCGCCAAGTCGCTGCTGCTCACCGGCTATGTGCTCGATCTCGCGGACGAGTGGCTCGCCCCGCACGGCGTCACCGTGGTCAGCCCGCGGGATCCCGCCCGGCGTGGCGGTCACGTGACGCTGCGGCGCGACGGGTTCAAGGATTTCCTGCAGCCGTTGTGGGACAGCGGTGTCATCCCCGACTACCGGCGTCCGGACGGACTGCGGATCGGTCCGGCACCGTTGAGCACCAGCTTCGGTGAGGTCTGTCAGGGGCTCGCGCTCCTGCGGGAGCTGTTGGAGAAGAATCCCCGGTGAGTACCGAGTCGTCATCCATCTCACCGGACGTCTGCGAGAACGCCACCGCTCCGTTCCCTGCTGCCGGCGGCGGGCGGGCCGGAGCGGCTGATGCGTGCTGTGGAGGTTCCGGTTCGGCCGGAGCTTGCGGTCTGGCGGCGCTGCGTCGCAACAGCACCGGCCCACGCCCCACCGTCACCGTCGCCGAGGAGACCGAGATCCCGCCGACCCCGACCGCGCGCGGGGCCGCAGACAGCCCGACGACCGGCGCCGTGACCGGGGTTGCCGCCGGCTCGGCGGCGGGTGCCGTGACCGGGGTTGCCGCCGGCTCGGCGGCGGGTGCCGTGACCGGGGTTGCCGCCGGCTCGGCGGCGGGTGCCGTGACCGGGGTTGCCGCCGGCTCGGCGGCGGGTGCCGTGACCGGCACTGCCGTCGGCACTACCACGGATGCCGTGAGCGATCCCGCCGTCGGCTCGGCTGTTGGCGCGGGGGTCGTCGGCTCGACGGCTGGCGGCGGAGCCGGTGGTGCGATCGGCAAGGCGGCTGGGTCCGCGGCGCGTGGCGCCGTCGCTGCTCTGGCCGGCGGGAACGGCCGGGTCGAATGGCTGCTGGCGGATTCGGTCTGGTGGGGTGGCCGGCTGCGGAAGGGCGTGGCTCTCCGGGTGGCGCCCGACGGTGTGGTCAAGCCTGTGCCGGCCGAGTTGGCACCCGGTGGCGAGGACACCCGGCGGTTCCCGGGGACGCTGCTGCCCGGTCTGGTCGACGCACATGTGCATTCGGCGCTGGTCGACCTCGGTACGGTTCGGGCCGGTGGCATCGCTGAGGTGTGGGACCTCGGCGGCGTGCCGTCGACGGTCGCCGAATTCGCCGGGCGGGCGGTGCGGGCGGATTCGGGTCTGCCACGTGTTCGGTATGCCGGTCCGTTTTTGACCGCTCCTGGCGGCTACCCGAGTGACCGCCCATGGGCGCCGGCCGGCAGCTGGCGGGAGATCGGCGGAGAGGCCGACGCTCGTGCCGCGGTCGACGAGGCCGGGGCTGCCGGGGCCCGTCTGATCAAGGTCACCGCGCACGCGGGTGGTCCGCGACTGCCGCTGCCGGTGCTGAAAGCCGTGGTCAAGGCGGCGCATGCGGCGGACCTGCCCGTCGTGGTGCATGCGGAGGGCCCGGGGACGGTGGCTGAGGCGTACGCCGCCGGGGCCGACGTCTTGGCTCACACGCCCTGGACCGAGCCGGTCGACGATGCGCTGCTGCGTGCCTGCGCGGAGCGCATGAGCTGGATCAGCACGCTGGACATCCACGGCTGGGGTGACCCCGATCCGGCCCGTGAGGTAGCTGTCGGGAACCTGCGGCGGTTCATCGGGCACGGGGGTACGGTCCGCTACGGAACAGACCTGGGTAACGGACCGCTGCCACTCGGCGTCAACGCCCGTGAGATCCGGCTGTTGCAGTCGGCCGGTCTGACGCCCGACGCCGTCCTCACCGCCATGACCGAAAGTGACAGCTCAACGATCTCCTGGTTGCCTGCAGGCCTGGACCTCGACGTCGAGCGCTTCCCGGATGCGCTGGCGACCGCCCGCGTGCTGGACGCCTCGGTACGACCTCGTCAGATCTGACCTCCCGGCCGGGCAGCGCGAGAAGTGGTCGCGGAGAAGCTGACCGCAGGCGACTTGGCCGCGGGAAACTAGCCGCGGGGAGTCGGCGCAGTGACCTGCCGGGTCGGGCTATGTGGAGACTACGGCCGGGAGCCGAGGTCGCCACCGACGCGATCCTCGAGGTTGCCGGGTCGGGCTGTGTAGAGATTATGGCCCGGGTTGGGCTGTGTGGAGACTACGGCCGGGAGCCGAGGTCGCCACCGACGCGATCCTCGAGGTTGCCGGGTCGGGCTGTGTAGAGATTATGGCCCGGGTTGGGCTGTGTGGAGACTGCGGCCGGGAGCCGAGGTCGCCACCGACGCGATCCTCGAGGTTGCCGGCCGGGCTGTGTAGAGATTATGGCCCGGGTTGGGCTGTGCCCTAGGACACAGACTCGAACCTATTGCCGTCAGGCGGCCCACTCCATAAAGTTGGCACTGCCAAACAAGCCTAGTGATTAGGAAGTTCCGATGCCTCGTCTCGCCACCGTCGACCCCGCCGCCGCTGAAGGTCAGGCCCGCACCCTGCTCGGCCGGGTCGAGCGTGCCCTCGGCGTCACGCCCAACATGATGCGGGCCATGGCGAATTCGCCCGCTGTGCTCGACGCCTACCTCCAGTTCTCCGGTGCGCTCTCCAAGGGTCTGCTGCCTGCCCGGGTGCAGGAGCAGATCGCCCTGGTCGCCGCAGTGGAGAACGAGTGCGGCTACTGCCTCGCGGCGCACACCGTGCTCGGTGCCAGGGCCGGCGTCTCCGATGACGACCTGGTCGCCGGCCGGGACGCGCGGGCCTCCGACCCCAAGGTCGAGGCGGCGCTTCGATTCGCCCGCCAGGTCATCGGCAGCAAGGGATTCGTGGCTGACGAGGACCTCGCCGCCGTGCGGGAGGCCGGTTATGGCGACGGTGAGATCGGCGAGATCGTTGCCGCGGTCGCGCTCAACACCTTCACCAACTACTTCAACTCGGTCGGGCAGACCGCCCTTGACTTCCCGGCCGTCGAAGGCGTCGCCACGCGGGACTGACCCGTCGTTTTCATGAGCTAGAAACTTGGCAGTGCCAATAAATGGAGGCAGCAGTGACCCGCATCGTCATTCCGTCGGTCGTCGCGCTCACGGCGGTGACGGCTACCGCCACCGCGGTGTTCGCGACCGCCCGTTCCGACGCCGAGCTCGCCGCGCACACCGCGCCCGCCGCGCAACCCGCGGCGAGCACGGTGCAGACCGGGCCGGCCGTCGCGCCGGCGGCGAGCACGGCGCAGAGGGGGACGGCCGCGAGACCGGCGACGAGCACGGCGCACGACCACAGCGGCCCTGACCGCGGTGGCCACGACCATGGTGGCCATGACCACGGCAGCCATGACCACGGCAGCCATGACCACGGCAGCCCTGACCGCGGCGGGCACGATCACGGCGGCGGGATCGGTTCGCCGCGGGGGAACGCCGAGCCGGCCGCGTTCGACCTGGTGCGGACCTCGGTCCGGCGCCAGGGGGACCGGATCGTGTTCACCGAGCAGGTTCGTGGCCGGGCCGGTTCGGTGAAACCCGGCCGGGTCGGGCAGTTCGCCGGTAGCTCGGTGTTCAGCTACGTGTGGCCGATCTCGCTGAACACGTCCACGGCCGGCTTCAGCCGGGGCAGCGGCGTGCTCGCGCTGGCGGCCACCAGTCACCCGGACTTCGACGACACGCCGCTCGTCGACGAGAACCGCAACGGCCGTAAGGACGACGACGGTGGCCTGTGGCACTCACACTGGGTGGTGCTCGTGCCCGACACCACCCGGCCGGACGGAGCTCTGAAGGTTCGCGACATCCTGCCGGGCGAGCGGCCCCAGCTGCCGAAGACCTGGCCGGGGGTGCCGCTCTACCTGGACAGTCCGTCGTACCCGACGAAGCTGACCGGGCAGACCGTGCGGATCGAGGTGCCGCTGGCCGCCCTCGGGTTCCCGAAGACCTTCCAGTACGACGGTGTCACCTCCGCGCTGAAGGTCAACGCGGATCTGCACGACCCGTTGCTGAGGGTCGAGAACGTCTTCGACGTGGCCTCCGGCGACCTTTCACTGCCGGGAACGTTCCGGCGCTGACCCCGCCGAGTGGTGCGCCGCGTGCCGGGGCGGGGTGGAACCGGGGCGAGGTTGAGCCGGGAGCCGGGGTCGCAGCCGGGGTTGGGTCGGGGGGCGGAGCAGGGTTTCGAGGTAAGGCCCCGGCGCCGACAGAGTGCCGGGGCGCCGCCAGAAGGCGACGTCCCGCTGTCGGCGCCCGGGGGGACGAGGCGATGGGCCGTGGTGTAGGGCGATGGGCGCGGCCACGGGCCGATGGGCCGCGGGACGGGGGCGATGGCTCGGGACAAGGGCGTTGGCCTGAGGTGAGGGCGTTGGCCTGAGGTGAGGGCGTTGGCCTGAGGTGAGGGCGTTGGCCTGAGGTGAGGGCGTTGGCCTGAGGTGAGGGCGTTGGCCTGAGGTGAGGGCGTTGGCCTGAGGTGAGGGCGTTGGCCTGAGGTGAGGGCGTTGGCCTGAGGTGAGGGCGATGGCCCGAGGTGAAGGCGATGGCCTGAGGTGAAGGCGTTGGCCTGAGGTGAAGGCGATGGCCAAGCGCCGGCCCAGGGCCAGAAAGGCGACGGTCCGACAACGAGCCGGGGCGCACCGCGAATTACTTGCCAGTGCCAATGAACGTACGATGAACGGGCTCTGGTTCATGAAGTCGGCGGAGGAGAGGACGGTTCGCATGGCGGACGTTCCGGGAATGCCGCCGACCGGTCAGCTCCTCGTCGGCCTCGCCCGCCTCGGCCAAGCCGTGCGGATGGAGGCCTGGCGCAACGCCGGGCCGCACAACCTCTCCCCGCTGCAGGCCGACATCATCGTCCTGCTGGACGGCAGGGGTGGCCCTCTCCGGCAGGGGGAGATCGTCGCGGCCCTCGCGTCCACCCCGCCGACCGTCTCCGACGCGGTGCGGGTGCTGCGCAAGAAGGAGCTGGTGGACGCGTCCCGCGACCCCGGTGACGCCCGCGTGACGTTGCTCGGTCTCACCGCCGCGGGCCGTGAGGAGGCCGGCCGGCTGAACGTCCAGTCGGAGAAACTGACCGACGCCGTGTCGGCGCTCGCCCCCGACGACTTCGCCGCGATGCTGCGCGGCATGACCACGCTCATGCGCGAGCTGCAGGACCGCCGGGCCATCCCGGTCTCGCAGATGTGTCTGACGTGCCGGTTCTTCGTGCCGCGCGCCCATCCCGACCCGCAGCGCCCACACCACTGCAATTTTGTGGACGCTGCGTTCGGTGATGCGGAACTACGTGTCACCTGCCCCGATCACGAGGCGGCCTGACGGCTCTCAGAGGCTGACCGTGGTGCCGGTCGTGGCGCTGTGGCGGGCCGCGTCGAGGATCTCCATGGCCCTCACCGAGTCCCACGGGTCGACCGGCAGCGGGCCCTCGCCGAGGACCGCGGCGGCCACCGCCGGGTAGAAGCTGTCCCAGCGGCCGCGGCAGCTCTCGACCGGGGCGCCGGTGGCGCCGCGGAACAGGTGACCCCAGCGGTGCTCGGGTTCGACGCCCCAGCGGTCGCCGAGCTTGGCCGGCGACTTGCCGGCCTTGAGCAGCGTCTCCTGGTAGTCGAGCTCGGGGGAGATGTACGTACCGGCGGTGCCGGTGACCCGGAAGCGCGGGCCGGGGCCGGCCTGCCGCCACGAGCCCCACAGGTGCGACTCGACGCCGCCGGTGTGGTGCAGGGCCACGAAGAAGTCGTCGTCGAGTCCGCCGTCGGGGCCGTGGACCTCGGCGTACACCCGGTCGGCAGGACCGTGCAGCTGCAGTGCCTGGTCGATCAGGTGGGACCCGAAGTCGAGAAGGGTGCCACCACCGGCGGCGCCGGGGAGCCGCTCGGGCGCCCAGCGCTCCATCCGCGACTCGAAGCGCCGGATCGCGCCGAGCGAGCCGTTCTCCATGAGCTTCTTGATGGTGAGCAGGTCGGAGTCCCACCGGCGGTTCTGGTAGACGGTGAGCGGCACGCCCGCTTCCTCGGCGGTGGTGACGAGCTTGCGGGCGGTGTCGGCGTCGAGCGCGAACGGCTTGTCGACGACGACGGTGAGCCCGGCCTCGATGGCCTCGACGGCGAGCGCGGCGTGGGTGGCGGCGGGTGTGGAGATGGCCACCGCCCGCACCCCGTCGGCGGCCAGGGCGGCGATCGAGTCATACGTGCCGACACCCGGCAGGGACTCGGCGACCTGCGCCCGGCGCTCCGGCGATGTGGTGACCACGCCGACGAATTCGATGTTCTCCGCTGACGCGATCAGCGGCGCGTGGAACACCCGGCCGCCGGTGCCGAAGCCGACCAGCCCGAACTTAACCCGTTCGATCATGTCCGGAAGTTTTACACATCGGTTGCCGGCCTGTTGCCACTGATTTCCCTGGTGATCTGTGATGCGCAAGACATCACGGAGCGTACGGCTTGATTTTGCGGCCGCAACGTGTGCGGATCGCGCACATTCGCCGCTTGATCTAGCGAAAGAGCAGGTGGAGCTGCTGTCGGATGGATGACGGCGACGGCCGATCGGACGCTGTGCGATGAACAATTGCGGGATGGAACCCGCGCAGAAGGACCGGACGCCCTTTTCCGACATCGACGCCCTCTCGGGCCAGATGTCAGAAATCGTGCTCGACGCCCTGACCGAGATGGGCCGGCATCCGGAGATCCAGCGGGTACGCCAGGTGGCCTTCGAGACGCTTCGCCCGGCCGCCGGGCAGCGGCTGCTCGACGCCGGCTCCGGCAGTGGAGAGGTGGCCCGCATGCTGGCAGCCCGGGTCGGCGGGACCGGTGAGGTGCTGGCCGTCGATCACTCGTCGGCGGTGACCGCGGCCGCGATCAGCCGGCACGACGGCAGCAACGTGCGTTACTCGACCGGAGACGTCGCCGCCCTCGGCATGCCGGACGAGCACGTCGACGGGGTGTGGTGCGAGCGGGTCCTGCAGCATGTCGACGACGCCGACCGGACGATCGGTGAGCTGGTCCGGGTGACCCGCTCCGGCGGGCGGATCTGCCTCATCGACACCGACTGGGGTTCGCTCGCCTTCGACGGCATGCCGGCCGGTCTCGGTGCCGTGGTGATGGCCCACGTCAGCGGGCACTTCACCCCGAAGCAGCACGACATGGGCCGTACCCTGCGCCGCCGGCTGGTCGCGGCCGGTCTGCGTGACGTGACCGCGACCCCGGTGACATGCCTGTTCGCCAGCCCGGCCTCGGCCGCCGTGGTGCTGCCGATGGTCAACCCGCGGGTCCCGGTGGAGGCCTGGGCGACCCCGCCCGGCCTGCGCGACGAGTGGCTCGCCTGTGTCGACGCGGCCGGGCAGAGCGGCACCTTCCTGGCGGTCCTCACCATCTGGGTGGTGGCGGGGACCAAGGGATGAGGGGTTGGTGACGGGTCAGGTGATCGGCTGCATGCGGTGCAGCAGCCGGTCCAGCGGCATGCTGGCGAAACTGATCCGCACGTCGCTCGAGGCGTACGGCAGCCAGAACCGCCCGTCGTGGACGAGCCCGCCGCACGAGTAGAGGACGTTCGGCACGTACCCCTCCCGCTCTTTCTCGTCCGGGTCGATGAGTCCCTGCGGCAGGTCGGCGATGACCCGGGAGGGGTCCTCCAGGTCGAGCAGCATGGCGCCGATGGCGTACCGGCGCATCGGCCCGACGCCGTGGGTGAGCACCAGCCACCCCGCCTCGGTCTCGATCGGGGAGCCGCAGTTGCCGACCTGGATGAGGTCCCAGCCACGGTGCGGTACGAGGATCGCCCCCACGTGCTGCCAGCGGTGCTGCTCGTCGCGGACGCTGAGGCCCAGCGTCTCGCCGTCGGAGCGGCACAGCGCGTACTTCTTGCCGTTGATGTAACGCGGGAACATGGCCATGCCCTTGTTGCGGGCGGCCGGCCCGTGCAGCGTGGTGACCTCGAAGTGCCGCAGATCGCGCGTGAAGATCACCCGCCCGGCGATGTTGAAGCCGTCGTACGCGGTGTAGGTGGCCTGGTACGCGGTCCGCCCGTCCGGGTCGAGGACCTGCACGAATCGCGCGTCCTCCATGCCCTTGGCCTCGGTCGGTGTGGACGGCCACAGGACCCGCTGGTGCAGCGGGATCGTGGCCGGGAACGTGACCGCGTAGTCGGCCCCCACGGAACGCCGGATGGCCTCGAGCGCCGTCGGGGTGGTGGGCCGGGCCAGCAGCTCGTTCGGCAGGTGCCCGAGGATCTCCTCGAATTCGTGGTCGTCGTAGCGTTCCGGCAGCGCCGACAGCACGTACGACGAAGCCTCGTTGTCGATGTCGTCCTCGGTCAGCGCCGCGCACAGCTGGTGCCGCATGTGTTTGGCGCCGACCCGCTGCCCGATCATCAGGGGGCCGTCCCGGTCCTCGATCCGGATGGCGGCACCCGGGCCGAGGATGGCGCTGCAGAACCCGATCGACGAGATGTGGCCCTCGCCGATCTGGCGCAGGCTGATCGCCACCCGCAGTTCGCCGGGAAGCAGTTCGCTCTGGTCCGGGTGCGGGACCATCGACGGGTTGCAGAGGGCGGCGGCCTCGACCGAGAACTCGTGACTGACATACGCGCCGATCAGCGTCCGTGCGGCCGGCGAGAGCTCGATCTCGTTGGGCACGCGGTGCTGGACCACCTGGTAGTGGTGCTGGAACACGGCGAGGATGTCGTGGTGCCGCCCGGAGAAGCGGTTCAGCACGTCGTCGAGGAGCGCGTTGATGTCGCTCTCGTCGAGTTGCAGGATCCGCTCGATGAGGCTCGACGTCCGGTTGTGGACGCTGTTGGCGTCCTCACCCGGGACGAACAGCTTGATCACGACGCGCCGGCCGTCCGGCGCCATGGTGATGTTGTGACGGGTGATGTCGGTGGTGTTCACCGTTGCTGTCACGCTAGGCCGCCTGACGGTCGGGTCGCGCTCCGGCTCGCCAGCGTACGGGCATGCTGCAGCGTGGAGACGAGCGCGAGGGTGGATTCGGCTCCTTGGTTCAGATTAGGACCATTGGCCGTCAATCCGTCATAACATCCGCCAGTCTCAGCGTCGTACATCACCGTTCCGGTGTCGTTGTCCCCGAGGAACCAGGCGATCGCCTGGAAGAGCGAAGCGTCCCAATGCTCATCGCCGGTGACGGCCGCCGCCGTGGCGCAGGCGTCGGCCGTGGCGGCCGCCTCGATCGGCTGCTGATCGAAGCGGTGCCGGGCGCCGGCCGGGGTTCCGGGCCGCCAGCCGCCGACCGGGACGGTCGACAGGTGCCCGTCGTTCTCCTGCGTGCCGCAGAGCCAGCTGAGCATCCGCAACCCGTCGACGAGCAGACCCTCGTCGCCGAGGAGGTCGCCCGCGGCGATGACGACCTCGGCGAGCGACGGGTTGGCGTAGGTGAGCTCGGGTTCGGGCCAGACCCAGTCCGGGTCGGAGCCGGGCAGGCCGATCACGGTGGCCGCGTCGCCGAGCAGTTCGGCGACGGCCGGGTCGTACGGCCCGGTGCGCAGCAGCTCGGCGGCACCGAGCCCGGCGAACGCCATCGCCCGGGGCCACGTCGATCGGCACTGCAGGCCCTGCCGGAACGCCTCCATGGCCTCCCGGCGGATCCACGGGGAGAGTCCACGGGCCGCGGCGGTGCCGAGCCCCCACATGGCCCGGCCCCACCAGTCGCCGAGTGACGGCTCGTCGGACCAGCGGCGGTCGTACCCCATCCGGTTGCGAAAGGCGCCGTCCGCTCCCTGCGCGTGGGTGAGGAAGCCGAGGTAGCGCTCGGCGTTGCGGATCAGTTCGGGCCAGGGGTGGGGTTCGCGGGCGGCGACGAGCAGGCCGCGGGACACGTCGTCCACGCAGTATCCGTGCTCGCGCCGGGCGATCGCGTTGCGGGCGTGCTCGAGCAGCCCGGTGTCGTCGGAGAGCCGGAAGACGTGGTCCCAGCGGGGTTCCGGCACGTCGCGCAGCTGGATGGGCGGCGGGATCAGCCGCAGTGACAGCGCCATGCCTAGGCGGGGATCGTCGCGGCCGCGAGCGGCCGGCGGTCGGAGATGAGGCGGGCGGCGAGGGCCTGGTACCGCGCGGCCACGGCGGGCCAGCGCAGGGTGGGGCCGCCGGCCAGGCCGGCCAGGCGTCCGGGCAGTCCGGGCTCGGCGAGCACGTGCCGGACGGCGATCGCCATGGCTTCGGGATCCTGATGCGGTACGAGCAGACCCGGCCCGTCGGCGAGCAGCTCCACGGCGTGCGGGAACTCGGTCGCGACCACCGGCACCCCGGCGGCGACCGCCTCGATCAGCACCCCGGAGGTGACCTGCTCGGTGGAGTCGTACGGCAGCACGACCGCGTCCGACGACCGGATCAGCCGGGACAGCTCGGACGGCTCGAGGTAGACGTCGGCCCACTCGACGCAGTCGTCGACGCCCAGGTCGGCGGCGAGTTCCTTGAGCGAGTCGCGGTAGACGTCGCCCTGCTGCTCGAGGACCTTGGGGTGGGTGCGCCCGGCGACGGTGTAGAGCGGCCGCGGCGACAGGTCGTCGAGGAGGGCGAGGGCCCGCAGCGCCCATTCGATGCCCTTGCCCGGCCCGAGCAGGCCCCAGGTCAGCAGGTGCGGCCGGTCGTGGTCCTCGCGGGGTGTGCCGGTGTGGCTGCCGGCGCCGTGCGGGATCACCGTGACCTTGCGCGGGTTGACGTCGTAGTACGTGGTGAGCCGCTGCCGGGCGGTGTCGGTCATGGTCACCACGGCGTCGGCGGCCGCGGCGATCTGTTCCAGGACGTTGCGCTGCAGCGGGTCGGGATTGGTGAGCACGGTGTGCAGCACCACGATGGAGGGGACCCGCAGCGCGCGCAGGACGGGCAGCACCTCGGCTCCGGCGTCACCCGGGTAGATGCCGTACTCGTGCTGCAGGACCGCGACGTCGAAACGGTTCAGTGCGGTGGCTGCGGCGACCCAGCCGCCGGGACGGTCGGTGTTCCAGGTGTGCACGACCCGTGGCGCGGCCCGGTCGAGCGCGATCCCCCCACTGGTGTTGTCGCCGGCGAGCAGCCGTACCACTCCGGATCCGCCGTTGCCTCCGGTGAGATGTGTGGCGAGTGCCGCATTGAAAGTCGCCAAACCGCATTGAGTGGGGGGATAAGTGCTCAAAAACCCGTATGTCGCGGGCATGACTGGGCCTTTCTCTCCTCGGCCGGCTGCATACCCGCAGCACGGACTCAGCGCGCGCGGGCACGGTGCCGTACACCGCGGGTGAGCGGCGCAAACGTGGTCCAGGAAAAGGCCTCGTTTAACGCGCAATTCACATTGCGACGTTAACAAGATCTAGCTAATCAACTGATGATTTTTCGGTAAATCGCCAGGTAGTCGTCGACCATCCGTTCCGCCGAGAAGCGTTCCCGGGCGCGTGCCGAGCAGGCGGCCCGGTCTATCTCGCCGATCCGTTCCACCGCGGCCACCGCCTCGTCGACGGTGTCCACCAGGCGGCCGGTGACCCCCTCGTCGACGACCTCCGGCATGGATCCCCTCCGGTACGCGACGACGGGTGTCCCACACGCCATCGACTCCACCACGGAGAGCCCGAACGGCTCGGCGAACCGGATCGGGTGCAGCAGGGCCGCTCCCGACCCGAGGATGGTGTCGCGTTCCTCCGGCCCGATCGAGCCGAGATAGACCACGCGATCGCCGTCGATCAACGGCTCTACGCGCTCGGCGAAATAGTCCCGGTCCTGCACGATTCCGCACATCACCAGCCGCCGGCCGGCCCGCCGGGCGATCTCGATCGCGATGTCGGTGCCCTTGTCCGGATGGATGCGCCCGAACAGGATCAGATCCTCGCCCCCGGCGGCGTGGAACGGCAGACCGGCCAGATCGACGCCGTGATACACGGTGGCCAGGTAGTCGAGATCGGGGGAACGGTCACTGTCCGAGATCGAGACGAAATGCGACCGGGCCCGCCGGTACGCCGGCAGGATGTTGCGCCCGGAGAAGCCGTGCACGGTGGTCAGCATCGTGGTTCGGCAGTGTCCCGAAAAGGCCAGCGGCAGCCAGTCCAGATGATTGTGGATCAGGTCGAACTCGGCGGACCGCTCCAGCGCGTGACTGACGTGGATCGCCTCCCAGACCCGCCCGTCGATCTCGTCGCTCTCCTCGTAGCCGGTCGGGACCACGCCGTCGAGCGTCGCCTTGGTGACCGAATCGAGGGTCGCGAACAGCGTGACGTCGACCCCGCGGGCGGTCAGGCCCTCGGCGAGCAGGCTGGTGATCAGCTCCCAGGGGCCGTAGTGCAACGGCGGAGTGCGCCAGGCGATCGGACCCAGCAATGCGATCTTCATGACAAACCCGAACTTTCGCCCATAACCACCCGGTCAGTATGCATCCCCGGTAGCGGGCGGGTAATCGTGTTAGAGAAGACGAATGACGTGGTGGAAGAAATCGGTCGTCTACCAGATCTATCCGCGCAGCTTCGCGGACTCCGACGGCGACGGCATGGGCGACCTGCGCGGCATCATCGACCACCTCGACCACCTCGCCGAGCTGGGTGTCGACGTGCTCTGGCTGTCCCCGGTGTATCCGTCGCCGCAGGATGACAACGGCTACGACATCAGTGACTACCAGGACATCGAGCCGCTCTTCGGTGATCTGGCGACCTTCGACGAGCTGCTGGCCGGCGCGCACGCCCGGAACATGAAGATCATCATGGACCTGGTGGTGAACCACAGCTCCGACGAGCACGAGTGGTTCCTGGAGAGCCGGTCGGGCACGGACAGTCCGAAACGGGACTGGTACTGGTGGCGGCCGGCCCGGCCCGGGATGGAACCGGGCACGCCGGGGGCCGAGCCGACCAACTGGGGGTCCGTCTTCGGCGGCCCGGCCTGGGAGTACGACGAGAAGACCGGTGAGTACTACCTGCACCTGTTCTCGAAGAAGCAGCCCGACCTCAACTGGGAGAACCCGGAGGTCCGGCAGGCCGTCTACGCGATGATGCGCTGGTGGCTGGACCGGGGCGTGGACGGCTTCCGGATGGACGTCATCAACATGATCTCCAAGGACGTGTCCCTTCCGGACGGGCGGCTCAACGCCGGATCCGCCTACGCCGACGGTTCCGAGGCGTTCATCGGCGGTCCCCGGCTGCACGAGTTCCTTCAGGAGATGCACCGCGAGGTCTTCGAGGGCCGCGAGGGCCTGCTGACCGTGGGTGAGATGCCCGGTGTCACCGTGGAGGAGGCGATCCTGCACACCGACCCGGACCGGCGCGAGGTCGACATGGTGTTCCAGTTCGACCACGTGTGGGTGGACCGCGGGCCGGATCCGTGGCTGCTCGTCCCGCTGCAGCTCACGCAGCTCAAGGCGATCCTCGGCCGCTGGCAGGCCGGTCTCGCCGGGGCGGGGTGGAACAGCCTCTACTGGAACAACCACGACCAGCCGCGGGTCGTCTCCCGGTACGGCGACGACAGCCCCGCCCACCGGGTCGCCTCGGCGAAGATGCTCGGCACGGTTCTGCACCTGCACCGCGGCACGCCCTACATCTATCAGGGCGAGGAACTCGGCATGACGAACTACCCGTTCGCGGACATCGACGAGTTCCGTGACATCGAGGCGCTCGGGCAGTACAAGCAGGCTCTGGAGCTCGAAGGGCGTACGCCCGAAGAGGTCTTGAAGGTCTTGCGGGCGAGAGGCCGGGACAACGCCCGCACGCCGATGCAGTGGGACGACTCGCCCAACGCCGGTTTCTCCACCGGGACACCGTGGCTTCCGGCGAACCCGAATCACGTGGAGATCAATGCGAAGGCCCAGCGGGCCGACCCGGACTCGGTCTTCCACTGGTACCGCCGGCTCATCGAGCTGCGGAGGACCGAACCCGCGGTGGCCGAGGGCGACTTCACCATGCTGCTGCCGAACGACGAGCGCCTGTACGCCTTCACGCGCCGCCTGGGCGGCACCGAGCTGCTGGTGATCGGCAACTTCTCCGGGGTCGAGGCCCACGCCGGCATCGACGGGTGGGACGGCGCCGAGCTGGTGCTCGACAACCTGGACAGCCCACCCGAGGGCCTGAATCTGGCCCCCTGGCAGGCCGTGGTCTATCGCCGGACAGTCTGACGCATCATCACGCCGAGCGCGGCGAGCGTGACCCGCCGTCCGGCCAGCCGGCTGGCACCCATCATGATCCGGTTCCGGGTGCCGGTGATCAGGCTGGGCGGCGGGTTGCGCCGGTCCAGGGCCCTCATGGTCAGGTCGACCACGGTGTCGGCGCGCATCCGCGAGGTGCCGCCGTCGGCGCCCTGGCCGGCCACGTCGAAGAACTCGGTCTCGGTGGCGCCCGGGCACAGCGCCATCACGCGCAGCCCGGTGCCCCGGGACTCGGCCCACAGCGCCTCGGTGAAGCTCAGCACGTACGCCTTGCTCGCCGCGTAGACCGCGAGCGTCGGGCTCGGAGCGAAACCGGCGATGCTCGCCACGTTGACCAGCACACCGCCGCCGTGCGCGCGCAGCGGGTCGATGAAGGCCCGGGTGATCTCGGTCAGGCTCGTGACGTTCAGGGTGATCTCGTCGGTGATCCGCTGCGGGTCGGCTTCGTGGAAGACGCCGTGCGTGCCGAACCCGGCGTTGTTGATCAGGCTGGTCACGTCGATCCCGCGCTCGGCGATCGCGGCCGCGAGCTTCGCGCCCGCACCCGGCTGGGCCAGGTCCATGCCGATCGTCGTGACGTTCACCCCGGGCAGTTCTGCGGCCAGACTCTCCAGGCGGCCGGTACGCCGGGCGACGAGGACCAGGCCGGAGCCGCGGGCGGCCAGGCGGCGGGCGAAGAGTGCGCCGAGACCGGAGCTCGCTCCGGTGATCAGGGTGGTCTGGTTGCGAAAGTCGACGGCCATGGGTGGCACGCTATGACCATCTGGCACTCGGTGTCAATGAGGCATGGCGTGTAGGCTGATCGGCATGTCGCTCTGGTCCCGGACCCGCAATGCCGTCTACGGCGAGATCACCCGGACCTCGATGGAACTCTTCCTGACCCGCGGTTTCGACGCCACGACGATCGACGACATCGCGGCGGCGGCCGGCATCTCGCGGCGCTCGTTCTTCCGTTACTTCGGCACCAAGGAGGACGTCGTCCTCGGCGACCTCGCCACCCGCGGCGACCTGATCCGGCAGGCGCTCGAGGCGCGGCCCGACGGCGAGGATCCCTGGGACGCACTCTGCGCGGCGTTGCACAGCGTGAAGGACGCGGCCTACGGGTCGGACGAGGAGATGCTCGCGGTCTTCAAGATGGTCCACCAGACACCCTCGCTGCGAGCCCGCAGCATCGAGAAACATCTGCAATGGCAGGCGATGCTCACGCCCGAGATCCGGCGGCGGCTGGGTGCCGATCCTTCAGACCCCCTGGACGTACGCGCGGAGGCGCTCGTCGCCTCGGTCCTGACCTGCCTCGACGTGGCGGGGGAGGCCTGGGGCCGTGCGGACGGCAAGGTCCCGCTGGAGGACCTGTTCGACGCCGCGGCCGCCGCGGTCCACGGCGGCTCTTCCTGACCGGCCCGCGTGCTGCCCGGGGAGACGCTCTCAGCCGGCCCGCGCTGCCCGGGAGACGCTTCTCGCCCTGCCCGCGCGCTGCTCAGGGAAACCCTCTCACCCGGCCCGCGTGCTGCCCGGGGAGACGCCGAAGGCCCGCTTGAAGGCGCGGCCGAAGGCGGCCTCCGAGCGGTATCCGAAGCGGTGCGCCACCGCGGACAACGGCTCGTCGCTGGCGCCCAGATGGGTCCGCGCCGACTGCATCCGCCAGTCGCCGAGATAGCGCATGGCCGGCTCGCCGACCAGCGCCGTGAACCGTTCGGCGAACGCCGAGCGGGACATGCCCGCCTCCCGGGCCAGTGAGACCAGGCTCCAGTCCCGGCCCGGCGCCCGGTGGATCGCCGCGAGCGCCCGCCCCACCTGCTCGTCGCGCAGCGCCGCCAGCCAGCCCTGCCGGGCCTCCGGCGCGTCGGCCAGCCACGCCCGGATCGCCTGGATGACCAGCACGTCGGCGAGCCGGGTGAGTACCGTCTCGCCGCCCGGCCGCAGCTCCTGTGCCTCCCGCGCGATCAGCCGCAGCGTGCTGTTCAGCCAGCCGGAGTCGTCGGCGTCCCAGCCGTCCAGATGCAGCACCGGCGGGAGCTGCCTGGTGAGCCGGTCGCCGGTCGCGGTGTCGAAGCGCAGCACGCCGTAGGTGACCTGGGTCCGCTCCCCGCCGCCGCCGTGACTGAGCAGCTCGTAGCAGTCACTCAACATCTCGACCGGCAGGTCGAAGAGCGGTTCCGTGGGTACGTCCGGACCGCTGCGGAACACGTGCGGAGTGCCGTGAGGTAGCAGCGTGAGACTGCCGGCGGCCAGATGGCGCGGCTCGCTGCCGTCGATCTCCAGCCGGGCGGAACCGGCCGTGACCACGACCAGGGCCAGGCAGCCCGGCAGCGGCGGCACGGCGATGCCCCACGGGGCCGTGAGATCAGCGCGGCAGTAGAGCGTGCCGCTGAGCCGGAGCTGGTGCAGCGCCTCGCCGAGCATGTCCGTCATCTGCAGACCATCCGAATCTCTGGACGATCTGCATCATAGCCCGGACGGTGAATGATTGAGGGTCCGGATGATCGACCGGAAACTGGAGTCACCAACGATCCGAGGAGGACGACATGATTCTGGTGACCGGAGCCAGCGGCAAGACCGGCCGTCGCGTCATCGACCGCCTGACCGCCGAAGGCCGAGACTTCCGGGCGGTCGGGCGCAGCAGCGAGCCGCCGTTCGAGTGGGAGCGGCCGGAGACCTGGCCGGCCGTGCTCGAGGGTGCGCGGGTGGCCTACATCGTCCATCCCGAACTCGCCGCGCCCGGGGCCGCCGAGGTGATCGCGGAGTTCGCCGCGGTCGCCGGGTCCGCCGGGGTGGAGCGCCTCGTGCTGCTCTCCGGCCGTGGCGAGAGCGGCGCCGAGGTGTCCGAGCGAGCGGTGCGGGAGTCCGGTCTGGCGTGGACCGTGGTGCGGGCCAGCTGGTTCGCGCAGAACTTCACCGAGGGCCTGCTGCACCCGGCGCCCGGCGGTGGGGTGTTCGCACTGCCGGCCGGTGAGGTCCGCGAGCCGGTCGTCGACGCCGAGGACATCGCCGACGTGGTGACCGCCGCGCTGACCGACCCCCGGCACGAGGGCCGCCTCTACGACGTCACCGGCTCGCGGCTGCTCGCGTTCGCCGAGATGGCCGACGAGATCAGCCGCGCCGCCGGGCGGCCCGTGCACTACGCCGCCATCTCGCCGGACGCGTTCCGTGAGCTGCTCACACCGCACGTCGGCCCGGCCGGCGCGGAGATGTA
The DNA here is from genome assembly GCF_003001815.1 of Actinoplanes italicus. Classification (GTDB taxonomy): domain Bacteria; phylum Actinomycetota; class Actinomycetes; order Mycobacteriales; family Micromonosporaceae; genus Actinoplanes; species Actinoplanes italicus. The sequence continues at coordinate 68,387 of NZ_PVMZ01000012.1, forward strand.
CGTGCAGCTCTGCGCCGAGGTCTTCGACGGCCGCAACGAGAAGGCCGGCGAGGGTGTCCGGGAGGCCCTGGGCCGTGAGCCGCGCGACTTCACCGCCTTCTGCCGTGACGCCGCGGCGACCGGGGTGTGGTCCTGGTGACGGCGCTCGCGGCCGAGAGACAGCGGACGGACCTTGCCGCGCGGGCCGTCCTGACGGTGTCCGGGCTGGTCATCGTGCTGATCGGCGGTGCGAGCCTGATTGCGCCGGTGTGGTTCCGCGAGGCCAACGGCATCCGCATCGAGGCGGGCGCCGCCCTGCTGAGCGAGACCCGCGCGGCCGGGGCGCTGCTGCTCGCCGTCGGGGTGGTGGTGCTGCTCGGCGCGTTCGTGCCCCGACTGACCCGGACGGCCGCTGCCGCCGGTGCGATCGGTTATCTCGCGACCGTGCTGGCCCGGCTGGTCGGCCTGGCGGTCGACGGGTCACCGGGCGGTTCGCTGCTGTTCGCCGCCGCCGTGGAACTCGCGCTCGGCCTGGCCTGCCTGCACCTGCTGCGCCCCCGCTGAACCCCTGGCTGTGTCGCACCGCTGTCTCGGAGCGGCTGAGACAGCAGTGCGACACAGCCGGGGTTTTGGGTAAGGGCCAGAGCATGACGAGTCATGTGATGCGCGGTAGGCAGGGGTCGATGTCGCCCTGGTGGGCACTGGCCGGATTCGGGGCGGCGGTGGCGGTGGCCGCCCTGCTCGGCGGACTCGGGGTGGCCGGCACCGCTGACGAGTACCAGAGCCTGAAGCAGCCGGACTGGGCGCCACCGTCCTCGGTGTTCGGGCCGGTCTGGACGGTGCTCTACGCCATGATCGCGGTGAGCGGCTGGCTCGTCTGGCGGCGTACCGGGTGGTCCTCGGCGCTCAACTTCTACGCCGTGCAGCTCGTCCTGAACGCCATCTGGACGCCGATCTTCTTCGGGTTCGGGCAATACGGGCTCGCGCTGATCGACATCGTGGTTCTCTGGGTGATGATCGGTGTCACGGTGTGGAAGTTCCGGCCGGTCTCCCGGGCCGCGGCGGGACTGCTGCTGCCGTACTGGGCGTGGGTCACCTTCGCCACCGCGCTCAACGCCTCGATCTGGCTGGCCAACCGATAAGTCTGAACTTTTTTCACCAAAAGTCCCATCTGTCTCGGCGGTAACCGGCAGGGTGGCTCTTGGTCACCGGGCGCATCCCGAAATGCCGGTGGCCGGGGGAGTCTCACATGCGCCGCAACCGGATCGCCGCCCGTCTCACCGCCGCCGCACCGGCGATCGCCGTCGCGATTGCCGGGGCGGGTGCCGCCGTGCACACCTCCGTCACGCCGGGCGGGACAGCGCGGACACAGCCGGTCCTGCAGACCTTCGACCTCACTGAGCGGCCGGGCATGCGCCTGGCCGCCGCCGGACGTGTCGCCCGGCCCCGCACCGCGGAACTGGCCAAACGCGCCACCGAACCGTTCAGCCTGGTCGGCGTCACCTGGACCGACCCTCGGACCGCACCGGCCGGCGCCATCGAGGTACGGACCCGCCAGCGCGGCACCGGAACGTGGTCACCCTGGCAGCTCCTGGAGACCGACAACCCGGACGCCTCGGCCGGCGGTCCCGGCGTGCGTGGTTCCAGCGACCCGCTCTGGACCGGGCCGTCCGACGGCGTCCAGGCCCGGATCGTGGCCCTCGGCGGCGACCTGCCGCACGGGCTCCGGGTCGACCTCATCAATCCCGACGCGCCCGAGTCCGGGCACGCCCTCCGGACGGTCGCGGCCCAGCGGCAGCAGCCGCAGCGCGGCGAACCGGTCGCGCCGGTCGTGCTGCCGGTCCGGCCGGTGCCCCGGCTGACCACCAGGGGCGGGTGGGGCGCCGACGAGTCGATCGTGAAGGAGCCGCCCGAGTACACCGGGGCCGTCCACGTCGTCTTCGTGCACCACACCGCCAGCGGCAACGGCTACGACTGCGCCGAGTCGGCGAGCATCGTGCGCGGGATCGAACGGTTCCACGTCAAGAGCAAGGGCTGGAACGACATCGGCTACAACTTCCTGGTCGACCGATGCGGGCGGATCTTCGAAGGGCGCGCCGGCGGGGTGCATCGGTCCGTCCTGGGCGCGCACACGCTCGGCTTCAACGCGAACGCGAGCGCCGTCGCGCTGATCGGTGACTACCGGTCCGCCGCGATCCCGGCCGCGGCCCGCGCCTCGGTGGCGCAGCTCGCCGCGTACAAGCTCGGGGCCTGGAACAATCCGCCGCTCGGCAAGGCAGGCCTGGTCTCCGGTGGCAGCGACCGGTATCCGGCGGGGCGGACCGCGGTCCTCAACCGGATCTCCGGGCACCGCGACACCGGACGCACCGAATGCCCCGGCAACGCGCTCTACTCCCAGCTGCCCGCCATCCGCAGGATCGCCGGGGCGCCGCCCGCCGGACTGCGCTACCGCGGGGTGAACGGCGCCACCGAGTACGACGGGAAGTACTACACCCGCGGACCGGCCGGACCGGCGTGGGACCTCACCACCCCGACCCGGATGATGGACCGCTTCGAGGTGTGGGTCGACGGGCGGCTGTCGGCGGCGGCACCGAGCGGGCACCGGCAGACCGGGCTGCGGCTCGAACCCGGCACCCACAAGGTCACCGTGAAGGCCGTCCACCTGTCCGGGCGGACCGCCGCCACCGCCACCGAGGTGATCGTCGACCCGACCGCCCCCGACTTCAGTCAGACCCCCCAGGTCGCGCTGGCCGAGGGCACGGTCGGCACGAACACCCCGGTCCGCATCGGCTGGGCGGCCTCGGACACGTCCGGGCTCAAGGCGGTACGCGTGCGCGGCGCCGACACCGTGAACCTGTCCGGCGGCACCCGCGCGCTCACCGCCACGGCCCGCCTCGGTGACCCGGCCACCTGGGCGGTCACGGCCACCGACCGCGCCGGGAACTCGGCGAGCGACTCGGTCACCCGTACTCCCGTGTTGTTGACCGAGGCCGAGGCGACGCGGACCGGGACCTGGCGGGCGGTGCGGGACCAGGAGCACCTCGGCGGCGAAGCCGTCGTCGCCTCGGCCGCCGGATCCGCGCTCACCTGGACCTTCAACGGAAGCTCGGCCGCGCTGGTGGCCGGCCGGGCCTCCGGTTCCGGGCGGGTCCGGATCTACGTCGACGGCGCGTTCGAGGGCATCGTCGACCTGCGGTCGGCGAGCGCGAAGCACCGGCAGGCGGTGTGGACGCGGACGTGGCGCGGCAACGGCACCCACACCGTCCGGGTGCAGGCCGAAGGCACCACCGGCCGGCCCTCGGTGACGCTCGACGGCCTGATTCACCTCAGGTGAACGTGAGGACCACCTTGCCGCGGGCGTGCCGGGACTCGACCGCGGCGAGCGCCTCGGCGGCCGCCTCGAACGGGAACGTCAGCACCGGCATCACCACCCTGCCCTCGGCGGCCAGCGCGATCACCCCGGCCAGCCGCTCCGGCGAACGACCGGCGCGGACCACCCTGGCGCCCAGCTCGGCGGCCGCCTTGTCGTCCACGATCGTGCCGACCCGATCCGGCTCCACCCCCAGGGCGATCGACTGCGCGATCGCCTCACCCCCGGCGGCGTCCAGAGCCACGGTCGGTTTCAGGCCGGTGGCCCGGACCGCTTCGATCAGACCTTCGCCGTACGCCACAGGCGTCGCGCCCATGGCCCGCAACCGCTCGTGGTTGCCGGGACTCGCCGTGCCGATCACGGTCGTGCCGCCGAGCCGGGCCAGCTGGGTGGCGACCGTGCCGACACTGCCCGCCCCGGCGTGCACCAGCAGCACGTCGTCGCCCGTCACCGCCAGGTCGAGCAGCGCGCCGGAGGCCGTCTGGGACGCCGCCACCAGACCCGCGGCGGTCGCGAAGCCGAGGTTGTCCGGTTTGGCGACCACGGTGGCGGCCGGCACGGTCAGCAGCTCGGCGGCGCCGTTGAGCATGGTCGAGCCGAGGACGGCGTCACCGGGCCGCACGTTTTCGACCCCGGGGCCGACCCGCTCGACCACACCGGCGTACTCCTGGCCGATCTGTTGCGGGAACGTGGCCTTCACCCATGGCATCAGCCCCTGACGGACCGCCACGTCGAACGGCTGGAACCCGGCCGCTCGCACCCGGACCAGCACCTCGCCCTCACCCGGCGACGGATCGGGCAACTCGGCGACGCGCAGAACCTCGGGCGGACCGAAACGGTCGAACACGGCGGCTCTCATGACGCCCCCGCAGCTGCGCCCCGGCGTCGCCATGATTTCAGAACCGTGCTGGATGATTCGCTAGCGAGCTCGCTCATGCTCAGCAGACTGCAAGCTGAAGCAAGGTTGATGTCAAGCGTTCCGCACGCGCGCTGCGCCGCAGCGGTGAGCTGCTGGGACCGTCCCGCGTGATCGCGGAGGCGGCTCGGGCCATCGACGTGGCACTCGCCCGGGGGTGTGGTTGACAGACCGCTCCCCGCCGGGCTCGATACGGTATGCGGGTGTCTCAGATCCCGTGGTGGGGACTGCCCCTGGTGGCGGTCGTGTTCGCGCTGGCCGGTGCCGTGGCGGCGCAGCTCGTCCTCGCGCGCAACAACCACCTGCTGGACCGGGCCCGGCGGGACCGGCAGTGGTACGAGGAACGCAAGGAAGCCTATTGCCGGCTGCTCGCCGCGTTCGAGCACGCGACGCACCGCCTCCGGACCAGTTTCGACGCGGGCGAGAAGCCGCCGGCGCCGATCGTCTACGTGGACCAGGTCGGCCCCGCGCTGATGCCGGTCCGCCTGCTCGCGTCCGGCCCGGTCCGCAGCGCGGCGCTGGCCGTACACCTGCAGCTGGAGCGCCTGCACGGTGAGATGAATCCGGCCGGTGTGGTCGGGGTGCAGCCGCAGACCCACTTCCGTGAGCTGCTGGCCCAGGTGCCGCTGGTGATGCAGCAGCTCGAGGTCGCGATCCGGGACGAGCTGGGCATCGTGGAGACGCCGCCCAAGCCGCCGGCCTCGCTTAACGGCCGGGTCCGGCTGCGTCGTGCCCAGCTGTCAGCGGGCCAGCCCGAGCACCACGCCGAGCAGAACCAGAACTAGCGCCGCCGCGAGGAACGCCCACAGCAGGTGACGGTTGTCGTCGCCGGCGGCTGCGGGCGGTTCCTCCGGTTCCGGCTCCGGAAGGTCCGCGGTGACCTCCGCCAGATCGCCGTGCGTCCGGCAGGCCAGGGCGCGATCGACGCGCTCGGTGTATTCGTCCAGGGTCAATCTACCTGCGGCCGCGTGCTTCTCAAGCATTGCGACGACACGGTACCGTTCTGCGTCGGAGGCCCTAGTGGTCGGTTCGTTCACGGCGTCAGGGTAAGCCTCCGCGACCGTTCCCCCACACCCTCGGGAGTCAAGATGGCCAGCTCTGCCGGGAACAGCCTCCTCGTGATCGAGCGGTTACTGCGTGACCGCGACGGGATCTGGCGGCAGATAATCGAGGAACGCGATCTCAAGCAGCTCACCGGGCAGATGCTGATCAGCTCGGCGCTCAGCCTCGCGCTGTACGGCGCGGTGCTCGGCTTCTCCAACAGCGCCCTGCAGGCCGCGGCCTCCTTCGTCAAGCTGCCACTGCTGTTCCTCGCCACGCTGGCCATCTGTCTGCCGACGCTCTATCTGTTCAACCTGGTCTTCGGCGCGAAACTGTCGGTGCTCCAGGCGCTCACACTGATCATGGTGACCATCACCGTGACCGCGGTGCTGACCCTGGCGTTCGCCCCGATCAGCCTGTTCTTCCTGATCACGGCGCAGAGCTACGCGTTCTTCAAGCTGCTCAACGTGGCGATCCTGATGCTGACCGCCCTGGTGGGGCTCCGCTTCCTGACCGCCGGCATGCGCGCCATCAACGAGCACCAGGAGAAGGCCGCGCTCGCCGCCGCGCCCGCCCCCGCGCCGGTCGAGGCTCCCGCTCCCGCGCCGGTTCCGGCTCAGGCCGTCCCCAATGGGGATGGAGCCGTTGCGGTGGCCGCGCCGCCCGCCGTCCACCAGTGGCCGGTCGCGCACCCGCACCAGCGCCCGGCGCCCGCTCCCCGGCCGGAGGGCTCGGCCAGCATGACCCTGCTCTACATCTGGATCCTGCTGTTCGGTTTCGTCGGCACCCAGCTGGCCTGGACCCTGCGGCCGTTCTTCGGCAGCCCCGGCAAGGACTTCCAGTTGTTCCGCAGCATCGGCGGCACGTTCTACGCCGACGTGTTCGAGACCATCGGCCGCCTGGTCGGCTGACAACTTTCTGCAAACGTTTGCATCGGGCAGGATCGAGGCCGTGACCGTTGAAAACGCACCCCTCGATCCTGTCTCCGCAGCCATCGTCGACTGCGGGCTCGTCGCTGTTCTCCGGGCCCCCACCACCGACGGTTTCGCCGCGGTCGCCGACGTCCTCATCGCCGCCGGCGTCACCGCCCTCGAAGTCACGCTGACCTCGCGGGGCGCTCTGGACTCGATCGCCGGCCTGCGCCGCCAGCTGCCGGACACCGTGATGATCGGCGCGGGCACCGTGCTGACCGAGGACGACGCGAAGGCGGCCGTCGACGCCGGTGCGGCCTTCCTCGTCGCGCCGGTCAGCGGCCTCGGCCCGCAGTCCGTACCGCTCTACCCGGGAGCGTTCACCCCCACCGAGGTCTACACGGCGCAACAGTCCGGCGCGCCCATCGTCAAACTGTTCCCGGCCGGCGGGCTCGGCCCCGGCTACCTCAAGGACCTCCGCGGCCCGCTGCCCGGCGTGCGGATCATGCCCACCGGCGGCATCGGCCTCGACGACATCGCCAAGTGGCTCGCCGCCGGTGCGGTCGCGGTCGGCCTCGGTGGACCGCTGATCGGCGACGCCGCGACCGGTGGAAGCCTCACCGCCCTGGCCGCCCGCGCCCGTCACGCCGTGGACGCCGTCACCTACGCGCGCTCATGAGCGGCGGCCTCATCCGCCTCGACGGGTCGCGACTCCATGGTGAGGCACGGTCGTGAGCGGCCTCTTCACCCTCGGTGAGTCGATGGGGATCTTCGTGGCCGACGGCATCGGCCCGCTGGGGAACGCCCGAGGCTTCACCCTCGGCGTCGCCGGCGCGGAGAGCAACGTGGCGATCGGTGTGGCCCGGCTCGGGGGCGACGCGACCTGGCTGGGACGTGTCGGCCCGGACGCGACGGGCGCGATCATCGCGGCGCGGTTGCGGGCCTCGGGCGTACGGGTCCTCGCCGTCCCCGACGAGGCGCACACCGGCCTGATGATCCGCTACCAGCGGTCCAGTCAGTTCATCCAGGCCGACTACCACCGGGCGGGCAGCGCGGGCTCCCGCCTGGTCCCCGCCGACGTGCCCCGCGCGGAGATCGCCGCGGCCGGGATCGTGCACGTCACCGGCATCACCCCGGCGCTGAGCGACACCTGCCGGGCCGCGGTGTTCCACGCGGTCGAGGAGGCCCGTGCGGCCGGGGTTCCGGTGTCGGTGGACGTCAACTACCGCGGCAAGCTGTGGTCCCGTTTCGACGCCGCCCCGGTGCTGCGCGACCTGGTCAGTCGCGCCGACGTGGTGTTCGCGGGCCCGGAGGAGGCTGCCCTGTTCATCGACACCGACGACCCGGTGGACGGGCTGGCGAAGCTCGGCCCCGCCGAGGTCGTGGTCAAGGACGGGGCCCGCGGCTGCGCCGCCCTGATCCACGGGAGACGGTACGAGGTCCCAGCTCTGCCGGTGCGCGCCGTGGACACGGTCGGCGCGGGGGACGCGTTCGTGGCGGGCTACCTCGCCGACCGTCTCGCCGGGGAGGACCCGGGGCAGCGGCTGCGGACGGCCATCGCCGCGGGTGCGTTCGCGGTCACCGTCCCGGGTGACTGTGAAGGGCTGCCCGACCGTTCCGAGCTGGCCGCTCTCGGTGGTGGAGACATCGTCCGCTGAAAAGGTGGATTAGGGCACGGAGCGAGCGGGTACCGCTTTCACAACGGCGAATTCATCGATTCGAGGAGGCCGTTATGCAACCGACGCCGTTCACTCCGTGGGCATGGCGCGAGCCGTCGGCACAGGGCAACGACCCGGTGACCGCCGAGAGCGCCGACGAGTACGGTACGACCGGCGTGGACCTGGTCGGCTACAAGGTCGAGGCCACCGATGGCCACATCGGCTCGGTCGACAAGGCGAGCCACGACGTCGGCAGCTCGTTCCTGGTCGTCGACACCGGACCGTGGATCTTCGGCCGGAAGGTCCTCCTTCCCGCCGGCACGGTCCAGACGTTCGACCACACCGAGCGGAAGGTGTACGTCGACCGTACGAAGGAGCAGATCAAGGAGTCTCCGGAGTACGACAAGGACACCTTCGAGACGACGGAGTACCGGGAGCAGGTCGGCGACTACTACACCGGTAGTTACCGCGACTTCCCCCGCTGAGATCCGCCAGAACCCGCCGCCCCGCCCGTCACCCCCACGGGCGGGGCGGCGTACGTCTGCCCGCTTTCCGCAGAGTCCGCCCGCCAGCTGTCCAGATAGTCCGACAGCCGGGCCGATCCGGTCAGCATGGCCCGCCCGCGTGCGGTGAGCCGGGCACGCCACTGCTCGATCGACGCGGCGAGCGGCGCGGGCCCACCGGCGGCGCGGACCTGCTCGATCACGGCCGAGATGTGATCGAGCAGATAACCGCCGCGGCGCAGCAGGTGGGCCAGCTCGGCGTCGCGGACATCGTCGGGGGAGTAGAGCCGCGCGCCCTTCGACCGGGCCGGGGCCAGAATCCCGGCCCGCTCCCATTTGCGCAGCGTGGCCGGGGTGACGCCGAGCCGGTGAGCGAGCACGCCGACGGGCAGGGGCCGGTCGGACGGCGGCCCGGACGGTACCTCGACCAGGGCGGCGGCGACGCTCGTCACGGTGTCCCGGTCGCGGCGCAGCTGCACGTGGGCGCCGTCGAGAACGGACAGGGCGGCCTCCAGGTCGTCCCGGAGCACGGCCCGCATGATCTCCCCGGCGGCGGGATAGCCGTACCCCGGGATCAACGCGAGATAGGCGGCCAGCGCGCCCGCGTGATCGTCGGTGTAGACCCGGTAACCGCTCGCGGTACGCCCGGCCGGCGGGATCACCCCGGCCCGCTCGTAGTTGCGGACCGCCTGCGCCGACAGCCCGTGCACCCGCGCCAGGTCCACCGGCCGGTGAACCCCGATTTGAGACTTCACAGCGCCCACTCCAGGTAGAGCCGAAGAAAAGTTTCAACCGCTGGTTCAACGATACGGTTGAGGTCATGGCTTTCGACACCGAGCTGCAGTCCCTGATCTCCGAGCACCGGCCGCACCTGCTCGCGCTGGGCGAGCCCTACCATGGCGAACCGGCGTTCCCGCGCCTCCGCAACCGGATCCTCGAGACGCTCGCCGGGCACGGATTCCGCGCCGTCGCCATCGAGTCGGACCGCGCCGCCGCGCTCGCGGTCGACGACTACGTGCGCGGCCGCACCGACGACCTCGATCTGAGCACCGGCATCAGCCACGGCTGGGGCGAGCACCCGGCCACCCGCGAACTGGTCGACTGGCTGCGCGCCCACAACGCGGACCTGCCGCCCCACGAGCGCATCGCGTTCCACGGATTCGACGCGGCCACCGAGATCGAGGCCGCCCCCAGCCCCGGTAGATACCTTCGCGAATTGTGTTCTTACGTAGGCGTACAAAATCCGGATCTTGATCTTCTGATCGGAGAAGACGCCCGGTGGAGCGCGCCGGAGATCATGTATGACGCGACGCGATCACCCGGCCGGTCACCCGAGGCTGCCGCGCTTCGGGGCATTGCCGAAGATCTCAAACATATGCTGTACGGCTCCGCGCCCCGCCTCGTCGCCGAGTCCTCCACTGCCGCCTGGTATCGGGCCAAGGTGCTCGCCGACACGGCGATCGGCCTGCTCAGTTACCACGCGGAGCTGGCGGCGCCGGGCACCCAGTCGGAGCGGATCGGGCGCCTGCTCGCCACCCGCGACTCGATCATGGCGCAGAACCTGCTCGACATCCTCGCCCACGAGCGGGACCGCGGCCCGGTCCTGGTCGCCGCCCACAACACGCACCTGCAGCGCGGCCCGAGCCGGTGGGAGACCCACTGGCAGGGCGTCGACTACGCGGCCGAGTGGTCCGGCGCCGGTTCGATCGTGTCCGCCTTGCTGGGCGACCGCTACGTGTTCGTCGCCGGCAGTCTCGGCGCCAGCGCCCAGGTCGGCCTCGGAGAGCCCGAGCCGGGCACCTACGAGGAGCTGCTCGGCCCCTCGACCGGGCTCTTCCCACCCCCGGCCGGGGGTGTCCCGGCTCCTGCCGGGCTCCTCCCATCCCCGGCCGACGCCGACCCGCGCGAGCGGCAGACCGATCTGCTCGGCCACTTCCCGCTGACCACCGGCATCGTCGGGTCGTGCGACGCGATCCTGCACATCGGTCACGGGCCGGGCGCCGCCGTCGCCGCACGGATCAGCGGCATGCCCGGCGTCACCGAGACACGGATCGAGGCGGGTTCCGAGATGCCGCCGTACACCTGGGGCGATCGCTTCTTCTTCGCCGGCGAGGACCGGATGCGCCCGTTCGCCACGATCGTCGGCCACGACGTGCCCGACTTCGACGAGCGTTCACAGCTCTCCCCGGAGGGGCGGCACCGGCTCAACATCGAGGTCGGGCGGGAGGTGTTCCGTGAACTGTTCGGCTACGGCCCGGAGGAGTTCGCGGCACACCAGGAGAAGATCGACTTCGCCGAGGCGGACACGCTGATGCCGCACCCCGCCTACGCGGTCCAGGGCTGGGCGAGCGTCGTCAACCCCGGCCCGGCCACCGCCGACGAGGTCGCCCGCCTGCTCGACCGGGCCCGGATCCGCTCCGCCGCACGGCAGCGCCGCCGCACCGAAGCCTGACCGGATCGTTCCGGGGCGGGGCCTGATGATGCCTTCTGGCCCCGCCGCCGGAGCGGTTGGATTCAGGTATGACGAACGCACTGATCGTGATCGACGTCCAGGAGTCCTTCCGCGCCCGGCCGCTCTGGGCCACCACCGACAACCCCGACGTGGCCAAAAAAGTGGGGCAGCTCGTCGACGCCGCCCGCGCCGCCGGCGACCGGGTGATCTGGGTGCTCCACGCCGAACCCGGAACCGGCAACACCTTCGACCCGGCCGGCGGTCACGTGCGGGTGATGGACGAACTGTCGCCCGCTCCCGGCGAGCCGCTGCTGACCAAGACCGTGCACAACGCCTTCACCACCACGAACCTCCAGCACCTGCTCACGACGGCGGGGGTCCGCTCGATCACGGTGTGCGGCCTGCGTACCGAACAGTGCGTGGAGACCACCGCCCGCGTCGCGTCCGACCTCGGCTACGAGGTCACGTTCGCGATCGACGCCACCGCCACCAACCCGATCCCGCACCCCGCGGCCCCGGCCGACCAGACCGTCGAGGAACTGCTGGCCGACCCGCGTACCCTCCCCGCCGCGGACGTGGCCGCCCGCACCGTCTACGCCCTGTCGGGCCGTTTCGCCACCGTGAAGACGGTCGCCGAGATCCTCGCCTGACCGGCCCTCCACCGGTTGGCTCGTCGCCGGGGGTCGTATCGTTGCCACCGCCTGTTGGAAGGGGTGACCGGATCGTGAGCCGCGTGCTGTTCGTCCTGACGCCACAGGTGCATCTGCTCGACCTGGCCGGCCCGGCACAGGTGTTCTCCACCGCGCGAGGATACGAGCTGCTGTACGTGGCCGAGGCGTCACCGGTGCCCACCTGGCAGGGCGTGCCGCTGTGCGCCTCGCTCGACTGGCCCGAACTCACCCCCGACGACCTGCTCCTGGTGCCCGGGTGGCGCAGCGGTTACGGCTATTTCACCGAGGCCACACTGGGCCGGATCGCCGCCCACCACGAGACCGGCGGCACCGTGGCCAGCGTCTGTGCCGGAGCCGACGCCCTGGGCCGGGCCGGCCTGCTCGACGGCCGCCGCTGCACCACCCACCACGACCTGCAGGACGCGTTCGCCCGCCGCTACCCGAAGGCCACCGTCACTCGCGACGTCCTCTACGTCTGCGACGACCGCGTGGTCACCTCGGCCGGCATCGCCAGCGGCATAGACCTGGCGCTGCACCTGGTGGCCCAGCGCCACGGCCCGGCCGCCGCGGCCCGGGTGGCCCGCGAGATGGTCGTCTACGCCCGCCGCAACGGCGACGAACAGCAGTACAGCGCCATGCTGCGCCATCGGGCCCACCTCAGCGACGTCGTGCACCGGGTCCAGGACCGTATCGACGCCGACTTCGCCGCCCCGCTGCCGCTCCCCGACCTGGCCGCCTCCGCAGGCGTCAGCGAACGAACCCTGACCCGCCTGTTCACGGCCGCAACGGGCCGCACTCCGCTGCGCTACCAGCAGTTGCTCCGCGTCGAACGAGCCGAGTACCTGATCGGCCACGGCTCCACAACCGAGGCCGCGGCCCGAGCGGTCGGCTTCACCGATGCCCGCATGCTCCGCCGCCTCCGGTCCCGCTGACCGCTCGATTCCCCGCCGCCGCCGCCGCTGCCGCGCTGCCTCCTGGGCAGATCTTGTGACCTTGCGGCGGGTCGGGCAGCGCAACCTAACAAGATCTGTGAGGGCCGCTGTCAAGCGGTTGCGGCGCGGAGTAGCCGAGCGCCGCGCCGCGCCCCGCCGCGCCCGGCCGCGCCCCACCCCGCCCCGTCGCGCGGTCCATCAATGCGACAGATCTTGTGAGGTTGTGCCGCCTACGGAGCCCCATCCTCACAAGATCTGTGAGGGTCGCTGTTTAGCGGTTGCGGCGCGGGTGGCCTGCCGGCCTGCCGCGCCGCGCCGCGCCGCTCTGCCGCGCCGCGCCGCTCTGCCGCGCCGCGTGGTCCATCAATGCGACAGATCTTGTGAGGTTGTGCCACCTACGCAGCCCCATCCTCACAAGATCTGTCGTGCTGGGTGTGGGAGTGCTGGGTGTGGGAGTGCTGGCGGTGGGAAAAGGAACGGCCGGGTCCGACTGGCATCGGACCCGGCCGTTTCTCCGGTGGCTCGCGCTCTCACAGGGGGAAAGCGTTGGGGGAACGCTCAGTGGAGCAGCAAGCCCATTACTTGTAGGTCACATTGGAACTGGTGAATTTGCAGTAGGTGCCGTCGCCGCCGGTGCTCGCCTTGTAGGTGGCGATTTTCGTGGGTTCCGCGCCGGTCTTGTTGCCCTTGTAGGTGACGCAGATGGAGATCTTCTTGCTGCTGTCACCGGCGATGGTGATGCCGGAGAATGTCGCGGTGTCACCGAAGTTCGAGTTGATGCCGACCAGGCTCGAACCGGGGGCGGTGACGGCGATGTTCTTCAGGACGACGGCCCGCTTGTGCTGGGTGGAGCAGTTGCCGCAGGAGCGGTAGAGCTTGCCGAAGTCACTGACGGCGAAGTTGCTGACGGTCAGGGTGCCGCCGCCGTTGTGCTGGAACACCTTGTCGTCGGCGCCCTTGGCCGCGCCGCCGGTGACCGTGTACTTGGCGCTCGAACCGCCCTTGAAGGTGGCCGCGTCCTCGCCGACGTTCTCCCACCACACGTTGGAGATGGTGCAGGAGCCCAGGCAGTGGACGCCGTCGGCGGCGGGGGAGCCGATGATGACGTTCTTCAGGGTGGCGCCGTCGGCGAGGACGAACAGCGGGTCCTGTCCCTCCTCCTGGCCGGAGCCGCCGAGGGCGCCGCTGCCGACGTAACGTTTCAACCCGCCGTCGAGGGTGCCGGAGACCGACTTGCTGGCGGTGAGCTTCACGGTGCCGGTGGCGGTGGGCCATGTCGCGGCGGAGGCGCCCTGCGTGTAGACGATCGCGCCGAGTCCGAGTCCGAGAGCGGCGATCGCCACGACGCCTGCGCGCCACCGCTTCCGCAAATTGTTGAACACGTGAAGCCTTTCGGGGATGAATGGGAACGTGACCAATGCTGGCCCCATTCGGGAACCCCTGTCAACTCACTTAATCAGTAAATTAACCGGCCAATGGAATTGAATAGAGAAATGCATTCCACTGATTAAGTGTGTGGGCGACCCGGAAAGGTTGCCTGTAATTTTGTGTTACCGCCAGGTTACGGAACGTCCATGTCGGTATCGTCGGCGACATCGTCAACGGGCACCACCCTGACGGTGTTGGCACGCAGATAGTCACGTGCGCCCCGATCCCCGACGGCGGTCGAGGCCACGCCGGCCCAGTGGTCGCGGCCGAGCAGAACCGGGTGCCCGCGCCGATCGCCGTAACCGCCCATGACGAGGGCGTCGAGATCGGCGTGGGCGAGGATCCGGCGCACCGCCTCGGCGCTGACGCCCGGCATGTCGACCAGCAGGACCAGCGCGGCGGTTGCGCCGGTCGATTCGAGGGCGGCCAGGCCGGTACGCAATGACGAGCCCATTCCCGTCGCCCAGTCCGGGTTGACCACGGTCGAGGGCAGGTCCGGAGCGGCAGCCCGGACCTCCTCGGCCGCCGCGCCGAGCACCACCGTGACGTGCTCGCATCCGGCTTCGCGCAGCGTGGTCGCCGCACGCTGCACGAGCAGCCGGCCCTCGTACGGAACCAGCGCCTTCGGCATGCCATAGCGCCGACCGGCCCCGGCCGCCAGCACCAGCCCCGCAACCGTGATCACAACGAGCCGGGAGGGGTGGGGCTGGGAGAGGAACCGCCGGGAGGGGTGGGTCCGGGGGAAGAACCGCCGGGAGGGGTGGGTCCGGGGGAAGAACCGCCGGGAGGGGTGGGTCCGGGGGAAGAACCGCCGGGAGGGGTGGGTCCGGGAGAGGAAGCGCCGGGAGGGGTGGGTCCGGGAGAAGAGGAGCCGGGAGGCGTGGGTCCGGGAGGAGTGGGACTGGGAGAAGAAGGCCCGGGAGGGGCGGCGGGGCTGGGGGAAGACGAGCCGGAAGGGGAGGCGCTGGGAGAGGCGAGGGAGGCGGGGCGGGAGGCCGGCAGCACCAGGCCCCGGACCGCGGCCAGCGGCAACGCCGTCCGCGGGTGGTAAGCGGTGTGCCAGAGCCCACCGTGCGCGGCCGCGACCGCCTCGTCTGCCCAGGCGGCCCGTGTGGCCGGGCGTGGCTTGCGGAGCTGGTGCACGAGCAGCAACGCCATCAGTTTGCTGGCGGTCTCCGGCTCGAAGATCTCCACGTCGAACAGGTGCGCCCCGGCGTAGGCGGCGGCGAGCAGGCGGTTGCTGGTGACCGATTTGGTACGCGTAGGCGGCGCCACCGCGAAGCTGACCACCCCGTCGCGCCGGGTGAGGGTGGCCCGCCACCGGTGCACGCGCTTGGCAAGGGCGTAGTTGGGTCCCTGCTGCGGTACGAGACTGTCGTTGAGCCCCGGCACCTCGTCACACGGGTAGTTGGGCCGCATCAGCCGGCCACCCGAGACGGCGGCGGTCAGCTTCGACCGGACGCCGCGGGACGCGTACCGCTCCCGGGAATGAACGACGGCGGCGGCCGGGGTGGCATAGACGTCGGTCGGGGTGGCGAGGAAGGCCAGTGCCGTGTCGTTCCGATGGTGCCGCAGGTGGGTGCCGAGCGCGTCGACGGCCGCCGCGAGCAGCGGATAGGCGCCGCCGGGTGCGTAGACGTAGTTGCCGAGGATCAGCCGCCCGTCGAACCCGAGCACCCACTGGGCGATCCCACCCAGGTCGCTGAGCAGGTCGGCGCCGGGCACGTCACCGCTGACCGGGGCGAGCAGCCGCCCGGCCCCGCCCGCCGCGATCGACTCGACGCGCTGCCACACCCGTTCGCGGGGCAGGTCGAGGGCGAGCACGGTGCCGCCCCAGCCGAGTACCGCGCCGACCGGGCCCATCTCGGTGCCTGCTCCGGCCGCGACCAGGGTCTGGTCGCTCAGGTCGAGCCAGTCCGGTGACGCGATGACCTCGCGGACCGCTTCGGCGCACGAGTCCTCGATGACGCCGGCGGTCACCCATGCGTCGAGCCGGCGCCGGAGGGCGTCGCCGCGCAGCAGTTCGCCCCGGTACGGCAGCACGACCTCGGTCTCCGGCCGCTCCGAGCCCTTCACCTCGATCGTGTCGAACGACCGTCCGGGCGCCGCCATCATCGCCTGCGCCAGGGTGAACTCGCCGTCGTCACGCCGGTACCGGATGCGGGCCTGTACCGAGGCCAGACCGGCTTCGGCGAGCTCGTAGCCGGCCGCACCGTCGTCGGCCAGACCGGTCTCCACCAGGGCCTTGAAGTGACGCGGGTAGCCGCGCCGCCAGTCGGTCTCGCGCTCGGCGGCAGCGGCGGCGGACGGGTCGACGTGACGCAGCGCGTCGGCGACGACGGCCCGTCCGAAAGCGGTGCTGGACCGCCGGCCGGTCTCGTCGGCGGGGAAGTCGACCCCTTGCCTGATGGGCATGCCCTCCCGGCCCTCACCTTCGATGTCGTTGTTCGGTGCGGGTAGTGCCGCTCGATGCGGTCGGTCATGCCGTGGGGCGGTGTGATCCACCGCGCCAGTATGGGCGTCTCCTACCAAGGGAGGAGAGCCCCCTCCTTCGACCGGCCGTGGATGCGGCCGCCGGGCGGGCGATCCGGGCCCGCCTGCACGGGAACGTGTCCTCATGACCATCATCGATTCGCTGACCGCGGGAAGTATGGCCGCGTCGCGCAAGCCGGTCCGCTGGAACCGGCCGTTGCTCTTCCTGACCGCCGCCGCGGCGGTGCTGGCCGTCGTCTCCGTGGGCGGCATCCTCTTCGACGACCGGATCCTCACGGGCGTACCGATCTGGCTCAAGCCCTTCAAGTTCGCGGTTTCTTTCGTCCTGTACGCGTGGACGCTCGCCTGGATGCTGGCGGTCCTGCCGCGCCGCAGCCGCCCCGCCGAGTGGTCCGCCGTCATCATCGTCGGGGTGGCCGTCGGTGAGCTGGCCATCATCGTGACGCAGGTGCTCCGCGGGAAGGCCAGTCACTACAACGTGGACACCCCGTTCGACGAGCTGCTCTGGTCGCTCATGGGCACCTCGATCATGGTGCTGTTCTTCGCCCAGGTGGCGATCGGTGTGGTGACGCTGCGGCAGCGGATCCCGAACCGGGCGGCCGCCTTCGCGATCCGGCTCGGGCTGGGGATCTCACTGCTCGGCATGGGTCTGGCCTTCCTGATGACCGCACAGGTCACCGACACCGGGCTGATCGGGGCGCACTCGGTCGGCGTGGCCGACGGCGGCCCGAGCATGCCGGTCACCGGGTGGAGCACCACCGGCGGGGATCTGCGGATCGGCCACTTCGTCGGGCTGCACGCCCTGCAGGCGATCCCGCTGCTCGCGTTCGCGCTGGGCCGGTGGACCCGGCTGGCGGAAGTGGTGCGGGCACGTCTTGTGCTGATCGGCGGAAGCGCGTACGCCGTGATCGTGCTTCTTCTGACCTGGCAGGCGCTGCGTGCGCAACCGCTGCTGAAACCGGATGCCCTTACCCTCGCCGCGTTCGCCGCCGTGGCGGCCGTGACCGCCGTCGCGAGCGTCGCCGCGGTCCGGAGCAGGCCGTGACCGAGACCCTGTTCGATCTGACGTTCCTGCTGGCCGTGCCGTTCTGGGCGCTGATGATCCTGCTGCCGAAGTGGTCCTGGACCGAGCGGATCATGAAGAGCCCGCTGATCGTCCTGCCGATCGTGGCGATCTATGCGGCGCTGATCATCCCGGACTTCGCCGAGGTGTGGTCGTCGGTGTCGAACCCGACCCTGGGCGGGGTGGCCGAGCTGCTCGGCGCCCCGGCCGGGGCGGCGGCCGGCTGGGCCCACATGATCGCCTTCGACCTGTTCGTCGGCCGGTGGTCCTACCTGGACAGCCGCAAGCGGGGTGTGCCGGTGCTGCTGATGGCCCCGATCCTGCTGCTCACCATCATGCTGGGACCGCTCGGGCTGGCCGCCTACCTGGCCGTGCGCCCCTTCTGGCCCGAGCGCCTAGGCTGACCGGCATGAGCTGGGTGGGTCGTCTCCTCGACGTGCGGGAGACGCTTCCGCGGATGGTGCTGGTCATCCTCAGCGGTGTGGCCTACCTGCTGGTCATCTGCGGGACGCAGACGCCGCCGACGGGGCTGCAGTGGCTGCTCGCGGGCGCCGCGTTCGCGTCCGGGCTCCTGTTGCACCGGCGCCCGCAGATCAATCTGCTCGTACAGACCGTGTTATTCGCGGTGGCCCTGACCGTTCTCGACGATTCGACGATCAACCAGGTCGGCACCGCGTGGGCGCTCGGTGAGGTGGCCTTCTGGGCGCCGCGGGCGGCCTGGGTCTGGGGCGCCACCGGCATGGTCGCCGCGGTCTACGTCCTGCTCGGCATGCCCGGCTCGGAGGAGAGCCTCACCGAACAGCTCGTCGGCCTCGCCAGCAGCCTGGGCCTGCCGATCCTGATCGGCACGGTCGGGCGGACCACCCATGAGCTGGGCGTGCAGGCCGCCCGGCGGGCCGAGTCGGAGCAGCGTGCGGCCCGCGCCGACGAGCGGGCGGCCATCGCCCGTGAGCTGCACGACGTGGTCGCCCATCACATCGCCTCGGTGGTGCTGCGGGTCGGGGTGGCCCGGCACGTGCTCCCGGGCCTCGATGCGAAGGTGACCGACGTCTTCGACGACGTCCACCGGACCGGGACGGAGGCGTTGACGGATCTGCGGCGGCTGGTCGCGGTGTTGAGAGACCCCGATGGCGTACGGGGTGACGCGTCCCTCACGGCGATCGAGCCGTCGGCCCTGCCCGCGGCGCTGGCCGGTGCGGTGGAGAAGGCCCGCCTGGCCGGGGTGATCGTGGAGGCGGAGATCGACCCGGCGATCGGCGGTCTCGACGCGGTCCGTGGCCTCGCGGTGCTGCGTCTCACCCAGGAGGCGCTGACGAACGTGGCCAAGCACGCCGGCCCCGCCGCCACGGCTTCGCTGCGGGTGACCATGACCGGTTCTGATCTCGCCTGGGATGTGTCGGACGATGGTGGTCGCCTGCTGACCGGCCCGCGCGACGTCCCGGTCGGTGGCGGACACGGATTGACCGGCATGCGAGAGCGGGTCGAGGTGCTGGGCGGCGAGCTGACCGCCGGGCCGGAGGGGAAGGGATGGCGTGTGAGCACGGTGCTGCCGGGGTGATCCGGGTTCTGCTCGTGGACGACCAGCAGCTGATCCGGGCCGGGTTGCGGATGCTCTGCGACGCCGAGCCCGGCATGGAGGTCGTCGGTGAGGCCGGGGACGGGCGGGCCGCGATCGAGGCGGCCGCCCGCCTGCTGCCCGACGTGATCGTGATGGATCTGCGGATGCCCGGCGTCGACGGGATCACCGCGACCAGCCGGATCGTCTCGGCCCGCCCGTCGGCCCGGGTGCTGGTGCTGACCACGTTCGGCGACGACGACCACCTCTATCCCGCGTTGCAGGCGGGCGCCTGCGGGTTCCTGCTCAAGGACGCGCCGCCGGAGGAACTGCTCGGCGGCATCCGGCAGGCCGCGTCCGGGGAGAGCCCGTTCAGCCAGGAGGTGCTGATGCGGCTGGTCCGCCGGGCGGTCGACGCGCGCCCGGAGCAGCGTGGGCGCGTGGACGGCCTGACCGTCCGCGAGCAGGAGGTGCTCGACCTGGTGGGGGAGGGTCTGAGCAACAACGAGATCGCCGAGCGGATGCACATCGGCGTGACGACGGTGAAGAGTCACATCGCCGCGCTGATGACCAAGACCGGCAGCCCGAACCGGGTCCGCCTGGCCCTGCTGGCGCACAGCCTCTAAACCTCAACCCGGATGTCGTACGGCCGATCACCCCGGGCATGCGCAAGTGGATCGCCGCGGCCGTGGTCGCCTCCGCCCTCACGACCCCGGTTCCGGCGTACGCCGCCGAGCCGCTGGGCCGTTACATCGTCACGCTCTCCGACGGCGCCGCCGGCCTCTCGGCGCACGGTCTCGGCACCGGCCGTCTGCTGCGGGACTTCCGCGGTTTCCCCGGTTTCGTCGCGGAACTGACCGCGGCCCAGGCCCACCGGCTCGCCGCCGACCCGTCCGTCCGGCACGTCGAACCGGACCGCAAGGTCGCCCTCACCGGCACGCAGAAGAACCCGGTCTGGGGCCTGGACCGCGTGGACCAGCGCGGGAAGTCGCTCTCCAAGAGCTACCGGCCGTCGGCCGACGGCGACTCGGTGCACGCCTACGTGATCGACACGGGGATCCGGATCGGCCATCAGCAGTTCGGCGGGCGGGCCACGCACGGGTACGACTTCGTCGGCCAAGACGCGGACGCGAGTGACTGCAACGGTCACGGTACGCACGTCGCCGGCACGATCGGCGGGTCGACGTATGGCGTGGCCAAGAAGGTCAAGCTGGTCGGCATCCGGGTGCTGGACTGCGCGGGCGAGGGCTGGGTGTCGGACATCATCGACGGCATCGCCTGGGTGACCGAGAACGCGGTCCACCCGGCGGTGGCCAACATGAGCCTGGGCGGCGGTTACAGCCCGGCGCTCGACCTGGCCGTGCGGGACTCGATCGCGAGCGGCGTCACCTACGTGGTGGCGGCCGGCAACGAGGACATGGACGCCTCGCTGAGCAGCCCGGCCGACGTGGCGCAGGCGGTCACCGTGGCGGCGACCGACAGCAGGGACCGGCGGGCGTCGTTCTCCAACTACGGCAAGGGCGTGGATCTGTTCGCGCCGGGCGTCGACATCAAGTCGGCCACCGCGGCGAGCAACACGGCCACCGCGAAGTACAGCGGCACGTCGATGGCGGCCCCGCACGTGGCGGGCGCGGCCGCGCTGATCCTTGACGCCTACCCCGGCTGGACCCCGGCGAGGGTGCAGGCGAAGCTGATCGCCGACTCCACCAAGAACAAGGTGTCCGACAGGGCGGGTTCGCCGAACCGGCTGCTGTTCGTCCCGGCGCCGCCGAAGGCCCCGGTGATCGCGACCTCGCAGACGGCGACCGCCGAGGTGGGACGGCCGTATTCGACCCGCCTGGCGCTCGCCGCGAGCCGTCGCGGCAGCTGGCGGATCGACGCCGGAACCCTGCCGGCCGGGCTGTCGCTGTCCTCGTCCGGTGTGCTCTCCGGCACCCCGGCGAAGGCCGGCCGCTACACCGTGACGGTCCGCTTCACCGACTACGTGCCGCAGGTGGTGACCAAGCGGGTGGTGATCCCGGTGGTGGCGTCCACCCCGGTGATCGAGACCGGGTCGCTGCCCGGCACGGCCGTCGACGAGGCGTACGAGCAGCAGCTCACGGTCGTCGACGGGCGGGACGGGACCTGGTCGCTGAGTGCCGGAGCGCTTCCGGACGGACTGGATCTCTCCGAGTCCGGCCTGATCTCCGGCACCGCGGCCACGAGCGGCCTGTTCACCTTCACGGTCCGGTTCACCGACGCCTGGAACCAGTCGGCGACGGGGAACTTCACGATCGCCGTCGGCTGACCCTGATCACCAGTCGAGCGCGGCCGCGTACTTCTGCGCGATCGCGCTCGACTCCGGCAGGTCGGACTCCAGCACCGGCAGGCCCGGCCGGACCACGATGGCGCCGAGTTCGACCAGGAGCTGACGCAGCAGCGCCTCGGCGGCCGCGGCCTGCGGTGCGACCCCGGCGGTCACCACCGGGACGGCCAGTTTGCCGGCCAGCGCGTTGGCCGGCAGCTGGTCGAGCAGCACCTTGAGCACACCGGTGTAGCTGCCCTTGTAGGTCGGGGTGGCTACGACCAGGAGGTTCGCCTCGCTGAGGACCGCGAGCGCGGCCTTCGTCGCCTCGTCGCCGGGCGTGAGCAGACCCGCCCCGAGCGAGCCGACCTCGATGACGTGTGGTTGCGGCGAGCCGAGCTGTCCGGCGATGGCCTCCCCGACCGCCACGGCCAGTGTCGACGTTCGTGATCCGGCCCGCGGGTTGCCGGAGATCACCACGATTCCCGTCATTGTGATGCACCTTTCTCTAGGGCCCGGCTGGCTTTCACCGCTGTCCCGGCGCCGCTGGGACAGCGGTGAAGGCCAGCCGGGTTTCTCAGGCGGCCCGGCGGAGCCGGTTGTACGAGCCGTCGTGACAGGCCGGCGGCGTCGCCGCCCGGTCGTCGTGGAGAGCGCCGGTCTCGGGCGAGGCCGGTCGCAGCGGCGCACGGAAGCTGCCCGCGTCCAGGAGAGTGCTGACGGTCATGGTCCGAAATCCTAGTTACCCGATAGGGATTTGTCACCAGGGTGGATATGATGCCTGCCACTGCCTATCTAGCAGATAGGAATAGTATCCTTGCTTCACTCACCGTGAAGGAGTCGCAGATGTCCGCTCTCGCCGTCGCCCACCCGCATTCCACGTACCCCCGCCCGGTCCTGCTAAGGCCCGTGCCCGACCCGCCGCCGGAGCAGCATGTGGAGGACGACCAGCCGGTTACCGTGACGATCAGCATCGCGGGCGGTGCCGGCGGCCGCGAGCGCGTGCTCGCCGCACTGCGTGAACTGGTCGACGCCGCCGGCGCGACCGCGGCCGTGGAGCTGGACGGCGCCGCCGAGCCCGTGGCCGTGGAGACCGCCGGCGAGATCCGCCTCGACCCGCGGGCGCGCACCGCGTTCCGGGGTGGCCGGCTGCTCGAACTCAGCCGCCTGGAGTACGACCTGCTGCTCTTCCTGGCCCGTCACCCGCGCCAGGTGTTCAGCCGCTCACAGCTGCTCACCCATGTCTGGGGTCACCGGCACACCACCAACCGCACGGTCGACGTGCACGTGAGCCGCCTGCGGACCAAGCTGGACGATCCGGAGCTGATCACCACGGTGTACGGCCTCGGTTACCGGCTCGCCGATGACGCCGCGATCGTCGTCGACGAGCGGTAGGTGAGCCGTCCCCGTGTGTCGATGTAGCCGCCGCGCCGGCCGGTGACCCCAGGTCACCGGCCGGCCGCGTTTTATATGGACTCATCCCGAACGGGTAATAGGTCCACGGTATGGCTACGGTGTTTTGCCTGGTCAGGCCTATGTTGATCAGTTTGCGGTGATCGTTCACACATCTTGCCATCAGATAGAGGAATTTAAATACTTGCGAGCACGCGGTGCGCTGAAGCGGGCGTACCACCCCCTACCCGTTCCCCCTGGGAGGAAACGTGCTCAACCCGAAGCTTCGCCGACCGATCGTCGGCCTGGCCGTGGGCATCCTCGTCGGAAGCGGACTCGCCGCCACCCCCGCGACGGCCGCCCCGATCGCCCCCGCCGACATCAACACCTTCGCCTCCAGCCTCGATACCCGGCTGGGCGCGCGTGACGCAGGCTCCTATCTCGACTCCTCCGGCAAGCTCGTCGTCAACGTGACCGACGCCGCGACCGCCGCCGAGGTGAAGGCCGCCGGCGCCACCCCGCGCTTCGTGGCCCGCAGCGGAGCCACGCTGGCCGCCGCCGACGAGAGCCTGAAGGTCAACCTGAAGACGCCCGGCACCGCGTTCGCCGTCGACCCGGTCACCAACCAGGTGGTCGTCTCCGTCGACGAGAGCATCACCGGCGCCAAGCTCGCCGCGGTCAAGGCGACCGTCGCCAAGCTCGGCGACGCGGCTCGCGTCGAGAGCATCCCCGGCAAGATCAGCCTGCGGATCTCCGGCGGTGACGCCATCTACTCCGGTGGCGGCCGCTGCTCGCTCGGCTTCAACGTCCGCAACAGCGCCGGCACCAACTACTTCCTGACCGCCGGCCACTGCACCCGGGGCACCTCGTCCTGGAACAACGGCTCGGTGACGCTCGGCACCACCGCGGGCAGCAGCTTCCCGGGCAACGACTACGGCATCGTCCGCTACACCAACACGACGATCACCAAGACCGGCGGCGTCGGCACCAACATCGACATCACCGGCGCCTCGACCCCGGCCGTCAACGCGACCGTCTACCGTCGTGGCTCCACCACGGGTACCCGCTCCGGCCGGGTCACCGCGCTCAACAGCACGGTGAACTACGCCGAGGGCTCGGTCTCCGGCCTGATCCGCACCACCGTCTGCGCCCAGCCGGGCGACAGCGGCGGCTCGCTCTACTCGGGCAGCACCGCGCACGGCCTGACCTCGGGCGGTAGCGGCAACTGCACCAGCGGTGGCGTGACCTACTTCCAGCCGGTCACCGAGGCCCTCAGCGCGTACGGCGTCTCGGTCTTCTGATCCAACGGCCCGGTCGCGAAGCCCACTGACGTGCGCTCTCCGAACAGGGCCGGGCCGGCACGGACACCAGCCCCCGATCACTTGATCGGGGGCTGATGTCATGTATCACAATCCATGGATGACCACAGTGAACAACGGCCGCAAGGTGCACCGCGGCGCCGGAACGCCGGGCTGCCCGGTCCGGCACGGCGACGACGGCGTCTGGCACATCCAGGACTACGCCACCGCCCGGCTGTTCCTGCGGCACACCGACACCCGTCAGGCCGGCCTCGGTATCGAGAACGCGCTGCGACACTCCGGCCGGATGCGGCTGCCGATGCTCTACCGGGACGGGCCCGAGCACCGCGAGCAGCGGCGGCAGACCGCCCGGTACTTCACCCCGAAGCGGGTCGAGTCGGCCTATCAGGGCCTGATGCACCGCCTCGCCGACGAGCAGTGCAAGGTGCTCCGGCGGCGCGGCGCGGCCGACCTCTCGGCGCTCTCCTTCCAGCTCGCGGTCGCCGTCGCCGCCGAGGTCGTCGGGCTGACCGAGAGCGCACCCGGGATGCCGCAGCGGCTCGACCGGTTCTTCCGCATCCCCGACCCGCACGCGCGCGGTCTCTCCGCTGCCCGGCAGAAGGCCTTCAACAACTACGTCCTGCTGTCGTTCCTCTGGCGCGACGTCCGCCCGGCCGTCGCCGCGCGCCGCCGGAACCGGCGCGACGACCTGATCTCGCACCTGCTCGACGAGGGCTGCAACACCGCCGAGATCCTCGGCGAGTGCGTCACCTTCGCGGCCGCCGGGATGGTCACCACCCGGGAGTTCATCACGGTCGCCGGCTGGCACCTGCTCACCGACGAGACCTTGCGGGAGCGGTACGCCTCCGGCGCCCGGCAGGAACGGTTGGCGATCCTGCACGAGATCCTACGACTCGAACCGGTCGTCGGGGACTTGCTGCGCTGGACCACCGCCGACGTCGAGGTCGGTGACGTGACCATCCCGTCCGGCGCGCGGGTGGACGTGGGTGTGGCGGCGGCCAATCTGGACACGAGCGAGGCCGGGGCCCAGCCGGGCGCGGTGTGCCCCGGACGGGCGGTCGGCCCCGGCCTGTCCTTCGGCGACGGCGCGCACAAGTGTCCCGGCGCGCACATCGCCATGCAGGAGACCGACATCTTCCTCAGCAGGCTGTTCGCCATGCCGGGCCTGCGGATGATCCAGGAGCCGACCGTGACGATCCGGCCGGACATCGCCTCTTACGAGCTGAAGGGCATGATCCTGGCCGTCTGATCACGATCGGCTGATCACGACTGGTCGTGCGTGCGTTCCTCGCCGCGGCGGCGCAGCATCTTCAGGCCGGGAAGCCCGGCGATCGCCAGGTGCAGATCCTCGGTCACCTCGAGCAGTTTGTGCAGGTCCGGGCCGACCCGGTCGAGCTTGCCGAGCAACGGCATCACGTCGTGCACCAGGTGGCGCTGCAGGGCGGGCAGCTCGTCGATCATCCGGATCGCGGCGGTCACCTCGTCCGGGGTGAGCTCGGAAACGAATCGTGCGGCGAGCGGAGCGGCGCTACGCAGGGTGGGCGAATAGTCGCCGACCATTGCCTCGACCTCCCCGGCGACCGCGCCGGCGCGAGAAGTGATGACCGTCACATCGCCGACCGCGGTGGCCGCGTCGCCGACCACCACCCCGGCGGCCTCGGCCGTGATCGACGCCCGGCGGATCAGATCGCCGGCCGCCGTCGCGATGGTGGCCACCTCGTCCACGGCGAGAGCCGCGGCCGTCGCGGTCGCACGGGTGTCGGCGATCGCCGACTCGGCGCCCGCGGCCACCGCGGAAACCCTCTTGATCAGGTCCTCCACCTGCGCGACGGCCAGAGTGATGCGGTTGATCAGCAGCTCTGTCTGGCCGATCAGGGCGACGGCCCGGACCGGGATCGTCGCCGCGGTGGCCGCCGTCTCGATCACCTTGCCGGCTGCCGCTGCGGTCGACTGGATGACGCCGGACAGAAAAGTGAGCATGTGCCCATTGTGCGCCGTCATCGCATCCGCCACCTGGTGACAGACCGTGCCGACGCTGGAGCCGAGCGTCGAAAGTCGGGAATACACAGGATCCGGATGAGCCATCCGGTGGTCGGACACGGCAGTATGCATGGGTGCTTCGTACCCGGAACCTCATCGTGACGGCGGCCGCGCTCGGCATCCTGGGCGGCTCGGTCCTGGTGGCCAAGGGGCTTCTGGCCGACAGTGGCACCGGCGGGACCGGCGGCGGCGCCCTGGCCGGCGCCTTCCGGGACACCCCCAAGGCGTCGCCAACGCCGACCGGCCCCACTCCGGAGGAACTCGCCGCCATCGAGCGGGCCAAACGGGTCAAGGCGCTGGACGCGGCGATGAAGAAGTACGCGTCCGGCAAACCCGAGTTCTCCGTCGCCGTCTTCGACCGGACCACCGGCGAGACCTGGTCCTACCGTGGCGACGAGAAGTATGAGACCGCCAGTGTGGTCAAGGTTCAGGTGCTCGCCTGCCTGCTGCTCACCGCCCAGGACGACGGCCGCAAGCTGACGAGCAGCGAGAAGTCGCTGGCCGACAAGATGATCCGTTTCAGCGACAACGCCGCCACCACGTCGCTCTACGGCAAGGTGGGCCGGATCAACGGGCTGACGGCGTGCAACAAGCGGCTCGGTCTGACCCAGACCAAGGTCAGCAGCTCCTGGGGTCTCACCAGGACGACCGTGAAGGACCAGGTGAAGCTGCTGTCCCAACTGGTCGACGACGAGAGCGAACTGACCAAGACCTCCCGTGAGTACGCCCACAAGCTGATGAGCACGGTCGCCCCCGACCAGGACTGGGGTGTCCCGGCCGCGGCCAAGGACGGCGAGGACGCCACCGTCAAGAACGGCTGGCTCCAGCGGTCCACCGAGAGCAACCTGTGGATCATCAACTCGGTCGGTCAGATCATCGACGACGACACCGACGTCTCCATCGCCGTGCTGTCGCACACCAACAAGACGATGCCCAACGGGATCTCCCTCGTGGAGAAGGCCGCCAAGCTGACCCGGACACACCTCAAGTACTGAGCAGGTCCTTCACCCGGCCGCGCCGGCCGTCCAGGATCCGCTGCGGATCGGCCGCGAGCACACCGTCCAGCAGCGTCGCGTAGACGTCCCGGAAGTCGACGGTGAACTTGAGGTCGCCGTCGTCGAGATCGGTGAGGCTGGGCGGCTCGCCGTGCAGGCCACCCCGCACCCCGTCACCCAGCAGGAACATGTCCGACGCGGTGCCGTGGTCGGTGCCGTCCGAGGCGTTGGCCCGCACCCGGCGGCCGAACTCCGAGTACACCGCGACCACCACGCCCTTGCCTGCCATCCGGTCGGCGAAGGCGGTCAGCGGCTCGTCCAGCCGGGCGAGCAGCGAACGCTGCTGGGCCTTGCCGTCGGCGTGCAGGTCGAACCCTCCCAGCGACACCGAGTAGACGCGGGTCGCCGCGCCCGCTTCGATGCATCTGGCGACCAGGGCCAGCTGCTGGTCCAGTGGCGGCGCTGCGCCACCGGTCGCGGTGGCCGCCGGCTCCTCGCCGTCGTCGGTCTCGTCCCCCTCCGAGGCGCCCTCGGTGACCTGCCGCATCAGGTCCTGGACCCGCATCAGGTCGGCGAAGCAGGCCGCTGCCCGGGCCAGCGCCGGCGACTCGCCGGGCGACGGCCTGCCGAGACCGCTGACCAGATCCCCGGACACGCCGCCGGGCAGCGACAGCACCCCGCCGGGAACCGTGGCCCCGGCGCTCGTCGCACCGGCCAGCAGCGGCGGCAGGACCGGCTCGAACGAGACCGCCAGCCGCGGATCACCGCCCACCGTGTCGAGCCAGCGGCCGAGCCAGCCGGTGACGCCCGGCCGGTCGGGCTGCGCGGTCTGCCAGATGTCCATCGACTGGAAGTGGCTGCGGTTCGGTTTCGGATAGCCGACCCCGCGGACGACGGCCAGCCGCCGGTTCTGGAAGAGCCGGTGCAGTCCGGCCAGGCCCGGGTTCAGCCCTACGCCGCCGTCCAGGTCGAGGACCTCGCCCGGTAGGTAGGCCAGATCGGGCCGAGCCGACCGGTACGCCGGATCCGCGTACGGGATCACGGTGTTCAGTCCGTCGTTGCCGCCGTAGAGGGTGACCAGCACGAGGACCTTCGCCGCCGGGTCACGGTCACCCGCGGTGTCCAGGATGTCCCGCAGGCCGTATGCCGTCGCGCCGGCCGCCAGCACGCCACCGGTGACGCCGCTGGCGACGAGGAAACGGCGACGGGTGAGGGTGTCCATTCGTTCGTCCTCCTCAGTGAATCGCGTACTCGGGGCTGGCCAGCCCGGCCGCCAGCAGGCGTCGGGGGTTCTTGACGGTCCGCAGCGCGGCGGCCGTCCGATCGGTCCAGCCGTCGATCACGAGCATGTCGGCCAGCGCTTCGAGACGGTCGCCGCCCGTGAGCCTCTCGCCGGCCTCGGGTGCCAGGCCCGCGATCTGCTGCCCGGCCCGGAGCCGGGTCAGGGCCGAGGCCGTCGTCAGCCAGGCCGCGCCGGCCGGCCAGCCACCGACCGAGGGCGGCCGCAACGGGACCTGGCCCAGCGCCCGGAGCGTGCCGGACAGCCGCCGTTGCTCGCCGGTCGGCACACCGAGCTGCCGTATCGCGCCGACCAGCCACTCGACCGGTTGTTTGACCAGGGTTCCGTTGGTGGCCTCGAACGCGGGGTCCCGGCAGATCGCGGTCAGCAGGGCCGTGGCGTCCCGGCCGGCGGCGGCGATCCCGGCCGCTGGTGCGGTGTCCGAGGAGGCGTACCGGGCCCACAACCGGCGGGCCAGGAAGGGAACGTGCGCCTCGTGCCGCACCAGGGCGTCGGCGTACGAGTCGACGTCGAACGTCCCGGTCCGGCCGAGAAGCGTGACCGGCCGGTCGTCGTGGCGGCCCGGGGCGAGCCGGGCCGTGCCTGCCGCCCGGTCGACCTGCCAGCCGGTGAGCACCCGCGCCGCCGCTTTCACGTCGTCCTCGGTGTAGGCGCCGACGCCCAGCGTGAACAGTTCCATGACCTCGCGGGCCAGGTTCTCGTTCGGTGCTCTGCGAGTGTTCTTCTGCCCGTCCAGCCAGAGGATCAGCGCCGGGTCGCGCAGCATCGCCCGGACCAGTGGTCCGGTGTCTCCGTGGCCGTACCGCCGGAAGATCTGCTGTTGCCCGAGCATCAGCTGGGCGGATCGCACCTTGCGGGCGCTGGTGGCCCAATGGCCGTGCCAGAAGAACGTCAGCTTCTCGGCCGCGCCACCGTCCGCCATCCGCGCCAGCCACCAGCGCGTCAGCTCGGTGACCTGCTCACCCTGCCGGCGGCGGGCCTCCTGCCGTTGCTCGCGGGTCGACCCCGGGCCGAGGCTCGCGGCCGGGTCCGGGCCCAGGGCGGGTGGTGGTACGGCGACGGCCGGGCGCAGCAGCGAGGCGAGCATGGCGTCGTACCCGGTCCGGGTCGCGGCATCGACCTCGGCCGAGGTGGGCCCGAACGTCAGCCGGCGGAGCAGGTGCGACACCAGGCGGCGATCAGTCATGCGGGAAACGTAGAGCGTCGATGTAAGGGAGAGGTAAGGCCCGGATGCGGATGCGGTTCACGACGTGGTCGCGCCGGCCGCCCGCCTCTTGGAGAACCAGGTGATCGTCTGATTGACGACCAGGATCAGCACCACGGCGGCGGCCACGCCCTGCCACGGCTCGACGAAGAACGACCCGCCCACCAGGCCGATCGTGGCGTACACCACCGACCACATGACGCAGGCCGGCAGGTTGGCCACCACGAACGTGCGCCAGCCGATCCCGGCGAACGCGGCCGCCAGCAGCACCGGAACCCGGCCGCCGGGTATCAGCCGGGACACCAGCAGAACCTGCACCCGGTTCGTCCGCAGCCGCTCCTTCACGCCGGTGAGGTGGTGCTCGTCGCGCAGCCAGCGCAGCCGGCGGGCCATCTTCTCCCCACCGAACCGGCATATCGCGTACATCACCAGATCGCCGACATAGGCGCCGGCGGCACCCGCCGCGACGACCAGCCCGATCGAGTACGGATGCGCGTGGAACGCGTACGCGGCGGCCGCGCTGACCGCCGCTCCGGTCGGCACCACCGGCACGACCGCGCCGAATGCCACCACCAGGAACAGCCAGCCGGCGGCACCGAGAGTGTCGATCACGCAGCCTGCTCCAGGCCGAGGGTCTCGCCGTGCGCGAGGACCCGGACGCGGCTGTCCGGGGCCGTCCGGGCCGCGAACTCGGCGAACCGGGCGCCCGGCTCGTCGAACATGTGCCGCCGCACCCGGCCCATCCCGATCGGCCACAGGGTGCCGTAGTGCACCGGCACCGCCCAGGACGCCTTCACCCGTCGCAGCGCCTCGGCGCCGTCCCGGGCGTCGAGGTGGCCGTGCGCGCCGAGCGTCGGACCCCAGCCGCCGACCGGGATCAGCGCCAGATCCAGCGGACCCAGGTCGGACATCGCGTCGAACAGGCCGGTGTCACCGGCGTACCAGATCCGCGAGGCGCCCTCGGTGACGAAGCCGACGGCCGCGGCCCGGTCGCGGGACCACGGGCCGCGGCTGCCGTCGTGCCGGGCGGGCACGGCGTGCACGCGGACCCCGCCCACGTCGGTCGAGTCGCCCGGCCCCAGCTCGACGCAGCGTCCGGCGGCCTCCGGCATGGCCCGCGCGGTGAACGCCGCCGCACCGCGCGGCACGATCAGCAGCGGCTCGCCCGGCACCGCCCGCAGCGACGCCACGTGGAAGTGGTCGGCGTGCAGATGCGAGAGAAGGACGGCGTCGGGTGCGCCGGGCAGCCGGGGCGGCGGGCCGGCCATGCGCCGCAGGTGGGCGAGCCGTCCGGTGAGCACCGGGTCGGTCAGCAGGGTCACGCCGGAGTCGGCGAGCCACACCGTGCTGTGCCCCCACCACGTGACCTCGGTCGTGCTCACCTCTTCACGGTACCCAGACGCCGCAGGGCCAAGCCGCACGCGCGGGCGAACGCGTGCTGGAAGGCGACCCCGAACGGTCCGGCCACCCGCATGAGCGTCCCGGCCGGCCGGCTGAACGCGGTGACCGTGAACCACACCCGGTCGTGTTCGTCGCGTTCGACCAGGAACGCCTCCTCACCGATCGCCGGATGGCCGGGGCGCGTGCCGTACGCGAATCCGATCCGATCCCCGTCCTCGACGGTCCAGATCACCTCGCACGGAGCGCGCAGCGGGCCGATCCCCACGGTCAGCAGCACGCCGGGCGAGGCCCGGCCGGCGTCCGCGGTGATCCGGACGCCGATGGCCCGGTGCATCCGGAAACTGAGAACCGCCTCGCCGGCCCTGGCCAGCACGTCCTCACCGGCGCCCAGCAGGGTGCGGTGACGCAGGTGCCGGTAGCCGGCCGGAAGACGACCGGTCCGGGTGAACCCGACATGCGGATAGGTAACTTCGGTCACCCGGACAAGTGTGCCCTTCTTCGACCCGTGCGTGGTGGTCGAGTCGCCGCCGTGACATGACTCCGGCACACTGAGCGACGTGACTGGACCCCGTTCCGCCGTCGTGGTGAACCCCACCAAGGTGGCTGATCTCGATCACTTGCGCCGTACCGTGCACGAGGGTCTGCGCCGGGCCGGGTGGCCGGAGCCGAAGTGGTACGAGACCACCCCGGAGGACCCCGGCCGAGGCCAGGCCAAGCAAGCCGTCGCCGAGGGCGCCGAGCTGGTCTTCGCGTGCGGCGGCGACGGCACCGTGACCGCTGTCGTCACGGCCCTGGCCGGTTCCGGCGTCGCGCTCGCCGTGCTGCCCGCCGGCACCGGCAACCTGCTCGCCGCCAACCTGGGCCTCGGCAACGACCCGGCCACCGGCCTTGAGGTCGCGCTCGAGGGCGGCCGGCGGCGCATCGACGTCGGCGTGATCGACGACCGGTGCTTCGTGGTGATGGCCGGGATGGGCTTCGACGCGCAGATGCTCGAGGACACCTCGGAGAAGGCGAAGAAGCGGATCGGCTGGCTGGCCTACCTGCACGGCGGCGCGAAACACCTGCTGGACCGGCCGATGCGGGTCCGGATCCGGCTGGACGGCGGCCCGCCGATGCCGCGCCGGCCCGCTGCCGTGATCGTCGGCAACGTGGGCCGCCTGCAGGGTGGGGTACGCCTTCTCAAGCGGGCCGAGCCCGACGACGGCCGGCTCAACGTCGCGATCCTCAGCCCCACCAACCTGGCCCACTGGGCGGCCCTGATGTGGGCCGTGGTGAGTCGCCGCGACCGGGTTCCGCTGATGGAGACCTATACCGCATCGCGGGTTGAGATCTACAGCAACCGGGCACAGGCCCGTCAGCTCGACGGTGACAACATCGCCCCGGGCAAGGTCATGAAGATCCACGTCCGGCCGAAGGCGCTGCTGCTCTGCGTGCCGCAGCCGGACGCCGACCCGGACCTGGCGTACGACGCCCGCGCGGCCGCCCGCCGTGCCGAGCCGGTCAGGGAAGCGGCTGAGGAGAAGGCTTGAGCAGTACCGAACCGGTTCCCGAGACCCGGATGATGCCGGGTGACAAGCTGTCGGCCGACGATGCCTTCCACGCGCTCTGGCACTACGGGCGCTGGCCCCTGCTGCACGACGCGTTCGTCAGGTTCCGCTACGGCGACGGGTTCAGTCACTCGAGGGCGTTCGCGTTCCAGCTGTGCCTCGCGATCGTGCCGTTCCTGATCGCCCTCTCCGGCCTCGCCACCGACCTCGGTGTGGAGGACGGCGGGCGGATCGTCGCGGACACCGTCATCGCGCTCACCCCGGGTGCGAGCGAGCCGCTGGTCGCCGAGCTGCTGATCGACGACGACCGTACCGAGGAGGCGGGTGAGCTGGCCCTCGCCCTCGGTCTGATCACCGGCCTGTTCGCGCTGACCAGCGCGATGGCGCAGATCGAGCGGGGCGCCAACCGCATCTACGGTGTCGAGCGCGACCGCCCTGCCCTGCGCAAGTACGCGCGGGCCACCGTGCTGGCACTGATCGCCGGGCTGCCCGCGCTGTTCGGGTTCCTGCTGCTGGTGGCCGGCCGGGCCGCCGGTGACTCCGCTCAGGAGCATCTGGCGCTCAGTCACGGCCTGCGAGTGGCCTGGGACGTGGTCCGCTGGCCGCTGAGCCTCGTGCTGATCATCTTCGCGGTGGGCCTGCTGTTCCGGCACTCGGTGCGCCGCAACCAGCCGGCCCTGTCCTGGCTGCTGTTCGGCGCGGTGGTCTCGACCGTGCTGTGGTGGCTGGCGAGCCTGCTGCTGGCCGGCTACATCAGGTTCAGTGAGGGCTTCGGCGCCACGTACGGCCCCCTCACCGCGATGATGGCGCTGCTGCTCTGGGCCAACCTCACCGGGATCGCGATCTTCCTCGGCCTGGCCTTCGCCGCCCAGCTGGAGGCCCGCCGGGTGGGCGTGCAGAGGCCCGCGCTGGAGGACGTCTGGGAACCGGACATCCCGGCACAACGGGAACCCGGTGTATCCGCGGAGCCGTCCGGGTAAGAACGGCGCACCCCCGAGAACCTCAGGAGTGCGCCGTGACCGACAACCGAACCGGCTGGGCGCCGGTCAGACATTTCGCCGAACGCAGCGTGCTGGGTCTGGCCGCCGTGACGGCGGTCGGCCTCGCCTTCGGCACTCTGCTGCTGCTCGTGCGATTCCACTGGCAGCCGCTGCTCGATCTGGACCGGTCGGTCACCGACGGCCTGAACCGCTGGGCGTCCGGCTCGGAGACGATCGTGGCGGTGCTGCAGCAGATCTCCTCGTTCGGCGGGCGCGGCACCCTGATCCCGCTCGTGGCGCTGGTCGTCGTGATGCTGCTGATCCGGCGCCGCCCCCGCCCGGCGCTCTACCTGGTGGTGACCGGCCTCGGTGCGCTGATCCTGGACCCGTCGCTGAAGGCGCTGATCGGCCGGCTGCGTCCGGTGGTGGAGGTGCCGGTCGCGTCGGCTCCGGGCAACAGCTTCCCGAGCGGGCACTCCCTCGGCTCGATGGTCGTCTACGGGATGATCGTGCTGGTGTTCCTCCCGGCGATGCGCCGGAGGTGGCGGCCGTGGTTCATCGGGCTGGCCGCGCTGATCGTCGCGGCGGTCGGGTTCACCCGGGTCGCGCTCGGTGTGCACTTCCTCTCCGACGTGATCGGCGGATGGCTGCTCGGCGTGGCCTGGATCAGCGTCACGGCGTACGCCTTCCGGATCTGGCGCCGCGAAGCGGGTCGCCCCGTGCCGTCGCTGACCGACGGCCTGGAGCCGGAGGCCGGACCGGACCTGCGCCCCGCCCCCGCCGAGGGCGCCGTCCTGCCGCACCCGTGGGCCAAGGGCGCCGAGATCCTGGTCGGCTGGGTCTTCGTGTTCGGCCTGCTCTACCTGCTCGGATACTCGGTCAACCGCTGGGAGCCGTCGTTCGACGACGGTGTGCCGCGCTGGCTGCAGACGTTCCGCACGCCCGGCCTCGACCACCTGAGCTGGCTGGCGAGCAAGGCCGGTGACACGCACGCCATCCTGATCATCTCGCTGATCTTCTGCCCGCTGGCGCTGGCCCTGTGGCGGCAGTGGCGGCCGGTCCTCTTCCTGGCCCTCACCATGGTGGGCGAGCTGACCCTCTTCCTCTGCGCGGCGGCCTCGGTCGGCCGGGAGCGCCCGTCGGTCGAGCAGCTCGACGGTCAGATGCCGACCTCGTCGTTCCCGTCCGGGCACATCGCCGCGACCATGTGCCTCTGGGCGGCCATCGCGATCATCGTGATGGCCCGGGTCCGGCAGCCGTGGCGCTGGATCTTCCCGGCGCTCGCCGTGATCATGCCGTTCATCGTGGCGCTGTCCCGGATGTACCGCGGCATGCACCACCCGACCGACGTCCTCGGCGCGACCCTGCTGACGGCCGCCTGGCTGACGGTCCTCTGGTTCACCGTCCGGCCCAACGCGCACGCCGAGACCGCGTCCGAGGCGGCCGAGGAGGCCGAGGAGGCCACCCACGGCCGGAGTCCGGCGGTGGTCGGATGACGCTGCGGCTGATGACCTGGAACATCAAGAACGGCGGCGGCGACCGACTGCCGGAGATCATCCGGGTCATCAACCGTGAGCAGCCCGACGTCCTCTGCCTTCAAGAGCTACAACATTTCCAGCGGTACGGCGCAAGCCGGCTCCGTGAGTTGTCCGAGGCGACCGGGATGACCGCCCATCTGGCCCGCTCGGTGCTCGCCCAGCCGGTCGCCGTCCTGGTGCGGCCCCCGCTGCGGATCCGGCGACGCTCGTCGGTGAGCTGGCGGCTGCATCACGCGGCGGCAGTGGTCGTGGCCGACACCGCGGCCGGTCCGCTGACCGTGGTGAGCGCCCACCTCAACCCGTTCTCGCCGTACCGCCGCTACCGCGAGGCCACCTGGCTGGCCGCGCGGTACGGCTCGGCCCGGCACATGGTCCTGATCGCCGGCGACATGAACGGCCTCGACCCGGACGGCGACCACTCCGCCACGCTCGACGCCGTCCACTCGCTGTACCGGCAGCGCCACCTCGGGCCGGACGGCTCGCCGGACACCCGCGCGGTGGCCGCGTTCCGGGAGTCCGGGTTCACCGACCTGTGGCAGGCCGTGGGGGAGGGCGACGGCCGGACCGTCCCGACCGGGTTCGCCGGCCGCGAGTTCGGCACGATGCGCCTGGACTACCTGCTGGCCAGCCCACCCCTGGCCGCCCGTGTGAAGCACGCCCGGGTGATCCGCGACGAGGTGACCGACCACGCCTCCGACCACTACCCGGTGCTCGTCGGCACCGACCTGTAGAACTCCGGCTGTGCCGCACCGCTGTCTCGCGCGGGATGGGACAGCGGTACGACGCAGCCGGACTCTAGGCTCGTGACATGACGATCGATTTCCCGTCGCCCACCGTCCCGGCCGCGAACCGCGCCGAGGTGTTCACCGGCTACCTGGACTACTTCCGGGAGACCCTGATCGCGAAGACCGCCGCGCTGCCCGGGTCCGACTTGCGCACGAGCCGCCTGCCGTCCGGCTGGACACCCCTGGAACTGCTCAAACATCTGCGGTACGTGGAACGCCGCTGGATCGAGTGGGGCTTCGAGGGCCGGGCCGTCGACGCGCCGTGGGGCGACCAGCGCGACGAACGCTGGTACGTCGGTGACGCGGAGACGCTGGAGCAGCTGACCGCCGAGCTGCGCTCCCAGGGCGAATACACCACCGCGGCGATCACGGGCAACGACCTGGACACGGTCGGCAAGCCCGGCCCGCGCTGGGGCGGCGGCGATCCGGCCACCCTGGAGCGGGTCTGCTTCCACCTGGTCCAGGAGTACGCCCGCCACACCGGCCACCTCGACATCGTCGCCGAGCTGGCCGGTGTGGCCACGGGCGAGTGAATGGACCACCGGCTGTCTCAGCCGCGCTGAGACAGCGGTACGACACAGCCGGTGGTCTTCAGCCGGTGACGACGCGGTCGCGGCCGGAGCGCTTGGCGGCGTAGAGGTTGCGGTCGGCCGCGGACCACAGCGCGGTGAAGGTGCTCTGGCCCTCCGGAGCCGTGACGACCCCGATGCTCGTGGTCACCTGCAGCGCCCCGGTGATCGGCTCCCAGCCGTGTGCCCGGATCCGCAGCCGCAGCCGCTCGCAGCGGGCCGTCGCCTCCTCCGCGTCCACACCCGGATAGACCAGCAGGAACTCCTCGCCACCCATCCGGGCCGCGATCGCCGAGCCGGGCGCGGCCTCCTCCAGCAGCTCGGCGACGTGCTGCAGCACGGTGTCACCGGTGGCGTGCGACAGTGTGTCGTTGATCCGCTTGAAGTGGTCCAGGTCGACGATCGCCAGCGACACCGGGCGGCGGCGGGCGGCCGACTCCAGCAGCAGGGCCGGTACCCGCTCGTTGACGTAACGCCGGTTGTATAGGCCGGTCAGCGCGTCCCGGTGGGCCATCTCCCGGAAGTGCTCGCTGGCCTGGCGCGCCTCGTTCGCCTCCAGGACCGCCTGCAGGGCACTGGCCCGGGTCTCGCGCTGGACCGAGTGCAGAGCGGTGGCCTCGGCATGAAAGGCACGATGCTCCTCGTACGCCTCCGCGAACCGCCCGGTCGCCGCGTACAGGGCGGCCTGCTCCTGCCGGACCTGGGCGCTGAGCCGGCCCAGGTTGCGTTCGGTGCACAGTTTGCGGGTCGCGTCGAGGGCCTCCTGGGCGGCGTCGTACCGTCCGGCCGCCCGCCGGGACTGGGCCAGGGTGAGCTGGCACTCGGCCACCGCGTCACCCTCGTTGGCCTCGACCAGATCGGCCAGCACCGGGGAGAGCAGTTCCTCGACGGCGTCGTAGCGGCTGCCCATCAGCTCGACCTGGGCCATCGTGTCCAGCTCGTTGGCGGAGAACCGGTAGCCGACCCGCGCCTGCAGGTCGCGCATCTGCCCGACCAGCATCCGGGCCTCGGGCTCGTCACCGATCTCCACGGCGGAGTACGCCATGTTGTTGAGCACCGAAGCGGTCATCTCGTGGTCGCCGGCCTCGGCCGTCAGGACCAGCGCCTCCTGGTAGCGGCGCCGGCCGTCGTCGTACGCCCCGGTGTCGTCCAGCGCGACCGCGAGCGTGGTCAGGTGCCGGGCCCGCAGGTTCGGCGGCACGTCGTCGGTGAGGAACGTGATGCTCTGCACCGCGTGGGTCAGCGCGTCGGAGAAGTCGCCCAGGTGCCGGCAGAAGACCGACAGCTCCCGGTGGGCACGAGCCAGCAGGTAGCGGCTCTCGTGCTCCTCGGCCCAGACGCGTACCTGGTGGGCCAGTCGGCCGCCCTCGCCGGTCCTGCCCTTGCGCAGCAGGACACCGGCCTGGAGCAGCATGGCCCGCTGGACGATCTCCTCGGCGCCCAGCTCGGCGGCACGTGCGCGCAGCTCACCGGCGGGCTCCCAGAGGGTACGGAACTCCGACGGTGGCCGTCCCTCGAGTTCCGTCAGAGCGGATTCGAGGACGCCGAACTCGTGATGAGGTTCGGTGGGCACACGGCTCGCCGTTTCCGTCGTCACTGTCCCTGCCTTCCTGTAGGCCATGCCTGCGACACGACCGGCAACCGCCGTGACGACCTACGGTCCGGTGCCCCGGTAGCCGCCCGGGTCCCGCCCGGTTGCGGAACGGTTGCACCGGTGAGCGCGGTCACCTGCGGGTGCAGACCGGGACCGCCGCGGCGGTCCCACCCCCGTTGGCGCGTACCGCGACCGTGATGCAGTAGTTGTGCTGTTCGCCGAGGCTGTAGACGACGTAGTCGGTGGCGCCGGCGGGAAGTTCGGCCACGGTCACCGGGGGCCGGTCGGTTCGGGCCACGGTGATCACCACCTCGCCGCGTGCGTCACGCGGGTAGACCCACTGCAGGGACACGCTCGGACCGTCGTCGCGTAGCCGTACGTCCGACGGGGCGCCCGGATCGGCGGTGGCGGTCAGCGGCTGGGCGCCCGCTGCCGACGGCTGCACCGGTGCCGTCGTCGCGCCGTCGGCGCCGGGCAGCGTCACGATCACCACCGCGGCGGCGGCCGCGACCCCGCCGGCCAGCACGGCGGCCAGCAGCAGCGGATGCAGGCCCCGGGACCGTTCGGGCCGCTCGGTGCGCACCGGCAGCCGCCGCGAGTTCGGCGGATCGGTGAGCGTGCCGGTCGGGGCCGTGCCGATCGGCAGAGGCCGGCCGTCCTCGCCGTAGTCCGGCGCCCGATTGCCGGGCAGCGGTGGCGGCGTGTCGGCGCGGGCGTGCCGGCCGGTCGGGTCGCCGGGCAGCCGGTGCACGTCGCTGAGATAGAGCGGCTGCTGGTAGACGGTCCCGTTGGGATCGGTGGACCGGTTGTCCGGCGACGGAAGATCGTCGTAGAAGTCGTCGGACGGCACCGGGTAGACGGTGCCGCTGGGGTCGGTGGGCCGGTCGTCCGGCGGTGGCTGGCCGGGCGCGTCGGCCGGGAACGCGGCCGGACGGGTGCCGGTCGTGTCCGTGACGGTGGGACGGCGCGGGAACGGGCGGAACGGCTTGCCACCGGTGGTGTCCCGCCCGTTTCCGCAGGTGTGCCGCCCGGACGGCTGGCCGGACACCAGCGCGGCGGCCTGCCGGGCCAGCGGATGATCGGCCGACAGGTAGCGGGCGCTGAGCTCGCTCGCCAGGGTCAGATGCTCCAGTGCCTCCGCGTCCCGGCCGCAGTCGCGTTCCATCGCACCGAGCCTGGCCAGCATCTTGATCCCGGCCGGGGCCGCGTCGCCGTGCACCCGGCTGTGCCGCCGCCAGGCGCGGGCCAGCCGGGACCGGGCGGTCGAGCAGTGACCGGCCGCGTGCTCGGCGGTCGCGAGGTCGGCCTCGGCGGCCAGGACGCGTGGTGAGTCCGGACCGTCCAGCAGTGCCAGCTCGCCGACCAGGTCGTGATAGACCGACGAGGCCCGGCCGTGCTGGCCGATCCGCTGCAGAACCGCCGCGTGCATGGCGGCCGCCGCGATGGTGCGCTCGTCGCGCCGGCCGTGCAGGCGTTCCTCGGCCGAGTGCGCGAACGCGGCCCAGAGCCGGGCCGACTCCGGGTCGCCGAGGGCGATCAGGACGCGGGCGTGCAGAGCGGCGGCCACCGCGAGGTCGGGGGTGGCGCGGCGAGGATCGGCGTCGGCGGTCCGCAGGACGTCGTCGAGGACGGCCCGGGCGCCCGCGAGATCACCGGACGACGACAGGGTCTGTGCCTGAGCGGTCACTTCGGCGAGCGGAGGGGCCATGTATCCCATAGTGCGCAACTGAACACCCTGGGTACAAGTTTCCGGTACCGAAGTGGACAGGTGTAGAAACACGGGTGTGTCCCCGATCGCGACCGTGAAACGTGAGCTCCTCGTCCGCCACCTGCAGGCCTGGGCCGCCGCAGCGCTGCACCGCGCCCGGCGTGCCACCTATGTGCACGGCTACGCCGACGGCGACGGCGGGGAGGCTGCCGAGACCGCGGTGCGGGTCCTGGCCGATCTGCCCGACCTGACCCGGGGGCGGGAACTGTCCATGGTGGCGGTCGGCGACGACGTCACCGAGGTCGGGCGGCGGCTCACCGCGGCACAGCGGGACGCCGGAGCGGGGGCCGGACTCGCGGTGCTTCCGGTCGGCGGCGGTACGGACGAGCGGCTTCCGGTCGCGCTGAAGGCGGCCGGCGCGTCACGCGTACCGCTGATGGGTTTTCTCGATGCGACGACCGCGGGGGAACCGCCCGCGGTGACCACCGTCGCCGCGATCGCCGCCGGCAAGCCTGCCGACGTCCTTATGGCGCTGCCTCCCGGCAGCCCCGTCGACCCCTATCGGAGTCTGGGATTCCCGCTGGTCACGGCCGCGGAATTGGCCATCGGGCCGGAGCCCGGCGAGGTGGTGGCCTTTGCCACCACCTCGGCGAAGAGTCTGGAGAGCTTCAAGGAGGCGCTCTGGGCGGTCGATGAATTCGCGGGGGTACGCCTCCGCGATCCCGCCGATCCGGAACGACACCTGATCGACATCTCACTGAACCCGCATCCCGGACCGCTGCGGCGCGAACTGCTCGCGCACCTGGCCGGGACCGGCTCGGCGACGGTGACCGAGTTGCGCACCTTCGCGCTCACCGAAACCGTCTACCGGGCCGCCGACGCCACCCGGGTGCTGCACGCACTGGTCGACACCGGCGCCGTCCGCCGGGAGCCCGCACACGGCAGGCTCGGCGGCGACGTCGTCATCTCGCTATGAGCGCGACTTGTCCTGCTTCCACGACAGGGGGCCGGGCAGGTCGACGCGGTGCGCGCGGGTCCGCGAGTTCCAGGACCAACGCCCGATCTTGAGGCTCCAGGACGAGTAGCCGTTCTCGGTGAAGTTCAGGACCAGCGGCCCGATCTTCTTCCGGCTGCGGTAGACGATGCCCATTGGAACTTCTCCCATCTAAGTTCTGATGGGCCGGAGAGTTCCCGATGGCGTCAATCCACAAACGTCAGCGTGGCTGCCAGGCGTCCGGGCGGGTGGTCAGCTTGCGCACGTGCGCCGGCATCCGCCCGGAGATCAGCTCGGCGAGGCTCACCTCGTCGAGCACCTCACGGACCGCGGCGCGTACGGCCACCCACAGGTTCGGCAGGTTCTCCGCCGCTCCCGTGTACTGCGTCTCCTCCGGACGGAGGCCGCGCACACCGGCCAGCGGACCGTCGACGGCCCGGATGATCTGGCCGATCGTGACGTCCCGTGGTGGGTGCGACAGCGTGTAACCGCCCTCGGCACCGCGTTGGGCCCGGACCACGCCGGCGCGGCGCAGGTCGGCGAGCACTGCCTCGAGGAACTTCCGAGGCATGTCTTGTTCTTGGGCAATGGCCTGGGCGGACATCAGTGCGGGGTAGGCCTGCGCCAAACTGAGGGCTGCCCGGACCGCGTAGTCACCGCGCGCGGAGATCTGCACCTGACTATCATGCCCCGCCCGCGCATCCCGGATGCACATACCCCAGGGAGTTGTGGGGATTAGCCCCATTGGCGAGGGAGAGAGGGGCTACTCCGAGGGGTGGCGTTGCCCCGGGATGCCGCTCGGAGCACCGGCCGTGAACCTCGCCCGGAACTGCCCCGGACTCAGCCCCGTCTCCCGATGGAAGAACCGGCCGAAGTTCGTCGGCTCACCGAACCCCAGCACCCGGCCCACCTCGGCGACCGACAGCGGCGTCGCGGCGAGCAGCCGCCGCGCCTGCAGTGCCACCCGATCGTCGACGACCTGCTTGGCGGTCCGGCCGGTGAGGGCGAGGCTGGCCCTGGTCAGGGTGCGGACGGAGCAGCCCAGCTCGGCCGCGTAGTCCTCGACCCGCCGGGTCTGCGGGTAGCCCTCCTCCAGGCGGCGCTGGAACCGCTCGAAGGTCCGCCCCTCGACCTGACCGACCGGGTCGATCGGCGGCTCGGTCGTGCGGATCCGCAGCAGCACCGCGGCCAGCTGATGCCGCAGCAGGGCAGCGGTGACCGCACCCGGCTCGCCCTCGGAGTCGGCGGCCAGATGGGTGAGGGCGTCCCGGAAGACCTGTGGATCGGACGGGGTGAGTGGCGTCCGGGCCGGTCCGGTGGGATCGTCCGGAACCAGGCCGGGCAGTTCCTCCGGCCCGAACAACCCCGGGCGGAAGACGACCGCGATCGTGTCGCCCGGTGGCTCGCCGAATCGCACCGCCTGCCCCGGACGGATCCAGAGCAGCGTGCCCGGCCCGCACACGTGTTCGTCGAAGTCGACCTCGGCGAACAGCGGTCCGGAGGTGGTGAGGACGAGAGCGTGAACGCTCAGCAGACCGGTGGCGGCTCCGGCGGCCACCGGCAGGACGCAGCCGATGATCCCCGACCAGTCCGGTGGAAGACGGGTCGGTGTCGGCTCGGTGTGTTGAATGAGTGCTGACATCGCGCCTGACGGTAGTCGTCGATGGACTTCAGCGCATCCACTAGCGCACCGACTGAGGTAAATGTCCGATTTCCTGCTCGGTATTCGCTATACGTCCGATTCCGATTTCTTTTCGGAGATCGACTATTTTTCAGGATAAAGGGCGACCCGCGCGGACCGGCAGTGTCCGCGCGGGTCGCCCTGACTCGCTGATGTGCTCCGGCGCTATCGGCCCGCCAGCAGCCGGTTGACCGCCGCGTCGACGTCCAGGTGGTCGGACTCCCGGCCGCGGGGCACCACCACATAGGTGCGCCG
The DNA here is from genome assembly GCF_003001815.1 of Actinoplanes italicus. GTDB lineage: Bacteria > Actinomycetota > Actinomycetes > Mycobacteriales > Micromonosporaceae > Actinoplanes > Actinoplanes italicus. Next base: position 110,945 of record NZ_PVMZ01000012.1, read on the forward strand.
CAGGAAGCGGACCAGGACGCTGCGCGGCACCTCGAACAGCGCGTTCCCGTCGGGTGACGACAGTGCCAGTGCGACGAAATCGCCCCGCGGAGTGGCCCACGGCCACACCCGGACGTCGCCGATCCCGGCCGGCTCGTCGAGCCCGGTCACGAGCAGTTCCCGCGCAAAGGACCAGCTCACGGCTTCCCCACCGGCTGATTCTGCGTGGAACAACACGTGGACCGCATACGGGTCGGCTGGGTCGTAGCGGAGACTGGCGCGTACCGGCAGTGCCGTCGCGTCAGGCGCTACGAGCCGCAGCGAGGTTTCGACCTCGACGGTCGTTGGACGAATGGTACTCATGGACGAACTCCCCCCGGCACCGCTGCGAGGCTGGTGAACCCCGCGGTTCCCATACTCAGGTGATCCTTGTAGTTACGCTCCGCCATACGCTGATCTCACCCAGTAGTGGGAAGGGGGTTCGGAAAACCCTTCCGCACAGGACACGAAGCGATATCTTGTCCTGTTCTGCCCATGTACTCGGTTGTTCCCGGCGTCAGTGGTCCAGCAGTTGACTTACTCCGGTAACGTCCATTCCTCCCGGGTAGTGACGGGGCTCCCGGACACTGGGGGATGAAATGGGCTTAAAACCGGACGGCGGGGTTCTCAGACGTGCGTGTGCTTGACCGTATCCGGTCCAACTCGACCGGCAGGGTCGCTCTCAAGATCGGCATCGGCATTCTCGGCGGCATCGTCGTCGCGGTGGGGCTCCTGCTGCTTGTCTTCCCCGGTCCCGGCTGGCCGATCATCTTCGCCGGCCTCGCCATCTGGGCCATCGAGTTCGCGTGGGCCAAGCATCTGCTGACCTATGCCAAGCGGCACGTCACCAACTGGACCCACTGGGTCGGCCGGCAGACCCTGCTGGTCCGTGGCGTGATCGCCGTACTCAGCATGATCTTCCTGACCGCCCTTGTCTGGGCATCCGTCAAGCTCAGCTTCGACGTCGACCTGCTCCAGGTCTGCCTCGACATCGTCGACAAGTGGTGACCCCTGGTTCGCGGCAGCGGGCCGTCGTCTAGTAGAGTTCTATCTCGTTGAGGGCGATTAGCTCAGCGGGAGAGCGCTCCGTTCACACCGGAGAGGTCACTGGTTCGATCCCAGTATCGCCCACATAGCATCTAGCTGCGAAAACACCCGTTGCCATGATCCACGGCAACGGGTGTTTTGTCATAGTTCTGGGAGCAAACGGGGAGCAGCGGCGGTCATGTTTGGCTGACCACTCCTGAGTTTGATTTGTTCGCTCCCCGGCTGACCACCACTATGTCGCAAATGTGGTCACCGTTCGAGTTCGGGCTTGGCGGTGCGCTCCCAACGTTTTTGCAGGCCATCGACGAGGCGCTGTTCGACGATGGGGGTGACGTGGCTGTAGATCCCGCGAACACCCGGTAGCCGATGACCCAGCCGCTTCGCCTGAGCGGCTTCCGGAACGCTGTCCTCGATCATCCAAGTCTTGTGGGTGTGCCGGAGATCGTGGAAGTGCATGCCGGGGATGACCGGTGCGACCAGTCCATCGGGTGATCCGTCGGTGGCGGGTCGCCAGAAGCGGCGGCTGAAGTTGGAGCGCCGGTACAGTCCGCCGTCTTCACCTACGAAGACGTGGGAGTGGTCATGGCTCTCCAGATGTTCGCGGAGCCGAGCGACCAGGAATGGCGGCAGCAGGATGGGCCGGACAGCGGCTGGAGTCTTCGGAGACCCGAGTTCGAGTTTGCCGCTGACCTCGTGAAGGGCTCCGACGTTGTACCTGCCGAAAATGCGTCCGTGCAGCTCAGGCGGCATGCTCGTATGCGTGGAGGATGCCGCCGAGGCGGTCGCGTCGACGGATGTCGAGCCGGGTGAGCCGGTCGGGGTCGGTGATCGGGGTGGGTAGTGGGGCCAGCGGCCGGGCGTTGCCGAGACCCTGATGCGGGCGATGTCCGTTGTAGAAAGCCTCGTACTCGCGCAACGCGTGCAGCAGATGCCGCTGGTTGAGGATCAGTGTCCGGTCGAGGAGTTCGCGGCGGCAGGTCCGGACCCAGCGTTCCATGATCGCGTTCATCCGGGGCATCCGGACGCCGGTGTGCACCACGGTGATGCCGGCGTCGGCCAGGATCGTGTCGAACAGGGCCGGGTACTTGCCGTCCCGGTCGCGGATCAGGTACTTGACCTGGCAGCCGGCGTCTTCGACGTCCATGACCAGATTGCGAGCAGCTTGGGTCACCCAGGATGCGGTCGGGTGCGCGGTCGCGCCGAGAATCCGGATGCGGCGGCTGGCATGGTCGATGACCGCGAGGATGTACAGGCGGGTGCCGGTCAGGGTGATCGTGTCGAGGAAGTCGACGGCCAGGATCGCCCCGGCCTGTGCCCGCAGGAACTGTGCCCAGGTCGTGGTCGTGCGGTCCGGGGCCGGGTCGATGCCCGCCGCTCGCATGATCTCCCAGACCGTGGATGCGGCGACCTTCACGCCGAGGGTGAGCAGTTCGCCGTGCACACGCCGGTATCCCCAAGACGGGTTCTCCGCCACCAGGCGCAGCACCAGTGCACGGATCGACCGGACAGTGGGCGGGCGTCCACGCCGTCGGGGCCGGGACATGGCCGCGTGGCGGCGGGCCTGCAGATCGCGATGCCAGCGCAACACCGTGTCTGGGCGCACCAGCAGCCGCAGGTTCTTCAAGGCCGGCCTGGACAGCGGGCTGAGCAGCGCGGCCAGCCACGCCCGGTCGGCCGGCTCGAACCGGACCCGCTGCCCACCGAGCTGGCGCTGCACCACCGCGAGCTGATGCCGCAAGACGAGGATCTCGGTGTCCTTGTCGCGGTCACTGCCCGGCAACAGCCGCAGCAACGCGAACGCGTTCGTGATACCCAGGTACGCCAAGCGCAGCAGCATGAGTCAGCATCCTCGCGCAGTCACCAACGACGAGGATTCAGGGGACACCGACACCAGAACAGCCATGATCACCACGCCTGCCAGAACGCACTCTGACCAGCGCGGATGTATTTTCGGCAGGTACAACGTCGACTGGGAGGAGGAGCTGCTCCTGGAGGTGAGACACAATCCGGAGGTCGGTGAAAGATTGGTGAGAGTTCCGCAAACCGATCCGAGATGGCCGGCCGATAAAGGTTGGCAAAAGATGGCTCAGACGATTGATAACGTGGAAATCCATTACCAATACCAGACGACAACAGGCGCAGTTGACGACCTCAAGGTGAAGGACTGGGTTCCGGGAGCGACCGACTGATGGTTATGCGTGTAATCTGTGTTGGAAATCGTGGCAGTGACTTGCCGGAATCAGTCCTGAGTCGAAGCGGGAACTTCAAGTCAACTAATTTTCAGTTAACGGTCGACGGCGCCTACGTGGTTTACGCAATGGCGATCAGCCGAGGAAATCTCATGCTCCTTGTCTTGAACGACGGTGTTCGGCCGATCTGGGCTCACGTTGAACTGTTCGATTTTACCGATGCCAAAATCCCTTCTGGCTGGAGCTTTGTTAATCGAGACGAAGGAATATTTGGAATTAGTGCACTGTGGGGGTACCGCAGCATGATTGAAAACCCTTCGCACAATGATGACTTGATGGAGCGTGAGCGTAGCGCATGGGGGGACTTCCTGGCAGACAATGGAGGGGCTTTTGAGGAAGGGCCGGATCAGGAGAAGATCCGGACGCTGAGCAAGGCATACAACTTTGGTCGTACCTTTTTAAAGCCTCCCAGTGCGGGATAGTGTGCCGGCTGATATTTTGCGTTTACCCAAATTATTCGGGATCTGTATTGGTAACGGAAGGGATGCCGACCTCCTACGGGAAGCTGACCCACCGTCTGAACCCGCCTCCCGGAAACGCTACCCGGGAGCCCTATTCAGAACGTCGTCAGGCGATGCTTGCCGGAGAACAGGTCCGTACGGTCAGCGCGTTCGCCGGTCGGCGCGACGAACCCGTCGGAACCCCCGCGAGACCGTCGACTGTGAACACCCGAACAACTCACCCGCAACGTCCTGCACGTTGTCGTGCCGCAGCAGGAACAAGGTCAGCACCACCGCCCGATGCAGATCCAGAACCTTGCGACGGCCGTTCCTCGGCTGCCAGTCACCCACAAGGGTGGACACCGTAAGAATCAGCGCCGCGAGTTGGTCCGGGCGCATCCCGGTCATACGCTCACTACGCGGCGGCCGTCCACCGAGGTACTCCTGAGTCCACACAACCCAGGCGAACCCTCACCGGACGGCCGCCGTTACGCATCGTCACCCGGACGCGGGACCACGAGGAAACGGCCACCGCGTTCTGAATAGGGCTCCAGGTCTCGTGTGCCAGGGGAGCAGCACGGCTCCTGCCAACGAGTACGTTCGAGCAGCTCAACGACCATTCGCATCGGCTATGGGGAGCACCACGACGATGAAATCGGTGTCCCCGGCAGGGGCCACGCCGGGCTGCTCCCCGAAATCGACGATCGGCAGGGAGCAAACGGGGTGGCCACGGGCGGCACCGAACCGTGCTGAACAGCGTCCAGCAGCGCCGGTCAACCGCGTCTCACCAGCGCCGATTTGCATATCGCCTGGTCAGTGGCTTGATCGGGTTACGTTCACACCGGAGAGGTCACTGGTTCGATCCCAGTATCGCCCACCAGTATTGCTAGCTGCGAAGACGCTCGGCCTTGTGACCCACGAGGCCGGGCGTTTTGTCATGCTTGTGGGAGCAGATCGGGAGCAGCGCCTCGACTCCTGAGGAGGCCTCTTCCGAGAAGCGCGCTGGTTCGGGATGTCAAGCAGGGCTCGGCAGCGCTGCAGGAGTCTCAATGTCGTCGTGCGGCGGGGTGGTGCGGCCTGGCATTACGACGACAACGAGGTGGTCAAGGCCAAGCACCGCACCTATGGCCAGTTCCGCGGCTACAAGACAGTGCGGACCTTCACCGGTGACGGCGCCAACGACCCGCGTACCCAGTCGGACACCAGCTTCCACCGCGGCATGTCGAAGAACAACGACACCGTCGTTCAGGTGACCGACTCCCTCAACGGCGAACACGAAGACCACGACGAGCTCGCCGGCCGGACGCTGGAGACCATCACCTACCAGGGCGAGAACGGCCCGGCGGACAGCTCGGCGATCACCGCCTACTGGATCTCGGCCGCGACAGCGACCCGCGCCCGCAGCGGGCTGACAGCCATGACCGCCAACCGGATCGCCCCGGCGCTGACGGTCAGCAAGAGGGTCACCAGCAGCGGTAGCCCTGCTCGGCCTGGGCGGCGCAAGCTGCCTCGGCGAGTCATGGCGGTTGCTGACCGGACGGCCCGCACCGACCGCGGGGTAACGGCGGAACCCGGGTCACCGCCGAGCCCGTCTCCGCTTCGACGGCCAGCCAGGGGATCCTTGTCGGCTGCGATCGGCCTGGTCGTCCTGGCGCACGCGGGCATCGTGAGGCTCCTGTCCACGGCCCGACCGGGACGCGTGCGCGGGGGCGGGGACGCGCCGTACGGGAGTCACCCGACGGGGCCCGGGTAGGAAGCTCACCCAGGGGTGCCAACGCACTAATCACTCCCGGGTCCCGGGGCGATGGCCTCAGGTGCCGACGCTCAGGACAGCAGGCCGTGCTCGTGGGCGAACACCGCGATCTGCACCCGGTCGCGCAGCACCAGCTTGCGCAGGATCGCCCCGACGTGCGTCTTCACCGTCGACTCTCCCGCGAAGATCTCTGCGGCGATCTCTGCGTTCGACAGGCCGCGGGCCACTGCCCGGAAGACGACCCGTTCCTTGTCGGTCAGCGCGAGATACGCGTCCGGCACCGGCCTCGGAGCCGGGAACTGTCTGGTCAGCAGGGTCGTGAGGTCGGTGGGGGCGAGCACTGCGTTGCCCGTGTGGACGCTGCGGACCGCGTCGGTCAGCTGGGCCGGCGTGGTGTCCTTCAGCAGGAAGCCACTCGCGCCGTGCCGGATCGCGGTGGCTGCCCGGTCGTCGAGGTTGAACGTGGTGAGCACGAGCACCCGCACCGGCGGGGAGGGCGCGGCGGCGTAGATCTGCCGGGTCGCTTCGACGCCGTCCATCACCGGCATGCGCAGGTCCATGAGTACGACGTCCGGCCGTAACTCCTTCACCAGGCGTACCGCGTCCGCGCCGTTACCCGCCTCGCCGACCACGGTGATTCCCGGCTGGGCGTCGAGGATGACCGCGACACCGGCGCGGAACAGCTCCTGGTCGTCGACGACCAGCACGGTGATGTCGCTCATGACAGCGGGATCCTCGCGGTCGCGACGAAAACTTTGCCCCGCACCCCGGTGGACAGGGTGCCGCCGATGGTGGCGAGCCTCTCGCGCATGCCGTCCAGCCCCGACCCCGACCCGGGTGACGACAGCCGGTCACCGGGGGCCGGCTCGATGCCGTTGCGGACCTCGATCTGCAGGGCGTCGGAGGACCAGGTCCGGCGTACCGTCAAAGCCCCTCCTCGCAGACCGTGCCGGATCGCGTTGGTCAGCATCTCCTGAAGCACTCGGTAGGCAGCGGCCCGCTGCGGCTCGGGCAGCGCCCGGGGCGTGCCGTCGTGCCCGGTCACCACCTCATGGCCGCCGGCGCGCAGGTTGTCGATCAGGTTGTCCAGGTCGTCGGTGGTGTCGCCGGTCGCGGTCAGGACCTCCCGCACGTCGTGCAGCGAGGCCCGGGCCGACATCGCGATCGTAGCGAGCGCCGATTTGAGCGCGGTGGGGTCGTCGTCCGGCAGATATCGTCCGGACTCGGCCTGCGCCAGGATCACGGCCAGGGAGTGGCCGACGACGTCGTGCACGTCGCGGGCCAGGCGGGTCTGGGCCTCCCGCACCCGGGCGATCTCCTCGGCCCGCAAGCGTTCCCGGGATGCCCGGTCCAGGTCGATACGGGCCCGGCGGGAGATCCGCAGGGTGAGCCCGCCCAGCCAGGGCATGGCGAGCAGCGCACCGAACACCACGCCGGCGCCGATCCGCCAGCCGAGCCCGAGCTGGTCGACGGTGGCCACGAACAGGTCCTGGGAGGCGTACGGCGGGTCGATCCAGATCAGGTCGTTGCCGATCAGCACGACCGCGACCACCGGCCCGGCGACGAACGAGGAGGCGCTCGCCCACAGGACGGCCCGGTCACCCCAGCGGGCCAGCCCGAACGCGATGACCGCCCACGCCGCCTGAGTGAGCAGGAACGGCGTCGCCGTGGCCGCCTGGCCGATCGCGGTCATCCAGACCAGCCCCAGCGAGACCGGGGGGACCCGCCGGACCAGGCCGACGGCCAGGGCGGTGCCGAGCACGACCAGGGTGAACAGCAGGGCGCGGTCGGACTCGCGAATGTTGTACTGCAGTGCGAGCTCGAGGCCCCCGGAGAGCAGCACGCCGAGTGCCGCAGCGGCGCACAACAGCGTACTGCGATCTTTCACGCCGCCCACCCTAGGCCGCGCGTTCGCCGGTCGGCCCGTCGAAGGTCACGCCATCGATGATCGTGGGCCGGGCGTGGTGGCGCGTCGCCCTCAGGTACCGATCGTGTCGTGCCGCCGATACCTGGGTACCGGCGGCTCCGACTCGAGATGGATCCGCCACCGGCCTGATCGTCGCCATGCTGGCCGACATGAACGGCATGAGTGGCATCTTTCTGGAGTTCTCCGCGGCGACCGTGGGGGTCGTGGTGGCGGCGGTGCTGGTGACAGGCTGGGTGCTGGTGCTGTGGCGGCGTCGCGATCTCACGGCGCGACGGCTGCTGCTCGCCGGTGTGACGAGTTGCTACCTGGCCGGGGTCGCCATGGTCACCGTGCCGCTGCAGGTCCGCACCGGCGACTTCGGCAACCTGATCCCCTGGTACGAGAGGGCGCATCTGGTACCCCTGGCCGGCCTCGACACCACCACGGTCGTGCTGAACATCGTGATGACCGTCCCGGCGGGCGTGCTACTGCCGCTGCTGGTCGAAGTGCGCGGCGTAGGGCAGGTCGCACGGACCGGTCTGGCACTGAGCGCCGTGATCGAGTCGATGCAGTTCGTCACCGACGTCCTGATCAGCGGCGGGCGGACGGCGGACGTGAACGATCTGGCCGCGAACACGCTGGGCGCGGTGCTGGGCTACCTCCTCTACCGCGCGCTGACCCGTGTTCCCGTGATCGCCTGCCTCGCCGCGGGAGGGCGGCCGGGGACACCGGCCCCGTCCCGGACGACCACGTCACGAGACGCCGAGTCCTCCATCGTGCCGGATCGGCACCGTTCAGGCGCCGCGACGGCTCCTGGTCTTTGAAGACGTCGATGGTCGGCTCTCGGGCTCCACCGGCCGGGTTGAGGTGAAGTCCTGGCCGGTTTCGTCACCGCAAGATCCACGTCCGATCATGTCGCCGGTCGTGGATTACTACGGGAGCTTCCAGCGCACGGCGATCGACGAGGAGAACCTCTTAGCCCGGCAGCCGGACGTCGTCACGGGCCTCGGCCCGGAACAACTGACCCGGCAGTTGGAGGAGGAGTTGCAGCGGGTCCGGCGGGAGTGGATCCCCTTGATGCAATTCCATGTCGGCAGTTTCTACCTCGGCCGTTTCCTGATCCGCGTCGACGACCTCACCGCCCTACAGTTCGACCGAGCCGCCTCCTGGACCGAGTTCACCGAACAACGGCCACCGGCCGCGAGGCGATGGTGCTGCGGCTGCTCGCCGACGGCCTGAGCAACGCCGAGATCGGCGCCCGGCTGTTCATCAGCGGGAGGACGGCAAGCGTCCACGTCACCAACGTCCTGCGCAAACTCGACGTCAAGAACCGTACGGAGGCGGCCGCCCTCGCCCAGCACGCCGGGCTTCCCCGGAAACGCGCCTGACGCTCGGCGGGGGCGGAGCTATCGTCGCTGCATGACGGAGCAGCGACCCACACTCGCCGATGTGGCCCGGGTGGCCGGGGTCTCGCGGGCAGCGGCCTCACGGGCGATCAACGGGACCTATGGCGCGTCCGAGGCCGTCCGGCGTCGTGTCCGTGAGGTCGCCGCCGAGCTCGGGTTCGAGCCGCATGCCGTGGCCCGCGCGCTGGCGACCGGGCGCGGCAGTGCGGGCCGGCGGGAACGCATCGAGATCCTGATCGTCGATCCGGATCCGGAGGCGATGAGCGCCAAACCGTTCTACGGGCGGGTGCTGAACGGCGCCATGCGCGCGCTGGGCGATCAGGACATCGCCTTGGAGGTACGCCGGGTGTCCGCTCTGCCGGTGGACGACACCGATCCGCCGTTCGGCCGGGTGCTGATCAATGTGCCCGGTGCGGCCGGAGCGGCGTACGCCCGCCGTGGCCGCACCGTCGCCCTCGGGCGGTCCGCTCCGGGTGTCGCCTTCGTCGCGCCCGACAACGACGACGGCGGGCGCCAGGCCGCCGTGCATCTGGTGGCCACCGGCCGTCGTCGTGTCGGCGCCGTGTTCGGGCCGGCGACGCCGTGCGCGAACGAGCGCAAGGCCGGGTTCCTGCGGGTGATGTCCGGTGCGGGCCGGGCGGTGGCCTCTGCCGACGGCGACTTCACGCGCGCCCGGGCCTACATGGCGACGCGGGAGCTGCTGGAGCGCGAGCCGGACCTGGATGCGGTGTTCGCGTCCTGTGACGTCACCGCCATGGGCGTGTTGCGGGCTCTGCGCGAGACGGGCCGCCGGGTGGCCGACGACGTCGCGGTCGTCGGCTTCGACGGCAGTGCCCTGGCCGAGGCGGCGGATCTGTCGTCGGTCTACATGCCGGTCGAGGACGAGGCGGAGTCCGCGATCCGTTGTCTGCTCGATCCGGCCCGGCCGGCACCGGCCCGGCTGCCGACCAGACTGGCGGTACGCGGATCCAGCTGAGACAACCGGACCGGCCTTGTCGCAGGGCAGGTCGCCCGTCGCCTTCGGGCCTCCTGTGGCGTCCCGATTCCCCCGTACAGATTTCGTAACCGGGCGGGGGCGACCTGTCCCCCTGCAACGTCGACAATGCTCGCCGATGGACCTTGTACGAAGCGTGGGAGACTTGCCCGGGACCTTGTGGATTTCTTGAATCCGCTGGTCGGACGACAGGCGTACGGAGGTCAGTTGACGGCGGAGTTCGGTGTGCTCGGCGCGGTGGAGGCACGGATCGACGGCCGGTCCGTCGACCTGGGGCACGCCCGGCAGCGGTGTGTGCTGGGTGTGCTGCTCGTGGAGGCGGGCCGCCCGGTCGCGGCGGACCAGCTGATCGAGCGGGTCTGGGGTGAGCGCGCGCCGCAGCGTGCCACCGGTGCCCTCTACAGCTACCTGTCCCGGCTGCGCGGTGCGGTGGCCGGTGCGGGCGGTGTGGAGATCCGCCGTGATCCCGGTGGCTATCTGCTCACCGTGGATCCGCAGGCGGTGGATCTGCACCGTTTCCGGCGGCTGATGACGCTGGCCCGGGCGGCCGAGTCGGACCGGTCGGCCGCGGCGCTGATCGAGCAGGCGCTGGATCTGTGGCGCGGCGATCCGTTCGGCGGGCTGGACACCCGCTGGCTGAGCGCGACGCGACGCACCCTGCTCAGCGAGCGGTTCGCCGCCGAACTGGACGGCAACGACGTGCTGCTGCGGCTGGGCCGGCACGGCGAGCTGTTGCCGGCGCTGTCCGCCGCGGTCGCCGAGCACCCGCTGGACGAGCGCCTGGCCGGCCAGGCGATGCTCGCGCTGTACCGGTGCGGCCGGCAGGCCGACGCGGACGAGCGGTACCGGCGGATCCGGAGCAGCCTCGCCGACGAGCTGGGCAGCGATCCGGGTCCCGAACTGCGCCGGTTGCACCAGCAGATCCTCGCCGCAGACCCGGCTCTGGCCGTGCCGTCGCTCGAGGCCCGTGCGTCGTCTGCCGTGCCGGTCGCCGCCACGGCGTCGGTTCCCGCCCAGCTGCCCGCCGACGTGCGGGCGTTCACGGGACGGACCGGAGAGCTCACCGCGCTGGACCGGCTGCTGGCGCCGGACGGTGACGAGCCGCCGCTGACCGTCGCGCTGCTGTCCGGCACGGCCGGGGTCGGCAAGTCGGCGCTGGCCGTACGGTGGGCGCATCGGGTCCGGGAATCGTTCCCCGACGGGCAGCTCTACATCAATCTGCGCGGCTACGACGCCGAGCAGCCGGTGGCGGTCGCCGACGCTCTGGCCGGGTTCCTCACGGCGCTCGGGGTGCGTGGCCCGGAGATTCCGCCGGGCACTGACGAGCGCGCCGCCCGGTACCGGTCCGAGCTCACCGGCCGGCGGATGCTGGTCCTGCTGGACAACGCGTCCTCGGTGGAGCAGGTCAGGCCGCTGCTGCCCGGCACCGGGTCGTGCCTCGTGTTGATCACCAGCCGTGACTCGTTGCGCGGCATGGTGGCGGTGCACGGCGCCGAACGCGTCAATCTGGACCTGCTGCCGCCGGCGGACGCGGCCGGGCTGTTGCGCAAGCTGATCGGCGTCCGGGTGGACCGCGAGCCCGAGGCCGCCGCGGAGCTGGCCGCCGCGTGTGCCCGGCTGCCGCTCGCGCTGCGGATCGCCGCCGAGCTGGCCGCCGAGCGTACGGACGTGTCGCTGTCCGAGCTCGTCGCCGAGCTGGGCGACCATCAGATGCGGCTGGACCTGCTGGACGCGGGCGGCGACCCGCACGCCGAGGTGCGGGCGGTGTTCTCCTGGTCGTACCAGAACCTGCCGTCCGGCGCGGCCCGCACGTTCCGGCTGCTCGGCCTGCATCCCGGCGAGACCGCTCATTTCGACGCGGTGGCGGCGCTGATCGGTGCCGGCGACGGTGAGACGCGGCGGCTGCTCGACGTGCTCACACGGGCGAGCCTGGTCCAGGCCGGGCGCGGCGGCCGGTACACCATGCACGATCTGCTGCGCGCGTACGCGGCCGAGCTCGCGGCCCGCCACGATCCGGAGCCCGAGCGCCGGGCCGCTCTCACCCGCCTGTTCGACCACTACCTGGCCGGCGCCACCACGGCGATGGCCACGCTGTACCCGGCCGGCGAGGAGGTGCCGGGCGACCCGGACACGGCCCGGTCGTGGATCGAGGCGGAGCGGCCCAACCTCGCCGCGGTCTGCACGAGCGGCGCGGCGCACGGCTGGTATCAGCACACCATCGACCTGGCCGCCACGCTGTTCCGCTACCTCGACGCGGGCGGTCCGGTCACCGAGGCGGTGACCGTCACGGCGTCGGCGGTGACCGCGGCCCGTGCCGTCGGTGACCACGCCTCGCAGGCGCGGGCACTGGCCAACCTGGGCCGGCTGCACCGGCGGCAGGGCCGGCTGCACGAGGCCGCCGAGACCTACCGCGAGGCGCTGGTCCTGTACGCGCGCCTCGGCGAGCCGGCGGCCGAGGCGCTGGTGCTGCGCAACCTGGGCAGCGTCGACTGGCGGCTCGGCGACTACCGGCGGGCCGCCGACCACTACCTGCGGGCCCGGACGCTCTTCGGCGAGCTGGGGGACGACGCCGGGCGTGCCGACGCGCTGGTCCGTCTCGGGCTGGTCGACGCGCGCCTGGGCGACGAGACGCGGGCGGCCCGGAGGTTCACGTCGGCCCTGGAGCTGTACGCCGAACTCGGCGACCGATTCAGCGAGGCGTATGTCCTGTCGCTGCTGGCCCGCCTGCCGCACCGTCCGGCCTCACTGGACCGGGCCGCCGAGCTCCTGGAGGAGAGCCTCGCGACGGTACGCCGCAACGGTGATCGCACCGCGGAGGCGTACGCGCTGACCGATCTCGCCGCGATCGAGGCACGCCGGGACCGCCTCGCCGAGGCCGCGGGTCACCTGCGTCGCGCCCTCGTGCTGCTCCGCCGGATCGGGGATCGTGCCAGTGAGGCCGAGGCCCTGAACGATCTCGGTCAGGTGCTGCTGGCCGCGGGTGACCCGTCGGAGGCGCGCGCACAGCACGGCCAGGCGCTGGAGCTGGCAGAGGAGATCGGCGACCGGTACGAGCAGGCGCGCGCTCACGACGGCATCGCCGACGGGGCCGGACCGCACCTGGAACGCGCCCGGAAGATCTACGCCGACCTGGAGGTGCCGGCCGCGCCGACGCTCAGTCCCGGCGCACGCCGTCGACCCACAGAACCGTGACCGGGCAGCCGCGGGATCGGGCGTACGCGACCACGTCACCGGTACCGCCGAGGCCGCGGGCCGGCAGCCCGTCCCACACCGCGAAGAGGTGGTCGCAACGGTCGACGAGGGCCTGACCGGCCGCGAGGTAGCCCTGGTCGGAGGGTTCGTCGCAGGGCAGGGTGATCACCGTGGTGGCCGCCCGCACGAGGTCCTCGAATCGGGCCCGGCTGTCACCGGCCGCCAGCGAGCCCGCGTAGCCGGGCCACGGCAGGACCGCCTCGAGGGCGCCCCCGGACGCGAGCACGTGGGCGGCGAACAGCTGGTCGGCACCGTCGGCGAGGCTCGACACCCCGAGCAGTCCGGCGCCGGTGGGCAGCACCCGCCGCCAGTGGTCCATCGCGTGTTCGGCGATGCCCGGTGGAAGCACCCGGTGACCGGTGACACCGAACCGCACATTGACCTCCGTACGAAAGCACTATGAAGATACGACTTCCGGGCCCGATCCGTGGTCCCGTCCTCAGCAGGTCGCGCGGTGCGGGAGTTCGGGGATGTAACGGGCCCATTCGTCGGCGTCGAGTCCCCGGCCGCTGACCGTGCAGGCGTTGCGGACCGGATCGGCGGCCAGGTCCTTCGGCACCGTGACGTCCCAGTGCGTGATGTTCCTGGTCGGGACATTGAGGCCGCCGCCGGTGGCCAGCGTGCGCCCGTCCGGGCTGAAGACCATGTAGAGGCTCTGCAGGTCGGGGTTCTTGAGGACGGCGTACCGCAGTGGGGTGCCGGGATCGACGATGTCCCACAGCACCACGGAGTTGTTCATGCCCGAGGTCGCGATGGTGCGCCCGTCGGGGCTGAACGACGACCAGAGAACCTGGCTGCTGAGGCCGGGCAGGACGCCGGTCCGGTGCGGCTGGGCCGGGTCGGCGACATCCCAGAGCATGGTGAGCCCTCTGTCGCTGGTGCCGACTGCCAGGCTGCGCCCGTCCGGGCTGAACTCGAGCGAGGAGGCGCTGTAGCCGGGATTCTCGGTGGGCGGAACCGAGATCAGCCGTACCGGAGCGGATTTGTTCGTGATGTCGAACGTGGTGACGTTGAAACCCTCGCCGACCGCCATCGTCTTGCCGTCCGGGGTGAACGCGATGGACATCAGCAACCGTCGGAGGGGGAGTTCGACGAGCTTGACGGGTCGCGTCCGGTCGGTCAGGTCCCACAGGGCGGTCTTGCCGTCGCCACGGCCGACGGCCATGGTCTTCCCGTCCGTGGTGAGCGCCGCCACCCAGACCGCCGCGGCTCCCACCTCCTCGATCCGGGACAGGACCCTGGGCTCGCCCGGCCGGCTGATGTCCAGGACGGTGAGCACGCCGACGGTGTTGAGGACGACCATGGTCCGGCCGTCGCTGCTGGTCATCATGCCTTCGAGCTCGCCGCTGCCCAGCGGCATGAGCGCACCGGGGACCGGCTTGGCGGGATCGGACAGATTCCACGACACGGCCGAACCGTCGCGTCCCGCGCCGATCAGCGATCGGCTGTCCGGCGCGAAGGCGAGCCCCATGAGCCGGTCCGGGAATGGGTTGGGAACGGTGGCGATCGGCTCCCGGGCGTATCGCCCGCGGATGTTCCACAGTGTCGCGGTCAGGCGGAAACCGGCGGTGGCCAGGACGCGCCCGTCCGGACCGAAGGTCATCGACCGGACCGGGCCGCCCCGCGTGAGCATCTTGGCGACCTGTGCCGACATCCACGGCCACCCGCCGTTGGGTTCGACGCTCAGCACCGTCGTGGTGCCGTCGGAGTCGCCGATGGCCAGGCTGTTGCCGTCGGGGTTGAACGCGAGCGCCGTGTGGTCGGTGTCGCCCGGCCCGCCGGGCTCGGAGTCACCCTGCCGCGGCTCGGCCGGGTCGGTCAGGTCGTAGAGGTAGATGTAGTCGTAGGGGCCCTCGACGGCCACGATCGGCAGCTTCGGGTTGAACTCGATGTCGCTCTCGCCGACCATGGTGCCGAAGTCGAAGGCGATCGTGGAGCGCCGCACCGGGGCGCTCCGGTCGGTCAGGTCCCAGACGTGGACCTTCTCGCCGCTGGTGACGGCGATCTTCGAATCCGGACCGAACTTCAGCGGGTACGCGCCGGTCAGTGTCGAGAGGGCGGCCGGCGCCGTGCCGGTGACGTCCCACAGGACGGTGTTCTTGTCCCGGTTGCTGGTCGCGACGGTCTGCCCGTCCGGGCTGAAGTTCACCGCCGTGATCCCCGCGGCGTCGGTCAGCGGGGTCAGTTCCGCCGGAGCGGCCGGGTTCGTGACGTCCCACCGTGCCGCCTCCGGTCCGCCGTCGAAGGCCACGAGGGTCTTCCCGTCACGGCTGGCCGCCAGCGTCCGGTCGGCGGTCCCACCGCCGGGCAGCACGGTGATCCGGACCGGTCTGGCCGGTTCGGTCGTGTTCCACAGCGTCACCGCTCCGCCGCTGCCACTGGTGGCGATCACCGCTCCGGCGAGCGCCTCGACATCGACCGCGTCGCTGAGGGAACCGGTGTACGGGGTCGACATGGCCAGGTGGCTGAGCTGCTCGCGGGTCGCCGGGTCGTCGTGCAGGCGCTGGGCGGCCGCGCCGAGCATGAGGGCCTTGCGCGGGTCGTCGGCGATCATCGCCCGGGCCCGTGCCATGAGCCGCTGGTTGATCACGATGCGCTGCTGCAGTTCCGCGGCCTCCCGCTGACGACGGGCCTCCTCGGCGGCCTCCCGGGCGAGCTGCTCCTGCTTCTTGCGCTCCTCCTCGGCCTTGCGGGCCTGCTCCTGGTGGTACTTGGCGAGCCTCTCCTGCTCCTTGGCGCGGGCCGTGGCCTGATTCGCAAGTTCCTGCTGGTAGCGGGCGATCGCCTTCTGCTGCTCGGCGTTCTCCTTCTGGCGTTCCGCGTCGGCCTTCTGCTGGTCCGCGTCGGCCCGGTACCGCCGCGCCGCGTCCTGTTCCCGCCGCGCCTCGGCGGTGGCCTCCTCGGCCAGCGACTGCTGCACCTTCGCCTCGGCGGAGGCCTCCCGGGCGAGTGTCTGGTGCTCGACGGCCAGCTGTTCCTGGCGCCGGGTCTCGGCCTGCGCCGCCCGCGCCCGGTCCTCGTGCACCTTGGCGTTCTCCTGCTGGCGGTGCGACTCCTCGGTGGCCTGTTCGGCGGTGCTGCGCTGCTCCGACGCCACCCGCTGCTGCAGCCGTGCCTCCTCGGCCGCGGCGTTGGCCCGGTCCGCGTACCGGACCGCGACGACGCCGGTCAGCGAGGCGACCAGGGTCAGCAGCACCAGCGTCGTCACGGCCACCGCAGACAGCCGCCGCGCCCGCCGGTGCTGCCGGACGTCCTCGCCCTCCAGCTCGTCCTTGCTCACCCCGTGCATCGGTGCGGCGAGCTGCGCGATGGCGTCGCGGAACCGGACGTGCTGCAGGTTGAGGTGCAGGTCGTCGCGGGCCCATCGCAGGTCCAGGAAGAGCGGCTCCTCGGCGAAGACGCCCCGCAGCGAGGTGGGCACCGCGGTCGACTCCGCCGTGAAGTCCCGGGCGGCGGGGTCCCAGTTCCACTCGCCGTCGGTCACCACCGGCAGGATGCGGTCCGGTGACTTCGTCGCGAGCCAGTGCTCGATCTCCCGGTTCACCCACGGCGAGTTCGCCGCCTCGGGCGACGCCAGCAGCACGAAGTGCCCCGAGCCGTCCAACGCCTCCTGGATCGACGTCCAGAGCTTCGGGGTGACCGCCAGCCCGGTCTGATCCCGGAAGATCCACAGGGCGCGACGGCGGTGCCAGGGCTTCGCCAATCGATGCAGACCCCGCTGTACGGCGGGCGCGAGCCGCCCGTCGGCGGCGTGGCTGTACGAGATGAACCCATCGAATGGCATTGCCGCCCCCGCGGTCGGTGTGATCGACGGGGGACGATTCTCCACGGAGGTGGGCCACGGGTAAAGCCGGGTGGAAAGAGGAACGCCCGGACCCGCGGTCAGCGGATCCGGGCGTCCCGTCGTCACGTGCTAGAGACGGTCCTCCACGGTGAGACGGAGGTACCCGTCGTCACCCTGCAGCGATTCCATCGTGGACCCCTCGGCCGGCTCGACCCGGATCGAGAAGGCCTCGCCCTCGACCAGGTCGAGGACGAGTTCCGGGCTGCCGGTCCAGTCGATCAGGGCGCGGACCGTCCGGCTCCCCGGAGCGGCCTCGACCAGGAACTCGCCGCCGTGGCGGAGCTCGCCGACCTGTTCGCCGTCGATCTCCACCCGGTACGCCCGGAACCTGTCCCGGAACTTCACCGCCGGCCGGTAGAACCGGATGGCCACCGGCCCCGAGTACGACCCCTTCGGCTGCGGCGAGCGTGCCGGACGCGGGGCGGTGACCCGGCGTTCGGCACGGCTCGCCGGGGGTGCCACCGGCACCGCCGCCGCCCCGGTACGCAGGTGCGGCGGCACCGCGAAGTCGAACAGGGGCAGCCAGGCCACCAGCGGTAGCGAGCAGGCCAGCGCGCCACCCAGCAGGACCAGTGAACGGGCCAGCCACAGCGATCCGTCCGACGCACCGCCGACCTCGGCGATGTCGATGTAGATCACCCCGGCGAAGACTGAGGTCAACGCCAGGATCATCGGCAGCCAGGCCCGGTTGCGCCAGCGAACCTCACTGGCCGACCAGGTCCCGCGCCACCATGCCGTGGTCCGCGTCAGGTAGAACACGCAGACCAGGAGACCGATGACGACGCACCAGAATCCGAAGTCGGCGTACCAGATCGCCGGATCGCCATTGCTTTCCATCGTTCAGCACTCTTCCGGTTGCGAGACGCTAATCGAACAGGGACCAGATCTTATCGACGGCCTTGTGTGCCAGACCGCCGCCGATCACACCGCCGACGGCGCCGCCGACGATACCTCCCACCAGGGCTCCGACCGGGCCGCCGATCGCCGCACCCGCGAGTGCGCCCATCTTGGCTCCGGCCGCCGCTCCGGCGAGTGCTCCGGCGAGGTTGGCGCCACCGGCCGCGATGGCCTGCCCTCGGCTCTTCCCCTGTTCCATCTCGGTGTTGTAGACGTCCACGGCGCCCACGACGTTGAGGGCCAGACCGATGCCGGGCACGACCTTCATGCCCTTCATGGACTGTTTGCCGAACGCGCTCGCTCCGAGCGGGATCCGTGGGGTGCGGAACTCCGCCGAACCGACCACGCCCTTGGCGAAGCCGTTCTTGTTGAACCACGTCTTCATCTTGAAGGCGTCCGCCTGGGTCGCCTTGTTCGAGTCGTAGAGGGCGTCGGCCATCCAGTGGTTCTTGAAGACGTTCGTGGCGTACTTGTTCTTCGCCACGTCCTCGGCGGCCATCTTCCCGGCCTCCGCGCCACCGGTCCATCCGTCGGTGATGGCACCGCATCCGGCCTGGTAGTAGGTGGCGACGGTGACCCAGGTGCACGGACCGGCGACACCGCCGCTCACCCCGCTGGCCAGCGGGTCCTTGAACTTCGGCTTCGGCGGGGGCGGGGGCAGGACCGGAGGCTTCGGCCGCGGGATCGGGACGTTGTACGACGGCGCGCCGCCGCCGGTGCTGGGCGTCCGCGATCCACCGGTGGTCGTCGAGCCGCTGCTCTTGCTGCCACCACCGTTGCCGTTGCCACTGCCGCTGCTGCCGCCACCGGTCTTCTTGCCGGTCGCGTCGCGGCCCGGGGCCCGATCCTCCGGGGGAAGCATCTTGCCGCCCGGGTCGCTGGACAGGATCGGGTTGCTGCCGGCGTAGGTGTAGCCGCCCAGCTGGTTCGGGTCGGACGGGTCGAGGACCGGGTCCGCGCTGATGAACCGTCCGAGGGCCGGGTCGTACTTGCGGGCGCCCAGATCGGAGTACCCGGTGGCCACGCTTTTCGGTTTACCGAGATAGCCGCGCGTCTGATCCGGCCATGGCGATGGATTCGCGGTGGTACGCGACTCACCGTACGGCTTCGTCTGCTGACGCGAGATCTGCTGGGTGGTGGTGTCCATGGCCAGCACACCGGTGCCGTGCCGGTCGTTGATCAGGTACTGGACGCCCCCGCCCGGCAGGGTGGACCGCACCGCGATGGCGTCGCTGTCGCCGCCGTGCGTGTAGGTGCGGACCGCGCCGAGGACCACCGCGGGCGTCACCGAGGTGTCCACGACGACCTGGGTGTCACCGGCGAACAGCGTGGTGCGGCCCGGGTCGCGGCGGATCAGCTGGTTGCCGTCCGCGTCGTACAGGTACTTGGTCACCGTGGAGCTGGCGCCGGTGGTGGTGACCTCGGCGAGCATGCCCTCGTCGTCCCACTTCAGGTTCTGCCCGTTACCGCTGGCGGCGGTCCTGGTGAGCAGGTTGCCCGAGACGTCGTAGACGAACGTGGTCGGATCCACGCCGGTCGTCGACGTGAGGGTGTGCGGCTGGGCGCCGGTGCGGTTGCAGCCGGTCGTGCAGCCGTTGGTGTAACCGGTGGTCACGTCCGCGCCACCGTTGGTGGAGTGCTCGACCATGCCGGTCCGGTTGCCGATGGCGTTGTAGCCGAACGACTGCCAGTAGGCGCCGGGCCCGGTCGCCAGCGTGCCGGCGGCCGGTTCGGCGGTGCCCGCGGCCGGGCAGGCGTCCTTGGCGGTCCACGCCTGCACCAGCCGGTTCAGGGCGTCGTAGCGGTAGCACTGCGTGTCGGTGAACGTGCTGCCGGTCTCGGACTGCTCGTTGACCACCGACAGCGGGTTGCCCGAGTCGTCGTACGAGTACTTCATCTCGTCGACGAGCGGGCCGATGCCCTGGCTGCGGTGCACGGTCCGGCCGGACAGGCGCAGCGTGTACTCGTCGTAGGAGTAGAGCACCTGGGCCTCGTTCGATGAGGCGCCCATGGTCACCCGGGACAGCTGACCGAAGTCGGTGTACAGGGTGCTGCCGATGTACGTCTCGATGCCGGCGGTCCGGGTCGGAGCACCGAGCAGGTTGCGTCCGTAGGAGATGGTTTCGCCGGGGAGACCGCCGACCGCGGGCGCCTCGTGCTGGGCCAGTGCCTCGGTGTCCTGCGTGTAGCGGAACTTGTTGGTGAACTCCAGCGGCAGCGGGCTCTCCACCGACGGCAGCGTGATCTTCTGCCCCAGCGGTTTGCCGAGCGTGCTGTAGCCGGTGTACGCGACGGTGTAGCCGCCGGTCACGCCGGACACGTACCGGGTCGTCGAGGTCGCCTTGCCGATCCGGAGCGTGTCGTACTCGTACGACACGAATTTGAAGTTGTTCCTGGATTTGTTGACCCCGGTCAGCTTCCGGCCGGCCAGGTCGTGGGTGTAGGTCAGTTCGATGCCGCGGGCGTCCTTGGTGGCGATGGTGTTACCCGCGTCGTCGTACTTCGTGTAGAAGAGACCGGTGTCCGGATCGGACTGCGAGATCTCGCGACCGCGCAGGTCGTACGTCCAGGACCAGGTCGTGTTGTCGGCACCGATGACCTTGGTACGCCGGCCGCTGTGGTCGTACTCGTACTTCGTGACGTTGGCCGTGCCGCCGGTGGCGGTGTACCCCGTCGTGTGGCTGCCGCCGATGGCCGGCGTGACGGTGTACTGCTTGAACTGCGTCAACCGGTCCCGCGCGTCGGTGACCTTGGTGTTGATGACGCCACCGGCCGGCGTGAACACGGTCTCGGTGTCACCCGTGTACGCCGTGCGGGTCTGCCACTTGGCCACACCCTTGTGGTGCTCGGTGACCCGGGTGGACTGGCCCAGCGCGTCGTAGTCGGTGGTCGTCGTGGCCGGGATCGAGACCTGCGAGAGACGGTCCGAGACCAGGCTGTCGGACGGGTTCCCGACCGCCGCGTAGGCGTTGTTGGTGAGCACGATCTGGCCGAGCGAGTCGTACTGGGTGTCGGAGACGACGACCGTGCCGTTCTCGCCGGTCTCCTGGGTCTCCAGCTTCCGCAGCATCGCGTCGTGGAGAACCTTGCTGACCCGGTACGCGGGCGCGTCCCCGAGCTCGGCGGCGTCGACGAGCGTCTTCGTGGTGGTGACGCTGGGCGAGGTGGCCGAGTTCTTGTACTCGTAGATCATGTTGGGCGGCGCGCCGTCCGCCTTGCTCTTGTTGGCGAGCCAGACCGCGGTGAGGCGGCCGAGCGAGTCGTACTTCATGGAGGTGACCCCGCCTGCGGCGTCGGTCTCGGTCATCACGTCGCCGCGGACCGGGTTGAGCACCTCGGTGGAGAGCTGACACTCCTTGCTCGACGTGGTGACCGCCGAGCAGTCGGTGCCGGCCTGGACCTGCGTCACCGTGGTGACGGTGACCGGCAGTGCACCCGAGGCCGGAGTGCGCCTGGTGAACACCGTCCGGGCCAGGCTCGTCGTGCCGTCGGCGGCCTTCGAGTTCGGATTGCGGGTCTCGGAGGTCTTGCGGCCGTACCCGTCGTAGGTACTCGTCGACGTGGTGAGGAACGCCGTGGCGGTGGCGCCCGTGGCGGTGGACGCCTCCTGCACCGCCGTGATGTCGCCACGGGTCGGGCGCGCCGGGTTCGTGGCACCGTTGACGGCGAACGGGTTGCCGTCGAACGACGACCGCGAGTGCGAGATCAGCGTGCCGGACGCGGTGGCCCCCGCGGTGGCGCAGTCCTGCTGCGTCACGATGACCTCGGCCGGCTTCACCACGGTGGCGGCGGTGCCGTCGAGATACTTCGTGAAGGTGCACTTGGCGACGTTGCCGGCCGCGCCGACCTCACCGCGGTCCACGTTCTGTACCGCCATGCCCGTGGTGCTCTGGCCCAGCGTGGTGTTGTAGAACGTCCGGCTCTCGGTGGTGCGCCAGCCGTAGGACACCCGCTCCCGGGCGACCTCACGGAACGGCCGGACCATGTTGGCGGTCAGCGCCGGCAGCCCGTCACGCGAACGCGACGCGGTGGGGCCGATGGCGGTGGGGACCGTCACCTTCGCGGAGTCGATCTCTCCGCCGACCCTGTCGAGCTTGACCACCTCGAACGTCTGACCGGCGAACCGGTTGTCGTCCGGGACCGAGATGGCGCCGTCGGTGCTGGTCAGGTTCTTCGCGGGGCGGGTCTTGCCGTCCGGCAGGGTGTCGCCGTTCATGCCCCGGAAGTAGTAGGTGGTCGACGAGGTCTTCTGGTCGTGAACGGGCTGGCCGTTGACGTAGTGGAAGACGGACGGGTCACCGGTACGCGTCTCCACCTCGCCGTAGCCACGGAACTGGCCCCAGGTCCGGTTCTTCTTCTTGACCAGCTCGTTGTCGTCGTAGTGCCAGGCCGCACCGCCCTTGTACAGGTATTCGGTGACCAGCTTGGGCTGGGTGCCGTCCTGGTAGGCGTTGTACTTGTCGATCGTGCTGACCCGCTTCACCGGGTGGGTGTAGAACCAGTCCAGCAGCGGCCGTGGCTGGCCCTCGGGCGCCCAGTACACCGGGAAGCAGGCGGTGGTGTTCGTGGAGGCGAACTCCTGCGCCTTGGTGTCCTTCTCGTCGTTCAGGTCGCTCGCCGGAACGCTGGAGCAGTTCGGCAGTTCGTAGTCGACGGTGGTCTCCGCACCGGCCTCGGACGTGACGTTGAGGATCCGGTTGTACTGCATCGGGGGCAGGCCCGGGACGGTGCCGACCCGGTTCGGCAGCTGGATCGGGTTGAAGCTGACCGTGCCGGCCGAGAGGTCCTTGTCGCCGCCGCCGAGCCGGTCGAGACCGGTGTGCTTGATGGACTCGAGCCACAGGGTCGGGGCGTGGTCGCCGCCGTCCGGGAAGGTCTGCACGAGGTCGTACCGGCTGACCGGCTTCATCGCGCCGTTGACCCGTGCCTGGGTGACGATCGAGGTGAGCCGCTTGCGCGACCAGAAGCTGGCGCCGAACTTGTCACAGTCCTTGCCGCTGACACAGTTCAGGTCGACCGGGGTGTCCGGCCAGTACTCCGGGTGGGAGTTGGTGAACTGCTCGTCGGTGCACTCGTTGCCGGCCGGGCGGCCGACGATGCAGCGCTCGTCGGTGTTGAAGACGATCTGCGCTGGTACGGCGGCCGAGAAGATCGTCGACGCGCGCATGCCGTAGTCGATGCGCTTGAGGAAACCGTCACGGACGTACGAGACCGGCTTGTCCTTCTTCTTGTTCGCGCCGTACAGGCCCATCTCCGGCGTGTAGAAGTACGCCGTGGCGTTGGTGTACGGGTCGACCACGTAGTCGAGGTTGAACCGGTATCCCAGGGTGCACGCGGTGTCGCCGAAGTCGCCGGTGGGGCAGTCGCTCACACCGCCGTTCGCCTTGTAGACCGGCATGGTCCAGACCGATCTGGTCTCCTCCTCGCCGGTCGCCCAGCCGGGCAGCCGGTTGAGGCCGAAGTAGTACTGGACGCCCTCGATGGTGACCCGGAAGTGCTCGCCGTTCTTGGTGCCGTTGGTGGCACCGCTCAGCCGCTCGATCTTCGTCTTGGAGTCGTCCTCGGCCGGGCGGAACGTCTTGGTGTCGTCGTCGTAGACGATCTGGGTCGACGAGCCGTCCAGCGACAGCGTGAGCAGCTGTCCGGCCCAGCAGACGTCACCGCTGCCGGTGGGCGCCCCGGAGTCCTTGACGTCCCGGCACCCCTTGTAGGTGCGCTCGATGTAGTGCTCGCTGCTCTTCCAGCCGTCGCCGATCCAGGACGACTGGTTGTTCGTCGCGGACGTCCGCGCGTCCACCGAGCTGGAGCTGTAGGACAGCTCGATCTCCGGTGCGGCGCCACCGAGCGGCGGCGGCGCGCTGATCGGGTACTTGTAGGTGAACGCGCCGGTGCTGCCGCCGCCGGACCACGAGCCGCCGGCCGAGAGGCTGGTGGCCGAGAAGTCACCGCTGGAGCCGTCGCTGGACGAGGTGGCCGCCAGCACCGACACCGAGCTCGCGCTCGTCAGCGACAGGTCGGCGGAGAGCGGCGTCCCGGGCTTGGTGGTCAGCGGGGTCTGTGTCCGGCACCGGTCCAGTTCCGGCGTGGTCAGGGCGCACGCGGGCAGCTGCACGAGGCGCAGCCGTGAGGCGTATCCACCGCCGTAGGCGTTGCGGAACGTCGAGCTGTCGACGTCGACGCCGACACCGCCCGTCCCTGCCGTGCTCTCCACGGTGAACAGGACGCCGGTGACGCCGGCGGCCTTCGCCTTCGACGGATCGACCGTGCTCACCCGGACCTGGGACGGCGCGGACCCGGAGGACGCGCGGGCCAGTGACACGGGGGTGTCGCCGGCGCGGACCCAGGAGCGGCTGTTCGCGGCCGAGGTGCCGCGTGCCGCGGCGGTCTCCGGCAGCTTGACGGTGGCCGACTTCGCCGCCGGCAGCTTCGACTTCGCGGAGGGGTCGAATTTCTTGTACGGCTTGGCGGTGGTGACCTTGCGTGCCTCCCGCGCCTTGCCGAGGGTGACCCGCTCCTGAGCGCTGGGCTTCGGGAACGGCTCCTTCCGTGGCGAGGCCGAGGCGGGAGCGGCGGTGTAGCCGAAGATTGCCGGTGTGATGAGTGTCAGCAGAATGGCGGCCACCGGTCGCCGCCATCGCCGCATCAATGACGTATTTCTACGTTTTTCGGGCAGCATCTGCCCGTAATTGGACAACACTGATGTAAGCCTTTCCCCGTTTGAAGAGTTCATCGTCCATTCAGCAAGCTCTGGGGTCGCTTGTGGAATGCGATGATCTTCGATCAAATACGGACAGCGTACGGGGGCCGAAACCGTTTGTCGTCGATGCTTCGGGGGCCCATAGTTACATTTACATAACGTAATTTCCTGCCTGCCAAAAGCATGCAAAGGGGGCGCCCGGCTATGCCGGACGCCCCCTTTGCCATGCGGTGTTACAGCGTGCTCAGCTCCCTCACCGTCTCCGGCGTGATCACGCCCTGGTAGGCCCGGACGGCGTCCAGGTCACCGGGGAAGAAGTCGCTCACGTGGTCGTCCCAGCGGGTGCGACCTGCTGTGAAGGCGCCCGCGGCGTGCCACGGCGTGCCGGACAGCTGACCCTCGCCGGCGAGCTCGCCACCGACGTACAACTGGATCTTGTTGGTGTTGGCGTCGAAGGTCGCCGCCAGGTGGGTCCAGGTGTTCAGCTGGACCTCGGCGGGGGCCTGGGCGATGGCCACACTGGGCAGTGCGGTATCGGTCTCCATCATCATGAACCGCCAGCACTTGCAGTCGTTGCCGCGCTGGAGCATGAACCGTGCGGAGTGCTGACCATCCTGGCTCAGCGCCGTGTGGTTCCAGGTTCCGGCGGTCAGCCGTGCCCAGGTCGAGACCGAGAACGACTGATCGGTGCGCAGCAGAGCCGGCGAGGTGACGTGTGCCGTGGTGCCGTTGAGACGCACGGCGCCGACGTCCCCGAAGTCGTTGTAACCCGGGTACGTGTACGCCGCGCCGCCGGTGAGCGAGCCGTCGTTCTCGTGGAAGCTCCAGTCCTTGGCGATCGTGGTGTCGCTGTCGTCCTCGAACTGCCAGTTGGCCATCAGCTCGGGCTCGGCGTACGTGGCGATCTCCGCCTCGTTGGTGGCCCGGTTCCACACCCGGACGTCGGCGATGTCACCGGCGAACCAGGTGCTGCCGCTGCGGCCGATCCACGTCGGACCGCCCAGGTCGTTGAACGTGGTGACCTCCTCGACCGAGGTGTCGGCCGTGCCGTTGACGTACAGCGTCAGTGATTTGAGCTCCGCGTCGAAGACCGCGGCCAGGTGGGTCCACACCCCGGCCTTGGCGGGCTCGGACGACTCCGCGTTGTGCCAGACGATGTCGTCGCCGGAGGTGGCCGACGGCATCTGCGCCAGCCACCGGTCGGTGGAGGCCTGGTACTGGAAGTACAGCGAGGAGTGCCCGCTGGCGTCCCGAGTGAAGATGGTGCGGTCGGCACCCTTGTCGGTCAGCCGGACCCAGGAGCTCACCGTGAAGCTGCGTGTGGTGTTGAGCATCAGGTCCGTACTCGCGTAGCTGCTCACGCCGTTGAACTTCGCGGCCTTACGGGTGGTCAGTGGACCGTCCGTCCAGGCAACGTCGGTGAGCGTCGCGGGGTTGAGCGTGCGGTCCGAGCCGACGCCCCAGCCGGTGTCGCGGGCCGTGGTGCCGGTGCCGTCGTCGAACTTCCACTCGGCCACGGCCTCCTGGACCGGGGTCGGGTCGTCGACGATCCAGTCCGACGGATCCGCGTCGATGACGTACTGCTGGGCGAGCGTCACGTAGTAGTAGTCGCTCGGGTAGGTGTTGGCGCCGTCGACCCACAGGTAGTCGTCGTGGATCTTGTCGGACAGGTGGTCGCCGTCGACCGACACCGCCGCCGCGAAGTTGATCACGCCGTCGGCGTAACCCTGCAGCTGATCCGAGGAGGGGTCGCTGCCGAGGATGAACTCGTTGACGATCTCCCGGGCCGCCTCCTGTACTGCCGTCGGCGTCTTGGCGAACGGCGGCAGCGTGGCCACGTAGACCTGCAGCCCACCGGTCTTGTTCTGCAGGGTGACGGCCGGGTTCGACGCGTCGTCGGTCTTGAACTTCCGCAACTGCGAGGTGAGCGCGATGAGCCTGTTCCTGACCGGCGCGGCACAGGCCTCCGCGGTGGTGGCGGTGCAGGCCAGCAGATCGCTGGAACCCGCCGAGACGAGCACGGTCCGGACGTTGCTCTGGCTGAGGATCGCCCGGTCGACGACGGCGATGGCGTTCTCCGGCGTCACGGCTCCACCGACCGGCAGGCCGCCCCGGTTGCCCCAGGAGGCGCTGCCGAGGTTGAGCACACCGAACGGCACGGTTCCGCTGCCGTTCGGCTCGTTCACCAGTTGCTCGGTGATCCGGCTGTTGAGCTGGCTCTCGCCGTTGCCGCCCGCGGTGTCACCGTTGATCGTCTGGTCACCGAACAGCACCAGCGCACCGGACGGGTTCGCCGCCGGGGTGGTGACGTCGATGCCCGCCACGAACGGGACACCGATGATCGTCGACTTGGTGAAACTGGTGCCCGCCTGCTCACCGGTGTGGTCGACGTTGTCCGCGGCGGTCACGTAGATCGGCGTCTTGCCGTCCTGGTGACCTGGCACCGTGGTGATGTTGCCGCGGACCTTGGCACTGATCAGCACCATGGCACGGTCCGGGGCACTGAACGCGACCGGATCGCTGAGAACATCGGCGCCGGCCGCGATTGTGACCGATTTCGATCCGCCGAAGGTCAGCGACACCGGCGCGGCCGCGGCGTTCGCCTCGCCCGTGGTGGTGTTCCGCAACGCGATCGACACCGCGTCCAGGGTGACCGGGGTCTTGCCGAGGCTGTTCGCCAGGCGCACCCGGACCCGCTGGTCGTCACCGCGGGTACCGATGCTCAGGTGCGCGGGGATGCGGACGGTCTGGTTGTTGAGCGTCGCGTTGACGGTCGCGGCGCCCGGGGTCGGGTACGACTGGACGTTGGCCGAGTCCTGCGCCGCGGCCCAGCTGCCCACCCAGCGCAGCGCGGAGGTGCCGCTGCCGGTGGCCGACGTCGGGCGGATGCCCAGGCCGAGGAAGTGCAGCGTCGGACGGCCGCTCTGGGCCACGTTGGTGACCACCGGCAGCGTGATGCTGGAGACCTGCGCGCCCGGGCAGGCCAGCGGCACACTTGTCGCGAACATGCTGATCGGCAGGGCGCCCCGCGTCGCGTTGCTCTTGTTGTACGTCGGCGCCGTGAACACCGCCTCGTTGGCCGGTGTCGCCGCCCAGTCGGCGAGCGACTGCAGGGTGTACGACTGGCTCTTCATCCCGCAGCTGGTCGTGGCGTAGTTGATCGTGCCACTGGCGTTGCGGGCCGGGCCGTTCGTCGTGAAGCCGACCAGTACCAGGGCGTTGCCCCGGTTCACCACACCGGTGCTCGGCACGGTGACGACCTGCCCGGAGGAGAGCATGTTGTCGTTCTTGCCGTCGCCGAACGTGGCCGGCAGCTTGATCGGGGCGCCGTTCACGGTGACCGTGCCACCCGGGTTCCAGCCCGCGGCCTTCAGGTGCGCGGCCTCGAAGCTGTAACCGACACCGTCGGCGTTCGCCGCGGTGACGGTCGGCGTGGTGCCCTCGGTCAGCGTGCTGATCGCGGCGTTGTTCAGGCAGCCCGTGGTGTTGTTGATCGGGCACGTCGGCACCGGGGCGAGCCGCAGTACGTCGATGCCGGCCTGGTAGGCGGTGGACGAGGCGTTCTTGCCGGTCACCGTGAGGGTGATGGTGTGCACGCCCTTGTCCAGCACCCGGGCGGTGCCGTTGCCGTCCCGGATGACCCCGAAGCCCTTGAACTTCGTGGCACCCCGGACGTTGTACGCGTCGAAGCCGGTCACCAGCGTCGTCTCGGACGCCCACCCCTTGTCCAGGGTGAGGTTGTAGGTGCCGTAGTCGGGCGCGGTCATCAGGCTCGCGCCGAGCTCCCACAAACCCTGCTGGGGGACGTTGAAGTAGAACGTCGCGCTGTCACCGACGGCCACCTTGCTGGTCGTGCTCTTGTTGCCGAGCATGGCCTGGTAGCCGCTGTAGAAGTACCAGCCGGTGAAGTGGATCTGGCTGACCAGCTGGCCGCCGGTGCTGGTCGTGGTCGCCTTCGGCACCGTGGTGTAGGTGCCGTCGGTGTTCCAGGCCGACCACCCGTCGATCATGTTGTTGCCCGGCGCGTAGAACGGCGTCGACGTGCCGGCGTAGAAGCTGTACGTGGTCTGCGGGGAGGTCGATCCGGCCTGGTCGACCGCCTTGGCGAATACCCGGTGCGCCCCCGCGGTGCCCGGGGCGAAGGAGAGCCCGGCGGTGCCGTTGATGACGGTGGTGCCGTAGCCCCATCCGTTGTCGGCCTTGGCGAAGTAGATCGTGCCCGGCGTGGGCACGGTCGTCGACGTCCACGCGGTGCCCTTGTTCGCCGCGTAGGTGACGTTGGCCAGGTCACCGTCGAGCGAGAACAGGTAACCGATGACGTTGTTGGTCTTGTCGTTGCCGAGCTGGAACAGGCCCTTGTCGGTGTAGGAGCCGCCCATCGCGTCCGGCGGGAACTGGGCCGAGACGACCGTCGGGGCCTTCGGGGCCGTGGTGTCGACGGTGAACGTCTGGGTCTGCGACCAGACGCCGCCCCACACCCCGGACGCGTTCTTGATCGCGGCCTTCCAGGTGTAGGTGCCGTCCGCCAGCGCCGGGGTGATCGTCCACGAGCTGCCGTTGAGGTTGTAGCCGGACGCCGGCCCGTACCCGGATCGGATCTTGGTCCCGGCCTTGTCGAACACCTGGTAGGCGATCTGGACGTTCTCCTGCAGCCCGTTCATCTTCGGGCTGTAGCCGTGCGCCGTGATCGTCGGCGTCTTCGACGTGGTCAGGATCCGGCCCTGGTCCAGCACCGACGGGGCGATCTTCGGGTTGCCGGTGCCGTTGGTGAACTTCGGCTTGTAGCTGTAGCGCACCGACAGCGTCGCGCCGCCGCCGTAACCCAGCTGCTTCCAGTTGTACTTGTCGTCCATGTTCTTGGCCTCGACCATGAACGTGGCGTTGCTGGCCTTGTCCGTCTGGGCGACGGTCTTGATGTGGCTCAGCACGTTGAACTTGAAGCTGGCGGGGCTGGGCCGCACCTTCTTGGTGCCGCAGTCGAGCTCCTGGCCGTTGATCGTGGAGAGCACGCCGGTGCGCTTGCCCGGCTGCTTGCCCCAGTTCAGGCCGGAGGAGTTCCAGCTGGCGATGCTGCCCATGCCGTAGATCACGGCCGCGGTGTTGTAGCAGGACGCCGACCAGCGGTGCACCACGTACATGTTGGCTTCGAAGATCTCGGCGCCACGGATGCCGGAGGTGTTCATCTGGTAGTAGGTGCGGGCCCGCTCGGCGTCGCCACCCGGCCAGTTGTCGTAGCCGATCCGGGCGCTGGTCGAGCCGGTCGTCGACGTCGAGTTGTAGACGTTCCAGCCGTTGCTGGAGATCCGGGCCCACTTCAGCTGCGACTTGCCGGGGGAGCCCGACCAGTACGGGTCGATGTAGACCGGGTACTTGGTCGACTTGGCGGTCAGCAGCTGCTGGTCCGGGACCAGGATCTGCTTGCCGCCCTCGATGTCGACCTTGACCTTGGCGCGGTTGCGCCCCATCTCGCCGGCGGCGATCCGGGCTTCCTGGGGGGTGAGGTCCGGACCGGGCGCCGGCTCGGTGCTGCCGTCCGCCGGGGTGCTGTCCCACATCAGCGCGGTGTCGGTGTGGAAGATCCGCTCCCCGGACTTGGTGTCGACCGCCTCGGCGCCGCCGTTGCTGGTCTCGCCGAGCTTGACGCCGGTGCCGGTCAGACCGAAATCGATCGTCTTGAGCTCGGGGTTCCTCGCTGCCTCGGGCGTCTTCACCACGAGCATCGAGGAGTAACCGGTCGCGTCCGCGATGACCTGCAGATCGACGTCCGGCAGCACGTTCCGGTACGTGGCCGTGTCACCCGAGACGACCGCCGGCGGCAGCTCGGAGTCCCAGGAGAACTTGAGCGTCTTGCCGTTCTCGTTCATGGACAGCAGGTTCTTGCTGCCACCCGCCGAGATCGACAGCCTGGTGTTCGCCGCCTTCGGGGCGAAGCTGCCGTCCTTCTGCTTGACGAGGGTGGTGTCGACGGGCACCCAGGCGCCGTTCTGCTTCACCCGCTGCGGGGTGGAGGAGAAGATCGCCGTGAGCGAGCCGTCCGGGTTGGCCGACGTTGTCGAGTACTCGTCGGTCAGCGACGGGACCGGGGTCGGCTCGCCGCCGGAGCGGGCCTCGCCGATCGCCGTGGCGACCGGGTCGGCCGGAGCCTGTGGGGTGAGTGCGGGCTGGTGGGGAGCTTGCGCCTGCGCCGGTGGCGACACGGCGACCGCTCCCGCTGTGAGCAATGTGGCGACCGCCGTGACCAGAGGCAGGCGGCGCCGATGCGTCAGTCGAGACGACATGGTGCCTCGGAAGACCCTTCTGTCAAAAGAGAAATGGGGAGTACGAGAGAAGCGCGATCTTGAAGCGCGCGGGGGACATCGTAAGGCCGGACCGATCGAGCGATGTGTTGGTCCGATCCGGACACTCTGCCGCCCTCGCGAAGATCGCGCTGCCCCGTTCCGGAGTCGGATCGCCGTCACATCGATCGATGGCCCCGGTCCCGTTGGCCTGCGCACTCGGGTGAGCAGCACGGATGTGGATCATGCGATTCGGCGCTGTGATCTAAAACCGACAAATCAACTTCTGTCCATGCGGCTCGGCCGGCACTGATCGACGGAGCGCGAGCCGCACAATGGCGCCGTGGATCACATCGGGCACTGGGCGCGGATCGTGGCGGGGATCACCGGTCGCGGACCGCGCGAGCGGCGGCTGCGAGCCGCCGTGGACGGGCGGAACGTGCTGGTCACCGGTGCCTCCGAGGGGATCGGGGAAGCCACCGCGCGCCGGCTCGCGGCGGCCGGCGCCACCGTGCTGCTCGTGGCGCGCACCGTCGACCGGCTGGAGCGCGTCCGTGACGACATCGTCGCCGCCGGCGGGCGTGCCTTCGTACATCCGGCCGATCTGTCCTCCCCGGACGCGGCGGCCGCGCTCGCCGCCGGCCTGCTGGCGAAGCACCGCCGGATCGACGTCGTGGTGAACAACGCCGGCCGGTCCATCCGGCGGCCGGTCGCCGACACCTTCGACCGGTTCCACGACATCGAGCGGACCATGAACCTCAACCACCTCGGCCCGGTCCGCCTGCTGCTCGGCCTTCTGCCGGCGATGCGTGCCGAGGGCGGCGGGCACGTCGTCAACGTGTCCACGGCGGGGCTGGCGACACACACGCCGAACTGGTCGGCGTACCACTCCTCCAAGGCGGCGTTCGACACCTGGCTGCGTGGCGCCGCCGTGGAGTTGCGGCGGGACGGGATCACGGTCGGTACGACGTACCTCGGTCTGGTCCGCACCCGGATGATCGCGCCGACCCGGCAGTACCGCCGGGCTCCGGCGATGTCGGCGGACGAGGCCGCGGGTGTCGTCTGCCGCGCCGTCGCGTACCGACGCTCGTGGTGGCCCTGGTGGGCTCGGATCGGCGCGGTCGTGTCCGCGGCGGCGCCCCGCACCGTCGAACGGGTTCTCGTGCTCGGCGCCCGGATGCTCGAGACGATCGAGCCGGTACGGGCGCTCGCGCCGACCGGCCTGTGGCAGCCCGGACGGCTGACCCGGCTGATGCTCGCGAGCCACCGGCACGGGCGCAGCCTCGCCACGGCCGTCGCCGCGGGACCGCCCGACGGGATCGCGCTGATCGACGGCTCCGGGCCGGTCACCTACCGGGAGCTGGACACCCTGGCCGGAACCTGCGCGGCGAACGCGGCCGCCGGACTCGGCCTGCGGGCCGGGGACCGGGTCGCGCTCGCGGCGGCCGGGCACCGGGGCTTCGTGGCGGCGGCGGCCGGTCTGGCCCGGCTCGGCGCCGACGTGATCCTGCTGGCCCCGGACCTGCCCGCCGGACGGGCCGCCGAGGTGCTGTCGGGGGAGCGGGCCGCCGCACTCGTGCACGAGCCCGCCGGGGTGGGCGGCGACGTACCGTCGATGACCCTGCCCGAGCTGCTCGCCGTAAACGCGTCGCATCCCGCACCCCCTCGCCCGCCGCGCCCCGGGCGCACGTTCGTGATGACCTCGGGCACGACCGGCGTGCCGCGCAGTGTCTCCCGGCCGCTGACCGCACGCATGCTGCTCGGCCCGGTCACCACCCACCTGCGCCTGACCCCGGTGCGCCGCGGCGAGCCGATCGTGGTGGCGACCCCGCCGCACCACGGATACGGCCTGACCTATCTCTCCGCCGGGCTGGTCCTGGGCGCGCCGGTGGTCCTGACGTCCGGCGGTGACCCGGAGCGGATCCTCCACGCGGTCGCCGAGCATCGCGCCGGTCTGCTTTTCGCACTGCCGATCCAGCTGCGCCGGATCTGTGACCTGCTCCCCGAACGGTGGCCTGCTCTCGACTCGCTGCGCGCCGTGATCAGCGGGGCCGCCCCACTCCCCGCCGACCTGTGCGAACGGCTGCGGGAGCGGTTCGGTGACCGGATCTTCAACATGTACGCCACCACCGAGGCCGGCTGGGCGGCGATGGCCGGCCCGGCCGATCTGCGGGCGGCGCCCGGCACTGTCGGACGTCCCCCGCGCGGAGTGCGCGTCCGGATCACCGGACCGGGCGGCACGACGCTGCCACCGGGACGGATCGGGGAGATCCGGGTCCGGGGCTGGCATCCGGACGGGCGCTGGTTCGCGACCGGCGACCTCGGGCACCTCGATCCAGCAGGGCGGCTGTTCGTCGACGGACGGCTCGACGACATGATCGTCTCGGGTGGCGAGAACGTGTACCCGGGGCCGGTCGCGGCCGTCCTGACCGGCCATCCCGACGTGGCCGACGTGCTGCTGGAGCCGGTTCCCGACACCGAGTTCGGGCAGCGGCTGCGGGCCACCGTGGAGGTGCGTCCCGGCGGGGAACTCACCGCCGAGCGGCTGCGGGAGTGGCTGGAGCCGAAGCTCTCCCGGGCGGAGCGGCCACGTGACATCACCGTCGTCACCGAGCTACGTCGCAACGCGGCCGGCAAACCGATCCGCGGGGCTGATGACTAGCTGGTACGTGGGTTACCGTGCCTCCTCCGACGTGGCCGTTCCCCGGTCGCGTCCCCTGCACGCCCTGGAGGCACGGGCCCAGATGAGCCACCCCACCCCGGACGGGAACCCGCCGTACCAGCCCCGGCCGGCCTCGCCGCAGCCGTACCCGCCGCAGCCGTACCCGCCGCAGCCCTACTCGCCGGAGCAGTACTCACCGGAGCAGTACTCACCGCAGCCTTACTCGCCGCAGCCCTTCAAGGTCGATCCGTATCAGCCTCTGCCGGTGCCCTACGCCGCGTACAGCCCGGTTCCCCAGGCGGGGCCGGTCGCGTTCGACCTGGTCTCGCGGGGCGGGCGGCTGGGCGCGGCCCTGCTCGACAACCTGCTGTTCCTCGTGACGCTCGGTATCGGCTGGCTGATCTGGTCGCTGGCCGTCTACGACCGTGGCCAGACGCCGGCCCGTCAGCTGCTCGGGCACGTCGCCGTCGACTCGACGACCGGGCAACCGCTGAGCTGGGGGCGTACGGCGCTGCGCGAACTGGTGCTCAAGGGACTCGTCGGCTACTTCGCCACCACGTTCACCTGCTACGTGTACTTCCTCGTCGACTCGCTGATGATCTTCAACGACCGGCGGCAGACCCTGCACGACATGATGGCGTCGTCGCTCATCGTGCACCGGCGTCCCGGGTAGCGGCCCCGTTCTCGCAGAACACACCTCCTCACCTCGGGCGACGCGGTTTTGTCGTACCGGTGGGATAGAACATGCGCACCTGTTCGTGAGGAGGTCTGGTTGTGACCAGCGAAGGCGTCGCCTATGAGCGACGCAGCGCAGCGCCCGTCATCGCTCCGGTGCGGCCGCGAAAGCTGGCCAAGGTGCCGTTCGTGGAGCTTGCCGAGGGCCGGTTGCAGGGGGTGGTCTCGAGCGGCTCCGACGTGGAGCGGGTCTACGTCTCGTCGATCACCTCCGGCGACCACGGCCTGAGTTGCAACACCAACAACAACCGGCCGTGCGGCGGGCTCGGCGGCGGCACCTACGCCTGCAACCACCTGCGCGCGCTGGCCGATGCCGCCGTCGCGCAGTACGGCCTGGACCGCGTCTCCCGGTATCTGAAGGCGACCCTGCCCGACGACTCCGACAACCTCTGGGCCGGCCTGCACACCACGACCGCCCCCAACCGGGCCGCCGAGGTGTTCAGCGGGTTCCTGCGCCACCTCGCCTACCTGGAGGTGCCGCCCACCTCCGACCCGCTGCCGGAGCTGCACTGGTTCCCCGCCGCCGGGGCGGTGCGATGATGCTGGCCGATGCCCTGCGCGCCCGCCCGTCCGGCTTCGACGAGACGTTCGCCCTGATCGACGGCCTCGACGACGCCCTGATCCACGGCCTGGCCCGCATCGACGAGGAGCGCGCCGCGGCTCTGGAGTCGATCGCCGCCGCGTTCACCGGCTCACCGCTCGCCGGCCGGGTCGCCGACTCGATCGGCAAGATCGTCGCCGGGACGGTGACCGACGAGCACCTGGCCGTCCTGGCCGGCGCCCGCTCCGCGCTGACCGGCGCCCTGCACGACGCGCTGCTCACCCCCCTCGACGAGGCCCTCGGCCGCGTCCGCGAGCCCTGGGCCGCCCCGGCCGCGCCGCCGCCCGCCGGGCAGTTGCTGGCCGGCGGCCGGTCCTGGTTGCGCGAGCTGGCGATCGCCGGCTGGCGCGGCGTGGACCACGAGCTGGCCGGAGGCGGCGCCCAGGCGGTTCAGGCGCTGCTCGCCGACCCGGCCGGGCGCCGCGCGGCCGTGCTGCTCGACGGGTTCGGTGCCGAGCTGCGCAGCGCCGCCCCGGTCGCCACGCTCGACCGCGTCCCGGTCCGGCGCTGGGCCGACCTCTGGTCGCGGGCCGTCCTGCTCACCCAGGACACCTTCCCCGCGCCGGAGACCACCCCGGCCGACGGCCGTCTCCTGCTGCTCGGGGTCGACCTGCACGAGCACCCGACCGTCTTCCGGGCACAGGCGCACGGGCTCCTGGAGACACCCGGCGGGCAGGTACGGCTGGTCCGTGCCGGGGTGGCCGCCGCCAAGGTCGACACGATCAGCGGTCCGTCCGCGTGGCGGATGCTCGCGGCGTTCCCGGTGTTCCGGGCCGCGCTGGCCGAGAAGCGGGCGGTGGAGGTCACCGGCATGCCGCTGACCTCCACCGGCGACCTGCTCTGGGATGAGACCCGGGCAGTGCCGGGCGAGCCGGTCGACCCGTTCGCGGTGGCCCGGGTCCGGCTCGGCGGCGTGACCGCCGCGTCCACCGCCCCGCTGGACCGGCACCCCGCCGTGATCGCCGAGCCGGTGCTCCTGGAGGGCTGGACGGCCGGGCCGGAGTCGTTCGAGCTGGGCGGCGTGACGCTCGCCGTCGACACCGACCGGCTGCCCGAGGCCGGTCCGCTGACCCCCGCCCTGGTCGCCGCCGCGACGGCCTGCATCGGCCTGCTCCGGTGGGATGCCGGTCGCTGGGCGGTGCAGCCGCTCGCCGTGCAGTCGGTGGTGCGTAAGAAGCCTGTCGTCGCGCACACCGGTGACTGGGCTCTCGGACCCACCGACGCCAAGGCGGCGAAGGCCGAGGCGGCCGCGGGCACGGCGGTCGACGTGCTGCGCGAGCGCGCGGGAAGGCTGCTGCGCAAATGAGCGCCGACGAGACGAGCGCCGCCCAGACTCGCCGGCAGGTCCTCTACTGGCGGCTGCTGGCCCGCCTCTTCGACCCCGAGGAGCAGGCGGCCCTCGAGTCGGCGAGCATGGCGGTCGTGGGTGACCTCGGCCTGCCCGCCGCGCTGCTCGACCCGTCCGTCTCGGTGGACACCGTGGTGCAGCGGTTCCCCCAGCTGGAAACCGAGTTCGACGGTCTGATGAGCGATCCCGGCGACGACCGCGACGGCGAGGTGCGCCGGGCCGCGCTGGTGTCGAAACTACTGCTGAACGTCTTCGCCACCGGCACCGGCAACGTGACCGCCGAGCAGTTGCAGCGCTGGCAGGCCGACGCGGGCTGGTTCGAGCGCGCGATGGGCTGCCAGCCGGGCCAGCTGCGCGGTCGTGCGGCCGGCAACACCCCCGGTCTGGGGACGACATTGGCCGGTATCGAGGGTGACCTGGTCAGCCGGATGCGGCTACGGGAGGTGCTCGCCGACAACCGGCTCGCCCGGCAGCTCACCCCCAGCATGTCGCTGATCGAGCAGCTGCTGCGCGACAAGGACAATCTGGACGGTGTCGCTCTGGCCAACGCCAAGGCGCTGATCAAGCGGTTCGTCGACGAGGTGGCCGAGGTGCTGCGCACCCAGGTCGCCCAGGCCAGCACCGGCACGATCGACCGGTCGGTCCCGCCGAAACGCATCTACCGCAACCTCGACCTCGACCGCACGATCTGGAAGAACCTGCCCAACTGGAGCCCCGAGGACGAGCGCCTCTACGTCGACCGGCTCTACTTCAAGCAGACCGCCAAACGGATCGAGCCGGCCCGGCTCATCGTGGTGGTCGACCAGTCCGGGTCGATGGTCGACGCGATGGTCAACTGCACCATCCTGGCCTCGATCTTCGCGGGCCTGCCCAAGGTCGACGTGCACCTCGTGGCCTACGACACCAGGGCTCTCGACCTCACCCCGTGGGTGCACGACCCGTTCGAGGTGCTGCTGCACACCCACCTCGGCGGCGGCACCGACGGCACGGTCGCGCTCGACCTGGCCCGGCCCAAGATCGTTGATCCGCGGAACACCGTGGTCGTCTGGATCTCCGACTTCTACGAGTGGCGTGAGCAGGCCGTCTGGGACGGCATGCAGGCCGTGCACCGGTCCGGCGTCAAGTTCATCCCGGTCGGGTCGGTCAGCAGCGGCGGCCACCAGAGCGTCAACCCGTGGTTCCGCCAGCGCTTCAAGGACCAGGGCACCCCCGTGCTCTCCGGTCACATCAAGAAGCTCGTCACCGAGCTCAAGAACTTCCTCGTCTGAGACACCCAAGGAGACCGTCCGCAATGAGTGACATGCTGCGCGCCCCCGCCGAGGTCAAGTACGCCGAGGAGCTCGACTGGCTGGAGTCGGTCGACGACGGCCCCAAGCCGTTCTCCTGGCGGCTCAGCCCCAAGATGGTCCGCCTGTTCATCCTCGGCTCCGAGCGCGCCGACGGCCTCGACCGCGAGATCCCGCAGAAGTGGTTCGGTGACCGCAGTTTCGTCGAGCGGGCCATCGTCACCCTCGCCTCCGACCGCGGCCTGCTCCTGATCGGCGACCCGGGCACCGGCAAGAGCTGGCTGGCCGAACTGCTCTCCGCCGCGATCAGCCGCAACTCCACCCTGGTCGTGCAGGGCACCGCCGGCACCACCGAGGACCACATCAAGTATTCGTGGAACGTCTCGATGGTCATCGCCAAGGGCCAGTCCCGGGCCTCGATGATCCCGTCGCCGATCATGACGGCGATGGAGAACGGGGTGATCGGCCGCTTCGAGGAGCTGACCCGTTCCACCAGCGACGTCCAGGACGCGCTGATCTCGATCCTCTCCGAGAAGTACGTGTCGATCCCCGAGCTCGACGACGACAACATCGTCTTCGCCAAGCCCGGCTTCAGCATCATCGCCACCGCCAACAGCCGCGACCGTGGCGTCAACGACCTGTCCTCGGCGCTCAAGCGGCGGTTCAACTTCGTCCGCATCCCGGTCGTGACGAACAAGAAGAGCGAGGCCGAGATCGTCCGGTTCCGCACCGAGGAGCTGCTGCGCCGGCACAACATCGAGCTCGAGGTGCCGCCCACCCTGCTCGACGTGCTGCTGCAGAGCTTCGCCGACCTGCGGGCCGCCGCGGCGTCGGCCGGCAGCGACGACGAGCGGCTGGAGTCGGCGCTCTCCACCGCTGAGCAGATCGGTGTGCTGGAGGACGCGATCCTGCACAGCAACTTCTTCGGTGCCCGCGCTCTGACCTCGCAGACCCTGGCGTCGTCGTTGGTCGGCTCGCTCGCCCGGCGCAGTCCCGAGGACCTCGCGATCCTCAACAAGTACTGGCACGGGGTGGTCGAGCCGCGCAGTCAGGAGCAGAGCGGCGAGTGGACCGGGTTCCTGGAGGGTGGCCGCGAGGCGATTGCGACCCTGTCGTGACCGGTCCGTTCGATCCGCTCCGCGCACAGCTGCTGGGCGCCGCCGAGGCGCTGGCGGACGGCCCGGCTGCGTTGCCGGAGATCCTCGCCGGGATCGTCGACGACGTCGACCACGCGTTGCGGGAACCGCTGGAGATCTTCCCGGTCTGTCACCATTCGCCGGCCTCGGCAGTGGCGATGCTGCGCCGGCTGCGCGAGAGACAGCCGAAGGTGATCTACCTGGAGCTCTGCGAGGACCTGCAACCGCTGCTGACCGAGCTGCGCAACTGCCGGCTTCCGGTGGCGCTGCAGGCCTTCGCCTCCGAACTGGACGGATTTCCCAAGGAATCGGCGCCGCTCTCGGTCATCGCGCCGATCACCGAGGCCTCCGCGGAGTATCAGGCCATCTCGTACGCCCTGGACACGCCCGGCGTCGAGCTGGTCCTGGTCGACCGATCCACCGACCACGTCTTCCAGTGGCAGCCCGACGTGTCGACACCGGCCGGCACGCCCGAGCCGGAGGAGGACCTCCACGGCGACGCCGTCGGTGTCGAGATCGGCGACCTGCGTCCGCGGTTCGCCGAGCTCGAGGAGCACCTGCTGCACCATGGGCGGGTCCGGCACTGGTCCGAGTGGTGGGACCAGTACGT
Organism: Actinoplanes italicus; assembly: GCF_003001815.1. Taxonomy (GTDB): domain Bacteria; phylum Actinomycetota; class Actinomycetes; order Mycobacteriales; family Micromonosporaceae; genus Actinoplanes; species Actinoplanes italicus. The sequence goes on from NZ_PVMZ01000012.1 coordinate 150,101, forward strand.
CGAACAACCCCTGGCCGGCGCCGACCACGAAACGTACCGGCAGGTCATGGTGCTGATCGGCAGCCTGTTCCGGAGGCTCGCCCCGCACGACAGCCGGCGGTTCGCGAGCGACGAGGACCGGGAACGCTACATGTGGACCCGGATCCGCGAGCACCAGGCGGCCACCGGCGCCGACCCGGCCGACTGCCTCTACATCTGCGGCGCCTTCCACGCCGCGAGCCGGGTGGCCGAGGCCGGTTCCGACCCGGCCACCCCCGACTTCGTGATCACCCCGCGCACCGCGACCACCTGGCTCTACGGCCTGATCCCGTCCAGCCACTCGGCGATCGAGTCCCAGTTCGGGCTGGCGCCGGGATCGGTGTCGATCGCCGCGGCCACCTGGCAGAAACAGCTGACCGCGTCACGGCTCACCCCGTTCCGGCTCCAGGGGCAGAAAGGCGCCGGTCGCAAGCCGAAGAAGGCGCTGCCGGCACCGGTCGCCGCGAGCGGCGCGGTCACCGACCACCTGACCGGCTATCTCGCCGGGCCGCCCGCGCTCGACGGGCTCGACGAGGAGGAACTGCGCGGCTGGTGCGTCGACATCGTCCGGCTCGCCCGCCGCAACGGTTACCTCGCGAGCACCGCCGACGCGATCGCGGTCTTCGAGACGTCGGTCCTGCTGGCCGGGATGCGGGGGCGGGTGCGGCCCACGCCGTACGACTTCCAGGACGCTGCGGTCACCTGCATCGAGAAGGACACCGTGCCCGGCCGCCGCGACGTGCGGCGCCTGTGCGAGATCCTGCTCGGCGGGGACCGGATCGGCCAGGTCGGCTACGAGGCCCTGCCGCCGCTGGCCCGCGACGTCTACGACCGGCTCGCCCCGCTCGGGCTCAACCTCGAGCAGCGCAGCATCCAGCGGGCGCTGCTCGACCTGGCCGCGCGACCCGAGCTGGGCGCCTGCTCGCAGTTGCTCTGGATGCTGCGCTACCTGCTGCCCGACCAGGCGGTCCGCCCGATCATGGGCAGTCGCCGCCTCGGTGAGAAGCACATCCAGGAGAGCTGGGACCTCGACCTGGGCCGGCACCAGCGGGCGATCATCGAGCTGGGCTACGAGGGTGTCACCGTCGAACAGGTCCTGGAACAGCGGCTGCGCCGGGACGCATGGGACCCGAAAGCGACCGCGGCCCGCGCGCTCAAGGCGGTGGAGAACTCGCTGCTGTTCCTGGAGAGTCCCCGGCTCACCGAGGAGCTGGGCGTCCGGGCGATCGAGCTGCTGTCGGCCGAACGCACCGTCGACGAGGCACCCGATGTGCTGCGGCGGATCCGGCGGTTGCTCGGCCACTACCGTGCCACCACACCGGTGCTGCCGTCCTGGTGCGAGCGGTTCGTCACCGAGGGATACGCCCACTACTGCACCCTGCTGCCGACCGCCTTCGTCGAGGAGGAGACCGGAGTCCGGCAGGTCGGGGCGATGCTCGGCTTCCTGTTCAGCATGGAGAGCCTGGCCCTGTCGCTCGGCTGTGACCGTCTTCAGCTGGAGATCGCCGTCCGGCAGTCACATCCGGAGAGCCCGGCCAAGGTCGCGCTGCTCTGGGCGGCGCTGCACCAGCTCGGTTCGCTCCCGTTGGCCGACCTGCGGGTTCGCGTCGGTGACCTGCTCGGCAACCCGCTCGTGGTGCCGTCGTTCCCGCAGTACGTGAGCGGCTTCGTCCAGGCCCTCGAACCCGTGCCGAGGCTGGCGCCGTTCGTCGTCGAGACGCTGTCCGAGGCGTTCGGGCGGCTCCCCGACCCGGTCTTGCTGCCCTGGCTGCCGAACCTGATCACCACGCTGAAGCAGCACGCCGCCGAGCTGGTGCCGGTGCTGACCAGGGAGGCCGGTCGCACGTTCCCGGGAACGCTGGCCGGCCTGGACTCGTGGACCCCGCCGTGGAAGGCGCCGGCCCGTGCCCGGCGGCTGCCCGGCGGCCCGTCCGGCGCCGGTTCCGCGGGCCCGTCCGGCCCGGCGGCCGCGGCCGCGGCGTTGCTGGCGGCACACCGTCCGGCGGCCGACGCCGTGGCGGCGCTGCTCGGCTGCGAGGGCGAGTGGGCGCTGCACGCGGCCCCGGTGCCGGACAGCCCCGGCGGCGAAGTCGCTGCCGCGACGCTGCTCAAGGCGCATCCCGAGTCCGCGCAGGCGGTAGCGACCTTGATCACCACCTGACCAGAACCCCGTGGTGACTTGCGGCTTGCCGGCGGGCGCAGGTCTCCACGCGGCGGTGGGCGGTGGGTTGTGTGGTGAGTTGCGGCTTGCCGGCGGGCGCAGGTCTCCACGCGGCGGTGCCCAGACGCTGAGTGTGGTGAGTTGCGGCTTGTCGGGGGAACGGCCGTGCCGACCGGGGAGCCCGGTCGGCACGGCGGTAGCGGGTGCGATTGTCACTCCGGTGTGGCGTCGCCACACCGGTGCGGGAGGAGGCGATTACTTGAGGTAGGTGGTGGCGGATCCGATCTTGCCGGGCGCCGGGGTGGCGCTCGTCGAGAGGACGTAGACGCGCAGGTTGCCCTTGGCGTTCAGGCTGACGGTCAGGGAACCGCCGGTGACGGTCTTGGTGTCGCCGGTGACCGCGTCGACGTAGGTGCCGTTCGGGATGCCGCTGAAGGTGGCACCGTTCGAGACCGCGATCAGCGCGAAGCTGTCGACGCCGTTGGCGGTGTAGCGGCGTTTGTAGGCCATGTTGCCGCTGACGCCCTCGGTCGAGTACTGGCCCATCTGCAGGGCGGGGACCGCCCGGCGGATCTGGTTGAGCCGCTGCAGGTGCTTGACCAGCGGCTTGGACAGGGTGGTGGCGACCTGACCGCTGGCCGACGACACGACGCCGAAATCGCTGGCGGTGACGCTGCCGGCTATCTGGTTGCCGTAGTAGGCGCGGCCGGTGGTCTCGAGGGGGCAGGTCGGGCCGCAGTCGATTCGCTGGCCGGCCTTGAACTCGATCTCCGAGCCGTAGTACAGGGTCGGGATGCCGCGGAACGTCCACATGAGCGTCATGTTCTCGGCCCACGCGTCGGTGCCCTCGGCGTAGCGGACCGACGACTTGTTCGGCCCGTAGTCGTGCGAGTCGACGTAGACGACGTTGTAGGTGGCGTCGTTCACCGAGTCGTCCGAGTCCTTGCCGTTGTGGTACGCGTTGTTCGCATCACCGAAGTTCATGTGCATGCGCATGTCGATGATGTTCATGCCGGAGAACTTCGAGTAGTCGGGCGCGTGGTAGTTGTTGCCCTGCAGGAACGCGTTGGTGCTGGTCGGCTGGTTGCCCGTACCCAGGTTGTTCTCGTAGTTGAACTGTTCGAGAGCCGCGGCGACGTCGTCGGAGGAGTAGGTCGCCCGCTCCTTCCACGTGAAGAACTGGGCCGAGTGGTTGACCGAGCCGCGGTTCCACTTGTCGTTCACGAACGCCGCGACCTCACCGAAGATGTAGAAGTCCTTGGCCTTCGTGGCGCCGTACTTCCTTGTGAGGATCTCCTGGAAGGCCGGCAGGAAGCGCCGGTTCCAGGTGACGCGCGGGATGTGCACGGCGGTGTCGATGCGGAACCCGTCCACGCCCATGTCGATGTACTTCTTGTACGCGCCGATCAGGTAGTCCTGGACGACGGCGTTCTCGGTGTTGAGGTCGGCCAGGTCCTCGTGCAGCCAGCAGGAGCGGGCGTCCTCACCCTCCCAGTTGCCGATCCAGCACTGGTGGAACAGGTTGGACGGGAACATCTTGGCGGTCGCCGACGGCCACTGGCAGTTGTAGAGCTTGTAGCCTTCGGCGCTCCGGCCGCCGGTCGCGGTGCCGAAGTTGGGGCACGTGTTGCCGGCCGGTGCGGTGCTGCTCCACAGGTCGCCGTTGTAGGGACGGCCCTTGGCGAGCGCGTTCTGCGCGGTGGTCAGCGCCGGGTCGTTGCCGGCGTGCTCATCGAGCGGGTTGTAGGTCTTGCCGACGACCTTCTGCTGGTAATACCACTTCCACTCGTCGTCCCGTACGCCATAGGTCGTTGTGGTGTAGAGGCCGTTGGCGCCCCACCGCGACGTGTGGTTGAGCACGATGTCCTGGTAGATCTTGAGGCCCTTGGCGTGGGCCGCGTCGATCAAGTTCTGGTACGAGGCGCCGTTCGACTCCAGGCGCGGGTCGACCTCGTAGAAGTCGTATCCGTGGTAGCCGTGGAAGTCGTAGTCGGAGCGGTTCAGCACGACCGGCGTGATCCAGATGGCGGAGAAGCCGAGGCCCTTGATGTAGTCGAGCTTGTCGACCAGGCCCTTGAAGTCGCCGCGGAACATCGGGTCGTCGTTGGCGGCGTTGCCGGACTTGGTGTGCTGGCTGCCGCCGCGGTTGTTGCTCGCGTCGCCGTCGTTGAAGCGCGCCGTGAGGATGAAGTAGATGCTGTCCTTGCGCGGGTCGCCGCCGAGCATCTCGCCGCCGGCCGGGGCGGGGGCTGCCGCGCCGGTGGTGACGGACGCCGCGGCGGCGGTGGAGAGATTGCCGGCCGCGTCGAGCGCCTGCACCTGGTAGGTGTAGCGGGTGTTCGCGGCCAGGCCGCGGTCGGTGTATCCGGTGGTGTCGCTGCTCAGCACGGTGCTGCCGCGGGTGATCCGGTAACCGATCACGCCCACGTTGTCGGTCGAGGCGGTCCAGCCGAGCGTCACGGTGGTGCCCGCCGCCGTGGCGGTCAGGCCGGTCGGCGCGGACGGGGCCGTCGTGTCGACCGGGGCGGCCACGCACGGGCTCGTCGCGTTGGCGGTGACCACGCCGCCGCTGACGGTGATGGTCCCGATGCCCAGGGTGTAGTTGCGGCTGGAGTTGTTGTCCCAGGTCCCGGAACCGTTGTTGAACGTGGCGGCCCAGGTGGTGGCGGTGCCGAGGCTGACGGTCTTGCGGACCCAGCCGGTGCACGCCTCCTCGTTCATGACGACGCCGGGCGTCGTGGTCCAGGAGCCGCCGGTCGGCGCGTAGTGCAGGTACGTCGTCGTCCAGGGCGTCTTGTAGTAGACGGTGGCCGAGTTGCTCGCCGTGCTGCACGGGACGGACGAGCTGACCGCGCCACCGGAGATCGTGACGGTGCCCGTACCGACGCCGTAGTTGGCCCCTGAGTTGTTGTCCCAGGTCCCGGAGCCGTTGTTGAAGACGACCTGCATGCCGGGGGCGCTGCCGAGGTCGAGCTCCTTGGAGTACCAGCCGGCGCAGCCGGTGTAGGCGCTCATCGCGACGCCGGGGGCGGTCGTCCAGGAGCCGCCGGTCGGCGCGTAGTGGATGTTCACGGCCGACCAGGAGGTGGGTGCCTGGTAGTAGACGGTCACCGTGGTCGCCGCGTGCGCGGCCGGCAGATCGGACATGAGAAGCAGCGGTATGGCGCAGAGTGCGGCCAGCACCCTGCGGAGTGTTCGGGACATGGGGCCTCCAACCACCTCGGGGACGGGCGGTGTTGCGGGGGAGATGCGGGTGTAGTGAGCCGGTAATCCGGCGTTCACATGAGGTGGAAGCTAGCAACTTCTTTCAATTTCTGGAAGTGCCTGCTGTCCGCTTGCAAAAAGATGCACTGAGATCTTTCGATTTGTACGGGTCGGAGCACGACGAAGGGACGTGGCGCGCAGTGGCGGCACGTCCCGGAGGGGGTGGATCTATCGCTTGGCGGCGGCCATCGACTCCACGCCGGAGACCAGCAGATCAACGGAGAAGGCGTAGTAGCGGTCCATGTCGGGCTCGTCGCGATAGGTCGCCGCGAGCTCGATCATCATCGGGAACCGGTCGGCAGGCAGGGCCTCCAGGTTCACCCGCTTCTGCCGCCGCCACTCCGGCTCCTGCTCGGCCGCCACGCCCGGCGGGCATCCCGGCTGGCCGCTCACCACACCGATGCATCCGTTCAGCAGGTACGTCGCGACCCAGTAGCCCTCCTCGACGGTGAACCCGGCGTCGGTCAGAAGGGCCAGCGTGTCGTTCGTCGCGCGCGTGAAACTCTCGGTCTGCATCTTGTCGACGGCGTGGAACAGGCCGGTCAGCGAGGGGTGCGCCCGCATCACGCCGACCACGGTCTCGATGACTTTCCGTAGCCGTTTCTGCCAGGGATCGCCGGCCTCCGGATCCGCGCGGACCCCGGAGAGGGCGTAGTCGATCATGCCGAGCAGCAGCTCGTCCTTGTTCTTGAAGTGCCAGTAGAGCGCCATCGGCGTGACGCCGTTCTCCTTGGCGACGCGACGGATCGTCACCGCATCGAGGCCTTCGGCGTCGGCCAGCCGCAGCGCGCACTCGGCCACGGTCGCCTTGGTGAGTCGTTCTTGCGTCACTTGACAACTGTACAACGTACGGGTCTCATGTACGAGGTACATGTACAACGTACAAGTACGCCGTACAGGGGGAGAGCTGATGGAGAAGAACCGACGGTGGTGGGCGCTGGTCGCGGTAGCGCTCGGCACCTTCATGACCTACCTCGACAACAACGTCGTCAACGTCGCTCTGCCGAGCATTCAGCGGGATCTGGGTCTGAGCATCGCCGGACTCGAGTGGATCACCAGCGCGTACATCCTGGTCTTCGCCGGTCTGCTGCTGGCCGGCGGCCGCATCTCGGACGTCGTCGGCACCCGCCTCGCGTTCCTGTCCGGGCTCGTCGTGTTCACCGCCGCCTCGGTCGCGGCCGGTTTGGCCGACAGTCAGGAACTGCTGATCGGGGCGCGGGCGGTCCAGGGCATCGGTGCGGCGCTGCTGGCCCCGGCGTCACTGGCCCTGCTGCAGCAGCTGTTCCCAGACCCGAGGGAACGCGCCACCGCCATCGGCGTCTGGGGCGGGGTCGGCGCGCTCGCCCTCGCGGTCGGCCCGTTCACCGGCGGTGTGCTCAGCGAGCACGTCTCGTGGGGCTGGATCTTCCTGATCAACCTGCCGATCGGCATCGCCACCCTGGCGCTGACCCTGGTCAGTGTGCCGGCCCGCCGGGTCGCCGCGGAGTGGAGTCTGCGCCGCCTCGACCCGGCCGGGCTCGTGGCGTCGTCGCTCTCGCTGTTCGCGCTGACGTACGCCCTGATCGAAGGGGATGCGGAGGGCTGGACCTCGCCGCTCATCCTGGCGTCCTTCGGCATCGCCGCCGTGGCGGGCGTGGCCTTCGTGATCCTGCAGAACCGCAACGCCGACGCCATGGTCGACCTGCGCTTCTTCCGGTCCCGGATGTTCACCGGCGGCCTGCTCGCGATGGGCCTGTGGGCCTTCGGGGTCTTCGGCATCTACTTCTACATGGCCATCTACCTGCAGAACGTGCTCGGCTTCACCCCCACCGAGGCCGGTGCCGCGTTCATCCCGATGGCGATCATCACGGCGGTCGGCGCGGTTCTGGCGCCCCGGTTCGAGATCCGCTTCGGAGTCGCCCGGGTGACCGCTTTCGGCCTGGCCGTCATGGCCGCCGCCATCGGTGGCATCGCGCAGTACGGCGCCGACACCACCTATGTCGACCTGCTGCCCTGGTTCGCGCTCTACGGCGTCGGCGGCGGCCTGCTCATCCCGCTGAACACCGTGGTGGTCGACGCGCTCCCGCCGCAGCGGGCCGGCATCGCCTCCGGCATGCTCAACGTGTCCCGCGAGGTCTTCGGGCTGCTCGGCGTGACCGTGCTCGGCGCGATCCTGACCAACCGGTCGGAGACGGCCGGCTTCCTGAGCGGCTACCAGGACTCGCTGGTGGTCGCCGCGGTCCTGGTGGGAGCCGGTGTCCCGGTGAGTCTGTGGATGCTGCGCCGCCCTCAGGCCCGGACCAGCGACGCCTCGGACGACCGGGAGATCCGCAGCCAGACCACGAATCCCCAGATGACGAAGACGGCGTAGACGGCGTAGAGGATCGCCGACGGGTAGTAGCCGAAGTGGAGCAGCTCCGGCACGCCCACCAGATCCACGGCGATCCAGCACAGCCAGAACTCGACCCAGCCGCGGGCCATCGCATAGGTGGCCAGCATCGAGCCCACGAAGATCCACGAGTCGGCCAGGTAATACCACCACGGCACCGGGAACCCCGCGCCGATCTCGCGGAACACCACGAAGCAGACGCCCACCGCGGCCAGTGCGAGCGGGATGAAGATCATGCGCTGCCGTGGGCTCGCCCAGTGCGGGACCACGGCGGTGCCGTGGTCCCGCCGCCGGTTGCGCTGCCAGGCCCACCAGCCGTAGATGCTGGTGACCAGGAAGAACACCTGCCGAGCGGCCTGGCCGTACAGCGGGGTGCCCTGGTCGTTGCCGAGAGCCTGACCCAGGAAGACCGTGAAGAGAAGGACGTTGCCGACGATGCCGACCGGCCACGCCCACGCGTTGCGACGCAGCCCGAACAGCGCCGAGCCCAGCCCGAACGCGTTGCCGACGATCTCCCGCCAGTAGATGGCCTGGCTGTCCGTCACCTGCCATCTGGCGTCGTAGAAGGCTGTCAGCAACTGATCGATCCAGGTCACGGCTTATCCTAGGCCGTGACCACCCGCCTTTACGTCGACGAGCCGGGCACGGTGCTCTGGTACGACCTCGACGATCCCTCCGAAGACGAGTTGCGGACTCTCGCCGACCGGTTCGGCCTGCACCCGCTGGCGGTCGAGGACGCCCTCCAGGAGCACGAGCGGCCCAAACTGGACCGTTACGAGAAACACCTGTTCCTCAACGTCTACGCCGTCGAGTTCGACGACGGGCCGCGCAAGACCGAGATCAGCGCGTTCATCACCCCGCAGGCGCTGATCACCGTGCACCGCACACCGTTCGACATGCGGCCCGTACTGGATCGATGGTCCGACGCCGGCCGGCCGCCCGGCGGTGTCGACTTCCTGGTGTACGCGCTCCTCGACCTGGTGGTCGACACCCAGTACCGCATCGCCCAGCGGATCGACGAGGCGATGGACTCCGTCGAGGACCGGATGCTCGGCGACGGGCCGGCACCACGCGACGTACGGCGCCACGGTTTCACCCTGCGCCGGCACCTGGCCGCGCTGCGCCGGGCCGTGGCGCCGATGCCCGAGGTGACCCGATCGTTCTCCGGTGACGCCCATCTCGAGCCTTACTACCGGGACGTCGAGGACCACGCGAGACATGCTCTGGACCTGATCGAGCACTCCCGGATCCGGATCACCGAACTGCTCGACGACGACCTGGCCGAGCAGAGCAACGAACTCAACGTGGTCACCCGGAAGCTGGCCGCCTGGGCCGCGATCATCGCGATCCCCACCGCGCTGACCGGATACTTCGGGCAGAACGTGCCCTATCCGGGTTACGACCAGTGGTGGGGCTACGTCGTCAGCACGGTTCTGATCGTGTTCTCGGCCTCCGGTCTCTACCTCTACCTCAAGCGCCGTGGGTGGCTGTGAACCCGTTGTCCACAGGGGTCCACGCGTGACCCTCTGATCGCGTAACGTCGCCCCAAACCGGGGGAGGGTGGATGTTCGCGCTCGTCTTCGGCGCTGTGCGGACCCGTGCCGCGCAGGTGCTGACGATTCTCGTGCTGACCGCGCTCGCGGCGGCCGTCGCCGCGGCCGGGCCGTGGTATGGATTCGCCGCTGTCGGCAAGGCCGCCGACGCCTATCTGGATGCGGCGCCGGCGAGTCAGCGGATCATCGCGGTGAGCACCCGGGTCGACACCGGCGGCGAGCCGGAGAGCGCTCTGGCAGAGTTCACCGAGCAGGTCCGGGCCGGGCTGCCGCGCGGCGTCCCGGCCGGGGTCGTCGGTCTGTCCGCCTCGATCAACGTGTCGGCGGCCGGCAACAGCGCCCCGGTCGACCTGGATTATCGGGAGGCGTTCTGCGAACACGTCCGGCTGGACGGGGCCTGCCCGGCGAACCGTGGCGAGGTCGCCCTCAGCCATGACGCGGCCCGGCTGCTCGGCGTCCAGGCCGGTGAGCGCGTCCCGGTCATCACCACGACGTCCGGCGTGCCGCTGGACCTCGAGGTGGTCGGGCTCTACGCGCTCGCCGAGCCCACCGGGACGTATTGGGCGAACCGGCTGTACCGGTCGGAGTCCGGCCTGGACCCGATGTTCACCGTGGTGGACACCTTCACCCACGCCCACCTGGACAGCCCGACCCTGGGGTTCGACGCGGTCCTGCCGAACTCGCTGCTACGCGGTGACGGCGGCTTCGACCTGGCCGCCGCCATCCTCACGTCGGACCGCGCGCTCGGCCAGTCCCAGCTGCGGCTGATCAGCCAGGCGGCCCCGCTGCACGACGCGATCGTCCGGGACCGCGGCACCATCCTGGACGGGATCTCCGCGTCCGGCGCACAGCTGCTGATCCTCACCTGGTTCGCCCTCGGACTCGCCGGTTGGTACACGTTGCGTGACCGGCGCGCCGACGCGGCCCTGCTCAAACTGCGCGGGGTGAGCCGCTCCGGACGGCTGCGCCTGGCCCTGGGCCAGCACCTTGTCCCGCTGCTCGGCGGCGCCCTGATCGGCGCACCGCTCGGATACCTGCTCGCGTGGGCCCTGGCCGGGCCGGTCCCGGTCGCGGTGGACCGGCAGGCCGCCCTCACCTACAGCGCCGCCGCGATCGGCGCCGTCCTGCTCGTTGGCCTCGCGGTGCTGGCCGCCGTCGAGGCGACCGTGCTCGGCCGTCCGGTCGCCGCCCTGCTCCAGCGCGCCGCGCCCGGGCGCGGTGGCCTGCGGCCCGCCCTCGTCGACGTGGTCCTGCTCGCCCTCGCCGCCGCGGCGCTCTACCAGGTCCGGGCCGACGGACCGGCCGACGGTCTGGCCCGTGCCGCGCTCGCCCTGGTCGCGCTCGCGGTCGGCCTGATCGCCGCTCGCATGCTGAGTGCCGCCGCCGACCGCGGCGGCGCTGCGGCGCTGCGGTCCGGGCGGCTACGGGCCGGGCTGACCGCCCTGCGGATCTCCCGCTCACCCGGCACCGACCGGCTGTTCGTGCTGGTCGTCGTGGCCGTGGCGCTGTTCGTCTCGGCGGCCGGCGGCTGGGCCGCGGAGAGCGAGGCGCGGACCGTCCGCAGCGGCACCGACCTGGGCGCGAGCCGGGTGCTGACGGTGTCGGCACCCAACCGGACCGTCCTGCTGAGCGCGGTCCGCGGCGTCGACCCGGACGGCCGGGAGGCGATGGCCGTCGTACGCAACAGGACCGACACCGTGCAGGTCCTCGAGGTCGACACCGCGCGACTCCGGACCGTCGCCGTCTGGCGGCCCGAGTACGGCCCGGCCGCCACCCTGCCCGACGCCGTGGCCGCCGCCTCGCTCACACCGCTGCCGCTGGTCACCGGCGACCGGCTGACCGTGACCGCCCGGCGCGACGGGGCCCCCGCCTCGGCGCTCACTCTGCACCTGCAACACGAGGCGACCGGAGCGCCGGTGACCGTCGGCTTCGGCTCCCTCCGGCCCGGGGAGCAGACCCTCTCCGCGCCGGTGACCGGCTGCGCCACCGCCCCCGGCTGCCGGCTCGCGCGCTGGGAGCTGACCGCGCCGCAGACGGGCGCCGGACGGCCGAAACCGGCGGAGGCCGGGGCCGCCGTCGTCGTGACCGGCCTCGCGCAGAGCGGCCCTGCGCGCACCATCCTGGACGCCGTCACGCTCGGCGACATCACCCGCTGGCGGGTCGGCACCGTCGGCGCCGCGCTCGACCTGGTCGCGGCCGACGGCGGCCTCCGGCTGAGCATCGACGACAACGCCACCAAGGAGGACCGGCTGGGCATCGAGGCGTGGGCCTCCGACCGCCTGCTGCCGCTGCCGGCCCTGCTCGCCGGGCCGGTCCCGGACCGGTGGCGCGGCGACGAGGCACTTCTTCCGGCGTACGGGGAACCCGTGCCGGTGCAGGTGGCGGGCACGGTGACGGCGCTGCCCGGTATCGGCGGCGCCGGCGTGATCGTCGATCTCGACACCACCCGGCGGCTGGCCGCCGACTCCGACCCCGGCGGGCAGTTCCAGGTGTGGCTGAGCCCGGACGCCCGTCCCGGCATCGTCGCCGACCTGACCGCTGCCGGACTGTCGGTGAGCGCCGACGCCGACCTGGACGCTCAGGCCACCCGCCTCGGCACCCAGGGCCCGGCCGTCCTGGTCCGGTTCGAGCTGCTGGCCGGAGTCGCCGCGCTGCTGCTCGCGGCCGCCGCGGTCGCGGTCGCGGCCACCGTGGACCGGCGATCGCTCGCCGAGCAGTCCGCCGCCCTGCGCCTGCAGGGCCTGTCCCGCCGAGCCGCGATCGGCACCGGCCGGGCCGGCACCGCCACGCTGATCCTGGCGGGCCTGTCCGGCGGTGTGCTGGCCGCGCTGCTCGCCGTGGAGGTGACCGGCCGGACCGTCCCGCCGTTCACCGACGGCTGGGCGGTCCTGCCGCCACCCGGCCCGCTGAATCCGGTGGCTACCGCCCTGGCCGTCGCCACGGCCCTGGCGGTGCTCGGTCTGACCGGCCGGATCGCCCTGCAACCCCTGATGAGAAGCCTGCGCGACCGGACCGCCCAGCAACCCCTGATGAGAAGCCTGCGCGACCGGACCGCCCAGCAACCGTCGGCGAGAAATCCGCGCGACCGGGAGGCCGGCCGATGATCTCCCTGGTCCTGGCGATGGTCTGGAACCGGCGCGGCCAGGCCGTGACGCTGGCGCTGCTGGCCATGCTCGCGGTCGCCTCGGCGGTCGCCGCACCGGCCTATCTCATCGCGGCCGAACGCGCGGTCGCCGAGGGACAGATAGCCACCGCGACACCGAGCGAGCTGAGCCTGGCGGCCCGTCGCACCACCGACGTCCAGGAGGACCCGTCCGCCGGGATCAAGTTCCCGGACGTCGGACGGGTGTTGCTGCTCGGCCTCAACGGCTTCACGTTCTATCACTCCGCCGAGGTGCCGACGGTCGGCCTCGAGAAGGTCGACTTCTTCCCGACCCGGCTCGTCTTCCGCCAGGAGATCTGCGCCCACGTGCGCATCCTCACCGGTCGCTGCCTGGCCGGCGAGGGCGATGTGCTGCTCGGCGAACGCACCGCCGAGCGGCTCGAACTGCGGGCCGGCGACACCATCACGCTGACCGCGGCGCGGATGAACGGGCTGGCGCGGCCACCGACCTACGAACCGGACGGCGCACCCAAGAGACTGACCGTCGCCGGGACCTACCGGGCGATCGACACGGGCGAGGCGTACTGGGGACTGCACGGGTACTTCGTCTCGGTGCCCGGCTTCGAGGTCGGTCCGGGCGAGCCGGTCTTCACCAACGCCGGCACGCTCGACGCGATGAACCGGACCATCACCGCGATGGCGATCGACGGCATCGCCCAGCCCGGCACCCTCGACGCCGACCGGCTCGACGTCCTGCGGGCCGACATGGACCGGCTCAGAGCCACCTCCGAAGAACTCGAGGAGTCGCTCCAGTTCGACAGCGGCATCCCGCGCCTGCTCGACCGGATCGACGAGGGACAGTCCGGTGCCCGGCTGCTGGTGCCGGTGCTGTCGGTGCCGCTCGTGCTGCTCGCCTGCTTCACCATCTACCTGGTCGTCGGCTACGGCGCCGAGGGCCGGCAGAGCGAGCTGGCCGTGGTGGCACTGCGCGGATCCCGCTGGTGGACGCGATGGTGGCTGGCGACCGGGGAGAGCCTCGTCGCGGTGCTGGCCGGAGCCGTCGCGGGGTGCCTGGCCGGGCAGCTGCTGGTCAACGCCGCGGCGGCGCTGCTCTACCCCGGTGTCGGGTCGGCACCCGCCCTCTCCTCGCTGCGGTACGCGCCCCTCGCCGCGGCGGCGGCCCTGCTCGCGGCGGTTGCGGCCCAGCGACGGCAACTGGTCAGCCCGGTCGCGAAGCTGCTCCGGCGCACCCCGGCCGCGGACCGGCGGTGGCTGACCGTGACCGAGGCCGTCCTGGCGGCGCTGGCCGTGGCCGCCGGCGTCCAGTACTACCTGTCCGACCAGGCGCTCACCGGCGTCGGCCTGTTCGCTCCGGCACTGATCGTGCTGGCCCTGGCCCTGCTGTCGGCCCGGCTGCTGCTGCCGCTGGTCAACCGGTACGCGGTCCGCGCCCTGGGCCGTGGCCGCCTCGGCATCGCCCTGGCCGGTCTCCAGCTGTCCCGCCGCCCCGGCGGCGGCCGGCTGTTCGCCCTGTTGGTGGCGTCGGTCGCGGTCGCCGGCTACGCGGCCTGCACGGTCGACACCGCGGCCCGCGGGCGCGACGTCGAGGCCCGGGTCGGCACCGGCGCCGACCAGGTCCTCACCGTCCAGGCCGTCAGCCGCCAGCAGCTGCTCGCCGCGGTCCGCGCCGTCGACCCGGACGGTGACTTCGCGATGGCCGCCGTACGCATTCCGGCGGGTGCCGGCGCGCCCCCCGGCATCGCTGTCGACAGCCGGGCACTGCCCGCGGTCGCCGCCTGGCCGGAGGGCACCGGCGGCCGGGACGGACTGCGGGAGCTGCTGCACCCGGTCCCTCCCGAGCCGCTCACCTTCACCGGACCGGAGATCGTCCTGGAAGTCGCGACCACCAGCAAGGGACTGCTGCGGCTGGCCGTCTCGGTGGCGGCGCCGACCGGCCCCGCCGGGGAGGTGGTGGATCTCGGCGATCTGCGGCCGGGCACCCATACGTACCGCGCGAGCACGCCGGTCTGCGACGGCGGCTGCCGTCTCCAGGGCATCAAGATCGCCGGTGTCGGCACCAGCACCGATGTCACCGGCGAGGTGATGATCCGCGCCCTCAACACCGCCACGCCGGCCCCGCTCACCGACCCGCGCCGATGGCGTGGCAACCCGCACGCCAGCCTCTCGGCCACCGGCGACGGTCTCCGGGCCGAGGTCGCCGTCTCCGGCGCGGTCGCCGACACCGCCTGGGTCCAGCCCGCCGGCACCCCACTGCCACTACCCATCGGGTACGCCGGAGCGCCTCCCGCCTCCGGCACGATCGCCGACTCCGGTCCCGCCGCCATCCCGGTCACCCCGGTCGCCGGCCTGCCGGTCGTGCCCGGGCTCGGCAGGAACGCGGTACTGGTCGACCTGGAGTACGCCGACGCGGTATCCATCGAACCGAAACTGGCCCCCGAACCCCAGGTGTGGTTGAGCGCCGAGGCTCCCGCCGACATCGTCGACCGGCTCTCCGAGCAGGGGCTGACCGTCGTCTCCGAGACCGCTGCCGGCCAGGTGAAGGCAGGCCTCGACCGGCAGGGCCCGGCAGTCGCTCTCTGGTTCCACGTGATCGCCGCGATCCTGGCCGGCCTGCTCGGCGCCGGTGCGCTGGGCCTGACCGTCGCGGTCGACCGGACCCGCCGCACCGAGGACCTGGCCGCCCTGCGCGTGCAGGGGCTCCGGCCACGGCCGGCCGGGCTGGCGACCCTCTGGACGTACCCGGTGCTGGTCGTGATCGCGACGGCTGTGGGGCTGCTGGTCGCGGTCGCGGCGTGGCGGCTGACCGGGTGGGGGCTGCCGCTGGCCGGCGTGGATCCGCCCGACCTGCCGCTGCCGGGCTGGCCGCGACCGTCCGCCCTGCTGGCCGCGGCCGGTGCGGTGCTCGCGGTCCAGTTCCTGGTCGCGATACTGAGCGGCCGCAACCTGCGCCGCCGGATCGAGTCACGATGAGCGGCGCCGCGCCGCCGGTGAACAGCACAGAAGCCGAGGGGGAGACGATGAAGGGGACGCTGACGGTCGAGGACGCCGAGCTCCGGTACGGCGACGGCGACCCGGTGCTCAGCGGGGTCACCGTGACAGCGCGCCCCGGCGAGGTGCTCGCCGTCACCGGAACCTCGGGCGCCGGCAAAACGACGCTGCTCAACGCCATGGCCGGCGTGCTGCAGCCGCGCGCCGGTTCGGTGGCGGTCGACGGGACGCCGCTGACCGGGCGGGACCACGCCGTGTCACTCAAGGTGGTGCTGATCCCGCAGGAGAACGGCCTCGCGGCGATCCTGACCGCGGCCGAGAACATCTCGGTGGCCGTCCTCGCGACCGGTGGCACCCCCGCGGACGCCCGCCGCCGGACGGCTGAGTCGCTGGAGGCGCTGGGGCTGTCCGGCCAGGCGAACCAGTTGATCGACGAGCTCTCCGGCGGCCAGCAGCAGCGCACCGCCCTGGCCCGCGGTCTCGCCCTGCACGGCGACGTCGTCCTCGCCGACGAGGTGACCAGCGAACTGGACGCGGCCAACCGGCAGCGCGTGCTCGACCTGCTCCGGGCCGAGGCGGCCCGGGGTGCGGCGGTCGTCTTCGCCACCCACGACCCGGAGGCCGCCGCGGCCTGCGACCGCGAACTGCACCTGGCGGACGGAGCCGCCACCTGGGCCCGTCCCTGAGCCCTCAGATGGGGTTCTCGTGTCCGGAGGGAAGCAGCGTGACCTCCCCCTCGACATGCTGCACGGTGAACAGCGTGCCCGGCGGATAGGAGCCCAGCACCTCCGGCGGCAGCTGAACCGTGCCGTCGCCCGCGACCACCGCGAAGTCCTGGCCGTCGCGTCCCTCGGCGCCGACGCGGCCGTCGCGGATGGTGACGGCACGGCCGAGGCGGGCGCCGACCTCGTTGTCGTGGGTGACCACCACGATCGTGGTCTGGCGCTCGGTGTTGACCGTCTCCAGGGCGTCGAGGACCTCGTCCCGGCCGGCCGTGTCGAGGCGGCTGGTCGGCTCGTCGACGAGGAGCAGGCCGGGGCCGGTGGCGATGCCGACGGCCAGGGCGGCGCGCTGCCGGCCGCCGGGGGTGAGGTCGTCCAGCTTGCGGCGTCCCTGCCCGGGCAGCCCGACCAGGTCGAGGATGCGGTCCGGGTCGTCGAGCTCGATGCCGCGGGTGTGTGCGGCCCGGCGCTGGGCGAGCCAGATGTTGCGGTGCAGCGTGGCGTACGGCAGCAGGTTGCGGGAGGCGCCCTGCAGGACCACGCCGATCTCGGTGCCACGCAGCCGGGAGATTTCACCGTCGGAGAGCTTGCCCATGTCGTACGTGCCGATGTTGATCCGTCCGGCGGACGGCCGCATCAGGCCGGCGAGCAGCGCGATGAGGGTGGACTTGCCGGAGCCGGACGGGCCGACCAGCGCGAGGGTCTCGCCGGGCGCGATCGACAGGTCGACACCGGCCAGGGCGACCACGTCCCCGGCCTCGGCGCGGTAGATATGGACCACGCGGCGGCAGGCAACGGCGAGACCATTCACAACGGTCAAGCTAGCCGAGCCGGACCGGTGTTTCGACCCCGTCGGGTGGCTCTTATCCTCGGGCCGTGCGCGACATCGCCGTTTTCACCGGATCTGCCCATCCTGATCTTGCGAAGGAGATCTGCGAGCACCTCGGTGTGCCACTGCTGCCCACCCGGATCTCCCGATTCGCCAACGACTGCATCGAGGTGCAGCTGCAGGGAAACTGCCGGGAACGGGACGTCTTCCTGATCCAGCCGCTGGTTCCGCCGACCCAGGAACATCTCGCCGAACTGCTGTTCATGCTCGACGCGGCCCGGGGCGCCTCGGCCGCCCGGATCACCGTGGTGCTGCCGCACTACGCCTACGCCCGCAGCGACAAGAAGGACGCTCCGCGGATCTCGATAGGGGGACGTCTGGTCGCCGATCTGCTGAGCACGGCCGGCGCCGACCGGGTGCTGGCGATGACCCTGCACTCGCCGCAGGTGCACGGCTTCTTCAGCATCCCGGTGGACCACCTGCACGCACTGCGGGAGCTGGCCCGCCACTTCCGGGGGTACGACCTGAGCAACACCGTGGTGGTGTCACCCGACCTGGGTAACGCCAAGGAGGCCGCCGCGTTCGCCCGGATGCTCGGCATCGAGGTGGCGGCCGGCGCCAAGCAGCGGTTCGCCGATGACAAGGTGGTGATCAGCTCGGTGATCGGTGAGGTCGCCGACCGGGACGTGATCGTGCTGGACGACGAGATCGCCAAGGGCAGCACGGTCTTCGAGCTGCTGGCCCGGCTGCGCGAGCGCAACGTCCGCAGCGTCCGGGTGGCCTGCACGCACGGCCTGTTCACCAACGACGCGGTGCGGCGGCTTTCCGCGGAGAAGGAGATCGAGGAGATCGTCTGCACCAACACGGTGCCGATCCCGGAGCAGAAGGCCACCGACAAGCTGACCGTCATCTCGGTGGCCCCGGCGCTGGCGGAGGCGATGCGGCGGATACACAACGGGGAGTCAGTGAGCGCCCTGTTCAGTTAGGTCTGCATCGAAGTGGGAGACGGGCTGACCTCGCCTCGCTCCGACCCCACTTCGAAACAGACCTAATTCTGGCAAATCGGCCTCACGGGCCTCACCAAACGCGAATCATTGCCGCATGGGTGTCATGGCTTACCCCCTCCGGTACGCGCTGGCCGACCTCGCCCTCGCACTCAGTCGAGCGGCGGCGGATCCGGCCGAGGTTCGCAACACGGCCGCCCGCGCCGCCGCCGACATGATCGGTGACGGCGCGGGCGTGCAACTGCTTCGCGACGACGGCCGGTACGAGGAGATCTCGTACCACCACCTCGACAACGAACGTTCGGCGCCACTGTCCCGGGACCTGTCCCGGTTCGGTCACGCCCCGGACGACGAATACTCGACCACCCTGGCGGCGAGCCGGCGTCCGATCGTGCTGGCCGGCGATGCGGCTGCCGGCCTCGCCGCCCCCGAGCTGGGGATCACGGCTGCCGTGATGAGCCCGGTGATCGTCGACAACACGTACGCCGGCTATCTGATTCTGACCCGGCACACCCCGGACGCCTTCTACTCCACCCCGGAGGTGGAACTGGCCCGGGACATCGCCGGTGAACTCTCCCTGGCCGTCT
The DNA here is from genome assembly GCF_003001815.1 of Actinoplanes italicus. GTDB lineage: Bacteria > Actinomycetota > Actinomycetes > Mycobacteriales > Micromonosporaceae > Actinoplanes > Actinoplanes italicus. Next base: position 168,719 of record NZ_PVMZ01000012.1, read on the forward strand.
CGTCGGCGCGGGCGCAGGAACGGCTGCGAGCCTCCGAGGAGCGTTACCGGCGGGTGCTGGAGACGATCCCGGAAGGCGTCCTTCAGCTCGACCCGAACGGCGTGGCCACCTACGCGAACGAACCGATCGGCGTGGTCCTGGGCATGCCGCGGGCCGAGCTGATCGGGGTGTCGCTGCGCGGCTTCCTCGACAACGTGGGACAGAAGGACCTGGACCGGCGGATCAACGACTGCCGTGGCGGCAAGTCCACGGTCGGCGCGACCCGGCTCATGCGGGCGGACGGTTCGCGGCGCAGCGTACGGGTGAGCATGATGCCGGTCCAGGACGAGAACCACGAGTTCACCGGCGTTCTGTGCATGATCACCGACACCACCGACCACATCGACGCGCGTGGTCTGAAGCGGCAGCTCGACCACCTGCGCCGGCTGGACAGCCTGGGCCACCTGATCGGCGGACTGTCGCACGACTTCAACAACCTGATGACCGTGGTTGCCGGCTCGGCCGACATGATCATGGGCAGCAGCGAGGAGGGCTCGCCGCACGCCCAGCTGGCCAAGGACATCCTGGACGCGGTCGGCACCGGGCGCACACTGACCCACCAGCTGCTGGCGTTCGGGCGCAGCGAGGGCCACCGGCCCGAGGTGATCCCGATCCCGGACCTGCTCACCGACGTGCAGGCGCTGTTCAGCAGGACGCTGGGCGAGCGCATCGGCCTGGACCTGGCGTTCGGCCCGGACGTGTGGCCGGTGAAGGCCGAGCGCGGTCCGCTGGAGCAGGCGCTGGTCAACCTGGCGGCGAACGCCCGGGACGCGATGCTGCACGGCGGCATGGTCCGGGTCACCGCCACGAACGAGACGATCGAGCCGGGGCAACTGGCCGAGGGCGCGCCGACCGGCAAGCTGGTGCACCTGGTGGTCACCGACACCGGCGTCGGGATGGAGGACGAGGTACGCCGCCGCGCGCTGGAGCCGTTCTTCACCACCCGTCCGACCGCGGCCGGTCTGGGCCTGGCCACCACCGCCGGCATCGTGCACAACCTGGGCGGCCACATCGAGCTGGAGTCGCAGCCGCGGATGGGCACGACCGTGCACATCTACCTGCCGGCCGCGGAGCAGAAGGCCGGCACGTCGGGGGAGCGGCAGCAGAAGACCGCGGTGATCGGCCGGGTGCTGATCGTCGAGGACCAGCCCGACGTGGCGCAGCTGGTGCGGCGGCTGATCGAACCGGCAGGGTACGAGATCGCGGTGGCCACCGACGCGCTGATGGCGGTCACCCAGGTCGCCTCGGGTGCCCGGCCGGACCTGCTGATCACCGACGTGGTGATGCCGACGATGACCGGGCCGGAGCTGGCCGGGGCGTTGCGTACCCATCAGCCGGACCTGCCGGTGCTGTACATGTCCGGCTACACGGCGGCCTCCCTGGGCCCGCAGCTGCACCTGGACGACAACAGCATGCTGCTGGAGAAACCGTTCACCCGGTCGACCCTGCTGGGCGCGATCCGGTCCCTCTGCGGTCCGCAGCCACCGGTTTCACAGGGCTGAACGACCGCTGCGGCGGTGAAGTGACGGCGGGCCACAGACTCCACTCAAAGGGTGCGAATCTGGGCCCGCCGACTTGCCGAATAACTGGATAAAAAGCAGTATTCCGGGGCATTGCCGTCGGCGGAAGGACCCCGGAGTGACTCAGGATCCCACGGGCTTTGCCGGGCGCTGCGTCGGGAACTCCTACCGCCTGATCCGCCCGATCGGCCAGGGCGCGACCGGGACCGTGTGGCGCGGCGAGGACGCCGCCAGTGGTGAGCCCGTCGCGGTCAAGCTCCTGCACGACAGCCTGCTGCGGCAGCCTCGGCTGGTGACCCGGTTCGTCCAGGAGCGGACCATCCTGCTGATGCTGCGGCACCCCAACGTGGTCCGGGTCCGTGATCTCTTCAGCGTCGGCGAGACCCTCGGCCTGGTCATGGACCTCGTCGACGGCGGCAACCTGCGCGATCATCTGCACCGCAGCCGTACGGTCGCACCCGGCGAGGCAGCCCGCCTCGCCGCGCAGATAGCCGCCGCTCTGGCCGAGGCGCACGAGCTCGGCATCATCCACCGCGACCTGAAACCCGACAACGTCCTGCTCGACTCCGACGGTCAGACCCGGCTCACCGACTTCGGCATCGCCCGCATCCTCACGTTGCCGAGCATGACCACGCCGAACGCGGTCGTCGGCACCCCGCACTACATGGCGCCGGAGGCCTTCCACGGGACCACACCGAGCGCGGCCACCGACGTCTACGCGCTCGGGGTTCTGCTCTACGAGCTGGTGTGCGGGCGTCCGCCGTACCGCTCGGACAGCATCCCCGAACTCATGCGCCTGCACGCGGAAGGTGACCCGGACCGCCCCGGCGGCGTCCCCGACCAGCTCTGGCGTGTCGTCAAGCAGTGCCTGTCCACCAAGCCGCCGCAGCGTCCCACCGCCGCCGACCTGGTCACCGATCTCACCGCGCTGGCCACCAACCTCGCCTCGATGCCGGCGCTGCCACCCCCGGCCTCTTCGCCGCCGGACGCCGACTCCGAACCGCTGCGCTCCTCGGCGCCGCCGAAACCCGAGCGTGTCCCCTCGATCCCGCCGCCCCGCCGCCGACGTCCCCGCAACGACGCCCCGGCCGGTCGCTGGTCCCGGCTCGGCGGTATCGCCGCGCTCACCGTGGGCGCCATGATCGCCTCCGGCATCGCCACCACCGCCTGGCATCTGGGCCGCGCGGGCAGCGACCCCGGCGACTTCTCGACGATCGTGGTGGCTCCGAGCGTCCCGCGGCTCACCACGGCGGCCTCGGCTCCGGGCGGCGCTTCGCGCCAGCCGTCGAACCAGCAGCTCCGGCAACGCAAGCCGGTCCGGAATGTCGCGCTCCCCGCGCCAAAGCCCAAACCCGCGGGCGTACGGACGACGCGAGCCGCCTCTCACCGGACCCCCGCCCGGTCGCCCCTGCCGGAGGCGAAGCCCCGCGGCCCGTGGCAGTGTTCCCAGCGGCTCGTCTTCGACCTGCCCAGTCGTACCGCGCTGGGACCGAAGCCGTGCCACTCGATCGGCCGTGACGTCCGCTTCCAGGGGTACCTGACCGCCGCCGCGGGTGGCAGCGCCCGCGTCGAGGTGACCCTGCAGGACGCCGCCACCGGTCGCACGGTGGCCGGCCCCAAGCGCTGCGATCTGACGTTCTCGAAGCAGACCTACACCCGTGCGTGCGGTCCGTCCGATGCCGTCCCGCGTCGCGGCCGTAGCTACACGGTGGTGATGTCCTACCGCTACGTCCGCGACGGCCGCACGACCACCAGCACCACGAAGGGCTCAGCCTTCACCTGGTGAACACAGCCCTCACCGCCTGCGAAGGGACTCGGCGAGCTGCCGTACGAACTCGGGGTCGTCCTCGGGGCCGATCGGGCCCGCCGCGAGCGGGGAAGCCGGGCGGCCCGGTGCGATGCGCCCGGCGCGGAACCATGCGAACGCCCCGAAGACCGGGCAGAGCAGGATGAGCACGACCCATGCCCCGCGCGGGAACGACTGCAGCCGGGACCGCTCGGTGCGCAAGCAGTCGATCACGGCCACCACGCTGAGCGCGACGACGATCAGGAAGAGCAGCGTGTTCAGTCGGGCCATGGTGAGGAATCCTGGCGTCCGTGGGCGGCGGTACCGGTCCGCCCACGGTGCCGGTCGGTTGCTTCAGGACGCGGAGCCGCTCAGCGCCGGCAGATAGCCGCTGGCGTACCCGCTGTTGTTGGGGTGATAGGAGTTCTGCGGCGGGATGATGGTCAGCCCGTTGATCCACGGCCGGGACGAGCAGACCCCGTGGCCGGTGAACTCGTCGCGCACGTCGGAGAAGACGAATCCGGCCGCCTCGGCACGCTGCTTGATCATCTCGTCGAGGACGCGGGCGCCGTCGTTGAGGGATCGCCGTTTGGCCGTGCTCATCTCACAGATCGGCGACGAGGTGTCGAAGATCAGCGGGTACCCGAGGACCACGACCCGGGCGTCCGGCGCCTTCGCCCGGATGGCGGCGTAGGTGGCGTCCAGTTTGCCGGGGAGCGTGTTCGCCACGTACGTCTTGCCCTGATCGACCTTGGCGGCGCATGCCGAGTCGCTCGAGGTGAGGCAGGTCAGGACAGTCGGCGCGAAGCCGGCGTCGTTGCCGCCGATGGTGATGCTCACCAGGTCGGCGCCGGCGCGCATGGCCGGCACCTGGCTGTTGCGGACGTCGTCGGTGACGGCGCCGCCGCACGCCAGGAACTGGAAGGAGGCGGGACTGTTGGCCGCGGCCCATCGGGGTCCGTAGCTGTTGTTGCTGCGCAGGCACGTGCCGGACTGGCCGGGTGCGCCGACGCCGGAGGAGTACGAGTCGCCGAGGGCGACGTAGTCGATGGTGCTCGCCGCCTGGGCGGGTGCGGCGAGGGCGAGGCTCAGGACGGACGAGGTGACGAGAACGCTGACGATTCTCATCGATGGCCTCCGATGCTCCACGTGGGGATCCGGGGACCGAAGCGCTTCGGTTACCGCACAGTAAGCCGGACATCCGGGAAAAGGAATCCGGTGAAATTCCTGTTACGAAGTAGTAACATGCATCGATGTGACCAGGGGTTATCGCACAAGGTCATATTTCGTGTGCGCTGGGTGCGCCAGGGCTCTCCAGGCGTGTCAAGCGGATCTTCAGCGTGCGTCCAGACGCGCGAGCTAGCGTCGGATCATGCAGGAGAGCCGGGCACGCCGACTGGTGGACAGACTGCGGGCACGTGACGTGTTCGCCCATCTGAAACTGCCGAGCGCGGGCCGCTCCGGCTACGCCGTCCGCATCGTGCTGCCCGACGGCCGCGAGGCGCTCTGGGGTGATGACGGCAGTGCCGCGCTCAAGGCCCAGGTCATGCGCGACGGCGTTCTGGTCGGCTTCGTCGACTCCATCCCGGGCTCCGAGGACTTCACCGAGGACCAGGCCGTCGAGGCCATCGCCGCGGCCGACTACGACCGGCCCGTCGGCCGCTCGACGCCGCCGGCTGTGCGCCGCCACGTCCCACCACCTCCGCCGCCGAGCATCACGCAGCGCTTTCGCGGCCGCCGGGGCTGACCCGGCCACGCGCCGCCGTCGACACTTCCGGTGGTGACTCGCGGCTCATGAGTGGGCGCAGGTAACCACGTTGCGGCCGGCAGCGGTTCGCGTGGTGATGTGTGGCTCGCGGGTGGGCGCAGGTGGCCACGTTGCGGGGTGGGGCACGTCGTGTGGTGACGTGCGGCTTGCGGGTGGGCGCGGGTCACCGCGTTGCGGCCGGCAGCTGTTCGCGTGGTGACTTGTGGCTCGCGGGTGGGCGCAGGTCACCACGTTGCGGCCGGCAGCGGTTCGCGTGGTGACTTGCGGCTCGCGGGTGGGCGCAGGTGGCCACGTTGCGGGGTGGGGCACGTCGTGTGGTGACGTGCGGCTCGCGGGTGGGCGCAGGTCACCACGCAAGGCGGGATGGTGGGCGGCTGCGGAGCGCGTACCCCAAAGGTCAGGCCGAATCCCGCAGGATCAGGGGCGTGGGCAGAAGCTGGCCCCCCGCATCGGGATGCTCGCCGCGCAGCTGGCGCAGGACGAGCTGAGCCGCGCACGAGCCGATCTCCTTGGCCGGCTGGTGGACCGTCGTGAGCTGCGGCTGGCAGCGGACCGCCCACGTGCTGTCGTCGAAACCGACCACGCCGACGTTGCCGGGGACGCTGCGGCCCGCCTCGCGGAGGGCCTCGAGGGCGCCGGCCGCGATGGCGTCCGACGCGGCGAAGACGCCGTCGATGGACGGGTCGCGTTCGAGCAGGTCACGCATGCCCTTGACGCCGGAGCCGTAGTCGTAGTGCGGAACGTCGGCGACCAGGTCGGAGTCGAACAGCGGGCCCAGGGCGGCGCGGAAGCCGGCCAGCCGGTCGATGCCGGAGTCGCGGTCGAGGGCGGCGGCGATCATGCCGATGCGGCGGCGGCCGCTCGTGACCAGGTGTTCGGTGATCGCCCGGGCCGAACCGACGTTGTCTATCCCGACGAAGGGGATGTGCTGGTCGAGGTCGGGTGGGTGGCCGACGAACGCGGCGGGCAGGGCCAGATCGCGGATCACCTTGATGATCGGGTCGTGGGCGCGGGCCGAGACGACGATGGCGCCGTCGACGAAACCGCCGCTCAGGTAGCGGGAGACGCGCTCGGTGTCGCGGGCCGACTCGACGACGAGGCTGACCATCTGGTGGTCGGCGAGTGACAGGGCGGCGTTGGCGCCCAGCATGATCGAGCCGATGTTCGGGTCGTCGAGGAAGAGCGAGTGCGGCTCGAGGGCGACGAACGCGACCGCCTGTGACCTGCGCATCTTCAGGGCTCGTGCCGCGTTGTTCGGTACGTAGCCAAGATCGCTCATCGCCGCCTCGATGGCGGCTCGTGCCTCGGCGGAGACGTACCCGCCGTTCAGGACGCGGCTCACGGTGCCCCGGGACACGCCGGCCGCGGCCGCGATGTCGTGCACCGTGGCGCGTTTCTGGGGCTGAGGCCGGGACATGCGCTCAACAGTAACCGCCGGGCTCTTGACCTCTTCGCAGGCCAGTCCTACTGTGTGCACGTTCACACATCCGTAACCGCCGTTTAGGCTCACGGAAATGTGTGCACGTGCACACATTCCTTGACCAGGAGTTCTATGAAAAGCGTGCGCATGCCGGTTCCGGGCGTCAGCCTGGGCTGCGACTACAACCCCGAACAGTGGTCGCCGGACGTCTGGCGCGAGGACGCCGCCCTGATGCGGCGGGCCGGGGTCGACCTGGTCGCCGTCAACATCTTCGGCTGGTCCAACCTCGAGCCGAGCCCGGGCGAGTACCGGTTCGACGACCTCGACGAGGTCATCGAGCTGATGCACGCGCACGGCATCCGGATCAACCTGGGTACCGGCACCTCGTCGCCGCCACCGTGGCTGACCACCCTCTACCCGGAGGTGCTGCCGGTCGCCGACGACGGCACGACCCGCTTCCCGGGCGGCCGGCAGGCCTGGTGCCCGAGTTCGCCGGTCTTCCGGGACCGCGCGCTCGACCTGGTCGGACGGGTAGCCCGGCGGTACGGCAACCACCCGGCCGTCGCTCTCTGGCACGTCTCCAACGAGCTGGGCTGCCACAACGCGCTCTGCTACTGCGAGACCAGCGCCGCGGCGTTCCGGAGCTGGCTGCAGGGCCGCTACCGCAAGATCGAGACGCTGAACGAAGCGTGGGGCACCTCCTTCTGGAGTCAGCGCTACGGCGACTGGAGCGAGATCCAGGTTCCGCGGCTCGCGCTGTCCCTGCGCAACCCGGCCCAGCTGGTCGACTTCCAGCGGTTCAGCTCCGACGAGCTGCTCGGCTACTACCGGGCCGAGGCGGCGCTGCTGCGCAAGCACTCGGAGATCCCGGTGACCACGAACTTCATGGTCACCGCGCACATCCGCAACCTCGACTACTGGTCGTGGGCGCCGGAGATGGACATCGTCGCCAACGACCACTACCTGGACCACCGCCTCGGCGACCCGGTGGCCGAGCTGTCCTTCGCCGCCGACCTGACCCGCGGTCTGGCCGGCGGGCGGCCCTGGATGCTGATGGAGCAGTCGGCCGGCGCGGTCAACTGGCAGCCGCACAACCTCACCAAGGCGCCGGGCGAGATGATCCGCAACTCGCTGACCCACGTGGCCCGCGGCGCCGACTCGATCTGCTTCTTTCAGTGGCGGGCCTCGGCCCAGGGTGCGGAGAAGTTCCACTCGGCGCTCCTGCCGCATGCCGGCACCGACACGGTCGCCTGGCGTGAGGTGCTCAAACTGTCCGAGACCCTGGACCGGATCGGCGAGGTGGCCGGCACCGAGGTCGAGGCCGACGTCGCCCTGCTGTTCAGCTGGGAGTCGTGGTGGTCGGCCGAGGGGGAGGCCCGCCCATCGCAGGCGGTCACCTATCTCGACCAGGTGCACTCGGCGCACGCGGCGCTCCGGGAGCTCGGTGTGACCACCGACGTGGTCCCTCCGGACGCCGACCTGAGCCGCTACAAGCTCGTCGTGGTGCCGGGTCTCTACATGATCAGTGACACCGACGCGCAGGGGATCGCCGACTACGTGGCCGCTGGTGGCCGTCTGGTGGTCACCTACTTCAGCGGCATCGTCGACGAGCGGGACCGGATCCGGCTCGGCGGCTATCCGGGCGCGTTCCGGGATGTGCTCGGGGTGCTGTCCGAGGAGTTCGCGCCGTTGAAGCCCGGCGACGCCGTCACCCTGAGCAGTGATCAAAAAGCGACGCTGTGGACGGAGCGGCTGCGCACCACGACGGCATCAGTCGTAGCGACGTTCGAGGACGGCCCGATGGCCGGTATTCCGGCGATCACCCGCAACGAACACGGCGAAGGCATCGCCTGGTACATCGCCACTAAAACCGACATGTCGGGAATCTTGGCCGAGGCGGCGGGTCTGGAAAACACAAAATCTGACAAAGAGGTCGTACGCCGACGTGGCACCGACCGCAGCTATCTCTTCGTCATCAACCACGGCACGACACCCGTCGACCACCCGGCGCGGGGAGAGGACCTCGTCTCCGGAAAGAGGGTCGACGGCGTGCTGACAGTCGAGGCCGGCGGCGTAGCGGTCGTCCGGGAGGAGGTGTCATGAAGGGCAAGTGGAAGGCCGTAACCTTCTTCATCCTCCCGTTCGCCCTGCTGTTCGCCGCGTTCTACCTGGCCCCGATCGGGTACGCGATCAAGCAGTCCCTCTACAAGGTCGAGCGCCAGGGCACGTTCGGCAAGGCCACCGAGGTGTTCGGCGGTCTGGCCCAGTACGAACGGGTCTTCTCCGACGGCCCGTTCTGGGAGTCGATCGGCCGGGTGCTGCTGTTCGGGATCGTGCAGGTGCCGGTGATGCTGGGCCTGGCCCTGATCTTCGCCCTGCTGCTCGACTCGGGCCTGGTCAAGGGGCGGCGCTTCTTCCGGCTGGCGTTCTTCGTGCCGTACGCCGTGCCCGGTGTCGTCGCCGCGATCATGTGGGGCTTCCTCTACTCCCCGAACCTGTCCCCGTTCACCGCGGTCACCAGCAACGTCGACCTGCTGTCGGCCGACTTCGTGCTCTGGTCCATGGCGAACGTCGTGACCTGGGTCTACGTCGGCTACAACATGCTGATCATCTACTCCTCGCTGCTGGCCATCCCGCAGGAGGTGTACGAGGCCGCCAAGATCGACGGCGCGGGCGCGTTGCGTACCGCCTGGTCCATCAAGATCCCTCTGGTCATGCCCGCGATCGTGCTGACCACGGTGTTCTCGATCATCGGCACGTTGCAGCTGCTCGCCGAGCCGGCCGTGTTCCGTACCTTCAGCTCCGCGGTGACCAGCACGTACACGCCGAACCTGACCGTGTACTCCACCTCGTCGATCCCGAACTTCAACCTGGCCGCGGCGTTCTCGGTGGTCCTGGCCCTGGCGACGTGCGTCCTTTCCTTCGCCTTCCTGAAGGTCACCCAGCGGGGAGGCGACAAGTGAAGAACGTCAACCGCCTGGCCCCCATGCTCGTCATGGGCGCCGCGACGCTCTACTTCCTGGTCCCGATCTGGTGGCTGCTGGTCGCGGCCTCCAAGAGCCGTGACCAGTTCACCTCCACCACCCCGCTCTGGTTCGCCGACTTCTCGCTCGCCGACAACCTGAAGGAGCTGTTCGCCTACGGCGACGGCGTGTTCCTGCGCTGGATGCTGAACAGCGTCGTCTACACCGGCGGTGCCGCCCTGCTCGGCACCCTGCTGGCCGCCATGTGCGGATACGCCCTGGCCAAGTACCGTTTCCCGGGCCGCGAGGCGATCTTCAACATCGTCCTGAGCGGGGTCCTTGTGCCGGCCACGGCACTCGCCCTGCCGTTGTTTCTGATCTTCAGCCAGTTCGAGGCGACGAACACCTTCTGGTCGGTCTTCCTGCCCAGCCTGGTGAACCCGTTCGGCGTCTACCTGGCCCGGATCTACGCCAGCGCGAGCGTCCCGGACGAGCTTCTCGAAGCCGCCCGCCTCGACGGCTCGGGCGAGGTCCGCACGTTCTTCACGATCTCCACCAAGCTGATGTTCCCGGCCCTGGTGACGATCTTCCTGTTCCACTTCGTGGCCGTCTGGAACAACTTCCTGCTCCCGCTGATCATGCTCGGCGAGGAGAAGCTGTTCCCGGTCACGCTCGGTCTCTACTCCTGGAACACCCAGGTGAACCAGATTCCTGAGCTGCGGATGCTCGTGCTCACCGGCGCTCTCGTCTCGATCGTCCCGCTGGTGATCGCCTTCCTGCTTCTGCAGCGCTTCTGGCGCAACGGCCTCGGCTCCGGCGCCATCAAGTAATCCCTCCCTCCCAGAAGAAAAGGATCATCATGCGAGCAGCACTCGGCCTCGTCTTGGTTTCCGCCCTCGCGCTCGGCGCCTGTTCCTCGGGCGGCGACACCTCCGCCGAAGGCGGCGACACCAAGGCAAGCTGCGCTCCTTCGGAAGGCAACGTCACCCTGACCTACACCACCTGGATCCCCGGGATCGAGAACGTGGTGAAGGTCTGGAACGAGAAGAACCCGAACATCCAGGTCAAGGTGCAGACCGGCCCGAACGGCAACGGCGGCACCTACGCCAACTTCTTCAACCAGCTCAAGGCCGGCAACGCCCCCGACCTGGGCCACATCGAGTACGACGCGCTGCCCAGCTTCCGCGTCCAGGACGGCCTCACCAACCTGGCCGACTGCGCCGAGGTGACCGCCGCCAAGGACCAGTTCGTCGACTGGACCTGGGGTCAGGTCACGTTCGGTGAGCAGAACTCCGTCTACGGCATCCCGCAGGACGCCGGCCCCATGGCGCTGTTCTACCGCAAGGACCTGTTCGAGAAGAACAACATCCCGGTCCCGGCCACCTGGGACGAGTACGCCGCGGCCGCCGAGAAGGTGAAGGCCGCCGGTGGTTACATCACCAACTTCTCGCAGAGCGACATCAACCAGTTCGCCGGTCTGGCCTGGCAGGCGGGCGGCCGCTGGTTCGCCAACGACGGCAGCAAGTGGACCGTGAACCTGCAGGACGAGAACACCACCAAGGTCGCCAACTACTGGCAGGGCCTGATCGACAAGAAGCTCGTCTCGGCCGTTCCGCCGTGGACCACCGAGTGGGACAACGCCTACAACACCGGCCAGGCGTGGACCTGGACCTCCGCGGTGTGGGGCGCCAACTCGATCATGTCGGGCGCGCCGGCCACCAAGGGCAAGTGGGCGGTCGCCCCGATGCCGCAGTGGACCGCCGGTGGCACCGTCGCCGGTAACTGGGGCGGCTCGTCGACCGCCGTGTTCAAGGGCTCGAAGCACCCGTACGAGGCCGCGAAGTTCGCCCTGTGGCTGAACACTTCCGAGGAGGCGCTGACCCTGCTCAACAAGGAGGCGCAGCTCTACCCGGCGACCAAGGCCGGAGCGTCGCTCCCGGCGTTGTCCGAGGGAGTCGAGTTCTACGGCGGCCAGAAGATCTACGATGTCTTCGCGACCGCTTCCACCCAGGTCGCCGCCGACTTCGTCTGGGGACCGACGATGACCAGCACGTACGCCACCGCCTCGGACGGCTTCAAGGGCGCCGTCTCCGGTAACGGCACCCTGCTCGACGCGCTCAAGACCACCCAGACCAAGACCATCGAGAACCTGAAGTCCCAGTCCATCCCGGTCGCCGAGTGACCGTGTTCCACCTGCGCGCCGCGGGCACCAGCCTTGTGCTGGACGCCCGCGGCGCTGCCGCGTTCATCGTCCACTGGGGTCCCGACCTCGGCGATTGCGACATCGCCGCCGATCTCTTCATCCCGGCTGTGCCGCCGAGCTCGATCGACGTACCGCTGCGGTTGTCGCTGTTGCCCTCGGTTCTGGAGGGATGGACCGGACGACCGGCCATGGACGGTGCCGGATTCCGGCTGACCGAGGCAAAACTTCAAGATCAAACTATTTTTGTACGGTCTACGAGCATCGATGGTCTGCAGGAGGTCTTCACGGAGCTGGGGATGTCCGTGCAGGGCGTCCTGCGACTGAGGCACCGCCTGGTGAACCGTGGCGACGCCGAGCTGATCATTCCCGGACTCGACGCCCTGCTCCCGATCCCGGCCGAGGCGTCCGAACTGCTCGACTTCACCGGACTGTGGTCACACGAGCGGCAGCCGCAGCGGGCCCCACTGCGCCACGGCGTCTGGAGCCGCGAGAGCCGGCACGGCCGCCCCGGCCACGACGACGCCTTCCTGATGATCGCCGGTGAGCCCGGGTTCGGCTTCCGCCGGGGCCGGGTGTGGGCCACCCACCTGGCCTGGAGCGGCGACAAGCGGATCTGGGCCGAACGCAGCGCCCTCGGCTGCAACGTCCTCGGTGCCGGTGAACTCCTGGCACCCGGCGAGATCCGCCTCGCGCCCGGAGAGTCGTACGAGACACCCTGGTTGATCGCCGCCTTCTCCGACGCGGGTCTCGACGGCCTGTCGGACCGGCTGCACCCGTGGATCCGATCGGCGGCTTCGTTGCGGCTGCCGCGCCCGGTCGTCCTGAACACCTGGGAGGCCGTCTACTTCAACCACGACCTCCCGACGCTGCAACGCCTGGCCGACGCGGCCGCCGAGGCCGGTGTCGAACGTTTCGTTCTCGATGACGGCTGGTTCACCGGCCGCCGCGACGACAAGCGGGCCCTGGGCGACTGGTATGTCGACCCGGCCGTCTGGCCGGACGGCCTGCACCCGCTGATCTCCCACGTGCACGAGCGCGGCATGGAGTTCGGCCTGTGGGTCGAACCCGAGATGATCAGCCCCGACTCGGCCCTGGCCGCCGCCCATCCCGACTGGATTCTCGGCGCCCGCCCGGTCCCCGGCGTCGCCGCCGCTGCCGACGTGGAGCCGACCTGGCGCTGGCAGCGGGTCCTCGACCTCACCAAGGCCTACGACTACCTGCTGGAGCGCCTGACCGCGCTGCTCACCGAGTATCCGATCGCATTCCTCAAGTGGGACCACAACCGCGACCTGCTCACTCCGGGTGCCGCGCACCGGCAGACCCGGGCCCTCTACCGGCTGCTCGCCACGCTGAAGGAGTCGTTCCCGCACGTCGAGATCGAGAGCTGCGCCTCCGGCGGCGCCCGCATCGACCTGGGCATCCTGCCGCTGGTCGACCGGTTCTGGACCTCCGACACCAACGACCCGCTGGACCGCCAGTCGATCCAGCGCTGGACCGGCATCCTGATCCCACCGGAATACCTCGGCGGCCACCTGGGCGCCGGCACGGCCCACGTCACCGGCCGCACGTCCGCGCTCGGGTTCCGCCTGGCCACGGCCCTGTTCGGCAGCGCCGGAATCGAATGGAACCTGACCACGGCATCACCGGCCGAGCGTGCCGGCATCGCCGCGTGGATCGCCGAGCACAAGCGCCTGCGCCCACTGCTGCACTCCGGCCGGGTGGTCCGCGCCGACACCCCGGATCCGGCCCAGCTGCTGCACGGTGTCATCGCCCAGGACCGCTCGCACGCGGTGTTCGCCCTGGTCACGGTCGGCACCCCGGCCGCCGCTCTGCCCCCGCCGATTCGTTTCCCCGGGCTCGACCCCGACCGCCACTACACGGTCCGCCCGATCGGCACCCCACCCCGCTACATGCAGGACGCCCCGCCCCCGTGGACGACCGCCGGTTCGGTAACGCTCCCCGGCCGCTTCCTCACCGAGGCCGGCCTGCCGTCCCCGCTCCTGACCCCCGAACAGGCCCTCCTGCTGGAACTGTCCTGAATCCCTGGCGGTGTCATACCGCCGAGACAGCGGTATGACACAGCCAGGATCAAGCGCCGCCGAAGCGTTCGGTGCGGATGCGCTTCGGGTCGTGGCCGAGGGCCACCAGGATGTCGGCGACCACTTCGACGAACGTGTTCGGGCCGCAGACGAAACAGTCCGGCTGGAAGTCGGGCGGCCAGCCGTGGGTGTTCACCACCGCCACGTCCAGACGCTTCACCGGGTGCGGCCACCCGTCCGGAGCGCTGCGCGTGTAGACGAAGTGCACGTCGAGCCCCGGGTCGGACACGGCACGGCGGCGAAGTTCGTCGGCGTAGAGGGCGTCCGCGGGTGTCCGTACCGAATAGATCAACCGGAACGGCTGACGACCCGCCGCCTGACCGCGAGCCCGGATCATCGCCATCAGCGGCACTATCCCGGAGCCGCCCGCCACCAGCACCACGGGAGCCGTCGACGCGGAACGCCACACGAACCAGCCACCGATCGGCCCGCGGACCTCGATCTGGTCGCCGGCCTCCACGACGTCGGTGAGGTACGGCGAGACCTCACCGTCGGAGAGACGCTGCACCGAGATCTCGACCGGGCCCGGCCCGGCCGACGCGATGGAGTAGCTGCGCTGAGCCTGATAGCCGTCCTCGGCGGTGAGCCGGACGTCGAGATGCTGACCTGGAAGGTGACCCACCCACCCGGGGACGTCCAGCACGAGGGTGCGGGCCGAGCCCGTCTCCTGCCGCACGGCGAGGACCGTGGCCACCTGCCAGTTCAGTCGCCGTGATACCGCTGCTCGCGCCACGGGTCTCCGTACATGTGGTAGCCGGCGTCCTCCCAGAACCCCGGTTCGTCCTCGTGCATCATCCGCAGCCCGTCGACCCACTTCGCCGACTTCCAGAAGTACAGGTGCGGGATCAGCAGCCGGGCCGGGCCGCCGTGCTCGGGATGCAGGGGCTCGCCGTCGTACTCGTAGGCGATCCACGCTTTGCCGTCGAGCAGGTCCTCCAGCGGCACGTTCGTCGTGTAGCCGCCGTAGCTGTGCGCCATCACGAAGTCGCCGGCGGTCTCCACGTCCTCGAAGAGCGTGTCGAGCGAGACGCCCTTCCAGGAGGTGCCGAGCTTCGACCACTTGGTGACGCAGTGGATGTCGACCGTGACCTCTTCGGCCGGCAGGGCGGTGAACTCCGCCCAGTCCCACGTGTGCTTCTCACCGACCTCGGTGACGATGGTGAACTTCCACCGGTCCAGCGGGATCCGCGGGGTCGGACCGGCGGAGAGGACCGGGAAGTCGTGGGCCAGGTACTGACCGGGTGGCAGGTCGGGCGACGGCTCTCGCCGCCGCCCGCCGAAACCCCGGGAGATGATGCTCATGAGATAGGAGTAAACCTCACGGCCGCCGGAAAAGCTGTCAGAGCTTGACCGTGCCGCTGGTCACGCCCTGAACCGTCTTGGTGCCGGCCACGACCACCCGGTAACTGCCCGCCGCCAGGCCGGTAATCTTGGTGCTGGCCTTGACCGGGAGGGTCTTGACGGTCTTCCAGCCGCTGCCGGCCTTCCGCTGGAGCGTCATCTTCTGCCCCGCGGCGCCGGCGGCCTTCACCGTGATCGTGCCCTTGGCCGACTTCTTGGCCGAGACCTGCGCCCGTACGGTGTAGCCGACGGTCTCGGACGCGGACTCGACGGTCTCGGTCTCGGAGACGGTCAGCCGGACCTCGAAGGCGCCCTTCGCGACGTGCTCGACGACGTAGACGCCGTCCTCGTCGCTCTCGACGTCCTCGCAGTCCCACTTGGCGCCGCCGACCGAGACGCAGGCCTCGGCGGGCAGCTCCGCGAGACCCTCGCCGTCGGCCATGACCTGGAACTCGGTGCTGGTCTCGCTGCCGTAGCCGACGAGTCCGCCCTCACCGGCGAAGAGCTCCGGCGTGATCCGCTCGCCGTCACCGTCACCGCCGTCACCACCACCGCCGGCGGCCTCGATCGCGGCCGCGGCGTCGATCCGCCCGTACCCGAAGTCCTCATCGAAGCCGTCATCACCGAGGTCGACGGCCGAGCTCTCGAGAGCCTTCTGGATGCCGTCCGGCGTGATGTCCGGCTGGACGCCCTTGATCAGCGCGGCCACCGCCGCGACGTGCGGCGCGGCCATCGACGTGCCGTTGAGCTCGGCGAACCCGCTGCCGTCCTCGGACAGCGCGAGTGGGTAGGTGCTGAGAATGCCGCTGCCGGGTGCGGCCACGTCCACGTACTCACCACGGTTGGAGTACTCGGCGATCTCGTCCTGGTCATCGGTGGCGGCGACCGCGATGACACCGTCGTACGCGGCCGGGTAACTGGTCGGGCTGCCTTCCTCGCGCTCGTTGCCGGCCGCCGCGACGACCGTGACACCGTTCTTCAGCGCGTAGGCGACGGCGGACTTCTCGGCCTGCGTGGGGGTGTCCGAGCCGAGCGACATGTTGATGATCTGGGCGCCGTTGTCGGTGGCCCACACGATGCCCTCGGCGGTGTCCGACACGTACCCGCTGCCGTCGGCGTCGAGCACCTTGATCGGCAGGACCTTCGCGTCGGGGGCGAAACCTGCCACGCCCACGCCGTTGCCGGTGAGCGCGGCCACGGTGCCGGCCACATGGGTGCCGTGCCCGTTGTCGTCGAAGTCACCGCCTCCGCCGTTCTCGATGGCGTTGTAGCCCTTGAGGATCTGGCCGTCCAGGTCGGGGTGGTCACCCTCCACACCGGTGTCGATGACGGCGACCACCACGTCGGCGCCGGTGCTGGTCTCCCAGGCGGCCGGTGTGTTGATCTTGTCGAGGTCCCACTGCAGGTCGCGGTACTCGTCGTCAGCGGAGACGCCGAGCGCCCGAACCGGGACGTCGACCTCGACGGCGAGGGTGTTCTTCTTGGCGCGGGCGGCCTGCGCGATCCGGCTGGCCTGCGCGTTGCCGGTGGCCTCCTGCACCGAGAAGACCGGGCGGCCGCTCGCGTCCAGGGTGGTCGTCACGATCCGGACCGGGGCGGTCGCGGAGACGGTGGCCGGCAGCGCCAGGTTGTACGACACCGGGCTGAACGCCTGGCTCCCCGCGGGCAGCGCGAACGCGCCCAGAGCAGCGGCGGTGATCGCCGCGATCCCACCGACGAGGAAGTTCCGCCGCACCGGCATCCGCATGTGGTCCCGCCCTTCGTAGTGGACCGCCGTCCGTGGCGGCCCTGTTGCGATAAAGGTGGGGCCGCTGAAGTGCGAACCGGGCTCGGGGCGGGTGCAAGCCGGGTGCGGCGAGTAGGGTCGGGATTATGCCGTTGACGGGTGAGTACGCTCCCAGCACTTCGGACTGGGCGCGCAAGCAGGCGGAGAAGTATGAGGCCACCGGCGGTGCCGAGGCCAACGACATCATGGGCAAGCCGATCATCGTGCTGACGAGTGTCGGTGCGAAGACCGGTCTGTTGCGCAAGACCGCGTTGATGCGGGTCGAGCACGAGGGTGAGTACGCGGTCGTCGGTTCGCTCGGCGGCGCACCGAAGCACCCGGTGTGGGTGCACAACCTGCGCAAGAACCCACGCGTCGAGCTCCAGGACGGTCCGCTCAAGCAGGACTACGTCGCCCGGGAGCTCGAGGGCGAGGAGCGGGAGGTGTGGTGGGAGCGGTCCGCGGCCGCCTTCCCGCAGTACATCGAGTACACGAAGAAGACCGACCGCGTCATCCCGGTCTTCCTCCTGAGCCCGGCCTAGCGGAGCTTCTTGTCCGAGGATTGAGGGCCGTACGACTCCAGCAGCACCGGCGCGTCCAGGTGTGTGGAGATCGCCTCGGCCCAGTCGTCCGGCCGGTACATCCGTTCGGGCCGGGTCTCCCGCAGCCTCGCTCCCAGGTGCTCCTGGTAGCCGAGATCCTGCGGCGGACCCGGTTCGATCCGGTCCCAGCCGCCCTCGTACGAGGTGCAGATCCGCAGGTCCGGGCAGCGTTCGGGGACGTCCAGGTGGGTGATCGCCAGGGCGTCGACGCCGCCGGCCACCTCCACGGCGTAACGGTGGGCCACCGCGTCGAAGTGGCCGGTCCGGAAAGCGCCCTGCCAGGGGTCCCGGCCGTTGTGCGCCTCGGGCAGGTCCAGCGCCGGGTCCTCGGTGACGAACGGCCCCGCCCCGTGCCGGGTGGTGTAGGTCCGGACGACACCGAGCCGCTGCAGGGAGGGACAGAGCGCGAGCGCGTTGTCGAACGTCGTCGTCGACCACGTCGTGTGCGGGTGCCAGCCGCGCCACTCGTCGAGCAGGACGCCCTGCGCGCCCTCGAAGACGCAGGGTCCTTTCGCCAGCAGGGAGTCCGTGTAGGAGTCGCCCACGATCCGGACCGTCTCGCCGAACGCCGTGAACGCGTCCACCACGTCCTGGACCGGAACACCGCAGTCGCCGAGCGCGTCCCTCACCGCCGCGAGCCGTTGCCGCAGCCGCGACGGTGAGAGCACGTCCCTCACTCGGGGAGCATCGGGGTGCGTCTCCGCGTACGACATCGTCTCTCCGACGCCCATGCCGCACGAACCGTGCCGTTCCGCACCACGTCCCGTCTCTCGCCGCCGGTTCGCGGCGCGATGCCACGGAGTGGCGAGCAGTGCGTCGCCATCCACCGTGAGCAGGTGAAACGGGTTACCCAAGGCCTTCGCCTCGCCCGCCAGGGCCAGCGGGTCGACCACCATGAACCGGGTCAGGTGTGTCGGGACGCCCCGCAGCGTGCCCGACCCGAACTGCGCGAACGTGTGGTGCCGCCCGTCCTCGGTGATCACGTTGTGTGCCGCCTGCGCCCCCCCGTTGAAGCGCAGCACCGCGTCGACCTGCCCGGACGCGCAGAGGAAGTCGACCACGGTGCCCTTGCCCGCGTCGCCGTAACCGAGGTCGACGACCCCCACGTGCCCGTTCACAGCCGCTGGTTCCCGCTCGGTCCGCCCGCGATCTCCAGAGCCGACCGCACCACTGAGGGCCGCTGCAGCGGGGCCAGCGCCCGGCCGACCGACCCGCCGGCCCGCGAGCCCACGTCGGTCAGGTCCGCGATGCCCTCCTCCAGGTCGATCGCGTCCTCGCCGAGGCCGACCGTCAGCGCGATCGTCTCGCAGACCGCGTCCAGATCGTCGAGCTCCAGGACGTTCTGACCGAGCAGCTTGCGCCAGCGGGACAGCACCTCCTTGTCGCCGCTGTGGTGCGCCGCCGTCGGCAGGATGTAGTAGACCTCGTACTTGCGCTTGAGCTCGGCAAGGATCGCCTCGGTGCTGATCGGCTCGCTCAGGTCGTCACCGATCACGGCCTTGACCTCGCGCGGCTTCACCCGCGGGTAGGGCATCTCGTCACCGATGATGAACAGGTAACCGCGCCGGCCCCGGTTCACCATCGAGTCGAGGATCGTGTGCCGGGCCATGAAGTACAGCGCCAGCTCGTACGACTCGTGCTTCTGCCCTCCGCCGCCGCCCTCCAGGACGATCTTGGCGAGGTCGTCGTCCATCCGGTTGTCCGACTCGAACTGCCCGATCTGCAGCGGCGCCCGGTCACAGGTGGCGTCGCCGATCGCCCCGAACATGATCTGCGGGTCGACCGCGTAGTTCTTCCGGGTCAGCAGGCCCAGCAGTTGCGGCAGCTTGGTCTGCAGCACCCGCGGCACGTTCCCCATCGACCCGGTCACGTCGAACAGCACCGCGATCGGCGTGGTGAACGGGTGCTCGTCGCTGTCCCGGCTCTCCCGCATGAACACGCCGTCCGGGTCCAGATCCGGGTGAACCGTACGGGCGCCGGAGTCGCTGTACGCGAAGGCGCTCTTCCCGCTCGCCGCGCGGTAGTTGGCGGCCGCCGAGTAGACGTCGGTGGACCAGTGTCCGCTTCCCATTTTGTCCTCCTAAGGAACGAACGGCCGGAATTTGCGGGGGCCGTAAAGCTGGTGGATGAGGTCGTCGAACTCGCCGAGCAGAACCCAGGCGTCCTGCGGCCGCATCCGCGGCGCGTCATACGTGCAACCCGCGGCGAACCGCCGCAGCGAGGCGGGGATACGCGACCCGATCAGCCGCGTCATCAGCACCGTTGCCATGTAGATGTCAGTGGCGGGTCCGGCAGTGTGATCGTGGAGCACCTCCGGCGGATAGCAGGCGAGCCTCGCCTTCACTATCGCCTCCGGTCGATGCCCTGAATAGCACCAATCGACGAGAACCAGGCCGTGCTGCTCCGGATGGATCAATACGTGCTCGGGCAGGATCGCCCCGTGGATCACTCCGGCCCGGTGCGCCCAGCCGATCGCGGTCAGCAGCCGCCGCCACATCCAGGCCGCGTCCCGCGGGTCTATCTCGCGGTCGATCTCGGCCAGGCTGATCATGCCGCGCTGGTGTTCCACGACGTTGACCCGGCGCCGGCGTCGCTGGTCGTCCTCGTGGACGAAGGACTCGATGAGGCGGGGCACATAGGGGCGGAACTTCGGGTCGCCGTTCGCCCACAGCTTCCGCAGCGCGTTCGCCTCGGTCTCCATGAGGTCGCTGTCGCCGGGGCTCCGCGGCACCTTGATCACCGCGTCACCGTCGACGTACAGCTCGGCGATGTCGCCTTTCTTGAAGACCTTTCCCATGCGGTACGCCCTGCGGCGCCCCTGGATCACCGGGTCGGTCTTCTCCGCGGCTCGGGCTTTGTACAGTGCCGAGAGCTTCGCGAAGGCGTCCGTCGCGGCCCCGTGCTGCGAAGGGCTCACGGCGTCGGGGTGGACCAGCTTCGCCCATCTGCGGTACGAGGAGCCTCCGGCCGCCCCGCCGCCGGTCAGGTCCGCGAAACTCCGCGCCGCGCGGATCCGGGCCACCGCCTGCTCGAACGTCATCACTCCGGCCGTACCGCCGGGGGATCTGTGGTTTTCGGTCCTGGCCGTCGCCTCGCGGAATCCGCTCATGTCGCCGGCCCTCCCTAGTTCTTCTCGTATGGAGTGTTTCTCCAACTGAGTATTACTCGACTTGAGAACAACCTAGCGCAGTCGTGAGCCCTCGTCAACGCCCTTCGTCGTCGGCTTCTCAGGCCCACATCTCAATGACGGTCGAGAACGCGGCGCTCGGACAGGTCGGGAAGGTGGCGGGCGGCAGTGACGAAGTCGTTGTCGTCAGGCAGGACGGTCAGCCCACCGACAGCGCCGCGGGCGCAGATCAGAAATCCAGACAGGAGAGAGCGATGCGCGCCGGCCCGCCCTGGCGGGGTTGTGCTCGGGAGAGCGGTGTTGTGGTGGGCCGGTGTGGCGGCAGTGAGGTCACACATAGCTGTAGCGGGTGACCTTGACGTCGCGGTGGCGACGGTGGGCGTCCACGGCTTGGCTGTGTGGGACCGGGCCGTCGTTGCCGGCGACGCCAGGAACACACGCGAAGCCCGTGCGTGTGTTCTGCGGTTTGTCGGCGGGTGGCGGCGGTACGCGGGAACCGTCCGTTGCGGTCGTTGGGCGGCCCGGGATGTGCGGGGCCTGCGGGGCGGCGGGTGGGTGGCGAAGCGGCCGGTATCACCGAGCCGGCCGTCGGCCGAGCACCGCCGACGCCCCAGCCGGACAACCGTCCCGGGAAGCCGGCGAGCCGTACCCGAAACCCCGGTACGGCTCGCCGATTCACACCCCGACTACGAAAGCTCTCTAGAGCCGTTGGTTGATCCTGTCGCGATCGAACTCGTCCGGATTGAACTGGCCGGCGTCATCGAGGCCGAGCCATTCCAGCCGTTCCTGATGCTCGGGATGGCCGGGATCGGCGAGAACCTCGATCAGCTCCTGGTATCCCCAGACACCGCCGCAGTCGTCGGGTGGTGCCGCGCGCCGCCCGCCGACGCAGACCGGAAGTTTGACGGCCGGGTCGGCGGGTGTGGTCTTCTCGACCAGGATGTCGTGTTCCCAGTCGTCGCCGAAGTCGTACGTGTATCGGATCTTGTCCTTGACCGCGGGGGTGACCTGTTCGAGGGTGACGGCGTTGTCGGACCGGTGCCCGAGGTCGCGATCGGCCTGACCGAACTGACCGTAGGCGGTGTCGAAAACGTGCAGGTGATCGCCGTCCCAGCCGAACGCGCCGAGGATCGCCTGGTGAAGCCGGTGGAGAGTGATGTCGCCGGGCACCAGCAGGCGACGCCAGATCGGTGGCTTCGCGCCGCGCAGACCGACCTTGATCTGGTAGGTCGGCGCCGGCCCGTCGGACTTCTTGCGCTTGGCCGGCAGTTTCTGCGGCAGCGGTCGACGAGCGGCGGGCAGGCCGAACGCCGGGCCGCCGGAGTCGCCGACCAGGGCGGCGAACTGCTGGAGCACGTCCAGCGTGGTCCGGTCGGCGGTGTGGGCGGACGCGGACGCGCCGCGCGGTCGGCGAGCGGGCGGCAGGGTCTCCAGGCGACTACGGGTGAGCACGGCGAGCGGTGCGAATCCCGGTCCGTCGTCGATCGGCTCCGGACCTTCCGGGACGCCGTCGTCGACCATCCCCTCCTCCTCGTCGTGGACGTCGCGTACCTCCAAGGCCTGCTCGACATACCAGCGGAACTCCGGTGCGCCGAGCTTCTTGGTTCGTATCGTCACCCTGTCCTGCCGGGCGCCCCGGTGGATGGCGGCGATCGCGGCCGACAGCCCCTCCGTGTCGAGCAGGTAGATGTCCTCCGCGGCACCGCAGTGCAGGTGATCGACCGTGATCATCAGCGCGTGGTCACGGCCGGCCCGCTGAAAGACACCGATCAGCACCGACAGGTTGTCCTGGTCGTCATGCATCCGGGTGAACGGTCCCGCGGTCAGCGGCTGTGCCAGGTCGCCGGCCCAGACCGGCTCCGCGACACCAGCGGCGCGCAGGCGGGCGGCGGCCGCCCGAGCAGTCTCGGTCACCGGGTTCGCCGCGTCACCGCCCATCGCACCGATCGCGGTGAGCAGCGTCAACGCGGCCTGGCTGCCGCGCGCCTCGACCGCGGGGAGGAAAGCACCGGCGAACCCCGCCATCCACTCGTCGCCGTCGGCCCGGCTCATCGCCACGAACATCGCACCGGCCAGCTCCGCATCGAGCGGATCGTCGATCTCGGCAAGGGCTGATGCGTCATCGACCAGGTCGGCCAGCATCTGTTCGGGATCCACGCCGCCGCCCGCGCACTCGGGACAGCCGCAGGCCTGCTCCGGGCCGGGCACGACGGTGAGATCCGGGCGGCGGGAGCGGCTGTCGCGACGCTTGGCGGGGCGTCGGCTTCGAGGACTCATCGCGCCAGTCTGCCGAAGGCGGTGTCGATCAGATGACCGCCCCCCTCATCTGACCCGGTCCTTCCAGGGCGGTTCATCGCACCCGGTTCTCCCTGGCCGGCCCATCGCACCCGGTTCTCCCTGGGCGGTTCATCCCACCCGGTCCTCCCTCGCCGGTTCATCCCACCCGGTCATCCCTGACCGGGCGGAGCAGTGCCGGGTGTAGCAGCCGGGCGTCGCCGGCCCGGTAGAGCTTGGCCTTCGGCCCGCCCCGATCCCCGCCGCGCGCCGTCGTCGTGCCGGTGCTCTCCACGAACCCGGGCACCGACAACACCTTCCGGTGGAAGTTGCCGGCGTGCAGGTCTTCGCCCCACACGGCGGCGTAGACCTGCCGCAGCTCGCCGATCGTGAACTCGGGCCCGGTGAACGCGGTCGCCAGAGGCGTGTACTCGAGCTTGCCCCGGGCCCGCTCCAGCGCGTCGGCGAGGATCGTGTCGTGGTCGAATGCCAGATCCTTCGCCTCGTCGACCGGAACCCAGTAGGCACGGGCGGCGTCGCTGCCCGCGGTCGGTTCGGGCAGACTCGGCGCGAACGCCAGGTAGGCCACCGAGACGACGCGCATCCGGGGATCACGGCCGGGATCCCCGTACGACCCGAGTTGTTCCAGATGAACCCGGTCCAGTTCCCCCGCGCCGGGGGTCAGTCCGGTCTCCTCGGCCAGTTCCCGCAGCGCTGCCGCCCCCAGGGGCTCGTCTTTGACGAATCCGCCGGGTAGGGCCCGCCGCCCGGCGAAGGGCTGAGCGCCGCGCTCGACGAGGAGCACGCAGAGCCGCCCGTCGCGGATGGTCAGCGCCACCACGTCGACGGTCACCGCCACCGCCGCGTATTTCCGGGGGTCGTATCCCGCCAGGAAGCTGGTCTCATCCATCGCTTCGTCCTCGCGCTCGTCGTCCGTCGTCCGCCTCGGCCGGAGTTATTCTTAGCACGAGTCTTACTTGGCGCCGACCGTCCCCGGGCGCGAAAAACCCGTCGTCTCGCGGCTGGCGAGGCGACGGGCTATTGGACGGAATCGGTCAGCTGTGCTCGTAGGTGAGGCAGTCCGCCTTGTCCGCGGAGGCCCCCACGGTAATGGCCGGAGCCTGACACTCGAGGTCCTTGTTGTACTTGCAGTCGGCCCGCTTGCAGGCGCCCACCTGAGCGGTGGCGATGCCCATCCCGCCCGAGAGCCCCGACCCCACGAACGTGCCGCACTCCGAGTTCACCTCACCGATCGTGATGGCGAACGCGGTGCAGCCGTCGTGGTTGTAGCCACAGTCCGTGACGGTGCACGTCTGGACGCGGGGCATGTTCATCATCTGGGTCACGACGCTTCTCCTTTGCCGGCAGTTCGATGCGACTCGCTATCAAGGTATCCATTCTTCAGTGGAATGACACCTTTCCGCGGTTACATTCTCGAAAATCAAGAATGGTTAGGAGAGGCTTACTTTCCTCGATTTAGGCAAGGCAAACCTGACGCAATTCCTATGGCCGCCCGGGGTCTTATCGGTCATCGTCGACTTGTTGGCCGGAGGTGGCAGCCTAGCCCGTACCGTGACCTTCGTCTGACATATGAGTATGTTTCCGACTTTCCCATGCCGAACCGCATCCAATAGTTACGCTTCCGGCGAGATGGCCCGCGACGGTTCACCGAGCGCATGGGCCCGACAAATCCAGCGACGCGGTCCCTCAGGACCCGTAGGAGGACCTCGCATGAGCAAGTCCAAGTCCAGCATCACCCGGCGTCGTCTCGGCCGCGCCGGGCTTGCGACAGGAGCCGCCACGACGCTCCTGACCGCGTTGAGCGCTGCTCCGGCCTTCGCGGCAGCCGGCACGCTTACTCTCAGCTCGACCGGTGGCCCGACCGGCGGTGGCAACACGATCGTGGCTACCTTCGCGACCAACCCGACGTCACCCAACCCGACGTCGTTCGGGTCGACGACAGCCGCATACTTCGTCGCTGCCACCACCGCGACAGCCACCTCCGTGACCTGCCCCACCACGTACCCGAGCTCGGCGCCGGCCACGAACCTGGTGGCGACCGGTTCGCCGGCGCTGAAGGTCCTGGCGCCCAACAAGATCGCCGTGGTGGTCCCGGCCGGCGTGGCAGTGAACAACAGCATCAACCGCTACGGCCTCTGCACCTACTCCGCCAACACATCAGGTGCGGCGCTGATCGCGAGCGGGCAGTACACCGTCGGAACCAAGCCCAAGATCGATGCTGTCGGCGCCGTGTCGCCGATGAGCGGGCCGGCACTCGGTGGCACCACCATCACGGTCAAGGGCACCGGATTCGTGGCCAACACCACGGCCCAGCCCACCAACACGACCGCGACCATCGACGGTGAGCCGCTGACGGACATCGTGGTGGCCGGCAACGGCAACAGCTTCACGGCCAAGACGCCGCCGCACGCGGCTGGTGGTCCCTTCCTGCTGGCGGTCACCACGCCTGGCGGTTCAGTGAACACCTTGGGTGACACCACGGGGAAGGCGAGCCTGTTCAACTACTCGAACGGCATCGTGGTTTCGCCGAACACCGCGCCGAACCACAACGGATCGGTGGACCTTGACGTCCTCGGTGTCGGCTTCTCGAACTACTCCTTCGAGGCCACGAAGGGCGGCACGACCCGCTCGGCGAACGGTCACGTCTACCTCACGGCAGGCGGTTACAACCCGCTTAGCAACAGTGGGGCGAAGACCAACCCGGAACTGACCGAGTGCATCAACGTTCTGGTGATCACTGACGAGGAGCTGCTGTGCAGCCTCCCGCTCAACCACACGTTCACCAACCCGACGAGCGGCACAACGGGCGTCCTGACCGCCGCGACCGCGAAGACGGGGAAGGTCATCACGGCGACGAGCGGATCGAACCAGATCACCTCGCCGGCGTCGGGTGGCACCGCCATGGGCTTCACTCAGGCCGACGTCGGCATGGTGCTCGACGCGGGTGACGGCACGACGACCTTCGACGCGGGCACGCTGATCACCGCCGTTGCCAGCCCGACCAGCGCGACCGTGTCGAACAACGCGAAGGGTAACCTGGTTGCCGGAACGGGCGCTGGTCTCACCAACGCCCGGCCGATCGCCAACGTCACGGTCACCAACTCGACCACGCTGACCGCCGCGAGCGGTAGCTTCACCCAGGCTGACATCGGGCGCACGGTCGTCTCCGCTTCGGCTCTCACCACAGACCCGAAGCTTGCGGACAACACCACCATCATCGCGATCGGCACCGGTGGCACCACCGCGACACTGAGTGCCCCGATCACCGGCACGCTTCCCGGCAGCCCGCTGGCCGCTGACATCAGCGTCCAGCAGTCCGTCCCGGTCGCCAACGGCACCTACACGATCACGGTCGTGAACGACGGCGCCGTCGGTGCACAGCTTTCAGCCACCTACTCGCAGTCGATCATCTCCAGTGGTTCGACCTTCACCGTCGCGGACTACTGATTCTGAGGAAACCTGATCGGTGGACCCGGAGCAGCGTTCCGGGTCCACCGGCATTTCCGGCGCAATTCTTTCGGAGATTCCCGGCATGCCGGCGAAACCGCTGATGATCATGCTTTCTCTGAAAGAATTCTGAATGAGCGCCTTCTGGTTGCGCTCCAATTCCTGGATCGACGCGCGGTCGCGTATGTCCGGATCCGCGCGTGCGAAATCGTTCACAAGTCGGGGTCGTGAACCCTGCGTAATTTGGAGGACTCAATGGGAAAAGGACGTAGGGTCGTCGCGCGCTGCGGCACCCGGGCGCTGGTGGTGGCCACCGTGGCCGCCGGCGGGCTTGCTGCGGTTGCCGCTCCGGCGTATGCGGCGGTGCCGACGGTCAGCAGCGTCGTCGTGGCGGGCACCACCAACAAGGTGGTCACCAGTGGAACCACGGTTCTGATCACGGGCACCGGTTTCAGCGGTATGACGGACAACGCTGCTGCCGGCGGGTGCAGCATCGCTCCGATCGCCTGGCCGACCGCGAACTCGGGCTGCTCCCAGGTCCGATTCGTTGGTGTGTCCGCGAACGCCACCACCGGCTATACCTTGGCGACCAGGTACAACGTCATTTCCGACACTCAGATGTACGCCACGGTGCCCACGATTACGCCGGTCGACGGTACGACCGCGGGCTCACCGGCTGCGGGAACGGGCTCAATTCGTGTGCAGGTGGTGAACACCACGGCTACCGGCACTTCAAGCGGTGTGAGTGTCTCCAGCCAGAGCGAGATCTTCTACCGTGCCCCGCTCACCGCATCGCTCGGGGGTACCGATGTGAACGCGAATCCGCTCGGAGGTGGAACGCTTCCCGTCCA
Source organism: Actinoplanes italicus (assembly GCF_003001815.1). GTDB lineage: Bacteria > Actinomycetota > Actinomycetes > Mycobacteriales > Micromonosporaceae > Actinoplanes > Actinoplanes italicus. The sequence continues at coordinate 195,945 of NZ_PVMZ01000012.1, forward strand.
GATCACCGCGGGTGTCGCTCCCATGACGACGTCGGCGTTGTTCACCGCGGAGAAGATCACCGCCTATCTGTCGAGCACGGTCGGAGGGTCGCCGACGGTGGCACCGGCAAACGTCACCTGGAAGGATGCCGACGAGGTCAATGTCGCGCTGCCTCCGCAGAGTGCCACCGGCGACTACGTCAGTGTCATGCTGGTCCATGACGGGGTCGCCGGGACTGCCGACAGTGATGATCTCAAGTTCCCGTCTGTCATCACCGGTATTCAAAGTTGTGCCGATGCGGCTGCGACGAGCACCTGGATCGGAGCACCTACTACCACCTTCCCCACCTGTACCGGAACGGCGAACGCGCCGACATCGGGCGCCGCAGCCTTCAAGATCACAGGTAAAGGGCTGACCAGTTCTGCGGGTACGTGGAGCTTCGATGGCACCGGCGGCACAGTGACGGAAACCTGCCTGGTCGCGTCCGACACGACGGTCTACTGCCACATCTCGGTGACGACACCGCCGCCTTCCGGGGTTGCCCCGGTGACCTTCACACCGACCGCGGTTGGCTCCAGCGCCGCGGCGGCCCTGGTTCCTACGGCCGGCGGGATCGTGCTCTACAGCACTCTCGTCTGAGCTGGCACTCTCGTCTGAGCTACAGCTAGATCCCAGAATGCCCGGTCCCTCAGGGGCCGGGCATTCATCCTCAGGACGGAATCGCTGATCAGCCCATCCGCTTCCATTCCCTTTCCAGGGCGGCGACGCCTTCCTGGGGAGTGGGGTTCTTCTTGAGGTCCACGGTGATCGTGTAGACGCTCTTCTTCGGAGTCAGTCGCCAGCACATCAACATGGTCGGCTTCTCCTTGGGCTCCACGTTCTCGCTCACCTGGACCGTGCGGGAACACCGGGCGTTGCGGAACGGCTTCCCCTCATCGGCTATCCAGGCCAGTTCCCGGAAATTGGTGAGGTCCTGGCGGCTGGAGACGATCCGCATCATCCGCCGGTTGTCCTTGAGAGTGCCGTTCTCCACGGTTCGCACCTTGCCGGGGTCGGCTTTGGAGGGCTCCCGAAGCCGTTGCCGGCGCACTTCCGTACCCATGCGCTTGTTCGCGTTCCGGGCGTCGTCGAGTCTCTCCGCCGTGCTCTTGGGTTTGTCCGTGGCGGCCGCATCGGGGGCCACCGGCCCCATCGGCTGAGCCCTCGCCGCGGCGCCGGCAGCCACCTCGGCGCCCGACATCGCCTGCTGCGCCACCGATCGTGATGCGGGCGGTGCGCTTTCGGAGTCGCGTTCCGGCGCCATCGGACCGGACGCCAGGAATGCGCCGGTGCCGATTATGGACGCCAGTCCGGCGGCTCCCAGGAGTGTCCGCCCACGCCGTACTCTCGCTCGTTCATGGTCGATGTTTCTCATCTGATCTGTCCTCTTCAGGATTTCGCCGTGACGGGAGGGCGGAGTCAACTCAGCTTTTCCCATTCGCGATCGATGACCTTGGCGCTTTCCTCGACGGAGGGAGTTCCGTCCGGATCCACGGACAACACGGCCACGCTGCGGCTGGCCGAGGTACGCCAGCAGAGCAGCATGGTGGGGCGTTCGACACCGAGATCGCCCTGGCTGAAGCGGAAGCTCTGGGTGCACCTGTTGGGGCCGACAGTCCTGCCCTCATCGCCGGCCCACAGGAGCGGGCGCTGCCCGGTGAGGTCTCCTTCGGCCGTGGTGATCCGCATGGTGCCCCCGCCCGGCAGATTCCGGGTGGTCTCCGTTCCGGGTGCCGAATCTGCGTCGGGCTCCAGCGGCCGCTGGAGCGGGAAGCCGTGTTCCGCTGCCTTCTGGCGCGCGGTCGTCACCTCCTTGCGTACCTCCCCGGGATCTCTCTCCTGCTGGGCCGCTTGGGCGCCCGCCCCGCTCGTCTGCTGATCGGAAGGGGATACGGCTGCCGACGGCGTGGGTGAGAGGACTGCGGTCGAGGGTGTGGAGACGGGCGCGATCGGCCGGACATCCTCGGCCATCGGTACGTCGTCGCTGATGATCGCTGAGGTTGTCAGATAGGCGCCGATGCCGAGGACCGCGGCTAGACCGGCCGCACCGGCGACGGCGCGGGATCGGGTACGGCCGGACTTTCCGAGCCGCGCCGGCGCCGCACGGTGACCGTCGTCGCCGGGATGGTCGTCTTCGCTGGTCATGATGTGTTGCCTTTCGGGTTCGGCTGTCGGCCCACCGCCGCCTGACGGCGGACCCCGCACTCCCATGTTTCCAATACAGCGGACAATTCGTGCCAGAAACGTTGATTGTGGCAAGCCGGTTTCGGGCGTGCCCCTGAGCTGTCGAGATCATCTCGCGTTCTACGCGAATACGGTGTAATCGGTCGTTACGCTGCCTGGGAAGTGGCCGTGAGCCGGCCGCCACGCCCGTGGGAGGTACCGCGCAATGGTTCGAGGATGCGGCCGGATCGGAATGGTGACCGCCGCTGCGGCCGTCGTCGTGCTGTCCGGTACCAGCGCACCGGCCATGGCAGCGTCAGGTATGACGCTGAGCAGCACGACCGGTCCCAGCGGAGGCGGCGCCACCATCACCGGCACGGTCTCCGCGGGTGGTCCCTTCGTGCCCGGCAGTATGCCGACGGTCCAGTTCCAATACATCGGGACCGGCTCCTCGACATGCGCCGCGAGGCCCAAGGAGATAGCCCAGATCGCCGTCACCGACACGACCGCGACGGCCGGTGTGCTGACGGTCCGGCCCGAGGCGGTGAAACGCCTCTCCACCACGAAGATCGCTTTCGAGGTTCCGTCCAGCGCCTACCCGGATCTGGACGGTGACGGGAACCCCAGCCAGATCAATCCCACCGGTCTGGTCCTGGCGGGCACGCAGACCTCAGCGAGGTGGAACGTCTGCGTCTACGACAGTGACTCCCTGGACAGCGGGAATCTACTGGCCATGAGCACCTACACGGTGGTGCCGCGGCCATCGATCACCGGTGTCGTCCCGGCGAGCGGTTCCGCGGTGGGTGGTCAGTTGATCACTGTCACCGGCACCGGGTTCAGCTCGACCGGGTCCGGGGTGTCCGGCTCGATCGGTGGTGCGGACCTGACGAGCATCACCGTGGCGCCGAACGGAAACAGTTTCACCGCGATGACCGGGCCTCGGGCCGCGGACAGTGGACTCGCTTTGACGGTGAACACTCCCGGCGGCACCGTGAGCAGCCTCGACCCGGACAACAACGGGCAGCCGGAGGACGGCGACCCCGCCACCATCGATGCGCCGATCCCCTTCACCTACAGCAACGGCATCCGGATACTGCCGAACACCGCTCCCGTAGGCGCGAAGGTCGATGTGGATGTCATCGGCGCCGGCTTCTCCGACCTGACCTTCGTCGAAGGTGGCTCGCCGACGGACAGCAATGCGCATGTGTTCCTGGTCAAGGACGTCTACGTGCCGGGTAGCAACCGGGGCGTGGCGGAATGCACCGACGTGGTGATCGTGAACGACACCGAGCTGGTCTGCACTCTGGACCTGGGTGCCGACCAGTTGAGCCCTGTCACCAGCTTGACGGTGCCGAACACGCCGATCGCCGAAGGCGCCTACGTCCTGACCGTCGTCGCGAACGGCGACCTGGCGGTCAGTGACTCCGTCGCGAAGCCCACGATCGTCAGCAGCGGGGCCGTCTTCGCCGTCTCGCCCTACTGACGGGGACCTCCTGCCGCTGGGCCTGCAACCGAGCCGCAACCGACAAAAGAATCACCGCTGAATCCGGCGAGCCGATGCTCCTTCCCGACCGCAACGGGAGGGGCTTCAAGGATGAGGGTTCAGCTGCTCAGGTATGCCGCCGGTGCCGTTGCGGCGGGGGCGTTCGCCGCGGTGGGGGTCTACGCGCTGCCGACCGGCACGGTCAGGTGGCAGCCGGTCACCTACGGGCTGACGCAGAGCGCGGACGAGCTGGTTCCGGCGATCGTCTCGGTGGCGAAGCCCGCCCGGGTGGTCAGCACCACCGTCGGCGTGGACGGGAAGCCGGTGGTCAAGGTCGGGCAGGCCACCGACCGGGCGGGTGCCGTCAAGCTGATCAAGGACCGGCAGCTGGCGGACGGTGTGGTGAGTGTCGAGATCGACACCCCCGTGCACGCGCTGGGCGTACCCACCGGATCGGATCCTTATCGGTCTCAGCAGTGGGACTTCGCCAAGATGCGCGTGGCGGAGGCCTGGCAGAAGTCGACCGGAAGTGGCGTCGTCGTCGCCGTCATCGACACGGGGGTGGACTCGACGCACCCGGATCTGGGGGCGAACGTGCTCCGCGGCTACGACGCGGTCACGAACAGGGCCGGAACCGTCACCGACGGCAACGGGCACGGCACCCACGTGGCGGGCACCATCGCGGCGGTGACCGGCAACGGGCTCGGCATCTCGGCGGTCGCGCCGCACGCGAAGATCCTGCCGGTCAAGGTGCTCGCCGACGACGGCAGCGGCTACTCGTCGGACACCGCGGAGGGCATCGTCTGGGCCGCCGACAACGGCGCCAAGGTGATCAACATGTCGCTGGGCGGGCCGTCGCGGAGTCCGGCGGTGACCAACGCGGTCGCCTATGCGCGCAGCAAGGGTGTCACCGTGGTGGCGGCGGCCGGCAACGAGCGTCAGGACGGCAGCCCGACCTCATACCCGGGTGCCGACGAGGGCGTGATCGCGGTCGCGGCGACGACCTCGGCCGACACCTTCGCGCCCTACTCGAACGCCGGGAGCTACGTCGACGTCGCGGCGCCGGGCAGCGCCATCATCAGCACGTACCCCCAGAAGCTCGGCCAAGCCTATGCCTCGCTGAACGGAACCTCGATGGCCTCGCCGCACGTCGCGGCGGTGGCCGCGCTGCTCAAGGCCCACCAGCCGCAGCTGACGCCGGACCAGATCGAGTCGGCGCTGGAGAAGTCCGCCGTGGACCTGGGCACGAGGGGCTTCGACAGGGACTACGGGAACGGGCGCGTCGACGCCGTCGCGGCACTGAACGCGGTCACGCCGACGAAGCCGCCGACCACCGCGCCCACGACGGCCCCGACCACCACCCCGACGTCCGCGCCGACGTCCGGTCCGACTCCGACGCCGAGCGCCAGCACCCCGGCCGCGCCGAAGAGCACCCCGCTCATCACCACGAACGTCACCACCCGTGAGGTGGTGCACGGGTCGAAGGCGTCGGTCACGTTCACCATCCGGGTCGCGGGCAAGACCATCACCCGTATGCCGGTACGGCTGTGCGTCTCCGAAAGCGTCGCCGAAAGCGGCGGCGAGCCCGTCTGCACCGACACGACGACCACCACCTCCGGCACCGTCGCGGTGACACGCACCGCCACGGCCGGGTTCAAGGTCCACATCGAGGTCCCCGAGACCGCGACGACCGCGGCCGCGACGTCGCCGGCCGCGACGTTCACGGTCCGGGCCAAGGTCGTCGCCAAGCGCACCGCCAAGGGGGTGATGTCGGTGGCGATGCTCGGCGTCGACGGGCAGACCGTGCAGGTCCAGCAGTACGTGAACCGCGTCTGGTCGAACGTCGGCGAGTTCCCCGCGGCCGCGATGACCACGGTGAGCGGGCTGATTCCCGGCAAGCAGTACCGCGTGGTCGTGCCGGACACCATCGCGATCCTGGGGGTGGCGAGCACGCCGATAACCGCTTGAAAGCCGCTTGAGAAGTCGGGATCCGCTGCTCCGGATCGGCAACGGTCTGACACCGGCTCGTACAACCCTCCCCCTCGAATCTGATTGCAGGTCGTTCGAGGGGGAGGAAACAGTTTTGAAGAAGGTCCAGATCCGCAAGTTCGCGTTCGGTGCCGTTGCCGCGGGGGCGCTCGCCGCCGTCGGTGTGTTCGCTCTCCCGTCGGGCAGCGCGGACTGGGCGCCGGTGAGCTACGGGCTGACCACGTCGCCGGAGCGTATGGTTCCCGCGACGGTCTCCGAGGCCGCGCCGGCACGGGTCGTGTCGACGACGATCGACTCCGACGGCCGGCCGGTCGTCACCGTCAAGGAGGCCACCGACAAGGCGTCCGCGATCAAGCTGGTCGAGGACGCCCAGAAGGCGGAGAACGCGATCGGCGTCGAGATGGACGCCAAGGTGTACGCGCTCGGCGTGCCCACCGGTTCGGACCCGAGCCGCTCCCAGCAGTGGGGGCTCGACAAGATCCGTACGAACGAGGCCTGGCAGCGCTCGACCGGTGCCGGCGTGAAGGTCGCCGTCATCGACAGCGGCGTCGACGCCACGCACCCGGACCTGCAGGGCAACGTGCTCAGCGGTTTCGACGCGATCACCGACCGGGCCGGCAGCACCACCGACCGGCACGGGCACGGCACCCACGTGGCCGGCACCATCGCGGCCGTGACCGGCAATGACATCGGTGTCGCGGCGGTCGCGCCGGACGTCAAGATCATCCCGGTGAAGGTGCTGTCCGACAGCGGCTCCGGCAACATGTCCGACACCGCCGAGGGCATCATCTGGGCGGCCGACAACGGCGCGCAGATCCTCAACATGTCGCTCGGCTCGACCTCCAAGGTCGCCGCGGTGACCAACGCGATCTCGTACGCCCGCAGCAAGGGTGTCACGGTCATCGCCGCCGTCGGCAACGACCGTGAGAAGGGCAGCCCGACGTCGTACCCGGGCGCGGACGCCGGTGTCATCGGTGTCGCCGCGACCGACTCCGGCGACCGGATCGGCCACTACTCGACGGCCGGCAACTACGTCGACGTCGCCGCGCCCGGCACCAACATCCTGAGCACCTACCCGGGTGGCCAGTACAAGTCGATGATGGGCACCTCGATGGCGACACCGCACGTCGCCGCGGTGGCCGCGCTGCTCAAGAGCTACCAGCCGTCGCTGACACCGGACCAGATCGAGGCCGCCCTCGAGAAGTCGGCGGTCGACCTGGGTCAGCCCGGTTTCGACAACGACTTCGGCAACGGCCGCATCGACGCGGTGGCCGCCCTGAACGCGGTCGCCCCGGCCACCACCGCGCCGACGACCCCGCCCACGAAGGCCCCGACCAGCGCGCCGACGACGCCTCCCACCAAGGCTCCGACCACGCCTCCGACGAAGGCGCCGATCACCAGCGCTCCCGTGACGACCCCGCCGACCACGGCCCCGACCGTGCCCGGGACCAAGGTCAAGCCGGTGATCACCGCGAACACCGCCGGCGGTGAGGTGACCTACGGGACGAACGTCGGCACCACCTTCACGATCACGGCCGGCGGACAGGCGTGGGCGCGCAAGCCGGTGCAGGTCTGTGTCACCGAGGGCGGCACCGCGCACTCCTGCACCATCACCACGACCACCGACCTGGGCACCGTGCAGGTGAACCGGACGGCCAAGGCGTACTTCCGGGTCGTCGTGACCGCCGCGGCCACCACGGAGAGCGAGGCCGTCACCTCGACGGCGGTCGGCTACCGGGTCTGGGCCACGGCGACGCTGGCCAAGAACGCTTTCGGTCAGGTGCAGGCGACCCTGGTCGGTGCGATCGGCCGGGCCACCCAGATTCAGCAGTCGGTCAACGGCGAGTGGCGGACCGTCGGTGCCTACACCGCGCCGGTCTCGCCGATGAAGGTCACGCTGACCGGCCTGCGGCCCGGCCAGACCTACCGCGTCGTCGTTCCGGAAAACACCACGATCATGGGTGTCACCAGCGCGTCGATCGTCGCCTGACGATCCCGCTCACTCCAGCCGGGCCCACTCCTGGCTGATCACATCGGCGCACTCGGCGGCGAGGGACTCGTCCCTCGCCGCCGAAGTCATGGTGATCACGCTGCGGGTCGCCGACATCCGCCAGCACAGCATGGTGGCCGGCCCGCCCAGCGGCACCTCCGGCTGCGAGGTGATGTCGGAGGTGCACCGCGTCCCGTCCCCGGCCGGTTCGCCCGCATCCCCGGCGAGCTGCATCTCACGCTCGCCGGACAGGTCGCGGCGGGCGGTCACCACCCGGATGGTGCCGTCGCCGAACGCCCGGTCCGCGACGTAGGTGCGCTGGCTGATCCCGAGTCGTTCGCGCAGGTCCTCGACAGCGTCCGCGGCGCGGGACTCGTCATGCGGATCCGGGCTCGCCTGACGGCTAGCCTCGGGCGAGACCATCGGGCTGCGTTCAACGGGTGCGGCATTCTTGGTCAATCTCGGTGTACGGGTGACCGACGGCTCCGGCTCCTCCGAGGCGATCTCGTCCGAGGCCGGGGACTGCGGGGCCAGCGCGGCCGGCTCGGGGAGACTCGGCTGCCCCTCGTCCATCAGCTGCGTCGCCAGGAACCCGGCGCCGGCCAGCACCGCGGCGGCGCCGGCGATCCCGACCGCGACCTGCTTACGTCGCAGTGCCGATCGCTGCGGGGTGGCCGCGGCCGTGGACGCGTACAGGCCGCCCTCGGTTTCCTGCGGTTCCTGCTGTTCGTGCTCGTCGTAGGCCATCTCACCGTCCTCGCCCACCCGGGCTCTTCGCCGCCTGTTCCCTCGGCCGGCGTGCTTCGGCGCTCCCCGGGCTGCGCCACCCGGGCTCTTCGCCGCCTGTTCCCTCGGCCGGCGTGGCTCGGCGCTCCCGGGCTGCGCCCCGCCGGTCCGCCCGGCCCTGCTTCCGCTGGTCTGCCCGTCCCATGGTCCCAAAGAACGGTACATATCGGGCGGGAATCCCTTTCTCGGCCGGAGCGGTGGTGTCGGCATGCCGTCATCGCGGGGGCCGTCGGGGCGACAGGAACGCCGCTTGCGTCGTACCGCCGCCTCTTCCCGGGGTCGACCTTGAGCCGCGTACTGCCGCAGGTCGCGCCGGAGCCCGGTCGCCCGAGCCGCCGCCGGAGACCCTGCGTGACCGGCCCGGAACGACCGGTGCCGATGGCTCGGACGGGCGTCACCCGGACAAGCGAGCGAGGCCGCCGAGTGGTTGACCGCCGCACGATGCGCGCGCAAGGTGTGGTGAAACGCGGGTGCGATGGCGGGCGGACCCGTATGCAGCCGTTCATCGTGCCCGCGCCAGGAAGAGAGCGGCCACGTGCGATGACCGGGATCGGTGATCAGACGGAACACAGCCCGGCCCGGCCGTCCTGGGACTGCCTGTCATGCGGCCGGCCGTGGCCCTGCGACCCGGCCCGCGAGGAACTGGCCCGCGGCAACGGCCGGGTGGACCTGGCCGTGCGCATGTGGGACTACCTCGAGGAGGCCGCCCGGGACATGCCCCAGGCGCCCGCCTCCGAGCTCTTCGACCGCTTCCTCCGCTGGACCGACTGACCGGCTGCCTTCCCTTCGGTGGGTCAGTGGAGGCCCGCGACCGCAGCGTCGGTGCCACCGCGCCAGATGATCCCCGCCTCGCGGAATCCGGCCGCCCGCAGTGCCTCGACGTGCCACGACGCGGGTGGCAGCCATTCCTGACCGTGCCGTTCGGACGGATAGATCCGCTCCCGCTCGGCGGCCTTCGGTGCGAGCTGCCCGTCGGCGGCGGCGAGCGCCCACCAATGTGGCCAGGAGGTGGCGGCGCCGGACGTGTACGCCGCCTCCCGCCGGACCCGCCCGTGATCGAGCAGCTTGCGGGAGAGTTCCGGCAGGCCCTCCTCCTCCATGTGGTCGGCGTTCGCGAAGATCCCGCCCGGGCGCAGCACCTGGAGGATCTCGGCATAGAGCGCGCTCACCCGCTCGGCGGGCAGCCAGTGCAGTGCCGTCGCGGTCAGCACCGCGTCGAACGGCTCGTCCGGCAGCTTGGCCCGCCAGCCCGGATCGCCCAGGTCCGCGTCGACGATCGTCGCCCGGTCCCGCAGTGACGACTCGGCGATCGTGAGCAGCACCGGGTCCTGATCGAGCACCGTGAGCCGCGCGCCGGGGAACCGGGCCAGTGTCCGCAGCGAGATCGTGCCCGTACCGCCGGCCAGGTCGAGCAGCCGTGGTGGCTCGCCCCCGGTGACCGCGGCGACGGCGTCGAGCATCGCCGCGAACCGGTGCTCGCGGTCCGGCATGAACGCCTCCTGCTGGCGATCCCAGCTTTCCTGCCATGCCTGATGGTTCTTCAGGTAAGCACTCATATTCCTTACGCTACTTACATTTCACGGCTCGCTCAAGCCGTCGTGCTCTTCTCGGTCAGGCGCTCGGCGAACGCTCGCAGATCACGCCGTTCGATCGCCGCGGCCATCAGGTCCGGGAACGCGTCCGGAGTGCAGGCGAAAGCCGGGACACCGAGTGCCGCGAGCGCCGCCGCGTTCTCGTGGTCGTAGGCCGGCGCACCCTCGTCGGAGAGCGCCAGCAGCACCACCACCTGCACACCGGCGGCCGTCATCTCGGCCACCCGGCGCAGCATCTCCTCCCGTACGCCGCCCTCGTAAAGATCGCTGATGAGCACGAAGATGCTGTCCCGTGGCCGGGTGATCAGCTGCTGGGAGTAGGCGATCGCCCGGTTGATGTCGGTGCCGCCGCCGAGCTGGGTACCGAACAGCACCTCGACCGGGTCGGCCAGCTCATCGGTCAGATCCACCACCGCGGTGTCGAAGACCACCAGCGACGTGCGCAGCGACCGCATCGACGCCAGCACCGCCGCGAACACCCCGGAGAACACCACCGAGGCGGCCATCGAACCGGACTGGTCGACGCAGAGCACCACGTCCCGCTGCACCGCGGAGCTGCGCCGGCCGTACCCGATCAGGCGTTCCGGGATCACCGTGCGGTGTTCGGCCAGGTAGTGCTTGAGGTTGGCCCGGATGGTGCGATCCCAGTCGATGTCGGCGTGCCGTGGCCGGCTGATCCGGGCGGCCCGGTTCAACGCGCCGGTCACCGCGGCGCGGGTCTGTTGCGTGATGCGTCGCTCCAGCTCCTCCACGACGGTACGGACCACCTGCCGCGCCGCCTCACGGGTGGCGTCCGGCATGACCCGGTTCAGCGAGAGCAGCGTGCCGACCAGGTGGACGTCGGGCTCCACGGCGGCGAGCATCTCGGGTTCGAGCAGAAGGCGGGTCAGATCGAGGCGCTCGATCGCGTCGGCCTGCATCACCTGGACCACCGTGCTGGGGAAGTACTCGCGGATGTCGCCGAGCCAACGCGCCACCTTCGGCGCCGAGCCGCCGAGCCCGGCCGACCGTTTCGCCGGCCGTTCCTCGGCCGGTCCGGCGTCGTAGAGCGCGGCCATCGCGGCGTCCATCGCCCCGTCACGCCCCTCGGCCTTGCCGAGGGACTCGTCCGCGGCCCCGCCGAGTACCAGCCGCCACCGCCGGAGCCGCTCCCGGGCCGCCTCGTCCCCGTCGCTCATGCTGTCCCCTTCGTGCCTGTCAGGCGGCGGCCGAGCAGGGCGCCGAGCGTGGTCAGAGGTGCGGCGGCCCGTTCCGCGTCGATCGCCGCGGCGGTGTCCGCGGATGCGGCCCGGCCGCCGGCCACCCGTTCGCCGACGGCCCGCCGCTCCCCGGAGTCGAACCCGCCGAACGTGCGCCGCAACAGCGGCAGCACGCTGTCGAACGCGTCCGCCGGAATGTCCGCCAGCCAGTCGTCGACCAGCGACAGCAGCGCCTCGTCGTGGACCAGCAGCAGCCCGCCACCGGAAAGGAAGCCCTCCACCCAGGCCGCCGCGTGCGCCGGCGGGGTGCCAACGGTCAGCGGCAGCCGGAGCCGGCGGCGGACCTCGGCGCCGTCCAGCCGTCCGGCGTCCAGCAGCAGCCGGGTCAGCCGCCCGGCCGGCAGACCGTGCAGCCCGGGCCGGGCGGCCAGCGACGCGATCGTGCCGAGCCAGCGTTCCCGCAGCGAATCGTCGGCGAGCAGGCCGACCGCCCGGTGCACCCCGTCCATGCCGTCCCGCAGCTGCCGGGCGGCCTCGTCGGAGAGCGAACCGGCCGCCGACGGCAGCGCCGCACACACCCGGCCGAGCAGGCTGGCGGTCACCGTCGCCAGGCCGGCCACGTCGGTCCTGCGCACATCGCCGTACCGCAGCGTGCGCGCCAGCGCCGGGATCGCCGCCATCAGATGATGCACGTCGGCGTCGAGCGCGGCGCGGGTGTCGAGCGCGGCCAGCACCGGTGGGTACGCGTCCGCCAGATCGGCGAGCAGGCACAGCTCCACCAGCTCGGTGACCTCGGCCAGCGTCGTCGCGTCCCGGGCGCGGCGGGCGACCCGGGCGGTCGCGGCCGACGCGACGGTCGTGCCCCACATGCTGCCCTCGACCAGCCGGACCGCGAACTCCGGCTGCCACAGCAGCCGCCACTCCTCCCGGAACGTCCCGGCCCCGCGACGGGTCGCGGCCCGCTGACCCCACGGCACGGCCAGGACACCGAGACGGTGCAGCAGCCGGCTGCGCCGCAGATCGTTGTCCTGACGCAGGTCCAGGTCGAGATCGCGTTCCGTGGCGGCGGGCTTGAGGCGCAGCGACCGCTGCTGAGCGGTCAGATCACGGACCAGCGGCATGGCCGGCATGTCGTCCGGAACGGAACCGAGACGCTCGCCGACGACCAGACGGCGGGCGATCAGCTCCGCCCGTAGCGGCTCACCGTCGCACATCACCGCCTCGGCGGCCTCGGTCACCTCGGCCAGCCCGGCGAGCGGACGTCCGCGCAGCGTCGCCAGGGCCTCGGCGAGGCGCGCGGCCTCGATCACATGCGCCGACGACGTGGGTACGCCCTCCGCGCGCAGCACCCCCGCCGCGTCCACCAGCCAGCGGACCACGACGTCGTCGCCCGTCGTGAACAGATGGTGGTACCAGCCCGGCGACCGGACCCCGGCGCCGTACCCGGACCAGGACGCCAGCCTCCCGTACGTCCACGGCACCCAGGTGAACGCCACCTTGCCCTTCGGACGTCCCTTGAGCAGCGCGGTGTCGTCCTTGACCGCCACCTTCCGGGTCAGCGCCGGCACGTGCCAGGCCCCGCAGACCACTGCGATCTCCTCGTGCCGCCGCCGCTCCTCGCGCAGCACCGACCGCATGTACGCCTCACGCAGCAGATCGTCCGGATCCTCCGGCGACGTCTCCCGGATCGCCGTCATCGCCTCCGCGATCGCCTCGAACACCGGCACGCCACGGTGCTCGACCACGTCCTCCCACCAGCGCTCCGGATCGTCGTAGCCGGCCGCCGCGGCCAGTTCCCCGATCGGGTCGACGGGCCGCAGCGGTGGCTCGTCCAGCGCGGGCTCCACCTGCTCGTCCGGGTCCGGCTCAATCATGGCGGCCGGTGTGGCCCCGCTCAGGGCGGCTTTGTTCAGTGCGGCTCTGTTCAGCGCGGACCCGCTCAGTGCGCTCCTGCCGAGTACGGTCCTGTTCAGCGCGGCCCCGCCCAGGTCACCGGCGGTGGGTGAGGGGGCGACCGGACCGGTCCCGGCACCCGGCGCGACACGGTAGGCGTACGGAAGATCGAAGAAACGCACACGGACGCCGTGCCGGACCGCCCACCTGATCGCCTGCCATTCCGGTGAGAAGACCGCGAACGGCCAGAAGGCGGCCCTTCCCGGATCGTCGACGGCGTAGCCGAGCAGTGCGACCGGCGGCTCGAGACCCCCGTCGGCCACCCACCTGACCAGGTCGTCGGCCTCCGGCGGCCCCTCGATCAGCAGGACCTCCGGCGGATTCGCCGTCAGCTCGCGCACCACCGCACGGGCCGAGCCCGGCCCGTGGTGCCGGATGCCGTAGATCCGTTCAGGCATCGCGGGCGGCCCGGTAGAAGTCGAGCCACCCGGACCGCTCCCGCACGACCGTCTCGAGGTACTCCCGCCAGACGACGCCGTCGGACACCGGATCCTTGATCACCGCACCGGTGATGCCGGCCGCCACGTCACCGGGGTGCAGGGTGCCGTCGCCGAAGTGGGCGGCGAGCGCCATCCCGTTCGTGACCACCGAGATCGCCTCGGCGGTCGACAGGGTCCCGGTCGGCGATTTCAGTTTGGTACGCCCGTCCTCGGTCATCCCCGACCGCAGCTCCCGGAAGACCGTCACCACGCGGCGGATCTCCTCCAGCGCGGCCGGCACCTCCGGTAGCTCCAGCGCCTTGCCGAGCTGAGCCACCCGCCGCGCGACGATCTCCACCTCGTCGTCGGCGCTGGCCGGCATCGGCAGCACGACGGTGTTGAACCGGCGGCGCAGCGCGCTGGACAGCTCGTTGACCCCGCGGTCACGGTCGTTGGCGGTGGCGATCAAATTGAACCCGCGCTGCGCCTGAACCTCGGTGTTCAGCTCGGGAACCGGCAGCGTCTTCTCGGACAGGATGGTGATCAGCGCGTCCTGCACGTCGGACGGCACGCGGGTCAGCTCCTCGAGGCGGGCGATCGCCCCGGTCCGCATGGCACGCATCACCGGGCTCGGCACCAGAGCCGCGTCGGTCGGGCCCTCGGCGAGCAGACGGGCGTAGTTCCACCCGTAGCGGATGGCCTCCTCGGCGGTGCCGGCTGTGCCCTGGATCAGCAGGGTCGAGTCACCCGAGATCGCGGCCGCGAGATGCTCCGACACCCACGTCTTGGCGGTGCCGGGGACGCCGAGCAGCAGCAGCGCTCGGTCGGTGGCCAGCGTGGAGACGGCCACCTCCATGAGGCGGCGCGGCCCCACGTACTTCGGGGTGATCTTCGCGCCGTCCCCGAGCAGATAGGTGACCACGGCCTGTGGCGACAGCCGCCAGCCCGGCGGCCGCGGACGATCGTCGGCGGCGGCGAGCAGGGCCAGCTCCTCGGCGTACTGGTCCTCGGCGTGCGGGCGCAGTGTGGTCACTGAAGCTCCTGAAGCATCTCTAGGCGGAAGGTGAGAGTGCGGGCCAGCTCGGCCACCGGCCGCACCCGCGACGGATCGACGATCTGGTCCAGCCGGGCGGCGAGGCGCCCGGCCAGGTCGGCATACTCCGGTGGCATGGCCAGCCCGGCCGCCCGGCACAGCTCGCCGAGCTGCCAGGTGTGCCGATCGGTACGGGCGCGGTGTTCCACCGTCTCCAGGACCGCCACCGACAGCTCGTCCGGCCACGGGCCCGGATGCAGCGACAACAACCGCTGCGCCGACCCGTCCTCGGAGCGCAGTGCCTCGGCGGCGAGCCGGGCCAGCCGGTCCGGTGGCAGCACCAGGTGCAGGTCCCACCGGACCGCCTCACGCAGCGTCCCGGAGCTCCCGGCCAGCAGCGCAGTCGCCCACCCGGCGTCGCGCTGCGCCACCGCGGCCTTGGCCCAGCCGTGCAGCAGCGGGTTGGCCCAGTCGTGCCCGCGGGCCACGGCGAGCCAACCGGCCGGGTCGAGGCCGGCCCACGTGTCGAGTGGAGTGCCGGCGACCACCTCCTCCAGCAGCCACGCACCGGCGCCGATCCCGCGCACCGGCGTCGCCCCGACACCGTCACGTCGCAGGTCACGGTCGAGTTCGGCGGGCGGCTCGACGGTCAGCCGGTCGTCGTCGAGGCGCACCGCGGCCCGGGCCCGGGCGGCCATCCGACGCCCCAGCGCCGCCCCGGGCAGATGGCGCAGCAGGTCGAGGGCGGCCTCACGGACCTCCTTGCGGCGGTCGTCGAGAGCTCGCTCCAGCAGCGGTTCGTCGCGCAGCGACAGACCCGGCCCGAACGTGGCCAGGAACCGGGCACGATTCTCCGAGGACTCCTCTGTCCATGTGCTTTCCAGCAGCTCACGGGCCCGATCGGGGTCGACGCCGCGCAGCGCCGACAGATGGCCCAGGCGCTCGGTCGTGCTCGCGGTCGTCCAGTCGCCGGCGAGCACCGGCGCCGCCTCCTCGAGCAGCCAGCGCCAGTCGGCCCGCTGCCCGGCCAGCCAGGCGCCCCGCCGCCCGGAGACGCGGGCCATCCCGGCCCGGATCGACGTGTTGCGGCGACCCGCCTCCAGCAGATCGGGCAGTATCGCCGGCGGCACGATCCCGCCCCGCGACGCCGCCGCGGTCAGCCACTGTGCGAGTAGTTCCTGCTCGTGGTGACCGCCGCCGGGCGCTCCGCCCCCGAGAATCCGTGCCAGCCGCACCGAAGCGGCCGCCGGTAGGGGAGCGTCGGTCTCCGCGGGCGCGGGAGCCATCGGAACGTGTCCGATCTCCGGCTCCACCCCGGCCCGCCGGCAGATGAGAGCGACCGCCGCAGCCTCGAGCAGAACAGCCGCAGGTTCGTCACTTCCGGCGGGTGGAGCCGCCGGTTTGCCCTGGTCGGCGGTTGCGGAGGACTCGGCGGTCGCGGAGGGCTCGGCGGCGGTGGATCGGGTGCCGCCGAGGTCGACGGCCAGCGATCCCACCCGCACGGTGTGGCCCGACCACGGCCGTCGGCCGGTGCCGACCAGGGCGGCCGTCAGCAACTCGGGCGGCAGCTCGGCCACCCGGCGGCCCGAGGGATCAGGCACCGGTGGCGCGGTCGGCACGAACGTGCCGTCCACCCAGGCCGCGAGTGGCCTCAGCCCGCGCGGCGACCACTCCGCCGCGACGGTCGCGGGCGCCGCCCCCGCCGCCGCGAGCAGCCACCACGGCTCCCGGTGCCCGGGCGCGAGCGGCAGGGCGGAACCCTCGCGATCGACCAGGTGACCACCGGACGTCGGCCGGACATCGGAAAGGAGCATCGGAGAGTCGTACCGCCAAGGCTCTCCGGCCAGAAGTGACGCCCACCGGGACAGACTCGCCGTGATCGGCCCGGCGCCGTCCGGCGAGCCGAACGGCTCGGTGGCCGAGACACGCTCGGCGACGAGGGCCCGCAGCGGTGCCGCGCCCGGATAGAAGCAGAGGTCGCCGCGGAACTCCGTGCCCGGCACCAGGTCGGCGGCGAGTGGCTGGCCGGGTGCCGCGAACGACAGGACCAGCGCGAACCGGCCCGTCCCGGAACCGTGCAGCCACGTGCGGCGGCTGGTCAGCGTCCCCTCGTCGGTCTCCACCTGCCCGAGGACCTGCCACCGGTCGGCGACTCGCGGCCCGGCCAGCACATCCTCGGCCGAGGTCGGGAAGCCGATGCGGGAACGGACGGTCGCCGCCAGCGCCGGGTCGAGCGTGTCGAGACGCGAGTGGCCGGCGACGAGCAGGCGCAGAAGGGCCAGCTCGCCGAGGAGCCGGTCGGCCCACTGCGGTCCGACACCTGCGAACCCGCCGAGCCGCCGGACCGCGTTCGCGGCACCGGGCGCCTGTGCGTCGACTAGCCGGGCCGCCATCGCCTCGAACGGCTGCGGCCCGGACCGTGCGGCCGCCGCCAGACCCTGCTCGACCTGGTCGTCGAGCCAGCGCCGCAGCTCGGCCATGCCACCGGCGACCCGGTCGGCGCGGCCCTGGGCCCGTTTGGCGGCCGCCACCGGGTCGGGGGTCGTGGGCTTCGCGCGCGCCACGCGGGCGGACTGCCACGCCGTGGCCCACTCGGGTGGGGGAGAAGAGCCGGCACCGGAATCGGACCAGTGCAGCAGCAGGCCGAGCACGTGCTTGCAGGGGATCTTGCGGCTTGGGCAGGAGCATTTGAACGCGGGCCCGGCCAGGTCGGCGGCGACCTGGTAGCTCCGGCAGAGTCCCCAGAGGACCTCGCCGGTCAGGCCGGTGGCGGCGAACTGGCCGGCGACACCGCGCGCGTTGCGCAGCGAGGCGGGGTCGGGCGCGAGCGCCTCGACCTGAGCGGCGGACCATCGTTCAACGGGCACGGAACGACCCTAGGCCCCGGGTACGACGTTTTCCCGTTCCCGCAGGCGGCACACTGGGGGACATGCGGGTGATCGTGTTCGGGGCGACCGGGATGGTCGGTCAGGGTGTGTTGCGCGAGTGTCTGCTCGCTCCGGATGTGACGGATGTGCTGGTGGTGACCCGCACACCGACGGGCGTCGAGCATCCGAAGCTCCGCGAGGTGCTGCTCGCCGACCTCGCCGACCTCACCCCGATCGCCGACGACCTCGCCGGTCACGACGCCTGTTTCTACTGTCTGGGCGTGTCGTCGGTGGGGATGGACGAGGCCGCGTACACCCGGGTGTCCTATGACCTCCCGATGGCCGCCGCGCGGGCCCTCGCCCCGCTCAACCCGGAGCTGACCTTCGTCTACGTCTCCGGTGAGGGCACCGACGCGAACAGCCGTCTGATGTGGTCACGGGTCAAGGCGCGCACCGAGCGGGAGATCATGGAGATGTTCCGCAACGGCTACGCGTTCCGCCCCGGCTTCATCCAGCCCACGCACGGCGTCCGGTCAAAGACCGGCTGGTACAACACCGCGTACACGGTCATCGCGCCGCTCGTCCCGGCGATCCGCCGGATCGCTCCCCGTTACATCACCACGACCGACGAGGTCGGCCGGGCCATGCTCCGGGCCGCTCGCGGCGGTTATCCGGACCGAGTGGTAAGCACGGCTGACATGCACTGACCGGCGGGCGGTCTGTCCCCAGACGACCGCGCCGAACGCGAGCGTCATCCCGGCCAGCTGCACCGGGGTCAGCGACTGGCCGAGCGCGGCCCAGCCGACCACCGTCGCGGTGAGCGGGGCGAGCAGGCTGAGCAGCGAGACCCGGGCGGCCGGCAGGAGTTCCAGTCCGCGGAACCAGAGCGTGTACGCGAGCGCCGTCCCGATCAGGGACAGATAGGCGTACCCGGAGATGTTGGTCAGTGACAGGGCCGGCGGGAGTCCCTCCGCCAGGAGGGTGACCGGGACCAGCAGCAGGCCTCCCATGGTGAGCTGCCAGCCGGTCATGGTGAGCAGCGAGACCGCGGGCCGCCCCCAGCGCTTGGTGAGGACGAGTCCGAACGCCATCGATCCGGCGCCGGCAAGACCGGCGAGAACCCCGACGGGGTCGAGGTCCGCGGCGGCGGTCAGCACGGCGAGGGAGACGCCCGCGACACCCATCAAACCCGCGATGAGCGTACGCAAGGACACGCGCTCACTCAGCAGCAGCACACTCAGCCCGGCCACCAGCAGCGGTTGCACCGCGCCGAGGACCGCCGCCATGCCGCCCGGAAGCCGGTAGGCCGCGACGAACAGCAGCGCGAAGAAGATGCCGATGTTGAGTGCCCCGAGCACCGCGGACCGCCACCACCAGGCGCCGCGCGGCAGTTGCCGGGTGATCGCGAGGAGTGCCAGCCCGGCCGGCAGAGCCCGCAGCAGACCGCTGAGCAGCGGCCGCTCCGGCGGAAGGAACTCGGTCGTCACCGCATAGGTCGTTCCCCACAGCACCGGCGTGATCGCCGTGACCAGTAGAACCCGCATCGGAACCAACTCCCTCGACGGAAAGTATCTCGACATCAAGATAATCCTTGTCGAGAAGCTTGTCATCAAGAAAAATGGCGAGCGTGACCGACGACATCGACCGGATCCTCGCCCAGTGGGCGCACGAACGTCCCGACCTCGACACCGAGGCCATGGGCGTTTTCGGCCGGATCTTCCGGCTCTCCAAGCTCGCCGGCGACGCCACCGAGCGTGCCTACGCCACGTTCGGCATCGCCCGCGCCGACTTCGACGTCATAGCGACCCTCCGGCGCTCCGGCCCCCCGTTCCAGCTGTCACCCGGAGCGCTGGCCGCCTCGATGATGCTCAGCACCGGCGGCACGACGGCGCGGCTGGACCGCCTGGAGAAGGCGGGACTCGTCGCCCGCTCACCGGACCCCGACGACCGCCGCGGGATCCTGGTCCGCCTCACCCCGAAGGGTCACTCCCTCGCCGACGAGGCCGTGACCGCCGGTCTGGCCGAACAGCAGCGCCTGCTCTCCCGCCTCTCCCCGGAGAAGGCCACCCAGCTGACCGGTCTGCTGAGAGAACTGCTCTCCTAACGCGACGGCTCGGCGGAGTGCGCGGCCGGGACCCGCTCGGCCGGGCGCGGCGGGGGCGGCGGAGTGCCGTCCCCGAAAGGTCGTCCCCCGAGCCGGTCACGCCCGTGCGGGCTCAGCCAGCCGGCGAGATCCGGCCCGGCCGGAACGATCCCGCGCGGGTTGATGTCCCGGTGCACCTCGTAGTAGTGCCGTTTGATGTGCACGAAGTCGATCGTGTCGCCGAATCCCGGCGTCTGGAACAGGTCCCGTGCGTACGCCCACAGCACCGGCATCTCGGTCAGCTTGTTCCGGTTGCACTTGAAGTGACCGTGGTAGACGGCGTCGAACCGGACCAGCGTCGTGAACAACCGCACGTCCGCCTCGGTGATCGTGTCACCGACCAGGTAACGCCGGCCCTCCAGCCGCTCCGACAGCTCGTCCAGCCGGGCGAACAACCGCTGATACGCCTGCTCGTAGGCCTCCTGCGTGCCCGCGAACCCGGCCCGGTAGACGCCGTTGTTCACGTCCCTGAAGACGCCCTCGTTCACCTCGTCGATCTGCTCGCGCAGCTTCTCCGGGTACAGTTCGGGCGCGCCGGGGCGGTGGAACTCGCGCCACTCGGTGGACAGGTCGATCGTGATCTGCGCGAAGTCGTTGGTCACCACCTTGCCGGTGGGCACGTCCACGATCGCCGGGACGGTGATCCCCTTGTCGTAGTCGGGATACCGTGCCAGGAACGCGTCCCGCAGCCGCTCGATGCCCAGCACCGGGTCGCGGCCGCCCGGATCCAGGTCGAACGTCCAGCTCCGCTCGTCATGGGTCGGCCCGGCGACACCCATCGACAGAGCGTCCTCCAGGCCGAGCAGCCGCCGCACGATGATCGCGCGGTTCGCCCACGGGCAAGCCCGCGCCGCCACCAGGCGGTAGCGCCCCGTCTCCACCGGGAATCCGTCCCGCCCGTCGGCGGTGATCCGGGTGGCGATGTACCGCTGGTCGCGGGTGAACTCACCCGCCGGATTCACATAGGCCATACCCTCATCCTTCCCAGCTTTGGCGTGGCCTCACCCCGGAATCGACCAGGTACCCGGTTGATCCGGATACGGGAGAAGACGCGGCGCCTCCGACCGCCCGCCTGCCGGCTTCGGCTGTCGCGCTCCCCGGAGCCACCACCACACCCGCAGCGTGGTGATCTGTGTCCACCTACGGACCGCAGATCGTCACGCATGTCGTTGCCGTGGGTGGCGTGGTGATCTGTGCCCGTATGTGGACCGCTGGTCACCACGCATGTCGTTGCCGTGGGTGGCGTGGTGATCTGTGCCCATCTACGGACCGCAGATCGTCACGCATGTCGTTGCCCTGGGTGGCGTGGTGATCTGTGCCCGTCTGCGGACCGCTGGTCACCACGCAAGTTGTTGCCGTGGGTGGCGTGGTGATCTGTGCCCATCTACGGACCGCAGATCGTCACGCATGCCGTTGCCGTGGGTGGCGTGGTGATCTGTGCCCACCTACGGACCGCAGATCGTCACGCATGCCGTTGCCCGTGCCGGCGTGGTGATCTGTGCCCGTAGGTGGACCGCAGATCGTCACGCAGCCGGGAGGGGCGGGCTCAGCTCAGGAGCCAGTCGCCCGGCAGGAGGCGGCGGAGCTGCCGGAGCTGCTTCTTCGTCTCGGTGCGGGCCCACAGCCAGGTCGTGCCGTCGTCGCGCAGTACCGTGCCGGGCATCGTGAACCACCGGACCGGTGGGTCGTCCGGTGCGGCCCACTGCGGATATCCGGGGAGCGGCAGGCGCTGGGCCCGAGCCTCCAGGACGGCGACCGCCTCTTCGGTGAGTGTCCGGTTGTCGGCCCGGCCGGGAGCGTCGCGGTCGCCGCCGAGGATCCACTCGGACAGCACCATCTCCATGCAGGCCGACGACAACCGGTCCATCCACGGGCGCCAGCCCACGGTGTCGTCGTGGTAGACGACCGGTGGGTCCGGCTCACCGATGCGAGCCAGAGGGACGCCCCAGTGGGTGACGCTCTGGTTCTCCGAGCGGAACACCAGAACGGTGCCGGTGCGGTCGGGCTTCAGCTCGCCCGGTGCCAGCAGGTAGTCCTGGCACGCGACCAGGTCGTCCCGGCGGCCGTAGTGAATGTAGGCCTCGCGTAGTGCCGCCGGCAGGGCGAATCCGAGACGGTCCTCGGTGGCGGAGACCTCCGCCTCGTCGTACCCGTCGCCGGGTGTGATCGGCCCGGAGTGGTGGGCGGCGAACTCCTCGACGAACCGGCGGGCTCCCGCGGCGTCCCGCATCGCCCCGGCCAGCGCCTCGTGAAGATTCATCAGCGCACTGTAGACGTGTGCGCCGGCCACCGGACGCGGCGGCGGGAGCAGGGACGGCCGCCGGGATGCGGTGGCCGGCGGGTGCGGAAGGATGGGGCGAGGCATCCCCCCGTGTGCGACGCCTCGCCCCGCTCAAGGGGGCGGCCATGCGGGCATGGTTCGGCCCGGAGGGCTCGTACGGCCCGGTCGCCCTGGCTGTCGCTTTTATAGCACGGAGGGAAAGCGCTTCCCGACCGATTATGGGAGCGTGCCCACCTTGGATCGATCGCTGGTCACCACCGAGGACGTCGATGTCGTCCAGGTCGATTGCGACGCGGACACATCACCCGGTCGGGTGGCCCCGGTGAACGGAAAGGGGCGAATCGGCGGGCGGCGAACCTTACCTTCCTCGAACAATCCGGGCGGCCGGTCGGCGGCATGATGAGTGCGGACGCGACACGGCCCACGATCGGCGTGGCGGGGCGCGGTGAGAGGAAAGCGGCGACGGCAGGATGACGCGGTGACGGACACGGGCAAAGGGCTCGTTCTCGTGGTCGAGGACGAACGGCCGATCGCTGACCTGGTCCGGCTCTATCTGAGCCGTGAGGGGTACGGGGTCCAGGTCGAACACGACGGCACGGCCGGTCTGGCCGCGGCCCGCCGCCTTCATCCGGTCGCGTGCATCCTGGACATCGCCCTGCCGGGTATGGACGGCACCGAGATCTGCCGGCGGCTGCGGGCCGACGGTGACTGGACGCCGGTGATCTTCCTGACCGCGCGGGACGACGAGGTCGACCGGATCGTCGGGCTGGAGCTGGGTGGCGACGACTACGTGACCAAGCCGTTCAGCCCGCGCGAACTGGTGACGCGTGTCAAAGCCCTGCTGCGCCGGGCGGCCGTCGTCTCCGAGACCGATCGGGTACGCACCCTGGGCACCCTGGTTCTCGACCCGGGCCGCCGGACCGTCACCGCCGACGGCCGGGCGCTGACTCTGACGGCTACCGAGTTCGACCTGCTCGCGCACCTTCTGGGCCGCCCGGGCCGGGTCTTCACGCGGGAGGAGTTGCTCGCGGCCGTCTGGGGGTACGCCTCACACGCCGGCACCCGCACCGTCGACGTCCACGTGGCGCAGGTGCGCGCCAAGCTCGGCCCGGCCGCCGGCCTCATCCGTACCGTGCGTGGGGTCGGGTACACCGCTGATGCGTGACTTCTTCCGTACGCTGACCGGCCGCGCCGTCCTGGTGACCGCGGCGACCGCGGTGGTCGCGGTGATCGTCACCGCCATGGTGGCCGTGCCGATCGCGGTCCGGTCGGTGAACACCCAGATCCGGACCGAGCTGATGGACAAGACGGTTCTCGCGGTGGAACTGCTCACCGACGAGCGTCCGGCGGCCAGGAAGCGGATCGCCGACCGGCTGCGCGCCGAGGACGTCGAGATCTATCTGATCAGAAACGGTCGAGTCGATCGTGAAGGGCTGCCGCCGAAGGTGGTCCGCCGGGTCATCGCGGGGGAGACCGTCACCGTTCGCGCGCTGGTCGGGGGACGGCCGTCGTTCATCGCCGGCCGGCCGTTGCCCGGCGTCTCCAGCGGTGTGGTTCTCACCCGCCGGGTGGCCTCCGGCATCGCCTGGCGCGTGGTGCGGGGCGTCTGGGTCGCGCTGCTCGCCGGCCTGCTCGGCGGGGTGCTGGCCGGTGCGCTGCTGGCCCGGTTCGTGGCCCGGCCGATCGGGTTGGCCGCCGCGGCTGCGGGGCGCCTGTCCGCGGGGGACCGTTCGGTGCGGATCGCCCGTCAGGGGCCGGCCGAGGCGATCCGGCTCGCTGACGCGTTCAACCAGCTCGCGTCCGCGTTGCAGACCAGCGAGGGCCGGGAGCGGGACTTCCTGCTGTCGGTGTCGCACGAGTTGCGTACGCCACTGGCGACGATCCGGGGTTATGCCGAGGCCCTCGCCGACGGTGTGATCAGCGGGGACGGCACGGCTCCGGCCGCCTCGACGATGCTGGCCGAGGCTCAGCGCCTGGACCGGTTGATCTCCGACCTGCTGGTGCTGGCCCGGCTGGAGGCCGCCGACCTGCCGCTCGACGTGGTCGAGGTCGATCTGGCGGAGCTCGTACGGGAGGCGGGCCGTGCGTGGGCGGCCCGCTGCGCCGACGGCGGGCCGGACCTCACCGTGGACGCACCGGCCGGGCCGGTCCTCGTCGACACCGATCCGGGGCGGATCCGTCAGGTGCTCGACGGTCTCTGCGAGAACGCTCTGCGGGTGGTGCCGGCCGGGGCACCGCTGGTCCTGGCGGTCCGGGCGGGCGAACATGCGGGGATTCTGGAGGTACGCGACGCGGGTCCCGGTTTCACCGACGACGATCTCGCGGTCGCCTTCGACCGGGGCGAGCTGAACCGGCGGTACCGTGGCGTGCGCAAGGTGGGCAGCGGGCTCGGGCTGGCCCTGGCCGCCCGCCTGGTGAGCCGTCTCGGCGGGCGGATCGCCGCGGGTCACGCGCCGGAGGGCGGGGCGATGTTCACCGTCGAGCTTCCTTACCGAACTCGAACACTTCCCTGATCGGGGCCGTTCGGCACGGCTCGAGAATCGCTCGTATGACCCGTACAGCAAAGATCGCAGGTTTTGCCGTTGCCGTTGCCCTTGCCCTGACCGGATGTGGGGCTCCGGCCGCCGATGTCGCCGGCGCCGCGGCCGAGATGGTGGCGTTGCAGGAGGTCGGGTACACCGCCGACGCGGGCGGGGACTCGCCGGGCACGCGGCCCCGTGCCGTGCGCAAGTTGTTGCGGAAGAACACGCTGCACGGCGAGGTGGTGGTGCGCAACCGCGAGGGCCAGGACAGCACGATCGTGGTGCAGCGCGGTGATGTGACCGCCGCCGACGACAAGGGTTTCACCGTCAGGTCGGCCGACGGTTTCGAGCTGACCTGGACCTACGGTGAGAAGGCGCGTGTCGTCGACAATCGGGAGAAGGCCGGGCGCGACGCGGTGCGCACCGGTGTGAAGATCGGCGTCGGCGGGGTCCGTGACGGCTCGGCCACCACGGCCCGCCTGATCATCGTCGGTTGACGCGCCGTTACTGCAGGAAGCCGCCGAACGGCGACAGCAGCAGTTTGCCGAGGCCGGTAGCGGTGTTGTCGAGGCGGCGGCGTTCCTTGTCGAGCGCGCCCAGATCATGCCGTATCGCCCAGATCTTCTGGGCGTTGCGCCAGGCGACATTGCGGGTGTATTCCACCATCTCGCCCTGCCACCAGTCGTCCAGATCGCCGTTCATCGTGTCGATGAGCAGTTGCCAGCGGTCCAGGTAGCCGCGGCGCAGGCCCGGGATCTCCTCGGCGAAGATGTCGTTGACCTGCAGGTAGTCGTGGTGCTGGTCGCTGCCGTCGACCGGGTCGCTGCCCAGGTGGTCGAACGTGGTGACGAGCGCGAACGGCAGGTCGAAGTTGATGTGCGCGTTGACGCCGGCGACGGCCGACGGAAGCGCGCGCGCGTCCGGGCCGGGGATCCGGCAGAACAGGCCGGCCCACACGCCGGGGCACGCCGGGCTGCCCTCGGTCCAATACCGCAGCGCGTCGAAGTAACGAGCGGCGAATTCGACATCGAGCCGGGCGAGGAAGGCGGGGTCCTTGAACTTGCCGGCGTAGAGACGCTCGAGCACGTTCTCGGTGATCGTGAGGTAGAGCTTGTTGAAGTCGGCCAGCGGGTTGCTATCGAGCAACGGTGGCACTCGGCACAGAACGACCTGGATCTGTGCTAGTAGGTCGACAACTCCGGGCACGTCGTCGGGGTGCCGTTGCAGGAGTTCGGACATCTCCTGCTGAACGGGGCCCCAGATGGGCTGGGTCATGGGTTCCTCCGTGGGTGATGCAAAGGCAACGGAGGGCCCCCAGCACCGCCCGGCGAAGCTTCAGCCGCCGGGCGGTGCTCCCCCGTGGCACCCACCCTTCCACCGGGGGTCCGTCATCGGATCGGTAGATCTACGTATTCCGTGTACGTATGTCACGGCGAGATAACGTTTACCTGGTCACGCTGCTGTCAGGTAGACGCGACTGGCCTGTACACGAGTGCGCACCTGCAGTTTGTCGAAGATGTGCCCCAGATGCACGCCGACGGTGCGTTCGCTGATGAACAGCAACTCACCGATCTCGCGATTGGTCAAGCCCTCGGCCACCGCGGCCAGGACCTCCCGCTCCCGTCCGGTCAGGGCGGACAGCTCGTCAGCGGCCCGCTCCGGACCGGCCGGCGCCAGGACCTGCACGTCTTCGCCGAGGGTGACCTTGAAGCGCTGGGCCACCCCGACGATCTCGTTGGCGAACGGGCGGGCGCCCATCGCGGTCGCCGCCGCGTACGCCTGGCGTAGCCCCGTGATCGCCGCGGGCCGGCGGATCCGGCGCTGCAGGGAGGCCTCGGCATGGCGCAGACGCGAATACGCCGCCGGGTACGGCTGCTGGCGCCGGTCCCAGGTGGCGGCCGCCCGCGCCCACGGCTCGGGATCCGGCCGGTCCTCGATCCGGCTCAGCTCGGCCGTGCACAGGTCGAGGTAGCCGTCGACCACCGCGCGCACCGCGGGCGGCGCGTCACCGACCCCCTTGACCAGGCGATCCATGACGGTCCGCAGCCGGCGGATCGCGCCGTGGTCGTTCGGCTGGCCGGCCACGTACGCCTCGGCCTCGGCGCGCAGGCCGTGCCAGGCCAGCACACCGAGCAGGACCAGGTCGTCGGAGCGGGTCTCGGTGAGCCCGCGCTGCACCGCCGTGCGGGCCTCGGCGTGCTCGCCCTGCCACATGGCCAGACCGGCCCGCAGCGTCAGCATCGGCAGCACGTGCCGGGCACCGCCACCGGCCAGCAGCGTCGCCACCGCGTCCAGGTCGCGGCGGGCGTTGTCCACCTCACCGAAACCGACCCAGAGCTGTGAGCGGGCGAGCAGCAGCTCCACCGCGTCGGCGCCGGACGGGTGATTGCGCATCGCGGTCTCCAGCACCGCGTACGCCTCGGACCATTGGCCGTTGCGGAACAGCCCCTTCGCGGCGATCGCCAGCAGCCGGGTCTGATACGTGCGGCCCACCCCGCGGGCGGCCAGCAGATCGGCGCCGCGGCGTGCCACCAGCACGCCCTCCTCGATGCTGTTCAGCGGGCCGGCCAGCAGCTCGGCCAGGTGAAGGTAGGCCACGCCCAGGTCGTCCGGGTGGCCGGACCGCTCGGCGATCTCCACGGCGTGCCGGATGACGGCCAGGCCGGCGTCGGGGTCCTCACGGAACGCGGCACTGAAGCCCAGCGCGGCGCTCGCGCGTACCAGATCGGTGGTGGCGCCGTTGACCGCCGCCAGTTCCAGGGCCTCGCGGGCGTGCTGATTGGCGTCGGCATAACGACCGAGATGCAACAGCAGTTCAGCCAGGTACGCCGCGGCGGACGCCCGCCGGCGCGGGGTGCAGTCCGGTGCCTCCAGAGCACGCTGGTACTCCACCTCGGCGGTCGCCGACCGGCCGGCCGCGGCCAGGTAGCGGGCACGCCGAAGGTGCAGCTCGGACTGGCCGGGCGCGTCCGGGCGACCGGCCAGCTCCTCCAGCCGGGCCAGCGCGAGCAGGTGCTCGCCGCACTGGTGGGCCGACTCGGCGGCGTGCCCGAGCAGCTCGGTGCGGCGGTGGTCGGATTCGGTGGACAGCTGCAGCGCGATGGTCCAGTAGCGGTGGGCCTCGGCGAAGCCGTACAGCCGCTCGGCGGCGCGGGCCGCGGACACCACGGGCGGCAGGGCCCGGTCCGGCTCGCCGGCACGCTGCCAGTGGAAGGCCAGGCGAGCGTTGTCCGGCTCGCCGTCCAGCGACTCGAGGGTCTCGGCGTACCGGCGGTGCAGGGACGCCGCCTCGGCCGGTAGCACCTCCTGCTCCAGCACCTCGGCGACCAGGCGGTGGCGCAGCTTGTAACCGTCCCGGTCACTGGCCACGAAGCGATGCGTGACGGCCGCCCGGACCGCCTCGATCAGCTGGTCCTCGGGCAGTGGCACCACTCCGGCCAGCACGGCGTGGTCGATCGGCTCGACACCCGCGGCGATGGCATGCACCACGGTGTGTGCGTTCGGCGGGAGTTCGTCCACCCTGGACAGGAAGATCTCGCGCAGCGTGTCGGAGAGCTCGACCCGGCCGTCGCGCAGGTCGCGGGAGAGCTCCTCGACGACGAACGGGTTGCCGCCGCTGCGCTTGAAGACCCGGTCGGCGTCCTCCAGGGCCACCGTCCCGCCGACGATCGCGGTCACCAGCTCGCGGGTCTGATCCTGGCTCAGCGGAGCCAGGTCGACCACCCGGACCGTGCGCAGGCGCCGCAGCTCGGCCAGCACCCGGCGCAGCGGGTGGGTGCCGTGCAGCGCCTCGGCCCGGATCGCGGCGAGCACCGAGACCCGGACGTCGCCCAGGCCGGCGAGCAGGTAGAGCAGCAGCTGCCGGGTGCTGCGGTCGGCCCACTGCAGGTCGTCGAGCACGAGCAGGAGCTGCTGGTCGCCCGCGATCGTCCGCAGATCGCGCGAGACCCGCTCGAGCAGCGCCCCGGCGTCGTCGGCCGCACTCGTCGATCCGGCGCCGTCGTGGCGGCGCAGCGCCTGCAGCACCGGGTGCAGCGGCGAGGCGTCACCGATGTCGAGACACGTGCCGAACAGCACGGAGAAGCCCGACCCGCGCAGGGCGTCGGCGGTCTCCCGCAGCAGCCGGCTCTTGCCGACGCCGCTCTCCCCGGTCACGAACACGGCGGCGGTTCCGCCCGTGCCGACGTTGCGCAGGTTTGACTGGATATCGGTCAGCGTGCCGGTGCGCCCGACAAGCGGCCCGTCGTCCCCCTGTCTGGCCATGCACGGCAGCCTAATCCGTATCCGCCTATCACTATGTCGTCGGTTCGGACTGTTCTGCGTCACAAAAACGACGGAATTCGATGCGAGCAGAGATACGTAGTTCTGCGGATCCGCGTCTTGTTCAGGACTGGCACCGTACTCCCGGTCAACGCAGTGATCCTGGGGGAGCGAAGACATGACCACCATCACCAGCGCCGTTCTGGAGCGGCGGCAGATCGTGACCGTGCTGTTCATCGACATAGTCGGCTTCACCTCACTGGTGGACCGGCTGGACTGCGCGGAGGTTCGGGCGCTGCAGCGCGACTACTTCTCGGCGGTGTCCGCCGTGGTCCGCGACCGCGGCGGGATCGTCGAGAAGTACGTGGGCGACGCGGTGATGGCGGTGTTCGGCGCCGCGGAGGGTGGATTCGGCCCGGAGGCTGCCGCCTCCGCGGTACAGGCGGGCCTGTCGGTTCAGGAGGCGTTGAGGGGGCGACTCCTGGCCGGCAGGTTCCCCGTCCGGACCCGGGTGGGGCTGGCAACCGGCGAGGTGATCGTCGACCCGATGGCCGCCTTCGACGGCGGGCACGGGATGATCAGCGGCAGCGTGGTGAGCACGGCGGCCCGGCTGCAGGCGTACGCGCCGCACGACACCGTGGTGGTCTGCTCGGCGACCCGGGACGTGACCGACGCGCTCATCGCCTACCAGGAGCTGCCGCCGGTGTCGGTTCCGGGCAAGTCGTACCCGCTGGACCTCTTCCGGGCCCTGCAGAGGCAGACCGTGCCGTTGGCTAGTGTGGCGTAGCGCACTTCTTGGGGTGGATCATCCCGGTTTTGGCCACGGACTGGTCTAGACCTGCCTCGCCTGGGGCAGAAGTGTCGTAGGCGCCGGGTAGGCTCGCGCCGTCCTTGACCACCATGGCCCGACCGGGAGTGCCGCCTCGTGACCGCGCAACCAGAGACCTTGTACGGGGCTGACGACCTCACGCACCTGGAAGGGCTGGATGCTGTCCGGAAACGCCCGGGCATGTACATCGGGTCCACGGACAGCCGAGGGATCAACCACCTCGCCAACGAGATCATCGACAACTGCACCGACGAGGGCGTCGGCGGCCACGCCACCCGGATCGCCATCACGTTGCACAGCGACGGCTCGGTCCAGGTCGACGACGACGGCCGGGGCATCCCGACCGACGTGCACGCCAAGTCCGGCATCAGCGGCGTCGAGCTGGTGCTGACCCGCCTGCACGCGGGCGGCAAGTTCGGCGGTTCCGGCTACAAGACCTCCGGCGGTCTGCACGGTGTGGGCGCGTCCGCCGTCAACGCCCTGTCGCTGCGCTTCGACGTCACCGTCAAGCGTGACGGCAAGGTGCACGAGATCTCGTTCCAGCGCGGCGTCCCCGGCGTCTTCGACGGTCCCGGGCCGGACGCGCCGTTCACCGCCGCGCCCGGCCTGCGGGTGGCCCGGCGGATGAAGCGCGGCGAGCCGACCGGTACCTCGATCCGGTACTGGTACGACGCCCGCTACTTCGAGACCGGCGCCCGGCTCGACGTCGACTCGGTCCGCACCAAGCTGCGCAACACCGCGTTCCTGGTCCCCGGTGTGCAGTATTCGCTCTTCGACGCGACGGCCGAGGAGCCGGCCACCGAGTCGTTCCATTACCCCAACGGCCTCACCGACATGGTCGAGTTCCTCACCCCGGCCTCGGACAAGCCGGTCTCCGGCATCCTGATGGTCACCGGCGAGGGCACCTACAAGGAGAACGCGGCCGACGCCAACGGTGTCATGCAGTCCAACGTCGTCCGGACCGCGCAGATCGAGGTCGCGTTCCGCTGGGGCACCGGTTACGAGCGCACCGTCGAGTGCTTCACCAACACCATCCGCAACGTGCACGGCGGCACCCACCGCAAGGGCTACGAGCGAGCTCTCGTCCGCGCGTTGACCGAGGCCATCCGCAACGCCCGCGGACTGCTCAAGCCCAAGGAGGAGCCGCCCGTCCTGGACGACTTCCTGGAGGGCATGACCGCGGTCATCCACGTCCGCGTGCCGGAGCCGCAGTTCACCTCGCAGACCAAGGACGAGCTGTCCACGGCCGGTGTCGCCCGGGTGATGCAGGGGCTCGTCGAGACCTATCTGAAGGAATGGATCGACGGCCGCCGCACCAAGACCGAGGCCCGGACCGTCCTGCAGAAGGTCGTGGACGCGGCGCGCGTGCGCCTGACCCAGAAACAGCAGAAGGACGCGGCCCGCCGCAAGACGGCCCTCGAGGGCGCGTCGATGCCGGCCAAGCTGGTCGACTGCCGCGCCATCGGCATCGACCGCTCCGAGCTGTTCATCGTCGAGGGTGACTCGGCGCTCGGCACCGCCCGGATGGCCCGCAGCTCCGAGTATCAGGCGTTGCTGCCGATCCGCGGCAAGATCCTCAACGTGCAGAAGGCGAGCCTGCAGCAGGTCCTCGACAACGCCGAGTGCTCGGCGATCGTCCAGGTGCTCGGCGCCGGCTCGGGCCGGACGTTCGACATCGGCTCGATGCGGTACGGCCGCGTCATGATCATGGCGGACGCCGACGTCGACGGCTCGCACATCCGGACCCTGCTGATCACGCTCTTCGCGAAGTACATGCGGCCGGTCATCGAGAACGGCCGGCTCTTCGCCGCGATGCCACCCCTGCACAAGGTGGTCACCAAGGGCCGCAACTCGGAGACCCTCTACACCTACACCCAGCAGGAGATGGAGAGCACCGTCTCCCGCATCGAGCGCTCCGGCCGGCAGGTGCAGAAACCGGTGCCCCGGTTCAAGGGCCTCGGTGAGATGGACGCCGACGAGCTGTGGGACACCACGATGAACCCGTCCGAGCGGACCGTCCGGCGGATCACCATCGAGGACGCCGACAAGGCCGAAGCCACCCTCGAGCTGCTGATGGGTGAACGGGTCGAGCCCCGGAAGAACTGGTTGATCGAGGCCGCCGGCCGCATCGACCAAGAGACGATCGACGCCTGAGAGGTCCGCTACCAATGGCACGCCGTAAATCCGACAAGCGCGTCGACCTTTCCGCGTTCGACCAGGCCGGCGCCCGGGTCATCGACAACCCGCTCACCACCGAGGTCGAGGACTCCTATCTGGAGTACGCCTACTCGGTCATCCACTCGCGCGCCCTTCCCGACGCGCGTGACGGTCTCAAGCCGGTGCACCGGCGCATCCTCTGGTCGATGTCCGAACAGGGCCAGCGCCCAGATCGCCCATATGTCAAATCCGCCCGAGTTGTCGGCGACGTTATGGGTAAGTATCATCCGCATGGAGATGTCGCAATTTACGACGCTCTGGTGCGACTGGCCCAGGACTTCTCTCTCAATACTCCGCTGATCGACGGGCATGGAAACTTCGGGTCCCCGGACGATGGACCGGCTGCCGCGCGCTATTGCATCACCGGTGATTCGCGGATCCGCCTTGCCGACGGCACGAGTCCGCGTATCGCCGATCTCGTACCGCTGGCTCCGGACAGCGAGGCGGATGTCGACCTCGAGGTGCTCGACAAGGACGGCAAGGCAGTTCGGGCCGACAAAGTCTTCAACTCGGGTGTCCACCCGACTCGCCGCATCACGACGAAGTCCGGGTTCACGCTTCGCGGAACAGAGAATCATCCCGTCCTTTGCCTGGAGGCGCCGCTGGGCGTTCCGTTGTTCCAGTGGCGGCAGTTGGATGAGATCGAACCGGGAACAGTCGTTTGCATCGCCCGGAACGCCTGGACCCACGTCGTCCCGACCGCTCGCGAATACATGCTGGGTGTGCTTGGCGGCGCCTGGGTGTCCGAGGGCTGGGCAAGCAGCACCCGAGCCGGTTTCAACAACACGGACGAGCATTTCTTCAACGAGGTGCTGCACGCCTACGACCAGGTTGTCGGTGGTGTGCGCTACGTGGCGGAACGTACGACGAGGGTTGACCGCAAGCTCATTCGGGAGATCGACGTTCAGGAGTACCGCGGAGGTATGGACTCCTTCCGCGTCTCACCGCTCGGCGAGTTCATCGGGCAGAAAGCTGCCGAGAAGGTGGTTCCCGAGTTCGTCTGGAAAGGCGGAGCGGGAATCAAGCGCGCCTTCCTGATGGCCGCCTTCGAAGGTGACGGGGGTTGCCGTGAGGCGAAGGACGGATTCACCGTCCAGTATTCGACGTGCAGCCCCGAACTCGCCCGTGGCCTGCAGGAACTGCTCGCGGAGTTCGGCGTCATCGCGGTGCATCGTCATTACACACGGCCCAACGGATCGATTGAACACCGTCTCGTGGTCTCCGGTCGGCGCAATGTTCGGTCCTTCGCGGAAAGAGTGGGGTTCCTACGGACGAAGCAGCGCCGGTTGGCCGAGTTGCTCAGCCACTCTCCGCTGTACAACCATCGCCTGAGCCAGGATCATGTGCCGTTCGTGGCCGACTATGTGCGATCAGCACTCGCCTTCGACAAGCGTGGCAGTGGGCGTAAATGGCTGACCCAGCACGATTTCGACCGAGTCGAGCGCTGGGAGACCGAGCGGCTCCGGATCATCGACCGGATCAAGGACACCGAGATCCTGGCGACGATCCTTCCGATCATGGACTCGGGATACCGATTCGAAGCGGTCACAGCTGTTGAGTTCGCTGAGCCGGCAGAGGTCTACTCGGTTCGCATGGTTTCCGAGGACCACTCCTTCCTTGCGGGCGGCTTTGTCAACCACAACACCGAGGCCCGCATGTCGCGCGAGGCCATGCTGCTCGTCGGTGAGCTCGGCGAGGGCACGGTCGACTTCAAGCCCACCTACGACGGCTCCGAGCAGGAGCCCAAGGTGCTGCCCGCCGCCTTCCCGAACCTGCTGGTCAACGGCACGTCGGGCATCGCCGTCGGTATGGCGACCAACATGATCCCGCACAACCTCGGCGAGGTGGTGGCGGCCGCGCGGCTGCTGATCCGCAAGCCCGGCGCGAGCCTCGACGAGCTGATGCGGTACGTCCCCGGTCCCGACCTGCCGACCGGTGGCCAGCTTCTCGGCCTCGACGAGGTGCGCCGGGCGTACGAGACCGGCCGTGGCGTCGTGCGCATCCGCGCCCGTGCCGAGACCGGCCTGCTCGAGGGCGGTCGCGGGCGGCAGGCCATCACGATCACCGAGCTGCCCTACGGTGTCGGGTCCGAGAAGATCATCGAGGCGATCACCGACGAGGTGAAGGGCAAGGTCATCACCTCCGGCCCGCGGCGTGGCCAGCGACAGGCGGCCCGCCTCACCGGCATCGCCGACGTCAAGGACCTCACCGACCGCGAGCACGGCACCCGCCTCGTCATCGAGTGCAAGATCGGCGTCAACCCGCAGGCCCTGCTCGCCGACCTGTACCGGCTCACCCCGCTGGAGAGCTCGTTCGGCATCAACAACCTGGTGCTCGTCGACGGGCAGCCGCGCACGCTCGGGCTCAAGGCTCTGCTCGAGGTGTTCGTCCAGCACCGCTACGACGTGGTCACCCGGCGGACCCTTTATCGCCGCACCAAGCGCGAGGACCGGCTGCACCTCGTCGACGGCCTGCTCATCGCGCTGATCGACATCGACCGGGTGGTCGCGCTGATCCGCGCCAGCGACGACGCGGCCGCGGCCAAGACCGGCCTGATGAGCGAGTTCGGGCTCTCCGACATCCAGGCCACGTACATCCTCGACACACCGCTGCGGCGGCTCACCCGGTTCGACCGGATCGAGCTGGAAGCCGAACAGGAGCGGCTGCGCAACGAGATCGCCGAGCTCAGCCTCATCCTCGACGACGAGGCGGTGCTCAAGAAGGTCGTCGCCGACGAGCTCGCCGCCGTCGCCAAGGAGTTCGGCGCGGCCCGGCGTACCACCCTGATCGACGGTGACCTGAAAGAGGTGCTCGCCGCCTCCGTCCCGGCCGGCCCGCTCGAGGTCGCCGACGACCCGTGCCAGGTGATCCTCTCCGCCACCGGGCTGATCGCCCGGACCGCGGCCGAGAGCGAGGAGTCCACCGAGGCCCGCAGCCGCAGCGGACGCGTCAAGCACGACGCGGTCCGCGCGATCATCCACTCCACGGCCCGTGGTCGCATCCTGCTCGTCACCAGCCGCGGCCGGGCGTTCAAGACCGATGTGCTCACCCTGCCTGTCCTGCCCGAGCAGTCCGGCACCGTCTCGCTGCGCGGCGGTATGTCCGCGTCCGAGCTGGTGCCGCTGCACAAGGGCGAGAAGGTCATCGGCATGGCGCCACTCACCCCCGGCGAGTCGCCGGGCATCGCGATGGGCACCAAGTTCGGCATCGTCAAGGTCTGCGCGCCGGAGTGGCCGGTCCGCTCCGACGAGTTCGAGGTGATCACCCTCAAGGAGGGCGACGAGGTTCTGCAGGCCACGTGGCTCACCGACGGCGCCGAATCGCTCGTGTTCATCACGTCCGACGCCAGTCTGCTCCGCTTCCCGGCCCGGCTCGTGCGACCACAGGGCCTCAAGGGCGGGGGTATGGCCGGCGTCAATCTCGCGCCCGATTCCGAGGTGATCTCCTTCAACGCGGTCGTCACCTCGGACACCGCGCACGGGGAGCCGATGGTCGTCACCTCCACCGGCACCCAGGTGAAGATGTCGCCGTTCGCGTCCTATCCCGCGAAGGGCCGGGCCACCGGTGGTGTCCGGGTCCAGCGCTTCCTCAAGGGCGAGTCGCGGCTCACCGTCGCCTGGGTCGGCCCGCGCCCGGTCGGTGCCTCCAACACCGGCGAGCCCGTCGAACTCCCCGAACCCGACGCGCGTCGTGACGGGTCCGGCAACGCGGTCCTCATGGGCCCGCAGCTCATCGGCCACCTGATCGAACGGGACTGACGTCTGCTCATCGCCGGGCGGGTGCGTCACCGCCCGGCGATGGGTGTCAGGTCACGATCGGGCCGTCGGCCGCCTGGCCCTCCAACTCGGCGGTGTGGGCGGCGACGGCTTCGGGGCGGCCGTGGTACTGGGCCGGGGTGTTCTGGAACAGGACGACCCGCCATCCGGGTAACCGCCGCTCGGCGACCAGGGACTGGACCGCGTTGGCCGCCGGGTTCAGGGCGGTGCCGCCCGGAGGGGCCATGCCGGCGATCGACCGGATCAGGACGGCTCCCGGGCCGAGCAGGCGGGTCTCGCGTACCTTGGCCACGTAGGCGGCCGTCGGATGGTCCCGGAAGATCGGCGCCAGATGTTTCGCTATCTCCGGACCGGCGACCTGGCTGCCGTCGAAACCGACAAGGGTTCCGTCGTCCGCGAACAGACCCGCGAAACGTTCGGCGTCCCGGTCGTTCCAGGCGGTCAGCAGATCCCGGTACAGCTCATGGACCACGGTTTCAGCATGCGTCTCACCCATGCCGAGAACACTCCCACGGCGGCGCCCCCGATGGCGCTCACTCACCCACCAGATGAGCCGTTCGCATCCCCCAGCCGGCTCCTGCCGTTGTCTCAGGCACTCTGAGACAACGGTGAGGCACAGCCACGTTGGCGTGAGGGTCACCAGATGGGGCGGATTCGGCCCGGGGTGGCGAGGCGGGTCAGCGCGGTTCGTAGGGTGGCCTTCTGGTCCGGGGTCAGGGAGGCCGCCAAGGGTTCGAGGGTGCGGGCTGCGGCGGCGTCGGCGGCGCGGGTGCAGGCCTGGCCCTTTTCGGTCAGTACCAGGAGGCGCGCTCTGGCGTCGGTGGGGTGGGGGCGGCGCTCCACGTAACCCTTGCGGATCAGCTCGTCGGCCATCTGGCTGGCGGCCTGCTTGGTGATCTCCAGGTGCTCGGCCAGTTCGGTGGTGGTGGCGCCGGTGCCGGAGAGTCGCACGAACGCGAAACCGTGTGCGGGGCGTAGATCGGTGAAGCCGCTTGCCCGTACGCCGGAATCGATGTCGTCCACCAGCGCTCGGGCCGCGCTGAGCAGGAGCACCGGCAGGTCCTGGAGATCGTCTCGCACGGATTGAGTTTGACATGTCGGTCAAGTAGCTTGACTATATGGTCAACCTGCTTGACTAAATTGGAGGAGACATGCCGATCCATCGGGGTGCCGACGCGGTTGTGCACCGGCTGCACGGGAGTGTGTTCCACGCGTTCGCGTCGCCGTCCACCGGCAGCCGGGAGCTGTGCGCCTGGCGGGTCGAGATCGCCGGTGGGGTCACGGGTGTGCCGCATCGGGTGGGGCGCGAGGAGGTGCTGATGGTGGCGGCCGGGGAGTTGTCGGTCAGCCTGGACGGCGTCGCCGGCCGGGTCGGTGCCGGGGATGTGCTGGTCGTGCCCGCGGGGACGGAGTTCCGCGTGGACAACGAGGGTACCGAGACCGCTGCGGCCTGGGTGACCACCAGCGCGGGTTTCCAGGCGACGCTGCCGGACGGCACCACCATCACCCCACCCTGGGTGAGCTGAGCTCCCGGCAGGAGGAAGCCGCCGGCGCCCCCGTGGCGCCGGCGGCTGAAGAATCAGTCGGCGGCTGAAGGATCAGTCGGCGGCTGAAGGATCAGTCGGCGGCTGAAGGATCAGTCGGCGAGGTCCGTGAGGGCGGCTACGGCCTTGAACTCGTCGTCGCCGAGCGGCCCGCGAGCCTCGGCCGCAAGGCATTCCGCGAGTTCGGCCCGATTCTTGACGCCGAGGATCACCGTGGCGACGCCCGGGACGCTCAGCGCATAGCGATGCGCCAGCGAGGCCGGCGACTCGCCGAACGAGGCGGCCAGGGCGCGGAACGGCGCGGCACGGGCGAAGTCGACGGCGGCCGGGTGGTCGGCCGGCACCGAGCGGTCCAAACCGTCGGTGAGGGAACCCGCCGCGACGACTCGGATGGCGGTGACCGCGACACCCGCGCCGGCGGCGGCCCGGACCAGAGCGGGATTGTCGGGACGGACGCTGTCTCCGTGGATCCAGAGGTCACCGTTCTGGTCGAGGGCGTTGACGACGATCTGGGCGGTGTCTGGCCGGGGCGCTTCGGCGAAGGCGTCCAGCAGGGGCGCCGGGTCGCCGACGGCGGTGATGCCCCAGGCCCGGATCAGGCCCTCGTCGCGGAGGTGTTCGAAGGTGGGCACGATCTCGTCGCGGTACCCGGCCGCGTCGATGGTTCCCGCGAGGGGAGTGGCGCCCCGGAACTGGGTGTGCAGGACCAGCACGTCCAGATGGTCGCGCTCCAGACGGGTGAGGCTGGCGTGCAGGCTGCCGCGGATGCGGGCGGCGAAGTCACGGCCGTCGTCGTCGGGCAGCTGCACCTTGCTGGTGATCATGACGTCGGAGGGGCTGCCGCGCAGTGCGTCGGCGACGGCCACCTCGGATTCGAAACCCGTGCCGTAACTGGGTGCCAGGTCGAGCATCGTGATGCCCGCGTCGAGTGCGGCGTGAACGGTGGCGACCGCCTCCGCGCGGTCGGTGGTACCCCACACGCCGCCGATTCCTCCACCACCGAGAGTCAGCGAGCTGATGCTTCCCAGGCGGCCGAAAGCCCGTGATTCCATGATGTCCTCCGCGTCGAACCGGTCATTGGCGTTATCGACCGTAGAACCTGGAGCGCGCTCCAGATCAAGCCTTCGGCGCGTCGTGGGACGGCAGGTGTCCAGCACGTGAATAATCCGTGCTTCCGTGCGCTTCAACAGGGAAGATGGCGCCTGCGGGAAAGGGGGAGCGGTGGACGTCGTGGCGCAGTGGGTGACTACCGAGTGGACTAAACGCTCCCGCGGCGGTGCGGGAGCAGCGCGCCGCATCGCGGTGCCGCAGGGCTTCCGCCTGCCGAAACAGCGGCGCGGTGTGGTGCACGAGGTGATGATCACCGAACGTAACGATTTCAAGCCGATCGAGTCGATCGGCGCCGAGCCTCCGGAGCGTGAGCCGGGTATGGCCCGCTCCGGTCTGCGTCTGGTCCGGGCCGACAAGGGCGTACGCGTGGAACTGCTCCTGGCACGGCTCGGTGAGAAGAAGGACCGCCGCCCGCAGGGTGTCTGGCTGGCGCCGGGCGAGTGGCTGCGCTGGCAGGTGAACTACCGGATGTCCGGGCCGCGGATCGACAACGGTCGCTGGGACTACCGGCAGGACACCCTGAACATCGCGGTGGGCCCGGCCGATCCGGAACTGTTCTTCGGCGAGCCCACCCGACACATCGACGAACGGGGTTTCCTGCGTTGAGGGCCGGGAGCCCTACTTGCTGGGCTCCGGCACGTCGCAGGTGACCTTGGGATTGACGCCCATCCAGTTCAGCGGACCGGCCACGGTCGTGACGATGACCGTGCCGGCTTCCGCACAGCTGGCGTCCTCGCTGTCGGAGAAGTAACCGCGCTCGTAGGCGGCGATGACGCCGAGCACGAGCCAGATGGCGATGAGAACCGCACCGATACGCATTCGAGAGCCTCCAAACCGGGGATGAGCGGCTCATACCCCGGTGGAGGCGATCACTAAACTGCTATGAGGGCTTGCGGGCCTGCAGCGTGTACGTGTGCGGCAGCCGCTCCGGCTTCTCGGCGAGCTGCCACTCCTTGCTGTCGAGCTTGCGCATCCGTCCGGGCAGGGCTTCCCACGGAACGCTCTGATGCTCCTCGAGCCCGGTCAGGACGAGCCCCGCGTCGAGGACCGCGGTGACGATCTCGCCGAGCCCGTGATTCCACTCGTGCGTCACCGTGTTCGTGAACTCGTGGTCGGACTCCACATAGGTGCCCGGCTCGTCCCAGATCTGCGGTTCCTTCTGCTCGAAGTACGGCTCGGTGATCGACAGCTGCCCGTCGGTGCGGTCGTAGTCGAGCGACCACAGGATCGGGTGTCCCTCACGGATGAACAGCCGGCCACCCGGCGCGAGCAGCGATGCCACGGTCTGCGCCCAGCGCCTGATGTCGGGCAGCCAGCCGATCGCCCCGATGCCGGTGAAGACCAGGTCGAACTCGCCCTCCAGAACGTCCCGGGCCGAGTAGACGTCACTCTGCACGAAGTCGATCTCAGCGGGAGGAGAAGCGGCGGCCGCGATGGCCCGGGCCTGCGCCAGGGACTCGCCGGAGAAGTCGAGACCGGTCATCCGGGCGCCGAGCCGGGCCAGCGAGATCGTGTCGGTACCGATGTGG
The DNA here is from genome assembly GCF_003001815.1 of Actinoplanes italicus. Lineage (GTDB taxonomy): Bacteria > Actinomycetota > Actinomycetes > Mycobacteriales > Micromonosporaceae > Actinoplanes > Actinoplanes italicus. The sequence continues at coordinate 235,649 of NZ_PVMZ01000012.1, forward strand.
CACTGCAGATGCACGCCTCGCAGCCCGGACACGTCACCGAGCCGGGGTAGGTCGAACCGGACCACGTCACTGATGTACGCCGGATCCTCGGCGAACTTCTCCACCCGGTAGCCGGGCGACGCCGCGTGAGGCGCCGCCCGCTCGTCCCAGTTGGCCCGGTTGATCTCGAGATAGTCGGTCATGGAGCGGAGGTTATGCGATCCGAGAACCACAGCGCACTGCGTTTAGGCGTACGCCGCTGGGTCTCGTAATCGACGTGCACCAGGCCGAACCGCTTCTCGTAGCCCTCGGCCCACTCGAAGTTGTCCATCAGCGACCAGGCGAAGTAACCGCGCACGTCGGCGCCCTGGGCACGGGCCGCCGCGACCGCGTCGACGTGGGCCGCGAGGTACGCGGTCCGCTCGGTGTCCTCCACGAAACCGTCCGCGTCCGGGTGGTCCGGGTAGACCGCCCCGTTCTCGGTGACCACGAGCGGATACCCGTAGTCGCGGTGCAGCCGCAGCAGCAGCGTGGTGAACCGGTCGGGCGTGATCGGCCAGCCCAGGTCGGTCTGCGGCACGTCCGGTTTGATCTCCCGGACCACGGGCCGGCCGGCCGCGTCGACGGTGTTGCCGTCGAGGTCGCGCCCGGCGAAGTCCTGCCCGAAGTAGAAGTTCACGCCGAGCGTGTCGATCTGTGTACGCGAGATGATCTCCAGGTCGCCGTCGCGGACCGGCAGCTCGAGCCCTCGGGCTGCCAGGTCCTCGACCACGTCAGCCGGGTACCGGCCGTACTTCAACGGATCGAGGAAGATCCGCGCCACGTTCCCGTCGGCCCGCCACGCCGCCGCGACGTCCAGCGGGTCGTCCGAGGCGGGCGTGGCCGTGCCGATGTTCAGCGGGATGCAGATGTTGTTGTCCGGACGCTTGATCGAATTAGCAATCAGCCCGTGCCCGAGCAGCAGATGGTGCGCGGCCGCGGTCGCCGCGGCCACATCCCGCTTGCCCGGCGCGAACACCCCGTGCTCATAACCGAGATAGGCCACGCACCAGGGCTCGTTGACCGTTCCCCAGTTCCGGACACGATCCCCCAATAAAGAAAAGACCATCTCGGAGTACTCGGCGAGCCGGTACGCGGTGTCCCGGTTCGCCCAGCCGCCGGCGTCCTCGAGCTCCTGCGGCATGTCCCAGTGGTACAGCGTCAGCCACGGGTCGATGCCGTTGGCCAGCAGTTCGTCCACGAGCCGGTCGTAGAAGTCCAGACCCTTGACGTTGGCCGGGCCGCGGCCGTTCGGCTGGACCCGGGTCCAGGACACCGAGAACCGGTAGGCGTTCACCCCCAGGCTCTTGATCAGCTGCACGTCGGACGGCATCCGGTGGTAGTGGTCGCAGGCCACGTCCCCGGTCTCGCCGACCACGTCACGGGCGAAGGTGTCCCAGATCGACGCGGTCCGCCCGTCCTCGGCGGCCGCGCCCTCGATCTGGTAGGCCGAGGTGGCGACCCCCCAGGTGAAATCCATCTAGCCCACCGGTTCCTCGGTCGGGTGCAGCCAGCACGCCACCGAACGGGTCCTGCCGTCGCCGGTGCCGGGCCGGCCGAGCACCGGGATGTTCCCGGCGCACGGGTCGAACGCCTTCGGGCAGCGCGGGTGGAACGAGCATCCGCTCGGCATCCCCTTCAGGTCGGGCGGCGAGCCCGGGATGCCGGTCAGCTCACGGCGCGGTCCGCGCAGGGCGGGGAAGGAGCCCAACAGACCTTTGCTGTACGGGTGAAGCGCGTCCCGGTAGATCGCGGCGGCCGGCGCCTCCTCCACGATGCGGCCGCCGTACATGATGGCGATCCGGTCGGAGAACTCCACCAGCAGCGACAGGTCGTGCGTGATGAAGATGACCGAGAAGCCGAGCCGTTCGCGCAGTTCGATGAGCTGACCGAGGATCTGCCGCTGCATGACCACGTCGAGTGCCGTGGTCGGCTCGTCCATGATCACGACCTGTGGCTGCAGGATCAGCGCCATGCCGATCATGACGCGCTGGCGCATGCCGCCGGAGAGCTGGTGCGGGTAGGCGTCCATCCGGTCCGCCGCGATGCCGACCAGCTTGAGCATCTCCCGCGCGCGGGCCAGCCGGCTGGTCTCGCTCATCTTGGGCTCGTGCGCCCGGAGCACGTCGGTGAGCTGGACGGAGATCTTGTGCACCGGGTTGAGCGAGTTCATCGCGCCCTGGAACACGATCGCGGTCTCGGCCCACCGGAACTTGCGCAGCCGCTCGTCGGAGAGGCCGAGCACGTCGTACGGCTCGCCCTCGGCGGGGTGGTAGATGACCTGGCCGCCGGTGACCACGCCCGGCGGGGCGAGCAGCCGGGTCAGCCCGTAGGCGAGGGTCGATTTGCCGGAGCCGCTCTCACCGGCCAGGCCCAGCACCTCGCCGCGGTGCAGGGTCAGGTTCACGTCGCGGACCGCGCGGACACCCTGGTCGCCGAGGCCGTACCCGACGTTCAGGTTCTTGATCTCGAGAACCGGCGCGCTCATGACGCGTGTTCCTTCCGTACGACCGGGGTGGCGCCGTTGTGGTCGACGACCGGGATCGGGCTGGCGTGGGTGATCGGCTCGGGCGAGTTGCTCAGCACCGGCGTGAAACCGATGCGCATGCGGACCGTACGCCCGGAATTGGTCTTGATCTTGGTTTTGCCCGCGCTGCGGAGACGGGGGCTGACGAACTCGTCGATCGCGAAGTTGATCAGCGAGAGCGCGGTCCCCAGGATCGCGATGGCCAGGCCGGCCGGGACGAACCACCACCACGCCGAGCGGGCGAGCGCCTGCTGACCCTGCGCCCAGAACAGGATGGTGCCCCAGTTCCAGGTGTTGCTGGAGGTGATGCCGATGAAGGCCAGGGTGATCTCGGAGAGCACCGCGAAGATGACCGTGCCGACGAAGCCGGAGGCGATCACCGCGGTCAGGTTCGGCAGCAGCTCGAACGTGATGATCCTGCCACTGCGCTCACCGGTGGCGCGTGCCGCCTCGACGTAGTCGCGCCGGCGCAGCGACAGGGTCTGCGCGCGCAGCACCCGGGCGTTCCAGGACCACGACGTGAATCCGATGACCAGGGCGACCACCCACTCGCCGGCGTTCTCCATGATCGAGGTGACGATGATGATCAGCGGCAGCGCCGGGATCACCAGGAACACGTTGGAGAGCGCGGACAGCACCTCGTCGGTCTTGCCGCCGACGTATCCGGCGGTGACCCCGATGATCACCGACAGGAGGGTCGCCACGATGCCGGCCAGGAAGCCGACGAAGATGACGCTGCGGGTGCCGACCAGCAGCTGGCTGTAGACGTCCTGGCCCAGGTGGGTGGTGCCCATCCAGTGCTCGCTCGACGGGCCCTGCATCAGGTCCTCGCCACGGGCGCCCGGGTCGAACGGCGCGATCCACGGGCCGATGATCGCCAGCACGATGTAGATGCCGAGAATGATCAGGCCGGCCGCGGCCTTGCGGTTGCTCAGGAACAGGAACCGCTGCCGCTTCGCCTTGGCCGGCTTCCCGGCCTCCGGCTGGGCCATCGACCCCTGACCGGGAATGACCTGCTCGATGCTCGAAGTAGGAATCGTCATCGCTCTCAGCCCTCCTTGCGGGTACGCGGGTCGAGGAACAGGTACACGACGTCCGCGAGAAGGTTCGCCACCAGCACCGAGATCGTGATGATCAGGAAGATGCCCTGCATGAGCGGGTAGTCGTTGGCGCCCAGCGCCTGGAAGAGCTGGAAACCGATGCCCGGGTACGAGAAGACGATCTCCACGAGGAACGTGCCGCCGACGATGAATCCGAGCGACAGGGCGAACCCGGACACGTTCGGCAGCAGCGCGTTGCGGGCCGCGTAGCCGAGGGCCACCCGGCGCTCCGGCAGGCCCTTGGCGTGCGCCACGGTGATGTAGTCCTCGCTGGAGACGGTCACCATCATGTTGCGCATGCTCAGGATCCAGCCGCTGACCGAGGAGATCAGGATGGTCAGCGCGGGCAGCAGGCTGTGCTGGATGGCGCTCGGGATGAAGTACATGTCGAAGGCCGGGACCAGGCCGACCTCGGCGCCGCCACCCGACGGGAAGAAGCTGTCCGGGCCGGTGAGCAGGTAGATCGCGATGATGCCGAGCCAGAAGTACGGCACCGACGAGAAGAACGTGGTGACCGGCAGCAGGCCGTCGGTCCACGAGCCGCGCCGCCAGCCGGCCAGCACGCCGAGCCCGGTGCCGATCACGAAGCTCAGGATCGTGGTGACGCCGACCAGCATCAGTGTCCACAGGATGCTGTCGGACAGCACCTCGGACACCGGGGTCGGGAAGAACGCGAACGACAGGCCGAGGTCACCGGCGAACAGCTGCTTCCAGTACTCGACGTACTCCGACCAGACGTTGCCGTTCTTGTCGATGCCGAACAGCACGTACAGCGACTCGATGGCCTTGGTGCTGAGCTGGCCCTGGTATTTGGTGATCAGGGCCTGCACCGGGTCGCCCGGGATGAGCCGGGGGATGAAGAAGTTGAGTGTGATCGCGGCCCACGCCGTGAACAGGTAGAACGCGACACGCTGCAGGAAGAATCTCACTTGGACACCTCCGCGGCCGTGGCGGGCTGCGCGGCCGAGCCGGGCTGCTGGGCGGCCACCGTCGCCTCGTCGTACAGCCAGCACGCGGCCCAGTGCCCCGGCCTGTCGCCGATCTCCAGACGTACCGGCAGATCGGTGGTGCAGCGCGGCATCGCCATCGGGCAGCGCGGGTGGAACCGGCAGCCGGACGGCGGGTGGATCAGGCTGGGCGGCTCGCCGTTTCCGCGGTCCGTCGTCAGCTGCTCGGCGTCGACGGTCAGCCGGTCCGGATCCGGGGCGGAATCGATCAGGAGCCGGGTGTACGGGTGCGCGGGCGACTGCGTGACGGTCTCGCTGTCGCCGCCCTCGACCATGCGTCCGGCGTACATCACCAGGGTCTGATCGGCGAAGTAACGGGCCGAGGCGATGTCGTGCGTGATGTAGAGGATCGCCAGGTCGAGGCGTTCCTTCAGGTCACGCAGCAGGTTCAGGATGCCGAGCCGGATCGAGACGTCCAGCATCGAGACCGGCTCGTCGGCGAGCAGGGCCTCCGGCTCGGCGCCCAGGGCACGGGCGATCGCCACGCGCTGGCGCTGGCCGCCGGAGAGCTCGTGCGGGAACTTGTCGAGGTACCGCTCAGGCGGCGTCAGGTGCACCCGGTTCAGCAGCGCGTGCAGCGCGTTCTCCAGGTCCTCGGCGGTCTTGCCGGCGTGACCGTGGATCTTCAGCGACCGGGTCAGGTGGTACCGGACGGTGTGGACCGGGTTCAGCGACGCGAACGGGTCCTGGAAGATCATCTGCACCGTGGAGCAGTACCGGCGGAACGCCGATCCCGACTTGACCCGGGTGGACTCGCCGTGCAGGCGGATGTCCCCGGCGGTGCGGGGGTAGAGCTGGGAGAGCAGGCGGGCAACCGTGGACTTGCCGGAGCCGGACTCACCCACCAGGGCGGTCACCTGACCGCGGCGCAACGTGAGGTTCACGTCGTCGACGGCATGCACGGCGTCGTGCTTCCTACTGAACAGGTCACGCAATTTCCGGCGGACGGGGAAGTGCTTGGTCAGGCCGATGGCCTCAAGCACCACCTCACCGGCCGGCGTTTCAGCGTCGGGTATCGACGTCATGCCGGGGTTCCTTCGCGCAGGAGTGGGCACTGGAGCGGGCTCCCCTCCCGGCGCGAACCGGGAGGGGAGCCCCCTGTCAGAACGGTCAGGCGGCGGGCTTGAGGTTCAGGACCACCATCAGGGCGCCGGTCTGGGTGGGCTGTCCGGGCGCGTACGAGTCCGCGTCGGACGGCCAGCCGACCCACTTCTTGGTGCTGTACGCGGCACCGACGTTGTCGGAACCGATCGGCAGCATCGGGGCCTGCTCCACGAAGATCTTCTGCAGGGTGGCGAGCGCGGTCTTGCGGGTCGCCTCGTCGGTCGCGTTCGAGTAGGACTTCAGCGCGGCGGTCGCCTCCGGGCTGTTGAAGCGGCCGAAGTTGCCCTGCTGGGCCGGGGTGCCGATCGGCTTCATCAGGTCGCCGTCCATGACGGTCTGGTAGATGTCGAACGGCGTCGAGCCACCGTTGGTCCACCGCATGGTGGCGCCGAAGTCGCCCTTCTGCACGTTGGTGTCCCACACGTTCTGGTTCGGCTTCTCGACCGTCGCGGCGATGCCGATCTTGCTCAGGTTGTCCTTGATGATCTCAAGGGTGGTCTGGTAGTCCGACCACGGCGCCGGGTCGGTCAGGCTGATGGTGACCGGCTTGCCGGTCTTGTCCTTGAGGACGTCGCCCTCCAGCTTGTAGCCGGAGCTGGCCAGCAGAGCCTTGGCGCCCTCGACGTCGACCGAGAAGGTCTTGCCCTTGTACTCATCGGCGATGTAGGCGTCACCGGCGCCCTCCGGCAGACCGGTGACGCTCTTGATCTCCGGGTGGAAGTAGCCGGCCTCGGCCTGCTTGAAGATGTCCGTGCGGTTGATGACCATGTTCATGGCCTGGCGCAGCTTCGGGTCGTCGAACGGCTTCTTGGTGGTGTTGATGTAGAGGCCGTGGATGCCGAGCACGCCCGGAGCCCAGATCTTGTGGTTCTGCGGGTCCTTGGCGACGAAGGTCTGCTCGTAGTCCGGGATGAAGACGAAGCTCCAGTCCGACTGGCCGGTCGCGAGGGCCGTGAGCTGGGTGTCGTTGCCGGAGTACGAGGTGTACCGCAGCTCCTTGACCTTCGGCAGCTCCTGCCAGTAACCGCTCTCACGGGCCTCAAGGATGATGCCGGTCTGGGCCCACGTCTTGAGCACGTACGGGCCACTGCCGATCGGGTTCTTCACCGTGTCGGTGGCCGGGTCGGCGATCGCCGACCAGATGTGCTTCGGCACGATCGGGATCTGGCCGATGACCTTGTGGTGCGTGGTGAACTGCGAGGACTTGAAGGTCATCTTGACCTTGTTGCCGTCCGCGGTGATCTGGTCGTACGGGATGGCGAAGCTGTTGAGCGCGCCGTCCTTGCTGTCCCGGATCATCGTGTGCGTGAAGACGACGTCCTCGGCGGTCAGCGGCTTGCCGTCGGACCAGGTGGCGCCCTCACGGATGACCAGGTCGACGGTCTTCCAGTCGGCCGACCACTTGATCTCGCTGGCCAGCCACGGCTTGAGCGGCTGGTCGGGCTTGGTGTTGTTCCACTGACCGAGGGTCTCGTAGATCATCCACTTGTAGCCGAGGTTCGACGACGACGACGACCCGATGAACGGGTTGTTGTTCTCGGTCTGGGTGCTGTTCGGCATACCGATCGACAGGAAGCCGGCAGCCTTGCCGTTCGCCGCGTTGTTCTTGTTGGCGGCGTTGGGCGACTCGCTGCAAGCGGCCAGACCGCCGGTGGCGAGCACGCCCGCCAGAGCAACCGCGAAAACTTTTCTACGTTGCATCGAGATTTCTCCTCGGATTTTCATGCGGATTTCAATCGCCGGGTGAGAGGGGTGAATCAGAGGACGTGCGGCATCGCGTGACCGGCCATGGGCCGGCCCCGGGTGCCACCGATCACCAGCCGTCGGCGCGGCCGGTCGATGGTTATGGGGTTACGGGATCAGAAGCTTGTGGACTCGCGGACCGTGAAGGTCGCCGGGATGATCGTCGGGCGGTTCGGCAGCGGTGTGCCCTCGAAATGGGCGAGCAGCGTGCGTGCCGCCGCCTCACCCATCTCGCGCATGGGCTGATGGACCGTGGACAGCGGCGGCTGGGTGTGCGCCGCCATCGGGATGTCGTCGAAGCCGACGACCGAGACGTCCTCCGGGATCCGCCGGCCTGCCTCCAGGAGCGCCTGCATGGCCCCGGCGGCGGAGACGTCGTTGTGGCAGAAGACGGCGTCGAACTCGACACCGTCCTCGATCGCGCGCTGGATCGCCTCGGCGCCGCGCTCGAAGGTGAAGTCGCCGAGCAGGATCCGGTCCTCGTCGATGGCGTGGCCCGCCTCGGCGTAGGCCGCGGCGAACCCGTCCCGGCGCTGCTGGGTGCAGCCGAACCGCGAGGGCCCGGTGATCATGAGCGGACGGTGCCGTCCGATCTCCAGCAGGTGCCGGGCCGCGACGCCGGCGCCCGTGTGGTTGGTCGTGCCGACACTGGGGATCTGCCCCGACATCTGGTCGCGGTCGTCGATGAGCACCATCGGCAGGCCACGGGAGTGCAGGGTGGCGATGTAGTCGAGGGTGCCCTCCGGCTCGATGACCAGCAGCCCGTCGAAGGACTTGGCCGCCACCTGCGCGGCGAACTGGCGCATCGAGTCCTCACCGCGGTTGCAGGTGAAGAGCAGCAGGCCGTACTCCTCGGCCTCCAGGACGTCGACCGCGCCCTGCACGACCTCGCCCATCCAGGGCCAGGTCAGCGACGGAACGAGCATGGCCACCACCCGGGTGCGCCCGCGGGCGAGGTTGACCGCCCGGGCGCTGGGGACGTAGCCGAGCTCGTCGATCACCGCACGGACCCGCGCGGCGGTCGACTCGTCCAGCTCACCCTTGCCGTTGAGAACCCGGGACACCGTGGTCTTGCTGACCTTGGCCCGGGCCGCGACATCGGCGATGGTGATCGGCACGCTCGCTCCTCCGTTGTTGCTCCGGGGTTGCCCCGGCGTTTCGGAACCGGTTTCGGTACCGGTTTCGGCAGTCAACAACAGTGAGGGCTGTCACGTCAACGTGCCGAGCGACCTATTTCGATTTCAAGACGGTAACCGAGCTTCGGAACACGCCCAGATTAGGAAGAACCACGCTCAGCGGGGCGTCGATCAACAGATCGGCATAAGGTTCTCCGCGCGTGACCCCGCGGTTGACGATCGCGACCCTGATCCCGTCCCGGACCGCCCGCAGCACGAACCGGCGACCCGACATGACGGTCAGCGAGGAACCCAGGACCAGCAGCGTGCGCGCGCCCGCGACCAGCGAGAACGCCCGCGACACCCGGTCGGCCGGCACGGTCTCGCCGAAATACACCACGTCCGGCTTCAGCAGTCCGCCGCACGGCAGACAGTCCACCACGGTGAACCCGTCCACTTCGGCGTCGTCCAGTTCCACGTCGCCGTCCGGGTTGATCGAGGCGGCCACCGCGCCGAACCCCGGGTTGGCCGCGGTCAGCCGCTCCTCCAGCTCGTCGCGCCCCGAGAGTTCGCCACAGCCCAGGCAGACCACTCGGGCGAGGTTGCCGTGCAGCTCGATCACGTCCCGGGCGCCGGCCGCCTGATGCAGCCCGTCCACGTTCTGCGTGATCACCCCGGCCAGCCGGCCCTCGTCCTGGAGCCGGGCCACCGCCCGGTGCCCGTCGTTGGGCCGGGCGTCGCCGATGGTCCGCCACCCGAGGTGGCTGCGCGCCCAGTACCGCCGCCGGGCCAGCGGGTCGCCGGTGAAGGTCTGGTACGTCATCGGCGAGCCGCGGCGGGCCGAACCCGACGGGCCGCGGTAGTCCGGGATGCCCGAGTCGGTGGACAGGCCCGCGCCGCTGAGAACCACCACGTCACCCTCGGCGATCCACGCGTCCAGCCGGGCCACCTGTTCCACCAACTCAAGGTCCATGCCGTCCATCGTCCCTCTGCCGGGTGACCGTGCGGCAACCCCGAACGGGTGGCGGCGGACGATTCGCCCGGTGCGGGTTGCAGGCCGTACGAGTAGGTTGACATTCGTGATCACGGTCGCGCAGCCGGCAGCCCGTCCCTGGGACGGTCAGCGGATTCTGCGTTTCCTGACCGGGCTGGCGATGCTGGCCCTGGCGGTCACCCTCCGGCTACCCGCACCTGCGGTTCCGGCCGCCGCGCCGGCTCCCGTGGCACCCGTCTCCGCCGCCGCGGCCGCCGTGGTCTCGGCGCCCGATCCGGAGGTCTACGAGACCGAGCGGATCGATGCGGCGCCGGTCGCCGAGCCGGTAGTGGCGCCCGCCACCGTGAGGTTCACCACGCGTATCCCGGACGGCGGAACCCTCGGAACGACCGGTTCCCGCGCACCCCCGGCTGCCTGACGGTTGACCCCGTCCCGCCGGCCGTAGTTCCACCTACCTTGGGGTGCTCCATGGAATCCGTCCTGCAGACCTTCATCAGCGCGGTGCCGCAGGCGACCGCCGTCTGGCTCGCCATCCTGCTCGCCCTGGCCGTCGCGGTCGCCGCCGCGTCGCTGCCCCGGGGCGTCACACTGCCCGAACCGGTCGCCGAGGCGAACCGGTTCGCCGACCGCCTGGAGGCCGCCGCGACCGACGCCGCCGAGGCCGCCGGTCGCCGCCGAGCCGAGTGGCTGGCCGCCCAGCAGGCCGTCGACGAGGCCTGGACGGCGTACGAACAGGCCTCCGACGACGCCCGCCGGATCGCCGCCGCCACCGCGTTTCCCCTGATGAGCCGCCGTCGCAAGCCCGGCGAGAACGTCGACCGGCAGCGCTATCTGCACCGGGCCGCCACCGAGCTGTGCCGCACCCAGGACCTGTCGATCGCCCAGCTCAACGACGTCTTCGCGCACCGCGGCTGGAACCCCCGGCTGCACCCGGTCCAGCAGGAGGCGGAACTGCACAACGCCGTCCGGGCGCACCGCTTCGAGGCGTACCAGCGAGCGGTCGAGATCGAGCGGGCCGCCTGGCGCGGTGCCGAGGCCGCGGCCGAGGCCCTGCGCGGCCTGCGCGCCGAGGCGGCCGCCGCCCGGCTGCACGGCCCGGCCGAGGAGAGCACCGAGCAGCAGGTCTTCGCCGAGCACTGGACACCGGCGGAACTCCCCGCCGCAGCCTGATGTCCACCCTGGATCCGCCGACCGTTCCCAGCGGACCGTGACAACCGCCGGTTATCGTGGCCGGGCGGGTGGCACGGAATCGGCAAGGAGGCGAAGGTGACGATTACTCCCGCGGGCGGGTCCTCGCCCGTGGTCCGGGTACACCGGGCCGCCCTGATCGAGGACGCCGTCCACGAGATCGTCGAGCGGCGTCTGCGCGCCCGTGGCTGGAAGCCCTACATCACGGCCTACACCGGGTACGGCGCTCCCGGCTGGGCCCGCGTGATGGCCCGGGTGCTGCTGGCGCGGCCCGGTATGGTCCGCAGGCGCCGGGAGAAGGTCCGCGGCTGGCGCAGCTTCACCACCACCCCGGTGAGCAGCGCCCTGGTCCGCATCGAGCTCGGCGGCATCGTCACCGAGGCCCGCACCGACCGCAGCGGCTATCTCGACGTCCGGGTCAAGGGCGACCTCGAACCCGGCTGGGGCAGCGCGAAACTGTCCACCGAGGGCACCGTCCCGGTCGACGCCCCGATCCGGGTGATCGATCCGTCGGTCAAGTTCGGCGTCATCTCCGACATCGACGACACCGTGATGGTGACCACACTGCCCCGCCCGCTGCTCGCCGCGTGGAACACGTTCGTCCTCGACGAGCACGCCCGCGCGGCCGTCCCCGGCATGGCGGTCCTCTACGAGCGGCTCGTGCACGCCAACCCCGGCACGCCGGTGATCTACCTCTCCACCGGCGCGTGGAACGTCGCGCCCACCCTCACCCGGTTCCTGAGCAGGCACCTGTACCCGGCCGGGCCGATCCTGCTCACCGACTGGGGCCCCACCCCGGACCGCTGGTTCCGCAGCGGCCGCGAGCACAAGCGCAAGTCGCTGCACCAGCTCGCCCAGGAGTTCCCGGACGTGCGCTGGCTGCTGATCGGCGACGACGGGCAGCACGACCAGGAGATCTACTCCGAGTTCGCCCGCGAGCACCCGGAGAACGTCGCGGCCGTCGCGATCCGCCGCCTGTCACCGACGCAGGCCGTGCTGGCCGGCGCCATCCCCGGCCCGTCGGAGACCGCCGAGGTCGTGCCCTCCGGCGGCAAGAACTGGTTCGCGGCCCCCGACGGCGCCGGTCTCTGGTCGCTGCTACGCGACACCGACCTGATTCCGAAAAAGGCGAACGGTTAGGGTTTGTCCAGCTCAGGCTTGGTGCCAGACTCGGACACCCGGGCGTGCAACCGGCTCCGGATCTCGTCCGGCGTGTATGCCCTCCGCTTGCGCTCCGCCCGCGCGAGCACCGCGCCCGTCGCCGCGACTCCCGCCAGCCCCGCCAGTCCCGCTATCTTCCACCAACGCATCAGCCGAGAATAGACACGTGGGAGCAGAACTCAGCCTCGATGAGGCCATCGACCTGACCCGTACGGGCGACATCTGGATCTTCCGAGGACGATCCGGGCCGGACCGGGCCATCCAGACCCTCACCAACAGCCCGGTGAACCACGTCGGCATGTCCCTGGTGATCGAGGACATGCCACCGCTGATGTGGCACGCCGAGCTCGGCAAATCGCTCCCGGACATGTGGTCCGGCAAGTTCCAGCGCGGCGTCCAGCTGCACGACCTGCGCGACGCCGTCACCGTCTGGGCCCGCCGCTACGGCCAGCGCGGCTGGCTGCGGCAACTCGACCCCGGCGTGACCCGGGCCATGGAGGACAAGGCACTCAAGACCGTCGCCCGTCTCGACGGCACCCCGTTCCCGTCGACGTCCCAGCTCGCCGGCCGGTGGGTACGCGGCCGGGTGCCGCAGATCCGGCTGCCGTGGCAGGACAAGCAGGTCAGCGAGGCCACCCTGGAGAAGGCGTACTGCGCCGAGGTGGTCGCGGTCACCTACGAGGACATGGGCCTGCTGCCACGCGGGCGCAAGGCCAACTGGTACGACCCGGGCCGCTTCTGGAGCGGCGACGAGCTGGAGCTCTGCCCGGGTTACTCCCTCGGCGAGGAGATCGCGGTCCGGGTTCCCGAGGCCTGACCTTCCCCGTTCCGGCGCCGGTCCGGCGTGCCTGCCGGCCGTCGGTCCGGTGCGGGGCGTCTCCTCGTGGCGGCTTCGGGTGGGCGGTCCGGTGCGGGGCGGGTGTCTTCTTGCGGCGGCAGAAAGACCCGCTCGGGTACGTCCTGAGCGCGCCCGTCGGCGGCAGGATGAACCCATGGGTTCCCGCCTGGTCGCCAGGGTGGCCGAAACCGACGCCCTGGACCGGCTGCGCGCCGAGGCGGCGTCCGGTTCGGGAGCGGTCGTGGTGATCACCGGCGAGGCCGGGATCGGTAAGACCGCCGTCGTCGAGGAGTTCGTGGCGCGCTCGTCGGCGCAGGGCGCCACGGTGCTGACCGGCCGCGCCGGCCCGGAGGAGGACGCCCCCGCCTTCTGGCCCTGGCTGCGCCTGCTCGACGGGGCGCCCGGCACGCTACCCGGTCTCACGCCGGCGCTGCTCGATGCCGGGACCGGCGACGGGTCGGCGGCCGCCCGCTTCCGGGTCATGCACGCGGCCGTCCTCGCGCTGCGAGCCGCTGCGGAGCGGCATCCCGGACTGATCCTCGTCCTCGAGGACCTGCACTGGGCCGACCCGGCTTCGCTGAGCCTGCTCGCGATGCTCGGCCGCGAGGTGTCCTCGGTCCCGCTGCTCGTCGTCGCGACCACCCGGCCTCCACGCCCGGAACCACCGCGTCCCGAACCAGCGGCCGCTGGATCACCGCGTCCCGAATCGCTGTGCCCTGAATCGCTGGGTGCGGTGGTCCTGCCGCTGGCGCGGTGGGACGTGGCCGCGGTCGCCGCCTATCTGGCCCGGCACGCCGACGGCCCGGTGCATCCGTCCTGGCCGCCGCTGGTACATCGGCTCGGCGGGGGCAACCCGCTCTACACCCGGGAGCTGGTGCGCGCGGTGGCCGTACCCGAAAAGTTTCGCCTGCCCGCCTCTGACCTGAACCTGCCCGGCAGTCTGTTGCGACTGGCCGGCCGCCGCATCTCGGCCCTCAGCCCGACCTGCCGTGACCTGCTTGGATCGGCCGCCGCCCTCGGCACCGACATCGACGTGACCCTGCTCGCCCGGGTGACACCCGGCGGCCCCGACGTCGAGCCGATCCTGACCGAGGCGATCGAGGCCGGAGTGCTGGCCGAGGACCCGTGGGCGCCGTCGCGGTTGCGGTTCGCCCACGAACTGCTGCGTGAGGCCCGCTACGCCCAGCTGACCCGCACCGAGCGCATCGAGGCCCACCGTCGCATCGCCGAAGCCCTCGACCCGGTCCCGTCCCCACCGGCCCTCTCCGGCTCGTCCGCCGGCCCGGGATCTCTGCCGGGCCTTCCCGTGGAGCGCGGCTCCTCGGTGGCCTCCGGCACCCGTGCCGCCGAAATCGCCCGGCACCGGGTGCGAGCCGCGGTGGACGAGGAGTCGCGGGCCGACGCGCGTGCCGCCTGCGAGACCGCCGCCCGGGAAGCGGCCCGGCGACTCGATCACCACGCCGCGGCGACCTGGCTCGGCGAAGCCGTCGCCCTCTTCCCGGACGACCCTTGGCTACGGCTGACCCGCGCCGAAGCCGCCTGCCGCGACGGTCGTCTGGCCCTCGCGGTCGCCGACTGCTCCACTGTCCTCGACGTCGCCGAGGCGGGCGGCCTCCCGGATCTGGCCGTCGCGTCTGCCCTGGTGGTTCGTGGCTACGGCGGCCAGATCGCCCCCGCCGCTCTCCGGCTCTGCGAACGAGCCCAAGCCATGCTCGACCCCTCACCCACCGTCCCCGCGACGGCGGGTGAGGGCGTGGCGACGGTGGGAGCCGAACCGGTGGCGCGGGCCGAACTGGTGGCGCATCACGCGTACCTGCTGGTGGAGGTCGGGAGTTATGCCCGGGCCGAGCCGCTCAGCCGCGAGGCCATGGCGCTGGCCGAACGCACCGGCGACCCCCGGGCGCTCGCCGCCGCCGTGCACGCCCGCCACGAAGCCCTCGACCCGATCGCGGAAGCGGAGGAGGTTCTCGAGCTGGGGCGGCGCAGCTGCGACCTGGCGGCGGTCTCGGGCCGGGCCGACGCCGAACTCTGGGGCCGGCTCTGGCGCCTCGACGGGCTGCTCACCACCGGCGACCTGCCGGGCTACGACGCCGAACTGTCGGTCCTGGCCGCGCTCGCCGAGCGGATCGGCTGGCCGGTGGCCCGCTGGCATGTGCTGCGCGCCCGCGCGGCCCGGCTGCTGCTGGCCGGGCGGCCGGCGGCCTGCCGGGAGGTCGCGGAGGAGGCGTTCGCGCTGGCCGGCACGTTCGAGGAACAGCCGGGACGAGAGTTGCACTCGGCCTTCCTCGCCTCGCTGACCCCGTTCACCGGGGAGCTGCCGCCCTGGCCCGCCGACCTGAGCGACGCGGCCGGCCGGTTCGGGGCCGAACCCATCGCCGCGGCCAACATCGGCCGGCTCGCGATGCTCAGCGACGATCGGCCCGCCGGGGCCGAATGCCTGCGCCACCTAGGTGCCGTGCTGCCCGACCTGCCGCCGGACGGCAAGCACACCTTCCTGGTCGTCAACACCGGGGAGATCGCGGCCTGGCTGGGGGATCGGGACCTGGCAGCCGCCGCCTACACGACGGTCCTGCCGCGGGCGGGCCGCTTTCTGAACACGACGACCGCCTGCCACGGCTCGGTGGCCCGGCCGCTCGGCACGATCGCCGCGGCCCTCGGCGACCACGAGGCGGCGGAGCAACACTTCACCGACGCTGTCGCGATGGAGGAGAAGTCCGGTGCGGCGCCGTTCGTGGCGATGGCGTTCCTCGCGTACGCCAGGAGCCTCCACGACCGCGACGCCCGCCGCACCCGGCGCCTGGCAGGGGAGGCGCTCGCCATCGCCCGGAGACTGGGCCTGACCGCGATCGCCGCCGAGGCGGCCGCCCTGACCCGGGACGAGCTGACCGCCCGGGAACGGGAGATCGCCGTACTGGCCGCCGAGGGCCTGCCGAACCGGTCGATCGCCGCCCGTCTGCACATCTCCGAGCGAACCGTCGAGTCCCACGTCCGCAACGCGCTGGCCAAGCTGGGCGTCACGAACCGGACCCAGCTGGCCGCTCACCGCCGCACCGCCCCGTGAACACCGGGCTGTGTCACACCGCTGTCTCAGGTGCGCTGAGACAGCGGTGTGACACAGCCGGCGAGAGGTCAGCGGGAGCGGCGGCCTCCGGCGCGGGCCGAGAACGCCGCTGCTCCGCCGCCGCCCGTGGTGCCGGTGGAGGTGGGGCGCTGCTGGGGCGTACCGGATCGGGGTGCGGAAGCTGAACCACGGGCCTGCCCGGACCCGCGCTGCTGACCGGAAGTCCGCGCCTGGCCCGCGTTGGCGCCATGGCCGGCGGTGCGTTCCGGAGAGGCCGCCCGCCGCCCGCGCCCGCCGTCGCCGTTGGACCGGGGAACGGCCGGCGTCTCGGTGGCCGCGGGAGCGCCCGAGGCACCGGACCGTCCGCGCCCACGCCGGGGCCGCCGCGACCGGGACCGGCCTGCCGAACCATCGGCCTCCACGTCCGCGGAGGACGAGGAGAAGGACGCAGCGGACGGGGAGGAGGCAGCCGGACGCGACGCCCCGGCACGGGACGCCGGAGCCGGACGGGAGGGCGGAGCCGGCGGAGCGGGCGCCACGAAGGTCCGCTCGCCGGGAGCCAGCCGGGCCAGCAGCGCGTCGCCCGGACGGGTCCGGGTGGTGACCGGGCGGATGCCGGCCTTGCGCGTGAGGTCGCGTACGTCGGACTGCTGCTCGTCGGTCATCAGTGTGATCACCGTGCCCCGGGCGCCGGCCCGCGCGGTCCGGCCGGACCGGTGCAGGTAGGCCTTGTGCTCGACCGGCGGGTCGGCGTGGATGACCAGGGCGACATCGTCGACGTGGATGCCACGGGCCGCGATGTCGGTGGCGACGAGTGTTCCCGAGGTGCCCTCGGAGAACGCCGACAGGTTTCGGTTGCGGGCGTTCTGCGCCAGATTGCCGTGCAGTTCGACGGCCGGCACCCCGGCCGCGTTGAGCTGCCGGGTCAGCACCTTGGCACGCCGCTTGGTGCGGGTGAAGACGACCGACCGGCCGGGCGCTGCCAGCAGATCGACCAGGATGCCGAACCGGTCGTCCTCGCGGACGTGCAGCACGTGGTGGTCCATCTCGATCGGAGCCTGCGCCGCGGAGTCCACATGGTGCGTCACCGGGCGGCGCATGAATCTCTGCACCAGGATGTCCACCCCGTTGTCCAGGGTGGCCGAGAAGAGCAGCCGCTGCCCGCCGGCCGGGGTCTGCGACAGCAGCCGCCGCACGACCGGCAGGAAGCCGAGGTCGGCCATGTGGTCGGCCTCGTCGAGGACGGTCACCTCGACAGACTCCAGCGAGGCGTGACCGCCGCGGATGTGGTCGTCGAGCCGGCCCGGACAGGCCACCAGCACGTCGACGCCGGCCTTCAGTGCCTTGATCTGCGGGTTCGCGCCGACGCCGCCGAACACCACGAGGGTGCGCAGCCCGGCCGCGTCGGCCAGTGGACGCAGGGTCGCCTCGATCTGGGTGGCCAGCTCGCGGGTGGGCGCCAGGATCAGCGCGCGCGGACGGCCGGGCTGAGGCTTGCGGGCCGCGGCGGCGAGGCGGGCCACGACGGGGATCACGAAGGCGTACGTCTTGCCGGAGCCCGTCCGCCCACGGCCCAGGACGTCGCGCCCGGCCAGCGAGTCGGGCAGGGTGGCCGACTGAATGGGGAACGGGGTGCTGATCCCGAGCCGGTCCAGTGCCGTGGTGAGGACGGCGGGCACGCCGAGCTCGGTGAAGGTGGTCATGAAGCTGGGAACTCCCGATGGTCTAGGCCAGCCGGCCGGCGGTCGCGCACAGCGGCTGATCTGATCATTTTAGCTCGGCACCGTCCGCAACCGGTTCGCACCCGAAGGCGACCCGAATAGCACTCAACGCACCCGATCTTTCTCCTCAGCGCCGGAAGACCCCCCGACCCGGCCGGTTCTGCGAGGAGACCCCCGATGAGCGCTGAGACACCTGCGATCGAGCGGCGTGGCGAGGACATCGTCCGGGCGAACATGCCGCTCGTCGGGCATCTGGTCCGCGAGATGCTGGCCCGCGTGCCCTCACACGTCAATCGTGATGACCTGCTCTCCGCAGGCTACGCCGCCTTGGTGGCGGCCGCCCGCGGGTTCGACCCCGAGCGTGGCGTGCCGTTCCCGCGGTTCGCCGCCGCGCGTGTACGCGGCGCGCTGCTCGACGAGCTGCGCGGCCTGGACTGGGCCAGCCGGTCGGTACGGCAGCGCGCGCGGCGTACCGACGCGGCCCGGGAGGAATTGACGAAGGAGCTGGGCCGCACCCCGACGGTCCAGGAGGTGGCCGAGAGGCTCGGCTGCACCGTGGAGGACATCGAGCACGGCGAGGGCGACGTGCACCGCGCCACGGTCTTCAGCCTCCAGGGCTTCGCGACCGCGACCGCCGACGACATCGTCACCGAGCCGGGCGCCGGTCCGGAGGAGATGCTGCTGCGCCGGGAACGGTTCGGCTACCTGCAGCACGCCGTCGACGCCCTGCCGGAGCGGCTCCGCTCGGTGGTGCGCGGCTACTTCTACGACGAGCGCCCGATGGCCCAGATCGCCGCCGAGCTCGGGGTCAGCGAGTCCCGGGTGTCGCAGTTGCGGGCCGAGGCGCTGGTCCTGCTCCGGGACGGGATGAACACCCACCTGGACCCGGCGCTCGCGGCGGAGAACTCGCCGAAGGAGGGCTGTGTGGCCCGCCGCCGGGCCGCCTACTACGACAAGATCGCCAGCCGGGGCACGCTGCGTACCCGGCTCGCGCTGACCAGCACCGACGGCCTGCCGCTGGCCGCCGCCTGAGACTGCTCCCGGGGTGCGGGGCCCGCCGCGGTTCGCGGCGGGCCCCGAAAACCTCACGCGTTGGCGCAGGTGCCGGCCTTCTTCTGGGCGGCGATCGCCTTCTCGGCGCCCAGCTTGTAGAGGCTCATGCCCTCCTTGGCCGGCTCGAGCTTCCAGGCGTCCTGCTCGTAGACCATCGTGTACGACTGGGCCGCTACCAGTTGCTTCGCGATGATGACGGCCTTGTCGGTACCCTCCAGGCGGGCGCTGGTGAGCTGGATCGCGAGGCCCTTGCGGGAGCAGGCGGTGTTCAGCTTCACGTAGTCGTCCTTGCTGATCGCCTGCTTGCCGGCCGAGGTGTACATCTCCCAGGCCCCGGCGAAGTCACCGCCGCTGAAACGGTCGAACACCGTCTGCGCGGCGACCTTGGCCCCTTCCAGGGTCTTCGGCTCGGGACCCCCGGCGGCTGCGGCGGCCGCGGCGTTGCCGGCCGGGTCCGGGCTCTCCTCGGAACAGCCGGCGGCGAAGGACAGGGTGGCGACCGCGGCGAGGGCCACGGCGCCGAGACGCAGGTGCTTCGGGGTGTTGTTGTCCATGTCCCGATTAATGCCGGGCAGCCGTCGTGCGTAACGGCCCCGGCGTGTCGATGACGGGTTCCGGACACTTGCGCCCCCGGCCGTAACCCGAGGCGTCTGAGCTATTCTGGTCGTTTGCCGAAAGCTCTACGGGCAAACAAAAATGGCAACCATAGAAATGGCTGCCGAACGCCGGAATGATAGCACGAAAAGGGGCGACTTTGTCAAGCTCTAGCGCGGACCTCGATTCCGAGCAGGCGTACTTGACCACGCTCTACCAGCGCCTGGATCAATTGCGTGAGCAGGCCGACAACAGGTTGCGGGCGATCCTGCTCGAGGGCGGCGGAACCCCGCAGGGCCGTGCCCAGCGGGAGGCCACCCGCAGTCACTATGCCGAACAGTTGGCACAGTTCAATTCCGTCGAGAACGGCCTGTGTTTCGGACGTCTTGACTTCTCCGCGGACAGTCCGCGTTACATCGGGCGGCTCGGCCTCTTCGCCGAGGACCGTGGTGCCGGTCCCCTTCTGGTGGACTGGCGTGCCCCGGCCGCCCGGCCCTTCTACCTGGCCACCGCCGTCAGCCCCGAGGGCGTCACCCGGCGCCGGCATCTGCGGACCCGTGGCCGGATCCTCACCGCCATCGACGACGAGGTGCTCGACATCGAGGCCGGTGACGGCACCGGCCGGGAGGACGTGACCGGTGAGGCGGCGCTGCTGTCGGCGCTCACCGCGAACCGGACCGGCCGGATGCGCGACATCGTCGAGACCATCCAGACCGAGCAGGACGACGTGATCCGCTCCGGGCTGCCCGGCGTGCTCGTCGTCCAGGGCGGTCCGGGGACCGGCAAGACCGCGGTCGCCCTGCACCGGGCGGCGTACCTGCTCTACACCTACCGTGAGCAGCTCACCCGGACCGGTGTGCTGATCCTCGGGCCGAACACCACCTTCCTGCGCTACATCTCCCAGGTGCTGCCGGGCCTCGCCGAGACCGGTGTGCTGCTGGCCACCCTCGGCGACATGTTCCCCGGGGCCCGGGGCCACGCCGCCGAATCGTCCGAGGTCGCCGCGTTCAAGGGTGGCCTCGGCATGCTCGACGCGCTGGAGAACGCGGTCGCCGACCGGCAGACCCTGCCCGACGACTTCGTCGAGGTCGACCACGACGGTTACCCGCTGCGCATCGAACGCGAGGTGCTCCTCGCGGCCCGGACCGCGGCCCGCCGCTCGGAACGCCCGCACAACGTGGCCCGGCAGGTCTTCGTGACCGAGGCCATCCACCAGCTGTCCCTGCAGATCGCCGAGCGCATCGGCGCCGACCCGCTCGGCGGCGACAACCTGCTCTCCGAGGCCGACCTCGCCGAGACTCGTCGTGAGCTGCGTGAGGACGTGGACGTACAGCGGGCTCTCTTTGATTTCTGGCCCGTGCTGACCCCACGCCAGGTGCTGCGCGACCTGCTCAGCGACGCCGATCGTCTCGAGTCGGCCGGGTTGCCACCCGCACTGCTGCGTGACCGGTCGGCCGGCTGGACCCCGGCTGACGTGCCGCTTCTCGACGAGCTGGCCGAGCTGCTCGGCGTCGACGACACGCTCAAGGTCCGGGAGCAGCAGAGGCAGAGAAAAGCCGCCATCGAGTACGCCGAGGGCGTGCTGGAGATCGTCGAGGGCTCCCGGTCGCTCGACTTCGAGGACGAGGGCGCCGAGAAGGACGAGATCCTGTCCGCGCTGGACGTCGTCGACGCGGGCGCGTTCGTCGAGCGGCACGAGGTGATCGACACCCGCACCGCGGCCGAGCGTGCCGCCGCCGACCGTACCTGGGTGTTCGGTCACATCATCGTCGACGAGGCGCAGGAGCTGTCCCCGATGGCCTGGCGGCTGCTGATGCGCCGCTGCCCGAGCCGGTCGATGACCGTGGTCGGCGACGTCGCCCAGACTTCGGAGCTGGCCGGCACCACCACGTGGGAGCAGGTCTTCGAGCCGTACGTGGCGCAGCGCTGGCGCCTGGTCGAGCTGAGCGTCAACTACCGCACGCCGGCCGAGGTGATGGCGGTGGCGGCCGACGTTCTGGCCGCCGTCGACCCGGCGCTGCGCCCACCGCGATCGGTCCGATCGGCCGGCGTCACGCCATGGGCGCGGCGGGTGGAGCCGGGGGCGCTTTCCGATGAGCTGATCTCCGAGGTACGCAAGGAGGCCGCCCTCATCGAGGAGGGCCGTCTCGGCATCCTGGTGCCCGAGCGTCTGGAGGAGTCACTCGGTGCCGACCTGGTGGCCGCCGTCCCCGGCGCGGCCGTGGGGGAGCAGCCCGACCTGCTCAACCACATGGTCCTGATGACCGTTCGCCAGGCCAAGGGCCTGGAGTTCGACTCGGTCCTGGTGATCGCCCCCGACGAGATCATCGCCGAGTCGCCACGGGGTCTCTCCGACCTGTACGTAGCGGTGACCCGAGCCACCCGCCGCCTGGGCGTACTGCACACCACAGACCTCCCGAAGGTCCTGTCCTCCCTGGCCTGACGGCCTGACGGCCCGGCGTCCCGAAGGACGCCGGGCCGACGAGAAACCCGAGGTCAGGCGGCGGTGGAGTTGGCGCCGCGGCCGATGGCGGTGTGGCCGTGCGCGTTGGTCATCGCCAGGCGGCTGCGCATGGTGGTGTTGTTGGCGATGTTGGCGTAGTAGGTGGCGCGGCGACGGGCCGTGATGCTCTCCGGGTTGTCCGGGACCGGGGCCATCTCCGGGTTCAGGTGGGTGTTGAGGCCGTCGCGCAGCAGCGACAGCGCCTCGGCACGCAGCTGGGAGACGCGTGACTCGGTGACGCCGAGGTCGGTGGCGATCTCGGCCATCGGGCGCTCCTGCAGGAAGTACTCGGTGACGACGGTCTGCAGGCGCTCCGGCAGCGAGTCGATGGCGTGGTGCAGGTAGCCGATCTGCTCGCGGCGCAGCAGCATCTCCTCCGGGCCGGGCTCGCGCTCGGTGACCAGGTCGTCGGCGCTGCTGGTGGTGAAGCCCTGCAGCGACAGGACGGTGGCGCGCTGCACGTCGGTGTCGGTCTGGTGCAGGTCCGTCGTGGTGGTGCCGAGGGCCTGCGCCAGCTCCTCCGGCGACGGCGTACGGCCGAGGGTGGTGGTCAGCTGCTGACGCGTGACGTCGGTGTTGCGGGCCTTGGACCGCACCGAGCGGGTCGCCCAGTCCAGGGCGCGCAGCTCGTCGAGGAGAGCGCCGCGGATGCGGGTGCCGGCGAAGCGGTGGAACGGGACGCCGCGCTGCGGGTCCCAGCCGCGCGCCGCGGTGACCAGGGCGTGCAGGCCGGCGCTGGTCAGGTCGTCGCGGTGGATGTGGTTCGGGATCCGGCTGAGCATGTCCCGCACGAGGTGGCCGACCAGCGGCATGTGCGTGCGGATCAGGTCTTCCTGCTCGCGCACGGTGAGCACGGGCGAGGCGGTGTCGGCGGCGAGGTCGGCAGCGGTCGTCACGGTGCTGGTCATGTTTGTTTCCCCCGGTTGCTCGTCGGCGCCCCTGGCTGGATGGGCACCGGCTGACAGGAGAAACTTTCAAGCGCGGAGGGTGCGTGCTCTGGTCACGGACAGTTGCGCTCGGGTTGCGCTGGACCGGCGTGTTCCGCGATGGCCTTCCATCGGCGGGTGGGGGGCCCGGTTGAGAGTTCCCGGAGCGGTGCGGCAAGGTGTCCCGCATGGACCTGACCGAGACTGGCGCGGCCGTCAACCTCATCGCCGGCCTGGTGATCCTGACCGGGGTGATCGGCGTGATCGTGCCGGTCCTCCCCGGCCTGCTGCTGACCTGGGGCGGGGTGATCCTCTGGGCGATCCTCGGCGAGGGCTCGGGCTCGGCCCGCCTGCTGGTCGCGGTGATCGCCACACTGATCGCGTTCGCCGGCCTGGTGATCAAGTATCTGTGGCCGGGCAAGAAGCTGAAGAACATCGGCGTGCCCAACTCGACCGTGGTGGTCGGCGGCGTGCTGGGCCTGATCGGCTTCTTCGTGGTGCCGTTCGTCGGTCTGGTGCTCGGCTTCGTACTGGGCGTGTGGCTGATGGAGATGCGCCGGCTCGGTTCGGAGCGGGCCTGGCCGTCGGCCCGGTCAGCGATCGGAGCGGTCGGACTGTCCCTGCTGGTGGAGCTGGCCGCGGCCCTGCTGATCGCGGTGGTCTGGTTGTTCGGCCTGGCCTTCGCCTAGGACTTCTTCGCGGCCGCGGCACTTTCGGCACGCAGCCTGCGCTGACGACGCTGGGTGAGCAGGAGCAGCAGCGGAATCGTGGTCAGGGTGGCAGCCACCGAGGCGGCCGCGATCACGGTGAACCCGGTCGGGCCGGACGGGTGCGCGGCCTGGACACCCGCGGCGGCTCCGGATGCGATCGGTGACGCGGCCGCTGCCGACGTGGCGGCGGCCACCTCCTCGGGCGTGACCAGCTTGCCGACCGAGCTGCCGGCGGGCAGGGAGAAGCCCCAGTCGAGCAGGGCGGCGCCCTGCTCCCAGCCGCGCTTCGGGCGGGCCTCGGCCCCGAGCAGGGTCGCCACGAGGGTGCGCCCGTTGCGGGTGGCCGCGCCGACGTAACTGTGCCGGGCCACCGTGGTGAAACCGGTCTTTCCACCGAGCGCGCCCGGGTAGTTGTAGATCAGCTTGTTCTCGTTCTGGAACTGGAAACCGCCGACCTTCTTCGGTTTCGTCTGTCCCGGCATCCGCGCGATCCGCGTGAGCACGTACTTGCGGAAATCGGCGTTGGCGAAACACACCCGGGCGATCAGCGCGAGATCGTACGAGCTGGTGAACTGCCCTTTCCCGTCGAGACCCGAAGGGGTCACCGCATGCGTCTGGCGTGCGCCGAGCGCGGCCGCCTTGGCGTTCATCGCCGCGACGGTCTTCTTCAGCCCGTCCGGCCCGCCACCACCGGCGAGCCGGGCCAGCGCGTTGGCCGCG
Source organism: Actinoplanes italicus (assembly GCF_003001815.1). Taxonomy (GTDB): domain Bacteria; phylum Actinomycetota; class Actinomycetes; order Mycobacteriales; family Micromonosporaceae; genus Actinoplanes; species Actinoplanes italicus. Next base: position 259,732 of record NZ_PVMZ01000012.1, read on the forward strand.
TCGTTGCCCGAGTTGAGCATCAGGCCCAGCCAGAGCGTCGAGATCGAATAGGTGCCGCCCTCCACGATGCCGACCGCCGAGCTGCCCGGCTCGATGTCCAGGTCGCCGCGGGTGACGGTCATCTTCTGTGCCGGGTCGAGCTGATCGATCGCGGTCGCGGCCAGCAGCATCTTCTGCACACTGGCCGGGGTCTGGTGCACGTGCGGGCCGCAGGCGCCGAGCACCTCGCCGGTGTCCAGGTCGGCGACGAGCCAGGTGGTCGCGGTGAGGGCGGGCGGCGCCGGGCTGCCGGGCGGGACGACCAGGCCGTGCGTGGCGAGGGCCTGCCCGCCGACGGCCATGTCCTCGGCGACCTCGGCCGGCGGGACGGGCCGCGGCGGGGCGCTCGGCTTGGCGATCCTCGGCTTCGGGCAGGGGATCTCGGCGGCCGTGGTGGCCGCGGCGGTGGCCGGGGCGCCGATCACCGGGACGGCCAGCAGGCAGGCGGCCAGGGCCGCCACGAGGACTCTCACGGCCAGCGGTCCCCCGCGGTCAGACGGCGGTCCAGCAGGGTCTGCAGCGGGATCGGGTCACCGTCACCGCCGCCCGCGCCGACGATCATCCTGGCGACGCTCGGGGCCAGGTCGGCGCCGGCGAACCGGGCGCGCAGCGACGGCGCCACGGTGAGCACGTAATACTCGCCGTCCTCGCCGACGGCCACCGAGCGGTCGGCTTTCAGATACCAGCCCCGGACGTGTGTCCGGTACGTCGACCGGCCGTCCAGGCTGCGTGCGGAGAGCGCGTGCGGACGCAGTCCCGCCTCGCCGGCCCGGCGGACGAACTCGTCGAGCAGGGCCTCGGCGCGGCGTGCCTCCGCCGCCCGGTCGGCCTCCAGCGCGGCGGCGCGAACGGCCACGTCCCGCCGTTGCTGCTCCCGCCAGACAGCCTGCTCGTCCTGCATGGCGCCGACCCTAACGTGGGACCCCGGCGGCGGCCAACCGGGATTGGAAGGATTCGGCTCCCATTCCGCGTCCCATTCCGAAAACCAACCGGAAAGAATTGCCGGATCGCGGGCAGGAGTTGCGCCGCGGACGTCTCGCGCGCAAGACTGGGCGCGGTTGAATTATTCTTCTCGGGAGTCGTTATGGCGCGGCAGGTAATCACCACCCTGATCGACGATCTGGACGGCAACAAGGCGGATCGGACTGTCGAGTTCAGTCTCGACGGCGTCAGCTACACGATCGACCTTTCCGAGTCCAATGCCGGAAAGCTGCGTAAGGCTCTGGACCCGTTCATCAGCGCGGGCACCCGTCTGGGCCGCACGGCGGCGGGACGCATCCCGTCACGTGGTGCCGCCCCGGTCCGCACCGCCGGTTCTCGTGACGAGAACCGGCTGGTCCGCGAGTGGGCGATCCGCAACGGGCACAAAATCTCCGAGCGGGGCCGCATTCCGCAGGAGGTCAGCAACGCGTACCGGGCCGCACACGGCCGCTGATTCGTATCGGTTGTCACCGTGCCGGTGTGCCTGCCGGCACGGTGAGTGACCGCTGGGTGAGAAATCCCACTCGCTCCGAATTGGACGCGGAATTACATTCCGGGCGACTCAGCCATGACGCAGCCGGGGCAGTTCGGCGGCCACCGCCTCCAGCACCTTCTCGTCGCCGGAGTACCAGCTCGACTCCCGCGGCCAGTGCGTGATCACATCGGTGAATCCCAGCTCGCGGGCACGACCGATCGCATCGGTGAATGCCGCGACGCTGCTCATCGAGAACACCGGTGACGAGTCCAGGTTCAGATAACGGTCCATCGCGTCCTGCGGACGGCCCTCGGCAGTGAGCGCCGCGTCGAATCTCTCCCGCGTCACGGCCACCTCTTTCCACCAGAGGTCGGCGTCGTCGGCCTGCTGCGGGCCGGTGGTCACCCAGCCGTCGCCGAATCTCGCCGCCAGGCGCAGTGCCCGCGGCCCGTTGGCGGCGATCACGAACGGCGGCCGCGGCTGTTGAACCGGACCGGGGATGCTGCGCGCGTCGACGGCCGAGAACCATTCACCGGACCACGTGGTCGACGGTTGCCGCAGGATGGTGTCGAACAGCTCCAGGAACTCGGCGAACCGGTCCACCCGGGCGCGCGGGCTCAACTCCGGCCCGCCGAGTACCGCCGAGTCGAAACCGATGCCGCCGGCGCCGAGGCCGAGGATCAGCCGTCCGCCGGAGATGTCGTCGATCGCTGTGGTCTCGCGGGCGAACCGCACGGGATGCCGGAAGTTCGGCGTCGCCACGTACGTCCCCAGGCGGATCCGGGACGTGACGGTCGCGGCCGCGGTGAGGGTCGGCACCGAGTCGAACCACGGACCGGCGATCAGATCACGCCAGCCCAGATGGTCGTAGGTCCAGGCATGGTCGAAGCCGTACTCCTCGGCGAGACGCCACCGCCGGCTCGCGACGGCCCAGCGCTGGTCGGGAAGGATCACGATGCCGATACGCACCGCGAAAGCCTACGTCAGGCGGTTTGCCGCGCCTGCTCGCCCGGCTCCTCGGGGGCCGCTGCGGACTCGAACGCCTGCAGAGCCTTGAGCAGGTCCTGCTGAGCGGCCGGCGGCATCCGGTCGAGCACCGCGGCGAGCGCTGCCCGGCGGCTCTCCCGCAGGTCGGCCAGGAGCCGCCGGGAGGCCGAGGTGAGCAGCAGCCGAACCTCGCGCCGGTCGCGTGGATCGGCGACCCGGCGCAGGAGGCCGGTCGCCTCCAGACGGTCGCAGAGGCGGCTGGCCGACGACGGCACCACGTCGAGCGCCTCGGCCAGCCGGCTCATGTTGGTGTGCCGATTGCCGGCGACGATGGTCAGCACACGCAACTGAGCGGGCGGAATCGCGGGCTGCTGCACCAGACGTGCCCGTTCGAGGACGGCCACCAGCGCCTCCACCGACGACTCCACAGCCGCGGCGATTTCGGTGACACGCTCCATCGGTGTTTTCCCGTCATCGCAGGTCTACGGGGCCGTGGACCCGCATGCATACCCGGCCGGGCGGTGCCGCACACATGGTCAGCGTCGCCAATCCAAGCAGACCATGACCGCGTCATCATCCGGTTCGGCTCCGGCATGGTATTCGCGCAAGCCTCGCATCACCGTACCGACCGCCTCGGTGGCGGGCTGCAACCGTGTCCGGCGAAGTGCGTTGACCAGGGCGGTCTCACCGTATCGGGGCCGGTTGCCGGGCGTGGCCGCGTGAACGCCGTCGCTGACCACGAGCATCCGGTCGCCCGGTTCGAGATGAAAACGCTGGATCTCGTAGTGCGCCTCGCCGAACATGCCGAGCGGCAACTGCTGCTCGAGCGGCACCTGCTCGATGCCACCGCCGCGGGCGATCAGGCAGTGCGGCGATCCGGCGTCGACCGCGGCCACGCCACCGCCGATCAGGTCGATCTCGAGGAGCAGGGTGGCGGTGTGCACAGCGCCGCCGTACTGGGCGTGGATCGCGTCGGAGGCGAGCTCGGCCTGCTCGACGATGTCGGCGCCGCAGCGGCGCGCGTTGCGCATGGCGTTGACGGCGAGCGAGGTGAGCAGAGCCGACTCCATCCCGTCGCCGTGTCCGTTGAGCACGGTGAGGGTCAGCCGGTCGTCGTCCAGCGCCCAGTCGAAGTGGTCGCCCCGGACGGCGTACGCCGGTTCGAGCTGCCCGGCCACCAGGAAGCGCTCGTCGCCGAGGGAGCGGCCGGGCAGCAGATCCCACTGGAGTTCGGCGGCCATGGTGAGCCGGGCCCGGCGCTGGGCGCGCCGGTAGCGGTCGGTGGCCGCCCCCGCCGCGCGGATCGCCGTGGCCAGGTCGTCGCTGTCGGCGGCGAGCCGCTCGGAGAGGTCGTCGCCGGGTGGGGTGGGCAGTTCCACACGCAGGACTCCCACCCGCTCGCTCCAGCAGGTCAGCGGCAGGTGCAGGCGCACCGGGCCGGCCGGGGCGTGGTCCGTGCTCGCCCGCTGGCTGGCGAAGCAGCGCAGCGCGGCGGCACCGTCGGCGGGCTCCGGCTCGCCGAGCAGGGGGAGCAGCCGGGTTCCGGTGAGGTCGGGCACGAGAACCTCCACCTGACCGGCGGAGAAGTGACGACGCAGATGCTCGGCGGTCGCCTCCGGCAGGCGGTCGGGTGGAGCGGCTCGCAAAAGTGAGCCGAGGGACATCGGCTGATCTGACATTCCGGGACTCCTCTCTCACGAGTCGTCGACAGATTATTTGATGTACGGCAAGCAAATCGCGCCGGTACCACCCACTCAGGGAGGCCCGGCGCGATGAACCCTTCAGGCGAACGACTTCTCGAAGTGGATCAGACTTCCACTGCGCGGGCTGGAGTGCATGCGCACGTTCTCGCCCAGCGCCCTGATCAGGAGAAGACCCCGGCCGCGCTCGCTGGTGGGCGAGGGAGCGGCCGCCACCGCGGGATCGAAGCCGGACCCGTGATCCACCACATCGATGGAACACCGGTCCTCGCCCACATCCAGCCGAACCTCGAAGTTCTCGGCGCCGGCGGCGTGGTCCACCACGTTGGCACACGCCTCGGTGAGAGCGATCTCCAGATCGGCGCCGGCCTGGCGATCCACGCGGAGGATCGTCAGGGCGCACCGCAACAGCCTTCGCACGGCGGGGACACTGTCCACCTCGCGGGGCAGGTTGAGCCGAACCGACATGCGCATGCGCTTTCTGTGCCCGATCACCCGTCCGATTAACCGTGACCCCGGTGACCCGGTCCCCGATTCGTGTTATCCATGTGGGCCCCGCGCGTCTCCCTGTACAGCGCACGGAGGAGTGGGAGAGACATGGTGGGACAACCCGACACGGCGACCGTGGCAGCCGCCCGCGCCGGAGACCCGGCCGCGGTCGACCGGCTGGTCGCCGGCTATCTGCCGCTGGTCTACACCATCGTGGGCCGGGCCCTGGAGGGCCACGCCGACGTCGACGACGTGGTCCAGGAGGTCATGCTCCGGGTGCTGCGCAACCTCGGCGAGCTGCGCGACCCGGCCGCGTTCCGCTCCTGGCTCGTCGCGATCACCGTGCGGCAGGTGCGGGAACGCTTCCGGGGCCGCCCGCCGGCCGTCCCGCTCGACGAGGATCTGCGTGACCCGGGCGCCGACTTCACCGATCTGGCCATCACCCGGCTGGAACTCTCCGGTCAGCGCCGGGAGACCGCCGAGGCGACCCGCTGGCTCGACGACGACAACAAGGAACTGCTTTCGCTCTGGTGGCTGGAGGCCTCCGGCGAACTCACCCGCGATGAGATCGTCGAGGCGAGCGGGCTCGGCCGCCAGCACGCGGCGGTCCGCATCCAGCGGATGAAGGGTCAGCTGGAGACGGCCCGCGCGGTGGTCCGGGCGCTGCGGGCGCCGCGCTGCGCGGAACTCACCGGCCTTCTCGGGGCGTGGGACGGCCGTCCCGGCGCGCTCTGGCGCAAGCGCATCGCGCGGCACACCCGCGACTGCATGCAGTGCGTTCCGGCCTGGCAGGGACTGGTCGAGGCCGAGCGGCTCCTGGCGGGCATGGCGCTGGTCCCGATCCCGGCCGGCCTCGGCTCCGCCATCGGGCACGGCAGCCTCTTCTCCGGTACGGCCACGGCGGCCACAGCCGCAGCCCAGGCGGCTCCGCTGAACATCGCGGCCAAGGCCGGCGTCCCCCTGCTGCAGAAGGCGCTCGCCGGAGTGCTGGCCACGGGAGTGGTGGCCGGTGGTGGCGCGGTCGTCTACACGTACAACACCCCGGCGGAGCCGATCACCACCGCGGCCGCCGTCGCCTCGCAGCCCCCGCCCACGACGGCGGCCGCGCCCCCGCCACCCACGCCGTCCCGGACCTCGCCGTCCGCGTCGAGGAAACCGTCCGCGAAGGCCACCAGCGTGGCGCCGCCCGTGACCCGCTCGGCGAAGAAGGGCGCCGCCGTGTGGAAGTTCGCCGGCTCCAAGGCGGCCCTCAAGGACGTCGGCGCCTCCTGGTACTACACGTGGGCGGTGCACAACAACGACGCGCCCGGCCCGGCCGGCGTCGAGTTCGTGCCCATGATCTGGGGCGGCGACAACGTGAACGACGCCACGCTGAAGCAGGCGAAGGCCGAGGGCGACACGTTGCTCGGCTTCAACGAACCGGACCTGGCCGAGCAGTCGAACATGACGGTCGAGGCCGCTCTGGCGGCGTGGCCGAAGCTCGAGGCCACCGGGATGAAGCTGGTCAGCCCGGCGGTGGCGTACGGCGGCGACACCCCCGGCGGCTGGCTGGACCGCTTCATGAAGGGCGCGTCCGGCAAGGGCCTGCGGGTCGACGCCATTGCCCTGCACTGGTACGGCTCCGACTTCAGCGCCGCCTCGGTCAACCAGTTCCTCGGCTACGTCGACGCCGTGCACAAGCGCTACGACAAGCCGATCTGGGTCACCGAGTTCGGTCTGATCAACTTCAGCGGCTCACCGAAGTACGCCAGCGACGCCCAGAAGGTCACCTTCATCAAGGGCACCACCGCGGGCCTGCAGAAACGGTCGTACGTCGAGCGCTACTCCTACTTCGGGCTGCCGGCCGTGGGGGACAGCGTCGACTTCGGCCTCTACCGCGACGGCGACAGCCCCACCGAGGCGGGCAAGGCGTACCGCGCCGCGGGCTAGAGTCGGGTTCATGATTCGGTTCGGGTACAAGGCGTCGGCCGAGCAGTTCGCGCCGGCTGAGCTGCTCAAGTACGGCATTCTCGCGGAGGAGCTGGGCTTCGACTCGGTCTTCGTCAGCGACCACCTGCAGCCGTGGCGGCACGACGGTGGCCACGCCCCGGCGGCCCTGCCCTGGCTGGGGGCGCTCGCCGCACGGACCGAGCGGGTGCTCATCGGGACGAGCGTGCTGACGCCGACGTTCCGCTACCACCCGGCCGTGGTGGCGCAGGCCTTCGCCACCCTCGGCTGCCTGGCGCCGGGCCGCGCGGTCCTCGGCGTCGGCTCCGGCGAGTCGCTGAACGAGGTGCTGCTCGGCACGCAGTGGCCGGACGGCAAGGAGCGGTTCGCCCGTCTCAAGGAGGCGGTGCTGCTGATCCAGAAGCTGTGGGCCGAGGACCGGGTCACGTACGAGGGCCAGTTCTACAAGACCGAGAACGCCACGATCTATGACAAGCCCGAGGTGCCGGTGCCGATCTACATCGGCGCGTCCGGGCCGGCCGCCACCCGGCTGGCCGGGCGGATCGCCGACGGGTTCATCACGACCAGCGGCAAGGGGCACGCGCTCTACACCGACACGCTGCTGCCGGCGGTCAACGAGGGCGCCGAGAAGGCCGGTCGCAAGATCGACGACCTGGATCTGCTGATCGAGGTGAAGGTGTCGTTCGACGACGACATCGAGAAGGCCCGCAACGACACCCACTACTGGGGTGCGCTGGCGCTCTCCCCCGAGGAGAAGACCGGCGTCGAGGACCCGGTCGAGATGCAGCGGCTCGCCGACGCCCTGCCGGTCGAGCGGACCGCGACCCGGTGGATCGTCTCGTCCGACCCCGCCGAGCACGCCGCCAAGGTCTCGGAGTACCTCGACATGGGCTTCAAGCACCTGGTCTTCCACGCGCCCGGGCCGGACCAGGAGCGCTTCCTGCGCCTCTACTCGGAGCAGATCCTGCCGCAGCTGCGCTCCCGCTCCTGATCCAGATCCTCGCGGCTGTGCCGTACCGCTGTCTCACCGCGCTTGAGACAGCGGTGAGCCACAGCCGGGGGTCAGACGGAGCGGAGGTGGCCTCGGGTGCCGCCGGTGCCGCCGCCCTCACCGTTGATCACCCGGAGGTTGGGGCGGCCCTGTGTGCGGGGGCGGTTGACGTCCGTGCCGTCGCGCCAGCGGCGCCGGGTGAGCGCCTCGGCGGGGCGGGCCGAGACGAAGCGGCGGTCCGGGGTGATGTCGGTCCGGCGGCGTTCCGGGCTACGGCGCTCGGAGCGCCGCCGGTCCGGGGAGGCGACACCGAGGCCGCCGCTGTTGAAAGGGCCGCCGGTGGCTGCCGGGTTCGGTGCCGGCCATCGGTGCGGGCCCTGCACCAGGCCGGCGATCGGCTGGCGCGGCAGATTGACCGGTGCGACGGTCGGCCGGTCCGGGGCGGTTCCGGTGGCCCGGCCCGGGGCGGTGGCGGCAGGCCGGTCCGTGCCGGCCGGGCGGCGCGGGGCGTTGACCGGGCCGGCGAAGATCGGTGCGGGCACGGGACGGGATTCGCCGCCGGTCAGGATCACGATGCTCTCGGCCGGCTGTTTGCGGGTCTCCCGGCGGCGGTGGGCCAGATGTTCGCGGGCCAGCGCGTACAACGCGGTGTGCAGGGGTGTGCCGCCGAATCCCGGGTGAGCGGCCATCGGCACCTCGGTGACGCGCAGCCCGGCGGCCCGGGATCGTACGGCCAGCAGCGGTTCACCGTCGCGGCCGTCGCCGCGGGCCGGGTCGGTGCCGGCGACGCGGGGCAGCCCGAGACGGCCGGCGCGGTCGCGATGGAAGGCCCGCAGCCCGGAACCGGGGCCGGACGGCCGGCAGCCGAACAGCACGCTCATGAACCAGAGCAGGACCAGGTCGATGCGCCGGGGGGACCGGCAGCCCTCGGCCACGTCCGCGCCGCCGCGAAGCGCTTCGATGAACCGGGGCAGTGCGGCCGGATCGGCTGAGCCGTCGCCGGGCAGGGTCACGACCACGTCCTTCGTGGCGGCGGCCACCCCGCACGCGAGGGCGTTGCCGGCGCCGTAGCGGGTCTGCCGGATCACCCGGGCGGCCCGGGGCAGCGGCAGGACGGTGTCCTCGTCGGGGCCGACGACCACGATCACCTCGTCCACGGCGGGCAGACCGGCGAAGACCAGCGGCAGGTGCCCGGTGGATTCGGCCGGAATCACAACGCTCACGGAGAGTGACTGGGGTTCAGGCATGTGAGACGGCTCCCGGTTCGGCGGCGTTGCTGCGCCGTAAGCTACCGGTCCGCAACCGGCCTGCACCCTGGCCTATCGGCTGATGGTGATCATTCGCGCGGACCGAAGCGCCGGTGACCGTCCGTGTGGGTTGCGGGGCCGTCACGCAACGTACAGAAATTGGATAGGGTGATCGATGTGAAACTCGGCCTGCACATCTCTTCCTTCACCTGGCCCGACGGTGCACAGCGGCTCGGGCCGGTGTTCGCCGGCATCGCGTCGGCCGCCGACGACGCGGGCTTCGACCGGATCAGCGTGATGGACCACGTCTGGCAGATCCACGTGAACGGGCCGCCCGAACAGGAGATGCTCGAGGCCTACACGGCGCTCGGCTTCCTGGCGGCGCACACCCACCGGGCGAAACTGCTCACCCTGGTGACCGGGGTGGTCTACCGCGAGCCGGGCCTGCTGGCCAAGGCGGTGACGACGCTCGACGTGCTCTCCGGCGGCCGGGCGATGCTGGGCATCGGCGCCGCGTGGAACGAGGAGGAGTCGCGTGGGCTGGGCCTGCCGTTCCCGCCGACGGCCGAGCGGTTCGAGCGGCTGGAGGAGGCGCTGCGGATCTGCCGGCAGATGTTCGACGGCGGCGAGGCCGCGTTCGAGGGCGTGCACTACCGGCTGACCCGCCCGCTGAACTCGCCGCTGCCGCTGAGCCGCCCGCGTCCGCCGATCCTGGTCGGCGGTGGTGGGGAGAAGAAGACGCTGCTGCTGGTCGCCAAGTACGCCGACGCCTGCAACCTGATGAACGACGCGCTGCCGCACAAGCTGGACGTGCTGAAACGGCACTGTGACGCGGTCGGCCGCGACTACGACGAGATCGAGAAGACGGTGCTCTACCGGTTCACCGACGACCCGGCAGACACGGAGAAGGCGGCCCGCGGGTTCGCCGGGCTGGGCATCACGGTCATGCACGGCTCGGTCCGTGACGTGTGGGAGAAGACCGGGCAGCTGGCCCTGCACGTGGAGGCGGTGAGGGACCTGTGAGCATCGAGGCGGTCGTCTTCGACCTGGACGGCGTCATCATCGACACCGAGGAGGTCTGGGAGGAGGTCCGGCGCGGCTACGTCGCCGAGTTCGGACGGGAGTTCCTGCCCGACAGCCAGGACCGGATGATGGGCATGAGCACGGGGGAGTGGTCCGCGCACCTCGCTGAGGAGGTGGGCGTTCCCCGTACCGCCGAAGAGGTCGCCGCCGACGTCCTGGGCCGCATGGCGGGACGTTATCGCCAAGCCCTCCCGTTGATTCCCGGCTCGGTGGAGACCGTGCGGGCGCTGAGCGGGCGATACCGCCTGGCGCTGGCCAGTTCGTCCGCACGGATCCTGATCGACCAGGTGCTGGAGACCGCCGGGCTGACCGGTGTCTTCGAGGTGACGCTCTCCACCGAGGAGGTGCCGCGTGGCAAGCCGCACCCCGACGTCTACCTCACGGCGGTTGCGAAGCTGGGCCTCACGCCGGAGGTCTGCGCCGCTGTCGAGGACTCCAGCAACGGCCTGCGTTCGGCCGCCGCGGCCGGTCTCACCGTGATCGCCGTGCCGCACGGTGTCTACCCGCCGGCCGACGACGCGCTGGCCGGGGCGACGCTGGTGGTGAAGGCGATCACCGAGGTGACCCCTGAGGCGGTTTCAAACCTTCATCGATAGGGGTACGTCGCGGGTCACACTCATGGAGGTGACCCGTGACGGGACTCCGGCTCGACGTGGGGTTCGTCGACTATCTGATTCTGGCGATCTATTTCGTCACCGTTCTCGGCGTCGGGTTCGCCGCCCGCCGCGCGATCACCAGCAGCGCCGACTTCTTCCTCTCCGGCCGGTCGATGCCGGCCTGGGTGACGGGACTGGCCTTCATCTCGGCCAACCTGGGCGCCCTCGAGATCGTCGGCATGGCTGCGAACGGCGCGCAGTACGGCCTGATGACGCTGCACTACTACTGGATCGGCGCGGTGCCGGCCATGGTCTTCCTCGGCATCGTGATGATGCCGTTCTACTACGGCTCCAAGGTGCGCAGCGTCCCCGAGTTCCTGCGGCTGCGGTTCAACCGGCCCACCCACCTGTTCAACGCGGCGAGTTTCGCGGTTGCGCAGGTGCTGATCGCCGGCGTCAACCTGTACGCCCTGGCGCTGATCCTCCAGGCTCTGCTCGGCTGGCAGCTCTGGACGTCGATCGTGGTGGGCGCCGTGATCGTGCTCGCCTACATCGTGCTGGGTGGCCTCTCCGCGGCGATCTACAACGAGGTGCTGCAGTTCTTCGTGATCATCGCGGGCCTCCTGCCGATCACGATCATCGGCCTGGTCAAGGTCGGCGGCATCGACGGGCTCTTCGAGAAGGTACGCCAGGGCCCGCTCGGCGAGGCCGGCCTGCACACCTGGTCGAACACCGGCGGCACCGACAACCCGCTCGGCGCCAGCTGGATCGGGATCGTGTTCGGGCTCGGCTTCGTGCTGTCGTTCGGCTACTGGACGACGAACTTCGCCGAGGTTCAGCGGGCACTCAGCGCCAAGGACATGAGCGCGGCCCGGCGTACCCCGATCATCGGCGCGTTCCCGAAGCTGTTGATCCCGGCCGTGACCGTGATCCCCGGCCTGATCGCGCTGGTCACCGTGCAGGGCCTGGGCGCGCCGGAGGGCGACCTCACCTACAACAACGCCATCCCGCTGCTGATGCGTGACCTGCTGCCGAACGGCGTGCTCGGGGTCGCGGTGACCGGTCTGGTGGCGTCGTTCATGGCCGGTATGGCCGCGAACGTGAGCGGCTTCAACACGGTGTTCACCTATGACATCTGGCAGACGTACGTCCGCAAGGACCGGGACGACGCCTACTACGTACGGGTGGGCCGCGTCGCGACGGTCGCCGGGATCGTGGTCGGTATCGGCACGGCGTTCATCGCGGCCGGTTTCGACAACATCATGAACTACATCCAGGCGCTGTTCTCGCTGTTCAACGCGCCGCTCTTCGCCACCTTCATCGTCGGCATGTTCTGGAAGCGGATGTCGGCGTGGGCCGGGTTCTGGTCGCTGCTGCTGGGCTTCCTGGCCGCGTTCGCCCTCTACATCGCGCACCTGACCGAGGTCGTCAAGTTCAACTCCGACCTGGAGCAGAGTTTCTGGGGTGCCGGTCTGGCCTTCGTGACCGCCGTCGTGGTGGCACTGGTGATCACCCCGTTCACCCCGGGCAAACGCGACGACGAACTGCAGGGCCTGGTGTACGGCATGGGCGGCATGACCGCCGGCGACACGGTCGCCGCCGACCGGGTCTGGTGGCGTAACCCGGTACTGCTGGGTGTCGTGGCCGTGGTCCTGGCGATCGCGCTGTACATCCCCGTCTGGTAAAGGGAGGCGAGAATCATGGCGGAACGCAAACTCGCGCGCCTGTTCGACGTACGACGGGTGATCGGCGGCCTGTTCGTGGTCTACGGCGTGATCGTCACGTTGATCGGCGTCCTCGACGGCCCGTCGGAGCTGGAGAAGGCGCAGGGCGTACGCATCAATCTCTGGATGGGTCTGGGCATGCTCGCCGTGGGCCTTCTGATGCTGCTCTGGCTGCGTCTCAACCCTCCGAAGGAGCCGAAGCCCGAGCCGGAGGCGGAGCAGCCGGTTCGCGAGGATTGATTGCCGGTCGGGTGTGCCCGGGCGGTGAAGTGGTTTCAGGGGGGCCACGAATCGTCAACCCGGGCCCTGGTCCGGCCGATTACCTGGGCATGGAACCCCTCGCCTCAATCAGCGGCCTCGCTACCGAGGCCTCCCGCCGGCCCATCGGCTGGCAGGTGCAGCTACGTGTCGACTACGTCGTCAACAAGGTGATGCAGACGCATCGCGGTCAGTCGGAGGACACCGTCCAGCAGGCCATCCAGGATCAGCTCAAGATCTATGGGGTCGTGCCCAACAAACGCCAGGTCTCGCAGTACGCGTCGGCGATCTCGTCGCTGCCGCCGATTCCCCCGGGCGGCTGATCCTCAGCCGGCTCGGAAACGCAGGATCCGGTCGTCTCCGTCGCGTGTGTCGCCGCGGCCGTCGGTGTTCGAGGTGGTCAGCCACAACGAACCGTCCGGCGCCACGGCGACCGTGCGGAGCCGTCCATACTTCCCGGTCAACTCCGCCTTCGTCGAGCCGCCGCCGAGCGGCACCGTCCAGAGTCGTTCGCCTTTCAGGGCCGCGACGTAGAGGGTGCCGCCGGCCACGGCGGCGCCGCTCGGGGACGCGTCGTCGGTGCCCCACTGCACGATCGGGTTCACGTAGCGGTCGTCGTCGTTGCGGCCCTCGACCTCCGGCCAACCGTAGTTCTTGCCGGCCTCGATGACGTTGACCTCGTCCCAGCGGTCCTGACCGAACTCGATGCCGTACATCCGGCCCTGCGCGTCCCAGGCGATGCCCTGCACGTTGCGGTGGCCCAGACTCCAGACCGGCGAGCCCGCCCACGGGTTGCCCGGCGCCGGACGGCCCTCCGGCGTGAGCCGCAGGATCTTGCCGGCCGGGTCCTCGCGGTTCTGTGACCGTTCCTCCTCGCTCGCGTCCCCGGTGCCCACATAGAGCATCCCGTCCGGACCGAACGCGATCCGCCCGCCGTTGTGCCGCGATCCCCGCACGATCCCGTCGAAGATCACTTCCGGGGCGCCGCCGGACAGCTTGAACCGGATGATCCGGTTGTCCCGGGCCGCGGTGAAGTAGGCGTACACCCAGTCGTCGCGCACGGCCAGGCCGAGCAGGCCGCCCTCGCCGCCGGACCGCACGCCGGCCACCCGGTAGACCTCCGCGGGCTGTCCGCCCGGTGTGATCCGCAGGATGCGGCCGGTGTCGCGTTCGGCCACCAGCGCGCTGCCGTCCTTTTGGAACGCCAGGCCCCACGGCACGTCGAGGCCGGTGGCGACCGTCTCGGGGGCGCCCAGATCGGGTTCGGCCGCGGGGGACGCGGCGGCCGGGGCGGCTGGTGCCGAGACCGTGGGGACCGGTGCGACGGTCGGCGGTGCCGTCTCCCCGCCGGTGGAGCAGCCCGCGGTGAGAAGGGCGGCGGCGAGGAGTGATCGGCGGAACATCATCACTCCACCCTGCCACGATCCGCGAATGTTGCCCTGTGCCCAATACGTGCTAAATGGCGCTATTCGCCGGAAGTCGGGCAGGATCCGGACCAAGATGGTCCGGTGCGGTACCGGGCCGCGCAGGGCGGAGATGTGGGTTTTGCGAGCCATCGGACGGCCGGTCACGGCCGCGATCCTCACCCTCACCACCCTTCTCGGGTACGCGCCACAACCGGCCCTGGCCGACCGGGCTGTCGGCGTGCCGCCCCGGATCCTGCGCCACGAACCCGTCCCCGGACCGATCAACTGGAAGCCCTGTCCCGAGGACGAACGCGTCCAGTGCGGCACGATGCGGGTGCCGGTGGACTGGTCCGCGCCGCTCGGCCCGCAGATCGACCTGCAACTGGCCCGAAGCCCGGCCGGCGACGCGTCCGCCCGGATCGGCACCCTGATGGTCAACCCCGGCGGACCCGGTGTGTCCGCCATGAACCTCGCCCTCGACCACGAGTTCTTCAACCCCGAGGTGCGCCGCCGGTTCGACATCGTCGGCATCGACCCGCGCGGTGTCGGCCGCAGCGCGCCGATCCTGTGCGACCAGGATCTGGTCGACGCGAAACCGCCGCCGCTGTTCACCAGCGAGGACGAGTTCAAGAAGGCCGAGGACTACAACCGGCGGCTGGCCGCGGACTGCTCCGGCCGCAGCGGCCCGGTCTACGACCACGCCGACACCATCAGCGTGGTCCGCGACATGGAGGCGGTCCGGATCGCGCTCGGCGTGAACGAGATCAGTTTCTACGGGGCGTCGTACGGCACCCTGATCGGCCAGCTCTACGCCGAGCGGTACCCGGACCGGATACGGGCCCTCGCCCTGGACAGTGTGATGGACCACAGCGCCGGTGTGGACGCCTTCCTGAACCAGACCGCCGAGGCCGTTCAGGCGGCGTTCGACCAGTTCGTGGCCTGGTGCGGCCGCGACGAGAAGTGCGTCCTGCGCGGACAGGACCTCCGCGTGATCTGGGCCGATCTGATGAAACGGGCCACTGCGGGGACACTCGTGGACCCGTACGACCCGCCGAGCCGGATCCGGCCGTGGGACCTGATCTCCGCCGCGTTCAGCGCCTTCTACGACCCCCAGTGGTACTCGTTCGCCCACTATCTGAAGGACGCGCACGACCCGGCGCCCACGACGTCCCTGCTGGCCCGGTCGGCGGCCCCGCGGCTCGAGGAGATCACCCCGCACAGCTTCCCGGCGGTCATCTGCCAGGACTGGGCGCTGCCGATGAACGGCTTCACCGGGTACCGCGACCGCCTGCGCGCGCTGGCCGGAAAGGCGCCGCAGATGCAGGCCTCACCGCTCGCGCTGACCGCGGTCTCCGGCTGCCTCGGACGCGCCGCCGCGCCCGTCAACCCGCAGCGCCCGATCCCGCCGGCCGACAGCCCGGTCCTGGTGGTCAACGCCCGGTACGACCCGGCCACCGCCTACCCCTGGGCGCAGCAGGTGACCCGCCAGCTGGGGCCGTCCGCCCGGCTGCTCACCTACCAGGGCTGGGGCCACGTGGCGTACAGCCACAGCAAGTGCGTGAGCGCGGCCGTCGACCGCTACCTCACCGACCTGAGCCTGCCGCCCGAGCCGGCGACCTGTCCCGCGGTCGAGCCGAAGCCGTTCGGGGTCGGCTGAGCGTTGCTTATCCGCCTCCGTCCCGGTAGGCAGATATGGACGACCGAGAATGTCCAATCTGGAGGGCTGATGCGGTTCCTGCCCGCGCTGACAGCGCTGTCACTGACCACCCTGGGATTCGTGGCCACCTCACCGCCGGCGGTCGCGGGCGGGCACGCCGCGATCAAGGAGCCGACCGCGATCGGGTACGGCGGAGCGGTCGCCACCGTCGACGCCGACGCCACCGCGATCGGGCTGGACGTGCTGCGGCGCGGCGGCAACGCGGTGGACGCCGCGGTCGCCGCCGCCGCGGCGCTCGGCGTGACCGAGCCGTTCTCGGCCGGCATCGGCGGTGGTGGCTTCTTCGTGTACTACGACGCGCGGACGCGACGCGTCTCCACGATCGACGGACGGGAGACCGCGCCGGCGGCCGCGACCGAGAAGTACTTCATCGACCCGGCGGACGGGCTGCCGTACGACTTCGCCGAAGCCCGGGTCAGCGGCCTCTCCGCCGGCGCGCCGGGAACCGTGGCCACCTGGGAGTCCGCGCTGCGCAAGTGGGGAACCCGGTCGCTGTCCGCCTCGCTGCAGCCGGCCGCCCGCCTCGCCGAACGCGGGTTCGAGGTCGACGCCACGTTCCGTCAGCAGGTCGCCGACAACGCCGCCGCGTTCGGGCAGTTCACCTCGAGCCGCGAGCTGTACCTGCCGGGCGGGGCGCCGCCCGCGGTCGGCTCGATCCAGCGCAACCCCGACCTGGCGGACACGTACCGGCTGATCGCGCGCAAGGGAACCGACGTGTTCTACCGCGGGGCCGTCGCGGGCGACATCGTCGAGACCGTCCAGCACCCGCCGGTCGCCGCCGACCCGTGGGGCGCCTGGGCGTACCCGATCCGGCCGGGTGTGCTCACCCGCGCCGACCTGGCCGGATACCGTCTGCGGCACCCGGAGCCGACCCGCTCGGACTACCGCGGGCTCACCGTGTACGGCATGTCGGCGCCGTCGAGCGGCGGCACCGCGGTCGGCGAGGCGCTCAACATCATCGAGGCGGGACTGCCCGGCTCGGCGACCACGACCGGCAAGCTCCACCAGTACCTCGAGGCGACGGCGCTCGCGTTCGCCGACCGGAATCGGTACGTGGGGGCGTACACGGATCCCTCGGTGTTGAAGAAGTTGATCTCGGATCGCTGGGCGAAGCAGCGCGCGTGCCTGGTGGACCGCACGAAGGCCCTGGTCAAGCCGGTGGCGCCGGGCGACCTGAACGGCTCCGGATGCGCGACGACCGCGGCCGGGAAACCGGTCGAGGAGGGGCAGAGCACCACCAACCTGACCGTCGCCGACCGGTGGGGCAACGTCGTCGAGTACACCTTCACGATCGAGGCGACCGGCGGCAACACGATGGTCGTACCCGGACGCGGTTTCCTCCTCAACAACGAACTGACCGACTTCAACTTCGCGCCGACGCAGGGCACCGCTCCCGACCCGAACCTGCCCGGCCCCGGCAAGCGCCCGCGCAGCTCGATGTCGCCGACGATCGTGCTCAAGGACGGCAGGCCGTTCCTGGCGCTGGGCTCGCCGGGCGGCGCCACCATCATCACCACGGTCACCCAGCTGCTGGTCAACCGGCTCGACCTGCGGATGACCCTGCCCGAGGCGATGGCCGCGCCGCGCGCCTCGCAGCGCAACAGCGCCGGCATCCAGGCCGAACCGGCGTTCCGGACCCTCTACGGGCCCTCGCTCACCCCGCTCGGCCACACGTTCGGCGCCGACACCCCGGAGCTCGGCGCGGCCACCGCCATCGAGTTCACCCGGGGCGGCGGCTTCATCGCCTCCGCTGAGCCGTCACGCCGTGGCGGGGGAGCGGCCGCGGTGGTGCACCCCACCCGCTGAGAACCTGCGAACTCCCCGGTCGATCGGCGATCATGTACCGATCGATCGGGGAGTGGACATGAGTTTCGAGAATCTCGCGCCGGACGAGGGCAACCTGGAGACGTTCTCCCTGGCCACCCGCAGGGTCATCCGGTTCGGTGCGGTCTACCTGGTGGTCGTCGCGCTCGTCACCGCGTTGCTGCTCTCGGTGGCGGACCGGCTGGCCAGCGGCGCCGTCGACCCGACCGTGTCCGGCACCGAGGCGTGGCTGACGCTCAGCCTGCTGATCGTCAACCTCGTGCTGTTCGTGTGCATCGTGGGCCTGGTCGTCTCCACGATCGTCTGGATCGTCAGCGCCCACCGGGTCCGGCCGACCGGCCCCGGCGCGGCCGGTTACGCCGGACTGTTCCTGGCCGTGGTGCTGATCGCGCTGCCCAACCTGCTCGTGCTGCCGGCCCTGCCGGAGGCCGCCATGAGCCTCGCCGGATTCGGCGCCCTGCTCGCCGGGGTGCTGATGACCCGGGCACAGGTCCGCCGCGAGACCGGGCGTCCCGACCTGGGCGGACGCCCGCGCACCATCCTGCAGAGCGACGACTGGGACGCCTCCAAGTGGGATCCCGAGGTGCACCGCGACATCGAGCGCCGCGGCCGCCCCACCGACTAACGGATCTCCAGGGGGAGGCGCACCAGCACGGTCGTGCCCGAGTCGCCGCCGGTCAGCTCGATGCTGCCCTCGTGCTTCTCCACCACCGCACGGCTCAGCGTCAGACCCAGGCCGCTGCCCGGCAGCACCACCCGATCATGCCCGCGTGCCGTCCGGAAATGGCCGGTGAACAGCTGCTCCCGCTCCGCGCGGGGCACGTCCGCCGCCGCGTCCGAGACGGCCAGTTCGGCGGTCCGCCCGGTGTTGCGCAGCGACACCGCCACGTGGCCGCCGTCCGGACTGAACCGGACCGCGCTGCCCAGCAGGTTCTCCACGATGTGCCGCAGACGGTCCCGGTCGCCCGGCATGATCAGCTCGCCCGGCAGGTCGGCGTCGATGACCACGGGCGACCCGTCGATCGCCACGCGCGCCCGGTCCACCACCTCACGGACCACGGCGGCGAGATCCATCGGGGTACGCCGAACGTCCGCGTGCCCCGCGTCGAGCGCCGACAACTCCAGCAGCTCGTTGATGATCTCGCGGAGCTGGTTGGTGTTGCGCTCGATCACCTTGATCAGGCGCGGACCGTCCCGGACGAGCGTCGGCTCGTCGGCCTCCCGCAGCAGCTCGGTGTACGCGCTGATCGACGTGAGCGGGGTGCGCAGCTCGTGCCCGATCAGTGCCAGGTACTCGTCCTTGCTCCTGGTCAGCTGCCGCTGCAGATCCTCCACCCGGCGCCGCTCCACGAACTGCCCCAGATGCGCGGCGATCCCCGACATCAGCGCGACCAGCTCGTCCTCCGGATCCTCCACCGAGTCGGCGAAAACGGTCAGCACCCCGATCGGCCCGGAACCGTCGTGCACCGGGATCGCCAGGGCGGTGTGCAGACGGTCCGCCGAGGTGTCCGGGGAGATCAGGCTCTGCGGACGGCCCACGTCACGGATCCACAGCGGCTTGTCCACCTGCCAGGCCCGGCCCGCCAGGCCCTGGCCGTACGCCAGCCGCTCCGGCACCGGGATCCCCGACGGCCAGCCCGGCGCGCTCCACCGTGCGGCCGCGCGGATCGTCTGGCCGTCGACCGTCCACAGCTCGGCGTGCACCCAGTTGAGGGTCGCGACCACCGCCTCCAGCACCCGCGGGCCGGCGGCCTCGATGCTGGGCGCTCCGGCCAGCGCCGTCGTCACCGCCAGCTCACAGCTGCGGAACCGCTCCGCCCGCCGCTGCCGGGTCACGTCCTGCACCGCCTGCACGGCACCGGCGACCCCGCCGTCCACCCCGCGGATCGGCTGCGCGTCCATCAGGAAGTACCTGGTCCTGGTGCCCCGCCCGTGCGCCGCGATCGGCTCGTCGCGTACCCGCTCGCCGCGCAATGCCCGGAACAGTCCCAGCTCGTCACGCCGCAGCGGCATCCCCGAGCCGTCGGTCAGCCCGGTCACGTCCTCGACCGGCGAGTCGCCCCACAGCCGGCGCATCCGCTCGTTGACGAACACCACCCCGCCGTCGGCGTCGCACGCGGCCACCCCATCGTGCAGGCTGTCCAGCACCGCATCGAGAAACCGGTGCTGCTGCTCCAGCTCGTAGCGGGCGAGCTGTTCACCGATCAGCAGGGTCGCCACCTCGGCCGCCTCAGCGACGGCGGCCACCTGCTCGGCCGTCCAGTCCCGCGGCCGGTGGTCGTAGGCGCAGCACACCCCGAGCACCATGCCCATCCGATCGTGCACCGGGTAACCCAGGTAGGCGCCGCCGTGCTCACGCAGCACCCCGTCCGGCACCCGGTCGTCGGCGAGCGCGTCCCGGATCGCGAGTGTGTCCCCGGTGCGCACCACGATGCCGCCGAGCGAGTCCTCCAAGCTGGTGTGACTGACCTCGTCCCAGTCCGCCGCCACACCCCAGCTGCCGTAGAGGCGCAGCCGGTTCCCCTCGACGAACTGCACACAGGCACTCGGAGCGGCGGCGGCGCGGGCCGTCAACGCCGCGAGCTGGTCGGCCGATCCGCTGGTCAGGATTCCGCGGTGCAGCGACGTACCCAGAAAACCGGTGTTTCTCCGGCTCCTGGCTTCTCCGGGGTTCGTGGTGCTGTTGGGGTTCGTGGTGCTGTTGGGGTTCGTGGTGCTGTTGGGGTTCGTGGTGCTGTTGGGGTTCGTGGTGCTGTTGGGGTTCGTGGTGCTGTTCGGGTTCGCGGTGCTGTTCGGGTTCGCGGTGCTGTTCGGGTTCGCGGTGCTGTTCGGGTTCGCGGTGCTGTTCGGGTTCGCGGCGGCCGTCGGCGAGCCTGGACGCTCGTCGACGGCCGTCCCCCCGTGGAGTCCGGCCACGCGTGCCGGTGCCGCGGCTCCCGCCGCTTGCGCTCTCCCGGACCGCCCGGCGTCACCGGGGCCTTCCTGCCGCATGGCCGACCTCCACCCTCAAGCCTAGATGCGCGAAAGGGCTAAAACCGGCAAATCGTTGCGGCTGGCCCGCGCGTCCCGGTGTGCCCCGTCATACTGAGAGTCGGCCGGTCGGGCGCAGGTCTTTGGCCCGGTCTCAGCTCCGTTCGTACCGCAGATCGGTGATCGGCCGGCCCGCCACCGCACCACGCCGCTCGAATTTCGTCTCCGGCCGCCCGTGCGGTTTCTCCAGCAGGCGTCGCAGATGGGGATCCGCGTCCAGCGTCTCCGCCATCGCCACCGCGTACTCCGGCCAGTCGGTCGCGCAGTGCAGCACCCCGCCCGGCCGCAGGCGATCCCGCAGCAGCGCGACATTGGCCGGCTGGATCAGACGCCGCTTGTGATGCCGGGCCTTCGGCCACGGATCCGGGAAGAACACGTGCACAGCGTCCAGCGCCCCCGGCGCGATCCGGTGCACCAGCTGCATGGCATCGCCGCAGGCCACCCGCACATTGCCGAGTCCCAGCTCCCCGACGAGCGCCAGCAGGTTGCCGATCCCCGGCGTGTGAACCTCGACACCGAGATAGCCCCGCCCGGGATCCGCCGCCGCCATCGCGGCCGTGGCATCCCCCATCCCGAACCCGATCTCCAGCACCACCGGAACCCCGGCGCCGAACAACTCGGCCAGATCCAGCGGCGTCCGGTCACCGTCGGTGACCATCAGCCCGAACCGCGGCCACAGCGCGGCATGTGCGTCGGCGTGGCGGCTGCTCATCCGCCCGCGTCGCGGATGGAAGGTGCGAATCGGCCTGGCTGCGGAGGTTCCGGTCTCATTCATGGCGCGCCAACCTTAGAACCCGCCACCACCCACAACGAAATCCCAACCCCTTCCTCGGTACGCCCAACGCGCCCGACACCCCGGCTTGCGGGGCGACCCGCACCCACCAGCGAGCCCCAGGTGACCACCCACGCCGTTCCGCCCCTTTGCGTGGTGATCTGTGCCCGTCGGCGAGCCGCTGGTCACCACCCACGTCGTTCCGCGCTGTTGTGTGGTGATTCGCGCCCACCGGCGAGCCGCAGGTCACCACCCACGTCGTTCCGCCCCTTTGCGTGGTGATTCGCGCCCGTCGGCGAGCCGCTGGTCGCCACGCGCGCCGTTCCGCGCTGTTGTGTGGTGATCTGTGCCCGTCGGCGAGCCGCTGGTCGCCACGCGCGTCGTTCCGCGCTGTTGTGTGGTGATCTGTGCCCGTCGGCGAGCCGTAGGTGACCACGTACGCCGTTCGGCGCTGTTGTGTGGTGATCTGTGCCCGTCGGCGAGCCGCTGGTGACCACGTACGCCGTTCGGCGCTGTTGTGTGGTGATTAGCGCCCACCGGCGAGCCGCAGGTCACCACGGGAGGGGCGCGCGGGCTGGGCCTTTCGGGTTTCCGGCCGGGAACGGCTCAGGTGCGGAACGGTTGCGACGAACTCTGAGGGGTGTAGGTGACAGGCGGGACTTGGGGGGTTCGGCCATGGGAAAGGTCGGTCGAGTGGCGTTCGTGCTGGCGGTGGGCCTGAGTGGCGCGCTGATCCAGCCGGCAGCGGGGCAGGCCGCGGGGCTGCCGGGAACGGTGGCCTACGTGCGGGGCGGGGATGTCTACGTCGGTGCGGGCGCGGCGGAGAAGCGCCTGACCACGGGTGGCGGACATTCCCGGCCGCGCTGGTCGCCGGATGGACGGCGGCTCGCCTTTCTGCGCCAGGGCCGGCTCTGGACGATGTCGGCGGACGGCGGCGCGCAGACCCGGCTCAGCACACGCCCGGCGGCCGGGCCGTCGTGGTCACCGGACGGGAGGTGGATCGCGTTCGCGTCGCTGTCCTGCACCGGCGGTCCGGGTGTCTATCGGATCCCATCCACCGGCAACGCGAAGCCGGAGGTGCTGTTTCCCCGGGACTGCCGCACCGAGGAACTGCCCGAGGAGGCCGAGGCCGCCGCGGCTACGGGCTCGCTGAACGACCGGCTCCGCCACGACGACGCGGTCGCCTGGTCACCGGACGGCACCCGGCTGGCGTTCCGCGGCGGTGACTGCGAGTCGACCTATGACGCCTGCCTCACCATCGGGACGGTGGACAACGGGGCGGAGAAGACCGTGGCGGCGTACGGCGGTGGCAGTCTCCAGAACAGGGGCTACGCGGTAGTGCCCAGCTGGCGTGCCGACGGGCGGAAACTGTCCTGGACCGCCTACCAGGAGGGCGAGACCCCGGCCGACAGCAAGCCGGTCCACCTGGTCGAATACGACGTGGCCACCGGTACGAAACGAACCGTCGGCAGCGCCCTGGACCGTGAACTCGCCTACATCGACGCTGACCGGGCCGTGATCACCAGCCGGAACAGGGGTGGCAGCTGGCTCGCCGTCCTGGCCCTGACGAACGGCACACGCACCCTGCTCCGGGCGGGTTCCCAGCCCAGCGTCCAGCCCACCACCCGCTGACCCGATCGATCCCGGCCCCTCCCGCTACTCGGAGCCTCCGCAGCCAGTCCGGACATTGCCGCACCCGGACGCTGCCGCACCCGGACGCTGCCGCACCCGCACGCTGCCGCACCCGGATGCTGCCGCACCCGGACGCTGCCGCACGGATGCTGCCGCACCCGGACGCAGCCGCACCCGGACGCTGCCGCCGCCGTTCGGGGTGGCGGCAGCGTCCGGGCGCGGATCAGTGGTGAGTCGCCGCGCGGCCGTCCGGGGTCGTGTCGGTGGCGGGGAACGGGCCGGGTTCCGAGTGCTCGGGGGAGTCGCCGGCGTCCAGGTAGAGGGCGGCCACCGCACCCAGCAGCAGGCCCCCGCCGATCATGGTGGCCAGGCCGAGCGGCTCGTCGATCAGCAGGACGGCGAGCAGGGCGGCGGTGAGCGGTTCGAGCAGGGTGACCACCACGGCGACGCTTCCGGAGATCCGGCGCAGTCCCGTGTAGAACAGCGCGTACGCCAGCGCCGTGGTGATCGCGCCCGCGTAGATGAGCAGGGCGATCGGGCCCGCCTCCGGAGTGAAGGCCAGTCCCTCGGCCGCGGCTAGCGGCAGGATCGAGATCGCGCCGATCGTGCAGGACAGGGTGGTCAGGGTCAGCGGCTCGACGCCCTGCATGGTGTGCCGGCTGATCGCGGTGGACGCCGCGTAGACGACGCCCGAGCCGATGGCGGCGAGCAGCCCGAGCCCGGCCGCCGTGGAGGCGCCGGGCTCCATGGTGGCGCCGCCGATCAGGACCAGGCCGATGATCGCCGCCACCGAGGCGGCGAGGGTGGCGGTGCCGGGACGCTGCCGGGTGCGCAGGGTCTCCCAGGCGCTCAGCAGCACGGGCGCGATGCCGAGGCTGACCACGGTGGCGATGCTGACGCCACCCAGCCGTACGGCCACGAAGTAGAGCCCCTGGTAGGCGGCGAGACCGACGCCCGCGACGGTCACCGCTACGGGTGCGGCCCGGAACGCCGCCCAGATCCGGCGGCGGGCCGGGAACCCGAGAAGCAGCATGACGACGGCGGCGGCCGCCAGCCGGTAGAAGCCGATGGCCAGGGCTTCGAGCCCGGTCTGTTCGGCGACGACCTGGACGACGACGCCGGCCGTGCCCCAGAGGATCCCGGCGGCGGAGACCTGTAGCAGGCTGAGTCGTGCACCGGCCGCCGCGGACGAGAAGGCAGACGAGAAGTACGAAATGAACACGTGCGCTCCGAAAGGAAGTGAGTCGTCAGAGAACGGCGACGGAGCGCAAGGCGAAACTGCCGATCAGCTCATGCTGGATCGGCGCGGCGGCGCTCCGTTCAGGAGCGCGGCGGCGGCAGAACGCCGGGAAAGGGACTCACGCCGGGCAGCTTAGCCGCTCCCCGGTCGTTTCAGCCCGCCGGGCGGCCCGGATCACAGCACCCGCGCCGCCGGACAAGAAAGCCGTCCGGAGGCTGGACAAGAAGGCCGTCCGGAGGCTGGACAAGAAGGCCGTCCGGAGGCTGGACAAGAAGGCCGTCCGGAGGCTGGACAAGAAGGCCGTCCCGGGGCCGGACGAAAAGCCGGACATCCGGGCTGCTGAAGGCGGGCCGGCCGGGCACGTGGGGTGGCACGTGCCCGGCCGGAATCAGGAGGCGGCGGAACGGATGGCCGGGCGGTGAGAGTTCGTCAGGCGGCCGGTGCGGCGGTGGCGGACCACATGGCGGTGAAGGCGGCCGCCTCGCCGGCGAGCCAGCTTTCGACGTCGGCCGGGCGGGCGGACGGGTCGATGCGGTGGGTGACGCCGCGGCGGAGGTCGACCAGGACCGGCTCGGCGTTGGGCAGGATCTGGTCCATGTGGCGGGCCATCAGGTGGAGCATCGCCATCGCGGCCTCGGGGCTCGGCGGCTCCTCGTCGAAGTGGATGCGGACGGCCTCCCGGCGGCCGCTGTCGTAGCGCAGCCCGAAGTGCGGGTTGATCTTCACGGCCAGCGGGCCGACCGTGGCGATCGCGTCGCGGGTCTGCGCCAGGTTGACCTGCTCCGGGTCGCCGAGCGAGGTCAGATAGGCGCGGGCACCGGCGCTCAGTGCCTCATACAGTGGCTTCCATCGGTCCTTCACCACATCGACCACGCCGCCGAGGTAGCTGCCGCCGGTGCGGAACGCGATGTCGGCCTTCAGTGCCTTCACGAGCTGGCCGTGCGGGTTGAAGCCGCTCCGCCGCTCCCGCTGCTTGCGCAGGCCGCCGACGAACGTGGCCTTCGCCGGGCCGGTTCGGGAAACGTACCGAGTGAAGCCGAGCATCGTCGCGTACGGAGGGATCACGGGCACGGGGGTGGTGGTCGAGATCGTCACGTCGTCTCCTCGCTCGCACTGCGGAAATCAGGCCGCAAAGGGCCTCCAGAAGCCTGAAGATCCGCAGCTCAGGTCCCCTCTTTCGTACATACATTCTAATCGACGGGTACGACATTCCCAACGCGGAAAGAGGGGGTGTGGAGGCGAGCTGCGACGCGGGTCACTCGGCGGCGGTGCGGCGCCGGACATAGGCGAAGGTCACTGCCGTGACCAGAATCGGCCACAGGGTGGCGGGCAGGTAGCAGGCCGTGGCGAGCGTCGTCCAGCCCGTCGTGGGCCGGCCCGCCGCCCCGATGAGCACGTCCCAGTTCACGATGCTCAGCCACACGATCACGGCGAGCGGCACCACGCCGGCCATGGCGAGTCCGGCCACCAGCCACGTGGGGAGGTCACGGCCGCCGGCCAGGGGCACCCGGGGCGGGATCCGCTCGCCCCACGGGTACACCAGGCCCAGCGTCAGCGACGCGAACGCGATCGACAGAACGCTGAGCGTCAGGACGTAGACGGTGCCGGTACCGGGGATCCGCTGCAGTTCGCGCCACTCGTCGGACATGCCGAGCCCGGCGCCGAAACCGGCCGCCGACCGCCACACCGACGAGGGGATCACGCACCACACGGTCGCCCACGCCGCGATCACCGCCCAGCGTGGAGTACCCGCCACCGGCTCCCAGCCATGACCCGACACGCGCAACCACGCCCTTCCCCCGAACGGCCACCGTATCCAACCCGGTGAGTGCGTGTGCTCCCTAGACTCGCCACCATGTCGATGTCGCCCGCTGTGGTCCGGGAGCTCGGTGACGAGCTGGAGAGGCTCGGATGGGTCACCGATCTGCTGGTCGCCGGCTCGCTGGCCACCGGTGACTACCTGCCCGGCGTGAGTGACCTCGACCTCGTCGCCCTCACCGACGGGCCCGTCGGTGAGAGCCGGCAGGCCGAGCTCGTGGCGATCCACCGGCGGCTCGACCGCGGGACCGGTGCGGGCCTCGAACTCGGATGCGTGTACGTCGACGGCGCGACCGTTCCGCACGTCGAGGTGCGGCACCCGACCTGGACACACGGGCAGCTCGTGCAGCGGATCCTGTCCGGGGTCACGAGAGCGGAACTCGCCCGGCACGGGTTCGCGGTCCGGGGGCGCGCGCCCGGTGACGTCTTCCCCGCGGTCTCCGACGACGACGTCCGGGTTGCGGCCCGCGACGAGCTGACCGGCTACTGGGCCTGGGCCGCGCGGCGTCCGTGGCTGTGGCTGGACCCGGTCATCGCCGACCTCGGCCTCACATCGATGGCCAGGGGCCGCCACGCGCTCGAGCACGGTGAGTTGCTCACCAAGACGCGGGCCATCGAGCGCGCCCACGCCCCGGAGTGGCTGATCGCCCAGCTCGCCGCCCGGCGCCGGGGAGAGGCCGTCGTCTCACCCCGGATCCGGACGGCCCTGGTCGCCTGGCGCGACGCGCGCCGGACCGTCGCCTACGCGAAACGAGCTCAATGACCCGGCATGCTGGCGGGATGGGGACGACAGGGCTTGACCGGGTACGAGACGTCCGCCGCCGGCTGGCACAGGACGGGCCGCCCCGCACCCGCGGGCCGGAGCTGGACTTCGAGACGGTCACCCTGCCGGAACGCGACTGTGACCTGCTGCGCGACCTGCTGATCGCGGAGGGCGCCGGGACGGTCGTCGAGGTGGGGCTGGCCTACGGCAGTTCGGCGCTGGCGATCGGCGAGGCGGTTCTGCACCGGAGCGGTCCGCGGCACGTGGTGATCGATCCGTTCCAGGACTCCGCCTACCACGACGTGGGCTGGGATCTGCTCGCCGAGGCGGGCCTGCACGAGGTGGCCGAGCTGATCCGCGAGCCGTCGTCGTTCGCCCTGCCCCGGTTGCTGACCGAAGGGCTGGTCGCCGACGCCGCGTTCGTCGACGGCAGTCACCGATTCCACGAGGTGTTCGTCGACCTCTACTTCCTCCGTAAGGTCGTCAAGCCGGGTGGCCTGATCATCCTGGACGACGACTGGGCGCCGTCGATCCGCACCGCGGTGAGCTACTTCGAGCGCAACCTGGGCTGGACGGTCCTGCCGGAGGCGTTCGCGGCCGGCACCAGGGTCGCCGAAGGCACCACGACCGGTGCGCTGATGCGCGCGGCCAGTGGCGACGTGGGCACGCCACGCTGCCGCGCCGTCCGTCTCCCGGCCGAGCCGGTGGAACCGGCCTTCGACGACTTCCGGCCGTTCGGGCCGGGCGCGGCCACGGACGGCGGCCGGTGAACGGAGAATGTGACCATGGCACTGATCCGGTGTGACTTCTATTCCGAGGCGCTGGAGATGGGCACCTCGATGACGGTGATCCTGCCCGGAGGGGACACGGTGGATCCGCCGCCGGTCGTCTACCTGCTGCACGGGCTGACCGACGACGACACCGCCTGGACCCGGTTCAGTTCGATCGAACGGTACGCGGAGGAGCTGGGCCTCGCGGTGGTCATGCCGCAGGCGCACCGCAGCTTCTACGCCAACGAGGCGTACGGCATGAGGTTCTGGGATTTTCTGTCGGCCGAGCTCCCGGAGCTCGTCGGGCGGTTCTTCCGGGTGTCCGTGCGCAGGGAGGACACCTTCGTGGCCGGGCTGTCGATGGGCGGCTACGGCGCGATGAAGTGGGCGTTGCGCGAGCCGGAGCGGTTCGCTGCGGCGGCGACGCTGTCCGGGGCGCTCGATCTCGCGTACATCCAGGAACATGATCGCCGGCCGCACATCCGTGCCCTGGTCGCCAGGGTCTTCGCCGACCGGATCGTCGCCGGTGGCGACGAGGATCTGATGCACCTGGTCCGAGTCTCGGAGCCGTCGTCGCTGCCGCGGCTGATGCTGCGCTGCGGCCGCGACGATCACCTGGTGGCGCAGAACCGCCGGTTCGTGGCCGCGTGCACGACCGCCGGGGTCGGGCTGGACGCGGCGTTCGAGCCGGGCGAGCACACCTGGGAGTTCTGGGACCGGCACATCCAGGTGGTGCTGGAGTGGATGGTCAAGAGGTGAGCGTGACCGGGACGGGCAGGCCCTGGGTCACGTCGAGGACGGCGCGTTCGCCGAGCGGCGCGGCGAGTTCGGCGACGGCGGTGCGGTTGAAGCCGATGGCGGTGCAGGCCTCGTTCTCGGCGTGACGTGTCTCGATCAGGTAGACGACGACGGCGGATGCGGACTCGACCGCCTCGGCGGTGTAGTCGATGCCGCACGGCTCGGAGGCGGGCTGTGGTGACCCGGTGAAGCCGACCGTCAGTTGCCGGCTGTCCGGGGAACCCGCGGCGGAGCTGATCGCCAGACCCGCCACGCTGTTGTCCGGATCCCAGGACGGGGGCGTGACCCGCACCGTGCCGGAGCCGTCGGCGGCGAGGCGCGTCACCCGTACAGCCGAGCCCTTGATGGTGAATTCCCAGGCCGGGGCCGTCGCCGGACCACGCGTCGTCTCCACCCGCATGGTTGCGAGGCGGGCGCCGGTGACCTCGAGATCGACGCATTCCGGGCACTCGGTCCGGTTGCCGGTGATCCGGCCGAGCGCGTCCTCGGCGGAGAGCAGGCCGACCTTCTCCCGTTCCCCGTTCTGCCAGACCACCTCGCCGTCACCGGCCGGCGCATCGGGCATCGCGCCGGTGATCAGCAGGTGTCCGTTGCCGAGTGCGGCCTTGGCGGTGTCCGCCAGGGCGCCTTCGAAGTCGCCGGTCACCCCGGTGACGTCACCGACCGGCACGAACCGCGGCGTCCCACCGGCCGCGGCCACCGCCCGGTCGTAGCGTTCCAGCGCGGCCTCGGCCTGCGCGACCATCCGTGCCGTCTCGTCCATCGGCGCCGCACCGGATTCGGCCGGTCCCGTCGCGCACCCGGCCAGAAGCAGGGCCGGCACGATCCATGTCCCCCGTCGCATCATGCGGCTTGGACGCGCCCGGCCGGCCCCTCGTTCCGTCAGCCGTCGTCGCGGCTCTGCTCGGCCAGGAACCGCTCGAGCTCCGCGCCGAGCTCCTCGGCGGTCGGCAGCGGGGAGTCCGAGTCGGCGAGCAGGTTGCCCTGGCGGCCGCGGAGGAACGCGTCGTACTGCGCCTCCAGCGAGGTGACCAGGCGACCGGCCTGCTCGTCGTCGGCGACCTGCTTGTCGACCTCGTCGCGGACCTGCTTAGCCGACTCGCGCAGCGCGCCGGTCGGCAGGGCCAGGCCGGTGTTGGCCGACACCGAGTCGAGCAGCAGCTCGGCGGCGGCCGGGTAGGCGGTCTGTGCCAGGTAGTGCGGGACGTGCGCGGCATACCCGAGGGCGTCACGGCCGGACCTGCCGAGCCGGAACTCGAGGAGGTTGCCGACGCTGGCCGGCACCTGCACCCGCTGCAGCCACGGCTCGTGGTCGCCGAGCAGCCGCTTGTCGGTCGCGTGCGCGGTGACACCGACCGGGCGGGTGTGCGGCACGGCCATCGGGATGGCGTTGAGACCGACCGTGACCCGGACGCCGAGCCGGTCGATCAGCCCGGTCACCGCGGCGATGAACCGCTCCCACTGCAGATCGGGCTCGGGCCCGGCGAGCAGCAGGAACGGGGTGCCCAGCTGGTCCTTGACCAGATGCAGGGTGAGGTGCGGTTCCTCGTAGCTCTCGAAGTGGTCGGCCACGAAGATCATCGGGGGCCGCCGGGAACGGTAGTCGAGCAGTTGATCGAGGTCGAACGTGGCGACGACCTCGTTCTCCAGGTTCTCCAGCAGATTCTCGCGGGCCAGCTGGATCGCGCTGCCCGCGTCGACGAATCCGGTGAGCGCCTGGACGAGCACCGGGCTGTCCAGAGCCGGCAGGTCACCGGTCATCTCGTAGAGCCCGTGGGGGTCGAGCACGCTGTGAACCTCCATGCGAAGCGGCTTGTCTCCGGCGGTAACAGCCGGCCGCCGGCGTTAATTCCGGCTTCCTCCCATCATCGCGCACCGGAGCTCCGTGACGGCGACGTGCACGCACCCCGCACAATGGGTTCCAGATCCACTTCCCCGCCCCTTCGGAGTGATCTTTGAAGCAACAGGACTCAGCAGAGACCGCCGCCCCTCCCGGCACGCTGTGGGCCCGCATGAAGGCCGACCCGCAGTACGCCCCCGAACACCTCGCGCTCGAAGCGGTGCGCCGCCTCGGCCCGGAAGCAGCGGCCTGGCACGCCCGGATCCGCGAGGAACGCCCCGAGCTCGATCCGGACGGCGTGGCCAATCTGGCCGTGAAGCACTTCACCACCCTGGCCCGGGTCTCCGGCGCCGTCTCGGGCGCGGCCGGCCTGCCCGGCGCGGTGCTCGACGTCGGCGTGCTGGCCTGGACCCAGTCCCGCATGGTGCTGCACGTGGCAGCGGCATACGGCACCGATCCGGCGGGCCAGGAACGGGCCACCGACCTGCTCGTGCTCCAGCGCGTGCACAAGGTGGCGGAGACCGCCCGGACGGCCCTCGGGGTCGCCGCCGGTCGCGAACGGGCCAGCCGGATCTTCACCGGCGACTCCGGGCGGCCGCTCGCCGGCGTACTCATGAAGCTCGGTCTGAAGCTCGCTCAGATGGCCGGCGTGCGTGCCGCCAAGCGCGTCTTCGCCAAGATGGTCCCGGGCGCCGGCATCATCCTCGGCACGTGGGCGAACTCGGCGGCCACCAAGGATCTGGCGCAGCGGGCCCGGGAGCATTACCGCAAGACCTAAGATCCTGCTTCCGCGACCCGATCCACCAGACGTGCTGGGATTCCGGAAGTCCGCCGTCGCCCTGTCCGCCGTCGTGCTACCGCTGCTGCTGACCGGCTGTTCCTCCTCGTCGTCATCCAGTGCGGGCGGGGAGGAGACGGCCGGCACCGGCCGCAACTGGGTCGTGGTGGACGAGGGCAACCCGACCGCGTCGCCGGAGGTGACGTTCGGCACGGCGGCACCGACCCCGTCGATCACGCTGCCGCCGCTGCCCACCGGCAGTGTCCCGCCGGCCGCCACGCCGAGCAGCACCTGCACGCCGATGCAGCGGATCAAGACGATCAACGGGCTGGCCGTGGATCCCGGCAGCACCGACGCGGTGGTGACCTGGTACCACCCGGGCGGCGGCAACATCGTCGACTACCGGATCACCGCGGTGAGCCAGAACCTCGTGGTCGGGCTGCAGAAGGAGTCCGAGTGGACCCAGAGCGTGCCGGACAAGTGCGGTGACGTGAGCGCCACCGTCACCGGGCTGGAGCCGGGTACGCCGTACATCTTCACGGTCGACGTGGTGATGAAGCGGGCGAACTTCAGTCTGGAGGGCACCTACACCCAGACGGTCGCCCGGTCGGGCGTAATAAGGACCACGTAGGGGACTGTCACTCCGAGTCTCTAAGCTTCCCGGCATGGAGACGATCGTCGACACTGTCGTACTGGTGGCGATCGCCGTCGTCGGCGCGGCCCTCGCCCGCCGGCTGGGGTTCGTCGCGCCTCTGGTGCTGCTCGTCGCGGGGCTGGGGCTGTCCTTCGTGCCCGGGTTCCCCGAGGCGCACCTCGATCACGAGCTGGTCCTGATCGGGATCCTGCCGCCGCTGCTGTACGTGGCCGCGCTGCAGACCTCGGTGCCCGCGTTCCGGCTCGCGCTGCGGCCGATCCTGCTGCTCGCGGTCGGTCTCGTGGTGCTGACCGCGCTGGTGGTGGGCTTCCTGGTGCACATGATGCTGCCCGCCGTGCCGCTGGCCGCGTGCGTGGCCCTCGGCGCGATCGTGGCGCCGCCGGACGCGGTCTCCGCGACCGCGATCGCCCGAAGCGTCGGGCTGCCCCGCCGGGTGGTGACCATCCTCGAGGGCGAGAGCCTGCTCAACGACGCGACCGCCCTGGTCATGGTCCGGGTGGCGATCGGCGCGCTGACCGGCGCGGCGATCGGCTGGATGGACATCTCGGTCCGGGTCGTGCAGACGGCCGGCGGTGGCCTGCTGCTCGGTCTCGCGTTCGCGGTGGGAGCGGCCTGGCTGCACAAGAAGATCGAGGACCCGCTGCTCGACGACGCGGTGGCGTTGCTCACCCCGTTCGTCGTGGTGATCGTCGCGGAGAAGCTGCACACGTCCAGCGTGGTGGCGGTCGTCGTGGCCGGGCTCTACCTCGGTCATCGCATCCCCTACCTGCTGTCTCCCACCTCACGGCTGCAGATGGACGCGGTCTGGCGCCTGATCAACTTCCTTCTCGAGGGTGTGGTCTTCCTCCTGGTCGGCCTGCAGATGCGCCATGTCATCAGCGGCATCGAGACCAGCTGGGCCACCACCGTGCAGGTCACCGCGGTGGTGTTCGGGGCGCTGCTGGCGATCCGGTTCGTCTGGATGTATCCGGCGACCTACCTGGCCCGGCTCGTCCCGCGGATCCGCAACCGCGAGCCACGACCACCGGTCACCGTGCCGACCGTGATCGCCTGGGCCGGCATGCGCGGCGTGGTCACGCTGGCCGCGGCGCAGACCCTGCCACCGCCCGGCGTCGACGGCGCCCCGGACTACCCGCGCGACCTGCTGATCTTCGTGGCGTTCGCGATCATCGTGCTGACGCTGCTCGTCCAGGGCACGACGTTGCCCTGGCTGGCCCGCCGTCTCGGCGTCCGCGAGGACAACAGCGCCCAGGACGCGCTGGCCGAGGCGAACATCCAGCACGCGGCCGGCCGGGCGGCACTCGAGGCGCTGGAGGAGCACGCCGACGGTGCACCCCCGACGGTCGTGGAGCGGCTGCGGGGCCTCGTGGAGAGCCGTGGCAACAACGCCTGGGAACGCCTCGGCAACCAGAACCGGGAAACCCCGTCGGCCGCGTACGGCCGGCTGCGCCGCGAGATGATCAGAGCGGAACGGCACGTCTTCAAGATCGCCCGCAACGAGGGGCGGATCCCCGAGGAGGTCCTCGTCCGCGCCCAGCGTGAACTCGACCTGGAAGAAACCCAGCTGCAACGGAGTGACGATTGATCTGTCAGCATCTCAAAGAATCGACCGAGCCGGCGCCGCTGAGCGCTTATGAGGACGGCTGCCCGCAGTGTCACGCCGTCGGCAACCACAACTGGGTGCACCTGCGCCTCTGCATGGGCTGCGGTCTCGTCGCCTGCTGTGACTCGTCGCCGGCCCGGCACATGTCGGCGCACCACGGGGCCGAGGGGCATCCGGTGATGCGCTCGTTCGAGCCGGGCGAGACCTGGCGCTGGTGCTACGAGGACGAGCAGCTCGGATGAGGATCCTGGTGGTCGGCGCCGGCGCGAGCGGTGGCTACTTCGGCGGGCGCCTGCTCCAGGCCGGGCGGGACGTGACGTTCCTGGTCCGGCCGGGGCGCGCCGCCCACCTCGCCGAACGGGGCCTGCGGATCAAGAGCCCGGACGGCGAGACGGTGCTGCGGCCACGGTTGATCACCGCGGTCGACGGCCACTACGACATCGTGCTGCTCGCCGTGAAGAGTTACTCGTTGGAGGTCGCGCTCACCGGCGCGGCCCCGGCGGCCGGGCCGCGGACCGTGGTGATTCCGCTGCTCAACGGCATCCGGCACATCGAGTCGCTGGTTCGCCGGTTCGGTATGGACCGGGCCTGGGGCGGCGTCTGCATGATCCACGCGACGCTCGACGAGGACGGTGACGTGGCCCAGATGAGCGGCCTGCACCGGCTCGCCTTCGGGCCCCTCGACGGCGGCGACGACGAGCGTCTTCCCGCGGTCAGCGAGGCCCTGATCGGCGCCGGTTTCGACAGCCGGGCCTCGCACACGATCGTTCAGGAACTCTGGGACAAGTGGGTGCTGCTCGCGACGCTCGGCGCGGCCACGACGCTGTTGCGCGGCTCGATCGGGGCGATCAACAAGGCGCCCGGCGGCCGGGAGTTCCTGCACGCGCTGGCCGCCGAGACGTCCGGGGTGGCCGCCGCGGCGGGGCATCCGATCCAGGGCAAGGCGGCGGCCATGCTGGAGGCGACCATCGCCACCACCGAACCGGCCACCTCGTCGATGTACCGCGACCTCGTCCAGGGCCTGCCGGTCGAGGGCGACGCGATCGTCGGCGACATGGTTCTCGAGGCGGCGAAACACGAGGTCAGCGTGCCGTTGCTGTCTGCCGCCCACACCGGCTTGGCGGTCTATTCCGCAAACCTCTGATCCGGTACGGCTACGCGAACCGTGTCTGTGCGGCCCGCGACACAGGCGGCACACCGGGCCTCGGCGCGGCCGCCGCGCGTATGCGGTGGAGATCTTCGTGGCGGTATGACACAGCCAGGGTTGATCCTTCAGCCGGCCGGGCGGGCCGTGCTGGGGGAGGGGATGCGGGCCAGGACGTGCTCGGCCTCGCGGGCCACCCGGCCGGCGTCGGCGGCACGGGCCCGGTCGTAGACGGCGGCGGTCTGCTCGGCGATGGCCGGCCAGTCGAAGTCGGCGCGGACCCGCTCGCGGGCCCGCAGCGCCAGCGACCGGGCGAAATCCCGATCGTCGAGCACCCAGCCGGTCACCTCGGCCAGGGCGCCCGGGTCGGCTGACGGGAACTTCACGCCGGTGACGCCGTGCTCGACGATCTCGTCGAGGCCACCGGTGCCGGCGACGGCGACCGGGGTGCCGGCGGCCGCGGCCTCCAGCGCGACCATGCCGAACGGTTCGTAGATGCTCGGCACCACGTAGCAGTCCGAGGCCCCCATCAGCGCGGTCAGCTCGTGCCCGCCGAGGAATCCGGTGAACGTGATCGCGGGATCACCGGCGGCGAGCGCCTCCAGTTCGGGCCGGTGCGGTCCGTCGCCGGCGATCACGACACGCAGGCCCGGACGGTGTTCGCGGAGCAGTGGGACGGCGGCGATCAGGTCCTGCACGCCCTTCTCGTACACGAGCCGCCCGGCGTAACTGACGAGCGGACCGTCCCCGGCGTAGCAGGCGCGGGCGGCGGCGACGGCTCGGGGACGGGCCCGCCACCGCAGCGCGTCCACACCGTTGCGGACCACGTCGACCCGCTCGGCCGGCACGTCGAACAGCCGGCCGACCTCCCCACGCATGTAGCCGGAGCAGACGATCACCCGCGCCGCCTCGCCGGTCAGCCAGCGTTCGACGTCGTCGATGGTGCGGTTGTGGGCGGCCGGCAGGTAGCCCTGGTGGCGGCCGGACTCGGTGGCGTGGATCGTGGCGACCAGCGGAACGTCGAGGTGTTCGCGCAGCGTGACCGCGGTGTGCGCGACCAGCCAGTCGTGGGCGTGCACCACGTCGAACCCGCCGGTCCGGGCGGCTCGCAGGGCGGCCCGGGTGAGCGTGTGGTTGAACGCGACGGTCCAGGCCAGCAGATCCCCACCGGTTACCGGGAAGGCGGGCGGGTCGTCGGGGGCCCGGATCACCCGGACGCCTTCGGTGTACTCCTCCAGCAGGGCACCCGGCGCGTGCCTGGTGACGACGGTGACCTCGTGCCCGGCCTGCGCGAGCGTGGTGGCGAGCGCGTGCACGTGCCGGCCGAGCCCGCCCACGAGCAGCGGCGGGTACTCCCAGCTCAGCATCAGGATGCGGCTGCGGTCGGTCATGACAGGTACCTCTGTTTGACTCGTAGGACCTCGGCGACGGAACGGGCTGAGAACGGAACGCCGGTCGCCCGGTGCGGGGCGTCGCCGTCGGCGGTCTCGGAGATCGAGCCGACGCCGTACTCGGTCAGGTGCGCGTCGAGGGCGTCGAGCAGGCCTTCGAGGGGACGGCCGGTGGCGGCGCAGGCGTCCGCGTACGGTCCGATCAGCCAGGTCCAGACGGGGCCCTGGTGGTATGCCATGTCCAGGCCGGCCGGGCGGTGTGGCTGGTAGCCGTACTCGCCGGTGGCCAGGGTCCGCGGTCCGAGCGGGGTGAGCAACGCCTCCCCGGCCGCCCGTACACCGCGGCCGGGCTGCCCGCGCATCGGCCCGTGGGGCAGCGACCAGGCGAGCAGTTGGTACGGCCGGAGCGACGGATCGTCGTGATGGGCGCCGGCGCCGAGCGGGTACGCCGCGGGCGGGCCCTCGACCACGTCGTAGAGCCAGCCCTCGGGGGCAGGGAAGCGGGACGTGAACGATGCCTGAGCCAGGGTGTGCCGGGCACGGGGTTCGGCGTCGTCGTGGCCGGCCTCGGCGAGCAGGTCACAGATCGCGGCGAGCGCGTTGACCCAGAGCGCGTTGATCTCCACCGGTTTGCCGACGCGGGGTGCCCAGGGCCCGTCCGATCCGGCCCGCCACGGGTCGCCTGGCGACGACGGGTCCCATCCGGCCGGGCCGGACAGCCGGAGCAGGCCGTCGGCGGGGTCGATGCTGAGCGGCCCGGAACCGCCGATCTGATGCCGGAGCAGGCGGCCGAGCGGCGCGGCCAGCTTGGCGGCCAGGGCGCTGTCGCCGGTCCGGGAGACGTGCCGGTCGACCGCGTGGACCAGCCACAGCGGAGCGTCCAGCGCGTCGTGCCGCAGCCACGGCCCGTCCGGTGTCCGCGTCTCCCGTGCGGCCGCGCGGGTCCGGGCGATCAGCAGCTCACGGCCCTCGTCGACCCGGCCGGTGTCCAGGAACAGTCCCTCGTAGGCGGTCATCGTGTCGCCGGTCCAGCGGCCCTGCCCCGGATATCCGGCCACCACGTCGGGACCGTCCGCGGTCCGGACGATGAACCTGTCCGCGGCGAGGACGAGCGTCTCGGCGTACCCCTCCGTCTTGGAAAGGGTGACCAGCCGGTGGGCGCGCTCGCGTTCCGCGGCGATGACCACCGGCGGTGGCGGCGGGGTTTCGCCGAGCGCGCCGGCCCACGCCGAGATCTCCAGGGTGCCGCCGGGACCGGCCTGCCGGAAGAAGGTGCCGGCATGCCAGAGGTCCTCGACCTGGGCGCCGGTACGGACGTCGAGGTGCCAGAGGCCTGCCGGTTGCCAGCCGGGACCGTGCAGGCGGTACGCACCGTCGACGACGACACCGCCGGAGACGGGTTCGACGCCGAGGCCGGGCCCGGAGGCGCGCCGGGTGGTGTGTGCGGTCCGCCAGGTGCACATCGCGGCGACGGCGAGACCGACCGGGCCGGGCGCGCTGATCACCCGGTGGACGACGGCGAGCGACGGGTGGCCGTGCCGCATCGCCAGTTCGCGCTCGACGACGACGTCACCGATCCGCCACCGCCAGCGGGGTAGCCCCTGATCGAGGGTGAACGTCTGAAGGTGGCGGTGCCCGGCCGGTTCGATCGAGCCGGACGCCCACTCGTGCGTGTAGAGCGGGACCTTGGCGCCGGACGGCAGGGTGACGGTCAGATCCAGCGAGGCCAGCGCCACGTGGTCGAAGACGGTCAGCAGGGAGTGCTCGCGCCGGGTGCGCAGGCCGCTGACCGTACCGCCGGCATATCCGCCGAGTCCGTCGGTGACCAGCCACTCCCGCCCTCGGCCCGCGTCGGTGGTGAGCGAGCCACAGATCTGCGGACCGAAGGTGATCTGATCACAACGCGGCACGATGTCTCAAATGCTCCATTTGCGAACACGCTAAACCCCCGGACGGGGAGATATCAGCGGCTAACCGGACAGTCGGGCCGACGTTAGCAGTGAAGTCCGCGAGAATGGCCGCTGACGCGGCCGCGCGGGGTTAGCCCGTCCCACGGACGGGCATACGGAATCCTCGCCGGTCTCGATCACAGGGACGGTCGAAGGGTAGGAGCACGGTATGCAGGTCTGGCCTGGTCACCGGTATCCATTGGGTGCCACCTACGACGGGACGGGCACGAACTTCGCGATCTTCTCCGAGGTGGCCGAGGCGGTCGAGCTGTGTCTGTTCGACCCGTCCGGCAACGAGCGGAAGGTGTTGCTCCACGAACAGGACGCGTTCGTCTGGCACGCGTACCTGCCGGGGGTGGAGCCCGGGCAGCGGTACGGCTATCGCGTCTACGGACCGTACGAACCGCATCGGGGACTCCGGTGCAACCCGCACAAGCTCCTGCTCGACCCGTACGCGCGGGCCGTCGACTCGGACATCGACTGGCACCCGTCGCTGTACGCCTACGACTTCAACAACCCGGACCAGATGTCGGATCTGGACTCGGCCCGGTACATGCCCAAGGGCGTGGTGGTGAACCCCTACTTCGACTGGGGCAACGACCGCCGCCCGGAGATCCCGTACCACCACTCGGTGATCTACGAGACTCACGTCAAGGGCCTGACCCAGCGGCACCCGGAGATCCCGCGGGACATGCGCGGCACCTACTCGGCGATCGGCCACCCGGCGATCATCGAGCACCTGAAGAGCCTCGGCATCACCGCGGTCGAGCTGATGCCGGTGCACTCGTTCGTGCACGACAACCGGCTGCACGACCTGGGCCTGCACAACTACTGGGGTTACAACACGCTGAGCTTCTTCGCGCCGTACCACGGCTATTCGTCGACCGGCACGCTCGGCCAGCAGACCCAGGAGTTCCGGGGCATGGTCAAGGCGCTGCACGCGGCCGGCATGGAGGTCATCCTCGACGTGGTCTACAACCACACGGCCGAGGGCAACCACCTGGGTCCGACGCTGTCGCTGAAGGGCATCGACAACCGGACCTACTACCGGCTGGTGGACGATCAGCCGCAGTTCTACATGGATTACACGGGTACGGGTAACAGCCTGAACGTGCGCAGCCCGCAGAGCCTTCAGCTGATCATGGACTCGCTGCGTTACTGGGTGACCGAGATGCACGTGGACGGCTTCCGCTTCGACCTCGCCTCCACCCTGGCCCGCGAGTTCTACGACGTGGACCGCCTGAGCACGTTCTTCGAGGTGGTTCAGCAGGACCCGGTGGTCGGCCAGGTGAAGCTCATCGCCGAGCCGTGGGACGTCGGCCCGGGCGGTTACCAGGTGGGCAACTTCCCGCCGAACTGGACCGAGTGGAACGGCAAGTACCGGGATACGGTCCGCGACTTCTGGCGCGGAGAGCCGGCGACGCTGGCCGAGTTCGCGTCCCGGATCACCGGTTCCGCCGACCTCTACCAGGACGACGGCCGCAAGCCCTTCCACTCGATCAACTTCGTGACCGCACACGACGGGTTCACGCTCAACGACCTGGTCAGCTACAACGACAAGCACAACGACGCCAACGGTGAGGAGAACCGGGACGGCGAGAGCCACAACCGGTCCTGGAACTGCGGCATCGAGGGCCCGGCGAACGACCCGAAGGTGCTCGAGCTGCGGGCCCGCCAGCGGCGCAACTTCCTGGCCACGCTGATGCTCAGCCAGGGCGTGCCGATGATCTCGCACGGTGACGAGCTGGGCCGTACCCAGCAGGGCAACAACAACGCGTACTGCCAGGACAACGAGATCGCCTGGATCGACTGGGAGAACGCCGACGAGCAGTTGCTCGAGTTCGCCCGCAAGCTGACCGCTTTCCGCCACCGCCACCAGGTCTTCCAGCGCCGCCGGTTCTTCACCGGCCTGCCGGTCACCGCTCGCGGCGGCGGCGACCCGCTGCCCGACCTGGAGTGGTTCACCCCGGACGGGCGGCCGATGGCCGGTGACGACTGGGGCAACGACTTCGGCCGGGCGGTCGCGCTGTTCGTCAACGGCGAGGGCATCCGCGAGCGCGGCCAGTACGGCCAGCGGCACGTGGACAGCTCGTTCCTGCTGTTCTTCAACGCGCACGACGCGCCGCTCGAGTTCTCCACGCCTCCGGCCGAGTACGGCGAGAAGTGGGAGCGGGTCATCGAAACGGCTGAACCGTCCCCGGATCGCCCGTCCGTCGTCGAGGCCGGACACAAGATCTGGGTACCGGACAGGTCACTAATCGTGCTGGACAGGACGGTCTGATGCACCCGAGCAGTACGTACCGCGTTCAGGTCCGCCCCGAGTTCCCGCTCGCCGCGACCGCCGAGATCGCCGACTACCTGGCCGATCTCGGGGTGAGCCACCTCTACTCGGCACCGCTGCTGACCGCGGCGCCACACTCCGAGCACGGTTACGACGTGGTGGACCACTCGGAGGTCAGTCCCGCGATCGGTGGGCCGGAAGGTCTGAACGCGCTGAACGGAGCCCTGAAGTCCGCGAATCTCGGGCTGGTCGTGGACATCGTCCCCAACCACGCCGGAGTGGGGGTGGCGCACACCAACCCGAGCTGGTGGGACGTACTGAAGAACGGGCAGAAGTCGGACTCCGCGCGCTTCTACGACATCGACTGGTCCCGGGGACGCCTCCTCATCCCGGTCCTCGCCGACGACCCCGACGCGCTGGACGACCTCCGGATCGAGGACGGCGAGCTGCGCTACTTCGACAAGCGTTACCCGATCGCCGACGGCACCGGCGAGGGAAGCGCCCGCGAGGTGCACGACCGGCAGCACTACGAGCTGGTCAACTGGACCCGAGGCGACTCCGAGATCAACTACCGGCGGTTCTTCGCGATCACCGATCTGGCCGGGCTGCGCGTCGAGGACCCGGAGGTCTTCGCCGCCACCCACGCCGAGATCCTGCGCTGGTACAACGAGGGAATCGTGCAGGGTATCCGGGTCGACCACCCGGACGGCCTGCGCGACCCCGGCGAGTACTTCGACCGGCTCCGCGAGGCCGCCCCGGACGCCTGGATCGTGGTCGAGAAGATCCTCGAACCGGGCGAGAGACTCCCCGCCTGGCCGGTCGCCGGAACCACCGGATACGACGCGATGGCCGAGGTCAACGGCGTCTTCGTGGACACCGGCACGGAGACCTTCTTCGACACCCTCGACCACCATCTGACCGGCGTCACCACCTCCTGGCAGGACCTCGTCCACGACGCGAAGTTCCACGTCGCCACGAAGGTGCTCGCGGCCGAACTGGGGCGGCTCGCGCGGCTCGTACCCGAGATCGAGGCCGCACCGAAGGCATTGGCCGAGCTCGCCGCCTGTTTCCCGGTCTACCGTTCGTACCTGCCCGCCGGCAGCCGTGACCTGGCGATCGCCCGATCCGAGGCGGGCCGCCGGCGGCCGCAGCTGATCACCGTCCTAGACCAGGTCACCGCCCGGCTGCGCAATCCCGGCGACGAGCTCGCGATCCGGTTCCAGCAGTTCACCGGTGCCGTGATGGCCAAGGGCGTCGAGGACAACGCGTTCTACCGGTGGACCCGGTTCGTGGCGCGCAACGAGGTCGGCAACGACCCGGCCAAGTTCGGCGTCACCAGCGACGACTTCCACCACTACGCCGGGCAGCGGGTCCTCGACTGGCCGTTCACCATGACGTCGCTGGCCACCCACGACACCAAGCGCGGCGAGGACGTGCGGGCCCGGCTCGCGGTCCTGTCCGAGGTTCCCGGCGACTGGACCGAGGTGGTGCGCCGATGGACCCGGTTCGCTCCGCTCCCGGACCCGGCGCTGGCCCATCTCATCTGGCAGGTCGCGGTGGGTGCATGGCCGATCTCCAGAGAACGACTTCAGGCGTACGCCCAGAAAGCCGCCCGGGAAGCGGGGACCGGAACGTCCTGGCTCAGCCCCGACGAAGGTTTCGAGACCGCGCTGCGGCAGATGGTCGACCGGATCTACGACGACCCGGCCCTGCACCGCGAGATCGCCGACTTCGCCGCCTCGATCACGCCGCCGGGCTGGTCGAACTCGCTCAGCCAGAAACTGGTGCAACTGGCGATGCCGGGCGTGCCGGACGTCTATCAGGGCACCGAGCTGTGGGACTACTCGCTGGTCGACCCGGACAATCGCCGCCCGGTCGACTTCGGCACCCGCCGTGAGCTGCTCGGACGCCTCGACGACGGATGGCTGCCCCCGGTCGACCAGACCGGCGCCGCCAAGCTGCTGGTCACCAGCCGGATCCTGCGCCTGCGCCGGGAACGGCCGGAGCTGTTCGCCGGATACCGCCCCGTCTACGCCGACGGCCGGGTCCCCGAGCACGTCCTCGCCTTCGACCGCGGCGGCGTGGTGGCCGTCGCCACACGGCTGCCGGTGGGATTGTCACGCCACGGCGGCTGGGGAGACACCACGCTGTCACTGGACGGACACAGTTGGACGGAAGTGTTCACGAACACCAGCTACGGTGGGAATCGTCTGACGGTCGCTGAGCTGCTGCACACCTATCCCGTCGCTCTCCTGGTGAAAGAATGACTACCTTCTCGGTCTGGGCGCCGGACAAGCCCGTCAAACTCCGCCTGGGTGACCGCGACTACGAGATGGAGCCCGGCGAGGACGGCTGGTGGCACGCCGACGTCGCGTCCGACGCCGTCGACTACGGCTTCCTGCTGCCCGGCCAGGAGAAACCGCTGCCGGACCCGCGCTCGCCGTGGCAGCCGGACGGCGTGCACGGCCCGAGCCGGGTCTACGACCACTCGGCCTTCGCCTGGACCGATCAGGGCTGGACCGGGCGGCAGCTGCCGGGCTCGGTCCTCTACGAGCTGCACATCGGTACGTTCACGCCCGAGGGCACGTTCGACGCGGCGATCGACCGGCTCGACCACCTGGTGGACCTCGGCGTCGACCTGGTCGAGCTCCTGCCGGTGAACGCGTTCAACGGCACCTACAACTGGGGTTACGACGGGGTCTGCTGGTTCGCGCCGCACGAGGCCTACGGCGGTCCCGACGGCCTCAAGCGGTTCGTCGACGCCGCGCACGCCAAGGGCCTCGGCGTGGTGCTCGACGTGGTCTACAACCACTTCGGGCCGAGCGGGGCGTACGCGCCGATGTTCGCGCCCTACCTCAGCAGCGGCAGCAACGCCTGGGGCAGCGCGGTCAACCTGGACGGACCCGGCTCGGAGCAGGTGCGGCGCTACATCGTCGACAGTGTGCTGATGTGGCTGCGCGACTACCACGTCGACGGCCTGCGCCTCGACGCCGTGCACGCCCTGCACGACGAGGGCGCCGTCCACCTGCTCGAACAGATGGCCGTCGAGGTCGAGACGCTCTCCACGCGGCTGCGCCGCCCGCTGTCGCTGATCGCCGAGTCCGACCTCAACGACCCCAAGCTGATCACCCCTCGCGAGGCCGGCGGGTACGGCCTGCACGCCCAATGGGACGACGACGTCCACCACGCCCTGCACACCCTGCTCACCGGGGAGCGGCAGGGCTACTACGGCGACTTCGGCTCGCTGGACTGCCTGGCCACGGTTCTGTCGGGCGCGTTCTTCCACGCCGGCACCTGGTCGTCGTTCCGCGGCCGCCGGCACGGCCGCCCGGTCGACCGGCAGCGCACCCCCGGCCACCGGTTCGTCACGTTCCTGCAGAACCACGACCAGATCGGCAACCGGGCCGTCGGCGACCGGCTCACCGCCACCCTGTCGCCCGGGCTGCTCAGGGTCGGCGCCACCCTGCTGCTCACCTCGCCGTTCACGCCGATGCTCTTCATGGGTGAGGAGTGGGCGGCCAGCAGCCCCTGGCAGTACTTCACCTCGCACCCGGAACCCGACCTGGCCGACGCCGTGAAGAACGGGCGGCGCAGGGAGTTCGCCTCACACGGGTGGGCCGAGTCCGACGTGCCCGACCCGCAGGACCCGGCCACCTTCGAGCGCTCCAAGCTCGACTGGTCCGAGCTGGGCAAACCCGGCCACGCCGAGATGCTCGACCTGCACCGCCGGCTCATCGCGCTGCGCCGGAACACCCCCGGCCTCACCGACCCGTGGCTGCACGAGGTCGAGGTGTGGCACGGCGACCAGCACGTCGTGATCCGGCGGGGTCCGTGTGTGGTCGTCGCCAACCTGGCCGGTACGGCCCAGACCGTCAGCGTGCGGGCCCTGCCCAGGGCGGTGCTCCTGGCCACCGAACCGGGCGTGATCGTCGAACGGGACCGGCTCGTGCTGCCGCCGGAGAGCGCGGCGGTCGTCTCGGTCCGCTGACGTGCGTGCCTCCGCCATCATGTGATCGTGAGCGTGCGGAAATCACGGAAGAAGAAAAAGAGCGACTCCTCGCACTCGTGGCTTGACGCGTGTACGCCGAGCTGCGATTGCGACATACCGGGATGTGACTGTTTCTCGCTGAGCCTGGTGTTGCGGTTGTTCGCGGCGCTCAGCCGTACGCCCGGCAGCGGCCGTGCCGAACGAGCGGTGACCGGCGCCATCCGTGGCTATCGCAAGGTGTCGCCGAAACTGCCGACGAGGTGCCGTTACCAGCCGACCTGCAGTGCGTATGCGCTGATCGCGATCGAGCGGCACGGTCTCCGCAAGGGGCTCCGGCTGACCGCCGCGCGGCTCGCCCGATGCCGTCCCGGTGTCCCTTTCGGGACCGGGGATCCCGTTCCCTGACGATGTCGTGCACCATGACTCGTCTGGGGACGAAGGGACGCCTTTCATGGCCGACACCGACAACGGTGACGAGAAGCAACAGCCGCCACCGGAGACGGACGACCGTGGTCTGTGGCGGCTGTTGCAGCAGCAGATGGCTCTGCTCCGCCGCTTCCAGGCCGCGGTGCCGCCGCAGCCGCCGCTCCCGCCCCCGACAGTCGAGGAGATCGCCTCGAACGACCTC
This sequence comes from Actinoplanes italicus, assembly GCF_003001815.1. Taxonomy (GTDB): domain Bacteria; phylum Actinomycetota; class Actinomycetes; order Mycobacteriales; family Micromonosporaceae; genus Actinoplanes; species Actinoplanes italicus. Next base: position 304,276 of record NZ_PVMZ01000012.1, read on the forward strand.
GTCCAGCAGGCGGTCATCGAGCAGGCCCGGGCCGAGGCCGAGCACGCGGCGATCACCCGGCGGGACAACCGGTTCAAGGTGTGGCGGCTCGCCGGGCTGGGCCTGCTCATCGTCCTCGTCCTGGCGATCTCGCTGGGCCGGCTCCTGATCGGCGGGCCGCCGTCGGTCGCCGAGCTGCGCGCCGAGGCTCACGTCGACGACTGGGACGTGCTTTCCATCGGCGTCAAGGACGACCAGTACGGGACGGCGTACTACGACCCGGGCACGAAGACCTGGTCCGGGTTCGACATCGACATTGCGTACATGATCGCTGCAGACCTGGGCTTCCGGCGCGACGACGTGCGCTTCTACGGGCTGGAGAGCGAGGACCGTGCCCGGATGCAGGCCACCGACCCGGCCACGAAGAAACGCGTGCCGGTCCAGCTGGTGATCGCCAGCTACAGCATCACCGAGGAGCGGAAGGAGGCCGGCGTTCACTTCTCCGAGCCGTACCTCTACACCGAGCAGTCGGTGATCACCTTCAAGGACCACGCGCCGGTCGTCGCCCTGAACGACCTCAAGGGCAAGCAGGTCTGCAGCCTCTCCACGTCGACGAGCCAGAGTGCGCTGTCCAAGGTCGGCGCGATCGTGACCCAGAAGAACCGGGTGCGGGAGTGCTTCGAGGCGATGGACAACGGCCAGGTCGAGGCGGTCAGTACCGATGCCGCGATCCTGGCCGGCTGGAAGCACAAGTTTCCGGCCAAGTACGAGCACTGGGACCTGGGCCTGGAGTCCAACGAACGGTGGGGCGTCAACGTGGGTGAGAACCCGGCGCTGGAGAAGCTCGTCAACCTCACGCTCTACCGCTCCTACGCCGATCCCGAGGACGACCGCTGGGAGAAGGCGTACGAGAAGAATCTGCAGTCGGAGATCGACCCGGTGAAGGAGACCCCGATCGCGGTCGGTCAGCAGCCGCCGATCCAGCGTCCTCCGGACATCGGCTGGCAGCCCTGGGAGGATCCGCTGAGATGAGCCTCCCCGCCGATGATCAACTGATCCGGACCGGTGCGGTCAGCAAGGAACAACGCGCCCTGGCCCGGCCCGGCTACCGCGCCGAGCTCAACTGGCTGCTAGCCGTGCTGCCCGGTTTCCCACTGCTGCTGCTCGTGCTGCGGCTGTGGTACCTGAGCCGTCAGGACCTGCCCACGATGCTGCTGCTCGTGCAGTACATCAACCCGCTCGGCATGGTCGGCGCGCTGTTCATCACCCTGAGCTGGACCGTGCCCGCCGCCATCCTGCTGGTCCGGGTCCTCGGCGGTATCGCGCTGGTCAGTTCACCGGGGCACACCGCGACCTCGTTCCTGGCCGTCGCCGCGTTCCGGATGCCCGGCTGGGTCGTGGTGATCGCGGTCGGGATCGCCGCGTTCACCTGGCAGCTGCGCATGCTTCCGCTGCTGATGATGCTGGTCGTGGCCATCCTCGGGCTGACCGCGGTGCAGGGCGAGCCGGGCGAGGCGTGGCTGATGCGGTGGATCACGCTCGGGGTGCCGATCATCGTCGCGATCATCGTGTGGATCTTCGTATGGCCGGGAGTGGTCGCCGCGATCCGGGCCGGTGACTACGCGACCGCCGCCCTGCTGGCCCTGCCGCCACTGTTCGGGCCGGTGCTCACCGGCCCGGTACCGGAGCGCTGGGCCCGGATCGCGACCCACTGGCCGGCCGTCGCGGTCGCCTTCGCCATCCCGTTCATGGTCGGCGTCGTCTTCCTGCGCGCTCCCGTCCTTCCGGACAGCGCCATCGAGGTGGTTACCGAGGGCGAACCGATCCGGGTGGTCCGCGGCCAGTTGATCGCCGTCGACGACACCTCCACCACGATGCTGGAGGCCACCGGTGCGGTCACCTTCATCCCCAATGGCGAGGTCAGGTCGAAGACCCTCTGCCCGCAGGCAGCCGGTGACCCGGAGAGCGGCCTGACCGTCCGCGGGTGGCCCGTCGAGGCGCCGGCACTGGAATGGATCGCGCCGACACGTACGGTGACCGAAATCGATCCGCGGTGCCTCGGCCGGCCGCTGAACCGGGGTTAAGGCGATTTTCCTCGACGACATGTGCGACATGCCGCCCACCACGTGCAGACAGGCTGGCGCCGACCTGGCAGGCTGCACGCCATGACCTTGCACCTCCGGTGGGCGGCCGTCACCGACCAAGGACACGTCCGCAGCAACAACGAGGACAGTCACTTCGCCGGTGACCAGCTCCTCGTCGTCGCGGACGGCATGGGCGGCATGGCCGCCGGCGATCTGGCCAGCCGGATCGCCATCGAAGCCATGGTCTCGCTCGACATTTGGATCGCCACCGAGAACCAGATGGACGCCCTGCACCGGGCACTCGAGATCGCCAACGGCCGCATCGCCGAGATGGTCGCCACCGACCCATCCCTGGCCGGTATGGGCACCACGCTGACGGCGGTGCTCTTCAACGGCGAGCGGGCCGCGATGGCCCACGTCGGTGACTCCCGGGCCTACCTGCTGCGCGACGGCCGGCTCAACCAGCTCACCAAGGACGACACGTACGTCCAGATGCTCGTCGACCAGGGTCTGATCAAGCCCGAGGAGGCGGCCGCGCACCCGCGCCGGGCCGTCGTCACCCGGGTCCTGCAGGGTGAGCCCGTCACCCCGGCCTACGTCATCGTGGAGCCGCAGCGAGGCGACCGCTGGCTGCTCTGCAGCGACGGACTCACCGGTGTCGTGGCCGACCCGGTCCTCGAAGAGGAGCTGCGGACCATCGCGGACCCGAAGTCCTGCGCGGAGAGGCTCATCGATCTCGCACTGCGCGGCGGTGGCCCCGACAACATCACGGTGATCGTCGCCGACGTGACCGCAGGGGACTGAGCGGGTATTTTACTCCGGCCGCGATGTCCCGCGGCCCGGACTCTGGTGGTGATCACGACGGCGCGACTGCTCGGCACGCTGGCGCTCACCCTTGGTGTGGCCGCCTTCGGCGAACTCGTCCTCGGCACGCCCCGCCTCTACACCGACACGGCGCAACTGATCGCCGGTGTCATCGCGGCCACCGTCTGCCTGACCGTGGGCCGCGACCGGGCCGGCACACAGCGCCGCTGGCGGCTGCTCTCCGCCTGCGGGCTCGTGGTCTGGTCGCTGAACCGGCTCTGGTGGGTGGTCCAGGACCTGACCGGCGCCGGCCACGTCCCGCCGCAGCGGCTCCTCGACGCGGGACTGATCGTGCTGCCCGTCTGCATGCTGGTCGGCCTGCTCGGCGCCGTGCACTCCCGGCCCCGCCCGGTGCCCACGTCGCCGCTGCGTGACCAGCTCGCCCTCGTCATCGACAGCGTGCTCATCACCGGCTCGGTCGTAGCGCTGGCCTGGTCGCTGCTGCCGGTCGCGCCCGCGTTCCGCGGCCTCACCGTCTTCAACCTGATCTACCTGATCGGCGACCTGGTCCTGTTCACCATGGTGACGCTGCTGCTCACCACCCGGCCCGACTCCCCGGCCGGGCGGCGCCCGCTGCGGCTCGTCGGATCGGCGCTGCTCTGCTTCGGCGTCGCCGACACCGTACGGCTTCTCGGCACCGGCCCGGCCTGGCTCGAAGGACTCGGCCACCTGCTCGGTCCCGCGTTCATCGCCATGGCGGCGCTCAGCCCGTCCCGGCCCACCCCGCAGCAGCCCGACCCCGAGGTGCTCGAACGGGACTGGTTCCGGCTCCTCCTGCCGTACGGCCCGGTGCTGGTCACCGGGGTGGTGCTCGTGGTCCGGACGGTCGCCGAGGGCGGGCTCACCCCGTTCGAGGCGTACCTCGGCTGGCTCGGCCTGGCTCTCGTCGTCACCCGGCAGATGATCACCATCGTCGACAACACGGTCCTCTTCGACCGGGTCGCCACCGCCCAGCGACGGCTGCACCACCAGGCGTACCACGATCCGCTGACCGGGCTCGCCAACCGGGCACTGTTCCGGGAGCGGCTGATGCTGGCCATCGAGGCCCACCAGAAGCGCGGCACGCCGGTTGCCGTACTCTTCGCCGACCTCGACGACTTCAAGCTGATCAACGACACGTTCGGGCACGCCATCGGCGACCGGGTGCTGCAGGCCGTCGGCGAGCGGATGCGCGCCGGCGTCCGGTCCCAGGACCTGGTGGCCCGGCTCGGCGGCGACGAGTTCGCCATCGTGCTGGACCAGGGCGGGGTCGCCGTTCCGGCGCCCCGGCGCCGGAAGCCGTGGCGGCGCGGCGCGGAGGGCGGGCTCCGGCAGAGGCGGTACGTGCTGTCGGCCGCGGGTGTACGGGTGTCCGAGGCGGCCTTCGCCGGCGGTGCCACGGTGTCACCCTCATGGGACGTCAGCGAGCCGGCCGGCCTCACCGTCTCGCCGGGCCTCTCCTCGCCGGACCTCTCCTCCGGGGCGTCCGGCTCCTTCCCACCGCTTGACCCGGTGTCCCCCACCGGGGCCGCCGTCAGCGGTTTCGACCCGCTGTGGGCCGCCGAGGCCGAGGCCATCGGGCAGCGGGTGCTCGCCACCCTGCGCGAGCCCTACATGATCGACGGCCGCTCGGTCGGTGTCGGCGCCAGCATCGGCCTGGTCATCGCGGAACCCGGCGACGAGCTCACCGCCGATCTGCTGCTGCGCCGGGCCGACGCCGCCATGTACGCGGTGAAGCGCCGCGGCAAGGGCGAGCTGATCCGCTACACCGGGCCACGCGACTCCGGCCCGAACGCCGACCTGCCGCAACTGCTCGCCGGCGCGCTGTCCGGCGGCAGCCCCGCGTCGGCCGGCTTCGACGTGCACTACCAGCCGATCGTCCGGCTCAGCGACGGCGCGACCGTGGCCGTCGAGGCCCTGGCCCGCTGGACCGACCCGGTCGCCGGCCCCGTCCACCCGGACGTCTTCGTGACGATGGCCGAGCGCACCGGCCTGGTCGCGGCCATCGACGACTTCGTCCTGGACCGTGCCTGCGCCGACGCCGCGAAGCTGGCCGAGCGCCACGGCCGGCCGATCGACGTGCACGTCAACGTCTCCGCGGGCCGCCTGGCTGGGCAGGGCCTGGAGGACGCCGTCCGCGCCGCGCTGACCCGCCACCGGCTCGAACCGGCCCGCCTGATCATCGAGATCACCGAGACGCTGCGCATCCCGGACCTGCCCTCCGCGGCCGGTCTGGTGGAGAGGCTGCGGGCCCTTGGCGTACGGGTGGCTCTGGATGACTTCGGCAGCGGCTTCAACGCCTTGGCGCAGCTGCACGCCATCCCGGTCGACATCGTCAAACTCGACTCCAGCCTGACCAACGTGGACGCCTCCCCGGACCGGGCCGGCGCTCTGTGCCGGTCGGTGCTGGCCATCTGCGCCGAACTGGGCATCATCGTGGTCGCCGAGGGCTTGGAGACCGAGGAGCGGGCCGGGGCGATGGCCGCCCTGGGGTGTCCGCTGGGTCAGGGCTACCTCTACGGGGCCCCGGCGCCGCTGCCCCGTCCGAACGATTCCGCCCTCTGACCGGTCCCAACCCGCCACCGCCCCGTCCGCCGGCTCGCTCGCTGTCCCGCCCGTCGGCCTTTCATCCGTCCGTCGGCTTGCTTGCTGCCCTGCTCGCTGGCCTTTCATCCGTCCGTCGGCTCGATCGTTGCCTCGTTCAGCGGCCCCGTTTACCTGGCCCCGCTAGAGAGCTTTCGCGGTCGGGGTTGCCGGCCCGTCAGCCGCATCCGTCTGAGCCGTGGTGGCGTTCGGTCGGCTGATGGCCCGGCGTTGCCGTCGTGGGCTCCGGGGTCGCGTGGGGTTGGTTACCACCGCTGACGGGTGCTGGACGATCAACTGCGGCCGTTTTCGGAGCCGGGCTCCGGGATATCGCTGCCTCTGGCCCGGGGAAGGGTTCACCGGGCACGGCTGGGCGATCAGGCGGCCTGGGGAAGGGTTCGCCGCCCATGGCTGGGCGATCAACAGCCCAAGGAAGGGTTCGCCGGGCGCGGCTGGGCGATCAGGCGGCCGGGGGAAGGGTTCGCCGGGCGCGGCTGGGCGATCAAGCGGCCCGGGACAGGACTGTCCCCACCAGCCCCAACCAGACCCTGACCGTAAAAGGTGTCTGGAGTAGCCGCTCGCCCACCGGTCCGCCAGCTCGCCCACCGGTCCGTCAGCCGCCCCGCCCACAGGCCCATCGACCCCACCAGCCCGCCCATTGTGGTGCAGATCTTGTGGGGTTGGGGGGAGACGTCTGACCGGAAGCTCGCTAGATGTTCTGCCCAGAGAGGTTGGGAACGCGGTTGGCGGGTGGTCCGCCGATGGCGGTGTGGTGGCGGTGGTGATTGTAGGTGTGCAGGAATCGGGGT
>NZ_PVMZ01000013.1 GCF_003001815.1 Actinoplanes italicus
ACCCCGATTCCTGCACACCTACAATCACCACCGCCACCACACCGCCATCGGCGGACCACCCGCCAACCGCGTTCCCAACCTCTCTGGGCAGAACATCTAGAGCACCACGGGCGGCGTTCCGTGGGTGTGGAACGACTCGATCGTCCTGAGACCCCACGCCTGCCCCTTGGCCCGCTCCGTCTCGGTCCAGGTGATCACCTCGTGGTCGGGGGCGAGCAACAGACGCGCTCCGGCGTTGCAGAGTTCGATGCGGTTGCCGCCGGGCTCCCACACGTACAGGAAGAAGGTCTGTTGAATGGCGTGTTTGTGCGGTCCCGTCTCGATGTGCACGCCGGCCTCCAGGAACACGTCGGCGGCCCGCAGGATGTCCTCGCGGGTGTCGGTCGCGAACGCCACGTGGTGCAGTCTGCCTTCGGTGCCGGTCCAGTCGCGGGTGTAGACGAGGTCGTACGACTTGTCGGTGAACGTGTACCAGACGGCGGCCTTCGTGCCGTCGTTGAGCACGATCTGCTCGCTGGCCCGCCCGGTCAGAGCCGTGGCCAGGAACTCCTCGTTGACCGGAACGTCGCGGGCGAGGAAGTTGACGTGGTCGAGCCGCCGCACGTTGGCGCCGCGGCCGGGAAAGCGGGCGGCCTGGTTCTTCAGTGACGGGCGGGTCGCGTCCGAGGCCGTGTACCTGCGGGTCTCGTAGTAGATCCCGAACGGATGCCCGTCCGGGTCGGTGAAGTGGAAGACCGGGCCGTACCCGAACTCGTCGGAGATCCATCCCTCGCCGAGCCCGGCCGCCTCGAGGTCGCGGACCCGGCGTTCGAGGGCCTCCGGACTGCGCGCCCGGAGCCAGGTGCGGCCGATGCCGGACGTGTCCGTGCCGGCGACCTTGACGGTGAAGGCCTCGTAGTCGTCCCAGGCGTGCAGGTAGACGCTGTTCCCGCGGCGCTCGACGACCTCCATGGCCATCTGGTCGGTGAAGAACCGGACCGTGTCGTCGAGAACCGGCGTGCGGAGCTCGACCGCGGAGACGTGGGCGATGTCTCTCTCAGCCATGCGTGATGGCTCCTTCCGTGTTGCGACGCGGGTGGACTCGCCCCTCCACGAGCGGGCGGGCGGTGCTCACGACGGCGGACCGCCCGGCGTCGAGGTCGATCACGACGTCGGAGAAGCCGCTCGGATGTTCCAGCCTGATCGTGCCCGAGTGTCCGGTGTGCACGACACTGCCGGGCGTCGCCACCGCGGTCCCGACGGTCACCGCGGCGAGCACGCCGATCGAGGCATGGACGCGACGGGGGATGAACATCCGCGTCCCCAGCGTGCCACCGTTCGCCGGGGGAGAGGTCAGGCACATCTTGGGTACGGTCGACGCGCTCACCTCACCGAGGCCCATCACCTCACCGGCGAGCATCCGCAGCTCCTCCACCCGGCGGCACGGCCGGCCGTCGGCGGACGCCCTGAGCGAATCGCTACCGGCCCTGGAGACCGGCACGATCTGGGCCGACCTCAACACCGCCGCCCCCGGCCTCAGGAACGGCTCGCCGCCCTCGGCGGTCGGCGGGCGCGGGTCGTCGACGTTGCCCTGATGTCCCCGGTACCCGGCCGCGGCCTCCGAACGCCGATGACCGCGAGCGGTCCGGCCGCCGCCGAACTCGCGGCAGTGCTGGGCGGTTTCGGCGCCTCGGTCGAGGTGCTGGACGGCCCGGTCGGCGCGGCCGCCACCCGCAAGCTGCTGCGTAGCGTCTTCTGCAAGGGCATGGCCGCCGCGGTGGTGGAGGCCATGGAGGCGGCGAAGGCGGCCGGGCTGGAGGAGTGGCCGCGCGGCAACATCCGCGACGAACTGATCCGAGGCAACGCCGCCACCCTGGACCGCCTGATCGACGGCTCGCTGAAGCACGGCCTAAAGGTCCAAGGACCGCGCGGCCATCTCCAGCAACGTCTCCACCGCCGACGCCGGGTCTGACGGGGGACTGATCGGGGCCGGGTCCACGCAGCGGTCGAGCAGCAGCTCGACCAGCGCCGCGCGATGGATGATCTCGTCGGGGTCGATCGCGCCGGGCAGGATGCGGATCTCGACGGTGTCGCGGACCGGGTCGTCGGTGAGCACCTGGGTCAGGTTGACGTCGAAGAACTTGGTGAGCCCGCCGTCCGTGGCGGCCTTGCGCAGCTCGTCGGTCGTCGGGGTGCCGGCGACCGCGGTGACCAGCGGTTCCGGGAGCGGGGCGAGGCGGCGGCAGGCCGGATTGGTGGCGAGCACCTCGCGCAGGGCGTCCCGGTAGTACGCGAACAGGCGTACCACATTGGCCAGGGCGGCCGGATCCCGGAACGGAGCACCGTCGACGTGCAGGTGCACGGCCGCCTCCCGGGGGACCGTGAACCCGAGTTCGGCCGCCGGTCCGAGGAGTTCGGCGAGGGCGGCGCGATGGCCTGTGGCCAGGGGCGGAGTGACGATCTCGCAGGGCCGTTCGCGTTCGCCGCCGGCCAGGGAGGCCAGCGCGATGGTGGCGCCGGCCGCGTCGTCGAGCCGGTGGATCCTGCCGTGCTGCTGGACCTCGGTTCCCCAGAGCCGGGCGGCCGGCTCCAGAACCTGCGCGAGCTTGCCGCCGGGGTCGCACTGCACGGCGAGCAGGCGCAGCAGGCGGGTGTCGTCGGTGAGGACGCGGAACCAGCCGGGGATCGCGGGTGCCCGCGGGTCGAGGCCGTGCAGCAGGGTGACGTCGTCGACCAGGGTGCAGACCGGTGAGCCGTCCCGTCGCCGTACGTCGAAACCCTGGGTGAGATGCAGGAACCGTCCCAGGCCGGGGACCAGGGACGGTTCGCTGTCGTGGTGCCAGATCGGCCGGACGCTGCCCCCACAGCGTCCGGCCACATCCATGGCGAGCGTGCGCCGGCTGACCCCGGGCGGGGCCATCAGCTCGATCTCGAAGCCGATCCGCCGGCGCAGCTCCGGTGTCACGGCTTGATCGGCAGCGTCTCGCCGGCCTGCAGCCGTCGTCCGGCCTCGACCTTGACTGCGTACGTGTCGTCCATCTTCCAGAGCTTGGCCAGCTTCGCGGCGTCCTCACCGTCGTAGCCGGCGTCCCAGAAGATGTTCGCCAGGCGGGCCTTCTTGCCCTCCTCGGCCTGCTTCTTGTCCGCCTTGACCGGCAGCGTCTCACCGGCGAGCAGGCGCTTGCCGGCCTCGACCTTGGCCTCGTACGGGTCGGCGATCTTCCAGAGCTTCGCCAGCGCGACGGCGTCGTCCCAGTCGTAACCGGACAGGAAGAACTCGTCGACCTGCTTCATCGTCTCGTCGTCGATGGGGTCCTCGGTGGCCGGCGTGTCGGGGTTCTGCCGCGGCTCGACCGGCAGTGTCTCGCCGGACAGCAGCTTCTTGCCGGCGACCGCCTTGACCTGGGCGATCTTGTCGGTGCCGAGCTTCCACAGCCCTGCCAGCTCCACGGCGTTGTCGTAGCCGTACCCGGCCTGGAAGTAGGCGGCCAGGCCCTCCTTGACCTCGTCCTCGGTGAGGGGCGCCGAGGGGTCGAGGGTGGGCGGGGTGCTCGGGGTGGCCGCCGGGGCGGCGACCTGGAAGGCGGGCGCGGCGGCCGGGTCGGCCGGCAGGATCCCGGGGAGCTGGGTGATGCCCGCGATCAGGCCGGCGCTCAGCGCCACCCCGCCCGCGGCCTGCGCACCACGACGGCGCCACTTGTATTTCTGCGCCAGTTCCTCGACGCGGGCGTAGACCGCTGCTGGATCCGGCGTCTCTTTCTCGTGCTTGGTGAAGGCTTCGCGCAGCCGGTCTCCGTGCTCAGTCACGACCTCTCCTCGGCATGGACCCGTAGTTCCGACTCCTTGTCGAGCCGGAGGATGTTCAGTGCCCTCGACGCGTGGCTGCGGACCGTGGCGGGTGCGCAACCCAGCAGGTCGGCGATGGTGTCGTCGTCCAGCTGCTCGTAGTACCGCAGGACCAGCACCGCCCGCTGCTTGCGCCCGAGGGCGGACAGCCGGTGCCAGAGCGCGTCGGCCTCGACCACACCGTCGGCGTGGTCGCGGGCGCCGCCGCGCGCGTCGTCCAGCTCGATGAGCCGTTCGCCGGCCGCGTGGATGTGCCTTACCGCCCAGCTGCGCCGCCACGACAGATACTCGTTGAGCACCATCCGGCGGACATACGCCTCGGGCGAGTCGGCATCACTGATCCGTTTCCAGCGCACCTGGGCACGGGCCAGCACCTCCTGCACCACGTCCTGCGCCAGATCCCGGTCGCCGGTGAGGACGACCGCGTAGCGCAACAGGCTGGGCAGGCGGGCCAACGCGAATTGCTCGAAGGTCACACCTCATCGACGCATCCCGGGCCCGAGTTGTGCAGTCGGTTCCGAAGATATTTTTTCTGGGCCACCCCGGTAGATAGGCAGACTGCTAAGCAGCTAGCCTGCCTAGCATGACTCCCCGGCCGTGGCTGCACGGCTTCCTCGACCTGTGCCTGCTCGCGATGCTGCGCGAGCGGCCCGACTACGGCTACGGGCTGGCCCAGCGGCTGGCCGCGGCCGGCGTCGCCGACATCCCCGGCGGGACTCTCTATCCGGCGCTGCTGCGCCTGGAGCAGCAGGGACTCGCCTCACCCAGCTGGGGGCCGTCGGAGAGCGGCCCGCGCCGGAAGTATTACGCGATCACCCCGGCCGGGCTCGACGCGCTGAGTGCGCAGGCAGACGAGTGGCGGGGCTTCCGCGACGGCGTCGACGCGCTGATCGGGGAGCACGTGCGATGAACGACTGGCCGCACCGCTTCGAGACCGAGCTGGTCCGGCTCGGTCTGCAGCCGGAACGCGCCCACCGGCTCAGCGTGGAGACCGCCGCGCAGGCCGGTGAGCACGCGGCCGACCCGGATCATTTCTTCGGTCCGGCCCACCTGTACGCCCGTCATCTCGTCGCCGAGCTGCGGGTCTCCACGTTCGAGGAGAAGCGCGCCGAGGCCGGCCGGGTGATGCTCCGGCTGGCCGGGGTGACCAAGCGGTACCGTCGCCGGACCGTTCTGGCCGGCGTCGACCTCACCGTCCGCGGCGGCGAGGTGGCCGCGATCGTCGGCGCGAACGGCTGCGGCAAGTCCACGCTGCTGAGAATCTGCGCCGGGCTCACCGCGCCGACCAGCGGCACGGTCCAGCGCATCCGGCGGGTCGGTTTCGTCCCGCAGGACGGCGGGACCGCCGGGTGGCTGACCGCCGACGAGCACTTCACGCTCTTCGGTGCCGCGGCCGGCATCGCGCCCCGCAAGGCCCGGTCCACCGGCGCGCATCTGGCGTCCCTGCTCGCCTGGCGGCCCACGGCCGCCCAACCCGTTCAAGAGCTCTCCGGCGGTACGCGACAGAAGCTCAACCTGGTCCTCGGTGAGCTGCACGGGCCCGACCTGCTGCTTCTCGACGAGCCGTACCAGGGATTCGACCAGGGGTCGTACCTCGACTTCTGGCGTCAGGTTCACGTCTGGCGTGACGCCGGCCGTGCGGTCGTGGTGGTCACCCACCTGCTGCACGAGTTGCAGCACGTCGACCACGTTCTGGATCTCGGAGGAGCCGCATGACCGCGCTCGTGGTCGCAGAGTTGTCCGCCCGCGAGGTGGGCCGGCGCCGGGTCGCCATCCTGCTGGTGATCTCGCTGCCGCTCTGGTTCTACCTGGTCCGGCGTGACCTGACCGGTCAGTCCACCCGGATGCTCATGACCGGCATCGCCTGGGCCGTCTCCACGCTCACCCTGTTCGTGGTCAACTCGGCCCGCGGGGTCGATCCACGGCTGCGGATCTCCGGGGCCTCCACCGCCGGGATCGTCGGGGGCCGGCTGATCGCGATGAGCGGCTTCGGGGCGCTGCTGGCCGGAGGCTACTTCGCGCTGGTCGCGATCGACCAGGACATCGACCGGGCCTGGGCGGTGGCCCTGCTGATGCTGATCACCGCGTTGATCGCGGTTCCGTTCGGCAGCCTGGTCGGTGCGTTGCTGCCGCGTGAGCTGGAAGGCGCGCTGGCCCTGTTCAGCGTCTGCGCGGTGCAGATGCTCGCCGACCCGGCCGGCACGGTCGCCAAGTTCCTGCCGTTCTGGTCGGGCCGGGAGATCGGCACGTACGCGATCGACGGTGCCGCCACCGACCTGCTCTGGCGCGGTCTGGCCCACGGCGTGCTGGTCTGGACCCTGTGCACCGGCCTCACTCTGGCGATCTTCGCGCGCCGGCTGCGCCTCGAGCGCTACCCCGAACCGGACCCGGAGCCGCAAGGTATTCATTAATTTGGATGTTTGAATAGCCAATCGTGACCGTCCGGCCGTTCCGCCGTCTCATGTGGACCGAGAGACTCCTGTCGCACGTTGCTGAGCCAACGAAACGACGGGGGATCCATGCGAAAGCAACTCAGGCGGGCGGTCACGGCTACGCTCGCGACAGTCCTCGCCTCGACGGGACTGGCGGCCGTGGCCGCACCGGCGCAGGCGGCGCCGATCGGTGACCATGTCATCTTCTGGAACAACGTCCTGCTCAAGACGTACCGGACGGCCGGCGGCGCACCCGGGCCGCTGGCCAGGTCCGGCGCGATGATGCACAACGCGATGTTCAACGCGGTCAACGCGATCAACTGCAACCGCACCGGCTCGTACGACGACTTCAACTGCCTGGCCATCGACTACACCGGCGGTGTCCCGATCACGAACTGGGCGAACCCGGACGTCGAGACGGCGATCGACTACGCCGCCCAGACCGTGCTCAGCAGTCTCTACCCGGCGATCAGCTTCTCCGCCGACCTGGCCGCGGCGCAGGACGGCATCGCCGTCGACGCCTCCCAGCAGCAGGGCCGCAGCGTCGGCGTGAAGGCCGGTCAGAACATGGTCGCCAGCCGCGACGGGAACCTGGACCGGTCCACCCACAACACCACGTACACCCTGGTGAACCAGCCGGGCTTCTGGCGGCCCACCGGGTCGGGCAACGCGGCCACCCCGGGCTGGGGCCAGGTCGTGCCCTTCTCCCGGTTCACCGAGTCCTACAAGCTGTCCAGCCTGCGCCCGGCTCTCCCGGGCGGCTACTCGACGATGCCGTCGCTGCTGGCGAGTTCGGCGTACGCCACGCAGGTCAACGAGGTCAAGAGCCTGGGCCGGGCGACCGGCTCGACCCGGACCAGCGAGCAGACGCAGATCGCGTGGTACTGGGCGAACGACCTGGACGGCACGTACAAGCCGCCGGGTCAGCACTTCGCGCACACCCAGGTGGTGTCGGCGGGCCGCGGCCTGGACCAGATGGCGAACCTGCGGCTCTTTGCCCTGGTCAGCGCCGCGATGGCGGACGCCGCGATCGTCGCCTGGGACGCCAAGTACCTGACCGCGATCGACCTGTGGCGTCCCGAGTCGGCGATCCAGCTGGCCGGCACCGACAACAACGCCGCCACGACGGCTGACACCGCGTGGAAGCCTCTGTCGGCCGACCGGAACGGCGTCAACTTCAGTCCCGCGTTCCCCGCCTGGATCTCCGGTCATGCCACCTTCGGCGGCGCCTGGGCCAAGAGCATGGAGCGCTACTTCGGCACCGACGCCATCACCTTCACCGGCGGCACCGAAGATCCGCACGCGGTCGGGGTGACCAGGACCTTCACCAGTTTCAGCGCGGCCGCGCAGGAGGACGCCCGCAGCCGCATCTATCTCGGCGTCCACTACTCCTGGGACGGCACGCAGGGCAACGCCGCCGGTGCCAAGGTGGGCGACTACGTGGCGAACAAGCTGTTCCAGAAAGTGATCAACGGTGGCGGCTTCTCCTCCGCGCAGACCTGTGACGAGACCGGCGACGACGCGGTCTACGCCAACAAGATCTACAGCGCCTACAGCTGCCGCCAGAACAGCGCCACCTCGTGGACGCTGATCTACTACCCCTGGCCCTGACCCTCCGGAATCCGCGGGATGTTCACGTCGGGGCGGATCCTGCCGATGGTAGGTCTGTCCCGACCCCCGTGAGCGGTGTTCCGCAGAGGTGAATGATGAGCAACCCAGCTGGTTCGATTGCCCTTCCGCACGTGGAGGGAGGGCTGGCCGCGATCGACCTGCCGGAGATCGGTTCCCCGATGTTCCTCGTCCTCGGTGCCGGCGTGAATCTCCGCTCGAGGCTCGAGTCCGTCGACGGCGAGACGTTCAGTGTGGCCGCCCCGCTGGAGACCAACGACTTGGCGGTGCTCGAGCCGGGCCGTGAGTTCGAGGTGTTCTGGGTCCCGCCGCGCACGCGGATCGTGCTGCCGGTCCGGCTGGTCGTCGTGTCGGGCAGTGCGCCGCTGCGGTGGACGCTGGTCCCGACCGGCGGCGCGCGTACCGACAACCGGCGCGAGTACGTGCGCGGCGGCGCCGGTGCGGTCGTCCGGCTCGAGGCCGAGGTGAGCGGCCAGCCGGCCGAGGGTGTGCTGCTCGACATCAGCGAGGGCGGCCTGCGCTGCTGGATCGACGAGGTGACCTCGCTGGCCCAGGGCGACCACGTCGAGGCGACGGTGTGGCTGGGCACCGCCGAGGCGAAGCTGAGCGGGGTGGTCCACACCGTGCGCGAGGCGCCGGACGGCGACCCGGGCCAGCACCTGATCCTCACCTTCGACACCCCGGAGGAGGTGGCGCAGACGATCCGGCAGTACATCCTCGCCTGGGAGATCGGCGAGCGCCGCCGTAACAAGCGGACGTAGCATCCCGCCCGCGAGTCAGCGGCGGCGCCGGCGGCGCACGATGGAGCGGATCACCAGGAAGCCGGCGACGAGGGCGAGCTGGCCGCCGACGACGATCTTGTTGACGTCGACGGCCGGTCGCCAGCACACGTCGCCGTCGCGGATCAGGAAGACGCCAGCCGGTCGCGCCTCGAAGCCGAAGCCACCGCCGACGCCCTCACCCTGCGGGTTGTCGCTGTTCACGGGCGCGCCGCTGCCGCCGCCCGCACCCCCACCGGCCTTGATGGTGGCGACCGGAACGACGGTGACGCCGTCGCGTTCGATCGGCTCGCCGAAGACGCGGGACACCGTGGCCGCCTCGGTGCCGGTCCGGATTCGTTCCAGGATCTCGGATGCGCTCATCTTCGATGACATCAGGTCACCATCGCACGACCGTGCGTCTATCCGCTCACCCCTGAGGGTGGGGCGGTGCTGCCGCGGATCACCAGGCGGGTCGGGACCAGATCGGTGCCGGGGCCCGCCGGCTCGTCGTGGATCTGGCCCAGCAGGGCGTCCACGCAGCGGCGTCCCACCTCGGCGAAGTCCTGGTGGACCGTGGTGAGCGGAGGCAGGTAGGAGCCGGCGTCGGCGATGTCGTCGAAGCCGACCACGCTGACGTCGGCAGGGACCCGGCGGCCGCGTTCGTGCAGGGCGCGCAGGACGCCGAGCGCCATCTGGTCGTTGGCCGCGAAGATCGCCGTGCAGTCCGGGTCGGCGGCCAGGCGCAGGCCCGCGTGGTAGCCCGAGTCCGCCGACCAGTCACCGCGCTCCGGCGGCGCGACCGGCCGCCCGGCCTCCTCGAGGATCTGCCGCCATGCCCCGGCCCGCCGTTCGGCGGCGAACGACTCGACCGGCCCGGCCACGTGCCGGACCGTACGGTGGCCGAGCTCGAGCAGATGCCGGACCGCCTGCCGCGCCCCGTCGGCCTGGTCGGTGTCCACCACCGGATAGCGGTCGCCGGCGTCCGAGTCGACGACCACCACGTGCACGCCCGGCGGAATGGCGACCGCGGACGCGTCGAGCAGGTGCACCTCGATGATGAGAACGACGCCGTCGACCGCGAGCTCGCCCATTCTTGTGAACGCTCCCATGACATTGTCCTGGGTCGGCGCGCCCACCGGGATGAGTGTTATGGCGTAGCCCTCGGCGGCGGCGTGGGTGGCGATGGCCTCGACCGTGCGGCTGTTGCCGGTGGAGGCCAGCCCGAACAGGATGACGCCGATGGTGTTGAACCGTCCGTAGCGCAGCGAGCGGGCCGCGCTGTTGGGCCGGTAACCGAGTTCGCTCATCGCCGCGAGGACCTGTTCACGGGTGGTCTCGACGACGCCGGGGGAGCCGTTCGCCACGCGGGACACGGTCTGCGAGGAGACGCCGGCGAGACGGGCCACGTCGGCCATGGAGACGCGCTGCTTACGGCGGCCGCCCGGGACGTCCGAAGCGGCACGGAGCCGGGGTGGTTCGATCTTGATCACTCCTTGACCGTGATTTGTGGCCCGTGCCACTATACGGCAGTCATGTTTACGTAAACATGACGTCCATGTTTACGTAAACATCCTCGGGAGGGGGCAGGGTTGACCCGGCGTTCATGGATCGGGTGGCAATTCACCGGTCCGTTCCTCGCGGTGTTCACGCTGGTGTTCCTCGCGCCTATCGCGTACTCCGTCTATCTCAGCGTGTTCCGCACCCGCCTGGTCGGCGGCACCACCTTCGTCGGCCTGGAGAACTACACGAAGGCCCTGAGCGACCCTCAGTTCTGGGAGGCGCTCGGCCGGGTCTCGCTGTTCCTGGTCGTCCAGGTGCCGATCATGCTGGGCCTGGCCCTGCTGGTGGCGCTGGCCATCGACAGCGGACGGCTCCACGGCGCCGGCTTCTTCCGGATCGCGATCTTCCTGCCCTACGCGGTCCCGGCCGTCGTCGCCGCGGTGATGTGGGGCTTCCTCTACGGCACCCGGTTCGGGCTGGTCGGCAACATCAACGAGGCGCTCGGCGTCACGCTGCCCGACCCGCTCTCGCCGGACCTGATCCTTGCCAGCATTGGCAACATCGTGACCTGGGAGTTCGTCGGCTACAACATGCTCATCCTGTACTCCGGGCTGCGGGTCGTGGACACCGCGCTCTACGAGGCGGCCGCGATCGACGGCGCCGGCCAGTTCCGGATCGTCCGGTCGATCAAGCTGCCGGCGCTGCGCGGACCGCTCGTCGTGGCCACCGTGTTCTCGATCATCGGCAGCTTCCAGCTCTTCAACGAGCCGCAGATCCTGGACACCCTCGCGCCGAACTCGATCACCACCTACTTCACCCCGAACATTTACGCCTACCAGCTGTCCTTCGCCGGGCAGCAGATCAATTACTCGGCCACCATCGCCCTGATCATGGGCGTGGCCACGACGGTCGTGGCGTACCTCTTCCAGCGCCGCAGCATGCGGGGGATCTCATGAGGAAGCAGCCGCGCAGCATCACCCTCACCGTCGTGACCGGCGTGATGCTGGTCTACACCCTGCTCCCGCTGGTCTGGCTGGCGATCAGCGCGACCAAGACACAGCAGGATCTGCTCGGCACGTTCGGCCTGTGGTTCTCCGGTGACTTCGCGCTGTTCGACAACATCTCGCGCACGTTCGCCTACCAGGACGGGATCTTCGGGCGCTGGCTGCTGAACACCCTGCTCTACGTGGTGGCCGGCGCGGGCGGGGCCACCATGCTGGCCGCACTCGCCGGGTACGGCCTGGCCAAGTTCGACTTCGCCGGGCGCCGCGTGGTCTTCGCCGTCATCCTCGGCGGCATCGCCATCCCCGGGACCGCTCTGGCCGTACCCACCTTCCTGATGTTTGCGAAGTTGGGTCTGACCGACACGCCGTGGGCGATCATCATCCCGTCGCTGGTGTCGCCGTTCGGCCTCTACCTGATGTGGACGTACGCCACCGACGCGGTGCCCAACGAGATCCTCGAGTCGGCGCGCGTCGACGGGGCCGGCGAGTTCCGGACCTTCTTCAAGCTCGCCCTGCCGCTGCTGGCGCCGGGGCTCGTCACGGTCCTGCTCTTCAATCTCGTGTGGACGTGGAACAACTTCTTCCTGCCACTGATCATGCTGAAGGACCCCGACCTCTACCCGCTCACGCTGGGCCTTTACCAGTGGAGCGAGCAGGCCACCACGGTCGGCGGCGACGTCGTCTACGACCTGGTGATCACCGGATCGCTGCTCACCATCATCCCCCTCATCGTGGCCTTCCTGCTGCTGCAGCGCTTCTGGCAGTCGGGTCTGACCACGGGAAGTGTCAAACAGTAATCCCCCTCCTCCCGAAGGGAACCCCTCAATGATGATCACCCGTCGGCGCGCGCTCCTGGGCGCCGCGCTGTCGATAAGCCTGCTGGCCACCGGTTGTTCCGGCTCCGACGACGGCGACACCGGCGGCACGGCCGCCACGAGTGTCTCCGAGGCGGACGTCACGGCCGCCCTGGAGGCGGGCGGCAACATCACGGTCTGGGCGTGGGACACCACGATCACCAAGGTCGCCGCCGACTTCCAGACCAAATACCCCAAGGTCAAGATCAACCTCGTCAACGCGGGTACGGGCAACGACCAGTACACGGCCCTGCAGAACGCCATCACGGCCGGCACGGGCATTCCCGACGTGGCGCAGATCGAGTACTACGCGCTGCCCCAGTTCTCCCTGGCCAAGTCGGTCGCGGACCTGAACACGTACGGCGCGAAGTCCCTGGACGGCACGTTCACCCCCGGCACCTGGAACTCGGTGCACGCCGGCGACAAGATCTACGGCCTGCCGATCGACTCCGGGCCGATGGCGCTCTTCTACAACAAGGAGGTCTTCGACAAGCACGGCATCGCCGTGCCGACCACCTGGGCCGAGTACGCGGCGGCCGCCGAGAAGCTGCACACCGCCGACCCGAAGGCGTACATCACCAGCGACAGCGGTGACGCCGGATTCACCACGAGCCTCATCTGGCAGGCCGGCGGCAAGCCGTACCAGGTCAACGGCACCGAGGTCACGGTCAACTTCGGCGACGCGGGCAGCCAGAAGTTCGCGACCGAGTGGCAGAAGCTGATCGAGAAGAAGCTGCTCTCGCCGGTTCCCGGCTGGACCGACGAGTGGTACAAGGGCCTCGGCGACGGCACCATCGCCACCCTGGTCACCGGCGCGTGGATGCCGAGCAACCTGGAGAAGGGCGCCGCGGCCGCCAACGGCAAGTGGCGGGTCGCGCCGATGCCGCAGTGGGAGGCCGGCGGCAAGTCGACCGCGGAGAACGGCGGCAGCTCGCTCGCCATCCCGGAGAAGGCCCCGAACAAGACGCTCGCCTGGGCGTTCCTGAAGTACGCCGCCGTCGACGAGGGCGCGCAGACCCGGATCGCCGACGGCGCCTTCCCGGCCACCACCAAGCACCTCGCGGACCCCGCCTTCCAGGGCAAGGAGTTCCCGTACTTCGGTGGCCAGAAGGTCAACGAGGTTCTCGCCGCGTCCGCCGGTCAGGTCGTCACCGGCTGGTCGTACCTGCCCTTCCAGGTCTACGCCAACAGCATCTTCAGCGACACCGTCGGCAAGGCCTACATCGGCCAGGGCAACCTGACCGACGGGCTGAAGGCCTGGCAGGACGCATCGGTCAAGTACGGCACGGAACAGGGCTTCACGGTTAAATGACGCAAAGCAACGAGACGACCCGGCGCTGGCTCCGCCGCGCCGGGTCGGCGCGTCTGGAATTCGGCGCGGACTACAACCCCGACCAATGGCCCCGCGAGTTCTGGGACGAGGACGTACGGGCCATGCGCGAGGCCGGCGTCACGGTCGTCTCCCTCGCCATCTTCTCCTGGGCGAGACTCGAACCCCGCGAGGGTGTGTACGACTTCGCGTGGCTCGACGAGGTGATGGATCTGCTCCACTCCGGCGGCATCACGGTCGACCTGGCCACCGCCACGGCCTCGCCGCCGCCCTGGCTGACCCGCAAGCACCCGGAGATCCTGCCGGTGACCCGCACCGGCGAGGTGCTGTCACCGGGCGCGCGCCAGCACTGGCGGCCCACCTCCCCGATCTTCCGGGAGCACGCGCTGCGCCTGGTCCGTGAGCTGGCCGTCCGCTACGCCGAGCACCCGGCGCTGGTGGCCTGGCACGTCAACAACGAGCTGGGCTGCCACAACATCTACGACTACTCCGACGACGCGGCGGCCGCCTTCCGGGTCTGGCTGCGAGACCGGTACGGCGACGTCGAAGCGCTCAACCACGCGTGGGGCACCGCGTTCTGGTCGCAGCGCTACGACGACTTCGAGGAGGTCCTGCCACCGCGGCTGGCCGCCTCGCACCCGAACCCGACGCAGCAGCTGGACTTCAAACGGTTCTCCTCGGATGCCCTCAAACAGCATCTGCGCGCCGAGCGCGACCTGCTGCACGGCATCACCCCGGAGGTGCCGGTCACCACGAACTTCATGGTGATGGGCGAGACGAAGGGCATGAACTACGCCGACTGGGCCGCCGAGGTCGACTTCGTCTCCAACGACCACTACGTGCTGCCCGGCCCGCAGGCCCGCGACGAGCTCAGCTTCTCGGCGAACCTGACCGGCAACCTGGCAGGCGGCCGGCCCTGGTTCCTCATGGAACACTCCACGAGCGCGGTCAACTGGCAGCCGGTCAACGTCGCCAAGAAGCCCGGTGAGCTGGAACGGGACTCACTCACCCACGTGGCCCACGGCGCCGACGCGGTCTGCTACTTCCAGTGGCGGCAGTCGAAGGCCGGCGCGGAGAAGTACCACTCGGCGATGCTGCCGCACGCCGGCACCGACAGCGAGGTGTTCCGCGGCGTGGTCCGGCTCGGGCAGCGGCTGCGGGAGATGGCGCCGGTCGCCGGTTCGCACCGCCGCCGGGCCGAGGTCGGCATCGTCTTCGACTGGGAGTCGTGGTGGGCCGCCGAGCACGACTCGCACCCCACCGACCGGCTGCGCTACCGGCAGGAGGCGCTCGACTGGTATACGGCCCTGCTCGACGCCGGGGTGCGTGCCGACGTGCTCCCGGTGGGCGGGCCGCTGGAGGAGTACCGGGTCCTGATCGCCCCGATCCTGCACGTCGTTCCCGCCGCGCTCGCGGGTCGGCTGCGTGACTGGGTTGCCGCGGGCGGGCACCTGGTCACCACGTACTTCTCCGGGATCGTGGACGAGAACGACCACGTCTGGCTCGGTGGCTACCCGGGACCGCTGCGTGACGTGCTGGGCATCCGGATCGAGGAGTTCGGTCCGCTGCTCGACCACGAGAGCGTCGAGCTGGACAACGGCACGACCGGCACCCTCTGGAGCGACCGGATCGACGTGACCGGCGAGGACGTCGAGGTGCTGGCCCGGTACAAGACCGGGGAGCAGGCGGAGCGGGCGGCGGTCACCCGGCGCCGGGCAGGGGACGGGTCGGCGGCGTACGTCTCCACCCGCCTCGGCCCCGACGGTCTGGCCCCGCTGCTGCCGGCCCTGCTCGGTCCGGCCGGGGTGCGCGGCGAACTGCCGCCGGAACTCGCCGGCCGGGTCGAGCTGGCGATCCGCGGCGACCACTGGTTCCTGATCAACCGGACCGACGAGCCGGTGGACCTCAGCGCACTGCCGGGCGCGGGGCTCCTCGGACCACGCGGGGTGACAGTTCTTCACCGGGGATGAGGTGTGTGGAGTCCGGGCGCGTGATGCGCCCGGACTCCACACGCGGGCCTGACCGTTCCCGGCCGGATGGGCCGACCGGGAACGATCAGAGGGGGGCCCGCGGAACGAAGGCGGTCGCCCGCGACGCGGAGGTCTGCACGATCTTCAGCCACTCGCCGTCGGCGACCACGTGATGATTCGGATAATTCTTCGAACGCAACGCCAGTGCGGCGCCTTGACGAATCGTCACGGCGCAGAAAGTCGCGTCCTGACGGAATAGCGCGGAGGCGTCGTTCCTGTCGAGGCGTATTTCGAAATTTCGATGCCGGAGATAATACCCGGGAAAGTTAACAGATTCGAACGACACGCAGTCGTTGCCGGCCAGTCCCGTGCGTACCCGGAAAGCCGCGTCGGCGCCGTCTCGGCGGCTGATCGGCTCCAGGCGGCCGCGGTAGTCGCGGTGCCGGACCCGGTGTCCGGAGCGGTCGGCGGCCTCCAGCCCGACGGTCGATCCGACGGTCAGCGACACCGGAGCCGGGGTGGCCGGCCGGGTCGTCGCGGGTGGCCCGGTGGTGGTCCGGGTGGCCACCGGTGAGGTCTTCGGCGGCGGCGACCAGTCCTCGGTGGGGATGGCCGGCAGGGTCGTGCCGGTCGGTGACGGCAGCACGCTGACCGGCACATCCGTCGACTCCACCGCCGGTGGGAAGGGCTGCGGCGGCAGGCCGCCCGCGGGGTAGGTGAACTCGGCGGCGACCGGCTCGGGGCCCTTGGCGGCGTCGAGCACCACGGCTATCGCCGCGGTCGCCGCGCAGGCGAGACAGAGGGCCGCGGCGAGGACCAGCCGGGGGCGCATCGTGCCCCCGGCGCGCAGGCGGGAAAACGAGTCGCGGCGGGGGCGGCCCGCGATCGAGGCAGGGTGGGCGGTGGGCCGGATCGGCCCGGCGGGCGTGCCGCCGGGTGAATACGGCGGAATCCAGCCGCCGACCCGCAGTCCGTTACGGGTGTCGTCTTCCGGCATTGATTTCGCTTCCGTGGGGGACGTTCGCAAGAATCACTTAAGGATTCGATAAGGATCTACACGCTCGGGGCATGTGAAAGCAAGAGGGAAGCTTGTCCCAAATTTTTGGGAGCGCTCCAATCGAACCGAAGCGGCCTCGCGTCCGTACCTCCGTGCGGAGTCATCCCGTGGGCTTCGAGGAGAGCAGCGTGGACAGTCCTGCCGTCCCTGACATCGACAACACCGCCGTCCCGGCGGACACCGCGACCGAGAACGCCGGCGACACGGCCGAGGCCGCGCCACCCGCGCTGCCCGACATCTCGGCGTTCTGGCCCGACGCGCCGCACCGGGCCGGGCCGCCCGCCGACCACTACGAACCGGAGGACGCCGAACCGGTAAGGATCGAGCAACCCTGGCAGGACCGGGGGTCACAGCGGCCCACCATCGAGTTGCGGCTCGCCCCGCGGCAGCGCCGCATCGCCTGGAAACCGGTCGCCGCCCTGGTCGCCGCCGTCCTGGTGGCCGGTGGCCTGTCCTGGTACGCCACCCGCCCGCCGGACCCCGGCCGAGTCGCCGCCCCGGTGTTCGCCGAGCCCAGCGTGGTCGCCCCGCCCGGCAACCCGCCGGTCTCGATCGAGACCAGCGCTCCGGCCGGCGCGATCCCGGACGCGGCAACCTTCGAACTGGCCGACGGCACGACCGAGCTCGACGTCCGGATCGGCGAGATCGCGGAGGGCTGGTACGAGGTGTCCAGCCCACCCGGCAGCGGCATCAACGTGCGTACCGAGGAGGCCGGCGGCGCCGTCCGGATCTTCGTCGACGACACCGGCGACGTCGGTACCGCCGAGGTCGACGTGGTGCTCAGCCCCGAGGTCGTCTGGTCCGTGCTGATGCGCGGCGGTGTCCGTACCGCCAAGATCGATCTGACCGGAGCCCGCGTCGGCCGCGTCGATCTGCTCGGCGGCGCCGCGAACATCGACCTCGCACTGCCGAAGCAGAAGGCGACCGTGCCGATCTCGATGAGCGGCGGCATCCGCGACTGGCGGATCAGCACCGGCGGCCAGGCGCCCGTCCGCGCCGAGCTGAAGTCCGGCGCCGGCACGGTGGTCGTCTACGGCAAACGGGACAAGGGCGTGAACAAGGGCGCCCGGTTCACCGCGGGCAGCGGGGCCGGGGGCATCGACCTGGTAGCCGAGGAGGGCGTCGGCACCCTGACCGTGGCGGCGGGCCCGGGCGGGGGCACAATCTCGGGGTGACACGTGCAGCAGGCGACGCCACCCCACCCGACACGTCGGTCTCCCTGGACTACTTCACCGGGCTCTACCTGGCGAAGGACGACCCGTGGGACGTCGCCACCAAGTGGCACGACCTGCGCAAGTACGCGGTCACGGTGGCCAGCCTGCCCCGCGAGCGGTACACCCGGTGCTACGAGCCGGGTGCCTCGATCGGAACGCTGAGCCGGATGCTGGCCGGACGCTGCGACGAGGTTCTCGCCACCGACAGCGTCCCCGAGGCGGTCGACCTGGCCCGGCAGAACACCGCCGACCTGCCCAACGTACGGGTCGAGCGGGCCGAGCTGCCGGCCGAGCTGCCCGACGGCGTCTTCGACCTCGTGGTGATCGGCGACCTGCTCTACTACCTGTCCGGCGACGACCTGACGGCGACGCTGGACGGGCTGGTGGCCCGCCTCGAGCCCGGCGGTGACTTCGTGTCGGTGCACTTCCGCGACCGGCAGAACGGCGGCAACTACGACGGCTTCAACGCGCACGCCGCGCTGCTGGCCACCGCCGGCCTGGAGCCGGTCGTGCACCACGAGGACGAGTGGTTCCTGCTCGACATCCTGCGCCGCGTCGCCCCGGCATAGCTCGCCCCGGCATAGCTCGCCCCGGCATAGCTCGCCCCGGCATAGCTCGCCCCGGCATAGCTCGCCCCGGCATAGCTCCCTGTCGTGGTGGGACTCCCATTCTGGACGCTCAGATGACGTGGCGCAGGGCGGTGAGGCCGGGCACGGCCAGCTCGCCGCGCTTCTCGCCGGTGGCGGTGTCGAGCCAGGTGACCCGGCCGGTGCCACCGGTGTAGAGGCGGCCGCCGTCCCGGCTCAGTCCCATCCCGCGGACCGGGCCGGCCAGCTCCCAGCTGCCGGTCCGCTTCCCCGAGACCCGGTCCACGACCGTGACACCGCCCGCACCGACCAGGATCCGGCCGTCGGCGGTGAGCGCCAGAGCGGCCGAGGACCCGGCAACCGGTGGCACGTCGACCACCCGCTCGATCGACAGCGACTCGGGGCTCGCGTAGGCCAGCTTCCCCGCGTTCAGATCGGCGACGAACAGGGTGCGTCCATCGGCGGCGAGAGCGTGTCCGGCCGGCGGACCCTCACCGAACGGGTGGGGCAAATCGAGGCAGTACGCCCATCGCTCCACCAGATGCAATACGTGGACGAAGGCGTGCGCGTTCCCCGGCCGGCCGGAGAGCAGATCCCGGGTGTGCCGGTGGCCGGGCTGGTGGGTGTAGAGGGTGAACAGCATCTTCCGGTCGGCGGAGAGCACCGCCTGCCGCCCGTCACCGCGCATCTCCTCCTCGGCGCCCGTCGGCACCGGCGTCTTGTTCCGGGTGAACAGCGGTTCGACCTTCCCCGTGGCCAGGTCGAGCAGCCGTACCCGGTAGTGGTCCGGCGCGGTGGCCGGCAGCCAGTCCAGCACGAACAGTCCCGTGTTGTCGGCCGTGAACGCGTCCGGCTCGATCACCCCGGCCAGGTCGAAACGCCGTTCCCCACCCGGCCCGGCGACGGCCAGGATGGTCCGGGCGCGCGCGGCCGGCCGGTCGGAGGCCCCCGTCCCGCTGAGCGCGCACGCCCGGCCGTCGACGGCGACCACCCGCGGCGTCCAGTCACCGGCCAGCGCGGTGTGGCCGACCTTCGCGCCACTCGCCGGATCGAGCTGCTCCACCCCACCGGGCACACCCGCGTAGAGATGAGTGCCGTCGTAACCGGCTGCCGCCGCGCCGAGGTTCTGTTCCCCGCCCGGCCCGAGCCGTAGCAGGCCGCGCTCCGAGTCGGCGAGCAGCACGTCGGGCGCCGTGGTGGCCGCGCGGGCGCCTGTCTCCCGGCACCCGGCCGCCGTGAGAACGAGTCCGGTGCCGGCAAGCAGAAGAAGTTCACGCCTGGTGGTCATACCCCGAAGACACCGCCCACCCCAGACAGGTTCCCACCCACCACCAGCCCTCTCCGGCCCACCACCGACCCTCTCCGGCCCACCACCAGCTTCTTCGGTCCGCGGCCAGCGTCTTCGGCCCGTAGCCAGCCGTCTTCGGTCTGCGGCCAGCCGTCTTCGGTCCGCGGCCAGCCGTCTTCGGCCAGTCGCCAGCCTTCCTCCGCCCGCCGCCAACCCTTCGCCGGCGATCTTGTGAGGTTGTGCCGCTGCAGCAGCCCGAACTCCACAAGATCGTCGCAATGTGGGTCGGCGCGGGCGGCGGGCTGGTCGATCTTGTGAGGTTGCGCCGCCGCAGCAGCCCAAATCTCACAAGATCGGCGGGATGGGGTGGCGGAATGCGGGGCGGGAGGGGTGCGACCGGGTGATGGGTGGCGGGTGGCGGGTTGTCGATCTTGTGAGGTTGTGCCGCCGCAGCAGCCCGAACCTCACAAGATCGGCGGGAGGCGGGAGGCGGGAGGCGGGAGGCGGGAGGCGGGAGGCGGGAGGCGGGGCGCGGGAGGCGGGGCGCGGGGCGCGGGAGGCAGGGCGCGCTGCGCGGGAGGCGGGGCGCGGACGCGTCAGCGGCGTCCCCGGTTGCGGCCGTCGCGTCCACCGGGGTCCGAGGTGATCACCAGCGAGCCGACGCCCGCGACGGCGTCCACCCGCAGGCCGGGACCGTTGCCGAGATCTCCCGATTCGATGACGGTCCCGGGCGCGGTGCCGCCGCGCTCGTCGCCGTAGACGACCACGTTCCCGGCGCCGTTACCGACCGTGACGCGCGCGGGCACCCGTTCCTCGGTGCGGATGCGGAAGTTGCTCGCCCCGCCCGCCATCCGGATCGGCACGACCCCGGACAGGCCGCCGAGCACGATGTCGAAGGTCTCGGCGCCGCCGTCGAGGTCGATGGCGCTGACCGTGCCCGAGCTCGTGTCGAGCCGGGCCGTCTTCACCCCGGCGGCCAGCCGCAGATGCCAGACGATGTCCTGGCTGAGCCGCACCTCGACGGACGACGCACCGGTGAGGATCTCGATCCGGAGCACGCCGCCGGTGAACGTGGTGGCCGACTGCACTTCCGACCCGTCCGGGGACCCGATCGCGAAGGGCTGCTCGCCGAGGTCGGCGGTGCGCACGGTCAGCTCGGTGACGCCGGTGACGAACTCCAGCCGGGCCGACCGGATCGACGGCGTGGTGGTGGCCGACGGCGACGGGGTGGGGGAGAGCAGCAGAGGCGGCGGCTGCGGGGCCACGGTGATCTGCGGCTCGACCGGGATCACCGACGTCACCGGGGCGGCCGCCTGTTCCTGCTGCCGGCGGATCTCCGAGTCGGCGAGAGGGCGGGCCAGCAGCACCGCGCCGGCCACCACGGACAGTGCCAGCACGCCGGTCAGCACGATCGGCAACCGGCGGTCCGCGGGCGTGGGGGTCTTGTCGAGGTCGAGTGTCGGCACCGAGGGCGCGCCCGGCACGAACTGTTCCCACTGGGCGCGCAGGCGGTGCGGCGCGTCCGGCCAGTAGTCCGCGATGTTCGGCAACGGCGTGCCGCTCTCGCGCGGCTCGGGTGCCCGGTGTTTCGCCCGGTCCACATAGCCGCCGATTCTCAGCCCCGCGAGACGCTGACCCTCGTCGGGTCCAGGCTCCGTCCGCCCCACACGCGTCTCCTAGCGGCGCCTCGAATATGAATCATTTTGTGTGTACGAGCACGGAGGTTATCGCCCCATTGTCGCTTTGCCAACACGCGTCCCGGCGATTGCCGATCTCACAGCGCAACCGGCGGCCCGAGAGGCCCCGACCTGCGGCGACTAACATGGCGGCGACGTCCGCAGAGCAGGTTCACCGCCGCACGCTGCCCAAGGCGGACCAGCACGACGACAGCCTTGGAGACCCGCGTGACCAACGACCTCGCCGCCCGGCTCCTCCGGGCGGGCGTCACCGACGTCCTCACCGATGCGGCGCACCGGTCGGCGTACGCGAGTGACGCCTCCCTCTACCGGATCGTGCCGCAGCTGATCGTCCGTCCGCGGCACGACGACGACGTGCTGGCCACCCTCGCGGTGAGCCGCGAGACCGGCGTGCCCATCACCGCCCGCGGAGCGGGAACGAGCGTGGCCGGCAACGCGATCGGGCCGGGCATGGTTCTCGACTTCAGCCGCCACATGAACAGGGTTCTCGAGGTCGACGGCGAGGCGCGCACGGCCCGGGTGCAGGCCGGCACGGTCCAGGCGGTGCTCCAGGCCGCGGCCAAGCCGCACGGCCTGCGGTTCGGGCCGGACCCGTCGACGCACACCCGCTGCACGATCGGCGGCATGATCGGCAACAACTCGTGCGGCGCGCGCACCCTGGGCTACGGCCGGACGAGTGACAACACGCTCGGCCTGAAGGCGTACACGATCGAGGGTGAGGAGCTCGCCGAGTCGAAGGCCGTCGACCGGCTCCGCGACGTCATCGGCGCCAACCTGGCGATCGGCCGCACCGAGTTCGCCACCTTCGGGCGCCAGGTCTCCGGTTACGCCGTCGAGCATCTGCTCCCGGAGAACGGCTTCAACCTCACCGAGTTCCTGGTCGGCAGCGAGGGCACCCTCGCGGTCGTCACCGAGGCGACGGTACGCCTGGTCGCCGACCCGATCCACCGCACGATGATCGTGCTCGGCTACCCCGACTTCGGCACCGCGGGCGACATCATCCCGTCGATCCTGGAGTTCAAGCCGACCGCCTGTGAGGGCCTCGACCACCGCATCTGCGACGTGGTCCGCTCCCGCCGGGGACCGGACGCGGTGCCTCCGCTGCCGGCCGGCACCGCCTGGCTGATGATCGAGATCGCCGGCGACGACCTCGACGACGTCCGCGACCGGACGGCCCGCCTCGTGAAGGCCGCCGAGGCCGTCGACCACCGGATCGTCGAGGACGTCGCCGAGGCCGCCCCGCTGTGGAAGATCCGTGAGGACGGCGCCGGCCTGGCCGGGCGCGCCCCGAGCGGCCTGCCCGCGCACGCCGGCTGGGAGGACGCCGCGGTCCCGCCCGCGCGGATCGGCGCCTACCTGCGTGACTTCGACGATCTCACGGCCCGGCACGGGCTCTCGGTCATGCCGTACGGCCACCTCGGCGACGGCTGCGTCCACGTGCGACTCGACTTCCCGCTCGACAAACCGGACGGCCCGCAGCTGTTCCGGGCGTTCCTTGAGGACGCCGCCGACCTGGTCGTCAGTTACGGCGGATCGCTCTCCGGCGAGCACGGCGACGGCCGGGCCCGCTCCGAGCTGCTCACCCGGATGTACTCACCCGAGGCGATCGGCCTGTTCCGGCAGATCAAGGGCGCCTTCGACCCGGGCAACCTGCTCAACCCGGGCAACCTCGTCGACCCCGACCCGGTCGACGCCAACATCCGCGTCTCCCAGGCCCGGAAGGTGACCGTTCCGCTGGCGCTCGCCTACCACCACGACGACGGCGACTTCAACCAGGCCGTGCACCGGTGCACCGGCGTCGGCAAGTGCCGCGTCGACACCAGGGTGCTCGGCGGGGTGATGTGCCCGTCCTTCCTGGCCACCAAGGACGAGAAGGACTCGACCCGGGGGCGCGCCCGTGTTCTCCAGGAGATGCTGGACGGAGACCTGGCACCGGACTGGCGCTCGCCGGCCGTACACGATGCGCTGGATCTTTGTCTCTCCTGCAAGGGTTGTGCGTCGGACTGTCCGACCGGGATCGACATGGCGGCCTACAAGTCCGAGGTCACGCACCAGGCCTACAAGGGCCGGCTGCGGCCGCGGTCACACTACTCGCTCGGCTGGCTGCCGCGCTGGTCCCGGCTCGCGTCGAAGATGCCGGCGCTCGCCAACCTGGCCACCAGCCTGCCGGGGGTCAAGGGCATCGCCCTCTGGATCGCCGGCGTCGACAAGCGCCGCAACATCCCCGCGTTCGCCCCGAAGACGTTCCGGTCGTCGTTCCGGCCGGTCGAGACCGGCAAACCGGTGATCCTGTTCGTCGACAGCTTCACCGACCACTTCTCGCCGGAGATCGCGCAAGCGGCCGTGGACGTGCTGGTCGACGCCGGTTACGCCCCGCGCGTCGCCAGCCGCAAGGCCTGCTGCGGTCTCACCTGGATCTCCACCGGCCAGCTCGACGCGGCCCGGCGCATTCTCGGCGGCACCGTCGCCGAGCTGCACGAGGCCGCGAAGCAGGGCATCCCGATCGTCGGGCTGGAGCCGTCGTGCACCGGTGTGCTGCGGCAGGACGCCGTCGAGCTGGTGAACAACGAGGCCGCCCGCGCGGTCGCCGAGGCGACGGTGACGGTGGCCGAGCTGCTCGCCGCCACTCCCGATTACGACCCACCTTCCCTCGAGGGCGTACGGGTGATCGCGCAACCACATTGCCATCACCACGCCGTGATGGGCTGGGACGCCGACGCGAAGCTGCTCAAGAAGGCCGGCGCGACCGTCAAACGGCTCGGCGGCTGCTGCGGCCTGGCCGGCAACTTCGGTGTCGAGCGCGGCCACTACGAGGTGTCCGTGCAGGTTGCCGAGCAGCAGCTGCTGCCCGCGCTGGAGAAGGCGGAGGAGGGCGACATCCTGCTGGCCGACGGCTTCTCGTGCCGCACCCAGGCCGACGACCTGGCCGGCGTCTCCGGGATCCACCTGGTCCAGCTCCTCCAGCAGCGGATCCACGACCGCCGGACGGCTCAGTCCTCGACGGCGTAGGTGGTGCAGCGGTAAAGGCCGGGCGCCGCCCTGTCGATCTCGGCGGCGACCCGGTCACCCAGCGCCGCCCACGCCTCGTCCTGGTCCTTGCGGATCTCGTCGGGCATGTGCCGGTATCCGTAACCGGAGTACAGCAGCACACCGAGCGCCAGCGGCTCGTATCCGTCGTAGTCGTAGACGCGCGGTGCGGCAGGTTTCCGCTCGTCGTTCGTCAGCCGCAGCCGGACGGCGGCGTCCCGCACCAGCGCGAGGACCGCCGCCTGCTCGTCCTCGGACATAGCCGCACCGTCGGCGCGTGACACGAACAACGCGGGCCCGAACGCGGACATGAGCACCCTCCATCGGTAGGGCACCAGGGTGTCATGAGTCGGGCTCGACGGTGAACAGGTCGCCGGGCTGGCACTGCAGCGCGTCGCAGAGCGCGGTGAGCGTACTGAATCGGATGGCCCTGGCATGTCCATTCTTGAGGTTGGACAGGTTGGCCAGGGTGATCCCCACGCGGGCGGACAGCTCGGTCAGCGTCATCCCGCGCTCGGCCAGCAGCTTCTCGATGTGCACCGAGACCCGGTGCGCCTCCTCGGGTGGCATCAGACCACCCCGTCGAGGTCGGCGCGCATCTCCTGGCCGCGGCGCACGATCTCACCGACCGCGAGCAGGGTGATTCCTAAGAACAGCCACACCGCGGGCACGGTGAGGTCCAGCGTCGTGTAGGTGCCGCCGACGTCGACCGTGGCGCTCAGCCCGAACCGGGCGACCACCTCGGCCACCCACGCGAACAGCCCGCCGCCGATCAGCAG
The DNA here is from genome assembly GCF_003001815.1 of Actinoplanes italicus. Lineage (GTDB taxonomy): Bacteria > Actinomycetota > Actinomycetes > Mycobacteriales > Micromonosporaceae > Actinoplanes > Actinoplanes italicus. Next base: position 24,955 of record NZ_PVMZ01000013.1, read on the forward strand.
GATACCCAGTGAACGCAGGCTGGCGGCCAGGCCCGACCGGAAGGGATCAGTGCGGCGGGCCCGGCCGATCGCCCGCCAGAGCAGTGCCAGCGTGGCGGTGATCAGCACGAACCGGGGCAGCGTGGCGAGAAGTGCCCAGCCCAGCTGTGCGGCGGTCGGATCGGTGACGTCCAGGACGAGGGAGTCACCGAGGACCACCCCGGCCGGGGCGCCGGTGAGGGCGTCGGGGCGGAGCGCGGTCTCGGTCGCCACCTCGACCTCGATCGGCTGGCCGGCCAGCGTGGCGATGACGGCGGCGACGCCACCGGCGCCGGTCAGCACGGTGCCGAGCAGCAGAAGTCCGTGCAGCTCATCGATCCAGTCGGGCCGGCGCAGTGTCCTGAGCAGGTTCATCGCGTCTCCTTATCGTTTATCGATATCTCGATTATCAATAAACGATAAGGCGGCGTCAACCCTCGGCTGACCCGGCGCGACCGCGCAGATCCCGCAGGTGCGCGCGCTCGGCGGGGTCGGCCGTGAGGGCGATCGCCAGGTCGTACTCCGCCATGGCCTCGTCGCGGCGATCCAGGCGTGCCAGCAGATGCGCGCGGGTCGCCCGGGCCGGCTGGAAACGCGACGCCGCCTCGCCCGTCTCCGCCAGCAGCGCGTCCAGCCGGGCCAGCCCGGTCGCCGGGCCTTCGGCCTCGGCGGTCACCGCCGCGAGCGCCACTCCACCACCCAGCGACGGCGCCAGGTCCTGCAGGATCAAATGCAGATTCAGGAGGGTACGCACGTCAGGCGCACCCGTGCAGTGCAGCGCCTGGATGGCGGCCTCCACCTGGAACCGGCCCAGCCTGCCGCGTGCGTGCGCCGCCCGCAGATGCTCGTGGGCGCGCCCGATCAGCCGCCGGTCCCAGCGCTGCGGGTCCTGCTCGCCGAGCGGCACGAACCGCCCGTCCGGGCCGGTGCGCGCCGCCGCCCGGGCAGCGGACAGCTGCACCAGAGCCGCCAGGCCGCGCGCCTCCGGGTCGTCCGGAACCAACCCGGCCAGCACCTCGGCCAGGTGCAGCGCCTCGGGGCCGGTCTCGGTGCGGTCGATGACGTAGGCGCCGTAGACGGCCTCGAGCACGGCCGCCATCCGGGGCGGCAGGTCGTCGCGGTCCGGCAGCCGGAACGGGATCCCGGTGGTCCGGATGCGCTTCTTCACCCGTACGAGCCGTGTCGCCATCGTCGTGGCCGGGACCGAGAAGGCCCGGCCGATCTGTTCGGCGGTGAAGCCCAGCACGGTGTTGAGCATCAGCGGCGTGTGCATCGCCCGGTCGATCGCCGGGTGGGCGCAGACCAGCATCAGCTCGAGCCGCCGGTCCGGGATCGCGTCGACGTCCAGGTCGTCGAGGTGGATCGGCGTGTCCCGGTCGGTGTCGAGAACTACGGTCCGGCGGAACTCGGCGGACTTCCAGCGGTCCCTGAGCCGGTTGCGGGCGACGGTCAGCAGCCACGCGTCCGGTGCGACCGGAACGCCCTGGCCGGGCCAGGTGCGCACCGCCTGCTCGAACGCGTCCGCCAGCGCGTCCTCGGCCGCCGCGACGTCCTGCGACGCTGCCGACAGCAGCGCCAGCAACCGGCCGTAGCTGTCGCGGGCGGCCAGCTCGGCCGCCCGCGCTCCGCTGCCGGTAAGCGTGTCCATCCGCCGTCCCAGCGTCTCCGCTCGTCGCCTCAGCGCGTCCATCCGCCGTCGAGGAACGACGTGGCCACCGGGCGGATCTCCATGGTGCCCCACTGGGCGGCCGGGCACTTGCCGGCCCAGCTGATCGCCGCGTCCAGGTCCGGGACGTCGATCAGGAAGAGGCCGGCCAGCGCCTCCTTCGTAGCGGCGAACGGGCCGTCCTGCACCCGGACCGCCCCGTCCCGGTTGACGACCGTGCTCGACGCCTCCGTGGGCTGCAGCACCTCCGCCGCGAGCAGGACGCCGGCCTCGTGGAGCGCCTTGGCGTAGATGTCGAACGCCCGCATCGCCTCGGCGACGACCTCGTCGCTCAGTTCGCCCTCGGCCGGCTCTTGGTGGTGCATGAGTACCGCGTACCGCATCGCTGATCTCCTCGTTTCGCCGAAGTTGTCACTCCCATGACGAACGAGGACCGGCCGGATCGTCAGTTCCGCCGGCTCGCCACCATTTCCGGTGTGCCCAGGATCGTCTCGACGTCCTTGGTCGCCTCGTCCAGTGCCTCGGGGTCCGGCTCGACGCCGATGCCGGGCCGGGTGGGGACCTGGATCATGCCGTTGTGCATCACGATCGGGTCGGTGATGTCCCGCTTGTAGAAGCGCTCCGATGCGGACAGGTCACCCACCAGGGTGAAGTGCTCCAGCGCAGCGAGGGCCACGTTCGCCGCGCGGCCGAGTCCGGTCTCGAGCATGCCGCCGACCCAGAGCGGTACCTTACGGCCGCAGACGTCGTGGATGTCCTTCGCCTCGAGGTAACCGCCGACCCGGCCGGGCTTGATGTTGAGGATCGCGGTGGCACCCCGGCCGATGGCGTCGAGTGCGTCCGCGGTGCTGGTGATGGGCTCGTCCAGGCAGATCGGTGTCTGCAGGGTCTGTGCCAGTTCGGCGTGGCCCTCCAGGTCGTTCGTGGCCAGCGGCTGCTCGATCATGACGAGGCCGTACCTGTCGAGTTCCGCGAGCTTCTTGGCGTCGTCCAGGGTGTACGCGCCGTTTCCGTCCACCTGGACGGGAGCGTCGTCGCCCAGCAGCCGGCGGATCATCCGGACCGGTTCCACGTCCCAGCCTGGCTCGATCTTGATCTTGATCCGCTTGTACTGCTTCTCGAACCAGTAGTGCCGGACGGTCTCGCGCAGTTCGTCCATGGGCATGATGCCGACCGAGACACCGGCCGGGACAGCCTTCCGGGTGGCGCCGAGATAGGTCGCCAGCGACGTGTCCCTGTGGCGGAGCTGGGCGTCCAGAAGAGCCATCTCCAGCGCCGCCTTGGCCATCGGATGGCCGTCCACTCCGGTGAAGACCGCCCTGGCCGCCTCAGCCGTGACCTTGTCGCCCAGCTCCAGGGTCATCGGGATGAGCTGGTCGCGCAGCACCTCGGCGGCGCTCTCCATGCTCTCGGACGAGTAGATCCCGTCGGGCATGGCGACGCACTCACCCCAGCCGGTCATGCCTTCGGCGGTGCGCAGCTCGATAAGCAGCGCCTCCCGGTGGTACTCGGTGAAGACCGAGGTCTTGAACGGTGTGACCAGCGGCAGGTGCACCCACCGGAATTGGACGCCCGTGATCCTCATGCCTCGAACACCGGTGCGACCTGTCGGGGCAGCAGCACGTACTCGCGCCGCTCGCTCATCCCAGCGACCCAGAAGCCCTGCTCGAGAAGGGACTGGAAACGTTCACGCACGGCGACACGTTCCCTCCGGACGAGTCCGGGGTCGGTCTGCCGGAGGGCGTTGACGTCCTCGGGCACCGAGATCACCTCGGCCCCGGGCAGTACGACGGCGTGCCGCCGGACACGGGAGTGTCCCTCCTCGGGTGCCTGCTCGGCCCACCGATCCCGCAGGTCCCACTCCAGTACCAGCCGGTCCGTGGCCTGATCGGTGTTGACGCCGTCGTTGAGCCGGCCGTAGAAGTCCGGCTGGTACGACGTGACCACGGCTCCGACTTTGCATAGATTGAAGTACGCGTTGCGGGCCACGAGCGGATCGAAGGTCCAGCGGATTTTTCCCAGGCCGCGGCTCAGGGCCCACCGGCGCTGGTGGCGTTTCATCGCATACCCGATGCCGCCGTCGCTGGCCCGGGTCCCCACGATGTCGGAGTGCAGGTGGTCGGGCGGGCCGGAGCTGCTCGATCCCATCCAGCCCACGGCGCAGCCGATCAGGTCCGTTCCGTCGAACACCCCGTGCACGTAGTTGCCGGAGTAACTGAGCGAGCGCAGCAGCGTGGTGCTGATGACCTCGATGCGCTCGGCGTCGGTGCGTGCCTGCCACACACCCCGGAGCAGTTCGGCGGCAGCCTCCAGGTGCTCCGCGGACCGGAGCTCGACCACGTCGGCGTGCGTCACACCGTAAGCGGTTCGCCGTTGCTCCACGGCGCCTCCTGCCCTTGCCACCGCCACCTCCGGCCCCACGCTGAACTCGACGGGTTCCTTCGTAGCCCGAATAGCGGGCTGCGATTCACTTGCCCGTTCGCCGTTCTGCTTGAAACCGAAGCGGACCGTACCGAGAAGGACGCGGCTTAACAAGCGTACAGGCCTGGGTGAGTCGGGACACCACCGATACGAAATAGCGCGCCCTGCGCACGAAAGCACAGCGAGCACCTCTCGGGGCAATGATCACGCACGTGCATACCCTGACCTAATTGATAAATCAGGCTGTCCACCTATAGCGTGACAGTCTTCCGATGTGGTTGCACGAAACTCCTGTTCAGCGGAACAACTGCGCCCGTTCCGGTTGCCGGTCGACGAGGGCCGCCGCCATCGCCATCTGGTCCCGGATCCGCTTCACCGAGGCGTCCCACTGTCTGGTCAGTCCGGGCCGGCTCTCGAGTGCCTTCCAGGCGGACTGCCCGAACTCGTCGAGGCGGGCCGCGGGCATCCAGAGGTGCAGCAGGTGATCGACGGCGGGCCGGAGCCGGACCACGCTCTGCGCTGGCTGTTCCACACCTATCCGACTCTGCTCGATGACGGACAGCAGCGCTGTCAGCAACCAGTCATGCAGGGCGAGGTCTTCGAACAGGTCGAGCAGGCCGTCGATCGCGCCGGGGGCGGCGAGCTCGAGCTTGATCTCGCGCAGGCCGTCCTCCCGTACGGTGAAAAGCACTTTGGGGTCTTCGGCGTCCTCGTTGACCACCGCGGCCCAGCGAAGCACCGTCCGGCGGACCCGCAGGGGCAGCTGCTGGTCCAGGACCGGCGATTTCTGGATCCTGCCGACCAGCCCGCCGCAGAACGCGCCCATGCCCATGGTCGAGACGCTGCGGTCGGCGGACAGGTGCGCGGCGGCCGTCCCGGGTATGTCGGTCCGGCCCAGCGTCTCCACCACCCCGAGCCGTGCAAGGTAGTGCGACCAGGCCCGCCGGTGGCCACCGGGGACCGGCTCCAGCCGGGCGACGACCGAGCACTGCAGGACCCGGCCGCCGGTCAGGCTCGCCCGGCCCATCAGCGTGCCCACCCCGCGTACCTTGGCGCCCGAGCGGGCCTCGATGGTGCAGTCCACGCCGGTGTAGGTCCGTGGGCTGACCGCGTAGCTGATCGGCCGCTCCGACACCCTGACCCGCTCGCCGGCGGTCAGGGCGAGAGCGGCCTCGGCGAATCCCTGGGGGATCCCGCCGGAGTGCCGCAGCGCGGTCGTCTGCACCTCACCCAGGACCAGCACCACGCACCGGACCCGTATCGACGAAGAGGTACTCGAGCCGGTCGATCACCTTGGACGGCAGCGTGAGCTGTTCGCCCTCGGCCCGTTCGGTGATCTGGGTCAGTACCGCGGGATCCACCGCCACCTGCTGCATGATCGTCCGTACGGCGTTCTCGATCGGCTGGAACTTCGGCGAGCAGATGGTCATCGCCCGGTAGGCGCTGAATGGCGCCGCGCGCTCGTTGACCCTCAGGATCAGGGGAAGGGCCCGCCAGTTGTCCGGGAGGTCGGCCGGTATCGGCTGCGGCGACGCGACCCGGCGGCCCTTGTCGCGCAGCACGCCCAGCCGGAGCAGCTGCCACGCGGTCGCGAGCATCGCGCACGACCAGAGCCTGCCGTCGGGGCCCTCCCTCCAGAGCTCGATGTCGGCGAAGATCGAGTGGTTAACGGCGGCGTTCTCCGCGGGCGGGCTCCATCCGGCGGTGGCGCGTTTCATCGCCTCCTGGCCGGTGCCGTTGGATCCGCCGGACCTCTGCCCGTTGCAGAGCCAGCCGGTCTCGCGGGCCGGTGGGCGGGCGCCGGTCGTGCCCGGTGGAGGATCGTCCAGCAGCCGCGCCTCGACCAGTGCGGCCGGCGACAGGCCGGCCTCGGTGGACTCCGGATCGGAGTGCGCCGGCACGGGGTCGGCGCACCCCGACTCACGGACGACGTAGTCGATCTCCAGACCGGCCTTGTGCGCGGCGGTGAGCAGCTTCGGCACCAGCACGGCGGGCGGTTCCACGGTGTCGAAGTAGTCGTCGACCAGGAGACAGGTGCTGATCCGCGGCCGGCCCTTGGGCGTCACGCCGTGATAGGCGGAACGGGCCGCCGCGTACCAGATGCCGATCCGCCGGAAGTGGTCGACGAAGAAGTCCTCGTCCTCGCGCAGATCTTCGGCGTAGAAGTGGCCCAGTTCGACGGAGAGGTTGGCGAGCGGGACGGACTCGACCCGGGCGTCCGCGGCGGATTCGAAGAACTCGGCGTGTGCCTTCATGCGCCGATCCAGTCGTCGTCGACGGCGAGTCGGCGGGACAGTTCGCCGAACGCCTCCACGGTCGAGCTGTTGGCGATGTCCCGGGCGACCACGTCGTCGTCGGAGATGAGCTGCTCCCGCCACTGCAGCACGGGGTCCAGAGGAACCGTGCCGATCACCGCGCTCCGGCCGACCTGCCAGGTGGCGGCCAGGTTCCGCAGGTCCTCGTCACAGTCGCGCAGCCAGGCGACCTGTGCCGGGCGAAGTCCGCTCAGCTCGACCGAGTCAGGGTCGACCACGGCGGTACGGACGAACTTGATCGCCGCCCGGAGCCGCTCCCGGTCGTGCCCGGCGTCCACCCCGACCTCGAGGATGCCGTTCGGGCCGTAGACCAGGCCGCCCGCCGCCGGGATGTGCTGACGGGTCCACCGGTGGAAGACCAGCCACCGCGCGGTGACGCCCCGCAGGGCCGGGTCGGCGGTCGCCTCCAGCACGAGCTGTGTCGCGTACGACCGGCCGGCGCTCAGGTCGATCAGGCACATGTCGAACTCCTCGTCGAGTGCCTGGAACAGGTGCACGCACCGGCGCAGCGCCTCCTTGTCCGGCCCGAACTCGCCGCCGTCCTCGTCACCGGGGAAGAGCATCAGCTTGCCGGAGCCGGGTGGTCGCTGCCGCAGGCTCGCCCGCGCCGACCGGCTCCATACGTCGATGCGTTTCGCCTCACCGGTCGGTGCCACGTTCGTGTCGAGCAGGTACGAGTGGAGACCGCCCTTGCGGACCCCGCGCGCCGCGTCGGTTATCTGGAAGATCGACCCGGCCGTCGGGGATCCGAAATCGAAGTCGAGGTAACAGACGTTCGAGCCGGCGAGCGCGCTGCGATAGACGACGTTGCAGCTGGTTACCGACCTTCCGGTGCCACCCTTGTCGGAGGCCGCGAAGACCAGCACCCTAGTCCCCAGCCTGGAATTCCCGAGCCGCGGAGAGCTTGTCCAGCTCGCGGAGGACCTCCAGCAGATGGGCCGTCGCCGTGCCGGGATGGGTCCGCATCATCTGGCGCGCCCGGCGCATGCTGGTCGCCTGCCGGGTCAGACTCGCGCTCAGCGCCGGACCGGCCTCGCCCGAGCCCCGCAGCTGTTCCTTGTCGAAGACGTTCTCGGCCTCGGCCAGCAGCTCGGAGGCGAAGCGCGTCATGTTCGGGCCCGGTGGTGGGTCGTTCAGGATCAGATCGGCCGCGGTGCCCATGCACTGCACCACGCGGGTGGTGTGGTACCAGCTCGGCGCGTCGCGGTGGCTCAGGCTCGGGTAGACGTTCGCCGGGTCGTCCCAGAGGTCGGTGCCCGGCCCCTCACGCAGCCGCCGCCGCTCCAGGTGCCGCCAGACGTCGTCGGCCAGGTTCAGCAGTCTGGTCTGCTCCTCGGCGTCGTTGACCTGCCCGGCGAGCGCGAGCGCCCGCCCGAACAGCAGGCTCGACAGCTCGCCGAGACGCCAGCCGACGCGCGGGGCGCCGGCGCTGGTCTGCTCCGCGCCCTCGAGCCGGACCCAGCGGCCCGGCTGGTGCAGATCGAGTGCCGGGTCGTTGGTGAGTGCGCGGCGGCGGACACGTCCGCGGTCGGCCAGGTCCTCCAGCACCCGGGTGACGCGCGACAGGTCGGCCAGCGGCGCGTTCTCGTCACCGAGCGAGTGCCGGACCAGCGAGAGGACCAGGAGGCTGTAGTAGTCGCTCTCGGCCTCGGCCGTGGTACGCCAGGGCAGCTCCTCGACCGGCCATCTCTGGTCACCCAGGGTGGCGATCGTCGACCAGTACCGCTGGGCCACGTCCCACTGCAGCTGGAGGGTACGCGACATGGCCTGCTGTTCCTCGTTGAGCAGGCCCAGCAGCCGGGTCTCCTGGGAGAACAGGTCGCGGATGCCGTCGACCGCCACCACCGTGAAGTAGAGGTACGGGAAGGGCTCGGCCAGGCCCGGCTGCGAGTACACCCCCGAGGAGGTCTTGACCTGCTCGGACCCCTGCACGACGCCCCAGGACCAGCCGCACTCGAACAGCTTGTCGGGGTTCTCCAGCAGGTCCTCCACCTGGTCGGTGTTGATGCCGATCTCGGGAAGGCCGGCCATGACCGACCGGAGCGCGTTGCGGATCCGGGCGACCGCGTCGGGGTGGTTCGTGCCGGGGTAGGCGTTCTCCCGCATGATCCGGCCGCCCGGGCTGTCGGCCGGGAAGACGCTGATGGTGAAGCTCCGCTGGAGCCCGGCCATCGCGGCGGTGAGCCGTCTCTGGGCGGCCGCCTCGACCTCGGCGATCTCCTCGAGGTACGCCTTGCGCTGCACCTGCGGGCGGTAACCCCGCAGGAAGCGGAGCACCGCCGTGCAGAGCACGATCGAGGTGGAGAACGAGTCCACCACCTCGATGTCGAGCTGCTCGGGGGCAGGCAACGTCTCGTCACCCGGCTCGGTGGTCAGGTAGTTGCCGCCGGAGAAGATCGGCAGCTGGGTTTTCTGATCGACGTACTTCGCCATGTACGTCCCGATCAGGCCGACGATGCGCTGCGGGATCTCGACCGGTCCGCCGAACCCGGCGAGCGCGATGGAGACGTCGTCCTTGGTCCGGTCCGGCCGGTCGTAGCGGATGTCGAGCAGTTTCTGCGGGGGGAGCAGCAGGCACAGGAGCAGCTCGGCGTCACTGATGGAGTTGCTGCCGCCACGGTCGTCCCACTTGAACGACTGCGCGGGACCACAATACTTCGAGATCGCTTTCCACACCGACAGCAATTCCTGGCGGGGCTGAAGTCTCATCGGTCGGCAACCACCATTCATTCATCCTGGTCATTGCTCATCGCAGCGTCATATCGCCGCGCGACGCCCAGGTAATCACCCGACTGCTGGGCCGTAGCATATCCCGCGATCCGTTCGGCAGGGACCCCCGAACATTAGGGACATTAACCTCTTAGTCCATCTAAGGGAAGGTGTCTGTAATGGATCATCAATGGTTGATAGTCTCGTGACTCGCATGGCCGTCCGAGATCGCTCCGGAAGTCTCGACGCTCCGGAGAGGGCTCCCGCACGTGGGGAGAACGCCGGTTTACGCCTCATCCCCGATCGTGATCCTGCACTGCCGGGACTTCCTGGCCATGATGCGGTCCCCGGTTCCGGGGACGCCCGCTCCGCGTGATCTTGTCGCCGGGCTTCTCGATGATCTCGGACGGTCCGGTGGGGCCGTCGTACCCGACCTGATAATGATCACGGGAAATCTCGCCGATCGGGCGACGTCCGCCGAATACGAGAGCGCACATCAGTTCCTGACCGCGCTCCGGGATGCGCTCGGCCTCGAGAGCGAGCAGATAATTCTTGTTCCCGGAAGCCGCGACGTCAACCGGGGTAAGTGCGAGGCGTACTTCCTGCAGTGCGAGGCCGATGAGGCCCAGCCGGTGCCACCCTTCTGGGAGAAGTGGCAGCCGTTCTCCACGATGCTGCGCCGATTCCACGGCACGGAATTGCCCAAGGACCAGCCCTGGGCCCTCACCGAACACCCGAACCAGCGCGTGGTGGTCGCCGGTTTCAACTCCACCATGACGATCACCCATGAGCCGGACCGGCAGGGTGGCTCTCTCGGTGACGCCCAGATCGACTGGTTCGCCGACGAACTGAACGCACCCGGCCGCCGGGACCGGCTCCGGATCGGCGTGATGCACCACCGTCCCGGCGGCGGCGCGGTCACCGGCGGCGGCGCGGTCACCGACGGCGGCGCGGTCACCGACGGCGGCGCGGTCACCGGCGGTGGCGCGATCTCCGACGGCGGCCGGTTCGCCGACACGCTGGGCCAGCACCTCGACCTCGTCCTGCACGGGCAGCCGGACGGACCGGCCGTGACCCGGATCGGCGGCGACGGCGGCACCGGTGTGCCGGTGCTCGGCTGCTCCGGCGCCTGGCAGCTCATCGAGGTCCGGCCCTCACACGTACGCGTGCTTCCCGGCGCCGAACCGATCCGCCTGCCGCACCCCTTCCCGCGCCGGTCGATCCCGCGGCCCCGGCAGCCGGAGGCACCCGCAGCCCTGCGACGGCTCACCGCCCGGGTGGCCGAGGTGTGCCGGCTGCGCAACAAGGGCGCCGAGGTCGTCCCGGTGCCCCGGCAGGACTCGGGACACGTCGCCTACCTCCGGGTGTCGCCGGCCCGCAACCACAGCGACCGCGGGTCCGCCGAGCAGCACCCGGTCGGCGTGTGCGCCGCGCCGCCGGCCACGGAGGACGTCGACTGGTTCGTCGAGGTGCTGGCCCGCTTCCGGACCGGCGGGTCGGAGAGCCCCGCGAAACTCGTGCACGACGGCGACGCCGCCGCCCCGGAGCTGCAGGCCTGGGCTCAGAGCCGCGGGGTCGAACTCGTACCGTTCTCCGACTACCAGGTCGGCCCGTACCTGGTCCATTTCGCGAAGAACCAGGCCGACGAGCTGAACAACGACCCGGTCTACCGCCCCGACCTCTACGTGCCGCAGCGGTTCACCGAGTTCCTGCCCCCACCGGCGGCCCCGTCCGAGGCGCCGCCCGCCACCGACCTGCTCGCCTGGCTGCGGGACTGGGTCGGGACACCCCGCGGACGGCTCGTGGTGGTGCTCGGGACGTTCGGCCACGGCAAGACCTTCCTGCTCAAGGAGTTGGCCCGCCGGATGACCCGGGAGGCGTCCCGGACCATGCCGATCCTGATCGACCTGCGCGGCTTCGAGAAGGCGTACAGCCTGGACGAGCTCGTCGCGGTCCAGCTCTACCGGCAGGGTCAGCGGCAGGTCGACCTGGACGTGTTCCGCTACCTGCGCCGCGAGGGCCGGATCACCCTGCTCTTCGACGGCTTCGACGAACTCGCCACCCGGGTCAGCTACGACCGCGCCACGAACCACCTGGACACCATCGTCCAGGCCGCCGAGGAACACGCCAAGGTCATCGTCACCAGCCGCGACCAGCACTTCCTGACCGACGCCGACGTGCTGACCGCGCTCGGCGCCCAGCTCGGCACCGACCGGCAGGTGGTCCGGATCGGCAACTTCGACGACGAGCAGATCGTCGCCTTCCTCACCAACCAGCTGCGCGACCCGCAGAACGCCCGGACCCGCTTCGAACTCCTGCGCACGGTGAAGGAACTGCTGCCGCTTTCCCGCAATCCGCGGATGCTCGGCTTCATCACCGAACTCGGCGAGGACCTGCCCGGGTCGGCCGCGGGTCCGATCAACGCCGCCGAGCTCTACCGCAAGGTCCTGCTCAGATGGCTCGACTACGAGGCCCGCCGGCTGCAGCGGCTCGGCCCCGACGCGCCCGACGCCGGTGACCTGCTGAAGGCCGTGACGCACCTGGCGCTGCGGCTCTGGGACCAGCCGGACGGCAGCCTCAGTCTGGAGGACCTCGGCGACGCGGCGGCCGCCCTGGCCCAGCTGACCACCACCGGCGACGTCCACGCCGGTGCCGCGCTCGAACCGCAGGAGAGCGCCCACGTGCTCGGCTCCAGCACGCTGCTGGTCCGGTCCGGCGACGAGCGATTCGCCTTCGTGCACGACTCGGTCCGCGAGTGGCTGATCGCCAACCATCTCGCCGCCCAGTCGCCCGGCGGTATCGCCACCGACGGTCTCATCGGCCACAAGTGGCAGCCGCTGATGATCGAGTTCCTCTGCGGGCTGGCCGGCGCCGAACGGATGCAGGCCTGGGCCGAGGGCATCCTGGCCGGTCGTCCCACCTCGCGGGTCGTCGGGAGCAACGCCGTCAAGGTGCTGCGGTTCCTCGGCGTGGACGGGTCGGCGTCGCCGCTGAACATGGCCGGGCTGGACCTGCGCGGCGAGGACCTGTCGGCGAGATTCCTGGCCGGCGTCGACCTGAGCGAGGCCGACCTCACCGACGCCAGCCTGGTCAGCGCCAACCTCACGGACGCGACCATGATCGCCGCGAACCTCACCGGCGCCCGGCTCGACCGGGCCACGCTGCGCGGCGCCGACCTCACCCGCGCCGAACTTGGCGGCGCGCGCCTGCTCGGCACCGACCTCACCGGCGCGGTGCTCCACGGCGTACGCCTGCGGCGGGCCGCCCTGGTGGCCGCCGCCGGTGTCGACGAGGAGGCGTTGCGCAACGCCGACACGCTCGGTGCGGCGCTGCCCGGCGGCGTGCCGGAACCGCAGGTCGCGTCCTCCGCGGTGATTCAGGCGGTGGCCGTGGTCTCGGGGATGAAACTGCTCGCCGGAGCCGGTGCGGACGGCGTGATCCGGATCTGGGACGCCCTCAACGGCCGCCCGCTGCGGGTGCTGCCGGGGCACACCGGGCCGCTGTGGGCGATCGCGTTCACGGCCGACGGACGGTTCCTGGCCAGCGCGGGCGACGACGAGACGGTCCGCCTCTGGGACACCACCTCCGGCCGTCCGGCGCAGACCCTCGTCGGGCACAGCGGACGCATCCGCGCGCTCGCGTTCAGCCCGGACGGCAAACACCTGGCCAGCGCGGGCGACGACGAGGACATCCGGATCTGGGACACCGCGGGCGGCCGTGGCGTACGGACCGTGCGGACCGGCGGCGGGCGGATCCACGCGCTCGCCTATCAGCCGCGCGGCACGCACCTGGCCAGTGCCGGTGACGACGAGGCGGTCAGCGTCTGGGACCCCGGCACCGGCCAGGCCGTCTACACCCTCACCGGCCACACGGGCACGGTGCACGCGCTGGCGTACGACCCCGACGGCCTCCGGATCGCCAGCGCCAGCGACGACCGCCGGGTGCTCGTCTGGGACGTGGCCGGCGAGACCGTCGCCCACCGGCTCACCGGCCACACCCAGTGCATCCGCGCGCTCGCCTTCCACCCGGACGGGCGGCGGCTGGCCAGTGCCGGCGACGAGGGCGTCATCAGGATCTGGGACAGCCACGCCGGCGCCCCGCTGCGGCCGCTGACCGGCCACGCCGGGCGGGTCCACACTCTCGCGTACTACCCGGACGGGGGGAATCTGGCCAGCGCGGGCGCCGACCGTACGGTCCGGATCTGGGACACCGCCGATCGCCGGCCGGAACGGACGCTGCGGACCGGCGGCTACGACGCGCTGACGCTGTGCTTCTCGGCCCGGCCCGGTGACCCCTGGCTGGCGGTCGGCTCGAGTGACGGCGCCGTACGCCTGTGGAACCCGGCGGCCGGCTCACCGCCGCGGGTGCTGAGCGAACCCGGACCGGCCGACCCGGCCGTCACCGCCGTCACCACCACGGCCGACGGCCGCCTGCTGGCCACCGCGAGCGGCGACGGGTCCATCCGGATCTGGAACACCGTGACCGGTACGGCCGGAACGCCCCTGACCGGCCACCGCGGGATCGTGCACGCGATCGCCTTCGACCCGGCCGGGCGCTACCTGGCCAGTGCGGGCGCCGACGGCACGGTACGGCTCTGGGACGTCACCGCCGCCGAGGACCCGCGCATCTTCGCCGGTGGGACGAGCACGTACATCGCCGTGGCGTTCCGTACCGTCGCCTTCACCCCGGACGGCCAGTTCGTGGTCGGCGGCGGGAGCAACGGCACCATCCGCATCTGGCACCTGCCCTCACGCGACCTGCAGAACCTGTCCGGACACACCGGAACCGTCCGGGCGATCGCCTTCGCCCCCGACGGCCGTCAGATGGCCAGCGCCGACGACGACGCCGTGATCCGGCTGCGCAGCACCGTGGGCGACCCACCGATCGTGCTGACCGGGCACACCGGCGCGGTCACCGCCATCGGCTACGCGCCCGGCGGTGGCAGCCTGGCCAGTGGCGGTACCGACGGCACGATCCGGATCTGGGACACCAACACCGGACGGCCCACCCACACGCTGACCGGCCAGCCCGGCTGGATCCGCTCGCTGAGTTACAGCCCGGACGGCCGTTGCCTGGCCACCGCGGGCGGCGACCACGCGGTGAGGATCTGGGACACCAGCCGGCCCACCCCGCACGCCGTCCTGGTGCCGCTGGCCGAGCACGGGTCCGCCGTCCTGCTCCACGACCAGCGTTACGTTCTCAACGGGCGGTTGGGCGACGAGTTCTGGTACGCGATCGGCATGTGCCGTTTCGAGCCGGGCGACCTGGACCCGTACATCCCGGATCTGAAGCCCGCGCCGCCCGGCGAACCACTCTGGTGATCCCGGTTCACCCCGGGTGATCGGGGATCCGGCGGGCCGGCGCGGCCATCTCGTCGCTCGGAGAGTCCCCGGCGAGCCGCGCCCTACCCGAGGATCTCCGCCGCGCCGGACCCGTCCAGCCGGACGCGATGGACCCGGTCGGCAGGGTACGCCGCGCAGGCCTCGCCGAGCAGCGACTCGTTCCGGCTGACCAGGACCATCCAGGGCGTGAACCCGTCCAGGGCAGGGATCGGCCACGGCCTCGGCGAGTCGTACCCGGACGGGACGCCGATGTCGTCGAGCCCGTCGCACAGCAGCACGAACCGGCCCTCGGCCAGCAGGTATCGGATGTGCCCCGCGTCGACCTCACGCGCGCCGCCGCGGACCAGCCGGGCGGCGATCAGCTCGTCCAGCGGTGCCCGCCGGCCGCGTTCCGGCGGGTCCAGCAGGATCGGCACGACGGGATCGTCACCGGTGGGCAGTACTCGGGCCAGCTCCCTCAGCAGGAACGACTTGCCGGTGCCGGAGTCGCCGCTCACCGCGATGATGCCGCCGCCGGGCCTGGCCGTCCGGGCTCGCAGCAGCGTGAGCAGATCGGTGTCACCCGCTGCCGGAGACAGGTAGAGCTCGGGCCGGTAGCGGGGGTGGGCGGCGAGTCGCCCGGCCTGCTCCCGCACGAAGTCGAGCAGGTGGTCGCCGATCTGGAATTCCGCGAGGCCGGTCACCCGTACGCCGCGGTCCAGCGCCCGGTGTTCCAGTGTCGCGTCGGCCGGGCGCCGGCAGACCAGTGCGGCGTCCCCGTTCGGCCGTTCCCGCCGCACGACCTCGGCCACGAACCGCTCCACGACGTCGGCGTCCGGGTCGCCGTCGAAGACACCGGCGCAGCGCCGTTCACCGGAGGGCGTGACGATCAGGTAGCCGTCCGGCCATTCCGGCGGCCGCTGCTCGGCGAGTGGCACGTCGGGGCGACGGGCCCGGTATGCCGCGGCCACCCGGCCCAGCAGGTCGGTCCGCTCCACGCCCACGGGAGCACCGGAGACGGGCGGTGCGGCCGGTGGGTCGTCGCCGGTCAGCCACCAGTGGTCGCCGAAGGCGTACGTCCTCGTCCGTCCGCCGCCGGACACCCGCAGGGCACCCGGTCGCAGCTCGACCAGCTGTGCCCCCTCCGGCGCGCCGACGGCCGGCACCCCGGTGAGTTCCAGCTCGTGCACGCCGCTGTCCTGTCCGTGCAGGATCACGTCCAGGTGCGGGGCGAGCGCCGTGGCCAGCACGGGATCGTGGTGGACCACGCCGATGCGCAGGTAGCCGCGGTCCGCGTGGTCACGCAGGCGGTCGGCGAACCACGTCACCTGCGCCGTGCCGAGGCCGCCGTGCCGCTCGCCCGGCAGATGACTGATCGGGATCGTCGAGTTGAGGGCGGCGACGACCGTGCGGAGGGCCGGGAACTCGTACAGCTGCCAGGGTTGATGTTGTTGAAAGGGTGTGCCGCCGGGCAGCTGGCCGGTGAGCGCTGCGAACGGCTCCCATTTCGGCCAGTACGGCGGCACCGGTTCGAGTCCGTCGGCCTCCTGATCGCGGAAGTAGGCGCGGCACCGGCCCTCGTTGACGTCGGAGGGGCCGGGCACCACGACGATGCGTCCCGGCGGTAGTCCGAGCCCGGCCCGCAACCGTTCCAGGCGCGCGTGGGCGGCCCGGTACTCGCCGGGCGTGGCCCGATCGGCCACACCACCGGTCACCACGACCAGGTCGGGCGCCACCTCGACGGCAGTGGCAGGGCCGTGCAGATGCAGGACCGTGAGCTGCTCGCGGGCCCGGCGCACCGGGAGGGCGGTGCCGCCCGTACCGCCGATGATCCGTCTCAGGACCTCGGCGTCGATCCCGGCGAAGGCCTCCGCGGCGCCGGGAACGTCCCGGCCGTCGCGCGGCAGCGAGGCGAGGGCGGTGAACAGCGCGCCGGTGCGCTCCGGATGCTGCTCCAGGTAGCCGGAGACCGCGGCGTGCACCAGGTCGGGAACGCCGGCCTCCAGCGACTCGCGGAGCACGTGCCGCACGCCCGGCAGGAACTCGAACTGCTGCTCGTCGGCGCCCGCCCCGCTCGCTTCGAGTGGCCGCAGCAGACCGCCGTAGAGCACCTCGGCCAGGTTCGACGGCAGGGATCCGGGCAGCATGACGGTCTGCATGAGCCGCATCACGGCCAGGCTCAGCGGTCGCGCCACGGTCAGGTAGCGGGCCAGCTCGTACGCCGGAGCCGACGCCCCGGCGCGGAAGTCGCGGATCCGGTGCTCGGCCGCAGGTTCGGCCGACGGTCCGGCCGTGGTCCGGCGGGGCCGGGCCACCTCGCCGGCGGGCGTCACGACCGCGTCGATGCCGCCCGCCGTCCGGCCGGCCACCAGGTGTGCCCACGACGTCAGCCAGCGCGGGTGGATCTCCAGCACCGGAACCGGGACGCTGCCGTCCGGGAGCCTGCGGCGCCTGCGCGCCGAGACGAAGGAGTACGCCGACGCGGGCGCACCGGCACGCGGTGCGAACAGCCGGCCGGGCAGCGGCGCCAGCCCGGTGCGGCTCCACAGTCGTTCGGGCAGCGGCTGCAGGACCGCGACCGGCGCGCTCCGGCTCCACCGGCCGAGCAGCCGCGACATCCGGCCGTCGTGCCAGGGCGTACCGACGCAGTCGCCGAGCAGCAGCACGAGGTGGTCGCCGGGCCGGTCGGCGAGGTTCGGCGGTGATCGCCGTGCGCCGCCGGGCCGGGTCACCCGCACCTCGCCGTCGTCGCCGAGTCCGAGGTGGACCACCCGCATGGTCCGGAACGCGCCGAGCCGTTCCAGCATGGTGCGGACCTCCTGGCCGAGCCGGTGCCAGACACCGCTCACCGAGGTGTCGTCGAGCACCAGCGTCAGATGCAGCCAGCGTTCCGGCGCGGGCCGCCAGACCGGCGTCCACAGCCGGCGTTCGGCGATCTGCCGGGCCGTGGCCTCCTCGTCGAGGGCGACCCTCCGGGGCGAGAGCCGCTGCCGTTTGAGTGGCCGCAGCGCGTGCATGGTCCGCCCGCTGTGCGGCAGGGCCTCGGCGGTACGGAAGCGCAGCGGCCGCCCGGGCACGGCCGCGAACGTCACCTGACCGTCGGGGGCGGGTGCCTCGCCCGGACCGTCGGCCGACGGGGGTTCTCCGGGCGCCCCGGGATCCGGCGCCTCGGGCTCCACCGGCAGCCGGAGCTCCACCCGCTCCTCCGGCCGCCGCGGTGGATCGGCCGGGGCCCCGGGTGTCGTGACGGCCGGTCCGGGCGCCAGACCGGACAGGTCGACGCGTCCGGCCAGCCACAACGCCTCGGCCACCTCGGCCGGTGTCAGGTCGACGCCGGACGCTCGAAGGACACTGAGCAGCCGGTCGATCGAGGCGGTCACACCGGCCCGTTCAGTTCGTGCAACACCACCTCGACGAGCTTGCCGTGGTCGGCCTGTCCCAAGCCGCCGGCCTGATGCAGCAGGTAGACGGCGTTGAGGAGCTGGTCGGTGGCGAGCTGCCCGTGTTCACGGCGGGACAGGAAGTCGGTGATGAGACCCTCCGACGCGGCCAGCGCCTCCTCACCCAGGTGCGCCCCGACGATGGCGCGCAGCCGTTCGGCGTCCGGCTGGGCCAGGTGCAGCTGGATGCACCGGCGCAGGAAGGCGGGCGGGAACTCGCGTTCACCGTTGCTGGTCATCACCACGAACGGGAACTCCCGGCAGCGCACCCGGCCGTCCCTGACGGTCACCCGGTCGCCGTCGTCGGCGGGACGGACCCGGACCTCCGGAGTGCCCTCGGCGATGCGTTCGAGTTCGGGGATGCCGTACTCGCCGATCTCGAAGATGTCGAGCAGCTCGTTCGGCAGGTCGATGTCACCCTTGTCGATCTCGTCGATGAGCAGGACGCGGGGCAGGTCGTACGGCGCGAACGCGGTGCCGAGAGGCCCGAGGCGCAGGAACCGGCCGATGTCCGCCGTCTCCTCCTCCGGCCGGGTGCTCGCCTCCTCGATCCGCCCCACCGCGTCGTAGTGGTAGAGCCCGGAGACCAGCGTCGACCGGCTGGTGATCGCCCAGCGCAGCACGCCGCCGAGCCGCAGCTCGTGCGCCACCGCGTAGGCCAGGGTCGACTTGCCGGTGCCCGGATCGCCGGTGACCAGCAGCGGGCGGCGCAGGTGCAGGGCCACGTTCACCAGCCGTACGGTCGCCTCGTCCGGGTGGTACGGCGCGACCCGTGACCGGTCCGGCAGACGGCGGCCGACCGGCGCGTCCCGGTTCAGCGGCGTCACCGGTGCGCCGTCGAAGACCCGCCACGGCGGGGGATCGGCCCGCCGCCGGATGCGTTCCCCCTCGGCGTCGGCCGCACCCTCACCCAGATAGATCGGGAACTCACCCACCCGCACCCTCCCTCGGGGTCGTCATCGGCGACCGCCCCAGCCGGCGGCGTGGGTCGTCCCAGTACAGGACGATGTCGTCACCGCACTCCGAACGCCTGGCGCCCGCCTGGTTGCGCAGCCGCATGATCCGCTCGGGCACGTCGTCGCGGCCGGCATCGGCCAGCACCGCGGTAACCGCGGCGGCCAGCTCGGCACCGGCACAGTCGTCGTGTCCGGCGTCGTTCTCGCCGGCGCACCCGGCGCGGCGCCACACCATGATCGGGATTCCGGACCAGAGACCTACTTCGAGGACGGTACGGAGTGCCGGCCGCCGCTGCGGAGTGTCCGGCAGCACCATGGCGCCGAGGACGGTGTGCAGCTCCAATTCGGAGTAGAGCGCCGTCTCGTCGCGCCTCTCGTCGCAGTCCACCTTCAGCACGGTGGCGCCGAGCGACCGGCCAGCGAGGGCGTCCCAGCGGGCCTGCCAGCCGGCGAGGATCTCCTCGTCCTCAGGCTCGCCGGGATCCAGTTCGAACCGTTCGAGCTCGCGCACCACCACCGGATTGCGCTGCCCGATCAGGCTGCCGGGCCGCCGGCCGGACCGCGACCACCGCTCCACCTCCTCGTCGAGCAGGTCGATCGGCAGCACCAGTTCGATCATCGGCGCCTTCTCACCGGCCCGGACCCGGATCAGCCCCGGCAGGGTGTCGCGCAGGTGGGTGCGGAGCTCGTCGACGGAACGGTCCGGACCCTCGATGTCGAGCGGGGTGACGCTGACGCCGTCGTGCCGCCAGATCTCGCACCGGAACCGCTGCCGGTTGGCCCCCGACGGCTGCACGTGGACCAGTACCGAGGTCAGCACCGGCGCCGTCGCGGGAGCGGTGGAGTCCGACCGGGACCGCACCAGTTCCCGGTCCTCCGGCGTCCGCGCGGCCATCAGCGCCCACTGGGTGAGCCGGTCGGCGATCGTGTCACCGGCCGACCGCGAACGGTGCAGGGCGTACGCCAGGACGTGCGGGAACCGGTCGTCCGGCGGGGCCAGCCCGGCCAGCTCGGCGACCACGTCACCATGGTCGTGCAGCCGATGCCGTACCGTGACGGCCCGGTCGCGGGCGATCGCCAGGTAGTCGTCGTGATGCTCGTCGTGCCCGGTCGGCGGCAGCATCCCGAGGATCCGGCGCAGTTCCCGCTCGGCCCAGCCGGGAACCACGGCGGGATCGTCGTCTACCAGCTGGTCTGCCAGGTTGGTCCAGGTGCGATTGGCGCTGTGGAACCCGTCGTGCTCGCGGCGCAGGCCCCGGTACGGTTCCGCGGGCATCACCTCACGCAGCGCGCGGACCGGGACCGCGAAGCCACCGGCCGCCGGCTGTCCGCGCTGGCTGGCGGCCTTCGTGATGCCGCAGACGCCACCGGTCACGGTGTTGAGCACCGGCCCGCCGGACATGCCGGGCGCGACCACGTCGTCGGTGAGCCTGATGAACTCCGCGTGCTCGCCGCGATGGGTGTAGAAGGTGGTCAGCGGCGCGAACGAGCCGGTGACCGCTCTGGAGTGCCCGGCGGCGACCAGTTCGGTGTTCGAGGCCGGACGGTGATCGTCCAGCAGGACCGAGTAATGGGTGCCGACCGGAAGATCAACTTCAACGATCGCCACATCCGGGTACGGGGTCACCCGGTTCTCCCGGTCCGGAGCCGAGGCCCACCGCACCACCCCCGGCAATTCACGCTCCCCGAAGACGACCGTCACCGCGGCCCCGGCCGGACCGGCCACGTGCGCGCAGGTGGCGATCGTGTTGGGAGCGATGAAGAAGCCGCTGCCCCTGTTCAGCCCGTCGATCAGCACCAGGCACTTCTTCAGATGCTCGATGAGGTACGTGACGACGGCCGGACGGGACATGCCGTTCTCACGCACCCCGTGGCCCTCCGCTTCGGTGAGGTGACCCTTCGTGCAACCGTAGTGCCCCGGCACACCCCGCAGAAGGCCCGCGCGGCCCCGTTTCCGCCCCTCGCGCGGTCAGGCTCCGCCCCTCGCGCGGTCAGGCTGAGCCCGGCTCGGCCATCCGGCGGTGCATCTCGGCCTTGATCCGGTCCGGGGTCACCTTGCTCGCGGCGGCCTGCGCACGGGTCGACAGCGAGCCGGCCAGCACCTTCTCCTTGCCGTCCATGAGGGCCCGGACCGCCTGCTCGGCGACCTGCGCCGGATCGTCCTTGTCACTCGCGCCGACCCTGGTGTCGTCCATCTCGGCGCGGTGGAAGAAGTTCGTGTCCGTGGGCCCGGGCATCAGCGAGGTCACGGTCACGCCGGTGTCCTTGAGCTCGGCGCGCAGAGCCTCGGCGAACGACTGCGTGAACGACTTCGACGCGTTGTAGACGGCCTGGTAGGTGCCCGGCATCATCGACGCGATCGACGACGTGATCAGCACCCGCCCCCGGCCGCGGGTCACCATGCCGGGCAGGGCCAGCTTGGCCAGGTGGACCGTGGACGTCACGTTGACGTCGATGACGTTCAGTTCGTCGGCCAGCTCGGTGCCGCCGACGAACGCGCCACCGATGCCCCGGCCGGCGTTGAGGGCCAGCACGTCCACACCACGGCCGGTCTCCTCGATCGCGTACCAGGCCTTCAGCACCCCGTCGTGACGGGCCAGGTCGGCACGGACCGCGATGACCGCGTTACGGCCGTCCCGGCGCAGGTCGGCGGCGGCCTCCTCGATGCCGGCGTCCTCGGCGACGATCAGCAGGTCGAAGCCCCGTCCGGCCAGCTGGCGGGCGAGTTCGTACCCGATGCCGCTTGACGCGCCGGTGATGACGGCGAACGGGTTCTCCTCAGAATGTGTCATGACGCCGGAGTGCCCCCTGGCAGGGCTTCCAATCACCCGGCGCGCCGGCGTCATCGACGGTCATGAGCGGTCCGGTACGGACGGGCGACGCGATCCGCCGCCCCGCGCACCGTCGTTCCGGGTACGTCGGCGATGTTCTGCGCCATCTCGCCGCCACCGGCTTCACCGCGCCCGCTCGCTACGACGAGGGCCGGCAGACCTTGGCGTTCATCGAGAGCGAGATGCCGGCCGCCCCGTTCCTGCTGTCCGGCCCCGATCCGCAAAGCGCGACGGCTGCCGCCGCTGGTCGCGTGGTGACCTGTGCCCGTATGTGGACCGTAGTTCACCGCGCGTGTTGCTGCTGCTGGTTGCGTGGTGATCTGTGCCGGTATGGGGACCGTAGTTCACCGCGCAGGTTGCTGTGGCTGGTTGCGTGGTGATCTGTGCCCGTATGGGGACCGTAGTTCACCGCGCAGGTTGCTGTGGCTGGTTGCGTGGTGATCTGTGCCCGTATGCGGACCGTAGGTCACCATGCAGGTTGCTGCCGTCGGCGGCGAGTGGACGGTGGGAACCCCGGGCGCGGCCGGGCGGGGACGAGGGCTCAGTACTCGCCGGTGTGGTGGGTGTGGGCGGGGATCAGGTCGAGGAAAGCCTGCATGGCCCGGCTCGGCGGGATCGCTGCGGGCCGGGCGACGGCCAGCGTCCATGGCGTCGCCGGTGGGTCGAGGTCGACGGCGGTGACGCGGGCGCCCGCCTCGGCGCGTAGTGGTGGCACGACGGCGACGCCCAGCCCGGCCTCCACGTAGCGGGGGATCGTGGCGAGATCGACCACCTCGACCGCGACCGTACGGCTGAGCCCGGCCCGCCGGAAGTCGTTGTCGGAGCGGATCCGGTTGCAGTATCCGGCCGGCAGGTCGATGAACGGCTCCCCGGCCAGCGAGCCCGCGTCGGCCCGGCCCGCGGTGGCCAGCGGATGGTCGGCGGGCACCAGCAGGCGGGGCTGGAACGTGGCTATCGGAGTCAGGTCGATGCCGTCGACACTGGTCGTCTCGACGCCGACGAAGGCCGCGTCGAGCCGGTGCGTCCGCAGTTTCTCGAGGAGGCCGGAGCTGCCCTCGGCCGCGGCGGTCATGTGCAGGCGTACGCCAGGGTGGGCTTTTCGGAAAGCGCCGACCAGGGTGGGCAGATCGACCGCGGTGAGGCTCGCCAAGGTCCCGAGGCGGATGTTGCCGCGCAGACCCTGACCGGCGCCCTCGACGGCGGCGCGGGCCGCATCCAGGGACTCCAGCGCGTTCTTGGCCTCCGGGAGCAGCGCCCGTCCGGCGTCGGTCAGCGCGACCGAGGTGGTGCTGCGGTCGAACAGCGGGCTGCCGAGCGTGCGTTCGAGGGCGCGGATGCTCGCCGAGACCGTCGACTGGACGGCGTGGGTGCGCTTCGCGGCCCGGGTGAAGTTGAGCTCCTCGGCCACGGCGATGAAGAACTCGAGCTGACGCTGCTCCATCGGCCCACCATATCGCCCTCCCCGATCGGTGTTATGAACAGCATTCGTTGGACACGATGACTGCCGCGGCGCAGGGTGGGGGCATGGACATTCTTCTTACCGGCGCGACCGGTTACATCGGTTCGGCCGTACGCGCCGCCCTCGCCGCCGCGGGACACACCGTGACCGCGCTGGTGCGCAGTGACGAGGCGGCGGACCGGGTGGCGGCCGCCGGGGTGCAGCCGGTGATCGGCGACATGGTCGACGCGGAACTCGTGCGCGGGCTGGCCGGCAAGAGCGACGGTGTGATCCACACGGCCAGCCCGGGTGACGCGACGAGCGCGGAGGCGGAGGCCGCGTTCGCCGACGCCGTGCTCGCCGGGATCAATGACGGTGTGTTCGTGCGTACCGGTGGCGTCTGGGTGCACGGTTCGGGTGTGGCGCTCACCGAGGAGACGCCGAGGAACGCGCCGCCGATCGTGGCCTGGCGGGAGGAGATCGACCGGCGGGTGCTCGCGGCGTCCGGTGTCCGGGCCGTGCTGATCGAGCCGGGCGTCGTCTACGGCCACGGCGGCGGCATCCCGCGACTGGTTGCCGGGGCGCGGCAGGCCGGGGGAGCACTGACGCTGATCGGTGACGGCACCCAGCACTGGGCCACGGTCCACGTCGACGACCTGGCCGAGCTCTACGTCGCCGCGTTCGAACGCGCCGGACACGGCGAGGTCTTCCTGGGCGTCGGCGGGGCGGGCCCGACAGGCGGTGTCGGCGGGGCGGGCCCGACAGGCGGTGTCGGCGGGGCGGGCCCGACAGGCGGTGTCGGCGGGGCGGGCCCGACAGGCGGTGTCGGCGGGGCGGGCCCGACAGGCGGTGTCGGCGGGGCGGGCCCGACAGGCGGTGTCGGCGGGGCGGGCCCGACAGGCGGTGTCGGCGGGGCGGGCCCGACAGGCGGTGTCGGCGGGGCGAACCCGACGACCCGTGAACTGGGTGAGGCGGCGAGTCTGCGGCTCGGGCTCGGCGGCCGGGTGGTGCCCGAGGACCCGGCGGCCACGGTGGAGCGGCTCGGCGAGTTCGGGCGGGCGTTGCTGCTGGATCAGCAGGCCGACGGCGGGAAGGCCCGGCGGATGCTCGGGTGGCGGCCTTCCCGGCCGTCGCTGCTGGAAGAGATCGCTGCCGGCGGCTACGACCTGTGAGCTGCCGGCGGCACCGCCGTGTGAGTTGCTGGCGGCACCGCCGTGTGAGTTGCTGGCGGCACCGCCCTGTGAATTGCTGGCGGCACCGCCCTGTGAATTGCCGGCGGCACCGCCCGCTGAGCCGCTGAGCCGTCGGCGGCCGGGGTCAGCCGGGGAACGCCACCGGGGTGGGTGCCGGGCGGCGGGTGGTGGTGCTGTCGCCGATCTGGCCGTCGGCGTTGTTGCCCCAGCACCACAGTCCACCGACGGCGCGTACGCCACAGGTGTGGTAAGCCACGGCGAAGTCACCGCTCCAGGTGGTGGTTCCCGCGGAGCGTACCGGCGCATATCTGTTGGTGGTCGTTCCGTCGCCGACCTGGGCCTCCATGTTGTTGCCCCAGCACCACAGGCTGCCGTCGGTCCGCGTCGCGCAGGCCGTGTTGTCGCCGGAGGCCACCCGGACCCAGTTGGTGTCGGTGCCGACGCGCTGCGGCCGGGTCTGGTAATTGCCCTGGACGCCGAGCTGGCCGTAGCCGTTCTCGCCCCAGCACCACAGACTGCCGTCGGACTTGGTGCCGCAGGTGAAGGCGTAGCCGGCGGTCACCCCGGTCCAGTTGGTGTCGGTACCGACCTGCTCGGGGGCGGCCCGGTAGTTGAGGATGCCGAGGCCGAGCTGGCCGGTGGTGCTGTCGCCCCAGCACCACAGGGTGCCGTCGGTGCGGGTGGCGCAGGTGTGTGCGAAGCCGGTGGTGACGCTCGCCCAGTTGGAAGCGGTCCCAACCTGGACCGGGGTGGTCTCGGTGTAGTTGCCGGTGCCGAGCTGGCCGGACCGGTTGAAGCCCCAGCACCACAGGGTGCCGGTGGTGCGCACGGCGCAGGTGTGCTGGTCGCCGTGGCTCACGGTGCTCCACGTGGCGGTGCCGCCGATGGCGACGGGGGAGGTACGGGCGGTGGTGGTGCCGTCTCCGAGCTGGCCCCGGTAGTTGTTGCCCCAGCACCAGAGGCTGCCTCCGGTACGCAGGGCGCAGGTGCCGAACGTCCCGGCGTCGACGCTCTTCCAGTCGGTGGCGGTGCCGATGCGGACCGGGGTGGTCCGGGCCGCGGTGGTGCCGTCGCCGACCGCGCCGACGTAGTTGCCACCCCAGCACCACAGCGATCCGCCGCCGACGGTGCAGGTGTGGGCGTAACCGGTGGCCACGGCGGTGTCGGAGACGGGCCCCGCCGCGGCGGCGGGGCCCGTACTCATGCCGAGGGCCATCGCGACCGACGCGATGGCTATGGCGACTGCTCGAACGATGCGCATGCGTTGTCTCCCGGGGACGGTGAGGAGATGAGAGCGCCTGGGAGCGCTCCCAGAATGTTGTAACATTTGCCCCGGGGCATTGGCTAGGCTCGATAGGGTCAGGCGAAGGTCGTGAATACGTGCGTCGTCGTTGAAACGTATGTTTCTCCGGGCCGCAGCACCGTCGACGGGAAGTCCGGCTGGTTCGGGCTGTCCGGGAAGTGCTGCGTCTCCAGCGCGAACGCGTCACCCTGCCGATAGGTGCGACCGCTGCCGCCGCGCAGCTTGCCGTCGAGGAAATTGCCCGAGTAGAACTGCAGCCCCGGCTCGGTCGTCTCGATGGTCATCTCGCGGCCGCTCGCCGGGTCCCGCACGACCGCGGCCGTCCGCAGCCCCTCACCCGCGTCGAGCACGTAGTTGTGGTCGTAACCGCGCCCGATCCCGAGCTGCGGATGCTCGTCGCGGACCCGCTCGCCGATGGCGTGGAACTCGCGGAAGTCGAACGGCGTGCCCGCCACCTCCTCGATCACCCCGGTCGGGATGAGAGTCGCGTCGACCGGCGTGTAGTGCCCCGCGTCGATGCGCAGCAGGTGGCCGGCGGCCGTGCCGCTGCCCTCGCCGCTCAGGTTCCAGTACGCGTGGTTGGTCAGCGCCACCACGGTCGGCCGGTCGGTGGTGGCCGCGTAGTCCAGGCGCAGCGTGTTCCGCTCGTCGAGGGTGAAGGTCACGCTCGCCTCGAGGGTGCCGGGGAAGCCCTGCTCGCCGTCGGCCGAGGTGTAGCTCATCCGTACGCCGTCCTCGACCTGCTCCGCTGTCCAGACCCTCTGGTCGAAGCCGTGCGAACCGCCGTGCAGGGTGACCTGGCCCTCGTTCTGCGACAGCTTGAACGTTTCACCGTCGAGGGTGAAACTGCCGCCGCCGATCCGGTTGGCATACCGGCCCACCGTCGAACCGAAGAACGGATTGCCGGCCAGATAGGCGGGGTCGGTGTACCCGGCCAGGTCGGCGAACCCCAGCGTCACGTTGGCGAGCCGGCCGTCCCGGTCCGGCACCAGCGCGGACTGGATCGTCGCTCCCCAGGTCAGGACGGACACGGACATGCCGTTGGCATTCGTCAGCGTCCACTTCTCGATACCCGTGCCGTCGGCCAGTTCGCCGAACGTCACCCTGTCGATACTTGTCATGCGCGGCATCGTCTCAGATCCGTCGGCCTACCATCTCCACTGGTCCACCGGGTCGGGAGGGAATGGGCATGCTGATCGACTGCCACCAGCATCTGTGGCCGGAGGCGCTGGTGGAGGCGTTGCGGCGGCGCGACACCTTCCCGTACCTGCGGGACTGGACGCTGTATCTGGCCGGTGAGAACCCCTATCAGGTGGACCCGGCCGCCCATGATGTGGGACGTCGGCGCGCCGCCGAGAGCGGGCGGGTGCTGCTGTCGCTGTCCAGTCCGCTCGGCATCGAGCACGCCCCCGACGGCGCCGATCTGATCGACGTATGGCACACGAGCGCCCTCGAACTGCCCGACCCGTTCCACCTCTGGGCCGCCGCGTCGGTGCACGAACCCGACCCCGAGGCGCTGGCCCGCGTGCTGCGCGAGGACCGGGTCGCCGGTCTGCAGCTGCCGGCCACCGCCCTCGGCGGCCCCGACGCGATCGTCCGGCTCGCCCCGCTACTGGATGTCCTCGAACGATCAGGGAAACCGCTGCTCGTACACCCCGGTCCGGCCGCCGCGGAGGACGGCGAGCTGCCCGACTGGTGGCCGGCGCTCGTGCCGTACGTCGCACAGATGCACCGCTCCTGGATGGCCTGGCACGTCGCCGGCCGCAAGCTTCACCCGGCTCTGCGGATCGCCTTCGTGGCCCTGGCCGGTCTCGCCCCGCTGCACCATGAGCGTCTTGCCGCACGTGGCGGGCCCGTCGAGCCACCCGACCCGAACGTCTTCTACGAGACGTCCTCGTACCGCGCCGCCGCCATCGAGGCCCTCGCCGGGGTGGTCGGCCCCGCCGCGATCGTGCACGGCTCCGACCGCCCCTACGCCCAACCGCTCGATCCGGCCGAGTTCCCACCCGCCTACTTCACGATCAACCCCCAAAACCTGCTGCGGGGGTACGGCTACGCCGTGACCGAAAGCAATCAGCAAGTCCCCTGACTCCGCAGCGACGTGGCTGCCCGCTCCCGGCCGACAGCGCCGCCGCCGGGCGTATGCGGTGGTTCCCGGCCGTCGGTGTCGGACCCGCCACGCAACAGCGGGCGGTTCCTCGGCGTATGAGAGGGCGACACGGGAGGTGGAATGGTCGCGGCGACGTTCGACGCGTTTCTCGGTGAGGCCCTGCCCGGGCTGGCCCGCTATGCCCACGTCCTCACCGGTGATCGTCACGCCGCCGAGGATCTGCTCCAGGACACGCTGCTGAAGGCGTTCCGCGGGTGGCGGCGGGTCCGTGCCGACGGCAACCCGGTCGCCTACGTGAAGACGATCATGGTGCGCACGCACATCAGCAGGTGGCGCGCCCGGCGTCCGGCACATCCGATCGGCGACGAGGCCGGCTTCCCCGCCGATCGGGGAGGTTACGACCGGATCGACGACCGCGACGTGCTTCACCGCGCCCTGTCGACGCTGTCGCCCCTGCAACGGGCCGTCCTGGTCCTGTCCTTCCTGGACGAGCAGAGCGACGCGGAGATCGCGATCGCGGTGCAGCGCCGGCCCGCGACCGTACGGTCGCTGCGGGCACGGGGGCTTCACGCGTTGCGCGCGGTACTCGGCGACGACGCGATGGCGGACATCACCGGCGGGGGAGAGGACGGGGCATCGGCATGACGCACGACCTGGAGAACATGCTGCGGGCCGAGTTCCGCGACGAGCGGTACGGCCTGAACCTGACCGCCGGATCGCTGTCCGGCACGGTGCGGCGCCGGCACGCCCGCCGGAGGATCGCCGGCGCGGCCACCGCCGTGGCCGTCGTCCTGATCTCCGCCGCCGTGACGATCAGGGCGTTCCCCACGGACCGGGAGACGGCGCCACCGCCGGTGGCGTCGAGCGTCGCGCCGGCGCGGCCGGTCGTCGGTGGTGAGATCGCCCTCGGTGACGCGCGGGTTCGTGGCCTGCCGGACGGGTCCCGGTACGCCGACGATCCGGCGGCCGCGCTCGCCGGTGTCCGCGAGCTGCCCGCCGGTGTCCCGTACGCCGTGGTGACCCTTCCGGACGGCGGCCCGGAGACACTCGTGGTGGCGGCCGGGCAGATCGCCGGGCTGCCCGGCGTGGCCGTGGAACCCGCGTGGCTCAGCCGACTCGGCGGTGCGATGACCCTGGTCACCGACGACCTGCCGGCCGATGTCAGCTATCTCTGCGCGACCACGCCGGAGGGCCGCCAATGGTTCCTCGCGGTCACCGGCGGTTCGACGGAGGAACGGCTGGCGTCACTCGAGCGGATCGCGGTGCCGACATTGAGCGGCGGGTGAGGATATTCGATCGAACACGGATATCGCGGGGTGTTACCGTTCGCGGGCCGAAAGGGGACATCGTGCCGAAGCTGAATCAGATCATCGCCGTGGAGAAAGGCGTGAAGAGCAAGGCGTTCGCCGACCTGAGCGACGCCCACCACGCCGTGCAGAAGACCGGCCCGCTCGCCGGAATCTCCCGGACCTATCAGCCGAAGGACGAGGAGGGCGAGCAACTGCCCGCCGAGTCGACGCGGGTGCAGATCAAGGCCGAGGACACCCTGCGTGACGTCGCCGCGACCCTGACCCGGCTGTTCGACGTCACCGCCACCAAGGACTGGACGAACTGCGTGGCCCGCGCCGACGTGGTCGTTGACGGGCGCACCATCGCCGCCCAGGTGCCGGTCACCTACCTGCTGTTCCTCGAGAAGCAGCTCGTCGACCTGCACACGTTCGTCAAGAAGCTGCCGGTCCTCGACGCCGCCGAGTCCTGGGTGCGCGACGACTCCACCGACAGCTGGCGGACCGAGCCGGTGCGGACCAACCGCACCAAGAAGGTGCCCCGCAACCACGTCAAGGCCGAGGCCACCGAGAAACACCCGGCGCAGGTCGAGGTCTACTACGAGGACGTGACCGTCGGTTACTGGACGACGGTGAAGTTCTCCGGCGCCCTCCCGGCGAAGCGGGTCAACGAGCTGCTCGACCGGGTGCTGGCGCTGCAGACCGCGGTCAAATTCGCGCGCGAGGAGGCCAACAACACCGAGGCCACCGACCAGCGCGTCGGTTCGGCCGTCTTCGGTTACCTGTTCGGGTAACCGTCACGGATTCCCCCGTGGGAGCGCGGGGGTGCGCCGGGAGTTCCGGCGTGAAGCTGACAGCTGAACCTGAAGCTGAACGAGCCGGTGACAGTGCGGGTTCGAGTCCCGCCCCCCGCACTCACGCGCGGGGGTAGCCCAACTGGCAGAGGCAGCCGGTATGAAACTCAGATTCTCGCTCCAATGTCAGCATTCGTCACCGATCACCGGATCGAACGGGTGGGACGAGGACAGCGGATGCCGGTTCAATTCCGGCCCGCCGCGCTTCGAGCGGCGGTAGTTTAAAGGCAAAACCCGATGTCATGAGAATGATCCCGGCCCTTAAACGTGCTGGTGTGTGCAATTCGGTGGCACCAGGAGGCCCGGCGATTGGCCATATCGCCGGGCTTCGCCATTCCATCCGGCGCCTACTTGACGGCCCAGGAGCCGGCCACCTCACCCGGCAGGCCGTCCGGCGTCCACTCCAGGGCACCGGCCTTCATGCCCACATCGAACACGATCTTCCCGGCGCGCTTCTGGCCCGCCCGCAGATCGGCGGAGGCCAGTGACGGCTCGCCGCAACCCGAGAACACCGCCGATAGAGCGTTCGCGCTCGTGCCGTCCTCGGCGACGAACTCGAAGTGCAGCGGGTTCACGCTGCCCTTGCCCTTCGTCTGCGTGACCACGACGTCGACGACCACGAACAGGCCGTTCTCGGGATCGACGTCGAGGCTGTTGCAGCCCTTCTTGTACGTCTTCACCGACCGCATCACCGCCTCGACGGTCGAGCCGCCGTCCTGGTGCGTGATCTTCGACCCGGCCGGGACGTTGAACGTGTCCGCCTCCACGGGTTTCGCGGGCTTCTCCGCGGGCGCCTTCTCCTGCTGCTGGATGCCCTGCGCCCCGCCTTCCGTCTCCTGAACGGTGTCGCCGGCGTTCGTCGACGTGCTGGTCGTGGGCGTGTCGTCGCTCAGAGCCGCTATCCCGATCCCGCCGCAGCACAACGCCAGGACCCCGCCCACCACCGCCAGCACCGTGCGGTTCCCGCCCGTCTGCTTGACCGGTGCGGGCGGTCCCCAGCCCGGCGGGGCGGGCTGCGGCGGCACGGGCCCGTACCCGTACCCGTGCGGCGGAGGCGGTGGTTGGTACGGCGGAGGCGGGGGAGGCTCGTAGCTCATACAGGATCGGCTCCACGGACCGGCGAGTGCACGGGAATGTGGTCGGGCTCCAGTCCGCGAAACCCGACCGCGACCACTCAACTCTCCACAGTGACCGGAAGCGATGGCTCGTTCGGCCACGGCCGCACAACGATCATCCACGCGCCGGGAGCCGGTCAGACCCGGGACAGCTGATCGGCCCACCAGCGGGCGGGTCGCGCGCGGGGCGGGGTGTGTTCGGCGCGTGCCGCGGCGCGTCGCATGCGTGGGGTGAACCAGCCGGCGACCCGGCGGCCGTCGGGCCGGTCGTCGCCGATGTCGCCCAGCGCCAGCCGCCAGATGAGGCGGGCCAGCCGGACCCGCTCCACGGTGAGTGGATCGTGGTCGCCGTCGACGGTCCAGCCGAGCGTGGTCTTCTGCGGGCTCGTGCGGTCGGCGACGTCCAGGACGCCGTCGCAGTCGATCAGGATCGCGCGCCGGTCCCCGCGGTCGGCGCACGCGATGTTGGCCCAGCTCAGGTCTGAGTGGACCAGGCCAAGATCGTGCAGCATGGTGAGCGCGGCCGTGACGTCCCGGGCGATCAGGAGCCGATCGGACTCCCGGTAGCCGTCGTCGGCCAGGCATACGTAGCCGCGCCGGGCCCGCCCGTCGGCGGTCCGGAAGGCCGGCGGCACCCGGTTGATCAGCACCCCGAGGACCTCGGTGCCGTTCGTGACGGTCGCGGCCGGCCAGGACAGCCCGGCGTCGAGCAATTCCGGGCCCACGGTGGCCAGAGGGCGGGCCAGCAGGGCGCGATGAGAGGCGAAGACCTTTGCGGGTACGGCCGTCGCGAACCGTTTGTAGAGCAGCTCGGTGTGGCCGTTCAGCGGTCCGGACGCGACCCGGGCCAGCATGATGACGGCGTTGGCTCCACGGCCCACCTCCTCGCCGGGCCCGACCGTCTCGACGGGCACGTCCGGCAGGCAGTCGTCCCCGAGGTAGACCAGCTGGTGTTCCTGGATCACCTCGGCGGTCCGCTGCGCCACCGTCGCCCGCGAGAGCGCCCGGCGCAGGCGGCGCCGTTCGACGACCCGCGTCACGGTCGGGGAGACGGCCAGGATCGCCGCCGCGAACACCCAGCCGACCCGGAGCGCCAGCGGCAGCACCGCGACCACCGCGACCAGCCGCACCGCGCCGCCGGCCAGGGCGGAGCCGCCCGCCCGTACGTGCTCCGCGCGGCCGTTGAGCCGCACGTCGGTGGCGAGCAGCGCCACTGCCAGCAGCGTGAACACGCCTAGCACCGGGGTGATGTCGCCGACCGGTCCGGACTCGTCCCAGACCGGCAGCCGGGAAGCGGTGCCCAGCCCGACGACCAGCGCCGCGAAGCCGAGCAGCAGAAGCAGGTCGCAGCCGAACCGGCGCACGATGGCCCGGCGGGCGCGACGGGCCACCTCCCGGCGGATCGCACGCTTCTCCCGGTACCGGCTCGGCGCCCGCGCCGAGCGGACCAGCGCCGCCCAGGCCCGGAACCCGGCGCGGCTCTCCCGCAGCGCGCCCCGGGCGGCCAGCGCCTCGGCCCACGATCTCCGGGAGGCCTGCCGCACGGGTGCCCCGGCCAGCTGGGCGAGCGCCACGACGAGGACGGTGACGACGAGCGCGATCACCACGGGCCGACGAGGTACCGGCCGTACCAGAGGGCGACCGCGGCCACGTCCTCACCGGTGGCGACTGTGGCGTCGCCGAGGAACCGCAGGAAACCGGCGTCGTCGGGACAGCCGCGCCACAGGGCGGAGAATCGCTCGCCGCCGGGCTCGCTGGCCAGCCCCGCGGCGCCGAGGCAGATGATGTCGCCGTCGTCGAGTTCGAGCCGGTCGACGGGCCGCGGGCCGTCCTCGCCGGGGCTGAGGAGCACCTCCGGCCGACCGTCGGCACCGAGACGCCAGATTCCGGCGTACGGCCCGAGCAGCGCCACCGAGGCCGGTGCGCTGCCGCGGCCCGCGGTCACCGGGAAGACACCGACCGCGAACGACGGCGACGAGTCCCCGGCGCGGGACGTCACCATCGTGGCCAGCGAGCGGACCAGGTCACCGGCCGTGGCGGCCGGGTCCGTGTCGGTCAGGCGCACGAGTGCCCGTACCCCCGCCCGGGCATGTGGCGACGGACCTGAAGCGCCCGCCGCGGCAGCCACCGCGAGGAGGCGATGGCCGCGCCGCCACACCGACACGGTGTCGTCGCAGTTGGTGTGCGGGCGACGCCCCGGATTCGTGTGCCAGCCGGCGCGGACCGTCCAGACGCCGCTCGTGCCGCCGTCCACCCCGGCCGCGGCGCGCATCTCGTCCGGACCGGCGAACAGCGCCCGCTCGGTCACGGCAGGTCCTCGTCGCGCCAGGCCAGCTCCTCGATACCGGGCGGCGGGTTCGGCGGCCGGGTGGCGGCCGCCGCGGTGATGGTCAGGAACACGGTCTGCAGGAACATCTCCCCGAAGCTCGCGATGGCCGCGGAGGCGTCGATGCCACGGTCCACGATGTACGACCCGAGCCCGACCGGTGACTTGGCGATCTCCCGCAGGACGTCCCGGTCGGCGTCGCCCATGCCGAACGCCAGTACGTGCGGGCGCAGTTCGGGCCGGAACCCGGCCGGCAGGTCGGCGAGCGCCTGCTGCCACGGCCGGCCGTGCGGCATCGGGGTGGGCCGGCCGTCGGTCAGCACGAACAGCACCGGAGCCTTGGGCCGCCCGCCGGAGCGGATGCACTCGTCGACCTCGCGGGCCAGCTCGGCACGGGCCAGGTCGAGCCCGGCGGTCAGATCGGTCCAGCCGCCGGCGGTCAGGGTGTGCGGTGCCCCGTGGGCCTTCGGCGTGGCGAACGGGCGCTCGACGCGGGCACCGGTGCTGAACGAGATCACCCCGACCCGCGCGTGGTAGTTGATCAGAGGGTCGGTGGCGAGCACGTTCAGCACCCGGTCAAGGGTCAGGTTGAGGCTGCCGATCGCGTCGTCGGTGAGCATCGAGGCGGAACGGTCGGCCAGCAGGCAGAAGTGGACGAGATCGGCCATGGCGGGCGGTCAGTGGACGCCGGAGAACGGGTCGCTCTGCTCGTCGTACTGCCCGGCCGGCTGAATCGCGAAGCGACTCGCCCGGTGCCGCTCACCGGCCCGGTCCGGCAGCGCCTGCTCCAGGAACCGCGTGGTCGCCTCGGTGGTGCCGTCGTGCTCGTCGGCGAGGATCGGCGGCTCGAACAGGTGTGACCGGACCACGCCGTCACCGTCCACGCTGACCCACGTGTGCCCGTGCTGGACGGTCAGCACCGTCGGGCGGTCCGAGGCGCCGGTGAACACGCTCAGTGAGGCGCGCTCTCTGGCCGCGGAGACGCTGACCACCGCCGGCAGCGGGGATCCGGCCGCCAGCAGCGGCGTGCCCAGGTCCTGCAGCTGGTTGCCGGCGTTGAGGTGGACGTCGGCGGTGAGACGACCGTCGCCGACGGACCCGGCCGGAAGCTCGCCGACGGGGTTGCCGTCCCGGAGGTCGAGCGGGGGAGCCTCGTCGAGGTAGAGGTACATCGTGACGTTCTCGTTCTCGTCGATCTCGTAGGCGGCACTGGTCCGGCGGTGCGCGTCGTCGAGGTCCGGCCGGCTGCGCGACAGTTCGTCGAGTCCCTCGATGCGGAACGTTCCCCACGCGATGTGGCTGTCGGATCCTCGATGGTCGGTGCCGGCCAGCGAGGTCCGTACGTCGGCCGCGTCCCGGCGCTCGATCGTGATGGTCGGCCAGACGGCATGGCCGATCGAGCGGGCGAAGCGGCGGGTCTCGGCACCGTTGCCCTCCGCACCGGACACGGGTGCGTACCGCGACAGCTGAATGCCGTGGGCGAATATCGTGGTCGTCCCGCTCGCCATGCCGCCCATGGCGGTCCGGAACTCGGCGGCCAGGTTGGTACGCAGGTCGGCGCTGCGGACACCGAACTTGTGCACCCCGGCCCGGAGGTCCGCGATCACGTCGAGGTGTTCCGGGTGCGACTCGTTGTCGCGGATCGAGGCGGCGAAGGCGGCGCCGAGTGCTGCGGCGCTCTTGAGATGGTTGCGGTGTGTGGTCAGGTCGAAGTCGTGATTGAGCCCGTTCTCCTCCTTGAAGACGGCGAGCAGCACCTGTTCGAGCCGGTCGCGCAGGTAGGGGGAGCGGAACGAGGTCCCGGAGAGGACGACCCGGTCGACCCGGGGCGCGGTGTCCGGCGAGCTCTGTTCGGCGGCGCTCTCGAGCCCGGCCTTGGCGATGCCCGCGGCGAGCTTGGCGAGCCGGCGCAGGAAGGACTCGGCGTGCGGCGCCATGTCCGCCCGCCAGCGCAACGGAACCACCACGGTCCCCGAGGACAACGGGACCACGACGTCCAGGTCCTGCCCGGCGGACGGACCGAGCGCGCGATGCTTGGTCTCCTCGGCGACCTGCCACAGGACGAGGAAGTCCGCCCAGCGGGAATCGTCCGAGCGCCAGTCGGTGGCGACCTCGGTGCCCCGTTCCCGCAGCCGCTCCTTGATCACCTTGAAGAAGTCCAGGGTGAGACGGTCGGCTCCGTAGTTCAGGTGTCCACCGGCCGCCTGCACGTAGGGCGCGAGGATCCAGAAGTGACCGTGGCCGGCCACGGTTCGTGCCGCGTCCGGGGTGGCGTCGACGATCCGCATGTCGATCAGAGCGACGTCGGTGGTGCCGGCCCCGACGTCGATGACCAGGACCCGGTCGCTGAGGCCGGTGGCGTGACCGTTGCCCTGGGCGCGCGCCTGGAGCGCGGCCAGCCCCAGGACGTTGCGCTGGCCGATCCGGGTGAGCAGGTCGAAGAACGCGACAGCGGTCGCCTCGTCCAGGTACAGCCTCGGTTTCGGCAGCCCGGTGGCCTCCAGCAGGCGTTGCAGCCGGACCCGCTGGGCGGCGGGGAGCCGGGTCGGGTAGGTGAACTGGATCTCGTACGGCAGCAGGCGGTCGCCGAAGTCGTTGGTCAACGACCCGAGCGCCTCCTCGCCCATCTCCCGGTAGGCCTCCACGAGCGACTCCAGCGCCTTCTCGTCGTGGCTGTGTTTGAGCAGGTCACGTTTGAGACCGCGGGAGCCGAGACGGTCGTTGCCGAGGGCGAGGGTACGAGGTTGGATCACCTCGCGGATCGCGTAGTGCTCGAGTGGCGGGTTGCCGAACACCTCGTCCCATGCCCGTGAGCGGAGGTCGGCGACGTCCACGTCCTCCCCGGTCCAGGCGTGTGCCGCCCGTACCTCGACATCTTCGGGCTGGGTTCCGGGATCCATCCCGATGACCTCGGCGACGGCGGTGATCTGGCTGTCCGACAACTGCCCGCGGGGTAGCCGGCGGTTGTTGTCCCACAGAGCGGCGCACTGCCCGTGTGTGCCGAAGTCGAGCACCGGGATGGCCTGGACCCTCAGGGTGGCGTCGGTCATGGTGACCTCCGGGACGAGAATGCGGACGGGATACCGCAGCCGGGCGCCGCCCGGCTGCGGTTGCAGAACGATGATCCGAAGCAGTTCGCCGGTGTGCACCGGCTCGTCGAGACACAGCCGGGTGCGGTCCCACCGGGTGCGGATCGATTCGCCGCCGGCCCGGCGGACCTCGACGATCCAGCTCGCCGGGGGGTCCTCACCCGTGATGGTCAGCAGGTGGGGAGAGCCGGCGGAGCCCGGGATGCGGCTGAGGCGCAGCATGGTCACGGTTCCCCGGCGGTCAGTGGAACGATCCGGCCCACTTGAGACAGGCGTTCAGCACACCCGCCCGGCGTGAGTACTCGGGCCAGCTCAAGGCGGCCGGTGCGGCGCCGGGATCCTGACCACGTGGCGGGGCGCCCGGCTGTTCGGCGGCAGCGGCCAGACCCGTCAGCAGGTCACACAGTTCCCACCGGACGCGGGCGACGTCCACCCAGGACGGCGGATCGTCTCCGGACCGCGACACGGTGAGCAGCCGGCCGAGCTCTTGCAGCAGAGGGGCGGAGATCTCGGCCAGGCGTGGGGTCGCGGTGATCCCGGCGGTGCTGTAGCAGGCCAGTTCCGCCGCGGTGGCGTGATCGCTGAGCAACGCCACGACGTCGACCGGTTCGTCGAGGTACCCGTCATGGATCAGTTCGTCGAGGGTCCGCCACGGTTCGCTGGAGTGCTCGCCGTAGAGGGTCTCCCGGGCCACGGCTGCCAGCTCCAGCCGGCGCTCCTGCCGATCCTTCTGCTTGGCGATCTTCTTCTCGTTCCGGAGCACCCGCTCGGGTTTCGGCTCGACGAGCTGGTCACGCAGATGCAGCGCCTCGTCCCGGACCGTGGTCGCCAGCTCGCGTAGGTCCGCATCGCCGGCCGACTGCCGCGGCGCCGCCTCGAGCGCGTCACGGATCGTGTCGAGGATGACGCCCATGCCACCGTCCGGGTGCGCGAGTGTGCGCCGGACCGCGCCGTGCAGCAGCTGGTATGAGGGGTCGGCGACCTGAGCCGGTTGAGCCAGCCACTGTTCCCAGGCACGGAGCTGCTGGATCGCCTGCTGCGCGCTCAGCGGGACCAGATTCAGATCGGCAGGGGCGTCGGCGGCGACCGACAACACCATGGGCGTACGACCGTAGTCCTGCAGTGTCCCGTGGATGGTCTTCATGAAGTTGCCGCCGGGCACCACCCGCGGGTCGTCCAGGAAGGTGACGACCAGCAGCTCCCCAGGTTCGAGCTGGGGCCGGTCGTTGCTGCCGGCGTTCCACAGCCGCAGGGTGACCGCCGGGGCGTAGGAATGCTGGGCCTCCGCCAGGACCACCTCGTTGAAGACCTCACCACGGGCATCGCCGGGCAGGTCGAGGAAACTGACCCCCTCGGTCAGGGCCCACTCCAGCGGATGTGGTGATCCGACGCGTCCCAGGTGGATCATCCGGTCGACGAGGACGTTGTGCCGCTCGTTGCTGCCCAGCGCGGTGCTGAATCCGAGCTGCCGCCAGTCCGTCTGCGTGACCGCGCTGCCCGGCTCGATCGGTCCGGCGCGCAGCCGCTCGCGTCCGGTCTGGACGGTGTGCCGGTAGTCGACGAACTCGATCTCCGTGGCGAGCGTACGTAGCCGGTCCAGTCGTTCGCTGAGCAGCCGCTCGCTCGCCAGGTGCACCCGCGGTTCCACCGCTCCGTCCTCGCCGCCGACCATCCGTACCTCGGTGATGCAGGCCGTGGTCTGCCCCTCGCTGGCGTCGAGGGCGCGGCTCCCGAGCATGAGGTTGATCATGGTCGACTTGCCGGCCGAGGCGTCCCCGCGGATCGCGACGTATCGGTTGCGCGCCCGCCAGAACAGTTGGTCCGCCTTGCCGGCGAGTGTCGACTGCGGCCATAGTGCCGCGATCGTGTCGAGGGTCTTCCGGTTGATCTGCGGACCAGCGGCCACGAGTCCTCCTCGGCTTCCCAGCTGCGGAAACGGATGACGCGACCTGACGCTAACGCAGCCGTGTCACCACCGAGTACGACGTTCACCCGATCCTCCGACGGACCGGCCGATTCGGACGGTGCCCCTCGTTGATCGGCGGACCCGTTCCGTGTACACGCTCAGGGGCGCGGGAATCCCATGGTGGGATGCGGGTGGCTGCCCAGCGCGCTGGAGACCATGTCGGCCAGCTCCCAGCGGGCGCCCGGCTTCTTCTCGGACGCGTGGTACGCCAGGCCGTTGACGATCGTGAACCAGTGCGGGGCCGTCATGGTGACCTCGACGTCTCGCGCCGGCCACGACGATCAGCGCCAGAAGCCCGGTGATCCCGGCCCCGACGGCGGGCAGATTCGGCTGCCTCGGAGCGGTCGGCGGCTTCGGCCCGGAACGACGCGGCTTGATCACGGTCCGCGCCATCGGCGGCGAGAACACGGACCTGAGCGTTCCGGCGGTAATCCGCCGGGCGCGCCGGGCCGTACTCATGATCGTGGAGACGATCACCTTCGCCCTGGCGGCCGGACTGCTGGCCGCGTTCAACCCGTGCGGGTTCGCGCTGCTGCCGTCGTTCCTGGCGCTGCTCGTCGCCGGGCCGGGCGGGGTGCTGCGCGCGCTGCGCCTGTCGGCCGCGATGACCGCCGGTTTCGTCACCGTGTTCGGGCTCATCGGCGTGGTGCTCAGCGTCACCACCGTGCCGATCCAGCGGCACCTGCCGTGGGCGGCGGTGGTCGTCGGAGGCGTGCTCGTCCTGCTGGGTGGCTGGTTACTGTCCGGGCGGGAGCTGCGGGTCCGGCTTCCGCGGCTCGCCGCCGGGTCTCCGTCGGGCTCGTTGCTCGCTCTGTACGGCTACGGCGCGTCCTACGCGGTGGCGTCGCTGTCCTGCACCATCGCGCCGTTCCTGGCGGTCACCGGTCTCGTGTCGGGCGGCGGGGATGTCACCGCCGGGGTGGCCGCGTTCGTCGCGTACGGCATGGGCATGGGTCTGGTCGTTGGTCTGCTCGCCATGCTCGTCGCCTTCGCGCGGGAGGCGACCGTGCGGCGCACCCGGGCCGTCCTGCCGTGGATCTCCCGGCTGTCGGGCGGTTTCCTGGTGCTGGCGGGTCTGTACGTCACCTACTACGGCTGGTTCGAACTGCGGGTGGCCTCGGGCGGCTCTGCCGAGGATCCGCTGGTCGGCGCCGTCACCGGGATCCAGGGACAGGTGACGACGTGGCTCGACGCCCTCGGTGTCTGGTGGGTGGCGGGCGCCTTCACCGTGGTGGCCGCCGTGGCGCTGACCGTCCGCCACGCCCGCCCGGCCCGGGTCTGAAAGGGCGTCGTGGCCGAGGTGCCGCTGGGTGGCGACCGGCTGACCGCCGGGGTGTTCCGGGTCGGTGACACGATGCGGCGTCCCCGGTCACCGGCGTCGGAGTTCGTCCGGACGCTGCTGTCGGAGCTGGCCGATGCCGGATTCGACGGCTAGCGGTTCGTGCGCAACGAGCGGTTCTGGCGGACGCGGGCGGAGAACGGGCCACCAGTGCTGTCCGGTGCGACACCCGCCGAGGCGCTGGCGTGGACGCTGCGGGAGCGGGCTTTCGTGCGGCGGTTCCGCGAGGTTTTCGAGGCCGCCCTGGAGTGACCGGCCCTGACCCGGCGGTCGCCGGTTCAGAGCAGCGCGGCGGGGTCCGGTATCAGGCCGGCCGCGGCGTCTCGGCGGTCGCCGGTTCAGAGCAGCGCGCCGAGGTCCGGTATCAGGCCGGCCGCGGCGGTGAGGTCGGTGTCGAGTGGACGGTCGGTGAGGTCGGGGGAGAGGGCCGCGGCGGCGAGGTCGTAGGCGTCCTGCAGGGGCCCGGCGGCGAGCCGGTCGGGGGCGAGGCGCAGGGCGCGGACGGCGGCGAGGAGTTCGGCGCCGAGCAGGGTCGGCGCGAGGCCCGTCATGGTCCGCAGCGAGCGGGCGCCCTGGGTGGCGAAGCTGGCGTGCTCCTCGAGGCCGAGCGAGATGGTCAGGGTTCCGGCGGCGGTGGGCTGGACCGTGGCGCGCATCTCGGCGAGCAGGTCCTGCACCACGTACTCGGTGATCATGAGGCCGGAGCTGCCGGGTGGGCCGTCGGCGAGGAAGGAGCGCAGGCCGGTCATGTCGGGGCGCATGAGCAGGCCGAGGCGGGCCGCCGAGAGGGAGAGCACGGGCAGGTAGGCGGCCCGGACGGCGTCGAGCCCGGCGGCCAGGGTGGCGGTGTGGAACTGGCCGTGGTGGCGGACACCGTCGACGGTGACCAGCGGGTTCTCCACGGCGGCGTTGAGTTCGGCGGTGACCGCCGTGGTCAGTGACTCGGCCGCGTGGAGGGCCGGCGCGGTGACCTGGGGCACTACGCGCAGGCCGAAGGGATCCTGGATGCGCAGGGCCGGTGCGGCGCCGGTGACCAGGTCGTTCAGGGTTTCGGCGAGGGCGATCTGGTGGGGATGGGCGCGGGCCGCGTGCACCGCCGGATGGAAGGCCTCCGGGTTGCCACGCAGCGCCAGGAAGGAAAGCGCCGCGATGATCGTTGAGGCGCGTAGATGACTGTGGACGTCGGCGACGGCGAGTGCGGAGGTGGCTACGGTGAGCGCGCTCGAGCTGATCAGCGGGAGGGCGTCGGTGGCGTCCAGGGCGATCACCGGACCGGTGCCGTGCCGCCAGGGGCGGTCGCCGGCCAGGGTGAGCGCGAGTTCGGCGAGGGGCGCCAGGTCGGCGGTGCCGATGGCGCCCCAGCGGTGGAGGGTCGGCACGGCGCCGTCGCGCAGGGCGGTGACGAGGGTCTCGGCGACACGGCGTGAGACACCGGATCCTCCGGCGAGGATCTGATTGAGTCGTACGGCCATGACGGCGCGGGCCGTGCCGTCGTCCTCCACCGGTCCGACCGCGGCGCAGTGGCTGCGCAGCAGGCGCAGGGCGTGGCCGTCGGGGTCACCGGCCGACTCGTGCCGGTTGGCGCCGACACCGGTGTTCGCGCCGTACACCGAACCGCGGGCACGAGCCTCGCGCAGGCCGTCGTGGGACTTCTCGACGAGGGCCAGCGCGGCGGGGTCGACGGTGATTCCGGTGGCTCCGGATGCGATCGTCACGAGATCTGGAATGGTCAACGTGTGACCGTCGAGCCTGACCTGCACATCGTCTCCCAACCGTGTCCCGCCGTTGACACGCCATTTACTACTTCGCGAGTATGAATAGTGGTAGTAGGAAGATCAACTCCTGGAGCGCCATGATCACATTCGAGGACGTCGTGAAGGTCTACCGCGGCGGCGCCACAGCGGTGGACCACCTCAGCCTTGAGCTGCCCACCGGCAAATTGACCGTACTGGTCGGGCCCTCCGGCTGCGGCAAGACCACGTCGCTCCGGATGATCAACCGGATGATCGCTCCGACCTCGGGGCGGATCCTGATCGACGGGAAGGACGTCGCGGAGCAGGACGAGGCGCTGTTGCGCCGCAGCATCGGCTACGTGATCCAGCACGCCGGACTGTTCCCGCACCGGACCGTCCTGGACAACGTCGCCACCGTCCCGGTGCTGCTCGGCAAAACCCGCCGCGAGGCCCGCAACGCCGCGTACGAGCTGCTCGAGCGGGTGGGCCTGTCGGCCGACTTCGCCAAGCGTTACCCGGCCCAGCTCAGCGGTGGCCAGCAGCAACGTGTGGGCGTGGCCCGGGCGCTCGCCGCCGATCCGCCGATCATGCTGATGGACGAGCCGTTCAGCGCCGTCGACCCGGTCGTCCGGGCCCAGCTGCACACCGAGTTCCTCCGGCTGCAGCAGGATCTGGGCAAGACCATCGCGATGGTGACGCACGACATCGACGAGGCGATCAAGCTCGGCGACCATGTGGCGGTGCTGCGCACCGGAGGAAGGCTGGCCCAGTTCGCGACGCCGCGGGAGCTGCTGGCGAACCCGGCCGACGACTTCGTGGCGTCGTTCGTGGGACGTGACCGTGGCCTGCGCAGCCTGTCCTTCGACAGCGCCGCCGAGCTGCCGGTGCGCCCGGTCGACGGCATCGAGCTGGACGAGGCGGGCCGGCCGCTCGGCCTGCCCGGCGTGTTCACCAAGGGCGACTCGCTGCGCGTGGTCACCGACCTGGTGATCAGCTCCCCGGGCGGGATCGCCGTGCGGGTCGGGCCGGACGGCGCCGCCGACGGGCAGGTCAGCCACCACGAACTCGCCGACTACCTGGCGAGCCGACGCCGATGATCGAATACCTGAGGAACAACTCCGAGATCGTCTGGCAGGCCCTGCAGGAGCACCTCTACCTGGCGCTGCTGCCGATCCTGTTCGGCTTCGTGATCTCGCTGCCGCTGGGTTATCTCGCGGTCCGGTTCACCTGGCTGTACCACCCGCTGGTCAACACGTTCGGCGTGCTCTACTCGATCCCGTCGCTGGCGTTGTTCGTGTTCCTGCCGGTGATCCTCGGGACCAAGGTGCTGTCGCCGATCAACGTCGTGGTGGCCCTGACCATCTACACCGTGGCCCTGCTGGCGCGGACTGTCGCCGACGGCCTGCGCTCGGTCGACCCGGTGGTGGCGCAGGCGGCGACCGCCATGGGTTACCGCCGCACGCGGCGGCTGATCGACGTCGAGCTGCCGATCGCGCTGCCGGTCATCCTGGCCGGTCTGCGGGTCGCCACGGTCTCCAACATCAGCCTCGTCAGCGTTGGTTCGCTGATCGGCATCGGCGGCCTCGGGCAGCTGTTCACCCGCGGCTTCCAGTTGTTCTACCTCGAGCCGATCCTGGTCGGGGTCGTCCTGTCGGTGCTGCTGGCCGGGATCGCCGATCTGATCATCGTGCTCGTGCAGCGGGCGATCACCCCGTGGACGCGTGCCGCATGAACTTCTCCTACCTGACCGACCCGGCCCACTGGGACCTCAGCGCCACCGGCAGCATCCCGAACCTGATCCTGTCGCACCTCGGTTACACGTGCCTGGCGCTGCTGTTCGGCGCGCTGATCGCCCTGCCCGTCGGCCTGTACATCGGGCACACCGGCAAGGGCTCGTTCATCGCCATCAACGCGGGCAACGCCGGCCGTTCGCTGCCGACGCTGGGCCTGCTCATGCTCATGGTCACGCTGCTCGGACTCGGCCTGCTGCCGGTGCTGATCGCGCTGACCGTACTGGTCATCCCGCCGATCCTCACCTCCGCGTACGCCGGGATGCGCAACGTCGACCAGCGCGTCGTCGACGCCGCCCGGGGCATGGGAATGCGCCCGTGGCAGGTGCTCACCCGGGTCGAACTGCCGATGGCCCTGCCGGTCATGTTCGGCGGATTCCGCAACGGCGCGCTGCAGGTCGTCGCGACCGCCACCGTGGCGGCCGCGGTCGGGCTCGGCGGACTCGGCCGGCTCCTCATCGACGGTCTGGCCGTCAACGACTACTCCCGGGTACTGGCCGGCGCCATCGTCGTCGCCGCACTGGCCGTACTCGTGGATCTGTTCCTGGCGCTGATCCAGCGCCTGGTCGTCTCACCCGGATTGAAAGGCTCGTAAATGAAGCGCATCGTCGCTGCTGTTGCCATGGCCCTCACGCTCACCGCGTGTGGCGCCAACAGTGATCCATTGGCCGACGAACCGGCCGCCTCGGGCGCGGCAGGTGGCTCGGTCACCGTCGGTTCGGCCAACTTCCCGGAGAGCCAGCTGCTCGCCGAGATCTACTCGCAGGCTCTGGAGACCAAGGGCGTCACGGTCACCCGCAAGTTCAACATCGGCGCCCGTGAGGTCTACCTCAAGGCCCTGCAGGACGGCTCGATCTCGCTGCTGCCCGAGTACAACGGCGCCCTGCTGGCCGCGCTGTCCCCGAACGGCGTCCCGGCCGGTGTGAGCAGCCCCGACGCTGTTCTCGCCGAGCTCAAGAAGGTGCTGCCGGCCGGTACCGAGGTGCTGGAGCAGTCGGCGGCCGAGGACAAGGACACCCTGACGGTCAGCGCGGAGACCGCCACCAAGAACAACCTGAA
Organism: Actinoplanes italicus; assembly: GCF_003001815.1. GTDB lineage: Bacteria > Actinomycetota > Actinomycetes > Mycobacteriales > Micromonosporaceae > Actinoplanes > Actinoplanes italicus. The sequence goes on from NZ_PVMZ01000013.1 coordinate 69,233, forward strand.
GACCATCGAGGACCTCAAGGCCGTGGCGCCGACGCTGATCGCCGGCGGCGGCCCCGAGTTCACCGAGCGCCAGCAGGGTCTCAAGGGCCTGAAGGAGGTGTACGGCGTCGAGTTCAAGGAGTACAAGCCGCTCGACCCGGGTGGCCCGCTGACCGTCAGCGCCCTCAAGGACGGTGACATCCAGGTCGCGAACCTGTTCTCCACCGACTCCTCGATCGTCACCAACAAGTTCGTCACCCTCGAGGACCCGAAGAACCTGTTCACCTCGCAGAACGTCATCCCGCTGATCCGCACCGAGGCGAACAACGCGAACGTGACCGGTGCCCTGAACGCCGTCTCGGGCAAGCTCACCACCGAGAACCTGACCAGCTACCTGGCCCAGGTGCAGGTGGACAAGAAGGACATCGCGGTTGTCGCGAAGGCCTTCCTGTCGGAGAACGGCCTGAGCTAGTCCTCAGGAGGAACGCCGCCCCGCTGCGGGGCGGCGTTTTTCTGTTTCCGGCAGATGTCTTGACGGCCGCACTGGCTGGTATCTATCTTTGCCGCAAAGATTTTCAGAAAGTTTCAAGGCTGTTGCAGCAAGGCTTGCAGACCCGTTCCCCCTTTCCCCGGAGGTAGATGTGGACAGTCCCCGCAGGCGCCGACGCCTGACCCGCATCCTCGCCGCCACCACCCTCGCCCTCGGCGTCGGCGGATTCGGCGTCGCCCAGGTAGTCACCGGCCCCGACGCGTTCGCCGCACCGCCCGGCGAGAAGGACGTCACCGCGGTCATGTTCGAGTGGTCGTTCAACTCGATCGCCCGCGAGTGCACCAACACCCTCGGCCGGCTCGGCTACGGATACGTGCAGGTCTCGCCGCCGCAGGAGCACATCCAGGGCAGCCAGTGGTGGACCTCCTACCAGCCGGTTTCGTACCAGATCTCCGGCCGTCTCGGCAACCGCGCCCAGTTCACCAGCATGGTCAACGCCTGTCACGCGGCCGGCGTCAAGGTCGTCGTCGACACGGTCATCAACCACATGTCGGCGGGCTCCGGCACCGGCACGGGCGGCACCCAGTACTCGAAGTACAACTACCCGGGCGTCTACTCCGACCCCGACTTCCACTCCTGCCGTACGGCGATCAACAACTACGCCAACCGCAGCAACGTCCAGGATTGTGAACTGGTCAACCTGTCCGACCTGAACACCGGCAGCGACTACGTCCGCGGCAAGATCGCCGGCTACATGAACGACCTGTCGTCGCTCGGCGTCGACGGCTTCCGGATCGACGCGGCCAAGCACATGTCCGCAGCCGACCTGGCCGGCATCAAGTCGAAGCTGAGCAACACCGGCGCCTACTGGAAGCAGGAAGTGATCTTCGGCGCCGGTGAGGCCGTCCAGCCGACCGAGTACACCGGCACCGGCGACGTGCAGGAGTTCCGGTTCGCCCGCGATCTCAAGCGCGTCTTCCTCAACGAGAACCTCGCCTACCTGTCGAACTTCGGCGCCTCCTGGGGCTACCTGCCCAGCAACCAGGCCGCCACGTTCGTCGACAACCACGACACCGAGCGCGGCGGCGACACCCTCAGCTACAAGAACGGCTCCGCCTACACGCTCGCTCAGGTCTTCACGCTGGCCTGGCCGTACGGCGCCCCCGACGTCAACTCCGGCTACGAGTTCAGCAACCACGACGCCGGGCCGCCGAACAACGGCGCCGTCAACGCCTGCTACGCCGACGGCTGGAAGTGCCAGCACGCGTGGCGCCAGATCGGCAACATGGTCGGCTTCCGCAACGCCACCCGCGGCACCGCGGTGACCAACTGGTGGTCCAACGGCGCCGACCAGATCGCCTTCAGCCGTGGCAACAAGGGCTACGTCGCGATCAACCACGAGGGCAGCAGCCTGACCCGCACCTTCCAGACCTCGCTGCCGGCCGGCACCTACTGCGACGTCCAGCACGGCGACCCCACGGCGAACGGCGGATGCTCCGGTACGACCTACGCGGTCAACTCCGCGGGCCAGTTCACCGCCACCATCCCGGCCGGTGAGGCGGTCGCCCTCTACGTCGGCGCCAGCGGCAGCAACCCGACCACGCCGACCTCCCCGGCACCGTCCAACCCGGCCACGGCCGGTGCCGGCTTCAACGTCACCGCGACGACCACGCTCGGACAGAACATCTTCGTCGTCGGCAACCAGGCGGCGCTCGGCAACTGGGCCCCGGCCGGCGCGGTCGCGCTGTCGGCCGCGAGCTACCCGGTGTGGAAGGGCACGGTCTCGCTGCCCGCGGGCACCGCGTTCGAGTACAAGTACATCCGCAAGAACACCGACGGCAGCGTCACCTGGGAGTCCGGCGCGAACCGCACCGCCACGGTCCCGGCCAGCGGCCAGGCCACGCTGAACGACACCTGGCGCTGACCCTTCCGCGCACCACGGCCCGGTCATCCTCGCGAGGATGACCGGGCCGATCGCGTTCGGGTGGCGCGCCGCGGCCAGAATCAGGGGGTGAAAAACGATCTCGGCCGCCGGCTGGCGTACACCGCACTGTTCCTGACGCCCGGGATCTTCGCCGCCGTCGCCTCCGTCCGCGCCTGGTCCGTCTGGCTCGTGGCGTTGCTCGTGGCGGTGGCGCTGCTGATCTACAGCCTGGTGCGCCCGTCCCAGGCCCGCCCGGCGGCCGGACGATCACGGTGGAGCGCCGTGGTAGCCGTAGCGCTTCCGCTGGCGGTGGCCGTGTTCGGCGTGGCGGGCTTCTTCGCGGCCCGGCTCGTCGCCCTCGACCTGTGGGGCGAGCCCGAGACCGTCCGCGTCGACAGCGTCGAACGTGCCCACCGTGTCCGCGGCGACGAGCAGGTCAGCGAATCCTGTTACCGCCTGACCCACCCGGACGGCACCCCCGTCACCGGCCGGATCTGCCGCGACACCGACGAGTTCGCCACCGGGGCGACGATCACGGTGCTGGCCGACCCGGCCGGTTGGGTGGCCCCGGAGACCCCCGACCGCGTGTCCGGCCTCCGTCTGGCCCTGCCGCGCGGCCTGGCCCTGGGCGCGTTCGCCGTCATCGTCGTGGCCGGCCTCACCACCGGCGGAACCACCCGCCGTTCAGCGCCCCCGGCCCGCCGAGGCCGCACCCCTACCGGGCCCGCCGCCCCGCGCCGCCGGACAGCCACCCCGCCCCGCCGGACCGCCGCCGCCCCTCGTCGCCGCCCGACACCGCGCCGCTAGAGCTCTCGAAGTCGGGGTCTGTGCCGGGCTGCTTGATCGTCCAGCCGTGGCCGGTGAACCTTTCCCGGGCTGCTTGATCGTCCAGCCGTGCCCGGTGAACCTTTCCCGGGCTGCTTGATCGTCCAGCCGTGGCCGGTGAACCTTTCCCGGGCTGTTGATCGTCCAGCCGTGGCCGGTGAACCCTTCCCCAGGCCGCTTGATCGTCCAGCCGTGGGCGGTGAACCTTTCCCGGGCTGTTGATCGTCCAGCCGTGCCCGGCGAACCCTTCCCCAGGCCGCTTGATCGCCCAGCCGTGGGCGGTGAACCCTTTACCGGGCCGGAGGCAGCGATATCCCGGAGCCCGGCTCTGAAAACGGCCGTAGTTGATCGTCCAGCACCGGGTCGCGGCGGTAACCGACCCCCACGACTCCGGAGCCCACGACCGTGACGCCAGGCCATCAGCCGACCGAGCGCCGCCGACGGCTCAGACGGATGCGGCTGACGGGCGGGTTCGAGCGCGCCGGTCGTGTCTCAGCAGTGGATTCCAGCTGCCAAAGGGTGGCAGTGGGATCCCGGCTGGGTTGAAGAGCGCCGCCTGATGCGGTGCCTGGGAGAGCGTTGTCGTGGAGTGGTGGGGCCGGTGCTGCGGAGGCGCGGTCGCACGTAACTGCTGTGCGCGACCTTGCCGGCGCGGCGGCGACGGTGGGCGTCCACGGCTTCGCTGTGTGACCGGACTGTCGTTGCCGGCGGCGTCGGGAGCACCCGCGAAGCCCGTGCGTGTGTCCCGCGCTTGCGGGCGGGCGGGTGGCGGAGGTGCGCGGAACCGTCTGTCGCGGTCGTTGGGCGGCACGGGATTGCGTGGAGCCGCGGGCAGCGGGTGGGTGGCGAAGCGGGCGGGTCTGAGAGCGCCGCTGTCGGGCCTGGCACGACCGTCCGCGACCGGTGGCCGGCGAATTGCCGGAAGACCCTGACCTGTGGAGACCGGCCTCGACAACGCGATCCGGTTGCTCGGCCGGGCGTGCGGTGCCCGGGAGGCAGGAGGGTTCGGTTGTCCGGCCGGGCGTGCGGTGCCCGGGAGGCAGGAGGGTTCGGTTGTCCGGCCGGGCGTGCGGTGCCGGGGGCGGGACGGGTCGGTTGCCCGGCCGGGCGTGCGGTGCCGGGGGATGGCAGGACGGGGCGCCGGGCTGCGGTGCTGGCGGGGCGTACGAGGGAATGCTCGTAGGCCCTCAGGAAGCGCCGCAACCCGGCCGCCCGCCTAGACCGCCGCGACCGAGTCGGAGGCCACCGGTTCCAGGGCGGTCTCCAGGATCTCCCGGACGTCGGAGACGATGTGTACGGTCAGCGCCTCCAGCACGTCGGCCGGGACCTCGTCGAGGTCGGGCTCGTTGCGCTTGGGCAGGAAGACCTCGGTGAGGCCGGCGCGCTGGGCGGCGAGCAGCTTCTGCTTCACGCCGCCGATCGGCAGCACCCGGCCGGTCAGCGACACCTCACCGGTCATGCCGACCTCGGCCCGCACGCTGCGGCCGACCAGCAGCGACACCAGCGCCGTCGTCATCGTCACTCCGGCCGACGGACCGTCCTTCGGCACCGCCCCGGCCGGTACGTGCAGGTGGATCGGGTGGTCGAGCTGTTCGGGCGAGATGCCGAGCTCACCCGCGTGCGCCCGCACGTAGGAGAGGGCGATCTGCGCCGACTCCTTCATGACGTCGCCGAGCTGGCCGGTCACCGACAGGCCGCCGGAACTGCCGGGCAGCAGCGACGCCTCGATGTATAGCACGTCACCGCCCATCCCGGTGACGGCCAGGCCGGTCGACACACCCGGAACCGCGGTGCGCTCGGCGGACTCCGGCTCGAACCGTGGCCGCCCGATCAGGTCCCTCAGATCGCCCGCGTCCACGGTGGCCGGCAGACTCTTCAGCGACACCTTGCGGAACGCCTTGGCCAGCAGGCGCTCGAATGAGCGTACGCCGGCCTCCCGGGTGTAGTTGGCGGCGATCTCGCGCAGAGCGTCCTCGGTGACCGTCACCTCGTCCGGGGAGAGGGCGGCCCGTTCCAGCTGCCGGGGGATGAGGAAGTCGCGGGCGATGGCCACCTTGTCCGTCTCGGTGTAGCCGTCGATCGCGATGAGCTCCATCCGGTCGAACAGCGCCTGCGGGATCGTCTCCAGCACGTTCGCCGTGGCGATGAACAGCACGTCCGACAGGTCCAGGTCGAGGTCCAGGTAGTGGTCGCGGAACGTGTGGTTCTGCGCCGGGTCGAGCACCTCGAGCAGCGCCGCCGCCGGGTCGCCGCGGTAGTCGCTGCCGACCTTGTCCACCTCGTCGAGCAGCACGACGGGGTTCATCGACCCGGACTCGCGGATGGCCCGCACGATCCGGCCGGGCAGCGCGCCGACGTACGTCCGCCGGTGGCCTCTGATCTCCGCCTCGTCACGCACGCCGCCCAGGGCGACCCGGACGAACTTCCGGCCGAGGGTACGGGCGACCGACTCGCCCAGCGAGGTCTTGCCGACTCCGGGCGGGCCGGCCAGCAGGATCACGGCGCCCGATCCACGGCCGCCGACGGTCTCCAACCCGCGGGACTCGCGGCGGGCACGCACGCCCAGATACTCGACGATGCGTTCCTTCACCTCGTCGAGACCGTGGTGGTCGGCGTCGAGGACAGCGCGGGCCGCCTCCAGGTCGGTGTTGTCGGTGGTGCGTTCGTTCCACGGCAGGTCGAGGACGGTGTCGAGCCAGGTGCGGATCCAGCCGGCCTCCGGGTTCTGGTCGCCGGCGCGTTCGAGCTTGCCGACCTCGCGCAGCGCCGACTCACGCACCGCCTCGGGCAGGTCGGCGGCCTCGACACGGGCACGGTAGTCGTCGGTGCCGTCGGCCTCGCCCTCGCCGAGCTCCTTGCGGATCGCCTTGAGCTGCTCGCGCAGCAGGTACTCGCGGTTGCGCTTCTCGACGCTCTCGCGGACGTCCTTCTCGATGGTGTCGCTGACCTCGGACTCGGCAAGGAAGTCGCGGGTCCACTCGATCAGCAGCCGCAGCCGGGCCTCGACGTCGGGCGTCTCCAGCAGTTCGCGCTTGCGGTCGTTGGACAGGTACGACGCCCAGCCGGCGGTGTCGGCCAGGTCACTGGGGTCGTCGATGGCGCTGACCGAGTCGATGACCTGCCACGCCTCGCGACGTTGCAGCACCGACACGACCAGCTGCTTGTATTCGGCGGCGAGCTCACGGGCGTGCTCGCTCGCCGGTCCGGCGGGCTCGGGTTCGGCCTCGACCCACAGCGCCGCGCCGGGTCCGGTCACGCCGCTGCCGATTTTGGCCCGGGACCGGGTCCGCAGCACGGCCGCGGCGGATCCGCCGCGGAACTTGCCGACCCGCTCGACGCTGGCCACCACGCCGTACGCGGCGTACCGGTTGTCGAGTCGCGGTGCGATCAGCAGCTCGGAGCCGGCCGAGGTGCGGGCCGCGTCCACGGCGGCCTGGGCGGCCTCGTCGAGTTCGACGGGGACGACCATGCCCGGAAGCAGGACGATGTCGTCAAGGAACAGCACGGGGAGTTGCTTGCTGGCCACGGGTACCTCCGGGAAGTTGAGTACTCCACGCTCAACTGTGGCGGTGTTCCGTCTCTTCCGGCGTTCACTGCCAGCGAACATCACGGCTAATTCCGTTGTACGTCTCGACGACGAGGCTCGATACTGTGCGGCTGGCCGCCGGCCGGCAGGGGAGGCGCATGAATGATGCCGGTGAAACGGTCGCAGGACGAGATCCTGCACCGGCTGTACCGAGGGCTGCGGGAGCGACGGCCACCGCAGGACGTCGTGATCGACCTGGTCGAACTGGGTGCGGAGCGCTGGCTGAGTGCCGCGGCCACCCGCGACATCTACGCGATCATGCGCCACGAGCTGGCGACCCGGGCCGTATACGGGCCGGACCGGACGTCGATGCCGGGAACGTGGCGGCGTCACCCCGGCCTGACCCGCGCCTACGCGGCAGCCGAGGCCGCCGTGAACACGGTGGCGGGCACCGCGGGCCTGCCCGCTCCGGAACAGGCCGACCCCGCCGACCCCGCGTCGCTGCGGGCCTGGCTGAGCGTGGCGCTGCCGCTGCTCGGCCTGCCGGACGAGCAGCCGTGGCCGGCCCGTCCCACGGTCGCGCGCCGGCCGGTCGCGGTGACCTACTGGGGCGGGACCCGTCACCGTGTGCCGAAAGCACGCGGCCCGCGCGGCGATCACGGGGGACACGCCGACGCCCGTGACCGGATGGACGCGGCCACCCGCCGGGAACGGCTGCCGGGTGTGCCGGTGCGGGCCTACCGCCGGGCGGTCCGTGCGGTGCTGCACCTGCAGCAGCGCACCGAGGTCCTGGCGGCCGAACGCGACCGGGAGGCGTCCGTGGCGTTCGGCAAGTCGCGGCTGGCGTACCTGGTCACCGAGGAGGACTTCGTCGCGTGCCCCGCGACGGCGGCGTTCACCGCCTACTACGTGGCCCGGCTCAACCTGCGGACCCGTTTCACCTCCGGCAGCCAGACCCGGCCGATGGACAGCCTGGGTGAGGAGCTGCTGGCGGGGGCGCTGGCGGCCCCGACCTGCCGGCCGGTGGTGCTGGGCTCGGTGCTGACCCGCTGGCGGATCCTGGACATGCTCGACGACACGCAGGCCGGTGAGCTGATGGGCCGCTACTACGAGCAGCTGGCCGCGTCGGCGCGGGCGCTGCGCGAGTCCTTCGATCACCACCGCGACCCGACGGTGATGATCACGCGGGTCGGTGACGACTCGTCGTCGTGGAACAGTGCGTCGCGGGCGTTCAACCAGGCCCGTACCGGGTGGCTGAACCTGACCCGGGGTCTCGGCTACGACGACGTGGTGGAGGCGAGCTGCCCGGGGAAGGTCCCGGCGCTGGTCGCCTCCGACGTGGCGGCGTGGCACCTGCTGGACGGCGGGAGCCAGCACGTCGACGTCCGTGTGTGGGCGGATCTGCCGCGGCCGTGGGACGTCGTGCTCGGTGACGACGAGTGCCCCGCCGAACTGGTCCGCGAGACGTGCCGCCGCCACGCGGTGGACCCGGAGGCCGCCGGGTGGACCCAGCCGTACCGGCAGGACCTGACCGAGCTCCCGGCCCCCGCCCCGGAGCTGGTGCACGGTGTGACGGTCTCCTCGCCGCTGCTGGCCCGGACTCTGCGGCGTGCGGGTGTCTTCTCCGGGCAGGCGTGTTAATTCGGTTGCGGCAAGTCCCGGCGGTGGGGCAGGCTGCGACGGCACGGCGGTAGCTCAGAGAGCCGGAGGAGGCTCCGGCCCGGCAGAGCGGGCGGCTCACCGACCTTCCGCCCCGTCCCCGTTTCGACCACGGGTCGTCGTGCGCGCCGGTCAGGCGCCCGGTTCACACCGGGCGCCCGGCCCGCCTGCTGCCCGGCGGAGGTGCTGGTTCGCCTCGAGGATGTCCAGGAGCACCCCGGCCCGCTCACGGATGGCCGGATGGTTCCGGGCCGTCGCCAGTGTCACCTCGTCGGCCCCTGTGGCCTGGTCCAGGGCGCGCCTGCTCAGGTCGGCGAGCGGCGCTTCGGCGGCCAGGACGACATGGACCGCCGAGTAGTCGAGACAGGCCGCGTGGGATCCGTCCGGCGCCGCCCACAACTTCGGATGGCCACGCAGGCCGGTGAGCCCGCCGGTGGACTCGTCCTGCCGTTCGAGGGTCTCGGCGTCGAGGTAGACGATCCCCTGACCCGGATCGGCCACAGCCACGGCGTTGCGGTACGGCACGCGGACGACCAGGCCACGGGCGGCGTCCGTGCGGGCGACCGGCAGCACATACCACCCGGCGATCTGGAAACGTGTGACCTCGAAGCCGTCGGCGGCGATCAGGTGTTCCGGCCCGTCGAAGCAGAGGGAGAGGTACGCCCCGTCACTGAACGCCCGGCTGTGGAGGACCAGGCCGCGGAGCCGGTTGCCGCGGACCACGTCGGCGATGAGGATCTGTTTGTCGGCGACCGCGATCCGCCCGGACGCCGGATCGGTGGCCAGCAGGGAACTCGGCGAGGTGATGCCGGGCGGCGGCCAGTTCAGGCCGGACATCCGCGGCTGCCGTGTCGCCGGTGGCCCGTGGCGTCGTACCGTCATCAGTTCCGGCTGGTGCCGCGGCGACCGCTGCACCAGCGCGATCTGCGCCGCCCCGTCGGCGGACACCGGCCGCAGGTCGAGCGCCCTGCCCGGCAGCGCCCGGCCGATGCGCTTGCGGTCGCCGAACCACCAGACGGTGGAGTTCGACGACGTGTCGCCCGGCCACGGCTGGCAGGCGATCAGCCGGCGCCCCGCGAACGAGACCGGGCCGTGGTCGTCGGCGCCCAGGTCGTACGCCTGGGCCGATCTGCCCTGCTCCAGATCGAGGACCTGGACGACGACGCGGCTGCCGCGCCGGACGGTCATCGCCGTCAGCGTGGCGTCGGCACTGAACGCGCCGTGCAGGACCCGCCCGTCCACCTCGAACCTGCGTGGTGTGCCGAGCGCCGTGACACGGTTCAGCAGACCGGCCGTGTCGGTGCTCCGCAGCAGCAGGTACAGCTCGGCCTCGTCGAGATCGGACGGCCGCCAGCCGGGGTCGGCCTCCCGCAGCGCCCGGGACGCCTCCGCGGGCGGCAGGCCGCGAGCGAACCGCCACAGTCCATCCCAGTCGTGGCCGTCGGCCATCCGGCCGGCGACGTACGCGACCTCGGCCGGTTCCTTGGTGACACCGTCCAGCGCGGTGACCACCACCCGGGCCGCGTCGACGTCGCCGAAGTCCGGGATCGCACCGCGCAACCGCGGCCGCAGAGCCGGCAGCTCACGGTAGGCGCGGGCCAGCAGCGTCTGGTCGGGATCGTGCTCCCAGTAGCGGAACTGCTGCCCGGTGAGCAGGAAGTACGCGGCCGCGGCCGGCTCGCTGACGGGCTGGAGGCCGTACCGTTCAAGGAGGCCCACGACGTCCGGGCGGCCGATCGCGGCGAGACAGACGTCGTCGATCGTGGACCGGCCGTCCAGCGCCAGGATCCGCCGCTGGGCGATCTCCGCGATCGGATGCCCTGTCATGGTCACGGCCTGCACCAGCCCGTCGGCTGACGTGCCCGTCGCGGGGTCGTCCAGCGCGGCCAGGCTCAGCGCGTGCACCTGCTCGGCGCTCCGGAGGCCGCTGTCCACTCGCGAACGCGGATCGGCCGGGAGCCGCCATCGGGACAGGGCCGTCCACCAGCGAGGGTCGGGATCATACAGCCAGGCCTGCCACACGCCGTCCACCGCGATCTGCCCGCCACGGTCACCGGCACGGATCAACCGCCACGAGTCGTACGCCGCCCGCGTACCCCCAGCACGGTTCGCCGCCCGGACGACGACCCGGCGGGCCAGTTCGCGAAGCTGCTCGGTGTCCAAGACATCGATGGTGCTGTGTGCCGTCAAGGGTGACGGGGGCGGTGCCCGTCGACCCGTGCCGATAGCATCGCCGCGTGGCGGAAGACGAGGTTCGCGTCGATCCGGCCGCCGTGACCCGGGTGGCCGACAGGATGCTGCGCGCGTCGCAGTCGCTCTCCGACGCCTGGCGGCAGGCCCAGGGACCGTTCGCGGTCCCGCAGTCCGCGGTCGGTGACAGCGTCGGCGCCGGCACCGTGCTGGCCGCCGCGCAGGACACCGTGGACGGCGGCGGAGTGGCGGTCGAACGGCTGGTCGCGGTGCTCGAGGGCGACATGGACCGGCTCTACCGCATCGCGTTCGCCTACAAGAAGGCCGACGACGACGCCGCGGCCGACCTTCGCCGTACCCATCCGAATCTTCCGATCTAGGGGAGGCGACGATGACGACGCCGGAACCACCGCCGCCCGCGGTCAGCACCCCCGACGTGTGGGATCTGCACGCGCGGCCGGATCAGATCTCGGCCGCCGCGGAGTCCTGGCGCGCGGTCGCCCGCTCCCTCGGCGCCACCGCCGACGAGGTGAACGCCGCCGCGATGAGCCTGCTCGGCGACGGCTGGGCGGGCGCGGCCGCCGACTCGTACGACGATCACCGCCGCAAACTCGTCACCGACCTCGACCACGCGCAGGAGCAGGCCGGTGTCGCGGCGAACGCGCTGGAGGACGCGGCCGGGGCGCTGCGGTCGGCACAGTCGCACCTGACCGGCGAGTGGGGCCGGGTGACCGCGGTTCCGTTCACCTGGGACGCGCCGATGCATCTGCTGTTCGCGCCGAAGACCTACGAGCAGAGCACCACCGTGATCGACTCGATCGGCCAGTGCGCCGAGATCCGCAGTGGACTCGACAGCGCGCTGAACGCCACGGTAACGAAGTTCCGGCAGGCCACCACCGAGTTCGCCCGGATCGCGACAGCGTGGAACGGGGTCGCCGCCGGGACGAGCCCGCCGTACTACATGCCGGCCGAGGCCGCCGGCACGTCGGTGATCCGCGACGGCAACCGCGTCGTCGTGAACACCGGCACCGGCGACGACCAGGTCACGGTGAGCATCGACCCGCGGACCGGCCTGCAGGTCGTCGAGGTCAACGGTGTGAAGCACCACTACCCGCCGGACGCCGAGATCGTGGTGCGCGGCGGCGTCGGCAACGACCGGATCACCGTGGCGCCGGGCACCGGCGTGCACGTCACCCTGATCGGCGGCGTCGGCGAGGACGAGCTGCGCGGCGGCGACGGCCGGGACACCATCCTGGGCCTGGACGGCAAGGACCGGATCTACTCGGGCGCCGGCGACGACCGCGTGTCGGCAGGGGCGGGCCGCGACTACGCCGACACCGGCGCGGGCGACGACATCGGCACCGGCGGCCTCGGCGACGACATCCTGTACGGCCTGTCCGGCAACGATGCGCTGAGCGGCGGCGAGGGCCAGGACTACCTGGAGGGCGCCACCGGCGGCGACACCATCGACGGCGGCACCGGGAACGACATCCTCTCCGGCGGGCGTGACGACGACGCGATCAGGGCCGGCGGAGGCGACGACGTCGTCTACGCCGGAGCCGGCAGCGACACCACCGACGGCGGCCGCGGCGACGACACGGTGCACGCGGAGAAGAACGACCGGGGCAGCAACGTCGAGCAGACCGTCACCGTCGAGATCAAGACGCTGCAGACGTTCATCCAGATCGAGGGAACACCCGAGTTCCGCGAACGGGTCGAGGCCGACCTGGAGATGCTCGGCTCGTCACCGCGCGGCCAGCAGATGCTCCAGGCGCTGCAGCAGGGCCACGAGGACACCGAGGGCGGCTGGTGGCTGTGGCACCACGAGGGCGACTCGCTGACCATCCGCGAGTACAACGACCCCGGCGACCCCAACAACAGCACGGCCAGCCGGGTCGACGGCGGCAACGAGATCGCCTACAACACCCACATCAACCACCTCAACACCGACCAGGGCCGCGGGTACGTCGAGGGGCCGCCCGTGGCGGTGCTGTACCACGAGTTCGCGCACGTCTACGACTACATGAACGACAGTCTGGCGCCGGGTGTGCACGACGGCCCGGAGAACCCCGGGGCGAACAACCGGGAACGCGAGGCGACCGGTCTGCCGATCGACCACGACGACGATCCCGACACACCCGATCAGATCCACCCCGAGCATCCGTACGAATTGACCGAGAACGGCCTGCGCGAAGAGATGGGGGCACCGCACCGTGACGCCTACTAGACGGCTGCTCGCCGGTGCCGTCCTGGCCCTGACGCTGGGTTGCGCCGCCTGCACCGGCGAGCCCTCCGAGCCGGCCGACCCGCGCCCGAAGGGCAACCCGCCGGACGTCGGTTTCACCACCGCCATCGACGTACGCGGCCAGGCGTTGCACATCGCCTACGAGCTGACCAACCGGTCGAACGGCAAGCTGATCGTCTTCAACCGGGTGCCGGCGTTCAGCCCGTCCGGGTCGATGGTCGAGGACCCGGCCTCGGTGTACGTCATCGGCAGCGAGCCGGAGGGCCGGGTCCAGGTCGCCAAACGCGCCTTCCACCAGGAGGAGTCGGACAGGACCGACTGGACGACGACGCCGCTGATCGGCATCACCGAGCTGGAGCCCGGCCGCTCGGTGCGCGAGGAGTTCGACGTGCCGCTGCCGCTGGAACGACGCCGCCCCTACGGCGACGACTACGGCGACGGACCGGTGAAGCTGCCCGACCCGGTCCGTGAGGTGGTGTTCTGCGTCGGCGCGGGCCGCGCCGCGGACCTGCCTGCCCCGGCGACCCCTCCGGACGGCGACTTCGGCCCGGTCCTGGGACACCTGCCCACGGTCACCGAGGCGCAGCACCTGTGGTGCTCGGCCCCCCTGGCTCGCTGAACCCGGGTTCGAACTCCTCGAACACCAGCAGGGTCCGGGTGTTGACCACCCCCGGCATGCCCTGGATCTCGTCCAGGACCAGGCGTCGCAGGTCGGTGTTGTCCCTGGCGCGGACCAGCATGATGACGTCGAAGTCGCCGCCGACGAGCGCGATGTGCACGACGCCGGGCAGTGCCCGCAGCTGTTCGCCGACGACCCGCCACTCGGCCTGGCGCAGGTTGACCGTGACGTACGCCGAGGTGCCCATCCCGGCGGCGACATGGTCGACCTCGGCGCGGAAACCCTTGATCACGTTCGTGTCGCGGAGACGCTGCACGCGGGCGTACGCGTTGGCCCGTGAGATGTGCAGGGTCTCGGCGAGCTGGCGGATCGGCATGCGCCCGTCGCGGCTCAGCTCGGCGAGGATCCGGCGGTCGATGTCGTCGAGTCCCGTGGCCACGTGTCTTCACCTCCTCGCCCCAACGACCGTTCAGCTGGACATCTGGCATCCTACGGGCCGCTGAGGGAGCAGGTTTTCTCGAATTCGGCCGACTTCTGGAACACCGTGACGCCAGCCACAACCATTACCCCCATGACACCTGACCCCCGTCGGCTGTTGCCTTCAGCGGAACCGGTCAGCCTCATCGACCCACAAGGCCGAGCGGCTGACTCCCCCTCGCACGCGCTACCGGACGACGCCACCCTGCTGCGCTCGCTCGGGTCGCTGATCACCGCCCGCCGGCTCAACGACCAGGCGTACGCGCTGGTCAGGCAGGGCCGGCTGGCCGTCTACCCGTCGTCGCACGGTCAGGAAGCCTGCCAGGTCGCGGCCGCGCAGGTGCTCGAAGCCGGCGACTGGCTGTTCCCGACGTACCGGGACACGGTCGCCGCGGTGGTCAAGGGCGTCGACCCGGTCGAGGCGCTGAGCCTGCTCAAGGGGGACTGGCACTGCGGCTACGACCCGTACCTGCACCACGTCGCCCCGCACGCCACACCGCTGGCCACCCAGCTCCCGCACGCGGTCGGTGTGGCGCACGCGGCCCGGCTGCGCGGTGAGCCGACCGTGGTGATGGCGATGTGCGGCGACGGCGGCACCAGCGAGGGCGACTTCCACGAGGCGCTCAACTTCGCGGCGGTGTTCCAGGCGCCGGTCGTCTTCTTCGTCCAGAACAACGAGTACGCCATCAGCGTCCCGCTGTCGCGGCAGTCGGCGGCGCCGTCGCTGGCGCACAAGGGCATCGGGTACGGCGTCAACGCCGAGCGGGTCGACGGCAACGACATGGCCGCCCTGCTCGCGGTGCTCGGCGCCGCCGTCGAACGGGCCCGCGCGGGGGAGGGCCCGCAGCTGATCGAGGCGCACACCTACCGGATGCAGGCGCACACGAACGCCGACGACGCGACCCGCTACCGCGACGACGCCGACGTCGAGGCCTGGAAGGACCGTGACCCGATCCAGCGGCTGCGCGCCCACCTGCGCGAACGCGAGCTGTTCACCGACGAGATCGAGGCCGGTTTCACCGCCGAGGCCGAGCGGGTCGCCGCCCATCTGCGTGACGGACTCAACCGGGACATAGAGCCCGACCCCGAGGACCTTTTCGCGTACGTCTACGCGAGCCCCACCCCGCAGTTGCGGGAGCAGGCGGCGCTGGTCGCCGACGAGCTGAGCCGGGAAGGAGCCAACTGATGACGGTGCTCGCCTCACCCGTACCGAAGACCGAGGTCCGTTCTCTCTCGATGGCGCAGGCACTCAACCGGGCGCTGCGGGACGCCATGGCCGACGACCCGTCGGTGGTGATGTTCGGTGAGGACGTCGGCGCGCTCGGCGGCGTCTTCCGGATCACCGACGGGCTGACCGCCGAGTTCGGCGACAACCGCTGTTTCGACACGCCGCTGGCCGAGTCCGGGATCGTCGGGATGGCCGTGGGCATGGCCATGAACGGCATGCGCCCGGTCGTGGAGATGCAGTTCGACGCGTTCTCGTACCCGGCGTTCGAGCAGATCGCCAGCCACGTCGCGAAGATGCGCAACCGCACCCGCGGCCGGGTCACGCTGCCCATGGTGATCCGGGTGCCGTACGCCGGTGGCATCGGCGGCGTCGAGCACCACTGCGACTCCTCCGAGGCGTACTGGGCGCACACGCCCGGCCTGCACGTCGTCGCCCCGGCCACTCCGGCGGACGCGTACGCCCTGCTCCGCGAGTCGATCGCCTCGCCCGACCCGGTCGTGTTCCTGGAGCCGAAGAAGCTGTACTGGAGCAAGCAGGAGGTCGCGCTGCCGGTCCGCGCGCCCGGCATCGGCACCGCCGTGGTCCGCCGCGAGGGCACCGACGCCACCCTCATCGCGTACGGCCCGGCCGTGCCCGTGGCGCTGGAGGCCGCCGAGGCCGCCGCCCGCGAGGGCCGCAGCCTGCAGGTGGTGGACCTGCGCTCGATCGTGCCGTTCGACGACGAGACGGTCTGCGCCGCGGTCCGCTCCACCGGCCGTGCCGTGGTCGTCGCCGAGGCGTCCGGCTTCGCGAGCGTCTCGTCGGAGATCGTCGCCCGCGTCACCGAGCGCTGCTTCAACTCGCTGGCCGCGCCGATCCGCCGGGTGACCGGTTTCGACATCCCGTACCCGCCGCCGAAGCTGGAGCACTTCCAGCTGCCCGGCGTCGACCGGGTGCTCGACGCCGTCGACGACCTGCAGTGGGAGCAGTGATGCCGGAGCTCACCTTCCGTCTGCCGGATCTGGGCGAAGGGCTCACCGAGGCGGAGATCGTGCAGTGGCTGGTCGCCGAGGGCGACACGGTCGCCGTCGACCAGAGCATCGCCGAGGTGGAGACCGCCAAGTCGGTGGTCGAGGTGCCCTCGCCGTATGCCGGACGGGTCGCGACCCTGCATGCGGCGGCCGGTACCACCCTCGCGGTCGGTGAGCCGCTGATCACGGTCGTGCCCGTCGAGGCCGGGGTCTCCACGGCGGCCGAGACCTACCGGGAGGAGGAGAAGGCCGGTTCGGGCAACGTCCTGATCGGTTACGGCACCTCCGGTGCGACCTCCACGGCTCGTCGCCGCAGGCCGCGGTCCCGCAGCACCGCGCCGGCGCATCCGAGCCCTGGTCCTCGCCGGGTGCCGACCGTCATCTCCCCGCTGGTTCGCAACCTGGCACGGAACAACGGCATCGATCTGCGTACGGTCGAGGGCACCGGCCGCGGCGGGATGATCGTCCGCGCCGACGTCGAGCGGCTCGTCGCGGCGCCGGTCGTGGCGGAGGCGCCGGTGGCGGTGACCGGGGAGCGGCGTACTCCGCTGTCCGGGTTCCGCAAGGCGGTGGCGGCCACGCTGTCCCGCAGCCGCGCGGAGATTCCCGAGGCGACCGTCTGGGTGGACGTCGACGCCACGGAACTGTGGCGGCTGCGGGAGAGCAACCCGGGCGGCCCCGGCCTGCTCGCCTACATCGCCCGCTTCGTGGTCGCCGGGCTCCGTGAGTATCCGGTGCTCAACGCTCGGTTCGACGCCGAACGTCAGGAGATCGTCGAGTACGAGCGGATCAACCTGGGTATCGCCGTGCAGGGCGACCGCGGTCTCGTGGTGCCGGCCGTGATCGGCGCCGAGTCGATGACCACGGCCCGCCTCGGCGACGAGATCCGGCGGCTCACCGGCACCGCCCGTGAAGGGAAGGCGACCCCGCAGGAACTGGCCGCCGGCACGTTCACGCTCAACAACTACGGGAGCTTCGGCGTCGACGGCAGTGCCGCGATCATCAACCATCCGCAGGTCGCGATCCTGGGCTTCGGCCGCATCATGGACCGGCCGTGGGTGGTCGACGGGCAGCTCTGCGTCCGTAAGATCACGCAGATGAGCTTCGTGTTCGATCACCGTGTCTGTGACGGCGGTGTGGCGGCCGGCTTCATGCGCGGCGTCGCCGACGCGATCGAGAACCCGGCCTCGGCGATCGCCCGGCTGTGACGACGGTCCTTCTCTCCGAGGACGATGCGGCCGGCGGTCCGGGCTCCGACGTGGAGCTCGGACCGCTGCTGCTGAGGCAGGGGCTCGGCGACGCACGGGACATCCTGCGCGTCTACTCGCCGGCCCCGACGGCCGCGTTCAGCCGGCGGGACACGCTCCGACCCGGCTATGAACGGGCGGCTTCAGCCGTACGACATCTGGGTTTTGATCCTGTCGTCCGTCCGCAGGGTGGCAGCCTGGCCGCCTATCACCGTGGCAGCGTCGTGGTCGACCATGTGCATCGCGCTGAGCAGAAGTCCCTCGACCCGGTGGAACGTTTCCAGCGCTTCGCCGGTCTGCACGCCGAGATGCTGATCGGTCTCGGCGTCGACGCCCGGATCGGGCCGGTGCCGGGGGAGTACTGCCCCGGCGAGTACAGCATCAACGCCGGCGGCATGAAGATCGTCGGCTCGGCCCAGCGGGTGACCCGCGACGGCTGGCTGTTCAGCACGGTGATCCAGGTCAGCGGCACGACGCAGCTGCGAGACGTGCACACTGCCGCCTACCGCGAACTGGGCTACGACTTCGACCCGGCCACCGTCGGCAGTCTGGAGGACGTGGTGCCGGGCCTGACCGTCGAGCGGGTCACCGAGGCCGTCCGGGCCGCCTACGACCTGCCCGGCCCTGCGGTCAGCAGTCGTCCTGGCGCCAGTCTCCGTTCTCACGGGCCCACGGCTCGGCCTCCTGATTGATCGCCTTCACCGAATAGGTGTAGGTGACCCGGGCCAGATCGCCGGACACCTTCGCGGAGTACGTCTCCAGCGGTAAGGCGCTGCCGTACATCCTCTCGGCCGCGTCGACGATGCCGGTGAACTCCGATGACGACATCCGCTTCCGGCATCTCTCGGACAGCAGGTTGTACGCGGTCTTCGCATCACCGGTGAGAAAGGCGTCGCTGTAGGCCTTCACGGCGAGTTTCAGCTCGTCGGTGGTGCTGTCCGGCCCGGCCACCGCCGCCCCGACCTTCTTGGCCAGGGACGGTTTGACGTCGCCGCTGACCCGGACGAGCCCGGTCCCGTCGGCGGTGCGGTAGTGCCATTCGGTGCCGAGGACGGGGCTCTCCCTCTGCAGGCCCTTGATGTAGTCGCTGCGTCGTTGTGCCAGATCAGCGCTGTCGAACACCTCGATGACCAGGCCCCGGTCGACCGAATACCTCTTGCCCGACCGGTCGCCGCCGGGAAGGTCGGCCGAGGCACGCGAGACGTAGCCGTCGGGCCGGCCGAGAAGGTTGTTCGGGTCGTCGTCCTCGGTCTGCGTGGAACCGTTGGTGAGCCCCAGTTTCGCCGCCTGCAGCTTCTCGAGGATCGCCGTGGCGGTGAGCGGCTCCTTCTCCTCTGCGGGCGCCGCGGCGGGCTCGGCGCTCGGCTGCGTGACCGTCGCGGCGCTGGTCTTGCTGCCGGTCTCGCTGCCGGTCTTGTCGCTGCCGGTCTTGTCGCTGCCGGTCTTGTCGCTGCCGGTCTTGTCGCCGCCACAAGCGGCCGTCGAGGCGACGAGGCCCGCAACGACGACAACGAGAAGAGATTTTCGCATTCGGGCAGGCTAACGGCCGGTGCCGACGCCGATCGCCCGATCGGTGGTCGTCCGGTAAGTCGGTGCGGACGACCTACGAGGCCGAGTAGGGCCGGTTGCCGTCAACACTTCGCGGCCGGGTAGGTCCGGTGACGCTTCGCGGCCGGGGAGGGCGGTGACGCTTCGCGGCCGGGGAGGGCGGTGACGCTTCGCGGCCGGGGAGGGCGGTGACGCCTCGCGGTCGGGGAGGGCGGTGACGCTTCGCGGTCGGATAGGGCGGTGACGCCTCGAGGTCGGGCAGGGTCGTCAGCGCGTCGGATAGGGCCAGTGGCCTTCATGGTGGAACCGGTCCACCAGCTCGGGTGCCCGGGCGGCGACCGCCGTCGCGAGCTGTCGCGCGTGAGCGGCCATCGCCTCCCCGGCCGCCCCCACGGCGAGCGCGAGCGGGAGGACGGCGGCGAGGCGCTCGACGGCCACCTGCCAGTCCTGCCGGTCCACGGCGAGGGCCGCGGTGAGCAGCAGCGTGTTCGCGTACTCCCGGAGGCTGCCCGGGTCGGCCGGATCGGCCAGTTCCCGGCGGACCTCGCGCGCTCGTTCGGACAGGGCCGTCGCGGCGTCCGGGTGCTGGCGCAGCGCGGCGGCCAGGTTGTGAAGGGCCTTGCCGAGGATCCGCCGCAACCGCGGGTCGGTCTGGTTTGCGCAACGTCTGATCGCCTCGGACAGCAGCATGATCTGGTCCTCGGGACGGCCGGCGGCGACCGCTATCGTGGCGGCGTCGACCATGTGGGTGGCCGTGTCGGCCAGCGCCTCCCGGTGCGCCGCGGTTCCGGGTGTCGTTCTTCTGAATGCCGTTCTTTCGGGCGCCGGGTTCTCGGGCGCCGTTCTTTCGGGCGCCGGTTTTTGAGAGGTCGGGTTCTTGGGCGCCGTTTCTTCGGGCGCCGTTTCTTGGGGCGTCGCTTCTTGGGGCGTCGCTTCTTGGGGCGTCGCTTCTTGGGGCGTCGGGTTCTCGGGCGCCGTTTCTTCGGGCGCCGCTTCTTGGGGCGTCGGGTTCTCGGGCGTCGGGTTCTCGGGCGTCGGGCCTTCCGGCGCCGGGCCCTCGTGCCGTCGGACGGAGACGACGATCGACAGCCAGGCGAGGTTCCAGGCGTCGTCGGAATGACCGAGGCCGTGCCGGAGCATCGCCCGCTCATAGAGGGCCGCGGCCCAGAGACGCCGGACGTCTCCCCGGGCAGGCTCCGGCATCACCCCGTCGTGCAGGCTCAGTTCGTCCGCGAGCTCGGCGAAGACCTGGTCGGCCTCGGCCAGGCGTTCCGCACCGGCCAGGGCGATCCCGTGATCGAGCCGGGCAGCGCAGCCGCGGATCACCGACGGATCGGCGGGCAGCCGGCCCCCGGACGCCGGGCCGGTCAGCCGGGACTCGGCCGCCAGCCGTGCCGCGAACGAACCGCTCGCCGACCCGGACGGCCCCGGCTCGAACAGCAGATCCAGGTAGGAGCCGCGCATCCGCCAGGCGCCGGAGCCCGGCACCACGATCGGGATGTCCGGCGCGGCCTGATGGAGTTCCGACAGAGCCGCCATGATCCGGTCCCGCTGCTCCTGCGCTCGCGAGCCCTCGAAATTCTGCGCCAAGGAGTACTGCTCGGTCAGCGCCACCCGCATCAGATCCGGTCGCCCCAGTGTCCGAGCCACCCGCACGAAGATGCCGAGGGCCTCCGACAGGTCGACCACGGAGGCCGGAATCCCGTCCTCGCGGGCGAGCCGGCGCTGCAGGTCGACCATCTCGGCGGCGAGCGGGCCGAGGCCGGCCGGGTCCGTGTCGAGCCGCATGGTGACCAACGCGGTGAGCGCCGCCGTCCGGGCGCGGAGGGCGTCGAGGTCGTCGGCGGGCCGGGGCGCGACCGACCGCCACAGCCGCTCGACGATGTCACGTCCGCGTTCCGCGTCACCGGTGGCGGCCAGGATCTGACCTGCCTGCGCGGTGCGATAGACGGCATCGGCCTGGAGTTCCGGATCGGCGAGCAGACCGCCGGCGAGCACGAGAACCTCTTCGGCCTTCTCCCAGACCTCGGTGACGTCGCCGCCGTCGGCGAGTCGCTCGAGCGCGAGGTTGAGCGCGGCACGGCCGAGGGCGTGCAACAGACGGCCAGGATCGCCGAGTTCACGGGCAGCGGCGACGGCCCGCACGACAGCCGCCCGGGTCTCCGGGCCGAGACCTACCCGCGCGGTGCTCTCGTCGGCGGCGCTGAGCAGCCGGTCGACCTCGGCAGGTGTGCTGACCACGCTGCCTTTCTATCAGCGCTTCGACGACCGCCGATACCCCTCTTCGGCCCGGGCGCCCGGTTGTCGGGGTTCGGGCGGCACCCGGCCGAGTGGACTCATCTTCCGCGGTCCGGCCGTCGCGGTGGGTTCTGCGCGGTGGGTTCTTCGCGGTGGGTTCTTCGCGGTCCGCTCTGCGCGGTCAGATCTACGCGGTCCGCTCTGCGCGGTCAGATCTACGCGGTCCGCTCTGCGCGGTCAGATCTACGCGGTCCGCTCTGCGCGGTCAGATCTACGCGGTCCGCTCTGCGCGGTCAGATCTACGCGGTCCGCTCTGCGCGGTCAGATCTACGCGGTGTGGTCTCTGCGGTCCACTCTGCGCGGTCCGGTGCTCGCGGTCTGCTCCTCTCGCTGCGTTCGCCGCGGTCCGCTCTGCGCGGTCCGGTGCTCGCGGTCTGCTCCTCTCGCTGCGTTCGCCGCGGTCCGCTCTGCGCGGACTGGTCTCTGCGGTCCGCGAGGAGTGCCCGGGCCCGGGTGATCAGCAGCCCGTTGTATCCGCTGAGGACAGGAAGATGATCCGGGCTGAACCACCCCAGTTCGGAACCCTCCTCCCCATCCGCCACCGCAGTGCCGGCTACACGACCCGCCAGGAACGTCACACCCACAACGTAGGCTCGGTCTCCCCTGGGATACGTGAGCTGAAAATCGGGACCCGAATACACGTCGAGTCGTTCAAGCGACTCGGCGACGAGGCCGCTCTCCTCGAGGAGCTCCCGACGGGCAGCGTCTTCGAAGGACTCTCCGAGCTCCAAGGCCCCACCGATCAGTCCCCACAGGTCGTCGTCGACACGCCGCTGAAGCAACCAGCGACCCACCTCATCGACAACGATGACACCGGCCGCGGCGAGCAGCAGTGGTCGCTGGCCAACGAGTTCGCGCAGCTCGCCGACGTACGACATGAGTTTCCCCTTCCTCCGAGTGACGAACCCGTTCGGCCGGCCGGCGGAGTGGTTCGGGTAATCCTGTTTCGTCCGGCACAAAATTAAATAGGCAAGATCAAGTGCTTACACTTCGCTGTACGCGTACGGGACAATTTAAGCATGGGCCAGATGTCGTTGTTCGGCAGGCAGGAAACCGCGCGGTTCCGTGACCGGACCAAAGCGCGAAACCATTCTGCCGAGCGCGACGAATTCCGACGTGAGCATGAGCGCCGCCGTTTCTACGGTCTTCAGCGTCGTCACGCCGCCAAGCTCCGGCGGGGCCGCCCGGGTGGGCACACCCCGTCTGACGCAGCACGATCGTCTGCCGCCGCAGGGTCCGATCCCTCGGCGCCGCAGAGGTCTCCCGAGCCGCGGACGTCAACCGCTTCGCCGCCGCGGACGTCGACTGCTTCGTCGCCGCGGACACCGGCCGCCCCGCCGCAGCATCCGCCGTTGCGGGAGGGGCAACCACAGTCCCTGCCGGTGCGGGAGGGGCAGTCGTCTCCGCCGGAGCGGGAGGGGCAGTCGCCTCCGCCGGAGCGGGAAGGGCAGTCGCCTCCGCCGGATCCTGCAGTGATACTTCGGGTCAACCCTTTGAAAGAACCCTTCCTGCAGAACCCGGCCTCGCTACTCGTGCCGCAATCCTCGAAACAGCAGACTGCCACGACTCCACCTATCCAGAAGAAGGCCGCAGTTCCATCGACCCAGCGGGAGGTCGTGGTCTTGGGCGGGCGGGAGGTTGCGGCGCTGGTGGGCCGGCAGAAGGCCGTGGTCCTGGGCGGGCGGGAGGTTGCAGCGCTGGTGGGCCGGTGGGAAGCCGTGGTCCTGGGCCGGCCGGAGGTTGCGGCGCTGGTGGGCCGGCGGAAGGCCACGACCTCACCGATACCGCACGATCCGCTGGGCACGGCCGGCCTTTGTCGATCTCCGGTGAACCCGCGAAGCGACACACCGGCGTGCCCGAGTGGATCGCGCCCAACACGACCGGCTCGTGGCGTGCCGCTGTCGAGCACGGTCTGCCAGCGCTCTCCGGTGACCATCGCAGTAGTCTGCGATGTATGTAAACCGCGAGCCCGCCGCGCCGCAAGCGGGCAGCCGCGGTCATTCCGGTGCTGTCGATTCCCGCGTCCTTTTACCTTGTGGAGGGCGGGCCCAGAAACGGTCGGCGGGAACCGTTGTTCGCCGGTAACGCATGGGCGCTCCTTGACCGGGATCTCTGCATGGAACGGACGCCGATCGATAGTCCACGCAATCGGGGTCGCAATCACATTCTGGACCGCTAGCGGTGGCCGACCATCTCACTCCAGAGACCGGCCAGCGCATTCTCGATGGAGATCATCGGTGATGCGTTCCTGAACGATGGTGCGAGACCGTCGGCCCGGATGCCGACGCGCTCTTCGTTCACGGCATGAGCCCCAGCCCCCGCGAAACCCTGCCCCGCCATATCGCCGAAGCAAGCAGGAGGAGCAGGAGGAGCAGGACCCTAGCTGCCGCCAGCGTTGGCGGCAGACAAAGGCTGCCCATCGCCAAGGCGAACGCTTGGCCCAGGCGGCGACGAGATCATTGGCGGACGCCGGAACGAGCGGATCGGCGTGGCACACGTGCCGCCCCCGGGGTCGGTGGGGGCGGCACGTGGGTCAGGTGCTGCCCCGGGATCTGTGGGGCGGCAGGTGGGTCGAGTGCGATTTAGTGCCGGCGGGTCGGACCCGCGGGTGCTGCCCCGGATCAGTGGGGCAGCACCCGGATCGGGTACGGGTCAGCGCTGACGGGTCAGCAGGCCCGGCCGGTACGGCAGCAGCCCGTAGTCGCCGCCCGAGCTCGGGGAACGGCCCTGGTAGAGCAGCTGCAGGTTGCAGGGGTCGACGGTCATCGTCTGGTCGGCGCTGGTCCGCAGCAGCTCGCCGTGGCTGATGTCGTTGGTCCAGGTCGCGCCGCTGTTGGCCTTGCCGGCGAACGGGTTGCTCTCGGTGGCCGCGTTCGGCGTCCACGAGCCGCTCAGGCTCGAAGCGGTGAACGAGCGGAAGTAGCGGCCGTTCGCGCCGATGGCCTCGACGATCATCAGGTACTGGTTCTGGCCCTGCACCTTGTAGACCTGCGGCGCCTCGAACAGGTTGTTCGTGGTGTCGCTCATGATCGTCGTGTACGACGAGCCGAAGTTGCCGGGGAAGTTCCCGATCGGCATGCTGGCGCGGTAGATCTTGCCGTTGTCGCCGGCGAAGAACAGGTACATGTTCTGGCTGTCACCGATGATCGTCTGGTCGATCGGGCCGGTGCCGGAGCCGGTGATGCTGCCGGTGAACAGCGCCTGCGGCGCGGACCATCCGTTGGCGTTGGTGGGGTCGCTGGAGGTGCGGTAGATGAACGGCCAGGAACCCCACTGGTAGGTGAGTACCCAGATGTTCTTCGGCGCGAAGTAGAACAGCGACGGCGCCACCGTGCCCGAGTTCATCGTGTTCTGGCTGGCCGACGCCATCTCGGACCAGTTGGTGAACAGCGAGAAGTTCATCGAGCCCCAGCCGCTGCTGGACGTGTTGCCGTGCGTGGTCGCGTACACGAGCTGCTTGCCGTTGTACGGCGCGACGGTGAAGTCCTTGAGCGACGCCCAGCCGGACTTCGGCTGCGCCAGCACACCGGTCGACGACCAGCGGTACGACGACGGCAGCGTGCACGAGCCGCCGGGCTGCGAGGGCGAGGGGTTGGTGCCGCCGCCGAGCTTGACGAGCTGCCACTGCTGGTTGCTGCCGTTCCAGTCGGAGTACTGGACGATGTTGGCGTTGTCGGCGGTGGACGCGCCCTGCACCTCGACGGCCTTGCCGCTGTTGCGGTTGATCAGCTGGATGTAGCCGTCGACGTCCTGGATGCTGAACTGCTGATTCGTCGAGTTGTTGTCGGTGTACTGCACGATCGAGCCGCCGTCGGCGGTCGAGAAGTTGTAGACGTCGAGGACCTTGCCGGAGTGCCGCGACTTGAGCCGGTAGTAGCCGCCGCCGGAGTCGACGAACTGCCACTGCTGCTGCGCCTGGTCGTTGCGGCTCCACTGGGTGATCCGGGCGCCGTCGCCGGTGGCCAGGTTGTAGACGTCGAGGGCCTTGCCGCTGTTGCGGTTGACCAGCACGTACGAGGCGCTGGTGTCGATCGTCGCGGCGGAGGCCTCGGTCGCGACGATCGCGACGGCTCCGCCACCGGCGAGCATGACCATCGCGGCCAGGGCGGCGCGCCAGGTTCGCCTGCGCGTCCGGGTTGGTGTCATGGGGCGTTCTCCTTGAAAACCTCGGGGGATGTACGGGGACTCAGCCCCCGGACGGGCTGCCACTGCTCGGCGGCGCCGTGCCGGCCGGAGTACCGGGGGATGATCAGGGCGCGTCGGGGTCGACCCTGTTCGATGTGAATTGGTAACGCTCACATCTGTGCGGTGATATTGCCAGACGGCTATCACCGTTTCAAGGCGGGCCGTTTTCTCGAATTCGAAGCCGCGTATCCCCAGGTCAGAGGCAGGGGTAAAATAGGCGACTCTAGCAGTGGTGCCCGCGTAACACTTTCCAAGCGGAATTCTTCAAATGAACGTGAACAGATGTGTTGCGCAATTTCTGTTATGCACGCCGTGCCTCGGAAGTCGGGCCCTCAGCAGGTCGTCGTGTGCTGCACGGTGATCGCGGCGCCGTCGTCGGAGGCGGCGATGACGACGGATGCGGACCCGTCCCGATAGGTGATGCGGTTGGAGTCGCGGGCCGCGAAGCGCCGGGCCCCGGCCGGGACGGCGGCGGTCAGACGGTCGCGGAGGCCGTCGGCGCCGGTGGGCTCGCTGACCGCGGAGACCGTGACGATGTCACCGGCCGCGCAGTGCAGGCGCTGCTCGGTGACGCGCGCGGGACGGGTGCCGAGTGTGGCCAGCAGCCCGGTCACCGTGCCGGCGTCGGGCGCCGTGCTCGCCGCCGGGGTCATTTCCGCCAGGCTGCACCGGCTGCGGGCGGTGACCGCGAGCCAGCCGGGACTCAGGCGCCGTACCGACAGGCTGACGGCGCCGAGATCGGCATGCAGCGGCCGGACGCCCGCCACGGCCGGGCCGCGGCGCACGGCGTACCGATCCGGAAGATTCTGTTCGATCGTTGTGATCAGGCTGTCCTCGGCGCCGGGGTCGGTGTAGAGGTCGGCCTTGCCGGTGAAGACGTTGCCGGTCCGCAGAGGTCCGAGATCGCACTCGGCGGCGGCGACGACCGCGCTGACCGCGGCAGCGGCCTCCGATCCGGCCGCGACGACCGCGTCCGCGACCGCCGTGTTCATGTCGGCGGCCACGTCCTCGACCCGCGGCTGGCGCTGCGTGTCCCACCGCCACCAGGCGGCCGTGGCCGCGACGAGGGCCGCCACCACGACGACGATCCCGACACCGATCAGTACGCGTTTCCCCACCGGACTCACCGGCCCATTCTGCCCGGTCGGCGATTCGGCGGACGTACCTCGTTTCCCGTTTCGGACCGCTCTTTCCCTTCGGTTCGGATGACAGACCCGCCGTTGCGAGTGCCCCCCTCATCCATGCGGTTGGCGGTATCGTCGTGGCCTGGGTCCCGGGCCGCTGTCCGGAACGGCAGCCATGTCAGTTCCGGGGGTATTTGGCGTGTTGCGCAAACTGATTACGAAATCTTTTCACGTCCTGCGGGACTCTGTAGCTTCCGGACGGTGACGATGCGCAAGGGTGTCAATAGAGTGATGCGGAACCTCACCGGATACGAGTTTCGCAAGGTCAAGCGGCCGGTGGCCAAGGCCGCGCCGAAGCCCGAGCCGACGCCGGCGCCCGCCGCCGAGGCCGCACCGCCGAAGCCGCCGGAGATCAAGTTCCCGGTCGACTACGACGAGGCCGCGCGCGACGTCATCCGCGCGGTCCGGCCGTGGACCATGACCTCACCCGAGAAGCTCAACGCGCTCGTCTATGCCGTCCGGTACGTGGTCCGCCACAAGATCCCCGGCGACATCGTGGAGTGCGGCGTCTGGCGTGGCGGCAGCATGCTGGCTATCGCGAAGACCCTGATCGAGAACGGCGACACCGGCCGTGAGCTGCACCTCTACGACACGTTCGAGGGGATGAGCGAGCCGACCGAGCACGACAAGCGACACGACGGCAAGCCCGCGGCGGACATGCTCGCGGCCAGCGACAAGACGGCCGGAGTGTGGGCGTACGCGTCGTTCGAGGACGTGCAGGCCACGATGGCGGAGTCGGCGTACCCCGCGGAGCGGATCCATTACTACAAGGGCAAGGTCGAGGACACGATCCCGGGCGACATCCCCGCGCAGATCAGCATCCTGCGCCTGGACACCGACTGGTACGAGTCGACCCGTCACGAACTCGAACACCTCTGGCCCCGCCTCGTTCCCGGTGGTGTGCTGCTGCTCGACGACTACGGATGGTGGGACGGCGCCAAGCGTGCCGTCGACGAATGGCTCGAAGAGGTGAACCCGCGTCTGCTCCTGCTGCGCATGGACGAGGGCCGGATCGCGGTGAAGTCGGCGGAGTAACCGGCGCTCACTCCCTATCACGAACCGATCACCCCGCCTTTGTCCCGGGCGGGGTGAACCGGTTGTGCCGTCCTGGTTCCATTGGCGGCGTCACGCCGGCCGGGAATGATGGGGACCGGTCGTGTGAAAGGGGACGCCGATGGATTTTCAAACCGCTCTGGAGTCGCTGTTCGCGGCGGAGGGACGGCGTGATCCGTACCCCGCCTATGAGGTTCTTCGTTCGCACGCCCCGATGTTCGCGGCCCTCGACGGGCGCTGGTTCGTCACCACCCATGCGCTGACCAGCCACCTTCTGCGCCATCCGGCCGTGCGGGTCGCCGACGCCGCCGTCTACGACGGTTACTGGCCGGACTGGAGGGAGAACCGGGGCGTCGCCTCGATCGTCCAGTCGATGCTGCTGAGCAATCCGCCCGACCACACCCGGATGCGACGGGCTGCCGCGGCCACCTTCACCGCCCGCCGGGTCGCGGCGCTGCGTGACGTCATCGCGGAACGCGCCGCCGACCTGATCAAGGAGATGCCGGAGCGCGCCGACTTCGTGAGCGCGTTCGCGTACCCGCTCCCGATCGCCGTCATCTGTGCCCTGCTCGGCGTGCCGGACTCCGACCAGCCGTGGTTCCGTCGGCAGGCCGCCGACCTCACCGTGGTCCTGGAGCCGATCAGCACCGAGGAGGAGATGCGGCGAGCCGACGCGGCCGGCCGTGAGCTGGAGGACTACTTCATCGGCCTGATCGCCGAACGTCGACGGGAGCCACGGGAGGACCTGACCAGCGCGCTCGCCTCCGAGGGCTCCGGCCTGACCGGGTCCGAGCTGCTGTCCAACCTGGTCCTGTTGCTGGTCGCCGGGTTCGAGACGACCACCAACCTGCTCGGCACCGGGATCAAGGTGCTGCTGGAACACCCGGACCAGGCCGACCGGCTACGTGCCGACCCGGAGCTGGCGCCCGCTTTCGTCGAGGAGATCCTGCGGTACGACTCGCCGGTCCAGTTCGCGGCCCGCTACGCCGCCGAGCCCCTCGATCTGGACGGCGGACTGCATCTGCCGGCCGGCGCCGACGTCAACCTGCTGCTCGGCTCCGCCAACCGGGACCCCGAGCGCTATCCCGACCCACACCGCTTCGACCCGGACCGCCCCAACATCCAGCCGGTCTCGTTCGGCGGCGGCGCCCACTACTGTCTCGGCGCGCCGCTGGCCCGGCTCGAGGCGCAGGTCGCCTTCCCGATGCTGCTGACCATGCTGCCCGCCCTGGCCCTCGCCGGTGAGCCGCGGCTGCGTGACCGCCTGGTGCTGCGCGGCTTCGCCGAGCTCCCGATCACCACGGGATGACAAAGATGACTTCCGATTTCCTGTACGAGGCAGGCGTGCTGAAACGGACCACTCGCAGCGGCTGGCCGCTCGCCAGGATGGCGAACCGCGAGTCCGTCGCCGACCACTCGTTCCGTGCCGCGCTCATCGCCATGACGCTGGCCGCGATGGCCGGCGCCGACCCCGACCGCGCGGCGGCCCTCGCCCTGCTGCACGACCTTCCCGAGGCCCGGCTCGGGGACATGCACCATCTGACCCGCCGCTATCTGGACGAGCCGAAACCGTTCCAGCGCGTCATCGACGACCAGACCGCCCCGCTGCCCCCACCGGCCCGTGATGTGATCCGCGCCCGCGCCGCCGAGTGGGTGGACCAGGACACCATCGAGGCGCGCATCGCCCGCGACGCCGACACTCTCGACTCGGTCATGCACGTCCGCGAGAGCCTCGCGGACCGTCCCGACCTGCAGGAACGCTGGGTCGACTACCTGGCGGAATCGGTCACCACCGACGTCGGCCGCACGGTTCTGGCCGAGATCCGGGCCACCGACCCGGACGCCTGGTGGCCGCGAACCGTGACCGGCGAATCGCCTCGCTGACCCCCCGATCCCAAGGTCACGGTCTACGGTCTGGGGATGCACATCCGGCCCATCCACCACGGTGACGCGGCGCGCCTGGCCGTCCTGCTCGAACAGCTGGGCTTCCCGTCCACCGAGCGCGAGGTCCGCCAGCGACTGGACTATTGGCTGGGCGACCGGGCGAGCGCCCTCCTGGGCGCCGACGACGAGGGCACACTGGTCGGCATGGCGGCCCTGCACGTGACCCCGCTGCTGGAGGTGACCGGCAAGTTCGGCCGCCTGGCCGCCCTGGTCGTCGACGAGGCCGTCCGGGGCCGGGGAGCGGGCCGCATGCTGATCGGAGCAGCCGAGAACCGGGCACGGGCCGCGGGCTGCCTGTTCATCGAGGTGAACAGCAGTAACCACCGCTTTCCGGCCCACCAGTTCTACGAGAGCCTCGGCTTCACCGACAGCCGCGAGGACTCCCGCCGCTTCGTGCTCCCTCTCCAGCCCTCCTGACCCTCCCCGCACCACCTCGACCGCACAGCACCCTCACCGCCGCGTCTTCATCACGACGTCTCCATCGCCCGGTCCTTCTGCGGATCGGCGCGTCTTGCCCGCAGCACCTTCGCGGAGGCAGCCTCAGCGGGGCGTCCGCCACGTGCAGCCCGGTACGGTCGCCAGATGACTGACGATGATCTCCCTCGGATGGAGTTCGCGTTCTCCGGGCCACTGCGCGACCAGCTGGTGGCCGCGGTGCTGTCCGGCGCCAAGACGACCACGTCGGCGCTGATGATCGGATACGAGGCCGACGGGGAGCCCTTGCCCGAGGTGGGCGCGCGACGCGTGGTCGTCGACTCCCGTGATCAACCCGTCGCGACGATCGAGTACACCGACGTGCGCGTGGTGCGGCTCGCCGATGTGGATCTCCGGCACGTCATCGACGAGGGCGAGGGCGACGAGTCGGTGGCGCAGTGGCGGGCGGGCCACGAGGAGTTCTGGCACAGTCCCGAGATCCGCGCCGAGCTCGGCGACCCCGGCTTCACTGTCGACGACGACACCGAGATTCTGGCGCAGCGCTTCCGCCTGGTGGACGCCACCACCACGTAACGGCCGATCTTGCGACGTCCCGCCGCACACAGCCCCAACCGCACAAGATCGACGACGACAGCGGCGAGGCAGCCAGGTCTTGTGACCTTCCGCCGTCATTGCGACCCGTAATGCGCAAGATCGCGCGAGGGGTGTGGCAGGTGCGGCAGCGCCTGGCGAACGAGACGGTGGACGCGATCAACCGCGGTGACCCGTTGCCGCACGGCCGTTCGGCGAGGACCGTGCAGCGGGCCCTGCGCGAGACGATCGGCTGCGGACCGGCGTGGGTGCGGCGCTGGGTGCGGCTTCAGGAGGCGGCCCGGCAGTTCGCTGTCGAGGGTGAGGCCGACGCGTCCCAGATTGCGGTACGGCTGGGCTTCGCCGATCAGGCGCATCTGGTCAACGAGTTCCGGCAGGCCACGGGCCTGACTCCCGGCAGCTACATCGCGAGTCTGCCCAAACCATTTCCAAACTGATCTAAATATTTGCATTCGCCCGGTAGAACAGTCCACATGCGAAGAATCTTGGTCGCCGTGGCGGCGGCAAGCACACTTCTGCTCGGATCGGCGGTGCCCGCGGGAGCGGCACCGGCGCAACCCGCCCCCGACCCGCTCCCACCCGGTTGGTCGGCCTCCGGACGGGCTCTGACCTGGACGAGCGAGCGCCCGATTCCGCCGGGCGACGCCGCGGTGGAGTTCTGGTCCGGTGACCGGCTGCTCGGCCGGGCCGACGACGCCGACGATCTGCGGACCTTCGTCCTCAAGGACGGGCTTCCGGCTCGTCCGGCGGATCTGCAGGTGCGGATCGGCGGCAAGCGCGTCGACGCGGCGGCGCCGCCGAGCGCGCAGCGGAGGGCGAAGACGACCCCGGCGACGGTTCCGGCCCGGCCGGCGCACAACGTCGACCCGGGGGTGAAGGGCCCCTACAAGACGACGACCGGCGAGTACTCGCTGCCCGGCGTCAAACTGTCGACCTACCCGCAGCCCGTCGAGATGCAGGCCGTCGTGGTGGCGCCGAGGAACGCGCCCGGCAAGCGGCCGCTCGCGCTGTTCCTGCACGGCCGGCACTGGACCTGTTTCACCGGTGACGACCCGGACGCGATCACCCTCGAGTGGCCGTGCCCGGCCCCGTCCGAGGCGGTGCCCAGTCACCGCGGTTACCTGCAGTCGCAGGAGCTGCTCGCCTCGCAGGGTTACGTCACCGTGTCGATCTCGGCGAACGGCATCAACGCGCAGGACCGGGCCGACGACGACGGCGGCGCCCAGGCCCGCTCGTCGCTGGTCCGCAAGCATCTGGAGCTCTGGGCCGACTGGTCGGGGGCCAAACGATCGAATGCCCCGGCGATCGTACGATCAGCGCCGCGCGCCGATCTTTCGAAGGTGTTCCTGATGGGCCACTCGCGTGGTGGCGAGGGTGTGAACCGCGCGGCGCTGGACAGCCTCAACCCGCCGCCGGCCGCGCAGGACGACTACCGCGGCAAGGTGCGCTGGAACATCCGCGGCCTGTTCCTCATCGGCCCGACCGTCTTCGGCCACAACCCGCAGCCGGACGTGCCGTCGGCGACGGTCCTGCCCGGCTGCGACGGTGACGTCTCCGACCTGCAGGGTCAGATGTACATCGACGCCACCCGCGGCGTCGGCTCCGGCCGGGCGCTGCACAGCGCGCTCTACGCGGTCGGCGCGAACCACAACTACTTCAACACCGAGTGGACGCCCGGTCAGGCCGTCGGACCGGCGTTCGACGACTTCTTCGGCGAGGACGACCCGCTGTGCACGCCCGGTGTCGCCCCGGCACGGCTCACTCCGCAGCAGCAGCAGACGGCCGGTGCCACGTACCTGGCGGCCGCGGCGCGTCTGTTCGTCGGCGGTGACGACCGGGTCCGCCCGCTGCTGGACGGTTCCGGGGTCCGCGCCCCGTCGGCCGGCCCGGCCACCGTGCTGAGTCACGCGCTCGGCGGCAACCGCACTCCGGTGATCGTTCCCGACCAGGCACTGACCGTCGGCAACGCCCGGCTCTGTGAGCAGGCCGGGGCCACGCAGGAGACCGCGTGCCTGTGGACGGAGGGCTGGTTCAGCCCGTCACCGCACTTCGTGTCGTTCACGTACCCCGAGCCCGGCCGCTACGCCGTCGCGCTCAACGGCACCGCGACCGCCACGCTGAAGCCGGCGAAGGCCGTGCCGGTGGCCGGGGCGCAGTCGCTCGCGCTGCGCCTCGTCGTGCCGCCGAACGCGCCGGCCACCTCGTTCGGCGTCGCGGTCACCGACGACCGCGGCAAGCGCACCGAGCTGGGCACCGCCACGATCAGCGGCGTGCCGGGCACCGACCTGACGACCTCGTACTGGGGCCAGGAGGTGCGGCTCACGCTGCCGCGCGGTGTGCGGGCGGTGTCGCGGCTCGACATCACCCCGCGCGGTGAGGGTGAGGCGTGGCTGATCGACGCGTGGGGCTGGCGTCCCGGCACGCCCGCGCCGCGACCGGAGCCGCTGGCCCGCGTCGACGTCGGCCGCCTGGCGGTGGAGGAGGGCGACTCCGGCACCGCCACCTACTCGGTTCCCGTGTCGGTGCGCGGCAAGCAGCGGGCCGCGGTCCGGTTGTTCCTGACCGACCGCCGGACCGGCGACGTCAAGTCGTGGGTGGCCGACATCGCCCCGGGCGCCACGAAGATCGAGGTACCGGTCTCGGTGACCGGCAACACGACCTTCGGCGGCGACCGGCGGTACCCGCTGGCCGCCAAGGCGGTCCGTAACGCGGTGGTGGGTGATTACGACGGCGGCGTCGACGTCCGCGAGGACGACCCGATGCCGAAGATCACCGTCGCGCCGAACCCGGCGACCGCAGCCGAGGGCGCACCGGTGGTGTGGACGGTGACTCTGTCCGAGCCCGCCGACGACTACCTGTACCTGGCGTTCACGCCGCAGAAGCCGGCTGCCGGGACGGAGCTGTCGTCGACCGATGTCGACCCGGTCTGGTTCGAGGAGAACTCCTTCGAGAGCCCCGAGCCGTCCCGTCCGCTGTCGGAGACCCTCCTGCAGCCGTTCCTGGTCGTCGAGCCGGGTACCACCTCGGTCGAGCTCAGCGTGCCGACGGTCACCGATGGGGTGGCCGAGGGCACCGAGCACATCCGGTTCGCGACCGACATCTACCCGCCCGACTTCGGTGACCCGATCACCGGTCCCGTGATCGACGGGACCGTCACCGACTGACCGGACGTGTGTGCCCGGAACCCCGATCGGAGTTCCGGGCACACGTGCCGTTCAGCCCTTCAGCCCGGTGTGGGCGAGGCCCTCGATGAACTGCCGCTGGGCGATCACGAAGACGATCAGCACCGGGATAGCCGTCATGGATGCCGCCGACAGCTGTACGTTCCACAGCTGCCCCTGGTAGGCGTCGGTGAACTGGGTCAGTGCCTGGGGCAGCGTGTACTTCGTCTGCGACGAGATGTAGACGACCGGTTCCAGATACAGGTTCCAGCTGTGCAGGAACGTGAAGATCGCCACCGCGCCGAGGGCCGGCCGGGCCAGTGGCAGTGCGATCCTCCGGAAGATGGCGGGGCGGCCCAGACCGTCGATGCGGGCCGCCTCCTCGAGCTCGCCGGGCAGCGTGATGAAGAACTGCCGCATGATGAACGTCGCCAGCACGCTCGGCGGCCCCAGCATCGGGACCAGGATGAGCGGCCAGTGGGTGTCGACCATGCCGAGGCTGTTGAACATCCGGAACAGCGGCACGATCGTCACCTCGCTCGGGATGAGCAGACCGGTCAGCACCACCAGGAACAGAACGTTCTGTCCCGGGAAGCGGATCCGCGCGAACGCATACCCCGCCATCGACGCCACCACCAGCGTGCCCAGCGTGACGATCACGGCGATGTACGCGCTGTTCCAGTACTGCTGAGCGAACGGCTGCATGGTGAACACCTGACGCCACGGCTCGAGACTCCAGGTGCTGGGCGCGAAGTCGAACGCGAAGATGGAGGCGTTCGGCTTGAACGAGCTGGTGATCATCCACCACGTGGGGAAGACGAACGGCACGCACAGCACGAGCAGCAACCCGTACAGGAAGATCCGCATTTTAAGACTCATGGAAGACCCACCTCTTGCGCATCTGCCACTGGAGCACGGTCAGCGCCAGCACGATGAGGAACAGCAGGACCGAAAGGGTGGAGCCGTAACCGAAGGCGTGGAACTGGAACGCCTGCTGGTACAGGTAGTAGACGAGCACCGTGGTCGAGGTGCCCGGCCCGCCCTGCGTGAGGACGCTGATCTGCGCGAACACCTGCAACGACCCGACCACCGTGATGATCGACGTGAGCAGGATGGTCGGGCTGATCAGCGGCAGCGTGATCCGCCGGAAGACGGTCCACCGCCCGGCCCCGTCGGTGCGCGCCGCCTCGTAGAGCTCCTGTGGCACGCCCTGCAGCGCGGCCAGGAACAGAACCATGTTGAGGCCGACGTTCTTGAAGACCTGCACGACGACGACCGAGACCATGGCCGTGCCCCCCGACCGCAGCCAGTTCGGCCCGTCGATGCCGAACAGGGAGAGCAGCCCGTTGACACCACCGTTGTCCTGCAGCAGGAAGCCCCACACGATCGTCCAGGCCAGCAGCGACACCACGACGGGCGAGAAGAACAGCACCCGGAAGAATGTCGTGCCGCGCAACTTCTGGTTCAGCAACACCGCAAGGACGAGGGCGAGACCGAGATTGAGTACGACCAGACCGATCGAGAAGAGTGCGGTGGCCCGCAGCACGCCCGGCACGTTCGGGTCCTCGGCGAGTTTGCGGTAGTTCTCGGAACCCACGAAGTCGAACGTGTCGGCGAGCACGTTCCACTCGTGCAGGCTGTACCAGACGACCAGCACCAGTGGCAGGAACACGAACGCGACCGCACCGACCAGCGCCGGAGTGATGAACAGGTACCCGGTCAGGTGGTCGCGCCGCCGCATCGTCCAGTACGACGGGCGGCCCGGGGCGGACCGGGCCGTGGCGGCCCGGTCCTGCAGCAGGGTCACTTGGCGAGCAGCGGCTGGATCGCGGTGCACACACCGCGCAGCACGCCGGGAATGTCGGCGTCCGGCTTCCACATCGGGTCGAGCGCGGACCGGACGGCCTGGCTGATCTCGGCGCTGCCGGTGTGGCTGGGCTTGACCACGCCGGTGGCGATGCCGTCGATGACGACGTCCTGCAGCTGTTCCGGCTTGAGCAGCGGGTTGGCCTTGGCCAGGGTGTCGGCGTTCAGCTGCGACTGCCGCGGCGGCGGGAAGAACTGGGCCAGCTTGGTGGAGTTGTCCGGGCTGGTGAAGAACTTGACGAACTCGGCCGCGGCGGCGGCGTTCTTGCCCTTCTTCATGACACCCAGGCCACCCTGCCCGATCACCGAGTACTCACCGGACGGCCCGGCCGGCAGCGGCACCAGGGTCCAGCCGAACTTGGCCTCCTTGAGCAGCGATGCCCGCGAGATCTGGGCGATCGTCATCGCCGACTCGCCGGCGAAGAAGTCGGCGGCCACACCGGGTGCCGGCAGCGCCTTGTCGGTGAAGATCGCCTTGTGCAGGAAGGTCATCGCGTCGACCATCGGCTGCTGGTCGAAGCCGCAGGTCTTGCCGTCGGCGGTCCAGGCGTCGGCGCCCCAGCCGCGGAACACGGTGGCCAGGTTGCTCCACTCCTTGTAGTCGAAGTCGCGGATCACCAGGCCCTGCTTGCCGGTTTTGGCCGCGGTGGCCGAGGCGGCGGCCACCGCGTTCGCCCACGTCCAGTCGGCACCGGCGGGCAGCGTCTGCCCGGCCTGCTTGAGCAGGTCGTTGTTGACGAACACCCCGAACGGTGAGGTGGAGAACGGGTAGCCCATCAGCTTGCCGTCCTTCTTCCACAGCGCGGTCGCGGCGGGAGCGAGGTCGGCGGTGTTCTCGATGCTGTCGTCGAGCGGGGTGAGCGCACCGGAGGCGACGAAGTCGGGGGCGGCGCCCTCGAGGATCCAGGCGATGTCCGGTGCGTTGCCGCCGGCGATCTGCGTGGTCACCGTGGTGGTGTAGTTCTCCAGCGGCAGCGCCTCGAAGGTGACGCTGACGTCCGGCTTGGTCTTGGAGTATTCGGCGGCGATCGAGTTGAACAGTTCGACGTGGGCCGGGTTGGCCGACCAGGTGGTCATCCGCAGGGTGACCGGGCCGCCGGCCTCGGGTTCGTCGCCTCCGCAGGCGGTGAGCGAGCCGAGCAGGGCGCAGACGGATATGGCGGCAAGGGTTCGGCGCATCAAAGATCTCCTCTCAGTAACCGCTGATGTCGGGCCAGCGCAGCTCGACACCGTCGGCGCTCAGGTGGTTCTGGAACTCGGCGAGCAGTTCGGGGGTGTTGCGGACGGCTCGCGGGGACACGCCACGGTCGAGGCAGAAGGCGGCGAGCGCCCCGGCCACCTCACCGGCGTTCCACTCGACGGGGTGCAGCCGGTACGAGCCGTTGGTGATGTGGGTGGTGCCGATGTTCTTGCCTGCCGGCAGCAGGTTCTCGACCCGCTGGGGGATGAGCGCGCCGAGCGGGATCTCGAACGGGCACGACGCGACGTCGATGTAGTTGTCGCCGCCGGTCGACGGGTGCAGGTCGATGCGGTACATGCCGACACCGATTGAGTCGGCATACGACGCCGCGCCCTTGTCCCCGCGGATCTCCAGGGACAGGTCCTGCTCGACGACGGTGTACTCGGCTCTGATCCGGCGGGACTCGCGGACGTACGGCGCCATGGCGAGCCCGTCGGCGCTGCCGGTGACGTCGCCGCGCAGCCGCAGGCCGGGCCAGCCGGTGCCGCCGTCGGCGCGGGGCGCCTCGGTCTGCAGCCAGTAGAGCACCGAGAACGACAGTTCCCGGGCGGCGCGTTCGACAGCGGCCGGGTCGGCTGCGTCGACGTACGGCTGCTCGAAGTAGTCGATCATCGGCCAGTTCACCAGGCAGATGTCACTCGGGTAGAGGCCGCCGGTGAAGTTGCGGCGCGCCGCGATCCGCCGGAACGTCCACAGGTTGCCGTCACCGGGGTTGACCCGCTGGTCGGCGTCGACGAGCCACGGGTCGTCGTCGGGGTTGGGGGTGAACGAGCGGGTGGAGATCTCGAGCGTGCGGGGGTTCGGGGTCTGCCACGACAGCATCGGCGCGCCCCAGAACGGCGGCTGGTAGGTGCGCCAGAAGCCGTAGTTCGCCGGCCGGTCGATGACGTGGTCGCCGTCGACGTGGTCGATGGCGAAGCACACCGACAGTGCCTGCATGTTCGCCGGATCGCCGGTCTCGGGTGCGTTCGGCTCACCCGTCTCGGTCTGCGACTCGGCGCCGGTGACGTATTCGGTTCCGGTCATCGGCAGCAGCTCGCCGGTCTCGGTGGCGTCCAGCACGTACGGCGCGGTCAGGACCAGGTCCGTACCGTTGTGGCGGACGGTGACAGCGGTGACCCGGTCGCCGTCGGTGTCCGCGGCGACCGGCACGGCCGGTTGCAGCACGGTGAGCCGCCCCGATCCGCGGTACGGCGCGAGCATCGCCTCGATCACGGCGACCGCCACGCGCGGCTCGTGGCAGAGCCTGCTCACATGTCCGGCGCCCGGGTTGAGGTCGCGGGTCCGGCGGGCACGATCGGTCAGCGGGTAATGGGCGCGGTAGTAGTCCCGGATCCCGTCACGCAGCGCCCGGTAACTCGCCGTGACACCGAACCGTTCCACCCAGCTGTGCTCGTCCGGCGGCACGGCCTGGCTGGTCAGCTGCCCTCCGAGCCACGCGTACTCCTCGGTCAGCAGCACGGTCCGCCCGGCCCGCAGCGCGGCCAGCGCCGCCGCCACTCCACCGAGCCCACCGCCGACGACCAGCACGTCCGCATGCATCTCAGGCACGGGCCACCGCCAGCGTCGCCCCGGTAACCGGCTCACACGGCAGCAGCCGCTGCAGCTCGCCACCGGTCCCGTCGAGGATCGCCGACAAGACCTCGACCGCCTGCCACCCCATCTCCCGCCGCGGGATCCGGAATCCGGTGAACTCCAGATCGGTGCTGGCCGGCCGGGTCGGATCACCGAGAGCCAGAAAAGAAAGATCATCCGGTACGCGCAGCGCGCGGCGCCCAGCCTCCTCGGCCAGCATCGCCCCGTCCGCGAACTCTTCCACGAAAATCGCCGTGACCTCCTGATTCAACAATTCGTCCATCACTTCGCGTGCTTCGGTGAACCGCACGTGCGCCCCGGTGACGCCGGCTTCCGCGGCGGCGGCGTTGAAGCCGCGCAGCCGGTCGGCGTGCGACTCGGCCCCCGCGCCCTCGCCCACGTACGCGATCCGCCGGTGCCCCAGCTCCACCGCCCGCCGGACCAGGGCGGCCGTGGCCGCCGGGTAGTCGGCGCCCACGTACGGCACCGGCCCGCCCGCGTCGTCGCGGCGGCCCACGCTCACGAACGGCTGCCCCTCGGCGAGCAGCCGGGCCAGTTCCTCCGGGTCGAGCCAGCGGCCCAGGAGGATGCAGCCGTCGGCCAGCCGCAGCCGGTTGTCGGACTGGAAGATCCGCCGCCGCCCGTCCACGACCGGCGCGCTGGTGAACAGCAGCAGGTCGCAGCCGATGCTCTCGGCGCACTCCTCGATCCCGACGAGGAACGGGTGGTAGAAGTCGCCGAGCCCGGCCGGGAACACCGGTTCGTAGGTGAAGACGCCCAGGAAGCGGTTGCGCTGGGCGGCGAGCCGGCGTGCGATCGGGTCGGCCACGTAGCCGGTCTTGCGGATCGCGGCGAGGACACGCTCGCGGGTCTCGGGAGCGATCCGGGCGGCGTCCTCACGCTCATTGAGCACCATCGACACGGTCGTCTGGCTGACGCCGGTCATCCGGGCGATGTCCTGCTGAGTCACCCGCCTGCTGCTGGACGCCACGAGGGTCTCCTCTGTTACGCCGGTAATACGCATTAACAAACTGGGGAGATCGTGGGGCACCGCGTCGGCGGCCGTCAAGGAAACCCCAGGAGTAATAGGTATTAGCACCTTGACCAGGTCAGTTAACGATGACGAAACTTCGATGCATCGCGATGCTCGTCTCCCGTACCCGCAAAGGGGTTGGACCTTGAATCGACGCTCCCTGATCAAAGGCGCCGCCGTGACCGGTGCCGCCGGCCTGTTCGCCTCGCCCCGCGCGGCCCAGGCCGCCGGACCGGCCGGTATGCCGACCTACCGATATCTGCGCGACGCGCTCACCATGCCGCTGCGCTACAACCCGACCGGCGAGTTCATCTTCCCGTGCATCCGCGGCGTCTACGACAAGATCAGCGGGGCCCGCGGCCGTTACTACCTGTACTACGCGCCGCATGAGAAGCCCGGCGGCATCTGCGTGGCGTACGCGAACTCGCTGGCCGGCCCGTTCACCGAGTACACCGCCAACCCGGTGATCGACAACGTGCTGCCGAGCACCACGGTCTCCCACGTGTCGTCACCGCACGTGACGTGGATCCCGGCGGCGAAGCAGTTCTACCTCTACTACCACGGCGAGAACACCACGACCCGGGTCGCGCGCTCCTCTGACGGGCTCACGTTCCGTGACGAGACGCCGATCCTCAGCACCCGGCTCGTGCCCGGCCTGACCGAGACGTCGTACGCACGGGTCTTCGCGCACAGCGGCCGCTACGTGATGGTCTACATGGGCGTGCTCGGCGGGAAGCGGCACATCTATCACGGATGGTCACCGAACGGCTGGGACCAGTGGCAGTTCGCCCAGACGCCGCTGATCAACCCGGCCGGCGACGGCCTGACCGACATCTCCGGCCCGCACGTCGTCGTCCGCAACGGCACCACGTACGTCGCCTACCACGGCAACGACGGCAGGATGCGGATCACCGAGGTCGGCAACAACTTCGACCGTGAGGTCCACCTCGGCGTCTTTCACACCCCGATCGCGTCCGACAACGGCCGGGCCGCCGCGCCGTCGTTCGGCACCGACGGGGGCGTGGAGTACATGTTCTACGAGGCCGGCGCCCGCCTGAACGCCCGCATCTGCATCGCCCGCGCCGTCTGACCAGCATGGATGCGGCGCCCGCAGGTCAGGCGGGCGCCGCTCCGGCCGTCACAGCGTGCGCAGCACCTCGACCGCCTCGGCCTCCGCGGCGTGCACCGCGCGCAGCCGGTCGGCCAGAAGGCCCAGATCAGGCGCCACCGGCGGCTTCCCGTCGAGTTCGTCCCGGCGCTGCCACAGTTCCGCAGCAGCCTCGGCCCGGCCGGCCGCGCCGTCGTCGCCCAGTGCGACACCCTCGGCCACCGCCGCCGACAGGTCGCGCAGGCGGGCGTACTCCGGGACGTCGGCCGGCAGCGCGGCCTCGGCGAAGGCGTGCCAGCGGCGGTCGGCCTCGCGGAATGCCTCCGCGGCCTGGGCCGCCCGTTCACCGAGCAGCGGCGTGGCCTCGTCGAGGAAGTCCGCGTACAGGCCGCGCAGGTGACCGCCGCTCATGCCGACCGGCTCCACCTCCTCCCATACCGTCAGCATCGCGGTGGCCAGTCCGCGGCCGTCCGCGAAGACGGTCGGCCAGCCCTTCGCGTTGCGCCGGTCGGTGAGCAGCTTCGCCCACTTCTGCCAGGCCGGCAGCGCGAACGACGTGGACGTGCCGCCCAGGTGCCCGGCACATTCCCGGATCCCGTCGCGAACCACGCCGGCGAGGTCCTCCGGCGCGGCCGCCTTTTCCACCACGACGAGCTTGTTGCGGTACGAGACGACGCGCGCCCGCGCCCGGTGCAGCGCGTCGGCCGGGACCGTCAGCGGACGGGTGTTGCGGTCGTCGACGCGTACCCCGGTATCGGTGGCCGCGTAGGCGACGACCGCATGGCCGCCGTGCGCCTCCAGGTGTGGCGGCAGGTCCCAGTACCCGGCCAGGTACCGGTCCGGGACCACGATCGCCCGCTCGCCCGCCGCCAGCGCCGCGTCGAGGGCGGCCGCCGCGCCCTTGGCTCCCGATGTGGTGTGCACCCGGTAGCGGGCACCGAGCCGGTCCAGCACCTGATCGGTCCAGTCGAGATAGTTCCACCGGCGCCGGAAACCCAGCGTCAGGTGGCAGGTGTCGTGCGCGGCGAACTCCCAGAGGATGTACCCGGCGCCGAGGCCGCCACCGATGCCGAGGACCATCGCCTCGGACAGTCCGACTCCGTGGCTTGCGAGCACGTGCGCCACGGCGGCGGTCTCCGGGTGCAGTCCACCACGCAGCGGCCAGTCGTGGTCGGTGGCGGGCCGTTCGGTGTCGCCGACCACGTGCCGGCGGGCGGCGGCGTACCGCTCGCCGGTCCGGGCCATCCGCGCACGGATGCGGGCCTTGAGATGTTTCTGCTCGGTCATCGCTGTCCCGTCCGGTCACACGCACGCCGCGAACCCCACGCGGCAGCGGTGCGCACAACCGTCGGTGTGTCTCAGCGTCGAACGGTCGCTCTCCCGAGGCCGGACACCCCTTTGCCTCCGCGGTGCCGGGCGGCGTGGGCGCCCGGGAGGAGGTTGGGCACGGGAGCGTGCCGCCGCCACTGTACCGCAGCCACGGCCTGGTCGACTTCGTCCACCTGACGATCTTCCCGGTATTGACCGGTCAGACCGGCACCGACCCGGTCTTCAAGGGCGCGGCTGATTCGATTTTCTCAGGCGCGTTGAGACAGCGGTACGCCACAGCCGGGTGACGTCGTGGTTGGACGGCACCCAGGTCGCCGGAGCGTCGACCGGGGCGTGGGCGCCGGGTGTGGCGTCGATGACGTGGCGCAGTACCACTCGCCGTCGGCGACCCGGGTCCAGGCGGGCCCGTCGAAAATGGAGGCCGAGAACGGCACCCTCACCGGTGGCGCCGTGAAGGCCACCGGCCACACCGGAACCGGCTTCGTCGGCGGCTCAACCCGCGGCAACCGCGGCGCGGCGCGAACCTCCGTCGCCGTCACGGTTACCGCCGCCGGACAGCACAACCTCACGCTGTGTCACGCCAACGGGGCCCGTTCGATCAAGATCCTTTCGCTGTACGTCAACGGCGCTCTTGTCGAGCGTCTGTCGCTGGGCGCCACCGCCAACTGGGGCATCCGGTTCACCCAGACCATCAGCGCGGCACTGAACGCCGGACCGAACACGGACGCCATCCGGTTCGGCAGTGCCGACTCGGCCATCGCCGGACATCACAGCGGATGCCTCACTCTCGGCCCTGTTTGCCCTGCTCAGGAGGTTATGCGAAACGCAGCTCACGTGTCCGTTGAGGTATCCCTCATCGGACGGCAGGGGTACGCTGAAGGCCGACAGCGTCGAACTACCGCCCTCCGGGCATGGCGCGGCCACCGAGCCGAGGCCCCCTGGGGTGTGTGATGACACAGGACGCGCTGGAGAGAGTCAACAACGTCGATGGAATGGTCAGTGCGGCGCAGTCCGTGCTCGTGGTGGCCCTGCAGGCCTACATCGCCATCGACACCGACGGCCGGGTGAAAGGATGGAACCCCGCCGCCGAGCGGATCTTCGGCCACACCGCCGCCCAAGCCTGCGACCGTGACGTCGCCGACCTGATCGTCCCCGCAGGGTCCCGTGACGCGCACCGCGCCGGCCTGGCCCCACCTTGCCGCCGGTGCACCCGGCTGCCGTGTCGGACAGCAGTTGCAGCTCAGCGCACTGCACCGCGACGGCCACGAGTTCCCGATCGAGCTGACCCCGACCGTCGCCGAGGAACCCGGCGGGCGGATGTTCCACGCCTTCGCCCACGACATCACCAACGCCCGCCGGGCCGTCCGGTTCGCCGACGTCGAGGTCGCCCTGGCCCTGGGACTGCGCCCGGACCATCGTCTGAGCCGTCGCCGACACCGGTATCGGCATCCCCCGCACTGTGAACGGCCGCGGCTGTTCCGCCGCCTCTACCGTGCCTCCACCGCCCTGGACCAACCCATCCCCGGCACAGCGCTGGGCCTGGTCATCACCCGCACCATCGTCGAACGTCACCACGGGGCCATCGCCTTGGCCGAGCACACCGGGCCCGGCACCACCTTCGTGGTGTGACTGCCCAGCACGGCAGCCAACGCCTGACTTATCAGCACCCAGCACCGAAATGACGTCCGGTCGAACCGTACCGGCGGGTCCTGCGCTGACCGCAGGACCTTGATAGCGCCTGCATATCCGATCGCGGCCGGCACCCTGCCGACACCGCCAGCACAGGCAGGCCCGCAACCGGGCACGAAGCCGCCCGTTCCCTCGACCTTCAAGGAGCCCACATGACCACTGCATAAATCGTCGAGCGCCACGACGACGCCAGCACCCTGACCGAGCACACCGGGCCCGGGTCCACCTTCGTGGTGCGACCGCCCAGCACGGCTGCCAACGCCTGACCGGTCCGCGACATGGTAAGGACCAGTACCGCAATGTCGCCGATCGAACCTGGCGGGCGCGACCCGCGCTGACAGCTAGGACCCGGTACAGCGCTTCCATCACCGACCGCGGCCGGCACCCTGCCGTCGCCGCGCCCACAAGCGTGCCCGCCTCCAAGGCATCGAGCCATCCGTTGATCGACCGCAAATCGAAGGAGCCCACATGACCCGTGCGCGATACAACTGCACCCAGTCGGCCCGCAGCAACATGATCAGCGCTCTCACCGGCACCGTCGGCGTCCAGGCGGCCTCGGTGCTTACCGACCTGGCACTCAGGAACCTGGGACACCGACGCCCCGCCAGCACGGACGACCTCATCCGAATGGCGGAGTACCTCATGGAGCTCGGTGACCTGGTACGCGCCGCCGCCCGTTCACAGAAGATCGAGGCCGTCACCTACCGGGCCCTGCACGCCGCAGTGGACTGACCGCGCGCACTGCCACACCCGCACAGCATCACCATCACCGCCGACGCCCAGGTCCCACGTTCGCAGGGCGCCGGTGCACACCCCGTACGA
The DNA here is from genome assembly GCF_003001815.1 of Actinoplanes italicus. Taxonomy (GTDB): domain Bacteria; phylum Actinomycetota; class Actinomycetes; order Mycobacteriales; family Micromonosporaceae; genus Actinoplanes; species Actinoplanes italicus. Next base: position 113,713 of record NZ_PVMZ01000013.1, read on the forward strand.
GTAATGCGCGGGCTTGTCAGAGGTCCGGCACGGCTTACACGTCTACTTGCACAACGACGTTTTCGGAGAGTTACTGGTGCCATATACCACTGCCACGACGCTGGAGTTCGACGATCGACTGCAGGCCAGAGGAGGCCCTCCCGCACGACACGACCGTCCGGCCCGGGAAGGCGCGGTCGCCACGCTGGTGGTTCTCGTCGTCGACGACTCGGCGCTGATGCGCCGGGCGATCAAGGGAATGCTGACCACCGCCGGCGGGTTCGAGGTGCACACCGCCCGCGACGGCCACGACGCGCTGGAGCAGCTCGGCCGGCTCCGGCCCCACGTGATCACCCTGGACATCAACATGCCACAGATGGACGGCCTGTCATGCCTGGCGAAGATCATGGCGAATCAGCCGACGCCGGTGGTCATGCTCTCGTCACTGACGGAGAAGAACGCACTGGTCACCTTGGAGGCGCTGGAGCTGGGCGCAGTCGACTACGTGGCCAAGCCGGGCGGCACCGTGTCGCTGAACCTCGACGAGGTGGCGACCGAGCTCGTCCAGAAGGTCCGCACCGCCGCCGGCGCCCGGCTCAGCCGGACCCGGGGCCTGTCCGCACGGGTGAAGACCGGGACCGCCGCGCCGGCCCCGGCCCAACGCCGCTCCGCAGCCAGGGCGGGCATCGTCGATCTGGTGCTGATCGGCGCTTCCACCGGCGGCCCGGCCCTGCTCTGGGACCTGCTGCCGCAGCTACCGGCCTCGCTGGCCGCCCCCGTCGTCGTCGCCCTGCACATCCCGGGCTCGTTCACCGCGGGAATGGCCCACCGGCTCGATGAGACATGCCAGATGCCGGTACACGAGGTGGACCGGGTCACGACCCTGCGCCCGGGACACATCTACCTCGCCCGGGGCAGCGCCGACGTCGTGGTCGCCCGGCGCCTCGACGGGTTGATCGTCAAGAGCGTTCCGTCCGACACCGGGCACCGCTGGCATCCCAGCGTGGACCGGCTCGTCGCCTCAGCTCGCGCGCACATCGAACCGCGACGGCTGGTCTGCGCCCTGCTGACCGGCATCGGCGACGACGGCGCCGCGGAGATGAGCGCCGTCCACGCCGGCGGCGGCCGCACCGTCGCCGAATCCGAGGAGACCGCGGTCGTGTGGGGCATGCCCGGCGAACTCGCCCGCCGCGGCGGGGCCAGCACCGTCCTACCGGCCCACCGGATCGCCGCCCAACTCGCCGACTGGGCCTGCTAACCCGACGCTCCCGGGACGATCACCACCGGACTCCTGCGGGTGAGCACCGCAGGAAGCGCAACTCGCCGAGGACCCGCCCGCCGACACTCTGCCGCAGCACAGTACCGGCGGGCGGGCCACCCCTGTGCGAAAACGGTCGGTGTCAGGCTTCGACCGAGGGCGACCAGTGGGAGACAACAGGGCGGGCGTACCCCAAGGCTCTCGCCGCAGACCAGCGTCATGGAGGTGCCGAACGCGGTGGACAGGTCGTCTCGTTCGACGGCTGCCATCGCCGCGCCGATCACCGGCCCGGAGGGGTGCGAGCAGGTGGTGGTCCTCGGGTGCGGCGAGCGGCTCGATGAGCGGCGGTTCGCAGAGCGTCAGCGTACGGACCAGATCGGGGACGGTCGATGGCGAGCTGGAGCGCTACGACACTGCCCGACGAATGGGCGACCACGTGCGCGGGTCCGGTATCGAGGCGCCGGAGCAGCTCCGCGGAGTGCCCGGCGTGGTCGGCGACGGTGAGCCCGTGCGGCACGGGGCTGTCGGTGTAACCGGCGCGGACCTGGCGGATCACCCGAAGACGCCGCAGTTCCGGGTCGGCGGCCAGTGGCGTGAACAGACCGCGAGCCCGCCGACGTCGGAGCCGCCGGAGTCGGAGTACGTGAGAGGTGGGTTCGTCATGATGAAGCCTCCTGAGGTGGGTGCGCCGGTCCCCGTACAGGCGGATCTCGATGCGATCATCGGCCTCTGACGGGCGAACGGGCGCCTGGTCATCGACCGGGTGGCGCCGCTCATGCGGGTGATGCGAGGGGCCACCGGCACCGATCCGGAACTGGCCGCCCCGTGGGAGACGAATCAGCAGCAGACCCGCAGCGCTCACGGCATGCTGGCGGGTCTGCTCGCCGGCCGCGACGCCCTCAGGCCCGGTCTGGACGCCGACCAGGCCCGGGACATCGCCTTCGTCCTGATGAACGTCGAGACCTACCCGCAGTACGCCGACGCCTGCGGCTGGACGCCGGATCAGTGGACGGAGCGGACCGCCGCCATCGTCACCGGCGCACTGCTGAGAACCGAACTGCTAGTGGACGGCGACCGCGACGGGTGACTCGGACGTGTTGACCTCGAGCCGGTGCGGCTGCACCACGAGGAAGTAGACCAGTGTCGCTGCCAGCATGCCGCCGAAGACGACGACGGCCATCGCGATCGCGCCGACACCGAGCACGCCCACCAGCGGCGCGGCCAGGGCGCCGACGCCGAATTGCACGGCGCCGAGCAGGGCCGCCGCGGTGCCGGCCGCCTCGCCGTGCCGGGACAGCGCCAGGGCGGGGGCATTCGGCATGGCCAGGCCCACCATGGCCAGTACCAGCCAGAGCGGGATCAGGATGCCGGGCAGGCCACCGGCCCCGGTGAGCGCCAGGACCAGGAACACCAGGCCGAACGCGACACCGGCGAGCAGCGCGCCGCTCATGATCTGCTGGGGCGTCCAGCGGCGGAGCAGCCGCACGTTGAACTGGGTGGCGCCGATGAGGCCGACCGCGCCGCCCGCGAAGATCAGCGCGAACTGCTGCTCGGACATGCCGTAGTCGTCCTGGAAGACGTACGACGAACCGCTCACATAGGCGAACAGTGCCGCCATGGCCAGGCCCGCCACCAGGGTCAGGCCCACGTAGACCCGGTCGGTGAGCAGCCGCCCGTAGTCGCGGACCGTGCCGAGCACGCCGCCGTTGCGGCGCCGCTCGGCGGGCAGGGTCTCCGGCAGGACCAGCGCGGACACCGAGGCGATCGTGACGCCGATGACGGTCAGGACCACGAAGACGCCGCGCCACGACGTCCAGTTCAGCACCAGGCCGCCGATGGTCGGTGCGAGGATCGGGGCCACTCCGACGACCAGCATCAGCCGGGAGAACAGCCGGGCCGCGGCCAGATCGCTGAACAGGTCTCGCACCATCGCCATCGCGACGACGGCGGCCGCCGCGGCGCCCAGGCCCTGCAGCACCCGCAGCACGCCGAGCGTCACCACGTCGGTGGCGATGACACAGAAGACCGAGGCGAGCACGTGTACGGAGATGCCCGCGAGCAGTGGCCCGCGTCGGCCGAAGGCATCGGACAGGGGCCCGACCAGAAGCTGCCCGAACGCCAGTCCGACCAGGGTCCCGGTCAGCGTGAGCTGCACGGCCGCGGCGCTCGTCAGCAGGTCGGTGGTGATCGTCGGGAGCGACGGGAGGTACATGTCGATGGTCAGCGGCCCGAGCGCGGTGAGCAGGCCGAGCACGAGGACGATACGGAAGCGGCGCCCGAGCGGAAGTTGCTCGCCGGGCGACAGGGACTGGGGCATGGAGCTGGTCACGGCCACTTCTTCGACAAGTTGTCCCGCGTCGGGGTTCTTCCGATACCGCGGAGTTGGTAACAGTCGTCACAATGCGCTCCCGGCGATGCGATAGCCTCGGGCGGCTGTCGAGTTCATGCGGGGCGCAAGGGTTATGGGAGCGCTCCCGTCCAGGGAGGGGTGACCGCCATTTCCGACGTCGCGCTGGCTCGCGCCGACAACGCGGAGGACGACCGCCCGGACCGGCGGTCGCGGTTCCGTGCCGCCACCGTCGCGGCGGCTCCCGCGATCGGCCTCTACCTGATGCTGCGCCTGTTCAGCCTCGAGGTCATGCACATCCTGGCGTCGCACGCCGCGTTCCGCTCGCCGGGCCGCCAGGTCTACCCGGACGGCACGATCAACAACGAGTGGCGCGGCTTCACCGGGATCATGGACGCGCTCGTCTCCTGGGACGCGCGGTGGTACACGAAGATCACCGCGCAGGGGCTGGGTGGCCCGGTCGGCGCGGTCGACGAGGACGGCGTGCCGTACGAGCTGCGCCTGATGTTCTTCCCGCTCTACCCGATGCTGGCCCGCCCGCTGACGTACCTCCCGTTCGTCTCGCCGGTCGCCGCCTGCCTGATCATCTCGTTCATCTCGTCCGTGGCCGCGGCCTGGGGCCTCTACGCCATCGGCCGGCACATCCGCGGTCACAAGGTCGGGATCCTGCTGGTCGCGGTCTGGGCCGTGGCTCCCGCCGCGATGACGCAGAACGGCGCGTTCACCGAGTCGCTGTTCACCGCGCTGGCCGCCTGGGCGCTCTACGCCGTGCTCAAGGAGCGCTGGGTGCTCGCCGGGGTGCTGGCAGGCCTGAGCGGACTGAGCCGGCCCACCGCCGCCGCCCTGATCGGCACCGTCGGACTGGCCGCCCTGATCGCGGCCCTCTCCCGGCGGGGCGGCTGGCGCCCGTACGCCGCCATGGTCCTCGCCCCCGCGGGCCTGCTGGCCTATCTCGCGTTCGCGTCGCACCGCCTCGGCAGCGTCTCGCGGTACTTCGAGATCCACGATCAGACCTTCGGTGCCCGCTGGGACTACGGACGGAACACCTGGTCGATGGCGACCGACATCCTGATCGGGGTGGACGGCGACAACGCCGAGAAGCCGATCCGGGTGCTGTCGATGATCTTCATGATCGGGTTCGTCGTGCTGTTCGTGATGCTGCTCGGACGTGCACCATGGCCGCTGACCGTCTTCGCCGGTGTCACGCTCGTGCTGTCGATCTTCTCGCACGCGCACATGTCGATGCTCGGGCGGCACATGCTGCCGGCGTTCCCGCTGCTGCTTATCCCGGCGCTCGCCCTGGCCCGGCTCCGCCGCCGCGATCTGGGTGTCGTCCTGGCCGTGCTGGCACTGCTCTCGGGCTGGTACGCGGGGTGGCTGCCGTTCATCTCCGGGCAGGCGATCTGAGCCCTCCGGTCAGGTGATACGCGGGGCACTCGTTCGGCAGACGCCACGGTTACCCGATGTGCGTACCGCCTCCTCCGTGGGATTTCGTGATGACGAGCGCCGATGGATCGTGTGCCAATGGTCACTCGTCGTATCGTCGCCGCGGTTGTCGGGTGCCTGGTCGCGGTGGCCGGCGCATGCCGGTCACCACGGGCCGGGCAGGCGGCCGTCTCCTGGCGAGCCGAGGGTGTCGCGTCCGCAATCGTCATCGAGCCGCCATCGTGGGCCGGCCCGCACGGCCCGGTGACCGGCGCGATTCCCGGACAGTGATCACCCCGCCCCAAGAGTGAGAATCCGCCCCTCTGGAATGTCTCGGTTCTGCTGGTTACCTTCCGGTAACCGCGGTTGCTCCATCGGCGTCGATCGATTGGAATCGAGTCATCGGAGGGGGTCCATGTCCGTGCGTACCCGCATGTTCTCCGTCTTTGCCGTCCTCACGCTCACCGCCGTCGCGGCCGCCACCGCGACGCCCGCCCACGCCGCGACGTCGCGCGGCGTGACCATTCCGGCCTTCTACACGCCGCCGGCCGGCCTGCCCGCCGCCGACGGCGCCCTGATACGCAAGGAGCGGCTGCCGCTGGCGCTGTCGCTGCCCGGCATCACCGGCCCGCTGCCCGGCCGGGCCACCCGCATCATGTACAAGTCGACCGACTCCAGCGGACAGCCGGTGGCCGTGACCGGCGCCTACGTGGAGCCGGCCGCCCGGTGGCGGGGGAGCGGGCCGCGGCCGCTGGTGGTCCTCGCACCCGGCACGATGGGTCAGGGCGACCAGTGCTCCACCTCGCTGGCGCTGCAGCGCGGCCTGGTCCTGGGCCTCGGCAACCAGACCACCGTGTCCATCGGCTACGAGGTCCTGGCCATGTACCGGCTGCTCGCCAAAGGGATCGCCGTCGTCGCCACGGACTACATCGGGTTCGGTACGCCCGATCGCCTGCACACCTACGTCAACCGGGTCGACGGCGGCCACGCCGTGCTCGACGCGGCCCGGGCGGCCAAGGCGCTGCCCGGCACCTCGCTCACGGCGGCCTCGGCCGTCGGACTGTACGGCTACAGCCAGGGCGGCGGGGCGGTCGCCGCCGCGGCGGAACTGCATTCGACGTACGCCCCCGACGTCCTTCTGAAAGCGACGTATGCCGGCGCCCCTCCCGCCGACCTGGCCGCCGTCACCGCGGCGATCGACGGCAGTGAACTCGCCGGGGCGCTGGGCTGGTCGGTCAACGGTTTCGTGCAGGCGAACCCGTCGCTGCGGCCGCTGGTCGACCGCTACCTCAGCGACGCGGGGCGCGCCGCCCTCGCCGACCTGTCCACGATGTGCGTCGGTGACGCGATCTTCGGCTACGCCGGAAAGCGCAGCACCTCGTGGACCAGGAACGGCGAGAGCCTGGCCACCGTGATCACCGCCGAACCGGACCTGCGCGCCTACGTCGACTCGCAGCTCATCGGCACGCGCAAGCCGTCCGGGGTGGTCCGGGTGGCCACCGGCGTCAACGACAACCTGGTCACCCACGCCCAGGCCAAGCTGATGGCCGCCTCCTGGTGCGCGCTCGGCGCAGCGGTGGTGTACGCCCCGGTCAACCTTCCGAAGACGGCCAGCAAGCTGCTCAACCACTTCGGCCCGCTGCTCACCGACCAGGGCCCGGCCGTGGACTGGCTCAGCGCCCGGATGGCCGGCAGTCCCGCGAACGCCGACTGCTCGGCCCTGTCGTAGCGTCCGCGAAACTCGACGGCCCGCCGGGATGGACGGGTGTGACGATCCCTGGCGGGTCGGAGAGCCGGCGTTGTGGTGGGTCCGGTGCTGCGGCGGCGAGGTCACACGTAGCTGCTGTGCGCGACTCTGACGTCGCGGTGGCGACGGTGGGCGTCCAGGGCTTCGTTGGGTGGGACCGGGCCGTCGTTGCTGGCGATCTCGGGAGCACACGCGAAACCCGTGCGTGTGGCTCTTGGCGGACAGCTGTTCCCCTCACCGCCTCGTGCGGACATGGGCACCAGGCCCCGCGGGCCGACCGTTGTGACGTCGTCGTGAGGCGGCGATGATCCGGCTGCCCAGAGTGGACCTCGTCCGCTCCGGAGGGTCTGGAGGGGGCGTCATGGAGGTTCTGATGAACGACCCACGAAGGCGATCACGGTCGCGGTGGCTGCTCCTCGCCGGCCTCATGGTGGCGGCCGTCGGCTCGGCCGGCACGGTGGCCACACCGGCGCTCGCCGCCGTCGGCTGCGATTTCACCATGGTCTCGCTCAAGGCCCGCAACCTCGACAAGGACGGCGGCACGGACTATGTCTTCCTGAAGGTGGACACGACGTGGTTCCCGGCCGGCAACAACGGCGTCGCGTTCCAGCTCAACGATGTTCGCCAGGCGTCGAACTTCGGCAACCCCACCATGGGGTACGTCGGCAGCATGGACGTCAAGCTGGTGCTGGACAAGTTCCCGGCGAACCACACGGTCGAGAGGGAGACCTTCAGCTGTACGACGGTCACCAACGCGGTCCGTACGTTCAGCGACAACGACTCGATCTATGACCTGACGTACTCGGTGAGCTGAGGCCGGCTCCCGTCGGCAGGGAAGCCCTCGGCGCCGGGCGCGGCGAGGGCTTCCCACGGGATGCCGGCTGCGGGCCCCATCCTCCCGCCGTTGTGACGCCACGATGACGTGCGGATGCCACCCTGCTCGCGCGGCCGTGCCGACGGCCCGGGACAGAGGAGTCTGACGATGACATGGCGTAGCAGAGTCGCGGTTCTGTCGGTGACCGTGCTGGCGTCCGCGGGCACGGCCTTCGTGGTGGTGGCCCCGGCCAGTGCCGCGCCCGCGTGCCGCCCGGCAACCGGATCCACCATTCTCGGCACCTCGGGCGATGACGTGATCTTGGGTACCGAGATGGACGACACGATCAAGGGCCTCGGTGGAAGCGACAAGATCTTCGGGATGGGTGGCAACGACACGATCTACGGAGGCGGCGGGGACGACGTGCTCTTCGGCGGTGACTGTACCGACATGCTGATGGGTGGCCCCGGCGCCGATCTCCTCACCGGTGAGGACGGTGACGACTACCTGGCGGGTGACGACGGTGACGACGTCGTTTACGTCGGACCCGGGAACAACCACTGCGTGGTGGAGGAGATGGTGCCCGCGCATCCGGTGCTCGGCGCCTACGAGTACTTCGGCCCGGCCTACGAGTACTACGGCCCGGATTGCAACGAACCCCGGTGAACGCGCGGCGCACCTGACCGGGAACGGTTCGGGCCCAGGCTCACCGGCGGCTCACGGCCACCGACGGGCGTAGGAGGCCTCGATCCGGACTCGGGGCGCCGATGGCTCGCATGGCGTGGACCCACCGGGCGAAGGCCCGGCGGGCCTCGCCGTGGCGTCCGGTGTTCACCAGGACCTCGACCAGCGCGTGGTGCGCCGGCTCGTCATAGGGGTCGGCGGCCAGCAGTCGCACCAGGCTGGCCACCGCCTGATCGCCGTCCCCGGCCGTGCGGCTCAGTTCGGCGAATCTGCGGAGCGCGCGCAGCCATACCGCGCGCGCCTCCTCGCGCAGCCCGCGAGCCCAGTCCTCGTACGGCTCGTCGCTGAACGCGTCGCCGCCGTAGGCGGCGTCGACGTCGGCCAGGACCTCGCGGGCCTGTTCGATCTTGCCGCAGCGTTCGAGCTGTGCCGCGTGCACAGCGTCACTCATGAGATCTTCGACGTCGATGGATATGTTTCCGATGTCGAGCGAAATCCCCACCATGTCCGCCCGGATGTACCGATCGGACGGCCATGCCTTGGTCGGGTCGAGCACCATACGGACGATGGACAGCAGAACCGAGAGCCTGTGCCCGGTGCGTTCCGCGTCGTCGTCGGGCCACAGCAGCTCAGCCAGTTCGGTTCGGGCGATCGGCCTGCCCCGCCGGGCGAGCAGGATCTTGAGCAGTGACCTGGCCTGCCGGGAGCGCCAGGCCGTCAGCGGCACTGATCGACCGTTGACGAGGACGTCGAAGGTGCCGAGCAATCGCACGCGGACCGGGGCGGAGACCCCGCGCGCCGGGAGCGGTGTGGAGCCGGCGGCCGCCCGGATTCCCCATGACCGCAGCCTCTCGGCGGCCAGTTTCGCCGCGGAACGCTGATCGGTGTCGCTGCCGGGCAGATGGCCCAGCAACACCAGCATCTGATCGGCGGCCGGGAGCGCGCCGGCCCGCCGCCAGATCGATTCGGCTTCCTGCAACGCCGCCCGCGCTGCGGCCCGGTCGGGATCGACGGCCCCCGCCAGCTCCAGCGACTCGGCGAGAGCGTCTGCCCGACGGCTGCTCCGGGCCGACCGGACGGCCACTTCGGCGCGCTGTTGTGCCAGAGCGAGGTCGCCGTCGGCAAGTGCGACCCATCCGCGGGCGACGTGGGCGTGTGCCAGCAGCAGCGCGGGCGCGACCGCCTCGGCCTCGTCGGCGGCCCGGCGAGCCGCGGGCAGGTCGCCGGTGGGCCCGTCCAGCAGGACGCGGGTGAGCCGGGCCAGCACCGGCACGAGCACCTGGTTGTCGGCCGTCTCCCGGGCCAGTTCGACAGCCTCCTCGAAGGCGGTGCGGCTCTGCTCCCGGCGGCCTCGCAGGCGATCGATCTCCCCAAGGCCGGACAGCCCCATCGCGGCGCGGTTGAGGCCGGCCCGCCGCGAGATCAACACGGTACGTTCGAAGAACAGAGCGGCGTCGTCGAAAGAGCCCAGCCGCAGCAGCACCTCACCGGCGTTGGACAGCGCCACCGCGACGAGCCCGGGTGGGCTCCCCAGCTCGGCCGCCCTGACCGCCTGCAACGCGATGTCGAGCGCCGACGAGTAACGGGCCTGCCGCAGCAGGCCGACCACCTGGTTGACCAGCACCCGAGCGAGCTGGACGACATCGGCCGCGCGTTCGGCGGTGCTCAGGGCCTCGACGAGATGCTCCTCGCGGCGAGCCCCGACCGAGGTGAACGCCACCGCGATGTGTGCTGCCGCGAGCGCGCGGTCGCAACCGCTCGCCGTCGCCAGCCTCAGAGCGTGAGTCGCGCTCGTGCCCGCGTCCTCCGACCGGCCCAGCCTGGCCAGAACGCTGGCACGGCAGGCCTCCAGGAAGGCGGCGTCGGCGCCCTGGCCCTCGGGTGGGGTCACACGGTCACAGAGGCGCAATGCCGCCGGATAGTCGCAGCGCATGTACTCCACCATGGCCACTCGCCAGACCAGGGCGGCCGGCCAGACACCGGTCCGATCCGCCCGTGCGACCAGCGGCTCGAACGCCCGCAGCGCTTCTGCGGTGCGCCCTGTCATCCGCAAGGCGTCGCCGAGCACGAGCTGCAGGCGGACCGATCGTTCGGCCGTCGGCACACACCGGATCGCCTGGGCCAGCTCGGCAGCGCCACCGGCCGCGAGGATGTCGTCGGCCCGGGTGTGGATCAGCGTCGACCAGCCCTCCCGGTCCCCGCTCCGCCGCAGGGTCCGGGCCGCGGCGAGCGGGTACCCGTGCGCGCCGTACCAGGCGGCCGCCGTACGCAACCGGTCCTGCCTGGCGGTCACGGCCGACGCCGGCGCCGTGGCGACCCGGTGCCGGCCGAGCATGGCGCCCACCACCGGTACGACGCGGTAGGCCCGCTCGTGCGGTCCATGGGAGGGCTGAGGGAGCGGCACCAGGAATCCGGTGCGGGCCAGCCAGTCGAGAGTGTCGGCGATCCGGGCACCGGGTGAGGGCGCCTCGTACGTCGCGATGTCGAGACACAGCGATGCGGTGATCGGGTCCAGTTCGGCGACCGCGTCCAGCAGCGCGGCGGGCCGCACGGGCAGGCCCGCCAGCGCGCTCTCCGACAGCCAGGTCGCGCCCGCCGTGCCGGGTTCGGTCAACGCGTCCAGCAGAGTCTGCCGGTCGGCTCCGTGGCGCGCCGCCGCGTCGCCGGCGAACTGCACCAGGGCCGGCCATCCGGCGGTCAGGTCGTACACCAGGGCGGCGACGTCAGCGTCGACGACGTCGTGCTCGTCTCGCAGGACGCGGGCCACCTCGTCGGAGGCCAGGGCGAGTTGCGCGGGACCGTGTTCGATGACCCGCCCGGGCAGCGCGGTGAGCACGGACGCGGCCAGGGGCCGACGGGAACCGAGCGACACGGCCACTCCGTCGTCCAGTTCGGTCAGATGGCGTGAGAGCTGCCGTAATGCGGGCGCCGGGAGCTCACCCACGTCGTCCACCACGACATGGGCGGCCTCGATCCCGGCCCTGTCCGCGTTGAGCGGAGTCGTTCCGGGTCCGGCCAGCCACTCCACCATGGCGTCGGCCGTGTAGTACGCGACCGGTCCGTCCGCGAAGGCCGCCTGCAGCGCTGTCGTCTTGCCATATCCCGCCGCCGCGACGAACAGCCGGCAACCTCGCGTACGCCGTGATGACGCCATGGGGCAATGGTCACCCAGCGATGTCCGGCGGGCCAGGCGAGTGGGAGAAACGCGACAGCTGGCGTGAGGTCATGCTGACGCGATCCTGACGCAGCAGTGACGCCGGAGCGGACGGTGAGTCCGCCACCCAGCGAGGGTGGCCGCGCGACGGGCCGGTCGCGCCGAGCGATCCTCCGCGATGCCGCGGGAGACAGGAAGACAGGGAGACAGCATGAGACTCACCGAGGTTCGGACGCGGTTCCGCGTGCCGGCGCTGACCGGCGCGGCTCTCCTCACGACCGGAGTGCTGCTCGCCGGCTCCGGGACCACCGCCGCGGCTGACGAGCCCGCCATCCCGGCCTGCCAGTTCGCCGTCAATCCGTCCCCGATCACGATCATGGGCACCAACAGCGACGACGTGATCTTCGGTACCCCGGCCGTGGACGTGATCGACGGTCTCGCCGGCAACGACAGGATCTTCGGGCTCGGTGACGACGACGTCATCATCGGGGGTGCCGGCGACGACCTGCTGTTCGGCGGCGCCGGGCAGGACGGGATCGATGCCGGGTCCGGGGCCGATGCCGTCGACGGTGGCAACGACGGCGACACGATCATCGCCGGCCCGGATGCCGACACCGTCAACGGCGGCAGCGGCGGCGACCGGATCCTCGGCGGTGGCGGTATCGACGTGATCAGCGGGGACAACGAGGACGACCTGATCTGCGCCGGCACCGAGAACGACATCGTCAACGCTGGACCGGGCCTCGACACCGTGTACGGAGAGCCCGGCAAGGACACGATCGAGGGGGCCGAGGACACGGACCAGTTGTACGGCAACGAGGACGAGGACACCCTCACCGGTGGCGACGGCCCCGACGACCTCTTCGGCGGCCCCGGCGACGACACCATGCTCGGCGGCAACGGCAACGACGCTCTGTCCGGTCAGGCCGGATCCGGCGACCTCGGTGACGGTGGTCCCGGCCTGCTCGACGTGTGCTCCCCGAGCACGGAGATCCAGGTCAGCTGCTGACAGGCCGCCGGCGGGCTCCCGGCGATCGGGCCGGGGCCCGCCGGTGGATCAGCCGAAGAGGGCGGCCGGGATGTCGGCGTAGAAGAGGGCCGGGTCGCCTGACAACGAGGCCTTGACGTTGGCGGTGGGCCGGTCGGCGATCACCTCGAGTGCGCCGGCCTCCAGACCGTCCAGGGCCGTGGCGATCACCTCGTGCGGCGGGAGCTTGGGGATGTCGTACCCGGCCATCATGTCGGTGTCGGCGATGGCCAGCGCCAGGGCGGTGACCTGGGTCTTCTGGTCGGCCAGCTCGAGCCGGATGCCGTTGGTGAGTGACCATTCCGCGGCCTTGGAGGCGGCGTAGCCGTTGCTGGAGGGCGCGAAGGCGTACCAGCTCAGCGCCGAGATGACGTTGAGGATGGCGCCGCCGGCGAGCTTGGGCGCGAAGGCACGGGTGACGTTGAGGGTGCCCCAGAAGTTGGTGTCGAACTCTCGGCGGATGTTCTCGGTGGAGGCGCCGAGCAGCGGGGCGTCCGTGGAGATGCCGGCGTTGTTCACGAGGATGTCGAGCTCGCCGACCTCGGCCGCGGCGGCGTCGATGGACGCCTGGTCGGTGACGTCCAGCCGCAGGGGTACGACGCCGGGAATGTCGATGCTCTCGGGGCGGCGCGCGGTGGCGTAGACGGTGGTGGCGCCGCGAGCGAGGAGAGCCTCGGCGAACGCCTTGCCGAGGCCTCGGTTGGCGCCGGTGACGAGGGCTTTTGTTCCGTTGATCTGCATGCTGCGACGCTAAGACCTGACGTTGATGTCAGAGGCAAGCGATGCGAGCCAGGTCACCATGTCGCAGCCGGACGCGGTCGTACTTCCGGCGGCTCGTGCTATCGACCGGGCAGATCTGTCCGGATAGGAGGCATAACGGCTTCCGAGCGAAGGCGTCGATTGGTATACCTTTCCTGTTGCCGGGTCAGCGATCGAGGAGATCCAGGGTATGAACGAGGTTTACTTCTGCGGCAATTGCCGCCGCCAGCAGCAACCGTCCCAGGGCGAGAGGTGCATCATGTGTAATCGCATCACAGTCTCCTGGTATACCGACCGGGAATCCGAACAGGATGCGCTACGCAAATGGCGCAGCATCAACGGTTAGCCCGCTGATGACATACGAGAACACAACACTGAATGCAGCCGCGCTGCGCGGCCTCGCCAAAACGACCGCTGCCCGGATCTTTCCCGCCATGCCGGCACCCCGCGTATCGTGGTGGCGCGCGTTCTTCTCCAGCCCGCCGCAGCCACAGCCGGCGTTCAGGCATCTGTGCCAGCGGTTCACCTCGGGCGAGTTCCTCAAGGAGCCCTACACGAAGGTGAAGGAGGGCCATTCGCTGCGGCTGCGCGACGACGGTTCGATCGAGTACGGCTGGTACACGCTCCAACAGGACACGACCGCCTCGTACAGCGGCGTACGCGCGGCAACCGACGAGGAACTCCTGCTGGCCGACCACTCCTGGGAGATCGAGTGGAGCGACGGCCCCGAGCGCGTGCTGACGGCAAGCCGGGGCAGGCTCATCGTGAACCAGAAGGGAGCCGGGTTGCGGCGCATCCTGGAGGGTCTGCGCTAGTTGCGCGTCGGCAGGCGGCGTCGGTCTCTTGCCGCCAGTCGCTGAGCCAGGTTGCGAACGTGAACACTCCCCATGCGAGCAGGGCAAGACCCAGTCCGCCATGGAGCAGGATGGCGACCGCCGTGCCGCCCACGGTGACACCACCAAGCGCCATCAGCAGGATCCAGAAGGCGACACAGGCAAGAATGGTCCGTCGGCGTTTGTTCCCAGAATTCCTGCGGCGCCATAACTCAGCTTCGTACGCCCTGGCATCGCCAGACCATTTCTGCTGCAGTTGTCTCCTGTCCACCTGGTTGATGAAGCCTGCAACCAGCGGCATCGTCGACGCCTTTGCCGCCTCCTGGTCCGCTCGGTGAATCTGGAGCTCCAACGGGAGTCAGAAAGATTGCGACAGTCTGGCGCTCCCTGCACGCCTCAAACGCTAAAGCATCATCGATGCGACTGATCATGTGGTTCACCGGCCGCGCCATAAAGGCGCCGATTGGTGAATCTCCGCTTGGTGGTTGGCGGGCGTCATGCCATCTTCGGCGATCGGGATCAGCCATTGGGCGAGATGCCGCGGATCGGGTTGCCGAGCAGGTTGCGGGCGCGGCCACTCGTCCGGGCAGGGAAACTCGTTGGCCGGCCCGGACGAGTGATGTGATGATCTGCGGCGGGTCGCTAGCTCAACGGCTAGAGCGCTCGGCTTGGTCAGCACGTCCGCTCTCCGTCTCGCGCGGTAATGGGTGTGCTTCCTTCTTCCTTTCTGGACCGAGAGGATCGGGGTTCGACTCCCCGGCGACCCACTTTGCCGCGGAACGGGGGAACACGTGCTCGAGAAGACGATCATTCAGAAGACGCTGCGCGTGCCGGCGAGCGCCGGTACGGCCGGTGACGGTTCCGCGGTGGCGCGGCAGCTGGACGCCGCGCTGCTCGACGTCGGGTTCTCGGCGTCGCGGGAGCTGCTGGAGCATGTCGGCGGCCTCGCGCCGGAGCCGGCCATGGACCTCGCGGCCACCGTCGTGTCCGCGGTGCGTGAGCTGGTCGGCGACCTCGTCCGGCACAACGCCTACTTCATCGGGTTCCCGCACGACGTGCCGGACACCGTCGAGTTCTGGCTGGAGCGGCTGCAGGCGGCCGTGCTCACCGGCGGCGGCGACGCGGCGGTCGGCATGGGCGGGCTCAACCTGCTCGCGCTGCCGGGCTACGGCAGCTACCAGCACACGTACGCCGACCTGCTGGCCGCCCACGACGAGCTCATCGCGTCCGCCGGTGACCGGCTGACCGTCCTGCGCCTCGGCGACACCGCGGAGGTGGAGGCGCAGCGGCTCTACCTGGCCCTCGCCGGTGGTGTCACGCCGCTCGGCGAGGCCGATCTCGCGATCCTCAGCGAGCTGGCGCTGCTCTGCGCGGACGGCGAACAGCCCGACGCGATTCCCGTACGGGAGAACCGTGCCGTCCTCAACGGCGTCCGCCTGGTCCTCGGCCGTCCGCTGGTCGCCGTCGACACCACGACCGACGTGCTGCGCCTGGCCTGCCAGGTCTCCGGCGGTGACGTGTCGCTGGCGGCCCGCACCCGGTTCCGCGCGTTCCGGCGCGTGGAGCGGCGGGTGCTGCTGGAGGCGCTGGACCGGGTCGTCGGCGCGAACCCGGCCAAACTCGGTGACGTCGCCCGCTTCGCGGAGCCGTGGAAGCGGCTCGGTGAGCGGCTGCACCCGCACGAGTACGCCCAGTGGCCGCACGCCCAGGCGGTGTTCGCGGTCGCCCGCGGCGAGCGCAAGGCGCACAGCCTCGCCGGGCGGGCCGAACAGGCCTTCCAGGCCGGTTCGGTGGGACGGGCCGCGTCGGTGCTGTCCGCCGCGCCGGGTCAGCTGCTGCGTGCCGCCGACCGGCTGCTGCGGTCGGCCGCCGACGAGGAACGGGCCGTCGTGGTCGACGCGGTGGGCCGTGCGCTGGGTTCGGCGTCCGGCCGGGTGCTGCTCTCGCTGCGGGAGCACGTCGCCAACCGGCTGACGCCCGCGAGCGCCCGGATGTACGTCGGCCGGTCGCGCCGTTCGTGGATCGGCCGGGACGAGCGGTCGCCGCTGCCGGCGGACCTGGTCGCCGAGCTGTCGGCGCTGCTCGACACCGAGATCGGTGCCCGGCTGCCGGACCCGGGGCGTCCGCTGCTGGTCGATCCGGACGTGCTCGACGTCGCCCTGCCGCTGTCCGGCAAGGCGGCCGAGGGCGGCTTCGCGGTGCTGCCGCGCGGCTCGAGGGCGCCGGTCACCGGTGAGCTGCTGCGGTTCTTCACGTACTGGCGTCAGACCCGGAACCGGACCGACTACGACCTGTCGGTGCTGCTGCTCGACGAGCGGTTCCACTCCACGGGTCAGGTGTCGTTCACGAACTACCACCACGACGGCGCCGTGCACTCCGGCGACCTCACCGAGGCGAAGAACGGCGCCACCGAGTTCATCGACGTGCCGCTGACGATCGCCGGGCGCTACGTGGTCCCGCAGGTCAACATCTACGCGGGGGAGTCGTTCGACGAGGTCGCCGAGTCGATGTTCGGGTACCAGACCCGCACCCTGGACCAGCGCGGCGCACCGTTCGACGCGCGGACCGTACGGGCCCGCTCGCAGATGCGCGGCGGCGGGCGGGTCGCGCTGCCGATGGTCTTCGCCAACGGCGAGCGCGGCTGGGAGGCCATCTGGCTGCACCTGTACCTGACCGGTCATCCGTCGTTCAACCAGGTCGAGGAGAACCAGTTCAACACCGCCGACCGGGTGCGCGCGCTGGTCGAGCGGCGCTACCTCACGGTGTCCTACCTCGTCGATCTCTGGCGGGCCCGGACCGAGGTGACGACGTGGAACGGGCGGCTGCCGGACGAGCCGGTCACGTTCATCGGCCTGGAGGCCCCGGAGGGCCTGCCGGCGGGCTCGGACACGATCACGCTGGACCGGCTCACCGAGTTGATCCCCGGGTGAGACTGGGTACTCGCGAAGGCAGTTCCTGAAACAGAAGGGGGTTCTCCGTGTCACACCACGTGTATCGGCTCACCGAGGTCGTCGGCAGCAGCCCGACCAGCGTCGACGACGCGATCCGCACCGCGGTCAAGAAGGCTTCGGAGACGGTACGCAACATCGAGTGGTTCGAGGCGAAGGAGATCCGTGGACAGGTGGTCGACGGGGAAGTGGCTCACTACCAGGTCCTCGTGAAGCTCGGTTTCCGCGTCGAGGACTGATCGCCGGTGTCGGGTCCGGGCGCGCGGTATGCTCCTTGATCGCCGTCCGGACCGGTACGCCCTGGGGGAAGCTTGATCGACCAGAAGCCGCGCTACGTGCTGTTTCCCGGCCGCCATCACCTCCTGACGCGCTTCCAGGCCGACTATCTGCACCGGCTCGCCTCGGAGAGTGAAGCCACGATCGTGTGGGCGGTGACGTCGGCCAACCACGACAACACCCGGCGCAACCCGGTCCCGTACCACCGGCGGGAGGCCGCGATCGAGCGGTTCAGCCTGCTCAGCGGCCTGCGTTCGCTGGTCGTGCCGATCTTCGACACGGCACCCACCGACGCGTTCGCCGAGGTCACCCTCAAGAGCATCGCGGTCGCCACCGGCATCGACCTGACCCCGGACGACACGGTGGTGGCCTGCTCCACGCCGGAGGTGGCGAAACTCTACGAGCGGATCGGCTTCCCGATCGCGCTGGTAGAGGCCGACCCCGAGTTGCGTACGACCCCCGAGCGCCCGTGGGACGTGCTGCTGCGCCTGGCCGCCGGCGACGAGGAGTGGCGCAAGCTGGCCCACCCGGCGACCATCGACGTGTTCGAGCGCTACCGGCTGGCCGAGACGGTCCGGACCGTCGTGGAGGATCCGCTGGTCGGCGACGAGGGCGGGCTCACCGCCACCCGCGACTACCGGACGTACGTGGAGGCGTTCGCCGACGCGGCGGAGCGCAAGTGGTCGGCGGTGCGGCAGTACGTGCGGCCGGGCCGGATCGTGGACATCGGCTGTGGCGCCGGTTCGCTGCTGGAGCTGGCCGACCGCGAGCCCGGCCTGCACGAGAGCGACCTGATCGGCGTCGAGGTCGCCCGGCACCTTTACACCGAGTGCGTGCACAAGAAGGCGCAGGGCGTCTTCCGGAACGCGAACGTGTACTTCTATCAGCGCAACGTCCTCGGCGGTGCGATCTTCGCGGACCGGTCGGTGGACACCACGCTGACGTTCGCGCTGACCCACGAGATCTGGTCGTACGGCAGGCAACGCGAGTCGCTGCTCCAGTTCGCCAGCCGCATCTTCGACCACACCGTCCCCGGCGGTGTCTGGATCAACAGCGACGTGTGCGGCCCCGACGACCGCCGCCGCGAGGTCCTGCTGGACCTGGCCACCGACGACGGCGCCAACCCGGAGCAGCCGCGGACCGATCTCGCCGAGCTGTCGTCCGGCGAGGTCAACCAGTATGTCGCCGGTCTGTCGACGCGGGCCCGGCTCGACCAGTTCGCGGTGGACTTCGCGTTCCCGTTCGCGTTCGAGCCGGCCGGCGAGGGCACGGTGCGCCTCGAACTGGGCGCCGCCATGGACTTCCTGACCCGCAAGGACTACGTCGACAACTGGCTGTCGGAGACGAAGGAGCAGTTCTGCGGCCTGTCCTTCGCCGAGTGGTCCGACCTGCTGGCCGAGGCCGGTTTCGAGCTCGACGCGGCCTCGGCCCCGATCCGCAACGACTGGGTGATCGACAACCGGATCGCCCCGGTCGCGTCGCTCACCGAACTCGACGGCCGCCCGCTGGCCTGGCCCAGCACGCACCTGCTCGTGGTGGCCCGCCGCCCCCGCAACAGCTAGGCCGCCCCGTCCTCGGGGCGGGTCCAGCGGTGCTTCACGCCCTTCGGGAAGTACTCCGGGTCGTCCGCGGCCCGGAGTTCCACCAGCGGTGTCTGCTGCTCGGCCGGCACGTAGTGGGCGAACTCGCTGTTGAGCCGTACCAGCTCGGTGCGGATCGACTCGGCGGCGAGTCGCTCGCGTTCCGGTGTGGCCTCGGCGCCGGGCGCCAGCTCGACCACCACGGACAGCCAGCGGTCCCGGTCGGCGTCCTCGACCGTGCGCAGCACGAACCGCCCGGTCGTCCACCCGCTGACCGCCGGCCGTTCCAGACCGACCGTGACGTTCTCCGGGTACACGTTGGCGCCGAAGAACGACACCGTGAACAGCGAACGCCCGAACACGTAGACGAACGGCAGCGGCGGCCCCTCGCCCGGCTCGAAACCATGCCTTCGGCAGAACAGGATCATTTCGGCGTACGACAGGAGCCCGCCCTCGTCGGCGATGTGATACCGGACCAGGGGTACCGTGCCGTCGGCGCTGAACACCAGCGTCCCGTCCTCGGCCGTCTCGAACAGGCGCGCCGCCGGGTCGTACTGCACCAGCGTCGGTAGCCGTGAGTCGCCGAACAGCGCCGACGCCACCTCCGGGTGCCCGGCGAGGAAACGGCGGATGCGCACGCTCAGCGCCGTCTCGTTGCCGAGCACCCCCGCGTCGGCCGTGCCGTAGAGCGACGCGACCCCGGACTCCGGATCGGCGATGCCGGCCCGCCCGGCCATCAGGTCACGCCACTGCTCGCTGAACACCTCGCCTGCCAGCACCAGCTTGACCTGCATGGACGGCCAGTCCACGCCTCGGGCCACCCCGGCGTCGACGACGTTCTTGACGAACGGCGGATAGCCCAGCAGCACGGTCTGCTCGAACAGCGGCCCGAGCTCCCCGACCACCCGCAGGATCTCCTCGACGTCGTTGCCGGGCGCGGCCACCGTGATCGGATAGCCGCCGGCCGCCAGCTGCCGGCACGCCGCGACCGTGTACATGCCGCCGACCCAGTTGCCGAGCGCGAAGCACACCACGGCCAGGGTGCTGCGCTCGGCGGCCCGGAACCCGTCCCGGAACACCTGCTCGAAGCGGGCCGTGACCGGCCGCTCGTCCTCGACCGTCCGCGGCCACACCGTCGGACGGCCCGACGATCCGGACGACACCGCCACCATGGCCGCCGTGTCGAGGCGCCCGCCACGGCAGCGCTCGCTCAACCCGTACCGCTGATGGTAGTTGATCTTGGTCGTCAACGGGATCCACGACGGATCGCCGACCGCGCCCGGATCCACTCCCAGCTCCCGCAGAAAACGCGCATAGGCGGGAACGTTCCCGGCCGCGTCGCGGAACAGTGCGAGGACCGACAGTGGCTCCGGGCCGCTGGGCTCGTGCATCCGGTGCTCCCGTTCTCGAAGTGAGACTCCCGGATACCGTCTTACCGGATAAGGGCCGCGAACGGACCCTTACCGCGCGGCGCTCGTCCAACGCGCCGTACCCGCCGACGGCCTCCCGCACTGCGAGGAGGCGCTGAAGGGTGTACCGGCAGTGCATCGTCACGGCCGCGGGCCGCGCGTACGGCCGGGAGATGAACAACCGTGACCAGGTGCGCGCCTTCCTCGTCTCACGGCGCGGCCGGATCACCCGGAGCAGGCCGGGCTGCCGGCCGGGAGCCCGGCCTGCGTTCCCGGGCTGCGACGCGGCGAGGTCGCGGCCCTGTCCGGCGTGAGCGTCGAGTACTACGGCAAGCTCGAACGCGGCCGCATCGCCGCGCCCCTACCCGCTTGCTGCCTTGCCGCGATCGTTCGGTGCGCCCCATTCCGTCCGCCGAGGCGCTCGGCGGCAGGGCAACGTCCGCTGGTCACGTCCGCTGGCGTGGTGATTTGTGGCTCGCGGGTGGGCGTGAGTCACCACGGTGTGGGGGTGGCTGGTGTGTGTGGTGACTTGTGGCTCGCCGGTGGGCGTGGTTCACCACGGTCTGGGGGTGGCCGCGAACCGCGGGTCGCCGTGTTGGGGAACGCAGTGACCCGCGGTTCGCGGGGTGGGCGTCGTGACGTTCGGGACGGTGGAAGCCGAACGGCCTGGAACTCACGCTCGGCACCCCCGGCCGGCGGCAGCGGTAGGCCCCGGGCACGAGACCCGCCGGAGCCTCAGTCGACGGCCAGGGCCGCGACCGGGCTGACTCGGGCCGCGCGGCGGGCCGGGAGCAGGCCGGTCAGGACGGTGATCGCGGCTATCGCCACTGCGATCGCGGCGAGCTGCGCGGCCGGGAAGGTCAGCGGCAGGTCCAGGCGTAGCGACTCCAGCGTCAGCCAGGCCATCGGCACGCCCAGCGCAATGCCGAGGACAGCGCCGATCAGACCGTACAGCCCCGCCTCCATGCCGACCATCGTCCGCAGCCGGGCCCTGGTCAGACCCAGCGCGCGGGCCAGCCCGAACTCGCGGGTGCGTTCCAGCACCGACAGACCGGTCGTGGTGCCGACCCCGACCACGGCGATCAGCACGGTCAGCCCGAGAAGTCCGAGGGCGGCCGCGAACAGCGACGACACCTCGCCGTCGGCCTTGTCCCGCTCGTCGGCGAGGACCGCCACCTCCGCGCCGGCCGGGGCGCCGATCCGCCGGAAGGCGGCCAGCGCCTCGTCGCGCGTGCCAGAGCCGGAGTCGGCGTCGAAGCTGGAGTTGGTGCTGGAGCCAGCGTCGGAGCCAGCGCCAGCGTTGGAGCCGGCACCGGAGTTGGAGCCGGCGCCGGCGTCGATGTCGGCCAGCAGACCGGCCGACGATCCGCCGAGGGCCACCAGATCGCCGTCGCTCAGTACCGCACCTGACCGCAGCGGACCCTCACCGGTCAGCACCGCCACCACCGTCACGCGGATGGTCGTCGCGTCACCGCCGCCCGGCGCGCCCGGCGCGGCAGTCGGCGACAGGGTCACCACGTCACCGACCCCGGCCCCGAGATCCTCGGCGGCCACCGACGACAGGATCACCCTGCCGGGACCCAGGGCGGCGATGTCCCCGGCAGCCGCCGAGAGGGTCCGCAGCGCCGGCATCGCCGTCATGTCGATCGCGATGGCGCCGTGCGAGTACCCGCCGGAGGAGGAACTGAAGTCGGCCATCCGGAACGGTGTGACGTCCCGGAACCGCGGATCGGCCCGCACACCGGACACCAGCTGATCGAAACCGGTCGGCGACTCGGCGATCATGGCCAGGTCAGCCGGTGTGCGCGCGGCCATCGTACGGTCGGTCCACAACTGCAGGCTGCTGATTCCGACGACCGTGCCGGCGAGCATGGTCACGCCCAGCGCCACGACCACCGACACCGCGGCGGCCCGTTTGGGGGCGCCGCCGATACCGCTGACCGCGAGCCTCCCGGTCGCGCCGAGCCGGCGCAGCGGCCACCCGGCCACTGCCAGGACCGGGCGGATCAGCATCGGTCCGAGCACGATCAGGGCGCCGAAGGCCAGCGCACCCACCCCGACCAGGTAGAGCAGCACCTCAGAGGATCCCGTCGAGCGGGCGGTCAGCCACCCCATACCGCCGGTCGCGGCGAGCAGCAGCAAGCCTCCCACCAGGCGTGGCGTGGCGATGCCCGGCTCTGCGGCCAGCGTGCTCGCCGACCGCAGCGCCTGCAACGGGGAGACTCCGGCAGCGGCGAACGCCGGGGCGAGAACGGCGCCGGCGGTCAGCAGCGTGGCTCCGATCACCACCGCCACGGCCGCGGCAAGGGAAGGATCAGGACCGGTCAGGGTACGCCCGAACGCGCCCGCGACCGCAGGCGCTGACAAGCCCGCGAGCTGGGCGAGGACCACACCTGCCGTGCCGGTGACCAGCCCGGTCACCGCGCCCTCGACGGCCAGCGCCACGACCAGTTGACCGCGCTGGGCGCCGATCGCCCGCAGCAGCGCCAACTGCCGCAGACGCTGGGCGAACACGATCCGGAACGTGGAGGTGGCGACCAGGGCGGCGGCCACCACGGCGATCGCCACGAACATCGCCACCAGAGCGAAGATCTGATCGAACTGGCGTACGGCGGCGCGTGCCTCCCGTACCCGCATGGCCTCGCCCGTGGTGATGCTGATGTAGGCCTGCGGATCCCGGAGCAGCCGCTCGGACAGCCCGTCCATCATGGCCGACACGTCGGCGCCGTCCGCGACCAGCACGTCGACCCGCGAGAAACCGGGTTCGCCACTGATCCTGGTGACCACGTCGTCCGGTGCCCAGGCCCGTTCGGCGCTGTCCTGCGGCCCGTCGACCACCCCCGTCACGGTCACCGTCACCGGTTTCGCGTCGTGGTCGCCAGAGTGCAGGCGCAGCGTGCCGCCCACGGTCGTGCCGAGTCGCGCCGCGGCCCGGCGGTCCATCGCGATCTGCCGGCCCCCGGTGGGGTAGGTGCCCGCGATCAGGGTGAGCCGGGACAGCGGGCCGGTGCCCGGGTCGGCGAGCAGTTCCAGGTCGGTGCCGGCCGCCGCGTCGCCGACCGTGAACCAGGCGGTCGTCCGGCCGGCTGACTCCCGTACGCCCGCGGTG
Organism: Actinoplanes italicus; assembly: GCF_003001815.1. GTDB lineage: Bacteria > Actinomycetota > Actinomycetes > Mycobacteriales > Micromonosporaceae > Actinoplanes > Actinoplanes italicus. Next base: position 137,062 of record NZ_PVMZ01000013.1, read on the forward strand.
GTCTTGATCTCGGTGATCTGTTCGGGGTTGAGCGGTTCCCCGCCGGCCGCGTAGACGACCAGGTCGACCGCTTCCGGGGTCTCGCTGAACGTGTCGAGCGTGGTCCGGGTGACGACCGAGTAGGCCAGCACCGTGCCGAACACCACGAACGCCGCCACCAGCACCGACAGGCCGGTCAGCAGCAGCCGTCCGGGTCGGCGCCACACCCCGCTGAGTTGGGTACGCAGCACGCCCCCGCTCATGAGAAGCCGCCGGCGGAGGGAGGGACTGAGGAAAGAACAGTGTGCGGGGCGGTGTCCTGGACGATACGGCCGTCGGCCAGCACGAGCACGCGGTCGGCGTACCCGGCGGCCTCCGGGTCGTGGGTCACCATGACGACGGTCTGGCCGAGCCGGTGCACCGAGTCGCGCAGGAAACCGAGCACCTCGGCGCCCGACTTCGAGTCGAGGTTGCCGGTCGGCTCGTCGGCGAAGATCACGTCCGGGCGGGTGCTCAGCGCCCGGGCGAGGGCGACCCGCTGCTGCTGGCCGCCGGAGAGCTCGGACGGCCGGTGCCCGAGCCGGTCGCCGATGCCCAGAACACCGACGACGTGCTCGAACAGGTCGGAGTCCACGGCCCGGCCGGCCAACTCGGCCGGCAGCGTGATGTTCTGCCGCGCGGTGAGCTGCGGCAGCAGGTTGAACGCCTGGAACACGAATCCGATCCGGTCGCGGCGCACCGCGGTCAGCGCCCTGTCGGACAGCCCGGTCACCTCGGTGTCGCCGATGCTGATCCGGCCACTGGTGACCGAGTCGAGCCCGGCCAGGCAGTGCATGAAGGTCGACTTGCCGGATCCCGACGGGCCCATGATCGCGGTGAACCGGCCGCGGGCGAAGGTGGCCGACACCCCGTCGAGGGCGCGAACCGCGCCGTGGCCGGCCCCGTAGACCTTGACCAGGTCGGTGGCGGTGACGGCGGCCATCAGAGCGCGATCTTCGGGATGCGCAGCCTCACGCCGCTGTCCTCGCAGTGCCCGGCGGCCAGCTCGTAGATCTCGTCGAGTTCACCGACGTCCGGGCGTACGGACTCGCCGGTCGCCCTGGCCTTCTGCCAGCGGACGTAGCGGCCGACCTCCGTGCTGATCCCGTCGTTCTCCAGCCGGGTGTAGCGGACCTGCCGGATCTGCTGCTCCCACTTCTCGGCCTCGGCGGCGTCGGCGGGCGGGGTCTGCGCCTTGTCGATCAGCTCCTGGGCGAGCCTGCAGTCGGCGGCCGACGCGGCGGTCGGGCCGAAGCGCTTGTCCCACAGGTAGTTCACCCCGAAGGCGACACCGGCGAGGACGATCGCGGTCAGGATCCCGAAGGTGACGTGTCTGCTGTTCACGGTGACGATTCTTCGGCGTGCGGAGGCTCCGGCGCATTGACGCCAGATCAGATTCAAAGGCTGCCCGATGTACGACTCAGGTCTTACACCCCTGGCTTGACCAGGCCTATCTCGTACGCGAACACGACGGCCTGCACGCGGTCGCGTAATTCCAGTTTAGCCAGGATGCGACCGAAATGAGTCTTCACCGTGCCCTCGGCCACGAACAGCCGGGCGGCGATCTCGCCGTTCGACAGCCCGGACGCGACCAGCTCCAGAACCTCGCGTTCCCGTTCGGTCAGCGACGCCAGCCGCTCGTCGGCGCGCCCCGGCAGGGTCAGCTGCCCGGAGAACCTGTCCAGCAGCGCCCGGGTCACCCGTGGCGCCACCACCGACTCACCGGCCGCGAACACCCGGATCGCGTCGAGCAGTTGCTCGGGCGGCGCGTTCTTCAGCAGGAACCCGCTCGCCCCGGCCTGCAGCGCCGCGAACGCGTCCTCGTCGGTGTCGAACGTGGTCAGCACCAGCACCCGCGGACCGTCAGCCCCGGTACAGATCCGCCGGGTCGCCTCCACGCCGTCCATCACCGGCATCCGGATGTCCATCACCACCACGTCGGCACTCGTGCGGGCCAGCAGGGCGAGCGCCTCGGCGCCGTCCCCGGCCTCGCCGACCACCTCCATGTCGGCCTGCGCGGACAGCACCATCCCGAACCCGGCGCGGACCAGCGCCTGGTCGTCGACAAGCACGACCCTGATGCTCATGAATCCTCCTTGATCGGGATCATGGCACGGACCAGCCATCCGCCGTCCGGGGCCGGCCCGGCCGACAGCTCCCCGCCGTGCACGGCCACCCGCTCACGCATGCCGATCAGCCCGTTGCCGCCGCCCGTGGCGGTGGGTGCCTCGCCCGTGCCGTCGTCGCGGACCTCCAGCACGGCCCGGCTGGGCTCGACGACCAGGCCGACCGTCACGCGGGTGCCCGGTCCGGCGTGCCGCAGCGCATTCGTCAGCGACTCCTGCGCGATCCGGAACACGGTCAGCTCCTCGGCCGCGGACAGCCTCTCCACGTCTCCGTCGATCCGTGACGCGACGTCGAGGCCCGCCGCCCGGGCCCGCTGCACCACAGTGCCGAGCTGCCCGAGACCGCGACGGCGGCGGTCCTCGGGGTCCTCCTCGCCGCCGGTGCCGCGCAGTACCGCCACGATCCGGTGCATGTCGTCCAGCGCCTCCCGGCCGGTGCCGGCGACCGTGCACATCGCCTCCCTCGCCCGCTCGGCGTCGGTGTCGAGCACGTACCGGGCCCCGTCGGCCTGCGCGATCATCACGGCCAGGCTGTGCGCCACCACGTCGTGCAGCTCACGGGCGATGAACGCCCGCTCGTCCGCGGCCGCCAGACGGGCCAGCTGGTCGCGCTCGCGCTCCGCGGTGGCGGCCCGCTCGGTCAGCACCAGGCCGCGTTCGCGGTTCGTCCGCAGCACGTAGGCGACCAGCCACAGCGCTCCGCTGACGGCCAGGATGACCGCCTGCTCCGCGAGGTACGGGTAGTCGAGGATCGACCCCGGCCACTCGGTCTCGATCTGGACAGCGGTGGCGACGAGGGCTCCGGCCGCGACCACGAGGCCGGACAGGTACACCGCCCCCTGGTCGGGGGAGTGGGTCACCACCGCCAGCATCGCCACGAGCAGCGCGACGTCGTACCCCGCCGGAATCGCCGAAGCGGCCACCAGCTGCACCGCACAGAGAACGGTGACCACCGCGAAGACCCGGATCGGCGCGTAGCGCCGGGCGATCAGAGCGGCGGCCATGCCGACGCCGATGACCACGTCCCAGACCGAGTAGTCGCGGTACTGCACGGCGACGGTCGCCACCACCGTGGCGATGATCAGATCCCACAGGAGGAGCAGCTGCGGGGCCCACCGATGGAACATCCCGCCACCATAGACGGCCCCGATCACCACCGGCGGAACGCCGAGATCCCGCCGACGATGATGCGGGGCACGACTCGAAGGTCGTGCCCACCGTGCCGGCCTTCGTCCTGCCTACCGTGGCGGCTTCACCGCGCTTGCGTGCTGGCTTCACCGCGCTTGCGTGCTGGCCTCACCGCGCCCGCGTGCTGGCCTCACCGCGCTTGCGTGCTGGCCTCACCGCGCCTGTGCCGTCGGCTTTCGTCGCGCCTGCCGTGCCGGCCTTCGTGGCGCAGACCTTCATCGCGGTTCGCCGGCAGCGGAGATACTCGTTGCTGCTGGCAGATCAGTCTGTTTAGTCCCTGTGCACATCGAGGGCGCACTGCATCGCTACATCTCGATCGGTGGCGGCCCAGATCTGTGATCTTTGGGTTTCCGCGCTTCTGGTCCGTTCCCCCGGGTTGATATGAGAGCCAGTTCGGGTCGACATGAGAGCCAAATTCCCAAGATCGGCTCCGATCCGGCGAAGTTTGCCCGTCGCTCCGGCGGGATTCAAGTGATGCACTGGCGGGTGGAAAAAATCTGGATTGGCATGATCAACTTCTTACACTTCTTCGTTGGAGCGCGGAAGAATTAATGCATGGGACAGGGGTCGTTGTTCAGCAGGGCGCAAATCGCTGAGATGCGCGATCCGGCCTCGGCGCGCAACCATTCGCCGTCGCGTGACGAATTCCGCCGCGAGCACCAGCGGCGCCGAGCTTTCGGCCTCCGGCACCGCCACGCCGAAAAGCTTCGCCGCCCGCGCCCCGCCGGTGTCGCCTTGCCTGCCGGTGTCGCCTTGCCTGCCGGTGTCGCCTCGCCTGCCGGTGTCGCCTTGCCCGCCGGTGCCGGCCCGACACGCCCGCCGGCACGAGCCATCCCCCGCAGCCGAACCGCACAAGCTCTCTCTCCGAGTCCTTCCGCGCAGCGCACTCCCACGCCACACGAGCCATCCCCCGCAGCCGAACCCGTCACGACACCTGAGCCGGCCATCACAGTCCACCCCGCTACAGCGGTTCGACCTGTTCCTACGGCCGGCCTTGTCGGCGCAGCTGAACTTGTTGCCGCAGGCGAGCCCATCATCGCTGCTGAGCGGTCCGCTGGTGAGTCGTCCGGTGCTGAGCCGATCACCGCTGAAATGGCCGCCAGTGAGCCGTTCCTTGTTGAGCCTGCGGCCGTTGGGGCGGTGGTCGCGGGGTGGTTCTTTGCTGGGCCTGCGGCCGTTGGGCCGGTGGTCGCGGAGTGGTTCTTTGCTGGGCCTGCGGCCGTTGGGCCGGTGGTCGCGGGGTCGTTCCCTGCTGGGCCTGCCGCCGCTGGGTCGGTCACCGCTGAACTGGCCGCTGTAGAGCTCACCGCCGCAGCCGGGCCAGCTCCCGCGTTCGGGTCGGCTACGGCGACTGCCTTCGTCGCCGTAGCAGGGAATGCCGCAGTGGACGATGCGTTCTGTGGGCCGCCCGGGAGGCCCGGCTTCTTGTCGCTGTTCTTGACATGGCCATCGACATCGATTCCACGAGCATTCGCGGCCCCGGCGGCGGACGCGGTCCTATCGACGGTCGAATCCATCCAGACTGCACCCGATGCCACCCGGCACCACCAATTCCCGCCGAGCCATTACACGTATGTCGTAAGAAAGGCGTATCGGCGCCACCCGCAATCCGGCCGGGTCGTTGCGCGACGTTTGCCGACCCCAGAACAGGTGGGAGATGTCCGCGCACCAACGGAAGGTCGGAAACGCATATCCGCATACCGTGAGTTTCAGTCGCCGGCGGCGACATCCAGCACTATCGGCCATGGGTTGGGCGGTGGCAGGCATTCTCTCGGTTCAGCAGGACGGACCGAATGGTCAACTCACCCGATTCAGCAGTTCAAGGCATCGGCTACCTTCGTTGATCGAACATCTCGACGTGACGGCTCGTTAGTGCGTGTCGGAAGCTGCCGGAAGCGTCGGTCCGGGGCGTCAGGTCTGGAGGGCCAGGTCTGGGGCGTTGGGCCGGGAGGGTCAGGTCTGGGGCGTCAGGTCTGGAGGGTCAGGTCTGGGGCGTCAGGTCTGGAGGGTCAGGTCTGGGGCGTCAGGTCTGGAGGGTCAGGTCTGGGGCGTTGGGCCGGGAGGGGCAGGTCTGGGGCGTTGGGCCGGGAGGGGCAGGTCTGGAGCGTCAGGTCTGGAGCTTCAGGAGGTCTCGATGTTCAGCTCTCCGGATACGTGGCTGGAGGTCTGGTTTCCCATGCCGCCGCGCAGCAACGCGACAAGCCTGGGCGTGGGCGCGCAGTAGGTCGCCCCGGACCGCGTGCGGCTGCCGGCGGCGGCCTGGGGGCCGTTCGATGCCGCGGAGGACGAGATGCTCCGCATCGAGCATCAGGACGGCAATTGGGGGCAGGGAGATGGCCACGGCTTCGGGCTACTGCGCTGTCCGGGTCTGGATGACCGATGGCGGGGACCTCGAACACTTCGAGGACCTCGTCCTGGCCGAGTTCGCCCCGCTGCGGATCACCGGTGGCGGCATGTCGGGCTCGTCGTCCTCGACATCCCGCCCACGGCGGACCCGGCAGCGGTCCAGCGGCTGCTGCGTGCCGGTGAACACGCCGGCCGCTGGACCGTGAACGAGCTGTGCGTAACCCCGGCATGGCGTGCGGCCGTGCTCTGAACGCCTGTGCCAGCGGCGCTCTCACAGGAGAGCGGAGCCGCCCGCGGGCGGGGACAGGACTGGCGGGCGGGGACCGGGTTGGCGGGCGGGGATCGGGTTGGCGGGCGGGGACAGGACTGGCGGGCGGGGACAGGACTGGCGGGCGGGGACAGGACTGGCGGGCGGGCACCGGGTCGGCGGGCGGGGACAGGACTGGCGGGCGGGGACCGGGCTGGCGGGCGGGCACCGGGCCGACCTGGTCGGTGGCCGTCCTGTCGGTGGTCGCCGGGCGCCCTGGGCCGGGTGTTCGCTGGCTGCCCTGGGCCGGGTGTTCGCCGGCCGCCGCGGGCCGTGCGGTCAGCAGGGACGGATCATGACGATCGGGCCGCCGGCGATGCCGTACCGCTCCACTCGTCGGAGAGCAGGGCGTAGCCGACGCAGTCGAGCCATTCGCCGGATCGGTGCAGGGAGTCCCGCACGGTGTAGAACTCGCGGCGCATCCCGACACGTTCCATGAGTCGCCACGATGGCTCGTTGGCGGCGAAGCAGGTGGCCGTCACCCGGTGCAGTCCGAGCTCCTCGAAGCAGAGCCGGAGCAGTTCCCGGACAGCCTCGGTGGCGTATCCGTGGCCGGCGTGCCCGGGATCGAGGACCCATCCCAGCTCCGCCTGCATGCCCCGGGCGAGTTCGGCGATCTCCGCCTGCGCCCAGGCGTCCTCGATCTTCACCATCAGGTCGCCGATGATCGTGCCGCCGTGCTCGAGCACGAGGGTCCTGGCCAGGCTGTCGGGGTTCTGGAACCAGGATCGGTGCTCGTCCGGGGTGGCGGGGGCGCGGGTGATCCAGCGGCTCACGTCCTCGCGGCGACGGAACTGCCAGGTGGCGTCGGCGTCGTCCGCGGTCGCGGGCCGCAGCGTCAGACGGTCGGTGTGTGCCGGCCAGGTGAGGGCGGCGAGTCCGGTGTTCATGCTCATGCGCGCGCCTTCCGGACGGCGTACCGATGGAGGCTGACGCCCTGTTCGAAACGCGCCTGTTCGAGCAGGTCCAGCTCCAGTGGCTCGTCGTGACCGTCGAACAGAGGCCGGCCGGCGCCGAGGACGACGGGGTGGACGAAGAGCAGCAGCTCGTCCAGCAGCCCCGCCCGGAGCAAAGCGGTGGCCACAGTGGCGCCCCCGACGCCGATGTCGCCCTCGGTCTGCTCGCGCACGTCCGCGAGCGCGGCGACGTCGCTGACCACCCGGGTGTTGTGCCCGGCGCTGGTACGGGTCCGCGACACCAGCACCTTCGGCATCGAGATCCAGATCTGACCGTACTCGCGAAGGAAGCCGGGCAACGAGGCGTCGTCGCGCGCCTCCGGCCAGAATCCCTCCATCGTCTCGTAGATCGTGCGTCCCTGGACCATGAGCGACAGCGCTCGCGCCCGCGAGTTGAACTCCTGGTGCAGGGCCTCGCCGATGCGCATCCACGAACCGCCGCCCTGCTCGTTCTCGGCGTGCTCGATTCTCAGGTCGAGGGACACATTCATCCAGTACACGAACCGGCCCGGCACGAGCCCTCCCCATCGTCGCGGTCTACTGCTCACCGTCACCTTAGAGGGGTTCTGATCATCGACTCGGCGGCGGCGACGATGGCGTCGGCGGCCGGGCGGGGCTGCCAGCCCAGCACCCGGCGGGCCTTGGCGTTCGACGGCTTCTTCACGTAGCCGAGGTCCGGGACGAGCGACCGCAACTCGGGGTTGAAGAGCGCGCCCACCCGTACGACGAAGTCTGGGATCTTCCGGGTCGGAACCCGGCCCGCCGCATCGCCGAGGTTCGCCCGCAGCAGTTCGCCGACCTGCCTCATCGCGATGGCCGGGCCGTCGGCCAGCAGGAACCGCTGACCGGCCGCACCGGGCGCGGTCATCGCCAGCACGTGCGCCGACGCGACGTCCCGCACGTCGACGAACGGGATGAACAGGTTCGGGTAGCCGGGCATGCCGCCGTCGAGGACACGCTGCACCAGGTGGTTCGTCCCGGAGACCTCCCGGCCCATGAGCGGCCCGACCACGGCGACCGGGCAGAGCGCGACCAGCTCCATGCCCCGGCCCTCGGCGGCCACGAAGTCCCAGGCGTCCCGCTCGGCGAGGGTCTTGCTCCGGCCGTACGCGTCCACGCCCGGCCCGTCCAGGATCGTCCAGTCCTCCTCGGTGAACGCGTGCTCGCGATGCGGATGACCCCAGCTCACCGCGTGGAACGCCGAGGTCAGCACCACCCGCTTCACCCCCGCGTCCCGGGCGGCGCGCAGCACCCGCACCGTGCCCTCCCGGGCGGGGACGATGACGTCGTCCTCGTTCGCGACCTTGCCCGGGTGCACCGGCGAGGCCACGTGCATCACGTAGTCGCAGCCCGCGACCGCGTCCGCCCATCCGGCGTCGCCGAGCAGGTCCGCCGCCACGAAGCTCAGCGAGTCCCCGCCGGACATGCCGGCCTCGGTCAGGACCGCCCGTACCGCCGCCTCGCGCTGCAGCGACCGCACCGTGGTGCGTACCCGGTAGCCCTGTCCGAGCAGCTGGAGGATGACGTGGCCGGCGATGAACCCGGAGCCGCCGGTGACGAGGACGAGTTTCTGTGTCATGGGATCAACGATCGGTGGCCGGTTCCGGGGCAGGCAGAGCCCCGATCAGCCGGGGTCCTGGCAGGGCCCCCTCGTCAGCCCCGGCACGCGCCTACCGTGGGTTCCATGACCGGGGAATCGAACCTTCTCGGCGCCTTCCTCCGCGCCCGCCGCGAGCTCGTCACTCCGGAGCAGGCCGGCGTTCCGGTCGTCGGCGTCCGGCGGGTGCCGGGGCTGCGCCGTGAGGAGGTCGCCATGCTGGCCGGCATCAGCGCCGACTACTACCTGCGGCTGGAGCGTGGCCGCGACCGCAGCCCGTCGGTGCAGGTCCTCGAATCGCTGGCGCGTGTGCTGCACCTGGACGACACATCCCGCGAGTACCTGCTCGGGCTGGCCGCCGCCAAGCCCCGGCGCAGGCGTCCGCGCCGGGAGACGGCGCCGTCCAGCACCGCGCAGCTGGTCGCGACGATGCCGTTCCCGGCCTTCATCGAAGGGCGCTGTCTCGACGTCCTGGCCGCGAACCCGCTGGCCACCGCGCTGTCTCCGCGTCTGGTCGCGGGCGGCAACCGGCTGCGTGACGTCTTCCTCGACCCGGGTGAGCAGGCCATGTGGCCGGACTGGGAGATGGCGGCCGCCATGCTCGTCGCGTCCTTCCGGGGCGCGGTCGGCGCCGACACCGACGACCCGCGGTTCATCGAGCTCGTCGGCGAGCTGTCGCTGGCCAGCCCGCTGTTCCGCACCCTGTGGGCCCGTCACGACGTGCGGCCGCGGGTCGGTGCGACGGTCATCCCGTTCCTGCATCCCCAGGTCGGCGAGCTGCGCCTCAACCGGGAGAAGCTGCACATCAGCGGTACGGACGGGATCATGCTCGTGATCTATCACCCGGATCCCGGCACCGCCGACGCCGACAGGCTGGCGTTGCTCGCATCGGCGTCGATGCCGGTCCGGTAAAGTGCCGCGCATGAGTATCTTCGCCGCTGATCGCACCCGTCTCGTCTGACCGGTCGCGACACCGTTCACTGCGTCGCGACCGGTTGATGCCCGCTTTCCGGTATCAACTCCTCGAGAGGCAGACGCATGCTCATTCGTACGTTCGATGAATCCGATCTGACCGCGGTCGTCGCCCTGGCCGTCGACGTCTTCGGCCCGTTCCACGAGAAGTCCTTCCGCCCCGTGGTCGGCGAGGTGATCTTCGCCAACCAGGACGCCGACTGGCGTGCCGACTACGCCCGGCAGATCCCGGACCTGCACGCCCCGGCCGAGCATCGTCGGATGGCGATCGCCGAGGCCGGCGGAGCCATCGCCGGTTTCGTCGCCTGGACCGTCTCTCCAGCGGCCCGGAACGGCGAGATCACGCATGTCGCGGTGTCGGCCGCGCATCGCGGGGCAGGCGCCGGGACGGCCCTGTGCGAGCACGCCTTCGCCGAGCTCAGACGGGCCGGCGCCCAGGTCGTCACGATCGGCACCGGCGGCGACGACTTCCACGCCCCGGCCCGCAGGCTGTACGAGAGCCTGGGCTGCACCCCGTTCCCGGTCGTGACCTACTACCGCGAGTTGTAGTCACACCTTCGCGACCTTGATCTCGCCGTGCCGGTGCTGGCGGATGCCGACGACGACGCCGATGACCACCACGGCGGCGCAGAGCCCGACCAGCACCGGTGGGGCGAGATCGAGGGTCGCGATCACGACGACGGCCGGGATGCCGAGGCCCGGCCAGATCAGGGCGGGCCGGTACCGCTGGGACAGCACGCCCTGGATGACGGCGGTGCTGAGCAGATAGCCGGCCACCCCGGCGCCCAGGATCACACGGGCGCCGGTACCGAGATGACCGTCGGCACCGTGCTTGATCGCCTGTTCCAGTCCGACGGCCACCGCGGCCAGGCTGATCGCGACCGGCAGGTGGGCGTACACGTAGAAGTCGTGGACCCCCTCCCGGACCCGCTCGCCGCCCTCCTGGACCAGACGCCGTTTCGCGGCGCCGCCGGACAGGTCGAAGTAGGACCACCACAGGGCCGCCGCCAGCAGGAACGCGGCGGTCGCGGTGGCCACCGCCCCGCCGGTCCACTTGCCGTCGTGCAGACCGTGCACGGTCGCGGCGACCGACTCGCCGAGCAGCAGGATCACGAACAGGCCGAAGCGCTCCGGCAGATGCTCCATGTGCAGCGGCGGAGCGTCCGGCACCCGGGCCGCCAGCGCCGGGCCGAGCACGTCCACCAGTACGCCGACCGCCCACAGCACGTACCGGCCGGGCGCCGCCACCATCAGCGACACCAGCCAGAACGCGGCCCCGGCGGCGTGCCCGTACAGATAGGGCCGGATCCCGCGCCGGGTCTCCGGCAGGTTCCGCCAGACCCGCAGATAGCCCGCCACGAGCACGAGCCGCAATGTCACGTAGCCGAGCACGAACCACCGCCACGCCGCGCCGTCGACCTGGTCGGCGGACGCGGCCATCGCGATCACACCGCCCATCCCGATCAGGGTGAGCAGCCGGAAGATCGCGTCGTCGGTGTCGAACCGGTTCGCGTACAGCGTGGTGCTCGCCCACGCCCACCAGCCGACCGCGAGCACGGCGGCGAACCGTACCCCGCCGATGATCGTCTCGTCCTTCGACAGGACGTCCGCGCACCCGGCCACGAACAGCACGAACGCCAGGTCGAAGAAGAGCTCGAGCCGGGTCGCCGACCGGTTCGTCTCCTGGTTGACGTCCGGTTCGCGGACGAGCTCACGTTCCTCCCGGTCCTCCTCGTCGAGACGGGCGCGATCCTCGGGTGACGGGCCGCCGGTTTCGGTGCTCTGCTCTGTCGACACGGTCACGGCCTACCCGGAAGACGTCCACTCCCAACCATGACGGTCGAAGTGGCGGTGGGCGGGTATTGGCCGGTCATGCAGATTCGCGACATCGCCCGGATGGGTCCGGCCCGATTCCGTGCGGCCATGGCGGCCCCCGGCCCGGCGTACGGGTTCGTGAGCCGTCATCGATCCGTCCGAGGACTGCGCCTGCACGTGCGCACCCGCACCGACCGGTCCGCACCGACGGTGTGGATGCTGCTGCACGGTCTGGCGGTGTCACATCGCTATCTGATGCCGACCGCCCTGGCCCTGCGCGGGGACGTCCACGTGCCGGATCTGCCGGGATTCGGATTGTCCGAGCGTCCCGGCCATGCCTACGACGTGGTCGAGCACGCCGCGGTGACGGCCGCTTGGATGGACGCCGAGTCGCTGTCCGGCGTCAGCGTGGTGGCCAACTCCTTCGGATGCCAGGTCGCGGTCGAACTCGCCGTTCGCCGGCCTGATCTGGTGTCGGCACTGGTGCTCGTCGGCCCGACGGTCGACCCGTCCGCGCCGACCTCGGCCGGGCAGGCTTTCCGCTGGCTGCGCGATCTGGCCCGCGAGGACCCGCGGCAGGCACGCATCATCGCCCGCGACATCCGGGATGCCGGCCCGCTGCGCATCCTGCGGACTCTGCGGCACAGCACCCGCCATCCGATGGCCCGGCGACTACCTCTGGTCACCGCGCCCGTCCTGGTGCTGCGTGGTGAACACGACCCGATCGCGCCGCCGCGATGGGCCGCCGAGGCCGCGGCCCTGGCCCCGGACGGCCACGCCGGCACCGTGCCCCGGGCCGCCCACAACGCGGTGACCACCGCCGGGCCATCGGTCGCCGCGAGGGCGATCACCTTCGCGGGGCGGCTAAGTCCTGCACTCGATGCGCCGATACGGAGGTTGTGAGCGGTGAGGACGCCCAGCGGCGGGCCGTCTCGTCCTGGGTCCTCCTGGGCGCCGGTGTGCCCGTCGCCGTGTTCGTCGCCGCCGCCGAGGCCACGATCGCGACGGCCGCGTACGTCGTCGGCGTCATCGCCGCCGTCGTAGCCGCGACTGTCGGCATCCGCGCCAACCTCCCACGCGAACATCGGCGGCCTTGGCTGCTGATCCTGGCCACGTTGTGCGTGTCGCTGGTGGGGGAGTGCACCCGCCTTCTGCTGCGCGTGGTCGAGCCACTCGCGCACACGGCGCTCGCCGTGATTCCGGCCCTGGTGATGATTCCCAGCTATCTGCTGCTCGGCGCCGGCGTCCTCGACCTGCTGAGACGTAGCCGGGCCGCCGACGACGACCCGGCCCGCGTCGACACCGTGCTGATCTTCGTCGGATCGGCCCTGCTGGTGTGGTCGCTGTGGATCGAGCCGTGGATCGCCGGGCCCGACCCGCGCTGGCAGAACCTGCTCGCCGCTCTGATGCCGCTGATCGGGGTGCTGCTGTTCGCGTTCGCCCTGCCGATGCTGCTGCTGGGCCGGACCCGCGCGCCCGCCCTGTGGTTCTTCGTGACCAGCGGTGTCGCGCTGCTGGCAGCCAACATGATGCTGGCCACGCGCGGCTGGTTCGCGCCCGGCCCGGAAAGCATGCCGTTGCACGTCGTCGGCGGTGCGATGCTGCTCGCGTACATCGGCATCGCCGCCTGTGCGCTGCACCCGACGGTCATCGTCCTCGGCCAGCCGGTGCAGGGCCGCTCCCGGCTGCTCAACAAAGGCCGCACCGCCATGATCACCGCGTCCCTGTGCGTCCCGACGGTGCTCGGCGTGGCCGCCCCTCCCCAGAGTCAGACCTTCTCTCTGGTACGGGCCGCGCTCTCGCTGGCACTCATCGGCGTCGTGATCGCGCGAGTGGTCCGGGCCAACAACTCCCGCGCCCGCGCCGAGCAGGAGACCCGCTGGCGTGCCCAGCATGATCCGCTCACCCGGCTGCCGAACCGTGAGATGCTCGCCGCCACCGTCACCCGCTGGACGGCCCGCGGCGGTGCCCAGTCCCGGGTCAGTGTGCTGCTGCTCGACCTGGACCGGTTCAAACTGATCAACGACCACTGGGGTCACGAGACCGGCGACGAGCTGCTGTGCGCGGTCGCGGCCCGGATCACCACCGCGACCCGCGCCGAGGACCTGGTTTGCCGGGTCGGCGGCGACGAGTTCGCGGTGGCCCTGAGCGCCCCGGACGACGAGCCGGTCGCCGAGCAGCTGGCCGAGCGGTTGCGAGCGGTCGTGGCCGAGCCGCTCCCGCTGTCGGTCGGGGCGGTCGACGTCACCACCTCGATCGGCATCGCCCACGCCGAGCACGACAGCACCGCGGTCTCGCTGCTCCGGGACGCCGACGTCGCGATGTACCGGGCGAAGGACTCCGGCCGCAACGGCTGGACCGTCTTCGACCCGCGGCTGCGCGAGCAGCTGCAGCGGCGGTTCACCATCGAGCAGGCCTTCCGCGGCGCCCTCGACCGGGGCCAGCTGGCCGTGCACTATCAGCCGCTGGTGCACCTGGCGACCGAGCGGGTCGACGGGTTCGAGGCACTCATGCGCTGGACCCATCCCGAACTCGGTGCGGTGTCGCCGGTCGAGTTCATCCCGGTGGCCGAGGACACCGACATGATCGTCACGGCGGGGGCGTGGCTGCTGGAGGAGTCCGCCGCCCAGGCGCAGGCCTGGCGGGCCGCGAATCCGGGGCGGGGTCCGTTGCACGTGTCGGTGAATCTGGCCGTACGGCAGCTGAGGGAACCCGGTCTTGCCGAGTGTGTCCGGCAGATCCTGGCGAGGACCGGGCTGCCGCCCGAGGGGCTGTGGCTGGAGGTCACCGAGTCCGGCTTCATGGAGGACCCGGACACCTGCCTGCGGACCCTGCACGACCTGGAGAGTCTCGGCATCACGCTGTGCATCGACGATTTCGGCACCGGCTACTCCTCGCTCAGCTATCTGCAGCGCCTCCCCGTGGCCATCGTCAAGATCGACAGGGCGTTCGTGGCCGGGGTCGGCGACGGCGGTCCCAACGAGTCGATCGTGCGCGCGGTCCTCGCGATGGCGCACGCGCTGGGGCACCGGGTTGTCGCCGAAGGAGTGGAGACGGCCACCCAGAGGGACTGGCTGAGGTCCAACGGATGTGACTTCGGGCAGGGCTGGTTGTACGGCAAACCCCTGCCCGCAGTCGAGCAGCACGCCGCGTTCACGCAGCTCACGGTCGCCGGATAGCGGCTGGCCCCGAGGTGTCACCCGGAAGGGTGGGGCCGATCGGCCCTTCCCTGGCACGGCGGAACGTCCATACGCTGCGATCGGTTGGTCACCGGGCGTGAACGCCCCGCCGCCCACAAACCCGGAGGACGACGGCTCATGCCGGACACCCGTGACGCCGAGCGCCCCGCGCCCGTGCTCGGCCCGATCAGCGATGCCGAAGCGGCGCACACGCGGATGGTCATCGACGGCGTGCTCAGTACCGTCACGCAGCGCGTCGAACGGCTCCGGTTGCGCCTGAGCCGGCACGGCGGGCACGACGGCCGGGCGGCGGTGGTGATCGCGCAGGTCAACGTGACGGTCCAGGCCCGGATGATCCGTGTGCAGGCGGCCGCGCCGAACCTGCCCGAGGCGGTCGACCAGGCCGGTGAGGCCCTGCTGCAGCGGCTGCAGCGCCTCGACCGGCACCTGACCGCCGAATGGACCGGCGACGTCGGTTTCACGGCCGCGGACTGGGCCTCGCCGTACCCGCAGAACCCGGTCGGACTGACCGGCCCGCCGGTGGAGGCGGGCCGGCTCGTACGGATGAAGGACTGTCATCTCGCCGTGCAGAGCCCCGACTCGGCGGCCTTCGCCATGGACCTGCGCGACTATCCGTTCCACCTGTTCGTGGACGACAGCACGGGGGTGGACGCCCTGGTCCACCGCGGTGGACCGACCGGGTACCGCCTGCACCGGTCGGCCGTCGTGCCGGCTCCCAGCGACTTCACCGTGCCGCTGACGATCCAGAGCTGGCCGGCCGTGCCGATGCCGATCACGCGGGCGGTCGACCTGCTCAACGCGGCACCGGACCGGCCGTACCTGTTCTTCACCGATCCCCGCAGCCGCCGGGGCCGCGTGCTGTACCGCCGCTTCGACGGTCAGCTGGGGTTGCTCGCGCCTATCTGGTGACGGCCACGTCGAGGACCCAGGTGACGCCGAACGGGTCGGTGACCATGCCGTAGAGCGGCGCCCATCCGGACGGCGCGAGGTCGACCACGACCGTGGAGCGGTCATCAGCGCTGAGCCGCTTCCAGTAGCCGCTCACCTCGTCGGCGTCGGCGCCGCGGACCGAGACGAAGTACGGGCTGTCGCCCCGGCTCCACGGACGGGACGACGGCACGTCGTACGCCATGATCCGGAAGCCGTCCGGGGAGGTCACCTGACCCCACATGATCTGGTCGGCCTCCTCGGGGCGCTGCGCGGCGTGCGCGTCGGCGTAGGTGACCGCGACCAGGTCCCCGCCGAACACGGACCGGTAGAACTCGAGGGCGGCCCGCGCGTCGCCGCGCAGGTTGACGTGAGTGGTGGTGTCGATGCTCATGAGCGAACGATCGCAGCGGTAGAGGACAGGGTGTGGCCTCTACTCGGGGAAGAATGTGATTCATGCAGAAGACGTCCGCGCGGCTGCTGTCGCTGCTCTCCCTCCTCCAGTCCCGCCGTGACTGGCCGGGCGGTCTGCTGGCCGAACGTCTGGAGGTCAGCCCGCGCACGGTCCGGCGCGACGTCGACCGGCTCCGGGAACTCGGCTATCCGATCCGCACTTTCAAGGGCCCGGACGGCGGGTACCGCCTCGACGCCGGTGCGCACATGCCGCCGCTGCTCTTCGACGACGAGCAGGCCGTGGCCATCGCCGTCGCACTCCAGACGGTCGCCGGCGCGGGCGTCCGGGAGGGCGCGGCCCGAGCGCTGAACACGATCCGGCAGGTCATGCCCAGCCGGCTTCGACACCGCATCGACGCCCTTCGCGTCACCGCCGTCGATCGGCCGGAACACCCGGCTGACCCGGCGGTCCTGGCCGTCATCGGCGCGGCCGTGCAGTCCCGCGAGACGCTGCGCTTCGACTACCCGCCGGGCGACACGCCGCCCCGCCGGGCCGAGCCGCACCACCTGGTCACCTGGAACGGCCGCTGGTACCTGGTCGCCTGGGACCTCGATCGCACCGACTGGCGGACCTTCCGCGCGGACCGCATCACCCCGCGCACCCCGCCGGGCCCGCGATTCACACCGCGGCCGCTCCCGGCCACCGACGTCGCCACGTTCGTGACCGCCCGGTTCCGGGGCAACACGGAGACCGGCGAGTGGCCGTGCCGCGGTGAGGTGATCCTCGATCGGCCGGCCGCCGAGATCGCCGGCTGGATCGGTGACGGTGTCGTCGAGGAGGTAGCCCCCGGCCGGAGCCGGCTGATCACCGGCTCCTGGTCCTGGAACGGGCTTGCCGCGTCGCTCGGCCGCTTCGACACCGCCATCGAGGTCGTCGGGCCGGTCGAGCTCAAGCAGGCCTTCGCCCGGCTGGCGCAGCGCTACGCTGCTGCGGCATGAAGATCGTTCTCGCCGTGGCGGCGCTCACCCTGACGGCCGGCTGCACGACGGTGCCGGCGGTGGGCGCCGAGCCGTGGCACTCGTTCGGCGCCGGGTGCCCGGCACTCGGCGGATACCGGTCCAAGGGCGATCCGCGGGCACTCGACACCGCGGAGAACTACCGGCTCCTGTGCGAGTACACCGCCGCCGACGGGACCGATCTGCCGCTCAGCGTGATGATCGATCGGGAGACCGGCAGCAGTGCCGCCGACTTCGAGACCAGTGCGAAGTCGGCCCGCGAGACCGGGCTGCTGGTGCTGCCGCTGGCCGGTGTCGGCGACGACGCGATGGTCGTCGCCGACCCGGCGGGACGCTTGCAGCCGGCCACCGTCGTGCACGGTGAGACGGTCTCCCGCAACGCGATCCTCTACGCCAAGGTGACCGGGCCCGAGCCGGTCAGGACCGAGGCCGATGTCACGGCGCGGGCGCCCGTGCTGGCCGCCGTCCTCAACGAGGCCCTCGAGAACCTGAAAACCCGATAGCGGCGGTACGGAGTTCAGGCGGCGGTGGTCGCGGTGTCGGTGCTCGCGGCGTCGGTGGAGCGGCGGCGGGCACGCAGCACGAACTGGGTCGCCCCGACGAGCACCAGCACCCCGCCGACCCCGGCGATGACGTAGCCGGCGGTGACGTTGCCGTCCTTCACCTCGTCGAGGGTCTGCTCCCGCGTCGAGCCACGCTTGGTCGTCTGGCAGATATCGCCCTCCTGCATCACCTGTCCGCCACAGGTGACCTCACCCTGCGAGTTGGCGTAGAACAGGCCCAGAGGGATCAGCGCGAGGCCGATGAAAAGCGCAGCCCAGCGGTTCTTGGCGATGGTGAAAAGCAGATTCATGATCTTCCTCCCCGTAGTGACGGCACACCTTAGCCGCCGGGGGTGACACCAAGATCGCGACCATTCAGCCACTTCACAGCAAACTGTGCATGATGTGGTTCAGATCACATCGCGGCATTGCGCTTGATCGATGGACGCCTACCCTCTTGCTATGGCGGCGGACCGTGACATTCACCGGATCGGCGGGGCCCTGGCCGAGAGCTCCCGGGCGACCGGCTTCACCCTCGTCGCACTCACCTACGTCGCGGCCGGCCTGGCCGCCGCGGCGGTGGTGGCCGCGCTGCGGGTCGGGCATCCGTTGCTCGTCGCGTTCTGGGCCGACGTCATCGCCACACTCGTGGTGTTCGCGGCGAGCATGGCGGTGGCCAACGCGAGCCTCTACGACCCGTACTGGAGCGTCGCCCCGCCGGTGATCGCGGCCGGCTGGGTGGTGTGGAGCGCCGGTGGCGACCTCGGTGCCGCCACCGGCCGGCAGTGGGCGGTGCTGCTGCTGATGCTCGTCTGGGCGATCCGGCTGACCGCCAACTGGGCGGTGTCGTGGCGCGGTCTGAGCCATGAGGACTGGAGGTACGTGCAGCTGCGCGAACAACGCCCGTCCGGTGTGCCCTGGTGGCTGGTCAACCTGGCCGGGATCCAGATGATGCCGACGCTCGTGGTCTTCGCCGGCCTGCTCGCCGTCTGGCCCGCGGTTTCGGTGACCAGCCGCCCGTGGGGCCCGCTGGACGTGGCCGCCGTCCTGGTGACCGGCGGCGCCATCCTGCTCGAGGCGGTGTCGGACCGGCAACTGCACCGGTTCGCCGGCGACCCCGTCAACCGCGGCCGGATCGTCGACGTGGGCCTGTGGCGGTACTCGCGGCACCCCAACTATCTCGGCGAGATCCTGTTCTGGTGGGGGCTGTGGCTGTTCGGCCTGGCCGCGGCACCGGACTGGTGGTGGACGGTGATCGGCCCGATCACCATGGTGCTGCTGTTCGTGTTCGTCAGCGTGCCGATGATGGATCGCCGATCCGCGGCCCGCCGGCCCGGGTACGCCCGGCACATGCGCCACGTGCCCGCGTTGTTCCCCCGCCCTCCCCGCGACGACTGACCGGTTCACGCCACCAGGAACGTTCCCGCCATGAACACTGCCAGGAACACGGCGTGCAGTGACACCCCGGTCACCAGCACGACGCGGTCGGCGGTCCGGTCGGCCCCGATCCGTGCCAGCACCAGCAGGATCGCCACCGCCTCCATCGCGTACCGCGCCGCCGACTGCATCGACCGCCCGCCGACCTCCGTGGACATCAGCAGCAGCAGGGTCAGCCCGGCCTGCACGACCAGGTACATCTGGTCGCGCCGGAACTTCCACGGCCCGGCCACCGTGAGCGCCAGCAGCACCAGGGCCAGCAGGGTCGTGCCCGCGTCCACGAGCGCGCCCAGCGTCGCCTTCCCCAGCAGGTCGTCGCCGTCGATCTGCTGCACGGCGGTCACCCAGGCGCCGCCCGGGAACGTGTACCGCCGGCCCCACTCGTCCTGCGCGACGCTGAAGGCCAGCGGATCGCCCAGCTCCACCGCGCAGTACACGCTGTAGGCCACCACCCCCAGCGGCACCAGTGCCAGGGCGAGGACCTCGGCGCGGATCCGTCTCGGCTGCCAGTCGATCTGGCGCAGGTACTCGATCGCCAGCGGCAGCATCAGCAACAGTCCGAAGAGCCGGGTCGCGGACGCCAGCGCGCCGAGAGCGCCCGCCAGCCACCAGTGGCCGCGCCGGCCGGCGTACAGCGCGCCGACGGCCAGGAGCAGGAACAACGACTCGTTGTAGCCGATGAACAGGAAGAAGCCCATCGGGAACGCCGCCAGGTACCAGGTGGCACGCCTGGCGGCCGGTGGCCCGAACTCGTGCTCGGCCAGCCGGTGCAGCACCGCGAAGGCGCCGATCGCGGCGGCGTTGGCGACCAGTAGCGCGGCCACCAGGCCGTCGCCCGGCGCCACCGCGTTCACGACATGGATCAGCAGTGGGAACAGCGGGAAGAAGGCGGGAAAGCCCGGACCCAGGTGGTAGCCGCTCTCCGCGATGCGCACGTAGTGGCCGGCGTCCCAGTTGTTCCAGCCGAGGACCATCGTCCACAGGTCCGGCGACGCCGCCCCCGCACCGGCGCGCGGCAGCCACGCCAGCGCGCTCACCGCGAGGTGTGCGACGGTGAAGACCACCCAGACCGTCACCGCCGTGCGCAGCGCGGCATGCCAGGGCCGGCGGGCGGGCGTCTCCGGTGCGGCGGCGAAGGTCGTGCTCTCGGTCAGAGACTGCACAGCGCGTCCTCGGACGGGCGACGATCGTCGGCGGAGTCGAACGCGACGACGTAGGACGGTCGTCCCTGCAGCGAGGTGAAGATCCGGGCCACGTACTCGCCGAGCAGCCCCAGGCAGAGCAGCTGCAGCGCGCCCAGGAACAGCACCGCCACGATCAACGACGTCCAGCCGGGTACCACGTTGCCGGACAGGTAGGCGGCTCCGCCCGCGCCCGCCAGCACGGCACAGAGGACCATGCCGATCAGGCCGAGCCACGTCGCGACCCGCAGAGGCGCGGCCGAGAACCCGACGACGCTGTCCAGCGCCAGCCGGATCATCTTGGCGATGGGGTACTTCGAATGTCCCGCCGCCCGCTGTTCCCGCGTGTAGGCGACCTCCCCGCTGGGCAGGTCCAGCCATGGCACGAGCAGCCGGTAGACCGGCAGATGCTCGGGCATCGCGGTCAGCGCGTCGACGGCGGTGCGGCTGAGCAGCCGGAAGTCGCCCGCGTTGTGCGGCACCGTGCGGCCGACCAGCCTGCGGATCAGCCGGTAGTACACGTCCGCGGTCCACCGCTTGAACCGGCTGTCGGAGCTGCGGTCGGTGCGTACCCCGTGAACGACGTCCAGGTTCGCGCTCTCGGCGAGCCGTAACATCTCACCGATCGTCTCGGGCGGATCCTGCAGGTCGACGTCGATGCTGACCACGTACTCGCCCTGGGCCCGGTGCAGTCCTGCGGTCAGCGCGTTCTGGTGCCCACTGTTGCGCCGTAACCGGACGACCCGCAGTTGCGGCCAGCGGCGGCACATCAGTTCGAGCACCACGGGGGTGGCATCGCGGCTGCCGTCGTCGACGGTGATCACCTCGTAGGGCACCCGCAGGCCGTCGAGTACCGGCCGCATCCTCTCCGCGAACAGTGGCAGCACGTCCTCCTCGTTGAAGACCGGTACGACAACGCTCAGTCGCGGCGCCTCGCCATCCATGTGAGCTCCCCTCGTGATCTTCACGGCGGGGAATGCTGGCCGAATCGGCGAAGTGACCAGTTGAGGCTCTGGGGGCGTGGCACTTTCTGGGGAGTGTCCGCCGGTGTGAGATGACCGATCCCGATTTTGGTCCCCGGATGCAACCTCAGGGGTGGGTTCATCCGTCGTGCCGGGAGAAGCGCATCGGGGAGGACGACCTTGCAGAGGTCCGAGGAGGACGAGTTCCTGACGTTCATCCGTGTTCGGATGGAACGCTGGCGGCGGGCGGCCTACCTGCTGTGCCATGACTGGCACACCGCCGACGACCTGGTCGGGATCGTCGTGGCCAAGCTTTACGAGCACTGGCGGCGGGTCTCCGCCGCGGACAATCCGGATGCGTACGCCCAACGCGTCCTGACCAGGGCCTGGATCGACGAGCGCCGCCGTCCGTGGCGGCGTGAGCATCCGGCCGACGCGTTGCCCGACCGCGGCTGGACACAGGCCGACCGGGTCGGTGACCGGGCCGACCTGATCGGCCTGCTGTCGCAGCTGGGCCGCAAGCAGCGGGCCGTGATCGTGCTGCGCTTCTACTTCGACAGGTCGGTCGAGGAGACCGCGGAGCTGCTCGGCATCTCCGTCGGAACGGTCAAGAGCCAATCGGCGCGGGCGCTCGAGGCGTTGCGCGCGCTGACGCAGGAAACGGGGAGCCCACAGTGAATCAGGAGACACTCGACCAGCTCATCGGCATCGCGCCCCCGTCCACCGTCGACGTGCCCGGCGTCATCCGCCGCACCCGGCGACGCCGCCGGGTCCGCCGGGCTCTGGCCGGCGGCTCCACGGCCACGGCCGTCGTCGCCGCGATCGCGGTGGGCGCCGCCCTGATCAACGGCTCCGGCCGGCCATCGGAGGTGATCCCGCCGCCGGTCGCCGCGTCCGTCCCGGCGCCGCCGAGCCCCAGCGTGAGCCCGCCGCCGGCCGGGTTCGTCCTGGACACCTCCACCAGGGCCGGCCAGGAACGCGCCCTCGACTGGCTGCGCACGGCACTGGAGGAGGCGGCCGTGAAACACGCCCCCGGCACGAAGTGGATCTACATGCCGGACGTGCCCGGTGAATCGCGCACGCCGGACGGACGCCCGATCCTGCTGTACACCGTCGCCGACGACACGCTCCGGGGCCGCTCCGGCATCACCCGTGACGGCCGCAAGGGAGGCTTCTACCTCAGGCTGCGGCCGATCGACTGTGCGGCGGGCGAGCCGTGCCAGCCGCTGTACGAGTGCGAGCGCGGGGTGTCCGACTGCCAGACGGACACCACGCCGTCGGGCCTCACGATCGTCCGTTACGTCGACCGGCCCGGCGGGAAGTGGCTGTTCTACGACGTCGACGTCGAACTCCCCGGCGGCCGGTACGCGCTGAACCTGAGTGCGGTCAACTACTTCGGCGGCGACGGCAGCCCGGCGGTCGCCCCGGCGCCGGTCTTCACCCGGGCGCAGCTCGCCGCCATCGCCACCACGATCGCCGAGCAGGTCACCGGCTGAGCCCCGCCGGGCGCGCGGCCCGGAGCCCTGTCATCCGGCCGGCGGTGTCGAGCAGGCGCTGCGGGCCGGGGCCGGCGGGTGGGCCGCGCGCAAGGGCAGGAGGGCGTCATGTCAGGGGAAGCAGCCGGCGAACGGGTCGGGGAGGGCGTGCCAGGTTTCCGTGCCGCCGGCCAGTTCGGCGTCGGTCAACAGGCAGGACTCGAGCAGGGCGGTGGTCGTGGCGTGGTTCAGGTGCAGGCCGATCAGGGCAATCACGGTCCGGCGGTCGCCGTAGTAGGGGTCCCAGGTCAGGTCGGCGGCGATGCGGCGGCCGATGCTCGTCTCGGTCCAGCGTTCGGGCGGTAGCGCGGCCAGCCAGTAGCCGAGGCCGCCCATCCTCACGCCGCCGCCGGCGGACTCGAAGGCGACGACGGTGTCCGGCTGGCTGGCGATCCACAGCTGGCCGCGGCCGCGCAGCGCCTCGCCGGTCAGTTCATCGAGGGCGTCGTGCAGCCGTTGCGGGTGGAACGGCCTGCGTGACTCGAACAGCAGGGACACCACCTCGGAGGAGCCGGTGTCGTGCACGGCGATGGGGCGGCCTTCCAGGGCGAGGCCGAGCAGGCCGGGCCGCTCCGGGTTGTGCCGGCCGGTACGGCGTACCAGCGTGGTGAGACCGGTGCAGTCGAGGCTGCGGCTGGTGCCCACCGGGACCTGGACAGCCCACGGCGCGAGGCGGTGCACGAGCGTGCCGATCCGGCTGAGCTCCAGGGTGTCGGTGCCGGGGCGGCTCCACAGCACGACGGTGTCGCTGAACTCGACCTGGTGCACGACGACCTCGGCGACCGCCCGGTGGTCGTCGTCGGCGGCGTGCAGGTCACGGTGGCGCAGGTCGTCGCTGCTGGTCAGATCGTCGAGGAAGCGGTCGGCGTCGACCACGGTGACGTACGAGTCGAACCGTACCGTCTCGGTGACCGGCACCCCGTCGACCCGGCAGTGCGCGCACGCCGAGGCGACCGCTTCGGGTTCCACGCTGGGCGGCAGGACCAGCACGATGTCGTCGCCGGGCCGGGTGTGCGCGAGCCGGGCCAGGGTGGGCAGCACGTCCTCGCGCAGGGTGCAGGACACGCAGCCGTGCACCAGCTCGACGGTGGTCTGCTCCAGCAGCCGGTCCGCGGTCCGCACGGTGCGCCGGACGAGGCCGTCGCGGATGCCGGTCAGGTCGTGGCTGACGACGAGCAGCCGGTCGTCGGCGATCAGCAGGGCGCGGGCGGCGGCGTGGACGGCGCCGGGGGAGAAGCCGGACAGCACGGTGACGGCGGGCCGGCTGTCCGCCGGGGCGGGCAGGGCGGAGGTGATCGGATTGGCGCTCACGCCCCCATCTTGTTGGAAATGGTTTTCATTGTAAAGTCGCCACCATGTCCAACATCTGTGACGTGACCGGCGCGAAGCCCGGCTTCGGCAACGCCGTGTCGCACTCCCATCGCCGCACCCGTCGCCGCTGGAACCCCAACGTCCAGCGCCGCCGGTTCCGCCTCGCCGACGGCCGCACCGTCCGCCTGAACGTCAGCACCACCGGGTTGAGGATCATCGACCGGGACGGCGTGAACGCGGTGCTGGCCCGCGTTCGGAGAGGTGCGATCTGATGGCCGGGAGCACCGACATCCGGCCCGTCGTCAAACTGCGCAGCACCGCCGGCACCGGCTTCACCTACGTCACCCGCAAGAA
The DNA here is from genome assembly GCF_003001815.1 of Actinoplanes italicus. GTDB lineage: Bacteria > Actinomycetota > Actinomycetes > Mycobacteriales > Micromonosporaceae > Actinoplanes > Actinoplanes italicus. Next base: position 161,246 of record NZ_PVMZ01000013.1, read on the forward strand.
CCGCCGGACCACTCCCGACCGCCTGGTCCTGCGCAAGTACGACCCGGTCGTGCGCCGCCACGTCGACTTCCGGGAGGACCGCTGACAATCCGTGAAAGCGCTTCACCAAAAGACGTTATCCGGACGGCTCCCGAGCCGTCACGGTGAACTGCCGAGGGCCGGCTCGAGTTCCGGAACTTCTTCGCTGACCCACCCGTGAGCTGCGATTTCGCGGAACCGGTGCCGGAACCGGTTCCGCGAACCATTGACACTCTTCATGCGCGGGACCACAGTGGCGGGCAAGAGAGCGGTTTCACAGTTCGTTCCCCGACTGGAAACAGGTTCGACACACCTCGAGGAGTCCCGTCCCATGATCACTCCTGCTCGAAAACGGCCACTCTCCGGCCGTACCAGAAGAATCGCTCTTGCCGCGAGCCTCGCCGGCCTGATGGCCGGCTTCCTCGCGGTGACCACCGGACCGGCCGCGGCCGCCGAGGTTCTCGTCTCCCAGGGCAAGGCCGCCACCGCCTCGTCCACCGAGGCGGCCGGCGCCTTCCTCGCGCCCGAGGCCGTCGACGGCAACACCGGCACCCGCTGGGCCAGCCAGTTCTCAGGCTCCCAGTGGTTCCAGGTCGACCTCGGCGCGGCGACCGCGGTCAGCCGGATCGCGATCAACTGGGAGGCCGCCTACGCGCGCGGCTTCAACATCCAGTTCTCCACCAACGGCACGACCTTCACCCAGGCGTACGCCACCACGACCGGCACCGGCGGCCAGCAGAGCATCGCGGTCTCCGGCACGGCACGCTACGTGCGGATCAACCTCACCCAGCGAGCCCTCGAGGCGTACGGCTACTCGTTCTGGGAGTTCCAGGTCTACGCCGGCGACGCACCGCCGACCGGCACCACGCGCCTGCTCTCCTACGGCAAGCCGGGCGCCGCCTCCACCTGGCAGAACGACGTCAACTGCAACCCGTGCAGCCCGGACAAGGCGTTCGACAACGACCCGGCCAGCCGCTGGGCCACCAGCTCCACCAACGGCTGGGTCGACCCCGGCTGGATCTCCGTCGACCTGGGCGCCACCGCCCAGATCAGTCAGGTCGTCCTGCAGTGGGACCCGGCGTACGCCCGCTCGTACCAGATCCAGCTCTCCCCGGACAACGTGAACTGGACGAGCATCTACAGCACCACCACCGGTGACGGTCTCAAGGACGTCATCAACGCCACCGGCACCGGACGGTACGTGCGGATGTACGGCACCGCCCGCAGCAGCGCCTACGGCTACTCACTCTGGGAGTTCAGCGTCTACGGCACCGGTGGCAACCCGACCACCCCGCCCGCGAAGCCCGCCGACCCGGCCTTCCCCGCCACCCGGCTGGTCTTCTCCGACGAGTTCAACGGACCGGCGGGCAGCAAACCCGACACCACCAAGTGGACGTACGACCCGGGCGTCCCGCAGAACGGCGAGATCCAGTACTACACCCCCAACAGCGAGAACGCGTCCATGAACGGCTCGGGCTCGCTCGTCATCGAGGCGCGGCGGCAGGACTACCAGGGCCGCCAGTACACCTCGCACCGGATGAACACCGGCAACAAGTTCAGCGTGCAGTACGGCCGCATCGAGGCCCGCGTCAAGGTCCCGAAGGGTAACGGCCTGTGGCCCGCGTTCTGGCTGATGGGCGACGACTTCCTGCAGGGCCGCCCGTGGCCGTACAACGGTGAGATCGACATCATGGAGGTCCTCGGCCGCAACACCAGCGAGGCCTACTCGACGCTGCACGCCCCGGCCTACAACGGAGCCGGCGGATACGGCCAGAAGTACGCCACGGTCGACCTGTCCCAGGACTACCACGTGTGGGCCGCCGAATGGGACAGCAAGGGCATCCGCTTCTTCCTCGACGGCAGGCAGGTCTTCGACGCCGCCAAGGAGACCGTGGAGAACACCCGCGGCCCGTGGATCTTCGACCACAAGTTCTATCTGATCCTCAACCTGGCCGTCGGCGGCGACTTCCCCGGCCCGATCGACGCCACCACCCCGTTCCCCAGCCAGATGCTGGTCGACTACGTCCGCGTCTACCAGTGAGACCCGGCTCCGTCCTCCGGTGATCTGAGGCAGAGGCGCCCGGCTCGGCGGCCGGGCGCCTCACCTCCGGCCGTCGGCCGTACCCCGGGCACCGAATCCGCCGCAGATGAGGTGGCTGGGGGGGGGGGGGGGGGGGGGGGGGGGGGGGGGGGGGGGCACGGCCGACGGCCGGCCGGCGGCGGTAGCCTGCCGCACGTGACCTGGACCAACACCGGCGGCCGGCCCGGGCATCGGGCGCTGCTGTTCCTGACGCACCACGGCCCGGCGAACCGGATGATCTCCCGGATGTACACGTCCGCACGGGACCGGTTCGCCGATGACGCCTGAGCCCGGCGGCCTCGACCTCTTCGACCGGATGCTGCGACGGCAGACCCACTGGTTCCCCGGCTTCGGCGCGGGAGACCGGGTCCTGCTCACCGGCGACAGCCGACTCGAGGTGCACGTCAACACCTTCACCGGTTACGGCGGCCTGATCTGGTACGAGTCGCACGCAACCGCGGACAGCCCGCCGTGCTGGATCTCCGACGCCTCGGATCCACCGGACTTCGATCCGATGGTCATCGCGAACGATGCCCCCTCCACGTTCGACCCCCGCAGCCTGCTGCCGGTCACGGAGGTCCGCGCCGCGGTGGCCGAGTTCTGCCGCACCGGTGCCCGTCCCCGGTGCGTGGGCTGGGTTCCCGGGAACCTGGACGGCCGGCGCGACGACGAGGCGACCGACCGGTTCCACGGCGACACCAACGAGGCGTTGCGCCTGGCCATGGTGACCGACCCGGTCCGGCTGCGGGTCCTCGGAGCGTTGCGGGTCCTGCGGATGGTGCCGCTGCTCCCCACGTCCGACGGGTCCCCGGCCGCAGCCATCACCGGGATCTGCGAGGTACGCGGCGGCGGAGCGGATCGGCCGCTCGACGGCCCGGTGCGTACGCTCCAGCGGCTCGACTGCACCGAGTACACCCTGATGGCAGCGGTGCAGGTGGCGTTGGACCTGGCCCGCGAGGACGATCCCGACGCCCTGTTTCGTTCGGTCGACTTCGGAACCTGTGCCTTCTGGTCGGTGGCGCACCAGGCCGTCCTGAAGTCCGGCCTCGAACCCGAGGAGCGCGCCTGGGACCTGGCTCGCGAGATGCGCGACGCGGAGGAGGCCGCGCGGCTGATGGAGCTGCGGGCGCTGCTGTCCGGTGCGGATCCGCGTAAGGTGTTCCGGCGGGTGCGGGTTCAGGCCGCCGCGCCGAACACGACGACGTTGTCCTCGTAGTGGCCGGTGCGACGGTCGAAGTCTCCGCCGCACGTGATGAGCCGTAGTCCGGCGTGGTCGATCGGGCCGTACACCTTCTCGGTCGGGAAGCGGTCCTTCGGGTAGCGGCCCACCTCGGTGACGGCGAAGACCGCTGCCGTGCCGTCGCGGCGGGACACCCGTACCTCGTCGCCGGGGCGCAGTGCGGACAGCCGGGCGAACGTCCCGGCGGTGCCCTTGAAATCGACATGACCGGCCAGGATCGCCGGACCCAGCGACCCGGGCGTCGGTGCCCCGGTGAACCAGCCGACGGTTCTGGCGTCGTCCGGTACCTCCATGGCGCCGCCCGGACGGAGGCCGAGGCCGGTCAACGGCACGTCGATGTTCAAGGCGGAGATCGTCAACCGCGTCGGCGGCGAGGCGGGCAGGAGGCCACCACGGGTGAGCGCCGGGGTGGCCGGAGGAGCCGCCGGGGCTCCGGCGCTCGCAGGGGCCGGGGGAGAGGGCGGCTCCGCGGCCGGGCGAAGGGCGACGGCGACCGCGACAAGACAGGCGACCGGGACGCCCACCAGCGCGAGCGCACCGAACGTCGGCCACGGCGAGACCGAGGCCAGGCTGCTGCCGTCACCGGTCGCCACCCCGCCGACCGGCACCGAACCGGCCGCCGCGCCCGCGATCATGCCGCAGGTCGCCGGATGGGTCGCCTCCTGCGGGATGCCGCTCAACCCCGCCGACTTCGCGAGCGTCGACTCACCGAGTGTGCCCAGGTCGTACTTCCCGTTGCCGTTCGCGTCGACACCGTGCTGGACGACGTGCAGGTCCTTCAGGTGTTCGACGGTTCCGGGCGGCAGGTCGGCGGCCGCGATCGTACGGTCGAAGCGAACCGTCCCCGACGCGTCGGCCACCGGCATCCGGTCCATCGCGAGCCCGCTCGCCCGCGAGACGTCGCCCCAGGTGGTCAGCGCCACGAAGATCGCCCCGTACGAGGGCAGCCCCTCCTCGGTGCTGATCCAGCCGTCGGCGTCCCGGTCGGCCGACGGCGGCGGGCAGTGGAAGTTCATCCCGTCCACCGACCCGTGCAGGTGCTGAACGTGCACCACGCCCGGGACGAGCCCGGAGGCGGTGACCCGGATCCGCAGGTCACCGCCGGGCAGAGCGGTCAGCACCGCGGTCCCGGACGCTCCCGAGGAGTTGAGTTCGAGCAGCCGCACGTGGACGCTCTCGTCGGCGTACGCGGGCGACGGCGCGACCGCCAGCGCCATTGCGGCCACGGCCAGTACCCAGCGCATTCTCATGGTCATCTCCGGGATCCGAACAGTTCGACGAGTTGTCTCTGAAGGCCGGTGCTCGCGGCCCAGCCGGTGTCGGCGACCGTCCACCGCAGCAGGTAGGACCGCTTGTCGTCGACCGCGACCAGCACCCGGCGCTCGTGGCGCACCGAGTCCGATCCGGGTCGCCACGTGTACTCCCAGTCGGCGCCGCCACGGTCGAGCAGCAGCAGGCCCATGCTGATCCGCTGGTAACCGGGCAGGTCGCCGCGTGACAGCGAGGCCCTCTCCCTGCCCTGCCAGTAGTCGAGCGGCCGGGCGGTGACGATCGGCGCCACGTTGCCGCTGATCGACCGCCGCCAGCCGGAGGGCAGGGCCAGCGCGAACCCGGTCGCGTCCCGGAACCACACCCAGCCGTCCGGCAGACCGGCCGGCACGTCGTCGGTGGCGGCCGTGACCGGCTCCGACACGGCCCCGAGCCCGCAGGCGTCCACGGAGAAGGACATCAGCGCCGCGGGCGGCCGGCTCGACGGCTGCACCAGTACGGCCGGACGCGACGACGCGTTCACCGCGGCCAGCGCCGCGCCGGAGGTGACCGCCAGCAGGACCGCGCCACCGGCCAGGGCCAGCCGCGCCCGGAGAGGAGACCGGGACGGCGGCTTGAGGATCTCCCGCAGGCGGGCCTCGGTATCGTCGAGGGCCGGCCGCCGCGCCGGATCCTTGCCGAGCAGCCCGAGCAGCAACGATGACAGCGGCCCGGCCAGCACCAGCGGGTCCGGCGGCTCACTGATCAGCGCCCGCAGCGCGGCCCCGCCGTCGCCGCGCGTGTACGGCGGCCGCCCCTCCACCGCGAAGTACAGCGTCGCGCCGAGCGACCACAGATCCCCGGGCACCCCGGCCTCGCGCGCGAGCAGCCGCTCCGGGGCGATGTAGCTGGGCGATCCGAGCCGCGGATCGGGGCCGTCCGTACCCCGGATGGTGGCCAGTCCGAAATCGGTCAGCACCGCCCGTCCGTCCGTGGTGAGCAGCACGTTGTCCGGTTTGACGTCGCGGTGCAGGACCCCGGCCCCGTGTGCCGACCGCAGCGCCGCCAGCATCCGCAGCCCGAGCCGGGCCACGTCGGCCGGTGCCAGCGGGCCGTCCTCGGTCACGACCCGGTGCAGGGACCGGGACGGCACGTACTCCATCACGATCCACGCGCGCTCCTCGGTGGTGAGAACGTCGTAGACCTTCACCACACCCGGATGGTCGAGGCGGGCGGCGGCACGCGCCTCGCGTACCGGGCTGGTCGGTGTGATGAGTTCCTTGATCGCGACTGTGCGTTGCAGCAGCGTGTCGTCGGCCCGCCAGACCCGGCCCATGCCGCCGGCCCCGATCACCTCGAGCAACCGATAGCGGCCACCCAGCTCCCCGGCCATCCCCGGACCCCCTTCACGTCACAGGGGGTTCGGAGCGGCCGGGCCCGCGGATGGGTGGAGGATCAGGCGAGATTCACGAGCGCGTCCAGCGGTGCGGTCGGTGTGGCGGAACTGGGCGCGTTCTCGATGGTGACGCCCACGTTCGACATGCCCGGTAGACCCTCGACGACCTGCACGGCCGCGGCCTGGCCCACGCCGAGCGCGCCCGCCGAGGCCGGTGCGCCGGCCTGGATGGTCCACATCTGGTAGACCCGTCCGGGGCCGGGTGCGCTGTCGGCCGCCAGCAGGATCACACCGGCGTTCTGCAGGCGGGAACTGGCGACCGTGACCTGACCGCCGCTCTTGAGCTGCTCCGAGCGCGTCTGCACGTCCGGTGCGCCGAGGATCGACCGCACGCGGGCCTCGCTCGCTCGCGCGGCCTCGAGGCGGGACTGCGTCTCGCGTACCCGCTGATCCTGAATCTGATAGACCACCCCGGCCGCTCCGGCCGCGGTGACCACCGCGGCGGCCGCGGCGACCAGGCGCAGACCGCGCCGGCTCCTCTGCTGCGGGCGTGGCGGGATCGCCGGCGGAAGCTGGCGGGTGTTGGTGATCTCGGCCATCACGTTGTCGCGAAGTCTCGGCGGCGGCACGGACCAGGCGCCGTCGGCGAGCCGGGCGGTCACCTCGAACAGTTCGTCGGCCTCCAGCCGGCAGACGTCGCAGTCACGCAGATGCCTGTCGAACGCGGCCCGGTCGATGTCGTCGAGCGCGTCGAGCACATAGGCGCCGATCAGGGAGTGCACGTCATCGGTCATCAGGCCGCCACCTCCGGCGTGAGGCAGTCGCGCAGGCGGATCAAGCCGTCCCTCATCCGGCTCTTGATCGTGGGTAACGGAACTCTGAGCAGCTCGGACACCTGTGGATAGGAGTGGCCCTGATAGAAGGCGAGTGTCACGGCCTGGCGCTGCACCTCGGTCAGCACGTCGAGGCAGTGCCGCACCTGCTGGCGTTCCAGGCGCACCGCCACCTCGTCGGCGACCTCGTCGTAGGGCGTGTCCACCGAGGCGACCCCGGCCCGGACCGTGCGGTCGCCGGCGGCCTGCTCGGCGCGCACCCGGTCGACGGCCCGGCGGTGCGCGATCATGAAGATCCAGGCGGTCGCCGAGCCGCGCTGCGGATCCCACCGGGTCGCCGTGCGCCACACCTCGACGAGGACCTCCTGCGCGACCTCCTCGGCCTGCGCGGGATTCCTCAGCACGCGGCGGACCAGGCCGTACACGCGTGGGGCGACCAGGTCGTACAGCCGGCCGAACGCCTTCTCCTCGCCGCGGGCCACCGCGGCCAGCAGCAAACCGGCATCCGGCACCGTCTCCTGGGCCGGCACCGGAGTCAGGTACTCCGGCCGGTCACCGATGCCATGCTCCGCCATCGCTCTCCATCCACTGCGCGTCGAGAAAGTCCGGCTGGGTTTCGGAGCCGTGCCGGTCGCGGATGGGTGATTCCCACGGCTCATTTTTCACCCGTCCGGCCGCTCGTGGCCAGCACCGGCGATCGTGCAAGATCCGCTCTCGTGGACGACTACGGATGGTTCGAGGATCACGGTGCGGCGCTGGACTCCTGCCTGACGTTCGTCAGGGGCCGCGACGTCGATGCGGTGATGCGGATTCTCGGCGGCGAAACCATCGGGAGAATCAAGGGCATCTCGGATATGTACGAACACGCGATGTTCGACATCACGGCGGTGACCGAGCTCGACGGCGGTGTTCTGATCGCCGAGGCGTACAGCACGCTCGGCCTGAAGAAGAAGACCGGCGGGGCGCTGTCCGCGGGCGGCGCCGCCGTCGCGACCGTGTACCACTCGCAGGCCAACGACGCGCGCTTCATCTGGGCGGTCGACGGTGAGATCAGGTCGGACTTCGACTACGGCAACGCGTGGTACCGGGAGGGCAGCGACCCCGACGCTCTGATTGACGTGTTGACGACACTCGGGTTCAACCTCACCGAGGACGATCCGGACGGTTTGGACTTCTCTTACGACGAGGACGCGTCCGCTCGGGCGTTCACGCTGGTGGAGCACCTGACGGGAATGCGGCTGACCGAAAGCGTCATGACCGGAAATGAATTCGCGTTGGTGCGCATGCCCGCTAACCTCATGGGCTGTTGACCAGCTGAAAGGCGTATAGATGTCGAAGAAGTGGCCGGTTGTGGCCCTCGTGGCCGTTGTGTGCGGATTGGCCGGCTGCACGTCGTCCGGATCGTCCGCGTCGTCCTCCACATCCGGCAAGACGACCACGACGAGGAAGGCGACACCCGCCAAGACCACGAAGGTGACCGTCAAGCCCACGGCGACCGCGACGGCGACCTCGACGCGGATGAGCGAGTTCCCCCGCATCGTCCGCGACAAGCTGCCGGAGATCGCCGAGGGCCGCACCGACACCGACCTGCAGGCGATCGCCGACACCGCCTGCGACGGCCTGGCCTCGAAGAAGAGCGCGGACGCCATCGTCGACGTGACCCGCACCCTGGGCACGCTCGACGCCGAGGCGACCGATCACGTCACCGCGCGTGAGCTGGTCAAGCTGGCGATCGACACCACCTGCTTCGAGCAGCGTGGCCGTGTCGACGAGTTCTGAGCCGTCCGGCTCAGAACCACCCGGCCGGTCAGGACAGCAGCTCGACGTGACCGTCGGTGGCGTTCACCCGGATCCGCTGCCCGTCAGCGATCGTCCGGGTGGCGCCGACCACCCCGACCACGGCCGGCAGACCGTACTCGCGGGCGATCACGGCGCCGTGCGTCATCAGGCCACCCACCTCGGTGACCAGGCCCGCGATCGCCACGAACAGCGGTGACCAGCTCGGATCGGTGAAGGCGGTGACCAGGATGTCGCCGGGTTCGAGGTCGGCGTCGGCCATGTCGAGGATGACGCGGGCACGGCCCTCGACCGTTCCGGCGGAGACCGGCAATCCGACCAGCGCCCCGGCCGGTGCGTCGTCACGCCGGTAGGCCCCGTCGAGCGCCTCGCCGTCGGAGGTGAGCACCCGCGGCGGCGTGAGGGCCTGGTATGTCCGGAACTGTTCACGGCGCTGCCGGATCAGGCCGCTGTCGAGCCGCTCCGTGCGTACGACATCGTGAAGCTCTTGAAAGGTCAGGTAGTAGGCGTCCTCCGCCGTCTCGAGCACTCCGGCCCGGACGAGTCGCCCGGCCTCGCCCGTCAGCGCCTGCTTGTAGAGGAAGTAGCGGCAGATGATCGCGTACTTCGGGTACTCCCGGTAACCGATGAACGTCCGGACCCGGTCGATCATCCGCTCGGTCTCGGCGGCGCGCTCCTCGCCGTCCGGCTGCTCCCGCAGTCGTTGCAGCAGCTCGTCCCGTTTGGCGAGGGCGGTCTGCCGGCCCTGTTCGAAGCGCCGGACGCCCGCGCCCGGCTCGAACATCCGGACGTTGTCGAGGATCAGCGGTACGAGCGTGGCGGGCTGCTCGCTCCACCGCGGCCGGGTGATGTCGATCTCCCCGACGCAGCGCATGCCGTACCTGTCGAGGTATCCGGTGATCGCCTCGCGCGCCTCGGCTCCGCCCGGCAGTTTCCCGAGCTCGTCCAGGAAGTCACCGTCCACGCCCCGCAGGAACGCGACGACCTCCGGGTGGGGCCGGATCACGTCGGCGACATCGAGCAGCGCGAGCCCCATCTCCGAGGTGATGTTGCCGGGTGCGGAGAGGGTGAGCGTGTCGGCCGCGTTCTTCTCGCCCAGCCAGTCGAGCAGCTTCTCGTTGAGCCACCAGGTGGCGTCCATCCCCGCCATGATCGCCTGAATGCTGACCGGGTCCCGCAGCATGCGCTTGTGTTCCTCGAACGCTTCGAGGAGGAAGCCGAACAGATCGGTCCCGGTCTTCCCGCTGATGTCCTGCCGCAGTTGTTCGATCGACGCCTGACTGCTTTCGATCAGACCGGTGACGATGGCCGGGTCCGTCTCGAGCGGGACGGGCGGCTGCCACCCGGGCGGTGGTTTGCCGGGACCGACCGCCGGGCCGGCGGGCAGATACCCGTCCCGGTCCAGCAGGGTCTCCAGCGCGTCCCGGACCAGCGGTTCGGCCTTGCCGAGCATCTCCAGGAACCCGTCCCTGATCGCCGGGTTCGTCAGATTCCGGGTGGCGTCGACCCACAGCCGCCCACCGGCCTCGATCATCGGAGCCATGGCGGTGAGCTGCCACATCGACCAGCCGAGCGGCCTCATGGCGTCGGTCATCATCTGCTGATGGCCGACCGAGACGTAGACGTGGTTCCCGCCGTCGCCCGCCGCCGCCGGGACCGGGTACAGCGTGGTGATCGGCCGGCTCTGCACGATCTGGAAATCGTCGCCGGTCAGGCACCACTCGATGTCCTGCGGGCGGCCGAAGTGCTCCTCGATGCGCCGGCCGAGCGCGACGAGGCGTACCACCTGCTCGTCGGTGAGGGCGGGTCGTTCCGCGGCGATCGCCCGCCCGACGACCACGCCGTCGCGGACCTTGAAGCCGTCCGGGTTCACCAGGCCGGACACCAGCGCCTCGCCGAGACCGAAGACCGCGTCGACGGCGGACACGCGACGGTCGCCGGTGATCGGGTCGGCGGTGAACAGGACACCGGACGCCTCCGCGGGGACCATCTCCTGCACGACGACGGCCATGTGGACCCGGCTGTCGTCGAAGCCGTTGCGCCGCCGGTAGGCGACCGCCCGTTCGGTGAACAGCGACTCCCAGCAGCGGCGAACCCCCTCCAGGACCGCTTCGGCGCCCACCACGCCGAGGTAGGTGTCGTGCTGCCCGGCGAAGGACGCGGTCGGCGTGTCCTCGGCCGTCGCGCTGGAGCGGACGGCATACGACGTGTCCGCCCGGATCCGCCCGGCGATCGCCGCCTCGATCTCCCGCCGGTGGTCCTCGGCCCGCCGGAACGCCTCGGTGGTCACACAGAACCCGGCCGGCACCGTCACACCGTCGATCCTCGACAGCTCCCCCAGGTTGGCGCCCTTGCCGCCGACTAGTGTGATATTGGTCCCGCTGACCTCGCGGAGATCCAGAACGTACTGATCAGTCATTCGCCAATTCCTTCGCGACGGCTGTTCTTGAGCGCATTTCCTGCATTGTCGTGGCTGCTCCCGGCCTCGGACGACGATTCTGCGCCCCGTACCGGGCCTTGCGGCAAGCCCCCCGGTCCGCGATAGGTTTGAGTTGGCAGGAAACCCGCGCGTGAAATCGAAGGTTAGGCTTCGGGCGTGGCAGAACTGGATGAAGAGACGATTCGATTCGCGCATCGCATGTTCGACCTGGCGCGCTCCGGCGGCACCGAGGAGCTGATCGTCAACGTCGTTGCGGGCCTGCCGGCCAACCTGACCAACGACAAGGGCGACACGCTGCTGATCCTGGCGGCCTACCACAACCATGTCGACACCGTGACGGCTCTGCTCGAGCAGGGCGCCGACCCTGACCGGGTCAACGACCGGGGGCAGACCGCTCTGGCCGCCGGCGTCTTCCGGCAGAACCCGGAGACGGTGAAGTCGCTGCTCGCCGCCGGCGCCGACCCGCACGGCGGCTCGCCGTCGGCGGTGGCCACGGCCGAGTTCTTCAAGCTCCCCGAGATGGCCGCGCTGCTGACCGACGGTCAACTTAATCGATAGTTATAAATGCATTGGTAGGTTTCCCTTCTACGGCAACCCCGTGAAGGGAGACACCCTTGCTCCGCAGAACAGTCACCGTGACGGCGGCCGTCCTCGCCGCCGTCCTCACCGTCCAGACCGGCTCCCAGGCCGCACCGGCGCCCGGGAGCCCAGGGGCGGGCGACGTCTACTACCCCGAGTACGGCAACGGCGGATACGACGTCGGGCACTACGACATACGCCTGCGCTACTACCCGGACACCGACCGCCTGACCGGCGCCACCACCATCCTGGCCACCGCGACCCAGGACCTCTCCCGCTTCAACCTCGACTTCGCCCTCAAGACCACGTCGGTACGGGTCAACAACCGTCCCGCCACGTTCACGAAGCAGAGTGATCACGAGCTGGTCGTCACCCCGGCCCGCCCGATCACCAAGGGCACCCCGATCACCGTCGTCGTCGAGTACGACGACATCCCGTCCGCGGTCGTGGCGGCGGGCTTCACCTCGTGGAACCGCACCGACGACGGCGCGCTCGCCGTCAACGAGCCGGAGATCGCCTGGTGGTGGTACCCGAGCAACGACCACCCCACCGACAAGGCCAGCTTCGACGTCTCGGTCCTCGTGCCCGACGGCGTCGAGGTGATCTCCAACGGCACACCGACCCGGTGGGCCACGCCCGCGTTCGCGGGCTGGGACCGCTGGTCGTGGCGGCAGGAGAAGCCGCAGGCCACCTACCTGGCGTTCCTGGCGATCGGCCAGTTCGACACCTACCAGGACACCTCCGCCGACGGCAGCCCGATCGTCACGGCCTACAACACCCGCCTCGACCCGGTCACCGCCGCGGCGGCCCGCGCCAGCGTGGAACGCAGTGACGAGATCACCGACTGGGCCGCCGGGCTGTTCGGGCCGTACCCGTTCGGCGCACGCGGTGGCGTGGTCACCGGCGCCGGAGACCAGGGCTTCGCCCTCGAGACACAGACCCGGCCGGTGTACGACGGACGCTCGTTCATCCGTGGCTCGAACAACTCACTCGTCGTCCACGAACTCGCGCACCAGTGGTTCGGCGACTCCGTCGCGCTCGGCCAGTGGAAGGACATCTGGCTCAACGAGGGCTTCGCGACGTACGCCCAGTGGCTCTGGTCCGAGGACCAGAACGAGGGGACGGCCGCCGAGATCGCCCGGTACGTCTACTCCGAGGTCCACCCCGCCGACGACCCGTTCTGGCAGGTGCTGCCGGGCGACCCCGGCGCGGACCGCCTGTTCGACAGCGCCGTCTACGACAGGGGCGCGCTGACCGTGCACCACCTGCGCGAGCTCGTCGGTGACGAGAAGTTCTTCGCGATCCTGCGCGCCTGGACCGAGAAGAACGAACACGGCGACGGTACGACCCCCGAGTTCCAGGCCCTCGCCGAGCAGATCTCCGGCCAGGACCTGGACGCGTTCCTGCAGACCTGGCTCTACACCCCCGGCCGCCCGGAACTCGGCCCGTCCACCCTGGCTCCCGCTTTCGTTCCCACCCGGCCGAAGTCGTGGCCGAAGATCGTCGCCGCGCACGAGGCCGCCCACCCCTGACAGTGCCGATGCCGTCCACCGCACGGGTCGCGGTGGACGGCATCCCCCCGATCAGCAGCCGGCCGGCTCCTGCACGTCCTCCGGCAGCGCCCCGGCGGTGTCCGGCGGCACGTCGTCGGTCCACCGGGTCCGCAGCACGGCCTCGTAGTCGAAGACCGCGCCCGCCGGAACCCAGGACAGGTAGTCGGCCGGGCGCAGCACCCGCGTCTCCCACGCCAGCGGAACGCCCGACTCCGGGTCGAAGATCAGTCGGACCTCACGTGCGCCACCGGTGTCGGCCTGCCGTACGCCCGGCTCGTCCTCGTTCGTGACCAGGGTGACCGCGTTGCCGGGCCGGCCCTTCGGATCGGTCACCGGCCCGAGGTCACGCAGGCCGGGCAGCACGGCCAGTAGACGGTAGGCCGCCGCCCGGACCTCCGGCGTGCCGGGCGCCTGGTAGAGCAGGTTGAGCATCGAGGAGAAGATGCCCTTCGACAGCTCGGCTGCCGTCAGATCCGGGTTCCCGCGACGCAGCGAGTCGACCAGCCACGCCTCCAGGCGTACCGGATCCGTCGGCAGATCCCGCACCTGCGCCGCGGTGATGTAGCCCCCGCCGATCGAGAACGTGCTGGCCCCCGGCTTGCTGATCACCGTGCGCGTCGCACCGGCCCCGGCCGGATAGCTGCCGCTGTCGGGGCACGCCTCGTCCTTCGGCCAGCTCGCCGGTGAACCGGCCCGCTTCCATGCGGCCCGATCGGCGTCCGAGGCGGGCGCGGCACCCACCCAGCGGAAATAGTGCACGGCCCGGTCGTCACGGCGGACCGTGTGCCAGACCGTCTCCTCGGTGCGGCCCATGATCGCGTACCGGTTGCCGTCCCGGCCCACCTCGAGCAGTGTTCCCGACTCGACCTCGGAGACCCAGTACCGGCCGCCGGCGGTGCTGTCGCCCATCGTCCGGTCGGCGGCCGCCAGCAGCAGGTTCCGCAGTTTCTGCGGCGGGCGCGGCCCGGCGTCGGCCAGGTCGACATCGGGGCGGACCGGGTCGTCCGGCCGTCCCCACGACGAGGTCAGCACCACGACCAGCGCGAGGGCGGCCGCCATCGCCGGGACCAGGCCCCAGCGGAACGCCCGGATCCGGCGTCGCGGCACGGTGACGGCCGGTGCGGCGGCCGGTGCGGCGTCCATCAGGTCGAACAGCCGCTGCCGGGCGGCGGCCGTGGTCTCGGCGGTCGGCGGCGTCACCGGCCGCGCGGTGGCCAGCAGGTCGAGTTCATCCATGGCGGGCTGTCCTCTCGGTCGGTCGGGTCGGGTCGACGTCGTCCAATGCGGCGCGGATCTTGCGGCGGGCACGGTGCACGCGAGAGCCGACCGTCCCCACCGGCACACCGAGGGCGGCCGCGGTCTCCTCATGCGACAGTTCGCCCCACACCACCAGCAGCAGGGCGTCCCGGTCCCGCGCCGACAGGCCGGCGAGCGCGGCGACGATGCGGTTCCGGGCGGCGGCCGCCGCCACCCGGTCGGTGGTCTGCTCCTCGTGCATCGGATCGGCGGCCGGGTGGGCCGCGGCCCGTGCGTACGCCAGATAGCCCTGCGCCTCGTCCCGCCGCCGCGCCCGGATCAGGTTGGTGGCGATCCCGTACAGCCAGGCCCGGACGGACCCCCGGCCCGGATCGAACCGGTCCCGCTGCCGGAACGCGATCAGGAACGTCTCGGCCGCCACGTCGTCGCCGCCCGGCCCGTCCAGCCGCCGGGAGGCGTACCCGTGCAGGCCCGTGAAGTAGCGCTCGAACAGCTCGGCGAAGCAGTCCGGCTCACCCCGTGATCGCAGCAGCACCGCGACGTCGTCCTCGCTGGTCTCAAGTCCACCCATCGTTACCTCTCGTAGCGCGTCGTCCTTCCTGATTGACGAAACCCGATGTTGATCTTCACGTTCGGGGGTAACCAGCGGGTATGACCGACCTCGACCGGCCGCTCGCCCAGGATGCCCCTGCCGCTCCGCACAGCGCCAGTGGTGAGCTCGTGGCCACGTCCGGCCTGAGCGGGGTGGCGCCGCCCGCCCGGCCCGGTCGCCGCTGGACGCCGCGACGGGTGGTGGCGACCCCGCCGGCGTACGACCATCCGCACGGCCGCCGGATCATGGCGCTCGTCGAGGACCAGGGCATCGAGGTGGAGCGGCTGCGCTCCGCACGGCTGACCGGCGTCCGCGGGGAGAACGACCGCGAGACGTACGCCCGCGCCAAGAGCACGATGGCGATCGTGGTGAGCCCGCCGTCGCGCCGGCGTCTGCAGCCGATCGCACCGAGCGCGGACTGGCGGTTCGACCTCGCGGAGGGCTGCCCGGCGCACTGCCAGTACTGCTACCTGGCAGGATCGCTGTCCGGGCCGCCGGTCACCCGTGTCTACGCCGACCTGGACGACATCCTCGACGGGCTCGCCGCGTACGCCGGACAGGGCACCGTCACCAGCCGCCGCCCGGCCAGGCGCGACGAGGGCACCACGTTCGAGGCCTCCTGCTACACCGACCCGCTCGCGCTGGAACACCTGACCGGTGGCTGGCGGCGGGCGGTGGAGCACTTCGGCGCCTGGGACGCGCCGGTGCAGCTGCGCTGGACGACCAAGTTCGACGACGTGGACACCTTTGTCGGCCTTGCGCACCGCGGCCGTACCCGGGTGCGGTTCAGCGTCAACTGCCTGCCGGTGACGACCCGGTTCGAAGGGGGAACGAGCCGCCTGGCGGACCGGCTGGCCGCGTTGCGTCGTCTCGCGCTCGACGGCTACCCGGTCGGACTCACGATCGCTCCGATCATGCCGATCGACGACTGGCGCGCTTCCTACGGCGCGCTGCTGGACGACGTGGCGGCGGCCGTCGACGGGGTGCCCGGCCTCGACCTGACCGCTGAACTGATCACCCACCGGTTCACGCCCGGCAGCAGGGACGTGCTGCTGGGCTGGTATCCGCGTACCCGGCTGGAGATGGACGAGGAGGTCAGGTCACGCAAGCACGGCAAGTTCGGTGCGGTGAAGTACGTCTACCCGGCGCCGGTGATGGCCGACCTGCGCGGCTGGTTCGAGACCGAGATCAGCCGCCGGCTGCCTGCCTGCCGCATCCTCTACTGGACGTGACCGCCCGCCCGCCCTCTCCTGCCGCTTCGCGCCCATCGCCGCGCGTTTCCGTCGATCTTGTGAGTTTTGGGTGGTGGGGGCGGCGAAAGGTCACTAGATCGCGGCGTTAGGTGCACATCCCATTGCTCGATGATCAACATGGGCGCTTCTGGGACTCCGGCTCTGGGATATGGCTGCACTCTGGCGCGGGAAGCAGCCATATCCCAGAGCCGGAGGAATCGAGGGGCCGCCGGAAGAGGCCAGCCGTGGGTTACGGCTGATACGGCCGGGGCACAGCGACGACGGCGGCGACCTCAGCGGTGTGATGGCGGGTGCGGCGGGTGCCGTGACGGCAGGGGTGGTGGCGGGTGTGGGTGGCGGCCGGTGCGCCGGCCGACGGTGTTCAGGACCAGCACCTCCATGCCCATGATGGTGCCCCTGCCGTCGCGGACCTTGCGGGCGTTCACGGCGCGCTGCATCCAGCGGGAGAAGGCTGCCATCGTGGGCTCCTCAGCGCTGGTCGACGACAAGGCCGTTGCGGGCCGTCCCGTCCCTGGTCAGGGCCATGGTGAGCGGGGCCTCCGGGAAGGTGGCGATGGCGGCGAGGGCCGCCTGCAGCTCGGCGGCGCTCGCCCAGTGCCAGGTGTCGGTGTACGTGTCGTCGTCGAGCCGGACCAGAACGGTCCTCGTGAGGCCGGGGTGGGTCTCACGGACCGTGCCGATCAGCGAGGCGCGCCTGGCCAGGAACTCTTCAAGATCGACGGGATCGATGCCGTACGTGTGCGCGCGAACCACGGTCATCGGGCTCACCACGCCCCGGCGGTCTGGCGGATGGGGGCGTTGAGCCGGTTGAACAGGTTCGTCACCGCGACCCACAGCAGGATCGAGGCCAGCTGCTCCTCGGTGAAGTGGTCGGCGGCCGCGTCCCACACGTCGTCGGGGACGGCGTCGGTGCGGTCGGCGAGCCGGGTCACCGACTCGGCCAGAGCGAGCGCGGCCCGCTCCTCGTCGGTGTAGTACGGCGTCTCCCGCCACGCCGGCACCAGGCCGATCCGCTCGTCGCTGACGCCGGCCTTGCGCAGGCTCTTCACGCCGCCGTCGACGCAGGGGCTGCAGCTGTTGATCTGGCTGACCCGCAGGTGCACCAGGTCCATCAGCTCCTGGTCGACGTCCTGCGAGCGGGCGGCCTTGGCCAGCTCCTGGATCGGCTGCATCGCGGCCGGGACCAGCATCGCCGGGTTCTTCATGCGTGCCATGTCGTACTCCTCGGGTTCGTTCGTGTTCCTGTGCCACGAAAGATGTCGGACCCCGTTGATAGATTCGCGATGCATCGGCGATGGGAGGTGCATCGTGGTTTCCCGGTTCCTGCTCCTGGGCCCTGTCCAGGTCATGGATTGCGACGGCATCGCCCCGCGGCACCGGGCCGTGCTGGCCTATCTGCTGCTGCACGCCGGCCGGGTGATCCCGATGGAGCGGCTGATCGACGCCATGTGGGGTTACGAGCAGCCCGACACGGCCCGGTCACAGATCCACGCGGCGATCACGGCGCTGCGCCGGGCCGGGGTGCGCGACGTGTTGCAGACCCGGCCGGGCGGCTACCTGGCCGACGCCCGCACCGACGTGCACGAGTTCGACGACCTCGTCGCGGCCGGCCGGCTCCGTGAGGCGCTCGACCTGTGGCGCGGTGAGGCGCTGGCCGACGTGCACGCCCACTACGCGACCGGTGCCCGCGCGCTGCTCGACGATCGCCGCCTTGCCGCGGTCGAGCAGCTGATGGAGCAGGCGCTGGCGGCGGGGGAGCACGCCAAGGTCCTCGACGAGCTGGCCGCGCACGTGGCGGCGCATCCGCTGCGGGAGCGGCTCGCCGGGCAGCTGGTGCTGGCCCTGCACCGGTCGGGGCGGCAGGCCGACGCGCTGGCCGCGGCCCGCTCCTACCGGTCGGTGCTCGCCGACGAGCAGGGTCTGGATCCTGGGCCGGCCTTCATCGAGGTGGAGCGGTCGGTGCTGTCCGGTGCGCCGCCGGGGCGTGGCCGCAGCTTCCTGCCCTACGACGTCCCCGACTTCGCGGGCCGTGCCGAGGAGCTGTCACGCCTGGTGGCCGACGGCGGCAGCAACGTCATCACGATCGACGGGATGGCCGGGGTCGGCAAGACGACCCTCGCGGTTCACGCCGCCCACCGGCTCGCCGGGCGTTTCCCGGACGGGCGGTTCTTCGTCGACCTGACCGGGCAGGATCCGGCAGCGGCCCTCGAGACGCTGCTGCGACAGGCGGAGATCAACGACATTCCGCCTACTCTCGCTGACCGCTCCGCGCTGTGGCGTGCCGAGCTGGCCGCGCGCCGGGCGGTCGTGGTGCTCGACAACGCCGCAGACGGGGCTCAGGTGCGGCCGCTGCTGCCCGGCGCCACCGAGAGCCTGCTGCTGATCACCAGCCGGCGTCGGCTCGTCGACCTCGACGGCGCACGGGCGCTGTCGATGGACGTGCTGCCCGCCGGCGACGCGGCCGCGCTGTTCGGCGGCATCGTGGGGGAGCGGGCCGCCGCCGAGCCCGACGCGGTCCGTGACGTGCTGGAGCTGTGCGGACGCCTTCCACTGGCCCTGCGCCTGGCCGCGGCCCGCCTGCAGCACCGCCCCCGCTGGAGCGTGTCCTACCTGGCCGGGCGCCTGCGACTGGCCGACCTCGCGACACCCGAACGCAGTGTGGCCGCCGCGTTCACCGTCTCCTACGAGCAGCTGGAGCCGGCCGAGCAGCGCATGTTCCGGCTCCTCGGGCCGGCGCCGGGCCGCGACATCGAGCCGCACGCCGCGGCGGCGCTCGCCGACGTGCCCGTCCAGGACGCCGAGGACCTGCTGGAGAGCCTGCTCGACGCGCACATGCTGATCCAGCGCGAGCCTGGCCGATACACGATGCACGACCTGCTGCGCGAGCACACCCGAACCCTGGACGGTCAGGCCGGCCTGGGCGGTGGGGGCCGCGAGACCGGTGGGGGCGGCGAGACCGGTGGGGGCGCTGCGGTCATGCGGCTCCTCGTGCACTACCTGCATCGGTCGCGGTCGGCCGTGCGGCAGCTCTATCCGGACAACATCGGCGACCGGCCGGGTCTGCCACCGGAGCTCACCCCCATCGTTCCGGTCGCCGGGCCGGACGAGGCGATCGACTGGCTCGACGCCGAACGCGGCAACATCATCGCCACCGTGGTGCACGGTCCACGGGTCTGCGTCGGGCATCTGGCGCACGCCCTACGGCCGTACCTCGACCGGCAGGCCCACCACGACGACGCCGTCACCCTGCACACCGTCGCCCTCCAGCGCAGCCGTGCCAACGGCGATCCGGACGTGGCCGGCCGGGCTCTGGCCGACCTGGCCTGGACGCACTGGCGGCGCGGCGACTACGAGCAGGCCGCCTCGTTCGCGGAGCAGGCGCTCGACGTGACCGACGACGAGTTCCCACGTTCCCTCGCCATGCACACGCTCGGTGACGTGGCCTGGCAGCTCCGGGACACCGGACGCGCCGAGACCTGCCTGAAGGAGGCACTCGACCTGGCCCGGGTCGCCGGTGACCGGGCGCGGGAGGGTTTCGTGCTCGGAGATCTCGGCATGATCCTGGATCGGGCCGGGCGGCACGACGAGGCCCGCCGACACCTCGACCTGGCACTCGCCCTGCACCGCAAGGACGGCAACCCGCTCGGAGAGGCACGGGTCCTCAACCAGGTCGGGCTGCTGTTGCGGCACCAGGGCCGGCCGTTTGAAGCGGGGGACCGCCACCGGCGGGCGGCGGAGGTGTATCGGGCCATGGGCAACCGCAGCGACCTCGCGGCGGCGCACAACGGGCTCGGCGAGGCGTTGCTCGCCTCAAGCACGCAGGCCGGGCCGGCCGCCGAGCACGAGATGACGCTCCGGGCGTGGCACGAGAAGGGGCACGAGCAGGGAAGGGGAAAGGGGCGCGAGCAGGAGAGCGAGCAGGGGCACGAGCAGGAAAAGGGAAAGGGCCGCGAGCAGGAGGGCGAGCAGGGGCACGAGCAGCAAAGGGGTAGGGAAAGCGAGAACGGGCTCGTCGGCAGGGCCGCCGCCGAGCATGAGACGGCGCTCAACCTGGCGGTGTCCGCGGGCAACCGGCCGGAGGAGGCTCGGGCCCGACACGGGCTGGCCGGAGTTCACCTTCACCGGGCGGAGTGGGAGCAAGCCGCGTGGCAGGCCGAGTCCGCGCGGCTGCTGTACACCGCGCTCGGCGTTCCCGAAGCCGCCGACGCCCAGCTGCTGGAGCTGCTCGCGCGAGCGGAGCGACCACCGGGCGATCCGCCGCTGCGGGGTGCCGGCGAGGCCGAGATCGCCACGATCGCGGCTTGCTGTCCGGTCCGGCTTCCGGATCCGTACGTCGCGTGGCTGCGGTTCTGCAACGGCTCGGCGGCCGGGCCGGGCGGGGTCTTCGGGACGGACACCGTCGCGGAGACGCTCGCGTTCTTCCCGGGCTGGGCGGAGCAGGGGCGGATCCCGGTCGCCGGTGACGGGTGCGGCAACTACTACGTGCTCGACGCCGGTTCGGGTGCCGTCTACTTCATCGACACGACGGAGGGCGACGACTACAGCTACCTGGCCGGCAGCGATCTGCCGCACTTCCTGCGGTTCCTGCTCTCACGGGAGGCCGGGGTCCGCGGGTGGCCCTTCGACCGCGCCTTCGTCACCGGAGCCGACCCCGCGATCCTCGAGGCCGGCGCCGCCGAGCTGCTGCCCTGGAACGCTTGAGAGGAGATTCAGCAGCAACGCCAGCGGTGGCCACCGGGTGCTGCCCGCCCGCACCACGGCGTAGGTGCGCAGGACCGGCGTGGGATCCCGCAGAGGCAGCAGCCGCACACCGTCGATGAGTTCGCGATCGACCGGGAGCAGCCCGACGCCGAGACCGGCGACAACCAGGTGCTGCAGCAGCGTCAAGCTGTCGGCCCGGTGGGTCACCAGAGGATCAAAACCGGACATTGAGGCGATGGTACGTACGACGAGCTCATCCGCGTTGCCGCGGGAGTTCACGATCCACTCCGCGTCCCGGTAACGCTGGAACACCTGCGGGGAAGGCGCGTCAGCGTCCGAGTCGTCAGCGGGCACACCCAGCGCCCACGGGACGGACCACAGCGGCCGGGCCTCCAGCGAGCGGTCCGGCTTCTCCGGCGCGAGGTTGAAGTCGTAGGTGAGCGCCAGGTCGATCTTGTCGGCGGCGAGCAGTTCGAGCGCCTCGTCCGGTTCGTGTTCGTGAATGCGTACCCGTACCGCCGGATGGTTTTTCGCCAGAAGGGCCGTGACCGGCATGAGAGAGCGCCGGATCGCCGTGCCGAAACCGGCGACACGCAGTGTTCCGGCGGGTTCCGCGGCCGGATCCAGGTCCAGCCGGGCGGCCTCGATCGCGGCCAGGATCGTCACGGCGTGCTCGGCGAGCCGCCGCCCGGCCGGCGTGAGGCGGACGCGCCGGCCCTCGGGTTCGATCAACGGGGTGCCGGCCTCCCTGCTCAGGGCGGCGATCTGCTGCGACACGGTCGACGTGGTGGTGTGCGTCTCATCGGCGACGGCACGCATCGATCCCAGTCGAGACAGCACCAGGAGCGTCTCCAGGCGGCGTACGTCCACGCCGTCATTGTTAAGCAGTCGCGAACGATATGTCCATCAACCTCACGTGGACGCGAACGTTCCGGTCGCCGTCTACTGGGGGCGTGACCCTCTCCAACACCCGCACCGGCACCGGTTTCGCCGTCGCCTCGATGAGCTTCGTGCAGCTCGGCCTCGCCGCCTCGGTCGGTCTGGCCATCCAGATCGGCGCCCTCGGCACGGCCTGGCTCCGGCTCGCCTGGGCCGGCCTGCTGCTCCTGGTTCTGGTCCTGCTCTTCGACCGGGCCCGCCTGTTCCGTGTCAGCCGGGCCGGCATCACCTCATCGGTCGCGCTCGGGGTGGTGACCGCCGCGCTGACGCTGCTGTTCATGCTGGCCGTCACCCGGCTGCCGCTCGGCACGGCCAGCGCCCTGGAGTTCCTCGGCCCGCTCGGTGTGGCCGTGTTCCGCGGGCGGCGCCTGCTCTGGCCGTTGCTCGCCGGGGCCGGGGTGCTGTTGCTGACCTCGCCGTGGCAGGGGTCGGTCGATCCGCTGGGCGTCGTCTTCGCTCTCGGGGCGGCGGTCTGCTGGGCCGCGTACATCCTGCTCACCCAGCATGTCGGCGACGAGGTCTCGGGCGTCGCCGGTCTCGCGATCTCGATGCCGGTGGCCGGCGCGGTGGCCACCCTAGTCGCGTGGCCGTCGGTGTTCGGGCAGCTCACGCCGCGGATTCTGGTCGAGGGACTACTGCTGGCGATGCTGCTGCCGGTGGTGCCGTTCGTCCTGGAACTCCTCGCCCTGCGCAAGCTGACCACGGCCGCGTTCGGCACGCTGATGAGCCTCGAACCGGCCCTCGCCGTCGTCGTCGGGCTCGTCCTGCTCCACCAGGTGCCGGGCTGGGCGGCCGTCGCCGGTGTCGCCTTGGTGGTCACCGCGGGCATCGGCGCCGAACGCGCCGGAGCCCGCGTGTCGCTCGGGCCCGTGAAGGAAGGCGCCGAACGCGCCGGAGCCCGCGTGTCGCTCGGGCCGGTGAAGGAAGGCGCCGAACGCGCCGGGGTCCGTGTGTCGCTCGGGCCGGTGAAGGAAGGCGCCGAACGCGCCGGGGTCCGTGTGTCGCTCGGGCCCGTGAAGGAAGGCGCCGAACGCGCCGGAGTCCGCGTGTCGGCCGGGCCGGTGAGGGAAACAGCGGGGTATGGCGGTGATTCTGATGACCGGAGCCTCCGGGCGGATCGGCGGGATGCTCCGGAAGCGGCTGGACGATCATGAGCTGCGGCTCACCGACCTGACGCCCGGCGACGGCGTCGAACGGCTCGACGTCACCGACGGGGCGGCGGTCGAGCGGGCCGCACGCGGTGCCGACGCGATCCTGCACCTCGGCGGCATCCCGGGCGAGAAGCCGTTCGAGGACCTGCTCGCGGCCAACGTGCGGGGCACCGAGCGGGTGCTCGCGGCGGCGCACCGGGCGGGCGTGCCGCGGGTGATCCTCGCGTCGAGCAACCACGCGGCCGGACTTCAGACCCGCGACCAGGCCGGACCGGACGGGCTGGCGGACGACGTGCCCGCCCGGCCGGACACCTACTACGGCTGGAGCAAGGCGGCGATCGAGTCGCTCGGGCGCCTGCACCACGACCGGTACGGCCTGCACGTCGTCTGCCTGCGCATCGGCAAGTGCGCCGAACGGCCGTCGAGCCCGCGTGACCTTGCCGTCTGGTTGTCCCCTGACGACATGGCCCGGCTGGTCGAGGCGTCTCTGACAGCGACCGGCTGGCGGCTCGTGTGGGGCGTCTCGGCCAACACCCGCCGGTGGTGGTCGGAGGCCGGCGGCCGGGCGATCGGCTACCGGCCGCTGGACGACGCGGAGAAGTGGGCCGGCGAGGTGGGGGAGGCGGACCCGGACGACGAGGCCCAGCGGTTCGTCGGCGGCGCCCGGCCGGATCGGGCGCTCGGCTGACGTACCGTCAAAAGGTCTTGAGGAATCTCGCGCTCACCGGGCACCGGTCCTCGTATCCGAGGCGCTGGTAGAACTCGTGTGTCCGGACCCGATGGCGGCTTGAGGTGATCTCCATCCGGAGGCAGCCGGTCGCCCGCGCCAGCTCCTCCACGGCGCTGACCAGCGATTCTCCGACGCCTTGACCACGGTGGTGCTCGTCGACGACCAGTGCCAGCAATCGCCCGAGCCGGCCGTCCGTCTCCAGCGCCGGCATGGTGTGCAGCGCGGCCACGCCGATCAGGACACCGTCCGCCTCGGCGCCGAGCAGGTGGCTCGCCGGGTCGTCGGCCCAGCCGCGGAGACGTTCGCGCACGGTGGCCTCGTCGGTGGGATAGCCGAGTTGCCCGAGCAGGACGGCGAGCCGCTTCGCGTCATCAGAGACGATCTTTCTCAGCTGTACGGACATCTGCGCGCTCCTCGAGACCCGGCGGCTCCCCGGCCGGCCGCAGACAGAATGCGGCCGTGATCACGGCACCGGCCGCCGCGGCGCCGAGCATGAGACGGTAGTCGACCACCGCCAGCATCGTCGCGCCGAGCGCCTGACCCACCGCACCCGGCGCGAAGGTGAGCAGCTGAACAGTTCCGGACACGCGCCCGAGGTACCGCGCCGGGACGTCCTGTTGCAGCCTGGTCGCGATCGCGATGAGGACCCATGGCACGGCCACTCCGATGATCACGGACGAGACGGCGACCGCGGGCAGCGACGGCAGCGCCCGCAGCACCACGCCGGCGGAGAACAACGCGATGCTCGCCCCGACGAACAGGTGCGCCCGCACCCGTCGCTGCAGCGGGCCGGCGAGGAATCCGGCCGCCAGTGACCCGGCGCCCTGTATGGCCGACAGCACACCGACGAACACCGGCGCGCGGTGGAGCCCTTCATCGGCCACCGCGTACACGACGGTCCCCGTGAAGCCGGTGAGCAGCATGACCGCCGTCCCGGAGAAGACGATCCGGCGCAGCACCGGAAGCCGCCAGAGCTGGCGCCCCCCTTCGGCGACCCGCTGCCGCCACGCCGTGTCCTCGGTCTCGGCGGTGACCGGGCCGGGCCGCACGAGCAGGAACAGCGCCGCGGCCGCGAAGAACGTCACCGCGTCGAGGACCGCCACTCCCGCGCCACCGATCCAGACGAACAGTCCCGCGCCGATCAGCGGCGCCGCCAGTTTCATCCCCTCGGAGGCTGACATCCGCAGGCCGTTGACGTCGCCGAGCAGATCGGCGGAGACGGCGGCGGGCAGGACCGCGGTCTCGGCCGCGTCGAGAACCACGAAGCTGACGCCGTAGAAGGCCATCACCACGAAGATCAGCCAGACGTCGGTGACGTCTCGGACCAGCAGCAGGAGCAGCAACAGCAGACCCATCACCAGGTGGGAGCCGATCATCACCCGGCGGCGTTGCGGCACCCGGTCCACCAGCGCGCCGATGACCGGGCCGGCCAGGGTCGGCGCCCACATCAGGAAGCCCACCCATGCCGCGAGACTGCTTGATCCGGTCAGCGTCATCACCCAGATCCCGGCGGCCAGCATCATCGCGCTGGTGCCGAAACCGGAGACGACGACGGAGCCGAGGTACGCCTTCGCGTTCCGGTTCCTCATCACCCGCGTGAACCCATCCACCGGCGTCCTCCTAAAGTTGAGCCAGCACGACTCAGGCTATGAGCGGACGTTTCGGCAGAGCAACGCTTCAGAAGTCAATTTATCGTTGACAAGAGCGTCGGCGCGAATAATTCGGTGGCGGATCGGCGGGCGCTCTGGTGGAATCTCGGCGATCGATCCACCGACCAAAGGAAGGAGGGCTGAGCGATGTACCGCACGCACACCGCGCTCACCTCCTGCCGGGTACACGACTGACCGTTGCCCGGAGCGGAGTGGGCGCCTCTCTCACGGAGAACGCCTTGACACCGTTGACCATCCGACCCGCCGTCATCCCCGGCGAGCTGGACCTCTTCAACTCCTTCCCGTACACCCTCAACACACAGATCGCC
Source organism: Actinoplanes italicus (assembly GCF_003001815.1). GTDB lineage: Bacteria > Actinomycetota > Actinomycetes > Mycobacteriales > Micromonosporaceae > Actinoplanes > Actinoplanes italicus. The sequence continues at coordinate 187,031 of NZ_PVMZ01000013.1, forward strand.
GGTGACCTCGCCGCCGGACGCCGCCGCCCCGAGTGGCTGTGGCTCGCCCTGCGCGGTGACCGGATCGTCGCCCGGGCCGCCTGGTGGTCCCGCCCCGGTGACGAACATCCGCTGGTCATGGACATCCTCGACGTCGCCGCAGGCCACCTCGAGGACGCGGTCCGCCTCGTCGAGACGGCGCTGCCCACACCCGCGCCGGAGTACACCCGGTTCCTTCCGCCCGACTGGCGGCGTTCCGACGCCGACACCTGGCTGACCGTGCTCGAACGCTGCGGCGCCAAGCCGTTCGTCGAGCGCCTGCGCCTGCACTGGGAACCGGGGACACCCGTCGCCGAGCCGTCCGGGCGGCTGACCTTCCGGCCACCCCGGGACGCGGGCGAGCTGATCGACCTCATGACGCTCGTGCTCGAGGGCACCCTCGACGCCTACAGCCGTCAGGAGCTGACCCGGATGACGGCACGGGAGGCGGCCGCCGAGCAGTACCGCGAGGAGCTGGCCAGGTACCCGAGCCCGCCGGAGTGGTGGCGGGTCGCGACGCTGCCCGGCGGCGAGCCGGTCGGGTTCGTCATCCCGGGACACAACGGCTACAACCCGATCATCGCCTACATCGGCGTGGTCCCCGCCCACCGCGGCCGGGGCCACATCGACGACCTGCTCGCCGAGGGCGTCCGGGTTCTCGTGGCCCAGGACGTGCCCCGGATCAGGGCGGCCACCGACGTCGGCAACGTGCCGATGGCGGCCGCCTTCGGCCGCGCCGGATTCCACGTCTTCGAGCGGCAGTTCGACATGACCTGGTGACGCCGGGGCAGCCGCCACCGGCCGGTGGCGGCTGCCCGTACGGCAGCCGTGACATCCCGGCTCAGCCGAACCCGCCCAACCCGCCGAACTCGCCGAACTCGCCGAACCCGCCCATGAGGCGGTAGGCGAGCACCGCGAAGCCCAGGAAAATCAGGCCGAGGACGACGGCGACGATCAGCCCGCCGTTGCCCCGGCCGACCGACACTGCCTCGGCCGGCGTCCGCTCGTCGTAGTACACGGTGATCTCGGTGCCGATCACGTGGGACTCGAACCGGGTCAGGTCGGGGAGAACGGTGGTGACCTCCTGATCCGAATCGGTCCGGAACACGACCACCGGCCGGAAGACGATCCGATGGCCGGAGCCGGACCGTTGCTGGTTGTCGACCACCCGCGCGGTCGCCTGCCGTCCTTCGGTGGCGAGCCGCCGCAACCGGAACCACCGCCGCGCCGCCACGACGATGATGAGGACCCCGGCCATGGCCGGAACACCGACCAGAAAAGCCATCAGGACGTACGGCAACCAGGCCGGATCCTCGGTCATGGCGTGACTGTAGTACCACCGTCGCCGTCCGTTGTCCCGGTGGGAGCGCCCGGCGACCCGGAAAGTGTCGTACCCCCGCGGCAGGATCTCCCGCATGACGTGGACGCAGCTGCTTCCGGAGATGGGCGAGGAAGCGGCCGGGTTCGTGGATCCCGACGACCGGACACGCGCCGGCTCACCCGGGCCGGGCCCCGACGGGCTGCTGGAGTCGGCGTTGCGTGCCGTGGACGAGGCGTCCGGCAGCTGGGCGCGGCCGGCGGGAGCGGCGGGTTGGCCGGCGGAGGTCCGCCGGCAGGCGGCGCTGCGGGTACACCTCCGGGCGATCGGGAATGGCGGTGCCCCCGACGAAGGGCCGGCCCGTGTCATGCCCGCTCTGTTCGGTGACGACGTCCGGTGGACCCGCTCCGAGCTGGCGTGGGCTCTGCGCACCTCCGACGGCTACGACCACTACGACGGCGGCGGCTACCACCTGGCCGGCCACATCGCCGTGTCCCTGAACCCCGCCGAGCTGCAGGGTTTCGGCCCGGCTCTGCGCGCTGTCCTCGACGAGTTCATCGACTGCTGGAGTACCCCTCGGCACATCCGCCGGCAGCTCGCGGTGCTGTACGGCACCGCGATCGGCCGGGCCGCGGGCTGCCTGCCACTCGATCTGCTGCCCTGGTCGTGCGGGTTCGGCGAGGTCGCGCGGCAGAAACTCGGTGCCGGCCTCGACGGTCCGGTCGCCACCGCGACGCTGCGGCACGCGGCTTCACTGACCCGGCCCGTGCCGTCGAGGGCGTGGCTGCGTGAGGCCACGCGATTCCCGGACGGGTGGCCGATCGAGGCGGTCCTGGAGTGCTTCACCGAGCACCGCGGCTACGTCTGGTTCGGCACCGACGAACTGCTGCGCGGCCTGGTCTGGATGTTGTCGCTGGACCCCCGCGAGGAGGCGGCCGCGCTGCTGTGCCGGGTCGCCGTCGCGGCGTCCACCGCCGACCCGGCGTGGCCACGGAGCCCGTTCGCGCCGCAGACGGCGGCCGCCGCGGTCGAGGTCCTGGCGGGCAGAACGGATGAACTGTCCGCCAGGACTCTCGCCGGGCTGTCCCGTACCGTCCGCAGCCGGCCCCTGCTGAATCGAATCCGAAAGGCCCGCCGCGCCTGACCGCCCGCCCCTGCTGGTACGGATCTGCCCGCGCCCGGCGTGCCTGCCCGCGCCCGGCGTGCCTGCCCGCGCCCGGCGTGCCTGCCCGCGCCCGGCGTGCCTGCCCGCGCTCGCCGTGCCTGCCCGCGCTCGCCGTGCCTGCCGTGCCTGCCCGCGCCTGCCGCGCCTGCCCGCGCGTCAACGCTCGCCTCTGTTCTGCAGGGCGTGGCTGCTTTAATCGACGGTCATGGGGGAGCTGTGGCTGTCGCGACGACATCTGCTGTTCACGGCCGGGGCCGGCGCGCTCGGCATGACCGTCCTCAACGCCTGCACGCCGTCATCGCCGTCTCCGGCACCGGCGTCACCGCCATCACCGGCGTCACCGCCATCACCGGCGTCACCGTCATCGGCGCCACCCCCGCCCGCGTCGACACCCCCGCCCGCGTCGCCGGAGCCGCCCGTTCCGGCGGCCGTCGGCGCGGTGGCAGGTGACTGGCGGCGCGTCGAGATGGGTGTGGCCGCGTACATCCTGGTCCGCGGGAACGAGGCGGCGATCGTCGACCTGGGCACCGCGGGCTCGGAGACGGCGATCGAGGAGGCCCTCAAGGCGGCGGGCGCCGGATGGAAGTCGGTCCGGCACATCGTGCTCACCCACATGCACGACGACCACGTCGGCGGACTGCCCGAGATCGCCCCGCAGGTCGGAGCCACGATCTACGCCGGGGCGGGGGACGTCGGCGCGATCGAGTCGCCACGGGCGCTGAAGCCGCTGAACGACGGCGACGAGGTCTTCGGGATGCGCATCATCGGCACTCCCGGCCACACGTTCGGCCACATCTCGGTGTTCGAGCCGGCCACCGGTGTCCTCGTGGCCGGCGACGCGCTGCGTACGATCGGCGGCCTCGACGGCTCCGACCCCCGGTTCACCGCCAACGAGAAGCTGGCGAAGGCCACGGTCCGCAAGCTGGCCGCCATGGACATCCGGGCCATCCTGCCCGGTCACGGCGAACCCCTGACCGCGGGCGCCGCCCGGGCCCTGAAGGAGTTGGCCGAGCGCCTCCCGGCGTGATCTCAGGACCGTGGGATGCTCAGTTCCCGTAACGGGTTCCCGCCGTCGATGAACAGGCGTGCGTCCGGCGTGGTGGCGTGGGCGAGCCGCTCGAGTATCCGCCTCCCGATCTCCGGGTGGCGGCCGTCGAGGCCTCCTACCCGGATGGCGAACACCAGGTCGTACGGCTGCTCGCCGGGCTCCAGGACGAAGTCCTGCGCGGCGGTCCGGCGCACGCTCATCCGCCCGGCCGCGATGGCCTCCGCCGCGCCGGCGCGGGCCTGGTCGACGGCCGCGGCGGACCGGTCGACGGCCAGGATGTGACCGGTGCCGAGACGGGCCGCCACGGTCCGCGCGGCGGCTCCTGGACCGCACCCGATCTCCAGGACCCGCGAGTCCGGCCGCAGCGGAAGGGCGTCGACGACGGCGAGAATGCGGGGTGACACGGAAGCCGGCACGCGGCGAACCATAACGGACCCGTGGCCGCGCCACGGCCCGCCGGAGGCCGTCGTCGAGGCCCGAAAGGGCAGCCGGCTCTTCCACTGGCGCATCTTCGGGTGCGGCGGTCCGGGATTCTCCATCAGCCAGAACAGGTACTCACGGTGACGCCGCCTCGGGGGAGCGGCTGGTGTCGGCGAGGCGGGCACGTGGGCCGGTGCGCAAGGCCGTCCACTCGTCCGGGAAACGCGGAGGGCCATCACCGGCGCGACGGTCAGGAGCGGCCGGCTCTGCCCGCGCCTCAGTCGCTCCCGCCCAGGAAGTCGAGCATCCCGGTGATCTCCAGAGTGCGGCGGGCGAGTCCGACCACGTTGACGGTACGCAGGGTCGCGGCGCGATCGGTGGCGGCGTTCCGGGCGGACAGCAGGGCTTCGATGCCCGCCGAGTCGCAGAACGTCACCGCGGCCATGTCCACCACCAGGTGACGGACGTGGCCGGGGGTGAGTTCGCGCTCGACGTGCTCCAGCAGCAGCGGCCCCGAGACCATGTCGAGCTCTCCGGTCGGGGCCAGCCACGTGGTGGCGCCTTCGTGACGGCATTCGATGTGCACGACATCCTCTCGGCGGAGTGGTCAGGGGATCGTCGGTGTCCCGGAGGAAGAGCGTCACGGGCGTCCGTGGCGTTACGCCGGACCTCGTTCGAGCGAATCGGTGGGCCGTGTAGCGTGTGCTCCCCTGCCGAGCGGGGGAAGTGCATCTCTCATGACCGATGACGATCTGGGCGGTGCGCTGGACGCCGCCCGGGACGGCGACGAGGCCGCGTTCGCCGTCCTCTGGTCGGCCCTGAACCCGGCCGTGCTGCGGTACCTGCGGGTCGTGGTGGGCGACCTCGCCGAGGACGTCGCCTCCGAGACGTGGCTGCAGGTCGCGAAGGATCTGCGGCGCTTCTCCGGCGGTGTCGGCGACTTCCGCGGCTGGTTGTTCCGGATCGCCCGGCACCGTGGCATCGACCAGCTGCGGCGTGCCGGGCGGCGGCGCGAGGACGTCGTCGGCAACGTCGAGGCCCGGTGGCACGCCCCGGACGCCGCGTCGCAGACCGAGGAGCGTTTCAGCACCGACTGGGCGCTGCGGGTCATCGCCACCCTGCCGAGGGACCAGGCCGAAGCCGTCATGCTCCGCGTCGTCATCGGACTCGACGTCGCCACCACCGCCGAGATCCTCGGCAAACGTTCGGGTGCGGTGCGCATCGCCGCCATGCGCGGGCTACGCCGCCTCGCGATCCACCCCGATGTCCGGGCCCGAAACGTCGTGAAGGCCACCTACGTGGCTGAGGAGGTGTAACGCGATGAGGCTGCTCGACGCTCTCCGTCATGCGATGCGTATGCGGCGGACCGGTCCGGACGACCTCGACGCGGCCGGCCGGTGGGCGGCCGGGGCGGAACCCGGCCCTGAGGATCGAGGCCTGGCCGAGCTCCTGGCGGCCGCGAAGGCTCCGGCGCACGCGGAGGAACTGGCCGGCCGGCCGGCCGCGGTCGCCGCGTTCGCCGCCGCCGGCCTGGACGCCGCGGCACCGGGGCCGGCGACCCGGTTCCGGCGGTCACGGGCGGTGCGGACCCTCATCGTCAACGTCACAGCCGGTGTGCTGCTGCTGACGGGCACCGGGGCCGCCGTGGCGGCCCGTGGCGGCCACCTTCCGGACGGCGCGCAGCAGCGCGCACACGACCTCTTCTCCCGGCTGGGTGTCCCGGCGCCGCAGACGGTCCCGGACGCTCCCGATCCCCGGCCGTCGCGAGCCGAACCGTCCCGGAGGCCCGGCCGGCCCCCGTCCGCGGCCGCGCCCCCGTCCGCGCCCACACCCGCGCAACCTTCCGGGTCGGCGGCCGTACCCGGCGCCGCCGGCTGGTGCCGCGCCTGGGCGGCCGCGCCCGGCCGCGACGACGCTCCCTGGTACCGGGACCTGGTGGAGGCCGCCGGGTCGGAGGCGGAGGTGGCCGCCTATTGCGCCGGGCTCGACGGCCCGGGCGCCGCATCGGGCAAGCCCGCTCGCAGTCACAAGCCACCGGGCAAACCGAGCAGCCTGCCCACCCCCTCCCACGCCGGGAAGAAGTAGGCGTCACCAGTCGTGCATGGTCCCGTCCTGGAGGCGGTTCACCGGAAGAGAGGCCGGGCGGTACGGATACCGCGCGGCCTCTTCCTCGTCGATGTCGACGCCGAGTCCCGGCTCCTCGGATGGATGCAGGTAACCGTCGGCGAAGTGATACCCGTGCGGGAAGACGGCGTCGGTGGCCGGGGTGTGCCGCATGTACTCCTGCAGCCCGAAGTTGGGGATGGCCAGGTCGAGGTGCAGCGCGGCGGCCATGCAGACCGGGGACAGGTCGGTGGCGCCGTGCGAGCCGCTGCGGACGTGGTGCAGCGCCGCGAGGTCGAAGATCCGGCGTAGGTGCGTGATGCCCCCGGCGTGCACGACGGTGGCCCGGACGTAGTCGATGAGCTGCTCGGTGATCAGCTGCCGGCAGTCCCAGATCGTGTTGAACACCTCGCCGACGGCGATCGGTGTGGTGGTGTGCTGCCGGATGAGCCGGAACCCCTCCTGCAGCTCGGCGGGAACCGGGTCCTCCATCCAGGTCAGGTGGTACGGCTCGAGGCTCTTGCCGAGCCGGGCCGCCTCGATCGGTGTCAGCCGGTGGTGCACGTCGTGCAGCAGCCGCAGCGTCGGCCCGAACTCCTCACGGACGCGCGCGAACACGGTCGGCACGTGCTCGAGGTAGTGGGCCGTCGACCAGGCGTTCTCGGTCGGCAGCGCGGCGTCGGCCGGCTCGTAGAACATCCGGTCCTTGCCGACCCCGTACGTGCTCTCCAGTCCCGGGACGCCGGTCTGCACCCGCACGGCCTTGTAGCCCAGCTCGACGTAGTCGGCGATCTCGGACAGCACCTCGTCGGTGGATGCGGCGTTGGCGTGGCCGTAGACGGTCACGCCCTCCCGGGAGCGGCCGCCGAGCAGCTGGTAGACCGGCAGCCCGGCGACCTTGCCCTTGATGTCCCACAGGGCGGTGTCGACCGCGGCGACGGCGCTCATCGTGACCGGCCCGCGCCGCCAGTACGCCCCGCGGTAGAGGTACTGCCAGGTGTCCTCGATCCGCGAGGCGTCGCGCCCGATCAGCGCGGGCACGACGTGTTCGCTGAGGTAGGCGGCGACGGACAGTTCGCGGCCGTTGAGGGTGGCGTCGCCCACCCCGTACACCCCTGATGAAGTAATGATCTTGAGGGTGACGAAGTTGCGGTCGGGACAGGTCACGATCACGCGTGCATCGACGATCTTCACTCAGGATCCTCCTTGGCGCGTCAGTCTGGAATCGACTCCGCAACATTGTCAACGCCGGTTCCGCGAAGCGCCCAACCATTCAGAGGTCCCCATGCGTTCGAATCACGTGGACACCGACTTCGCCGCCTTCGTCGAGAGCCGCCAGCACCGGCTGCTGCGCTCGGCGTACCTGGTCTGCGGGAACCACCATCTCGCCGAGGACCTGCTGCAGGGCGCGCTCGTGAAGCTCGCCCTGCGGTGGGACCGGGTGCGCGAGGGTGACCCGGAGGCGTTCCTGCGCACCGTCATGTACCGCGACGCCGTCTCCTGGTGGCGCCGCTTCCGGCGGGAGGACCTGAGCGCCGCCCCGCCCGAACGGCTGACCGGAAGCGACGACGTGCCGAACCGGGTCGTCTTCGAGGCGGCCCTGCGCCGGCTGCCACCACGGCAGCGGGCCGTGCTGGTGCTGCGCTATTTCGACGATCTCACCGAGGCCCGCACCGCCGAGATCCTCGGCGTGACGGTCGGCACGGTGAAGAGCCAGGCCAGCGCCGCCCTGCGCAAACTGCGCGAGCTGGCGCCGGAACTCAGCGATCTGGTGGGGAAGGACCTCTGTTGACATCCTCCCCGCCCTAAGGGACGGGGATTCCGGCGGTCGCCCGCCGGGTTTCCTGCTTCCCAACCCGCTGCCCCGGACGGAGGTTCCCCCGTTGAGTTCTTACGCCGGCTCCACAGGCAGACACCGCCAGCCCGGCGGCCAAAATGTTGTTCGCGGCGTTGACGTCGCGGTCGTGGGTCGCCCCGCAGGGGCAGGTCCACGTTCGGACGTTCAACGGCATCCTGTCAGCGACGGCTCCACAGGCCGAGCAGACCTTCGACGACGGGTACCAGCGGTCGATCACGACCAGGTCCCGGCCGTACCAGCCGGCCTTGTATTCAAGCTGTTCACGGAAGGTGGTCCAAGCCGCGTCGGAGATGGCGCGGGCCAGGGTGTGATTGCGGACCATATTGCGCACGGCCAAGTCCTCGATCACGATCGTTTGGTTCTCACGCACGAGTCGAGTCGTCAGCTTGTGCAGGTGGTCACGGCGCCGGTCGGTGATCCGGGCATGGACGCGGGCGACCTTGAGCCGGGCCTTGGCCCGGTTCGCCGAGCCCTTGTCCTTGCGGGCGAGTTCTCGTTGCGCGCGGGCCAGTCGCTTACGGTCGGCGCGTTCGTGGCGGGGATTGGCGATCTTCTCCCCGGTGGACAGCGTGATCAGGTGGTCGAGCCCGGCATCGATACCGACCGCCTGCGTGGTGGCGGGCATCGGGGCAGGGGTGTCCTGGCAGAGCAGGGACACGAACCAGCGGCCCGCACTGTCGCGCGACACCGTCACCGTGGACGGCGACCGGCCCTCGGGCAACGGCCTCGACCAGACGATGTCCAGCGGGGCGGTCATCTTGGCCAGGGTCAGCTGACCGTTCTCGAACGTGAACGCGGACGCGGTGAACTCCGCCGACGCCCGCGACCGGTGTCTGGCCTTGAACCGCGGATATCGCGACCGTTTCTCCCAGAAGCCGGTGAACGCCTTCTGCAGATGCCGCAGGCACTGCTGCAGCGGAACCGAGGACACCTCGTTCAGGAACGCGAGGTGCTCGGTCCTCTTCCAGGCGGTCAGCATCGCGCTGGTGGCGTTGTAGCTGACCCGCTCCTGCCGCTGACACCAGGCAGCGGTGCGCGCCTCCAACGCCAGGTTGTAAACCTTGCGCACACAGCCGAACGTCCGGATCAGCAGGTCAGCCTGCTCCGGAGTCGGAATGAAACGGAACTTGAAAGCCCGCTTCACCGTACGCGTAGATATCCCTCACATATTGACACACCTGTTCGGAACCGATCTAACGGGCAAGTCCGCGCGGGTAGACGCTCATCCGCCTTGACGGCGAATGAGCTATCCCTGACCTGCTCCGCAGGAGTTCCGTTTCCTCCCCCGCCTCAAGGCGGGGGTATCCACGGAGGAATTTGATGACGACCGACCGGCTCACCGAACTGCTCGAGGAGACCGCAGCCGACGTGCCGGCTCCCTCGTTCGCCGCGTCCGCCTGGGCGAGATCCCGGCGGGTACGCCGTACGCGTCAGGTGGTGGCGTCGGCCGTGGTCGTCGTCGCGGTGGCCGCGGTGGTGATCCCGCTGAACATCGGACGCTCCCAGCCGCCGCCACCGGCGCTGTCCACCGAGTCCCCGCAACCGCCGGTCACGCGTATCTCGACGATCCCACCGGTCGTGTCCTGGCGCGGGATGGATCCGTTCCCGGCGATCGTCAGGGTTCCGGCCGACGCCCGCCCGCTGACCGGGCATCCCGTGGAGCAGGCGGTCGCGGTGTTCCAGGAGCAGGCCGGCGAGTCTGACCGCGCCATGCGGCCGCTGCACGTGCTCGACACCAGGGGCGAGTGGATCCGCGTCGATGTGGGCGACCTCGTCCGTACCCATGACGCCGGAGGTAACGAGGCGGACCCGCTGCGCGTCGCCTCCCTCTCACCGGACCGGCGCCGCGTCGCGGTCGCCCAGCCGCAGGCACTCGTCGTCGTCGACCTGCCCACTGCCAAGGCCAGCCGGTACCCGGTGCCCGGCCTCAACGAGCAGGTCATGTGGTGGGGTCCCGACACCGTGCTGGTCGGCGCCGACGGGCCGGGCGTCACCCGGGTCGACCTGGCGACCGGCGAGATCAGCCGGGAACCGGCGGCCGTCTCGGCCTGGAACAGCGCCGGAAGCTCCGTCCTCGGCGGGGAACTCGCCGAGATCGTCGAGATCGACGGACGGAGCGTGCTGCGGGTGTGGGAGATGGGCTCGGCCAAGCCGGTCCGCGAGCTGCCGGTCGACCAGAGCGGCATGCCCCCCGGCTGGGCCGTCGACGAGTTCTACGGCCAGGCGATCTCCGACGGCAACGGGCGCATCGCCGTCGCCGGCTGGGGCTCCTGGGCCGACGCCATGGGCAGGTCGTTCCAGGGCGGCGCCCAGATGCTGACCGTCGTCGACACCCGCACCGGCGCGTTGAGCGAGGTCCTCGTCATGGAGGACTCCGCCGGCCCGCGGCGTAGCAAGAGCTGCTGTGCGGCGCTCAGCTGGTACGACAGCGAGACCGTCCTGGCGCGGACCGACCACGAGGGCGTTATCGCCTGGCGCCTCCGCGGCGGCGGGGTCACCAGCCTCGTCACCGCGCCGTTCGACGGCAGGCTCGCGTTGCGGATGCAGTGACCTACTTGTGGTTGACCCCGTGCATCAGCGCGAGGATGGCCCGGTTGAGCGGCACGGGCACACCGTGCTGCTCGCCGAGCCGGACCACGGCGCCGGTGATCAGCTCGTGCTCGGTGGCGCGCCCGGCGATCCGGTCGTAGAGCATCGACGTGCCGTCGTCCTCGGCGAACCCGTCATAGATGTTCAGGGTGTGCTCGCGGTCGGCGTCGGAGAGCCGTGCTCCGGCCGCCCGCCCGACCGCGATCGCCTCGTCCAGCAGCGCCCGGGTCAGCTCACGGACGGCCGGCTCGTGCTGGATCACCGACATCCGTTTCATGGTGAGTGAGGTGACCGGGTTCGCGCCGACGTTGGTGAGCAGCTTGCGCCACGCCGCCGTGGGGAAGTCGGCGACCCGCTCGACGTGCAGCCACGACCCGGTCAGCAGGGCGGCGAACCGGTCGGCCGGGTCGGTGGCCCGCGAGCTCGCTCGCACCGCCACCGGCGCCGGCTCGTCGAACGCCGACCGCGTGCCGGCGTCGGCCGTGCCCGGTCCGCCCGGCACGGTGATCCGCGCGCCCATCCGGTGCAGCACGTGCCCGGAGCCGAGCGACTCGGCCGCCACGTAGACCAGGGCCGGCAGCACCCGCGTCCCGCGGGGGACCAGCGGCCCGATCCGCTCGGCGTGGTCGACGCCGTTCTGCAGCACGACGACGGTGGTGTTCGGGCCGGTCAGCGGTCCGAACCAGGCCGCCGCTCCGGCCGCGTCCTGTGCCTTGGTGGCCAGCAGCACCCAGTCGACCTCACCTGCCTCGCCCGGGTCGGTCAGCACCGGCACGTCGATCTCGCGGACGCTGTCGGCCCGCTCGACGATCAGCCGGTCCAGCGGCCGCCGTGCGCACACCACCACGTCGTGCCCGGCGTCCACCGCGGCCGCCGCGACCACCGTGCCGACCGCCCCGGCGCCGATCACCGCGACACGCGTCCTTGTGGCCATGGCACTGCCTCCCCGAGGTAACTGAGAATGTTTTCTCACTTCCCAGTCTGCGGGCGATCCTTTTCGGCCCTGTTACACGACCCGGCAGACCTCGGTGATCCCGCCCACTCCTAAGATCGGCGCATGTCGGCGGCGGGCGCGCGAGCGGAACGGCAGCCACGGCGCGGTGACGCGCGGCTGCGGCGGGCGGCGCTGCTGGCCGCCGTGGGGGAGCTGCTGGCCGAGCGCGGCACCGCGTTCTCGCTGGCCGACGCCGCCGGGCTGGCGGGGCTGTCGACCGCCACGGCCTACCGGAACTTCGCCGACACTGACAGCGCCGTCGACGCGTTCTGGGCCGAGCTGACCGCCGAACTGCTCGACGCGTTCGATCGGCTGCCGGCCGCCGACCCGATCGGCGACATCCGGGCGGTCTGCCGCGAATGGGTGGCCCAGGCGTCCCGCTGGGGCGCGGCCGCCGTGCACGTGCGCTCCCCGCGCGGCGTCCTGGCCCGCCGAGGAGCCGAGGACCCGTTCGTCGGCGGCCTCTACGAGCGGCTGGCCCGCCGGGTGGAGGCCGCCATCGCCGCCGGCCTGGTGCCGTCGCAGGATGTCCGGTTCGCCGTCCTGATGTGGATCACCGTCTTCGACGAGCGTGCCGTCGTCGACCTCACCCGCACCCTCGGCTGGACCGCGGACCGGACGGCCGGGCATCTCACCGAGGCGCTGCTGCGGGTCCTCGACGTGCGAGGTAGCTGACGCCGGTCAGCTCCTCGGCCGCCGCCCAGAGCCGGCTGCCCACGGCCGGATCGGCGGCCTCCCGGCTCAGCCGCGCCTCGGTGACCCGGCCCCGCGTCTCGCCGAGGCCGGCCGGACCGAAGAACGTGCCACCCGTCAGCCCCGGCTCGGTGGCGGCCCGCAGCTGCGGCAGCGCGCCCTGCTCGACGGGCTGGGTGAAGACGAGACCGGCACGGGCGACGATCCTGCCGAGCCGTCCCCGGTGTTCCCAGGCCCGCGGCGTCAGATTGGTGCGCGTGATACCGGGGTGGGCCAGCACGCTGCGGACCGGCGACCCGGCCGCGCGCAGCCGGCGATCCAGTTCGACGCCGAACACCGTGGTGGCCAGCTTCGACCGCCCGTACGCGGTGGTCGCCCGGTACCGGTGTTTGAACATCAGGTCGTCGAAGTCCAGATGCGCGCCCCGGTGGGTGATCGAGCTGAGACTCACCACCCGCGCCTCGCGGGCCGCCGCCAGGTTGCCGAGCAGGAGGCCGGTCAGCGCGAAGTGGCCCAGCATGTTGGTGGCGAACTGCAGCTCGAAACCGTCGGCCGACGTGCGGCGCGGCCCGAGCAGCACCACACCGGCGTTGTTGACCAGCAGGTCGATCACTGGATGATCGGCGATCAGGTTCGCGGCGAACGCGCGTACCGAGTCGAGCGAGGCCAGATCCAGCTCACGCACCTCCACGTCGCCGCCGATCCGTGCGGTGGCCTCCTCACCCGCGGCGATGTTGCGCACCGCCAGCACGACGTGTGCGCCGCGGCGGGCCAGCTCGGTGGCGGTGACGAGGCCGAGGCCCGAGTTGGCGCCGGTCACCACGGCGACCCGGCCGTGCTGCGCGGGGATCCGGTCGGCGGTCCAATTGCTCATCTGCTGCTCCTGGCGTCGGGGTGCTGTCGCAAGGACGCTAGGAGCGATGCGGGCCGTCTCGGTCGTTCCCGCCTGCCTAGGTCGGCGGGACCTACCTTCGCCGGCCCGGGTGGCGGGCACACTTGCGGTCATGAGCAGCCTTCATCCGTACGCCCGTGAGCTCGCCGATTTTCTCCGGGCCCGGCGCAGCCGGCTCCGGCCTCAGGACGTCGGCCTGGAGCCCGGCGGGCGGCGCAAGGTCACCGGGCTGCGGCGTGAGGAGCTGGCGCTGCTGGCCGGGCTGAGCACCGACTACTACCAGCGGATGGAGCAGGGCCGGGAGGTGCGCCCGTCGGACGACGTGCTGGACGCGATCGCCGGCGCGCTCGGCCTCGACGACGAGGAGCGCCGCCACCTGTTCACCCTCGCTCACGCCGCCCGCCGCCCGGCACCGGCCCGGGCGCACCGCGAGCCCGAGCGGGTCCCGGACAGCACCCGGCGCCTGCTGCGGGTGATGGACACCCCGGCGCTGGTGCTCGGCCGGCACCTGGACCTGCTCGACTGGAACCCGCTCGCCGAGGTCCTGCTCGGCGATCCGGGCGACCACCCGGTCGACCGGCTCAACATGTTGCTGCTGATGTTCGACGACACGATGACCGGCGATCGCGGCTGCCCGGACTGGGAGCGGCAGGCACTCGACTACATCGGCATGATGCGGACCGCGGTCGCCACCGACCCGACGCACCCACGAGCCACCGCGATCGTCGGTGAGCTGAGCATCCGCAGCGCCGAGTTCCGGCGGTTGTGGGCGCGGCACGACGTACGCGAGTCGGTGAGCGGCTCCAAGACCTTCCGGGTGCCCGGGGCCGGCGACATCGTCCTGGACTGGGACACCTACCCGCTGCCGGGCAGCCCCGGCCCGGTCATGGTCGTCTACACCGCCGAGCCGGGCAGTCCCGACGCCGACCGCCTCCGGCTCCTCGCGTCCCTGCACGCGTCGCGTTCCCGCCGAGCGTGAGCGCTTTCACCAGTGCGGGCTACGGCTCGCGGTCGGTGGGTGGCTGGAGTACGCAGAACTCGTTGCCGTCGGGGTCGGCCAGGACGTGCCAGGACCAGCCGTGTTCCTCGATCGGCTCGCTGGTGAGGCGGCGTGCGCCCAGTGCCTCCACCCGGGCCACCTCGACGGCGAGGTCGGGCACGCGCAGGTCCAGGTGCATGCGGTTCTTGCCGGAGTGCGGTTCGGCGACCTTCTGCAGCAGCAGCTCGATGCCGTTGCCGTCGGCGGGCATCACCTGCCGGTAGATGCCGGGCGAGCTCGGCCCGGGATCGTAGCCGAGCACCCCGGCCCAGAAGGCCGCTGACCGTTTGAGATCAGCGACGTCGAGGACCACCGCAAGCACCACGTCGTCACGCCCGCCGAATCGGGCCGGTCCACCATTCACCACGGCACGCTATCGCGACGGGCTGGATGAGCTATCGTTGCCGGAGCTTTCATGCAAGGAGAGAGACATGGCAGGGGACGACGACATCGCAGGGTGAAGACCCCGCCCCGGCCGCCGATCCGGCGGCTGCCTTCGTCGTGCCCTGAAATCCGACACCTTCCCAGGGGTGAGCCATGTCCTTTTCCGTTGCCGAACTCTCCTTCTCGTGGCCGGACGACACTCCGGTCTTCCGCGATCTGTCGTTCACCGCGCCCGAGGGCCGCACCGGCCTGGTCGCCGTCAACGGCGCCGGCAAGTCCACGCTGCTGAAACTCGTCGCGGGCGAGCTGACCCCGACCGGCGGCACGATCACCGTCCGCGGGGTGCCGGGCTACCTGCCGCAGCATCTGCCGTTCGCCGGGGAGCAGACCGTCGCGCAGGTGCTCGGCGTCGAGCCGGTCATCGCGGCGCTGCACGCCATCGAGGCCGGCGACGTCGGCGAGGAGCACTTCGCCACGGTCGGCAACGACTGGGACATCGAGGAGCGCACCCGCGCCGAACTCGACCGTCTCGGTCTCGGCGACGTCATGCTCGACCGGCGGCTCGGCACCCTCAGCGGCGGGCAGGTCGTCTCCCTCGGGCTCGCCGCCCAGCTGCTGAAACGGCCGGATGTGCTGCTGCTCGACGAGCCCACCAACAACCTCGACCGGAACGCCCGGGAGCGGCTGATCGGAGTGGTGCGTTCGTGGACCGGCACCCTGCTCGTGGTCAGCCACGACCGGGAGCTGCTCGACGAGATGGATCGGATCGCGGCGCTCGATCACGGCGAGATCAGCTGGTACGGCGGCAACTACACCGACTACGAGAAGGCGGTGGCAGGCTCCCGCGAGACCCTGGAACGCCAGGTCCGCAGTGCGGAGCAGGACCTCAAGCGGCAGAAACGCGAGGCACAGCAGGCCAGGGAACGGGCCGCGCGCCGGGCGTCGAACGCGTCACGCGGCCTGGCCAGCGCCGGACTGGCCCGGATCCACGCCGGCAACCTGAAACGCTCCGCCGAGGTGTCCGCGGCCCGGTCGGCCGACGTGCACGGTGATCGGCTCGGGCAGGCGCAGGCACGATACGACCAGGCCAGCCGTGCCGCACGGCAGGACGACCGGATCGTCGTCGAGCTGCCCGCCACCAACGTCCCGGCCGGGCGCACCGTATTCCACGGCGAGGGGCTGCGCGCGTCGTACGGCGACAGGGAGATCTTCTCGGGTCTGGATCTGACCGTCAGGGGTCCGGAGCGGATCGCGCTGACCGGCGCGAACGGCGCCGGCAAGTCGACGCTGATGCGGATGATCGAGAAGGGTGCCGTCGGTCGCGCGGCGTATCTGTCGCAGCGGCTGGACCTGCTCGACGTCGACCGCACGGTGGCCGAGAACCTGGCGTCGTTCGCGCCGGCGCTGCCCGATGCCGAACGGATGAACCTGCTGGCACGGTTCCTGTTCCGGGGCATGCGGGCCCACCTCCCGGTGTCGGTGCTGTCCGGTGGCGAGCGGCTGCGGGCCACGCTGGTGTGCGTGCTGTTCGCCGAACCCGCTCCGCAGCTGCTGCTGCTCGACGAGCCGACCAACAACCTCGACCTGGTCAGCGTGGGCCAGCTGGAGAGCGCGCTGAACGCCTATCAGGGCGCGTTCGTGGTGGTCAGTCACGACGAACGGTTCCTGGACGAGATCGGGGTGAATCGGTGGCTGCATTTGTCCGGCGGAGCTCTGCAGACGTCGGATAGGTGACGGTCGGCAGATCGCGTTCGGATGGTTCTTGGACACTCACATTGACTTCGCGGCGGTGAAGGAATCGTCTTGAGGCCTCCAAGAATCAACGGCGGGCGGAGGCTCTCCCATGTCCCTCGAACTGGATCGCAGGCTCGCGGATGTCGGCACCCGATTCCGGATCTTCCCGCAACCCCGGTTCCTTCAGAAGACCGACGGCTCCGGCCCGCTCTTCGCCGAGCCGGAGACCGTCACGGTCTCGGTCGAGCCGGCGGCGATGCGGGCCGGGCCCGGTGACGACCGGATGTTCGTGGTCGACGCGATCGGCAAGCTCCCCTACAACAACTTCTTCCGGCCGCCGTTCCGCGGGTCGGCGCGGCCGCCCGTCCAGCCGGGTCAGGACGGCCATTTCGATCAGCTCGACCCGAGCAGCCGGGAATTCTCGGCCGCCACCATGTACGCGACGGTCCGCCGTGTGCTCGACATCTGGGAGGACTACTTCGGACGTGCGATTCAATGGCATTTCGAATCCGATTTCGATCGTCTCGAACTGATCCCGCTGATCGAATGGGACAACGCGCAGTCGGGCTACGGATTCCTCGAGTTCGGGTTCGGCCGGAAGCCGAACGGCACGATCGACCACGAGCGGCCGTTCTGCGAGAACTTCGACGTGCTGGCCCACGAACTGGGGCACAGCATCATCTTCGCCGAGGTCGGCGTCCCGGGCAGCCCGTTCGACGAGGGCGTCGACTACGGCGGCATGCACGAGTCGGCCGGAGACCTGGTCGCGATCGTCGCGTCGCTGCACTTTCACTCGCTGGTCGACCACCTGCTCGACACCACGAAGGGCAACCTGCTGACCATCAACGGCCTGGACCGGGTCGGTGAGCTGTCGGACAGCAGGGAGATCCGGGTGGCACTGAACTCGCGGCGCATGTCCGACGTCGGCGACGAGCCGCACGAGCGGTCGCTGCCGCTGACCGGCGCGATCTTCGACACCATGGTCGAGGTGTTCCAGCAGGACCTGGTGGCGAAGAAACTGATCAGTGAGGATCTGCGGACCCGGTCGACGAATCTGCCCGGTACCGCGCACGATCTGATCGACATCCAGGCGGAGTTCGCGGCCGCGTACGCCGGCAACGAGGCCGCGTTCAAGGATTCGCTGCTGCGCGCCCGTGACTACCTCGGCCGGCTGCTCGCCGTCACGTGGGGTGCCGTCTCGCCGGACTTCCTCACCTACCACGGCATCCTGCGGGCCATCCTGCAGGCCGATCGGGAGATCACCGGCGGCGAGAACGCCGAGATCATCCGTGCGTGCTTCGCCTGGCGTGAGATCGCCCCGGTGCCGACCTCGATGCTGCTGCGCCAGCACACCATCGCCAACTGCGGGTTCGTGGCCGGCAGGGGTCCGGCCGTCGCCACGGCCGACTCCCCGACCGGGCATCCGATCCCGTCGCCGCGGTCCAACGGCGCCTCGGCCGTCGTCCGTTCCTGATCACTGGGCGGCGTGTTCCTCCGATCCCCCGGCAGGATGGGTTGACTCTCCCGCCGGGGGAGACCCGAACCTTGGTGGCGAAGGAGGAACCGAGCATGGACGACCTGATCGGAATCGGTCGCTTCTCCCGGATGAGCCGGCTGTCGATCAAGGCCCTGCGCTTCTACGACGAGCAGGGCCTGCTCACCCCGGCGTGGGTCGACCCGGCGACCGGCTACCGCTACTACCGGCGGGCACAGGCCGGACCGGCCGAGGCGATCCGGGCACTGCGCGCGATCGACATGCCGGTCGGGGAGATCCGCGACCTGCTCGCCGACGACGACGCCGAGCTGACCGGCAAGCGCCTGGCGGCACACCGGGAACGCCTGCGTGCCCGGCTCGCCGAGCAGGAGCGGATGCTGCGGTTCCTCGAACGTCTCATCGATCGAGGAGGAAACGTCATGCCGTACGAGGTGACCGTCAAGCAGGCCGCTGCCGTCCCGGTGGCGGGCCTGACCCTGCACACCGGCCTGGCCACCATCGGCGCCGCCATCCAGCAGGGCTTCGGCACGGTCGTCGGCGCCCTCGGCACGGCCGGCGTCCGGCCCGCCGGCGCGCCGTTCGTCGTCTACCACGACATCATCGACGAGAAGACCGAAGGTGATGTCGAGATCTGCATCCCCGTCCCGGCCGGCACGACCCTGCCCGACGGCCCGGTGCGGTACCACGAGATCCCCGGCGGGCCGGTCGCCTCGACGATCCACCGCGGCCCCTACCAGGAGATCTCCCCGGCGTATCACGTGATCACGGCGTGGATCGAGGAGCGCGGCGCGAAATCGCACGGCGCGCCGCGCGAGATCTACCTCAACGATCCGCAGTCGGTCACCCCGGAGGAACTGCTCACCGAGGTACAGTTCCCCATCGACGGGACACCGGCATAGGCGGGGCCACATGCAGCAGCGCAGCGTCAGTCTCTGGAGCGAGAACCGTCTCTACGTCGACGCCGCGCTCGACGCCGACGGCACACTCCGGTTCCAGGGCCAGGACCTGAACCCGGACAACCCCTTCGGCGGCAACGAGTACGAATACGCCCTGACCGTGAGCCCGGCCGACGTGCCGCGCGTGGTCGCCGCCCTGAACGGCGAACCCGGTGCCGATGTCCTGGACCTGCTGAAGACCCACGCCCGCCAGATCGTCGGCCAGGGCGAGAGCAGGTTCCTCAAGTCGTGCGGCATCGAGTTCGGGTTCTGGAGCAGGGTCGGCGACTGACCCTTCCGAGGAGTTCCTCGTTGACGCTCAAGACCGATTTCAAGAAGGAGATCGCGGCCTACTCCGCGAAGAGCGGGCGCTTCGACATCGTCGACGTTCCCGCCCTGAGGTACCTGATGATCGACGGCCACGGCGACCCCAACACCGGGGCCTTCACCGACGCCACCGGGGCGCTGTACCCGCTGGCGTACCGTCTGAAGTTCGCCGCCAAGAAGCTCGGCCGGGACCATGTCGTGATGCCGTTGGAGGGCCTGTGGTGGTCCGGTGACATGACGGCGTTCACGGCGGCCCGCGACAAGAGCCGCTGGGACTGGACTCTCATGATCATGGTCCCGGACTGGGTCGACGACGAGATGTTCGCCGGCGCGGGCGGCGGCTCGTCGGCCGTCCGCCTGGCGACCCTCGCCGAGGGGCGCTGTGTGCAGACGCTGCACGTCGGCTCCTACGACGACGAGGCCGAGACCCTGGCCCGGATGCACGACGAGTTCATCCCCGCCAACGGTCTGCGGATGACCGGGAAGCACCACGAGATCTACCTCAGCGACGCGCGCCGGGTCGCGCCCGGGAAACTGCGGACCATCCTGCGCCAGCCGGTGGAGGCCGTCACCGCAGCGGTTCCCGCACGACCTGCTTCCATGCCCGGCTGAGCAGGCCGGTCAGTATCTCGTTGCGGGGAAACGCGACGTCGTCGATCGTGCCGATCGGCTGGGCCGGGCAGTGCGAGTTCGTCGCGGCGGCCGCGGTCATCTCCCGCAGCGACCCGGCCGTCAGGCGCCGGGTCGTGTCGGGGACGCCGATCTCGCGCAGCCCGTCGCGCAGCAACTGCATGACGATCCCGTCCAGCAGCGGTGCGTCGGGCCACACGACCCGTTCGCCGTCCCAGAAGGCGACGTTCCAGACGGAGCCCTCGGCGAGCGCGCCGTCGCGGGCGGTCAGGAGCACGTCGTCGAAACCGTCCCGCTGTGCCTGCAGGCGGTGGAAGGTCTGCCCCAGCGTGCCCATGTGCTTGAGCGTGGCCAGGTCCCGCTCGAATGCGACGGTCCGGACCCGCAGCGGCGGGCGTGGGGTGTCGTCGACGGGTTCGGAGACGGAGACCATCACGTCGGTACGGGTACGGTCGTCCGGATGCGGGAGGACGGTGACCCGGACGGACGCGTCGTCCAGGTCGCCCAGCGCTCTGGCGATGAGGGCGGGCAGGCCCGCGGGCGGTTCGGCATCGGGGAACAGCACGGCCGAGCCCGCACGCAGCCGGTCGAGGTGCCGGGACAGGCCGGGAACCGCGCGTCCTCGTACCTGCATGGAGGTGTAATGGCCGTAACCCTGGGTGGCGGCTCGATGCAACACCTCGGTCGTCGCCGGCTCGCCGTTGATCTGCACACGCGTCACCGGGGAATCGTGTCACGGGCCGAGGGGCCAGAATGATCGTCGTGGCCGAGCAATGCCTCACAACCTACGCGGGTGACCCGCCCGGCGACCCGATCGGCGAGGCGACGCTGCCCGGCCGGCACTGGCACGAGCTGGGGTCCGCGTTCCGGGCGTGGGGCCTGGAAGCACTGGCCGACCTCTGGCCGCGGCCGTTGCCCGGCGCGGGTGGCGACCCGTGGCCGTTCCCCTCGTACGCCGATCCCGACCACCTGTACCTGATACGGGCCGGGGCGAAGTAACCCGCCCCGGCCCGGACGAGACGGCGTCAGCCGGCGGGGTTGAAGGTGATGCCGGCCGGCTTGGCCTCGGTGAGCAGGCCGGCGAAACTCGAGTCCTTGAGGCCGAAGCTCGCACTGCCGAAGTTGTAGTTGGTCAGCGCGGTGCGGATCGCGGTCGACGGGAAGCCGTTCCAGCCGACCAGGGACGGGTACTGCCAGGTGCCGTAACCGTTCTCCGGCGGCTCGTCGGCCGTGCCGGCGAGGCGGAACGCGTGCGTGCTCGCCCCGTCCTTGTGGTAGACGATCTTCGGGTGGTTGCCGGTCCAGCGGACACTGGTCGCCGCGTACACGTTGAAGTCGCCGTGCGCCGAGGTGGAGACGTACTTGGCGACGTCGTTCTGCACCCACACCACGACGTGTTCCCAGTCGTGCCGGTGCCCGCCGATCGAGCTGCCGGCGAGGGCCTGGTCCTTCTCGAAGTACAGGCCGTACGCGATGGCGCACCAGCCGTTGTTGCACCTGTAGCGGGAGTAGCCGTTGGTGTTGTCCAGGTCGTAGTTGTCGTGGCAGTCGCCGTTGAGCGCGCCGGTCGGCTTGAGTCCACCGTTGACGGTGCCGGTCGGGCCGATCGCGGGTGTCGGGTAGCAGCCGTCGGTGTCGTAGTCGTAGGCCGGCTGCCACTTGGTCTCGATGGCCTCGGCGTTGCCGGGGAGTTCGGTGGGGGGAGCGGCGAGCGCCGGCACCGCGGTGGCGGCGATCAGGGCGAGCGCGCCGCCGGCGACGAACGCGGCTCGGGAGACTCTGCGCGGGATGGGGGACATCGGGCTCCTTCGGGGGATCGAGCGGAGACGATCGCTTCGGCGATGATTTCCGCACGGCTGCCCGGAACCGGTGCATCCGCCGGGCCGCGCGGGGATCAACGCTCGGCGAACACTTCGTCCCGGCCCGCCACCGGAATACCCGCCGGTAACAAGCGGGATTCAGCTTGGCGGTCCCGGCCCCGGCAGGCAAGAGCCCCGGCTGTGGCGCACAGCCGGGGTCTTTCACGGTCGTCGAGACGTCGCTGTCTCGGTTGCGGCGAGGCAGTGGTTGACGACGGCCGGGGTCAGGCCGGCTGCTTCGCGGGCTCGGCGGTGGGTGCGGCGGCGGGGGTGCGGCGGCTGCTGATCAGGGCGTCGAGTGACCAGGAGCCTGCGCCGAGCACACCGATCAGCAGGAACGACCAGGCGTACAGGGCCGGGGTCACTCCGCCGTTCTCGATGGGCATGAGGCCGTCCGGCTGGTGCACGACGAAGTAGGCGTAGGCCATCGAGCCGGACGCCAGGATGGCGGCCGGGCGCGTGGCGAGACCGATCAGGACGAGCAGTCCGCAGGACAGCTGGATGAGGGCGGCGTACCAGTTCGGCCAGACTCCGACCGGGACCGGCTCACCGCTGCCGCGAGCGCCGCCGAGCAGGCCGAACAGGCTGGCGAGACCGTGGCAGGCGAACAGCAGGCCGACGACGATGCGGAACAGGGGCCACGTGATGCGGGCCGCGTTGGTGGAAGGCAATTGGCACTCCTCGTGGGGGAAACGGGCGTTCCTGGCAATCCACATTAGAGGCGCGCGTAGCGCGTACGGCATAGGTGATCTTAAATTTCTTCTAAGAGCCCCCAGCCACGGCAATCTATTCGCAACACCGCGTACATCTTGCCGAAAACGTTTTCGTAAGGCAGCGTGTGCCGCAGGCGAACCGTGGGTGTGCCGGCATCGGCCAAGGGTGCCGCACGCTGCAGCTATCCCGGCCTCCGCCTCCGCTCATGCATCGAAAAAGGTCGATTGCAGAGGTATCCTCATGCGTTTCAATCGTCGTACCGTCCTGATCGCTGGAGCCGCCGGGGCCGCGGGCGTCCTGCTACCTTCCGTCCCGGCCCGCGCCGCCCGCCCCGACTTCGGTGTCTCGGCGTACCCGTTCCCGCTCACCGCCGTCCGGATCGGTGCCGGCCCGTTCCTCGACAACGCCGGCCGCACCCAGACCTACCTGCGTTTCCTCAACGCCGACCGGCTCCTGCACATGTTCCGCGTGACCAACGGCCTGTCGTCGGCCGCGACGCCGTGCGGTGGCTGGGAATCACCCTCCACCGAGCTGCGCGGCCACTCCATCGGGCACGTCCTCAGTGGGCTGGCCCAGGCGTACGCCAGCACCGGCGACACCACGTACCAGGCCAAGGGCGACTACCTGGTCGCCCAGCTGGCGCTCTGCCAGCGGCCCAACGGTTTCCTGTCGGCGTACCCGGAGTCGTTCATCGACCGGGTCGAGACCGGGCAGCAGGTGTGGGCGCCGTACTACACGCTGCACAAGATCGTGCAGGGGCTGCTCGACTGGCACCTGCTCACCGGCAGCTCCCAGGCACTCACCGTGCTGGAGCGCAAGGCCGCCTGGGTGCAGGCCCGCAACAGCCGGCTCACCCACGCGCAGCGGCAGCAGATGCTGCGCGTGGAGTTCGGCGGCATCGGCGAGACGCTGTTCAACCTGTACCAGCTCACCGAAGACCCGGTGCACCTGTTCACCGCGCAGTACTTCGACCACGCGCAGGTCCTCGACCCGCTCGCGGCGAACGTCGACTCGCTCGCCGGGTTCCACGCCAACACGCAGATCCCGAAGGCGATCGCCGCCATCCGCGGCTTCCACGCCACCGGCGACACCCGTTACCGCGACATCGCCGTCAACTTCTGGAACTTCGTGGTGCGCCAGCACTCGTACGCCATCGGCGGCAACTCCAACGGCGAGTACTTCCAGGCGCCCAACCGGATCGCCAGTGAGCTCTCCGACACCACCTGCGAATGCTGCAACACGTACAACATGTTGAAGTTGACCCGGCAGTTGTTCTTCACCGACCCCGCCCGCGGCGCCGAGTTCATGGACTTCTTCGAGAAGGGCCTCTATAACCACCTTCTCGGCGCGCAGAACCCCAGCTCGGCGCACGGGCATCACAGCTACTACGTGCCGCTGCGCGCCGGTGGCATCAAGACGTACAGCAACGACTACGACAACTTCACCTGCTGTCACGGCACCGGCATGGAGACGAACACCAAGTTCGGTGACAGCATCTACTTCTTCAACGGCAACACGCTGTACGTCAATCTGTTTGTACAGTCCACATTGTCCTGGCCGGGCCGCGGCCTCACCATCCGGCAGGACACCACCTACCCCGAGAGCCCGTCGTCGCGGCTCACCGTCACGGCCGGCTCCGGGGCCATCGACCTGCGGATCCGCATCCCGTCGTGGGCCGGCGGTGCCCAGGTGCGTGTCAACGGCACCGTGACCGGCACGGCCACCCCCGGCTCGTACCTGGCGATCAACCGCACCTGGACCACCGGCGACGTCGTCGACATCAGCCTGCCGATGGCGCTGACCCTGGAGCCGACGCCGGACAACCCGTCGGTGCGCGCGGTCAAGCACGGCCCGATCGTGCTGGCCGGGCAGTTTGGCACCAGCAACCTGACCGCCCTGCCCACGCTGTCCTCGACGCCGCAGCCGACCGGCACGCCGCTGGAGTACACCGCCGGATCGGTGCTGCTCCGGCCGTTCTACAAGACACACGGCCAGCGGTACTCGGTCTACTGGAACGTCACGAGCACGACGCCGCGGGAAGCGCGCTACCTGTTCGACGAATCGTCCGGCACGACCACGGCCGACGCCACCGGCAACGGCTGGACCGCCTCACTGGTCGGCGGGGTCACCCGCACGGCCGGGCGCAGCGGCAACGCGGTCCTGCTCAACGGCGCCAGCGGGTACGTCAGCCTGCCCGCCGGCATCCTCAGCGGCGTCACCGCGTTCACGATCGCCACCTGGGTGCGTCTCGACGCGGCCGCCAGCTGGACCCGGGTGTTCGACTTCGGCACCGGCACCGGGGCGTACCTGTTCCTCACCCCGCGCAGCAGCTCCGGCACCGCCCGGTACGCGATCAGCAGCGGCGGCTCCGGCGCCGAGCAGCGCATCAACGCACCGGCCGCGCTGCCGACCGGCGCGTGGACCCACGTCGCCGTCACCCACACCGGCAACCTCGGCGTCCTCTACGTCAACGGCGCCGAGGTCGCCCGCAACACAGCGCTGACGGTACGCCCGTCGTCGCTGCCGTCCACCACCCAGAACTGGATCGGCCGCTCCCAGTACGGCTCCGATCCATACCTGACCGCAGCCGTCGACAGCTTCCGGATCCACAGCCGGGCGCTCACGGCGGCCGAGGTCGCGCAATTGCACGCCACCGGGCAGTGAAGGGAAGTCCGATGTCCAGAAGAAGATGGCCGGCGGCTCTGTGTGCGCTGGTCACCGCCGCCGCAGCCATAGCCGTCGCCACCCCGGCACAGGCCGCGAACCCCATCATCACCAGCATCTACACCGCCGACCCGGCCCCCCTCGTCGTCGGCAACACCATGTACATCTACGCCGGCCGCGACGAGGCACCTGCCGGCGGCACCAACTTCCAGATGCGCGAATGGCACGTGCTGTCGTCGACCGACGCGGCCAACTGGACCCACCACGGCGCGAAGGCCAACATCGGCACGTTCCCGTGGGCCGGTGCCGACGCGTGGGCCAGCGAGGTCGAACCGCGCAACGGCAAGTACTACTGGTACACGTCCGTCAACGGCAACGGCGCGGGCTGGATGAACATCGGCGTGGCGGTCGGCGACAGCCCGCTCGGCCCGTTCACCGACGCCAAGGGCGGACCGCTGATCAGCGACAGCACCCCCAACTCGTCAGGCCTCAACATCGACCCGACCGTCTTCGTCGACGACGACGGTCAGGCCTACATGTACTGGGGCGGGTACTGGGGACCGCGTGCCGTACGCCTGGCCAGCAACATGATCGACACGGTCGGGTCGGTCGTCACGCCCACGGGCCTCACCAACTTCTGGGAGGCGCCGTGGATGTTCAAACGCAACGGCCTCTATTACATGATGTACGCCGCGAACGACACCGGTGGCTGTGTCACGAACTCCAACTACGCTTGCCAGCGGTACGCGACCGCGACGAACCCGCTCGGCCCGTGGACCCACCGCGGTGTCGTGCTCGGCCAGGTGTCGTCGACGACCAACCACGCGGGCATCGTCGAGTTCAACGGCCAGTGGTACATCGTCTACCACAACGCGAACGCGCCGAGCGGCGGCAACTTCCGCAGGTCGGTGGCCGTGGACCGGTTGTACTTCAACGCTGACGGCACCATCCAGCCGGTCGTGCAGACGACCACCGGCCCGCCCGCGAACCCGGGCGGCGGCGGTGGTGGCAGCGGCACGAACCTCGGACCGTCCGCGGCCGCTTCGACGTCCTATGTGTCCTCGTGGGAGAGCCTCGCCGCGATCAACAACGGCGGGACGCCGGCGAACTCGCAGGACCGGTCGAACCTCGCCTACGGCAACTGGCCGCAGCAGGGCGTGCAGTGGGTCGAGTACCAGTGGCCGACCGCCAAGTCGATCAACAAGAGCTCGGTCTACTGGTTCGACGACAACCAGGGCATCGACGTACCAGCGTCATGTCAACTGCAGTACTGGAACGGCAGCGCGTACGTGCCGGTCTCGCTGCAGTCGGCGTGCGGGGTCGCCGGTAACACGGAGAACGTCAGCAACTTCACCAGCGCGATCAGCACGACCCGGCTCCGGTTGCAGATCACGTCCCGCAGCGGCCTGTCCACCGGCGTGCTCGAGTGGAAGGCCTTCCAGTCATGAGCGGGCCGATGCGACAGCGAACCGGCGGCAGGCGGCCCGGATGGGCGCGGCTCCGGGCGTACCCGATGAGTCTGCTCTTGATCTCGGCCGCCCTGACCGTGGCCCAGCAGCCGGCGCAGGCCGCCCAGCCGATCGGTTATCCCACCTTCAGCAACGCCGGCTCGATCCCGGCGCCGCCGGTCGGCTACACCACCGGTGACACCATGCGCGCCATCTACGACGCGGAGTCGGGCGGCACCGACTTCTGGATGGACCGGCTGCTCGCCCGGACCGGCAACGACCCGGCCGGCACCTGGCTGATGACGCGCGGGCGGGCCGCGTTCATGTACACGCACAACCCGTCGGTGATCGGTTTCGGTGGCAACGCGGCGTACTGGGACAACATCTCCAGCCAGAACGCCTACGCCATCACCGCGTCGAGCGGAACCTTCACCGAGCAGGCCGCCCAGCGCCGTCAGACACCCAGCCACTGGCGCAGCGTGCACACCGGCGGGTCGGTCCGGCTCGACGTCACCAAGTTCATCACCAACAACAACGTGCTGGTCACCAACGTCGCCGTGGTCAACACCGGCACCGCCTCGACGACGCTGACCCTGAACGCCACCTCGCCGTACGCGACCACCGTCAGCGGCAGCGAGCTCACCGGCACGAGAGCCGTCAAGAACAACCTGACCACCCTCTACCCGCGGTTCTCCGGTGACGGCTTCACCGCCGCCAACGGGGCGCTCAGCCGATCGGTGACGGTCGCCGCCGGTCAGACGGTGACGGTCAAGGTGCAGCTCGGCCTGGTCGCCAACGAGATCCCGGCGTCGCGCACCGAGTACGACGCCTACCGGGCCCGCACCGCCGCCGACGCGTTCGCCACCCACGTGCGCGACTACAACCGCTGGTGGGCCGACAACGTCCCGTACATCGACGTGCCGGACGCGGCGATCAAGAAGAACATCTACTACCGCTGGTGGCTGATGCGCTTCAACCACCTCGACGCGGACATCCCGGGGCAGGACTTCCAGTTCCCGCAGTCGATCGAGGGCGTGACCGGCTACAACAACGCGATCGCGCTGACCCAGCCGATGCACATCGACGACCTGAAGTACCTGCGCGGCGCGGAGTACTCGTACGGCCCGTACCTGGCGGTCGGCCAGTACTCGGCGAACGGCCGGTTCATGGACAACCCGGGCGACCCGGAGAACTGGTCGAACTCGTACACCCAGTACATCGCCGAGGCCGCCTGGCGGGCCTACCAGATCCACGGTGGTCAGCCGGCCATGCTCACCAACTTCGCCCGCTATGCCGAGGGCGACGCCAAGGGTCAGCTCGCGACCTACGACACCAACAACAACGGCGTCATCGAGTACGACTGGGGCGCCATGACCGGCAACGACGCCGACGCGGTGTCGTTCCACTGGCGGGCAGGGAACCTGGACCGCGCCGAGACCGCGTACGTGTGGAGCGCCGCCAACGCCGCCCGCGACGCCTACACGCTGCTCGGCAACACGGCCAAGGCGAACGAGATGCAGACGCTCGCCAACCGGATCCGCGACGGCGTCGTCAACACGCTGTGGAACCCGTCGCGGCAGCTGCTCGAGCACAAGCACGTGTCGACGAACACGCACGTGCCGTGGAAGGAGATCAACAACTACTACCCGTACTCGGTCGGGCTGATGCCGAACACCGCCCAGTACCGGGAGGCGCTGCGACTGTTCGCGGACGCCGGCCAGTACCCGATCTTCCCGTTCTACACCGCCAACCAGGTCGACAAGGCCGCCGCGGCAGCCGCCGGCAACCCCGGCAGCAACAACTTCTCGACGATCAATTCCACCGTGCAGTTCCGGCTCTACTCGTCGGTGTTGCGCAACTACCCCAACCAGTGGATGAACGCCGAGGACTACAAGAAGCTGCTCTACTGGAACGCCTGGGCACAGTACGTCGGCGGCAACACGGCCTGGCCGGACGCCAACGAGTTCTGGGCCGACTGGAACGGCAGCAGCATCAACTACCGCTCGTGGATCCACCACAACATCCTCGGCAGCAGCAACTGGACGATCATCGAGGACGTCGCCGGGCTGCGACCCCGCAACGACACCCAGATCGAGCTGTCGCCGATCAACATCGGGTGGAGCCACTTCGCGGTCAACAACCTGCGGTACCGCAACGCCAACCTGTCGGTCGTCTGGGACGACCCGGCCGACGGCGTGACCAGGTACCCGGGTGTCCCGCAGGGCTACTCGATCTTCCTGAACGGGACGCGGGTCGCCACCGTCAACCAGCTCGTGCCGTTCACCTACAACCCGGCGACCGGGGCGGTCACCACCACCGGCACGGTCGCGGCCAGCAGCGCTTTCCCGTCACTGCAGGCCCCGCAGAACGTGGTGCAGAACAGCGCCCGGGTCGTCGACATCTTCAGCAAGGCGGGTGTCGACCTCACCTCGACCAGGCCCAACCTGGCCGCGGGCGCCACCGCGTCGGCGTCGTACACCACCTCCGGCACGTCGGCGGCCGCGGCCATCGACGGGCTGCCGACCAACGCGCCGCTGTGGGGCAGCTTCGGCAGCGCCAACGCCACCGACTGGTACGAGGTCGGCTTCGGCACGGCGCGTACGGTCGACGAGGCTTGGATCTACTTCCGCAACGACCGGGCCGGCAACCGGTACCGGCCACCGACCGCCTACAACGTCCAGTACTGGAACGGCAGCACCTGGGTCAACGCCGCCTCACAGGTCAAGACCCCCGGGACACCGCAGGCCAACTTCAACAAGGTCACGTTCACACCGGTCAGCACGGCCCGGCTCCGCATCCAGTTCACGCAACCGTCCGGCAGCCTCAAGACCGGACTGACCGAGTTGAAGCTGTACGGGCAGGGCACCGTACCGCCCAATCCGAACCCGAACCTGGCGACCTCGGCGACCCCGAGCGCGTCCTACACCTCATCGTGGGAGTCCGTGGCGGCGATCAACGACGGTGTCGACCCGCCGTCGTCGAACGACACCGTCAACCCGCGCTGGGGCACCTGGCCCAACACCGGCCAGCAGTGGGCCGAGTTGACCTGGTCGTCGGCGCAGAACCTGCAGTCGGCACAGGTCTACTTCTTCGACGACGGCCAGGGCATCGACCTGCCCGCCTCGTGGAAGCTCCAGTACTGGAACGGCACCGCCTACGTCGACGTCCCGTCGGCCAGCGGCTATCCGGTCGCCGCCAACCAGTACAACCAGGTCACGTTCGGCCAGGTCAGCACCACCAGGCTGCGGGTCGCACTGACCAGCGGCGCCTCGTCGGTCGGCCTGCTGGAGGTGAAGGCCTTCGCCAGCTGACGACCCGGTGACCGACGACCCGGTGGCCGCCGTTCCAGGCGACCACCGGGATGCTGGCAGCGGCCAGCATGACCATGGCGCTCGCGCCGCTGATCGGCTTGTCCGCATCGGCCCAGGCCGCACCGGCGATCCGGGTCTCCGCAGCCCATGGTTCCGGCGCTCCGGGCGCCCCCGCATCGGCCGTGGCGCCAGATGTGTTCGCAGCGGCCGGCAAACCCGCGCCACCCCCACCGCCGGGCGGAGGCGGTACCGGTGCAGGCGGCGGCCGGGACAAGTCCGATGAGTCGGCGGCAGTGACCCCACTCATGGCGTGATGTGAATCGACGGCGGTGCACGCTCTCTCGGAGGGAGGGGCGGGCACCGCCGTACTGGTACCGGGGTGATGTGCTGTGCCAATGAGCGACGAGGTGCTTCAGGATGACCCGTACCGGCGTGTGGTCCGCATCGGCGACACCGTGCGCCGCCCGTTGCATCCCTGGTCGACGACCGTCCACGAGCTTCTTCAACACCTTCAGGAACAGGGATTCGAGTACGCCCCGCGCCTGCTCGGCATCGACGACGAGGGCCGCGAGGTCCTCACCTGGATCGACGGCGAGTCCGGTGGTGACGGCTGGGCGAAGGTCGTGACCGACGAGGGCCTGACCGCGATGGCTCGGCTGCTGCGCGACTACCACGACGCGGTGCGTGACTTCCGCCCGTCGTCCGCAGCGGGCTGGGCCGCCCACGACGGTGTGTTCCGACCCGGCGACCTGGTCTGTCACGGCGACTTCGGGCCGTGGAACCTCGTGTGGCACGGCAACACCCCGATCGGCATCCTCGACTGGGACTACACCTGGCCGCACCCGCCCCTGCACGACGTCGTCTACGCCCTCGAATACGTGGCCCCGTTCCGCGACGACGAGTTCGCGATGAGCTCGATGCGACACCCCGCCGCACCGGACCGGCGGCGCCGGATGGAGGTGTTCGCCGCGGCATACGGCCTCACCGCGATCGACGGCCTGGCCGACGGGGTGATCGCCCAGCAGGAGGAGGTACTGGCCCGGGTCCGCAGACTCGCCGCCGAGGGCCGCCAGCCGCAGCTCACCTGGCAGGAGTCCGGCGCCCTCGCCGGGATCGAGCGGCGCATCGAGCAGAGCCGCGAGCTTGCCCTAGATCTCCCGTAGCCGCTGGACGACCCCGGCGGCGCCGTCCTCCCGCGCCAGCAGTGCGGCGATCTCGGTGGCCCGCTGCCGGTATACCGGGTCGCCGATGGCCTGGGTCAGCGCCGCCGCGAGCCGCCCGGCCGTCAGCCGCCGCATCGGTATCGGACCCGGTGTCACACCGAGCCGGTGCAGCCGTCCCGCCCAGAACGGCTGGTCCACCATGAACGGCACCGGCACACTGGGCACCCCCGCCCGCAGACCGGCTGCCGCGGTACCCGCCCCCGCGTGGTGCACCACAGCGGCCATCCGCGGGAACAACCACGAGTGCGGCACGTCCTCAACCGCGAGCACATCGTCGCCCGCGACGGTGAGACCGCCCCAGCCGCCGTGTACCACCGCCCGCACGCCGGCCTCCCGGATCGCGGCACCGACCAGCGAGGAGAGGGCAGCCCGATCGGTGGCGGGCAGGCTCCCGAAGCCGACATAGATCGGGGGAGGACCCGAGGCGAGGAAGCCGGCAAGCTCGCTGCCGGGCTTGAAGTCCGGTTCCGGGGCGGGCCACCAGTAGCCGACGGGCCGGTGGAAGTCGGGCCAGTCCGCGGGCGGCGGCACCACGAGCGGGCTGAACCCATAGCAGATCGGCCAGCGGGACGCCTCGAGTCCGGCCAGCCATGCGCCCGGCGCCACCGGCGGCAGCCCGAACCCGGCCCGGAGCTCGTCGACGACCCGCCGGCTGGGCCGCATCCCGGCGATGCGCAGCGCGGAGGCGGCCGTCCGGTTTCCCCAGCCGCCGAGCGTACGGGTGGTGACCGTGGCCGGAGGAAACTCCCGCGTCGGTGTCATCGGCTGCAGGTAGACGCCGATGCTGGGCAGCCCGAGCCCTTCCGCCACGTGCCCGCCGATCCAGCTCAACGGCGTCAGCAGCAGCACGTCG
The DNA here is from genome assembly GCF_003001815.1 of Actinoplanes italicus. Taxonomy (GTDB): domain Bacteria; phylum Actinomycetota; class Actinomycetes; order Mycobacteriales; family Micromonosporaceae; genus Actinoplanes; species Actinoplanes italicus. Next base: position 218,745 of record NZ_PVMZ01000013.1, read on the forward strand.
GCGTCGCGTGCCGCCGCCGTCAGCGCCGCCGCCGTCTCTCCGGCGTGCGCGGCCAGGGCCCGGTTCACGGCCAGCGTCATCCGCGCCGGGCTGCGGCCGCCGTCGGCCTCGACCCGGGCGGCCAGCTCCTCCCGGGTGTCCACCGGCAGCCGGTGAAAGCCCAGCCCGCAGCCGGTCACGTACGCCTCGAACAGCCCATGCGTGGCGATCGTGACCTGATGACCCTCATCCTGCAGCCGCACACCCAGCCCGGTGAACGGCGCCACGTCGCCCCGGCTGCCCACCGCCGCGATCAGTACCCGCATCGCTGCACCTCCCGGCGTCCACCATCGACGATCACCGCTGTGATCGCGCTGAGAGCGTCAGTGGCCGCGGAACGCCTCCTCGAGCCACCAGGACGGGCGGTCCGCGGCGACCTTCGCGTCGACGACCATCGGGAGGTCGCGTGGCCCGGCCAGCCATTCGCGAACCGGTTCGAGGTCGTCCGGCCCCCGCACGGTGACCGCCGCGCAGCCGTGGCCACGGGCGATGGCGGCCAGGTCGGTCTCGGGGAACACGACCGTGGAGATCGGGTGGCCGCCCGGCCCGAAGTGGTGCACCTCGGCCCCGTACGCCTCGTCGTTCCAGATCACGACGAGCATGCCGAGGCCGAGCCGCCGGATCGTGTCCAGCTCGGCGATGCCCATCAGGAACCCGCCGTCACCACAAGCCGCGACCGGCAGCCGGCCCGGGCTGGCGAGTGCCGCGCCGAGGGCGGTGGCCAGCCCGAGCCCGACCGACTGGAACGCCTGCGTGAAACAGAACCCGCGATGATCAGGAACAGACAGGAACATGGACGGGTAACCCATGAAGTTGCCCGAGTCGACGGACACCACCCGCTCGGCGGGCAGCAGATCGTCGAGGGTGATCGCCAGCGTCCGCGGGTCGATGTGGGTGTCGTCGCCGTCGTCGTCGAACGGCACGTCGCGCCATCGGGATGCGGCGCGCAGCCTCTCCCGTACGACATCGGTCCTGTAAGCGATCCGGGAACCGGTGAGCGCGGCAGCCACCGCGACCGCCGTCGGCCCCGCGTCACCGCACACACCGAGATCGATGCGATGGTGCGCGCCGAACGCGGCCTCGTCCAGGTCCACCTGCACCACCACGGTCTCCGGCCCGATCAGCGAACCGTGCCGGCTGGTCCACATGTTCAGCGACGCGCCCCAGGCCACGACGACGTCGGCGGCCCGGATCAGCTCGGTCGCCAGCGGCGTGGCGAAGCCACCGGACACGTCCAGATTCCAGTCGTCATCGGCGAACAGGCCCTTCGCGACAGCCGACGTCGCCAGCAGGGCACCGCACGCCGCGGCCAGGTCGGCCAGCTCGGCACCGGCGGCGACCGCACCACGACCGGCGATGAACACCGGCCGCTCAGCGCCGCTCAGCAGATGGGCAAGAGCGGTCACCGCGTCGTCGGAGGCACGTGGCGGCTGCACCGCGGGCGCCGGTGGCGGATCGGCCGGTCCGGCGGCTGCGGCCTGCACGTCCAGCGGCAGGTTGAGCACCACGGTCCGCCGTTCACGCACGGCGGTCCGCCACGCCCGCGCCGTGTCGGCAACCGCGGTCGCGGCGCTGTGCACCCGGTCGGGGATCGCGCCGACCGCACGGGCCAGCGCGTCCTGGTCGACCCGGAAGTTCGAGCGCAACGCGGCCGCGGCCGGTTCCGCCGCGAGGACCACCATCGGCGTACGGCTCTTCGCCGCCTCCGCGATGCCGGTCATCGCGTTCGTCAGCCCGCAGCCCTGATGCACCGAGACCACGCCGGGACGTCCGCTGACCCTCGCGTACGCGTCGGCGGCCGTGGCCGCGCCGCCCTCGTGCCGGGTCGCGACGAACCGGGCCCCGTTCGCGACGAGAGCGTTCGTGACGTGGAAGTTCCCGCTGCCCACGACACCGAAAACCAGGTCGGCGCCGAGTTTCGCGAGCGTCTCGCCGACCAGGTCGGCAACGGTGCGGTCGCTCACTTCTCGATCAGGGCCAGGACCCGGACCGGGCTGCCGGACCCGCCGACGATCGGCAGCGGCGGCGCGATCACCACGGCCCCGGTCGGCGGTAGCCGGTCCAGATTGCGCAGCTGGGTGAGCCCGTACTTGCCGGCGCCCAGAAGGTAGGAGTGGCACGGGAACGGCGGGTCGAACGAGTGCGCGGCCCCCGCGTCGGTGCCGACCGTCTCCACGCCGAGGCCGATCACCGGCGACTCCTCGGCCAGCCACTTCGCGGCCTCCACCGACACGCCGGGGGTGTGCGGGCCGGTCTCGTTCGCGTTCAGGAACGCCTCCTGGTCGCCGGAGCGGGCGTCCCAGCCGGTGCGCAGCAGCAGCCAGCCACCCTGGGGCAGCGGCCCGTGCTGGGCCTCCCACTCGCGGACGTGCTCCACCTCGAGCAGGAAGTCCGGGTCCTTGGCGGCCCGGTCGGCGACGTCGATGACCACGGCCGGAGCGACCAGCCGCCCCGGCGGAACCTGCGACACGTCGTCACCGTCGCGGCCGGTGACCCAGTGGATCGGCGCGTCGAAGTGCGTGCCGGTGTGCTCGCCGGTGTGGATGTCGTTCCAGTACCAGGCCGGCCCCCGGTCGTCATACCGGCTGATCTCTTCGAGACCGAACGGGATCGTGTTCGCGAACGGCGGCGGCAGCTGCAGGATCGGCGTGCTCGCGGACAGCGGTGCGGTGAGGTCGACGACCTCGATCGAGCCAGCGCTGAGTCCGGACAACAGGGCCTTCAGAACGCTCATCGGCATCTCCACGCGGGCGAGGTCGTCGGTGACGGCTCCGAGCCTACGGCCGCCCCGATCGTTCCAACGCGCATCGACGCCCCCGGGTCGTCAGAATTTCCCGGCCGCTCCCATGATCCTCCGGCACAGGGCCGGATCGACCAGGGTGTCGGTGCTGTCGACGTACTGGTCGATTCCCCCGATCGGAGACAACGCGGCCACCGCCGGGTCGGTGATCCGGCTCCGCAGCGCGTCGGCGAACCGTCCGGCTTCGATGACCGGAAACGGACGGTCGAAGTACGGCCGGCGGGTCGCCTCGACCGGCTCCGCGATCCCGAGACGGTTCTGCCGGGCACCGGCGGCCTCGTAGGCGCTGCACAGCGCGGCCTGCCGCCGCTGCGGGTCGCCGGTCTCGACAGCGTCGCGCAGGGCGGCGGCGATCCCTTCGGCTCCCGGCAGTCTCTGAAAAGCAGTTCCCAACCATTTGCTGTACGGGGGAAAGCGGCGCGACAGAAGCAGGCACAACCGCATCACCTCGCGGGCGAGGCGGGCCGCCACCACCCGGCTGCCGAGCTCGTCACCGGCTTCCGCGGCCCGGCCGGTGAACGCCTCCTCCTGGCTGATCCGCGTCCACTGGGCGGCCAGCAGGTACCGCCACACGTCGTCGGGATACCACCGCAGCCGCTCGCGGAGCACGGTCAGTTCGCCGGACCCGTCGTGGAACACCTCGCCGCCGACCGCCTCGGCCAGCCGCTGACTGGGCGTCGCCAGCCAGTCCAGCAGGTCCGGCTGGCGGCGCGCGTCGAACCCTAGCTGTGCCGCCGACCAGCTCGCCACGTCGGTGACGAGCACCCGGTGGGAGACCGGGCCGGTGGTCGCGGTCATCACCCGTACCCGGGCGTCGGGGGGTTCGAAGTTGGTCGGCCAGCCGTGCACGTCCTTGGGCAGACGCGCGGTGAGCAGCGCCGAGATGTCCCGACCGTGCCGTTCGACGTCCTCCGCCGACAGGAACAGCTCCAGCCGTGGCCCCCAGTCGTGATCAACCGACCGGGGCGTGTCGAAGCCGAGCACCTCCGACCCCTGCCCGACCCGCGCGGCGGCGTGGACGAGACCCGGGTAGGCGTCGTCGAGGAGCGGGCGGACCGCCTCGGCGTAGAAGTCCCGGCACAAGCGCAGCCCGGGCATGAACGACGGATGCATGCCGTCAAGTTACGTCTGTCGTGCCGCGCGGAACGTCCCCCGGCCGATCAGCCGGAACGGTTCCGCCGGAGGGCCGGGCGATCTCGATCGGGTGGATCCCGGCCCGCAACGGGGTGAGGGCGGCGCGCAGGGCGGGCAGCCCGTTCATGCTGCTCGCCGTCAGCAGCAGCCGGGCCGGCAGCTCGGGGCGGTGCAGGACGGTGTTGCTCAGCAGCCAGCCGAGTTCCGGAGTGGACCAGTCGTCGGCGCCGGCCACGATGATCACCACTCCGGTCGCGTCCGCGGGCACCGGGTCGGTTCCGGGCGCGTTCGAGGGCCGGGCCGCGAGGACCGCCCAGCCGTCGGCGGCGAACCCGGCCGCGATCGATGCGGAGGCGGCACCCGTGCGGGTGAAATCCGGGCCGTGCAGCCACAGGGCGGAGAGGCGGCCCTCCGGCCAGCGGTGCGGAACCGGGTCGCCGGGCAGAGGATCTTCGACCCTCTCCAGCCGGTACGAGACGCCGCCGCTTCCGTGGACGTGCAGGTCACCATGCTTCACTCCGTAGGCGAAGCCGCCCCGCGCCTGCACCGACTGTTCGTCCATGTCGTCCATGATGCCGACGGCTACGCTGATCCGGTGAGCACACAGGACGGTGCGCGGGTCGTCGTGCTGACCGCGCTCCCGGTGGAGTACCGCGCGGTTCGGGCACATGTGCAGGACCGGGTCCGGCGGTCGCATCCGCGTGGCACCCAGTTCGAGGTGGGCGTGCTGCCGGGGGTCGACGGCAGGATCGCGATCGCCCAGCTGGGGAAGGGCAACATCGATGCCGCGCTGGGAGTCGATCACGCCGTGGAACTGTTCCGGCCCAGTGCCATCCTGTTCGTCGGTATCGCCGGAGCCCTGCACGACGACCTGCGGATCGGTGACGTGGTCGTCGCCGTCAAGGTCTACGCCTACCAGGGCGGCATGGAGACCGACGCGGGCCTCCTCGCCCGGCCGGATGCCCACGACGCCGACCACGAACTCCTGCAGCTCGCCCAGATGGCCGCCCATGACCACTATGAGCTTCCGGATGCGCCACCGGTTCACTTCCGGGCGGTTGCCGCCGGTGACGTGGTGCTCAACTCCCGCACCCGGCCACTGGCGAAGCAGCTGGTGAGCCACTACAACGATGCCGGTGCCATCGAGATGGAGAGCGCCGGGATGGCCCGGGCCTGTCACGTGTGCCGTGTCCCGGCGCTGGTGGTCCGCGGCATCAGCGACAGGGCGGACGGCGAGAAGGAGACCGTCGACGCGGACGGGTGGCAGCCGCTCGCCGCCCGGAACGCGGCGGACTTCGCCGTCGCGGTCATCAGGGACTACCTGTCGCAGCCGCACGAGGTCCCCGCCGCGCAGCCCGAGCAGTCGTCGACGGTCCAGAACATCATCGGGGTCGGCGCACCGGCGTTCGGCGCGATGCACGGCGACGTCCACATCCACGCCCCGGAGGATCCGCTCGCGCTGGAGTGGCGCACCCTCAGCCGGCCACCGCCGGTGCCGTGGCGGAAGCAGGAGAACCACACCATCGAGCACACGGCGCTCGAACTTCATCTGATCCCGGTCGGGGACGTGGCCAGGATCGAGGTCCGCAGGTTGCCGGGGCTCGCCGACACACTCGCGGGTCTGTTGCCGCCCGAGATGTCCGCCAAGTCGTCCACGGACGAGCAAGCGGCCCGAGCCGTCGTCACCGGCCATGAATTCGGTCCCCGCGGCCTGCTCGTCAGCCGCGACGGCGTGCGCTCTGCCTGGGAACCGCTCCCGTCCGACAGGCTCGGCGCGATTTTCGACGACGACTGGGTCACCGGGCGTCTCGCCATCGCCCTGAGGATCCTCCTCGACCTGGATCTGCCCCGGGCCGCCCGCTACGCGCCCGCGGTGGCGGTCAGTAAGGCCTGGATGGTCACCGTCGACAGCATCGGCAATCTGCCGCGGACGCACGCCGGCGGGTTCGGCCGGACGAACATCGCGCAGGTGCCGGCCGAGGAATCCCTGCCGGCGACACACCTCGAACGGCTCACCGGTGAGGTGGCCGCGGAACTGACCGCACGTCTGGCGGCGATCTTCCGGCGGCGCTGAGTTCAGGTCTTCCGGCGGCGCTGACTTCAGGTCTTCCGCCGGCGCCGACGAAACGAGGAGAGGCGTCATCGAGGGATTCGCGTACGGCGTGACCGGCGCCGACCTCCACGTCGGTCCCGACGGGGTGCCGCTGTACCTGCTCACCCACTGGTCGAGACCGGAACCGCCGTCATCGCGATGGCTGGCCGAACTGCCGAGCCGGCTCCTGGACGCCCGTAACCGGGTGGTGCCGTTCACCGGCCGCGACACCGAGCTGGCCGAGTTCCGCCAGTGGCGTGACAACGACACCGGCTTCGCCGTCCGGTGGCTGTACGGTCCCGGCGGCCAGGGCAAGACGCGGCTCGCCGACGAGGTGGCGGCCGAGGCGCACGCCCTGGGCTGGGCGGTCGTCACGGCGAGCGCGGGCTCCGGGCCGATCCACCGGCCCGCCGAGCGTCAGGACCTCGGCACGGACGGGGTGCCGGGCCTGCTGCTAATCGTCGACTACGCCGATCGCTGGCCGCTGTCCCACCTGCTCCTGCTGCTCGGGAACCGGCTGCTGACCCACGCCGAGGTCCCGGTCCGGGTGCTGTTCCTGGCCCGGACCGACGCTGTCTGGCAGGGCCTGACCGGGTCACTCGACGAGCACCGGATGCGGATGTCGTCGTCACTGCTGGAGCCGCTGGACGGCACCGGCGGGGCACGGGGCCGGATGTTCGAGGCGGCCCGATCCGCGTTCGCCGACCGGTACGGCGTCGATCGCGGGCCCGCGCCGGGGATCGGCGATCTGCTCGGCGCGCCGGGATTCGGGCTCGTTCTGGCCGTACACATGGCGGCTCTGGTATCTGTTGATCTTGACCGTCCGGAGGAACCGCTGCCCGCCGACGTCGCCGGCCTGACCCTCTATCTGCTGGATCGCGAGCAGCTGCACTGGGCGAACCGCTACGGCCGCGGCGGACGGCTCCAGCCGGACCTGATGCGCCGGGTCGTGTTCGTCGCGACCGTCTGCGGCACCCGTTCGGCCGTGCAGGCCGCCGAGTCGCTGGCCGCGGCGCTGCCGGAGCACGTCGACACGGCACTGGCTGCCGACGACCACGCGGCCTGCTATCCGCCCGACACCGCCGGCGACCGGCTGCAGCCGCTCTACCCGGACCGGCTCGCCGAGGACTTCGTGGCGCTGACCCTTTCCGGTCACTCGTCGCCGTACCAGGCCGAGACGTGGGCCGGTCCGCTGCTCGGGAAGCTGCTGGCCAGGGACGCGCGCGGAGTGGCGCGCCCCTGGTTGCCGCACGCCATGTCCACGCTGGCGGCGGCCGCGCTGCGCTGGGACCATCTCGGCGCCGGTCACCTGTATCCGCTGCTGCGCCGGGATCCGGCACTGGCCGTCGAGGCGGGCGGTAACAGCCTGGTGGTCCTGGCCACCGCCGACCGCGTGGACCTCGGGCTGCTCACCGAGATCGAGCCGCACCTGCCCAAGGGCCGGCATCTCGACCTGGACCTGGCCGCCCTGACGGTGCTGCGCCGCCTCGCCGAGCAGCGTCTGGCGGCGGCCGCCGGACCCCGCGAGCGCGGTCACGTCCACGTGGACCTCGGCTACCGCCTGAACGTGGCCGGCCATCGCGAGCAGGCGCGCACCGAGATGGCCGCCGCGGTGTCCGCCTACCGGCAGGCGGTGACGGACGAGGGCGTGACCGGGGCCGACGACGATCTCGCGCACGCGGTGATGAACCTGGCACACACCGAACTCGACGTCGGTGATCGCACCGCCGCCCTGGCCAGTGCCGAGGAGGCCCGCGAGCTCTATCGGAGCCTGGCCGCCGGCGATCCTCGCGAGCACGAGCCGGACCTGGCGTACACCTGGAGCACACTGGGCACCGTCCTGGCCGCGCTCGGCCGCCACGAGGAGGCCGTCGCGGCGTGCGCCGAGGCGGTCGTCCTCTACGAGAGGCTCGCCGCGGAGGACCTCGACCAGTACGAGGGCGAGCTGGCCGGTGCTCTGGGCAACCGGGGGATCTGGCGCCACGGGGTCGGCGACTACGAGGAGGCCCTCGCCGACGTGCGGCGGGCCGCGGCGATCTACCGGCGGCGTGCGGCCGACGACCCGAACGCCTGGCTGCACGAGGTGGCCGCCGTGCTGGTCAACGAGGGTATGCAGCTCAACGGCCTGCGCCGCTTCGACGAGGCGGCCGCGGTGATGATCGAGTCGGTGGCCGCCTACCGGCAGCTGGCGAAGACGCGCCCGGACTCGTTCGAGCACTTCCTGGCGACGGCGCTGAGCAACCTGAGCGAGCCGCTGTCCGAGATCGGGCGGACGAACGAGGCGCTGGCCGCGTCGGCCGAGGCGGTGACGATCCGGCGCCGGCTGGCCGGCACCCGGCCCGCGGTCTTCGAGCCGGACCTGGCGGTCGGGCTCAACAACTACGCCGTCGACCTGCTCGGCGCGGGTCGCGTCGACGAGGCGATGGCCGCCGTCGGCGAGGCCGTCGCGATCCGGCGGCGGCTCACGGCCGGGGACCCGGTCACGTACGGCGAGTTCCTGGCCTCGTCGCTGAACAATCTGGGGCAGATCCTGCGGGCGCTGGGCCGGGCGGAGGAGGCCGCGGACGCGTACGCGGAAGCCGGTGACCGGTATCGCGCGCTGGCCGCCGATCGTCCGGCGGCACACCGGCCGCATCTCGTCGCCGTGCTGAACGGGCAGGCCCGCACTCTGATCGAACTCGGTCAGCCGGGGCGGGCGATCGCGGCCGCCGCGGAGGCCTGCGAGGTGTCCCGTGTGCTGGACGTCGCGGAGTCGCTCGCGGAGAGCCTGGCCACGCTCGCGGTCGCGCACCGGCACGCCGGTCGTGCCGCGGCCGACGAGGCCGGGCGGATCTACGAGCGGATGCCGGCCGAGGTACGGGAGCGGCCCCGCGTGAGGCAGTTCATCGACGAGCTGGCCGTCACCGAGTAGCGCCGGTGCCGTCGGTGTCCGGATCGGCGGGCCGCAGCGCGGGATGGCCGCCCAGCTCTTCGGCCAGCGCGTGGCGTTCCGCGTCGGTGTAGGCCAGGAAGTAGATGCCGCGCAGGAGCGTGCCGGGCCGGGCGGCGAGGTGGTCCACGGCGGCGTCGACCAGGTCGGCCGCCGTCTTCGGCACCGGCGCGCCGGCCACCCCGGCTCCCATCATCGGGAAGATGATCGTACGCAGGGACGCGTCCTCGGCCGCGAGTCGCTCCGCCTGCCGCAGCGCGTTGGAGACGCCCGCGGGCAGGTGCCGCACCTGCCGGAATCCCGCGCCGGGCTCGCCGTGGACGGCGGCCACGTGGATGATCCGCCGGACCCCGTTGGTCTCGGCCAGCAGCCCCGAGCCGGTCACGAACGCGGCGCCCGGTGCGACCGGCCGCTGGCCCGCGACCAGCTCCTCGAGCTCGTTCGCGATCACGTCGTCGACGACGTGACCGGCCGTGTCGCGGACCGCGCCGTGGTAGCGGATGACACTGGAGATCGCGAACTCGTTGATGCGGGCCATCGTCATGTCGGTGTTCTCGCTGTTGACCCAGATGTCGATGTCGCGGACCCGCTCGATGGCGCCCGGCCGGATACCGAGCACACACCCGCCCGCCCGCGGCGCGGCCAGAACGAACGTCTCGGGCGGCGGCCCCTGCCGCGCGGTGGTGGTGGCGGCGACCGGGCCGTTCCAGAGCCAGGCGCGGGTGCTGAGTTCCTTGACCTCGATGGTGAGCGGCTGGAAGTCCGCGGCGTGCAGGCCGGTGTGGCGCTGGCCGACGGCGTAGCCGTACAGCTGCTCGGAGATGACCGCCACCAGGTCGGTGTCCCGGCGTTCGGCGAGGACCGCGCGCAGTTCCTCGCTGTCGACCATGCGGGCGGCCTCGACGATGACGTCGCCGGAGAAACCGATCGCGGCGGGGCCGAGCGGGCCGATCACCACCGCCATCCGCAGCCGCATCCGGTCCCGGTAGCGCCGGTTGTCGTCGGCCAGCGTCTCGACGGCGGAGCGGAGCAGCCGGACCAGGCTGCGGTTCACCTCCACCTCGCTCGGGAGGAAGACCACCATGCCGTCCCCGGTGCCGTGGTGGTGGGTGTCCTCGAGCCGCAGGCCCAGGTCCTGGAGAACATCGTCGACGAATTCGGACACCCGTCGCTGGAGGTCGAACTTCTCCTGCGCGGACCGTTGCCCGTATCCGGCGACGTCGATCACGAATCCCATACGGACGGCGGCGGCGAAGGACGTACCGGAAGTGCCCATGCCTCCCAATGTAGGCACGCGGAGCGTGATTCCCCCTCACTCGCACGGGTGCCCACATAGGACTGTCATGCTGTCCCGATATTGGTGAACGTCGAACGTTCGGGGGAGATCGTCCGCACATGCGTACCGTTAAGGTCGGGGCCGTGACGCGGGATCTGGCTGAGACGACCGCCCGGTGGTACGTGTGGGCGACGGTCGCCGTGGTTGTGCTCGGCGGCGTCTGGTGCGCCGCTCATCTGGGCGCCGGCCTGGGCATCGAAGCGCTCGCATACATCTTCGTCCCGATCGGAGGGGCGATCGCGGCCGCGTCGGTTCACCACCTGGTCCGCCCGGCCTCCCGCCCCGCCTCCCGCCCGGCCTCCCGCCCGGAGAACAGAACGTTCTCCCCGACAGGCGGCGACAGGCCCGGCCTGGACCCGGTCGCCCTGCGGTTCTGGCGCACGGTCCTCGTAGCCGTCGTGCTCATCACCATCGGCTACGCCTGGCTGGCCGCCGACATGCTCACGCACCCGGCCGAGGCCCGTACTCGCAGCATGCCGGCACCGGCGGCCGCCCTGGTGGCGATCGGTTTCCTGGCCGCCATCGGGGCGCTGACCCGGGTGCCGGTCGTCGCGTCCCGCGGTGAGGACCGGTGGCGCATGCTGCTGGACCGGACGATCGCGTTCCTCGGCTGCGCCTCCCTGCTGTGGTACCTCGGGCTCGCCCCGATGCTGTCCGCCCGCGAGCCGTGGAGCCCGCAGGCGATGCTGCTGGTCGGGCTCGGTCTCCTGGTCGCGGTCGGTGCCCTCACGAAGGTGTCGTATCTCGCGGGCGGCCCGGTCGACCCCGTCGCGATGCGGTTCGTCGCGGCCGGCGGCGGTGTCCCGGCCGGTGCCGTGTCGGTGCTCGCGGTGCAGTTCGGCTACATCGCCGGTGTTCCGGCCCAGGCGATCGTGATGCCGCTGGCTCCGGTGCTGATCACGCTCGGTGTCGCGGCGCAGAGCCGTGCCGTTCACGGGCCCCGGCGTGAGCCCGCCCGGGTGGGCATGATGCTGCCGTACCTGGCCACGATCCTGGTCGGCGTGCCGCTGGTGGCCGTCGCGCTCGGGGCGCCGCTGCGCTGGCCGGCCCGGGTGACCCTGATCGCCGCGGTCCTGGTGACCGCGCTGGTGATGGTCCGGCAGTACCTGGCGTACCGGGAGAACGCACGCCTGCTGCGGACCGCGCGCCTGCAGGAGGAACGGCTGCGGTACGAGGTGACCCACGACGGCCTCACCGGGCTCGCCAACCGGGCACTGTTCCGCGAGCGCCTCACCGCCGCGCTGACCACCGATCCGGTGTCCGTGCTGCTGATCGACCTTGACGACTTCAAAGCGGTCAACGATCTGCTCGGACAGGAGGTCGGCGACCGGCTGCTGATATCGATGGCGGACCTGTTGCGGACCGAGACGGGCGACGACCATCTGCCGGTACGGGTGGGCGGCGACGAGTTCGCGGTGCTGATGACCGGCGGCCACGCCGATCCGGAGGAACTGGCCGGGCGGCTGCTGGCCGCGCTCGGGGACCCGATCAGTGAGCACCGGCTGCTGATGCGCGCGAGTATCGGCATCGCGACGGCCCCGCCCGGCGCGACCACCGACACGGTGGTGAGGGACGCCGACGTCGCCCTCATCACGGCCAAGCAGGGCGGCAAGGCCGGTTTCGTGCGCTACGCGGAGGGGATGGGCGAGCCCGTCCTGGCGCACATGCGGCTCGGTGGCGAGTTGCGCCGGGCCCTGGACGACGGCGAGTTCCGGGTGGTCTACCAGCCCATCGTGCGGCTCGACCGCAACTGGGTGATCGGCGTGGAAGCCCTGGTCCGGTGGCACCACCCGACCCGTGGCGTGGTCAGCCCCGCCGAGTTCATCCCGGCCGCGGAGCGTACCGGCCTGATCGTGCCCTTGGGCCGTTTCGTGCTGCGCGAGACCTGTCGCCAGGCGGCCGCGTGGCTGGCCGAGTTCGGCCCGGACGCGCTGAAGGAGGCCGGTCTCAACGTGTCCGCCCGCCAGCTGCACGACCCCGATTTCGTGTCCGACGTGGCCGACGCGCTCACCGACAGCGGGCTTCCCTGCGAGCGGCTGGTCCTCGAGGTGACCGAGTCCGGGGTGCTGCGGGGGCAGCAGATCTCCCGGGCGCTGTGCGAGCTCGACCGGATGGGCATCCGTCTCGCCCTGGACGACTTCGGCACCGGCGAGTCGTCGCTGAGCCTGCTGCGTGCCGTCCCGGCGGCGATCGTGAAGCTGGACAAGTCGTTCGTGGACGGCATCGAGATCGACGACGGTCGCCCGGCCGCCGCCGACGCCCGGCAGGCCGTCGCCCGCGCGGTGATCCAGCTGGCGCACGCGCTCGGCCTGGACACCGTCGCCGAGGGGATCGAGAGCGCCGAGCAGGTGGCCGCGTTGCTCGAGCTCGGTTACACCCGCGGTCAGGGTTTCTACCTGGCCGAGCCGATGCCGGCCGCCGGCGTGTCCCGGCTGCTGGCCCGCCAGCGGGCCGTCGAGACCCGCGTGACCAGGGAGATCAGGGCTCGATCGTCCTGAGAGCGGCGATGTTCTCCGCCTCGCCGGGATCGGATTCGGACGTGTCCAGGAACGCCTGCAACACCTCGACAGCGACGTCCGGGGCGAGCCGCTTCAAGCTCATGGCCAGCACGTTCGCGTCGTTCCAGAGCCGGGCGCCGCGGGCGATCCACGGGTCCCAGGCGAGCGCCGCCCGCACGCCGGGAACCTTGTTGGCGGCGATCGCCGTCCCGGTGCCGGTCCAGCACATCACCACGCCGTAGTCGGCCCGGCCGTCGACGACCGCCTTCCCGACGAACCGGCCCAGGTCCGGCCAGCTCGGCGACCCGTCCGGCCGGACGATCACGTGCCCGGCCGAGTCCAGGGCCTCGACGACCGCCCGTGTCGTCTCGTTCTCGTCGTCGCTGGCGAAGGCGATGCGCATGCCTCCACCCTAGCCACGGTGCCATGCCACGGACCGCCGCTGTAGATCATCCCGGGCGTGTGCCGGCGTCGGCCACCACGCAGACAGGTCACCCCTCCTGTTGCGTGGTGATCTGCGGTCCGTATGCGGGCGCAGGTCACCACGCACGACTGCATGCCTTCTCGCGTGGTGACTTGCGCCTGCAGGCTCCCGCAAGGCGCCTTGACGCGTCGGCGAGGATCGGAGCGGTCGGTCGTCTTCGGACAGGGGTGTCAGATGTTCACACAACCGGAAGCGGCCGCCGCGGAGCTGCTGGACAGGATCCGTGCGAGGTTCGAGGACGGCGCGGGACGGTTCGAGGGCAGGATCGACTGGGAGATCTACGAGGGCTGGGACGACGGTGACGGGCTGTGGCGGATCATCGTGCTCCCGGAGGCGCCGGTCTGGTCCGAGACGGCCGGAGCCACCGTGCGTCCGGTGGTCTTCGTCGGGGTCGGCTTCAACGCGGTGGCCCACAACCGGGACGGCCTGCGTCCGGCGGTGCCGCGGTTCGAGGACCAGCCCGCCGGCTTCCCGCCCATCACGCTCGTGGACCTGAAGGGCACCGACGCCGCGTACTGGGTCGGCGTCGTCATGAACATCCTCGGCGGCCGTGACCCCAGGCTGTTCGGCAACGGGTGGGTCGGCTTCGATGTCACCCTGCCCGACGAGGCGCCGTGGGTCGCCGTGGTTGGATGACCTCGTGACGTACACGGTTACCGAGCTGCCCGAACGGGAGCGATTCGAGGCGCGCGACGGGGCGGGCACCCTCGCCGGGGTGGTCACCTACCAGATGACCGGCCCGATCATCATCTACACCCACACGCAGGTGACGCCCGAGTTCGAGGGGCAGGGCGTCGGCTCGGCGCTGGCCCGCGCGGTGATGGACGACGCGAAGGCCCGCGGCCGCACGGTGGTGCCGATGTGCCCGTTCCTGGCCGAGTGGCTGGACAAGCACCCCGAGTACAACGCGATCGTCGCCCGCAACACCCGCCGGGTGAAGTAGGCCCGTGACACCCGGCGCGTGACGTAGGTCAGAGCGGGCGGCGCATACGCAGGCTGCGGATGTGGTCGTCCTCGCGGGACAGGGTGGCCCGGACCGTGTCCATCGGCTGGAAACCGCGCGCCCGATAGAAGCCGATGCCCGCGCTGTCGCCCAGGAACACCGACACCCACATCTCGGTGCCGCCGGCCTCACGGATCTGCTCGGTGACCCGGTCGAGCAGCAGGGTGCCCAGGCCCCGGCCGCGTTCGGCCGACTCCAGGTAGACCAGGGACAGTTCACCTGCCGCCGGGCCGGAGAGTCCGCCGCCCGCCGCGCCGAGGACCCGGCCGCCCTCCTCGACGACCTGGTAGCCGAACCACTCCGGCGGGGCAGGGGCGATGTCGGCGGTGATCCGCGGCTCGCTGTAGAACTCCGCGACACTGCGGCTGATGTACCCCTCGGGCAGCAACTCGCGGTAGGCGTTGCGGTAGGCCGTCGAGCAGATCCCGGCGATGGCGGCCGCATCGGCGACGACGGCTTGACGGACGACGGCGGTCAACGATGTTCCTGGCACAGCGCCAACAGTAATGCCGATCTTCAGGACCTCAAACCTGCATGAGCGGTACGTCCAGACGCGATGCCAGTTCCTCGAAGCCGATGCCGTGCAGCTCGGTCACCCGTACGCCATCGGGGGTGATCTGAAATGTCGCCACGTCGGTGTAGACCCTCGTCACGCACGTCTTCCCGGTCAGCGGGTAGGTGCAGGACGGCACGAGTTTCGGCTCGCCGGACTTGGTGAAGAGGGTCATCATCACCCACACCTGCTTGGCGCCGGCCGCGAGGTCCATGGCTCCGCCGACGGCCGGGATGGCGTCCGGCGCGCCGGTGTGCCAGTTCGCCAGGTCGCCCGTGGCCGACACCTGGAAGGCGCCCATGACGCAGACGTCGAGGTGGCCGCCGCGCATCATGGCGAAACTGTCGGCGTGGTGGAAGTAGGCGGCGCCGGGCAGCTCGGTGACCGGTTGCTTGCCCGCGTTCGTCAGGTCCCAGTCGGCGTCCTCGTCCGCGACGACCTCGCCCATGCCGAGCATGCCGTTCTCGGTGTGCAGGATGACGCCGCTGCCGGCGGTGAGATAGCGGGCGATCGCCGTCGGCTGCCCGATGCCCAGGTTGACGTAGGAGCCGTCCGGGATGTCGGCGGCGACCCGCCTGGCCAGGTCGTCCTTGCTGCTCATGGGGTCACCTCGACGAGCCGGTCAACGTAGATGGACGGGGTCACGATGGCCTCCGGGTCGAGTTCGCCGGTCTCGACGATCTGCGACACCTGGGCGATCGTGGTGCGTGCGGCGGTCGCCATGACGGGTCCGAAGTTGCGCGCGGTCTTGCGGTAGACGAGGTTGCCGAGCCGGTCCGCGTGGTGGGCGCGGATCAGGGCGACGTCGCCGTGGATCGGGTACTCCAGGACGTACTCCCGTCCGTTGATCTGTCTGGTCTCCCGGCCTTCGGCGATGGGCGTCCCGACACCGGTGGGGCAGAAGAACGCCCCGATCCCGGCACCCGCGGCGCGCATCCGTTCGGCGAGATTGCCCTGTGGCACCAGTTCGAGTTCGATCTTCCCGGCGCGGTAGAGGCCGTCGAAGACCCACGAGTCGGACTGCCGGGGAAAAGAACAGACCATCTTACGTACGCGACCCGCGGCCAGCAGTGCCGCCAGCCCGGTGTCACCGTTGCCGGCGTTGTTGCTCACGATGGTCAGGTCGCCGGCGCCGTGCTCGATCAGGGCGTCGATCAGCTCGACCGGCATCCCTGCCATGCCGAACCCGCCGACGAGCACCGTGTCGCCGTCCCTGACCTCCTTGACCGCGGTCAGCGCGTCGGTCGTCAGTGTCTTCATGCGTTGTTCTCCAGGACCACGGCCAGGGCCTGGCCGACACCGATGCAGATGGCCGCCACGCCCCAGCGATGACGGCGTTCGCGCAGCACGTGGGCGAGAGTGCCCAGGATCCGGGCACCGGAAGCGCCCAGCGGATGACCGATCGCGATCGCCCCGCCACGGGTGTTGACGATCTCCGGGTCGACGTCCCACGCGTCGACGCAGGCCAGCGACTGGACCGCGAACGCCTCGTTCAGCTCGACCGCGCCCACGTCGGACCAGCCGATACCGGCCTGCCGCAACGCCTTCTCCGCGGCCTCGACCGGGGCGAACCCGAACTCCTGCGGGTCGACGGCGTGTGCGGCACGTCCCGCGATTCTCGCCAGCGGCTCGAGGCCGATCGCGCCGGCCGCCCGCGCGGATCCGAGCAGCACGGCCGCCGCGCCGTCGTTGAGGGGCGAGGCGTTCCCGGCCGTGATCGTGCCGTCGGGCCGGAACGACGGCTTGAGCCGGGCCAGCTTCTCGGCGTTGCTGTCGGCGCGGATGCCCTCGTCGCGGGTCAGGTCGGCGACCGGCACGGTCAGGTCGTCGTAGAAGCCCTCGTCCCAGGCCCTGGCCGCGAGCGTGTGAGACCGGGCCGCGAAGGCGTCCTGCCGCTCGCGGGAGATGCCGAACTTGTCGCCGAGCTGCTCGTTGCACTCACCCAGTGACGCCGTCCACTCGGCGGGCATCCTCGGGTTGGTCAGCCGCCAGCCGAGCGTGGTGGAGACCGCCTCGACGTTGCCGGCGGGGAAGGCACGCGACGGCTTCGGCAGCACCCAGGGCGCGCGGGTCATCGACTCGACACCGCCGATCACGACCACCTCGGCGTCACCGGCCGCGATCGCCCGGGAGCCGATGATGGCCGCGTCGAGGCTGGACCCGCAGAGCCGGTTGACGGTGGCCGCCGGGACCGAGGTCGGCAGACCGGCGAGCAGCACGGCCATCCGGCCCACGTTGCGGTTGTCCTCGCCGGCGCCGTTGGCGTTGCCCCAGTACACATCGTCGATCCGGGCCGGGTCGAGGTCCGGCGCCTTCGCCAGCAGACCGCTCAGCGCGGTGGCGGCCAGGTCGTCCGGGCGTACCTCGGCGAGCGCCCCCGAGTAGCGGCCGAAGGGGGTGCGCACGGCGGCGTACACATATGAGTCAGCCATGACCCCAGGCTAGTAAGCAGCTCTGATATCCAGAAATACTCTTTTCGGCCCGACCATGACTCTGCAAGTATCAATGGAATGGAGCTGCGTCACCTGCGCTACTTCCTCGCGGTCGCCGAGGAACGGCACTTCGGCCGGGCCGCCGCGCGGCTGCACATCGCCCAGCCGCCGCTCTCCCAGCAGATCCGGCAACTCGAAACAGAGTTGGGCGTACGCCTGCTCGATCGCAACACCCGCCGCGTCGAGCTGACCGAGGCCGGAGCCGCCTACCTGGACCGGATCCGGCTGGTGCTGGCCGCCGTCGACGAGGCCGGCGAGGTGGCCCGCCGGGTCGCGGCAGGTCTGCAGGGCCGGCTGTCGGTGGGCTGTGTCGGCTCGGCCACCTACAGCCTGCTGCCCGCGGTCGCCCGCCGCCTGCGCGAGGAACTGCCCGGCGTGGAGGTGGCGTTCCGTGGCGAGATGCTCGGTGCGCAGCAGGTCGCCGCCCTGCAGCGACGTGACATCGACCTGGCGCTGCTGCGCCCGCCCGTCGACGACCCCGGCATCCTGGTGCGGGTGCTGCGCAGTGACGCCCTGATCGTCGTGCTGCCCGACGGTCACCGGCTCGCGAGCCGTGACCGGCTGAGCGTCGCCGATCTGCGCGACGAGGACTTCGTGGTCCACGCGATCCGGGACTCGGCGATGCACGGCACTGTCCGGCGGCTCTGCGACCGGGCCGGGTTCGAGCCGAGGATCCGGCACGAGGTGGTCGAGACGTCGACGCTGGTCACGTTCGTGGCCGCGGGACTGGGCGTGGCGATCGTCCCGGAACCGGTGGCGCAGCTCGGCGTGCCCGGCGCGACCTACCGGCCGCTCGCCGAACAGGACGCCCGCATCGATCTGGCCGTCGCGGTCCGTGCCGGCGACGACTCACCGGTGATCGACCAGGCGACCCGGGTGCTGTCCGAAACTGTTCGGGGGTTGGCACTACGGACACTGTTTCAGCCCTGACGGCGCTGACAGCATTCTCGGCATGAACAACACAGTCGCGGTCTTCGGGGCATACGGACACACCGGTCGATTCGTGGTGGCCGAACTGCGGCGACGCGGGCTGACCCCGATCCCGATAGGCCGCGACGCCGCCCGGCTCGCGGAGTTCGGCCCTGATCACCAGACTCGCGTGGCCTCGGCCGGCGACCCGGCTTCGCTCGACTCGGCACTGAAGGGCGCCGACGCGGTCATCAACACGGCCGGGCCGTTCGCCACCACCGCGGCGCCGGTGATCGAGGCGGCTCTGCGCGCCGGTATCCCGTACGTCGACGTGGCCGCCGAGATCGAGGCGAACGCCGACACGTTCACGCACTTCAGCGACGTGGACATCACGGTGCTGCCCGCGATGGCCTTCTTCGGCGGGCTCGGCGACCTGCTCGTGACCGCCGCGATGGGCGACTGGACGACCGCCGACGAGGCGCATGTCGCCTACGGTCTGAGCAGCTGGCAGCCCACCGCCGGGACCCTCGCCGCCGGCGCCGTCTCCCGTGACCGGCGCGCCGGGCAGCGGGTCCGCTTCACCGGCGGACGCCTCGACTACTACACGGACGCCTCGGAGCTGCCGGCTCTCGATTGGGACTTCCCGGCACCGATGGGCCGCCGTACGGTCCTCGCAGGGTTCACCATGGCTGACGTCGTCACCGTCCCGAGCCATCTGGTGATCCCCGAGGTCAGCACCTACATGACGATGACGGCGGCGAGCGACCTGGCCGCGGGCACGACCGATCCCGGCGGGCGGGCCGCCGAGACGTTCACCGTCGACGTGATCGTCCGTAACGGCACCGCCCAACGCCGCCTGACCGCCTCTGGCCGCGACATCTACGCGGTCAGCGCGCCGCTCGCGGTCGAGGCGGTCCAGCGCATCCTCGACGGCCGAACCCGCACCACCACCGGCGTGGCGTCCGCCGGCCGCCTCTTCGACGCTCCCGACTTCCTGGCCGCACTGTCCGACGGGCTGACGGTCGCCTGACGGGTCGTATTCCGGGGCGGGGCCAGGCCGACCGGCGGGGAGCTTTCCCCCCACCCCGCCGGTCGGCGACTGCCCGCGAGCACCCCCAGGCGAGCGGGTCAGTCGGCACACCCGCACCTGGGCAGCCCGTCGGCGTCTCCCGCCGGGGTCTCCGGAAGCGATCCGCCGACGGCGCCTCGAACTCCTCCGGAGACAACACCAGGGACTCCGCGGCGTCGGCGTCGGTGGACGACGATCGGTCCGCGGCGCTGAGTTCAGGCCCCTCACGATCTCAGCGTGGCGCTGCCGCCCGGGCCACCCGCTGATCGGCGGGTGGCACCCCGCCTCCCGGCTGAACCGTGCCGCCGCCCGCCGGACCTCCCCGTCCGAGGCGTCACTCGCAGTCAGCTTCTGCCGTCACATAGGGTTGTACCGGTGGATCGGCAACGACTCAGCAGCATCGCGCACACCCACCACCCGATCGCGGCGCCGGTCTCCGGCGTGAGCGTCAATCACCTGCTGCGCCGGGCCGGCCGTGAGCCGTCCGCCCGGATCCTCGATCTCGGATGCGGGGAGGCGGCATGGGCGCTGCAGGCATTGGCGCACCACCCCGACGGGATCGCCGACGGGCTCGACCTCAGCCCGTACGCTTTGGAGCGCGCCGCGACGGCAGCCGCGGAACGCGGGCTCGCCGACCGGCTCACGCTGCACGAACGGGACGCACGGGAGTACCCGGCGGACGGCGACTACGACCTGGTCCTGTGCATCGGCTCGACGCATGCGTTCGGCGGTTTCGAGGAGGCTCTCGACGTGGCCGGACGGCACGTGAACGCAGACGGCGTGCTGATGGTCGGTGAGATGTTCTGGGCGGTGCCGCCGACCCCGGCGGCACTGGCCGCGCTGGACGCGGCCCCGGCCGATCACACCGACCTGGCGGGCCTGGTCGACGTGGCTGCCACGGCCGGTTGGGCGCCTGTGTACGCGCACGTCAGCGCGGCCGGCGAGTGGGACGACTACGAGTGGTCGTGGACCGGTTCGCTGACCGGATGGGCTCTGGACAATCCGGGTCATCCGGATGCCGCGGAGGTGCTGGCGGTCGCCCGGGAGCACCGGGACGGCTGGCTGCGGGGTTACCGGGGTGTGCTCGGCTTCGTGACCCTGGTGCTGCGCCGGGCCGGGCTCGGGACGCCGGGTTAGCGTCGGGGGCCCGGATGGGTCCGGGTTCTCCGAGCTGGTCCAGTCTCTCCTAGGGATGACGATGTGAACGCTGTGAAGCCGGGCCGGATACCGGTCATCGCACTGACCGGCCACCTCGGTGCCGGCAAGACCAGCCTGCTCAACCACCTGCTGCGCCGGCCGGGAGCCCGGCTGGGCGTCGTCGTCAACGACTTCGGTGCGCTGAACGTGGACGCGGCGCTCGTCGCCGGGCAGATCGACGACGCCGAGGCGATCTCGGGCGGCTGTGTCTGCTGCCTGCCGGACGCCGGCGGCCTGGACGACGCGCTCCATCGTCTTTCGCGGCCTCGGCTCCGGCTGGACGCGATCCTGGTGGAGGCCAGCGGTGCCGCCGAGCCGGTCGCGCTCGCTCGCCTCGTCGCCCTCAGCGGCGTCAGCGGGATCCGGCTCGGTGGCCTCGTCGAGGTGATCGACGCCGCCGAGCACTTCAGCACCGTGGACCTCTGGCCGGAGCCGCCCGCGCGTTATGCGGCGGCGACTCTCGTCGTCATCAACAAGGCGGACCTGCTGCCGGCCACAGACCGCGACCGGGTGCTCGACCTGATCCGGGAACGGGTACGGCGACGCCACCCGCAGGTGCAGATCGTCACCGCCAGTCACGGCCGGGTCGATCCGGCACTCGTCTTCGACACCGCCGCCGACGAGGATCCGCCGGACGAGCTTCCGTTCGCCAAGCTCATGCGGGACCAGAGCCGGGACCACGACGACCACCAGCATGCGCGGGCGGCCTCTGTGGAGCTGGCGGGGCCGGTCTCGCCGAGCATGCTGGTCGACCTTCTCGAGGATCCACCGGCCGGCGCGTACCGGCTCAAGGGCCGGGTACGGGTGCGTGGATCGCGGAGCGAGCAGGGCTTCGTCGTCAACGTCGTGGGAACTCTGATCCATGTCGCACCGCTACGGGAGCCGCCTTCGGCCGGCGAGCTCGTCGCGATCGGGATGCACCTGGACCAGCCGGCCGCACAGCAGCGCCTGGAAGCTGTCGCGAGCACGCCGGCGGACCGCCCCGACACCGGTGGACTCCGGCGATTGCGTCGTTACCGCACGCTCAGCACCTGAGGCCGGCCTCGGGGGAGCGGCCGGCGGCCGTGGACGCGCACGCGGTCCGCCTACTGGGCGCCGAGGCGGGCCAGGGGCTCGATCAGTTCGCGTTCCTCGTAGGCCAGGTGGGACAGCAGGGTGTCGGTCAGCAGATCCACGGCGGCGCGCAGGCCGGCTGTGCCGCCGGGGCCGGAGACCATCTCGACCAGGGCCTTGTCGACTCCCTCGAGGACCTCGTGGATGACGTGGTGCTCCTGTTCGAGGCGGTCGACGACCGGGGCCAGGCGCGGGTCGCTGCGGCGCAGGTGCGGGAAGAGCGACCGGTCCTCGATGGTGTGGTGGGTGGTGACGATCCGGCAGTACGACTCGCAGTACGTGCCGAGCGTCCAGTTGTTCTGCCGCATCGTCATCGTGTTGATGTGGGAACGCGCGGTGCCGACGTCGATCCGTCCCGCCTCGACCTGGTCGATCAGGTCGTGGATCTGGGCGAGTTCTCCGCGCAGCCCGTCGTGCACCTCGATCAGGTGCCGGCCGTTGGCGAGTTCGCGAGGGGTGTAGGTGCGCTCCGGATCCGGTGTGGGCCCGGTGGGGCGGGCCTGCTCGTCCCAGACAACGGTGCTGCTTCGGCGTACGCCATCGTCCTTGGTCGGTGCGACGGTGAACGGTGACCGGCCCGCCACCCGGACCGGCGCGGACGTCGGCCCGGTGTTGATCGACCCGGGCCGTTCCTGTCGCGTCGCGGTGGTGCTCTCGCGTTCCTGTCGCGTCGCGGTGGTGCCTTCGCGTTCCTGTCGCGTCGCGGTGGTGCCTTCGCGTTCCTGCCGCGTCGCGGTGGAGCCCGAGCGTTCGGCGGCGACCGCCTCGCGGACCGCGGGGGCCACCTCGGCCGCGAATCGGCGCAGGTCGTCCGGGTCGTCGGTGGCCAGGATGAACGTGCCTATGCCGTCGGTTAGGGCCAGGTCGGTGAGTTCCTCGGCCCACTGTTCGGCCGGGCCCTGCAGGGGGCCTCGCCCGATGTCGGTGAAGCGGCCGCCGATGTTGAGCAGGCGGCGCACGTCGGCAGGCTTGCGGCCGGCCTCCAGGGTGGCCTCGTCGATGATCCGGTTGCCGGCGGCCAGGTCACCGTCCTGCAGGTAGGCGAGCGACGGCAGCCAGCCGTCGGCGCGGCGGCCGGTCAGGGCGAGCATCCTGGGTTTGTAGGCGCCGAGCCAGATGCCGACATCGTGAGCCGGGGCCGGGCCGCGCTTGGCGCCGACGACCCGGTGGAACTCGCCGTCGACCCGGACGCCGCCACGGGCGCCGGTGTCCCACAGCTGGCGGATGACGTCGATGCCCTCCTCGAGGGCCCGCACGGCCTGGCCGGCGGTGAGTCGTGTCGTGCCCATGGCCTCGATCGCGTCCCAGAACGCGCCGGCGCCGAGGCCCAGCTCGATGCGGCCTCCGCTGAGCAGGTCGAGGCTGGCGACGCTGCGCGCCAGCACGGCCGGTGGGCGCAGCGGGAGGTTCGTGACGTTGGCTGCCAGGTGCACCCGGTCGGTGCGGGCCGCGGCGTAGCTGAGCAGGGTCCAGGTGTCGAGGAAGCCGGGCTGGTAGGGGTGGTCCTGGTAGGTGACCAGGTCCAGGCCGGCCTGTTCGGCGAGCACGGTGAGCGCGACGACCCGGGTGGGGTCGCCGGCGGTGGGCGTGATGAAGGACCCGAACTGGAGTGGGTGGCCGTAGTCGGACATGCGGCAACTGTGACGCGGAAAAGATGTTCTGTCAAACAGAACATTTGTGTGGCAGAACTTCTGTGGTGCTGGCTATGGTGGTGCGGTGACGACCCCCCTCGAAGGTGACCTCGGCTGGATGCTGGGCGTGGTCTTCCGTGCCTACGCCAAGGCCGCCGACCACGCTCTGAGTGACCTGCCCGGCGGGCCCCGCGGCTATCAGGTTCTCTCCGCCGCGGTCGGTGAGCCGCCCCGCAACCAGGGCGCGATCGGCCAGGACCTGGGCATCGACCGGACCATCCTGACGTATCTCATCGACGACCTGGAGCGGGCCGACCTCGTCGCGCGCCGCCCCGACCCGGCCGACCGCCGCAGCCGGCTCGTCGTCGCCACCGTGAAGGGGCACGAGACCTGGCAGGCGCGGCGTGACGCGCTGCGGCATGTCGAGGCGCACGTCCTCGGCGTCCTCGCCCCGGAGGACGCCGAGCGTTTCCGGGGTCTGTTGCAGACGATCGCCTGCAACGCCCAGAGCCTCGACCCGCTCACCGACCTGTGCGAGGCCGTGACCGCCGCTCAGGACAAAGCACCGGCGCGTCCCACCCGCAGGCCCCGCCGGTCGTGATCAACACTCGATGACACAGCATCGTGTACTTGGCGCGGCCCACCGCCACCGCCGACAACCGGCCGACCAGCGCGTAGTCCAGGAAGGCGGCGGCGTCCGGGCCGGCAACCTCGAGCTGGCCCATGTGACCGAGGTCGAACAGGCCGGCGCCGGTGCGGACGATGTGGTGCTCGGCGATGTCACTGCCGTAGCGCAGCGGCATCGACCAGCCGGCAAAGCCGGTCATGGCCGCGCCGAGACGCTGATGGACGTGATGCAGTGCGGTGCGTCGCAACGGAGGCTCCTTCGTCGGGTCGGGGCCTCCCTCGCTCTGTCATCTCTGCCTGAGAGGTTCACCGCCGGAGGGCGGCTTGCACCGTGGGCGCAGCCCCTGTCGCAGAGCTGTCTTTCCAGAGTCGCCTGACCGTCGCGGTACTGGGGCCTGAGAGATTCTGAGGGAGAAGTTGCTCCTTCGGCGCCCCGCCCCGGCAGGGGCGGGGACTCTCCCGCGGTGGCGTCGCGGCGAAGTCTTCACTTGTGGCTCGGACCATACCGCACGCAGGCCCGGCACGGACCTCAGCGGCGAACCGGTGGGGTGATCCGCACCCGCTCCTGAGCAGGCCGGGTCTCGATGTCACCGAGCTGCGCGGTCACGGTGGCGCGCAGCTCGTCGTAGTCGCCGAACGCGTAGTCGTGGAACAACGTGTAACCGGCCCACATCAGATTGGCGCAGACCCGCGGCGGCACCTTGCCGGTCGCCGCGCCCATGCCGACCAGCGCCACCGAGGTGATGCTGCCGGGGTGGGCCGCGTTCTGCCGGTGAATGGCCTGGAACGCGGCCGCGCAGGCGAGAGCCACATTGAGCGTCTCGCGGACGTTCTCCGCCGACTGGTGCATCGTCGGCGCCGAGATCAGGAAGTCCGGGTTGGCCGCGCCGGACGGCACGCACACCGCGCTGCCGATCGGCAGGTGCCCACCGAACCCGGCCTTGATCGCCTTCTGCACGCGCAGCTGGATGCCGGCGCCCAGATGGCGCTTGATCACCGCGTCGACTCCGCCGTTCATCTCGCCGTGCGAGTTGGTCGGGGTGACCCACGCGTCGACCCGCTGGGTGAGGATCGACCCCTTCACGATCTCGACGCCCGGGGTGTCGGCGAACGCCGATCGCCAGGCCTCGACGACCCGCGCGTTGACGTCGGTCAGCACAACCTTGAGCTGGGGAATCACGGGCTCAACGGACATCGCACACTCCACTGTGAAGACGGAAGGCGGCGACCATATCGCGGGGGTCCGACAAGAAATCCGGCGCCGGGCGGCTGCCATGATGCGCCGATGACCGACACGAATGACCCGCTGTCACTCACCGAGCTGTTCAGCGGCGGGGGCGAGCCCTGGCTGCCGCTGCTCAAGCCCGTCATCGAGGCCCAGCCCGCGGCCGAGACGTTCATCGGGCCCGGCCGCGGTCCACAGACGGTCCCGGTGCGGGAGCTGACCTTCCAGGCGCTCAAGCCGAATCCGGCGCACAGGTGGAAGGTCGTCGTCTTCGGACAGAACCCCTATCCGCGTGCCGAGAGCGCCACCGGCATCGCGATGTTCGACAACACCTTCCACGACTGGGCCGACAGCCAGTTCGGCCGGGTCGTCAGCATCCGCTGCATCATCAAAGCGGCCGCCATGTGGAAGTACGGCATTCCCAAGAAGACCCCGATCGCCGACATCCGCGCGCTGCTCAAGAAGCAGGACACCGTGCAGCCGCCGGAGTGGTTCCAGGCGATGCTCACCCAGGGCGTCCTGCTGCTCAACGCTTCGCTCACCGCCAGCGCCGACGGCGCTCTGGGTGCCGACCGGCACACCGCCTTCTGGCGGCCGGTCGTGGAGACGATCGTCGAGGAGATCCTGCGGTCCAAGCAGCAGGCCGGCCCGGAGGACCGCGGTGTCGTCTTCGCCTGGTGGGGCGCGCACGCCCGCACACTCAAGAGCCTGGTCCAGCGACTGGAGCGCAAATACCCCGAGGTCGAGGTCCGGCACATCGACCATCCGAACCCGGCGGCCCAGGGCGACATCTTCTGCGACAACGAGCACTTCACGGTCGTCAACGACGCGCTGCAGTCGCTCGGTCAGAGCCCGGTCGACTGGCTGCCCAGCCGCGGCTGGAACGCGGGCGAGACCAACGCCGAGCGGATGGGCGCCTTCATCGCGTCCACCATGGAGCTGCACCAGCTCTACCTGGAGCGTCTCGCCAGCGTCAAGGACGAGGGCCTGGCGCTCCCGGCGATCACCGGTGTCTTCGACACCCCGCTGCAGGACTTCCGCACGGCCGTCACGCCGGTCGCCAAGCTGCTCGCGGGCCTCGACTGGGACGTGCAGCGTTCCCACGAGTTCGGCATGACGAAGTCCGGCGCGGCCCTGACCGCCGACGAGGTCGCCGCGCTCTATCTCTACACCTGTGAGTCCGCGTTCTACCGGCAGATCAACGCGACGCTGCGGCACCCCGACCGGAGCCGCCTCGAGCCGTACCTTCCGTACCTGCGCCTGCTCTTCTCCGCGGTCGGACGGCTGCCGGTGCGCACCGAGCCGCTGTGGCGCGGCGTCAACCTCGACCTGCGTGCGCAGTACCCGCTCGGCCGTACCGTGACGTGGTGGGGTGTCTCGTCGTGCACCTCGAAACTCAGCGTGGCCCAGAGCTTCCTCGGCGGGCGCGGAAAGCGGACCCTTTTCGAGGTACGCCCCAGGCGGGCCGTCGGTATCAAGGCGTTCTCGGCGTTCACCGGTGAGGAGGAGTTCATCCTGGCGCCCGGCACCCAGCTCGAGGTGACCGAGGTCAAAGCCGAGCGTGGCGGCCTGTGCACGGTCCGGCTGACCGAGTCCGAGGAGCAGCCGATGGTCGTGTGAGAGAGTGGGAGTTCCCCCGGCATTTACACCCCGCAAGGACACCGGCAGTGAGCAAGCATCGTGCGAGCCTGAGCACGCTGCTGCGTCACGTCCACGTCAGCGGTCCGCTGTCGCGCGCCGCCCTGGCCGAGCGGATGGACGTCAACCGCAGCACCATCCTGGCGCTGACCAGCGAGCTCGTCGCCGCCGGCCTGGTTCGTGAGGAGAACCCGGCGGCACCGGCCGGTGCGGGGCGCCCCTCGCTGGTGGTGCGCCCGGAGACCGAGCGGGTGTTCGTGCTGGCCTTCGACGTGGCCGTCGACCGGCTGGTGGCGGCCCGCGTCGGGCTCGGCGGGACGGTTCTCGACCGGCGGGAGACGACGCGTCCGCGTACCGGTGTGGACCTGGACGCCGTGGTCAGCAACCTCGCCGCGCTCGGCCGGGAACTCCACGACGCGGCCCCGCCCGGCACGGTCTGCGCCGGGATCGGCGCCTCGTACTGCGGCATGATCCGGCCCGGTGACGGCATGGTCCGCTACGGCCCCGAGCTGGGCTGGGTCGACCAGGCGTTCGGCACCGAACTCGCGGCCGCGCTCGGCGTCGGCCTGCCGGTCGCCGTCGGCAATGAGGCCCACCTGGGTGCGCACGCCGAGTTCGTGCGTGGTGCCGGGATCGGCTCACCCGACCTGATCTACCTGCACGGCGACGTCGGTGTGGGCGGCGGCATCCTGGTCGGAGGCACCCTGCTCGGCGGCGAGAGCGGCTACGGCTGCGAGGTCGGGCACATGCTGGTCAACCCGCACGGTGGCCGGGAGTGCCTGTGCGGCTCGCGCGGCTGTCTGGAGGCCGAGACCGGGGAGTACGCGTTGCTCGAGGCCGTCGGCCGGGGCGACGAGTTCGGCCGGGAGGCGGTCCGCTCGGTGGTGCGCGCCGCCGCCGCCGGTGATCCGGCCGCCGCTGCCGCGGTCGCCTCGATCGGGGACTGGCTGGGCATCGGCGTCGCCAACCTGATCAACCTGTTCAACCCGGGCGTCGTCGTGTTCGGCGGCACCCTGCGCGAGCTGTACGCGGCCGCCGCTCCTCAGGTCGGCGCCCGGATCGCCCAGCACAGCATGCGGGTGTCGCGGGAGCGTGCGCGGTTGCTGCCGTCCGGCCTCGGCGACGACGCCACCCTGATCGGCGCCGCCGAGAAGGGGTTCGCCGCCCTGTTGTCGGATCCGCTGGGCGGTCTCCTGGTAGACAGAACGTTCTAGCCACCTTCTCCCGGTAGACAGAACGTTCCAGCCACCTTCTAGACACCTTTTACGGTCAGGGTCTGGTTGGGGCTGGTGGGGACAGTCCTGTCCCGGGCCGCTTGATCGCCCAGCCGTGGTCGGCGAATCCTTCCCGGGGCCGCTTGATCGCCCAGCCGTGGTCGGCGAACCCTTCCCCGGGCTGTTGGTCGCTCAGCCGTGGCCGGTGAACCCTTCCCCGGGCCGCTTGATCGCCCAGCCGTGGTCGGCGAACCCTTCCCGGGGCCGCTTGATCGCCCAGCCGTGGCCGGCGAACCCTTCCCCGGGCTGTTGATCGTCCAGCCGTGGCCGGTGAACCCTTCCCCAGGCCGCCTGATCGCCCAGCCGTGGGCGGCGAACCCTTTACCGGTCCGGAGGCAGCGATATCCCGGAGCCCGGCTCCGAAAACGGCCGTAGTTGATCGTCCAGCACCGGGTCGCGGCGGTAACCGACCCCCACGACCCCGGAGCCCACGACGGTAACGCCAGGCCGTCAGCCGACCGAGCGCCATCACGGCTCAGACGGATGCGGCTGACGGGCCGGGAACCCCGACGGCGAAAGCTCTCAGTGGACAGAACGTTCCAGCCACTCGGTGTGCTGAACGGCGAGCGTCAACCCGTGAAGGACTCCTGGCCGACGACCCGGAGCAGATCCAGGTAACCGGCCGTCGCGCTGCCCGGTGGAGCGGTGAGCATCATGAGCCGCTGATCCTCGGCGGGTGTCAGCAGCGTCTCGAAATCCAGTTCCAGCATGCCGACCGTCGGGTGCTGCACCCGCATCCGGCTGGTGCGCCGCACCGCCACCTCGTGCCGGTCCCAGAGCTCGGCGAACTCCGTACTCCCGGCACGTAACCGCCGGACCATTGACGTAGCCACCGGATCCGTGCCACGACGGGCCACCGCCGCGCGCAGATCGGCCACCTGCAGCCGACTCCAGTAGTCGTGGTCCTCTACCGGATGCGCCGCCCGGATCCGGGGATCGTTGAACCACCGCCACACGACGTTGTGGTCCTTCTCATGGTCGTGCAGCACCGGCGGGCAGATGTCGCCGAACAGCGTCTCGGCCAGCGCGTTCTGCGCCAGCACGTCGCCGAGGTCGCTGAGCACCTGCGCCGGCACACCGGTCAGCTGATCGAGGAGATAGAGAAGCCCCGGCCGTACGTGAGCGCCGGCGAGCCGCCCGGCCGGCGGACGGTGCCCGGCCAGCAGGTACAGATGGTCGCGTTCGTCGTCGCTGAGCCGCAGCGCCTGCCCGAGCGAGCGCAGCACCTGCGGCGACGGTTGCGGGCTGCGGGCCTGTTCCAGCCGCATCAGATAGTCGGCCGACATGCCGGCGAGCATCGCCAGCTCCTCCCGGCGCAGACCGGGGGTACGCCGTCTCGGACCGGTCGCGAGCCCGACCTCGGCCGGCCGCAGGCGCTCCCGGCACCGCCGGACGAAGTCGGCCAGCTCTCGTCGATCCATGGCTGCCATCGTCCCGCAGATCTCCGGACCTAGCCAAGGACCGCCGATCCTAGGCAGAGAGGTCCGCTCCACAACCGGCTTCCCTGGCTGCAGCGTGGGTTTCACAGCGATCCACGAGCAACAGACGTCCCAGGAGAGGTGGCAATCATGGAGGCGATCGTCTTCGACCGGTTCGGCGGACCCGAGGTGCTGCGGATGACCGAGGTCGGCCTGCCGGAACCAGGTCCCGGCCAGGTACGGCTGCGGGTGGTGTCCGCGGCCGTCAACCCGGTCGACCACAAGATCCGCAACGGCTGGCTGGAGGCCGTCTTCCCGACCGTGTTCCCGGCCGTCCCCGGCTGGGAGGCGGCCGGCGTGGTCGACGAGGTCGGCGAGGGCGTGACCGGTCTGGCGTCCGGTGACGAGGTGTTCGGATTCACCGACACCGGGTCGTACGCCGGATACGCCCTCGCCACCGTCGTCGCCCGCAAGCCCGCGGCCCTGAGCTGGGACGAGGCGGCGGCCCTGCCGGTCGCCGGCGAGACCGCGCAGCGGGTGCTCGACCTGCTGGCGGTCACCGGTGGTGAGACCGTGCTGGTGCACGGCGCGGCCGGCGCTGTGGGCGGTCTGGCGGTGCAGCTGGCCGTGGCCCGCGGGGCGACCGTCATCGGCACCGCGTCGGCGGCGAACCACGACCATCTGCGGTCGCTCGGCGTGATCCCGGTGACGTACGGCGACGGCCTGGCCGACCGGGTCCGGGCCCTGGCACCGCGGGGCGTCGACGCCGTGTTCGACGCGGCCGGGCAGGGGGCGGTGCAGGTCTCCGTCGAACTGCGGGGCACCACCGACCGGATCATCACGATTGCCGACGCGGTCGCCGCGCAGGAGGCGGGCGTCCCGTTCTCCGCCGGTGGCGAACGCACCGCGGAGGCGTTGGCGGCGCTGGCGGACCTGGCCGTCGCCGGCCGCCTGCACGTCGAGGTGGCGGACACGTACCCGCTGGCCGAGGCGGCGAAGGCCCAGGAACAGAGCGCGACCGGCCACACCCGCGGCAAGCTGCTGCTGCATCCGTAGCGGTCCGGGGGTAGTGCCAGCCCCACCATCAGCCGCGTGCCAGCTCCACTGTGGTGCGGGCCGGTTCCCGGCAGGCTGGGATCCAGACAGCTTGATCGTGGAAAACGGGGGGAATCGTGTCGCGCTCACAGGGTCGTGTCTTCAGCCGGCGAACCGTTCTCGGCGGGGCCGCCGCCGGGGTCGCCGGTGCCTGGCTGGCATCGGCCGGGCCCGCCTCAGCGGCGTCATCGGCGCCGCTGCCCATCGACCGGGTCGCCGCCCGGTTCGACGACCGGCTCATCGCCCTGCGCCGGGACCTCCACGCCCATCCGGAGGGTCCCGGCCAGGAGCGGCGTACCGCCGAGGTGGTGGCGCGGTCGCTGCGTGCGGCCGGTCTCGACGTCACCACCGGGGTCGGTGGCCACGGGGTGGTCGCGGTCCTGACCGGCGCGCGGCCCGGCCGGACCGTCGCCTACCGCGCCGACATGGACGCCGTCCCGCCCAGCGACCAGATCGGCGGCAACGCCACCGCGGCCCACCTGTGCGGACACGATCTGCACACGACGATCGGCGTCGGTGTGGCCCTCGTGCTCGCCCGTCTGCGCGAGCGCCTGTCCGGCCGCGTCATGTTCGTGTTCCAGCCGGCCGAGGAGTCGCTGTCCGGTGCTCGCGACATGCTGGCCGACGGGGTGTTCGACATCCGGCGGCCCGCCGAGATCCACGCCCTGCACTGCTTCCCGTTCCCGGTCGGCGAGTTCCGGGTGACCACCGGTTTCGGCATGCCCGGCCAGGATCGCGGCGTGATCACCCTGACCGGCCCGGACGCCACGGCCCGGGCCGAGCTGCTCGCCGCCGACCTGGCGACCCTGAGCACGGTCACCCGCCCGGCCACCCCGGCCGCACTGGAGCAACTGGTCACCGACCTGCAGACGCCGAACGGTCCGCTGACCAGGTTCGTGTTCCTCCAAGCCCGGCCGGCCGGTGCTCAGGTCCAGGTCGTCTACCGCTGCTGGCCCGAGCCGCGCTATACCGAGGTCCGTGCCGAGGTGCGCCGGCGCGCGCTCGCCGCCGGTGCGGAGTCCGTCGAGTTCCCGCCCGAGCCGTTCCCCGCGATGATCAGCCCGGTGAAGGAGGGGCGTGCCCTCGAACGCCACCTGAAGCGCACGATCGGCCGCGACCGGGTCTCGGCGCTGCACGCCGCGGTTCCGTTCAGCGGTGAGGACTACTCGCTGTTCCTCAACGAGATCCCGGGCACCTACACGCTCCTCGGTGTCCGCTCACCCCGTGCGGCCATCGAGTCGAGCTACCCGCACTTCGGCACCTTCAGGCCGGACGAGCGAGCCATCGGCCACGGTGTCCGCGCGATGGCCGGTTGGCTTGCCAGCCGCACCTGATCCCCTCCCGCTGGCCGGGCGCCCACGATCGGGGATCGGGAAAGGGCCGGGCGATGGCGGGTTGGCCGGCTGTCTGCACCTGATCCGTCCCTCGCGCGCTGGGATCCGCGACGCTGGCCCGGCCGACGAGCGGGGAGAGGACACCGGCCGAGACCCGTGGGTCGGCACGCAGGTTGGCTGGCCTGCTCCAACGAACCCCTTCGCGACGCTGGGAGTCGATTAGTGTCCATGCGTCGATCAATTACGGGGAGTGAATCTTGAGGATGCGCCCGAAGTCTGCCGGAGTCGTCGCCGCCCTGCTGGTCACTGCTGGGATGGTTCCGTTGTCCGGGCCCGCCGTCGCCGCGTTGCCGGCCTGTCCCGAGGTCTACGGCCACGGTGGCTACCCGGCGAGCGGTGACACCGTCGCCCTCGACCAGGTGCGCCAGCCCCACCATCCGCGAGGACTGCAGGCGCAGAGTGGCTGGGGTGCAGACGGCGTGGAGGCGGACGTCCAGCTCACCCGGGACGGCACCAAGGCGGTCATGTGGCACAACACCACCACCGGCAAGCTGACCGGCTCCAATAACAAGATCACCGAGCTGTGGTGGGCGACCGGCGGCACCATGCTCTCCGGGCGCACCATCGAGGTCGGCCCCTATGCCGGGGAGACCGTCTACACGTTGCGCGAGTGGCTGAACTCGGCGAAGGCCAACGGGCTCAACGCCTACCTCGAGGTGAAGGGTGATGCGCGGCAGTCCCTGCTGCACAGCGACGCCGCGATCAAGGCGCGGGCCTGGTCGGAGCTGCTCGCGCCCGTGCAGGAGCGGTATGCGGGTCAGGCCATCACGATGTATTCGAACGACACGGCGGTCGCGGCCGAGCTGAACACGCGGGCGGCCGCGCTCGGGCTGTCGTCGGTTCTCGTAAACCGCCCGAAGTGGACCGACAGCGTCGCCTGGCAGGAGCCGCCCCTGCCCGCCTTCGGGAATGAGGCCAAGTGGGCTTCGGTGCTGGCGACCGGCCCGAGCCGGGTGTTCACCAGCTATCCCCGGGAGTATCGCGTCTGGCTGACCTCGCAGGCCGGCGTCGGCTGTTCGGCGTGACGCGCTTGACCAATCGGTTTCCATCAATGTAAACGTTTCAAGGCGGGAGGCGTGACGAGGAGGATGCGATGAAGAGGTCTCGGTTGATCACCCTGGGTGCGGCCGCCGTGGTCGCCGTGCCGGCTCCGGCGCTCGCGAGCCCCGGCCACACCCCGGTTCCGGGGGAGTGCAGCGGTGTCGCCCCGATCGTCTGCCATTACGACGTGCCGCCGGGGGATTATGACGTCTCGCTCGTCCTGGGCAGCCCCGATGTGCCCGGCAGCACCGCGGTGCGGGCCGAGGCCCGCCGGATGATGCTCGCTGAGACGGTCACCGAGGCGGGCCGATTCGCCCGTGGCGGCTTCAGCGTCGACGTCCGGGAGCCGGAGGGTGAGCCGACGCTGGACACCCTCGGGACTCCGGGCCTCACGCTGACTTTCAGCGGTGCGGCGCCGCAGGTCGGCCGGATCACGGTCCGGCCAGCGTCGCGCCGGGCCCCGCACCTGTTCCTGGCCGGCGACTCGACCGTCTGCGACCAGGGCATCGCGCCCTACACCGGCTGGGGACAGGCCGTCCCGCAGCATCTGCGGCGCGGAGTCACGGTCGCCAACTACGCCGACTCGGGCGAGAGCACGGGCTCGTTCCTGGCCGACCCGCGTCTCTGGGGCGCCATGGCTCCCCGGGTCGGCAGAGGTGACGTGGTGCTGCTCCAGTTCGGTCACAACGACAAGGCGACGACCGCCGGGGACTACCGGGCCAACCTGACCCGGATGATCACCGGGCTGCGGGCGGCGCATGCCAGGCCGGTGCCGGTCAGCCCGCCGGTGCGCCGCCTCTTCGACGGCACCGGGCGGCTGACCCCGGTGGCCCGGCACGTCAACGGGCTGGGCGTGGACCTGCCCGCCGAGATGGAGGCGGTCGCGACCGAGCTGGACGTCCCGTACGTGAACCTGACCGCCGACAGCGCCGCCCTGGTCGAGTCGCTGGGTACCGAGGCGTCCAAGCCGATCTACCTGTATGACGAGAAGCGCGACAACACCCACTTCTCCGAGTACGGCGCGGATCAGATCGGCCGGCTGGTCCTGGACCGTCTCAGGGAGCTGGGGATGCTGCCGGCTGTCCGGTTCCGTGTATAAATCGTTTCAGAGCTGAGGGGGGTTCAGTGGCCACTGATCAGGAGATCGCGGGACCGCACGGTCCCGTCGCGGTGCGGATCTACGAGCCTGCTGGGCCCGCCGGGGCGGTGCTCGTCTGGGCTCACGGCGGCGCCTTCCGGCACGGTGACCTCGACATGCCGGAGGCCGACCACGTGGCCGCCGAGCTGGCCCGCCGTGCCGACGCGATCGTCGTGTCGGTCGGCTACCGGCTCGCGGTCGGCGGCGTCCGCTACCCGGTGCCGGTCGACGACGTGCACGCCGTGTGGACCTGGGTCACCGGGCGCGAGGACCTCCCGGCCCGCAAGGCCATCGGCGGCGCCAGTGCGGGAGCCTCGCTGGCACTGGCCACGGCATTGCGCTCCCGTGAGCACGTGGTTCCCGACCTGATCCTGCTGGCTTATCCGTTCCTGCACTTCCCGACGCCCACGCTCGGTCATGGCCGCAGCCTGGAGGGCATCGAGGACATGGTCCGCAACTATGTGGGCCGGATCAGTGACATCCCCGCCGACGCGCTGCCCGGTTCGGCGCGATTCGACGGGCTGCCGGCGGTACATATCCTCCTCTCCGAGGATGACGACCTGCGGCCCTCCGGCGAGCTGCTGGAACGCCAGCTGCGTGAGGCCGGGGTGCCGTCCGAGACCTTCGTGGCCCCGGGCACCACGCACGGGCACCTGAACCGGCCGCACGACGCCCCGGCCGCGGACGACGCCTCACTCGGGTTCTTCGCAAGCGCGTTGCGCGTACCGCGGAAGGCTCCTGAATGGTTGCGGCGGGACGGCGAGGCCCGCATCGAGTTCGGCGCCGACTACAACCCCGAGCAGTGGCCGCGCGAGGTGTGGGCCGAGGACGTGCGGGCGATGCGCGAGGCCGGCGTCACCATCGTCTCGCTCGGC
The DNA here is from genome assembly GCF_003001815.1 of Actinoplanes italicus. GTDB lineage: Bacteria > Actinomycetota > Actinomycetes > Mycobacteriales > Micromonosporaceae > Actinoplanes > Actinoplanes italicus. The sequence goes on from NZ_PVMZ01000013.1 coordinate 253,749, forward strand.
ATCTTCTCCTGGGCGCGCCTCGAACCGGCCGAGGGCCGCTACGACTTCGGCTGGCTCGACGAGGTCGTCGACCTGTTGCACGCCAACGGGGTCCTCGTCGACCTGGCCACCCCGACCGCGTCCCTGCCACCGTGGCTCACCACGAAGCACCCGGAGATCCTGCCGGTCGACCGGGAGGGCCGCACCGTGTGGCCGGGCGCCCGCCAGCACTGGCGGCCCACCTCGCCGGTGTTCCGCGAGCACGCGCTGCGACTGGTCCGGGCGATCGCCAACCGGTACGCGGGTCACCCCGCACTCGCCGCCTGGCACGTCAGCAACGAGCTGGGCTGCCACAACGTTCACGACTACTCCGACGACGCGGCCCGCGCCTTCCGCGTCTGGCTGCGCGAACGCTACGTCACGCTGGACATGCTGAACGCGGCCTGGGGCACCGACTTCTGGTCGCAGCGGTACGGCGAGTGGGAGCAGATCCTGCCGCCGCGGCACGCCAACGGGCCCGTCAACCCGACCCAGCAGCTGGACTTCAAGCGGTTCTCCTCCGACGCGCTCAAGGATCACTACCTCGCCGAGCGGCGGATCCTGCGCGAGATCACCCCGGACGTGCCGGTTACCACGAACTTCATGGTCGCCGGCGACATCAACGGCATGAACTACCCGGACTGGGCCGCCGAGGTGGACTTCGTCGCCAACGATCACTACATCGGACACGGCACGCAGGCCCTCGACGAGCTGTCGTTCTCGGCCAATCTGTGCGGCAACCTGATAGCCGGGCGGCCCTGGTTCCTGATGGAGCACTCCACCAGCGCGGTCAACTGGCGGCCGGTCAACCCGCCGAAGCTGCCCGGCGACCTGGCCCGCGACTCGCTCACGCACGTGGCGCACGGCGCCGACGGGGTCTGCTTCTTCCAGTGGCGTGCGTCCCGGGCGGGGGCCGAGAAGTACCACTCGGCGATGGTGCCGCACGCGGGGGAGCAGTCCGCGATCTTCCAGGCGGTCACCGAACTCGGCGGGCGGTTGCGGTCGCTGTCGGGCGTTGCGGGCCTTTCCCGTACGCCGGCGCAGGTCGCCGTGGTCGTCGACTACGAATCCTGGTGGGCCTCCGAGCTCGACTCGCACCCGACCGACCGGCTGCGGTACCGCCAGGAGGCGCTCGACTGGTACACGGCCCTGCTCGACCTGGGCATCCGTGCCGACGTGGTGCCGGTCGCCGCCGACCTGACCGGATATCGGCTGGTCGTGGCCCCGATCCTGCACGTGGTCCCGGCTCCGCTGCGAGAGCGCCTCGAGGAGTACACCGGCGGCGGTGGCCACCTCGTGACGACGTACTTCTCGGGGATCGTCGACGAGAACGACCACGCGTGGCTCGGCGGCTATCCGGGGGCGCTGCGAGATCTGCTCGGCGTCCGGGTCGAGGAGTTCGCGCCGCTGCCCGACGGCGTGTCGGTGCCGTTGACCAACGGCGCGGCCGGGTCCCTCTGGTCGGAGCGGGTGGAGGTCACCGATCCGGCCGCGAAGGTCCTGGCCGCCTACGCCGACGGGGGAGCGGCGGTGACCCGGCGTGAGGTGGGCGGCGGCTCCGCGGCGTACGTCTCCACCCGGTTGGGGCCGCAAGGCCTGCGGTTGATCCTGGAGGACCTGCTCACGCCGGCCGGTGTCGTCAGTGAACTGCCACCCGGCCTGCGCGGCAAGGTGGAACTGGCGATCCGCGGCCCGGTCCGGTTCCTGATCAACCGCACCGACGAGCCCGTCGGCCTGTCCGATCTGCCCGGCGCTCCGGAGTCCTTGCCGGGCCGCGGTGTCGCCGTCATCCCTGTGTGAGGTCGATGAGGTTGCCGTCCGGGTCGCTGACACAGGAGGTTCGGGGCTTCCACGCGAAGTCGGCCGGTGGATGCACCTCGGCGCCGCCGGCCCCGATCGCGCGCTGGTGAACCGTGTCCACGTCGCCGACGAGCAGCCCGAACCGCCCTGGCGTGGTGACGTCGTGCTCCTCCAGGCCGTGTTCCTCCAGCGTGATCAGGAAGAAGCGGTCGGTGCGGTACGTCCCGAACTGCACCGACGAGATCGCCTCGTTGAACACGACGTCGAACGCGGCCGTGTAGAACGCGGCCGCCCTCCGGACGTCGGCGACCCTGACGCGGATCTGCACCGGGCGGATGGTCTGCAATGTCGGCATCGGCATTCCCTTCTCGAGGAATTCGTCGACGGCGACGATCCGTTGTGACACGTCACGGATCTGGGCGACCAGCCGTTCCCGATGCGCGTCCAGCGCCGGCCGTACCCGTCCGGCGGGCTTGCCCACCACGGCCCGGACCTCGTCGAGCGGCACGCCCACGGCCCGCAGGCCGCAGATCAGGCGGGCATCGTCGAGCTGGTCCCGGTGGTATCGCCGGTAGCCGGTGCCCGGGTCGACCCGGGCCGGCTTGAGCAGCTCGATCTCGTCGTAGTGGCGCAGCGCGGGGACGGTCAGGCCGGTCGCCGCAGCGAACGCGCCGATGTTGAGCAGATCATCACCGTTCACCCGGCAAGCTTCGAGCCTCAGGCCACCTGAGAGTCAAGCGGGCCGGGCCGCCTTGAAAACCGGCAGGGCCGCCATGAAAACCGGGGCGGGCGGGCCGCCTTGAAAACAGGCCGGGCCGCCTTGAAAACAGGCCGGGCCGCCTTGAAAACAGGCCGGGCCGCCTTGAAAACAGGCCGGGTCAGGCCTCGAGGTCGCGCAGGCCCCGCTCCCAGCGCTCGCGCCGCTCGTCCGGGGACTGCTCCCACCACGGTGTGCCACGCTCGCCGAGCGCCACCTTCGCGGCCTGCACCCGGGCTCGGGCGGGAGCCGGGTCACGGTCGGCCCGCAGCGCCGCGCCGACGTCGCGGCGGGCCGCCATCAAGGCCTTGCGCAGGCGTGCGGCCGCCTCCTCCGGGATCTCCGGGTCGGTGGCGCGCCACCGCCGCCCGTCGATCACGACATAGCGCCCGTCGTCGGTGGATTCCATACGAACAGACCCTACGGGCGGAACTCGCGGACGACGTCGTCCCCGTCGCGGCCGGCCTCGACGAAACCGGCCTTCGTGGCCACCGCGGCCGAGGCACCGTTGGCGGGGTCGTGCCGGATGACAACCCGCTCGACGCCGGGCAGTGTCAGTGCGACCCGGGTCATCACCCGCACCGCCGCGGTCATCAGGCCGCGGCCGGTCCACGGGGTGCGCAGCCAGTAACCGATCTCCAGCGTTCCCGGACCGGGGCGGGTCATCAGGCCCATCGAGCCGATGAGGTCGCCGACCGTGGTGAAGACCGCGTAGTTGAACTCGGTGCCCTCCGCCCAGCTCGTCACCGAGCGTTCGGTGAAGGACCGTGCCTCGGCGAGCCCGTAGTCGTCGGTCGCGAACGGCAGGAACGGCTGCAGCTCGGGCACCGACTCCTGGACGGCCGCGGCGAGTTCGCCGGACCACTCCGGTTCCCAGCGCTTGAGGACGAGCTCACCGGCGTTGATCATCTCGGGTGGTTCCATGATCGGCATTCTGCCCGCGGGCAGGTGGCGGGGCACGTCTATATCTGAGGTTAGGGATGCGAATCCGGCTCCGGCCAGATCCGCCGAAGGCCACCGATGACGAGAATTCTCCGCATGCTGACTCCTCCGCCGCCGGGCACGCCGTACCACCGCCTCGCCCGCACCGCCGGCCACCGCTGGTGGCGCACCGCGCTGGGCACCGTCTTCATCGTCCTGCTCGGGTTCCTCGCGATGATCATCGTGTACGGGGCGTACACCGTCGCCGCGGAGATCGCCGGGCGTCCCGACGGACCGGACGGCATGGCGAGCTTCGGTGCGCTGCCGGACCTGACGGTCGGATTTCTGACGATCGCCGTGTTCCTGCCGTTCACGCTGCTCGCGGCCCGCTGGATCCAGGAACGGCCGGCCGGGACCCTGTCATCGGTGGCCGGGCGGCTCCGCTGGCGGTGGCTGATGATCTGCCTGCCGGTCGCGGCCGTCACCATCGTGGTCTTCATCGCCGGTGCTACCGCGCTGTCCGTGGTCACCGGCGGTGAGGACGCCGGACTGGACGATCCGCTGGCCGGCTGGGGCCCGTTCCTCATCTCGACGGCCGTGCTGCTGCTGGTGGTTCCGGTGCAGGCCGCGGCCGAGGAGTACGTGTGCCGCGGCTGGCTGCTGCAGGGGCTCGGCGCGGGGTTGCGCAGCCCGTGGCTGCCGATCGTGGTCCAGGGGACGGTGTTCGCGGCTCTGCACGGCTGGGGCACCCCATGGGGCTTCGCCGACCTGGTCGTCTTCGGCGTCGTGACCGGCTGGCTGACCGTACGCACCGGCGGCCTCGAGGCGGCGATCGCCCTGCATGTCATGAACAACCTGATCGGCAGCGTGCTCGCGGCCGCGTTCGGGGACCTCACCATCGACGAGACGGCGGCCGACATGCCGTGGCAGGCGGTCGTCGTGGACGCGCCGGTCCTGATCGGATTCGCCGCCGTGATCCTGTGGCTGGCCCGACGCCGCGGACTCGCCACCGTCACCCCGGTCTCTGCCCCGTTGAATGCGCATTATTCGGATCAGAACGGAATAAGCGCAGTGTCCGGCATTTCAGGGCACTAACAAGATCAAAGCGGGCAAATACTGAGAAGAACGTCACTATCCAGGGCTCTGCGCTTGGTTCCCGGCCCATCGACGTGGTTACCGTCGGGCCGTCCCGCGACGCGGGCACTGTGGACGGACCGCCGAATCCTGCCGCCGGCCACAGACGCGATTCAGACGGCAGGAGCGGGGGACCCACTTTTCACGGCGCGGGTGTGACGCGCCTCGGGGTGAAGCCGTGATCGAAAACGGCCGGGCCGTCTCTGCCCGAACCCGACAGCTCACCTCGCAGGCGTGGAGGATCTCCATGTCTCGGATCGGTAGTAGACGAGTGCGCCTTGCCCTGGTTCTGGCCACGGCGTCGGTGACCGGAGCCGGCATCCTGCTCGGCCCGGCAACGCCCGCCCAGGCCGCCCGCCAGGTCAACTGGGACGTCGTCGCCAAGTGCGAGTCCGGCGGACGATGGCACATCAACACCGGCAACGGGTACTACGGCGGCCTGCAGTTCAGCCGCAGCACGTGGAAGTCCAACGGCGGCGCCAGGTACGCGCCCACCGCCGACAGGGCCACCAAGGCCGAGCAGATCGCCATCGCCAACAAGCTCTACGCCAAGCGTGGCCTGAAGCCCTGGCCGACCTGCGGAAAGAAGGCCGGCGTCTACAAGAAGACGACCACCACGGCCAAGAAGAAGAGCACCGCCAAGGCCACGGGCAAGACCTACGTGATCCGCTCCGGCGACACGCTGGCGTCCATCGCCAGGAAATTCAAGGTCAAGGGAGGCTGGCGTACGCTCTACGCGCTCAACAAGGGCACGCTCAAGAGCCCCAACCTGATCTTCGCGGGCCAGCGCATCCGCCTCTGACGCTCGTCCGGTCCGCCCGCCCCTCAGCCGGCCTGCCGGGGCGGGCGGCCGGGTTCAGGCCGTTGTGGCGGGGGCGGGCACCGCGGCCGGGCTGCGGCGCAGCACGAGGACGCTGACCAGCAGGGCAGCGAGCAGCAGACCGGCCGACGTGGTGAAGGCCAGCCGGTATCCCGAGGTCAGGGCCTCAGCCGGGGCACTGCCCGCAGCCAGCAGATTCTCGGTGCGGGCAGCGGCCAGCGTGGACAGGACCGCGACACCGGCCGCCATCCCGACCTGCTGGGTGGTGTTGAACAGGCCGGAGGCGAGCCCCGCGTCGCTCTCCCGGGCGCCGGACATGCCCAGAGTCGCCAGGGCCGGCAGGACCAGCCCGCCGCCGGAGATCAGCAGCATGACGGGCAGCATGTCGGTGACGTATGCGGCGTCCACCGGGATCCGGCTGAGCAGGGCCATCGCGGAGATGAGCAGCACCAGGCCGGCGAGCAGCACGGTCCGGGCACCGAACCGGGCGCTCAGCCGTGCCGACGCGAACAGCGAGATCGTGCCGATGCCGACCGCCGCCGGGAGCATCGCGAGGCCGGTTTCGAGGGCGCTGTAGCCGAGCACCTTCTGCATGTGCAGCGCCACCAGCACCTGGAAGGCGAACATCGCGGACAGTGACAGCATCTGGGCCAGGTTGGCGCCGACGACGTTGCGCGAGCGCAGGATGCGCAGCGGCATCAGCGGCTGGGCCGCGGTCGCCTGACGGGCCACGAACCCGGCGAGCAGGGCCAGCGACACCGCGGCGAGACCGAGGGTGTGCGCGGCCGTCCAGCCGTACTCCTCGACCTTGACGATTCCGTAGATCCCGAGCATCAAGCCGGCCGTGACCAGGACCGCCCCGATCAGGTCGGCGCCCGCGGACAACCCGGCGCCTCGATCGCGCGGCAGGGCGCGCAGGGCCAGGGCGATGGTGGCCGCCCCGATCGGCACGTTGATGAAGAAGATCCACGGCCAGCTCAGCAGGTCGGTGAGAACCCCGCCGAGCACCTGGCCTATCGACGCCCCGGCGGCGCCGGTGAAGCTGAAGACCGCGATGGCCTTGGCACGTTCGCCGGGTTCGGTGAAGAGCGTGACCAGGATGCCGAGCACCACGGCGGACGCCATGGCGCTGCCGGCGCCCTGCAGGAACCGGGCGGCGATCAGCGTTCCCGGTCCGGTGGCCAGCCCGGCGAGCAGCGAGGCGACGGTGAACACCGCGGTCCCGGCCAGGAACATCGCTCGGCGGCCGATCAGGTCACCGAGCCGTCCGGCGAGCAGCAGCAGGCCGCCGAACGGGATCAGGTACGCGTTGACCATCCAGCTCAGCCCGGCGGGGGAGAAGCCCACGTCCTGCTGGATGGCGGGCATCGCCACGGTGACGATGCTGCCGTCGAGGATGGTCATCAGCCCGGCGGCGGAGAGCACACCGAGCGCGGTCCAGCGTTGCATGGATCCTCCCCAGGAGTTCATGGGAAGGACCCTAGCAGATAGTTTTGTTGTAGACGATCCTCGACGGATCTACTTGGCGCGCTCCCGTGCCCGCCGTGCCGGCTGCGCGCTCTCCGCGGGTGTCGCCAGATGTCCGGTGGCCAGCCGGTTCAGAGCCCGTACCAGAACCTCGCGCTCGTCCTGCGGCACCGACTGGAGCGCGTCGCGGTGCACGCCGTCGACGATCTCCTGGCTCCGTTTCGCGATTGCCTCGCCGGTCTCGGTCACCGCGATGATCCGCGCGCGCCGATCCGTGGCCGACGGCCGCCGCTCGGCATACCCCGCCCTCTCCAGCGCGTCCACGGTCACCACCATGGTCGTCTTGTCCATGTCGCCGAGCTCGGCCAGCTGGATCTGCGTGCGCTCCTCCTCGAGCGCGTGCACCAGGACGCAGTGCATCCGAGCCGTCAGGCCGATCTCGGCGAGCGCCGCCGCGATCCGCGAACGCAGCACGTGGCTGGTGTGATCCAGCAGAAACGAGAGGTCCGTCTCGGTCCGGGTGGGCGCCATCGCAGTCATATCCCCAGCGTAGCCACGATAGTTCCGCAACAGATAATCCAAAAATCTACGGTACGGCTACGGCCGGCCCAGACGCACGAGCACGTACCCGGACCTCCGCCGCGACGCGGGCGGCCCGTCCCGGCCCCCAGGGCCCGCGCCGGGCCGAAGGCGAACCCCACCGGCGGTGTCGTACCGCGGTCCCACCAGCGCCCGAGGCAGCGGTACGACACGGCCGGTGACCCATCGCCTCAGCCCGAAAGGCGCGTTGGCGGCCGTGTGGATCGCCGGCGTCGCGTTGTGGTCCGGGACTGCCCCGATTCGGCGGTACTGCCCAGCCCGTACCGAAAAGCGGATTTGAGGTGTCGCGGCCGACCTCAGTGGACCTTGCGTCGTCCACATGGTTGCGCGTCGCCGGGCCGCGATGATCTCATGTGCCGGGGCTGCCCTTCCAGCACCGGTCAGGAGGCCGTCATGCCGGCTGGGCTGGGTCGATTCATCCATGCCCGACGTCGCATCGTCATCGTCGTGTGGCTCGTGGTCGCGTTGGCCGGCGCGGTGTTCGGTGGCTCCGTCTACGATCGCACGCAGTCGATCGATTCCCTGCCGGCCGGAGCTCCGGCGGCCGTCGCGCAGGATCGCCTGGACGCGCTGTCGCCCGAGGGCGAACGAGTGGTCGCGGTGATCTCCGGACGTGACGTCGGCGCCATCGCGCTCGTCGACAGCGTCAGCCGGATCGCGTTCGAGATCCGCGAGATCCCCGGCGTGGCCGAGGTCGAGGACTCCTACACCACGGGCGCGCGGCAGATCGCCACCGACAACCAGGGCTCTCTGATCACTGTGGAGCTGAAACCGGGCCTGAGCGACGACGAGGCGCTGCGCGTCGCCGATCAGGTGAGCGCCGCCCTGCGCCGCATCGACGCCCCCGAGATCCTGATCGGCGGTGGGTTGCTCGCCGAGCGGGAGTTCGGCGACCAGGCAGTCCGGGACGCCGCCGTCGGTGAATCGGTTGCCCTGGTCTGCGTCGGGATCCTGCTGATCGTGCTGCTGGGCGGCCTCGTGGCCGGCCTGCTGCCGCTGGGCGCAGCCGTGGGCGCGGTCACCGCGACGCTGCTGACGCTGACCGGGCTGGCCCGCCTGATGCCGGTCAGCGAGTACACCGTCAACGTGGTGACCCTGCTCGGCATCGGGCTGGCGGTCGACTACAGCCTGCTCATGATCGCCCGGTTCCAGGAGGAACGAGCCGCGGATCCGCGCGCGCCGATGGCCGAGCTCGTCGAACGTACGGTGGTCACCGCCGGCCGTGCGGTGCTGGTGTCCGGCTCAGCGGTCGCCGCGGCGCTGGCAGGGCTGTTCGCCTTCGGCGACCCCATGCTGTCCGCGATGGCGATGGGCGGAGCGCTGGTCGTCGTCCTGGCGACCGCTGCCGGGACGACACTCGTGCCCGCGCTGATCGCGGTCGCCCACAGGCGGATCCCGGCACGCAGCCGAACGCGAGGCCCCGGTCTTCTCGTGCGGCTGGCCGGGCTGGCTCAGCGGCGGCCGGGTCCGGTGGCGCTGGCGGTGGTCGCCGGGCTGCTGGTGCTGAGCGCCCCGCTGCTCTTCGTGGAGTTCGCCAACTCCGACGTCCGCGTGCTGCCCAGGAGCAGTGAGGCACGTCAGGCGTACGAGGCGGCACAGGAGAGGTTCACCGACCCGCCGAAGCAGCCGCTGACCGTCGTGGTCGAGGCGGGTCCGGACCGCCCGGAGGTCAAGCAGCTGTTCGACACCATGGAGAAGCTGCCGGGCGTCGACGGCGTCTACGTGCGGTCCGGCCTGCCGGCCGGGGTGAGCGTCGCCGACGTCGTGCCCACCGGAGCCTCGGACGGCCGGCAGGCCCAGCAGCTGGTGGCCGGCCTGCGCGCACTCGACGCACCCGCCCCCGTACTGGTGGCCGGCCCCGCGGCGGAGCTGACCGACGCGAAACGATCCGTCGCCGACCGCCTGCCCGTCGCCCTGGCGATCATCGTGGTGGCCACCGGAGCGCTGCTGTTCGCGCTCACCCGCTCGGTGGTCGTGCCGGTCAAGGCCATCGTGATGAACCTGCTGACGCTGCTGGCGACCATGGGTGTGCTGGTCGCGGTCTTCCAGTGGGGCTGGGGCGCCGGCGTGCTCGGTTTCGAGCCCTGGGGTGCGCTCGACCTGACGACACCGCTGCTGCTGTTCGTCTTCGCCTTCGGGCTGTCCATGGACTACGAGGTGTTCCTGCTCGCCCGGATCAGGGAGGAATGGGACCGCCGGACGGCCACCGACGCGGCGGCCAACGACCGCGCCGTCCTGGCCGGGATCACCGCCGCCGGTCCGGTCGTCACCACGGCGGCCCTGGCGATCGGCATCGTCTTCCTCGGCTTCGTCCTCGGCGAACTGGTCGCGGTGAAGGAGATCGGCGTCGGGATGACCGTGGCGGTACTGCTGGACGTCACGGTGGTGCGCGGTCTGCTGCTCCCGTCGACGATGTCACTGCTCGGACGGTGGAACTGGTGGCGGCCGGGGCTGGCCTCCGCCGCGTCCGAGCCGCGGGTCCCCGTGGGCTGACCGGGCGAGACCTCCGGAGGAGACGGCGCCGTTCCGTTTTCAGCGGATCTGATCCAGCAGAGCGGTGCGGGCGGTGGCCAGCGACGGCCCGTACCAGGTGAGATGCCGTCCCGAGACCAGCACGGTCCGGACGTCCGGGAACGCCTCCGGGCCGTCGTCGGGGGTGAAGAGGTACGGCTCGTCGGGCAGCAGGATCAGGTCCGCGCCGGCCGCCCGCAGTTCGGCGAGGCCGGTGTGGGGATAGCGGCCGTCCGCATCGCCGAACACGTTGACCAGTCCGAGCCGTGCCAGGATGTCGCCCGTGAAGGTGCGGGCGCCGACCACCATCCACGGGTCGCGCCAGATCGGCACGATCACGCGCAGCTCCGGCCGGGGCGCGGGCAGGCCCCACTGCGACGCGGCCCGGCGCAGCCACTCGGGCTCGTCGACAGCGAGGACCTCGGTGAACAGCTGGCGCATCGAGCGGAGGGCGTCGTCGAGGGATTCGATGACAGTGACCCAGACGGGCACCCCGGCGTCGCGGAGGCGTTGCACGTCCAGCTGACGGTTCTCCTCCTGGTTGGCGATCACCAGGTCCGGCTTCAACGCGGCGATCGCCTTCCGATCGGGGTTCTTCGTCCCCCGTACCCGCGGAAGATCTGATCCTGCCGTGTGGGTGCACCAGTCGGTGACCGCGACGAGTCGCTCCGGAACGGTCTCGGCAAGGGCCTCGCTCAGCGATGGAACCAGCGAGATCACCCGGGTCGGCGGCCGTTCGAACCGCATCGGGTGGCCGAGGCCGTCATACGAACGGGTCACCCGTCGAAGTCTCCCGCCGACCGCCTGAGGTCACGCAGGGTGCCGAACAGGTCGCGCATGTTCTCCGAGGTGAGCTCGGGCCTGCTGAAGACCCGCTCGTTGAGCAGGCTCGTGGCCTGTGCCGCGGCGGCGCGGCCGGCCTCGGTGATGGTCACGAGCACACCGCGGCCGTCGTTGGGATCCTGGTGGCGTTCGACGAGTCCGGCGGCCTCCAGGCGCGCGGCGGCGTTGGTGACGCTGGTCGGATGCACCTGCAGGCGGGCGCCCGCCTTGGCCATCGGCAGCCGGCCGTGCCTGGTGAAGGACAGCAGCATGAGCAGCTCGTAGCGGGCGAAGCTGAGCTGCAGCGGCCGCAGCACGTCGTCGACCCAGGACTGGACGATGGCCTGGGCACGCATGAGCGACGTGACCGCGGCCATGCCGTCGGCGGCGTTCTCCCAGCCGTGTTCACGCCAGAGCCGGGCAGCCTCCCCGACGGGATCGAACGGGAGCCGTGCTTGCACCGGATTCCTCCTGGGATCGTCGGGCATCCCGGAGGAGGTTACCGCGCGGTCGCGGGCGCGACGCCGGGCCGGCGTCGCGCCTGTCGCGGTCGTCATACGTTGCGCCGGTACTGGCCGCCCACCTCGAAGAAGGCGTCGGAGATCTGGCCCAGCGAGCAGCACCGCACGGCGTCCATCAGGGCCGCGAACACGTTCTCGCCGCTCATCGCCGCGGCCTGGAGCCGGCCGAGAGCGGAGGGCGCCTCGGTGGCGTGCCGGGCGTGGAAGTCGGCGAGCCGGGCCAGCTGGGACTGTTTCTCTCCCTCGGTGGCGCGGGCCAGTTCGACGGTCTGCGGCGTGGTGTCGTCGCGGTGCGGGTCGAGGAAGGTGTTGACGCCGACGATCGGCAGGGTGCCCTCGTGCTTGCGGTGCTCGTAGAGCATCGACTCGTCCTGGATGCGGCCGCGCTGGTAGCCGGTCTCCATGGCGCCCAGCACGCCGCCGCGTTCGGCGATGCGGTCGAACTCCTGCAGCACGGCCTCCTCGACCAGGTCGGTGAGTTCGTCGATGATGAACGAGCCCTGCAGCGGGTTCTCGTTGCCGGCCAGGCCCCATTCCTTGTCGATGATCATCTGGATGGCGAGGGCACGGCGTACCGACTGTTCGCTGGGGGTGGTGACGGCTTCGTCGTACGCGTTGGTGTGCAGGCTGTTGGCGTTGTCGTAGATGGCGCACAACGCTTGCAGGGTGGTGCGGATGTCGTTGAAGTCCATCTCCTGGGCGTGCAGTGACCGGCCGGAGGTCTGCACGTGGTACTTGAGTTTCTGGGAGCGTTCGGCCGCGCCGTAGCGGTCGCGCATCGCCACGGCCCAGATGCGGCGGGCGACCCGTCCGATGACCGAGTACTCGGCGTCCATACCGTTGGAGAAGAAGAACGACAGGTTCGGCGCGAAATCATCGATCTTCATACCCCGGGCCAGGTACGACTCGACGTACGTGAAGCCGTTGGCCAGGGTGAACGCCAGTTGGCTGATCGGGTTCGCCCCGGCCTCCGCGATGTGGTAGCCCGAGATCGACACCGAGTAGAAGTTGCGGACCCGGTGGTCGATGAACCACTGCTGGATGTCGCCCATGCAGCGCAGCGCGAACTCGGTGGAGAAGATGCAGGTGTTCTGGCCCTGGTCCTCCTTGAGGATGTCGGCCTGCACGGTCCCGCGCACGGTCGCCAGCGTGCGGGCGATCACCTCCTCGCGCGGCTCGCCGGGGTGGGCCTCGATCTGCTGGTCGATGGCGGTGTTGAGGAACATCGCCAGGATCGCCGGGGCCGGGCCGTTGATGGTCATCGACACCGAGGTCGTCGGCGAGCAGAGGTCGAAACCGTCGTACAGCGCCTTCATGTCGTCGAGCGTGGCGATCGAGACACCTGACGTGCCGACCTTGCCGTAGATGTCCGGACGCGGGTCGGGATCGCGGCCGTACAGGGTGACCGAGTCGAACGCCGTCGACAGGCGGGTCGCGTCGCCGCCGCGGCTCAACAGCTTGAAACGCCGGTTGGTACGGAACGCGTCGCCCTCCCCGGCGAACATGCGGGCCGGGGCCTCGCCCTCCCGCTTGAACGGGAACACGCCGGCGGTGAACGGGAAGAACCCGGGCAGGTTCTCGCGGCGCAGGAACGACAGCAGTTCCGCCTCGTCGCGGGTGCGGGGCAGCGCCACGCGCCGCACGAGGGAGCCGGAGAGGGTCTCCCGGGTCAGGGGGGTACGGATCTCGCGGTCCCGGACGCGGTAGACGTACTCGTCGCCGGAGTAGTCCGCGACCCGCTGCGGCCAGGAGTCCAGCAGCTCGCCGACCTCGGGCAGCACACGCCGTTCGGTGTCGGCGGAGAGCTCGCGCACCCGTGCGGCGGCGGGGTCGTCGCCGAGCATCTCCGCGGTCGTCCGCAGGGCCTGCCGGCGGCGGACGACATCGGCCTGCTCGGCGGTGGTGCGGTGGTAGCCGCGGACGGTCTCGGTGATCTCGGCGAGGTAGCGGGCGCGGGCGGACGGCACCACGCTGGTCAGCCCGGAGGAGGCGCGCACGTCGACGGCGGGCAGCGTCCCGGCCCGGACCGGGAGTCCCTTGGCGGCCAGCAGTTCACGCAGCTCCAGGTAGAGCGCGGTGACGCCGTCGTCGTTGAAGCGGGCGGCGCTCGTGCCGTACACCGGCATCCGATCCCAGCCGGTACCGAACGCCTGCCGGTTGCGCACCAGCTGCCGGGCGACGTCGCGGCGGGCGTCCTCGGCTCCGCGCCGTTCGTACTTGTTGATCGCGACGACGTCGGCGAAGTCGAGCATGTCGATCTTCTCCAGCTGTGAGGCCGCGCCGAACTCGGGCGTCATCACGTAGAGCGACACATCCGAGTACGGCACGATGCCGGCGTCGCCCTGGCCGATCCCCGGCGTCTCGACGATCACCAGGTCGAACCCGGCCGCCCGGACGGCCAGCAGGATGTCGTCGATGCGCTCGGGCAGCTGGGATCCGGCGGTCCGGGTGGCCAGAGACCGGAAGAACGTGCGGCCGCCCTGCCCGGTCTCCAGCGCGTTCATCCGGATCCGGTCGCCGAGCAGCGCACCGCCGCCTCGCCTGCGGGTCGGGTCGATCGCCAGGATCGCGACCCGCAGCTTGTCCTCCTGGTCCAGGCGCAGGCGGCGCAGCAGTTCGTCGGTCAGTGACGACTTGCCGGACCCGCCGGTGCCGGTGATCCCCAGGACGGGCACGACACGGCCGGCCGCTTCGGCGCGCAGCCGGTCGGCGAGCTCGGCCGATCGGCCCGCCTCGAGCACGGTGATGGCCCGGGCCAGCGCGGCCGGGTCGCCGGCCAGCAGCTCCTCGACGTCGGGGCCGGTGCCGGTCAGGTCGACGTCACAGGCCCGGATCAGCTGGTTGATCATGCCGGGCAGTCCGAGCCGCTGGCCGTCTTCGGGGGAGAAGATGGTGACGCCGCGCTCGCGCAGCAACGCGATCTCGGCCGGCACGATGACGCCGCCACCGCCGCCGAAGACCTGGACGTGACCGGCGCCGGCCTCGGCGAGCCGGTCCACCAGATAGCCGAAGTACTCGACGTGTCCGCCCTGGTAGGAGGAGATCGCGACGCCCTGCGCGTCCTCCTCGAGCACGGCTCGCACCACCGTGTCGACGCTGCGGTCGTGGCCGAGGTGGATGACCTCCGCACCCTGCGCCTGCAGCAGCCGCCGCATGACGTTGATGGCCGCGTCGTGGCCGTCGAAGAGACTCGCGGCGGTCACGAACCGAACCGGGTGAACGGGGACGTGCAACTCGGCAGCCATTGCTGTTCCTGACCTCTCGGCTACGGGCTTGTGGCCCGGCACGACGGGATACGTGGACGTCCTTGTACCTTAGGCCGGAGATACTAGGAAGTCCAAGTATCTTGAAACACCGAGCCCTTCGAACGGGACACGGCTGTTCTCCGTGGCTCGGATGGGTGGGCGGGTTCCGTACCGCATCGTCTGGAAGGGCTTGATCCTCGCAACGAGCGACCCGAGCCGCACCATGCCGAGCCGGGCAGTGGCCCGGAGGAGGGCTGAGTCAGCGGATGCGTGCGGTGGCGTAGCCGTACCAGGGGATCGCCTGGTTCGCCTGCGGCACGGTGACCAGCTCGACGGGCAGCTCACCGCCGGAGGCGGCGGCCGGCTGCCGGAAGGCGAAGCGGTAGCTGACGCTGCGGCCCGGCGGGGGAGCGGTGACGCGCACGCTGAACGAGTCCCCCTCGGTGGTCACCGGCGGCCACCGGTCGCCGGAGCGCCGCAGGCCGGCGGGCGGGGAGAACAGCAGGGTGACCTTGCCGGGGTGGGCGCCCCAGCGGTGGGCGACCGTCACGGTGACGCTGCCGTGCCGGTACCCGCCGGTCGGTGGGCCGAGCACCAGGTCACCGACGGTGAGACGGGTCGCGGTCACCTTCGGGTTGAACGGCATCCGGGTCGGGCCGCTGACCTGCGTGAAACGGCCGGCTCGGAGGGCGTACCCGCGGGTCTGCCATTTCTGTGGTGTCCGGTCGTCGCAGCAGCGCTGGTAGTCGGCGAGCCGCGCGGTCACCACCCCGGCCTGGTCCACCCGGACACTGGTGTCGCGGATCTCGCGGACCTGGCCGGTCGTCGCCGTCACCCGCCCCCGGGACACGATGCCGCCGTCAGGACCGCGGTCGTAGGCGACGATCTGCTTGGTGCCGCCCTCGATCAGGCAGCCCAGCACGGCGACGGTCTCGTCGGCGCCGTCGCGGTCGATGTCGCCGTAGGTGGCGGACAGGATCAGCAGCGACTGCCCGGACGGCGGCCGGCCGTCGGGCGTGGTCTTCGGCGTGAGGGCGGCTCCACCGTCATGGAAACGCACCGGGCCGGACGGGCAGCGGAGCCCGTCGGCGGGCCAGCGCGGCACGTCGAGCGTGGCCTCACCCAGGGCGGCAAGCGTGATGCGGCCGTCGGGCGGAGGTTGCGCCGACGCGGGAGTGGCGACGGCGAGCGGCAGGCATGCCGTGAGAACGGCCACGAGGTTGAGCGCGAAAGACTTCATCGTCGGGTCATTTTCGCGCGAGATCAGCCGATAGGGGGCATCAAAAACCAAAATTCACCCCTTTTCGGTACGCCCAGACGGTGAACGGAGTGGCGTCTCAGCGCGAGCGCGTGGATGCCACGGTGCGCCACGCCGTGCCCAACGGCACGCCCGCCATGGCGACGACGGCTGACAGCGAGATGCCCAGCGACACCGTCGGCACTGACCAGGAGCATGCGAGCGCCACCAGCCCCAGGGCGACCATGATGATGCCGGTAGGGCGCAGGGCGCGTCGCTGTGCTTCCAGCGCCTGGTCCCATCGTGGCCGCGTCCCGGGTGGAAGCTGCTCCACGAGGGTTTCGGGGATGGCCGGAACCTGTTTGGGCCAGAAATTGCCGGCGACGACAACGACGATCGCCACGGCGGCAGCGATGTAGCCGGCTGTGGTCTCGACCCGGCCCTCGGCCGCGCGCAGCACCATCAGGTGAAGGCTGAGCAGGGTGGGTGTCAGGACGCCGAGGGCCAGGCCGACAGCCCGGCGATGGCTGTGATCGTCTCGCCACAGCGGAACCTTGAACATGCCGGCCGTCAAGCGGCGTAGTCGCTGCGAGGCCAGCAGTACCACGGAGAGCATCAGGGTCAGCAGTGGTATCCCGATCAGGACAAGCAGCTTCGGGGCATGCTGGTCTGCGCCGTGCTTCCCGGTGCCGGCCAGCGTGACCGGGTCGGGAAGGCGCCCGGCGGCCTGCCAGGAGAGAACCGCCATGAGCGCGATGCCGATGACCAGCACCATGAGCCCCACCGTGGGTGCCCTCCGCTCCCGCGCCTCGTCAGCTGTTTCCATTGGCGTTCTCCCTTCCGGCCGATGCTTCGGCGCCGCTGCTCTTGAGGCCGAGACGCATGCCTTCCATCAGGTCCGCGATGGCGCCCTCCAGTACGGACAGCTTGGTCACGTACCGGATCGTGGTGCCCTGCCGCTGCGTGTCGACGAGATCCGCACTGCGGAGCACCTTCAGGTGACCGGACAGGGTGGGGCCCGCGACGCCCAGGGCCGTGGCGATGTCACCGACGGCCATGGGGCCGTTGCGCTGCAGCAACGTCAGCACGGAACGCCGGGTGGGATGCGCCAGTGCCGCGAACACGCCGTCCGACATGACCGCCTCACCGCCTCCGTATTTCGGTTTTTTCCAAGATAGCAAAATACCGATGGATTGTCACCGGCCGGGGCCGGCCCGCCCTTCGCCATCTGTGCATTGACGTTCGGCTATTTTTCAGGTTTGTTAACAGGTATGACGAAGCGTCGACTGTCCGCAGGCCTCATCTTGATCGCGGTTGCCGCGCTGGCGCCGGTTCCGGGCGCCCGGCCGGCCGAGGCCGCCGCCGTCATCTGCAACCGCTACTGCGACGGCCGCGACCCGGCGCTGGCGCCGGGCGAGCGCGTCCCGGTCACCGCGGCCCTGTACGGGCGGACCTTCCGCCTGCACATCAACGACACCGACGCGATGGGCTGGGCCTCGGTCGGCGGCGGAACGGCCGGGGACGAGGTATGGCTCGACCGCTCGATGGACGGCGGGCGCAGCTGGGCGGACGGCAGCCGTGTCAGCGATACCCGGGTCCCGGCGGGCAGCACCGGATGGCGTACCGGCATGGTCAACGTCGACGACTGGGCCACGCGGGGCGTCGGCGCGCTGCGGGCGTGCGGCAAGGCGAACGACCGGCCGGAGATCGCCTGTACGGCCTGGGCCCGTACCACCTGGAACGCCGCGAACCGGCGGACCGCCGCCTCCACCGCGCTGATGATGCGCTTCGACCGCTCCACCGGCCTGTTCGACACCAACGGCTGGTGGACCGGCGCCAACGCACTGACCGCCCTGATCGACAGCATCCGGGTCAGCGGCATGCAGAGCTACCGGTATGCGATCAGCGAGACCTACGACCGCAACATCAACAGCCGCCAGGGCCAGTTCCGCAACGAGTACCTCGACGACACCGGCTGGTGGGGTCTGGCCTGGGTGGCCGCGTACGACCTGACCGGTGAGAGTCGCTACCTGGCGACGGCTCGCGCGGACGCCGACCACATGCACGCCTACTGGGACACCCGCTGCGGCGGCGGGGTCTACTGGCGTACCGATCGCACCGTCAAGAACGCCATCTCCAACAGTCTCTACATCCAGCTGAACGCCGAACTGTCCCGCCGCCTCCCCGGCGACACCGTGTACCGGCAGCGGGCCCAGGCCGGCTGGGCGTGGTTCCAGGGCACCGGCATGATCAACGCCGGCAACCTGGTCAACGACGGCGTCAACCTCACGACCTGCCGCAACAACGGTGACGTGACGTGGACCTACAACCAGGGCGTGCTGATCAACGCCCTGGTGAAGCTGCATGGGCTGACCGGCGACCCGAACACGCTGGCCGCCGCGCGGCGGATCGGGGACGCGCTGACCTCCAGCACCTACCTGAACTCGAGCGGGATCATGCGGGAGCCCAACGAGAGCAACACGTGTGCCGGTGACGGCGTCTCGTTCAAGGGCCCGGCCGTCCGGGGTCTCGGTGTGCTGAACTCGGCCACCGGCGGTGCGTACACCGCGTACCTGCAGAGGCAGGCGGACAGCGCGTACGCCCGCAACCGCGACACCCTCGACCAGTACGGCAGCCACTGGGCCGGTCCCTATGTCGCCACCAACCACAGCTGCCAGCACAGCGTCCTCGACCTGCTCAACGCGGCGCCCTGACGGTGAGGGGCTGACCGGAGTGGGCGCCTCCGCGTCGACGTGGCCGCGCGGGGTCCGGCCGTCACGGTGGTGCGTGGCCTGCGCGGCCGCGGCCGACGACCTCGCCGACGAAGGCGTTCATCGTCCCGGTGACGTCGGCGAGGAACCGTTCGAAATCGCGCAGCGTGTCCGGCGAGTAGGCCGCCATCACCGCGCCCATCCGGCCGGCCAGCGGCGCGAAGAACTCGTCGAGCATCCTGTCGACGTCCTCGCCGACGTGCAGCGTGACGACCCGGCGGTCCGCGCTGTCGCGCACACGCTGGATGTGACCCACCGCCTCCAGGCGGTTGAGCAGGGACGACGTCGCTCCGGGCGTCAGGCCGACGCGCTGGCTCAACTCGCGCGCGGTCAGCGGTGTGCCCCGATCCTGCGCGCTGAGGATCTCCACCAGCGCCTTGGCGTCGGTCACGTGTAGTCCGACCGCCGCGCCGAACTGCCTGCCCAGCTCGCTGAACACCACCCCGTGGTCTCGCAGGCCCTCGAGAAGACGGTCGCGCTGGGCATCATCGATCACTCGCGAAAAATATCACGGTCGGTCAAACTGTTCGATCGCATGATAGTTTGACCGTGTAACTAACTGCGGGAGGCGGGCGTGATGACACCTCGGCGAGTCCTGGTCACCGGCGCGAGTGTGGCCGGACCGGCTGTGGCGTACTGGCTGGCCGAGGTCGGCTTCGCGGTCACCGTCGTCGAACGCGCACCGGAGCTGCGTGACGGCGGGCAGAACATCGACATCCGCTCCACGGCACGCGACGTCGTCCAGCGGATGGGCCTGGAAGAGGCGGTGCGCGCCCAGAACACCGGCGAGGTCGGGACCCGCTTCGTCGACGAGGCCGGAGCGGTGGTCTCCGAGTTCCCGCTCCGGGGTGACGGCGAGAGGGACGGGCCCACCGCCGAGCTGGAGATCCTGCGTGGAACGCTGGCGCGGTTGCTCGTGGACGCCTGTCCGTCATCGGTCGACTGGCGGTACGGCGATCACGTCACCGCGGTGACACAGGACGACGAGGGCGTGGACGTGGACTTCGCGGGCGGTACGCGCGAGCGCTTCGACCTCCTCGTGATAGCCGAGGGCGTCGGGTCACCCACCCGGCGGCTGGTGTTCGGCGGCGAGCCGGCTGAGCGTGCGCTCGGCATGTACATCGCCTACGGCACGATCAGCCGCGAACCGCACGACGACGACTGGTGGCGGTGCCTGGTCACCAGGGGAGGGCGGCAGATCACCGTACGTCCCGACAATGTCGGCAGCCTCCGGGCGACGCTGAGCGTCCGGGTCGGCGAGCCGGTGCTCGACGGCCTGGACGCGTACGGGATTCGCCGTGAGCTGTGCCGGCGCTTCGCCGATCTGGGCTGGGAGGTGCCGCGCATCCTGGACGGCTTCGAGTACGCCGACGACCTGTACGTCGACTGGCTACGGCAGGTGCGCACCCCGGTCTGGCACCGGGGCCGCGTCTGCCTGCTCGGCGACGCCGCCTGGTGTGTCACGCCGATCGGTGGTGGTGGCACCTCGCTGGCTCTGACCGGTGCGTATGTGCTGGCGGCGTTCCTCTCGCGGGCCGGTGACGGCGGGCATTCGGAGGCGTTCACGCGGTACGACGGGTGGATGCGGCCTCTGATCGACGCCGCCCAGAAGCTGCCGCCGGGGGTGCCCCGGATCGCCGCGCCCCGATCCGGTGCGGGGGTGCGCGTGTTGCGCTGGGGTACGAAGGTGGCGGCCTCCTCGGTACTGCGCGGGGTCACCACCCGGCTGACCGCCGGGCCCAGGGCGCAGCAGGAACTGCCGCGGCTGGCCGGGACCGTCGGCGGTTGACCCCGTGATCGCCGTTCCCCCAGAGGTGAAACTGATTCTGCATCTGCCGACAGCGGTCCACGAAGCACATCGCGGGGTAGGGGCCGGTCAATCTGGAGGGCCGCTTCTGGAAGCCGGGGTGTGGTCGTTCAAGGCCGGGTGACCGGGGCGTTCGGTCCGTCCAGAAAAGCTGATCTTGTATTGAGGGCCCTGGATCGAGGGTGCGGCGACGAAGACATTCTCGAAAAGTCTTGCTTCCTGTTTCGACGAGATTAAATACTGGCGCTGGGAGCGCTCCCAGTTTTTGATCATGCCTGTCCTCGTGGGGAGTTCGAGTGTTTGCCAAACCCAAACGCAGGGTCATAGCCGCTGTCCTCGGCGCGGCCCTGGCGGTCACCGGTGGCACGGCCGCCGCCGTCACCGTGGCGCCCGGCGCGTCGTCCGCCGCTCCACCGGCCACTGACTGGCTGCACGTCTCCGGCAACCAGATCGTCGACGCCGCCGGCAATCCGGTGTGGCTCACCGGCGCCAACTGGTTCGGCTTCAACGCCACGGAACGGGTGTTCCACGGCCTGTGGTCGGCCAACATCACCGAGGTCACAGCGTCGATGGCGCAGCGTGGCATCAACCTCGTCCGGGTGCCGATCTCCACCCAGCTGCTGCTGGAGTGGAAGGCAGGGCAGGCGACGGTGCCGAACGTGAACACCTACGCCAACCCGGAACTGACCGGCATGAACAGCCTGCAGATCTTCGAGTACTGGGTGCAGCTGTGCGAGCGCTTCGGCGTCAAGGTGCTGCTCGACGTCCACTCCGCCGAGGCCGACAACTCCGGTCACGTCCACCCGGTCTGGTACAAGGGCACGGTGACTCCGGAGCTGTACTACCAGGCCTGGGAGTGGGCGGCGACCCGCTGGAAGACGAACGACACGATCGTCGCGTTCGACCTCAAGAACGAGCCGCACGGCACGCCCAACGACACCGTCCGGGCCAAGTGGGACAACTCCACCGACGTCGACAACTGGAAGAACACCGCCGAGACGGCCGCCAAGCGCATCCTGGCGATCAACCCGAACGTGCTGATCCTGGTCGAGGGCAACGAGATCTACCCGCGTGAGGGCGAGACCTGGAACTCGCCGAACACCGACCCGGACCGGTCGCCGAACTACTACTACAACTGGTGGGGCGGCAACCTGCGCGGTGCGAAGGACCATCCGATCAACCTGGGTGCCAACCAGGACCAGCTCGTCTACTCGCCGCACGACTACGGGCCGCTGGTGTTCAACCAGCCGTGGTTCGACAAGCCGTTCGACAAGGCCAGCCTGACCGACGACGTGTGGCGGCCGAACTGGTTCTACCTGCACGAGAACGGCACCGCGCCGCTGCTGATCGGTGAGTGGGGCGGGCGGCTCGGTCAGGACGAGCGCCAGGACCGGTGGATGACGGCGCTGCGTGACCTGATCGTCGAGCACAAGTTGCACCAGACGTTCTGGGTGCTCAACCCGAACTCCGGTGACACCGGTGGTCTGCTGCTGGACGACTGGAAGACGTGGGACGAGCAGAAGTACGCGCTGCTCAAGCCCGCGCTGTGGCAGCACGCCGGCAAGTTCGTCGGTCTCGACCACCAGGTCCCGCTCGGCGGCGACGGCAGCACCACGGGCATCAGCCTGGGCCAGCGGTACGGCGACGGCGGCTCGGGCGGCGACACCACCGCGCCGAGCGCGCCCGGTCAGCCCACCGCGAGCAACGTGACCTCCACCGGTGCCACACTCACGTGGACGGCGTCGACCGACAACACCGGCGTCACCGCCTACGACGTGCTGCGGGCCACCGGTTCCGGCGCAGCGAGCGTGGTGGCCACGGTCTCCGGGACCACCTACGCCGCCACCGGGTTGACACCGTCCACGGCATACACCTTCAGCGTGCGCGCCCGCGATGCCGCCGGCAACGTCTCGGTGGCCTCCGCCGGCCGCGCCGTCACCACCACCGCAGATGGCGGAGGCGGCGAGGACCGGGGCTGCTCGGCCACCTACAAGACGATCAGCTCCTGGACCGGCGGATTCCAGGCCGAGGTCACGGTACGCAACACCGGGACCACCGCCAGCTCCGGATGGTCGGTCAACTGGACCTATCCGAGCGGAACCACCGTCGGGTCGGTCTGGAACGGCGTGCTCGGCACCCCGGCTGTGACCGTGCGCAACGTAGCCCACAACGGCGCCTTGGCCGCCGGGGCCAGTACCTCGTTCGGTCTGATCGGTTCCGGCGCGGCGGCGACACCCACCGTGACCTGCTCCGCGTCCTGACCCACCCGTACCAGAAAGGTCTGGTGTGCCGGCGGCGGATACTCCCCGCCGGCCACCGACCCGGTCGCCCTCAGCGGCTCGAGCGACTCAACCTGCCGTCGAAGCGATGGATCAAGGCGGGTCACGTCAGCACTGCTGGATCCCGCCGGATGACAGACCTCTGAGTAGTGGATAGCCCCTCGTCTGCAACAGCCCGCGAGGATAGACGCCGACTCGCAGCCTCAGGCAGGAATGAATGAGAGTGACGGCCTGAGTTCCCCCCCGCTTCGACGGAGTGATCTTCCCCGGGTTCCGTGGAGCCTGTCCGGTACCGTCGAGAATCACCTCTGAGCTGTAGAAGCACGCACTTCGGGGTATCCCGGTGGGCTTCAAGGTCGTACGCCGGTACTCTGTCTGCTGCGGGCTGCTAGCTCAATGGCAGAGCTGAGGACTTTTAATCCCTGCGGTTCTCACTTTTTGGGGCTCTCCGTAAGCTGCTGACCAGCACATTCGATGCGCGTGCCGATCCATATTGGATCTGGGTCGCTCCGGTGTCGCTCGGCAGTCGCGGTGGTGTTGAGTCGACGGCAGGGCAGGTACTTCCCGCAGCCGAACCGCGCCGCAACGCACGCCAGTTTCCACCGGCCGAAGCCGTCCACCGTCGACGGCCGCCATCGGAAGGCCTCGCCACGGCCACGTCGGCCTCATGGACGATGTGCTCCAGCCTGGTGGCGCGGTACTGGCTGCGGACGTCGCGGACCTGCCAATCCACGGCCCTTCGTCGCCGTCGCCGACGGCCGCCTGGTACCCGGGCTTGCCGGGCGCGACGCCCATCGACTCGTCGCAGGACGCGCACCACACCCGCTGCGGACGCAGCACCGCCTCGGCCTCCACCACGGCGGCGCCCGGATCGGCGACGTCGACCAGCGCGCCGCCGGCCGGGCCGGCGTAGATGACGGCCATCAGGGTGGATGCCGGGTTGGGGGATCGAGGGCGGGCCCTGGACTACTTCCGGCAGGCCCTCCCGATCCGGCGGGAGGTCGGGGACCGGGCCGGTCAAGCCGTCACCCGGTACAACATCGCGATGATCCACCGGGCGGACGGTGACCTGGACCAGGCGATCGGCGAACTCGAGCACGTCGTCGACCTCGACCGCCAGGTCCAGCACCCCGACCTCGACGACGCCACCAACTGGCAGAAACCCCGAAACCCCTACACCCGCACCATGACCCCCACCTGAGCGACCGGTCGTTTCACTGCCAAGGAAGCGGAACGCGCTGTCTGCGCTGGGAAGGCTATCCAGGCCGTGACCACCGCGCGGCGACGTTGGCCGTTCGGGAGGAGGCCGCCGCTGCCCTCGACGCGATCATGGAGGCGGTGGACGAGGGCGTCGAAGAAGGCACGCTCGTCGACTCGACCTTTGGCATCACCAGGCAAGGGCCGTCGGGGTCGCGACCGAGTGGGTCAATACAGGTAGCGGATGTCGGCGTAGCCGGTGCCGTCCGGGAATGAGCTGACCGGCGCGGCGATGGTGACCTGCTGCCCCGGCGTCCAGGGGATCTCCTCGTCGGTGGATCCGTTGCTGGAGTTGCCGACGTCGGTGCGCGAGGTGCCGTCGTCGCAGCGCTGATGAGTGGTCGAGTAGTCGAGTTCAATGGTGAAGCTGAACGGGTAGGAGCCGTCGTCGTCCTGCATGTCGAATCCGACCCGGCCCCGTATCCAGTTGAAGGGAGGTGCGGAGGCGGTGCCCTGGCAGCGGAACTTCATGTCGTCGTACTCCAGCTGCACCGTCGCGCTCTCCTGGTCGATCTCGTAGCCGCACTGGCCGCCTGTCGTACACGCCTCCCGTTTCGACGCCGTGAAGGTCACGACGTCGCTGCGAGTGAGTTCCTGGGTGTTCTCCTCCATCCGGAAGCTGATCTCCACCTGGCGTGGAAAGGGGTCATCGCCGTGGTGCGGCAGGACCGTGGCGCTACCGGGTGCGATCGTCACCGGCAAAAGGAGGAGAGCGGACAGGAACGCCATGCCGTCGAGCGTAGGAGTGGAATGCCGGGCATGACGTGATATCAGAAGAGCCGGCGTCAGCGGGCGGTGACCTTCAGGCAGCCCATGCCGCCGGAAGCGTCGATGTCGAAGCCGGGGCCGTCGCCCAGACGGCCGGACTCGACGACCGCGCTGGCAGCGACCCGACGGTCTTTGCCACAGGTGCCCTGTGTCGGTCGTTGGCTCGGCGGCGGTCGGTCGTCGGCAACGATCATTTCTGTCGTTCCACTTTCCTTGGAAGTGGAACGAAGCGCTTCGCAGGGTGGGAGCCTCTGCCGTGCGGCTCTGAGCGAGGTCTACGCCTGCGAGGTCACTTGATCGCGGCCAGCCTCTGCGTTGCGGCAACGACGATGGTCACGAACTCGGCGTCCGTCGCGATCTTGTCGTCGTCCTCCGTAGGGCTCGTCTCGAACGTCATGGCAATGCCGCCGACGGCGACCGCCGCCCGCAAGTCGCGGCCTTCGCCGAGCGTGCCCTCGTGCGTCAGGACGCTCCAATGATCGATGATTGCGGCGGAGGCGTCTCCGACGGCCGGCATGGGGAGCCGACTTATCCGATGGTCGACCTCGGCCATGTCGTTGGTGAACTTCGGGCACTTCGTGGGCCAGTCTGCAAGTTTTCTGGCCTCCTCGCGGGCGAAGTACGGCCCGGGCGCACCGATCCACACCTTGATGTACGCGTCGCCCTTGGTGATGCCCAACGGGAACGCGCTCACCGTGGCCGCCTCAGGAGAAGGCTCCCCTCGGTCATAGGCACACTCGTCCCAGTAGCCGTAGATCTGCGTTTCCTCGGGGCTCAGGGGTATCGGCTCCATGCGGTAGCCGTGCGGCATCTTCGGCTCAGCCAGGAGCGCGGCCCTGAGGCGCTCGGGTTCGGGTGGCCCAGCGGCGGCAACGGTGGCCGGGACGGCGGACAGGACAGCGATCAGTGCAGCGGCGACGCCGTGGATAGCGAGAGTCTTGGACATTCCCCGACGCTATGTGTGGTCCAATCGGCGGACAGGATATTCCCCGAGAACCCGCCCTCGGAAGCCAACCGCGCCGCGCGGCAGCGGTCTGGTCACCGATCGACCCGAAGGCCGCCAGCCGGGGTGTAACCACGGCCGGCGAGCGCGTTGACCAGTTCCTGGTAGCGACGGTCGGCGGCGACCTGCTGCCGTTCGGCGTCACCGACCCGGCGGGTCAGTTCTTCGATGCTGCGGGCAGCGTCGGCGCGCGGGTCAGGTCCAGGTCGGCCTGTAGGTGCGCGGTGTGGTGGTGGGAGGCGGTCTTCTGCTCGGCCTGGCCGGTGCGAAACGGACCCGCTGCCCACCGAGTTGGCGCTGCAACACCGCGAGCTGGTGCCGCAGGACGAGGATCTCGGTGTCCTTGTCGCGGTCGCTGCCCGGCAACAGCCGCAGCAACGCGAACGCGTTCGTGAGACCCAGGTACGCCAGGCGGAGCAGTATGAGTCAACATCCTCGCGCAGTCACCGACGACGAGGATCCAGGAGACGCCGACACCAGAGCAGCCATGATCACCCCGACTGCTGGAATGGAGGTCACCGTGGCTTCATTCGGCGAAGCAGCACGGAAACAGCACACCGAGCAGACGGACGGTGATTTCTAGGTCCTCGGCGGGACGCTGCTGGTCGGAGGTCGCCGTCGGCCCATACCGCCTGGAGATACACGTAAGGGTGCACCCGGTTTCGTCGTCTTTCTCGCCGATGACGAGCAGTTCAAGAAGTGGTTCGGCAACGCCGACTCCCCAGAGCTCGTGGGTGGCATCACTGCGTTCCCGCAGATCGCCGCCGACGCCGACGGTCGGCGCGGTCCGCGCCGGGACCCGAACAGGAAACTCGACGAGCTGACGAAACCCGTGCACTCGGACCTGACCGCGGGCGCCCGGATCGTGGTGCGCATGTCGACCATCGCGACCATGCAGCGGGCTCAGACGGTTTTCGCGCACGAGATGGCTCACGCGCTCGGCCCGCACATCGTCGCCAACCTGCAGACCGACCCGACCCCGGAGACGGTCGGCATGGACCAGGCGTCGTGGGTCGTCGAGGGCTTCGCCCGATGGATCGACCACATGACCCAGCCCGGCTCCGCCACCAGGGCGCGGCCTTCGTGCGCCGCAACATGGCAAAGTACCGGCCCACCGACGGCATCTTCCCGAAGAACACCGGCTTCTACTCCGACGACGCCACCCGAACCAGCTTCAACTACGAGATCGGCGCCGCGTTCTTCTATGCCGCGGAGAAGACCGCCAACCGGCAGAAGGCCACCGACCTGTACATCGCGTTGAGCGGCAGCCCGGAGCTGACCAGCCTGGACCGCATGTTCCTCGACGCCAACATCCGCGCCGCCGGCATCAATCCCGACCGGCTCTGGACCACCTACAAGAACCTAGTCGCCTGACCGGACGGCTCTGAGCTTCGTGCCGGATGAGAGGGCGGGGCCTGCCGTCGGCTGCACGTCTCGGCCGCTGATCAATCCATCGATATGCCCTCTGAACAGCACGGATGTACTCTTGGCAGGTACCCGCCCACCCGGGTCGAGGTTCAGCCGACGCTGACCTCGGAGTTGCCGGTCGGCAGCTTCTTGCCCGCGGCGTCGAAGGCGGTCAGGTTTTTGATCGTGGACTTCGGGGCGAACCAGAAGACGACCACCGACGGGTTCTCGCTCCACGCGGCCTGCGACGCGGTGACCGTACGGCTGCCGATCTTGGCGGTGATCTTCGCCGCCGGGCCCGCGTAGTAACCGAACGTGGGGGTGTCCCGGTAGTCCACGTTCATCGAGCCGGAGACCGCGTGGAAGCCGGGCGCGGTGGCCGAGCCCTCGACCTCGTTCGCCATCACGTCGGCCGTGACCACGCCACCGGCGACGCGGCGACCGGCCATGATGCCGAAGTCGACGTCCGGCTCGGCGGACTGCGTCACCGCGACGCCGTAGAACACCCACTCGCCGTCGGCGCTGTTCAAACCCGACGGGATGATCTCGCCGAGCGGGGTGGCCTCGGGCTCCTTCGGATTGACGGCCGGTGGCCGAGGGGCGGCGGAGGTATTGCGATCAACGGCGGCTCTCATCTCATCCTCGGTCAGATCGGTACCTTCCGGCGACAGGCCGGACCCTGCCGGAGGCGGGGTGGCCGCAGCCTGGCCGGCCGAGGCGTTGGGCTTCGGGGCCCTCTCCGCGGCCGCGTTGGCGGCGACCGTGCCAGCTGCGACGACCGCGGCACAGGCGGCTGCGGTGCCGGTGGCGAGCAGCCAGCGGGTACGGGTGGTGCGACCCGGAACGAACCTCATGCGGTCCTCCATCAAGGTTGCCTGTGATGCATGACGGAGACCGAGACGGGTGACCGGGCCGAAAAGTTGCGGATGTTGGGTGCAACCTTTCGGGGCACCCACCCGTCATTGCTGCCGTGGACAACGTTGCTGGCGTGGTGGATGAGGACACGGTGCATGGCGCGAGGTGACGACGAGTTCGTCGAATTCGCCCAGGCAAGTTCGGCGCGGCTGCTGCACGCGGCGTACCTGCTCACCGGCAATCGCCATCAGGCCGAGGACGCAGCCCAGTCCGCGCTGGTGAAGACGTACGCGGCCTGGGGACGGGTGCGGCGCAAGGACGCGTACGCCTACGCCCGCACGGTGCTGACGAACCTGGTCACCGACCAGTGGCGCCGGCCGTTTCGGGAGCATGCCACGGAGACGATGCCGGAACGCCCGCTGCCCCGCGACCTGGCCGACGACGTCACTCGACGGCAGTGGCTGGTCGGGGCGCTGGACGCGCTGTCAGCCAAGGAAAGGGCGGTCATCGTGCTGCGGCACTTCTTCGACCTGACGGAGACCGATGTGGCACGCGAATTGAACCTCTCGCTCGGCACCGTGAAGAGCCTGAACGCACGCGGCCTAGCGAAACTGCGGGTCTCCGTCGACCCGCCGGTGACCGCACCCCGAAAAAGCAGCGACCGGACCAGCACGAGCGGTGGAACCCGACGATGACCGACCTCAACGACTTCCGCACGATCCTGCGGCAGCCCGACCCGGACCAGCGCCCCCTCGACATCGCACAAATCATGATCAAAGGCGCGCGGGTACGCCGCCGCCACCGGCTCGCCGTCGGCGCGACCAGCGGACTCGCGGTCGTCGCCCTGCTGATCGGCGGCAGCCAGGTCGTCCGGCTGACCAGCCCGACGCCCACCGCAACTGCGCCCTCGGTACAGTTCGGCGCGCCGGGACTGCCCGAGGTGCCCGACGACGGCCGCCTCGGCGAGGTGGTCCCGACCGGCCTGACCCTCCCGTCCGGCGGCGAATGGGTACTCGCGATGAAACGGATCGACTCGCCGGACCTCGCGGATACCTCCATCGGCATCACCCTCGGCGTACGGCAGGCCGACGGCACGATCGTCGACGGGACCACCAGCAACGAGACCGAAGGCTCGGACCGGTCCGCCGGGTTCCACGCCGTCACCGGCGCGATGAACGTCGACGGCGAGGACATCCCACCCTTCGGGTACTACGTCGGCACAGCCGCCAAGATCACCGCCACGGTGAAGGGCAAGACCGTGCGGGCGGGGCAGGCTGCCTGGAGCGAGGACCCGTCGGTGGTGCTGTTCTGGTTCCCCCCGAAGTCGCACCTGTCGAACCTCGCCGCGTTCGACCGGGAGAACAGATTGCTGCCGACCGGTAATACGAAGATTGGGGTCGGCTGATCAGCGCGGCCGGCACTGCTCGCGGCTGATCTGGTAGACGTACGAGCGGCGCCGGGGCGCGGGTGCCGACAGCCTCAGCCGCCACGCTCTGAGCGGCGAAGACCTGGCTGCCCACGGCGAGACCGGATAGCCCTTGCCCTGACTCAAGAGCGGATCGCAGCATGAAAAGTTGCTGCGCTTCGCCGCGAATCGACCGGACTCTGTCGCGTCGCCTGGCGTGATCCAGCAAGACCACTGAGGATCGGCCGGACCACAACGGTGGTCCGGCCGTCAGGCTACTGGGGCCAGGACTGGAATCCTTCCGGCGGAAGCCGGTTGAACGCGCGCACCGCCCGGCAATCGGTAGCCGGGAGCCGATACGGATCAGGAGCGCCGGGACATGGCCGACGAGTGCCTGCTGCGCGGGCCTTGTTCTGGCTACTGGTTCTTTGACGCGGGGCCTGTGGGTGCAGGCTTGCTTGTCGCGCCGGTGTCGAGACGCGACGCGCCGGTCGGAGCGATGATGATGGCGTGCCCGTTCTGAACGTCGATGACGATGTTGTCACCGTCGAGGCTGACTGAACTGCCGGTCGGGGCGATGATAATGGCGTGTCCATTCTTGATCCGGACAGTGGTGTCGTCGCTTCCAGTGCCGGTGACCGCTGCAGTGGTGGGCGGCGGCTTCTCCCCAGCGCGCACTGCTGGGGCCGCCGTTGCCGGGCCAGCAAACGCCAGGGAAACGAGGACTGAGAACGGCAGGATCAGACTCTTCGTCACGTCGAGATCTCCACATCATTCGAGAGACGTTTGTGGCTTCGGCTCGGTTGCCTGCGAAGCCTAAAAGGCTGCAGTCCGTCCACCCGGTGCAACGATGGCGCGTTCACCCCTCAAGGGGACCTCGCCCGTTCGCCACCGACTCAGGGTCGTGGAGTACCGCGAGGCACCCGGGTTCTCCGGCGTCGTAAGCCATGTAGGCGAACTGGGCGGCGAGGCAGGAGGCGGCCTTCACAAGTGCCCGGCCCAGTTGTAGGGGTAGGCGGGCGCAGAGCATCGGGGCGAACCTTCGTCGGTGCGACCGGCCCCACACGAACAGCGAAAAGGAGTGCGTCACGCGGCTATTGGCGCGGGCGGTCCGCCGCTTCAAGATCGGTCAGGTCGATGGTGCACGCCGATCCGTACGTCTCCTTCAAAGTGCTGCCGCATCCTCGAAGGATTCGGCCAAGTCCAGCAGCCCGAGCGCCGTGCGCACGCGCTGTACGGGATTCAGGTCCTCGTCGGTGGTGATCGCGTACGCGGTGTCGAAGGCCATGTCCTCGCCCGAGACCTCCTCCGGAGGCGTGCCGTCCCACCGCCACCGGTCGGGTCCGATCGGCGTGACCCCCCAGTCGGCCAGGTATCGCAAGGTCAGATCGGCATCGGTCGTACTCACC
This sequence comes from Actinoplanes italicus, assembly GCF_003001815.1. GTDB lineage: Bacteria > Actinomycetota > Actinomycetes > Mycobacteriales > Micromonosporaceae > Actinoplanes > Actinoplanes italicus. The sequence goes on from NZ_PVMZ01000013.1 coordinate 284,563, forward strand.
CGCGGGAGTGTGCCCGGCGCGAGCTTGAGTGTCCATACGATTGCGCGGGCAGCGCGAAGCCGAGGCGCAGACCGTGAGCCCGGCCCGAACAAGTTGGCAAGCACGTGCCTGGCCCGACTATCAGACGACCGAACATCGGTAGAAGGGGATGCCGGAGACGACAAGCTCCGGCTACAGCGGGTGACGTGCTCTCGGCAGTCAACGCGTCCGGACTGCGGCATGTGAGTAGGTCAGTATAGGCTCGGAATATTAGGGATTCAGTGACCATTGCGCGGTGGGATGTATTTTGCCGAGGCGAAGGCAGAGGATCAGCGAGGCCGGCCGTTCGTGGGCCGGGAATTTAAAGGTGAGAGCGATTTTTGACTCGGTATCTGGATCGACCGCAGACGGCACGAACCAGCCATTGAAGTTGCTCACGTCGGGCGGGTAATACCGCTTACCGTCGTCCATTTCCAACCATGCACAGCCCTCCGAAAATGATCCGTCGAACGGCTCGGTTCCGGTGTTCTGGATCCGGAGGGTGTATGTTGCCCCGCCGGTACCGTTTACCAGGTCGGCTTGGAGCCATGCGCTGAATCCCGGGTCACCAGTCATGGTCACGGCTTCCCCAAGGTAAACCGGGGCGAGCCAGGGGTAATGCGTACGGACGTGTTCGTCAATGGCCGCGTGATTCAACTTGTTCTTGGTCGCAGTGTATGCGCTGCCGGAAAGATCGCGGTCGTCGTCTGCGTCGATCCGCCTCTGGTCGGTGAGTTGGGGCGTCGCCACGATCAGGATGCCAAGAAGCGCTGCGATGCCCGCGAGCGCGGTCAAGACGCGGGCCCACGGATATCGTGATGTCATGGGCCGTGGGATCGGCACGGTCGGCTCGGAGCTGAGGAAATCAAGGCAGGATCAGCCGACTGTACCTGCGAGGCTTCCGGAAGATGACCTCGCCGATGACGAGTTTCGGTCGCGGATGACCCTCCTGCCCCACCGCGGCATCGCTGCGGAAAAGGTCGGTGCGTCATCAAGGGCGACTACAGTGCGTGCCGGCCAGCGCGCTGGGTGCGGGCAGAGCCGGAACCAGCGCGCATTCTCTGCGGCATGACAGTGTGTTGCGGGCCGACCGCACTTCGCGCGACTGTTTCTGGTCTCTATGTCATCTTGCGACGTGACCGCGGAACCGGGACGCCAGTCTGTCTTGAGCGGCGAGTACGAGATTATGAGTGGGGAGTTGGTGTCGCCGCTGTGCTTTGGCCGGCGCCGGGGATTCCCGGCACATGTGTTGCGGTTGACGAAGGGCAGGCTCATGGCCGACGAGGCGCTGAGACAGGTGTTCCCCGGTCTGGACTTGGACACCTTCTGGGAGGACAGCGCGTATGCCGACGAGACCTACAACGGCGGGTACCCCACTGATCAACTGGTCTCCTCGGTCGAGGCAGAACTCGGGTTCCGGTTGCCGGCGTCGTATGTGGCTCTGATGCGGATGCGTAACGGCGGAATACCGCGGAACACGTGCTGTCCGGCGCCGAGCAGAACGACTTGGGCTGAGGATCATGTCGCACTTAACGCGATCATGGGGATCGGCCGAGAGAGGGAAGGATCTCTGGCAGGGCCGATGGGCAGTCGGCTGTTTGTCGAGGAGTGGGGCTATCCAGAGATCGGCGTGTACTTCGCCGACTGTCCTTCGGCCGGCCACGACATGATCGCGTTTGACTACCGTGACTGCGGCCCCGATGGCGAACCGCGCGTGGTCCACGTGGATCAGGAGGCCGGCTACCGGATCACCGTACTGGCGCCTGATTTCGTCAGCTTCGTCCAGGCGCTGCGGCCGGAGGACGACTACGACTATGACTGAGCCACCCACCGGGCCAGGAGTGCCATCCACCTTGCCTGGCGTGTTCCGCGACCTGCATGCGGACTGCGGCAAATGAGTCGAATCGAATGATGCACGCGCTTCACGAGCTCGTTCCGATGACTTGGTCGATCAGCCGGATCAGGCCGGACGACCCGTCGGCCGCGCGGAGGCGGACCACGACGTCGACCAGGGATCGGGGCTCCCACCTCGGCCCCAGGCCCACCCCCGCCGAGAATTCACGGCTGGTCCGGGTTGCCGGGGCCTCGACCAGCGGTGCCACCCACACCTCGTCGCCGTGCACCACGAGGATCCGGTCCGCCCGTAGATGGGATGGCAGGATCCGCTTCTTGTCCGTGGCAACGCGCACAGTGGCTGACAGCCGATTCCGGCTGTCGATGTCACGAAAGAGCGGGTCGTTGGACCTGATCCCGGGCATGAGGTCACTGTGGAGACGGACGGAAACGGTCACCGGGTAGTCGCCGATCGCTGCCCTGTTCTGGGGCGCCTGCGACATCAGCATGAGTGGCACCTCAGCGGTCGGCAGCACCGTCCCGGTCGGAACATGGCCAATCCACTTGAAGGCCCGCTCGACAGCGGCCGAGACGTTAATCGGTGGATTCTCGAAATGTCGCTGGTTCCGTAGTGGCACCACGCCGGACAGCACCATGTCGAGCAGCATCGGCACAGCGTGGCGCCATTCAGCCTCACCTTTGCCGAACAGACTGTGGTAGGTGACCGCGCCAGCAAAAATGTTGACCATCGCTTCTATGTCGGCGTCCGGCGGAAGATCGCCCCGGACCGTCCCCCTCTCGAGGACGGTGGTGACGACGCTTCGCCATCTGCGTTCGATCAGTTCCCGGATTCGTTCGTCGCTGTCGTCGTCCCGGGGTGCGTTCAACGCCAGACGCACCATCTCGGTCGTCGCTCCGGAAAGCACCGAGTAGGGGCCGATCAATCGAACGAGCACATGGTAGAGCTCCGACCGGGTGTCGCCGAGATCCGGGCCGTCGCTCACCAGCCGCTCGCGGCCCACAACCTCGGCATAGAGCAGATCAGGACGCGGGCAGATCCGGTAGAGATCGTCGCGCTCCATGCCCATCCGCTTCGCAACAGCCGAGAGGAGTGCTTGCTCCTCCCACCGATGCGCCTCCAGGGCCCTCTCGGTCGCGGCAACGACGGCGGCCTCGGTGTCCGGATCGAGATCTGGTGGATCAATCACGCCCCCAATCTAGAGGGGGGCCACCAAACCATCCAGTCTACGCGAATCGGGTTGATGACCTCGGCGATGAAGCTGTGCTGGTTCGGGCTTTCAAGGCCGAACCGTATCTCCCAGCCGAGAGGCGAAGCCCATCGAACGACTCCATGCAAGCAAGCGTGCGACTCACCGAAAAGCCGGAACCGCTACACCGGTAACCACCTCCGATACGTCTCCGGCCGGACACGTTCCGGCAGCCTGGCACATTTAAAATCCGAGCGAGCTATTTAATCGGCGAATGGTAAATTGGCGGACAGTCGCAGAACCGCGACATTTATTAGATGTCACCTCGCGATCGAAATCAATACACTCTTCTCGGCACTACAGTGCTCTATCAAGCTGGGGGATCGTCTCGGTAGAGGTCTTTCTTCACGTCTCGGCCGCCCCAACGGGTCGCGGTGAGTTCGGGTCGCGGACGCGTTGGCTTCGGTACCCAGCCGTACCGTCTGGTGTCGGACGGAGCGTTGTCCCAGTCGGCGATCAGCGCGAACGGGTCCGCGGTGTCATCGACGCCGTCGCCGTTGGATTCCCGAACGACCATGGAAGGGTAGAAGCGCGTCTCCTGAGCCACCCGGCAGTCGTCCGTCCGAGAAGCAACCAAGGCACCACAGCTTTCGCAGGCCACACACGGATTACCGCCGGCCAGCGACCAGCAGCCGATGAAAACAAGGCTGTGGACGATTCGGGTGCCGCGTACATCGCCGGGTGACAGCACGAAGGTGTCGACCACTTGATCGCTGCCGTACGCCGTCTCGTCGATCGCATAGGTGCCGGGGTCGAGAAGCGGAGGATTCACATGGTGGCAGTCCAGAAGCGACGAGTGCGGCTGCGCTGGCAGCTCCACCAACCGGACCGGGACACTCAGAGCGCTTCCGCACTCCACACACCGGAAGGTCTCCACCGCGGCAGTCTGACATTCCGACCCGGCGACGGCATCCGAAATATGCGGGCCGGGCTTTGAACATCACACCGTCTCAGGATGATCGATCTTTCCAACGCGCTCTCATCGGCATTATGCGGGTGAACTTCGTTCACCTTCGCCCTGGCGGGCCGCATAACGCCTGATATGCAGCGTGATCGAGGCACTGCATGCCAGTTTGAGGAGCCTCACGATCACCTGCATATCAAACAGTTCCGGATGTCGGCGGACCCGCCCACCGTCACGTCGTGTAGCTGACGAATTTCAGGCGCGGGCCACCCGTCCCATCTGTCGACAGCCCTCGTCCTGAGGACCACCCAGACGGACGACAGCTGTTGCCCCCACCGCGCCGTCGTGGACATGTAATTTATGTATCGCCGCAGGTCAGATTCGGTTCACCAGCTCAGGCGGTCGGTAAAGAGATTGAGCCGATGGGCACGCACGGCGGCTCGCAACCTCACCAGATGCCCGGGTTCGGTGTGACCGCGGCGTTGCGGATGTTCGCCGAGGACATCGGGGTGGCGCCGGACACGGTGAAGAGCTGGCGGTGGGTGGCGTCGCGGTGGCCGGCCGGGCGGCGCCGTGACGACGTGTCGTTCCACATCCATCGCGTGCTGGCCTCGATCGCTGATGCCGACCAGCGGTTCGCGGTGATCGGAGAGCCGCCGGTGCTGGCCCGGACCGGTGAGCGCCGCTGGTCTGAGGACGAGGCGAAGCGGCGGGTGGGCTGGCAGGTGAGCCGGCCGGAGACGGTTCAGGAGAAGCTCATCGCGGTGCACGCGCTGGTCGACGACGATGAGGTCGCCACCCGGGTCGCTACCGATCTGCTGCGCCGGCCCAAGGTCGCGTTCAAGGCGGCGGGCGAGACGACGAAGCAGGAGAGGATCGGTGCGGGTCCACGAGCTGGTCCGTGACGACGAGGTCGCCTCGCGGGTCGCCACCGGCCTGCTGCGCCGGCCGGAAGTCGCCGCGCGGGCGATGACCGACACCACGGCCCGGCACCTGGTCGACCGCGCTCAGGCCGACCAGGCCCGCCAGGGCGCCGAGCTGGTACGGCAGCGCACGCCCGCGTTGCAGCACATCGAGCACACCAGCGAGTTCCTCGACCTGGTCGGGGCGTGCGCGCAGTTCGTCGCCTCGGCCGGCCGGATCGTCCCGGGGCTACGGGGGCAGAACTACACCGAGGACGAGAAGGCCACGGTGCAGCGCAACCTGGCCCGGGTCCGGGCGGCCGCGGACTGGATCGAGGGTGCGGTCGCCACCGGCCAGGTCACCCCGGTGGAGGCCTGGCCCGCCTCCTCGCCGGCGAGTAGCCCGTCATGGGACGGGTGCCCGCAAACGTCTCCGGTGACCTGGTCCGGGTCGCGTTGATGGAGGCCCGCCCGGCCGGGCTGACCACCCGACAGCTGATCACCGCGACCGAGCTCAGCGCCTATCAGGTCCAGTCCGGGTGTGGTTCCTGCGCGAGGTCCTGGCCGCGCAGAACCTGACTCCGCTGACCTGGACCCGCCGCGACGGCTACCAGCTGTCGACCGACCCCGCCGACTGGATCGCCTACGAGCGGGCCTGCGTGCGCATCGAGCTGACCCGCATCTCCCGGTTCCTGAGCAGCACGGTCATACCGCACGCGCAGAAGCTACCCGACGACGAGTGGGTGCAACTCGTGCTGGGCCAGGTCACCGGGGTCAAGTCAGCCCTGGGCCTGCTCGTGCGCAGCGCATGACCACGATCGTGGACGAGGAGCTCGTCACCTACGACCGGAGCCTCGTGCGCGAGGAGATCAACCGCATCGCCCGGCTGCTGGACACCGTGATCATCCCGCACGTCCAGGACCACCCCGACGACGAGTGGGCGCAGTTGGTGCTCGGCCAACTCGTCGGGGTCAAGACGGCGCTCATCCTGCTGGCTCGTGACGAATGAACGCCACGCTCACGGCCTGCCCCGACGGCGCCGCTACCCGTCGGACACCACCGACACCGAGTGGGAGATCCTCGCCCCGCTGCTGCCAGCCCCGGCCTCCACCACCCCGACCGGCGGGCACCCCGAAGCGCACCCACGCCGCGAGATCGTGGACGCGATCCGCTACGTGGTCGACAACGGCTGCAAGTGGCGGGCCGTGCCGTCGGACTTCCCGCCCTGGCAAACCGTCTACGGGTTCTTCGCCCGCTGGGCCAAGAACGGCGTACTCGACCACGTCCGCGACCACACCGCCGACCACCAGCCACCATTGCCACAGGGCATGCCCACGCAGAAACTCCATGCCGGATGCCATCAGCCAGCGAACGACTAACCTGACGGGAACGCCGATCATCGGTTACCTGCTCTACTGATCCCGACATCGGGCATTGCGGCATAGCCCACGCCAACTCCTCCCAACGGAGATCACACTCAAGACGTGGAGATGCTGGTGAAGTGGTTCGAGGAGGACGACGGCCAATTCCGCCCCAGGATCGGCGACGTCGTCCACCCGGTCGACTACGAGTTTCCTAAGGCCCCCATAGGCGACGACCCGGCCCACTTCCGCCGGCGGTCGCGGTCCCGGCCAGCGCATCCCTACCGCTCGCCGTCCGCGTCGTGTTCCGGAAAGATCCCGCAGAAAAGTTCAGATCCGGCGCCCGCCCGCCGACGACGAGACCGCGCGAAACGAGGATCGATGACCTCGTAGCGGTGATCGAAGGAGACCGGATGAGCCCCAACGCCCCACGACGCACGATCCTCGACAGGAGATGGCCGACGGCCGTGCTGTCCGCGGCGCTGGCCGCGTCCGCCGGAGCCCTCGCCGCCCCAGTCCTCACCGGCCCCGCACACGCCGCGCCGGTCACGACCACCTCCACGTCGCCGATCACCGGCTCCTCGAAACCGTCCTGGCTGGTCGACTCCGCGCTGACCACGATGCGCGACGCCAACAGCACCATCGGAACTCCGGCCGTGTGGGCGCGCAAGGACGCCGCCGGCCGCCCGCTGACCGGTCAGGGAGTCGGCGTCGCGCTGATCGACTCCGGCATCGCCCCGGTCAAGGGCCTCGCCCAGCCCGGCAAGGTCATCAACGGCCCGGACCTGTCCTTTGAGTCCCAGGCCCCCAACTTGCGTAATCAGGACACCTTCGGACACGGCACCCACCTGGCCGGCATCATCGCCGGCCGCGATCCCGAGGTCCTTCGCGGAACCGAGAACGACCCCCGCCACTTCGTCGGCGTGGCACCCGACGCCCACCTGGTCAACCTCCGGGTCGCCGCCGCCAACGGAGCGGTCGACGTCTCCCAGGTCATCGCCGCCATCGAATGGGCCATCACCCACCGCAACGACCCCGGCGTGAACATCCGGGTCCTCAACCTGTCGTTCGGCACCGACTCCCTGCAGGACCCGATGCTCGACCCGCTGTCGTACGCGGTGGAGGCCGCCTGGCGTGCCGGCATCGTCGTGGTCGTCTCGGTCGGCAACGACGGGCCCACCACGACCCGCGTCGGCAACCCGGCACTCAACCCGTACGTCATCGCGGTCGGCGGCTCGGACACCGCCGGCACCGTCACCCCTATCGATGACACCATCGGCGCTTTCAGCACCAGAGGCAACATCCTGCGCCACGCCGACCTCGTCGCGCCGGGCCGCTCGATCGTGTCGCTGCGCGACCCCGGCTCGTTTATCGACGCCAACCACCCCGGTGGTCTGGTCACCGACCGCTACTTCAAGGGCAGCGGCACCTCCCAGGCCGCCGCGGTGGTGTCCGGCGCCGCCGCGCTCCTGCTGCAGCAGCGCCCGGACCTCACACCCGACCAGGTAAAGAAGATACTGACCAGCACAGCCGTACCGATGAAGGGCGTTGACGGCATCGCTCAGGGCTCCGGCCAGCTCAACATGCAGGCAGCCATAGCCGCACCCACCCCGCTGGCCATACAGCTGCACCCCCGCGCCCTCGGCCTCGGCACCCTCGAGGGAGCTCGCGGCACCGCACACGTCGCCGACCCCGACAACGGCGTCGAACTGACCGGCGAGCGCGACATCATGAACCAGCCCTGGCGACCCCTGACCTGGACCGTGACAGCCGTGGCCGGCCGCTCCTGGAACGGCGGCACCTACAACGGTGCCGTCTGGGCAGGATCGGCCTGGAACGGCACCTCCTGGACTTCGAAAACCTGGAGCACCACCCCCTGGACGGCACGAAGCTGGTCCGGCCTCAGCTGGACCGCCCGGTCCTGGAGCTCCGCCGGATGGACCGCCACCGGCTGGTCCGCTCGTTCCTGGTCGGCCCGCTCCTGGTCGGCCCGCAGCTGGAGCGGCAGCTACTGGGCCTCCCGGGCCTGGTCCTGACACACAAGTAAGCCCCATGATGAGCGGCGAGACCCCCTGAGGAGTGGTCTCGCCGCTCACAGTAAGACTGGCACGACCCAGCAGACCTACCTAGGCGATGTCAAGGCTGGCGGCCGTGGCGACGGGTATGCGAGTGGCTGGGGCCCAGCCGGGCGATCTGCGCTTCCATGACGGCAATAACGTCTCCAGCGGCATCCGAGCAGTGAGCACGGATGTTATGGACGTCGATTCCCGGGGCGAGGTGTACTCGGCAGTCGAGGGCGGCGCGGGCCGTGGTGTGATCTTCGATCGGCTGCTCAGGTCACGGTGAGCCGCGCCGATGAAGCCGGGTATGCGCAAGTTCAGCTCCGCTTCACCGAGCGCCGCCGACCTCGGAAAATTGAGGGTGGCACCAGGCGTCGACCGTCGCCGGCCGAGCACTGGGCGGTCCGCTGGCACGTCATGGCGGCGCGGCGGGGTATGGCTGACCGGGCTGGCAGCGGTCACGGTGCTGGGAGCCAGCGCGGCATCGATCACAAGTCTGCAGCAGGTCGCCGAACAGCGCAGCGAACTGCGCATACTGCTCAACGAGTTCAAAGCAGCGGCCTGGCAGCAGGACGCGCTGCGCTCTGAGGCGATGCTCGCCAGAGGGCTGCCGTCAGAGCTGGCTGACGCGCGTGAAGAGATTGACGACACCGTCGACACCATCGGCGCCCGATTCGATCGGCAGGACCCGGACAGCAGCCACACCAAGGCGATTCACGACGCATACCTGGCCTACGACACCGCAGCCGACCGCGAGTTCCAGTTGCTCAAGTACGAGGACCTTCAGGGCGCCGAGGAAACCGCTGCAGCCCAGACCGACCCCGCGTTCGCCGCGCTGCTGCCGGTACTCGAGGACGCCGACGGTGACTACGAGGCTCTCGCCGAACAGGCGTCCGGCCGTGCCCGTACCGGGACGGTGGTCATCCTGGCGTGCGCGGCGCTGCTCATCATGGGGCTCGTCTGGCAGGCGCAGCGGATCCGTGCCCGCGCGTTGCGCCGCGCCACCCATCAGGCGACCCACGACGCGCTCACCGGGCTGCCCAACCGCACGCTGCTGCGCGAGCGCACCGCCGCCGCCATCGACCGTCCCCGGCAGGACGGAACAGGTACTGCCCTGCTACTCATCGACCTCGACCGGTTCAAAGAGGTCAACGACACCCTCGGTCACCACTACGGCGACCAACTGCTCGTGCAGGCAGCCCATCGCATGCAACAAGCGGTACGCAGCGGCGAGACCGTGGCCCGCCTCGGCGGCGACGAATTCGCCGTACTGCTGCCCAGCATCGCCGGAGAACCAGACGTCACCGCCGTCGCCGCCCGCCTGCACGAAGCCCTGAACGCCCCGTTCACCCTCGACGGGCTTACCCTCACCGTTGCCGGCAGCATCGGGGCAGCCCTACACCCCCACCACGGCGACACCGCCGACGAGCTGCTGCAACGCGCCGACATCGCGATGTACACCGCTAAGGGCAAACGCATCGGCTACACCGTCTTCGACCACAGCCAGGACAGCACCGACCCCCGCAAACTCACCCTCGCCAGCGACCTGCGCCAAGGCATCGAGCAGGATCAGCTGGTGCTTCACTACCAGCCCAAGGTCGACACCCGTACCGGCAAGGTGCTCGGTGCGGAGGCCCTTGTGCGCTGGCAGCACCCCGAGCACGGACTGATCCCACCCACCGAGTTCATCCCGTTGGCCGAGCACACCGGTCTGATCACGCCACTGACCCGGTTCGTCCTCGACACCGCGCTGCGTCAATGCCAAGAGTGGCTGCGCGACGGCCACGAGCTCAGCGTCGCCGTCAACGTGTCCACTCACCGGCTGCTCGACCTCGACTTCCCCGCCGAGGTCGCCGACCGCCTCCAGTATTGGCAACTGCCGGCACACCTGCTCACCGTCGAGATCACCGAAAGTGCCATCATGACCGACCCCGACCGTGCCCTGCACGTCGTGCAGCAGCTGCACGCCCTTGGCGTCCACCTGTCGATCGACGACTTCGGCACCGGCTACTCGTCCATGGCGTACCTCAAAACCCTGCCCGTCCACGAGCTGAAAATCGACCGGACCTTCGTCGGTTCCATGACCACTAGCGACCGTGACGCCGTCATCGTGCGCTCCACCGCCGAACTCGGCCGCAACCTCGGCCTGCGCGTCATCGCCGAGGGCGTCGAGGACATGGCCACCTGGCAGGTCCTCGACGCCGCCGGCTGCGACGCCCTGCAGGGCTACTACATCTCCCGGCCCGTCACCGCAGACGCCTTCGCTACATGGCTGCGTCACCAGCGGGGCGCACCGGCCGCCATCGCGCCCTGACCGGCGTCGACGTCGCAGGCGTTCGTCGTTTCGACATCCACAGACCAAGAGACCACCAGGGGAGAGCGGCCGCGCGGGCAGCCCGGGGGTAGCGGCCGTAGCCAGGTGATCTCTTCCTGTGGCGGCATCCCGGGCCCCTGGCCAGCACGGCGAGCGCTTTCAGCCCGTCGGCCCCGGCGCCCACGGTCCGCGCAAGTACGGCTGGGGCCGGGGTCCGGTCCGGATCTGTCGGCGGCCCGGCCGCGGGCATTGGCTATTGGCTGCTGGTACGCGACCGGATTCTGAGATCATCTCTGGAAACGGTGAGGTCCCGAGGGCCCGTATGCCGCTTTGTGGGCGCGCCCGGCGCTGGCAAGGATTCCCCCGGCCCTCAACGATGCCCGGTCTTCGGTTAGGTCACCGGTGCTAAAGGCGTGTTTCAAAAGTGGTGGTTGCCGGTGAAGGTCACGGCGTGGCGGTGATCGATAACTGAAGAGGTCTCCGGTACTTGGTACAACGACCAAGAAGCACCATGCACCGGAGACCTCGTGGCCACCTTAGCGGTGACGAGGCGGCACGACCTCACCGACGCGCAATGGCAGCGGCTCGCCCCGCTGCTGCCTGCCATGTCGGGGAACGGTCGTCCGCCGAAGTGGGATAAACGGCAGCTCATCGACGGGATCCGGTGGCGGATCCGGATCGGCGCACCCTGGCGTGACGTTCCCGCCGACTACGCACCCTGGCCAACCGTCTACGGCCTGTTCCGCCGCTGGCAGCGCGACGGGACCTGGGACAAGATCCTGTCGGCGTTGCGGGCCGAAGGTGACGCGACCGGCCGGATCGGCTGGACGGTGAGTGTGGACTCGATGACCAGCCGCGCCCACCAGCACGCCGCCGGAGCACGCAAGGACGGGCATCTGCAGAAGGAACCGCCGGGTGGGGTGCACGACGAGCCGGCCGATCACGCGCTGGGCCGTTCTCGTGGCGGGCTGACCACCAAGACTCACCTGGCCTGCGAGCAGGGCCAGAAGGTTCTGTCGATGGTCGTGACCGCAGGACATCGTGGTGACAGTCCCCAGTTCATCCCGGTCCTGCGCCGTATCCGGGTCACCCGCCTCGGGGTGGGACGGCCCCGGACCTGCCCGATGCGGTGCTGGCCGACAAGGCCTACACCAGTTCGCGGCAACCGCCGCTACCTGCGCGCCCGCGGGATCAAGGCATGCATCCCGAGCAAGATGGACCAGGACGCCCACCGTAAAGCCAAAGGCTCCCGAGGCGGACGCCCGCCCGCCTTCGACCGGGACCTCTACCGGCTCCGTCACGCCGTGGAGAACGGTATCGCCAGGCTCAAACGCCACCGGGGCGTCGCCACCCGGTACGACAAGCTGGCCGTCCGCTTCCAAGCCGTCCTGACCATCACCATCATCACCGAGTGGCTCTGACCCGCTTATGAAACACGCCTTAGACGGCCCCGACCGTCACCTACGTTTGTTGGTCGATCACCGCGAAGACCTGATCGCCGAACGGACCCGGGCCATCAACCGCCTCCGCTGGCACCTGCACGAACTCGACCCGGAATGGGACCCCACAGCCCGATCGCTCGACCGCGTCAGCAACCTCGACCGCGTCCTGCAACGCCTGGCAGAGCTCACCAGTCTCGTCGCCCGTCTCGCAACAGCGATCACCGAACGATGCCGCAACCTCACCGAGGAGATCAACACCATCGAGGCCGAGATCCAGCAACGGGCTGAGATAGCCGCGCCCGCACTCATCGGTTTGCCTGGCTGCGCCGCTCTGACGGCCGCGAAGATCCTCGGCGAGACCGCCGGAATCACCCGATTCCACTCCGCGGCCGCATACGCTCGCCACAACGGCACCGCGCCCCTGCCCGTGTGGTCGTCCAACCGGGCCCGGCACCGGCTCAGCCGCACCGGAAATTGCTAGCTCAACGCCGCGTTGCACCGCATCGCGATGACCCAGGCCCGCTGCTACCAGCCGGCTAAAGACCTTGTCACCCGACGCAAAGCCGGCGGTGATGGCGGCCTGGAAGCTCTCCGTGTCCTGAAACGACGCCTGTCCGACGTCGTCTTCCAGGCTCTACATGCCGATTGCTCCCCAACGGGTTGACAGAGGAGCTATTTACAGTCCCAAACTCAGATGTCTGTCAGGGCGGCAGGTCGGACCAGTCGGGCTTTTCTAGCAGGATGCGAACTCGGTACAGCAATGTCTGGGTGTGCGCGGGTAGTTCGAGATAGGTGTTGGCGCCGGCCTTGGCAGCGGTCCGGGCATCAAGGCGCAGGGTGGTGGAGAGCAGGATGACGGGGGTGGTGTCGGTACCGAAGGTGGCGCGCAGCGCGCGGCAGGTTGGCGCGCCGAGTTCTTGCAGGTTGATGATGATCAGGTCGGGTTGCATGCGGCGGGCGGTGTCGATGATCGCGGCGGCGTCGCAGGCGTCGTCGACGTGGTGACCGGCGCGACGCAGTAGCCGGGTGAAGATGGCGCGCAGGTCGGGGTGGGGCTCGCCAAGCAGGATGCTGCGCGCGTCCGTGTAAGGCGCGCAGGCTGCTCCCCGGCTGTGGGGCGTGGCGCCGGGCCTGTCGGGGGGAGATGTCGTCGGTACGGTCCGCACGGCAGGAGCCCTGCTAGGGGGTCAGGCCGTCGGGGAGCCGGACGGTGACGCCGGTTCCGCGGTCGGTTGGGTGGGTGATGGTGATGGTGCCGTGGTGGGCATGCACGATGGCGCGCACAATGGCGAGTCCGAGCCCGGCGCCAGGAATGTTGGTGTGGCGGGCGTTCGCGGCGCGGTAGAAGCGGTCGAAGAGGTGGCCGCGGTCGGGTTCGGGGACGCCGATGCCGGTGTCGGTGACGGTGACTGTGGTGCCGTGTTCGTCGCGGCGCGCGGTAAGTCGGACGTGTCCGCCGTCGGGGCTGTATTTGACGGCGTTGGACAGCAGGTTGTCCAGGATCTGGCGCAGGCGGGCGGGATCGCCGGTGACGACGAGGGCATCGGGCACGGTGGCGGTGATGGTGACGGCGTTGGCGTCGGCCACCGGCCGCACGGTGGTCAGGGACTGGTGGGTGAGGGCGGCCAGGTCGACCAGTTGAGGGCTCAGGTGCAGGTGCCCGGATTCCAGGGCAGCGAGATCGAGTAGGTCGTCGATGATCGCGCGCAGGGAGTCGCTGTTGCGGGCGACGGTTTCCATCATGAGGCGGGTGTCGTGCGGCCAGGCCGGCTGGTCGGGGTCGTCGAGCAGTACGTCGATGTTGGCCAGGATGCTGGTCAGCGGGGTGCGCAGCTCGTGCCCCGCCAGCGACAGGAAATCGTCCTGGCCTCGGGCGATCTGCAGGGCCAGTTCGGCGCCGTGGCGGCGGGCGAGGTCCTGGCCGATCTGTTCGGCGATGCTCGCGAGCAGGGTGGTCAGCTCGGTCCGGTCGTGGTCGGGGCTGTCGGTGTAGCAGGTCAGTACTCCGAGGGCCAGCCCGCTGTCGGGGATCGGCACGGCCAGCGCCGTGTGCAACTCGGCCGGTGTTTGTTGTTGCAGGGAGGGTGATGCGGCGGTGTCCGGGGCCCACATCGGTTGCACGGTGGCCCACACGGTGCCGGTGACACCGGTGCCTTTGACGACGCCGCGGTTGACGGGTCGGGCGGACGGGTCGCCCGCGGTGCTGTGGTGTCCGGCCAGGTACAACATTCCGGTGAGATCGTCGAGCAGCCACAACTCCACATGCGGCCAGCCCAGGGCGGCAGCTACGGCCCGGGTGATCGCCGGGGCGGCATGTGCCGGGGCGTCGGCGTGGGACAGGGCGGCCTCTACGGCGAGTTGACAGTCGCGGAACCGCTGGACCCGGCGGCGGTCGGTGACGTCGTGCAGAGTGACCACAGCACCACACCGGCTGCCGTCGGCACGGACGATCGGTTGGGCGCTGCCCGTCAAGATTCGGGTCGGCTTTCCCGGAATTGTGACCATCATGGATTCCGCGTGCACGTGTTCACCGCGCAGGGCCCGCAGCGAGGGTGCCTGCTCGAGCGGGATCGGTGTGCCGTCGAGCTGCCGGACACGTTCGACGAAAAGACTGTCCACCAGTTGTGGCGTCCAGTCCTTGCCGATGTCGTGCATGTCGCGCATTGCCCGGTTGAACACCGTCACCCGGGCGTCGGCGTCGACCGCGACGACGCCGTTCTGCAGGCTGTCGAGCAGCGCGTTCAGGAACCCGCGCTGGTCGTCGGCGTCACGCTCAGCCTCCTGCTGGCCGGTGATATCGGTGAGGAATGCGCACACCAATGGCCCGCCTGCTCCGCGCAGCACGCACACCCTCGCCTGCACCGGCACCTCATGTCCGTCACGGTGGCGGATCCGCCCCCGCCAGGACCATCGACGGCGTGGCCCCGAACCTGTCAGCAAGCGCGGCAGACGCCGCCGCCACTGCTCACGCTGCTCGCTCGACGCGATCAGCTCCTCCAACCTGAGGCCCTCCACCTGAGGCGCCGACCAGCCCAGCAGCCCCTGAGCCGCGGGGTTCCATCCGAGCACCGCCCCACCGGCGTCCGCGGCGATGAACGCCTCCTGCACCTCATCCAGCACCGCCGCGCTGCCCAGCGCGTCGACTGCCGGCGCGTCGGTATACACCCCCTCGGCCGGCAATCCGGCCAGCAGATTCGCGATCTCCACCAGAAGCGCCATCTGCGCATCGGTGAAGTCACGCGCCACCACGTCGACGACCACCAGCGACCCGACGGTCTGATCGGCCGCATCGCGTAACGGCACCCCGGCGAACGCCCGTGCCCCGTATTCGACCGCCAACCGATGATCACGCAGATCCGGGTCAGCGATCATGTCCGAAATTCGGACCGGATGATCAGCACTGACGACGTACTTACACACCGAGTACGCCACCGGCACCGCCGCATGCGTAGCCAGCGCCGCTGGCAGGCCGTGGTGGCCGACAAAGTGTTCGTCCTGCACGTCCATCACGGCGACGATCGCCATCGCCGAACCCGTCACCCGCGCCGCCAGACCGGCAATCGCGTCCAACGGCATCGCCAACCCGGGCAACACCCGTCGCGCCCGCCGCGCCGCCGCCACTCTCACCGGATCGGCCAGTACCGCCTCATCCACCACCGGCATTCCCGCCACCGCCTCAACCCGCGACCGCGGCCCTCACCGATCGCTCGCCTTGTTACACCTATGACCGTGTTGCGCCAACCGCCAGGATCACCCAGGAAACCGTCGGAGGTGATCTTGTGCGGATGTTGCCAGCTGCTCGACTTCCAGCACGGCCCATCCCCCGCAAGGTCAGCCGCGCCATCGAATCCGAGCGCCCCGCCACCCATGCCGATTTGGGCAATCGTTGTTTCTAAGGCCCCGAACTACGGGGAGACCCCGCTTCCAGGCCGACCGGGTACCCACCTGAACCGTCCGCAACCCTCTGAGACGGCGGTCGCGGACTGTTTAGGCTGATCTATGCGTTGAGCCCGTCTGGAGATCGTTCTGCGATTCCGCGGTAATAGTGATCACTCGATGGCGTGAAAGGTGAGCATCAGTCACGTCAGGCCGGTCGGCTGCACGGATGGGCTGGTCATGAGCGCGCGTAGCGGTCCCCAGCGACGTAACCGACGAACAGTGGGCCTTGCTCGGCCCGTTCCTGGACGCCTGGAGAGCCACACGGATCTCGATAGCCGGCCGTCAGGGCGAACAGGACCTGCGGGAGATCATCATCAACGCGATCCCGTACCAGAACCGGACCGGCTACCAGTGGGCGAACCTGCCGCACGACAGGCCCCAGAAACCGGTAACTTACTACTATTTCGCCCTGTGGCGTGACGACGGCACCGATCAGGTGATCCACAACCTGCTGCGCTGCCAGGCCCGCCAGAGGGCCGGCCGGACCGAGGATCCCTCCGCGGTTGCGCTCGACACCCAGTCGATCCGGGCGGCGAACCGTGTTCCGGCCGCCACGACGGGCAAAGACGCAGGTAAGAAGGTGCCATGCCGCAAACGGGGCCTGGCCGTGGACGCCCTCGGCCTGATCATCGCGGTCGTGGTCACCGCCGCGAGCTTCACCGACAACGCGATCGGGATCTCACCTGAGCGCCTGAAGCCGCCATCAGACGAGCTCCATTTAGATAGCTCTTAGGTTGAGATCAATCGATTCAGCAGGTCGGCGCATATGGGGGGTGTCCCTATGGGAAGTGCGTGGGGAGCCTTGCCCGGATGGTCGCCTGAGTCTGAGCGAGCGCCCCCATGCAGCGAGGAGTAGCAGTGTCTCGTCTCGACCACTGAGCACGGCCTCCGCAGCAACGGCATGATCGATTTGCCTCAGTGCAGAAGCAAGATCCTCACGATGCTCCGCACTGATCGGGCGAATCAGCAGGGGATCGTGATCGAGCAAATTCCTCAATACCGATTTCCGTTCGTCAGGGTCCGCGATCTCGGCGATCGTAGTTGCAGCGCAGCGGACCCTTCGCCACCGTCACCCACCAGACCGTATGGCGCAATGTTCCCCCGGCTCGCCTGTACGTGTGCACCGCCCCGACCTCCCCAGACAAGCCGTAGCCGGGGTCGACGAGCTGGCGTTCGACCGGCACGGCCGCTATGGCGTCGACTACCCGGAGCATTACCTACTTCGAGAAGGAAGGCCCGGTCGTTGCCGAGGTCCGCAGCGAGCTGGTGCGTCTGCTGCGACAGGGTCGTGACGCGGTGGTGGACCACGGGTTGCGGCGGCGCAAGGACCGCGACGACTGGCGTGCCCTGGCCGAGTCCGCCGGCGGGCAGGTGCGGCTGCTGTACTTCTCGGTGCCCAAGCAGGAGTTGCTGCGCCGGCTGAACGACCGCAACACTCAGGACCACGGGAACGCGCTGCTGGTGACGGCGGAGGCGTTGGACGACTTCTATGGCCGGTTCGATGTCCCCGACGGAGAGAACGAGAAGATCATCCCGGCCGGTTCGTTCTGACCGGGATGACCGCCAGGTCTTCACAATCCTGGTGGCTTCATCGGCCTGCCCCCGTAGGCGGGCCGGGGGATGAGACCTGCCCTGGGCAGCAACCGGTAGCCGATATGCCGATCCGTCCGTACGCTGACGCGATGCCGAGACCAGGCCGGGCGATGTCGGCGGGTCACGTCCGACAAAGGCTCAACAAGCGGCGCCCTCACTCCATAGCGTGATTGATCGACATCAAACTCTGCTGATAACGCAGGAAGGTGCTTCTCGACAGCTACACCGAGCGCCTGGCCGCCGTGACCGGTTCAACCCTGGCAGCCTGGGCGAACCTGCGCCTGGAACCAATGGAACAGTCCGTCGAGCATCTCTGCCTCGCGCCCGCCGGTGACCGCATCGCACTCTGGTCCTGGCACGGATCCTTCGGGCGGCTCCGGAGAGCGGTGGTGCAGGACGCGGCCTACCTTCTGGTCGCCGCCGGCCATGTGCTTCCCGTGCCCGGCGACCCGGTACGCGACGAGGACCCTGTGGTGCGGGTCTGGACCGACCTCGTCGAGCGGGAGAATCCGAATCGACGATATGCGAGCGTCCCGGGTCCCGCCCTCGTCCAAGGCCTCGCCGAAGTCGTCGCGTGCATCGGCCGGCCCGTCGTGGCGGCTCAGGCACTTTGCCTCTTTGGTCAACTGTGGTGTGTCCAGCAAGGCCGGGTCGAACGCGTTCAACCGCGCCCAGCACGTCGCCAGCACGACATCGGGACCGACGAGGAGCCACCATGATCCACACCTACGCGGCCTACGGATTCAAGCTCAGCGGTCCGGGCAGTTGGGCCTTCACCGGCGTGGAGTCCGGAGGACGTCTGGTTGTTCTCTGGTACGACGCGACAAATCCGACCCATGACTTCGCGGCCCGGGCCACCACCGAAATCGCCCGAGGGTTGCATCACGAGTTGAGCCTGCGGCGGCGCATCGCCTACGAGATCCAGACGCCCTTCTTCTTCGAGTCAGTGATCGACGTGTCCCCACAGGGATGGACCCGCGAAGCGAACGCTCCACCCGCCCTCCAACCGCATCTGCCGGCCTCGTCACCACTGCTCGATCTCGACAGGCCGCAACCCGCCTCATACGTGCTGGTCTTGGGAGACTCCGTCAGCGACCTGGACGCCATCGAGGCCGCCTACTACGACGAGGACGACGAAACCGTTGACGAGGAGTTCCTGGTCCACGACGCCCGCACCGACTGGGACAGCCTGTTTGGCGCGGCGCTGACCGAGATCGGTGTGCAGATGCCCGACATGCCCGACTGGTTCTGGTACCGCACCGAACCGTTGATGGAGCCCTACCGGATCCAACTCGAACGCCAGACATCGGCCCACGAGTACGAGTGCTTACCGGGTTCGCCGTGACCGGGGCCGCGCGGGATGTGTCTGCCCGGATCGGCGGGGTCGCGCCGGTGGGTCAGAGGGGGCGTCGACGGCGCCGGGACTGGAGAACACCACCGGAGCAACGGCAGGGCGCACGGCCTCCGGCGGCGGCCACGGCGCCGCCACCATCGCTGCTGCGGTGACGGATACCGACCGCGAGAGGCGGTCCAGCAGCTGCTGGGCCTGGCCGGCGTCGATACCCCGGCCCGGGTCGATGCGCACACCCGCCGCATCAGCGAGGTCCTCGACGTCGTGGCTGGTCACCGCCTCGGGCCCGAGATCGGTGAGCCGCCGGGCGAACTCCTGCACACTGATCATGCGATGCATTCCTCTACAGCTGGTAACACGACAGAGCCGCGGATTCGCCGCTGGGCACTTTGTTCAAGGTTAGGCAGCGATCAGATCTCGTGCGCGTCGGCGATGCGAACGGCCAAGCAGCGACGAAGCTGACATAAGACAACTGCGGTGCCCTGGTAGACGCACCCCGCCGTACGGCTCGCGCCCGAACCGCGCGCCCGCCATCGGCCCGCGGTGTTCCCGACGGCGGCCGGCAGCCGGATACCCAGCAATGCCGGTGGGCTGACCGTTCAGCCCAGCCTGTTGCCCCGTCGTCTGCCGCCGAGCAGCCGAACCCGGAACGCAGCGACCCAGAAAGCAACAGGTGTCGCGGCGGCAAGAGCGCGGCCGGTCAGCCGGTGTGGTGGGCCCGTTTCGGAGCCGGCCGGGAAGCAGCGTGGGCGCCGGCGGCCGACGGATGGACGAAGGCCCTGACGCGGTGGAGCAGTTCCTGACTGGTGAAGGGCTTCTCGACGATGGTGACGCCCTCGGGAAGGGTGCCGTTCTCGGTCAGGACGGGTTCGGCGTAGCCGGACATGTACAGCACCGGGATGTCGGGCCGGAGGGCGCGGACGCGGGCGGCGACCTCGTTGCCGGTCATTTTCGGCATGATGACGTCGGTGAGCAGGAGGTGGATCCGGTCGGGATGAGTTTGGGCGAGATGGATGGCGTGTTCACCGCCGCTGGCGGTCAGGACGTGGTAGCCGGCGCGGGTCAGGATCCGGCCGGTGATCACGCGCAGGTCGTCCTCGTCCTCGACCATCAGAATCGTCTCGTGCGGGGTTGTGCCGGCGGCCGGTTCGACGGTCACCACTGGGCCGGAGTCAGCGTTGTCGAGGCGGGCGTCGACGGCGGGCAGGATGACGGTGACGGTGGTGCCGATGCCGTTCTCGGAGTAAAGGCGTATGTCGCCGCCGGCGGCGGTGGCGATGCCATAGACGGTGGCGAGGCCTAGGCCGGTGCCGGACCCTTTGGGTTTGGTGGTGTAGAACGGCTCGAAGGCGCGTTCGATGACTTCGGGTGGCATGCCGCTGCCGGTGTCGCTCACCCGAATCCGCACGTAACGGCCCACCACCAGCGGGGAGCTGTTGAGGTCGTCGTCGCCGATCTCGGCGTTGCTGGTGTCGATGGACAGGGTGCCGCCGCCGGGCATCGCGTCGCGGGCGTTGACGGCGAGGTTGACCAGGATCTGCTCGAGCTGTCCCGGGTCGGCGTGGACCGGCCACAGGTCCCG
The DNA here is from genome assembly GCF_003001815.1 of Actinoplanes italicus. Taxonomy (GTDB): domain Bacteria; phylum Actinomycetota; class Actinomycetes; order Mycobacteriales; family Micromonosporaceae; genus Actinoplanes; species Actinoplanes italicus. The sequence goes on from NZ_PVMZ01000013.1 coordinate 305,130, forward strand.
GTCCAGGGTGGTGACCAGGTGGATGTGTTCACCGATGGCGCGGCGCAGCATGGGTTCGACGTCGCCGATGACGTGGTTGAGGCTGAGGATCTCGGCCTGGGTGATGTCGCGGCGGCCGAAGGCGAGCAGTTGTTTGGTTAGTCGGGTGGCGCGTTCCGCGGCCCGGCTGATCTGACCGCAGTCTTTGCGGGCGTCGGCCAGATCGGCGGTGCCCGGGGCTGGCATGTCGAGGGTTTCGGAGATCATCTCGGCGTAGTTGCTGATCACGGCGAGGATGTTGTTGAAGTCGTGGGCTACACCGCCGGCAAGCTGACCCAGACTCTCCAGGCGGCGGGTGTGCTGCAAGCGGTGTTCGGCGGCGTCTCGTTCGGCCTGAGTGATGAGGCGTTCGCGTTCGGTCTGGGCGATCAGCCGGTCGGTGACGTCACGGATCGCCGTGGTCACGATCATGCCCCGGTCGGTGGTCACCGAGGACAGGCTGATCTCGGCAGGAAACTCGCTGCCGTCCTTACGCACCGCGGCCAGCGCGGCCCCGGCGCCCATCGGGCGGATTCGCGGATGGGCGAAGTAGCCGTCGCGTTTGTGTGGGTGCCTGCCCCGCAGCCGCTCGGGGACCAGGATGTCGACGCACTGGCCCAGCAGTTCCTCGCGCTGGTAGCCGAACAGCCGTTCCGCTTGGGCGTTGATCAGGGTGATGAGGCCGTCGCCGGTGACGCCGATGATCGCGTCGGGAGCGGCTTCCAGCAGTCCTTCGAACATGGCTTCGGCGCGCTGGCGTTCGCTGATGTCGCGCGATACCGACGCCACACCGGCGATCCGGCCGTCGTCGTCGGTGATCGGTGACAGGGTCAGTGACACGGTGATCACGGCGCCGTCCTTGCGGCGGCGTTTCACCTGCTGCTGGTCGATGCGCTCACCACGGGCGATGCTGGCCATGAACCGGGCTTCGGTCTCTTCCTGGCCCGGCGGGAACAGCATGGACGCGTGCCGGCCGACCACCTCGTCAGCGGGGTAGCCGTAGAGCCGTTCGGCACCGCCGTTCCAGCTGGTGATGACCCCGTCGAGTGTCTTGCCGATGATCGCGTCGTGCGACGACTCCACGATCACCGCCAGCCGCTCGCGTTCGGCCAGTGCCTGCGCCCGCCCGGCGAGCGCGGCGGCCTGCACCGCCAGTTCGGTGAACGCGGCGACGTCGTCCTCGGCGAACAGGCTGCGGTAGCGGTTCAGCAACAGCACCGCACCGCGTCCGCCCGCGCACGGCACCGCCGCCACCGTCACATACCGGGTGCCGGTGGCCTCCGCGAACATGACCGCCACTGCCGGCGGACGAGTCCAGCCCGCCAGGGCGTCGATAGGGCCCGGCACAGCCAGGACCTCATCAAGGAATTGGCGTGTGCATTCCAGGTCGTTGAGCGTTTCGTCGCCGCAGCCGGCCACCCGGACCGTCTGGCCGCCGGCCGGCATCAGCACCACCACCGCGTCCGGCCCGAGGATTTCGGTGGCGCCTGTGCAGTAACGCTTCCACGTGCACGCTGCCGGCTCGTCGGCCGGCGCGGCCAGCAACCGGCGTGTCACCGTATACGCAGCCTCCTGCGCCCACCTGCGGCACAACCGGGCGGGCGGCACGAACGCCAGCAGGTACAGCACCCCAGAGATCACGGCGAGCACCCGGGCCTCCACAGCATGGCCAGTCATGGCGACCAGCAACGCGGTGCCGAACACGCCGGTACCGGCTGCGGCGCACCACAGCCTGGCCCGCGCCGCGCCGCCGTGCCGCCGGCCCTCCGCCCACAGCAGACACCCCGCGATGGCCTCGAGCACAAAGAACACGATCACCGCAGGCCAGGCCACCAGTCGCGAGCCCGGCCGTGTCGCTGCCGATGACACCAGCACCGGCACTACGCTCAGCGCCCACACCGAGACCGCCACCGCCGGCCACCACCGGGCCCGTAACGGTCGCAACCGGCTCACCAACCGCAACGTGAACAACGGTTTGGCCAACAGCAGCCCTACCGCCACGATCGCCACCAGCCGCGGCGGCGCACCCATCACCAGACGAGCCAGGCCCAGCACGAACAGCATCGCCACCGACGCGAACATCCACATCACGTCACGCAGCAACGGATCCCGTCGGCGCAGATACCGCCACGACACCCATAACAAGATCACCGTGAACAGTGACGTGACCAGAAGCAGCGCCATGGGATCCTCTGTCCCGCCGGACACGAATGCCCGGCGATAGGGGCGATCCCGATCAGGCTAGGCCCCAAAGCGCGGGCTCGTTCGGAAACAGGCGACTCTACCCTGCAACTTGTCGATGTCCTCGACGTAACGAGGGTGTCCCCGTCGGGCCCGACGGTGGCCTCAGAGGGTGCCAATGGTTGCCGATCGGGAGTAGAGCGGCTGGCGGGGCTGCCCGTAGCAGTGACCGGCCGAGCATCGATGGAGCTTATGTCACGCGCCGAGGAGGAACAGATGAACACCACCTCTGTTGGTGCCGTACCCGTGGCCCGTGTGGCTCCCAGGCGGCGATCGTTCGCGGACCTGAGCGTGAACGTCAAAATTCTTGCGGCAGTGACGGTCGCCGCGCTGGTCGCGCTCGTGGTCGGCGTGCTGGGGCTGTCCGCGCTGGGGGACGCCAGCGCCGCCGCGCAGCAGATCTATCGCAACAACCTCGCCTCCGTCAAAGCGATCGGGGTCCTGGACAAGACAGTGGTCCAGGCCCGGCTGGACACCGCCTTCCAACTCATCTCACAGAAACCCGCCGACACCCAGAAGTACGCCGACGCGTTCGCCGCCGACCAGCAAGCGTTCAACACGGCGCTGGCCGCCTACAAAGCCACCAATCCCAGCGGTGACCCCGCGGTGATCGCCGACTTGGAGTCGCTATGGCAGGCCTACGTGCAGGTGGTGGAACCAAGCAGCTGCCCGCCGGGCAACGTAACGACATCACCGGCTGGGAGGCGACCCGCAACACAGAGATCGTGCCGCTGATCGTCAAGATGAACAAAGACATCGCCGCGTTGACCGCGGCCGAGGACGCCGACGCCGCCCGTAGCGCCGCCGGGGCGCAGACGAGCTACGACTCCAGCCGGATCCAGTCGATCCTTCTCCTCGTCGTGGGGTTGCTACTCGCTCTTGGGCTGGGGGTATTCGTCGCCCGTTCCATCGTGCGGTCGCTGAACAAGGTCAAGGCCGTCTGTGACGCGCTGGCCGCCAACGATCTGACCCGCACCACCGGCTTGACCTCCCGCGACGAACCCGGGCAGATGGGCCGAGCCCTGGACAGCGCCGTCACGGCGTTAAGGCAGCTGGTTACGAGCATCGGAGGGTCAGCGGTGACGCTGGCCGGCGCTTCGGAGGAACTGTCCGCGGTCAGCACCCAGCTGCAGGCCGGTGCCGCTGATGCGGCACAGCGGGCGACCACGGCGACGTCGTCGAGCGAAGAGGTCAACGCCGGGGTGCAGTCGATCGCCGCCGGCGCCGAACAGATGAGCGCCTCGATCACCGAGATCGCCTCCAACGCCAGTAAAGCCGCCGAGGTGTCACTGAACGGGATGGGGGTTGCCGAGCGCACCACCAATCAGGTCGCCGCACTCGGCGCGGCCAGCGTGGAGATCGGCGACGTGGTCCGGCTGATCACCACCATCGCCGAGCAGACCAACCTGCTCGCCCTCAACGCCACCATCGAGGCCGCCCGCGCCGGGGAACTCGGCAAAGGCTTCGCGGTCGTCGCCGGAGAGGTCAAGGATCTGGCGCAGCAGACCGCGAAGGCGACTGAGGAGATCACCGCCCGGATCGGCAACATCCAGAACTCCAGCAGTACCGCGGCCACCGCGATCGGGGAGATCACCGACGTGATCCGGCAGATCGGCGACTACACCACCACCATCGCGTCCGCAGTGGAGGAACAGACCGCCACCACCGGCGAGATGAGCCGGTCCGTGGCGGAAGCCGCGACCAGCAGCGCCGACGTCGCCCGCACCGTGTCCGGGGTGGCCGAGGTCGCCAACGCCGCAGCCGACAGCGCCAAGGCCACCCAGCAGGCCGCCGGCGAGCTGACCCGCCTGGCCAGCGACCTCACCAACCTGGTCGGCAGCTTCCGCCACTGATCCGCACACCGCCCCGCCGGGCGGTGTGCGGATCAGTGAAGTCACCCGAGCAGTCGTGCCAGAGGGGATGCAGGCAGTCATGCACCGACCATCAGCACCGACCAGCCCTGTCGACCATCAAGACGTCGTCATCCAGCTGCTGGCTGCCACCTTGCAGACCCGCGCCACGATCGAGAACGTGCTGCACGCCGTGGCGGTCAGCCCTACCGACCAGCCGAAAGCGGCCGCCGACCTCACCGACGCCGCCACCGCGCTGGCCCGTGTTCACGACACTCTGCTGCGCGCTGCCGGTCTCGGCGACGACGTGTCCGGCGGATAGGTCCACGCGCTCAGGTATGGGCGCGCCGGTGTGGGGCGGGCGAGGTTTCCGAAGGTGGTCGGCTGAACCCGGCCGCTGCCGGGCCGCCGGTCAGCCGCCGTCGTCTGGAACGTGAACCGGTCGAAGTGGCCCGGCAGGCGCGCACGTGTGTTGACGAACATGCGGGCTCCTTCCATGTTGCTGCCCCAGCGTCCGGCCGCCGATGGCTTGGGCCGGGCTACCTGGCCGGTATCGGCACCACACCAGCAGCACCGCGATCTTCCGGAGGGCCTGCCGACGACGGAGGGTCTGCATCGTTCCCCGATCTCGGAACCGGCACGCGCCATGCAGGCGGTGGTCGTCTGCGCTGGAGGGCTGCGGTCCGCCGAACTGCACGTGCCGGTACCGGCGCCAGTGGGCGATCGTGTCCTCGTCGCGTTCGATCGCCCGGTGGACCGGCAGCTGGGCGGTGTAGCCGAGTCGTTGCATCGCTT
>NZ_PVMZ01000014.1 GCF_003001815.1 Actinoplanes italicus
GAATCCTAGACCTGTCCGAAGACAAGCCCGGGTATTGCCATAATTGGCACTGGCTTATCAAGCACCCTGTTGAGTTCTCAAAGAACAACCGCACACCATTCTGCGACCCGCTTCCGCGGCCCGCCCTCCGGGGCACTCGCTCTACTTTACCCGCCGTTTCCGCCGTGTCAAATCCGCGTTTCGCAACCGAATTCGACAAACGAAAACACACCACAGCACGCGATCGAGTTGATCGCCTTACTAAGGTTGTGGGTTCCTCCAGGACGGCCGCGCCGGGCCCGATCAACGGTCCCGCTCGCTCGCCCGTCTCCCTGGCGGCTCGGTAAACACTACTCGTCCGCCCGGGCAACTCCAAATCGGGGTCGGGGCGACGACGGTCACACCCGGAAAAGCTAAGGCGCCGACTCCCACGAAGGGGAGCCGGCGCCGGGAAAACGCAGGTCAGGGCAGGACTTCGACGCCGGCGAAGGTGCGCTTGCCGCGGCGGAGAACCAGGAAGCGGCCGTGCAGGAGTGCGGACTGCGGAATCACGGCCTCACCGTCGGTGATCCGTTCGTTGTTCAGGTACGCCCCGCCCTCGGTGATCGTCCGGCGAGCCTCGTTCGCGGACGCCACGAGACCCGACTCCTTGAGCAGCACACCCACGGCCGGGAGCTCACCCCGTACCGGATGAAGGCCTGCCTCGGACAAAGCGGCGCGCAACGTGTCCGCGGACAGCTCGTCCAGCGAACCCCGCCCGAAGAGTGCCTGGCTCGCGGCGACCGCCTGCCGGGCCTCCTCCTCACCGTGCACCAGGGCCGTCAGCTCCTCGGCGAGCGCCCGCTGCGCGAGCCGGGCCTGCGGCCGCTCCGCGGTCGCCTTCTCCAGCTCCTCGAGCTCCTCGCGGGACTTGAAGCTGAAGTAGCGCAGGTACTGGTTGACGTCGCGGTCGTCGCTGTTGATCCAGAACTGGTAGAAGGAGTACGGCGTGGTCATGCTCGGGTCGAGCCAGACGGCGCCGCCCTCGGTCTTGCCGAACTTGGTGCCGTCGGCCTTGAGGACCAGCGGGGTGACGAAGGCGTTGACCGGGCCGGCGCCGCGGCGGCGGACGAAGTCGACGCCGGCGGTGATGTTGCCCCACTGGTCGGAGCCGCCGAACTGCAGCTGGCAGCCGTGCTGGACGTGCAGCTGGTAGAAGTCGTTGGACTGGAGCAGCTGGTAGCTGAACTCGGTGAAGCTGATGCCACTTTCGAGGCGGTTGCGCACCACGTCGCGGGCCAGCATCTTGTTGACCGGGAAGTGCTTGCCGACGTCGCGGAGGAAGTCGACCACCGACATCGGGCCGGTCCAGTCGAGGTTGTTGACCAGAGTCGCGGCGTTGTCACCGTCGTAGGTGACGAACGGCGAGAGCTGGGTACGGATGCGCTGCACCCAGCCCTCGACCACCTCGGGCGGGTTGAGGCTGCGCTCACTGGACTCCCGCGGGTCGCCGATCTGGCCGGTGGCGCCGCCGACGAGCAGCAGCGGGCGGTGTCCGGCGAGCTGGAGACGGCGCGCGGTGCACACCTGCATGAGGTGACCGACGTGCAGTGAGGCGGCGGTGGGGTCGAAGCCGACATAGAACGTGATCGAGCCGCCGTCGAGCTTCTTGCGGAGCTCGTCGGGGTCGGTCGAGTCCTGGATCAGTCCGCGCCACAACAGGTCGTCTACGAGAGTCACGTCTCGGATTCTCCCGCACGGCCTCATATAGAGCGATCCTGGGTGGATGGGTCACCTGGGTAGCGCGAATCCCCCGTACGAGATCTCGAAGAAGAAGGCCGAGGCGCGGCTGGCCGCGGCACAGGAACGGCTGTTGCGATTGCGGTTGCTGGTGGGCGGTCAGATCGGTCCCAAGAAGATCGGCCCGCCGCTGTGCGTCGTCTTCGAGGGCTGGGACGCCTCGGGCAAGGGCGGTGCGATCAAACGGCTGGTGGCACCCCTGGACCCCCGGCATGTACGCGTCGCACAGTTCGCCGCGCCGACCTATGACGAGAAGCGGCACCACTTCCTGCAGCGGTTCTGGAACGTGCTGCCGGGCTTCGGCGGGATGGCGGTGCTGGACCGGTCCTGGTACGGGCGGGTGCTGGTGGAACGGGTCGAGGGCTTCGCGACCGGCGAGCAGTGGAAGCGGGCGTACGAGGAGATCGCCGAGTTCGAGCGGACGCTGACCGCCGAGGGCATGATCCTGATCAAGTTCTGGATGCACGTGTCGGACGACGAGCAGCTGAGGCGGTTCGAGAGCCGGCGTACGGATCCGTTGCGGCAATGGAAGCTGACCGACGAGGACTGGCGGAACCGGGAGAAGCGCCCGGCGTACGAGGCGGCGGTCGAGGAGATGATCGACCGGACGGACCGGCCGAAGGCACGCTGGCACGTGGTGGCGGGCGACGACAAGCCGTACGCGCGGCTGGCGGTGGTCGAGAAGGTCTGCAACGTGCTGGAGACGAAGCTGGAGAAGCGGGGTTACGACCTGCGGGCAGCCGACCATGGCGTTTTGACCGAATAAACGGACATATGCCCGATACCCTAGCAGGATGACCATGAGCAGGAAGTCAATTTCCCGCGTCACCCTGCTGCTGGGTCTCGCGGCGAGCACCGCCGGTCCGGCCGGACCGGCCTACGCCTCCAACGAGCCGGTCGGCACCCAGGTCGCGGCGACCGCCGTCCAGGCGGCGCCGATCCTGGCCACCGCACAGGAGGAGGCACCGGATCAGGCCGCTCCCAAGGCCGTCCAGGTCTCCGTGAAGCGGACCCGCGGCAAGTACAACCAGTCGATCTTCCAGGTGTCCGGCGGTGCCAGGGAGGCCGGTGAGGTGCTGCGGCTGGCCTCCAGCCCGGCCTTCCGGAGCCTGGGCCCGCACTACCTGCCGGACGACAGATCGGGCCGCTACCGGTACGAGGTGACCGTCCTCTACCGCACCGGCAAGTACAAGAAGGTCGTCACCTACTCGAACACCCCGGGCGCGCCACGGGTGCTCGTCGAGTTGATCCACAAGGTGGAGAACATGCCGGCGCCGTCCTTCCCGCCCGGCTTCCCCTTCAACTGAGAAGACGGAAGTCGGCCGAGTAGACGAGGGCCTCCCCCGCCAGGGAGGCCCTTCTCGTCACACGGCGAGCTTGCGGGCCGACGCGGCGTCCGGCGCGGCCACCGCCGACGCGGCCAGGCGACGGCACTCGGCCTCGGTGCGCGCGGCCAGCGCCGCCCGGACCGGACCGATCGCACGCGGCGACATGGACAGACTCGTCACGCCGAGACCGACGAGCACCGGGGCGAGCAGCGGATCGGACGCCGCCTCACCGCACACCCCGACGGGTTTGCCCACCGCCCGGCCGGCCTCTCCGCACACGCCTATGAGCTGCAGCAACGCCGGCTGCCACGGGTCGAGCAGGTCGGCCAGGTCGCCGCACATCCGGTCGGCGGCGAAGGTGTACTGGCTCAGGTCGTTCGTGCCGATGCTCAGGAAGTCGACGACCTTCAGCAGGTCGGCGGCGCGCAGCGCGGCGGCCGGCACCTCGATCATCACACCGGCCTTCGGCAGCCCGGCGTCGTACACGGCCGTCGCGAAATCCGTCGCCTCGGCGAGGGTGGACACCATCGGCGCCATCACCCAGACGTCGGCGCCGGTCTGCGACCGGGCCGCAGCGATCGCGGCGAGCTGCGTGGTGAGCACGTCCGGGCGCTGCCGCGCCACGCGCAGGCCGCGGACACCCAGGGCGGGATTGGGCTCACCGTCCTGGTTCAGGAACGGCAACGGCTTGTCGGCGCCGGCATCGAGGGTACGGATGACGACGCGCCGACCGGCCATGGCGGTGAACACGTCCCGGTACGCGGCGATCTGCTCGTCGAGGGCCGGCTCCTGGGCACGGTCGAGGAAGAGCAGCTCGGTACGGAACAGGCCGACACCCTCGGCGTGCGCCTCGTCGGCGGCGGGCACGTTCTTCGCGGAACCGACGTTGGCGAGGAGCTTCACCCCGTACCCGTCAGAGGTCTGCCCCGGACCGGTCGAACCGGAGGCCGCGGCTGCCACCTGCGCCGCCGCATCCGCCGCGGCCCTGGCCTCGGCCTCGTCGACGCCCACCCGGACCTGCCCGGAGGAGCCGTCGAGCAGCACGATCGTGCCGTCCGGCACGGCGAGGGCGCCGGAGCAGGCGACCACCGCCGGCAGGCCCAGCGCACGGGCCAGGATGGCGGTGTGGCTGGTCGGGCCACCGACCTCGGTGACCAGGCCGATCACCTGTTCCGGGTCGAGGTCGGCGGTGTCGGCCGGCGCCAGGTCGCGGGCCGCGAGGACGTAGGGGTGGCCGGGCGCGGGGACTCCCGGCATCGGCAGGCCGAGCAGGACGGCGACCGCCCGGTCCCGGAGGTCGTCCAGGTCGGCGACACGTTCGGCGAGATATCCGCCCGCGGCGGCGAACGCCTCCCGGAACGTGGCGAACGCGCCGTCGATCGCGTGCGGCGCGTCGTGGCCGTCGTCGATGAGCTCGCGTACGCCGTCGCGCAACTCCTCGTCGCCGGCCATCAGCGCCTCGGCCCGCAGCACCTCGGCGACCGTGTCGTCGGTCGCACGATCGGCACGGCGGCCGAGTTCGGCGACCACCTCGGCGAGCGCGGCCTCGGCCCTGGTGTATTCGGCGGCCGCGTCGGTGACCGGGACGGGGGCCGGGAGTGCCGGGGCGGCCGCGATCCGCAACAGCGGACCGGCGGCGATCCCGGCGCACACCCCGATGCCGGTGAGCACCTCAGACATCGGCGTCCAGGTCCTTCGCCAGCAGCTCGGCCAGGCTGTCCAGGGCTTCGTCGGCGCCGTCACCCTCGGCTTCCAGGATCACCTCGGTGCCCTGTTTGGCCCCGAGGGCGAGCACCGACAGCATGCTCTTGGCGGGCACCGGCTTGCGGTCGCCGGACCGGATCGTGACCTTGACCGGGGCTTTCGCGGCCGCTTCCACGAAGATCTTCGCGGGGCGGGCGTGCAGGCCGCTGCTGGAACCGACGGTCACCGTACGCGTAGGCATGGAAACTCCTTAAGGCTCGATGGTGACCTTGATGGCCTCGCCGCGGGCGACGATCCCGAACGCGTCGATCGCGCTCTCCAGCGGCAGGCGGTGGGTGATGAGGTCGGCGACCGGCACCGCGCCGGTGGCGACCAGGTTGAGGGCCTCGGCGTTGTGCGCCGGGCTGGACCCGTTGGCGCCGACGATCATCAGCTCCCGGTAGTGGACCAGGTTCGAGTCGCAGGTGATGGTCGGGTTGTCCTTGGGCAGACCGCCGAAGAAGCTGATCCGGCCCTGCCGGGCGGCCATCTGGATGGCCTGCTCCTGCGCCTTGCCGGAGGCGGCCGCCGTGATGATCACGTCGGCGCCGCGGCCGTCGGTGAGCCTGAGGACCTCCTCGATCGGGTCGACCTCGCCGGCGCAGATCGCCGCGTCCGGCTTGACCAGGTCGGCGGCCATCTCCAGACGCTGACGGCTGAGCTCGACCAGGAACACGCGGGCGGCGCCGCGGGCCCGGGCCAGCCGCACGTGGAGGCAGCCGATCGGGCCGGAACCGATGACGACCACGTCGTCGCCCTCGCCCACCCGTGCCAGGTTCTGCGCGTTGAGGGCGCAGGCCAGCGGCTCGGCCACCGACGCCTCGGCGAACGAGACGCCGTCCGGGATCCGGTTCAGGCCGTCGACCTTGAGCACCTCGCGGGGCACCACCATGTACTGGGCGAAGCCGCCCTCGAAGTGGTAGCCCATCGAGACCTGGTTCGGGCAGATCGTCATCCGGCCGCGCTCGCACTCGGCGCACTCGCCGCACGGGATCGCGGCGATGACCTGCACCCGGTCACCGGTCGACCAGCCGTCGACTCCGTCTCCGACCTGCACGATCTCGCCGGCGATCTCGTGGCCCATCACCCGGGGCGGGTGGATGTGGTGGTGGCCGAACTTCGAGATCTTGACGTCGGTGCCACAGGTGGAGCAGTTCCGCACCCGGATCTTGACCTCGCCGGGGCCGGCCTCGGGCTCGGGCGCGTCCTCGAACCGGACGTCGCCGGGGGCGTGGAATCGTACGACCTTCATTGTTTCGCTTCCTCCTGGATGCTCCCGAGAAGCCGGGTCACGGTCTCGGGTTCGGTGGCCTCACGCAGTTCGCGGGCCTGGTCCTCGTCGAGCAGGATCTCGGCGAGAGCGGCTAGAAGTTCGACGTGCCCGTCGCCCTTGGCGGCGATGGCCACGCAGAGCGTGACCGGCTCGCCGTCCCAGTCGACGGTCTCCGGGAAGCGCAGCACCGCGAGGGCGTCGCGCTTGACCAGGTCCTTGCCGGCGAGGGTGCCGTGCGGGATGGCGACCCCCTCGCCGACATAGGTGGAGATCGACTGCTCCCGGGCCAGCATCGCGTCGATGTAGCCCTCCTCGGCGGCGCCGATCTCGACCAGGACCTCGCCGCAGCGTCGGATCGCGTCGTCGCGGCTGCCGGCCGTCTCCCCGAGCCGGATGGCCCGGGGATCGAGCAACTGGTCAGACATTGAGATCGGTCCCCTGCTGGATGGCCTTGACCACGCGGTTCACGGCCGGGTCGCCGAGGAAGATCTGGAACGGCACGATCGGCTTGTCCGGCGCGACCAGGCGGGCGCGGGCGGCCAGGCCGCTGTGGCAGACCACCACGTCGGCATCGGCCGGGATCGAGTTCACCGGGGTGTGCTCGACCGCTACCCCTGACTTGCCGAGCTGCTTGCGCAGGGTGCTGGCCAGCATCACGCTGCTGCCCATCCCCGCGTCACAGGCGACGACGAGTTTGCGGATGTCCTTGCCGTTGATGGTTGCCATGACTTCTCTCCTGTGGTGGTTACGCGCCTGCGGTGGTTACGCGTTTTCCTTGCGGCTGGACTCCGGGTCGTCGGCCGTCTCGTCGGGCGTCTCGTCGGGTTCCTGGTCGGACTTCAGCTTGCCGAATCCGAGTAGCAGGGACGCGACTCCGAAGGTGACCGCCGCGGCGATGATGACGCCGAGGATCATTCCGACGTGGCTGCCCTTCGCGGTGACGGCGAAGAAGGCGAAGATGCTGCCCGGCGCCGGGGAGGCGACGGTGCCCGCGCCGGTGATCATGAAGGTCGCGACACCGGCCATGCCACCGGCCATCATGGCGAGGATCAGGCGCGGCTTCATCAGCACGTACGGGAAGTAGATCTCGTGGATGCCGCCGAAGAAGTGGATGATCATCGCGGCCGGGGTGGTCGGGCGCAGCGACTTCGGGCCGAAGAAGAAGTACGCGAGGAGCAGGCCCAGGCCGGGGCCGGGGTTCGACTCGATCATGAACAGGATCGACTTGCCGCTCTCCGCCACCTGCTGCACACCGAGCGGGCTGAACACGCCGTGGTTGATGGCGTTGTTCAGGAACAGCACCTTGGCCGGCTCGACCAGGATCGACACCAGCGGCATGAGGCTGTGGTCGAGCAGCCAGTCGACGCCGTCACCGGCCGCGTTGGTGAGGGTGTTGACGACCGGGCCGATGCCGAGCTTGCCGAGGATCGCGAAGCCCGCGCCGACGATGCCGGCGGAGAAGTTGTCGACCAGCATCTCGAAGCCGGGGCGGATCTTGCCCTCGATGGCGTTGTCGAACAGCTTCAGGACGTACGCGGTGAGCGGGGCGATGATCATCGCGCCGAGGAACATCGGTACGTCGGCACCGACGATGACACCCATCGTGGCGGTGGCGCCGACGACGGCGCCGCGCTGGCCGTGGACCATCCGGCCGCCGGTGTAGCCGATCAGGATCGGGAGGAGGTAGGTGATCATCGGGCCGACGAGCTCGGCCAGGCTCTCGTTCGGCAGCCAGCCGACCGGGATGAACAGGGCCGTGATCAGACCCCAGGCGATGATCGCCCCGATGTTGGGCATCACCATGCCGGCGAGGTATCCGCCGAGCTTCTGGACGCGGGCCCGGAAACCGGATCCGCTGACCTCGGGTGTGTACGAAGAGGCCATGAGGGATCTCCATTTCAGTGTGGAGAGTTATCGGTGGGGGTGGGTCCGGACAGCGCTGACGACGAGCCGGCCGGGGTTCTAGGAGTGGAGAGGGCGGGACGGGTCGGGGTCGGGGGTGACGCGTACGTGCGTACGGTCGAGGTCTGAGGGGGTCGGCATCCGGCTGCCCGGAAGCGAGACGGCCGCCGCGCCCCACGCCAGGCCTTCGGTGAGGGCAGAGGCACCGCGCGCCCCGGCCGCGAGGAAGCCGGCGAGCAGCGCGTCGCCGGCGCCGACCGTGCTGCGCGGGACGCTGACCGGGGAGACGCCGGCGAGCACGCCGTCCGCGTCGACCAGGACCGCGCCGTCCGCACCGAGGCTGGCCAGGACCGTGCCGGCGCCGGCCGCCCGCAGCCGGTGGCAGGCCGCGACCACGTCGCCGAACGTGGCCGGTTCCGCGCCGACCGCCTCGGCGAGTTCCTCACGGTTGGGTTTGACCAGGGCGGCACCGGCCGAGACGCCGGCCAGCAGTGCCGGACCGCTGCTGTCCACCGCGAGCCGGGTGCCCGCGGCGACCAGGCGTTCGCAGAGTTCGGTGAAGGCCGCGATGCTCGGGCCGGGCGGCAGGCTGCCGCAGATGACCACCCAGTCGGCGGTGGCCGCGGCATCCAGGACCGCCTTGCTGACCTGGGCGAACTCGGCGTCGGAGAGAACCGGGCCGACCTCGTTGATCTTCGTTACGGTGCCGTCCGGTTCGGCCAGGGTGATGTTGGAACGGGTCCGGCCCGCGATCGGCACGGAGAGCAGGTCGACGCCCTCGGCCTCGAGCAGGTCGACGAGCTGTTCGCCCTCCGCGCCGCCGGTCGGGACCACGGCCGTGGAGCGGATCCCGTTGGCGAGCAGCGCGCGGGAGACGTTGACGCCCTTGCCGCCCGGGTCGATGTGGGAGTCGGCGGCACGCAGCACCTCGCCGCGGACCAGCGCGTCGACTTCGAGGGCCCGGTCCACGCTGGGGTTGAGGGTGACCGTCAGGATCACGCCGCTCATGCCCTCTCCCCCTCTCGGGAGTCGAGAGCGCAGCTGGGTGAAGGCAGGAACTCGCTCCGGTCGCTCATGCCTTCACCACCCGGACCCCGGTCGCCTCGACCTCGGCGGAGAGGTCGTGGTCGAGACCGTTGTCGGTGATCAGCAGATCGAGCTCGGTGAGGGCGCCGAACTTGGCCAGGTAATCGTTGCCGATCTTGGTGTGATCGGCGAGCAGCACCACCCGGCGGGCCGCGGCGATCATCGCCCGCTTGACCGCCGCCTCGGCCGGGTCGGGGGTCGTCATTCCACGTTCGACGCTGCATCCGTTGGTGCCCATGAACGCGACGTCGACGTACATGTCGGCGAGCGGCCGCAGAGCCCAGTCGTCCACGGTGGCCAGCGTCTTGCCGCGGACCCGGCCACCGAGCAGCAGCACGGACAGGTTGGGCTTGACCCCGAGCGCGGCGGCGATCACCGGCGAGTTCACCACCACGGTGAGCTCACGGTCGGCGGGCAGCAGCTGGGCGAGCCGGGCCGTGGTGGTCCCGGCGTCCAGGATGATCGCCCCGTCCTCGGGCACCTCGGCGAGCGCCGCCTTGGCGATCCGCTCCTTCTCGCTTATGAGCACCGCGTCGCGGGTCGCCAGCGCCGGCTCGAAGCCGAGCCGCTCGACCGGGATCGCGCCGCCGTGCACCCGGCGGAGAACGCCGGAGCGCTCCAGCACCGTCAGGTCGCGTCGGATCGTCTCGGCCGTCACCCCGAAGGTCTCGGCCAGCGCCACGACGTCGACCCGGCCCTCGGCACGTGCCCGCCGCACTATCTCCTGCTGGCGTTCCTCCGCGTACATCCTTGCTCACCCGCCTGGTTCGTTTTGGCTTTGTCTTTGTTTACGCCCGCTTCTGCCCGAGCGCAATATGTCGAAGAGATTTCGGTCTCTTAAATCCGCAGGACTTATATGGGCAAATCGGTCTCAATAGTGAGAGTCCGGTTGTGTTGGTTTCGGAAATCAGGCCAGGTGACGCTCGACGGTCAGGACCCGATCGGGGGTGCCGTGCAGCACGAGCAGACCGCCCTCGGGGATCGTCGTGTCCACCGGAACCGGCGAGAGCCGGCGGGACAGTTCTTGAATGGCGGACGGCCCCGCGCAGAGCACAGCCGGGCGGCCGGCCGCGAACGATTCCTCGGCGATCCGCAGCGCGCCCTCCGGATCGGCGCACGAACAGGGGTCGCCGGCGCCGTACGCGGAAAGGAACGAGCGGGCCGGACACGACGTGTCCCGCATCAGGAGAACGCTGCTCGTGCTGACCCGGGCCCGGGTCTGCAGTTCGCGGAGAATCCGCACGTCGTCCGGGCGGCTCAACGCGTCGGCGGCCCGCTCCGGAGCCAGCCAGAGCAGATCGCCGACATCACCGGAGGGGGAGAAGGCGCAGGTCGCGGCCGGTTCGACCTCGGCCGCGAAATAGTCGACGTGTTCCGGCCAGCCCAGTTTCACGTAATCGGTGCAGCCCAGCCACGGCCCGAGCCGCACCGACAGCCCGGCCCGTTCGGAGACCGCCCGGACCGCGGCCGCCGCGATGTGCTCGCCGGGCGCCGTACGTCCTTTCGGGAAACACCACTCGCCGTGCCGCATGTGCAGAACGGCGACTTCCCGCGCGTTTCCCGCGCCACGCCACAGAACAGCCCCGGCGGCCGTGACGGGCGCGGAAAACGACGGACCGGAAATCACCGCATAACGTTAGGCCCTGTCCGACGTGATCGGATTTCCCCATTAGTGGGACCGGGGGTCACTTCATCCCGGCGAGCAACCCCAGGTTCTCGGCGAGCGCGCCGTCCTGACCGAGGGACCGGAAGCCGGACTCCACGTCGGCACGGGCCAGCACGCCACGGCGCACCGCGTAGTAGCGGACCAGCGACCACAGGAACACATCCAGATGATCGAAACGGGTACCGCCCTCGAGAACCTCCTCCTCGTGGAACCAGACGGCGACCTGTCCGTTCGCAAGCACCGTCCACAGATTGCCACCACCGTCGGCGGCGATCGTGAAGACGTCGTCGCCGGTCAGCTCGGTCTCGTAGTCGGATTCCAGGACCCGGCAGCCGTTCGCGGCGAAGTCGAAGCCGTACGACCAGTCGGCGATGTCGAACGCCGCGGGGATCCGGCCGGCACGCACCCGCCGATCGAAACCGGCCAGGGCGGCGGCCCCGGCCGGTGGCAGACGGTCCAGCAGGTGGTCGATCGAACGCGTCGTGTCCGGAACCTCGGCCGGCTCCGCGGAGGGGAACCAGCGGGCGATGTCAGCGTCGAGATCGCGCTCGACGTACCCGATCAGATCATCTGGGGTGAGAGTCACCCGCCGGATCCTAGCCGCGGAAGGCGGGCAGGCCGAGGGTCTTGCGGATGGCCTGCTGCACGTCCTCGACCGGGGGCCGGCCGTCCACGTCGTGCACGACCTCCTTGCGCCGGAACAGCTCCAGCACCGGCCGGGTCTTCTCGTGGTAATCGGTGAGCCGCGCCTCCAGCGCCTCTGGCGTGTCGTCGGCCCGGGTGATCAGCTCGTGACCGCAGATGTCACAGCGGCCCTCCTGCTCGGGACGGTCGGCGATCAGGTTGTAGTCCATGCCGCAGTTCGGGCAGAGCCGTCGGCTGAGCACCCGCCGGCGCACCTCGTCGTCAGGCAGCTCGAGGTGGATGACGGCGTCGATGTCGTAGCTCTCCATGAAGAACTCGGCCTGCCGCCCGTTGCGCGGGAACCCGTCGATGATGAAGCCGTAGTTCCAGTCGTGGATGCCCATCCGGCGGCGCACCACCTCCTCGACCAGCTCGTCACCGACCAGGTCGCCGGCCGCCATGATGCGTTTGACCTGGGCGCCGATCTTGGTGTGCTGGCGCACGTGCCAGCGGAAGATGTCGCCGACGCTGATGTGTACCAGGTCGAGGTCCTCGCGCAGCATCTTGGCCTGGGTGCCCTTGCCGCTGCCCTGCACGCCCATGATCACGTACTTGCGCATGTTCGCCTCCGTCAATCGCTCGCGCCGAGGCGCAGGGGGCCGGGCACGCGCCCGGACAACGTGGTCGGATCGATGCTCCAGGCGCCGGCCACCCGGAACACATCCCGCTCGGCGACCAGCACGGATGTCTCCTCGTCGAGCTCCCCGGGCAGCCCGGCGTCCCGCTCGGCGGCGTCCGGCTCACCGAACCAGGACGTCACCTCACCGGTCTGACCCACATACCCGAACGCGCGCAGCAGCTCACCGGAGCCGGCCCGCAGCCATCGGTGCTGCTCGGTGACCCGGTGGGTGGCGAAGAACTGCACCTCGGCGTCGAGCTCCGCGGAGAGCGCCACCACGTCCGGGCCGGGCGTCAGCAGGGCGCGGCCGACCGCCAGGACCCAGGAGATCCCGCGGGCTCCGGGCAGCGGTGGGGTGACCGCGATCCGGTCGTCGGTGAGATGGGCCAGGTCCAGCCCGTCCCGCCACGGCACGGTCCCCAGGTCGCGAAGGCCGAGCGCCTTGAGCACCGCACCGGGGTCGGCCGAGGCGACCGCCAGCCACGCCTGCTTGCCACCGAAACCGGTCATGACGTCATTCATGACCCAACGCTATCCGGCGTCACGGCCAGCCGTAGTTGCGGCGCAGGATCGCCGCGATCCGGTCGAACCGCGGGCGGTCGAGAATCGCGCCCTCACGCCGGATGCCGTCCTCGTCGACCTCGATCACCCGGTCCAGGCGCACCCAGCTCGGGCGCGCGTCCCGGTCCCATTCGCCGGGGCCGAGCGCCAGCCAGTGCCGCTGGCCGTCGCGGTCGCTCTGGCTGGAGAGCATCAGGCCGAGCAGCGTCCGGGCGTCCCGCCCCACCACCACGACCGGCCGGTCCTTGCCCTGCGTCGGGTCGTCCTCGTAGGGCACCCAGGTCCAGACGATCTCACCCGGGTCGGCGTCACCGTCCAGGTTGGGCGCGTAGGCGAGCTGCCGCCCTTGCCGGGGCACGGCGCTCTTGACCGCCGCTTTCCTCGGCGGCGCGGCCTTCACCGGGGGCGCGGTGGGCTTGGGCGCTGCCGGCTTGGCAACTTCCTTCTTCGGTACGGACGGCGCACTCGGTTTCGGTGCCGGCGCGGTGGGCGTCCCGAAGATCCGGCGGAGGAAGGCTTTCAGCATCTCAAGCACCGGGTCACCTTACGGGTCGGGCCCACCGGCTCCTAGAGATCGAACTCGCCGTCCCGCACACCGGCCAGGAAGGCGTTCCACTCGGCGTGGCCGAAGATCAGCGCGGCGCCGCCCGGGTCCTTGGTGTCACGGATCGCGACGATGCCGGGAAGGTTACGGGCCACCTCGACGCAGTCGCCCCCGTTGCCGCCGCTGCGAGTGCTCTTGTGCCAGACGGCACCCGTCAGGTCAGCCATCGCTCTCCTCGATGATCGTGCGGATGAGATCGTCGGAATCGGACCGGCCGAGTGCGATCGCCTCGAGTTCACCCCAGATCGACTCGTACGTCTCCACCTCCGCGAGCTTATCCAGGTACAGCGCGCCGGTGAGGTTCTCGCAGTAGATGGTGGCCGGTTCGGGTGACGCGGTGCCGACGGCCGGGAACTCGAGGATGGTGAACTGCCCGGAGCTGGCGGCCCGGTGCGGACCGGCGGCGAACGGGATGACGCGCACCCCGACGTTGTGCCGGGTCGACACGTTGACCAGGTAGGCCAGCTGTTTCTGCATGCCGAGCGTGTCCGGGATGGCCCGGCGCAACACTCCCTCGTCGACGATCACGTCGAGCCGGGGCGCCTCGGGCAGTCGTCGGCTGAGCAGCGACTGGCGCTCCAGGCGTACGGCCACCGCGCTGCCGACCGCGTCGTCGTCGCCGTGCCAGGCACGGAACACCGCTTCGGCGTACTCCCTGGTCTGCAGCAGTCCGGGGATGACGCTGGGCGCGAAGGACCGCAGGCGGGACGCGGCCTGCTCCATCCCGACGTAGAGCTCGAACCAGGCCGGGACCACATCACCGTAGGCGTGCCACCAGCCCTTCGCCTTGGACTCGGCGGCCAGCCCGATCAGCACCTCGGTCATGTGACCGGGCGCCTCGTAGACACCGCACATGGCGATCACGTCGTGCTTGCGGACCGGGACCTCGCCGTTCTCGATCCGGTACATCCGGGCGCGGGAGAACTCCAGCTCGTTGGCCGCGGCCATCAGCGATATGCCGGCCTGCTCGCGCAACTGCCGCAGCAGGCGGCCGACCTGCCGCCTCGGCACTGTCGAGCCCGTCTCGTTCATGTTCCTCGGTCCCCCGGTGTCGCCGACGCTGTCCGGTTGTATCGAACGAGACGATTCCATTGCCTCGTACGAGACAGCGGGAATCCTTTTCTGGGAATCTCGCCAATCCGGCTTGAGACCGAGCCTAAGGCACGGAAGGCTCCACTGTGTAGTCGGCGAATCGCACATGGTGAGGGTGGCATGCTGGTACCGCGGACCGAACACGTCGGTGTGCGACCGCTCTGGGACTGCCGGGTCTGCGGCGAACCGTGGCCGTGCGCCACTGCCAAGGTCGAGCTCGCCGAGCAGTACCAGAACTTCCCGCACGGACTCTCGGTCTTCCTGGGCTCGTGCATGCTCGAGGCGATCGACGACCTCGCGGCCGGCCATGGCGGGCCGCCGGCCGACCTCTACGAACGGTTTCTCGGCTGGGCCTCCTGAGAGTCAGCCCTCCACCCGCTTGCGCAGCTGCTCGAAGAGCTGCTGATCCTCGACCGCGCTGTACAGCGTGTCACCCGCGCTGCTCAGAATCACGAACGGGCAGGTCCGGTCGGTGCCGGTCAGCGGGCGCTCGGCGACCTTGCGGCGGGTGGCGACCTCGTAGACGGTCAGCAGGTACCTTCCCTCGACCAGCTTGCGCGTCTCGGCACCGGACCTGCAGTCGCGGATCGCCCGGCCCGATCCAGTGAGGTCGAGGCAGGCGACGAGCTGCGCCTTCGCCGGCTCCGGCGCCCACATCCGGCGCTGCGTGGCCGATCCGGCGTAGGCGGCCTGATTCAGGGTGCGGCTCGTCCGGTAGTCGGTGCCCGCGGCCCGCTCGCTGATCAGCACCGGGTGCGGGACGCCGCCGCGGGCCCTCGGGGCGGACGGGTAGAACCGGTCGTCGCACACCAGGTGCAGGTCGTCCTCGGCGCGTACGCCGTGGTCGGCGGGCCGTGGACCGGCCGCGTCCGCACCGGAGAAACTCGGCGCCGGCTTGCGCGGCGGCGCCGAGACCGCCGGGGGCGTCGAGCCGCCGACGCTGACGAAGAGGTAGGCCGCGGTGCCGAAACAGGCCACCACGGCCACCGCGACGAGGGCGGAGATCACACGACGGCGACGATCCCGCGCCCGCCCGGCATCCGGCCCGGCCGGTGCAGCGGCCGGAGCCGGGTCGAACTGGCCCAGTTCGAGGCCACCGAGCGCGACCAGCCGGGCACCGAGCCCCGCACCGGACGAGTCTCCCGGTGTCTCCTCCGCATCCCGCATGATCTGCTCCCCGCCGCGCTACCAAGGCGACGAACTATATCGATGTGAACCCGAATTCGCACCGATGTCACACGACTCCGCCGGGTGATCAGAAGGCGTACGGCCCGAAGCGTCCCCAGGCGACGACGAGCGAGAGCACCAGCAGTACCGCGGCCGGAACGGCGCCCGGACCCTCACCGCGGCGGACGTGCACCACCACCGCGCCGATCATGGTGACCGCGAGGCCGGCCGCAGCGACGGGGACCAGGATCGGCAGCACGTCGAGGACGGCGGGCAGGATCAGGCCGATCGCGCCGAGCACCTCCAGCGCGCCGATGGTCTTGATCTGGCCCGCGGTGAAGTCCTCGGTCCAGGCCAGGCCGGAGGCGGCGAGCTTCTCCTTGGGCTGGATCAGCTTCATCGCGCCGGCGCCCAGGAAGGCGGCGGCGAGCAGGGCGGCGATGATCCACAGGACGACGTTCATGATTCCTCGACTCGCTCGGTCACTTAAACAGTTGAGCGAACCGTAGGCCCATTGACTTAAACATGCAAGTAAAACCGTCGGCTAGGATGCTGACGTGGAGACACCCGAGCCACGCTGGCTGACCAGCGAAGAGCGTGCCGCCTGGATGACCCTGATGGGCGTGTTCATGCGGCTGCCCACGGCCCTCGACGCGCAGTTGCTGCGAGACTCCGGCCTCAGCCACTTCGAGTACGGCATCCTCGCCGGCCTCTCCGAGAATCCCGGCCGGACACTGCGGATGAGTACCCTGGCGGTCCTGGCCGAGGGCTCCCTGGCCCGGCTCTCGCAGGCGGTCGGACGGCTCGAGAAGCGCGGCTGGGTGCGCCGCTCCCCCGATCCCACCGACGGCCGCTACACCCTGGCCACCCTCACCGACGAGGGCTGGGACAAGATCGTCGCCAGCGCTCCCGGGCACGTCGAGAACGTACGCACCCTGGTCTTCGACTCACTCACCAGGGCACAGGTGCGCCAGCTCCAGGAGATCGGCCGCCGGATCCTCGCCGCCACCGACCCCGAGGGTTCCTGCCCGGGAGCGGCCCGGTGAGCCCCGGCTGGATGACACTGCCCGCCACCGCCGTCGACGAGGCGGCGCGGCTGCTGCTCGGCTGGCGGCTCACCGCGAACGGCGTGACCGTCCGGCTGTCCGAGGTGGAGGCCTACAGCGGGCTCGGCGAGGACCCGGCCAGTCACGCGCACCGGGGTATGACCGGCCGTAACGCGGTGATGTTCGGACCCGCCGGGCGGCTCTACGTCTACCAGATCTACGGCATGCACTTCTGCGCCAACATCGTCTGCGGCGAGCAGGGCCGGGCGGCCGCCGTGCTGCTGCGGGCCGGTGCGGTGATCGACGGCCACGACCTGGCCCGCAAGCGACGGCCGGCGGCCCGCCGTGACACCGACCTGGCCGCCGGGCCGGCCAAGCTGATGCAGGTCCTCGACCTCGACCGCGCCGCCAACGACACTCCCCTGCTCGGCGGCGGACCGGCCACGCTGGCCCCTCCGGACGGACCGGCCGGCCCGGTCTCGGCGGGGCCGCGCGTCGGCGTCACCTCGGCACACGACGTGCCGTGGCGGTTCTGGATCACCGGCGATCCGACGGTCAGCGCGTACCGCCGTCACACCCGGCGCCGCCGGTGACGCGGAAGACCGTGAGGCTCCTGGTGGCGCGGGTCAGCGCGACGTAAAGGTCGTTCACGCCGCGCGGCGACTCCCCGCGGATCAGTTCCGGATCGACGAGGACCACGTGGTCGAACTCCAGGCCCTTCGCCTCGGTGACGGTCAGCAGCACGGCCGGTTCGTCCAGGTCGGAGCCGAGATGCGGCAGGGCGGCGGCGACCTCGGCACGCCGGCCGGCAGGCACGATCACCGCGAGACTCCCGGCTCCCGGCTCACCCGCCACCACCGCGGCGAGAGCGGCCGCGTCGCCGGTCAGCTCGCGCGGCTCGGCGCCGGACGAGCGGACCGGGCGGGGCAGCTCGATCGGCGGGTCGGCGTCGGCGAGCAGGCGTCCGGCGTACGCCATGATCTCGGCGGGGGTGCGGTAACTCACGGACAGCGCGGCGAGACGCCAGCGGTCGGAGACGTACGGCGAAAGCACCTCCCCCCACGAGCCGGCGCCGCCCGCCGCACCGGTCTGTGCCAGGTCACCGACGATCGTCATGGACCGGCTGGGACACCGGCGCATCAGCATCCGCCACGCCATCGGCGACAGTTCCTGCGCCTCGTCCACGATGACGTGCCCGAACGCCCACCTCCGGTCCACCGCCGCGCGTTCGGCGGCCGTCCGCACATCCCGGTCGGCGTAGCGCTCGGCGAGCACGCCGGCCTCGATCACGTCGGCCACGTTCGGGATCTCGGCCTCGAAGTCGTCCTCCGCCTCGTACGACTTCGAGCCGGCCGAGATGTCCAGCACGCCCTGCGCGTAGTCGAGCCGTCGACGCAGGTCACGGGCCTGCCGGGCGCGTGCCGCCGAGTCGTCCTCGCCGAGCAGTTCGACCGCCTCGTCGAGCAGCGGGACGTCGGCCGCCGACCAGCCGCCGCCCGGCTCACGGCGCAACTCGTCACGATCCGTGGTCGCGAACAGGTCGTCGAGGAACCGTTCCGGGGTGAGCACCGGCCACAGCTCGTCGAGCACCGCCCGCACCCCGGGATCCCCGGCCAGATCGCCGCGGATGTCGGCCACGTCGGCCTCGTCGAGCACGTTCGGCGTACCCGGGGCGTCGTCCTCGCCGAGCGGGTCGTTCCAGAACGGGTCCGCGCCGATCCGCTCGGCCACCTGTTCGGCCAGCACGTCGAGCACCCCGGCCACGAAGATCGGCCGGGCCAGATTGTGCAGGCGGCCGGACTCCCGGGCCCGGCGGCGCGGCGTCTCGCAGTCGTAGCGGTCCAGCCGCAGCACGTGCCGGTCCACCACGATCTCGACCGGTGTCTCCGGCACGCGCTGCCTGGCCCGTACGCCCTCGATCAGGAAGTCCACCATGTCGGAACGGCCCTTCACCTCGGCGGTGGCGGCCGTCTCCCGCCGTGTCGCCACCACGCCCGGGAACAGGTCGGCGGGGGTCGCCAGCAGCACGCCCGTCTCGGCGAGCGACGGCAGCACCTGCGAGATGTAGCGCAGGAACATCGGGTTGGGGCCGACGATCAGCACGCCGCGGGCGCTCAGCTGCTCCCGGTGCGTGTAGAGCAGGTAGGCCGCCCGATGCAGGGCCACCGCCGTCTTCCCGGTGCCCGGCCCGCCCTGCACAACGAGCACGCCACCGGCCGCCGAGCGGATCACCCGGTCCTGCTCGGCCTGGATCGTCTCGACGATGTCGCGCATCCGGCCGGTGCGGTGCGCGTCCAGGGCGGCGATCAGCGCGGCCTCACCGACCAGTGGTCCATTCCCGGCGGTCGCGTCGAAGACCTCATCATCAAGGCCGACGACGGTACGCCCACGCGTGCGGATGTGGCGGCGGCGGACGATGCCGTACGGGGTGACGGCCGTAGCCACGTAGAACGGCCGCGCCGCCGGCGCCCGCCAGTCGACCAGCAGCGGCTCGTCGGTGTCGTGGATGCCGATCCGGCCGATGCGCAGCGGGCCGCCGTCGCGCGGGTCGAGGCGGCCGAAGCACAGCCCCGACTCGACCGCCTCGTAACGGGCCAGGCGTTCGGCGTAGCCGTGGGCCGCGACGTCGCGCTGGAGCCGTGCCTGCGGTGTGCCGCCGCCCTGGCTCCACTGGCCGGTCAGCTGGCCGCGGACCCGGTCGCGCAGCTCGTCCAGCCGGGTGTAGAGCATCGTGACGTGTTCCTGTTCCTCGGCGATCGCCCGTGCCTCCGGAGAATCCGCCACGGAAATGCTTGACAGACTTGACACCCGTGCCTCCCAGCCGTATTCTGATAGTGGTTCTTTCTGTCGCACGTAGCCAAAGACGCGCGAACTTCCAGAGTACACGCCGCGATGACCGTGTGCGTCAGGTGAGCAGAATCTTCAGGGCCGCCGCATCGGCCCGCCAGGCGAGTTCGTCCAGCAGGGGCGGCGCGTGCACGGGCAACGGCCCGTCGGCGCCGGCGTCGTCCGGATATCGGGCGGTCACGTGGGTGTGCAGGTGCCGTTCGCGGTTGCCGAGCGTCAGATAGTTGAGCCGCGACGGGCGGAAACAGTCACGGATCGCCCGGGCCACTGTCAGAACCTCGCGGTGATAGAGATCGGACTCGACGGGGCTCAGGTCGATCGGCTCGCTGATGTGCCGGCCGCGCCACACCACGATCGCGTGACCACGGACGAACGACCGGCGGGCGAGATACGAGTCGGTGACCCGGCCGGACCAGATCCGGAGTCCGTAGTCGGTCTCGTCGCGCCGGTCACCGCACCAGCGACAACCGTCCTCCCCCACCGGCTCCATCCCGGAACCATAAACGATCCTCGATAGATATCGGGGTCCCGTTCGGCTCTCACCAGGAGGTCAGGGAGCGCCAGCCCTGCTCGGGTGCGCCGGTGCAGGCGCGGAGGCGGACCTTTCCCACGTTCGACCTGTCGACCGAGAGCTCGGTCAGGCACGGGCCGTTGCGGGTGCCGGCCTGGAAGGTCGTGGTGATCCACCAGTTCTGATTCGACCGGTAGGTGCAGGCCCTCACCAGGACCTTGGAGCCGGAGCTGTGCGGTTGCAGGCAGTTCTCGCCCTGGGTGAGGCGGCCCTCGCTGGTCTGGTAGAAGAGCTGCGTCCTGTCTCCCTTGACGCATGCGGTCGTGGACAGGATCGTGCCGATCGGACCGCCGGTGAGGCAGCGGTACGGAGTGCCGCGCGTGACGATCCAGCCCTGCAGCAGCGGCGGCGGGCCCGGCACGGCGGCCGCCGGCACACCCGGCAGGCCGAGCAGCAGAGCCGCGGCGGGCAAGGAGGCGAGCACACCACGGCTGAGCATCGTCCCACTCTAGGAACGGCCGGCCGGGCCGCGCAGACGTTCCGCCGAGAACCACACCCCGCGCGGCGGCGGCCGGGTGGCGCCGCCCGGTAGTGCGAAACGGCCCCGGCGGCCGAACCGGGACACTAGCGTCGTCGGTGATGATCACGCGTCGGGGTCTGTTGGGGCTGAGTGGGGTGTGCGCGGCCGGTGTGTTGTGGTCGGCCGGGCTGATCGTGGCACTGGCGGCCGGAGCACGGCCGGTGATCACGCCGATCGCCGTCGGGTTCGCCGCGGTGCTGACCGTTCCGGGGTTCGCGGCCGGGATCCTCGCGAACCGGCGCGGCTATCAGACACGGCAGCCACGCCGGCTGTGGAGCCTGGCGTCCTGGGTGCCGCCGCACGTGCCGGTGTGGGCGGCGATCGCGGCGGCGCTGACGTTCGCCGGGTTCTGGCTGGCGCTGGTGCTGGCGTTCGTCGCGCTGGACGGCAGCCCGCAGCGCACCGGCGACCGTTACGTGCTCGTCGACCACGACCGCGAGGTGGTGGTCGACGAGGCCACCTACGAACGGCAGCTCGACCACGAGACGCAGATCTCGCTGGCCGTACTGGGTGCTTTCGCGGTGGGTGGCACGTTCCTGTGCGCGGCCCGCGCCACCGACCACGAAGAGGTGTGGCCGGGCTTACCGTGAAGCGATGAGCGACGAGTTCGGCGACCGGGCCTTCGACGAGGTGCTGACCCGGACCGCGCGGATCGCGGCGGACTGGCTCGGTTCCCTCGACCGGCGGCCGGTCGGCTGGGCCGTGACCCTCGACGAGCTGCGCGAACGGCTCGGCGGGCCGCTGCCGGACGGTCCGGTCGATCCGCTCACCGTGGTCGAGGAACTGGTGGAGGCGGCCGAGCCGGGCATGGTGGCCATCCCGTCCGGGCGCTACTTCGGGTTCGTCATCGGCGGCGGGCTGCCGGCCGCGGTCGCCGCCGACTGGCTCACGACCGTCTGGGACCAGAATCCCGGCCTGTACGCGTGCGGGCCGTCCGCGTCGGTCGCCGAGGAGGTGGCCGGCGAGTGGCTGCGCGACCTGTTCGGACTGCCGGCCGGTAGCTCGTACGCGTTCGTCCCCGGCTGTCAGACCGCCCACCTGACCTGCCTGGCCGCGGCCCGGCACCACGTGCTGCGGCAGGCCGGGTGGAACGTCGAGGAGGACGGGCTGTGCGGCGCGCCGCCGGTGCGGATCGTGGTCGGCGCGCGGCGGCACGCGACCATCGACCGGACGCTGCGGCTGCTCGGGTTCGGCACCGCGACGCTGACCGTGGTGCCCGCCGACGAGCAGGGCCGGATGGACGTTACGGCGCTGCGGACCGTTCTGCCCGGCGGACCCGCGATCGTGTGCGCCCAGGCCGGCGAGGTCAACACCGGGGCCTTCGACGACCTGGCCGCGATCGCCGACGTGACCGAGGCGGCCGGGGCGTGGCTGCACGTGGACGGAGCGTTCGGGCTGTGGGTGCTGGCCAGCCCGGCAGTGCGGCATCTGGCGGCCGGAGCGCAACGGGCCGACTCGTGGGCGTTCGACGCTCACAAGTGGCTGAATGTCCCGTACGACAGTGGTGTCGCCTTCTGCGCCCACCCGGAACCGCACCGGGCCGCGATCAGCGTCACCGCCGACTATCTGATCCAGGGCGGCGCCGGGCAGCCACGCGACGCCATCGACTGGACGCCCGGCTTCTCCCGGCGGGCCCGCGGCTTCCCGGTCTATGCGGCACTACGGTCCCTGGGCCGCCGGGGCGTCGCCGACCTGGTGGAACGCTGCTGCGCACACGCCCGGACGTTCGCGGACGGACTGGCCGCAGTGCCCGGCTGCGAGGTGATCGGCGAGGTCGTGATCAACCAGGTGCTGTTCCGGTTCGGCGACGACGCGACCACCGACCGCGTGCTGCGGCACGTGGTCGACAGCGGCGAGGCGTGGCTGAGCGGGACCGTGGCCGGCGGGCGGCGGGCGATCCGGCTGTCGGTCTGCAACTGGCGCACCGGCGACGATGACGTGCGGCGCACGCTGGAGGCGTTCAGACGGGCTGCCGCGAGCTGACGAACCGCCAGATCGCGGCGGTCGCGTCCAGGGTCGTGGCCGGCCACTCGTGACCGGCTCCCGCGATGCTGATCAGCTCCACCAGCCGGCCGTCCGGGCAGTTGGCGACCGACCTGGTCACCGGCCCGTCGACGGTTTCGGTCGCGGAGGAACAGGAGGCGGCGGTACGCCAGGACGCGATCACCCCGGTGATGGGCGGGCCGTCGATGCGGATCGGGATCCGGCCGGTGCCGCCGTTGTTCCGTGAGCCGGGGCCGCCCGCCCACGGGACGCTCTCGTCGGCGGTGCCGTGCACGTGAAGCACCGAGACCGGCGCCGGGTGCGGGCAGTCGCCGATCAGCGTGCCGGCGACCGGGGCGATCGCGGTGAACACGGTGCTGTCGCAGGCGAGGCGGTAGGCCATCATCGCGCCGTTGGACATCCCGGTGACCGACACCCGCGCCGGGTCGACGGGCGCGCCCCGCGAGACGGCCGCCACCACGTCCTCGATGAACCGGACGTCGTCGACGCCGTCGCGGGCAGCGGGGCCGCAGCAGCCGGGGCCGGCGTTCCACGAGCGGCGTACGCCGTCGGGGTAGGCGACCACGAATCCCCCGCGGTCGGCGGTGGCGTTCCAGCCGTACGCCCGCTCGGCCTGCGCTCCCGTGCCGGCGCCGCCGTGCAGGACCACCACGAGCGGAACCCGCCCGGCCGGCAGCGACGCCGGCCGGTAGGTACGGAAGGTCCGTTCACCCAGGTCGTGCGCGGTGCTGCCGGGCGGGATCGTGCCATCCGGGCCGGTGCATCCGGCGGGGGACAGGAGGAGCAGCACGAGCAGGAACCGCGGAAGCCTGGACATGAGTCGCATCGTCACCCGGCCGTGTTCGGGTCCGGTAAAGGGCGGGTCCGGATACGGGCAGGAGACGCGGTCACCGGATACCGTCGGAAGCTCGCGCGCCCGGGTGACCGCCGAGGGGGAGGCCACCCGGGCGCACGAGCCGTGTTCCCGCCGGAGTGCTGGCGACCGGCATCTACGGTGGGCCGGTGGAGATCCGCCTCTGGTCCGTCGTCGCCGAGGACGCGGCGCTGACCGTGGCCGGTCCCGGCGCCAGGGTCCACGAGACGGCCGACGCCGTGTTCGCGGCCGGACCGGACGCCACCGTGGTGATCGTCACCGGTCTGCGGACCGCCGAGGACGTCCGCGTCGACGGCCCGTTCCCGCGGCTGGTCGAGGGACGGCTGACCGGTGGTGACGGTCCCCCGCTGCACACGTTCGCCCGGATGCCGGACGGCTGCCTGGTGCTCGGCACTGCCCGCGTCACCGAGGCCGCCCGCCGCCGGGGCCTGCTGAAACGGCTCGACCTACGCCTGGACACCCCGCTGCCCGAGCATCTGCTGAACCTGGCCGGCCCGGTCGGGCAACCCGGCGCCGCCTGGATCGACCTGCTGCCGGACGACCCGGCCGCGGCCCTGGAACGGTTCGTCGGCGACTGGTACGCGGACATCCCGGCGCAGGAGCCTCCGGCGCCGGGCGACGGGCAGCCGGAGCCGTTGCGCGCCTTCCACCGGGCGGCCGCCGGGCGGGCCGCGCTCTACGACGGCTCGCTGCGCCTGCACCCCGAACCCCGGCCCGGCGGCCCGGACGGGACGCTGGTCATCGGCGAGGGCGGCGACGGGACCTTCGAGCTGCTGATCGAACGGGGCGCCGACGACCCGCCGGTCTACTACCACGGGCTCAGCGACCAGCCGCTGCGGGAGCGGGAACGGCTCTCGGCGTACCTGCTGCTGCTGACCCTGACCCGGGTGGCGATGGACCGGCCGCCGGAAGGTCTCGCACCGGGCGGGATGGCCTTCGCCGACCGGGCGCAGGCCCGGCGGATCGTCGCGCCGCTGCAGCGGGTGCCGCTGCGGCCGCTGCGCTGGCCGTGTGCACGGTCACGGCTCTACGCCGGGCCGGACACCGTGGCGCTGGTCGGTGAGGACGACGCCGACTGGTTCGAGGTGTACGTCGCCACCCGCGACCGCTCGTCGCTGCGCCGGCTGCGCAAGATCGGTCTGGACTGGGCATCTTTCGACGGCTGACGGTTCAAGTGACCGTGTTCGCTACCGATCATGCGGTCATGACATGGGCTCCGATCTGGCTCCGCCTCGCGCCACCGCGGCAACTCGGCGCTCGCATCCGCTGGCTCTTCCTGATCTTCATCCTCTTCAACGTGGTCACCAGCGTGCCACGCACGCTGGAAGGCGATGTCGCGCCGCTGCCGTGGCAGCTGGCCGCCGTGGCCGCCGCGCTCGGTCTGGGCTGGTGGTGGCTGCGCGGCTACCGGCGCAACTCCTTCCCGGTGTGGGCCGCCCCGGTCGAGGGCCTCGCGCTCGGCGTGATCGGGTACGGCTCGCACAACTGGCTGATCACTCTCGGACTGCTGTTCTCAGCGGTCTCGTTCCGTGGCCTCTACGGCACGTGGCGGCACGCGCTGCTCATGACGGTGTCGCTGTTCGCCGCCTCGGCGGCCGCGATCGCCCTGACCGAACCCGGTCAGCTCGGCGTCTTCCTCCAGCAGAGCGCGGGCGTGCCGCCGCTGGCGCTGTTCACGGCCGCCGTCGCCGAGAGCACCCGGCGGCAGGAGCAGGCGGCTGCCCGCGAACGGGTCTTCGCCCGGCTCGGCTCCACCCTGGTCACCACGTCCGACGCCGACGCGATCGGCCGGCACGCCGCCGAGGCCGCGGAGGAGCTGCTCGGCGGCCTTCCCGGCGGCTGGGCGGCGATCACCCGCAACACCCCGGAGGGCGAGGCGGTGAGCACGGTCGCCGGTCCGGTCCCGGCCGCGTTGCTGGCAGGAGACATCTCCTCGGTACGGGTGACGCTCACCCTGCGCAGCGACAAGCAGCTCTACGGCACCCTGATGGCCGGCGGTGACGTGCCGATCCCGGCCGAGGTGATGCCCTCACTGGAGACGCTGGCCGCGCAGACCGTCCTCGGCCTGCGCAACGCCGAACACGCCGCCGACCTGCGGCACCAGGCGTTCCACGACAACCTGACCGGACTGGCGAACCGGCTGCTGCTGCGCGATCACCTGGAGCAGGCCGTGGCCCGGGCCCGGCGGGGCAGCCCGGTGGCGCTGCTGATGGTCGACCTGGACGGGTTCAAGGCGGTCAACGACACGTACGGCCACGCGGCCGGCGACCAGCTGCTGGTGGCCGTGGCACAGCGGCTGCGCGACGGCATCCGCGGCGCGGACACGGCGGCCCGGCTCGGCGGCGACGAGTTCGCGGTCCTGCTCGACGGGATGGACTCGCCGAGGGACGCTGTGCTGGTCGCCGAACGGCTGCTCACCTCGATCCAGGAGCCGCTCGTGGTGTCGGGTGTGGAACTGATCCCGCGCGGCAGCATCGGAGTGGCGGTCTGGGAGGACCACGCCGACGCCGACGCGCTGATGCACGACGCCGACACCGCGATGTACTCGGCGAAGACGGCCGGCAAGAGCCGGGTGGCGGTCGCGGCTTGAACGGGCTCCGGTCAGACCGAGGCGATCGTGGGTGCCACCTCGTCGACGAGTTCCCTGGCCAGGAAGCCGACCCGGCCGAACCTCGGCGCCAGCCGCTGTCCGCTGACCGCGTGGGCGAACGCCGCCCAGCAGGCGGCCTGCGCCGGTTCGGCACCGCGGGCCAGCAGGCCGGCGACGATGCCCGCACGGACGTCGCCGCTGCCCGAGGTGCCCAGGCCGACGTCGCCGCTCTCCTCGCGCCATGCCCTCCCACCGGGCTCGGCGATGTGCCCGTATAGCGAGACCACGGCGTCGTGCCTGGTCGCCAGCTCGTGGGCGGCCCCGGCCAGATCGTCGCCGGGCTCCCGGCCGAGCAGGTGGCCGGCCTCGACCAGGTTCGGGGTGAGCACCGCGCGGGACTGACGCAGCAGACCGGAATCCTTGCTGAGGGCGCCGAGGGCGTACGCGTCGAGCACCACGGCGGCGTCCCGGCCGGCCGCGTCGAGGACCGCCTTCATGAGCCGGGTGGTCCGGTCCACGTCGTCGAGGCCGGGGCCGAGCGCGATCACGTCGGCCGCGGCGGCCATCTCCAGAATCTCGTCGGAGGGTCCGCCGTCCGGTGTCAGTCCGACCACCTTGGCCTCGGGGACGCTGATGCTCAACGGCACCGCGGACTCCTCGGCGACGGCCAGCTGCAGGCGTCCCGCACCGGCCCGCAGCGCCGCGACACCCGCCAGCAGCACCGCGCCCGGCGTGCAGCGGGCACCGCCGACCACCAGGACCGTCCCGCGCGACGTCTTGTCACCCTGCGGACTGGGCAGCGGCCAGTCCCGCAGCATCCCCGGCGTGATGACACGCTCCTCAGACCGGTTCGGCATTGACGTCCTCCTGCCTCGTGTGCGGGACGTCCTCCTGCTTGAGGTGGGCCACCGAGTTGAACAGCTCCGGCTCGAGCCCCGCCGCGGTGCCGCGCCAGCTGCTGATCGAGCAGTTCGCGACGGTGGTGCGGTGGGCGAGTTCCATCAGCTCGCCCTCGCTCAGTCCCTCAGCGAGATAGCGGACCATCAGCACGGTGGCCTCATGCGCGAACAGGACCACCCGGCCGCGCGGGTGGTCCTGGCGGATCTCGCGCAGCACGGCCCGCAGGCGCAGCAGCACGTCGGCCCAGGACTCGCCACCCGGCGGGCGGTAGTAGAACTTGCCGAGACGGTCGCGTCTGCGCGCCTCGTCCGGCAGCCGCGCCCGTACGCCGCGGGCCGTGAGCAGGTCCAGGACACCCAGCTCACGGTCGCGGAGCCGTTCGTCGACCACCATCGGGACACCACTGCCGGCCAGCGCGAGCTCAGCGGTCTGCCGGGTGCGCAGGTAGGGCGAGACCACCGCGAGGTCCGGCGGGTCGTCGCGCAGCAGGCGGCCCACCGCCTCGGCCTGCTCGCTGCCGAGCGGGGCCAGCGGCACGTCGGCGTCCCGTTCCGGGATGTCGATCGACTCCGCGCCGGATTCCTCGGCCTCCTGGGCGGTCACATTGCCGGTGCTCAGGCCGTGCCGGACCACCGCGAGCCAGTGCAGTTCCTCCACACATGCGGCCTTACCCAGCAACGGGCCGCGACTATCCCCCGACGGGCCGCGGGGTGCACGCGTTCAGGGCGCGGGCCTGACCCAGCAGCCGGTCGTGAGTGACGCCGAGCTCCTCGATCGCCACCCGCAGCGACTCGGTGCCACAGACGTCACCGGCGACCTGCCGGGTGGCGGAGAGCACCTCCATGGTCGCGGCCATGGTGCCGGCCGCCTCGGAGAGCTTGCGGGACATCTCCTCGCGCAGGAGCAGCAGCAGCGGATCCACCGGGTGGACACCTCCGGATGCGGGCGGCCGGACGGCCACCGTTCGACCGGTCCAGATCGGCCGGGCGACGGTGTCACTGAGGGGACCCGGCGGATTTCCTACATCGGCACTCCGCGGACCCGATTGTTCAGACCATGCACGTGCCGCGCCGTCTCGATCCGCCCCTGCTGGCGGCCCTCGCTCTGTTCACCCTGGTGCAGAGCTGGTCCGTCGTCGGGCTCTGGCACCGCTGGGAGAATCCGCTGGTGGCCTGGCTCGCCCTGCCGGTGCTCGGCGCTCTGGCGACCTACGAGTGCGTCCGGACAGCCCGGTGCACGGCGCTCGACAAACCCAGCCGGATCTTCTGGGGCAGCCTCGGCGCGGCCTGCGGCATTCTCATCCCGGCCGCGTTCAGCGGCATGCACGACGCCGTCGGCGGACCGGTCCTCAACCAGGCGCTCGGACTGCGTACCCAATCGATCTTCCTGGTCGCGGTGGCCCTGGTTCTCTGGGGACTGCTCCGGCTGCCCACCTGGCAGCGCAGCGGCAGCGACTGGCTGCGGTTCGGCCTGGACGCCGGCGTCATCATGATCACCGCCGGTGTGCTGATCTGGCACTTCGCGCTGGCCCGGGTCGACTTCGCGACGTCACCGCACGTCACCCCGCGTGCGCTCGTGCTGATCACCGTCATCTCGGCGGTCTCGCTGATCACCTTCGTCAAGGTGGCCTTCTCCGGCGCGGGACGCCTGGACCGGGGCGCCCTGCACATCCTCTCCACCGGGGTCGGCCTGGCCGCGGCCACCGGAGCGCTGGCTCCGCACATCACCGACCGGCCATACCTCAACACCTGTCTCATCGCGCTGCCGATGTCCCAGTTCACGGCCTTCCTAGCGGCCCGGCGGCAGCGGCGGCACACCGGCGCCCCACAGGCCGCCCGGCCGGCGTCGCGGCGGTTCAGTCTGATGCCGTACCTCGCCGTGGGGTTGCTCTACGCCGCGGTGCTCAAGGTCGAGACGCCGCGCGGAGGCGCGGAGATGCTGATGGCGGTGGCGGCCACCGCGGTCACCGTGCTGGTGGTGCTGCGGCAGCTCACCACGCTGCATGACAACGCCCGGCTGCTCGACACCGTCGACGACAGCCTCACCCAGCTGCGTGCCTACCAGAAGCAGCTCGACCACCAGGTCACGCACGACGCGCTGACCGGGATCGGCAACCGGTCGGCGTACGCCGACGAGATCTCCGCACGGCTGGACGGCGGTGAGCCCTTCGTGGCGGCCCTGCTCGACCTCGACGATTTCAAGATCATCAACGATCGGTACGGCCACACGACCGGTGACGCGCTGCTCCAGACGATCAGCCACCGCCTGCGCGACCGGCTCCGCCCGGAGGACACCGTGGCCCGGCTCGGCGGTGACGAGTTCACCCTGCTGCTGCCCGGACTCACCGAGGCCGAGGCCGACCTGCTGCTCAGCGAGCTGCTCACCGTCGTACAGGCTCCGGTCGTCGACGGCGGCCGGGAGATGGCGCCGCGGGTCAGCGTCGGCCTCACCGCGAGCCGGCCCGACGACAGCGCGGGCGAGCTGCTGCGGCGCGCCGACGTGGCGATGTATGCCGCGAAGGCGGCCGGCGGCGGCCGCTGGACCTGGTTCGACCCGATCATGGACCAGATCGCCGACCACGACGCCCAGCTCGCCGCCGACCTGCGCCAGGCCATCAACCGCGACGAGCTGTTCCTGCTCTACCAGCCGATCGTCGAGCTGCCGCACGGGCGGCTCGCCGGGGTCGAGGCCCTGGTCCGCTGGCGGCACCCCGAGCACGGCCTGGTCTCCCCCGCCGAGTTCATCCCGCTGGCCGAGCGCAACGGCTACATCGTCGAACTGGGCCGCTGGGTCCTCGAACAGGCCGTCCACCAGGCCTCCCGCTGGGAGCGGGGCCTCGGTGCGGACGCGCCCGCCAAGATCAGCGTCAACGTCTCGGCCCGCCAGCTCGGCGAGCCCGGCTTCCCGTCCGAGGTCGCGGCGCTGCTGTCGGCGGCCGGCCTCGACCCGGCCCGCCTGACCATCGAGGTCACCGAGACGGCGGTGCTCAGCACCGGCGTGGCGCTGGACGCGGTCCGTGCCCTGGCCGCGCTCGGGCTGACCATCGCGCTGGACGACTTCGGCACCGGCCAGTCGTCGCTGAGCCTGCTGGTGGACTGCCCGGTCAGCTGGCTGAAGGTGGACAAGTCGTTCGTCGACGGGGTGACGCTCGACAGCCCGCAGGCGGTGATCGTGGACAGCCTGATCGGGATCACCGAGGGGCTGCGGATGCAGGCGGTCGCCGAGGGCGTCGAGACGGCCGAGCAGGCCGAGCGGCTGCATCGGGCCGGATACCGGTTCGCCCAGGGATACCACTTCGCGCGCCCCATGACCGACACCGACGTCGAGTTGCAGATCGCCGCCCAATTCGACCGCATTCCGGCACACGGCCTGCCGAATTGAGGCAGCGTCGAGGAGGGGGTGCGGATGAACGTACGACAGAAGCTTCTCGGGGGTTATCTCCTGGTGGCGCTGATGGTCGCGGCAACCGCCCTGATCGCCTGGCACGCGAACACGGCATCCGCCGAGCGGGCCGCCGCCCGGGAAGCCACCGGGCTGGCCCAGGGCATCGCCCTCGACGTGTCGCTCGGGCTGCCGGTCGACACCGAGGGCGAACAGGTCGAGCCGCTGTACGTCAGCCCCGTGTCGCTGGACAACTACCTCCAGCGCCTGCACGAGACCCAGCACCGCGACGCCGTCGTCGTGGACCGCACCGAATACATCCTCGGCGACGTGGTCCGGGAGAACGTGGGTGCCGTCTTCGACCACGACCTCGGCGACGAGGTCGGCCGGACCATCAACGACGGCCGCGCGCGGCTGTTCGTCGAGACCAGCGACGACTACCCGCAGGGCATCAAACAGGTCGTCGTGGCGATGGACGATCACGCCGGCGCCCGGATCGGCGCGGTCATCCTCGAGTACACCCCACTCTACGAGCAGATGATGGCCGCCACCCGCCAGGCGCAGGTCATCACCCTGGTCGCCGCCCTCACGGTGATCCTGCTCGTGCTCGGCCTCGGCGTCGGCCTGTCCGGTTCGCTGATCCGCCGGATCACCTCGCTCACCACCGCGGTCCGCGTCATCCGGACCGGCGACTACACCCACCGGGTGCCGCCGGACGGCCGCGACGAGATCGGCCGGCTCGCCCGGGCCTTCAACTCGATGGCCGAGCAGCTGGAACGGTCCGCCCGCGAGATCCTGGCCAAGGAGTACACCGACAGCATCCTGGCCAACGCCGGCGAGGGCATCTGCGGCATCGACACCACCGGAAGAATCGCCTTCGCCAACGAGGCGGCCGGCCGGATCACCGGCCTCGGCGTGGCCGGCCTGCTGCAGCGCGAGGCCGCCGGCCTGCTCCCGGAGGTGGGCGGCGAACTCTCCAGCGGTACCCGGGAGGGACGACTGCAACGTCCGGACGGTACGGCGGTGCGCGTCGAGTACACGGTCAGCAGCATCGAGAAGGAGAACCGGCCGATCGGCGCGGTGATCGTGCTGCGCGACGTGACCCGGCAGCGCGACCTGGAACGCGACCTGCGGCACCAGGCCCTGCACGACGGGCTCACCGGGCTGCCCAACCGCAAGCTGCTGCTCGACCGGCTCGAGCACGCCCTGACCCGGGCACGTGTCCACGGCGAGCAGATCGCGCTGCTCTACCTGGACCTGGACGGCTTCAAACGGGTCAACGACAGTCTCGGACACAACGCCGGAGACCTTCTGCTGCGTACGGCCGCCGAACGTCTCACCTCGGCGCTGCGCCCACCGGACACGATCGCCCGGCTCGGCGGTGACGAGTTCGCCGTACTGCTGGAGAACGCCGGCCCCGACGTGGTCACCGAACTGGCGCACGCCTGCCTGGACACCCTCTCCCGGCCGTTCCTGGTGCACGGCCGGGAGGCGGTGGTGACCGTCAGCGTCGGCGTCGTCCCGGACGCGGCCCGGTACACCGACGCCGACGAGGTGGTCCGCAACGCGGACGTGGCCATGTACGCGGCCAAGGACCAGGGCAAGAACCGGTTCATGACGTTCGAGAACCGCATGCACGAGCAACTGCTGAACCGCCTCGACCAGGAGTCCCGGCTGCGCGAGGCGGTGCAGCGCGGCGAACTGCGGCTGCACCTGCAACCGGTCGCCGCGATCCCCGACGGCCGGATGTCCGGTGCCGAGGCACTGGTCCGCTGGCAGGACCCGGAGCGCGGCCTGCAGATGCCCGGCTCGTTCATCCCGCTCGCCGAGGAGACCGGGATGATCATCGATATCGACCGGTGGATCCTCATGGAGGCCTGCCGGACGGTCCGCAAGTGGCAGGGGGAGAACCCGGAGACCGCCCCCGCCTGGGTCAGCGTCAACCTGTCCGCGGCACACCTCGACCTGCCCGACCTGACCGACCACGTGGCCTACGCCCTGGCCACCACCGGGCTGTCCCCGCACTGCCTGGTGCTGGAACTGACCGAGACCGTGATGATGCGCGACGTCGCGGTCACCTCGGCCCGGCTCCAGGAACTGCGCGAGCTGGGCGTGAAGATCGCCATCGACGACTTCGGGACCGGGTACTCGTCGCTGGGCTACCTGCGCGACATCCCGGTCGACGTGCTGAAGATCGACCGCTCGTTCATCACCGGCCTGGTCGGCAACGGGCGCCAACAGGAGCTGGTCAGCGCGATCGTGCAGCTCGGGCACACACTCGGCCTGCGGGTCGTCGCCGAAGGCGTGGAGGACGCCGACCAGCTGGCCCTGCTCAGCGTGATGGGCTGCAAGTTCGCGCAGGGCTACTACCTGGGGCGCCCGGAGGCAGCCGACCAGTTGTACGCGCGGACGGCGCTGCTAGCGGCTCCGGTAGAGATCACGCAGTAGGAGGATCTCGGCGCCGTGGTGGATGACCTCACGGTTGATGTGCAGGATCAGAGTGGCCAGCGGCTCGGCGGCGTACTGGCCCTCAGCCTCGCCGCACGGACGGTTCAAGCCCTCGTCGCCCAGGGCCGTCACCCCGGCCAGCCAGGCCGCGTGGGCGTCGTCCAGCTGGGTGAGCGCCTCGTCCGCCGTACCCGCATAGGTGAAATTGAGGTAATCGGCCGGGGGACCGCCGAAGTGCGAGGCCACCCTCGCGCCGAGCACACCGACGATGATGTGACCGAGCCGCCAGGCGATCGTGGTGACCGGTGGCGGTGACGGCTCGGGGTACTCCCAGTCGATGGTGAAGTCACCCGCCCCGGCGGCCATCGGCGCGGCGCTCGTGCCGCGTGGTCGCACGCTCCAGGCGCCTGGCGCGGGTTCCCAGAAGTACTCGTCGTCGGTCAGTCCGTCGAGCCCGGGCCGCAGCTGGCTGCGCCAGTGAAAGTCGAGCTGCTCCCTTAGCTGCAGATTCCACTCAACACCCATTGCTCCACCTTCCCCCGTCCGTTCTGAACTACGCCTGTCCTTCTTCCCTCGCCACCCTCTCCGCGCCTTCTCTCCTTTCGGCGCGCCGCTCCTGCGCCACCTTCCCCACCGGAGCTATCCCTCCACCCCGCACGTCCCCTCTCCCTTTGCCGCGCCGCCCCGCTCCACCATCCCACGCCCTCCCTCTTCGCCGCGCCGCACCGCTCTTCATCCCCGCCGCGTCCACTCCTCTCTCGTCGCGCCACCGTCTGCCTCCGCGCCGGCGTCCTTGTAGATCTTGTGGGCTTTCGCCGGTATGGCGACCACAAGCACACGACGTTGGCGACACCAGAGGTTGTCCACAGGGCCTCGGCAGCGGGTGGCGGAAACTGGCACTGTGTCGGGGTGCTGCTAGCGGTTCCAGGAAGGGATGCGAGTGAGTTCGACTGGTTGGTCTTCGAGCAGGCGGGAGTCCTGACGAGTAGGCAGGCGATCAGTGCCCTGGGGCGCGCCGCGGTTCGCACCAACCTGTCCCAAGGCCGATGGCGTGCCGTCTGCCGCGGCGTGATCTTGACCGAAAACGGCCACCTCTGGCCGGAACAGCAACTGTGGGTCGCCGTCCTCGCGGCCGGCGACGGCGCCCGGCTGGCCGGTGCGGCGGCCGCCGCCGCTGGCGGGGTGCGCGGCATGCGTACCGAGGTCATCGATGTTCTCGTGCCCGCTGCCCGATCTCCGACCGGCCGGCTGTCCCGCTTGCCCGACGACATGTGCCCGGTTCGGGTACGCCGTACAACCGTTCTGCCCGACGAGCATCTGCAGCACGGTCTCCCGCCGCGAACCACGGTGGCGCGCGCGGTCATCGACGCGGCGGCCTGGTCCGGCAGCGATCGCGCCGCCGCTGGCGTCATCCTCGGGGCATGCCAGCAGAAGCGAGTGACGCCCGAGGAGCTGTGGCAGGCCATTGCCGTACTGCCACGGATACGGCGGCACAAGCTGATCAACGCCACTATCGCGGACGCCTGCGGAGGCGCTGAAGCGCTGTCCGAAATCGATCTCATAGCGCTGTGCCGCCGATCCGGACTTCCGTTGCCGCGGCTCCAGGCGCACCGGCTCGACGTTCATGGCCGGCGGCGATTTCTCGACGCCTACTGGGCGGACGAGCGCCTGCACGTCGAGGTGGACGGCGCACATCACATGGAGGTCGAGCACTGGGCCGACGACATGCTCCGGCAGAACGCGGTCTGGACACGCGGCGACCGGATCCTGCGCTTCCCGGCCTGGCTGCTCCGAACCGACCCGGCAACCGTGGTGGCCCAGCTCCGCGAGGCACTGGCCATCCCACCGAGACCGTGACCTCACCGTGGAGCGGCCGCACGCAGCAGTCACCCCCTAGACGATCTTGCAGGGTTACGCCGTAGCAGCAGCCCGAACCGGACAAGATCTGCCCGCTGAAGGCGGCGGCAGGCGTGCCGCCCGACGATGTTGTGAGGTTGCGCCGCCCCGTCAACCGCAACGCCCCAAGATCGCCGAGGAAGTCGCGCAGCGCACGACGCCACAGCGGTGACGGCAGTGTGGCGGCGGCGGCAGTAAGGGTGACGGCAGTGGGACGGTGACGGCAGTGGGACGGTGACGGCAGTGGGACGGTGACGGCAGTGGGACGGTGACGGCAGTGGGACGGTGACGGCAGGGGGACGGTGACGGCAGGGGGACGGTGACGGCAGGGGGACGGTGACGGCAGTGGGACGGTGACGGATCTTGTGAGGTTGCGCCGCTATTTCGACCGGAACCCGACAACATCGCCGCCGTGGTGAGGCGGTGGCCGGTGGGCCGCGCGCGGTCGGCAGGCGCGAGGCCGGCGGGCGCGAGGCCGGCAGACGCGAAGCCGGCAGACGCCAAGCCGGCAGACGCGAAGCTGGCAGGCGCAAAGCCGGCAGACGCGAAGCCGGCGGGCGGTGAGCGAGGCACGTTGGGGGGTGGAGACGGCCACCGCCCACCTCAGGCTGGTGGATGAGCGGTGGCCGTGAAGAGGGGCTGGGACCGGGCCGGCGCGCGGAGGTGGAAGGGGCCCGCGCGCCGGACCCGGTGGCTCAGCTCTGCACGAAGACCGAGACGGTTCGTGCGGGGACCGTCAGCGTGCCGGTCGACGCGGTGAACGACGCGGAGCGTGTCGCCGGGTCGGCGGAGGACTGCTGGACCGGGTGGAGGGTGACCTTCTTGCCTGCGAGCGCGGGCACCGTCTGGGTGGCGGTGGTCGTGCCGGCGTTGAAGACGACCGTGATCGACTTCCAGCGGTTGTCGATGCCTCGGGCGTCGATGGTCATGGTGATGACGCCCGGGGTCTCGCCGGTGCCGGACAGCGGGAACGCGACCCGCTGCTGGACCTGCCTGCCGGTGGCCAGACCGAAGGCCGGCGTGGACTTCCGGATCTTCAGCAGCTCCTGGTAGGTGCTGTTCGTCAGGTTGATCGCGGCGCAGTCGGGGACGAGCGCAGGGTCGGCGAGCAGCGGCTTGGCGTACGCGTACTTGCTCTCGTTGTCCGCCCTGGGCGGCAGGCCGCGACCGAAACCGTTGCCCTGCGAGCAGTCCCAGATGATCTGGTTGAACCAGTCACCCGAGTTGTACGAGTTCCGGTCCAGCGACTTCGAGCGGAGCAGCTCGCTGCCGGTGGTGACGAAGCCTGCGCCCTGGCCGAGGACCGTGGTGGCCAGTGCCACCGACTGCGCGCGGGCCCGGTCGGTGGCCGTTGTCGCCTGCGGGAGCTTGAACGCCATCGAGTCGTAGAGGATCTCGTTGTCGTGGGCGTCCACGTAGGTGATCGACTCACCGGGGTCGTTCGTGTACCCGGCCGGCGCGCCGTTGTAGTCGACCTGCGAGCCGGTGACCACGTTGCCGGACGAGTCCGTGAACGTGTACCCGGCCAGGTTGCCGGTCAGACCGACCTTGATCAGGTCCTGGTAGTGCAGCAGCCGCGCCTTCTGTTCGGCGGCCGTTCCGTTGACCGCGTCGCCGTTGGGTGCGCCGGCCAGGCCGGACGCGAAGCCCTGGATGCGCGGGTTGCCGTCGAACGGGCCGCCACCGCGGACCGCGTCACGGAGCCGGTCGTTGAACGTGCCGATCCCGGTGCCGCCGAGCTCGGTCTGGGACGCCTGGATGAAGCGCGCGTTGTTCGCCACCTCACCGAAGTTCCAGCCCTCGCCGTACACATAGATGTTCTTGCCGTCGACGCCGTCGCGGGAGACCGTGAGCCGGTCGAGGGCCTTGCGCACCGCCAGAATGTTCTCCTTGGGGTGGTGGCCCATCAGGTCGAAGCGGAAGCCGTCGACCTTGTACTGCTTGGCCCACGTGACGATCGAGTCGACCACGAGCTTGCCCATCATCGCGTTCTCCGGCGCGGTGTTGGAGCAGCAGGTGGAGTTGGCGACCGTGCCGTCCTCCAGCAGGCGGTGGTAGTAGCCGGGCACGATCTGGTCGAGCACCGACTTGGCGTCGGTACCGGCGGCCGAGGTGTGGTTGTAGACGACGTCCATCACCACGCGGAGGCCGGCCTGGTTGACGCCGGAGACCATCGATCGGAATTCGCGGGTACGGGCGGACGGGTCGACCGCGTAGCCACCCTCCGGAACCGTGTAGTGCAGCGGGTCGTAGCCCCAGTTGTAGCCGTCGGTCGCGGCGACCTTCTCGATGCAGGCCTGCTGCTCCTCCGAGTCGGGCGGCAGCGACGCCAGGTCACAGGCGGGCTGCTGCTGGTCGGCGCGCTTCTCCGGGATGGTGGCGAAGTCGAACGCCGGGAGCAGGTGCAGGTGGGTCACACCCGATTTCGCCAACGAGGTGAGGTGCTTCATCCCGGTCGTCTGCGGCGAGGTGAACGCGGAGAAGGTCCCACGAGAAGAGGCCGGCACCGTCGAGTCCGCGATCGAGAAGTCCCGTACCGAAAGCTCCGAGATCTGGATCCTCGCGGGAGCGACCGCGGCCGGCTTCTTGAGGGAGGACCAGCCGGCCGGCGTGAGGGCCGGGTCGGACAGGCTGACGAACTGGCTGCGGGTCGAGTCGGCGGTCAGGGCCAGCGAGTACGGGTCGGTCACGGACGCCGTGACGATCTTCTGCGTGGCCGGCTGCCATGCGGTCACCCGGAACTTGTAGAACTTGCCGGCCCAGTCACCGCGACCGGACCAGACGCCGGTGCGGTCGTCCCGGGACAGTTCGACGAGCGCCGGGGAGACCTGGTCGGCGGTGTCGTAGACCTCGAGCTCGACGTTGCGGGCGGTCGGCGCCCAGACGGCGACGCTCGCCTTACGACCGTTGACGACCGGGCCGAGCGTCGAGTTCACGGCGGAGCCGTAGACGTGGTCGAGGACCCCGGAGAGCTGCACACCGGTGGCCGAGAGCAGCTTGCCGGTGGCGTCGCGCTCGGTGACGACGACCTGGCCGCGCAGAATGTCCGAGACATTGCCGGACCGAAGCGCGAAGGCGCCGTACTGCCAGAGGTGCGGGAACTTCTCACGCTGTGCCTCGGTGAGGCCGTTGCGCCGAGCAGTGAGAGACACCGACTTGAACGTCCCGGTCAGCTCACCGTCCGCGACACCGATCCCGCCGGTGGGCGAGTACACCAGGTCGTAGACCTTGCCGTCGGTGCCCGCACCGACCGGCTCGAGCGTGGTGCCCGTGCCGGTCTTCCAGGCGATCGTGCCCCGGTCCAGCCAGACGGCGGCCGACTTGGTCACGTCCGCCACGCCCCCACCGGCGCTGGTCTTGACCAGCGGCAGCAGGCGGGTCTCCTGCCCGGCGAGCAGCCAGACCTCGCGGCCCGCCTTGGCGAAGTCGAGGGACTGATCGGTCGGCAGGTCCTTCTCGTCACCCCGGTGGATGATGTAGCTCAGCGACGGCGCACCGGCCGCGAGGGGCACCTCGAACACCGCGCCGTAACTGTCGGTCCGGACCGGGAGCAGCGGGCTCGACCAGTCGGTCGGGCTGGCCGCGCCGGACCAGACGTGCAGGCCCCAGCCGTCGTAGTTCCCGTCGGCGCGCTTCCAGTGGATTATCGCCTTGTTCGGGTCCTGCGCCGGGTCGGGCTGGCCGGTGGCCGCCTGCCGGGTCGGGTAGACCGTGGCGTCGCCCTGCTTGATCCAGATCTCCGGGTTGGCGCCGATGTTGATGGTGCGGTCGGCGTCGGTGTCCTTGTTGCCGTTGTCGTCGACGACGATGAATCCGACGCTCTTGGCGCCCGGCTTGAGCTTCACGTAGGCGAAGCGGCCGTAGGAGTCCTCGCCGGTGAACGGCTGGCCGTCGGGCCACGTGGTGGCCATCGACGGGTCGATGTCACCCCACACGTACAGGTTCTGCTCGTCGTAGCTGCCCGCGGGCCGCTGGTAGTGCACGACGGCGTAGCCGGCGGTGGACTCGGCCACGGGGGTGCCGACGGTGATGTTCGTGGTCGCGGAGGCGAGCCGCCCCTTGCTGTCACGCACCACTGCCTTGTACCGCACGGGCGTCTTCCCCGCCAGCCCGGTCAGGTCGTGGTAGATGCGATACGGCGCGCGGTCGGCGGTGCCGAGCAGCTTCCACTCACCGTTGCCGGCCTGGGCCGCGAAGGTCACCGTGGACAGCGGGTCGCCGACGACGTCGGCGACGATCTCGGTGCGATCGGCCACCGAGGCGTCCGCCTTCGGGCTGCTGAGGGTCAGAGAAGGACCCTTCGCGGGTACGGCCACCGGTGGCCCCGCCTTCAAGACGACCGAGGACAGCGCCGGCACGGTGATGGTGATCTTGCCGTCAGCGTCCGAGTTGACCGGGGCCGCGCCACCGTAGATCCCGGTGAACACCGCGTTCGGCGTGGCCGTGGCGAACGAGACGGTCTGCGCCGTGGTGGCATTGTTGACCGCGACCACGTACTCCTTGCGGGTGTTGTCCCGGGCGATCCGGGAGGCCGCGAAGACACCGGGGCCCTCGGCCGCGTACCGCGTCTGCTGGATGCCGGTGACCAGCGCCGGGTTGGCCTTGCGGAGCTTCGCGAGGTCGGCGATGGTCCGGTAGACCGGGTGGCTCGTGTTGTAGTTGTCGACCGCGTGGGTGCGGTCGGTGCCGATGAGGTCGTCGTCCAGGTAGTCCGCGCTCTTGCTGGCGAACAGGTCCTGACGGGCGTCCTTGTCGCCGCCCGGCCCGGTGAAGCCCTGCTCGTCACCGGAGTACACGACCGGCTGGCCACGGGTCAGGAACATCAGCTCGTGCGCGAGCTGGTCGCGCTTGAGCTGGCTGTCGGCGGTGGCCGCGGCGGCGATGAACGAGCCGATCCGGCCCATGTCGTGGTTGCCCAGGAAGGTCGGCAGACGGTCCGCGCTCGTGTCGCGGGCGGTGTAGAGGTCGTCCTTGGCGTACAGGTCGGACAGCGCGTTCGCCCCGCTGTTGCCGGTGACGAAGCCGCGGGCCGTCTCCTGGAACGAGAAGTCCAGGGTGGCGGGCAGCTTGCCCTCGCGTACGTAGGTCGACTGGATCTCCTGGTCGGCGCTGT
Source organism: Actinoplanes italicus (assembly GCF_003001815.1). Classification (GTDB taxonomy): domain Bacteria; phylum Actinomycetota; class Actinomycetes; order Mycobacteriales; family Micromonosporaceae; genus Actinoplanes; species Actinoplanes italicus. Next base: position 39,674 of record NZ_PVMZ01000014.1, read on the forward strand.
AGACCTCGCCGAACATGAAGAAGTCCTTCTTGCCGGCCTTGGCTGCGGCCTTCTCGACGCCGGGCGCCCACTGCTGCCAGAACTCCAGGTTGGAGTGCTTGACGGTGTCGAGGCGGTAGCCGTCGATGCCGGTGTCCCGGACCCAGTCCGAGTAGATCTTCGTCATGCCCTCGACCACCTCGGGACGCTCGGTGAAGAGGTCGTCGAGGCCGAAGAAGTCGCCGTACTCGCTGTTCTCGCCGGCGAAGGTCGAGTCACCACGGTTGTGGTACATGTTCACGTCGTTCAGCCACGACGGAACCTTGACCCTGCTGTCGGCTTTACTGCCGAAGACGGGGGTGTACGGGTACGAGCTCGCGTCCGTCTCCGGGAACTCGTCCGAGGTCGCGTAGTTGCGGTCCTCGAACGGCTGCCCGTCGGTGTCGGTGTAGGGCGAGTCCGCCTTGTCGACGTACGTGTACGTGTTCTCCGCGTACTTGATGACGTCGGCGGTGTGGTTGACGATGATGTCCAGGTAGATCTTGAGACCGCGCTGGTGGGCGAGTTTGACCAGCTTCTTGAGGTCGGCGTTGGTGCCGAAGTGCGGGTCGACCTGGGTGAAGTCGGTGATCCAGTACCCGTGGTAGCCGGCCGACACGTCGGTGCCGGTGCCCTGCACGGGACGGTTCTTGAAGACCGGCGCGAGCCAGATGGCGGTGGTGCCGAGCCCCTGGATGTAGTCCAGGCGGTCCATCACGCCCTTGAGGTCGCCACCGTGGTAGAAGCCCTTGTCAGCGGGGTCGTAACCGGTCGACAGCCGGTCGCCGGACAGCCCGCCCTTGTCGTTGCGCTTGTCCCCGTTGGCGAACCGGTCCGGGAGCACGAAGTAGAACTGCTCCCCGCTCGTGGGGTTGTCGGAGCCCCACTTGGCGATCACGGAGTCGCTGGGGGTTTTTTCAACAGCGGCCGCGGCGGAGGCCGGCACGGCGAGAAGTGGGAGGAAGAGACTGAGCAGCGCGGCGCCCAGCCTCAGACGGCGGTGTAAAGGTCTGCTGAGTGCCACTGCGCACCCTTCCGATTCGGTGGTATCGGATTGACAGTTATATATTTCGTCACGTCACCCCGGCGCGGAAGCCACTGGATGCCCTCGGAGTAGAGTGCTCCAGGACAGGCTCGACGACGCGCCGCGGCGACAAAACCCGAAAAGCCGTTCAGGACGCGTTCCATCGACTGATCGGACTGTATCGCTCCTGTTGCCGGGACGTTAGCAAGGTCTTGCATGGAATGGAAGACCTTTCAGGACCATGCCGAGCACACTACAGACGACTAGAGTGAGCCCATGCGTGCGCGAATGGCCGATATCGCCAAACAGGCTCAGGTCAGTGAGGCGACGGTGTCGCGTGTCATTAACGACCGCCCCGGTGTCTCCGCTGAAACCCGACAAGCGGTCCTGACGGCACTCGACGTCCTCGGCTACGAACGACCGGAAAGATTGCGCAAGCGCAGTGCCGGTTTGGTCGGCCTGGTCGTCCCGGAACTGGACAACCCGATCTTCCCCGCCTTCGCCCAGGTGATCGAGTCGACGCTGGCGCAGCACGGCTATACGCCGGTGCTGTGCACCCAGTCGCCCGGCGGCGTCACCGAGGACGAGTACGTGGAGATGCTGCTCGACCGGCAGGTCTCCGGCATCGTCTTCATCTCGTCGCTGTCGGCCGACACCACCTCCGACCGCGCCCGGTACCAACGACTGCTCGACCGGCCCCTGCCGATCGTGCTGGTCAACGGCTACGCCAAGGAGCTCGAGGCGCCGTTCGTCTCCTGTGACGACCGGGTCGCCGGCGACCTCGGGGTCACCCACCTGGTGGCGCTCGGGCACCGGCGGATCGGCATGATCTCCGGCCCCAACCGGTTCATCAACACCCAGCGCAAGCTGGAGGGTTACCGCGCCGCCATGAAGCGCGAGGTGGGCCTCTCCGATGCCGAGGTCGACGAGTTCGTCTCCCTGACCCTGTTCGGCGTCGAGGGCGGCGAGGTGGCCGCCGAACGGCTGCTGGCCAAGGGCGTGACCGGCATCATCTGCGCCTCCGACATGATGGCGCTCGGTGCGATCCGGGCCGCCCGGCGCCGTGGCCTGCGGGTTCCCGAGGAGGTGTCGGTGATCGGTTTCGACGACTCGGCGCTGATCCCGTTCACCGACCCGCCGCTCACCACGCTGCGACAGCCGGTGGCCTCGATGGCGGTGGCCGCGGTGCGGTCGCTGGTCGACGAGATCAACGGGCACGGTGCGCCGCACTCGGAATACCTGTTCCACCCCGAGCTGGTGGTGCGTAACTCGACAGCGATCGCTCCGATGCGCTCGGAGGTTCCGGTCGCCAGCACAGTCGCCTGACCGAAAATGTACGGATGGCGGCAGCGCCGCCGTCCGTACATCGGGAGAGCGTTCTCTGGGTTTGGAGAAAAACATCCGGGCGCCCACCGGAAATCGGTGGGCGCCGCGGAGGGAATTGCGTCGGGAATCAGCCCTTCGTGCCGCCGGCGGTAAGACCGGACACGAGATGCTTCTGGGCGAAGAGGAATACGATTCCGGCCGGGATGGTGACGAGCACCGCGGCCGCCGTGAGGTATTCCCACTGCGGATTGAACTGAGGAACGAACTGCTGCAGGCCGTACGCCAGCGTGTATTTGTCGTCGGTCTGGATGAACGCCGACGCGTAAGCCACCTCGCCCCAGGCGGTGAGGAAGGCGTAGAAGCCGGTCACCGCGATGGCCGGTCGCGCCAGCGGCAGGATGACCCGCCAGAAGATGCGGAACGGGCTGCAGCCGTCCAGCGCCGCCGCCTCGTCGAGCGAGGTGGGGATCGAGTCGAAGTAGCCCTTGAGCATCCAGGCGCAGAACGGCACGGCGATCGTCAGATACGCGATGACCAGCGACGGCAGCGTGTTGATCAGCCCGAGGTTCGACATGATCGTGTAGATCGGGACGATCAGGATCGAGATCGGGAACATCTGCGTGACCAGGAAGACCATCATGAGCGAGCGCCGGCCCGGGAAGTTGAACCGGGACAGCGCGTAGCCGGTGGTCGCCGAGAAGAAGATGCCCACCAGCATGGTCAGGCTGGCCACGATCACCGAGTTCAGGAACCATTCCGGGAAGTTCGTCTCGAACAGCACGTACTCGTAGTTCGCGAACGTCGGGTCCTTGATCAGGGTGATCTCGGTGCTCTGCACGGCATAACCGGGCTTGAACGAGGAGAGCACCACCCACAGGATCGGGCCGATGGCGATGAGCGACGCCAGGATCAGCGTGCCGTGCAGGGCGATCGACGCGCCCATGCTGCGCCGGCCGCGCCGGGGCTTGTTGACGCGGGCGGGCGCGTCGTTCTTCGGAGCCGCGATCGGCGGAGTCGTCGTCATCTGGGCCATGTCACCAAACCTCGCCTTGCTTGCGCAGCACCCGCCGGTAGAAGACCGAGAAGATGAGCAGGATCGAGAGGATCAGCACGCCGTACGTGGAGGCGAGCGAGTAGTTCCGGATGCCCTCGAAGGCCGCCCGGAACGCACCGGTCACCAGGATCTCGGTCGCGCCCGCCGGCTGGCCCTCGGTCACCAGGAAGATGATCGGGAACATGTTGAACGTCCAGATCGTGCCGAGCAGGATCACCGTCATGCTGACCGGCCGCAGCCCCGGCAGGGTGATGTTGCGGAACCGCTGCCACGGCGTCGCGCCGTCGATCTCGGCCGACTCGTAGAGCTCCTCCGGGATGCTCTGCATACCGCCGAGCAGGGCCACCATCATGAACGGCACGCCGAGCCAGATATTGGTGATGATCGCGACGAACAGCGCTGTCGACTTGTTGGCGAACCAGGCGACCGAGTCGATGCCGATCGAGTTGAGCACCGAGTTGACCAGGCCCAGCTGTTCGTTGAAGAGGAACTTCCAGGCGAAGGCGCTGATGAACGCCGGCACCGCCCACGGCAGGACCAGCAGCACGCGGTACAGGCCGCGCAGCCGCATCTCACGGTGGATCATGACGGCCAGGCCGAGGCCCAGGCCGTAGTGGAAGGCCACACCGAAGAACGTCCAGATCAGCGTGGTCCCGGTCCACTGCCAGAACTCACCGATCCGGCCGGTGAGGACGTTGATGTAGTTGTCGAGACCCACGAACGACCAGGCGTTCGGGTTCTCCTTGCAGACCTCGCCACCGGTGATCGACTTGGTGCAGATCTCGGCGAGCTGGTTGGCCTCGGTCTGGTCGGTGAAGGTCAGCCAGATGCCGTTGGCCAGGGGATAGAAGATCAGGACCGCCAGGACGGCAACGACCGGCACGACCATCGCCCAGGCCGTCCAGTGCTTGTCCCAGCTCCGCCTCAGCTTGGTCGACAGTCCGGCGCTCGGCGGCGCCGCGTCGGCGGTCACAGTGCTCATCAGCTGTGCTCCAGAGTTCTCCAGGGAGAACGGCGCCGGCCCTGAGGCGGGCCGGCGCCGAATCAGTACGTCAGTTGGTGGCGTACGAGGGGACGACCTCGGCCTTGTACTTCTGGGCCACGGCGTCGAGCGAAGCCTTGGCGTCCTTGTTCTGGACCAGCACCTCGGTGGCCATGGTGTCGAGCGGGCCGAAGAACTGGCCACCCTCCGGGATCCACGGGCGGCTGACGGCCGACTCGGTGACCGGCTTGAACGCGGTGACGACGGCGTTGTTCTTGACCGTGTCGATCTCGTAGGCCGACTTGCGGGTGGGCAGCAGGCCCAGCTTGTCGGCGAGCGCCGCCTGCGACTCGGCGGAGTTCATGAACTTGATGAACGCGACGGCGGCAGCGGCCTTCTCCTGCGGGACACCCGAGTAGACGACGTAGTTGTGGCCACCGATCGGCGAACCCGCCTTGGCGGAACCGGCCGGGACCGGGGCGATACCGAGGTTCTCGACGCCGCCGAAGCCGGGCGCGGCCTTGACGTTCGCGACCTCCCACGGGCCGTTGACGATGAAGGCGACCTTCTTCTCCTTGAAGAGGGTCATCATCGTGCCGTACGAGTCGGTGGCCGACGGCTTGACCGCGGCACCGCTGTCGATCAGGTCCTTGGCGATCTTCAGGCCCGCGACGTTCTGCTCCGAGTTGACCACGATCTTCTTGGCGCTCGTGTCGACCAGGTCGCCGCCCTCGCCGTACATGAACGGCAGCGTGAAGTAGCCGGCCGGGTTGACGTACGCGCCGTCGACGCCGGTCTTCTGCTTGACGGTCTGGGCGGCGGTCTTCAGCTCGGCCCAGGTCTTCGGCACCGAGACGCCGGCCTTCTCGACGAGCTCCTTGTTGTAGAGCAGGGCGAGGCTGTCGGTGACCTGCGGGACGCCGTAGGTCTTGCCGTCGAACTTGTTCGAGGCCAGCGCGGCCGCGTTGTAGTCCGACTCGTCGGCGAGCAGCTCGGAACCGTCGAGCGAGTACAGGTAGCCCAGGGAGGCGAACTCGGGAACCCAGGCGACCTCGGCGCGCAGGATGTCCGGGGCGCCGGTCTTGGCGGCCGCCGCGGTCTTGAACTTGTTCTGCGCGTCGGCGAACGGGACCGACTGGTAGTTGACCTTGACGTTCGGGTACGTCGTGTTGAACTTCTTGATCAGCTCCTGGAAGACCGGACCCTCGTTCTTGGCGTCCGAAGTGTCCCACCACGTGAGCTCGGCAGACAGGGAAGCCGGGTCGGCAGCCTTGTTCTCACTGGCGGCCGGCTTCGAGTCGCTGCCACAGGCGGCGACGGTGAAGGCGAGGGCCACGGAGGAGAGAGCGGCCAGTCCCTTGGTTATGCGACGCATGTTGCGCTCCTTGAAGACCTGCTTGGTGACGACCGGACGGTAGCAAGAAGTTTCTGGCTTAGAAACCCCTTGCGAACCAACTTGCAACACGGCTGTCGCGAGAACCTGAACGATTCCGGCATCACGGGCGGGCGAAAGGGCGCTAGCTGCTGTTCTGTTACCTTCCGGCCCGTGTCATGGAACGTGATCGACATGGAAGCGGGTTACAGCAACTTACCGGCTTCGGGGTTATCGCGGGATATCTCGGGGGTGCCCTCGATGCAACTTCTTGCACGATGCACCGAAAGCCGGTGCCGGGTTGCAGCGGGATACGGTCGCCGACCGAAGGAAACACGACAGACATGTAAAAAGGCGGTGACGGGCATACTGCCCGTCACCGCCTCCGCGACCCTCGTGCCGCTTTCTTGCCGCCGGTCGACTGCCGCGGCCGACTGCCCTCGGTCAACGGCTTCCGGTCAACGGCTTCCGGTCAACGGCTCCCGGTCAACGGCTCCGGTCGACGGCTTCCGGTCAACGGCTTCCGGTCAGCAACTCCAGGTCACGGATCACCTCGAAGATCACGACCGGATCCAGGTCACCGAACTTGTCGGTGCGACTGTTCAGCCGGAGCGGACCCAGGGTCTGCTCCGGGAACACATCCATGGAACCGATCACGACGCCCGGTTCCAGCTCCAGCTCCAGCGCGTAAGCGGCGGACGGGCTGAGGCTGGTCACGGTGCGGCTGTCCCGCATGGCGTTCCGCACCCAGCCGTGGCTCTCCAGGCCCAGCACCGCACGGGACGACACCACCGAGCCCTGGAAACGGGTGAGCACGGTTCCCCTGGCCCCGGCCCCGATTCCCCCAGCCCCGGCCGTGGTTCCTCCAGCCCCGACCGTGGCTCCCCCAGCCTCGGCCTCGGTGAGGGCGAGGATCTCCCGGCCGAGCTGGGGGAACGGCTGCACGATCCGGTAGTCGGCGAAGATCTCCGACCACCGGGGCAGCGTTTCCGCGAGATGGACGGGGTGGACCACACCGAGCAGTTCGCCGGCACCGATCGTGGTTTCCTGATCGTCCACATCGGCGAACGTGCCGTCCTCGGCCACCCGGATCCCGCCGGCCAGGGCGCCCTTCGCGTCGAAGCGGCCCCAGAGCAACCGCCGGGTCAGGTGGCGCATCAGCGGATGCTCGGCGAAGAAACGGCGGAACTCGCCGGCCGGCCAGCGACGACCGGTCACCATGGCCCGTTCCAGGCGGCGGACCTGGTCGGTGGCGATCGCCCGCACGTCCTTCTTCAGAACGGTGAAACGCCTGTAGGCCGCGTCGGCCAGTTCGGCGTCGTCGCGGGCGCCCGGCTTGGGCAGCGTCCTGAGTCGCTTCCCGGTGCCGTCGACGACGAACGGCTTCAACTCCTCGTCGAAGCCGACGACGAACTGCCGGGCTCCGTAGTCGAGCATCAGACCGCCGTCGCTGTCCAGGCCGAAGTCCGGGACCAGCCGGTCGGCGAGCTGCTCGGCGCTCAGACCCTGCCGCTCGGCGAATTGCGCGATCTGCCGCTCGGCCGCCGAGCGCAGCCCGCTGAACCGGCATCGCGTGGCGACCCGGTTCATGTGCAGGAGGGCCACGTCGGTCCCGATCCGGGCGAGGATCCCGAGTCCGGTGACAGCCCTGGCATGCGCCTTCTGCCCCGGCCACTCCATGATCAGCGGGGTCAGCCGCCGCACGGTGTCGTCGTCGCCGACCTCGCCGAGCGTGTCCAGCACCCAGCCCTGCCTGGAGTTGGAACCAGCGGTCTGCCAGGCCTCGAACAGTGCCCAGGCGAACCGGGCCAGATCCGCCGGCTCGCAGGCCTCCCGGACGATCCCGACGCCGGGGTACGACTCGGCGGCATCGTGCAGCGCGAACACCATCACCAGATCCCGCACCACACCGGTCGGCAGAACGGGGACCGGCTCAGAAACCGGCTGTGCCGCACCGCTGGCTGGGTGCGTGGAAGGTTCGGCGGGCCGGGTGTGGCGCCGCAGACGGATCGCGGGCAGGGTGGCGGGGTCGAACCACTGTGGGATGGCGGGGAGTTTCACGGGCAGGATCGCCCACGGGTCGGCGGCGATCAGTGTCGCGGCGGCGGATGCCGCCTCGGGCCCGTAGGAAGCGGCTGCCTCGCGGATCGTCTCGGCATGGCCGGTGGCGGCCATGTACAGCAGGGTGTGCTGCGCCGACTGGCGTGCGCGGCCGTCCGGGCCGAGTGCCCGCGGCACGAGAAGGCTGGCGGCGAACTCAGGGTGCCGTTCCAGCCAGGCGTGCGCGCCCGGGGCGGCATGTCCGCGCTGGTCGGGGCTGGCCGGGGCGGGGCCGACCGGGGCGGGGCCGACCGGGGCAGGGCCGACCGGGGCAGGGGCCGCGGGGGCGGGAGGTCGGGGGGCTAGGCGTGCCTCCATTCGCCAGGCTACGTCGGGGGAGGCGAACGGCAGCATCAGCGGGGCGGTTACCGCCGCGTCGTGGAAGGCGAGACGGCGTAGGGGCAGCAGTGCGTCGGACTCGAAACGGGCGATGATCCGGCGCATCCAGAAATCGGCGTCCGGGGCGGGCGTCGGCTTCCAGTCGGCGAGCAGTGGGCGGGCCGTCTCCTCGGGGGCCGCGATGAAGAACTCCGCCGCCTCGCGGGGGTCGACCGTCTCACCGCGGCGTATCCGGTCGGCGACGGCGGGCCAGTCGACCGTGCCCGTCACGGCGAACGTGACCGACAGCCACTCCTCACGCTCGCCCGGCGCCCACACCATCGTGGTCGGCGACTCGGGGGCCTTCAGGTCGAGGACGACCGGTGGGTTCGTCCGGCGGTTTCGCCACGGCGGGTCGGCCAGCAGCGGTGGCAGTGCCTCCGGCCGGGCGGGAACGGTGGCGGCCACGCCGCTCAGGTGTTCTCGGATCCGGGCCCCGGGGGCTCCGGTCAGCCCGGCCGCGACCTGCCCGGCCAGGGCCGGGTCGGCCCGCACCCGGGCCGCGAGCAGGTCGCTTGCCAGCGGCTTTCCGGCCCGGGCCGCCAGCGTCCGCAGTGCCGTCTCCGGGAACCGGCTGGTCGCCTCGATCATCGCCTGGCGCACGTCCCGCTGGCCGGCCCGGTCGATCAGGCCGCCGAGTGCGCCGTCGTCCGGCAGGACGGCGAGTAGGTCGATCAGCTGCCGCCGCTCGGCCATCGGGGGTTCGAGCTCGTCGAGCCGGCGCAGCAGCAGCGGGACCGCGGCCGGGCCCAGACCGTCGACCAGTGTCGGGTATCCGCCGGGCCATCCGGGTGCCAGCGTCTTGGGGTGCGCCAGCGCGGCGGCGGCCTGCTCGGGGGTACTGATCGCGTTCAGCAGCACGGACGCCCGGTAGTAGTCGTGCTCGCCCCGGAGGAACTGGATTCGTTCGTCGTGGCTGTCGGGCTCGGCGAGGGCCTCGGCCCAGTCCGCCGTCACCCAGTCGCTCCGCGACGGGACCAGCACCGAGATGGCACAGCGGGCGTGCGGGCCGAATGCGCGCAGCGGCTCGAGGGCCGTGACCGTCTCCTCGTGGACGGTGTCCGGTGCGGCCGCCAGCGCCGCGCGGATGCGCAGCAGCGCCAGCATGTGGGGGTCGGAGTACAGCGCCCAGAACCCGCCGTCACCGGCTCGTCGGCGGCGCAGGCCCATGATCTCGGTGCCGTCCCGGCGGATCTTTCGCATCAGCGGCTCGCCGCCCTCGGCGACGGTGCTCAGGGAATACAGCGCCACGACCGCCTCGGCGGCGAAACGGACACCCCGCTCGGTCAGCCAGAGGTCGGCGAACCAGGGGTGTCGCTCGTGCTCGTCGGAGTCGAGGTGGATGGCGGCGAAGGCCACGACGGCCGCGCCCTCGGGGGACGCTGCCGGCCCACCGCCGAGCCACGCCCGGCCGGCGGCGGCCAGGGCCGGGTCGGTGAGATCGCTGTCGAGCACGCCGGGGAGGAAGACGGGCAGCTCCCGCATCTGCCCGTCGACGACCTCACGTGCACGGGGATCCGGCACGACCGGGCGGACACCGGATCCACCCCGCCGCGGATGCATCTGGGACAACCAGGGTTCGGGTAGATCGAACGACATGAACGGCACCGTACCGGCCACATACGACAGAAACGGGAGCGGCGGACACCGCTCCCGTTCAGACCGTGAGCCGGATCACCGGGGTACGACCTTCTCCACCGCCCACTGGCGCCAGTTGTCCAGCTTGTGCTGCACGATGGCGAGCTGGTCGGCGACCGGGCCGGGGCCGGTCGAGCCCGGCGTGGTGCGGGCCGCCAGCGCCGACGCCACCGACAGCACCTGCCGCACCGACGGGTCGAGGTGCTCGCTGATCGTCTTCAGGTCGTCGTCGGTCACGTCCTCGAGCTCGCACTCGCGCGCCGAGCAGAGGGCCACCAGCTTGCCGGTGATCTCGTGCGCGTCACGGAACGGCACGCCCTTGCGGACCAGCCAGTCGGCGACCTCGGTGGCCAGCGAGAAGCCGACCGGGGCGGCCGCGGCGAGCCGGTCCACGCGGACCGTCATGGTCGAGATCATCCCGGCCAGCGCGGGCAGCAGCAGTTCCAGGGTGTCGACCGCGTCGAAGGCCGGCTCCTTGTCCTCCTGCATGTCCCGGTCGTACGTCAGGGGCAGGCCCTTGAGCATCGTCAGCACCGCGACCAGGCCGCCGACCAGCCGGCCGCTCTTGCCCCGGGCCAGCTCGGCGATGTCGGCGTTCTTCTTCTGCGGCATGATCGACGAACCGGTGGCGAACGCGTCGTCCAGCTCGACCCAGCCGAACTCGGTCGACGTCCAGAGAACCACCTCCTCGCCGAGGCGGGACAGGTGCACGCCGATCAGGGCGGTCACGAACAGGAACTCGGCCACGAAGTCACGGTCGGCGACGGCGTCCATCGAGTTCTGCGCGGGAGCCGTGAAGCCCAGCTCCTTGGCGACGGCGGCCGGGTCGAGCGGCAGCGACGAACCGGCCAGCGCGCCCGATCCGAGCGGGCTGATCGCGGTCCGCGCGTCCCAGTCCTTCAGCCGCTCGAGGTCACGCAGCAGCGGCTGGACGTGCGCCAGCAGCCAGTGGCCGAAGCTGACCGGCTGCGCGTGCTGCACGTGGGTCATCCCGGGCGCCGGGGTGTCGACGTTGCGGGCGGCCTGCTCGGTCAGCGCGTCGGCCAGCTCGATCAGCGCCACGGCCACGCCGCGGGCGTGATCGCGCAGGTAGAGCCGCAGGTCGGTGGCGACCTGGTCGTTGCGGGACCGGCCGGCGCGCAGCTTGCCGCCGAGCGCGCCGAGGCGCTCCAGCAGGCCGCGCTCCAGGGCGGTGTGCACGTCCTCGTCCTCGATCGTCGGACGGAACTCGCCGGCCGCGCACGCCGAGGCCAGGTCGTCCAGCGCCGCGAGGATCCGGCCCAGCTCGTCGGCGTCGAGCAGGCCGGCGTTGGCGAGGACCCGGGCGTGGGCGCGGGAGGCCAGCAGGTCATACGGCGCGAGCCGCCAGTCGAACTGGACGCTGACGCTCAGCCGGGCCAGCGCCTCCGCCGGACCTCCGGCGAAACGGCCGCCCCACAGCCTCGTCGGCTCGTCGCTCTCCGGCACACCCACTCCTCGTTCGCTCACGTTTCGTTACCTTCCTGACCCTATCGCTGCGATCCGGACGCCGGGGTCCGGCCCGGTCCCATCGCGCTGGGTGGGACGGGCCGGGGTGAACGGTGACGGACCGCTTGTGCCCCGGCGGGCGCGCTGGGGCCCGGGACGGACCGCCGGCCTCGCGGGCCGCACGAGGCGGCTCACGTAGCCGTACGTATAAAAATGCCTTTGATCTGATAAGTTTGCAACATGACCAGCCTCGATCTGACCGGTGATGTTGTCGATCTCACTCGGGCCATCTGTGACATCCCGTCGGTAAGCGGCGACGAGAAGGCCCTGGCCGACGCCGTGGAGAGCGCGCTGCGCGCGTTGCCGCACCTCGCGGTCCTGCGCGATGGGGACGCCGTGGTGGCCCGGACGTCGCTGGGCCGCCCGGCCCGGGTCGTGTATGCCGGCCACCTCGACACCGTGCCGATCGCCGACAACCTGCCGACCGTGCTCGACGGTGACATTCTGCGCGGCCGCGGCACCGTCGACATGAAGGCCGGTGTGGCCGTCATGCTCAAGCTGGCCCTCCTCGAGGCGCCGCGGCACGACCTCACGTTCGTCTTCTACGACCACGAGGAGGTGGCGGCGAAGTTGAACGGGCTGGGACGGCTGGTCCGCAACCATCCGGAGTGGCTGGCCGGCGACTTCGCGATCCTCGGCGAGCCGTCCGACGGGACCGTGGAGGGCGGCTGCCAGGGCACCATGCGCGTGAAGATCACCGTGCCGGGCGTGGCGGCGCACTCGGCCCGTTCGTGGAAGGGCAGCAACGCCATCCACAGCGCGGGCGCGGTACTCGACGTGCTCCGCGCCTACGTGCCGCGGCAGCCGGTCGTCGACGGGCTGCGATATCACGAGGGCCTCAACGCCGTGAAGATCGAGGGCGGCATCGCCGGGAACGTGATCCCCGACCTGTGCACGGTCTATGTCAACCACCGATTCGCTCCGGACCGTGACGTGGCCGCCGCGGAGGCGCACCTGCGTGAGGTGTTCGCCGGGTTCGAGGTCGAGGTCGTCGACGCGGCGCCGGGCGCCCGCCCCGGGCTCGACAAGCCGGCCGCGAAGGAGTTCGTCGAGCTGGTCGGCCGTGAGCCGCAGGCCAAGCTCGGCTGGACCGACGTGTCACGCTTCGCCGGGCTGGGCATTCCGGCGGTCAACTACGGGCCGGGCGACCCGTTGCAGGCGCACACCGACGGGGAGCACGTGCCGGTGCCGGAGATCCGCCGCACGCTCGAAGTCCTGCAGGGCTGGCTCGCCCTCGCCTGAGACCCGCGTGGTGACCTTCGGCGTTTGTACCGCCGCAGGTCACCACGCGGACCTTATTCGGCGGGGTTGGCTGCGGCGCGCTGGATGGCGCCGGGCACCGAGTACATGTGGGCGTACGCGCGGGCCTGCTCGCCGGTCCACAGTGACGAGCCGTGGCCGTAGACGACGCCCGAGCGGGTCGCCGCGTCCAGCAGGCTGTACGGGCTCTTCGAACCCAGCAGCACGATGTTGCCCTTGTGCAGCCGGACCCGCACGGTGCCGGTGACCCGGGTCTGGCTGGAGTCCAGGAAGGCCCGGAAGTCATCCATGATCGGGTCGAAGTAGACGGCCTCGTGCAGCAGGTCGCCGTAGGTGTTGCCGAGCGTCGCCTTGGTGGCCTGCTGCCGGTTCGACAGGACCAGCTTCTCCAGCTCACGGTGCGCTGCGATGAGGATCAGCATGCCCGGCGCCTCGAACCCGACACGCGCCAGGTTGCCGACCATGGTGGAGCCCATGTGGATGCCGCGGCCCACGCCGTGCTCGCCGCCCAGAACGTTCAGCGCTGACAGGATGTCGTAGTTGTTCTCGCTCGGCAGCGGCTCGCCGTCAGCGGTCACCGCCGAGACGACCTCGCCCTTCTCGAACGTCAGGTGCAGCTCGACGCCCTTGTCCGGCGCCTCGTCGATCGGCTTGGTGTAGGTCCACGCCGACTCCGGGAGGTACTCCCAGGAGCCGTACGTCTCCTCGCCACCGATCGACGTGCCGATCAGACCCTCGTTGATCGAGTACAGCTTGACCTTCTCGCTGACTCCGTAACCGCGGCTGCGGAGGAACTCGGTCTCACCCTCACGGGTGAGCCGCTCGTCCCGGATCGGGGTGACGATCTCCAGCTGCGGGGCCAGCGCCCGGATCACCGCGTCGTAGCGGACGTGGTCCGCGCCGGCGCCGGTCGAGCCGTGCGCCACCGCGTCGGCGCCCACCTGGAGCGCGACCTCGACGACCTTCTCCGCCTGGATCAGCCGCTCGGCGCCGACGCACGACGGGTAGGCGCCGTTGCGCAGGTAGTTCGCCTTGATGGCGTAGGTGATGACACGGTCGTAGAGCTCCGCACGGGCGTCGACGATGTGGTGCTCGACAGCGCCCAGCTCCTCGGCCCGCGCCTTGACGGCCTCACCCTCGCCGCTGTGCAGGCCACCGGTGTCGATGTTCGCGGTCACCACCTCCCAGCCCGCTTCGCGGAAGGCGACGAGGGCGTACGAGGTGTCCAGCCCACCGGAGAAGGCGAGAACGATCTTGCGCTTGGTCATCGGGACAGTTCCTTCTCGAGAATCGGTACATATGTCTTACCGTCCGAGCGGACGTGACCCGGCGGCAGGACATAGAACTCACAGCGGCCCGCTTCGATGTCCTTCTGCATCGCCCGCTGGCGGCTGTAGTCGAACGGATCGAGCAGGAAGGTCGGTTCGGGCAGCACTCCCCCGGCCGGGAGCGTCAGGTCGCTCTGGTAGACGAACGAGCCCGGCGAGGTGTGGAACGGCACAGTCGCGACCAGGATCTTCAGCGCCCCGAACTCGGTGTGCACCTTGAGGGCGCTGTTGTCGTACTGGGTGACGCCGTCGAGCTTCTGCGCCCGGTACGCGGACAGGGCCAGCGCCTTGGCCGCCTTGCCCAGCCCCACCGCCGGCATCAGCGACCACAGCGACCAACCCACCCAGCGGCCCGGCTCGGCGCTCGGCGCGGCACAGTAGCCACCGACCGGTACCGGGCCGCGGTAGCCGCTGTCCCTCATGTCCTGCTGCACCTTGCGCAGCAGCTGCTTCACGTCCGTGTCGAAGCGGAACGTGGACCGCTCGACCATGTCGGCGAACTGCTCCTGCGGCAGACCGGCGATCAGGGCCGCGGCCGGCATCAGGATCAGGTCGACCATCACCCACTGCGGCATCGGGATGCCCCGGTCGCCGAACGCGATGCCGTTGATCACGTTGAAGAAGTTCAGGAAGTCCCGGATCGACCAGTCCTTCTCGGCCGTGTCGGTGAAGTCGAGCCAGGTGAGCTTGTGGCCGTACGGCGTCTCGTTGAGATGGGTCCGCAGGGTCTCGTTCGAGGCGAGGAAGAACTCGACACCGTGCCCGACCAGCGTGTCGGTGTGGTCGGCGAAGTCCGGGAAGCGGGCCTCGACCGCGGGTGGGAACGTCATCTAGCGGCTCTCCTCGGAATCGGACCTGCTCCAGTTGCTGAGTTTCTCGGCCAGCGCCGCACCCGAGGTGGGACCCGAGTCGCGGGCCACCACGAAGATCGTGTCGTCACCGGCTATGGTGCCGACCACGTCCGCGAGGCCGGACCGGTCCAGGGCGCTGGCCAGGAACTGCGCCGCGCCCGGCGGGGTCCGCAGCACCGCGATGTTGCCGCTCGAGTCCACCCCGGTCAGCAGCTCCCGCAGCAGCCGGATCAGCCGGGCCGGGCCGTGCTCGGTGGTCTCCCGCAACGGCCGGTGCCCGTCCTCGGGGATGTAGTAGACGCCGCTGACCTTGACGGCGTTCAGCTCCTCCAGGTCACGGGAGAGCGTGGCCTGGGTGACCTGGACGCCCTCGTGGGCGAGGATCACCGACAGCTCGGTCTGCGACTTGACCTTCCGGGTGCGGATCAGGTCGACGAGCCGGGCGTGCCTCCCGGCCCGGGTCAGCGGCGTGGCGTTCATCGGGCGTTGACCGCCAAGAGCCAGGTCAGCAGCGCCTTCTGCGCGTGCAGGCGGTTCTCCGCCTGGTCGAAGACGGCGCTCTGCGGACCGTCGATCACCTCGTCGGTGATCTCCTCGTTGCGGTGCGCCGGCAGGCAGTGCAGCACGATCGCGTCCGGAGCCGCCGCGGCCAGCAGCTCCTTGTTCACCTGGTACGGCCAGAACGGGGTGAGCCGGTCCTTGCCGTCACCCTCCTGACCCATCGACGTCCACGTGTCGGTGGCGATCACGTGCGCGCCGTCGGCCGCCTCACGCGGGTCGCGCAGCACCTCGACCGAGCCGCCGGTCCACGCCGCGATCTCGCCGGCCCGGCTCACCACGGCCGCGGCCGGATCGAACCCGGACGGGCCGGCCACCCGCACGTGCATCCCGGCCATCGCACCGGCGATCAGGTAGGAGTGGGCCATGTTGTTTGCGGCGTCACCCACGTACGCCAGGATCCTCCCCGCCGTCGACCCGAACCGCTCGCGGATCGTCAGCAGGTCGGCCAGCAGCTGGCACGGGTGATAGCCGTCGCTCAGCGCGTTGATCACCGGCACCCGGACGCCGGAGGCCAGCTCGGCCAGCCGCTCGTCGCCGTGCGTGCGGTAGACCATCGCGGCGACGTAGCGGGCCACCACCCGGCCCGCGTCGGCGAGCGTCTCGCCGCGGCCGAAGTGGGTGTTCTGGCTGTCCACGATGATCGGCTGGCCGCCCAGCTCGGCGATACCGGCCTCGAACGACAGCCGTGTCCGCAGGCTGGCCTTGTCGAAGAAGACGGCGACGCTGCGCGGACCCGCGAGCGGCGTGTAACCGAACCGGTTCGCCTTCATCTCGGCGGCCAGGTCGAGGATCTCGGCCTGCTCCCGCGGGGTCAGGTCGTCGTCACGGAGGAAGTGGCGGGTGGTCACCGGATACCGTCCAGAGCAGCGATCAGGGCGTCGGCCTGATCGGAGGAGATGATCAGGGGCGGGGCGAGGCGGATCACGTCCGGCTTTGCGGGGTTCACCAGGAAACCGGCGTCCCGCAGCCGGGCGGCGATGTCGGCCGAGACCGGCTCGTGGAAGACGATGCCGAGCAGAAGGCCGGCGCCGCGGACCTCCTTCACCAGCGGGTGGCCCTCGATGCCGCGGCGGATCTGCTCGCCGATCCGCTTCACGTGGTCGAGCAGGCCCTCGTTCGCAATCGTGCGGATCACCGCGAGGCCTGCCGCGCAGGACACCGGGTTGCCGCCGAAGGTCGTGCCGTGGGAGCCGGGGGTGAGCAGGTCGGCGGCCCTCCCGAAACCGATGCAGGCACCCAGCGGCAGGCCACCGCCGAGGCCCTTGGCCAGGGTCACGATGTCCGGCTCGACGCCCTCGCTCTGGTGATGGAACCAGTGCCCGGTGCGGCCGATGCCGGTCTGCACCTCGTCCAGAGTCAGCAGAGCGTTGTGACGCGCGGTGATCTCCCGGGCGGCGGTCAGGTAGCCCGGCGGAGGGACCACGACGCCGTTCTCGCCCTGGATCGGCTCCAGGATGACCATGGCGGTCTCGCCGGTCACCGCCGCTTCGAGGGCCCGGACGTCCCCGAACGGGATGTGGGTGACGTTCGCCGGCAGCGGCCGGAACGGATCCTGCTTCGCCGGCTGGCCGGTCAGGGCCAGCGCACCCATGGTCCGGCCGTGGAAGGCGCCGTCGGTCGCCACGATGTGCGTACGCCCGGTCAGCCGGGAGATCTTGAAAGCGGCCTCGTTGGCCTCCGCGCCGGAGTTGCAGAACAGCACCCGCCCGGCCCGGCCGGCCAGCGCCAGCAGCAGGTCGGCGAGCGCCAGCGGCGGCTCGGAGATGTACAGGTTCGAGACGTGACCCAGCTGCTGGATCTGGTGGGTGACGGCCGCGACCACGGCCGGGTGGGCATGGCCGAGAGCGTTCACGGCGATGCCGCCGAGGAAGTCGACGTACTCCTTGCCGTCCTCGCCGGTCAGCACCGCGCCCTCGCCCTTGACCAGGCCGATCGCCGGGGTGCCGTAGTTGTTCATCATCGACTGCTGCCACCGGTCGGCGAGCGTGGGCATGTCCTTATTCCGATCTACGGGTGGCGGGTGGGGCGGCCGGAGGGGGGACCACCATGGTTCCGAATCCTTCTTCCGTGAAGACTTCGAGCAGAGTCGAGTGGGCGACCCGGCCGTCGACGACGTGCGCGGCCGGCACACCACCGCGGACCGCGCGCAGGCACGCCTCCATCTTGGGCACCATCCCGGACTCCAGCGAGGGCAGCAGCTTCTCCAGCGCGTCCGCATCGATCTCGGTGGTCAGCGAGGAGGTGTCCGGCCAGTTCGTGTAGAGGCCCGGCACGTCGGTGAGGATCACCAGCTTGCGGGCGCCCAGCGCGACCGCCAGCGCCGAGGCGGCGGTGTCGGCGTTCACGTTGTGCAGCACGCCGTCGGCGTCCGGCGCGACCGTGGCGATCACCGGGATGCGGCCGGCCGCGATCAGGTCGTCGACGGCCGACGTGTCCACCTGGTCGACGTCGCCGACCTGACCGATGTCGACCTCCTCGCCGTCGATCACGGCGCCCCGGCGGATCGCGGTGAACAGGCGCGCGTCCTCACCGGACAGGCCCACGGCATGCGGGCCGTGCTGGTTGATCAGGCCCACCAGCTCCCGCCCGACCTGGCCGGTGAGCACCATCCGGACGATCTCCATCGTCTCCGGGGTGGTGACCCGCAGGCCGCCGCGGAACTCCGACTCGATGCCGACCCGCTTCAGCATCCGGTTGATCTGCGGGCCGCCGCCATGCACCACGACCGGCTTGATGCCGACCAGGCGCAGGAACACCATGTCGGCGGCGAACGCCTCCTGCAGCTCCGGCTGGATCATGGCGTTGCCGCCGTACTTGATCACGACGGTCGTGCCGTGAAACCTCTCCAGCCAGGGCAAGGCCTCGATGAGGATCTCGGCCTTCTTCTGGGCCTTCATGAGGAGTACGCCGAGTTCTCGTGCACATACGCGTGGGACAGATCGGTGGTCCAGATCGTCGCGCTCATCTCGCCCTCGCGCAGGTTGATCGTCACGCTGACGTCCCGCCCGGACAGGTCGACCTTGCTGCGGTCCTCGGCGGCGGCCCCGCCCTTGCAGATCCACACGCCGTTGATCGCCACGTCGATGCGGTCCGGCTCGAAGGCCGCGCTGGTCGTGCCGATCGCCGCCAGGATGCGTCCCCAGTTCGGGTCGTTGCCGAAGAACGCCGTCTTCACCAGGTTGTTGCCGGCGACCGTGCGGCCCACCTGCACCGCGTCGGCCTCACTGGCCGCGCCCTGCACCTCGATGGCGATGTGCTTGGTCGCGCCCTCGGCGTCGGCGATGAGCTGCTGCGCCAGGTCGTGGCAGACCTCGGTGACCGCGGCCGTCAGCTCCTCGAGCGACGGCTGCCGGTTGGAGGCACCGCTGGCCAGCAGCAGCACCGTGTCGTTGGTGGACATGCAGCCGTCCGCGTCGATCCGGTCGAACGTGACCCGGGTCGCGGCCCGCAGCGCGGCGTCGAGCACCTCGTTGTCGGCCGAGGCGTCGGTGGTGATCACGACGAGCATGGTGGCGAGCGCCGGGGCCAGCATGCCGGCACCCTTCGCGATGCCGCCGACGGACCAGCCGTCGCGCTGGGCGACCGCGTTCTTGGCCACCGTGTCGGTCGTCATGATCGCCTCTGCGGCCTTGGCGCCACCGTCGGCGTCCAGCGCCTTGGCAGCGGCGTTGACGCCCGGGAGGAGCTTGTCCATCGGCAGTAGCTCGCCGATCAGGCCGGTCGAGCAGACCGCCACGTCGCCGGCGCCGATCATCATGCGGTTGGCCCCGCCACGCAGGACCGTCGCGGTGTGCTCGGCGGTGGCGTGGGTGTCCCGGAAACCCTGCGAGCCGGTGCACGCGTTGGCGCCACCCGAGTTGAGGATCACCGCGCGGACGATGCCGCCCTTGAGCACCTGCTGGCTCCAGAGCACCGGGGCGGCCTTGACCCGGTTGCCGGTGAAGACACCGGCCGCCGTGTAGTCGGGGCCGTCGTTGACGACCAGGGCGACGTCGGGGTTTCCGCTGGCCTTGAGTCCGGCGGCGACGCCGGAGGCACGAAAGCCCTTGGGATGGGTGACAGTCACGGGGCTACTCCAAACACCGACAGGCCCGTCGTCTCGGGCAGGCCGAACATGATGTTGGCGTTCTGCACGGCCTGACCCGCGGCGCCCTTGCCGAGGTTGTCGAGCGCGCTCACCACGATGATGCGGCCCGAGTCGATGTCGACCGTGGCCTGCAGGTGGCACGAGTTGGAACCCGCGGTGGCCGCCGTGTGCGGCCAGGCGCCCTCCGGCAGCACGTGCACGAACGGCGCGTCGGCGTAGGCCGCCTGCAGCGCCTCACGCGGATCGCCACCGCTGAGACGGCGTGTGGTCACCGTCGCCAGGATGCCGCGCGGCATCGGCGCCAGGATCGGCGTCATCGACAGCGAGGAGGCCCCGGTGGCCTGCTTGATCTCGGCGACGTGCTGGTGTGCGCCGACCTTGTAGGGCGACAGGTCACCCATGATCTCGCTGGCCAACAGGTGCACCTTGGCGTTGCGCCCGGCCCCCGACGTGCCCGAGCTGGCGACCACGACGACGTCCTCCGGGTCGGCCACGCCCGACGCGATCAGCGGCGCCAGCGCCAGAGTGATCGTCGCCGCATAACAACCCGTGTTCGCCACGCGGGTCGACGTGGCGATCGCCTCCCGCGCGCCCGGCAGCTCGGGCAGCCCGTAGGTCCACGTGCCGGCGTGCCCGCCACCGTAGTAACGGGTCCACTGCTCGGCGCTCTCCAGCCGGAAGTCCGCACCGAGGTCGACGACCTTCACATCCGGTGCGAGCCGGCCCGCCACGGCCGCCGACTGCCCGTGCGGAAGGGCGAGGAACACCAGGTCAGCGCCGCTCAGGGTGGCGGCGTCGGTGGTGCCGAGCGTCAGATCGAGACCGGCGAGCTGGGGGTGCACCGCACTGACGTGCGACCCCGCCTGGCTGTGGGCGGTCGCCGCGACCAGCTCGAACTCGGGGTGCCCGGCGATCAGGCGCAGCAACTCACCGCCCGCGTAGCCACTGGCTCCCGCTACCGCGACCCTGATTCCCATGCCTACCTCCGTATGACTATGCAGAAGAACGTATCAACTCCCACTGCCGGCAGCAACCAGGAAACCGCCCATCCCGCATGCTGAGCGATGCGGCCGGGTCCCGGTCGTTTTTCTCTGATTTGGTACGGAAGTCGCAGCACCGCAGAACCGGGACCGTCCCGGACCACACCGCGACGCAGGCGGCCCGTCCGAGCCTTGACGCGACCGCCGGGCCGAATGCGACCCTCACCGCCGTCCCGCCTCGCCACCCGGGCGCGTGGCGATCCATGGCGCACCCGCGGGCACAGGTCACCACACGACCAGGGCCGACGCCGCGCGTGGCGATCCATGGCGCACCCGCGGGCACAGGTCACCACACGACCAGGGCCGACGCGGCGCGTGGCGATCCGTGGCACACCCGCGGACACAGATCACCACACAACCAGGCCGGCGAACGTCCGAGAACCCGGCGTCGATCGACCCGTCACGGCCACCGGCCGTGCGAGCCGGCAGTGCCGGGGGTCAGCGGGTGGTGGCCCAGTCGTTCCAGGCGGCCAGCCAGGCATCTTGAGCGGCGGCGATGGCCTGGATCTTGGCGTAGTCGACCGGGCGGAGGCCGCGCTGGCGTTCCCAGGCCAGCTGGGCCGGGCGGCTCGGGACGGCCGGGCCGAGACCGGTTCCGTGCAGGAGCGTCTCGGAGATCGCCAGCCGCCGGAGTATCTGGTCGGTCCGGAACCATTCGGCTTCGCGGTCAAGCCTGGTGAGCTGGTCGAGCATGGCCTGAACCGAACGGCGGGCCTCCTCCTCGGGTTCGCCCGCGAGGTCGGTCTGCCGGCGTACGGCGTCGCGCCAGAGGGTCTCCCAGCCGCGCGGCAACTGCGGGCGGGGACCGCCGGTGCTCGTCCACACGTCGTAGGAGCGGGCGGAGGCGAGCACCGCGTCCACCAGCGTCAGGTGCGGTTCGCGGGAGACAGGCGGGTCTGCCGACGGCGGATCGATCGCTGGCTGGTCCTGCGATGGCTGTTCACCGGGTGGCGGAACCCGGTCCGCGTGGTCGGACTCCATGCGGCACCCCCTCGGTCGACGCCTCGTGCTGCCGGGCCGGGGTCGTGGTCCGGCGCCGTGGCGTCTCCGTGATGCCCCCATCGCGGAAACGGCGCCGTGCCGACGGCCCCGGCCGGACGGCACCGTAAAGAAAAGCACGAAGCGTCAACCATCTACCCTGCCCGGTCGGATGTCACGCCGGGCAGGGGCGTCGATCCGGCAGTGGGGTCAGACGGCCTGGGCCAGGGTCAGCCCGAACCAGTTCCGGGAGTCGGTCCACCAGTGGCGCGGGGTGAAGCCGGCCGCCTCGAGTTCGGCCGTCAGCCCTGAACGGTGGAACTTGGCGGAGATCTCGGTACGGAGTTCCGAGCCGGCCGTGAACGGGACGTCCAGGTCGAGGGCCGCGATCCGGACCAGCTGGTCGCGGCGGGAGCGCAGCCGCATCTCGATCCACTCGTGATCCGGGTCCCAGGCGGCCACGTGGTCGAAGGCGGCCGGGTCGAAGTCTGCGTCGAGTTCACGGTTGATGACGTGCAGGACATTGCGGTTGAAGGCCGCGGTCACGCCGGCCGGGTCGTCGTAGGCGGGCACCAGCACGGCCGGGTCCTTGACCAGGTCGGCGCCGAGCAGGAGCCATTCGCCCTCGTGCAGGACCGATCGCAGCGAGCTCAGGAACGCGGCGCGCTCGGCGGGGACCAGGTTGCCGATGGTGCCGCCGAGAAAGGCGACCAACCGGCTGTCGCCGTCGGGGAGGTGGCGCAGGTGGCGCGTCATGTCGGCGACGACACCGCGGATGCTCAGACCGGGGTAGGCCTCGGCCAGTGACGTCACGGCGGAGGACAGGGCGGACGCGGAGACGTCGAGCGGGACGAACGCGCCCAGGGTGCCGTGCGCGACCAGGGCGTCGAGCAGCAGGCGGGTCTTCTCGGACGAGCCGGAGCCGATTTCGACGAGGGTCTTCGCCTCAGTGGTACGAGCCACGGCGGCGGCGTGCTGCTCGAGGAGGGTCCGTTCGGTACGGGTCGGGTAGTACTCCGTCAGCCGGGTGATCTCCTCGAAGAGTTCGCTGCCACGGGCGTCGTAGAACCACTTCGGCGGCAGCCAGCGGGGGTCGGCGGTGAGGCCGGTCCGCACGTCGGCGCGCAGTTCACGAGCCAGGTAGTCGTCGTTCAGGTGCTGGTCCAGGGTCACGGTCGAACACCTTTCACCGGGGGTTTCCTACAGCGGGGTGGTCTCCACCTGGGTGGCGGTGGCCACGACCAGGTGGCCGTCGGGCACCGGCTCCCAGGCCGGTCCGGGGTCGAGCGGTTCGGAGCTGATCAGGGTCGAGTCGCGGAGTCTCCGCACCGACAGCGCGTGGCCGAGGGTTGTCGCGATCATCTGAGCGCCGTCGCTGAGCAGCAGGTTCAGGCGGGAGCCGGGCGCGGCGGCGGCCACCTCGCCCACCACGGTGGCGACGGCCTTCGACGCGGGCTCGCCGGCGCGCAGCTTCGCCCGTACCAAAGCCCAGATCGTTGCGGAGTCGGTGGGTGCGTCAAGGGTGAGGAGATCCTCGACCGGGAGGTCACGCGCCTGCGCGGCGATGGCCGAAGGCCAGCCGCGGACCACGCCGTTGTGGCTGAAGAGCCACCGGCCGTCGGTGAACGGCGCCGCCGCCGTCTCGACCACCGGGAGGCCGACGGTGGCCGAGCGGACCGCCGCCAGGATCGCCGGGGACGAGGTGGCGGCGGCCAGCGCGGGCAGGGAGGCATCGGTCCAGATCGGCATGGCGCTGCGGTAACGCACCGGGGCCTCGGCGCCGGCCGGCCACCAGCCGACCCCGAAGCCGTCGGCGTTGACGGTTCCTCCGCCGCGCATGTCGCGCGGCGCCCATGCTTGCGTGGCCAGGGCGTGCGGAGGATCGAAGATCAGATTCCGCAGCGGTACGGGCGGACCGAGGTACCCGAGATGCCGGCACATCAGGCGTCCCGCGCGCAGCGGAATCCGCTGAAGATCTGTCGCCTGATCGGGTGATCCCAGTTACGGAAGGTGCCCCGGCAGGCGGCCGCGTCGGTGCCGAACGAGCCGCCGCGCAGTACCCGGTAGTCACCGCCGAAGAACACCTCCGAGTACTCCCGGTAGGGGAACGCCGAGAACCCCGGGTAACCGTGGAACCCGGACGACGTCCACTCCCAGACGTCGCCGATGAGCTGGTGAACGCCCTGCGGGGAGGCGCCGTCCGGGTAGGCGCCGGCCGGTGCCGGGCTGAGGTGCCGCTGTCCCAGGTTGGCGTGTCGCGGGCCGGGCGGGTCGTCGCCCCACGGGTATCGGCGGGAGCGTCCGGTCGCCGGGTCCCAGCGGGCGGCCTTCTCCCACTCAGCCTCGGTGGGCAGGCGTTTCCCGGCCCAGGCGGCGTAGGCCTCGGCCTCGTAGAAGCAGACGTGAACGACCGGTTCGTCCGGGTTGACCGGTTCGACGCGGCCGAACCTGTTGTAGAGCCAGCCGTCCCGGTCACGGATCCAGTGCAGGGGCGCGGTCAGGTTCGCCTTCTGACGGTGCTGCCGGCCGCGCTCGCTCCACCAGCGGGGGTCGTCGTAGCCGCCGGCGTCCATGAACGCCAGGTACTGACCGTTCGTGATCGGGGCCGCGTCGATCCAGAAGGCGGGGACGTCGACCGGGTGCGCCGGACGTTCGTTGTCCAGCGCCCAGGGCTCGGTGTCCGTACCCATGGTGAATCTGCCCTGCTCGATGAGCACCTCGCCGGTCACTCTCGCCCGCGGCGACGGTGGCGCCGGCGCCGTGAGGACCGCGGGACCGGTCCGCAGCTGGTGCGTGGCCAGCATGGTCTCGTCGTGTTGCTGTTCGTGCTGGACGATCATGCCGAACGCGAACCCGCCGTCCACGAGCCGCTGCCCCCGGTCGAAGCGCACCCGGTCGAGCACGTCGAGCACCTTGTCCCGCACCTGTGCCGTGTAGGCGCGGGCCTCCACCGGGTTGAGCAGCGGCAACGCCGGCCGGTCAC
The DNA here is from genome assembly GCF_003001815.1 of Actinoplanes italicus. Classification (GTDB taxonomy): domain Bacteria; phylum Actinomycetota; class Actinomycetes; order Mycobacteriales; family Micromonosporaceae; genus Actinoplanes; species Actinoplanes italicus. The sequence continues at coordinate 64,181 of NZ_PVMZ01000014.1, forward strand.
TGCGGGCGTGCTTGAAGGCGTCGTAGAGCTCGTCAATGTCCTGGCGGACCGGGTCGCGGCCGCCGACGTCCCGGACCAGCCAGAGTTCCTCCTGGTTGCCGACGTGCGCCAGGTCCCAGACGAGCGGGGACATCAGTGGCGAGTGCTGCCGGGTCAGATCGTCCTCGTCGACGGTGTCGGTGAGCAGCGCGGTCCGCGCACGGGCGCGCTCCAAATGGGCGGCGATCTCCAACCTCAGGTCGGTCATGCTGTGCCTCCTTTCGCATGCCCTCCCGGCCCTCGCCCCCGGCGTTCCCGGGCCGGTGCGGCGGGCTGCCGCTCGGTGCAGTCGGTCATGCTGTGCCCCCTTTCGCATGCCCTCCCGGCCCTCGCCCCCGGCGTTCCCGGGCCGGTGCGGCGGGCTGCCGCTCGGTGCAGTCGGTCATGCGGGGATCCCTTCTCTTGTGGCGGCATGGTGCAGCCGGCGGGCGACGATGCCGGTGACCCGGTCCTGGACGGCCGGCGGGAGGCCGGTGCGGTCCAGGTGGCGGCAGGCCAGGTCGGCGAGGGCCGCTGCCGCCTCGCGAACCGGATGGTCGGCCAGGCCGAACCGGGCCGCGGCGTCCCATCGGCCGGCCGCCGGTGCCGCCAGCTCGCGAGCCCTCCCGGTGAGCTCGTCGTCGGCGAGCAGCGCCGTCACCACGGCGGCCGGGGCGATCCACTCCTCGCCGGGCTGCGTGTCGAGGTAGCGGACCTCCAGGTAGCCGCGTGGTCGTACCGGCGGAAACAGGGTGTTGAGGTGATAGTCGAGATCGGCGACGGTGGGCGGCCGGGTGATCGGATCGGTCAGCACCGGTGGCCGCAACCGTCGCGGGCCGATGCGCCGGGTGCCGATCCGCCCGGAACCGGCCGGTCCGCCCTCGACGGCGCCGGCCTCGATCCAGTCGGCCATGGTGACGCCGGGCGGGACGTCCCACCTGCCGTTCTCACGCCGCACGCACAGCAGCGGCGCCTCGAGTGCGTAGTGTGCCCAGCTCACGGCCGGGTCGGCGGACGACGGGACGGGACCGGCCCGCCGGGCGTCGATGCCGTGCCAGGCGGCCGTCCGCGCCGACGCCCACCCCGGCCGGGGCGAGTTGGCGAAGAGTGCCAGCAGGGCCGGGCCGGCCTCGTGCAGTACCGCCCACCGGGCCGGGATCTGATGCGGTTCGCCCGCGTCGAGGCAGACCTGCAGGCCGGCCGTGCCGCCCATCATGGTGTGCCCGGCATCGTCGAAGGCGCGTTCCATCGCCGCGTAACGCGGGGTGTTCAGAATGCGGCGGGGTTTCCGATACGGATCGAGGCCCTGATCCCCCAGCACGATGCCGCTGCCGGCCAGGACATCGGCCAGGACCAGCCGGTCGGACTCGACCGCGGCGTGCAGCTCGGCGAGGGAGCCGGCCGGGGCCGAGGAGATCTCGACCTGTCCGCCCGGTTCGACGGTGACGGTGCCGCCCCCGGGCAACGGCACGGGATGCGGGTTGCCGAGAGCCACCGGTGCGTGAACGCCCAGTGCCTCGGCCAGGTCGCCGGGCCGCAGGTACGCGGACGGGTCGGCGGCCCTATGTGTGGTCCACTCCAGTTCGGCGCCGACCTGTCGCGGTGGCCCGGTCTTGAAGCAGATGCCGGTTATGTGCTCGATCGCCTCAGCGGTCCGTCGGAGGACCCGGTCAGCCGAACCCATACTCCCCCTACAATCACAGCGAGTAATCTACAGATCTCTCTGCGTCCGATCCGGTTAGGACCTTACCGGCACCCCCTGACATTCGCCTCCCTTCAAGAGTTCCACGGAGATGAAGTTCCGGAACCGTAGCGGGGTGCCGGAACCGGTTCCGGACGTGGAAGACTCGCAACCGTTCGTGTTCGGCAGACCCCTCGGAGAAACGCATGCCCTTGCCATATCAGGACTCCTCGCTCCCCGTGCGTGAGCGTGTGGAGGATCTGCTGGGCCGAATGACGCTGCCCGAGAAGGTCGGCCAGATGCTTCAACTGGACGCCCGCCAGGACCTCTCGGAGATCGTCCTCGACAAGCTCGCCGGATCGATCCTGCACACCTCACCGGCCAAACTCGTCGAGGCCGCGGAGCTCACCGCCCGGACCCGGCTGCGGATCCCGCTGATCACCGCCGAGGACTGCATCCACGGCCACGCCTTCTGGCCCGGCGCCACGGTCTTCCCGACCCAGCTCGCCATGGCCGCCACCTGGGACCCGGCGCTGGTCGAGCGGGTCGCCCGGGCCACCGCGGTCGAGGCCGCCGCCACCGGCGTGCACTGGACGTTCTCGCCGGTGCTGTGCATCGCCCGCGACCTGCGCTGGGGCCGGGTCGACGAGACGTTCGGCGAAGACCCGTTCCTGATCGGCGAGCTCGGTGCCGCCATGATCCGCGGATACCAGGGCGAGGGCCTCACCGACCCGACCGCGATCCTGGCCACCGCCAAGCACTTCGCCGGATACTCCGAGACGCAGGGCGGCCGCGACGCCAGCGAGGCCGACATCAGCCGGCGCAAGCTGCGCTCGTGGTTCCTCCCGCCGTTCGAGCGGGCCGCCGCCGAGGGCTGCCGGGTCTTCATGCTCGGCTACCAGTCGATGGACGGCGTGCCGATCACGGCCAACAAGTGGCTGCTCAACGACGTGCTCAAGGAGGAGTGGGGCTTCACCGGCACCCTCGTCACCGACTGGGACAACGTGGGCCGGATGGTCTGGGAGCAGAAGGTCTGCGCCGACTACGCCGAGGCCGCCGCGGTCGCCGTCAAGGCCGGCAACGACCTGATCATGACGACACCGGCCTTCTTCGAGGGCGCCCAGGAGGCGATCCGGCGCGGCGTTCTGGGTGAGGAGGACATCGATGCCGCGGTACGGCGAATCCTGCGCCTGAAGTTCGAGCTGGGCCTCTTCGAGAACCCGCGTACGCCGGACGCCGCCCGCCAGGCGGAGGTGATCGGCAACGCCGGGCACACCGCGCTCAACCTGGAGACCGCCCGCCGGTCGCTCGTCCTGCTGCGCAACGAAGGCGTACTCCCGCTCCCGGCTTCTTCGCCCGCGTCGAAGCGCATCGCGCTGCTCGGCCCCAACGCCGACGACGTGTCCACGCAGCTCGGCGACTGGGCCGGCGACTCCGGTCAGGTCGACTGGATGCCCGACGGCCACCCGCGGGAGCTCACCTCCACCGTCCTCGACGGCCTGCGTGACCTGCTGCCCGACGGATGGACGCTCGACTTCGACCCGGCCGTCGAGATCGAGCGCCTCGTGCCCGACCCGGAGGGCGAGACGTTCCCCGACGGGCAGCCCCGTCCGCCGATCTCGGTGGGCGTGCCCGCCGACCCGGCCCGCGTCGCCGCCGCGGCGGCCACCGCTGCCGCCGCCGACTACGCGATCGTGGTCGTCGGCGACACCGTCAACCTCAACGGCGAGCACAAGTCCACCGCCACCCTCGAGCTTCAGGGCGGCCAGATCGCGCTGCTCGACGCGGTCGCGGCCACCGGCACGCCGATGATCGTCGTCCTGATCGACGGCAAGCCGCACGCGCTGCCCGAGTCCGCGCTCGGCGCGGCCGCGATCGTGCAGGCCTTCAACCCGGGCATGCGCGGCGGTCAGGCCATCGCCGAGCTGCTCCTCGGCCTGATCGAGCCGGCCGGGCGGATGCCGATCTCGGCGGCCCGGCACGCGGGACAGCAGCCGGTCTTCTACAACCAGACCCGCGGGCAGCACGGCTCCCGCTACGCGGACCTCACGCAGGACCCGCTGTTCGCCTTCGGTGAGGGCCTCAGCTACACCACGGTCACCTACGACGGGCTGAGCATCGAGGAGCCCGACGTGGCGGCCGACGGGGTGGTCCGGGCCACCGTGCGGCTCAGCAACACCGGGGAGCGGCCCGCGCTGGAGACCGTGCAGGTCTACGTCAGCGACCTGGTCACCAGCGTCACCTGGGCCAGCCGGGAGCTCAAGACGTACCGGCAGGTGACGGTCGCGCCGGGCGAGAGCGTCACGGTGAGCGTCGAGGTGCCGGCCGCGGACTGCACGCTGGTCGACGCCGACGGGCGGCGGGTCGTCGAAGCCGGTGACTTCGAGCTGCTGGTCGGCCCGAACTCACGGCCGTCGGCGCTGCTCGCCGCGAAGTTCCGGATCTCCTGACTCCTACGGCCGGGGGACCCCCGCGAATACGCTCTGCCGGAACCAGTCCGGCAGAGCGCGGCGGAGGTTCTCCGGCCCCTGGAAGGCCAGTTCCCCGGAGCGCAGCCCGGAGGCCCACGAGCGTTCGCCCCGCCACACGTCGACGAGGCAGCGCAGATCGGCGGTCACCAGCACGTCGACGTCGTGGCCGGGATCGACGTCACAGACGTCCACCTCGGCCGGAGTGATCACCAGCCACCAGTCCCGGGCCCTGGTCAGCGCACCCGGGAACCGGAACTGGAGCACCGTCCGCCGCGGCGGCACCGCCCCGTGATCGACCGAGCGGTGCATGTCCCACAGCAGCAGCTTCGGGTCCAGGTCACGGTCGCCCAGCTCGGGAATCCACCGGGTGCCCCACTCACCGAGCGCCACCACGATCGGCTGAAGCTCCCGGCCGGCGGTGGTCAGCTCGTACTCCACCTCGGCGCCCGACTCACGCCGCTCCACCACCCCCGCAGCCGCCAGCTGCTGCAACCGCCGGGACAGCAGCGTGGGCGACATCCGCGGCAGGCCACGGCGCAGGTCGTTGAATCGGCGGCTGCCCAGGATCAACTCGCGGATCACGAGGATCGTCCATCGTTCGTCCAGCAGCTCCATCGCCTTCGCGACCGGGCAGAACTGCCCGTACGACGCACCCATGCGGCAATCCCCTCACCCTCAGTCGGCGGTACACATCGTGTACTAGGCCGACCCCTCCGCGGATCCCTACTGTCGGTGACATGACGACAACTGTGAAGACCAAGCACCGTGCCATGTGGGCCTCCGGCGACTACCCGGCGGTCGCGTCCGAACTCGTCGCACCGCTCGGACCGGCCCTGGTCCAGGCGGTCGGCATCGGAAGGGGACAAGCCGTCCTCGACGTGGCGGCCGGCACTGGCAACGCGGCTATCGCCGCCGCACAGGCCGGCGCCACGGTCACCGCCAGTGATCTGACACCGGAGCTGCTGGCCGTCGGCGAGAAGAACTCACCCGTACCGCTGACCTGGGTCGAAGCCGACGCCGAGGAGCTGCCCTTCGACACCGCCTCCTTCGACGCGGTCATCTCCTGCATCGGCGTCATGTTCGCCCCGTTCCACACGGCCGCCGCGGCCGAGCTGCTGCGGGTGTGCCGTCCCGGCGGCAGCATCGGCCTGGCCAACTGGACGCCGCAGGGCTTCATCGGGCAGATGTTCGCGACGATGAAGCCGTACGCCGCCCCGCCGCCGCCCGGAGCACAGCCGCCGCCGCTGTGGGGCGACCCGGAGCACCTCGCGAACCTGCTCGGCGACGGCGTCACCGACGTGAGGGTGGAACGCCACGACCTGCGGGTAGGCCACTTCGGCACCGCCGCCGCGTTCCGCGACTACTTCAAGCACAACTACGGCCCGACGATCGCCGTCTACCGCAACATCGCCGACGACCCGGCCCGGGTGGCGGCCCTCGACGCCGAGCTGGTCGCCCTGGCGGAACGCCACGACGTGGGCGGCGGCGCCATGAACTGGGAGTACCTGATCTACACCGCCCGCCGCGCCGACTGATTCAACGCCTGCGGGCGGCGGCTACCCGGCGGATTCCGAAACCCAATCTGCGGTACGTCGCGAGCGCGGCCGTGTTCCAGTAGTCCACCAGGAGCGCGACCCTTTCACGTCCGGCGAGCAGATCGTCGGCGACGAACGCGCAGATCGCCGCACCCAGCCCTCGCCCGCGCGCCGAGGGCCGGGTCGCCACGCCCGACATGAACCCGATCTCCGGAGTCGACCAGGCCTCCGCGGCGACGGTCAGCAGCTCACCGTCCGTGCCGCGGATGCCCGCCCACCGGTACACCCCGGGATGCCCCGGCCAGGCGTAGGACTCCGGATAGGCCTCCCGGATCATCGCCGTCACCTCGGGCCACTCCTCCTCACCCAGCCAGACCGGCAGCACCTCGCGCCCGTCCGCCGTGACGGGCGTGCTCGTCTCCATCCAGGCGAAGGTCGCGCTGAGCTCCAGCTCAGGCACCCGGGTTACCACGTCGGTGACGAGTTCCTCGGTCCCGAACGGCCGGAACGTCTCGCCGGTATCCGCCAGCACCTCCCGCAGCAGCCCGGCCACCGCGGCCGGCTCGCCGTTCATCACGAGCCGGTCCCAGTGCGACAGGTCCGGGCAGGCCACGACCACCGCGCCCGGACGCCGCCACACCCGCGCGTCCCGCGCATGCAGCGCCCAGCGCACCAACGGATCCCGGTCAGCAGCGATCTCGATCATGGCGCCATGCTGCCATTGACCCGATGTGCCAGCCTCGGACCGGTGCCGAAGCGACCCGTTCTCCCCAGCTGGCTGACCCGCGCCTCCCGCCGCCGGCCACCGGGCCGCCCGGCTGACACGACGTCGGCCGATGCCCTCTCCCCGGGCACGCCTTCCGGCTTCCTCTCCTGGCGGCGGCTGCGCCGCCTGATGGCGGTGGGCACCCTGGGTGGCGTGGTCGCCGTCCTCGTCGCGATCGGCTGCGCCCATTGGGTACGGTCGTCCGCCGACGGCCACATCTATGACGTGGCCTCGGTGCCCGCGGCCCCGGTCGCGCTGGTCCTCGGCGCCCAGGTGGGCAATGACGGCCAGCCCTCGGCGTTCCTGGCCGCCCGCCTCGAGATCGCCCGTCAACTGCTGGAGCACGGCAAGGTCAAGGCGATCCTGGTCTCCGGTGACCACGCCGAATGGGCCTACGACGAGCCCGGCTCGATGCAGGCCTGGCTGGTCGCCCGCGGCGTACCCGCCGACCGGGTCGTCCTCGACCACGCCGGCTTCGACACCTACGACTCCTGCGTCCGGGCCAACAAGATCTTCGGCGTCCGGCAGGCCATCGTCGTGACCCAGGACTTCCACCTCCCCCGGGCGGTCACCCTCTGCCGCGAGCAGGGCATCGAGGCCACCGGCGTCGGCGACGACACGGTCCGCATCTACGAGAAGATGTGGCTGCGAGGCGAGATCCGCGAGTACGGCGCCGCGGTCAAGGCCGCCGCCGACGTCCTGACCGCCCGCGACCCGGTCTTCCTGGGCCCCCACGAGACAGGCGTCGAGGAAGCCATCCGCCGCGACTGACCTCCTACCGGTTCAGAGGAGGTCCGCCGCGAGACTCACCCTCAGGTAGGCGTCGACCCAGGCGTTCACCGTCTCGATGCCTGGGTCCGGGCTGAGCCGGGCGGACACCTCGTCGAGCGCGGACGCCACCCGATGAAGGCCGACCCTCCCGAGAGTGCTCCGCGCCTCCCCCAGCCGACCGGCGTAGGCGGGTGGCAGATGAGCGAGCCCCCGGTGGGCGGCCTCGGCGAGCACATCCCGGGCGACCGTCACGGCGGCGGCCAGGACGTCCACCTCCGCGTCGAGGTCCGAACCCTCGAGCACCCTGCCGCCGCCACCCGGATCGGCACCTCCGGCCAGAGCCGGCGCGGTAGCGGACGGAGGGCCGGGAGCGGCCGCGGCGAGCGACGGCGCGGCGGGGCCGGCGAAGGCGTCGGGCTCGGCCAGGTCGGGGATGACCGGCGGGCCGTCGGCGGCTATCGAGTAGGGGTCGATCACCACACGGCCGCCGCTGCGGTGGACGCTTCCGGCGACGTAGCGGGGCCGGCCCCGGCGTCCCCCGAAGGCGGCCGCAACAGCGTCCAGGCGGCCCGGCGCCACCGCCGCGTGGGAGGCGACGACCGTGGCCGTGTTGCCGTGGGTGTCGCTGATCTCGAAGGTGAGGCGCTGCGCTCCGGGTGAGTAGTGGCCGGGGCCGACCTCGGCGATCTCCAGGACACGGACCAGTTCGGCGCGGACCCGGGCACGGACCGGGCGCGGTGGCATCGCGTCGAGTTCGGCCGCCAGACGCGCGTAGTCCCGGACGAGCAGGCCGTCGGGCAGGCCGTCCCAGGCGCCGCTGGAGACGGTGACGGTGGACTTCGCGACCCGGCCGGCACTCAACCGGACGGCGCGGCTGGCGTTGCGGACGGCGGACTCGGTCACCAGCGTGCCGCCGGCGACGGCACTGACCGTGGTGCCGGCGATCCGACGCCGGGACAGAGCCGGGCCGTCGTCGGTGGTGGTCCACTGCCGGCGCGAGACGAGGACGACCCCGCTGGCCGCCTGGCCGTGGAAGATCTCGACACGCCGTTCGTCGTCGACGGCGGTGACCCGTGCGCCCAGGCCGTCCAGGCGTACCCGGCGCAGTGGTGTCTCGGCCGCCTCCTCGGAGCCGAGCACCCGCGCCCGAGCCGCGGCCGCGCCGTCGGCGGTGGCCGCCCGGTGCCGGGCGAACAGCTCGGCGACGAGGTCGGCCAGCACTTCAGGCGAATACCTGGCACCGCGTTCCCGGTACGCCGTGAGCTGCTCGAGAAGCTCGGTGGCGGTGTCGAGCGGCCACCGGAGCCCGGTCCGTTCCAGTGTGGCGACATGGCCCGCCGCCGTGGCCGCCAGCCCTGTACCGGAGTGGACGGCACCGGCCCGCAGCACCTCGGCGGCGAATTCCACGACCGCCTCGAGCCCGGATCCGGCCACCGCGGTGACCCCGGAGCCGCCGACGTCGACCACGCACTCACCGGCGTCCGGCTGCTGGACGTCAGCCACCCTGAACGCCCAGACGGCCAGCGCGATCACGTCGTCGCGGGTACCGGCCCGCGCGTCGGTGTGCACATAGCCGAGGTCGTCAGGAACCAGGAACCGCACCGTCGCGGCGGGCAGCTCGACCACCGGCACCGGCCCCCGCCGCACCCGGGCCGTGTAGCCGGCGCGTTCGGCCCGCCGGGCGGCCGTGACGAGACGTGCCCCGATCCGGGCGATCAGGTCCTCATCACTGAACCCACCCGGTGACCACGCAGTCCGATCCGCGCCGGGCACGGGCTCCGCCGACTGCGGCTGTGGATCCGCGTCGGCTGAAACGGCCTGGTACGCGAGGATAAGGCCGATCAGGTGACGGCAGATCCCGGCCGCCCCGCAGGTGCAACGTCCCTGTTCCAGGCCGCCCTCCGGCAGCGTGGCCCGCACCCCGTCACCGAACTCGGCAACGATCGCGGAGCCGTCGCCCGACAGGCCGGGTGGTTCCCGTTCGACGTCCCGGGCGGCCCGTTTCACCAGGCCACGGTTGGCCAGGGCGGCCAGGGCGTCGGCATCGAGCGCACGCAGGTCGGGCCGCACGGGCAGCGTCGGAGTGTTCATCGGCCCACCCGTTCCGCGACGAATCCGGCCAGTTCGCCGGGCGTCATCGCGCCCACCCAGGCGCCCACGTCGGCCAGTCTCTGCGCGCAGGCCCGGTCGTACGCCGGATCGGCATCCTCGTCGAGAGCCGCCAGCCCGAGCACGATGGTGCCCTGTTCGACGAGCTCGCGCACAGCCCGCACCAGCCCCGCCTCCGATCCGCCCTCGAAGAAGTCGCTGACCACCGCGACGATGGTCCGGCGGGGCTGCTCGACGAGCTGGGCCGCGTACCGCACCGCGCGGGCGATGTCGGTGCCTCCGCCGAGCTGCGTCTTCATCAGCAGCTCGACCGGGTCGGTGACGTCGGCGGTCAGGTCGACGACGTCGGTGTCGAAGGCGACCAGGTGTGTACGCACTCCGGGCAGCCCCCACAGGCAGGCCGCCGTGACCGCCGAATGGATCACCGAGGACAGCATCGACCCTGACTGGTCGACGAGCAGGATCACCTGCCACTGGGTGAGCTGCCGACGGGTCCGGGAGGAGAAGTACGGCGTCTCGACGTAGATCCGCCGCTCGTCGGGCCGGTAGTTGCCGAGGTTCGCCCGGATGGTCCGCCGCGCGTCGAAGTCACGGGACTGCTTGAACCGGCTGGCCCGCCGCGACCGTGCGCCGGAGAAACTCTGCCGGACCTCGGTGGCGAGCCGTTCCATCAGGTCACGCACGACCGCCTCGACCAGCCGCCGGGCCAGTCGCAGCACCTCCGGGTTCATCAGGTGCTTGGTGCGCAGCACGGCACGCAGCAGGGCCGGGTTCGGTTCGATCCGCTCCAGCACGCCGGGGTCGGTGACGATGTCGTCGATCTGGTACCGCTCGACGGCGTCCCGCTGGAGCCGCTCGACGGTCTCCTTGGGGAACAGCCGGGTGATGCCGTCGAGCCAGTCGACCGTGGTCAGCCGGGACGGGCCCGAACCACCCTGCCGCCGGATGTCGCGCCGGTCGAGCTCCTCGTCACGGCCGTAGAGCCAGTCGAGCGCGGCGTCACGCTGGGAGGCCTCACCATGCAGGCCGCCGAGACTGCCGCCGGCCGGCGCGCCGAGGATGAGGCGCCAGCGTTCCAGGCTGATGTCAGTCATCGGTCCTCCCCACGGTGATCAGGCCGGCGTGGGCCAGGCGCTGTTCGACGGTCTCGTCCAGGGCCATCCCGGCGGCCACGACCCCGGCGACGACCGGCATCCGGAGCAGGTCGCGGCCGGAGCCCGCCAGACCGCGCCGCTCGAGCAGCCGCTCGGCGATCGTCTCCCGCTCACGCGGCGGGAAGTACTCGAAGGCCTGCCGCAACGCTGGCAGAGCGATCAGGAAGTCCTCGGCGCCCATGCCGCCGACCAGGTCGTCGAGCAGCGCGAGGATGCCACCGGACGCGAGCACCGGCTCCCGGGCGACACCGAACAGTCCGGCCAGCCAGTCACCCGCCGTCCCCGCGGCGAACGCCCCACGCACAGCCTGCGAAGGCGCCGGAAACAGCCCGCCCGGATCGCCCGCCGCCCCGGACCCCTCCGGCGAAGAACCGGCCGCATCGACCGCCGCCTCGCCCCTGTAGGCCGCCGGATGCGGTGGCGCGGCCGGCTGCGGTGGCGCGGCCGGATGCGGTGGCGCGGCCGGATGCGGTGGCGCGGCCGGGTCGTCCTCGCCGAGCAGGGTGCGGCCGAGTCCGTAGAAGGCTCCGCGCAGGTCGGGTGGTGCGGCGCGGTCGGCCGCGATGCGGCCCGAGACCTCCACCACGGCGGTACGGTCCACGCCCGCCCCCGCGGCGTGCAGCACGGCGTCCCGTACCGCAACGACCGCGGCGATCCGGCTCCGGTCGGCCGTGGCGCCCGGGGCGTGCCAGCCGTCGGCGAGCCAGAGGATCCGGCGGGTGGCGGCCGCCACGACGACGCCGAGCGCTTCGCTACCGGCCGTCCCGAGCAGCCGGTCATGCCGCCACAGCGCCAGGGTGATCGCCAGGACCCGGCCCAGCACGGACAGGTCCCCGGCCGCCGACACCCCGCGTTCCAGCCGGCCGGGTACGTCCGATCCGAGGTCGGTGACGCCGCACAGGGCCGAGTCGAACAACGCGTCGGCGAGTTCGCCGAGGTCGCCGGTGGCCGCGTCGATGCGCTGCGCGATCCGGGTGGCGGCGGCCGCCTCCAGAGTCGGGCCGTATCCGCCGGCCTCGATCAGGGCGGCGAGGCGGTGTTCGTGCCGCCGGATCGTCCAATGCTCCCGCAGCACGGGGTCGATGCCGGTGGCGGGCCCGGAGTCACGCCGGAAGCCCGGGATCTCCAGCACCCGGAGCCGGTGCAGGATCCGGCTGACGGTCCGCCCGCGCGGGTCGGTCAGGTCGGCGGTGTGCTCGCCGGGCTGATCGAGGCCGTGTTGTTCGAGCTCGGCGGTGGCGGAGTGGACCAGCGGCGGTAGCGGGGTGTCCGGGTGCAACCGGCCGGTCCGGTCGCCGCTGAGGGCCGCGGTCATCTCCACCACGGCCGGATGCTGCCCGGCCGTGACGGTCCCCCGGACGGCCCACGGCAGCGGCACGTCGAGGGCTTCGTTGATCAGGGCCGAGGCCAGGCCGTCGAGTACATCGACCCGGGCCGGGCAGTCGTGCCCGCGCAGCCGGGCGAGAGCTTCGGCACCCGCCCGGGCGGCGATCAGGTCGGCCGTCGAGACCGGCTGGCCGCGCTTGCGCAGCCTCCCCGCGACGGCGGTGACCAGGTAGCGGGCCGCGTCCTGCGGGCCGCTCTCCCAGAGTCGCTGGTAGTACTCCGGCGACGGCATGCCGGACTGATAGCCGCCGAACGCGTCGAGCCTCCGGAACGAGTAGGACACCAGGTAGCTGCCCGCGGTAGCCCCCTCCGGCGGCGCGGGAATCGTAGGCCAGCCGTCCGCGCCGAAGAGCCCGGCAGCCCCGAGGAGCCCGGAGGTCCCGGAATGAGCGAGCGACTCGGCCCCGTCCGACAGCCCGGAGACGCTGGGCGGCCCGGCCAGGTCGGCGATGCCGGACGGCCCGGCCAGGTCGGCGATGCCGGACGGCGCGGCCAGGTCGGCGATGCCGGACGGCGCGGATCCGGAGGGCGGAGGGGAGGCTGCGAGCCGGATCAGGGCCGGCCGGTGGAAACCACCGACCACGGCGACGACCGGCCGCTCACCGGCGGCGGCCAAGGCGGCCCGGAGCCAGCCGGCCATGTAGGTCTCCCGGGCGGTGTCCGACGCCCCGGCCTCGGACTCTCCCCGGATCAGGTCGAAGTATGCCGAGAGCCGCTCCGCGACGGCCTCGGGCGGGGCCATCTCGATGAGGTGGTCCCAGAGGGCGTCGCTGTTGTCCACCCCGAACTCGGCGCACAGCCGCTCCACCGCCTCGGCGTACCGCAGCTCGGCGTCGGCGTAGCGGTTGTCCCGGTCGGCGAACGCCTCGTGCCAGGCCGGCAGGTCGATGAACCGCAGCTCGGCCCCGCACTCGCGGCCGGCCCGCAGCGCCTCCCACTCGGGTGAGTACTCGCAGAACGGCGCCCACGACCCGTGCCGGCGCCGCTCGTCGAGATAGCTGGTGAAGACCGCCACCGGCAGTTCGTGGCCCAGCAGCAGTTCACCGATCCGCGCGTTCATGTCGGCCGGGCCCTCGATCAGCACGAACGCGGGCCGCAGGGCGGCGACGGTCGCGCCGACGAGACGGGCGCAGGCGGGGCTGTGGTGCCGGACCCCGATGACGGTGAGGCTCATCCGCCCGGCAGTTCCCGGCGTGCCTCCCACAGCTCCCGCCACTGCGGGCCGGTGCGCCAGGAGGTGTGCTGTTCGAGGTATCGCCGGAGTTTCGCGAGGTCTTCCGGGCTGTCCTTGGCGGCGGTGCCGGCCAGGCACGACACCAGGTCGGTGGTGGATCCGGCGGAGCCGCGCAGGAACCAGCCGCGCAGGCCGACGGCGTGCGCCACCGAGACGGCCTCGGCGGTGCTCATCACCGCGGACAGCCGCTCCATCTCGTCGCCGCGGCTCGTGCGCCCGGCCCGCAGCTCGCGGAAGGCCGTGACCAGGACCTCCAGCACGTCGCGCCGGGGTGGCGTGGTAACGCCGGAGCGTTCCAGCAGCGCCCCGGCCTCGGACTCGACGAGTGACAGTTCGGTGTCGAAGTCGGCGATCGGGAAGACGGTCTCGAAGTTGAAGCGCCGCTTGAGCGCCGAGCTCATGTCGTTGACGCCGCGGTCGCGGGTGTTCGCCGTGGCGATGATGTTGAAGCCCTCCCGGGCGAACACCATGCCGGCGTCACCGGGCAGCTCGGGCACGGCCAGAACCCGGTCGGAGAGCGGGGAGAGCAGGCAGTCCTGCACTTCGAGGGGGCAGCGGGTGATCTCCTCGAACCGGACGACGCGGCCGTGGGCCATGCCGCGCAGCAACGGCGCCGGGACCAGGGACCGTTCGGTGGGCCCCTCGGCGACGAGGAGCGCATAGTTCCACGAGTATTTGATCTGGTCCTCGGTGGTGGCCGCCCCGCCCTGGATGGTGAGCGTCGAGTCGCCGCTGACCGCCGCCGCGAGCAGCTCGGAGAGCAGCGATTTCGCGGTACCGGGGTCACCGACGAGCAGGAGCCCGCGGCTGGTGGCGAGGCTGACCAGGGCCCGGTCGATGAGCGACGGGTCACCGACGAACTTGCGGGTGACGCCGAGTGTGTCGTCGCCGACGATGAAGGCGCGGGCGGCCCGCAGGCTGAGTGCCCAGCCGGGCGGCGTCGGCGCGTCGTCGGCGGCCCGGAGACGGGCCAGCTCGTCGGCGAACCGTACCTCGGCGGGCGGTCGCTGCACTCCGGCGGTGCTGGTGACGGTCATGCGAATACCTCGGTCAGTTCGCGCAGCGCCTCGGCCGCGGTGATGGGGTCGAGTTCACGGATCCGGTCGTCCTGGCCCGATCGGAACCAGTGGTGTGCGGAGGACGGCGCCACGAAGAGCGCCTCGACCGTCTGGTCGCCGAGCACGTCGATAGCGCCGACGGCGATACCCGGGTCGATGGCCAGCACCAGGTGCAGACCACCCGGCACATCGCGTTCGAACCAGCCCTGCACACCGGCATCCTGTGGGCTGCCACGCCGCCAGCCGCGGCGTTCCAGCCCGAGCAGCGCGGGGGTGGTCGCCTTGCGGCCCACGAACGCGGCGGCCCGCTCCGGCGTGAGCGGTTCGACCCCGCGGCTCAGCTGCGGGAACGGCTGGAGGATCTCGTAGTCGGCGAAGACCTCCGCCCAGGCGGCCAGGTCGTCACCCAGATGCAGGGGGTGGGCGATCCCGACGGTCTCCTCGTCGCCGAGGGTCACGGTCTCGTCGGTCACGCCGGCCAGGGTGCCGTCCTCGGCCACGCGCAGCGTGGCGCCGGGCCGCCCGGTGGCGTCGAAGCGGACCCACACCAGCCGGCGGACCAGGTGCCGCAGCAGCGGGTGCCCGGCGAGGAACTGCCGGAAGGCCGCGCCGCTCCAGCGCCGCTGTCCGACCATCGCGTGTTCCAGGCGGCGTACCTGGTCGGCGGCGATCGCCCGGACGTCCTTCTTGAGGGCGGCGAAACGCTGGTAGGACTCGGGCGCCAGCACCGGGTCGTCCTGCGTGCCCGGCTTGGGCAGGGTCTTGAGCGGCTTGCCGGACGCGTCCGCGACGAACGGCTTGAGCTGCTCGTCGAACCCGACGGTGAAGGTGCGCCGGCCGTAGTCGAGGACCAGGCTGCCGGATCCGTCCAGGCCGAGGTCGGGCACCAGCCGGTCGGCCAGCTCGTCGGCGGTGAGACCCAGTTCCGCGGCCAGCTCGGCGATCTTCTCGGTGGCGCGTTCTTTCAGGCCCCGGAACTTCACCTTCTGTGCGATGCCGTTGAGGTGCATGAGGGCCAGGTCGGTGCCGATCGCGGCCAGGACGTCGAGGCCGGCGACCGCCCGGCTGTGCCCGCCCTCGCCGGGCCAGCCCCGGATCACCGGAGACAGCCGCCGGACCGTCTCGTCGTCGCCGAACAGGCCGAGCGCGTCCAGGGCCCAGCTCTGTTTCGCGGGGTGGCCGGCCTCGCGCCACTCGGTGAACAGCGCCCACGCCAGCCCGGCGAGATCGGCCGGCTCACACTCGGTGATGACCACCGACAGACCCGGATAGACGGTGTCGAGGCGGGAGATCGCGAGCATGGTGATCACGTGCCGGGCCGCCTCGGCAGGCAGCGCGCCACGGCCGCCGGTGAGCCGGATCGGTGGGAGCAGCGCAGGGTTGGCCCAGTCCGGCAGCTGGGGCAGGACCTTGGGCAGAATCGTCAGCGGGTCGACGGCGAGGATCTCCTCCACCGCGGCGACGGTGGCGTCGCCGAATCCGGCGGCGGCGGCCCGGACCCGCTCGCCCTGCCCGTTCTCGAGCATGGCGCGCAGCGCGCCCTCGGCGTCGGACCGGGCCTGACCGATCCTGCCCACCGCGACCGGGATCAGGGCACGGGCCGCGACGTCCGGGTGCCGCGCGAGCCAGGCCAGGGCGATGGGCCGGACCGAGCGCACGCGGGCGAGCCAGCCCGCGACCAGCACCGCGGCCTCCGGGGAGGCGATCGGCGCCAGCAGGAGCGCGGCCGTGGCCGGGGATCGGCGGGCGACGTCGAGCACCGGGGGTACGGCCTCGGCTCCGTAGCGGGCGAGCAGCTCAGATCCCCAGTCGGCGGCGTCGTAGTGATAGCTGGGCTGCCACGCGCCGACCCGGGCGAGCGTCAGGTCGTCGGGTGCCCGGAGAAAGAAGTCGATCTCGTCCCAGCCGCTGGAGGCGCTGGTGCCGAGTTTCCGGATGATCTCGGCCCAGTCGTGGGTGCCGCCGTGCCGGACCGCCCACGAGCCGTCGCCCCACCGCTCGCGCTCGCCGGGCGCCCACTCGACCCGGACCGGCACGTCCGCGGAGAGACCGGTGACGACGACCGGTTTCCGGGACACCGGGGTCAGCCAGGGCGGGGTCACCAGGATCGGCGGTACGTCGGCGGGCGCGGCCGGGCTCACGTCGCCGGCCGCCAGCACGGCATGTGCCGCGTCGATCCGGGCGGCGGCCGCCTCGGAGAGCTGTGGCCGGACCTCGTCGGCCAACTGCCGGTGCCCGGCCAGATGGCGCTGCAGGAACCGGCCGGCGGACGGCGCCTCGGCCAGCAGGCGCAGCGCGTGGGCCGGCTCACGACCGGCGGCTTCGGCGAGAGCGGCCGCCGCGTCCGGACGGCCGGTGCGTTCCAGCAGGGCGTTGAAGGCGGTGTCGCCGCCGATCGCGGACAGCATCGCCAGGAGTTTTGCCCGGCCCTTGGCGTCGAGGTGCGGCGCGTCGAGCCATCCGGCCAGGGCGGGCGCCGCGGCCGGGCCGAGCGTGGCCACAAAGGTGTGGATCCGCTCGCTCTCCGACAGTGCCGCCCAGACGTCCACCCGCCCGGCCAGGCGCAACCCCGCCTCCGGGTCGGAGACGACCGTGAGCAGGAGTCCTCGGATCCCTTCCCGGCCGCCCTTGCCGAGGATCTCGGTGCAGATGTCACCGGCCCAGCCGGTCTCGTCCGGCGCGATCACCGAGACGACCGCACGCTGGACGAGCCCCGGCCCTCGAACGGCGGCCAGAGCCGCGACGACCTGCTCATAATCCTCGGCGGGGACCGCCACCACGGCACGCCGTAGCCGGTAGGCGAGGTGAACGGCCGTGCCGGTGAACGACGTCTCGATGTCGGCGTCGAGCACCTTGCGGGTGATGGCACTGCTGGGCTGGTAGGACGCCAGGTGGAGGGTCGACAGCTCGGCGACGGCCGCCGCCGCGAAGGCGAGCCCGTGCCGGGACCGCCAGTAGTCGGCGAAGACCGTCAGCTCATCGCGCCGGTTCCACCCGAGGGGCACCGCCACGCCGCGGGCAACGACCGCGGCACCGAGCGGAGTCGCCGCCGGGTCGCCGGCGAGGTAGGCGCGACCGGCCTCGGCCAGGTCGCCCGGGGTGTTGCGGTTGCCCAGGGCACCCAGCACGTCGCCGTCGAACACGTGCAGCATCGTCTCGGCGGCCTTGACGTCGGCCGCCTTGACCTTCGGCACGGCCGCGCCGGCCGCGCGGCGTGGGAGCACGAACCGTTTCCATCCCGCCGGCACGACGAACGTCTCGGAGCTGCGCACATCGGCCACCGGACCACTCCCCGACTCTCGGTTCCACCGGACGCGCAGAACCCTAGCGACCCCCACCGACAAAACCCGGCGCGGGATCGGAAGGTATCGACGGTGATGGACTTCCCGCCGGTCATGGACGAGAGTGGGGAACATCGGTGCGGGCCGCGCAGGCGGCCGGCCCGCGCCGATGCCATCGGTGCCTCGACCTGCCGGGCTTGCGTGGTGGCGGCGGTTCGTGACAACCTCGCCGGGTGATCGCGCGTGGATGCGCGGTCCCTGATTTTCGAGAGAAGTGAAGCCTGTGACCGCCGCCCGGCCCTTCGGCCGTCGCTGAGCGTTCTCCCCGCCCGCGGCGGCCCTGCGTATCCGCACGCCCTGAAACCGCAGGATTCTCTCGAAAAGGCTTGATCACCAATGGATCTGCGCATCCAGCGCTCCGTCGTGTCCAATCTCCGTAACCGGCCGAAGGCCATCGAGTCGGGCCCGTTCGTGGCCGGTCTCGACCCGGAGACCACCAACCCGTTCATCAACTACGCCTCGCCGGTGCCCGGCGTCCCGATCACCGCGGCCGACGTGGCCGATCTGGTCACCGCTTTCACCGCCGCGGGCCGCAAACCCCGGCTCGAGTACGTCGTCAGCTGCGCCCCGGAACTGGAGAACCTGCTGATCGCGGCCGGCTTCACCGTCGAGGAGCGCAACCAGTACCTCATCTGCACACCGCAGACACTGAGCGCGAACCCCGTACCCGATGGTCTGACTCTGGCGGAGCCCACGACGGACCCGGACCGGGCCGCGGTGGTCGCCACGCAGAACGAGGCCTTCGGGGGTCTGGCCGATGACCGGCCGGAGGTCGCGGTGGCCCGGATCCGCCGCACGCAGGAACGCGGTGGGATCGTGATCGGCGCCCGCACCGCCGCTGGTGAGTGGGTCGGCGGGGGCCAGACGAGCCCTCCGAACGACGGGCTCAGCGAGGTCGCCGGCATCGCGGTACGCGAGCCGTTCCGGCGGCGCGGGCTCGGCGGGGCGATCACCGCGGAGATCGCTCGCCGATTCTTCGAGCGCGGCGGTGAGATCGCCTGGCTGGAGGCATCCGGCGACGACTCGTGGCGCGTCTACGAGCGGGTCGGTTTCGTGCCGGCCGGGAATCGGCTGTACATCTCCCGACAGGTCTGACGTGTGCACCGCTCACGGCCGATCCCGACGGACCGGCCGTGAGCGGCACTTTCGGCCCGAAAGGCCACCACGACAGAGCTCTATGTTCGACCTGGCCGGGTGCCTGATGGTGCGACGATGTGGACCATGACGGTCGACTACACGGTCCGGCTGCGGTTCTCCGACGAGTCGCAGGCGGCGGCAACCCACACCAACCTCTCCGCGGTACGGCTCGACGGCCGGGCGTTGTGGATCGCCGGTGACGAGACCGCGACGATCGAGCGCCTGCTCGGCGACGACCCGGAGCGGCCCACCGAGTTCGGCGACGAGGCCAGGTTCCGGCTGGCCGATTTCGTCGACCTGCCCGGCATCGACGCCGACGAGGAGGCGGACGTGGAGGGGCTGGCCCGCAACGGCCGGTTCCTGTGGGCGATCGGTTCGCACAGCCTGCGCCGCAAGCAGATCAAGGAACGTCACGACGGGCAGAAGGCGCTGCGCCGCCTTGCGCGCATCGAGGGCCAGGCGAACCGGCAGATCCTGGTCCGGCTGCCGATCACCGACGTGAACGGGGTGCCCACCCCGGTCCGCGAGATCGAGGCCGACGGGGTCCGGCACCGGGCGGCGGCTCTGAGCGTCCGCGACGACCTGCGGCGACTGCTGCGTGACGACGAGCACCTGGCGGTGTTCCTGCCGATCCCGGGCAAGGACAACGGACTCGACATCGAGGGCATCGCGGTACGCGAGGACCGTGTCTTCCTCGGGCTGCGTGGTCCCGTGCTGCGCGGCTGGGCGTTCGTGCTGGAACTCCGGCCGTACGTGCTGGACGAGGACCCGGGACGGTTGCGGCTGCACAGGTTCGAGGACGGCAGGCCGTACCGCAAGCATGTTCTCGACCTTGATGGTCTGGGTGTGCGCGACCTCTGCCCGGACGGCGACGATCTGCTGGTGCTGGCCGGGCCGACGATGGATCTGGACGGGCCGGTACGCATCTATCGCTGGCACGGGGCCTGCCGGGCGGAAGTACCCACGATCGTGCGGCACAACCTGCTCAGCCGGGAGATGGAGCTGACCTACGGCGAGGGCGACGACCACGCCGAGGGCCTGAGCATGCTGGGCACCGACCGGATCCTCGTCGTCTACGACAGCCCCGCGGCGGTACGGCTCGAAGCGGACGGATCGGTCATCGCCGACGTGCTCAAACTGCCCTGAGGGAATGTCGTACCCGAGGTCTAGCGTCGGGCGCATGTCAGCCACTCCTCTCGCGCCCCTGGACCTCGTCGACGACCCCACCGGAGGCGGCTGGGACGCGTCCCTCGACCTGCTCTGGATCAGCGCCGGCCCACCGCGGCCGGGCTGGTGGTCGGCGTTGCGGGCACAGCACGGGCGCACCGGGCTGTGGCCGCTGCTGCTGGGCAGCCTCGACGAGGGCTCACCGGAACGCCCCTGGCGCGACGGGGACGATCTGGGCGCCGACCACGTCCGCAGTGCGCCCGGCGACCACTATCCCGGTGCCCTCCTCGGTGCCTGGTGGGCTCAGTACCAGCCCGACGACGAGTCGGGGGCGAGCACCTGGCCCGGGCTGGCCCGTCGCGGTGAGCTTCAGGCCGATCCCGACGAGCGGGCCGCCGAGGCGGCCGACCTGGTCGTGATCGAGGACTGGCTCCGGGCGCCACGGCTGGGCCTGATCCCGGCCGGGCGAGGGGCGGACGCGCTGACCACCGCCGGGTGGTCCGGCCCGCTCAACTTCGAGAACGACATCGCCAAGATCTCGACAGTGCTGCGCAACTGGGAGGACCGGTTCGGCGTGCGCGTGATCGGGGCGTCCTTCGCCACCCTGTATCTGAGTGTCGCCGCGCCCCCGGTCGACGAGGAGCACGCGCTGGAGGTCGCCGCCGAGCACTACGCCTTCTGCCCGGACAACGTCGATCAGGGCTGCGGCTCCTTCGAGGACTACGCGAAACAGCTCGTCGACGCGCCGCTCTGGACCTTCTGGTGGGACTGACCCGTCAGCGGAGACGGGAGGTGACGGACACCGTCATCGGGTAGCCGGGTGGGAGATCTGCTCGGGGCCCAGGAAGCCGGTGAGGGCGGTCGCCGCTGAGGAGACGGGACCGCGCCAGGCCACGTAACCGTCGGGGCGCACCAGGACCGCCTCGTCCGTGTCCGCCGCCGGGGCCGCCACGATCAGGTGCCGGCCGTACCCGGAGAGGGGTTGAGGGGTGATCAGGACGTGCCGCCCCTCACGGAGCGCCTCGTAGAGTCGGCCACCGCCACGCAGGGCGACATCCGCGGCCCGCGGTGCCCCGGGGTAATCGATGCCGACGCCGGAAATGGTGCCGGTGGCCCGGCGGACGACCGGCGGCAGAGCGAGCAGCACCGAGCCGGCGGCGTTGCGCAGGCCGCGAGCCACGGCCGAGCGGATCATCGCCATCCGGATCAGGGCACCGCTGCTGCGCAGGACCAGGCGGCCGACTGGGTGACGCTCGGTCTCGTAGGTGTCCAGCAGGCCGGCCGGCGCCCACCCGAGGATGGTGGCGGCGAGTTTCCAGGACAGGTTCGCCGCGTCCTGCAGGCCCGTGTTCATGCCCTGGCCGCCGGCCGGTGAGTGCACGTGAGCGGCGTCGCCGGCCAGGAAGACGCGGCCCACCCGGTACCTCGGGGCCTGGCGTTCATCGCTGTGGAAACGGGAGAGCCAACGCGCCTCGGTGATGCCGAAGTCGGTGCCGTGCACCCGGCGGGTGACCTCGCGCAGCTCGTCGAGCGTCACCGGGACGTCGTCGGAGACCTGGTGGCGGCGGTCCCAGGAGAAGATCCGGTACCACCCGTCGCCGAACGGGGCGACCATGGCGAAGGCGTCGCCGACCGCGTTGACCGCCAGCACGTCCTCCGGCGGGTCGGACAGCCGCACGTCGGCCAGCATGATCGAGGTGAGCACCGCCTTGCCGGGGAAGGGCAGGCCGAGTGCCTCGCGGACGGTGCTGTGCACGCCGTCGGTGCCGACCACGTAGTCCGCCGTGACGGTCCGCTCGCCGAACTCCAGGGTCACCCGCTCGCCGTCCTGCCGCAGGCCGGTCAGGCGCGCGTCGCGCTCGATGCGGACGCCGGCCTCGACGGCGCGGCGGGTGAGTGCGTCCTCCACCCGGTACTGCGGGGTGATCAGCAGGAACGGGTAGCGCGACGGCAACCGGGTCAGGTCGAGCCGGATCCGGTCGAACAGGCGCAGTCGCTCGACCCGGGCACCGCCGGCGACGAGGCCGTCGGCGAGGCCGCGGGCGTCGAGCAGCTCGAGGGTCCGGGCGTGGACACCGAACGCCCGGGTCAGGTTGGACGTGCCGGAACGGCGCTCGAACAGGGTGACCGGGACGCCGGCCCGGGCCAGGTCCCCGGCGAGGAGCAGGCCGGTCGGTCCGGCCCCGATGATCGCGACGGTGGTGTGCACGGCTGCCTCACTCTCGTTTGCCAACACTTGTTGGCAAACCATAGGCAGCATTTCAAGATCGAGTCAACAGTTGTTGGCAAACGCGCGTTGGCATAAACTTCGGACATGACCGCACGCCGCTCCGACGCCACCCGCGCCGCGATCCTCGCCGCCGCCCGGGAGCGCTTCGCCACCGACGGCTTCGAGCGCGCCACCATCCGCGCCATCGCCGCCGACGCCCGCATCGACCCGTCGATGGTGATGCGCTACTACGGCAACAAGGAGGCGCTCTTCGCGGCGGCCGCGGATTTCGACCTGCGGCTGCCCGACCTGGGCGACACTCCGCGCGACGAGGTCGGCGCCGCTCTGGTCCGGCACTTCCTGGAGCGCTGGGAGGACGACGAGACGCTGATGGCGCTGCTGCGGACGGCGGTCACCAAGGAGGCGGCAGCCGAGCGGATGCGCTCGATCTTCGCCGGTCAGATCGGG
Source organism: Actinoplanes italicus (assembly GCF_003001815.1). Taxonomy (GTDB): domain Bacteria; phylum Actinomycetota; class Actinomycetes; order Mycobacteriales; family Micromonosporaceae; genus Actinoplanes; species Actinoplanes italicus. The sequence goes on from NZ_PVMZ01000014.1 coordinate 86,686, forward strand.
CCGATCGCCGCCCGCCTGTCCCCCGATCCGGCACAGGCCGCCACGCGGGCCGGGCTCGTCGCGACCCAGATGCTGGGCTTTGCCCTGTGCCGCTTCGTGCTGCGCTTACCACCGGTCGTCGCGATGCCCGCCGAGGAGGCGGTCGCCTGGTTCAGTCCGACCGTCCAGCGGTACCTGACGGGGGAAGTTGATCTATACTTTTCACACGACAGGTAGTCGTTTGATAGGTTGTCAAAGCGCTATAGTCGCTTGCATGGACATGCAGTCGCTGCGTCTGATGGGCGCACACGAGATCCGCATGAGGTTCGGCGGCATCGGCCGGCAACGGCTCCTGCTGATCACCCAACGACCCGACTTCCCCAGCCCGCTGGCTCACCTCAGCCAGGGCAAGGTCTGGCTGGCCGACCAGATCGAGGAGTGGCTCGCCGCCCATAGTTCCGAGATCGACAAGCCATCCCGCTCGAGCACCGACCGCCGACCAGACCCACGCTGATCGGTCCCGCCCACTGAAAAGGGCCGGTCCGGAGATCCGGACCGGCCCTTTACCAGTGCGTCAGGCGCCGCGCAGCGTCGCTCCGAAGCGCGAGGCGGTGACCGCGACCGCAGCATCGCGGGCAGTGATCGTCTCCTCGGACGTCAGGGTCCGGTCGGGAGCGCGGAACGTCAGCTTGTAGGCCAGCGACCGCTTGCCCTCACCGAGCTGCTCCGACTCGTAGACGTCGAACAGCGCCACCGACTCCAGAAGCGTGCCCGCGCCCTCGGCCAGTGCCGCCTGGACCTCGGCCGCGGGGACCGAACGGTCCAGGACGAGGGCCACGTCGATCAGCGCCGGCGGGAAGGTGGAGATCGTCGGTGCGTCGACGACCGGGGCCTCCGGCAGAGCGTCCAGGTCGATCTCGGCGGCCGACGTGCGCTTCGGCAGTTCGAGGGCCGCCAGGACCGCGGGGTGCAGCTCGCCGGCGTGGCCGACCACGGTGCCGTCGATCAGGACGGCGGCACAACGGCCGGGATGCCACGGGGCGTACTCGGCTGCCCGTACCGTCACCCGGTCCTCAGAAACGCCTGCCGCCGCGATCGCGACGCGCGCCGCCTCGATGGCGTCCGCCCACGTCGCGGCGCGACCCTGACCCCACCAGCCGGCCGGCTCGACGTCGCCGGCCAGCACGACGGCCAGGTGCCACGGCTGCTCGGGGACGATCGCGTTGGCCGCCGCCCACTCCGCGTTCGTCGGGCGCCGGTCGACGCCCAGCTCCGGCGGCGCGGTCGAGGTCAGGTGCGGCAGGAACACCGTGCCGGCCTCGAAGAGCGCCACGTCGCGCCGGCCCCGGCCCAGGTTGCGCTTGAGCGTGCCCAGCAGCGGGCCGAGCAGGCTGGTCCGCAGCAGCGGCTCCTCCTCGGACAGCGGATTGGTGAGCCGCACCGCGCTGCGCCGCGGGTCGGCCGCCGGCAGCCCGAGGGCGTCGGCGGTGCCCGGCGAGACGAACGGGTACGACAGCACCTCGACGTAACCGTTCTCGGCGAGCGCACGACCCACCGACCGGCGCTGCCTCTGCGCCGGGGTGAGACCACGGCTGGCCCCGGCAGGCGGCAGCACGCTCGGGATCTCGTTGTAACCGCCGAGCCGCGCCACCTCCTCGATCAGGTCGATCGGGGCGACCAGGTCGGGACGCCAGGTCGGCGGCACGACGCTGAGCACCTCGTCGCCAGTGACCTCGCAGCCGATCTTGCGCAGCAGCGTGGCCACCCGCTCAGCGGTGTAGGGCAGGCCGATGAGACGGGACGCCGACTCGGAAGGCAGCGTCAGCGCGACCGGAGCCACGACGTTGTCGATGTCCAGCACGTCGGGAGAGGCGGTCCCGCCGGCGTGCTCGATGAGGATGTCGACGGCCTTCTGCAGCGCGGCGAGCGGCAGCGACGGGTCGACGCCCCGCTCCCAGCGCTTGGCGGCCTCACTGAACAGCCGGTGACGCCGGGCGGTCCGGCCGACCATGACCGGGTCCCAGTGGGCGGCTTCGAGGAGCACGTTGACGGTGCCCTCCTGCCACTCGCTGGTCTCGCCGCCCATCACGGCGGCGAGCGAGATCGGACCGGTCTCGTCGCAGATCACCATGTCCTCGGCGTCGAGCACACGCGCGACACCGTCGAGGGTGGTCAGCTTCTCGCCGGCCCGGGCCCGCCGGACGACCAGGCCGCCGTTGAGGCGATCCAGGTCGAAGACGTGCATCGGCTGGCCGAACTCGAGCATCAGGTAGTTGGTGATGTCGACCGGCAGCGAGATGGCCCGGACGCCGGCCTGGATCAGGCGGCGCTGCATCCACTCCGGAGACTGCGCGGCCGGGTCGATGCCGCGGACCACGCGGGCCGCGAACCGGTCACAGCCGACGGTGTCCTCGATCGTGATCGGATACGGCACCTCGGCGGTCGCGCCCGGGGCGGCGAGAGCGGCCGGGTCGGTGAACGGCACGTCGAAGTACGTCGCGAGTTCCCGCGCGATGCCGCGGACGCTCATCTCGTAGCCCCGGTCCGGGGTGATCTCCACCTCGATCAGGACCTCGTCGAGGCCCACGATCGGGCGGGCGTCCACACCGGGCACCGCCGCCTCCGAAGGAGGCAGCACGATGATGCCCGAGTGGTCACCGGACAGACCGAGCTCGGCGGCCGAGCAGATCATGCCGTTGGAGTTACGGCCGTACGTCTTCCGCGCACCGATCCTGAATCCGCCCGGCAGCTCGCCACCGGGCAGGATGACAACGACGAGGTCGCCCTCGGCGAAGTTGCGGGCACCGCAGACGATCTCCTGCGGAGCGTCGTTGCCGACGTCCACGGTGCAGAACCGGATCGGCTTCTTGAAACCGGTGAGCTCCTCGATCGTCAGCACCCGGCCGACGACCAGGTCACCGATGACCGTGGCGGCCTGGTCGACGATCCCCTCGACCTCCATGCCGAGGTTCGTGAGCGCCGCGTCCAGTTCCGAAGCGGTGATCCCCGCGGGCAGCTCGACGTACTCGCGCAGCCACGACAGTGACGTCTTCATCGCTTCAGGACTCCATTCCGAAGTTCGTGGTGAACCGCACGTCACCCTCGACCATGTCGCGCATGTCGGATACGCCGTTGCGGAACATCAGGGTCCGCTCTACACCCATGCCGAACGCGAACCCGGAGTACTTGGCCGGGTCGATGCCGCAGGCGGTGAGCACCCGCGGGTTGACCATGCCGCAGCCGCCCCACTCGACCCAGCGCGGGCCGTCGCGGTGCTGGGCGAACCAGACGTCGAACTCGGCGGACGGCTCCGTGAACGGGAAGTAGTGCGGCCGCCAGCGGGTCTTCGCGTCCGGGCCGAACATGGCCTTCGCGAAGTAGTCGAGGGTGCCGCGCAGGTGCGCCATGGTGATGCCCTCGTCGATGACCAGGCCCTCGATCTGGTGGAACACCGGGCTGTGCGTGGCGTCCAGCTCGTCGGTCCGGTAGGCGCGGCCGGGGCTGACGATGTAGATCGGCGGCTGCCGGTCGAGCATGGTGCGCACCTGGCCGGGCGACGTGTGAGTACGCATGACCAGGCCCGGCAGGTCGACGAAGAACGTGTCGGAGGCGCCGCGGACCGGGTTGTCGGGGCCGATGTTGAGCGCGTCGAAGTTGGCCCACTCCAGCTCCAGCTGGGGACCGTCGACGATGTCGTAGCCCATGCCGATGAACACATCGCTCATGTGCTCCATCAGCGTGGTCAGCGGGTGGCGGGCGCCGCGCGGGCGGCGGGACCACGGCAGGGTGACGTCGACCCGCTCCTCGACCAGGACGCGGGCGGCACGGTCGGCCTCGAGCTCGGCCTGGCGGGCGTCGTAGGCGGCCTGCACTGCCTGCCGGGCGACGTTGACACGCTTGCCGGCATCGGATTTCGCGGCCGGCGGCAGCGAGCCGATCTCACGGCGGGCCAGCGACACCGGCGAGCGATCGCCCAGGTGCGCCGGCTTCAGGGCCTGCAGAGCGTCGAGGTCGGCGGCAGCGGCGAACGCCTTCTCGGCCTCCGCGACGGCGCCCTCGAGAGATTCGGGGGCCAGCAGGACGGCCTGCTTCGGATCGTACGGATCATTGCGGTAGGACATGTTCGGGCGAGCTCCCTTGACCGGATTTGCCATCGGCAAGTCGGAACTGAGCGCACCGAGCGCAGCGAGGGCCACGAAGGGGCGACACAGCTGGAATAGTCTACGGAGGCGCGGCTGGGCCGCAGCCCGCCGGTCAGGGGGTGCGCAGAAGTCAGATCCGGCGCCCGCAACCAGCGGGCCGCATAAACGAAAGACCTGACATGCGGCCCAGCATACTCTCAGCGCTGCGCGCGGGCCGACGCATATAGACAGACGGCGGCGGCCGCGGCGAGATTCAGGCTTTCGGCGCCACCATAGATGGGTACGCGCACCCGCCGATCCGCGGCAGCCAGCAGCTCGGACGGCAGACCGTGCGCCTCCGAGCCGAACAGCCACGCGGTCGGAAGCGCGAGCTGGCCACCGTCGAGCAGCGAGTCCACGTCGTCCTCACCGGTGCCGCTGGTGGCGAGCACCTGCAGCCCGCTGTCCTGCAACAGGTCGATGACGCTGAGCGGGGCGCGGACCACGTCGACATGGAACAGTGAGCCGGCCGACGACCGTACACACTTGCCGTTGTAAGGATCGACGGCGTCGCCGGCGAAGACGACCGCGCTCGCACCGGCCGCGTCCGCCGTACGCAGGATGGTCCCGGCGTTGCCCGGGTCCCGGATCTCGGCGACCACCGCGACCAGCCGCGGGTTCTTGGCGAGCGCCTCGCCGATCGAGACGTCGTTCTGTTCGCAGATGGCAACCAGTCCCTGCGGGTGCACGGTCTCGGCCAGCGCGGCGAGCGCGTCGTCGGTGACCGGCGAAAGCTCAGGAGCCTGCTGGGCGAGTTCGGCGTAGCGCTCCAGCGCGGCCGGGGTGCCGAACAGCTCGATCACCGCCCCCGCGGCGAGCGCCTCGCGGACGGCCTGCGGGCCCTCGGCCAGGAAGCGGCCGGACTGGTCCCGGTCCCGGCGGCGTTGCAGGCGGCGGGCGGCGACGATGCGGGGCGTACGGGGCGTGAACATGATCTCCTCACGAAGACGCCTCCCGATCATCGACCGGGAGGCGTCCTGAAAAGTGCTACGCGTTAAGTGAAGGTTGTTCGCGACGGCGGAGGCCGCCGTCGCCGACCTGCCCTGAGCGGAACTCAGGGCAGGTCGCGGACAACCTTCATCAGGCAGCCTGAGCGGCGGCGCCGCCGGTGCCCTCGGCCGCGACGGCCGCGCGAGCGATCTCGACGATGGCCGCGAAGGCAGCCGCGTCGTGCACCGCGAGGTCGGCCAGGATCTTGCGGTCGACCTCGACCTCGGCCAGCTTGAGGCCCTGGATCAGGCGGTTGTAGGTCATGCCGTTCGACCGGGCAGCCGCGTTGATACGGGTGATCCACAGCTGGCGGAAGTCGCCCTTGCGGTCACGGCGGTCGCGGTACGAGTACTGCATCGAGTGCAGCACCTGCTCCTTGGCCTTGCGGTACAGGCGGGAGCGCTGACCGCGGTAGCCGCTCGCGGTCTCGAGCAGGGTGCGGCGCTTCTTCTGGGCGTTTACCGCCCGCTTGACGCGTGCCATTTCTAGTTACTCCTTCAGGGGAACTGGGTCAGGCTCGCGTCAGCGGCCCAGAAGCTTCTTCACGCGCGCGGTGTCGGCCTTGGCCACAACGACCGTGCCGGTCATCCGGCGGGTGACGTGGGAGCTCTTGTGCTCCAGCAGGTGACGCTTGCCGACCTGCTCGCGCACGATCTTTCCCTTGCCGGTGATCTTCACCCGCTTACCCATGCCGGTGTGGCTCTTCATCTTGGGCACTTGACGCCTCTTTCTGATCTCTCCCCACGACCGGGGGGTTGCGGGGAAAAGCTTGACTACTCTGCTGCGGTGGTGGTCTCGACGGGAGCGGCCTGCTCGACGTCGGCGACTTCGCCCTCACGCGGCTCACGGGCGGGCTTGGCGCCGGCGGCGACGGCGGCAACCGCAGCGGCCTTGGTGGCCCGGTGCGGAGCGAGCACCATAATCATGTTCCGGCCGTCCTGCTTCGGGCTGGCCTCGACGAAGCCGAGCTCCGAGATCTCTTCGCTGAGCCGGCGCAGGAGCCGGAAACCCAGCTCGGGACGACTCTGCTCACGACCACGGAACATGATCGTCACCTTGACCTTGTCGCCCGCCTTGAGGAACCGCACCACGTGACCCTTTTTGGTCTCGTAGTCGTGCGGGTCGATCTTCGGCCGCAGCTTCATTTCCTTGATGACGGTCTGCTGCTGGTTGCGCCGCGCTTCGCGGGCCTTGAGTGCGCTCTCGTACTTGAACTTGCCGAAGTCCATGAGCTTGCACACCGGCGGCCGCGCCATCGGAGCAACCTCGACCAGGTCCAGGTCGACGTCCGCGGCCAGCTGAAGGGCACGCTCGAGCGGCACGATGCCGACCTGCTCACCCTCCGGACCGACCAGACGGACCTCACGAGCCCGGATCTGTTCGTTCACGCGTGGTTCGACGCTGATGGGGCCTCCTCAGTTGATACCTCACCCGGCCGGGAGGCCGGGTGCTGCCAATGTCGGTCGGCCCCGAGTGTCCCGCTGGCCGCGGGACGCCGGGAAAGTAGAAGGCCCCGCCTGCGCTCTTGAAAGAACGCATGCCGGGGCCCGCTCGACCGGTCATCGGCGCCCCAACGAGGACGCGCACCCAACAGAAGATATTCCCCTGTCAGGGAGACCGGACCCGGCCACAGTCAGTGACTCGGGTGGGAACCAGCGGGCTCCTCTTTCGCGCCCATCTCTCGAGGAGTGGGCGTGGTCGACTGACCCCTATCTTATCAGGCGTGTTGAGCAGCCGAATGAAGGGCCCGCAGGGTACGGACGCCGTCGACCGCGTAGTCCTTGTCGACCGCCTGCAGCGCGTGGATCGGCACCTGCTCGTCGTCGAGCAGCTCCAGGTGCGCCCAGGCCGAGTTCCGGTCGAACCGGACCGCGCGGACCACCTCCCACGGCAGGTCGTAACCACCGATCACGTTCCGCACGTGCACGCCGGCGTCGTCGGCGGTCACCCGCGGCCGGCAGAACAGCAGGATGCCGAGCCCGAGCAGCACGCCCAGCCCGATCATGGCGAACTTATCGCCCGCCTGGAAGGTGGCCTTCGAGTTCTGGAAACCCTCCGAGCCGCTCAGGCCGAAGCCCATGAACGTGAACAGCAGCGCCACGCCGACGGCCAGTGGAACGGCCACCCAGCGGATCTTCTTGGGGCGGTACAGGACGGCGGTCATGTCCCTCTCACAGCCTGCAGTTCGCGATGTCGGTCACCAGGATGGCACGTGCGCCCAGGTCGTACAGCTCATCCATGACACGGTGCACGTCACTGCGCTGGACCATGGCCTCGACGGCGACCCAGCCCTCCCGGTGCAGCGGGGAGACGGTCGGCGACTCGATCCCCGGGGTCAGCCCGGTGGCCTGCTCCAGCAGGTCGGCGCGCACGTCGTACGCCAGCATGACGAAGTTTCTGGCCACCAGCACGCCGTGCAGCCTCCGCAGAAGCTGGGCCGCCAGTGCCGGCGGCTGTTCCTCACGCCCGATCAGGATGGCCGAGGACTTCATGATCGGCTCGCCGATGGTGACCAGGCCGGCCTGGCGCAGCGTCGCGCCTGTCTCCACCACGTCGGCGATCAGGTCGGCGACACCGAGCCGTACCGCGTTCTCGACCGCACCGTCGAGACGCACCACGTCCGCCTTGAGCTCGTGCTCCTCCAGGTAACGGCCGACCACCCCGGGGTAGGCGGTGGCGATGCGGCGGCCACCGATCTGACCGACGTCGGTGAGCGTGCCGTCCGGGGCCGCCCAGCGGAACGTGGCCCGGCCGAAGTTCAGGTCGAGCAGCTCGGTCGCCGGGACGCCGGAGTCGACGAGCAGATCCCGGCCGGTGATGCCGAGATCCAGATCACCGGAGCCGACGTACGTCGCGATGTCCTTCGGCCGCAGGTAGAAGAACTCGACGTTGTTGGCTTCGTCACGGCAGATCAGATCTTTGGGGTCGGTGCGCTGGCGGTACCCGGCGTCCCGCAACATCTGTGAAGCGGGTGCGGACAGGGTGCCCTTGTTCGGAATGGCGATGCGCAGCATGGACGTGCTCCTTCGATCTGTGAACGGGTAGGGGATCGCCGTTCACAGATGTCGGTAGACGTCCTTGAGCTCCAGTCCGGTGGCGATCATCAGGACCTGTGCCTGGTAGAGCAGCTGGGAGATCTCCTCGGCAGCGCGTTCCGGCCCCTCGTGCTCGGCGGCCATCCACGACTCGGCCGCCTCTTCGACGACCTTCTTGCCGATGAAGTGGACTCCACGTTCGAGCGCCTCGACGGTGCCCGAACCGGGTGTCTTGTCCGCCGCCTTGCTTTGCAACTCGGCAAACAGTTCTTCGAACGTCTTCACGAGGACCGATTGTGGCAGCTCATCACGCCTTGATGACGAACGCCCCCAGCGGTTGGGACGTCTTCTAAGCTCCCGGCATGGTCAGCCGACTCACCCCCGTGGCCCTGGGTGGCGCAGCACTGCTGCTTGCCGCCGTCACGGCCTGCTCCCCCGTGGACGAGAAAGAAACCACCTCCACCGCCTCGGCCGCCCCGACCGAGACCTGTGACCCGGCCTCGCTGAAGACCCTCACCGCCGGCAAGCTCACCATCGGCACGGACACTCCCGCGTACGAGCCGTGGTTCAGCGAGAACAAGCCGGACAACGGCAAGGGCTTCGAGTCCGCGGTGGCCTACCGGGTCGCCGAGCGCCTCGGCTATCAGCAGTCCGACGTGGTCTGGGCGCAGGTCGGGTTCAACAACGCGATCGCGCCCGGCCCGAAGAAGTTCGACATCGACCTCAACCAGTTCTCGATCACCGACGAGCGCAAGGCCGCGGTGGACTTCTCGTCCCCGTACTACCTGGTGCGCCAGACCGTGATCACCACCAAGGGCTCGAAGATCGCCGGTGCCAAATCGATCGCCGACCTCAAGGGCGCGAAACTCGGCGCCCAGGTCGGGACGACCAGCTACCAGGCGATCACCGACCTGATCAAGCCGACCGCCGGGCCGGCCGTGTTCAACAACAACGACGACGCCAAGAAGGCCCTGGAGAACGGGACCGTCGACGGCATCGTGGTGGACCTGCCGACCGCGTTCTACATCACCGGCGCCGAGCTGGACGACGGCGTCATCGTCGGCCAGCTCCCGCAGGTCGGTGTGCCCGAGCAGTTCGGCATCGTGCTCGACAAGGGTTCGCCGCTGACCGGCTGCGTCAGCCGGGCGGTCGACCAGCTCCGCGGGGACGGCACCCTCACCGAGCTGGAGAAGACCTGGCTCGCCGGCACCGCTGGAGCACCCGAGCTCCAGTGACGTACCGACCCAGCACACGGCAACAGGAACGGATCGCCTACCGTCGCGGACGGGCGGTCCGTTCCGTTCTGCTGGCCGCCGCATCGACGGCCGTCGTCGGTCTCGGTCTCGCGTTCGGCATCACCGGTGCGCCCGGCTGGGAACGGGTCAAGGAGTCCTTCTTCGACCCCGAGACGGCCGTCGAATACCTCCCGCAGATCCTCGAGGGGCTCCTGCTCAACCTGAAGCTGCTGGTGGTCTGCGCCACGTGCGCGCTGACACTGGGCCTGCTCGTGGCGGTGCTGCGGACGCTGCGGGGACCGGTCTTCTTCCCGGTACGGGCCCTCGCCACCGGCTACACCTACTCGTTCCGCGGCCTGCCGTTGATCATCGTGATCTACCTGTTCGCGTTCGGCATCCCCGGCCTGCGGCTGCAGGGCACGCCGGACGTGCTGGTGCTGGGCGCCGCGGCGATCATCGTCACCTACGGCGCCTACCTGGCCGAGGTGTTCCGGGCCGGCATCGAGTCGGTGCATCCGAGCCAGATCGCGGCGGCCCGCTCGCTGGGACTGAGCTACCGGCAGGCGATGCGGCACGTGGTGCTGCCGCAGGCGGTCCGCCGGGTCGCTCCGCCGCTGCTCAACGACACGGTGGCGCTGCAGAAGGACGTCGGCCTGATCTCGCTGGCCGGTCCGATCGACGCGATCCGGGCCGCCCAGATCGGCGTGGCCCAGGACGCCGACTTCACCCCGTACATCGTCGCCGGGGTCTTGTTCGTTCTTCTCGCCCTGCCGCTGATCTCCGTCACCGACTGGGTGACGTTGCGGGCGGCCCGCCGCCAGAACGCGGGGACCTAGTGCTGCTCGAATGCCGCGACGTCCGCAAGGTCTTCGGGGACCACGTCATCCTCGACGGACTCACCCTCGACGTGGCCGAGCACGAGGTGGTGGCCCTGATCGGGGCCTCCGGCTCGGGCAAGTCGACCCTGCTGCGCTGCGTGAACCTGCTCACCGAGATCGACGACGGCACGATCACGCTGGACGGCGACGAGATCACCGACCCGAGAGCCGATCCGGACGCGGTACGCCAGCGCATCGGCCTGGTCTTCCAGTCCTACAACCTGTTCCCGCACATGACCGTGCTGGACAACATCACGCTGGCGCCGGTACGCGTACACAAGAAGCCTTTGAAAGATGCCCGTGAGCAGGCACTGCAGTGGCTGGACCGCGTCGGCCTGGCGGACAGGTCGGACGCCTACCCGGATCGGCTCTCCGGGGGCCAGCAGCAGCGGGTCGCCATCGTCCGCGCCCTGGTCAACAGCCCGCGCCTGCTACTGCTCGACGAGGTCACCTCGGCGCTCGACCCGGAGCTGGTGGGCGAGGTGCTGTCGATGATCCGTGACCTCAAGGGCGAGGGCATGACGATGGTGCTGGCCACCCACGAGATGGGCTTCGCCAAGCAGGTCGCCGACCGGGTCGCGTTCCTGGACGGCGGGCGGGTCCTCGAGCAGGGGCCGCCGGAGCAGGTGCTCGGCGACCCCGTCGAAGCGCGGACCCGTCAGTTCCTGGCCCGCATCATCGAGGCCGGCCGGCTCTGATCACTAGGACCGGCCGGGCAGGAAACGGCGGGCGCGCCGCTTCACCGCTCCGGCCAGCCGCTTCGGGTCGCGCAGCCGGGCCACCCGCCCGACCAGCGAAACCATCCGCACCGCGCGACCACTCTTGAGCAGCCGCAGCTCGGCGCGCATGTCGCGCAGCTGCTGCTCGCGGGTGCGCAACTGCCGGTCCCGGAACCCGATGGTGCGCTCCAGGCCGAAGATGTGCCCGGCCCGCTCCTCGGCGGTGCGCCGGGCGGTCTCGGCGTCGGCCAGGACGGTCCGCAGGTCGTCCGGCTCCGGCGCCGGGCCGGCGATCTCCCGGCCGTGCGCCAGTATCTCCGCGGTGGGCTCGATCCCGGACATCGCCAACCAGGTCTTGACCAGGTCGTCACCCTCGGCCATCCACGGCGGCCACGGGTGCCGGCGGTGGCCGCCGATCAGGCGGTCCCGGAAACGGTGCCAGGCCGCGGCGAGCGGAACCTCGTCACCCGGAGTCTTCTCGAAGTCGTGGACCGCGTCGAAGTAGGCGCCGCCGGTCAGCCGCGCGGCATAGGCCCGGAAACCGGGCACGTCCTCGGCTGCGGCCAGGCGGAACAGCACGGTCTCGGCGCTCTCCACGTCCGGCACGAGACGGTCGCCGAAGCGCCATCCGCCGCCCTCCAGGTCGGCGGTCCCGGCAGGCGTGTAGGCGGTGCGGGTCGTCCCGCCCTGTCCGAGAACGATCAACCAGCCCGGCGCGACGGCGTCGAGCATCCCGGCCCTTGCCGCGGCTTCGGCGGCGTCGGTCACGGGCGCGAGCAGGGGCGTCCCTCCGGCCACTGCGGCGAGTCCGGCGAGTGCGATCCCCGATCCGGGCAGACCCGCGCGGGTACGGGACAGAGCACCCGAATCCAGCAGGGTGTGCACGCGCCCCGCCGTGGCGAACAGCGAGTACCGCCGAGCCACCCCTCCGAGCAGGGCCTCGACCTGGGCCGGTGACGACGGCCGTCGCGGATCGTCGTGCAGCGGCCGCCACTCGTCGTCGCCGTGCCGCTCCTTCTCCGGCCGCCGGTCCAGCAGCGCGGTGATCGCGAAGTCGTTCGCCAGCCCGATGACGACCAGCCCGTCCGGTGCGGCGAGCCCGCGCAGCAGGTCGGCGCGCTCCGGCCAGTCGAGGGCCGGCGAGTCCGGCCCGAGCAGCCGGTCCAGCCCGTCGGCGGCGATCACCACGTCGAACGGGACCGGCTTCTCGTCGGCCAGACCGTCCAGCGCGCCAGTGACCACCGAGAACGCGCCACCACGCAGGGCCTCGGCGTCACTGACCGAACGCAGCAGCACGGTGACGTCGTCACTGCGACCCGCTACCACATCGAGCACGCCGGCGTCGTGCGGCCCGGCCACCAGCACCCGGCCCGCCGAGGCGGGCAGCAGGTCGGCCAGGAAGGCCGCCAGCACCGGTCCGCCGGTCGCGTCCCGGTCGGTCCAGGGCTGGATCTCACCGCGGACGATCGGCGGAAGCTTGGTCTCAGTCACGGGCGTTCCAATCTAGGAGCATGCGCATCTCGGCGGGCGGCATCAGGTACGGCCGGCCCAGTTCGACGTCGGTGGTGGCGCGGGCGGCCTCCAGGTCGATCTCCTTGCCGAGCATCTCGGGCCAGAGCCGCGCGATCCGGGCCTGGCCGCCGAAGAGCGGGTTGTCGCCTTCGAGTGCCATCGGGTCGCCGTAGACGGCGGGCGTGCAGCCGGCCGCGACGCCGAAGAAAACGGCGGTGCTGAGCCGGTTCGCGGCGACCCGCTTGAACCGGCGGAAGGTCTCCAGCTGCTTGTAGAGGAACCGGCGGTCGGTGCCCTCGTAGTTCCAGCCGCGCTTGCCGAAGCAGATCACCTCGAAGCCGGCCTTCTCGTAGGCGCGACGGACCTCGGGCCGCTCGAACTCGGTGTAGTAGAGGCTGATCGTGACCGGCTCGGTCTCGGTCTCCCGGATCTCGGAGATGAGCCGGGCGTGGTCACCCTGGATCTTGCCGCCCTTGCCGCCGCCCTCCCAGCCGTGGAAGAGGAACCACAGGGTGCCGCTGCGCTCGGCCTCGGGCACCGCGCCGAGGTCCGGCTCCAGCTCCATCAGGTAGAGGAACGGCGCGCCGACCACGTGGTAGTTGCGCCGCCCGAGCGAGTGGCCACGCCGCCGCGGCGCGTCGCTCCAGGTGTAGCGCCAGGCCCCGTCGAAGAATTCGTGCACCGGGTTCCAGCCGCATCCCACGTTCCAGCCGTGCTGCAGGTAACCGCGGATCCGCGGCGGATGCTCGTCGTCGAGGCCGCAGTACCGGGACAGGATGTGGGTCTGCCCGTAGTAATGGTTGTGGTGATGCATGCCGATCAGCTCGTTTCCAGGTGCAGGGTGCCGGCCCTCGCGTAGAGGCGGTGCCGGTCGAGGCGGCGGGGCAGCGAGACGAGCGCGAACGACTCGGCCTGGATGGCGTACGGCTCGTCGCCGTGCCCCTCGGCGAACAGCGTCCAGTCCGCCTCCTGCGCCGGTCCCAGATCCGTGACGTCGACCGCCGCCGTCCAGGACGTGTCGTCCACGGTCGTACGGCAGACGGTGTCCACGGCGTCGTCGGAGTTGGGCAGGAACCGTCGCCAGACGATCCGCTCGTAGTCGGCCCCCGGCCAGCGGGGTCCGCCGACCGTGACCACGTCGCCGCTCACGTCGAGCCGGGCGGCACTCACGCGCGCCGGCGCCTCGACCAGGTTCAGGTACTGCCCCGGCGAGCGGGCCAGGCTCAGCACCCGGTCGCCGTGCGGCACGCTCACCGCGCGGTCCAGGCCGGTGATCAGCACCAGCGCGTCGCCGATCTTCGGGATCAGCACCGTACGTCCCAGGAACGGATCGTCCGGATTGGTCGCGTCGACCACCTCGCCGACCGGGATCCGGGCCGTGAAGACGCCGCCCGCGCCGCCCTCCAGCGGCACCCGGATCTCCCGGGCCGAGCGGGACAGCCGCAGCACCCGGTCGGTCACACCGTCCGGCAGCCGCAGGGTCAGCACCAGGGTGTCGCCGTCGGCGCCCGCGCCGGTCAGCTCGATCTCGCCGGTCATCCGGCGCAGCAGCACCCGGCCGTCACCGGCCTTCAGCGGCTGGAACCAGTGCGCGCCGATCCGGTCGCCGACCGGGTACATCATCTGCATGGTGACCAGGCGCTTGCGCCGGATCCGGCCGACCCGCATGGTCGCCATCAGGCGGACCGCCTCCCGGTTCGGCGGCATCGCGGCGAGCATGTCCCGCGGCACCCGTGCCACGAAACCGGTCGGCCGCTGCTCCCCGCTCGCGTCCGGCAGGTCGAACCGCTCCACCGCAAGCGGCGTCTCGCGCAGCCCGGCGACCACCGCCACCCGCAGCGACGAGTCGGCGGTCGTGGGCACATGGTGGATCTCGGCGGTGCCGCGGACCACCAGGGCGTCGTCCTCCCAGGTGAGCTCGGTGGCGCCGGCCCGGAGCTCGAGTTCGCGCCGGGACATCCGGTAGATCTCGTCGGGCACCCCGGCCCGGTCCGGCAGGCCCGGATAGTGACCGCGGTAGCGCCACGGCAGCACCGGGTGCCGCTCGGCCAGCGTTCCGGCCGCCAGTCCGCCCTCGGCCCGCAGCCTGGCCAGTCGTTGCAGCAGGTCCACATCACCGGCCTGCAGACCGTGGTACTCCAGGCGCTGGAAGGCCGACACGTGCTCGAACACCGCCGGGTCGAGACGGCGGGTCAGCCGGTGACCGAGCTCCAGCACCGCCGCGAGCTCATGCTCGGGCGCCGAACCGAACGCCTGCACCACGGTGGTCAGGTCGATCGTGGCGAGGTGCCGGTGGACTTTGGCCCGCAGGGCGGGAGCCTGCCGGTCGACGACATCCATGACCGCCTCGGCCGAGACGACCCGGTCCTCCAGATTGCCGAACTGGAACTTCAGCTGGGTGATCGACTCGCCGGACTCGCGCTCACGCCAGTAGTAGGTGGGCGCGGCCACGCAGTCGACGGTCACGGCCTCGATGTGCGCCTTCAGCGTGACCGGGTAGTCCTCGTAGCGGATAGCCGGGAACTCGTAGCCGAACTGGTCCCAGAACCGGCGCCGGTACACCTTGTTCCAAACCATCCGGTCGATCGCCAGCTCCGGGAAGTCCAGCACGTGGGTGGCGGGACGATCAACGGCGAAGGCGATCCTGTGGACGTACGACTGGCGTACTCCCGAAGTGTTGTTGAATCTCCGGGCATTGCCCCCGGCCAGCGACGACGACGTCCGGTCCAGCGAGCCGACCAGCAGCTCGTAGGCGTGCGGCGGCACCAGGTCGTCACTGTCGACGAACGTCAGGTACTCGCCACGCGCCTCGGCCGTGCCGGTATTGCGGGCCGGGCCGAGCCCCTGGTTCTCCTGGACGACCATCCGGAACCGCGGGTCACGGGCGCAGAAGGCCTCGGCGATCCGGGCGCTGCCGTCGCGAGACCCGTCGTCGACGAGCACCACCTCGAAGTCCCGGAAGGTCTGCCGGGCCAGCGATGCGAGGCACGGGGCGAGGTAACGCTCTACGTTGTAGAACGGCACAACAATGCTGAGCCGTGGGATCACTGCTTTCGACACCAGTTCCGGAATAGACGACGGACCCGGGCGAGCATCCCGGAGCAGGCCGCCTATTCCGCGAACTGGACGTGTACGGAGGGTGAAGAACCCCTACTGCTTGGAGACCTCACGGATCGCGAGGGCGGCGTCGAGCACGGCCACCGTGCTCTGCCAGCCCTTGTCCTCGATCGAGTCCTCCAGCCCGGCCCGGTCGCGGGCCTGGCCGAGGCTGTGCACCGTGAGCACGCCGTGCGCCACCGGGGTGCCCTCGTCGAGCGCCACCCGGGTCAGGCCCGTGGTCACGGCGTCGCACACGTACTCGAAGTGCTGGGTCTCGCCCTTGATCACCACACCGAGCGCGACCACCGCGTCGACCCGGCGGGCCAGCGCCTGCGCCACCACGGGCAGCTCCACCGACCCCGCCACCCGGGCCGTGATCACCTCCGTGACACCGCACGCCTCGGCGGCGGCCTTCGCCCGGTCGATCATGTGCTCGACCAGGTCGTTGTGCCACCGCGAGCCGACGATGCCGAGCCGCAGCCCGGCAGCGTCGACGGTCTGCATGTGCGGATCACCGAAGCCGGCCATGTGTTGTCCCCCTCTGTGTTCATTCTTCACCCCTGCCGGGGACGTTTCAGGCGTTTCAGGCCAGCCCGCTCCAGGCCATCCGGCTTCAGGCCGGCCCGCTCCGGTCCAACCGGCTCCGGTCCAACCGGCTTCAGGCCAGCTCGGCTTCAGGCCAGCTCGGCTTCAGGCCAGCTCGGCTTCAGGCCAGCTCGGCTTCAGGCCAGCTCGGCGAACAGGTGGCCCATCCGGTCCCGCTTGGTGCGCAGGTAGCGGACGTTCTCCGGGTGCAGCCGGACGGGCAGTTCCTCCCGGCCGGTCACGCGCAGGCCGTACCCCTCCAGCCCCGCCCTCTTCGCCGGGTTGTTGGTGAGCAGACGCATGGAACGGATGCCCAGGTCGGCGAGGATCTGTGCACCGGTGCCGTAGTCGCGGGCATCGGCCGGCAGACCCAGCTCGAGGTTGGCGTCCACCGTGTCGAAGCCGCGATCCTGCAGCTGGTACGCCTGGAGCTTGTGCAGCAGGCCGATGCCGCGTCCCTCGTGACCGCGCATGTAGAGCACCACCCCGCGCCCGGCCGCCGCGACCCGCTCCAGAGCGGCGTCCAGCTGCGGCCCGCAGTCGCAGCGCCGGGAGCCGAACACGTCGCCGGTGAGGCACTCGGAGTGCACCCGGACCAGCACGTCCTCGCCGTCGCCCAGGTCGCCGTAGACCAGCGCCACGTGCTCGCCGTCGTCCGCCGCCGTGCGGTAACCGACCGCGGTGAACACGCCGTGCTCGGTCGGCAGAACCGTCTCGACCACCCGGTCCACCTGGCTGCCCTCACGGTGGCGCAGGTAGGTGATCAGCTCCTCGATGGTGATCAGCGCGAGGTCGTGCTCGGCGGCGAACTTCTCCAGGTCGGGGCGGCGCTGCATGGTGCCGTCGTCGTTGACCATCTCGCAGAGCACGCCGGCCGGGCGGCATCCCGCCAGCACCGCCAGGTCGATCGCGGCCTCGGTGTGACCGGGGCGGCGCAGAACCCCGCCCGGCTTGGCACGCAGTGGCACCACATGCCCCGGCCGGTTGAAGTCGGTGGGTTCGCTGTCCGCGGCGGCCAGCAGACGGATGGTGTGCGCCCGGTCCGCGGCCGAGATACCGGTGCTGACGCCGTGCCTCGCGTCGACCGTCACCGTGTAGGCGGTCCCTCGCGCGTCCTGGTTGGTGTGGAACATGGGTGGCAGATCCAGCCGGTCCGCCTCGCTCTCGGGCAGCGGCACGCAGATGTAGCCGGATGTGTACCGGACCATGAAGGCGACCAGCTCCGGTGTGGCGTGCTCGGCCGCGAAGATGAGGTCGCCCTCGTTCTCCCTGCCCTCGTCGTCGACCACGATCACCGGCCGTCCGGCCGCGATGTCCGCGATCGCGCGCTCGATGTCCTCAAACATTGCGGCTCCCCAGCATCTTCTCGACGTACTTGGCGATCACGTCGACCTCGAGGTTGACCGGATCTCCGATGGCCTTGCTGCCCAGCACGGTCAGCTTCGAGGTGGCCGGGATCATCCCGATCGCGAAGCTGTCCGCGGTGACCTCCATGACGGTCAGCGACACCCCGTCGACGGTGATCGAGCCCTTCTCCACCACGTATCTCGCCAGCTCGGGCGGCAGCGAGAAACGCACCACCTCCCACTGGTCGGCCGGCTCGCGGGCGATGATCCGCGCCACCCCGTCCACGTGGCCCTGCACCAGATGCCCGCCGAGACGGCTGCCCAGGGCCGCGGCCCGCTCCAGGTTGACGTTGCTGCCGGTCCGCAGGGCGCCGAGCGAGGAACGCCGGAGCGTCTCGCCCATCACGTCGGCGGTGAACACGCCGTCCTCGTTGTCGATCACGGTGAGACAGACCCCGTTCACCGCGATCGAGTCGCCGTGCCGGGCGTCCGAGGTGACCAGCGGGCCACGGACCGCGATCACGGCGGAGTCCTCGGCACCCTCGGTGAGGCGCACGATCTCGCCAAGTTCCTCGACGATTCCGGTGAACATCAGTTCAGCCCTCCTAGGGGCGTGGGGTTTCTGTTCTCTTTCGGCCGCAGGGTTGCGGTGAAACGGAGATCTCCACCGATCTGTGAGACCTCGGTGAGATCCAGCTCGACGGCATCGGCGATGGTGCCGATACCGGCGTCGACCAGTGCCGTGCGGCCGGAGCCGAGCAGCTTGGGTGCGACGTAACCGACCACCCGGTCGATCAGGCCCGCGGCCAGGAACCCGCCGGCCAGGGTCGGTCCGCCTTCCAGCAGCACGTTCCGGATGCCGCGGGCGAACAACTGGGTGAGCAGGGCGTTCAGATCCACGCGGCCGTCCGGTCCGGTCCCGGCGGCGGCCGCCGTGACGATCCAGGTGGGTGCCGCCGCGTCACGGACGCGGGCATTCTCGGGAGTACGCCCAGCCGAGTCGACCACCACCCGCAGAGGCTGCTTGATCGCCAGCGTGCCGTCGCGCAGGTCACGAACCGTGAGCTGAGGGTCGTCGGCGACCACCGTGCCGACACCGGCCACGATCGCGTCGACGGTGCTGCGCAACACGTGCACGTCGGCCCGCGACTCGGCCGAGGAGATCCACTGGCTGGTGCCGTCCGCCGCCGCCGACCGCCCGTCCAGCGTCGCCGCGAACTTCCACGTGACGTAGGGACGGCCCCGGCGAACCGCCGTCAACCAGGCGATGTTGCCGGCCTCGGCCTCGTCCCGCCGGACCCCGGTGACCACCTCGATGCCGGCCGCCCGCAGCGTCGCGGCGCCTCCGGCGGCGACCGGCGTGGGGTCGTCCACAGCGATCACCACGCGCCGGATGCCGGCGTTGATCAGGGCGTCCGAGCACGGGCCGGTGCGGCCGGTGTGGTTGCACGGCTCCAGCGTCACCACGCAGGTGCCGCCACGGGCCCGCTCCCCCGCCTGGGCGAGGGCCACGATCTCAGCGTGCGGGCCGCCGGCGTACGCGTGGAAGCCCTCACCGACGACGTCGCCGGCCGGTCCGAGCAGGATGCAGCCGACGACCGGGTTGGGGCTGGTGGTGCCGAGGCCCCGGGCGGCCAGCGCGACAGCGCGGCGCATCGCCTCGTCCTCGGTCATGACGTTCCTCTCGCGCGGCACGGTCACGCGCTGAGAGTGAGGGGAGAAAACGCCAAGAATCGGACAATCAGGGTACGCTTCGCGCACCCCGGCGAGAATGCACCACTGAGGGCGCACCCGTCCGATTCCGCGCGCTGTCTCCCATCCGGACTGTCTGAACGGCATCACTGCCGCTCAACCGTCGGCCCTGGAGTCTCACCAGGTCCACCGCTCGTCCTGTCGGACGATCGGGTCGCGGGCTTACCGACACGAGAAGCGTCGGATCACCGCCGGTTCGGAATTTCACCGAGTCCCGCCAGCGCGTGGTGGGTCACCCCCGAGTCTTGCACGCGATCGCGGATTTGCCACCCGGTGCGCGAGCTACCTCACACCGGTTCACCGATCAAGCCCTCGACCAGCACCTCCGCCATCGGCTCCCCACCCGCTGAGCAGTCCTGAAGACGTCAGCTATGCCACACCGCCGTCTCGGCGTCTCATCGCGGCTACGCCACACCGCTGCCTCGCACGCCTCCGACGGCAGGCCCTCCTCGTGCGGCAACCGGCGACCGGCCTCGGCCGGATGCGGCGGACCGACCGCCGACTCCGGTCAGCGCCGGATCGGTCACTCCGCCTCGCTGCGGCGGCGGTCGATGGCGACGTACGAGCCGGGCTGCGACTTGGCGACCTTCTTCATCTCCGAGGCCACCGCGATCACCACCCGCGGATCGGTGAACCGCCGCCCGTCCGCGGTCGCCTGCGCCACCCCGATCGAGAGCGTGACCAGCGCCGCCTTCTGCTTGTTGCCGCGCCGGTCGGGCACCTCGATGTAGCCGCGCCGGGCGTCCCCCGGCTCGTAGAGACGGTCTGCCACCGACTCGAAGTCGTTGACCGTGCGCTGTGTCAGCGGCAGCACCTGGTCGGGATGGCAGATGAACACGAAGTCGTCGCCGCCGATGTGCCCCAGGAAGATCGACGGCTTGCCGGTCTGCGAGGCCGCCCGCTGCAGGCTCCGGGCCAGGGCGATGATGAACTCGTCGCCGCGGTCGAACCCGTACACGTCGTTGACACTCTTGAATCTGTCGACGTCGATGTAGCCGACCGAGTAGTCACCGCCGCCGCGCATCCGTTCGCTGATCTCGCGCCGCACCCGGGCGTTGCCGGGCAGGCCGGTCAGCGGGGACACCTCGCGGGCGTCCTTGTGCCGGCGCAGCGTGTTCGAGACCCTGGCGATCAGCTCCTCCAGGTCGAACGGCTTGACGAGATAGTCGTCGGCGCCCGCCTGCAGCCCGTGCACCTTGTCACCGGTCAGGCCCATCGCGGTCAGCATGATCACCGGAAGGGCGGAGGTGAGCGGCTCGGCCCGCAGCTGACGGATCAGCTCGACGCCGTCCATCCCCGGCATCATCCAGTCCACGATCGCGAGGTCGGGCCGGTGCGTCTCCATGAGATCGAGCGCACCCTGGCCGTCCTTCGCCCGGATCACCTCGAAGCCGCGCAGCTTCAGGTTGAACTCGACGAACCCGGCGATGTCCTGGTCGTCGTCGACCACCAGGATCAGGCTCGGCCCCTCTTCGGGGTCCAGTTCGGGATCGATCTCGGGTTGCGACTCAGCCGTGCCCATCTCGCCTTCCTGGCAGCACCGGAACGTAAGGCTCGATGATGGTCCCTGACCCGGCCCTCACGCCAGTCCCATGCGAGCCGCGGCGAGCGCGCGCAGCTTCCGGATCGCCTCGGCCGGATCGGCCGCGCCGTACACCGCGGTGCCCGCCACGAACGCGTCGGCGCCCGCCTCGGCGGCCTGCTCGATGGTGTCGGCCGCGATGCCGCCGTCCACCTCGATGCGGATCTCCAGCTGGTTGACCTCGGCACGGCGGCGCACGTCACGCACCTTGTCGAGCAGCTCCGGCATGAACGCCTGCCCGCCGAAACCCGCCTTGATCGTCATGATCAGAACAGTGTCGAGGTAAGGCAGAAGCTCGAGATAGGGCTCCACCGGCGTGTCCCGGTCGATCGCGAGCCCGGCCTTGGCACCGGCCGCGCGCAGTGTCTTCGCCAGCGCCACCGGGTCGTCGCAGGCCTCGGCGTGGAACGTCACGTTGTAGGCGCCCGCCTCCGCGTACGCCGGAGCCCAGCGCTGCGGGTCGGTGATCATCAGGTGCACGTCGAACGGGATGCTGGTCGCCTTGCGCAGGCTCTGCACCACCGGAAGGCCGATCGTCAGGTTCGGCACGAAGTGGTTGTCCATGACGTCCACGTGCGCCCAGTCGGCTGCCCCCTCGATGGCGTGCACCTCCTCCGCGAGGCGGGAGAAGTCGGAGGCGAGGATGCTCGGCGCGATGATCGGCGATCGTTCCACGGGTCGATTCTATGGCGTCCCCGGGGAGGCCGGACCGGCCTCCCCGGGGACACATGTCAGGCAGTTCGGCCTTTCACGGCGGACCGGCCTCCCCGGCGACCCTCAGGCAGTACGACGCAGGACGGCCAGGAACATGGCGTCCGTTCCGTGCTTGTGCGGCCACAGCTGCACCGTCGGACCCGGGCCCAGCCCCGGCATGCCCGGTGGCAGCAGCGGCCGCGCGTCCACGAAGTCGACCTCGACGCCACTGCGCCGGGCCCCCTCGCTCACCGTCACCTGCGTCTCGACCATGTGCGGGGAGCACGTCACATAGGCCACGACACCACCCGGGCGTACGGCTCGCAACGCCGCCACCAGCAGCTCGCGCTGCAGACGGGTGAGCGGCGGCAGGTCGGCCGGCTGACGGCGCCAGCGCGACTCCGGACGGCGCCGCAGCGACCCCAGGCCGGTGCAGGGCGCGTCCACCAGCACCCGGTCGAACGCCTCCTCCGGCAGGTCCGGGTCACGGCCCACCGAACGGCCGTCCATCGGCAGCACCGTCACCGGCATGCCCTCGGTGGCGATGTCCACCAGCCGGGCGCGGTGCTCGGCCACCTCGACCGCGGTCACCTCGGCGCCGCGGCCCGCGGCGATCGCCCCGATCAGGCCGGTCTTGCCACCCGGACCCGCGCACAGGTCCAGCCAGCGCGTGTCCTGACCCTCGATCGGCGCGGCCAGTAGTGCCGCCGCGACCAGCTGCGAACCCTCGTCCTGCACGTGGGCGCGGCCCTCGCGGATGGCGGCCAGGTCACGCGGAGCGCCACCGTTGAGATAGACGGCGTACGGCGAGAACGCGCCCGGCACCCCGCCGACCTCGTCGGCCAGCTCCACGGCGTCGGCCCGGCCGGGCCGCGCGCACAGGTGCACCACGGGCGGCTGGTTGTCCTCGATCAGCAGGCGGGCGGTGTCCTCGAGATCACCGCCGAGCGCCTCCGCGAACGACCGGATCACCCACTGCGGGTGGTGGTGCATCACGGCGAGATTGCCGACCGGGTCGTCGGAGTACGACGGGGCGAGCCGCTCCAGCCAGGTCTCCAGCGGGGTCTCGGAGACCGTACGCATGACCGCGTTGGCGAATCCGGACGCGCCCGGCGCCACCGAACGCACCAGGTCGACGGTCTGGTTGACCGCGGCGTGCGAGGGCACGCGCGTGTAGAGCAACTGGTAGACGCCGAGACGCAGCGCGTCACGGGCCGGCGGGTCGATCCGGGCGACGTCACGCTCGGCGGCCGCCGCGATGATGAGGTCCAGGGTGCCGAGAGCGCGGAGCGTGCCGTACGTCAGCTCGGTCGCGAACGCCGCATCCCGTCCGTGCAGGCCCATGCCGCTCAGGATGTCGGCGAGGACCAGGTTGGCGTACGCGTCGTCGCGGTGCACAGCCGCGACGGCCTCGTACGCCGCCTGCCGTGCCGGGTCCGCCGGCGGCCGGCCGGCGCGCGGGGCCCGGCCGCTGCGGCCGTCCCGCGGGTGGCCCGGCCCGCTCGGGCGACTCGGCCGTCCGCCGTGCGGGCGCGGCGCCCTATGTTCCGTCACGCCCGGATCCCGCTTCCTGAAGTCGCATACTGCGAGGTCACGCCAGTTTCTCCCCTGCTTCGATCCGCATGCCCCGCGCCCAATCGGTCGCGGCCATCGGCTTCTTGCCCGCCGCACGTACCTCACCGAGCTGCACCGGCGTCGTCGCCGTCCCGGCCAGTACCTGCTTGCGTTCCACCAGCAACTCACCCGGCCGCAGCGACGGCGCGTTCGCCACCGGCCGCACCGGACCCAGTTTCAGCCGCTCGTCGCGCAGTGTCGTCCAGGCGCCGGGCGCCGGGGTGCACGCACGAATCCGCCGGTCCACCGCGAACGCCGGATCGTCCCAGCGCACCCGGGCGTCGTCGGCCGTCAGCTTCGGCGCGAACGACACCCCGTCGTGCGGCTGCGGATGCGCCCGGGCGGTGCCCGCCTCGATCGCGTCGAGCACCGCGATCAGCAGGCCCGCACCCTCGACGGCGAGCCGCTCCAGCAGGTTGCCGGAGGTGTCGTTGAACCGGATCTGATCGGTCAGGGTGCCGTAGACCGGACCGGTGTCCAGCCCCGCCTCCAGCTCGAAGACGCTGGCACCGGTCACCTCGTCGCCGTGCAGCACCGCGTGCTGCACGGGAGCCGCGCCGCGCCAGGCCGGCAGCAGCGAGAAGTGCAGGTTCACCCAGCCGTGCTTCGGGATCTCCAGAGCCGACGGCGGTACGAGAGCGCCGTACGCCACGACGGGCACGCAGTCGGGCGCGATCTGCCGCAGCCGCTCCTGGAACTCCGGATCGCGGGGTTTCTCCGGGGTCAGCACCTCGATGCCGCGCTCGTCGGCCCACGCGCCGACGGGCGACCGCACCAGGCGGCGGCCACGGCCGGCCGGAGCGTCCGGGCGGGTCACCACGGCGACCAGCTCGTGCCCGGACGCCGCGATCGCGTCCAGGCTGGGCACGGCGACCTCGGGGGTGCCGGCGAAGATCAGGCGCATCCGATCACCGGCCCGGACTGAAGAGGCCGGAACCGAAGACCCCGCGGCCGTGCGGGCTGTCCTTGATGGTCGGCGGCTTGGCCGCGTCATACCAGTCCGCGGAACGGATCTGCTTCATCGCGTCCTTGCGGGCCGCGGCGTCCAGCCGGTCCAGGAAGAGCACGCCGTCGAGGTGGTCGGTCTCGTGCTGCACACAACGCGCCATCAGGCCGGTGCCGACCACCTGGACCGGGTCGCCGAACTCGTTGAAACCGTTGGCGACCACGTTCTGCCGGCGCTTGGTGTCGATGTAGATGCCCGGAATCGACAGGCAGCCCTCGGGCCCGTCCTGCTCCTCCTCGTCGGGGAAGGAGAGCACCGGGTTGACGATGTGCCCGACCACGTCGTCGATGTCGAAGCTGAAGACGCGCAGGCCGACACCGAGCTGCGGCGCGGCCAGGCCGGCGCCGCCCTCGTCCTGCATCGTCTCGATCAGGTCCTTGACGAGATTGCGCAGTTCCTTGTCGAAGTCGACGACGGGGTCGGCCGGCGTGCGCAGCACCGGATCACCGAAAAGACGGATGGGCTGAACGGTCACGCGGTGAGACTCCTGACTCTGGTGGGCGGCACCTGACCAGTCTACGGAGTGACCCACGCAACGCTGTGGGTGACAGCAGCGGCCCGGGCTGTCGGCACGGCGCCTCCCGGCACATCAGAACAGATCCGCGGGATCGACCTGGATCCGCACCGGCAGGGCGGCCTTGCGAGCACTGCGTACTCCGGCCGCCTCGTGCAGGGCGTGCGCAAGATCCGCCGCCCGCGACCGGGTGACCCGCAGCAGCATCCGCTCCTGCTCGTCGGCGGCCGGGACCGGGCCCAGCACCTCGGCGCCGTCCGGCAGGCGGGCCAGCGACAACAGCTCGGCCACCGCGGCCGCCTGACCGGTCACACTCGCCATCCGCGCCGCCGGCGGGAACCCGAGATCACGCCGCTCCGCCAGCTCACGAGCGGCGAACCAGCCCGGATCCCAGCGGACCAGCGCCTGCACCGGCGCCAGCGACCCGTCCGCGACCACCACCACACGCCCGCCCTCGTGCGCCGGGCGAGCCAGGGCAGCCGCGTTCAGCCACCGCCGCATCGTCTCCTCGGCCGCCCGCAGATCGGCCCGGCTCAGCAGCGCCCACGTGTCGAGCAGGAGCACCGCCCCGAACCCGCCCGCGGCCACCGGCTCGGCCCCCGGCGTCGACACCACGACGGAGGGCTCGGCCGGCACCTCGCTCAGCACCTGCTCGCGTCCCGACGTGCGTACCGTGAATCCTGGAAAAGCCCTTCCCAGCTCCTCAGCCGTACGCCGTGCGCCGATCACCGAGGCCCGCAGGCGCCGATCATGACAGTTGGGGCAGGCGTAGTCGGCCGACGCCCGCCCGCACCAGTGACAGACCGGCACGTCCCGCGCGCCGTGCAGCCCGAGCGGCCCGGAACAGCTCGGGCAGCGGGCCGGGGTGCGGCACTCGGCACACGCCACCGACGGCAGGTAGCCGCGCCGTGGCACCTGCACCAGCACCGGCGCGCCCGCCTGCAGCGCCTGTTTCGCGGACTGCCAGGCCAGGCTGGGCAGCCGGGCGACCACCGCGCCCGGATCGCGGGCCAGCTGGAAGTCGTCCCCGGTCGGCGCGATCGCCGGCGACCGGCGCCGGAGCACGGCCCGGTCCGCGACGATCTCACGGGCCCAGCCGGTCTCCAGGAGCAGCTGCCCCTCACCGGTCCGTGCGAAGCCGCCCACCAGCGCGGCACAGTCGGCCAGCCGGGCGCGCGTCAGCAGCACATCCCGGGCGTGCGGGTAGGGCGCACGCGGCTCGGCGTGCACATCGTCTCCGTCGTCCCAGACCACGACGAGCCCCAGCCGGGGCACCGGCGCCCACATCGCCGCCCGGGTCCCGGCCACCACCGGAACCTGATGCCGGCTGGCCGCCAGAAACCGCCGGTAGCGTTCCGACGGCCCGAGCGCCGCATTGAGCGCGACGTGCCGCCCCTCGCCGAGCGTCTCCCGGAGCGCATGGTCGACCCGCTCGAGATCCCGTGCGTCGGCGACGACGATCACCACGCCGCGCCCGCCCCGAACGGTGGCCGCGGCCGCCTCGGCGATCCGGGCCGGCCAGTCCTCCCCCGGCAGTGCCGACCAGACCGCCCGGGCGGGCCGCCCGTCCCGCAGAGCTCGCAGATAGGCCGCCCCGGCAAGATACGAATCCCACCCGCCGGCCGCCGGTTCCCGGATGCCGGCGAGGTCACCACCCGCCCCACCCCCCGAACCCGGCACGGCCGGGACCGGCGATCGCTCAGAACCCGAGCCGCCCGGCTCGTCCGAGCCGGCTCCCGGGGAATCCGATCCAGCAGGCGCACCCGAGTCGGCCGGCGTGTCAGGATCGACCGCACCGGACCCGGCGGTATCCGCGGCGGCCACAGCAGGGCCGGGCGCATCGCCGGAACTCGAGACTGCCGGGTTCGCAGGGGCGCCCTCGCCTGGATTCGCCGGCGCAGTCTGGGACTCGACCCGAGCATGACGAGGCGGCACCGCGAGCCGCAGCACGTCGGCCAGGTTGCCCGCATAGCGATCAGCAACCGCTCGGGCCAGCGCCGCGATCTCCGGGTCGAGCACCCGTTCCGGCGAAACGACCTTCTCCAGGTAGGCCAGCTTGCCGCCGTGGTCACTGGACTCGACCCGGGACAACAGAAATCCGCTGACCTGCTGCCCGGCGAATCGCACCTTGACCCGGACGCCCGGCTGCGCCGCCTCGTCGTCAGCCGCGGAGACCAGATAGTCGAACGGCCGGTCAAGATGCGCGAGCGGCACGTCGACGCACACACGGGCGACCGGCAGCCGCTCAGCCGGCTCCCGCTCCGCACGTCCACCCTTGGTCCCCATCGCCGAACATTCTGCCCGGCCCCTATGACATTTCCGCCCGGCCGCCCGGTGACGCGAGAGACAGAACGTTCTTTCCCAGGACTGGACGACCGGGCGTCCGAGCGACCGGACGACCGGGTGGTCAGTGCGTCAGGCAGGTCACCGTCCGCTCGCGGAGGTCGATCTCGACGATGTCCGGAAAGCGAAGATCGGCCCAGAAGCGGGCCGGGTCCGTGGCGAGACGGTAACGGCTGGCCATCCACACGGTCGGCGCCAGGCCGTGGGTGCCGATGACCAGGGTGCGGTTCTGTTCGGCGGCGGCGGCCGCATGGCGTACGACCGCGGCGTCGAACCGGCCGATCACCTGGTCGCGCGGTTCCCAGCCCTCGGGGCAGCCACCTCGCGCGTACGATTCCGCGGCAGCCTGGTAGCCCTCGTCGGTGAACCATACGTGCGGGCGATGCACCTCGGCGAGGCCCGCATCGCGGACGACCCGCTGGGCGCCGGCGATCTCCTGCATGGTCTGCGCGGCCTTCGGCTCGGTGCTGGTCACGTAGTAGGCCGGATGGCAGACGTGCAGCCGCATGAGGCGGGCCGCTACCCGGCTCTCCTGCGCGAGTTGCCATTCCTCGGCCGGCACCTGCGGATCGACCGCCGGCATGGCGTGGCGGACGACGATCACCCGTTCACCCTGGACAGCCGTCATCTCCGGAGCGTAGCCGCCGGAACCACCCATGAGACTCATGCGAACAAACACGCAAACCCGCCTCGCCGAGTTCAATCGAGTCCGCGATCTCGTCGCCGAGAAAGGGCCGAGGCAGCTGTGGACGAACCGGTGAAACCGCAACGACCCCGTGCTGGACGATCATTCTGACCGCTTTTCCGGGCCCGGCTGTGGGCAATGGCTGCTTCCCGCGCCGGGAAGAGGGCACAAGCCACAGCCGATCGATCAAACGCAGGAGCGAGCGCGGCCGAGACAAGGCGGCGAGACAAAGAGCGGGAACGGCTGCAAAACTGCGGGAACGGCGCGACAAAGCAGCGGGCGCCGCACGGCAGAAGCGGCAAAGTGGCGAGACAAACACGGCGGGGCCACGAGACAAAGGGGCGGGAAGAGCGAAAACGAAGAGGCGCCCACCCCCGAAGGGATCGGGCGCCTCAACGGCGACAACCTCAGGACGCGGCGTTCTTCAGGTCCTGAGCACGGTCGGTGCTCTCCCACTTGAGGTCCGGCAGCTCACGGCCGAAGTGGCCGTACGCCGCGGTCTGCTGGTAGATCGGGCGCAGCAGGTCCAGGTCGCGGATGATGGCGGCCGGGCGCAGGTCGAAGACGTCCTTGATGGCCTTCTCGATCCGCTCGACGGGCACGTTCTCGGTGCCGAACGTCTCGACGAACAGCGACACCGGGTGGGCCTTGCCGATCGCGTAGGCGACCTGCACCTCGCAGCGCTCGGCCAGGCCGGCGGCCACGACGTTCTTGGCGACCCAGCGGGTGGCGTACGCCGCGGAGCGGTCCACCTTCGACGGGTCCTTGCCGGAGAAGGCACCGCCGCCGTGACGGGCGTATCCGCCGTACGTGTCCACAATGATCTTGCGGCCGGTGAGGCCGGCGTCGCCCATCGGGCCGCCGATCTCGAAGCGGCCGGTCGGGTTCACCAGGAGGCGGTAGCCCTCGGCGTCGAGGCCGAGGCCCTCCAGCTCGGGCGCGATGACGTGCTCGCGGACGTCCGGCGTGAGCAGCGACTCGAGCGAGATGTCGGCGGCGTGCTGCGACGACACGACGACCGTGTCGAGACGCACGGGACGCAGGCCGTCGTACTCGATGGTGACCTGGGTCTTGCCGTCGGGACGCAGGTAGGGGATCGTGCCGTCCTTACGCGCGGCCGACAGGCGGCGGGCCAGGCGGTGCGCGAGCGCGATCGGCAGCGGCATCAGCTCGGGCGTCTCGGAGCAGGCGAAGCCGAACATCATGCCCTGGTCGCCGGCGCCCTGCGAGTCGAGGACGTGCTCGGAGTCACCCTCGCGCAGCTCGATGGCGCTGTCGACGCCCTGCGCGATGTCGGGCGACTGCGAGCCGATGGAGACGCTCACGCCGCAGGAGGCGCCGTCGAAGCCCTTCTTCGACGAGTCGTAACCGATCGCCAGGATCGTGTCCCGCACGATCTTGGGAATGTCGGCGTAGGCCTGCGTGGTGACCTCGCCCGCCACGTGCACCTGGCCCGTGGTGATCAGGGTCTCCACCGCGACGCGGCTCCGCGGGTCCTGCGCGAGCAGGGCGTCGAGAATCCCGTCGCTGATCTGGTCAGCGATCTTGTCCGGGTGGCCTTCCGTGACCGACTCGGAGGTGAACAGGCGGCGTGCCACGGTGCTCCTCAGATTTGTCGAATACAAGGTAACGCGGAAGTGTAGTCAGGGGTGCTGAGCGTGTCCGACCTGGGCGTCCAGGCGGGCGGCGACTTGATCCAAAATCATATCGGCCACATCGTCTTTGGGTAGTTCCCCGTGAGTGGCGGTGAAGCCGTCCGCCCCCAGCAGGGTGACGGTGTTGCTGTCCTGCCCGAACACCAGGCCGACGCCGACCTCATTGACGACGATCAGGTCCGCGCGCTTGCGGACCAGCTTGCCACGGGCGTTCTCCAGGGCGTCGTGCGTCTCGGCCGCGAAGGCGACCAGGATCTGGCCGGGGCGCTTGGCCGCGCCCAGTTCAGCGGCGATGTCCGGGTTCTCGACCAGGGTGATCGCGCCGGGCGTACCGTCACCGGTCTTTTTGATCTTCTGCTCGGCGACCGACGCCGGGCGGAAGTCGGCGGGCGCGGCCGCCATGACGACCGCGTCGGCCGATGCGGCGGCCTCGACGGTGGACTTGCGCAGCTCCTCGGTGGTGCCGACCCGCACGAGATCCACCCCCGCGGGGTCGGGAAGCGAGACGTTCGCCGAGACGAGTGTCACCCTCGCGCCACGTGCCACGGCGGCCTTGGCCAGCGCGTACCCCTGTTTGCCGGAGGAGCGGTTGCCCAGGAAGCGGACCGGGTCGAGCGGCTCGCGCGTGCCACCGGCGGTCACCACGACATGCCGACCGGCAAGATCAAGGTCAAGACCCCGCTTGAGTACGCGCAGAGCGGTCTCGAAGATCGACGAGGGATCGGGCAGCCGCCCCTTGCCGGTGTCCTTGCCGGTCAGACGGCCGACAGCCGGCTCGATCACGATCGCACCGCGCTCGCGGAGGGTGGCCACGTTCGCCCGCGTCGCCGGGTTCTCCCACATCTCGGTGTGCATGGCCGGCGCGTACACGATCGGGCAGGTGGCCGTGAGCAGCGTGTTGGTGAGCAGGTCGTCGGCGATGCCGTGTGCCGCCTTGGCCAGCAGGTCGGCGGTCGCCGGAGCCACCACGACGAGCTCCGCGGCCCGGCCGATCCGCACGTGCGGCACCTCGTGCACGTCGTCCCAGACACCCGTGGCGACCGGCCGCCCGGAGAGGGCCGCCCAGGTGGGCTCGCCGACGAACTTCAGCGCCGAATCGGTCGGAACCACCCGGACGCCGTGGCCGGACTCGGTGAACAGGCGCAGCAGTTCGCACGCCTTGTAGGCGGCGATCCCACCGCCCACACCCAGCACGATCTCCGTCACGGGTTACTCATCGGCACGGAACCACCTCGGATAACAATTGATCCCGCGCCCGAATGACGGGACGCGGGATCATCGGATCGGTTTCAGATCAAGGGTTGTCGGTCGCCTCGGCGGTCAGCAGGCCCGCGTTGATCTCGCGCATGGCGATGGAGAGCGGCTTCTCCTGCGGCGTGGTCTCGACGAGCGGTCCCACATACTCCAGGAGGCCCTCACCGAGCTGGCTGTAGTAGGCGTTGACCTGGCGGGCGCGCTTGGCCGCGAAGATCACCAGCGAGTACTTCGACGAGGTCTTGTCGAGCAGCTCGTCGATCGGCGGGTTGGTGATTCCTTCGGGGTTCGCGATGGTTCCCACTTTGGTGAAGTCCTTAATGCTCGTGTGCCAGGTATAACGAACCGAGCAATCCTACCAGCTCATCCGCGGCACGTTCGACGAAGTCGTTCACGACGGTGACGTCGAACTCGGCCTCGGCGGCCAGTTCCTCGTCGGCGTGCGCGAGACGACGCTTGATCGTCTCCTCGTCGTCGGTCCCCCGGCCGATCAGGCGGCGCTGGAGCTCCTCGACGCTCGGTGGGGCCAGGAAGACCAGCTGGGCGTCCGGCATGGCCGCACGGACCTGCCGTGCGCCCTGCAGATCGATCTTCAGCAAAACGGGCCGGCCCTCCCGGAGCCAGCCCTCGACCTGCGCGCGGGGCGTGCCGTAGAGGTTGCCCGCGAATTCGGCCCACTCCAGGAGCTGACCGCCGTCGATCAGCCGCTGGAACTCGGCCCTGGTTGCGAAGTGATAGTGCTCGCCGTCGGTCTCGTAGTCGCGTTTCTTGCGTGTTGTCACCGACACCGAGAGTTTGATCCACGGCGAGCGCAGCCGGATCAGCTCGATCACACTGTCCTTTCCGACCCCGGAAGGGCCGGAAAGAACAGTGAGGCGGGCCGCCGGCTGCGCGTCGTCATCCATGCTCACGGCTCATTCCTACACGAGCCCATGAGTCAGTTCGCAGCGAACTCCCCCAGGAGGGCCTTGCGCTGCTGGTCGCCGAGACCCCGGAGCCGGCGGCTCTCAGCGATCTTCAGCTTCTCCATGATCTGGGTCGCACGGATCTTGCCGATGCCCGGCAGCGCCTGAAGCACGGCCGAAACCTTCAGCTTGCCGACGACCTCGTCAGCCTCCGCGCGCTCGAGCACGGCGGCGAGGGTGGTCTTGCCGGACTTGAGCTGTTCCTTCAGCTCAGCCCGAGCCTTGCGAACTTCCGCGGCCTTCTCCAGCGCAGCAGCACGCTGTTCGGGGCTCAATGACGGGAGCGGCACCAGTTCTCCTCAGGTCCCTGAGCGGCGGTAGTTCAATACCGGCGCTTCTGTGAAACGTGGTGTGCCATGGAACCGAAGGGGCATATGGTTCCCGGCGCCGGGAAAACTAGCGGTCAATCCGGGTTTCGGCAACGTGGGGGTACCCCGGTCCCGGCTCATCGCGGGCCTGCTAAGCAGGCCGTTTCACCCGAGCGCGGTCCGCACGCCGGCCAGAACGCGGTCCGTTGCGGCCCTCAATTCGCCGATCTCCGGGCCGGCCGCGAGAACTTCGCGTGAGTACGAGGGCAACACGTTGTGCAGGCTCTCGCCGAAGACCGCGCGCAGGTCATCGGGCGTTCCACCCTGTGCTCCGAGGCCCGGAGCGAGCAGCGGTCCGTTGACCGCGGAGAGGTCGTGACCGGTGTCGCCGATCGTCGCGCCGACGACGAGCCCGAGACTTCCAAGCGGCTTCACACCCGCGTTGACCTGGGAAATCTCATCGATCACGGTTTGCGCGACGGTTTTTCCACCGGCTCCGACGGCGTGCTGCACGGACGCGCCCTCGGGGTTCGAGGTCAGTGCCAGGACGAAGACTCCACCTCCGTGAGTGGCCGCCAGGTCGAACGCCGGCTGCAAAGATCCCACTCCCAGGTAAGGACTCACAGTAATCGCGTCAGCACGGAGAGTACTCGCCGGATTCAGATACGCGTCGGCGTACGCCGCCATCGTCGAGCCGATGTCGCCACGTTTCACGTCGAGCAGGACGATCGCGCCGGCTTCCCGCGACTGTCGGATAGTTGACTCAAGAACCGCGACGCCACGTGACCCAAATCTCTCAAAAAAAGCGGACTGTGGCTTCAGTACGGCCACCCGATCGGCCAAGGCGTCGACGACCGTACGGGCGAAGCGTTCCAGGCCGGCGATGTCGTCCGAGAGCCCCCAGCGGGCCAGCAGCGCGGCGTGCGGGTCGATCCCGACGCACAGGGGACCACGCTCCGCTACCGCCGCGTGAAGCCGTTCGCCAAACGTTTCCATCAGCTTTACCTCTTCCGTGTCAGCTAGCCGCCACCGCGGCGGCGATTCCCGCGGTAATGCGGGCCACGTCGGCGTCGTCCGTGACGAACGGCGGCATGGTGTAGATCAGGTCCCGGAACGGCCGCAGCCAGACCCCCTCGGCGACCGCTGCGGCGGTGGCCTTCGTCATGTCCACGGGCCGGTCCAGCTGCACGACGCCGATCGCGCCCAGGACGCGCACGTCAACGACCCCTGGCGCCCCCCGAAGCGGCTCCAGACCGGCTTTCAACGACTTTTCGATCTCCGGTACGCGCAGAGCCCAGTCCCCTGCCTTCAGGAGCCGCAGAGAGGCCCCGGCGACGGCACAGGCGAGCGGGTTGCCCATGAAGGTCGGGCCGTGCGCCAGCCCGCCACCCTCCCCGGCCGAGATCGCCGCGGCCACCTCAGCCGTGCACAGAGTCGCCGCCAGGGTCAGGTATCCCCCGGTCAGCGCCTTGCCCAGGCACATGATGTCCGGGCTGACACCGGCGTGATCGGCTCCGAAGAACCGCCCGGTCCGGCCGAAGCCGGTCGCGATCTCGTCGAAGATCAGGAAGATGCCGTGCGCCGCGGTCGCCTCGCGCAGCACCCGCAGGTACTCCGGATGGTGGAACCGCATCCCGCCCGCGCCCTGGACCACCGGCTCGACGATCACCGCGGCGATCTCACCGGAGTGCCGCTCGATCATGCCGGTGAGCGCGGTGGCGTAACCCTCATCCCACTCCGCGGGAGGCGGCCCGGCGAAAACCTGCGCCGGCAGCACCCCGGTCCAGAGCGAGTGCATGCCACCGACCGGGTCGCAGACGCTCATCGGGTGAAACGTGTCACCGTGATAGCCGCCACGCCAGGTCGCCAGACGCCGCCGTTCCGGCCGCCCGAGGGCTCGCTGGGCCTGGAGCGCCATCTTGATCGCCACCTCGACGCCGACCGAACCGGAGTCGCAGAGGAACACGTGCTCCAGACCGGCCGGGGTGATCTCGACGAGCTCGGCGGCCAGCCGGATCGCGGGCTCGTGGGTGAGCCCGCCGAACATGACGTGGCTCATCCGCCCGGCCTGATCGGCCAGCGCCGCGTCCAGGACCGGGTGCCGGTAGCCGTGGATGGCCGCCCACCAGGACGACATCCCGTCCACCAGCTCCCGGCCGTCGGCCAGTCGCAGCCGCACGCCCTCGGCGCTCTCCACCAGGTAGGGCTCGCCGCGCCCGGGCATCGGCCCGTAGGGATGCCAGACGTGCGCCCGGTCGAGCGCCAGCAGATGCTCCGCGCCGCCGCCGCCGCCCGGCCCGGCAGGGCCGGACGGCGGCCCGAGCAGATCCGCCGCGCCACTGTCGTCCGGCCTCGCGAGGCCGGACGACGGGCCGAGCGCAACGGGGTCGCGCCCGGCCGGGCTCATCGCGCCGCTGCCGCCCGCGACGGGCGGGCGCCCCGGGCGACCTCCAGGACCAGGTCCGGACCCCGGTAGATGAAGCCGGAGTAGAGCTGCACCAGGGCTGCCCCGGCGTCGAGCATCCGGGACGCGTCGTCGGCCGACATGATCCCGCCCACCCCGATGATCGGCAGCTTCCCGCCGGACTCGGTGTGCACGAACCGGACCACCTCACGGGCCCGCGCGGTCAGCGGCGCTCCGGAGAGCCCACCGGCCTCGCCCTCCAGGTGCTGATCGGCCGGATCCAGCCCGTCGCGCGACAGCGTCGTGTTGGTGGCGATGATCCCGGCCGCCCCGTGGTCCAGGCAGACCTCCAGCAGCTCGGCGATGGCCGGCTCGGTCAGGTCGGGAGCGATCTTGACGAGCACCGGGACCGGACCGGCCAGCGCCTTGAGCAGGCCTGAGATCGAGTCCTTGTCCTGCAGGCTGCGCAGGCCCGGGGTGTTCGGCGAGGAGACGTTGACCGCGATGTAGTCCGCGTACGGGTGCAGCAGCCGGTAGGACGTCAGGTAATCCTCGACGGCGTCCTCCAGCGGCGTGACCTTGGACTTGCCGAGCGAGATGCCCAGCGGCACGTCCAGCGGGCCGAGCTCGGCCAGGCGGTCGGCCAGGGCGGTCGCACCGGCGTTGTTGAAGCCCATCCGGTTGACGATGCCCTCGCTGGCCTTCGCCCGGAACAGGCGCGGCCTGTCGTTGCCGGGCTGCGGCTTGGCGGTGACCGTGCCGACCTCGACGAAGCCGAAGCCGAGCGCCGGCCACGCGCGCAGGGCGAGTCCGTTCTTGTCGACGCCCGCGGCCAGGCCGACCCGGTTCGGGAAGCGGACGCCGAAGACCTCGACCGGGTTGGAGAAGCCGTACCAGCGGCGCATGGCGGCCAGGGCGGGCGCGGGCAGCTTCGCGAGCCGGTCCAGCGTCCACTCGTGGGCGTGCTCGGCGTCACCGTCGCCCAGCCGGAACAGCGCCGGCCGGGCGACCTTCGTGAACAGACTCACGATTCACCGCCGCGCAGCAGCTTGTGCAACTCCTGGAGCGGCCGGACGGTCATGTCCCCGGCCCGGAGCGCCTCGATGCCCATCACGGCGGCGGCAGCGCCCGGGACAGTGGTGATGCTCGGCACGTCGGCGGTCACGGCGGCGCTGCGGATCTCGTACCCGTCGAGGCGGGCGCTGGCGCCCGAGCCCTGCGGGGTGTTGATGATCAGCGAGATCTCGCCGGCCAGGATCAGCTCGACCGCGTTGCGCTTGCCCGGGTCCTCGTAGTGCTTCGGCACGACCTCGCAGTCGATGCCGTACCGCCGCAGCACCTCGCCGGTCCCGGCCGTGGTGACGATCGTGAAGCCCAGGTCGGCGAGCCGCTTCACCGGGAAGATCATCGAGCGCTTGTCCCGGTTGGCGACCGACACGAACACCTTGCCGCTGGTGGGCAGCGAGCCGTACGCGGCGGCCTGCGACTTGGCGAACGCCTGACCGAAGCCGGCGTCGATGCCCATCACCTCGCCGGTCGACTTCATCTCCGGGCTGAGCAGGCTGTCCACGTTCTTGCCGGACAGGGTGCGGAACCGCTTGAAGGGCAGCACCGCCTCCTTGATCGCGATCGGCGCGTTCGGCGGCACGGTCCCGCCGTCACCGGTGGGCAGCAGCATGCCCTCGGCGCGCAGGTCGGCGATGGTGGCGCCGAGCATGATCCGGGCCGCCGCCTTGGCCAGCGGGACGGCGGTCGCCTTGGAGACGAACGGGACGGTCCGCGAGGCCCGCGGGTTCGCCTCCAGGACGTAGAGCGCCTCGTCCTTCAGCGCGTACTGCACGTTCATCAGGCCGCGCACGCCGATGCCCCGGGCGAGAGCCTCGGTGTAGCGGCGCACCTCGGCGATGTGCGGCGCGGCCAGGTTGATCGGCGGCAGCGAGCAGGCCGAATCGCCGGAGTGGATGCCGGCCTCCTCGATGTGCTCCATGACGCCACCGAGGTACACCTCGCCGGTCGCGTCGCAGAGCGCGTCCACGTCGATCTCGATGGCGTCGTCGAGGAACCGGTCGACCAGCACCGGGTGGTCCGGCGAGATCTCGGTGGCCCGCTCGATGTAGCCCTTCAGGGTCGGCTCGTCGTAGACGATCTCCATGCCCCGGCCACCCAGCACGTACGACGGGCGGACCAGGACCGGGTAATCGATCGTGTCGGCGATCGCCTTGGCCTCGCTGAAGCTGGTGGCGGTGCCGTGGTCCGGCGAGCGCAGGCCGTTCTCGGCGAGCAGCGCGCCGAACAGGCCGCGGTCCTCGGCCAGGTCGATCGACTCGGGACTGGTGCCGACGATCGGGACGCCGGCCGCCTTGAGCCGGTTCGCCAGGCCGAGCGGGGTCTGCCCGCCGAGCTGGACGATCACGCCGATCACACCGGGGCCGCCGGCCGCCTTGCCGGAGCTGTCCTCGGCGTGGAACACCTCGAGGACGTCCTCGAAGGTCAGCGGCTCGAAGTAGAGCCGGTCGGCGGTGTCGTAGTCGGTCGACACCGTCTCCGGGTTGCAGTTGATCATGACCGTCTCGTAGCCGACGCCTTCGGCGGCGGAATCGGACGCAGCGGCAGAGCTCAATGCGGCGCCGCTTCGCAACGCCTGTACGGCGTGCACGCACGAGTAGTCGAACTCGATGCCCTGCCCGATCCGGTTCGGTCCCGAGCCCAGGATGATCACCTTGGGCCGGTCGCTCGGCGCGACCTCGGTCTCGTCGTCGTAGGACGAGTAGTGGTACGGCGTGTTCGCCTGGAACTCGGCGGCGCAGGTGTCGACGGTCTTGTAGACCGGCCGCAGGCCGAGCCGGTGGCGCAGGGCGCGCACCCCGTCCTCACCGGCCAGCTCCGGCCGCAGCGCCGCGAGCTGCCGGTCGGACAGACCGGACCGCTTCGCCCGGCGCAGCAGCTCCTCGTCGAGGACCGGGGCGGCCAGGATCTCGGCCCGCAGGTCGACCAGCGCCTGGATCTCGTCGAGGAACCACGGGTCGATCCGCCCGGAAGCCGTGTGCACCTGCTCGACGGTCGCGCCGAGCCGCAGGGCGGCCTCGACCGTGTAGAGCCGGCCGTCGTGCGGGATCTTCAGCGCCTCGAGGGCCTCGTCGACGTCGGTGAAGGTCGGCGCGGTCCAGAACCCGGCGGCCTTGGTCTCCATCGAGCGCATGGCCTTGTTGAGCGCCTCGGCGAAGTTGCGGCCCAGGCTCATCGCCTCGCCGACCGACTTCATCGTGGTGGTGAGCTCCTTGTCCGCGCCCGGGAACTTCTCGAACGCGAACCGCGGGATCTTCACGACCACGTAGTCGAGGGCCGGCTCGAAGGCGGCCGGGGTCTTGAGCGTGATGTCGTTGGGGATCTCGTCGAGGGTGTAGCCGATGGCCAGCTTCGCCGCGATCTTGGCGATCGGGAAGCCGGTGGCCTTCGACGCCAGCGCCGACGAGCGGGACACCCGCGGGTTCATCTCGATCACGATCATCCGGCCGTCGTCGGGGTTGATCGCGAACTGGATGTTGCAGCCACCGGTGTCGACGCCGACCTCGCGGAGCACGGCGATGCCCAGGTCACGCAGCTTCTGGTACTCACGGTCGGTCAGCGTCATGGCCGGGGCCACGGTCACGCTGTCGCCGGTGTGCACGCCCATCGGGTCGATGTTCTCGATCGAGCAGACCACCACGACGTTGTCGTGCTTGTCGCGCATCAGCTCGAGCTCGTACTCCTTCCAGCCGAGCACGCTCTCCTCGATGAGCACCTCGTGCACCGGGGAGGCGGCCAGGCCGGCGCCGGCGATCTGCTCCAGGTCCTCCGGTGTGTGGGCCATGCCCGAGCCGAGGCCGCCCATGGTGAAAGACGGCCGGATGACGACCGGCAGGCCGATCTCGGCGACCGTGGCGCGGACCTCGTCCATCGAGTGGCAGACCCGCGAGCGCGGCGTCTCGCCACCCGCGAGCGCCACGATGTCCTTGAAGAGCTGCCGGTCCTCGCCCTTGCGGATGGCTTCGACGTTGGCGCCGATCAGCTCGACGCCGTACTTCTCCAGGACGCCGGCCTCGTGCAGGGCGATCGCGGTGTTCAGCGCGGTCTGGCCGCCCAGGGTCGGCAGGATCGCGTCGGGGCGCTCCTTGGCGATGACCAGCTCGACGAACTCGGGAGTGATCGGCTCGACGTAGGTGGCGTCGGCGAACTCCGGGTCGGTCATGATCGTGGCCGGGTTCGAGTTGACCAGCGAGACCCGGATGCCCTCGGCCCGCAGCACCTGGCAGGCCTGGGTGCCGGAGTAGTCGAACTCGCAGGCCTGGCCGATGACGATCGGGCCGGACCCGATCACCATGACGTGTTTGATGTCCTCACGCTTCGGCACTGAACTCAGCCCTTCTTTTCCACGAGCTCGACGAACCGGTCGAAGAGGTAGTCGGCGTCGTGCGGGCCGGCGGCGGCCTCGGGGTGGTACTGGACGGTGAAAGCCGGGACCTCCAGGCCCCGCAGGCCCTCGACCACGTTGTCGTTGAGGCAGACGTGCGAGACCTCGACACCGCCGAACTCGGTGTCGATCCGCTCGCCTACGGGTGCGTCCACGGCGAAACCGTGGTTGTGGCTGGTCACCTCGACCTTGCCGGTGGTCTTGTCGAGCACCGGCTGGTTGATGCCGCGGTGGCCGTACCCCAGCTTGTAGGTGCCGAAGCCGAGCGCGCGGCCGAGGATCTGGCTGCCGAAGCAGATGCCGAAGAGCGGCACCTGGCGGCGCATGACCTCCTGCGCGAGCGCGACCGGGCCGTCGGCCGTCGCCGGGTCGCCGGGGCCGGGCGAGAAGAACACCGCGTCCGGGCCGACCGCGAGCAGGTCCTCGATCGAGGAGCTCGCCGGGAAGATGTGGGTGGTGACGCCGCGCGCGGCCAGGCGGCGCGAGACGTTGCGCTTGATGCCGAGGTCGAGCGCGGCGACCGTGTAACGGTGCTCGCCGTCGGCCTGGACCGTGTAGCGCTCAGGCGTCGTGACCTGGGCTGAAAGGTCGGCACCGAGCATCTGCGGCGCTCCCTTGACCCGCTCCAGCAGCGAGCGCGGATCGAGGTCGACGCTGGACACACCGACCCGCATGGCGCCGCGTTCGCGCAGGTGGCGGGTGAGGGCCCGGGTGTCGACGCCGCTGATGCCGACGACGCCCTCGGCCTTGAGCCGGTCGCCGAGGTCACCGGTGGAGCGCCAGTTGGACGGGCGGCGGGCCGGGTCGCGGACCACGTAGCCGGAGACCCAGATGCGGTCCGACTCGTCGTCCTCGTCGTTGACGCCCGTGTTGCCGATCTGCGGGGCGGTCTGCACCACGACCTGCTTGTGGAACGACGGGTCGGTCAGCGTCTCCTGGTAACCGGTCATGCCGGTGGTGAACACCGCCTCGCCGAACGTCTCCCCCACCGCGCCGTACGCGCTGCCGTGAAACGTGCGACCGTCCTCGAGCACGAGGATCGCCTTGCTCATTTGACTGCCTTCCCGTCCAGTACGGTGGCCTCGCCCCGCAGGAAGGTCGCGACGATGCGACCGGGCAGGGTCATACCCGCGTACGGCGTGTTGCGGCTGCGGCTCGCCAGCTCCGACGGGTCGACGACCCGGCGGGCGGACGGGTCCACCAGCGTGAGGTTCGCCGGGCTGCCGACGGTCAGGTCACCGCCGTGCCCGGTCAGACCGGCGATCCGGGCCGGGGCCCGCGACATCCGGTCGGCGATCAGCTCCCACTGCGGGCCGTAGATGCTCAGCACGATCGGCAGCGCCGTCTCGAGGCCGAGCATGCCGGGCCGGGCGTGCGCCCACTCGCATTCCTTGTCCTGCACGGCGTGCGGGGCGTGGTCGGTGGCGACCACGTCGATCACGCCGTCCAGCAGGGCCTTGCGCAGGGCTTCGACGTCGCTGCGCGTACGCAATGGGGGGTTGACCTTGAAGACCGGGTCGTAACCGGCCGCGAGCTCGTCGGTCAGCAGCAGGTGGTGCGGAGTGACCTCGGCCGTCACCCGGACACCGCGCGCCTTGGCCTGGCGCAGCACCTCGACCGAACCGGCGGTGGAGACGTGGCAGACGTGCAGGCGGCTGCCGACGTGCTCGGCCAGCAGCACGTCGCGGGCGATGATCGCCTCCTCGGCGACCGCCGGCCAGCCGGTCAGGCCGAGCCGGGTGCTCACCTCGCCCTCGTGCATCTGGGCGCCCTCGGTGAGCCGGTGCTCCTCGGCGTGCTGGGCGATGACGCCGTCGAACGCCTTCACGTACTCGAGGGCGCGGCGCATCAGCTTGGGGTCGGCCACGCAGAAGCCGTCGTCGGAGAAGATCCGCACGTTCGCCGCCGAGCTGGCCATCGCGCCGAGCTCGGCCATCTGCTTGCCGGCCAGGCCCACCGTGACGGCGCCGATCGGCTGCACGTCGACCAGGCCGGCCTCCCGGCCCAGCCGCCAGACCTGCTCGACCACGCCGGCGGTGTCGGCGACCGGCGAGGTGTTCGCCATGGCGCAGACCGCCGTGTAGCCGCCCAGGGCCGCGGCGCGGGAGCCGGTCTCGACGGTCTCGGCGTCCTCCCGGCCGGGCTCGCGCAGGTGGGTGTGCACGTCCACCAGGCCGGGCAGCGCGACCAGACCGGCCGCGTCGACGACCTCGGCGTTCTCGACCGGAGCCGAGATCACGCCGTCGGCGATGTACAGGTCGGTCGGTTCGGCACCGAGGATCGAGACGCCCTTGAGCAGGTACGCCATCACTTGCCTCCCAGCAGCAGGTAGAGGACGGCCATCCGGACGCTGACGCCGTTGGCGACCTGTTCGACGATCGTGGAGCGGGGCGAGTCGGCCACCTCGGGCGCGATCTCCATCCCGCGGTTCATCGGGCCGGGGTGCATGACGATCGCGTGCTCCGGCAACTTCTTCATCCGGGCCACGTCGAGCCCGTAGCGGCGGCTGTACTCGCGCGCCGAGGGGAAATAGGAGTCCTGCATCCGCTCGGTCTGCACGCGCAGCATCATCACCACGTCACTGTCCGGCAGTACCGCGTCAAGGTCGTAGGAGACCTGGGTCTTCTCGGCGAGCGCCGCGGCCACGTCGAGCGGGATCAGCGTGGGCGGGCCGACGAGGGTGACCTGCGCGCCGAGGGTGGTGAGCAGCAGGACGTTCGAACGGGCCACCCGGCTGTGAAGCACATCACCCACGATCGCGACCTTCAGGCCGTCGAGACGACCCAGGCGAGACCTCATGGTGTACGCGTCCAGCAGCGCCTGGGTCGGATGCTCGTGCGTCCCGTCGCCGGCGTTGACGACCGAACCGTCCACCCAGTTCGCCAGCCGGTGCGGCGCGCCGCTGGCCGAGTGCCGGATGACCACGGCGTCCGCGCCCATCGCCTGCAGGGTCAGCGCGGTGTCCTTGAGGCTCTCGCCCTTCGACACGCTGGAGCCCTTGGCGGAGAAGTTGATGACGTCGGCGGAGAGCCGCTTGGCGGCCGCCTCGAACGAGATCCGGGTCCGGGTCGAGTCCTCGTAGAACAGGTTGACCACGGTCCGGCCGCGCAGCGCGGGCAGTTTCTTGACCTCGCGGCCGGAGAGGGCGGCCATCTCGCCCGCGGTGTCCAGGATCAGCGTGGCGGTCGCGGCGTCCAGGTCGGCGGCGGAGCGCAAGTGCTTGATCACGAGAGACCTCCGAGCAGCTTGACCTCGTCGGCGCCGTCGGTCTCG
Organism: Actinoplanes italicus; assembly: GCF_003001815.1. Taxonomy (GTDB): domain Bacteria; phylum Actinomycetota; class Actinomycetes; order Mycobacteriales; family Micromonosporaceae; genus Actinoplanes; species Actinoplanes italicus. The sequence goes on from NZ_PVMZ01000014.1 coordinate 128,743, forward strand.
GTGAGGGTCACCTTGACGCTCTCGCTGAGCGCGGTCGGGATGTTCTTGCCCACGTAGTCGGCGCGGATCGGCAACTGGCGGTGACCGCGGTCGACCAGCACCGCGAGCTGCACCGAGCTGGGCCGGCCGACGTCGTTGAGGGCGTCGAGGGCGGCACGCACCGAGCGGCCGGAGAAGAGCACGTCGTCGACGAGGATGACCCGCAGGCCGTCGATGCCGCCGGGCGGCAGCTCGGTACGGCCGAGCGCGCGGGTGGCCTTGAGCCGCAGGTCGTCGCGGTAGAGCGTGATGTCCAGCGAGCCGACCGGCACCTCGACGCCCTCGAAGGCGTGAATCCGCGCGGCGAGGCGGTGGGCCAGCGGGACGCCGCGGGTCGGGATGCCGAGCAGCACGGTCCCGGTGGCGCCGGAGGTCTTCTCGAGGATCTGGTGGGCGATTCGGTCGACGACCCGATGCAGGTCGGACTCCGCCAAAATGATCTTGCTGGGTGTGTCAGCGCGTGGTTGTGCCACGGCGGACCTCCTTCCCCGCCTCACGGGACGGGTCGTTAAAGGATGTCGGTCGACGCTACGTTACCAGCGGACGCAGCGATGACCATGGTGACGTGCCTGACTGGAGCAGACCGGACAAATCCCACCGTCTAGGGATACAGTCGGTAACTTTGGTGCGGGCCCGCGCGACTCATCGGTAACCAACACTTGACCGGCGGTCGCAAACTCCGTACCGTCACGCAGCGTAGCGATCCGCGAGGAAAGAACCCTCCGGGCCAGCACAGTACCGGGAGTGTCCGTATGCCGTCTGAGTACGCGAAGTCGCTTGGCGCTCGCCTGCGCTCCATCCGCCAGCAGCAGGGCCTGTCCCTGCAGGGCGTCGAAGAGAAGTCCAACGGCCGCTGGAAAGCGGTCGTGGTGGGCTCCTACGAGCGGGGCGACCGTGCCGTCACCGTGTCGCGTCTGGCCGAACTGGCCGACTTCTACCGTGTGCCCGTCTCCGAGCTGCTGCCCGACGGCAGTGGCATCCGGCTCGAGGCCACCAACAAGATCGTGCTTGACCTCGAGAAGCTGTACGACACCACGGGTGAGGACCTCGCCTACGTGGCGCGGTACGCACGTGCGATCCAGCAGCAGCGTGGCGACTACAACGGTCGCGTCCTCTCGATCCGGGCCGACGACCTGCGCGCGCTCGCCATCGTTTACGACATCTCGCCGTCCGGCCTCATCGAGCGCCTGACCGAGCAGGGTGTTCTGGTCGCCGACCCGCGCGCGTTTTTCGCCAGCTGAATTTTTGAGCCGGCAGCACTGAACAAAATCAGCAACAGAATGTAGCGCCCCCCGTAAAGCCCGCGTCGCCCCGACGCGGGCTTTCGCCATTGCAATACGCCTGCCAAGAAGAAACGGCCCGGATCCCAAGGATCCGGGCCGTTTCTCGAAAAAGCGTTCAGCGGGTGGCGAAAGCCGCGATCCGGTCGAGAAGCCCGTTGAGGAAACGCGGGCTGTCGTCGGTCGACATCTCCTTCGCCAGCTCGACCGCCTCGGTGATCGCCACCGGATCGTCCACGTCCGGCTCGAAGAGCAGCTCGTAGACCGCGATCCGGGCGAGATTGCGGTCGATCGCGGGCATCCGGTCGATCGTCCAGCCCTCGGCGTAACTGGCGATCAGCTCGTCGATCCGGTCGAGGTGCTTGGCGACACCGTCGATCAGGGTCTTCGAGTACTCCAGGTGCTCGGGGTGCGGCTTGGCGATCCGGTCCAGGTACGTGAGCAGCACCTGGCCCGGCGGCAGATCACGCAGGTCGGCCTCGAAAAGGACGTCCAGCGCTCGCTTACGAGCCTTGCGGCGCGCGAGCCGTTCCTTCTTGGGACCTTCCGCCATCAGCTGCGGCCGAGGTAGCGGCCGTCGCGGGTGTCGACCTTGATCTTCTCACCGGTGGTGATGAAGAGCGGGACGTTGACGGTGGCGCCGGTCTCGACCGTGGCCGGCTTGGTGCCGCCGGTGGAACGGTCGCCCTGCAGACCCGGCTCGGTGTAGGTGACCTCGAGGAAGACGCTGGTCGGCAGCTCGATGTAGAGCGGCACGCCCTCGTGCAGCGCGACGGTGACCTCGGCCTCGGCGAGCAGGTAGTTGGCGTTGTCACCAACCGTGGCACCCCCGACGGGGATCTGGTCGTAGGTGTCCAGGTCCATGAAGACGTAGTCGTCGCCGTCCTGGTACAGGTACTGCATGGTGCGCTTGTCAACGGTCGCGGTCTCGACCTTGGTGCCGGCGTTGAAGGTCTTGTCCACGACCTTGCCGGACAGCACGTGCTTCAGCGTGGTGCGCACGAAAGCGGGGCCCTTGCCGGGCTTGACGTGCTGGAACTCAACGACGGACCACAGCTCCTTGTCGAGGTTGAGAACCAAGCCGTTCTTCAGGTCGTTGGTGGAAGCCATGTCCTGCCTTTGTTTTTCAGACCGTGATCTTGATACGTATCGGTGACCGAACGAGTCTACCGACGTGAAGCCGTCCGGAGCGAATCGGGCCTACCGGGCGATGTGCTCCAGTGCCAGGCGATATCCGTCAAAGCCCAGGCCCGCGATCACCCCGGTGGCGACCGGTGAGATCACCGAGCGGTGACGGAACTCCTCCCGGGTGTGCACGTTGGAGATGTGGACCTCGACCAGCTTGCCGCGCAGCATCGCGCAGGCGTCGCGCACGGCGTAGTTGTAGTGCGTCCACGCGCCCGGATTGAGCACCACGTCGGCGCCCTCGTCGGCCGCCTGGTAGAGCCACTCCAGCATCTGGTGCTCGGCGTTGGTCTGCCGTACCTCGACCGTCAGGCCCAGGTCCTCGGCGACGGTCTGGCACATCTCGACCAGGTCCTTGTAGGTCGACGAGCCGTAGATCCCCGGCTCCCGCAGACCCAGCCGTCCCAGGTTCGGGCCGTTCAGCACGTAGATCATCGGGCCACCTCCGCGTAGGCGCGCTCCAGCAGGTCCTCGTCCGGGCCGGCCAGGATGCCCGGCTTCGCCAGGCCGTCCAGGACGACGAAACGCAGGGTGGCCGCCCTGGCCTTCTTGTCGACGCGCATCGCGGGCAGCAGGTCGGTCCAGGCCTCGGAGTCGTACGCCGTGGGCAGCCCCAGCGACTCCAGGATCGCCCGGTGCCGCGCGGCGGTCGCGTCGTCCAGCCGCCCGGTGAGCCGGCCCAGCTCGGCCGCGAAGATCAGGCCCACCGAGATGGCGTGCCCGTGCTTCCAGGTGTACTTCTCACGTCGCTCGATCGCGTGACCCAGCGTGTGCCCGTAGTTGAGGATCTCCCGCAGCCCGGACTCCTTGAGGTCGACCCCGACCACGTGTGCCTTGACCCGGATCTTGCGCTCGACCAGCTCGCGGAGCACGTCGCTGCGCGGGTCGAGGGCCGCGGCCGGATCGGCCTCGATCAGCTCCAGGATCCGCGGGTCGGCGATGAAGCCGCCCTTGACCACCTCGGCCAGGCCGGCCGCGATGTCCTCGCCGGGCAGGGTGTCCAGCGCGTCCAGGTCGCAGATCACACCGGCGGGCGGATGGAAGGCGCCGACCAGGTTCTTGCCCGCGGCGATGTTCACCGCGGTCTTGCCACCCACGGCGGCGTCGACCATGCCGGCCACCGAGGTGGACACCGGCACCCAGCGAACTCCGCGCAACCAGGCGGCCGCCACATATCCGGCCAGGTCGGTGGTCGCTCCACCCCCGACCCCCACGACCACGTCGGTACGGGTGAAGCCCGCGGCCCCGAGCTCGTCCCAGCACCGGGCAGCGACCTCGATCGACTTGCCCCGCTCGGCGTCGGGCACCTCGATCGGCACCACCGTCGCGTCACCGGCCGCCGCGGCGACCGCCTCGGCGCGTGCCCGCAGCGTGGGCGGGTGCAGGACGGCCACCCGGGCCGCGCCCTCGATCATCGCCGGTAGCTCGCCCGACAGCCCTCGGCCGACGACCACGTCATATGGACGGTCACCCGTCACCGGAATCCGCGTCACCACGCCACACACCCTAGGGCGTACGCCCGGCGGCACTCATGCCCCCACACCCGCGTTCCACCCCTCGGATATGGGGTTATATACAGATGACCCCAACAGGGTTACACATGACGCATGCCGAAAATCAACGTGTACCTGCCCGACGATCTCGCCGACGCCGTCCGCGAGACCGGCCTGCCCGTCTCCCCGATCTGCCAGCGGGCCTTGGAGCTGGCGGTCCGCCGGATCACCACGATCCGCCAGGCGGTCCTCAGCGACGTGGATCCCACCGGCCTGGCCGAGCTCCTGCCCAGTTTCACCGCACGCCTGGTCACCGTGCTGAACCTGGCGGCCGGCCGGGCCCGGGAGAGCGGCTCCGGCTCGGTCACCACCGGTGACCTGCTGCACGGCCTGCTGGCCGAGGGACAGAACCTGGGCCTGCAGATCCTCAACGCGATGGACGTGACCCCGGCGTCGCTCACCGCCCCGGTCGCACCCGAGCCGCCCGCCGCTCCCGGCGGACTCCGGTTCAGCGCGCCGGCCGCCGTCGCCCTGGAGCTTGCCGTCGGCGAGGCGATCGGGTTCGGGCACAACTACGTCGGTTGTGAACACCTGCTGATCGGGCTGGCGGGGGAACCCGACGGCGCGGCCGGCGAACTGCTCCGCTCGCGCGCCGTCGACGGCAAGGCCGTCCGGCGCACGGTCGCCGCCGCACTCGCCGGTTACGCCCACCTCCGGGCCGGCAGCGGTGACCCGGCCGCGCCGCCCGCCCTGCTCAACGCGGTCCGTGCCGAGCTGGCCCCGCTGGTCAAACGCATCGAGGCCCTGGAGACCCGCCTCAGCGGAGGAGCGTGAGGACCTCGGCGGTCACGTCGTGCTCGTCGCGGCCGTCGGTGGCGACCGTATGGGTCGCCACCTCCAGGTAGAGCGGGCGACGCTGGTCGAGCAGGTACTTCAGGGTGGCGCGCGGGTTCATCGCCAGCAGGGGACGGCCCGCGCCCAGCCCGACCCGCTTGATCGCGTCGGACAGCTCGACCGACAGGTAGACGACCGTGTGGCCGGCCAGCAGTTTGCGGGTGCCCTCGTCGAGAATCGCCCCGCCGCCGAGGGCGAGCACCCCGCCGAACGTGCCCAGCGCCGACGCCACGACCTCGCGTTCCAGCGCGCGGAAGGCCGGTTCCCCGTCGTCGACGAAGATCTCCGGGATCGGTTTGCCGGCCCGTTCCTCGATCATCGCGTCGGTGTCGCCGAACGGCACACCCAGTTCGGCGGCGACCGCCGTGCCGACGGTGCTCTTGCCGGCGCCCATCACGCCGACGAAGACCGCGACCGGTGCCATCAGTGGATGATCAGGTTGTCGAGGTACGACTGGAGGTTACGCCGGATCTCGGCGACCGAGTCCCCGCCGAACTTCTCGGTCGCGGCCTCGGCCAGGACAAGCGCCACCATCGCCTCGGCGACGACCGCGCCGGCCGGGACCGCACAGACGTCGGACCGCTGGTTGATCGCGGTGGTCGCCTCGCCGGTGGTGATGTCGACGGTCTGCAGCGCCCGGTTCAGCGAGGAGATCGGCTTGAGCGCGGCGCGGACCCGCAGCGGCTCACCGTTGGTGATGCCACCCTCCAGGCCGCCGGCCCGGTCGGTGACCCGCTTGACGCCGTCCGGCGTCGGGACGATCTCGTCGTGGGCCACCGAGCCGCGCGAACGGGCCTGGGTGAAGCCGTCGCCGATCTCGACGCCCTTGACCGACTGGATCGACATCAGCGCCGTGGCGAGCCGCGCGTCGAGCTTGCGGTCCCACTGCACGTGCGAGCCGAGACCCGGCGGCACGTTGTAGGCGAGCACCTCGACGATGCCGCCGAGCGTGTCAGCGTCCTGCTTGGCGGCGTCGACCTCGGCCACCATCCGGGCGCTGGCCTCGGGGTCGAGGCAGCGCAGCGGGTCCTCGTCGATGCGGTCGAAGTCGTCCGGCGTCGGGATCACACCGGGTTTCGCAGCGACCGAGCCGAGCTCGATCACGTGCGAGACGATGTCGATGCCGAGCGCCTGCTTGATCAGCTTCTTGGCGACCACGCCGACGGCGACACGGGCCGCGGTCTCCCGGGCGCTGGCGCGCTCCAGGATCGGGCGGGCGTCGGCGTGGCCGTATTTCTGCATGCCGGCCAGATCGGCGTGACCGGGCCGCGGGCGGGTCAGCGGGGCGTTGCGCGACTGCGCCGCGAGCAGCTCGGCGTCGACCGGATCGGCCGCCATCACGGTCTGCCATTTGGGCCACTCGGTGTTGCCGACCCGGATCGCGACCGGCGAGCCCTGGGTCACCCCGTGCCGGATACCGCCGATGAGCTCGAGCTCGTCCTGCTCGAACTTCATCCGGGCGCCACGGCCGTAGCCGAGGCGGCGGCGCACGAGGTCACGGGTGATGTCCTCGCTCGTCACCTCGATCCCGGCGGGGACACCCTCGAGCAGCGCGACGAGCGCCGGTCCGTGCGATTCACCTGCAGTCAGCCAGCGCAACACGGCAACAGTCTGGCACGCCACCGGGGCGGGACGGCACGAGGCCGTCCCCATCCCGTCCTGCGGACACCGGCGGGGCGTTCAGCCCCGGGCCCGGACGGCCTCCTCCAGAGCCACCCACATGGCGTCCTGCGGCGCCTGGTCGACTCCCGTGAACTGCTCGAACTGGCTGAGCGCCTGTGCCAGCAGCAGGTCGAGCCCGGAGACGACCGGGATGTCGTACTTCGTCGCCGACGCGGCCAGCGGTGTCGGCCACGGGTCGTAGAGGGCGTCGAAGTACACACTTCCGGGACGCCAGGTCACCCGCTCGGCAAGCTCGTCGGCGGCGCCCTTGGGCACCGTGGAGAGGACCGCGTCGGCGTCGAAGGCGCCCTCCGCGTCCGGCCACGCCACACCGGTCAGGGTGAGTCCGAGCGCCACGGCGACCGGCTCCAGTTCCTCGCGGGCCTCCGGACGACGGGTCACCACGGTGACCGTCTCGCCGCCCAGTTCGGCCGCGGCCGCGAGGGCGGCCCGGGCGGTGCCGCCACCACCGAGCACGGTTATCCGGGGAGGCGCCTCCTTGACCGCGTGCCGGCCCCGGCTCAGGCCGAGCCCGGCCTCGCGCAGCACGTGGACCATGCCGGGGATGTCGGTGTTGTCGGCGTGCCAGGATCCGTCGGCCTGACGGACGAGGGTGTTCGCCACGCCGGCCGCGATGGCGACCGGCGAGGCCGAGGTGGCCAGCCGCAGCCCGGCCTCCTTGAGCGGCATCGTGAGCGACAGGCCGGCCCATTCCGGGCCCATCCCGGCCACCAGATCCGGCAGCTCGGACTCGGCGCATTCGATCGCCTCGTACGTCCATCCGGCCAGGCCGGCGGCGGCGAACCCGGCATTGTGGATCACCGGGGAGAGCGAGTGTGCGATCGGCTTACCGCACACGGCGGCCTTCCGGCCGCTGGACGGGTTCTCGTCTTGGCTCTGCACCCGGCCCACTTTACGGGGCCGGGCGATCCTCCTACTTTCCGCAGAGGTCGATGCCGTTGGCGCAGGCTTTCTGGACGTTCTTCTGGTGGTCGGCGTCGGTGACGGCGAACGCGGAGTTGCCCTTCTTGTCGATCGCCACGAAGAACAGCCACGGCCCGTTCGTGGGCCGCATCGAGCCGAGCAGTGCCGCCTTGCCCGGGCTGTTGATCGGTCCGACCGGCAGACCCTTCACGACCTCGGTGTTGTACGGGTTCTTCGGGTCGTCCATCTCCTTCTGCAGGAGATTGCCCGAGTGCTTGGGGTCCTTGCCGTTCAGCTCGAGCCAGTAGTTCGTGGTCACGTCGAACTGCAGGACCATGTCCTTGACGTACGCCCGGTTGTAGGCGACCCGGGCGATCTTGGGCAGGTCGGCGGGCACCCCGGCCTCGGCCTGGGCCAGCGACGCGACGATCAGCGCCTCGTAGGGCGACACCTTGCGGTTGCGCTGCACCTCGTCGGCGTACGCCATCTCGCCGGTGACCGTGAGGAAACGTCCGACCATCGTCCGCAGCACCTGCGTGGCGTTCGCCTTCGGGTCGAACTCGTAGGTGTCCGGGAAGAGGAAGCCCTCGGCCGTCTTGGACACCTGCTTGCCGTCGTTGCGCTTGAACCACCAGTCGGGCACGCCGAGCGCGACGGGGTCCTTCGCGGCCTCCTCGAAGTCCTTCACCGGGAGGCCGGTGCCCTTCGCGAGCAGCTCGTAGGTCTGCTTGGCGGTCTTGCCCTCGGGGATCGTCACGCCGCGGCTGAGCCGTGTGTTCGGGTCGAGGAGCTGGATGACAGCGTGTTCGGCGGCCATCTGCCGGCGCAGCACATAGGTGCCGGACTGGATGTTCTTGCTGCGCGGCTCGGCCTCGGCGGCCTCGACGAACGCCTTCGTGCTCTTCACCACGTCGACCTTGACCAGCGCGTTGCCGATCTCGGTGAGCGACGAGTTCTTGGCGATGGTGACCTCGACCGGGTCGCTGCCGGTGCCGTCGTAGTCGGCGGCCACGAAGAAGTCCTGCACCTTCGTGTAGCCGAAGTAGACGCCACCGCCCAGGACGGCGAACAGAAGCAGGGTCATGACCAGCGCTATGGCCGACCGGCCCCGCCCCTTCCGATTCCGGTGGCTACCCCGGGACCCACTCGGCTCGGCGTCCTCTTCGAACGCCACGTCCAGTTCGTCGATCATCTCGTCTGCCTCCGCTGCCCGTCCGGCCGACTCCGCGGGGTCCCCATCACGACCGCCTCCTCGACGATCGCTCCACGGTCAGTTCGTGACCAGCACACTGACGCGCACCATACCCACATCGATGCCTCTCCGCCCACCCTGCGATCCTGCCTAACGCGCAGTGACCGGCCGGAGCAACTCCGACCGGTCACTCAACCCTTAAGAGGTCAGCAGATCGGGATGCCGTTCTTGCAGGCGACCTGAATGTTGGCGTTGTGCTCGTCGAACGTCTTGCCGTACGCCATCTTGCCCTTCGCGTCGATCGTCACGAAGAAGAAGTAGGGGCTCTTCTCCGCCTCGATCGCACCCTTCAGAGCGATCTCGCCCGGGTTGCTGATCGGACCGATCGACATCCCCGGCACGTTGTACCGGTACGGGTTCTCCTCGCCGTGCAACTCGTCGACCGTCAGCTTCTCGGACGACTTGCCCTCCTTGCCCTGCAGCCGCAGCCAGTAGTTGACCGTGCTGTCCAGCTGCAGGCACCCGCAGGGGAAGTCGTCGGTGTACACGCGGTTGTAGAGGACGCGCGACACCGGACCCATGTCCTCCGGGAGCAGCGCTTCGACCTGGGTGATCGACGCGGCAACGAGAGCCTCGTACGGCGAGATCTTGAGCTTCGTCTGCGCCGTCTCCGCGAAGTTCAGCTTGTCCATCTCCGCGTTGAACTTCCCGATCGCCAGCTTGAGGATCGCGGTCGCGGTGGGGTTCTCCGGCATCTCGTAGGTCGCCGGGTAGAGGAAGCCCTCGATGTTGGACTTGTCGACCTTCTTGCCGTCGGTGCGCTTCAGCCAGATCGGTGAGACGCCGAGCTTCGAGATGTCGGCCGCGGCCTTCTCGAACTCCGCGTACTTGATGCCGGTCTCCTTCGAGAACGCCTCGAACGCCTGCATCTTGGTCCATCCCTCGCGGATGGTGACCGCACCTTCGACGTACTTGTTCTTCAGGTCCAGCAGCATCAGCAGCGCGTCGCTGGCCTTCATCTCCTTACGCAGCTTGTACGATCCGACTTGAATGCCCGTACTGTCGGAATTCTCGTTGGCCGCGTTGACGAAGGCCTTCGTGCTCTTCACCACACCCTTGTCGAGCAGCGTCTGAGCGATCGCGGCGGCGCTGTCGCCCTTCTTGACCTCGACGATGACCTCGCCACTGCCCGGACCGCCGTAGTCCGCGGCCAGGAAGCGGCCGGCGAAACGGTCGTATCCGTACCAGCCGCCGGCACCCAGGCCCCCGAGGAGCAGCAGGACGAGGACGAGCGCGACGACGGAACGCCCCTTGCCCTCCTTCTTACGGTGCCTCCACCGCCCGGGATCGGGGTTCCCCTCGTATTTGAGGTCTTCCATCTCGCCGATCAATTAAGCCTGCCTCCGCCGCGCGTCGAGCCAGCCCTGCAGGATCTCCACGGCGGCCGCCTGGTCCACGACCGCACGCTGGCGTTTGCCCTTCACACCCCGCTCGGACAGCCGGCGGCTGGCGACAACCGTGGACATGCGCTCGTCGGTCAGCTGCACCGGCACCGGTGCGAGCACCGCCGCGAGCCGTTCCGCATAGGCGCGGACGTGGCCGGCCGCCACACCCTCGCGCCCGTTGAGCGCCACCGGGAGCCCGACGACGACCTCGGTCGCCTCGTGCTCGGCCACCAGCCGAGCCAGCTCCGTCATGTCCTTCGGAGTGCCGTCGTCACCGGCCGCCTGATCGCGCGGCACGGTCACCACCGGACTGGCCAGGATCCCGTCCGGGTCGCACTTGGCGACACCGACGCGCACCTGACCGACGTCCACACCCAGGCGGACGCCCCGAGCGAAGCGCTGAGTCACGCTCCCACCCTGCACAGCAGCAACCCGCATCTCCCGTCCCCGATTACGCAATGATGCGAAGAGTAGCGATCGTACTTCGAAGATCGTCACCCGATCGCGCCCAAGAGCTTAGCCCCAACGCTGGCAGCAGCGCCGCCGCCCGGGGCAAGCCCTAAAGATCTACTAAGAAACGGAGTACCCAAACAGCAACGCCCGATCACCTACCGTGATAAGAAAACGCCCCGGAGGGTTCCGGGGCGTTCTCAAGACGTGGGAATCAGGCCTTGTCGGCGACCGCCTGCTCGATCGCGGCCAGCAGACGCGGCGCCTCGTCCGCCGGGACACCGCCGCCCTGCGCCAGGTCTTCGTTACCGCCGCCGCGGCCGGACAGCGCCGTCCGGACCAGGTCCTGCGCCGAGACGCCGCGGCTCTTCGCCACGCCGTTGATCGCCACGATCAGCGACGCCTTGCCGTTGGCACGGGCGGTCACCGCCACCACCGCCGGACGGGCAGCGTCGATCTTGCCGCGGATCTCCTGCGCCAGCGTCCGCACGTCGTTCACGGCCGCGCCCTCCGGCGCCTCGGTGCCGACGTAGGCCACCCCGCGCACGTCCTTGGCCTGGCCGGCGAGCGCCGCCGCCCCGCCCAGGACCATCTGCGCCCGCAGCTTCTCCAGCTCCTTCTCCGCGTCGCGCAGCGCCGTGACGGTCTGCTCGACCCGGTCGGCGACCTGGTCACCGGGCACCCGGAACAGGTCGGCCAGGCGGGACACCAGCAGGTGCTCCTTGGCCAGGAAGCTGAACGCGTCCAGGCCGACCAGCGCCTCCACACGGCGTACGCCGGAACCGATCGACTGCTCGTTGAGGATCTTCACGAGACCGAGCTGACCGGACCGCGCCACGTGGGTGCCACCGCACAGCTCACGCGCGTAGTCACCGACCTCGACCACGCGGACCTCGTCGCCGTACTTCTCGCCGAAGAGCGCCATCGCCCCGAGACGCCGCGCCTCCTCCTGCGAGGTGACGAACGCGTTGACCTCGAGGTCGCGCAGCAGCACCTCGTTGATCTGCTGCTCCACGTCGAACAGGACCGACGGGTTGACCGCGCCCGGGGTGTGGAAGTCGAACCGCAGCCGGCCCGGAGCGTTCAGCGAACCCGCCTGGGTCGCCGACTCACCGAGGAAGTTGCGCATCGTCTGGTGCACCAGGTGCGTGGCCGTGTGCGAGCGGGAGATCGCCTTACGGCGGGTCACGTCGATCTCGGCCAGCGCCGTCTCGCCCGCCCGCACCTCGCCACGGACCACCCGCGCCTTGTGCACGATGAGGCCGGGCAGCGGCTGCTGCACGTCGACGATCTCCAGGCGGCCGCCGCCCACGTTGATCACGCCGGTGTCGGCCTGCTGGCCACCACCCTCGGCGTAGAACGGGGTGGTGTCGAGGACCAGCTCGACGAAGTCGCCCTCGCCCGCCACCTCGATCCGGCCGGAGTCACCGATCAGCGCCCGGACCCGCGACTCACGGGTGATCTCCTGGTAGCCGGTGAACTCGACCGGGCCGCCCGCGTCCAGCGCCGACCGGTACGACGAGAGGTCCGCGTGACCGGTCTTGCGCGCCGCCGCGTCCGCCTTCGCCCGGGCCCGCTGGTCGGCCATCAGCCGCCGGAAGCCCTCGTGGTCGACGTCGAGGCCCTGCTCCTGCGCGATCTCCAGGGTCAGGTCGATCGGGAAGCCGTACGTGTCGTGCAGCTGGAACGCCTTGTCGCCCGAGAGCTGCCGGCCGCCCGACGACTTGGTGTCGGTGATCGCCAGGTCCAGGATCGTGGTGCCCGACTTCAGCGTGGAGAGGAACTGGTCCTCCTCCGCGTACGCGTACGTCGAGATCCGCTCGAAGTCCGACGCCAGCTCCGGGTACGACGGTGACATGCAGTCGCGCGCGATCGGCAGCAGGATCGGCAGCGCCCGCTCCTGCCAGCCGAGCAGGCGGATCGACCGGATCGCCCGGCGCATGATCCGGCGCAGCACGTAGCCGCGGCCCTCGTTCGTCGGCGTGATGCCGTCGCCGATCAGCATCAGAGCGGTACGCACGTGGTCCGCGATCACCCGCAGGCGTACGTCGTCCGGGTGGCTCTCCGACGCCGCGTGGCCGGAGCGCTTGCCGTACTCCCTGCCCGTCATCTCCGCGGCCTTGGCCAGGATCGGGCGGACCTCGTCGATCTCGTAGAGGTTGTCGACGCCCTGCAGGATCGACGCGATGCGCTCCAGGCCCATGCCGGTGTCGATGTTCTGCTTCGGCAGGTCACCGACGATCGTGAACTCTTCCTTCGACTTCACGTCGGTGATCTCGTGCTGCATGAAGACCAGGTTCCAGAACTCCAGGTACCGGTCCTCGTCGACCTCCGGGCCGCCCTCGGAGCCATAGGCCGGGCCGCGGTCGTAGTAGAGCTCCGAGCAGGGGCCCGCCGGGCCGGGGATGCCCATCGACCAGAAGTTGTCCTTCTTGCCACGGCGCACGATCCGCTCCGCCGGCAGGCCGGTCTGCTTCCAGATCTCGATGGCCTCGTCGTCGTCGAGGTAGACGGTCGCCCAGATCTTCTCCGGGTCGAGGCCGAAACCGCCCTCGGAGACCGGCTTCGTCGACAGCTCCCACGCCAGCGGGATCGCGCCCGACTTGAAGTAGTCACCGAACGAGAAGTTGCCGTTCATCTGGAAGAACGTGCCGTGCCGGCTGGTCTTGCCGACCTCGTCGATGTCCGGGGTCCGGATGCACTTCTGCACGCTCGCGGCCCGCTGGTACGGCGGGGTCCGCTGGCCCAGGAAGAACGGGACGAACTGCACCATGCCGGCGTTGATGAAGAGCAGGTTCGGGTCGTCGATAGCCGGCAGCGGGGCACTCGGGACCACCGTGTGCCCGTTCGCCTCGAAATGCGCCAGAAAGCGCCGCTTCACTTCCGCCGTTCTCATCGACTTCCCTCTTCCTGCGAGCCGGGCCACGCGTCGTCACGCAGCTCGGCGAACTTGTCCTCGTACAGCTCTCCCGCGGCGAACGCCTCGTGGATCTGGTTCTCCCGCTCGGCCATCCCCTCGCGGACGTCCTCCACGAAGCTACGCAGCGACTCGACGAGGCCGCCAGCGGATTCCGACAGGGAGGTGGCGATCCCCGTGGGGGTGAACTCGTTGGCCTTCTGGTTCAGCTTGCGGACGACGAGGGCGCCGACGGCCAAGCCGACGCCGAGCCACAGCAGGCGCTTCATGGGGCGTTACCTTCCTCGACAGGTCAGCGGGCGGCCTTGCGGCGCTGCTTGATCGCGGCACGAACCTCACGCTCGTCCTCGGCGCTGCGGCGGGCGGCGGCGGCCTTGCGCAGGCCGTACCCGAACGAGGCCACCTTGACCAGCGGATTGGCGGCGGCCGCCGAGACGACGGTGACCAGGTTGGCCACGTTGGCGGTGATGTTCTGCGCGTGCTCGGTCATCGTGTCGACCTTCGCGAGCTGCAGGTTCACCCCGTCCAAAGTGACCTGCGTCTGGGTGAGAGCCGTGTTCACGTTCTCCACCGTGGTGTTCACGTTGGTGAGCAGCGGTCCCGTCCGGTCCACCACGTCGTTGATCGCGTGCGTGGTGGCGTCGATCGTGCGCCCCAGCTTGAGGATCGGCACAGCCAGTACCAGGACGAGCATCAGGAAGGCGCCCGCCGCGATCAGACCTGCGATATCTCCGGCATCCATGTGGCGCGTTCTCCTATTCGGGTGGTCACGGTTCGGCGGGTCGACCCACAGACCCTACCGTCCGTGACCACCACGCGCGTCACGACGCCTCGGGTGTCGGAGACGACTGCTGGAAGATGGAATCGTCAGTGCGCAGAATCGGGTCCGGCGTCTGCCCCACGGGCCCGGGAGCGGTGTCGGTCTTGCCCCGCTCATCGACGATCGCGTTCCACACCTTGATACGGACCGTGGACCCCACACACTCGCCCGGAGCGGCCGGCTCCACGGGCTCGGCGCCCGCCGACGGGTTCTGCTCCGCCGCGAACTGGTCCACCGCGCAGCCCGGCAGGCTCACCGCGAGGTCCAATGTGAGCTCGTCCCGCTCCCAGCAGGTGTAGACGCCCTCGTCCTCCCGGATCGGCGACTCCGGACAGCCCGCGACCTTGCGCTCGGTCCACCCGGCTGACTTCAGCGCCGTCGTGTAGACCTTGGACGTCTCCGTGAACGGCTGCTCCGAGTCGGTCACCCGCTCCCGGAACTCGCACTCCATGATGCACAGGCTGTTGCCGCTCTCGAACTCCTTCTCGTTCTTGGCGGCCCAGGCCGGCACCTGCAGCGAGTCCAACGAGGCCAGGACGGGGTCGCTGCTCATGGCCCGCACACCGAAGAAGGCCGGCAGCACCAGCAGCACCAGAGCGGCCAGAGAAACCAGGGTGATCAGACGCAGGCGGCGTTCGGTGCGAAGTTTCTGGCGCAGCTCGGCGCCCGCTCCACGCAGACCACCCTCCGGCTCGGCGTCACCACTGCCTTCAAAACCATCATCGGGTACGCCCGGAGCAGCCGACCTCGTACCGGCGGCCACCCGGCCGCTCCCGCCTCCGGCACCGGCCGGCGAGATGGAACCGGTCGCGGACCCGCCACGCCCGGCGCCGGGTCCGCCCGGCGCGTTGTCCCGGTCGCCGTCACGCCCGGCGGACGCCCGCCCGGGAGCTGCCGCGCCCACAGAGGCCGCGCCGACCGACGCCGCACCCACAGAGGCCGCACCGACCGACGCCGCGCCGACGGCCACGGCACCCATCGCCGCGCCACCGTCCGGACCGGAACCGCCGCGACCCGGCACCGACGCGCCACCGCGGGCCACGCCCTCGCCTGGACGACCACCCGGCCCGTTACCACCGTCGAGTCCCTCTCCGGCCGGGCCACGGCCGGGCACCGAGGCGCCACCCACAGCCCGCGACTGGCCGTCACCCGCAGGACCACGCCCGGGAACGGCAGCACCGCCCACGGCACGCGACGGGCCGTCGAGCCCATCCGGCCCGCGACCGGGAACCGCGGCACCGCCCAGCGCCCGCGACGGACCATCCGGCCCGTCCAATCCGCGCCCGGGAACCGAAGCTCCACCCATCGCCCGCGACGGGCCGTCCATCGGCGCGCCGGGCTGGCCGGGAACGGAAGCCCCCGGGCCTCGCTGAGGTCCGTCCGGGCCCGCCGGCCCACGCCCTGGCACTCCGGCACCGCCCACGGCACGTGACGGGCCGTCCGGGCCACCGCGACCGGGACCGCCGGGCCCGCCTCGTGCCGGCGGTCCGTCGGGGTGAGCGGGGCCGCGACCGGGCAGGCCCGACGGCTCGCCGTCCGGGCCGATGCCCGGACGTCCCGGCGCTACAGCGCCCTGGCCTCCGCGACCCGCCGCGCCCATCGCCCGCGAGGGCCCGCCGTCGGGACCCCGGCCCTCGGATTTCGGACCGTTGGGGCCGCGGCCGGGCAGGCCCGACGGGCCACCTCCCGGGCCGGAGCGTCCCCGACCGGCAGCCACGGCGCCCGTCGCACCGGCAGCGCCCATGGCCGCCGCCGAAATGCCGTCCGGGCCGCCCTGGGCATGGCCCGGCACCTCGGCGCCGCCGCGTGCGGGTCCCTGGCCGCCACGGCCCGGCCCCTGGCCCGGCACACGCGCGCCACCACGGGCACCGCCGTCCGGACCGGCACCGGGCCCCATGGCCGGTCCCGGTGCACCGCCGGGACCGGGTCGCACAGCACCCGTCGACTGCCCGGGACCACCGCCGGGGCCGGGTCGCACAGCACCCGTGGACTGACCCGGCTCACCACCGCGTCCAGGCGGCAGAGCGCCCATCGGCTGCCCGGGGCCAGGGCGCACGGCGCCCGTCGGCTGACCCGGCTCACCACTACGCCCTGGCGGCAGAGCGCCCGTCGCATGGCCCGGACCGCCGCCGGGCCCCGGCCGTACAGCGCCGGTCGACTGACCCGGACCGGGCACTGCGGCGCCCGCCCGCGCGGGGCCGGGGCCGTCCGGCCGGATTCCGCTGTGCCGGCCGGTGTGTTCCTCGCCGTCCGGACCGAAGGTTCCCGGGGCACCGCCCGGTCCGTCGGGCCGGCCGCCACGCCTGCCCGGACCCGGCTGCTCGGGCACGACTCCGCCCGGCATGCCACGGTCCTCACCGGGCTGCGGTCCACGCTGGCCACGGGCCGGACGCTGGATCACCCCGGAAGTGCTCTCCGCCATCGCACCGGCACGGCCGGGGACCACGGGTGTACGTGCGCCCTGCCGCCCCGGGACCACCGGCGGTACCACGGCGGCGGCTCGTACCGGCCGGCCGTCACCAGGACCGATACGGCGTGGACCGGGTACGTCCGGAGTCCCGGTGAACCCACCGGCCTCCGGCTCGTCCGGGTCGGAACCCTGGTGCACGTTCCGCTGGCGGCGGGCCTCACTCCGGCTCCGGCCCTCTCCGGGCCGCCCGTCAGCGCCGGGTCGGCGGTCGCCGTCGGGCCGGTCGTCCTCGCCGGGACGCGCCGGGTCACCGTGTCGGCCCGCGCCGTGTGTGCCGCGGTCACCGCCCGGCTGCACCAGTCCGTGCGAGCCGGTGTCGGTACCGGTCTGAACGAATCCGTGTGCGCCGGTGTGCGTGCCGGTCTCGACGAAGGCATGCGCGCCCGAACCCGTCCGCATCGCGCCGTCGGGTGCCCCGTGCCGGCCCGGCCCGGGCGGAGCCGCGTGGCCGGGACGACGCCCGGGTTCGCCGTCGGGGGCGCCGTGACCGGGCTGCCCACCGCGGCCGGCGTGCCGGCCGGTCGGTTCCTCGGCGGGGGGACCGTCCTCGGCCCGCCCTCGCCGGCCGCGGCCACGGCCGGGCCGGTCGTCGCCGCCACCCGGCTGTCCCGGGCCACCGGGAGCACCATAGGCGCCGGCGCCACGCCCGCCCTGCTCGTAGCCGTTCGGGATGGCGCCGGACTGATGCACGGCGTCATACCCGGCCGGGATCGGGCCGGACTGGTGCACGGCCTCGCGCCCAGTCGGAATCGGACCCGACTGGTGGACGGCGTCGTAGCCGGTAGGGATCGGACCCGACTGGTGGACGGCGTCGTAGCCGGTAGGGATCGGACCCGACTGATGCGCTGCGTCATACCCCGTGGGAATCGGACCCGACTGATGCACGGCGTCGTAACCGGCCGGGATCGGACCCGACTGGTGCATACCGCCCGGCCGGCCCGGCGAGACCGGGTCCGACGGACGGAAACGGGCCCGTGCCGGCGCGCCGGGCGACACCGGACGAACACCGGGACCGGCGGAATGCGCACCCGGAGACACGGGCCGGACGCCGGGCACGGCACCGCGGGCACCGGGCGGCGCGGGGCGGGTGCCGGGGATCTCGGGCGCGTTGCCGGACGGCGGGACGACCGCACCGCCAGCCGGCGCCTGACCCGGGTACATCTGTCCGGAGGGATCCGGGTCCACCTGACGGCGGCCGCCACCCACCTCGGGGCCACCACGGCGTCCACCGGGCGGTGTCTGACCGGGCACCGCACCCGGCGGCATCTGACCGGGCCTCGCCTGCCCATGCGGCATCTGACCGGGGGCAACACCCGGCGGCATCTGGCCCGGAGCACCACCCGGCGGCATCTGACCGGGAACAGCACCCGGCGGCATCTGGCCGGGCCTGGGCTGACCGGGCACGCCCGCGCCCGGCGGCATCTGACCTGGTGAGACGCCTCCCGCCGGACCGGGCGGCACAGCGCCGGGACGCCGGCCGGGCGGCATCTGACCGGCAGGCATCTGACCCGGAGGAACCTGGCCGGGTGGCATCTGACCGGGCGGAACGGCACCGGTCCGCTGGCCTGGTGGCATCTGACCGGGCGGAACGGCGCCGGTCCGCTGGCCGGGCGGCATCTGACCGGGCACACCGGCACCACCGCGCGGGCCTGCTCCCGGCTGCCCGGGCGAGACCGGACCGGACGGACCCACGCCCGCCGGCTGCCCCGGCCCACCCGGACCGGGCGGCGTCATCGGGCCGGAACGCTGACCGGCCGGGCCCGCACCGGCCGGGTTCACCGGGGCAGGACGCTGCCCACCCCGGCCGGGCGGACCGGCTCCGGGCGCGACCTGGTCGGCCCGCGGTACGGGACCGGAACGCTGACCGGGAGGCGGCCCCTGCCACCCACCGGTGCTCTCACCGTCACCGCGGCCCGCCGGGGCGGCGAACTCGTCGTCCGTGCCACCGGGGAACGCGAAGTCGTCATCGGGGGCGTCATCGGGGCCGGGCGCCCTGCGTCCGGACTTGCTGGTCCGTGCCTCGCCGGGAGTGACGCCGGGACCGATGGCCCCGCCCTCCTCCTTGGCCGTGCGCAGGTCGTCGAGCCAGCCGGTCTCCTCGCGCGGAACCTCCTGGGGAACGGCCGGCTGCTCGGCACGACCACCCCGCCCGAAGCGCCGGCGGTTCTTACCACCCTGGCCGGCGTCGTCGTCGGGCCGTTCGGCACCCCGCCCTGTCACCGCTGTTCCCTCCCGGCACTGTCGCCGCTGTCGTCACTGCGTCCGGCACCGCTCACGGCACCGCCATCGCCGACAGCGGCACCGTCGCCGCTGTCGTCACCACCCCCGGCACCGTCACCGGCCGCCGCGGTGTCGACGGCATCGTCGCCGCCGGCCTTACGCGTGGCGCCACCGTCAGCACCAACGCCACCGTCAGCACCAACGCCCCCGGCACCGCCGACGTCACGTGCGGCGGCCGCCGGGGCCTCGCCGCCGGGGCCGCTGTCAACCGTGCTGCCGTCGGCCGTGCTGCCGTCGACCGCCGAGGCTGCCGGTTCGGAGTCTGCCGGTTTCGAGTCCGCCGAAGACTGTGACTCATCGGCGACGCGAGCACCACCCGCCGCGCGGTCCGCGGTCCTCACCGAAGTGGTGACCGTGCTGCTCACCGGCCCGGTGGCGGAGTCACCCCCGGGTGGTCGCGTCGCGGGCCCCTGACCTCGCACGATCCGGCGAAGTCGTGGCACCCGCTCACCGACCGCGCGTTCGGCGCCATGATCGGTCGGCCGATAGTAGTCGGTCCCGACCAGATCATCGGGGACGTATTGCTGGCGGACGACGCCCCGTGGATCGTCGTGCGGGTAGCGGTATCCCCGTCCGTGACCGAGGCCACGCGAACCCGGATAGTGCGCGTCGCGCAGGTGCGGCGGAACCGGTCCGCCCCGGCCCGCGCGGACGTCGGCCATCGCCTCGCCGAGGGCCACCGTGACACTGTTCGATTTCGGCGCGGTGGCCAGGTGCACGACGGCGTGGGCGAGGTTGAGACCGGCCTCGGGCAGCCCGACGTTCTGCACGGCCTGGGCGGCGGCGGTCGCGACCAGCAGCGCCTGCGGGTCGGCCATGCCGACGTCCTCGCTGGCGAAGATGACGATGCGCCGGGCGATGAACCGCGGGTCCTCGCCGGCGACCAGCATGCGGGCCAGATAGTGCAGAGCCGCGTCGGGGTCGCTGCCGCGCATGCTCTTGATGAACGCGCTGATCACGTCGTAGTGGGCGTCACCGTCGCGGTCGTATCGGACGGCCGCCACGTCGACCGCCTTCTCGGCGGTGGCGAGGTCGATCTCCGAGGCGTCCTGCGCGAGCGCCGACCCCGCCGCGGCCTCCAGCGCGGTCAGTGCCTTGCGGACGTCGCCGCTCGCCAGCCGTACCAAATGGTCCTCGGCATCGGCAGCCAGGGTGACCGCCCCGCCCAGGCCGCGCTCGTCGGTGATCGCGCGCCGCAGGAGGCGACGGACGTCGTCCTCGCCGAGGGATTGGAGGGTGAGCAGCACACAGCGGGAGAGCAGGGGCGAGATGACGGAGAAGTACGGGTTCTCGGTGGTCGCCGCGAGCAGGGTGACCGTGCGGTCCTCGACGGCGGCGAGCAGCGAGTCCTGCTGGGTCTTGCTGAAGCGGTGCACCTCGTCGATGAACAGGACGGTCGGCGGTCCGCCGTAGCGCCGCTCGCGCCGTGCCGTGTCGATCACCGCGCGCACGTCCTTGACCCCGGCGGTCAGCGCGGACATGGCGACGAACTTGCGGTCGGTGGCGTTGGCCACCAGATGCGCGATGGTGGTCTTGCCGGTGCCGGGTGGGCCCCAGAGGATCACCGACATCGGACTGGCGCCGGTGACCAGCTGACGCAGTGGCGCGCCGGGCGCGAGCAGGTGCTCCTGGCCGATCAGCTCGTCGAGGGACGCGGGCCGCATCCGCACCGGCAGCGGAGCGTCACCCGTGGGGCGCCCGAATCCGCTGGTCGCGGCACCGGCCGGAGCCGCGGGCCGCGGGTCCGGTGACGCGAGGGAGAAGAGCCCATCTGTGTCCATCACAACCGACAGTACCGGCCTTTACGACCCGATCCGAAACGCCACCTGCCGCCTGTGGACAACCATCCCAAGCAGCCACGACACCTTTACGGAGAGTGTCTGAGACAGACCTGAAGGCCCACCCGGGGCAGGGCGGGCCTTCAGAGGCCGGAGGGCGGGCGGCCGGACGGCCGCGCCGGTCAGCCGCGGCCGGGACGGCGGCCGTAGAAGCGGCGGCCGGAGCCGGTGCCCGAGCTGGCGCGCGGGCCGCTGCCGATGCCGGCCAGGTAGAGGGCGAGCAGCAGCAGGCCGAGCGAGGCCATGGTCGAGAAGTTGAAGAGGTCGGGGGCGCCGAAATTGGTGTTGAGCAGATCGGCGAGCAGATAGATGCCGAAGACTACGGCGGCGGCGATGGCGAGCATCGGATTCCTCCGGGGGGGGTGTTAGAGAGCCTGTGACTCGCTGGTACCCGAATGGGAGTGCTCCCGAAACTCGATCCGGGACGATCGTCTTCGATCTTTCACCAGATAGAGCGGAGCGGCGGCGGCGAGAAGCACGGCGCCGGCCACGATCGCCGCCTGCGTGCCGGTCCGGGCAGCCACCACGGTGAGGGCGATCGATCCGATCGCGAAACCCGTCGAGGCGACCATCGAGTTGAGCGACAGCAGACTCGTCCGATACTCCCCCTCGGCCCGGCGGTGCAGCAGACCGGAGTGCACCGGGTTGGCGGCACCGTGCACGGCGTAACAGAGCAGGAAGGCGCCGATCACCCCGGCCGGCCCGGCCAGCAGGCCCATCCCGACGATCGTGAGGCCCTGGACGACCCGCAGAGTGAATCCGGTCCACCGGGCGCCGAGCCTGCGGCTGAGCAGCGGCACCAGTGCCGCACCTGCCGCCGAGGCTCCCCACGCGACCGAGCTGACCGGACCCATCAGCGGACCGGCGGCCGTGGTCACCTCACTGAGCCGGACCGGCATGAGCTGCTCGAAGGTGACCATGCCGAAGCTCCACAGGAACTCCACGCCGACCAGCGCGAGCACCACACGGGACCGGCGCGCGAGCGTCAGCGCCCCGCCGACGGCGGTCACCATGCCACGCACGGGCGCGAGGAGCTCGACCTTTCCGCGAGGCGGTCTCTCCTCGGCCATCAGCAGCGCCGCGGCCAGTGTGCTGAGCACGCTGAGAACAAGGGCGACGAGGACGGGTACGGTCAGCGCGCTCACCGATCCGACCGGTCCGAGCCAGACCAGCCCGCCGCTAAGCAGAGCCGTCCCGGCGATCGCCAGGCTGGACGCGGTGCCGCCATGGGCGAGGCCGGTCTCGATGTCGGCCTCGGGATCGGCGGCCAGCGACCGGTCGACGAACCACGACTCGAGCGGCCCGCTGTCGAGCGCCCGGTAGACACCCTGCAGCAGATAGGCGAGGCCGAGCAGGGCCATCGTGTCGGCGACCACGAGCAATGCCAGCGAGGCCAGGTTGATCACACCGGCGATGAGCAGCACCGGTCGCCGGCCGATGGCGTCGGCGAGTCCTCCCGTGGGCAGTTCCAGCAGCAGCACGACGATGCCCTGGACGGCCACCACCGACCCGATCTGGGCGATGTCGAACCCGCGCTCGAGCGGGAGCAGGACCACGATCGGGACGAGCAGCCCGACCGGGAGCCAGCGCATCGCGATCAGGAAAACGTAGCGGGATCGGACCTGCGCGGCGGTCATCGCTCACCTCCCACATCGGGCACACCGGCGTAGAAGAACAGCACCTGGCGCGCGCCCGGCCGCGGGTCGGCCAGGGCACGGGCGCGATGCCGTTCCACAAGTTCCTCGAGGTCGGTCTGCATGTCGCGCAGCTGCTCCGGGTCCATGGTGACCGCGTAGTCGCCCAGGCCCGCGACGTCACGCCACTCGGCCGGCTCGCCGGGAGCGACGAGGCGCCAGGCCTCGATCCGCTGGACGAGCAGATTCAGCTGGTACGCCTCCAGCCAGTCGACCGCGGCGGCTGCGGCCGGGTCGCCCGGATAGTCGCTGCGCTGCCAGCTGGACAGCTCGTGCAGCGCTCGCCACCAGCGCTGACGGCCGGTGCCGGGCCTGTCCTCCTCGACGACCAGGCCGGCGTCGGCGAGCTGGCGCAGGTGGTAACTGGTGGCGCCGGTGTTGGTGGCGAGTGCCCCGGCGAGGCGGGTGGCGGTCGCCGGGCCGTTGAGCCGGAGGTGCCCGAGCAGGCGGATCCGCAGCGGGTGGGCGAGGACCTGGATCTGCCGGGCGCTCAGGTGCACCTCGGTCATCCGCTCCGGGGTCGTCTCGTTACTCGTCATGGATGCACAATAACTATGCACAAAACTTATGCACAACTTCTGTGCATGACTTGGACACAAAAAATGCCCGGGTACGCGAGTCGCGTACCCGGGCAGGGTTGTGAATGGTCCTCAGTTGGAGTGCTGGACCGGAGCCGCCTGGCCATCGGTGCCCGCCGCACCGGCCGCGGCCTTGGGCTTCGCGTCGATGCCCGCCTCCAGCCGCTGCTGCGCGGTGATCGGCGTCGGCGCGGTGGTCAGCGGGTCGAAGCCGCCCCGCGTCTTCGGGAAGGCGATCACCTCGCGGATCGACTCGTTGCCGCTGAGCAGCATGCACGTCCGGTCCCAGCCGAGCGCGATGCCGGCGTGCGGCGGCGGGCCGTACTTGAACGCCTCCAGCAGGAAGCCGAACTTGTCCGCGGCCTCCTCCGGCGTGATGCCGAGAAGATCGAAGACCCGGCTCTGCACGTCGCCGCGGTGGATACGGACGGAGCCACCGCCGATCTCGTTGCCGTTCACCACGATGTCGTACGCGTACGCGAGCGCCTTGTCCGGAGCGGACTCGAAATTGTCGATCCACTCCTCGTTCGGCGAGGTGAACGGGTGGTGGACCGCGGTCCAGCCACCGTCGTCGGTCTTCTCGAACATCGGCGCGTCGACCACCCAGCAGAACGCCCAGGCGGACTCGTCGATCAGGTTCGCGCGCTTGGCGATCTCGATCCGGGCCGCGCCGAGCAGCTCCTGCGCCTCACGACGCTCGGTCGCCGCGGCGAAGAAGACGGCGTCACCGGGCTTCGCGCCGACCTGGTCGGCCAGGCCGGACAGGTGCTCGGGCGACAGGTTCTTCGCGACCGGGCCCTTCGGCTCGCCGGTCTCGGCGTCGAGCACCACGTAGGCCAGGCCACGGGCGCCGCGGGCCTTCGCCCAGTCCTGCCAGCCGTCCAGCTCCTTGCGCGTCTGCGAGGCGCCGCCCGGCATGACGACCGCACCGACGTAACCACCGGCGTCGATCGCGCCCGCGAACACGCGGAACGCGGTGCCCCGGAGGTAGTCGGTGAGTTCGACCAGCTCGACGCCGTACCGCAGGTCGGGCTTGTCGGAACCGTAACGGTTCATCGCGTCGGTCCAGGTGATGCGCGGGATCGGCAGCTGGACCTGGTAGTCGGCGAGCTCGCTCCACAGGCGGGAGACGATCTCCTCGCCGAGCTCGATGATGTCCTCCTGCGTGACGAACGACATCTCGATGTCCAGCTGGGTGAACTCCGGCTGGCGGTCAGCGCGGAAGTCCTCGTCGCGGTAGCAGCGGGCGATCTGGTAGTACCGCTCCATGCCGGCGACCATCAGCAGCTGCTTGAACAGCTGCGGCGACTGCGGCAGCGCATACCAGGTGCCGGGCTGCAGCCGGACCGGGACCAGGAAGTCACGGGCGCCCTCGGGCGTCGAACGCGTCAGCGTCGGCGTCTCGATCTCGTTGAAGTCGCGGGCGTGCAGGACCTCGCGGGCGATCTGGTTGGCGCGGCTGCGCAGGCGCAGCGCCTTGGCCGGGCCGGAGCGGCGCAGGTCCAGGTAGCGGTACTTGAGGCGGAGGTCGTCGGACGCGGTGATCGTGTCGTCGACCGGCAGCGGCAGCGGGGCCGCCTCGGAGAGCACGACCAGCTCGCTCGCGACCACCTCGATCTCGCCGGTGGCCAGGTCCGGGTTCTCGTTGCCGGCCGGGCGGGCGCTGACCTCGCCGACGACCTTCACGCAGAACTCGTTGCGCAGCGCGTGCGCGTCCTCCTCGCGGAACACGACCTGCACCACGCCGGAGGCGTCTCGGAGGTCGACGAAGATGACACCGCCGTGGTCACGCCGACGGGCCACCCATCCGGCGAGGGTCACCGTCGTGCCGGCGTCGCTCGCGCGCAGAGTGCCGGCGTCATGGGTACGGATCACGGAAACGTCTCCTAACAGAGTTCGCGGGGCGCACCCGACATTCTGTCAGGAGCACCCCGCGCCGCGTGCCACGGGCCGGTCACCCGCCTTCTAGGGAACCTGCCACGAGGTGGCACGCAGGCCGGCGGTGCCGGAGCCGCCGACGTCGATGATCTCCACGAGCACGAGTTCGGCGGGTGTCGCCGCGGTGAGCACGCAGAGCGCCGTGCCCCTCCTGACCTCCACCGGCAGACCACGGCCGAGCGGGCTGGTACGGATCGCCCGATCACATCCGGCGGCGTCGGTGTCGGCGCTGGCCTGACGGCTGCCCCCGGCCGCCCCGGCGCCCAGGCTGAGCCGCGCCGGCCGGGTGCCACAGCGGCTCTCGTAGCGCAGATCGCCCAGCGCCTCGGCGGCGTCGGCCCGCGGCTCGTCGAGATCCAGGAACATCACGGCGGCACAGTCGAGCTGCAGGCGCAACGGCTCCTTCGCATACGCCACCGGATACGACTCCGGTCGCGGGGGCCGTGCCTCCGCTTGCGCCGGAGCCTGGGCCTGGGCTGTCGCGGCCGAGGGCTGCGGCGCGGTCGTGGCCGTCCTCGTCATCGCCGCCGACGTCGTCGCCCGGAACGTCTGCCACGACAGGAAGCCGGTGGCGCCGGAGATCAACAGGGCGAGCAGACTCAGCAGTACGGCCAGGACCACACCGGGCCGGCGGCGCGGCCGGGCGCTCCCCTGGGACACCGCCGCCCGCGGGTCCCCGGCGGCGTCCTCCCTGTCCGTCGCGGGGTCGCCCCTCTTCGAGCCGATCTTCTTCGAGCCCGCCTTCCGCGACTCCGCGTCCCGAATGTCGTAGCCCGGCCCGTCACTCGCCCGCGCCTCACCGCCCCGCGCCTCACCACCCCGCGCCTCACCACCCCGCGTGCCGGTGCCCCAGACGTCAGCGCCACGCGCGTCGTCGTCGCGCCCGTCGGCCCCTCGTGTTCCGCTGGTCCGCGCATCGCTGTCACGTGCATCGTGGGCCCGCGCATCGCTGCCACGTGCATCGTGGGCCCGCGCATCGTTGGTCCGTGTCGTGGCGCCTCGCGTCTCGGCATCCCTCGCGGCCGCGTCCCGCGGCACGGCATCCCGCAGGACAGCATCCTGGGGGTTGGCCTCCGTGACAGCCGCCCTCCGGTTCGCGGCCTCGCGGACCGCCGCCTCCCGCTCCTCCGACTCACGGACCGCGGCCTCCCTGACGGCCGCTTCCCTGGACTTGGCTTCCCTCGCCTCCGCCTCGCGGAACGCGACCTCCCGCGCCGCAACCTCACGCGCCGCGGCTTCCCTCGCTTCCGCCTCGCGGAACGCGACCTCCCGCGCCGCAACCTCACGCGCCGCGGCCTCCCTCGCTTCCGCCTCACGGAACGCGACCTCCCGCGCCGCCGCCTCCCTGGCCTCCGCCTCGCGGATGGCGATCTCCCGTGCTGCGGCCTCCCGGGTCGTGCCCAGCGGTTCGGTGGGCCCGTCCGTGTACGCGGCGTCCTGAGCACGCTGGGGCGGCACCCACTGGCCCGGCGGCAGGGGATGGCGCTGCTGCGCGGCGCTCGCGGGATGCGGCGCCTCGATCGACGGCCGGTAGGCGGGATCGCTCGCGGCTGCGCGGAATACGGACATGGCGGACTCCTGATGCGCAGGCGGTTAAAGCGCTCGTTCGACGCTCGACCACCGTAAACACCATCGATCAGACAGGCCATCCCCCACTAGGGGACCGACGTTCATGAGTACGGCGGTCCCGCTCCCGATTCACCCGGCAGTCGCACTCTTGAATTCGTGGACGACATCGATCGTGCCGACGATGTGATCGTTGAACTCCTCCAACTCCTCGGCCGGCACCCACAGCTCGAGGATGGTGTCACCCCCGACCTGCCGGACCGGATAGCGAGCGGCGAACACGGCGTCGACCTCGAACCGGGTGACGTACCCCGCGCCCGAGGCCGGAACGTTCCAGTCGCGGGCGATCTTGATCGCGTAGTCCTCGTTGAGCACCGGGTAGAAGATCGGCTGGTCAGGCAGGCGTGGCGGCCAGCGCCGCCAGCCGGAGTCCCGTACCAGGCCCAGCTCGATCGGGCCGGTGGGCCGCCAGAGCGTCATCGTCGTCACGGTCGAGGAGTCTGGCACGCGGAGGCATCAGCCCTCGCCTCATTTCTCGCCGGCACCCGCTAGGTCGAACCGCCAGTCGTTGCACCGGAGCGGGTTGCCCTTCGGGAACTCGAAGTCCACCTCACCGAGCAGTTCGAATCCGGTCCGGCGGCACAGGCCGTTCGACGCCACGTTGTCGGTCCGCGGGAAGGCGTGACCCCAGCGGATCCGGCCGCGGGCGGCGGCGTGCGCGAGGGTCCGGGTGAGCGCCCGACCGGCCAGGCCACGGCCCTGGAACTCGGGAAGGACCTTCCACCCGAGTTCGTAGACGGTCTCGCCCCGCCACTCCTTCTCCCAGTAGCCGACCGACCCCACCGCACCGGCCTCGTCCACCACGATCAGGAACATCTCGGTGTCGCCCTCCCGCATCCCGTCGAGGATCCGCCGGTGCCGTGAGGTCAGCGCCTCCTCCGGCTCCACCCCGGCGAGGAACGCCTGCATCTCCGGGGTGTTGGCACGTCGCTGCAGCTCAGGTGCACGCTCGTCCCATCTCTCCAGCCGGAAGTCGGTCATGGCGCCTCCTCAGAAGTAGGTGTGCAGCACGTCCACGACGCGCCGCTCCTCGTCGACGACCGGGATGTCACGCCACTTGTCGAACGCGGTGCACGGGTGAGACAACCCGAACCCGATCAGGTCTCCGGGCACGAGGTCATCGTCGTCCCCGGTGAGGTACGTGTGGTGATCGTTCAGTTTGGTCACCCGCAGGCCCGTGGCCGGCCCTGCGGTCCCGTCCGCTCGCCGGATCTCCCTGGGCACAGGCAGGCCCTCGTCGAACGGCGCGTCCCGCTTGCCCATGCCGACGATCACCAGCCCCGGCTCCGGAGCCGAGATCACCTGCGCCCAGATCTCCAGCGCCGCGGCAAGCGGACCCTCCTCCGGCACACGCACGAACGGTGTCCGTTCCCGATAGAACCCGTCGTCGTGGGTAACCGTCGCGCCGCTGCGCAGAACCAGCCGCGCCTCCCCGCGCAGAGCGGCGAGCTTCTCGGCGACCCGGTCGAACCAGGCGCTCCCGCCGGCCGCGACGACCGGTGGGTCGGGCAGCAGCGCTGCCGAGCGCAGCCGGGCCACGCCGACGACCAGTCGCTCGAGAAACGCGTCGACGCCGGCCTGATCCGCCAGCTGACCCTCATAGCCGGCGACCCCGGCCAGCTCCACACCCGGCGCCTCGGCGGCCGCCCGGGCAACCGTCGCCAGCTCCTCGAGACTCCGGACCCCGGTACGCCCGCCCGCGTGCCCCAGCTCGACGAGAACCCGGATCACGCCGTCGGCGGCCGCGCCGGAGGACGCGACGGCCGATGCCGCGGCAGCCACTCCGGCGAGGGAGTCGACCTGGATGTACACCTCCCAGCCGGCCGCGCCCTCAGCGGCCAGCCAGCGCAGCACGACCGGATCGAGGACCTCGTTGGCGATCAGAACCCGGCCGACGCCGAGCCGCCGCAGCACCAGGGCCTGGTTCGGTGTGGCCACGGTCAGCGCCCACGCGCCGGCCGCCATCTGAGCTTCCAGCAGGCCCGGCGCCATCGTGGTCTTGGCATGGGGTGCGAAGTCGAAACCGTGCCGACGGCAGTACGCCGCCATCGTCGCGATGTTGGCCTCGATCGCGACGCGATGCACCACGAGCAGCGGCCACGTGAACCCGCCGTCGAAGATTCCCTGCCGGTCAGCCGCGATCCGTTGTGGATCGAGCGCGTCATCCGGCTGCCAGAATCCCTTGCTCCGCCAGTCGATCGTCATGTCGCCCCGCCTCCTGCCGCGTCGGTCCGTTGCCGGTCGCTGTCAGACTGCTCGTCATGGTCGATTTCACGATGTCCGGTGCTTTCATCCGCAATGTCGAGCGGATCTGGGGCGAGTCCGGACAGGCGTGGCTGGCAGCGCTGCCCGGTATCGCCGACGGACTGCTGCGGGAGTGGGACCTGCGGATCACCGGGCCGCTCCCGCTGAGTATCAACTGGGTCGGCCGGGTGCGCCGGGCGGACGGCAGCACGGCGGTGCTCAAGCTCGCCCTGCCGGAGGCGGGTCATCTGGCGGACGAGGCGACCGCCCTGGAGTGTTTCGCCGGGCGGGGGGCGATCGCCGTGCTGGCCCGCGACGATGCCCGCGGCGCGCTCCTGCTGGAGGAGGCCCGCCCCGGCGACCAGCTCCGGGACCTGGTGCCCCACCGGGACGAGGAGGCCACGGCCAGGCTGATCGAGGTGGTCAAGCGGTTGCACCGGCCGGCTCCGGCGGGGGTGGCACTGCCCGAGCTGAGTCGGCGCACCGAATCCTTCGCCCGGCACCTGCGGCGCTTCCCCGGTGACGACCCGCTGCCACGGGATCTGGTCGAACGGGCGGGACGCCTCTTCGGCGAGCTGTGCGCCACCGCGACCGAGCGGGTGGTACTGCACGGCGACCTGCATCACGACAACGTCCTCGCCGCCGAGCGCGAGCCGTGGCTGGCGATCGACCCGCACGGCGTGGTGGGCGATCCGGGTTACGAGATCGGGGCACTGCTTTACAACCCGGATCCGGCCGGTGCCGACGACACCGTCCTCGACCTGGTGGACGCCCGCATCGAACAGCTCGCCGACGGACTCGGCATGCCGTGCGAGCGGGTGGTGGCGTGGGGTTTCGTCCAGGCGGTGCTGTCGGAGGTGTGGTCCTTCGAGGGCCATGAGGGCCGGACGACCCGGCCGCTGCGACTGGCCCGACGGCTCCTGCCTGCGCTGCCCTGAAACCACGGCTCGGGGTCCCCGCACGGATCCGGGGCCACTGCGTGTCACTCGGGCTCCCACCGCCGCTCCAGGACTATCGCGTGTCACTCGGGCTCCCGGCGGGGGCCGGGGAGGCTGCCTGCTGCTCCGGTTTGCGACGCAGGTCGGCGGTCATCTCGTGCAGCTCGGCGAGACGGTCGGGGAGGGACCGCGGGTTGCCGGGCGCATCGGGCCGGGCGTGCCAGGGCCGCGGGCCGGTGAGCGGGCGGTAGTCGACGCCCAGCGCGTCGAGCCGGGCCAGGTGGCCGGGCAGCCGCGCGGAGAAGTCGGCGAAGTCACGCCCGGCCGGGCCCCAGACGGCCTCGGCGAAGGCACACAGCCGCGGGAACGCCTGATAGTCGACGCGACGGGCGGACTCGAGGTGCTCGGTCCAGATATTGGCCTGCCCGCCGAGGACCAGCGCGGTCTCATCCGGGCCGAGGCCGGGCGGCACAGGCTCGAAGGCATACACGTCGGCGAGGGTGAGCCGGGTGCCGACCGGAGTCGGCTCGCCGGGATCGTCGGACTGCCGGTAGTCGAGATAGGCCGCGATGTCGGGGCAGGCGACCACCTGATGACCGGCACGGATCGCGTGCCCGGTCGGCTCATGACCGCGCCAGGCCGCCACGACCGCACCCGGCGGAGCCCCACCGGCGAGGATCTCGTCCCAGCCGTAGAGACGACGGCCGCGACCGGCGAGATGCTCGGCCATCCGGGCGGTGAACCAGCGCTGAACCTCATGAGCGCCCGCCAGCCCCTCCGACCGGATCAGCTCGCGGGCGGACGGGCTGGTCTCCCACTCGACGGCCGGGCACTCGTCACCGCCGATGCCGATGAGCTCACCGGGGAAGACGTCACAGAGGTGGTCGAGGACCGCCCGGCAGAAGTCGATCGACTCGGGGCCGACCTGGAGGACGTGCTCGGAGATGCCCCAGGCGGCCCGGACCGGACCGTCGAAGCCGTTGCCGAGCTCCGGATACGCCGAGATGGCGGCCTGCATGTGGCCGGGCATGTCGGCCTCGGGCACGACCGTGATGTGCCGCTCGGCCGCGTAGGCGACGATCTCGCGCAGGTCGTCGGTGGTGTAGAAGCCGCCGTGCGGACGCCCGTCGTAGCGCTCGTGACCGCGTGCCCCCAGCATGGTCATCCGCCGCCACGCGCCCACCTCGGTGAGCCGTGGCCAGCCGGGCACCTCGAAGCGCCAGCCCTGGTCGTCGGTGAGGTGCAGGTGAAGGACGTTGAGTTTGTGGAACGCGGCCAGGTCGATGAGGCGCAGCACGTCCGCGAGCGGCATGAAGTGGCGCGCCACGTCGAGGAGCAGGCCCCGCCAGGTGAACCGCGGCTCGTCCACGATCAGCTGGGCGGGCACCTCCCAGGGGCCGGGGTCCACGCGGGCGCGACGCAGCGTCGCCGGAGGTAGCAGCTGGCGAAGGGTCTGAGCGCCGTAGAAGACGCCGGCCGCGGAACCTCCCGCGATGTCGACCCCGTTCGTGGTGATCTCAAGGGCGTAACCCTCGGCCGGCCTGCCCCGGTCGATCCGCAGCCGGATCCCGCCCGCACCGGGCGCTAGCGACGCCCCGGTGGCGGGCACGAGCACACCGCGCAGCCAGGCCGCCACCCGCTCGGTGCCGGGGCCCGGTGTCAGGCCGGTCGTGTCGTCGAACCGGAAGACGCCCGTCGAGCCGGTGATCGCCCGCGGAAGCGGGACGATGCTCGTAAGTGGCTCGTTCATGACGCCTCCTTGACCCGGTGAGCGATATGGAGGACGCTAATACGAGCCACATACGAACCACAAGTGCAATCGGCCGACGAGGAGGACGGGATGGTCGTCGGATTGGTGGTCCACTCCGGCCATCGGGAGCGCTTCGCCGAGGCGGCGCGGACGCTCACCGGGGCCTCCTTCGCCTGGGCGATCTACGACCGGGAGGACCAGATCCGCGACCGGGTCGGCGAGCTGCTGTCCACCGGCGACGTCGACGGTCTGCTGCTCGGGCTGGTGCCGTGGTCCCGTGCCCGCGACCTGATCCCCGCCGGCCTACCCGTCTCGGTCACCCGTTCCGCCGCTCTCGACCTGGCCCTGGCCTGGGCGCGTGCCCGCGGTAACGGATGGCCGGCCGCACCGGTCAGCATCGACACCTTCGCCGCCGAGACGGTCGACGAGGTCGCCGCGGCACTGGATCTCGACCGTGGGGCCATCGCCACCATGCCCTTCGACCCGGAGCAGTCCCTCGACGAGGTGGTGGCCTTCCACCGTGACCGTCTGGCCCGCACCTCCGCGCCCTATGTGATCACCGTGCGCACCGGCGTCGCCGCAGCGCTCGACGGCCGGACCGCCGTCCTGCACGCCCTGGCCACACCGGGGACGATCCGGGCCGATCTGCACGAGCTGGTCCTCCGGATCCGCCGGCAGCGGGCCGACGAGCAGCGGTTCGCGGCGGCGGTCTTCCGGCCCCCCGGCACGGGCACCACACGGGCCGTGTTGCGCGGGATGCTGCAGGAGATTCCGGAGCTGGCCGACGCATGGGTCGAGGAGCACGGCTCCCGTGGTCTGGTGGCGTTCGCGCCGGCTGCGGTCTTCGAGAAGATCACCCACCATTGGGTACGCGCACCGGGCCCCTGGCACTCGAGAGCCACGGACGACCGCGCCGAGGAGACCGAGCGGACCGGCCTCGTCCCGGCCGACGCCGACCGTGCCGCCGGAGCGTTCGCCGGATTCGGCATCGGACCGTCCGCGCGCCGCAGTGTCGCGCTGGCCGAGCAGGCTGCCGACCGCGCCGAGCAGGACGGCTCCGCCACCGCCTACCTCATCACCGACGACGGCGTGATGATCGGCCCGATGGGTGCCGGGGGCCCGCCGCTCACCTACACCTACCGGCAGCACGGCGGGCTGGAACAGCTCGCCGGCCGAGCCGGTCTGAGTCCGGCGACACTCTCCCGGCTGGCCGCGCTGGAGCGGTCGCTGGGCGGCCGCCCGGTCTCCCCCGGCGAACTGGCTGATGCGCTGGGCATCACCGACCCGAGCGGCAGACGCCTCATCCGTAAGCTCGCCGAGGCCGGACTGGCAGTCGCGGACGGCAGCACCCAGCCCCATCAGAAAGGCCGGCCGGCCCGCCTCTACCGCCTGGCCATCACGGCCACCCTCGCCACCGGCCGGTCGTCCGCGCCGAATGGCGGTGCCACCGATGAGTGAGATGCCGAGGCTTGCGACCGCCACTCATCTTCCCTCCGCGCCGGATGGGAGCACGGCCCGATGAGTCAGGAGCAGATGGCCGCGGGCGATCACCCCCGCGTACGGGATCGCGATTACGACCTGGTTCTCGCCGGTGCCGCGCAGGGTGACATCGCGGTGCGCGACGGGCGGATCGCCGCGATCGGGCCGGAGCTGCGGCCGGAGGCCGGCTCGGTGGTCGACGTCTCCGGACGGCTCGTCACGCCCGGGTTGATCGACCTGCATACCCATGTCGGTCCCGGCTACTGGGGCATCGACCCGGATCCGATCGCCTGGTATTCCGGCGTCACCACCTGGGTGGACGCCGGATCGGCGGGCGCGTTCACGCTGGCCGGGCTACGACACGTCGCCACCACGGCCACGGTTCGGGTGCCGGCGCTGCTCAACATCTCCGCGATCGGTCTGGCCGGGCGCACCGGTGAGAGCCGTGACCTGGCGAACTGTGACACCGCGCTCGCCATCGACACCATCCGGGCCAACCGCGACCTGATCCACGGCATCAAGGTGCGCATCGACACCGACACCGTGGGAGCCAACGGGGTGGAACCGTTGCGCCGGGGCCTGGCTGCGGCCGAGGCGTGTGGTGTGCCGGTCATGGTCCACATCGGCACGTCGCCGCCCGCTCTGGACGAGGTCCTCGACCTGCTGCGCCCCGGCGACATCGTGACGCACTGCGCGAGTGGTATCGCCGCCCCGCTCGGTCCGGCCGTTCACGCGGCCTCCGACCGGGGAGTCCTGCTGGATCTCGGGCACGGTTCCGGCGGGTTCGCCTTCGACGTGCTCGAGGCACAGCTCGAGGCCGGATTGCGCCCCTTCACCGTCTCCACCGACCTGCACGCTCGCTCGCTGCACGGTCCGGTCTTCGATCTGCCGACCACCATGGCGAAACTCCTCGCCGCCGGTGTGCCGTTACCCGAGGTGATCGACGCGGTCACCGTGCATCCCGCACAGGCTCTGGGCCTGCCCGGCGGGACACTCACGGTCGGCGCGCCCGCCGACATAGCGATCTGGGACGTACGCGAGGAGCCGTTCCCGGTCGTCGACGCGCACCGGCAGGTCCGTGTGTCACCGGTACGACTGGTGAACGAGGCGACCTACGTGGGCGGCCGTCCGCTCACGCCACGACTGCCCGCTCCCCCGGCGCCCTGGATCCCGCTCACCGAAACGCAGCGAGCGGCGCTGGACCGCCGCCAACGCGATATCCGTGCCCTGCTCGCCACACCCCTGGTGGATGTGGATGGGCTGGCCGAACAGTTCCCGAGAACGAAACCGAGGAGTTCCTGATGCCCAAGCGTGCTGTGATGACCGACAAGGCTGCGCCGGCCGGTGGCCCGTACTCGCACGCCGTCGTCGCCGGTGACACGATCTATCTGGCCGGTGCCATCCCGGCGCTGCCCGACGGTACGCGGGTGACCGGCAGCTTCGCTGAGCAGGCGCACGCGGCCTTCCGCAACCTGGCCGCCGTCGCCGAGGCGGCCGGTGCGAGCCTCGACGACGCCGTGCGGGTGGGCGTCTACCTGCGTGACTTCGCCGACTTCCCGGAGATGAACGAGATCTACCAGGAGTACATCAAGGGTGAACACCGGCCGGTACGCACGACGCTGCCGGTGCCGCTGGTCGGGTTCGACATCGAGATCGACGCCGTTCTTTACACAGGCGCCTGAGCGACAGAGGAGCCATGAACAGCCACGTCTGGACAGGAGCGCACGAGTGAGCACGTCTCGTATCGGGGCGCATGAGTGACCACGTCTTGTATCGGGGCGCATGAGCGACCATGTCTCCGCACCGGAGCCTGAGCGGTAACGGGTAACCGAAGGCTCTCCTGGGTAGAGGAACTTCCATGCCTCACCCCGGAGAGTTGCTCGGCGGACGTTACCGGCTTGACGATCGCATCGCCGCCGGCGGCATGGGTGAGGTCTGGCAGGCGACCGACACCGTCCTCAAGCGGGCAGTCGCCGTCAAGACCCTCCTCGCCGACCGGGCCACCGACCGGGGGTTCCAGCGGCGCTTCCGGCACGAGGCGCGCGCTCTGGCGGCACTGCGGCATCCCGGTGTCGTGACGGTGTACGACTTCGGCAGCACCGACGCCGAGGACGCCTATCTCGTCATGGCCCGAGTCGACGGTGAGCCCCTGAACCGGATGCTCGCCCGTCGCGGCCGCCTGACCCCGGCCGAGACGATGTCCGTCGTCGCTCAGGCTGCCCAGGCGTTGGAGGCAGCGCACAAGGCCGGGATCGTGCATCGCGACGTCAAGCCCGGCAACCTCTTGATCGAGCCGGACGGCACCGTGGTGCTGGTCGACTTCGGGGTGGCACGGTCCGCGCACTCCGGCACCATGACGGGCGCGGGTGAAGTGGTGGGTACCGCCCTCTACATCGCACCGGAGCAGGTGGCACGGCAGGAGACCGGCCCGGCGGCGGACGTGTACGCCCTGGGTGCCCTGGCCTATCACTGCCTGGCCGGGCACCCGCCGTTCGAGGGCCAAAACCCGATCGCCATCGCCCTGCAGCACCTGGACGACGATCCGCCGCCGCTGCCGGATGAGATCCCGGCCGAGGTACGCGCGATCGTCCGGACTGCCCTGGCCAAGAACCCCACGGACCGTTTCCCCTCCGCGGGAGCCATGGCGCGGGCCGCCGCGTCGGCCACGGCCGGACCGAACACGCACCTCAAGGGCATCACTGGACCGTCAGCCAAGGCGGACGGCATCAGTACGCCGAACGGCATCGCTGGAACGATCGCTGCACCGAACGGCATCGCCGCGCCGAACCCGTCGGCGGACGGTGTCAGCAAGCAGGCGGATGGAGACAGTACCGGCGATCACGGCACCTCGGCACACGACCTCGGGGACAAAGGCTCCCCGGCGGACAGCATCGGGCCGAACACCGAGCCGGAACGGATCAACGGCATCGGCGGGCCGAACACCGACCCAGAACGGATCAACGGCATCGGCGGGCCGAACACCGACCCGGAACGGATCGACGGCATCGGCGGGCGGGGTGCCGACCCAGAGCGAACCGTTGGAATGGCTGCCTCACCGGACGACGATCGGGATGCTGACCGGGGCGGCCTTGCCGCTACCAGGGCGGGTGCTCCCTGGATCGGTGTGGTTGGCATGCACGCGTTCGATGACACGTCCGACGACAGCGCCTATGTGGACAACACCGAGGCCGACATTCCGGGCGGTCACCGTGCCGACGACGGCAAGCCGACTGACGCCGCACAAGCGGCTGACGCCGCCACGAATCCAACCGACTCTGCCGAAGACAACGTGTCGAGGACCGGCACGGCCGGCGAGAGGCCCGAAAGCACGGCTGCTGCGGGCATCGCCGGTGCGGGCCTGGCAGGAATCGCCGCCCACACGAACCAGGCTGACACGAACCGGCCTGCCACCAACCCGGGCGACACAAACCGGGCCAACGCGAACCAGGCCGCCACAAATCAGATAGGCCCGAGCCCGAGCGGCGCGGGCCTGGGTGGCGCCGAGGCGACGCCTCGCGGCGGTGCAGAAGCCGTAGGAGCAGGAGCCACCGGCGCGGGAACCGTAGGCGCGGGAACCGCTGGGGAGGGAGGAACGCGGCCGGCGACGCCGGGGCGGACCGGGCTACTGCCGACAGTTGGGAGCGGTGATCGGAAACGGCGCCTTCTGCCGGTTCTGATTCTTGCCGCGGTCCTGTTCGGGGTCGCCGGAGTGATCGCGATCACCGACCCCTTCGGGTTCTTCGGCGGCGATCCGAAACCGACGACGAACGCACCGGCGGCACCGGCGACCTCCGCCGGCCGGTCCTCGACCGCGGACTCCGGTGGCGGAAACGCCGGCGACACCCCGGACAAACCGAAGAAGACCGAGCGCACCCAGGCCCCCGCAAGTCGCACGCCCAGCCCGGCGTCGACCCGGCCGGCGGAGACGCCCGCCACCACCGAGCCGACCGGTGAGGCGACGACCGGTACAACCTCCACTCCGGAGCAGACCGCCACGAGCCCCGCCGAAACGGACGGGCCCGGCGAGGATGACGGCGAGACGGGCGAGGCAGAGGCCGCCTGAGAACCCGCAGCACGGGGCGGAACACCGGTCCGGTCGGTCGGCCGGAGGCTGCCAGGCGGCTTTGAACGGTCGATGAATCGACTATGTGCGAGCTATGGATTCGGACTGTAGGATCTCCCAGCCAACCGTCCGGGGGCGGCCCGCGGCGCCGAATTTTCCATTTAGGCAGGACATGTCGGTTACACACGACGCCAATATCGCGGCGTCCCGATCTGAGAGTCCGGCCAGCACCGGCACCGCGCCTGCAGCGGGAGCGCATCTGCGGTTCCGGCCCGACATCGAGGGCATGCGGGCCATCGCGGTCACTCTCGTCGTGCTCTCGCACGCGGGGATCGGTGCGCTCGAAGGCGGCTACGTCGGCGTCGACGTGTTCTTCGTCATCTCCGGCTTCCTCATCACGACGCTGCTGCTCAAGGAGCTGACCCGCACGGGTCGCGTGTCGCTGGCCACCTTCTACGCCCGCCGCGCCACCCGGCTGCTTCCGGCGTCCACCGTGGTTCTGCTGGTCACCGTGGTGGCCAGCTGGCTGTGGATCCCGGCGACACGGTTCGCCTCGATCGCGTCAGACGCGATCTACGCCACGTTCTACGGCATCAACTGGCGGCTGGCGCACGAGGGCGTCCAGTACATGAACGCCGACGCGGCACCCTCACCGCTGCAGCACTTCTGGTCGCTCGCGGTCGAGGAGCAGTTCTACCTGGTCTGGCCGCTCCTGCTGCTGATCTTCGCGCTGCTCTGGGGCAAACGGCGCGCGCCCATCGTGATCACCCTGGTGCTGGTCGTCGTCGCGTCACTGACCGTCAGCGTCCTGCAGACCGCGTCGTCGGCGCCGTGGGCGTACTTCGGGGCACACACCCGGGCCTGGGAGCTGGGCATCGGCGCCCTCGTGGCGATCGGCGCCTCCCGGCTGGCCGCGCTTCCCCGTACCGGAGCCGCGGTCTTGACCTGGATCGGACTCGCGGCCGTCGTCGTCTCCGCCTTCCTCTACACGGAGGAGACACCGTTCCCGGGCTATGCGGCCGCCCTGCCGGTACTCGGCTCGGCCGCGATGATCGCCGGTGGCTGCTCGGCGCCGTCCCGTGGCGCGGTGACTGTCCTCGGGACCTGGCCGTTCCAGCAGATCGGCAAGTACTCGTACAGCTGGTATCTGTGGCATTGGCCGATGTTGATGATCGGTCCGTTCGTGCTGGGCGTGGAGCCGAACATCCCGATCAATCTCGGTCTGGCGGCCGGTTCGCTGGTCGTGGCGATCGGTTCCTACCACCTGATCGAGAACCCGGCCCGGAACCAGAGCTGGGTCAAGGCGAAGGCCCGTCGCGGCCTGGCCGTCGGTCTCGCGCTGTCATCGCTTGCGGCGCTGGTCGCCCAGGTCGGCACCATGAACCCGCCGCAGCTGGCCAGGGGCGGAAAGGCGGTGAACACCACGCAGGCGGTGAAGACCGCGGCCGCCCCGGAGGCGGAACTCAAGCGGATCATCGCGGCGTCGGCCGGCGCCGGTGCACTGCCGGCGAACCACACGCCGAAGGTGCAGCGAGCGCATTACGAGCTTCCGGCCTACTACTCCAGCAAGTGCCATCTGGACTTCGCGGATGTCACCGCGCCCGGCCCTTGTGTCTTCGGTGACCCGGCCGGCAAGCAGTCGGTCTACCTGTTCGGCGACTCCCACGCGGCGCACTGGTACCCGGCGATGGACGCGATCGCCAAGGAACGCGGCTGGAAACTGGTGGTCCGCACCAAGAGCGCCTGCCAGGTGCCCGTGGTCCACACCTTCGCGCAGGTCTTCAAGCGGCCGTACGACGAGTGCTACGAGTGGCGCAACAACGTGCTGGCCGAGATCAAGCAGACCCGGCCGAAGCTGGTCGTGATGTCGTCGAACGGCAACAACAACGGCGGCCTGCTGGACGCGTCCGGCAAACGGATCGGCCAGGGGTCCGCCGAGGAGCACGACGCGCTGTGGGTGGAGGGCTGGGCCCGCGCCTTCAACGCGATGAAGGTCAGCGGCACCCGGCTGGTGATGATCGAGGACACCCCGTGGCCGGGCAAGGACATCCCGGACTGTCTGGCCGCCAATTCGGACCGGATCTCCCGGTGTGCGCGGCCCACAGCGGAGTCGTTCGCGGTCCCGGCTCGGCAGGCACTGGTGTCGGCGACGGCCCGGTCGATGAACGTCACGGTGATCGAGACCCGGCCGTGGTTCTGCACCGACGCCGTGTGCCCGGCCATGGTCGGCAACATCATGACCTGGCGGGACAATAGCCACATCTCCCCGAAGTACGCGACGATGCTGGCACCGGTGCTGGGCGCGGCCCTGCCGAAATAGGGGCGCGGCCCTGCCGAAATAGGGGCGGCCCTGCCGAAAATAGGGGCGCGGCCCTGCCGGAGTAAGGGCGCCGCCCTACCGGAATAGGGGCGCCGCCCTGCTGAAGCAGGACAGCGCCCAGCCAAGTCAGGCGAAGACGTCCTGCTGGTAGCGACCGGCCGCTTCGAGGGACCGCAGCCAGGCCTCGGCCTCGACCGCGCTCCCTCCGGTGTTCCGCCGGAAGATCGCGTACAGCTCGTCGCGTACGGCCGGGGCCATCCGCGCCCCGTCGCCGCACAGGTAGATGTGCCCACCCTGTTCGAGCAGTTCCCACACGGTGTCGCCCTGCTCGGCGAGGGCCTCCTGGACGAACCGGTGCGGGTGGTCCGGAACGGCGGAGAACGCCAGGTGCAGGTCGGTCACCCCGTCGTCGGCCCACTGCTCCATCTCGGCGCGGTAGAGCCAGTCGTGCTCGGGGTGACGGCATCCGTAGAACAGCTTGGCCGGGCCGCGATCCTCGAGCCGAGCGCGGTCCTGGAGGAAGCCACGCAGCGGGGCGAAGCCGGTGCCGGGTCCGATCAGGATCATCGGGGTGGCCGGGTCCTCGGGCAGGCGGAACGGCGGCGCCGGTACCCGCACGTGCCCGTAGAAGATG
The DNA here is from genome assembly GCF_003001815.1 of Actinoplanes italicus. Lineage (GTDB taxonomy): Bacteria > Actinomycetota > Actinomycetes > Mycobacteriales > Micromonosporaceae > Actinoplanes > Actinoplanes italicus. The sequence continues at coordinate 168,896 of NZ_PVMZ01000014.1, forward strand.
TCGCCGGGCTGCAGCCGGGCCAGGTACTGCGAGCACATGCCGCGGTAGCGCCCGTTGCCGGTCCGGGACGGCCCGTCGACCAGGCCCACCGTGATGGTCACCAGTGACGGGTCGACGCGCGGTGACGAGGAGATCGAGTAGAAGCGCGGCCTGATCGTGCCCACCAGTTCGAGGAACACCCCGAACGGCAGCTCGATCGCCGGGAACCGTTCGAGCAGCGACAGCACCGAGACCCGCTTGGCCAGGATCTCGTCGGTGTACAGCTCGGGCGAGGCGGTCCAGGCGATCAGCTGCCGGGTGGTCCACGGGCACTCGGTGTGCTCGGCGAGCACACCGATCTGTGAGCGGGTGGCGGGTTCCTGCAGTTCCACGAAGTCGGTCAGCAGCAGGCCCGCGGTCACCGGCACACCGATCGGCAGGCCGCTGGGTCGCTCGCCGTCCTGTCCGAGACGGATCACCAGGTCACGCGAGACCCGCAGCGTGTGCAGCGCCCACTCGACGAGTTCGGGATCGTTCTTGGCGTAGACGGCCAGGTGGTCGCCGGCCTCATAGGAGACGCCGTCGGGCAGCTTGACGGTGATCGCCTTGACGCCCGGCCGGGGCGCCTCACGGCTGAAGTCCCACAGCCCGGCCGGGTCACCGACCAGCTCCTCCACCGACATGATCATGACGGGGTACGCCTGCGCGGACACCACGGCCGGGCGGATCTGATCCTCGCCGAGCACCTCCACGCGGTAGCGCGGCCCATCGACGACAGCGGTCGCGCCGAACTCGCCGGCCAGCGCCGTCCACAGCCCGTCGAGCCAGGCCGTGGCCATTCCGTCGAAGTCGCCGGCCGCGTCGGTCTCGCCGCGCTCGACGATCGGACGGGCACCGGCGGCCTCTAGCTTGTCGAAGACCCGGCGCGGGTACGCCTGGTACGTGGCCCACTGCGTGTTGCCGTTGCCGAGGACCGCGAACCGGACGCCGTCCAGTGCACCGGCCGGGATCGTGAGGTCGTCGAAGGCCTGCGCGTTGTCGGGCGCCTTGCCGTTGTAGCTGGACGTCACGACGGTCAGCAGTCCGTCTGCGGGCAGATCACCGGCGAGTTCGTCGAGGGTCTGCACCCTCACGTCGAAGCCGGAGCGCCGGGCCCGGTCGGCGACCTGCTGGGCGAGGTCCTCGGAGGTGCCCAGGTTGGAGCCGTAGGCGACGCGCATCCGTACACCGGAAGCCTGAACCTCGGCCACCGGAGACGCCGCGGCGACCGGTTTGCCGAAGGCGAGACGTTCGTGCGATTGCCGCTCGCGGACCCGCAGCCGGAAGCCGTCCGGCTTGATCGTCAGGGTCTGCTTGATGTGCAGCTCATGGCCGTGCGGGTCGGAGATCGCGAAGCGCTGCAGGACCATGGCGAGCGCGAGCCGGGCCTCGGTGAGGGCGAACTGGCGGCCGATGCACGCGCGTTCACCGTTGCCGAACGGCTTGTAGGCGTGCGGGTGGTGCTGGGCCTTGGCCTCGGGCAGCCACCGGTCGATGTCGAAGGTCTCCGGGTCGGACCAGGCGCGCGACGTGTGCAGCGGCTTGAGCAGGACCGCAATCTTCTGATGCGCCGGAATCTCATAGATGCCGCCCAGGGTGGTCGCGTCCCGGGCAGCCAGGCCGATGGCGGTGATCGGCGAGTGCAGTCGCAGCGTCTCGTCGAGGATCCGCGGGATCACGTCGAGCTTCATGATCAGCTCGTACGTGGGCACGGTGTCGCCGGGCAGGACGCGGTCGACCTCGGCGTAGGCCTGGGCCAGCACGTGCGGGTTGCGCATCAGGTGGTGCAGGGCGAAGGCGAGCGTGCCGCTCGTGGTCTCGTGCCCGGCGATCAGGAAGGTGAGGACCTGGTTGCGGATGTTCTCGTCGGACAACCGCTCGCCGGTCAGCGGGTCGGACGCCTCCAGCATGAGACCGAGAAGGTCGCGCGTGTCCGAGGAGCCCGAGGCCCGGCGGACCCGGATCACCTCGTCGACCGTGTTCTGCATAACGGCAATATCGGATTTGTACGCCGCATCCGCGCGCTTCTTCAGTCCGGTGATCATCGGCAGCTGCCGGGTCCGGTTCATGGCCTCGGTCAGCGCGTTGCCCATCGCCTGCAGGAACGGGTGCAGCCCGGCCTGTTCGAAGGACCGGAACTGCTGCCCGAACCCGGCGAGCGTGATGGTGTCCAGCGCGAGCCGGGTCATGTCGTCGGACACGTCGACCTCGGAGCGGCCCGACCACGCGCCGGTCAGGTTGCCGGCGATCTCCAGCATCTGCGGGAAGTACGCCTTCATCGACCGCTGACTGAACGCGGGCAGCAGGATCCGGTGGGCCTGACCCCACACCTGTTCGCCGTCGCGGGCGGTGAAGAGGCCGTCGCCGGCGAAGTCGCGCACGTGGGCGAGCGGCGGGTCGATCGGCTTGTAGAAGCGGGACTCGTCGCAGACCTCGGCGACCAGGTCGGGGTCGTGGACGAAGACGACGTGCCGCCCGGCGAGGTTGAGCTTGAAGATGCCGCCGGGGTGCTGCGCGGCCAGGTCGGCGAAGAACCGGTGCGTGCCTTCCACCGGCACCTGCAGTCCATTGCCGACGAGCGGCAGTCCGCGGGGGGTGGGAATCGCGGCGGTCACGGGGGAATCCTCCTCAGCCATACGGTGTATGGCACTACCATACGGCGTATGGCAGACACCGCAAAGGCGAGTGATCAACGGTTGACAAAGGACGCGATCCTCCAGGCCGCACTCAGAATCGTCGACGCGGACGGCGTCGCGGCGCTCTCCATGCGCAAACTCGCAGGTGAGCTCGGGGTCAACCCGATGTCGATCTACCACCACGTGGAGAACAAGGCGGCCCTGCTGGACGGGATCACCCGGCTGGTCACGGATGGCGCACGTCACGTCGTGGTGGGCGAGGGGACATGGCAGGAACAACTTCGTCATCTGGCGTACGAGTTCCGCGCGCTCAGCCTCGCCCACAGCAATCTGATCCGGTACGCCTTCGCGGGTGACGACTTCATCCAGCGCGATGGGCCGATGTGGCGCACCCTCTGCACCGTCCTGCGTACCGCGGGACTGCCCGAGGCCGAGGTCGAGCGCACCGGCGCGGTCCTGGCCGTCCTGGTCGGAGGACTGCTGCACACCGAGGTCAACGGCACGATGCGAAGACTGATCGGTTCCGGTCAAGCCGACGACGCGGGCTTCGCGCTGGCGGTCGACCTATTGATAGCCGGCGTGGCCGCGCGAGTGTGAGCCGAACTCACTATGAAGTCGTGATGAACCGGCTGTGGAAGACGGGTGTCCGCGCAGGTAAGCTCGGCCCCCGATCCCGGCCGGTCACTCATCACTAGGTAGGACATGTCGGTCACATACGACACCCAACTCCACAGTGCGCGGCCGGCTCCCGGCCCGCAGAGTGCACCCGCACACCTAGGTTTCCGACCGGATATCGAAGGTATGCGAGCGGTCGCCGTGACGCTCGTCGTGCTCTCGCACGCGGGGATCGGGGCGCTCGAGGGTGGTTATGTCGGCGTCGACGTGTTCTTCGTCATCTCCGGCTTCCTCATCACGACGCTGCTGCTCAAGGAGCTGACCCGCACCGGCCGGGTCTCGCTGGCCACCTTCTACGCCCGCCGCGCCACCCGGCTGCTGCCCGCCTCCACGGTCGTCCTGCTGGTCACGGTGATCGCGGCCTGGCTGTGGATCCCGGCGACCCGGTTCAAGTCGATCGCCGCCGACGCGATCTACGCGACCTTCTACGGCATCAACTGGAGGCTCGCGAACGAGGGCGTCCAGTACATGAACGCCGATGCCGAGCCGTCCCCGCTGCAGCACTTCTGGTCGCTCGCGGTCGAGGAGCAGTTCTACCTGGTCTGGCCGCTCCTGCTGCTCGTCTTCGCGCTGCTCTGGGGCAAGCGCCGCGCGCCCATCGTGATCACCCTGGTGCTGGTCGTCGTCGCGTCACTGACCGTCAGCGTCCTGCAGACCGCGTCGTCGGCGCCGTGGGCGTACTTCGGGGCACACACCCGGGCCTGGGAGCTCGCGATCGGCGCCCTGATCGCGGTCGCCGCCGTCCGGCTGGCCGCGCTTCCCCGTACCGTAGCCGCGATCTTGACCTGGATCGGACTCGCGGCCGTCGTCGTCTCCGCCTTCCTCTACACCGAGGAGACGGCCTTCCCCGGCTATGCGGCACTGCTGCCGGTGCTCGGCTCGGCGGCGATCATCGCGGGTGGCACCTCGGCACCGCGCGGAGGTGCCGTGTCGATTCTCGGGACCCGTCCGTTCCAGGAGATCGGCAAGTACTCGTACAGCTGGTATCTGTGGCACTGGCCGGTCCTCATGATCGTCCCGCACATGCCGGACGTCGAGCCGAACATCCCGCTCAACCTCGGCCTGGCGGCCGGTTCCCTGGTGCTGGCGATCGGGTCGTACCACCTCGTGGAGAACCCGGCCCGTAACCAGTCGTGGGTCAAGGCCCGGGCCCGCCGCGGCCTGGCCGTCGGCCTCGCGCTCTCCTCGCTCGCCGCGCTGATCGCCCAGGCGGGCATCATGAAGCCGCCGCAGCTGGCGAAGGGCGCCGCGGCCGTCGACACCACCCGGGTCGTCGCCGCGGCCGCCGGACCGGAGACCGAGCTGCGCCGGATCATCGCGGCCTCGGTCGGCACCGGCGCGCTGCCCGTCAACATCACGCCCAAGGTCGAGGCCGCACGGCGGGACAAACCCGACTACTACGCGGTCAACTGCCACCTGGAATACCTCGAGACCACCGCGCCCGGGCCGTGCGTCTTCGGTGACCCGGCCGGCAAGCGGGTCGTCTACCTCTTCGGCGACTCGCACGCGGCGCACTGGTTCCCGGCCATGGACGCGATCGCCAAGCAGCGCGGCTGGCAGCTGATGGTCCGCACCAAGAGCGCCTGTCACGCTGCCTCGGTGCGCACCTTCAGCACCGCCCTCAAGCGCGCCTACACCGAGTGCCCGGTCTGGCGCGGGCAGGTCCTCGCCGAGATCAAGCAGGCCAAGCCGTACCTCGTGGTGGTCTCCTCCAGCGGCAACGACGGCAACCCGCTGCTCGACGAGGCCGGCAACCGGCTCAAGGCCCCGGCCGTGACCGTCGATCCGCTGTGGGCGACCGGCTGGGACACCACCTTCCGGGCCATCAAGGGCACGAAGACCACGCTGGTGCAGATCCGGGACACCCCGTGGCCCGGGCAGGACGCGCCGGAGTGCCTGGCCGAGAACTCGCGCCGGATCTCCGAATGCGTGGCGCCGGCGGCCGACTCGGTCGCGCTGCCCGACCGGCAGGTGCTCGTCGACCGCACCGCGAAGACCCACGGCGTGCGGGTGGTCGACCCGGTCCCGTGGTTCTGCACCACCGACTCGTGCCCCGCGGTGGTCGGCAACGTCCTGGTCTGGCGCGACGACGACCACATCACCACGAAGTACGCCTCGATGCTGGTTCCGCTGCTCTCCGCCCGGCTGCCCAGGTAACTTTCGGGTTACACGTCGGAAACGTCCACCTGCGAGCATTCCGGGGCGCGATCAGCAGGAGGTCCCTTTGTTCCTCAGTCAGCACGAGCAGGAAAGACTGCTCATCCATGTCGCGGCCGACGTGGCCCAGCGCCGCCGCGACCGGGGCCTGAAGCTGAACTATCCGGAGGCCACGGCCATCATCACCGCCTTCCTCCTGGAAGGCGCGCGCGACGGCCGTACCGTCGCCGAGCTGATGGACGCCGGCCGGCGGGTGCTCACCCGCGAGGACGTCCTGGACGGCGTGCCCGAGATGCTGGCCGAGGTGCAGGTCGAGGCGACCTTCCCCGACGGCACCAAGCTCGTCACGGTGCACGGGCCGATCTCATGACCATTCCCGGCGAGATCCTCTTCGGTCACGGGGACATCGAGATCAACCCCGGCAAACCCACGATCTCCTTGACGGTACGGAACACAGGCGACCGTCCGGTGCAGGTCGGATCACACTTCCACTTCGCCGAGTCGAACGCGGCCCTCGAGTTCGACCGGACCGCTGCCTGGGGCCACCGGCTCGCCATCCCGGCCGGCACGTCCGTCCGGTTCGAGCCGGGCATCCCCCGCGACATCGTCCTCGTGGCGCTCGGCGGCAACCGCATCGTGCCCGGCCTGCGGGGACTGGCCGGCGGCCCCCTCGACCAGGCTCCGCCCCCGCCCGAGCCCGACCTGACCGACATCGAGCCGGCCGGTTCCCTCTACGAGGACACCGGCGAGGGCGAGCACAACGGGAGCCCACGGTGAGCACTCTGGACCGTCGTCGCTACGCGGCACTGCTCGGCCCGACCAAGGGTGACCGGATCCGGCTGGCCGACACCAACCTGTTGATCGAGATCGAAGAGGACCGCAGCGCCGGCCCCGTGCCCGGCGACGAGGTCGTCTTCGGCGGCGGCAAGGTGATCCGCGAGTCGATGGGACAGGGCCGGGCCACCCGCGCCGAGGGCGCACCCGACACCGTCATCACCGGCGTCGTCGTGCTCGACCACTGGGGCATCGTCAAGGCCGACGTCGGCATCCGCGACGGCCTGATCGTCGCCATCGGCAAGGCCGGCAACCCCGACACCATGGACGGCGTGCACCCCGACCTGGTCATCGGCCCCGGCACCCAGATCCTGGCCGGCAACGGCAAGATCGTCACCGCCGGCGCGATCGACAGCCACGTGCACCTGATCAGCCCGACGATCCTGGACACCGCCCTGGCCGCCGGCATCACCACCATCATCGGCGGCGGCACCGGCCCCGACGAGGGCACCAAGGCCACCACCGTCACCCCGAACGCCTGGCACCTGGCCCGCATGCTCGAGTCACTGGACACGTGGCCGATCAACGTGCTGCTGCTCGGCAAGGGCAACACGATGTCCGCCGACTCGATGTGGGAGCAGCTGCGCGGCGGGGCCGGCGGTTTCAAGCTGCACGAGGACTGGGGCACCACGCCCGCGGCGATCGATGCCTGCCTGACCGTGGCCGACGCGTCCGGGGTCCAGATCGCGATCCACACCGACACGCTGAACGAGGCCGGCTTCGTCGAGGAGACCCTGCGGGCCATCGCCGGGCGATCCATCCACGCCTATCACACCGAGGGCGCGGGCGGCGGGCACGCTCCGGACATCATCACCGTGGCGTCGCACCCGAACATCCTGCCGTCGTCGACCAACCCGACCCGGCCGTACACCCGCAACACCCTCAGCGAGCACCTCGACATGCTGATGGTCTGCCACCACCTGAACTCGGCCGTGCCGGAGGACCTGGCGTTCGCCGAGAGCCGCATCCGCCCGTCGACCATGGCGGCCGAGGACTACCTGCACGACCTGGGCGCGATCAGCATGATCGGGTCGGACTCGCAGGCCATGGGCCGCGTGGGTGAGGTCGTCATGCGTACCTGGCAGACCGCGCACGTCATGAAGGCCCGCGTCGGGTCGCTGGCCGGCGACGGCGCCGCCGACAACAACCGGGCCAAGCGCTACGTCGCGAAGTACACGATCTGCCCCGCGGTCGCTCACGGCATGGCCGAGCAGGTCGGCTCGATCGAACCGGGCAAGCTCGCCGACCTGGTCCTCTGGGATCCGGCATTCTTCGGCGTACGGCCCGCGCTGGTCCTCAAGGGCGGCATGATCGCCTACGCGCAGATGGGCGACGCGAACGCCTCCATCCCCACCCCGCAGCCCATGCTGCCCCGCCCGATGTTCGGCGCCTACGGCGTGGTCCCGGCCCAGACATCGGTCGCATTCGTCGCTCCCGCGGCCATCGACGCGCTGCTCAGCGACCGGATCGGCGTCAAGCGGGCGCTGGTCCCGGTGAGCGACACGCGGTCGGTCGGCAAGGCGGACATGCCCCTGAACGACGCCATGCCCCGCATCGAGGTCAAGGCCGACACTTTCGAGGTACGCATCGACGGCTCAGTGATCGAGCCGGACCCGGTCGACGTCCTGCCGATGGCCCAGCGCTACTTCCTCTTCTGACATGCCCCACCCAGTCTCCTCCCACCACCGCCCCGCCGCACCCCACCGCCCCGCCGCACCCCACCGCCCTGCGGCGGTCCGCCTTCCTGCGGCGCTCCGCCTTCCTGCGGCGGTCGACCGCCCCGCGGCGATCCGCGGCCTTGCCGCACCCCACCAGCCCGCCGATCTTGCGACGTTCCGGCGGGACGTCTCGCCCCAAATCCACAAGATCGCCGCACCCGGCCACCACACCGCAGTCAGCCGTCCTACGGCACCCCGCGGCCTGGCCGCACCCCACCAGCCCGCCGATCTTGCGACGTTCCGGCGCAACGCCCCACCCGAAAACCACAAGATCGCCGCACCCCACCACCACCACGCCACGCTCCACCGCCCTGCGGCAGTCCACCGCCCTGCGGCAGTCCACCGCCCTGCGGCAGTCCGCCGCCCTGCGGCGCTCCGCGGCCTGGCCGCACCCCACCAGCCCGCCGATCTTGCGACGTTCCGGCGGGACGTCTCGCCCGAAATCCACAAGATCGCCGCACCTGGCCACCACACCGCAGTCAGCCGTCCTACGGCGCTCCGCGGCCTGGCCGCACCCCACCAGCCCGCCGATCTTGCGACGTTCCGGCGGGACGTCTCGCCCGAAAACCACAAGATCGCGGCATCCCGCCTCCACGCCACACCTCATTACTGCGCCGCACCCCACTACCCCGCCGCCTCCCACCGCCCTGCGGTACCCCACCGCTCTGCGGCACGTCGCGGTCTGGCCGCACCACACCAGCCCGCGGATCTTGTGACGTTCCGGCGGGACGTCTCGCCTGAAAGTCACAAGATCTCGACGGGCGACTACGCCAAACCCCGCCCTTCCGTCGATCTTGTGAGATTCGGGTGGGACGTTCCACCCAAAGCTCACAAGATCGCGATAGAGCCGGCGGCAGCAGCAACGGCGAGAGCGGCGGTGACGGCAACGGCGGCAGCAGCAACGGCAGCAGCGACGGCGGCAGCAGCAACGGCGGCGGCGGCGAAAGCGGCGGCGAAAGCGGCGGCGAAAGCGGCGGCGAAAGCGGCGGCGGCGGCGACACTGGTCGGGGTGGCGGCACTGGTCGGGGTGGCGGCACTGGTGGGGGTGGCGGCACTGGTGGGGGTGGCGGCGTGAGTCTTGCCTCGTTGCTGCTGCTTGCTGATGGGCGGCTGCCCTCGGGCGGGCATGCGCACTCCGGTGGGCTGGAGCCGCAGATCGCGAACGGACGTGTGCGGAACGTCGACGGGCTGGCCGGGTTCCTGCGAGGCAAGCTCGCGACCACCGGCCTGGTGTCGGCGGCGTTCGCGGCGGCGGCCTGTGCCGACGTGACCCGCAGCGCGGAACTGGACGGCGGCCTGGACGCTCGTACCCCGTCGCCCGCGTTGCGCAAGGCGTCCCGGGCGCAGGGCCGGGCGCTGCTACGCGCCGGGCGGGCCATGTGGTCGCTGCCGCCGATCGGACGGGAACCGCATCAGCCGGTCGCGCTGGGTGTTCTGGCCGCGGCCGCCGGGCTGACGCCCGCCGACGCCTCGATCGCCGCGGCGCACGGTCTGGTGACCGGCTCGGCGAGTGCGGGAGTCCGGCTTCTCGGGCTTGATCCGTACGCGGTGCACGCGCTCCTGGCTCGTCTGGCCCCCGAGTGTGACCGGATCGCGGCGGCCGCGGCGGCACGGGCGGGCGACCCGGTCGACGATCTGCCCGCCGCGGGCGCTCCCCTGCTCGACATCGGCGCCGAGCACCACGCCACCTGGGAGGTCCGCCTGTTCGCCTCCTGAGAGGGCCGAGTCCGCCTCGGGGAAGCCGCGTTCGCCTTCCGAAAGACCAAGCCGAGACCCCGAAGGCCGAACGAAAGACACGAGCCGAACAAGAAGATCGCCGACTGACGTACGACCAGGACCGAAACATCTGGGAAGGGCAGGACGACATGCACCCGGAACTGCACGAGCACGACCCCGACGAGGTTCCGCACACGCACCCGGAGCCCGGCGTCGACCCGCATCAGCCGCTGCACGGCGGGCCCCGCGCGCTGCGCATCGGCATCGGCGGGCCGGTCGGGTCGGGCAAGACCGCGCTGGTCGCGGCTCTGTGCCGGGCGCTCGGCGAGGAGCTGCGGCTCGCGGTCGTGACCAATGACATCTACACCACCGAGGACGCCGACTTCCTGCTGCGCAACGGCGTGCTCCCGGAGGAGCGGATCCGTGCCGTGGAGACCGGATGCTGCCCGCACACCGCGATCCGCGACGACATCTCAGCGAACCTGGACGCGGTGGAGGATCTCGAGGAGAAGCTCGGGCCGCTGGACCTGGTGCTGGTGGAGAGCGGCGGCGACAACCTGACGGCGACGTTCAGCAAGGGCCTGATCGACCAGCAGATCTTCGTGGTCGACGTGTCCGGCGGGGACAAGGTGCCGCGCAAGGGTGGTCCCGGTGTGACCACCGCCGACCTGCTCGTGATCAACAAGACCGACCTGGCGCCGATGGTCGGCGCGGACCTGTCGGTGATGGACCGGGACGCGCGGGCGCGGCGGCACGACCTGCCGACGGTGTTCCTCTCGCTGGCTGAGGACAAGCAGGCCACGCCGGTCGCCGACTGGATCCGCGGCCTGGTCGCGGCCCGGGTCTGAGGTGCGGGCGGAGGCACGGATCGTCGCGGCCGGCGACGGGCGGGGCGGCACCCGGCTCGCGGTGTTGCGCGGGGAGTCACCGCTGCTGCTGCGGCGTACCGGGCGGCCGGCGGACGGCTGGGCCACGGTTCATCTCGTGGGCGGGGCGGCCGGGCCGCTGCGTGGTGACGAGCTGCGGCTGGACATCGAGGTGGGGCCGGGCGCCCGGCTGGAGATGCGCAGCGTGGCGGCCTCGCTGGCGCTGCCCGGCCGGCCGGCGCCGCCGTCGCGGCTGACGATCACCGCCACGGTCGCGGGCGGCGGGGTGCTGCACTGGCTGCCGGAGCCGCTGATCGCTGCGGACGGCTGCGATCACATTGCCGTGACCAGGGTAGACGTCGGCGAGGGCGGCAGGCTGCTGTGGCGCGACGATCTCGTCTGCGGGCGGCACGAGGAACCTTCCGGCTCGGTTCGCCAGGACACCATGATCCGGTACGGGGGTTTCACGCTCTACCGGCACGAGCTGGCCGTCGGTCCGGGCGCGCCCGGCTGGGACGGCGCGGCGGTGCTCGGCGGCCGGGCGGTCGGCACGCTGGTGGCCGTCGGCGTCGGCCTGCCCGCGGGCCCGGCCGGACCGGATGCCGCGGTGATGCCGCTGGCCGGGCCGGGAATGCTCGCCACCGCCGTGGGGGCCGACATCCGCACGGTGGCCGGCGCTCTCGATCCACTCTGCGAGCAGCCGACGCTGGCGCCCGCCGTCTGAGACGAATCGGACCGCGAGGGCGTACCCGAGCACCTCGAGGCAACCGAATCCGGCCGCCGCGTCAGGTTGCGGGCAGGCCGTCGAGGACCCGGTGCAGGCCCCACAGGTACTGGTCGGTGCCGATCCAGGCGGCCGACACGTCCACCGAGGCCGCGGTCCGGGGGAAGAGCTCGGCCGGCACCTGTGACATCGCCGTCCGGCGGGCGGCGATCCGCTCGGTCTCGGGCGACAGCGCGCCGGTCTGCGGCACGTCGGCGACCTCCAGGGCGATCGCCCCGAGGACATAGACCATGATCAGGTACGCCGCCCGCGCGGCCGCCCCGGCCGGCAGTCCTCCCCGGGCCAGGATCTCGAGCAGGCGCTCGCCCAGCAACAACGCCTCCGGGCCGTTCATCGCGCCGCCGAGCAGCAGCGGCACGGCACCAGGGTGGGCTGTCAGCCGCCGGCGCAGGTCGACCGCGAGCGTCTCGAGATCGGCTCGCCAGTCGCCGCTGTCCGGGGCGGACCGGTTCACCTCGCCGAGCAGCCGCTCGATCAGCGCCTGCTCGATGCCCGACTTGTCCGGGAAGTAGGTGTAGACCGCGTTCGGCGTCACGCCCAGTGCGGCGGCGATCCGCCGGATCGACAGCGCCGGGGGTCCGCCGGCGTCCATCAGCGCCAATGCGGCGTCGAGCACGTCGTCCCCGGTGAAAGCGCGCTTCGGGCCCGGTCTCATGCAGCTCCCTTGACTTATCTCTGCACACCGTACACGATTCAGCCCACGGGTTAACTCTGCACGGCGTACAGAAATGGTGATCTCATGGATCTTCGTAGAGCGACGGGTGGGCTCCTCCTCGTGGCGGCGGCCGCCTTCGCGGTGGCCTCCAGCGTGTTGTCGGCGACCTTCGACTGGCCGGACATCCTGCGCGAACCGGCGCCGGTGGTGCTGGAGTCCTTCCACGCCGGCGGCACCTCGCTGATAGTGACGTGGTTCGCCGTGGCGTGGACGTACGCGCTGGTGGGTTTGCCGATGCTGCTGCTGGCGGCGGCGCTGGGACGCGGCACCGACCCGGTGCTGCGCGCGGCGGGCGCGATCGGCGCGGCCTCGGCGCTGCTGAGTCTGATCGGGTTCCTGCGCTGGGTCTTCGTGGTTCCGGCGCTGGCCACGTCGTGGGCCGGCGGCGACCCGGCGACCCGGATCGCGGTGGAGGCGGCCTGGACGGCACAGCATCAGTTCGGTGGCGCGCTGCTCGGCGAACACCTCGGGCAGGTGCTGGCGGTGGCCTGGTCGGTGACGGTCGCCGTGGTGGCGCTGCGGACCGGGGTGCTCCCCCGCTGGATCGGGGTGACCGGGCTGATCGCGTCCCTGCTCTACCTGCTCAACCAGGGTGACGTGCTGGCCACCGCGGTGCCGGGCTTCGGAGTCTGGGAGCCGGCCGGGTTGATCGGGAGCACGGCGTGGGGGCTGTGGATCGCGGCGCTCGGCGTGACGCTGCTGCGGCGACGCTGAGGGGGTGGCCGCGAGCCACCCCCTCAGCTCGGCCTCGTCAGGCCGCGACCGCGATCGGCACGCCGTGGCTGTCGGTGAGCGCCAGGCGGGTGTGCAGGCTGCCCTGCTGGGCGACCTTCGCGAAGTACTCCGACCGGCGCCTCTGCAGGCAACCTTTGCGGGTACGTGGTCCGCCCGCCGCCACGGTCAGCAGTTCCGGCGCCAGCGACGAATTCAGGCCCTCGCGCAGCAGGCGCAACGCCTCGGTCCGCAGCTGGGAGATCCGGGACTCGGTCACGCCGAGCCGTGCCGCCACCTCACTGAGCGGCTGCTCCTGCAGGAACGACTCCTCCACCACCTGCCGCAGGCGTTCCGGCAGAGCCTGGATGGCCTGGTGCAGATAGCCGAGTCGCTCCCGCTTGAGCAGCAGGTCCTCGGGCCCCTCCGACGTCTCCGGCACCATCTCCTCGGCCGCTCCGGTGGGGAACCCCTGGAGGCTGAGCAGGGAGGCCTTCTGGACGTCGTCCTCGACGCTGGCCAGTTCGTTGACGCCGATGCCGAGCATCTCGGCGACCTCGGCGTCACTGGGTGTGCGGCCGAGCGCCGCGGTGAGCTCCTGACGCGCGGTGGCGGCACGCCGCGCCCGCGCCCGCACCGATCGACTCGCCCAGTCCTGGCCGCGCAGCTCGTCGAGCAGGGCGCCCCGGATCCGGACAGCGGCGAAACGGTGGAAGGGGATACCGCGGGTCACGTCGAAAGAACGGGCCGCGCCGAGCAGAGCCGCGAAACCGGCCGACGAGAGGTCATCCGCGTGGACATGACCCGGCACCCGGTTGAGTAGTTCCCGGACCAGGTGGCCAACCATCGGCATGTTCTCGCGGATCAGGTCCTCGATGTCACGCCCGGACGGTACGTCGTGGATCGTGCCGATGGCGGCGGGGAGTTCGGTCGTGGTGGTCACGTATGTCCTCCTCGCTGGTACTAACCGGCTGGTGAAACCGGCTTACGAGAAGAACAGTGGAGGCCGTTGGGTGCAGCGGGCGCGGAACTCGGTTGCTTTTGTGGAGTTTTTTCATGAAAAACCTCAGGAATGAGGGGACCACCACGGACCCCTGAGGTTTAAACGCCGAACCCGGCCGTTCTCACGACCGGGTCCTGGCGAAGCCGAGACGTCAATGCAGTACCGGTGCGCGCAACTGCAGCACCTCGGCCAGCTCGGTGTGCACCCACGCCATCCGCCGCACCGCTACGTCCGGGTGGTCGCCGAACTCCTCCGCCACGCCGGCGGCACAGCCGTCACTGCCGTACCGCAGGATCATCGCGGTGATCGCCTCCTGCACGGCGACCCGGGTCGGGCCCTGGGACGGCTGGAGGTAGGAGACGAAGAGCGCCTCGGCGGCCAGGTCTTTCACTGCTGTGCTGATCATCTGTCGAACTCCCCGATGTCGACGACCTGCTTGAACTCGGCTGACACCACGATGTACCCGGGTCGTCGCCCATCATCCACTCGGGTGCCGCGCGGGCCGGCAGCCACGCCGTGCCAAAATGCCGCAATCCGGACCTCGGATCGAAGCAGAAGCGCCTGTCGGTCTGAGTTCACCGTAACGCGGTGGTACACCGTTCGGCCTCCGGTTTTCCGTGGCCGAACGGATGCACAACCAGGTCCTGTCAGGTACCGGTGTCCGGACAGTTGTCGAAGTCGACGTCGCAGTCCTCGTCCGGCTGCACCGGAGGCGGCGAGTTGGTCGGCGTCGTGGTCGTCTCGCCCACACCCGGGTTTTCGCTCGTCGGACCCACCGACGGCGGCACCGAGGGCTCGACCGAGATCGTCGGCCCCCCGCCGTTGCTCGGCTGGGTGGACGGCGTGGTGGTACCCGGGTCGGGCTTGCCGGTCGGCTTCTTCGTCCCGGTCGGCGTCGGGGTGATGTGCACGCTGCCACTCGGGCCGATCGAGATGCCCGGCGACGTGGTCGGGTTGCCGAAGCGGACGTCGCCGTTGTCCAGGATCTCGACCGGCAGGGACGGCTCCCCCGGCTCCGCGGACACGTACGTCTCGCAGGTCTGGTCGTTGAGTTTGAAGACCATCGGGGGCAGGTTGCTCTCGATGTAGCGCCCGGTGATCTGCACGGTGGTGGTGCGCTGTGGCTCGATCGCCGCCTTCGACGTCACCCGGACCTGCCGGTCCTGCTGGGTCAGCGCGACCTTGCCGGTGCCCTTGAGGGTCTGGTCACCCGGCATCAGGAACCACAGGTTCCACCCCTGGACCGGGACGTCGGCGCGGTTGGCCAGGGTCACCTGCGCCTTGAACCGGCCGTCGGCGTCCGACCAGACCGCATAGCTGACCACGCACTCGCCGGACGCCGGGACGACGCTCGGCCCGGGTGGCAACGCACCGGCGGCGGCGGGGTCGGTCCGGCCCGACTGCCCGAGGGCCGTCCAGCCGTACGTGAGGCCGCTCAGCACGGCAACCGTGCCCGCGACCACGACGACCCGCCGGATCCGCACCTGCGCACGGTTCGGCGGACGGGTGGCCGGAGGCGTCGCCGGTGGCCCACCCGCGGCGCTGTGCCGCAGCGACGGCACACGGTCGGCCGCGGGCGCCGGCTTCGGCTCGGTCGCCGCGGCCGCGACGATCGGGTGCACGGCGTCCGGATCGGCCGGCTGCCCCGACCCTGCCGTGGGCCGGTCGCCGGCTGCCGCGGCCGCCGGGCCGAAGCCCGAGTAGGGGTACCCGGAGGGGAGGATGAACGTGTCCTCGCCGTCCTCCCAGTCCGCCTCGAAGCCCGAGGTGACCAGGGGCGCACCGGCCGAGAGACCGGCCAGCACGCTCGCCAGCTCGGCGCTCGACGGCCGGTCGACCGGATGCTTCTCCAGGCAGCGGGCGATCAGGGACTCGACCGAATACGGCAGGCCCTCCACCGGTGGCAGGGGCTCGGGCTCGACGTACTGGTGGGCGCGCAGCAGCGCGGTGGTGGTGCCGACATCCCACGGGAGCTGGCCGATCAGCATGCGGTAGATCAGCAGGCCGACCGCGTACACGTCGGTGGCCGGGCTGACCTGGCCGCCCTCGAGCCGCTCGGGCGCCAGGTAGGCCGGCGTGCCCATCAGGCTGCCGTCGGGGTCGGTGTCGTTCTCCCCGATCAGGGCGGAGATGCCGAAGTCGACGACCTTGGCGCCGGCCGGGGTCAGCATCACGTTGGCCGGGGTCACGTCGCGGTGCACGATGCCCCGGGCGTGCGCGGAGGCCAGAGCGGCAGCCACCTCGGCGCTGATCCGCACCGCGGTGGGCCACGGCAGCATCCGCACCCGGGCCAGGACGGCCGCGAGCGACTCGCCGTCGACGAGCTCCATCACGACGTACGGCACCGGCTCACCGTCGACGGTGGTCGCCTCGCCGTAGTCGTAGACATTGGTGATGTGCGGATGCGTGAGCCGCGCGGCGGCCTGTGCCTCCGCCCGCAACCGGCGCCGGAACGAGGGGTCGGCACTCGTGGACGGCGGCAGGACCTTGACCGCGACCTGCCGCCCGAGGACTTCGTCGAACCCTCGCCAAACCACTGACATCCCGCCGGCACCGAGCCGCTCGACCAGTCGGTAGCGACCGGCGAGCAGGCCCGCACCGGGCAGGTCCGTCGTGCTCATGTGCCCCCACATGCGCGCTTCTAGGTAACCGCCGGACCGCACCGCCATGCCGTCCGACGCCGGGCGAGTCGGGCCCGTTGATTCGGACTCCGAGCATCCCCCATCGACGGCGAGGATGTTAGTCCCTATCGGTCACCAGTTCGACCCGTCACAAGGCCGATCTACCTGCGCATCATTACCGTGCGTCGGCACTGGTGGGGCCCCCGGAAGGGGGACACCGCACGCGCGTGGCCACCGGCGCAGCACGTAGCGCCACGACAACGCCTACGTTTTGCCCGTTTCGTCGGAACTTTCACTCTCAACCATCCGGGTGAGTTCGCGATGGCAGCGTTCACAACGGGTCAACATTCAGCTACGCAGGGAGATCAAATCTGTCCATGATCTGTCAACCGCGTCAGCCGCGTGCCGGGATGCCGGTGAGGCTCCGCGCGACCTGGAGCGTCGCCCCGGGCGCCGGCGACGACAGCGCCGCGAACCCGGCCGGGACCGGCGTCCCACCGGCCGGCGTCACACCCAGCTCGGCCAGCCACGATCGCATCGGCGCCCACTTCTCGTAGATCACCAGGACCACCTCGCCCGGACCGGCCATCCGCAGCGCCGCGGTCACGGCGTCCCGGTAACCGTCCGCCCGGATCGCGGTGAGCTGCGGGCGCCGGGCCCGCATCTCCCGCTCCACCAGTCCGGAGACCTCGCCGGGAGCCCGGCCCCGCGAATCGTGGTCCTCGTAGAGCACGACCCTGGTCAGGCCGTCCGCCAGAATCTGCGCCGAGGCGGCGAGCAGATCGTCGCGCCGGTCTCCGGGCAACGTCACCGCCGCCACGCAGCGCTCGGCGCCCCACAGCCGGTGCAGGGTGCGCAGCGTCGCGGCCAGCGCGGCCGGGTTGTGCGCGTAGTCCACGAACACCGAGACGTCGCCGAGCCGGAACAGGGTGCCCCGGCCCGGGTTCTCCACGCTCGGGTCGAACTCGGCGAGCCGGTCGACCAGGTGCTCCGGCCGGGCGCCCAGCGCGCGGGCCGCGGCGATCGCGGCCAGCGCGTTCGCCGCCACGTGCAGGGCCGCTCCCCCGTACGCCCCGGGCACCTCGGCCAGCCGCAGCAGCGGGGTGCGCCGGGCCCCGGTCGCCTGCACCAGCCAGCCGTCGTGCAGCACGTACGCCGCCCCGCCGCGCGCCAGATGCTCGGTGAGCACCGGGTTGGCCGGATCCATCCCGAACCAGACCAGCCGCTTGCGGTCGGCTCGCACCCGAGGGCGGTCGGCCAGACTGCGGACCCATGGGTCGTCGACGTTGAGCACCAGCGTCCCGCCGTCCCGGACCCGCTCGGCCACCACCGCCTTGACGTGCGCGAGGTCCTCGATCGAGTCGAGCCCGTCCTGGCCCAGGTGGTCGGCGGTGATGTTGGTGATCACCCCGACGTCGGTCCAGTCGTAGCCCAGCCCGCGCCGGAGCAGCCCGCCGCGGGCCGTCTCCAGCACCGCCACCTCGACCTGCGGATCGCCGAGGACCATCTGCGCCGAGCGCGGGCCGGTCGCGTCGGCGACCTGGATCGTGCGCCCGTCGATGACCACCCCGTCGGTGCTGGTCATCCCGGCCCGCATGCCGCTGCCGCTGAGCAGGTGGGCGATCAGCCGGGCCACCGTGGTCTTGCCGTTCGTGCCGGTGATCGCGACCGCCGGGATGCGACCGTCGGAGCCGCCGGGGAACATCGCGCGAACGATCGCGTCGCCGACGTCACGGGGGCGGCCGTGCACCGGTGCGAGGTGCATGCGCAGTCCCGGTACGGCGTTGACCTCGATCACCCCGGAGGTGGCCGGCCCGTCGCAGGGTGGCAGAGCGGCGGCGATGTCCGGCAGGCGCAGGTCGATGCCGGCGATGTCCAGGCCGATCAGCGCGGCGACCCGCTGACAGAGCCGGGTCACGTCGGGGTGTACCTGGTCGGTCACGTCCCGGCTGGTGCCGCCGGTGGAGAGATTGGCGGTCTCGCGGAGCCGTACCGTCTCGCCGGTCTCCGGAACGCTCTCCCGGGTCCGCCCCTGGCGGCTCAGCACCCGGTCGGTGGTCTCGTCCAGGTCGATCCGGGTCAGCACCCGCGAGTGACCGGGGCCCCGGCGCGGGTCGGCGTTCACCCGCTCCACCAGTTCCGCGACGGTGGCCCGGCCGTCCCCGGTGACGTGCGGCGCGACCCGCTCCGCCGCCGCCACCACCTCACCGGCGACCACCAGCACGCGGTAGTCGCGGCCGTCGAGCTGGCGCTCCACCACCGCCTCGCCGCCCACCGCGTCCACGGCGCGGCTCACCTCGTCCGCCGTGGTCAGGTGCAGGGCCACGTCCCGGCCCTGCCGGCCGTGCCGCGGCTTGACCACCACGGGGGCGCCCAGCTCGTCCAGCAGCCGGACCGCGTCCGCGGCGGTCTCGGCCGCTCCTCCGGCCGCGACCGGGATGCCGGCCTCGTCGAGCAGCCGCCTGGTGACGTGCTTGTCCCCGGCGATGTCGACGCCGACGGCACTGGTCCGGTCGGTCATCGCGGCCCAGGCCAGCCGCCGACGGTGGCCCCAGCCGAGCCGCAGCAGGCTGAGGTCGTCGAACCGTTCCACCGGGATGCCGCGCCGCCGGGCGGCCACGATGATCGACCGCGTGCTCGGCCCGGTGGCCTCCCGCTCGGCGAGCGCGGCCAGGCCGGCCAGGCGCTCCTCCAGCGCGCGGGCCGTCGGCCCGGCCCCGCCGTGCACCTCCCGGACCAGGTCGATCGCGGCGGTCAGCAGCTCGCGGGGCACCGAGGACTCCGGGGACTCGTCGATCGGGCATTCCATGATCACGTCGTAGACACCGGTCTCGCTGGTGCCCACCGTCCGGCCGAAACTGACGTCCCGCCCGATCAGCTGGGACAGCTCGATGCAGACGTGCTCGCTGACGTGCCCGAAATAGGTGCCGTTGCGCAGCCGGCTGATGAATCCGCCGGGCGAACCGGCCGCGCAGTGGTGCTCGGCGAGACCCGGCACCGCCCGCAGCAGGCGCTCGGTGAAACCGGTGCAGTCGGTGGTCTCCACACCCGCGAGGTCGTCCAGGCGCAGCCGGGCCACCACCGCCGGCCGGGAGAGATAGACGTTGGGGCCGCGCAGGCGGCGCAGGCTCTCGATCTTCATGCGGCTCGTTCCCGTTCTGGGGAGGTCGGGCCGGTGACGGGTCGGCGGCCCGTGAGGTGGAAGGTGCAGCCGGCCGGCAGCACGTGGATACGGGCCCCGGCGAGCGCTATCGGCCCGGCCGGTGGGACCCGGATGTCGGTCGCGGCGCCGGCGTCGACCACCGTCACCGCCCCGCTGCCGAGGACCTCGAAGCTGTCGCCTCCGGTCAGGATGGCGGTGTCCTCGTCGATGCCCACGCCCAGTTCGTGGGGGTAGCGGGCGACCGCGCTGAGCAGCCGGTTGAGGCGGCCGCGCTCGGCGAAGTGCTGATCGATCACCACGCACGGCAGGAACTCGAGTCCCGGCCCGGTGCGCACGCTGTCGGCGGCCACTCCGGGCCGGTCACCACCGGTGATCATGGTGGCGGACATCATCGCCGCGCCCGCGCTGGTCCCCGCAAGCACCACCCGGCCGCCGGCGACCAGTTCGTGCAGGAGCGTGTCGGCGGCGGTGCCGCCCAGGACCCCGGTGATGCGCTCCTGGTCACCACCGGTGAAGAAGATCCCGGTGGCTTCGCGCAGGACGGGCCCGGCGGCGGGATCGTTCGCCTCGACCCGTGAGGAGAGCCGCAGGGCGCGGGCCGACCCGGCGCCCAGAGCCTCGAACTTCTCGATGTACGTGGCCTCGGCCGTCTCCGGCGACTCGCTGGCCGTCGCGATGACCAGGATGCGGGCGGCGGCCGCTCCGGACAACTCCACGAACCGGCTCAGCAGGGCGGGTCCCGCTGCCCCACCCATGATCAAAAGCCGGCTGGTCGCCTCCACACTGCTGAGGTTAATCGGAACAAAACCGAAACATCCGGTCAATCCGAATGCGGCTCAGCTTTCCCCGCGCCGCTTCTTCCGCGCCTCGCGCCGCTCCTCGAACCGCGCCGCCTGCGTTTCGAGGGTGCTCATGTGCTCGGCCAGCTCCTCCCGCGCCCGTTCGCCGTCACCGGTCAGGCCGGTACGGTCCCAGACATTCCACTGCCGCAGCACCGGGGCGAGCACCTCGTCGCGGTGCTGACGGAGGTCATAGATGCCGGCCAGCGCGATCGACAGCGCCTTGCGGCCGAAGCCCTCGATGTTCGCGCCGGGCATCTCGAACGCCGCCACCACGTCGGCGACCGCCCGCATCGCCTGATCCGGCGCCAGGTCGAACGCCCCGGCCAGCAGGTTGCGGTAGAAGACCATGTGCAGGTTCTCGTCCGCCGCGACCCTGGCCAGCAGCTGCTCGGCGATCGGGTCGCCGGTGGCCCGCCCGGTGTTGCGGTGCGAGATCCGGGTCGCCAGCTCCTGGAACGCCACGTACGCGATGGTGTGCAGCATCTCGTCGTTGTGGTCGTTGACGTAGCCGGACTGCATGTGGGCCATCCGAGCCCGCTCCAGCTCGATCGGGTCCACACCGCGGGTGACGGTCAGATAGTCACGGATGGCGATCCCGTGCCGCCCCTCCTCCGCGGTCCAGCGGTGCACCCAGGTGCCCCAGGCGCCGTCCCGCCCGAAGAGCGAAGCGATCTCATGATGGTACGAGGGGAGGTTGTCCTCGGTGAGGAGGTTGACGATCAGCGCGGTCCGCGCCACGTCCGGCAGCTTCGAGTCGTCGGGGCGCCATTCCGCACCGCCCAGCAGACCGTCGAAGGTCCGGCCCTCGCTCCACGGCACGTACTCGTGCGGGAACCACTCCTTGGCGAGCGCCAGATGCCGGTCGAGGTTGGTGGCCACGACAGGCTCGAGCTCGATCAGCAGCGAGGTCTGGTCCAGCGGCATCCGCTCACGGTAGCCGCTGGACCAGACTTACGCAGTGTCAGCGCGCTGACACGTTCGGGTGGAGATCAACTGCCGGCGGCTGCCAGGTCGCGGCGTCCGCCTCGACCTGCTCACCGGAGCGGATGTCCTTGACCGTGTCCGGCTCTCCCGGGAACCAGACGAACGGGATCCCGCGCCGGTCGGCGTACTGGATCTGCTTGCCGAACTTCGCCGCCGTGGGGGCCACCTCGGTCGCGATCCCCCGCCGGCGCAGCGCCGACGCGATCCGCTCGCTCTCGGCCCGCTTGTCCTCGGCGGCCAGCGCGATCACGACACAGGTCGGCACCGAGCGGGACACGGCGAGCGCGTCGTGCCCGAAGAGCAGGCCGAGCAGACGTGAGACGCCGATCGAGATGCCGACGCCGGGGAAGCGGGTGTTGCCGACCGACGCCAGGTTGTCGTACCGGCCGCCCGAGGTGATCGAGCCGAACCGCTCGTAGCCCTGGAGCATCGTCTCGTACACCGTGCCGGTGTAGTAGTCGAGGCCACGGGCGATCTTGAGCTCGGCGCGGACCAGGCCCGGCGCGTGCTCGGCGGCGGTCTCGACGACCTGGAGCAACTCGCCGAGACCCTCGTCGAGCAGCGGGTCGCTCACCCCGAGTGCGCGGACCCGGTCGGCGAACGAGCCGTCGGTGGACGAGATCTCCGCCAGCGCGAGACAGGCCGCGGCCTGCGCGTCGGTGGCACCGGCCGTCTCCACGAGAGCGGCCGCCACCTTCTCCGGGCCGATCTTGTCGAGCTTGTCGACCGTACGCAGAACCTGCGCCGTGTCCTCGAGGCCCAGGCCGCGGTAGAAGCCCTCGCAGACCTTCCGGTTGTTGACCAGGATCGTCGCGTCCGGGATCGGCAGCGACTTGAAGACGTCGCCGATCACCAGCGGCATCTCGGTGTCGAAGTGGAACGGCAGCGTGTCCCGGTTCACCACGTCGATGTCGGCCTGCAGGAACTCGCGGTAGCGGCCCTCCTGCGGACGCTCACCGCGCCACACCTTCTGAATCTGATAGCGCTTGAACGGGAACTGCAGCTTGCCGTTGTTCTCGGTGACGAACCGTGCGAACGGGACGGTCAGGTCGAAGTGGAGGCCGAGCTGGTCGTCCTGTTTCGCGGACGGGTCGTCCTCCTGCAGGCGGCGCAGCAGGTAGACCTCCTTGGAGGTCTCGCCCTTGCTGAGCAGGGTGTCCAGCGGCTCGACGGCCCGCGTCTCGAGGGACGAGTAGCCGTACAGCTCGAAGGTGGACCGGATCTTGTCGAGCACCTGCTGCTCGATGATGCGCTGGGGCGGCAGCCACTCGGGAAAGCCGGAAATGGGCACTTTCGTGTCTCCTAGAGGAAGCGGCCGGGCGCCGCGGTCAGCTCCCGCAGGTACGGGTTCGACGCGCGCTCACGGCCGATGGTGGTGGCCGGTCCGTGGCCGGGCAGCACGACGGTGTCGTCGGCCAGCGGCAGGATCTTGTCCCGCAGGCTGGCCATCATCGTCGGTGTGCTGCCACCCGGCAGGTCGGTGCGCCCGATCGAGCCCGCGAAGAGCACGTCCCCGGAGAGACAGATCTCCTCAGCGTCCCAGGAGGAGGTTGCTCCGGGCAGGCGGAACAGCACCGACCCGCCGGTATGGCCGGGCGCATGGTCGACGGTCACCTCGATGCCGGCGATGGTGAGGACCGCGCCGTCGGTCAGCTCGGCCACGTCCTCCGGCGCGGTGTAGGGCAGACGGCCACCGAACATCGATGTCAGGTCGGCGCTCAGACCCTTGGCCGGATCGGCGAGCATCTCCAGATCGGCGGGGTGCACGTAGGCCGTGATGCCGCGCGCGCCGCAGACCGGGGCGACCGAGAAGGTGTGGTCCAGGTGGCCGTGCGTGAGCAGCACGGCGGCCGGCGACAAACGGTGTTTCGCCAGCGTCTCCTCGAGTTGATCGAGCACGCCGATACCCGGGTCGACCACCAGGCACTGCTCTCCCTCACCGGCGGCGACCACATAGCAATTGGTGCCGAAGGCCTGGGCCGGAAAGCCGGTCACGAGCACGGTGGCAACCTCTCTCCGGACGAATGCGAATCGTAACGAGAGTAGCCGGACGGGCGCACGCCACTTTCTCAGGAGGTACCCGTACACTCTTGCGGGCGTGTGGCGTGCCGCACCCCTTGACATGCACAGGCGTTCCTGTGGCCCGAGGCAGGGAAGGACAGCGTTCGGTGGCTTCCAGCAAGGACCGGCAGCGCAAGCTCGCGCGGGCCAAATATGAGCGGCAGCAGGCCCGCCGCGCCGATCGCGAGCGCCGCCGCCGCCGGATCTCGGCGGGTGTCGGTGCCACCCTCGCCGTCCTGCTCGTGGGTCTCGGCGGTGCCTGGATCGGCGGTGCCTTCGACTCCGAGGAGTCCACCGAGACGACCGCCACGGACGTCTGCCTGTGGACGCCGCTGGGCACGGCGAGCAACCCCGACCTCAAGGACGTCGGCACACCGCCCACGAAGGACATCCCCGAGTCCGGCACGCAGACCATGACGATCAGCACCGACAAGGGCGCGCCGATCGTGGTGGAGGTCGATGTGGCGAGCTCGCCGTGTGCCGCCACCAGCTTCTCGTACCTGGCCGGCAAGAAGTTCTTCGACAACACCGAGTGCCACGAGCTGACCGCCGAGGGCGCGCTGCGCTGCGGCGACCCGACCGGCAGCGGGCAGGGTGGTCCGACGTACAGCTACTACGACGAGAACCTGCCCGTCGCGCCGGAGCAGCCGTCACCGGCGCCCAGCGCGAGCGCCGCACCCGGCACGCCGGCCCCGGTCCTCTACCCCAAGGGGACGGTCGCCGTGCTCGGCAACCCGCAGGGCGTCAACGGCAGCCAGTTCCTCATCTTCCACAAAGACTTCGCCACCGCCACGCCGGGCTACTCGATCCTCGGGAAGGTGACGGGCGGCCTGGACACGCTCGCCGCGATCGCCAAGACCGAGACGGTCGAGAACAGCGGCGGCGACAAGGTCAAGCCGAAGGACAAGATCACCATCAAGACCCTGACCGTCGGCCCGGCCGGCGCCGGCACGGCCCCCTCGGCCGCCGCCAGCGTCGCTCCCTCGGCAGGTGCCCAGTCGTGACTTCTGAAGGCAGAGACAGCAGCATGGAGGAGACCGTGTCGTCGATCAAGGACCGGCAACGCGCGGCGGCGCGGGCCCGGCTCGAGAAGGAGATGGCCGAGCGCGCGACGGCCGCCCGTAAGCGCCGGCAGCGCCAGGCGATCATCGGCTCGGCTCTCGCGGTCGTGGTGATCGCCGGCGCGGCCTGGTTCATCGTCCAGGCCACGAAGAAGGACAGCACCGATACCGCGGCCGCCCCCTCGGCCAGCACCGACCCCAACGCCGAGCCCAGCGCCGCGGCACCGCAGCCGAGCGCGCCCCCGGCCGGCCCCGGCACGGTCAACTGCCTCTGGACCCCGTCCGCGGAGACCGGCGGCAACAAGGTCAAGGACGTCGGACTCCCGCCCGTCAACGTGCCGAACACCGGCAAGGCGACCGTCTCGTTCGACACCAACCTCGGTGTCATCTCAGCGCAGGTCGACCTGTCCAAGGCGCCCTGCACCGGCGCCAGCTTCAAGCACCTCGCGGCGAAGAACTTCTTCGAGAACTCGAAGTGCCACCGCATGGTCAACCAGGACGGCTTCAAGGTCCTTCAGTGCGGTGACCCGTTCGCGGTCGGCGCGGGGTACCGCGACACCGACGGCACCGGCGGCCCGAGCTACACCATGGTCGAGGAGAACCTGCCGACCGACACCAAGAAGCCGTACCCGGCGGGCTCGATCGCGATGGCCAACACCGGCGCTCCCGGCAGCACCGGCAGCCAGTTCTTCATCTGCTCCGAGGACACCGTCCTGCCGCCGAACTACACGCTGCTCGGTGTCATCGACAAGGGTCTCGACATCGTCCGCAACGTGGTCAAGGCCGGCGACGACAAGGCCTTCGAGCCGTCGCCCGGCGGTGGCCACCCGAAGACCGAGGTCGTCATCAAGAAGATGACGGTCGCCTGATTCTCCGGCACTGAAAAGAGGGGCGGTCCCGATCGGGACCGCCCCTCTTTCGTTGTCTGCTCAGGCGCCGGACGTCACCCGGTAGGCGTCGAACACGCCGTCCACCTTGCGCACCGCGGCGACCAGGTGGCCCAGGTGCTTGGGGTCGGCCATCTCGAAGGTGAAGCGGCTCACCGCCACCCGGTCACGTGTCGTCGTCACCGTCGCGGAGAGGATGTTGACCCGCTCCTCGGACAGCACCCGCGTCACGTCGGCCAGCAGCTTGTGCCGGTCGAGAGCCTCGACCTGGATCGCCACCAGGAACGTGGACGCCGACGTCGGTTTCCAGCTGACCTCGACCACCCGTTCGGACTGCTCGCGCAGGTCCTGGGCGTTGGCGCAGTCCTCCCGGTGCACGCTCACGCCGCCGGAGCGGGTGACGAAGCCGAAGACCGCGTCACCGGGAACCGGGGTGCAGCAGCGGGCCAGTTTCACCCAGACGTCCGAGACGCCCTTCACCACCACCCCGGGGTCCTGCGCGGAGCTGCGGTTGCGCGGCGGACGGGTCGCGACGGCGGTCTCGGCGATGTCCTCGACCGCGCCCTCCTCGCCGCCGAACCCGGCGACGAGTTTCTGCACCACGGACTGGGCCGAGACGGCGTTCTCCCCGACCGCGGCATACAGCGACGCCACATCGGGAAGGTGCAGATCGCGGGCGATCGTCATGAGGTTCTCGCTGGTCAGCATGCGCTGCAGGGGCAGGCCCTGCTTGCGCATCGCCTTGACGATCCCCTCCTTGCCGTCCTCGATCGCCTCCTCGCGGCGCTCCTTGTTGAAGTACTGCCGGATCTTCGTCCGGGCGCGGGGGCTCTTCACGAACCCGAGCCAGTCCTGCGTGGGACCGGCCGTCGCCGACTTCGACGTGAAGATCTCGATCACGTCGCCGTTGGACAGCGGAGACTCCAGCGGCACCAGCTTGCCGTTCACCCGGGCGCCGATGCACTTGTGCCCGACCTCGGTGTGTACCGCGTACGCGAAGTCGACAGGCGTCGAGCCGGTCGGCAGCGGGATCACGTCGCCCTTCGGCGTGAAGACGTAGACCTCCTGGCTGGAGAGGTCGAACCGCAACGCGTCCAGGAACTCGGACGGGTCGCTCGCCTCCCGCTGCCAGTCGAGCAGCTGCCGCAGCCAGGTCATCTCGTCGATGTGCGCCGGCGGGCCGACGATCGTCGCGCCCTTCTGCTCCTTGTACTTCCAGTGCGCGGCGATGCCGAACTCAGCCGTGCGGTGCATCGCGAACGTGCGGATCTGCATCTCGACCGGCTTGCCGGTCGGGCCGATCACCGTCGTGTGCAACGACTGGTACATGTTGAATTTCGGCATCGCGATGTAGTCCTTGAACCGGCCGGGAACCGGCTGCCAGTTCGCGTGGATCACGCCGAGCGCCGCATAGCAGTCGCGGACCGTGTCGACCAGGATGCGCACGCCGACCAGGTCGTAGATGTCGTTGAAGTCGCGACCCCGGACGATCATCTTCTGGTAGATCGAGTAGAGGTGCTTCGGGCGGCCGGTCGTCTCGGCCTTGATCTTCGCCGACTTCAGGTCGAGCTGGACCCGGTTGGTCACCTGGCGCAGCAGCGCCTCACGCTGCGGCTGGTGCTCCCCGATCAGGCGGTTGATCTCCTCGAACCGCTTCGGGAAGAGTGTGCCGAAGGCCAGATCCTCCAGCTCCCACTTGATCGTGTTCATACCGAGGCGGTGGGCCAGCGGGGCCAGGATCTCGAGCGTCTCCTTGGCCTTCTGCTCCTGCTTGGCGCGGGGCAGGAAGGTCAGGGTGCGCATGTTGTGCAGCCGGTCGGCCAGCTTGATGACCAGCACCCGCGGGTCCTTGGCCATCGCCACGACCATCTTGCGGATCGTCTCGGCCTTGGCGGCGTCACCGAGCTTGACCCGGTCGAGTTTCGTCACGCCGTCGACCAGCAGCGCCACCTCGGCGCCGAAGTCGTTGCGCATGTTCTCCAGCGAGTAGTCGGTGTCCTCGATGGTGTCGTGCAGCAGGGCGGCCACCAGCGTCGTGGTGTCCATACCCAGATTGGCCAGGATCGTCGCGACGGCGAGCGGATGTGTGATGTAGGGATCGCCGGATTTCCGGTACTGCCCGGAGTGCCAGCGTGCCGCGACGTCGAACGCCTTCTGCAGCGCCCGCGCGTCGGCCTTGGGGTGACTGGCACGGTGTGTCGCGATCAGCGGCTCGAGAACCTCGCTGACCTGCGTGCTCTGCCATGGGGCGTTGAACCTGGCGAGCCGGGCGCGCACCCGCCGCCCGGTGGGTGCGCTGGCAAGACCACCGAACCCGCCACTCGGCTCGTCCGCGGGCGCGAGCGGCTGGGTGTTCTCCAGATCGCCAGCGGCCACCTTGTCACCGGGCGTGCCATCGCCCGAGTTCTGGGTCGGTTGCACCGTGCCCTCCGCCGGAGGGGCGACGTCGCTGGACACCGGCCTCCTCACACGTTCGCCGGGATCAACTGGTCTGTTCGGAACGCCCATCCTACCCGCACCGCCTCACCGAATACCCCGGCCGAACCTACGAATAAAGCGTGCCCGGCCGGGCGAAGAACATCGAAGACGGATCAAACGGTCAACAGTGCGTGTACCTTGCGGGGGCTCAGCCTCTCACGGCCGTCGAGGAAGCCCAGCTCCATCAGCACGGTGAACCCCGCGACCACACCGCCGGCCTGCTCCACCAGGTCCATGGTCGCCCCCGCGGTGCCACCGGTGGCCAGCACGTCGTCGACCACCAGGACGCGCTGTCCGGGAACGAAGGCGCCCTCGGTCACCTCGAGGGTGGCCTCGCCGTATTCCAGCGCGTACGCCGCGGAGAAGGCCGGTCGCGGCAGCTTCCCCGCCTTGCGGACCGGGACCACGCCGGTGCCGGTGGCGTAGGCGATCGCCGCCGCCACCAAGAACCCGCGCGCCTCGACCCCGGCCACGACGTCGAACGCGCCGGCGCCGTAGTGGGCGACGATGCCGTCGACGACCTTGCGGAACGTCGGGCCGTCACCGAAGAACGGCATCAGGTCCTTGAAGACGATGCCCGGTTTCGGGAAGTCCGGAACGTCGACGGTGCCGCCGGCGACCAGGGCCGCCAGCTCCGGACCACTGTCGCCGGCAACCGCGGGGATCTCGCTACTCACGGCGGACAGCCTAGACGAGTGACGGCCCGCCCCCGGCGAGGGGAGCGGGCCGTCACTCAGCGTCGAACGTCAGCGGCGCTTGCCACCGGGCCGGTTACCGGCCCCGCCACCGCTGCGCTTGCCGACCGGGCGGGCGCCCGGCCGCGGGGTGGTGCCACCGGCGAACGCCGGCACCTCGTCCGAGGCGGTCCGGTTGGCCGGGCGGCGCTCGCCGCTCGCCACGTCGTCCGACCGCTGCGCCCGCCGGGCCAGCACCCGGGCGGTGTGCGCCTTGATCCGCGGCTCGCGGTCCTTGAGCGCGGTGAGCACCGGGGCCGCGAACACGATCGAGGAGATCACGCCGAGACCCATGCCGACGAAGAGGACCAGGCCGAGGTCCTTCAGCGTGCCGGCGCCGAGCAGGCCGGCGCCGATGAAGAGCACGCCGCCGACCGGTAGCAGGGCCACCAGACCGGTGTTCAGCGAACGCATCAGGGTCTGGTTGACGGCGAGGTTGGTGGCCTCGTCGTACGTCCGGGTGCTGCCGCCGGTGATGCCGCGGGTGTTCTCGCGCACCTTGTCGAAGACGACGACCACGTCATAGAGCGAATAACCGAGGATCGTCAGGAAGCCGATCACCGTGTACGGCGTGACCTCGAACCCGACCAGCGAGTAGACGCCGGCCGTCAGGATCAGGTCGAGCAGCAGCGACAGGAGCGCCGCCACCGCCATCCGCCACTCGAACATGACGACCAGGTACGCCGTGACCAGTACCAGGAAGATTGCCAGGCCGAGCAGCGCCTTGTTGATGACGGCGCCGCCCCAGGCCGACGAGACCTGCTGGTCGCTGATCTGTGCCTCGTCCATGCCGAGGTCGGTGGCCAGGGCCGCCTTGGCCTTCAGCATGTCCTCGGGGGTCAGGGCCTCCGAGCGGACCTTGTAGTTGGCCTCCGCGCCGTCGCCGACCTTCTGCGCCGAGTTGACCTGCGACTCGGGCTCGACGGTCTGCACCGCGGCCTTCACCGCGTCGAAGACCTCCTCCTGGGTGAGGGTCTTCCCGGCGACCTGCGCCGGCACCGTGAACTCGCTACCACCGGCGAACTCGATGCCGAGGTGGAACCGGTTGATCGCGAAGCTGCCGATGGAGATCAGCACGAGCACGGCTGCGATGGTGAACCACATCTTGCGGCGGCCCACGATGTTGATGTTCGCCTCGCCCTGGTACAGGCGGTTGGCGAAACCGGATCCGGCCATGTCAGGCCTCCTTCACGCGCGAGGAGACGGACTCCTCGGTCTGGCTGCGGCGCAGGACGCGGCCGAGGCCGCTGACCCTGGGCGACAGGAACGCCCGGGAACTGGCGAGAAGCGTCATGATCGGGTGCCGGAACAGGAACACCACCAGCAGGTCGAGCACGGTCGAGAGACCGAGCGCGAAGGCGAGGCCCTGAACCTGACCGATCGACACGATGTAGAGAACCACGGCACACATGATCGTGATGGCGTTCGCCGAGATGATCGTGCGCCGTGCCCGGTGCCAGGCCCGTGGCACCGCGCTGCGCGGGCTGCGGCCCTCGTGGATCTCGTCCTTGAGGCGCTCGAAGTAGATGACGAACGAGTCCGCCGCCACACCGAGCGAGACGATGAAGCCCACGATGCCCGCCAGCGTCAGGGTGAAGCCGATCGAGCGGCCCAGGAAGACCAGGGCGCCGAAGGTGAGCAGGGCGGAGAGGCCCAGGCTCAGGAAGATCACGAGGCCGAGCAGGCGGTAGTAGAAGAACGAGTAGATCGCCACCAGGCCGAGGCCGATCGCGGCGGCGAGCAGACCCGCTTCGAGCTGCTGGCCACCGACGGTCGCGGTGATGGTCTGGGCCGGGCCGGCCTGGAAGGTCACCGGGATGGCGCCGAACTTCAGCTGGTCGGCGAGCTCCTTGGCGGTCGCCGCGGTGAAGTCACCGGTGATCTGCGACTGGCCGGTGAGCACGGCCTGGATCTGCGGCGCGGAGATGACCTCCTTGTCGAGGACCACGGCCACCGCGCAGTGCGTCTGGCCGTCGGAGGACGGGCCGAACGCGCTGGCCGCGATGTAGCAGGGCTCGGTGGTGCCGGCCTCGAACGCCTTACGGGTCAGCGCCGCCCACTTCTTCTGGCCCTCGCTGTCGAAGTCGAGCGAGACGACCCAGCGGCTCTGCTGGTCGATCTGCGGCGAGGCGCTGCTGATGTCGTCACCGACGACCTCCGCCTTGTCCAGCACGACCTTGGCGCCGTTGTAGCAGGCCACCACCTCGGTGCTGATGTCGTCGATCGCGCCGTCCGGACGCTTGTTCAGCTGGTCGCAGCTGATCGTCGGGACGTTGAACTGCATCTTCGGGTCGAGCGCGTTCACCTCCTCGCCGGAGAGGCCGGCAAACGCCTTGAACGGCAGGCCGGCCTTCGGGTCGGTGGAGAGGTCGACCGGCGCGGTCAGCTTCTCGGCAGCGGCCCAGGCCTCGGCGCCGACCTTCTTGGCGACGGCCTCGCGCTGCTGCTTGATGTCCGCGGTGACCGGCGCCGGAGCCGCGGCGGAGGCCGACGCGGCCGGAGCGGCCGCGGACGGTGCCACCGACGGGGTGACGCTGGGGGCCGGAGCGGCCTCGCCGCCACCCTGGCCGCCGGTCGACGGCGACGAGGAGGCTGCCGGGGCGCCGCTCTTGGCGCCCGCCGACGGGGCGACCGCCGGGGCGGACGGGTCCGCGCTGCCGCTCGCCGACGCGCTGGGCGCCGGGCTCGGCGGGTTCACCGCAGCCGCGGCCACGTCCCCGGTCACGGCGGTGAGCAGGCGGAACCGCATGTTGGCGGCCTGCCCGAGGCTCTTCAGCTGCTCCTTGGCCTCACCGGCGAGCGAGACGACGATGGTGTTGTTGCCCTGGATGACGACCTCGGCCTCGGAGACACCGAGCGCGTTGACGCGGCTCTCGATGATCTCGCGTGCCCGCTCCATGGCCTCCGGGGTGGGCTGGCCACCCTGCTGCGAGGCGATGTAGGTGGCCTGCGTGCCACCGACGAGGTCAAGGCCCAGCTTCGGCTCCAGGCGCTCCTTCCAGCCGCCGCTGGCACCGGCGGCGAAGAAGACGCACAGATAGAGGACGACGAAGACCAGACCGAGCACGCCGAGTTGGCGTCCAGGATGCATTTGTCCCTGTGGTGGTCGTGCCACGGCTTTTGGTCTCCCTGTGTTCGGCCGCGCACGGCGCGACGCTCTGAAGTCTGTGACCGGCCGTCGACTGTCGAACGGCGGGCTGACGCACCGGCCCCGCCTAACTCAACCCGGGCCGGTGCGTTCGGGAAATGCGGGTCAGTCCTGCTTACGAGTTTCGGTGACGGGGCTCTCCGGCTCGCCGGCCTCCGCGACGGGCGCGTCGACGTCGGGCTCGGGAATGACCTCACCGGACTTCTGAACGACCCGGGCGATCGCCGGACGCGCGAAACGCACCTCGACGCCGGGCGAGATCTCCAGGAGAACCTCGCCGTCGGCGACACCGGTGACGGTGCCGTGCAGCCCGCCGATCGTCACGATCTGGTCCCCCGGACCGAGCGTGTTCTGCATGTCCTGTGCCTCACGGCGCCGCTTCTGCTGCGGACGGATCATGAAGAAGTAGAAGACGGCGAAGAACAGGGCGATGATCAGGAAGAACGAGAGATCACCACCGCCGCCGGCGGCCTGGGCATAACTTGCCTCGCGCACGAAAAAAACGCCTTCCGTCAGCCGCCGGCGCAACGGGTGGGCGGGCGCCGCGGCAATATGCGAATCCGGATGGAACGGCGGCGAGTCTAATAGGTCAACCTGGAGATAACGAATGCGGCACACGTCACGTTCACATCACGGGGGATAAGTTGCCCTCATCACGTGTCCCGGGCGAACAGGTCACCCTGAAACACCCCGGATCGCCCATCCGCCGGCGGCGTCTTCCCCAGGTGTGCCCAGCCGGCCTCGGTGGCCACCCGGCCCCGCGGGGTCCGGGCCAGCAGACCGGCCCGCACCAGGAACGGCTCGCACACCTCCTCGACCGTGTCGGACTGCTCCCCCACGGCCACGGCCAGGGTGGACAGACCGACCGGGCCGCCCTTGAACGACTCGATCAGTGCGCGCAGCACCGCCCGGTCCAGCCGGTCCAGTCCGAGTGCGTCGACGTCGTAGACCTGCAGTGCCGCCTTCGACACCGCCTCGGTGACCACGCCGTCCGCGCGTACCTCGGCGAAGTCACGCACCCGGCGCAGCAGCCGGTTGGCGATACGCGGGGTGCCCCGCGAGCGACGGGCGATCTCCGCCGAGCCCTCCGGAGTGATCTGCACGCCGAGGATCCGCGCCGACCGGTGCAGCAGCGCGTCCAGGTCTTCGTGCGAGTAGAAGTCGAGATGCGCGACGAAACCGAACCGGTCACGCATCGGCCCGGACAGCAGACCGGCCCGGGTGGTCGCGCCGACCAGCGTGAACGGTTCCACGTCCAGCGGGATGGCGGTCGCGCCCGGCCCCTTGCCGACCACCACGTCGACCCGGAAGTCCTCCATGGCGCTGTAGAGCAGCTCCTCGGCGGGTTTCGCGATCCGGTGGATCTCGTCGATGAACAGCACGTCGCCCGGCCCCAGGCCGGTCAGGATCGCGGCCAGGTCGCCGGAGCGCTCGATCACCGGGCCGCTGGTGGTCCGGATACCGGTGCCCAGCTCGGCCGCCACGATGTTGGCCAGGGTGGTCTTACCCAGGCCGGGCGGGCCGGACAGCAGGATGTGGTCGGGTGGCGTACCCCGGCCCATCGATGCCTTCAGCAACAACTCCAGCTGGTCGCGGACCCGGTGCTGTGCGATGAAGTCGGCGAGCCGGCGCGGGCGGACGCTGGCCTCGGCGTCCAGGTCCTCGTCGTAGGCGTCCGGCGACACGAGGCCGTCACTCTCCGGCGAGGTCATCGGGTCTTGCCCAGCAGACGGATCGCCTGGCGCAGCAGCACCGGCACGGGCGGGGTCTCACCGTCGATCGTCTCGGCGACCGCGGCCACCGCCTGATCGGCCTGCGTCGCCGTCCAGCCGAGCGCGAGCACGCCCTGCCGGACCTGCTCCTGCCAGGCGCCGTTCAGCAGGCCGGCCGAGCCGCTCCCGGCGAGCCCGACGGGACCGATCTTGTCCTTGAGCTCGACGATCATCTTCTCCGCGCCGCGCTTGCCGATGCCGGGCACCGCGGTCAGGACCGCGACGTCACCACCGGACAGCGCCCGGCGTACGACATCGGGTTGATGAACCGCGAGCACCGCCTGCGCGATGCGTGGACCGACCCCGTTGGCCGTCAGGAGCAGCTCGAAGAGCTGTTTCTCGTCATCGTCGGCGAAGCCGAAGAGGGTGAGCGAGTCCTCCCGGACGATCAGCGTGGTCGCGAGCCGTGCCTCGGCGCCGGTGCGCAGCCCGGCGAGCGTGTTCGGCGTGCAGAGCACCCGCATGCCGACACCACCCACCTCGACCACGGCGCTGTCGTGGAGGATCGCGGTGACCACACCGCGCACGCTGGCGATCATCTCAGGCTCCTGCGGGCTGCGGCTTCGATCTTCATACGGGTCCCGCCACGCCAGATGTGGCAGATGGCGATGGCGATGGCGTCCGCCGCGTCGGCCGGCTTGGGCGGCGCGGACAGTTTCAGCAACCTGGTGACCATGGCGGTGACCTGCGCCTTGTCGGCCGTGCCGGAACCGGTGACGGCCGCCTTCACCTCGCTCGGGGTGTAGGTCTGCACCGGCAGCCCGGCCCGGGCCCCGGCCAGGATCGCGACCCCGCTGGCCTGCGCCGTGCCCATCACCGTCCGTGCGTTGTGCTGCGAGAACACCCGCTCGACGGCGACGCTCTCGGGCTGATAGGCGGCGACCAGCTCGGCCAGTGTGCGGTCGAGATGCAGCAGACGCTGGGAGATGTCCTCGTCGGGATCGCTGCGGACCACGGTGTAGCCGATCAGCTTGCCCGGACGCCCCGGCATCCCCTCGACGACGCCGACGCCGCACCTCGTCAGCCCCGGATCGATGCCGAGCACCCGCACAGACTGCCTCCCCCTCGCGTACGTGTGTTCGACACCCTAATACGCGGACCTCTTGCGGCCTCGACCGACACGCCTCGACGATGGGGGCCGGGAGGTCGGACATGCACCTCATTCCGCCGATGGACGACGAGCCGCCGGGCGACTACGTCGCCTTCGTCACCATGCATGCGTCCTGGCTGCGCTCCGAGGCCGCCCGTCTGGTCGGCGACGCCACGATCTCGGAGGAGATCTATCTGGCCGTGCTCACCGATCTGGCCGGCCGCTGGCGTCGGCTGCGCCTGTTCCGGCGTGCCGACGGTTACATGCGGCAGCGCCTGGCCGTGCGAACCGGGCAGTGGCGCGAGGATCAGATCTACGAGGTCGAGGTCCGGGTGATGCGGCCGCCGGAACCGCCTGTCCCGCTTTTCGGCCGGGGTGGCAGCCTGGCGCTGCGCAAGGCCGCGGTCATCGAGGGTACGGCCAGGGCCGACCTGGAGGCGCTGGCCGACGCGGAGATCGCCTGGGTGCACGCGTACCTGAGGTGCCAGCTGCACCGGACGCTGCGTTACGTGATCTTCTGCGTCCTGGTGGTCGGCGCCCTGGTCCAGTACATGTCCTGGTTGGCCGCCGACCCCGTCTAGGAGCGGTACTCGGTTTCCAGCTCGGAGACCAGCAGCGACCGGACCTCCAGGTAGTCGGGTTTGTCGCTGCTCTCGTCCAGCCGCAGGATCGTGATCACGCCGTCCTCGTCGGAACGGTCCGGGGTCTCCTCGACGATCCAGTACTCCGGGATGCCGTGCTCGGCATACCAGAGCTTCTTCTCCAAGAACTCACCGTTCGGAGAGTTCTTCGAGACGATCTCGATGACCATGGCATAGGCAGACGGCGGCAGGTACGAATAGCTGGCCGGCTCCCCGGGGGAGGGCTGAACAAGCACTCCGAGATCCGGAAGGCGAAGATCCCGCGGCCGGACTCCCTTCACTCCACAGTCCTGGAGCACATCGAGCCCGGCCGCGAAAAGGATGAACATCAGACGCCTGGCCACGCGCTTTGTGCCAGAAGCTTGTCGGCGTCATGACGACGAGGTTCCCCCGGTGCAGTTCGTAACGGTAGCCACGGGGCAGTGCAGCGAGATCTTCGACATCGATGTCCTCGATCGGGGGCAGACGCAGACCTGGCTCGGTCATCACGGTCACCCCCTCACCCCACTAGAACCTTGACATCATGTCACTCGTCAATAGCAGCCATTACCTCGTCCGAGATATCGGCGTTCGAGTAGATGTTCTGCACGTCGTCGCAGTCCTCCAGGGCGTCGACGAGCTTGAGCACCTTGCGGGCCGCGTCCTCGTCCACCTCGACGCTCATCGTCGGGACCAGCGAGGACTCGGCCGAGTCGTAGTCGATGCCGGCGTTCTGCAGCGCCGTCCGCACCGCGATCAGGTCGGTCGGCTCGCTGACCACCTCGAACGCGTCGCCCAGGTCGTTGATCTCCTCGGCGCCGGCGTCGAGGACGGCGAGCATCACGTCGTCCTCGGAGAGCGAGGCCTTCGGGACGATCACGACGCCCTTGCGGTTGAACAGGTAGGAGACCGAGCCCGCGTCGGCGAACGTGCCGTTGTTACGGGTCAGCCGGGTGCGCACCTCGGTGGCCGCCCGGTTGCGGTTGTCCGTGAGGCACTCGATCAGGATCGCCACACCGTTCGGGCCGTAGCCCTCATACATGATCGTCTGCCAGTCGGCGCCGCCCGCCTCCAGGCCGGAGCCCCGCTTGACCGCGCGGTCGATGTTGTCGTTGGGGACCGACGACTTCTTCGCCTTCTGGATGGCGTCGTAGAGCGTGGGGTTACCCGACGGGTCACCACCGCCGGTCCGGGCCGCAACCTCGATGTTCTTGATCAGCTTGGCGAACATCTTGCCGCGCTTGGCGTCGATGACGGCCTTCTTGTGCTTGGTCGTCGCCCACTTGGAGTGGCCGGACATGCGTAACCTCCGCTGTGATCAAAGGGCCTGGCGGACCATCTCGACGAAGTACCGATGGACACGAAGGTCGCCGGTGAGCTCCGGGTGGAAAGCCGTGGCGAGCAGGTTCCCCTGCCGAACGGCCACAATCCTACCGGCGGCGGCCCCGTCAGCCACGCGCCCCAGCACCCGCACGTCGCGGCCTGTCTCCTCGACCCACGGGGCGCGGATGAAGACGGCGTGGAACGGGCCGCCCTCGATGTCCTCGATCTCCACCGACGCCTCGAACGAGTCGACCTGCCGGCCGAACGCGTTGCGTCGTACCGTCATCTCGATGCCCTGGAAGGACTCCTGGTCCGGACGTCCGTCCAGCACCTTCGCGGCCAGCATGATCATGCCGGCGCAGGAGCCGTACACCGGCATGCCGTCGGCGATCCGCTTACGGATCGGATCGAGGAGCCCGAAGGAGACCGCGAGGTTGCTGATGGCGGTCGACTCGCCGCCGGGGATCACCAGACCGTCGACGTCGGCGAGCTCCTCCGGACGGCGGATCGGCCGGGCCAGCACGTCCGACTCGGCCAGCGCGGACAGATGTTCACGCACGTCGCCCTGAAGGGCCAGCACTCCGATGTTCACCGGCACACCATATAAAGCAGGCCACCGGCCGCCCGATTGGCTATCGGAACAGGCGGCTCGGCTTCGTAGAGTCCGTTCCGTCAGCCGATCCCGCACTAGGAGCCGAACCCACATGTCTGAGAACCAGCCCGCCATCGGAACCGCCCGCGTCAAACGCGGCATGGCGGAGATGCTCAAGGGCGGCGTGATCATGGACGTGGTCAACGCCGAGCAGGCCAAGATCGCCGAAGACTCGGGCGCCGTCGCGGTCATGGCCCTGGAGCGTGTGCCCGCCGACATCCGCGCGCAGGGCGGCATCTCCCGGATGTCCGACCCCGACATGATCGAGAACATCATCAACACGGTGTCGATCCCGGTGATGGCCAAGGCCCGGATCGGCCACTTCGTCGAGGCCCAGGTGCTGCAGTCGCTCGGCGTCGACTACGTCGACGAGTCCGAGGTGCTGTCCCCCGCCGACTTCGCCAACCACATCGACAAGTGGCGGTTCACCGTGCCGTTCGTCTGCGGCGCCACCAACCTGGGCGAGGCGCTGCGCCGCATCACCGAGGGCGCGGCCATGATCCGCTCCAAGGGCGAGGCCGGCACCGGCGACGTCTCCAACGCCACCACCCACATGCGGAGGATCCGCGCCGAGATCCGCCGCCTGCAGACACTGCCGGAGGACGAGCTCTACGTCGCGGCCAAGGAGCTGCAGGCGCCGTACGAGCTGGTCAAGGAAGTCGCCGAGGCCGGCAAGCTCCCGGTGGTGCTGTTCACCGCCGGCGGTATCGCCACCCCCGCCGACGCCGCCATGATGATGCAGCTCGGCGCCGAGGGCGTCTTCGTCGGCTCCGGCATCTTCAAGTCCGGCAACCCGGCCCAGCGCGCCGCCGCGATCGTCAAGGCCACCACCTTCCACGACGACCCGGACGTGATCGCCAAGGTCTCCCGCGGTCTCGGCGAGGCCATGGTGGGCATCAACGTCGAGGACGAGCCGGTCCCCCACCGTCTCTCCGAGCGCGGCTGGTAACGCCTTCCCGCGCCGAAGGGCTCCGCACCGCGCGGGGCCCTTCGGCGTTTCAGAGGGCCTGGGCGGGAAGGACGTCCTCGGGCGGGGCGGCCGGAACCGGGACAGGTGGTGGCAGATCCGGGAGGGCCGGCTCGACGATGTCGAAGTACGACGGACGCGGGTACCGCCGGGCCAGCCGCAGCAGCCGGACGAAGACCCGGCGCCGGGCGCTCAGCGCGTCGCGTACCAGATCGGTGTGGACCTGCCGGGCCAGGACGACCCGCCGGCTGGTGGCGATCAGCGTGCGCACCGCCGGGTCGGTGGGGTCGAGCACGACCGCCCGCAGCTGCCGGGTCAGGTCGTTCTCGGCGGACTCGCGTTCGCCCGGGTCGGCGTCGAGCGCGAGGCGGGCGGCGGCGTACAGCTCGACCACCTCGGCCTGCTCGGCGACGACCGCGGCGGCCGCGGCACGGCGCAGCAGATGCGCGTCCAGAGCACGCTCGGCCGACCGGGCCCGAGTGTGCAGGCGCTCCACCCGCTGGGCGGTCCAGCCGAGGTACGCCGAGAAGATCGCGGCCAGCACGACGACTCCCACCACCCACCACATGCCGGGCATCGTAGTGCCCGTACTTTGCGGCACCAGTGGTCAGGACCACTCCTCGTCGAAAACTCTCCCATCGGTGGCCTCGATGGCGGTCGCGTAGACCTCGAGCACCCGGTTGGCCACACTCGGCCAGTCGAACGCTCCGACCGCGAGCCGGGCGCACGATGCCAGGTCGGCCCGCCGGCGTGGATCATCCAGCAGCTCGCCGAGCAAGCGGGCGAGAGATGCCTGGTCACCATTGGGGAAGAGGGCTCCGGCGCGGCCGCCGTCGAGGACCCGGCGGAACGCGTCCAGGTCGCTGGCGGCGATCGTGGCGCCGGCCGCCATCGCCTCGGTGAGGATCATGCCGAAGCTCTCGCCGCCGGTGTTCGGGGCCACGTAGACGTCGACGCTGCGCAGCATCCGTGCCTTGTCGGGCTCGGAGACGAGGCCCAGGAACTCGACCCGGTCGTGCAGATCGGCCGGAATGTCGTCGTAGAGGTCGGCGCGGTCGCCGGGTCCGGCCACGAGCAGGCGCAGGCCGGGCCGTTGCCGGGCGAGCGACACGAAGGCCGTACGCAGCAGAGGAAAGCCCTTGCGAGGCTCGGTGAAACGGCCGAGGAAACCGAGCGCCCCGCCCTCGCCGGGCCATCCCGGCAATGGCTGCGCCGAGGCGAACTTGCGCACCGCGACGCCGTTGGGGATCTCGACCGCGCCGCCGCCGAGGTGTTCGACCTGCACCTTGCGGGCCAGTTCGCTGACCGCGATCCGCGCGGTGATCTTCTCGAGCGCGGGCTGGAGGAAGTTCTGCAGACCGGACAGCGCCCGGGAGCGGGTCATCGCGGTGTGGAAGGTGGCGACGACCGGGCCGCGGGCCGAGAGCACGGCCAGGAAGGACAGGCTCGGCGAGAGCGGCTCGTGCACGTGGAGCACGTCGAACTCGCCCTGTTTGAGCCAGCGTCGGACCCGGGCGGTGGAGAGGGGACCGAACGAGATCCGGGCGACCGAGCCGTTGTAAGGCAGTGGCACCGCACGCCCGGCCGAGACGACGTAGGCAGGCAGTTCGGCGTCGTCGTCGGCGGGCGCCAGGACGCTGACCTCGTGACCGAGCTCGAGCAGCGCCTCGGCCAGGTCCATGATGTGGTTCTGCACACCGCCCGGGACGTCGAAGGAGTAGGGCGAGACGATCCCGATCCGCACCGATCCTCCTAGAGCCACAGTTTCTGGAGCATGTGCCAGTCCTGCGGGTGGTCGGCGATACCGGCCGCGTAGGCGTCGGCGAGCAGCTGCGTCGTCTTCTTGACCCGCTCGTCGAGCGGGCCCTCGGCGGGTGGCACGACCTCGCGCATCCGGGACATGGTGCGCTTCTCGTCGAACCACAGGTCGACGGCGTAGAGCGGGGAGCCGGTGCGGATGGCGAGGATCGCGGGACCCGCGGGCATCCGGGTGCGCCCGCCGAAGAACTCCACCTCGACGCCGCTCCGGGACAGGTCACGGTCGCCGAGGAGCGCGACGACCCAGCCCTTCTCGAGGTGTTCGGCGAGCTCGTCGAGCGGTGGTCGCTGCCCGCCGGTGAGCGGGAGCACCTTCATGCCGAGCTTCTCGCGGTACTCCAGGAAGCGCTCGAACAGCGACTCGGGCTTGAGCCGTTCGGCCACCGTGATGAGCGGCCAGTCGTGCGAGACGACCCAGGCGCCGGCGACGTCCCAGTTCGCCACGTGCGGCAGCGCCAGGATCACGCCCCTGCCGTCGGCGGCGCCCTTCTTCAGCTTCTGGTAACTCTCCGGGACCATGAAGAACCCGTCGAGGAAGTCGGCACGGCTCTGTGACGGCAGGCGGAAGGCTTCCATCCAATATCGGGCGTACGACCGGAGCCCGTCCCGCACCAGCGTGTCGGGCATGTCGTCGCCGACGACCTGGCGCAGGTTGCGGCGCAGTCGCTGGGTGGCCGGCCCGTTGCCCTTGTAGGCCCGGTCGGCCGCGGCCCGGAACAGTCGCTTCGCGATCGGCAGTGGCAGCGCCCGGACGATCCCCCACCCGGCCGAGTAGCCGAGATCGATCAGTCGGTCCTTCACTCGGTGGGTACCTTCGGCTCGGTCCGGGCGGCGTGGATGAGCCGCTGGAACGCGGTGATCACGGCGAGGGCGGCGAGCACCCACAGCGCCGCGGGCAGGCCCCAGTCCTGTCCAGCGGCGCCGAGCAGGCCGCCGGCACCGACGATGAGCAGCCGCTCCAGGCGCTCGGCGATACCGACGTCGGCGTTCAGGCCGAGGCTCTCGGCGCGTGCCTTGACATATGACACGACCTGGCCGAAGACGAGGCTGATCAGGGCCGCGATCACCCCGTTGTACGGGTTGCCCTCTCCTGCCAGGTAGTAGACGACGGCCCCGAACACGGCGCCGTCGGCGATCCGGTCCATGGAGGAGTCGAGGAGCGCGCCGAACTTGCCGGTGGTGCCCTTGATCCGGGCCATTGTGCCGTCGAGCACGTCGGTGAGCGCACAGGCGGTTACGATCACGGTGCCCCAGAAGAGGTGGCCTTGCGCACCGAAGTACGAGCCGATCAGCACACCGACGGTGCCGGCGACGGTGACCGCGTTGGGCGACACGCCGATCCGGAGCAGGAAACGCGCGAGCGGGTTGACGCCGTACGAGACGACGGCACGGGCCGTTGTTTGAACGATCTTTGCCATGGCCGTCCCACCATAACGGCGCGCGACCAGCGGCGGTACGGCCCGACCCCCGGCTTGGCCGTATCGTCACCATCCGGCACCTTTCGAAGGCTGAAGGTCCTTGCGGCCCCCACCGCGCCGGGTGTGGGATTCGAAGAACAGCGGCGTAACGAACTGGAAACGACGGGAGCGCTCGGCATGGCGCAGAAGACTTCGGAGAAAGGGCTTGCCGGCGCGGGTGCGCCGGTGGTGACCGAGCCCGGCAGAGTTCGCAACGTGGTGCTGGTAGGCCATTCCGGCTCGGGGAAGACGACCCTGGTGGAGGCGCTGCTCGCCGCCACGGGCACGATCCCGCGCGCGGGCGGTGTGGCGGACGGCACCACGGTGACCGACCATGACCCTGCGGCGGTACGGCAGCAGCGCTCGGTGGCGCTGGCCTGCGCGCCACTGGTGCACGACGACGTGAAGATCAACCTGCTGGACACCCCGGGCTTCGCCGACTTCGTCGGTGAGCTGCGGGCCGGTCTGCGCGCCGCGGACGCGGCCCTGTTCGTGGTCTCCTCGGTCGACGGGGTGGACGAATCCACGGTCGCGCTCTGGGAGGAGTGCGCCGCGGTCGGCATGCCGCGTGCCGTCGCGATCACCCGGCTCGACCACCCGCGCGCCGAGTACGACCAGGCGCTGCAGGACTGCCAGGAGGCGTTCGGCGACAACGTGCTGCCGGTCTTCCAGCCGATGCTGGGCGACGACGGGCAGTCGACGGCCGGGCTGCTCGGCCTGGTCACGCTCCGCGTGCTGGACTACTCGGAGGGCTACCCGCCGGTCGCCCGGGAGGCCGAGCCGGAGCACCTGAACCCGATCGCCGACGACCGGAACACGCTCATCGAGGGGATCATCGCCGAGAGCGAGGACGAGACCCTGATGGACCGCTACATCGGCGGTGAGCTGATCAGCACCGAGGCGCTGATCCCGGACCTGGAGAAGGCCGTCGCGCGGGGCAATTTCTACCCCGTCGTGCCTGTCTGCGCGCACACGGGCGTCGGCCTGGACGCTCTGCTCGACCTGCTGACCAGCGGCTTCCCGTCGCCGCTGGAGCACGATCTGCCGGTGGTCACCGGGGTGGACGGCTCGCCCCGCTCGCCGATCGTCTGCGACCCCGACGGCCCGCTGGTCGCCGAGGTGGTCCGCACCACGATCGACCGGCACGTCGGCCGGGTGTCGCTGGTCCGGGTCTTCTCCGGCACCCTGCGCCCCGACCAGACGCTGCACGTCTCCGGGCACGGCATGGCCGAGCGCGGCCACCCCGACCACGACGCCGACGAGCGCGTGGCGCACGTCTACAGCCCGCTCGGCGCGCAGCTGCGCGAGATCCCTCAGGCGATCGCCGGTGACATCTGCGCGATCACGAAGTCCGGCAGCGCGGAGACCGGCGACACCCTGTCGAGCAAGGACAATCCGCTGCTCATGACGCCGTGGACGATGCCGGAGCCGCTGCTGCCGATCGCCGTGGTGGCCAAGACCCGCTCCGACGAGGACGCCCTCGCCAAGAACCTGGGCCGGCTCGTGGCGGGTGACCCGACACTGCGCCTGGAGCGCAACCCGGAGACCCACCAGCTGGTTCTCTGGACGATGGGCGAGTCGCACGCCGACGTGGTGCTGGAGCGGCTCCGCTCCGGTGGCGTCGAGCTGGACACCGAGCCGGTCAAGGTGTCGCTGCGGGAGACCTTCGGCAGCGGTGCCAAAGGTCACGGCCGGCACGTGAAGCAGTCCGGCGGCCACGGCCAGTACGCGGTGTGCGACATCGAGGTGGAGCCGCTGCCGCGCGGTGAGGGCTTCGTCTTCGTCGACAAGGTGGTCGGCGGTGCGGTGCCGCACAACTACATCCCGTCGGTGGAGAAGGGTGTGCGGGCGCAGCTGGAGAAGGGCATCGCGGCCGGCTATCCGGTGGTGGACCTGAAGGTGACGCTCTACGACGGCAAGGCGCACAGCGTCGACTCGTCGGACGCGGCGTTCCAGA
This sequence comes from Actinoplanes italicus, assembly GCF_003001815.1. Taxonomy (GTDB): domain Bacteria; phylum Actinomycetota; class Actinomycetes; order Mycobacteriales; family Micromonosporaceae; genus Actinoplanes; species Actinoplanes italicus. The sequence goes on from NZ_PVMZ01000014.1 coordinate 212,364, forward strand.
CCGCCGGCGCCCTGGCGCTGCGGGCCGCCGCCGAGCAGGGCGCGATCACTCTGCTGGAACCGGTCGACGAGATCGAGGTCCGGGTTCCGGATCAGTACGTGGGTGCGGTGATGAGCGACCTCTCCGGCCGCCGCGGCCGCCCGATGGGCAGCGAGTCCGGCAGTGTGGGCGAGGCCAGCCTGGTGCGGGCCGAGGTTCCGGCGACGGAGCTGGTGCGGTACGTAGTGGAGCTGCGCGCCCTCACGTCGGGCACCGGCACGTTCACCCGGAAATACGTCCGGCACGAACCGATGCCCCCGCACCTCGCCGAGGCCGTCCGCAAGGACCACGCCACCTCTCGTTAGATCGCGATGGCGTTGGCCGCCTCGTGCATCGGCGCGAGAATCCTGTCGATCATCTGCTCCTTGCGCGGGTGGTATTTCAGGGTCCGCATGCCGTAGTTGCGGAAGGCGATGCTCAGGCGGCCACCGGGCACCATGTCCTTGGCCATCTTGCGGCCGAAGGCGAGATTCTTCTCCGCGTACGGCCGCATCTCCCGCTCGTAGGCGGCGAACCCGTCCGGCGTGCCGAGGTGCCTGCCGAGCACGTACGCCCCGACCAGCGCGAGACTGGTGCCCTGCCCGGAAGCGGGTGACGGGCAGTAGGCGGCGTCACCGAGCAACGCCACCCGGCCGGCCGACCATGACCGCAGCTCGACCTGGCTGAGCGAGTCGAAGTAGAAGTCGGGCGCGTCGTCCATCGCCGCCAGGAAGTCGCCGACCCGCCACCCCTGACCGGCGAACGCGGCCCGGACCAGTGCCTTCTGCCCGCCGACGTCGCGCCGGTCGTAGTCGAGCCGCGGTGCGGCGAAGGTGAGGCCGACCTTGGCGGGCTGGTCCCGCTCCATGGCGTAGGCGAAGACCAGCCGGCCGGGCCGGTTGTACATGATCTCCTCGCGCTCGATGCCGAGCAGGTTGGGCACGGTGTAGATGGAGATGTAGGCGCCGAGGTGGCTCAGCGGCACCTCGCCCATCACCTTGCGCCGGGTCGCCGAGTGCAGGCCGTCGGCACCGACCACGTAGTCGAAGCGCCGGGGTGCGCCGTTCTCGAAGGTCACGTCCACGCCGTCCGGCCCGTCGGCCAGGGTCGCGATGGCGTCACCGAACACGTACTCCACCGCACCGGCGGTGGCGTCGTGCAGGATCCGGCTCAGATCCCACCGCATGATTTCCAGGTCGTCGCCGCGGCGGCCCATGAGCAGGTCGGCGGGGAGGGTGGCGATCGGGCCGCCGTCGCGCTTGACGTAGGTGACCCGCCGCATGCCGGTGTCGGCGACCTGGCAGGCGGCGAGCAGCCCCATCTTGCGCAGCACCTCGGTCGCCGAGCCGCGCACGTCCACCTTGTAGCCCGCCTCGCGCAGCCCGTCGGCGCGTTCCACGACGGTCACCTCGTAGCCCCGCCGGACCAGCCAGAACGCGAGAGCCGGACCGCCGATGCCGGCACCTGAGATCAACACCCGTGAGTTCGTCATGCCGTTACTATACAAACGTCTTATACGTTTGTATAGAAGTTAGGATCGCGGCCATGGGTCACCGCGAGGAGTTGCTGCGAGGCGCGAAAAAGGCGCTGCTGGAGAAGGGATGGGCACGCACCACCGCCCGCGACGTGGTGGCCCTGTCCGGCACCAACCTGGGCTCGATCGGCTACCACTACGGCTCGACCGAGGCTCTGATGACCGCCGCGATGCTGAGCGCCGTCGAGGAGTGGGGCGACGCACTGGGCCGCGCCCTGGCCGGGCCCGACGACGGCGACGCCGGTGACGATCCGATGCTGCGGTTCTGGCGCCGGGTGATCCGGTCGATCCAGACCGATCGGCAGCTCTGGCTGGCCAGCATCGAGGCGATGCTGCAGGCCGAGCACAACCCCGCGCTGCGCGAGCAGATGGCCGGCGGGATGGCGGCCGGCCGGTCCGGCATGGCCGCGATGCTGACCGGGCTGCCGGAGGATCAGGTCGACCCGGAGACCGTCGCCTCGCTCGGCTCGGTGCAGATGGCCCTGATGTCCGGCGTGCTCACCCAGTGGCTGACCGACCCGGCGAGCGCCCCGTCGGCCGAGCAGATCGTCGCCGGGATCCGCGCGCTAGGCGGCCGGCCAGGCCTTGGCCAGCAGGTCACGGGTGTCGAAGAGTAACTGCGGCAGCACCTTCGTCAGGCCGATCACCGGCATGAAGTTCGCGTCGCCACCCCACCGCGGCACGATGTGCTGGTGCAGATGGGCGGCGATGCCGGCACCGGCCACCGACCCCTGGTTCATGCCCAGGTTGAAGCCGTGCGGACTGCTGACCGTGCGCATCACCCGCATCGCGGTCCGGGTGAACGCCGCCACCTCGACCGTCTCGTCCTCGGTGAGGTCGGTGTAGTCGGCGACGTGCCGATAAGGGCAGACCATCAAATGCCCGGGGTTGTACGGATAGAGGTTGAGCAGCGCGAACACCAGCTCACCGCGGGCCACGACCAGGGACTCGGCCTCGGGCCGTCCGGGGGCCAGGCAGAACGGGCAGCCCGCCGGTTTCTCGTAACCGCCCTCGGGCCGGTCCACGCCGGAGACGTAGGCCAATCGGTACGGCGTCCAGAGCCGCTCCAGCCCGTCCGGATCACCCGTGCCCGCCCGCTCGCTCACGATCGCATCCTATGCGCAGGTGGCCGGTTCCCCATGGCGGGAAACCGGCCACCTCAAAGATCAAACAGCCGAGGGCCCGACGTTGGTACGGGAGCGCACCACCTCGACGACGTGGGCGACGGCCTCGTCGATCGAGACGCCGTTGCGCTGCGAGCCGTCCCGGTAGCGGAACGACACGGTGCCTCCGTTGACGTCGTCGTCACCGGCGATCGCCATGAACGGGATCTTCTGCTGCTGCGCGGTCCGGATCTTCTTCTGCATCCGCTCGGTCGAGTAGTCGACCTCGGCGCGGATGCCCTCCTTCTTGAGCTTCGCGACGAACTCGGCCAGGTAGTCGGCGTGGTCGTCACGGATCGGGATGCCGACCACCTGCACCGGCGCGAGCCAGGCCGGGAACGCGCCCGCGTAGTGCTCGACCAGCACGCCGAAGAACCGCTCGATCGAGCCGAACTTCGCCGAGTGGATCATCACCGGCTCCTGGCGGGATCCGTCGGCGGCCTGGTACTCCAGACCGAAGCCGGCCGGCTGATTGAAGTCGTACTGGATGGTCGACATCTGCCACGTACGCCCGATCGCGTCCTTCGCCTGGACACTGATCTTCGGGCCGTAGAACGCCGCGCCACCCGGATCGAGGACCAGCTCGAGACCAGACTCGGTGGCCACGTCCTCGAGAACCTTGGTCGCCTTCTCCCACTGCTCGTCGGTGCCGATGAACTTCGAGCTGTCGGGGTCACGCGTCGACAGCTCGAGGTAGTAGTCGTCCAGGCCGAAGTCGTCGAGCAGCGAGCGGACGAAGTTCAGCAGGTGCTTGATCTCGTCCGGCGCCTGCTCGGCAGTGACGTAGGAGTGCGAGTCGTCCTGGGTCAGGCCCCGCACCCGGGTCAGGCCGTGCACCACACCGGACTTCTCGTAGCGGTACACCGTGCCGAACTCGAACAGGCGCATCGGCAGCTCACGGTAGGACCGCCCGCGCGACCTGAAGATCAGGTTGTGCATCGGGCAGTTCATCGCCTTGAGGTAGTAGTTCGCCCCCTCCAGCTCCATCGGGGGGAACATCGTGTCCTTGTAGTACGGCAGGTGACCCGAGGTGTGGAACAGGCCCTCCTTGGTGATGTGCGGCGAACCGACGTACTGGAAGCCCTCTTCGATGTGACGGGCCCGGACGTAGTCCTCCATCTCGCGCTTGATCACACCGCCCTTGGGGTGGAAGACCACGAGACCCGACCCGATCTCGTCGGGGAAGGAGAAGAGGTCCAGCTCGGTGCCGAGCTTGCGGTGGTCCCGGCGCTCGGCCTCGGCGAGACGGTTGAGGTACGCCTTGAGCTCGTCCCGTGACGGCCACGCGGTGCCGTAGACGCGCTGCAGCTGCGGGTTCTTCTCCGAGCCGCGCCAGTAGGCGGCGGCCGAGCGCATCAGCTTGAACGCCGGGATGAGCCGGGTCGACGGCAGGTGCGGGCCGCGGCACAGGTCGCCCCAGACCCGGTTCCCGTCCTTGTCCAGGTTGTCGTAGTGGGTCAGCTCGCCGGCGCCGACCGCCGCGGCCTCCTCGTCCACGTCGCCCTTGATGTCGACCAGTTCGAGCTTGAACGGCTCGCTCTTCAGCTCGGCCTTGGCCTCGTCGAGAGTGCCGTACTCCCGGCGGTTGAAGGTCTGACCGGCCTTGATGATCTCCTGCATCCGCTTCTCGAGCTTCGTCAGGTCCTCGGGCTGGAACGGCTTCTCGACATCGAAGTCGTAGTAGAACCCGTCCCGGATCGGCGGGCCGATGCCGAGCTTCGCCTCCGGGAACACGTCCTGCACGGCCTGCGCCAGCACGTGCGCGGTCGAGTGGCGCAGCACGTCGAGGCCGTCCGGGGTGTCGATGGCGACCGGGGTCACCTCGGTGTCGGCGGCGGGCGACCAGTTCAGGTCGCGCAGCCGGCCGTCGGCCTCGCGGACCACGACGACGGCCTTCGGCCCGTGTGCCGGGAGCCCGGCGGCGGCCACCGCGTCGGCCGCCGTAGTCCCGGCCGGGACGACTAGTGGGTCGGCCACGACGGGTGTACGGGGTGCAGACACGGTGATCTCCATTCAGACGGTGACATTCAGACGGTGATGAGTCGCCCTGATGCTATCCGCCTGCGGATTACTCTCCGCTCGCGGCGGCCAGCCACGCCGGAAGCGGCTCCCGGGCGGCGAGCCAGGCCGGTGGGATCCCGTCGATCCCGGTGTACGCCGCCACGACTCCCCCGGCGATCGCCGCGGTGGTGTCGACGTCGCCGCCGGCCACGACGCACGCCGCCACGGCCGCCGGGAAGTCGCCGAGATAACGGTCGGCCACCCAGAGCGCGAACGCAACGGTGTCCTGCGCGGTCGCCTGGCCACCGTTGCCGAGCCGGGCGGCCGCCTCGGCCACCCCGCCGGTCAGGGCCGCGGCCTCCTTCAGCCCGTCCCGCACGACACCGGCCGGCGTGTGCCCGGCCGTCGCGCGCAGCAACTGCCCCCGATCGGGCCGGTGCCCGTTCAGCCGTGCGGCGGCCGCCACCGCGGCGGCCACGGTCACCGCCACCCCGCCGGCGATGCCCTCCGGATGTGCGTGGGTCACCTCGGCCGCGCGTACGCCCTGGGTAGCCGCACGCGCCAGCGAATCCGCATGCCAGGCGCCCAGCGGGGCGGCCCGCATCGCCGCTCCGTTGCCGCAGGAGCCCTGCCCGTTGAACGCGGCGGCCGCGGCGATCGGCCAGGGCAGCCCCTCCCGGATCTCGCGGAGCATGACGACCGCTCCGGGACCGTAGCCGCGGTAGGGCTCGAACTGCCGGGCCAGCAGCTCGGCGAAGGCGTCGCGGTCGAAGTCGCCCTCGTTCAGGACGGCCACCAGGGCGCAGGCCTGTTCGGTGTCATCGGTCCACTCCCACGGAGCGGCGGGGACACGGGCGTCGAGAAGGTCGGAGGGTTTGTTACCGGGCACGAAGTACTGGGCGCCGAGTGCGTCGCCGACACTGAGGCCGGCGAGGCTGTCGCGGGCGAGGGCCAGGCGCGTACCGGGAAAGAGGGTGAATGACATCGGTAACTCGGATCGTATTCCATCACTGAGTGTCATTAAAGACTCTCGTTCGATCACCCTTTAGGTTCTCCCCGCCGGGGACGCTACGGTCTTCGCATGGCCACGGTGTTGCTCGTCGAAGACGATCATGTCGTGCGCGGTGCCATGCTCCGGTCGCTGGCCGACCGGGGGCACGCCGTGCACGCCGTCGGCACCGCCCTGGAAGCTCTGCGGCGGGTCGCCGCGGAGACGCCCGACCTGGTCGTCCTCGACCTCGGGCTGCCCGACCTGGACGGGTCGGACGCCCTGCGTATGCTGCGCGGCATCACCGATGTGCCGATCATCATCGCCACCGCGCGCGACGACGAGCAGACGGTCGTGCGGCTGCTTCGGGCCGGTGCCGACGACTACATGGTCAAGCCGTTCACCGGTGCCCATCTGGACGCCCGGATAGCCACCGTGCTGCGCCGCGTGGGCCGGGCCAGCCGGGCCGCGCAACCGGCCGTCCACGAGGTGGGCGAGCTACGGGTGGACGTCGGCGAGCGCAGCGCCACCCTCGGTGATCAGCCACTGGCGCTGACCCGCAAGGAGTTCGACCTGCTGGCCTACCTCGCCGCCCGCCCGGGCCGAGTGGTTTCCCGTCGTGAGCTGTTGGAGGAGGTATGGCGACAGCCATCGGTCGGCGAGGACCAGACCATCGACGTGCATTTGTACTGGCTTCGCCGGAAACTGGGCGAGTCCGCGGCGAAGCCCCGCTACCTGCGCACCGTGCGGGGGGTCGGATTCCGGTTGGTGGCGCCGGACTGAGGTTGCGGCTGGCGTACACCACGGCCGCCACCACCGCCGTCGCCGCGCTGGTCTTCCTCGTCCCGCTCGGCTGGAGCCTGCGTGACGACCACCGTGACGCCGCCGTGGCCGAGGCCGCCGAACGCACCGCCACGGTCGCCGGCGCCCTCGTGTCCGGGGCCGGCGAGAAGGGCGTCGCCGCCGCGATCACGCAGGCCGGCGGTGTCCCGGTGGTGCACACCCCCGGGCTGGCCGCCTCCTCCGGCGGCCGGGCCGACGCCGCCCTGATCGACCGGGCCGCGGTCGAGCCGGAGCCGACCGTCGAGGACGTCGACGGCGGTGTGGTCCACCTGCGGACGGTCAAGGTCGGCGACCGCACCCTGGTGGTCGAGGCGTTCGTGCCGGACTCGGTGCTGGACCGCAACACCGCCCGCGACTGGTGGCTGCTGCTCGGCCTCGCCGTGGTGCTGGTCGGTGGCGCTGTCGTGGTCGTGGACCGGCTGGCCCGGGGCACCGTGGACTCGGCCCGCAACCTGGTCGACGCGGCGCTCGCGGTCGGCGACGGCGACCTCGAGGTCCGCATCTCCCCCTCGGGCCCTCGTGAGCTGACCGAGGTGGGTTACGCCTTCAACCGGATGGCCGACCGGCTGGTCACCTCCCGGACCGACGAGCGGGAGCTGGTCGCCGACCTGTCGCACCGGCTGCGCACCCCGCTGACAGCGCTGCGCCTGGACGCCGAGGCGCTCGACCCGGACGACACCCAGATCATCGACCTCACCGCCGACGAGGTGGACCGGCGACGCGGGATCCGGCGCATCCGGACCGCGATCACCACCCTGGAGGACGAGGTCAACAACCTGATCAACACCACCCGGCAGGCCGTCGCGGACCGGGTCGCCGCCGAGCCGGAGGACGGGCTCTGCGACGCCAGCGAGGTGGTCCGGGAACGCATGATGTTCTGGTCGGCGCTCGCCTCCGACCAGGAGCGGCAGTACCGGGTGGTCGGGGCGCACGTGCGCGTTCCGGTGCCGGTCGCCCGCGCCGAGCTGGCCGCCGCGCTCGACGCGGTGCTGGGCAACGTGTTCCGCTACACCCCGCAGGGGGCGGCCTTCGAGGTGGCGCTCTCCCGGCGGGACGGCTGGGTGGCGCTGCGTATCGACGACGCGGGCCCGGGCATCGGAGATCCCGAGCGGGCGCTGCGGCGCGGTCAGAGCCAGCAGGGCTCGACCGGCCTGGGCCTGGACATCGCCCGGCGGGTGGCGCAGGCCACCGGCGGCTCGGTCAGCATCGACCGGGCCGCTATGGGCGGGGCGAGCATCGTGATGCTGCTGGCGGACGCCGACGCCACCCCGAAACAACCGAGCCGGTTCGGGCTCGTCGGCCGTGGGCGGCCGGCGAAGGACCGCGACCCTGAACGACGACGCTGGCAACGAGGACGGGAATGAGCCGCCGTATCCCCCGAACGACACAGCGCTGGCTTATAAGTTTCTTAGGAACATTCCCCTGGACGCGCAGGGCTGGCACTGTTCCCTCAGATCCCATCCGGCTTCCCGGATCGCAACCCGCAGCGCGTCCCCATCGCCGCGAACCGCGAAGCCACCGTGCGGTGGGAGGCGGTCACCCCATGGACCCCTCCCACCGCAACACAGCTCGACGAGGAGACGCCGTGTCCGCGCATCGCCGGCCGACGTTCCGCGGGTCGCCGCCACCTGGACGGCGCCGCGCGGCCAGCCCTCCAAAACCTCCGCAGACACGCTCCGCTACTTTCCGGATGCTTCCGGTAGCCCTCGGCCTGGCCCTGCTCGGGGTCGGCGGCGTGGTCGGCCCGTCCGTGATCAGCTCCGGACCGGCCGACGACGACTACGCCCTGACCGCTCTGCCCAAGGACGCCCCCGAGCAGGGACTGGTCTACAGCGGACTGCGCCTGGCGTCGTCCGGCTCGGTCTGCGCCGGGGCCTACCTGGTCTACGACGAGACCTGCACGCACGGGCCCGACCCGGCGCCGGACGGCCTCTCGGTCCGCCGCGGCGTCGCCCCGGTGACCGCGGGCAGTGACGAGTTCACCACGGTCAAGCGGGAGAGCGGCCGGGTGCCCGGCGACGCCGAGATCGCCCGCGACGAGGGCGGCAGCGCGATCACCGCGGACGCCCCGGCGCTGGTGCCGGACGCTGCTCCCGGTCAGGCCGACTTCATCCTCGGCCCGGACGACGTGGCCTGCGCCGGCGACGGCCGCACCGGAAAGCGGGTGCAGCTGCTCTACCTGCACGAGTCGGCGACCGCGAGCCGGTACCCGAAGTTCCTCAACTCGTTCCGCACCTGGGCCGCCGGGGTGGACGCGATCTATGACGCGAGCGCGGGCGAGACAGGTGGCTCCCGGCACATCCGCTACGTGACGACGCCGGACTGCCGGGCCGACGTGGCCGAGGTGCAGCTGCCCGACGGTTCGCTGCGCTCGTTCGCGGCGACCATCGACGCGCTGCGCGGACTCGGCTACAACCGCACCGACCGCAAGTACCTGATGTTCGCCGACACGACCCTCTACTGCGGCATCTCCACGTACGTCAACGACACCCGGCCCATCCGCGGCAACCGCAACAACGGCGGCCCGTCGTACGCCCGCGTGGACTCCGGCTGCTGGAGCTCCGCGATGGCCGCCCACCAGCTGACCCATGCGCTCGGCGCGGTCCTGACCGACTCGCCGAACGCCACCGGCGCGGGCAGCTGCCTGGACGAGTACGACCTGCTGTGCGGCAAGGACCGGACCGGCAAGCCGGTGAAGAACGTGTGCCCGAAGAAGAACGAGAACCGCCTCGACTGCGGGCACGACGACTACTTCAGCACCAACCCGGAGCCGGGCAGCTACCTGGACGAGCACTGGAACGTGGCGCTGAGCGAGTTCCTGCTGCGCAGCGACGGCGGCGACGACGTCCCCGACGTGCCGGGCGCCACGGTTCCGGACGACGCCGGCAAGCCGGCCGCGCCCGCACCGGCCACCCCGTCGGCGCCCGCGCCGCAGCCGAGTGCCGCGACTCCCACGCCGAGCGGCCCGGTGTCACCGGAGCCGACCCCGAGCGGGTCCGCCGGCGCCACCCCAGACACCCCCGGAAACGCCCCGGCGACGCCGCCGGGCCTGGCCGTGACCCCGGTCGCGAAGCACAACACCGCCCCGACACCGCCGGCCGGCACCGGCGATCAGCCCGACGGGAAACTGCCCGGCGCACCGCCGGGCGTGACCAACGACGGCGTGCAGGCGGTGCTGGAGATCCGGGAGCCGACCAGCGGTTCGGTACGGCTGACCTGGAGCTCGGCCGCGGCCGACGCCGACTACGAGGTGTCGGTCGACGGCGAGCCGGTGGCCACCACCCGCTCCACCCGGGCCCGTCTGATCGGCCTCAAGCCGGACGCCAAGTACAAGGTGGAGGTCCGTAACCGCAAGCTCGGCTACCTGGCCAAGGGCACCGCGGTGACGGCGCCGTCGGCCCGGCCGGTGCAGAACTCGTGGTTCGTGCTGACCAACTCGCTGACCGGCGGTGCGGCCGACCTGTACGCGGCCCGCTCCGCCGACGGCACCCCGGTCGTGCTCGGCAACGACGAGGGCGGCACTCAGCAGCAGTGGCAGCTGGTGCCGGCCGGGAACAAAACGTACTCGCTGGTCTCCAAGGCGAGCAACCGGTGCGCGGTCCCGCTGGGCGGCGCAGCGGTCGCCGGGGCGCCACTGGTGCAGGGTGACTGCCAGGCCGGCAGCGGGGCCCGGTGGACGCTGCGCGCCTCGGCGTACGGCTTCACGATCCGTACCACCTCCGGCGACCTGGTGATCGGGGTGGGCACCCAGCGTTATGGCACGCAGCGTGTGCTGGTGCTGCAGAAGGACACCGAGCAGCGGCATCAGAGCTGGACGGCGGTCCCCGACTAGGCCGCCCCGACGCGGCCCCGACCGGGCCGCCCTGACGGGAGATGAAGCGAAATGCCCGATGTGCTGAGCAGGCGGGAGACCGAGCCGGACGATAATCCGGCCCGGTTCACCCGGCGCAGGCTGGTCCGCTGGTTGACGATCCTGACCATCGGCACGGTGACCATGGTCGCCTGCTGGCAGGACCCGCTCTACCCCTGAGCGGCCGCGTAGGCGTCGATCTCGGCGAGCAGTCCGGCCTTGCCCTGGGCGGGCCGGAAGCTGTGCCGGACGGCGGCGCGCGCGAGTTCGGCGACTCCGGCGGTGTCCAGCTTCAGCAGGCGGGCCGCGGTCGCGTACTCGTGCTCCAGCGTGGTGCCGAACATCGGCGGGTCGTCGGAGTTGACGCTGACCGGGACACCGGCCGCGACCAGGGTCGCGATCGGGTGCTCGTCCAGGTCGGCGACGGCCCGGGTGCGCAGGTTCGAGGTGGGACAGACCTCGAGCGGGATCCCGTTCTCGGCCAGGTGCGCCATCAGCCGGTCGTCCTGAGCGGCGGCGATGCCGTGTCCGATGCGCTCGGCGCCCAGCTCACGCAGGGCGTCCCAGACGGTCTCCGGGCCCGTGGTCTCGCCGGCGTGCGGGACGCTGTGCAGACCGGCCGCGCGGGCCTGGTCGAAGTACGGCTTGAACTGCGGCCTCGGCACCCCGATCTCCGGCCCGCCCAGGCCGAAACTGATCAGGCCCTCGGGCCGCTCGCCGAGGGCGATCCGCAGGGTCTCCTCCGCCGCGGGCAGCCCGGCCTCGCCCGGGATGTCGAAGCACCAGCGCAGGTCCACCCCGAAGTCCCTGGCCGCGCCGGTGCGGGCGTCCTCGATCGCCTCGCAGAACGCCTTGGCCGGGATGCCCCGGCGGACGCTCGAATACGGCGTGACGGTCAGCTCCGCGTACCGCACGTTCTGACGCCCGAGTTCGCGGCCGATCTCGTACGTCAGCAGCCGGACGTCCTCGTCGTCGCGGATCAGGTCCACCACGGAGAGGTAGACCTCGATGAAGTGGGCGAAGTCGCGGAACTCGAAATAGTCCGCGAGCAGAGCCGGGTCGGCCGGCACCGGCGAGCTGCCCTCGTGCCGGGCGGCCAGCTCGGCGACGATCCGCGGGGACGCCGAGCCGACGTGGTGGACGTGTAGCTCGGCCTTGGGCAGACCGGCGATGAACAACGTCAGATCGGACAAGAGATCTCCTTGATCACTGAATAGAGGCCACCACGAAGATACGGCGGAACGGGAACGCCACGAGGCCGTGCCGCACCGGATGGCCGGCGATGATCCGCTCGGCCAGCTCGGCGCGGAACGTGGCCCACGCCGCGTCGTCGAGGGCCGCGCGCACCGGCCGCAGGGCGGTGCCCTCCATCCAGCGCAGCACCGGGTGCTCCGGCCCGTCCGCCGGCAGCAGGTGCAGATAAGTGGTCTCCCAGGCGTCCACGATCGCTCCGGCCGCGGTGAGGATCTCCGCGTAGCCGGCGGCATCGGACACCGGGTCGGCCCGGAGCCCGACCGGGGACAGCTCCCGCGCGGCCCGGTGTCCCGGACTGTCGAAGTTGCCCGGCACCTGCATCGCCAGCCAGGCGCCGGAGGGCAGTTCCCGGGCCCAGCGGGCGAGCATCTCCTGATGTCCCGGCACCCACTGCAGGGCGGCGTTGGTGACCACCACGTCGGTGTCCGGATCGGGATGCCAGTCGCCGATGCCGGCGAGCCGGAACTCCACCGGACCGGGTTCGGCGGCCGCCTTGGCGATCATCTCGGGCGACGAGTCGAGACCGGCGACCCGTGCCGCCGGCCAGCGCTCGGCGAGCGTGCGCGTCAGCTCACCGGGCCCGCAGCCGAGATCGACGACGGCTCGTGGACTCTCCGCACCGACCCGGCCGACGAGGTCGAAGAACGGACGCGAGCGCTCGGCTCCGAACCGGCGGTAGACAGCGGGATCCCACATACCAACCTCCTAAACCGTACGTACGTCTTGTTTGACGCTAACAGACGAGCGGTACTGTCACGACGTGGAAAATCGAAGCTTTCGCAGGTTGGGTCGCGACGTCGGCGTGGTGGGTCTCGGCGCCTGGCAGCTGGGCGCCGACTGGGGCCAGGTCAGCGAGGCCGACGCGCACGCCACCCTGCAGGCCGCCGTCGACTCCGGCGTCACCTTCATCGACACCGCCGACGTCTACGGCGACGGCCGCAGCGAGCAGATCATCGGCTCCTTCGTCAAGGACAAGCCCGGCCTGACCGTCTTCACCAAGATGGGCCGCCGCGTCGCCCAGGAGCACGGCAACTACCACCTGGACAACTTCCGTGCCTGGACCGACCGTTCACGCGCCAACCTCGGCGTGGACACGCTCGACCTGGTGCAGCTGCACTGCCCGCCCACGTCGGTGTATTCGTCGGACGAGGTCTTCGACGCGCTCGACACCCTGGTCCAGGAGAAGCGGATCGCGGCGTACGGCGTGAGCGTCGAGCGGGCCGACGAGGCCCTGACGGCCATCGCCCGGCCCGGCGTCGCCAGCGTGCAGATCATCCTCAACGCGTTCCGGCTCAAGCCGCTGGAGCGAGTGCTGCCGGCCGCCGCCGAGGCCGGCGTGGGCATCATCGCCCGGGTCCCGCTCGCCAGCGGCCTGCTCTCCGGGCGCTACGACGAGGGCACCACCTTCGGCGCGGACGACCACCGCAATTACAACCGGCATGGCGAGGCGTTCGACGTCGGCGAGACGTTCTCCGGGGTGGACTTCCGGGTCGGTCTCGAGGCGGTGAGCCGGCTGCGTCCGCTGGTGCCGGCCGGAGCCACGATGGCGCAATTCGCGCTTCGCTGGATCATCGACCAGCCGGGCCTCACCGTCGTCATCCCCGGCGCCCGCAACCCGGAACAAGCGCGGGCGAACGCCGCAGCGGCCGGCCTCGCACCGCTATCGCCGGAAACCCGAGAAATGATCACCGCGGTCTACGATGAGTTGATTCGCCCGCAGGTACACGACAAATGGTGAACAATGAAACCGAGCCGCCGCGGTTGAGAGGCTGGCTCACCATGTCTCTCGGTCTGCTGGCGCTCGTGATCGGTGGGGTGTGGACGCTCCAGGGGCTTGACTACCTGGGTGACGGCCTGATGAGCGGACAGACCTTCTGGGCGGCGGCCGGCGGCGCGCTGATCGTCGCCGGGCTGGCGCTGATCGTCGTCGGGATGCGCCGGCGCTCCAGCGGTCAGCAGTAAACGGGCGGCACTGCAGGGCACGAAAGAGGCCCCGCAACCTCGATGAGGGTGCGGGGCCACGGTCGGGCCGACCTCCGCCAGGCGGTCGGCGCCCGGTCTCACGACCGGTTACTAGGTCTCAGAGCGGGCGAACCTGCTCCGCCTGCGGGCCCTTCTGGCCCTGGGCGATCTCGAACTCCACCCGCTGGTTCTCCTCCAGAGTGCGGTAGCCGCTCGTCTGGATGGCCGAGAAGTGGACGAACACGTCAGCACCCCCGCCGTCGACGGTGATGAAGCCGAAGCCCTTGTCTGCGTTGAACCACTTCACGGTTCCTTGCGCCATGCTGAACTCTCCTTCTGAAAATGCCGGCCCGCCCAACCGCAGCAGCGCGGGGCCGATGACCGTTTTCGAGCAGCGGCGCCGTGAGGCGGCCTTTTCAGAGGACGTCCCATCCGCCGGGCCCTCGTGACACCCGCCGAACCCCCCGGGATGGGGCCGGCGTCGCGCGGGTCAGGCAGAAGCAGCGAACCACGTACGCAAAAACTGGCCACACTGTACCCGAAAATCGGGCCGTAAAGCTGCCCCTCGAAGGAATCCAATAATGGGTGACCGATATGGAAAAGGTCCCCCACTTCTGTCGAACGAAGTGGGGGACCGCCAAGACAGTTGTCTATACAAGAGATGATCTAGTCCGGCCAGACACCCGTCAGTTTCTCGGTCGTGATGGCACCGCCACGATGGACCGCGGCCTTCACCACCGCGAAGATCGCACCCTGCAGAGCGGCCGCCGTGAGGATCTCTCCCCAGCCACGATCAGGGTCACCGGCGTCCGGGGCGTCGTCGTCCCCGGCGACCAGCTTCCACACCTCTTTGAAAAGGAACCCGGCGGCCGCACCGGCGGCGAATCCGAGCGCCACGTTCACCGGCTTCAGAGCCACCTTCTGCAACTTGCCCGCCATCAACGCCTCCCTCGGACGATAAGGATGATCCCGGCCAGCGCCGCCAGGCCGGCGAACACCAGCACGGCGGGAACCGGATTGGCCCGGACCGTGGAACCGGCCTGGTGCACCAGCTCGCGCGGCGGTGTCTCGCGCACCCGCCCGGTCATCTCGGCAGCCTTGGTCAGCACCCGCTGCTTGGTGAGATCGACCTGCGCGCGCGCCCGCTGCTTGGTCAGATCGACCTGCTCGCGTGCCCGTGCCTTCACGTCCGCCCGGGCGGCCAGCGCCTGCACCGTCTCACCCAGGTCGGCGCGGGTCTGCCTGATGTCGGCCCGCAGCGCCACCAGGTCCGGTTTGGCGGCGGATCCGTTGTTGTCGCTCATAGTTGTCCCGCCCCTCCGGATTCAAAAGCGCAGCCAGGTGAGGGCATGATCTCCCTCCGGTCGTTCATGCCCTCCCACGCTCCTTGACCGCGTGCTTCACTTCATCGACATCGGCCTTCACGCTCTCGATCGCTGCCGACGGTTCCGGTGGAACCGCGCGGCTGATCTGCTTCTTGCCCAGCAGCGCGAGCACACCGGCGATGGCGAAGAGCACCACGGTGACGATCAGCGCGGCCAGCCAGAGCGGAAGTACCAGGTCGAGGGCGATGATCCCGGTCGCAATCGCCGCACCCAGTCCGTACATCGCCAAGGCACCGGCACCGCCGAACAGGCCGGCGCCGATGCCCGCCCGCTTGCCCTTCTCCGCCAGCTCGACCTTGGCGAGGGTGATCTCGTCCCGGACCAGTCGGCTCAGCTGTTCGCTGGCCTGCTGCACCAGTTCCGCGGTCGACTTCTCGGTGGTCGGCCGGACGGGAACGCCGTTCACGACATCGGTCATCATGTCCCCCTTTCCGTGTGATCGGGGTATGCCCTGATCAGAGCTCCCTCAATCCTTGCGCTCGGACGCAACCGGGTCGGGTCCTCCGAAGACCGCTCCGCGGGCGTCACCGTCCACGCCGCCGCTGAAGACCCTGGCCCCGCCGGAGTCCGCGTCCGGCCGGTGGTGACCGTCCATCTGCAGCGGAACGGCCCGGGCCGGCTCGACCTCGGCGCGCATCCGCGGCACCGCGGTCCGCTGGTGCTGCCAGATCCAGGCGACCAGCCGCTCACGGACCAGACAGCGCAGGTCCCAGAGGGCCGCCGCGTCGTCCGCACTGACCAGGGCCCGCAGCCGGATCCGGCCGTCGGTCGCCTCGGTAACCTGGAGCACGCAGACCTTGCCGTTCCACAGGTCGGACTCCTCGCAGACACGTTGCAACTCGGAACGTACCGGCTCGACTGGGGTCGCCCAATCCACGTCGATCTCGGCCGTTCCGAGCACGGCCGACGACGTACGCGTCCAGTTCTGGAAAGGTTTGGTGGTGAAATAGGACGTCGGAAGGATGAGCCGCCGGTCGTCCCAGATCTGCACCACCACATAGGTGAGGGTGATCTCCTCGATCCGGCCCCATTCCTGTTCCACCACGACCACGTCGTCGACCCGGATCGCGTCACTGAAGGCGAGCTGCAGCCCGGCGAACACATTGCCCAGGGTGCTCTGCGCGGCCAGTGCCGCGACGACGCTGATCACGCCGGCCGAGGCGAGCACGCTGGCGCCCAGAGCTCGGATGTCCGGAAAGGTCATCAACATGACGCCGATGGTGAGCACCACGATGGCTGCCACCGTGACCCGGCGCAGCATCACCACCTGGGTCTTGATCCGGCGGCTCTTGAGGTTGTCCGGCACGTCGGTGCGCCAGCGGGCCAGGGCCATGTCCTCCAGCACCAGCAGGGTGGCGCCGACCAGCCAGGCGGCGGCCGCTATGCAGAGGAGCACCAGGGCGTGCACCACGCCGGAGCGGCCGGGGAACTCATCGGCCCAGATCCGGACGGCCTGCTGCACCGCGACCAGCACGACGGTCGCCTGGAACGGGCGGTGCATGGTCCGGGCCAGGTCGGCGGCGAGAGGTGAGCGCCGTCCGAGTCTCTTCATCAACCAGTGCACAATCTCGACGAACACGATCGCCACAGCCGCGGCACCGGCGACGGCCAACAGGGCGGTCATAAACAATCTTCCTTCCCACGACGGCAATCCGGCCGGAGTCCAGCCTTGCCTGTGGGGCTACTGAGAACACCGGCGAGCGGCGGATGTCGGAGATAGCTCACATCCGCCGCTGGGGCCGTTCTGGTTCAGATCTTGCGGTACTTGGCCTGTGCGAGGCAGTAGACGCCGAACGCCGCGATGCCGGCGGCGATCAGGACCAGCAGCCACACGCCCCAGGAGTAATCGGCCAGCGTCTTGAGCGCGGCGTCCAGGCCCCGGGCCTGCTTCGGGTCGTAGTTGACGGCGGCGAGCACCACGAGGAGCCCGGCGATGGCGTACGCGGTGCCCTTGGCCATGTAGCCGGCCATACCCAGGCGGACGATCGGCTGACGGGTGCCGGCCGGCATCTGCTGGGTGTTCAGGTGACGCTGGAACTTCTTCTTGTAGCCGTAGATCGCCATGCCGACGCCGATACCGAGAACCACGAGGCCGATCAGCCCGACCAGGATCCGGCCGCCCTCGGAGGCCATCAGGCCGGAGGCGTTGCTCGAGTTGCTGTCACCCATCGACGAGCCGGCGCCCTGAACGATCTTGATGGCGTTCCAGGCGAGGTAGCCGTACAGGAGGGTGCGCGCTCCGGAGAGGACCCGCTCGGCCATGGCGCGGCGGTCCTGCGGGCCGCTCTCGCCGATCGCGGCCTCGAAGGCCTGCCAGATCGCCATCGCGATCAGGCCGACGGCGATGACGATCAGCAGGGTCTTGCCGAACGGCTGCTTGGCTATGGTTTGAAGGGCTCCGGACTGGTCACTGTCCTGTCCGGAGCCACCGAGGGCCACCTGCAGCGCGATCCAGGCGAACAGCAGGTGGATGATGCCGTATCCGATGAAGCCGCCCCGAGCGAGAAGCTCCAGGGGCTTGCTCTCGGCGGCCCGTGACGCGGTGTGCTTGACGTTCGAGGCTGCGGTCATGCCCCCAATGTGACCAGCGGCGCCGATTGTCAAACGTGCCGTGCTATCGGGCGACCTCGAACTGGACGGCGTCCTGCGTCACGCTGGACAGGGTGAAGCTCAGACCGCCGACCTCGACGGCCTGCTGGCCCTTGGTCAGCTGGATCTGCTCTCCGCCGACGTCGAGGGTCACGGTGTTCTCGTCGGCGGAGACGAACTTGGCCTCCACCCCGAGCACGCTGACGCTGGCGTTGGTCTCTCGCTGGACGGTCACGGTGCACTGGTCGAGCCCGCAGCTGACATCGTCACTGCACCCGGTGAGCAGGGTGAGACCAATGGCAGCCGAGGCGAGGGCGGCGGCGATGCGGCGGCGCGGCATAGAGATCAACACCCTTCTTACGGTACGGGGTCCGCATGACAATAAGCTGTGAAGGTGAGTGACTACGTGGTCCGGGACAACGCCGGCGAGCAGCGGTTCGAACTCATCACGGACGGCGTCGTGGGCGCGTTCGCCGTCTATCGCGCGCACGACGGCGTGGTGCGAATTCTGCACACCGAGACGGCCCACGAGCTGCGCGGCCGTGGCCTGGCCGGCGAGCTGGCCCGACAGACCCTCGATCAGCTCCGGGAACGCGGCGATCGGGTCGTCCCGTCCTGCCCGTTCTTCGCGAAGTACATCGGCGAGCACCCGGAGTACCAGGACCTGATCGCCCGCTGACCCCCGGCCGTGTCGTAATACTGTCGTCAGCGCGGTTGAGACAGCAGTACGGCACAGCCGGATCCGCCCCGCCGCGCGTTCGTGGGCGCGGCGGGACGGACGGCTCCCGGGATGTGATGTTCAGGCGGCGACCGGCTGCGGCGCCGGCTCCGGCACGTTCACGCCGGCGATGAGCTCGGCGGCGGCCCTGCCCAGCGCGCGGGTCGCGCCGTGGGTGGCGATGTGCACCCCGCCGGCCACCGTGACCGGGATGCCCATCTCGACGACGACGGCGTCGGGACGCACGTCGAGGACGCCGCGCAGGGTCCGCTCGATCCACGGGTGCCGGTGCACGTCCCGCACCACCAGGACCAGCGGCCGCTCCCCGGCACCGGCCAGCACGGGCGCCGACGGGTCGGGCAGCGACTCCAGGTCGGCGGGCTCGAACCGGACCGAGGTGGTGCCGGGCAGCAGCTCGGTGAGCGGCTCGCCGACGCCCCACGGTGTCTCGCTGCCGATCGCGATGTTGCGCGTCGGCGCGAACTCGACCACGTGCGGGATCCCGGTCAGCGGCAGGGCCGGGCCATCCTCGCCGCGGGTCACCCGGACCGCCCGGCGGGCCGCCTCGAAACCGACCTTCGAGCCGAGAACCGCGACCTCGGCGCCGGCCGCGGCATCGGCGATCGCCCGGGCGCCGGTGGCGATCTGGGTGCGGGTCGTCCAGGCGGCCAGCCGGCGGACCCGTGCGACCGCGTCGCGCAGGCGTTCCTCGGAGATCTCCCCGGACCGGACCGCGGCGACGATGGCGTCGCGCAGCCGGATCGCGGTCTGTTCGTCGGCATGGTCGCCGCCCACGCAGATGGCGTCCACCCCGGCGGCGATCGCCCGGACCGCGGCGCCCTCCAGGCCGAAGCGGCGGCGGACACCCTGCATCTCGATGCCGTCGGTGACGATCAGGCCGTCGAAGCCGAGCTCCTCGCGGAGCAGGCCGGTCAGGATGCGCGGGCTCAGCGTGGCCGGCAGGTCCGCGTCGTAGGCCGGGACGAGCAGGTGACCGGTCATCACGGACTGCGCGCCGGCCGCGATCGCCGCCCGGAACGGGACCAGCTCACAGGCGTCGAGCTCGGCGGCGGAGCGGGTGATGACCGGCACGTCGTGGTGCGAGTCGACGGCGGTGTCGCCGTGCCCGGGGAAGTGTTTGGCGCAGCCGGCCACACCGGCTTCCTGCAGACCGCGGATGAAGGCGGAGGTGTGCCGGGCCACCAGCTCCGGCTCGGCGCCGAACGCCCGTACGCCGATGACCGGGTTTCCGGGGTTGCTGTTGACGTCCGCGTCGGGTGCGTAGTCGAGCGTGATGCCGGCGTCGGCCAGTTCCCGGCCGAGGTCGCGGGCGACGAGCTCGGTCAGCTCGTGGTCGTCGATCGCGCCGAGTGCCAGATTGCCGGGCCGGGAGCTGCCGTGCCGCGACTCGAACCGGGTGACGTCACCGGCCTCCTCGTCGATGGCAACGATCACATCCGGGTTCTCCGCGCGCAGTTGCGCGGTGAGCGCCGCCACCTGTGCGGGTGACTCCACGTTGCGGGCGAAGAGGGCGACTCCACCGAGTCCGGAACCGAGCCAGCGGCGGACCCAGTCCGGCGCGGTCGTTCCGACGAAGCCCGGTTGCAGTACCGCAGCGGCCAGTTCCGGCAAATCGCCGTGAATGGTCATGAGCCCCCGTACCTCCGATGCGTTTGTCTGCCCGTACCGGGGACCTATGTTCACACCCCCCATAGTATTTAGTCAACAAACCTTTCTATTTGCTGAGACCGATCGATCGGTAGGATGTGCACGTGCTCACGCCCCTCGCCGCGACCGGCGTCGACTGGTCCGAGGTGCACGCCGTGCGACTGCTCGGTATCGCCCTCGCCGTTCTCTTCCTGCTCTGGGCGATACGCCGCATGTTCGGAGGCAAATAGGGGTACCGGGGGCGCCATGCGCATCGGTTACTTCCTGTCGAGCGAGGAGTACTCGCCCGCCGAGCTCCTGGAGCAGGCCAAAGGCGCGGAACGCGCCGGCTTCCAAGGCCTGTGGATCTCCGACCACTACCACCCCTGGGTGGACGCCCAGGGCCAGAGCGCCTTCGTCTGGTCCATGATCGGCGCACTCAGCCAGGCCACCGGCCTGGACATCACCACGGCGGTCACCTGCCCGACCGTCCGCATCCACCCGGCGGTCATCGCCCAGGCCGCCGCCACCAGCGCGGTCCTCACCGGCGGGCGCTTCCGGCTCGGGGTCGGCACCGGCGAGGCGCTCAACGAGCACATCTTCGGCGACGCCTGGCCCGAGCTGGACGTACGCCTGGAGATGCTCGAGGAGGCGATCGAGGTGATGCGCGGGCTCTGGACCGGGGAGAACTTCTCGCACCACGGCAAGCACTACACCGTGGAGAACGCCCGGATCTACACGCTCCCGGAGAAGCCGGTCGAGATCCTGGTGTCCGGTTTCGGGCCCAAGGCGACCGAGGTGGCCGGGCGGATCGGCGACGGTTTCGTCAGCGTCATGCCCGACGGCGAGATGGTCGGCAGGTTCCGGAAGGCCGGCGGCGGGACCAAGGTCGCCCAGGGCGGATTCAAGGCCGCGTTCGCCGGCACCGCCGAGGAGGGCGCGCGGATCGCGTACGAGAAATGGCCCAATGCGGGCGTGCCCGGCGAGCTGTCCCAGGTGCTGCCCTCGCCGAAGCACTTCGAGCAGGCGTCGCAGCTGGTCACCGAGGAGATGGTGGCCGAGACCTTCGTCTGCGGCAACGACCCGGAGAAGCACCTGGAGATGATCCGGAAGTACGCCGACGCGGGCTTCGACGAGATCTACGTCGCCAACACCGGCCCGCACTACCAGGGCCTGTTCGACCTGTACGCCCGCGAGATCCTGCCGAAGATCGGATAGCCTCCGCTCGATGAAACTGCCCATCTACGGCCCCCGCCTGCGCCGGGTCGCCCGCACCCACTTCGGCTGGCGCACGCTGCGCCCCGGCCAGTTCAAGCCGATGCGCGCCGTGCTGCGCCGCAAGGACGCCCTCGTGGTGCTCCCGACCGGCGGCGGCAAGTCGGCGATCTACCAGATCCCGGCCGTCCTGCTGCCCGGCCCCACCGTGGTGATCTCGCCGCTGCTCGCCCTGCAGCAGGACCAGATCGCCGCTCTCAACGAACGCGGCGACGCCAAGATCCGCGCGGTCCGCGTCAGCTCCCAGGAGACGCCGAAGGAGCAGCGCGAGGCGATCGAGGCGATCCGCGAGGGCCGGGCCGAGTTCCTGTTCATCACTCCGGAGCAGCTCAGCGACCCGGCTCGGCTGGCCGAGGTCAAAGCCCTCAAGCCCGGCCTCGTCGCGGTCGACGAGGCGCACTGCATCTCGGCCTGGGGTCACGACTTCCGGCCCGACTATCTCGCGCTCGGCGACATGATCAAGCAGATCGGCCGGCCGCCGGTGCTCGCGCTGACCGCGACCGCGTCGCCGCCGGTCCGCGAGGACATCATCGCCCGGCTGCGCCTGAACAAGCCGGAGATCCACGTCTCCGGGCTGGACCGGCGCAACCTGTTCCTCGAGGTCGCGTACTGCCCCGACGACAACTACCGGTGGCGCAAGCTGACCACCATGCTCGACGAGGAGCAGCGGCCCGGCATCATCTACGTCGCCACCCGGCGTGCCGCCGAGGAACTCTCCGAGCGACTCACCACGGCCGGTTACCCGGCCACCTTCTACCACGGTGGGATGGCGGCCGGCCTGCGCGAGCAGCGTCACGTCGACTTCCAGGACGACAAGGTCGACATCATGGTCGCCACCTCGGCGTTCGGCATGGGCATCGACAAGCCGAACATCCGCTGGGTGGCGCACGTGGCCCTGCCCGACTCGCCGGACAGCTACTTCCAGGAGATCGGCCGGGCCGGGCGTGACGGCGAACCGGCCCGTGCGCTGCTGCTCTGGCGTTCCGAGGACGAGGCCATCCAGCGGTTCTTCCAGGGCGGCTCCCCCGACGCCGACGAGTTGCGCGACCTGGCCGGCGAGCTGCACAAGGGACCGGTCTCCAAGACGGCGCTGCAGAAGGCCACCGGACTCGGGCCGCGCAAGCTCGGTCAGTACCTCAACCTGCTGGAACAGGTGGGTGCGATGCGGCCCGGCACGGGACACAAACTGACCGTCCCGGCCCGTGCGCCGCTCCCGGCGGCGGCGGCCGAGGCGGCCCTGGCCGAGTACGAACGGCAGCAGGCCGTGGTCAAGTCGCGCACCGACATGATGCGCGGCTTCGCCCAGTCCCGGCAGTGCCGTACCGAGACACTGCTGGCCTACTTCGGCGAGGAACTGCGCCGGCCGTGCAACCACTGTGACAACTGTGCCGACGGGTCGGCTCACGAGATCGCCGCGGCCGAGCCGGAAGGGCCCTTTCCCGTACACAGTCAGGTCCGTCATGGTGAATGGGGGACAGGAATGGTGATGAACTACGAGGAGGATCGGATGACGGTCCTCTTCGACTCGGTGGGTTACAAGACCCTGTCCGTCCCGGTGGTCGTGGAGCAGCGACTGTTGTCACTCGCCTGACCGCTGGGAAGGCTCCCAGGGACTTGTGCGGCTGTGCCATCATGCGCACGTTGCCGGTACGGGGGAGGCTTGACGAGTGGCTGCATCCACGAAACGACGATCTCCGCTCTGGGCCCGGATCTGTGTCGGCGTCGGGGCGGCGGTGCTGGTCGCCGGAGCCGGGACTCTGGTGACCGGCCAGGCGCTGATCGCGAAGTACTCCGACGCCGTCACCGACAACAGCCTCCTCGACCCGATCCAGCCGAAGGCGGCGGAGGCGGCCCCGCCGGCCGAGGAGTCCACGGCGAGCATCGACGGGCCGGTCAACATGCTGCTCGTCGGGATCGACCCGCGCGACGAGCAGACCGCGCCCCTCGCCGACTCGATCATCGTGGCGCACATCCCGGCCGACCGGCACACCGCGTACCTCTTCTCGATGCCCCGTGACCTGCGGGTCGACATCCCGGCGTTCGAGAAGTCCGGCACCGGCGCCGACCGCACGAAGATCAACGCCGCGATGGCATACGGCAGCCGCCTGGGCGACGGCAAGTACAGCGCCGCGCAGGGCTTCCAGCTGCTCGCCAGCACGGTCAGCGGAGTCACCGGGATCAAGAAGTTCGACGCCGGCGCGATCGTCAACTTCGGCGGCTTCAAGAAGATCGTCGAGGCCATGGGCGGTGTCGAGATGGTCATCGACATGGACGTCAAGAGCGAGCACCTCAAGCCGGACGGCAGCGCCCGGGACCGGATCCCCTCCTGCCAGGGCCACCATCGCTGCTCCCGGCCGTACACCGGGGTGCAGAAGGTCTACAAGAAGAGCGCCAAGCCGGTGCACCTCAAGGCCTGGGAGGCGCTCGACTACGTGCGCCAGCGGTACGGCGAGGGCATGACCGACTACGTCCGGCAGCGTCATCAGCAGCAGTTCATCAAGGCGATCGCCAAGCAGGCGATGAGCCGGGACGTCCTCACCAACCCGAGCAAGCTGCTCGGCGTCCTGGACGCGGCCGGCGGTTCGCTGACGGTCGCGCCCGGCAGCCACACCGTCCTGGACTGGGCGATGGAGCTGAAGAGCCTGAACATCGACGACATCGTCACGGTCAACCTGCCGGGCGACGGCATCTTCGAGGGCGAGTACCTCGGCGAGCGCTTCCTCCCCGAGGTCGACGGCTTCTTCAAAGCCGTACGGGAGGAGCGCGTACCGGCGTTCCTGCTCGACCACCCCCAGTTCGTCAACGCCGAGCAGGAGTAACCGCGGACGCGCCCGGGATCAGCCTGAGACGGCCTTGCGGAAGGCTTCCACGGCCAGACCGGAGACGGCGCGGCCGTGACCGAAGACGGCGTGGTCGAACTCGAGCTCGGCGAGACGGGCCAGGCTCTGGCCGGCGCGCGGCGGGTCGGCGGTCAGCATCCGCGGAGGCCCCGTCACCCGGCCCCGGCGGCTGGCCGCGGCGTCCCCGGCGAACAGCACCCCGCCGGCCCGGTCCAGCAGGTAGGAGACGTGGCCACGGGTGTGCCCCGGCGTGTGCAGGGCGGTGAATCCGGGCACCGGCTCCGAGCCGTCGGTGGTGATCAACTGGTCGACCTTGGTCGGCTCGGCCGTGCCGACCGCACGGGTCATCAGCTTGCCGAGCCAGCCGCCGGGTCCGACCGGTGGGCGCTCGCCACCGATCCACGGAATCTCGGCGGCGTGGGCGACCACCCGCGCGCCGGTCCGGTTGCGGAGGTCGGCGAGGCTGCCGACGTGGTCGGGGTGATGGTGGGTGACCAGGATCGTGGTCACCTCGCCCAGTGAGCGGCGGATGCCCTGCAGGCCGCGCTCGATCATCGGCGACCGGCCGGGCAGCCCGGTGTCGATCAGTACCAGCCCGTCGTCGGTCACGACCACGTGCACGTTCACATATCCCAGGGGGAGCTCGAAGACCCCGTCGACCACCTCACGCACCCGACGATTCTGTCAGGCCAGCAGACCCCTGGTGCGGGCGCGGGCCACCGCCTCCAGACGGGTCCGGGCCGACAGCTTCGACAGGATCGCGGCGACGTGGGCGTCCACGGTACGGACCGACAGCACCAGGCGGGCGGCGATCTCCGGGTTGCTCAGGCCGTCGGCGAGCAGGCGCAGCACCTCGTCCTGCCGTCCGGTCAGCCCGGCCGGGTTGTCGCGGGTGGCGGGCTGCGGGCCGCGCGGGATCCGGGTGACACCCAGCACCCGCAGGCGGGAGCGGACCCGGCGGGCCAGCGGGGCGGCGTCCAGCGTGTCGAGGATCCGGACCGCCTCCAGCAGGTCGTCGACGGAATCGCTGTGGGTGAGTGCCAGCGCGTGCTCGTACCGGCATCCGGCCCTGGCCCACAGGGTGGCAGCCTCCGCCCACTCTCCGGCGGCCAGCCGGGCGTACGGATGGGCGCTCTCCCCCACCGGGACGTCCGCGCCCAGCGCCCGCAGCCAGTATCCGAACGCGGCGAGCCGCCGTCCGCCCTCGGCGGCCAGGGCCGTGCGGTAGGCCGGAACGAGCCGGTCGGCGACCGCGGTGTCGCCGCGCAGCCAGGCCGCCTCGGCGAGGGCCGCGCCGGCCGGGCCGAGCCGCTGCGCCTCACCGATGCCGCGGGCGACCCGCCAGGCCTCGGCGAGCATCTCGGCGCCGCCCGTCCGGTCCCGGCGGATCCGGGTCAGGCCGCGCACCACCAGCGCCGGGGTGCGCATCATCGACGGCGCGCCCTCCTCCCAGCGGGCGTGCGTCTCGGCCTCGTCCCAGTCGCCGCGCAGCATCAGGGCCATCGACATGGTGATGTGCAGGTAGCGCAGGAACCCGAGGACCTCGGTGCGTTCGGCGAACGCCATCCCCTCACGCAGCAGCGCCACCGCCTCGTCCACGTGGGTCGTGTCGATCAGATGCCAGGCGTAGTTGGTGTAGGCGCGGCAGACGTGGTCGTCCTCACGGGCCTCGACCGCCACGGCGAGGCTCTCCTCCATCAGTTGGCGGCCACGGGGGTCGTCGGTGTCCCAGAGCGCGTAGCCGACGTTGTTGAGCGCGTGCGACAGGACCCCGCGGGCGCCGGCCGCCCGGGCCAGGGCGACCGCGCGTTCCCCGGCGGTGATCGCGGCGTGGGTACGGCCGCCGAGAGCGTGCAACTGGGCCCGGTTGCTGAGCCCGAAGGCGAGCGCGGCGTCGTCGCCCGCGCCCTCCAGCACCTCGACCGCCTCGACGGCGGCGGCCTCGGCGGCCGGGCCCTGCGCGGCGTACCAGCAGACCCGGGACAGCCTCCGCAGCGCGAGACCGAGCGGCACCCGGTCGGGCAGTGTCCGGCGCAGGGCGACGGCCTCCCGCTGGGCGGTGACGGCGGGAGCGTCGAGTCCGAGCATGTAGCACTCCTGGGCGTACGCCTCCAGGAGATCGGCCCGCTCCGGCGGCGGGAACGCGGCCCGGTGCTCGAGGACGAGCCGATAGTGGGCGGCGGCCTCCCGGTGCGATCCGGCGGCGACCGCCTCGGCCGCCGCGGCCGGGGCGTACCGGACGATCAGGTCGGTGTCACCGGCCTCGGCCGCGTGGTGGACTAGCCGGGACAGGTCGGCGTCGCCGCGTTCGCGCAGCGCGGTCAGCACGGCCCGGTTCGCGGCGATCCGCCGGGACGCCGGCAGGGACGCGGCGACCGCGCGGCGCATCAGCTCATGCCGGAACGACACCCGGACCGGGGTCACCGTGAGCATGCCGCGCTGTTCGGCCGGTGCGAGCACCTCCAGACCGCCCGGCACGATCGCGTCGACGAGCCAGTTCTCGACCGCCGACGGGACCACGGCGAGCAGAGCCAGCGCGTCCCGGCACGACTGGTCCAGCGCCTCCAGCCGGGCGTGCACGGCCTCGGTGACGGTGGCCGGCACGCCGTCGGTGTCGCCGGTGCCGAGGACCTCGGTGACGAAGAACGGATTGCCGGAGGTGACCGCGAAGACCCGCTCCGGATCCACGGCACGGTCACCGACGAGGCGGCGGACCGCGCCCGCCGACAGCCGGGCCAGCGGCAGCCGGCGCATCGGCGTCGACGCGGCGAGACCGAGCAGGCCGCGCAGCGGATGACCGGTGCCGATCTCGTCGTCGCGGTACGTCCCGACCAGGGTCACCGGCAGGCCGGCGATCCGGCGGACCAGGTACCGCAGCACGTCAAGGGTCGCCTCGTCGGCCCAGTGCAGGTCCTCGACGACGAGCACGGTCGGGTGGCCGGGCCAGTCCAGCTCGGCCCGGAACGCCTCGAACACCCGGCCCCGGTCGCCGGATCCGAGCGCCTCGGTCAGCCCCGGCCCGACCTTGCCGACCAGGTCCCGCAGCGGACCGAGGACGCGGGGTGTGGCCAGGTCGTCGCAGTAGCCGACGAGCAGGCGGCCCTCCGCCGGCAGCACCGAGCGCAGCGCCTCGACCAGGCTCGACTTGCCGATCCCGGCCTCGCCGGTGATGAGCACGACCGAGCCGTGGCCGTCGAGGGCCCGCCGGGCGACCTCGCCCAGCTCGCTCAGCTCGCTCTCACGCTCCAGCAGCGCCCGGCTCATGCCGCGGATTCTAGGTACCGCCCTAGGTAGCGACGATGCCTGAGCTAGGTAGCCGACACGGATTCGGCGGGCAGGCGACGTCCGTAGAAACGAGGGCATGACAGTCAACGAGGAAAAATTGATGGAGTTCGTGTTCAGGTTCGTCGGCGATCTGGGCGCCACGATGGCCGCGGGCGGCATCGTCGTCGGTGACCGGCTGGGCCTCTACCGTGCCCTCGCGACGGCGCCGGCCCTGCCACAGGAGCTGGCCGAACGCACCGGAACGGCGGCCCGCTACGTCGAGGAGTGGCTGCGCGGACAGGCCGCGGGCGGCTACGTCGAGTACGACCCGGACTCCGGCCGCTACTCGCTCACCCCCGAGCAGGCGTTCGCGCTCACCGACCCGGAGGGGCCGATCTTCGCGCCGGGGGCGTTCCAGCTGGCGCTCGGCGCGCTCAAGGCCGAGCCGCGGATCACCGAGGCGTTCCGTACCGGCGAGGGGCTGGGCTGGCACGAGCACGACGAGGACGTGTTCACCGGCTGCGAGCGGTTCTTCCGGCCCGGATACAGCGCCCATCTGGTGGCCGAGTGGCTTCCGGCTCTCGACGGCGTCGAGGAGCGACTGCGTTCCGGCGTACGGGTGGCGGACGTCGGCTGCGGGCACGGTGCGTCGACGGTGCTGATGGCGCAGGCGTACCCGAACTCGGTGTTCACCGGATCCGACTACCACCACGGGTCGGTGGAGCAGGCACGCAAGCGGGCCGCGGACGCCGGGCTGGACGGGCGGGTCGGTTTCGAGAACGCGGGCGCGCAGGGGTTCAGCGGGGGGCCGTACGAGCTGGTCACCACGTTCGACGCGCTGCACGACATGGGCGATCCGCTGGGTGCGGCCCGGCACGTGCGGTCACAGCTCACCCCGGACGGCACCTGGATGATCGTGGAACCGGCGGCCGGCCCGACGGTGGCCGACAACCTCAACCCGGTCGGCCGCGTCTACTACGCCTTCTCGGCGTTCCTGTGCGTGCCGAGCGCGCTCTCCCAGCACGGCGGCTACTCGCTGGGCGCCCAGGCCGGCGAGGAACCGGTCCGCCGCCTGACCGCCGACGCCGGCTTCACCCGCTTCCGCCGGGTCGCGGAGACCCCTTTCAACATCGTCTACGAGGCGAAACCCTGATCCGGTACGGACCACGCGGCCGCGCTGCGTCCTCAGGGGTTTTGATCGGGCGGCGGTAGGTAAGAATGCTGACCGGGTCAACGGATGAAAGGGACACCAGCGTGACGGATCAACCGCTCTATGCCGAACTGGGTTTCACCGACGCCGAGTGGGGGCTGCTGGCCGGCCTGCCGCAGTCGGTGCTCACCGCGGCGAGCGCCGCCAGTCCCGACAGCGCACGCAAGACCCGGGCCGAGAGCGCGGCCGGGCTGGACCGCATCTCCGACGCCCGCGCCTCAGCGAGCCCGCTGGTCGCGGCCGCCGCCACGGCCGCCGTCG
The DNA here is from genome assembly GCF_003001815.1 of Actinoplanes italicus. Classification (GTDB taxonomy): domain Bacteria; phylum Actinomycetota; class Actinomycetes; order Mycobacteriales; family Micromonosporaceae; genus Actinoplanes; species Actinoplanes italicus. Next base: position 241,166 of record NZ_PVMZ01000014.1, read on the forward strand.
CCGAGGCCGGCGACCCGGAGATCGGTGAGGAGGCTCCGGTGATCGAGCCGGGCGACCCGGCCGGGTACGCCGCCGACGTGGTGTCCCGGGCCGCCGAGGCCGCCGCCCTGCTGGCCGCCAAGGCGTCGCCGGCCGACGCGGAGACCTACAAGCACTGGCTCGTCGAGATCGCCGACGAGGTGGTCGGCGCGGCCTCCAGCGGCGGCCTGCTCGGCATCGGCGGCGAGACGGTCACCGAGAGCGAGCGCTCGTTCCGCGACGAGCTCGCCAAGGCCCTGGCCGGAGCCTGATCACGGCTGGACTCCGGGCCCGTGCCCGGAGTCCAGCCCCGCGACACGGGGCAGACTGGGGACATGGACGAGTACGCGCAGGTCCGGCCCGCACCGATGCTGCGGCCGCACATCGCGTTCTACTCCGGCTACCGGCAGCGCGGGCTCTCCCCGGCCACCCATCGCGGGCTGCCGTCGCCGTACCTGACGCTGATCTTCACGCTGGACGAGCCGCTGGTCATCGCGGCGCACCCGGATCCGCGGCAGGCGCCCGGAACCTACACGTCGCTGCTCGGCGGGCTGCACCTGGCACCGGCGCTGATCACCCACGACGGCAGCCAGTCCGGGGTACAGGTCGCGGTCCGGCCGCTCGGCTGCCGGGCGCTGCTGGGCCTGCCCGCCGCGGAGCTCGCGCACCGGGACGTGGACGCCGCCGCGGCCTTCGGCGACCGGTTCGTGGCCGAGGTGCGTGAGCGGATGTGGGCGGCACCGGACTGGCCGGGCCGGTTCGCGGTCCTCGACCGGGCGCTGGGCGCCCAGTTGCGCGACGATACCGCGCCGACGCCTGTGCGGGCCGCGTTCGCCCTGGTCACCAGCGGTGTTCCGGTCGCTGACGCGGCGGAGAGGATCGGCTGGAGCGGGCGCTATCTGACCGATCGGTTCCGGGACGAGATCGGTGTCCGGCCCAAGGAGGCGGCGCGGATCGCCCGGTTCGACCGGGCCCGGCGGGCGGTGCTGCCGGGCGCGCGGCTCGCCGACGTGGCCGCCGCACACGGGTACGCCGACCAGTCGCACCTGATCCGCGACTTCCGGGCGTTCGCCGGGTGCGCGCCGTCGCGGTGGCTCGCCGACGAACACGATCTTCTCACCGGTTCGGTTTCGTCCAATCCCGGACCGCCGGTTGTCGCGACGATGGGTGCATGACCGACTCGAAGACACCGCCACCGCAGGTGTGGCCGACACTGCACGCCACCGACGCGCGCGCCCTGATCCGTTTCCTGGTCGACGCGTTCGGGTTCTCCGAGACCGCCGTCCACGGGGAGGGCGACCGCGTCGACCACTGCGAGCTGAGCTGGCCACCCGGCGGCGGGATCATGCTCGGCTCGGTACGCGACGACCCGGACAGCCCGTGGCGGCTGCTTCCAGGGACGTTCGGCGCGTACGTGGTGGCCGACGACATCGACGCGCTGCACGAGCGGGCGGTCGCGGCGGGCGCCGAGATCGTCCGCGAGCCGTTCACCACCGACTACGGCTCGCGCGACTTCACGGCCCGCGACCCGGAGGGCAACCTGTGGCAGTTCGGCACCTACCGCGGCGAACCCCGCCGCTAGCTCAGTCGCGGCGGATCAGGCCCTGCTCGATGGCCGTCGCCACGGCCGCCGCACGGTCGCGGACGCCGAGTTTCGCGTACGCGTGAAGCAGGTGGGTCTTGACCGTGGCCTCGCTGATGAAGAGGCGTTGCGCCGCCTCCCGGTTGCCGCACCCGCGGGCGATGAGGGTGAGCACCTCGATCTCGCGCTGGCTGAGGGGTTCCTTGGCGGGTGAGCGGAGCTGGCCCATCAGGCGTCCGGCGACCGCCGGCGACAGGACGGACTCGCCGCGGTGCGCGGCCAGGACGGCCCGGAACAGTTCCTCGCGCGGGGTGTCCTTCAGCAGGTATCCGGTCGCGCCGGCCTTGATCGCGGGCAGCACGTCGGAGTCGGTGTCGTAGGTGGTGAGGACCAGCACACGGGCGGCCGACCCGCGGGCCTTGAGCTCCCGGATCGTGGTGACGCCGTCCATCACCGGCATGCGCAGGTCCATCAGCACGACGTCGGGGGCGACCGCGTCGGTGACGGCCAGGGCCTCCCGGCCGTCGCCGGCCTCGCCCAGCACGGTGAACCGGTCGTCGCCGGCGAACATGCCGCGCAGACCGTCGCGTACCACCGGATGATCGTCCACGATGACGACCTTGACCGTGCTCATGCCGTTCCCCCGATCGCGATGGCGGGCACACACGCGGAGATCGCGGTGCCGGCGCCCGGCTCCGACTCGACCTCCAGGGTCCCGGCGATGCGGGACAGCCGCTCCCGCATCGCCCGCAGACCGTAGCCACCCTCCTCGGTGACCTCGCGCGGGGACTCCGGATCGAAACCGGCGCCGTCGTCGCGGACGTCGAGGGTGACCACGTCCTCCATGTAGGACAGCGTCAGGCCGACCCTACCGGCGGCGGCGTGCTTGGCGACGTTGGCAAGGGCTTCCTGGGCGGTACGCAGAAGCGTCGTCTCGATCTCCGGCAGCAGTGGCCGGGCCACGCCGGTGGTGGTCAGGTCGGCGCGGATCCCGTGCAGTTCCGCCCAGCCGCGCACCACCTCGTCGATCGCCTCCGGGAGACGGGCCGCGTCCAGATGCTGCGGTCGCAGCGCCTGTACCGACCGGCGGGCCTCGGTGAGGCTCTCCCGGGCCAGGCGTTTCGCGGCGGCCAGGTGCCGGTCGCGCTCGTCCGGGTGCGACTCGGCCGCCTCCAGCTGGGTGACGATGCCGGTCAGGCCCTGGGCGAGCACGTCGTGGATCTCGCCGGCCATCCGCTGCCGTTCGTTGTGGACACCCGCCTCGTGTGCCTGGACCAGCAGCTGGGCATGCAGGCCGGCGTTCTCCTGCAGCGCGGCGGCGAGTTTCGCGTTGGCCTCGGCGAGCTGGTCGATCCGGCGGACCCGGGTGTCGGCCAGACGCTCGTCCCGCAGCGTCACCCAGGTCATGGTGCTGGCGATCAACAGGTTGCAGAGCAGGACCGCCAGGTAGATCACGTAGCCGTCCTCCTCGTCGGCGATGGTGCTCCAGCCACCGATCTGGGACATCGCGTTGATCGCGGCGACCGGGAGGGTGCCGGCCAGCTGCCACCGGCCGGGCACCGCATAACCGAGGAAGATGTAGCCGGTCCAGGTGAAGACGCCGAAAAGCGGGCTGCACATGACCAGCAGGACGTTGAGGCCGAGCAGGCCGACCAGGAAGGTCAGCATCAGGCCCCGGCGAGACCGCCAGGCCGGATGCAGGTCCACCCACCAGGCGATCCAGAGTGCGGTGACGATCGTGACGGCGGCGGTCGTGCCGAGGTCGCGCTTGGGCAGTTCCTCCACGCCCCGGGTGACCACCGCCAGCAGCAGCGAGCCGAACAGGGTTCCGTAGGACAGCCAGGTGATCCAGTGCTCTCGGGACGCCGCCGATCCCTCCAGCGCCTCAGGCTTGTCCATCGTCACTCCCAGCGGAAGAACTTCACCGCGGCGGCACCGCAGATCACCAGATATCCAAGGAGAACGGTAATCGAGATGAGCTCCGGGGAGTGTCCCAGGAGGGCGTCGGTCATCATGTCCTGACCGGCGGCGAGCGGGGTGAAGTCACCGATCCGCTGCAGCACCTCGGGCATCAGCTCGCGCGGCGCCCACAGCCCGGCGAAGAACATCAACGGGAAGAACAGGAAGGTGCCGATCGCGTTGGCGGTCTTGCCGGACGGCGCCACCGCGGCCAGCAGCAGGCCGATGGCGAACGCGCCGGAGCAGTTGAGCAGGACGGCCAGCAGGAACAGCAGCGGCGACTCCGGGATCGGCACGTCGAACGCCAGATTGGCCACTGTGTACACCAGCACGGCGGAGATCAGCACGGTGATCAGGTTCATCGTCAGTTGCGCGCCGAGCAGCAGGCCGGGGCGCACCGGGGTGGTGGCGAGGCGCCGCAGGATCCCGCGCTCGCGGTAGGTGGCCAGCACCGCGGGCAGTCCCTGCAGGCCGATGATGCCGATCGCGAGACCCAGCGCGAGTCCGGCGTACAGGTCGATCACCCGGAGGCCGCCGAGTTCCGGCGGCGCCTCCTGCATGGTCGGCACGTTGCCGAGGATCGCGATCAGCAGGACGGGGAAGAGCAGTGTGAAGAAGGCGTAGAGCGGGTCGCGGAGGGAGATCTTCATCTCGGTACGCAGCAGCTTCAGAAAGACGGTCATGATGGTCACTCCCCGCGGGTCAGATTGACGAAGGCGTCGTCGAGGCTTGCCTGTTCCAGGGTGAGCTCGGCGGCGACGATGCCGTCGCGGGCGAGCACCGAGATGACGGCGTGCAGCAGGTTGCCGGAGCCGATGATCTCGACCCGCTCCCCCTGGCGCCGCAGCTCCTTGACCTCGGGAAGGCCGGTGAGCAGCTCGTCGGCGAACGGGAGGGACGGGCGGAACCGGATCCGCTGCTCGTCACCGGCCCGCTGGACCAGACCGGCCGGGGTGTCGAGGGCGACGACCTCACCCTTGTCGATCACCGCGATCCGGTCGCAGAGGCGCTCGGCCTCCTCCATGAAGTGAGTGACCAGCAGCAGCGTGACACCGCGGTCGCGGATGCCGGAGATCAGGTCCCAGGTGTCGCGGCGGGCCTGCGGGTCGAGGCCGGTGGTCAGCTCGTCCAGGATGGCGATCTCCGGGTTGCCGAGCAGGGCCAGCGCGATCGACAGACGCTGCTTCTGGCCGCCGGAGAGCTTGCCGTACCGGGTCTTCAGCTTGGGGGTGAGGCCCAGGTCGTCGACCAGCTTCCGCCAGTCCGCCGGGTCCGGGTAGAAGGTGCTGTACAGCTCCAGCGCCTCGCGGACGGTCAGCTTGTCCTGCAGCTCGCCCTCCTGCAGCTGCACGCCGACCCGGGTGCGCAGCGCAGGGTCGCCCGCGGAGCCGTCGAGGATCGTGATCGATCCCGAGTCCGGGGTGCGCAGGCCGGCGATGCACTCGACCGTGGTGGTCTTCCCCGCGCCGTTCGGGCCGAGAATGCCGAAGATCTCACCGCGTTCGACGCTGAAGGACACATCCCGTACGGCGACGGTTTCGCCGTACCTCTTCGCCAGGTTCTTGACCTCGATGACTGTCATGCATAGAGCGTCACCCGGCGAGGGGGTTGCCCGAATCGAACAGCGAGCGAGGGAAGCGATCCACCGATCGGTGGATGCCGCCCTACACCGAGTCTTCCACCACGGCCGCCGGCGTCCGCCGCAGACTCGCGTAGACCGAGCCGACCTGAGCGGCCACCCGGCGCCACGAGTACGCCTGCCGCGCCCGGTCCAGCGCCGCCGTGGCGTACGTGAACCGCCGCACCTTGTCGTTGACCAGCCGCCGCAGCGCCCCGCCCAATGCCCGCGGGTCACGGGCCGGAACCAGGTCACCGGTCAGGCCGTCGACCACCGTCTCGGTCAGCGCGCCGCTGGCCGGACCGACGATCGGCACGCCGCAGGCCATCGCCTCGAGCGCCGCCTGCTCCTCCCACGGGGTCGCGATCAGCACGTCGGCGGAGCGGTACCAGCTCGGCAGATCCCGCTGGGGCACCGCACCGACCAGCCGGAACCGGTCGGCGACCTTGAACTGTTCGGCCATCGACCGCAGCAGCCGCGCGCCCGGGTCGGCCGGCAGTTGCTCCGGCGGCGGGCCACCGACCACCACCACCTCGGCGCCGGGGACGTACCGCATGGCCTGGATGACGTCGCCGAATCCCTTTCGCTCGACCAGCTTGCCGACCGACAGGATGCGGGGACGTTCCGGGTCGCGTTGGACGGCCGGGCCGTCCGGGGTGAAACGCTCGCTGTCGACGCCCGCCGGGACCACGGTCAGCCGCGCCCGGGGGACACCGATGCGGACCAGGCCGCGCATCTCCTCCTGGGTCTGCGCCACCACCCGGTCCACCGCCCGGCCGAGCGCCCGCTCGTAGCCGGAGCGGGACGGGCCGTGCGCGACCTCCTCGGCCTCACCGAGCTCGTGGAACGACTGCACGACCGGGATGTTCAGCTGTTTGGCGGCGGTCACCGCCGCCAGGCCGCTGGTCCAGAAGTGGGCGTGGACCACGTCCGGCGCCCAGCCGTCGCGCCACTGCTCGCCGAGGATCCGGGCGAACTCCCCCATGTACGGCAGCAGCAGATCGGTCGGCAGCGGCCGGACCGGACCGGCCGCGATGTGGACCACGTGCACGCCGCTCGGGGTGATCACGACCTCGGCGACGTCCGGATCCGCGCGACGGGTGTAGACGCGGACGTCGTGGCCCAGTTCGGCCAGCGCGACCGAGAGTTCGGCGACGTCAGCGGGTTCGGAGATCATCGCAATGTGCACGGGGTCTCCTCCAACGGGCCGGGATCGGGTACGCCGCAGCCAATGCCCGACGGCACGAACCGTAAACATGGCCTACCCGTTACAGACTGTCTGAGCAGGGTAAACCGAGGTCGTGGCCATCGTGACCAGAACCGTCCAAGCCCCACCCGGTCAGGTCTTCGCCGTTCTCGCCGACGGCTGGAGTTACAGCGACTGGGTGGTCGGCACCGTACACATCCGTGACGTCGAGCCGGAGTGGCCGGCCCCCGGCTCGAAACTCCATCACAAGGCCGGCCCCTGGCCGCTGTCGCTGCACGACTCGTCGACCGTGCTGGCCTGCACCCCCGAACGTGAGCTGAAACTGAACGCCGGGCTGTGGCCGATGGGCGCGGCCCGGGTCGACATCCGGCTCACCCCGGTCGACGGCGGCGCCACCCGGGTGGAGATCGAGGAGGAGTTCACCGAGGGGCCGCTGCGCTGGGTCCAGAACAAGCTCAACGACCTTCTGCTGCACCGCCGGAACGTGGAGAGCCTGCGCCGGCTCGCCGACATCGCCGAACGTCAGCGGTAGATCACCCGGTGCGCCGCGCGGATCGCGGCCGGATAGAGCGGGTTCCGGTCGCGGACCAGCGCGGCCCGTGCCGCGTTGGCGCCCGGCGCGCCGTGGACCCCGCCGCCCGGATGCGCCGACGCGCTGCCCAGGAACAGCCGGTCCACCGGGGTGTCCGGCCGCCCGAGGCCCGGCACCGGACGCAGGAACAGCTGCTGGAACGCGGCAGCCGTACCGCCGCCGAGCGCTCCGCCGACCAGTGACGGGTTCTCCCGCTCCATGTCGCCCGGCGCGTACACGTGCCGGGCGACCACCTGGGAACGGAAGCCGGGCGCGTGCTGCTCGACGACCGCCTCCATCCGCTCGACGTGGGCGGCGATGACGTCGGCGTCCCAGGACTGCCGGTGCGGCAGGTGCGTGTACGCCCACATCGACTCGGTCCCGGCCGGTGATCGGGTGGCGTCGGCCGTCGTCATCTGCCCGAGCAGCAGGAACGGATCCGGCGGCACCTCGTCGGCGGCCAGATGCGCCGCGTAGCGGGTCAGCCCGTTCAGGTCGGCGCCCAGGTGCACGGTCCCGGCCCGGCCCGCCTCCGGGTTAGTCCACGGCACCTTGCCGCGGACCGCCCAGTCCACCTTCACGGTCGCCCCGTCCCACCGGAAGTGCGCGAGGTCCTCGGCGAACCGGGGCGGCAGCCACCGGTCACCGACCAGATCGAGGAAGAGCGCCGGAGCCGGCACGTCGGCGATCACCGCCCGGCGGGCCCGCCAGTCCCGGCCGTCCGCGGTGCGTACCCCCACGGCCCGTCCCCGGGCGACCAGCACCCGGGACACCGGCGCCGCGTAGACGATCTCCCCGCGGAAGCGCCGGACCAGCGCCGAGGTGATCTCCTGGGCGCCGCCGACCGGCACCGGCCAGCCGAACTCCTGCCCGAGCATCGCCAGCAGCCAGCCGTAGACACCGCCGCCCGCCTCCTCCGGCGACAGGTCGGTGTGCAGCGCGCACCCGGCCAGGGCCAGGGCCGCCCCCTCGCCGTCGAACATCTCCGAGCCGAGCTCGCGGACCGACAGCACCAGGCGCCGGGCCAGCCGCAACGCACCGCCCACCCGCAACTGCCGGACCAGGCCGACGCTGTTGCGGATCGGCGGGAACGGGGTGAACAGGGTGTTCAGCATCTGCGACGACACCGAGCGCCACTCCGCGTAGGCGGTCCGCCAGCGGTCGCCGTCGCCGGGCGCGAACCGCTCCATCGACGCGGCGGTCCGGTCGAGGTCGCGGCTGACCGTCGCGGCGCGGCCGTCCGGGAGCAGGTGGGTGAACACCTCCGGGGCATGCGTCCAGCGCAGATCCAGCTCCAGCGATTTCAGCACCGGGGAGGCGTACCCCAGGGGATAGAAGGCGCTGAAGAGGTCGGACAGGTATCCCGGCGCGGTGATCTCGCCGGACCGGACCGCGCCGCCGGCATGTGGCGTCGCCTCCAGGACCAGCACCGACCACCCGGCGTCGGCGAGCAGGTTCGCCGCCACGAGGCCGTTGTGACCGGCCCCGACGACGATCGCATCCACGGCATCCACATCAGCAAGCTACCCGGCGTTTAGGACATCTACCTCCGGGCACCCGAATGATCGAGCTACTGAAGGGAGAGCCACATGAGCACGGTTACCGAGTTCGTCGACGTCAACGTCCCGGTTCGCACCGCCTACAACCAGTGGACGCAGTTCGAGGACTTCCCGAGGTTCATGGAGGGCGTCAGCGAGATCCGGCAGCTCGACGACACCCACACGCACTGGAAGACCGAGATCGCGGGGATCAAGCGCGAGTTCGACGCCGAGATCACCGAACAGCTGCCCGACGAGCGGGTGGCCTGGCACGCGACCGACGGCGAGAAGCAGGCCGGTGTGGTCACGTTCCACCGCATCGACGACACACACACCCGGGTCACCGTGCAGATGGACTTCGACCCGCAGGGGATCGTCGAGACCGCCGGCGACAAGCTCGGCATCATCGACCGCCGGGTGAAGGGCGACCTGCACCGGTTCAAGGAGTTCATCGAGAGCCGCGGCGGCATCGAGACGGGCGCCTGGCGCGGTCAGGTCGACCGGCCCGGCATGTGATCCTCAGCTTCGTTGACGGCCGCCTCCGGGCGGCCGTTTTCGTTGCTCGCGCATGGACCCAGCACGACCGGGAACACAGGGCCTGATTAACCCTATTCTGTACGGCTACGCAGGAGTACCGGGGCTCCGTACGGCCCGGTGACTGCCACACCGGGCCGACTCCCGGCTTCCGGGCGTATGCGGTGGTCCCGCTCAACCCTTCTCATCGGGTTCCGGCGGCCTTCTCGGGTCCGGCGGCCTTCTCGGGTCCGGCGGCCTTCTCGGGTCCGGCGGCCTTCTCGTCGGGTTCCGCCGGCGGGGCGGCGCTAGGCTCCCCGGGCCGCTGAACGGCACTCGGCTTCGCCACCTTCGAGGGCCTCGCCGCCTGCGCGGCGGGGCTCGGCCGGGTCGGGACGTCCGGTCCGGCGGTCTTCCTGATCGGGCTCGGGCCGGCCCGTACCGTCCGCGGTTCGCGTACCGGGTCTTCGGGTGGCGCCGTCCACGGTTCCCGCACCGGGTTCCTCGGCCGCGCCGTCCACGGTTCGCCGGCCGGCGCGACCACGCGGGGCTCGCCGCCCGCGGACTGACGGACCACGAGCGCACCGAGTCCACCCTCCGCGCGGATCGCGTACCGGTCCCGCGCCCGCCGGAACACCGGATCCAGCAGCACAGTCCCGGCGGCGGTGCCGTTGTTGACGGTCCAGGGCGTGTTTACCGACCCTGCCCCCTCGGTGAGCCGCATCCGGACCGGCGTCCGGTTCCCGACCGACACCACGGCCGTACCGACACCGCCGGTGAAGACGACCGGGACCGTGCCCTCCGGCTCCGGCAGCCACACCTCGGCCAGCCCTGCCGAACCCACCTCGAGCCGCTGCACCCGCCCGTCACGCAGGTTGAGCTGCTGCTCCCCCGCACCGGCGGGCAGCCGGATGTCCCACCGGACCTGACGGTTCAGCACGATCCGTACCTCATCGAGCCCGTCCCGCCCGGTCTTGGTCAGCCGCACCGTCACCCGGCCACCGCGACGGGTCACCACCGGAGCCACGCCCGCGTCGGCACCGGTACTGACCCGGTACAGCACCCCCGGCATCCGGGCGAACCGTACCCGAACCCGCGCTGCGGCGTCACTCACAGTGAGCCATGCAGCCGTACGGTCGAGTAGCGGCCCGGACACGATGCGTTCCTGCGCCGCCGGCGTGACCGGCGTGACGAGCCGCATCGGCGGTGCTCCCGGCGCCGGCCAGACCGTCGCGACCCCTCCGACAGCGAGCATGGCAACCCCGGCGGCGACAAGAATTGAGCGACGGAGACGCAAGACGGCAGGCACTATCGGACAACGGATTATCGGCCGAACGGGTGACGGCGATCCGCCCATATCGAGCCAGACTTTCCGAGTGCGATCCGTCGGTTTCCTCTCCGAGCGTCAGCGCCGCTTCGCTTGGCTGGGTTTTCTCCTAGCCGCGTTCCAGGCTCCCCTGGCAGCGAAACTGGTAAATGACGCGTCCTGGTTCTTCGCCGTGGTGGTGGCCCTCGTGGTGGCCACTGTCATCATCGCGGACGACGCCGAGCGCCGTCGCCCCGAAACGGTCGACTACGTGGAGTAACCTCCGCGCTCTGCAACGTCTCCCATCACGGACTGCCCGGGCCCGGCCTCGCCGCGCCCGGGCTACCGCTCATCCGGACCACCGGGCGCCTTGGCGCTCCCACCCGGTCCGGCTCTCCGGCGTCCTGCCGCTGCCGACCGGGTGCGTCTACTCCGCGTCTCTCGCCCCGCTCATCCGGCTACTCGGCGTCCTGCCGCTCCCGGCCTTCCCGCAACCCGGCGTCCTGCTGTTCGCGGCCTTCCGGGTTCTTCGGCTGGGCCTCGTGTCCGCGCCGTCCATGGGTGCGCCTGCGTTCCTTGAGCTCGGCCTCGTAGAGATGCCGCCGCCCTCCGGCGAGCCGCACCCGGGCCTCACGCTCGACCTCCCGGAACTCGGCGTAGTACCCGTCGTCGAACTCCTCGACGATCTGGAACGTCCAGTGCCCCGGGATCACGTTGCGCCCGATCAGCTCCCGCTGGATGCGCTCCGCCGTCCCGGTGTGCCCCGCCTGCATGAACAGCGAAACCGCCTCGTCAAGTGAGAAGTCCGCCGTCCCGACGAGCTGATGAGCGCTGTAGAGATGCCCGCGGACGCGTTCCACCGTCTCCAGCGCCTCACTGAGCTTCCCGAGCGCCTGCACTGTCGTGTCATCCAGCCCGTCCGGCCGCTGGTGCCCCGAGTCCGGTCCGTCGTCAGCCACCACAGCTCCCCTCTTTCCGCTCTCTCCGCCGCCCCTCTTCCCGCGCCGGACGAGTCTCCCGCCCCATCCGCCGCCTCTCTTCCCGCGCCGGACGAGTCTCCGCTCTCTCCGCCGCCCCTTTTCCCGCGCCGGACGAGTTCAACCGGCCTGCAACGTCGAGAGACCCGTAGGTCACCCTGGCGTACCTAACGTTTCTTCTCATGAATGGCCTGTTCAGCAACGCCGCCGCCCGCGCTGCTCAGCGCTCCGCCCACGCCTCGCTCGCCGACCTCACCGCCGCCGTAGGCGTGAGTGGCCTCGCCGCCGCCCAGGAGAACCCCGGCCTCATGTCGGTGATCGACCAGCACGCCGCCGGCGTCCGGGACAGCCTCAACGCCGATTCCCGCCCGCTGACCGCGATCCTGCTGGCCGCCTACGCCGAGGGAGTTCGCGACGCCGCCTTCCAGCACGGCTGGACCGCCCCCGAGGACGGAATCGACTGGTCCGACAACGACTGGGTCCTCCGCCGACTGCTGGCGATCTGCATGCTGGCCCGCACCCTGCCGGCCCCGCGCTGACCACCACCCAGACCTGAACCACCCGGCCTGCCCCGCGCTGACCACCACCCAGACCTGAACCACCCGGCCTGCCCCGCGCTGACCACCACCCAGACCTGAACCATCCGGCCGGGCTCTTCGGCCACCCACCCCGAATCCCGCCTGCGGAGGGCCGGCACCGGAAACCCGGTGCCGGCCCTCCGCCGTCCCCACCACCCGCCTCCGCCGTCCCCACCACCCGCCTCCACAGATCTTGTGAGGTTCGGGTCGCCTACACGGCCAATCCGCACAAGATCGGCCGCCTTCATCCGCCCGCCACCCTCACCGCCCGTTACGCATAGCCAAACGCCGGCGCCTGAGCACAGACCAGCGGTGCGCAAAAGCACACAGCCCTACCCCAAGAAGGCGGCACTCCCCGCTGACTCCGGTTACGCCACCCCTGGCATCTCCTGACCAGTCAACTGGCGCAGTGGCCGCTAATCGGAGGCGTCTCAGCCATGGACCCGTCATCCCTGGCCCGGGTGCCGGACGACGAGCCCACTTCCCCGCTGGCCGGACCCGGCTACCGACTCTCGACGGTCCGTTCGTCGCTGTCGTCATCGCCGTCGCCGTCGCCGGCCGGCGGACTCTGTACGACAGTCACCTGACCGGTATCCGTCCCACGAGTGATGACCGTCGTAGGCAGGTCGTCGTCCGGATCCGAACCAGCACCACCATCCGCGCCGGCGGCTCTCCCTCCCGGCGAACCATGAACGACGAACGTCGTCGTCGGCTCATCGACATCCGGACCATCAGCGGCAAGCGACACTGTCGGATCGCCCGACACAGGGCTGCCCGGAACGAACGACGTCGTCGGCTCACCCGAACCCGAACCATCGGCAGCAAGAGAAACTGTCGGATCACCCGAAGCCGGGCCGCCTGGAACCAAGAACGTAGTCGGCTCACCGGAACCCGAACCATCAGCCGTGAGCGACACCGTCGGATCACCGGAAACCGGACCACCGACGACAAACGACGTCGTCGCGTCATCCGCTGCCGGACCGTCGCCGGGTGGCGGGGCCGGGTGGCCGGCATAGGCCGGACCGCCTGCGAGGAACGAGGTCGTCGGCTCACCCGTATCCGCAGTGGAGGCGATGACACTGGTCGTGGGCTCGTCCGAACCACGCGAGGTGGCCGCGGCCGACTCCCGATCCAGGTCGCCGGGGTCGGCGTCGTCCGGTACCGGGGCTGCGTTGAGTCTGCGGCCGGGAACGGTGGGCTCGTCGTCATCGGCGGGTGGTTCGGGGGATGCCGGTGTCGGCCGCACGCCCGGCGTGAGCAGGGTGGTCTCGGCGGTGCCGATGTGCACGAAGATCGTGGGGTCGTCGTCGTCCACGGGCTGACGGTCCTCGTAACGGTCGAAGCCCGGAACCAGGTGTGGCCGATCGTCGACGATGCCGGCCGCCGAGGGGTCGACGATCTGGGTCGCGTCGTCGTCGCGTTCTCTGGCCTGGCGTTCCTCCTCGGCCCAGCGTGCTTCCCAGGCCCAGTCGTCGCTCTCCTCCGGGTACGCCTCGACAGCCGGATGAGCCTCGACAGCCGGGTACGCCTCGACCGCGCCGGAAGCAACCGCCTGATCCTCATCACCGGCGGACGGACCTGCCGCAGTCGGATCGCCGGGGCCGGAAGGCCGCTGCGTGGCTCTCGTGTCATCGCCGTCGGCCGTCGCTGTCGCGGAGCCCGGATCGTCTCCCACCGCAAGCGTTGAAGCCGGGGAACCAGCCCCCGCGACACCCGTTGCCGGGTTGCCGCCGACGGCCGCCGAGATGCCGCCCGAGGCATCCCGAGACGCGGCCACGGCACCGGTGGCGTGCTCTGCGGCCGCCGGCACGACATTCAAGGCTTCTGTACGCTCAGAGCCGCCTCCAGCCGTAGACACGTCAGCCGGCGTGTTCGTTCCCGTCGGGCTGTCCCCGGCCGGCGTGGCTCTGGAACGGCCCTGATCTCCGCCGGCCGCACCGGCTCGCTCCTGGCCGTGGAATTCGGTGACCGCCGCACCGGCCGCGACAGCCTGCGCCGTCTGAGAAGCGCTCGCCGCGCGCCGCGCCTCGGCGGCCATGTCCTCCGCTCCGGCCTGGCGGGCATCACGCGACGTGACGTAGCCGGACCGCCGTGTTCCCTCCGTCAGGTCGGTGCCTGACCGAGGCGGAGCGGAGTCCACGTCCGCACCCCGGTCCGACCGGTCCGACCGGTCCGACCGGTCCGACCGGTCCGAACCCGAGCTCGCCTCCGAGGTGCGACCGGTTGCCGGACCGGCGCTCTCGGAGCCGGAGGAAGCCGGATCGGCATGACCGCCCGGCTCCCCCGGCTGCGCTGCTTCATGCCCGGCTGCTCGGCCACCACCGCTCCCTGCCGGATCAGTGGGACGAGCGGGAGCGATTGAATCTGCCGGAACCGCGAGGGCGCCGGAAGCAAATGGGGTGACGGGGGCGGCGGGATCGGCCGGAGCAGCAGAGACGGCCGGAGGGGCAGGAGAAGCACCAGGTACGGCCGGAGAAGCGAGACCAGCCTGGCCGGAGCCGCCCACAGCACCGGCACCTCCGACAGAGTCCGCACCCCCAGAAGGCCCGGCATGACCGCCGGCCGAAGCGGGGCCGCCGGCCGAACCTGGACCGCCGGCCGAAGCGGGGCCGCCGGCCGAACCTGGACCGGCACCGCTGGAAGAAGCCGAGCCGGTGGCGGAACCGGGACGGCCGGCGTCGTCGGCGGGCGGGGCGGCCTGGCGGGCCCGTTCCTCGGCGTAGGCGCGGGCCTGCGACCGGATCACCACGGACTCGGTGGCGGCGCGGTCGAGCCAGCCCTCCCAGCGCTGCTGCATGGGCCGGATCAGGCCGCCGCCCACGCCGACGATGATGACGCCCGCGACGGTGGCGAGGATGGTGATGAGCAGGGGGCGGGTCACCGAGGTGGCGATGCCGATCTGGTCGAGGCCGGCGATGACGCCGAGAGTGACGATGACCGCCGTGACGGCTTTGGCCAGCACCCGGGCGTACGCGAGGTTGCCGAGGACGGCCAGGGTGAGGTCGTGGGCCGCGCGGGCGATGGCGGTGGTGACGACGACGATCACGATCGCCACGAAGACCTGGGGCAGCCAGGAGATCAGAGCATTGATCAGTTCGCCGGCCGGGTTGGGGCCCCAGATGCCGAACGCCAGTTGCAGCGCGAACAGCAGCACCACAAAGAAGGCCAGCCGGGCGCAGACGTCGGTGGCGCTCGGTGTGCCCGGTCGGATCAGGCGTCCGGCCGGGCCCCGCTGGACGGCCCGGTCGAAACCGGCGCGGTGCAGGGCCTTGGTGGTCAGGGTGCGGGCCAGGCGGGCCAGCAGATAGCCGGCGATCACGATCGCCAGGAACGCCAGGGCCGATGGCAGGAACAGCACCACCGACCGCCACATGTCGCTCAGGCCACGGCTCAGCCCGTCTCCGGTCATCAGTCCTCCTGACTCCCCGCGGCCGGCCACCAGCGGCCGAAGCCGGCACGCCGCCTCAACGAACCATAGGCCTCTGGAGTACCACGAACCCCCGACAATCTCGCTGCCCGTGCGAATCCCGTACGTGTGCGGATCGGCGATCACCGCAGCTGAGAGTGCATCCGGCCGTCGGCCGAAGCGGGAACACGACACAAACGGAACGCGGTCGGGCCGGGCGCACGGCTCCCCGTCGAGGGCGCACCCGACCGGCGGCTCGGCCGGGCAGGGTCGAGCGTGAATCTGAAGAAGGCGGCTCCGGCGGCCAGGGGCGGGGCGCGGCGTCCGGCGGCGGCAGGGCGAGGCGGGGCTTTCCTGCTTGGAGATCTTTTCATTTCGCGGGTACGCCGTCGGCGGCTCCGCGTCGACCGGGGACATCGTGATCGCGGCCGAATCGACTGCTCACCCACGGTGAGCATGAGCGCGAGACTTCTCGTGCATCAATGCCCGATCTGTACCAGGGATCGGTCAATAACCGGACGGACGGCCGGTGGGGCATCGTACAAACGGACCACACGGGATAGGCTTTCCGCATGGTCGGCTCGGGAGGGTTCGGGTCGGGGGGTCTCCACCCGTCTCCGATCACCACGCTGCCCGTGCAGGCGGCCGGAGCACAGCACACCGGCCTGGGCTGCGCGGCGCTGGTGCACGCCTTCGACTGGTCGGCGACCTCCCTCGGCCCGATCACAGGGTGGGATTCCGCGGTCCGCGCGGCCGTCGAGGTGGCGCTCGCCTCCCCCGTGCCGATGCTGCTCACGGTCGGTGACGATTTCGTGATCATCTACAACGATGCCTACGCCGAGGTCCTCGGCTCGCTGCATCCGCTCGCCATGGGCCGGCCCGCCGCGGAGGCGTTCGGCGCGGCCTGGGACCAGCCCGGCCTGGGTGACGTGATCCAGCAGGTGCACCGCACCGGACGGTCGGTGCTCGAGCCGGAGAGTCAGGTGCAGTTCGCGCCGGGGCACACCGAGCCGGCGTTCTACACCCGCGGCCACTCGTTGGTCCGCACGTCGCGGGGCGCGGTGGCCGGCGTGCTCACGGTGGCCGCCGAGACCACACACGTCGTGCACCGGCTGCAGAGCCTCGGCGAGCTCACCGCACGGCTGGCCGGCGCGCTGACCATCGACGATGTCACGCGAGTCGTTCTTACGTACGCCATGGAATCCTTTGATCTCGATCATTGCGTGCTGGCGGTGGACGAGGGCCTGGCCTATCGCTATGTCCGCCGGATCCGCGGCGAGATGCTGGACGAGGTCGACGAACGTCTTCCACCGGTCTGGCGGCGGATCAGCGCCGATCCGGCGGCGCCCGCGGTGGCGGCGGCCGAGACCGGGCGGGCGACCTTCACGGCCGATGGCGAGCCACTCGCTGCGGTGGCCTCCGACCGGCACGAGCGGCGGGTCCGCGCCCTGGCAGCCCTGCCGCTGCGCACGCCGTCGCTGCGAGGCGCGCTGACGTTCGGTTTCCGCCGGGCGCATGTCTGGCTGCCGGCTGAGCGTGCCCTGCTGAAGGCCGCGGCCGAGCTGGTGGCACAGGCGGCCGAGAGGGCCCGCCGATTCGAGGCCCAGCACGGTACTGCCCAGCTGCTCCAGCGCAGCATGCTTCCCGAGCACCTTCCCGAGCTGGAGACGTTCCGCATCGCGGCGCGCTACGACGTGGGCGTCGACGGCAACGCGGCCGGCGGCGACTTCTACGACGCGTTCCACCTGCTCGACGGACGGCTCGCGATGGTGCTCGGCGACGTGGCGGGGCACGACGTGCGCGCCGCCGCGGTGATGGGCCAGGTCCGGGCCGCGCTGCGGGCCATGGCGCTGACCGACCCGTCGCCGCCGAGCGTGCTGGCCGGGCTGGACCGCCTCGTCGGCTCGCTGGGCGCCGAGTCGCGTAACGAGGAGATCTTCGTGACCGTCGTCTACGGGGTGCTGGACCCCTCGGACGGTTCGATCACGCTGGCCAGTGCGGGTCACCCGCCGCCGGTGCTGCGCCGGGCCGGGCGGGCCGGCGGGCCGGCCACCGCCGAGCTGGTGAAGGTGCCGCCCGGCGCGCCGCTGGGCCTGGGCGGGCGCTGGCAGACCGGTTCCGTGCACCTGGAGCCGGGCGACACGATCCTGATGTTCAGCGACGGCGTGGTGGAGCGGCGCGACCGGCCCCTCAACGACGGGCTGGACGCGCTGGTCGCCGCTGCGGCCGCGTCACCGAGCGGCGACCCGCGCAACCTGTGCTCGCTGGCGACCGCCGCTGTTCCGGGGACGACCGACGACGACGTGGCCGTCCTCGCGGTGGAGCACGCTCTGGCCGCGAGCCGGTCGGCGACGATGCAGGTGGCGGCGGAGCCGACCGGTCCGAGCCGGGTCCGGCAGTGGATGACGGCACGGCTGCGCGAGTGGAGCGTGCCGGAGTCGGTGATCGGTGCGGCGATCCTGTGCACCAGCGAGCTGACGACGAACGCGCTGCTGCACGCGGGCACCCCGGCGCAGGTGCACATCGACCTGAACGCCGAGCGTCTGCTGGTGTCGGTGGCCGACACCGGCACCCGCGGCAGCGTGATCCGGGCGCGCGCCGACACGATGGCCAGCCGGGGCCGCGGCCTGGGCCTGATCGAGGAGCTCAGCGACTCATGGGGCACCGACCCGACGGTCCGCGGATCGACGGTGTGGTTCGAGATCCTCTTGGCGGGTAAAGCGCGGGCATGACTCTGCCGGACATCCAGGTGTCCGATGTGCTCTATGCCCTGTTCGGCGCCGGTGCCCTGCTGGCCGGGATCCTGCCGCGGCTTCTGGAGCGCCGACCGCTGTCCATGCCGATGACCTTCCTCGGGCTGGGGATGCTGGTCTTCGGGCTGCCGCTGGGCCTGCCACCGGCCGATCCGCTGGCGCATCCGAAACTGACCGAACACCTCACCGAGGTCGGGGTGATCGTCGCGCTGATGGGTGCCGGCCTGAAGATCGACCGGCCGTTCGGACGCCGTCGCTGGGCGTCCACGTTCCGCCTGCTGATCGTGGCGATGCCGGTGACGATCGCCGCGGTGGCGCTGCTCGGGTGGTGGTGGGCGGGTCTCGTTCCCGCGTCGGCGCTGCTCCTGGGCGCGGCGATGGCGCCGACCGACCCGGTGCTCGCCTCGGACGTGCAGGTCGGTGAGCCGACCGACGAGGAGGACTCGGAGGACGAGGTCCGGTTCGCGCTGACGTCAGAGGCGGGTCTCAACGACGGGCTGGCGTTCCCGTTCGTCTACGCGGCGATCGCGATCGCGGCGCACGGGCTCGCCCCTGCCGGGTGGTTCGGGACGTGGGTGCTGAGCGACGTCCTCTACAAGGGTGCGGTCGGGCTGGTCGGCGGCATCGTGATCGGACGGCTGCTGGGCAAGCTGTTCTTCCGGGCGAAGCGGGACTCACTACGACTCTCCCGGCATTCCGAGGGTTTCCTGGCGCTGGCGGCGACTTTTCTGGCGTACGGCTTGGTCGAGGTCGTCGGGGGTTATGGGTTTCTCGCGGTGTTCGTGGCGGCGCGGGCGATCCGTGCGGCGGAGCGGTCGCACGAGTACCACCAGGTGCTGCATGAGTTCGCCGAACAGATCGAGCGGCTCCTGACCGTCCTGCTGCTGCTTCTGCTGGGCGGTGCGGTGGTCGGCGGACTGCTGGCGCCGCTCACCTGGCAGGCGGCGCTGACCGGTCTCGCCCTGGTCTTCGTGATCCGTCCGCTGACCGGTTTCGTGGCGTTGCGCGGCACCCCGGGAACCACATCGGAACACTGGGTGATCGCCACGTTCGGTATCCGTGGCGTCGGTACGTTCTATTACCTAGCGTATGCAGTCACACATGCCGATTTCCCCGCCGCGGGACTCGTCTGGGCGACCGCCGCATTCGTCGTCGTCGTGTCCGTAGTGCTGCACGGTGTAGCGGCGACGCCGGTGATGCGTCACCTGGATCACTCGCCCGCTTACCAAGAGTAGTTTAAAACTGCTCTAAACCAGACAATGAACCGGCTGGTGGTGACGAAGCGTTATCAGTGCCGTAGAGTACGAAGGTAACTGGGGATGTCCACCATGGAGCGGCTCATGCGGATCAGAGGCTATGCACCCTTGACACCTTGCTGGGTGGAACTGGCGAGTGCGGACCCCGCACGCGCGGCACAGTTCTACGGAGAGTTGTTCGGCTGGGAGTCGGCGGGTGATCGGTTCAAGCTCGATGGGCGCGCTGTCGCCGGTCTCACCCGCAGTCAGTACGACCGGCCGGACGGGTGGCTGACCCACGTCAGCACGCCCGACCTCGAGGAGACCCTCGAGCAGGTCGCGCTCTCCGGCGGACACTGCCTGGGCCACCCGGCCGAGGCACACGGCGGACGGCGCGCGGTCGTCGCCGACCCGAACGGCGCCATCATCGGCCTCTGGCAGGCGCACGACTTCGCCGGCGCGCAGGCCGGCGGCGAACCCGGCACGATGTCGTGGCCGGAACTGATCACCGACGACCCGGATGCTGCGGCCCGTTTCTACGGCTCGGCGTTCGGCTGGCTGCTGCGCCACGACTTCGGCACCGGCGAGTGGCTCAACCAGGGCCACGACGCGATCGCCGGCCTCGCTCCCGGATACCGTGGCGCCTGGTGGCGCGCGGCCTTCCAGGTCGAGGACATCCAGTTCGCGGCCGACCACTGCGAGCGTCTCGGGGGCGCGGTGATCACCGAGCCTTCGGAGGCCGGGCTGACCGCCTTCGCCGAGCTGCGCGACCCGTTCGGCGCCCGCTTCACGGTCGCCGCTCCGGTGCACCACCCGGTCGAGCTGACCGTATCGCTGGGCACGCTGCCGGCCTGGGACTGAGCTTTTCTGTAGTTCGCACGCGGAACAGGCCGACCCTTCGGGGTCGGCCTGTCCGCGTTTCCCGCCACGACTCGCAGACAACCGCCGGCCACCACGCCTCACCGCCACCCCATCAGCGTGGTGAATTGCGGCGCACATGCGGGCGTAGATCACCACGCTGGGCGGCCCACCCGGCAGCGTGGTGAACTGCGGCGCGTATGCGGGCACAGATCACCACACAGCGGCAGCCCACCCGGCAGCGCGGTGAACAGCGGCACGCATACGGGCACAGATCACCACACAGCGGCAGCCCACCCGGCAGCGTGGTGAACAGCGGCGCGCAGGTGGGCGCGGGTCACCACGCAGCGGCGGCCGACCCGGGGATGTGAAGCAGGCGGTCGGGGATCACTTCCGGGTGCCCTGTGGCATGGAGTGGCGGGGTGGCGGGTAATGGCACAGGCGTTCGAGATCTTCAGGGAAAGGACGGCGACATGGCCGACCGGACGAACGCCACCGACGCCGCGGATGCGGGCAACGCGATCAAGGACCCGGACGACTGGACGACCGGGGATCAGCCGGCCACCGGGGCGCAGGAGTCCTATCTGCGGACCCTTGCGACCGAGGCCCACGAGGAGGTCCCGGAGGGAATGAGCAAGGCGGACGCCTCGCGCAAGATCGACGAGCTGCAGGAGAAGACCGGCCGCGGCGCCTGAGTCGCTGACCGAAAAGGGCCGGCCCGGACAACCCGGGCCGGCCCTTTCGTGCGTCAACTTTGGTTGACAGGATGGATTCGTCAACGTAGGTTGACAGCATGACAGAAGCTACCGATCTCGCCGCCGCGGCCGGGAGCACCGATCCACGGGTCGGGCTTCGGGCGGTCGTGGCGCTGCGCCGCCTGCTCGAAGGGCTGGAGCACCTACAGGTGGCCAACGCCCGCGCCAAGGGGTGGTCCTGGCAGGAGATCGCCGACGCACTCGACGTGACCCGCCAGGGCGTTCACAAGAAGCACGCGCGCATGATGCCGATGCCGGATCCACGGGAGGACTGAGATGTTCGAGCGATTCACCAAGGCCGCCCGCGACGTGGTGATCGGCGCGCAGACGAAGGCCCGGCTGCTGGGGCACGAGACGATCGGCACCGAGCACACCCTGCTGTCGCTGGTCTCCCAGGAGAACCCCGCGGTCCGGGACGCTTTCCGGGGCGCCGGTGGCGAGGTCGACGAGGATTATGTACGGGCGGCGATCGTCCGGCATGTGGGCGACCGGAGCGAGGCCTCGGCCATCGCCGACCGGGACGCCGAGGACGCCGCCGTGCTCAAGTCGATCGGCATCGACCTGGACGCGGTGCGGGCCGCCATCGAGGAGAACTTCGGTGCCGGCGCTTTGCGGCTCCCGCGTCCCGTACCGAAGAAGAAAGGTCTTTTCGGGCGGTTGACCCCGGCCACGACCAGCGGGCACCGGCCGTTCTCAGCGCGCAACAAGAAGGTTCTCGAGTTGTCGCTGCGTGAGGCGATCCGGCTCAAGCACAACTTCATCGCGCCGGAGCACATCGCGCTCGGCATCCTGCGCGAGGGACAGGGGCTGGCCATGCTGATCCTGGCCGAGCGCGGGGCCGACTTCGACGCCGCCCGCGAGCGGCTCACACAGTCCCTCAACACGCCCGCCGCCTGATCAGCGCGGGCGGATGGCGGCGAAGAGCAGGCGGTCCCGCCATTCGCCGCGGATGTGCAGGTAGTCGCGCAGGTGACCCTCGTAGCTGAGGCCCGCCTTCTCCAGGACGCGGCGCGAACCTTCGTTGCCGGGGTCGCAGGTGGCGGCCAGCCGGTGCAGGTCCAGCCGATCGAAGGCGAAGCCGAGCACCGCGGCCGCCGCCTCGGTGGCGTAGCCGTGCCCCCAGGCCGGGCGGGCCAGGACGTAACCCATTTCGCCGCGTGCGTGGAGAACACTGGTGACCCGTACCTGAACGGCACCGATCACGGCGCCGTCGCGCTCGACGGCGAACAGGTGGACACCGTCGGCCGGGGTGACGGCCTCGGCCATGAACCGCTCCGTGTCGGCTGCCGTGTTCGGGCCCCAGTCCATGTAGCGGACGACCTCGGGGTCGGCGGCGTAGGCGTGCACGGCCGGCGCGTCCTCGATCCGGAAGGGCCGCAGACGCAGGCGAGCGGTCGTCAGTTCGGTCACCGGGCCACCGTAGACGAGCCGGCCGACCCGTCACGACGCGGCATTCGTCGCCCTTCCAGCCGACGTTTCGCCCCGTTCGCCGATATGCGACTTGCCAGATCTTGTGGCTCTGCGGTTGACGGGGCGGCGCAACCTCACAACATCGTCGGGCGGCACGCCTGGCGCCGCCTTCCGCGGGCAGACCTTGTGCCGGCGTTGCCGCCTGAGTTCAGATCCTGTTCGGGCGCTGGCGGGATGAAGGGCTCGAGCAGAGCCGTAGCGAGCATCTACCGGCGGCCGGATTCCATGCTGGAGATGCGGCTGGCCGGCTCGCGACCGGACCGCGGAAGGTCGGGCCGACACCAGCAGTGACTGATCCCCGGCGCACAGACGGGTCAGAGCTCGATAACCGCGACATCGCGGTGCTGGACGATCATCTACGCCGTTTTGGAGGCCGGCTGCGCCCTATGGCTGCTTCCCGAGCCGTGAAGGGCCCGCCAGGCACGGCCGGCCGATCGAATGTCGGGTATGTGGCATCCCCACCTGACGTGATCGGCGCCGTCTGACGTGACCGCTGCATCCAACGCGATCGCCGCGCCTGACGTGATCGCCGCGCCTGACGTGATCGCCGCGGAAGGTCCGGCCCTGGTTCGGGAAGGTGTCTAGACACCTTTTACGGTCAGGGTCTGTTTGGGGCTGGTGGGGACAGTCCTGTCCCGGGCCACATGCTGGTGGGGACAGTCCTTTCCCGGGCCACCTGATCGCCCAGCCGTGGGCGGCGAACCCTTCCCCGGGCTGTTGATCGCCCAGCCGTGGCCGGTGAACCCTTCCTCAGACCGCCTGATCGCCCAGCCGTGGGCGGTGAACCCTTTAACGGGCCGGAGGCAGCGATATCCCGGAGCCCGGCTCCGAAAACGGCCCTAGTTGATCGTCCAGCACCGGGTCGCGGCGGTAACCGACCCCGCGAGCCCGGAGCCCACGACGGTGACGCCCGGCCATCAGCCGACCGAGCGCCACCGACGGCTCAAACGAATGCGGCTGACGGGCCGGGAACCCCGACTGCGAAAGGTGTCTAGAGGCGCAGGCGCATCGCGGGGTCGGGCTTGCGAGTGAAGCCGAGGGAGGCGTAGAGGGGCTCGCCGTCCGGGGAGGCCGTCAGGTCCGCGGCGCGCACGCCCTGGTCGCGGAACCACTGCAGGAGCGCCTCCATGCAGGCTCGGGAGTAGCCGCGACGCCGCATGGCCGGGTCGGTGGCGACATTGAACACGTACCCGACCCGGCCATCGGGGTTGAACGGATTGCCGAGGCGCTCCTCGATGAGACCCACCGCGCAGGAGACCAGGCCGGGGCCGTCGGGGTTCTCGACGACGAAGGCGGCCAAGGACTCCGAGGACGCGGAGGAACCCAGGGAGGCCGAGGAGCCGGAGCAGACCGACGACGCCGGGGAAGCCGAGGACGCTGGGAGAGCCGGGGCGGCCGGGTCGTGGGCCAAGCGCCGGACCAGGGAGGCGCGGGCCGGCTCGCGCCAGTCGTCGTTCCAGGTCGCTGTGCTGAAGGTGGCGAGCATGACGGCCCGGAGGCGGACCAGTTCGTCGGCGTCGGCGGGTACGGCTCGGCGGATCTTCACGAGCGCACCTTACCCCCGTACACCATCTCTTTCAGATTTGAAGTTTCAGATTTTAAGGAGTATGGTTCCCGTCATGGCCGAACCGCTGACCGGGACGCAACTGGCGCACTGGCGCACCTTCATCGAGAGCTCGTGGGCACTGCACACGCGCCTCGAGGAGGAGCTCCGGGCCGCCACCGGGCTGAGCATGAACGACTACCACGTGCTCGTCGCGCTCGCCGACGCCCCCGACCGGCGGATCCGCATGGGTGAGCTGGCCAACCGTCTCGTGCTGTCGCCGAGCCGGATCACCTACCAGATCAGCTCCATGGTCAAGAGGGGTCTGGTGAGCAAGGAGAGCTGCCCCGAGGACGGGCGCGGCCAGGAGGCCGTGCTGACCGAGGAGGGGCTGGCGACGCTGCGAGCGGCGGCGCCGTCCCACCTGGAGACCGTCCGCGAGAGCTTCATCGACCATCTGGACGACGAGGAGCTGGCCGTGATCGGCCACGTCTTCGCCAAGATCAGGAAGGTATGAGCCATGCCAGCCATCACCGTTGAAGACGTCCTCGTCCTGCCCCGGCTGCCCAGGCTGGACCCGGTCACGACCGAGTTCCGGGCCGTCCGGCGACTGACCACGGCGCCGCAGGGCTACGAGGGTGAGGGGTTCCCGGTGCGCCGGGCCTTCGCCGGGGTGCCGATGTCCGAGCTCGACCCGTTCATCCACCTCGACCAGATGGGTGAGGTCGACTACGCGCCGGGCGAGCCGAAGGGCACGCCGTGGCACCCGCACCGCGGCTTCGAGACGGTCACCTACATGATCGACGGGATCATGGACCACCAGGACTCGCTCGGTGGCGGCGGCTCGATCTCGAACAGCGACACCCAGTGGATGACCGCAGGCAAGGGCATCCTGCACATCGAGGCGCCGCCGGAGCACCTGGTGACCAGCGGCGGGCTCTTCCACGGGCTCCAGCTGTGGGTCAACCTGCCGCGGGCGGCCAAGATGATCGACCCCAAATACCAGGACATCCGCGGTACGAAGGCCGCGCTGCTCACCACACACGACGGCGGCGGACTGATCCGGGTCATCGCCGGCGAGATCGCCGGGCACCGTGGGCCGGGGTCGACGTTCACGCCGATCAACCTGGCCCACATCACCCTGCAGCCCGGCGCGCGCCTGGATCTGCCCTGGCAGACCGACTACAACGCCCTGGTGTACGTACTCGCGGGCGAGGGATTCGCGGGCACCGACATGCGGCCGATCCGCCTCGGGCAGCTCGCCACCTACGGTCACGGTGAGGCGATCCGGGTGGAAGCGAAGACCGAATTGGATCTGTTCGTGATGGGCGGGCAGCCGATCCGGGAGCCGATCGCCCATTACGGGCCGTTCGTGATGAACACCCAGGCCGAGCTCAAGCAGGCCTTCGAGGACTTCCAGAAGGGGCGCCTCGGAGTCGTTCCGGCGGCACGCGTACCGCACACGGACTGACTACGCTGACCGGCATGGACCGGATCGAGCGATTCGCCGACGTCGTGGTCCGGGCTGGGGTCAACATCCAGCCCGGGCAGGGAGTGATCCTGCGTACGGACACCGCCCACCTCGAGATAGCCCGCGCGGTCGTGGAGGCGGCGTACGCGGCGGGCGCCGCCTGGGTGGAGCCGATCTGGTCGGACGGCCCGATGCGCCGTTCCGCCGTCGACCACGCCAGTCTCGAGACGCTGACCACCAGCCGCGGATGGGCGCTGCAGCGGATCCGGGAGTGGGCGGAGCAGGGCGTCGCGTCGATCGCCCTGCTGGGTGACGCCGATCCGCACGTGCTCGATGGCGCCGATCCGGCACGCGCAGCGGCGTTCCCGTTCGACGAGACGCGCGCGATGCGGGAGAGCGTGCTGGGCCGGCTCCGCTGGACCGTGGTGGGCGCGCCCAACCCGGGCTGGGCCCACCAGATCTTCGGCGAGCCGGACACCGACCGGCTGTGGGACGCGGTCTCGACCGCCATGCGCCTGGACGCCGCGGATCCGGCCCTCGCGTGGCGGGAGCGGGCCGCGACACTGGCCGACCGGGCGTCACGGCTCGACGCGCTGGAGCTGACCTCGGTGCGGTATGTGGGTGACGGCACCGACCTCACGGTCGGGCTGATCCCGGGCTGCCGCTGGACGGGTGGTGGCCTGGTCGACTCCGCGGGCATCCCGTACATGCCGAACATCCCGACCGAAGAGGTGTTCACCAGCCCCGACCGGCGCCGCGCGGACGGCCGGATCAGGCTGACGAAACCGCTGGTGCTCAACGGGCAGCTGGTGCGCGGGTTGCGGGTGGAGTTCGCGGGCGGGCGGATCACCGACGTGTCGGCCGACTCCGGGGTGGAGGCGGTGCGCGCCCAGCTGGAGACGGACCCGGGTGCCCGGTCGCTGGGCGAGGTGTCGCTCGTCGACTCGGACAGCCGGATCGCCAGGACCGGCATCGTCTTCCACAACACACTGTTCGACGAGAACGCGGGTTGTCACGTGGCCTGGGGTTCGAGCTTCCCGTTCGCCGTGCCGGGCGGACCGCAGATGGGCGCGGCGGAGCGCGAGGAGCTGGGCCTGAACACGTCGGCCGTGCACACCGACGTGGTGATCGGCGGCGACGGCATCACGGTCACCGGGACCGGCCCGAAGGGCACCGTCGAGATCATCCGCAACGACGAATGGGTGCTCTGACCGCTCACCAGGTGCCGGCTCGGCGGGCCCGCCAGGGCCGGCCGTCCGGGTCGTAGACGAGGCGGTACGCGGGCAGCGCCCACAGCCGCTGATGCCACGGCAGCTTCTCGGTCTGGTGCGGGATGAGCCGGCCCGGCGGGCGGGTGCCGATCCGGCCGTTGTCGCGCCAGTCGCGCAGGCGGTCGGCGGCCTCGGTCAGGGCCGCCACCGCGCTCTCCGGATCGAGCAGGTCGGCGTCGTCCCCGTCGGCCCGGTCCAAGTGCTCCCGGAGAAGCGACAGCCGCAGGTCACGGGGTATCTTTCGGGCACCGTCGCCGAGCCCGGCCGGGTCCGCCGGGGCCCGCTCGTCGCGGGTCTCGTCCAGGACCGCGCAGGACAGCTCGCTGTCGTGGGTCCACGAACGACGGTTGAAGTTGTCGCTGCCGACGCTGCACCACACGTCGTCGATCACGCAGATCTTGGCGTGCACGTAGATCGGCGTACCGGCGTGGTTCTCCAGGTCGAAGACGTGCACCCGGTCACCGCCGGCCCGCTTGCACAGCTCGATGGCCTGCTCCCGGCCGACCTGGTTGGGCGGCAGGGCGAACCCGCCGTCCACGTCCGGGTGCCGGGGCACCACGGCGACCAGGTGCAGGTCCGGGTTGTCGTTCATCGCCTCGGCGAACAGCTGCGCGACTTCCTTCGACCACAGGTACTGGTCCTCGACGTAGATCAGCCGGCGGGCCCGCTTGATCGCCTTGGTGTAGCCGCGGGCCACGCTGCGCTCGCCCAGCTTCGCGAAGCCGTACGGCGGGCGCATCGCCGGGTAGGTCCGCAGCACCTGCACGGTGTGCGGGCCGCACTCGGGCGGGTCGGGCGGCTGCTCCGGCAGCGGGTCGGGACTCATGTCCTCGCCGCGCAGCCTGTCGGTGATCGTGGCGATCGGGCCGTCCTGGTCGAGCGGCACCCGGTCGCACCAGCGTTCCCGGAACGACTGATCGAGCGTGCCGACGACCGGTCCCCGCAGTGCCAGCTGAACGTCGTGCCAGGGCGGATTCGGGCCGTACGCCTTCGCCATCCGCACCGCCTGCGGGTCACCGTGGTGCTCGGCGTCGTCGCGGCGGCTGTGGCACAGGTCGATGCCGCCGGCGAACGCGATGTCGCGTTCCGGCCGGTTCGGGTGGCGCAGCACGACGAGCTTCTGATGGTGTGACCCGCCGCGGCGGACCCGCTGATCGAGCAGCACCTCGCCGCCGGCGGCCTCGATATCGTCGCTGAGGTTGCGGTTCTCCTCCTCGCTGTAGGCGAGTTTGTCGACGTGCGAACGCCAGAGCAGGCCCTTGACGACCACGCCGCGTTTGGCGGCGGCGGCGAACAGCTCGGCCACGGTCGGCCCGCCGTCACTGGTGCGCTCATCGGGGTCACCGCGCCAGTCGGTGAAGAAGAGGTGATCACCGGGCTCGAGTGCCTCGACCTCGGTCACCAACCGATCGAAGTAACTTTGCCCGTGAATGAGTGGCTCGACCGTGTTTCCGGTGTTCCATATGGGTATGGAGGTGTCCGGGTTGCCGCGTTCTGCAGCGGAGAGAAGCCATTCCTGCGGCGGCACTGCAACCCCTTCGAGGTCGACGACGCCCTCACGGTAAGCCTCCCGGCCGCCGCTCGCATCCGGTAGTGGCGACCGCCATCCCCCCGCGGAGGAGCGACACGCATGAGCAGTGAGCCCCTGACCACGACGCCAATCTCCGAAGCCACCGACTCCGCCGAGAAGGGCCTGCTCATCGCGGTCCTGATGCTGGTGCTGATGGGCACTGCCGCGATGCTGCTGATGTCCTGATCGAGAGGATCGTGGGAACCGGTGCGCCACCCTCGCTGAAGCCCTCGAACACGAGGCCGGCGGCGAGGAACGCGTTCAGAAGCTCGGGCAGGGGCCAGTGACTGGCGCCGACCTTGTCCCGTACCCCGTGGGAAGTCCATGAGTTCTTCGTCCAGTGACCGTCCAGATAACCGGGCCGGATGACCACCGCGGCCGGGTCGGCGCGGTCGGCGAACCCGCCGCAGAAGGCCGGGTGAACACCGATGTGGACGAACCGCCCGCCGGGGCGCAGCACCCGGCGGGCCTCGCGTAGCACGGCGGGGTACGCGGGCATGTCGGTGTGCGCCACCACGGTGATCGCCGCGTCGAACGAGGCGTCCGCGTACGGCAGCCGGCTCGCGTCGGCGCGCACGATCGGCAGACGGCCGGCGGCGTGGCCGAGCATGCCGGCCGACAGATCGGCGCCGAACGGCGTCCAGCCCAGCTCGCGCACCTGGGCCGCGTGGACTCCGGTGCCGCAGGCGATCTCCAGGCAGCGGCCGGATCCGGGACCGAGGTGCTCGGTGATCGCCCGCCGGATGCCGAGCGGATCGCCGGGCCTCGTCGACGGCAGGAACTCGGTCTCGTACCAGTCCGCGATCTCGTCGTAGGCCGCTCTCATCCGCAAAAGGTATACCCAGCACTACCCCGGATGGTGTCCCTGAACGGCTGGGCCGGGCGGTGACCGGCTGGCTACCGTGAGCCGGTGCTCACCAAAGCCCTGAAAGACCGCCGCTATCTGCTCACCTCGTGGCCGTGGCGGTCCCTCCTGCATCTGACGGTCACCGCGGTGATCGCCGCTCCGGTCGCCGCCGGGTTCTGGACGCTGCTGCTGCCCTGGATGGTGGCCGTCCGGGACGTCAGCGAGGGCCGGGGTCCACAGCCCGCGGTGCTCGTCCTGATGCTGCTCGCGGCCGTCCTGCTGGTCACCTGCGGGCCGGTGGTGGCCCTGCCGCTGGCCGCGTTGGAACGCCGCCGGCTCGGCCTGATCGACGAGCGGCCGCTGACCGGGCCGCACCGCCCGCTCGCCGCCAGCCCGGTCACCTGGCTGGTCTCGCGGTACCGCGAGGAGTCCACCTGGCGCGCCGTCCTCTACGCCGCCCTGCTCGGCCTGCTCGCTCCCCCGTTCTGGTTCGGCGTGGCCGTGCTGTTCGTCTTCGAGCTGGTGCTCCTGCTCAGCCCGGGCCTGACCGAGTGGCAGTTCGGCACCTACGTGATCAACGGCGGGATCGGTTCGGTGCCGTTCGTGCTGCTCGGCATCGTCCTGGCGCCAATCCTGCTCTACCTCGCCGGGGTGCTGGCGGCGGCGCACGGCGCGCTGGCCCGGCGGCTGCTCGGCGGTGGCGACGGGCTGCGTGACCGGCTCACCGAGGTGGCGCAGTCGCGGGCCCGGCTGGCCGACGCGTTCGACGCCGAGCGGCGGCGGATCGAGCGTGACCTGCACGACGGCGCCCAGCACCGGCTCACCAGCCTCACCCTGCAACTGGGCATGGCCCGGCTCGACCTGCCCGACGACTCCCCTGCCGCCGAGCCACTGGGCCGCGCCCACAACCAGGCCAAGGAGCTGATGGTGGTGCTGCGCGACCTCGTGCACGGCATCCGCCCGCAGACACTCGGCGACCTGGGGCTGCCGGCCGCGCTCCGCGAGCTGGCGGGCAACTCGCCGGTCCCGGTCACGGTCGACGCCACGGAGATCACCGGCCGCCTGCCGGAGCGCATCGAGACGACCGCCTACTTCGTGGCTGCCGAGGCGCTCACCAACGTCGTCAAGCACGCCCACGCCACGACGGTCCAGGTTCGCCTGCTCCGTGCCGGTGACGGGATCGCGCTGGAGGTCCTCGACGACGGGCGGGGCGGCGCCGACCCGGCACGCGGCACCGGGCTGACCGGCCTGGCCGACCGGGTGGCCGCGGCCGGCGGCAAGCTCCTGCTGGCCAGCCCGGCAGGCGGCCCGACGCTGCTGCGGGTCGAGCTGTGACCCGCGTGGTGCTCGCCGAGGACGGCGTCCTGCTGCGCGAGGGCCTGGTCGGGGTGCTGGTCCGGTTCGGCTTCGAGGTGGTGGCCGCGGTCGGTGACGCCGACGAGCTCGAGACCGCGGTCCGGGAGCACGACCCCGGATTGGTCGTCACCGACATCAAGATGCCGCCGTCCTTCTCCGACGAGGGGCTTCAGGCAGCCGTACGCCTCCGTCAAGCCCGCCCCGGCCTGCCGGTCGTGGTGCTCAGCCAGTACGTGCAGCAGGACTACGCGGCCGACCTGATCGCCACCGGCGACGGCGTCGGATACCTGCTCAAGGACCGGGTCGCCGACATCGCCGAGTTCGTGGCGGCGCTGCGCACCGTGGTCGCCGGCGGCACCGTTGTCGACCCCGACGTGGTCCGCCGCCTGATCAGCCGGCCGCAGGACCCGCTCGCCGGGCTGTCCAGCCGGGAGCGGGAGGTGCTGGCGCTGATCGCCGAGGGCCGGTCCAACTCGGCGATCGCGGCCGCGCTGTTCATCAGCGACCCCGCGGTCGGCAAGCACGTCGGCAACATCCTGGCCAAGCTGGGCCTGCCACCCACCGACGACACGAACCGGCGGGTGATGGCCGTGCTGACCTTCCTAGGCGCCCGATGACAAGGTCCACCGTGACGGGGCCCAGATCGGCGCGGCCGGGTCGCCGGTCAGCGCGAACCCGGTCCGCCACGCACGCATCGGCGGCCGGTCCGCGGCCTGCCAGCGGTCGGCCAGCGCGGTCCCGACCGCGGTCCAGCGCTCCGCCTCCGCGCCCGAGGCCAGGATCGCCCCGTCGGCCAGCACCACCGCGCCGGCCCGGCCGGTGTCGTCGAGCAGCGCCAGGTAGCTCTGCTCCCGGCCGGGGATCGAGGCGTGACTCACCCGGTGGTGCCAGTTGGCGGCCGCATACCAGAGGCCGCGATAGGCGTCCGGATCGAGCGGCGGCTGCCAGCGGGCCGGGGACGTCTCGGCCAGGTCCTCCAGGCCTACGGCCGCGGGTGGATGGCTGCGCGGGTGCCGGGCGCCGAGCGGCCCGGCCGCGCCCATGAAACCCGCCGAGCACACCACGGTCGCGGTGGGACCCGCGACCGCGGGCGGGCCGGCGGGCGCGGGGCGCACGTCGAGGACCGGG
Source organism: Actinoplanes italicus (assembly GCF_003001815.1). GTDB lineage: Bacteria > Actinomycetota > Actinomycetes > Mycobacteriales > Micromonosporaceae > Actinoplanes > Actinoplanes italicus. The sequence goes on from NZ_PVMZ01000014.1 coordinate 272,696, forward strand.
TGGATGCCACCGTGCGCGACCGGGACGACGATCCGGCCGTCCGGCTCCAGCCGATCGAGCCAGTGCGGAGAGACGCCGGCGACGCCGACGGTCACGATGATCCGGTCGTACCGCTCCGGCGGGCCCCCCGTGTAGCCGTCGGCGGCTTCCACCCGTACGCCCGCAATGCCCGCCCTCGCCAACGCGGACCTGGCCCGTGCCGCCACGTCGGACTGAACGTCCACCGTGGTCACGACCGCGCCGAGCGAAGCGAGAAGCGCGGCGTTGTAACCGGTCCCCGCACCGATCTCCAGGACTCGAAGCCCGGGCCACACGTCCAGCGCCTCGATCATGGTGGCCATCAGCGACGGCTGGCTGGACGAGCTGACCGGCACCTCGCCGTTCATCTTGGTGACCAGCACGTCGTCGCTGTAGACGGTCGGCAGGAACTCCGGATCGGCGGGCACGACCCGCCGCCCGTCACGCCGGTGGAAGCCGTCCGGCACGAAGATCTCGCGTGGCACCGTCGCGAACGCCTCTGCCAGGGCGGGCGAGAGCTCGGCGCCGTCGCGCCGGATCTGGGCGAGATAGTGCCGGCGGGCATCCTCCATGCCTGACACGGTACGGAAGATATCGCCGGCACGGTGAAACCTATGGATGCCCGCCGGCCTGCTCGACCGCCGTCCGCAGGCAGCGGTCGACATCGGTGGCGTGGTACGGCCACTCGGACGGCTCGATGCTCTCCATGAAGCCCGCGTAGACGATCGCCTGGCGCAGGAACTCGACCGGGCCGAGCAGCGTCGCGGCCCGCAGCGCGTCCCGGCCCGGCCAGAGGTCCGCCCACGCGGCCAGCAGGTCCGGGTCGCCGGGCAGCCGCACCACGTCGAAGGCGGCGTTGCCGATGACCGAGTCGCCCCAGTCCACGATGGTCAGTGACTCGCCGTCGCTGATCACGTTGCCCATGTGCAGGTCACCGTGGACCAGGGTGTCCGGCATGCCGCAGCCGTCCACCTCGGCGAGCCGGCGGGGCAGGTCGTCGAGCAGGTCGCCCAGCCCGTCGATCGTGGCGAGGTGCGGCTCGGCCACCTTGAAGATCTTCTCGAGGGACATCTCGGGCACACCGGCGGCGCGCAGGTCGTCCAGCCGCCCGGCGAAGTGCTCGTGCACGGGATGGAGAGCGGTCAGCACGGCCCGGCGGAACTCGGGGCCCGCGTCGTAGCGGTCCTCGCCGGGCACGTGCGCGAGCAGGGCACGGCCCTCATCACCGGCGGCCAGCACGTACGGCGTCAGGCCGGGCGCGACGGCCTCGACCAGCCGGCAGACGGCCGCCTCGTGGGCGAAGAACGGCGGCACCTGCTTGAGCCACGCCACCGGCCCGGAGTCCGGATGGTCGAACCGCCAGATCGCCGACAGATTCCAGGTGCGCTGCTGACGGGCCGTGGTCCCGGACAGGCCGATCCGGTCCAGCGCGCCGGCCGCCCAGGCCAGCGACGCCGACGCGCCTGCCGGCTCGGCATAGGACGCCCGCAGCGGATGAGGCGCCAGGCCGGCGTCGGCGGGCAGCAGCCCGGCCGGACGCTCCGAGGTCATCGCCAGGTAGGTGACGTGCCCGCCCGGCGGGGACGGCCGGTCGCCGTGCAGCACACGCAGCACGGTGACGTCGATGCCCGCCGCGGCCACCACATCGGACACCTCCTGCCACCAGGGCGTCCCGACGGTGAACGGCGGCAACTGCCCGAGCAGGTCACCCGCCGGATCGACGAGGACGAGAGAGACGGTACGTGTCACCGGCCGAGTCTCGCACGCAGGTGTTCCCGGTCGGCACGCCCCAGCAGGCGCAGCCGGGCCATGCCGCCGTCCGGGAAGACGTCCAGCCGTACCTGCGTCACCTCGGGTCCCTTGACCAGCGGGAACCGGTGCCGGGTATCGGGGCGCAGCGCCGTCCTCGGCAGCAGCTCGACGGCGACGCCGTCACGGTCGAAACCGGTCAGCGTGGCCCAGCCCGGAGCGTTGCCCTTGAAGTGGCTGGTGTCCAGGTCGGCGAACCTGAGCACGGCCGGTGCGGCCAGTCTCACCAGCACCCAGTCGTTGCCGTCGTCACGCCGCCGCGACGTCTCCCAGCCGTCGCCCATGTTGCGGGCCAGCCCGGGCATCAGCATCCGCTGCGGGTTGCCGTAGAACATGTTGCTGCAGTCCACGACCGTCGCGCCGTACTCGGCGGCGGCCACGTCGAACACCTTCGGCAGCAGCGCGGGGTCCGGCACCACCTCACCGTGCACGCGCAGCCGGGCCACCCCGCCGTCCGGGATGATGTTGAGGCGCACGTGCGTGAACCGGCTGCGGTCCTCCACCGGATACAGGTTGCGGCCGTCGCCCTTCAGCGGCGACTTCGGCAGCACCTCGATCCAGTCGGCGGCCTCGAGCTCGTCCGTGCCCGGATAACCGGGCAGCTCCACGGCCTCGACCGACGCGAACGGCGGATAGTTGCCGGTGAAGAACGCGGTGTCGATGTCGACGCCGTGGATGATCCCGGGCGCGCCGAGCCGGATCACCGCGAAGTCGTGCCCCGGCTCACGGCGGCGGCGCGTCTCCCAGCCGTCGTAGACCTGTCCCTTGTGGTCGAACGTCTTCGGCGCGTGCCCCGGCGGCTCCGGCAGCACCAGGTGGTCGGCGGCGGCGAAGAACTCGTCGTTGAAGTGCACGACTCCCCCGCCGAAGGCCCGCGACGCCAGGTCGGGAAGTGCGGTGAAGTCCATCACATCTCCTCGGTTCTGCTCAGAAGGACCCCGCCGGCATCCGCGCCGGTCACCGCACTGCCGCGCAGCCAGGTGGTCCGGACGACGCCCTTCAAGACCTTTCCGGCGTACGGCGTGACGGGGTTCCGATGGTGCAGGGCGTGCGCGTCGACGATGAACTCCGCGTCCGGCTCGAACGCCACGAGATCCGCGTCGGCGCCGGGGGCGATCCGGCCCTTGTTCCGCAATCCCACCAGATCGGCGGGGCGGCGCGCCATCCACTTCACCACGTCCGCGAGGGTATGCCCGCGTCCGGCGGCCGCGGTCCAGATCACCGGAAGACCGAGCTGCACCGACGCGATCCCGCCCCACGCGGCCGCGAAATCGCCGGTGTCCTGCCGTTTCAGGTCGGGCGTGCACGGCGAGTGGTCGCTGACGACACAGGTGATCAGGCCGTCGGCCAGCGCCTCCCACAGGCGGTCGGCGTTCGCCGTGTCCCGGATCGGCGGGCAGCACTTGAACTCGGTCGCGCCGTCGGGAATCGCGGCCGCGTCCAGGGTCAGATAGTGCGGGCAGGTCTCGGCGGTCACGCGTACCCCATCGGCTCTCGCCTGCGCGATCAACGGCAGCGCGGAAGCGGCCGACAGATGCAGGATGTGCACCCGGCGGCCCGCCTCACGGGCCACCGCGATGGCGGTGGCGACCGCGGCATGCTCGGCGTCCTGCGGGCGGGAGGCCAGGAAGTCGGCGTACGCGGACGAGCTCGCCGCGTCCCGCAGGTGATCCGGATCCTCGGCGTGGATCACGAACAGCGCATCGGCGGCGCTCATCGCCTCGGCCAGCTGAGCCGGGTCGACCGGCGGGAACTCGGGCACCCCGGAGTCGGCGAGGAACGCCTTGAACCCGAAGACGCCGGCGGCGTGCAGGCCCGGCAGGTCAGCGGCGTTGCCGGGGATCGCACCGCCCCAGAAACCCACGTCGACGTGGCACTGCCCGGCGGCCGCCGCCTGCTTGATCTTCAGTGCGTCCGGGTTCACGGTCGGCGGCAGGCTGTTCAGCGGCATGTCGATGATCGTGGTGACACCGCCCGCCGCGGCCGCCCGGGTCGCCGTGGCGAACCCCTCCCACTCGGTCCGGCCCGGCTCGTTGACGTGCACGTGCGTGTCGACCAGACCGGGCAGCAGCGCGGTCGCGCCGAGATCGACCTCGGCTCCGGTGGTCACCTCGGCGTCGTACGGCAGCACCGCGATGATCTTTCCGTCCTCCACCAGGACCGCCGCCGGACGCTCGCCCTCCGCGGTCACGGCCCGCAGTGACCGCACTACAAGATCAGCCATGGATCGACCTTATCGGCGGTTTGTTTCGCACCGGCGCGCATCAGTCCTGTCAGGGATATCGTTACCGCGGGTAGCGGAGTACCGTGCCGCTCCATGTTGCGACGGTGGAGTGCGGCGGTTCTGACAGCCACCTGTGGGGTGCTGATCGCCGCCGCCAAGATCGGCGACGGCGCGCCCGGCACCGCCGCCCTGCTGATGGCCGCATTCCTGGTGCTCGGCTTCGTGCTGTCGCCGCTGGCGTTCCCGCGCGCAGCCGCCGACGCCACCTCCGATGACCGGCCGGTCGTGTACTGGCGGCCCGGCTGCGTCTTCTGCCTGCGGTTGCGGGCCCGGCTCGGCGCCGACGCGGACCGGCTGCGCTGGGTCGACATCTGGCAGGACCCATCGGCGGCCGCCACGGTCCGATCCATCACCGGCGGCGACGAGACCGTGCCGACCGTGGTGATCGGCGGTCAGGGCCACGTCAACCCGGACCCGTCCTGGCTGCGCGAACAGATCGTCCCCGCAGCCTGACCCTCTGACCGCCGCACCCGTGCCCGGACACCCGCGGCCGCCTCACCGCTGGTCCCGATCTTCGTGGCTGTGCCGTACCGCTGTCTCAGGCGCTCTGAGACAGCGGTACGGCACAGCCGGCGGTTTCCAGGCGGCCGTCGGTCCAGCGCAGGAAGCGGTCGAAGAGCTCGGCGGGCGGCCCCGGCGGCAGTTCGGTCATGGCCCGGTCCAGATGGCCCCACATGTACATGGTCAGCATGACGCGATCGGCCCCGCCCGCCAGCGAGGTCCGCGCCGGCGGGCACGGCCACGGCTCACCACAGGCACGGCACTGCCAGGATGGTCGCTCACACACGTGTTCGGCGTTACTCTCCGTCACCGCACCGTCTCCTCCAGGATTTCGCGCCGTCCCGTCCTGTAGTACTCGCCACGACCTGGAAAGGTTCGATCCACACCGGATTTGCCAGGGCCGCTAAGGTGGTCCAACCGATCAGGACCATCACGGAAGGCAACCGGCGTGACGAACCAGAAGCCCTCGATGGAAGCGGGCCCCAACATCCTGTTACGCGGCACGGCCGTGGCGATCCTCGCGGTCGCCGTGGTCGCCTTCGCCGGACTGGCCGCCATCGATCCCGCGTCGCTGGTCAGCCTGGCGCCCGAATGGTTCGCCGAACCCGGCACCCCGTCGCTCCTGGCCGGTTTCGGGCTCGCCGCACTCATCGCGGCGATGCTCTACAAGGCCGTCCGGGAGGGGAACCGCGGGCACGAGCAGTTCGCCACCTGGCTCACTCTCTGCGCGTTGCTGATCGTCCCGTTCTTCTCGATGGTCTGAGCGCCGATCAGTTCTCGAATCCGTTCGAGACGGCCGGTCCCAGATCGCGGAGATCACCATTCGCGCCGACCACGAATACGTGGTCGTCCGCCGGTCCTTCGCCCGCCGATCCTCCGCCCGCCGGTCCTTCGCCCGCCGATCCTCCGCCCGCCGGTCTTCCGTCCGCCGGCTCTCCGTCCGCCGATTCTCCGTCCGCCGGCCAGGACGGCGGGCGTACCACGTGGACGACGTTGTCACGTACCTCGATCCGCCATCTGTCGTCCTCCTCCTCGCCCTGCGCGACGATCACCCCGTTCAGCACGTGATCGCAGGTGAAGTGCTCGAAGAGCGGCGGCAGGACCCATCCCGGCGCTGTTTCGCCACGGATCGCCGAGCCTGGTCGGAGGAACGTGTCGATGAGGTACGCGAGCCACACCTCGGCGTCGTAGAACTTCTCGGCGCCATTCCAGGTCAACGCGTCACCGGCGGCCGTAGGCACCCATTTGCACCAGTATCCGGGCTGCTGTGGTGGTGGTTCGTTGCCGCCGTACATGTCCTCGGCGGCCAATCCGAATCCGCTCACCGCATAGGGCCCCGCATCCCGGAGCTCGTGCCGTGTCTCGGCGAACCGATCGAGGTATTCCACCTCCGAGGGATTCAGCGGCGGAACGATCGCCACCTGCCCGGCGAAATCGGTGCTGTAACCCACTTCAGCCTCCCCGTTCACGTTCCGCCTCAGGACAGACCGATCAATCGGTCCCGGGGAAATCCCGCGTCGTCGAGTGCGCCGCAGTCCAGTCCGCGCAGCAGATAACCGGCGAGCGCCCGCGCGGTGGCCGGTTCGTCGGCGATGCCGCTGTCCTGCCGGTCGAGGTAGCGGTGCAGCCGGGTGATCGCGGCGTCCCGGCCATCGCGGAAGAACTCGTAGGTGGCCGCGTACCGGGTCGGCAACTGGGCCGGCTGCAGATCCCAGCCCTGGTAGAAGCCGCGTTCCAGTGAGCGGCGGACCAGGCGGCGGTGTAGCTCCCAGGCGGCGTGCACCTGTGCGGTGTCACCGACCGGGAGGATGTTCGTCGAGCCGTCGGACAGGCGCACACCGGTCTGCGCGGCGGCCGCCTGCATCACGGCCTTGGCGTAGTCGGCGGCCGGATGCTCCATCGACTGGTAGGCGGCGGCCACACCGGCGGCGGCGCTGTAGTCGTAGGTGCCGTAGTGCAGGCCCGTGCACCGGCCGTCCGCCGCGGTGATCAGCGGGGCGACCGCGGCCGTCCCGTCGGCGGCCAGCACCGCCGAGGGCAGCTCGACCTGGATCTCGAAGGTCAGGGTGCCGGCGCTCAAGCCGTACGACCGCTCGAGTTTCTCGCAGAGGGTGACCATCGCCGAGACCTGGTCGGAACCGCTGACCTTGGGCAGGGTGATGGTGAAGATGTCCTGGTAGCCGTCGAGGAAGAGGTCGAGCGTGCGCAGGGAGCGCCGCCGGGTGGGCGCTTCCAGGGACTTGATCCGGAGGCCGAGGAAGGGTGGTCTCGGTCCGCCGGCCAGGATCGCCGCCGCCTTGCGGACCGCGGCGTCCTCCTGGTCGTCGTCGCGGACGCCGTAGCCGTCCTCGAAGTCGACCCGCAGGTCCTCGATCGGCTCGCGCGCGAGTTTGTCCCGGACCGCCGGGTCGGGCCAGGGGAAGTCGTGCCGGTCCATCGCCTCCAGGGCGATGGACCCCCAGTCGCGGAAGTCGTCCAGGCGGTCGGCCGGAACGTAGACGGTGTGCACCGGCTGGCGGCCCGGGCGGTCGCCCGGATAGCGGGCCGTCAGGAAGGCGTCATGCGCGGCGAGGCTCGCGTCGATCTCGTCGTAGTCGTCCCCGGTCAGGCGCACCTGTCACCCTCTCCTACCTGCCCCGGTGCGGCCGGACCTTCCCGGCCCGGCCGCACGGGGGTCGATCAATCGATGGAGTCGTACGCCGCGCTGGTCAGGAAGTCGGCGAAGTCGTCAGCGAGCGCCACCCGCTCGAACAGCTTGCGGGCGTCGTCGTAGCGCCCGGCCGTCCACGCCTCGTCGCCGACCGTCTCGCGGATCTTCGCGAGTTCCTCGTCCTCGATCCGGCCGACCAGCTCGGCGGTGATCGGGGTGCCGTCCTCGAGCTTCACGCCGTTGTGGATCCACTGCCACACCTGGGACCGGGAGATCTCCGCGGTGGCGGCGTCCTCCATCAGGTTGTGGATCGCGACCGCGCCGTTGCCGCGCAGCCACGCCTCGAGGTACTGCAGAGCCACGTTGACGTTGTTGTGCAGCCCGGCACGGGTGACCGAGCCGCCCGTGCCGGCGACGTGGAGCAGGTCGGCGGCGTCCACCGCGACGTCCGGGCGCTTCTTGGCGAGCTGGTTGGGCCTGTCGCCGAGCACCCGGCCGAAGATCTCCCCGCAGACCGGCACCAGGTCGGGGTGGGCCACCCACGAGCCGTCGAAACCGTCCCCGGCCTCGCGCTCCTTGTCCTCACGGACCTTGGCCAGGGCCACCTCGTTGACGGCCGGATCACGGCGGCTCGGAATGAACGCGGCCATGCCGCCCATCGCGAACGCGCCCCGCTTGTGGCAGGTGGAGACCAGCAGCTCGGTGTAGGCGCGCATGAACGGCGCCGTCATCGTCACCGCGGCCCGGTCCGGGAGGATCATGTTCGGGTTGTCGCGGAAGTACTTGATGATGCTGAACAGGTAGTCCCAGCGGCCGGCGTTGAGCCCGGAGATGTGCGGGCGCAGCGCGTGCAGGATCTCCTCCATCTCGAACGCGGCCGGGATCGTCTCGATCAGCACGGTGGCGCGGATGGTACCGACCGGGATGCCGAGCTTCTCCTGGGCGTACGTGAAGACGTCGTTCCAGAGGGCGGCCTCTTTGTGGGACTCCATCTTGGGCAGGTAGAAGTAGGGGCCACTCCCCCTGCTGATCAACTCGGCGGCGTTGTGGAAGAAGTAGAGGCCGAAGTCGACCAGGGCGCCCACGGCCGGTTCGCCGTCCACCGGCAGGTGCCGCTCGTCGAGGTGCCAGCCGCGCGGGCGCATCACGATCGTCGGGTACGGCCCGCCGTTCAGCTCGTACGTCTTCTTCTCGGTCTCGAGCGAGATCGTGCGCCGGATCGCGTCGTGGAGGTTCTGCTGGCCGTCGACCACGTTCGACCAGTGCGGGGTGTTCGCGTCCTCCAGGTCGGCCAGCCACACCTTGGCGCCCGAGTTGAGCGCGTTGATCGTCATCTTCCGCTCGGTCGGGCCGGTGATCTCCACACGCCGGTCCGAAAGGTCCGCCGGGGCGGGCGGGGCGGACCACTCGGCCGCGCGGATGTCCGCGGTCTCCGCCAGGAAGCCCAGCGTGGCTCCGGCCGCGATCTCCGCACGGCGCGCGGCACGCGCCTGGAGGAGCTCGTTACGGCGAGGCCGGAAGCGCCGGTTCAGGTCGGCGACAAATGCCACGGCCTCGTCGGACAGGATCTCGGTCATCGTTGACGATTCCTCTCAGTGTGGTTACTCCCCCGTACCGTAATCGAGCATTATTCATGGCCCTCATCGCCGCCCGTCAGGAGGTCGCCATCAACCGGCGGTGGGCCCGCCGGGCGGCGGCGGTCAGCGTGTCGGCGTCCGCGTTGACGAGCTCCCCACGCTCGACGACCCGGCGGCCACCGACCAGGGCCAGATCGACGCGTGCCGGTGGGCCGAAGACCAGCGCCGCCACGCGATCGTCGATACCGTCGTGGCCCAGTCCGTCCAGCCGCCACATCACCAGGTCGGCCAGCTTGCCTGGCTCGATCGAACCGATGTCGTCCTGCCGGCCGAGGCAGCGGGCGCCGCCGATGGTGCCCAGCCGCAACGCCTCACGGGCGTCCATCGCCTTCGGGCCGCCGCGCTGACGCGCCGTGTAGAGCGCCTGCCGCAGCTCGGCCCCGAGATGCGACACCTCCTGGGAGGCGGCGCCGTCCACCCCGAGTCCCACCGGGACACCGTGGTCGATCAGCTCACGCACCCGGGCCGCACCTGTGCCGAGCCGCGCGTTCGAGCTCGGGCAATGCGCCACGCCCGTGCCGGTGGCGCCCAGCTTGGCGATCGCCGAGTCGTCCAGGTGCACGCCGTGGGCCAGCCAGACGTCGTCGCCGAGCCAGCCGACACGCTCGGCGTACTCCACCGGGGTGCAGCCGAACTGTTTGAGGCAGAACTCCTCCTCGTCGTCGGTCTCGGCCAGATGCGTGTGCAGCCGTACGCCCCGGCGCCGGGCCAGCACCGCCGCCTCCTCCATCAGGCGCGTGGTGACCGAGAACGGCGAACACGGCGCCACCGCGATCCGCAGCATCGAATCCGGCGAGGGGTCGTGCCAGCGGTCGATCGCCGCCTCGGTGGCCGCCAGGGCCTCGTCGGTGTCCTCGACCACGTGGTCCGGTGGCAGGCCCCCGTCCTTGCGGCTCAGGTCCATCGAGCCGCGGGTCGGATGGAACCGCAGGCCGATCGACCGGGCCGCCTCGATCTCGGCTGCCAGCACGTCACCGCCGTCACGGGGGAAGACGTAGTGGTGGTCCATGCTCGTGGTGCAGCCGGACAGCGCCAGCCAGCCCAGACCCGCACCCGCCGCGGCGCCGACGATCTCCGCGTCCAGCCGGCCCCAGATCGGATAGAGGGTGGTCAGCCAGCCGAACAGTGTCTCGTCGAGTGCAAGGCCGCGGGTCGCCCACTGGTAGAGATGGTGGTGCGTGTTCACCAGGCCGGGTGTGACCAGGCAGCCGGTGCCGTCGACCCGGTCGCCGGCCAGCTCCGACCGGCCCGCGCCCACCGCGACGATCCGGCCGTCGTCGCCGACCACCACGTGACCGTCGGGGAACTCGGTCCCGGCCGCGTCGACGGTGGCGACCGCGACGTTCTCGATGATGATCACAGCCACCACTCCGCGGTCGCGGCGGGCGCGTCGTCGCGCGTCACGGTGCCCTCGATCAGGCCGTACGGCCGGTCCCCGGCGATGAACACCTCGTTCGGGTTGTCGAGCCCGAACGCCGACAGGTCGGCCAGGTAGTGATGCTTGTTCGGCAGGGCCAGCCGCACCTCGGCCACCTCGGCCCGCTCCTCGAGCAGCCGGGCCCCCATCGCGTAGAGCGTCTGCTGCAACGAGTAGCTGTAGGTACCGGCGAACGCCGCGATCAGCGCCTCCAGCGAGCCCGCGAACGAGGCCGCCCAATCCGTGTCGTCACCGGCATGCCGCCAGCGGGCGTCCACAGCCGTCGCCAGGATGCGCTCGGTGGTCGGTTTCAGCGTCGTGTAACCGTCCTCGACGAAGCCGTGGAACTCCGAGTCCGTCGAATTCAGCAGCACCAGGCCGGTCACACCGGAGACCACCTGCGCCGTCTCCCCGGTAACCGACACCCTGGTCGTCCGGACATGGTCGCCGCGCTTGCGGAACGAGTGCGGGCCCAGACGGTCCCAGGCGAAGGACTCGATCGAGACCTCGGCTGTACGGACCTGAGGCTGAGTTTCCACGAAATGCCGGGCCAGCAGTAACGCGAACGACTCCGGCTCGCCGGCGCCGTGCTCCCTGGCGAACGCGTACACCGTGTTCTTCATCGTGTCGGTCGGTAGAACACCGGTGTTGTCGCCGGTCAGGTGCGTCGCGGTGAGGTCGCCGGAGAGCGAGATGCTGACATTGAAGTCCACGAGGCCGTGCGTGTCACCGTCACGGTGCACCCGCACGAGGCGCGTCTCCGCCTTGCCGTAGCGGTTCGGTCCGAGCACGATCCCCAACTCGTCAGCTCCCTCGGTAGGTGGTGTACCCGTACCGGCTCAGCAGCAGCGGCACATGGTAATGGCGATTCGGGTCGTGGACGTGGAAGGCGACCGTGATCTCCGGGAAGAAGCAGTCCCCACCGAGGTACGGCTCCACGTAGAAGAACAGGCGGTAGCCGCCGGCCTGCCACTCGTGCAGCAGGACCTCGTAGCGAAGACGGCCGTCGTCGTCGGTGCGGCCCTCGGCGATCGTGCGCCAGCCGTCGGAGTCGCGGCGTTCCAGCCGCACATAGACGTCACGGGCGGGCTCGCCGGTGACGGTGTCCAGGATGTGCGTCGAGATCCGGGCGTGGAACTCGGACGCGAGACCGTCAGAGGGCATCGAGCATCCGCTCCAGCCGGAGCCGGGCGATCCTGCCCAGCTCACCGGTCACGACCGCCCGCTCGACGGCCTCGTCGTTGCCGAGCCGCTCGCGTGCGGCGGCCAGAATCTCGGCCTGCGACCGGCCGCTCGCGAAGATCAGGAAAACGTGACCGAAGCGCTCCTCGTAGGCCCGGTTGGCCGCGACCAGCTCTGCCCTGGTCACGTCGTCGGCGGTCTGTGCGGCGGCCGACTGCTCGGCCCGCGACCAGGCGGCCTCCTGGGAGTCACCGGTGGCCCGCTCGCCGATCCGTGGATGCGCGGACAGGCCCTGCAACACCTCCGGCCAGGTCAGAACCCCGCTGGCGGCGTCGGCCGCGGCCAGCACCCCGACACGGTCCGCGAACGGTCTCTTCGCGGCGACCGTGGCAGCCCAGGCAGGCGCCGCGCAACAGGCGAGCAGCTCGGCTTCCAACCGCTCGGCAGGTAGGGCGTTGAACACCTCCACCGCACCCATCGGTCACCCCCTCGTCGATGTCGATCAGTCAAGCAGGCCGGAACCGGGACAGGCATGAGCGGACCGAAGAATTAACAAGGGCCACCCTGCCACGAATGCCGTGAGGAAATCTCGCCCTCGGCCCAGGCCTGTGGATAACCGGTGCACGCTGCGCGTACCGGTCCGGGAGGCGGTGAGCGGGGCTTTCCGGCCCGCGACCGGGCCGCGACCGGGCCGTGATCCGCCGGTGATCCGCGAGCCTCTGTGGACAACTGCGGGAAGTGTCGTAGGCATGGGCCAGACTTGGCGCGTGCTCATCCCCGCCGGCTCCCTGCCCGACCTACCGGTCCGTCCCGTGCTGCCCGAGGTGGCCGCCACCCTGGCCGACGCCGGGGCCGCGGTCCTGGTCGCGCCACCCGGCACCGGCAAGACCACACTGGTCCCGCTCGCACTGGCCACGCCGGGCGGCCGGGTGATCGTGGCCGAGCCACGCCGGGTCGCCGCGCGGGCCGCGGCACGCCGGATGGCCACCCTGCTCGGCGAGCAGGTCGGCCAGCGGGTCGGCTTCTCGGTGCGCGGCGAGCGCCGGGTCTCCCGCGAGACTCTCGTCGAGGTCGTCACCACCGGACTGCTGGTCCGGCGGCTGCAGGCCGATCCCGAGCTCGCCGGCGTGGCCACGGTGATCCTCGACGAGTGCCACGAACGGCACCTCGACTCCGACCTGGCCCTCGCCTTCCTCGTCGAGGTGCGTTCGGCGCTGCGGCCCGACCTGCGGCTCCTGGCGACCTCGGCGACCGCCGACGCCGACCGGCTGGCCACCGTGCTCGGCGAGCCGGGCCGTCCGGCGCCGGTGCTGACCGCGCACGCGCGTACGCATCCGGTCGAGGTGATCTGGGCGCCGCCGTCCGGGTCCATCACCCCGCCGCACGGCCTGCGGGTCGACCCGCGGCTGCTCGACCACGTGGCCGCGACCACCCGCCGGGCGCTGGCCGAGGGCGACGGCGACGTGCTGGTCTTCCTGCCGGGCGCCCGCGAGATCGAGACGGTCGCGTCCCGGCTCGGCGGGAGCGGCGCCGCGGCCGCGATCGTCGCCCTCCACGGCCGGCAGTCCGGGAGCGCGCAGGACGCGGCACTCACCGCCGGACCGGGCCGCCGGGTGGTGCTGGCGACCGCGGTCGCCGAGAGCAGCCTGACGGTTCCCGGTGTCCGCGCCGTGGTCGACGCCGGGCTCAGCCGGGTTCCCCGGATGGACCACGCCCGCGGGCTCGGTGCCCTGGCCACGGTGCCGGTGTCCCGCTCGTCGGCCGAGCAGCGCGCCGGACGGGCCGGGCGCGAGGCCCCCGGCCGCGTCTACCGCTGCTGGTCGCCGGCCCTGCACGACCGCCTCCCGGCCCAGCCCGAGCCGGAGATCGCGGCCGCCGACCTGACCGGGTTCGCGCTGGACCTGGCGCTGTGGGGACATCCTCACGCCGACGGCCTCGCTCTGCCCGACCCACCACCACCCGGCGCACTGCGGGCGGCGGTCGCCACCCTGCACGATCTCGGCGCGGTCGGCGAGGACGGCCGGATCACCCCACGCGGCCGGGTGCTCGCCGGTGCGGGCCTGCACCCCCGGCTGGCCCGCGCCCTGCTGGACGGCGCGTCGACCCTTGGCGCGGCCCGGGCCGCCGAGATCGTGGCCGTCCTGGACGACGACCGCACCACCTCCGGCGACGTGGTCACGGTCTGGCGGGCGGCCCGCAACGATCCGGCCCGCCGGGCCGAGGTCCGGCGCCTGACCCGCTCTCTCGACCGGGCCGCCGATCACCTCACCGACGAGACCGGCACCGGCAGGACCGGAGGTTCTCTCACCGACGATGTGGCGGCCGGGCTGGTGGTCGGCCTGGCGTATCCGGAACGGGTGGCCCGGGTGAGGGAGCCCGGCGGCCGCGCCTACCTGATGGCCGGCGGCACCGCGGCCGAGCTCCCGGCCGGCAGCCCGCTGACCGGCGTGCCGTGGATCGCCGTGGCGAACGCGGACCGGCCCGCCGGGGCGCCGGTCGCCCGTATCCGCAGCGCCGCGCCACTGGACGAGGAGACCGCCCGGTCGGTGGCCGCCCCGCTGCTCGTGGAGGAGACCGAGATCGGCTGGGCCGACGGCGATGTGGTGGCCCGGCGGGTACGACGCCTCGGCGCGATCACGCTGGTCTCGACCCGGTTGTCCGACCCCGATCCGGTTCGGCTGCGGGCGGCGCTGGTCACCGGGTTGCGCCGGGAAGGACTGGGCCTGCTGACCTGGAGCCGGAACGCCGAGGACCTACGGCGGCGGCTGGCGTTCGCCCATGCGGCACTCGGCGCACCCTGGCCGGACGTGTCCGACGACGCGCTGCTCGAGAACCCGGAGGACTGGCTGGAATTCGGCCCGGCCCGGCGACGCGCCGACCTGGCCAGGGTCGACGTGGCCGGCGGGCTGCGGCGGCTGGTGCCCTGGTCGGTGGCCGGCCGACTGGACGAGGTCGCCCCGGAACGGCTGCCGGTGCCGAGCGGGTCGCAGGTGCGTGTCGACTACGGCGACCCGGCGGCGCCGGTGCTCGCGGTGAAGGTGCAGGAGGCGTTCGGCTGGAGGGAGGCGCCACGCCTGGCCGACGGCCGGGTCCCGGTGCTGCTGCACCTGCTGTCCCCGGCCGGCCGGCCGGTCGCCGTCACCGCTGATCTCGGCTCGTTCTGGGTGCAGGGCTATCCACAGGTGCGTGCCGAGATGCGCGGCCGCTACCCACGTCATCCCTGGCCGGAGGACCCGACGACGGCCGAACCGACCCGCCGCGCCAACCCACGGTCCCGCTGACCGACGCCCCACCCTGCCCGAACCGACCCGCCGCGCCACGCCACGATCCCGCCGACCGACGCCCTCGCCCCTCGCCCCTCGCCCCTCGCCCCTCGCCCCTCGCCCCTCGCCCGATCTTGCGAGTTTCCGTCAGACGTCTCCCCCGAACCCCACAAGATCTGCACCACAACAGGCAGGCAGGTGACCACCGCCCCCGACCCCGCCCGATCTAGCGAGCCTCCGGTCAGACGTCTCCCCCGAACCCCACAAGATCTGCACCACAACAGGCAGGCAGGTGACCACCGCCCCCGACCCCGCCCGATCTAGTTGTACTGGCCACGGACGTTGGTAACGCTGCGGAAGTCCTGAAATAGGCGAGGACCTCCGGGTGAGGTGGAGCTGTCTAAGGTTCCGTTTCACCCG
>NZ_PVMZ01000015.1 GCF_003001815.1 Actinoplanes italicus
CGGGTGAAACGGAACCTTAGACAGCTCCACCTCACCCGGAGGTCCTCGCCTATTTCAGGACTTCCGCAGCGTTACCAACGTCCGTGGCCAGTACATCTAGAGAGCCTTCGCGGTCAGGGTGCGGCCCGCCAGCCCTAGCTCAGCCGTGGAAGCCGGCCGGCAACGGAGGGCAGCGGGATCCCTTGACCGGCTTGAAGAGCGCGGCCTGATCGGCGCTCCGGAGAGCGCCGCCGTGCAGGGCCGGTGGTGCGGCGGTGGGATCACACGCAGCCGTTGCGCGCGACCCTGCCGCCGCGATGGCGACGGCAGGCCTCCACGGACCCGAGACGTGGGACCTCACCGTTGTTGCCGACGACGTCAGGAGCACACGCGAAGCCTGGGTGTGTGCCCCAGCCGTAGCCGAGCCACGTCATAGCAGCTGGATTCGAGGACTGAGATCGGGCCGGCGGGCTGGACCTCGACGGCGAAAGCTCTCTAGAGCCGCTCGCCGTTCTCCTCGAGTGACCGGAGCACCTCGATGACGCTGGCGATGTGTTCCCGCATCGCCGCCTCGGCGCCGGCCGGGTCACGCTCGCGGATAGCCGTGATGATCCGCTCGTGCTGCGGCAGCGACTGCTGCGGACGGCCCGGCAGCAGCGACAGCATGAACTGGTGCCGGGCCAGCTGCGCGCGCAGCGTGCCGATCAGCCGGTCCGCGGTGGCGTGGCCGGCGATCGCCCGGACCAGGCCGTGCAGGCGATGGTTGAGATCGCTGTAACGGCGATGCTCGCCGGACTCCACGGCCCGCCGCATCAGCAGGCCGATCTCGTCGAGCTCACTGGCCTCGGCGTCGGTGACCCGCTCGGCGGCCTGCGCCGCCACCAGTCCCTCCAGCACCATGCGGACCTGGGTGATCTCGATGGTCTCGGCGAGCGAGATCTTGCGTACCTGGGCGCCGCGGTTGCGATGGATCTCGACCAGGCCCTCGCCGGACAGATCCTGCAGCGCCAGCCGGATGTTGAACCGGCTCACCCCGAACCGCTCGATGAGCTGGGCCTCGACCAGACGTTCGCCGGGCCGTACGCAGCTCGTCGCGCGCCGCGTCCTTGCCCTTGGCCTCCCCGGTGTCGCGTGGCCGTGACCGGCGCACGCCGGTGAGGTTCTTCTCCGCAGACATGTGATCCCGTCTTTTCGCTGCGGAAACGATACCCCCGCGATGTCCTGCGGCCGTCGTGACCGACCTTCCGGCTGTGCCGTACCGCTGCCTCAGCGGGCGTTGAGGAAGGTGACCAGCTCCTCGGTGAAGGCCGGCTCGCGGACCGCGCCCAGGTGATCACCGTCGATCACCGCGAGGCGGGCGTTGGGGAGGGCCTTGGCGAGCAGCTCGGGGCGGGTGGCCAGGACGTCGTCGCGACCGGTGATCAGCAGGGTGGGAACCGCGATGGTGTCGAGCGGGAGCGGCGTGGCATGGATCGCGGCGGCCTGAGCGGCCAGGGCGGCCCGGTCGCCGCCGACCGCGTCCACGAAGGCCCGGAAACCGGCGGCGGCCGGGTGGGTGATCGTGGACGGGTCGTCGGTGTGAAACGCCTCGCGGAACGCCTCGGCGGGGATGATCCGGGTGTCGACGCCGCCGAGCTCGACGACCGCCGAGCCGACACCGCCGATGACCAGGCGGCGCAGGCGGGGGTCGCTGGTGGCCAGGACGAGGGAGACGATCGCGCCCATCGAGTAGCCGGCCACGTCGACCCGTTCGATCCCGAGCCGGTCGAGGAGCGTCGCCACGTCCTTGGCCATGCGCGTCTCGCCGTAGAACGACGGGTCGTGCGGTTTGCCGGACCGGCCGTGGCCGCGCGCGTCGACGGCGATGACACGGCGGCCGGTCGCGGTGAGGGCGCCGACGATGCCCGGCAGCACCCAGTTGGTGAGGCCGTTGGCGATGAATCCGTGGTGCAGGAGCACCGGTGGCAGGTCGGAGTCCCCGTCCCATTGTTCCCAGTAGATCTCCACACCGTCGGTGGCCTCGAAGGTCGGCATCGGCGGATTCCTCTCCAGTTCGCTCGGCGCACGACAGCGTATGCGCGCAGCGGACCCGCGGTATCGGTGAGATCGCCGGTGTGGTCACCATGTGCGACGCGGGAGGCGGTGACGATGTTGATCGCGATACATTGCGGGCTGTGACCCCCACACAGTTGCGCGCCTATTCCGCCGTCGTCCGGTGCGGCTCGGTGAAACAGGCAGCGGCGCAGCTCGAGGTGTCCGAGTCCGCGGTGTCGCTGCACATCGGACAGCTCCGCAAGGAACTCGGCGATCAGCTCTTCTCGCGTACGGCGAACGGGCTGACCTTCACTCCGGGCGGCCTGCGCCTGGCGAGCCGGGCCACCGAGCTGCTGGGGCTGCAGGACATCACCGTGCTGGAGGTGAGCGCGGCCGGTCAGGGGCGTCGGCTGCTGCGGGTCGGCGCGTCGTCGCTGTTCGCCGAGCACGCGGCGCCGGGCCTGATCGAGCTGTTCGCGAGCCGGGCCGCCGACCTGGACGTCGAGCTGAGCGTGCGCAATCCGGGATCGTTCGTCGAGGCGCTGATCGAGCGGAGCGTCGACATCGCGATCGGGCCGCCGCCGGCAGTGCCGCATGCGGCGCTGCTGTGCCGGCCGGTCATGTATTACAAGGTCGTCACCGTGGCCGGGCCGGATCATGCGCTGGCCGGGACGCAGCCGTCACCGCGCCAGCTGCGCGACCAGACGTGGCTGCTCGGCCCGTCGGCGGCGGCCGACCGGGGTGCGATCCCGACGCTGCTGCGCCGGCTCGGGGTGCCGGACGACCGGCAGCAGATCTTCCAGAGCCACGCGGCCGCCATCGAGGAGGCGAAGCGGGGCCGCGGGGTGGCGGCGGCGCTGTCGTTCACGGTCGCGCCGGAGGTGCGCAAAGGGCACCTCGTCCAGTTCTGCGGGCCGCACGCGTGTCTCGAGGACGTCTGGCACGCGCTGACGCTGACCGAGTCCGGGAAACCGTCGGCGGCCGCTGAGCTGGGACGATTCGCCTCCACGCCGCGGGCCATCCAGGCGATGATGCGCGGCAGTGGGGTGAACGTGGCCCGCTTCAAGCCGTCCATCCACGTCACTCTCTGGAGCTGACGTCCGGCGCCGCCTGGTGGGAACGAGGCCCGGCGTCACTCGCTGGCGCTGACGTCCGGAGTCGCCCGGCGGGGATGAGGCCCGGCGTCACTCGCTGGAGCTGCTGCCGGGTGTTCTGAGCCAGCGCCAGTCGACCTCGATCCTGGTGGGCGCGGGACCTGGCAGGGCGGGGCCGGCACGCAGGCCGTCCAGCAGCATCGCCAGGTAGCGGCGACGCAGGGACGTGGTCCGTCCCGGATCGGGCACGCGCACCGCGGCGCACATCTCCAGCAGCATCGTCAGATCGGCGGGGACGGCCTCGGCGCGCATCCGTGGTCGGGCCCGCTCGAAGAGGGCGCTCGCCAGCTCACCGGCCAGGACGGCGTCGGCGGTCATCTCGTCGGTCGGTGTGAAGGTGCCGGCCAGATGCACCGTGAGCGAATGCACGTCGGCCTCGACGACGCCGTGCAGGAACGTCTCGAAGGCGGCCCAGTCGTCGGGCTCGGCGGTGGCGCGCTCGGCCTCACCGATGAAGGTGCGCAACCCGTCGTGGCAGAGTTTGCGGAGCAGGTCCTCCTTGCCGGGGTAACGCCGGTAGAGCGCGCTGATGCCGACGCCGGCGCGCTCGGCGACCGCCGAGACGGGGGCACGCTTGTCGGCCAGGAAGACCTCTTTCGCCGCCGCCAGGATCGTCACGTCGTTGCGTGCCGCCTGGATCTTGCGGCCGGACGCCGGGTTCGTCATGCCTCCAGTATAGCGGAGCGGAATACTCTGTTCCGTTCTCGCGCCAGCCATGCTACCTTAATAGCGGAACGAAGCATTCCGTTCCACCGGACGAGAGAGGAACCGGCATGACCGCGATCCGCCCCTTCCGCATCGACATCTCCGACACCGACCTGCAGGACCTGCGCGACCGGCTGGCCCGCACCCGCTGGACGCCCGAGATCCCCGGCCAGGGCTGGCAACGAGGAGTTCCGGTCGACTACCTGCGCGGCCTGGCCGCCTACTGGGCGGGCGAGTTCGACTGGCGGGCGGCCGAGGCCCGGCTCAACCAGCTCCCCCAGTTCCTCACCGAGGTCGACGGGCAGACGCTGCACTTCGCCCACGTCCGCTCGGCCGACCCGGCGGCGACCCCGCTGCTGATCACCCACGACTGGCCCGCCTCGTTCGCGATCTACCTCCCCGTCGTGGAGGCGCTGCGCGAGAGGTTCCACCTCGTCCTGATGAGCAACCCCGGCGTCGGCTACTCCGGCCCGCTCACCTCACCGGGGTGGACGACGGCGCGGACCGCCGCGGCGTTCCACGAGGTCATGGCCCGGCTGGGTTACGAGCGTTATGGCGTTCAGGGCAACGGCGGCGGCGCCGCGACCGCCGTCGAGATGGGCCGGCAGGAGCCCTCCAAGGTAATCGGCGTGCACGTCAACGGGCACATCACCTTCCCCTCCGACGACCCGGCCGACTTCGCCGGACTGACCGAGGCCGAGCAGGCCCGGCTGGGCCGCCTGCAGGAGTTCCGTGACGACAAGATGGGCTTCAACGCCATCCAGTCGACCCGGCCGCAGACCCTCGCGCACGGGCTGCACGACTCACCCGCGGGCCAGCTCGCCTGGATCGTCGAGAAGTTCCAGGAGTGGACCGACCCGGCCGCCACCCTGCCCGAGGACGCCGTCGACCGCGATCTGTTGCTCACCAACGTCAGCCTGTACTGGTTCACCGGCACTGCGGGGTCCTCGGCCAACCTCTACTGGGAGATGGCGCACGACCCGTCCGCGTGGGCGCCGAAGCCCAAGTCCTCGGTTCCGCTGGGCGTCGCGCTCGGCGTCACCGACATCACGATCCAGCGCTACGCCGAGCGGGACGCGCCGGTAACCCATTGGACGGAGCTGCCGGCCGGGGGCAACTTCCTCTCCGCCGAGGAGCCCAAGCTCTTCAGCGACGACGTGAAGACCTTCTTCGACGCCCTCTGACTCCGCCGCCGCGACACGGCCGGGCTCCCTTCGGGGACGCCCGGCCCGCCGGTCACCCGATGGAGCCGACGGCCTGGAAAACGATCGTGATGCTGAAGGTGGCACCGTCCACCTGGTATGCGTAGCAGCCCGGCCCGGCGACCGTCGTCGTCGCGGGAAGGTCGTTGTTCTCCCTGGTCAGCTCGGCGTAGTGGCCGCCGTCGCGCTCCTCGCCGACGTAGGAGAAGCTGGCGCTCGCCGCTCCGGGGGCGTCGATCCGGCCCGCCCGCACCAGCACCGGGCCGGAGTACCCGGCACCGATCCAGCGGACCTTCTTCACGTAGGTCCCGTTCGGCTGCCGGTCATCGGGCCGCAGCTCGAGCTCGATCCCGTCCCGGAAGTAGTCGGCGATCGGATACAACGGCCCGTCGCCGAACACCCGGCCCGCCTCCCCCGGTCCGGTCCAGGGCCGCGGGGCAGCAGCGGGGCAAGCGGCACCGGGTGCGATCTGGGGCAGCCGCAGGGGCGGTGGTGTGAAGGCCGTCGCGGACGACGAGACAGACGCGGGCAGGGGCGCGGGCG
Organism: Actinoplanes italicus; assembly: GCF_003001815.1. Lineage (GTDB taxonomy): Bacteria > Actinomycetota > Actinomycetes > Mycobacteriales > Micromonosporaceae > Actinoplanes > Actinoplanes italicus. The sequence continues at coordinate 5,618 of NZ_PVMZ01000015.1, forward strand.
GCTCGGAGGGTGCGCCGTCGCAGGCGGCAAGGCCGAGGAGCACCAACACGACGACGGTTGCCCGGACGAGGCTCGGCATGTCCGCAGTATCACCCTGCAAGCGACTCCCCGGCGACCCCGGCAGAACCGGCGAGCCCGAAGAAGGCGGCAGCCCGGCAGGCACGCGAGGGGCCAGCAGGACGGCGAGCCCTGCAGGACGGCAGGACGGCAGAGCCGCAGGCCCGGGCAGAGCCGCAGGCCCGGGCAGAGCCGCAGGCCCGGGCAGAGCCGCAGGCCCGGGCAGAGCCGCAGGCCCGGGCAGGACGGTGGGAACGGCGGCGGTGGCGAATCCGGGCGGCTCCGGCATGGCCTCCGACTGCGCGGTGACAACGCCGGGTGCGGCGCAGGCGAGCGGATCGGAGAGGATCGTGGCCGGCGCGGAACGGGCCGGCGCGGAGTCCTCAGGTGCCGGCTCGGCGAATGGTGGCCGCCTGCCGGAGGAGCTCGGCGGCGGCGGTCAGGTCGGCGAACGTGGCGGCGGGCAGCAGCTGGTCGCAGAACGGCAGGGCGGCGGCCATGCCGCCGACCTCGGGGGCCCATCCGGCGGTTCCGGCGCGGGGATTCAACCACATGATCTGGTACGCCCGGCGGCGCAACCGCGCCATCGCGGCCGTCATCGCCTCGGGCGGGTCGCTGTCCCAGCCGTCCGAGGCGATGATGACGATCCCGCCGCGGACCGTGTTGCCGTGATGCGAGTCGAGCAGGGCGCTGATGTTGGCGGCGATCCGGGTGCCGCCGAACCGGTCGTCGACGGCGGCGCCGGCCTGCTCGACAGCCTCGCGCGGGGACGTGTGCCGCAGCGGGACGGTCAGCCGGGTCAGCCGGGTCGCGAAGGCGAACACCTCGGCGTCGGCGGCCGTCGTGAACGCCCTCATCATCTGCAGGTACGCGGTCGCCTGCGCGCGCATCGACTCGCTCACGTCGCAGAGCATCACGACGCGGCGGGGACGCGGCACCGGGCGTTCCCGGACCACGGTGACCGCCTCCCAGCCGGTGCGGCGGGCGCGGGCGATGGTGGGCCGCAACGCGACCCGCCGGCCGTTCGGGGCGGCCCGATGCCGGCGGCTGCGGCGCTGCGGCCAGCGGGTCAGGGCCTCACGCAGCGCGGCGCCCCATGCCTCGGTCTGCCGCTGGTCCAACTCCTCGAAGGGCGTCTCGGCGAGGGCGGCGAGCGCGCTGGGACGCAGTTCCGGCAGGCCCAGACCGTCGTCGGACGGCTCCTCGGCGGCGACTGCCGCGGGCATGGTGGCCCAGGGCAGGCCCTCGCCTCCGTCCGCGGACTCGCCGCCGGTCCCGGGGACCGTGACGTGGACGCCGTCGTCACGGCGCTTCGGCGGTATGGCGGAGCGGCTCAACGGCAGCGGCGGCGTGTCGTCGAAGACGGTCGCGAACACGCGGTCGAAGACGGCCAGGTCACCATGCCGGCGGACCAGGGTTACGCGCGCGGTCCAGTACAGCGTGCCGCGCGACGTGGGCGGGCTGGCCCGCAACGCCCGGACCAGGTCGTCGGTCTCGGTGATGCCGGCCCGCAGCCCCGCGCGGCGCAGCCGGTCCACGAACGCCACCGCGAACGCGGCCCGGTCGGCGCCGCGCAGCAGCACCGGGGCATCGTCAGCCGCGGGCAACGAACCAGACGATCACGGCGGCGGCGACCACGACTGCTCCGACGGCGACCGGGATCACCCGCTTGTAGATCGAACCGCCCGCTACCGCGAGCAGATCGAGCGCCTCCGGCTCCTCGGACTCGATGACCCGCGAGGTCGCCGAACCGGCGGAAGCACCGACGCCGGTCCCGGAAGCCGCGTTGCCTGCGGTGGGCGCGGAAGTCGCGGGCACGGAGGTGGCAGCGTCAGCGGCGGGCGCGGAGGAAGTTTCAACAGGCGCGGGGTCAGCGGTGGAAGCAGCAGCTGTGGTAGCCGCGACGGCTTCGGTGGCGGCCGTCAGGTCGGCGTCCGGGACGCGCAGCGGGGCCACCGGCTCGGGCGTGCCCTCGGCGGTCTCGATGCGCCCGGCGGCCGGTTCGACCTCACCGGCGGTGGGGTCGGGCACCACCACCGTGCTCGCCGCCTCGTCGGCGGCAGCGGCGGCGGACGGTGCCACCGCGCCGAGCGCAGCCGCGGTGGCCGGAGCGGTGGCGACCGCGGCGGCGGAGGCGGAGGCGTCAGCCGAGGGCGCGGCGGCCGATGCCGCGGGAGCCGCGCCGGCGCCGGAGACCGCGGAAGCCGCGCCGGAGCCGGAGGCAGCAGCCGGAGCCGGAACATCGGCGGCCGGAGCGGCGGCGGCGGCCGGAGCCGCGGCAGCAGGAACGGGAGCGGCCTCTTCAGTGGCCAGCTTCTTCTCGAGGTTGGCTACGAACTGGGCGAGCAGCTTCGACGACACCTCCTTGATCATTCCGCTGCCGAACTGGGCCAGCTTGCCGCTGATCTTCAGGTCGGTGTCGACGGAGACCTTGGTGGCGGACGGGCCCTCGGCGGCCAGGGAGGCGCTCACGACGGCCGCCGCGTTGCCGGCCGAGCGGGCGTCGCGGCCCTTGGCGTCGATGACGGCGCGGTACGCGGTGTCGTCCTTCTCGGTGAACTGGGCCGTACCGGAGAACTCGGAGATCACCGGGCCTACCTTTACCTTCACCTTGCCCTTGTAGACCTCGCCCTCGACTCCGGTGAGCTGGGCGCCGGGCATGCACGGCGCGATGCCCTCCAGGTCGGTCAGCACCTGCCAGGCCCGGTCGATCGGGATCTGCACGACGAATTCGTTGGTGATCTTCACAGGGGGCTCTCCAAACGGGCGGCCTCGGCGACCGTGACCCGGTCGTCGGGGGTCTTGGCGATGGTGCCGATGGTGCGCAGGACGTCGCCGGCGGCCAGTTCGGTGACGCCGAGGGCGGCGAGCGCGGAGACCCAGTCGATGGTCTCGGCCAGGCCGGGCGCCTTGTCCAGCTCGAGCCTGCGGGTCCGGCCGATGAACTCGGTGGCGTCGCGGATCAGCGGCGCGGAGGCGCCGGGAACGGACCGCCGCACGATCGCGGCCGCCTGCTCCGGTGACGGGAATTCGATCCAGTGGTAGAGGCAGCGGCGGCGCAGCGCGTCGTGCAGGTCGCGGCTGCGGTTGGAGGTGAGCACCACGATCGGCGGCCGGGTGGCGGCGAAGGTGCCCAGCTCGGGGATGGTGACGGCGGCCTCGCCGAGGAACTCGAACAGCAGCGCCTCGAACTCGTCGTCGGCCCGGTCGATCTCGTCGATCAACAGCACCGGCGGGGTGGGCCCGTCGTATCGGACGGCGCGCAGGATCGGCCGTTCCAGCAGGAAGTCGTCGGTGAACAACGACGAGTCGTCCGACGCCAGACCGAGCCGGATGTGCAGGAGCTGGCGCTGGTAGTTCCACTCGTACAGGGCCTCGCCGGCGGTCAGGCCCTCGTAGCACTGCAGCCGGATGAACGGCGTGTCCAGCGCCTGGGCCAGCGCCTTCGCGGCGGCCGTCTTGCCGACGCCGGGCTCGCCCTCGAGCAGCAGCGGCTTGCCGAGGCGCAGGGCCAGGAAGACGGCCATGGCCAGGCCGTCGTCGGCCAGGTAGTCGACGGCGTCCAGTCGCTGAACGACCTCTTCAGGAGACTGGACGATCTGTTCAGGAGTGTTCATTCGCAATGAGCCGCTCGTAATCTTCCACGGTGTCCACGTCGATCGGCACGGTACCGGCGGTGGCGATCTCGGTCACCGGGTACCGCCCGGAGTGCAGCAGCTTCCACACCGCCTTGTCGCCGTGCAGGGTCGCCAGCTCGTCGAACACGGGCCGGCGGAACTGGAACGGATGTCCCAGCCCGTCGGCGTAGCGACATACCCCGATCGGTGCGTCTATCAACGCCACCCGCCGCACGTCGAACGGCGAGACGAGCGGCTGGTCACCGAGCAGCAGCACCAGGCGATCCGTTTCGATGTGCGGGATCGCCGACCGGATCGACGAACCGCAGCCGGACGCGAACGAAGGGTTCTCGATCACCCGTACGCCGGAGAGGTCGACCTTGTCCTTGATCTCCGCGGCCGATCCGCCCAGGGTGACCACCAGATCGTCGAGGTGACAGGACCGGGCCATGTCCAGGGTGGCGTCGAGCAGGGTCCGGCCGCGGAACGGCAGCAGCTGCTTCGCCTCCCCCAGGCGGCGGGACCCACCCGCGGCGAGGACCAGTCCCGTGACGGTCATTCTCGGTCGACGCTCATGCCCGGTCGCGGATGTATTTCTTCTTGCAGCCGGGACAGCAGAACCAGAAGTCCTCGCCGTCGATCACAGCGTGGTGGGTGTCCGGTCCGATCACGACGGTCATGCCGCAGATCGGGTCGATCGCGGTGGCGGCGGGCGTCTCGGAAGAGAGATCGGGAACCGGGGAAGGCGTGAACGTGGCCGGCCCGACGGGCAGGGCCGGGCCGGCCACGAACTCTGGCTCGGCCTTGGCGAAGGCGGCGGCCTCGGCGTGCGAGGCGGCGGCGGCCTTCTTGACGGCCGCCGGGGCGGACAGGCCACCCGTGCGCATCTCACGGACGATCTCCGCCAAGACCGAAAGTGCGATTTCCTTGGGCGTACGGGCACCGATGTCGATTCCGGCGTGGGGCCGGATCCGGGCGCGCTCGTCAGCGGTGAGGCCCATGGCATCGAGCAGGATGGCCGACCGCGTGTGACTGGCGACCAGCGCGATCAGCCTGACCCCGGCATCGAGCGCGGCCCGGACGGCGCGTTCCTCGTCACGGCCCAGCCCGGCCACGACGACCGCCGTGACACCGTCGTAGGCGCCGGTCACCTCGAAGTCGAGGAACCCGGCCAGCTCGGTGACCGCCCGGCTGATCGGGCTGTCACCGGCCACCCCGACCAGCGGCTTCGGCAGCACCGGTCGCAGGAAGATCTCGATCGCCCCGCCGGAGTGGCAGGGATTGACGACGACGAGCGCGCCGGGCGTCTCAGGGAACTCGGCCGAGTCCTCGGGCAGCACCCGCAGCAGCATGGAGTTGCCGTCGCGCAGCGTGTCCATGGCCGCGGCACGCACCGACGTCTCCGCGCAGACCCCGCCGACGAAGCCCTCGATGGACCCGTCGGCGAGGATCACCGCGTCGTCGCCGGCCCGGGCGGAGGTGGGTTCCTGCGCCCGGACCACGGTGGCGTGCACGAACGGCCGTCGTGCCGCGGTCAGCTCCCGCGCCCGCTCGGCGGTGCTCGTCGTCATCACGTACTCCCAAAGGGTTCTGCGTACGGGGTCCGGGCCCGGACCCCGAACGCCGGCGGATCAGATCGGCGGGGTGGCCTGGCCCCGCATGGCGTCCCACACCCGGCTGGGGGTGAGCGGCATGTCGGCGTGCCGGATCCCGAACGGCTTGAGCGCGTCCACGACCGCGTTGACGATCGCCGGCGGGGAGCCGACGGTCGCGGACTCGCCGATGCCCTTGGCGCCGATCGGGTGGTGCGGCGACGGGGTGACCGTGTAGCCGGTCTCCCAGTCGGGCACCTCGAGCGCGGTCGGGATCAGGTAGTCCATCAGCGAGGCGCCGAGGCAGTTGCCGTCCTCGTCGAAGCTGATCATCTCCATGAGAGCCATGCCGACGCCGTCGGTGAGGCCGCCGTGCACCTGGCCCTCGATGATCATCGGGTTGATCCGGGTGCCGCAGTCGTCGACCGCGATGAACCGGCGGACCTTGACCTCGGCGGTGCCCGGGTCGATGTCGACGACGCAGATGTACGCCCCGTGCGGGTACGTCAGGTTCGACGGGTTGTAGCAGATCTGCGCCTCGAGGCCACCCTCGACGCCGTCCGGCAGGTCGCCCGCGCCGTGCGCCCGGAACGCGATCTCCTGGATCGTCACCGAACGGCCCGGGTCGCCCTTGACCTGGAACGCGCCCTTGACCCAGTCCAGGTCGGCGACCGACACCTCGAGCATGCCCGAGGCGATCAGCTTCGCCTTGTCCCGCACCTTGCGGGCCACCAGGGCGGCAGCCGCACCGGAGACCGGCGTCGAGCGGCTTCCGTAGGTGCCCAGACCGAACGGGGTGTTGTCGGTGTCGCCGTGCAGCACGTCGATGTCGGCCGGCGGAATGCCCAGCTCCTCGGCGATGATCTGCGCGAACGTGGTCTCATGGCCCTGTCCCTGGGTCTTCACCGAGAGGCGGACCACGGCCTTGCCGGTCGGGTGGACCCGCAGTTCGCAGCCGTCGGCCATACCGAGGCCGAGGATGTCCATGTTCTTGCGCGGGCCGGCGCCGACCGCCTCGGTGAAGAACGCGATACCGATGCCCATCAGCTCGCCACGGGCCCGCTTCTCGGCCTGCTCCTTGCGGAGCTCGTCGTAGCCGGCCATCTCCATGGCCAGGCGCATCGTGGGCTCGTAGTCGCCGGAGTCGTACACCCAGCCGGTCTTGGTCGTGTAGGGGAACTGCTCGGGCTGGATGAAGTTCTTCAGCCGCAGCTCGGCGGGGTCGATCTGCAGCTCGTACGCGAGCGCGTCGACGATCCGCTCGACGAGGTAGACGGCCTCGGTGATGCGGAACGAGCAGGCGTACGCGACACCGCCGGGCGCCTTGTTGGTGTAGACGGCCGTCATCTTGCAGTGCGCGGCCTGCAGGTCGTAACTGCCGGTGAACACGCCGAAGAAGCCGGCCGGGTACTTCACCGGGGCGGCCGTGCCGTTGAACGCGCCGTGGTCGGCGAGCACGTTCGTACGGATCGCGAGGATCTTGCCCTCACGCGTCGCCGCGATCTCGGCGCGCATGATGTAGTCGCGGGCGAAACCGGTGCTGATCAGGTTCTCCGAGCGGTCCTCCATCCACTTCACCGGCTTGCCGGTGACGATGGAGCCGACGATGGAGTGCACGTAACCGGGGTAGATCGGCACCTTGTTGCCGAAGCCGCCGCCGATGTCCGGCGCGATGACCTGGATCTTGTGCTCGGGCAGGCCCGCCACGATCGCGTAGAGGGTGCGGTGCGCGTGCGGGGCCTGGGTGGTCGACCAGAGCCGCAGCTTGCCCTCGACCGGGTCGAAGTCGGCGACCGAGCCGCACGTCTCCATCGGGGCCGGGTGGACCCGCGGGTAGACGATGTCCTCCTTGACGATCACGTCCGCCGAGGCGAAGACGCGGTTCGTCTCCTCCTCGTCACCGGTCTCCCAGTCGAAGACGTGGTTGTCGGTCTTGCCCTCGAGGTCGGTACGGATGACCGGGGCGTCCGGCGACAGCGCCTTGCGCACGTCGACGACCGGCTCGAGCACCTCGTACTCGACGTCGATCAGTTCGAGCGCGTCGCGGGCCTGGTACCGGTCCTCGGCGACGACGAACGCCACCTCCTGGCCCTGGAACCGCACCCGGTCGGTGGCGAGCACCGCCTGCACGTCGTTCGACAGGGTCGGCATCCACGCCAGGCCGAGGCCCTTGAGCGTCTCGCCGGTGACGACCGCCTTCACACCGGGCGACGCCTCGGCCGCGCTGGTGTCGATGCTGACGATGTTGGCGTGTGCGAACGGCGACCGCAGGATCGCCAGGTGCAGCATGCCCGGCAGCTGGACGTCGTCGACGAACCGGCCGCGGCCGCGGAGCAGGCGCGCGTCCTCCTTGCGCAGCATCCGGCCGAAACCGACCGGCTTCTGGTCGTTGTCCTCGAACTCGGTGAGCTTCGCGTCCTGTGTCGTCGTCACTGGGCCGACACCTCCTCCTGGGCCGAAGAAGCCTCGTGAACCGCGGCCCAGCGGACCGAGCGGATGATCGAGGAGTAACCGGTGCAGCGGCAGATCTGGCCGGAGATGGCCTCGCGGATCTCGCCCTCGGTCGGGTCCGGGTTCTTGTCGAGCAGCGCCCGGCAGGTCATCAGCATGCCCGGCGTGCAGAAACCGCACTGCAGGCCGTGGCACTGCCGGAAGCCCTCCTGGATCGGGTCCAGCTCGGCGCCGTTGGCGAGGCCCTCGACGGTACGGACCTCGTGGCCGCCGGCCATCGCGGCGAGCACGGTGCACGACTTGACGGGCTCGCCGTCCAGCCACACCACGCAGACGCCGCAGTTGCTGGTGTCGCAGCCCCAGTGGGTGCCGGTGAGGCCGAGCACGTCGCGCAGGAAGTGCACGAGCAGCATGCGGCCTTCGATCTCACGGGTGTACTCGGTCCCGTTGACGGTCATCGTGACCTGCATGAGTTCAGCTCCTCGCCCGTTCCACAGCCTTGCGCAGGGTGCGCCGGGTCAGCTCGTCCGCCAGGTGGCGCTTGTAGTCCGCGCTGCCGCGGGTGTCGGTGGCCGGGTCGCAGCTGCGCGCCGCGATCGCGCCGGCCAGCTCGAACAGGCTCTCGTCGGGCTCGTGCCCGCGCAGCGCCGCCGAGATCTCCGGGATACCCGTGGTGTTGGGACCGACCGCGGCCAGGCCCACCCGGGCGTCGACGATCCGTCCCTGGTCGAGCCACACGGCCGCACCGGCGGAGACGACGGCCCAGTCACCGGCACGGCGCTCGACCTTGGCGTACGCGCTCCCGACCTTGAAGCTCTTCCGGGGGATCCGGATCTCGGTCAGGATCTCGTTGTCCGCGACGGCCGTCTCGTAGGGGCCGACGTGGAACTCCTCCATGGTGACGACCCGCTCCGAGCCGCCCGGCCCCCGGATGACGCAGCTGGCGTCCAGGGTCGTGCACACCGCCGACAGGTCCTCGGACGGGTCCGCCTGGCACAGCGAACCGCCGAGCGTGCCCCGGTTGCGCACGATCGGGTCGGCGATCACCTTCTCCGCATCGGCGAAGATCGGGAACACACCGGCCAGGACATCCGATTCCAGCAGCTCACGATGCCGGGTCATGGCCCCGATCCGCACCTCGTCGTCGCTGAGCCTGATGTAGCCGAGCTCGGCGTGCAGATCGTTGATGTCGATGAGATATTCAAAGTTGGCGAGCCGGAGCTTCATCATCGGCAGCAGGCTGTGGCCCCCGGCCACCAGCCGCGCCGAACTGCCCAGACGTTCCAACAGTCCAATGGCTTGGTCCACGCTTGTGGCACGTTCGTATTCGAACGGAGCCGGCACCTGCACCCTGTACCTCCCGTGAAGTCGCGCAGACCCTTTCGCCCTCGACGTCCAATGTCAACAGCGACCTAAGCGAAGTCTTAACTCGTCGTTGACGATCCTCCGATGATCGCGGAAGGTGCCGGTATGCGCGAGATCGTTGACGGCCTGCTGGCCTGGCGCGCCGCGGGCGTCTCCTTCGCCGTGGCGACCGTGGTGCACACCTGGCGGTCGGCGCCCCGGCAGCCCGGCGCTGCGATGGCCGTCAACGAGCACGGCGAGGTCATCGGCAGCGTCTCCGGCGGCTGCGTCGAGGGCGCGGTCTACGCGGCCGCCCAAGAGGTCATCGACTTCAAGAAGGCGCAGACGCATACGTACGGGGTGAGCGACGGCGACGCGTTCGAGGTGGGTCTGACCTGCGGCGGGACGATCGAAGTGATGATCCAGCCGGACGTCGCCCTGACCGCGCTCGACGATCTGCTGGCCGCCGTCGCGGCGGGCCGCCCGGTAGCCACCGTCTCACTGCCCGACGCTCAGCTCGTGGTCTGGCCGGACCGTGTCGAGGGCACACTCGGTGACGCCGAGCTGGACCGGATCGCCGGCGAGCAGGCGCGCGGCCTGCTGGCCCACGGCCGCAGCGCGATCGTCACCGCCTGCGAACGCGAGGTCTTCGTCCAGTCCTGGGCCGCGCCCGCCCGCATGATCGTCTTCGGGGCCATCGACTTCGCCGCGGCCGTGGCCCGGATCGGCAAGTTCCTCGGCTACCAGGTCACCGTCTGCGACGCCCGCGGAGTCTTCGCCACACCGGCCCGCTTCCCGGACGCCGACGAGGTCGTCGTCGAATGGCCGCACCGCTATCTCTCGTCGACGCCGGTGGACGAGCGCACCGTGCTGTGCGTACTCACCCACGACCCGAAGTTCGACATCCCGCTGCTGCAGGTCGCCCTGACCACACCGGCCCGCTACATCGGCGCCATGGGCAGCCGCCGCACCTGCGAGGACCGCCTGAGCCGCCTCCGGTCAGCCGGAGTCTCCGAGGAGGCGTTGTCCCGCTTGCACGCCCCGATCGGCCTGGACCTGGGAGCTCGCACCCCGGAGGAGACAGCGGTCGCCATCGCGGCCGAGATAGTGGCCGTCTCCTGGGGCGGCTCGGGCGCCCCGCTGAGCGGCCTGACCGCCCCCATCCACGGCCCCGCATAGACCCGCGCGCCGTACTCGGACAGGCTCGGCCTGCGCCAGGTACCGCCGGCGGCCCCGCGGCGCGAGCCGTACGTCAGGCCTGTTCTGGAGTGGCCGTTACGCGCGTGGGCGACGGCTGGCGCTCCTCCGAGCCGGCCGTGGTCCACCAGGTGACGATGCGGTCGACGACCGGGGCGGGCCTGCGGGCCCAGCCGATGTGGTCGTTGCTGCCGCCCGGCGGTACGTCGGCGTGCCGGTAGTGCCAGACGGTCGTCGACGACGGGTCGAACAGGGCAGCCGCGAAGGACTCGACCGACGCCGGCGGGGCGAGGCGGTCGCCCTCCAAGGCCACGATCAGCGACGGAGTGCGGACCGGCTCCGGTGACGGGAACGGGGTACGGCCGGTCAGTGCCATCCGGGCCCACTCGCGCATCAGGGTGCGGGCGCCGGGACCGCCGAAGGCCGGCTTGGGCAGGTGACCGAAGAACGCGGTCAGCGCCGGAATGATGAGGCCGGCCTGGATCACCAGGGGCAGGCCGGCGAACGGGTAGTGCCGGTGGTACGGCAGGGCGCCGCCGACGGTGACGACGCCGTCCGCGGGCACGTGGCCGAGCTGGTGCCCGACCGCGAGCTGGGCACCGAGGCTGTGGCCGAGGAGGATGACCGGCCGATCCGGCACCTCGGCACGGGCCGCGACGACCGCTCGGGCGAGCACGTCGATCTCGTCGCCGTACGACCAGTCGTTGTCGCGGGAGGCGGGCGGCTCGCCGGGTTCGAACCCGCGCCGGGGCAGTGCCCGGGCAGCCCAGCCACGGGCCTCGAACTCCTCGACGAGCGGCCGGTAGTAGCGGGAACCGATCCCCATGGCGGAGGACACGAGCACGAGTGGGGCTGGCTGCGTCATTTCCGTCCTTCGTCCACGGGTTACCGACCGGTATCCAGCACTCTTCGGCGGCCGTCACCCGTCAGACAAGAGGTTATGAGCCAGATCACCGCAGCCAGATCACCGCAGCCGGTTCACCGCAGCCAGTTCACCGCAGCCAGTTCACCGCAGCCGGTTCACCGCAGCCGGTTCACCCCCGCTTCATGAGCCGGCCCACGGCGGCCATCAGCTCGGAGGCCATCTCGTCGGCGCGGCCCTCCTTGGCGCCCTCGTGCATGCAGTGCCGGGCATGGCCGTCCATCAGACCGAGCGCGACCTTGTCGAGGGCGGCCTGGATGGCGGAGATCTGAGTGAGGATGTCGATGCAGTAGCGGTCCTCGTCGACCATCCGCTCGATGCCGCGCACCTGGCCCTCGATGCGGCGCAGTCGCGACTGCAGGTTGTCCTTGGTGGCCGTGTATCCGCGGGTCGGGGCGGGGTTGGTCATGCCCGCCATGCTACAACCCCCCGGGGGTATCACCCGGTCCGCGGAGGATTCCGCCGCGCCTGACCACCGGGATTCGCGACGGGTGGTGGATACCCCTACCGGGTATGTGTATCGTGGAGTCGACACCGAACGAAGGGAACCACCATGCAGACCACGACCTACCCCGTCACCGGCATGACCTGCGGCCACTGCGCGAACTCGGTGACCGCCGAGGTCTCCCGCATCCCGGGTGTCAGCGACGTCGCGGTCGATCTCGCCGGCGGCACGGTCACCTTCGCCTCGGCGGCTCCCGTCGACCGCGAGGCCGTGCGCGCCGCCGTGGACGAGGCGGGATACGAGCTGGGGGACGCCTCGTGAACACTGCGGTCAAGCTTTCCTCGTACGCCATGGGGCTGATCTTGATCTTCGGCGCGGCAGCCGGCGCGGGTCGCGTCATCGGCCCGGACCAGCAGCCGGAGGCCGCGCCCGCACACGGCGAGGCCCATGCGCCGGCCGGGGAGGCGGATGCCGGGCACGCCGAGACGGAGCATCTGCCCGGCGGCCTGCAGATCGCACAGGACGGCTATCGACTGAGCCCGGTGACCACGCGGCTGTCGACCGGGGCGGCGCAGCGGTTCGCGTTCCAGGTGATGGGAGCGGACGGCAAGCCGGTCGTCGAGTACACCGAGAACCACGACAAGGACCTGCACCTGATCCTGGTCCGGCGCGACATGTCCGGATATCAGCACGTGCATCCGACCCTCGGAAATGACGGCACCTGGTCGATCCCGCTGAGCGTGGATACCCCCGGGCAGTACCGGGTGCTCGCCGACTTCCAGCCCTCGGCCGCCTCCGAAGCTCTGACGCTCGGCTTCGACGTCCCGGCGCCCGGCGACTATCAGCCGGTGGCCCTGCCGGAGCCGGCGCTGACCGCCGAGGTCGACGGCTACCGGGTCACCCTCGACGGTGATCTGCAGACCGGCGCGCTCGGCTTCACCGTCAGCCGCGACGGGAAGCCGGTCACCGACCTGGAGCCCTACCTGGGCGCGTTGGGGCACCTGGTGGTGCTGCGTGAGGGCGACCTCGCCTACCTGCACGTGCACCCGGCTCGCGAGGACGCGCTCGCCTTCCAGGCGGAGGTCCCCTCCCCCGGGGTCTACCGTCTGTATCTGGACTTCCAGCACGGCGGGAAGGTGCGCACCGCCGAGTTCACCGCCACCACGGCCGGCGTCACGCAGCCGCCGGCCCCGACGGACCACGACGCCGATGGACACAGCCATGACTAGTATCGCGCCCCAGCTGATCGAGCTCGAGATCGGCGGGATGACCTGCGCGTCCTGCGCCTCGCGGATCGAGAAGAAGCTCAACCGGATGGACGGGGTGACCGCGACGGTCAACTACGCCACCGAGAAGGCGGTCGTCACCGCCGAGCCGGCCGTCACGGTCGCCGACCTGGTCGCGACGGTGGAGAAGACGGGCTACACGGCCAAGGTTCCCGACAAAACGCAAGAGGTTCTTCCCGAGCCGCGCGACATGAGGCTGGCCGTCGCCATCGTGCTCAGCGTTCCGGTGATCGTGCTGGCCATGGTTCCGGCCTGGCAGTTCACCTACTGGCAGTGGCTGTCGCTGACGCTGGCCGCGCCGGTCGTCGTCTACGGCGGCTGGCCGTTCCACCGCGCCGCCGCGGTCAACCTGCGGCACGGCGCCGCGACCATGGACACGCTGGTGTCGATCGGCACGCTCGCGGCGTTCGGCTGGTCGCTGTGGGCGCTGTTCTTCGGCACGGCCGGCGAGCCGGGCATGACGCACCCGTTCAGCCTGGCCATCAGCCGCACCGACGGGGCCGGCGCCATCTACCTGGAGGCCGCCGCCGGGGTGACCATGTTCATCCTGGCCGGGCGCTACTTCGAGACGCGGTCCAAGCGCCGGGCCGGTGACGCGCTGCGAGCACTGCTGGAGCTGGGCGCCAAGGACGTGGCGGTCCTCCGGGACGGCGCTGAGGTGCGCGTGCCGGTCGAACAGCTCGCTCCGGGCGACCTGTTCGTGGTCCGGCCGGGCGAGAAGATCGCCACCGACGGCGTGGTCGAGGACGGTTCCTCGGCGGTGGACCGCTCGATGCTGACCGGCGAGAGTGTTCCGGTCGAGGTCGGTCCGGGCGGCGAGGTCACCGGCGGCACGGTCAACGCCGGCGGCCGGCTCGTCGTCCGCGCGACCCGCGTCGGCGCCGACACCCAGCTCGCGCAGATGGCCCGGCTCGTCGAGCAGGCGCAGGCCGGCAAGGCGGAGGTGCAGCGGCTCGCCGACCGGATCTCCGGCGTGTTCGTGCCGATCGTGATCGGTCTGGCGGTCGCCACGCTGGGCTGGTGGTGGGGTACCGGCGGGGGCTGGACGGCCGCGTTCACCGCCGCGGTAGCAGTGCTGATCATCGCCTGCCCATGCGCGCTCGGTCTGGCCACACCCACGGCGCTGCTGGTCGGAACCGGTCGTGGCGCCCAGCTCGGCATCCTGATCAAGGGTCCCGAGGCGCTGGAGTCGACCCGGCGCGTGGACACCGTGGTCCTCGACAAGACCGGCACGGTCACCACCGGCGTGATGAAGCTCGTCTCGGTCTTCCCGGACGGTGACGAGGAGCTCCTCCGGCTCACCGCCTCGCTGGAGGCCGCGTCGGAACACCCCATCGGGCAGGCGATCGCGGCGGCGTCCGGCGATCACCTCCCGGTCGGCGATTTCACCAGCTTCGAAGGCCTGGGCGTACGGGGAAAGCTCGCCGGCCATGACGTGCTGGCCGGCCGGATCGCCCTGCTGGAACGCGAGGGCCTGGAGATTCCGGCCGAGATCGCGACCGCCGCCGCGGAGGCGGAGCGGGCCGGCCGGACCGCCGTGGTCGCCGGCTGGGACGGCCGGGCCCGGGGCGTCCTGGCCGTGGCCGACACGGTCAAGCCGACCAGCCGCGCCGCCGTCGACGGCCTGCGCGGGCTCGGTCTCACCCCGGTGCTGCTGACCGGTGACAACGAGACCGTGGCCCGGGCCGTGGCCGCCGAGGTCGGCATCGAGCGGGTGATCGCCGGGGTGCTGCCCGCCGGCAAGGTGGCCGAGGTGCGGAGACTGCAGGCCGACGGCCGGGTAGTGGCGATGGTCGGTGACGGGGTCAACGACGCGGCCGCGCTGGCCCAGGCCGACCTGGGACTGGCCATGGGCACCGGCACCGACGTGGCGATCGAGGCGTCCGACCTGACCCTGGTGCGGGGCGACCTGACCGCGGCGGTGGACGCGATCCGGCTGTCCCGGAGCACCTTGCGGATCATCAGGAGCAACCTGTTCTGGGCGTTCGCCTACAACGTGGCGGCGCTGCCGCTGGCGGCGGCCGGCCTGCTCAACCCGATGATCGCCGGGGCCGCGATGGCGTTCTCGTCGGTCTTCGTGGTCGCCAACAGCCTCCGCCTGCGCCGCTTCCGCCCCGTCGGGTGAACCCAGCTGTCGCGCACCGCTGCCTCACGCATCGCTGAGACAGCGGTGTGACACAGCTCAGGTGTTGGAGAGGGCGCCGCCGGCTCGGCCCGGCGTGGGAACGGCGGTGACGACAGCAGCGACCACCGCGGCGGCGCCCGCACGGGAGAACAGCTGTTTCGTCGACATGCGTCGGAGCCCGCCGTGTCGCGGTTAAATGCCGCTCTCGTTTCACTCTCGCGGTGCGGTGTTCACGTGCTGTTCGGACCGGGATCGGATCGTGTCGTGGCGTGGCTGACAAAGCGATCCTCGCGTCCGCGGCCGCCGTGCTCCTTCTGGTTCCGGCGGCTCCGGCACACGCGAAACACTCCACCGTAGACAGTTCCTGTTCGGCCGACGCCTCGCTGCTCGGCTTCTCCGACGCGCTCGACAAGACGACGTTCGCGGGCACCCCGGTGGCCGGGCTGTCGGCGCTGGCACTGACCGGCCGGGACCGGGGTCTGGCGCTCGTCGACAACATCGGCACGACACCCGCCCGGGTCTACTCGCTGAACCTGCGAAAGCCCGCGGTCACCGGAGTGACTCTGCTGACCAGGGCGGACGGCACCCCGTACACCGGAGGCGATTTCGATGGTGAGGGGTTGATCGCCGAGCCGGGTGGCCGGACGATCCTGGCGAGCTCGGAGCGGGAGCCGTCGATCCGGCGCTTCCGGCTCACCGACGGCCGGGAGGTCGGCTCGCTGCCGGTGCCGCCGCGTTTCCAGGTCGCGCCCGCCGGTGAGGCCGCGACCAACCAGACGTTCGAGGCGCTGGCCGCGACACCGGACCACCGGGTGATCTACGCCGGCATGGAGGGCCCGCTTGCCGCCGACGGCGCGGGCACTCACCGGATCCTGCGGTACGAGGGCCGGGCCGGTGGCGACTACCGGGTGACCGCCGAGTACGCGTACCGCACCGATCCCGCCATCGGCCTGGTCGAGCTGGTGGCTCTCGGCGGCGACCAGTTGCTGGCGGTCGAGCGCGGCTTCACCGCCGGGGTCGGCAACAGCGTCCGCGTCTTCGGAGTGTCCGCGACCGGAGCCGCCGACGTGTCCGGCGTCGCCTCCCTGTCGACCGTGACCGACCCGCGAGCCTGGCTGGGCAAGCAGCTGCTGGCCGACATCGCGGACTGCCCGCCGTCCGGGGCGACCGCCGAGCAGCCGCAGCCGAACCCGCTGCTCGACAACATCGAGGCGGCCGCGCTGGGCGCCGCGCTGCCGGACGGGCGGAGGGTTCTGCACCTGCTCTCCGACGACAACGGCAGCACCACCCAGGTCACCCGGCACTACCGGCTGGCTGTGAGCATCCGGCCCGAGGTGACGCTGAGGAGCCGGGCGATCCTGCCGGCGACCGCGTACCAGCGCGGACCGGTGTCCGGCACCCAGCTACCGACCGCGCCGGTCAACGGGATCACCGCGCCGTTCCCGGGCCAGCCGGTCCCCGGCTTCTCGGCGGTGATCCCGCTGCACGGCGATCGCCTGCTGGCGATGCCGGACAACGGGTTCGGCGCCAAGAACAACTCGGCGGACTTCCTGCTGCGCGCCTACGACATCACGCCCGACTACCGCCGCCACCAAGTGAAGGTCAACGGGTTCGTCGGCTTCCGGGACCCGGACCGCAGGGTGCCGTTCCCGATCGTCAACGAGAACACCCCCGACCGGCTGCTGACCGGCGCCGACCTCGACATCGAGTCGCTGGCCCGGGACTCGCGGGGGAACCTGTGGATCGGTGACGAGTTCGGGCCGTACCTGATCAAGGTGGACCGGTCCGGCAAGGTGCTGCAGGCGCCGATCCCGCTTCCGGACGGCGGCAGGTCGCCGCAGTCACCGGACCTCGCGCCGGGTGAGGCCGCCACCGTCCCGGCCAGCCGCGGGTTCGAGGCCCTCGCGGTCAGCAGGGACGGCAGGACGCTCTACCCGATCCTGGAGGGCGCCCGGATCGACGATCCGGATCAGAAACGCCGGATCGTGTACGAGTTCGACGTGCGCAAGAACCGCTACACCGGCCGTACCTGGTCATTCGCGGTCGCGGATCCGTCGCTGGTGATCGGTGACGCGGCCGTGCTGGACGGGCGGCGTCTGCTGCTGATCGAGCGGGACAACTCGATGGGCCCGCAGTCACAGGTGAAGCGGCTGGTCGTGACCGATCTCGATCACGTCGGCGCGGACGGTTTCGTGGCCCGGCGTACCGCTGCCGATTTGATGCGCATCGCCGACCGGAACGGCGTGTCCACCCCGGCCCGGTCCGGTGAGTACGGCGTGGGCGAGCTGTTCTCGTTCCCGCTGCAGTCGGTCGAGTCGGTGCTGCCGCTCGGTGGCTCCCGGGTGCTGGTCGCGAACGACAACAACTTCCCCGGCAACGACGGCCGTATCCCGGGCCGCGCCGACGACACCGAGCTGATCGTCATCGACGTGCCCGGACTGCGTACACCGGAGTAGGCAACCGCTGCCGACGCGGGCGGCGGGTGGCCCGGACCATCGTGAAACGGTGTACGGAATCCTCATCTTCACCGATCTCACGCTGGCCGTCGCGACGCTGATCGTCGCGCCGATCGCCGGTGTCCGGGCCTCGCGCCCCTCGCTGTATTCGCTGGCCGCGCTCGCCGTGGCCCGCCTCGCCGTCGCGCTGCTGCTGCTGAGCGGCGGGCTGCTGCTGGCCGACTCGCGGCTGAGCGTGCAGCTCCCGCTGGCGCTGCTCCCGGCGGTCTGGGCCGCCGTGCGTCCGGGCCGGACCGCCGCCCACGTGGCCGCGGCCGGCTCGGCGCTGTCGGTGTGGTGGCTCCTGGCGCCGTTCGCGCCGCGGGACACCGTGCCGGTGCTCGCCGGGTCGGCGGCGGCGCTCGGGATGGTCGCCGTGCTGTCGACGGCGGTCGGGGGCCGCCGCGACGCCGGATCCCGCGCGGCCCGCCTGCCCTGGCTCACCGCGGCTTTCCTGCTGGTGCCGGCCGCCACCCTGATCATCGCCGGCCGCGCGGACGCGACGGCGGGCGATCACCGGCACGGTGGCGCCGGCCGCATCAGTGTCGATCAGCTCACCGGACCGAAAGATCAGACTCCGGCGGTACGGGTGACGCTGACGGCCGCCGAGTCGACGGTGACCCTCGCCTCCGGCCGGACGGTGGACGCGCTGACCTTCAACGGCTCCTCCCCCGGCCCCGAGATCCGCGCGGTCCGCGGACAGCTCCTCGAGGTGACGCTGGTCAACACCGACGTCGAGGAGGGCGTGACCGTGCACTGGCACGGTGTCGACGTGCCCAACGCGGAGGACGGGGTGCCCGGTGTCACCCAGGACGCCGTCGCGCCGGGTGGCCGGCACGTCTACCGGTTCGTGCCGACCCGGACCGGGACCTTCTGGTATCACACCCACCGCGACGCCCTGCTGAACGTCGAGCGTGGCCTGTTCGGCGCGCTGATCGTCGAGGAGCCGGGCGCGACGGCCGAGCAGGTGGACCGCACGGCGTTCGTGCACGCCTGGCCCGCCGGCGGCACCGA
Organism: Actinoplanes italicus; assembly: GCF_003001815.1. GTDB lineage: Bacteria > Actinomycetota > Actinomycetes > Mycobacteriales > Micromonosporaceae > Actinoplanes > Actinoplanes italicus. The sequence continues at coordinate 24,163 of NZ_PVMZ01000015.1, forward strand.
TGTCGTCGCTCTCGGCCGCGACGACCAGCCGGCGCGTCAGGACGTCGCGGCCGGCAGCACCGTCCGGCTACGCCTGGTCAACAGCTCCGCGGAGCCGCAGACGATGCAGGTGTCCGGCACGCCGTTCGCGGTCGCGGCCATCGACGGCAACGCGGTCCAGGGCGCCACCCCGCTGGTGTCGGGAACGGAACTGCTGCTCGCCGCGGGTGGCCGCTACGACGTCACGTTCACCATGCCGGACGGGCCGGTCACGGCCGCCGTCAGCGGTGTCCCCGGCGCGGCGCTCACGCTCAGCCCGGGTGGGGCGGACGGGCCGGTGACAGCCGGCGCGGGCGAGCGCTTCGACCCGCTGACCTACGGCTCCGGCACGGCCCCGGAGACCGGTTCGTATCAGCGGACGTACGACCTGCGGCTGGACGACGGCTTCGGATTCAGCCAGGGGCGGCTCTCGTACGTCAGCAGTCTCATCAACGGCCGGCTCTATCCTGCCGTGCCCACCCTGGAAGTCGCCCACGGCGACCTGGTCCGGATGCGCATCGCCAGCCGGAGCGTCATCGAGCACCCGTTCCACCTGCACGGTCACCGGGTACGGGTGTTGTCGCGCAACGGCGAGCCGGTCACCGGCAGCCCGTGGTGGACCGACACGCTCAACATCAGCACCGGCGAGGTGTACGAGGTCGTCTTCCGCGCCGACAACCCGGGCATCTGGATGGACCACTGCCACAACTTCGAGCACGGCGCCAACGGGATGATCATGCACCTTGCGTACGAGGGGGTCGCCACGCCTTACACCTCCGAGCACGCGCCGGAGTAGTCCGGAGGTCAGGAGAGGCCGGGATGGCCGCGCAGTTGAGCCCGCGCGGTCACGCCCAGCTTCCGGAAGATCGTGCGCAGGTGCGCGTCGACCGTCCGTTTGCTGATGAAGAGCTGGATCGCCACCTCCTTGGAGGTGGCGCCGGCCGCGACCAGCCGGGCCACCGCGATCTCCTGCATGGTCAGCGCCTCGTGGGCGGCCCCGGGTGGCCGTGCGGACACCCGCTCGCCGGTGGCACGCAGTTCTCCGGCGGCCCGCCGGGCAAAACCCTCCGCACCCGAGCGGGAGAACATCTCGTGGGCGGCGCGCAGATGCTCCAGGCAGTCCCGGCGGCGGTTGCGGCGGCGCAGCCACTCGCCGTAGAGCAGGTGGGCGCGGGCCCGGTACAGAACCAGCGGGCTCTCCGCGAGAAGCCCGACGGCCTCCCGGTGGTGGTCCTCCACCCCGGTCAGCAGGGCCCGCGCCGACGCCGCGACGCCGAGGCCGGACGGTGTCCCGCTCGCCCGCGCCCGCTCTGTCAGATCGTCCAGAGCCTCGGCGGCGAGCGCGTGCTCGTCGCAGCGGACCGCCGCCTCGATCAGCTCGGGCAGCACCGGCACGCTGAGGAAGTGGTGGCCGTGTGCGTCCGTGCGGCGTGCCGCGGCCAGCGCGGCGGGGTGGTCGGCCAGGCCGTTGTGCAGCAGCGCCAGGGTCCAGTGCAGGTTGGTGACGTGTCCGGCGCCGCGGGTGGCGGCGTCGGCCAGGGCCAGCATCTCGTCGCGGCGCCCGCGGTGGGCGGCCAGGTGGAGCCGGTGGTAGAGCAGTGGTGTGCCGCCGGTGGCCTCGGCGATCGCCTGTTCCTCAGCGGTCGCGGCGAGGGCCCGCCCGAGGTCGCCGGCGAGGGTGGCGCCGACCACCGTCTGCGCGAGGCCCAGCCGCAGGGCCGCCGGGGAGCCGGTCTCCCGGCCGGTCCTCACCAGCCAGCCGGCGATCGTGGTGAGGGTAGGCACGTCCCACAGTTCGCCGGCGATCATCGACGCCAGCGCCGGCCGCCGGGTCCACAGTCCGTCCAGGGCGGTACGCAGCAGCGGCTCGGCCGCCCCGTGACCCTCCGTGGCCAGCACCATCAGGGCTCCCAGGACGTCCGGCGCGGTGGGCGCCGGCGCCTCCGCGCGGACCGTGGTCACGATCTGGCCGATCAGGCCGCCCGCACGGCCGATGAACAGGCCCATCTCGACCGCGTCGAGGAAGCACTCGCGGGACCGGTCCGGGTCGAGCACGGCCAGCCGGCGGGCGGCGCGCACCATCAGGGACGGACCGGTGTCGTCCTCGGACCTGGTGAAGGCGATCCGGCCGCGCAGCATGTCGACCTCGGCGTGCCGCCGGTCGTCGAGGGTGCCGGTGTCGACGGTGCTCAGCAGCTCCGACGCGGTGTCCGGGTGTCCGGCGTCGGCGTGCGCCTGCGCCGCGGCCAGGGTTCGCGCGGTTCGCTGCTCCGGGTCCAGCGACAGCGCCGCGGCCCGCTCCAGGAACACGGCGGCCGCCGCGACCCCGCCCCGGGCCTGCGCCCGGGACGCGCAGCGCTCCAGGTCACCGGCGACGTCGTCGTCCGGGCCGCCGCTGGCGAGAGCACGGTGCCAGGCCCGGCGGTCCGGCGCGGTGGCCGGGTCGGTGGCCGCGGCCAGTGCGGCGTGGACCATCCGCAGCCGATCGGCGGGTGCGGCCCGGTAGACGGCCGACCGGGCGAGGGGATGGCAGAACCGGATCCGGGTGGCGAACTCGGCGAGCCCGGTGGTGGTGGCTTCCGGGCTCGCCTGCGACACGTCGACGCCGAGGTGGGCGGCGGCCGTCCACAGCAGACCCGGGTCGCCGGTCGGGTCGGCGGCCGCGGCGGTCAGCAGCAGGAGCGCGTCCGTGGACAGATCGGTCAGCCGGGCCTGGAAGCCCCGCTCGACCAGGGTGGGCGCGGAGGACGTGGCGGGTGGCGCGAATCCGCCGGCCCGGGGCAGTTCGAGCAGTGCGAGGGGATTGCCGGACGCCTCGGCGACGAGCCGTTCGCGAACCCGCTCGTCCAGGGGGAACGGGCTGCGGGCGGCAAGCAGTTCCCGGGCGCTGTCGTCGCTGATCCCGGCGACGGCCAGGACCGGCAGGCCGTCGAGCTCGGCCGGCACCCCCATGACCGGCACCCCCGCGACCGGCACCCCCTCAACCGGCACCCCCGCGACCGGCACCCCCTCAACCGGCTCCCCCGCGACCGGCGTACCTGCGGCCGGCTTCTCCCTGACCGGCGTCCCCGCGGCCGGCTTCTCCCTGACCGGCGTCCCCGCGGCCGGCCTCTCCCCGGCCGGCTCCACCGCGGGGCGGGCGGCGACGATCATCGCGATCGGGTCGGCGGCCAGCCTGCGGGCGAGGAAGGCGAGGACCCGCGCCGAGGCCGGGTCGAGCCACTGCGCGTCGTCGACCAGGAGCAGCAGCGGCCGCTCGCGGGCCGCGGCGGTGGCCAGCTCGAGCGTGGCAAGGCCGATACGCAGCAGGTCGGGTGTGCCGTCGGCCAGGCCGAACGCCACCCGCAGCGCGGCGCTGTGCGGCGCCGGCACGGCGTCCAGCAGGCCCAGGAGCGGCAGACACACCTGGTGCAGCCCGGCGAACGGGAACTCCCGCTCGAACTCCGACCCGGACGCCCGCGCGATCCGGAACCCGTCGGCGGCCCGCGCGGCGTGCTCCAGCAGGGCGCTCTTGCCGATGCCCGCCTCACCGGTGAGCAGCAGCGCCCCGCCCTGACCGGATCGGGCGGCGTCGATCAGGGCGGTGACCCGGCCGATCTCCCCGGACCGCCCGACCAGCCGGGCGGTGTCGGACGGCCCGGAGGGACGGCCGGGGTCAACGGCGTATGCGGACATGTCGTGACGATACTGGCCGCCCTCCAGGGGCCGTCACCAGGATCTATGCCGGTGGCAGCCGGCGACCGCGGTGTTGCCGGCGGCGACCGCCGGGCTGTCAGGAACCGGCCTCGTCCGCGATCAGGACGACCTTTCCGGCGACCGTACGGGACTCGGCCAGCGCCAGCGCGTCGGCGGCCCGGCCGAGCGGGAGGCGGGCGGCGATCTGTGGAACCAGGGCGCCCTCGGCGAGCAGGCTCAGCACCGACGTGAGATCTTCCCGCAGGCGGGCGCGGAACGTGTCGCGCTGTTTGATGCCGTCCCAGAAGTTGTAGAGGTAGGCGCGGCGCGCGTTGGGCGAGAAGTGCCACTGCTTGATCCGGGCGTAGGCCGCGAGGAAGGGCAACCGGGCGTTGCCGTCGGCATTCTTGGCGGACGCCGCCCCGTACGAGACGAGCGTGCCGTCCCGGCGCAGAGCCTGCCAGGACCGTTTCAGGCCGGATCCGCCGACATGGTCGAAGACCGCGTCCGCGCCGCCCGGCACCAGTGCGCGGACTTTCTCGTACATGTCCGGGTCGCGGTAGTCGACCGGGGTGGCGTCGAGCCGGCGCACCAGGTCGTGGTGGCGTTGCGCCGCGGTGCCGATCACCGTGATGCCGGCGTGCCGTGCCAGTTGCAGCAGCGTCGACCCGACCCCGCCGTTGGCGCCGAGCACGACGATCGTCCCGCCCCGGCGCACCTTCGCGAGGCGGTGCAGCATCTGCCACGCGGTGATCCCGTTGACCAGGACGGTCTCCACCTCGGACGGGTCCAGGCCGTCCGGCACCGCGACCAGGTCGGCGGCGTCCAGCAGCAGGTGGCTGGCCCACGCGCCGGTCTTGGTGACCGCCGCGAACCGCCCGCCGGTCAGGCCCGGGTCCACGCCCGGACCGGTCGCGACGACCGTGCCGACGACGTCGTAACCCGGCACGAACGGGAACGCCGGCTGGTCGTAGTAGCGGCCGAGGCGCATCTGCTGCTCGGCGAAGGACACTCCGGTCGCCTCCATGCGCAGCATCACCTGCCCGCTCGACGGGGCCGGCAGGTCGGTGTCGCGGTGCTCGAGTCCGTGCGGTTCGACCCGTCCCGGCATCACGATCTGCGTCGCGGTGACGGTCATCTGCGAACTCCTCGATTGTTGTGGTTCGTACACCGCACCACTGTCGATCCGGGCGGGTGCCGCCCGCGTCGGCACTCGTTGCCTAACCGGGATGTCCCGGCGGTTAGGCAACGAGTGCCGATGGAAGCCGCCGGTTCTCCGTACACGATCGACGCCGTGACCAAGATCGAAGAGAAGCCGGCGACCCGCCCCGTCGCCCGGCAACGGCGCCCTATGCAACGGTTCCTCTGGTGGCTGCTGACCGTGTCGGCGCTCGGCATCACGGCGTACTTCGTGCCGCCGTACCTGGTCGGCGGCACCACCGTGCCGGGCCTGGACCGCAGCATCCCCGGCTACTACACCAGCCTGGTGATCCACGCGCTGCCCGCCGGCATCGCGCTCGCGATCGGGCCGTTCCAGTTCGTGACCAGGCTGCGCCAGCGGTTCCCCCGCGGGCACCGGATCGCCGGACGGGTCTACCTGATCGCGGTGGTCGTCGCCGCGCTCGCCGCCACCTACTCGTCGGTGGTCACCAAGAGCGGGTTCGCCCTGCAGGTCGCCTTCTTCGCCCTGATCCTGGCCTGGCTGTTCACCGCGGCGCAGGCGTACCGGACCATCCGCCGCGGCGACGTGAAGGCGCACCGGATCTGGATGATCCGCAACTACACGCTGACGTTCGCGGCGGTGACGCTGCGGGTCTATCAGCTGATCCTGCTGCAGGTGTGGCCGCTGATGCCGGATCTGGAGTACTCGGAGATCTACACGTCCAGCGCGTGGCTGTCGCTGGTCGGCAACATCGCCGTCGCCGAGTACTTCATCGTCCACCGGATCCTGGCACCGCGGCCCCGCCGCACGGCCGCCTGAGGGAATGCGCCCACCGGGGGGCGGGCGCATCCCCTCAGGCCCGGATCAGTCGAGGACCGCGGTCACCGTGCCGGCGGCGACCGTGCGGTTGCCCTCGCGGACGGCGAAGCCCATCCCCGCCTCGAGGGCGATCGGCTTGCCCAGCGTCACCGTCACCTCGTCCAGGGTGTCGCCCGGCATCACCAGGTCACGGCCGCCGAGGTCCATCCCGCCCGACACGTCGGTCGTGTGGAAGTAGAACTGCGGCCGATAGTCGGCGGCGAACGGCGTGTGCCGGCCGCCCTCGGCGCTCGTCAACGCGTACAGCCGCGCCTTGAAGGCCTGGTGGGGCCGCACACTGGAAGGCGCGGCAAGGACCTGGCCGCGCTGCACCTGCTCGCGCTTGACCCCGCGGAGCAGAACGGCGGCGTTGTCACCGGCCTGCGCCGACTCCAGGATCCTGCCGAACATCTCCAGGCCGGTGGCGACGCTGACGACGGTCGGGCCGAGGCCGACCACCTCGACCGGCTCGCCCACGCGCAGTTCGCCACGCTCCACCTTGCCGGTGACCACGGTGCCCCGTCCGCTGATCGACAGCACGTTCTCGATCGGCATCAGGAACGGCTCACCGAGCTCCCGCGGCGGGATCGGCACGTAGGAGTCGACCGCGTCGAGCAGCTCGGCGATCGAGGCGACCCACTGCGGGTCGCCCTCGAGCGCCTTGAGCGCGCTGACGCGCACCACCGGCACCTCGTCACCGGGGAAGCCGTACTGCGACAGCAGCTCACGGATCTCCAGCTCGACCAGGTCGAGCAGCTCCGGGTCGTCGACCGCGTCCGACTTGTTGAGCGCCACGACCAGGTACGGCACGCCGACCCGCTGAGCGAGCAGCACGTGCTCGCGGGTCTGCGGCATCGACCCGTCCTGGGCGGAGACGACCAGGATCGCGCCGTCCACCTGCGCCGCTCCGGTGATCATGTTCTTCACGTAGTCGGCGTGGCCCGGCATGTCGACGTGGGCGTAGTGGCGAGACGCGGTCTCGTACTCGACGTGCGCGATCGTGATGGTGATGCCGCGGGCGGCCTCCTCCGGCGCCTTGTCGATCCCCTCGAACGCGACGTACCGGTTGGTTGCCGGGTCGCGGTCGGCGAGGACCTTCGTGATGGCGGCGGTCAGGGTCGTCTTGCCGTGGTCGACGTGACCCATCGTGCCGATGTTGAGGTGCGGCTTCGTACGGATGAACTGGCTCTTCGCCATTGTCTTTCTTCCTCACTGGATGCGAGGCATGAGGCTGTTGCACGTCCCGATGCCTAACCGGGGCGCGCCAGAACCGCGCAGGGAGCAGCCACCCTTCCCCTGGGTTCTGCTGCTGATGGGGAAGGGTCAGAGTCGCGTATCGACGCCGCTGGTCAGCGAGAGCACGCACACGGGAGCCGCCATGGGGGGCAGCTGCAGACCGGGCGCGAACATGACCATCACGCTAGCCCTCAACGATCAGACCCGCGACTCTATTTCCGACCGGTCGCGACCTCCACCAACGCGGTCCAATGCCGCTGACCACGTATCACCCGGATCAAGCCGTCGGGAGAGAACTTCCGTCACCCAGCGTGAACGGCACCTCGATGTAGGTCTGGACGGCACCGGCAGGCGCTCCGTAGGGCTGGGTCAGCGACCGCCCGAACTCCCGGACCGCGGCCATCAGTCAGGACTGATCCGCCATGTCGCTGCCGTCCACAGTGAACGGCCGGGGACGCGTCACCTGAAGTGGCGATGCTGGAGTTCAGGTCCGCCTCGTCGCGCGGGCTTGAACGGATGATCCGGGTTGCTGGCCCGGCCGGCGTCCGCGCAGTGAGCGTCCGGGGCTCAACGCGACCGGATTACCGCCTGGAGGCCGTCGGCGAAGGTGCGGCGCCAGTTCACGTAGTCGTGGCCGCCGGCGTATTCGGCGTAGTGGACCTCGTATCCGCGGGCGAGCAGCGCGTCCCGCATGCGCCGGTCGACGTCGAGCTGGGGCAGGCCGTTGGGGCCGGGCATGGTCTCGTCGAGGCCGACGTCCAGGTAGAACCGGACGTCGGCGCGCGGCCGGGCGGCCACCTGCCGGGTGAGCCACTCCGGCTCGTCGTCGGGTCCCCACCAGAAGCTGCCGGAGTGGCAGATCGCGGAGCCGAACAGCTCCGGCAGTTCGAGTGCGACATAGGCGGCGGCGAGGCCACCGCGGGAGACCCCGGCGACGATGTTGCGGCCTCCGGTGGCCGGCGTTCCCCATCGGGTACGCGCGAGCGGCATCACCTCTCGTGCGAGGAAGTCACGCAGTGCCGGGACCGCTCCGAGCTCGTCGTCGCGGCTCGCCTCGGGCAGGTGCACGAAGATCGCGGTGAGCGGCGGGATCCGGCCCGCGGCCACGAGGTTGTCGACGGTCTCCGGGACCCGCAGCACCTCGCGCGCGTTGTAGCCGTCGAACACGACCAGGGTGGGCAGGCCGCTCGCCGGGACACCGGCCGGCCGGTGCAGGACGATCTGCCGCTCGCCGCCGAAGGCGGTGCTGTCGATGGTGACGGTCTCGCGCGTGCCCGGCGTGACGCCGGGCCGGCTGCCGAGCCACGGTTCGGCCGGCGCCTGTGGCAGTTCCAGCAGCGACGCCCACACCTCATGGTCGCCAGGGTCGGCCGGATCGGCCGGGAAGCGCACATGTCGTGGGTTGCCCGGGTCGACGTGACCGGCCCCGGAGCCCGACCGGTCCCGGGGCATCGTGCCCTCGTCGTCGTGGGCCAGGTAGTAGACGGTGCGCGTGGAGGCCGGCATGGTCCGGCACAGGTACCAGATGTCGGTGCCGGGCAGCCTGGCCAGCTCGTCCCAGACACCCCAGCACACCCGGGTACGGGAGGCTTCGCCCCGCCAGAGGAAGGTCACCAGGCACTCGTCGTCACTCCACGGCTCGACCAGTGGCGTTCCCGCCGCGGTGATCTCCTTCCAGGCGTCCGGTTCCGCTGCGAGGTGAGCGATGACCGAGCTCTCGACTGCCATCAAGTGCCGCCTTCCGGCTTCCCCGACGTGCTGTTCCCGAGCGTTTCAGCCGCCCCGAGGGCATGTCAAGCGATCGATGCGACCCCGTCCAGGGTGCGGACCACACGGATCACCTCGGCCGCGGGCAGAGGCTCCAGCCAGTTGGGGCGTACGTCAGCGAACCGGACGTGGCCGGTGCGGTCGGCGACCACCACCGCGGCGAACGGCAGCACGGACCGGCCGGTGGCGAGCGGGCGGTCGGCGCCGGGGCTGCTGAAGCCGATGTTGAGGGCGTCGATGAGCACGTGCCGCGGGTCGGAGGCGACCAGGAAGGGCAGCTCGTCGCGGTGCTTGACGCCGGCCAGGCGGCGCGGCGCCTGCGGGCTGACCGCGACCAGGTGGGCGCCGAGCCCGGTGAGGGCCGGTTCCAGTTCGGCGGCGTAGGCCCGCAGCAGCGCCTCGCAGTAGTCCGAGCCGGCGTAGCGGATGAAGACCAGCACGAGAGGGCCGGTGTCCAGGAGCCGGTCGATGTGGATCGGGCCCAGGTCGACCTCGTAGACCGGCAGCATCGGCAGCCGGTCACCGGTCTTCACCATCCGCTTCCAGATCGCGTTGCGGTCCAGGAGCCGTCGGAACGCTTCGTCGTCGACGCGGCGCAGGTCTTGCACGGTCGTCATCGGGGTCTCCAGTCTTCGGTATGCGGGAACTATACCCCATCAAACCGATAGGAGATATGGGCCCCGGATCGGAGTCCGGGGCCCGTCTCACGCGCCGGTGGCGGCCTGCGGGCGGCTGACGTCCCAGTGCTCCACGATGAGACCGTCCTCGAACCGCCAGATGTCGACGACGTCCTCGTTCGGACCCTCGGCCGGAATCAGGGTGTAGTGCGCCACCACGAATTCGGCATCGGCGATCACGTGCTGGATCTCGATCTCGGCGGTGGCGATCGGCGAATTGATGATGAACTCGATCCAGGCGTCCCGTCCGGGCGGGGCGCCGACCGTGTGCGACACGAAATCCTCCCGGATGATCTCGCGCAGCACCTCGATCTCACCGGCCGCGAACCGGCCGAAGGCATCGAGGAATCGTCTCTTGTTCTCCTCAGCGGGGTCGATGTCTGTCATGCCCCTCACCGTCGCACCGGCACGGACGGCTGTCGAGACTCCTAGCATTGATCCGATCGACGCGCGCCCACTTCCCGAAAGTCTGCCCGGAAAGCCGGGAGCGGTGCGCCCGGACGGGCAATAAACCCCTTCCGGCACCCACCGGCAGGCGTTTCCCTCGCGCTATCTCCTGCGCTGTCCAACCACCGAATCGTACGTTTCTCGAGGCGCCCGTCGCGGCGCCCGGAAACCCATTCTTCAGTACGAATTCAGGAGGTAAACCATGCTGAACGCGATCGCCGCCGGGGCCATGATGCTCTCGTCCCTGAGCGCCCCGGTCACCGGATCCGGCATGCATGTCGTTGCACCGCCGGACGACATGACCGTCTCGGTCGTCTACGCCAACGGCAGCGGCTGCAAACCGGGCACCGCCGCCGTGGAGGTGTCCCCGGACAAGAGGGCGTTCACCGTCACCTACAGCGCGTTCACCGCCCAGGTGGGACCGGAGGCCAAGCCGACCGACTTCCGCAAGAACTGTCAGCTCGGGCTCAACGTCAACGTCCCGCCCGGTTACACGTACGCGATCGCCCAGGCCGACTACCGCGGATACGCCCGTCTCGAACAGGGTGCGAGCGCCAGCCAGCGGGCCTTCTACTACTTCCAGGGCATGTCGCACACGACAGAGACCAACCGTTCCTTCCACGGGTTCATGGACGACACCTGGCAGGAGACGGACCTGGTCGAGGTCGAGTCGCTGACCTGGCACCCCTGCGGGGCCAAGCGCTACCTCAACGTGAACACCGATCTGCGGGTCAAGGGCGGCAACTCGCCCAAGGGCACGACCAGCTTCATCACCATGGACTCGTCCGACATGAGCCTGACGACGATCTTCCGGGTGACCTGGGCCGAATGCCCGTAAAGACGGTCAACGGGGCCGGACCAGACCCGCGTTGAAGGCGGCGATCACCAGCTGGGCGCGGTCGCGGGCGGACAGTTTCGCGAGCAGATGCGTGATGTGCGTCTTCACCGTCTTCACCGAGATGACCAGAGCGGCGGCGATCTCGTCGTTGGCGAGACCGTTGCCGATCAACGCGAGTACCTCCACCTCACGCGGGGTGAGCCGGCGCAGCGCCCCGGCCGGACGTTCCGGCCGGGGCGCTGCCACGTAGTGGGCGATCAGCCGGGTCAGGATCGTCGGCGCGAACAGCGACTCGCCACGGCCCGTACGGCGCACCGCCTCGACCAGCTCCTCCGGCCGGGCGTCCTTGAGCAGGAAGCCGGACGCACCGGCCTGCAACGCCTCGTAGACGTACTCGTCCAGTTCGAACATGCTCAGCACCAGCACCCGGGTGCCGGTCAGCGCCGGATCGGCGCAGATCCGCCGGGTCGCCTCCAGACCGTCCAGGCCGGGCATCCGCACGTCCATCAGCACCACGTCCGGACGGGTGGCACGGGCCCGCGACACCGCCTCGGCGCCGTCACCGGCCTGCCCGACCACCTCCAGGTCCGGCTGATGGCCGATCACCACGGCGAGGCTCCGGCGCAACAGCGGCTGATCATCGACAAGCAGGACCTTCATCGGTACGCCCACCGCGCCCGGCGGTTTCATGCGGGCCCGTCGGGGATGCGGGCCACCAGGTGGAAGCCGCCGTCGACGCGCTCGGCGGTGAGGGTGCCGCCCAGGCTGGTGACCCGCTCGCGGAGGCCGGCCAGGCCGTGGCCCGCGCCCGGGGTCGGCCGCCAGCCGTCGGCGGGGCCGGTGTCGGCGACGCTGACCACCACGTGACGGCCGTCGCGGCGTACCCGCACCGCCACGTCGGCGGGCCCCGCGTGCCGGGCCGTGTTGGCGAGCCCCTCCCGGACCGTCCGGCAGACCGCGACCTGCACACCAGGCGACACGTGCCCGAGGTCGCCGACCGTGAGGGCGGGTCGCAGACCGGCCGCCTCGGCCGCCCGGACGATCTCCGGCAGCGCTTCGAACCCCTCCAGCGGAGCCCGCGGGCCGGGTGCGGCAGGATCGCGCAGGACGGTCAGCATGCGGCGCAGTTCGGCGGTGGTGTCACGGCTGACCGTCTCGATGTCGTCGAGCGCAGCCCGCATCTCCGGCGGTTCCGGCTCGAAGCGGGTGGCCGCCGCCCGGACGGTGATCAGCCCGAGCCCGTGGGAGACGAGGTCGTGCAGGTCGCGGGCGATCCGCAGCCGCTCGGCCAGCACCGCCTCGGTGGCGGCCCACGCGGTGAGGCGGCGCTCGTACTCGGCACGGTCGGCCCGCCAGCGCCGCACCGCCCAGGTCGCGGCCGCGACCGCGCTGCCGCCGATCAGCACCGGGAGCACCCGGGCCGCCGGCCCCTCGGCCCCGACCGTGCACATGGCCATGATCAGGACGGCGGCCGTCACCAGCATCACCGGGACGGCCCGGCTGCGCCAGGCCGGCCGCTCGAACGCGTTCACCGGTCCGACAATAGAGCTCGGACCCAGGTCTTAGACGGTTCACGCCAAGCCGGATCACGGTCCGATGTGGCGACGGCCCCGGCGCACTTGACTGGGTGGATGATCACTGTCGAGGGTGTGACCAGGGTTCGAGGGCGGACCCGGATTCTGCACGAGGTCGGTTTCACGGCCCGGCCCGGGCGGGTCACCGGGTTCCTGGGGCCGAACGGAGCCGGCAAGACCTCCACGCTGCGGGTGCTGCTCGGCCTGGACCGTCCGCAGGCCGGCCGGGCGTTGATCGACGGCCGCCGGTACGCCGAGCTGGAACGTCCGCTGACCGTCGCCGGCGCGCTGCTGGACGGCAGCGGCGCGCACCGCTCGCGGACCGCGCGGGCGCATCTGCGCTGGGTGGCGGCCAGCAACGGGCTGCCGAAGGGCCGGGTGGACGAGGTCCTGGAACTGGTCGGGCTGAGCGCGGACGCCGGCAAGCGGGCCGGCCGGTACTCGCTCGGCATGAGCCGCCGGCTGGGACTGGCCACCGCCCTGCTCGGTGATCCGCCGGTGCTGATCCTGGACGAGCCGGTCAACGGTCTCGATCCGGCCGGGATCCGGTGGATGCGCACGTTCCTGCGGGAGCGGGCCGACCAGGGACGGACGGTCCTGCTCTCCAGTCACCTGATGGGCGAGCTGGCCGAGACGGCCGACGACGTGGTGATCATCGACCAGGGCCGGGTCGTGTCGGCCGGGACCCTGGCCGAGGTGGTCGGCGACCATCCGACCCTGGAGGACGCCTTCCTGGCCCGGACCGCGAGCAGGGGGGCGGCGTGGTGAAGTCCGGCATGGTGAACCTCGTCCAGGCGGAGCTGCGGAAACTGTTGTGGCTGCCGACCGCGTGGGTGGGGCTGCTGCTGGGCCTGGTCGCGGCGCCCGCCCTGGTCCTCGTCAGCGCCGGTGGCACCCGCCGCGCGATCGAGGAGGGAATCGCCGGTGATCCGTCGGACACGGCGTTCCAGCCGCTGGGCATCGGGCTGCTCGGCGCGCTGATCCTCGGTGTCGTCGCGGTGAGCAGCGAATACACCTCCACCGGGGAGGACGCTCCACGCGCCCGGCAGCTGACCACGACGCTCACCGCGATGCCGCGGCGGTACCGGCTCGTGGCGGCCAAGGCGGTGGCGCTGAGCCTGCTGGTGGCGGTGCAGGGAGCGATCACCGCGGTGGCGACGCTCGTGCTGACCGAGGTGGTGCTCGGGCCGCTGGTGCCGCCGGCCGATCCGGGGCGGGCGGCCGCGGCGGTGCTCTACTGGGTGTTGCTCGGGCTTCTGTCGTACGCCCTGACCCTGATCTTCCGCAACGGCATCGTGACGCTGACCGTGCTGATCGTGAACAGCTCGGTGGTGTCGGTGTCCTACCTGCTGACGAAGGTGACGCCGCTGGCCGCCTATCTGCCGGACATCGTGGGCGCGCACATGTTCCTCAACGAGGTCGGCGACGTGGACATCGCCCCGCTGACCGCCGGGCTGGTGATGACGGCGTGGGTGACGGCGCTGCTGGGGCTGGGCGCGTGGCTGTTCGAGAGGCGGGAGGCGTGATCCGGACGGCGTACGCCGAAGGGCTCAAGCTGGTCACGCTGCCGTCGCTGCGGCTGACCTTGGCACTGACCTGGGCCGTGGTGCTGCTGCTGCGGCTCGCGGACCCGGCCGGCGGGGTGGTGCCGTACGCCCGGATCGGGACCCTGGTGCTCGGTGTGCTGGCGGCCGGTCACGAGTACCAGGCCGGCGGCCAGATCCGGACGTCGCTGCTGGCCGTCCCGCGACGTCCGCTGCTGGCCGTCGCGAAGATCGCCGCCCTGGCCGTCGTCGCCGCTCCGTTCGTGCTGGTCACGGCGTTGCTCGCGGGTGAGCCCGGCGCCACCGGCGGGCTGCTGCTGGACCTGCTGCTGGCGGCTGCCGTGGGCACGGTGGTGCGGCATCCGGTCGGCGCCACCGGGGTGGTGCTCACGGCGTACGAGATCGGTGTGCCCTTGATCCGCACCCACCTGCCGGATGTCGCGTGGCCCACGTCTCCGGTCTGGACGGCCGCGGCGATCCTGATTTCCGTTGCAACATTCTGCCGTCGTGAGGCGTGACATCTCGGGGCCTTGACGCCCCGTTGTTGAATGCCGCTCAGCGCGGGGGCCCACCCCCTTACGTTCACGTGCCGATCACGTGTTCCCCCCGCGCTGTACACCTCGAGGAGTGAACAGCGATGGCGCAACGCCCGACGCTCGCGGAAGTCCGGGACCGCACCTACAAGCGCCGTGACGCGTGGTGGACGGTGTGGCTGGTCGATCCGCTCGCCGGCCCGCTGGTCAGACTGGTGGCACCATGGCGGTGGGCGACGCCGAACCTGCTGTCGTTCGCCGCGTTCGCGGTGGGCCTGGGCGCGGCGGCGTGCTTCTGGCAGGGCGAGTACGCGTGGCTGCTGGCCGGCGCCCTGCTCTTCCATCTGGCGTTCGTGCTCGACTGCATGGACGGCAAGATCGCGCGCCTGAACGGTACGGGCTCACTGTTCGGGACGTGGCTGGATTACGTCTTCGACCGGCTGCGGGTGGTGACGTGCGCGCTGGCCCTGTTCGGCGGGCAGTGGAACCTGACCGGTGAGACGTACTACCTGTGGCTGGCCACCGGCGTGATCTTCCTGGACATGTTCCGGTACCTGAACGCGCTGCAGATGCAGAAGGTCAAGCTCACGATGAAGGAGCGGCTGCTGGAGGCGACCGGCGTCGCGCCGGAGCAGTACGTCGAGGAGTCGGACGACGAGGTGCTGACGCCGGAGTCGGTGGAGACGGCCCGGGTCGACGTGCACGGCGACTTCCGGAACCGTTTCGGTCTCTTCCTGCGGATCCGCAACTTCCTGCTGCGGCAGCGGATCCGGGCACACGTCTTCAGCGGCATCGAGTTCATGATGTTCGTCTTCATCGTGGGCCCGGTCACCGGCCTGATCGTGCCGGTGACCGTCGTCTCCGGGGTGCTGCTGCTCGCCTTCGAGTCCCTGCTGGTCTACAAGCTCTGGACCACCACCAGGACGTTCCACCGGCGGCTGGCGGCGCTCTGAGCCGACGGCCGCCGGTGGCCCGCCTCACCTGACGCGCACCGGGACCACGTCCGGAGCACCGAGGCGGGCCGCGTCGGCCGTCTCGTCGTCCTGCTGTTCCTGCGAGGCCCGTTCCGCCTTCACGCGCAGGCGGTAGTGCTCCACCTCCCGGTCGCGCTGCTCCGGCGTCCAGCCCAGCACCCTGGCGATCAGCTCGGCGGCGTGCGGGGCCGCGACCACACCCCGGTCGAACGTCTCGATCGAGATGCGGGTCCGCCTGGTCAGCACGTCGACCAGGTGCCGGGCGCCCTCGGCAGCGGCCGCGTAGACGAACTCGGCCCGCAGATAGTCGTCGGCGCCCTCGATCGGCCGGCCCAGGTCCGGATCGTCGCGGATCAGGTCGAGCAGTTCGAGGGTGAGCGACCCGTACCGGCCGAGCAGGTGCTCCACCCGGGCCACGTGCAGTCCCGACTCGGCGGCCAGGATGCCCCGCCGGTTCCACAGCGCGGGATAGCCGTCCGCCCCGAGCAGCGGAATCCTGTCGGTGACCGACCGCGGCACACTGCGGGCCAGGCTGTGCACGCAGGCGTCGATCGCGTCCTTCGCCATCACCCGGTACGTCGTGTACTTACCGCCCGCGACCACGACCAGCCCCGGCACCGGGCTGCCCACCGAATGCTCCCGGGACAGCTGCGACGTCGACTCGGACTCGCCGAACAGCAGTGGCCGCAGCCCCGCATAGACGCCCTCCACGTCGGCCCGGTCCAGTGGCGTGGCGAGGACCTTGTTCACCTCGGCGAGCAGGTAGTCGATGTCCTTGCTGGACGCCGCCGGGTGCGCCTTGTCGAGCCGCCAGTCGGTGTCGGTGGTGCCGACGATCCAGTGCCGGCCCCACGGGATGACGAACAGGACGCTCGACGCGGTCCGCAGGATCAGTCCGGTCGACGACTGGATCCGGTCGCGGGGCACGACCAGGTGGATGCCCTTGGAGGCGCGGACGTGGAACTGGCCGCGCTCACCGACCAGCGACTGGGTGTCGTCGGTCCACACCCCGGACGCGTTGACCACCTGCTGGGCGCGGATCTCGTACGTCCGGTCGTGTTCGAGGTCGTGCACCCGTACGCCGGTGACCCTCTCGCCCTCACGGAGGAAGCCGACCACCTCGGCCCGCGTCGCGACATGGGCCCCGTAGGACGCCGCGGTCCTGGCCAGGAACATGGTGTGCCGGGCGTCGTCGACCTGCGCGTCGTAGTACTGCAACGCGCCGACCAGCGAGTCCTTCCGCAGCGCCGGGCAGGCCCGGAGCGCGCCCCGGCGGGTCAGGTGCCGGTGCCGGGGCAGGGCCCCCGACCGGGCCAATGTGTCGTAGAGGGTGACGCCCGCGCCGGCGTAGAGCCGCTCCCAGCCGCGATGCTTGAGCGGGTAGAGGAACCGGACCGGCCGGGCCAGATGCGGTGCGAGGCGCTGCAGGATGAGTCCACGCTCCCGCAGCGCCTCGCGCACCAGCCCGAAGTCCAGCATCTCCAGATAGCGCAGGCCCCCGTGTATGAGCTTGCTGGACCGGCTCGAGGTGCCGGAGGCCAGGTCACGCGCCTCGACGAGTCCCACGGTGAGTCCCCGTGTGACCGCGTCGAGCGCGCAACCCGCCCCCACCACTCCCCCGCCGATCACCAGGACGTCGACCTCCCGCGTCGACAGTGCGTGCAGGGCAGCGTCCCGGTAGGTAGGAGAAAGAGCAGTCATGATCAGTCCACGTCCACCCAGTCGAGGGTTCGCTGCACCGCCTTCTTCCACCGCCCGAAGCCGTTCTCACGCTGTTCGGCGGACCAGGCCGGCTGCCAGCGCTGCGATTCGTTCCAGTTCTCCCGCAGCTCGTCGGTGTTCTTCCAGAAACCGACCGCGAGACCGGCCGCGTACGCGGCGCCCAGAGCGGTCGTCTCGGCGACCACCGGCCGGCTGACCGGCACACCGAGCACGTCGGCCTGGATCTGCATGCACAGGTTGTTCACGGTGATGCCGCCGTCGACCTTGAGCACGTCCAGGGTCACGCCGGAGTCCTGCGCCATGGCGTCGACCACGTCGCGGGTCTGGTAGCAGATCGCCTCGAGGGTGGCGCGGGCGATGTGCGCGCCGGTGTTGAACCGGGACAGGCCGACGATCGCGCCGCGGGCGTCGGAACGCCAGTAGGGCGCGAACAGGCCGGA
Source organism: Actinoplanes italicus (assembly GCF_003001815.1). Taxonomy (GTDB): domain Bacteria; phylum Actinomycetota; class Actinomycetes; order Mycobacteriales; family Micromonosporaceae; genus Actinoplanes; species Actinoplanes italicus. The sequence goes on from NZ_PVMZ01000015.1 coordinate 41,628, forward strand.
GAACGCCGGTACGAAGTAGACGCCCCCGCTGTCCGGGACCTGCGCTGCCAGCGACTCGCTCTCGGCGGCCGAGTTGATGATGTGCAGCTGGTCGCGCAGCCACTGCACGGCCGAGCCGGTGACCGCGATCGAGCCCTCCAGGGCGTAGACCGGGGCCGCGTCGCCGAACTTGTAGCAGACCGTGGTGAGCAGGCCGTTCTCCGAGCGCACCAGGTTCGTGCCGGTGTTCAGCAGCATGAAGTTGCCGGTCCCGTAGGTGTTCTTGGCCTCGCCGGGGCTGAAGCAGACCTGGCCGACCGTGGCCGCCTGCTGGTCGCCGAGGTCGCCGGTGAGCGGGACGTCCCCGCCGAGCGGGCCGCTGACATGCGCGACGCCGTAGCCGTTCGGATCCGACGACGGCCGGATCTGCGGCAGCATCTGCCGCGGGATGCCGAAGAACGACAGCAACTCGTCGTCCCAGTCGAGCGTCTCCAGATTCATCAGCATGGTGCGGCTGGCGTTGGTCACGTCCGTGACGTGATTACCGCCCTCCTTGCCGCCGGTGATGTTCCACAGCAGCCAGCTGTCGGTGTTGCCGAAGAGCGCGTCACCACGCTCGGCCGCCTCGCGGACCCCGTCGACGTTCTCCAGAATCCACTGGATCTTGCCGCCGGAGAAGTAGGTCGCGGGCGGCAGTCCCGCCTTGCGGCGAATCGTCTGGCCACGCTCGTCACGATCAAGAGCAGAGGCGATGCGGTCGGTACGGGTGTCCTGCCACACGATCGCGTTGTAGTACGGCCGGCCGGTCCGCCGGTCCCAGACGACCGTGGTCTCGCGCTGGTTGGTGATGCCCACCGCCGCGAGGTCCGAGGCGCTCAGGTTCGCCTTCTGCATGGCGGTCCGCACGACCGTGACGGTCCGGTCCCAGATCTCGATGGGGTTGTGCTCGACCCAGCCGGCCTGCGGCAGGATCTGCTCGTGCTCCAGCTGGTGCCGGGCCACCTCGTTGCCGCCATGGTCGAAGATCATGAAACGGGTGCTGGTGGTCCCCTGATCCACTGCGCCCACGAAGTCAGCCACGGGTCGCCTCCACTTCTGCCTCGTCCCTCGGTGTCGGTACGCGTCCGACCTCCGGCTCCTCGGCCGACGGCAGGAAACGTCCGATCAGAGTCTGATACAACCCGGCGCCCACGATGCCACCGATGACGGGCGCGACTATCGGGATCCAGAAGTAGAGATACCCCGTCTGGTCGCGGAACGCTCCCCCGTAGCCGGTCAGGAAGCTGGCCAGGCGCGGTCCGAAGTCGCGGGCCGGGTTGATCGCGTAACCGGCGTTGGTTCCCCAGGCCATGCCGATCGCCACCACGAGCAGGCCGATCACCACCGGTCCGAGGTTGGCGGCGGGGGCGGTGTTGGCCATGTCGGTCAGCGCCAGGATCACGAAGAGCAGGATCGCCGTACCGATGATCTGGTCCCGGAAGGCGCCCCACTCACCGACCGGGAGCGTGCCGTTGCCCGGCAGCGTCGAGAACACGCCCTGCGTCTTGATCGTCAGACCGGGGTCGGCGGCGTGCAGGACCTCGGTGTAGTTCCAGCGCACGATCAGCGCGGCGACGAACGCGCCGAGGAACTGGGCGATCGAGTACGGGGCCACCTTCCGCCAGGAGAACCCCTTGAAGACGGCGAGCGCGATCGTCACCGCCGGATTGAGGTGCGCGCCGCTGACCCGCGCCGCGACGTAGACGCCGAGTGTCACACCCAGGCCCCAGGCCCAGGCGATGCTGTCGTGGTCCCCGATGCCGGCCGCGGCGACCTGCGCCACCACCCCCACGCCGAACAGAATCAGGATCATCGTGCCGGCGAACTCCGCTGCAAGCTCCCCGACGAGTCCAGGTGTCTTGAATCGTGTGGCCATGCTCCCTCCAGGCTTCGTCGCCTCCAGTTGCCTCGGACGCTAGGGAGAGGTCCGGTGGGGGGCAATGAACACCGGTCGGCATTGTCGAACATCGGCGAGGGTCGTTCGCGACGGTGGAGACCTGGCGGGTCCGCTTTGGGTCTTGCGACGGTCCATGTAGGTCGCGAACAACCCTCGATTACGGCGAGTCGTCACGCGGTGGCATAGAGTCCGAAACATGCCCGGCACGGTGCAGGCGATCGAGCGAGCGGCCGCGATTCTGCGGACGCTCGCCGGTGGGCCGGGCCGGCTCGGGCTCACCGAGATCGCCCGCACGCTGGACCTGGCGAAGGGCACCACGCACGGCATTCTGCGCACCCTGCAGCTGGTCGGGTTCGTCGAGCAGGACCGGGTCTCCGGGCACTATCAGCTCGGCGGTGCCCTGCTGCACCTGGGCACCAGCTACCTCGACATCAACGAACTGCGGTCCCGGTCGATCAACTGGGCCGACCCGCTGGCCGCGCGCAGCGGCGAGGCGGTCCGGATCGGCACCGTCCTCGAAGGGCGCGTGCTTGTCGTCCACCACGTGTTCCGGCCGGACGACACCTTCCAGACCCTCGACGTGGGCGCGCTGCTGCCACTGCACGCCACGGCGCTCGGCAAGGTGCTGCTCGCCTACCGGGCCGGCGGGCCGGTGCCGGACCTGGAGCCGTTCACCCGGCTCACCCTCACCGATCCGCGCGCGCTCGCCACCGCCCTGGAGGGGGTACGCGACGCCGGCTGGGCGAGTGAGATCGAGGAGTTCCTGCTCGGTCAGGCCGCCGTGGCGGCGCCGATCCGCGGCTACGGCGGCCTGGTCGTCGGCGCGATCGGGATCTCCGGCCCGGTCGAGCGGATCTGCGACAGCCGCTACCGGCCGCGCGCCCCGCTGGTGGCGTACGTGCGCGACGCGGCCCGCGCGATCTCCCGGGATCTGGGGGCCACCCGGTGACCGACAAATACGTCGTCGCGATCGACCAGGGCACCACCTCCACCCGGTGCATCGTCTTCGACCGGCGCGGACAGCTCGTCTCGCTCGCGCAGCAGGAGCACAAGCAGCACTTCCCCCGGCCCGGCTGGGTGGAGCACGACGCCATGGAGATCTGGCGCAACGTGGAGCGGCTCGCTCCCCGGGTTCTGTCGCGGGCGGGTATCTCTCTTGATCAGGTCGCGGCGGTGGGAATCGCCAATCAGCGGGAGACCACGGTCATCTGGGACCGGCTCACCGGCATTCCGGTCAGCAGGGCCATCATCTGGCAGGACACGCGGACCGACAGCCTGGTCCACGCGCTCGCCTCCCGGCCGGGAGCTTCGAACATTTCCGAAATCTCGGGTTTGCCGCTGGCGACGTACTTCTCCGGGCCCCGGCTGCGGTGGATGCTCGACAACACCCCCGGCCTGCGCGAACGCGCCGAACGCGGCGAGGTCATCTGCGGCACGATGGAGACCTGGCTGATCTGGAACCTGACCGGCCGCGCTCAGCACGTCACCGACGTGACCAACGCCAGCCGCACCATGCTCCTCGACGTCCGGTCACTCGACTGGTCACCGCGGGCCCTCGACTTCTTCGGCATACCCCGCGCGATGCTGCCGGCGGTCCGGCCTTCCATCGGCGGCTTCGGCACGGCGTCGCAAGGTTTTCCGGGGGTACGGATCGGCGCCGCGCTCGGCGATCAGCAGGCGGCCCTGTTCGGGCAGACCTGCTTCACCCCCGGCGAGGCGAAGTGCACGTACGGGACCGGCAGTTTCCTGCTGCTCAACACCGGCACCGAGTTGGTCCGCCCGGAGAACGGCCTGCTCAGCACGGTCGCCTACCAGATCGCGGGCGCGCCGGCCGCGTACGCCCTCGAAGGTTCGATAGCGATCACCGGCTCCCTGGTCCAGTGGTTCCGCGACCAGCTGGAGCTGATCTCCAGCGCGCCCGAGATCGAGACCCTGGCCCGGACCGTCGCCGACAACGGCGGCTGCTACATCGTGCCCGCCTTCTCCGGTCTCTACGCGCCCTACTGGCGCAGTGAGGCACGCGGCGTCATCGTGGGCCTCACCTCGTACATCACCAAGGGTCATCTGGCCCGTGCGGTGCTCGAGGCGACCGCCTGGCAGACCCGCGAGGTCGTCGACGCGATGAACGCCAACTCGGGTCTCGCCCTGACCACGCTGAAGGTCGACGGCGGGATGACCGCGGACAACCTGCTCATGCAGATGATCGCCGACGTCCTCGACGTGCCGCTGGTCCGCCCGCTGGCCGTCGAGACGGTGTCGCTGGGCGCGGCATACGCGGCCGGCCTGGCCGTCGGTTACTGGCCCGACCTCGACGGCCTGCGCAGCAACTGGCACATCGCCGGCCAGTGGATGCCCGCCATGGACCCGGCGGTCCGCTCCGCCGAGTACGCCAACTGGCGCCGCGCGGTGGAACGGACCTTCGACTGGATCCAGCCGGCCTGACCGCCCGTCCGGTGGCGCGCGATGCCTCAGGCGGCGATCAGGCGCGGATCCGCCCTGCGGAAGCCGAGGCAGTGGCCGCAGACCATGTAGTGACTGGCCGGTTTGACCGGGAACAGCGGCACGAAGAAGAGCGTGAACTTCGTACTGCGCCGCACGATCTGCTGCGGCGCCTCCCAGCGGCAGATCTCGCACGTCATGACCCGTGTGCCGATCACGTGGTCCTTGCTCCGCAACCCGAACAGGAAAAACATTGCCGACTCCCTCGCTCACCGGTGGCTCCCATGATGGTCTTACCCATCGGCAACCCGAACTTGCCGCCGTTCACGAACACGTCCCCGCCCGGCCGCGGCCACCGACCCTTCGGCGCTGCCGATCGCTGGCGACGACGCGGGGCCGCCGGCCGAGAACCGGCGCCCACGGTGTCCCGGCGGGTACCCCTGCGGACGCGGATTCCATCCGGAAGCTGCTGGCGGCGACCTGATCGCCGGGACGGGTGGGAGTTTCTTCCGATGCACACGCACGGTGCCGCTGAGTAGCGTCGACCGCGGTACCGAACTGGTGCAGGAGGGCGCGTGCGAGACCATCAGGAAGACGTCACCGTCACCGCGCGGCGGACCGGGCCCGGGGAGCTGCTGGTCCGGGTCGTCGGTGAGCTGGACATCCGGACCGCGGCGCCAACGCTGCGGCAGCTGGCCGGGCTCCTCGACGACGGGGCGAAGCTGATCCGGCTGGATTTGACCGGCGTGGGTTTCTGCGACCACGCCGGATTGCGTGCACTGCAGGCGCTGGGAGTGGCGGCCGGCCCGGAGCGGGTGCAGATCGTCGCCGCCCACCCGTCGTTCGACATGATCCTCGGGCTGTGCGGGCTCGAGACGTTCCTCGGCTACCCGGCCGGAGCGGCGACCTGTACCGGCTGATCGGCCTACCCGCCCGGAGCGTTTCGCCGGAGGCGCCGCAACGGCCATGATGGACGGGTGGGTCTACCTCCCGGCAGCGGGCGTATCACTGCCGAGATCCTGCGGATCGCGGCGTTGCCGGTCGGTGTCCGGCAGCGGGCGGAGGCGCTGATCGAAGCACTGCGCCCGGTGCTGCGCCACGACGCGGCGTGGCTCAGCCTGCTCGATCCGGAACGCTGGCTGCAGGAACCGGTCGCGGCACCGGGCCACCGGCCGCAACTACGGCGCTATCTGACCAGCCCGGCGTTCATGGCCCAGGTGGAGCGGGTCGGCATGCATCGCGGCGGCCGCCCGATCCGGGTGTTCGACTCCCCGGTCCCGGTGTCCGAACTGGCCGCCTGGGTGGACTACTTCGAACCGGCCGGGCTCGCCGAGGGCGTCTCGATGCCGCTGGTCACCGCGGACGGGCGATACGTGGGCATGCTCGGCGCGCACGCCGAGTCCCCGGTGCCGCTCGCCGACGAGGATCTCGACCTGCTGGTCATGCTCACCCCGCTGATCGCGCACGTGGTCGATCCGATGCGCACCCTGCTCACGCTGGCCGGGATGGTGCACGAAGCCCGCGCCGGTGTGGTGCTGACCCGGGCGGGACGCACCGAGGAACTACCGGGCCTTCCGGGCACCCGGGCGTTCGGTGTGGAGCCGGCCGCGCTGCGGCTGATCGGTTCGCTGCTGACACCGGGGCGCAGCTGGGCGCGGTTCCTGGTTCCGGGCGAGGACCCGCCGGGACGGCCGGCCCTGCTGCAGGTGACGGCCCTGCCCTGCCCGCCGGAGCCGCCCGGTCACCATCGAGCCATGGTGCTGCTGGGTTCGCCGCCGGAGACGTACGGCCTGACCCGCCGGGAACTGCAGGTGCTGGGTCTGCTGGTGGAGGGACGCAGCAACGCGTCGATCGCGAGCGAGCTGCGGATCACCTCCCGGACGGCGGTCGGGCATCTGGAGCACATCATGCTGAAGATGGGGGCCGAGTCGCGGACCGCGGCGGCGGTGCGTGCCGACCGGCAGGGCCTCTACGTCCCGGCCGGGCTGCTCCGCCCCTGACACCGGTCACGCCTTGAGCAGCGCCCACACCATCTTGCCGTGGTGGGTGGGCAGAGCTCCCCACCCCTGCACCGCGGCGTCGACGATGTGCAGTCCGTACCCGCGTTCGGTGAGCGGGTCGACCGCCCCGGCACGGATCACCGGGTGGTCACGTGAGCCGTCGAGGACGGCCAGGTGCAGGTAGGCGCCCTGACCCCGGCGGGAGATCAGCACGTCGATCGGGGTGCCGGCGTGCTCGGCGGCGTTCACCACCAGCTCCGAGACGACCAGCCGGGCCCGCGGTACGAGCGATCCCATTCCCCACTCCTCGCAGGCCGCGGTGACCATGTACCGGGCACGGGCGGCGGCGGCCGTGTCCGGGGGCAGGTGCAGGCGTACCCGGTCCATCCGGGGCCGGTGGCTGGTCAGGAACGACCGGGCGAGCGGGACGGTCGGAAAGGCGGGCACCAGCTGCCCGGCGATCACCCCGCCGAGCCGGACGGCCAGGTCGGTCCGGGCGGGCACGCAGGCGGCGACGCCGACGGCCGGTTCCATCCGCAGGCCGTGGGTCGCGGCGGTGAGCCAGAGCGGCGCGCTGATCGCGCCCGGATCGAGCAGTCCGCGCAGGTCGAGCAACAGACCGGCCGGATGGTGGGCCAGGCACTTGTTGAGCAGGTTGAAGGCGGCGAGCCAGAGTGGACGGCCCCAGGAACCGCGCACTGTGAACTCGACGACCCAGGTCTCGTCGTCCACCACCGCTGTCACGGATGGGCCGGCCATCCCCCGACCGCCTCACCGAGTATCTCCGGAGTCCTTCCGGTGACCGTATATCCGGGTCGCGGCGGACGCCAATCACCGGCTGGTGTGGCACGCCCCGCCGGGTGACGGGACGTGCCGTACCGGATGATCGGATCGATCAGTGCGGACCGAACGTGTCGTGGGTGATGAACTGCCCGGCCGGCGGGGTGATCGTGGTGCGGTTGGCACCCGGTTCCCAGGTCACCGTCCCGTCCGGATCCCTCTTGACGTACTTGAACTCCACCGCGGTGTCCGGCGGCAGGCTGAGGCCGCCCGACCACACCGGATAGCCGGCCGCGTCGAGCGCCACGGCCCGTGCCGGATCCCATCCGCCCAGCTCGGGAAGGTTGCCGACGACGAGGACCTGCTGTCCCCACCAGGTCTCGGCGGTGACGTTGAAGGTCGCCGCGACGCGGTTCACCGGGTTCGCCCGGAAGGTCACCCCGGTCCCCTCCCGCAGCGAGGCGGCATCGACGGAGTACGCGAGACCGGCCGTTCCCGCCGGGTTCTCCACGCCGATCGTGGCCCCGAGCCCGGACGACCGCTCACCGGACAGGCCCCGGTATCGGTAGGTGACGGTGCCGTCGGCGTGCAGGACGACGCTCACCGAGATCCGCCCGGCGTAGCCGAAGAAACGCACGTTGCGCCACTCGACCACGAACGTGTCCGCGTCGGCGGCCGTGTAGATGCCGGCCAGCTCGTCGACGACCAGGTCGTCCCAGAGCGCGTAGAACGCGTGGTTCGGCTCGGCGGCGTCCGGCAGAGCCGTGTTCTGGTAGAGGATCTCGATGTCGCCGAGCCCGATCACACCGTTGGTGCTGATCCAGGCACGGTTGCGGGCGACGCCGTAGAGCGGGACCGCGAACGGCAGCGTCACCTCGGTCACCGCGTCGTCGCCGGTGATCGGCAACTTCTCGGTGCCGGCCCGGTAGGGCTCGGCGGCGGGGGCGCAACGGTAGCCGTACGCATCCTCGATCTGCCGCAGCGGAAGGTCGAGGGCGACGTCGCCGCTGACGGTGAGTGATCGGGTCTCGGATGCGAAGCAGCCCCCGAGCGGGCGGACGGTGAGTTCGTAGGCGCCGTGCGGTGCGGCCAGCCGGAAACGCCCGTCGGCACCGGTGGTGACCGTCGCCGGCGTTCCGGTCAGTCCGATCGTGACACCCTCCAGTGGTGATCCGGCACCGCTGACCACGCCGGACAGCACACCCGACGCCCTGCTGGTGAGAGCCGGGTCGAGTTCGGCGGATTCACTCGCCGCGATCGTCACGTCCGCTTCGAACGCGTCGTAGCCGAACGGGGCCACCCGGATCCGGTAGCTCCCGGCCGGCAACCGGCCGAATCGATACGCGCCGTCGGCTGCGGTGGTCACGGTGCGCGACGCCGTTCCGGTGAGGGCGACATCAACCCCACCGAGGGGTACGCCGTTCGCGCGCACGGTCCCGGTCAGACTTCCGGACGGGCTCACCGCGAGTCGCACCGCCGCGTACGCGTCGAGCCGGCCCTGCCCGAACACGTTGTTGTCGCTCGCCGTACCGCCGCAGCTGGTGTCGTCCGTGTCGATCGCCGTCTCGTCCAGGACGTCTCTGGTCGCGGCGATGTCCCGGCGCAGCGACGGTGCCGCCGACCAGATCAGCGCGACCGTGGCCGCGGTGTGCGGCGAGGCCATCGACGTGCCGCTGTTGGAGGCGAACCCGCCGCCCGGGACGCTCGACCGGATGTCCACGCCGGGCGCCGTGAGATCCGGTTTGACGCCGCCGTCCTGACCGGTGCCGCGGCTGGAGAACGAGGCGATCCGGTCGTTCGAGTCGGTCGCGCCGGACGCGTAGGTGCCGGTGTAGGAACCGGGCGTGCCCGCCGTGTTGCAGCCGGGACCGGTGTTGCCGTTGGAGAACGCCGGGAAGATGCCGGCGGCCACCCAGGACCGGATCACGTCGGAGTACCACGGGTCGAAGTTCGCCGCGCTGCCCCACGAGTTGTTCACGACGTCCGGCGCCAGGTCGGGCCGCGGGTTCCGCCCGTTGCGGTCGGTCGGTGCGACGATCCATTGACCGGCCGCGAGCAGGGCCGCCACCGAGCACGAGTTGGTCTCGCAGCCCTTCGCGGCGATCCACGTGACTCCCGGTGCGACGCCGATGCCACCCGACCCGGCCATCGTGCCCATCGTGTGCGTGCCGTGGCCGTTGTTGTCGCACGGGAGCCCGCCGGCGCACACTCCGGTCGGATCGAACCAGTTGTAGTCGTGCAAGAAGCCGCCATCGGCCTGCCGCCCGCGATAGTTCGCGGCGAGCGCCGGATGGTCGAACTGCACACCGGTGTCGATGTTCGCGACGACCACGCCCTGGCCACGGACGTCACGCTCGTCCCAGACGCGGGGCGCGCCGATCCGGTCGACGTTCCACTCGACGGCGTCGACGGTCGCCTGCACCCTGCCTGCGACCGGTGCCGGAAGCGTGACCGGGGTGTCCGGCAGGACGGCCTTGACCTCGGGGCGGGCCGCCACCTCGGCGAGCAGTTCCGCGTCGCCGGTGACGTGCACGGTGTCGGCGATCCAGTACGTGTCGAACTTCGCCTTGCGGCTGGTCAGCAGCTTGCGGAGGCCTCGCTGGCTGCGGTCGGCGCTGTCGGTCGCGGCGCGGTGGACGGCTCCGGCACGGGCCTTTCCCTTCACCTTCGCGGCCGGGGTCAGGTCGGGGCGGTCGCGTAGCAGCACCCAGAAGGAGGCTTCCCGTCCGCCCTTGACGGCTGCGGCGACCGCTTCGTCGATCTTGGGATCGGCCGGGTCCTGCGCGTGGGCGGCGGGCATACCGGCCAATGTGGACACTGACAGCGCGAGGACGGTCAGGGCGGCGCCGAACACCCGCCTCGTTCGGGATCTGCCGGGGTCCGGGCTCGGGCCGCGCCGGTCCTTCGTCATGGGTCTTCCTCCGGTCGGTGACGCACTCCGCCGGGAACGAAGTGCGCCCGAACCCTATTGACCAACCGGATAGCCTTGCAAGTTCTTGCAAAATTTTCAGACTGTTTCAGGTCGATGTCAAAATCGCGTCCCCTACAGTGAAACACCAGCCAGAAGCACCTCAAATGACATTCATCAGTCAGCGATCCACTGCCGGCGCGCACGAATGACGAAAATCACGACCCGGAATATGACGCACACTCTAAGCAAGAATTTGCGCCTCTTTCACAATCCTTCACGCCAAGCTCGTCAGCCGTACGCCACATCGCCACGATGTTGTGAGGTTGCGATGGCCCCGGCGGCAGAAGCTCACAAGATCTGTGATGAGCCAGCCGGCAGGCACACGGCGGTCAGCGGACGGCCGTCAAGCGGGCCACGGTTCGCTGCTTGAGGGCGAACCCCTGCTTGGCGGCGTCGCGGAGGTGGGCCACCAGCGGCGATCGGGAGCGGCGCGCCCAAGGCACGGGGACCTCGGTGGTGCCGTACTTGGATTTGTAAGAGTTGCCGCCGACGAAGTCGAATTCGGTCACGCCGCGCGAGCGTGCCCAGCGCAGCGCGTACCAGATGAGGGTTTCGTTGGGTCTCAGGTTCTGGTGTTCGCGGTAGCTGGCGCCGCCCCAGAAGTACATCGTGCGGTGGTACCAGGGGAGAACCGCGGTGGCGATGCAGCGGCCCTCGGGGTCGCGAGCCCGCAGCAGTAACACCCGGCCGGCCGGTCCGAGGTGACGGATCAACGACCGAACTCTTTCCACGGAATACGTCGGTACCAGATTCTGTTTGGCGAATACGTCCCGCAATTGATCGTAGAATTCGTCGGCGAATGCGGGAGTGGCGCTCACCTCCTCGACGGTGACGCCCGACTTCGCGGCCTTGCGGATGTTTCTGCGGCACGCACTTGCCATCGCGCCGAAGAGATCTTCCTCGCTCGGAATCAATGAGATCACCGCGGTGGGAGCCTCGTCCCAGCGGAGCCCCAGGCCGCCCAGATCGGCGGCGGTCAGGCCGCGGTCGCGGATCTCGAGGTGGGCGGCGCCGGCCTCGCCGAAGGCGAACGGCATCAGGGCGGACAACGCCGCGCGCCGGGGGACGTCCGGGCGCAGGTTGAACCCCAGGTAGGACGTGGTCCAGCCGGCCATCGGACTGCCCAGGATCCGCATGCCGAAGCGCCTGCTCAGCAGGCCGGTGTAGTGGCCGACGACCTGACCCGCGTCGGTGACCGTGGCGAGCAGCGGCTCGGCGCGCTGGCTCTCGGCGACGAATCGGAGCCACTCGGGAGTGTGGAAGATCAGCCGATCCGGGTAGGTCGCCCGGTCTGCCCAGAGGGCGGCGTCAGGCTGCACCCGGTGCAGTCGCAACATGAGGGGTCCCCGATCGAATTATGGCCCGGCGAGCCTGATGATGCTCAACCATAAGTTCATTCCGCAAGGAGCCGATCGGGCTATTCTTAATTGACGCGAATAATACTCGCGTTCCTTATGACAATTGCTACTGCCGCGCCCGTCACGCATTTGCAATGGTTGGTGAGAGCCGCGGGGCACTGCCCCATGGCCGCGACCTGTCGGACAAGCGGGAGGGTGCCGATCGCATGCAGACGGCGATCAGACGACGCCTGAACGAGCTGGGGCTGCGCAGCCGCCTGCGCGCACGGCCCCGGCTGCAGGGACGGATCCTGGCCTCGGCCGGACTACGGCGCCGGCTGCCGAGCGCACCCGGCCTCTACTGCCCCTTCTACCACGACGTCCCGCCGGAGTACGCGAATGACCTGCGCCGCCACCTGCGAGCCCTGCAGCGGATCGGGCCGATGATCTCCTGGGACGACGCACTGGCCGTGCTGTCCGGCACGAAACCGCTGACCGGGCCGGTGTTCTGCCTGTCCTTCGACGACGCCCACCCCACCTGGCTCGAGGTCGCCGCTCCCGTACTGCTCGAGTTGAAGGTCCCGGCGATGTTCTTCCTGACCTCCGGGATGGTCGGGCAGCCGGGCAACATGACCTGGCAGGACTGTCGTGATCTGCTGGCGGCCGGCTTCGACTTCGGGTCGCACACGGTCACCCACCACCGGCTCGCCGATCAGGACGACGCAGCGGCGACCAGGGAGTTCGTCGAGTCCAAGCGGGAGATCGAGGACGAACTCGGCGTCGAGATCAAGGACTTCGCGGCGCCGTACGGGCATCCGGCCGTCGACTTCGGCGACCGGGACGTCGGGATCGCGCGTGACGCCGGGTACCGCAGCTTCGCCACGACGCTGCGGCCGGCCATGCACCCGGGTCACTCCGCGATGTTCATCCACCGGCAGGGACTCCATCCGGCCTGGCCGATCATGGCTGTGAGGACCCGCGTCCATGACTGACACGCGCATCTACCTCTCCCCGCCCGACGTCGGCGACCTGGAACGCAAGCTGCTCCTGGACGCCTTCGACTCGAACTGGGTGGCCCCGGTCGGCCCCGACCTGGACGCTTTCGAGGAGCAGGTGGCCGAGCTGGTCGGCGTGCGGCACGCGGTGGCGCTGAGCAGCGGCACGGCGGCACTGCACCTGGCACTGATCGCGGCCGGGGTGCGCCGCGGCGACACGGTGCTCGTGCCGTCGTTCACCTTCGCGGCGACCGCGAACGCGGTGGTCTACCTGGGCGCGCGGCCGGTGTTCGTCGACTCCACACCGGACAGCTGGAACGTCGACCCGGAGCTGGTCGCCGAGGAGCTGCGGGTCCGGGCCGGGCGCGGGACGCTGCCACGCGCGGTGATCGCCGTGGACATGTACGGCCAGTGCGCCGACTACGACCCGCTGCTGGAGGCGTGCGACCGCTACGGCGTACCGCTGATCGAGGACGCCGCCGAGGCTCTGGGCGCCACCTACCGGAACCAGCCGGCCGGATCGTTCGGGCTGGCCGGGGTGCTTTCCTTCAACGGCAACAAGATCATCACCAGCGGTGGCGGCGGCATGCTCGTCACCGACGACGGGCGGGTCGCCAAACAGGCCAAACACCTGTCCACCCAGGCCCGCGAGCCGGTCGCGCACTACGAGCACCGCGCGATCGGCTACAACTACCGGCTCAGCAACCTGCTCGCCGCCGTCGGCCGGGGGCAGGTGCAGCGCCTGGAGCAGATGATCGCCGCCCGGAAGGCGACCTTCGAGTACTACCGGCGGGAGCTGCCGGAGTTCGAGTTCATGCCGATCGCCGGGTACGGCGTCCCCAACTACTGGCTGACCTGCGCCCTCGTGGACGCCGACGACCGGGACCGGCTGCTCACCACGCTCAACGCGCGCAACATCGAGGCCCGGCCCGCGTGGAAGCCGATGCACCTGCAACCGGTCTTCCAGGACTGCGTGACCCGCGGCGGCGGTGTCTCCGCCGACCTGTTCCGCCGCGGGCTGTGCCTGCCCAGCGGATCCGCTCTGACCGAACACGACCGGAAACGCGTCGTGGACGCGATTCGGGAGGGCTGAGACGCATGCGCATCGTCTACATCCACCAGTACTACTGCAATCCCGGCATGGCCGGGGGCATCCGCTCGTACGAGCAGGCACGCCGGCTGGTCGCACGCGGGCACACGGTCGACGTGATCACCACCGACATCACCCCGGGGGTACGGCAGCTCGGCTGGACCACGACGGTCGAGGACGGCGTGACCGTCCACTGGTTCCGTGTTCCGTACAACAACAACATGTCCTATGCCCGCCGCCTTCGCGCCTTCGCCGAGTTCATGGTGCTCGCCGCCGCGAAGGCGGCGAAGCTGCGGGCCGACCTGGTGTTCGCCACCAGCACTCCGCTGACCGTGGCGGTGCCCGGGGTGATCGCCGCGAAGCTGCGCCGGGTGCCGTTCGTCTTCGAGGTCCGCGACCTGTGGCCCGAGGTGCCGATCGAGATGGGCGCGCTACGCAACCCGGTGCTGCGGAAGGTGGCCGGCGGGCTGGCGAACTTCGCCTACCGCAACGCCTCGGAGGTGATCGCCCTGTCCCCCGGCATGGCGGACGGCGTCGTCGCGCGGCGGCCGGGCACACCGACCACCGTCATCCCGAACGCCGCAGACCTGGACCTGTTCCGCGTCGACCCGGAGGACGTACGCCGCTTCCGGGCCTCGCACGACTGGCTCGGTGACCGGCCGATGATCGTCTACACCGGCGCGCTGGGCGTGGTGAACGGTGTGGAGTACCTGGTCCGGGCCATCCACACGGCCACGAAACTCGACCCTGACCTGCGGTTGCTGATCGTCGGTCACGGCAAGGAGTGGGAGCCGACCAAGGAGCTCGCCGCGCAGCTCGGCCTGCTCGGCTCGGTAGTGCACATGTGGGAGAAGGTTCCCAAGTCGGAGCTGCCGACCATCCTCGGCGCCGCCACCATGTCGAGCAGCACGGTCCGGCCGATCCGGGGCCTCTGGGACAACTCGGCGAACAAGTTCTTCGACGCGCTGGCCGCGTCCCGGCCGATCGCCATCAACTACGGCGGCTGGCAGGCCGACCTGCTCCGCGAGACCGGCGCCGGCCTGGTGCTGGACCCGTCCGACACCGAGTCCGCCGGGTCCGAGCTGGCCCGGCACCTGCGCGACGACCTATGGCTGAAGCGGGCCCGGGACGCCGCGCACCGACTGGCCGTGGAGCAGTTCTCCCGCGACCTGCTCTTCGAGAAGTTCGAGACCGTGCTGAACCGGTCGGCGCGTCTCGAACCCGCCAATTCCTGATCCGATTCGGGGGAACTGTGGAACTGCGTGCGTACGTGCGGGCCTGCCGGCGGCGATGGCCCTGGCTCGTGGTGCCGGTGCTGGTCGCTGCCATGATCGCGGGCGGCCTGACCCTGGCCGGCTCGCCGGGCCACAAGTCGTCCATGGTGCTGTTCGTGAGTTCCGGCACCGGGGATCCGGACGCCGGGGCACGACGGCTCAACTCGTACATCGCGCTGCTGACCGGTCCACGGGTGGCACAGGCCGTGGTTGACCGGATGGGCCCGGAGGTCACGCCCGCACAGGTGCAGAAGAGCCTCGGAGCGCAGATCCGCGAGGGCACCGACCTGCTGGAGATCTCGGCCACCGACGCGGACGCCGAGCGCAGCCGGCAGATCGTCACCACCGCCGCGGCCGTGCTCGTCGGCCTGGCCCGGCAGATCGGCACCCCGGCCGACCCCGACGCGGGCCCCGCCACGACGGTGTCGATCGTGCAGGACGCGGTCACCGTCGAGGAACCGGACAATCTGGCCCGCAACGCCGGTTTCGCCGCGGTGCTGGGGCTGCTGATCGGTGCGATCGCCATCGCGGCCCGCGAGGCCGGAGCCAGTACGGTCGCCGAGGAGGACGACCTGCGCCGGCTCGGCCTGAACGCGGTCGGGACGATCGCCATCGGTGGCCGGACACGCTCCGGACACGCCGATCAGGCGCTGGCCGAGGCGTTCCGGCGCCTGCGCAGCCTGCTTCCGGTTCTCGCCGATCCGCAGGCCACCATCCGGTCCGGCCGCGGCCGGTCGCTGCTGCTGACCGGTGCGATCCGCAAGGAAGGCACCACGGCCGTCACCTGCGGCCTGGCCATCGCGATGGCCGAGACGGGGGCGCGGGTGGTGCTGGTCGACGCCAACATGCGGACGCCGGGCATCGGGCGGTACCTGTCGCTGGACAGCTCCCCCGGCCTGGCTGAGGTGCTGGCCGGAACCGCGAAGGTGCCGGACGTGCTGCAGAACTCGCTGGGCGGCCGGGTGACCGTGCTGCCGGCGGGCGAGCATGCGCCGGACCCGGGTGAGCTGCTCGCCTCGCCCCGGCTGGGCGCGACCGTGCGGACGCTGACCGAGCGCTACGACATCGTGCTGGTCGACGGGCCGGCCCTGCAGGGTACGGCCGACGCGGCCGTGCTCGGGCAGGTCACCGACAGCGCCCTGCTGGTGGTGCGCGCCGGGCGGACCAGGACCGCGGACGTGGAGAAGTCGATCGACCTGCTCCAGCGGGTCGGGGCGAAGCTGGCCGGTGCGGTGCTCAACGCGCTGCCGCGCAAGCTGCCGGCGAACGGTTCGTGGCACGCCCCGGCCGGGGTGGGCACCGGGGCGGACAGTCCCGACCTGGTCTTCGGCCTGGATCCGACACAGTCGCCGCGGCTGGACGACACGTTCGTGTCGCTGCCGGTGGTCGGCACGGCACGCGGCCGGGCCCGGGTGGTGGATCCCGAGATCGAGTCCGCCGCCTCCTCGTCCTCCACCGATGAGAAGCCCGAGGTCCCGTCGCAGCGTTCGGCCGCGGCTGCGGACAGCGACGACCCGGCCCCGGCCACGAACGAGGAGCAGCGACGCGGTGAGTGAGCTGCGAGTCGAGAGCCCGGAGGCCGGTGAGGCAGGTCCGCCACGCTCGCGCGACCCGGTCGCCCTGGCCGGTAAGGTGCTGCGCGAGCCGAGCGTTCAGCTGCTCGCCTCGCAGGTGCTGACCGGCGCCGTCGCGATGGCCGCCAACATCCTGATGGTCCGGTCGCTGAGCCCGACGCATCGCGGTGAGGTCGCGCTGCTGCTGCAGGTGGTGTACCTGGCCACCCAGCTGCTGCTGCTCGGCACCGAACGCAGCTTCGTCGCCGCATACCACAACGTCTCACCCGCGCCGGCGGTCCGTGCCTACGCCCGCCTGCTGGCCGTACCGTGCGTGTTCTTCATGGCCGGAGCGGTGATCTGGCAGGTGGCCGCCCCGTCCCGCCTCACGCCGGGCCCGCTCATCGTGGCGATGCTCGCCTGGTTCGCGCTGATCGAGGCGACCAGTCTGGCCACCCGGTCGATCGCGATCGCGGTGGGCCGGGTCCGGGACTTCCTGCTGGCCCGGGTGATCGAGGCGCTACTGCTGCTGGTCATGCTGGTCGGCCTGTACGTGACCGGCGCCAGCCACCCGGAGACGTGGTTCCTGGCCTACCTGATCGCCGGGGCCACGCCGACGGTGATCTACCTGTTCATCTGGCTGCGGCTGCCGGTCGTGGCGGGAAGCACCCCGCTGGATCCGGAACAGAACCGTCTCGTACGCCGGGAGGGTCTGTCGCTCTTTCCCGCGGCGCTGTCCAACATGGCCATGCTGCGGGTGGACCGCCTGGTCATCCCCGCGCTGGCGTCGACCGCCGCGCTGGGCCACTACACGTCGGTCGCCACCATGACCGAACTGCTGGCGTGGCCGGTCCGGGCGTACGCCGACTCGCGTCTGGGCCGGTGGCGGGCCTCGCACAACGACGGCGGACTCAAGGCGGCGCCGATCGTGGTGTTCGCGGCCCTCTACGTGCTGGTCGTGGTCCCGCTCGTGGCCGGTGGCCTGTATCTGCTGATCGAGCCGCTGTTCGGGCACGAGTACGCGGACGCCAAGGTGGTGGTCCTGCCGCTGGTGGTGGCGGCCGGCCTGTACGCGGTATCCCGGATCAGTCTCGGACTGCTGATCGCCAAGGGTCACGGCGGGCTCGTCTCGGCCGCCGAGATCACCGGCTTCGCGGTGAGCTTCGTGGTCTACGTGGCACTGATCCCGCGCCTGGGGATCCTCGGTGCCGCCTACGGTTCGCTGGCCGGTTACGGCGCGTGCCTGATCTTCGCGATCGTGGCGAGCAGGATAGCGGGCCGCCGGTGAAACGCGCCTTCCTCGCCCCCGGCCTGCTGCTGATCGTCGTCGCGATCGGCGGGCGGTACACCCTGGACCGGGCCGGGCTGCTGGAGCTGGCCTGGGTCGACCTGCGGGTCATCGGTCTGGCCGTCGCGCTGGTCGTGCTCGCCCTGGACACCGTCCAGCGGGATCGGGCGGTACGGGAGGGTGAGGGCTGGCTCGTCGTCGCGGTGCTGTTCTTCGTGTTCCAGATCGCCTCGGCGTTGTGGGCGCCGCCGGCCGCCCGGGTCGGCCCGCAGGTTCTCGACCTGGTGCTGCTCATCGTTCTGGTGCTGGCCTTCTACCAGTACTCGGTCGGCGACCCGGAGACCGTGGTCCGCTTCACCTTCCAGCTGTTCTTCGTGGCCGCGATCATCTACGCCCTCGCCGCGATCTTCATCAGCGGCCCCGGTGAGCAGGGCCGTTACTCGGCGTTCGGCGGCGGTCCGAACGTGTTCGCCCGCATCGAGGTTCTCGGGGTGATCAGCGCGATCGCCCTGTTCATGCTTACCGGCCGGAAGCTGCCGCTGCTGGTGATCCCACTGTTCCTGCTGGCCACGGTGCTGTCGGGCTCGCGGGGCACGCTGGTGGCGGGCGGGGTGGTCGGCTTCTTCGCCCTGTTGAAGCTACGTCACCGGATCAGCGCCGGGGCGATCGCGGCGGCCGGGGTGGTGGCGGTCGTCGCGGTGGGCGCCATCTGGGCGCTGGCGCCGCCCGAGTTCACCGACCTGTTCCAGGAACGGTTCGTTGAACAGACCGTGCAGGAACAATATCTCTCCGGGCGGACCGACATCTGGATGGCCGCCGTACGCATGTTCGCCGACTACCCGGTCGCCGGCTCCGGCCTCGACGGCTTCTACGGCCTGATCGGGGTGAACCAGGCCGTCGAATATCCACACAACTACGTGCTCGCGGTCGCCGCCGAGGGCGGGCTGGCCGGGCTCGGCCTGATGACCGCCTCGATCGTGCTGTGGACCCGGGTGGTCCGCGGTGGCGGGGCGCGTCCCCAGCTCACCGGCCTCGCCGTTGCGGCGGCCGTCTTCGTGGCGCTGAGCGGCCTGTTCTCCGGCGACTACTACGACTCCCGGCTGGCGTGGATGTTCGCGGGCCTGGCCGCCGCGGCGGCGCTCTCCCAGCCGGTTGACCACGAGCGGCGCAGTCTGGCGGTGGCCCGATGAGGCGGCGCACGGTGCTGGTCGCGGGGCTCGGTGGCGTCACGATCGCGGGTGCGGCCGGTCTGCACCTCGTCCGCGCCGCCGATGACGTCCCGGAGGTCCGGCAGCCGTTGCCGGCCGCGCCGCCCGCGGTCGAGGAGGCCGCGAAGATCAAACCGGTCGCCTACTGGACCGGCATCTACCTGAAGAGCTGGGACTACTCGTACCAGAACGGGACGCCGCTGAGCCGCTCGAAGGACAGCCGCGACCACTACGACCTGGCGTACGACGTCGACGCGTGCACGGCCATGTTCCGGGCCACCGGTCAGTCCCGCTACCTGGACCGCGGCCTGACGTTCCTGGAGAACGTGATCGCCGCCGCGGTGCCGTCGGCGTCACTGGCGAGGAGTTCGTTCCGGGACCGCTACCAGGGCTGGGCGTCGAGCCGCGCGGGCGGGGGCGGCGACGAGTTCCCGCTCTACGAGTCCTACCTCTGGCGGTACGGCACGAATCTGCTCGTGGCCATGAAGGACCTCGCCGACGCCGGCCATCGGGCCCGCTACGACCGGCTGCTCGCCTTCGCCGAGACGAACATCTTCGACAAGTGGCACTCGCGCGGCCCGAAGAGCCACATCTACCGCGAGCGGACCCACATGGCCGCACACTGGGCGCTGATCGCGATGAACCTCGCCCATCTCACCGCCGATCAGGCCCGCAAGGCCCGGTGCAACGCGGTGGTCGACGAGATCAGCACCCAGTTGCGCGGCCAGTTGCGCCGCAACCCCGCCGAGCCGACCGCCTGGTTCTGGAGCGATGTCTGGGGCTCGGCGAAACAGCCCGGCCAGGACGTCGGCCACGGCAACGGGGTCGTCACCTATGTGGTCGAGGCCCACGACCGCGGCCAGGGGTGGTCCGGCTCGGACATGGCCGCGTTCTCGGCCCTGCTCACCAAGGTCGTCTGGCCGGGCGGGACCACCTATCGGGCTTTCGTCGACGGCACCGGCACCGACAACGGCTGGTGGTCCGACGGTTTCGTGAAGCTGGGCCGCTACGACCCGGCCGTCCAACTGCGACTGGAGAAACACCAGGTGGTGAACGATCAGTTCGCCGCGAACATGGCGCTCAACGCCCGCCTGTTGAAGGCGTGAACGCCGGAAGGAGAAACCCGACATGACGGCATCGCTGCTGGAACCGGCGGCCCGCGAGTGGAAGGAGACGCTCGCGCACGTCGGACACGACATGTACCACGTGCCGGAGTACGTCGTCCTCGACGCACGGCTCTACGGTGGCGCCCCGGCCGCGTTCCACTTCGAGCGCGACGGGCGGCGGCTGCTGATCCCGTTGATCCTGCGGGACATCCCGGACTCGGATCTGCGGGACGCGATCTCGCCGTACGGCTACCCGGGCCCGGTCGGCTCCTGCGAGGACGCGGCCTTCTGGGACCAGGCTTGCACGGCGTTCGTCGCGACGCTGCGGGAGCAGGGTGTCGTCTCGGCCTTCATCCGGATGCACCCGCTTCTCGGGGCGCCGTCGCCGGCCCTGAAGGAGCACGGCGTCGTCGTCCATCACGGGGAGACGGTGTCGATGGACCTGACCGTCTCCGAGGACGAGATGTGGAAGCAGACGCGCGCCGACCACCGCAACCACATCAACCGGGCCAAACGTGCCGGCACGGAGATCGTCTTCGACGACTGGGACCGGCTCGGCGAGTGGGTCGAGGTCTACCACGACAACATGCGCCGGGTGGGCGCCACCTCGTACTACTTCTTCACCCGAGAGCATCTGGCGGCCCTGCACGACGCGGTCGGCGACAAGATGCACCTGGTGGTGGCGCTGGAGGACGGTGAGGTCGTCGGGGGCAACACCTTCTTCTCGTACGACGGGATCGCGACCGGATACGTGTCGTCGACCCGGCGGGCGCCGAAGCGGTACGCCGACGAGTTGCTCTACGACTCGGTGCGCCGCTGGTGCAAGTCCCGCGGCGACGAGGTGTTCCACCTGGGTGGTGGCAAGGGCGGGGCGAACGACTCGCTGTTCTCCTACAAGGCCGGGTTCTCACCGAGCCGGCACGCGTTCCACACCTGGCGCGTCGTCGCCGACCGTGAGGCGTACGGGCGGCTGGTCCGCGAACGCCGCCCGGAGGCCGACCCGGCCGATCTGACCGCCACCTTCCCGGCCTACCGATAGGAGCCCGTCATGCGGATCACCTGTGTGGGCGGCGGCCCCGCCGGCCTGTACTTCGCGACGCTGGCGAAGCTCGCGGACCCCGGCAACGAGGTCACCGTGCTGGAACGCAACCCGGCCGGGGTGACCTGGGGCTGGGGTGTGGTGTTCTGGGACGACCTGCTCGACGACCTGTTCACCTACGACCCGGTCAGCGCCGAGCGGATCTGGGACGCCGCGTACAAGTGGGACGAGTACGAGGTGCGCGCGACCGGCAAACCCACCACCCATCTGGCCGGGTACGGCTTCAGCCTGGGCCGTCACCGGCTGCTCGAGATCCTGGCCGAACGGGCCGTCGAGGCCGGTGTGGAGATCAGCTACTCCGACGAGCTGGCCGACCTCGGCGATCTGCCGCCGTCCGACCTGGTCGTGGCGTGCGACGGCGCGCGCAGCCGGGTCCGGGAGGCGCACGCCGAGCACTTCGGCGCCGAGGTGGAGATCGCCCGCAACAAGTACATCTGGCTGGGCACGCCGAAGGTCTTCGACACGTTCACCTTCGGGTTCGAGGAGACCCCGGCCGGCTGGGTGTGGTTCCACGCCTACCCGTTCGACGAGCACACCAGCACCTTCATCGTCGAGTGCACGCCCGCGACGTGGTCGGCGCTGGGCTTCGACGAGCTCGACGCGGCCGCCGGGACCGAGAAGCTGCGGCAGATCTTCGCGTCCCATCTGGACGGCGCGGAGCTGATCGACCAGCGCGCCGACCTGGGCGGCACCGGCTGGCTCAACTTCCGCCGGGTCACCGCCCAGCGCTGGGACCACGGCAACGTCGTGCTGATGGGCGACTCCGCGCACACCACCCACTTCGCGATCGGCTCGGGCACGAAGCTGGCCATGCAGGACGCGATGGCTCTGGCGGACGCGGTCGCCTCCGGTGACGATCTGCCGGTGGCCCTGGAACGTTACGAGCACCGCCGCAAGGCGGCCCTCGCGCCCCTGCAACGTGCGGCGCGGGCGAGCAGCAACTGGTTCGAGCACATGCCCGAGTACGCCCACCTGCCGGCCCGCCGGTTCTCGTACGCCCTGTCGAACCGCCGGGGTGAGTACGCGACGTGGCGGTACCTGCTGCACATGGCTACGCAGAGCACGGTCCCCCGCACGGTGCTGCGGTGGACGCTGAGCGCCCGCCGGTGGAGCCGGGCGCGGCGGCGCACCGACGCCACGAACGTCACGACCGGACACGCGATCCTGCCCAACACGGCGTAGCGACGCCCGCAGCGAAGGGATGACCGATGGCCGAAGGCGCCCTGTTGGAGCCCGGCGACCCGGCGTGGGAGGACGCGCTGCGGCGCGTCCACCACGACGTCTACCACCTGCCGGGGTACGTGACACTCGACGCCCGCCTGTCCGGGGGTACGCCGGTGGCGTTCCGCTACGACGAGATGGGACAGGTGCTGCTGCTGCCCCTCGTGTTGCGGCCGGTGCCGGGTACCGGGCTGCGTGACGCGGTCTCCCCGTACGGGTACCCCGGCCCGGTCAGCGACGTCCCACCCTCGGACATCGGTTTCTGGACACGCGCCGTCCGGCACATGGCGGCGCTGCTGCGCACCCACGACGTGATCACCGTCTTTGCCCGGCTGCATCCGCTGCTCCCGGCCCCGGCCGGCGCTCTCGCCGCGGCCGGAGCCGTGGTGCACCACGGTGAGACGGTGTCGGCGGATCTCTCGCTTCCGCCGGATCAGTTGTGGCAGGACACCCACCGGACCCACCGCAACCAGATCAACAAGGCGAAACGGGCCGGGGTGCGGATCGTCTTCGACGACTGGGACCTGCTCGAGGCGTGGGTGGCGACGTACCACTCGACGATGCGGCGGGTCGGAGCGACCGACTTCTACTTCTTCGGGATGGATCACTTCCACCGCCTGCGGGCCGCGCTCGGTGAGAACGTCCATCTGGCCGCGGCGGTCCGTGACGGCGAGGTGCTGGGCGGCAACCTGTTCTTCGCCTACCGGCGGATCATGCAGACCCATCTGCAGTCCACGCGGAACGGGCAGATCTGGTGGGCCGACAAACTGCTCTACCACGAGGTACGGCTGTGGGGGCGGGAGCGCGGCAACCTGGTGCACCACATCGGTGGCGGGGTGGGCGGCTCGGACGACTCGCTGTTCCGTTACAAGGCCGCGTTCGCGGCGGGGCGGCAGGATTTTCACACGTGGCGGGTGGTGACCGACCCGCTGGCAGTCGAGAAGCTGTGCGGCACGCCGACCGCGGAAATGATGTCGGGGCGGTTCCCGCCGTACCGATAAAGCCGTCGTTTCTGGTGCAGTATGTCTTTTATGGGACCGCGCACCGTAGACGAGTACGCCGAACACAACGCCCGCCTGCTCGACCGGGCCCGGATCAGCCGCCGCTCGGCCCTGCTGGCCGTGACCGCGGGCGCCGGCGGGCTGGTGTACGCCCGGTTCCGCGAGGCCGAGGCGGTGTTCGCGGCCGCGGGCGGCCGGGCCGGACGCGACGGCGTGGTCGTCTCCGGGCGGCACCTGTCGTTCGTGCCCACTGCCGACGGCACACCGCGCAACGTCATGGCGGTGACCGCACAGCTGGTCAGCAGCACCGGCAAGCTGCCGTCGAAGCTGCGCGCCGTCGTCGAGGTCGGCAGCGAGCCGGGCCGTTACGGCACCACGCACGACGCCGAGATCCGCCATCTGACCGGTGCCGATGCGATCGCGGGCGGCCCGGTGTGCAGCCAGTTCTACATGAAGGCGGTGCTCGACCGGCTCACCCCGGGTGCCGTGCACCACTACCGGATCCGGCTCTCCGACGGCACTGTCAGCGGCGACGCCCACTTCACCGCCGCACCCGCCCCGGCCGCCGCGGCGCCCTTCACGTTCACCGCGTTCGCCGACGTCGGCACCCACACCGCCCCCACCGACCCGCGTCACGCCTGGCACGAGCAGCCGGCCGTCGTACGCCGCGACGGAGGCCGCTGGCCGGCCGGTGTCTTCGACAACAACTCCTACCTGAGCACCGACCCGGTCGCCGGGGCCCACGGCACCGACCCGTGGCCGGCCGTCACTCAGATCGGCCTCATGCGCGCCCAGAAGCCGGCGTTCACGCTGCTCGCCGGGGACATCTGCTACGCCAACCCGACCGGCTCCGGCCTGCCCGCCGACGACTCGATGGCCATGTCCCGTACGGCGCCGCCGGGAACGAGCATGTTCAACCCGTACGTCTGGGACGTCTTCCTGAACCAGATCGAGCCGCTCGCCGCGTACGTGCCGTGGATGTTCGCGACCGGCAACCACGACATGGAGCCCATCCACGGCGATCACGGGTACGGCGGTCACCGCGCCCGGCTGGACCTGCCGTCGAACGGTCCGGGCGGCTGCCCGTCGGTCTATCGGTTCGTGCACGGCAACGTCGGTTTCGTCTCCGTCGACGCCAACGAACTGTCCGCCGAGTTGCAGACCAACACCGGGTACTCGGCCGGGGCACAGGCCCGATGGCTGGAGTCGGTGCTGCGTGAATGGCGGTCCGGCACCGCCGTCGACTTCATCGTGGCGTTCTTCCACCACTGCGCGTACGCGACCTCACACAACCACGCCTCCGATGGTGGCGTCCGCGACATTCTCGACCCGCTGTTCTCCCGTTACCGGGTCGACCTGGCCGTGCAGGGACACAACCACCAGTTCGAACGGACCGACCCGATCAGGTTCGGCAAGAAGACCCGTTCCGCACCGGACGGCTCCACGATCCGGCCCGCCGAGGACGGGGTGACCTACATCTGCGCCGGTTCCGGTGGACGGCCGCGCTACCCGTTCCGCCCGGCGCCCGGTCACGGGGCCCCGGCTCCCGACGGCGTCACCCCCCGCGGCCCGCAGGCACTTCCCGAGGGTGAGCGGTACCGCGGTCACCGCCCGACCGGCCGTGACAACAACACCGAGCACGTGGCCAACAGTTACGTGTGGGCGGCCACTCCGGCGACCACCGCGAAGGGCGGCCAGCGAACCGGGACGAGGGTGCCCGAGTCGGTGAACTGGTCTCAGGTCCGCTACGACGCCTACGCCTTCCTGGCGATCGACGTGGTCCCCGCCGCGCCCGGCCGGACGACCACGATGACGGTCCGCGCCGTGGCCGACGCTCTCCCCGGAAGCAAACAGCCCAGCAGCGAGATCGACCGGATCGTGCTGAGCCGCACCGCGGGACGGGGTCGCCTCACCTCCGGCCTGGTCGCGGCCACCGGGTCATGATCGGCCGCCGCCGGCCCCCTTGATCGAGGGAAGGAAGACCATGCCGTTCACTCACATCGCTCTCACATTGGCGCTGTTCCCGGGCTCTCTGCCGGCACCGCCGCCGGACGGGCTCGCCGACCGGCTGCTCACTCTGAAGGATCTGCCGACCGGCTACCGGCCCGCGCCGCACAATCCGTTCGGCTTCGGCATCGACGCTCTTTTCGACCCGGTCCACAACGCCGGAGATCGGTGCCGTCTGCCGATCGAGACGCCCGCTCGTGACACGGAACCCCGGCGCTCGGTGAGCGCCGTCTTCCAGAACGATGCCGAGGACACGCTGAGCACGGAATCCGTCACCGAGGTGCTCTCCGCCCCGGGAGCGAAGGACGCGACGGCCATCGTCGGCACCGCCGCGGCCCTGCCCGGCCGGTGTCCCTCCTTCGAGACGCCGGGATTCACCGTCTACCTCAAACCGCTGCCGCTGCCCCGCATCGGCGATGCCTCGGCCGCTTTCCAGGCGAACCTCAACCAGAAGGCGATCGGCTCGGAGCATTCCTATATCGATTCGTACATCGCCGACGTCGCCGTCGTGGCGAAGGGCGACGTGTCCGTGACCGTCGTCGTGTTCGGATTCTTCACCGAACACGAGATCTCACTGGCGGAGGTCACCCGCCGAGCCGTGGAGCTCGCCGGCTAGTGGCGGGTCGTCCACCGCGATCGTGTAGTTCTCGACCAGGCCGGCGAGGATCTCGTGGGTTCGGCGGAGTTCGGCCATCTGCGCCTCGATCCGCCGCAGCTCCTCGGTCAGGCGCGCGGACAGCCAGGGCGTGCGGATCGCCTCGTCGGCTACGCACGGCAGCACGTCGGCGATCGCACTGGTGGACAGGCCCGCTGCGAGCAGGGTCCGGATCAGGCCGACCCGCTCGGTGGCCGACTCCGGGTACCGGCGCTGACCACCCGGACCCCGGTCGCTGCTGAGGAGCCCCTGCTCCTCGTAGTAGCGCAGTGACCGCGCGCTGGCCCCGGTCGCGGCGCTGAGGTCACCGATCCGCATGCTGTCTCCCCGGTCACGTCGCCTTGACCCTTACATCAGTGTCAAGTTTTAGCGTCTTCCCATGACGACGACAACCCGCCCCGCCCCCACAGCCGGCCCCATCGCCCTGGCCACCCCGGCCCGCATCGCCGGCCTCGATCTGCCGAACCGCTTCGTGATGGCGCCCATGACGCGGTTCCACTCGCCGGGCGGTGTACCCACCGACGAGGTCGCCGCCTACTACCGCCGCCGGGCGGAGAACGGCATCGGCCTGATCATCACCGAGGGCACTCTCGTCGGACATCCCAGCGCGAGCCACGAGACCACCGTCCCGCGCATGACCGCCGGTGCCGCCGAGGCGGGCTGGCGCAAGGTCACCGACGCCGTCCATGCCGCCGGTGGCCGGATCGCCACCCAGCTGTGGCACCTGGGCAGTGAGCGCCGCCCGGTCGACGGCATCGCCGCCTGGACACCGTCGGGAACCACCGGCGCCCCGGAAGCAGGAGCCGCCGCGGAGTCGCTACCCATGCACACCATGACCACCGGCGACATCGACGTGATCGTCGCCGCCTTCGCCGAGTCCGCCCGGGTCGCGGCCCGCGCCGGGTTCGACGCCATCGAGATCCACGCCGCCCACGGCTACCTTCTCGACGAGTTCCTGTGGCCGGCGACCAATCGCCGCACCGACGCCTACGGCGGCTCCCCCGCGCGGCGTGCGGCCCTTCCGGCCGAGGTCATCCGCGCGGTCCGGGGCGAACTCCCGGTAATCATCCGCTTTTCACAGTTCAAAGAACGCGATTACGAAGCCCGTATCGCCGACTCCCCCGCCGAACTCGAGGCGATCCTCACGACTCTGGCCGACGCCGGCGCCGACGTCTTCCACGCCTCGCAGCGCCGCTTCTGGGAGCCGGCCTTTCCCGGCTCTCCGCTCAACCTGGCCGGCTGGGCCCGCAAACTCACCGGCCGTCCCTCGATCACCGTCGGCTCGATCGGCCTGAGCGGCGACCTCCCCTTCCCGCAGGCCATGTCCCGGCTGGGTGAAGGCCTGTCCGGCGGCGAGTTCGACCTGGTGGCGGCGGGTCGCATCCTGCTCGGCAACCCTGCCTGGGCCCGCCTGGTCACGGAGGGCCGGTTCGCCGAGATCCGTGATTACGAGAAGGCCCACGAGGACGTCTACTACTGAGCCGCCCCGGCCGCCGGAGCGTCGGCGCTCGCCGGCACCTCACCGGGATCCCCGTCGAGAGCGTTGCCGAGCAGCGTCCTCAGCGCTGCGGCATGTTCGGCCAGGGCCCGGCGGCCCGTGCCGGTGAGTCGTGCGGTGGCACGGCGGCCGGTGCGCCGGACCTCGACGTAGCCGGCGTCCTGCAAGCTGGTCAGCTGCTTGCTCAACGCCGAGTCGCTGAGGCCGGTGGCCTCCCGCAGATAGCTGAACTCGACGTGCGCGGCAGGCGCCAGCAGCGAGACCAGCGACAGACGGACCGGGAAGTGCAGCAGCTCGTTGAAACCGGGCGGCCGCCCCCCGGTCATGATGGGTCTCGCGTCGCGGCCGCGGCGCCCTGCGTCCAGCCGATCCCGATGATCCAGACCAGTGCGGCCGCCAGCCCGCCGATCGTGCCGTCCAACGGGACGTCATAGAGCCGCATCACGGAGCCGACGAAGATCGCGGCGACCAGCATGGCACCGATGAGCAGGGCGATCGGCAGGAACCGGAGAGCACCCATCCGCAGCCGCACGCCGGTGGCGAGCTCGAGACGCCGGGTCAGCAGGAGGGTCGCGGCGACACCGGCGACCACCATGCCGGACGCGGCCCAGCCGTGCGTGTCGGCGCTGGCCCACACGAGCGTCAGCGAAGCGGCGGACCCGAGCCGATACCAGATCGGGACGCGGCGTGGGCTCCCCCGTCGCAGCGTCTGCTCGGTGCGGCGGCGCATCTCGTCGAGCGCTTTCGAAGCCTCGTCGACCTCCATGTCGAACACCTTCCCCGTAGGCAACTGTTTCCAGTGAGGAAAATGTACACCCACTCTTTCCTCGAAGGCAAGAGTCCGAGGCGAGGAGCCTTCAAGGACAGGCGGGCCCAAAGTTCAGGCAGGCCCACAGGGGCGGCCCCGAACGACAGGCAGGCCCACGGGAGGCCGACCCCGAGGGCAGACGGGCCCCAGTGACAGGCCGGCCCCAGGCGGGGGCGAGGCAGGCAAGGGAGACCCGCAGGCGGACGAGGGATGACCCAGCCGGTATGACAAGGCGCAGATCAACCACAGGTCATTCATAGAGTTCGATGTTTCGATGCGGTTCCCCCAACGGCAGAAGGAGGAACCACATGCGGGACAACGAAGCCTTCGTACGCGAGGTCCACGACAAGGGCCTGGCCTACGACCTCCCCGTGATGACCAGACGGCGGATGCTGACGATCGGCGGGGCGGGCGCCCTGACCGTGGCCGGCGGCGGCACACTGCTCGGCGGCGCCGAGAAGGCCACCGCGGCCTGCGCCGCCGAGGTCGACTCGGAGACCGCCGGACCGTACCCGGCCGACGGCTCCAACGGCCCGAACGTCCGCGTGCTCTCCGGCATCGTGCGCAGTGACATCCGGTCGTCGTTCGGCACGTCGACGACCACCGCTCCGGGCGTACCGCTGCAGTTCTCCCTGACCGTCCTGAACGCGGCGTGCACGCCGACGGTCGGCGCGGCGGTCTACGCCTGGCACTGCGACCGGGCCGGACGGTACTCGCTCTACTCCTCCGGCGTGACGAACCAGAACTACCTGCGCGGCATCCAGGTGACCAACTCGACCGGGACGGTGACCTTCACCAGCATCTTCCCGGGCTGTTACGCGGGCCGCTGGCCTCACATCCACTTCGAGGTCTACTCGTCGCTGGCCGCGGCGACCAGCGCGTCCGGCCCGATCCGCAAGACGTCGCAGATCGCGCTGCCGGAGGCCGTCTCCAGGACGGTCTACAGCAGCGCGACCGGCTATTCGCAGAGCGTCGCCAACATGAGCCGGCTCACCCTCGCCGGCGACATGGTGTTCGGCGACGACCTGGCCGCGACCCAGATGGCGGCCGTGACCGGTTCGGTGTCGGCCGGTTACACGGCGCGCCTGACGATCACGGTTCCCTAACGCAGGGTTCCGTGCGGGTCCAGCACGTACTTCCGCGCCGCCCCCTGGTCGAACTCCTGGTATCCCCGCGGAGCCTCGTCCAGGGGGATCGGCGTGGCGTTGACGTTGCGGGCGATCGACACCCGGTCGTGCAGGATCGCCATCATGAGCTGATGGTTGTACTTCATCACCGGGCACTGGCCGGTGACGAACGAGTGCGACTTCGCCCAGCCCAGACCGAGCCGCAGCGAAAGCGAGCCGACCTTCGCGGCCTCGTCGACGCCACCGGGGTCTCCGGTGACATAGAGGCCGGGTACGCCGATCGCCCCGCCCGCCCGGGTCAGGTCCATCAGCGAGTTCAGCACGGTGGCCGGCATCTCGGTGGACGAGTCCCGCCCGTGCCCGCGTGCCTCGAAACCGACCGCGTCGACTGCCGAGTCGACCAGCGGCTGCCCGATCGCGGGAGCCGCCCGCCCGAGGATCTGCTGCACCTGCTCGACCGGGTCGCCGTGTGACACGTTGATGGTCTCGCAGCCGAAGCTGCGGGCCTGGGCGAGCCGTTCGTCGTTGAGGTCGCCGACGATGACGACCGCGGCCCCGAGCAGGAACGCCGAGGTGGCGGCGGCCAGCCCGACGGGCCCGGCGCCGGCGATGTAGACGGTGGAGCCGGTGGTCACGCCCGCGCTCACGCAACCGTGGTAGCCGGTGGGGAAGATGTCGCTGAGCATGGCCAGGTCGAGGATCTTCTCGAGTGCCTGGTCACGGTCGGGGAATCGCAGCAGGTTCCAGTCGGCGTACGGGACCATCACGTACTCGGCCTGTCCACCGACCCAGCCACCCATGTCGACGTAGCCGTACGCCGATCCGGGTCTGTCGGGGTTGACGTTGAGGCAGACTCCGGTCTTGCGCTCCTTGCAGTTGCGGCACCGGCCGCAGGAGATGTTAAACGGCACCGACACCACGTCGCCGACGCGCACGTATTCGACGTCCGGTCCCACGTCGACGACCTCGCCGGTGATCTCGTGGCCCAGCACGAGCCCGCCCGGGGCGGTGGTCCGCCCGCGGACCATGTGCTGGTCGCTGCCGCAGATGTTGCTGACGACGGTCTTGAGGATCGCGCCGTGCGGGGTGCGCCGTCCCACGTTCTCCTTGTTGACGCCGGGGCCGTCCTTGACCTCGTAGCTCGGGTACTCGATGTCGCGGACCTCGACGCGTCCGGGACCCTGGTAGACAACCGCTCTGTTGCCCATGGTGCCTCCTTCCGGTCTCCGCCAGTCTTTACCGGAATGTCCCAAGAACAGAACCGTCGGTAGTCGCGGATGATGAGACCCGGCGGATCGGCCGGAGCCGGGCCATGCCCCGCCGCCGGCAGGACCATCCCCGGCCGGTGCCGGCGGTGACGGCGGTCGTCAGCGTGACCTGCATATGGCTCGCGTCTCCGTACGGCCCGGCGCCGCTGCCGTTCGCGGTCGCCGGCCACACCGTCACCCGGCGGCTGCCGTGGCGGTCCGCCGCGATCGCCGCGCCGGTGCTGGCCGCGCACAATCTCAGCGACGGCCCGCAACTGAACGATCCGGCCGCCAGATCTTCGCGGCTGGCCCGGACCGCTGTTTCACGGGCGTCGAGACAGCGGTGCGGCACAGCCGGTGAACATGGACGTCCCCGGCCGCGGCTGGCCGGGGACGTCCGGGGCGGAGGGGGCGTTCGGGTTTTCAGACGGTTACCCCACTTGTGGTCGGGGCGGGCTCGGGGCTGGCGAGCGTGACGCGGGGGCTCGGCTCCTCGCGTGGGATCGGGACCGCACCGGCTCCGGCGGTCGGGCGGGGACGTCGCGGCAGGATGCCTCCGGAACTGCCGCCGCGTCCTGGGTAGATGTGCAGGCCGTGAACCGGATCGGGCACCGCGTCGAGGGCGGCGCGAACGACTGGGAGAGCGCGGAAGGCCGGCCAGATCTCCTCGTCGGCGAACGCGATCTCGAGGAGGACGCCCCAGGAGAAGGCTCGCCAGTGCCACTCGCGGGCACCGAACGAGATGCCGGAGGAGACGATC
The DNA here is from genome assembly GCF_003001815.1 of Actinoplanes italicus. Taxonomy (GTDB): domain Bacteria; phylum Actinomycetota; class Actinomycetes; order Mycobacteriales; family Micromonosporaceae; genus Actinoplanes; species Actinoplanes italicus. The sequence continues at coordinate 73,007 of NZ_PVMZ01000015.1, forward strand.
GTCTCCTGATGCATGTCGCGCCAGCGGCCCGCGGACGAATGCGGCCCGTCAACGATCTCGATCGACCACCAGTGCAGAGTCATATCGACCACCATCACGCCTTCAGGGTGCCCTCGATGCTACTGCCGCACAGAGATCGCCCGGGCGTATTCGGCACATCCGACCCTCAGATTGGCATCCGGAGCGGCCGCTCACCGAGATCTTGAGGACTTGCGGTGGCATTGAAGGCCAAACCTCACAAGATCGCCAAAAAACATGAGGTGAGGCGGCGGCGGGGCGGGGCGGTTCAGGCGGCGGAACTGCCGGAGTGGCGGCCGGACGGCAGGGCCGCATGCCGCCTCGCCGGTAACCGCCGCGCCCGCCGGACAGCGGGCTGTTCCCCGGCCGCCGCACGGGTCTCCGGCAACTGCGGCCCCGCCCAGGCGGGCAGGGCACCGGGCGCGCTGAACGTACGGTCCGGCGGTATCCACAGCGGCTGCGGCGCGTTCGGCGAGCCCCACCACAGGAACGTCCCGTACCCGCGGACCAGCGGCGGCTGCAACGCGGGCCAGTGCGCCTCCGGCGGGATGGCCAGCCGCCACGCCTCGGCGGGGAGCAGCGCTCCGGCACGGGGCGGCGGGACCACGACGGCGCCGGTGCCGGCGGGCACGGATTCGTCGCCGGCCGGTGCGACGGCGGCGGGCGCGGAGGCCAGGACGATGGCGGAGCCGACGGTGACGAGGCCGGCGGCGAGAGCGGGCAGTTCCCAGCCGGACCGTACGGTGTCGCCGATCAGGGTGAGGGCGATGATCGACGGCAGGACGACCTCGCCGGTCCAGTGGACGGCGGTGACCCGGCCGACCTCGCCGCCCTGGAGCGCGCCGGCGTACAGCAGCATGCCGGTCATCGCGAACGCGATCATCGTCCAGGTGACCGGCTCGGTGACGACGGCGACGAATCCGGTGGTGAACTGCCGCATCTCCTCCTCGGGGAACTGCAGGGCGCGGCCGGAGATGGCGGCGCCGCCGAGGGAGAAGCCGCCGACCAGGGCGATCAGCCCGGAACGGCCGGTCTTGGTGGCGCCCCAGCCGAGCAGCCAGAGGATGAGCAGCGCCGACACGAGTCCGATGCGGACCTGTGTGGACGGCAGCATCTCGTGCTGCTGGCCGGCGGAGAGGGCGAGGACGCCGAGGGCGGCGGTGGTGCAGACGATGGCGAACACGTCACGGCGGCGCAGCTTGGAGCCGAGGAACAGCCAGGCGGCGACGGCGGTGACGGCCAGCGAGGAGGCGAGCACCGACTCGACGACGTAGACGGCCAGGTGCTGCAGGGCGACGATGGCGCCGATCCAGGCGACGATGTCGAAGACGATGCCGATCAGGTAGAGCGGATGGCCGAGCGTACTGGCCGTGCTGTGGCTGCGTTTGGCGCCGATGGCCTGCAGGATCGATCCGGTCGCGTAACTGAACGCGCCGAACACGGCCATCCCCAGCGCGAACCAGCTCATGGAGGTCATAGCCCACCTCCCACATGATCACGCTCAGTGGATCGATCGGTCACTCTCGGATCATAGGACCCCGGAAAGATCCATGCGAGCGAATCCTTCGATCGTCTCCACCATCCGCTGCAGATCCCCCGGCGAGCACCGGTGATCGGCGGGCAGCGTCAGCACCCGGTCGGCCAGATCGGCCGCCTCGGCGTCACCGCTCCAGAATCCGTTGCGGTCCTGCCGCCAGTGCACCGGCGCGTAGATGCCGTGCCGCGCGAGATGCGCGAGCAACCCGTCCCGCGACGAGGCGGAGGGGCACAAGAGCTGCAAACGAAAACCTCCGACCCCTAATTTTGTACGGCTGTCGAGCGCCGCCCCCAGCTGAGTCGCATTTCGCGCGCTCGCCTGGCGTACAGCAGAAATGTCGAGAAGCGGCAGCACCGCGGCCGTGACCGCATGGGCCGAAGCCGCACTGCCGAGAAGTTGACGTTCGCCCTGCTGCTGCAGTGTCCGGAACTGATCCTTGGGAACCGGCTGCCCGTCCCGCCAGGCGGCCTTGAGCAGCATGGCCGCGAGCTTGAGATCGGCGCCCCTGGACCCACCGGCGACCGGGCGGGGCAGTTCGAGACCGCGCGGCGACCACAGCAGTCCCCCGTCCGGCAGCGGCAGCGTCTTGCGCAGCGAGGCGACGGCGTAGTGCGCCGCGCTGTCGCGGGACCAGTCGCTGAACGGGTCATGCGAGTGGTCCTCGATCACCGTGACGCCCGGATGTCCGGTGATCCACCCGGCCCAGGGCGCGCCGTCCTCGCGTCCGAAAAGGTTCTGCGTGAGGACCACGTCGCCCGGCCGGGGACGCAAGGTCTCCCAGCGCACGCCGCCGGAGTCGGGCAGGTGCCGGTACCAGGCGATCGACACCTGCCGGGACAGGTACTCGGCGACGCCCATGCAGAAGTACGACGGCACGTGCAGCCGGCCGGCCGGCGCGAGCAGGCGCAGCAGTTCGCTGAGCGCACCGCATCCGGTGGCGAAGAGCTCGCGCCGTCCGGGCAGCCAGCCGGGCAGACCGCCCCGCTCGGGATCGAGCAGGGCGGCCGGGTCCCAGTGGAACTCCGAGCCGATCTCGGACATCGGCTCAGGCGGCACGGCTGACTTCCGGCTGCTCGACGGCAGCCTGCTGGCGACCGATATTGATCTGGTCGACGTGGACCGGAGGCTCGTCCCGGTTCAGGCTGATCGCGGTCCGCCACATGATCTTCAGGTCGAGCAGCGGCGACCAGTTGTCGACGTACCAGCGGTCGAGGACGAAACGCTGCGCCCAGTCGATGTCGTCCCGCCCGTTGACCTGGGCCCACCCGGTGATGCCGGGCTTCACCTCGAGGCGGCGGGCGTCGTCGGCCGAGTAGCAGGCGACCTGCGGCAGCACGTCCGGGCGCGGGCCGACCAGGTTCATGTGCCCGGCCAGCACGTTGAGCAGCTGGGGCAGCTCGTCGAGGCTGGTACGCCGCAGGAAGCGCCCGCACCGGGTGATGCGCGGGTCGTTCTCGACCAGGCCGAACGGGTCGTCGATGCCGAGCTGGGCGCTCATCGCGACCGAGTTGTGCACCATCGAGCGGAACTTGAGCATCCGGAACGGGACGCCTCCCTTGCCGGCCCGGTCCTGGACGAAGAGGACGCCCTTGCCGTCGGCGATCCGGATCCAGGCGGCGATCGCCAGGATCACGGGCGCCAGCAGGATGATCATGACGAGTGCGGTCAGACGGTTGAGACCGTTCCAGATCAGACGCACGATTGTTCTCCCCTTACAGCGACGCTTGCAGCGGCGCTCGCAGCGACGGTCACAGCGACTCGACGGCCGGCCCGGTGAGCCGATGCCGGGTGTCCAGCACGTAGGGCGCGTGCTCGAGCACGAGGTCCAGGTCGAAGGCGTCGTGGTCGGCGAGCAGGACCACGGCGTCGGCGTCGGCGAGCTGCTCGGCGGTGAGCGGCACCATCGCGACCCGGCTGTCGACGTGGGCGTCCTCGACCACATGGGGGTCGGCGGCCCGTACGTCCGCCCCCATCTCCAGCAGCAGCGAGGCGACACGCCGCGCCGGCGACTCCCGGGCGTCGCCGGTGTTCTTCTTGTAAGCCAGGCCGAGCAGCAGGATCGTCGAGCCGTTGACCGACTTGCGCCGCTTGTTGAGCGCGGCCACGAGACGGCGCGCCACGTAGTCGGGCATGTGGTTGTTGATGTCGTTGGCGAGCTCGACGAAGCGGAAGCTCTGGCCGAGCGTCCGCTGGACCCGCCACGACAGGTAGGACGGGTCGATCGGCAGGCAGTGCCCGCCGACGCCGGGACCGGGCACGAACCGCATGTAGCCGAACGGCTTCGACGATGCGGCGTCGATCGCCTCCCAGACGTTGATGCCGAGCTCGTGTGCGTACACCGCCAGTTCGTTGACCAGGGCGATGTTGACGTGCCGGAAGGTGTTCTCGAGCAGCTTGGCCAGCTCCGCGACCTTCGGGTCGGAGACCGGCACGGTCTTCTCCACGACCGACGCGTAGAACGCCTGCACCATCGCCAGCGACGCCGGGTTCATGCCGGACACCACCTTCGGCGTGGTGACCAGGTTCCACTCCCGGTTGCCCGGGTCGATGCGCTCGGGGCTGTAGCCGAGGTGGAAGTCGACCCCGGCGATCAGGCCGGAGCCCTCCTCCAGCAGCGGCGCCACCAGCTCGGTGGTGGTGCCCGGATAGGTGGTCGACTCGAGGGCGACGGTCGCGCCCGGCCGCAGGTAGCGGGCCAGGGTGCGGGCCGAGTCCTCGATGTAGGTCAGGTCCGGGCTGCCGTCGCGCAGCGGCGTCGGGACGGCGATCACCGCGACGTCGAAGCCGGCGCACGAGCGCGGGTCCGACGACGGGTGGAAGGAACCGGTGGCCAGGACCTTCTGCAGGTCGGCCGAGGAGACGTCGTCGACGTAGGACTCCCCGGCGGCGAGCCGCTTGATCCGCTCGTCGTCGACGTCGAAGCCGACCACGGTGTGCCCGACCTCGGCCGCGCGGACCGCGAGCGGCAGCCCCACGTAACCCTGACCGGCGATGACGACCCGCATGGGGGTTCTCTCCTTAAGAATTCTCTTGGCCCGGGGCTTGTGCCTGCGGCTCATGAGCGCCGGCCCGGTGGCACGGCGGCGGTCTCGGGACGGCGCTGCTTGGTGGTGATCACCGGGTGCGGCTTCTTCGGCAGCGCCGGGCTGTCGGCCAGCCAGTGCAGGACGGCGATCAGGTCCTCACGCGGCGACGACGGGTCGAGCAGCGAGAGCACGGCGCCGTCCAGCGGCGGCACCGGCGCCTGTGAGATGAGCGGGTGGTTCGGCCGGTGGTCCGGCTCGTCCGGCCCGAGCAGCACCTCGGCGAGCTTCTCGGCCGGTCGCAGCCCGGTGTAGACGATCTGGATGTGCTGGTCGGCGGCGTCGGCGATGCGCTTGGCCACATCGGCGATGCGTACCGGCTCGCCCATGTCGAGGATCAGCACCTCACCCTTGCTCTCCAGAGCGCCGGCCTGGATGACCAGCCGCACCGCCTCCTGGACCGTCATGAAGTAGCGGGTCACGTCCGGATGCGTGACGGTGATCGGGCCACCGGCCTCGACCTGGGCGGCGAACGCGGTCAGCACCGACCCGCGGGACCCGAGCACGTTGCCGAACCGGACACTGCAGTAGGTGCCGCTCGCGGTGGCGTCGGCGGCCGCGGTCAGCCGCTCGGTGATCCGCTTCGAGTAGCCGAGGACGCTGCAGGGGTCGGCGGCCTTGTCGGTGGAGATGTTGACGAGGCGGTCGACGTTGTGGCGCATCGCGGTCTGCAGGATCTGGTACGTGCCGATGATGTTGGTCTTGAGCGCCTCGGACGGGTGCATCTCCAGCAGCGGCAGGTGCTTGAGGGCCGCGGCGTGGAAGACCACGTGCGGCTTGTGCTCGGTGAACACCTCGTCGAGGCGCTGCTGGTCGCGGATGTCGGCGACCACGAGGTTGCGGTCGTCGAGCTGCCCACGGCCGTCGATCGACAGCTGCACCGCGTGCAGGCCGGATTCGTCGCGGTCCAGCATGACCAGCTTGGCCGGGTTGAACCGGGCCAGCTGGCGGCACAGCTCCGAGCCGATCGAGCCGCCCGCGCCGGTGACGAGCACGCGGCGGCCCTCCAGGTAGCCGGCGACGGCGGCCAGGTCGATGCCGACCTCGCGCCGTCCGAGCAGGTCCTCGTGGCTGACCGGGCGGATGTCCTCGACCCGAACGGTTCTTCCGAACAACTCCACCACCGGCGGTACGACCTTGAGGTCGACGTTGAGCGGCTGTGCCAGGTCGGTCAGCTTCCGGATGAGGTCGGCGCTCGCACTGGGGATCGCGATGACCACGGCCTCGGCCCGGAACTTGCGGACCACCTCGGCCATGTCGTCGCGGGTGCCGCAGACCGGCACGTCCATCACCCGGAAGGTGCGCTTGGCCGGGTCGTCGTCGAGCAGGGCGACCGGGACGTACGGGCTGCGCGGGCTGCGCAGCATGGCCCGGATGACCTGGGTGGCGCCCTCTCCGGCACCCATCACGACGACCCGCGTGCCCTGCTCCGGCGACGGCCGCAGCCGGCTGTCCTGCATCGACCGGACCGTGTAACGCATGCCCGCGGCGAGGACCAGGGTGATCAGGCCGGCGCCGATGATCGCCGAGCGCGGCACCAGACGGCCGAGCAGCGTGTCCAGGAGCAGCAGCGCGGGCGTGGTGACCGCGGCGGTGCGGACCAGGGCGGCGATCTCCTCGAAGCAGCCGTACGCCCAGCGTCCGGTGTAGAGGCCGAAGTGGATTCCGGCCGCGGTGTGCACCACCGCGGCGACCGCGGAGAGCACCACCAGGCCGAGGAAATGGACCTCGGCGACGTCGCCGTCATGGCGCAGCAGCGTCGCGATGAGCAGCGCGGTGGCCAGCGCCGCCGCGTCGGTGACCGCACGCGCCGCGCGGCCTGGCAGGGCTCGGCGGTGCCACGGAACCGGGTGAGGACCCGGGCCGCGCCAGTCGCCGGGAGTCGCGTCGGCGCTGGTGTCGCCGGACGCTCGTCGCCGTACCTGCATGGATTCCCCCTCGTACGATGCCGGCCCGGGCCGGCCGCGGATCCTTCGCTCGGACAAGGCGTGCTTCGAGACAAACTTCAAGACAAAGAGAAGCGAGTCGGCCCAATTGCATTTCCGGACATGAAATGCGCGCCGAGACTCGCTTGCGCAACGCCCCTTTCGACCGATCGCAAAATTAGAGTTGCAGCCGGGGCGGGCGGTTCACAGTAGCAATTGTCATGGGCTATGTGAACAATCCTCACTTTCGCCGTTCTATTGAGGACAGGACCTTGATCGGCATTTGTGGTGGATACTTCCGGGCAGCCTGGGATAGCCATTCGGCGGAGGATGTCATATCGACAGTGAGAAGCTCTCGCCTTAGGCGTGACATCTGCGACTTGAAGTTGTGACGCACTTTCGGCAGCGTCTTCAAGGCGGGTGTCGCAAGCGTTCTGTCGAGAATGCGACCGGGGGACAAAGGATGAGGGTGCTGCATGTCATCAGCACACTGGAACCGGGTGCGGCCGGGCATCAGCTGCGATTGCTGGTGCGCCGGCTGCCGTACGACAGTGAGGTCGTCACGCTGGACACCGGCGGCGGCCTGACCGGTACGCGGGTGCATCGCGTCGGCAGCGCACGGGACCACGACCCGGCCGCCGTGCGGAGACTGCGCCGGCTCATGCGCTCCGGCCGGTACGACCTGGTGCACACCCACCTGTACCGGGCCGGGGTACAGGGCCGCATCGCCGCCCGGCTGGCCGGCATCCGGCACGTGGTCGCCAGCGAACACCACCTGGGCGCCGAGATCATCGAGGGGCGACCGGTCTCCCCCGGCGTCCGGGCGCTCTACCTGGCCGGGGAACGGCTCGGCCAGGTCACCATCGCCCCCTGCCCGGCGATCGCCGCACGGCTGCGCTCGTGGGGCGTACCGGACGAGCGGATCACCACGATCCCGAAGGCGATCGACGCGGGCGAGTTCCGGTTCGACCGGGGCGTACGGGCCGCGACCAGAGCCCGGCTCGGCATCGAGGAGGACCGGGCCGTCATCGGCGGCGTCGGCCGGCTCGAACCGGACAAGCGGTTCGATCTGCTGATCCGCGCGATCACCGAGGTGCCGGACGCGATGCTGCTGCTCGTCGGCGACGGCTCGGCACGCGCCGCCCTGGAACGCCTCGCCGAGATCGAGGGCGTCGCCGACCGGGTACGGTTCGCCGGGCCGGTCGGCCACCCGCGCGAGATGCTGTGCGCCATGGACGTCTTCGCCTCCCCCGACCAGTCCTCGTTCGGCCTGGCCACGCTGGAGGCGGTGGCCAGCGGACTGCCGGCCGTGTACGGGTCGTGCCTGCCGCTCGAGGAACTGACCGCCGCACGCACCCCGGTCCGCGGCACCTTCCGGCTCTCCCAGGACCGCGAGTCACTGCCCCGCGCCCTGCGCACCGAGATGCTGTGTCTCGCCGAACGGCGCGGGGAGCGGCTGCCGGCCCGGTCCGCGGGCGAGCCGTACGACGCCGACCGGCTGGCCGACTCGGTGGGCAGCCTCTACGAGCGGATCTCGGCCCGGCCGGTGAAACGCCGGGTCATCGGACCGCTGCTGGGGTCGCGCGGCCGGTTCGGGCGAAAGAACAGCTTTCCACTGCCCGGCGGAAGCGTGCGTAACGCATGAGCCGGCGGAACGCCAGATAACCGAGCCAGGTGCCGAACGTGTTCGACATAAGGTCGTTCACATCCGCCCACCGGTTGCCGTCCAGGGTGAACAGCATGACCAGTTGCGTCGTCTCGATGGCCAGGCTGACGAGGAACCCGATCCGCACCAGCCGGCCCTCCTCCCGGATGCCGAACAGCAGGAACAGCAGGCCGGCCAGCGGCAGCGTCATCACCGTGTTCAGCAGGAAGTCGAGCGGCCGCATCTCCAGCAGCGGGATGAAGATGAACCGGTACTGGTCCGGGTCGTAGGCGCCGCCCCAGGCCAGATGCATCGGCAGCAGCGTCGCGCCGAGAACGGCCACCGCGTACCACCCGGCGAACCAGCCCAGGGCCAGCCGGGCGGGAGTCAGCAGCCCCCGCCGGTGCAGGAAAAGGCCGGTCACGATCATCAGGGCGAAACCCAGGGGCAGAAGTACGGGCAGCGCCGGGATGTCGAATTGGTGGGTTGGCATCCGTTCCCACGCTACCCGCGCGCCGCGACCGTCAACGGAGCCAGCCCTCCTTACGGGCGATACGAATCGCGTCGAGCCGATTGCGGGCGCGGGTCTTGGAAATGATCGCGGAAAGGTAATTGCGGACCGTCCCACTGGACAGATAGAGACGCCCGGCGATCTCCTTGACCGACTCCCCCTCCGCGGCCAGGCCGAGCACCTCCAGCTCACGGGTGCTCAGCCCGCGATCGGTGTTGAGCGAGGCGGCCTGCAGCATCGGCGACACCACCCGCTCACCCCGCGCCAGCCGGCGCACCGTGTCCGCCAGCATCGCCGGCGAGGTGTCCTTGACCAGGAAGTTGAGCCCGCCGTTCCACCGGCGCGGCGGCAGCATGCCGCGCTTCGACGGGTCGCACAGCAGCAGCATCGAGCACGACGGGATGGCCGCGTGCAGCTGGTCGGCCAGCGGCAGGACCTGACTGACCATGTACTGCGTGTCGATCACGACGACCGCGGGCCACAACTGCGCGGCACGCTGCGCCAGATCACCACCGATCGGCAGGGTGTCGACGTAATGCATGTCCGGTTCGGTCTCGAGGAACGCGCGCACCGCGACGCCGAAGTATCCCTCGTCTCGCACCACAACGACCCGGATCATCACACCACCCTCTGCGATGGACGCCGGCGCCGGCCGGTTCGTCGACCTGTCTGGAACGCAGGAAGCACATACCTTTCTATCGCCCCGTGTCCATTCGGACGATCGCGGGTCGACAGATCTTCCATTGATCGGGGAAAACGGCTGTCCTCCCAGTTCACAGGCATTTCGTGCCAATAGGGATCTCCACTGGACACACACTTAACGTATCGGGCCGGCGCACTCTGCGCACCTGCCCATAGCCGATCGAACGAGTCAGGTATGCCGGATCAACGAATCAGGGAGACGAAATGACCGGGACATCGATCGGTTACCCGTCGGAAACCCGGTCGATGTCCCACTTTTTCTGGACCAAACGTACAACAAACTGATCGATTTTCGCCATTCCGATCACCTGAAAGTGATAACGGTTCCCTCCTTGCAACCGGACCGTTATCCACTCAATTCAAGATCCCTTGAAAACCGAGCCGAACTCACGCGACCGAAAAGGATTACCAATTCCCCCCACCGGGTGACCCGCCCGCCGGCCCGCCATCCACCCATTCCGGACATGCCACCCATTCCCCGCTCAGCACTGTCGCCGCACCTCTCGGCCGCACCTGAGCCATGTATCCGACACCCCGAACCACTCCTCAGGTACGCCCCAGCCCATCACCCAACCGCCGCACCAACCTCCTCCCGGCCCTTCCCCAGCGCGAGGCACCGTGATCCGCCAGACCGCACGCTCCGGCCCACCCACACGAGCGCGAACACCAGCCCCGCCACCCATTCCCGGCCCACCCACACCACCGCGTACACCCGCCCCGCCAACCACCCCCGGCCCACCCACACCACCGCGAACACCCGCCCCGCCAACCGCACGCTCCTAACAACCGCGACCACCCGATCCAGCCGCATCCAGCGCAGATTCCGCTAGAGAGCTTCGTAGTCGGGGTGTGAAGGCGAGCCGCATCGGGTCTCGGATACGGCTCGCGGGTTCCCCGCGGATGGCTGTCTGGCTGAGTCGTCGGCGGTGCTCGGCCCGAGGCCCGGCTCGGTGAAGCCGGCCTGGGCTACGCCTCGCGGCCCGATACCGCCACGTTCCGATGCTGGACGATCAACTACGGCCGTTTTTCAGGTCGGGCTCCGGGATACGGCTGCCTCCCGCGCCGGGAAGGGTTCCCCGGCCACAGCCGGACGATCAAGAGGCGCTGGGAAGGGTCCGCCTGCCACAGCCGAACGATCAAAGACGCCAGGAAGGGCCCGCCACCCACAACCGAACGATCAAAGACGCCAGGAAGGGCCCGCCACCCACAACCGAACGATCAACAGCCACCCGAACCGGCGCCGCAGCTGGCGGGCTGGACCCTGACGACGAAGGGTCTCTAGACCGCACACCTGACCTTCCCGCAACAGCGCGAGCATCGTGCTCCACCGGACCGCATCCTGACACGCCCGCAACAGCGCGAGCGTCGTACTCCACCAGACCTCGCACCTGACCCGCACAGATCAGCGCCGACCTCACGGTGCGCAAGACCGCGTGCCGGTGGGCGGGCCACCTGCCGTCTGCAGCTCTGCGCCGATGGCGCCGCGTATCGGCCGAATCCCTGCAGCCCCTGCGCTGCCGAGGTGAAACCGCAGCGGGCCTGTGCCGGATGATCATCTTGGCCGCGTTTCGGCGGCGAACTGGGGCTACGGCTGTTCCCCCGGCCGGGAAGGGTGCGTGAGCCACTGCCTGCCGATCAAGTGGCACGAAGGACCGCAGGACCGCGGCGACTGGACAACCGCGCATCCCGGACGACTGGACAACCGCGCATCCCGGACGACTGGGCAACCGCGCATCCCGGGCGCGAGACCCGCCCGCCAAACACCGCAAGCCGGTAGCGCCTGCCGGGCAGGTCAGCGCCCGCATCCTGCCGGAGCCCCGCCTGCCCGACTCTCGGTTCGCAAGGCTGCCATACATGCTGATGCCTGCCCGACAAAAGGGATATTAAGCCAGTAAAAAGGGTGAATGGGTAACGGGTTGGCGGGGTTGGCTTGAGCATGTACTCTCCCCGGCAATGAATACCTTCGCTTGTGGAACGGGGGTCTCGTCCGCGCAAGGTGAGTGCTGATGCGCTCCTTGAACGCGGACGGGAAGGCCCGTCTTCTCAGTTGGCGGCGCGTGCGGGAGTTCGCCGTGCCGGCCTCGATGATCGAAACTGCGACCGCCCGCCGGCATGCCGGGGACTGGGCTGGGGCCAGCGCTGCCGCACAGGTCGATGTGGATCTGGACCTTCGTGAGATCGCGTCCCTGTGGGGGCGGGAACTCGCTGCCCTGGTCCGTGCCGATCTCCGGCGGCTCGCGCCGGACCTGCTGCGATGGCATCTGCCACGAACCCTCTCGGACGGCCTGCTACGGCCGGGGCTGACCATTTCGCTGGCCCGGTACTCCGCCAGCGCGGGCGACCGCGTCGAGCGCACCGGCCGGCATCCGGTGGCGGAGGACTGCGCGCACCTGGTCGTCCGCACGGCACCGAGCTGGGCGGATTCCGGGCAGCGGATCAGCCTGGCGCTGTGGGATCCGGCCGTCGGCGATGCCGGACCGCATCCCCGGCCGCAGCCGGACCGGCGTTTCCGGCTCGACCTCCATCCGCACCTGTGGGCCGCCGACCGTGCCCACGACCTGCGCGAACGCTGCGGCGCCGACGAGTTCGCCCATCCGACTCAAGCCGACCGGACGGCCGCGGTCCCGGATGGACGCGGGTATGCCGCGCATCGCTGGGCGGCCGAAGCGGCAATTCTCCGGGCTGCCGACGGCTACTCCGGACCAGTCGCGATCCGGCTCGGCAATGGCCGGCGCGTCCTGCTGTCGGACGGCGAGCCCGAGATGGACACCGCCCCGAGGCGCGGCCGGGCAGGTCGCGGCCGAGGTGAGGCGGTGCTCCCCTATGCGGCGACCTGGCTGGCGCCTGACCTCGAGCTTCTCCAATCCGGGATGATCACCGCCGATCTGCTGCATCCGCTCGTCGCGGAGGCACTGGCGTCCAGGCCGGACCGGACAACCATCGGCGCGGCCGACACCGGACCAGCAACGGCCGAGGTCCGAGCGAAAACGGTTCCCTCCGGGCAGGCAAAGATCGAGGAAGCAGAGAAAACAGCCGACCCCGGGCAGGCAACGATCCAGGCCGCCGGAAAGACAGTCACCTGCGGGGAGGTGACGACCGAGGCCGGTGGGATGAAGGCCGTCCCCAGGCAGGTGCCGACCGAGGCCGGTGGGATGAAGGCCGTCCCCCGGCAGGTGACACCCGAGGCCGCCGGAGAAAGGGCGGAAGCCCAGGCCGGAGCCACCGCGGCCACGGACGACGGGGTACGGCTGGTCGAGTGCTGCGGCGCTGTCCATCGGGTCGGGCTCGTCGGCGGACGGCTGGTGCCGCTCGATCACGATGCCGAGGAGCTGCGCCGGGAAGAGCTGCTCGCCCTGCTCGGCGGGCCGCCGCTGCCCTGCCTGCGGTCGATCCGCACGGCGGCCCGGAATCCGGAGTGCCTGGAAGAGGTCCGCGCCCGGCTGGATCACGGTGATCATGCGGGTGCCTCGGCTCTCGTCGCCGAACTGCTCGGGCCGGAGGCGAAGCTCGAGGGCGCGCTGGGTGAGGCGTTCGCGGCCGCCGCCGAGGGGCGGATCGCGCACGGCCTCTACCGGGCGGGACTGGCGGCACGGGTTCCGGCGGGAGTGACCGTTCCGATCGGCTCCCGCAAGGAACGTCACGGCCGCCGCGGCCGTCACCACCGGCTTCCAAAGCGGACGACCAGGACGGCCACGACGACCAGGACGACCAGAACGAAGACGACGAGGACCGCCGTCCTCCGCTGAGCGCCGGTCATGCAGATGCCGCCACCGGCCACCGGCCACCGGCCACCGGCCACACGAACGCAGACTCCGCAGCCGGGTTGCGGCGATTGCACGTACCCGAACTCCGGTCTTGATGGCCGCCCCGACTCTCAAAGGTGATCGAAACTGATGCTGAACGACCAGAACCTTCCCGTCGCCGCAGACCTTCTCGCCCTGCTGACCGCGACCGGCACCGAACCGCGGCCGGACGGCCAGCTCGAGGCGCTCACCCTGGCCGTCGCCGCGGACCTGCCGGTACTGCTCTGGGGTGAGCCGGGCATCGGCAAGACCGCCACACTCCACCAGCTCGCGGAAGGGCTCGATCTGCCGCTGACCACGGTGATCGCGAGCGTGCACGAACCGTCGGACTTCGCGGGGCTCCCGGTCGTCGGGGACGATCCGGCCACCCAGGGTGTGCCGATGGCGCCGCCGGACTGGGCGGTCCGGCTGGTACGGGCCGGGAGAGGGCTGCTGTTCCTGGACGAGCTGTCGACCGCTCCGCCGGCCGTGCAGGCGGCGCTGCTGCGGGTGGTGCTGGAGCGCCGGGTGGGCGCGTTGCGTCTGCCGCCGGGCGTGCGGATCGTGGCCGCCGCCAATCCGCGGTCGTCGGCCGCCGACGGGTGGGAGCTGAGCCCGCCGCTGGCGAACCGGTTCGTACATCTGCAGTGGGCTTTCGAGCACGAGGTGGTGGTTCGCGGTCTCGGCGGCACCTGGCCGCGGGCGATGCTGCCGGCGCTGGACCGGGCGCGGCTTCCCGAGGCGGTGGCGCGAGCCCGGCGGGCGGTGTGCGGTTTCCTCGAGGCTCGGCCGACGCTGACGCACCGGCTGCCGGACAGTGAGGCGCGCCGTGGCGGGCCGTGGCCGTCGCCACGTAGCTGGGACATGACGTTGCGGCTGGTGGCGTTCGCGGTCGCGTCCGGTGTGTCGCGGGAGGTGCTGTCGATGCTGGTCCGCGGGACGGTCGGGGACGGTCCGGGTCTGGAGCTGCTGGCGTTCATGGACCGGCTGGACCTGCCCGATCCGGAGATGCTGCTGGCCGATCCCCGGGCCGCGGTTCTTCCGGAGCGGGGCGATCTGCGGCAGGCGACGCTCGACGGCGTGGTCGAGGCGGTGCGGAGACGCCCGGACCGGTCGCGCTGGGAGGCTGCCTGGGCTGTGCTGGTGCGGGCGCTGGAGACGGGCGCCCCGGACCTGGTGGTGGTGCCGGCGGCGACGCTCGCGGCGCTGCGCCGCGACGAGTGGCCGGTCCCGGCCGAGATGGAACGCCTGGCCCCGGTGGTCGGCCTGCGCAAACGGGTGGTGGCCGCCCGATGAGAGCCGACATGCAAGCAGGCCCGCGTCCGGGGCGAACCGATGCGGGATCCGGCCAGGCGAGACCGCGGGAGGTCTTCACGGCCGAGGAGTCCGAGAGGTTGTACGCCGCGCGGCTGCTCGCCGCGGAGGCGCGGCCGTACCTGGCGACCGCGTTGTTCGCGCTGAAGCCGCTCCTGTCCTGGCCGGTGCCGACGATGGGCGTCGACCGGTACTGGCGGTGCTACGTCAACCCCGCGTTCCTGGCCGCGACCCCGGTCGAGGAGCTGGCCGGGGTCTGGGTGCACGAGGTCTCCCACCTGCTGCGCGACCATCACGGCCGGGGTGACCGGCTGGCCGCCGAGAAGGACCTGACCGGCTCCGGCGACCGGCTCCGAATGAACATCGCCGCGGACTTCGAGATCAACGACGATGTGTACGGCGACGGACTGCCCCGCCCCCAGGGCGCCGTGGTCCCGGAACTGCTGAACCTGGAACCGGGCCGGCTCATGGAGGAGTACCTGCGTGAGATCGCGCTGGGTCTCTACTGCCGGGAGCTGATCTGGCTGGACTGCGGTGGCGGCGCCGACGGGCGGGGCCGTCCGTGGGAGCTGGGCCCGGACGGCGCGGACGGCCTCGACGAGCAGGAGCGGGCGCTGATCCGGTACCGGGTGGCGCAGGGCATCGTGGGCCGCGGTAACACACCGGCCGGCTGGCAGCGCTGGGCGGAGAAGGTGGTGCACCCGCCGCAGCCGTGGCGTGAGCTGCTCGGCAGCGCGGTCCGCTCGGCCGTGTCGGCGCCGGGCGTCGGTGAGGACTACGTGTACAGCCGGCCGTCGCGGCGGTCGTCGAGCCTGCCGGGGGTGATTCTGCCGAGTCTGCGGCGGCGCCCGCCCCGGGTCACCGTGGTGATCGACACATCGGGGTCGGTGAGTGACAGCGAGCTGGGCACCGCCCTGCTGGAGGTGGCCGCGATCGGCCGGGCCGTCGGCGGCCGGCGTGACCTGGTGCGGGTCGTCTCCTGTGACGCGGCGGCCCATGTGACCGGCGAGATCTGCGAGTCGGAGGGGATCACGCTGATCGGCGGGGGCGGAACCGACCTGCGCAGGGGTTTCACCAAGGCCCTGACCACGCGCCCGGACGTGATCGTGGTGCTGACCGACGGTCAGACGCCGTGGCCGGAGCGGCAGCCGCCGTGCCGCACGGTGATCGGCCTGTTCCCCCGGCCGCGCCGCGTCGACGAGGACGACCCGGATTACGAGCCGGACCTGCCGCCGGCCTGGGCGCGGGTGGTCACGCTCGGCTGAACTGCGAGCCCGTCAGCCGTACTTCAGCCAGGGAAGGCTCGGCCACGGCTCGCGACAGGTCTCGCCACCAGGCGGCTCACCCGCTCCGGAGACGTCGGGGCGGGAAACGGGGGGCCGTCTGGTGGCGTCCACGATCAGCGGGCCCGGCGGTTCCAGGATCAGCGGGTCACGGTGGCTTCCAGGATCAGCGGCGTCACGGTCGCGGCGAGGGCGGCGGCGTCGGTTGGGCTGAGGGCCGGGTCGGCCCGGCGGATCGCCAGCGCCTCGTCGAGTCCGTCGAGCGGGTCGTCACCGGCGCGGGCCAGGAAGCCGGCGAGGAAGCCGGGGACGATCGCGGCGTGCGGATGAGTACGGTCTGCGCCGGCCTGCGCCATGATGATCGCTGTCAGGCAGACGTCGACGGCGGGCCGTCCCTCGGTGGCGTTGTGCCAGTCGATCACGACCGGCCCGGCGGCGGTGAGCATCACGTTCTCCGGATGCAGGTCGCGGTGCAGGATCCGGTCGCCGGGCGCACGGCCGTGCCGGGCAGGCAGTTCATGGAGCCGCCGGTGCAGGCCGGCCAGCATCGTCGCGCCCTCGTCGACGCCGAGCCGCCCGGCCGCGAACGCCTCGGTCATCGTGGGCCCGTCGAGCCGGTCCATGATCATGTCGGGTCCGGCGGCGGAGTGGACGTCCGGCACCGGATATCCGGCACGGGCCAGGTGACGCATCAGCTCGGCCTCGGCGGTGACGTCGTCGCCGCGCCGGTAGCGGCGCAGCACCCGATGCTCGTCGATCGCATAGACGTCGGCCTCACGCCCGGAACCCAGGAGATCCACGCTCATCACCGTAGCCGCCCGCGAACTCACACAGGGGGCGCCGCCCGGTGCCCGGCCGCGGAGAAGGAGCGGCGCCGGAGACGACGCGAGGCCGCCCGGCGGGTGCCGGACGGCCTCGATGTGACGCGACGGTCAGTGCATGATGACCGGGGTGGCGCCCTTCTCGTCGTCGAGCAGGTGCGACACCTCGCGCTTGCGCGGCAGGAACAGTGCCGGGATCAGGGTCAGCAGGACGAGCACGAAGCCGACCGTGAACGTGGTGGCGAACGAGTCGGCCGCGAACTCCAGGCCCCGCTCGAGCAGGCTCTGGTCGGGGAACTGGGCCGCCATCTCCGGGTTCATCTGGGCGCCGATCGCCAGCTGGGCCTCGGTGGTGGCCACCGGCTGACCGGTCTGCGGGTCGGGGATGGTGACCGGCGTCGAGTCGTTCAGCTCGGAGGTGAGGATGACCGACATGACCGCGCCACCGACGGAGCCGGCGATCTGCTGCAGGATGTTGAGCAGCGTCGACCCGCGGGCCACCTCGTGGTTGGTGAGGGTGCGCAGCGCCGACGTCATGATCGGCATCATGGTGCCGCCCATGCCGAGACCCATCACGAACAGCGAGCCGCACAGCAGGACGTAGGACGTGTCCGTGCCGACCTGGGTGAACGCGAAGAATCCGGCCGCGATCAGGAGCAGCGCGAACGGCACGGTCCGGCCGATCGGCACCTTGTCGGCGAGCATGCCGGCGATCGGCATGGTCAGCATGGCGCCGATGCCCTGCGGGGCCATGAGCAGGCCGGCGTGCAGCGTCGACTCGCCGTGGATCTGCAGGAAGTAGCTCGGGAACAGCAGACCGGCGCCCATGAACGCGACGGTGAACACGGCTAGCGTGATCGACGCGACGGTCAGGTTGCGGTTGCGCAGCAGCCGCAGGTCGAGCAGCGGGTGCTTGGGCTTGAACGAGTAGAAGACGAACCCGATCACCAGCAGGGCCCCGGCGAGCATCGGGATCCACACCTTGCCGGCGGTGATGCTCTGCTCCTCGGGCAGCGTGGACACGCCGTAGAGGAAGAGCGCGAGGCCGGGCGACAGCATCAGCATGCCGACGAAGTCGAACGACTCGGACGGCTCGGGCCGGTCCTTCGGCAGCACGAACTGCGCGTAGATCAGCGCGCCGATACCGATCGGCAGGTTGATCAGGAAGATCCAGTGCCAGCTGTACGAGTCGATCAGCCAGCCGCCGAGGATGGGGCCACTGATCGGGCCGAGCAGCATCGGGATGCCGAGGACCGCCATGAGCCGGCCGATGCGCTCCGGGCCGGCCGCCTTCGTCATGATCGTCATGCCGAGCGGCATGAGCATGCCGCCGCCGAGACCCTGCAGCACGCGGTAGGCCACGAGCTGGCCGATGTTGTCAGCGGTGGCGCAGAGCACCGA
Organism: Actinoplanes italicus; assembly: GCF_003001815.1. Lineage (GTDB taxonomy): Bacteria > Actinomycetota > Actinomycetes > Mycobacteriales > Micromonosporaceae > Actinoplanes > Actinoplanes italicus. Next base: position 91,029 of record NZ_PVMZ01000015.1, read on the forward strand.
GCCGATGGTGAACAGCAGGAGCGCGGTCATGTAGAGCCGCTTGGTGCCGAACCGGTCGGCGGCCCAGCCGGTGAGCGGGATGACGGTGGCCAGTGCCAGCGTGTAGCCCGTCATGGTCCAGGCGACCTCGGCGTAGGTCGCGCCGAACTCCTCCTGGAAGGTGGGGATCGCGACGCTGACCACGGTCACGTCGAGAATTGACATGATCGCACCGAGGACGACGACCCCGGCGATCTTGAGAACGGCGCCGTCCAGTTTCGCCGGCGCCGCGGGTTGACTGCTCACAACATCTCCACAGGTAGGGCGGCTTTCCGGAGCCTAGCGACGGGGTACGACAGGGGTCTCAGGATTTATCGCTGCCGCCGGAATCCGCGGGCACCGATCGGCGCGCCCATGCTGAAGCGAGTATTCCCAGGCCATTGGCGGTCCAATGAAGCACGAAGGGTGCCAGAAGACCCCCGCCCACCAGTCGGAGAAAGCTGAGAAGAACACCCGCGAAGGTGGTGAACGCCACTTCCGTGCTGTCCGGAAGATGCCAGAGACCGAACAGTACGGCGGTCACCACGGTCGCCCAGACCGCTCCGTGGGCCTGGAACACCAGTCCCCACAGCACTCCGCGGAACGCCACCTCCTCGAAGACCACGGTCGAGAGCGGAACCCCGACGAGAGCCTTCCGGACCGGGTTCGTGAAGTCGCGGGCGGCCAGGGCCCGGCGCGCCGCCGGTATCAGCAGCGCGACCCCGTAGCCCGCCGCGACCACCAGGGCCGCGCTCACCGCGTACGCCCAGCCGGAAAGGGTGAGTCCCGCCTGAGCGGGAGTGAGGCCGGAGACCGGGACCAGCAGGATCGCGGCGATCGGCCCGATGAAGGGCTGCGTCCGCGCCGGGCCGCGCCGGTTCCAGACCCGGACCGCCACCATGATCAGCAGCACCACAGCGACGGCCATGGATCCGACATTAATCGCTCGACGGCGCTTGCCGATCACACCTACCGTGGTCCCATACCCGCGACCGGAGAGGAGACACGGCCATGCGTTACCGCACCGCCGTCGTCATCCCCGTGTCGCGTTTCGAGCTGATCCTCGTGTCTGGTGTGGCCGGCTCCGGCTGCGCCACCGGGGCTGGTCTCTGCCTGTAACAGGCGCAGTCCGCCACCCGCATCAGACTCGAGAGACACCCATCATGAACATCCGCAACATCGGCATCCTCGCGCACGTCGACGCCGGCAAGACCACGCTCACCGAACGCGTCCTCTTCGCCACCGGCATGACGTGGAAGACCGGCGACGTGCACGACGGCAACACCGTGACCGACTTCGATCCTCAGGAGCGCGATCGTGGCATCACCATCTTCGCCGCGGCGGTCAGCTGCGACTGGGCCGGACACCGGCTCAATCTGATCGACACGCCCGGCCACGTCGACTTCTCCGACGAGGTGGAGCGATCACTTCGGGTCCTGGACGGCGCGGTCGCGGTCTTCGACGGCGTCGCGGGCGTGGAGCCGCAGTCGGAGTCCGTGTGGCGGACCGCCGACCGGTACGGCGTTCCGCGCATCGCGTTCGTCAACAAGCTCGACCGTGCGGGCGCCGACCTCGACGCCGCGGTCGCCTCGATCCGTGACCGGCTCGAGGTGACGCCACTCGTGGTGCAGGTACCGATCGGCCGGGAGGGCGGCTTCACCGGCGTGATCGGCCTGGTGGACCAGCCACCACCCGAGGCCGCCACAGCTCGCAAGGCGCTGGAGGAGGCCGTCGCCGAGCTGCACCCGGACGCTCTGGAGGAACTCGGCGACATGTCCGACGCGACGCTCAAGAGGGCGATCCGTGAGCTGACGCTCGCCCGGAAGGCCGTGCCCGTCCTGTGCGGCTCGGCCTACCGCAACAAGGGCGTCGAGCAGCTGCTCGACGCCGTCGTCGACTACCTGCCCGCACCCGCCGGCAACGCGGACGGCCACCCGGTCGCGCTCGTCTTCAAGAAACGCGAACGACTCAGCTACCTGCGCGTCTACGACGGCACGATCACGAAGGGGGATGTCATGTGGGACGCCGGCTCCGGCCGTACCGAAAGAATCTCCCGTATCGTCCGGGTCCAGGCCGACCGGCACACCGACGTCGATCACGCGGTGGCCGGCGACATCGTCGCCGTGACCGGCCTCAAGGCCGTCCGCACCGGCGCCACCCTCTCCAGCCGGCAGCATCCGGTGGTGCTGGAGGCGCCGCGGACGGCCGAGCCGCTGGTCTCGGTGGCCGTCGAGGCACGCACGCGATCCGACGCTCAACGTCTGCCCGGCGCTCTCGCGGCGCTGGCGGAGGAAGATCCGTCCCTGGGCGTACGCACGGACGCCGAAACCGGTCAGACGCTGCTGTCCGGCCTGGGTGAACTGCATCTGGAGGTGGCCGTGGAGAAACTGCGGCAGGCGACCGGCCTGGAGATCACCACCGGCCGTCCGCAGGTCGCGCTCCGCGAGGCCGTCACCGGTGGCGTCACCGGCGTGGTCTACCGGCACGTGAAACAGGACGGCGGCGCGGGCCAGTTCGCCCACGTCGTTCTGAACGTCGAGCCGGTCGACGGCACCGGCTTCGTGTTCGCGTCGACGGTGACCGGCGGGCGGGTGCCGGCCGAGTACGTGCGGGCCGTCGAGGCCGGCTGCCGGGAGGCTCTGGCGGGCGGCCCGCTCGGCGGCCACCCGGTGGTCGGACTGCGGGTCACGCTCACCGACGGTCAGACACACGTCAAGGACTCGTCGGAGATGGCGTTCCGCGCGGCCGGCCGGTTCGGGCTCCGCGAAGCGCTGCGCGCCTGCAGGATCACGCTGCTCGAACCGGTCGCCGAGGTCACGGTCAGCGCGCCGTCGGACACGCTCGGCGCGGTGCTCGGCGATCTCGCGGCCCGCCGCGGTCAGGTCACCGACTCCTCGGAGCGCACGGTGACCGCCACGGTTCCGCTCGCGGAGCTGTTCGGGTACGCGACCCGGCTGCGCAGCCGCACGCACGGCCGGGGCACGTTCACCAGCCGTCCGGCCGGTTACCGCCCGGCGGCGTGAGTGACGGGCGGGCCCGGGGTTCTCCCCGGGCCCGTCTCACTGCCGTTCGAGGGCCAGCGCCAGCCGCCGCTGCCAGTGCGCGGCGTCGCCCGGCACGCCCGGGTACTCGTCGGCGAAGTTGTCCCAGTCCACGCCGGTCCAGCTCAGCGGCGTCGCCGCGGTGAACTCCAGGGCCTCGTCGCCGAGCTCGGGCAGCAGCAACTCCCGGACCAGCTCGACGTCGACGGTCGTGTGTTCGGCGAGCAGCGTGGCGTCGTACAGATCCTTGCCCTGCGGGTATCGATCGGTGGCCAGCCAGAGCAGCTTCCACGCCAGCGACAACTCGGCCGTCGCTCCCAGGACCAGCGTATTCACACCTGGTAGCGCGACCGGCTCGGGCTCGATCGGCAGCCGCTCGCCGAACACCACGTCGATCTGGACGCTGCCGTCCGGCACGCCGGACGCCGAGAACGGGACGACGAGGCGGCGGCCGTCGGCACGCTCGTACGTCCAGATCTCCGACTCCCCCGCGTCCCCGGGCCGCAGACCCGCCTCGCCCGCGGCCGCCAGGATCCCGTCGAGCAGCTCGCGCGCCCGCCCGCTGTCACTGGTGACGTTCCTGGGCGTGACGACGAAGTCGAGGTCGCCGGGCCGCCGGGCGTCGTCGCCGGTCCAGGCCCGCATGAGCGCGCTGCCCCGCAGCACCAGATGCTCCGCCCATCGGCTGCCGCCGAGCACCGTGAGCAGCTCGTTCATCACCGTCTCCCGGGCCGCGCGCCAGCGTTTGCCGAGCTCCGCGTCGTCGAAGACGGGTTCCCCCGGCCGGTACGCGTCGAAGAGCTGCTTGAGCGCCGGGTCGAACGCGCGCCGCTGATCGACGCCGCGCCCGGCGACCGGCCGGTACATCTCCGGCAGGTACTGGAGCCGGGCGCTGATCGGCCGCCGGGGCCCGCGATTCGGCATGCTCACCCCGCCAGGTCGGCCTGATAGAGCAGGCTCCGGTGGGTCGGCACGTAGCCGAGCGAGTCGTTGACCCGCCGCATCGCCGTGTTGCTGTCGGCGGTGTCGGCGAGCAGCCCGGCCAGGTCCGGGAACCGGCCGCGCACGTGCGTGATCTGCTCGGTCTTCATCCACCGGGCCAGCCCTCGCCCGCGATGCTCGGGCAGCACCCCGGTCCCGTAGTGCTGCCCGTCCCCACCGCCGTCCCCGGCGACGACCACCTCGGTGAAGCCGGCGATCTCGCCGTCCGCGCCGATCGCGGCCGTGGTCAGCAGGATCTCGCCGCGCTTGGCCACCGCCTCGGCGATCATGTGCAGCCGCGGCACGTCCCACTCGTCCGGCTCCCACGCCGCGTCGTCCATCGGCATGTCGTCCATCGCCTTGCGGGACCGCGCGGCCGTCTCGGCCAGCTCGTCCGGAACCGTGCCCTCCCAGTGGATCAGCCGGTAACCACCCCTCTCGGGTTCGGAGACGCCGGTCCAGGAGGCGAGATCCAGGCGGGTGTACGTGAGAGCCAGCACCCGCCGGAGCCCGGCCGCGACACAGAACGCGTCCCCCTCGGACCCTTCCGTGACCACGTCACCGAGCAGCGCCGTCAGCCCCCGCGCGGTCCCGGCCGCGATCGCCTCGTTCAGCAGCCGGGTGCCGACCCCGGATCTTCGCTCGGCCGGATGCACGTTGATCCGCAACTCCCCGGTCTTCGCGGAGGCCGGCGCCCGCAGGAAGGCGGTACCGAGCGGCCGCCCGTCACCGCCCTCGGCGATCCATGCCGGGAAGTCTGAGCCGGGCTCCACAAGAGAGACGATTCGTGAGGTCATGAGGGGTATTCTCGCCCACCTCATCCGCGCCGGGGGATGCCACCGGCGTGGATCGTCAGCACGCTGCACCCATGACAGGGGACGCGAAGACGACCGGCCGACCGGCGAAGCTGGGCATCCTGCTGTCGATGGCCATGTTCGTGCTGGTCGTCGACACGTCACTGATGAACGTGTCGATCTCGGCGGTGGTGCGGGACCTGAACACCACGGCGAGTGGCGTACAGTCCGCGATCGCTCTCGAGGCCCTGGTCTCGGCCGCCTTCATCCTGATCGGTGGCAAGATCGGCGACCTGATCGGGCGCAAGAAGGCCTACGTGCTGGGCCTGCTCGGATACGCGGTCGGCGCGATCGCCATGACCATCGCCGACACCCTGCTGCCGATCGTCATCTGCTGGGCGCTGATCGGCGGCATCGGTGCGTCCCTGCTGCTGCCGGCGATGCAGTCGCTGATCCACGGCAACTTCGAAGGAGCGGAACAACGCCGGGTGTACGCCATGGTCGGCGCCGCGGCCGCGATCGCCGCCGCGGTCGGACCGCTGCTCGGCGGCTTCATCACCACGTTCCTGTCCTGGCGGGTCGGCTTCGCGCTGGAGGTCGTCATCATCGCGGCGGTGCTCTCCGGCATCGGCCTGATCCGCAACGTCGAGTACACCGGCCCGCGCCACATCGACGCCGTCGGCTCGGTGCTGTCGGTCATCGGCATGGGCGGCATCGTCCTCGGCATCCTGGTGTGGGAGGAGGGCGGCGACGCCGTCGTGGCGCTGGTCGTGCTCGGCGTCCTCGGGCTGGCCGGTCTCGCGTACTGGCTGGTCCGCCGTAAGCGCGCGAACCGTCCCGCCCTGCTCGACCCGGACCTGTTCCGGTCGGCGCTCTTCCGGGCCGGCATCACCGGTCAGATGCTGCAGCAGATCGCGCTCGGCGGTCTCATGATCGCCCTGCCGATCTACCTGCAGATGGTGCTCGCCTACAACGCCCTCGAAGCCGGGCTGTCACTCGCGCCGCTCTCGCTGAGCATGTTCGCGGTGGCCCTGCTGGCCGGGAGACGAGCCGGACGACGGCGGCCCGCGGTCATCATCCGTACCGGCTTCGCGCTGCTCAGCATCGGCACCGCGGTCCTCATCCCGCTCGTGCCGCGCGCCGGTTTCGGCTGGCAGCTGCTGATCCCGCTGGCGATCGCCGGTTCCGGGCTGGGGCTGCTGGTCTCCCAGCTCAACAACTTCACGCTGTCGCCGGTCGAGGAGGAGCACGTCAGTGAGGCCGCCGCCGTCAACTCGGCGAGCGGCTCCTTCGGTCTGTCGTTCGGCCTGGCCACCGCCGGCGCGATCATGCTGGCGACGCTGGCGTTCTCGTTCACCGACCGGGCCGAGCAGAGCACCGTCCTCACCCCGGCTCAACAGCAACAGGTCGCCACCGCCATGCAGAGCGACGCCGAGGTGATGACGAACGAGCACCTCGAAGCCCTTCTTCAGGACCAGTCACCCGAGGTACGCGAGGAGATGCTCCGGATCAACACGGAGGCACGGCCGATCGCGCTGCAGCTCGCACTGCTCCTGCCGCTGCTCGCCGGACTGCTCGGCCTGCTCAACTCGTTCCGGATGGCGCGGCTGCCGGACCCGCGCCCGGCCGGCGACGACACGAACCTGCTCGGCTGACCTCTTTCCCGGGCTGATCAGCAACCCATTGTCACCTGCTCGGTACATTCGGATGCCATCATGCCGGGATGCGTTCAACGGTGGCGGCAGTGCACGACGTGGTGACCAGGCTGGAACCGGCCGACAATCTCGAAGGCGAGCACCGGGGACACACTCTCGGCTGGCTCCGGCGTACCGACGACATCTTCCGGCGGGTCAAGCCGGCCGAACCTGTCCAGCACCTGGTCTCGTACGTCGTCCCGGTGGATCCGGCCGACGGCGGCCTGCTCCTGGTCGAACACGTCAACGCCGGTCTGTGGCTACCGCCGGGCGGACATGTCGAGGTCGACGAGGACCCGTACGACACCGCGGTCCGCGAGATCGAGGAGGAGCTCGGCATCATCGCGAAGGTCTCCCCCGAACCGCTCTTCCTGACCGTCACCGAGACCGTCGGCATGGACGCCGGGCACACCGACGTGAGCCTCTGGTACATCGTCGAGATTCCCCGCGACCAGGAGGTGAGTCCCGACGCGGGCGAGTTCCACAGCGTCCGCTGGTGGAGCCGCGACGAGTTTCTCAAGTCCGACCCGGCGCTGTTCGACCCGCACCTGCACCGCTTCCTGCGCAAACTGCCCGGCTGAAGAACAGGGCTAACGCAGGACACGGAAGGTGAGATGGGTGACGCCCCGGCCCTCGATCACCTCGGGATCGTCCAGCCGGATCGGCGTCACCTCCTGCGCTCCGAAGAAACTGATGCCCGTGCCGAGCAGCACGGGCACCAGTGACACGACAAGCTCGTCGAGCAGGCCGGCGTCCAGGTACTGATGCGTCAGCGTCGGCGTTGACACCGACACGGTCCGGTCCCCCGCCACCTTCTGCGCCGCCTCCAGCGCCCCGATGGCGTCCGGATGGAACGAGGTCTCCGAGTCGTCACGCGGCCAGCCACCCGGCACCGAATGGCTCACCACGAAGACCGGACACCCGGCCGGATGCCGCCCACCCCACCCGTCGGTACGGTCGAACAGCCGCCGCCCGCAGATCAGCGCCCCCGCCCCGGCGAGCGAGTGTTTCAGGAACCTGGCGCTCGCCTCGGTCACGTGGAACACCCAGCGTGGGTCGGCGCTCGGCACCTCGACCTCACCGTTCTGATACCAGCCGAAAAGCTCGGCCACACCGTCGTTCTCATCCGCGACGAACCCGTCCAGCGACATGGACAGAGCAGCGACGACCTTGCCCATGGCAGGCCTCCTCACGCGCATCCCTTCTCGCAGGTTTTCCCATCACGGGTGGTTCACGCAAGCCCTTCACGTGCGCATTCGCCCTGCTGAGGCCTTGGTGTGCAGGCCTCGAAGCCATGGACTCCGATATCCCACGCGAACGACAGAGGCCCGTCACCCGACGGACGATGGTGCTCCGAGCTGGAATCGCACCAGCGACCTCCGCCTTGTCGGGGCGGCGCTCTCCTGCTGAGCTACCGGAACGTGGAGGCAGGGGCGGGATTCGAACCCGCGATTTCCGGCTTATGAGACCGGCGAGGACGACCGAACTCCTCCACCCTGCAAGTGCGCCGCCAGGGACTCGAACCCCGAACCCGCTGGTTAAGAGCCAGCTGCTCTGCCAATTGAGCTAGCGGCGCGCACTGCACGTACTGCGTCGGGTCGGCGGGATTCGAACCCGCGACATCTCGCTCCCAAAGCGAGCGCGCTGACCAAGCTGCGCCACGACCCGTGTGTTCCCCGTGTCGCCGGGTGGTCTCGAACCACCGGCCTCCGCCTTATGAGGGCGGCGCTCTGGCCCGCTGAGCTACGGCGACGTGCGGAGAGCGGGAGATTCGAACTCCCGGCAAGGGTTATTACCCCTGCTACGGATTAGCAATCCGCCGCCTTAGGCCACTCGGCCAGCTCTCCACTGTGTTACCTACCCCGTGTTGCGTACCCGGAGAGGGATTCGAACCCCCATCCTCCGCACCCTGAATGCGGCGCCTCTGCCAGTTGGGCTACCCGGGCATGATCAAAACGTGCGTGCCCTCGGCGCGATTCGAACGCGCACCGTCCAGATCCTCGGTCTGGTGCCTCTGCCGTTGGGCCACGAGGGCGGTGAAGCTGCGGGCGGAGGATTCGAACCTCCAACCTCCGAGTCCAGAGCTCGGCGTGCTGCCGGTTGCACCAGCCCGCACAAGAGTGGCTACCGGGCTTCGAACCCGGGACCTCCGCCATGGCAAGACGGCGCTCTGACCAACTGAGCTACAGCCACAATGTTTCCGCGTCCCCGGAGAGATTCGAACTCCCGACACCCGGATCCGTAATCCGGTGCTCTATCCGCTGAGCTACGGAGACATCAAAGTCGTTCGCTGTGGAATTTTCAAAGAATGTGCGTACGAAAAAGCCGCCCTGTCCGGGATCCGGAGGGCGGCGCGCTGATCGCTAGTCTGCTGCTAGCTGCGCCACCGGCCCGGGCGTCGGCCCAGACGGCCCGGACCACTCTGGACGGGAAGACTCGGAAGAACGACGGGGAGACTCGGAAGAAGGGGCATGAGCTGCAGCATCTGCTTGCCGGACATCGTCTCCCCCTCTCGGTTCTCCCGCTCCCGAGTGCGTCTCGGTGGGCGTGAGAACAAAGATAGGCAACCGCCGAGCGCCCGTCCAACGAATTAATCGACAGTTTCTTCGACGGGTTGGAGACTGGCCGGTATGGGTTACCGGATCCTGGCCGAGACCGCGATGGCGGTGCACTTCCTGTTCATCGTGTTCGTGGTGCTCGGCGGGTTTCTGGCATGGCGCTGGCCGAGAGTGATCTGGCTGCATCTGGCCGCGGCGGCGTGGGGTCTGTGCATCGTGCTGTTCGACCTGAACTGCCCGCTGACCTATGTCGAGGACCGGGCGCGGGAGCGGGCCGGGCAGTCGGGCCTGAGCCGGGGCTTCATCGACACGTACCTGACCGGGGTGATCTATCCCGAGCGGTTCCTCGACGAGGTGCGGCTGTTGATCGCGGTGGTCGTGGCGGCGTCGTACGCGGGGGTGCTCGTCAGGTGGCGGCGGCGGGGATGATCGCCTCGACGGTGCGGCGCACGTCGTCGGCTGCCGGGCGGGTCCCGGTGCGGTCGGCGAACATCAGGTGCGTCGTGCCGATCAGGATCGCGCCGAGGACGGCGGTGTCGGCGGTGGCGGGGATCCGGCCGCGGGCGCGTTCGTCCTCGAGGTAGTCGGCGATGATCTCGGCTGCCCGGGTGAGGACGGGGACTCCGGCGGGCCAGGTGTCGCGCAGCCGGGCGCGCAGGCCGTCGCGGAAGGTGACGAGCGCGACGATGGCGACGGCGACGGAGTCGAAGAGGCCGGTCAGGGCGGCGGTGACGTTGCCGGTGACGGTCGCGGTGCCGGCACCCTCACGGAGGAACAGCACCTGGGCGTCCATCCGGGTGGAGCGGTCGAGGACGTACTCGGCCAGGAACGTGTCGAAGTCGGTGAAGTGCCGGTGCAGGACACCCTTGGCGCAGCCGGCGCTGTCGGTCACGGCTCGGCTGGTGAGTGCCTCGGGACCGGATCTGAGCAGGATGCGGTCGGCGGCGTCGAAGAGCTGTTCGCGCACGTCTCGCAGGGCCACACCGGTCGGCACGGGTGCGAATCTAGCCGAGTGGGCAAGCGCCCACTAGAGTGGGCGCATGCCCACTACACCCGACAGGCAGCAGATCGCCCAGTCGTTCGGCCTCGATGCCGAGCGTTACGACCGCACCCGGCCGCGCTATCCGGCGGCCATGATCGAGCGGATCGCCGTAGACGCGCACGACCTTCTCGACGTCGGCATCGGCACCGGCATCGCGGCCCGGCAGTTCCGCGACGCCGGCTGTCAGGTGCTCGGTGTCGAGCCCGATCCGCGGATGGCCGAGGTGGCGCGCCGGTACGGATTCGCCGTGGAGGAGTCCCGGTTCGAGGACTGGGAGCCGCGCGGGCGGACGTTCGACGCGGTGGTGGCCGGGCAGACGTGGCACTGGGTGGATCCGGTCGCCAGCGCCGCCCGGGCCGCCGAGGTGCTGCGGCCGGGCGGGCGGCTGGCCCTGTTCTGGAACACCGTCGAGCCGCCGGCCGAGCTGGCCGCGGCGTTCGGCGAGGTCTACCGGCGGGCGGCGCCGAGCCTGCCGTTCAACCCGTTCGCGGTCGCCGACCCGTACGCGAGTGTCGCGGAGAAGGCCACGACCGGCCTGGACACGGCGTTCGGGACGCCGGAGGTGTGGCGGTACTCGTGGGAGCACGAGTACACCCGCGAGGACTGGCTCGATCAGGTGCCGACCGCCGGCGGTCACGGCCTGCTCCCGCCGGACGAGCTCAAGGCGCTGGTCGAAGGACTGGGCGAGGTGATCGGCGAGCGGTTCACGATGCCCTACGCCACGGTGACGGTCACCGCGACGAGGGCAGGAAGAGGCTAGGGCCGGCGCTTCCGGCGGGGTACTCGAGCAGCGGCACCTTCCCGGCTCGCCAGGCCGAGGTGACCGGCTCGACGATCCGCCAGCACTGTTCGGCGGTGTCCGCCCGTACGGAGAGGGTCGGGTCGTCGGCGAACACACCGCGCAGCACTTCCCCGTACGGTGGAAGATCTCCCGCACCGAAATCGGCGCCGATGGTGACCGCATCGAGCTCGAAGGGATCGCCCGGGCCGTTGATGTTGAAGTCGAGGGCCAGGTGGTCGGGTCCGAAGCCGATCCGCAGCCGATCCGGCTGGTCGCAGCCGGTCAGCCCGTCCGGGACGCGCGGCGGCTTCTTGAAGGTGATCACCGCCTCCTTGCGGCTGTCGCCGACGGCCTTGCCGGAGCGCAGCCGGAAGGGCACACCCGCCCAGCGCCAGGTGTCGACGGCCAGGACGAGCTCGGCGAGGGTCTCGGTGCCGCGGAAGGCGTCGACGCCGGGCTCGTCGGCGTACGACGGCAGGCTGCGCCCGTCCAGGTCACCGGCCGTGTAGCGGGCCCGGAGGCTGCACTCGGCCGGATCGTCGCTCCACGGGCGGGTGGCCCGCAGCACGTCCGCCTTACGGTCGCGGAACTCGGCCGCGGCCAGCGTGAACGGCGCCTCCATGGTGAGCAGCGCGAGGATCTGCAGCAGGTGACTCTGGATCATGTCGGCGAGCGCGCCGGCCTTGTCGTAGTAGCCGGCCCGCCCCTCGAGCGCCAGGTTCTCGTCGAAGACGATGTCGACCGCTTCGACGTGGGTGTTGTCCAGCAGCGGCTCGAAGATCCGGTTCGCGAACCGCAGCCCGAGGATGTTGAGCACCGTCGACTTGCCGAGGAAGTGGTCGACCCGGTGCACCTGCTCCTCCGGGACGAGGCGGGCGAGCAGCCCGTTGAGTTCGGCGGCCTGCTCGCTGCCGGTGCCGAACGGCTTCTCCAGCACCAGCCGGGTTCCGGGCGGCAGATCCACGTCGAGCAGCGCCTCGCAGGCGCGGGCGGTGACGGCCGGCGGCAGCGCGAAGAAGATCGCCACGGAGCCCTCCACCGAGCCGAGCAGTCCTCGCAGGTCGTCGGCGCTGGTGACGTCGGTGCGCAGGTAGCGGGCCCGGTCGGCGACGTCCGACGCGGCCGGGCTGGTGTCGCTCTCGGGCGTCTGCTCGCCGGCCGACTGCGAGGCGGCGCGGGCGCCGTGCGCGCCGAACGAGTCGTGGACGCGCTGCCGCCAGCGTGCGTCGTCCCAGTCGTCGGTGGCGGCGCCGATCAGGGTGAGGCCGGGGACGTGACCGGCGGTGAGCAGCGCGCCGAGCCCGGGCAGCAGGAGCCGGGCGGTGAGATCGCCCGTCGCGCCCAGGATGATCAGGGTCTGGTCCGTCATGGACGGTGGGTACCCCCGGAGGCCGGGCGGTACTCGACCTCGGGGCGTCCGGGTCCGCCGTACCGCGGGCTGCGGATCACCCGGCCCGAATCGGCGAGATGTTCCAGGTAGCGGCGTGCGGTGACCCGGGAGGTACCGGTGCGGACGCCGACCTCGGCCGCCGACAGGCCGGCGGGTTCGGCGCCGCGCAGCGCCGTGAGGATCAGGTCGAACGTCGTGGGGTCGAGTCCCTTGGGAAGGGTGTCGGCGGGGGCGCCGCGCAGGGTGGCGAACACCCGGTCGACCTCGTGCTGGGCGGCCACCTCCACCGATCCGGCGAGCTGGCGGCGGTACTGGGCGTAGCGGTCGAGCTTGTCGCGGAACGCCGCGAACGTGAACGGTTTCAGCAGGTAGTGCGTCACACCCAGGGCTACCGCCTGACGGATCATGGCGATGTCCCGGTTCGAGGTCACCGCCAGCACGTCGGTGCCGCTGCCGGCGGCGCGCAATGCTCGCGCGATCTCCAGGCCGTGCTTGTCCGGCAGGTTCAGGTCGAGCAGGACGAGGTCGATGGCCTCGGCACGGAGCAGGCTCATCGCGTCTCTCGCGGTCAGCGCCACCCCGGCGACCTCAAAACCTGCGACCTTCTGGGTGTACGCACGGTGCGCCTCCGCGATCAGCGGCTCATCGTCGACCACCAGGACCCGGATGGCGTTCATGCGGGCACCGGCAGCCGGACGCTGATCTCGGCTCCCCCGCCGGGCGCGGTGCGGATGTCGTAGCCGCCGCCGTACCGGTCCGCGACCTGGCGGACCAGGGACAGCCCGATGCCGTGCCCGTCGCCCTTGGTCGACCAGCCGTGCCGGAAGACCTCGGCGGCCTGTTCCGGGCGCAGGCCCGGCCCGTTGTCGCGGACCCGGACCAGCACCTCACCGCCTTCCTCGCGCACGAGCACACCCACCCGGCGCGGCAGCGGCGTGTCGGCGACCGCTTCCAGGGCGTTGTCGATCAGGTTGCCGACCACGGTGATCAGGTCACGGCCGCGCAGCAGGGAGCCGGTGAGCCGCGACTCGCTGTCGATGGTGAGCTCGACACCGCGTTCGCCGGCCTGGGCGGACTTGCCGAGCAGCAGGGCGGCCAGGGCCGGTTCGTCGACCGCGCCGACGACCTGGTCAGTGAGCTGCTGGGCGAGGGCCAGCTCGGCGGTGGCCAGTTCGATCGCCTCGTCGGTGCGGCCGAGTTCGACCATGGTGAGAACGGTGTGCAGGCGGTTGGCGGCCTCGTGCGCCTGCGCGCGCAGAGCCTCAGTGAGGCCGCGGACCGAGTCGAGCTCGCCGGTCAGTGCCCGCAGCTCGGTGTGGTCGCGGAGGGTGAGGACGGTGCCGAGCAGCCGGCCGTCGAAGCGGGTCTCGCGGCGGCTGGCGACCAGCACCCGGTCGCCGACCAGCACCGGTTCGTCCACGGTGGGCCGTCGCTCGCCGACCAGTCCCGCGACCTCGGGCGGCAGTGCGTCCGGCTCGTCGTCGGTGATACCGAGCAGGCGGCGGCCCTCGTCGTTGATCAGCGTGACCCGGCCGTCGCGGCCGACGACCACGAGGCCCTCGCGCACGGCGTGCAGGACGGCGTCGTGGTACTCGTACATCCGCGTCATCTCGGCCGGGCCGAGGCCGTGGGTCTGGCGGCGCAGGCGGCGGCTGAGCAGCCACGATCCGAAGGCGGCCAGGAGCAGGGCGGTTCCGGTGGCCAGTCCGACGACCGGCAGCTGGGCGAGCAGGGCCCGGTTGATCGCCTCGGTCCTGATGCCGACCGACACCAGGCCGATGATCTCGCCGCTGCCGGGGTCGCGCACGGGCACGACGGTACGCACCGAGTCGCCGAGGCTGCCGCGGTACTCCTCCACGACCGTGCCGCCGGACAGCGCCGCGTCGACCGTACCGGCGAAGGGTTGTCCGATCAGATCTTCGGTGGGGTGGCTGTAGCGGGTCCGGTCGGGCGCCATCACCACGACGAAGTCGGTTTCGGTGGCGTCCCGGATCGCCTCGGCGTACGGCTGCAGGGTCGCCGACGGATCGGTGTCGTCCAGTGCCGCGGCGACCGCGGGCGTGTGCGCGATCGTCTCGGCCACGGCGATGACCTCGGAGATCGCGGCGTTGCGCGCGTCGTTGCCGGCGAGCAGCACGGCGCCGGTCGTCCCGGTCGCCACGAGCAGCGTCACCACCAGCACCTGCAGGGCGAACAGCTGCCGCGCGATGCTCCACCGTCGTGCCAAACCCCGGCCTCGATTCATTTCGTACGGGTGAACAAAATGACCGTAACCGTGATTACGGCTGAGACCCAGGCCACATTCCTCCCATGACAACCGCTGCCCCGCCGGTCAAGCGCGACCGCACCCACTACCTGTACCTGGCGGTCATCGCGGCCGTCCTGCTCGGCATCGCCGTCGGCCTGCTCTGGCCGGAGTTCGCGATCGAGCTCAAACCGATCGGTACCGGCTTCGTCGACCTGATCAAGATGATGATCGCCCCGGTCATCTTCTGCACCATCGTCCTCGGCGTCGGCTCGATCCGGCAGGCGGCCCAGGTCGGCAAGGTCGGCGGTCTGGCCCTCGGCTACTTCCTCACGATGTCCACCGTGGCGCTGGCCATCGGCCTGGTCGTCGGCAACCTGATCCACCCCGGATCGGGGATGAACCTGGACGCCTCGACGGCCGCGGCCGGGCAGAAGCAGGTCGCCGCGGACACCGCCAAGAGCACCTCCGAATTCCTGCTCGGCATCATCCCGGACAGCCTGCTCGCCCCGCTGGCCACCGGCAACGTGCTGCAGACCCTGCTGGTGGCGCTGCTGACCGGGTTCGCACTGCAGGCCATGGGCGAGCGCTCGGCGGCGGTGCTCCGGGCGATCGGCCTGTTCCAGCGGCTGGTCTTCCGGATCCTGGCGATGCTGATGTGGCTGGCCCCGATCGGGGCGTTCGGCGCGATCGCCGCGGTGGTCGGCGCCACCGGCACCGACGCGCTGATCAGCCTGGCCCAGATCATGCTCGGCTTCTACGCCACCTGCGCGCTCTTCGTCCTCGTGGTGCTCGGGGCGCTGCTCTGGCTGGTCGCCCGGATCAACATCTTCAGCCTGTTCAAGTACCTCGGCCGCGAGTTCCTGCTGATCCTGTCGACCTCGTCGTCGGAGTCGGCGCTGCCCCGCCTGATCGCCAAGATGGAGCACGTCGGCGTGAGCCGCCCGGTCGTCGGCATCACGGTGCCTACCGGGTACTCGTTCAACCTGGACGGCACGGCCATCTACCTGACCATGGCGTCGCTGTTCGTGGCCCAGGCGATGGGTGACCCGCTGTCGGTCAGCGAGCAGGTCTCGCTGCTCCTGTTCATGATGATCGCCTCGAAGGGCGCGGCCGGGGTCACCGGCGCCGGGCTGGCCACGCTGGCCGGCGGACTGCAGAGCCACCGTCCCGACCTGGTCGACGGCGTGGGCCTGATCGTCGGGATCGACCGGTTCATGTCCGAGGCCCGCGCGCTGACCAACTTCGCCGGCAACGCCGTCGCGACGGTGCTGATCGGCACCTGGACGAAGGAGTTCGACCGCGACCGGGCCCAGCTGGTGCTCGGCGGCGACGACCCGTTCGACGAGGAGACCATGGTCGACGACGACCACGGCACCCCGGAGCCGAGCGCGCCCGAGCCGGAACCCGCGAAGGCCTAGCGGGGCCATATCGCTGCCTCGAGCGTCCTGAGACAGCGGTAGGACCCGGCCACGAAGATTCGGCTGTGCAGCACCGCTGTCTCGAGCGTTCTGAGACAGCGGTGCTGCACAGCCGCTCATTTGCGGACGCCGATTTCCCCCGGACGGCACCTGCGTGGAGAATCGGTCGGCGCCGATGATCGAACGCGGGGGCCCTGCATGACTTTCAATGGCTTCATCTCGTACAGCCACGCCGCAGACGGGCGGCTGGCGCCGGCCGTACAGCGTGGGTTGCATCGGCTGGCGAGGCCCTGGAACCGCCGCCGCGCGCTGTGGATCTTCCGGGATCAGACCGGCCTGTCGGTGACCCCGGCGTTGTGGTCCTCGATCCAGGAGGCACTGGACGGCTCGGACTGGTTCGTGCTGCTCGCGTCACCGGAGGCGGCACAGTCGCCGTGGGTCAACCGCGAGATCGAGCATTGGATCGCGACGAAACCGGCGGACCGGATCCTGCCCGTACTGACCGACGGGGAGTGGCGGTGGGACCCGGAACGCGGCGACCTGTCCGCGGACTCGACGGCCGTGCCGGACGCATTGCGCGGGGTGTTCGCCGAGGAGCCGCTCTTCCTCGACCTGCGCTGGACCCGCGACGACCCGAGCCTCAGCCTGAACGATGCCCGGTTCCGCGACGCGATCGCGCAGCTGGCCGCCCCGATGCACGGCCTCAGCAAGGACGAGTTGGAGGGCGAGGACGTCCGGCAGCACCGCCAGGCACAGCGGCTGCGCCGGGGAGCCGTGGCGGCGCTGGCGTTGCTGACCGCTGTGGCGTCGCTGACCGGCGTGGTCGCGGGGCACAACGCCGACCGGGCCGCCGCCGCCAGGGTCGAGGCCGAGCGGCAGACAGAACTCGCCTCGCAGGAGCGCGGCAATGCCGGGCGGTTCGCGGAGGAGGCCCGGCGCCAGCAGGAGAACGCCCGCACGCAGGAGGCTCGCGCCCACGCCGCCGCCGTGGAGACGAAGTCGCAGGAGAAGCAGGCTCGGGAACAGCGGGCCGCGGCCCAACGGGCGGCGGCCGAGGCGAGACGACAGCAGGAGAACGCACGTAAGCAGCAGGAACTGGCGAACCGGTCGCGTGCCCTGGCCGAGGAGCAGGGAAAGGTGGCCCGGGAACAGCGTGCACTGGCCGAGCAGTCCGCGCGGCAGTCGGAACGCCAGCGGATGATCGCGGAGCAGCAGCAACTCCTCGCCGCGCAGGCCACCGCGGAGGCCGAGCGGCAGAAAACCATCGCGCGGCAACAGCAGCGGCTCGCCGAGGAGTCCGCGGCGGAGGCCCGCCGCCAGGAGGCCATCGCCCGGGACAACGAACGAAAGGCGGCGGAGGCCGCCGAGGAGGCCCGCCGGCAGGAGGAGAACGCCGCCGAGCAGAAGCGGTTCACGCTCGGGCGACGGCTGTTCAACAGGGCCACGGCGACCGTCGGTAACGACCCGGCGATGGCGCTGCGGCTCGGGATCGCGGCGGAGAAGATCCAGCCCGGCGCCGAGTCCCGTGCCGAGCTCGCAGCTCTCGTCACCTCCACACGCAAGATCGGCGCCATGGACGAGGTTCTGGCCATGGCCCACGGGGCGGACGGCATCCTCGCCGTCATCGACGCCGACTACACCCTGTCGCTGTGGAGCGTGGCCGACCCGGCCGTGCCCGTCCGCCTCGTCACGCTCGAAGATTTCCTGGTCTTCCCCTTCCTGACCTTCGGCCCCGACGGCAAGACACTCGCCGTCGTCGGCGGATGGGACTTCGAGCCGGTTCTCCTCGACGTCTCCGATCCGGCCGAGCCGGTCACGATCAGCACGGTGCCGCTGCCGAACGCCGGCCGGCCCGTCTTCAGCCCGGACGGGCGGACGCTCGCCGTCGGCGACTTCGAGGGGATGTGGACCCTCTGGGACCTGACCGACAAGGAGAGCCCCGCCCGGCTCGGCCAGATCCAGGGCGCCGGTCTCACGCCGCTCACGTTCAGCCCCGACGGTCTCACCGTCGTGACGGCCGGCGTCTCCGGCGGCACCGGGAGGGTCTGGAACATCACTGATCGCAAGAACCCCATCGCGCTGCTCACACTGGACGGCAAGGTTCAGAGAGCGGCCTTCAGCCCGGTACGGCCTCTGCTGGCCACCCACGACCCCGACGGGAGTCTCTCGATCTGGAACATGAGCAACCCCGCCAAGCCGGAGAAGCTCTCGACGCAGGCGGCCCGCGCCGGCGACGTGATGTTCAGCAACGACGGCCTGACCCTGGCCACCAGTGACGACGACGGGACGGCCCGCCTGTGGGACATGACCGCGGACACGCCGGTCCACCTCGCCGATGTGAACGGCAACGACGGCGCCGCGCTGGCGATGACGTTCAGCCCGGACGCCCGGGTCCTGTCCACCGTGGCGGTCGACGGCTCACTGAGCCTGTGGACAGTCGAGGCGCACGGCACACCGAAGGTCCTCGGCCGGGCCACCGGTGAGACCCGAATCGGGCTGATGGCCGCTCTCAGCTCGGACGGCCGGCGCCTGACCACCGCACACACCGACGGGACGGCTACCACGTGGGACCTGTCGAACCCCGCCCGCCCGGTCGCACGCGCCACCGTACGTGTCGTCCCCGGTTCTCTCGATACGGCGGCGGTCAGTCCCAGCGGTGACCTCCTCGCCGCCGTCCGCTGGGCGTCGGACGGCTTCGTGACGTTGACCGATCTCAGTGATCCGAGCGCGCCGGCGCCTATCGGCAAGGTGCCCGTCGGACCATACGGCTCCACGCTCGCGTTCGGTCCGGACGGCCGGACGCTGGCCATCGGCGAGGGATTCGACGTGACGCTGTGGGATCTCACCAACCCGCGGGACCCTGCCCGGCTTCCCGATCTGCCGGGCGACGATCTGGTCGGACCCATCGCCTTCAGCCCTGATGGCAACACCATCGCCGTCGCCGAGGACCAGACGATCAGTCTGTGGAGCCTGGCCGACCGGTCGGACCCGGTTCGGACCGGGCAGCTCAAGGGGCACTCCGCCTTCGTGAGATCCATGGTTTTCAGCCCGGACGGGCGGACCCTGGCGACCGGCAGCTCGGACAGGACGGCGGCACTGTGGGACATCGCCGGCCCGATCCGCCGCCGGCAGGCGATCCTGACCGGCAACACCACGATGATCGACTCGGTGGCCTTCTCGCCGGACGGCCGCACCCTCGCGACCGGCACCAGGGACTCCGTGCTGGCACTCTGGGATGTGGCCGAGCCGTCCACCCCCCAGCGTGTCGGCGGGCTGAAGCGCACCGAACTCCAGTCGAGGTCGGTGCTCTTCCACCCGGACGGGCGCACCTTGGTGACCAGCGGCCGTGACAGCGGCGGGACACGGGCTGTGCTCTGGGACTACTCGGGGCTGAACGCTCTGCGGGCGGCGCCCTCCAAGACCGCCTGCGCCGTCACCGGTGGCGGCTTCACAGCGGAGGAGTGGGCGGCCTACGTCCCGGAGACGCAGTACCAGCCCACCTGTCCCCGCTGAGACAGCGGTAGCGCACAGCCACCAAGACCCGGCTGTCGCGCACCGCTGTCTCACGGTCGCTGAGACAGCGGTGCGCGACAGCCGCGTGTGCGGGGCGTGCCAGCGTGCTGTGCGGGCGGTGCCAGCGGGGACGGCCAGTCTGCTTCCCATGACGGAAGATCTGGTGGTGCACGCCGAGGGGCTGCGCAAACGATTCGGGAAGACACAGGCGCTCGACGGCGTGGACCTGTCGATGCGCCGTGGCACGGTGCTGGGCGTGCTCGGGCCCAACGGCGCCGGCAAGACGACCGCGGTACGGGTCCTCGCGACCCTGCTGCGCCCGGACGAGGGCCGCGCCTTCGTGGCCGGGGTGGACGTACTCAAGAACCCGCAGCAGGTACGCCGCCTCGTCGGGCTGACCGGCCAGTACGCGTCCGTGGACGAGGACCTCACGGGCGTACAGAATCTGGTGCTGATCGGTCGTCTCCTGGATCTGAGCGGAAGGGACGCGCGTCGCCGGGCCGATGAACTGCTGAACTGGTTCGATCTGAGCGAGGCCGCGCAGCGGCCGGCCAAGACGTACTCCGGCGGTATGCGCCGCCGCCTCGATCTGGCGGCCAGCCTGGTAGGCCGTCCCGAGGTGATCTTCCTGGACGAGCCGACCACCGGCCTCGACCCGGCCAAGCGCGAGGACATGTGGGGCGTCGTGCGCACTCAGGTGGCCAGCGGCGCGAGCGTGCTGCTGACCACGCAGTACCTGGAGGAGGCGGACGCGCTCGCCGACGAGATCGTGGTCGTCGACCACGGCCGGGTGATCGCACACGACACCCCCGACGGTCTGAAGCGGCGGGTCGGCGGGCAGACCCTGCGGGTGCGGCCCTCCGATGCGGCCCGGCTGCCGGACGTGCTGCGGGTGCTCGACCTCGTCGCCGCCGCGGGCACGTCGGCGAGCATCGACGAGGCCGCCGGTTCCCGGCCGGGCGCCGCGTCGGTGCCGGTCACGAGTGACGAGGTGCTCGACAAGTTGATCCCGGCGCTGCGTGCCGAGCGGATCGAGGTCACCGAGCTGGCACTGCACCTGCCGAGCCTCGACGAGGTCTTCCACGCCCTGACCGGACGCACGAAAGCCGAGGAACTGGTATGAGCACTCTCGCCGTCGCCCGCCCCGCCGGAGGTGGCGTCCTCGCCCTGGGCCGGCACGCGTTCGCCCTGGCCAAGCGCAGCCTGATCAAGACGATACGCACGCCGGAGGCGCTGATCGACGTCACGATTCAGCCGGTGATCTTCCTGCTGCTGTTCACCTATCTGTTCGGTGGCGCGATCTTCGACGGGAATCGAGGCCTCTACCTGCAGTTCCTGTTACCGGGCATGCTGGCGCAGTCGCTGGCGATGGGTGGCGTGGCGCTCGGCCAGAACCTCAACGCCGACATCGAGAAGGGCGTCTTCGACCGGTTCCGATCACTGCCGATCTCGCGGGCCGCGCCACTGGTCGGCGCGGTCATGGCCGACGTGGTCCGCTACCTGAGCGTGTGCGTGGTGATGCTCGGCTTCGGCACGATCATGGGCTTCCGGGTGCAGACGGGATTCGTGCCGGCCCTGGGGGCGGTGGCGCTGTCGATCGCCTTCGGGCTGTGCTTCTGCTGGATCTCGGTCTGGGTGGGCATGCTGGCCCGCACCTCCGGCGCCGTGCAGGGCATCATGTTCCTGCTGGTGCTGCCGCTGACCTTCGGCAGCAACGTGTACGTCCCGACCGACACGCTGCCCGGGTTCGTGCAGGGGTTCGTGGCGGTCAACCCGATCACGCCGCTGGTCGCGACGATCCGCGGGCTGCTGGTGGAAGGGCCGGTGGCCGGGCCGCTGACGACGACGCTGATCTGGATGGCCGGGCTCCTGGCGGTGTTCGTCCCGCTGGCTCTGCGCGCCTACAACAAGCGGGCCTGAGTCTCAGGAGGGCAGGGCGGGCCGCGCCGGGTCGGCGAGTCTCTGCGCGGCCGCGGCCTCCAGGGACCAGCCGGCGGCGTACGCCTCGCCGTAGCCCTCGTCGCCGAGCGCGGCCCGGGCCTGCGCCGCCACCGCGGCCACGTGCAGATCGGTGTGGTCGTGCGCCCCGCGCAGCCGGGCCGCCGCGCCGAGCAGGGCCGCCGCGTCCCGGGGCCGTCCGCGGTGGGCGGCCAGGCTGCCGGCGGTGACGGCGATCATCGCGATGATCGGCATGTCCCGGGTCTGTACCGCGGCCGGGTAGGCGCTCTGCAGCGCCTTCTCGGCCGCGTCCGCGTCGCCGCGGCGCAGCGCCAGCGCGGCCCGGATCGCGAAGACGATCGCGGACCCGTGGTCGCCGCCCATCAGCGGCAGCTGGTCGCTGTCCAGGCCGAGGCCGCCGGCGGCCCGTTCGATCAGCTCGGCGGCCCGGTCGAGCTCGTCGAACCACAGCAGCATCCCCGCCTCGAGGGCGTCGACCAGCAGGGCCATCTCCCGTGACCGGGAGCGGTCGGCGCGGGCCCGCGCGGAGGCCACCGCCGTGCGGGCCTCGTCCGGCTCGCCGAGCCGCATGTGCAGGTCGGCCCAGCGCAGGTCGATGAAGATCTCGTCGCCGATGTCGAGCGAGCCGAACTCGGCCGCGAACGCCCGCGCCGCGCGCAGATCGACGAGCGCACCGTCGAGGTCGCCGTCGTACTGGCGCAGCAGGGCCCGCAGTGGCAGCACGTTGGCCTGCCCCCAGCGGTCGCCGAGCGCCCGGAACCCGTCCAGCGCCGCCGTCACGTCCAGTGCCAGCTGCCGCAGATCGCCGTTGTTCTCGGCGATCTGGGCACGGAACATGTGGGCCAGCGCGGACAGCCAGCGGTCCGGCCCGGCGATCAGCTGCTCGACCCGGTGGGTGGCGGCGTCGCTCTCCCCGGCCATGTAGAGCGTGAACGCGGCGATCGCACCGGCCGGGCCGGGCAACAGCGGATGCGTGGTCAGCCGCTGGGCGAGGGACCGCAGGCGTGCGGTGCGCTGCTCGGTGGTCTCGGTCAGCAGTCCCGGTTCGTGGCCGGTGCGGTTGAGGACCAGGAACGCCTCGGCGCAGTCGGTCTCGACCGGGTCGGTGTCGCCGGGGACCGCGAGCACCACCCGCAGCCAGTACGCGGCGTCGTCGTGCCGCCCGAACATCTGCCAGTACCAGCACAGGTCCAGGGCGAGCGACATCGCGGCGCGGGCGTCGCCGCGGTCGCTGAGGTGACGCAGGGCGGCGAGCGCGTTGTCGTACTCGGCCCGTAGGTCGCGCAGTGCCGTGACCTGGCCGGAGGTGCGCAGCCGGGCGTCGGCGTCGGCGACGAGCGCGGCCAGGTGCCGGGCCGCGGCGTCGCGGACGTCGTCGAGGGCACCCTGCTCGGCGAGGCGTTCGATGCCGTACTCGCGCAGCGTCTCCAGCATCCGGTAGCGGCCGCCCGGCGCCAGCTGCAGCAGCGACCGGTCGACCAGGGCGGCCAGCAGGTCGGCGGTGGCCGGGCCGGTGCCGGCGATCGCCCCCGCGGACGCCGTGGTCACCCCGCCGGGCAGCACCGCGATCCGTTCGGCGAGCGCCCGTTCCTCGCCGGTGAGCAGATTCCAGCTCCAGGCGATCACCGCGCGCAGCGTGCGGTGCCGGGGCTGCGCGGTACGGCTGCCGGTGGTGAGCAGCCGGAACCGGTCGGAGAGGCCGTCCGCCAGCTCGGTCAGGCCGAGGGTCCGCAGCCGGGCCGCGGCGAGTTCGAGGGCCAGTGGCATCCCGTCCAGGGCGCGGACGATCCGGATCACGTCACCGGCTGTGGCGGCGTCCACGGCGAACCCGGGCCGGACCGCGGCGGCACGTTCGGCGAACAGGCGCACGGCCGGGGTGGCCGCCGCTTCCGGGCCGGTGGCGCCCGGTTCGGGCAGGCCGAGTGATCCGAGCGGCACGAGCGTCTCGCCGTCGACGGCCAGCGGCTCCCGGCTGGTGGCCAGCACGCGGAGCCGCGGGCAGCGTGCCAGCAGGGCGCTGACCAGGTACGCGATCGCGTCGATCAGGTGTTCACAGTTGTCGACGACGAGCAGGAGCTCGCGGCCGTACAGCCGGTCGGCGAGCAGGTCGACGTCGCTCAGCCCTTCCGGCCGGACCCGGTTGACCGTCTCGAACAGGGCCGATCCGCGCAGCCCGGCGGATGCCACGACCGCGGCGCCGACCTTCGCCGGCTCGGTCACCGACGCGAGGTCCACCAGCCAGACCCCGTCGCGGAACCCACCGGCACGCCGCCGCGCGGCCTCGGTCGCGAGCCGGGTCTTACCGGCCCCGCCAGGTCCGAGAACGGTCACCAGACGCCCGGCGGCGAGCAGCGCCTCGATCCTCGCGAGGTCGCCCTCACGGCCGACGAAGCTGGTCAACGGCTCCGGCAGGTTGGTCAGCGGCGGCGGGCCGCTCGCGGTCTGCGGTGGTCCGGCCTCGATCATCGGCGGCGGTACGTCCGGAGCACCGCGCAGCAGACGCAGGTGCCGGTCCCGCAGCGCCGCCCCGGGATCGGCCCCGAGCCGGTCGGCCAGGTCGGCGCGTACCCGCTCGTAGACGGCGAGCGCGTCGGCCTGCCGGCCCTGCCCGGCCAGCGAGTCGATGAGCAGCGCGGCGAGCCGTTCGCTGAGCGGGTGCTCGGCGACCAGACCCGTCAGCCGGACCGCGGCTCGTTCGGCGTGCCCGAGGGCCAGCTCGGCCTCGGCCAGGTCTGCGCCGGCCTCGACGATCGTCTGGTCGAGCCGGGTGGCGTAACCGGGGGCCGCACCCCGCAGTTCGGTCGCGATCGGCCCGCGGACCAGGACGGCCGCGTCGCCGAGCGTCCCGGCGGCGCCGGAGGGATCGCCGGCCCGCAGGTGGTCGCGGCCCTCGGCGGCGAGCCGCTCGAAGCGGAGGGCGTCGACGTCGTCCGGGGCGACGGCCAGCCGGTAGCCGCCCTCGGCCTGTGCGACGGTGTCACCTCCGCCGAGCAGCCGGCGCAGGCGGGAGATCAGGGACTGCAACGCGTTCGCCGGGTCGGCCGGCTGCTCCTCCGGCCAGAGCGCCTCGGTGAGCAGGCCGGGCGGCACCGGACGGCCGCCGGCGGCGGCCAGGCGGGCCAGCAGGCCGCGCAGGCGGGCGCCGGGAACGGTCAGGACGGCGTCGCCGCGGGTGACCCGCAACTCGCCGAGCACCCCGACCCGCAGCCGGTCCCCGTCCGCCCTCACGTGACGATCCTGCCGCGTGCTGTCCACCGTCCCCAAATCGGGCGCACGCCACGCCGGTCCCCCACCCCGGAACTCCGATCCCTTACGGTTGAATCATGGCAAATGTCCCATTGCATCGCAAAATTGCTGTCGCATCCGTAATCGCCGCCCTGCTCGGCCCGGCCAGCCCGGCCATGGCCGCGCCGGCGCCCGACCAGCTCCAGAAAGGTCTGCTCACCGTCGCCGAGGCGCCGCCCGGCTACACGGTGGCTCCCAAGCTCGCGACGAGCACCGACGTGCGCTACCCGGCGACCGGGACCATGTGCGCGAACAAGCCGAAGACGAACGACGTACGCCAGACCAAGGTGGCGATGCGCGGCTTCGTCGAGTCGGACGGCACGATCATCGTGACGATGATCGGGGCGCCCGGCGCGAAGTACGCCCAGGCCGCGGTCAAGGCGGCCGCGGACACCCCGGCCCGCTGCCCGAACCAGCAGCTCAAGGAAGACAAGGTGACCACCACCAAGCTGGTCCTGCCGAACCTCGGCAAACCCGCCGCCGGCGTGCGGCAGATCCTGACCCGCAAGGACGGCAAGCAGGAGCGCCTCCTGCAGGTCGGGGTGGCCGACGGAGACGTGTCGGCCACGTTCGTCCAGTCGCAGGGCACCGCCGCCGACGAGGCCGAGTTCCTCAGGTTCGTCGCCGCCGGCGTGAAGAAGCTCAGCCAGATCCCGCGCTGACGGATCGCCGTCCTGGTCGTCGCTCAGTTCTCGGCGGCGTACGCCTCCACCTTCTCGGTGTCACCGGCGACGATCAGGACGGCGCCCTCGGGAACCGTGGTCTCCGGCCGGGCGTACACGAAGTCCTCGCCCGGCCGTTTGGTGCCGACCACCGTGACGCCCCACTTGGTACGCAGACCGAGCTCGGCGAGGGTACGCCCGGCCGCGCCGCGGGGTGCCCGGACCTTGGCGATCGCGAAGCCGTCGTCGAACTCGATGTAGTCGAGCATCCGGCCGGTGATCAGGTGCGCGACCCGCTCGCCCATCTCCGACTCGGGGAAGACGACGTGATCGGCGCCGACCGAGGACAGGATCTTGCCGTGCTTGACGCTGGTGGCCTTGGCCCAGATCTCCGGCACGCCGATCTCGGTGAGCGTCAGCACGGTCAGGACGCTGGTCTCGAGGTTGGTGCCGATGCCGCAGACGACACGCTCGAACTCGTGCACCCCGAGCTGGCGCAGCGCCTCCTCGTCGGTGGAGTCGGCCTCGGCGACCTGGGTGAGGCGGTCCGACCAGTCCTGCACGATGCGTGGGTCGGAGTCGACGCCGAGCACCTCGTAGCCCATCTCCAGCAGGGACTCGGCGACGGCGCCGCCGAACCGGCCGAGGCCGATCACCGCGACGTGGCCGCCCTTGGGCAGTTTCTCGTCAGCCAACGAGGGGCCTCTCCTCCGGGTAGCGGTAGTGGCGGCGGCGGGTGTTCAGGGCGATCGCGGTGCCGACCGCGATCGTGCCGACCCGGCCGACGTACATCAGGATCACCAGGACCACCTGCGCGGACGGCGGCAGGCTCGGCGTGATGCCGGTGCTCAGGCCGACGGTCGCGAAGGCGGAGGTGACCTCGAACAGGGCCCGGTCGAACGGCACGTCCTCGGTCAGCGCGTCCAGTGCGACCGTACCGGTGGCGACCAGCGCGACGCCCATCAGGGCGACCGTGACGGCCTGCCGCTGGGAATCCTCGGCGATCCGGCGCTTGCGGATCACCACGTCCGGCTCGCCGCGGATCTCCGCCCAGATCACGAACCCGAGCAGCATGAACGTCGTGAGCTTGATGCCGCCCGCCGTGCTGGCGCTGCCGCCGCCGATGAACATCAGGCCGTTGGTGACCGCGATCGTCTCGCTGTTCATCTTGCCGAGGTCGATGCTGTTGAAGCCGCCGGACCGGGTCATCACGTCCTGGGTGAACGCGGCCAGGACCTTGCCCGGCGTGCTCAGCGGCCCCAGCGTCCCCGGATTGCGCCACTCGAAGACCAGGAAGACCAGGAATCCGACGCAGGAGAGCAGCAGCGTTCCGGCCACCGTCAGAAAGGTGTGGGTCGACCAGCATCCGGGCGTACGCCACTCGCGCGCGAGTTCGAACAGCACGGGGAAGCCGATCGCCCCGGCCATCACCCCCAGCCCCAGGGTGATGCAGATCCACGGATCCGTGACGAACCGCACCAGGCTGTCGGAGTAGAGGGCGAACCCGGCGTTGTTGAACGCCTGCACCGCGTGGAAGACCGCCTCCCACAGAGCCCGCCCGATCGGGTAGTCGTACGCCGACCAGAAGCGCACGGTGAGGACCGCGGTGATGATGCTCTCGGCGACGAGCATGACCAGAGCCACCCGGACCAGGAGCCCGACCATGTTGGCACCCGCCAGCCCTGCGCTCTCGGCCTGTGCCAGCAGCCGGCCACGCAGGCCGAGCCGCCGCGAGACGAGCAGGCTCAGCAGCGTGGCCAGGGTCATGATGCCGAAGCCGCCGATCTGGGTCAGAACGGTCAGCAGCACGTGCCCGAAGGTGGACCAGTAGGTCGGCGTGTCCACCACGGCGAGGCCGGTGACGCAGACCGCGGACGCGGCCGTGAACAGCGCGGTGACGAACGGGGCGTGGCCCGGCTCGGCACGGGCGGCCGGCAGCATCATCAGGCCGGTCCCGATGATGATCAGGGCCAGGAACGCGAACGGTACGACGCGTGCCGGGTGCCGCCAGGGTGATCGCACCGATGAGTCATATCACCCGATGTGGGCACCGTGCTCGACGAGGGCCCAGGCACCGGCCAGGAAGGCCCCCGTCGAGGTGACCGTCCGCACCGCGTTCCACCGCGTCCAGGGGGTGAAGAACGCGGCCCGCTGCCCGCCCGGATCGGCCAGCGCGGCGGGGTCGCCGAGCCGGTCCAACCGGTTGTTGAGCGGGATGTTCACGGCGAACGTGACGGCCAGCGTCGCGACGTACAGCAGCAGCGCGGCCAGCAGCGGCCCGGCCACCCGCGGGTGCTCGGAGTTCTGGAACAGGGCGACGGCGGTGAGCACCGGGGAACCCATGAAGAGCAGCAGGAACAGCGGATTCTGGATGGCCGTGTTGATCCGCTGCATGACGTCGACGGCGGACCGGTCCGCGGCCCGGCGCATACCGGGCATGACCGAGCCGGAGTACGCGTAGAACAGCCCGGCCATCAGCCCCAGCATGAGGACGGCGAGCAGAATGACGACGGTACGCATCCGGCACTCCCGAAGGTCGGCGATCGGCTCGGTTCACCTTCACGGGGCGGTTCGCCCTCGCGTCGCGACGGTACGATGTCGGGACAACTCCGCCAACCGGGCACGGATGTCCTGGTCGTGGGAGTGCGACGGTTGACACGTTGCGGTCGGTGACCGGTGTTCACAAAAGCCGGTTATCCTCCTCCGCCGGGGAGGACAACATGAAACTCGTACGGGGGATTCTTGCGGGCATTCTGGTCGCCGCCACGGCGACCGGTCTGATCGCGTGCGGCCCCATCGGCGTGCAGGACTCGCGCCTGGTGGAAGCCGGCGGCGCGAGTAAGTCCGCATTGGACGGACACGTCCGTTTCAGCGTGCCCGCCGGTGGCGGCACCGGGGACATCCGGGTCCGGTTCGTCCGCGGACCGCTTCCCGCCGACCGCCCGATCCCGGCCGGGATCGTCACCGTGGGTGACATGGTGAGTATGGAAGCGCATGGTGACGTCGAGCGCGGCCGGATCACCATCGACTACCACGAGCTCCCCGCCGGCGTGCTCCCCGAGATGCTCAACCTCTTCGGCTGGTCCGGTGATCTCGGCGGATGGGTCCCGTTGCCCGGCACCATCACCGACACGGTCGACCGGTCGATCTCCGGCGAGACCATCCTGTTCGACAGCTTCGTGATCGGGACCTGGCACGTCACCACCGACGCGGTCGGCGACTCGATCACCACCGGCACCGGCACGCTCGTCCCGGTGAAGACCGGCACCAACCGGGGCTTCTGGCCGTACGCACGGGCGGCCGCCGTCTCCTCCCTGGCGGACACCCTGGAGCACCTGACCGGGCCGCCGGAGGATCTGTCCTGCGAGCCGCGGGCCACCGGCACCACGGCCGCGGTCGCCTCCGTCCCGGGCGGGCGTTTCGACGCCTGCGTCCTGGCCGGCACCGGCTCCCGGCAGATCCGCGTGCGCAATCGTTTCCCGTTCCCGATGATCCTCCAGCTGCCGCCGGACGGCCGGGTCCGCCCGGTCGTGGACACCGAGGTCACCGCGTTCTCCCCGGACCTGCTGGACGGCGTCCGCGACACCGTGCTGACCTACCTGGCCGGCAGCGTCGCGGTCGGTGGCGGCCAGACCGTCACCCTGGAACTGCAGCCCGGCAAGCCCGGCCCGATCCGGCTCACCGGTCATCTCGACTGGTCGGTGATCGCCCTCGACGCCGGGCTCCGCCAGCTGGACCTGCTGCTGCCGGGCAGCCGGGCGCTGCGGCCCGACGCGGCCGAGGCGCTGCTGCAGGCCTACACCGAGCACGGCGCGGCCGCCCGTCCGGGACTCGCCGCCGGTGACCTGACCGATCCGGCGGTGCAGAGTCTGCTGAGCGCCGCCGGTCTCACCGGGTCCGGGCGGGCCGTCGCCGACGTCTTCGCGTTCGGCTCCTGCGTGCTCAAGCGCACCGACACGATCGCCGGGGCCGACCAGGACGTCCTGTCCTCCGCCCGCACCACGGGCCCGACCGTCGCCTCGTTCACCGCCGACTGCCTCAACACGATCTACGACAAGTACCTGCCGCCGGGCAGCCGGTCCGCCCAGTCGATCCTGGACACCCTCCGGGGAGCCACCGGGACGGTCCGGCAGGCCATCCCGAAGGCCGACCGCAAACGTGGATTCGGGCAGGTCACGGTGACCGTCACGGTCGCCTGAGAACAGCCGCTATCGGTACGCCCCGGCACCGATCCCCACTGTTGTTGCAAAAAACCTGCAAACGGATATCTCTTCACAACCACCGCAGGCTGTGTTTTTCTGGGGCTCAGGAGCGCTCCCCGATCCCCCCATAGGAATCCGTGATTCAAGGCGTGGACGATCCCCGACGTCCACCACACACGAACACGTCCTGGTCACGGATTCGCGCTACCTGAAAAGGAGCAAAAAATGCCTGGCCGAATTCATCGGCTCATGCAGGGCGCCGTTCCCCTCGCCCTCGTCGGAGCCGTCCTCGCCGTACCCTCGCCGGCCGCCGCCGCGCCCACCGATCTCGTCGGGTGGGCCACCGTGAACGGTGGCACCAGCGGCGGCGGCAGCGCCGCAACCACCACGGTGACCAGCGCGTCCGCGCTCACCACGGCGCTCGCCTCCACCTCGGCGGCGAACATCCGGGTGTCCGGCACGATCAACTGTTCCGGCATGCTTCGAGTGCGAAGCAACAAGACGATCATCGGGAACTCGGGCGCCGCGATCGTCGGCTGCGGATTGAACATCAACGGCGACCGCAACGTCATCATCCGCAATCTGTCCTTCCGGAACTGGAACGACGACGCCATCAACGTGCAGGAATCGGCGACCAACATCTGGATCGACCACAACAGTTTCAGTAACGGATACGACGGTGCCGTCGACATCAAACGCGGTTCCGATTACATCACCGTCTCGTGGAACCGGGTATTCAATCACGACAAGTCGATGCTGCTCGGGCACAGCGACAGCAACGCGAGTCAGGACGTCGGCCACCTGCGGGTCACGTACCACCACAACTGGTTCGACTCGTCGACGCAGCGGCACCCGCGGGTCCGGTTCGGCAACCCCGTGCACGTCTACAACAACTACTACAACAACAATTCCGGGTACGGCGTAGCCAGCACCGAGGGCGCCGGCGTCCTCGTCGAGGCGAACTCGTTCGAGAACGTCGACGACCCGTTCCACCTCGGTGAGGGCTCGTCCGACGCGGGCACCCTCGTGGCCCGCAACAACCTGCTCGTGAACTCGGGCAGCGGCCAGACCGGCGGCTCGGTCGCGTCGATCCCGTACTCCTACACGGCGGACGCTGCCGCCAGCGTGAAGTCGATCGTCACCGCGAACGCGGGTGCCGGCCGCATCAGCGTGTAGGAACCCGTCCCCACCGGCGCCCTCCCCCGCTCCTCGTCACTCGCGGGGGAGGGCGCCGCCACGAGTCAGCCGGGCGGCGGGTCGAAACGGGCACGGGCGGCGCGGATTCGGGCGGCGAGCTCGCGCTCGGTCTCCAGATGGCGCACCACGAAATCCTGCCGCAGGACGCGATCCACCTTCTCCAGGATCAACGCGACGCCTCGCGACGGTTCCGGCGGCATCGCCTCCAACAGCCGCAGACAGCTGTCGACCGACATGTCCTCGCCGTACAGGGCGAGGATCATGTCGATCCCCCGCCTCAGCTCGGGATCGACATGATCCTCCTTGACCGCCTTGTTCGCCTCGCCCACGGCCAGGCACTCCAGCAGCAGCGGCAGCAACTCGGGATGGCCCGAGACCTCGCCGAGCAGACTCCGCGCGAGCCCGAGAACCGACCCCGGCGGGAGGCGTTTCGCGTCGTCGAGCAGGGATCGCAGCAGGAACTCGAGCCAGCTGGCGTCGAGCGGCAGCGCTTCCCGATCCCCCTCCCGCCGCCGCATCGCCCGAACCGCCCGGTCGTAGACGTCGTCGAGCTCCTGACCGGAACAGCCGAGACGGGACGCCAGCGCCAGCTGAACCAGGCTGTGCGCCACCGACTCGACATCCCCCGGCTCATGCTCGACGAAGGTCAGCAACGCCGATGTCGACAGCAGCCTGGCCGCCGGCTCGGCCGCGTGCCGGATCACGTCGTCACTGAACGCGCCGGTCAGGTCCATCGAGGCGAACGCCTCGCCGACCGGGAAGTCGACGAAACTCCAGTACTTGCGACGGGAGGACTCGGCGTGGGCCCGCGGGAACGCCTCCATCGACCACAGAGGATCAAGATTGACGATCGCGGTACGTACGCCGCCCGTCAGGATGAGGTCGCGGCGGCCGTCCTCGGCCCAGGCCCGCTCGATCAGCACCGATCCGAGAAACTCCAGGTACAAGCCGCTCGGCAGGGCGGCCCGCCACTGCAGGGCGGTCGACCGCAGCCAGTGGGCCGGGTCTTCGGCGTACCGGAAGAGTTCCGAGGCACGGACCGGCACGTCACAGGCCAGCGCGATCAGCAGCAGGTTGAACGAGTAGGTGGCCATCCAGTGATCGACCCGCTTGTCGATCGGCTGGTACCGCCGCGAGGTCCACGCCGGCCGGGTCACCGCCGTCCGCAGCCGGTCGATCGCCCAGTCCCCCAGTTCTCCGCGATCCGGGGCGGCCAGCAGCTCGGCGACGAACGGCATGACGGTGTTGCGGGTGCACAGCGGTGTGTACCCGAGCAGTGACTGGAGCAGGTCGTCCTCGTCGCGGCGGCCCATCCGCACCGACCGGGCCCGCGACACGGCGGCCGCCTCCCGGACCGCCCGCACGACCAGTCGGGCCACCAGATACTCGCCGAAGGTGGCATGCAGGAACTCGTACGTCTGCAAGGTCTGATCGTCCTGGAGGGCCTGCGCGCGCTGGATGAAGAAGAACCGGCCGACCGTCTCCTGGCCCGCGGACAGCGCACCGCGGAACCCGTCGGCCGGCCGCGGTCGACCCGCCGCCAGATCCAGTCCGGCCAGGTCGGCATCGAGTTCGGCGGTGGTCACCCAGAGCCGCAGCCGGTGGAACATAGCGAACGCGACCACCGACAGCCGCAGCAGCTCCTCCTCGACCAGTTCGGGCAGATCCTCCTCCGGGCCGCCGTCGTGGAGCCGCCGGACCTCCCGCTCGGCGAAATCGGTCAGCAGCCGCTCGTAGAGCTGCCCGGCGCCGATCTCGTCGGCGTCCTGCAGAGCGTTCGCGGTCGCGTCGTGCAGGGCCAGCATCAGCAGCAGCAACGGCTGGCCGGCCAGCTCCGGGAAGCGCAGGACCACGTCACGCTGCAGCGGCCGGCGCCCCGTCGACGCCCAGAACCCGGAATTCGCGGCGTTCCAGGTCGCCAGCCACCGCCCGACCTGTGGCTCGTCGAACGCGTCCAGCCGCACCGCGAGGCTGCCGACGGGCAGCCGGGCCCGGTCCGCGACCGCCACCCGGCTGGTCACCACCACCGCCGCCGGACGGCCGAGCAGCGCCTCACGCTGCTGGAACGCCGCCACCCTCTGCAGATAGTCGGACTGGTGCACACCGGTCGCCTGCAGCAACTCGTCGAAACCGTCCAGCAGCACGACCGGCATCGCCGCACCGGCGTCACGGGCCAGATCGGCCCAGGCCACCGTCTCGCCGAGCGCGTCCCGCAGCGCCTGCTCGATCTGGTCCAGGATCTCCGCCTCGGCCCGGACCTCCCGCAGCACCACCCGCACCACCAGGTAGTCGGCGGGCGGCAGGCGGGCGGCGAGCACCCTGGTCAGCGACGACTTGCCGGCGCCCGGCTGCCCGAGCAGCAGCATCGGCGCCCACGCCGACTGCGGGGTCGTCAGGTAGGTGGCCAGGAACCGGTCGAAGTCGTCACGGACGTCGCACCCGCGCCACCAGTCCTCGTCCGCGGGCCGGGCGCCCCGGTTCGCGGCCCGCACCCGGAACCGCGGATCCAGGTAGGCCGTCCCCAGGCTGGGCATCGTCAGCCCACCGAACCCGTCCGCGCCGCTGTCGCCACCGCCGGCCCGGAGGCTGTCGCCGCCGAGGACCGGCTCGTCGAGCGCGGCACGGTAGACGGCGGCCAGACCGGCGCGGCGCCGGGCCGGCACGTCGTCGGAGGTGATCCGGGCCAGGGCGGCCTCCAGCGCCTCGAGGCCCCGCGACACCGCCCGGGACTCCAGCTCGGACAGCCAGATCGCGAACTCGGGCACCTCGGCCGACAACGTACGGGCGGTCTCCTCGTAGCGGGCCACGGCCAGATCGGGCAGCGCCTCCTCCAGGAGACGGTCGACCGCTTCACGGGTGCCCGGACCGGACGTCTCCCAGACCGCGAGACCGCGCAGGTGGCGGCTGAGGTGGCGGGCCAGCGTCCGGCACCAGCCGTCGACCGCGGTCAGCAGCCGGTCCCGGCCCAGGTCCGGGTCCGGCGCCGGGATCTCCGCGTTCAGCAGGCGGGCCTGCCAGGAACCCTCGGTCCGGGCCGCCGCCACGAGCAGCAGCTGGTCGTCGCGGGAGAAACCGGGGGACGCCAGACCGGCGTTCTGCAGGCAGTCGTCCAGCGCGGCGAAGAACGACGAGACGACCAGGACACCATGCGCGGCCTGCAGGCGCTCGCTGCGGTTGAAGCGCGCCTGTCCGCGTACGACATCGGTGATCTTCTCAGCGACCACGTGCCCGAGCCGGATCGCCTCGGTCTTGGCGTCGAAGAGGCTGATGGCGGCCTCGCTGCCACCGGCCGTGGCGATGGAGAGTGCGCCACCCAGCAGGTTGTCGGCGGCCTTCATCAGCGGCCCGGAGCCGCCGAGAAGCTTGACGGCATCGAGATAGGTCAGACCGTGGGACACGGTCCCCACTATATGGACGGACGCCCCACCCGCGGCCCCGGCTAAGGCTCGGGTGTGCCGTTCTCCCAGACACACGGCGAACTGCCGCTGAGGGTGAAGTCGTAGTGGTCGCCGCGGTCGTAGCCGTGGACGATCACGGCGTAGCCGTCCGGAGTGTCGACGACGAACTTCGGGTCGCGCCGGTCACGGCCGTCGTCGTAGACGCGATAACCCTGCTTCTCCCAGAAAGCGACCAGCGCCGGAATAGCCTGCTCCTCGGGCCACCCGCCGCCGGCGCGGGGCACCACGTTGTACCGCTTCTCGACGAAGACGCGCCCCCGGGGAAGACCGCTCTCGGCGTCGTCGCACGAACCGTGGTCGCTGCCGTCGCTGAACTTCAGCGTCGCTCCGGCAGGCAGTTGCGCGAAGGCCTCCTGCACGAGCGCCTCGACACGCTTCACGGCCTCCGCCGACGTTTCGGTGGGCTGCATGGCCTCGTTCCCTCCTGTGCAGGCAGCGACCATCATCAGGGCGGCCACGAGTCCTAGAACGCTCTTCGACTTTCTCGGTCCCACGTCGTATTCCTCGCTACAGTCGTCCGGTAATGATCTTGGCGAAGTTGTCACGAGCGATGTTGCGCTCGTTCCAGTAGGCGGAATGGGTGTGGTCCTGGCGAACAGGGTCGCCGGGATCGCTGGGGAAGACCCACGCGCCGAAGTCGGATCGGACCGGATCGTTGCCGTGTGCGACGTCCAGGTCCGGAATCCACTTGATCGCGTCGTTCTCGGCCCTGGTCGCGTAGATCCCGTCACGCGGCAGGCCGGGTAGTTGGGAAACGTGATTGACGTCCACGCCGGGTGAACCGACGAAGATAGCCGCGTCGGCCTGGAATCCCGGCTGCATCGCGGAATGCCCCATGACCGTGCTGCCGTAACTGTGCCCGAGCACGGTGTTACGCGACGGTACGTCACCCTCGTGGGTCGCGCGGAGCCCACTTTGGAAGTCCGTGAGGTCGACAGCGCCCTTCTCGGCGTATTCGCTGGACGCGGCGTTCGGAATCAGGTCCGGAGCGTCGTATCCGAGCCAGTAGATCGACGCGGTCGCGGCATCCGGGTCAGCCTGGCGCGCGTCGCCCTCCATCTTGTCGGCGCGGTCGATGTCGCCGCGGGCGCCGGCGAGGTCGGCGGTGGTGCCGGGGACGTATGTGAGGACGTTGTTCGCGGTGTCCGGGTTGTTGACCGAGACGATGGCGCGGCCGTCGTCGGCCGTGGAGAGGCCGAGCAGGAACGCCGGCGGCTGCGAGACCGCGAGCCGGTCACTGATCGCGCCGAGGCCCTCGATCTTGCCGGCCAGCGGTCCGCGTTCGGCGCCGAGGTTCAGCATCTCGCGGTCCATGGCGCTGCGGGGGTCGATCTCGGTCGGGTAGACCTCGTAGATGCGGCCCTGGTCGAACATGCTCTGCAGGTAGGCCAGGCGGCTGTCGATCTCACCGAGCCGTCCGGTCAGCGCCGCCGTCTCGCGGTCGAGGATCGCGCGGTTGGCCAGGTCGCGGTCGGTGGCGGGGACGCCGTCGAGCCAGCCGACCAGGTCCGGGAAGTCGCGGATGGCCTGTTCCTGCTGCTCGGGGGTGAGCACCGACCACCAGGCGTTGACCTCGGCGGGTGTACGGCCGGCCTGCTCCCGCAGGTCGTCAGCGGTCACCGGCTGCAGGCGGTTGGTGCCGAACGCGGTTCCGGTGGTGGGCACGTTGACGTTGATCGCGTTGGCGGTGGAGTCGTCGAGGGCGCGGGCCTGTTCCAGCACGGAGCGCAGGTCCCCGCCGAGCATGCCGATCGCCCGGCCGGTGCGGTCCAGGTTGCCGCCCTGGTAGTACGACGCGGGCGCGGTGATGTCGAGGGTCGCGGTGTCGACGGTGTAGCCGGCCTGCCGGGCCGCGGCCAGGATCTCCTCGGCCTGGCGGCGGAGCGCGTCCATGCCGTACGCGTGCCGGTCCATCGCGTCGAAGACGCGCCTCGCCGGGTTGTAGCTGTTGCTGACCTCGGACCGCAGGCGGTCGGCCCGGCCGTGGGCCGCGGTGGCGCCGGCACCCGACGACCACACGTGGGCCAGGTCGCGGGTGCCGCGGATGAGGCGCTCGGCGGCGTCGTCGATGCGCTGCGAGAGTTGCTGCCAGGTGTCGGCCGCGGTGTGCCAGGAGCTGACGTCGGTGGCGAGCAGCAGCGGCAGGGTCAGTTCGCTCATCGGGGCACCTGCCGCAGGTCGTCGGCGCCGGCCCGGTCGGTGACCGTGATCTGCCGCGCCGCGGCGGTCAGGGTGGCGCCGAAGTCGTTGAGGTCGGTGGTGAGGCGGCGCAGTTCGCTCATCCAGCCGGTGGCCGCGGCGCGGGCGGCCGTGGCGGCGGCCGAACCGGAGTGACCTGCGGGTGCCAGGCGGCCGTCGGCCGCGGCGGTGGCGGCACCCAGGTCCGCGCCGGCCGCGCGGACCTCGGCACCGGCCGCGTTCAGGCCGGCGACATCGACGTCGAGCAACGGTTCCACTGGAGACCCCCTTCCTCACAGGGGTCTACGCCGATGGTCTTGACCTGGTTCAGGCTCTGCCGGGCAGAAGACGGTGAAGTTCGGCGATGTCTTTGACGCGTTCGGCGCGGGTGGTGGCGAGCGGGGAAGCCAGCAGGGTGGTGACGCCGGCGGCGGCCAGGGCGTCGAGGCCGCGGCGCACGTCGTCGGGGCGGCCCACGAGCGAGGTCGCGGTGACCAGGTCGTCGGGGACCGCGGCGACGGCCTCGGCGCGGCGGCCGGACAGGTAGAGGTCCTGGACGCGTTTCGCCTCGTCGGCGTATCCGTAACGGCGGACCAGGTCGTTGGAGAAGTTGCGGCCGCGGGCGCCCATGCCGCCGAGGTAGAGCGCGAGCTGGGCGCGGTGGCGGATGAGCAGGGCGGGGTCCGGATCGCCGAGGGCGAAGGGTACGGGCACGCTGATGTCCAGTGGGCCCAGGGCGGGGTCGCGCCGTGACCTGCCGTCGGCGAGCGCGTCGCCGAAGACCCGCTCGGCGGAACGCGGGTCGAGCCATAGCGCCTGCCAGCCCTCGGCGATCTCGGCGGCCAGGGCCACGTTGCGCGGGCCCATGGCGGCGAGCAGGATCGGCACGCGTGGCCGTACCGGATGATTGATGATCTTCAAAGGTTTGGCGTAGTCGCCGGGCAGCGGGATGCGGTAGTGGGCACCCTCGAAGGTGAGGGTCTCGCGGCGCCAGACGCGGCGGCAGATCTCGACGATCTCGCGGGTGCGTGCGACCGGGGCGTCGTAACGGACGCCGTGGAAGCCTTCGATGACCTGCGGGCCGGACGCGCCGAGGCCCAGGTTGAACCGGCCGCCGGACACGTGGTCGAGTCCGGCGGCGGTCATCGCGGTCAGCGTTGGAGTGCGAGTGTAGAGCTGCATCACACCCGACGCCAGATCCATCGTCCGCGTACGGGCGGCGAGGTAACCCAGACGGCTGACGGCGTCGAAGCTGTACGCCTCCGGCACCACCACGAGGTCCGCGCCGGCCTCCTCGAACTCGACGGCCTCGTCGGCCTCGGAGGCGAAGTCGTCGCCGCTGTAACCCAGCTGGATCCCGAGTCGCATGATCAGTCGTGGACGATGACTTGGCGGATGACGTCACCGCTGCCGAGCGCGGCCAGCGCGTCGCCGGCCTGGTCGAGCCGCAGGCGCCGGCTGATCATGCCCTCGATGTCGAGTCGCCCGGCCCGCCACAGCGCGAGCAGGCGGGGGAAGTCGCGGTGCGGGTCGGCCGAGCCGTAGAGCGACGGGATGATCCGTTTGCCCTCGAAGAGCAGCTCGAACGGGCTGAACTCGACCTGGTCCTCGGCGCGGCCGGCGCCGACCACGACGACGGTGCCGCCGCGACGGCAGGCCGCCCAGGCGGTCCGGAGCGTCTGGGGTACGGCCACGACGTCGAAAGCATGATCGAAGCCCTCCGGCACGACCTCCATCTGCAGGTCGCTCAGGTCGTCCGGGCCGGCCGTGTGGGTGGCGCCGAACCGCCGGGCCGCCTCGTGCCGCGCGGGCACCGTGTCGACCGCCATGATCACGGCGGCACCGGCCAGCCGGGCGCCCTGGATGGCGGCGATCCCGACCCCGCCGCAGCCGATCACGACGACGGTGTCGCCGGGCCGCACCTGAGCCGTGTTGATCACCGCGCCGACGCCGGTGGTGACGCCACAGCCGACCAGCGCGGCCACCTCGTACGGCACGTCGTCGTCGATCTTCACGGCGCCGGCCCGGGGCACCACCATCTCCTCGGCGAACGAGCCGCACCCGGCCATCCCGAAGATCTGCAGGTCACCGGAGGCGAACCGGGGGATCACATAGCCGGCCATCACGTGTGTCATGCACAGGTGCTGCTCGCCGCGCCGGCAGTGGGTGCAGACGCCGCAGGCGGGCAGCCAGTTGATCGCGACCCGGTCGCCGGGCAGCAGGTCCTCGACGCCGTCGCCGACCTCGATCACGTCACCGGCCGCCTCGTGGCCGAGGACCGCGGGCAGCGGCTGCGGCAGGCCCCCGTGGAGGGCGGACAGGTCGGAGTGGCAGACACCGGCGGCGCGGACCCGCAGGCGCACCTCCCCCGGCCCGGGGCCGAGGACCGTCACGTCGTCACGCAGGTCGAGTTTCTCGTCCCCGATCGTGTGCAGCACCGCCGCGCGCATCCCGGTACCCCCTCGAAATTAGAACGCGTTCTACGCTATCGACGAGCCTGATACCAAGCAAGCGTTCGGTCAAGGGCGATAATCGGCCGGTGACGCAATCCAAGAGCCCGTCCGAGCGGCGCGCCCATCTCGTCCAGCTGGCCGGGGACCTCTTCGCCGAGAAGGGGTTCCGGGCGACGACGGTCCGCGAGATCGCCGACGCGGCCGGCATCCTCTCCGGCAGCCTGTACCACCACTTCGACTCCAAGGAGTCGATCGGCGACGAGATCCTCAGCGCCTTTCTGGAGGACGTGCTGGCCGGATACCGGGAGGCGGTCCGCGACACGGCCGATCCGCGGACGGCGATCGAGCAGATCGTACGGTCGAGCACCGCCAACCTGAGCCGCCACCGTGCCGCGCTGACGATGCTGCAGAACGACTGGAACTACTTCAGCGGGCAACCGCGGTTCGCGTACCTGCGTACCGCCATGAAGGAGATCGAGCAGACCTGGATCGAGCAGCTGGAGCGCGGGAAGCAGACCGGGCAGTTCCGGGCCGACCTGGACACCCGGCTCACCTACCGGCTGCTGCGCGACATCCTCTGGCTGCCGACGTCGTGGCGCTCGTCGGCGACGTGGAGCACCGAGCAGATCATCGACGGACTTCTCCGCCTTCTGTTCGACGGCATCCGGGCGTAGCCTCCCAAGCAAGCGCTTGGTTAGCGCCCGGCTGTGCCTCACCGCCGTCTCGGCGCGCTGAGGCAGCGGTACGGCACAGCCGTGAAGATCCGGCTGTGTCTCACCGCTGTCTCGGGCGCGTTGAGACAGCGGTACGGCACAGCTGGAGGACCGGGACCGGAGGACGCGGATGGGGCGGCTGGACGGCAAGGTTGCACTGATCACCGGTGGGGCTCGCGGCATGGGCAAGGCCCACGCCCGGCACTTCGCCGCCGAGGGGGCACGCGTCGTGATCGGCGACGTGCTCGACGAGAAGGGGCAGAGGGTCGCCGACGGGATCGGTGCGGACAGCTGCCGGTACGTGCATCACGACGTGACCGATGCCGATCAGTGGGCGGCCGCCGTGCGGGCCACACTCGACGCGTTCGGGCGGGTCGACGTGCTGGTCAACAACGCGGGCATCCTGCGGCACGCGCCGGTCGCCGAGATGGACCCGGGCGAGTTCCGGCAGGTCATCGAGGTGAACCTGGTCGGTACGTGGCTCGGGATCCGCGCGGTCGTCCCGGCGATGGCCGCCGCCGGGGGTGGCTCGATCGTGAACATCTCGTCGATCGAGGGGTTCGCCGGGGCGTCGGGACTGTCCGCCTACAGTGCCAGCAAGTTCGGCGTCCGCGGCCTGACCAGGTCCGCCGCGCAGGAGCTCGGGCCGCTCGGCATCCGGGTGAACTCGGTGCACCCGGGCGGCGTGATGACGTCGATGGCGCTGGCCGCCGCGCAGACCATGACCGGCGTGGACGGGAGCGGTTTCCTCAAGGGCCTGCCGATCGCCCGGTTCGCCGAGCCCGTGGAGATCTCCCGGCTGGTCGCGTTCCTGGCCTCCGACGAGTCGTCGTACACCACCGGCGCCGAGTTCCTCGCCGACGGCGGCCTGCTCAGCGGCCCGGGGTACTGATCATGCCCAGCGAAATGGCCGCCACTCCACGTGCCGACCGGTCGCTGGACGGGCGCGTCGCCATCGTCACCGGTGCCGGGCAGGGACTCGGGGCGGCGGAGGCACGGGCCCTGGCCGCGGCCGGCGCGCGGCTCGTCCTCAACGACCTCCCCACCGACGGACTCGACCGCATCGTCGAGGAGATCCGCGCTGCCGGTGGCGAGGCGGTCGCCCGCCCCGGCGACGTCGCCGACTGGGCGACCGGCGAAGCCCTGGTCACGACGGCCGTCGACACGTTCGGCGGGCTGCACGTGCTGGTCAACAACGCGGGCGTGCTGCGCGACCGGATGGTCTTCTCGATGTCCGAACAGGAGTGGGACACGGTGATCCGGGTCCACCTGCGCGGGCACTTCGTGACCACACGGTTCGCCACCGCGTACTGGCGCGGGCTCAGCAAGTCGGAAGGCCGGCCCGCCTACGCACGGATCGTGAACACCTCCTCCGAGGCCTACCTACTCGGCTCCGCCGGACAGCCCAACTACGCGGCGGCCAAGGGCGGGATCGTCGCACTCACCCTCGCCACGGCTCGGGGTTGCTTCAACCATGGGGTACGGGCGAACGCGATCTGCCCTCGCGCACGCACCGCGATGACCGGCGACCTGATGGGCCCCGCGCCCGGCGGAGACGACCCGATGGCGCCGGAGCGCGTCGCGCCCCTGGTCGTGCACCTGGCCGGCCCGGCCGGCGACCGGATCACCGGCGAGGTCTTCGTGGTCCACGGCGGCGTGGTGGCCCTTCTGGGACCGCCGACCGTCCGCGCGACGTTCCACGCGACGACCGGCCAGTGGACCGCCGCCGAACTGGACGCCGCCCTGAGCACCGTGTTCATCGATTCACCACCCACCTCCGGCTATCTCTGCGAGGCAACTCTCCCGCTTGCCACGTCCACTTTCAACGAATGATTCGACCTCGTGGCCTTTTGGTCGCCCACACGGCAAAACCTCGCAAGATCGCCCGATGGGAGAGGCGAGCGGCGAGCGGCGGGCGGCGGGGGAACGGGGGTGCACGGGGAGTGGGACTGCGGGAGGAGAGGGAGGGTCAGACGTGAAACAGCGCGACGCGGTGTCGATGACGTCCGACGAGATCGGCGCGCTTCTGGCGTACGCCAGGAAGGCCCAGATCGCCACCATCAACCCGGATGGCACGCCGCATCTGGTGACCATGTTCTTCGCGTCGGCCGGAGGCCGGATCGCGTTCTGGACCTACCGTGCCTCGCAGAAGGCCCGCAACCTGGCCCGCGACCCGCGGCTGACGTGCCTCGTCGAGGACGGTGAGGAGTACTTCGAGCTGCGCGGCGTGCAGATCGGCGGCACGGTGACCGTGATCGAGGACCTGCCCGGGGTCACCGGGATCGGCCGGATGATCGCCGGCCGGATGCCGGACATGCCGGCTGACGCCCTCGACGCGTACGTCACGCACGCCGCCCGGAAGAGGACCGCGTATCTCATCGACCCGATCCGGATCGCGAGCTGGGATCATCGCAAGCTGCTCGCCTAAACTGAGCGATCGTCGACGCAGTCCGGGCCCCTCGGGAGTGAACATGACAGCCGGTTCCGCCCTGGGTCGGCCCCGCGACCCCGAGGTCGACGAGCGGATCACCCGGGCCGCGGCCGAGGTGTTCGGCGCCGAGGGATGGGCCCGGTTCTCGGTCGACGCGGTGGCCCGCCGGGCCGGTGTCGGCAAGGCCTCGATCTATCTGCGCTGGCCCAACAAGGAGGCGCTGCTCGTGGGGGTGTTCGCGTCCCGGCTGTCGGGGGTGCGCGACATCGACACCGGCTCGCTGCGCGACGACCTCGTGGCGATGGCCCGGCAGGTGCTGCACGCCTTCCTCGACGAGTCCGGGGGCGCGGTGCTGCGGCTGATGCTCGAGGCGGAGAGCATCCCTGCCGGTCAGGAGCACCTCGACCGGTTCCTGCAGTCGCAGGCGGCGGCCGCACGGGCGATCGTGCACCGCGGCATCGACCGGGGGCAGCTCGGCGGCGACATCAGCGTGACCCTGCTGCTGAACACGATCAGCGGTGGCGCGCTCAACCACGCGCTGACCACCCCGGCCCGGTCACGGGCCAAGGTCGCGGCGGGTGCCGACCGGTACGCCGAGGAGCTCGTCGATTTCGTCCTGGCGTCAGTGGCCAAGGCCGAATAGGGCACCCACCCGGAGCCGCTCGGCGTCACGGACGAGTTCGCCCGATCGGACCAGCAGTTCCACGTGCGCGGCGGTCTCGGCGACCGCGCCGACCAGCATCGGCCCGATCTGGTCCCATGGCCGTGACCAGGTCAGCTCGGACGCCACCTGCCAGATCGTGGGCGCGCCCAGCCGGTCGACGGTCGCCAGGATCTCCCGGCACCGCTCGCGGTGGTGGCCGTCCAGTTCGGCGGCCCGCGCGGCGATACCTGAGAACCGGTACTCGTGGCCGGGCAGCGCCTCGCACGCGTCGTAGGCCGCGACCTTCTCCAGCGACTCCAGGTAGCGACCGAGCGGGTCGCCGCCGCTGAGCTGCAGGCCGATGTTGGGGCTGATCCGCGGCAGCACGTGGTCGCCGGTGAGCAGCACCTGCGCGTCCGCGTCGAACAGGCACAGGTGGCCCGGCGTGTGACCCGGCGTCCAGATGGCTCGTAGCCGCCGGCCGGCCAGAGGCACGAAGTCGCCGTCCTCGAGCATGACGTCCGCATCGGCGAGCGGTGCGAAGTGCAGGTCGACCGCCTTGCCCCAGCGGCCCAGCAGGCCGGCGATCTCCGCCTCCGGGACGTGCAGGTCGCGCAGCCAGCCGGTCAGCGCGATGCCCGGCTCGGTGTCCAGGTCACGCACCATCGTCGCCTGCTCGGCGGGGTGCATGGCCACCCAGGCTCCCGAGGCGGCCTTCAGCCGTGTGGTGAGTCCGTGGTGGTCGGGGTGCACGTGGGTGAGCACCACGCCGGTCACGTCGGCGGCCGTGGCGCCTGCCTGGGCGAGCCCGGTGGTGAGGGCGTCCCAGCCGGCGTCGCTGTCCCAGCCGGGGTCGACCACGACGAGGCCGTCGCCGCCGGGGACCAGGTAGCACAGCGTGTAACGCAGCGGGTTGTCCGGGATCGGCACCGGGACCGACACCAGTCCCCCGGCCAGCTTCTCCACCGGCGGCAACTCCTTGGCCCGCCAGGCGGCCTGCTGCACGTTCATCCCGAACCCCTTTCCTAGACGGCAACCGTCTAGGAAAGAGACGATATCGTGAACGGCCGCCGATCAGCAATCTCCATCGGCGGCCGGCGGCCGGGGTTTACATCATTTCCTCGGTGGTGGGGATCAGGACGGTCTTGAGCTCGGTGTAGGCCTCGATCGACGTACGGCCGCCCTCGCGGTTGAGGCCGGACTGGCCGTAGCCGCCGAACGCCACGTGCGGTTCGAGCTGGTAGCCGTTCACGCCCACGGTTCCGGCGCGCAGCGCCTTGGTCAGGCGGAACGCCCGCTTCACGTCACCGGTCCAGACGGTGGCGGCCAGGCCGTACGTGGTGTCGTTGGCCAGCCGCAGAGCCTCCTCCTCCTCGGTGAACGGCACCACCGCCAGCACCGGTCCGAAGATCTCCTCGCGGGCGATCGTCGCGTCGTTCGAGACGTCGGCGAAGAGCGTGGGCTGCACGAAGTTGCCGGCCGCCAGCTCGCCGTCGGGACGGCCGCCGCCGGTCACCAGGCGGGCCCCCTCGGTGCGGCCGCTCTCGATGTAGCCGAGCACACGGTTCAGCTGGCGCTCGTTGATCAGCGGGGACGCGGTGGTCTCCGGGTGGAACGGGTCGCCGTAGGTGACCAGCGCGGCCATCGCCTCGGCGATCGCCAGGAACTCGTCGTAGACGTCGCGGTGCACCAGGGCCCGGGTGTGCGCCACGCAGGCCTGACCGGAAAGGCCCATGGTCACGGTGCCCATCGTGGTGGCGGCCGCCGCGTAGACATCGGCGTCCGGGAAGACCAGCGACGGGCTTTTCCCGCCGAGCTCGAGACTGGTGCGCTTGATCCCGTTCGCGGCGGCGGCCAGAACCTTTTTCCCTACGGTACGGCTGCCCGTGAAGCTGATCTTGTCGACCAGGGGGTGGTTGATCAGGGCGTCGCCGGTCGGTTCACCGGGGCCGGTGACCACGTTCAGCACCCCCGGCGGCAGGCCGGCCTCCTCGACGATCCG
The DNA here is from genome assembly GCF_003001815.1 of Actinoplanes italicus. Lineage (GTDB taxonomy): Bacteria > Actinomycetota > Actinomycetes > Mycobacteriales > Micromonosporaceae > Actinoplanes > Actinoplanes italicus. Next base: position 135,690 of record NZ_PVMZ01000015.1, read on the forward strand.
GACTAGGCGCAGCGCGGAGAACGTGGCGAACTCGGACGGCTTGAGCACCACGGTGCAGCCCGCGGCCAGGGCCGGGGCGAGCTTCTGCGCGGCCAGCAGCAGCGGGCCGTTCCAGGGGATGACGGCGGCGACCACACCGACCGGCTCACGCAGCGTCATCACGAGATGGTCGCCGCCCTGGTAACCGGGCAGCGTCTCACCGGCCAGCTTGTCGACCCAGCCCGCATGGTGCTCGAAGACGTCGGCGACGCACTCGACCGACATCGCGTAGGTCTCGCCGAAACTGACCGGAACCCCGTTGTCCAGCGCGACCAGGGCCTGCAGTTCGACGGCGTGTTCCCGGACGGCGTCGGCGATCCGGCGCAGGACCCGGATACGTTCCTTTGCCCGGGTACGGGGCCACGGGCCCTCGTCGAACGCGGTGCGGGCACTGCGCACCGCGGCGTCCACATCGGTCGCGCCGGCGACGGCGAACGTGCCGACCTCCTCGGCGGTGGCCGGATGGAGGTGCGTCCAGGTCCGCCCGTCGGCGGCGGGACGCCAGCCCCCGTCGATCAGCAGTTCCCCGCCGGCCAGGCCGACCTCGTCGCGTTTGGCCTTGATCGACAGCACCATGCCCGCCTCCGCACACCCGAATTGAAACATGTTCTACTTCTGGGCACGGTACGCCGTGTCCCGGACGTCCGCCAGATACGCCGGCCACTCACCACCACCGTGCACCGCCAGCGAGGCGCCGCTGATGTAGCCGGCCAGCGGCGAGGCGAGCAGCAGGCAGGCGCTCGCCACCTCGGCGGCGGTGGCGCCCCGCCCCATCGGCACGGTCCGTGCCACCGTCGACGCCGGACCGCCCTCACCCGCGACCCGCCTTTCGCCCGGCCCCGCCGCCAGATCCCCGTCCGCGCTGCCCGGCATCCCCGCCGAAGCGGTCGCCGGCATCCTGACCCGGCCCGCAGCCATCGTCTTTCCGGCCGAGCCGGCCGCCGCCTTCACGGCCGGACCGGCGGGCAGGGTCGGCATCGCCTCGACCGGGCCGGCGGGCAGGGTCGACGTCGCCTCGACCGGGCCGACCACCAGGCTGTTGACCCGGACCTTCGGCGCCCATTCAGCGGCGAGGCTGGTCGCGAGGTGATGGAGACCGGCCTTGGCCGCGCCGTAGGCGGCGGTTCCGGGCGAGGGCCGAGTGCCGCTCACGCTGCCGATCATGAGGATGACGCCGCCGGAGTCCTGCTCGCGCATGACAGCGTTGGCGGCCTGCGCGACGTGCAGCGGAGCGATCAGGTTCAGCTCGATGATCTTCGCGTGCAGGCGGGGCGACGCGGTGGCAGCCGGGACCTGGGGACTGCCGCCAGCATTGTTGATCACCACGTCCAGACGCCCGAATCGATCGTGCGCCGCGCCGATCAGCGCCACGACCTGGGCCGGATCCCGCACGTCCGCCTGAAAGAACTCAATCGAAGGCAGTCCCGCAGCCGAACCCGGTGGCGGCACGACAGGCAAGGCGGACTGAGGAGGCGACGCCGCGGAAGACGAGGTAGCAGCGGCGGGCGTCGGCGCGTGCGGGCCGGGCGGGGGCTGGGCGGGTGAGGGCTGGGCGGGTGAGGGCTGGGCGGGTGAGGGCTGGGCGGGTGGGGTGCGGCCGCAGATCAGGACGTCGGCTCCGGCGGCGTGGAAGGCGGCCGCTATGGCGGCTCCGATGCCGCGGGTGCCGCCGGTGACCACCACGGCGCGGCCGGTGAAGTCGAGGGGGTCCATGACGATCGATGCTAGCCACCCAAGCAAGCGCTAGGTTAGCCTCACGGTCGTGGGGATTGAGCTGCACCGCGGCGCGGTCGCCGAGGTGGTCGTGGAGTATCCGCCGGTCAACGCGATTCCGGCGGCGGGCTGGCATGCCCTGGCCGATGCGGTCACCGCGGCCGGTGTCGATCCGGGGACGCGGGTGATCGTGCTGGCCGCCGAGGGGCGCGGTTTCTGTGCCGGTGTGGACATCAAGGAGATGCAGCGGACGGCGGGGCATGAGGCGCTGCTCGCGGCGAATCGGGGGTGCGCGGCGGCGTTCGCGGCGGTCTACGACTGTCCGGTTCCGGTGATCGTGGCCGTGCAGGGGTTCTGTCTGGGGGGCGGGGTCGGCCTGGCCGGCAACGCTGATCTGGTGGTGGCCGCCGACGACGCCACGTTCGGCTTGCCGGAGGTGGATCGCGGGGCGCTCGGTGCGGCCACGCATCTGGCGCGGCTGGTTCCCCATCAGCTGATGCGGACGATGGTCTACACCTGCCGGCCGGTCAGTGCGTGGGATTTGCACCGATTCGGGACGGTTCTCGAGGTGGTGCCGGTCGCCGGGCTGCGTCGGGCCGCTCGGCGGGTGGCCGAGGAGATCGCAGCGAAGGATCCGCTGGTCATCCGGCGGGCGAAGGAGTCGCTCAACGGGATCGATCCGATCGATGTGAAGCGGTCCTACCGGTTCGAGCAGGGCTTCACCTTCGAGCTCAACCTCAACGGCGCCGGCGACCGCGCCCGTCAGCGATTCATCGAAGGCGGCGCGCGAGGAGCCGACAGCGGCCCGCGAGGCGACGGCAGCAGCCCGCGAAGAGACGGCAGCAGCCCGCGAAGAGACGACGGCGGCGCGCGAGGCGACGGCGGCGCGCGAGGCGACGGCGGCGCGCGAGGCGACGGCGGCAGCGCGCGAAGAGACGGCGACGCGGAAAGGGGCGGCGGTCCGGAGGAAGACGGCGATGCGAGAAGCGGCACGTGAGGGGATGACGCGTGGATCGGGTGGTGAGCATCGAGGACGCTGCCGCGGAGGTCCGGGACGGGATGACAGTCGGGATCGGCGGGTGGGGGTCACGGCGCAAGCCGATGGCGCTGGTCAGGGCGCTCGTCCGGGCCGGGGTGCGAGACCTCACGCTGGTCACCTACGGTGGGCCCGACGTCGGGCTGCTGGTGGCGGCCGGTTGCGTACGCAGGATCGTCACCGGTTTCGTCTCCCTGGACAGCATTCCGCTGGAGCCGCATTTCCGGGCCGCCCGCGCCGCGGGCACGATCGAGCTGACGGAGTACGACGAGGGCATGCTCTACTGGGGCCTGCTGGCGGCCGCGAACCGGCTGCCGTTCCTGCCGATCCGCGCGGGCCTGGGCTCCGACGTCATGCGGGTCAACCCGGGGCTGCGCACGGTCCGCTCCCCCTACCCGGACGACACCGAACTCGTCGCCGTCCCCGCGACGGAGCTCGACATCGCCTTCGTACACCTGAACAGGGCAGACGCCGGAGGCAACGCGCGCTACCTCGGCCCGGACCCCTACTTCGACGACCTCTTCTGCCTGGCCGCGAAGAAGCGGTTCGTGTCCTGTGAGCGGCTGGTGAGCACCACCGAACTGATCGAAAGCGGTCCGCCGCAGACTTTGCTGATCAACCGGTCGATGGTCGACGGTGTGATCGAGACACCGCATGGCGCCCACTTCACCAGCTGCGTCCCCGACTACGGGCGCGACGAGGCGTTCCAGCGCGAATACGCGGACACCGGCTGGGAGACCTTCCGGGGCCGCTATCTCGAGGGCACCGAGGCCGACTACCAGCTGGCGGTCAAGCGATGACGCGGGCCGAGACGTGCGTGGCCGCCTGCGCCGAGGCGTGGCGGGGCGATGGGGCGGTGCTGGCGAGCTTCGCGGGGCTGATCCCCCAGCTGGGAGCACGGCTGGCACAGCTGACGTTCGCGCCCGGTCTGCTCGTCACCGACGGCGAGGCGACGCTGCTGCGCGACGGCCTGGAGGAGGGCTGGCTGCCGTACCGCCAGGTCTTCTCGATGGTCGCCGCCGGGACGCGGCACGTCATGATGGGCGCGAGCCAGCTCGACCGGTTCGGCAACCAGAACATCTCCTGCGTCGGGCCGTGGGAACGCCCGACCTCGCAGCTGCTCTGCGTGCGCGGTGCGCCCGGCAACACGATCAACCATCCGGTCAGCTACTGGATACCGCGGCACTCGCCGCGGGTCTTCGTCGAGCAGGTCGACATGGTGTCCGGAATCGGTCACGACCGCGGCGCGTACGAGATCCGCCGGGTTGTCACGAACCTGGCTGTCCTCGACTTCGCGACCCCGGACCGGTCGATGCGGCTGCGCTCGGTGCATCCGGGTGTGACGGTCGACGAGGTGGTCGCCGCCACCGGTTTCCCGCTGACCGTTCCCGATCAGGTGCCGCAGACCCGTGAGCCGACCGGCGCGGAGCTCGCGCTGATCCGGGAGCGGCTGGATCCGGACGGCCGCCGGGAGCGGGAGGTCCGGTGAGGACGGCGCTGACCGAGCTGCTCGGCTGCCGGCATCCGATCGTGCAGACCGGGATGGGTTACGTGGCCGGCGCGCGGCTGGTGTCGGCGGTCGCCGAGGCCGGCGGTTTCGGCATCGTGGCGTCGGCGACCATGAGCCTCGATCAGCTGCGCGCCACGATTCAGGAGATCAAGAACAGAACGTCACATCCCTTCGGAGTCAATGTACGCGCGGACGCGCCCGATGCGAGCGAACGCATCGATCTGCTGATCCGCGAACAGGTGCGGCTCGCGTCGTTCGCGCTGGCCCCCGACCGTGACCTGATCAGGCGGTGCGCCGGCGGCGGGGTGCTGACCATGCCGTCGGTGGGTGCGCGGCGGCACGCCGAGAAGGTCGCGGGCTGGGGTGTCGACGCGGTGCTCGTGCAGGGCGGTGAGGGCGGCGGGCACACCGGTCCGGTGCCGACGACGCTGCTGCTGCCGCAGGTGGTGGACGCCGTGGACATCCCGGTGGTGGCGGCGGGCGGGTTCTTCGACGGGCGCGGGCTGCTCGCGGCGCTGGCCTACGGCGCGGCCGGGATCGCGATGGGCACCCGGTTCCTGCTGACCGAGGAGAGCCCGGTGGCCGCTCGGGTGAAGCAGCTGTACCTCGACGCGCCCGTGACCGGAACCGTGGTGACGACGCGGGTGGACGGGGTGCCGCACCGGGTGCTGCGTACCCCGTACATCAATGGCCTGGAAAGATCGGGAAGGGTGAGCGCGCTGCTCAGGGCGACCCGGCACGCCGTCGCGTTCCGGCGTCTGGCCGGGCTGTCGTGGCCGCAGCTGATCCGGGCGGGGCGGGCGGCGCGGCACGGCCGTGAGCTGAGCTGGGCGCAGACGCTGATGGCCGCGGGCACGCCGGTGCTGCTGCGCACGGCGATGGTCGACGGGCGGCCGGAGTTCGGGGTGATGTCGGCCGGGCAGGTCGCCGGGGTGATCGACGACCTGCCGTCGTGCGCCGAGCTGATCGACCGGATCGTCAAGGAGGCCGAGGACGTGCTGGAGCGGCTCACAGCCGTTCGATGATCGTCACGTTGGCCTGGCCGCCGCCCTCGCACATGGTCTGCAGGCCGTACCGTCCGCCGGACCGTTCGAGTTCGTGCAGCAGGCTCACCATGAGGCGGGCGCCGGTCGCGCCGAGGGGATGTCCGAGAGCGATCGCCCCGCCGTTGACGTTGACGCGTGCCGGGTCGGCGCCGGTCTCGCGCAGCCAGGCCAGGACGACGCTCGCGAACGCCTCGTTGATCTCGAAACGGTCGATGTCGCCGACGGTGAGCCCGGTGCGGCGCAGGGCGTGGGCGGTGGCCGGGATCGGAGCGGTGAGCATGAGGATCGGGTCGTCGCCGCGGGCCGACAGGTGGTGGATGCGGGCTCGGGGGCGCAGGCCGTGGTCCCGGATCGCCTGTGCGCTCGCGACCAGGAGGGCGGCGGCGCCGTCGGCGATCTGGGAGGACGTGGCGGCCGTGGTGAGACCGCCTTCCCGGAGCGGCTTGAGCGCGGCCATCTTCGCCTCACTGGTGTCGCGGCGGGGGCACTCGTCGCTGCCGGGGCCGATGATCTCGTGCACGAAATGTCCGAGTTCGAGAGCGGCGGCGGCCCTGTCGTGACTTCTCAGCGCGAAAAGCTCCATCTCGTCCCGGCTGATCGCCCACTTCACAGCGATGTCGTCGGCGCTGCGGAACTGTGAGACCTCCTGCTTGCCGTAGCGCTGAAGCCAGCCATCGCTGCCGGCGTAGGGACCGCCCGGAGCCATCGCGCTGCCGATCGGGACCCGGCTCATGTTCTGCACTCCCCCGGCCACGACCAGATCGGCCGTGCCGCTCATCACGGCCTGCGCGGCGAAGTGCACGGCCTGCTGCGACGAACCGCACTGCCGGTCCACCGTGACACCGGGAACGTGTTCCGGGAATCCGGCCGCGAGCCACGCCGTGCGCGCGATGTCGCCGGACTGCGGGCCGATCGTGTCGACGCACCCGAGGATCACGTCGTCGACCGCGGCCGGGTCGACGTCCTCGAGCACTCCCCTGATCACCAGGGCACCGAGGTCAGCGGGATGCACGGCCGCGAGCAGGCCACCGCGGCGGCCGACCGGGGTGCGCACCGCGCCTGCCAGATAAGCCTCCATTGTTGACGCCCTCCCGTCACAGCGAGTAGAACGTGTTCTAACTTACCGGGATCGGGGTGGCCCATGCACGTCGGATACACGCCCGAGCAGGAGAAGCTGCGGGCCGCACTTCGGGAGTACTTCGCCGACCTGATGACACCGGACCTGCGCGCCGGGCTGGACGGCGGTGGCGGCGAATACGGCGACGGGACCGCGTACCGGCAGATCGTCCGCCGGCTGGGGCGCGACGGCTGGCTGACCATCGGCGGCCGGTCCCGGCTCGAGCAGCTGATCTTCGCGGACGAGGCGGCACTGGCCGGCGTGCCGGTGCCGTTCCTGACCCTCTACACGGTCGGGCCGACCATCGCCCGGCACGGCACCGAGCAGCAGAGGGCCGAACTCGTGCCACGGATCGAGGCCGGCGAGGTGCACTTCTCGATCGGCTACTCGGAACCCGGCGCCGGCACCGATCTGGCGGCGCTCAGGACGCGGGCGGTCCGCGACGGTGACTCCTACGTGATCAACGGCCAGAAGATGTGGACCAGCCTCATCCAGTACGCCGACTACGTGTGGCTGGCCTGCCGCACCGATCCGGACGCTCCCCGGCACAAGGGCCTGTCGATGCTCATCGTGCCGACCGACGCGCCAGGGTTCTCCTGGACGCCGGTGCGGACCGTGGCCGGGCCGTCGACCAGCGCCACCTACTACGACGACGTGCGGGTGCCGGTGTCCGCCCTGGTCGGTGCCGAGAACCAGGGCTGGCGGCTGATCACCGACCAGCTCAACCACGAGCGTGTCGCCCTCACCTCGGCCGCTCCCCTGCAGCGGGCGCTGCGCGAGGTCCGGGACTGGGCCGTCGGCACTCAGAAGATCGATCAGGAGTGGGTACGGCTGCATCTGGCCCGGGTCCACGCCAAGACCGAGGCGCTGAAGCTGTTCAACTGGCGCGCCTGCGTCACCGACGGCACCCCGGCCGCACCCCGGGCCTCGGCCGGCAAGGTCTACGGCACCGAGCTGGCCATCGAGGCGTACCGGCTGCTCATGGAGATCATCGGCCCGGCCGCCACGATCCGCGCCGGCTCGCCGGGCGCGGTCCTGTCCGGGCGCATCGAGCGGATGTACCGGGCGTCGCTGATCCTCACGTTCGGCGGCGGCGCCAACGAAGTCCAGCGCGACATCATCGCGGCCGGGGCCCTGGGCCTACCGATCCGGCGATAGGCGTTCCGGCGGCTTCGACGACCTTCGTTCCGGCACCGAGGAGGCGACGTGGATTTCGAACCGAGCAGCGAGGCCCGGGAACTGGCCGGGCTCACCCGTGACCTGGCCGGCTCCGGACGGCCGTTGTGGCCGGCGCTCGCCGAGGCGGGAGTGCTGGCCGCGGCCCTGCCGAAACGCGCCGGCGGCGAGGGCTACGGCCTGGCCGAGCAGTGCGCGATCCTGATCGAGCTGGGCCGGCACGCCGCCGGCGTCCCGTACCTGTCGTCGATCGTGGTCGCCGCCTCGGCGATCGCCGAGTTCGGCACCGACGAGCAGGTCGCGACGTGGGCCGCACCGGCCGGGCGCGGCGAGCTGATCGCTCCCTCGGAGGAGGCGGCGCGGATCGCCGGCTCGGCCTGGATACGCGGACGGCTCGTCATCGGGGCCGCCGCCTACCAGCTCGGCGTCGCCGAACGGGCCCTGGAGATGACCGCCGCCTACGCCCGGGAGCGGGTCCAGTTCGAGCGGCCGATCGGTTCGTTCCAGGCCGTCTCGCAACGGCTCGCCGACGCATGGATCGACGTGGAGGCGCTGCGGCTCACCGTCTGGCAGGCGGCCGGGCGGCCCGAGCCCGCCGAGGCCGCGACCGCCGGGTTCTGGGCCGCCGAGGCCGGGCACCGGGTCCTGCACACCGCGGTCCACGTGCACGGCGGCGTCGGGATCGACATGGACTATCCGCTGCACCGCTACTTCCTGGCCGCCGAGGAGCACGAGTTCCTGATCGGCGGTGCCACCGCCCAACTTCTCGACCTGGCCGAGGTGCTGCCGTGAAATTCACTCTGGGAATCGCTCTGAGTCCGCTCGACCAGCTGACCGAGCTTGCCCGTACCGCAGAAGATGTCGGCTTCTCCTCGATCGCGCTGCCGGACTCACTCTTCTACTCGGAGCACGTGTCGGCCTCGTATCCCTACACACCGGACGGCAGCCGGTTCTGGAACGCGGACACGCCCTGGCCGGACCCGATGGTCGCGGCCGGCGCGATGGGCGCTGTCACGTCGACGGTCCGCTTCTACACGCAGGTCCTCAAGCTCGACCCGCGCAACCCGCTGCTGCTGGCCCGGCAGATCGGCACGGTCGCGGTGCTCACCGGCAACCGGTTCGGCCTCGGGGTGGGGCTCGGCTGGTCGCCCGAGGAGTCGTACTGGTGCGGGACCGCCTTCTCCGACCGCGGTGTGCGCGCCGACGAGTCCATCGAGATCATCCGCCGGATCCTGGCCGGTGGCATGGTCTCCTTCCACGGCAAGCACTTCACCTTCGAGAAGCTGCAGATGAGCCCGGCGCCGACCGAGCCGGTCCCGATCTACGTGGGCGGGCACACCGAGCCGGCGCTGCGGCGGGCCGCCCGGATCGGCGACGGCTGGTCGTCGGCGATGATCGGTTTCGACGATCTGCGGTCGGTGATCGAGCGGCTGCGTGTGCTGCGTACCGAACACGGCCGGGCCGACCTGCCGTTCGAGATCCAGGCGGTCTGCATCGACCGGCCCGGCCTCGACGGCTTCCGGCAGCAGGCGGAGATCGGCGTCACCGACGCCATCGTCGTACCTTGGCGCCGCTTCGACGCCACGCTGCAGGAGAAGCGCGACGCTCTGCACCGCTTCGCCGAGCGCTTCATCGAGCCGCTGCGCGACGGGCGGTAGCTTTGGTGTGGTGACCGATGTGCCTTTTCACGCCGACGGCCCGGCGCCCGGCGTCGACCTGAGCCTGTTCGGCCGCTTCACCGGGTCGTGGGCGCTCGACTGCACCGAACACGAACCCGACGGCAGCACCACCGTCCGGCGCGGCGAATGGCATTTCGGGTACGCCCTCGGCGGCCACGCCACCACCGACGTCTGGATCCTGCCCGGCGTCGAGCACGGCGTCAGCATCCGCTTCCCCGACCCGTCGGCGGGACCCGGCGTCTGGCGTTCCACCTGGGTCGGCCCGGGCCGGCGCCGCGTGCACACATTCCTGGCCGCGCCCTCCGGCGACGGCATCGTCCTCGACGGCGGCGACCTGCGCTGGACGTTCTCCGACCTGGCGCCGGCAACCGGTTCGCCGGACACCTTCCGGTGGCGCAACGAGGCCCGCGACCCCGGCGGCGGGTGGCGACTTCAGCAGACCTTCGAGGTTTGGCGGACATAACCCCCTTCTTGCGGTACGCGTGAAGCGGCTCTCGATCCGCTAGGTGCTTCACCGGCTGCGACGCTGGCGCGATGCCGTGGACCGCCGCCCACCCGCCATGCCCACCCGCCACGCCCACCGGTCACCGGCCACCCGCGCCAGTCACCGGTCACGGCCTGATGGCAACTCGCGCAGTTTCTGCCAGCAGCCTCACGACCAACCGACGAGGCCGGCGCCCCTCCGCTCCCTGGTGACCCACGACTCGCCGGCGGACACAGGCCACCACGCTGTCGAGCGAAATGCTTCGCGTGGTGACGCGCGGCCCGCCCACGGGCGCAGATCACCACGCTGCCGAGCAGAACGCCTCACGTGGCCACCCACGGCCCGCCCGGGCGCAGATCACCACGCGGCCGGGCGAAACGCCTCACGTGGTGACGCGCGGCCCACCCACGGGCGCAGATCACCACGCGGCCGGGCGAAACGCCTCACGTGGTGACGCGCGGCCCACCCACGGGCGCAGATCACCACGCTGCCGAGCAGAACGCCTCACGTGGTGACGCGCGGCCCACCCACGGGCGCAGATCACCACGCTGCCGAGCAGAACGCCTCACGTGGCCACCCACGGCCCGCCCGGGCGCAGATCACCACGCGGCCGAGCAAAGCGCCTCACGTGGTGACGCGCGGCCCACCCACGGGCGCAGATCACCACGCTGCCGAGCAAAGCGCCTCGCGTGGTGACGCGCGGCCCACCCACGGGCGCAGATCACCACGCGGCCGAGCAAAGCGCCTCACGTGGTGACGCGCGGCCCACCCACGGGCGCAGATCACCACGCTGCCGAGCAGAACGCCTCGCGTGGTGACGTGCGGCTCGCCCGCGGGCGCAGATCACCACGGTGCCGGGCGGCAGGCTTCGCGTGGTGATGTGTCGTGTGGGCTCACCGCAAGTCACCACGCGGTTTGAGGGTGAGGGCCTGCGAATCGGGCGTCGCGGAGTTCAGGAGTCGGAGACCCTGTGGCCATGCCTTGTCGCCTGCTCGTAAGCGTGGATCACGCGGGCGGTCGGGTCGGGGGCGGCCGGATCGGTGAGGCGGTCGGTCAGTAGGAAGTCGGGCAGGCTGAAGTCGGGCGAGCTGAAGTCGGGCTGGTGCCGTTCCGAGAGAAAGAACGTTCCGCCTCGGAGGGTGGGGTTCCAGCCCAGTTGCAGGCCATACCGGATCAGAGCCCTGATGTCGGACGGCACCGGATAGGCGCCGTCGGTAGCGCACACGCTCCACGGGCTGGGCCAGGTGCGGGAGAGCAGGTCGGCCTGCAGAGAACGACCGTTCTTTCCACCGCCCCAGACCCGCACACGGATGCAGCGGTGACAGTCGGAGCCACCGCGCACGTGGCCGATCTCCGCCCACCAGGTGAAATCGACTCCGTCGACATGCAGCCGCCGCAATCGCACTCGCGTCATCTTCATCTCCAAGAGCCAGCGGAACAGGAACCTGCAGCCCGGGAACCAACCAGCCAGGGGCCAGCGGCCCGCAAGCCAGCGGCTCGCAAGCCAGCGAGCCGAAACCAACGGCCCGCAAACCTGCGGCCCGCAGCCAGAACCGGCGGGCACGGAAACCGGCAGGCCCACAAACCGGCAGGCCCGCAACCGGCAGGCCCACAAACCGGCAGGCCCGCAACCGGCAGGCCCACAAACCGGCAGGCCCGCAACCGGCAGGCCCGGAGACCGGCAGGCCCGCAACCGGCAGGCCCGGAGACCGGCAGGCCCGGAACCGGCAGGCCCGGAGACCGGCAGGCCCGGAGACCGGCAGGCCCGGAGACCGGCAGGCCCGGAGACCGGCAGGCCCGGAGACCGGCAGGCCCGGAGACCGGCAGGCCCGGGGAGCAGGGGAGCCGAAGCCGCGGCCACTCGATCCGGATTCGCGGTAGGCGGCAGCGGACACCAGGCATCAGTCCCCGCCTGGCACAGAAGCTAACAACGGCCGACCGGGCCTGTCGTGCGGGTTTTCCCGCCTTTACGATCTTGCGATGCTCTTCCTCGCCAAAGTCCTGGTCCGCCGGATCATCGGTGGGCCACTGCCCACACTGCCCGAGTTCGAGGGGGATGCCGGCCTGTTCAACCCGGACCAGGTGTCGCGGGAGGCACGGGAACGGGTGCTGCGCGACGGCGACTGGCGGGCGGCCCGGGACGCGATCGAGGCCGCGGGTGACGACTGGGATCTGCGGGGCCATCGGATCGGGGTGTTCGCCGGCCTGGCCGCGGAGGACGACGAGTGGTTCGACGGCTGGATGCGGGCTGAACCGTCGGACCCGGCGGCTGCTCTGATCTGGGCCAACGTGCTGGCCGGGCGGGCCGGTGCTGCGCGGGGCTCCGGCAAGGCGTCACAGACGTCCGACGAGCAGTTCCACAGCTACCACGTGCTGTCCGAGAAGGCCGTCGACGCGGGCGTGCGGGCGCTGGAACTGGCCTCGCCGAACGACCCCGGGCCGGTCGTGCTGCTGATGGGCAGGGCGTTCTCCGGCGGCATCGGCGGGCTGGACGAGCTGTACGCCGAGGCGGTACGCCGTGACCCGCACAACTTCGCCGCCCACGACACCGCGCTGACGCTGCGCTGCCAGAAGTGGTACGGCTCGCACCAGCAGATGTTCCAGATCGCCCGGGACGCGGCCGAGGCGGCGCCGCCCGGCCACAGGACGGTGCTGCTTCCGCTGGTCGCCCACATCGAGTACGCGCTGCTGGAGTTCGCCTGGGAGGAGGAGAAGGACTACGACCAGACGTTGCGGGACGCGAAGAACTACTTCACCAGTCCGGCGGTGATGCGTGACATCGACAGGTGGATCGCCAAGTGGCGGGCGGCCGAGCCGTCGACGGTCGGCGCGACGGGTGTCCGGCAGTGGATGGCGATGTACTACAGCCTGATCGGCAACAGGGCCGAGGCGAAGCGGGTGTTCGACGAGATCGGGCCCTATGTGCGTCCGAAGGTCGGCTGGCACTGGCTGTGGGGAGAGAAGAAGTACGGGTATCTCAAGAGCTGGTGGTGGGCGAACGGGGTTGGCCGGAACTGATCAGAGGACGACGACGGCCCGGCCGGTCAGGGAACCGGCTGCGAGCTTGGCGTACGCCTGGTCGATCTCGCCGAAGGTGAACTCCTCGACCTGGTTGCGGATCAGTCCGGCGCGGGCCAGGGCGATCACGTCCTGCGCGTCGGCGATCGACGAACCCTGGAAGGTGAACACTTCGCCGTCGCGGGGCAGTGTGGAGAACCAGGGGCCGCGCAGTTTGCCGCCGGACGAGCCGATCAGGCCGTACGCGCCGCCGGTCCCCACGGCGGCGATTCCGGCCGCGATCGTCTCGTCGGTGCCGACGAAGTCCAGCACGACGTCGGCCCGGATCCCGTCGGGAGTGTCCGCCGAGGACTGCGCGCCCACCGAAACCGCGTAGGAGCGTCGGGCGGGCAGCGGGTCGACCGCGATGACGTGGGCGGCGGTGAGCACGCGCAGGAACTGGACGGCGAACGCGCCGAGACCGCCCGCACCGACGACTACGGCCGTGTTCCCCGCGGTGATACGGGGCAACGCACGCCGTACCGCGTGGTAGGCGGTGGCTCCGGCGTCGGTCAGCGGCCCGGCGGTCCGTGGGTCGAGGTCACCGAGGGGCAGCAGCGCCCGGCGGTCGCTCACGACGACGTACGGCGCCAGGCCGCCGTCGCGTCCGTAGCCGCGGCCGGCCAGCCCTCGCGGGCAGCCGCTGTCCTGTCCGCGCACGCAGAGCCGGCAGGTTCCGCAGGAGGTGGGTGACACGAGCGCGACCGGCTCGCCGGTGTCGGCGATCCAGCCGGCGGTCTCGTGGCCGAGGGTGAACGGCATCCGCCAGCCGAGTGCCTCGCCCGCTTCCCGGGGGATGTGCCGCATGGTGAGGTCGGACCGGCACAGCCCGCATCCGGCCACCTTGACGAGCACCTCGCCGGGGCCCGGTTCGGGGTCCGGCACCTCGACCGGGCGCGCCTGCGCGCCCCACTCCGTCATCCGATACGCCAGCACGTCCTCCAGATTGGAACGTGTTATCGCGGTCGGTCAATGGGACATTGACCGGAAACTAGAACGAGTTCTATCGTCGGAGGGTGCTCACCAGACCGTTCGCGGAAGCGATCCAGGAGGCCGAGCGGGTCATCACCGGTGCCCCGCACGTGCAGGACGAACAGGATCTCGTCGAGGGCTACGACTACCTGGCCGGCAGCATCCGCGCGTCGGTGCAGATGGCCTGGGCCTACGAGCGGGACTTCCCCTATTTCGTACGATCCACCGGCCCGTACACCAAGATGGGCCTGGATAATCCGGACACCCTGTACTTCCACGCGTGGCTGCGCGACGACGCCGAGTACGTGATCACCGGGCAGCGCGGCACCACGGTGGACCTCAGCTTCCAGATCCTCGACGGCGACTATTCGCCGATCCAGGTGCCCGGCAGTCTGGCCGCGTTCGACGACCGCCGCATCGACATCGAGCCCGACGGCTCGTACCGGCTGTATCTCGGGCCGGGCCTGAAGGGCGCCGGGATGCTGGTGGTCCGGGAGGTCTTCAGTGACTGGGCCGGCGAGCGGCCCGGAATGCTGCGCATCCAGCGTGCGGATCGCATCGGTGCGGCCCCACCCTCGCCCACGCTGGATGCGCTGACCAAGCGGTACGGCGTGGCCGGCAAGATCCTGATCAGCCGGCTGCGCACGTTCCTCGCCTTCGCCGAGCGGTTCTACCTCGGGCTGCCGGTCAACACGCTCACCGTGCCACGGTCCACGCCGGGCGGGCTGACCACCCAGTTCTCCTCGGTCGGCCACTACGACCTGCAGGACGACCAGGCGATGATCGTCACCGTCCCGGCCAGCGACGCGCCCTACCAGGGCATTCAGCTGGGCAGCATGTGGTACGTGTCGCTCGACTACATCAACCGTCAGACGAGCCTCACGCGTGACCAGGCGAGGATCGACCCGGACGGGATGATCCGGTACGTGATCAGCGAGCGCGACCCGCACGTCGCGAACTGGCTGGAACGCACCGGGCACCGCCGCGGATACGTGCAGCTGCGCTGGCAGCGGCTGTCGCGCGAACTGACCGAGGCGGACGGGCCGACGGTCGACATCGTGGCGGTCGACGACCTGCCGAAGGTGCTCCCCCACTACACGCCGATCGGGCCTCACGCCTGGCGCGAACGGATCGCCGCGCGGCAGGCCGCGACCGCGGCCCGGATGCTGGGCTGAGCCGATGCTGCTCGAGGATCGGGTGGTCGTGGTGGCCGGGGTCGGGCCGGGGCTCGGCACTTCGATCGCGGTGCGGGCGGCAGGACAAGGCGCCTCCGTGGTGCTCGTGGCCCGTACCGAATCGGTGGTCAAGGATCTGGCGGCGAGCATCGGCGACCGTGCCCTCGCCGCACCCGCCGATCTCACCGACGACGTCGCGGTCCAACGGACGGTGGAACGGACGCTCGCCGAGTTCGGGCGCATCGACGTGCTGGTGCACAACGCGTTCGCGATGCCGCCGATGAGCAGCCTCGGCAGGGTCGATCTCGCGTCGGTGGGCGAGTCTTTCGAGGTCAACGTACTCGCGGCGCTGCGGACGATCCGGCACGTCACACCGGCGCTGATCGAGTCGCGCGGTGCGATCGTGGTGGTCAACTCGGCGGTGCTGCGGCACTCGCGGAAGCCGTTCGGGCCGTATCGGCTGACCAAGGCCGCCCTGCTCGCGGCGACACAGAACCTGGCCACCGAACTCGGGCCCAAGGGGGTGCGGGTCAACTCGGTGGCGCCCGGCTGGATCTGGGCGGATCAGTTGCGTGGCTGGTTCGAGTTCCAGGCGGCGCGGCGCGGGGTGCCGGCGCGGCAGATCTACGACGAGGTGGCGGCCACGACCGACCTGCGGCGGCTGCCGGAACCCGACGAGATCGCCGACGCGATCCTGTTCCTGGCCTCGGATCTGGCTCGCGGCGTCACGGGAGCGTGCCTCGACGTGAACTGCGGGGAGTTCCACCATTGACCACCACGTCACGGACCGATGTCGGAGGCTTCGACGACCTGCACGCGTCGGCGACCCGGCTGACCGGGCTGGACGACTTCGGGGGCGGTGACGATTACGCCGAAGGACTGCGGGTGCTGCTCTCGTCGTACGCCGGCGAAGCGGCCCTGACCCCCTCCGGAAGCAAGCGGACCAGGGGCCTGTTGCGCGGCGCCCTGGTCTCCCGGCTTCTCGCCGAGGCGGCGTGGCAGCAGTTCCCGGAGCACGCCGCCGTGGTGCTGCCCCGGCCGGTGTTCGTCACCGGCCTGCCGCGCACCGGGACGACCGCGTTGCACCGGCTGCTCACCGCCGATCCCGCGCATCAGGGCCCTGAGCTGTGGCTGACCGAGGTCCCGCAGCCGCGCCCGCCGCGTGCCGAGTGGGAGTCGCATCCGGTCTATCTCGTGCTGCGGGACGCGTATCAGGGCCTCGGCCTCGATGGGGTGCACCACATGGGACCGGGGCAGGTGGAGGAGTGCTGGCGGCTGCTGTGCCAATCGATGACGTCGGTGTCGTTCGAGTGCACCGCTCACATCCCGTCCTACTCGCGCTGGCTGGCCGGGCACGACTGGACCGCCGCGTACCGCCGGCACCGCCGCAATCTGCAGCTGATCGGCCTCCACGACCAGGCTCGGCGGTGGGTGCTCAAGAACCCGAGCCACCTGTTCGCTCTCGACGCCCTGTTCGCGGCCTATCCCGACGCCGTCGTGATCCAGACGCACCGCGATCCACGAACGGTGATCGCCTCGGTGTGCAGCCTCAACGAACGTGCCTCGGCCGGCTGGTCGACGGTCTTCAGCGGTCCGGTCGTCGGCGCGGCGCAGCTGTCGCTGTGGTCCCGCGGGCTGCGGCGCTTCCGCGCCGACCGGGCCCGCTACGACGCATCGCGGTTCATCGACGTACGCCACGAGGACCTGGTGGCCGATCCGTTGCGCACGGTCGAGACCATCTACGAACGCCTGGGGTCACGGTTGGCGGGTCCGGCCAGGTCAGCGGTGCTTCAAACCATCGAGGTGGGTACGCCCAAAGCCGACCACACCTACGACGCGTCGGCCTACGGGCTCACTCCGGACGTGGTGGACCGGGCTTTCAGACCCTGATGACACTCGTCCGAAAGTTTCGGGATTGCGGGCTGTAACAGTTTCGGTCGACTCGGCTGAGGCTCGCTTCCCCACTCCATTGAAACGTTTTCTAGCTGCGCCTTTCCGCCGCACCGCCGTACCGTCGCGCCAATTTTGATTCCGGTATGTTTCCGGAAGTTGTTGACAGTGTGGTCCGCGCCACTTGATACTCGGCGGCGGGAGGGAATCGCCGTACATCGATTCGCTTCCGTCCCCCATCGACACGGACTCCGACGCGCACCTGGATTCCCCGCCAGGCGTCATGTCCGTGTCACCCGTCCCCACCAGCGGCGCGCCGGACCAGCGGCCGGCGCGCCGCTAACCTCGAGGAGAACCGTCATGTGGAGACGCCTGATGATCACCGGGCTCGCCGCCGTCGCGGCCGCCACCGGCTTCGTGGCCGCCGAGACCAACCCGGCGCCGTCCCAGGCCGCCGCCTGCAACGGCTACGTCGGGCTCACGTTCGATGACGGCCCACGGGCGGGCAACACCCAGAACCTGCTCGCGGCTCTGCGCAACAACGGGCTCCGGGCCACCATGTTCAACCAGGGCCAGTACGCCGCCTCGAACCCCGCGCTCGTCCGCGCCCAGGTCGACGCCGGCATGTGGGTCGCCAACCACAGCTACACCCACCCCCACATGACCCAGCTCAGCCAGGCCCAGATGGACTCGGAGATCTCCCGGACCCAGTCGGCGATCTCCTCGGCCGGCGGCGGCACCCCCAGACTGTTCCGCCCGCCGTACGGCGAAACCAACTCGACGCTGCGCGCGGTCCAGCAGAAATACGGCCTCACCGAGATCATCTGGGACGTCGATTCGCAGGACTGGAACAACGCCAGCACCGACGCCATCGTCGCGGCCGCCGCCCGCCTCACCAACGGGCAGGTCATCCTGATGCACGACTGGCCGGCCAACACGGTCGCCGCCATCCCCCGGATCGCCCAGGGCCTGTCCTCGCGCGGCCTGTGCGCCGGCATGATCTCCCCGTCGACCGGCCGGGCCGTCGCCCCCGACGGCGGCACCACCCCGACCACCCCGACCACACCGCCGCCCGGCGGTGGCAGCTGCACCGCGACACTCTCGGCCGGCCAGACCTTCGGCGACCGTTTCAACCTCAACGTCGCGGTCTCCGGGTCGAGCAACTGGACCGTCACCCTCAACCTGAACGGCAGTCAGCGCATCCAGAACAGCTGGAACGCCTCGGTCAGCGGCACGAGCGGTTCGGTCACCGCGCGGCCGAACGGCAGCGGCAACAACTTCGGCGTGACGATCCTGGCCAACGGCTCCTGGACCTGGCCGAGCGTCTCGTGCGCATCCGCCTGACCTTGACCTGAACCGTTCTCCCGTGCCACGGCGCGGCGGCCCCGTCCGGCCGCCGCGCCGTGTTCGTCATCCCCCGGCCGCGGCCCGAATTCGCTTTCGACGGGCGCCTTTGTCGTGCCAGGCTCGCCCGATGGCCGCACCGAACGACTCGCTCGGCAACCGGATGAAGGCGTACGAGCGGGTCACCCGCACCGTTCTCCCGCCGCGCACCCACACGATCGTCCGGGCCGACGGGCGCGCCTTCCACACCTACCTGCGGGACTCGGTCAAGCCGTTCGACCTCGACTTCGTCGCCGACATGGACCGGGTCGCCACGGAACTGTGCGAGCAGGTCGCCGGAACGGTCCTCGCCTACACCCAGTCGGACGAGATCAGCCTGCTGCTCACCGACTTCGGCGGACGCGACACGCAGCCGTGGTTCGGCGGCGAGGTGCAGAAGATCGTGTCCACGGTGGCCGCGATCGCCACCGCCGCGCTGGGCGCGCGCCGGCCGGGGCGGCCCGCAACCTTCGACGCTCGTGTGTTCACCGTCGCCGACCCGGTCGACGTCGCGAACTACTTCATATGGCGGCAGCGCGACGCCGTCCGCAACTCGATCGCGATGGCCGCCCAGGCACACTTCCCGCACCGGCGGTTGCAGGGTGTGCACAGCGGCGGCATGCAGGAGCTGCTCTGGTCCGAGGCCGGCGTCAACTGGAACGACTACCCGGCAGGCGTCAGACGCGGCCGGGTGGTGACGAAGGTCAGCGGCGAGAAGGAGTTCACCTACACCCACCAGCGCACCGGCGAGGAACGGACGGTGACCGCCCGGCGTTCCTGGTGGCAGGTGGCCGACGCACCTCACTTCACCGTCGCGGCCCTGCTCGCCGGCACGATCCCGCCGATCGCGTCCGGGGGCGCGTAGCGCGTACCGGATAAATGGATTGACCTGAACCCAAGGTGAGGTGGCAGCTTCGGGGCATGAGCATGGAAGTCGCGGCCTGGAATTCGATGTGGCACGCCATGAACCGGCAGGACGACAAGCGGCCTTTCTCGAGAGCGACGCTACGCCGCATTCTCGCGCTGGCACGACCACAGCGGCGGATGCTGGCCGGGTTCCTGCTGCTCAGCGTGGTGACGGCGTTCCTCGCGGTGGCCACGCCGGTGCTGGCGGGGCAGGTGGTCAACGCGATCGTCGACTCCAGGGACCAGCGGCTGGTGATCACGCTGGCCATCGGGATCGCGGTGATCGCGCTGACCGAGGCGGGTCTGGGGCTGGTGCAGCGAGGGCTCTCGGCGCGCATCGGTGAGGGGCTCATCCTCGAGCTGCGCACCCGGGTCTTCGATCACGTGCAGCGGATGCCGGTCGCATTCTTCACCCGCACGCGGACGGGTGCGCTGGTCAGCCGGCTCAACAACGACGTGATCGGTGCGCAGCGGGCGTTCAGCGACACCCTGTCCGGCGTGGTCGGCAATCTGGTCGCGCTGGTGCTGACGCTGATCGTGATGATCGGCATCTCGTGGCAGATCACCGTGCTGGCGCTGCTGCTGTTGCCGGTGTTCGTGCTGCCGGCGCGGCGGATGGGCGGGCGGCTGGCCGGTATGGAGCGGGAGGCGGCCGAGCACAACGCGGCGATGAACACGCAGATGACCGAGCGGTTCTCGGCGCCGGGCGCGACGCTGGTGAAACTCTACGGCGACCCGGCGGCGGAGTCGGCCGAGTTCGCGGCCCGGGCCCGCCGGGTGCGTGACATCGGCATCCGGACGGCGATGGCGCAGTGGGCGTTCCTGACCGCGCTGACGAGTGTGTCGGCGGTGGCGATCGCGCTGGTCTACGGTCTGGGCGGCTTCTACGCACTGCAGGGACGGCTCGAGCCGGGCGCCGTGGTGGCCCTGGCGATCCTGCTGACCAGGCTGTATGCGCCGCTGACGAGTCTGGCGAGCGCACGGGTCGAGGTGATGAGCGCGCTGGTCAGCTTCGAGCGGGTGTTCGAGGTGCTCGACCTGAGGCCACTGATCGAGGAGAAGCCGGAGGCGCAGCCGGTGCCGGACGGCCCGGTGTCGGTGGAGTTCGACGACGTCCGGTTCGCCTATCCGTCGGCCGACAAGGTGTCGCTGGCCTCGCTGGAGGAGGTGGCCACCCTGGACACCCGTGGTGGTGACGAGGTGCTGCACGGTGTCTCGTTCCGGGCCGAGCCGGGGCAGATGGTGGCGCTGGTCGGTTCGTCGGGTGCCGGCAAGTCGACGATGGCGAGCCTGCTGCCGCGGCTGTACGACGCGGGCGAGGGTGCGGTGCGGCTGGCCGGGGTGGACGTCCGGGACCTGAGCGCCGCCTCGCTACGCCGGACGCTGGGCATGGTCACTCAGGACGGTCACCTGTTCCACGAGTCGGTGCGGGCCAATCTGCTGCTGGCCCGGCCGTCCGCGTCCGAGGACGAGTTGTGGGACGTGCTGCGCCGCGCCCACATCGCCGATCTGATCGAGTCGCTGCCGGACGGGCTGGACACGGTGGTCGGCGAGCGCGGGTACCGGCTGTCGGGCGGGGAGCGGCAGCGGCTGACGATCGCCCGGCTGCTGCTGGCGCGACCGCGGGTGGTGGTGCTCGACGAGGCGACCGCGCATCTGGACTCGACGTCCGAGCAGGCGGTGCAGGCCGCGCTCGGTGAGGCGCTGAACGGGCGGACCGCGGTGGTGATCGCGCACCGGTTGTCGACGGTCCGGGCGGCCGACCAGATCCTGGTCGTCGAGGGCGGGCGGGTCGTCGAGCGGGGCACGCACACCGATCTGCTGGCGGCAGGCGGCCGTTACGAGCAGCTGTATCGCACCCAGTTCAGTGAGACGTCGCCGCGCGCCGCAACGCGGGGGTGATCAGCCGCTCGGTGACTACCGGGTCGCCGCTGGAGGTCTCCCATCCCGAGTCGGTGACCAGCACGAGCATCCCGGCGGTGTGGGCGACGGTGCCGTACGTGTGATGAGTGACCTGCTCGCCGACGTGTTCCCAGCGCTGGGTCCAGCGGAACGTCAGCCGGTCGGCCGACGAGCGCTCCAGCCGCCAGTCCGGGCAGCTCTTCAGCGCCTTGCGGAGTTTGCGCAGGTAACCGGTGGCGCCGTCGGCGCTGTGCTCGGCGACGTACTCCATGATCGCCTCGGGTCTGGTCTCGCCGATGACGGCGGTCACCGCCCGGTCGGCGAGCGGCGCCGGGGCGGTGAGCCCGCACGGCTTCGGCGGCCGCAGCTTCGGCCAGTCGTCGTGGTCGGTGTCCCGCGGTTCGGCGCCACCGAGGTCGGCGGGCTGGAGCATGGCCGTGTCGGGGATGCCGGCGGCCACGGCGGGCGGGGCACCGGCGACTCCCCCGGCGAGCACGGCCAGCGCGGTGGCCAGGAACACGCGCACGACGAACATGCCACCCCCAACGACCGGTCTGCCTATTTTCGACCCTACGCCCGGGTGGATGGTTCGCCGGGGCACATACCCGAATCGTGTGTTACGTTGGGCGTGTTGCAGTTCTGATTTTTGGAGATTTCTCTAGACACCGACGTTTTCGGCGCCTGATGGGCAACTCGAGCCCACAGGCGTTTTTCGTCGGTGCCCGGTTTCCGGGGGTCATCAACGCGGCGACGCGGGGTTCCGCACGGTGCGGCGCTCCACCTGTCGGCAAGGAGAAAATCATGGCCACCGGTGTCGTGAAGTGGTTCAACAGCGACAAGGGCTTCGGCTTCATCACCCAGGACAGTGGCGGTCCGGACGTCTTCGCCCACTTCTCCGCGATCGCGACGAGCGGCTTCCGCACGCTTGAGGAGAACCAGCGGGTGGAATTCGAGGTTGCGCAGGGCGCCAAGGGCCCGCAGGCGGAGAACATCCGCACGATCTGACATTTTTGAACGGGAGCGCGTGAAGAAAATTCATGCGCTCCCGTTTTTTGTTTCCACATGGATCTCCGTGGACACGGCCGCATGCTTTAAACTTCCGGGTTGAAACCTCTGCCCGCACGGAAGGACTCGCAGCATGTCACTGGCCGAGCTGTCTCCCGCCGACCGGCACCGCAGGATCGCCGCCGATTTCACCGCCCGCGTCGAAGGCGCCAAGGACTGGGACGCGCCGGCCCCGGTCGCCGGCTGGACCGCCCGCGACGTGGTCCGTCACCTGGTCGAGTGGCTTCCGGGATTCCTGTCGTCCGGCGCGGGCGTGACCCTGCCCGCGGGCCCCGGCGTCGGCACCGACCCGGTGCAGAGCTGGCACGTGCACGTCACCGCCGTGCAGGAGCTGCTCGACGATCCGGGCACCGCCGACCGCACACTCAGCAACCCGCACCTCGGCGAGATCCCCCTCGACCAGGCGATCGACCGCTTCTACACCACCGACGTCTTCATGCACACCTGGGATCTGGCCCGCTCGACCGGCCAGGACGAAAGCCTCGACCCGGCCCTGTGCGCGACCCTGCTGTCCGGCATGGAGCCGATGGACGAGATGTTGCGCGCCTCCGGACAGTACGGCCCGGCCGTTCCGGTGCCCGCCGGCGCCGACCCGCAGACCCGGCTGATCGCCTTCATCGGCCGCGATCCGAACTGGACCGCGCCGCACTGACATTCGTTCAAGACCTCAACCGGCGGTTCGCCGCATCGTCGGGACATGGGACATGGACTGCACGTCATCCACGACGGACTCCGGTCGGCACCGCCGCTGCTGCTCCTGCACGGTTCCGGCGCGGGCAGCGCCTGCTGGGGGCCGACGATCCCGGCGCTGGCACGGCACCGGCACGTCATCCGGGTCGATCTGCCGGGCTGCGGCGAGTCCCCGCCCGCGCCGTCGTACGCCGTGCCGGCCCAGGCCGACGCCGTGGCCGCGGTGCTCGACGACCTCGGCCTGCGGTCACTGACGGTGGCCGGGCACTCCAGCGGCGGCTATGTGGCGACCGCACTCGCCGAGCGGCGTCCCGACCTGGTCGGCGCGCTGGCGCTGGTCAGCACCGGGCCGGATCTGGACGCGTTCCGCCGGCAGCCGCCGATCCTGCGGATGCTGCTGTCCCCGCCGATCGGGCCACTGCTCTGGCGGATCCGGTCGGACGCGGTGATCCGCAAGGGAATCGCGTCGACGTGCGCCCGTCGCGTGCACGTTCCGGACGACATGATCGCCGACCTTCGCGGCATCACCTTTCCCGTCCTTTCCACGGTGCTGCGCGAGAACACCGCCTATCTCGCCGAACGCGGCCTTCCCGAGCGGCTCGCCGCACTCGGCATGCCGGCCCTGGTGGTGTTCGGGGCATCCGATCCACGCTGGGAGCCGTCGTCGGCGCGCCGATACGACCGCGCCCGCGTCGAGATGCTGCCGGGTGTCGGGCACCTGCCGATGATCGAGTCCCCCGAGGCGACCGCCGAGTTGCTGCTGACCGCCGGTTAGGCTGGAGTGGTGCGGTGGTCCGACGTGGAGGTCACGGTCCCGCGCCCGCATCTCCGGCTGGCCGGGGTGCGCATGGCCGGGTTCAGCCAGCATGCGCCGGGATTCTGGGATGTCGCCATGATCGCGCACCCGTCGGTCTCGCTACTCGTCGACCTGAGCGACGGCGCGGGCGCCGTTTACGAGACCGCCGGCGCCGTGCAACGCGGCAGTGTCGCGGCCGGGCTGTTGCCGGGGCCGGTCCGGGCGACGGGATGGGCTCGGGTCGAGTGTCTCCAGATCAGGCTGTCCCCGGTGGCCGCAGCCGCGTTGCTCGGTCCGGCGGCCGACCTGACCGGTCAGGTGGTTCCGCTCGGCGAGGTATGGCGCCGGGCCGAGGGCCGGCTGCGCGCCGCCGGATCCTGGGACGAGCGCTTCACCGTCGCGACCGGGCTGCTGAGCGAACGCTGGCGGACCGATCCCGAGGTGGCACACGTCTGGGCCCGGACGGTGGCGAGTCGCGGACGGCCGCGGGTCGACGACCTGGCCGGTGAGGTCGGCTGGAGCCGCAAACGACTGTGGTCCCGGTTCCGCGCGCAGCTGGGGATCACGCCGAAACACGCGGCCCGGCTGGTCCGGTTCGACCATGCGGCCCATCTGCTCGCCGTGGGGCGGCCACCCGCCGAGGTGGCCGCCGCGAGCGGTTACGCCGACCAGTCCCACCTGCATCGCGAGACCAGGGAGTTCACCACCCTGACCCCGGCCGCCGTGGCGGCGGCCCCGTGGCTGGCCATCGATCGGACCGCCTGGCCGGGCGGCCCGCCACGGTAATCACAGCAGCTTGTGCAGGCGGGCCAGGGTCTCGTCGGCTTCGGTGACCAGGTCGGTCAGCACCTCGGCGACCGGCCGGACCTCGTTCATCCGGCCGACGATCTGGCCGACCGGCATCGGCACCACGGTCGGGTCACCGGACGCCATGAGCCGGTCGTGCGCCCCGGACACCAGCAGGTTCTGCAGTGGCATCGGCAACGCGGCCGGAGCGTCCTCGGTGGACCAGGCCTCGGTCCAGCGGTTGCGCAGCAGCCGAGCCGGTTTGCCGGAATAGATCCGGCTGCGGACCGTGTCACTGGACGTCGCCTGCAGCAGGGCGTCACGCAGAGCGGGCGCGCTGCGGTACTCGCTGGTGCCGAGCCACACCGAGCCCATCCAGACGCCGCGGGCACCGAGGGCCAGCGCCGCGGCGATCTGACGGCCGCTGCCGATGCCGCCGGCGGCCAGGACCGGCACGTCCACGGCGTCGACGATCTCCGGGATGAGCACCATGCCGGCGATCTCGCCGGTGTGACCGCCGGCCTCGTAGCCCTGGGCGACCACGATGTCGACGCCTCCGGCCACGTGGCTGCGGGCGTGGTCGGCGCGGCCGGCCAGGGCGGCGACCAGCAGGCCGTGCGCGTGGGCCTGCTCGATGACGTCGGGAGGTGGCGGGCCGAGCGCGTTCGCGATCAGCCGTACCGGGTGCCGGAGGGCGACCTCGACGTGGCTGCGGGCCACCGAGTGCAGCCAGCCGAGGACGCCGGGGCGGTCGGACGCGGACCCGAGCGGGGGCACGCCGAGCCGTAGCAGGGCCTGCTCGACGAAATCGCGGTGTCCGGAAGGAATCAGTTGGTTGAGGTCGGCGACCGGTCCCTCGGCGGGTTCGCGACCGGGCATGACCACATCGACGCCGTACGGCTTGCCGCCGGTCTCCTCGTCGAGCCAGGTGAGCACCGCCTCCAGCTCGTCGGGGTCGTTGAAGCGGACGCAACCGAGCACACCGAGCCCGCCGGCCCGGCTGATCGCCGCGACGACGTGCTCGGACGGGCTGAACCCGACGATCGGATGCTCGATTCCGAGCAGGTCACACAGGTCAGTCCGCACGGTGCGCCTCCGGGGCGGAGCGGGCGTGGGCGTGGGCCCAGCGGTAGTCGGCCTTGCCGCTGATGGTGCGGGCGATCCGGTCG
Organism: Actinoplanes italicus; assembly: GCF_003001815.1. Lineage (GTDB taxonomy): Bacteria > Actinomycetota > Actinomycetes > Mycobacteriales > Micromonosporaceae > Actinoplanes > Actinoplanes italicus. Next base: position 161,281 of record NZ_PVMZ01000015.1, read on the forward strand.
ACCAGCCAGACGGATCGGGGCACCTTGTAGCCGGCGATCCGCTGGCGTACATGCGTGTCGAGTTCTTGAAGGTCGAGCGTCGTGTCGGGTCTCGGCTGGATCAGGGCCGCCACCTTCTGGCCGAGCAGGTCGTCCGGGATGCCGATGACCAGTGCGTCGAAGACGTCCGGGTGGGCCTTGAGGGCGCCCTCGACCTCTTCCGGGAAGACCTTCTCGCCGGCGGTGTTGACGCACGTGTTGCCGCGCCCGAGCAGGGTGATGGTGCCGTCGTCCTCGAGCCGGGCCAGGTCACCGGGGATCGCGTACCGCTTTCCGTCCAGCTCGGTGAGCAGCTGGGCGGTCTTGTCCGGGTCCTTGTAGTAGCCGAGCGGCACGTGCCCGCCGCGGGCCAGCCGGCCGATCACGCCCGGTCCGGCGCGTTTGCCGTACTCGTCGATGACGATGGTGTCCGGGCCGGGCATGACGCGCGGGCCGTCGACCGCGCCGCCGTCCACGTCGGCGACGATGCCGATGCCGGCGAACCCGGTCTCCGACGAGCCGACAGCGTCGGTGACCATGACGTCGGGCAGCGCCTGCAGGTACTGCCGTTTCACCGACGGCGAGAAGAGGGCCGCGCTCGACGAGACCGCCACCAGCGACGATCCGTCGTAGCTACCGGCCAGATACGCCTCGATGATCGGCCGGGCCATGGCATCACCGATGAGCACCACCACGTTGACCTTGCGGCGTTCGATGACCCGCCACACCTCGTCGGGGTCGAAGCGGGGCAGGAACACGACGGTGTCGCCGGCGAAGAGAGCGGCCAGGGCGGCCCACTGCGCGTTGCCGTGGATGAGCGGGGCCAGGCAGAACCGGGTCATCGGCGGCATCTCGGCGCCGCGTCTCGTTTGCGCCCACTCGTCCTCGAGCGGGATGCCGGACATGAAGTCGATGCCGCCGCCGAGGACGCGCCAGACGTCCTCGTGGCGCCAGATCACGCCTTTCGGGTATCCCGTGGTGCCGCCGGTGTAGAGCAGATAGACGTCGTCGCCGCTTCTTCGCTCGAAGTCTCTTTTCTCATCGCCGGCCAGCAGCGCATCCTCATATGAAATGTCCGGGATTTCTGACTTGGAGCCGTCCGGCAGTGCCACGATCGCGCTCATGCCGGACGCAACCGCCTTGACACGTGTCGAGAATCCGCGGTCGTGAATCAGCGCGACGAGACCGGCATCCTCGAACAGATACTGCAACTCGTTCTCGACGTATCGATAGTTGACGTTGACGACCACGGCTCGGAGCTTGTACACGGCGATCATGGCCACTACGGCCTCGATCGAGTTGCCCGCGTACAGCCCGACGTGGGCGCCCTTGCCCACTCCTCGACTCTGCAGGAAATGGGCCAAACGGTTGGCGGTCTCCTCCAGCTCCGCGTAGGTGATCTCACGCTCGCCGCAGGCCACCGCCACGCGATCGCCGAAGGCGTCGACCGCGTGCTCGAAAAGGTCCGCAATATTGGCCGCCATCAACGCAAAGTAGAACCTGTTATCGTTCCGGGGCAAGGCCTGTACAGAAGGAGGAAGACCGGGTGGACGCGCTCGTCGAACAGCAAGGTCCGATCCTGATCGTCACGATGAACCGGCCCCGGGTCCGCAACGCGCTCTCGCCCGAGATGATGGCCGTGATGCGCGAGGCCTGGGACCGCGTCGACGCCGATCCGGAGATCAGGGTCGCGATCCTCACCGGTGCGGGCGGCGCGTTCTGCGCGGGCGCCGACCTGCGGGCCATGACCGGCGACCATCCCGGTGACGGTTTCCGCAACGGCGGCGTGGACCTGTCCCGCATCGACGCGCTGCTCAAGGGACGCCGGCTGACGAAGCCGCTGATCGCCGCGGTCGAGGGTGCGGCCGTCGCCGGCGGCACCGAGATCCTGCAGGCCACCGACGTGCGCGTCGCCGGGGAGAGCGCGCGGTTCGGCGTGTCGGAGGCACGCTGGGGGCTGTTCCCGCTCGGCGGTTCGGCGGTGCGGCTGCCGCGCCAGCTGCCGTACACGGTCGCCGCGGAACTGCTGCTCACCGGCCGGCACCTGACCGCGGCCGAGGCCCGCGACGTGGGCCTTATCGGTCACGTGGTCCCCGACGGGCAGGCCCTTCCGAAAGCCCTCGAGATCGCCGGAGCCATCGCGGCCAACGGCCCGCTCGCCGTTCAGGCGATTCTGCGTACGATCCGGGAAACCGAAGGCCTGCCCGAGAGTGAAGCCTTCAAGATCGAGTCCGGCATCGGCATGGAGGTCTTCACCTCCGACGACGCCAAGGAGGGCCCGCGAGCCTTCATCGAGAAGAGAAAACCCCAGTTCAAAGGCCTTTGACGGTACGTCACTCCGTCGCAGCGCCGAGCCTGCGGCGCGACGCGGTCCCGGTGCCGGGCCCCCACGCGACTCTCGGGCTGAGACGTCCGGTCACCCTTCAGGCTCTGCAGCCGTGCTTGGAGTGCCACGCCCTCACCGCGGAGGCCGGGCTCTTGTGGCCACCCTTGCGCCATGAGGTGAGGTAGGTGGCGGGCCACACGACACCGCGGCGGACCTTCCAGTCACCGGCCTTCTTACAGGCCGGAGAGATGCCGTAGTGCACGTGGCAGACACCGCTGGAGTTGCCGGTCCTGCCGACCTTGCCGAGTTGCTGACCGGCTTTGACCCGGACGCCTTTCTTGATGCCGGCGTTCACCGTGCTCAGGTGCGACCCGTAGTAGCGAACACCGTCGTCACCGAGAATCGAGACGAACTTGCCACCGTTGTACGGCCCGGTCTTCATGCCCTTCTTCCACCGGTCGACCCGGCTGAGCTCCACCACGACACCACCCGTGGCGGCGACGAACGGCTTACCGCAGGCCGCGAAGATGTCCGTAGCCGGATACCCGGCATGCGTCTTGTGGAACGACACGTTCTTGGCCCTGACCGGAAACGCGTACTTGACCTTGGCAGCCGCCGCCACAAGCTCCAGCTCAGCCGCCGCCGTCCCGGCCGTCCGCTCAGCCGCCGCCGTGCGCCCGGTCGCCGCTGCCTGCTCGACCGCCGCCGTCCCAGCCGCCTGCTCGACCGCCGCCGTCCCAGCCGCCTGCTCGACCGCCCCCGTCCCAGCCGCCTGCTCGACCGCCCCCGTCCCAGCCGCCTGCTCGACCGCCGCCGTCCCAGCCGCCACTATCCCGGCCGCCGGAGCCTGCTGTTGTTGCTGCGCCACGGGAGTCGCGGCCGGCTCCCCGGCCGCATAGCCGGCCAGACAGGCCAGGGCGGTGATCCCGGCCAGATAGGGATGGATTTTCATCGCGCCACCATAGGCGCCGCCCACTCGCCCCCGCTGTCCCGAACTGTCCGCTGTCAGCTTTCTCTCGCCCACCTTTGATCGTCCCCGGCCGCACGCGCCGCCGCGATCCAGGCTCCGGCCCACACCCGCATCCGACACCGCACGTGCCAGCTCTCCCGTCCGCCCCGACCTGCATCTCTCACTCCGCCCGGCCGGGAGCCTTCCATCTCCCTCACCCGCCAACCCCGGTCCGCATCTCCCTCTCCCCCGCCCGGCCGGGAGCCTTCCATCTCCCTCACCCGCCAACCCCGGTCCGCATCCCCCTCTCCCCCGCCCGGCCGGGAGCCTTCCATCTCCCTCACCCGCCAACCCCGGTCCCGCGCAAGACGCGGGCCGGACCACCTATTCGCGCTCAAGCTCGCGGCGCCGTTGCCGGGGTCGCCTCGATGATGACTCGACCTCTTCGGCGGTGCGCACCGCGCTCACCGACAACGGGTACCCCTCCGCGGCACGCATCGCCCGATACTCCGTCTCGCCATCGGCAGGCCGCCCAGCCGCGTAGAGCACGATCGCCAGCGCATGCCACATCCGCAGCGTCTCCTCATGAGACGGACCGGGACTCTCGCCAAGAAGCCCGACAGCCTCCCGGTAGACCCGCTCGGCCTCCACCGGGTCCCCACGCAGATAGGTCCGGGCAGCCGCGATGGCAAAGTCCTCCAGCGGCCCACCTCCATGAGACGGCAAGACGACCGACCCGTGATCCGGCGGCCGCCAGCGATGGTGCCGCGGGCAGCTCAAGGTAGGCATGGCCATGTCGATCACGCAGCCGCCACCAACCGCACGACCGATGTGCATCAGCTCCGCAGCGCCAGACCTCGGATACCCGTAAAGAATCGGAACCGCAGGCAGCCAGCAGTACGGACAGATGTCCTTGATATTCCGAAACTCGCCCACACGAACCTCCCCGCCAGAAGGTATCCCCACCCCACACCCACCCAGTCGATCACGCAGATCCGGAACGACAACTCGCGGCCACAACAGAGGATCACCACCCTCAAACCGCTCGGCGCAGGACGTCACCTGGCGGCAGCTGAAAATAAAAAGAAGCGCGCCAAACGAACGCAATCAAACGTAGACCCGATTTCGCCTCAGCCACAGAAGGGCACCCATCGCCATCCTGGACAATTCCTTCAACGCCAGGTGCAACCTCAGCCAAAGACCTCCGAAACCCCCCGATTCAATAAAGCCCACGCCGACCCTCTACGAGGAACCGAACTGCCATTCGCACAGCCCAGCCAATGCCAAGCCAGCCGGACGACCCGCGGGCGCCGCGCGTCGGCACAGGGGCGGCCCCAGGCGTCGGGCCCGGGCGTCGGGCCCAGGGGCCGGGCCAGGCGTCGGCGTTGGGCGTCGGCGTCGGGCCTTGGGCGTCGGGGCCTTGGGCGTCGGGCCCGGGCGTCGGGCCTCGGGCCTCGGGCCTCGGACGTCGGCCCCAGGCGTCGGGCCTTGGGCGTCGGACCTCGGGCCTCGGGCGTCGGGCCTTGGGCGTCGGACCTCGGGCCTCGGGCGTCGGGCGTCCGGTCTCCGCCGACAACGTGACCGACCGCGCGGCAGGAGCTGCCTTTGGGAATCGTGAACAGCCGCGCTCCGATGTAGCTACCCGCGGAGCATCTCGTCGGGGGCCCCGGCCCGCTGGCGCGGGAAGGAACAGGATGCCTTCGGACACCGGAACAGGCGAAATGCCGCCAGAAGCCGGAACAGGGAAGATGCCATCAGGCGGCGAACCGGGTAGCGGGACACCAAGTGACCGAACCGGCCTATCGCCACTCGGCGGCGGTACAGGCGGCCGGCCACCAAGCGACCGAACAGGGAAAGCGCCACCCGACAGGAAAGCAGGCGAACCACCACCAGACGGCGGACCGGGTGGCTGCCCACCAAGCGACCGCACAGAGACAGCGCCACCCGACGGCGGAACCTGCGGCGCACCGCAGAGCGGCGGAGCGGTCGCCTTGACTCTGGGCGTTGAGCCTGGTGGGGCGGGAGGCCTCTGCGACCCTCCGGTGGCAGAACTTTCCGGGCCTGCAGTGGCAGAACTTTGCGAGCCCGCAGAGGCAGGACTCTGCGAGCCCGCGGAGGCAGAACTTCCCGAACCCGCAGAGGCAGGACTCTGCGAGCCCGCAGAGGCAGAACCTCCCGAACCCGCGGAGACAGGAATCTGCGGGCCTGCGGAGGCAGGGCTCTGCGCCACGCTGCACTCACCCTGCCGAATGCGGCGGAGCTTCTCGGCGTGGCGGCGCCGCAGACCCCACTCGCGATGCCGGTCATGCTCACGACGGAATTCGTCACGTTCGGCGGAGTAATTGCGTGAAGCAGTCCGGTCCCGCATAGCCGCGACCTCTGCTCTGCTGAATAACGAAGCCTGCCCCATGCAAGAATTCTTCCGCATCATAAATCCGAAGTGTAAGAACTTGATCATGCCAAGATCGGATGACGCCTAGGGTCACGGTGACGGTGCGCAGGGAGCGGCCGGGGCACGCCATACGAAACGGCGAACGCGGCGGCTTACAATCGAGGCACGATGATTCGTAACTGATGATCCTCAGCCACCGGACGTGGCAGAGAGATTTAGACCACGATTCTTGAAGCAGATGAAAGCTTGACACCTCAGGCCGAGAAGCCGGTTCAGATCAAGGTGCCCGCCGGACAGAAGCCAGCCATCGCGAATGGGGCGCTGAATCACCGCTGCCGATGGTCTCAATCACATGATAATGCTGATTCCCCGGCGCTTTCCTCAGACAGAGTCGGCTCCGCCGATGGCCACATCCGCATGAGCAGAGCCGTCCGACCGCTCTCGGGCATCCCACCTCTTCGGCCGGACCGGAGAAGCTGGATCGCCGATGGAAACCCGGGCGCATGGCCGGGCCCACCAGAGCCGCACGGGATTCCGGAACACCCTGATGTACGGCCGGCACCAGCCGTACCGGAGAAGCCGCAACGGAGGCCGGAAGTCCTCCTGACGAACGGCCGGGGCACCATCGCACCGCGGAATCCGAGCCTCGAACCTGCCTGGCGTACGGCCGAAGAAACGTCGACCACACCGCGGAAGCCGGGCAGAAACGCGTGCGGCGGGAGCGCCAGCCGTACGGGTGAAAGCAGGTCTGTGGTACGGCCGGCAGGCGCGGCGGCGGGTCAGATGGCTCGGTCTCGGCCTGACCAGTACGGGTCTCGGAGGTGGCGTTTGTAGAGCTTGCCGTTCGGGTCGCGGGGCAGGGCCTCGACGTAGTCGACGGTTCGGGGGAGTTTGAAGCGGGCCAGCCTGCCGGTCAGGAACGCGAGCAGCTCGGTCGTCAAAGCCGGGCCGGGGGTCACTCCGGTGGCGGGCTGGACGACGGCCTTGATCTCCTCGCCCCACTCGTCGTGGGGGATGCCGAAGACCGCGGCGTCGGCCACCGCGGGGTGCACGGTCAGCTCGTTCTCGATCTCGGCGGGGTAGACGTTCACGCCGCCGGTGATGATGACGTCGCTTGCCCGGTCACACAGGTAGAGGTAGCCGTCGTCGTCGAGGTAGCCGATGTCGCCGACGGTGAACATTCTGTCCCGCCAGGAGGCCCGGGTCTTCTCCGCGTCGCCGTGGTACTCGAAGGTGGCGTCGCCCATCTGCAGGTAGACCGTGCCGGGTTCGCCGGGTGGGCGGTCCTTGCCGTCGTCGTCGAGTACCCGGACGCGCGAGCCGGGCCAGGCGCGGCCGACCGAGCCGGGGCGCTGCAACCAGTCGGCGGCGGTGATCAGGGTGCCGCCGCCCTCGGAGGCCGCGTAGTACTCGATGACGACGGGGCCGAACCAGTCGAGCATCTGGCGTTTGACCGGCTGCGGGCACGGGGCGGCGCCGTGAATCATGGCGCGCATCGACGAGACGTCGACCTGGGTGCGGTACGACGCGGGCAGCGCGAGCAGGCGGCGGAACTGGGTGGGGACCATGTGGCTGTGGGTGGCTCGGTGGCGTTCGGTCAGGCGCAGGAAGTCGGCGGCGTCCCAGTGGTCCATCACGACGACCGTGTGCCCGAACTGGATCGAGATGACGGCGAAGTTCATCACGGCCGTGTGGTAGAGCGGTGAGCAGCACAGATGCACGTGGTCGTCGAACGGGCGCAGGCCGAACAGCCCGAAGAACCAGAGTGACACGGGCGGCACCTGGTCGGGGTCGAGGCCGAGCAGGGGGCGTCGCACTCCCTTGGGGCGGCCGGACGTTCCCGACGTATAGACCATGAGTGCGCCGACCGTACGATCGGATGGTCTTCCTGATCCGCCGGAGCCGAGAGCCGCCAGCGGCCCGAACCCGGGGATCTCTCCGGCCGCGAAGCGGCTTGTGGCCGGGAGGCCCGCCTCGTCGGCCGCGGAGCGGGCCGCGTCGGCGAACCGTTCGTGGGCGATGAACGCGGCCGCGCCGCTGTCACGCAGGATGTAGCCGAGTTCGGCGGCGGTGAGATGCCAGTTCATCGGGACCACGTGGAGTCCGATCTGGATCGCCGCGAAGTAGGCGGCCAGGATGTCGGCGCCGTTCGGCAGCAGCAGGGCGATGGTGTCGCCGGCGCCCAGGCCGGCGGCGCGCAGCCCGCGCCCGATCCGGTCGGACTCGGCGGCCAGCTCGCCGTAGGTGAGGGTGCGCCCACCCGGTTCGACGATGGCGGTGTGCTGCGGGTTCTCCGTCGCGATGGTCCACATCCCGATGCCGGTCATGCGGCGACTCTATAACTCGTTCCATCGATGTAAAAGCCATCATGGCAGCGTTCTTGCCGGGCAAAGTTGGAACGTGTTTCACTCGTGTGCGTGGATACCCTGTCGGCGCCGCTGACCATCGCCTTCGACTACACGCGCTCGCTCGGGCCGGTACTCGGCCGGTTCATGGCGGGATTGCGGGAGCGCCGGGTGCTGGGCGGGCGGACGTCGGACGGGCGGGTGCACGTGCCGCCGCTGGAGTACGACCCGGTCACCCACGCACCGGTCACCGAGCTCGTCGAGGTCTCCCCCACCGGCACCGTGGTGTCCTGGGCGTGGCGGGAGGACCCGCTCGAGGGGCAGCCGCTCGACCGGCCGTTCGCGTGGGCGCTGATCCGGCTCGACGGGGCGGACACTGCGATGCTGCACGCGGTCGACGCGGGATCAGAAGAAGACATCAACACCGGTTTGCGGGTACGGATCCGCTGGGCCGCCGAGCGGACGGGCCACATCCGTGACATCTCGTGCTTCGAACCGGCCACCGAAGACCCCGGCGGTGTCTCACCGCTGTCTCAAGCGGCCGCAGACAGCGGTGAGACACCGCCGGTTCTGATCATGACGACACCGATCCGGCTGCACTACCTACATACGACGTCGGCGGAGGAGGACCGCTACCTGCGGGCGCTCGCCGAGGGACGGATCATCGGGCAGCGCTGCCCGTCCTGCCGGAAGGTCTACGTGCCGCCGCGCGTCTGCCCGGCCTGCGGGGTGGCGCCGGACGAGATCCTCGACGTCGAGGACCGGGGCACGGTCACCACGTTCTGCGTGGTCAACGTGCCGTTCGCGGGGCAGCGGCTGACACCGCCGTACGTCGTCGCGCAGGTTCTCCTGGACGGCGCCGACATCCCGATCCCGCACCTCGTCCTGGGCGTTCCCGCCGATCAGGTGCGGATGGGGCTGCGCGTGGCGGCCGTGTGGCGTGACCGGGCCGCCTGGTCGACGACGCCGGAGAACATCGACCACTTCGAGCCGTCCGGGGAGCCGGACGCGCCCTACGAGTCGTACCGGGAGCACCTGTGAACGACGTCGCGATCATCGGGTTCGCCCGCTCGGACCGGTCGGTCACCACGAGCGGGGTGGAGACGCTGGTGCCGGTCTTCGAGCAGGCGCTGGCGCAGGCCGGGCTCGGGCGGCGTGAGGTGGACTTCTGGTGCTCGGGGTCGTCGGACTATCTGGCCGGGCGGGCGTTCTCGTTCGTGAGCGCCGTCGACGCGATCGGGGCGGTGCCGCCGATCAGTGAGTCGCACGTCGAGATGGACGCGGCGTGGGCGCTCTACGAGGCGTACCTCAAGATCCTCGCCGGTGAGGCAGAGACGGCCCTGGTGTACGGGTTCGGCAAGGGCACCGCAGGCGATTCGGAGCGGGTACTCGCGCTGCAGCTCGACCCGTACACGGTGGCGCCGTTGTGGCCGGACGCCACGAGTGTGGCGACGTTGCAGGCGCGGCTCGCGTTCGAGGCGGGGCTGATCAGCGAGCAGGACATGGCCCAGATGGCGGCCGCGCCGGTCGCGGACGGCGCCTCGGCTGTGGTCCTGGCGGCGCGGGACCGGGTACGCGGACGGCCCGCTGCCTGGATCTCCGGCATCGCGCACCGCGTCGACCCGCAGGGACTCGGCGAACGGGATCTCACCACCGTGCCGTCGGCGGTCGCGGCCGCGCGTGACGCGGGACTGGACGCCCCGGTGGACGTGGCCGCGCTGCACGCCCCGTTCACGCATCAGGAGGTGCTGCTGCGGGACGTCGTACGAGCGGGGGTTTATCTGCCCTTCGATTCGAACGCCATGTTCTCGGCCGGGTTGTCGCGGATCGGAGCGGCGGCCGGGGAGGTGATGTCCGGCCGCTCGCTGACCGCGGCCGGGCACGCCACCAGCGGCCCCGCGCTGCAACAGAACCTGATCTGCGCCCTGAGGGGGAAGCGATGAGACGGGCGGCCGTGCTCGGGACCGGGCAGACGGAACATCGGACCCGCCGCACCGACGTGTCGATGGCCGGGCTGTGCCGGGAGGCGATCGACCGGGCGCTCGCCGACTCCGGGACCGACTGGTCGCAGATCGACGCCGTGGTGCTCGGGAAGGCGCCGGACCTGTTCGAGGGCGTGATGATGCCCGAGCTGTTCCTGGCCGACGCGATCGGCGCCGCCGGGAAACCGCTGCTGCGCGTGCACACGGCCGGAAGTGTCGGTGGCGCGACCGCGATCGTGGCGACCACCCTGATCCGGTCCGGAGTGCACCGGCGGGTGCTGGCGGTGGCGTTCGAGAAGCAGTCGGAGTCGAACGCCATGTGGGCGCTGTCGATCCAGCCGCCGTTCAGCGCACCGATCACCGCGGGCGCCGGCGGATACTTCGCGCCGCACATCCGCTCGTACATCCGCAGGTTCGACGCGCCGCGTCACATCGGCGCGCTGGTCGCGGTGAAGGACCGGCGCAACGGGGCTCTGAACCCCTACGCGCACCTGCGGCAACCGGACATCACGCTGGAGTCGGTGCAGGCGTCGCCGATGCTGTGGGACCCGATCCGGTACGACGAGACGTGCCCCTCCTCGGACGGGGCCTGTGCCGTCGTCATCGGTGATCAGCAGGCCGCCGAGGCGTCGGAACGCCAGGTGGCGTGGATCCGGGCGACGGCCATGCGGACCGAGCCGACGTTCTACTCCGGCAAGGATCACGTCGATCCGCGGGCGGGAGCGGAGGCCGCCGCCGCTCTGTGGGCCGCGGCCGGCGTCAAGGACCCACTGGAGGAGATTGACGTCGCCGAGCTCTACGTGCCGTTCTCCTGGTTCGAGCCGATGTGGCTGGAGAACGTGGGCTTCGTCGGGCAGGGGCAGGGCTGGAAGCTGGTCGAGTCCGGCGAGACCGCGCTCGGCGGTGCTCTGCCGGTCAATCCGAGCGGCGGGGTCCTCTGTTCCAACCCGATCGGCGCGTCCGGTCTGCTGCGGTTCGCCGAAGCCGCGATGCAGGTGATGGGACGTGCGGGAGAGCACCAGGTGGCGGGCGCCTCTACGGCGCTCGGCCACGCGTACGGGGGCGGATCGCAGTTCTTCTCGATGTGGGTCGTCGGGAGAAACCCTTAACGGCATCCCACGGATGAATCCGGGGGATTTCCCAGCTCAGACAGCATCTGATTCATCGTCCCGGAAGGAGGCGATCCGATGTCTTACGTCGTCGGCACTGGCACGGTTGCGTTCGGCCGTGGCGAGGATCGTCCTCGCGGCGTTGAGGTCGCGGTCCGCGGTGAAGCCGCAGGCCGGGCGCTCGAAGATTCGTACGCCCAGTCCGAGGCGGCGATTGGTTCTCTCGTCGCACCAGGAGCAGGTCATGGTCGTGTAAGCGGGTGGTACCAGCACCACCATCCGGCCAGCCCGCTTGCCGCGGTCGACAAGTTCCCGTTTGCAGGCGCCGATCGCGGCGTCGGCGGCCTTACGCGCCATCGGCGTCCTGGCGAGAAACGTGGGCTTGAAGTCCTCCACGGCGATCAGGCCGTGGTGGTCGACCACATTCTTGGCCCATACACGGGCGTCGTGGGTGTTCTGCCGGGCGGCTTTCCTGGCGATGCGGGCGGCCTGCCGTTTCGCGGCCAGGTAACCGTTCGACGGGGTCTGCCCTCGGGGCCGGCGGCGGGCCATCCTGCGCTGGGCCTTGGCCAGTTCGGCGGCGCAGCGGCGGCGATGGCCCAGGTGCGGCAGGTCGAAGGCCGGGTTCGTGGTGGTCGCGGTCGTTGTCACGCCCCAGTCCACGCCGATGCCGGGCAGGTCCGGATCCGGTGCGGCGGCGGCGTCGCGGGTGACGACGAACGACGCGTACCAGTGGCCGAGATTGTCCTGGTGGACCCGCATGGACGTGGGATCCGAGGGAAGCTGACGAGACCAGACGATCGGGACGATGATGCCCTTGGGCAGCCGCAGGCGGCCGCCCTCGACGGCGAAGCCATTGGTGGTGAACTCCAAAGTCGGCAGCGCGGCCGTCTTGCGTTTGATCCGAGGCCGGCCCCGGCCCTTGACCGTGAACGAGGCGTTCAGGGCGACGCCGTAGGTACGCAGAGTCTGCTGCTGGGCGTTCTGCGAACCCTGCCGCAGCCACGCGAACCGGGCACGGGCCTCGGTCAGCATCCTCGACAGCCTGCCGAACGTCGGTTTCTGCCCCGATTTCTGCTGGTGGACGGCTTCGTTCCACAGCCAGCGGCAGCGGTTCCACTCGGCGAGCAGTGCGGCCTGCGCGATGCGGCCGGGCCGCAGGCGGTAGGTGAAGCGCACCGTCTCGACCACACCAGCCACTGCACAGACGACATCTTGACCCTTGCAAACCAGGCGAGACTCGATCCGGCGACAACATCACGTATCGCCTGCTGGAAACGTCTGATCGGACGCCCATCCACCCTGACGGCGATTGGGTCACCCTCTGACCTGCTTCGCATGAAATCCCATTCCTTCCCATAGCTGAAGCCAGGGAATCCACGGAGGTTTTCGATGAAACGTCGAACCCTGTTGCAGGCCGGTGCCGCCGCCGCGGTCGCACCGGCACTCAACGTCGCAGCCCTGCGGGGCCGGACCGCGCTCGTCATCGGCAGCGGGTTCGGCGGCGCGGTCGCGGCGTACCGCCTGGCGAAGGCCGGGATGACCGTGACGGTCCTGGAGCGCGGCCGGCGCTGGGACAACGACGGCTCCGGCACCACGTTCTGCACGATCGGCAATCCGGACTGGCGGTGCGCCTGGTTCGGTGACCGGCCGCCGCTCGGGCTGGACGTCAGCAAGACCATCACCCGAGGGGCGGGCCTCATCCAGAAACACGTCGGCGACGGCATCCAGGTGATGTGCGGGGCCGGGGTGGGCGGCGGATCCCTGGTCATCGGCATGTTCCTGCCACAGCCGCGGCGCGCCGACTGGGAGACGGTCTACCCGGCCGAGCTGTCCTGGACCGAGTTCGACAGCACCTACTGGCCTCGCGCACGGCAGAACCTGGGCGCCGCGACGATCCCTTCAGACATTCAGAACCATGCGTCGTACGTCGGCGCGCGTTCCTGGCTCCAGTACATCTCCGAGTTCGGCCGCACCCCGGTGCCCGTGCACTTCGGTGTGAACTGGGACGTCATCCGCGACGAGCTGGCGGGACGCGTACCGGCCTGTCACACGATCGGCGAGGGACCGTTCGGCAGCAACTCGGGCGCGAAGAACAGCGTCGACAAGAACTACCTGGCGTGGGCTGCTGCCACGGGCAACGTGACCGTGCTGCCGCTGCACGAGGTGACCGAGCTGCGGGAGGTGTCCGGGACACAGGTGCTGGAGGTCGCCTGCCGGCAGATCGACGAACGGGGCGCGGTGCTGTCCACCAAGGTTCTGTCCGCCGACTACGTGTTCCTGGCGGCCGGGTCGCTGAACACCACGTCGCTGCTGCTCACCTCACGGGCGCGGGGACGGCTGCCACGGCTGACCAGCACCGAGGTGGGCAAGGGCTGGGGCAACAACGGGGACTTCCTGATCGCCCGGCTCAACCTGCGCCGGACCGTGGGGAGCGCGCAGGGCGGGCCGGGGAACGTGCGGTTCTTCGACGACTCGAACCCGTACGCCAAAGCGGCTATGGCCTGGGAGGCGGCGCCGATCCCGTCGTGGCTCCCGAACACCACGGCGCACCTGATCACCACGCTGGAGCCGGAGCGTGGCGAGATCCGGTACGACGCGGCCACCGGGGCGGGGAAGGTCTACTGGCCGTACGCGGAGATGGCGACCTCCGGCGACAAGGCCGGCCGTGACCTGGCGACGAGGTTGTGGTGGGCGACGGAGGGCTCGAAGGGCTCGCTGCTGACCGGGCTGCCGTCGTACGACCGGAACACGGGCATGGGACTGGGGTCGCGTAACACGTACCACCCGCTGGGCGGCCTGGTGATGGGCAAGGCCACCGATTTCGCCGGAAAAGTCGCGGGATATCAGAATCTCTACTGTGTGGACGGTGCGCTGCTGCCCGGCTCGGCCTGCCTGGCCAACCCGGCCCTGACCATCACCGCGAACGCCGAGCGTTGCCTGGACATCTTCCTGGCCACACACGCCTGACCCATTCCTGCAACAAACCTGCAAATGGATTCCGTTGACTCGCAGATATGCCCGGTGGCAGATTTCGTGAAGGAATCAGTTCCCGATGGCAGTCCGCCGGACCATCCCCAACGCTGCATTCTGCCACGGTTTGCAATTGCGAACCGTGGTCGATGCAACGTGTCCGGCGGATTCATTCTGCGACAGGAGTAATCCCCCATGTCCCCCATCTCCCGGGGCCGCACGCTGCGCCGATCCATCGGTGCCGCCGGCCTGTCCGGCCTGGTGGCGGCCGGTCTGTTCGTGTCGATCGGCACGGCCGAGGCGGCGACGCTCTTCAGCGCGGACTTCGAATCCGGAAGCACCAGTGGCTGGTCGAAATCAGGCGGCACCTGGTCGGTCGTCAGCGACGGCACGCAGGCTCTGCAGCAGTCGGATACGGGCAGCGAACGTGCCCGCCAGTTCGCCGGCACCACCACCTGGACGAACTACTCGGTGCAGGCCCGCGTCAAGGCGACGTCCTTCGGATCGAGCGCCGGTGTGGTCGCGCTGACCGGGCGGGCCGCCGGATCCACGAAGATGTACCGGCTGTCGCTGACCGGCGCCAACAGGGTGCAGCTGGAGACCATGAACGGCAGCGCCGTCACGGTCCTCGGCAGCCTCAGCCAGACCATCTCGGCCGGCACGTACTACACGCTGAAGCTGTCGTTCAGCGGAACCACGATCAGCGGCTCGGTCAACGGGACCAGCGTCGGGTCGGTCAGCGACAGCACCATCACGGCCGGGCGGATCGGGCTGCTCACCGAGAACGCGGCCGGCCGTTTCGACGACATCGTGGTCGACGACGGCGGCGGCACCACACCGACGTCGCCCACCTCCTCCCCGTCGGCCTCGGTCTCGGTCTCGCCGTCGACACCGACCTCGCCCTCGGCCAGTCCGTCGACCTCCGTTCCGCCGGTCTCCGGCGCGCTCTACGTGGCGCCGGGTGGCACGGACAGCGCGGCCGGCACGATCACGGCGCCGACCACGCTGACCTCGGCGATCGGGCGGATCGCGGCGGGCGGGACGATCTATCTGCGGGGCGGGACCTACTCGTACTCGACGACGGTCACCATCCCGGCCGGCAACAACGGCTCCTCGGGTGCACTCAAGACGCTTGCGGCGTACAACGGTGAGAAGCCGGTCCTGAACTTCTCGGCGCAGGCCGAGGACCCGGCCAACCGCGGTCTCGCGGTCAACGGCAACTACTGGAGGGTGTACGGGGTCACGGTCGAACGGGCCGGCGACAACGGCATCTTCGTCGGTGGCAGCAACAACATCCTGGAGCGGACGATCACCCGCTACAACCGGGACACCGGCCTGCAGCTGTCCCGGATCCTGTCGACCACCCCGCAGTCGCAGTGGCCGGCGAACAACCTGGTGCTGAGCGCCGAGTCGCACGACAACGCCGACTCCGACGGTGAGGACGCCGACGGTTTCGCCGCCAAACTGACGGTCGGATCGGGCAACGTCTTCCGGTACGCGGTCGCGCACAACAACATCGACGACGGCTGGGACCTGTACACCAAGACCGACACCGGCCCGATCGGCGTGGTCACCATCGAGGACTCGCTCGCCTACGACAACGGCACGCTCAGCAACGGCGGTCAGGCCGGCAACGGCGACCGCAACGGCTTCAAACTGGGTGGCGAGGACATCGGGGTCAACCACATCGTGCGGCGGACCATCGCCTACAAGAACGGCAAGCACGGGTTCACGTACAACAGCAACCCGGGCTCGATGACCATCTCGAACAACCTGAGCATCGACAACGCCGAACGCAACTTCAACTTCGACGCCGGCAGCTCGGTGTTCCGGAACAACACGTCGTGCCGCAGCTCCAGCGGCACCAACGACCGGATCATCGGCAACTCGGACACCACCAACCAGTTCTGGTCCGGTACGAACGGTTCCCGCTGCGCCGGCTTCAGCGGCGCCCTGGGCTGGTCCTTCGCCTCCGACGGCCGTCTCGCGGTCACGCTCGGCGGGCGCGCGGTCAGCCTCTGACCCCAACTGAGAGGGCCGCCCGCCGCTATGCGGGCGGCCCTTTCGCTATGCGGGCGGCCCTTTCGCGAGGCGGGCGGCCCTTTCGCGAGGCGGGCGGCCGGGCGTCGGCCATCGCGGTTCAACCGGTCGCGCGGGCAGGCCACCCCTCCCGGTTGCGTGGTGACCTGCGGTGCACATATGGGCGCAGATCACCACACGCTGAGCGGCGACAACGAGCGTGGTAACCAGCGGCGCACCCACAGGCACAGATCACCACACACCCGGCCGCGCCAACCAGCGTGGTGACCAGCAGCGCACCCACAGGCACAGATCACCACACACCCGGCCGCGCCAACCAGCGTGGTGACCAGCAGCGCACCCACAGGCACCAATCACCACACACCCGGCCGCGCCAACCAGCGTGGTGACCAGCAGCGCACCCACGGGCACAGATCACCACACGGCTCGGCGGTGGCGCTGTGGGTGTCCGGGCATGCGGACCAGCGGCCGACGCGAGAGGTACGGCAGCGCGAGAAGCGTGACCGGCGCGACCAGTGCGGCTGGCATGGCCGGTCGTGGATGGGCAAAGACCACGATATTCATGGGCTGGACGATCATCTTGCCCGATTGGTGAACCCGGGCTGTGAGGTACGGCTGCTTCCCCGCGTGGGAAGGGTGCGTGGGTCCCTGTCGGGCGATCAAGTAGGGCTCAGGCCCGGTGCGGCCAGCGGGTCGCAGAGATCGCCGCCGGCGACGAGCGCGTGCCGGGTCGACCGACGTGACTTGGCGGAGACCGGGACCGGGGAGACTGCCTGGTCCCGACGTGACTTGGCAGAGACCGGGACCGGGGAGACTGCCTGGTCCCGACGTGACTTGGCGGAGACCGGGACCGGGGAGACTGCCTGGTCCCGACGTGACTTGGCAGAGACCGGGACCGGGGAGACTGCCTGGTCCCGACGTGACTTGGCAGAGACCGGGACCGGGGAGACTGCCTGGTCCCGACGTGACTGGCGGAGACCGGGACCGGGGAGGCTTGCCTAATCGCCGACGTGGCCGAGGCCGCCGTCGACCGGCAGCTCGATTCCCGTGGTGAAGGTGGCGTCGAAGCCCAGGAACAGCACGGCGCGGGCCACCTCGTCGGCGGTGCCATGGCGGCGCATCGGCGTGACCTCGTCGCCGAGCTTCATGATCGCGGCGCGTTCCTCGGCGGTGGCGTCGGTGAACCCCATGGTCGGCGTGTCGATGAATCCGGGCGCCACCGTGTTGACCCTGATCCGGCGTGGCAGGAACTCGGCGGCCAGGACCTTCGCGAATGCGCGTACCGCCGCCTTGGTTCCGGAATAGACGCTCATCGTGGCCGAGCCCCGGCCGTTGGTGACGGAGGTGGTGAAAACGATCGAGCCGCCGTCACGGATCATCGGCGCGAGGCGCTGGACGGCGAAGAAGGCGCCGCGGGCGTTGACGTCGAACATGCGGTCGTAGATCTCGGGGGTCACCTCCTCGAACGGCTGGATCGAGGCGACACCGACGTTGACGTGCAGCAGGTCGAACTCACCGAACCGCTCGGCGACCGTGGCGCCCAGGGCGTCCATCTCGTCGGGGCGGGTAACGTCAGCGCGTACCGCATCCGGGTGTTGATCTGTCGCGGACCGGCCGGTCGCCAGCACCTCGGCCCCGCCCTCGCGGAGTCTCTCCACCACGGCCAGCCCCATGCCGTGGGTGCCGCCGAGAACGACCGCTTTCTTCCCCGTGTATGTGTTCATGTTCCCAGGCTGCCGAGCGGACACGCCCGCGACGAGTGGCAGGACTGACCATGTCCGCAAAATTGCTGCCATAGGCTCGGGTGCATGAGTGGACCGTCCGTGGCGGTGGTCGTGGTGGACCACACCGGCCTGCATCCATGGGATCTGTACGAGGTGGCGATCGCGTCGGCCGTCTTCGCCGTGCCGCAGCCAGATCTGGCCGACAGCTGGTACGACATGTGGCTCTGCCCGGCCGGCGAGCCCGGGCCGCCGGCCGCGCACGGGCTGAGCCTGCGGTCGCCGCACACCTTGGCCGAGCTGCCGGGCGCTGACCTGGGCATCGTCACCGCGGTTCCGGAGACATGCGTGCGCGGGGAGCGGGGATTCTCCGCGGACCTGCTCGACGCGTTGCGGCAGGCGGCCGACGCGGGCGTACGGCTGATGTCGCTCTGCACCGGCGCGTTCGCGCTGGCCGAGGCGGGGCTGCTGGACGGCCGCCGGGCGACCGCGCACTGGGCGCACACCGCGATCCTGGCCGAGCGGTATCCGAGGGTCGAGGTCGACGACTCGGTGCTGTACGTCGACGACGGCCCGGTCCTGACCAGCGCCGGCATGTCCGCGGGGCTGGACCTGTGCCTGCACGTGGTCCGTACCGACTTCGGCGCGCACGTGGCCAACCAGCTGGCCCGGCGGCTCGTCGTCCCGGCGCACCGGCCCGGTGGGCAAGCCCAGTTCATCGACCTGGTCGTGCCCGCTCACGACGGTGACGGGATCAGCGGGGTGCTGGAGTGGGCGACCGCGCACCTGGACCGGCAGCACTCGGTGGAGGATCTGGCCCGCCGGGCCGGTCTCAGTCCGCGCACGTTCTTCCGGCGGGTGCAGGCCGCGACCGGCAGCACGCCGCTGCGCTGGCTGCTGCACCAGCGGCTGGCTCACGCGCGGGCGCTGCTGGAGGCGACGGATCTGCCGGTCGAGACGATCGCCGCGCAGTGCGGCCTGGGTACCGCGGCGAATCTGCGGCGGCACTTCGGTATCCACGTCGGCGTCCCGCCGCAGCAGTACCGGCGGGCGTTCGGTTCCTAGGGAAGCAGGGCGCTCTGGCGGATCGCGAAGTACTGACAGGGGACGACCTCGGGGTGCCCGGTCGGGAGATGGTCCAGGCGGTGACGGGGCCGGAGGATCCGCTCGACGTCGGGTTGTGGCACGGCCTCGGCGCGGGCCGCGTTCTCGCGCCGCCTGACCCGTACCGAACGCCAGCGGGCCACCACGGTGTGCACGACGGTGAGGCCGGCGCCGAGCAGCAGCCCCAACCCGACGCCCATCAGCGGGGAGCCGGCGAACGTCTCACCGCCGAGGCGGCCCAGGCCGATCGTGTACGCCGCCCACGCGGTGCTGGCCAGGACGGTGAGCACCCGGAACCGGCCGAGCGGCATCCGCACCGCCCCCGAGGTCACGGTCGTGGCGGTGCGGCCGTACGGCAGGAACCGTCCGACCAGGATCGCCACGGCGCCGTACCGGTGCAGCGCGCGTTCAGCGGCCTCCCGTGCCGCTGCCAGCTTCCCGCTGCGGAAACGGCCGCCGGTGCGGACGCCGAGCAGATAGGACAGCCGGTCGCCGGCCACCCCTCCGGCCACCACGGTCACGCCGAGGGCCACCAGATCGGGTGAGCCGGTCGCCGACAGGGCGCCCAGTCCGATCACGACCGCCTCGGACGGCATGACCGGCAGGAATCCGTCGATCGTGACCGCCACGAACACGATCAGGTAGAGCCACGGCGAGCAGAGCAGCGGCATCAGTGGGTCCAGCACCGGCACTCCCCCTTCATCGTCGCTGTCATCGACCGTACGAACCTCGGAAGCCTTGCACGATGGGGCAAGCCCGCCATCCCGGGGTAGTGCCAACCCCACCGCCGGACGGTTCGATGGACGCTAATGTGCCCCGCTTAAAGGCATCGTAAAAGTAACAGTGCTTATATAAGTGCTGTTACAGTCTGGGCATGACCGATGAGTGGCTCGCCGACCCGACCGAGGAGAGCGCCTGGCGCCCATGGCGGCTGCTGCAGGCCGCCATGGACGCCGAGATCGCCCGCGTCTACGCCGACGCCCGGATCGACGGGCTCAAGCCGAGCTGGGTGATGGAGCTGATCCGGCTGGGCGTGCACGGGCCCATGACCATCACCGAGCTGGCCGTGTCGGTGCAGCGCACCCACTCGGCGATGAGCCAGAAGGTGGCGGCCATGCGGGCGGCCGGCTGGGTGCGCACCATCGCCGGGCCGGACGCCCGCAGCAAGCGTGTCGACCTGACGGACCGGGCACGGGCCGTCGTCGGGCGGCTGGCCGCCGAGTGGCGGGCCACCGAGGCGGCGGTCGCCGAGATCGAGGCGGAGATCCCCTATCCGCTGACCCGGGTGGTCCGCGACATCGAGGCGGCCCTGGAGCGCAAGAGCCTGCACACCCGGATCACCGAGCGGCTGGCCGGAGACCCGGAGTGGCGGCGGTGAGACGGGCACTGATCGACGTCACGCCGCTGCGGGAGTCCCGCGACTTCCGGCGCTTGTGGACCGGGCAGCTGTTCTCCGGGCTGGGCGGCCAGATGGCGCAGGTCGCGGTGTTGTACCAGGTGTGGGAGTCCACTCACGACCCGATCTGGACCGGGGTCGCCGGCATGGTCCAGGCGCTGCCGCTCATCCTCTTCGGCCTGTTCGCCGGCTCGCTCGCCGACCGGGCCGACCGGCGCCGGCTCTACCTGATCACCGCGGCCGGGCAGGCGGCGTGTGCGGCGCTGCTGGCCGTCCAGGGCTTCGCCGGGTCGTCACCGCTGCTCCTGCTGCTGGCGCTGATCGCGGTCAACTCGGTGTTCGCCGCCGGTGGCGGTCCGGCGGGGATGACCATCCTGCCGCGGCTACTCCCCGCCGGGCAGCTCGCCGCCGGGCTGGCGCTGAAACGGATCGGGTTCCAGGTGTCGATGCTGCTCGGGCCGGCGCTCGGCGGAGTGGTCATCGCCCTCACCGGGCCGGGCGCCTGCTATCTGGTCAACGCCGTGTCGTTCGCGGGCGTGCTGTGGGCCGTCGCGATGCTGCCGCCGATGCCGCCGCTTCCGTCCGAGACCCGCGTCCGGCACGGCGTGCTCGCCGGTCTGCGGTTCCTGGCCGGTCATCGGGCGGTGCGGGGAGCGCTGCTCACCGATCTGGCGGCGACCGTCCTGGTCATGCCGATCAGCCTGTTCCCGATGGTGAACGCGGACCGGTTCGGCGGCGACCCGCGCACGCTGGGGCTGTTCCTGAGCGCGATCGCCGTCGGCGGTGTGGTGGCGTCCGCCCTGTCCGGGTCGTTCACCCGTCTCCACCGGCCGGGCCCGGCGATGTTCACCGGATCGCTGGTCTGGGGCGCCGCCCTCGGGCTGTTCGGGATCGCGCCGGACGTGTGGACGGGGCTGGCACTGCTGGCCGTGGCCGGGGCCGCCGACACGGTCGCGGTGGTGTCGCGAGGCACCGTGGTGCAGTTGCACACGCCGGACGCGTACCTGGGCCGGGTCGTGGCCGCCGAGCAGATCGTCGGCCAGGCCGGGCCGGACCTCGGCAACCTGCGCGGTGGCCTGGTCGCCGCCGCGACGTCGGCCCCGGTCGCCCTCGTCAGCGGTGGCATCCTCGGCGTTCTGGCGGTGGCATTGATCGCCGCGCGCACCCCGGAACTGCGGCGCGAGGTAGCCTCGAGCCGATGTTGATTCCCGGGGATGACGAGATCAGGGCGCTGCACGAGCGGTTCGCCCCGTCGGCGGAAGCCTTCGAGCTGGTGTGGACGCACTCCGTGATCGTCTGCCGGATCGCCGAGCAGGTCGGCGGCGGCGACGTCGACATGACGCTGGTCCGCGCCGGGTGCCTGCTGCACGACATCGGGGTGTATCGGCTGGAGCCCGGCGACCACTACGTACGGCACGGCCTGCTCGGCTACGAGTTGCTCGGCGAGGCGGGCCTGCCGGAGACGCTGCGGCGGTTCTGCGCCCACCACACCGGCGTCGGCATCACCCACGAGGACGTGCTGCGCCAGCAACTCCCGCTGCCGCCCGGCGACTACCTCGCCGAGAGCGGCGAGGAGGACCTCGTGATGTACGCCGACAAGTTCCACAGCAAGAGCACCCCGCCGCGGTTCCTGTCGGCTGCCACCTTCTCGGCGCGGGTCGCCCGCTTCGGCGACGACAAGGTCAAGCGGTTCGAGTCATTGGTGGATCGCTTCGGTACGCCCGACCTGGCCCCGCTCGCCGCCGAGTTCGGTCACGCGATCACGTGAAGTGACGTGCCAGCCGGTCGGCGAACGTCTTCGCGATCGCGACGGACGCGGGTTCGCCGAGTCCGGTGGTGACGGCGTAGGCCAGCACGTCCCCCTGGGCGATCAGCACCGCGCGTATCCGGCGGGACGCGTCGCTGGGGATGCTGAGGCCGAGTGAGGCGTCACCGAGTGCGGGCATCGGCTCTCGTACGATGAGCTGCGGTTGTGGCTCGGCATCGGGACAGCCGTCGATCTCTTTCGCGACGGCGGCCACGATCGACCGGGCGTTCTCCTCACCGGTGGCGCCGATCATCAGCTCGACCGACGCGTCCGCACCGCGTCCGACGGTGCCGAACGAGACGGCGGCGAACCTGACCGGCTTCTTCGGAGCGGGGCCGTCGGCACATCGGTCCCAGACGGCGAAGTCGCTGTCCTGCGTCTCACCGCTGTCGCTGCCGACGAGGGTGAGCCCGGCAGGCATGTCGGCGGCGGTCAGCAGCGCCTGCCGCAACCGCTCGACCGTCGGGAGGCCCGTCGGGAGGTCGGCCGGGAGAGCGGCGGCGGCCGGGGCGGACAGGCCGACGGCGACCGTGATAGCGCAGGCCAGAGCGGCCCGAAGAACATTTCGCACCTTCTCAAGCTAGATCAGCCGTACCGCACCGGGAGGTGTTTTATGCCGTTGATCCAGCCCGAACGCAGCCGCTGGGGTTCGCCGTCGAGGGTGATGCCGGGCATGTGGTCGGCTATCGCGTTGAAGATGAGGTCGATCTCGAGGCGGGCCAGGTTGGCACCGAGGCAGAAGTGGGCGCCGCTACCGCCGAAACCGAGGTGCGGGTTGGGGCTGCGGGTGATGTCGAAGGTGTACGGGTCAGCGAACACCGCGTCGTCGTAGTTGGCCGAGCCGTAGAACATGGCGACCCGCTGGCCTTTGCGGATCTGCTGTCCGGCCAGGACCGTGTCGTGCAGGGCGGTGCGCTGGAAGACGTTGATGGGACTGCCCCAGCGGACGAACTCGTCGACGGCCGTACGGGGGCGGGTCTGCTTGAACAGCTCCCACTGGTCCGGATGTGACAGCAGCGCGTGCATGCCGTGCGAGATGGCGTTGCGGGTGGTCTCGTTGCCGGCGACGGCGAGCATCAGCACGAAGAAGCCGAACTCGTCGACCGACAGGTGTTCGCCGTCGATCTCCGCCTTGACGAGCGTGGTGACGATGTCGTCGCGCGGGCACGTCTGGCGCTCGTCGGCCATCTGCATGGCGTATCCGAGCAGGCCCATCGCGGACTCCATCGGGTCGGCGCCGCTGAACTCGGGATCGTCGTACCCGATCATCGAGTTGGACCACTCGAAGACGTTGCCGCGGTCGGACTGCGGGACGCCGAGCAGTTCGGCGATGGCCTGCAGCGGCAGCTCGCAGGCGACATCGGTGACGAAGTCGCCGCCCGGATTCGCGGCCGCCTCGGCGACGATCTTCAACGCCCGGGCCTGCAACGCGTCGCGCAGGCTGTTGATGGCGCGCGGGGTGAAGCCGCGGGACACGATGGCCCGCTGTGCCGTGTGCTGTGGCGGGTCCATGTTGAGCAGGATGGCCTGCTGCATCTCGATGCCGTCGCGGGTCATGTCCGGCTGGAAGCGGGCGATCGCGGTGTTCTCCCGGCTGGAGAACGTGTCGCTGTTGCGCGACACCGTCATCACGTCGGCGTGCCGGGTGACGGCCCAGTAGCCCTCGTCGTCGAAACCGGCGCTGCCGCGTACCTGCGGGATCCAGCGGACCGGTTCATCGCGGCGCATCTCGGCGAACTCGGCGTGCGGGATGCCGTGCAGATAGATGTCCGGATCGGTGGGGTCGATGCGGGTGCGCGGCTCAGCCACAGCTCCTCCTACAGCAACAAGTTCTACCGATTCAAACATGGGAGGAGAGAGATTTGGTAGGTTCGATTGAGAACAGGTTCTAGTTGGAGGTCGCGGTGGGCGCACCGGTGATCGTCGATGCGGTTCGGACCCCGATCGGCAAGCGTGGCGGCTGGCTGGCGGCCTGGCACCCGGCCGAGCTGCTGGGTGTGGCCCTGCGCCGGGTCGCCGCGGACCACGACGTCGAGCAGGCGATAGGCGGCTGCGTCACCCAGGGCGGCGAGCAGTCGAACAACATCACGCGTACGGCCTGGCTGCACGCCGGGCTGCCGCACACCACCGGCTGTACCACGATCGACGCGCAGTGCGGCTCGGCGCAGCAGGCCGCGCACCTGATCGCCGGGCTGATCGCCGCCGACGCGATCAGCGCGGGCGTCGCCTGCGGGGTCGAGTCGATGAGCCGGGTCCCGCTGCGCGCCAACATCGGCGACGCGGGACTCCCCCGGCCCGGTTCCTGGGACATCGACCTGCCCAACCAGTACGTGGCGGCCGAACGGATCGCCGACCGCCGCGGCCTGACCCGCGCGGACCTGGACCGGTTCGGGGTGCGCTCGCAGAACAACGCGGCGCGGGCGTGGGCCGGGGGCCGGTTCGATCGCGAGATCGTGCCGGTGGGAGAGGTGAACCGTGACCAGGGCCTGCGGGAGACGACCTTCGACGGGCTCACGGGACTGAAACCGGTTCTGCCGGACGGCCGGCACACGGCGGGCACCTCGTCGCAGATCTCCGACGGGGCGGCGGCCGTGCTGCTGATGGACGCCGACCGGGCCCGGAGCCTCGGCCTGCGGCCACGCGCGCGGATCGTGGCGCAGTGCCTGGTCGGGGCCGAGCCCTACTACCACCTGGACGGGCCGATCGCGGCCACCGACCGGGTCCTGGCCCGGGCCGGAATGAAGATCGACGACCTGGACCGGTGCGAGGTGAACGAGGCGTTCGCCAGCGTGGTGCTCTCCTGGCTCGCCGTGCATCGCGCCGATCCGGACCGGGTCAACGTCAGCGGCGGGGCGCTGGCGCTGGGCCATCCGGTGGGCAGCACCGGGGCACGCCTGCTGACCACCGCCCTGCACGAGCTGGAGCGGTCCGACTCGACGACGGCGCTGGTCACCATGTGTGCCGGCGGGGCGATGTCGACCGCGACGATCATCGAACGCCTGTAGAGGAGCCGACACCATGGTCCCGTTCAAGTTCATGCTGCTCAGTGCGGTTCTCGCGGCGGTGCTGGCCGCCATCGGTGTGACCGCGGTGATGGCGGCGCTCAACCCCAGCGCGAGCGAGGTCGCCCAGAACCTCAGCGAGAACGACCCGCTCGTGCCGCCGGACTTCTACGGACAAAGATAGATTTTGTACGGCTACGCCAACCACGCCGGTGCGGTGCCCGCCTCACGGCACCGGCGTCTTGACCGGCTCCGGAGCCTCGGCCGCCCGGTGGCCGCCCCGGCGGCCCGAGCCGCGTGACACCAGCAGGCCCACGACGATCAGGACCAACCCGAGCACGGCCAGTCCGATCGGCACGTAGACGCCGAGCATGTTGAGCTGGTCGCGGCCGCTCGCCGCCTGCTCACCGACCGCGTTCATGGTGGCCTGGTCGTACTGCAGGTCGGCGTCGAAGATGACGACCCGCTCGCCGACGTCCGGCACGAGCTCGCGGTGCTGCTGCTCGCGGTAACCGATGATGGCGCCGGTCTGCGGTTCGACCCAGAGTGTGCGGGTGGCCCGGTAGTTGATGGTGCCGCTGGTGGCGCCGGGCGCCAGGAACGCCAGCAGAGCGCCCAGGCTGTCCGGGTTCATCTCGGCCCGCTGCTCGGGCACCTGCTGCTGGAACCGGTACGCGGGCAGCCCGTTGTACTCCTCCTCGGCCTGGTACTCGATCGGCAGCACCCGGCCCAGTGTGGAGTCCCAGTACTGGTAGGTGCGCTTCTCGGTGCCGAACGGGAAGAGGTAGAGCTGGCCGGCGAACGCCACGTTGCCCGGCACGCAGGGCGCCTGGACCTCGACGTGGCACTGGCCCTCCCACGGCACGGCCTCGCCGGACCGGCGGTCGAGGGCGACGCGGCTCTCGGCACTGTTGATCATCTCGCCGGTGTCGATCCGGTTCGTCGAGTGATACACGTTCCAGACCAGGGTCTCGCCGTCGAGTTCGGCGGCCGCCTTGAAGTCGGGTTTGATGCCGGTGGTCGAGCGCAGCCCGGCGCTCTCCACGACCACCTGCGGCGTGCCGTTCGGCAAGGTCTTGGCCTGCACGAACGACGCGTTGACGGTCTCCACCACCACGTCGGGGGGCACCAGATCGAGCGGGACCTTCCGCTGGGACGGCACGATGACCCACGCCAGGGCCATCGCGAAGAGCAGACAGACTATGCCGAGACCGAACAGTGCCGCACCGGTGATCCGCCGCATCGCGTCCTCCCAGGAACCCCCCGCCCAGAAACTAGAACGCGTTACAATCTACTGCTCCGTAACATCGATGGAAAGGGTTACGGATGCTGGCTGCTCACCGAGATGACCTCACCGGTCAGATAGGTCGAGTAATCACTGGCGAGGAACGCCACCACGGTCGCCACCTCCCACGGCTCGGCGGCCCGCCCGAACGCCTCCCGCCGGGCCAGCTCGTCCAGCTCCGCCTGGCTCATCACCCTGGCCAGGAACGGATGGGCCGCCAGGCTCGGCGCCACCGCGTTGACCCGGATCCCGTGCGCCGCCACGTCCAGCGCCGTGCACCGGGTGAACGCCATCACCCCGGCCTTGGCCGCCGCGTAGTGCGCCTGACCGGCCTGCGCCCGCCAGCCCAGCACGGAGGCGTTGTTGACGATCACCCCTCCCCCGCCCTGCGCGATCATCTGGCGCAGCGCGGCCCGGGTGCACCGGAACGTGCCGGTCAGCGTCACGTCCAGGACCAGCTCCCACTCCGCGTCGTCCATCTCGGTGACCGGCCGGTTACCGCCCAGCCCGGCGTTGTTGACCAGCACGTCGATCCGCCCGTAACGGGTGACCGCCCCGCTGATCAGCCGCCGGACCGCGGCCTCGTCGGTGACGTCGCAGGGCACCGCCCAGACACGGCCCGGGTGGACGATCGACAGCAGGTCGCGGGTCTCGCCGAGGCGGCGCTCGTGACTGTCGCCGAGCACCACGCGGGCGCCCTCGTCGAGGCAGCGGCGGGCCACCGCCGACCCGATGCCGGCGCCGGCCGCCGCGGTCACCACGACGACTTTGCCGCTCAAAAGGCCGTGGCCGGACGGGCCGGTCATCCGCGGGCCTGGCGGGGCAGCCCGAGCACCCGTTCGGCGATGATGCCGCGCTGGATCTCGTTGGAGCCGCCGTAGATGGTGTCGGCCCGGCTGAACAGGAAGTACGTCTCCCAGCGCCGCACCGCCGCCGGATCGGCGTCGCCGTGGGCGAGCACGTCCATGGCCAGTTCGCCGAGACCCTGCCGCCAGCGCGTCCAGAGCAGTTTGATCACCGAGGGCGCGGCCGGGGCGGACTCGCGCAGGATCCGCAGCGTGTGCGAGCGCAGCACGGTCAGATCGATCCAGGCCCGGGTGAGCCGCTCGCGCAGTGCCGGGTCGGCCGCCGCGCCGGTGCTGCGGGCCACCGCGACCAGGTCGTCGAGGTCGCGCTGGAAGCCGACCTGCTGACCGACGGTGGCGGCGCCGCGCTCGTAGGCGAGGGTGGCCATGGCGACCCTCCAGCCCTGCCCCGGCTCGCCGACGACCAGACCCGCCTCGGTGACGGCGTCGTCGAAGAAGACCTCGTTGAACTCGCTGTCGCCGGTCAGCTGCCGGATCGGGCGGACCGTGACACCGGGCTGGCGCATCGGCACGAGCAGGTAGGACAGTCCCGCCGAGCGCGGGCCACCGGCCGGTGCGGGAGCCGTGCGGGCCAGCACGAAACACCAGTCGGCGACGTGGGCCAGCGAGGTCCACACCTTCTGGCCGCTGATCACCCACCGGTCGCCGACGAGCCTGGCCCGCGTGGTGACACCGGCCAGGTCGGAACCGGCGCCCGGCTCGGAGTAGCCCTGGCACCACAGGTCCTCGACCGCGGCCAGCGCCGGCAGGAAGCGGCGCTGCTGCGCTCGTGTGCCCATCTCGATCAGCGTGGGACCGACCATGGTGGTGCCGATGTGGTCGACGCGGCTCGGGGCGCCGGCTCTCGCGTACTCCTCATGGAAGATCACCTGCTGCGACAGTGACGCGCCGCGCCCACCGTGCGCCACCGGCCAGGCCAGCGTGCTCCAGCCCGCCGCGGCGAGCCGCCGGGCGAAGGCGAGCCGCAGCTCGAAGGCCTCGTTCTCCCGGCCGACGCCGCCCGTTCCGCGCAGCTCGGCGGTCATGTTGGCGGCGAGCCATGCGCGGATCTCCCGCCGGAACGCATCGTCGTCGGTCACTGGCGTCGCCTCCCCGATCACGCGTAGGCTCACGCTACCGACCAAGCACTTGCTTGGTAAAGGTCTCGGTACGGCCTGGGAGGTCCGATGGAGACCGTTCCGGCGGCGGTGGCGCACGCGGCCCGCGAGTTCGGCAGGGAGCCCGCGCTGGTCGATCCGTATCAGCGCAGGTGGGACTTCGCCGAGCTGCACGACGACGTGATGACCGTGGCCCGCGCGCTGATCGCGTCCGGCATCGAGCCCGGCGACCGGGTCGCGCTCTGGGCGCCGAACACCGCGCGCTGGGTGCTGGCCGCCCTCGGCGTGGCCTGCGCGGGCGCGACTCTCGTACCGATCAACACCCGGTTCACCGGTGGCGAGGCGGGCGACATCATCGCCCGCAGCAACGCCAGGGGCCTGATCGTGTCCGGCCCCTTCCTCGGCGTCGACCGGCTCGCGTCACTTCCGCCGGACGTGCTGCCGCCCTTCGTGCTGCCACTGCCGCACTGGGACGCGTTCCTCGACCGGGCTGCCGCGGTCCCGCTTTCCGAGGCCTCCCGAACCGCGGAGGCGGTACGGCCGGACGACCTCGCCGACGTGCTGTTCACATCCGGCACCACCGGGATCAGCAAAGGCGTGATGAGCGCGCACCGGCAGTCGCTGGGCGTGGCACGGGCGTGGGCCTCGCTCGCCGGGCTGAGTGCCCGCGACCGGTACCTGGTGATCAACCCGTTCTTCAACAGTTTCGGCCTGAAAGCCGGCATCCTGGCGTGCCTGACCGGCGGGGCGACGATCGTGCCGCAGGCCGTGTTCGACGTGCCGCGCACCCTCGACCTGATCGAGCACGAGCACATCACCGTGCTGCCGGGGCCGCCGACGCTCTACATCGGGCTGCTCGACCATCCGGGCCGCGCCGGGCGCTCGCTGGGTTCGCTGCGGCTGGCCGTCACGGGGGCCGCGACCGTGCCGCCGGTGCTGGTCGAGCGGATCCGCGACGAGCTGGGCTTCACGACCGTGCTGACCGCGTACGGGCTGACCGAGGCCGTGGTGGCGACCATGTGCCGGCCCGGTGACGACACCCGGACCATCGCGTTCACCAGCGGACGGGCCGCAGCCGGATTCGAGGTGCGGATCGGCGAGAAGGACGGCGAGGTGCTGCTGCGCGGGCCGAACCTGATGCTCGGCTACCTCGACGACCCGGACGCCACCGCGGCGGCCGTCGACCCGGACGGCTGGCTGCACACCGGCGACGTGGGGCGCCTCGACGAGCAGGGCAACCTGACGATCACCGACCGGCTCAAGGACATGTACGTGTGCGGCGGCTTCAACGTGTATCCGGCCGAGGTGGAGCGGGCTCTCGCCGGGCTTCCCGGGGTGGCGGAGGTGGCCGTGATCGGGGTGCCCGACGAACGGCTCGGGGAGGTCGGCCGAGCCTACGTGGTGCCGCGGCCCGGCCACGCGTTCGACCCGGACGCGGTGATCGCGTTCTGCCGCGAGCGGCTGGCCGGGTACAAGGCCCCGCGCTCGGTCGAGGTGTGCTCCGGGCTGCCGCACAACGCGAGCGGGAAGGTCCTCAAATACCTGCTGCGGGAGAACCCATGAGTGGTGAGGTGCTCTACGAGCGGCGTGGTGTGGTCGCGGTCGTCACGATGAACCGGCCGCGCTATCGCAACGCGCAGAACTCGGCGATGACGTACGCGCTCGACGACGCGTTCACCAGGGCCGTCGACGACGATGACGTACGGGTGATCGTGCTGGCCGGGGCAGGTGAGCACTTCTCCGCGGGGCACGACATCGGCACTCCGGAACGCGACGCCGACACGTCGTTCCCGCGGCGGGCGGTGACCTGGTGGGACCACACGACCAAGGCCGGAGCCGATCGGCGGTACGCCCGTGAGTCGGAGGTCTACCTGGGCATGTGCCGGCGCTGGCGGGACATCCCGAAACCGGCGATCGCCATGGTGCAGGGCGCCTGCGTCGCCGGTGGGCTGATGCTCGCCTGGGTGTGCGACCTGATCGTCGCCGCCGAGGACGCGTTCTTCGCCGATCCGGTGCTGCGGATGGGCATCCCGGGCGTCGAGTACTTCGCCCACCCGTGGGTGGTGGGGCCGCGTTTCGCCAAGGAGATGCTCTTCACCGGGGAGAGATTCGGGGCGCGACGGGCGTACGACATCGGGATGGTCAACCGGATCGTGCCGCGTGCCGCTCTGGAGACCGAGACTCTCGCCCTGGCCGCGAAGGTCGCCACGATGCCGCCGTTCGGGCTGGCGCTCGCCAAACGGGCGGTCAACCAGTGCGAGGACCAGATGGGCATGCGCGCCGGGATGGACTCGGTGTTCGGGCTGCATCATGTCGCGCACTCGCACAACGCCGAGGTCAGCGATGATCCGCTGGCGGGGCTGGACGCGGCGGCGATGAAGCGGGCCGCGGAGTGAACCTCGATCTGGACGCTGAGGCTGTCGCGTTCCGCGATCTTGTGCGTGCCTTTCTCGGAGAGAACGTTCTTTCTGCTCCCCTGCCCGCCGTCGACACCCCGGCCGGCGCCGCCGCGCACCGCGCGTGGGAGCGCAAGCTCGCGGACGCCGGGCTGGCGGCCGTGTCGTGGCCGGTCGACTACGGCGGGCGGGCCGCGCCGCCGCTGCACGCGCTGCTGTTCGACGAGGAGTATCACGCGGCCGGGGCGCCCGTGCGGATCGGACAGAACGGTCTGTTCCTGCTGGCGCCGACCCTGCTCGCGCACGGAACCGCCGAACAGTGCGCGCGGGTGCTGCCGCCGATGGCCCGTGGTGACGAGGTGTGGGCACAAGCCTGGTCCGAACCGTCGGCGGGCAGTGATCTCGCGTCGATCCGGTCGCGGGCGGTCCGGGGTGACGGCGGGTGGGTGCTGTCGGGGCAGAAGACGTGGAGTTCGCGGGCAGTCGTCGCGGACCGGGCGTTCGGGCTGTTCCGCAGTCATCCCGGCGAGCCGCGGCATCACGGGCTCACGTACCTGATGTTCGACCTGCGGGCGCCCGGCGTGACGGTACGGCCGATCCGGCAGCTCGACGGCACGGCCGGGTTCGCGGAGATCTTCCTCGACGACGTGTTCGTGCCGGACGCCGACGTGATCGGCACGCCGGGCGACGGCTGGCGGGTCGCGATGAGCACAGCGGGCCACGAACGCGGGCTGTCGCTGCGCGGTCCGGGCCGCTTCACCGCCGCCGCCGGCCGTCTGATCGAACTCTGGCGCTCGTCCCCGGCCGGCACCCAGCGCGGTGACAGCGGGCCGGAGACGGCGGTGGACGCCGGCCGGGTGGTGGACGCCTGGATCGGGGCTCGGGCCTACCGGATGCAGGCGTATGCGGCACTCGAGGAGCCGGTCTCGCCCAGTGCCACCAAACTGTTCTGGTCCGAGATGGACGCCGGCCTGCACGAGACCGCGCTCGACCTGCTCGGACCGCACGCCGAGATCACGCCCGGGTGGACCGGCGGCTACCTGTTCTCGCTGGCCGGGCCGATCTATGCGGGGACCAACGAGATACAGCGGGACATCCTCGCACAACGTGAGCTGGGGTTGCCGCGATGAGGCTCGGGCCGTCCGAGGAGCAGCGCCGCTTCGCGCAGGTGCTGCACGAGATGCTGACGGGGAACGAGTCCGCCCCGATGCGGCGGCTGTGGGCGGCGCTCGGCGACGTCGGTGTCACCGGGTTGACGGTTCCGGAGCGGTACGGCGGGCTCGGCGCGGGAGCGGACGACCTCGTGGTCGCCTGTGAGCAGCTCGGGCGGCATGCGGTCGCGGGGCCGGTCGCCGAGTCGATCGCGGCGGCTCCGGCGCTGCTCCCGGGGGATGTCAGGCGGCTCCCGGGGCTCGTCACAGGACGGTTGATCGCGTCGCTGGCGGCGGCGCCGTGGCTTCCGTACGCCCTCGACGGGGACGCCGTGGATCTGCTTCTCCTCGTGGACGGGGACACGGTCCATCTCGGGCGAGCCGGCGAGGTTCACCGATCGATGGATCCGGCTCGACGGCTCGTCGCGGTGCAGAGGGGCGCCCTCGTCGGAACCGGTCGTCCGGTCGGGCGGGCGCTCGATCTCGGGGTGCTGGCGTGTTCGGCTCAACTGCTCGGCGCCGGCCGGGCCCTGCTGGACATGTCGGTCGAGCATGCGCGGACACGGACCCAGTTCGGGCGGCCGATCGGAGCCTTCCAGGCGGTCCGGCACCGGCTGGCGGACGTGTCGGTGGCGCTCGACTTCGCGCGGCCGCTGCTGTACGCGGCGGCGGTCGCCCTCAACGAGACGGGCGGGTCAGCGGCGGTCACCCTCGACGAGACGGGCGGGTCGGCGGCGGTCACCCTCGACCGGGCGAGCGGGATCCCGGCGGCTGATGTTGACGCCGGGCGCGATGTTTCGGCGGCCAAGGTCGCCTGTGGACGTGCGGCGCTGCTCGCGGCGCGGACGGCGTTGCAGGTGCACGGGGCCATCGGGTACACCGCGGAGCACCGGCTCGGGCGGTATCTGACGCTGGTCCGGGCGCTGCATCTGTCCTGGGGCACACCGGACCAGCATCGGCGGCGGGTGCTCGCGGCGATCAGCGGCGGCCCGGACGGCCCGATCGGGGTGCGCGAGGCACCGCAGGCCGGTGCGACAGCCGGTGACCCCACGCCTCAGCCCGTGAGCGGCCTTGGGGCCGCGAGTGACGCGGACGTCGCGTCGGAGTCACGGGGCGGCCTGCAATCGGCGGGTGCGGGCGTCGCCCGTACCGAAGAAGAAAGAAGTTGATCTTATGTTGGAGGAGCATGCGGCGTTGCGGTCCGCGGTGCGCGGCCTGGTCGGCTCCGCCGGGCCCGACGTGGATCTGTGGGCGAGGTTGTGCAAGGAGATCGGGGTCGCGGGGCTCACCATTCCGGAGGAGTACGGCGGAGCCGGCGCCACCCTGGCCGAGGCGGCGATCGTGCTGGAGGAACTCGGCCGGGTGCTGAGCCCCGTCCCGATGCTCGGCAGCCTGCTGGCCGTGGAAGCACTGCTGCGCTGCGGGGACGAGGAGGCGCGCGCCCGGCTGCTGCCCGCGATCTGCGCCGGTGAACGGACCGTGACCGCCGCCTGGGACGGTTCCGCGACCGTCGAGGACGGGCTGGTCAGCGGGGAGTTCCGGGACGTGTTCGCCGCTGATGTGCTGCTCGTCGTGGTGGACGGCAGACTGTACGAGGTGGAGTCCGGCGACGACGTCGGACACACCATCGACCTGAGCAGGCAGGTCGGCGCCGTGCGGCTCGACCGGCGCCCGGCCGTCCCGTCCGGCACGGCTGCCGACCTGCGTGACCTCGCCTGCGCGGCACTCTCCGCCGAACAGGTCGGCACCGCCGAGCGCGCCCTCGAACTGACCGTCGCCTACGTCAAGGAACGGCACCAGTTCGGACGGCCGATCGGCTCGTTCCAGGTGCTGCAGCATCGGCTCGCCGAGGCGTACGTCCGGGTACAGGCCGCCCGCTCCGCCTCCCAGACCGCCGTCGACGCCCTGGTCAGCGGCTCACCCGACGCCAGCAGGCTGGCCGCCGTCGCGAAGGTCACCTGCTCGGAGACGCTGCGCGCGACGGCCGCCGAGATGGTGCAGATGCACGGCGGCATCGCGATCACCTGGGAACACGACGCCCACCGGTTCCTGCGGCGGGCGTGGGCGTCCGCGCGGCTCTACGGACCGCCGGACGTACATGTCGCACGGCTCACATCGACGGTCCTGGTGGACTTCGCCCACTAGCATGATCCGGTGCTTTCACCGGGGGACGTGCTCAACGGCCGCTACCAGTTGACCCAGCGGATCGCGGCGGGCGGCATGGGCGAGGTGTGGCGCGGCGACGACCTGCTGCTGCACCGGGAGATCGCGGTCAAGGTGCTCCTCCCCGCACTCATGTCCGATTCGGATTTCATCACCCGGTTCCGCTCAGAGGCCCGGATGATGGCCGCGCTACGCCACCCGGGCATCGTGCAGGTCTACGACTACGGCGAGAACGCACAGGTCGGCGCACACCGGCTCGACTATCTCGTGATGGAGTACATCGACGGCACCCCGCTGTCGAAGAAGATCCAGCAGGCCGGTCGCCTCGGCGCTGGTGAGACGATGACCGCTGTCGCCCAGGTCGCCGACGCGCTGCACGCCGCCCACGAGGCCGGCATCGTGCACCGCGACGTCAAACCCAGCAACCTGCTCGTCCGGCCGGCCGGCGCCATCGTGCTCGTCGACTTCGGGGTCGCCCGGTCCACCGGGATCACCGGCATCACCAGCACGAACGTGGTGCTCGGCAGCGCACACTACATGGCGCCGGAACAGGCCGAGGGCCGGCCGGTCACGGCCGCCACCGACGTGTACGCGCTCGGCGCCGTCGCGTTCAGCTGCCTGACCGGGCGGCCGCCGTACGTCGGCGACAATCCGCTCGCGGTCCTCGCCCAGCTCGTCCACGGCCAGCCGCCGGTGCTGCCGCCGGACGTGCCGCCCGCGGTGGCGTCGGTGGTGCTGCGGGCGCTGGCCAAGGACCCCGGCCGGCGTTTCCCCAGCGCGTCCGGTTTGGCTGCGGCGGCTCGGGGCGCGGCCTCCCAGCCGGGCCTGATCGCCTCCGGCGGCAGCCCGCTGTCGTACGGGCCCGCGTCGCACGGTGCTGCCCTCTCTCCGGGTTCTGCTCTCCCGCAGGGTTCTGCCGCGTCGACCGGTTCCGCTCTGTCCCAGGCTCCTGGCCTGTCACACGGGACCGGATCGGCGCAGGGTGCTGCTTTGCCGCACGGCTCGGGTTCGCCGCAAGGACCTGCCTCGCCGCACGGCTCGGGTTCGCCGCACGGGTCAGCGGTGCCGCAGTGGCCTACTTCGACGCATGGGGCTGCGCCATCGCACGGTTCTGGTTCGTCGCGCGGGCCTGCCTCGTCGCATGGGCCCGGTCATCCGCATGGCTCCGCCGCGTCCGGTGCGGTTCCGGTCTCGCCTGCCCGGCCCGGCGGCGCCGGGCCCGGGTCGTTCGCTCCCGGGTCGGCCCAGGTCGGTGGGCCGTCGCGCGGCCGCTACGCCGCGGGCTCGGCGACTTCGGGCTTCCCGGCAGCCGGCGCTGCCGGGGCCGGCTATGCCGGGTCTGCTGGAACCGGGTCTGCCGGGACCGGGTCTGCCGCGGGCTTCGCACCCGCCGCTGCCGGCCCGGCCGGCGGTGATGGCGCCGCCTCGGCGCGGCGGCGCAACATGACCGTGGCGCTCGCGGCCGCCGCCGTCGTGGCTCTGCTCGCGGGCGTCGGCATCATCCTGGGCAACCGCGCCGGCGGCAGCCCTCCGATCGTCGAGTCGCAGGCCGGTGGTCTCCCAGCCGATCAGCCGCAGGCGGGCGGCGACGGCGAGAAGCCCCGCAACCGGACCAGCACCCGCCCGGGCGGACAGAAACCGTCGCCGAGGAGCGGGAATGCCACAGTGACGACCGCACCCGGTGAGGACGGGGCCACGGCCGGTCCGGACACCTCCGGAGAACCGACCGCCACCGCGACCACCGACCCGGGTGGCGGCCCGGGTGGCGACCCGGGTTCGACCACCCCGGTGACCAACCCGCACGACGACCCGGTCGAACTCTGCGGCGCCGGCTACACGGTGATCAACTCGAAGAAGCTGACGACGTCCGCCGGGGTGCTGCGTGGCACGATCTACCTGCTCCACCGCGCTTCCGGCGGAATGAACTGCGTGGTCACCATCAAGGCGAACACCCTCGACCAGAAGACCGCCATGGCTGCGGCGCTCGAGGTGCAGGACGGCGTGACCAAGGCCGACAAGGGCTCGTTCCAGTACTACGCCGGCCCGGTGACCGCGGCGGCGCCGTCGACCTGCATCCGCTGGGGCGGCACGATCGGCGGCCTGACCTTCCTCAGCGAATGGTCCCACTGCACCTGACGGTCACCTCCGCTCGCTCCCGGTGAGGTCGATGCCGATCCCGGACGGCACGGTGAGCGCCACCCGCTCATGGATGATCCCGAGAGCCGCATCAGGCCGAACGCGACGCCGGCAGCTCACGGGAGAAAGCCGCAACGTTCGCATCGCCATGGGCCGCACCGTTGCAGGCCCAGGGCACGGCGATCGGCCAGACCTCCGCCGGAGACTCCTCGGCGTGATCTTGCGCGGTTCGAGTCGCCCGCGGCACCCACCATCACGGGTCGCCTGACGATCACCACGGCCGGTTCTGCCTGCCGCCGTCACCCGCGAGACACACGCTCGGGCTCAGCGTGTGCTCCCGAGGTCGCCGGCAGCAACGGTGAGATCCCACATTGCCGGTCCGTGGACATTCACCGCCGCCCTCACGACGGCAAGGCCGCACGCAATGGCTGCGTGTGACCCCACTGCCGCAGCACGGGCGCTCCACAACACCGCCCTCCCGAGCACCGGATCATGACGCGGTCTTCGATCGAGCTGGAAACCGCATGCAGGACCGCCAGACGTACACCACCACGTACGGCAGGCGGGTCAGATCCAGTCGGTGTGGCGGGGCCACGAGAGCAGGGTGTCCACGACCTCGGGCGGCTCGTAGGGGGACGTCGGCGTGACAGTGGTGTAGCGGCTGCGGTGGAAGAGCAGCGGCGCGGTGTCGCGGCACGGCCCCAGGGTGGTGACCCGGCCGATGACGACGACGTGGTCGCCGCCCGGATGGACCGCTTCGACAGCACACTCGGCCCACGTCAGGGCACCGGCGAGGACGGGCGCTCCGGACGGCGCCGGAGTCCAGTCGAGGGCGGCGAACCGGTCGGCGCCCCGGGTTCCGAAGAGCCGGGAGACGTCCCGCTGGTCGGAGGCGAGGATGTTGACGCAGAAGATCCCGGTGGCGTGGATGCGGCGCCAGGTGTCCGAGCCGTTCTGCGGGCAGAAGAGCACCAGCGGCGGGTCCAGCGACAGCGGCGCGAACGCCTGGCAGGCGAAGCCCGCCGGGCCGTCCGAGTCAGCCGTCGTGATCACCGTGACGCCTGTTCCGAAATGCCCGAACACCTGCCGGAACCGGCGACCGCCGTCGCCGGCCGGCAGAGATGAGGGATCGGCGGGAGACGAGGGGTCGGCGGGAGACGAGGGGTCGGCGGGAAGGGAGGGCGAGCCGGCGGGGTGGGAGAAGGAAGGCGGATGGGTGGTCAATGGCCGCCGCCGGCGGAGAAGCGGTGGCCCCAGACGCTGTGGGCCGTGGTCTGGCGGGCCACCCAGGTGGTGTCGTCGACGGTGAGGCCGCCGTAGCCGTACTCGATGTCGAAGCCGCTCGGGGTCCGGACGTAGAAGGAGACCATCTCGTCGTTGGCGTGGCGACCCAGGGTGGAGATCATCGGGGCTCTGTTGCGGGCGCAGCGGTCGATGGCCCGGCCCACGTCGTCGAGGGTCTCGGTCTCGATCATCAGGTGGATCAGGCCGCTGGGGGCCGGTATCGGTGCCAGGGCGACGCTGTGGTGGCGCGGGCCGCAGCCGAGGAAGCGCATCCACAGGGGGCGGTCGCTGGGCGGCAGGCCCAGGTGCTCGGGGACCAGCCGCATCGAGTCGCGGAGGCGGAAGCCCAGGACCTCGGTCCAGAACCGCAGGGACGCGGGGTCGTCGCGCGCGGGCAGGACGACGTGGCCCATGCCCTGGTCACCGGTGACGAACCGGGTTCCGTACGCGCTCAGCGACGGCCGGGTGTCCAGGGCCGCTCCGCAGAAGAACTCGAGGCGGTTGCCGGCCGGGTCGTCGACGCTGATCAGGTGGGAGACGCGGCGGTCGGCGAGCTCGTCGGCACCGGCCGGCTTGACGGCTATGCCGGCCTCGTCGAGAGTCTGGACGAGCCTGGTCAGAGCGGCCGGGTCGGCCAGTTCCCAGCCGGAGGCGGCCAGGCGGTCCTTCTCGCCGGGCACCACCACGATGCGGGCCGGCAGGTCGTCCATGCGCAGGTAGACGGCCTGCGGGTCGGGGCCGCGGCCCTCGGTCATGCCGAGCACCTTGACACCGAAGTCGCGCCAGGCGGGCAGGTCGGTGGCTTCCACACGCAGGTAGCCGAGCGATCGGATCAGGTTGCTCACGAGCGGTCCTCTCCGGACGGAGACAGGAAGTCGATGGCCAGGCGGTTGAACTCGTCGAATCTCTCCAGGTGGGCCCAGTGGCCGCAGCCGCCGAAGACGTGCAGGCGGGCGTTGCGCAGGACCTTCAACGCGACCAGGGCGCCATCGAGCGGATTGACGCGGTCCTCGCGGCCCCAGACGAGCAGGGTCTCGTGGCGGAGGCGGTGCGCTTCGCGCCAGAGCATCCCTTCCTCGTACGTGCGCGGGTCGCTGAACGACGCACCCATCTCGCGCATCGCCCGCATGGCCGCCGGGTCGCGCGCGGCCTGGAAACGTTCCTCGATCAGTTCGTCGGTGATCAAGGACGGATCGAACACGAGGGTACGGAGGAACGCGCCCAGCCGTTCGCGGCTCGGGTCACGGCCGAACGCGCCGAGTCGCTTGACCCCCTCGGTCGGGTCGGCGGAGAAGACGTTGAGTGAGAGTCCGCCGGGTCCCATCAGGAGCAGTCGCCGGGCCCGTTGCGGGTGTGTCAGAGCGAATCGCACGGCCGTGCCGCCGCCGAGCGAGTTGCCGATCAGGTCGACCTGTTCGATGCCGAGCTTGTCGAGCAGGGCGGCGAGCTGCGAGGCGGCGTGGGTGAAGTACTGCCCGACGATGGGGTCGCCGAGCGAGCCACCGTATCCGGGCTGGTCGACCGCGATGACGTCGAAGGAGGAGGCGAGCGCGGGGATCGTACGACCGAAATTGCTCTTGGCGGAGGCACCGGGACCGCCCCCGTGGAGCAGGACCACCGGAGGCCCCGCGCCGTCGCGGTGAAAGGCGAGTGTCATGGGTTCACACCATCGCGTCGTTGAGCGGCAGGCCGAACTCGCCGCGGCCGAACATGGACAGTGCCCGTTCCGGGTCGTTGATCGCGTGGACCCGGCCGGAGTGGGCGTCGCGCCAGAAGCGCTGGATCGGGGTGCCGACCGCGAGCGCGCGGCCGCCGGAGTTCTCGAAGAGGCGGTCGACGGCGCGGATGGCGAACGCGGTCCCGCGGACCTGGTCGCGGCGTATCCGCAGGCGCAGCGGCATGGGGAGTTTGGCGCCGGCCGTGGTGAGGTCCATGAGTTCGCGCATGTTGGCCTCGACCGCGTACCAGGCGGAGTCGATGTCGGCGGCGGCCTCGGCGACGCGGACCTGCGAATGCGGGTCCTCGGCTGCCTTGACGCCGGCATAGGCCGCCCGGACCCGCTCGCGGGTGTAGTCGACGTGGGCGCGGTAGGCGCCGGTCGCCATGCCGATGATGGGCGTGGTGATCGCGTAGGTGAAGATCGACGCGTACGGGATCCGGTAAAGGGGTCCCGGGTTCTGCTCCTGGCCGGGGCAGACGCAGCGGGCCGTGTCGTTGAAGCTCAGCGCGCGGTGGGCCGGGACGAAGGCGTTGTCGACGACGATGTCGTTGGAACCGGTGCCGCGCAGGCCGACGGTGTGCCAGACGTCCTCGATGGTGTAGTCGGCGGCCGGCAGCAGGAAGGTGCAGAAGTCGGCGGGCGTGCCGTCGTCGCCGGGTGGGACGATGCCGCCGAGCAGCACCCAGGTGGCGTGGTCGCAGCCGGACGAGAAGCTCCAGCGGCCGTTGACGCGGTATCCGCCGTCGACCCGGGTGATCTTGCCGGTGGGCGCGTACGACGACGACATACGGGTGCTCGTGTCGGTGCCCCAGACCTCCTGCTGGGCCCGGTCCGGGAAGAGCGCGAGCTGCCAGGGGTGCACGCCGACGACCGAGGCGACCCAGCCGGTGGAGCCGCAGGCCGAGGCGATCTCGCGGACCGCGGTGAGGAACGTGAGCGGGTGCGCCTCGTAACCGCCGAAGCGGGCCGGTTGCAGCAGGCGGAAGAAGCCGGTCTCGGCGAGCGCCTTGACGGTTTCCGGTGCCAGCGCGCGGCGATCCTCGGTCTCCTGAGCGCGCTCCCGCAGAACAGGTAACAGTTCTCGAACTCCGGCGAGGACCGCTTCCATGAGATCCCTCCAGGCTGGTTGGCCGCGTGTCGAGCGCCCCCTATACTAGAACACGTTCTACCTGACGACCAGGAGCGGCTCATGAGCATCAGCCAGCAACCGCGCACCATCGACGTCGGCAGACCACCCGCGAGATTCGCCCGGGGCTGGCACTGCCTGGGGCTGGCCGAGGAGTTCCGCGACGGCCGGCCGCACGCGATCGAGGCGTTCGGCACGAAACTCGTGGTCTTCGGCGACTCGGACGGCGCGTTGCACGTGCTCGACGGCTACTGCCGGCACATGGGCGGCGACCTCACCCAGGGCACGATCAAGGGCGACACGATCGCGTGCCCGTTCCACGACTGGCGGTGGAACGGCGAGGGCCGATGTGTCGAGGTGCCGTACGCGCATCGCATCCCGATGCGGGCCCGCACCCGCTCCTGGACGACCTGTGAACAGAACCGTCAGCTGTTCGTCTGGAACGATCCGCAGGGCAACCCGCCACCGCCCGAGGTCGCGATCCCCCGCATCGAGGGCGCCTTCTCCGACGAGTGGAGCGACTGGACCTGGGACTCGGTACGCATCGACGGCGCGAACTGCCGGGAGATCATCGACAACGTCGTCGACATGGCGCACTTCTTCTACATCCACTTCGCCTTCCCGACGTTCTTCAAGAACGTCATGGAGGGTCACGTGGCGGCGCAGTTCCTGAACACCCGGCCGCGGCCGGACGTGCCGTCCGCGGCGAGCCAGTCCGGGGAGTCCACGCTGCGGTCGGAGGCCGCCTACTACGGGCCGTCCTACATGATCGACTACCTCTACAACGACTGGAACGGCATCAACATCGAGTCGGTGCTGATCAACTGCCACTACCCGGTCAGCCCGGACTCGTTCGTGCTCCAGTGGGGCGTGATCATGAAGCGCCTGCCCGGCCT
The DNA here is from genome assembly GCF_003001815.1 of Actinoplanes italicus. GTDB lineage: Bacteria > Actinomycetota > Actinomycetes > Mycobacteriales > Micromonosporaceae > Actinoplanes > Actinoplanes italicus. The sequence goes on from NZ_PVMZ01000015.1 coordinate 202,565, forward strand.
GACGACCGAGCAGGCGGCCAGGGCTGCGGCGAAGTTCTCCCAGAGCATCGGCGTCGGGTTCCTGCAGGACGTGGAGATCTGGAAGAACAAGACCCGCATCGACAACCCGCTGCTCTGCGCCGAGGACGGGCCGGTCTACCAGCTGCGGCGGTGGTACGAGCAGTTCTATGTCGACGTCGACGACATCACCGACGACATGGTGGCCCGTTACGAGTTCGAGGTCGACACCACCCGCGCGGTGCAGACCTGGGAGGCCGAGGTCGCCGAGAACCAGGCGCGGGCCGCCGCGTCATGAGCGAACGCTCCGAATACCTGGAGGGCGGCCTGGTCGGCGTCGGCTGCGACGAGTGCGGGATGCCGGTCCGGGCCGGCAAGCGCAGCACGATGCAGACCAGCGTCCAATGGACCGGCGGGGCGTGTGCGCTGCTCACCGCCGAGGCGGGCGGGCGGCCCACGGCGCTCGTGCCGACCTGCCCGAAACTGCGCGAAAGCATCGACCGAGCGGTACGTGAGGGCCGTCTGGAGGTGAGTTGATGCCGTCCTTCCGGCCGATCCGGATCAGTGCTGTCGTCCCGGAGACCGCGGACGCCTTTTCCCTGGTGCTCGACACCGACCTCGACTATCAGCCGGGCCAATATCTGACGGTGCGGACTCCGGCCGGGGCGCGCTGCTACTCGCTGTCCAGCGCGCCGGGAATCGACGCGGCGCCCACGGTCACCGTGAAACGGGTGCCGGGCGGGCAGGTGTCGAACTGGATCTGCGACAACGTCAAGGCCGGCGACGTTCTGGAAATGGCCGGACCCGCCGGGACGTTCACGCCGGACTCGCTCGACGACGAGCTGTTGCTGCTGGCGGCGGGCTCGGGAATCACGCCGATCATGGGGATCGTCAAGTCGCTGCGGCGGCAGCCGGCTCTCGTCTACGCCAATCGGGACATCGATGCGGTCATCTTCCGGGACACGCTCGACCGGATGCTGCCGGTGAACCATTGGCTCGACAGCGAGCGGGGTGTTCCTACCGCCGACTCGTTGCGGGACGTGCTCATCCCGTACACCGGTAGGGAGGCTTTCGTCTGTGGTCCGGAGGCCTTTGTGGCGGTCGCCGAGAAAGCGCTGCAACTGGCCGGGGTGCCGGCGGCACGCATTCGCGTCGAACGGTTCGAGATCGAGCCGGTCGACAGCCCGGAATCGGTCGCCGAGGTGACCATCGACGGGCAGACCCACGTGCTGCCGTGGACGCCCGGGAAACGACTCCTCGACGTGATCATCGACGCCGGGCTCAACCCGCCCTACTCCTGCCGGCAGGGCCAGTGCGGCGCGTGTGCGGTCCGGCTGCTCAGCGGCGAGGTCACCCTGGTCAACAACGAGATCCTCGAGGAGGAGGACTTCGCGGACGGTTACACGCTGGCGTGCCAGGCGCTCCCGGTCACCGAGCACGTTTCGGTTACTTATTACTAGATTGTACGGACTACGCGGAGTTCTGTTCCCTACGGCGCGAGAGGCTGCCCGCCTCACCGGCCCCAGCGCGACCGCCGGGGCTGAAGCGGTTCCTCACCGATAGGCTGCACCCGCTGGAGATCGTCACCAGAATCGACACCGGCCACCCTCTCGAACGCCTGACGCGCCACCCGCCACCGCCGCCGCCCCGCGGGCACCGTCCTCCGTCGTCGCGGAGTTTTGGCCCGGCCCGCGTCTTCGGCCCGCCCAGCCGCACCTGATCACTCGGCAGCAGCAACCGCACCCCTCACCACCCACCCGATCACTCCGCAATGACAGGCGCACCCCTCACCACCCCACTTGATCGGCCGGCGGTGGCATGCGCACCCTTCCCTGCCCGGGAAGCAGCCATATCGCACAGCTCGTCCTTAAAACAGGGTCACGATGATCGTCCAGCACCGGGTCACTGCTGTTTTCTCCCAGCCGAAGCCTCACTCGACGCCAGCAATGCGGGCTCTTGGTCTGGGTTTGAGGACGGGGCTGTGCGATATGGCTGCATCCGAGCCCAGGAGGGGTGCGCGAACCACTGCAGACCGATCAGGCAGGCGCCCAGAGCCGATCGGGATAGGGTCGGGGCGCCGAGCAGGACAGGACCGGACACGCCGAGCCCGTGCGAACCCAGGCGGCGGGCAGGGCAGGGCTGAACGGACAGGCCGCAGCGCCGAGCGAAGCGGGGCCGGAAGAGCCGGACCGGCCGGAGTGCCGGTCAGGGCAGAGATGGAGCGATGCCCGGGCGGGAGCCGCTCAGTTCGCGGGCGATCGTGATCAGCTGGTCCTCCTGGCCGCCGACGAGTCGCCGCTCCCCCGCTTTCACCAGGATCTCCGCGCCGGACACGCCGTACCGGGACGCCAGCGCGTACGCGTGCATGAGGAAACTGGAGTAGACCCCGGCGTACCCCATGATCAGGGCCATCCGGTCCAGTTTGCACTCGTCGGCCATCGCCGGGCGGACCACGTCCTCGGCGGCGTCGACGATTTTGAAGAAGTCGACGCCCGTACGAATGCCGAGTTTGTCGCAGACGCCGACGAACGCCTCGACCGGAGTGTTGCCGGCACCCGCTCCGAATCGTCGCGTGCTGCCGTCGATCTGCTTCGCGCCGGCCCGGTAGGCCAGCACCGAGTTGGCGACGCCGAGCCCCAGGTTCTCGTGGCCGTGGAACCCCACCTGTGCGTCCCCGCCGAGCTCGGTGACGAGTGCCGCGACCCGGTCGCTGACCTGGTCGAGGACGAGCGCCCCGGCCGAGTCGACGACGTAGACGCACTCGCAGCCGGCGTCGGCCATGATCCGGGCCTGCGCGGCGAGCCGTTCCGGCGGGATCGAGTGGGCCATCATGAGGAACCCGACCGTCTCGAGGCCCAGTTCGCGGGCGATGCCGAAGTGCTGCACCGAGATGTCGGCCTCGGTGCAGTGGGTGGCGATCCGGCAGACCGTGGCGCCGTTGCCGGCAGCTACCCGGATGTCGTCGAAGACGCCGACGCCGGGAAGCATGAGGAAAGCGATCCTGGCGCGGGTCGCGGTACGGACGGCCGCGCTGATCAGGTCCTGCTCGGGGGTGCGGCTGAGGCCGTAGGTGAACGACGACCCGCCGAGCCCGTCGCCGTGGGTGACCTCGATGACCGGCACGCCGGCGGCGTCGAGGGCCGCGACGATCGCGGTGACCTCGTCGACGGTGAACTGGTGACGTTTGGCGTGTGACCCGTCCCGCAGTGACGAGTCAGTGATCCTCAGGTCCAGCAAGTTCCTCACCCACCCTGGTCGCGGCAGCGGTCATGATGTCCAGGTTCCCGGCGTAGCCCGGCAGGTAGTCGCCGGCGCCCTCGATCTCGACGAAGATCCCCACGCGCAGCTGATCGCCGACCTGATCGAACTGTGGCTCGTCGAGCAGGCGGTAGCCGGGGACGTACGACGCGATCTCGGCGACCCGGTCCTCGACGGACTTGGTGACGACCGCCCGGTCGGCGTCCGGGGCGACCGCGCAGAAGATCGTGTCCCGCATGATCAGCGGCGGTTCGGCCGGGTTGAGCACGATGATCGCCTTGCCGTGCGCCGCTCCCCCGATGGTTTCCAGCCCGCGGCTCGTAGTGCGGGTGAACTCGTCGATGTTCGCCCTGGTCCCCGGCCCGGCCGAGCGGGACGCCACGGTGGCCACGATCTCCGCGTAGGCGACCGGCGTCACCCGCGACACCGCGTGCACCATCGGGATCGTCGCCTGTCCGCCGCAGGTGATCAGGTTGAGGTTGGGCGCGTCCCGGTGCTCGCCGAGGTTCACCTCCGGCACCACGGCGGGTCCGACGGCCGCGGGGGTCAGGTCGATCGCCCGGATGCCGGCGTCGGCGTAGCGGGGCGCGTTCGCCCGGTGCACCGCCGCCGATGTGGCCTCGAACACCAGGTCGGGCAGCGGGTCCTGCCGCAGCAACCAGTCGGCGCCGTCACTGCTGACCGCGAGTCCGGCGTCCGCGGCGCGCCGCAGTCCGGGGCTGTCGGGGTCGGCGCCGGCCATCCAGCGTGGCTCGATCCTCGGTGATCGGAGCAGCTTGTACATCAGGTCGGTGCCGATGTTGCCGGACCCGACGATAGCCGCGCGCAGTGTCATGCCCGTACCTCCGCAAAGGTCAGTTCCACCGTGCCGAGCCCGTCGAACTCGGCCCGGAACTCGTCTCCCGGCCGCGCGTCCACGGCCCGCGCGCACGCTCCCGGCAGGATGAGGTGGCCGGCGCGCAGCCGTACCCCGAATCGGGCGACGGTCCGCGCCAGCCACGCCACGGCGGTCACCGGGTTTCCGAGCACGGCGTCCGACCTGCCGGCCGCCACGACCTCGGCTCCGCGACGCAACACCGCGGCGATGCCGCGAGGATCGATTTCCTCCGGTCGTACGCGCCCCGCGCCGACCACGAATCCGGCGGAGGAGGCGTTGTCGGCGATCGTGTCGGCCAGGCTGATCTTCCAGTCCGCGATCCGGCTGTCGATGAGTTCGATCGACGGGGCGAAGGCCTCGGTCGCGGCGAGCACGTCGTCCTCGGTGCAGTCCTCACCCGGCAGGTCGTCGCCGAGCAGGAACGCCACCTCGATCTCCACGCGGGGGTAGCAGAACCTTCCGGCGTCGACGGGTTCGTGCTCGGACAGGCGCATGTCGGCGAGCAGGTGGCCGTAGTCGGGCTCGTCGACGCCCATCATCTCCTGCATCGCCTTCGAGGAGAGGCCCACCTTGTGCCCGACGATCGGGGCGCTGCGCCGCCGGATGTTGTGCAGCTGGATCTCGTACGCGTCGCTCGCCGTCAGTCCGGGGAACTCGGTGGTGATCGGCGCGATGGGCGCCCGGTCCCGTTCCGCGTCTCGCAGCCGGCCGGCGATCCCCCGCACCGTCTCAGCGCTGACCATCGTTCTCCACCCCTTCTTCCCGGCTGTGGCGTACCGCTGCCGGTTCTTGATCTTGACAAGCGGCGACGTGGCGGGCCGCGGCATGGCAGGCGGCGGCGTGGCGGCCCGCTCGGCGGCCGGAGAAGACGCAGTCGGCAAGGGAGAGGCCGCTGACGTACGAGCCGGAGCAGATGCCGACGGCGGTGCGGCCGGCCGCGTACAGGCCGGGGATCGGCGACCCGTCCGGGCGCAGCACCTCGCCGGTGTCCTCGTCGACGGTGAGGCCGCCGAGCGTCAGCATCGGCGCCGGAACGGCTCGCAGCGACACGTCCAGCAGCGAGTACGGTGCCCGCTCCAGCGACCGGGTCAGCTCGGCGGGTTTGCCGGTGGGGTCGGGTGCTCCCTTGAAACGGGCGAGGTTGGCGGCCGACACGGTCGCGGCCAAGCCGTCCGGGTCGATGCCGGCGCGGCGGGCCAGCTTCGCCAGTGTCGGCGCTGACGTCCGCCGGGCCGTGAACAGCCACCACGACTGCCAGCGCTGGAACCACAGTGTCTGCGAGAGCAGCTGCTGCCGTGCCTCGCGGAACACGTCGCGGTCCAGGAGCAGCCAGGCCTTGCCGTCGGGGCAGGCGCGGACGGCGTCACCGATCGCCGCCCCGTACAACGATTCGTCGCAGACCCGCCGCCCGTCCCGGTCGACGAGCAGCCCGCCGGCCAGGGCCGAGGGCGGGGTGAGAAAGCGCCAGAGGCTGATCCGGTCGAGATGCCGGGCACCGGCGCCCGCTTCCGTACCGAGCCGGATGCCGGAACCGTCGTCACCGTGCGTTCCCAGCCGCAGCCCGCGAACGCCCGGCGCGTGCTCGCGCATCATCTCCCGGCCGAAGACGAAACCACCGGCGGCCAGCACCACGGATTCGGTGCGGATGCGCAGTTCACGGCCGTGACGCTGCTCGATCCGGGCGACTGCCCGGTGCAGCGCACGCCCGAGTCCCGGCAGGTAGAGGCCGGGCTTGACCGACCAGCGGTGCAGCGTGCGATGTGCGAAACGGGCCCACAGCGGCGCGTCCCGCAGCGTGGAGCAGATCAGTTCCGGTGTCGTACCGCTGTCTCGGCCCGCCTGAGACAGCGGTACGACACAGCCGGGACTTTCGAGGGCGACGGCGCGGGTCTGCGGCAGGAAACGGACGCCGCGGGCGAGCGCGGCCTCGGCCAGGGCCGCGTAGAGGGTTCCGCCGGAAGTGCCGGGCGCGTGGGTACGGTGTCCGCGCGGCGCCGGGTCGGGATGGGCGTGCTCGCTGCCCGACTGGTACAGGTAGTGGCGGTTCGTGGGGTACGACGTCTTGTACGGGCAGAGCGTCGCGTCGAACGGGACGCCGTGGTCCTCGAGCCACGCCAGCTGGCCGGCGGACTCGTCGCAGAACCGGCGCAGGGTCGCGGCCGAGACGGCGTCGCGGGTTTCGTGGCGCAGGTAGGCGTACATCATCTCGGGGTCGTCCTTGATCCCCGCGGTGATCTGCTGCCGGGTGCCGCCGCCGGCGTAGACGATGCCGCCGGAGATGGCGGTGGCGCCGCCGCCGGTGAAGCGGTCGACGACCAGGACGTCGGCTCCGGACTCGGCGGCCTCGATCGCGGCGCAGGCCCCGGCCGCGCCGAAGCCCACGATCACGACGGTGGCCTCCACATCAACCTCCCGATGGCGGCAGGGGCCGAATAACTATAACCTGTTCTAGTGTTGCGCGAGGAGGAATTCGACGTCGTCGTGGTGGGCAGCGGCGCGGCCGGCATGACCGCCGCGCTCACCGCGGCCCACCATGAGCTCAGTGCAGTCGTCATCGACGGCGCCGATGTGTACGGCGGCTCGACCGCCCGCTCCGGCGGCGGCCTGTGGCTGCCCGGACCCGAAGCAGCCACTTACTTGAAACACGTTGCAGGCGATGAGGTGCCGTCGGCCCGGCGGGACGCGCTGCTCGAGCACGGCCCGGCGGTACTGGCGTTCGTGTGCAAGCACACCCCGCTGGAGTTCGCCCGCGTGCCCGGCTACCCCGACTACCACCCGGAGGCGCCCGGCGGACTCGCCGAGGGCCGGACGCTCGAGCCCCGCCCCCTGGACGTGCGCCTGATCGCCGACGAGATCGACACGCTGGCCCCGCCGTACCGGGCAGCGCCGAACCAGATGGCGGTGACCGCCGTCGACTACCGGTGGCTGTCGCTCGGGCTGCGGCATCCGCGGTCGGCGCTGACCGCGGTGAAGCTCGCGGCCGGACGGTTCCGTGGGCGGCGGCTCACCATGGGTCAGGCACTGGCCGCCGGGCTGCGGGCCGGGCTGCGGGCGGCCGGAGTGCCGGTGCGGCTGGGCACGCCGATGACCGGGCTGCACGTCGAGGACGGCCGGGTCACCGGGGTGGACAGTGCCGAGGTGCGGTTCCGGGCGCGGCGCGGGGTGGTGCTGGCCAGCGGCGGGTTCGACCACAACGAGCCCATGCGCCGGGAGCATCAGGGGCTGGGCAACGCGTGGACGGTCGGCGCCGCGGGGAACACGGGCGCCGGAATCGAGGCGGGACACCGGCTGGGCGCGGCACTGGATCTGATGGACGAGGCCTGGTGGGGGCCGTCGCTGCCGCTGACCGGTGGGCCGTACTTCTGCCTCGCCGAACGCAACCTGCCGGGCAGCCTGATCGTCGACGGCACCGGCCGCAGGTTCGTCAACGAGGCCGCGCCCTACGTCGACGTCGTGCACGCCATGCTGGGGCGCACCGGGTCGGGCCGGCATCTGCCGTGCTGGCTGGTGACCGACCGCTCCTACCGGGACCGGTACCTGTTCGCCGGGCGTGCCCCGCGTGCCCCGCTGCCGCGCCGCTGGTTCGACGCGGGGATCGCGCACCGGGCCGACACCCTGGACGAGCTGGCCGGGCGGATCGAGGTGCCGGTCGCGGCGCTGCGGGAGACGGTGGAGCGGTTCAACGGGTTCGCCGCCCGCGGGCGGGATGACGATTTCGGGCGCGGCGATTCGGCGTACGACCGCTACTACGGTGATCCACGGCAGCGGCCGAATCCCTGTCTGGGGCCGCTGCGCCGGGCGCCGTTCCTGGCGTTCTCGCTGGTGCCGGGAGATCTGGGAACGAAGGGCGGGCTGCGCACCGACGAGCGGGCCCGTGTCCTGCGCGCCGACGACACCCCGATTCCCGGTCTCTACGCGGCCGGCAACGCGAGCGCCTCGGTGATGGGCCGTGGCTACGCGGGCGCCGGCGCCACCCTGGGTCCCGCCATGACATTCGGCTACCTGGCCGCCCTGGACCTCGCCGCCTGAACCCCGGCTGCGGCTCGGCCGGGGGTGTGGACGTGATTCCCTACCGTGACCGGTGGCACCGTATGGTGACCGTCCCGAGTGGATCACAGGGGGTGAGTGTGCCGACCCGACTCGCGCCTGTCGCGACCAAGCCCGCCCAGACCCGGCCCGCCGAGGTCGTGCCGGCCCCGACGGAACCGGGCAGGCTCACCGCACGGTTACGTTCCCGGCTCAACACCCCCCGGATCTACTGGCTGGCGGCTGCCGGCCTGGTGGTGCTGGCGCTGGCGACCGGCGCGGCCGCGGTGGCTGACGTCCGGCAGCGCGAGGCGCTGATCACCGACGTCGCCGAGGTCAGCGGTCCGATCAGCGTCGACGCGCAGACGCTGTACCGCAATCTCGCCGACGCCGACGCCACGGCCGCGACCGCGTTCCTGGCCACCGACGGCGAGTCGCCGGAACTGCGGACCCGCTACCTCGACGACCTGGCCCGGGCCACCGCGGCGCTGACGATCGCGCTGCGCGACGCCGACGACGAGGAGGCGGCCTGGCTGCGGATCGTCGCCGACCAGCTGCCCGCGTACACCGGACTGGTGGAGACGGCCCGGTCGAACCAGCGCCTCGGCGTGCCGCTGGGCGGCGCCTACCTGCGGGAGGCGTCGGGGCTGATGCAGCAGACGATCCTGCCGGCCGCCGCCGAGGTGTTCAACAGCACGCACCGGCGGCTGATCGCCGAGCAGGAGGAGGCGGCCGGCTTCCCGTGGCTGGTGACGCTGCTGGTGCTGGCGACCGGTGGTGCGCTGATCGCCGCGCAGGTGCTGGTGGCCCGGCGCAGCCGGCGCACCTTCAACCTGGGGCTGGTCACGGCGAGCGCGGTCACGGTGCTGGCGCTGCTCTGGTCGGTGGTGGCGCTCGGTGCGTCGGCGGGGCGGCTGGAGACCGGGCGGCGGGACGGCTCGGTGCTGGTGTCTCTGCTGGCGAACTCCGGCCGGGCGGCGTTGCAGGCCCGGGCCAACGAGTCGCTGACGCTGGTGGCCCGGGGTGGCGGCGCCACGTTCGAGAAGACGTTCACCAGCCGGTTGGACGAGCTGATCGGCGCCGACGGGCAGGGCGGGCTGTTCGCGCAGGCGCTCGCGCAGGCGCCGTCGTCGGACCGGCGGCTCATCGCCGACGCCCGGGACGAGGCGATCCGGTGGCGCACGCTGCACGAGCAGGTACGGGCGGCGGACAACGGCGGTGACTGGGACAAGGCGGTGGCGCTGGCCACCCAGTCCGGTGACGAGGCGCTGCCCGCGGTGTTCGCCCGGCTGGACGGCGGTCTGACCGAGGCGCTGACGGTCGGCAACGGGCGCGTCGACGAGCAGGCGGAGCAGGCGGCGAACGCGTTGCGCGGTCTGCTGCCGGGTCTGGTCCTGCTCACCGGTGGCCTGGTGGCCGCAGTGGTGATGGGGTTCCGGCCGCGAATCGGGGAGTACCGGTGACGACGAGGACGAAGACGACGAAGGTGGCGGCGGCGCTGCTCCTGGTCACGCTGGTGGCCGCCGGTTGCGTCAGCCCCGGACAGCCGCGACCGGTGGCGGCGAACGCCACGGCGGCGGTGCCGCAGCCGCTCAACGTGCAGGACCCGGCCGAGATCCCGAGCAGGGCACCGGTGCCGGACTGCGACAACCGGGCCAGCCTGCGGCCGCCCGCCTCGATGCCGAAGGCCGGCGTCATGCCGGCGAACAGCACGATGGCGCAGATCGCGAAGCGGGGGCGGCTGGTGGTCGGCATCGACCAGAACGCGTACCTGTTCGGGTTCCGTGACCCGGCGACCGGCGAGCTGGTCGGCTTCGAGATCGACTTCGCGCGGGAGGTGGCGCGGGCGATCTTCGGCGATCCGGACAAGGTGCAGTTCCGGGCGATCACCACGGCCGACCGCATTCCGGTGCTGCAGAACAAGGAGGTCGACCTGGTCATCCGGACCATGTCGATGACCTGCGAGCGCTGGCAGCAGGTGTCGTTCTCCACCGAGTACATCGCCTCGCGGCAGCGGCTTCTGGTCCGCAAGGCCGACGGCGTCAAGGACTTCCCCGACCTGGCCGGTAAGAAGGTGTGCGCGACGCGGGGCAGCACCAGCATCATCACCATCGCCGAGCAGCCGTCCAAGCCGATCCCGGTGAGCACCGACAGCACGCTGGACTGCCTGGTGCTGCTGCAGCAGGGACAGGTGCAGGCGGTCTCGACCATCGACATCCTGCTGGCCGGGCTGGCCGCGCAGGACCCGACGACCGTGGTGACCGGCAAGCCCGTCTCCGACGAGCCGGCCGGGATCGGCATCCCGAAGGAGCACGCGGACATGGTCCGCTTCGTCAACGGGGTGCTCGAGAAGATGCGATCCGACGGTACGTGGACGCGCATCTACGACCGATGGCTGAAGGCGCGGCTCGGACCGGCGAGCCCGCCGGTGCCGGTCTACTCCGACTGACGGTCGTTCGGACGACAGTGCAGGTAGACGGCCTGCACTACCCTGACTCAGCCGGTGGCGGACCGGCCTGGACTTCAGGATGGTGCACGTGCTGACCGCGACCGTGGTGTTCCTGGTGATCGGCGGCCTCGCGGTGGCGGTCCTGGCCGTCGCCCTGCTCGGTGGTGAGCTGCTGCATCTCGGTCACCCGGACGCCGGCGGGCCGGTGTCGACCGAGGTGGTGGCCGGTTTCGTCGGGGCGTTCGGGTTCGCGGGCGCTGCCGCTTCGGAGCTGCTCGGCGCTCGTACGACCGGATCGATCGCCGTCGCGGTGGTGATCGGCGCGCTGGCCGCCGTGCCCGCCGCCTGGCTCGCGTGGCGGCTGTCGCGGGCCGCACGCGACATGCGCACCGACGCCACCCCGCAGCGGCAGCACCTGGTCGGCTCGCTCGGTGTGGTGGTCACGCCGGTGCCGGCCGGTACGGGTTACGGCGAGATACGGGTCCGGCTGGGCGGGCAGCCGGTGAAGCTCTACGCCCGCGCGGATCGGGCCATCCCCGCGGGCGCCCAGGTCTTCGTGATCGAGGCGCCCAGTGAGACGAGCGTCGTCGTCGAGGAAACCCCAACTACCTGACGAAAACCCTCATACATAGGACGGTTTGAATGAGCCCACTGTTGATCGCGATCGGCGGCGGTGTGCTGCTGGTCGTGCTGCTCGTCGTGTTCATCCTGTCCCGCATCAAGGTGGCCGGACCGAACGAGGCGTTCATCATCACCGGCCGCAAGGGCAAGACGACCCAGGGCCTGGACGGCACCAGCAGCACCGACATGTCGGGGCAGAAGGTCGTCATGGGCGCGTCGGTGTTCGTGCTGCCGATCGTGCAGAAGCTGCAGTCGCTGGACCTGTCGAGCCGCCGTATCGACGTCGGCATCAAGGGCGCGGTGTCGAAGCAGGGCATCCGCGCGGAGCTGCACGGTGTGGCGATCGTGAAGGTCGGCGGCACCGAGGGCGCGATCCGCGCGGCCGCCCAGCGGTTCCTGCACCAGCAGTCGGAGATCGAGGACTTCACCCGTGAGGTGCTGGCCGGTGCGCTGCGGTCGATCGTCGGCCGGCTCACCATCGAGGAGATCATCCGGGACCGGGCGGCGTTCGCCAGCGCGGTCGCCGAGGAGGCCGAGCACTCGATGACCAACCAGGGTCTGGTGCTCGACACGTTCCAGCTGCAGGACATCGTGGCCGAGGGGTCGTACCTGCAGGACCTGGGCCGCCCGGAGGCGGCGCGCGTGCTCAAGGACGCGGCCATCGCCGAGGCGAGGGCCCGGCAGGCCGCCGAGCAGGAGCGGCTGCTGGCCGAGGAGGCGATCGCCGAGGCGCAGCGGAACCTGTCGCTCAAGCAGGCCTCGATCCAGGCCGAGATCGACGCCGCCAAGGCCCAGTCGGCGGCGGCCGGTCCGCTGGCGCAGGCCGAGCGGGACCAGAAGATCCTGGCCGAGCAGCAGAAGGTTGCCGAGCAGAACGCCGAGCTCAAGCAGCGTCAGCTGGACACCGAGGTGCGCAAGCCGGCCGACGCGGCGCGTTATCGGGTGGAGCAGGAGGCCGAGGCGGCCCGCAGCGCGGCGGTGCTGCACGCCGACGCGCAGCGGCAGGCCACCATCGCCGGTGCGCAGGCGCAGGCCGAGCAGGCCCGCCTGGTCGGTGAGGGTGAGCGGGCGCGGCGTGCCGCGCTGGCCGAGGCCAACGCCATCGAGGGCGCCAAGGAGGGTGAGGCGGAGCAGCGGCGTCGTACCGCCATTGCCGAGGCCATCGAGCGGGAGGGTTCGGCCGAGGCCGCGGCGATCCTGGCGAAGGGCCAGGCCGAGGCGGAGGCGATGGCGAAGAAGGCGGAGGCTTTCGCGGCGTACGGCGACGCGGCCGTGATCGACCTGCTGGTGAAGGTGCTGCCGCAGGTCGTCGAGGCGGCCAGCGCGCCGCTCGGCAACGTCGACAAGCTGACCGTCATCTCGACCGACGGCGCCACGTCGCTGACGAAGTCGGTGGCCGGCAACGTGGCGCAGGGCCTGCAGATCGGCACCGACCTGACCGGTATCGACCTGACCGGCCTGCTCGCGAAGCTGGGCGGCGCGGCGAAGGCGAACGGCGACCACCCTGCCGTCGAGGCGAAGATCAGGGACTGACCCGATGTCCGGCCGGCCGGTCACAGACCGGCCGGCAGGCAACCCGTCCCACTGCCCTCGATCCCGGCCGCCTTGTGCGTCGTCAGGAAATCGGTGCCCTCGAGCCGGAAACGGTATTCGAACTTGTACTCGGGACACTTCGCCTGGTTCGGTTTCAACGAGCCGTCCGACTCGTAGGACGGCTGATAGCCGTTGAACTTGACGGCGATCTCCCCCGACCGCACCTCGGCCTGGGTGACCCACGGTTTGAGGTGGTCGGCGTCCCCGGCGAGCAGAGGCTTACCGACACGCCAGGGACGCTGTGCCGGCGACGATCCGTCGAAGACCTCGATCGTCGAGGGAATGTAGGTGGTGGCGCTGTCACAGGTGCGGACCACGACGGCGTCCGCGACGCCGTCGCCGGTCACGTCACCGGTGACGACCTGCTGGACGACCGGCTCCTGTTCGGGGTTCTTGCAGGCGAGGACGAAGGTGTCCCAGTCGGCTTCGGTGCCGACCGCGGAGAGCGCACCGCGCGGCGCCTCGGCCTCCGGCAGGTCGCCGGGTGGTGACGGCGGGACCGCTGACGCGGCAGTGGACGGGGTGACATCCGGCGCCTTCTCGTCATCCGTGCACCCCGCCAGCAGTGCAAGCGGAATCGCCACGAACAGCGCAAACCTCATGGATCACAGATTAGGCGTGAGAACCAGTCCGCTGGTGGGAACGCCGGTTCCGGCGGTCACCAGGACCGGTCCGTCGCCGGGGACCTGGTTGACGGCGGTGCCGCGGACCTGCCGTACCGCCTCGGCGATGCCGTTCATGCCGTGGATGTAGGCCTCCCCCAGCTGGCCGCCGTGCGGATTGACCGGCAGCCGCCCGTCGATCTCGATGCCGCCGCCGGCGATCAGATGGCGGGCCTCCCCCGGGCCGCAGAAACCCAATTCCTCCAGCTGCATCAGCACGTACGGGGTGAAGTGGTCGTACAGGATGGCGGTGCGCACGTCGGCCGGCCGGAATCCGGACCGCTGCCACAGCTGCCGCGCGACCACGCCGATCTCCGGGAGCGTGGCCGTCGAGGACCGGTAGTAGCTGGTCATCACGAACTGCCCGGGTCCGCTGCCCTGTGCGGCGGCGGCGATCACCGCGGGCGGGCAGGCCAGGTCGCGGGCCCGTTCGAGGGAGGTGACGACGACGGCGACCGCGCCGTCGCTCTCCTGGCAGCAGTCGAGCAGCCGCAGCGGCTCGGCGATCCACCGGGAGGCGCGGTGGTCGTCGAGAGTGATCGGGCGGCCGTGGAACCAGGCGTGCGGGTTGGTCGCGGCGTGCCTGCGCATCGCGACCGAGACACGGCCGAAATCGTCGCCGGTGGCGCCGTGCTCGTGCATGTAGCGGCGGGCCACCATGGCGACCTGCGCCGCCGGGGTGGCCAGGCCCATCGGCACGTGCCAGCCGGAGTCCGGGTCAGGGGACACGTAGGCCTGCCCGAACCGGCGGCCGGACCGCTCGTTGAGTGCCCGATAGCAGACGACCACGTCCGCGATCCCCGCGTCGACGGCGAGGACGGCCTGCTGCACGACCGCGCACGCGGCGCCGCCGCCGTACCCGATCCGGGTCAGGAAGGTCAGCTCGCCGATGCCGAGCTCGCGGGCGACGGCGATCTCGCTGTTGTTGTCCATGGTGAAGGTGCACAGCCCGGACACGTCGGCGGGCCGCAGGCCGGCGTCGTCGAGGGCGGCACGGATCGCCTCGACGGCGAGCCGTAGTTCGCTGCGGCCGGAGTCCTTGGAGAACTCGGTCGCGCCGATCCCCGCGATCGCGGCGGTCACGACGCCACCACCACGGAGCCGGTGACGTGCACGCCGTTAGCGGTGCGGCCGATAACGTCGACGCGATCACCGAACACCTGACCGGTGAACACGAGTGTGTCGTAGGCGTGGCAGGGCGTACCCAATCGGATCCTGATGCTCTTGATCTTGCGGGAAAAGCCGAGCCGGTCGGTGACGAAGCGCTGGACCAGGCCGGTCGTGGTGAGGATGTTGAGGAAGATGTCCTTGCCGCCGAGGCGGACCGCCGAGTCGCGGTCGTGGTGGACGTTCTGGAAGTCACGGGTCGCGAGTGCGGTGCTGACGATCAGGGTCGGTGTCACGTCCAGCGTCCACGGTTCGAGGGCCGGCACGTCGGGGCGCCAGATCGGCAGGTCACCGTCGAGGTCGACGCGTACCGGGTCGCCGATCTCAGGCCGGGGGCCACGGTGTTCGGCGACCATGCGGACACCTTCGGGCAGGTCGACGAGCGCGACGGTGAACGGCGCCCTCCGGCCGGGCACCGGTGGATGGTGGTGGACGACGTAGCTGTGGACGGTTCCGGTTCCGGCCGCGATCGCGTGCTCCTGCTTGAAGGAACCGCAGGCCGGGCACGCCGGTCCGGGCGGATGACGCAGGACACCGCATTCGCCGCATCGTTGCAGGCGCAGTTCGCCGGCCGCGACGCCCTCCCAGAAGAACGCGTTGTCGGCGGTGATCACCGGTTCGAAGGGTTCGGCGGTGGGGGGCGGACTTCCGGCGGCGGGCCGGTAGCGCAGGATCCGGAACGTCATCTCGGCGACCTTCTCGTCGCCCACGTGCCAGGTCGTCACCGTGGTGATGAACCAGCCCTCGCCGAGCGAGGTCCTCTTGGGGCCGATCACCGATTCCAGGCGGCTGCGCACGGTGATCTCCTCGCCGACCCTCAGGTGGCGGTGATAGGTCTGCGAGGAGTCGGTGGCCACCACCGCGACGAATCCTTCCTCGTCGCACAGGTTCGACATGACCTGCAGCGGATCGGTCGACGTCGGTGGTGTGAGGCCGCGCATCGTCCAGACCTGGATCATCGCGGGCGGAGCGGTCCCTGTCCGTTCGTAGACCGGGTTGGCGTCCCCCATGGCCTCCAGCCAGTTGCGGATCATCGGCAGGTTGACCGGGTCCCGCCCGGCCGCGGCGGGCGTCTCCCCCGCTGCGCGCAGCCGCTCCGCGGTCTCCAGGATCATGGGCTTCACCTCGGCACTCTCGGCAGGCCGAGGCCCGCGCTCGCGATGATCTCCCGCTGGATCTCGTTGACGCCCCCGCCGAACGTCAGCACCAGGTCGCGCCGCTCGTGCACGTCCAGCCACTCGAGCAGTTCGGCGGTCGCCGGATCACGTGGGTCGCCGTGGCGCGCCACGACCTCGGAGAGCTCCTGCCCGAGGCGCAGCAGCCGTTCGGAGGAGAAGACCTTGGTGGCGGAGGCGTCGGCGGGCCGCGGTCCGGCATCGGCGACCTGCCAGTTGAGCAGCTCGTTCACGCGATGTGCGGCGTGGGTCCGGGCCAGGGCGCGGCGGACGTCCGCTTCTTTTTCAACCCCCATGTCGTACGCCCAATCGCGCACCCGGTCGAGCAGTGCCCCGACCCGCCCGGCCGGGCCCAGCATGACGCGCTCGTGGTTGAGCTGGGTGGTGATGAGTCGCCAGCCGTCGCCCTCGGCGCCGACCCGCCGGGCGACCGGCACGCGGACGCCGCTGAGGTAGGTGGCGTTGACGTGGTGGGTGCCGTCGCAGGTGATGATGGGCGTCCACGAGTAGCCGGGGTCGGTGGTGTCCACGATCAGGATCGACAGTCCGCGGTATCGCTCGGGTGCCGTCCGGCAGGCCAGCCACAGGAAGTCCGCCTCGTGTGCGCCGGTGGTGAACGTCTTCTGCCCGTCGACCACGTACTCGTCGCCGTCGCGCACGGCCCGTGTTCGCAGGGCGGCCAGGTCGGTGCCGGCCTCCGGTTCGGTGTAGCCGATCGCGAAGTGCAGCTCACCGGCGAGGATCCGGGGCAGGAAGTAGTTCTTCTGCTCGTCGGTGCCGTGTGCCAGCAGCGTCGGCGCGACCGTCTGCAGGGTCACGGCGGGCAGTGGCACGTCGGCGCGGGCCGCCTCGTTGACGAAGATCTGCTGCTCGGCGGGGCCCAGGCCGCGGCCGCCGTACTCGACGGGGAAGCCCAGCCCGAGCCACCCGTCGCGGCCGAGGCGGCCCACCAGCTCACGGAACGCGGCGCCGTGTCGCTCCCGCAACAGCACCCTCCGCTGCGCGGGCGTCAGGATCCCGCCGAGGTACGACCGGAGCTCGTCTCGCAGCGAGCGCTGCTCTCCCGTCAGCTCGATGAACACGCCGCACCCCCGTCCAGCACCCGGCCCGGCTCACCGGCGCCGCATCGCGCATCGCCGGCCGCTGTCCGGCCCGGCTCACCGCTGCTGCTTCTCGCGCCGCCGGCCGTCACCCGGTCGGCCAGCGCGCTCAAGCGGTGTTCGCCGCCGCCGAGGAAGCGGACGAGGTCGCGGATCAGCCCGGTGTGCCGGTGCAGCGGGTAGTCGACCGACAGGCCGAGGCCGCCGTGCAGGTGGTGGCAGGTACGGGCGGCGGGTGGCGCCTCGGCGGTGAGCCATTGGGCGGCCACGTCGAGGTCGTCGCCGGCCGGTCGGCCGGTGGCAAGCGACCAGGCTGCGGTGACCGTGATGAGGTGCAGCGTCCGGCTGGTGATGTAGACGTCGGCGATCTGCTGCGCGACGGCCTGGAACGTGGCGAGCGGGCGCCCGAACTGCTGCCGCGTCCGGACGTGCTCGGCGGTGAGATCGAGCGCCCCGGCCAGCGCCCCGTCGCCGAGCGCGCAGGCCCCGGCGATCGCGAGACGAAGCAGTTCGGCGTGGCACTCCACGCCGCGAGCGCGTCCCGCGACGGCATGCGCCGCGGCAGCGGAACCCAGCCTTTCCCCCGGCGGCGAGCCCAGCATCTCGGCCGGGACGCGGTCCAGGGCGAGCACCCCGCCGGTCAGGGTTGCCCCCGGGGCCGCGGGGTCGACGATCGCGACGGCCGGGCCGCTCACCGTCACGAGGAGACGGTCGGCGGCGGCGACGCCGATCTTGACGCCGGTGACCGTGCCGTCGGCGGCGACGGCGGTGCGGGGTGCGGCGGGCATCGGGTCGCCCGGTTCGGCGACGGCCGCCCCGAGGACACGGCCGGTCAGCAGCTCGTCCTGCTGCTTCTCGGTACCCCAGCGGGCGACCGGGAGCACGCCGAGCGTCAGATGCGGCAACGCCGGGACGCCGATCGCGCGGCGGCCGATCTCGGTGAGCACGAGCGTGGTCTCCAGGATGCCGAGCCCGGCGCCGCCGAGTCGTTCCGGCACGGCGAGGGTGAGCAGTCCGGCCTGGGCGAGCGCCGTCCACGATTTGTCCGGTTCGCCCGCGACGCCGTCGAGCACCTCGGCGGCGAGACGGGTGATCGCCTCCTGCGTCTCGTCCAGCCGGAAGTCCATGAGACAGATTAGAACACGTTTCAGTTTGAGGTCGCCACCACCGGGTGACACGAAGACGCAACGGGCCGTTGCTAGGCTTGATTCAGAACGAAGGAGCGGCCATGGCGGCAAGAACGGGCACAGCAGCAGCGAGAACGAGTACCAACCCACGTAACACTCTCGCCGGCGCGGAGACCGAGCAGGGGTCGGCGGCGCAGCGCGACCGGCGGCGCCGGATCCTCGAGGCGACGCTGGTGCTGGCGTCCAAGGGCGGTTACGACGCGGTGCAGATGCGCACGGTCGCGGAGCGGGCCGGGGTCGCCCTGGGCACGCTCTACCGCTACTTCCCGTCGAAGATCCACCTGCTCGTGTCGGCGCTGGCCTCCGAGTTCGAGTCGATCCAGGAGAAGCTCGGGCGCAAACCCATTCCGGGCGACACTCCGTACGATCGGATGCTCTATGTCCTCGGCCGGATGACCCGGGCCATGCAGCGTGAACCGCTGCTCGCCGAGGCCATGACGCGGGCCTTCATGTTCGCCGATCCGTCCGCGTCGGCCGAGGTCAACGCGGTGGCCCGGCTCATGGAGGAGATGTTCACGCGCGCCATGCACGAGGGCGACGGTGCCGAGCCGACCGCCGACGACCGGGCGAAGGCACGCGTGATCGGTGACGTGTGGCTGTCCAATCTGGTGGCCTGGGTGACCCGCCGCGCGTCCGCCAACGACGTGGTGAACCACCTCGAGCTGGCCACCCGCCTCCTACTGCACTGACCACCCCGCGTGGTGAACTGCGGCTCGCCCGCGGGCACAGATCACCACGCAAGCGGGGTGGGCGGGGGTCAGGCGAGCAGCGCGATCAGCTTGTCGAGGGCCTGCTTGGCGGCGGGGCCGGCCTGCTTCTCGAGCATGGCGGCCATCGGGCCGTTGAGGGCCGGTCCGGCGAACTCCATCTCGTAGGTGATCGTCGAGCCCGCGCCGTCGGGTTCGATGAGGAAGCGGTTCTTCGCCTTGACGCCCATCGGGCCGTCGCCGGCCATCTCCAGACGGTTCGGGGCGTCGGCGGCGACGACCTTCCAGGCCATCTCGGCGGGCATGCCCATCAGCTTCACCTTCTGCTTGTACGTGGTGCCCTCCGCCACCGTCGCGGGCACCTCACCGGTGAAGCCCTGGTGCATGTTGTTCCACTCGGGGGTCCGGGGCAGATCGGTGACGACCTGCCACACCTTGTCGGGCTCGGCCGTCGCGGTCGCCGAAACGGTCACCTTGGGCATGATGGTTCCTCCTATTGAGCCGTGGCCGCGATGTCGAGGCCGGCCACGTGGCCGAAGGTCATTGCTGGTCCGAGGGTCGATCCGGCGCCGGCGTAGCTGTGGCCCATGACGGCGGCGCTCGCGTTGCCGGCCGCGTACAGGCCGGGGATCACGGTGCCGTCCGGGCGCAGCACCCGGGCGCGGGCGTCGGTGGCGAGGCCGCCCTTGGTACCCAGGTCGCCGGCGACGATCTTGAAGGCGTAGTACGGCGGCAGCCAGATCGGCGCGAGGCAGGGGCTCGGCCTGTTGGTGGGATCGGCGAAGTAGGCGTCGTAGACGCTGTCACCACGGCGGAAGTCGGGGTCGCGCCCGGCCCTGGCCTGGGAGTTGAACCGCTCGACGGTGCTTTTCAGAGCAGCCGCCGGTACGCCGATCTTCGCGGCCAGCCCGGCGAGGGTCCAGTCCTTGACCAGCGCTCCCGAGGAGTACCAGTCGTCGGGGTAGGGCAGCAGCGGGGCCAGGTCCTTGAACAGGTACCGGTTGCGGTAGTCCTGGTCGGTGATCATCCAGCAGGGGACGTGGCCCTTGTCGTACATGGTGTGCACGACGTCGCTGTAGGGCGCGGCCTCGTTGACGAACCGTTTGCCGGCCTGGTTGACGAAGATGGTGCCGGGCAGGGTCCGCTCGGAGAGGCAGAACCAGGGCTCGTCGGGCAGCGGGATCATCGGCCCCCACCAGGCGTCGTCCATCAGGGCGAGCGCCGCACCGGCCCGCTGACCGGCCTCGATGCCGTCGCCGGTGTTGGAGTCGGCGCCGATCGTCCAGTCGGTCCCGATCGGCGCGGCCTGGAACTGCTTGCGCATCCGCTCGTTGCGCTCGAACCCGCCGCTGGCGACGACGACGGCGCGCCGGGCCCGGATCAGTGTCTCGGTGCCGTCTCGGCGGACCAGCACTCCGGCCACCCGGCCGTTCTCGGCGTGCAGGTCGAGCAGCGGGGTGTCGAGCCAGACCGGCACTCCGGCCGCGATCAGCCCGGCCCGCAGGCCGCCGGCGAGCGCCTGGCCCATGGTGACCGGTTTCTGGCCCTGGGCGGCGAGTTGCAGGTAGCGCCAGACGATCTCGGTGGCCACGGCGAGACCGCGCGGATGGCGGGCGACCAGGGACAGCCACTTGTAGTCGACCGTGTAGACCACGGTGCCGGCCGGGCTGGCCTGGTAGGGACCGTTGAGGTGGGCCAGTTCGTCGCCGAGGACGTTGGCGTCGAGGGCCCGTGGCTCGATCGAACGGCCGTTGGGCATCCCGCCGGGCAGTTCGGGATAGTAGTCGGGGTAGCCCTCCATCCACGCGAACCGCAGCGGTGTCCATTTCTGCAGGTAGGCGATGGCGCGCGGGCCGTGGGTGAGGAAGGCCTGACGGCGGGCGGCGGAGACCTCGGGTCCGACGACGGCGGCCATGTACGTGTCGGCCTTGCTGAAGGTGTCGGGCACTCCGGCGGCGAGCAGGACGTCGTTGTTCGGCACCCAGATACCGGCCCCGGATCGGGCCGACGATCCACCGTAGACAGACGCTTTTTCAACGAGAACCGTGTTCAGTCCGGAGCGGGCCGTTGTCAGTGCGGCCGTCATGCCGGCGGCACCGGCACCCACCACGACCACGTCGTACTCCACGGTGACAGCCATGGCATCCCCATCCGCCGAGCCGTTTACCCCTTCGCAATAACTAGAACAGGTTATAGCAGTGTGATGAGATTCACTAGGTCCGATACCGTCGCGTATAGGAGCCTGTTGCTGTGAGCGATATCGACAACGGGCGGCGGCTGCGGGCCGTCGACGACGGGCTGCTGCGGCGGCGTGAGGCGATCGCCGACCTCGGTGACGCGCTGCGGCTGCTGATCGAGAACGCCACCGCCACCGAGGCGCCGACCGAGGAACTGATCCGCGCCGCCGAGCGGATCCGGCGCGCGGCGGCCCCGCTCGGCGAACGGGTCCGCGGCCGGTTCGAGTCGGCGGCCGCCGACGACCTGCTCGGCGGGGTGCGCCTCTACAACCCGGTGACCGGGGCCGGCAGCGCCTTCGCCCCGCCGCTGGAGATCAGCCGGGAGGACGGCCTCGCGGTCGGCACCTGCACGCTGGGTCTCGCCTTCGAGGGCCCGCCCAGCTACGCCCACGGTGGCGTCAGCGCAATGCTGCTCGACCAGATGCTGGGGTACGCCGTGAGCGTCTCCGGCCATCCGGGCATGACCGGGCGCCTGGACACCGCCTACCGGCGGCCGGTGCCGTTGCACACCCCGCTGCGGCTGACCGCCGAGGTCGCCGCGATCGAGGGCCGCCGGGTCACGGCGACGGGCACGATAGCCACGGCCGACGAGCCCGGCGAGGTCCTGGTCGAGGCGACGGGCGTGTTCGTGGCGCTGCGGGCCGAACAGGCGCAGCGGCTGTTCGGCCCGGTCATCGGCCGCAACCGGGAGTCGCGCGCCGGCTGAGAGCTACTCGATCACCCGGGCGATCGGGGACCGGGTGCCGGGGTCCGTGCCGATCCGGGCCAGGGATCTGTCCAGCAGATCCGCCTGAAGACCGGAACGTTCCGCCAGCCAGGTGACCCAGTCGCGCAGGAGTGCGAGCAGCGCGGCCTGGTCGCCGAGGTACTCGTCACGGATCCGCCCGGCCGCCGCCTCCACCCGGTGCGGCGAGCAGGTGTCGAACAGACTCGGCGCGAGCACCGGCCAGGCCTCGAACAGGTCCTCGATCAGGTCGTCGAGATCCTCGGGCTCGGGCCGGTCCGCACGGTCCCGCCACCAGGCGGCGAACGCGGCCGAGCCCGCGTCGAGGGCGGTGCCGCGCACCTTCGCCCTGATCACCGGCGGCAGTTCGAGGACCGACTCCGCCAGGCTCCGGCAGCGGTGATACTCGCCGAGCTGCTCGGCCGTCTCGACGCCCATCGCCGCGATCTCCTGCGGAACCGGCAGCAGATCCTCCAGCAGGTGGGAGTCGTCGATCCGTCGCCACGACGTGCCACCGGCGGCGACCGCCCCGACCGCGAGCTGCCACGCGGCCAGAGCCTCCTCCGGAGAGGCGTAGAAGGCAGTGTGCACCGGCGTCGGCGCGAAGTCGCAGGCGTCGAGGTCCCACAGGTACCAGCGGACCGGTCCCTCCGGCGTGCCGAACGGGGCGATGACGGCGAACCGGCTTCCGTAGCGGTCACAGGTCCAGAGCACCTCGCCGGCGACGGTCCGCTCCGGCGCCCGCAGCTTCAAGCGGTCCAGCAGCGGCAGGGGCAGGATCGCCGCCAGCGCCGCGAGCACCCGGGCGGCCGCCTCGCCGTCGCGGGCCGCCAGGTCGCCGGCGAGGGCCGCGGCCAGGTGGTCGGGACCGACGTAGCCGCCGTCCGAAGGCAGATCACCGAGAGCGGCGAGCACCGGGCCGAGACTCGCGCACAGCTCGTCCTCCAGGGCGGTCCCGGTCCGTGGTGAGGCGAGGAGCCGCTCGGCGAGCTCCGCGGCATGGGGCCGGGCCAGCTCGGTCCGCATGATGCGGCTCTGCTCCCAGCTCGACGCGAGATCCCGGAACGCGTTCTCGCTCCGGATCCGCCGGATGTTGTCGCGGCGGCGGTCCGCCCGGACCGCCGCCGCCGACTTCGGGGACTTCTTACGTTTACGTGAGACCGGCACGGGCCGAGAATATGCACGGATCTCTCCGCGGGCCGACCGGCGTCACCCGCACGGGCGTCTCAACAGCGCGCAGGGTTCCACCCGTCCGAGCCACTCAGGAACGCCTCGACGGTGGTGGATGCGGCCTGCTCGGCGGTCAGCTGCGGGCGGTTGTCCGACACGATCGCACCGGGGCCGAAGTTGCGGTACTCGGCGAACCGGGCCTCCTCCCACGGCCATGTGCCGAAGGCGGTCCAGGCCACCTCCGGGATGTGCGCGCCGATCCACGACTCCCGGATCACGGTCTGTCCGATCGCGTTCGGGTCCTGGCTGGGGTGCCAGGGGCGGCCCAGGAAGACGGTCCCGGCCGGGGCGTCCGAGGTGAACCGGCAGCGGTGGAACAGCAGCCCGTGCGGGTTGGTGATATCGGTGCTGGGCGCGGTCACGTACCCGTTCGGTGTGCTGCCTCGGTCCAGCGAGTGGATCCGGCACCGGTCGAAGACCGCGGTGGCCCGGCCGAAGATGAAGTCGACGTCACCCTCCACATAGCAGTCGCGCAGGTAGACGCGCGCGATCACCCCGGCCGCGCTGCTGTTGACGTACAGCGTGTCCTGGTTGGCAAGGAATCTGACCTTCTCGAAGACCAGCCGGTCGGCGCGGGTCAGCACGGCCACCGCCTGCCGTCCGGTGATCTCCGGGTGCGCGGCCTCGTCGAAGAGGTTGGCGAAGGTCAGGTTGGTCGCCTTGAAGCCGGCGCCGTCGACGGTGACCGACGCGCTGCCCGAGGTGCCCCAGGTGCCGCCGCCCGGCTTGGGGGTGCCGTTGGCGCGGTCGTCCGCGATCACCACCTGGTCCGGGCGGCGGCCGAGGCCGCGCAGTTCGAGGTTCGGCTTGGTGGCGGGGATGACCACCTGACCGAGGTACGTGCCGGGACGCACGCCGATGACGTACGGCACGCCTGCCGCGGCGGGTGCGGCGTCGACGGCCGCCTGGATCCCGCTGTGATCACCGCTGCCGTCCGTGGCCACGATCGCGTCCGGCCGGCGGCCGCCCGCGACGGCCGGCGTGGACACCATCCCGGTGGCGACGATGCCGAGCCCGGATGACATGCCGAGGAAGGTACGCCGACGCACACCATTCTCCTAACGTGGGGATTGCGCTGGGGGAAAGCGCTTTCCTCGCCACGGTAGGGGTCGCACTCGCCGACGTCAATGGGAACCTGCGGCGTGTCCCTTGTGGATACAGTCTGCAGGGTGCGCCGGCCGGCGCCGTGATTCCTGGGGAGGATCCGATGACCGAACCGATGTCCCGCCGAACGCTTCTGCGCACCGCCGCCGGTGGGGCCGCCGCCGTGGCAGCCGGGGTGGTGGCCGGCTCACCCGCCGCAGCGTCCGCGGGCCGGGTGCCACGCGTGGTACGCGAGCTCGAGGAGAAGATCCAGGCCGGGATGGCCGCGTACGGCGTTCCCGGCGTCGCCTACGGTCTGCGGTACCAGGGTCGCGACTACGTCGGCGGCTTCGGCGTGACCAGCGTGGCCGAACCCGCGCCGGTCGACGGGGACACCCTGTTCCGGATCGCCTCGACGACCAAGACCTTCGTCGGTACGGCCGTGATGCGCCTGGTTGAGCGGGGACGGCTGGACCTGGACCGGCCCCTGCGCACGTATCTGCCGGACTTCCGGACCAGCGACGAGGCGGCGTCACGGCGGGTGACACTGCGGCAGACGCTCAACCACAGCGCGGGCTGGCTCGGCGACGTCTACACCGACACCGGCAGCGACGACGCGTTCCTCCAGCGGTACGTCGATTCGCTGGCCACCGTGCGCCAGGTGACGGCTCCCGGCGCGTTGTTCACCTACAACAACACGGCGCTCAACGTGGCCGGCCGGGTCCTCGAGGTGGCGTCGGGCCGGGGGTTCGAGCAGGCCGTGCGTGACCTCGTCCTCGATCCGCTGCGGTTGCGGAGCAGCGTGTTCACGCTCGGCGAACTGGCGGGCGCGCGCGTGGCCGTACCGCATGGATTCGATCTTGAAGGGAATCTCGTCGCCGCTCCGGAGGCCCTGGCCATCCCACGGAGCCTGCACCCTGCCGGTGGTCTCTTCTCCACCGCCCGTGATCAGCTGAAGTGGGCCCGCTTCCATCTCGGCGACGGGAGTCCGCTGCTCAGCCGGCGGTCGCTGCGGGCGATGCGGTGGCGTCCAGGGCCCGGCGGGACGCTGTTCGTGGAGCTCGACGGGGCCGGGGTGACGTGGATGCTGCGGCCGACCGCCGAGGGCCCGCGGGTCGTGCAGCACGGAGGTGACCTGCCGGGACAGCACTCCGGGTTCATGTTCGTGCCGGAGAAGGACTTCGCGCTGACCCTGCTGACCAACTCGACGGGCGGCCCGTCGCTGAGGGCCGAGCTGTTCGGCGACGACTGGGCGCTGAGCCGGTTCACCGGCCTGCACAACCTCCCGGCCACGCCCAGGACCCTCACGCCGGCGCAGCTGGCCGGCTACGAGGGGCACTACGTGACCGAGCAGATCGGGTTCGACGGTGAACCGGTGAGCTCCACCCTCGACCTGGTCGGCATCGGCGGGCGGCTGAGCCTGCGCATCGGTGGGAGGGAGCAGCTGGTGCTGCCGTTCTACCGCCGTGACTACGTGCGGGTGTGGGCACCGGACGGATCGGACACGCACAGCCGGGCCAACTTCGTCCGTGACCCGGACGGCTCGGTGGGGTGGCTGCTGTTCGGCGGCCGGCTCTTCCGCCGCAACCCGGCCGGCACGGCGTCGCTGCGGACCACCGCCTCGCCGGCGAAACTCCTGCCCGGCACGCTGCCGCACCCTACTCGGTTCTGAGACGGAAGTCCTTTCCGTTCGCTTCGAGGAGGAGGAACTTCGGCACGGTACGGGTGCCGTCCGCGTTGAACGCGACCTCGCCGGACAGCGCGGCGAGGTCGGTACCGCTCAAGGCGACGCGGACGGCCTCACGGTCGGTGCTCCCGGCCCGTTTGATCGCGTCGACGGCCACCATGACGGCGTCATAGGCCTCGGGGCTCGACGGGCCGGGGTCGGCGCCGTAGGCGGCCTTGTACCGCTGCGACCAGTCCTTCAGTTCGGGCATGAACGCGGGTACGAGCAGCGCGGTCCCGTAGACGTCGCGGGCCTGCGACTCGCTCAGGTCGGCGAGCAGCGGACCGTCGGTGGCGCCGTCGCCGACCACGATCCGGCCGGTGAAGCCCTCGGCCCGCAGATCCTTTATCAGCTGGTTCGCCTCGCCGTAGTACCCGG
Organism: Actinoplanes italicus; assembly: GCF_003001815.1. Taxonomy (GTDB): domain Bacteria; phylum Actinomycetota; class Actinomycetes; order Mycobacteriales; family Micromonosporaceae; genus Actinoplanes; species Actinoplanes italicus. The sequence continues at coordinate 228,762 of NZ_PVMZ01000015.1, forward strand.
TGTAGTAGACGACGTCGGCCTTGGCGCCGATGATCGCCCCGGCGGTGCGCTTGTAGTCGGTGGCGCCCTGGCTCAGTTTGAGCTCGCCGGCCACGGCCGGTGAGCCGGTCTTGCGGGCATGCTCGGCGGTCTCCTCGGCCAGCGTGACCGGGAAGCTGGTGCCGTCGTGCACGACCGCCAGGCGCTTGCCGCCCAGCCTGTTCATCCATTCGACGGCGAACTCGGCCTCGGCCGTGACCGTGCCGCAGATCAGGAACACGCTGTCGTAGCGGGGTTCGATCAGGTCGGTCGAGTTGGCCTGCGCGATGATCATCGGGATGCCCGCGTCCCGGAAGATCTTCAGGGTCGGCACCACGGCGCTGCTGCAGTAACCGCCGACCGAGAGCGTCACGTCCTTCTTGACGACCGTCTGCGCGGCCGTGACAGCGGTGCCGGGGTCGCACGCGTCGTCCTCGGCCACGAGTTCGACCTGTCGCCCGAGCACCCCACCGGCGGCGTTGACCTCGCTGACGGCGAGTTTCGCGCCGTTCAGCATCGCCTCGCCGGAGTGGCTGCTGCGCCCGGTGAGCGGCAGAAGACTGGCCAGGCGGATCACGTCCGGCGCCGACGCGGCCGGCTTCGGGTCGTCGGATCCGGCGCAGGCGGACAGCCCGGCCAGGATCAGGGCCGCGGCGGCTACCGCGACGGTTCTGGGGCCACGCACCTGAAACTCCGTTCGCTGGGCTCACCTGCTCCGATCGACCTCGACCGGCCGAAGCTGAACCGGATTCCTTGATCCGGTGGGTTCGCTGCCGAAAGAGGGGATGTGTGGGGGCGCATCCGGGGCCGTGGCCGCAGCCTGCTGATGACGGTGGCGCTCGCCGTCGTCCTGCTGGCTCTCGCGGGCTACGTGCTGCAGGGCACCGCCGACACCACGCGCGCCACCGAGCAGCAGAGCGCCGCCCTGATCGTGGACATGAAGTTCACCGAGGCACGGATCGCCGTCGCGATGCAGGAGGTGAACCTCCGGCACTACCAGGTGGAGCCGTCGGTCGCCGTACGGAGCAGGTTCGAGAAGGTGGTCGCGGAGGCCGAACGGAACCTCACGGAGATCGCCGAGACGTCCGGGGACCGGGCCCGGCAGGACGCGCGGCGGCTGCTGACCGGTCAGGTCGCCTATCGCAAACTCGCGGAGCAGCTGATCGCGAAGGTGGCCGACAGCGATCCGGACTTCATGCAGTTCGACCGGCTCCAGGTCACGCCGGCGTTCTACTCGCTGCAGAACGACGTGGACGACGTGTCCCGGGCGTACCACGAGTACGCGCAGCAGGAGGTCACCCGGCTCGGCGACGCGCAGGGCCGGCTCCTGCTGGGCACCGCGATGGGATTCGGCGTCGGTCTGACGCTGGTCGCGATGATCATGCGGATGGTTCTGGGCTATCAGCGCCGGCTCGTGGTCCAGGCCGCCGACAGCCGCCACCAGGCCATGCACGACCCGCTCACCGGCCTGCCCAACCGGGCCCTCTTCCAGCAGAAACTGCAGAAGTCGCTGGCGGCCGCGGAACGTGGCGGCGGCCGGACCGCGATGATGGTCATCGACCTGGACGGGTTCAAGGCCGTCAACGACACGATGGGGCATCACGCGGGCGACCAGGTGCTGATCGAGGCCGGGCGGCGCCTGTCCGGGCACGTCGGCGCGCCCGGAGTGGTGGCACGCCTCGGCGGCGACGAGTTCGCCGTGCTGCTCCCCCGCGTCTCCGGCCTGCCCGAGGCCACCGCTCTCGCCGAGCAGCTGGTCGCCGAGCTGAACCGCGACTTCGTGCTGGGTGACCGGCCGGCCGCGATCAGCGGCAGTCTGGGGGTGGCCCTCGGTCCGGCGGAGGGGGCGGCCGACGCCGGCGAGCTGTTCCGGCACGCCGACGCGGCCATGTACCGCGCCAAGCGCCACGGCGGTGGTGTCGCGGTGTACGACCCGGGCACCGACGCCGGTGAGCAGGACGACCGGATGCAGCTGTTCGCCGATCTGCGCCTGCTGCTGGACACCGGTGATCCCGAGGGGCAACTTCAACTGCATTACCAGCCGCAGGTACGCCTGAGCGACGGCCGGGTCGGCGCGGTGGAGGCGCTGGTCCGCTGGCGGCATCCGTCCCGTGGCGTGGTCATGCCGGCCACCCTCCTGCCGATCGCCGAGCGCGGTGGCCTGGAGATCGGCCTCACCTATCACCTGCTGACGGTGGCCGCGCGGCAGACGGCGGCGTGGCTGGCAGGCGGGTGGCGGTGCCGGGTGTCGTTCAACGTGGCGCCGGGGGCGCTGCGCGACGAACGGTTCGCCGAGACCGTGCTCGCCACGATCGACGCGGCCGGCCTGCCGCCCGAGCTGCTGCGGCTGGAGCTCACCGAGACCGGGATCATGGCCGACTCGGGCACGGCGTTGCGCCGGCTGAGCGACAGCGGCGTCACCGTGTCGGTGGACGACTTCGGCACCGGGTTCAGTTCGCTGGTGCAGCTGCGGGACGTACCGGCCGACGAGCTGAAGATCGATCGGCTCTTCGTCGGCAGCCTGGCCGAGGGCACGCCGGACGAGGTCATGGTGCGCAGTTCGATCGACCTCGGGCACAACCTCGGGCTCGAGGTTGTCGCCGAGGGCGTGGAGGACGTCGCGACGCTGGTACGGCTACGGCAGATGTCGTGCGACCACGCACAGGGGTTCGTGCTGAGTCACCCGGTCCCGGCCGGCGAACTGCCCGACGCCTGCCGTGCCGCCGAGACGGTGGCCGCCGCGGCTCTGAGTCAGACCGCTCCGGTCTCGCCCGCCTGCTGACGGCGTTCCTCATCGGCCTGACGGCGGCGCTCCACGCGGCGCTGCTCCAGCCTGCGCCAGCGGTTGTAGACCTCGACGGCGGCCTCGACCGGCTCGGGGGCGCGGCCCGCCTTCCACTGGCGCGGCAGGATCGCCTCGGCGCCGAGCCAGAGCAGGTCGCTCATCGGCACGGTGCCGCCGTGCATGCGCATCAGTTCCTCGGCGACCCGCACCGCGTGATCGCTACGACGCCACAATTCCACCGCAGTACTGCCGTGCAGTAACTCTTCGTGATCGTCAGGATGCAGTTCCATAGGTTGGCTGCCCTTCGCGGCGATAAGAATCCCAGGTCAGAGGCACTGTGGCGGTCAGCGGTCGAGAATGTCAAGACCACGGAGCGCGACCAAGGGCGCAGATCACGTCAGGACGTTGACAAACATAAATTAAAAGAGGGACATTGGGAGCGCTCCCACTACTCCCATCCCCAGGAGAGAAGCATGACCGTCCCCATCCCGAGGAAGCGGCGCGCCTGGTGGGCCGCCATCGCGGCGGCACTCTGCGCCGGCGCCGCGGCGCTGTTCGTGGCACAGCCCGCCCACGCGGCCACCGGATTCACCGTCTCCGGCACGCAGATTCTCGAAGGCAACGGCGCGCCGTTCGTCATGCGCGGTGTCAACCACGCGCACACCTGGTACCAGGACCGTACTCCCCGTGCACTGGCCGACATCAAGGCCCTCGGCGCCAACACCGTGCGCGTCGTGCTCGGCAGTGGCAAGCGCTGGGGACCCGACAGCGCCGCCAACGTTTCCGCCGTCATCAGCCAGTGCAAGACGAACAAGCTGATCTGCGTGCTGGAGGTGCACGACACCACCGGGTACGGCGAGGAGGGCGCCGCCGCCTCGCTGGCAGAGGCCGTCGACTACTGGATCTCGATCAAGAGTGCCCTGGACGGCCAGGAGAACTACGTCATCCTCAACATCGGCAACGAGCCGTACGGCAACACCAACGCGTCGGGCTGGGTGGCCGACACCAAGAACGCCATCACGCGGCTACGGGCGGCCGGGTTCGCGCACCAGATCATGGTCGACGCGCCGAACTGGGGCCAGGACTGGTCGTTCACCATGCGCGACAACGCGGCCTCGGTCTTCGCCACCGACCCGAACCGCAACACCGTGTTCTCCGTGCACATGTACGGGGTGTTCGACACCGCCGCGGAGATCACCGACTACCTGAACCGCTTCAAGACCGCCGGGCTACCGCTCGTGGTCGGCGAGTTCGGGCACAACCACTCCGACGGCAACCCGGACGAGGACGCCATCCTGGCCACCGCCCAGCAGCTCGGCATCGGCTACCTCGGCTGGTCGTGGAGCGGCAACGGCGGCGGCGTCGAATACCTGGACATGGTGACCGGCTTCGACGCGGCGCAGCTGACCTCGTGGGGCCAGCGACTATTCAACGGAGCCAACGGCATCAAGGCCACCTCGAAGCAGGCGACCATCTTCGGCGGCACCACCCCGTCGTCCCCGTCGTCCTCGGGCCCGCCGTCCGACCCGCCGCCGTCGTCGCCGTCCCCGTCGGCCCCGTCCGGCGCCTGCACCGCCACCTACGCGGTGACCGGCTCCTGGCCCGGCGGCTTCCAGGGCGCCGTCACCGTCAAGGCCGGCAGCGCGGCGATCAACGCGTGGACCGTGACCTGGACCTGGCCCAGCGGGCAGAGCTTCACCAACACCTGGAGCGCCACGGTGACCACCTCCGGTAGCGCGGTCACCGCCAAGAACGCCGCCTGGAACGGCAAGCTGGCCGCCGGCGCCTCCACCACCTGGGGCTTCACCGGTTCGTTCAGCGGCAGCAACACCGCACCCACCGCGGTCACCTGCGCCGCGGCGTGATCACCGGCGCCGCCTTCACCTCGCCTCGGTGAAGGCGGCGCCGTCTTCCTCAAGCGCGGGCCGGTGAAGGCGGCGCCGTCTTCCTCAGGCTCGGACCGGAGAGGCCGATAGTCCCGAAGTGAACGGGAATGGATCCATACGGCAGGACCCGCTGCTCGCCGTGGCGACAGCGTGGACCCTTCTCGGGATCGCGCTGTTCTTCGTGCTCCAGGGCCACTCGGACACCCAGGTCGATGTCTACTGGACGTTCCAGGTACCGCTGGACGCGCTCCTGGCGTACTCCTCCTGGCGAGTCTTCCGGATCGCCACCGGCGCCATCCGCAGGTTCTGGCGGTTCATGGCCATCGCCGGCGTCCTGTTCACGACCGGCGACACCGTCCAGACGTTCACCTCGTACTTCGAACGCGACCAGTGGAACACCGCGGGCGGCACCGTCCAGTCGGTGTGCTTCACCATCGGCATCGGCCTCATCGTGGTCGGCATGCTCATCCACCCGCACTCCGGCCGCAGCGGCAAGGAACGCCTGGCGTTCTGGCTCGACTCGGCGACCGTGCTGGTCGGCGGCGCCGTCGTGGCGTGGTGCTTCGCGATCAACTCGGAGGACCGCGAGACCAATCTGATCGGGGCGCTGGCCGGAGCCGCGCTCGTGCTCACCTCGGCGTTCGCCGCGGTCAAGATGATCCTCAGCGGCAACGCGCCGATGCACCGCAACGCCGCCATCCCGCTGATCATCGCGGCCGTCGTGAACGCGCTCGGCCTGTTCGTGGCCCCGGACGCCGACGGGTCGCTGCCGGCCCACGCCTACGCCATCCGGTTCCTGCCGTCACTGCTGATCGCCGTGGGGCCCCGAGTCCAGGAGATACTCGCCCAGTTCGACGAGCACGCGTTCGGCTCGCGGCGGCGCAAGTCGTACAGCCTCCTGCCGTACGGCTCGATCCTGCTCGTCTTCTCCGTCATGATCGTCATGCTGTCGCAGAACGAGGACAAGGACGCCCGCCTGTGGGGCACGGTCGGCGGCCTCGGCGTCATCGTCGGCCTGGTCGTGGCCCGGCAGCTACTCGCCTTCCATGACAACAAGCAACTCATCGCCCAGCTCGACACCACTTTGCACGAGTTGCGTGAGCACGAGACGAGGCTGCGGCGCCAGGCCCTCTACGACGACCTGACCGGGCTCGCCAACCGTGTCCACTTCCGCGAGGAGGTCGACATCACCCTCGCCGAGGCCCCGCACGACACCGTGTCGGTGCTGCTCATCGACCTGGACGGGTTCAAGGGTGTCAACGACACCCTCGGGCACGCTGCCGGTGACGCGCTGCTCGCCGGGGTGGCCGAGAAACTGCGTGCTTCGGTACGTAGTGTCGACCTGCCCGCCCGGCTCGGCGGCGACGAGTTCGCCATCCTGCTGCGCGACTGCGACGCCCGGGACGCGGAACGGACCGCGCAGCGGATTCTGCAGGCGATGACCGTACCCATCATGATCGATGGTTCTCCGGTCTGGGCCAACGCCAGCATCGGCGTGGCGTCCGCCGAGGAGACCGACGACCTGCGGTCGCTGCTGCACGCCGCGGACACCGCCATGTACGCGGCCAAGCACGAGGGCAAGGGCACCTGGATGCGCTACGACCACAGCATGCTGCCCGCCGCCTGAGCCCCTTCCTGCCCCCCTCCATCCCTCGCCTTCGCCCTCGCATCTCCCGCGTCCGCTCGCCCTCGCACCTCCCCGCGCGGCCGCTCGCCCTCGCGGCTTCTGCGTCCGATCTCCAAGATCAGTCGTTGCTGACGACGTGAGTTTCTCGTTCCGGCACGGCGACGTCGCCGTCCACATCACCGTCGACCAGCCGGACGGCCACGCGGCCTGCCGCCTGCCGGGCTCGTCCGGCGCCGGGACCGTCCTCTACCCGCCGGTCCACGCCGACCTGGTGCTGCCGGTCACCGACCCGGGCGACGTCGAGCTGTTCTACCGGCCCGGCCTCGGCAGCTGGCGTTCCGGCCTCAGTGAGGGCGAGTTCGCCAGGTACGCGGGCATCCCCTACGGCCTGCTCGGCCGCCACCTGGTGATGTTCCTGTGCACCGAGGTGTACCGCTGCCGCAGCCGGACGATCACCCTGCACCCGCACCGCGTCTACGCGTTCCTGGCCGCGCTGGGCTCGCTCTCCGAGCAGACGGTCCGGGGCGGCTGGTTCACCGAACTCGAGGGCCAGCTCCACCGCACCCTCCGGCACGGCTGGATCGGCGAGACCCCGGGTTCCACGGGTTCCCTGGTCAGCGGCCGTACCCGGCAGAGCCGCGGCTTCCTCGACTCCGCCTCCGAGTGCCCACCGGTGATCACGCTGGAGGCAACGTTCGCCGAGTCGGCGCTGCGCTGGCTCCCCCTCGACGCCGACGTGGTCCGCGTCCTGAGCCGCCACTCCTGCCTGGCCCTCGACGTGTACGCCTGGCTCACCCTGGTCGGCGCCTACCTCGACGACGCCCGCCAGTTCACCTGGGAGACCTTGCAGGCACGCTTCGGCCCCGGCCCCGCCCTCAACTCCGGCCCCCTTCCCCGATCCGCTTCCGCCTCGAGTCACGGCTCCGGCGTGGGCTCCGCTTCCGTCACCGAAACCGGCCCGGGCGCCGCTTCCCGCTCAGGCGCCGATTCCCGCTCGGGCTCTGGCCCAGGTGCCGCTTTCCACTCAGGCTCCGCTTCCCACTCGGGTTCCGCTTCCCGCTCGGGTTCCGCTTCCCGCTCGGGCTCCGCTTCCCGCCCCGGTGATGACACGGCCGCTTTCGGAGCCCGCTTCGAAGCGTGCCTCGAGGAGATCCGCCGAGTCACCCACATCCCGTCGGTCACCGCCAACGCCTCCGGCATCGAGATCCGCCCCGCATCCGGTTGCGTCAACTCCTTCCACAGGGCGTGGCCGCGAACGTCCAGCGAGGCCCCTTGAACAGCAACCCAGCCGGCACGACATCCACCACCTCTCCACACACGGCAGGCCGATCCCCCCGCCATGGTTCGCGAACCCTTCCCACCCCGAAACAGCCCTATCCCACAGCTCACCCCGACAAACAGACCCCGATGATCGATCAGCAGTGGATCGCGAACCCTTTCCGGCCCGGGAAGCAGCCCTCATACACAGCTCGCCTCGAAACAGCTCTAGATACCTTTTACGGTCAGGGTCTGGTTGGGGCTGGTGGGGACAGTCCTGCCCCGGGCCGCTTGATCGCCCAGCCGTGCCCGGCGAACCCTTCCCCAGACCGCCTGATCACCCAGCCGTGGCAGGCGAACCCTTCCCCGGGCTGTTGATCGCCCAGCCGTGCCCAGTGAACCCTTCCCCGGGCCGCCTGATCGCCCAGCCGTGGGCGGTGAACCCTTTAACGGTCCGGAGGCAGCGATATCCCGGAGCCCGGCTCAGAAAACGGCCGCAGTTGATCGTCCAGCACCCGTCAGCGGCGGTAACCGACCCCCGCGACCCCGGAGCCCACGACGGTAACGCCAGGCCATCAGCCGACCGGGCGCCACCACGGCTCAGACGGTTGCGGCTGACGGGCCGGGAACCCCGACTTCGAAAGCTGTCTAGATGACCGTCCAGCCCAGAGCCACGACACGCTCGGCCGGCCGGTGCGGCGGTTGACCGCGGAACAGGCCGCCCACGAGCGACTGACCGAGTTCGTCGGGGCAGCCGTCGCGGTCGACCGGTTGCTGAAGCTGGAGCGACGCGGATGGTGGGTGCGGAGCGCGCCGATGGACGCGGGCATCCAGGACACCGTGGAGTGCTACCTGCCGGGCCGGGGCGTACTGACGTTTCCCCTCGACCCGGGGATCAGCGTCCAGTTCCCGAACGAGGATCCGGTGCAGACGTTCCGTGACGCGCGCCTCTCCGGGGCGCCGAACTTCGCGGCTCTGGATCCCGTGGCCCTCTCAGAACTGCTGTGCGACCTGCACTATCTCCACCACGGCGGAGCGATGCGGTAACGAGCACGGTCCCTCCCGCGACGCTGGTCGGCCGGCGTCGCGGGCCGGGCCGGTTCGGACCTCTGACGGCGGCGGGCAGCCTTCTCGGCGGGCCGGGCCGGCCCCACACGGGTCCGCGTCCCAAGGGTGGCGATCCGCGTAGCCGGCCGCGGCTTGGCGCGGCTCGGGTGAGTGAAGGACGGCAGCGCCGGTGCTGGCGGAGGGGCGGGGTGGAGTCAGAGGCGGAATGGAGTCAGAGGCGGGGTGGAGTCAGAGGCGGCGTAGGACGCAGACGACCTTACCGAGGATGACCGCGTCGTCGGCGGGGATGGGCTGGTAAGCCGGGTTGCGTGGGAGCAGCTCGGCGTGGCCTTCGCGGCGGCGGAAGACCTTGACCGTGGCCTCGTCGCCGATCATCGCGGCGACTATCTCGCCGGTCTCGGCTACCGGCTGCTGGCGGACCACGACTACATCGCCGTCGCAGATGGCGGCGTCGATCATCGAGTCGCCTTTGACGTTGAGGGCGAACAGCGTGCCGCCGCCGACCATCCCGGAGGAGACGGTCAGGTGGTCCTCGATGTGTTCCTCGGCCAGGATCGGTGCACCGGCGGCGATGGCGCCCAGGATCGGGACCGTCACCAAGCGTCCGAACGCAGCCGTCTGGCCGGAGCCCGGCGCCTGGTCGATGTCGGCGGCACCGGCAGAGCCCAGACCGGATGTCACACCAACGCCCGAGGGAGCCGGGCTGGACATCGCACCGACGCCCGCGAGTCCCGCGCCGGACGTCACACCGGCGCCGGTCTGGCTCTCGGCGTCGGTGTGTGGTGGGAGCGGGCGGCGCAGCTCGACGGCTCGGGAGTTGTTGGGCTCGCGGCGGAGCAGGCCGTGCTTCTCGAGGACGCCGAGCTGATAGGAAACGGACGAGGGCGAGACGAGCCCTACGGCCGCGCCGATCTCCCGGACCGTCGGTGGGTAGCCCCTCGAGCGCACCGACTCCTCGATGACGGCGAGGATGCGCAGCTGGCGGGCGGTCAGTGGCGGACGGGAATCTGCACCGCTGTCGATGCTCATGGCCGCACCTTACCCCATGATTAGATCAGATGTACTAATCGTCACCGGAAACCGCACGTTCGGGGGACAGGGAGCCCGGCCCGACGACCGATGTCCGCGAGGCTTCTACTAGCCAAGATCATCCGATGCCGACCATCTGGGAGTACGCCGACCAGGTCGCGGCGGGTGACACCGGTTCCTGGCTGGCCGCCACCCGGCGCGCCGCCCTCCTGCTCGCCCCGACCCACCCGGTGATCGCCCTGCCCCGCCGTGTGCCGGTGCACCAGGTGCTGGTGCAGACGACCTCGCTGGTCGTCTACGGCCGGACCTACGGGTCGTCGCTGCCGGGTCACATCGTCTCGGGTCCCGAGCTGGCCGCCTGGGTCACCGAGCACGCCCTGCCCGGTCCGGAGGCGGCACCCGGGAACATCGCAGCCGCGGTGCGCCGGCTCCTCGACAGCGTCGCCGGGATGCTTCGCGGGGCGGGCCATCAGGTTCCGGAACCTGGTCTGCGTTCGCTGGGCCGTCACTCGCCGGAACCGGTGATCCAGCAGTGGCACGACCTCACCGACGTCGACGACGGCTTCCCCGGTCCGCTGTTGTGCCTCGGCGTGGCCGCCATGTCCGACACGTTCGGCCCGGCGATCGTCTGACGTCCCGCCGCCGCACAAAGCCGCCGCACAAAGCCGCCGCACAAAGCCGCCGCACAAAGCCGCCGCAGGCGAGCCGGCCGCCGATGAAGACCGGATCAGGAAGACCGGATCAGGCGAGCGCCGCGGCGCGGTCCTGCTGGAAGGGGCCGACCCGCAGCGCCTTCATGGTGATGCCCTCCCGCTCGGCCTCGGGCACCTCGGCGGAGTCCGCGGCCGAGCCGGTGGACTCGGGGTCGACGATGTACTGCACGGTCACGCCGACGCCGCAGCCGGCCCGCCCGGCGGTGCAGACGTCCCACTGCACCAGGGCCCAGGCGCTGGCGCCCGGGGTGAGGGCGACCACCGTGTCGCCGCCGGTCTGCTCGATCCGGCTGGTGGGCACCTTGACCAGGTCGCCAGGCGGGGTGACCAGGTCGATGTCGGCCCAGCCCCGGACCCGGCAAGCCCGGCCGGAGTCGTTGGTGAGGCGCAGTACCGCGTCGCGCACCTTCGAGCCCGCGGCCCGGGCCTGTCCGATCAGGGTGCCGGTCAGGTCGTCGGTGAGGCAGTCGACGTCAGCACCTGCCGTGGAGACCGCGCCGGGGTCGGTGGACATCGCCCCGGCGGACGCCTCGCGGGTCCTGGTTCCGCCGACGAGTGCGACCGCGACGGCCGCACCCAGCAGCGCCGTGGTGGCAACCGTCAACTGTCGGGAGGTGCTGCGGCCGAACGCGTTGCGTGTCATGGCCGCTACTCTGCCGAGGAGATCAATCGGTGTGGACCGGCTTCGCGGTGGCTGGCACGAAGCCGGTACCGATCATCCACACAGGTCACCCTTGAGTGTCCGTCCGCCCGGGATCAGGCGGCCGGGGCGGGCTCCTCGACGGGATCGAGGTTCGGCGCGTGGCGTACCGAAGGGCTGAGGGTTGCCGCGATCGCCGCGCCGAGCATGATCGCCGACAGTGACCAGATCGAACCCTTCGGGCCGATCCAGGTCAGCAGGAGACCGGCCGAGAGCGAGGCCAGTGGCATGACACCCCAGGTCAGTGTGCCGGCGGCGCTCATGACGCGGCCGAGCAACTCGTTCGGGACCACCCTGCCGGCGTAGGTGAAGACGACCACGTTCCAGAGCGGGCCCACGAAGGCGGAGAGCGCGCCGAGCGCACCCAGCTGGAGCGTGTTGGTGGTGAGCAGGTTGAGTGGCAGCAGGATCGCCCAGACCCAGTTGATACCGATCAGGACGGTACGGAAGGACAGGCTCCGATGCAGCCGGCCGGCCACGAAGGCGCCGGCCAGTCCGCCCGCGCTGTAGAGGCCGAGCATCAGGCCGATGTCGGCCGGACTGCCGCCCTGGCGTTCGGCCAGCACGACGAGGACCAGGATGAGTGCCTGGAAGACGAAGTTGCTGGCGGCGATCAGCAGCATCGACACCCGGATGAGGGGCTGGCTCCAGACGTACCTGATTCCGGTAACGGCGGCCCGCCACAGTGGCTCGGTGGGGCCCTCCGGTGGTTTCTGCAGGTCGCGGCGGAGGAACAGCAGTCCGACGGCGGCGACGAGGTAGGAAATCCCGTCGACCAGGAACGGCGCGGCGCGGTCCAGGCCGAACAGGAAGCCGCCGATCGGTGGGCCGGCCAGGGTCGCGCCGCGGCTGCGTGCCTCGTTGGCGGCGATGGCGTCGGCCAGTTGCGCGGAGGGTACGACCATCGGCAGGGCGGCGTCCTGGGCGAGGCCGAAGAAGACGAAGCACAGGCCCTGAACGAACGCGACGACGCAGAGCTGGGCGACGGTGAACACGCCGGACCAGATCGCGAGCGGGACGCTGAGCAGGGCGATCGCCGCGACGAGTTCGCTGATCAGCAGGATGAGGCGGCGGTTCCAGCGGTCGACGAGTGGACCGGCGGGCAGGTTCGCGATCAGGTGCGGCAGGGTGCCGGCCGCTCCGACGAGCCCGGCGTCGAGGGGTGAGCCGGTCTCGGCGAGGACGAGCAGCGGGGTGGCGGTGGCGCTGATGGCGGCGCCCAGGCTGGAGATGACCTGGCCGCTCCAGAGCAGCGTGAAGTCGCGGTTGCGCCAGAGGGAGCTCATGACGGCGTGGGGAACGCGTTGAAGAGGACGGTGATCGGCCGGGCGCCGTCGGTGGCCTCGGCAGGGTAGCGGTGCCATCGGCTGACGAAGGCGACGTACTCCTCGCGGAACTGGATCAGTTCCTCGGCGGTGAGGCTGGTGGAGCTGAACGAGTGCATGGCGGCTTCGCCGAACTCGCCGAAGGACTCGCGGTCGCTCAGGTAGGCGTTCAGCTCACGCGTCCCCTGTTCCATCCACTGCCCGCCGATCGCGTCGGCGGCGGCGGCGATCTCGGGGTCTTCCGAGGCGTACGGCAGTCGCAGGTCCAGGGGAATCGCTTTCCAGTAACGGCGGCGACCGGCCGACAGTTCGGAGTCCTCCTCGATGAAGCCGTACCGCTCGAGCTGACGCAGGTGATAGCTGGTGGCGCCGCGGTCGGCGTCGAACACCGCGGCCAGATCGGCGGAGGTGGCCGGGCCGAAGCGGTTGAGACGGTTGAACATCTGTTGCCGTAGTGGGTGGGCCAGTGCTTTGAGCGAGTCGACGTCTGTCAAGTTGCGGCGCATGGGTGAGAAGATATCTATGCAAAGACTTCTTCTCATAGAAGTGTCAGTGAGAAGACAGCGACAGATCAGGACATCAGCGTACGAAGAGCAGGAAAAGCCCGGCCCAGGTGAAGCCGATCATGAGCAACACCAGCGGAAGCTCGTCGGCGAGCACGGCCATGGCGGGCTTCGGGCCGGCCTCGGCCAGCGCTCGGTCGTGGGCGACGATCACGCCCAGCATGTGTCCGATCAGGATCAGCGTGATCTGGACCCCGGCGACCATGGCGGGTGACGGTGACACGTCCCAGCGCCCGGCGGGCTGGCCGAGCAGCAGCAGGAACCCGCGCGGGGCCTCGACGATCAGCAGCGACAGGTAATGGGCGAGCGTGTATCCGGCCGCGATCGGGATCAGCGACAGGGTCACGTCCAGACGACCGGCGGTCCACCGGACCCCGAGAAAGACCAGCCCACAGAGGAGTACGAGACCCGCGCTGCCCCAGAACAGCGGTGCGCCGGCGCGGTCCACGAACCCCGTCCAGACCGGTGACGCCGAGGCACTGTCGAAGACGGTCGAGCCCCACCAGACAGCCACGAACCCGGCCAGTCCCGCCGAGGCGAGCGCGGACCCCCCGGAGGTCGGAGCCGGGTCGCGGGAAGCCGGGGCCAGGCCGGAGAGCGGCTGCCGATGTCGCAGCGGGCTGAGGCGGCCGGCCAACTCGGAGTACACCTCGAAGCAGTCGCCGCGGGCGAACCACTCCTCGCCGCGCAGGAGGGCGAGCAGGACCTGGCTCAGGCCGTACAGCAGAAGGAAGAGACCGACCGGGACCGGATCGCCGTGATGGGGCACCACCAGCTCGAACCAGACGAAGACCAGCAGGAACGCCGCCGCCGGCCAGGAGGATCGCGGACGGCCGGGCGCAAGCGGGCGGAGCCCGTGACGGGGCAGGCCCAGCAGGGTGAAGATCGTGCGCAGCGGGTTGACCGCCCGCCAGACCGGCCCGAAGACGATGCTGATCGGAATCAGCCCGACCCAGAGCCAGACGAAGAGGGCGTGCGCCGCCGGGTTGGTGGTGCCGCGCGGCCCCGCGAGAGCGAGGCCGGTGATGTAGAGCGCCAGCAGCAGCACCGGGTAGCGCAGCACGGCGAGCCTGCCGGACTCACGTGGCGGGGAGGGCTTGAGCCGCGGGGTGCGCCACCAGAAAGCGGCGATCAGAAACGACAGTACGACCGTCGCCGCGCCGGCCTGCAGCACCAGATCGAGCGGCAGCGGCAGCCCGGCGTCACTGCCGACACCGTGCGCGAGCGGGCTCATCGATGGTGTCACGCCGGATCAGCGGCCGGAGGGTGCCGCGCGATGTCGCCGTCCGGGCCCGCGGAATCGGCAGCCGCTTTCCGGGCGAGGTCGCGCAGGACTCCGGCGCCCGCGACCGCGACGCCCGCGCCGAGGCCGAGGGCCAGGACGACGAGGACGCGTTCGAGCACGGCCGGGCCTTCGAACGGCAGGACCGGCCGATGGAACGACGTGACGTCGGGCAGGACGAAGACCGCGGTGAGGGCGGCTCCGGCGCAGACCGCGAGAACACCGGCGGCGCGGCCGCGCAGGGCGGTCACCGCGCCGCCGAGGATCAGCGGCCAGGCGAGCAGGTTGATGCCGGCGGCGCTGAGGAACGTTCCGGCGAGCGGCGCCGACTCGACGGCCAGGGTCGAACCCGTCACGTGCACGATCGAGGACGCGGCGGCGATGGTCCCGGCTGCGGCGAGCAGCAGGTCGGCACGGGGCAGGCGTTTCGCGAGCAGGACGAGGGCCGCGCCGGTGAGGGCGGCCGCGATCCACCAGCCGGCCGCGAGTGGGCGCTCCTCCCCCACCAGGACGCCGTCGACGGCGACGGCGACACCGTTCGCGTCCAGCGGGACGGTCCAGGAGACGCGTCGACCGGCCGCGACCGATCGCCCGTCGGGGGTGGACCGTTCGTCGATCCAGGTCAGCTCGGCTCCGGGCGCGATCACGGCAGGCGTGGCCGTACCGCCGCCGGATTTGATCGTTATCGGACCGCCGGTGCCGTTGCGCAGACGCAGCCGCGCACCCTCCTCGATCGCGGTGATCTCCAGACCGGGAACCGCCGGAGTCACCGAGACCACCGACCCTCGTGCGTCGGTGGCCGTGAGGCCGCCCGCGTGAGCTGCGGCCGGACCACCGGTGACCACGAGCGCCAGGCCCGCCGTGACCAGGACGAGCAGCAGCCTGGTGATCACTGAACCTTTTTCAACCTGGCTGCGGGCCAGAACGGACGATGTGGTGCCGGTGGCCATGCCCTCGCCACGTTGAAAAAGGTTCACTCGGGGAGGCGCTGGACGCTGCGGGCGACCAGGACGGTGCCGACGCCGGTCAGGGCGGTCAGGGTGAGCAGGCCGGTGAGCATGTGGATGTTGTACCCCGTGCTGCCCTCCTGGATCTGCCCGACGAGCAGCACGGCACCCCACGCGGCCGGCGGCGCGACCAGGCCGAACAGGATCCAGCGGCCGTTCGCGCCGACTTTGACCAGCGGGGTGACCAGGCGCAGCACGATCTCGAGGGCGAAGGCCGCGGCCGCCAGGGTGAGGGCGGGCCACCAGTCGTCCCGCGAGTCGAACATCAGATGCATGAGTACGGCGATGACGGCCACCAGCACCGACGCGAGCCCGAACGGGAGCGGCCAGCGGCGGCCGATCACGATGAACGGCACGAGCAGGAGAATGGTGCTGAACACGTACCCGTGGATGAGCTGCGCGTCGGGCGAGAAGATCGGCACCGGATCGATGTCGCCGCTGCCGAGGTGCCGGAAGCCGATCGCGGAGGCGTGCAGCGAGTAGATGTGCACCGGGAGCGCGGCGAAGAGGGTGGAGATCCCGACCAGGAAGGCGCCGCCGACGCTGAGCCGCTTCTCGGGGCCGGTGGCGAGCATCAGGGTCGGGCCCATCGCGACGAGTGCCATGCCGAGGATGATGAACTCGTGGCTCGGGCTCACGAAGATCTCCATGTCCTGCTCGATGCCCCAGATGTTGTGCCACAGGGTGTCGACGCCGCCGCCGACGAGCAGGAACGCCATGCCGGCCAGTGGCAGGCGCAGGGCGTTGGGCAGGGCCAGCACCGACCGGTACGTCGGGATGCCCGGCAGCCGGGAGCGCATGATCCAGAGCAGGGTGAAGCCGGAGGCCGCGATGCCGGAGTAGAGGACGCCGTGCCACGGGGTCCAGAACGTCTCGAGCTCGGGTGTGGTGGCGTGGGCGTATGCGTCGAGCTGCAAGCCGATGACCAGCCAGGCGCTGGCGATCAGCAGCACCCACCGTTCCTTGGCGCTGAACGGCGCGGCCTCGACCGGCCGTGCCGCTTCCACGGATGTTGTCACGATTACCCCCATTGTGATCGTTCCGGCGCTCCGTAAGGTACATCGCCGCTGTTACATGAATCGATCAGGAATCCGACCGTCCGGTAATCAGCATCCACCCCTAGTCTTCCCAGCTGCAGGAAAGCGCTTGCCTGCATCGATCGTCCTTGATTGAATGCCGCCTATGCAGATCAGTCGCAGAGCATTGCTCGGCACGGCCGCCGGCGCGGCGGTCCTCGCCGTTCCGTCCCCCGCGCACGCCGCCCGCCGCCGCCCGACCGTGTTCGTGGCCGGTGACTCGACGGCCGCCACCTACGCGGTGGCCGACCATCCCCGGGCCGGCTGGGGTCAGGCCCTGCACGTCTTCCTCGACCGCCGGGTGCGCGTGGTCAACGAGGCCCTCTCCGGCGCCAGCTCCAAGAGCTTCGCCGACCTGGGCCGTCTCGACCGCATCCTGGCCGCGATCCGGCCCGGCGACGTGCTGCTCGTGTCGTTCGGGCACAACGACGAGAAGACCACCGACCCGGCCCGCGGCACGCTGCCGTGGACGACGTTCCAGGACTACCTGCGGCTCTACCTCGACGGCGCCCGCGCCGCCCGCGCCACCCCGGTGCTGGTCACCCCGGTCGAGCGCCGCCGGTTCACCGCCGACGGCGTGCCCTACCTGTCGCACGGCGAATATCCGGCGTCGATGCGCGCGCTCGCCGCCGAGACCCGGACGCCGCTGATCGACCTGGAGGCGCTGTCGTTCGACCTGTGGGGCAGGCTCGGCCCGGAGGCGACGAAGGACCACTTCCTGTGGCTGGACGCGGGCGAGTCGCCGAACTATCCCGACGGGGTTCAGGACAACACGCACTTCCAGGCGCACGGCGCCATCGAGGTGGCCCGGCTCGTCGTTGCGGCCGGCCACTGCCTGCCCGGCCGCGACCATCGGGCGCTGCGCCGCACCGACCTGCCCGACACCCTGCTGACCTGGCCGGAGACCCGCCCCGCGGAGAGCTGACCGGTAGTGTCGGGCCATGACACAGCCAGCGGCCCATACTCTGGAAGTCCCCGGCGCGATCATCACCTACGACGTGCGCGAGCCCGCGGAGAAATCGTCCGAGACCCCGCTCATGCTGATCGGCTCGCCGATGGACGCGAGCGGCTTCGTGACCCTGGCCGGGCACTTCACCGACCGGCTCGTGATCACCTACGACCCGCGCGGCACCGGCCGCAGCAAGCGCACCGACCCGGCACCGGAGACCACGCCCGAGCAGCACGCTGACGACGTCCGCCGGGTCATCGAGACGGTCGGTGGCCCGGTCGACCTGTTCGCCAGCAGCGGCGGGGCGGTCAACTCCCTGGCTCTCGTGGCGGCGAACCCTGATCTGGTACGCCTTCTCGTCGCCCACGAGCCACCCCTGGCGAGCCTGGTGCCGGACGCCGAGGACGCGGTGGCCGCCGTGCGGGGCATCCGCGCGCTCTACGAACGTTCCGGCCTGGGTCCGGCGATGGTGAAGTTCATCCAGATCGTGTCGCTGAAGGGACCGGTGCCGCCCGGTTTCGCCGACGAGCCCGGCCCCGACCCGGCCAGCTTCGGCCTGCCCGCTGAGGACGACGGCTCACGCGACGACGTGCTGCTCGGCCAGAACCTGGTCACCTGCTGCCTGTACCAGCCCGACCTCGCCGCGCTGCGCGCCGCCTCGACCCGCATCGTCCTGGCCGTCGGCGCCGAGTCGGCGGGCGAGCTGGCCCATCGCGGCGGTCTCGCGGTCGCCGAGCGGCTCGGCCGGGAACCGGCCGTGTTCCCGAGCAACCACGCCGGTTTCCTCGGCGGCGAGTACGGCCAGCACGGCGACCCGGGCCCGTTCGCCGAGACGCTGCGCCGGACCCTCGCCACCTGACCGCCCTCGGGATCAGGCGATCCGCCGTACGCCGTCATGCCTCTCGTCTTGAAATGATCTTCAAGGCCGAGCCGGCATGAATCGATCGTGGCCGGGTACCCCCGGGATCCACGGCCTCCGAATCACGGAGGCGCTCGGTGCGGCAGGGGAATCGACATGGCACTCAGCAACGACGACATCAACAGCGACCCGGCCAACGCCGGGGGCGAGGGCCCAGCCGACGGCGGAGCCGACGTGACCAGCCAGGACGGCGGCGCCGACGGCGGCGCGTCCGCTGAGGGTCCGGCCGACGGCGGAGCAGACACCGCCACGGTCGACGGCGGCGCCGACGGCAGCGCGTCCGACGAGGGCCCGGCCGACGGCGGGGCCGACGTGACCAGTCACGACGGCGGTGCCGACGGCAGCGCTTCCTGAGGACCGAACCCGTGACCACGACCCGAATCCGGCCGGCCTCCGCCCTGTCCCGGGCAGTCGCGACCACCCCGGACGAGTTCGCCGGCACATATTGGGGTCGGGAACCGTTGCTGTCCCGGGCCGCCGACCTCGGCGGCCCGGGCGGTTTCACCGACCTGCTCTCCTCGGCCGCCGTCGACGAACTGCTCAGCCGGCGTGGACTGCGGACCCCGTTCCTCCGGGTGGCCCAGCAGGGCGCGGTGCTCCCCGGCAGCCGCTTCACCGGCGGCGGAGGCGTCGGCGCAGAGATCTCCGACCAGGTGCTCGACGAACAGGTCATGCGGTTGTACGCCGAAGGCGCCACCCTGGTCCTGCAGGGCCTGCACCGGCTCTGGCCACCACTGATCGACTTCGTCGGCCGGCTCGGCGCGGAACTCAACCGCCCGCTGCAGATGAACGCCTACCTGACCCCTCCGTCGAGTCAGGGCTTCAGCACCCACTACGACACCCATGACGTCTTCGTCCTACAGGTCGAAGGCACCAAACGCTGGTGCATACATCCGCCCGTCCTCGCCGACCCGCTGGAGAAGCAGGCGTGGGGCGGCCGCGCCGACGAGGTGGCCGCGACAGCGCAGGGCGAGCCCGCGCTCGACGTGGTCCTGCAACCCGGTGACGCGCTCTACCTGCCTCGCGGCTGGCTGCACTCCGCCCGCGCGCAGGGCGGCCGGTCGCTGCACCTGACCGTCGGCATCCGGGGTCTCACCCGGTACGCCCTGGTCGAGGAACTCCTCACGCTGGCGATGGCCGATCCACTGCTGCGGGCCACCCTGCCGTACGGCTTCGACCCCACCGATCCCGACGAAGTCGGTGCGGAGCTCGAGCAGACGGTGGCGACACTGCGTTCCTGGCTGAGCACCGTACAACCGGCTCAGATCGCCGACCGGCTGCGCAACCGATCCTGGCCGGCCGCTCGCCCCGCGCCGATCAGCCCGCTCGCACAGCTCGACTTCGCCGACGCGCTCACCGCGGCCGACGTGGTCACCGTCCGGCCCGGCCTGCGGTGGCTGCTCGGCGAAAACGACGCCGACCAGGTGGCTCTGCGCCTCACCGGCCGGACCATGAGCTTTCCCGCCTACTGCGGGCCCGCGCTGCGGCTCGCCCTCGACGGGGCGCCGCACCGCGTCGGTGACCTGCCGCTCGCCGACGACGCGGACCGGCTGGTGCTGGCCCGGCGGTTGCTCACCGAAGGCGTGCTGATTGCCGCCCCCACCGATGCGGCCGTCGTCGGGTAGATTTTCCCTTCCCGTGGATTCGGAGGCATCGTGAAGCTCCTGCTCACCTCCGGCGGCGTCACGAACGGGAGCATCCGCACGGCGCTCGTGCAGCTGCTCGGCAAGCCGATCGACGAGTGCCACGCCCTCTGCATCCCGACAGGTCAGTGGGGTCACCCGATGTGCGGTCCGGCGTCGGTACGGGACTTCATCGCCGCCGAGCCCAAGCCCGACTGGCAGTACATGACCGGCCTGGGCTGGGCGTCGGTCGGTGTCCTCGAGCTCACCGCGCTGCCCACCATCGGCGCGGACCGCTGGGTCCCCTGGGTCCGGGAGGCCGACGTGCTCCTGGCCGACGGAGGCGACGCGGCTTACCTGTGCCACTGGATGCGCGAGTCGGGGCTGGCCGAGCTGCTGCCGTCACTGCCCGACAAGGTCTGGGTGGGCGTGAGCGCCGGAAGCATGGTGCTGACGCCCCGGATCGGTGACTACTTCGTCGAGTGGCCGTCCGCACCGGACGACCGCACCCTGGGCGTCGTCGACTTCTCGATCTTCCCGCACCTGGACCTCTTCCCACGAACACCATGGCCGACGCGGAGCGATGGGCCGCCGACATCGGCGTCCCGGCCTACGCCATCGACGAACAGACAGCCATCAAGGTCGTCGACGGTTCGGTCGAGGTGATCTCCGAAGGGCGATGGACGAAGTTCGGGTGATCGCCGCCGGCCGACCCGATTAGTTTCGGCCGGGTGCCGGGTCTGTTCTGGTGAGCGTCGCTGGACGTCGTACGACGCTGCCCGGAAACAGACGCCCTTGGAGGAGATCGTGACAACCACGCCGAACGAGCTGCCCGGCCGCCCACCCGTCGTCGATCCGGCCACCTGGCAGGCCGCACGGGACGAGCTGCTGGTCCGCGAGAAGGCGCACACCCGCGCCGGCGATGCGCTCGCAGCGGCTCGCCGCCGGTTGCCGATGGTCGAGTTCGACCCGAAGGTCGAGGTCGTCGGCCCCGGCGGTCCGGTCCCGTTCCTGGAGCTGTTCCAGGGGCGCGACGAACTCATCGTCTACAAGCACATGTGGTACGACGGCGCACCGCACCAGGGCCAGTGCGAGGGTTGCACCAACGCGGCCTGGCACCTGAAGGACGCGGTCTACCTCAACGCCCGCGGCGTCTCGTTCGCGATCCTGACCACCGGCCGCTGGCCCGAGGTGGCCGCCTTCGTCGAGTTCATGGGCTACACCCAGCCGTGGTACTCGGTGCGCGACGTGACCGGGCCGGCCGGCGGCGACATGGGCTACCTGACCTGCTTCCTGCGCGACGGAGACAGGGCCTTTCTCACCTACGAGACGACCGGCCGGGGCACCGAGCGGTTCAACGCCACCTTCAACATGCTCGACATGACGCCGTACGGCCGCGCGGAGGCGTGGGAGGACAACCCGGCGGGCTGGCCGGAGGGACACCACCCGTGCTGGTACTGGCGCGCCGACGCCGACGGCAACGCCGACGGGGGCCCGACCAGCCGCCCAGTACCGCAGTGGGGCCGCCCCGGCGTCACCCCGGAGCAGACCCTCGGCCGTAACGGTCACCACCACTGACGGTCCACCGGCGCCGGACGACACGACGTCGTCCGGCGCCTCATACCGCGGTCGTGCTGTGGTGCAGGACCGTCCACTGAAAGCCGGTTCAACCGGTCCCGGGGAACCTTCAGGGGCGGTCGTGCAGGAACCATTCGTCGCTGCGGGTGAGTGCGATGGCGAGTTGCCACTGTTCACACTCCAGATTGCCGCCGAGTGCCAGCAACTGCCCGGCGAGCTCCCAGGCCTCCTGGCCGGGCTGCGGTCGGCGTTCCGTGACGAACTGCAGCACAGTCCCCCAGCTGGCGACCAGAGCCGCGCCCCATCGCTGATGCCATCGGAGCATGGCGGCGGCCCACGCCGGAGGGCCGCCCGGGCGGGTCGCCCCGTGGTAGCTCAGCCATGCGGGCGCCAGCCACGGCGATGCCGTGGGCAGAAGGACCAGCTGTACCTCCGGCCAGGTCTGCCACCTGCTGGTGCCGACGAGGTACTCGGATCCGGAGAAGGCGCGATCTGCCAGCGGTGGATCAGCCAGCAAGGTGTCATAGGTCCACCGCTGCACGTCTTTCTCCGTGACCGGCCCGGCAAGCTGTTCGAGCGCTCGAGGTACCTCGGCGGACCCCAGGAACGCCTCGACGTAGTACTCGATCTCCGACGGGTCCTGCGGTTCATCCCCGCGGTGTCGCCGGTACACCGACCAAGGGTCCAGCGTCTGGGCGGCCAGCTCCAGCTCTGCGAGCTCCTCGGGCTCCGGCTCGTGGTGGAGCCCTCCCGGCACCGTGAAGACCGGCCATCGGCCGGTGACCGGCATGACCGAGTAGGCGGCCCGCCAGGCCTGGAGCAGTTGAGCCGGGTCGACGTCGTCCACCAGCAGCGTGCCGCCGAGCCCTTCCCGCACGGGGTGGCCCTGCAGGACAGTCCCACGCAGCGCAGCCGCGACATCTCCTACATCACTCACGGAAAACGCCATGCCGAGAACGGTAGTGCCTGGCCAATCGATAGCGGCGGCCTGCGCATCTGTATCGAATGCTGTCCGGCCGTTACAGCCGGGACCTCTGTTCGGTGGTCTGCCAGCCCCGCGGCTCTGGGGTATGGCGCCTCTCACGTCGTCTGAAGCAGCCATACCCCAGAGCCGGAGTCCCAGAAGCGCCCGCAATGATCATCAAGCTGCGGGAGGCGCACCTTAGCGCCGTCGCCACAACGAGAACGACCCGATCTCGTGACCTACCGCCATTGCTGTAGCCCGAGACTCACAGGTGCAGACGCATTGCCATGCCGAGACGAGTGCGCTCTCGCCACTACCAAATTTCTAGGCCGGCGGGTTGGCTCGGCTGCCTGTTCGGTCTCGGCGCGAGTGTCTACTTTGCATGGTACAGCCTCACCCCGCAGCGTCGTATGAGCTGAAAGATATCTACCAATATCTATGTACCGCTCGTAGCGTGACGCTAACTTGGTCGGCCTCCGGCAGGCGGAAACACCGACCGGTGCTACTGCTGGGGAGGAACAGCCATGGCACATGCTTTGCGCTCGCTTCGAACGGCGATTGCCGTGGTCGGAGTCTGCACGCTTGGGCTGGGACTGCTGTCGGCGGCGCCCGCTCAGGCCGATGTGCATTCAGCCCGACCGCTCGCGCCGCACTCGGTCCGCGCGCCCGAACGGGACCAGTTCTCGGTGGAGGGTGTCACCACGGTCGGCGAACTTCGCACCCTCGATGCCTTGATGTCCGACCACGGCAGCAACCGCACACAGATCATTCGGCATCCCGGTGCGACCTACATCAAGGTCCACGTCAGTTCGCTACGGCTGGCCCCCGGCGACTTCGTCACCGTGTCGAGCCCTGACGGCCGCGAGAGCTACCGGTATCACCGTGACCTTGACCGGGCCACCAGCTCTGACTTCACCACCGACGGGCAGCCGGGCTTCTGGGCGATGTCGGTGGAGGGTGACACCGCGGTGGTGACCCTGCACAGTAGCCGCCCTCGCAACGCGAGTGTCGTGACCATTGACCGTTTCTGGCGGGGCTACGACCAGGCGGAGATCAGCCAACACAACGTCTCGCTCATGTCCGTTTGCAGCACCGATGCTCGCCGCGACGTAGTCTGCTACCAGAACAGTCACCCAGCCGAGTACGCCCGCGGCGGGGCCGTTGCGCGACTGCTGATCAGCGGTGGTGGACGGTGCACCACGTGGCGAGTCGGCAACACCAACCGGATGCTGACGAACAAGCATTGCTTCTCGACGCAGGCTGCGGTCAGCGGCAGCGAGATGCAGTTCGACTATCAGTGCGCCACCTGTGGAGGCGCGAATCCCGGGGCGGGCACCAAGGTCAGCGGCGCCACCCTCTATCGGGTGAGCAGCGGTAGCTCCAATCAGCTGGACTACACCTTGTACTCGGTGAACAACTTCGCCACCATCCAGAGGTTCGGCACGCTGTACCTGGCGACGGCCGCTACCAGCACTGGCACGCGCATCTACATTCCCGGACACGGCGACGGCACCGCGAAGCGAGTGGCGATCTACGAGAACGCCCAGAACGGCCCGACCTGCGCCGTGCGGAATGCGAACTACAACACGTGGAACATCAGCTACAGCTGCGACACGTCAGGTGGCAATTCGGGCTCGCCGGTGCTGGACAGCAGCCACCGCGTGGTCGCGCTGCATCATCTTGGCGGCTGCCCGTCCAACCAGGGCGCAAAGGCACATCTCATCTACAACGAGATCGCCAGTCTGATCGACAACAACGGGTGACGGCTCGCAGGCTCTCGCCGAGCGGGTGCTACGGGTCCGTACCCGTAGCACCCGCTACGACTCTGAGCACCCCTCGCGTCCCGCACCTCCACCGGGCGGAAGCCGCCGCGTGCCGCAAGTTCAGGGTGGGTACCGGGCCGGCCGCGGCGTGGTAGCCCGGCCCGGGTTCTCCGCACTCGTTCCCACGCTAGGCAATCCCCGAACATCCGTGACGGCGCCGACGACGACGTCGGGGCCTTTCTACCGGTCCTGATCACCCGGCAGGCGGGCGGACCACGAGTCCTCGGCCTGACGGTTCACCACCCACTCATGGCTCGGCCGGCCTCACGAGACCTACTTCCGTGGGTGTTCGGGCCAGTGGTCAGCGACGGCCCCGCGGGGCGTAGACGATGTTGTCGGCGGTGCTGATCTGGCCCTCGCCACTGGTTCGGGTCTGGGTTTGTGTCGCCGAGTTTCGGCGCCACTTGTGGGGATCACGTCCGGCCGCTGCTCACATACGGCGGCGGCTAGACGGCTGGCGTCAGATGGCCAGTGTCCATCCAAGGCTGTTGCACTCCGGGCAGTAGAGGCACAACTTGAATCCCCTTCCGTCCTGCCACGGCAGGATCTTCCCTTGAGAGACGGTTATCCGGCCACGTCCGCTGCACAGGTTGCAGGTAGCCGCAGCCGGTGGCCTTGGCGGCTGCAAGTGGGCGAGTTCTGGATACTTCTCAGCGGCTCGGACGAGCGCGAAGTCACGCTCAGCTGGATCGGCCAGCCGAGTCGGCCTGTCCTCTTCGTGATCTATGACGACCTCGCCGGCCGGGGTTAGGTACATAACTGGTCCCCAGAGGTTGAAGATCGGCAGGCGTTCCGAGTCCGCGCAGCTGCTGCGCCAGTCAGATGCCTGGGCTGCCTCCTCGATCAATCGTAGGATCAGTCCAGCATTCGTCATGTGCACCTCCTTGGCGCAGAATATGAAGCAGCCGCCAGCGCAGTCCACCGAAGAGGAACATGTAGCCGTTCGGCATGTCGAAAACGCCAGCGATCGTGGCGCTTGATCCGAGTTGCAGGTCCAGCGCTGCTCGCCGTTTGGGGGCTCTGGTTGGCGGGAAGAGGCAGGCCATGCGCTGGCTATTGATTTTCGTCATCGTGGCATTGGTCGTCCTCGCGCCGATCATCTCCTACAGAGCCTTCAAACTGGGTCGATCACTGCGCCGCGACACCGACCGGCGCGGCTGATCGCTTGTCCGGCCCCCGCCTGGTGCCGCCGGTCGAGCGGCTTCAGAGAGGGAGCCGATAGAACCTGACGCACTCACCAGTGGCCGCGATTCGCGCTGCGCATCGACCTTCTCCAGGCTCCGATCTACGCTGCCACCATGATCGAACGTGTGACCCATCGGTGGCGGCGCGAGTTGGCCGAGCAGGAGGCCGCGGTCACCGCCGGGACGCTGTCAGCGGACGACGCGTATGCCTTGACTTCCTTCCCACCGGCATTCGTCGCGGCGGTTGATTCGGCCTTGCAGGCGTACGAGGACGAGATCGCAAGCTTGGATCGTCCGACGGACGATGCGGTATGGCCCACGGTCGAACGCGTCGTTGTTGCGCTCAACGGCGTTGACGCGGCCTTCGGGCAGCACATCGAGACGATGACCCGGGAGGACTTGAGCGAGTACATCGAGCAGGTGCTTGCCGGTGCCGGCATCGACGTCGAAGCGCTGCTTGAGAGACGTGGAGTCGAGGAGGCCGCGGGCGAGTGGCGCGACTGGTGATTCGGTGTCACCGAGGTTTCGCACTGAATAGCAGGGCGCGCACCGCGGGTAGCTCGGGTGTTCCGGGCCATATGCCCGGCCGACTTGGCCAAGCTCATTTCACAGGCTCTCGAATTGAGAGAAACGGTCGACTGCCTCGACGCGACTGGACCCACCAGCAATGCACACGGCTGTGGCGGCGACGTCAGGTGCCGCGCCCTCGCTGAAGAGGCTAGCTGGTCCGTCATAGCCGAACAGGCTCGACAAATCGGATTCCTCAAAACGCCGCGGCGGACCGCCTGCGGACACTTCCACCGGATCACCGAGCTGGCGGACACGATCATCCGGCACTCCCGGACAAGGGCCGCATATTGCCTAATCACATCTCGGCGCGGTTACCGAACCGTTACACACTGAACTCTTGCTGGACATTCGACGGGCCCCCCTAATTTGTATAGGCAATCAACAAATGTCGATGCGTGGGTTGTGGCATCAGACCGCTGTCCACCCAGGACAAGGAGAAACGCGTGCCCCGTCCACGCCGTGTTCACCCCCGAAGAAGCCTGCTGACCGCTACCCTGCTCGCGTTCACCCTGCTGATGACCGTCCTCAGTAGCCCGTCGGCGCAGGCCGCCCCCGCGAGCCGACAGCCCGCGGCGGTCCGGGCCGCGGCCGCTGCGGAGCCGTACTCCGTCCTGGTCTTCTCCAAGACCGCCGCCTTCCGGCACGACGCCATCCCGGCCGGCATCGCCGCCATCAAGCAGCTCGGCGCCGACAACGGGTTCACCGTCGACGCCACCGAGGACAGTGCCGCCTTCACCGACGCCAACCTGGCCAAGTACCGCGCGGTGATCTGGCTCTCCACCACCGGCGACGTCCTGGACCCCACCCAGCAGGCGGCCTTCGAGCGGTACATCCAAGCCGGCGGCGGGTACGCCGGCATCCACGCCGCCTCCGACACCGAGTACAGCTGGCCCTGGTACGGCGAACTGGTCGGCGCCTATTTCGCCAGCCACCCCGCCAACCAGCAGGCGACCGTGAAGGTGGAGGACCACGCCCACCCGTCCACGGCCGGGTTGCCGGAGCGCTGGTCGCGTTTCGACGAGTGGTACAACTTCCGGGCCAACCCCCGCGGGGACGTGCACGTGCTGGCCAGCCTCGACGAGACCAGCTACACCCCGGGCGCCGGGGCGATGGGTGCCGACCACCCCACCGCGTGGTGCCAGGACTACGACGGCGGCCGGGCCTGGTACACCGGCGGCGGCCACACGATCGAGTCGTACTCCGATCCGGCGTTCCTCGCCCACCTGCTGGGCGGCATTCAGACCGTGGCCGGGCAGCTGGACGCCGACTGCGGCGCCTCACTGACCGAGAGCTTCGAGAAGATCACCCTGGACAGCAACACCAGCAACCCCATGGAACTGGACGTCGCCGACGACGGCCGGGTTTTCTACATCGAGCGTGACGGCCGGGTACGGATCATCAAGCCCGGCACCGGCACCACGGTGACCGCGGTCGACCTGGATGTCTTCACCGGCAACGAGGACGGCCTGATCGGCATCCGGCTCGACCCGGACTTCGCCGACAACGGCTGGGTCTACCTCTACTACGCCCGCAACGACGGCGTGGCCCGCAACCTGCTGTCCCGGTTCACCGTCACCGGTGACACCATCGACCCGGCGACCGAGAAGGTCGTCCTGCAGGTCAACACCCAGCGCAACACCTGCTGCCACGCCGGCGGGAGCATGACCTTCGACAGCGCCGGCAACCTCTACCTGGCCACCGGTGACAACACCAACCCGTTCGAGTCGGACGCGTTCACCCCGATCGACGAGCGTTCCGGCCGGCAGGACTACGACGCCCAGCGCACCTCCGGCAACACCAACGACCTGCGCGGCAAGGTGCTGAGGATCCATCCGGAGGACGACGGGTCGTACACGATCCCGGCGGGGAACCTCTTCCCCTCGGGCACCGCCCAGACCCGCCCGGAGATCTACGCGATGGGCCTCCGCAACCCGTTCCGCATCGGCGTCGACCCGGCCACGAACACCCTCTACGTCGCCGACTACGGGCCGGACGCCAGTGCGACCAATCCCGACCGCGGCCCGGAGGGGACCGTGGAGTGGAACATCGTCACCGGCCCGGGCAACTTCGGCTGGCCGTACTGCATCGGGGCGAACTACGCCTACAACGACTACCAGTTCCCGTCGGGTCCGAGTGGGGCGAAGTTCAACTGCGCGGCGCCGGTCAACAACTCGCCCAACAACACCGGCCTCACCACGCTCCCGCCGGCCATCAGCGCCACCGTCGACTACGACTACAGCGGCAACCCCCGCTTCCCGGAGATCGGCGGTGGTGGCGCGCCGATGGGCGGCCCGGTCTACCGCTACGACGCCGACCTGAACTCCACGCGCAAGTGGCCCGCCTACTACGACGGCAAGGCTCTGCTGGGCGAGTGGAACCAGTCGAAGATGTACACGATGCAGGTGACCGCCGACGGCCGGTCCCTGGTCGACATCAACCAGTTGCTGACCGGGATGAAGTTCATCCGCCCGATGGACTTCGAGTTCGGCCCGGACGGCGCGATGTACATGATCGAGTGGGGCACCGGCTTCGGCGGCAACAACGACGACTCCGGCATCTACCGGATCGACTACATCGCCGGTGAACGGGCACCGATCGCCGCGGCCGCCGCCACCCCGACCTCCGGGACGGCGCCGTTGACCGTACGGTTCTCCAGCGCGGGATCCCGCGATCCCGACGGTGGCGCGCTGACCTACGCCTGGACGTTCGGTGACGGCGCGACCTCGACCGAGGCCAACCCCACCCACACCTACGCCACGGCGGGCGACTACACCGCGCAGCTGACCGTCACCAACCCCAAGGGCCGCAGCGCGGTGGCTAACGTCCCGATCACGGTCGGCAACACCGCACCGGCGGTACGCATCGAGTTCCCGCCGGACGGCGGCTTCTTCGAGTGGGGTGACCAGGTCCGGTACACGATCAAGGTCACCGACCCCGAGGACGGCGAGATCGACTGCGACCGGGTGCGGTTGCAGGTGCTGCTCGGCCACGACGAGCACGCCCACCCGCTGGAGCAGCACACCGGCTGCACCGGCACCGTGCAGACCACCCTCGCCTCGGGGCACGGCGCGGAGGCCAACGTCTTCGCCGTGTTCGAGGCCACCTACACCGATGACGGTGGCTCGGGCGGTGCCGGGCCGCTCACCGGGCGGGCCATCGAGCGCTTGCAGCCCAAGCGTAAGCAGGCCGAGTACTACACCGGCACCGGCCGGGTGCCCGGCGGCGGGGGCGGTGGCGACCCGGGCGTGGTCCGGGAGACCGGCAGCGACCCGGCCGGCGGCGGCCAGAACATCGGCTTCATCGAGGACGGCGACTGGTGGTCGCTGAACCCGGCCAATCTGACCGGCATCGAGTCGATCCGCTTCCGGGTCGCGTCGGGTGCCGCCGGCGGCCGGATCGAGGTGCGCGCCGATGCCGTCGACGGCCCGCTGGTCGCCACGGCCGACGTGCCGGGCACCGGCGGCTGGCAGACCTGGGCCGACGTCACCGCGCCGGTCACCGGCACCAACGCCGACGCCCTGTTCTTCGTCGCCCGGGACCCTGCCGGCGGGACGGCGCCGCTGTTCAACGTGAACTGGCTGGACTTCCTGGGCCGGGGCGTCACCGAGAACGCGCCGCCGAAGGTCAGCGCGGTCGCGACACCGGCCACCGGCACCGCGCCGGTCACCGTCGCGTTCGACGGTACGGCCACCGACACCGAGGGTGACACCCCGCTGACGTACGCCTGGGACTTCGGCGACGGCGGCACGGCGGCCACCCTGGACGCCAGTCACACGTATCGGGTGCCCGGCACGTTCACCGCCACACTGACCGTGACCGACAGCCGGGGCGCCCGGTCGTACGCCAATGTCCCGGTCAAGGTCGAGGCACCGAACACGTCCTGTTTCGGGGCGCGCTCGGACGACTTCCTCGGCAGCGCACTGGATCGTGACCGCTGGACGGTGGTCCGGGAGAACCAGCTGTACTCGGTCGCCGACGGGATGTTGCGGCTGCCCACCGGCGCGGGTGATCTCTACGGCACCCGCAACGACGCCACCAACCTCGTCCTGCAGCCCGCGCCCGGCGGCGCCTGGCAGGCCACCACCAAGGTCACCGTGCCGGTCACCGCGAACTACCAGCAGGCCGGGCTGATCGTGTACGGCGACGACGACAACTACGCCAAGCTCGACCTGCTCTACAACGGGGCGCGCACGCTGGAGTTCATCCGGGAGACCGCGGCGAGTCCCCGCAACGAGAGCGGTGACAGCACCCCGGCGCCGGCCGGCGACACGATCTACCTGCGGCTGACCAGTGACGGGACGAACCTGACCGCGGAGGCTTCCGCCGACGGCCGGACCTTCACCCCCGTCGGTAGGTCCGCCGCCCTGGCCGGCATCGAGAACCCGCGCGTCGGGGTCTTCGCCCTCAACGGGGGAACCACCGCGCCGGTGGTGGACGCGACGTTCGACTGGTTCCAGTTCACGCCGGACGCCCCGGCGGAACCGGTCACCCCGTCGGACGAGTTCACCGGCGCCGCGCTGGACAAGTGCCGGTGGAACGCCATCGTCCGGGAGGACCCGGCGACCTACCGGGTCACCGGCGGGGCCCTGCGCATCGACGTGCCCAACGGTGACATCTACACCGCCAACAACACCGGGCCGACGAACTTCGTCCTGCAGGCGGCGCCGGCCGGCGACTGGACCCTGCAGACGAAGGTCGACGGCAGCCTGCTGAACGAGCAGTACCAGCAGGCCGGACTGCTGGTGTACGGCGACGACGACAACTACCTCAAGCTCGACTTCGTCGCCGACAACACCGCGGGCCAGCCGGTCAGCCGGCGGATCGAGTTCCGCAGCGAGATCGGCGCCGCGGTCCAGGACCCACAACCGCAGGCCGGGAGTCTGACCTCGGCCGTGTGGCATCTGCGGCTGGCCCGGGTCGGCAACACGTACACCGCCGCGTACTCGGCCGACGGCACGGAATGGACGACGTTCGAGCCGCTGACCAACGCCGCCGTCGGGGCGACCCCGAAGGTGGGGCTGTACAGCCTCGGCGCCGCCCAGACCGCCTCGAAGACCGTCGCGTTCGACTACTTCCGGGTCAGTGCCGGGAACGCCGACACGACGGCGCCGGTGACCAGCGCCAAGGTGTCCGGCACCCCGGTCGAGGGTTGGTACACCGGAAACGTCACGGTCACGCTGACCGCGGACGACGAGACCGGTGGCAGCGGGGTGGCGGGCACCGAGTACCAGCTCGACGGCGCCACCGCCTGGACCGCGTACACCGCCGGTGTGCCGGTCAGTGGTGACGGCACCCACGAGGTGCGGTTCCGCTCGACCGACTCGGCCGGCAACGTGGAGCAGACGAAGTCGGTCACGATCAGGATCGACGGTACGGCTCCGGTCACCTCGGCCCAGTTCGCGCCGGCCAACGACAACGGCTGGCACGACGGCACCGTTCCGGTGGTGCTGAAGTCGGTGGACGCCGGCTCCGGAGTGGGGCTGCTGGAGTGGTCGCTGGACGGTGCCGCCTGGGCGCCGTACACCGCACCGGTGGACGTGATCGGGGACGGCGAGCACGAGCTGCTCTACCGGGCCAGGGACAAGGCGGGTAACGCCGAGACGCTCAAGTCGGCGGTCGTGCGGATCGACGGCACCAAGCCGACCCTGCTGGTCTCCGGGTTGGCCAACGGCCAGCTGTACGGCGACAGCCAGGACATCCGGACCTCGTGGCAGGCGGTCGACCCGACCTCCGGCATCGAGACCACCACCGGCACGCTCAACGGGCGGCCGTACACCAGCGGTTCCCTCCAAGCGCTGTACGAGCTGCCACTCGGCCTGCACGAGCTGACCGTGACCGCGACCGACAAGGCGGACAACAGCACTTCGACGACGGTCAGGTTCTTCGTCACCACCTCGTTCCGGGACATGCAGAACCTGCTGGACCGGTTCAAGGCGACCGGACGGCTCTCCACGAAGGCACATCGGCAGCTGTCCACCAGACTGGATACGATCCGGGCCTCGGAGGCGGCCGGCGAGGACGAGCGGGCGGTACGGCAGCTGGTCACCTTCAGGACGCTCGTCAACGACGCTGCTCTCGTCGCTGACACCGACGTGCGCGACACCCTGCTCCGCGATGCCGACGCGATGATCGAGCGTCTCGGCGGCACCGCGAGCCGGGCCGGGGCACGGGCGAACGACGGCAAGCCGCTGACCCGCACCGGCCGGCTCGCCGAGGACCCCACCCGGATCTCCCCGGGCCGCGGGCTCTGACGACAGCGGCCCCGTCCCGTCACCAGGCGGGACGGGGCCTCCCGGTGCAGGAAGGAACAGTTTGATGCGTCGTACTCGTGGAGCGGCCGCCGTCCTGGCCGGCCTGTTGCTGGCGCTCCTGCCGGCGGCCGGCCCGGCGTGGGCACACGACGGAAAACTCAAGATGGAGGTCGCGGGCGACGGCGCCGTCGGTGTCACCGTGCAGGCCCGCCATGCCGACGGGCACCAGCTGGAAACGATGGTCCGGCTGGCACTCACCGCCACCGGCGCGGACGGACGGTCTGTCGGTCCGGTGCAGCTCGAACCGACCGGTGAGGGCCATGGTTTCTACGCCACCGGCCCGATCCTGGCCCCCGGAAAGTGGCAGGTGACAGT
The DNA here is from genome assembly GCF_003001815.1 of Actinoplanes italicus. Lineage (GTDB taxonomy): Bacteria > Actinomycetota > Actinomycetes > Mycobacteriales > Micromonosporaceae > Actinoplanes > Actinoplanes italicus. The sequence goes on from NZ_PVMZ01000015.1 coordinate 261,333, forward strand.
TCGTGCGCCGGCGCCGCACACCAGCGAGGTGACCGTCGAGGTGGAGGCCAGAGCGGCCCAGTCGGCTCCGGCTCAGGTCACGCCGGTCTCGGCGGCGAAGCGGGACACGTCGCCGCAGACCACACTCTCGTCGTGGTGGAGGCCGGTCGCGCTCGGCGTCCTCGCTGTCCTGGCGATCGTCGTGGTGGTGTGGCTGACGGTGCGCAGGCGCGAAGCCCGGGAGAACACCGGCAACCCGTAACCCCATGGATGACCACTCCTGCGACGTAGTGGTGCTCACGTTTCGCTGCTTGGACCCTCGGTGGGCGGGAGGCCGTCCCCGCCTGATCAGTGACGACGGCCGCCCGAGCACGCTCGGGCGGCCGTTCGCCCGGTGGAGCCTGCGGAAACTCGCCGGCCACCTCGCCTTCGTCAGTCCGCCACCGTGTCCAGCCACCGGTTGTATTTGAGGCGCAGGGCACGCTCGGTGCTACCCACCGTCGCGCTGATCGCGAGCGCGATGTTCACCCACGCCGACGCGTCGAACGGCGAGTCGAAGACACCGAACCGCTCGGCCAGCGGCGGGAACCGGGAGATCGACTCGACGGTCTGCGGGAGGCCGAGGATCAGCGGAACGACGATCAGGACGAGGGAGATCAGGCCGATCCCGCGGCTGAGCCCGGGACGTTCGCGGTCGAGCCGGGCGCGGCGCCCCTCGGCCGAGCGGGGGTCCGGCCGGAGTTGCTGCTCGGTCCCGTCGTCGGCGACGAAGTGGCACCGCCGCAGGCCGAACGCCGACATCATCACCTCGATCGCGCCGCCCTCGATCGGGAAGACGGCGGGGAGCCGCGCTCGCTCGAAGCGTCGGCCGTCGCGGTACAGGTGCGCTTCGGTGTCGCCGTTCTCGTTGCCCTTCAGCTGGTTGACGTCGACGGCATAGACCACCGGCCGGCCCGCGCCGCTGTCCGCGGGAAGGTAGAACAGGGATCGCGACAGTGTTTGCCACCAGCGGAATCGCTTCAGCGCGCGCCCGTCACCGGGCTTGATGCGCTGGATGGCTCGGCGCCTGCGCCATACGTCGAACATCCGGCCATTACAGGGTGTGTCCTCGGAACATGGTCAAGGTCTGCCGTGTGCTCCCGATCGTCGACGCTGACGACCGGGAGGCACCATGCGGGTCAGGTGGTTCAGCCTGCCCGGCAGGAGATGTCCCGGGCCGGCATCCTGCCTTCGACCAGCCAGTCCGTGGCGAGGTGCAGAGCGCAGGCGTTGGTATGGGTGAGGCAGACGCCGTGGCCGCTCTCCTTTCAGGTACATGTCCAACCTCCTGCTTCGCCCGCCGGAATCCGGCATCGATGCGACACCGTGTCCACGGGACACAGTCAAGGTGCCGGCGACTCCCGCCGAGTACCGCTCGTGTCCTGGCAGCGCGGTCAGCGAGGCTCGGCCGGGCAGGCGATGTCGCGCTGCGGGCGTTCCCCCGTGGCCAGGAAAGCGGTCACCGTGTCGTTCGCGCACCTGTTCCGGGCGAGCAGCAGATAGGCGCCGTGGCCACCCTGGTCGGCCGTCACCATGCGCGCCCGGTGACCGAACGCCTTCCGGAGTTCGCGGGCGCCGACCAGCGGGGTACCGGGGTCTCGCAGGTTCTGCACCATGAGCACGTTCGCCGGTCCGCGATCGTCGATGCGCACCGGCCGTTCGACCGGCCGTCTCCGACGTGGCGCACTGCCGTGCGATCGACTTCGCGATCCGGGCGTCCTTCAGCACGTCGGCCGCGGTCTCCGGGTACGGGAAGTTGCGCCGGGCGATCTGCTCCGGAGTCACGTCGCAGGTCACCGGCGCGCTGTGGCCTACACCGCGAGGGTCGAAGCCGATCACGTCGTAACGGTCCTGGAGGGTCTGCGGCAACGGCTCCGGGACCGCGGCGTTGACGAGCAGGCCCGGATAGCTCAGCCCGGCGCCACCCGGACCGCCCGGGTTGGTCAGAAGCACGCCCCGGCGTTGCGAAGGATTCTTGCTCGCCACCCGGGACACCGCGATGTCGATCTTCTCGCTGTCCGGCTCGCGGTAGTCCAGCGGGACCTGGACCGTTGTACACACCAGGGCGGGCGAGAGGACATCCGCTAGACACGGGCCCCATTTCAGCGGCGACGCACTCGGTCCTGAGGCCTCCGATGTTCCGCTCACCGCAGCCGCCGTCACGGCAACGGTCACGGCGAGCGCCGCCGATAGTGTTCTGCGCACGTGAGTCCCCCACTCGAGGATGCATGGGACATACGGACCGGTTCAGTCGAAACCATGTGCCGACGACATGGTCAAGGCGAGCCCTCCGACCGGTGCCCCGGTCGGTCCGGTGAGATCCACGCCACCGGTCGCGGCGTTGACCCGGTGGTAAGAACACAGTGTCAGATCCAGGTGTGGCGCATCGACGACCGCGAGGCTGCCGCGTGAACCAGGAAGGGGGGCTGACGTGGCCTGGAGCACGCGTGAGCTCGCCGAACTATCCGGAACCACGGTCAACACCATCCGGCATTACCATCGGCTCAGCCTGCTCGAGGAACCCGAGCGCCGGAACAACGGATACAAGCAGTACCAGGTCCGGCATCTCGTCAGCCTGCTGCGCATTCGACGCCTCACGGAACTGGGTGTTCCGTTGGCCCGGATCCGCGCGGAAGGCGACTACGGCCCGGAACTGCTGCGCCAGATCGACGCCGACCTCGCGGCCGAGATCAAGCGTCTGGGCAGAGCCCGCTCGGACATCGCCGTCATCCTGCGCGACGGTGGGCCGGCCGACGCGCCCGCGGGCTTCGAGTCCGTCGCGCCGCGCTTATCGGCTGCCGACCACTCCCTCCTGCACGTCTTCGCCCAGCTGTACGACGAGGACACCATGCGGGACCTGCGGCGCATGGTGGAGGCCGACACCGATCCCCTCACTGCCGAGATCGACGCCCTGCCGCCGGACGCGGACGAGCGGACCCGGCAGAGCCTCGCCGAGAAGCTGGCTCCGACGCTGGCGCGGCACCTGATCGACTATCCCTGGCTGAACGACCCGGCCCAGCACCTGTCCAAGGGCAGGCACGTCACCCGGCAGACCTTCGTCGACGCGGTGGTCGCCTCCTACAACCCGGCCCAGCTCGATGTGCTGAGCCGAGCCGGCGCCCTCGCCCAGCAGCGACTGAGCCGGTCGCGCGCCGCGGACATCGGCGACGAACGCGCCCGGTCCGCGGAAGTACCCGCAAAGGGCGTTTGACTCGGTGCCGAGCACAGGGTCTTCACTCGAGTCCGACGCATCTCTCCGCTCGAGGAGCCCGCCGTGAGACCACAGCAGCTCGGACCCCCGACCCTGGCCGAAGACCTTCTGCTGCTCCTGTTCCAGCCGTTCGCCGGGTCGGCCGGCACCGGGGCCGTCGCCGGCGAGAGAACACTCCCCTATCTTCTGGGCGGAGCGGTGCTCGCCGATCTCAGCATCGGTGAGCACGTGCGAACCGTACCCGGATGGAGCGGGTCGACCCGGGTGGAAGCCGTCGCCGAACGGCCACCGGCCGACGAGATCCTGCTGTCCGTGTGGGACTTTCTCGCTCCGGGGCCTCGCGGCGTCCAGGCGACGCTCGCCGCGATCGGACCGACCCTGCGCCTCCCGGTGCTCGAACGCCTGGTCGAGCGCGGCGATGTCCGCCGGCCGGCCGGCGCCACGCCCGTCTCCCCCACAGCGCGAATACTGATCGACGGTGGTACGGGACGTCTGGCGGGCCTGCTCCGCGGCGTACGCGACGTGCTGGCCGGTGACGCCGAGCCGGAACCTCGCGCCGCCGCGCTGGCGGGGCTGCTGTCCGGAAGCGGAACGCTGCCGCAGTTCCATCCCGAGATTCCCTGGACCACCGCGACCGTCACCCGTGCCCGGCGCCTGGAGCAGGGCACCTGGGGAGCCGACGCCGCCGCCGAAGCGATCGCCCGCAGTTTCGCCGCGACCGTCGTCAGCAGCGTGATACTCGCGGCGGTATTGCTGCCCGGACGATGAACGTGACGCAGGGAGGCCACGTCCGTCTTCCTTCCCCCGGTCACACGTTCGAGCTACGCGACCCAGGTTCGGACGACGTCGTCCCGCCGCCTTCCTCAGTGACTCGTGTGTCAGCGCGTCCGGCACGTGGGCCGGCTTGAGCGAGGCGAACTCCTTGCGCAGCACCGGTACGACCTCCTCGCCGAGGATGCTGAGCTGCTCCAGCACCGACTTGAGCGGGAGGCCGGCGTGGTCGAGGTTGGACAGCTGGCGCTAGTAGTCGCCGGCGTAGTAGCGGAAGCCGAGCGTACGGTCGATCACCTGCTGCGGGCTGCCCACCGTGAGCGGCGTGTCGCGGGTGAACTCCTCCAGCGAGGGCCGCGTTCGACCGTCCCACGCGTGGACGCAGGGAAGGCCAGCGCAACGCTCGCGGCAGATCCGGATGCTCCACGACGATCCGACCCACGTGCTCGATGCTGGGGAAGGACCCCATGGTGCCGGTTGCGCGTCACCAACTAGGGGGTGGCGCAAATAGGTTTGCTGTGGAAACTTATTTGCCATGACCACTGACTCGTTGTCCGCCGGCGATGATCCCCGGCGTCTCCTCCTCGACATACGTACCCTGACCAGCCGCGTACGCCGCGACCAGCGCCTGACCTACGTGGCGCTGCTGGTCCTGGCCGCGGTGACCTTCGCGGCGATTCCCTTCGACTGGCTTTTCATGACGGTGCATTGCGACGGCAGCGGCTGCACGTTCGCGCGCCGGGGGATGCTCTACTACTGGCCGCCTGCGCTCCTGCTCGCCTACGCGGCGATCGCGGTCAGCTATGTACGGGCCGCCCGCGCGCGAGGGTTGGGCGCCCGCGTGCTGCCGTACGCGATCACCGGAGCCGTGACCGCCGTGGTGTTCGCAGCCGCGTACACGGCAGCGGCCGCCTACTTCCCCACCCACCCGCCTTTCGGCGGTGGCCCGCTTCCCTTCTGGTGGATCGTTCTGGACCGGCTGATCGCACCCTGGGGCCTGATCGGGCTCGCGCTGCTCGTACTGGCCCGCCTCGAACGCAACGTCGCGCTGCTGCTGTTCACCCTGGGCTACCTGGTACTGATGCTGCTGGTATCACCAACGACCGACGACACGAACCTGCCGGGCTGGGCTGTCCCGTCGTTCATGTCAGGAGCGAGCATGCAGCTCCCGTGGTCGATGACGCCGTCCCAGCTCATCATCGGCGCCGCCCTCCTGACGGCCGGGATCGCCTTCTCCAGAGCACGCCGGAGTCAGCAGTGACCGCCGACACCGACACCCCGGACCCGACCGGCCACCCGGCCACCGGCCTCGACGAGGTCGTGCACCAGCGGATACGGCTCGGCATCCTCGCGATCGCGCACGAGGCACGGCGGGTCGAGTTCGGCTACCTGCGCACCCATCTCGACCTGACCGCCGGCAACCTCTCCAAACACCTGAGCGTGCTGGAGACAGCCGGGCTGGTCGACATCGAGAAGGGATACCAGGGCAAACGCGCACGCACCTGGATCACCCTCACCACCGCCGGGAACACCGCTCTCGCCGAGGAGATCAGCCACCTGAAGACGCTGATCGCCCGCATCGAAACCACCACGGAGGACCGATGACCCTGAGCCGCCGCCGCCTGCTCGCCGCCACCCTCGCTGCCGGGGCCGCCGGATCGCTCGCCACAGCCGGCCCGGCCTCGGCCGTGCCCGGCCGCACCCGCCTCACACTGCCCGCACCGACCGGCCCGTACCGGATCGGCACCGTTTCCCTGCACCTCATCGACACGTCGCGCCCCGACCGTGTCGCCGGGCCAGGTCACCACCACGAGCTGATGGCGAGCGTCTGGTACCCGGCGACGCCCGACGCCCGCCGCTACCCGGCAGCGGTATGGCTGCCGGACACCCCGATGCGTGGACTGCTCACCAACAGCGGTCTCCCGGCCGACGTCGCCGCGGCGCCGCTCACCGCCGGTCGCGACACGGCCCCAGCACTGCGGGCACTCGGCCGGCGGCCCGTCATCGTGTTCTCCCACGGCGCCAACGGACACCGCTCCGAAACCACCGTCATCACGCAGGAATTGGCCAGCCACGGCTACGTCGTGGTCACGCTCGACACCACGTACGACGCGTTCACCGAATTCCCCGGCGGTCGCCTCTCCACCCCCGACGACGACCTGTCGACCACGCCCTGGCACCACGCCTGGGACATCCCGTTCATGCTCGACCGCATCGAGGACATCGCCGCCGGCCGTAACCCCGACGCAGAGCACCGACGGCTGCCCGCCGGGCTTTCCGAGATCCTCGACATGCGCCGCATCGGCATGTTCGGCTACTCCAAAGGCGGCACCGCGACCCCTCTGGCCATGATCGATGACCAGCGGATCCGGGCCGGGCTCAGCCTGGACGGCCCGATGCAATGCCAACCTCCCATCACTACCGACATCGACCGGCCATTCATGATGATGACCGCCGACTTCACCCGCGCCCCGCACACCAGCGCCGCCGATTTCTGGACGCACCTGCACGGCTGGCGCCGCAACCTGCAAATCGACGGCGGCACCGAGATCTCGTTTTCCGACGCGGTGTGGCTCCTCCCGCAGATAGCCCGGCTCACCGGGATGAGCGACGAAGACCTGGCGACCAAGTGGATCGGAACATTCAGCCCGAACCTAGCGGTCAAGATCCAGCAGACATACCCGCTCGCCTTCTTCGACCTGCACCTACGCCACCGCAGGCAACCCCTGCTCGAAGGCTCGCGTACGCCATTTCCCGGGGTGCATTTCCTCCCGTGACCACTCATCGGCATGGTCGGGCGTTGATATCCGCCACATTCCCGAGGCCATGAGGGAATGTGCAAATAACGGCTCTGGCGCGCAAACGGTGATCGGGCAGTAATCGTCCTATGTGGTCACCTTCCTGCGCGATCATGATGCCCGTGCGATGCCATCGAGGCCGTCTTCCCACAGTTGTCTTCGCTGGCCATTGAGGAGGTCGTCGACCTGGGGACGCCCGGTTCCGAGGACAAGGTCTGTGCTGACTCCACGCACCGGGATCGGGAAAGCTTCGAAAGTGAAGGCCATCCAGGTACCCGGCACACCTTTCTCATGATGGGACACGCACTAAATGATCTTGGACGTCCTTGACGATCTTGCCCGGGTGACCGCCGCCACCTCCCCCGCCCAGTGCGCGCTCCCGACCCCCTCCGCGGGGCTGGACGTGCTGGCGCTGCGGCGGCACCTCACCGGCGGGCTGCTCTACTTCGAGGCCGCCTTCGGCGACCCCGGCGGCGCAAACGACGGAGCCGATCCGCACGCCTACGCGGGGCCCGACGACCTCGAAGCGCTCTCGCGCGGCTGTCGGCGACCCTGCGGGCCGCCTTGGACGCCGGTGTCGAGACGACCCTCGTGAACGTGCCGCATCTGGGCGGCTCCTTCCCCGGCAGCGTCGTCGTCGACATGCTGCTGATCGAGGCGGTGACCCACGGGTGGGACCTGGCCCGCGCGATCGGCCGGCCCTGGCAGCCGGACGAGGCGACCGCCGCCCGGGCACTCGCCTTCTACCGGGCGACCATCAAGCCGCAATGGCGCGGGCCGGGCATGGCGTTCGGCTACGAGGTGCCGGTCGCGGATGACGCGCCCATGATCGACCGGGTCGTCGCCTTCTCGGGACGCGATCCGGAGTGGACGCCCGGACCGGCCTGACCTGGCCGCGACGTCGCGAACGGGGCCAGACCGACCATCAGCGCCGCGGTGATGACGGCTACACCACTCGCGGTGGACGAACCCCGGGAATCCGCGGGAGATCCGGGCGTTTGCTGGGCCATGGGCGGGCTCCTTGAACAGGCTGTACGAGACCGTCGGGCGGACACATCGGGCCGCGATACAACCGTGCCGTTCATCGCCTGAACAGGACATTCGGCGCAAGCATGAACTTCGGCTTGCGCCTTGCGACGGAGGTGATCGACGGGAACTGCGTCGCCGGAATGAAATGCCGTCGCCCGGCCACGCCGGCCGGGTCGCGCGGCCACCGGCGTGGGTAGCATCGAATCCGGTCGCCCGTCGGTATCCCGCCGCGGCATCACCGGCGCGAGTGAACCGGCACGAAGAGGCGCGAGCTGTTGAGAGTGAAGAGGCAACCCCCAGGGTTCGCCGGGTCAGCCGAGCGGAGACGCTTCTTCGACGGCTGGGACCGGTGGCTCGACGCGGTGGGACTGAGCACACCGTTCCGGCGTGACTGCGTGGTCGCGGTTGTTGCAGCCCTCCTGATCGTGGCTCTGTACCTGCTTCCCGGTGGCGCCAAGCCGGACATCTCCGGTAGGGAACATTCGGACGTTCCCATTGTGATTCTGTTGGCGGCACAGGCCGCGGTCCTGTGTTTCCGCAGGATACGACCGCTCTGGTGCACGGCCTCGGTCCTGGCCCTGCAAGTCGCTCTGGCATCGGCAGCGCACCCGGGAGAGGGCCTGCGGGGCCTGGCGCTGATCATCGCCGTCTACACCTGCGGCACGCTGCTGTCCGCGGGCCCCGCTTACGCGGTGGCCGCACTCGCGGCGTTCACGGAGATCGCGAGTTTCGTGGTGCTCAGCGCCATCCCCGCCGCCGAGGCCGCGGACGCCACCGCGTCGCCCTGGGCATTGGTCACTCGGTACTCGGGGCAGTTCCTCCTGGCGCTGCTGCTGTACGGCACTGCCGCACTGCTGGGCCGCAGCGTCGCGATACGCCGCCGCTACACCGAGGTCGTCGAACTCCGCGCGGCCGAGGCGGCCGAGAACCTCCGTGTACGCACCGACGCCGCCCTCGCCGTCGAACGCACCCGGATGGCGCGCGAGTTGCACGATGTCGCCGCCCATCACCTGACGGCCCTCATCGTTCAAGCCACCGTCGTGGAACGAATGATCGACCACGATCCCGGCGCCGCCCGCCGCGCCGCCGCCGCCATCCGTACGGAGGGAAAGAGCGCGCTGGGTAATCTGCGGTCGGTGGTGGGTGCCCTGCGAGAGACCATGCCGATCGAGTCGGACACCGCGACCGTGCCGGGACTGCTGGGGATCGGCGAGCTGGTGGCCGGCCACTCGGACTCCGCGAACCGGCCCACGTTGATCGTGTCGGGAGAACCCTCCGGCCTGTCTGCGGCGGCAGACCTGGCCCTCTACCGTGTGACGCAGGAGGCACTCTCCAACGCCCGTGATCACGCGCCTGGCGCCGAGGTGACAATCAGGATCGACCACCGTACGGAGGCCAGCGTGATCGAGGTTGTCAACGGCCCGCCGCCCGCCGGGGCGGCGCGGGAGGACCGCCACAGCCGCGGATTCGGTCTGATAGGCATGCGGGAGCGGGCCGGTCTGGTCGGCGCCACCCTGGTCACGGGCCCGACTCCGGACGGCGGCTGGTCGGTCAAGCTGACCGTTCCCCGCACGAGCGGCCAACGTTCATGATCACGGTGCTGCTGGTCGACGATCAGCCCCTGCTGCGGGCCGGATTCCGCTCGCTGATCGAGCTGGCCCAGGACATCCAGATCGTCGGCGAGGCGGCCAACGGTCCCGACGCGGTGGCACTCGCGCGTCGGCTGCGCCCCGACGTCGTGTGCATGGACGTCCGCATGCCGGGCGGCAACGGCCTCGACGCGACCCGAGTCATCGTCAGCGAGATCGACCCGCCGCCGGCGGTCCTGGTGCTGACGACCTTCGAGCTCGACGAATACGTGTTCGGAGCCCTTGAAGCCGGCGCAAGCGGCTTTCTGCTCAAGGACACCGACATGGACGAGCTCATCGAGGGGATCCGCCGCCTGGCCGCCGGTGAGGGACTGGTCGACCAGGCGGTCACCCGCCGCGTGATCGCTGAGTTCGCGCGCCGGCGCCCGGCCACCCCCGCGCCCGAGACGCCGGTCGATCAGCTCCTGACCTCTCGCGAGGCCGAGATCGTTCGATTGCTCGCGGAAGGCCTGTCCAACGCCGAGATCGCGGCCGAACTCGTCGTCGAGGTCAGCACCGTGAAGAGCCATCTCAGGCGGGCCATGGCAAAGATCGGCGCCCGCGACCGGCTTCAGACCGTCATCTGGGCCTACCGCCACGGCGTCGCGCCCCTTCACGACCCGGCCTGAGACGGCGTGGTCTTCGCCGCGGACCTCAGGCCTCCAACGCGGGCCGGTCCCAGTCGGCCAGGTCGGCGGCGGCCGCATAGGTCGCGCGGAGGAACTCGAGGAGTGTCCGGTCGGGATCGGGCGAATCGGCGACCGTCTCGTACGGGAGCACGCACTCGCGCAGGGTGTTGTCGTAGTACGCCGACGTGCGCTCCTGGTAGCCCGGCGGCTCCGGATACGCGTACGCGTAGAAGGCGCCCTCCTCACCACCGCCCGGCCAGAAACCGAAGCTGGCCAGCTCGTGCGAATAGCCCTCGTGCATGACCGACGGCGGACAGTTGGGCACGCCGCCCGGGTGTGGCGGAGCGCCCCGGCCGGAGAAACGGGTGTAAGCCAGATCCATCGCGCCCCAGAAGAAGTGAACCGGGCTCGCCTTGCCGACGAACTCGGACCTGAAACGGCCCAGCACCCGCTCGGCCTGCAGCAGTTGCCGCCAGAACAGTCGCGCGGCCTCCCCGTCGTACGAGCAGTTCCGGAAGTCCTCAGCGAAGGGGACCGCCGGCTCGACCTCATTGGGCACCGGGTGAATGCTCGGCTCGAGGCCGAGCGCGGCCAACGCCTCGAAGGTCTCGACGTAAAAAGTCGCGACGGGCTTCGGTTCGAGGACCACCTCCCGCGAGCCGCCCTCGCTGGTACGCACCCGCAGCCGCTCGTCGACGAAGTCGAACTCGATGTCGAAGACGCCCCTGTCGTACGGCACAGCCGAGGTGGTCAGGCCGCGGGCAGTGGGATAGAGCGTGACGTGCCACCAGTGGTTGGCCGTCGGCGCGTACGCCATCCGGATCTTGCCGACGATCTGGGTCCACATGTGCAGGGTGTCGCGGGTCTGGGTCCAGTCGGCCACGCGCAGCCGGGGCCAGGTCTTCTCCATCGCCGTCAGCCGATCGATCGGGCGGCGTCGAGGATGAGTTCGGCTACCGCGACCGGCTCCGAGGCGGGGATGGCATGCGACGCGCCGGCGAGCTCCACGGCGGCGCGGGCGCCGGCACGCTTCGCCATGAAGCGGTGGGCCTCGAGCGGGATGTTGTAGTCGAGTTCCGGGTAGATGAACCAGGACGGCACGCTGTTCCACGCCGGCTCGCCGGATCCCTCGTTGAGCGCAGTGGTGTTCAGCGGACGTTGAGCGGCCGCGTCGACGGCGGCCCGATCGGCTGGGAGGTCGGCGCTGAACTGAGCGTGGAACCTGTCCTGCCGGATGTACAGGTCGACCGTTCCGTCGGCCAGGGGAACCTCCTGCAGGGTCTCCCCCAGGGTGCTGCCGGGGAACTTGCCGGACAACGCGCCGATGCTCTCACCTGCTTCGGGCGCGAAGGCGGCGACGAAAACGAGCGCCTTGACGTGCTCATGACCGATGGCCGCGTTCGAGATGACCGCCCCGCCGTACGAGTGGCCGACCAGCACGACCGGCCCTTCGATGGTGCTCAGGACGCTGGAGACGACGGCCGCGTCACCGGACAGGCTGCGCAGCGGATTGGGCGCGGCGACGACCCGGTAGCGGTCGTCGTGCAGCCGCTGGATGACGCCGCCCCAGCTGGCGGACTCGGCGAACGCGCCGTGGACCAGGACGATGGTGGGATTCATGACAGTTCCTCTCATCGGCTCGGCTCCCGGCCGGCTCAGGTGGCGGGATTGCCGTCCAGATCCCAGGAGACACCCTGTTCTGCGAACAGGGTCAAGGCTGAGCGGCTCCTCGTGCCGCTCGCCGGAACCGACGTTACGTCAGCCTCGAGCGTCTTCGGCGGTGATCGGGCCGGTGCGCCGGGTGGCGTACCAGACGATCGCCACGGTGACGAGGACGACGGCACACGGGATGAGGGTGGCGGCGGTCGCGGCTCCGGCACTGCGGTCGGTCACGACGGAGTTCAAGTCGCTCCGCATGGCGATGGAGAAGACGAAGCCCAGCGTGTTCCACAGTACGTGCAGGACGATCGCGATCTCGAGACCGCCGGTACGCCAGGTGATGAGCCCCGTGCCGACGGCGAGCACCACGTACCAGAGGTTCAGCCAGACGTCGCTCGCCGCATGGCTCGCCGTGAAGGCCACCGTCATCACGATCAAGCCGAGGACGAGACCCGTGCGGCTACCCCGGGTCCAGCTGCCGACGGCCCGGAACATGAGCCCGCGGAACCCGTACTCCTCGCCCGCGGCCTGCAAAGGGGTGAGCAGGAGGGTGACGGTCAGCATCCACAGCACATCGGTCTCCGACCACACGACGCGCGGCTCGGGTGCCAGGTAGTCACTCACCAGCAGGGTCGTGACCCAAACCGGACCGACGAGCAGCAGCGCACGGCCGAACAGGCGGAAGCGGAAGCGCGAGAACACCGAGTGCAGCGACGCCGCCGGCACACGGTAGAGCCAGCGCTGAATGACCATGCTCCACGGGAGCAGCAGCGCCAGAGAGCCCATCGCGGCCGCGTGCGTCAGCGGGGTGTACAAGCCGTCGCCGACCCGGTCGTCCAGAGCAGTGGCCACCACGGACAGTACGACACTGAAAACCAGCAGGCCGCCGAGCAGGAGCAGGATCGCGAGGATGCCACGACCGACACGGCGCCGCTCCCCCGCCAGGACACGGTGGTATTCGGCGTCAATCATGCGATGTTTCCTCTCGGCGCGGGACCCGGCGCGGATGCGGCCGGAAGGTGCCGGCGGCGCCGCTTCGACGGTGATGCGATGCCATGAGAAACCGTGTGCCGAGCACATGGTCAAGGTCATCGGCAGACCCGCGTGTCAGCGGGGCAGACTGCGCAGCAGAGCCTGCAGTTCAAGCTCGCCGTCGTGGGTCTGAGCGCCGTGCGCCGGACCGGCTGCCAGCACGCCCACTGTCACGAGTCCACGGATCAACCTGTCCGCTCGTGGGTAGTCACCTGACCGGTCGGTGTTTCCGCGAACCGTCCGCAGAGGACACCGGATCCACGACCGATTCGAACACGTTGTACGCCTCGTCTCCGGTGCCGGGACGGCGGAACCGGTCGCTGACCTTGCTGACCCGTTGGATGCGCGGCGGCCAGCGTGCTCACCAGGGTCTTGCCGGCCAGATGACCTCACATGTCGCGATGCGCGTGCCAGGCAGCGTTACGGCTGGTCCGGGGCGGCCAGCGTACTGACGTGCCGAAGAGCGGAATCGGCAGAGCTGCCAGCTACACGCCGCCGGCATCGGACGGCACAGGCTGGCTGTCGGCATCTTCGCTGAATGGCGGACGACGATATCGCGGAGAGTCTCATCGACAGGCTGCTGTTGGCGTTGGCGGCACAGCTCGGCACTTCGGAAAACCCGGCGCTCGGCTCGATGGAGATCAAGGATGCCGCTGGCGTACGGGTGGCGATCGCCGGTGTCATCTCCGTTGGCGGGTACACGATGTTGAGGGGTGACGAGGAGTTCTGGCGCTGGGCCGGCGTCGTGGATCGGCGCCTGGCGAAGTTTGAAGGGCGGTGGGTAGTCCTGCACGACGGCTTCTTCGGCTTCGACCTGGGCGAGCAACTCCGGATCGGAGGGCGCATGCTGAAAAGAGTTTCCCGGGAAGAGGAAGACACGCTCCGTGAAATAGCGCTGGCGGTCGCGGCGGACCTGCAGTTCATCGGACTCGTAGTGGTGCAGGCGGGTGACTGCTGGACCGGCTCCACGAACTTCGCCGAGGGGTACGTCGTCTACTACGACCCAGATGCACGCCTGGATGCCGGATGCGTCTACGCGCGGTGGAAGCCAAGTATCGCCTCCATCAGAGCAAAGCCAGCCAGTCCGGATTCGGAGGCCTTCCTGGCAACCGCGATCGATGAGGCCGTCTTTGCAATGTCGAAGGCCCTCCGCAGGATTCTCGAAGCGGCAGGATGGCAGGTAGAAGAGGTGCCCACCTACGAACATCCGGCCCTGAAGATCAGTCGCAAGCCGGGATCCCCTTCGCTCAGCACGTCCATAAGCCCATGAGCATCGATCTCGCCTCCATGGTGCCTGAGCTGCCGGTAGTCAGCAGAGGCCGGCTCAGGCGTCACCGCCAAGCCACAACGCGGATCGCAGCAGAAGAGCGCACTGCCGTGGGCGTATCGAATGATCACCGATCGGGGCATCAGTTCGATGCTGCATAGTCGTTGAACAGGTGCGGTCCACGGAACCCGTAGGCGCCCACCGATTCGCGGCGGTGGCCCGGGCTCAGTGTTGCGAACGCCAATTCGCTGTCGCTTCGTGGACGCCCAGCTCGTCGTTGAAGCCCTGGATGCGTCGCGCCCAGTAGTTCCTCGGCTCGTCGGATACCCGCCGCGCCAGTCGGTCAACGGCGGCCTCTCCACCAGCCCTGAATGCCTCGACCTCGTCTGTCCGGAGCTCGATCGCGACCTCATACAGCGCCACCGACCCGCACACCACACACAAGACGAGCCTGCTGTCGTCCGCGTACAGCATCCAGGCCCACTGGCGTTCAGCAATCACCGCCACCGACTCAGCATCACCGTGCTGTCAAATGCTGCGCTCGTGACCGTCCGTGAACGACCTCGCCAGCGTCTACGCGCTGTCGGCGGCATGACAGTGCGTTGCGGACCGGAGGGGATTTGAACCCCTGGTGGGGCATGGCACGCCAGTGGCCCCACGCGCTTCCAAGTCGCCGTGCGTACCCGGCTACCGGCTCGTCGGCGCTGCAATAACCCGGCTCTGCCACCGGCCCGCCGCAGTATCACCGCAACGGTGCGCGCCCCGCACACGGATTACCTCGGCGCCCGGAGCGCCTATCGGCGGCAGATCCGTGCACCAAGCAACGTTGCGGCAGTGTGTTCTGGACTTGTCGCGAGGTGATCGTTCTGGTACTCGTCAAACGGTCTGCCGAGCCCGGACGACCCTTGCGGCCCGGGTTGGCGCGGTGCTCGACACAGCGTTGTGCTTCTCCTGCGCCAACGGTTACCGCCGGCTCCGTCAGGGAACCGTAAGCAGATGAGTACCTACCCTGATCCCGCCTGGCACGGCGACGTCTACCCCTCTGAAGAGGAAATCGATCCGGCCGGCACCGACGGCCCAGTCGGGGTGTACGACAGCCGGCCCGGCCCACTACCATCCTCCGCGCCTGGATCGCCGCCCATCCCCGCACCGGCAGGCCGGGGCACCACCACCGCCAGTTCGATTGTCAGCCGGCGCTCGGACGGATCGATTGAGGTGGTCACCGACCTAGACGGTGACGGCATCGCCGACGTGGTGCAGCTCGACCTCGACGGCGACGGCGTGCCCGAGCTCACCTACCTCGACACAGACCGCGACGGCCAGCTCGACACCGTGCTGCGCACCCCGAACCACTGACAGCACGGTGCTGCGCCCGCCCATTTTCCGGACCGCACACCCTCCCGCAGCTCATCGCGCCCGGACCGGTGACGACCCCTACTGCCGCAGCGACCTCAGCGACGGCTGAGTGCGGCAGAGTGCTGATCTCGTCAGCGTCGAGGTGCCCCTACACGGATCCCGCCACGAAAACCGACGGACAACGCGCCACCAGCACACGAGTACGCTCTGCGTCTTGTCCGCGGCATGAGATTACGTCTGATCGTGGGGTGACCGCTTGCCTGCGGTCCCGTCGCCGTCGGTGCTTGCGACGCCGGAGCAGCCGGCAGAAACCTGTTGCTGCGACCGGCATGATCGACCTGTGTTCTTGCTGAAGCTGGCGCTGGCCCCGGCATTGGTCGTCCTGTCGTCGCTGGCGGGTAGGCGCTGGGGTCAGCAGGTGTCGGGCGTGCTGGTGGCGTTGCCGATCGTGGCGGGTCCGATCCTGCTCATCACCTGCCTGGAGCAGGGCGCCCGGTTCGGGTCGCGGGCGGCGGGTGCTGCCCTGCTGGGCCTGGTGACGCTGGCGGTGTTCGCGTTGATGTTCGCGTGGCTGGCGCAGTTCTTCGGCTGGGTGCCGACCCTGCTGATCTCCTGGACCGGTTGCGTGCTCCTGGATCTTGTCCTGTCGGCGGTGCCGGTCGATCCGCGGTTGGGCCTGCCCGTGGTGCTCGTCGTGGCGTGGTTCGCGGCCCGGCTCCTGCCTGCACCACCGCCCGACGACGGTGGCCCGGTCCGCTGGTCGTGGTGGGACCTGCCGGCCCGGGCCGCCGCGACCGCCGCACTCGTGGTCATCGTCACCGGGGCCGCTACCACCCTCGGTCCGGGTATGACCGGCGTCCTGGCTCCCTTCCCGATCGCGACGAGTGTCGTCGCCGCGTTCGCGCTGGCCCGGCTCGGCCCGGCCGGTGCGGTGCGGGTGCTGCACGGCATCCCGCGCGGGCTTCTTGGTTTTGCGGTCTTCTGTTTTCTGGTGGCCGTCCTGGTCATACCGTTCGGCACCGGCTTCGCGTTCGTCATCGCGGTGGCCGCGACGCTCGCCACCCAGGCGGCGTGGCACGCGGTCACCGCCCGCCGGGCGGCAATTCGGAGACGCGCACCGCACCGGTCCGGCATCATACGACCGTGACTGACCTCTGGTACGCGATGCCGGTGCTCCCCGGCCGGCTGGTGCGCCTGGAGCCGTTGGCGATCGAGCACGTATCCGGATACCTCGCGGCCACCGGCACCGCGACGCAGTCCGCCGAGATCTTCCGGTGGCAGAGCCCGGCCGGCGGCGCGTTGGTAGCGCCCGCGACCGTCGATGACGCCGCCTTGCACATCACCAGGGCCCTGGCCGGCCGGGCGAACGGCTCGCGTTTCCCGTATGCGCAGATCGACGCCGGCACTGGCGAGTTCGCCGGCACGACGTCGCTGACGACGTCGCCATAGAACCTAGCTCACCGCCGACACTGAGAGCTACTAACGTCGGCACGACCGCGCTTCGACCGCAGCTATGTCCCGGAGGCTATGAAGGCGGCGAGGATGTAGTTGGGTGGCGGTCGAGGTTCTTGCGGGCGCGGTCGTAGCGGATGGTGGTGCGGGGGTCGGCGTGGCGGGCGGCGATCTGAACGTCGCGGAGGCTGACGCCGGCGTCGAGCATGGTGGTGACGAAGGTGTGACGCAGCATATGTGGGTGCATCTTCGGGATCCGGAGCTCGGCGGTCTCGGCCAGGTGCTTGAGCCGGCGGGTTGCCGCGTGCCGGTCCATCCGGGCGCTGCGGGCGTTGCGCAGGACCGGGCCGTCGTCATGCTCCTCGACGGCGCGGTCGACCGCTCGGGCCACCGCCGGCGGTAGCGGCACCCAGGAACTCAGCGACATTGAACCCGTCCGGTGGCGCTCGCGGTGGCCGATATTCGGCGATCCTTGACGCAGGCGTAATCACCCGTACTGATTTTTCTCGGTCTTTGGGGCTTCTTTGGTGGTGCTCTCCATGCTGTTTGCACAGGTCAGACAAGGAGAGACAACATGTTCAGCGCTCGACGGACCGCCTCGGCCCTGATGGCCGTCATCTCGGTCGCCACCCTCGCCGCCTGCGGCAGCGCCGAGGCAGGGCCCGGACCGATCTTCGACACCGGGCCTCCCGGCAGCGAGATCTCCGACGAGGTCGCCCTCTCCATCGCCCCCAGGATCACCCTCACCTTCGACATCACCGGAGCAAAGACCTTCAGGGGTACGACCACCGCGCTTGCACCGTCCGGCGGCGCGCATTTCCTCGAGTTCTGCGACGAGTACGCCAAGGGCACCGCCGACAAGCAGTACCTGGCGGCGGGACTGCTCGACGGACCGGTCGACGGTCACAAGATCACGATGGAGATGTGGATCGCCGACTACGCCGGGCCGGGCACCTACCACAACGACCAGCTCGTCGCTCCCGGCTCGCGGCCGAGCATCGCGATTGACAACACCGTCTACGGCACCTGGCCGGACAGCACCGCAAGCAAAGCCACCACCGACAGCAACGGTGGCGGCACCTGGACGTTCAAGAAACTGGCGAAGACCGGTGAGGGCGGCCTGCCCGGCGCCGCCATCAGCGGCACCGTGTCCTGGACCTGTCAGGAACCGGAGAGGGCCCAGCCCAGCGGAGCGGCCGGGCCCTGACCGGTCAGCGCCGTCGACATGGGGCAGCCCGGCATCAGCACCTTCGCCCGGCACCTCACCACCAACCTCGCGCGGCGGTCATCGCGATTGTCTATCCCACGCTTTTCTCCCAGCCGGAAGCGACTCCACCGACACCAGACGGAACGACCTCTTTGCCGGCGATAGCGATCGCGGCGCCGAGGAAATCCGCGGGCTGAGCCGCTGTAGGTCAGCGATACTGCGTCGGGCCGGTGGCAGAGCCGGGCTATTGCAGCGTCAACGAGCTGATAGCCGGGTACGCACGGCGGCTCGGAAGCGCGTGGGGCCACTGGCGCACCATGCCTCACCAGGGGTTGAAATCCCCTCCGGCCCGCACCCTGCTCAACTGCCGCATCAAGGGCGTCTGCGCAGGCCGTGCCCGCCAGTACGGCGACGGTGTGCCGGGACGGGATTCAGCAGATATCCAAAGGATCGTCGGACTTGGTCCGGGATACCTGCTCGGCGGCCACATCGACGGTGAGGAGGTCCGGTAGGCGAAGGTCGGCCCAGAAGGCGCCCGGGTCCGCGAGGGCGACCGTCGCGGTCAGCCACAGGGTCATCGCCATGCCATGGCTCGCGATGACCAGTGGTCGCTCATCAGCCCGAGCAACCCAGAATCGCACTCCTTCAGCGAATCGTGCCGCTACCTGATCACGGGCCTCCCAGCCGGTGTAGTCCGTGCCGGACACATACGCGCGCCGACGTGCCTGGAAATCGCCCTCGTACGGCTCGTTGCGGGCCACCTCGTTAAACCTCTCGTCGGTGGACACCGAGCCAGCCGGCTCCAACGTCTGCCGTGCCTTCGGTTCCCGGCTCGCGATCAGCAGGGCGTCGGCCGGCAACGCCCGCGCGAGCGCCCTCGCCTCGCGCCAGCCCTCGCTACTCAGCTCCCAGGCGGCAGCGGGAACGTCGGGACCAAATGCCGGCATCGCATGCCGCACCAGAAACAGCCTCACCCCGGCATGATCCGGCATACTGGCCACATCGCCACCGCCACCACTCTTCTCGCTCGGGATTCGCGCAGATCTGAGCAAGATCAACTAACTCTCATGCCGCCGCGAGGATCGCTGTTACGCACCGCTACTTCACGACGGCCGCGGTCAAAAGGTGCGAGGTGATTCCGAACAGACTCGGTTCCTGCTCGACGGCGCGCAACGCTTCGAGCAGCCCGGCCGTGCGCTCATCGCCGTCCAACCAGCCATCGCGGTCCGCAAACAGCCAGGCGCCGCCTTCCAGCGCGTACCTCGTCGCTTCGGTCAAACCGGCGTCGGCGAACTCGCCCACGATCTCGTCGGGATGGTGGAAATAGGCGAGCGTGAACAGGTCCTGATCGAACGGTTCATGCACGCCGGTCACGATCTCCGTGGCAGTGATCCTGCGTACTTCCGGGTCGAGATAGCGACCGCGTACCAGGGTGTCGTAGAGACCGGCGTATCTGCTGATCGTTGCCGCGACGACGATCCCGCCGGGCGCGGTCACGCGTACGGCCTCCCGCAAGGCTGTCACCCGCTCACGGCGTTGGGTCAGGTGATACAGCGGACCGAGCAGCAGCGTCGCCTGGCAGAAGTCGTCCGGCTCATCAAGCCGACGGGCATCGCCGAGGACAGCGTCCACCCCGACGATCTCGCCGGCATGCTCCACGTGCGAAGGCACCGGATCCACCAGCCGGACCTGATAGCCATCGGCGGTGAGCCAGCGGGCATGCACTCCAGCCCCGCCACCCACGTCGAGCACGCGCACCGGGGCCGGCGGGAGCAGCCGCCGCAATACATCCTGGGTCCGCAGAAACTCCAGCCGCCCACGGCCGACGTTCAGCCGGTTCACCTCGCCGCCTCGGGCGTAGTATTCACTGATCGCCGCGATTGTCTCCATCGGGAGATAATCGACCCGCCGATACGAGGGCGGCAACCGCTTATCCCGATGCTTTAACAGAGGGTCTACGTCCTCATTTGCCGCAGACCGCTCGTCAGCACGGTCGTTGGCGCCAACGAGTCAGCGAGTTCAGTCAGCCTCGTCTCGTGCGCGGAATTACTAGCGTTCCACTGGTGCAGTGATGCTGATTCCCTTGACACGGCGCACAGCCGCTGCCGGGGTCCACTGCTCCCTATGGGTGATGATTGGGCTGTGGAACCGATCATGCTGGACCGGCAGTTCCGGGTGTGGGGATACGGCGTGGCGCACTCACGGCTGCTGATGCACGCCCGTGCCGATACCGCCGATCCCGAGTACCTGAATGTCCTGTTCGAGGACGTTCGTGCAGTCAAACTACGCTCGTCGTACCAGCCGCTGATCCTGGCGTCGGCCAGTAACCCAGTACGCAATGACATCTTGGCCTTCGCCGCGATACCGGAACGCCATCGGCATCGGTTCTTGAGTTTGACGCTGTCGACCGAGCCTGAGGCCAGGTTCGTCCTATGCGCGCGTGCGACCGTCCTAGCTGTGGACACGACGAAGGACCATACTCCGTTGCGTCCATGGCCCGACGGAGCTCGCGTGATTCATGCTCTTCGCCACGAAGGTCGGGTCTCCTGATCTTCGGCAATCCGGACGGCCGATGGCAAGATCAAAGACCCTCTTTTGCCGCCGACAACGTGCCGCTCAGGGCTGTGAAGGGTCTGCCTCGTCGGCATCCGGTGACCAGTAGAGCGATGCGGACCACCAAGGGCCGTCCTCAGTTATCTCCTGGGCGATCGTCAGGTCGAGGATGTCCATGGGGTCGAGGTCCAGACGCTCGATCTCGTCTGCCATTCGCCTCAGCAGCCTGGGAAGATCAGTGCTGCCGTCGTCACGCGGGTTCGCCAGGCTGAAATGACGGGACGTCCAGGATTCGCTCATGCCCCGATCTTGGCGCGCAATCCGGGTGCCGGATACTCAATTACAACGGCCAAATCTACTTGATACGGTCGAAATCATCTGCCACAGAGAACGCATTCTTGGCCTTCTATCTATGCTTGCCTAGGCATGCTCGCCGGCTCCCGCTGTAGTCACCCGTGATGGGCCACGAGTTCACCGTGTTCGATCCTGACCGCTACGCCGGTTCTCGCGGTTAGCGTCTGGGTGAGCGCGGTGTCCGCGGCCGTAGTGCCTTCGGGCGGCGGATGAATGTATTGGCCTATAACGGTGACGCCGTCGAAGTCGATGCTGAAGGAGCCCGCTCCGCTGATCTTGAAGTTGTGGAGCTCGCCGGCACCCGACTCCATGGCGAAGATCAGGCTGGCGGCCCGTTCGAGGTCAGCCATGCTGTATCTGCGCTGCTGGACGGAGATGGGAATGTGCCGACGCCTGGCCTCGTCGATGATCTGCCGTTGTACCGGGTCGGGAGGCGCATGCCACACCAGGACGACGGAGCCGTCGACCGGCTCGTTGTTGATACTGGTGACGTAACCGCTGGTCTTGATGCCTGGCAGGCCTTCGGTCCAGCCCCTGAAATCGACGAGCTGCTCCTGGCGGTGCCAGAACGCCGCGTCGAAGCTCGTCGCGGCGGTATCGGGCTGCTGGAGAGTCGGCTCGCTGACCGCGGCCGTCGCAGCATGCGCTGCGGTAACACCGGTGATGGCCGTGAAGACAACACCTGCGGATATCAGGAGTCGACGGCGCATCGTCAGGCCGGCACCGGGCTTCATGCCGCCCGGTGACTCATCCGGGCTCGCCGGCTCAGTGAGTTCCCCCCGCTTCCGCGGAACCCGGGGAAGATCAACCGCTCCGTGAGAGCGGGGGGAACTCACAGGATGTGCCGGGTCGGCATTGTGGAATGTCATGTCGTTCCTTTGGTCGGCCCGGCACGGTGGATCGGGATGGTAGCGCGATTGCCGTTGATCCGTTTCGGCGCGTTTAGTGCGCTGATGCCGTAACCGGACGTCAATGTTTTCCCGCCGTTGTAAATCCACCTGACTGGCTTGCAGGCGTAGGCGATCGGCCGATAGCGGCAACCGCCCACTCTGCCATCGAAAATGCATATCCGACGAAGCGTGTGCCTCAAGGCCACCTCACTCATTTGCCGCAGGTAAGGCGTAGATTGCCCCACACCGCCGCCGACCTGAAGGTTCACGCTGCGACGGCCGGACAGTCGATGTCTGTTCCTTGGGACTCCAGGTTTGGAAGACTCGGCGGATTTCCTGCGGCCAGCATGAGAGGCGCTGGCCGCGTGCCAGCAGTCCGCTGGCACTCGGTCCTGGATCTGCGGCCACTCCAGTTCGAGCTGGGCGTTAGTCAGTTCGAACGCGGGTTCAGAACCTAGTCGAACGAGTCGTAGTAGGCCTCGGCGCGGTCGAAGCGGCGCGCCGCCAGGTCGGCCCGGCGGATGACCCAGGTCGCGCGACCTAGGTCGGACCCGAACTGTTCGCCGCGGCTGATCGTGGCGAGCAGCACCCAGTCGTCGTCCGGGCGGTCGTAGTCGGTCACCGGGTCGACGTTCCACACCCACGGGTAGCCGCCGAGCTGCACGGCGCCGCCGTCGCGCATCTGGCCGCTGGTCTCCCACCAGACCGAGCCCAGCTCGTGGCCGTGCGGGAACCGCGCGCTGTCGGTACCGCGGTTGGGCAGCGAGGGCTCGACCTTCAGGTGCAGCTCGGCGGGCTTGCCGGACATCGCGACCGCGGTGCCGGCCGGAAGGTAGACGAGTTGGTGCCAGTCATCCTCGGGGTCGGTGTCCTCGAGGTCGGCGAAGAACAGCAGCGTGCCGTCCGAGGGCAGCGGGATGTCGGTGGCGTCGGCCGGTACTGCCGCGAAGTCGACCAGGGCTAGGAACGGCTTGCCCGCTACGGTCACGTCGGGCTGCCCGCCGAGGAGCCCGGCCACCGGGCTGCCCGCGTGCTCGTCGGTCTCCTCCAGGGCCGCGCACGGGCGGACCGTCTCGAGCCACCGCTCGACCTCGGCCTCGGGGATCCCGCGGCTGCGGGCCTCGTCACGAAAGGGATCCATAGCTGCCATGTGGGCGAGTATGCCAACGTTGATCAATACGCTTCCGCCGAGCCGGACCCCTTCGCCGTCGGCGCGGCCCCGCATTGGCCCGATTATGGCTTCGCCCCACTCGACGACACCGGTACCCAACTGTTGGCCCGGATCGTCGCGGCCGCCTATGAGCGCCGCGCCCGCCTGCCCGGATCTTGGACGCCTACTGCCGGTCGCTTCTAGCTACACTCGGCCTCCATGACGACGATCTACACAACCCGCGAGTGGAACGGCCACGGGAAGCAGAACTACTACTGGAACGAGTACCGGCTCGAAGGTGACACCGTCGTCAAGTACAAGTGCCACAGGCAGAAGTTCTTCGACGGCGATGAAAACACCTGGCAGGAGGACGAGAAGGTCGTGGAGTCGTGGCGGGTTGACGGTCCGAGCATTCCCGACTGGCTCAAGCAGTATCTCTGATCGCGTTCTTAATCCGGTTCTACGAAGTTGAGCGGGGTTGAGGCGGCCGCAGTGGTGGCGGAGCAATGCACTGATAAAGCCGTCGCCTTCTTCTGCCGCGGATAGATGTGCGTTGACCGGAGATCGCCGGCATATTGCGGTCGTTTATGGCTAGTCTCATGCGTTCGGGTGCTGCATTGAGGTAGCAGAGGCTTACACGCCGTCGGCCGCGATCCTGTCGATGAGCGGCTGCTGAGTTGCCGTAGAAGGGCCGGCGAGGCGAAGGTGCTGGCACTACCGTTGTCTGGGTGGGGGATCTTGCGGAAGCCGAGCGAGTCTGGGATGACCTTGGGGAGATCGCCTGCCTCACGTTCGTCCGAGGGGTGGACGAGGCGGAGGCACTGCTTCGCCTCGGTGCATATCCGGACACCATCGGCGAGAAGAACCCCGACGAAATCCTCGAGTTGCTCCAGGAGTTCGAGGGCGACACCCCGCAGGTCGCGATAGCGCTCGGGCTAGGGCCCTGGTCGGTGGTCGTCGAACTCGGAGGCTTCTGCGGAGCCGATCACTTGCTGCTCAGCGCGGCGTCGGTGGGTACTGAGGCGATCGCGGTGCTGCGACACGACTACGCCTCGGCCGAATTCGCCTACGCCGTCGACGGCGCGCTGATTACCGGCTTCGAGCCGAGCTATCCATCCCCCGCGTTGATGCATGGCGTCGATTCGCAACGCCTATGGCCCGCGATGCACGCGGTGGGCTTCCGGCACCCTGACGAGGACGGCGAGGAGCGCATGCAGCGCACCACGGCTATGGCTTTGGTGCTCGCCCAACGGATCACGGGCGTGGCGGTACCACTGGGGGTGTTGGACCAACGCCGACTGTGCGCCGAACTGGAGCCGTGGTTCACCGTCGCGTACGACCCCGGCGACCTGCTCAGCGCTGACCGGTTCACCCTCGATCCGCACGCGGCACCGCTGGTCGCCGCAGTGGAGGCGGCTACCCCAGCGACACAACGCCGGGTCGCCGTCGCCGAAGTGCGCCGCCAGGCGAGCGCGCTCGGCCTGGATGGCACGCCCGGCCTGGACGACGCACTGAACGCAGCGGCCACAGGCGCCGGCTCACCCATCGCAGTCGACTCCCCACTCGGACGACACGTCCGCGCCTGGCTGACCACGACCCAGACAGCCTCCGCACTAGACCCCGGACAACGCCAGCACGCGTACGCTCTCGGCTGGTTCACCACCGCCCTGCGCGGCGTACTGAACCCCGACCCCCGCGCGGCCGCTCTCGCCGCA
Organism: Actinoplanes italicus; assembly: GCF_003001815.1. Classification (GTDB taxonomy): domain Bacteria; phylum Actinomycetota; class Actinomycetes; order Mycobacteriales; family Micromonosporaceae; genus Actinoplanes; species Actinoplanes italicus. Next base: position 286,052 of record NZ_PVMZ01000015.1, read on the forward strand.
GCCAAGCCACTCACTTCCGAGATTCCCGGACTCGGCGACCACGCCCTCCGAGCGAAGATGATCGAGGCACTACGGGGCTAACCCCACACGAAGTCCACCGGAGCAAGCACGACTGGCTCGTCGCGCGCGTAGTAGACAAGCACTTCGAGGTTTCGACCGGTCAAATATCAATGAAGCGATCCATAGGTTGCGGCTTTGGGTTGCCGGTGGAGGATCGATGTAGTGCCTGATAAGCGCACCGATCCAACGTCCTCTCATGCCGCCGATCGTGCGAGTTTCGGTCAGATCCCGGCAGTCGAGCCGTCTTGTGCGGTCGCCGACTGCCGACCGCTAAGACGGGGTGACCCCCTGCACCGGACGGCCGTCCTCCAGATAGCGCACCCCTTTTTCCTTCCAGGCGGCGCGTACCCGACGCCGGACTGGCCCGCTCAGCAAGGGCAGCGCCGCGTCGACCGGCAAGACCCGGCTTTCGGCGATCTCGAACGGCTGGATGACCACCGTGTCCAGGACGGCATCGTCGAAGACGCCGCAGTCGAAAAGGAAGCGCATACCACCTGGCCGGTCAGGCCGTGGACGGAGGAAGTCAACGCACTTGAGCCGCCCCGCAGTGACGTCGAGGCCGCATTCCTCCCTGGTCTCGCGGCGACATGCATCCCAGGGTGACTCGCCGATCTCGACAACCCCACCCGGGATCGTCCATCCGCCCTTGTACGTCGGCTTCAGGATGAGTAATCGACCCTTGCGGCCACGTATCAGAGCCCCGGCCGAGGCCGGGATGGTCGGGAGCACGAACGTCAGCTCGGATAGCTCACCGGGGTCGACCTCGCTCATGGAGAGCATGCTAGATCCACGGTCACGGCATCGGGGTGCATCGCACGAAGCCCGAATGCTCAGCGGCCCAGGTGAAGCGACCCGAGGTCGGCATCCTCCGTGCACACGTCGGCGAAGAGCGCCCAGACCACAGCTCAAATTTCTACGGCGAGGATGCCGAAGCGATTCCGGGACCGTACGAGAAACACGCGCAGCACATAGCAATCAGGCTGGCCATACACCTCGCCGACATCGGCGCTGCCGGCAACGCCCAGTACGCAGATGCCTGGAAAAGCTCTACGACAGAAGATTGAGCCTTTTTCAACCTGATCTTGCAGGTCAGCCCGGGTCAGCAGGGACCGGTGATCGATGAGGGCGAGGCTCCAGGTAAGACAGCAAATCGACCA
>NZ_PVMZ01000016.1 GCF_003001815.1 Actinoplanes italicus
CGGGTGAAACGGAACCTTAGACAGCTCCACCTCACCCGGAGGTCCTCGCCTATTTCAGGACTTCCGCAGCGTTACCAACGTCCGTGGCCAGTACATCTAGGCAGCCTGACGGTCGAAGATGATCCCGACGGCACCGTCGACGCCGCCGACCTCGCCGGTTCGGCCGCTCCGGGCGACGCCAAGCTCGGCCCGTCAGCCAACGAAGCCGCGAGGCCCTGACACAGTCCGTAACGTCCGGCCGCACCGTCGTGTGTCAGCGTGTTGTATCACCGCGGTCCGTTTATGGGCCGACGCGACGGGCAGACGCCCTGTATGGAGCCCATTGGAGACCCTGACGAGACGACCGGCGATTTCGCCGAGGAACACGAGTCGACCGAGGTCGAACAGGAGGAAGGGGACGACGGCGAGCCGGAGAGCCCGGGTCGCTTCACCGGCGGCCTGGACCACGAGGGGCCGCCGTGAATCCAGACCGAGGCCGCCCGGTCCCCGATGATGATCGGGAGCCGGGCGGCCTCGGTCGTCGCCACCGAGGTGGCTCAGCCGGTGAACCGGGCGACGAAGCCCTTCTTCACCTCACTCGCCCGCTGCTGCTCACCAGCCAGCGAGGTGACCACGATCAGCGCGCCGGTCAGCGCCGGGACGATCCACTGAAGCACGGACAGTTGTTTCTGCGCCTTGGACACGTCATCGGGTGTGCTGGCGGCGGGCTCGGTGCCGGCCAGCACCGGCACCGCGGGCTGCGCGGCGACCCTGCGGCCGAGCAACCGGCTGTACCCCGTAACGGCCAGCGCCGCCACGGTCAGGGCGGTCTTGGTCAACGCGGTCGATCCGGCGCCACGCTGGACGGCCAACCGGGACCGGTTGCCGACGAGTTCACCGACGCTGCCGGCCAGGTGCGCGCCGATCGCGGCGGCGTTGACGGGTGTCCACTTGTTCCAGCCGCTGTTGGCCACGCGACCGGAGCCGTTCGCGGTGTCCGCCTCCGCGGCAGCCGGATTCAGGGCGACGGCGTTGGCCAAGGTGCCGCCGAACCAGGCGGCCAGACCGACGTCGTGCAGGGAACGGGAGAGAGTATCTTTCGCCAAAGGGTCCTCCGAACTCGAGTTGCTGTCCACGCCCGGCTACCCCATCGCCGGGCGCCTACACGGATCGGTCCGGCATCCGAATCGGGCGGCAATCTGCTGTACGGTCCCGCCGTGCCCTTGGCCGTAGAAGGCCGATGATCGTCGCAAACCCGCCCGGAAAGCACCCAAACAATCGGCGTCCGTTCTCAGACCGTTTCCGCCGGCAGGCGGCCCGGACATGTCGAAGGATGTCGGCGAGGGGCACACTCCTGTGTCAGGGCGTTCCCCGGTGCATGACACGTCGGCGCAGGTCGCGTCCCGTGGCGACGGCCACGGCCGTGAGCACCAGCAGGACCACCGCACCGACCGGGAGCAGCACGGTCAACCGCGGCCGGCCGGGCAGTGGGAGATCCGGCGGGTACGGGCCGGCGAGCGGCAGGGCCCAGCCGGTGACCAGCCAAGCGATGGCCGCGACCAGCAGTCCGATCACTACGGCGACAGCGACGAGTGCCGGGTACGTCCAGAGCATCGCCTGTCCGGCCGGACCGGGACGCAGCCCCTGGGTCCGCAGCGCGGAGAGGTCCTCGCCCCGGCGGTGGCGGTCCACCGCTGCCGCCAGCACCAGTGCGCCCGCTCCCAGCAGTACGGCCAGAGCGCCGGCCAGCACGTGGAACCCGAGCGCCAGCGCCGGCCCCTGCTGTTCGAGACGGCGGCGTACCTGATCGGAGCGGACGTCGGCGATGACGGTGAGCCCCTGTGCCGAGACCCGGTCCAGGATGTCCGGCGGTGCCGCCGCGTTGAGCCAGATCTGTGGCGCGTTGCCGAGGCCGGCGTTCAGGGTTATCCGGTCCGCGTACTCGAGGTCGACCACGACGGCCCGGCGGCCCAGCTGGGGCACGACCGGCAGGGTCTCGGCGTTGGTCGTCAGCATGGGCTTGGCGTCCAGGCCGCTGATGACGTCGTCGGCGAGGCGGCCACCGGCCACGGCGATCGGGATCTGGGCCGGGGTGCTGGCCGGCTTGATCCAGACGAACGGGGAGTCGCCGACCGATTCGGCGAAGGTGAGCCGCAGGCCGTCCGGCGCCTGCGCCAGCCGCACCTCCGGGCCCGCCCGCCAGCCGTTCGGGTCGGCCAGCTGGGCCACCGGCAACGCTTCCCGGTCCGGGACGGTGGCGCGCAGCCCCTGGAGCACCACCTCCGCGGTGATGGGGAACGAGCCGGTCCGGGCGAACCCGATACCGTCGATCCGGCATCCTTCCTGGCAGACCGCGATCCTCTGCTTGTACGTGGCCGACCGGTTCTGCAACTCGCCGAGCTCGATCACCGCGTCACCGATCCCGTTCAGCGACGAGACCGACACCTGCAGCCGCAGGCCTTTCGTGCCCGGTACCAGGCCGGACGCCGACACGTCGACGGCGATGTCCGGGCCGGGGAACTCCGGTGGAGCCGGCAACTCCGGGCGCAACCGGCCGGCGACCTCGGCCGGGCCGGGTCCGTCGCTCGGCCACGCCGCGACAGCCGCCAGCCGGGTGGAGTCCACGGCCAGGCCGGGAGCCTCGTCGGCGGAGCCGCCCGGGGGCAGTCGGGTGACCGCCATGGCGAAGTCACCGTCCGGGTCGATCCGGCGCACCGCGGCCAGCAACTGCTGGGGTTGTGCCGTCTGCACGGTGAGGACCCGGTCCGCACCGGTGCCGAGGGTCGCCTCGACGGCGCGGCCGGCGGCGGCGGTGTCCACCGCGCAGGTCGCGTACCCGGCCACGGCCACGGTGGCCACCAGCAGTGCGAAGAGCCGGGCGGCGCCGGGTCGCCGGGCGAGCTGCAGACCGGCCAGGGCGACACCGACACGCCCGCGGTGCAGGGCGCGGACCGCGTACCGGCTGATCAGAGGGAGCAGGGCGCGGGCGGCGAGCAGACCGAGGGCGAGCATCAGGATGGCGGGTGCGAACAGGCCGACCCCGGTCAGCGAACCCTTGGAGAGTACGAGCTGGACCGAGGCGACGATGGCGAGGAGTACGGCGAGCGCCTCCGCCGCGATCGTCCACCGGCCGTTGGCGGTGGAGGGGTTTCGGCGCAGCAGTCCGGCGACCGAGCCGACGAACTGGCGGCGCTGGGCCACCATCACGGACAGCAGCGCTGCCCCCGCGGCCAGTGGGGCGAAGCGCAGGGAGCTCCAGCCGGAGGGGACGCCGCCGTCCGGGAAGACGATCGCCGCGACCGCGTCGACCAGCAGCTGCCCGATCAGGCAGCCGCACAGGGCGCCGGCCAGGACCGCGATGAGGCTCTCGCCGGCCGCCAGCCACCACCGCGTCCACCATCGCGAGCCACGCAGCGCGACGACCGCCAACTCGCTCTGCCGCCCCTCGAGGCCGTAGCCGACGGTGAGGAAGATGGTGAAGCAGGCAAGCAGGATCAGTGGCACGGCCAGCACCGGCACGAGCAGCCGGGTCGACGACTGTCCGATGTCGATACGGTCCAGCAGTGCCGTCATGCCGGTGTCGATCTGCACCGCCAGGCCGACGTCGGCGGTGGTCTGACCCAGCCTCTGCAGGTCGGCTCGGAGCTGGCCGAGACGGTCGGGGTGCAACGCGGCCGGGCCGGCCCGGCCGTCCATCGCCAGCGTGATCCGGCCGTGGTCCATCGTCTGCTGCGTCACCGCGGCGGTGAAGATCGGTTCGCCCGGGCCAGTCTCCGGGGTCGCGGTGAAGTAGGGGCGGGCACCCCAGAAGCTGGCGCTGGGCTCGGTCACCCGGTACGTGCCGGCGATCAGAAGACGCCGCGGTTTCCCGTCCGGTAGCCAGTCCTTCTTCCGCGGATCCGGGCTCGGCACGGCCGAGCGCAGCTCGATCGAGTCGCCTGCCTCGAGGTTCAGCCGCTGCGCCGTGTGCTCCCCGAGCAGTACGTCGCCCTCGGCGGCCAGGCAGCGGCCGGTCAGGATCCGCAGGTGGGCGCAGACGTCCTGGCGGTAGACGAAGCGCCCGGCGTTCGCCGGGTTCGGGTCGATGCCGATGACCCAGTACTCCGCCGAGTAGACGTAGGTGAAGCCGGGGAGGGCGACCAGCGCCGTGGCCACGTCGCCGAACTGCAACCCCTCCTGCTCCGCCTGGCTCGGGTCCGGGGCGTCATCCTCGGTGGCGACGCGCTCGTCCTTCACCACGCTCGCCATCAAGCCGAGCTCGTTCGGTGCGGCGGTGGCAATCTGCCCGACGGCGACCGCACGGTCGACCGCGATCAGATAGGCCGGCGCGGCGACCGCGGAGGTGACCGCCAGCAGGCCGAGCAGCGCCAGGGTGACGGCCTGTCCGCGGCGGTGCCTGAGCATGACGAAGACCAGCGAGATCATCGACCGTCCTCTTTCGGATCGGCTCCGCGACCGGCCGCGGTGCCGGCCGGCACGCCGCCGGCATGCCGGTCAGGCGGCGGCGCCGCGGACGGCGCCGAGCCGGGTGCTCGCAGGCTGCGAAGGAGAGGCAGCACCGACAGCCACCCGGTCACGCCGAGCATGACGAGGGCGACCAGCGCGGAGAGCGCGAGCACAGCGCCGCTGAGCGTGGCCGGCGGCGGCAGCACCGCCCAGCCGTCGGTGAACGGTGGCACGACGATCCGGGTGAGCGGCCCGACCAGCGAGGCGGCGAACACACCGACCGACAGACCGGCCAGCAGGAGAGCGGCCGTCCCGGCATAACCGGTGGTGACCGCGGCCGGGGCGGGTAGTCCCTGCAGGCGCAGCGCGTCGAGCTGCCCGCGCAGCATGGGCCGGTCGACGGCGACAGCGACGGCTGTCGTGGCCGCCGCGAGCAGCAGCGCCGCCACGCCGGCCAGCAACCCGAACCGCGCGACGGCCGCCGGTCCCTGGTGGCCGAGGACGACGGATCGTTCCGCGGCGCTGTCGTCCGTGATCACGATGAGCCCGGCCGCCATCAGGTCGGCCACCAGGCCCGGGCGGGCGCCCGCGGAGAGCCAGACCTGGAACTCCCCGGGCGGCTCGCTCTCCCCCGAGACGCGGCGGGTGGCGTCCAGGTCGACGAGGATCCCGGTCGTTCCCAGCCTGGGCAGGGCCCGCGCGGTGCCCGCGACCCGCGCCGGGACCCGGCCGAACGAGTTCAGCAGCGGATCGGTGAGCCGCCACTCGGCCGGAGCCTCGCCGGCCAGCACCACCGGCAGCGGCATCGCGGTGTCGGACGCCCAGACCTCGGTGCCACTCACCGGCACTCCCAGCTCGTTGCGGTCGGCGGACAGCCGCAGGCCGTCTCCGGTCGCGGCGATGTCGATGGCGACGCCCCCGACGGCGGGCCGCCACCAGCCGATGTCGCCGAACCGGACGGAGTCCAGGACCTCTGCCGCCGGGCCGTCCTGCCGCAGGCTCCGCAACGTCACCACGGTGTCCGGCGGGAGCGGGCTCGACTTGCTTGTCCAGCCCGGCGCGGTCAGCCCCCAGCGGACCAGGCGACAGCCGGGCGCGGCGGCGCATCCGGGCGCCGGTGCCGAGACCGTACCCTCCCCCGCGCCCAGGACACCGAAGTCGACCTGCACCGGCAGGCCGGTGCCCTCGTGCTGGAGCAGCAGCTCGACAGTGACCGGGGCGGCGCCCTCGCGCCGCGTCCGGAGGGTCAACCGGTCGCCGGTGACCACCGGCAGCGGCTTCACGCCGCCGGCCGCCGCTGCGTCCGGGAGCAGGCCGGCCGGCCCGAACTCGGGGCGCCACTCGGCGACCGCGGCGAGCCGCGTGGTGTCCACGGCCAGCACCGGCGGGATGGTCGTGGTGTCGGCGACCACAGCCATCGCCTCCCGGCCGCCCGGATCGGCCCGCCGGACCGCCGCGAGCAGGGCAGTACGGTTCGGCGCCTCCACCTTGAGCACCCGGGCGGCGCCCAGCTCCGCGGCGCTGCGTTCGGCCCGGACGGTACGGTCGGCGGCCAGCCCACCGGCCGCCGTGGCGAAGCTGGCGACCGCCACCACGATCAGGGCGAACACCCGGTCGGCGCCGCGTTGCCGGGAGACCTGGACGGCGGTGAGGCCGAGCCGGAGCCGCCCGCCACGCAACGCCGCGCCGCCGGCCCGGTCGGCGACGCGTACGAGCAGACGCGCGGCCAGCAGTGCCACGGCCAGCGCGGCGAGCGCGGGCGCGGCGGCCTTGAGGCCGTCCTCCTCCCCGCCGGAGCGGGCCTGGTAGACCGCGGCGGCAGCGACGGCGGCCAGCACCGTGTCCACCAGGGTGGAGCGCCAGTCGGCGCGTCCCGTCGCCGAGCGTTGCAGCAGCACCGCGACCGGCTGCCGAAGCACCAGCGCCTCGCCGAGGATCAGCACGAGCAGGCCGCCGAGCAGTACGGCGGCGACGGCGGCTCCGACGAGCAGCAGCGTGGCGCCCCGGTCGCCCGGGGGCACCGGCCCGGCCAGGGCACCGGCGAGCAGAAGCCCGGCGGGCGCACCGACCAGCACACCGAGCAGCAGCGGCACCAGGTGTTGTCCCCAGGCCAGCCGCAGGATTCCGCCCCGGCTCAAGCCGCGCAGTTTGAGCAGTGCCACATCGGTACGCCGGTCCCGGCCGGTGCAGCGCCCGGCGATCCCGATCGCGAACCAGGTGAGGATCAGCGTCTGCAGGCCCGCGGTCAGAACGCCGCGGCGCACCGTGTCCCGGTCCCCGGCGATGCGTTCCAGCACCGTTTCGACGCCGGTGATCATCCGCAGCCGGTCCAGGCTCAGCCGAGCCTCGGCATCGGCCAGCGCGACACCGAGGCGCTGCGCGCCGTCACCGCGGATCAGGTCAGGCGGGACCTGGACGTCATAGGTGAGCGTCGGCTCCGGGAACTGGTCGGAACCGAACGTCTCGACCGGCGTGAAGACCGGATCCAGTCCGGGGACCTCGGCCCGGAACAGCGGATTGCCCCAGTACGGGTCCGCGGGATCGCGCATCGAGTAACGGGCGACGACGATGAACTGGAACGGGGTGCTCGACCGGTCCAGCAGGGTCAGCTTGTCACCGGTCTCCAGCCCCAGGTTCTGGGCGGTGGCGTTGCTGACCGCGATCTGGAGGGGGGCGGACGGACAGGGCCCGTCGAGGCGGACGTGCTGACAGAGGTCGTCCCGGTAGGCGACCGCCATGTTCGCGTCTCCGCCGGGCCGGGTGACACTCACCCGCAGCCGGATCCCGCGCACCGGCTGGTCCAGGGACCTGGGCAGCCCACCGGCGGCGATGTCGGCGAACCGGCGGAGCGCGTCGGCCGCGTCACCTTGGGTATTGGTCTCGGTCTGGATCGAGATGTTGCGCTGGGCCGCCGATGCGGCGCTCAGCTGCGCCTCGGCGGCGCGGGTCGCGGACGCGTAGGCATACCAGGGACCGGCGGCGGCGACGGCGGCGGCCAGCGCGGTCAGCACAAAGATCGCCAGCACCTGCGCGGTTCGCGCCCGCACCGCGTCGAAAACGAGCGCGAACAAACTCCACCCTCCCCCGATCAACGGGCAGGCTACGCGATGGCCACAGCACATGGGGGCATTGTGGATCTGCGGCGAGCCTGGATGAACCATGACTTGGCCGGACGATCTGGTCACTACGTCCTGTCTCGTTCGGTGATCGCCGTTCTAACGGTCGTTTCAGGTTCGCTCGGTATGAAATGGGCATCGCCGGGCGACGCGGGTCTCGGCCCCGCCGGCACCGCCGGACGCGCCGCGCTCTACGGCGGCACGGTCGGCGCCGTCCGCTCGCCGGACGGCGACCGGACCGTACATCCGACCGTGAAAGGCGGAACCATTCATGATCTCTGTGCTCGTGGTGGACGCCCAGCCGCTGCAGCGCTTCGGGTTCCGCATGCTGCTGGAGAGCACGCCCGACACCGAGATCGTCGGCGAGGCCGAGAACGGCGCCGAGGCCGTCCGGCGCATCACCGAGCTGCGTCCCGACGTGGTGCTGATGGACATCCGCATGCCGGGCGTCGACGGAATCGAGGCCACCCGGCGCATCGTCGCAGCCGGTGGACGTTCGCGGATCCTGGTGCTGACGACGTTCGACGTGGAACGGTACGCGTTCGCCGCGCTGCGGGCCGGGGCCAGCGGTTTCCTGCTCAAGGACATCCGCCCGGAGGAGTTGCTCGCCGGTATCCGGGCCGTCGCCGCCGGGGACGCGGTGATCGCGCCGGCGCTGACCCGGCGGCTGCTCGACGCGTTCGCCGACCGGCTCGACGATGACCTTTGCGGCCCCGTGCGAAAGGATCCCCGGCTGAACTTCCTGACCGGCCGTGAGCGTGAGGTCCTGGTCGCCATCGGCCATGGCCTCACCAACGGCGAGATCGCGCAGCGGTTCACGCTGTCGGAGTCGACGGTGAAGACCCACGTCGGGCGGGTCCTCGCCAAGATCGGCGCGCGGGACCGGATCCAGGCCGTCATCCTCGCCTACGACCTGAGACTCACCCGGCCGGCTTAGCCACCTTTCGTAGTCGGGTCTGGCAGTCTGCGCTGGGGACAGGCCGGTCCAGAAGCTCTGCGGTCAGGGCGCGTGCCCGGTCAGCGGAATGTGGGTCACGGATTCGCGCGGTGGTCAGCCGGCTCAGAACGGCTCGCCCGCCCGGCGAGCCGCTCACCCGCGGGGCCCCGCGACGGTCGGCGCACACACAACGCCAGCGTGCGATCCGGTAGTCGCCAGGACGACAATCAACGACCACACATCGCCGGCGTGTGATTCCACCGCCGCTGCCACAGCGTCACGAGCACACCGACAACGCCACCGTGCGACCCCGACGACACGGCAACCCCGAAGCGACGACAACAGCACACCGAACCACTCTCCGCAGCATCCGCCGAAACCGCCGGTAAGGCACCCCGGCCACACCCCCATCGGAGGCTGCCAGCAAAGTGACCAGACAACGTCCGGAGCCGTATCTCACGCACCCTTCGGCAACGCGATTCCGTGACTGAAGTACGGCTGACCGGTTCTGACCCCGCCCCTGAAGCTGTTTCCGGCTCGCCGGGCTCAGGGAGCTCACACACGTCCGGCACTTGCTCAGGACTTGCGGCGGGAGACCGTCATGATGCCCGTACACATCTCGTCGCTGGTGCCGTCGCCCCACACCACGTAGCGAGGCGGCAGCTTCTTCAGCTGCGGCACCTGTCTGCGCAGCCCCGCGTCGTGCGTACACGTCACCCGCAGGGTGTCCCCCGGACCGACATCCACGGGCGACGGCAGCTTCATGAGCCGCTGGTTGTCGAAGTCGAACTGCGGCACGTCCAGGACGACCTCGGCATTCGGCGTGCCCGGGTTGAGCTCGACCTTCAAGGCCCGCCCCAGCATGTGCATGTGACCGAAACCGGCGAACAGCGTCATCGGCGCCTCCACCTCGTGGTCGCAGGTCTGGGTGTCACCGGGCTTCGGCACGCCGCGGCCGCACTCCTCCACCTGCCGGTCCGCCATTTCGCCGACCTCCGGCCCGAACCGCTTCGTCACGTCGGCGATCGAGGCCGCCCGGTCACAGAGCGGACCCGACTCGTCGGCGGCGCAGGGCAGATCGGTCGGAGCGTCGACCGACCACGTCTCGAGTTCCCGGGTCTGCGGCGTGCCGTCCGTCAGCCGCAGCCGCACCGCCGAGCGGTCCGAACCGGTCGGCTTGCCGTCGGTCGCGAGCAGGTTGTAATGGATCTGAAGGACGAGCAGGCTGCCCGGCTCCAGCTTGTAACCCGCGTCCTGGTCGAGCAGCGTCTCCGTGGCGCCCGGCGCCCAGGTGTCCACCCACGCCGCGTCGCCCTCTTCGACCTCGGCGCCGGGCACGCCGGTCCCGCCGAAACACTGCCACCCGAGACCGGGGGCCTTCGCGTCCTGCCTGCGCACCGCGGCAGCGCCGCCGGGCGGCACCGCGTACACGATGGCGTGGTGCGCGATGGCGACGTTCTCCGGTGCGAATTGGGTCCCGGTCAGGAACGCCGTCCTGGTCAGGCCCGGATCGATCACCTGGCACCGGTATTCGTCCGAGCCGCCGCCCGCCGGCGGCGCGGGCGTGTAGGCCTCGGCCATCCTCAGGTCGGCGAACCGCTCGCCGGCGCGCAGCGGCTGTGGTGGAGCCGACGGCCTGCCCGCGTGCGCGCTGTGCGGGCCGGTCGCGGCGGGCGCCGCACTGTTGTCGGTGTCCGACCCGCAGGCGGCGGCAGTGAACGCCGTCACCAGCACCATGGCGCCCGCCCCTAGTTTCCACCGTGGGCTGTCAGGTTTCGTCATGCCTCGAAAGCTAGGTCCGATTCCGTCCCGTCTCGTCGTACTGCGGTCGTCATTCTCGTGAGGGGTGCGGTACCGCGGTACCACTCTCCGGAGCGCCGTTCGGCACCCGCACCAAACCGTGGCCGGGAGCCGGGCTCGCAACTCCACGTGTACGCGGCTGGGCGCGCCGGCTGCAGAACACCCGGGCTGAGCACCGTCTTAACGGTCGTCTCAGATTCGCTCGGTACGAAGTCGGCCTCAGATCAGCGACGTAACCCGTACGCAGGAGGCAATTGATGGAATTCGACGCAGCGCCGTCCAGGCAAGCGCCGCCCGGTCGGCTGGCAGGCCGATGGGTGCCGTGGCTGGTGATCGGCCTATGGGTGGCGCTGGCGGCGGTCATGGTGCCGCTGAGCGGAAAGTTGAGCTCGGTCACCACCGACCGAGCCGTGGACACCCTGCCGGCCAGTGCCGAGTCCACCAAGGTGGCGGTCCTGGAGGACAGTCTCCCCGGCGGCGAGGACAACACCTTCGTCTTCGTGTACCACCGCGCCGGCGGCATGACCGGTGCCGACCGCACGGCGGTCGGGCGCCACTACGACACCCTCGCCAAGCGGTACCCGCCGAGGGCGGTGGCCGCCGAGGACGACGACGGTCCGCCGACGAGACTCTCCACCGACGGCGAGGCGATGATGTTCACCCTCGACGTGAGCACGACCTACGGCGGACCGGAGGCCATCGTCGGCCCGTTGCGTGACGCCGCGAAAGACCGTCCCGCCGGTCTGGAACTCGAGGTGACCGGCCCGGCCGCGGTCGACGGCGACATGGACGCCGTCTTCGACGGCATCGACCTGCAGGTCTTCCTCACCACCGTCATCGTCGTCACCGTCCTGCTCATCCTCACCTACCGCAGCCCGGTGCTGTGGTTCATCCCGCTCGTGGTCGTCGGCGCGGCCGCACTGACGGCGATGGCGACCGTCTACCTGCTCGTCAAGGGCTTCGGCATCGTGGTCAACGACCAGAACTCGGCGCTGCTGACGATCCTGGTGTTCGGCGTCGGCACGGACTACGCGCTGCTGCTCATCGCTCGATATCGGGAGACCCTGCACCACCACGAGAACGTCCGGGTCGCGATGGTCCACGCGCTCCGCGGCGCGGCGCCGGCGATCGTCGCGTCCGCGGCCACCGTCGCCGCCGGCCTGCTCTGCCTGCTGGTCGCGGACCTGAACAGCACCAGCGGGCTGGGTCCCATCGGTGCGGCCGGCATCCTGTGCGCGCTGCTGGCCATGCTGACCCTGTTCCCGGCGGTGCTCGTGGTGCTCGGCAGGCGGATCTTCTGGCCGGCCATCCCCCGGTTCAGTACGGCCGCGGCGGAGAAGCCGGGGCTGTGGGGACGGCTCGGCACCGCCATCAGCCGCCGCCGGTGGGTGGCGACGCTCGGCTCGCTCGGAGTCCTCGGCGTGCTCGCCATCGGTCTGACGGGTAACACCGGCGCCCTGCGGGAGCAGGACCAGTTCCTGTCCGCGCCGGAATCGGTCACCGGCTTCACCGTTCTCCGCCAGCACTTCCCGGAGCTCGGCGGACAGCCGATGACGGTCTTCACGCGGCCGGCGTACCAGGAGCGGGTGCTCGACATCGTCAAGGGCACCCCGGGTGTGGCCGTTGCCATCCCGGGTCAGACCGTCGGTGGCTGGACCGACATCTCCGTGTTCCCGACGGACGCGCCGGACACCGTAGCGGAGTACGAAACGATCAAGCGGGTACGCACCGCCGTGCACGCGGTGACCGGGGCGCAGGCGATCGTCGGCGGGCCGAGCGCGGAGAACCTCGACACCGAGGTCACCACCGGCCGCGACGAGAAGCTGGTGATCCCGCTGGTGCTCGTCGTCGTCCTGATCGTCCTCGGGCTGCTGCTGCGCGCGATCGTGGCCCCGCTGGTCCTGATGGCCACCGTGATCGTCTCCTTCGCCGCGGCCTTCGGCGGCAGCGTGTTCATCTTCGACACGATCCTCGGGTTCAAGGGCATCGACTATGCGGTCCCGCTGCTGGCATTCCTGTTCCTGGTGGCGCTCGGCGTCGACTACAACATCTTCCTGGCCAGCCGGGCGCGGGAGGAGACCGTGCGTCTCGGCACCGGACGGGGCATGCTCAAGGCCCTCTCCGCCACCGGCGGCGTCATCACCTCGGCCGGCGTGGTCCTGGCCGCCACGTTCGCGGTCCTCACCACACTTCCGCTGGTGATGCTGATCGAGGTCGGGTTCCTGGTCGCCTTCGGCGTGCTGCTCGACGCCCTGCTGGTGCGGTCGGTCCTGGTGCCCGCCCTCACCCTGCTGATCGGCCGGCGGATCTGGTGGCCGAGCCGGCTGTCCCGCCCGGACGCGGAGCCGCCGAACCGGCGACAGCCGCTCGCCGACGACGAGGAGCTCGCCCTGCAGCGGTGAGCGGGTCAGCGCATCGCGGTGTCCTCCCCTGCGGGGAGCCTCGCAGGGGTCGACACCGCGGCCGGGAGTTCGACCCGGAGCAGAGCGCCACCGCGTGCGGAGCGGGCGACGGTGGCCCGGCCGCCGTGGGCATGAACGACCCGCTGCACGATCGACAGCCCGAGACCGGATCCCGGCAACGCCCGGGCGCTGTCGGCACGGTAGAACCGGTCGAACACCCGCGGTACGTCGGCGGCGTCGATGCCCGGCCCGGCGTCGTCGACCTCGAGCACCACCGACGCGCCCTCGGCACCGAGCCGGACCTGGACCGGCTGGTCCGCGGGGGACCACTTGCCGGCGTTGTCGACGAGGTTGAGGACCGCTCGCTGGAGGGCGGCGGGACGCCCGCTCACCCACACGGAGGTCACGTCGAGCGCGACCTCGAGGTCGGGCACGCGGGAACGCGCCTGGGTCGCGGCGGCCACCACCACGTCGGCGAGGTCCACCAGCTCGGTGCTCTCGTCGCTTGTGTCACCGCGCGCCAGGTCGGTCAGTTCGGCGGCGAGGGTGCTCAACTCGGCCACCTGGGCGCCGAGATCGTTGAGCAGCCGGGTCCGGCTCTCCGCCGAGAGGGCGGTGTCGAGAGTGCCGCGCCGGTCGAGGCGTACCAGCAGCTCGATGTTGAGGCGCAGGCTGGTGAGCGGGGTCTTGAGTTCGTGGGCGGCGTCCTCGGCGAGCAGCCGCTGGGCCCGCCGGGAATCCCGGAGCGCGGCGAGCATGTCGTTGATCGCCTGGATCAGCCGCCGGATCTCCCCACCACCCTCGTCCGGGATGTCGGCGTCGAGATCCTGAGTGTTCGCGACACGTACCGCGGCGGCGGTCAGCCGGTCCATCGGCGCCAGTCCGGTCCGTGCCACGGTCCGCCCGACAAGGGCGCCGCCGAGCACGCAGAGCAGCCCGATCAGCAGCATGCCGAACCCGAACCGGTTGATCGGGCTGTCGTCGGCGAGATGGGCCACCTGCACCGCGCCGTCGCCCGCCCGCAGCGTGTAGATGCGGTAGCCGTCGTCGTCGCTGTCCTTCGACTCCATCAGGTCGGCTGACGCGCCACGCGCCACGCGTCCGGCGTGCTCACTGACCGGGGGCAGCTCGGGTTGGCCGGCCGGCGTCCGGGTCGAGGCGTCGGGCAGGATGATTCGCAAAAGCCGGCCGGATCCCGGGTACGGCGGAAGCTGAACCCGCGCCAGACCGGCGCGCTCCGCGTTCGCCGCCAGGACGCGGGAGTCGGCGCGCAGCTGATTCTCGGCGGTGTTCCGCAGCTCCCGGTCCAGTAGCTCGCTGGCCACCTGGAAGGCCGCGAACACGCTGACCGCGATGGCCGTCGCCGCGATCACCGTCATCCGGGTCCGCAGGGACCGCCGGCGCCACCATCGGGTCAAGCGGCGCGGGTCCCGGAGGGCGTGCCCGCTCACGGAGGAGTCTCCCGCAACGTGTATCCCAGGCCGCGCAGCGTGTAGATCAATCGCGGCTCGCCCTCGGCCTCCATCTTGCGGCGCAGGTAGCTCACGTACACCTGGAGGTTGTTGGCGGTGGTGCTCATGTCGAAACCCCAGATCGCCTCGAACAGCGCGTCACGCGTCAAGACCCGGGTCGCGTTGCGCAGGAGAACCTGCAGGAGGGAGAACTCGGTCCGGGTCAGGCGCAGCGGCCGCCCGCCACGCCACGCCTCGAACCTGTCGGGATCGAGCCGGACGTCGGCGTACGACAGGATCTGCGACTCCCCGTCGGGGCTCGTGCGCCGGCGCAGCAGGGCCCGGACCCGGGCCAGCAACTCCTCGGTGGCGAACGGCTTGGGCAGATAGTCGTCGGCGCCCGCGTCCAGCCCCGTGACCCGGTCGGAGACCTGATCACGGGCGGTCAGCATCAGCACCGGCAGATCCCGGCCCGCGGCCCGCAAACGCCGGCAGGTCTCCAACCCGCCGAGGCGGGGCATCATCACGTCGAGGATCAGCAGATCCAGCGTGTCACCGCCCACCCCATCGACCCCGTCGAGCACGGCGAGACCGTTGGCGACGGTGCTGGTGTCGTAACCCTCGACCTGAAGCACTCGCTCGAGCGACTCACGGATGGCCGCGTCATCATCCGCGATCAGGATCCGCACGGCGGCCCGCCCCCTTCCCGTCGATGCTTTTGCCGCTCATTCTCCCCGCCGAACCTGAAGCCAGGATTAGAGTCGTCGCCTCTGGTCCAGCAGCGGGGGCGTTGACCGCCGTCCAGCGCACCGACACTTCAGGGTTCTCATGGACCGCCCGGCACCCGCCGGCGGATCCCGGCGAGGACGTCCTCGTCGGCGATCGGCTCCGCGTGGGCGAAACCGACACGCCGCAACGCTCCTAGGCGCGCCTCCCTTCCGATCATCGCCACCTCCGCGGCGGAGCAGCCGTCGGTCATCGACGCGTAATACTCGTACCGGTCGGCCAGTACCTCCGTGCGCAGGTACATCGCGAACAGCTCGGTGCGGCCCGCGTGGTCGGGCAGTGGCACCTCGATGTGCAGGCCGAGGCGGCCGGGTCGCAGGATGGCCGGGTCGATGGCGTCCGGGTTGTTGGTCGCCCCGATTATCGAGACCTGGCCGAGGTCGACGAGCCCGTCCATCTCGGCGAGCAACTGGTTCACCACCCGGTCGGCGGCTCCCGAGTCGGCTGTACCCCCGCGCCGGCGGGCCACCGCCTCGATCTCGTCGAAGAAGACCACGCACGGCGCCACCGAGCGGGCCCGCTCGAAGAGGTCACGGACGGCCTGCTCGGACTCACCGAACCACTTGGTGAGCAACTCCGGGCCGCGGACCGCGATGACCCGCGCTCCGCACTCGTGGGCCACGGCCCGGGCCAGCAGTGTCTTGCCGGTTCCGGGCGGGCCGTACAGCAGGACCCCGCGCTCCATCCGGAGCCCCGCTTCCGCGAAGACCTGCGGCCGGGACAGTGGCAGGATCAGCCGCTCGGTCAGCTCGGTGGCTATCGAGCCGAGCCCGGCGATGTCCGCGAACGTGGTGGCCGGGACCTCGGAGACCACGCTGCCGATCGCCGACGGCGACACCAGGGTCAGCGCCTCCTCCCAGTCGTCCGGCTGGATCTGCAGGGCTGCCCGGGCGACCGGCCGCTCGGACTCCAGTTCCTCGGCGGGGAAGACCCGGCGCAGCGCGACCCGCCCGGCCTCGTCGCAGAGGGCCGCCAGGTCCGCACCGACGAAACCGGCGGTACGACGAGCCAGCCCGGTGATCAGCTCAGTGCGCTCCGGCTCCCCGCAGGAGAGCGCCAGATACCGGGTGTGCACGGTCAGCACGGCCCGCCGTTCCTCCTCGCTCGGCGCGGCCACCGGGACTTGATGCCCGATCCGGCCGAGTCGTCGGATGCCCGGATCGATGTGGTCCCGGCGGGTGGTCGTCGCGATCACCACCGGCCGGTTCGGCGCGTCGAGCAGCTGCAGCAACACGCTGAGCAGCGGTGACTGCGGGCCGGGAGCCGACCGGTCACCGGCGATCCAGTCGATGTCGTCGAGGATGACCAGGTGTGCCGGGCCGGTCTCGGCCGCGAACGCCGACCGCAGCGCGGCCTCCGCCTCGGGCGGTTGCTGCGCGGCCAGCGCCGGACCGCTCAGCAGGGTGACCCGGGCACCGCTGTTGGCGGCGACCGCACGGGCGAGCAGCGTCTTGCCGGTGCCGGGCGGACCGTAGATCAGCACGCCGGAGGGCGCGTTGACCCCGATGGCGGTCAGATCGGCGGGCCGGCGCAGCGGCAGTTCGACCTCGCGGCGCAGCAGGGCGATGACGTGCTCATGGCCGCCGATGTCGCCGTAGCCCGGGGCGTGCGGGGCCGACCCGGCCGGGCGGCGCACCGAGATCGCCAGGCCGTCACCGATCGACGCCACATCGACCGGTACGCCACCGGCCCGTACCGCCAGAACCACGAATTCCCCGCTGCTTTCGGTGCCCAGCGGGTGATAGACGAACCGCAGCCCGGGATGGAGCAGGTAGTGCCCGTTGCGGAGGAACTCGGTGAGCCCGGCCCGCTCGTCCAGGCTGGGCCCGGTCCAGCTGGCGAGCTCCAGCTCGACGGAATCGGCCACCGCCACCTGGGCCGTGTCGATCCGGTCCACCTCGACCCGGTCGCCGTCCGCGATGCCCAGGGCGGCGTACTGCCAACGGTCCAGCATCACCCGGTCCGGCTGGGTGAGCCGGTTGTTGAGGTCCCACGCGGCCCGGCAGAAGATCGCGGCGTTCCGCGACTCGATCCGCAGCGGGCTGCCCGCCGCCAGGCCGGGGATGCTCGCGAAACAGCTGCCGTAGATGGTGTCGGTCCCGGCACTCTGCACAGTGGCGGCGGTCATGCTGATTCCTCCGATTCCTCCGTGGCGATCTGGGGGCTGGGGAAGACGGTGTGCACACCGGAGGCGCTGACCAGCTCCCAGCGTCCGCCGTTGCCCTCCTCGACGACGGCGGCGGCGAGCCGGGCCGAGCCTTCCCAGCTGAGGGTGTCGGGGTCGGCCGGGGAAGCCTCGGCGACCGGACGACGACCGGTCATCCGCGGGCCTTCCACTGCCGCCTCGTCCTCGTCCGGGGCGGCCCACCACCCGATCCGGTCGAGGTCGGGGTCCGGCAGGTACGGGTCGATCACCACCGCCACCGCCGCCGGATCCAGCTGGGTCCAGGTGGCGAAGGTGGTCACGTCGGTCCCGGAGAGGAAGAGCCCGTGTCGCGGGTGGGTGTGTACCCAGCCGACGATCTTCTCGACCGGCCGCATCTCGTCGCCGTCGAAGGTGCTCGTCGCGTTCCGCAGGTACTCGATCGAGGAGACGTCGAACGCGCAGTGACCGGCCGCGTGGGCAAGTTGGGGCGGGAAGACCGCGAGCGCCACGTGGATCTTGGCACCGCCGCGGCGGCCGAGCAGCACCCCGCCCCGCTCCACCGGCTCCGGCTGACGGAGGAACTCGATCAGGATCCGCGCCAGTCCGGGAGCGAATTTGACGTGGTAGCGCTCAACGACGGTGGACATGGGACCTCCCGCGGGCCGGCTCCGCGATGTCGCCGAGCAGGATCACCGGCGCGGCGGTACCCGCGTCGTCGTACGCCGCGGCGAGTGCCGCCCGCAGCCGCGCCGCGGCCCCGGGATGGATCATCCCGGGTGCGGTGCTCATCGGCTGGATCTGCCGGCCGTCGCCGTCGAACACGCCGATCGCCTCGGGCAGCGCGTCCCGGCTGATGTCGATGACGATCGGGGTGAAGTCGGGGTCGAGACCACGCCACATCTGCGACGTGGCCACATCGGTGCCGGACAGGAACACTCCCAGCCGGGGGTGGGTGTGCACCCAGGTCACCTTGATCGTTCCGCGGACGACGCCGATGTCCGGACCGACCGTGTTGATCGCCTGGCGTACCCGGTCCACCTCGGCGGCCGGGAACTCGCAGGCCACGGCATTGGCGCGGCGCTGCGGCGGGAAGACGGCGCCGAGCACCAGCATGGTCGTCCCGGCTCGCGCGATCAGCGCGACACCGCCCTGTTCGTGAGACTCGGGGTCGAGGTTCCTGCGGGCGTCCGCCCAGAAACCGGCTTCCAGCGCCACCGCGAGACCGCTGCGCTCGAGCCGGTGTTCCCAGCCCGTGCTCAGCAGAGCCGGCGGCCTGCGCCGCAGGCGTTCCTTCACCCTGCCCCAGCGTCGCCGGCGCGGCCGTGACCCGGCGCGGTTCATGAGCCACCCGGCCACCGGGCTCGCGACGAGCGGTGGCACCAGCACCCAGGCGCCGGCCGGGTGCCGGGCCATGGTGAGACTCATCGACATGATGATCAGCAGGGTGGAGCCGAGCAGGACCAGCAGGTACGCCAGCCGCAACCCGGCCGGGTCCACCTGGGTCCAGGTCGCCGTCAGCGCCGGCAGACCGATGACGACGACGGCCACGGCGGCGGCCAGGCCCCAGGCTGCGGCCTGCTGGGTGCCCCGGTCGCCGCGGTAGCCGGCGACCAGGAACGTTGCGGCGAGTGCGAGGAAGTAGACGGACCAGACGAGGATGCCGACCGCTCGCGGCCAGGCGTGGCTATCGGGCTGGACTGACATGGTTCTCCGTATTGAGGAGTTGCTTGGCGTACTCCAGGGCGTTGCCGAGCGTCCGGTGTGACGGCGGCGCCTGCAGCCACCCCGACGAGAAGGTGTGCCAGCACAGGCTGGGCAGTCCGCCGCCGGCCCACGGACAGTGGCTCTGAGTGCCCGGCCAGATGTTGACGTGCCGGATGTCACGGTCGGCCGGGGAGCGCACCCAGGTGGGCGGGATGTCCCCGGCCAGGTTCGTGACGTCGAGGATGAGCAGGTACGAGCACCGGTCCAGCCGGTCCGGGCCACGTCCGCCCCGGATGCCGGTGAGGGTCAGGCGTACCGCCCTCACCGGTCCGGGCGGCTCTGCCGGGGCCCGGCCGTACCGCTGCGGCGGCGGGGTGACGCCACGGGCGATCACCCCGATGTCGGGAAACCCGCCCGCGGCGAGCCGCTGCACCGCCGCATCGGTGACTCCCATCTCATCGGGCCCGGCTGTTCGGATTGGCGTCCGCGAGAACCTGGCGGACCGCTTCCAGCAGGTTCGCCAGTCGCCGATGCGGGGCGGGGGTGTTGCGCCACGCGACGCCGGTGCTGCCCCAGCAGAGGGTCGGCAGCCGGCCGCCGGTGAACGGGCAGACCGCGCTGGGCGGGAAGACGTTCATGTGCCGGATCTGCCGGTTCTCGGGCAGCGCGATCCAGATCTCGGGCAGCTCGGTCGCCAGGCCGCGGACCGAGGCCAGGATCCGGTAGTTGACCGGAGCTCGGTCGTGCTTCGTCCCTCCGGAGATGCCGCCGATGGTCACCGCGATGGCGGTGATCTCGTTGCCCGCCGTCGCGAGCGGAACCAGGCTGGGGAACATGCCGGTGGCCCGGCGGAAGTCGTCGCTGCCTTGCAGGATGGTCATCTCGGCTCCTCGGCGGTCGTGTCCAGGAACAGGTGAGCGGGGCATTCGGCGGCATCCCGGCCCGCGGCGCGGTAACCGGTCAGGTCACCCTCGGCGCCGTCGAATGCGTGGAAACGCGCGACGGCCGCGGCGTTGCCGGTCAGCTCGGCGATCAGCGTCGCCGCCTGCACTCCGCCGACGATCGCTGCGCTGGTCACGATCGACGGGACCGGCGCCGGGCCGGTGGTGTCGGTGCACGACTGCCGCTTCGGATCCCGGGCGACCGCCCGGCCCAGCCAGCAGACCAGGCAGCGGCCGGAGTCACCGGGATCGCACACGTGCACCCGGCCGACGAAGCCGTCCACCGCACCGTTCACCAGCGGAATGCCGAGCCGTTCGGTGAGGTGGTTGAGCACCCAGCGGGTGCGCTGGTTGTCGGGACAGGAGAGCACCGCGTCGGCAGCCCTCAGCGCCGCGCCGAGCTCGTCGATCCGGGCACGCTGCGCGGCCACCGCCGGGTCGTCGCCGAGCATCACCTCGTCGCCGAGCAGCTGGTCCCGGCTGTGCACGTCGATCACCGTCTGGATCCCGCGCAGCTCGGCCGACGGATTGATCTCGGCCAGCCGTTCGACGGCCCGATGAGCCTTGGGCCGCCCGATGTCCGCGCCGGTGTAGAGCACCTGGCGGTTGAGGTTGTGCCGTTCGACCTCACCGTCCATGTCGACGACGCACAGGTCGAGCCCGTCGGCCGGGGTAGCGGCCAGGACCGCCCCGGCCCAGCCGCCGAGCGCACCGGCACCGCACATCACCACCCGGGACGCGGGCATCCGGTCCGGCACGGCGGCGCCGGACGCGGCGAACGGCGTCCATGTCAGCGGGCGCACCGGTGCACCGATCCGCCGGATCGGCCGGACGGTGGTGGCGGTGCCGGCCGGCGCCGGGCGGCGCGGCAGGCTGACCACCACGTTGTCGTCGTCGACGACCGTGGTGATCCGGGTCTCCACCGGCTCGCCGTCGTGCAGGATCCGGAAGTCCGGAGCGGCCAGGACACCACTCAGGACGGGCGCTTCCAGACGAGTGGCCCGCGCGTCGCGTCCGATACCGGGATGACGCAGCCAGAGCCGCTCCTCGATCCAGCCCGACAGCACGGCGGGGCCGGTGATCAGCGCACCCAGCCGGTTGAGGACGGCCTGCGCCAGCAGTCCGCCGCAGACACAGGCCAGCGCCGGAGTCAGCGCGTTGGCCGGCGCCGGTTCACCCGCCGCGGGAACTGGCCCGGGCCCGATCTCGACGGTGCTCGCACCGACTCGGCCCCAGATGTCGGCATTCCCGCTCGGCTCCCCCGCCGCGGGCACGGCCACGGTCAGGACACCGGGCGGTACGGCGTGATCCACCGAGATGTTCACCGCCGGGTCGATGTCGCCGACCCGGCGCACGAGGGCCGCACCGAGCGGCTCGTCCAGGTCCTCAGGCCGCAGGAGGAACTGTCCCGCCAGGTCGTCGTGCGTCGCCTTCCGGTCGGTCACCCGCAGGTGCAGGCGGCCGTGCCGGGTGGCCGTGCCGAGCATCGCCAGGCACTGCAGGAGGTACGTGACAGCCGGCCCGGTGCCGGTCACGGCTATCTCCGCATCGGCGAGCACGTCCTGGACGACGAGCCCCTGCTGCCGCATGTACCGCTCCACGCCGATCAGCCGCCGACGACGTCGTCGCCCTGGAGCCCGACCGAGAGGGTACGGCCGGCGAACTCGGTGGCGTCGCGGTTGTCGACGACCTGGCCGTCCTTGTCCCGGACGCTGAACCGGTTGCCGGCCGCGATGAGCCCACTGGCCTCCACCGCCTGCTGCACGGTCTGCCCGGGCTGGACCTCGACCTGCTGGTAGCTGTCGGTCAGGGCGTTGCGGAAGTTCACTGTGGTCATGGAGTCTCTCCGTCCTCACGGCCCGATCCTTTTCGGGTCGCCCTGTACTGACGGACAGGCCGCCAGGTGACCGCTTCCGGGTCCAGCCCGTGATGACGCAGCTCCCGCTCCAGCCGCGGAAGGGTGCCCCGCAGCGGCACCCCGACGATCCAGACCCCGTCGCCGTCGGCCATCACCTGCAGCGCGGGTCGTTCCGGCTCCAGGTCGAGGTAGGGCGCGTAGCGGCGGCGCCCGAGATCGGACTGGACGACCATGCGCTGGTTCGCCGAGCCGCGCCAGGCGAGCCGGGTCGGGCGAGCGGCCTCGTACCGGCCGGTGATCAGGACGTCCGCGTACGAGGCGGCCTCCCGCTGCCGATCGTCGAGTTCCTCCGGTGAGTAACCGGTGAACATCAGGATGTCCGGCTCGATCGGCGTCTCGCCGCGGGAGCGGTGCACGGCGTCGAGCAGCGCGACGAGCGGTTCGGGCTGGGTCAGCGGCTCGCCACCGCTGACGGTCAGCCCGGTGGCACCGCGGCGGGCGGCGTCGCGCCACCGTGCGGCCAACTCGTCCACGGGGACCGCGTGGCCGCCGGCCGGGTCCCAGGTGTCCAGGGACATGCAGCCCGGGCAGGCCAGCGGGCAACCCTGCAGCCAGATGCCCAGGCGGGTGCCGGGTCCCAGCGCGGTGACCGGGAAGTGGCTGCGGCTGACCCGCAGCACCGGGCCGGTCACGGCCGGGTCCGCAGGCCCCGGCGATGTTGGACGGCCTCGGTGAAGACCGGATCGCCGACGGTACGCGCGAGCGCCGCGAAGTACGCCTCCTCGGCCGCGGCGTACGCCTCGCGGATCGCGCGCTCCTGCGAGCCGTCCGGCTGCTCCACCCAGGCCGGATTCAGCCGGGTCGCGATCGTGCGCATGATCAGCTCGAACCTGTCACGGCGGGTACGGCTGCGGACGTACGCCTCCTGGAAGGGATGTCGCCTGGCCAGCCCGAGCATGAACGCCATCGCACCGACCACCAGCATCAGCGCCACGAACATCAGGACGACGGTGAGCGGGGTGACGTGCGCTTGCCCGGGCCGGCCCGCGCCGTCCTGCAGCACCTGGCCGCGGACCAGGCCGAACACGACGATCACGACGAGCCAGCTGGCGACGAGGACCGCGGCCGCGTACCAGCCGCGCCGCTCGCCACCGGTGGCGCCTCGGCTGCGCAGCAGGGTCCCGGAGAGGAACGGTCCGAGGACGACCACGGCGGAGGTGAGCACGGTCATCCAGCGGATCAGGCCGTTCCGGTCCGGGGTGCTGCCGAGAACCTCGACGAAGACGGCGTACTGCACGATCGCCTGGGCTGCCGTCAGCACCACCAGGATCAGCAGGCGCCAGGACAGGCGCAGCGGTGTGCTCTCGCCCTCCCAGGGCGTACGGTCGCCGTCGTCCGGCTGCTCGACCGGGTCGAGAACGTCGTCGTGGTCGGCGAGGGCCCGGGCCTCGGCGAGCGCGTCCCGGACCGCCAGCCCGGACATCCGGGTCCGGGCGTCGTCCATCTGGTTCTGGAACTCGTCACGCCGCTCACGGGCTTGCGCGATCCGGTCGTGGGTCTCGTTCTGGGCGGCGCGGAGCGACTCGATCGCCGCCTCGCGACGGTCGCGCAGCTGGCGTACGTACACGGGATCGTGTTTCTCCGCCCGTTCCTCGCCGGGGCCGCCGAACGACCACGCGCTGTACATCGACGCCTGCGCGTCCCGAACCCCGCGGGCGTCGGCCTCGGCGATCAGTTCGTCCGCCGGCAGCCCCGGGTCGACCTTGGGTGGCGGCAGCGGGGCGAGCCGCGTCACGTCGACCCCGCGGGCGATCGCCCACAGCGACCACCACCGCGCAAGCATGCGCTGGAGCAGGGACATCAGTCGCCCCTCCGGGAGTGGACGGTCACGGTGCCCTCGGCGTGCAGCGCGAACCGGACCCGGGTGTTGGACCGCAGCGGCGTGCGTTCGGAGGCCGGGAGTTCGCTGCCGTCGAGGAAGGTGCCGTTCGGGGTGGGTACCGGCTCGATCCAGGCGCGGCCGTCGGGGTCGGCGCCGACGACGGCATGACGCCGGGAGACGTTGGGGTACGCACGGAACAGGCCGACGTACCGGCCGGAGCGGCCGAGCTCGGCGCGCGTACCCCGGGCGACCTCGACCTGACCGTCCGCGAACCGGATGACCAGTGCCGGCGGGGTCAGGGGTCGGCGGCACGCCGGCTCGAGGCACTCCACGTTGCTGGGATGCGGCACCTCGGTGCCGCAGTTCCAGCAGCTCAGCGCAGTGTCTTCCGGCTCCGGCTCCGGCTCCGCCAGATCCGGCTCGGGCGGGCGGCCGGCATCAGCGCGCGCCGCCACGTACGGTTCCAGGGCGAGGATGTGTATTGGACACACCGCCTCGGTGTCGTCGTAGAGGGGCTCCAGGCCGCACCGCGGGCACACCTGGCTCACCGCGACCACCCCGGCGGCACCACGTTCGCCCGCACCGACGGTGCCGCGGCGTCGCTGCCCGGGTGCACCGCCGTGATCTCCACCGAGGAGCCGGGCGGCGCGTCCAGCTCGAACAGCGTACGGGCGAGTGGGTTGATCAGATTACTCTCGAGCCGGTTGCCGATGCCCCGGCCGCCGTTGGCGAGATCGGCGGTGCACGACGTGCGCAGCTGCGCAGTGGCCTCCGCGGTGAGGCTCAGCGACAGCTGCAGCTCCCGCTCGACCGCGCGGATGATGTTGGACAACTGCAGGGCGAAGATCCGGGCGGCCGCTTCCGGGCTGATGAAGTCGAAGACGACGATGTTGTCGCCGAGCCGGTTGAGCAGCTCGGGACGGCCCAGCGTGACTGTGAAGTGCTCGCGCACGGCCTCCTTCACGGTCGCCTCGAGATCCGGGTACGCCATGCCCGGATGGACCCGCTGCCGCCGCTCCCCGGTCACCGGGTCGGTGGTGACGATGCCGAGGTTCGACGTGAAGATCAGCACGCACTCGGAGAAGTGCGTGGTGATGCCCTGCCCGTCGGTGAGCCGGCCGTCCTCGAGGATCTGCAGGAACTTGTCCAGGACCGGCTTGCCGGCCTTCTCGATCTCGTCGAAGAGCACCACCTGGAACGGATTGCGCCGGACCGCGCCGGTGAGCTCGCCGCCCGCCTCGAAGCCGACGTAACCCGGCGGCGCACCGGTCAGCCGTTCCGCCGCGTGGTCGGCCTGGAACTCGCTCATGTCGAAACGCAGGTACGCGTCGACGTCACCGAACAACAGCTCGGCGATCTGCTTGGCCATCTCGGTCTTGCCGACACCGGTCGGCCCGGCGAAGAACAGCACGCCCTTGGGCCGCGACACCGTGCTCGTCGCCTGGGCGCCGGAGAGACCCAGCGCGGCGCGCTTGAGGATGTCGAGGGTCTTGCCGGTGGCCCGGTCCTGGCCGACGATCCGCCGGGCGATCACCCTCTCGCCCTCGGTGATGTGCTTCTTGACGCTGTCATGGCGCCACGGGTTGTCGGTGACGCCGAGTTTGTACGCCCGGACCGCGTCGGCCAATCGTTCCGCCGGGATGTCGCGGTCCCGGGCAAGCCGGACCACCTCGACCATCGCCCGCAGGGTCAGACCCTCGGTCAGCTTGGCGAACTCGGCCGGGATCCCGTCCGCGCCGGTGGCCGTGCCCGTCGGCAACGACGGGGTGATCACCTCGGCGAGACGCTCCCGATCACCCAGGGTCGGCATGCCGACGGCGATGGTCCGGATCGGGTCGACACCCGCGGTCAACCAGGCCGGCAGATCGCGTTCCCCGTCGACGAGCCAGATCACCGGGTTGAACCGCTCGCCCGGCACCGGCCCGGCCTCGAACGGCACCGCGGTGAACGCCAGTTTCTGGCAGTAGAGGAAGAAGTCGCGCTCATCCGGGTCGAGCTGGCCGGGCACCCGGGTGATCCGGGCCGCGTAGTCGATGACGAACGCGGCCCGGGCCGGTGGTTTCACCGTGGTGGCCCGTCGCGCCGGCGACGGCTGACGGGGATCCGGCCCGGTCTCCGCCCGCACGGCCGTGTCGGCGGTGCTCTCCAGGGGCGGCTGCTCCGGGGCGCCGACGACCTTCGCGAGGTGGGACCGCAGCCGGCTCAGTCCGGGACGACGGCCGATGACCCGGTGGCCCAGCAGCCGCTGAGCGGCCTCCGTGGCGGCCGGCTGATCCGGGTGGACGGTGACGCCGTCGACCGGGTCGTAGCAGATGAGACTCGAGTAACCGCGCGGAGCGAGTGCGGCCCACAGCAGCGACAGCATCGGCACCGGACGGGCCTTCGCCCCGGGCGGCTGCACCAGGAACAGGTCGCGCAGGTTGCCGTGCAGCACGAACTGCGAATGCACGGCGAGCGTACCGGCCATCTCCTCGGCGAACGCCGGGAATCCGGGCAGGATCGGTGCGGTCATCAGGCCTGCCTCCGGCGCTGGGTCTGGATACGAGTGGTGTCCGGAGCGGACCGGGCCCGCCGTTGCGGGCGGTGGTTCCGATCCACCGCCACCTCGGCGTGCAGGCGGTCACCCACCTCGGAGAGCGCGTCGTTGAATTCGTCGCAGCGGGCGCGGTCCCCGGCTTCCGCCTGATCGCCGTCGACGTCGTTCTCCCGGACGACCCGGCCGTTCAGCACACCGTCCTGATCGACCCAGACCTCGGCGGAATGCTCGTACCAGTCCTCGCGGGTCAGCCGGAGTCCCCCGGGTGCGGTGTCGACCGTGTACCCCTGCTGAGCCAGGCACTGGCTGACGGTCTCGCGCAGGTAGCTCGCCCGCACCACGGTCTCCGCCCAGCGGACCGCACCGGCGGCCTCGGTCAGCAGGTCCGGGGTGAGCTCCGCGTCGCCGGCGATCACCGCGCCGAGCCGGGCCGCGGTGCCGCTGTACGGCCCCGGCGGAGGGGTGGTGGCCACGATCGGGTCCTCCAGGGCGGCGCTCATCGTGGCGGCGAGCCGGCGGCCGGCCGCCCGGTCGTTGGCGGCGGCGACGTCGAGCCGGAGCTGACGGTCGTACATCCGGGCCTCACGGGGCTCGGCTCGCTCGGCGAGCACCGCCACGCGCAGCACGGCGATCCGGTCCTCCTCGTTGGCGTCCGGGTCGAGGGTGCGCAGGACGGCACTCACGTCCAGCGCCGCCGGACGCGGCAGCACCGGCGCGGTGTGCCTGCTGCGCAGCGTCTCCTGGAGCCGCTCGAGCGCGACCGCGGTGTCCGGCAGCCGGGTCACCGAGGCCGGCAGCAGCTCGGCGAGCCGTTCACCTTCCTTGGCGGCGCACCCCGCGGTGAGCGCCTCGTCGGCGAAGCGCAGCAGGCCGTCCGCCTGGGTGAGCCACGCGACGACCTCCTGCTCGGTACGGCCTGCCAGATCCAGTGGTGCCGGCAGCGTGACCGTGACCCCGGCCCGCCCGGCCCGTACGGACAGCATCCGGATCCGCGCGTTCCGCTCCACCGCCTCGGCCACGACCTGCGGCCAGCGCAGCGCCGCGATCGCCGCCTGCTCCTGCCGGGTGGCTTCCGCCTCGAACCCGTCACCGACCCGGCCCAGCGCGTTCAGCGCCGCCTCGGCGGCGCGGTTCGCGGCCCAGACGGTCAGGGCCGCGGCCGCGGCCGCCGTGAGCACCACCGCGGCTCCCGCAGCGAGCACCACTGCCACCGGCAGCATCACAATCCCACCAGAACTCATCGTCCCTCCTCACCGGAGACTGACGGACAGGGTCAGGCAGTACGGTTCGCGAGCAGCTCACTCGCCCCACGGTCGGCTTCGCCCCGCTCCCGTTCCTGATCGGAGCGCCAGCGCATGTACCGCGGAACGGCCCAGCCGATGATCCCCGCGGCGGCCGCCAGTGGGCTGACCACCGGCTGGTGGGCGGCCAACGCGACCGCCACCGCCACCAGCGCGAACACCGCCATGGCGAGTCCCCGGCCGGCGAGGGAGCGGGCCGCCCGGCCGAGTGCGGTGAACGCGGTGCCGAGCGTCGAGTAGGCCGGATGGAACCGGCCACCGATCTCCCACGCCAGCACCGCCTCCACGGTGAGCGCTGCCACGGCGGCGAAGGCGGTGGCCACCCAGGCGTCCAGGACAGCGGCGTCGGAGGCGATGCCGGTCAGGTCGCTGATGCCGGTCACCAGCGCGCACACGCTGACCATCAGGAAGACACCGGCCACCGCCCAGGAGAGCGCGACGGGCCGGTTCTGCCGCCGCGACCACTCCCGGAAGCGGCGGTTACGGCTCAGCCACGCCCGGCGCTGAGCCGCGACCATCTCCTGTTCGGCACGGGTCTCGGCGTGTTCGCGCAGGAGCAGAGCCAGCCACATGCCCTCCGGGTCCTGGGCGAGCCGGGTGAACCAGGACAGCCGGAAACGGCGGGCTTCGGACCGTACGGTTCTGCGCAGCTCCGCCACCGCCACGTCGTCCGCGGTCACCGCCGACAGGCTCAGCGCCCGGCGCCGCGCGGTCAACCGGGCCCGGACCGCCCGGTCGGTGCTCTCCAGCACCGCGCGCGCACCCGGATCGTCGATGCCGGCGGCCATCCGCGACCAGCGGGCGACTCGCTGCTGCCACTCGCGGTCCACCCGGTCGAGTCCGTCGCCGCCGGCCAGGCCCGGTGCCGCGGGGGCGGTGGCCAGCAGGGGCAGCAGCCGGTGCCGCCACAGGTCACGCACGATCCCCGGCAGGTTGCCGTCGTTCTCGACAGCGCCACGGGCCAGTTCGGGCAAGGTTCCCCGGGCGATGTTCACCCCGCGATGGATCGGCGGCAGCGTCGGTGCCATGGACCGCAGCAGGCGAAGCAGCCGTACGTCGGGTGGCTCCCCGGGATCGTCCGGATGCTCGCCGCCGGGGAACTGGCGCAGCCAGTCGCGCAGGGTCCGCAACGGTTCCGGGTCGGTGCCGTACAGCAGGCGTACGGTGTGCTCCCACCCCGCCGTCATCGCCGCCGCGAGCAGGGTCCGGTTCCGGTATGCGGTATCGGCGAAGGTGTAGGCGTTCTCGACCTCGGCCTCGGCCGCGCCGGGCGGGGCGGCGTACCCGGCGGGCACCTCCGGCGACTCACCGCCGAGCCAGCGGGTGACCTCGGCGGCGCCCCACCGTTCGTCCATCTGCTGGGCGAGCAGTCCGCGACACAGCAGCCGCAGTCTCGGGTCCACCACGCTCTGCGTACCGATCGGCCCGCCGGTGACCGCGATCCGCAGCATGGTGTCGTCGAGGCCCTCCAGGAACGGTGCCCCGGTGGCCAGTTCGAGGACGGTCATGCCGAGCGACCACCAGTCGAAGGCGGGCGACACCATCTGGCCGCTGATGTACTCGGGCGGCATGTACCGCACGGTTCCGGATCCGTCAGCGGCCGAGGTCTCTTCCGGCGCGTACATGACGAGGCCGAAGTCGATCAGCGCGACCTCGAGCGGCACCAGACGACGGACCAGGACGTTCGCCGGTTTCACGTCCCGGTGCACGAGGTGGCTCGCGTGCATCTCGGCGAGCCCCTCGGCGACCTGGCCGACCAGGCCGGTGAGCACCTCGGCCGTGAGTCCGGCGGGGTGGGCCCGGCGCAGCTCGGCCAGGCTGCCACCGGCCAGGTGTTCCTGGATCTCGTAGCCGCGGGCGCCGGTTGTCCCGGTCTCGAGCACGGTGACGATGTGCCGGCTCTCCCGGCCCGCCAGGAAGGTGCGCACCCGCTGATCGGCACCCGTCCCCCGGTAGAGCTTGAGCACCAGTTCGGCCCCGGTGGCCCGTTCCTGGACCAGGTGCAGATCGGCTTCGGCGCCGCCGCGGTCGAGTCTGCGCACGACGACGAACCGGGCATCGAGACCGGGTGGCAGTCCTTCCGGGAAGCCCGGCCCGCCACCGACCGGCCGGGTGCGCCCGGGGTCGAGCAGGGTGAGGTCGCCGTCCTCCGGCCGGGTGCGGCCGGGGTCCAGGACGGTGGCGGGCTCGTCGTGGGCCGGTTGGGTCATCAGGGGGTCAGCCGTCGCAGGTCAGCTTGACGACGACCGACCGGTTCCTGGCGGCCGCGCCGGGGATCAGCGTGCCGTCCGCGGTGGTGTCCCGCACCCGGCCCGGCCATTGCTCACCGGCTCCGGTCGCGGTGATCCGTGAGCCCTCCACTCCGAGGCCGATGAGCACCTTCTTGACCGCTGCGGCCCGGCGTTCAGAGAGGTCCTGGTTACTCGTGACGCTGCCCTCGCTGGACGTGGTCCCGGTCAGCTCGATCCGTTGCGACTGCCCGGCCACCTGCCGGGCCAGCAGCCGGAGCGTGTTCTCGGCGGCTTTCGGGTCACGGAACTCGGCCTCGTCGACGACGAACCCGACCGGGCTGCTGTTGGCCAGCACGGTGGTCCCGCACTCCCGGAACACCGGGGGCTTCGGCAGTGTCACCACGTCGACCGGTACCGAGGTCGGCACCGCGGTCCGCCCGGATGCCGCGCCCAACGTGTGCACGCACTCCGCGTCCGCCTCCTCGGCCAGTTCCGTCCACAGCGCGGTGACCTGTTTGTGGTAGTTCTCCGGGAGAACCGTCTGCGGATCCGCGGTGTCGCCCACCCCGGCCAGCACCACCGACAGGTCGGCGAGGTCCGGCATCAGCTTCTCCGAGCCGAGGAATTCGGTGACCTCCTCCGGCTCGGCGGCGAACATCTCCGAGTTCTTGTAGCTCAGCGGTCCGGTGGTCGGGATTCCGGAGTCCATCAGCACCACCGTCCCGCCCTTGGGGGTGCTGCGGCCGGCCAGGGTGAGCGCGGCGAGCACGTCGGCCTGCGGCTTCTTCGGCTGCAACTGGGTGACCAGACCGCTGACCTGCGTCACGAAGTTGGTGAGGTCCCCGTTGCGGATGGTGTCGTTGTTGCCGTTGGTCTTGAAGATGGCGGTCATCGCGACGGACGGCTCCCCGTCGACGCGTATCACCTGGACCTTCTGCCGCTGCTTGGCGGCCTCGCGAACAAGGCCCTCGATCTCGGCCGGCAGCTTGGGCGCCGGGCTGTTGGCCCGGGCGCCGACCACCAGTGTGACGGCCTTGCCGGACTCGGTCGGGCAGGCTATCGCCACCGGCTCCGGAGGGAATCCGTCGTCGTCCCCGCAGCTGAAGAGCGAGGTGGCAGCCATCGTTGAGGCCGCCAGCACGCGGCCGATCCGGTATCTCACTGTGCCTCCTCGGGTTCATCGGTGTCCGCACGCGGGGGCCGTGGCGGGCCGTCGGCCTCCCCCGGTGGCGGTGGGTTTTCGGGCTCTGCTTCGCGTGGCCGCGGCAGACCACCGGGGCCGGGCATGACCCTCTGCGTCGTCTCGCCGGGGTCGGGGGCGGCCGCCCCGTACAGCTGGCCGAGCGGGCGTGCCCGGCCGAGCGGGGCTGCCCGGGTCTGGGCGATGACCACCTGCGCCTCCGCCCGGAGCCGCCCGGCGGCCGCGTCCAACTGGCCGTTCATGTGCTCCATCGCCTCGTCGTGCCGATCCCGGGCTCGCTGGATGGCCTTCCACACCTGGTCGGCCTCGGCGTACGCCCGGTTGGAATGCGCATACTTCTCGGCGGCCGTGGATCGCAGCTCCACCGCACGGCCGTACTGACGGGCCGCCGGATCCTGCCGGAAGTAGCCGGCCAGCCCGGTGACCACGCCGGTAGCCAGGTAGAGGGCGAGGAAGAGCAGCGCGCCGAGGTACTCCCCCGACCCGGACGGGCCGCCGACGTTCTGCGCGGGTACACCGTCGATGACGATCTGGGAGGTACCCACGTCGTTCATGGCCGGTTCGAGGACCAGCCGGACGGCGAACGCGGTCACTCCCAGCACGAGCCAGGTGCCGCCGGCCAGCAGTGCCAGCGTTCTCGACCCGGTGATGTTGCGCGGGTTGATCGCCTGCCGCGCCTGCAGGCCGGTGTAGTGGGCCAGGGTGAGCGCCACCGCGGCGAACCCGGCCACGGCGACGATCACCAGCTCTTCCGGAACGTTCAGCACCAGGATCAGCACCTGGTAGAACGTGACCACGTCGACGCCCGCGGCCAGTGCCAGCACCAGCCAGAACAGGGCGTGCGACCAGGAACGGCCGGCGATCTGAGAGAGTTCGCCGTGGATGACGCGGCGGCTGAGCCGGGCGGCGCCGCCGGCGGGGTGGGTCATGGCCGTGGCTCCCTCGGCGGTTCGGGGTCTCGGGGGTCGTAGATCGGCGTCTCCGGGTCGCTGAGCTGGTCCAGCGCGTGGGTGACCGCGGCGTCCATGTGTGACAGGCGGTTGTGCCGGTCACGGGCGAGCGTGCCGGTCTCCTCCAGGTACGGCCGGACCATCACCTCGAGCCGGTCGAACCGGTCCTGGGCCGCCCGGTGCCGGATGCGCTGGCCGGTCCGCATCTCGTTCATCGAGTTCACGATGTAGTCCTCGACGGCCTCTCGCAGCTGATCGTCGCTCATGTCCCGGGCGTGCCGGGCGATCAGCTCCATCAGTGCCTGTTCAATGTGCTGCAGATCGACGGTCAAGTCGGTCCGGGACAGCTGCTCGAGCTCGCGCATGACCCTCCTGAGGGCGCCGGGCATCGGCCGCCTCCGCATCCACCTCGGGACCAGCGAGATCCTCACCGGGTCACCTCCATGGGCTCGGGCACCGTGATGACGCCGTCCTGGCAGGTCCCGTCGACCCACGGCGGCAGCCGCAGGGACACCGCCGGCAGCAGGGACGAGAGGCTGCGCCCGTCGGGGTGGGTCTGTACCACCGCGTCCCAGTAGGCGGCGATCCGCAGCACGTAGTAGTCGGCCAGCCGCCGCGCTCGCGCCTGTGTCTGGGCGAACTCCTGATCGATACGGGCATTCGCCGCGCTGATCGCCTGGCGGCGTTCGTCGGCCGCGGACCGCCGCCGGTCCAGCTCCTGCCGGGCGGCCGCGATCCGCTGCTCACGCATGGTGGCGCGACGCCCGTGCAGCGCCGGGGTCCCGGCGATCGGCAGCTCGTGCGGGCTGCGCGGCTGCAGCTCGTCCTCGGTGAGCGGGGCTTCAGCGGCGGTCAGGGCCTCCCTGCCCCGCTCGATCGACTCCAGGTCGGTGACGAGCGCGGCGCGGAGCCGGGCGACCTGGTCCCGCAACCCGTTCGCACGATCGACGAAGAGCCCATACTGCTCGCTGATCTCGTACGCGCCGGTGTGCGTCAGCTCGTCCTGGTACGGCGTGCTGATCCGCGCCGCCGCCTCCGCCTGCTCGGCCAGCGTGGTGAACGACGGGATCCGCTTGCGCCCGTCCCGCTGCCCGTGCCGGGTGTCGGCCCGGCGGTCCTCGGGCCGGTATGCGATCAGCTCCGTCCCGCTCCCGTTCCTCGTGCCCCTGCCCCACCTCATACCGCCGTCCCACCCTTCTGTCGCGCGCACCGTGCTCCCGCGTCGGTCAGCCATCCGAGCAGTTGCGCCTGGTGCACCTCGGCGATCTCACGCAGCAGTGCCGTGTGCCGTTCCATGTCGCGCCGGGTGGCTTCGCCCGGAACGCCGTCGTCCGGGATCGGCGTGTCGATGTGCGCGAGCGTGTGGACGGCGGCGACCAGCCCGCCGGCGTTCGCCTGTGCCTCACCGGCCTGCCGGGCCGTCTCGGCGTCGCGCAGCGAGTCGGCGAGCCGGCCCCGGATCTCCTCGTCGGCGACGCCGAGGGCGTCCGCCATCAGCACGATCAGTCCGGCCTGCCGGATCCGGCCCCGGACGGTGACCAGCAGGGCCCGGTACGCCTCGGCCAGCTCCGGCGTGGAGTCGAGGTCCGGAACCGGTCCTGAGGCGGGGCAGGGTACGGCGGTCTCCGGTACCGGGTCTCCGCGCAGGCTCGCAGCCGCACGCAGCTCATGCACGGCTGCCGCGACACGGTCACCGGGCCGGGCCTCAGCCCGTCCCTTGCCCAGGTACGGCCGGACCTCGTCGTCCACCCGCCTCGCCACCCGGTGCTGGTCGGCGAGGCTCATGGCGGAATCTCGCAGCACTTTCATCACCGGGGTGGGTCCGCCGTCCAGGCAGCGGGCCATCGCCGCCACCGACTCCTCGGCCAGCCGTCGGTGCAGCCGGCGTCGCCGCCGGACCGTCCAGAACGAAGCGACCACGACCGCGACGACGACACTGACCAGAATCGTCTCCCTCACGCTGTTCTCTGACGGACAGCCTCGAGGCGCCGTCCGCCAGACCCGGATATCCAGGCGTCACGACCGGAGGAGACCGCAATGACCACAGAGGCATCCGTCGTGCCACCATCGGGTCCGAGGGCGCACCATCGGTGGCTGAACCACGATTTCGCGACGGGGCCGTATCAGGGTCGGCCGGTCTCATGGATCTGACGCTCGAGCAGCGCGACCGGATCCGGCGACTCCTGGAGGACGAGCTGCGGGAGGCGTACCGCCATGCGATCGATCGTGGCGCGTCCCGGGCGGTGGTGGAACAGGACGCGGCCGGCCGTCGCCGGGCATTGGAGGCGCCGGCTCGCCGGATCGCCGCGGAGGATCGGGGCGACGAGGGCAGCGGATTCGGCCGGGAACGCTGACGGGTGGAGGCGCGATCACTCCCGTCCACAGGTACGCGAGAGTCTCCTCACCCGGCGTCCGTTCCGGGGTGT
This sequence comes from Actinoplanes italicus, assembly GCF_003001815.1. GTDB lineage: Bacteria > Actinomycetota > Actinomycetes > Mycobacteriales > Micromonosporaceae > Actinoplanes > Actinoplanes italicus. Next base: position 34,094 of record NZ_PVMZ01000016.1, read on the forward strand.
TCGTCGATGATCGACTGCACCGTGCGTACGATCCGCTCGACCCGTCGCTGGTCAGCGAGCGCTCCACTCACGCCCTCGAGCGGGTCGTGGGCGCCGTGCGGTGCCCGGTCGAGCGTACCGGTGGACAGGCCACCGAAGACCGTCCCGATCACCTCGACGACCGTGGGACCGGCCTCCTCACCGGCGGTGACCCGCAGGCCGATGGCACGGACCGCGGCCTGGGCCAGCCGGACCAGCTCCGCCTCCACGGGGTCGTCGGGGGCGCCGAGAACCAGCGGGTTGGCCGGTTCGCCGTACACGTTCGCCACCATCGGGGCCACCGGCGCCCGTTTGGTCCCCAGCGGCCGTTCCACGAACGACTCGTACCAGGACGGGCGGACCTGCATGGCGCGCAGCACCTGCGTGATCTCTCGCTCGACGGTGATCCGGTCGCTGCCCGGCCAGTCGCCGAGAATGCCGGCCCGCTCCTGCGCCCACGAGTCCAGCGGCCACACCTCGGCGCCGGCCGTGTCGGTGACCCCGACCCAGACCAGGATGTTCGTGGCCAGAGTCCGCAGCCACCGATCGTCGCCCAGCTCGTCGATCAGCCAGACCGGCAGCCGCGGGCGCTGCAGTGCTCCGCGGACACCACGCCGCCGCCGGTGCGCGTTCACCGTGGCCGCGCCGAGCCGGGTCGTCACCCAGGCATCCAGGTTCTGGATCGGCTTCCGGGCATGGACGAGGAGATCTTCGACCACGGCCTCGACGTCGTCGTGGAACCGGTCCAGGCACTCGTCGGCGAGCTCTGCCACCCCGGCGGCACAAGCGGCGTGTCCCCGCTGCTGTTCGAGGCGCCGGGTCAGGCGGTTGAACACGAGCGGCCACACCAGCTCGTAGGCCGCGCTGGTCAGCTGCTGCCGGTCATACCCGCGGGCGTCGGCGGCCGCCTGGGCGAGACGCCCTTCGGAAGCCAGCCGGCGCAGGCGCCCGGTCCCGGCCGTACCGTCCGGCCGGTTTCGGGCTGACCGCGACGCGTACAGGTTGCCGGGTGGACTGTTCGGGGTCCGCTGTACCCCGCTGACCTGGCCGATTTCCGAACGTATCGCTCGCCCTTGGGAAGCCCCCACCGACGGCTCCTTCCGATGTTCGAGTAGCGAACCGGTTCAGCGCTCGAAACGTCGGTGAAGGTGACCGGCGATCGATGGTTGAAGCTTGGCGTAAGCCGGGCCGGTGCTCCAGGCCGCATCGCGGGTTACACCGCTTCGTCTGTCCTTTGCGCACGAAGGTCGGAACATGTCGCGGACGATCGGCGCTCGTGGCCGGTCATGTCCGGTCAATCGAAGCGGGCCGATCGGTCAGTATCGACTGGTCCAAAATGGATGCCGGGCGCCCGGCGCCGCTCCTACGAACCCGGCGGACGGTTCCCGCTGATGAGCTCGATCACCGTGGCGGTGATCCGGTCCATCCGGTCCGGGTCGTCGATCAGGACGAGGACCTGGTCCGGCCCGGCCTCACCGGTGCCTGGCGCCACGTCCGCGCCGTACGCGGCCGGCACGTCTCCGAAGACCTTTCGAAGCACGTCAGCAACCACGACGGCGGGATCCTCACCCCGCGTGATGCGCTGCTCCATGACCTCTATCGCGCGGGCCGCCAACTGCCTCAGCAACCCGTCGATCCGCTCGTGTGGCGCAATCACCAGAGGATCCGGTTCGGCGTGAGTGCCGTCGGGATTACGGGACGGGAACCATACCGGCGCCCGCTTACGACCGAGCGGGCGTTCGACGTTCTTGTCGTACCAGGCGGGACGCCGTCGCATCGCGGTCAGGACGATCTCGATCTCACGGGCGACCACCGTCTCACCGGCCGTGTGGTCGCCGGTACGAGTGGCCCGGCGCGTGACCCAGGCGCTCAGCGGCCACAGCCAGGCCCCTGCCGTGGCGGTGTTGCCGGCCCACTCGAGAATCGCCGTGGCCAGCTCGACGCGCCAGGCGTCGTGGTCCAGCGCGCCGGCGAGCCAGACCGGCACCCGAGGTCGCTGGAGCGCCCCCGCCTCGCCCCGGCGGCGGCGATGGCCGTCCACGGTGGCCCGGCGCAGGCGTGTGGTGAGCCACCCTTCGAGGTTGTCGATGGGCTCGTCCGCGTAGGTGAACAGGTGGGTGAGGACCGCATCGAGGTCGTCGTGGAAGCGGTCCAGGCAATCAGGGGCCAGCTGACGCAGGCCGGCGGCGCACCGGTGGTGGCCGCGCTTGCGCTCGACGGGTCTGGTCAGCCGGAGAAAGAGCAGCGACCCGGCGATCTCTCCACCGCCCGCGCGCAACCAGCGCTGCCGGTCGGGCGCAGCGTTCCGGAACTCCTCCGCGAGCGATCCCTCGCTGGCCAGCCGGCGGACCTCGTCCGTCGCGGCGAACGGCCTGTTGTCGGCCACGGCATACTCCTGTCGATGTCGACGTTGCCGTCGGCGTACCGACCGGAGGCATGCGGGATCAGCGCGGCAGAGGCGCCGCGCCGTTCAAGGGGGTGTCACCGGTGCCAACCGGGTGCGGATCCGACTCTTCATCGATGATTTGGCATCGGCTGGTTTGCCGGAACGGTTCGCGGCGCCGGTACGGGAAAGTACGTACGCGGCGGCGCAGCGCCGCCGCGTACGTATCGACCGTCAGGACATCTGGCTGGGACGAGGGCCCTTGGTCAGGTCCAGCACCACGGCGGACGTCGCCGCGCCGTTGAGGAACACGATGACGCTGTGCCCGTCCGGGTCATAGAGGCTCAGCTCCACCGACGTGCCGTTGAGCATGGCTTCCCGGACCAGCCGGACGACGCCTTCCGCGTCCGCGTCAGCGATGCCCCACTCCTGGTCTCCGATGATGAGCTTCTTGGTCATGTCTTCTCTCCCTGTGTTGATGGGCCGTCAGGCCACGTCTTCGACCGTGAACGTGAAGGTGAAGTCCTGCGGGTGCCGCTCGTGGCGGCCGACCCCGAACTGCTCCTGAGCCAGCAGCGAAGTCCGGTAGAGCCCGATGCTCTGGCCCACCACTCCGGTGAGCAGTTCGTATGCCGTGTTCACCAGCACCGCGCCGGCGCCGGCGACGGCCACCGCGAGTGCGGCCTGCGGCGCGGTCAGGGCCAGTTGGGCCATCTGGGCCCCGGCGGCCTGCACCTCCGGGCTGGTGAACCTCTGCTCGAGCAGCGTGCTGAGCGCAAGGCTGCCGCTCGTGTCGCGGGAGACCCAGACGGCGATGTCGAGGAAGTCCACCGCGGGCCCGTGGTAGATCAGCGCGTTGTCCATCGGGAGCCGCTCGCCGTCGCGGACGTTGCTGAACCGCATCGTCTCGGCGCGGTAGACCGGCGAGTCACCGGCCCCACCGGTCAGCACCATCGCGTCCACCCGGATGTCGGCGCCGCCGAGCGCCCGGTTGCGGTGGACGATCAGCTCCGCGATGCGGACAGCGGCCCTGCCCGGCGCCACGCCGCGCGGCGACAGCAGTCTGATCGCCTGCTCGGGCCGGTCGTCCACCAGGAACCGGGGCTGCTCAGGGGTCGGTGGCCGGGTCGGGCTCACGGAGAAGTCGATCGGCTGGACGGCGTACCTGACTTTGCTGGGTGGGGCATCGCCAACCTCACGGCTGGCGCCGCAGGCGATCCGGGTGAGCAGGCTTTCCAGGTCCGACTCGCCGCCGCGCAGCCCGGTCACGGTACGCACGCCCTGCTGGCGCAGCACGCTGACGTCGACCGGCCCGTCGCTGATCAACGCGATCACCGTCTCCGGCCGCGCGACCGCGGTGTCGACCGTCTCGGGCCAGGTCACCGGGACGCCGCTCAGGAGCCGCCGATCCGCGTCCCACCCGTGTGTGTAGGTCGCACCCGCGGCGAGGCGGATGCCGCTCGGGTCGGCCTCGGTCAGCACCGCGATCCGGGACGAGATGCCGATGTCGAGGAGGGAGACGAACATCGCCTGGTCGCCACTGTTGTGCAGCCGGATGTAGATGCGTTCCTCGTCGTCGGCGAAGAGCATCGCTCCGGAGATCGGCAGTGGCTCCTCCCACCCGTCACGCACCCGGCCCCACTCGACCTCCACACCGTGCCGGAGCGGCCGCTGCGGATCGCCGCTCAGGCGCCGCAACGCGGTCGCCTGGGCTATCCGTTGAAGGTTGTCCATGATGGAGCTGATGCCGAGGGCCGTCGCGGGGTACGGCGCGTGCAGCGGACCGATTCCATCCCACACCACCAGCCCGCCCGAGGCATCCACGGCCACCCCGATGACGGCGTCGGCCTCGGGCCGCAGCAGCGGGCGCAGTGCGACGGCCCGAACCAGCTCCTCGACCACCGGGGTGTCCTCCGGAAGCCGCACCGGCAGCGCCGGCGCCGCCGTGCGGGTGAGGTGAGCGCGGGCGTCCGGCGGCACGGCGGATTCGTTCGTGACGGGTCCGCTGAGCCGCAGCCGGGCCGCCGCGGCGGTGGGCAGCAGCCGGTCCACCGTCGCTGTGCCGATCGATGGACCGTCCAGCGGTCCAGCCGCGCCGGCCGGCATGATCGTGAACTCGTCGCCCGGTTGGACGCCCAGCAAGGGAGCGCCGAGCACGTGCACCCGCTCGGGGCCGGCGACCGCGACCGGCAGCGTGCTCGCCGGTTCCAGGTCGGCCGTCTCGAACGGCGGGCGGCCGGACGGCCCCTCCGCCTCCGGCCGCTGCACAGGTTGAAGATCCTGCACGTCGCGCCGGACGGCGTCGAGCAGCGTCGCCCAGTTGATCCGTACGCCGTGCGCTTCACGCAACGCCCGGGTCAGCGCGTCGGTGAACAGCCCCATCTCCACCCCGTCGCGGTTGGAGCCCTCCCACGCCGACTCGGACGGCGAGCAGGCGACCACGCGGACCGCGTGCGGGTTGCTGATCAGAGCACGCTGGTCCACCGGCAGGCCCGCCTCGACCAGCCGGGCGACGTGACGCTCGACTGTGGCGTACGCCGGGAGAAAGGGCGCGGGCCGCAGCAGCGACTTGACTCGCAAGGCGGTCTGCCGGGACATGTGCGCGGCATGGCAGCAGTCGAGCACGACGGTGGTGTTGAGGGCGACCTTGGTGAGCCGTGCGAGCAGGATGGAGAGCTCGACGCCGGTGATGCCACGGAAGTCGTCCTCGCTGGAGTCGTGGTAGTCGTCCGGCACGAGGAACTGCTGGTCCGGTCCGGCCGGGTCCACGAATCGGCCGCCATGCCCGCTCCAGTAGACGACATACGCATCGTCCTGGCGGGCGTCCGCGATGAGTTTCTCGTACACGTCGAGGATGCCCGCCCGAGTGGCGTCCGGCGTGACCAGCCGGGTGACCTGGAACCCGCGGGGCTCCAGTGTCTGCGCCATCGCCTCGACGTCGTTGAGCACACCGGCGAGGCCGTTGGTCTGCGCACCGATCAGGAGAGCTTTTCGAGTCATGCCCACCTCTGACGGACGGCTATGACACCAGGCCCTCCCGGTAGGCCTTGGCGATCGCCTCGCCGACGCTCCGCACGTCCAGCTTCCGGTACACCCGGCCCAGCTGTGTCTCCACGGTCCGGCGCGTGACGCCGCGCGCCGACGCGATCCCGGCGGTGTCCTTCCCCTCGCACAGGTACCGCAGCGTCTCGAACTCGGCCGGCGTGAGGTCGTACGGCAGTTTCGCCGGCGCCGGACGATCGGCCAGGTCCAGGCCGATCCGTCCGGCCAGCAGTGCCACCGCGGCGCGTAAAGGCTCAGCGGCGAGCGCCTTCGCCGCCTGGTGGGCCTCCCTGGCCGGCTGCCGCGCTCCGTTCACGTCGTTCCTCGCGCAGGCCGCGACAGCCTGCCGCCATCGTGCGTAGGCGGCCTCGTACGGCCGGTCGAGGCGTGCCCAGCCGGTGGCGACCTCGCTCCAGTCCACGGCGGTGTCGGTGCCGCGCAGGCGTCGCCGCTCCGCCCGGCACAGAAGGACGAGCTGCGCCACCTCCCCCGCAGGCTGCGCGGCTTGCGCGTCCCAGCCTTCATTGGCGAGCCGGTCGCCGGCGGCGGTCGCACCGGCCAGGTCGCCGGCCACCGCCCGGTCGGCCGCGCAGCGCAGGCCCACCGCGCACAGACGCAGCAGCTCCAGGCGGTTCTCGCCGCCGCGGACCGCCGTCACCCCGCGCGCCACCTCCTCGCCGGCCCGGGTCATGTCGCCCTCGGCCAGAGCCAGCAGCGCGCGCACCGTGTGCAGTGGGCCGAGGAATCGGGGATCGTCGCCGTGCTCGACGTTCTCGATGGACGCGAGCAGTTCGTGTGCCTGGTCATACCGGCCGCGCGCCACTTTGACCTCGGCGAGCGTGAGCCGTGGGTAGAGGCTCTCCGCCGCGGGCCGGTCCAACAACACTTCAGTGATGATCTTCTCGGCGTCGTCCCACTCGCCGAGCAGCACGAACGCGGCGCTGGCATTGTTGGCCAGGATCATGGCCTGGACGGTGTTCACCAGATCGAGCTGCCGCGCGACCTGCAGGCCCTTCATGGTCAGCTCCGCGGCCTCCCGCAACCGTCCGCCGTTCTCCAAGATCAGACCCAGGTTCCCGTACGCCCGGAGAAGGTCCTCGATGTGGTTCTCCTGCTGGGCGATGTCGACCGCCCGGCGCAGACGATCGATGCCCTCGGGGTCGCCCAGCATGCCGAGCGCGAGACCGGAGATGTTCAGCGCCCGCCCCTCCTCGGCCCGTGCGCCGGCCTCGACGGCCGCTCTCAGGGCAGCGTCGGCAACGTCCCGGCCCTCCGCGTAACGGCCGGCGTGCAGGTGGGCGAGGGCGAGGCCGGCCAGGACGCGCGCCCTCGCCGCCGAAGCAGGCCGGCCGGTCAGCAGCGCCTCGGCCTCCCGGAAGGTCGTCACAGCTTCGACTCGGCGGCCCACCTCCCACAGGTAGGTGCCGAGCCGCTCCCTCAGCTCACCGGCACGGTCAGGGCCGGCCGTCGCGACGGCCTGGGTGATGTGATCCAAGGCCCGGTCGACGTCGCCTGACCAGCGCGCGGCCTCGGCCGCCCACACCAGCAGCTGCACCGGGGACACCCCGGAGAGTTCCCCGGGACCCTGGACGCGTTGCCACAGACGCAGCGCCCGGGTGAACTGAATCTCCGCCGAAGGGAAAGCGAGGGTACGCGCTGCGATCTCGCCGGCCCGTACAGCGGCGACGAGCGCCTGCGGCCAGCTTCCCGCCTGATACCAGTGGCTGGCCAGCTCGGCCGCAGCGGACCCCTCGCTCGAACTCAGCCCCGGATCGGCGGTGAGCGCCTCGGCCATCATCATATGCAGGTGGACCCGGCTGTCCCGGACCGTCGTCTGGTAGACCGCCTCGCGCAGCAGGGCGTGCCGGAACCGGTACACGTCTTCGTCGCGGCCGGTGACCAGCATCCGGCGGTCGAAACACTCCTGCACCGCATCACCCAGCGCCTCGCCGGACAGCTCGCTGACCCGGCGCAGCAGCAGGCGGCTCACCGCGCGGCCGGCGACCGCGGCGACCCGTAGCACCTTGAGCGCGTCGGCGCTCAGGCCGCTGAGCCGGGCGAGCACCACCGAACGGATGTCAGCGGGCAGCTGAACGTCTTCCGAGCTTTCGAGGGCACCGGCGGCGATCAGCTGCTCGGCGTAGAACGGGATACCGTCGGACCAGTCGAAACACCGCTCGACGAGTCTCGGGTCGACCCGGCGCCCGCGTTCGGCGCTGAGGAACTCGCGCAGTTCCGGCAGCGTGAGGGCGGGCAGCTCGATACGCTCGGTCCGGCGCCAGAACGTCGCGCCGGCCAACAGTTGCCACAACGGATCGTCGTGCCTGAGGTCACGAGAGCGGTAGCTGCACAACAGCAGGAGCCGGCGATCCTCCGGGCGGGCCTGCGCGAGATGGCGCACCAGGTCGAGGGTGGACAGGTCCGCCCAGTGCACATCCTCGATGATCAGCACGACCGGAGCGTCGGCGCCGATGTCCTGCAGCATCCGCCGCACGGCCAGGAAGACATGCTGCGGCCTCTTCATCTCGTCGCTGCCGGAGTCGAAGAAGTCGATCAACCGCTGGAAGGCCGGCCCGCCGAGCTTCCTGCCGTACTCCCGATCGAAGGCCTCGAGAACCTCCAACAATGGCCCGTACGGCATCGGGTCGCCGAAGTGCTCCTCGCACGACCCGCTCAGCACATGCGCGCCCGCCTGGCGGGCGGCCCCGGCGAACAGGCTCAGCAGCCGGCTCTTGCCGATGCCGGCATCCCCACCGACCAGCACGGTCCGGGACTGGCCCTGCCGCACCTCGTCGAGGCGCTGCGTGAGCAGCTCCATCTCGGCGGTACGTCCGACGAACGGCGCCTCAGCCACGACGGACGATCTCCAGGACCGCGGCGACCACCCGGTCCCGCTCACCCGCGTCGCGCAGCACCCGGTCGAGCCGGTCGTCGCAGGCCCGGCCGGCGGGGTCGTACGACTGGCCGGGATCGGTGTTGAAGAGAGCGCTCAGCACCTCGGCCACCACCGTCCGGGCCGGCTCGTGCCGCGCCAGCCGGCTCTCGATCATGCGGACAGCCGCCTCGGCCAGTCCGGTGAGCACACTGTCCTGCCCGGAGGCCGCGCCGGCCGGGGTCTGAGGCGGGATCTCGCCGCGCGGCCGCCGTGTCCGGGGTTCCGCTGATCGGAGCATGTGTCCACCTTGGCCGATCAGAATCCGCTGCCAGAACCGCCGGACAGCCGAGATGCCAGACCTCCCGGGCCGTGTGTTCCGGCAACGCGGTCCGCTAAGCGCGAGCCGACAGGCCGACGCGACTGGATGAATGGCGTAACCCGCAAGGGTGCCCCTCCGGTCCCGTACAGGTCGGCCTGCTCGCGTGCCGGACGGTTGTGCCGTCCGTCAGAGGCCGGTGTCCTGCCACTCAGCTTCGGGAGGAGCAGCGGATGACCGACGGGGTGCGTGCCGCGTGGACGGCGTACCGGGCCGCGACCAGCTCACGGGAGGCCGACGAGGCCGCTCGGATCCTCGTGGGATAACTGATCCGGCTGAATGCCCGTTCGGCGGCGGTGGCGCTGGCTGCTGAGCGCAGTGCGCGGCTGGGCGCCCGAGCGCGCCGGGCGCCGGGAGACGGCTGGGCCTGGCGGTACGCCGCGCTCGCCGCACTACTGCTGAACGAGGCCGCCGAAGGGTTCGCCGATCCGGAGTTCACCGCGCTCGCGGGACGGCACCTCGATGCCTGCCGGAGCGCCGCGCCGGAGCCGGACGTGTTTCTCGCGGCCGTCAAGGAGGCGGCGTCCCGGATCGAGCCGTTCCGTCTGCGATATCTGGCCCGGCGGGCCGACGCCGCCGGGCGGCCGGAGCAGGGCCGGACCCACCTGGAGGACGCGCTGCGGACGGCAGCCGGGGACACCTTCCTGGAGATCGTCCTGAATGCCGAGCTGGGCCGATTCGACGTCGCCTGCCGCATGCTCGATCGCTACGAGGCCGATCCACTCGTGCTGGCCGAGTTGAATCTCCGGGCGAGAAGACCCGCGCGTGCGCGCGAGCTGCTGGCCAGGGTGGATCCCGCGAACTACGGCGAACCGGCCTGGATCGAGCGGGGGCGCCGGGCCACGATCGCGCTCGCGCTGGACGAGACGGCCGAGGCCGCCCGCCTCGCGGCCGAGGGGATCGCCGTGTTCGAGGAGCTGTCATCCGGTCTGGGCCGCGACTACTACCGGGCGGTGGCGGCCGACCATCCGGGAGTGGCCGACGTCTACCACATCGGCCTGCTGGCCCGGCTCCGGATGGGTGATCCGGTCACCGCTTTCGGGCTCGCCGACCGCTGTCGCGCGCTGTCTCTGCGGCCACCCGCCCGGGACGGGGATCCCTCTGACATCCGCGCCTGGCAGGCGGCCGGCGCCGTGCTGGCCGGTGTCCACGAGAGACTCGCCGCGGATGCGCTGCGAGCCGATCCGCTGACGACGACCGGCGACGAGTCCGACGGGCTCGTCGCGATGCTGGCGGCCGAGGATGCGGTGACAGCGATCGAGCGGCGGCTCACGCGGGCAGACACGCCGTCGACGATCGAGCAGACCCTGCCCGAGGTGCAGCGGGCGCTGGCCGGCGACGCGGCCCTGCTGCTCTACCACTCGTTCGACCAGGAGCTGGTGATCTGGGCCGTACACCGTGACCGGGTGGTGGTCCACCACCGGACTCGCGATCACCGCGACCTGATCCGCTCCGTCCGGGAACTGCATGCCGCCAGCGCGAACTTCGGCGGCGACGGTGGCAGACCGGGCGAGCTCGCGGCCGAGCTGATCGAGCCCGTGGCCGGCGAGCTGGAGGGCGTCCGGCGCCTGTACGTCGTACCGGGGGGAAATCTGATGCCGCTACCCTTCGCGGTGCTGCCGCTGGACGGCGTACCGCTGGGCGAACGGTTCGTCCTCTCGGTGCTGCCCGCAGCGGCTTTGCTCACCCGGCCCGGCGCCGGCCGGCCGGTGCCCCACGACGTGCCCGCGCTGCTGGTCGGGGATCCGGCCTACCATCAGTTGCCGCGCCTGCCGGGCACCGGCGTGGAGGTGCGCGGCATCGCGCTGCCGAACCGTACGGTGCTGACCGATGAGCTGGCGACCGCGGCGGAGTTCGCCGGCCGGGCCCCCGAAGCCGGCATCGTGCACCTCGCCACCCACGGCTTCGTCGACGAGCTCCGCCCGCACCTGAGCTGGCTGGCGCTGGCCGGGGGCGACCGGGTCACCATGCCCGACCTGCTCCGTCTCGGGCTGCGCGCCGACCTGCTCGTGCTCTCCGCTTGCCACACCGGGCGGGGCCGGGCGACCGCCTCCGGCGACGTGCTCGGTCTGGCCCGCGCCGCGCTCGCCGCCGGAATCCGGCACCTGGTGGTGTCGCTGTGGCCGGTCAACGACGAGTCCGCCTGCCGGACCATGATCGCCATGTATGACCGGATCGCGGCCGGCGACGACGTCGCCACAGCGCTGCACCAGGCTCAGGCAGAGACCCGCAGCCTCGAGGAGTTCGGGGGCCGGACGCGAGACCTGGGCGAGGCGAGCGACGCGGCCGGCCGGATGAATCCGGTCGCGCACTGGGCGCCGTTCATTCACATCGGCGCCTGAGCTCGCCGGCCGCCACGAGTGGGTCAGCGCTGTTCGGCGACCCCGTCGCCCTCCCCCCGCTGGTCCACGACGTCCTGGACATCGTGCGAGGACTCAGGGTTGGATTCTTCAAGGGCGCGCCGGCGATCGGCGAGCAACTCGCCGACCGTCTTCGCGTCAGTACCTTCGAGTGCGGCGCGAACGGCGTCCCGCAGCTCCTCCTCGAGAAGCCGCTGGATTTCCTCCCGCTGCGCCGGAGTGAGTTCCATAGCTGCTACTCGGCGGCTCGGCGCGGCGGATCTGACATGATCATCACTCGATTGTGAACCCACGGGCCCTGTTTGCGCTGCCCTCGGAGACTGATCATCAGCAGGATCGTTCGTCGCACCATGTCTGGAACTGGCGGACAGGTCCAGCGGCGACGCCGGCCGGACGTCTGCGTCCGCACGGTGCTCCGGGCGCCGGCTGCCCTCGACTCCACGCCGCCGGCAGTCCTTTCCCGTCGTAGCCGGGCTGAGCAGGGAGACGTCGAGGATGTCCGGTGTGAATGGATAGGTACGCGCGTATGTGATCGACGATCATCCGTCCGAGAACTGGCTGAAAGTTCGAAATGGACGCCCGAAACGGTGCAACCCTCCGCGTGTGTTTCCTCCATGCTTTTCCGGCATGGCCGGTGGTCCGGGAGGACGGCCGGCCGACCACGTCGCCGAACGTGAAGGAGCGCAGGTGGGTTATGCGAACGGGCCGACCCGGCATTTGGACGCGGCTCGGGTGCGAGCGGCTCGACAGCGCACCCCCAACGGCCCGCCCTCGAGCGGCGGCCTTTCATCCACCGCTGGTCACCTACCCTCCGGGCCACAGTCCGGCAGCCCTCGGGCCGGTGGCATCCCGGCGCCGATCCGCGCGGTGGTGCCGGTTCCTCGGCTACGGCGCAGGCCCGACCGGGTACAGCGGCTGCGTGAACTCGCCGGTGCCGGCACCCTCGCCGGGGCGGCCGCGGCCGCCACTCCCGTCCAGCGCGCCGAGCTGACCGGCGCGGCCTACGAGGTGGTGTGGCCGATCGTCTACGCCCGGATCACCCGCAGGATGGAGCACCTGCGCGGCCACCCGGCGTGCGCCGTCAGCGTGGCGCAGCTGGCCGACGAGTGCCTCGACCGCTTCCACGACGACGTGGAAGCGGTCGTCGAGGACCTGCTCGCGCACGCTCGGCAGCCGGTGCTGCAGCTGGAGGCATGGATCACCCGGCGGCTCGTCGCGGCGACCGTCGACGGCCACCGGCGCCGCCGCGGCGCGCGGGGCGCCCTGCAGCGTCCCCGGCTGCCCGGCTGGGTCGCCGACGGCCTCGGCCACGACCGGTGGCTCACCACGCTCGCCCTGGAGATTCTCACCTGGGTCGGTGTCAGCGTCACCGCCGGAACCGAGGTGTGGCCGCTGGAGGCCTGGGCCGGTCACCGCGCCTCGATCACCCGTGACTGGGCCGGCAGCACTCCGTTCGTGGTGACCCGCGACGTCGACACCGTGCTGGCCGTGATGCGCCGTCGCCCGGATTGGTACCAGTCCTACGTGGAACGTCCCCTCGGCGCCAAGCAACCGCCGGTCGCGGCCGTCCCGCCCGGCGAGACCGTCACCCCCTTGGCGCTCGTCCACCCGGACGACCGGGTGGAGACCGAGCTGGAGCAGCTGGCCGCCGACGCGGTGGAGGCGATCGGTGTGCGGCTGGCCCGTGGCGAACGAGCCGATGAGATCGTGGCCGAGGTGATCCACACGGTGTTCGGCGGCGCGGTCGGCGGCACCCTCGACCGGGCGCCGCACACCGCCGCCGACCCGCTCGCCGATGTCTCCGGCGCCCTGGCCGACATGGCGACCGTGAACCGGATCGTGTCCACGGCGCTGTCCATCCTCAGCGGCCGTGGGTGACACCGGCGCGCGACGACGGGCTTCCGACGGCGCTATATGAGCGGAACCTCGGTGCGGATCTCGAAACGCTGCGTCGTCCAGTCCTCGCCGGCCGGAGGTCCCGCCTCGACCAGGTCCCGCACACCCCGTACCGCGCCGGAGACCGGCGGCAGAAGGTACGGCTCGGCCGTGAACGGCTGCTCCGCGGCCACCACCACCAGCCAGTCACTGATCGACCGTCCCGGTTCCGGCCGCTCGCCCGGCGGCAGGCTCACCCGGATTCGCCGGCCGGACAGTGCCGCCACCCTCCTTCCGGCACCGATCGGGGCGGGCGGGAACAACGTCGCGTTCACGGCGTACCGCGGGGTCAGGTTCAGCACCGTGACGTACAGCTGCCGGCCGGACGTGTTGTGCAGGTGGACGACGATCTCCGGCGCGGCCCAGCCGGACTCGGTCATCGCGTACCGCATGCGCCATCCGCCGTCCTCGGTGGTCTCGACCGTGTCGCCCGGCCCCGCCGGAAGCACCTCGACGTGGATCGGCTCGCCCAGCGCGGACACCGGGTTGCGCAGCTCGTCGCGCAGCCACAGCCAGCGGGCCATGTGCTCCAGCGCCGCCACCACCTGCCGTGGCGAATCGGCCACGTCGGTGTGCTGCCCGTGCCGGTCGGTGATCCGCACCCGGCCCGGCCCGGCCGTGACGGTCAGTGACACCGCCTCACCCGGTCCGGCCGCCCGCACGAACGGCGAGTCCGGCGGATCGAACCCGCCCACCGTTGCCAACGGCCGGGGCAGTGCCGTCACCACCACGCCGAACTGCCGCTCCCGGTCCGGCTGCCAGCCGTAGAGCGGGGTGACCCGGCTCAGCTCCGGGCGCACCTCGTCGACGCGCACCTCCTGCCGGGTCCCCGGCACCCCGAATGCCAGGCCCGCCGGGTCGGCCGGCAGCCCGTGCGCACGTCCCATGTCGACCTGCCAGCCGTGCCGCTCGTAGGACATCACGATCCCGGTGCCGGCCGTGCCCGCCTCGCCGCGCAGGAACCGCAGGCCGGCCAGCGCCGACGCGGCCGGGTGCAGCTGCGGCACCTGATGGAAGGCACGCTGCCGCGCCACCTCGCTGCGCGCGGCGGCCAGCAGGGACATGTACGTCGCCGACGGGCCGAGCCGCCGCAGCGCGCGCAGCAGTGACCACGTGAACAGGCCGTGCGGGACGCCGTCCAGCAGCCGCTCCTCGGCCTGCTGGTCACGACGGCACGCGGCTAGCGCCACATGCTCCGGCGCTTCCGCGTCCGGCCCGGCCATCCGGGCGAGCAGCTCCGGCAGCAGCAACCCGGTGTCACGGGCCGGGCCCGGCGGCACCGCCCGCCACCGGGAGCCGACCTCGCGGGTCCCTCCCTCGGAATGGCACGAGTCCAGAATCACCGCCACATGCCCGGCCCGCGCCGCCACGACGTCCAGCAGCACCGACAGCTCCTTGTCCCACAGATCCGGGACCCCATCGGTACGGCTGTCGTGGCACAGCAACGTCTGCAGCATGCCGGTGCCCTCGACCTTCCACGCGCCCGCCGGCGCCACCGCCTCCGAGCCGTGCCCGCTGAACCAGAACAGCGCGGTGTCGTCCGGCCCGGCCCGGGTGAGATGCGCCCGCAGCCCGGACACGACCGCTTCCAGCGTCGCCTGCTCGTCGTGCAGCACCACCGGATCCAGCTTCGTGCCGGGCCGGACCGTCGTCCGCAGCATGGCCAGCACGTCCACCACGTCGTTCACGCAGCCGCGCAGGTCCGGCACCACCGTGTCCGGTGCCGCGTACCGATTCACGCCGACCAGCAGGGCGTACACGGTGCTCACCGGCCGGCCTCCACCCACAGCCAGCACTGCTCCCGGAAGTCCTTGTCCGGCAGGTCCACGGTCATCGCGACCAGCTCGGCGGGCGGCGGTGGGCCGTCACCGTGCACCAGCACGTCGCGGTAGAGCATGTCCGGCACGCCCAGCACGTAGCCGGCACCGGTGTTCTCGGCCAGCGCGCGCCGCAGGCCGGGACTGTCCAGGATCCGGTGCACCGCGATCGGGGCGGTGCCGATCCAGCCGTTGCTGCCCTCCTTGATCAGGCCGCGATGCAGCGCCACCCGCAGCCGGAACCGGTCGGCGGGCGCGGCGCCGGTGTTGACCTCCCGAAGCCCTGCCGACAGCTCGGCCAGCAGCAGCGGGATCACCACCGACTCGTCCAGGCCGGCCGGCAGCACAGTGAACTGCCCGTCGCCGTTCGGTTGCGGCCGCACCTCGGCGTCGCCGATCCCGGCCACCCGCCGGGCCCTGGACAGCAGCTCCACGAGCCGTTCCTGGATCCGTTCGGTCTCGTCGTTGCGCCGCCGGCTGTACCCGGCCACGTCCGCGGCCATGCACAGCCGCACGGTGGCGCCACCCGGCTCGGGCCGCTGCTCGGGCGCCACCGGCTCGGTGAACGCCACCGCCTCACCCACCTCGCCGACCTGCCGTCCGCGCCCGCCCGACACCTCCGCCTGCACCGAGATCAGACCGGTCACCTCGGTCGTGCCGGCCGGCACCTCCAGCACCGCGTGCATGCCGAAGTTGCGGGGGACCAGCAGCTCACCGGCCGGGTCGTCGTACGCCCACCCGAACGTCGCGCTCTGCACACCGGTCACCCAGGCCCGGGGCGCGCCGGCCCGGCCGGTGAGCCGGCGCAGCCATCCGGGCCGGGCACGGACCGCCGCCACTGTGCGGACGGCGACCGCCGATGCCGCCTCCCCCTCGTAGGTGACGCCCAGCGAGTCGCCGTCCTCGTCGAGGCGTACCGCCCGCGACCCGGGACCGGTCAGCGTCACGTCGAACCGGGCCGCCGAGTAGTGCCGCCCTTCCGGCAGCGGATCCAGGTCGAACGCGAGCAGCACCCCGAGGTATCGGCAGCCGGCCACCCGCTGCCGGGCCGCCCACGGTCCCGGCAGGTCCGCGTCGGCCAGCGGATACACCAGCGGATGACCGCACCGCACGCCCGCCACCGGCACTGTGGGGCGGCCGTCGGGGTCCCGGCTGCCCACCGGGATCAGCGCCTGATGCCCCAGCACCTCGCCCGCGCCCAGTTCCTCGATCATCTCCAGCCCTCCTCCTGCCCTGCCGTCCTTCTCTGACGGACCGTCAGAAAGCCGGTCCGTCAGAAGTCAGAAGAGGGTCACGGGACCGATGCGGACGGAGGACCGGGTGAGCGACCAGGACGAGGTGATCGCGCGCTATGCCGCCATCGCGAGCGCGGTGGCCGGGCACGGCGACCTCGACGACGCCCTGAGCGAGTTCGAACGGCTCCCGGAGACGACACCCGGCCGGGCCCAGCTCGCCGCCGGCCTGGTCGAGGCCGTGTTCAAGACCGGGACCATCCCCGGCCCGCTCCGCGCCCGGGCACTGCCCGGCCTGCTCGCGGCCGCCGACGCCGACCCGCCGGAGGCTCCGGGGTGGCCGCGGACCCGTACCGGCGCCGAGGTCTTGATGATCGTGCAGGCCGCCGCCGAGTCACGGGTCGCCGACCCGCGTGCGAGTCTGGAACGCCTGGAGAAGCTGGCCGCCGAGAACCCCGGCGACCCGGGCCTGCATACCCTGTTCGCCTCCGCCCGCACGGCGCTGCGCTTGGCCGTCGCCGCCCAGCAGGGCGATATCGGCGCGGTGAACCGGATGCGCACCGAGGTCGCCGATTTCGTCGCCGGGCTGCCGCCGGAGCTGGCCCACCTGCCCGAGGCCGAGGCGCTGACCCGGATGACCGGCATGATCGCCGAGCAGCGGTACGACCCCGCCGCCATCCAGGACACGATCGCGAACCTGCCTCCGGGCGGCGCCGTGCGCGCGGCCTTCGACGAGGTGTCCGCCGACTTACCCGCGGTCGCCGCGCTGATGCGGGAGGACTCGCCACAGCTGACCGACGGCCAGCTGGCCGCGTTCGCCGCGCATGCCGAACAGCCCGGCCTGAGCCCCGGCTATCGAGCCCTGCTGCACAGCCAGGCCGGCCTGGCCGCACTCCGGGGAGGCCGCGAGACCGACGCCGGCCGGATCGCGCTCGGACTGGGCCACCTGCGGCAAGCGCTGAAGAACGCCGGACCGGACGACCCGCAGAGCGTCTTTCACCTGGGGGTGCTGGCCACCGCGCTGATACGCCGCTACGAAACCGGCGGCACCCGCGACGACCTGCGCGAGGCGGCCGGCCTGGTCAACGAGGCGCGCGAGCGGGCCGGCGGGCCGGACCACCCGGAATGGCAGCTCATCAGCGAGATGAGCGGGCAGATCGGTCAGCTTCTCGGTGACCGGCCCGACTCGTACCGGGAGGCGCTCGCCGGTCTGCGCGGCACGGTCTGGAAGGTGCTGGTGCAGCCGGACCTGGCCTCCGCCACGGTCGCCGTGCGCAGTGCCGGTGACGAGGCCATCGCGGTCGCCCGTCAGTGTCTCACCGCCGGCGACCCGGCCGCGGCCATCACCGCGCTCGACGCCGGCCGCGGCCTGGCGCTGTTCTCCGCGACCGCGGACGGATCGATCACCGACCGGCTCGCCGAGGCGGGCCAGACCGCGCTCGCCGAGCGCTGGCGCGCCGCCGCGGCCACCGGTGACCCGGCCGCGCTCTCCAGCGAGCTGCGGCGCGCCGTGATGACCGCGCTCACGACGTCGTCACTGCTCGATCCGCCGCACTATGCCGAGATCCAGCAGGCGCTCACCCACCTCGACGCCGACGCGCTCGTCTACCTCGTACCGGGAGAAAAGGTCCGGCCCGGCCACGCCGTCATCGCCCCGGCCTCCGGACCACCCAGCTACCTGACACTGACCTCGCTCAGCTTCGACGCGATCCCCCAGCTCGACGAATACCTCTCCGCCCTCGCCCAGCGCGACCTCGGCCCGGCCGACGAGCCCGCCGGCTCGGACGGCCTCACCGCGCGTCTCGCCGAGATCGGCCGCTGGGCCTGGGACGCCGGCATGCGCCAGCTCATCGAGACCTACCTCCCGCGGATGCCCGGCCGCACCGGTCGTCCACCCCGGATCGTGCTGATTCCGATGGGTGACCTGTCGCGCATCCCGTGGCAGGCCGCCCGTGGCCCGGACGGCCGGTACGCCGTCGAGTCCATTGCGATCTCGCAGGCCGCCTCCGCCCGGATGCTGGTCCGTTCGGCCACGCTGCCCGCCGTCCCGCTGACCCCGACCGGCTTGATCGTCGGCGATCCGGAGTCCCCGCCGCAGGCGGGGGCCGGTCCCCTGCCTGCGGCCCGGCTCGAGGCGTACGCGATCCGGCAGGTCTTCTACCCCGGCGCCCGCTACCTGGGCCGCCGCCCGGACGAGTCCGTCAGCCGCTCCGGCCGGGGCACCGCCGACGAGGTCCGCGCCTGGCTCACCACACCGGGCCCGCTCACCGGCGGCGTCCTGCACCTGGCGTGTCACGGCTTCGTGCGGACCGGCGGCGCCCGGGCCAGCGCCTACCTGCAACTGGCGGCCGGGAGCGCCGGCAACGACCAGGGCCTGCTCACCGCTGAAGAACTGGTGGCGCTGTTGTCCGGCGTACCGGAAAGGGGTCTGGGTCTCGTCGTCCTCGCCGCCTGCCAGACCGGGCTGTCGCTGAGCGGCTTCGACGAGGCCTACAGTCTCGGCACCGCCTTCCTGGCCGGCGGCGCCCGCACCGTGCTGTCCAGCCAGTGGAACGTCCCGGACAGCGCCACCTCGGCGCTGATGTTCATGGTGCACCGCAATCTGCGGGTGAACGGGCTTCCGTCGTGGGCCGCGCTGCGCGAGGCGCAGCTGTGGATGCTCGACCCGCATCGGGAGATCCCGGCGGACATGCCCGCCGCCCTGCGCGCCCGGCTGGACGGCGTCGATTTCGGCGTGGTGGCGGCCTGGGCGGCGTTCGTCCATGGAGGACAGTGATGAACGGTGGAGTCCGGTGACGGCCGACAACGAGGACCTGCGCTCGCTCATCGAGCGCGGCGCTGAGCTGACCAGCGGATATCTGCGGGCCGGGCCGGGTTCCACGGCCGGGCGACCGCTGCTGGACGAGGCGATCACGGTACTGGAGCGGGCCTACGGGCGCATCGAGCCGGGCGAGACGGTACGCGGTCAGGTCGCCGGTCAGATGGGCTGGCTGTACGGTGTGCGGCACCTCGCCCACGGCGGCGACCCGAAAGACCGCACCACCGCCATGCACCTGCTCGACGAGTCCCTGCTGTCCCCGAACCCGACGCCGGTGCTGGCCGCCGCATCCAAGATCATCCTCGGCCAGCTGCTCCTGGCCGGCGCGACCGCCGCGATGAGCTCGCCGGACGCCATGATGCGCATGATGCGGGGCGGGTCGCAGATCGACGTCAGCGCCGCCGACCGGGCCATCATCCTGTTCCGGGAGGTCGCCGACGGCCCGCCGATCAGCGCCGAGACGACCTCGTCGGCGCGCGCCATGCTCACGGTGGCGGAGGCGCTGCGGGGCATGCTCGGCGGCCCGGGCGGGATGGACCTGAGCAAGCTCGGGCAGGCATTGACCGCCATGCAGACCCTGCAGCAGCAGATGGGCGGGAGGGGAGCCGGTCCGGTCCCGCCGCCGATGCCCGACCTGTCAAGGCTGATCCCCCAGCAGACGGCCGGCCCCAGCCCGGCCTACGCCGAGCGCCCCGAACCCGACGTACGCTTCGACCCCGGCCTCGTCGCGGTGGTCGCCGGCCCGATACCCGGCGACGGTCCCCCGCCCCGTCCGCGCCCTGCGCCGATCCCGGCGCCCTCCGCCGCCGAGCTGCGCACCCACCTGGAAAGCCAGGACTCCCTCACCGTCGACGACCGCGTCGCCCTCGCCGCGGCAGCCGCCGAGGCCCCCGGCTCCCAACCCACCGACCACCTCGCCCTGGCCGCCGCGCTGATCGCCCGCCACCACGCCGACGGCGCCGGTGGCTGGACCGACGGCCCGGACGACCTGCAGACCGCCGCCGACCGCCTCGACCGGATCGCGCCGGACCTGCCGGACATGACCGCCGAGGAGGTGGCGCGGGCCCTGCACATCGCCGCACAACTGCCCGGCCAGGCCCACCTGGAGCAGGCGTTCGCCGAGGTGGCCACCGTGATGCGGGAGGCCGGCATAGCCACCCTCGTCTATCCGGGCGCGGCCCTGGACGCCGCCACCGGCCGCCTGGAACCGGTGTCCGCGGACGCCCGCTGGTCCGGCCGGATCGCCGCCGTCACCCCGGTGCGGGGCGACGCCGCGATCTCCCACGTCCGCTCCGCCGCCCAGCTGGTCGCGCTGATCCGCCGTGGCCGCCGCCCGATCACCGAGAAGGCCGTCTTCGTCGCCAACCCCCGGGGCGACCGGGAGACCGCCACGATGGACGCGCTGCGCCTGCGCCGGGCCTTCCATCCCCAGTCGACGGGCCTGGGCCGGACGGTCGAGCAGCACCACGGCGACGGCACCCCGGACGAGGTGAAGGCCTGCCTGAACGCCGGCCTGCTGCACCTGGGCTGCGGCATCACCGGCACGGGCGCCCTGGAGCTGGTCGGCCACACGACCCTGACCCCGGCCGAGATCGCCGAACCCTCGACGCCGGACACCCCCGGCGGCGTGGCGATCCTCCCACCCGACCCGGCGGCATTGACACTGCTCGCCGACGCCCTCCTGAACCGAGGATTCAGTGCGGTCATCGGCTTCGCCGTGCCGGTGCCCGACCGCCTGGCCTCCGTGATCTATTGGATGCTGCACACCGCACTGGTCGACGACGGAGCATCCCCGGCCGAGGCGGTGGCCGCGGTCCGCGCCTGGCTCCAAGACCCGCACCGCGAGCCCCCCGAACTCCTGTCCACCGAATACCGGGCCGTCACCGAGACGATCGACCCGGCGGCACCGGCCTATGCGGATGCCCTGACCTGTCGAGGCCTCTGACTCGCCCGCATGCATCCGCACGAAGCAGCATGAGCGGGGGCTATCAATCGGGGGACGACGGTCTAGAGTGGACGCGTGCTGGGAGTCGTCGCGACCGCGCTTGGCGGTCCTGAAGTGTTGCAGGTGACCGAGCTGCCGGAGCCCGAGGCGGGGCCCGGGCAGGTGGTCGTCCGGATCCGCGCGGTCTGCGTGCATCCGGCCGACGTCGCCGCCACGACCGGGGAGATTCCCCGCGGGCCGGTTCCGCCGCCGTTCTCCCCCGGGTGGGACATCTCCGGCGAGGTGGCCTCAGTCGGTGCCGGCACCACGGAGTTCGGGGTGGGTGACCGTGTCGTCGGGATGATCCCGTGGTATTTGACGCGCGGCAACCCCGGTGGCTACGCCGAGTTCGTGGCCGCCGACACCGACTGGCTGGTGCGGCTGCCGGACGAGCTCGACTTCGTGTCCGCGGCCACGGTGCCGCTCAACGCCCAGACTGCGCACCAGGGCCTGTCACTGGTGTCCCTGGCCATGCTGTCGGCCGGCAGCAGCATTCTCGTCACCGGTGCCAGCGGCGGTGTCGGCGGCTTCGCGGCCCAGCTCGCCCTCCAGGGCGGCTACCGCGTCCTCGCGCAGGCGAGTGACGGCGATGAGCAGTGGGTGCGCGATCTCGGCGTTCACGAGGTCGTCTCCCGGTCCACCGATCTGGCCAAGGTCGGACCGGTGGGCGCGGTGTTCGACGCGATCCCCCTCGGCGAGGCGGCGGCCGCCGCCGTCGAGGACCGGGGCATCGTGGTGGCGACCCGGCCCACGCCGGCCATCGTTCCGGCACGTGGTGTGCGCCAGGAGCTGCAGCTCATCCGGCACGACCGGGAGCTGTTGGCCGATCTGGTGGGACAGGTGGCGGCCGGACGACTGCGTACCCGCGTGGCGGTCACGATGCCGCTGACCGAAGCGGCCGACGCCCACCGGCGGGTCCTGGCCGGTGGGCTGAACGGAAAACTCGTCCTGACGGTGGGCTGACGGAGCGCGGTGGCGCCCGTCGGCTCGCGCGGTCACATGGCGGCGGAGGACTTCCGGTCCAGGTACGGGTCGGTTTCGGCCCGGACCGTGAGACAGTTCGTGGGGATCGTGTCGACCATCGTGCCGGGGCCGTTCTGGCCCCGGTAGCGGACCAGGGCCGCCCATTCGCAGGCGCCCTCGATCACTCCCGCACGACGGGCTCCACTGCGGTGCACCCACACCGGGTCGCCCGCCCGGTACGCCACTGCAGGTCCCGAAGCGGTCGGACCCGGCGGGGGCACAGGGCCGGCGGCCGGCTCGTACGTCTCGGTGTGGTCGCCGGCCTCGGTGGCCACGACCCAGGTGATGGCGGCCTTGTCGGTGGTGTTCGCGCGCCGCTTGGCGCTGAACATGGCCTGGTCCGCGCGGCGTAGCAGGTCGGAGAGGTCGCTGGACGGCCCCGCCGGTACGACGCCGATCGAGGCGGTGACGGTCAGGGTGTGGCCCAGCACGTTCATCGGGGGCGCGATCGCGGCGCTCAGCGAGCCTGCCACCTCGTGCAGCCACGTCTCCGGGACATCCGCACGCGGGGCGCGTGGCAGCGCGACGAACTCGTCACCACCCAGCCGGGCCACCAGATGGTCGCCGAGGCAGGCGGCCATGCGCCGGGCAACCACGCAGAGGACCTCATCGCCGGCATCGTGCCCGTAGGTGTCGTTGATCGGCTTGAAACCGTTGAGGTCGAGGATCAGGACGGCCGACGGACGATCGTCGCCGCGCAGCAGCTCCGGGGCGAGCGCGCGGAAACGGCGGCGGTTGGCGAGGCCGGTGAGCTCGTCGTGGCCGGCCATCCATCGGAGTGAGGCTCGCTCCTGCTCCAGCTGCTGGACGTGCGCCGCGAGTTGATCGATGCGGGCCTGGAGGCGGGCGGTTTCGGGCTCGGTCCGCAACTGATCGTCATTCGACAGTTCACCGCCCGTGTCGGCGGCGGCAGGATCGAGGATCCGCATCGGCCGTCCTCTCAAACTGTGGCGGACCAGCGCAAGTTATTGAGTCGACGCGAGGGATCGCCAAGCGCCACAGTGGAATCATGGCAGTCGGCCAGGGCGCGTGCAAGATTTCACGAGGACAACTATCGCGGTGACATGATGCGTCCAAAGCGAGTTTCGGCTACTCTAGGTACGTGCTCTTTCATCATGAAAGAGCAGCCATTGGACGTGAAATCCTGATTTTGCACTTCGGGCTAGCACTGAAGGGCCGCCTTCAGCCACTCGATCAGTGGCAGGTCGATTACCCACAGTGATCAGCTCCAGGAGGGGCACTGATGAGTAGCGAAACTGGCTGGATCATCTCCAGCAGGTCGACAGGCAACGGAGGCAGCTGCGTCGAGGCCCGCCGCCAGGACGGCCTCATCGAGGTCCGCAACAGCAAGGCACGCGAGGCCGGCACGGTGGTGTTCACGACCGAGGAGTGGGACTCGTTCCTCTTCGGAGCCAAGCGCGGCGAGTTCGACCAGCTCCTGACCGACTGATCACGCCGGCCTATTCAGGGCGGCCGTCAAGACGCATTCTCAGTTCGCCCATGGGAACTCTTCGACCGGCACGGAAACCTCAGTGATGAGGTCGAAAATCCGCCGGTACTCGTCAACCTCGACCTGCTCTTCCAGATAAAGGGCACCGACGTGGGATTCGAGGTAAACCACGTCGGGGTCGTCCGGGTCGTCGAACTCGAGGATCCGGAATGCACCGGCCATCGCCGCGTGCGCCCCGACCGAGAACGGCAGGACCCGGATATCGACCGTATCCTCCCGGGAAAGTCGTCGTAGATGCTCGATCTGCCCCTTCATCACCTGTTCGCCGCCGACCGGGCGGCTCAAGGTGCCCTCGCCGAGCACCGTCACGAGACGGATCGGCGGGTTGCGAGCGAAGAGCGTCCTCTGCCGCTGCATGCGGAGGTTGATGTGGCGCTCGGCGACCTCCACGTCGGCCGGCTGCTCGGCGCCGAAGACGGCTCGCGCGTACTCCGGGGTCTGCAGCTCGCCGGGAATGACCTCGCCCTCGTACCCGAACATCCGGGAGGCGGACGCCTCCAGCCCCACATACAGCTTGAACCACTCGGGGATCACCGGGCTGGCGTCCCACCACTCCTGCTGTGACGTGCCCAGCGCGAGGTCGGCCAGCGCGTCGGTGATGCTCTGGTCCGCACCGTAGAGCCAGCAGAGCGCGCGGACGTTGGCCCCGGTGACCGGCACCTTGCCCGTCTCGATGCGGTGCAGCGTCGGCTCAGAGATGCCCAGCCGCGATTCCACCACATCCCGCCGGCTCATCCCGGACGCCGTGCGCAGGCGCGTCAATCGCCGCCCCAACGCGCGCCGCACGACGCGTTGGCCTGTGACCGGCACGCCTTACCTCCGCCTTGCCAACCCATGTGGACGGTGACGCCGATTACCGTACCCGCAACACCGCGTTGTCAACAGCCGACCCGTCGTTGAACATCCAACGTGTTTCAGGAGCAGGGACGCTCGAATTCCAGGCCCGGTGCGTACGCCGCCCATTCCGCTGCCGTGAGGCCGCTGGTCTGCTCGCAGGCCGCGGGCAGCGGGTCCCTCAGCACCGCCCGGATCGGCACCAGATCCCAGAGCGCCACCCCGGCCGGATCGGCGGTGACGAGAAGCGGCTGCCGGGAGCTGAACGCCGATCCGGTGGTTCGCCCGCCGACCACCGCGAGCAGCACCGGATCACTGGCGAAGCCGACACTCCAGATCTCGGTGGATCCTCCCGAGGTGACCGCGAGCAGTGACCCGTCGGCGGACAGGGCGAGCGAGTCGGGCCGGCCGAAGTCGGTGCGCCGCGCGGTCCGTACCGACCGGTCCTTGCCGTCCCGGTTGTTCCAGACGGTCAGGTCCTGACCGACCGTGACGGTGAACGCCGCTCCCGCGACCAGCGCCGCGGGCCCGACGCTGTTCACCGCGAACGTCCCGGTCTTCGCCGGGATCGCGGGGTCGGCGAGGTCCCAGACGGTGACGTTGCTGCTGCCGCTCTGCTGCCCGGCACTGTCGGCGACGGCCAGGGTGCCGCCGGCGAGGCCGAACCGGGCGGTGAACACGTTCGCGGCCGGGATGGTGGCGACCAGCTGCGGCGCCTGCTCCCCCGCCAGCCGGTGGATCCGGATCTGCTCCTGCGGGGCGCTGACCAGGACCGCGACCAGCCCCCGGACCGGCTCGAGGTCGAGCACGAAACCCGCACCGAGATCCGGGAAGACGTTGCGCGGGCCGGCGCCGGTCAGCGAGTAGAGGCTGCCGCCGGTGTAGTAGAAGCTGGTGCCGTGGACCGCGTAGGTGCTGCTCACCGGCGGTTCACCGGCCGGCGGCACGAGTTTCGCGGTCCCTGCCGGCTTCGGATTTCCGGCGTCGATGACGTCCCAGTAGTCGAGGTGGCCGGCTGATCCGGCGGCGACCACGTCCTCGGCCGACACCGAGACCGTCCGGGACGGGATCACGGTGCCGCCCTTGAGCGTGGCACGGCGGCGCGGCGCGAACCCGTCGATCCGCCACAGCGTCGCCGCCTTGGTGAGGCGCGGTCCCGGCGTCAGGATCCGGGTGCCGTCCGGGCTGAAGTCGATCGAGGTGATCCACCCGCCGGTCCGGGTCATCGCCTTCGTCTGGACCGGGGAGTCCGGGTCAGCGACGTTCCACACCTCGACCGTGCCGTCGATCCGGCCGAGCGCGATGGCCGTACCAGAAGGATCGAATTCGGCCGTTGACAGTCGATCTCCGGAGACCGTGATGGTGCCGCGGCGCTGCGGTTCGGCAGGCTCGGTCAGGTCGTAGAAATGGATCGCCTTCTCGCCGTCCTGGACCGCCAGGACCCGGCCGTCCGCGCTGAGGGCGACCGGTGTGCCGGTCGAGACGCCGGTGACGATCCGGGACCCGGAGGTGCGCCAGACCGTCAGCCGCCCGTCGTCACCGGTGCCGGCGAACACGGCGCCGTCCGCGCTCATCACGGTCGGGATCGCGGTGGTGGAGCTGTTCCAGAGCGCGCGCGGCCGGCCCGGATCACGGACGTCCCAGAGTGTGGCCCGCGTCGCGACGGTGAACAGCCTGCGTCCGTCGGAGCTGAACCGCACGTCGGTGACGGCCGAGCCGCCGTCCCGCGTGGTGATCAGGCGTGGAGCGGACGGGTCGACGACGTTCCACACGGTGAGCCGGTCGGCGGCGACGGCGAGCGTGCGGCCGTCCGGGCTGAAGGCCAGCTCGTTCACATTTCCCAGACCGGAGGGCAATGCGGCGGTACGGGAGGAGCCCGCCCACAGCTCGGCAGTGCCCTCCCCGCCGATCGCGATCACCTTGCCGTCCGGCCGGAACGCGGCGCTGACGACCGGCGAATCCGTGGTCAGCTCCCCCGCATACCCGGTGGCCAGGGCCGCCATCACCGCCGCACCGCTGCGCGCCGACCGGTCCATCCCGTAGGCGCTGACCGCCAGCCGTGACGCCAGCCCCGGATCGGCGGTCAGGGCCGCCGCCGACCGGGCCAGCAGATCCTGCTGCACGAGCGTCCGCCCCTGCTGTTTCGCCTTGTCGGAGGCACGATCGGCATCGGCACGGGCCTGCACCGCGGCGAACCCGGCCCCGCCGAGCAGCACGGCCACGACGGCCGCGGTCAGCACCCGTCGCGGCCAGCGGCGCAGCCGGGAACGGGCCCGGGCCGCGAGGGCGGCCTCCCGCAGTTCCGGGGTGACGTTCGAGGACACGTCGGCGGTGCCCATGCTGAGCAGCGAGTCGAGCAGTTCCCGGGCGGTGGGACGACCCGCCGGGTCCTTCTCGAGGGTGGTGGCGACCAGATCGCGCAGCGAGTCCGGGATGCCGCTCAGATCGGGCGGCTGGGTGAGCATCCGGCCGATCGTCGCCATGGGAGAGTCACCGCGGAACGGGGTGCGGCCGGTCGCCGCGTAGCCGATGAGCACGCCCCAGGCGAAGACGTCGGCGGCCGGGCCGGCTTTCCCGGAGCCGTCCAGGCTCTCCGGGGCGACGTAGCCGATCGTGCCCATCACCTGATCAGGACCGGTCAGCTCGGCGCTGAGCTCGGCGCCGCGGGCGATCCCGAAGTCGATCACCTTGGGCAGGCCGACGGCGAGCAGGACGTTCGCCGGTTTCAGGTCGCGGTGCACGACTCCGGCGCTGTGGATGGCGACGAGCGCGGTGGCCACGCCGACGGCCAGGCCGTACACCTCGGAGGGTTTGAGGGGTCCCCGGTCGCTGACGACGCCTGCCAGGCTGGGCCCGTCGACGAACTCGACGACCAGATAGGGCGGATCGTGCTCGACGTCGGCGTCCAGGACCGCGGCCGTGCAGAACGGCGGAACCTCCCGCGCCCGCTTGACCTCGCTGCGGAAGCGCGCCAGGAAGGCGGGGTCGGCAGACCACTCGGGGCGGATGGCCTTGACCGCCACCCGCTGCCCGTCCGGGCCGGTGCCGAGAAAGACGGTGCCCATGCCGCCCGCGCCGAGCCGGCCCAGCAACTCGTACTGCCCGAGCCTTTCGGGATCACGAGAACGCAGCGGCGTCATGGTCACTGCGCTGCCACCCATCGAACTCGGCCGTTACGGATCTTCCGGCAAATATAGAGCATGCCGCGCGGCCCTCAAGATCACGAGCGCACACCGCGTTCTCAGGCCGCGACCGGTTCAGGCGCGACGGTGATGCTGAGCGCCCCGATGCGCTTGGCGCGTTTGGCCTCGTACATCGCCAGGTCGGCGCGGATGATCAGCCCGTCGGTCGTGTCACCGGGCACGGCGTGCGCGACTCCGGCGCTGACACCGATGCGCACGTCGCCTGCGCCGATCGGGACCGGCCGGGTCACCAGGTCACGGATGCGAGCGGCGATGGTGTCCACGTCGTCGCTGCCGCAGATGATGACGAACTCGTCGCCGCCCAGCCGGTACACCGTGTCCTCGCTGCGGATGTCCTCGCGCAGCCGCCGGGCGACGGCGACCAGCAGCGCGTCGCCGGCGGCGTGGCCGAGCCCGTCGTTGACGCTCTTGAACCCGTCCAGGTCGAGGAAGACGACGGCGGTCCCGGCCGGGTCGCCGGCCAGGGCGGTGGTCAGGTCGGCCAGGCAGGCGGCCCGGTTCGGCAGGCCGGTCAGGCCGTCGGTGGTGGCCAGGTGCCGCAGGCTCTTCTCGGCGGCGCGCCGTTGTGAGGCGAGGCGGGCGATGCGCAACATCACCAGCGGTACGATCCCGGCCGAGCCGAGGGCGACCAGGATGCCCGCGCTGGGTTCGCCGGCGATCATCCGGACGCCTCCGACGATCGGGATCAGGGCGATCATGGCACCGAGGAAGGTGAGCCGCAGCGGGGTCAGGTCGTCGGCCGGTGCGGTGCCCGGCTGGGTGACGGTGCTCGCGGAGGGGTGCAGGGCGGCGCAGGCGGTGCAGGCGTAGCCGACCAGGAACAGGGCGTTGGTCCAGTCCGGGCGCACCCCCGTCGCGGGGTCGGTGAAGAAGATCGACGCGAGATTGCCGCTCATGGCGCCGGCCATGGCCCAGGCCAGCAGGCGGACGGCCGGCAGCCGGGTGCCGGACGCCAGCGACACGCGGGCCAGGGCGCCCACGGTTCCGCACATCACGAACAGGCTGACGAACAGGGTTACCTGCCGTACGAGGGGTGTTCCCGCCGCGGTGAGGTGGGGCAGCACGGCGGCGTCCCACAACAGGCCGCCGAAGGCCAGAGCGGCGACCGCCGAGTCGATCACGCCGCCGACGTCACGGCGACCCCGGCGTACGACCACGATGAGCGCGCCGGCGAGGGAGCAGATGTTCGCCACCGCGAACAGCAGGTCAGCGACACCGCCGTCACCGGTGGCATGGTGGCGTACCTCGACGTCCCAGATCCACACGAGGTTGCCGGCGTTGAAGAAGCCCAGCATGGCCAGCATGAACCACCACGGTGACCGGGTTCCGGCCGGGCTGCGCCGGGCCCCGGACCACACCGCGGGAATCACGGAGAGGGTGAGCAGCATGAAGGGCAGGCCGCGCCACTGGGTGGGAACCGCCAGGAAGGTCAGGATGAGGCCCGCAGACCAGGCAGCGAACCAACGCAACCGCACATTCAGCACCATCGGCGTGGAACGGGGCGAACTTAGCGGGCCCGGGCGGGCGGGGCCGCCACCGGCCCCGCCATCCAGTCAGGACCCGGTCTTCGGGGCTACGCGCCACACCCGCACCTTGTCGTCCGCGGCGGCGGTGACCAGGCGTTTGCCGTTACGGCTGATCCGCAACGCCCAGACCGGCCCGTCATGCCCGGTCAGCGGCGCATCGGCGAGGCTTCCGGTTGCCGTGTCCCACAGCCGCACGGTGCCGTCGTCGCTTCCGGTGGCCAGCAGGTCCCCGCCCTGGCTGAACCGCATGGCACGGACCGGACCGGCATGGCCGGTGAGCGGTGCGGTGGCCTGCAGGCGTGTCGTGGTGTTCCACACCTGGACGGTGTTGTCCGCGCCGGAGGAGGTGGCCAGCAGCTTCTGTCCGAGACTGAACGTGAGGCCGTACACCGGTCCGGAACTCGCGGTGAGCGGCTCGCCGGCGGGTTCGCCGGTGGCGGGGTTCCAGAGCCGCACCAGGTTGCCACCACCGGAGGCGGCCAGAAGCCGGCCGTCCGGGCTGAAACTCGTCGCGTACACGGGGCCGGGGCTGACGGTGAGCGCCGCACCGATGGGCAGGCCTGTGGCGGCGCGCCACAGCCGCACCGTGTTGTCGGCCCCGGCGCTGGCGAGGCGTTTGCCGTCCCGGCTGAACACGACGTTGCGAACCGCGCCGACGTGCCCGATCAGCGTGTGCACCAGGCGCCCCGAGTCCGGATCCCACAACCGGACCGTGGCGTCGTCGCCTGCGGTGGCCATGAGCCGTCCGTCGGCGCTGAACGCCACCGACCGTACCGCCCCGGCATGGCCGGCCAGCGTGGCGACGGACCGCTGCCCGGTCACCGCGTCCCACAGTGACACCCCGCTGTCGCCGGCGACGGCCAGCCGTGAGCCGTCCGGGCCGTATTCGAGCGCATGGACGGCTCCGACGATGCCGGGCAACGCCGCTCCCACCGGACGCCCGGTCGTGGCGCTCCACTGCCGCACCGTCGCCTCGCTCACGGTGGCGAACACCTTGCCGTCGCGGCGCAACGTGACCCGCCCGTTGACCCCGGGCACCACGCCCCGCAGCCGGGCGTCCGCAGCGGCGCCGGGGGCGCGCGTGGTCCAGCGCTGCGCGACGAGTTCCGGCGTCTGGGCGAACGCGGGTTGCGGAACGGTGCCGGTGGTGAGCCCGAGCGCCCCGGCCACGGCGAAGACGGCGACCCTTCCGGTACGCCGGCGACCGGCCGCGCGGGTGGTTCGTACGCTTCTCTGCTTCCCATTGATAGTCACGTCTGCACCGTATACACACTGTATGGGCGGTTTTATGCTAATCGTCGCATTCCTCCGACCGAGTGTCAGCCCGGGCGCGAGACCGCGAGCATCCAGGCCGATCTAGGCATAGATAAACACCGATTGCGTGTACGATGGGAGCGCTCCCACATCTATCTGGAAGGAGGAACGTGTGAAGCGCTACGGCCTGCTTCTCGCCCTCTCAGCGATGACCGCGACTCTGTTCGCCGGCGCCGGGACGGCGAGCGCGACGAGCGGCTCGGCGTCTCGCGGATGCGCCCGGCCGGGCATCCTGTTCTGCGAGGATTTCGACCGGCTGCCGTCCGGCGGGGCCAGCAGCCTCGACTGGGGAATCGACACCCGCAACGGCACGCTCACCGTCGAACGGCGGAGCGGACGCGACAAGGTGCTGCACGTGAGCACCCGCGACAACGGCCGCGCCTTCCTGCGCGTCGACGACTTCGCGGCACCCGCGGACGGCTTCTACGGTCGCATGCGGCTGCGCGTCGACGCGTTCCCGACGGCGCCCGACTGGGCTCACTTCACGCTCGTCGAGGCGACCGGAACAGGCAGCACCGAGGTCGTACGGCCGGTCGGCGGACAGTACGTGCCCACCCTGCGGCGCAACCTCTGGGGCATCGGCGCGGACGGCGGCCCCACCGGCGACTGGACGGCGTGGACCGAGTCGGCGCCGGCCACCGAGGACACCTGGCAGTGCGTCGAGTGGCGGCTCGACCCGGCGACGAACACGGTGACCACCTGGATCGGACGGGACATCACCCTGCGCGCCTCGGAGCAGGAGCACGGCGGCAACCAGGTCCCGTTCGTCCTGCCCGCGGTGAACACCGTGAAGATCGGCTGGCAGCTGTACCAGGGCGGCACCACACCCACCGGCTTCGACCTGTGGATCGACGACATCGCCCTCTCGACCCGCCGCCTCGGCTGCTGAGCCGCCGCCCAGCCGGGGTCACCGCGCGTGATCCCGGCTCCAGTCCGGCGACTCCCGCAGTTCGAGCAGGTACGCGGCGGTGACCGCGACAGCCCGGTCCGGGTCCCGGGTCAGCTCCGCCAACGCCCGCGACGTCCTCTCCCCCGGAATACCGGCCAGCGCCTGCGTCAGCTGCCGGCGGGCCACCGGCTCCATGGTGGCCCACGTCAGGCGATCCACCAGCCCCGTCGCGATCCGCTCGGCCAGAGCCGGGTCGCCTGCCAGCACGCTGAGCGCATCGGCGGCGTCGACGTCGCGGCCCTCCACGGCGACCATGTCGATCAGCGCCGGGATGGCCTCGGCCGATCCGCGCGGCCCGAGCGCCAGCGCCGCGAACCGGCGTACGACGACGTCGGCGTTGGTGAGGGCGGCCTCGAGCAGCGCGGTCGCCGCTTCGCCCGGTAGCTCGGCGAGCGTCTGGACGGCGCGTTCCCGCACCTCGGGGACGGATGACCCGAGGCCCGCCGCCAGTTGCTCCACCCCTCCGCCCGAATGCGCCAGGGCCCAGCGCAGGGCCCCGGCGACGTTCGGATCGGACTCGTTCAGCGCCGCCTCGACCAGCGCGTCCACCGGGACCGCGCGTTCCCCGGCCGACGACAGCGCCGCACGCTGGCGCCTGCCGGGGCTGTCCGACCCCAGGGCCTGCAGCAGCGCGACGACCTGCAGCACATCCTCCCAGCCCGCCGGCTCCGCGGCGCCGACACGGCTGAGCTGGGTGAGCAGCCTCGTCTCGGCGGCGATGCGCTCACGCGTCCGCCGGCTCAGCTCGGCGATCAGCTCCGATGGCCGGAAACCGGGATCGTCCAGCGCCCGCCCGACCTCGCGCAGCGACAGGCCCAGCGCCCGCAGGCTCTCGATGTGCAGGATCCGCTCGATGTCCTCGCCGGAGTACTCCCGGTAGCCGGAGCCGGTACGCCCGACCTGCCCCAACAGGCCGAGCGAGTCATAGTGGCGCAGCATGCGAGCGCTGACCCCGGACCGCCGTGCCACCTCACCGATCAACACGGTCGACCATTCTCCTCCCGCAGGCTGGGGGCGGGAACACCGTCAGGCGGGCCCGAGAGCGACGATCCGCGTGGCCTCCCCGATCGCGAACTCGAAGCCCGCCTCGGGGTCACGTGACAGCTGCTCGGTGGCGAGCGCGTGCCGGCGTACTCCCGGGTCGGAATGCCGCATCGCAGCTTCCAAGACCGGCATCATCGCCTCGCCGAGCGCGATGAGTGCCCGGCTGAGACTCAGCTGCGTCTCACGTGCGCCGCGGCCGAGCTGCGTCGCCAGCACCCGCGCCAACGCGGGTTCCGCACCCGGCGGCACCAGCGCCACCGCAGCCCGCCAGGCGCTGCGGGCCACCTCCTCGTCGGCGTCGGCGAGGAGCGTCTCGGTGATCGCCGGGAAGGCCCGCCGGTCACCGATCTTGGACAGCGTGTGCAGCGCCTGGCTCCGTGCCTGCGTCCGCTGCGAGCCGAGTTCCGCGACGAGCCGCGGGACGGTCTCGGACGGCGGGTGGCGTGTCAGCGCCCAGGTGAGCATCTCCCGCACGGAGAACTCCGGCTCGACCGCGCACCTCTCGATGAGCTCGCCCACGAACTTCTTGTCCGGGTTCGTACCGACCGCCATCGTCGCCCGCAGCCGTACCGACGGGTTGTCGCTGTGCAATCCCTGTAGTGCCGCCTCCGGCATGGTCATCGTGACCACCTCCTCAGCCACAGTCAAAAGGTTGTCACTGTGTCAAGGTCAAGTGCCGGCGGCAGGCGCTGCGAGAACTGCACACCGGCATCGGGCCGGACCGGATAAACGTCGGCTTCTACCTGGATCACGATCCGCCCGTCGAGGAGGTCGTCCGGACGTGGGTCCGGTGGCGCTATGTGGGCTGGGGCTCGATTTGCTGACGATGGTCCGGGAGCTGGGTGATCCGGAGACCCTCGCCCGGGCCGGTGACGCGGCCGAGGCTGCCGGGGAACGGGTCAGGCCGCAGGGCTTCAACGCCCGGCCGCAGCGGCGTGCCGGGCGGTACGTGCTGGGCGCGCTCAGCGAGCACGCTCTCGGGCGGGCCGTGGACATCCGTCCCGGCACGAACCCGCAGATCACCGTGCCGGTCTGGCAGTACCTGCCGGACGTCACCGGGATGCGGGTGGACCGTTCGGAACAGCGGTGGCGTGACGATCCCGGTGGTCTGTTCGACGATCTGGCCGAGCTGGAACGCCGGTGGTTCGCGTTCCTGGCCGTCCGGCGGCCGGCCCGGCGGTTCGCCGACCGGCAGGCGGGTAGCCTCACCGGGCTTCCCACGGCGCCCGAGCCCGGCGACCGGTGGGGCCTGACCTTCGGGACCCCCGACATCCACCACTTCGAACTGCCCTAAGGCTTGATCCAGGTCGCCACGTGGCCGGTGCGGGAGCCGTCCGGGCCGGTCACCGTCGACCGCTCGGCGAGG
This sequence comes from Actinoplanes italicus, assembly GCF_003001815.1. Taxonomy (GTDB): domain Bacteria; phylum Actinomycetota; class Actinomycetes; order Mycobacteriales; family Micromonosporaceae; genus Actinoplanes; species Actinoplanes italicus. The sequence goes on from NZ_PVMZ01000016.1 coordinate 67,703, forward strand.
GTGCTGCCGTCCAGCACCTCGAAGCGTGACTCGATCCGGAGGCGGGACGACGGTTTCACCATGGTCACCGACAGCACGATGATCGGTGGCCCGTCCGGGCTCCCGCGTTCCGCGCTCAGGCGGGCCTGCGACACCGCGTACCGCTCGGTGCCGTCCTCCGCACGAACCGACAGCGCGTCGCCGTCGCCGAACTCGATCGTCAGGCGGTAAGGCACGGTGCCGCTGACGAACTCACCGCTGATCCACTCGCCGGGGCGTACGGTGCGGCGCGGCGGGAACCACATGATCCGCTCCTCGCCGATCACCGAACCCGGGCCGGCACCCCGCATCATCTGGTCCTGGCCCCGCACCCGTTCGACGGCCTCCTCCTCACTGCGGCCGCCGTTGTGCTGGACCATCGTCAGGAAACCGCGGATGTTCGGTGCGTCCGGGAGCTTCGTCACCGGGTCCGGTTCGGTGATGTAGACGAAGAGCAGGACGCCGTCGTAGGGATTGGCCTCCCGGTAGGCGTCGATGGCGGCGCCCCGGGCCTCGATCTCTTCCCGGATCCGGTGCTGGATGCCCTGCTCGGCGATCCACTCCATGCCACGGCCGATCGCCTCGCCCAGCTGCTCGGCGGCGTCGTCGAGGCCGCGGCCGGAACCGCCGCCCCCGAAGCCCAGCGGGGTACGCGGCCGGAAGCCGCGCTCGGGGACCCTCCACGGGCTCGGCCGCCCACCGCCCGAGGGCTTGACCTTGACGGGCCTCGTCCGCGAAGGAGGTCCGGCGGCCACCGGAGGACCGGCGGTCAGTGGCTCGTGCTCGAAGTGCGGCGGAGGTGCTTCGGGAGCGGGCGGGAGCTGCGGCCGGTATTCGACGATGGTGTTGAAGGGCTCCTTGCGCCGGGCGGGCACGGGCGGCGCCGGAGTGGGCGCGGGGGCCGGGGGCCGTGGCGGATTCGGGCGTACGACCGGAGCCGGCACGACTGGTTCCTGCTTCGGTTTCCGCTCGTACGGTACCGGCGAGACGGTTTTCGGTGGTGCCACCACCTTGGGTTCACGGTCCTTACGAGACGCGGCGGCCGATGCCGACGGCTTCGCGGCTGCCGACGGTGGGGCGACCTTGTTCGACGAGGCGGAGTTCAGCGACATGCCATTTGGTTTCAGCTCCCGTTCCTCGAAGAGAAGCTTCTCGGCAGCGGTGTAGAAACGCGTGCCCTGAGAGTCGGAGTAGCTGAACGCGGCCGGCGGCAGCTTCTCCATCTCACGCAACGCCGCCTCGAGGTCGGCGATCCGTTTGAGGCCGACGCGGAGGAAGTTCTCGCCGGTGACCCGTTCCATCAGCCAGCGTTCGACCTTCGCGTTCTTGGCCTCCTGCTTGTGCGAGGTGAACCGGACCATGGCACCGGCCTCGCTCTCCAGGATCCTCACGTAGCCCGGCTCGCCGGTGACCGGGTCGTCCTTCTGGTTGCTGTGCAGTGCGTCCTCGTCGGAGCCCTTCGCCTCGATCATCACCAGGCGGCCCAGACGGTCCCGGAACACGAAGTCGGCGCGGCCGTTGAAGAGCACCGTGCCGTCTGCGGCCAGCACCTGGAAGGTGACCTGCTCGGCGACGGTGATCCCGACCCGGCCGAGCATGTCCCGGATCGCCGGCGTGACGATCGTGGTCTCGACACCGCCGGGCACCTTACCGGCGTGCTGAACGGCACCGGCCCGGCTCGGTGTGACCGTGACGGGACCGCCCGGGCCGAGGCTGATCCGGTCGGCCTCGTCCTCGTGCACCGGACCGGGCGCACCACCGCCGCCGGCGCGTTGCTGGGCCACGTGGACCAGCTCGTGGGCGAGCAGCCGGTCACCGGCCGGGGTGCCGGGGGCGTGCCGGCCCGGGGTGAGGACGATGTCGTTCCCGCTGGTCCGGGCCAGGGAGCCGGGCACCGGCGGGCCGGTGTGCACGCGTACGTCGCCGAGGTCCTGGCCGAGACGGGCCTCCATCGCCGCCCGCATCGCCGGGTGCAGCGGCACCCCGCCGGTGAGCAGGCCGGTGAACGCCGTGTTGCCGGCCGCCGACGGCAGCGGGTCGACGGTCCGGGACGGTGTCACGATGTCGTCGCCGGTCACCTCGGGGGAACGGTGGTCGCGGGCCCGCATCAGTCGTCCTGGTTCTCCAGGGCGGCCACCCGGTCGCGCAGGCCGGTCACCTCGGCGCGCAACTCGTTGACCGCTTCCAGCAACACGGCGCAGAGCCCGCTGAAGTCCACCGTCTTGATGCCGTCGTATTCCGATACCAGCTCGGGGAAGGCCTGTTCCAGTTCCTGCGCCACCACCCCGTACCGCTCCCGGTCGGTCTCGGCGGGGAGGCCCGGCCCGGGGCGCGGCCGGAAGCGGACCGCGCGCACCGCCTGCAGCTGCTCCGATGTCGGGCCGAGAGGCCGGATGTCGTCCTTGAGGGACTCGTCGCACCCCTTGTCCAGGTTGCCCAGGACGATGAGCGTCGAGATGGCCGGGACGATGGTGTTCCCGCCGGACGGGTTGAGGATCGTGGTGCCGTCCTCGGTGATGCGAAGGAACGGCACCCCGGCCTGGTCCGTACCGACATCGAAGGTGCTGAGGTTCCCGGTCAGGCCGGCCGAGCCCAGCACACGCCAGGTGATCTCACCACCGTTCGATCCCCGGGTCACCAGCGACATCGAGGTGTCCGCGGGAGTGACGTCGTCCGGCGGCACGTTCCGGATCGTCACCCCACCGTCCACGTCGACAGCGCGGGGCCGCAGCGTGAGTGTCGCCTGGATCTCGCTGAAGTCGGCGGTGGGCGCGGTGTTGTTCTGGAAGGCCAAACCGTTCTGCTCCAGCGACAGCCGCCACAGGCCGCCGATGTCCGGCGGCTGGGTCACGCTCGACAGGGACAGCGGAATGTCGCCGGCCACCGTGACCACACCGGGAAACGGCTGGGTGGTGCCGATGGCGACGGTACCGTCGACGCCGATGCGCATCCGCTCGGTGGCCGGTTCGCCGGTGAGGAACCGCACGGTGCCCTCGCCGGAGGACATCCGGGCCCAACCGGCCGCGGGCACCCCGTCGGACTCCAGGACGAGGCCGTCGACGGAGGCCTCGCCGAGGACGGTCCCGGCGCGGGGGCGGTCGGTGTTGTCGGGCCGGTCGGTGAGGGTGCCCTGGTCGAGGGAGAGGACGGCGAGCGGCACCCCGGCGGTGGGTGGTGGCGCGGGGTTGGGTGCGATCTCCTGCAGGACGAAACGGGGGACCTCGGTGACCCGGGTGAAGCCGGTGACCCCCGGGTCGGTGGCCTCGTCAGTCTCCACCTCGGCGAACTGGACCCAGAGCCGGGCGCTGGTCGGGCCGGTCGGCAGGACGATGTCGGCGGTACGGGCCAGCAGCACGATCTCGTTGCCGAGGTCGTCGACGGCTCCCCCGGCGTCGACGGTGACCGCGGAGTCCCCGGCGTCGCCGTTGACCACGAGGCCCTCGGTGATGCCCGAGGTGTGCATCTGTCGCAGGTGCCGGCGCCGCCGGTCCAGGTGGTAGTCCTGTTCGTCGGCGAAGTCCTGGGCACGCAGGAACTGCCGGTCGAACCAGTTCATCCGGCGGTCCAGGCGCTGGTTGCGGCTGACCACGCGGCACCCCCTCTCAGGTGGTGGAGCTCTTTCAGGTGGTGGAGCTCTCGAAGACCCAGGGATCGGACCAGAGCAGGGCGGTGCCGAGTTCCGGACCGTCCTCCAGCTGCGCGTACGTCTCCCCCGGCCGGGCGTCGGCCAGGGCCGGCGGTGCGAGCTGCATGGTCGTACCCCTGATGCGCAGCTGGTAGTTGGTGTGTGCGGGTTTCTCGTCGTCGAGCAGCAGCCGGCTGACCCGTTGCAGGACGTCCAGGCCGACCGGGTTGTGCAGCACCCGGACCGACGGGTCGGCGACCAGGTCGACCACGAAGAAGTGCGCCGGCCCCTCGCCGAGCACGGTGGACACGCCGAGGATCGACTCGCCGAGCTGGAAGACGGTGTCGACGTCGTTGTGCCGGCGGGTCAGGTCGGTGATCACCAGCGGCAGATCGGCCGGGATGTCGTCGCGCAGCCAGGCCCGCAGCAGGGTGTCCAGCCCGGTCAGCGTGCCGCGATCGGGTGCGACGGCGACGGTACGGGCGAACAGCTCCCGGTTCCAGGCGACGCTCTTCTCCGGGCGCAGGCGGATGCCGATCCAGTCGGCGAGGTACTGCAGGAACGCGAAGGCGTCACCGTCGGCGTGGGTGAGCGCGGCGGGCGGGGTGAGTGTGGGGTCGAGGAGGTCGGGTACGGCCGCGATCTGTGCCCGCAGCTGCTCGTAGACGTCCTCGAACGCGTGCAGGAACGGCCCGATGACGTCGTTGCCGCCATCGGCCGGCCGGAACACCCCGGGCAGCAGGCCGAAGAAGTCGACGCGGTTCATCCGTCCACCACCGTCACGTCCACCCGGGCCGTGGTCACCAGCGTCTCGGTCGGGTCCACGAACGGGTCCTCCAGATCGATCACGTCGGCTTCGGACCCTTCGACCAGCAGCCGCCGCACGTGGTCGACGCCGTCGAGGCGCTCCAGCACCTGGAACAGCTCGGACCGGAAGACCGGGCGCCCGAACTCCCAGCCGGTGCCGTCGTCGCCGCCGGTCAGCGGGTGCAGGAAGCGGGACAGGGCCTGCTCGGCGCGCCGCTGGACGGTGTCGCGGCGCAGCAGCCCGGCGAAGTCCCGCACCACGGTCGCCTCGACGGTCAGCGCCCGCAGCCGTGGTGGCGCGACCCGCACCCGCGTGGTGATCGGGGTGCGGGCCTTGAGCAGCGTGAACGCCAGGCGGCACAGGACCGGCCCGCCGGGCAGGACGAGCACCCGGACCATCCGTTCGCCGGCGGCGGTGTGTGCGAGCGCGGTGCTCCGGGCGATCGGGACGGCATTCACGTCGGTGCCGTCGACCGGGAAGCGCCCGCCGTGCCCGGCGTCGGCGACCAGGATCGCGTCGTCTCCGGCGTCGGCATCGCGGAGCAGGGTGGTGCCCAGGAGCGGGTCGCCGGCCCGCAGTGCGCGGGGCAGCACCGGATCGACCGCGAGGATGCCACTGCCGGCGAGGACCCGGGCGATGTCCGGGCCGGTCACCGCCCGGCCGGGGGTGCGGAGAGCCTCTACGGTACGGGCCAGCAGCCGCTCGACCGGCTCGTCGTCCGGGCCGGATCCGCCGGCGAGGGCCGCGAACCGGCGCAGGCTGCGTTCCGGGATCCGGTCGACCTGGTAGACGGCCGCCTCGGCCAGGAACGCGAACAGCTCCAGCAGGGTGATCCCGGGGTCGGACGGGTTGTGGTCGGTCCAGCCGGGCAGCGCGCCCGGGATCAGCGCCCGCACCTCGGCCAGCAGGTCGTCGAACGTCCGGTCGTCGAGGTTCGGAACGGGCAGCGGCACGGCGCCTCACCCGCCCACGAGGGTGATCCGGTGGCCCCCGGCGTACGGGAAGACCACGGTGTCGAGGTGGACCGTCGAGGTGACCGGGCGTACCGCCGAGATCTCCGCGGCGACCGGGTTGCGCCCGTCGAGGCCGGGCCCGAGCACGACCAGCGTCTGCGGGGTCAGGTCCGCGCAGGTCAGCCGGGTGACGGCGGATCCCTCGGCGGGTTCGGTGACGGTGATCCGGGCCGACTGATCGGTGCGGCCCAGCACGGTCCCGGCCGGGATGGCCAGCTCGGCGGGTTCGATCCATACGTCGAGGACCCCGTCGCCGGCGGCGATCACGTCGGTGACGGTGACCTCGGCGGGGTGGAAGACGCTGAGGATTGTCTCCTCCCCCGGTACCGGGTCCAGGCCGGTGACCATGATCCGGTCCTCGCGGATCGGGGACAGCAGGCGACCGGCCCGGCCGTCGAGCAACACCACCGGGCTGCCCGGCGGAGGTGTCGGGCCGTCGTGAGGCCGCAGCGGACGGAACCGCAGCGATCCGGGCTCGTCGCCCGGCCCGTCCACGAACACGTCGAGCACACAGGACAGACGGTCCCCCTCCGCGACCCCGCCGACGGTCAGCCGGTCGACGAGGGTTCCGGCGGGCACCGGCTCCAGGGTGCGGGCGCTCATGCTCAGATCGGGGGCGGCCAGCAGGGTTCCGGCCGGGGCTCCGGGCCCGGACAGCGGGGCGGTGGGCCGGGCGAACGCGACCTCACGACGTTGCGCGGCCGGATGCAGCCGCAGCGACCGGACGTGGCTGACGCCGGGCAGGCTCTCGATCAGCTCGGCGATCTCCGAGACGTGCACGTCGCGGCCCAGTTCCCAGCCGGTTGCGGCCGGACCGCCGTGCAGCGGGTGCAGGAAGCGGTCGAGCGCGTCGAGGACGGCCAGTTTCGCCGGCCCGGCCGTGGTCAGGTCCCGTGGTGCGACCTCGGCCTCGATGCCGACCCGCAGGTGGCCGGGGCCGATCACGGCGATCCGGTCGCCGGCCGGGCCGGTGAGCGCGACCGCGGCCCGTTCGGCCAGGTGACGCTGGACGGTGGCGATCAGCTGCGGGCCGGGGGTGGGGCGGGGCGCGTCACCGGCCGGGACGATCACGACGGTGACCCAGCCGGGCGTACGCCGCAGTCCGGGGTCGAGGTTCGGCAGGCAGACGCTGCGCGCGACCCGGGTTCCGGCGGCCTCGCGGGCCAGCCAGGCCAGGTCACCGGCGGCCACGGCCCGGTCACGGTGCCGCAGGACCTGCGGGCCACGCGCCGTCACCAGGGCGGTCGTCTCGGCGGGCGCCCCGTCCTCGGCCGGGACGGGGTTGGTGACCCGGTTGACGCCGGGGATCGTGGTGGCGAGCTGGTTGATCGTCCCAGCCGCCAGGCCGGGCCGCGAACCGCCGCCGACCCGGTAGGTCGCGCGGATGCCGCCGGTGCCGCGGGGTGGCGCCAGGCCACGGACCCCGTCACCGAAGGTGATCACACCGGTGGTGTGTTCCAGGGTGTAGTGGCGGCTGCGCGGGCCGGACCGGACCAGCGACGGCACCTCGTGCCAGCGCACCCAGGTGGTGTCCCGGCCGGTGACCGGGTCGATCTCGGTGGTGAGCGCGTCCGGACCCTCCTCGGCCTCGATCACGGCGCGTTCACCGGCCGGGGGCGGCTCGCCCTCGCGGACCCGCACGGCCGGGCCGGGCAGCACCGGGCTGCCGCTGAGGGCGAACCGCGGACCGGGACCGCCGAGGACCTCTCCGGCGACGGTGGCGGCCTGGATCGCGGGGACCGTGTTGAGGAACAGGCCGTGCAGCCTGCGGGTGTCGGTGGGCAGGGTCCGTGGTGCGCGCGCCCGCACCCACAGCGCCGGGCCGTCGCCGAACCGGTCGAGCGGGGCGAGCCCGGCCGGGACGAGCAGGGTGATCGTGCCGGAGGTACGCAGTTCGGCGGTCTCGTCCAGGACGGGCAGCGGCCGCCACGCGGCGCCGGTCCAGCACTCCCAGACCACCGGCGCGGTGTCGGTGGCCGTCGAGCGGAGGGCGGCGACGTGGTGGAGGGTGACCGGCAGGTCCGCGGTGAGAGTGTCGAAACCGAGGTACAGCGCCGGGTCCGGGGTGGCCAGCGCCGGGTCGTGCACGGCATCGGCGCCGGTGAACAGCGGCCGCGCCCGGCCGGTGACGTCCTCGTGCACCGGGCCGGTCTGGCGCACCACCACCGCCTCGCGGAAGGCCACACAGGTGAGCCGGATCGAGGTGAGCCGCGGCGGGTCCAGTGTGCCGTCCCGTTTCACCAATTTGCCGTCCACCACATCGAAACGGTCCGGTGTGCCGTAGTCGCCGGTGGCGATCCGGACCCGGATCCACCTGCTGGTGCGCTGGCCCAACCGGATGCGCGGAACCACGCCGGGCAGGGTGATCCGTGCCGTCTCGCGTTCCTGGGTGAGGGTGACAGCTCCCTCCACCTCCAAGGAGGTCCAGCCGTCGGCGCCGAGGAACTCCCAGGCCAGTTCCAGATCACCGAAGGGGGTTCCGGAGCGGGCCGTCACGGTGAGGTCGACGATGCCCGGGCCCTTGCCGAACACCTCGTCGCCGCCGATGTGGAAGACGTCGCCGGCCCGGGGCTGTTCGCCGAACGGCAGGAAGTCCCGCGTGACGTCGACCGGCACGGACCCGGCCAGCGCGGCGTCCGGCGGCCGGTCCAACGCCTCCACCAGGGTGCTGATCACCCGGCCCGTCAGTCCGGCGGCGAACGGCTCGACCGGCAGCGGCTCGCGCAGCCGCAGACCCAGCCACCGGTCTTCCAGCGGTCGCGGCAGGCCGGGCCCGGACAGCACCGACGCGTCCACGGCGCCGATCGTCAGACTCACCACCACCAGTCCGCCGAAGCCGGTCTCGACGTCGTCGGGCCGCACGACCCGGCGTACGCCCCCGGCGGTGTGGACGAACTCGGCCCGGCGGAAGAAGCGGTGCAGTTCCTCCGCCGGCGTGGCGCCGTCGAGGGCGAACTCCAGAACGAGCCGCAGGTCACGGCCGGTCTCCAGGAGTGGGCCGCAGCCGATCCAGAGCACGTGCTCCAGAGGTGTCTCACCGGTGAAGGGCGCGGTTCCGGTTCCGCTGCCGTCGGCGACCGGGTCGACCGTGTGGACGGCGATCAGCCGGGACGGCACCACGGTCAGCGCTGCGGTGGTCTCGAACCGCACGGCGGGCGAGCCCGCCCCCGCCGGCCGGTCCGCCGCCGTGCCGGCCGGAACGACCGTGGGTGCGGCGCCGGGTGCCAGCCCGAAGGTCAGCGGGACGGTCGCGGCAGCGGGCGGCAGCAGGCTCACCCCCATCGTGTCCAGGAACGTCAGCAGGTGCTTGTCCGGCGCCCGGTTGAGACGGGCCAGGGCCACCTCCATCAGGCGGGCGAACGCCAGCTGCAGCACGGTCCCCGGGTCACCGCTCTCCGGAGGCGTCCATCGCGGCAGGTGCACGGCCGCCCGCTCGCGCAGCAGCGCCAGCAGTTCGTCGGCGCCACGCCGGTCCAGCCGGGGTGCGCGCGGTGCCCGGTCGCCGGTCATGACTGCCCCCGGTCCAGGTAGAACGGGTAGACCAGGTTGAACATGGTGTCGGTGGCACGGACCCGGCAGCTCATCTCGACGACCAGCGAGCCCGGCCCCTCGGCCTCCATCCGCACGTCCACGCCGAGCACGTCGACCCGCGGCTCGAACCGCACCATCGCCTCCCGGACCTCGTGCCGCAGCATCGCCGCGGTCGCCGGGTTGAGCGGCGCGAAGACCAGCTCCCGCAGGCCGGCCCCGAAGTCCGGGCGCATCACCCGCTCGCCGGGGACGGTGGCCAGGATCAGCAGCATCGACTGCCGTACGTGCTCGTCGAGCGAGTGGGAGCGCAGCGCCCCGGACTCGTCGAGGACGAACGGGAACGCCGGCCCGGCCCCCAGGAAGTCCCGTCCGGTCTGGTCGCTCATCCGATCGTCACCGCCCCGGAGGCGGCGATCGTGCCGGCCGGCAGCGGCACCGGATCGTTGCAGGTCAGCACGGTGTCCCCGGACCGGGCCGCGGGCTTGCCGTTGATCCGTACGGTGGCGCTGCCGGCCGCGACGGTGCCGCTGTCGCGCGGCGGCACGGCGAACGTGCCCCCTGACGGCACGTGCCCCGGTGAGTTCGTCACGGTGCTGCCCACCACGGCCGCGGCCCTGCCCCCGATCCGCACGTCGGAGCTGAGGCCGCCGTCGAGACGGCCGGAGAACGGTGCCGGGGTGGGCACGGGCGGTCCACCCGACGACGGGATCACCAGGTGGGTGTCGGTGCCGGTCACCCTGTCGCCTTCCGTGGCCGCGGCGCTGCCCATCGCGAGCCCCTCTCAGTTGATGTCGACGGTGGAGCCGTTGATGGTCAGACCCGCGTCCGAGGTCAGGTCCAGGCCGGACACTCCGTGGAGGCTGGCCGTGTCGTCGGCGGTGACCTCGACGGACTTGGCGGCCAGCCGGATCGCGCCGTCGCGGGCGAGCAGCTCGATGTCGCCGGACGACTCGATCGTCACGGTTCCCCCGGCGGCGTCCACGGTCAGCCGCCCGGCGCCGCCCGCTCCGGCGATCTCGATCAGCTCGGCGTCCTCGGTGTCGTCGAGGCGGATCTCGTGACCGCTGCGCGACCGTAGGAGGCGCACCGCCTCGTTCTCGGCCGGCTGGCGGGCCCGGCCGTTCCAGAGGGCACCCACCACGACCGGGCTTCCGGCGTCCCCGTCCTCGAAAGCGACCAGCACCTCGTCGCCGACCTCGGGCAGGAACAGGCTGCCGCTGTCGTCACCGGCGGTCAGGGTCGCCACCCGGGCCCAGTGCTCGGTCCCCTCGTCCAGGCCGGGGATCGTCAGCCGCACCCGGCCCTGGCGGCCGTCGTCCTTGTTGGCGGTGACGATCCCGCAGAGCAGCCCCGGATGCCGGGCCGCCGGGGCGGGCGCGGGTGCCGCGGTGGTGCCGTTGACCTCGAACGACACCCGGTAACCGCCGGAACCGAGGGTGTGGGTGACCAGTGACGGGGTGTAGGTGCCGCTGAACCGGCCGAGCCCGGTCAGCCTCAGCGGGCTGCCGACCCGTACATCCGGATGGCCGACCGAGGTGCCCGAGCCGGTGACCAGGTTCTCCGACTGGTCGCGCAGGATCTGCTCGGCCAGCGTCCGGGCCTCGTCGGCGCTGGACACCGGCGCGTGCACGACCACCAGCTCGGACTTGCGCCCGGCGCCCCGGCCGACCTCCCGGCGGCCGCCCGTGCTGAGCCGCCGGCCGGCGGACCGGGTGGCGCGGGCGGAGAAGCTCTGCCGCTGGGCCGGGTTCCAGCCGCGTACCTCGACGCTCTCCACCACACCGGCGATCGACAGCCGCGGTGAGAAGCTCTCCAGGGTCTTGCCCCAGGCCAGCTCGATGGTGGAGCCGGCCGGGCGGTCGCGGCGGAAGTGCAGGGTGCGGTCCTCGACCCAGATCCGGAAGCCGTTGGCCGCGGCCAGCGCCTCCAGGAACTCCAGGTTGGTGACGTGCCGCTGGACCCGGGGACGGGCCAGCGGCAGGGTCGTCTCGACCGACTCGGCGGTGGTACGCAGGTCCAGTTCCTGGGCGATCACCTTGACGATGTCGCTGTCCGGCTGGCCGGTGCCCGCGGTCTCGCCCGGGAAGACCCGGTAGACGGTGCCGCGGGTCAGCTCGTGCAGCGCGTCGAAGCCCTCCACCCGCAGCGTCGGCGCGGCCCCGTCACCGAACTCGGCGGTCACCGCGGACACCTTTCCGCTGATCAGCCTGCGGGTGCGGCCCACATAGCCGAGGGCGACGGTGACCTCGTCGCCCTCGGTGACCGGGCCGGTGGCGGTGTCGTCGGTGAGCGACGGGTCGTAGAACTCGATGGTGAAGTCGTCGGGCGGGTTCAGGCGCTGCGTCACGCTGATCCGCAGCACCCGGCCGGCGACCTCGGGCGGCAGCGGGCGGCCACCGACGGTGATGGCGGCGGCCGGGGCGTACACGTCCGGGAAGTCGCTCACCGCTCCTCCCCCTCCGGCAGCGCGGGAACGACCAGGCGGTGGCCGGTCCGCAGGCTGAGCGGGTCGTCGAGGCCGCTGGCCCGGGCGATGGGCCGCCAGCGGCGCGGGTCGTCGTACTCGGCGGCGGCGATCGCCTGCAGTGTGTCGCCGTCCCGGACCATCCAGCTCTTGCTCCGGTCGGTCGACTCCAGCGGGATCCGGGCCAGAAGCTGTTCGAGCAGGTCGTCGCCGCGCAAGGTGACCGTCAGTTCGGCGCGCAGCGGCAGTCCGGCCGGGTTGAAGTGCACGAACCGTTGCGTGACGCTCTCCAGCACGCACGGAAAGACCAGCGAACCCCAGAGGAACAACAGCCTCGGCGGTACGTGTGTGGTCGCCCGGATCGTGGTCAGCCCCACCACCAGCTCGGTGAACGCCCGTACGTCCAGCCCGGTGTCGGTGGTGTCGAAGAACAGCGTCATGGTCAGCGTCTGCGCGCCGCCACGGACGAACTGGACCAGCGACGAGCCGAGTCCGGGGATGCCGATCTCGGCGTACTGGTTGGTGCGGGCCAGCTGGTACTCCGGTGGGTTGAACAGCACCGGGATCGCCATCCGGGGTGGCGGCTCGCGGACCACCAGCAGCGCCTTGTCCAGGGGCATGGCTACCGTCCCCGGCGTTCGCGGTCGAGCCGGTCACGGTGGGCCAGGCGGCGGGCCACCCGGTCGGTGAGCGCGTCGAGGTCGACCGGTTCCGGCCGGACCGCCGGGACGGCGGGTGGCGGTCCGGCGGCCACGGCGACGGGTTGCGGCCCGGCGTCCGGTTGCGGCCCGTCCGGCATCGGTGACACCTGCCGGAGATCGAGATCTTCGAAGAAGACCGGCGCGGTGGTTGCGGTGAGCCGGTCGGCCCACCGCGGCAAACCCTTTTCCGGTACGCCCGGAGCAGGCGCCGGAGATGCCGCGAACGGCGCGGGCGCCATGGTTCTCGGTGCCGCTCCCGCCGCGTTGGAAACTCGGGTCTCCGCCGGTGGGAAGGGGTACGGGGGCGGGGGGTCCACACGGGCCCGCGTCCGGGCGGGCGCGGGCGGAAGGTGCTCGTCCGGGCGACGCACACCGGCCGGCGGCCGTGGCGAACCCGCTTCGGCGGGTGCCCGGTACCCGTCGGGGTGCGGTCGCTCGGGGAAGGCCGGGAAGCCGGGGTGGACCGGGCGCGAGGGTCCGGTGGCCCCGGACACGATCCGCGGGGGCAGGGATGGTTCGGCCCGGGCCGGGGCCCGATGCCCGGGGTCGACGGCGGGTGAGGCCACGACAGAGGGGGGAACCGGATACGCGGGAGAAGCCGTGGGGTGCTCCGGCCGTACCGCAGCAGCAGTTGATCTTGATGTCCGGAAGACGGCTGCCGGACCGGAGGAAACCGCTGGTGAGGACGAGTCCGGCCGGCGGACCAGGTGCACGCGGGCGGCATCGGCGCGTTCCCGGGCCGACGCGGCGGCCCGGGCCATGCTCCACGGCAGACCGGCGGCGCGGCTGACCGGTGCGGTCCGGGCCAGCAGCGGACGCCACGCGAGCCGGTCGGCGACGGGCCCGTTCACGCCAGGTCCCGCGACGCCGGCAACGTGGTGAGGTGGTGCACCCAGCGCTGGCGCTCGGCGTGGTCGAGCGCCATCAACTCACCGTGTGACCAGTGGAAATGCAGGGCGAGCACGGCTACCTCCCGGTGGAGACGGTCGAGGGGGTAGCCGAGGATTCCCCCGGCGGTTCAGGCTCCACGTCGAACCCGCGCTCGCAGTACGGGCAGACCACCGCGAAAGCCGGCCCACCCCCGTTGATCCGGTTGTAGACCCCGTGCAGATGGGCCATGTCCGCCGCGAACAGTCCCTCCACCACATGCGGGTTGATCACTTCGAGGTCGCCGAGGCTGACGATGACCCGGGACAGCAGGATCACCGAGAGGTACGCCGGGTTCGCCTGCACCCGAGGGTCCTTGAGCGGCAGGATCTCGTCACCGGCCGTGGAGAGCCGCATCCGTCCCTCCCGGTGCACGGCACCGCCGGCGTCGACGTAACCGACCGGGAGGGTGAACGGGAACTCGGTGACGGGCGTGCTCACACCGGCTCCAGGCGCTCGCAGCTGAGCACCATCTCGTCGATGGCCACGTCACTGCCCTTGCCGTCGAGGGCCGCGTGCTGGAACCGCGACGGCCAGGCGAGGAAGAAGTTGTAGCGCAGCCGCTCCATGCCGTTCTCGCCGAGCAGCACGATCGAGCCGTTGCGCCGCACGACGGTCCCGTTGATCGCCTGCTGATGCCAGGTGTAGAGGAACCGGGTCTGCTCGCTGTCGCTGACACCCCAGCGCAGCGTGATGTCCGGGTAACTGATCCGGCCGGGCAGCTTCATCACCGCGGCGGGCAGTCCGCCCTCCCGGTACTCGAGCACCTCCATCTGCGAGCCGAAGCCACTGACCTGCGAGAACCGGGCCTCGGTCAGGCCGTCGATCTCGACCAGGTAGCGAAAGTTGGTGAGCGGGTATGTCACGGCACACTCCTAACCGCCGGTGAGCTGCTGGATGCGGAAGACCACGAACTCGGCCGGCTTCACCACGGCCACGCCGATCTCGGTGACCACCTGGCCGATCTCGCGGACGTCGGGCGGGTTGGTGCTCGCGTCGCAGCGGACGAAGAACGAGTCGCCGGCCTCCGCGCCGAGCAGGGCGCCGGCCCGCCACTGCCGGGTCAGGAAGTCGCCGGCGTTGCGGGTGATCCGCTGCCACAGGGCCGGGCTGTTCGGCTCGAACACCACCCAGCTCAGGCCCTCCGTCAGCGACTCACGCAGGAAGTTGGTGAACCGGCGGGTGCTGATGTACCGGAACTCCTCGGCTGTGTTGCTCGCCATGGTCCGGGCTCCCCAGACGGTGACCGCACCGTTGAAGACCCGCAGCACGTTGATGTTCTCCGGGTTGAGGCCGTCCTGCTGGGCCTGGCTGATCCGCTGGGTGACACCGAGCGCGCCGAGGATCACCTCGTTGGCCGGCGCCTTGTGCACACCGCGGGCGGCGTCGCTGCGGGCGTAGATCCCGGCGATGTGCCCGGACGGGGCCACCGTCGTCTCGTCGCCGGGTTTCAGCGGGTCGGCGACCTTGATGAACGGAAAGTACAGTGCCGCGTACGCGGCCTGCGTGCTCAGCCCAGCCGGGCGGATCGTGGCCACGACCGGCGGATCCGCGGCCGCCCCGTCGAGGATCGCGACCCGGTCCTGCAACCGGGAGCAGTGCGCGATCAGCGCGTCGTGCTGGGCCTTGGCGACCGCACCGGGGACCGCGACGATCGCGATCTCGTCGATCGCCTCCAGTGCGGCGAGGGTCTTGGTGGGATCGTCGATTCCGGCCTTGGCGGCCGCCCGGATCACCCAGCAGCGGCTGCCACCGTTGTTGAAGAAGCCGAACACGGCGTGCGCGAGAACGGCGTTGGCGCTCTGGAAGTCGCCGAACGCGGTCCGGAACTCCTCCCAGCTGGTCACCGGCACCGGGTCACCGGCCTTGGCGACGGTGTAGAAGTCGGCCGGCTCGACGGTCGTCCCGTCCGCCTTCAGGCCGGTCCGACCCGGGCGCAACGGCATCTTCACGTTGTCCGGGACCTCCCCGGCGAACGCGGCCGTGCTGGTGCCGACCCCGGCGATCGCCCGGGCCGCCGGTGGTGTCTCCTCGACGTGGACGCCGGGTGACAGATAGGTCGCCATCTTCTCCCCTTCACTCAGGTCAGGGTCACGTCGTAACCGTTGGCCGCGATCGCCGGAACCCGGATGCCGGTGTCGTTCTCCCGCGCTCCGGACGTGGTGTGCAGCCGGTAGTCGCCGGCCGGGACACCGCCGAACACGAACCGTCCCCGCCCGTCGGTCACCGCCGTGTGCCCGAGCGGTTCCAGCACCACCCGGGCCACCGCCACCGGCAGGCCGTCGGCCGCCCGCACCTCGCCCGCGATCGTGTAGATCGCCGCGGCCGGCGGGAAGGCCAGCGCGTGCGTGGTCACCGGCGGACCCTCGGGAACCTCGGCGTCCAGGTCGAACGCGACCGTCACACAGAGGTCGAGGGCGAGCCGCGGTGCGATGTGCAGCGACGCCCAGAACTCGTCGCGGCGGCCCTGTGCCGGATGGGCGACGAGCATCGGCGGCGCGTCCGGCTGCGTTCGCAGGCCGCCCTTGCGGTGCACGGCCGGGAGCGCCGGGAAACCTGCCAGCCAGCGCAGCGTCTCGCCGAGCAGCCGGTGCTCACCGGTCCACGCCAGGTCGACCGGGGTGTCCGGCGAGGCCCAGCCGGTGATGAGATAGCGACAGTCGGCGATGAACGGCGGCCGCCGCCGGACCATCTCACCACCCGCCCGCTCGATGATCATGCCGGCGTCGCGCAGCGCGCCGTTCTCGACCACGTCGGTCAGGAACAGGTTCAGGGTCTCCTGGGCCGGTGCGTAGTCACGGCCGGGCGTACGGAAGTCGACCTCGGCGTCCCGTACGGCCTCCGGCGCGGCCGTGTCGTCGAGCAGCGACTTCAGGCTCAGGTCCACGTCATCGAACATCGGCGGTCTCCGGCTCGGCCGGGAACATCCGGCCCAGCTTGCGGTACTCGCGGCGGGCCGCCCGCTCCAGATGCGCCGGTCCGACCGGCACGTCCTCGTCGGCGGCCGCGTACGCCGCGGTCAGCGCGATGTTACGGATCACGCCACCGCTCACCTTGAACAGCGCGGCCAGCGCGGGCAGGTCCACGTCGCCGGCGAGCGGGGTGGCGGGCGGGAACACCCCGGCCCAGATCAGTTCCCGGCCCGCCCGGTCCGGCAGCGGGAACCGCACCAGGAACGACAGGCGGCGGGCGAACGCGGTGTCGATGTTGTCGTGCAGGTTGGTGGCCAGGATCGCCAGACCGTCGTACGTCTCCATCTTCTGCAGCAGGTAGGCGACCTCGACGTTGGCGTACCGGTCGTGCGCGTCGTGCACCGCCGACCGCTTGCCGAACAGGGCGTCCGCCTCATCGAAGAAGAGAATCGCGTTGGAGTCCCGGGCCGCGGCGAAGACCCGGTCCAGGTTCTTCTCGGTGTCCCCGACATAGCGGCTGACCACCCGCGACAGGTCGATCTGGAACAGGTCCAGGCCCAGGTCGGCGGCGACCACCTCGGCCGCGAGGGTCTTGCCCACCCCGGACGGGCCGCTGAACAGCGCCGTCACACCGTTCCCGCGGCTGCCCACGGCTCCGAAGCCCCAGTCGGTGAGCACCCGCCTCCCCTGCCGGACCCGCCGGGCCAGCTCCCGGACCTGGTCCGACTCGTCCGCCGGGAGCACCAGATCGGTCCAGGTCGCGCAGGGCCTGATCCGGGTGGCCAGTGTGGCCAGTTCGTGACCGGTCTGGCCACGGGCCGCGGCTCGCATGATCTCGGCCGGGCCGTTCTCCGCCGGATCCGCTTCCAGACGGGCCGCGATCGCACCGGCCGCCACGGCGTCGGCGATCTGCGGGTCGCCCAGCCGGAAGCGGTCGGCGAGCTCGGCGACGACGTCCGTGGCAGCGGGCAGGCCGTGCGCGAGCAGGTGCCGGGTCCAGATCTCGCGCCGCCGGGCCGGTGCCGGATGGGGCACGTCGATCGTGGTCACCCCGACCGGGCCGCCGGGGGCGGGCTCCCACGGCGCGGTGCCGGTCAGCAGGGTCACCCCGGGGTGCCGGGCCAGTGCGGCCCAGGGCGTGTCCGGGTCGGCGGGCATACAGAGAACGGCCCCGTGGAGGCGGGCCGCGAGGAGGTCCCGGGAGAGCAGGATCGGACGGCCCGCGGCGTGGGCGGCGGCGGTCGCGGCGGCCCGGGCTCCGGGCCCGCGTAGATACAGGCAGAGAGGGCCGCCTTCGGCGATCAGTTCCGGGAGCGTACGGCGGACACGCTCCGGAATGTCCGCGAGCACCGGCTCGGCCGGCCCGGGAACGGTCTCGCCCAGCAGGAAACGCACGACCTGTTCGCTCGCCACCAGGGTGCGGGCGGGCAGGGGCCGATCGTGCTCGGGCGGCTCCCGCAGCAGGCCGCCGGCGAGCAGCGGGGCGTCCGGGGACAGGCGGGCCCGGGCGGCCAGGCGTTCCTCGGCCGTGCCGCAGAGCAGGTTGAACGCCAGATCGACGCTCGGCCGGCGCCGGGTCACATCGTCCTGCAGGTAGGCGTAGATCCGCTCGTAACGCAGGTCCACCTCGGGCGCCACCGCGATCGCGAGCAGATCCACCTCGAAGCCCGAGAGTCCGAGACCCCGGAGGAGCACGTCCTCCCCGCGACCCGGCCGGTCCCCGCCTGCCGGCGGCGGGAACAGCGGCTCGCCGGGTGACCGGGTGAGCAGCCGGGCGGCCTCGTCCGCGTCGATGTAGAGGCCCCGGAACCGGTCCACCGCCGAGGCCGGGCCGAACGCGGCAGGCGCGGCCCGCACCGCGTGGTCGAGCAGCGTGTCGAGGCGGCGCAAGGCGGCGGACAGCCCGGTGCTGTCGGACATCGCGCCTCACCCCACCTCGGCCGGAATCAGCGTCAAGTTATCCGGGCATCGTCGGCCCACCATGGCGGCCGCGTCACCGCGGCGTCACCGGGCTGTCACCACCCGGCCGGTCCCGGATGGCCCGCTGCGATGCTGGTGGCTCCCTCACGGCGGGAGAGTCGCTTGGACGACAGCGCGGAACGGCCCAGCGTCCTGATCCTGCGCGCGTGGCGGGAGGGCCCGGACGAGGTGCGGGTACGCGCCATCGCCGTCACCCCGCACGCCAGCCGAGAGGTCGCGACGGCCGCCAGCGTGAACGACGCGTGCGCCGTGGTGCGTCGCTGGCTGGAGGAACTCGGCGACGGATAGCGAGTGACCGCTCAGCGGCGGATCGCCACGAGCAGTTCCCTCAGGCGGGGTGAGGGCTCGATACCCAGCTCGTCGTGGAGGACCCGGCGGCAGCGGTTGTACTGCCGGATCGCCTCGGCCACGTTGCCCTCGGCCAGATGCGCCCGGACCAGGGCGCGATGGGCGCTCTCGCGTAACGGCTCCGCCCGTACCGCCACCAGGCCGATGTCGATCGCCTCGCCGTAGCGCCCGGACCTGGTGAGCAGCTCACACATCATGTCCAGGGCATGGAGGCGCAGCTGCCGGTAACGTTCCCGCTCGGCCAGCACCCACTCGTCCGACCAGTCCGGCAGCACGTCGGCGCTCAGGTCGTCACGGAGGTGGCCGGTGATCGTGTCGTCGGCCGGTGCGGGGTCGGCCAGCATCCGGCGGGCCTCACCGGCGGCCCGCCACACGTCGACCACGACGTCCGGGCGCAGCACCACCAGGCGCTCGCCGGCGTCGAGGAGTTCGGCGCAGCTCTGGCGCATCCGCCACAGCGAGGACCGCAGGTTGGCCGCGGCCCGGCGCTGCCCGCAGCCGGGCCACAGCACCTCGGCGAGCGGCTCACGCCGGACCGGCCGGTTGATCAGGGTGAGAAAGGCGACGAGCCGCTGCGCACTGTGGACCAGCGGAACCGTGCGGTGGTCAACGCTGAGGGCGAAGCCGCCGAGCAGCGCGACAGAGACCTCGGTGCCTGCCATCGCCTCACCGGTCTCCCCTCGCAGGGCGTGCCGTCGGGCAAATGCTAACGCCGATGGCACCGCGGTGACCCCCACGGGACAGCCATCTGTCACCAACGGGTGCCGTCACCCTGATCACGGCGTCGCCCCGGCCGGAATCCGGGCGCTCCGAGCTACAGGTGGGGATGACGCGCTGCGCAGCCACCCGGCGATAGTTCACCCGCTGCGGATGCAGCAGTACGTCCTCCGGGTGCCGAGCATCTTCTCCGGGTCGGTGTTGGTCGAAGCCGTATCGGTCACGTCGGTGATCGCCAGCACGGCCCCCGTCTCCTCCGCGTTGAAGAGCTGCACCATCAGGAAGCCGACCCGCTCGGCCGCATCCTGGCCACCGCCGAGTCCGGCACGGTGCGGCTGTGGGACGCCGGCGACGGCACCTTCCTCGCTGCCCTGTCCACCGGTGGCGCCACCACCTCGGCGCTCACCTTCCCCGCGCCCGGCCGCCTGCGCACGGTCACCGACGGCGCGGTCATGGAGTGGAACCTCGATCCTGACCAGGTCCTGACCACGATCTGCGCCGGCCCGATCGGCACGCTCACCGCCTCGGAGTGGCAGCGTTACACCGGCACCACCGAGGTCACCGCCTCGTGCCCCTGAGCCGGCGGAACGCTCAGCGGTTCGCCGCCACGACGCCGGCGGCCGGTGTCACCCGCTCGAACCGCACCTTGCTCAGGAATCCCGGGAGGTCGCTGAGCACGTACAACTCGCCGTGCACATCGACGCCGAAGGCGGTCGGCTGGGTGGGGAAGTTGCCGATCGTCGCGGACTCGTAACCGCCGCCGGCCTTGGGCCGCACGGCGAAGGCGAGAGTCGAGCAGTAGTCACTCGCGATGTACGTGCCCCGCGCCTCGGGGGTCCGGGAACCCCGGTACACCACGCCGCCGGTCACCGAGCAGCTCTCGGTCATGTAGTGCTCGTACTCGAAGACCGGATCGACGTACCGTACGCCGGGCTTGCACTGGTCCGGGTCGAACACCGGTGTGCCCTCCCTGCAGGACCAGCCGAGGTTTGACCCGCCCTGCCAGGGGCGGATGTGGTTGACCTCCTCGACCAGGCCCTGGCCGACGTCGCCGATCCACAGTGAGTTGTCGACGTCGACGGAGAACCGCCACGGGTTGCGCAGGCCGTAGAGCCAGATCTCGGGCCGGGCGCCCGGCTTGCGGACGAACGGGTTGCCGGCGGGCACGCAGTAGGGCTTCGCCCCGCAGGCGCGGTTGACGTCGATCCGTACGATCTTGCCGAGCAGGGTGCCGAGATCCTGACCGGACTTGAACGGGTCGTTGGCGTGACCGCCGTCGCCGGTCGACCAGTAGAGGTAGCCGTCACGGCCGAACGCCACCTGCCCGCCGTTGTGGTTGCCGTACTCGGCGTGCTCCTGGGTGAGCAGCACCTGCAGCCGATCCGGAGCGCCGATCGGCAGTCTCGCCAGGGTCAACGCGCCGGCCGGCAGGCTCGTATAGGAGACATAGAGCATCCCGGTGCGTACGAAGTCAGGCGCGGGTGTGATGCCGAGGAGACCGCGTTCGTTGTCCGACGTGTCGATCCGTGCCCTCAGGTCGAGTACCGGGTCGGCCGCCAGGCCGGTGTCGGGATGGTACGACCGGACGGTGCCGTCCTTCTCCGCGATCAGCATCCGTCCGTCCGGCAAACCGGTGATCGCGATCGGGCGCTGCAGGCCGTAAGCCACCTGCTCGGACACCACAGTCAGCTCGGTGAGTGGCACCGGGCGGGTGTCGGCTGCGGCGGTGCCCGCCGGCAGCAGTCCGGGCGAGACCACAGCGAGCAGACCGGCCAGCATGGCGGCCGTACGACGACGTCGCGACATGTTCGGCTCCTCAAGCAGAGTGACGGAAGCGGTCCGGGAGCGCTCCCACCATACATCGATCACAGCCGATGCAGAACCGCCTCAGCAGTCGCAGCCTCGCGGAACGCAGGCGTCACGAACCGCCCGTACCGCGCCGGTTCGCCTCCGGGGCGCAAGAGGCCCGTCACCCACCCCCGGCTTCTACGGCATCACGCGAGGAGCTTGGCCTTGGCCGCGGCGAACTCCTCGTCGGTGAGGAGGCCGGCGGTCTTCATCTCCCCCAGCCGGACGAGCTGTGCCATCAGGTCACCGCCGGTGGGGGCGGCCTCCAGCGCCGGTGCCGGAACCGCGGCCGGGACCGGGACCGGGCCCGGTTCGGGAGTGGCCACCACGGCCGGGACGACGACGTTGGTCGACACAGCGCCGGCGCGGCGCAGTTCGACGTTGCGCTGATAGTGATGCTGAGACCAATACTGACGAACGGCATTCGCCTGCCGGAGGATCAGGTCACGTACGGCGGCGGGATTCTCGATCGAGAAGAAGGTGAGCTCCTTCTGCCCGAATCTGCCTGCGTGGGCCGGATCCAGGCGGAGCGTGAGGTCGCCGACGCCGCGTACCCGCTGGGTGATGTGCTGGGTGATGTCAGCGTCGACGACCAGCCAGATCGGGATGATCTCCTCCCGGGTGGAGATGACACCGGAGGAGAACCGGATCGCGTCGTCGGTCACGCTGTAGGTGCCCGTCTGCACGCGGCCGCCGGTCGCCAGTGAGGTGAGGTCCTGAGAGGATCCCGACCACAGCTCGTTGACGCTCGAAGGGTTCATCTCGTTCAACCCCGTCATCGGTACCTCTTTCTCAAGCTCCGGCGGAAAGGCGAACATCACTCGCGCAAGGCACGATAGCGGGCCCGCGCAGCCCGGCCCTGACCCGGAGCGCGCCCGGGGAGGAGCGGCACGACGGAACAGCTCGTCGCCGGATGGATGCCGGTGGCACAATCCGGTTGCGTCAATAGCCCGCGGCGTCGCTTCACGCCCTGGTCATCGCCTCGGTCGTCGCTGCGATGACCGCGTCGTGCGCCCACGCCGACCCCCAACAGAACCGGTACGACCTGATCATCATGCCGGCCCTGTACCTGGCCCGGAACCATTCGCCAGGCGGTGCAGTGCCTGGGCCACGGCGTCAGTTCTCAGGTAGCCACCGGCGGTGTGGAAGTCGATGAGGTGGATGGCTGTCTCGACATTGTGGTCGACGCCGTTGAAGGAGTCGCGGACGCCTTGAGGCGGAACAGCCACGATGTCGCCTACGTCGGCGATGTTGGTCCACCGCTGAGTATTCGCCGGTCGACTTCCGCGAGGCGCTGGTGTCGGTGAAAGACGGTGGAAGACCGCGTGGGGCAGCGCGAGCGGCGACCCAAGGGTGATCAGGTGGTCCACCTTCAGCTGCGGATATGCGTGCAACGTCTCATATGTGACGACCGTTCCCAGCGAGTGCGCGACAACGGTGGTGCGGCCGCCGCGGTTGGCGGCAGCGATCGCTTCGGCAACCTCGGTACGTGCCTGGATCCGTGCCGGGGAGTCCGGGTCCAGATAGCGGGCGACTTCTCCGAACACCAATGTGACGGCACGCTCGAAGATCCACCGGTTGTGCCCGAGCCGAGTCGCGTAGCGGGCGATGTCTTGCCGCAGATTCCGGGTCAGCCTTCCCTGCGCTGCTGCTACGGCCGGATCGACCTGGTCGAGCCACAGGCTCACCAACTCCTGACCCAGCGGTGAGAGGTGTTCCAACTCCTCGTCACCGGCCTGTGCGCCCACGGGGCGTAGCCGGTGGGCATAGTAGGCACCGTGGACCACGGTCGCGTCCGGCAGCGGCCCGAACCGCCCTCCAAACAACGCATCCGACCACTCGTCGGCGAGATTTCGTGCGGCGGCCGAAGGGCTGAGGCCGCGCCGGTGGTTCCAGACGCCGTGCACGGCGACGATGTTGTTCATTCCTGCCCTTCGGGTTGGGGGGCGAAGACTGCCAGGTCCCATCCGGCGCCTGCGATCAAGCGGCGGCCGTCGGGGCTGAACGCGACCGCGGAGGCACCGTCCCACATCAGCCATCTGTCGATGCAGAAGCGGTCGCGCAGATCCCAGACGCTGACCGCGCCGCGGCGGGAACCGATTGCCGCAACGGGTCGGCCGTCCATAATCGCGGCAGCGACCGAGGTGGTTCCCCTGCCGGCGCGAAGGGGGTTGCCGAGCGGTTCGCCGGTGGCTAGATCCCACAGGTGGACGGCGCGATCGGTGCCGACGACGGCTACCGGAGCGCCGTCGACGTCGATCGCGGCCAAGGCCGTGACGCGATCGGTACCGCCAGACAGCGATACGCCGATCGGGTCGCCGGTGGCCAGATCCCACCCCCGCACAGCACCGTCGCGGATACCGGCGAAGACGGCGGGTCCCCCCGCCAGCTCGACTGCCAACAGTGCGGTCACCTGCCGTTTGAGACCGGCAGCGAGGCTGCCGAGTGGTTCGCCGGTGGCCAGATCCCATATCCGTACCGCCCGGTCGCCTGTGATCGCCACCGGTCGGCCCCGCAGTACCATGCACGCCACGGCGCCTACGCGCCGGGTGCCGCTGACCAGTGGGGCACCGATCGGGTCGCCGGTGGCCAGGTCCCAGACCTGTGCGGTGCCGTTGCGGGTGCCGACGACCACGATCGGCCGGCCGTCCAGCATTCCGCAGGCAACTGCTGTCACCCGCCCGGTACGGCGGAGCGGTGTTCCGATGGGATCGCCGGTGGCCAGGTCCCGGATCTGCACTGTGCCGTCCGAACTCCCGGAGAGCACCACCTGTTGCTCTCCCAGCAGGGTGCTGGTCACCGTCGTGACGGGCCGCGCGTGACCCTCGAGCGGGTTGCCGACCGATTCCGTCGCGGCCAGGTCCCACACGCGTACCGTGCCGTCCAGACCGCCGGTGACCGCGACCGGCCCGCTGTCCAGCACGGTGCATGCGACCGACTCCACCGGTGCGGAATGGGCGGCGAACGGGGCACGGACCCGATCGTCACCGGCCAGGTCCCATACCTGCACGATGCCGGCAGCTCTGCTGACGACCGCGACCGGCCGACCTTCAAGAATGGTGCACACCAACGTGGTGATCTGCCCGATGCCGATGTCAAGCGTGGCACCGACAGGCTCACCCGTGTCGAGTCTCCAAATCTTGAGCCAGCGGTTGCCGCAGCCCGTGATCGCGACGGGTACGGAATCAAGTACACAGCACGCCGCCGCGCTCACCAGGTCTCGGCCACCGGGTGGCTGTACCACTAACGACTCCCCGGCAGCCAGGTCCCACAGCGTCACCGAGCCGTCCGCGCCGCCGACGACCGCGACCGGGCGACCGTTCGTCGCGCCGCAGGCCATCGCGGTCACCCACCGTCTTGTGCGAACACCCCGGCGTACCTCTGCCGGCCGTAGTTGCAACGAGGATGCCACGGCTGTGCCGGTGCTCAGATCCCAGATCCGCAAGCGGTCATCAGCGCTGCCGACTACCGCGATCGGACGGCCTTCCAGCTCGGTGCACGCCACTGCGGTCACTCGCCGCTGCGTGTGGACGCTCCGGGGCACATCAGGAGGGCTGGTGACGAGGGGAGCACCGACCGGTTCGCCGGTCATCAGATCCCAGACCTGAACAGTGCCGTCGGCGTTACCGACGACTGCGGCCGGCCGGCCGGCCAGCATGACACATTCCAGCGCGGTGGTCCGCCCGGTCCCACTGCGGAGCGGCGGGCCGACGAACTCGCCGCTGGCGACGTCCCACACGCGAACGGTGCCGCCGATACCGCCCACAACCGCGATCGCTCGGCCATTGACCGTCGTGCAGGCTAGAACCCGCGCGGCTCCCGCACGGAGGGTGCGCTGCAGTGCCGGGTGCAGCTGGCTGCCGGTTACCCAGCGCGGCTGGAATATCCCCGCCCGACGCCGGGTCGGGGACATACGAGAACCGAGAGCCCCGTACCGCCGGGCGGCGAGGTCGATCAGCCGGTGCCGGGTCAAGGCGTCGGTGTTGAGGAGGTGGTGCACCGAGCGGTAGACGGCTGACCACAGCCGGCCCGCGGCGGACCGGCCATGATGCAGCTCGGCGAGCAGCGGTTCGGCATCCGCGTGGGAGAGAAAGTCCATATCGGTGAGGAGTTGGTCGACGATGCCGGCGTCGGTTGCATGCTGAACGGCGTGTCGGAGCAGGTAGTCCGGCGCGAATTCCCACGAACGGGATCCGTCGGCTGTGTCACGGGTGCGCAACAGCGCCGCAGCGACGGGGCCGACGAGGTCGTTGCGTTCAGCGGCACTGATCGGATGCACACGCAGGTAATCAGCCAGGCCCTGGTGATAGAGGCGCAGCAGGCTGACACCATCGGGTTCGCAGCTCGTTCGTAGATAAAGGCGAACCTCGTCGCCCAGGAACAGCTCCGGATCGGCCGGGCCGAGAGCGGCAGCGACCACACGCAGCAGCTCAGTCGGCATGCCGTCGCCCTTGGCGAACGCCAGCGCCGCAAGCGCGGCACGAAGGTGGTGCGGCCGGGGATGCGCGGCCAGCTCCATCTCGAGCACTTGCGGCAGGTCGATCGGCATCGCCGCGAGCAGCTCGGCGACCCCCTCTTTTTCACCGGGCGGATGGTCACGTATGTAGCCGGCGTAGCGAGCGGCGACCAGGAAGTGACCCCATCGGCTCGCGGCCGGCTCATGACGGCGTCGGTTGTAGTCGTCCGCAAGTCTCGTAGCGATCCCACCGGCGAGAATCTCCAGCTGCGGGATCCCCGACAACAGCTCAATCAGGTAGCGGCGAAGGTCCCGGTAGATCTCACGGCGGTCAAGCTGGTCAAGGTCCGAGAACTGCCCGGATTCCTGTGCGTGCTCCAGCAGCGGCGTGAAGCGGTCGCGCCATGGACGGGTACCCACCAACAAACGCACAGCCAAGCCGGACCCGTGCCGACGTGCCCGTGCCATGGGCATGAGAAGAACGGTCTGGACGGCATCGGCCTCGGGACACTCGTCGAGCGCATCGATGATCAGGGTGGGCGGGCTGTCCATGCCGGCCAACGCCGCGATCAGCGCGGCCGCTGTCCATCCCTGATCCGGCGGCTTCAGGCCGAGTTGACGGCCGATCGACGCCAGGATCTCGAGCAGGGTGCGCTGCCGGGCGTGTACCGCGACCAGCAAGGGGTTGACGGCGGGCGGATCGTCCATCTGCAGACGGACGTGCGCGGTCAGTTCTTGCAGCGCGGGATGTGCTGCACATACCAGGGCTCCGAGGATCGCTGACTTACCTGATCCCGCCGCGCCCGTCAGTACCCACAGACCCCCTGGCCCGGCTCCGTCGAGCCAGGGCACCACGCTGTCGAGTACTGCTCGCCTGCCGGTGAAGTACATGCCCGCGCGCGTCTGAAAATGGGCCGCGTCAGCGACGACGTCGGTGAGGAACGGTTGTATCGGCGCGTCGAACGTCGCGATCCGATCAGCGACCGGGTCCCGCTCGTAGCGGGGGTTCGGCAGGACCGGCAATGCGGCGTCGTAGTGCAGTGGTACCGGCGTCGTCCACAGCGACTGGCCGCTGAGGCCGTCGTTGATACGACGTGCGACCTCGCGCAATGACACATACCGCAGACGGGGGTCGGTGCCGAGCCCGTCCCGGGCGCAGTCCTCGAGCACCCTGACGGCAGCGCGGGTGAACGCGCCGTCGTACGCGAGTTCGTCACCGCGGGCACCGGCCAGCACCCACGCCATGACCTCATCCTGGCGAGGCTCGATGTTGAACTGCAACCTGGTCGCACGACCGGCACCGCACAGGTCGACCAGGAACAAGGTCGGCACCGGGTCGCTCTGTGCCCGCGAAACCCACTCCCGGACGTTGTTGCCTCGCCTGGCACAACGGCCGATCAGCTCGACACGGTCCGCCTGCTCATCAGGCCGTCCATGCGAGATCAGATGGATGATACGGGCGGCACAGGACGCGTCGTCGAGCAGTTCCTGCACCGCAGCGGCGATCTCGTCGCGGTCAGGGTCGTACAGGGCCCGAACATCGAATCCGCCGGTGCGGTAGCCGGTCAGGACGTCAGCGAGCCTCCCGGCTAGGCCTACGGCGAATGGGAGATCGTCGAACTCTGAGTCGGCCGGAAACGATCCGACTCCGATAACCAGTGCCCGCCGGCCAGAATCCGCATCCAATCGCCACCTCCGCCGGACGAATACCGTCATCCACCACCGGGCAGCGACCAACTTAGCCCAGGATCGCAGGACGACCGGCACGAACACGATCAAGGTGGACCGTACGGGAGTCCCGGCGAGGAGTGGACCATGCTTGCATCATGCTTACTGTCGCCCGCCGACCCGCTGCCGTGGGCATCGCCGTCCTGACCGTCGTCGCGCTGTCGACGGGATGCGCCGGCGCGGAGAACGAAGGCGCGGTGCGCACGTCGCCGAGCCCGGCGACCGCCGCCACCGTGGCGACTGCACCGGCAACTGATGACACCGCGCGCGCCTTCGACGGGCTGGAGCGACGATTCGACGCCCGGCTCGGCGTCTACGCACTGGACACCGCCACGGGCCGGACAGTCACCCACCGCGCCGACGAACGGTTCGCCCACGCCTCCACGTTCAAGGCGTTGCAGGCCGGCGCGGTGTTACGCCGCGCCACCGACGCCGACCTGCGCAAGGTGGTGAAGTACCGCCGGGCCGACCTCCTCGCGCACGCGCCGATCACCTCGAAGCACGTCGCCACCGGCATGAGCCTCGACGACCTGCTCGCCGCATCAGTGCGGTACAGCGACAACACCGCCGCCAACCTGCTGTTCGAGCATCTCGGCGGACCCGAGGCCCTGGAACGGGAACTGCGGGCGCTCGGCGACCGCACCACCAGCGTCGACCGCATCGAGCCGCACCTCAACGAGGCCGAACCGGGTGACACCCGCGACACCAGCACAGCCCGCGCGCTCGGCACCACCCTGCACACGCTGGTGCTCGGCGACGCCCTGCCCACCGCACGCCGTGAACGGCTGACCGCCTGGCTGCGGGGCAACACCACCGGGGACCCGTACATCCGTGCCGGGGTTCCGCCGGGCTGGCAGGTCGGCGACAAGACCGGCACCGGTGGTCACGGCACCCGCAACGACATCGCGATCGTCTGGCCGCCGGCCGGCGCTCCCCTGGTCATAGCGATCCTGTCCGACAAGGGTGAGCGCGACGCACGGCCCGCGGACACACTGATCGCCGAGGCCACCGAGACCGTCGTCGCGGCGCTGCGGTGATCAGAGGCAGGGCGGCGTGTACCGATCGATTCGCAGGCCGCGGAACTCCAGCTCGTTCGCCGTCTTCCCGACGAAGACGAAACCACGTGCCTCGGAGCGGGCGGTTGCGAAGGAGTGCGCCGGCTCCCCGAGCTCGGGCACGAAGGTCCAGGCCTGCGGCCGGAGGCTGAAGAACCTGGTCACCGTACGCCCACGGGTGGACGGGATCAGGGTGGCCCACTGCGCACCGCCGCTCCAGTGCGAGGCGGGCCGCAGCTGCACGTACAGGTCGTCGGTGGCGCTGTAGGTCAGCAGGAACCCTGCGGAACGTGACAGGTCGGCCTGCGCCTCGAACTGGTTGGCCAGCCACAGCACCGCCACGTGCCATTCGGCGTTGACGAACGAGATCCGCGCGGCGTACCTGGCGTGCCCCCGTACCGGCACCAGCATGCTGCCCGTCGCCGGCACCGTGGTGCCCTCCCCGCTGGCCAGCCACTGCTGGTAGCGGTTGATCGACGGGGTGGCGCACTCCCCGCGAGGGCCGGCGGCCGAGGCCGGGGAGGCCCCGAGAGAGACGGCCAGCACCACAGCGACGGCAAGTGACGACTTCCGCATGGACGAACCTCCGAACACCGATTCAGTAAGGCTTGTTAAGAGTCACCCATTCAATCAAGAACATCAATAGCCTGGGGTACGCCGGCGCGCGTCCCGAGGGGCGGGTGGCGCGATCCGCACCCGAACCGGCATAGTGGCCCGGCGGTGTCATCGACCGGTGTCGCCGCCGGTGGTGGCGAAGGTGGAGGAAAGTGACGACGCGCTCACGCAGTCGATGGGTCCGCGCCGCCGCCTGGGTGGGGCTGACCGGCGCCATGCTCGCGGTGCCGGCGGCACCCGTGACGGCGGCACCGGCCCCCATCCGCATCCTGAGCGTGTCGGCGGAGAACGTGGAACCCGGCGACAAGGTGCGGGTACGGTTCCGCGTCACCAACACCGGGAAGGCAGCCGAGAGCGCGATCGTGGTCGTGGGCGGCGGCCTGCGATGCACCACCGGATGCCGGGCCGAGCCGAACCTGGCGGCGGGCAGCAGCCGCGACTTCGAGGCCACCCTGGTAGCACCGGCGGCGAGCCCCGGCGAGGTGAGCGGGCTCAACATCTCGGTCGCCGTGCGCCTCGGCGGGCAGAACAGCTACGACTTCAAGATGGTGTACGTCCACGGCAAGGGCACTTCGCCCACCGGCACGGGCCAGGAGCCGGCCGCGGTGAAACGGGTCTCCGGCCGGGTTCGCGACTCCGGCGGCAAGGCCGTCGGCGGCGTGTCCCTGACCCTCCGGGACAAGGCAGGGCACGAATACCGTACGACCAGCGACCGCAGCGGCCGGTTCGCGGTCACGTCGACAGCCCGCAAGCCGATCGCCGCGGGCGCCATCACGGTAGTCGCGACGAAGGACGGCTACGACACCGCCCGCACCACGGCCCGAGGCTCCGCCGGTGACACCGTGAACGTCCGGCTGACCCTGCCCGCAAAGAGCGCGCCGCCCACGACATCACCCGCGCCCGAGGTGTCGGCGAGCCCTCTCGCGATCGCCGGCAATCCGCTGGCGGCGACTCCCCCGGCCCTCGAGACCGTCAGCGACGACAGCAGCGCGTCCCTGCCGTTCAAGCTCCTGGGCGGCCTGCTGGTCGCCGTGGGGCTCGGCGCGCTCGCCCTGATGGTGCTCCGCCGGAGAAACGCCGCGAAGGACCCGCTCAGCCGAGCGTGAGCCACCTGATGCCGAGCCGCTCCGCCCGCTCGGCATCAGCGGCCTCGAGCGGCTGCCATCAACGGTCAGATCCCACAAGGTCCGTCCGTGGACGCCCACCGTCGCCACCGCGACCACAGGGTCGCTCGCATCCGCTACGTGTGGCCCCACCGTCACAGCACCGGCCCCGCACCTTCAGGTGGATCAGGCCACGCTCTTCAACCCAGCCGGGGAACCCCACTACCATCCCCTGCCAGCCGGATTCCACGGCTGAGGCACACCCGGCGGACTCGCACTGACCGCGAATGCCCTCCAAAGGCGCGGCGAGCGGTCGCCTCACCACGCGATCACGCCGGGACGGGCACGCGTGGACGGCAACGTCCTACACCGACGGGTTCCGCCATTGGGCCCATTCCAACTCGGACGGACAGCCGACTACCGCGCTCCGACCGTTGCGACAGAATCCAGTGACCGCGCGACGGCGCATCCACAGGGAGCCGCCGTCACGTCACTTCCGGTACAGGCCAGGCCGGTGCATGATGGGCACAACACGTGTCGATACGTGATGGCGTTCCGGGCCCGACGACGGGAGGAAGATCGGTGGCGCAGGGTTCGATCAAGAAAAATCCTGCCACCGAACTGAGTGATGCGCTGATAACCCAGCTGACGGAGATGCCTTTCCTGAGCGCAAAGGCAGATCGACTTCTACTGCTTCAGCTAATCAAGCGCAATCTCGATGATTTTCCAGATATCCGTGACAACGACGTGATCAGGTCGCATTTCATCGAGATAATACTGGTCTGCCATCAGCAGCCCGGCGGGTTTCGGGCACTCACCGAAGCACTCACCACCATGGCGCCGCACCACCCCGGAGTGAAGAACGCGATCGCACTGGTCAAGGGTTCATCTGTCCAGGGACTCATTCCGGATCTTGAGATGCGTCGGATATTTGACTCGCTGCGAAGAGCCGAGGCCGAGATCGAACCCTCGGTTCCGATGTGGTGGTGGGACAGCCTCGGCAAGGCCTCGATGAGCGTGCCGGCCGACACGCCCACGCTCGCGGAGGCATTCGGCCGGCTCTGTGCCGGGCCTGCCCGCGAACCCGGGATACCGCCCGCTCTACGGCTGGTACGGCATGTCGCCGAGCTGGCTACCGGTCAGCTGAGGGCGGAACTCGATCAGTGGGCGCGCAGTCTGGCCGATCGGCTAGAAGTGGACTCCGTAAACCCGTCCGGGTCGACTCTCTTGTCGGCTGCCGTGACCCTGCCGACCGACGTCGGCACCAGCGTTGACCAGCCTGAACATCCACCTCACCAGCCCGATGATCACCAGGGTGACAAACGTGCTCAAACTGCTATCATCCCGGCGGACAGCGATAAGTCGGGCGATACTGGGGCGAACGGACTGATGAGGGCGGAGCACAACATTCCTCTCGAGGAGCGAACGGACCTTGTTGACAGCGACGCGAGTCCCCTAGGAGTAGCGATGCCCGCCGTCGCCCCGACGCAGATACCGGCGCCGCTCCCCAAAGTCTGGGGCGATATCCCTCAGAAGAATCCGAATTTCACCGGCCGGGAAGCACTTCTCGAAGAACTGCACGAGAAACTCTCCCGTACCCATCAGACCGCGGTTCTGCCACAGGCGCTCCACGGAATGGGCGGTGTCGGAAAATCACAGGTCGCCGTTGAATACGTCCACCGCAACAGCGCTTCTTACGATTTGATCTGGTGGATTCCGGCACAGCAGGAAAGCCAGATCCGGACCTCTCTCACCCAATTGGCGCTGCGGCTCGGCCTCGATGTCAGCCCCGAGGCGAGCATCGCGGTGCCCGCGGTGCGGGAGGCATTGAGCAACGGCAGCACCGGCTACCGCAACTGGCTGCTCGTCTTCGACAACGCCGAGACGCCGCAGGAGGTGTTGAAATACTTCCCCAGCGGTGGCGCCGGCAAGGTACTCGTCACCTCCCGGGATCTCGACTGGTCTCGGGTGACCCGCTCGATCGATGTCGACGTGTTCACCCGCGAGGAGAGCAAGACCTTCCTGCTCGGACGTAATCCTGAACTCACCGACGAGGCCGCCGACCGGCTGGCCGAAGCACTCGGCGACCTGCCACTGGCCATCGAGCAGGCGGCAGCGTGGCGGGCCGCCACCGGTATGCCGGTAGCGGATTATCTTGCACTGCTGGAACAGCGGCGTATCGAGATCCTCGAGGCATCGCCCTCACCGGACTACCCGGATTCCGTAGCGGCCGCCTTCCAGCTGTCGCTCGACAAGCTCAAGGCGGTCAACCCCGCAGCGTTGCAGATGCTGCAGGTCTGTTCGTTCTTCGCACCCGAGCCGATCTCGCGTGAATTCTTCGCCGGTTCCCCCGTCGCCCAGATCACCGATGAACTCGACGAGATGCTCAGCGACAGCCTGCCGCTCAGCCGCGCCATCCGCGACATCAACCGGTACGCCCTGGCCAAGATCGACCACCAGCGCGACACCTTGCAGATCCACCGCCTCGTGCAGGCCGTGCTCATCGGCCGGATGACCGCGGACGAGCGTCTCGTGATGCGCAAGGGCGCACACACGCTGCTCGCCAACAACAAGCCGAGCGGCCCGAACCGCCGCGCCGACTGGCCGCGCTATCAGGCTCTGCAGCCGCACGTCGTGGTGTCGCGAGCGGTGGAGTCTCCTGACCCGCGGGTGCAGCAACTGGTCGAGGGCATCGTGAAGTTCCTCTATTACTGGGGCGACCACGCGGGCAGCGAAGCGCTGGCCGAGGAAGCCCTGGAATGGTGGCGCAAACTGAACGGACCGGCCGCGCAACGGACGCTCGAAATGGCGCGCTGGCTGGCTTGGATGCGGCGCAAGAACGGCAAACACGCTGCCGCGCGAGACCTGAACAGCCATACTTTTGCCCTTTACCAGGAGCATTTCGGGGACCACGACGAAGGTACCCTCAATGCGAAGTACGCCGTCGCCATCGGTTTGCAGGACAGCGGCGAATTCACTGAAGCACACGAACTCGTCCAGCAGACACTCGACGTCGCCCGCGTCGAATTCACCGCCGATGATCCGACAACGCTGATCTTCGCTCACGCCCTGGGCGTGAGCCTGCGCCTGATCGGCGACTTCAAGGCCGCCCGGGTTCTGGACGAGGACACCCTGCAGCGTCGTGAGATCGTGCTCGGCAGCAATGACCCGGAAACCCTGAACACCCTCGCCGGCCTGCTCATCGATCTGCGCGAGGGCGGTGACTTCGTGGAGACGCTGCCCCGCTTCAACGACTACTACCGCCGGACGTTCGAGAGTTTCCACCAGGACGCGCCGCCCACCCTGCAGGCGGCCCGATATCTGGCCATCTCGCTGCGCAAGGCCGGTGACCACCCCGGCGCCCGGCGACTGGCCAGGGACACCCTGGACCGTTACCGGCGACGTTACGGCGACGACTTCCCGGAGACGATCGCGACGGCGGTCAACTATGCCATCGATCTACGGCAGGCCGGCGAATTGGAGGAGTCCAAGAGCCTGGCCACCGACACTCTCCGGCGATACCAGCAAATGTTCGGTCCGCGGCACTCGCACACCCTCAGTGCACGCACCAACCTCGCCATCGTCTATCGGCTGAGCGGTGAACCCGAGGTCGCGCACCAGCATGACCACGAGACTCTGGAAATCCTCACCGACACACTCGGCCCGGATCACCCGGTGACGCTCACGTGCGCCACCAACCTGGCAAGCGACGCGCACGCCCTGGGCCGCCTTCAGGAGGCGTACGAACGCGACACCGAGACCTTGACCCGGTCGGAGCGAGTACTCGGCCGCGACCATCCATCGACGCTCGCCGTCGGGGTCAACCTCGCGCTGGATCTCCGCGCCCTCGACCGGCCCGCCGAGGGCGACCGGATCCTCTCGGGCACGCTGACGTTGATGCGGGCCAAATTGGGCGAGCAGCACCCCGCCACCCTCAACGCGCTGCGCAGCATCCGGGCTGACTGCGACATCGACCCGATGCCGTCCTGACCGCCCCCGCGACAGCCCGGCCCGATGGGCGGTTCCGGTCAGTCGACACGTCCGGGTGGACCGTTCCCGCCGAGATTCGCGCGGGGGCGGTCGACCTGCCTCAGAAGGGTCTTCACCGAATCTGCCAGCACGGATTCATCGCATCGGTACAGCATCGCGAGAGAGAGCCTGGAAAGATCAATCAGATCGGTCTCGACATCGCCCGGAGAAAGATCCACTGAGCGATTCCTCCTTGCGCCCGGATGTCATTTACCTATCCACCAGCATCACTAAACCATACCGAAGGGGATGCGGTTCGGTAAATTTCCCCCTGTACTTCGTCATGATGGCATGCCACCCTGGCTGACGTGGCAGTTCCGCCGGGTGATGTTTCGCCGAATTCCGGTTCGCTCCGAGTAGATCCAGCTCAGGTCACCATCGGTGTCATCACCGCGATCAGCATAGAGACGCTCGCGATCGAAAAGGCCATGAAGGTCGCCCTCGCACGGTTTCCCGGTGACGACCGCCCGTACCGTGTGGGTCTCGTGCCCAGCAGCGAACAGTCCCGGCCCCACGTCGTGGCGGTCGCGCAGCAGACCTCGGACGGCACCCGTAACGCGGCCTGGCTCTGCGGCCACCTTCCGCACATCTTTCCCAACCTCCGCGCAATTCTGATGTGCGGCATAGCCGCCGGCGTCCCGTCGATCGAACCCGGCTGGGACATCGCCCTGGGCGACATCGTGGTGGCGACCGAAGTCATCGACTACCGCCACGAGCACCGGGTCGACGGACACGGGTCGATCCGCGGCACCGTCCGCCCGCCCGCCGCGCAATGGATGAACGTGGACCATCTGGTGGCCGCGCAGGAGATGGACGGCCGGCCGCCGTGGCTTCCCACACTCGAGGCCGCGGCCGCGGAGGAACCGTTCCGCCGGCCGGACGGACCGGGCGTACCCCGGGTCCATCGTGCCCGGGTCGGCAGCGCGGACCTGTTGCTGCGCGACGCGGTGCTCCGTGACGGCCTCGCCCGTGAGCACCGTCTGGCCGCCTTCGAGATGGAGGGCGCCGGGGTGGCGATCGGCGCCCACCTCGGTGACCGATCCTGGTACATGGTTCGCGGCGTCGCCGACCACGGCGACGATTCCAAGAACGACGACTGGCATCCGTACGCCTCCCTGGTCGCCGCGTGCTATCTGCAAGCGGTCCTCGCGCGGTGTCCCCCGTTCATTCCGCCCGGGGGATCGCGGGAACTGCCGGGCGCGGACCGGCTCGCGGTGATGACGGACGCTCTGGTCGCGCTCCGAGTCATGCGCAACGACCGGTACACGGTTCTGGAGCAGCTGCCCGGATGGATGCGTGAGCAGATCCGCGAGAACTCCCTTCCCCGGCTGCACGTGGTGGAGACGATCACCGCGCTCGAACGCCTCCCTGGTGGGCTCGACGCCCTGGTCGCAGCCCTACTGCGCACTTTGGGCGGCAGCTCACCGGACTTCGTGGAAGTCGAGCAGATCCTGCGCGCCAACTGGAAGCAGCAGTGACGGAACGTTGTCGCCCAGCGAGCGGGCCACGATGATCGGGTCGGCGTCCAGGCCGTCGGCGCGAAGCTCGGCGCACACCGCGTACACCCACTCCGGACGGGCCCGCAGCAGGCGGTCCGACGTGGTCAGACTCAGGCCTGACCACGAGTGCGGGTCGCCGGGTTCGGCCGCGACGCCGCGCCGGTAACTCTCGTACGCCGATCCACCGTCACCGGCCAGCAGCGCCGCCTCCGGGGTGACCGGGCCGGGGCCGCCGCCACGCCCGGCGACGTGCCGGCGGGCCGCCGCGGGCCAGGCCAGCGACCAGAAGTCCGCAGCCGCGCCGGGCACCACCGCGGTCCGCGGAGTGAACGCCGCCGGCGTCCCCGTCCGCCAGGCGCCGGCCAGCAGTTTCACCTGGCCGGCGTCGGGTCGCACGAAACGCAGTCGCCACTCGGCCCGGTGCGCCGCGCACACGAGGTTCGCGGCCTCCGAAGCCACCGGGTCCACCTCCTCGGCCGGCCAGTCCCGGGAACGGCTCGCGAGCCCTTCGACCAGCCTACGACCGACCGCGGTCAGGCTCGGCGACCCGCTCAGGGTTGTCAGAACCTCTTGAACCTGGGCCCAGGCGTACGCGAACTCGAAATCGACGATCCGCCGATACAGCCCTGACGAGACCCGTCGGCGCAGGCGCCAGAAGTCGGCGATGCCGAAGAACGCGTACAGCCCTTGAAGAAGGCCGGCCACCGGCCGGGGGTCGTCACGCCATGGTGCGTGGTGGACCGGGTCGCCGTCGTACTCCGTCAACGGCAGCAGGTGTAGCAGGCCGCCTAGTTTGATGTGCTGAAACTCGTGCACGAGCGACACTGCCAGGTCGACCTCGTCGGCCGGCGGCGAGACCAGCACACTGCCGAACGCCTCCCCGCTGGACGCGCTGCGGGTGATCCCGAACTCGTCCACGGGCAGCGGCACCAGACTGACGACCCCCTCGGCGATCGCCCGTGCTGTCACGGGGTGGTCACGGCACAGCAGCTGCCAGGCGCCCACCAGCAGATTCCGCCAGCGATCCACCGACTCGGCGTCCAGCCGGTCCGCACCGACCGGATCCGCCAGCTCCCGGAAGGGGTCGAGATCGTCCAGGAACACCGAGAAAGCCGGGCAGTCACGGCCGCCCGTCAACCGGCGCAGTGGTGACCACCCAGCGATCTCACGATCAAGATCGGTTTCGGCGGGTACGACCACCGCGCGGCCGCCGAGCCTCAACCTGATCTCCCCCGCGGCGCACTCGGCGTCGGCCACCGCCACACCGCCGTCGGCCAGGTGGGCCAGGCCCAGCATCGGCAGCATCACCGCACCGTCGCGAACCGGCACCGAGGTACGCCATGACCGGCCCGACCTGGCGTTGGCAACGAGAGCGAGCGTGTGCACGGCACCGGCATCCACCCACAACTCCGTACGGGCATCGGTCCGGCCCCGCTTACGGCGCAGCGCGTACGCCGCCCAGGAACCGACCTGCGGATGCAGCAGCAGAGGCGCGACCGCGGCCGGATCGGTCTCCTCGGCAGCCGCCCACGCCGACCAGGCGAGGGCCGCGGGTGGCAGTGGGCCCATGTCAGCGGGGTCGGACAGCGCACGCCGCACCGTGTCGAGCAGGAGCATCCGGCGGCTTCGCTGGCCCTCCCAGAGCGTCCGGACCGTCTCGGGCCCACCGCCGCCCGAACACAACTCGTCGAGCTGGTGGGCGGGAATCCGATGGTGGAAGAGGTCGAAGCCGTAGTCGGCGTCGTACGCCACAGAGCCTCCCTGGCAGACTCGCCGTGTCCGCATGGACACTCTTCGTTGAATCTAAGGGGTATGTAAAGGCGGAACCCATCGGCCGACTCGACTCCCCCGGCCGAGTCCGGTGGCGACCGTGAAAAAGCAGGCGCCCGCTGCGTTGAGGTAGACAGGAGGGCAGTGCCCGCTCAGCTCCAGTCGCTGGAGCTGGAGCGTCCATAGTGAGAGGTGCCCATCGGAATGGGTGTTTTCTTGCCGGACTCGGGGGCCGACGACCCCGCCCGGGTGGTGAGCGAGACCGATGTCGCTGACCGTTCGGACGAAGTCCCCGAGGCCCTCGTTGCCGGTCGTTGCCCCAGGCAACGGCGCGCCGCCGGCGAGGCGGTGCCAGCCAACCGCGTGCTCGATCACGCGGAACTCAACGACGACTTCGCCGTCTGGTTCTCCGACGCCGGATCCGATCTGCTGCTGAGATCGGCCCACAGCATCTGTGGGCGTCACCTCTATGAGGACATCGCCTTCGAGGCCGCCGGAAGCATCTACCGGCAGTGGGGCGATCCGCGTAAGCGGCACCTGTTCAAGAGCCAGTCCGGCTACGTCTTCCAGGTCGTCCGGAACACCTTCCTGAGCTACCGCCGGAAAGCGGCCAACCGCCCGGAGCTGCATCAGGAACTGCCCGGCGAGGAGGACGCCGCCTTCTGGAGCAAAGTCAGCGAGGACCCCGGGTGCGAGGTACGGCAAGCGTTGCTCCTGCTCGATCAGGAGATGGCCGAGATCGTCTTCCACCGGTACTTCCTCAACCTCACGCTGAGCGCGACGGCCCGCGAGATGGGGATCAAGCGCGGCGAGGCGGAGAAAATCCACAACAAGGCCCTGGACGCGCTTCGTCAGATCCTGGGGCCGGAGGAGGAGGCGGGTTGAGTGTCGAGAAGCGGCTGCTCGATCTTGCCGCTTCCTTCGCGGATGACGTCTCGCGCGGCACCGAGGCGAGTTTCCGGGAACGCGTGCTGGCCTCCCTGGAACTCGCCCCGCCGCGCGGGACTCCGCGAACCGCTCGGGGGGCCGGCCGGCAGGCCGGCACCCCGAGCCGGGAAGGGGCAACAGAACGGGCTGACATCCCGTAGTAACAGGATCCGGTCGGAGGGTCAGGTCGTGACCACGGACCGAATCGTGACAGGCCGGTGTCATCCAGCGGGGCAACCGGCACGGCAAAGGTGAACCAGGGCGGATTGAAGGGAGATCAAGCAACGGCACCCGGCGGCAAACGGGTGCCGTTGTCCTTTCTCCCCCACGACTACAGGAGAATGAAGGGAACACGTCCCATGAACACGCGCGAGCTGCCCCGGTGGGTATGGGCGGCACTCATCGCCCTGCTGGCCGTCATCGTCGGTATCGCGGCGGCGCTGCTCGACTACGCCAACGGATCAACCGTCCCGACCGCCGTCCTCCGGGGTGGCACCGCGTTCGCCGGCTTCACCGGCCTGCTTCTGGGCGTCGCCGTCTTTCTCATCGGCGACCGGCACCGGTAGGGACGGGCGACGCGCTAGCGCCAGGGGCTCGCCCGCCCGTCCGCCCCGGTTCATGCCTGCCTGGCAGGGCCGGATCGCGGCCCTGTTCGGCCGGGAGCGGTGAGAACTCAGCGAGTCAGCAACGCGCGGATCTCCCCGGCGACCAGGCCGGGGTCCTCCTCGGCCATGAAGTGACCACACCGGACCGGGACGTGACGCAGGTCCGGGGCCCACGCCTTCCACAGTCCGGCGGCGTCGAAGCCCAGCATCGAACCCCAGTCCTGCTGGAGCACGGTGACCGGCATGGTCAGGGTGCGGCCGGCGTCGCGATCGGCCCGGTCGTGGTCGATGTCGACGCCGGCCGAGGCGCGGTAATCGGCGACGATGGACGTGATGGCGTCGCGGGAGGCGTCCAGGTAGACACGGCGCACGTCGGCGGGGATGGCCCGCGGGTCGTTGGTCCACAGGTCGAGGAAATGGCCGAAGAACTCGTCGGACGCGCCGGCGATCATCTTCTCCGGCAGGCCGGGCGGCTGCGCCATCAGGTACAGATGGAAACCGACCTGGGCGCTGACCCCGTGCATGACGTCCCACATGTCCAGCGTCGGCAGCACGTCGAGCGAGGCCAGGTGCGTGACGTGCGCCGGGTGGTCGAGGCCGGTACGGATCGCGACCAGTGCTCCCCGGTCGTGCCCGGCCAGCGCGAACCGGTCGTGGCCCAGCGCCTTCGCGAGCGCCACGATGTCGGCGCCCATGGTGCGCTTGGCGTAGGTGTCCGGCCCGGCCTCGGCGGGCTTGTCACTGGCGCCGTACCCGCGCAGGTCCGGGCAGATCACGGTGTGGTCGGCGGCCAGGTCGGCGGCGACGTGCCGCCACATCAGGTGCGTCTGCGGGAAGCCGTGCAGCAGCACGACCGGACTGCCCGATCCGGCCACCGCGGTGTTGAGCTCGACGCCGTCGGCCACGCGGACGCGTACGTACTCGAAGGTCATGATTTTCGCCTTTCGTCGCTGTCGAGAACCACTCTCCGGGGTCCGGATGAGCGGCGAATGAGCGCCGGAGTAGCGTGGCGAGGTGATTCGGTTCGGCGTTCTCGGGCCGGTGGTCGCCGAGGACGGGCTGGGCAGGCCGGTCGCGCTCAAGGGCCCGATGCACCGGGCCGTGCTGGCCCGGTTGCTGGTGGCGCGCGGCCGGGTCGTCCTCGTCGGTGATCTCGTCGATGACCTGTGGGTGTCGCCGCCGGACGGCGCCGTGGCCGCGGTGCGGACCTTCGTCGCGGCGCTGCGCCGGGCCGTCGAGCCTGACCGGCCGGCGCGGGCACCGGCGTCGTTACTGGTCACGCAAGGTCTCGGATACGCGCTGCGGTGCACGACCGACCAGGTGGACGCCTGGCGGTTCGAACGGGCAGTCACCGAGGCCGGCGCGGAGGGCCCGGCCGCGGCTCTGACCCTGCTGGACGAGGCGCTCGGCTGGTGGCGCGGACCCGCCTACGCCGACTTCCCGGATGCCGGATGGCCGCGCGCCGACCGGTCCCGCCTGGCCGAGCTGCGTCTGCGGGCCGTCGAGCGGCGCGCCGAGGCACGGCTCGACCTGGGCCGCGCCGGCGAGGCCGTGCCCGACCTGGACGAGCACGTCACCGCGCATCCGTGGCGGGAGCAGGGCTGGCGGCTGCTGGCACTGGCCCTGTACCGCTCGGGCCGGCAGGGCGACGCGCTCGCCGTCCTGCGCCGGGCCCGTGAGCTGCTCGCCGGGCACCTCGGTCTGGAGCCCGGCCCCGCACTGCGCACGCTGGAGACCGACATCCTGCGGCAAGAGCCGAGCCTCGACGGCCCGGGCGCCCCGGATCTCGCCGGCGAGGTGCTGATGCGGGCCGCCTCCGCCTACGAACGGGTGGTACCCGGGGTACGGCTCGAGTCGGCGGTCGGCCTGCTGCGCAACCTCGCGGTCACGGGCGCGGCGGGCCTGACGGTGGCTCAGGAACAGCGTCTCGCCGCGGTGACCGCGGCCGAGCAACTCGGTGACCCCGAGCTGACCGCACGCGTGATCGGCGCCTACGACGTACCCGCGGTCTGGCCGCGGGCCGACGAGCCGGGCCTGGCGGCCGGCATCGTCGAGGCGGCCGGGCGCGCCCTCGCGGAGCTACCCGAGTCGGGCCACGATGCGGCCCGCGCCCGGCTGCTGGCCACCATCGCGATCGAGTCACGCGGCACCCGCGATCCACGACCGGGCGAGTGCGCCCGGCAGGCCGAGGCGATTGCCCGTGACATGAACGATCCCGCGCTGCTGGTGTTCGCGCTGAACGGCGTGTTCATGCAGAGCTGCCACCCGGCCGGTGGTGCGGTGCGCCGCGACCGGATCGGCGCGGAACTGGTGAGCCTGGCGAGCCGGCACGGCATGGCCAACGCCGAGGTGCTCGGCCATCTGATCCGCCTGCAGTCGAGCTGCGCAGTGGCGGCGTTCGGCCGGGCCGACGAGCACGCGCGGGCAGTCGACGAGCTGGCCGGGCGGCACGAGCGGCCTCTGGCCGGGGTCTTCACCCAGTGGTACCGGGCCCTGCGCGCCGATGTGGCCGAGCAGGTCCCCGCCGGGCGGGCCGAGACGCTGTACCGCGCGGCGGCGGCCCGGCTGGACGACGCCGGGATGCCCGGCATGCGTGACGGCCTGCTGCCGCTGGCGCTGCTCGGTCTGCGCCTGCGGCACGGCCTGCCGCTCGCGTCCGGCGACGACGCATGGGGGCCGTACGCGCCGTGGGTCCTTCCGCTGTTCGAACCGGGCCGCGTCGCACTCGCCGACGTGCCCGAGCCGCCCGCGGATCTGCTCGCCGAGGCGCTGTGGTGCCTGTACGGGCGGGCCGCGATCGCCACGGGCGACCGGGCCGCCATGGTCCGGGCGAGGCGGGCTCTGGCCCCGGCCGCCGCCGAGTGGGCCGGCGCGGCGAGCGGGGCCCTGACGGTCGGCCGGGTGGCCGATCACCTGGTGGCGCTGGACTCCGCCGCGACGGGATAGGACAGGTGCTGGTGGACCAGCTCCCACCGCCCGTCGGTGCGCCGGAAGATCCGGGTGCCCCGCGACCACGTCTCGGGAAGGCCGTCACCACGGACCCGGTCGAGGCCCCACGCCACCGCCAGGTCACCCTCGGCGAGCACCGTCATCTCCGGAACGGCCCAGGTCACCTCACCGGCTGACGCCTCCAGGCCGCGCCTGCAGACCTCGCGCACCTGCGCACGGCCGAGATACGCGAGGGGTCCCTCGTGCTCGTACGAGACGACGTCCTCCGCGATCGGGGCCGTCAGCGTGTCCAGGTCCTTCGCCGCGGTGGCGGCGAACCACGCGTCGTGCAGGTCGCGGATCTCCCGCTCGGACCGCGCGGCGGTGTCTTCGAGCGGGAACGAGTGGTGCTCGTGCGCGATCAGCCAGCGGCCGTCCTCCTTCCGCAGGCCCAACGTGATGCGCAGCCGGTGATCGGGCCGGCGGGCCAGGTCGGCCGGGGCGCCGCAGCGCAGGAGCAGGTGGGCGTACGCGATGTCGGCGCCCGCCGTGACCTCGGTGCGCACGAGCTCGAAGATGGCCCCGCCGCGGATCCACTCGAAGAACGGCGGCCAGGTGGCCCGGTACGCGTCGAGGCCGCGGGCACCGTCCTGCGGCGGCGGCACGTCGAACATCACGATGTCGTCGGTGTGGCCGGCCAGCACCCCGTCCAGATCCGCGGCCCGCACCGCGGCCACCCAGCGTTCGATCAGGTCGGTGATCGTCTTCTCGTCTGTCATATCCGTACAACCCGGAGGGCGACGGAGATCCATCGCGGTCAGGCGGACAATTTCGCGGGAAGCCCGAAAGTGGTGAGGTCGGCCTCCAGGAACGAGACGACCTCGGTGATGCCGTCACGGCTCAGACGCAACAGGTCGAGACCACCGGGCAGGTACGCCCCGGCGTCCTCGTTCCAGCGGTAGGTCCCGAACGCGAGCTGCCCGTTCGCGGCGGCCGGCCGGAAGCGCCACCGGAGGCCGAGCGGCCCGTCGAGCAGAAAACCACGGATCGCCGGCCGTCCGGTGTAGAGCAGCGGCAGCGGCGGCATCGAGTACCGGGCGTCGTCGGTGAGCATGCCGACGATCGCCTCGACGTCACCGGTCTCCCAGGCGTTCGCGTACCGGCGGGCCAGGTCACGGACGGCCGTCTCCCCCAGCCCGGCGAACAGAGCCTGCTGGGTGGGGCCGGAATTCGCCTGGTCGAGGGCCTTGCGGGCGCGCTGCATCGCGCTGTCGACGGCACCGACGCTGGAGTCGAGCTGCTCGGCCACCTCCCGCGAGCTGAAGCCGAGCACGTCACGCAGCAGCAGCACGGCTCGCTGACGGGCGGAGAGACGCTGCAGCGCCACGACGAACGAGAGTTCGATGCTCTCCCGGGCCACGGTGCGGGCCTCGGGTCCCAGGCGGTCGTCGGCGTACGGCTCCAGCCAGACCGCGTCGGTGCCGGTGGGCAGCTCCCGGCGGGCACGGCCGGTGAGCATGGTCAGGCACCGGTTGGTCGCGATCCGGAACAGCCACGGCCGCAAACCGCCCGGGTCGTCGAGCCGGTCGATCGCCCGCCAGGCCCGGACCAGGGTCTCCTGCAGCGCGTCGTCGGCGTCGTGGACCGACCCGAGCATCCGGTAGCAGTGCGCGTGCACCTCTGCCCGCAACGGGGCGACGAGGGCCGTGAAGGTATCGGAGTCCACCATGTCCGCCCGAGCCTACGTCGGCCACCGCACGATCAGATGGTGAAGCCACCGTCCACGTTGAGGGTCGCCCCGGTGATGTAGCGGGCGTCCGGACCGGCGAGGAAGCCGACCATGGCCGCCACGTCGGCCGGTACCGCATAGTGCCCGAGGGCGGTAAAGCCGTTGATCGTGCCGGCGTCCGGCCCGCCGGCCGGGTTGAGGTCGGTGTCCGTGGGGCCGGGATTCACCAGGTTCACCGTGATCCGGCGGCCCCCGAGTTCCCGGCCGAGCGCCTTGGTCAGGCCGATCAGGGCGGTCTTGCTCATCGCGTACAGCGCGAAGCCGGGGAACACCGCCCGCTCGGCCACGTTGCTGCCGATGTTGATGATCCGCCCGCCGGACGGCATGTGCCGGACGGCTGCCTGGCAGGCGA
This sequence comes from Actinoplanes italicus, assembly GCF_003001815.1. Taxonomy (GTDB): domain Bacteria; phylum Actinomycetota; class Actinomycetes; order Mycobacteriales; family Micromonosporaceae; genus Actinoplanes; species Actinoplanes italicus. Next base: position 111,451 of record NZ_PVMZ01000016.1, read on the forward strand.
CGAACGGTGCGCGGACGTTGACCGCGACGGTCTGCTCGAAATCGGTCAGGGTCAGTTCCTCCAGAGGTCCGAGCAGGAAGGCGCCGGCATTGTTGACCAGGATGTCCAGCCTGCCCAGTTCACCGTGCGCCCGGTCGACCGCGGCGATCACCGCTGCGGGGTCGGCGCTGTCGGCCCGGACGGCTACGGCCCGGCGGCCCGCGGCCGTGATCCGGTCGACGACGTCCTCGGCGCTGCTCCGGTCGTGCTGAAACGTGAGGGCGACGTCGGCGCCCAGCGAGGCCAGCCGAAGCGCTGCCGCCGCGCCGATACCCCGGCCGCCGCCGGTCACCAGGGCCACCTTGCCGTCAAGTGTGCTGTTCATGGACCTGAGCCTGGTCGATACCGGACGGCAGGTCTGGCGGTGATCGGACCACGCGTTCGGGCCGTCCGCCTGAACCCGCCCCGCAGCGTGGTGACCTGCGCCCACATACGCGCCACAAAGCACCACGCAACAATCCCAACCCCCGCGACGTGGTGACCTGCGCCCACATACGCGCCATACCCGCGGCCAGCCGACCGGCGCCCTGATGAGCCGTCCCCCGGAGCGCCTTTCTTGAACTTGGTGATCTGCGAGGTGAAGTCGGTCGCGCCGGCGGTGACATCGTGGCCGACGGCGATCCGATGCGGGTGCTCGCCGACCCGAAGGTCCGCGAGCTGTATCTCGGCAGCGGACCGGAGAGTGTGTCATGAGCCTTCTCTCGATCCAGGACCTCACCGTCCACCACGGGCAGTTGCGCGCTGTCGACGGGTTCAGCCTCGACCTGGACAAGGGCGAGGTGCTGGCCGTCATCGGCGCCAACGGCGCCGGCAAGTCGACGCTGCTGCGGGCGCTCGCCGGGCTCGACCGGCCCACCTCGGGCTGCATCCGCCTGCACGACCGCGACATCACCCGGATGCCGGCTCACCGGCGGCTGTCCGCCGGTGTCGCACTGGTTCCCGAGGGACGGCGGATGTTCCGGTCACTGACCGTGGAGGAGAACCTGCTGACCGGCGCGTACCGCAAACGGCCCGGCCCGTGGACGCTGGAGCGCGTCTACGAGCTGTTCGGCTGGATGGCCGACCGCCGCCGGCAGAACGCCTCCCAGCTCTCCGGCGGCGAGCAGCAGTCGGTGGCCATCGGCAGGGCCCTGCTGTCGAACCCGGACCTGCTGCTGATCGACGAGCTGTCGCTGGGGCTCGCGCCGGTGGTCGTACGCCGCATCTACGAGGTTCTGCCCGGCATCGTCGGCAGCGGGACCACCGCGCTGATCGTCGAGCAGGACGTCTCCCAGGCGATGCGCGTCGCCGACCGGGTGCACTGCCTCCTGGAAGGGCGGTCGGTGCTGCGGGGACGGCCGCGGGACCTCAGCGCCGAGCAGGTGGAGCACGCGTACTTCGGCATCGGCATCGGCGACGTCCGAGAGGGACAGGACTGACGTGGACTTTCTCAACGCCCTCATCCAGGGGCTTCTCATCGGCGGCCTCTACGCCCTGTTCGCCACCGGCCTGTCGCTGATGTTCGGTGTCATGCGGATCGTCAACCTGGCCCACGGCGACCTCGCGGTCGTGGCCTCGTTCCTGGCGCTGGCACTCATCAGCGGAACCGGCCTGCCGCTGTGGATCGTGCTGCTGGTGACGGTCCCGCTGTTCGCGCTGCTCGGCTACCTCACCCAGCGGGTGCTGCTGCAGAAGAGCCTGAGGTCGGGGCCGCCGGCCACCCTGCTGGTCACCTTCGGACTGTCGATCGTGCTGCAGAACGTGCTGCTGGAGACGTTCTCGGCCGACACCCGGACCCTGGACGGCGGCTCGTTCGCGACGGGCTCGTTCGAGATCACCGACAGCATCTCCATCGGCTACCTGTCGCTGACCACGTTCGTGCTGGCTGCGCTGGCGCTGACCGGCATCCAGCTGTTCCTGTCCCGTACCGGGCTCGGCCGGATGCTGCGGGCCTCGTCAGACGACCCGGAGACCGCGAACCTGGTCGGCGGCGACAGCCGGCACATCTACGGCATCGCCACGGCGATCGCGTTCGCGACCGTGGCGCTCGCCGGTCTGATGTTCGCGATGCGCTCGTCGTTCGACCCGTCGATCGGGCCGTCCCGGCTGATCTTCGCGTTCGAGGCGGTCGTCATCGGCGGCCTCGGCTCGCTGTGGGGCACCCTGCTGGGCGGCATGATCCTCGGCGTCACCCAGTCGATCGGTTCCGAGATCGACCCGGCGCTGACCCTGCTCGCGGGGCATCTGATCTTCCTCGCCGTGCTGGCCTTCCGGCCGCAGGGCCTGATCGCGGGACGGAAAGCATGAGCCTCACCAAGGCGCTGACCGAACGGGCCGCCGCCGCGGTCCACGTCGGCCGGGCCGCCCGGTCGTCGAACGTGTCCGCGCTGGTCATGGCGGTCCTGGCCGTCGTGCTCGGCGTCCTGCCGTTCCTGGTGTTCGCCGACGTCACCGACACCGGCTCGGCCGGCATCGACGTACGCCGCGCCAAGCTCCTGGTCTATCTGGTGTCGGCGGCCGGGTGCGGCGCGGCCGGTGGAGTCATCACGGTGAGTTCGCTGAGCGTGAACCCCGACGCCATCTTCAACGTGCAGTGGTCGGCGTACATGATCTTCATCGTCGTCATCGGCGGCATCGGGTTCATCGAGGGTCCGCTGCTGGGCGCGCTGGTGTTCTTCGCCCTGCAGCAGCTGCTCTCCGACTACGGCTCGTGGTACCTGATCCTGCTCGGCGCCATCGGCATGGCGGCCGCTCTGTGGATGCCGCGTGGCCTGTGGGGGCTCGTCCGCGACCGGACCGGACTGAGCCTGTTCCCGGTGGGGTACGTCGTGCGGATGGATGAGTCCGATGCCGGTTCCCGCTGACACCGCGGTCGCGGCCGCCACGGTCACCGCCGGCGAGGCACGGCGGCAGGCTGCCCGGCCCGGCCGTCCGCACGGGCCGCGCTGGTGCTGACCCGGCTCACCGCCCCGTTCAACGCCGCCGGGCTGCCCGCGCTGTCACTGCCGATCGCGCTCGCCGGCGGTCTGCCGGTCGGCCTGCAACTGGTCGGACCCGCCGGCGGTGACGACCTCGTACTGCATACGGCCCGGCTGGTAGAACGGCTGTGTCCCCCACTCGGACCCGTACCGCGCATGGATCACTGACCGAGAACCAGAGGAGAGGAGGCGCGCTGTGGGACTGCTAGACGGCGTCGACTGGCAAGGAAAGATCTTCAAGAACGGTGACTGGACGACCGGCCGGGGAGGTGACTACCCGATCGTCGAACCGGCGACCGGCGCCGAACTCGGCCGGATGGGCCTGGCGACCGCCGAGGACGTCGCCGAGGCCGGCGCCCACGCGGCCGAGGCCCAGAAGGGGTGGGCGGCCCTGCCCCACACCGCCCGGGCCGCCGTGCTGCGCAGGGCCGGTGACCTGTGGCAGCAGCACGCCGCGGAGATCAGCGGCTGGAACGTCCGCGAGGTCGGCGCGGTCCCCGGGATGGCCGGGTTCGCGCTGCACGTCGCCGCAGAGGAGTGCTACGAGGCGGCCTCACTGCCCAGCCGGCCGCACGGGGAGCTGCTGCCGTCCGAGCAGCCCCGGCTCTCCATGGCGCGCCGGATCCCCGCCGGGGTGGTCAGCGTCATCTCCCCGTTCAACGTGCCGATCATCCTGGGCATCCGGTCGGTGGCGCCCGCGCTGGCCCTGGGCAACGCGGTCATCCTCAAGCCGGACCCGCGTACGGCGGTCACCGGCGGCACCCTGATGGCGCGCGTCTTCGAGGAGGCCGGGCTGCCGCCGGGAGTGCTGCAGATGCTGCCGGGCGGACCCGACGTCGGTGAGGCGCTGATCACCGACCCGCACATCCGGGTCATCTCGTTCACCGGCTCCACCCCGGTCGGCCGCCGGATCGGCGAACTCGCCGGACGGCACCTGAAGCGGGCGCACCTGGAGCTCGGCGGCAACTCGGCGCTGCTGATCCTCGACGACGCCGACGTCGACGCGGCGGTCAACCTGGCCGCGTGGGGGTCGTTCTTCAACCAGGGCCAGATCTGCATGACCACCGGACGGCATCTGGTCGCCGACCGGCTGTACGACGAATTCGTGTCCCGTCTCGCCGACAAGGCCGGCAAGCTGCCGGTCGGCAACCCCGCCACCGAGCAGGTCGCGCTCGGCCCGATCATCGACGCGGCGCAGCGCGACAAGATCCACGGCCTGGTCACGGCCAGCGCCGGCCAGGGTGCCACGGTCGCGGCCGGCGGCACCTATGAGGAGCTGTTCTACCGGCCGACGGTGCTGGCCGACGTGCCGATCGCCGCGCCCGCGTTCGCCGACGAGGTCTTCGGGCCGGTCGCGCCGATCACCCGGGTGTCGTCCGTGGAGGACGCCGTCGAACTGGCCGCCGCCAGCGAGTACGGGCTCTCGCTGGGCATCGTCACGCGAGACGTGATGCGAGGGCTGGCGGTCGCCGAGCAGATCCCGACCGGGATCGTGCACATCAACGACCAGACCGTGAACGACGAGGCCAATGCCCCGTTCGGTGGCGTGCGCGGGTCCGGCACCGGTTCCCGCTTCGGCGGGGCGGCGGCCAACATCGAGGCGTTCACCGAGACCCGCTGGATCACCATGCGCGGCGAACCGGCGACCTACCCCTTCTGACCGGCTCGTTCATCGGCAGGGCCGCCCCTCGACGGCCCTGCCGATGGGCCGTGGCCGACCGCCCGCAGCACACGCGCCGTCCGTCAGCGGACGCCCAGTTCCCTGAGGAGGCGGGCGGAGCGGGTGTCGTCGTGCGCGGTCAGCCGGGCGAGCAGTCCGCCGGTGGTCTGCGGCCAGTCGTCGCGGCTCATGAGGGTCTTGACGTCGACGGCGTCCGTGCCGAGGTCGAGCCTGGCGGCGGTCTGCGTCAGGATCCGGTGGTCGAGCCCGGCCTCGGCCAGACCGCGGCTGCCGTCGTACTGGTCGGCGACGTCCACGGTCAGGTGCGGGTAGAACGAGGCCACCCGGTACGTCGCGAGCATCGCGATCAGAACGTCCTCGGAACGGCGGGCGCCGCCCCGCTGCCGTGCGATCTGCTCGGACTCCAGCCTGGCCCAGAGGGTCGGCGTGATCGCGTACGGGAACGGGGCCGGAAAGATCTTCTGGAAGAGGAAGGCCCGCAGCCCGGCGCCGCGGAACCGCTCACGGCCGATCATCCGGTCCCGCACCGGTCGCAGATCCTCGTCGACCGGGTCGCGGCGCGGCGGAGTCCGGCCGTCGCCCGCGGCCCGCCGTGCCGGTCCGGGGTCGATCCCGCAGGTGCGCAGAGTCGCCGAGGCGCGCGCCTGATCGTCCTCGAGAATCGCGGCGAACAGCATCTCGGGCCTGCATTCCCGTTCGCCGGCCAGGAGCGCGGCCTGCCGCAGAGCAGCAGCGGCACCGCCGGTGAGGGCGAGGGACTTCGGGAGTACGGGTCCCGGCTCCGCCGGCGCGGTGCCGTCGGGACCGTCCCAGTGGTCGTCGAGCCGGCGGACGACATGCGCGGCCACGGTCGGCGTCAGGTCGTAGGCGTCGGCGATCCTGGCCACGGCGGGGGCGGCCGTGATCAGCCCGGCGAGCAGATGTGCGGTGCTGATCTCGTCGCCGAAATTGTCGGCGAAATCGAGGGCCGTCGCCGTTCGGATATCGGGGTTCAATTCGAGGGGCATGCCGATAATGCTAGGGAGCAGCCATTTCTTTCGGATCTGCTCACAGATCTAAATACGGCGTGGCACAGCTATATCCGCGGATATAGGCGATCCCCGCCAGGCCGAGATGGCGGACCGCGCGGTCCAGGCCGTCGCGGCCGACAACCTGACCGTCGTCGGCGCCACCCTGGCAGCGCCCGGCCCGGTGCGGGACGGCTCCGTTGTGCAGTACGCCCCGGCGCTCGGCTGGCGCGACGGCGACGCCCGCGCCGCCCTCGTCTCCCTGGGGCTGCCGGTCCTGGCCCGCGCCGGGGCGCCGGCATCTCCGCGGGAAGATCGCTAAGCCCTTCGCCGGATCCTGCCGATAGGTCGAGCGGGAGACGAATCGGAGAGGCTGACTGGTCGGATGAGCACGCAGGTGGGGACCGCCGGGAGTGGCAGCCGGCTGAACGGCCTCGGGGTCGGCACCAAGATCTACGCCGCGGTGTTGTGCAGCGCGCTGGTCGCCGTCATCGTCGGCGTGCTCGCCGTCACCCGGCTGAGCGGGCTCAACAACGACATCACCGAGATGAAGAAGCGGCACGTCGACAGCAGTCTGCAGCTCAGCGTGCTGCGGGGCGCGGTCGGCGACGGATTCTCCGCCCTGTTCGGCTGGTCCGTGGTCCCGCCCGCGCAGAAGGCCGAGCTCCGCAAGGCGGTGACCACCGCGGACGAGGCCACCATCACCGCGGTCACGGCCTACCGCGATCTGGCGGCCGGTTCGGCCGTCCGGGAGGCCGCCGCGACCGACGTCGCCGACACCTACACCTACTTCCAGCAGCTGCGCGACTACGCGCTCTTCCGGGAGGCGCCCGCCGCGGGCTTCGAACCGCCGGCCCCGGCCGACGTCACGCCGAAGTGGGTCGAGACCCAGGACCGTCTCAAGGCCAGCGTGCTGGAACTGCAGCAGACCGAGGACGCCGAGTCCGCCGCGATGGCCTCGCAGGCGGCCGACGCCTATCACAGCGCCCGCAACCAGATGATCATCTGGCTGGTCGTCGGTCTGGCCGTCGCGCTGGCCCTGGCCACCTACGTCTCCCGCCGCATCAACAGGCAGCTCGGCAGCGTCTCCACGGCGCTGGCCGCCGTGGCCGAGGGTGACCTGACCGTGCCGGCCGAGGTGCATGCCGGCGATGAGCTCGGGCGGATGGCGGTCGCGGTCAACACCGCGCGTGACGGGCTGCGCGACATGGTCGGCCAGCTCACCACCGGTTCGCAGACCCTCGGCAAGAGCACCGGCCGGCTCGGCCACGCCGCCGAGCGGATCCGGGTGTCGGCGTCGGAGGCGTCGGCGCAGGCCAGCGTGGTCGCGTCCGCCGCCAGCGGGGTGTCGAGCAGCGTGCAGACCGTGGCCGCCGGTAGCGAGGAGATGGGCGTCTCCATCCGGGAGATCGCCTCCAACGCCTCCGACGCCGCCCAGGTCGCCAGCCAGGCCGTCGGGGTCGCCGAGGCCACCAACATCACCGTCTCGAAGCTCGGCGAGTCCAGCACCGAGATCGGCAACGTGGTCAAGGTGATCACCGCGATCGCCGAGCAGACCAACCTGCTCGCGCTGAACGCCACCATCGAGGCGGCCCGGGCCGGTGAGATGGGCAAGGGCTTCGCGGTCGTCGCGAGTGAGGTCAAGGACCTCGCCCAGGAGACCGCCCGCGCGACCGAGGACATCTCCCGCCGGGTCGAGGCGATCCAGGCCGACACCGCCGGTGCGGTCGCGGCCATCGGCGAGATCTCCGCGATCGTCGCCCGGATCAACGATTACCAGGTCACCATCTCGTCCGCCGTCGAGGAGCAGACCGCGACCACGGGTGAGATGACCCGCAGCGTCGCGGAGGCTGCCGACGGTGCTTCGGCGATCGCCGGGAACATCGACGGCGTGGCCACCGCGGCCCACAACACCACCGAGGCGCTCACCGAGGCGACCGACACCGCGGCCGAGCTGGCCGCTCTCGCCGGTGAGCTGCAGACCGTGGTCGCCCGCTTCCGCGTCTGACCTGCGGCTCGATGCTTTGAGCGACGGGTGTGGATATCCACCCGTCGCTCGTACGGCATAGTATTCGTCATCCCCTCCCTCACCGGAGCCGCACCCATCCCCCATGTGGGAGCGCTCCCGATCCCTGAAGGAACCCATCCCCATGTCTCGAACACGAAAAGTGCTGTCCGCAGCCGCGATGGCCGTGGTCGCCGTCGGCGGTTCGGTCGCGGTCGCCCTGCAGGCCAGCGCCGCCGCCGGCTGCCAGGTCGACTACAAGGTCACCAGCCAGTGGCAGGGCGGCTTCGGCGCCGACGTCAAGATCACCAACCTCGGTGACGCGGTCACCCAGTGGAACCTGGCCTTCTCCTTCGGCGCCGGCCAGAGCATCAGCCAGCTGTGGAACGGCTCGTTCACCCAGTCCGGGACCGCGGTCACGGTTCGCAACGCCTCCTACAACGGATCCATCTCCACCAACGGCTCCACGTCGTTCGGCTTCAACGGCGCGTTCACCGGCTCGAATCCCGTGCCGAGCGCCTTCACGCTCAACGGCACCGCGTGCACCGGCGGAGTGACCACCCCGAGCAGTTCGCCGGCCACGTCCCCGTCCAGCTCGCCGTCGACCTCGCCCTCGGCGTCGCCGTCCGCGTCACCGTCGACCTCGAACCCGCCGGTCACCGGTGGCGCCGCGCAGCTGGTCGCCGACATGGGCAAGGGCTGGAATCTGGGCAACCAGCTCGAGGCCAACATCGACGGTGTGCCCAGCGAGACGGCCTGGGGCAACCCGGTCATCACGGGCGCGATCTTCGACCGGGTCAAGGCCTCCGGGTTCAAGACCGTCCGCATCCCGGTGTCCTACCTGAACAAGATCGGCGCCGCGCCGAACTACACCGTCGACACCGCGTGGCTGAACCGGATCCAGGAGGTCGTGAACCTGGCCCACGACCGCGGGCTGTACGTGCTGATCAACATGCACGGTGACGGTTACAAGTCCGTCGGCGGCTCCTGGCTCATCTGCGACTCGTCCTCACAGACGGCGATCAAGGAGAAGTACCAGAAGGTCTGGCAGCAGGTGGCGACAAAGTTCGCGAACTACAGCGGGCGACTGATCTTCGAGTCGATGAACGAGAACTTCGACGGGCAGTACGGCAACCCGACGCAGCCGTGCTACTCCAACATCAACGCGTACAACCAGATCTTCGTCGACACCGTCCGCCGGACCGGTGGCACCAATACGTCGCGGTGGCTGCTCGTGCCGGGCTGGAACACCAACATCGACCACACCGTGGGCAGCGGCTTCGTCCTGCCGACCGACCAGTACCGGTCGGCGTCCATCCCCGCGGCCGAGAAGCGCATCATGATCTCGGTGCACTACTACGACCCGTGGGACTTCGCCGGCACCGAGGACGGCACCATCACCCAGTGGGGCCCGAACGCGACCAACCCGGCCAAGAAGTCGACGTGGGGCCAGCAGGACTTCATGGACGCCCAGCTGAAGAAGGTGTACGACACCTTCGTCACGAAGGGGTACCCGGTCTTCGTCGGTGAGTACGGCTCGATCGACAAGACCTCGTACGACTCGACGAACAACCGTTACCGGGCGGACTACGCCCGGGCCCTGGTGGCCACCGCCAAGAAGTACGGCGCGGCGACCGCCTACTGGGACAACGGCCACAACGGCCAGCACGGGTTCGCACTGTTCGACCGCAACTCCGCGACCGTGACCCAGCAGGCCATCATCGACGCCATCATCGGCGCCTGACCGACGTTCGGACTCCCGTGAGGACGGCGACGCCCCCGTTTCACCGCATCGCCGTCCTCACGCCCCCTCGTATTCCTGTCTACCGGCGTTCCGGTTGTCTGGCCCCTGCTCGCGGCGGTCAGACAAACAACGCTGGACAACGCGGCGACAATCGACAATGGACGTCGCGGCGTGACGGGGAGGTTCATACATGGCGAGGCCGGAGCGCCCCCTGGACGACCCGGACGGCCCGGTCGCACTGCTGGCGGCCGAATTGCGGCAGTTGCGGGAGAAGGCGGGCAAGCCCGGTTACCGGCAGATGGCCGCACGGGCGAACTACTCCGTGGCGACGCTCTCCGCGGCCGCGTCCGGCCGGCGGCTGCCGACGCTGGAGGTGACCCTCGCGTACGTGGCCGCCTGCGACGGCGACCTCGTGCAGTGGGAGCAGCGCTGGCGCGAGGCGGAACGCTCGGCCGTCGCGCCCGGCGGCGACCCGGCCGGCGCCGATGCAGGCGCGCCGTCGCCGTACCCCGGCCTGGCGCCGTTCCAGCCCGAGGACGCGGAGCTGTTCTTCGGCCGTGACGCGCTCGTGGCAGATCTGGTGCGCCGGCTGGAGCAGCGCCGCTTCCTGGCCGTCTTCGGCCCCTCCGGTGCGGGCAAGTCGTCGGTGGTCCGCGCGGGACTGGTTCCGGCGCTCGGCGGGCCGGTCCTGGTGATGACGCCGGGCATGCACCCGATGACGGAACTGGCGGTGCACCTCGCACGGCACACGGGACTCCCGGCCGGCGCGGTGCTGGACGAGTTGCGCGCCGGCCCCGAGCGGGCACATCTGCTGGTCCGGCAGGGTCTGCCCGCCGGGCAGCCGCAAATCGATCTCCTGGTGGTGGTCGACCAGTTCGAGGAGACCTTCGCGGCCTGCCCCGATCCGGCCGAGCGGACCGGCTTCATCATCGCGCTGCTGGCGATGTGCCGGGAGCCGGACGGCCGGGCGCGGGTGGTTCTGGCGGTGCGCGCCGACCACTACCCCCGGTTCGCCGAGCACCCACGCCTGGCGCAGGCCCTGACCGATGCACAGGTGCTGATCGGCGGGATGACCCCGGCCGAGCTCCGTGAGGCGGCGGCGAAGCCGGCCGAGCGCTACGGGGCCCGCGTGGAGGGCGCGCTGGTGGCCACGCTCGTGGCGGAGGTGGCCGGCTCCCCCGGCGCTCTGCCGCTGGCCGCCCATGCGTTACGTGAGGCGTGGCGGCGTCGCCAGGGCGCGATGGTCACCCTGGCCGGCTACCAGGCGGCCGGAGGAGTGTCCGGCGCGGTGGCACACACCGCGGAGCAGGCCCACGAACGGCTCGCGGAGCCCCAACGGCTCGTCGCCCGGCGGATCCTGCTGCGGATGGTCGACATCGGCGCGGACGGGCTGGTCACCCGCCGGCGGCTCGGCCGTACCGAACTGGACACGATCGAGCAGGCTCCCGCCGTGATCGAGGCCTTCGCCGCGGCCCGACTGGTCACCGTCGACCGTGACAGCGTGCAGATCACCCACGAGGCGCTGATCCGGGCGTGGCCGCGGCTGCGCGGCTGGGTCGAGGAGTCCCGCTCCGGGCTGCGGCTGCACCGCCAGCTCACCGAGGCGACCGCCGCCTGGGAGTCGCTGGGCCGTGACGAGGGCGCGCTGTACCGGGGGCTGCGGCTGTCGGCCACCGTGGAGACGGTCGACGCGGGACTCGTCGACCCGACCGGCACGGAACGCGAGTTCCTCGAGGCGGGCCGCGCGTTGCGGGAGCGGGAGGAGCGGGCGCACCGGCGCCGTACCCGCCGGTTGCTGGCCGGGCTCGTCGGTGTGCTGACCGTCGTCTGCGTGCTCGCCGCGGGCGCGGCCGTGTCCGCGCGACGTGCCGGTGCCGAGCGTGACCGGGCGGTGGCGCGGGAGCTGGCGGCGGGCGCCCGCGCCGAACGGGTGGCCGACCCCGAGCTGGGGCTGCTGCTCGCGTCACGGGCGTACCGCCTCCATCCGGACGCCGAGACCGAGTCGGTGCTGCGGCAGGCCACGGCCGATGCGCGTACGACACGCACGATCGACGTCGCGGACGGTATCCAGTCGTCGGTTGCCGTCGCCGGTACCTGGACCGCCCATGCGAGCTCCGCCGGCGTGGTCACAGTGCGTGACGTGCAGGGCCGGACCTCGCCGGTGACCGCACCCGTGCGGGGCGACTTCCTCGCCGCCGGCCCGGACGGCCACCTCGCGATCGCGCTCACCGACCCGGAGCCGGGCGGTGGTCCGGTGGTCATCTGGCGGCCGGGTGACGCCGGTGAGGTGCGACGACTGCCCGCGCCCGAGGTGGCCCCGCCGTCGGGGGTGTTCCTGCTGGCGTACAGCCCGGACGGTCGCTGGGTCGCCGCGACCGGCCCCGGCATCGGGCTTCTCGTCTGGGACACCGGGAACGACCGGCCACCGAGGTCGCTGCCCTACACCGGATTCCCGTCCGGCCTCGGCTTCGGCCCGGACGGGCGCCTGGTTCTCGGCGCCGACGACGGCACCATCCGGATCTGGGACGTCGGCGCGGACGCTCCGCCCGTCCTGATCCGGCAGCCCCGGGAGTTCTCGCCGTCCTCCGTGGCAGTCAGCCCCGACGGTGACCGGATCGCGGTCGGCGGCCTCGACAGGGTGCTGGTCTGGCCCGACGGCGGACGCGGCGAACCTCAGACCTACCGCGGCTCGGAGTACTGGTACACCAGCGTCGAGTTCAGCCCGGACGGGCGTCGTATCGCCGCGGGAACGAGTGAGCGGACCGTCCGGATCTGGAACCTGTCCGACAGCGGCAGCGGCCAGGCGCTGCGCGGGCACCGCGACGCCGTGCTCGACCTGGCGTTCACCCCGGACGGCGGCGGACTCGTGTCCGGTGGCCACGACTCCACCGTGCGCGTGTGGGACGTCGGCGCGGCCGCCGATCCCGCCGTGATCACCCTCCCCGTGTCGGACCACTGGGCGCAGCTCAGCGCTGACGGGAGTTTCACGGTGACGCCCACCGGTCCCGGGACGCTCGCCGTGTTCCCCACCCGCACGCCGCCGGACGCGACGACCCTCCGCAACGCACCCCTGCGCCCCGAGTCCCTCGACGTCAGCGCGGACGGGCGCAGTGTCGCGGCGGCCACCTCGGGCAGCGAGCAGATCTACTGGTGGCACACCACGGCCGACGAGCGGCCGGCGGTTCTGGAGTGCCCGCGCGACCGGGCGGGGCTGACGAACAACCGGCTCGCCCTGAGCGCCGACGGACGGGTGCTGGCCGTCGAATGCGGCGACGGCACGTCGCGCGTATGGCGCGCCGGCGGGAGCCGGGTCGACGGCCCCGCCGACGTCTTCGGAGGGATCGCGATCCGGCCCGACGGCGGCCTGGTGGCGATGACGCGCAGCCCGGGGGCGCTGGTGCTGTGGGACACCGCCACCGGCCGGGTGACACGAACGATCCCGAGCCAGAGCACGCCCTCTGATCACCTGGAGTTCAGCCCGGACGGACGGCTGCTGGCGGTCGCCGGCACCGACGGCTCGATCCGGGTGTGGACCGTCGCGGGCGACGACGATCCGGTCGTGCTCACCGGCGCCACCGGTCAGACCACGGCGTTGACCTTCAGCCCGGACGGCAGGCTGATCGCGAGCGCCGGCACCGACGACGTCGTACGCCTGTGGAACACCGACGGCAGCGGCGAGGCCCTCACGTTCGACCATCCCGGCGCCCGGCAGATCGCCTTCGCCGCCGACGGGCGGCAGCTGCTCGGCATGTACGGGACGACCGTCCGCATCACGGCGTGCGAGGTGTGCGGGCCGATCAGCGAGGTGCTGGCCCTGGCCGGGCAGCGCACCACACGCGACCTCACGCGCGAGGAGCGCGCGAAGTACCTGCGTGAGCCCTCAGCCGTGCGGTGACAGGTGCGCCCGCTCCCCCTGGGCGCCGAAGAGCGTGAGCAGCTCCGCGGGCTGGGCGTCCGCGCTGGCGATGCGGTGCGGGGTCCGGGTGTCGAACTCGGCGGCCTCACCCGGGCCGAGCTCGTACACCTGATCGCCGAGGTCGAGCCGGACCCGTCCGTTGAGCACGTAGAACCACTCGTACCCGTCGTGGGTCTGCAGGACCGCCGCGGGCGACGACGCGGCGGGCGGATAGATCACCTTGTACGCCTGGACACCGCCCGGACGCCTGGTCAGCGGCACGACGGTGAAACCGGCCCGCCTGATCGGCCGCAGGTGGATGCGCGGGTCACCGGTCGGTGGCGCCGCGACCAGGTCGTCGAGCGGGACGCCGTGCGCCCGGGCCAGGGGCAGCAGCTGCTCCAGCGTGGGACGCAGCTTCCCGTTCTCGAGTCGCGACAGCGTGCTGGAGGTCAGACCGGTCTCGGCGGCCAGCGCGGCCAGGGAGATGCTCCGTGCCTGCCGCAGGGCACGCAGGCGCGCGCCGACCCCGGCCAGGACGTCGTGCTCAGTGGCGTTCATCAGCCCATGTTGCGGATCCGCAATTTTCCTCGCAAGTACGCAAAGCCGCCGGTCATGCTCGTCGCGGAGGTGACCACCGATGCAAACGAACGCGAATGACAGCACGTCCGCCGAGTCGTTCTGGGAGAACCACTACCGGACCCGGCCCGCCGGAGAGGCCCGCGCCAATCCGCTGCTGGCGGAGACGGCTGCCGGGCTGCGTCCCGGCGCGGCACTGGACCTGGGATGCGGTGCCGGCGGTGACACGATCTGGCTCGCCCGCCACGGCTGGCAGGTCACGGCCGTGGACATCTCCCGGACCGCCGTGGAACGGGTGCTCGCCCAGGCACACCGGCTCGGCCTCCGGGAACGGGTGACCGCGGAACAGCACGACCTCGCCGACGGGTTCCCGGCCGGGGAGTTCGACCTGATCTCGGCGCAGTACCTGCACACCCTGTTCGCGCTGGACCGGACGCTGGTGCTGCGCGCCGCGGCCGTTGCTCTGCGGCCCGGCGGCGTGCTGCTGATCGTCGACCACGGCTCCACGGCGCCCTGGTCCTGGAACCAGGATCCCGACGCGACCTTCCCCACACCCGACGTGGTCGCCGCCGGCCTGGATCTCGACGCCACCCGGTGGGCCGTCGTGCGCGCCGACATGCCGTCGCGCCTGGCACACGGGCCCGGCGGCCGGAGTGCCACCGTCACCGACAACGTGCTGGTCGTCCAGCGGCGCGAAGGGAGGAACTGATGCCGCCGTCCACCCGTACCAGGAGGAAGGACAGCGGGCCGGCCTGGACCGCGCCCGACGAGAGGTCCACGCTGGCCGGCTTCCTCGACTATCTGCGCGACTCCGTCGCCGGCAAGGTGGCCGACGTCCCGGAACCGGCGGCCCGCACCCCCGGAGTGCCCTCCGGCACCAGCCTGCTCGGCCTGATCAAGCACCTGACCGCGGTCGAACGGTTCTACTTCCTCGAGGAGCCGATCACCGACATGCGGCGTACGTTCCGTCCCGCCCGCGACGACACGGTGGAGTCCCTGATCGACGGATACCGCGAGACCGTCGCCCTGGCGAATCGGACGATCGCCACCTGGACCGACCTGACCGAGCCCGCGCCGCGACCGCCGGGCCGCGGTCTCGCCCCGTCCCGGCGCTGGGTCCTGGCCCACATGATCGAGGAGACCGCCCGGCACGCCGGCCACGCCGACATCCTCCGCGAGCAGATCGACGGCGCCACCGGCCGCTGACCCCACACCGACGTCCGATCCGGTCTCCTACCTCCGTCGGAGGTAGGAGACCGGAGTTCCCGCCCGCGCCGGATGTGCCCACCCCGGCCCGGGCGGCAGGCTCACAGGTGCCGGTACGACGCGGTGTCGCGCCGGCATCCACCAGGGGGAACGTCATGAGACTGAAGAAGATCGCCGTGCCTGCAGCCGCCGTCGCGCTGGCCGCCGGACTGGTCCCGCCGGCCTACGGCTGGGCGACAGAGCGGCCGGGCGCCGACGGGGACGGGATCGCCCGGGAGTCCGTGACCATCCCGCTCGACGGCGGGTGGACCGCGAAGGGCGAGCTCACCTATCCGAAAGGCGCGAAGGGCCGCCTGCCGGTGGTGGTGCTGCTGCACGGCAGCGGCCGCAACGACATGGACCAGACGCTCGCGCCCGGCGTGACCACGCTCAAGCCGGTCGCCCAGGCGGTCAGCCGGAAGGGGTTCGCCGTGCTGCGTTTCAACAAGCGCGGCGTGACCGGGGTCGGGCCAGTGCTGAGCGACAATCCTGGCTTTCCCGACCTCTCCAAACCTTACGAGCAGACGGTGCGCGATGCTGCCACCGTGGTCCGGTTCGCCGCGACCTCGAAGCACGTGGACCCGGCCCGGATCTTCCTGCTCGGGCACAGCGAGGGCACTCAGGTGGCCGCCAACCTGGCCGCCGACCCGGGCGGCTACGGCATCCGCAAGCCGGCCGGGGTGGTCGCCATGGGCGTGGTCCACGGCACTCCCCGCGAGGTGATCTACTACCAGAGCGTGGGTCGTACGCTGGGTCAGCTGCACGAGGAGTTCGATCTCGACGGCGACGGCACCCTGACCCCGGCCGAGACCACCGCCGGCCTGATCGGGCAGCCGGCCGAGGCGGCGGCCCAGTACCGGGCCGTCCTGACCGACCCGGCCACCGACACGAACCACGACGGGAGGATCGCCATCGACACCGAGTTCGAGCCGGTCCTGCGCGCCGCCGTCGGCTTCGACAAGTTCCCGAACCTACCGGTCTTCCCCAAGGGCCTGGCCGAGTACCTGGTCGACATCGGCCGGTTCCGGACCCCGGCTCAGGACCTGCCCCGTTACGACGGGCCGGTGCTGCTGCTCAACGGCCAGACCGACGTCCAGACCGTGGTCCGCGGCGCCATCGTCACCGACGACGCGCTGGCCAAGGCCGGTAACCGGGACCACCGGCTGATCACCTACCCGGGCATGAGCCACCTGATGAACGTCACCCCGGAGTATCAGCCGGTGCCCGGCAACCCGGACCCGGCGGTGCTGCGTGACATCAGCACCTGGCTGGCCGCCCACCGCTGACCCCCGATGCGGACGAAGCTGATCCAGGACGGTGCGCTGGCCCTCGCCGGCGCGCCGTTCATGGCGGTGCTGCTCTGGCTCACGGCCCGGGAGTTCGGGCTCGGCCCGGCCGTGATCGCCCTGATGGCGGCACAGACGCTGCTGATCGTGATCCGCCGGGTCAGCCCGGTGAACTGCGTGACGCTGATGCTGGTGCTGCAGACGGCGATCTCGGCCGTGGCGCCGCACGGCACCGGCCTGCGCGGTATCGGGCCGGCCATCGCGATCTACACCTGCGGCACGCTGCTCGCGTCGCGTACCGCTGTCGCCCTGGCGGTGATCACCGCGGTGGTCGAGATCGGCGGGTACGCGGTACTCAGCCTGCCGCCGTACCGGGAACCGGCCGAGGACATGATCAAGATCGGGGTGCACCTCGCGTTGTCGCTGCTGCTCTACGTCGGCGCGGCCCTGGTCGGCGCGCACGTCGGCATGCGCCGCCGCTACGCCACGGTGGTCGAGGCGCGGATGGCCGCCGACGCCGTGGCCCAGCAGGCCCGGACCGAGGCGGTGCTGACCGCGGAACGGGCCCGGACCGCCCGCGAGCTGCACGATGTCGCCGCCCACCACCTGACCTCGTTGATCGTGCAGGCCACCCTGGTCGAGCGGCTGTTCGACCAGGACCCCGGAGCGGCCCGCAAGCACCTCGCCGCGGTCCGTGAGGAGGGCCGGAACACGCTGCACAACCTGCGGCTGATCGTCGGCGCGCTGCGGGCCGACGACGGCGCCGACCCGCACCTGCCGGACGGCAGCGGGCTTGCGATGATCGACAAATTGGTGTCCGGCGGCGAAGCCGTGCTCACCGTCGACGGCACGCCCGGCGTCCAGGAACCGGCCACGGAGCTGGCGCTCTACCGGGTGGCGCAGGAGGCGCTGAGCAACGCGCGTGATCACGCCCCCGGTGCGCCGGTGACGATCACGATCGCCTATCGAGAGCCGGAGACCCGGATGGAGATCCACAACGGGCCACCCACCGGCGTGCCCGCGCCCCGCGACGGCGCGCACCGCGGTTTCGGCCTGATCGGCATGCGAGAGCGCGTCTCGCTGATCGGCGGCGAGCTGGACGCCGGGCCCACCGCGGA
The DNA here is from genome assembly GCF_003001815.1 of Actinoplanes italicus. Classification (GTDB taxonomy): domain Bacteria; phylum Actinomycetota; class Actinomycetes; order Mycobacteriales; family Micromonosporaceae; genus Actinoplanes; species Actinoplanes italicus. The sequence goes on from NZ_PVMZ01000016.1 coordinate 129,007, forward strand.
CGGCGGCTGGCGGGTGCGGCTCACAGTCCCGCACCCGGAGGTTCCGGCATGATCACCGTGCTGCTGGCCGACGACCAGCCGATGCTGCGGGCCGGATTCCGTTCCCTGATCGAGTTGTCCGGCGACATCACCGTGGTGGGCGAGGCCGCCGACGGCCCGGAGGCGGTCCGGATGGCACGGCTGCTCAAGCCCGACGTGGTCTGCATGGACGTGCGCATGCCCGGCGGCGACGGGCTGACCGCGACGCGTGACATCGTCGGCACCCTCGATCCGGCGCCCGCGGTGCTGGTGCTGACCACCTACGAGCTCGACGAGTACGTCTTCGGCGCGCTGGAGGCCGGCGCGAGTGGCTTCCTGCTCAAGGACGCCGACGTGGACACCCTGCTGGACGGGATCCGCCGGCTCGCCGCCGGTCACGGGATGGTCGATCACGCGGTCACCCGGCGCGTGATCGTCGAGTTCGCCCGCCGCCGCCGGGGCGCCGCGCCCGCGGGCACCGGCCTGGACCTGCTCACCGCCCGGGAGACGGAGATCGTCCGGTTGCTGGCACACGGCCTGTCCAACGCGGAGATCGCGGACGAGCTGGTGGTCGAGGTCAGCACGGTCAAAAGCCACTTGAGCCGGGCGATGGCCAAGATCGGGACCCGGGACCGGGTACAGACGGTCGTCTGGGCGTACCGCCGCGGTCTCATGCCCCTCCCGGAATGAAACCGGAGAGTGACCGGAGTGAGAGGAACCACCGAAACTGTCACACCGCTGTCATATGACCGCGGCAGAAACGCCAAGCCGGGCGCGAATACTGGCGTACGAGGCCATGAGGAGGTCTTGAAACGCGTCGGGTGGTGGCGTTCCGGTTCGGGCGCGGCCACCCGGACGCGTTCAGGCGAACACCTACCACGGGGAGTACGACGTGTGGCCCCTACCCGCCAATGACGGATCCGCCTTCGACTCCGACGTGGCGCTCACCTTCCGGGTCATCCAGCGGATCTTCGACGATCCCCGGCTCGCCGGGGAGCGCGTCACGGTCCAGGCACAGAACGGCGTGGTGACGATCCTCGGCACCGTCAGCTGCCTCTACGCCCGTGTCACCGCGGCCGGTCTGGTACGCGACACCCCCGGCGTGACCGACATCTGCAACCGGCTCGAGCTGGCCCGCGCCGCCGACGTCACGGCGGCCGTCGGACAGCCCGACCCGTTCGACGAGATCGTCGCCCACTGGGATCACGCCGCCTCCACCACGCCACGCAGGCCGGTGCGGGCCTGGCTGCTGCGGGCATTCCGCCGCAACGGCGTGCCCGGGACTCAGGGCGGGCCGATCAGCGACTCGTAGTCGGCGGCGCGCAGCGGGTCGCCGGTCAGGATGCCGTCACCCCGGGGAACCTGCAGCCGCCGGCCGTCGCGCAGGAAGGTGACGGCGGCGACGTCGGCCCGCGACGTCAGGGTGCAGACGATCTGGCCGTACGCCAGCGCCTCGTCGCTGCGCCCGGTGCCCTCGTCGGGCTCGCTGATCTCGACGGCGGCCGTCCTGCCGCCGGCCGGGACGGTCACCGACAGCGTGGTGGTGGCCAGGGCCGTGCTCAGTCCCTCGGCCCGCTCCGCCGTGGTGGGGCCGGTGACCAGCAGGTCGAGCAGGCGTTGCGGCGCGAGCACCGCGTCGGTGCGGCGGACCGTCTGGACCAGCCGGTTCCCACGGATCAGGCAGAGCACCTGGGCGACCTCGCCGACGGACTCGGCGGCGGCCGAGGCGGTCCCGTTCAGCGGGCGGCGGGGCAGCACGACGGGGTGCGGCTCGTCCTGGGCCGGAACCCCGCAGGCGGTCAGCAGCAGCACGCACGCGGTGAGCGCGGCGGGGACACGTACCTCGGTCATGTCGGGCTTCCCGGCGAAGTGACGGGGACGGTGACGCGGAAGCGGGCGCCGCCGCCGGGACGGTCGGTGACGGTGGCGGTCCCGCCGTGAGCGGCGGCGTGACCGGCGACGATGGCCAGGCCGAGCCCGGTGCCGTCGGTGTCGCCGCGTGAGTTGGCGGCGGGGCCGCGCACGAACCGGTCGAAGATGCCGGCCCGATCCTTCTCGGCCACGCCGGGGCCGGCGTCGTCGACCTCCAGGTAGCCGGGCCCGACCCGCACGGCGACCGGGCCGCCGCCGTAGCGGACCGCGTTGTCGATCAGGTTGCCGAGCGCCTGTTCGATCCGGCGCCGGTCGACCGGCCAGATCTCCGGCGTGCCGCCGACGGTCTCGACCAGGCTTGCGGGCAGGTTCCGCAACCGGCAGACCCGCTGCGCGAGCTCGGGTACGTCCACCGGCTCACGGTGGATCGGCTGGTCGGCGCGGGCCAGTTCCAGCAGGTCGTCGACGAGCGCCTGGAAGCGGGAGATCTCGGCGGTGACCAGGGTGATCGCGGCTCCGGAGCGCTCGTCCAGGGCGTCGCGCCGTTTCTGCAGCACACTCGCGGCGGCCTCCAGGGTCTGCAGCGGCGACCGCAGCTCGTGGCTGACGTCGGCGGCGAACCGGCGGTCACGTTCGAGCCGCCGGGTCAGCTGGTCGGCCATGTCGTTGAACGCGACCGACAGCGGCGCGAGGTCGGGTTCGGCGTCCGGGTCCAGCCGCGTGGTCAGGTCGCCGCCGGCGATCCCGCGGGCGGCCTCGGCGACCGCGCTCAGCGGCCGCAGCGCGTGGCGGGTGACGTACCAGCCGACGGCGGCTCCGGCGGCCGCCACCATGATCGCGACGGCGGTCAGGATCAGGGCCAGGGTCTGCAGCGTGCGCTCCAGCTCGTCCAGCGAGACGATCTCGTAGAACACCGCGGAGCCGGCCAGCGGCACGCCGACGATCAGCGCCGGACGCCCGTCGCGGCGGATGCGCTGGGCGCCCGCCTCGCCGTCGGCGGTCATCTGCCGCAGCCCCCGCGGTACGGCCGTGTCGACGGCCTCGTCGGCATTGCGCGAGTGCCACTGCCCGTCGAGGTGCAGCAGCACGTAGCGGTCGGAGCCGGAGTCGAGTGCCCGCAGGACCGCCAGCACGTCGGGGTCCGGTCCGGCGATACCCGCGTTCACGACGGCGGCGTCGTAGTAGGTGGCCCGGACGGCGGTGCGCTCGCGCTCGGCGAACAGGGTGTTGCGCGTCGACTCGTACGACACCAGGCTGATGCAGGCCGACAGGATCAGCGCGCCGAGGGCGAAGGCGGCGCTGACGCGGGCCCGCAGGCCGATCGGGCTCACGGCTGCAGTTTGTAGCCCAGGCCGCGGACCGTCACGAGATGCCGCGGGTTGCCGGTGTCGGCCTCGATCTTCTGCCGCAGCCGGCCGACGTGCACGTCGACGACCCGCTCGTCGCCGAACTCGTGACCCCACACCCGCTGCAGCAGCTGCTGGCGCGACAGCACCAGGCCGGGGTGGTCGGCCAGTTCGCACAGCAGGCGGAACTCGGTGCGGGTCACGGCCACCAGCTCGCCGCGCAGCCGCACCTCGGCCGCTTCCGGCCGTACCTCGAGATCACCGAAGGTCAGCACCGAGCTCGCCGGACCGGACGGCTGGGCGGCCGTCCTGGCACGCCGCCGCAGGGCCCGCAGCCGGGCCGCCAGCTCCTTGACCTTGACCGGTTTGACCACGTAGTCGTCGGCGCCGGCCTCCAGCGCCGCGACCACGTCGTGGGTGTCGTCGCGGGCGCTGACCACCACGATCGGCACGTCGTCGTCGCGGCGCAGCTGCCGGATGCACTCGTAACCGTCCATGCCGGGCAACATCAGGTCGACGAGCACCGTGTCCGCCCGGTACCGGCGCTGCGCGATCAGCCCCTCCTCCGCGGTGGCCACGGCGTGGGCGGTGTAGCCCTCGTCCTCCAGGGCCATCGCCAGCGACAGACGGATCCGATCGTCGTCCTCGATCAGCAGTACGGCACTCATGTCCCCATGATGTCCGGCGCGGGCGGCCGCAGCCCGGTCGAAGGCGCCACCGCGGTGTTTGTCACGCAACTGTCACAGGGATCCACGTAGCACCTTGACGCATTCCGTTATGGGAATATGATTGCCGGCATGGCACGAGCAGCGACAACGTCGGACACGTTCAACGCGATCGCCGAGCCGCAGCGCCGGGACATCCTGGCGCTGCTGCGCGGCCGTGAGTGGCCGGTCACCGACCTCGCCCGTGAGCTGGGGATGAGTCAGCCGCGAGCGTCGAAGCATCTGCGGGTGCTCCGCGAGGTGGGGCTGGTGCGGGTTCGTGAGGCGGGCAAGCAGCGCCTCTACGGCCTCGACGCCCGCGGGCTGCGGCCGGTCCACGAGTGGGTCGGCGGGTTCGAGCGGTTCTGGAACGAGAGCTTCGACCGGCTCGACAGCTACGTGCAGGACCTCAAGCAGGAACGACAGGAGCAGGAACGATGACCGAAGCAGGGCAGCGAGCGGACTCGGCGGCGGCCGACCGGGAGATCGTCATCTCCCGCGTCATCGACGCTCCACCGGAGCTGGTGTTCGAGGCGTTCACCGAGGTACGGCACCTGTCGCGGTGGTGGGGTCCGGAGGGGTTCTCCACCACCACGCGGTCGTTCGAGTTCCGCGAGGGCGCCGTGTGGGACTTCGTGATGCACGGGCCGGACGGCACCGACTACCCCGAGTGGATCACCTGGACCGAGATCGTCGAGCCGCGACGGATCACACTGTTGCACGGTGAGCGCGCCGAGGACCCGGACGCCTTCGAGTCGGTGCTCACCTTCACGCCGGACGGCGCGGCGACCCGGATCGAGATGCGCACGGTCTTCCCCACCAGGCAGCTGCGCGACGAGGCGGTCGAGAGATACCACGCGGTCGAGGGCGGCCGGCAGACGCTGGACAACCTGGCGGCGTACGTCACCCGGGACGACAGCGGCAAGGTGTTCTTCACCGTGTCGATGTCACTCGACGGCTACAGCGCGCCGGTGTCGATGGACGGCATCATCGCCACCGGCGAGCAGCGGCAGCAGGACCCCCGGCTGGACCGCTGGGTGGCGCAGTGGATGGAACTGCACGCGTGGATCTTCCCGCAGCGCTTCTTCCGGGAGAACCTGAACCTGGGTGAGGGCGGTGAGGAGGGCGTCGACAACGACGTCGCCCGGCACGCGTTCGAACGCACCGGCGCCAGCATCATGGGCAAGCGCATGTTCGACCTCGGCGAGAAGTCGTGGCCGGAGAACGCGCCCTTCCACACCCCGGTGTTCGTCCTCACCCACGAGCGCCGTGAGCCCTGGGAGCGGCCGGGCGGGACCACCTTCCACTTCGTGAACGACGGCATCGACAGCGCCCTGAAGCAGGCCCGTGAGGCGGCGGGCGACCGGGACGTCCGGATCGCCGGCGGCAGCGAGACGATCCTGCAGTACCTGAACGCCGGCCTGATCGACGAGTTCTCGATCGCGCTGTCGCCGGTGCTGTTCGGCGCCGGCACCCGCCTGTTCGACGGCGTGGACGCGTCCCGGGTGGCGTTGGAGCAGGTCCGGTCGCAGCCGACACCGCGAGCGACGCATCTGTCGTACGTCGTACATGCGCGGTAGCCGTCGCGGGTAGTCATGGCCGAGGACGAACGAAGGGAAACGGTGATCATGGCATTGCCACCCGTTGTCGACCACGCGGCCTGGCGCAAGGAACTCGACGAGCTGCGCGCCCGCGAGAAGGCGGCCACGAAGGAGCTCGACGCGATCGCCGCCCAGCGGCGCAGACTGCCCATGGTCCGCCTGCCGGACTACACCCTGACCGGAGCGGAGGGTCCGGTCCGGCTGGCCGACGTCTTCGACGGCAGGTCACAGCTGATCGTCTACCACCACATGTGGGAGCCGGGCTCCGAGTGGCAGTGCGGCGGGTGCACCAGCTTCACCTCGTCGTTCACCCGGCTGGGCTTCCTCGAGAACTACGACGCCCGGTTCGTGGTGGTGACCCAGGGCCGGATCGACGAGGCCCTGGCCTACGCCGAGCGCGTCGGCAACACGATGACCTGGTATTCGACCGCCGACAGCCCGTTCGGCGCCGACGTCGGCGCGCCGCCCGGCGGCGCGTTCGCGCTGAACGTGTTCCTGCGCGACGGTGACACCGTCTACCGCACCTGGCACACGTCGGGCCGTGGCGTCGAGCAGCTCACCTACACGTTCCCGCTGGTGGACGTGCTGCCGTACGGGCGGCGCGAGGAGTGGCAGGACTCCCCCGAGGGCTGGCCCCAGTCGCCGGCGTACAGCGGCTGGCTCGACGCGCCCGACATCGCCAGGTTGTACGGCCCGGATCGCTGAACTCTCAGGCGCCGGTGATCCGTGCCAGCGCCCTGGCCAGCTGGGACGCGGTCGGGGCGCTGTCCGGGTCGATGAGCCGCTGGGCCATCACCCCGGTCAGCAGCGCCTGGTGGAGAGCGCCGATCTCGTTGATCACGACGGCGTCGGTCTCGTCCGGGCCGGCGAGCAGGCGGCCGATGCCGTCGCGCGCCTCCCCGAGCCCCAGCGCCAGGTACTCCCGTACCTTGGGCTGGTGGTCGATCTGCCCGATCACGTCGAACGTCGCGCTCCACAGCTGCCGGTACTCGTCGAACGACCCGATGATCTGATCCCAGATCGCCTCGAACCGCTCCAGCGGTGTGGCGTCATCGGACAGTTCCAGTCCCACCAGCGCCTGCCCCAGCGCCCGCCCCCACTCGGCGGAGGCGTCGGCGAGCGCCTGGTCCAGCAGCGCCTCCTTGGATCCGAAGTGGTAACCCACGGCCGCCATGCTCACGCCGCCCGCCGCCTTGGTGATGTCCCGCAGCGTGGTGCGCGCGTAGCCCTTCTCGTACAGGCAGAGCCTCGCCGCTCTCAGCAGGTCATCACGGTTTCCCAGTCCGTCGTCACCACCGGCTCGGCCCGGTCAGAGGCACGGTCACCGACACGACCCGCACCTTCACCGGCATCCCGTACGCGGCACCGCCGGTCGGTGACCTGCGCTGGCGGCCACCGCGCCCGCCCAGGCCCTGGACGACACCGATCGACGCGACCCGGCCCGCCGCCCTCTGCGCACAGCAGGGCGATCACCTCGGCACCGGAAGCCTCGCCGAGGACTGCCTCTACCTCAACGTCACCAGCCCACGGGGGCGGTCACCACGAGGGCCCCGGCCGGTGATCGTCTGGCTGCACGGCGGTAGCTTCAAGGACGGCGGCGGGCACCTCTACCCGGCACAACGGCTCGCGACCCGGGGCGACGCCGTGGTCGTGACCGTCAACTACCGGCTCGGCGCCCTCGGCTTCCTGGCCCACCCGCTGCTGGGCGAGGCCCGGGCCTCGGGCAACTTCGGGCTCGCCGACCAGCAGGCCGCGCTGCGCTGGGTGCACGACAACGCGGCGGCGTTCGGCGGCGACTCGCGCAATGTCACCCTGGCCGGTGAGTCCGCGGGTGCCATCAGCACCTGCGCCCACCTCGCCGCACCGTCCTCGGCGGGGCTGTTCCACCGCGCGATCCTGCAGAGCGGACCGTGCGTCGCTGGCGGCTCCGGCAACGACCCCCGCCCACGGCGCACAGCCGAAGATCAAGGTCAAAGGCTTGTCGCTTCGCTAGGTCTGGGTACGCACGTGACTGCGGCCCAACTGCGCGATCCACGACTGGTCACCCCGGAGAAGCTGCTCAGCGCCGCCGCCACGACAGACACCGCATTCGGCCCCGTCGTCGGCGCCGGACTACTGCCCGTCGGGCCGGAGCCGGCCATCGCCGCCGGGCGGATCAACCGTGTGCCCGTCCTGCACGGCATCAATCGCGACGAGCAGCGCCTGCAGGTGTGGGGCTACGAGCTCGCCAGGTACGAGGGGCCCGTCCCCGCCGACCGGTACACCGCGGAGATCAGGCAGCGATTCGGCGGTGACGCCACCCGTGTGCTGCTCCGCTACCCGCTGAACCGCTACGACTCGGCAAGCCACGCCCTGGCGGCCGTGCTGACCGACTCCCAGCAGGCGGCATCCACCGTGGAGACCGCCCGCCTGCTCAGCCGCCGGGTGCCCACATTCACCTACGAGTTCGCCGACGACCGGGCGCCCTGGTTCCGCGACTTCCCCGAGCCGTACCCGATGGGCGCCTACCACGCCGCGGAACTGCCGTACCTGTTCGACGTCGGCAACATCGAGCCCCTCGACGAGGCTCAGCGGAGGCTCGCCGACCACATGATCGACTACTGGGCCTCGTTCGCCCGCGCCGGCGTGCCCGCGGTACCCGGCGCCCCAGCCTGGGCTCCCGGCACGCCCGGGCGGCTCTCCGTACTGGCACTCGACACCGGCGGGAACGGCATCGAAGTGACCGACTTCACCGTTCGCCACCAGCACGAGTTCTGGTCCACGGTCAAGACGTGACGATTCCGCGCTTCTCCTGCGGGGCGTCGGCGTGGAGAATCGGTCGCCGCCGATGAGTGCCGACCGCAGGGAATCGAACCATGCCTTTCGATGGGTTCATCTCGTACAGCCATGCCGCTGACGGACGCCTCGCGCCCGCCGTCCAGCGTGGTCTGCATCGGCTCGCGCGGCCATGGCACCGCCGGCGCGCACTGTGGATCTTCCGGGACCAGACCGGGCTCGCGGTCACACCCGGCCTGTGGTCCTCGATCCAGACCGCGATGGACGGCTCGCAGTACTTCGTCCTGCTGGCCTCACCGGAGGCGGCGAACTCGCCGTGGGTCAACAGGGAGATCGAGCACTGGGTGGCCACCAAGTCACCACAGCGGATCCTGCCCGTGCTCACCGACGGCGAATGGCGCTGGGACGACGGGATCGGCGACTTCAGCGGCGACTCGACGGCCGTACCCGATGCGTTGCGGGGTGTCTTCGCCGAGGAACCGCTCTACCTCGACCTGCGGTGGGCCCGCGACGACCTGCACCTGAGCCTGCGGCACACCCGGTTCCGCGACTCGATCGCCCAGCTCGCCGCGCCGATGCACGGCGTCAGCAAGGACGAGCTGGAGAGCGAGGACGTACGCCAGCACCGGCGAGCCCGCCGTCTGTGGTCGGCCGCGACCGCGACGCTCGTGGTGCTGGCCCTCGTCGCGTCGATGACCGGCATGATGGCGGTACGCAACGCCGGGCTCGCCAACGCCTTCGCGGTGGAGGCCCGCCAGCAGCAGCAGATCGCCTCCGAACAGCGCGGCAGCGCCGAACGTGCCGCGCAGGAGTCGCTGCGCCAGCAGGAGTTCGCCCAGGAGCAGGAGGAACGGGCACAGGCCGCCGCCGACGAGACCCGCCGGCAGGAGGGACTCGCCCGCGAGCAGCGCGCGCTGGCCGACGAGGCGGCGGCCGACGCCGCCGAGCAGGAGGAGATCGCCCGGCGCCACGAGCAGAACGCCCAGCGGCAGCAGGAAATCGCCGCCGAGGCGGAGGCCCGGGCGCAACAGCAGGAGAGATTCGCCCGCGAGCAGGAGAGACTGGCCCGCGACGCGGGCGAGGAGGCCCGCCGCCAGCGCGAGGAGGCGGACCGGCAGCGCGAGGAGGCCCGCCGCCAGCGCGAGGAGGCGGCCCAGCAGCGGCGGATCGCGGTCAACCGGCGGCTCGTCGAACGCGCCCGCGCGATGATCGACGACGACCCGAAGAAGGCCCTCATGCTGGCCGTCGCCGCCCAGCGCCTGCACGACGACGAGCGGACCCGGGACCAGCTCGCCCACCTGGTGATGTCGACCCACTACGCCGGCGCTCTCACGGACGTGACCGACGTCGCCACCGTCGCGACCGGCCTGCTCGCCACCGCCGACGCCGGGGGCACCGTGTCGCTGTGGGACATCTCCCGCCCCGCGCGGCCCCGCCGCGTCACCCACGTGCCCACCAGCGGTCCGGCCGTCAAGACGCTCGCCACCGACCGTGACGGCAGCACCCTCGCCGTCGTCGACGGGAAGTCGCCGGCGGTGCTGTGGGACCTGCGCGTACCGGCCCGCCCCGCCCGGATCGCCGAGCTCCCCGACCCGGCCGGCGTCGCCGCGGTGTCGTTCAGCCCGGACGGGCACACCGTCGCCACCACCAGTTCCGGCGGCGACACCACCCTCTGGAACGTGACCGCCGGACGGGCGCCGGCCGCCCTCACCACCCTGCCCGGAGCAAGCCGGCCGGCGTTCGGCCCGGACGGGCGGACAGCGGTCACCGGCGGCGCGACGACCATCGTGTGGAACCTGACCGATCCGGCGAACCCGGTCCAGCTCTCCACGATCGCCGACGCCAAGCCCGGCGGTGCGCTCCTGTTCCACCCGGCACTGCAGGTCGTGATCGTCGAGGAGGACGGCCTCGTGGTGCCCTGGGATCTGCGGGTCCCGGCACAGCCGAAGCGCGGATTCTCGGAGGAGGACGCCACCGGCGACGCCACGCTCACCCGGATGGCGTTCAGCGCCGACGGCACCCAGCTGGCCCTCAGCGACTCGAGCGGAACGACGAGACTGTTCGGCCTCACCATCGGCGGCATCTCCGGCCAGGCGACCCTGTCCGGCCAGCTCGGCAACCTGACCGGGCGCGACGGCCCGATCCGTTCGACCACCCTCAGCCGGGACGGAAAGATGCTGATCACCGCGGGCGAGCGCCGCACCGCGACCCTGTGGAACGTCCACGGCGCCTTCGCGCGAGAGGTCGTCGCGGTGATGAGCCGCCCCTCCCCCGCGGACCTGGTAGGAGTGGCCTTCGGCCCCGGCGGCCGCACTCTGATCGGCGCCGACGCCCCCGACCCCGGCTCCGCCCTGGCCTGGGACCTGACCGATCGGGCTCACCCTGTCCAGGGGCCGTCCGCGACGCTGAACAGCGGACGGATCCAGCTGATGGAACTCAGCAGGGACGGCCGGACCCTGGCCGTCGGCGGCATGGACGAGAAGGTGACGCTGGTGGACATGACCCGACCGGCCCGGCCCGCGGTGCTCGCCACCATCACGGACGACCCCGACGACGTGGGCATCATGAGGTTCAGCCCCGACGGCGGCATCCTCGCGGTGGGCCGCCTCAACGGCAAGACCATGTTGTACGACGTGGCGGACCGTACCCGCCCCACCCGGGTCGCCGAGACCTCCGACCGCAAGTACATGTCCTCCGTGGAGTTCAGCCCCGACGGGAAGATCATGGCCGTGGCCTCGGGATACAACGTGACGCTCTGGGACGTGTCCCGCCGCGCCACCCCGGCACGCCACGCCGAACTCGCCATGGGCACCTCCGCGTGGGCCGCGGCGTTCAGTCCCGACGGCAAGACCCTCGCCACCGGAGCCGGCTACACCGGCGAGGCGATCCTCTGGGACATCACCGACATCGCCCAGCCGCACCGGCTCGCCACCCTGCCCCGCTCCGACGACATGGTGAGCTGGCTCGGGTTCAGCCCCGACGGCCGTACCCTGGCGGCCGGAGGAATCAGCGAGGCCCGGCTGTGGGAGGTCACCGATCGCACGACACCGGTCCTGTTCAGCACCCTCGGACATCCCCAGCTGCGCACCCGTAGCCTGGCGTTCAGCCCCGACGGCCGCACCCTCGCGGCAGCCGGCGGCCGGCACGTCACCCTGTGGGACTACACGGTGCCGAAGGAACTGAGCGCGGCCCCCGGCAGACACGCCTGCACGATCACCGGCCGGGGACTGAACCGCGACGAGTGGGCCGGCTACATCCCCGAACTCCCCTACCAGGCGACCTGCTGACGTTCATGGAGGAACTCGACGACCCGGTAGGCCGGTCCCTGCACGGCCACCACGCCCACCTGGCCCGCCGCGTCGGCAGCGCCGCCACCTACCGGGCAGGCGTCGCCCGTTTCGCCGCGGTGCCGCCCGAGCCGACCGGATCCGACTGGGACGACCTCGCCCGGCTGCTCGGCAGCGGCCGGATGGCCGACCTGTTCACGGCCGAGGTCACCCCTCCCCGGGGCTGGGAGCCGGCCTTCGAGGCGCCGGGCTTCCAGATGATCCTCGACCGGCCGCTGACGGCACCGGTCATGGCGGACCCGCTCGGCCCCGGCGACGTGCCGGACATGCTGACTCTCGTCGAGCAGACACGGCCGGGGCCGTTCGGGGAGCGGACGATCGAGATGGGCGCCTTCTACGGCGTACGGGAGAACGGGATTTTGATCGCCATGGCCGGTGAACGCCTGAAGCCGCCCGGCTGGACCGAGATCAGCGCCGTCTGCACCGCCCAGGAGGCCCGCGGCCGAGGCCTGGGCACCCACCTGATCCAGGCGGCCGTGACCCGGATCCTCGCCCGGGGCGAGCGGCCGTTCCTGCACGTCCTGGCGCGCAACACCGGCGCGATCCGCCTGTACGAGCACCTGGGCTTCATCGTCCGCCGCCCGGTCCGCTTCCACGGTTGTCTTGTGCCCTGACCCCATGGGAGAGGAATCACCGACGGCTGGTCCGGTGTGCCGGCGGCCGGTGACGCCGTCGTGGTCGTCAGCCACCGGCCGCTGCCCGATCAGTCGCTGGTGAGGTTCCCGACGCGCCGTTCCACACCGCCGGTCGAGGCCGGCGTCGAGCTGGCGAAGCGATGCGGGCTCGTCGCTGGAGAGGTGACGGGAAACTCTGAGCGGACCGGGAGTACCCAGCTTTCGCAGTCGGGGTCCAGCTCGGCAGCCCCGTCTCAGCCCTCGAACCCAGGTGCCATGACGTGGCTTGGCTACGGCTGGGGCACACATCCAGGCTTCGCGTGTGCTCCTGACGTCGTCGGCAACAACGGTGAGGTCCCACGTCGCGGGTCCGTGGACGCCTGCCGTCGCCATCGCGGCGGCAGGGTCGCGCGCAACGGCTACGTGTGATCCCGCCGCCGCAACACCGGCCCTGCACGGCGGCGCTCTCCGGAGCGCCGGATCAGGCCGCGCTCTTAGAGTCGGTCAAGCGATCCCGCTGCCGTCTTTTCCGCCCCGGGTTTGATGGAGATATTGCCGGCGGCTTCCACGGCTGAGCTACGGCTGGCGGGCCGCACCCTGACTGCGAAGGCTCTCTAGACACCTTTCGCAGTCGGGGTTCCCGGCCCGTCAGCCGCATCCGTCTGAGCCGTGGTGGCGCCCGGTCGGCTGATGCCCTGGCGTTGCCGTCGTGGGCTCCGGGGTGACGGGGGTCGGTTACCGCCGCGGCCCGGTGCTGGACGATCAACTACGGCCGTTTTCGGAGCCGGGCTCCGGGATATCGCTGCCTCCGGCCCGGCAAAGGGTTCGCCGCCCACGGCTGGGCGATCAGGCGGCCTGGGGAAGGGTTCGCTGCGCACGGCTGGGCGATCAACAGCCCGGGAAAGGGTTCGCCGGGCACGGCTGGGCGATCAACAGCCCGGGAAAGGGTTCGCCGGGCACGGCTGGGCGATCAACAGCCCGGGAAAGGGTTCGCCGGGCACGGCTGGGCGATCAACAGCCCGGGAAAGGGTTCGCCGGGCACGGCTGGGCGATCAACAGCCCGGGAAAGGGTTCGCCGGGCACGGCTGGGCGATCAACAGCCCGGGAAAGGGTTCGCTGCCCACGGCTGGGCGATCAACAGCCCGGGAAAGGGTTCGCTGCCCACGGCTGGGCGATCAACAGCCCGGGCACGGCTGGGCGATCAAGCGGCCCAGGACAGGACCGTCCCCACCAGCCCCAACCCGACCCTGACCGCGAAAGGTGTCTAGACCCTGGGGGCCAGGGCGGGCAGTCCGGTCGCGGTGGCGGCGATCATGCGTTGCAGTGTTGGCCGGAACGGGGGAAACACTCGGGCGATCTCGGGTTCGCGCTCGTAGAGCTCGCGCAGTGCTTTCGGAGGGCGGGTCAAGGGGAACAGTTTCGCGACGAATGCGCTGGCGGCCATGACCAGGGAGGCACCGTCGGTGTCGGTCAGCTGTGGGCAGGCGGTGGTGATCTGCCGGCCGACGGTGAAGTAGGTGTCGATGGCCCACAGCTTGTAGACCCGCAGGGCCGCGACTGAAACGTTGTGTTCCAGCATCGTTTCGGCGTGGGTGGTCAGGTCGCAGTACAGCGGCCGGTCGGCGTACGCGTCGGCCAGCGCGCCCGCCGCAGCGGAGAAGCCGCTGGCGTGCTGCAGCGCGGCGCCGGCGGCAGCCGCCCAGCCGTTGCCTTCGCGCATCGTCAGTTGCAGATAGATCTCTTCGCGCGTACCGAAGTAGCGCAGAACGTTGGATTTGGCGAGCCCGACCGCGCCGGCGATGTCGCCCAGGCTGACCCGGGCGACTCCCGCGTCCCGGGCGAGATCAGCCGCGGCGGCGAGGATCGTCTCGCTGCGCTCGTTCTTCTGTTCCGGGCGCCTGGCCCGCTGAAAAGAGCTCTTCTCCATGACAGCCATCACCCTATCCCGCCCCGTAAAGGAACGGCATTCTCTTGTTAAGAGGACGGTGTTCTTATAAAGTCGTCGACCTGTTGCCCCTCGCTTCGAACGGCAGGTTCATGGCTCTCAGCAGCACCGACCAACCTCGCACGACGAAAAGCACCGGTCAGCGCCGCTGGTCGGCGCCCCGAACTCTCGCCCTGGTCATCACCACGGGCATCGTCGCCGCACTCGTCTTCCTGGCCGTGCGACCGCAGAACACCATGGCTGTGCCGGACGGCGCGCGAGCCGGCGATCTCTCGATGCAGAAGTGCGACTACACCACCGAGGCAGGCACCGTACGAGCCGAGTGCGGCATCCTGGTCGTCCCGGAGAACCGGGGTGACCAGGCGTCCGACCTGATCGCCCTGCCGGTGGTGCGGATCCCCGCCTCGGCGCAGCAGCCCCGCGAACCGGTCTTCCGGCTGGGCGGTGGCCCCGGTGCGACGAACATGACCTTTCCTCAGGCGAGCCGGTTGACTGCTGAGCACGACGTGGTGCTCGTCGGCTACCGCGGGGTGGACGGATCACGGCGGCTCGACTGCCCCGAGGTCACCGGCGCGATGCACACCAAGGGCGACCTCACCGGCGCCGAGTCCCAGCGGGCCGTCACGATGGCCTTCGAGGCGTGTGCCGAGCGCCTGACCAGGCAGGGCGTCGACCTCACCGCGTACTCCGTGGCACAGCGGGTCGACGACATCGAAGCCGCCCGCACCGCACTGCGCTACCCGAAGATCAACCTCCTCAGTTCGAGCGCCGGGACCCGGGCCGCGATGGTCTACTCCTGGCGGCACCCCGCGTCCCTGTTCCGCTCCGCGATGCTCTCCGTCAACCCGCCCGGCCACATGGTCTGGGATCCGAAGATCACCGACGATCAGATCAGCCGGTACGCACAGTTGTGCGCGGCCGACACCCGGTGCTCCTCCCGTACCGATGACCTGGTGGCCTCGATGCGGGACGTCGCCACCGACATGCCGCGGCGATGGGGCCCGTTCACCATCAACGAGGGCACCGTACGGATCGCGAGCATGTACGGCATGCACCACAACGGCCGCGGCTCCGCACCGCTCAACGCCCCCACCGTGATCGACGCCTACCTCAGCGGCCCTCGCGCGCTCTGGGCCATGTCCGTGCTCGGCGACCTGCAACTGCCCAGCTCGATCGTCTGGGGCGAGTTCGCCTCGTTCGCCATGATCGACGCGCCCGCCGCGAAGAGTTTCTACCAGGCGGGCGGCGGCACCGGCTCCGTCCTGAACGGCGACGCCACGGACTTTCTCTGGGGCGGCCCTTCGGGTTACTCCACTGTCTGGCCGGACAGTCCCGACAACGCGCAATACCGTACGCCGCGGCCCAGCACCGTGGAGACGCTCCTGGTCAGCGGCACCGTGGACTTCTCCACCCCGGCCGAGCTGGCCACCGATGAACTACTTCCCCTGCTGCCCAACGGCCACCAGGTGATCCTCCCCGAGCTGGGCCACACCGCCGACTTCTGGGCACACAACCCCGACGCGAGCAGCCACCTGCTCACCACCTTCTACAACAGCGGCGAGGTCGACGACTCCCGGTTCGGCACCCGCCCGGTCGACTTCGAACCCGGACAGTGGACCATGTCCACCATCGCGACGGTCCTGCTCTGCGTCACCGTCGGCGGCTCGCTGATCGCCCTGGCCCTGCTCACCGCGATGGTCCGGCGGGCCCGCCGCGGCGGGTACAGCCCCCGGGCCGGTGCGTGGCTGCGCGCACTGACCCCGATCCCGCTCGGCCTGGGCGCCTGGTTCCTGAGCGCCTTGCTCGTCTGGGCACTGGGCCTGACCACCTTCGTGGCCGGCGCCACCGTGGTCGTACCCGCTGTCGGGGCGGCCGTGGGACTCGGCGTGACCGCAGCCTGGACTCGACGTGACCGTCCGCTGCGCCGTGGCCTGGTCGTAGCCCTCGGCGGGGCGGTCGCCGGAGCAGCCCTCGGTCACGGCGCAGGCTCGCCATTCCTCGCAACCCTCACCGCCATCGCGGGAGCAGCCGCATCAGCCAACCTCGCCCTGATGATCCTCGAATCCCGCCTGCGCGGCCCTCGCTCAGCGAGGGCCTGACGGTCTTCCGCTCGGGGTGCCGATCGGCCGGCGGATCGCGGCAGCGACCGCCGGCCGCCGTCCTCGCCTGTCACGGTCAAGCTCCACCGGCCCGATTCGCGCCGCTGTACCGCGCGGCCGGAGCCCTCGGGGCGTCACCTCGTTGCAACGGGGCCAGCGAGCTCGATCGGCTATGTCCGCCAACTTCTGCGGGGGGCGGATCTGATTGTCTGAACGCCGGGCACGCGGCACCGCCGTGGTCGAGACATGCCGGTGCCGCACCGCGGACAGGCGGTTAAGAGAACGTCGTTTCCTTGTTTAGGAATCGGTGTTCTTGTAAGGTTCGATGATCGATGTTCAGAGCTCCACTGCGGCCCACCTCACCCGAAGGCAGACGCATGACCACCAGCAGCACCGACCTCGGCGAAACTATCGACGCCTTCGTGGCCGCCTTCAACGACCCTCAGCCTGACCTCGACCGGGTCATGTCATTCTTCGCCGAGGATGCCCGCTACCTGCCCGGCCACGGACCTGAACTACACGGCCTCGCAGCCATCCGAGCGGAGTTCGCGCCGCAGTTCGCCGGTCGCTACGGCGCGATGACCTTCGACGTTTACGACCACGTGATCGACGAGTCCCGCCGCCGCGCGACGATCCGGTGGGCCTGCCGGTTGGACCTGACCGGCACGCACGGCGGGCGCGCGTTCCCGCCGGTGCGGTGGTTCGCCCGGATCCGCTATCGCGGTCGTTTGCAGTGGCACGGGCTGGACGTCTTCCACTTCAACGCCGCGGGACAGATAACCGGCAAATTCACCTACGCAACATTCCGCCTGCCGCTCTGGGAACAGGCAAGCTGATCAGGTTGCCGTCGATCGCGGTGGTCAACGCCCGCGGTCATCCGTGGGCGCCGGCCCGAGACGACCGCGCCGGCAGGACGACGGAGAAAGTCGGCGATCCGAGGAGGCCCGCGGGCGGGTGATCCGCCGGTGAGCCGGAGCCGGGGGCATCCCACGCCTCGAGCAAGAATGCCCCCGGTCAGCTGTTACGGCTGCACGCTGCCCTGATCGCGGGCGATGCGGACCAGCTCCATCAGGCCGCCCGCGTACTCCTGGGACTCGGGGTGCGCCTCCTCGAACGGCGGCTGGAAACCGACGCCCTCCCACTGCTGGGTGGCCTCGTTCCAGCGGTCGTTGCCCACCTCGAAGTTCCAGGCCGTGATGCCGAGCTCGTAGTAGAGGTGGTCGGCCGAGTTGCCGGCCGCCGAGTAGAGCACGTCAGCGACGGGTCCGGTGTACGCGGGCCAGGTGACCGTCCCACGCTCGGCGGAGATGGCGCCGACGATGCGCTTGGCGCTGTCCAGGAAGAACTTGGACTCGTCGATGGACGGCCGCGGCAGTGTGACGCGACCCGGAACCTTGTAGGCGCCCGGCGACCACATGAAGTAACCGCCGTAACTGTGCACGTTGAGCGAGAACTTGATGTTGCTGTGCTTGCTCGCGAGCGCCACGACGTTGCGGCTCTCGGCCTCGGACAGCTCACCGGTGCCGGCGTGGGTGCCGGACAGGCAGTTCGGGCTGCCGCCGACATAGCCGTCGAAGTACGACCCGACCGCGTAGTTGCGGTTCACGTCGACGCCCCACGAGTCGCGGTAGCGCGGGTCACGGCTGGCTCCCGTGCAGTGGTTGACCAGGTTCTTGCGCTGGAAATTGAAGTCGTTGAAGGAATAATGCGCGCCGTCCGGGTTCACCATCGGGATGATGAAGACGTCCGTGGAGTCGACGAGCGCGCGGGTGGCCGGGTCGGTCGCGTAGTTGGCCAGCAGCCGCTCCGCGAACTCCAGCGTGACCAGCGGGGTAGCCCATTCCCGGGCGTGTTCCTGCGAGTAGGCGAGCACGCCGGGCTTCGACCCGTCGCGGAACTTGCCGATCCGCAGCGCCTGGACGGTCTGCGGGCCCTTCGGCACCTCGGTGCCCTTCAGGCCGTCGTCGAGCCGGACCGGGGCCACGACCGGCATCGGCAGCCCGGCGGAGCCGTCCTCGACGAAGGCGCGGAACCGTTGCGGGAAGCGGGCGGTGATGAGGGCGGCGACGTCGTCGGTCGTGCTGATCACCTTGCCGGCGGCGTCCGTGGCGAGACTGACGGTCAGGACCCGGTCGCGGTACGAGGCAGCGAGCGCCCGATTCGGCCGGGCCGGGTCGACCGTGCGCGCCTGGACGCCGTTGAAGCCCTGGTCACCGAACTTGACCGACTCCACGACGACGGCCGCTGCGGCCGGGTCGCCCAGGTACGCGATGGCCGTACGCCGATAGCCCTGGGTCTTGTTCGGAAGGTTGATGACGTCGACAAGTGCCGGGTACTGCCGGTCGAGCCGCTTGATCCGGGCCCGGATGTCGGCAGGTGTCATGTAGGCGTCGATGAAGTCCTTCTGGTACCCACTGGGCAGCGCGGGCGGGGTGGCGCCCGGCCAGGCCTGCGGGGTGTTGGCGCGGGACTGGCCGCCGAGGCTGGAGGTGGCCGTGACCGACACCGGCTGCGCGGGCAGCGGCTGCGGCAGCGCGTAGTGGTACTGGTACTCGCCGGCGTCCTCGAAGCGGACCAGCGGGTACGTGCCGGTGGCGCCGCTCGCGGTGCGCCAGGTGACGGTGATCTCGACGTCGGGGTCGTCGCTGGCGGTGGTGGCGACCTGGGTCTGCAGGAACGTGCGCCCGCTGGTGGTCCACCAGTAGGACTGCAGGAACTGCAGGGTGTCGGCGGCGGCCGGTGCGACGGTCCGGTTCTGGGCGAGCCGGCGGGCGCCGTCGGACTCGCGCTGGATCAGCTGGACGGCGGTGGCGCCCTCGGAGGTGAGGGCGCTGAGCTCACGGTCGTCGACGACCATGTCGAGCAGGACGGCGACCGGTATGACCCGTGGCCGTGCGGCGACGTCGGCGCCCCGGGCGAGCAGGCGGTCGACGGCCGCCTCATCGGGTAGCTGGAAGCGGATCAGGGCCCGTTCGCCGTCGGCGAGTGTGATCGGCGCGGGGGTGGGCGCCTGGGCCTGCGCGGTGACCGGACCGGCGGCTGCCGGTTGGGTCGTGAGCAGTGCGGCGGTCAGGACGGTGGTGGCGACGGTGGCCAGCCAACGATGTCCGGACGACATGGAACCTCCTGCGGCTGTGAAGGATGTCGCCCCTCACCGCAATCCATAGATCGCCATATGTCAATGGCCACTGTCCGCCGTGTCGCGCAGGCCGACGCAGTCGTAGTCCCAGAAGGTGTTCGAGTAGACGAACGTCCCGGTCATCCAGGGCTCGTAGGCGGACAGTTTCACGACCTGGAACCCCGCGTCCGGGACACGCAGCGAGGGCTTCCGGAAGCCCTGGTCCACGGCGGGGACGAACCCCAGGCGGGAGTAGTAGCGGGGGTCCCCCTCCAGGAAGACCAGCGGGACACCCTGCTCGTCGAGTTGCTTCAGACCGGCGCGTACGAGCTCGGACCCGACACCCTGGCGCTGCCACCGCGGCTCGACGGCGAGAGGGCTCAGAGTCCGGATCGCCACGAGCTTCCGTGGTGCGTCGAGCAGCGCCCGGCTGAACATGACGCTCCCCACGATCTCGCCGGCCCGCTCCGACACCAGCGAGGTCACCGCCGGATCGTCGCGTCGCAGGGCGCCGACGAGTTGAGCCACCGTATTGCCGTGTTCGCCGCCGAAGGCGCGCCGATGGATCTCGACCACGACGTCGTGGTCGCCGGGCTGCTCGATACGAATGGCCATGGCAGGCAACGTAACGAGACGCGCTCGTGGGGCCAATCCAATTACCCGTGTCAGTGCCGTGTCAGGGCCGTGTCCGCCGGCGCGCCGATGCTCATCGACATGACAGACACGCTGCACACCGCCACGAAGAAGACCGTCGTCGAGACTCTGCTCGCCGAGCGGCACTCGCTGCCTCTGACGATCGCGCTGCATCTCGTGCCCGGGGTCCTGATCGTCGCCGCCTACCTGTTGATCGCCGAGCCGTTCGTGAACGCGATCGGCTATCCGATCTTCCTGGCCTGGGCGGTCGCCCTGGTCATCGTCCTCTTTCCGCTGCTGGGCGTCATGTTCTGGCTCGGCCGCAGGCGCAACGGCCGGTTCTCGCTGGACGGCGTGGTCGGATACCGGGAGAAGTCGATGTCACGGGGCAGGCTCGTCGCTGCCGTCGCCGGCCTGATCGTGTGGATGACCGTGGTCTCGCTGGCGCTCACCCCGCTCGACAACGTCGTCTACGAGAACTTCTTCACCTGGGTGCCGTTCGAGGGTGCGGGCGGAAGTGCGACGACCTACCTCGACGGGTACGCGCACTCGCTGCTGGTCACCACGATGCTGATCTGCCTGCCGCTGACCGGGTTCGCGCTGCCGCTCATCGAGGAGCTGTACTTCCGCGGGTTCCTGCTCCCCCGCATCGCCCACCTGCGAGCCGGAGCGCCCGTGCTCAACACCGTCCTGTTCTCCGTGTACCACTTCTGGGCGCCGTGGACCGTACTCTCGAAGCTGATCTTCCTGTTCCCGGCGGTGTGGCTGGTCTGGCGCCGGCATGACATCCGGCTGTCGATCGGCATGCACGCCGGTACGACGCTGCTCATGGCCTCGCTCGGCACCCTGGCTCTGATGCTGAATCTCGTGTAGAACGTGCGCATGACGCTCACGGACGAGCAGAATCTTCAGCCTGACATCCCGCACGCGGCCCGCATCTGGAACCACTGGCTCGGCGGCACCGACAACTTCCCCGCCGACCGGGCCGCCGGTGACGCGGTGGCACAGGTCTATCCCGAGATCGTCGACATGGCCAGGCAGTCGCGCAGGTTCCTGATCAGGGCTGTGCGCCACCTGGCCGGCGACGCCGGGATCCGGCAGTTCCTCGACATCGGCACCGGCCTGCCGACCATGGAGAACACCCACGAGGTGGCCCGGGCCGTGGCGCCCGGGTCGCGGGTCGTCTACGTCGACAACGATCCGCTGGTGAAGGTGCACGCCGCCAAGCTGCTGGCCGGGGACGACAGCGGCATCGTCCACATCGACGCCGACTACCACGACCCGGAGCGGATTCTTGCCGTCGCGGGCCGGACGCTCGACTTCTCCCAGCCGGTCGGTGTCATGTTCATGGGGGTGCTGGGTTATGAGCCGGATCTCGGGGTCGCCGCGTCGATCGTGAACCGGGTGACGGCCGCGGTCCCGTCCGGCAGTCACCTGGTGCTGTGGGACGGCACGAACACCACCCCGGCGGTGGTCGAGGGCGCACAACGGCTGGCGCAGAGCGGCGGGGTGCCGTACATCCTGCGGAGTCCCGACGAGATCGGGAGCCTGTTCGAAGGCCTGGACCTGCTGGAACCGGGCCTGGTGCAGCTACCGCAGTGGCGCCCGGACGACGAGCCGGAGTGGCTTGACGCCTACGGCGCGGTGGCCCGCAAGCCATAGGGTCCTCGGCCCAGACCCCGGTGGCGGTTTTGCCGCTGGGGGTAGGCATCGCGTCACGGGACCGGGCCGCCACCCGCGCGCCGTTATGGTGACCGGCATCGATGCCGTGACGGGGTTGTCGCGGCGCACTGGGGGATCGTGGAAGGAATCGCCATGCGTACATTGCTGCGCGCGGGCGCGGTTGCGCTCGTCGCGAGCCTGGCACTGGGAAGCGGGGCAGTCCGTGCTCAGGCCGGATCACCGCCAAATCCGGCGGCGGACCAAGCACCTCGCATCGTGGACCACGGGGTGGAAGAGGCCGGTCTCGCGGCCGCGGTGGACCCGCCCGAGGTGAACCTCGTGGACCTGGTCCTCAGCTACCGCAACGGCATGCCCCGCGAGGAGAACACGAACAGGTTCCGGTGGAACGCGGACAGTCCGGCCGAGGTCACCGAGATCATCAAGGCCATGCGCCTCGCGAACAAGGGCGAGCACGAGACCCGGGACACGGCTGCGCGGATCCTGGCGACGTACGGCTACAACCTCGACCTGGTACGAGACTCGGTCAGCCACCGGAACTATCTGGTCATGTCGGAGCAGACCCCGTGCCAGCGGTGCTGGGGCCTGTACATCCTCCGCTACGACTCCTCCTCGGCGGCGGTCAACGTGGCCGTCGAGGTCCCGCACCCGTTCAGCGACGAGTCCAGCGAGGAGATCGGCATCGAGGCCTTCCGCCAACTCGACGCGAAGATGTTCGCGATGGCGGGCGCCCACCGCAACTCCAACACCGCCACCCGGCCCGGATACCCGAACAGCCGGGTCTCGGACATGGCGCGCAGCTACGAGAGCCTGTTCCACAAGGTGCACACCAACTTCACGACCAGGGCGCCGAATGCGACGCACGTCCTGCAGGTCCACGGTTTCGAGGCGCGGCCGGGCTACCCGCAGGTGGTACTCAGCAACGGAAGCGCGCAACCGCACACCCTGCTGCGATCGTTCGCCGATCAACTGAACCGCGCCGGTGTGACGGCCGGCGTCTATGACGGCCAGCAGTACCCGGCCTTCGGCGCCACCGTGAACCCGCAGGCCCGGCACACCAGGAACAAGGGCGGCTTCTTCTATCACCTGGAAGCGGTGCATGCCGTCCGGAGCAACCCGCAGACGTACCGCGCGGTCATCTCAGCCCTGGACCAGACGCTGTTGCAGGGCTCGCCGGGCGCCGTGGCGAACATTCCCTACGCGGCGGACTACGACCGGGATGCCGCTGTCGGCTACGCCCTGCGCTACGCGCTGAACCGGAACGAGGCCTACTACGACTGGTCTCACCGGGAGCTGGGCGGCGACTGCACGAATTTCCTCAGCCAGGTGATGTTCGCCGGTGGCTGGAGGTACGACGAGCCATTGGTCGAGAACCCGGTGTCCCGCCGGGACTCCAGCTTCTGGTACTACCGGCCCGACGACCCCAGCACGTCGTCGTGGACGTGGGTGAACGCCAACATGTGGGCGTCCTTCGCCAAGAAGTCCGGCCGCGTGGAGAAGGTGAAGTACCTCAGCGACGTCGGACTCGGCGACATCGTGCAGATGGGCGACTCGGTGGAGCGTGCCAAGTGGCACTCGATGATCGTCACCGGGTTCGACGAGCGGGGCCCGCTGCTGAGTTACCACAGCAACAACAACCTGAACAGGCCCCTGTGGGAAGTCTTCCGCGAGTACCGGCACGAGAGCACCATGTTCTTCGCCTGGCGCGTCGTCAAGGTCTCCTGACCCGGTTGCCGGCCGAGGACTCCTCGGCCGGCAACGCGACTCCTTCACGCTGCGGCGTCAGCGCTGGGTGACGGTGACGGCGGTGAGGGCGCCGGTGGTGATGGTGGCCCAGGCCGGGGAGACGGCGGTCTCGCCCTCGGCCCAGACCAGTACGACATAGGTGCCGCTGCGCAGACCGGTCAGGTTCAGGGTCCCGGTGGTGGTGCACCCGGAGCGGAGGAAGTAGTCACCGGACGCGTCGGCGCAGAACGCGGCGATCGGGCCGTCGGCGTTCTCGAAGGTCACGTCGAGGTCGCCGGTCGGGAACAGCGAGTCGTTGACGACCGTGGTGCCGCCGTCGGTCACCGTGTACCACGTGGCGGCGGACTCGCGGGTCTTGTGCGGAGCCCACAGCTCGTCACCGGTCTCGGGGAAGTAGAAGCCGATCCGGTAGCGACCGGCCGGCAGCGGCTCGAGCCGGTAGTGGCCGGATTCGTCGGTGACGGCCTGCGGGAGCAGATAGCCCGGCGTTCCGGAATAGGCCTTGACCTGCAGGCGCGCGCCGGCGACCGGGGTGCTGCCGTCGGCAGTGGTCAACGTCCCTTCGATCACGCCGCCGCCGGCAGCGGCGGCGGCGTGCGCGGGAGCCGGGAAGACGGCGAGAATGGCCAGCAGAGCAAGGACGAAAGCTATGAATCGGGAACGATGCATATAGATCACCCTAATTCATCGAAGCCTGCGGCGCGGCCCCGTTCCGTCTCGGGCGGCGGTCCGGCCGACTCAACCGGTCAGACGAGGGCCGCCATCGCGGCGCCGGTCAGTTCGACCGAACGCACCCGGTCCTCGACCGACTGGGCGTGGTGGGCGGTGATCAGCTCGTCGGCCTGTGACGTGGCGGCGAACTCCTCCAGGTAGTCGCGGACCTCGTCCGGGGTGCCGACGGCCGTGTAGCGGGTCATCGACGCCAGGTTCTGACCGCCCGGTGAGGCCAGGAACGCGTCGATCTCGGCGTCGGTGTAGTTGCGGCCGACGCCGCCGCGCGAGATGAACGCGCGGGTCCGGGAGCGGTAGGCCGAGGTCATCTGCGCGACGGCCTCGTCGTGGGTCTCGGCGGCCACGACATTGACCCCCACGATGACGTACGGCTCCGCGAGCTGCTGCGACGGCGTGAACGTCTCGCGGTAGACGCGGACGGCCTGGTGCAGCGCGTCCGGGGCGAAGTGCGACGCGAACGCGTACGGCAGACCGAGCCGCGCGGCCAGCTGCGCCCCGAACAGCGACGATCCGAGGATGTAGAGCGGAACCGGCTGCTCGGCGCGCGGCACCGCCTGCACGCCGGGGATCACGGACTTGCCGGCGAGGTAGCCCTGCAGCTCGACCACGTCCTGCGGGAACGTGTCGGCCGACAGGTGGTCGCGGCGTAGCGCCCGCATGGTGACCTGGTCGCTGCCGGGCGCGCGGCCGAGCCCGAGGTCGATGCGGCCGGGGTAGAGCGTCTCCAGCGTGCCGAACTGTTCGGCGATGACGAGCGGTGAGTGGTTGGGCAGCATGATGCCGCCGGCGCCGAGCCGGATCGACTCGGTGTGTGCGGCCACGTAGCCGATCACGACGCTGGTGGCCGACGACGCGATCACCGGCATGTTGTGGTGCTCGGCGTACCAGACCCGCTGGTAGCCGCTGTGCTCGGCGGCCCGGGCGAGCGCCACGCTGGCCTCGAGGCTGTCGCGTGCGGTCTGCCCGGCGGAGATCGGCGCCAGGTCGAGCAGGGAGAGTGCGGTGGGCATGAGCGTGTCGCCTTCCGGTGTCACAGGGTGTGGTGCAGGCGTTCGGTGAAAGCGCGGATGCGTTCCTCGTCGCGGCGGTAGTAGATCCACTGTCCGCGCCGGGTGGCGCGCAGGAATCCGGCCCGCTGCAGGATCGCCAGGTGGGCGGAGACGGTGGAGACGGAGCATCCGGCCCGGCGCTGGATCAGCCCCACGCAGACGCCGTCGTGCTCGCCCTCGGTCCCGGGGAAGTTCGCGGCCGGGTCTTTCAGCCACTCCAGGATCGCCAGGCGCGTCTCGTTCGACAGCGCCTTGCACTCCTCCAGCATCTCGGCGCACAGCCCTTCGATGTCTCGCGTCCTTCGGCATTTCGCTTATTAACGAAATTACGTCACCCACCGTGGATGCTGCCACTCTCCATGACACGGCTCACGGTTCAGGTCGCCGGCGTGCACACCAGGTCGTTGACGGTGAACCACGCCGGGTCGGCGCCCGCGACGCCGACGGCACGGAAGCCCAGGGAGATGCTGCCGCCGACCGGGACGTCCGCGTTCCAGCCCTTGTCCCTGGTGGTGACCACCGTGGTGGGGGTGATCAGCTCGGCGTTCCAGAACTCCACGACCGTCGCCTCCAGCGGGAAGCGGAAGGTCCAGCCCTTGATGGTCACGCCGCCGGTGTTCTTCACCGTGATCTCGGCGGTGAGCCCGCCCGTGTACGGCGACGCCTTGTACCTCACCGCGCACCCCGCGGCGTCCGCCCTGGCCGCTCCGGCCGGCCCGGCGACACCTGCCAGCGCCACGACGACTGCCAGCCCCCGTCCGATTCGCGACATGATCGGCCCCCTTCCGTATATAAACTAATGTCGATGCATTCTGGGGTACTCGACTGGACGGGGACTGGACGCCCGAGATGACGCTGCGGATCCAGGTGCTCGGGCCGATGCGCGCCTGGCACGACGACGAGCCGATTCCGCTCGGCCCGCCCGCGCAGCGGACCGTGCTGGGCCTGCTCGTGCTGGCCGGCGGTCAGCCGGTCGGCCTGGCCGGGCTGATCGACGCGATCTGGGGCGACGAGCCGCCGGCCAGCGCCGTCAACGTCATCCAGACCCATGTGAAGCGGCTGCGCCGGGTCCTCGAGCCGGCGCGGGCGCCGCACTCCCGCAGTGAGCTGCTCCCGTACCTCGGCGACGGCTACCACCTCGTCGTACCGGCGGACCGCATCGACATCCTGCGTTTCCGGCAGCTGCTGCACCGCGCCGCCGCCAGCCGGGAGGTGGAGCCGCTCAGTGAGGCACTGGCGCTGTGGCAGGGTCAGCCGTTCGCCGACCTGCCGCAGCTGGCCGGGCACCCGAAAGTCCGGTCGATCGTCGCCGAGCACCGGGCCGCGCTGGCCCGCCTGGGCGCGGCGCTGCTCGCCGCCGGGCAGACCGGAGGGGCGATCACGGCGTTCGAGGAGGTGACGGCCGCCGACCCGCTCGACGAGGCCGGTCAGGCCGGGCTCGTGCGGGCGCTGGCCGCCGCGGGACGGCGGGCGCAGGCCTTCGAAACCTTCCATACGGTACGGCGGCGGCTCGCCGACGAGCTGGGCGTGGATCCGGGTACCGAACTGACGGCCGCCCACCGTGAGCTGCTCGACGCCGACGCCCGGACGAGCACGCCGGCACCGCCCGTGGTGGCCGCGGCCCGCCCGGTCCCGGCCGAACTGCCCGCCGACGTCCCCGGATTCACCGGCCGGGCGCACGAGATGTCCCGGCTCGACCGGCTGACCGGCACACCGGACACGTCCACCGTCATGATCGCCGTCGTGTCCGGCACCGCCGGTGTCGGCAAGACCGCGCTGGCCACCCGCTGGGCGCACCGCAACCGCGACCGGTTCCCGGACGGCCAGCTCTACGTGGACCTGCGCGGCTACGACCCGGAGCAGCCGGTGTCGCCGGACGCCGCCCTGGCCCGGTTCCTGCGCTCGCTCGGCCTGCCGGGCGAACAGATGCCCGCCGACGTCGACGAGCGCGCCGCGCTGTATCGCAGCCTGCTGGACCGTCGCCGGGTGCTGGTGCTGCTGGACAACGCCGCCTCGGTCGACCAGGTCCGGCCGCTGCTGCCCGGTACGCCCAGTTGCGTCGTGCTGGTGACCAGCAGAGACAGCCTGCCCGGCCTGATCGTGCGGCACGGCGCGCGACGACTCGACCTGGACGTGTTGCGTCCCGACGACGCGCTGGCACTGCTCGGACGGCTGGCCGGTGACAGCGTGACAGGGGATCCGGAGGCCGCCGAGGAGCTGGCCGCGCACTGCGCCCGGCTGCCGCTGGCGCTGCGGATCGCGGCCGAGCTGGTGCACCGGCGGGCGCCCGCGACGCTGGCCTCGGTGGTGGGTGAGCTGGCCGACCATCGGGGGCGGCTCGGTCTGCTGTCCACCGGCGATCCGCACTCCGACATCGGTGTGGTGTTCTCCTGGTCGTACCGGGATCTGCCCGCCGGCGCAGCTCGCACGTTCCGCCTGCTCGGGCACCATCCGGGCACCGAGATGGACGCGCACGCGGTGGCCGCGCTCACCGGCGGCACCGAGACGCGGGCCCGCTCACACCTCGGCCTGCTCACCGCGAGCCACCTGGTGCAGCGCACCGGCGACCGGTACGGCATGCACGACCTGCTGCGGGCATACGCCAGGGATCTGGCCGTCCGCTGCGGCGAGATCGGGCTGCCGCAGCCGCTGCTGGACTTCTACCTGCGGACCGCGGCCACCGCGATGGACCTGCTGTTCCCGGCCGAACGCGACCGTCGCCCCGGGATCCCGGCGACCGGCGGACCGGCGCTGCCGTTGCCCGACAGCGGCGCGGCCCTGGCCTGGCTGGACGCCGAGCGGGCGAACCTGGTGGCCACCGCCGTGCACGCGGTGGCACACGGCCCGGAGGGGTACGCGGTACGACTGGCCCAGGTGCTGCTGCGTTACCTGGAGAGCGGCGGCCACTACCCCGACGCCGTGGCCCTGCACGGGCACGCGCTGCGGGCGGCGGAGCGGCTGGAGGACCGGCACGCCGCGGCCCAGCTGCGGATCAATCTGGGCGTCCTGCACGTCCAGCAGGCCCGCTACGACGAGGCCGGCGCCGAGCTGCAGCGGGCCGTCGACCTGGCGCTGGAGGTCGGCGACAGTCTGGTCCGGGTGCGTGCGCTGGGCAACCTCGGCCACCTCTACCAGTGGCAGGGCCGCTATGCCGAGGCGGCGCGGTTCCTCGGCGAAGTGGTCGCCGTGGCCCGGCACAGCGGGGACCGGGCCGGGGAGGCGCGTGGTCTGGGCAACCTCGGTCAGGTACGGCTGCGTCAGGGCCGCCACCCGGACGCGGCACACGACCTGCGGGCGTCGGCCGCGATCTGCCACGACATCGGTGACGCGGTGGGTGAGGCGTACGCCGTACTCCATCTCGGTCATGTCGAACTCTCCTCGGGCCGCTCGGTGGAGGCCGCCGCCCTCTACGAACAGGCCCGCCTGGTGTTCTCGGGCACGACCGAACTCGCCGGTACGGCCTACGCGCTGGACGGCCTGGGCGGTGTCGACGTGCTGCTCGGCGAACACCGGCGGGCCGCCGACCGGCTCGGTGAGGCGCTGGAGCTGTTCCGGCGCATCGGCGAGCGGGCCGGCGAGGCCCGGGTGAGCAACAGTCTCGGCGATGCCGCGGCGTCGACCGGCCGTCCGGCCGACGCCCGGGAGCACCACCTGTCCGCGCTGCGTATCGCCGGTGAGATCGGCTACCGGTACGAACAGTCGCGCGCCGAGCAGGGGCTGGCCCGGTTGTCGGCCGGCCGGCACGAGATGCCGGTGTAGGCCCGCCGCCTACCTGTCGAGGGCGACGGCTACGTCGGTGACGTCCAGCGGGAACGTGCCGATCAGGTTCGTCGTCCCGGTGAGCAGGTCGACGCCGTAGAAGTTCTGCAGCTTCGGCTGGTCGTCCGGCACGACCGGGGTGAGGGTGGCGAAGGCCGTCAGGGTGGCCGTCCTGCCGCCGGTGAGGTCGCTGAAGATGTCGAAGCCGGCGTTGCCGTCGGCGTCGAACCCGAGACCACCGGTCGCCACCAGCAGCCCGTTGTTGGCCGGTGACTGGATGACCACCTGGTCGGTGGTGGTGTTGATGTCGAACAGGGTGGTGCCGGTGGCCGCGTTCAGGTCGTTGTTGGTGTAGGCGGCGGCCGTGACGCCGCGGGCCGGGCCGGTCGCGGGCGGCGTGGTCAGCGTGGTGTCCTCGAGGGTGGTGTGGTCGTTCAG
Source organism: Actinoplanes italicus (assembly GCF_003001815.1). Classification (GTDB taxonomy): domain Bacteria; phylum Actinomycetota; class Actinomycetes; order Mycobacteriales; family Micromonosporaceae; genus Actinoplanes; species Actinoplanes italicus. Next base: position 158,483 of record NZ_PVMZ01000016.1, read on the forward strand.
GTTGTGCCGCAGGTTCTGGGCGTTGTCGCTGATCACGCGCAGCCGGTCGGCCGCCGGGTTGAAGTCCACGCCGAAGTTCGTGCCGTACAGCGGGACCTGCAGCTGCGAGACCTTCGACGCGATAGCGCTGGGGATCCCGATGGTGTAGATGCCGCCCTTGTTGCCGACGGCGTACAGCTTGCCGTCCTGCACACGGAAGTCGACACCGATGACGGCCGTGTCCCCGGTCAGCCCGGTGATGCGCCGTACCCAGTCGTTCTGCTCGGGTGTGGCGGTCCAGAACTGCAACATCAGCGTCCCGTTGCCGGCGATGCCGTACGCCATCAGGCTCGTCGCCGCAGCCGACGCACCACCGCCGTTCATGCCGGCCACCACCGCTGTCGTCGCGGTGACCACTGTGGCGGCCGCGGCGAGCGCCTTCTTGATCCGTGTCCTCATCGGTGTCCCTCATCTCATCCGTCGGTGCTGTCCTGCGGCCGAAGCTATGCAGGCGCACTGGATGCGAACTGGACATCACCTGGACTCCCCCGACGGGCAGCCCTTGTCGATCACCGATACGGTCGACGTATGGCCGGCAACGCTTTGATCATGTACGAGACCAGCACCGACGGCGTCACCCTGCGTGCCGCCCTGGCCGGTGAACTCGACCTCGACGACGCCGACCAGGTCCGTGACAACCTCGCGGCGGCGGCGCAGGCGTCCACGTATCAATTCCTGCAGATCGACGTCTCCAACGTCACCCTGATCGACTCGTACGCGCTGGGCGCCCTGGTGAGCGTCCGCAACGCCGCCGCGGCGGCCGGCGTCGTCGTGTCCCTGACGAACCCGTCCCCGCCGGTGCTCAAGGCCATCCAGGTGACGGGCCTGTCCGAGGTGTTCGGCCTGCCACCGATGAATCTCATGTCGGAAGGGTGACACTCACGGGGGCGTGAACAGGTTACGCGGCACAATGACGAGGCTTTTCTGACCTTCTGTGCCTGATTGGCGAGCGTTTGGTGGGAAATCGCGGCCCGTCCGCCTCCGAGCTGGCGGTGACGCTCGAGCCTCCTGATGATGCGGGGGCGAGGACGGCAGGCCAATACGAGTGGCAGGCGGCGATGGCTGCCGCCCACGGGTTGGGGATGTACCACCGCAGCCTCGGACCCGACGGGCGGCTCCAGGCCGATCACCGGTCCCGCGTGCTTTGTGAACACCACGAGGACTGGATCGTCCTGGTCGGTGAACGTGCCGAACTGGTCTCGGCCAAGCACTACGGACCACGCTTCGGCGCCTACAGCACCATGAACTCGCTGGCGAGCGACGGCGGCCTGGCCCACCTGTTCGACCGCTGGCACACGATGCAGGAGAAGCCCGGATGCCGCCTTGTCACCACGGCCGGCGTCAATGGCCCGGCCAAGTTGCTCATCGACATCAGTAACCACCTGGGCAAACTCCGGAGGGCCGGCGCGGAACTGTCGGTCGAGGACGCGATGAAGGATCACCTGCAGAGTTTCGGCAAGGCGCTGCTGAAGCACTGCACGGCACTCGGCGGGCGCTGGCAGCCGACGGGCTCGGTCCTGAGCCCCGGACAACTCGACGAGGTGATGCGATTCCTCTCGGTGTTCCGCTTCCAGAGAAGCCCCGAGCAGGACGTCATCCGGGACGCCGCACCCACGAGGTACGTGAAGCCGGTGCTCGACCGGCTGGCCAGCACCGCCCCGCCGGTCGCGGTCTGGGACGAGGTTCTGTCCCTGTTCCGGGAGCGGATGCAGGCCGCTGGTCCGACTCCGACCGGCAGACTCCCGGATGTACTGACGGACGACCGGGGCCCGACGACTGCCACCGCCTCCGAACGGGAGGGCGATCTGCAGAACCGCATCGTCACGCTCGACGAGATCGACGCGACGATCCGGATCGCGATCAGATCCTTCGAGATCGTCCGCTCCGACCCTGCAGAGACGACGATGATCGTGCCGGACTTCTACGAGGACGTGTGGACAGCGGAAGGACTGTCGATCGGCGGCACTGTCCGGGCCGCCGAGGTCGCAGCCCTGACCACCACCTCACGTCCCGGTCTGAGTCGCGTCGACGCGGCCCGGCGCAACAGTGCCCTGACCACACTAGGGCTGGCGCTTCAGGCGAAAAGCGTGTTCACCGCCCTGAACGGCGAGGCGCTCCTCTCCGCCACCCTGCACATCATCTACAAGCAGGAGGTGGGCCGCTGGCCGACCGGTGATCGCGCCGACCGCATGCTGTTCGAGGCTGCGGATGCCCACCTGCGGTTTCGCCGCCAACCCCACGGGTCGGCGCTGGGGCCTCTCACCCGCTTCCTCACCGGGCTCGCCGCGTCAGCGTCACCGCGGATACCGGCCGCCCTCGATAGCTTCGTCACCCGGCAGGGTGAGCAGATCGGCGACGCTCATGATCTGTTCTCGCGGCGCCGGGAGAAGCCCGCCTGGCTGCTGATCGACCTCGGCCCGGAGAGCCTCGGTGAGCAGGGCCGGCTCGCCGAGATCACCTGGTGGCTCCACCAAGCGGGCGAGACGACGGAGCCCACGACCGTACGGGTGCACGGCGGAGAGAACGCAATGCGCCAGGCGATTCGTGAGCTGCTGGAGCGCATGCCGATGCATCGGCCGCTGCGCGTGGACATCGCGGCTCCGGCCAGTCTGCTGGCCGGCGGCATCGACCAGTGGCTGGTCCATGAGGTTGACGGTGAGCTCGAACCGATCGGCGCCGAGTGTCAGGTCCGGATGCGATGGTCGCAGCGCCTGCACGAGCCCCGGCTGCAGCGCCGGGTGACCGAGCGGGCACGTGACGAGCCCTGGGACGACCGGCCGCCGGTCGCCACCGCCACCGAACTGTCCGCGGCGGACAGCGGTGCCGGCTGGCTCGGCAAACGCAAAGAGCGTGCCTTCCTGGTCGGCGGCGACCCGACCGGCTCCGGCTCGGGGGCGCTGCGTGCCGCCTTACGCATCGGCTTCGGTTTCGTGTTCTGGTACGACCGCTACATCACACCGGACCTGCGGGCGGCGACGATGCGCGCCATCAGACCGGTGCCGCCCCAGGCTCGTCGTACGGCGTTGCCCGAACTACCGGAGATCACATCCCTGGTGCCGACTGTCATCTGGGACGACCCCGACGGCAGGGACGGTTATCCGCTGCCGACGTCGGCCCTCACCGAGAACCCCTGACCCTTGTTGGGAGAGCACGTGGAACCGACATCGTCCTGGCGGATCTTCCGCGGTGACAACCGCAAGCCGGAACCCGAGGCAAAACCGTGGAAACGCCTGCCCAAGCCGCCTCCATGGCGGAACCCGGCGACCGCGGGATCGCGATTCGTGCTGTCCGAGAAACTGCTCGATGCCATCAACGTGGCGCTGCACCTGCGGCGGCCTCTGCTGCTGACGGGCACTCCCGGTTGGGGGAAGTCGACCCTCGTTCAGCGGATCGCGATGGAGCTGGCACTCGGTGATCCGCTGGTATGGCACATCACCTCCCGGAGCACGCTCAGCGAGGCCCTCTACCAGTACGACGCGCTGGGCCGGTTGTATGCCACCCAGAGTGGCGGCCAGGCTGTGAAGGAGAATGCCGAGGTGCAGGATTTCGTCCTGCTCGGGCCGCTGGGCACCGCACTGGCCGACCAGGACCGGCCACGCGCAGTTCTGATCGACGAGATCGACAAGAGCGACTTCGACCTGCCCAACGACCTGCTGAACGTCCTGGAGGACGGTGTCTTCGAGATTCCGCCTCTGGCCCGCGCGGCACGTCACGAATCCGGGCCCGACAAGCGGCAGGTCCTCGGAGCCGATCGCTGTCCGTACCCGGTGACCAATGGCCTCGTCGAGCGCACCCACTGGCCGGTCATCGTGATGACCAGCAACGGCGAGCGCTCTTTCCCGGCACCGTTCCTGCGACGTTGCGTCCGCTTCGACATGCCGGCTCCGGACGAGCGGTTCATCGCCGACATCGTGACGACTTACCTGGGCGACGTGGCGGACACCGAACGGCGCTCGATCACCGAGTTCGCGAAGCGGCTGCGCACCGGAGAGATCCTCGCGGTGGATCAGCTACTGAACTTCGTCCACCTCGTTTCCGAGCAGCCGTCGATGCCCGACGAGGCTCGCCGTCGAGCGCGTGACATGCTCCTCGCCGAGCTCGACGACTGATGGACCACGATCTGGTCGAGGCCCTCACCCGTGCTCTGCCCGGGATCAGCCCCGAACAGCTCGCCGAGGCGGTGCTCCTGGCCTCGCGGGCGGCGGACGGGCGCCGTCCCCCACGGGCTCGGCCACGACGGCGGGCCGGCATGGACAGTGCCGGCGATCAGAGCCCGATCGCCGAAACCGAGAATTCGCCCACGGCGGACCCAGGCCCGCGGCCCGGCCAGGATCTGTCGCTCGACAGGGCCCGGAACCGCGATCGCGATCGGCCGGCTCCGCCGCGATCAGCCGACGGTGCGGGCATCCCGGTCGGCCTCCGGGTCTCCCGACCGCGGCGCATGCCGCTGACCGGGGCTCTGGCGCCGTTTCGCCGGATCACCCGGCCCGGGATCCCGGCGGTCGACGTCGACCGGACCGTCGAGGCGATCGCGGAGGCCCACCAGCTCGTCGTGGTGACGACGCCCCGCCACGAGCCGAGTCTCGACGTGATCCTGCTCGTGGACCAGACGCCGGCCACCCCAGCGTGGGCGCCTCAGATCAACGACCTGGAGAGTCGGATCCGCAGGGCGGGTGCCTTCCGATCGGTCACCCGCTGGATGCTCGACGGCGATTCCGGGCCCGAACCGCGGGTGCGGCGAACTCGGCGGCCGGACCATCCAGCGGCCCGGCTGGCCGACCCCACCGGCAGGACCCTGCTGCTGATCGTCACCGATGCGGTCTCCACCCACTGGTACGCCCCGCCGATCTGGCGTGCGATCAACGCCTGGGCTCGCGTCATGCCAACCTCGCTGGTGCAGATTCTGCCGCGGCGTCACTGGTCGAGCACGGCGATCGGCGCACCGGCCGTCGCGGTGCGCTCCCACGGCCGCCGGGAAGGCACCCTGGCGGGCGAGGTCCGCATCCCGTGGTGGGCCGACGACGATACGGCGACGGGTCGCGCCATTCCGGTCACCTCCTGCTCCCCGCACGATCTGCACCGGTGGGCGCGGGCCGTCACGACCGCCAGCGGCTGGACCGACGCTGTGCTCTCCCGGCCCCCGACCCACACGGGTCCAGCACCACACGGATCAGCGCCGTCCGTACCCCAGCGGGTTCAGGCGTTTCAACGCCGCGCCAGCACCGCCGCGCTCAGTCTCGCCCGCCTGGCGGCGCACGGTGATGTCCTGTCACTGCCGCTGCTCCGGGTACTACAGGAGAAACTGGTGCCGGACGCCGATCCCGCCGCCACAGCTGAACTGCTCGTGAGCGGCCTGCTGGAGCGGACCGACCCGGAGGCCACCCGGTTCCGGTTCCGGCCGGGAGTGGCCGACCTGCTCCTGCAGGGTGCCACGCTCGCCGAGGAATGGGACAGCTTCCGTGTGCTCAGCGAGCACCTGGAACAACACGCAGGCCTCGGCGGAACGGTGCACGCTCTGCTAGCCGATCCTGCCGGAGATGCCTACCTCGAACGGGGGTTGCGACCGTTCGCCGCCATGACCCGCGACATGGCGGCACGACTCGGCATCGACCTGCCCTCGGCGATGGCAGCACACGAGCCTGCCCTCGACTGGATCGTCGAGCTTCGCGACGGGCAGGACCGGGTCCTAGGGAACGGCGCTCTCATATCCGACCGCAGCGCCGTGATCGTCATGCCGCCACCGCCGCACGGCTCCCGGCTGGAAACTCGGGTGCTCTTTCCCGGCCTTCCGGAAACCACTCCGACGTGGGCCCGGCCGTGGACGCCGGCCGAACCGGACTGTGCGCTCTGGGACATGCGCGGACCGGCACCCACCGAACCGGCCGTCGTGGACGACGCGGCCCACGGTGACGTCGTACACGTGATCACGCATGTGAGCGGCCGGATCGTCCGGAAACCGGCGGTGGTCGGTGAATGGCTGGACGCCGGACGGCGCACTCTGCTGACCGAGTCGGACACCGGACGGCTGCCCCATGGCGCAGCCGTCGTCCGGCCCCGCGACGGGCGGCTGATCGGTCTGGTGGCGGATGACGTCATGATCCCTGCAGGCCGCCTCGCGGATGCGGCCGCCGGCCGGGACCGTGGTCCGCTGACTCTCCGCCCCGTGGGCGCCGACGACGGTCCTAACGTCGCGCGACGGCGTTTGCGGCTGTTCCTGCGGGAAGCCCGGGAACGGGCGGGCCTCACTCAATGGCAGGTCGCCGACGCGATGGAGTGGTCGCTCTCCCGATTGATTCGCATCGAAAACGGCGACGTCGGCATACCGCTCGCCGACCTCAGGAACGTGCTGGTGTTCCTCGGCGTGAAGGACCGCGACCTGGTGGCTGAGCTACTGGCTGCGGCCCGGTTGGCCCGCGTCAGGCCGACGACCTGGAGCCGTGGAGGACAGTTCCGAGGGCACATGTCGGATGCCATGATCAAAATCATCGAATATGAGGCCGAGGCCGACGAGATCCGGATTTATGGGATCAGACGCCTTCCCGACCTGATGCAGACATCGGCGTACAGCGAGTCCGAACTCATCCGGCGTGACGAGGACGACCGTCCACCGGAGTGGGCCGAGGTCGCCGGGCGGGCTCACGCACGACGCCGAGAGCAGGTCCATGCCCGGGCAGGTGATTCGCTCAGCCTCTTCGCGCTCGTGGACGAGGCGGTGCTGTGGCGGCTCTCGAGCCGCCCGCGGATGCACCGGGAGCAGCTGCCGGATCTGCTCCGGAAGGTGATGTCCGGAGCGATACGAATGCGTATCGTGCCGTTTGCCGCCGGGGCCCCGCTGTACCTGGGTGACTTCGAGGTGGTCACGATGGCGGGGGACGACGCTCTCTACCGGGACTTCGCCGACTCCTCGGACGACCTGGTGGAGGATCCCGATGTCACCAGATCGATGCGACGTCGATTCGACAGAGCGTGGCGGAGCGCCCTCAGTGAGGAGGAGACCATCGCATTCCTCCGGGATCGGATCCGAGGGGCGCAGTAACCGGGGTGCGGGCGTTGCGATCGATCATTACCGTGTGAACGATGCGCACCAGCGAGGAGATCTATCACCGGGTGCGCTGGGATCCCCGGCTCGATGCGGCCCGCTTCGTGATCGGGGTCGACGTCCACGGGGCCGAGGCCAAGCGGGTGCCGCTGGCCGCGTTCGTGCCCGGTGGGGACATCCCCTGGCATCGGGTGCTGTTCTTCGAGGCCGACGGGGAACGTGTGTGGGACCGCACGACCGGTGTGGACCTGCTCGGCTCCTCGCGGGCCGGGCGCGTCCGGGTGCCGCGACGGCTGGGGGCGCCGTTCTTCACCCCGCGGACCCCGCACGCCTGGCACGAGGTGGACGGCTGGGTCCCGGCGTCCCCCGCGAAGGCCGAGCCGGTCGGCACGCTGCGGATCCTGACCTGGAACACGCTGTGGGACCGCTACGACGCTGACCTCATCGACACAGCCCGGCGGCGTCCGCTGCTGGTCGCCGAGCTGGAACGCGCCGACGCCGACGTGATCGCGCTGCAGGAGGTCGAGCGTGAGCTGCTGGAACGGCTGCTCGCGGCCGGCTGGGTGCGGCGGGACTACACGCTGTGCACCGACCCGGGCGGCAAGGACGTCGACGACAGCGGGATGCTGCTGCTGAGCCGGGTTCCGGTGCTGGAGGCGGGACGGCACACGCTGGGGCAGTACAAGCAGGTCACCGCGATCACCGTTCCGGGGCCCCTGGTCGTGGCGGCGGTCCATCTGACCAGTGATCACTCCGCTGACGGCCCGGGGCGGCGCGACACCGAGCTGGCGGGTCTCGCGACCGGGCTGGCCTCGCTGGACGTGCCGGTGGTCGTCGCCGGAGACGTCAACGACGGTGGTGACCTCCCGGCGCGCCGGCTCGGGCTGCGTGACGCGTGGCTCGAGGTGCACGGCGCCGGCGACGCGACCGCCACCTTCGACCCCGCCCGCAACCCGCTCGCGGCGGTCGGGTCGCTCACCCGGCGGGCGTCGCGGCTGGACCGGGTGCTGCTGCGGGGCGGTGAGCTCACCGTCCTGGAGGCGGGGCTCGCGGGTGACGTACCGAAGGATGGCCTTTTCGCCTCTGATCACTTCGCTGTCGTCGTCGACCTGGCGGTGGGTGCGGCCCCGGTGGAGACGGTCGATGCCCGGCCGACGGCCCGGACCGCGGTGGCGTGGCTGCCGCCGCAGCGGCTGTGGCCACCCGTCCAGGAGGTGCGCCGGGTTCTGGACCCGCAGTTCGACCGGTGGCCACCGCACGTGAACGTGCTTTTCGGTTTCCTTCCGGAGGCCGATTTCGACGAGGCAGCGCCCCATCTGGCAGCCGCGGCGGCCGAGGTCTCCCCTTTCGAGGCGACCCTCGACGGTGTACGCCGATTCGCCCACCGTGACGACACGACGGTCTGGCTCGATCCGGCGGCGCGGAATCCGGCGCCGTGGGCGGGACTGCACCGCGCGTTGCAGCGGCGGTTCCCGCAGTGCCGCGGCCGGGCCGAGGGCTACACACCGCACCTGACGCTGGGCCGGGCCTCGGGACCGGAGACCGCCACCGCCGGGCTGCGGCCCGCGACGGCACGGATCGACCGGCTGGTGCTGCTGTCCCGGCGCGGCGACGAGCCGATGTATCCGCGGGCGGAGCTGATGCTGGGCACCGGTGAGGTGCGCTGGCTGCCCGGCCCGGAGGCGCCCGCACCGGTCCGGGTGGAGACGGCCGGGGTCCTCGGCCGGCTGCGGGCGGCCCTGTCCGGGGGGATCGTGCACCTGGCGGGGTCCCGGCGGCTCGGCTGTGACCTGCCCGGCGCCGACCTGGATCTGGTGGCCGTGCTTCCCGGCCGGGCCGACGTCGAGGACCTGCGGCGACGGGTCGCCGCGGCGGTCGGTGCGCCGTGGTCGGTGCGGCCGGTGACCGGGGCGCGGGTGCCGGGTCTGCGGCTGTCCGACGGCGGTCTCACGGTCGACCTGGTCACCGTGGGTGCGGGCGGGCTGCCGCCGGCCGAGGCGGTGGCCAGGCGGGCGGAGCTGGACGAGGCGTCCGCGGTGGCGTTGAGTGCCGTGTCGGACGCCGAGGCGGTGCTGGCGGCGACGGCCTCGGTGCCCGGCTTCGCCGGCCTGGCCCGCTCGGTGAAGGCGTGGGCGCGGGCGCGGGGGCTGGACTCGGCGCCGTTCGGCGGGCTGCCGGGGCTGGCGTGGGTCGTGCTCGCGGCGCGGACCGCGCTGGAGGCCGGTGACCTGCCGCCGGCCGGGTTGCTGCGTCACTTCTTCGGCACCTGGGCGGCCTGGGACTGGACCGTGCCCGTGACCCTCACCGGTGGTGCCACGGCGCTGACGGAGGCGTACCCGATGATGGTCTTGACCCCGTCCTGGCCCGTCCGGATCTGCACCGGCCAGGTCGGCGCGGGGTTCCGTGACCTGGTCACGCACGAGCTCTACCAGTCGTGGGAGGGACAGCCGGCGACCGCCGCGCACCGGCGGCACCGGGCCTGGGCGGTGGTGACCGTGCGGCAGGTGGCCGGTGAGCCGTTCGAGGAGACGACCGGCCGGTTCCGGGGGCGGGTGCGTGCGCTGCTGACCGCCCTCGAGGAGGCCGGTGTCGCCGACGCGCACGCGTGGCCGCGCCCGTTCGGCACGGGTGCGGCGATCCGGGAGTACGCGGTCGGGCTGGGACGGCGCCCGCCCGGCGCCGCGGCGCTGGAATCGATCCTGTCCGGGTGGCTCGGTGGCCTGCCCGGTGTCAGGGTCGACCGGGTGGACGGCGCGGCGGTGCCGACACTGCACTGAGACGTGTCAGCCGTCCCCACAGCGACGCGACGCCGATCGCGGCCGCCAGCAGCATGAGGCTGCCGGCGATGTCGAGGACGTAGTGGTTGGCCGTGCCCAGCACGATCGCGATCATGAGCAGGGGAAACGCCCATGCCAGCAGCGCCGCGCGGGGATGCGTGGCCCGCAGCGCGGTCCACACCGCGTAGGCGCACCACAGCGACCAGCCGACGTGCATGCTCGGCATGGCCGTGAGGTGGGTGGGCCTGATCCAGCTCTCGTGGGCCGCCTGGCCGACGATGTCGTGGACCGCGACGAGGTCGACCGTGCCCGGCAGCGCGAACCGCGGCGGCGACATCGGGATCGCCCAGTAGATCGGCAGGACCAGCACCATCATCGCGACCATCGTCCGGCGAACCCGGCGATAGACGTCGGCGTGCCGGAGGGACACCCACAGCAGGGTTCCGGCGACGACCACGTAGTACAGGCGATAGACGTACACCGCGAACGGGCTCAGGGTCTCGCGCGCGGTCAGCCAGGCGTTCGCGGCCCGCTCGATGTCGAGGTGCATCGCGTGTTCCATCGACTGCAGGGTCAGGGCGTTGGCCGCGGCGGCCGCGAGGTCCCGGCCCGCGGCGGCGTGCAGGCGCGAGAACAGCACAAGACAGACGGTCAGGAACACCAGTTCGAGGAGTACGCCGGAACGCGTCTTCACAAGGTCAACGTAGCGGCCCGCCGGGGCCACGTCGAAAAAGCGTTGAACCTTCGGCGGCCGGGGCCCGTAGTGCCGGGCAGAAGGCGAAAGTGTTTACGGAAAGGGCGGACGCGTTCGTGGCGCCGGACTACTCGACCGGACCTGTGCATCACCGGGGGCAGGGCCTGGTTCCGCGGCAGCGGGCCGCGTTCGTGGAGTCCGACGGCGATCAACAGTCCTGGCCCAGCTCCCGGCCGGACATGTACGCGACGGACTGGTCGCCGCGCCGTCGCCGCCGCAAGGGCCGCCGCCGGGCCCGGGGAACGGGCCGCACCCTGTCGATCATGCTGGTGGTGAGTGCCGCCGTCGGCGGGGCCGGATTCGTGGCCGTCAGCGGCGAGGACCGTCCGGTCACCGCGACCACCACCGTCGGCGCCGCGCTGCAGCCGAAGGCGAGCACCCCACCGGCCGCCACGCGGGGCCGGGTACGCGCCGCCCCGGTGCCGTCCCCGCCGGTCTCGGCCAAGCCGGCCTCGCCGAAGGTCACCCGGCCGCCGAAGCCGATCGCCGGTCTCAACCAGACGCAGATGAACAACGCCGCGGTGATCGTGAAGGTCGCCCAGGAGAAAGACCTCCCCCGCCGGGCGATGCTGGTGGCCCTCATGACGGGGCTGCAGGAGTCGAGCCTGCGCAACCTGGCCAACACCACGATCCCGGCGTCGCTCGACCGGCCGAACGAGGGCGAGGGCGACGACTTCGACTCGCTCGGTGTCTTCCAGCAGCGCCCGAGTCAGGGCTGGGGCACCGTGGCCCAGCTGATGACGCCGCGCTATGCCGCGAACGCCTTCTACGAGCGGCTGCTCACGATCGACGACTGGGAGTCGCGCAGTCTCGGCGAGGCCGCGCAGGCCGTGCAGCGGTCGGCGCTGCCGGACGCCTACGACAAGCACGAGGAACGCGCCGTCAAGCTGGTCGACGCTCTGCTGTGAGGCGGTGAGGGTTGCGCCGGGCCGTACGGTGGTCGATGTGTTCGGCAACGTGCTGGCCGGCCATCGGCGTCGCGCCAACCTCACCCAGGAGGACCTGGCCGAACGGACCGGACTGAGCGTACGCAGCCTTCGCGACCTGGAGAACGGCCGGGTCGCGCGGCCCCGGCCGTCCACGTTGAACCTGCTCGCCGACGCGCTGGCCCTGTCCTCGGGTGAGCGCGAACGGTTCCTGGGTGCCGCCGCCCCCTCCCCGCCCGGGGTTCCCCGTCAGCTGCCGCTCGACGTACCGGGCTTCTGTGGCCGCGAGACCGAGCTGGCGCAGCTGGACGCCCTGCCGGGGGACGCGGTGTCGATCGTGACGATCGGCGGGCTCGCCGGGGTCGGCAAGACCGCGCTGGCCGTCCACTGGGCCCACCGGGTCGCCGATCGGTTCCCCGACGGGCAGCTCTACGCCGACCTGCGCGGCTTCGGCCCGGCTCCGGCGGTGACCGACACGGCCGAGGTTCTCCGCGCTTTCCTGGAGGCACTCGGTGTGGCACCGGCGCGCGTCCCGGCCGGCACGGACGCGCGGTCGGCTCTGCTGCGTGGTCTGCTCGGTGACCGGCGCATGCTCGTGGTGCTCGACAACGCGCGCGGCGACGAGCAGGTCCGCCCGCTGCTGCCGGGCACCGGAGCCACCACCGTCGTGGTGACCAGCCGTGACCGGCTCGCCGGGCTCGTCGCCTCGGCCGGTGCCCGGCCGCTGCGGCTCGACGTGCTGTCCGGCGCCCAGGCACGGGCGCTGCTGGCCGCCCGTGTCGGCGCGGATCGACTGGCCGGTGACCCCGGCGCGACCGGCATGATCGTCGCGGCGACCGCCGGGTTGCCGCTGGCGCTCGCGATGGTCGCCGCCCGGGTGGCGTTCCATCCGGGCTTCCCGCTGGCCGCGTTCGCCGGCGACCTCGGCGTGACCGCCGACCTGCGTCGGGTCTTCTCCTGGTCGTACGGTGCGCTCGCACCGCCCGCGGCAGAGCTGTTCCGGCTGCTCGGCCTGCATCCGGGCCCGGAGGTGACCGTCCCGGCGGCTGCCGCGCTCACCGGGCGTACGGTCGGCGACACCGCCCAGTCGCTCGCCGAACTGGCCCGCCTGCATCTCCTGACAGAGCAGCGGCCGGGCCGCTTCCTGCTGCACGACCTGGTCCACGACTACGCCGCCGCGGTCGCCGACCAGGATCGGGAGGCCACCGAGCGCCTCTACCGGTACTTCCTCGACGAGGCGGCCGCCGCCGCCGTGGCCGTCCAGCCTCAGTGGCTGTCGCCGCTGCCGACGCCCCCCGTCGTCCCGGCGCCGGATGCGGCCCGCACGTTCCTCGCCACCGAGCATCAGGTGCTCGTCGCCGCCGCACGCCAGGCCGCGGAGAACGGCTTCGAGGCGTTCACATGGCGGCTGGCCTGGTGCCTGGCCGCCTGGTTCGCGCCGAACGGCCGCTGGCAGGACAACGAGACCGTCCAGCGGACCGCCCTCGACGCGGCGCGCCGCTGCGACGACCGGCTCGGCATCGCGACCGCCTGCCGGATGCTGGCCCGCGCCGAGACCCGGCTCGGCCGCCTGGACGCCGCCGAGGCCCACATGGCCGAGGCACACGACCGCTACCGGGAGCTGGGCGACGCCGGCGGGCAGGCGCAGACGCTGCACAACCTGGCCGAGGTACGGCAGATGACCGGCCGTGTCGAGGAGGCCGTCGCCGCCGTGGGTGACGCGGTCACGCTGTACCGCGAGGCCGGGCACCGCGACGGCGAGGCCCGGTCACTCAACGCCCTGGGCTGGCTGTACGCGCAGGCCGGACGCTACCCGGAGGCGGTCGGCTGCTGCACCGCCGCGCTGGCGGTGCAGCGTGGGAGCGGTGACCTCAACGGTCAGGCGGCCACCCTCGACAGTCTGGCCTTCGCGTACGACCGCCAGGGCCGGACGGTGGAGGCCACCGCCGCCGCCGAGGAGGCCGTCCGGCTGTTCCGGGAGTCCGGCGACCGGTATCACGAGGCGGAGACCCGCGGACGACTCGGCGACATCCACCGGGCGGCCGGTGACCACACGGAGGCCGTACGGGCGTGGCGGGCCGCGATCCGGATCTTCGACGAGCTGAACGACCCGGCCGCCGACGAGCTGCGCCGGCGGCTCGGCCCGCTCACGCGGACGGATACGTCTCGCCCCTGAGCCACTGAGGATCCCAGTGGCCGTCGTCGTACCGTTCGCGGTGGTACCACCTGTTGTCCGAACCCTTGCAGTTGACGGTGAGCCCCCAGTCGCTCAGCCAGAAGTGGACGACGATGCCGGGGTTGGGTTTGCAGATCCCGCCCATGTTCAGCCACCCGGAGACGCCGGAATCGCTCGCCCACTTCGTGTACACGTTCTTGTCCGGCCCGACGACGAACACCTGGTCCCACCCGTCGGGCTTGAGCCAGATGGCGTGGGAACCGCAGTAGAACCTGCCCTGCCAGTTGAGATAGGTGCACCAGCCGGTCGCCTGTTCCAGGATCAGGCCCGGGTGCCGCGGATTGGCGACGGCGGGCACCGCCGACGTGCCGACCGCCGCGGCAGCCGCGGCCACCACGACCGCAGCCCGGCGAAGAAAACGCTGCATTCGGTCCTCCCGACTCGACTCTGCGTCCATCGTCGACAGCAGGGACCCGGGTCACCAGGAGGTTGGGCGGCAGTTGACCGGCAGAACGCCGCCGCCGGCGACGAGTCAGCCGGCGCACACCCGGTTGCGGCCGCCGCGTTTCGCGTCGTAAAGGCGCTGGTCGGCGCGGCCCAGAGCGTCCGGCAGCGACGCGGGGCCGGCCACCTCGGCGAGGCCGAAGCTGAGGGTGACGGTCAAACCCGGTTCAATCGATTCCCATGGGTACGCCGCGACGGCCGCCCGCAGCAACTCGCACTGTGCCCGGGCGTCGTCGATCCCGGAACCGTGCAGCGCGATCAGGAACTCCTCACCGCCGAACCGGGCCACCAGATCCGTCTCGCCGGCACGTTCGAGCAGGATCGCGGCGATGCGGCGCAACACCTCGTCGCCGATGAAGTGGCCGTACCGGTCGTTGACCCGCTTGAAGAAGTCGACGTCGGCGACCGCCACACAGACCGGGCCACCGGCCGCGACCAGCTTCGGCAGCCGGTCGTCGACCGAGCGCCGGTTCGGCAGGCCGGTCAGCGCGTCCTCGGTCGCCTGGCGCTGCCACAGCAGGTTGTCGGCGGCCAGTTCGGCGCTGCGGGCCCGGTGCAGCTCCGCCTCCAGGCGCGCGTTCTCCGCCTCCAGCCGCACGTTGTCCAGCTCGAAGTGGTGCGCCGCCATCCGGGCCCGCGCCGCGGCGACCTGATTGTGCAGTTCACGCTCCAGATCGTGGAAGTCGCGGTAGTAGGCCAGCGCCGCGACGAAGTCACCGATCCGCTCGTGCGCCTCGGACAGCTCCCGCGAGATCTCCATGGCCATCGGCTTCTCGCCCGCGGTGTGTGCGCGGTCCAGAGCCAGGCGCAGGCCCTCGATCGCCTCGCTGTGCTCGCCACGCATCAGACGGACCCGCGCCTGGTGCTGCAGCGCCGCCGACTCCAGCGTGCTGTATCCGGCCCGGACCGCGATCAGCCGCGAGTCCTCGATCAGCTGCGCCGCGCCGTCCAGGTCACCGGCCAGCGCCAGCAGCATCCCGTAGTTGTCGAGGCTGATCGCCTCCCGGAACGGGTGCCGCGCGTCGCGCGCCAGCCGCAGCGCCTCGGCCACGTAGCCCAGCGCGCCGGTCAGCACCCGTTCGGCGGCGTCGTTCTCGCCGCGACCGCGAAGACGCGTCACCTCGTACACCGCGTTGTCGCTGACGTTGTTGAGGATGCAGAACCGGGCCTCGGCGTTCATGCCCTCGGCCATGTCGAGGGCCAGCATGAGGCTCTCGGTGCTCAGCTCACGGTCACCCATACTGCCGCGGACCACGCCGGTCCGGTTGTGCACCCAGTAGAGCAGCTCCCGGTTGCCCAGCTCCTGCGCGATGTCACGGGCGACGGCCAGAACGCCGAGCGCCTCGTCGTGCATGCCGAGCTCGATCAGCGGCATGGCCTGCAGCGTCAGGACCTCACAGAGGCCGATCCGGTCGTCGAGCCCTTCCAGGATCACGACCGCCGTACGGCAGGCGGAGATAGCCTCCTCCTGCCGCCCCACCCGCATCAGCTGGGTGGCCAGGGAGCGCAGAGCCGCCGCCTCGCCGGCCGCGTCACCGGTCGAGGAGGCCAGGTCAGCGGCCGCGCGGGCCAGCTCGCAGCCGGCCCGGTAGTCACCCGCGAGCCGCTTGTCCTCGGCCCGTTCCAGCAGGCCACGAACCGTCGAGGTGTCGCTGTCGGCCGTATCAACCGTGGTCAAGCCGTCCTCCCTCAACACCGGGACCGGGTGGCCGCCGATCAGGCATGACGCACATCGACACGCCCGCGTCGATCATAAGAAGTTCGGCGTCCTCCGTGCTGTCATCTAACGGCGCGGCTCGTCGAGCGGCAGCCCTGCTGCGCTGAGGAACACCCGCAGCGTCTCGGCCAGCTCGTCGAGCCGCTCGTCCTCGATGAAGACGAGCCCGGCCGCCGCCAGCGCGTCAGCGGTGCATTCGGCGATCTCCCTCATGCCGTCGACGGTCGTCATGCCCGGCCCCTTCCTGTCGGCCTCACTCTTGCGGGCTCGATGGCCGGTCTGTCAGGTATCGGAAGACGACGTCCTGATTGAACGCGGAGCAGGTTGCCGCACGGGCGGAGCTACGGCGTTCACGGCAGCGGCGGTCCGGCACAGCAAGCGGCCGGACGCCGAGGTGACGCCGAGCCTTCACCGGCGGCGTCCGCGACGGCGAGTTCGACAGGTGACACCCCGTACGAAAGTCGCCGCTCAGTCGGGTAGCAGCGGCCGCATAAAGGTCCGCTCGTAACGCAGGACGCAGCCCGACTCGTCCCGGATCCGGTCCGCCGCGACGAACTCCGGGTCGTCGCCGAAGCGGGAACGATAGCGCTCGTAGGCGGCCAGACTCTCGAAACTGAACAGCGCCTCGGCCCGATCGCTCGCGCCCTCGGCCGGCAGGAAGTAGCCGTGGTGGATGCCGCCGTGCTTGGCCACCAGGCGCATCCACTCCCGGGCGAAGAGCTCGAACGCCTCCATCTGTACGGGATCAACGGTGTAGTGCACGACGCAGGTAATCATCGGACGAGCGTAGGCACGACCGGCGCCGTCGCGATCATCCGGACGCGCCGAGAAGTCGTCATCTCGTCGGGTTCCGAGTCGAAGCGGGTCCGGCGCAGCAGCTCGTGCCCGCCGGCCTCGATCCAGTACCAGCCGTCGGTCAGCCCGAACCAGCTCAGGCTCGGCGGGTCGCCGTCCCACGACTCCGCGTCGTCCAGCGGACGCAACTCGAACCGGAACCCGATGACCGAACCAGTATCCCGGCCGGGTCTGACAGGCTGATCGCCATGGTGCCGTTGAGAATCACGTACGACGAGGTCGCCAATGCCGCCTACGTCTACTTCCAGCCGCCCGGCACCCCCGTGGCGAAGATGTACCCGTGCGACCCGATCGACGTCGACGGCATGATCAACCTGGACTTCGACGAGGCCGGCCGCCTGATCGGCCTCGAGGTGCTGGACGCCCGGGCGAAACTGGCCCCCGAGCTGCTGTCACAGGCCGAGGACATCACCCGCCGGCCCGCGAACGGGGAGTAGCCGCCGTGCGCGTCCGGCTGGAGCGTCGGCCCGAGGTCACCGAGGTCGGCTTCTGGGACCGGGCCCGATCCTACGAGCAGGCGAAACAGTGGTGGTCTACCCCTGCACCACGGTCGGGGAATGCCGGAAGGAACACTCGCCCGCTCCCACTCCCGCTCAGGGCCGATGAAACATGTCGGAGGTGGGTGGCAGAATCCCGCGCGTGGATCGGACCGGGGGCGTGCTGCTCCCCGACGACGGGAAAAGGCCATGACCACACTGACCGGGTACGCGGTCTCGCACTGGGGTGACGACCCGTGGGCGCGTGGTTCGTGGAGTCTGATCGGCCGTGACGGCACCCCGGACGACCGGTCGGCGCTCGGGGCTCCGATCGGGACGCGTCTGCGTCTGGCCGGCGAGGCCACCCACCCGGCCAGGGCAGGGATGACCCATGGGGCCTATGAGCAGGGTGTCGCCGCCGCGGTCTGGGCCGCGGGTCTCGGGCACGCCCGGGTGGGCGTGGTCGGTGCCGGGATCGCCGGGCTGGCCGCCGCCCGCGCGCTGTCGGCTCGTGGCGTCGACGTGCAGGTGTGGGAGGCCCGGGACAGGCCCGGCGGGCGCACCACCGGGGCCGAGATCGGCGGCACCGGCTTCGACCTGGGCGCGAACTGGCTGCAGCAGTACGACGAGAACGTGCTGGCCCGCCTCGCCGAGAAGTTGAGCCTGCGTACCGTACCCACAGATTTCCATGATCCTCTGGTTTTGACAGGCGCCGTTCCCGGCTTCGCTCCCGACGCCATCGAGGCCGAACTGCGGGCCCGGCTGCAGGCGGCTCCGGTGGGCTCGTCGATCGCCGATGTGCTGGACGAGTGGCTGCGTGACCCGGGGCCGTGGGATCCGCGGGCGATCCGCCGGTTCGTGGATGCCGAGATCGTGATGGACTCGGGGGCGCCGCTGTCGTGGCTGAGCGCCCGGTACGGCTTCGAGCCCGGCGTCGGCGAGGGCGACCGGTGGATCGTCGGCGGTTACCGGCTCCTGGTGGACCACCTGGCCGAGGGTGTCGACGTCCGGCTGGGCCATCCGGTGAGCCGGATCCTGACCGACGCCGGTGGCGTGACTCTGCTCGGTGAGACGGGTTCGCTGCGCGCGGACGCGGTGATCGTGACGGTTCCGGTCGGTGTGCTGGCGGCGGACGGCATCGAGTTCGACCCTCCGCTGCCGGCCACGCATCGCACCGCGCTGTCGCACCTGGGCATGGGCCGGGTGGAGAAGGTGATACTCAGGTTCGGCACGCGGTTCTGGCCGTCGCATCCGGCGGGCTACTTCCGGGTGCACGGGCCCGCCGACACCTGCATCAGCGAATGGCTCGACGCCACCCCCGCCGACGGCCGCCCCACGCTGGTCGGGCTGTTCGCGGGTGACTGGCTCGACGACCTCTGGGCCGGCCCGGACGCCACCATCGCCGCCCGTGCGGCAGCCGTGATCACCCGAGCCGTTGCCACTCCGGCCTGACTCCGGCACACCCGCTCTCCTTACCTCAGCCACCTGCCGCACTCCTCACCTCAGCCACCTGCCCGCTCTCCTCACCTCAGCCACCTGCCCGCTCTCCTCACCTCAGCCACCTGCCCGCTCTCCTCACCTCAGCCACCTGCCCGCACTCCTCACCTCAGCCACCCACCCGCACTCCTCACCTCAGCCACGGAGTCCGGCAGCCATGGGGCGGTGCCTGCATCCGGGGCGCCGGGACTGCGCAGCGACCGGCGCACACAAAGCGGCCGGCGCACGCGGCAGCCGACGCACGCGGCAGCCGGCGCACACAAAGCGGCCGACGCACGCGGCAGCCGGCGCACACAAAGCGGCCGACGCACGCGGCAGCCGACGCACCCAACGGCCGGAGCACGCGGCAGCCGACGCACCCAACGGCCGGAGCACGCGGCAGCCGACGCACGCAACGGCAGGAGCACACGCAACGGCCGGGAAGCCGAGACTGCGTAGCGATTGGCGCAGACGCCGCGGCAGGAGCACACGCAGCGGCACCGAGTGCTCCGATCGTCGCCATGACAACCGTGCGCGTCCACGGATCCGCAGCGTGCGCTCTTGCCGTCGCCGCCCACGACGTCACGCGCACACGGAAATCGCCAGCGTGCGCCCGAAGGCATCCGAAACCCGACCGCGCCCAAAGCCCGACCGCACCGAAACCCGACCGCACCCGAAACCCGACCGCACCCGAAACCCGACCGCACCCGAAACCCGACCGCACCCGAAACCCGACCGCAGCGGCGGCAGCACCCCGACAATCGCACTACGGCAAAATCCCAGCCCCCGGCCCAGCCAAGATCACGAAGGGCGGGTCGGCGTACGAGTGCACCCTTCCAGGCCCGGGAGGCAGCCATAGGGCACGGCCGCCCTCCAAAACCCGGTCAGGATGATCATCCAGCACAGCGATGTTGCGGCTATCGACACCCTGACCCGCCCATGGGTCGGCTGATGTCAGGATCGGCCACGGGAAACCGGTCCGGCGTACGGCCGGCAGTCAGCGGCCGGCAGTCAGCGGCCGGCAGTCAGCGGTCAGCGGTCAGCGGTCCCGCAAGTCGAACCTGCGGGCGAGCATCATCAGGCCCATCCCGGCGAGGGCGCCTCCGGCGACGATGATCGGCGTCGGGTTCATGTCCGTCGTCTGTTCGATGACCAGCCCGGCGATGCCCAGCACGAGCCCGCTGAGCACGATCAGCCCGAGCACCAGGACGAGGCGGCGAAACCCGATCATGGCGTCATCGGAACACAGGCGTCGATGTCGGCGAAAAGCCCGGCCGGGACGGGTCGCCCGGAGCGGTCGGCCAGCTGGATCCACCAGGCGCGACCGTGCGTCCAGGCGGCGGCGACGGCCCGGTCGATCGACGCGGCGTCGGCGGTGGCCGTCGCCTCGTGAACGGCCGCGACCAGGAACGGCGGCAGATCCGACTCGGCCGCCCGCGACGGGGTGAGCCAGCGCCGGGTGCTGCCGGACACGAGCCGTGCCATCCACAGCAGGTGCCGCTGGGCGTGGGTGAGAGCGTCGAGGGCCCGCATCAGCTCGCCGCGGCGGCTGACGTGGTGGGCGAGAAGCAGCCAGTTCACGAACCGGCCGCAGACCTCGTCGATCTCCTCGGCGGTCCCCGGCACCCGGGTATGCCGGGGCAGCGAGTCGAGGGCCCGCCGCAGGCCGCCGGTCCGGTCGAGGACGATCATCCGGTCGGTGTCGGCGCCGCGGGCGGGCCAGGTGCGGACGGTCTCGATGGCGGTCGCGGGTGCGAAGTGGAACTCACCGCGGACCGGGCCGGGGAAGAACGCGACGTGAGCGCCGAACTCGTTGACGACCACATGTCGCACGTCGCCCACGCCGCTGATCCAGGTGTGAGGATCCACGGCCCGGTCGCCGTGGAACAGCCAGAACTCGATGTCGCTGTACGCGTCGCCCTCACCCTGGGCGAACGAGCCGTAGGTGAGCGCCGCGACGAGCCGTTCGTCGGCACGGCAGAGACTGCCCACCCGCTCGATCAGATGCTGCTGAGGAAGCACGCGACCACTATGGCAGCAGGGCCTCGAGGTCCGGCTTGGCGGTGATGAGCCCGTCGGTGACGGCCAGGTCGGCGAGGCGGTCGACGGAGGCGCGGTTCACGTCGGCCGGCCACTTCGGGAGCACCAGGGCCTCCCGCGCCTCGGGAGCGATCTTGGTGTAGTCGGCGAGCACCGCACGTACCTCATCGGGATGTTGATCCGCGTAGGCCAGCGACTTCTTCATCGCCTCGGTGAAGCGCCGGACCAGGTCCGGGTTGCTCTTGAGGAGCTCGTTCGAGGTGAAGTACATGGCGACGGTGAGGTCCGGCGCCGCGTCGACGTAGCTGGAGGCGATCTTGCGGGCTCCGGCGGCGACTGCGGCCTGCTGGAACGGCTCGACCACGAAGATCGCGTCGACGCTGCCCTTCTCGAGGGCCGGTACCTGGTCGGGGAAGGCGAGCTCGGTGAACTTGACGGCCGCGGCGTCACCGCCGTCCTTGCGGACCGACTCGCGGACCGTGGTCTCGACGATGTTCTTCAGCGTGTTCGCGGCGACAGTCTTGCCGGCCAGGTCCTTCGGCGACTTGATCGGGCTGTCCGCCTTGACGAAGAGCCCGGCGAAGTCCTTGCCGTCGACGCCGGTGGAGTTGACGCCGTTGGCGACGGCCTTGACCGGCACGTTCTTGGTGGCGCCGATCAGCAGCGAGATCGTGTTGCTGAACCCGAACTGGAACTCCTTGCTGAGCACCGCCGGGACGATCGCGGCGCCGCCCTGCGCGGTGGTCAGGGTGAGGTCGATGTTCTGCTCGGTGAAGAAGCCCTGCTTCTTGCCGAGGTAGATGGGCGCGACGTCGACGATCGCGATGACCCCGGTGTTGACCTTGTCGGGCTGGCCGTCGGCCGGCGGCTGCTCGTCGTCGGTGCCGCACCCGGCGGCGGCGAGCAGCAGGGCGGTCGTCACTGCGGCGATCAGCCGCGATCCACGCATGCGTGAAAGCTAGACCCATCATCCACATGCGTCAATTCCCATCAAGTCGGCCCCACCCGTGCCGAAGGAACCGCGGAGGATCGAGGGAGGTGGCGCGGCATGTCGCGGACGAGACGGCACGACGCCGCGTCCCGGTGGATCCGTGGCGCGGTGGCGCTGGTCTACCTGATGCTCGCCGTGACGAATCTGCTGGCGCTCAGCGGACCGGGCCGGACGGTGATGACGCTGCTCGACAGCGCCACCGCCGTGGCGATGGGCGTCGCCGCGTTCAGCCGGCGTCCGGGGCGCCGCGGCGAGTGGCTGGCGCTGCTGCCGATCATCGACAGCGTGGCGCTGGTCGTGGTGACGGGCCGGCTGCACTACAGCACGACCCTGATGCTCACCCTGCTCGGCGTCGGCGCGGCGGTCACCTCCCGACGGGTCATGGCGGCCGCGATCGTGCTGGGCTGCGGCGGCTTCGGGGTGACGGTGCTCGCCCAATCGCATCCGACCGGCCCGGAACTGGCCTACTACAGCGTGCAGGTGGCCTTCGCCGCGCTGATCGGCGTGCTGCTGCAGGAGGCGCTGCGCCGCCGGCAGGGCCAGCTGCGGCGCGCCCACGAGAAGGTCCGGATGGTGGCGGACCGCTTCGAGCAGCTGTTCAACGCCTCACCGTCCGGCGTCGCGATCGCGGACGGTGACGGCCGGGTCGTGGCGGCCAACCCGGCGTTCTGCGAGCTGGTGGGACGGCCGGAGACCGACGTGGTCGGCGCGGACGTCTCCCCCTATCTCCCGGAGGGCGTCGACGAGGGAGAACTTCCGGTCGTACGCCCGGACGGCTCCACCCGCTGGGCGTACCTCACCATCGGCAACAGCGTGGTCGGCGGCCAGCCGTGGACCCTGGTGCAACTTCAGGACGTCACCGACCGTCACCTCGCCGAGGAGAAGGCCCGCGACTCGGACCGTCTGCTGGCCGCGGTCGCCGCGGCGGCCCGCCGCATCCGTACCGGCGAGGACGCCCGCACCACGATCATCGCCGCGGTCCGCGATCTGGCCGCCGCGGACAACGTGTCGCTGCTGGAGCCCGTCATCAAGGACGGCACGGCCCGCGAGGTCGTGGTGACCGACGTGGCCGGCGCCGACGTGATCGGGACGCGGGTGCCGCTGGACGGCACGTCGATGATCGCCCGCGTCTACCGCAGCGGCGAGCCGATCTTCCTGGCCGACCCGGCGTCGGATCCGCGGGTGTCGGCGGCGCTGCTGAAGATGGTCGACGGGAAGTCGATGCTGTGGCAGCCGGTGGTCGCCGAGGGCCGGGTGATCGGCGTGCTGGCGGTCGGCTGGCGGCGCCGGGTCGAGACGGTCAGCGACTACCGCACCCGCGCGGTGGGCCTGCTCGCCGACGAGACGGCGCTCGCGCTGGAGCACGAGAAGCTGCTGCGCCGGCTGGAGCGGATGGCGTTCACCGACTCGCTGACCGCGCTGCCGAACCGGCGTGCCTGGCAGGAGGCGATGGACCGGATGCTCGCCGACGCCGAGCAGTCCGGCGAACCACTGACGGTCGCGATCGCCGACCTGGACCACTTCAAGCGCTACAACGACACGTACGGCCACGCCGCCGGCGACGAGCTGCTGCAACGGACCGCGGCGGCGTTCTCGGCCGGGCTGCGCGACGAGGACTTCCTGGCCCGCTGGGGCGGTGAGGAGTTCGTGTTCGTGCTGCCGTCCACCGGCGCGGAGCAGGCCGTCACGGTGCTGGACCGGATGCGGGCGGCCCTGCCGGACGCGCAGACGTGCAGCGTCGGCGTGGCCACCTGGGACTCGCGGGAGACGCTCGCCCAGCTGCTGCAGCGCGCCGACGACGCCATGTACGCGGCGAAGGCCGCCGGCCGCGACCGCGTGCACGCCGCGACGGACGAGCGCCGGGCGGTCCGGAACCCGGCCGCCCGGAACCCGGCCGCATAGAGCGCGACCATCACCATCCGTCAGAGGCGGGTGACTTTACGTCGAGCGCTGTCTATGCTCTAGGCACCGCTCGTCCTGACCGGGCGAGCTTGCCGTGCCCATCATCGGTCATCGGGGAGACGAAGCGCCGTGGAAGAACCCACATCACGCCAGACGCCCGTGCACGTCCCGCTGGATCGCGGGGCGGCGGGGAGCGTCTCAGCGATCGTCCATCGGATCATGCGCTCGGCCGCTCCGGCGGACCGGGTGGCGGCACGGGAGCGGCCTTCTGACGTCTCAGCTTTCCAGTCGGCAATCTGAGCGTCCGGCCGCGCCGGAGCAGGCGCGGCCGCTGCGCCAGTTCGTTCTCAAGGTTCACGAGCTCTGCAATCTGGCCTGCGACCACTGCTACGTCTACGAGCACGCGGACCAGACCTGGCGCGACCGTCCGTCGACGATGTCCGCGCCGGTCGTGGAGCGGGTCGCCTCCCGCATCGCCGAACACGCGGTCCGGCACCGGCTGACCGAGGTCGGGGTGGTGCTGCACGGCGGGGAGCCGCTGTTGCTGGGCCGGGCACGGCTGCGGGAGATCCTGACCGTCCTGCGCGCGACCGTGGGCGCCGCGACCGCCCTCGACCTGCGGATGCAGACCAACGGCATCCGCCTCGACGAGCCGATGGCCGAGCTGCTGCTGGAGTCCGGGGTCCGGGCCGGGGTGTCGCTGGACGGCAACCGGGCCGCCAACGACCGGCACCGGCGCTACCGCAACGGGGCGAGCAGTCACGAGCGCACGCTGCGCGGGCTGGCGCTGCTGCGGTCGCCGCGCTACCGGCCGGCGTACGCCGGGATCCTCTGCACGATCGACGTACGCAATGATCCGATCGCCGTCTACGAGGCCCTGCTCGAGCAGGAGCCGCCCCGGATCGACCTGCTGCTCCCCCACGCCACCTGGGACGATCCGCCGCCGCACGCCGCGCCGGGCACCACGCCTTACGCCGACTGGCTGCTCCGGATACACCGCCGCTGGCTGGCCGACGGCCGTCCGGTGCCGATCCGGCTGTTCGACGCGCTGCACGCCACCGCCACCGGTCGTCACAGCGGCACCGAGTCGATCGGCATCGAGCGTGGGGAGCTGGCGGTCGTCGAGACCGACGGCTCCTGGGAGCAGCCCGACTCGATGAAGACGGCGTTCCACGGCGCGGCCGCGACCGGGCTGACCGTGTTCACCGCGTCCGCCGACGACCTGCTGGCCACGCCGGTGATGCGCCGCCGCCAGTCCGGTCTGTCCGGGCTCGGTCCCACCTGCCGCGCCTGCCCGGTGGTCACCCGCTGCGGCGGCGGCCTGTTCGCGCACCGGTTCCGGTCCGGCGCCGGGTTCGCCAACCCGTCCGTCTACTGCGCCGACCTGAAGGGACTCGTCTCCGCGATGCACAGTGAACCGCTGGCCGGCCCGACCGGCCAGTCCGCGCTGCCCGACCGGGTCTTCGACGAGCTGGCCTCGGGCGGCGGCGACGGCGCCTGCGTCGCACACCTCACGGCGGCACAGGAGTCGATCAACCGGGCGTTGCTGGTCGCGGCCGCCGATTCGCTCACCGGGGCTGCCGCGGCGGCCTGGTCGCTGCTGGCCGACCTGGACAGGATCAACCCCGATGTCGTACGCCGGGTGCTGGTTCACCCCTTCGTGCGGGCCTGGGCGGTCCGTCTCCTGGCCGGACGCGACGACCCGGCCCGGTTCGCCGACCTGGCCGCGGCCGCCGCGGTGATCGCCGGCATCGACGCCGAGGTGGCGGTGACGCCCCGTGGCGGCCGGGTCCACCTGCCGACCCTCGGCACCCTGACACTCCCGGACGCGGGCGAGGCACTCGTCTCCGGGACCGGCACGGTGCGTTGGCCCGGCGGCCGGGCACAACTCACACCCGGTGACCCCGGGTGGGCGCCGGCCGCCTCGATCGCCCTGGACGACCTGACCGTGCTCCTCGAGGACGCCGACCCCTACCGGGACTGCCACGACTGGCCACCGGCCGGTTCGCTCACCGCCGACGACCGGTGGGCCTGGGCAGCCTCGTTGCGGGCCGCGTGGCCGTCGGTGCTGCGCGACGCCCCCGAGCAGGCGGCCGGGCTGGCCGGCGGGCTGACCACGATCACACCGCTGGTCCCGGACGAGGTGACGCTGCGCAGCGCCACCTCCCGGCAGGCTTACGGCGCGCTGGGGATCGCGCTGACGGCGGACCCGGCGGCGATGGCGGTCATGCTGGTCCACGAGTTCCAGCACACCAAGCTTGGCGCCGTGCTCGACCTGATCGACCTGGTCGACCCGGACGCCTCCGGGCTGATCAAGGTTGGCTGGCGGCCGGACCCGCGCCCGGCCGAGGGGGTGCTGCAGGGAATCTACGCTCACCTCGCGGTCGCGGACATGTGGCGCCGCCGGGCCGGCCGAGGCGAGCCCGAGGCAGCCGGGAACTACACGATGTACCGGGAGTGGACCGGGGCCGCGATCGGCGAGCTGTCCGCCAGTGGCGCCCTGACCGCTCCGGGCCGCCGGTTCGTCGATCGCATGGCGGCCACGATCGAGGCGTGGGTGTGATGAGTGACCGCCGTTCGTGCTGCCCGATCGGGGCGTGGCCGGGGTGAGACCGGACCGGGCCGACCTGGTCGCCGACCTGCGGGCCCTCGGGGTGCCGGCCGGCGATCTCGTGGTGCACGTGTCGCTGCGCCGGGTCGGTCCACCCGCCGGCGGCCCGCGGACGCTGCTGGAGGCGCTGCGCGAGATCGCCGGCCCGGACGCGACGATCGTGGTGCCGACGCACACCGCCCACAACTCGACGACCAGTCCGGCGTTCCGGGCCGCGACCCGTGGGATGGACGGGCCGCGGCTCGCCCGATACCTGGACACGATGCCCGGTTTCACCGCCGACATGCCCTCCAGCGGGATGGGCGCGTTCGCCGAGCACGTGCGCCTTTCTCCCGGCGCGGTCCGCAGCGGGCACCCGCAGACCTCGTTCGCCGCCGTCGGGCCGCGGGCCGCCGAGCTGACCGAGGTGCACGACCTGGACTGTCACCTGGGCGAACGGTCACCGGTCGGCGCGCTGTACCGTCGCGGCGCGCACGAGCTGATGATCGGCTGCGACTGGGAGCGGTGCACCGGGCTGCACCTGGCCGAGGAACGCGTCGCCCGGCCGCGGCGCAAGACGTACACCTGCTTCGTCGAGAAGGCCGGCGAGCGGGTGACCGAGCATTTCCTCGGCATCGACCACGACGACACCGATTTCGCGGCACTCGGCGCCGCGCTGGACCGGACCGGGATCGCCCGCCGCGGACCGGTGGGCCGCGCCGGCGCGCTGCTGACACCGCTGCGCGGGGCGGTCGATTTTGCGGTGCGGTGGTTGACTGACAATCGTCAGTGGATGGAGGCCGAGACTTGACCGACCCTACAGTGGACGATCCCGGCGCACCGGTGTTCTTCCTCAGCTACTCGCGTCCGGACCGCTCCCGCTCGGTCGGGCCGCCCCGGGAGGCCAACCGCAACGTCAACAGGCTCTTCGACGACCTGAGTGAGCTGGTCAACGAGCTGATCGGCTCGCCGGTCGGTGCCGAGCCGGGCTTTCTCGACGTGGGGCGCGGCGGCGGCGAGCACTGGCAGAAGACGATCCTGCAGGCGATCGGCACCTGTCAGGTGATGGTGGTTCTGCTGTCCTATCCCTACCTGTTCCACAGCCGCTGGTGCGCGATGGAGTGGGATCTGTTCACACGCCGCCGGATCGTGTCGCGGCACGGCCTGGCGCCGGGTGCGGAGAGCGCGATCGTGCCGGTGCTGTGGACACCGTTCGAGCAGCCATTGCCGAAACCGGTCGCCGAGGTCAACATGTTCATCCCCACCGGGTTGCCCGATGAGGACTGGACCGCCCGTTACCTGTCCGACGGTCTGCTCGGCGTGGCCCGGACCGGGCAGAACGCGATCTACGACGCGATCGTCTGGAAACTGGCGATGCACATCCAGCGTGTCCACGGCAGGTACCGGGTCGAGCCGGCCGTCGCGGACGGTATCGAAGGCCTGCGCACGAGCTTCACGGAGGGGACGTGATGACCTCAGCGACCACGGCACGCTGCCGGTTCTTCCTCAGTTACGCGCACTCCGACCCGCTGAACAGCTCCGGCAACCGGGACACCGACGTGTGGGTGCGCAGCTGTTTCGACGACCTGTCGGCGCGGGTCGGCGCGCTGGTCGGCGAGGATCCCGCGGCCGTCGGGTTCGCCGACTACCTGCTCGCACCGGGCACCGACTCGAAAGCGCGGCTGACCGAGCAGCTGGGCCGGGCCGAGGTCTTCGTGCCGCTCTACTCCCCCGGCTACTTCATCAAGTCGTGGCCGATGCGGGAGCGGGCCGTCTTCCTGGACCGGTTGACGCGGGTGCTGCCGGACGAGCCGGACGCGGCCCGGGCACACGTGATGCCCGTGCTGTGGCTGCCGTTCCCGGACGGTGGGCGCGAGTCGGAGGTGCGTTCGGCGCTGCCGCTGGGTGCCGGGATCCCGGAGTACGCGGAGAACGGCCTGCGTGCACTGGGGCGGCTCACCCCGTACCGCGATCTCTATGCCAAGGTCGTCGACCGCCTCGCCCACCGCATCGCCGAGGTGACGTCGCGCCGCCGGCTGCCCGCCGGCCGGGCCGTGCCGATCGACGAGGTGGCGCTCCCCGAGCTGCAGTCCACCGAGGTCCCGTTCGTGATCGCGGTGAGCGCCGCCCGCGGCGAGACCCTGACCTGGAAGCCGTACGGCGGGGCACTGGACAACCCGATCGCCGAGTACGCCGCCAACGTCGCCCAGCGCCTCGGCCTGCCGACGCGGGTGATCGACCGCCCCGGCGACCTGAAGGCGCTGGACGGCTCCCCCGGCGTGGTGTTCGTGGACCCGTGGCAGCCCGGCGGCGTCGAGGCGCTCGACGTCCTGGCCGGACACCTGCACCGGTGGACCACCCCGATCGTGGTCGCCGACAGCGGCGATCAGCGCTTCACCCGCCACGGCGCCGATCTGGTCGAACGCACCGAGGCGCGGCTGACGGCCCTCGGCGCGGCCCGCGTGTACCGTGCGCTCGATGTGAAACAGTTGGACAACCAGATGCCGTCGGTGGTGAGTGAGGCCCGCCGCCACTTCCTCCGGCGGGCGGCAGTGCAGGCGCCGGAGGGCTACTCCCGCCCGCGGCTCGGCGGTTCGGAGACCTCGTCCCGACGCGTATTCGAAGTGAGCGACGATGACTGAGCAGCGCCCCGGCAAAGTGGTGACGTTCTACTCGTTCAAGGGCGGCACCGGACGGACCATGGCATTGGCCAATGTGGCGTGGATCCTGGCCGCCAGCGGCAAGCGGGTGCTGGTCGCCGACTGGGACCTGGAGTCACCCGGCCTGCACCGGTTCCTCGCGCCGTTCGTCAAGGCCGACACCGTGGAGACCACCGGCGGCGTGATCGACATGGTCCGCGCCTACGAGTGGCAGACGACCAAGAGCGTCGAGCGGCGGCCCGGCTGGCACGAGCACTTCGCGCGGGTACGCAAGTACGCGTTCTCGGTCGACTGGGACCACTTCCCGGGCGACGGCCGGCTGGACTTCCTCTCCGCGGGCCGGCAGAACCAGGACTACGCCGCGAACCTGACCGGCATGAACTGGGACGACTTCTACGAGCAGCTCGGTGGTGGCGCCTTCCTGGACGCGCTGCGTCAGGACATGCGGGACAACTACGACTACACGCTGATCGACAGCCGGACCGGGCTCAGCGACGTGGCCGACATCTGCACCATCCATCTGCCGGATGTGCTGGTCAACTGCTTCACCTTCAGCGAGCAGGGCATCGCCGGCGCGGCCAAGGTCGCCGCCGCCGTCGCGCAGAACAGCTTCCGCCGCGACATCCGGGTGCTGCCGGTGCCGATGCGGGTGGACCCGGCCGAGAAGGAGAAGGCCGACGCCGGGCGCATCCTGTCGATGCAGCGCTTCCCCGGCCTGCCGACCGGGATGACCCAGTCCGAGCGGCACCGCTACTGGAACGCGGTCGAGGTGCCGTACCGGCCCTTCTACGCGTACGAGGAGATCCTCGCGACCTTCGGCGACATCCCCGGTCAGACCACGTCGATGCTCGCGGCGTACGAACGGCTCACCGCCCACATCACCGAGGGTGAGGTGACCGCGATGCCGGCGATGGACGACGGCCTGCGTCAGCGGACCGCCGGCCGGTTCGTACGGCAGGTCTCCTTCGCCGAGGAGGAGGTGACCCTGCAGTACGCGCCCGAGGACCTGGCCTGGGCCGAGTGGGTCGGCGGGGTGCTCGCTGCCGCGGGCCTGCGCGTGCACGACCCGAACAGCACGCCGGACGTCGAACCGTCCGGGCGACGGCTCGCCCTGGTCTCGCACGCCTCGACCGGTGACCCGGCCGACGTTGTGCCCCGCAGCCGGACCGGCTCACAGCCTCCGCTGGCCGTGTACGTCGAGGACCTGTCGCCGCTGCCCGCGTACCCGCTTGCCACGTCCGCGTTCATCAGCGGCAAGCCGGCCGAACTGGCGATGGAACGGCTGCTGCGGCTGGTCGGGCGGTCCCTGGAGGACGTCGACCCGCAGGCGGTCGGGGTGCGCTACCCGGGCCGTCCGCCGGCCGTGTTCAACCCGCTGGCCCGCAACGTGCGGTTCACCGGCCGCGAGACCGACCTGCGCGACCTGCGAGCGCGGCTGCGCGGCGGACGGCCGGTCGTCGTGTCCGGCACCACCCCGGTCGCGTTGCAGGGCATGGGCGGCATCGGCAAGACCCAGGTCGCACTGGAGTACGCCCACCGGTTCAAGAACGCGTACGACGTGGTGTGGTGGATCGACGCCGAGCAGACCACGTTCATCGACATCAAGCTGGCCGACCTCGGCAGCCGGCTCGGCCTGCCGCTGCCCCAGTCCAGCGTCCTCGACTCGGCCAAGGCGGTCATCAACGCGCTGGAGCAGGGCACCCCGCACGCTCGCTGGCTGGTCGTCTTCGACAACGCCGAGGACGTCGACGAGGTGCTGCCGTTCATCCCGCGCGGTGCCGGGCACGTGCTCGTCACCTCCCGCAACAGCCAGTGGGGCGAACGCGCCCAGTCCATGACGATCGACGTGTTCCAGCGCCGGGAGAGCATCACCCACCTGCGGCAACGGGTCGGCACCATCAAGACCGAGCAGGCCGACCGGATCGCCGAGGCGCTCGGTGACCTGCCGATCGCGGTCGCCGCCACCGGCGCATGGCTGGCGGAGACCGGTGAGCAGGTCGGCGAGTACCTGCGCCGCATCGAGCAGGAGGGCCCGGACCGCACCGTCGACCAGGTGTGGGACCTGTCTCTGGAGCTGCTGCAGAAGCGGTCCGCGGCGGCGTACCGGCTGCTGCAGTTGTGCTCCCTGCTGGCCCCCGAGATCTCCCTCGACCTGATCAACAGCGACGAGATGGCCGGGGTGCTGAGCCGCTACGACCCGCTGGTCACCGAACGCCTCTACCGGCACTCCCTGGTGCAGCACATCAACCGGCTCGCACTGCTGAAACTCGACCGCGCACGCAGCGAGATCCAGGTACACCGGCTGCTGCAGCACGTGGTCCGCAACCGGATGAGCACCCAGGAACTGCGCGAGGCACGCCACGAGATCCACCTGGTGCTGGCGGGTCTGCGGCCGCGCACCGAGATCGACGACTCCCGCTCGTGGCCACGGTTCCGGATGCTGTGGCCGCACCTGGAGGTCTCCGACGCGGCCAACTGCGACGACGAGCTGGTCCGCCAGCTGATGATCGACCGCGTGCGGTACCTCTGGTACAACGGCGGCCTGCCCGAGGGCCGCCAGCTCGGCGAGCAGATCGACCGCCGCTGGACCGAGATCCTCGGCTACACCTCGGACGAGGCCTCGGCGGCGTCGATGCGCCGCCAGATCCTGCATCTGCGCTTCAACGTCGCCAACATCCTTCGAGAGATGGCCCAGTACGAAGAGGCCCGCACCCTCGACGAGCAGGTGCTCGCCGAACAGACCGCGCTGCTCGGCCCCACCCACCCGCACACGCTGATGACCGCCGGCGGTCTCGGCGGTGACCTGCGGGCGCTGGGCCGTTACGCCGAGGCGAGAGAGCGTGACGAGCTCACCTACGCCGCCTGGGTGGACCACTTCGGCGAGGACTCGTCGCGAACCCTGTCGGCGCTGAACAACCTGGCCACCACGCAGCGGCTGGCCGGTGACTTCCGGCGGGCGCGCGCCCGTGACCAGGAGCTGTTCGAGCGGAACAAGAGCATCAACGGCGTCGATCATCCGCGTACGCTCGGCACCGGCACGAACCTGGGCCGCGACATGCGCGAGGCCGGCGAATACCAGGCGTCCGCCGAACTCCTCGAGGAGATCTACCGCCAGCACGACCGGGTGTTCGGCCCCACCTCGTACCGGACGCTCAGCGCCAAGGCCAACTGGGCCGTGTCGCTGGGCAGTTCGGGCCGCCCGAAACAGGCCGCCACACTGCTCGAGGAGGCGTACGAGCAGCTCAACGAGTGGGTCGGACCGAGTCACCCGGACACGCTGGCATGCCGGCTCAGCCGCGCGGTCAGCCTTCAGGCCATCGGCGAGGTGGACAGCGCCATCGGCGAGCTCGAGGAGGTGCGCCTCGCCTACGGCGCCAGCCTCGGCCTGCGGCACCCGCACACGCTGGTCTGCCTGAACAACCTGGCGGCCGCGCACCGGGCCAAGGGCGACCTGAGCAGAGGCCTGACGTTCGCCCGCAAGGCGGCCCGGGAGCTCGGCGAGGTGCTGGGCGCCACCCACCCGTACACGCTGGCGGCCGAGCTGAACGTGGCCGTCCTGCACGCCGAGACCGGCGAACTGCGAACCGCCCTGCAGATGATCGAGCCGACCCTGCGTACCCACCGCGAGGTGCTCGGCCCCGAACACCCGGACACCCTGCGCTGCGCCGCGAACCGGGCCCTGATGCGCCTGGCAGCCGGCCAGTCCGCCTCCGACGACGGCGACGTCGGCGACCGCCTGACACACGCCCTCGGCAAGACCCACCCGGCGGTGGTTGCCCTGGAGGAGGGCCGCTACCTGCACCGAACGCTCGACCCCCACCCGTACTAGCCCCACCACGGTCCGAGCCGCTTCCACAGTCCGAGCCGCCTCCACGGTCTGGCTCCGCCGAGCCCGTCGGCCGCACCTCGGCCAGCCAATCGCCCCACGAAACCATGCCCGAGATGCAGCCGACGGACTTACACCCCGACCGAAGGCCGCGAGCCGTGGCCAAGCCAGCCAATCGCCCCGTGATGCCGTGTCTGAGGAATGGCCAGCGGGCCTTCCTCCGGGTGGCTCGCGCCCGCCTGCGGGCGGGGCGAGCGAGCGGGGGCGACCGGGCAGGCAGGGCGACCGGGCAGGCAGGGACGACGTGTCAGTGGCGGCCGGCGGGGACAGGGGCTGCTACCAGCCAGTTCAGGACTTCGGGGAGGACCTCGACGGCACCGAAGTGAGCCGTCGACTCCTGGACGCGGATCTCGGCGTGCGGGATGCGTTCGGCGAGCCAGCGGGCGTGGGTGACCGGGGAGAAGTTGTCGTCGGCGCCGTGCCACAGCAGGACCGGACCGTGGATGTCGTTGAGCTGGAAGCCCCAGTCGGAGCGGAAGGCGGCCACGTCGTCGATCCAGCCGAACGGGCCCTGGGTGAACGCCTCCACGTACGTCTCGGTGAGCAGTTTGCGGATGGCGATGTCGTCGACGACCTGACGGTCGGGGGCGGTCATCTGGCGGCGCAGATTGTCGACCATGAACTCGGGGTCGCGGCGGGCCCGGTCGGCCAGCAGGCGCAACCGTTCGACGTGTTTGGGCCAGTCGTTCTCGGCGGTCTCGTACTCGCGGACGTTGCCGTCGGTCATGCCGCTGAGCCAGTCGAGGCCCTCGGCGTCGGACGGGGCCAGGCCGACCAGCACAGCGGCCCGGCTGACCTTTCCGGGTAGCAGCGCCGCGGCGGCGAGTGCGTGCGGGCCCCCGCCCGATCTGCCGACCACGGCGAACCGGTCCAGGCCGAGGGCTGCGGCGATGTCCTCGATGTCGTAGGCGGCGTCGGCGACCGAGCGTTTGGGTTTCGGGGTGGAGCCGCCGTAGCCGGGCCGGTCGTAACAGATCAGCTGGATGCCGAGCCGATACAGCACGCTGCCCCGGGGTTTCGGGCCGATCCGGCTGCCGGGCGAGCCGTGCAGCAGGAACACCGGGGAGCCGTTCGGGTGGCCGGTGACGTCGAATGTGAGGACGCGGTCGTCGCGGGTCTCGATCTGATGTCGGCTCACCCGGTCCTGGGACACGCGACCCCCTGCCATCGATCGATGTCGCGCAACCCGCGACAATGCCAGCGTATTTCATTCACGGTCGTCACCGGAACGGTACGAACAACCACCGATTACGGCCCGATTCTGGCACGACCGGGATTTCCCGCGCGTGAAATCCGGGCCGTGCCGCACGGTAGTACGTAGCGGGCCGCCCGGAGGTTCGACATACGGTACGGGTCCTGAGCGACAGAAACGGATCACCAGTGACCGGACCGAGTGCGAAGCAACTTCAGGACATCCTGTGGCGGGCGGCCGACAAGCTGCGCGGCACCATGGACGCCGCCCGGTTCAAGGAGTTCGTGCTGGGGCTGGTCTTCCTCAAGTACGTGTCGGACGCGTTCGCCGAGCGCCACGCCGAGCTGGGCGACGATCCGGTGGCCTACCGCGCGGAGAACGTGTTCTGGGTGCCGCCGGAAGCCCGCTGGGAGCGGCTGACCGGGGACGGCGACGGGCTGGACGCGGCGATGGACGCGATCATGCGGGCGAACCCGGCGCTGGACGGGGTGCTGCCGAAGATCTTCGGCCGGGACCACGTCGACCAGGACCGGCTGCGGGAGCTGACCGGGCTGATCGGCGGCGCCCGGTTCACCGGCCATGACGGGCGGGCGGCGCGTGACGTCCTGGGTGAGGTGTACGAGTTCTTCCTGGAGCGGTTCGCCCGGGCCGAGGGCAAGCGCGCGGGCGAGTTCTACACCCCGGCCGGCGTGGTCGAGCTGCTGGTGGCGGTGCTGCAGCCGTACCGTGGCCGGGTCTATGACCCCTGCTGCGGGTCGGGTGGCATGTTCGTGCAGGCGGGGCGCGAGCACACCGGCGACATCACGGTGCACGGCCAGGAGGCCAACGAGCGCACGTGGCGGCTGGCGAAGATGAACCTGGCGATCCACGGCATGGATCCGCACGGGCTGGGTGACCGGTGGGCGGACACGTTCGCCGACGACCGGCATCCGGATCTTCGCGCCGACTTCGTGCTGGCGAACCCGCCGTTCAACATGAGCGACTGGTCGCGGCGCGAGGACGATCCGCGATGGCGGTACGGGGTTCCTCCGCGCGGCAACGCGAACTTCGCCTGGCTGCAGCACATCATCGCGCGGCTCGGTGACCGTGGCAGCGCGGGTGTGGTGCTGGCGAACGGCTCGATGTCGGCGCGGACCGCCGGTGAGGGCGCCATCCGCCGAGCGATCATCGAGGACGACCTGGTCACGTGCATGGTGGCGCTGCCGGCGAACCTGTTCCGGACCACGGCGATCCCGGCGTGCGTCTGGTTCCTGTCCCGCCACAAGCCGGCGCACACCCGCGGCCGGGTGCTCTTCGTCGACGCGCGCGGGCTCGGCACCATGCTCGACCGGACCGAGCGCGTGCTCACCGGCGCCGACATCGCGAGGATCGCGGAGACCTTCAAGAAATTCCAGGCCATCGGGTACGAGGACACGCCCGGCTTCTGCCGTTCGGTGTCACTCGGCGAGATCGCCGCGCAGGAACACTCGCTCAGTCCGGGCCGCTATGTCGGCGCCGCCACGACAGGGCCGGGTGACGAGCCGCACGCCGACCGGGTCGCCCGGCTCACCAAGGTGCTGCACGAGCGCCTGGACGAGTCGCGGCGGCTCGAGACGGTGCTGCGTGAGCAGCTCGGACTGCTCGGCTAACGGCATCCCCACGGAGGAGTCCGAGGGATCTCCCAGCTCAGACTGCATCTGAGTCACCGTCCTGGAGGGAGGCGATCCGATGTCTTATGAATGTGGACCGTCAGCTACTTCGCCGCCACGGTCGGCGCCGCGAGCCAGAGGAAGGTGACGAGGTATGTCGAGAACCGGCGTAACGTCCGGCCATACGCCCATCCGCGTTGACGGCGAAGGGGCTACCTCAGCCATGCTCCGAACGGACTCCGATTCCTCCCCACGGCTCGAGCCGGGGATTCTCACGGAGGTTCCTCGATGAGCCTCCGGCCGTACCGTGACCTGGTCTCTTTCGCCCGTGGGGGCGGCTGGGGCTCGGACCGGCCGCTGGACGGGCACGACCGGGTGGCGGTCATCCGGGGCACCGACTTCGCGGGGGTTCGCGCCGGTCGCACCGACGCCGTGCCGCACCGCTGGGAGAAGCGGCCGGCGCTGCCGCAGCGGCTGCTGCGGCCGGGTGACGTGCTGCTGGAGATCTCCGGTGGCAGTGCGGCGCGCGGCCAGTCGACCGGGCGGAGCCTGTTCGTCGACGCCGAGTTGCTGTCCGGCTTCGATCATCCGGTGATCCCGGCGAGTTTCTGCCGGGTACTGCGCTTCGACACTTCGCTGGTCGAACCGCGGTACGCCTATTACGGCCTGCTCGACATGTATCTGTCCGGGCGGGTGCGGGCGTACGAGAACCAGTCGACCGGGATCAGCAACTTCGGCTTCGACGGGTTCCTCGGCGCCGAGCGGCTGCGTGTGCCGCCGCTGGATGAGCAGCGCCGGATCGTGGCGCTGCTGGGTGCTCTCGACGACCGGATCGGCGGGAACGAGCGGGTGGTGAACGCCTACGAGGACCTGCTGCGCGCCGAGTTCGCGGCGCTCGGCGTCACGGCGGTGGGCGGGACGGTGCCTGTCACCGAGCTCGTCGAGTTCAATCCGCGGACTCCGCCGCCGGATCCGGCCGGTGCCCCCTACGTCGACATGGCGGCCCTGCCCACCCGGGTCGCGGCGATCCGCACCTGGTCGCGGCGGCCACCGCGCAGCGGCAGCCGGTTCCGCAACGGTGACACCCTGCTCGCCCGGATCACCCCGTGCCTGGAGAACGGCAAGACCGGCTACGTGGACCTCCTGGCCGGCGACGAGACCGGTGCCGGGTCGGGCGAGTTCATCGTGCTGCGGGCCCGGCCCGGGGTGCCGCCGCAGCTGCCGTACTTCCTGGCCCGAGACGGGCGGTTCCGTGCTCACGCGATCCAGCGGATGGCCGGGTCCACGGGCCGGCAGCGGGTGCACGCCGCCGACCTCGCGGACTTCCGGATCACCGTGCCCGGTCCCCGGGCGCTGGCTGTTTTCGGGGACCGGGCCGGTGCGGCCTTCGCGCACGCCGCGGCGCTGCTGGCCGAGTCCCGGTCCCTGACGGAACTGCGGGACGTGTTGCTGCCGGAACTGATGTCGGGCCGTCAGAGCCTGCCGGCGCCCGCTCCCGCCTGCACGATCGAGGGGACCGACGAGGCCGCGTCCAGCGTGTACGAGTAGTAGCCGCGCGGTTCGGCCACGCTGCCACCGGCCTGGCACGTGCCGGACGAGGTGAACTGGTTGGAGCGCTGCACGAGGCGGCCGGGGCCGCTGTCGGCGTACCCGCCGGTGGAGAAGCACGGGTACGGGACCGCGCTGAACGCGTTGCCCTCGACGACGACACCGGCGTTCATGGTCGACGCGACGCCGTACAACTCGTTGCCGTTGAAGTAGTTGTTGTAGACGTGCACCGGCTCACCGAAGCGGACCCTCGGATGCCGCTGCCGGGACCCGTCGAACCAGTTGTGGTGGATGCTGACCTTCAGGTGCCCCACGTCGGTGGAGGAGGCGCCGTCGGAGTGCCCGATCAGCATGCTCTTGTCGGTGCCGTCGAAGTGGTTCCACGACACCGTCACGTAGTCGGAGCCGCGCACGATGTCGATCGACCCGTCGACCGGCGTGCGGAACGTGTTGTGGTGGATCCAGATGTGGTGCGACTGCTGACCGACGTTGATCGCGTCGTCCTCGGCGTCGACGAACGTCAGGTTCCTCACGATCACGTTGTACGACTTGTAGAAGTCGAAGCCGCCACCACGGATTGTCGGGTTGCCGCCGATGCCCACGATCGTCTTGTTCGGGCGTACGCCCTGCTTGCTCGTGATGTCGATGGTCCCGGACACCTGGATGGTCAGGTGACCGACCGTGTCGATGGCGTCGAGCAGCTCGTCGGTGGTGTCGACCGTGACGGTCGGCCCGGCGATGCCGCCGGTGGTGGTCGCGAGGCCGAGCGCGGCGACCGACGCGAACCCGTCGACGACGGGCGCCGCCTGCGCGGGAGCCGCTGCGACCAGGACCGATGCGGCGGCCAGCGTGGCCGCGAGGACGATTCTCATTTACCCACCCCTGCTCCCGCGGTGACCAGCGCCGGCACGTTCGCGGCCGGGTCCAGCGTGTACGAGTAGAAGGTGCGCGGCTCGGTCACCGTGCCGCCGGCCTCGCACACCCCGGAGTTGACGAACGCGTTGGCCCGCTGCACGAGGCGGCCCGGGTTGCTCTCGGCGTAACCGCCGGTGGAGTGGCACGGGAAGGCGACGTTCTCGAAGTAGTTGCCCTCGGCCACGACCCCGGCGTTCTCGGTGGACGCGATGCCGTACGCGCCGACGTTGTCGTAGTAGTTGTTGTAGACGTGCACCGGCTCACCGAAGCGCACCCGCGGATGCCGCTGGTTGGAGCCGTCGAACCAGTTGTGGTGGTAACTGACGCGGAGGTAGCCGATGTCGTCGCGGTAGTTGTCGGAGTGGCCCAGCAGCATGGTCTTGTCGGTGCCGCGGAACACGTTCCAGGAGACCGTGACCTGGGTGGACTTGCGCTTGATGTCGAGCGAGCCGTCATAGCCGGGCCCGAACTCGTTGTGGTCGATCCACACGTGGTGGGCGCCGTTGGTGACGCTGATCGAGTCGTCGGACGCGTTGCTGAACTTGATGTTGCGGATGATCACGTTGTTGCCGGGCCGGGTCGTGGTGCCCAGCTGCAGGCCGCCGCCGGTGATCTCGGCGGTCGCGCCGACACCGATGATGCTCTTGTTCGCGACCACGGTGATCATGCCGCCGGCGGAGATCCGGCCGGAGACCAGGATGGTGTACGGGGTGTTCGCGCCCGCATATTGCGCGAGCTGGGCCGAGGTGGTGACGGTGACGGTGGGTCCCGCCACGCCTCCGGTGGTGCCGGTGGCGAAACCGTCGGCGACCGTGGCGGGCGGCGCCGCGACCGCCAGGACTGGTGTGATCAGCAGTGCGGCGAGCAGTCCGTGCATCAGATTCTCCCGACGCCGGCACCGGCCGGCACGATCGTGGGCACCGACGAGGCCGGGTCCGCGGTGTAGGGGTAGAGGGTGCGCGGGTCGGTGACGCTGCCGCGTACCTCGATGGCGTGGTTGCAGTCGACGAGGATGTTGTCGCGCTGGACCATCCGGCCGAGCGGCCCGCTGAAGTCGACGCGGCCCGGGTTGTTGACGCTGTAGAAGTAGTTGCCCTCCACGAACAGCCCGGCGTCGTTGGTCGAGGCGATGCCGTAACTGTTGTCGCGGAAGTAGTTGTTGTAGACGTGCACGATCGGCGCGAACCGCACGCGAGGATGCCGCTGGTCGGAGCCGTCGAAATAGTTGTGGTGGTACGTGGTGCGCAGCCGCCCGGCGTCCTGGGCGCCGTTGTCGTCGTCGTGACCGAGCAGCAGTGTCTTGTCGTGGTCGTGGAATCTGTTCCAGGAGACGGTGACCAGGTCGGAGCCGCGTTTGATGTCGACCGCGCCGTCGTCGCCGTCGGAGAGGTCGTTGTGGTCGATCCAGATGTGGTGGCTGAACATCTGCACGTTGATCAGGTCGTCGGAGGCGCCGGAGAGCCGCAGGTTACGGATGATCACGTTGTGCACGGCGTTCGCCGGTGGCGAGGTCAGGTCGTCGTCGACGGGCAGGCCGATGTTCAGGCCGCCGCCGACCAGAGCCGCGGTCGAACCGAGGCCGATGATCGTCTTGTCGGACGTGACCGGGTACATGCCGTCGTTCGAACCCCGGGGCAGCGTGATCGTGCCGGAGACCTGCACGATCAGCGGCCCGGGCCGCGCGATGGCCTCGATGAACGCCGGTGCGGTGGTGACCGTGACGGCCGGGCCACCGGCGCCACCGGTGGTGGTGACCTGGCCGTGGCCGGCGACGGAGGCGAACCCGTCCGCCGAGGCCACGGCCGCCTGGACCGGTGCGACCAGCAGCCCTGCCACCAGAGCCAGTGCGAGCATCAGAGCCTCCCCACACCCGCACCGGCGGTGACGATCGACTTCACCGCGTTCGGGTCGTCGAGGGTGTAGCTGTAGAACGCCGACGGCTCCTGCACGGTCCCGCTGCAGTCGGGTGCGCCCGACTCGCCGGCGAAGACGTTGTTGCGCGCCACGCAGCGGCCGGCCGGTCCGGCGTACGTGTTGGTGACCGGCTCCTCGACGTCCTCGAAGTAGTTGCCCTCGACCACGCAACCCGCGTTGTTCTGGCAGGCCACTCCGGTGTCGGTGTTGTAGACGTAGTAGTTGTTGTAGACGTGCACCGGGTCGCCGAACCGTACGCGCGGGTTGCGCTGCGGGGTCCGGTCGAACCAGTTGTGGTGGTACGTCACGCGCAGCCGCCCGGTGTCCTGCGCGCCGTTGGAGTCGTCGTGGCCGAGCAGCATGTTCTTGGTGTGGTGGTGGGTGTGGTTCCACGACACCGTCACGCTGGTCGAGCCGCGCTTGATGTCGATCAGCCCGTCGTAGCCCTGGGCCAGGTCGTTGTGGTCGATCCAGACGTGGTGGCTGAACATCTGCACGTTGATCGAGTCGTCGCTGGCGCCGCGGAACGACAGGTTCTGGATGATCACGTTGTTGACCGCGTTCGCGGGCGGGGTGGTCACGGCGGAGACGGGCAGGCCGATGTTGAAGCCACCGCCGGTGATCCCGGCCGTGGCGCCGACTCCGACGATCGACTTGTTGCTGGTCACGTCGTACATGCCGGCCGGCAGGGTGATCGTGCCGACCACGCAGATGGTCAGCGGGCCGGACGCGGCGATCGACGACAGCAGCTCGGCCGCGGTGTCGACCTGGACGGTCGGGCCGCCCGCACCGCCGGTGGTGCCGGACGCGAACCCGGTGGCCGTGCCGCTGACCGCGCATCCGCCGGGCGGCGGCGGGGTCGGTGAGGTCGACGGCTGCGACGGGCCGGGGCCGGGCGCGGTGGTGTCGACCGCGACGTCGTCGAACGTGGCGCTCGCCGAGGAGGTGACCAGCCCGATCCGGCCCGAGCCGAACGCGCCGTCGGCGGCCTGGACGACCTGGACGCCGTCGACCCGGCCGGTCAGCGTGCTGCCGCTCACGGTCAGTGCCAGGGTCCGCCACGAGGTGCCGGCGGAGACCGTACCGGTGGCCAGTGCCGTTGCCGTGCCCCCGGAGACGCGCTGGATCTGGGCGGTGCCGGCGGCGGTCAGGACGAGGGTGTAGTACTGGCTGGTGGACTGGGCGCGGGCGGCCACCCCGGCGGTGCCGGTGGTCTTGACGCGCGCCTGGACCGTGTAGTCGGTCCACGAGGTGCTGCCGGTCAGGGCGCGGGCGTTGCCGCTCGTCGTGGACTGCCGGTATGCGGGGGTGCCGTCGGTGACGACCGACCAGGAACCGCCGTTGCGGCTCCAGCCGTCGGCGTTGCCGTCGTCGAAGGTGTCGCCGAACAGGCTCTCGGCTTGGGCGGGACCGCTGACGACAGCGGTGAGCAGCAGGGCCGAGGCGGCGGCCGCGACACCGATGGTGATCCATCTGATCTTTGGCATGGGGATTCCTCGGGGATGGCGCTGGGGAATGGGAGGGGCGCCCAGAAATTGACCGTAAAATTGCCATCCGGGCTCGTCAATGCCTTTGCGTTTGCAGAAATGTTGCAGTGCACCCACCGCGAAGCCTGACGCATTGACTTGCTTCGACCGGTGCCGTAAGTTCCCGCCAGGAAAGCGCATTCCCCCACGTCCCGGCTGCCCCGAGTCGGTTGCGCTAAAGGAGATCCCCATGCGAATCAGGAATGTGCTGGCCGCGGCTGTCGCAGCGGCGGCCGTAATCGGCGGATTCCCCGCTCCCGCCTCGGCTGCCACCACCCTGTTCGTCGCCACCAACGGAAGCGACAACAACGCCGGCACCCAGTCGGCGCCCCTGGCCACCATTCAGAAGGCCATCAGCCTGATCACCGCGGGCGGCACGATCTCGCTCCGCGGTGGCACGTACGCGCTGGCGAGCAACATCCAGATCACCAAGAGCGGCACCTCGTCGGCGCCGATCACCCTCACCGCGTACGGCTCCGAGCGCGTGATCATCGACGGCGAGAATCTGGGCTACACGCCCGGCGCGGTCGGCTCGACGATCCCGGCCGCCCAGCGTGGCGCGATCCACATGGAGGCGTCGTACTGGAAGCTGATCGGCCTGGAGATCATCAACGGGCCGTACGGCGTGTACTGCGCCGGCTGCAACAACAACACCTTCGAGCGGCTCGTCACCCGCAACAACTACGAGACCGGCTTCCAGCTGCAGAACAGCTCGGCGAACAACCTGATCCTCAACCTCGACAGTTACGGCAACCGCGACCCGCGCAAGAACGGCGAGAGCGCCGACGGCCTCGGCATCAAGGAGGGCAGCGGCACCGGCAACGTGGTCCGCGGCGCCCGCCTGTGGAACAACGTCGACGACGGCTTCGACG
The DNA here is from genome assembly GCF_003001815.1 of Actinoplanes italicus. Classification (GTDB taxonomy): domain Bacteria; phylum Actinomycetota; class Actinomycetes; order Mycobacteriales; family Micromonosporaceae; genus Actinoplanes; species Actinoplanes italicus. Next base: position 200,886 of record NZ_PVMZ01000016.1, read on the forward strand.
CCTGGATGTTCACCTCGCCCATCACGATCCAGAACACGGTCGCGTACGGCAACGGCTACAACCGCTGGAGCATCCCCGACTTCTCCGGCGACGGCAACGGCCTCAAGCTGGGCGGCAGCAGCGGCACCGGCCCCGCCGCGGCCCACGCGGTCACCAACACGTTCTCGTACAGCAACGCCGCACACGGCTTCACCGACAACGGCAACACCGGAGCCATCACCATCAACCGCAGCACCGCCTGGAAGAACGCCAAGACCGGCTTCGACGTGGACGGCGGCTCCACCACCCGCCTGACCGCCAACCTGGCCGTCGGCAACAAGACCTCGGTGGCGCTCGGCTCCTCCACCGCCTCCGGCAACTCCTGGAACATCGGCGGCACCTGGACGTTCGTCTCCACCGACCAGGCGACGATCACCGGAGCCCGCAACGCCGACGGCTCGATCCGCTCCTCGAACTTCCTGGTCCCGTCCAACGGCTCCGCCGTAGGAGCCAAGATCTGAAGCCTTCCTCGGGTACGCCCACGCGCGCCCACGCCTCCGCAGAAGCTATCCGGTTGTGCGCTACCGCTGTCTCGCCGCACCTGAGACAGCGGTAGCGCACAACCGTCGCGCCCCGTCGTGGCGAGGCATGGGCGGCCGGGCCGCCGGGTAGGGACGCGGTGTGATGGCTGAGCGTTCCTCCGGACGGGTCGCGGTGCTCTGGCGACGGCTGCGCCACCGCGTCGGGTGGCTCGATCATCTGGTTCGCGCCGGGGTGCGCTACGACGAGGCCGACGGGGGCCGGCTGGCCGCCGCGGTGACGTACTACGCCTTCTTCGGGACCTTCGCGGCGTGGTTGATGGGCTTCGCCGCCTTCGGCTTCGTCCTGGACGACCCGCGAGTACTGCACGCGGTGGAGAACTATCTCGCGCAGGATCTGCCCGGTCTCGACGTGCGGGCGATGCGCGACGCCCGGACCACGGTCGGGGTCGTCGCCATCATCGGACTGCCGATCACCGGATGGTTCTGGGCGGATGCCTTCCGCTCGTCGATCCGCCGCATCTGGCGGCTCGCGGAGTATCCCGGCCGGCTGGCGAGCCGGGTGCTCGTCGACCTGGCTGTGCTCCTCGGCCTCGGCGTGCTGCTGGTGGCGTCGCTCGCGGCGGCGTACGCGACCACCGTCGCCGCGGGCCGGATCGCCGAGGTCGCCGATGCCGGCGACGCTGTGTCCCGGCTGTTGCTCGGCATCGTCGGGTTCCTGGTGGGAACCGGCGTGAACACGGCTCTGGCCTGCGGCGCGCTGACCGGGCTGCCCCGGATCCGGATGTCGTGGCGCCGCCTCCTCGGGCCGGCGGTGCTGGCCGGGGTGGCCATCGAACTGCTCAAGACGATCGGCAGCCGCTACATCCAGGCCATCGAGACCAATCCGGTGTACGGGCTGGTCGCCGGCTCGGTCGGTCTGCTGGTGCTGCTCAACGCGGTGAACCAGTTGCTGCTGTTCGCGGCCGCCCTCACCGCCACGAGTACGGCCGGCAGTCCGTCCGACCTGGCAACACGCGATCCGGACCGGGGCGAGGCGGCGGCCGATCGCGGACCGCGTGCGGCCGGCGCCATCGCGGCCCCATCGCTTCCGGCCGGGACTGTCCGCCCGTCGATCTACGCTGGTGCCATGACGACCCTTGCCGGCCGCACCATCGCGGCCCTGCGCAGCGAGCACGACGGGCTGGAAAGCCTCGTGCCGTCACTGTCCGCCGACCAGTTGACCGGCCCCTCCGGCGCCTCCGAATGGACGATCGCCGACGTCCTGTCTCACCTGGGCAGCGGCGCCGAGATCAGTCTGGCCGGTTTTCGCGGGTCGGTGGGCGAGGCCGAGGCGCCCGGCCCCGACTTCAACCAGAGCGTGTGGGACCGTTGGAACGCCCTGAGCCCGCAGGAGCAGGCCACCGGTGTGCTCGCGTCGGATCAGGCGCTGGTGACCAGCCTCGAGTCGGTGCCCGAGGACCGCCACGAGGACCTGCTCGTCAAGACCTTCCTGCCCGAGCCGGTGCCGCTCGCGTCGTTCGCGGCCCTGCGTCTGAGTGAGGTGGCCCAGCACACCTGGGACGTGCGTGCGGGCCTCGACCCGTCGGCGACCCTCGCCGAGGGCTCGGCCGAGGTGCTCGCCGAGCATCTCGTCGGCGGTCTGGGCTTCCTGCTCGGCTTCATCGGCAAGGCCAAGGAGGCCCCCGAGCACGCCGTCGTCGAGATCACCGGTACGCCGTACCGCATCGTCATCGACGAGTCGGTGCGGTTCACCACCGACACCCTGCCGGTGACGGCGACCTTCACGGGCCCGCTGGAGTCCGCGCTCCGGCTGCTCTACGGCCGTCTCGGCCCGGATCACACCGCGGCGGGCACCGACGTGACCGGCAACATCACCCTCGACGACCTGCGCGCCGTCTTTCCCGGCTTCTGACCGGGACGGGTAGCCACGCCGCTGGGGCTCGCCTTCTCGGCTGCCGTCACCGTGCCGACACGACCGGACGAGCCAACGGCCCGCGCACTGACACGGCTGGGCCGCGGGAGAGATTCCCGCGGCCCAACTCCGAGACGGTGTGCGGCAGAATGCGGCCCGGCTAGACACCTTTACGGTCAGGGTCTGTTTGGGGCTGGTGGGGACAACCCTTTCCCGGGCCGCCTGATCGCCCAGCCATGGGCGGCGAACCCTTCCCCAGACCGCCTGATCGCCCAGCCATGGGCGGCGAACCCTTCCTCAGACCGCCTGATCGCCCAGCCGTGGGCGGCGAACCCTTCCCCGGGCTGTTGATCGCCCAGCCGTGCCCGGCGACCCCTTCCCCAGACCGCCTGATCGCCCAGCCATGGGCGGCGAACCCTTCCCCGGGCTGTTGATCGCCCAGCCGTGCCCGGCGACCCCTTCCCCAGACCGCCTGATCGCCCAGCCATGGGCGGCGAACCCTTCCCCGGGCTGTTGATCGCCCAGCCGTGCCCGGCGACCCCTTCCCCAGACCGCCTGATCGCCCAGCCATGGGCGGCGAACCCTTCCCCGGGCTGTTGATCGCCCAGCCGTGCCCGGCGACCCCTTCCCCAGACCGCCTGATCGCCCAGCCATGGGCGGTGAACCCTTTACCGGGCCGGAAGCAGCGATATCCCGGAGCCCGGCTCCGAAAACGGCCCTAGTTGATCGTCCAGCACCGGATCGCGGCGGTAACCCACCCCGCGAGCCCGGAGCCCACGACGGTAACGCCCGGCCATCAGCCGACCGAGCGCCACCGACGGCTCAAACGAATGCGGCTGACGGGCCGGGAACCCCGACTGCGAAAGGTGTCTAGCGCGACTTTCGCAGTATCCGGCGTCGCGCCGTCCGCTGCGTGGTGACCTACGCCCGGATACACGCCACAGATCACCACGCACACCGCCGACCCCCGACAGCGTGGTGACCTACGCCCGCATACACGCCACAGATCACCACGCACACCGCCGACCCCCGACAGCGCGGTGACCTACGCCCACATACGCGCCACAGATCACCACGCTGGCAGGAGAATCGCGGCGACGGCGGGAGGGGTCAGCGCCAGGCGGGTCCGGTCCGGCCGGCGGCGCGGACTGGGTTCACCCGGTGGGCGGCGTCCAGCATGGTCAGGCGCCGGTGTACTGCTTGAGCATGTCGCCCCAGCCGGCCTGGATCATGCTGGTGAAGCGCCACGAACCGTCGACCTTGGCCATCACGTCGGCGTAGCGCATGTGCAGGGTCTGGTCGTCGGTGGTGACCGTCGAGTCGGTGACGACCACGGCGAGGTCGGCGTTGAGGAACACCGGCCGCCGCTCGTTGTCGATCTTCGCGGTGGTGGCGGCCATGCTCATGCTCCGGACGAACGTCTCCCGGTCCCACTGCTGGCTGACACACTCCCCGGCGGAGTCGTTGGTCGTCACCGTCAGCGGGAACCGGGCGACGTCGGCCATCGCCTCGACGTCGTTGTCACGCGCGAGGCCGTCGTAGCGGTCGAACCAGGCCAGGAGCGTGCGTACCTGCTCCGGCGACGGGGTGAACGCCGCGGCGGCGAGCGGGCTCTGTTCGGTCAAGGCAACCTCCGGGGAACAAGGACCAGAAACTCCGTGCAGTATACAGAGTTTATGACCGAACGCCGACCCGATCAGAGAAGGGGCGCGGGTTCAGCGGACCGCCGCCGACCCGCCCAGGCAGGAGCGGGACGTCAGCGGACCGCCGCCGACCCGCCCAGGCAGGAGCGGGACGTCAGCGGGCCGCCGCCGACCCGCCCAGGCAGGAGCGGGACGTCAGCGGGCTGCCGCCGGGCCGGGTTGAAGCCGCGGGTTCAGCCATCGGAGCTGGTCACGGACGTGGTAGGCGTCGCCGTGCTCATGGCCGTTGTAGGCGTAGGTGCGCACGATCTTCTCGGCGGCGGCGTAGTGGTTGAAGGCGGCGAAGCCGGTGCTCGGCGGGCACACCGTGTCCCGCAGGCCGACGCCGAAATGGGCCGGAGCGGTGGCCCGGCGGGCGAAGTTGACGGCGTCGACGTACGACAGGGTGTGCCACACGGCCTTCTCGGCGTCGCGGTGCACGGACAGGTAGGTGGCGATCTCGCCGTAGGGGGCGTTGTCGGTCAGGTCGACGGCCCGCCGGATGTGGCACAGGAACGGAGCCGACACGAGGACCGCGGCCAGGTCCGGGATCAGGCCGGCGACAGCCAGCGCGAGGCCGCCGCCCTGACTGTTGCCGACCACGGCGACGCGGGCCGGATCGACGCCGGGCAGGGCACGCAGCGCGGAGACGGCGCGGACGGCGTCGGTGATCAGGCGGCGGTAGTAGTGGTCGTACGGGGAAAGGATGCCCCTGGTCATGAGACCGGGACCGCCGGGTGCCGTGCCGGACGGGTCGGGCGTGTCGCCGCCGGAACCGTACTGGTCACCCTGGCCGCGGTTGTCCATCAACAGGTGGGCGTAGCCGGCCGCCGGCCAGGTGAGCCGTTCGTGCGGTAGGCCCCGGCCACGCCCGTACCCGGCGAACTCGATCACCGCCGGGAGCGGCTCGGCGACTCCGGCCGGGCGGGTGTGCCACGCACGGACCGGTTCACCCGCGAAGCCGCCGAACGTGACGTCCCAGCAGTCGAGCAGCGCCAGATCGTTCGGAGCCGGGCGGACGTCCACCAGGGCCGGCCCGGCGGCCTGGGCGAGCGTCGACGCCCAGAAGCCGTCGAAGTCGTCGGGCTCCGGCACCTCCGGCAGGTAGCGCTCCAGCTGGTCGAGCGGCATATCGAAAGCAGCCATGTCTTCCTCGGGGAGGCGGGCGGCCAGGCGGCGCGGGCCGGAAGGGAGGGAGGGAAGGGAGAACGGCGGTCAGGCGGCGGGGTTCGGGCGGAAACGAGGCGGGGCGGTGGTCTCGCGGATGACCAGCTCGGTGACGAGGTCGACGCGGGTCATCGGCACGTCGGCGCCGCGAGCCAGGTCGAGCAGCATGCGGGCGGCCGTTCCGCCCATGTCGGGCAGGTTCTGGTCGACGGTGGTCAGCGCGGTGGCGGCCCAGGCGGACATCGGCACGTTGTCGTAGCCGACGACCGACACGTCGGCAGGGACCTGCAGGCCGAGCCGGCGAGCCGCGCGGATGACACCCATGGCCTGCATGTCGGAGCCGGCGAAGACGGCGGTGGGCCGGTCGGGCCCGCTCAGCATTTCTAGGCCGATCTCGTATCCGCTCTGCCCGGTGAACGCGCCGTAGCGGACCAGGGCCGGGTCGATCGGCGCACCGGCGTCGTCGTGCGCGGAGCGGTAACCGGCCACGCGGGCGCGGGCACACAGCACGTCGGCCGGACCGGAGATCACGGCGATCCGCCGATGCCCGAGTTCGAGCAGGTGGCGGGTGGCCAGGAGGCCGCCGTTGAAATTGTTGGAGCCGACTGTCGGGACCGAGGCCGCGGTGGCGCTGTCGGTGTCGAGCACGACGAACGGGATCCGCTGCCGGAGCAGGAGCTTGCGCTGGCTCTCGGTCGGATGACAGAGCACCAGCAGCACGCCGAGCGGGCTGCGCACGAGCAGGTCGTCGGCCCAGTGGCGGGGCGGCCGGTGCTTGCCGCCGAGCTGGGAGATCACCAGCTCGACCCGGGCCGGCGCGGTGACCGCCTCGACACCGCGGATGACCTCCATGGCCCAGGCCGTGTCGAACTCGTGGAAGACGAGGTCGACGTGGCCGGTGATGGCCGGGAGCCTGCGGTTGCGCCGGCGGTACCCGTGCCGCTGCAGGCTCGCCTCGACACGCGCGCGGGTCTGCGCGGCCACGTCGGCGCGCCCGTTGAGGACTTTGGACACGGTCGTCACCGACACGCCGACGTCGTTCGCGATGAGGGCGATCGTTGCCGGACTCTCAGCGGGCTTCATCATCGGAAATCACGCACCAACGCCGGTAGTTGCGGCGCGAGTTTCGCTCCGCATTCCCGGCACCATACCGACCAGCCATTGACCAAGTCCACTGTTGATCACCATCCGGCAAGCGCTTTCATCAGCCTTGACATGTGTTCGTAACGGACTTAGGTTCGCCGCCAGACATCCGGTTTCGCCACGAAAGTTTCGGACGGCTGGTCAATGATCCTCACCGACTCCACTGTGCCTACCGACGCCACCAAGGACCCACCCGAGGCCCCGATGCGGCCGCGCCGCCGCTCGTGGGGACGGGCCCTGCGCCGCGACTGGCAGCTGTACTCGCTGGCCGTACTCCCTCTGGTGTTCTTTTTGATCTTTCGCTATCTGCCGATGATCGGGAACGTCATCGCCTTCCGGCGGTACGAGCCGGGCGGTGACCTGTTCGGCGAGTACTGGGTCGGCCTGCGCTATTTCCGGATGTTCCTGGCCGACCCGACGTTCTGGCAGGTCTTCACCAACACCGTGGTGATCGGCGGGCTCACGCTGCTGTTCTGTTTCCCGCTGCCGGTCATGCTGGCGCTGCTGCTCAACGAGGTCCGCACGCGGTGGCTCAAAGGTTTCGTGCAGACGGTGTCCTATCTGCCGCACTTCCTGTCCATCGTGGTCGTGGCCGGCCTGATCCTGCAGACGGTCTCGGTCGACGGCGTGATCAACCAGGGGCTCCGGGCGCTCGGGCAAGACCCGGTCGCGTTCATCCAGGACCCCGACTGGTTCCGCACGATCTACGTGTCGTCGGAGGTCTGGCAGACCGTCGGGTGGGGCACGATCCTCTACCTCGCGGCACTCACGACGATCGACGAGGACCTGTACGACCAGGCGCGTGTCGACGGCGCGAGCCGCTGGCGGCAGACCTGGCACGTGACCCTGCCCGGCATCCGTCCGACGATGATCACGCTGCTGATCCTCAACATCGGCACGTTCCTGGCGGTCGGGTTCGAGAAGGTCCTCCTGCTGTACAACCCGCTCACCTACGAGACCGCGGACGTCGTCGCCACCTACCTGTACCGGGTCGGCATCGTCTCCGGCAGCTTCAGTTACGCCGCCGCCATCGGCCTGTTCGAGTCGCTGATCGGCCTGATCCTGGTGCTGAGCGCCAACTCACTGTCGCGACGAGTGGCGGGAACGAGCCTGTGGTAGGCGTGACCCGGGGCTACCGGGTGTTCCAGACGGTCAACGGGTTCGTGCTGGCCATCGTGGTCGCGGTGACGCTGTTCCCGTTCATCCACGTGCTGGCCCGCTCGTTCAGCGGCGAGCAGGAGATCCGGTCCGGGCAGGTCTCGATCTGGCCGAAGGGGTTCAACGTCACCACGTACGAGAAGGTGATGTCCGATCCGATCTTCTGGGTCAACTATCGCAACACCGTGTTCTACACGGTCGTGGCCACCGCGATCGCGCTGGTCCTGACCACCTGCTACGCGTACGTGCTGTCGAAGAAGCATCTCAAGGGGCGCGGCCTGCTCGTCGGGATCGCCGTCTTCACGATGTTCTTCAACGGCGGCCTCATCCCCAACTACGTGCTGGTCAGCTCGCTCGGTCTGCGCAACACCCTGTGGGCCATCGTGCTGCCGAACGCGATCAGCGTCTTCAACGTGCTCGTCATGAAGGCGTTCTTCGAGAGCCTGCCGGTCGAACTCGAGGAGGCGGCCGCCGTCGACGGCAGCGGCACGTACGGCACCCTGCTGCGGATCGTGCTTCCGCTGTCGAAGGCCGTGCTCGCCACGATGCTGCTGTTCTACGCGGTCAGCTTCTGGAACTCCTGGTTCGCCGGGTTCCTCTACATGGACCGGCAGGAACTGTTCCCCGTCACCGTCTATCTGCGCAATCTGATCGCCGGCGCGACCTCGGGCACCGACAACACCGCCACCAGCGAGGCCGCGCTGCAGATCGCCGCGAGCATCCAGGCCGTCACGATCGTCCTGATCATGCTGCCGATCATGCTCGTCTACCCCTTCATCCAGCGCTATTTCGTCTCCGGCGTCATGCTCGGCGCCGTCAAAGGCTAGGAGCACTCCCCCATGATCCAGCTGACCAGACGTCATCTTCTGACCGCCGCGGGTGCCGCGGCCGTGGCCGCCGGGCTGTCCGCCTGCAGCGACGACGGCGAGGGCTCCACCGAGGGCCTCGACGGCAAGCGTGCCGGTGCGATGGAGGGTTTCAAGGCCGGTGACCAGTTCAAGGCCACCGAGCCGCTGTCCTTCTCGATCATGATGCTCAGCAACCAGGCGTACCCGTACAAGGCGGATTGGCCGTTCTTCAAGGAACTGACCGCCCGGACCAACGTGACGCTGGAGTCGACCGCCGTGCCGGGCAGCGACTACAACCAGAAGCGCAGCGTCGTGGTCAGTGCGGGCGACGCTCCGATGATCATCCCGAAGACGTACCACCCGGACGAGGAGGCGTTCATCGCCGGCGGCGCGATCCTGCCGGTCAGTGACTACGTCGACCTGATGCCACATTTCAAGGACAAGGTCGCCCGCTGGAACCTGCAGGCCAACCTGGACGGGTTCAAGGCGGAGGACGGCAAGTACTACCTGCTGCCGGGCCTGCACGAGAACACCTGGCAGGACTACTCGCTCGCGGTGCGCACCGACGTCATGGAGAAGCTGAAGCTGACGGCGCCCACGACCTGGGACGACCTGACCGGCGTGCTGCGCGAGATGAAGAAGGCGTACCCGGACCAGTACCCGCTGTCGGACCGCTGGAGCACTCCCCCGCAGCCGGGCGCGAACAACCTGTTCAACCTGGTCGGCACCTCGTACGGCACGCGGGCCGGCTGGGGCTGGAACCCGATGGAGTGGGACGCCACCGCCGCCAGGTTCGTCTACTCCGGCAGCATGGACCAGTACCGGCAGACGCTCGAGTACGTGCACAACCTGGTGAAGGAAGGCCTGCTCGACCCGGAGAGCTTCACTCAGACCGACGACGTGGCCCGGCAGAAGTTCGCCACCGGCAAGTCGTTCGTGATGAGCTGCAACGCGCAGACCCTGGTGAACGAGGCCCGCAAGGACATCGCCAAGCTTCCCGGCGCGAAGGTCGCCAAGATGATCCTGCCGATCGGACCGGCCGGCGCCACCCTGCCCGGCCACACCCGCCTGGAGAACGGCATCATGATCTCCAAGAAGGCGCTCGAGTCGAAGAACTTCGTGGCCATGATGCAGTTCATCGACTGGCTGTGGTATTCGGACGCCGGCCTGATGTTCAGCAAGTGGGGCATCGAGGGCCAGACCTACACCGGCAAGGTCGACGACGGCTCCTTCAAACTCGACCCGGGTATCAAGTGGGCCGGCCTCAACCCGGACGCCACCAAGGATCTGCAGGTCGACTACGGGTTCTTCAACGGCGTCTTCGCGTACGGCGGCAGCACCGCCATGCTCAACTCGCAGTTCTCCGAGGAGGAGAAGGCGTTCCAGGCCGAGATGAACAAGCGTGAGATCCGCCCGGTCGCGCCGCCCGCGCCGCTCACCATCGAGGAGCGCGAGCAGGTCACGCTCTGGGACTCGGCGCTCAAGGACCACGTCTTCCAGAACACGCTGAAGTTCGCTCTCGGACAGCGGCCGCTGTCCGAATGGGACGCCTACGTCAAGGAACTGGAGGGCAAGAACGCCACGAAGTACGTGGACATCGTCAACAAGGCGTACGAGCGCTACAAGAAGGCGCACGGCTGATGGACGCCTGGCGGGCCTGCGTCGGCACCGGTCGCATGGACCTGGCGCTGCGCCACGACTATCAGGAATCGCTGGCCCTCATCCAGCGGGAGATCGGTTTCCGGCACATCCGCGGGCACGGGCTGTTCAGCGACGGCATGGGCATCTACCGGCCCTACTCCTTTCTGGACGACGAGCACGTACGGCACTCGTTCACCTATCTCGACCAGGTAGTCGACACCTATCTCGAGCTGGACGTCCGTCCCTTTCTCGAGCTGGGATTCATGCCGGACCAGCTCGCGTCCGGGCCCGAGACGGTGTTCTGGTGGAAGGGCAACATCACCCCGCCGCGGTCCTGGTCGGCGTGGGCCGACCTGGTCCGCGCGACGGTCACGCACCTCGTCGACCGTTACGGTCTCGCCGAGGTGCGGCAATGGCCGATCGAGGTGTGGAACGAGCCGAACCTGCCGCAGTTCTGGCTGAACGCGGACGCCGACGCCTATCACCGGCTGTACGAGACCACCGCGAAGACGATCAAGGAGGTGGACGCGGAACTGCAGGTCGGCGGCCCGGCCATCTCCCCCGGCACGGACAAGTATCTGGAGACGTTCGCCGACTTCGTCATCGACAACGACGTGCCGATCGATTTCGTGAGCCGGCACGCGTACACCTCCGGCCCGGCCTTTCACGTGCCGTTCGGAACACATCAGACCCTGGCGCCGGCGTCACGATTGCTGGAACAGTTCGCGCTGCCCCGCAAACAGCTCGCCGGCACCCCGCTCGCGGATCTGCCCGTGCACATCACCGAGTTCAACTCGTCCTACCGGCCGGACAACCCGATCCACGACACGGCATTCCACGCCGCATATCTGGCGCCGGTGATCGCCACCGGCGGCGACCTCGCCGACTCGTTCTCCTACTGGACGTTCAGCGACATGTTCGAGGAGGAGGGCGTGCCGACCGCGCTCTTCCACGGCGGTTTCGGACTGCTCACCCACCGGCAGATCAAGAAGCCGACCTTCCATCTGTACGCCTTCATGGCGCGCATGGGCGGCCCGGAACTGTCCCGCGGTCCCGACCATCTGATCAGCGCCGATTCCACGGGCCGGGTGACCGTCCTGGCCTGGGCACCGGTCGACTGCACCGATCTGCGGAACTCCCCGGAAACGCATCACCTGCGATTGTCGTTTCCGGTCAGCGGCCCGTCGGCGTTCGTGCTCCGGTCGCGGGTCGGCGAGGAGCACGGCAACGTGTGGGCGGCGTGGCGGGAGATGGGCTCGCCCCGATCGCCGCTGCCCCGCCAGCTGGACTGGCTGCGCGAGGCCGCCGAACCGGCCCGCGAACACGGCCGTCTCCCGGTCACCGACGGGCGCGCACACCTCGATCTGACGCTCGGCCGGCACGAGGTGACCCTGCTGGAGATCACTCCCGTCGCCGACGAGACACCGTCCTGGTGGAACGACTCGCACCTGCTCGGAGGACCGTCGTGAGCACGTCGGTGGAGCAGCGGTTCGGCACCGGCACCCTGTCGCAGGGCGCCGCGATGATCTACACGCTACTCGCCGTCGAGCTGGCGCTACTGATCACCGCGGCGCCCGGGCTGGTGCTGCTCGTGCTGCTCGAACCGGACGCGTCGAACCTGCCGCTGGCCGCCCTGTGCGCGTTGCCTGCCGGGCCGGCGCTGTCCGCGGCGATCTACGCCATCCATCACCGGCGGCTCGACCTGACCGACCTGCGCCCGGGCTTCGCGTTCTGGCGCGGCTACCGGCTCAACGCCCGTGGTGCGCTGGCGATCTGGGTGATGTGGCTGGTGTGGGTGACGATCCTCGGGATGAACCTGGCCGGACTCGGGGCGAGCGGGCTGCCCGGCTGGTGGGCCGGGCCGCTCGTGCTCGTCGGGACCGGGGCGACACTGTGGATGCTGAACGCCCTGGTGATCACGTCACTGTTCGAGTTCCGCACCCGCGATGTGGTGCGCCTTTCCGCGTACCTCATGATCCGTTGCCCCGGGGTGACCGTCAGCAACCTCTGTCTACTGATCGCCGCGGCGGCAGGCGTCTGGCTCTGGTCCGAGGCCGCCCTCGCCCTCGCCGGATCGCTGCTGGTCCTGATGCTGCTCGGCAACGCCCGCAACCTGATCGCCATCGTCCGCGAGGAATACACCCGATGAAGATCCGGTACGGCGGCGACTACAACCCGGAGCAGTGGCCGAAGGAGGTGTGGGAGGAGGATCATCGCCTGTTCGACGAGGCGCGCATCGACACGCTCACCGTCGGTGTGTTCACGTGGGCGCTGACCCAGCCCGCCCCGGACGTCTACGACTTCACCACCCTGGACCGCATCGTCGAACGGGCGGCCGCTGCCGGGCGCGGGATCTGCCTGGCCACCGGCACCGGCGCGCACCCCGCCTGGATGGCGCGCGCCCATCCGTCGGTGACCCGCACCGACTTCGAGGGCCGCAGGCACCGGTTCGGCCAGCGGCACAACTCCTGCCCCAGCTCGCCGGAGTTCCGGCGGCTCTCCGCCGAGATGGCCCGGCGGATCGCGCGACGCTACGCCGGACATCCGGCGATCGTCGCGTGGCACGTCGGCAACGAGTACGGCGGCGCCTGCTACTGCGACCTGTGCGCCGCCGGATTCCGGGACTGGCTGCGCTCGCGGTACGGCTCCCTGTCCGCATTGAACGCCGCCTGGTACACCACGTTCTGGTCGCACACGTTCACCGGCTGGGACGAGATCGAGCCGCCGAACGCCCTGACCGAGCACTGGCGCGGCCCCGACCACACCGCCTTCCAGGGCATCACCCTCGACTACCTGCGGTTCATGTCCGACGCGATGCTCGCCAACTACTGCGACGAGAAGGCCGCCGTCCGCGAGTCCGATCCGGACACTCCGGTCACCACCAACTTCATGGGCCTGTACCGGCCGATCGACTACCACCGGTGGGCGCCGCACCTCGACTTCGCCTCCTGGGACAACTACCCGCCCGACGACCGCTCCCCCGCACGGATGGCGCTCGCCCACGACCTGACGCGCGGCCTCAAGGACGGGCAGCCGTTCTGGCTCATGGAACAGACACCCAGCGTCACCGCCTGCCGCGACGTCAACCCGCTCAAGCGCCCCGGCGTGATGCGGCTGTGGAGCTGGCAGGCCGTCGCCCACGGCGCCGACGCGGTGCTGTTCTTCCAGATGCGCGCCGGGCGCGGCGCCAGCGAGAAATACCACGGTGCGGTCATCGGCCATGCGGGCCGGTCCGACACCCGGGTCTTCCGGGAGATCTCCTCTCTCGGTACGGAACTCGAGCGCCTCGGTGCGGCCACGCTCGGTGCGCGTACCCCGGCGCGGGTGGCGCTGCTGTTCGACTGGGACAGCTGGTGGGCGCTGGAGATCTCCGACGGGCCGTCACGGCTGGTGAAGTACCTGGACGTGGTCACCACCCATCACCGGGCACTGTGGCAGCTCGGCGCCGACGTCGACGTCCTCCCCGTCACCGCCTCGCTGGACGCCTACGACGTGGTGGTCGCGCCGGCCCTGCACATGGTCAAGGGTGACCTGGCGTCGCGCCTGTCGGCGGTCGCCGAGCGCGGCGGAACGGTGCTGACGACATTCCTGTCCGGACGGGTCGACGAGGACGACAACGCGTTCCTTGCCGACGTCCCCGGCCCCCTTGGTCCACTGTTCGGGGTGCGGGTCGACGAGTGGGACGCCCGCGAGCCCGACTACGTCAACCCGGTCACCATCGGCGACGAGACCTTCGCGTCACGCCTGCTGTTCGAGCTGGTCATCCCACAGGGCGCCACGGTCGTCGGCACCTATGGGGCCGACTTCTACGCGGGTACGGCCGCGGTCACCCGCAACGACGTCGGCGCGGGACAGGCGTGGTACATCGGGGCGGGCCTCGATCCCGGCGGCGTCGAGCGGGTGATCAGGGAGGTACTGGCCGGGCACGGGTTGCTCGGACCGTGCGCCGGCCTGCACGACGTGGAGACCGCGACCCGGGTCGCTCCGGACGGCACCGCGTTCCTGTTCGTCCTCAACCACAACCCGGAACCGGTCGTCCTGCCGCCACTCGACGGTGTCGACCTGCTGACCGGCGAACCACCGGGAACCCTCGGACCGCACGGGGTGCTGATCCTCACGACCGAGGCCGCCGGCCGTTAGCAGACCCGAGATACGGCTGACAGCCACACACCCCGACTCAGAAAGCACGCTAGCGGATCTCGGCGAGACCCGGCGCCTCCACCGCCTCGAACAGCGCCACGGCCGTCCCGTCGGCGCGCGTGATCACCCAGACGTGCCCGGCGTACGTCTGCTGCTGATAGCTCTGGCCCGGTTCGAGATCCTGGTACCTGATCCGCTCCTGGTCATCGCTGATCCAGTTGACGGTCACCCTCTCCGCGCTGTCGTTCACGAAGTAGATCGACGTCAGGGCGCCCTGTGTGTAGTCCCAGCGGCGCCTCTCGGCGTCGGCGGGCATCGCTTCGAGCCGCTGCACCGCCGGGGAGGCCGCCGGTGCGGTCGTCGTCCGACCTCCAGCCGCCTGCCGCGCCGGGCCCTCGGCCGACACTCCACTGTCCTGGTTCGCCCGGTTCAGCAACGCCGCCACGGAACCGGCCGCGCACAGCACCAGAACGAACGCGGCGACCACGACAGGCACCACCCACCGGCGAGGCGAGGCCTGCGGCGGCTGCTGAGGCAGAACCACCAGTTTGTACGGAGGATCGACCGGCGGCTCCGGCACATCGACCGGGACCCGCACCGGCGGAGGGTCGACCGGCGGCTCGGACGCGTCGACCGGGATCTGCGCCGGCGGCTCGTAGGGCTCGGGAGGGTCGGGCAGCTTGTCGGTCACGCGATCACCGTAGACCGGCTGCGCACACCCGCCCGTCCGGGCAGAACAGGCACCGCGAGGCAGCCGGAACGGGATCGGCCGTCCGGCTCGTCACGGTGGTGCACGCGGCCGAATCCCGATCTCACCCTTGGCGGGCGCCTGTGCGGACATGCCATCGTGGATGGAGCAGCGACAACCGCCCCCGAGCAGAGATCGCCGATGTCTGATATCTCCGTGCCCGACGAACTCGGCTACCTGGTCCGCATCACCGACGAGACCGGCAAGGTGCTGGGCACCGGCATCACGGTCGCCGCCGGTCGGGTGCTCACCTCCCTGCACCTGGTCGGCCCACGGATGCTGGCCGACCCGGACACCCGGATCCATGTGACGCCGGCCGCCGGGGGCCCGCCGCTTCCCGCCGTCATCGGCTTTGCCGACGGTGAACTCGATCTCGCCATGTTGCACTGCGCCCCACGCGCCCGCCACATCGGGCGGATCGGCTCCAGCCGGGACATCGAGGTCGGCGGCAACGTCGAGGTGCTGGTGCCGTCCGACGAGGACATCCCGCTCCGGCTCGAGACCGAATGGCTGGGTTCGCACGCCGTCGACCAGTCCGGGCAGCACAGTCACGTCCGGGCTCCGCGGGAGCACCGCGAGCTCGGCCTGCATCGTGCGATCGTCGCCCGGGACCGTCCTGCACGGCTGCCGCGGCCCGGCCTCGCTGCGGCACTGTCGGCGTACGCCACCGCCCACGCCGCGGCCGACCGGATCGACGAGGCGCGGCCGCCGATGGCCGAGTCACTGGCGATCGTCCGCGGCCTCGCCGCCTCGGATCGGAACGCGCACCTCCCGGACCTGGCCGAGGTGGTCAGCCGGGAGACTTTCGGGCTCGTAGAAGCACTGAACAGACAGACGGACCGCCTCCTGGCCCGGCCGGCGGTCAGCGAGCGGCATGCCGGGGAGGCGACCGCGCTGCGGGCGGAGGCCGCTGCCCTGCTGCGTGAAGGCTGACAGCGGTTCAGTGGATGGTCCGGCCCTTCGCGTCGGGGATGCCGGACTTGCGGTAGAAGTAGGTGTTGATCTGGTCGCGCCACTCCTCGGCGCTGCGCAGCTGCTCGTCGAGGCGCTCGGCGACGCGGGCGTGGACGGCCGGGTCCACCGGGCCGGCGGCCGAGAGCCAGCGTTCGCGCATGCCGGCCACCCGCTCGGCGCCGGCGAAGTGGGTGTCGTAGATGTGCTGGATCACCGTGGTGCCGCTCTGCAGGACGTGGTCGTATGGCACGTGGTGGAAGAACAGCAGCAGCTCGTCGGGGCAGGTGGCGCGAGACTCGTACAGCTGGGAAAAGGGTTTGGGGTAGAGGCCCGCGAAGCCGGTGCCGGTGGCCACCGTCCGGTCGACGCCGACGCCGTCCCGGTCGGCGAAGTGGTAGGTGCCCCACGGGGTGTACTCGTAGCCGTCGACGTCGGGACCGTAGTGGTGTCCGGGGCGGACCATGAAGCCGACGCCGAGTGGGGCGGTGTACTGCTCGTACGTCTGCCAGGAGTCGTCCATCAGGTCGTGCAGGACCTCCCGCAGGCCGGGGAACGTCAGGCTGATCCACTCGTCGAGGACGGCGAGCGGGTCGAGGCCGGGGTTCCAGCCCAGGCGGCCCACCGCGTAGAGGTTGGCCTGGGCCAGCGGGTGACCGGTCCAGAACGGGTCGTCGCCGACGCTGGACACCGCGGTCAGGCCGGCCGCGGACCGCAACGGCAGCGAGCTCCACATCGGGGGCAGGTAGCACACATGTTTCTGCTGGCCGGTGTACTCCTGGGTGACCTGCAGTTCGACCGCCAGGCGGGTGTACGGCATCGCGAACAGCACGGGTGACACCGGCTCGCGGGTCTGGAAGTCCATCGGACCGTGCTTGACCTGCACGATCACGTTGTCGTCGAACCGGCCGTCGAGCGGCGCGAAGTGGTCGAAGGCGGCGCGGGCCCGGTCGGTGGTGCGGTCACGCCAGTCCTGGCGGTGGTTGTAGACGAACGCCCGCCAGCGGACCACGGCGTCGTACGGGGCCAGCGCCGCGGCGAGCATGTTCGCGCCGTCGGCGTGGTCGCGGCCGTAGGTGAACGGGCCGGGCTGACCCTCGGAGTCGGCCTTCACGAGGTAGCCGCCGAAGTCGGGGATCGCCTCGAAGACCCGCTCGGTGGTGCGCTTCCACCATTGCCGGACGGCGTCGTCGAGCGGGTCGGCGGTGTCCAGGTCGCCGAGGATGACGGGCGCCGCGAAGTTGACCGACAGGTGGACGCGGATGCCGTACGCGCGGAAGATCCCGGCGAGGGTCGCCACCTGGCCGAGCCCGTCGGTGAGCAGGTGGGTCTCGGTGGTGTGGACGTTGACGTTGTTGACCGTGACCGCGTTGATCCCGGTGGCGGCCAGCAGCCGGGCGTAGCCGCGGACCCGGGTCAAATCCTCGCGCAGCCGCCCGTTCCGCCAGAAGATCGAGCCGCCGGAGTAGCCGCGTTCGACCTGCCCCATCACCGGGTGCACGTCGACGTTGTCCCAGTGGTCGAGCACCCGCAGCGGGAGGGCAGGTTCGTGCCGCTCCTCGGCCAGGGCCGGGTCGAAGGCGGCCTCCCCGCGACGGACCACCTCGAACAGGCCGTGGAGCAGCCCGGCCGGACCGTCGGCGGCCACCACCGTCGACTCGCCGAGCCGCCCGATCCGGAATCCCTCCGAGGAGGTCACCGAGGCGTCGAGGACGAGGTCCGCCGGCTCGCCGGGTTCGCAGATCCGCCCGCCGAAGCTCGCGCACGCCTGGGCCACCTCGGAGCGGACCGTGTCGACCAGCAGGCCCCGCCCCTCGATCCGGATCCGCCGGGAACCGAGCGCCCGGAACGCCGAGGGCGGCAGCCAGGCGGAATGCACTTCGGGTGGTTGCGACATCAGGGCGACTCCGCATCACTCGGCAAAGCATTGAAGTCGCACGATATCGCGCCGGAGCAGCGCTGCCTTGAATCATTCAAAGATGATCTTGGGAACGAGCACGGGGCGGCCACTGAAACGATCCACAATTTACCGGCCGGAAACCGTTGACTCCGGCGACGAGCCGCTCCAGACTCCGGTGGAAAGCGCTTTCCTCCTGCTGGCCCCGACGTCCCCTCGGAGGAGACGAGAAGCATGCATCCCCGTACCGCAAGATTCTGGAAAGCGTGCGTCGCGGCAGCCGTGCTGGTCGCCGCCGTGCCCGCGTCCCCAGCGGCGGCCGAGCCGCGCGGCCCACGCCTGGAACGCCTCGATCGCGGACTGGTCGCCGCCTCGACCAGTGAGGGCGTGTTCCTGAGCTGGCGGCTGCTGGCGAACGAGGCCACCGGCCACTCGGCCACCGGCCTGACCGGCGCGAACTTCGGCGTCTACCGTGACGGCAGGCGGATCGCCACGGTCACCGACAGCACCAACTTCCTCGACCGCGACGGCACCGCCACCTCCAAGTACCGGGTCGGGAACTCGCGGACCGTGACGCCGTGGGCCGGTGGCTACACCGAGCTGCCGCTGCAGAAGCCGGCGGACGGCGTGACCCCGGCGGGCGAGGTCTACACCTACGCGGCCAACGACATGAGCGTCGGCGACGTGGACGGCGACGGCCGGTACGAGTACGTCGTCAAGTGGGACCCGTCGAACTCCAAGGACGTCTCGCAGGTCGGCTGGACCGGCCCGGTCTACATCGACACCTACCGCGCCGACGGCACCCTGCTGCACCGCATCGACCTGGGCGTGAACATCCGGGCCGGTGCGCACTACACGCAGTTCCTGGTCTACGACTTCGACGGCGACGGCCGCTCGGAGATGATGCTCAAGACGGCGCCCGGCACGAAGACGATCCGCAACGGCCACGAGCGGTTCATCACGACGCCGGGACACGCGCCGACCGAGGACCACCGGCTCAGCGCGGCCGGCTACTACCAGCACGTCGTCGACATGTTCCTGGGCTGGCACAAGCATCCCGAGGTGGTCGCCGGGCACTGGCCCGCCACCCTGGAGCAGGCGTTCGGCATCGCGCCGCAGTACACGTACCCGCTGAGCCGGGCGGACGCCGAGAAGCTGACCGACTACTTCATGGACGTGTACGCCCCGTCGCGCTCGACCCGCAACAACCTGCGCGCGTTCGAGGGCTTCATCGTCGACGGTCCGGAGTATCTGACCGTCTTCGAGGGCGCGACCGGCCGTGAGCTGCAGACCGTCAAGTACAAGCCGGGCCGCCACGACGACGGCCTGATGTGGGGCGACTACGCGATGGCCCGGATCGAGCCGGGTAACCGGGTGGACCGGTTCCTGTCCGGGGTGGCCTATCTGGACGGCAAGCGCCCGTCGGCGGTGTTCGCCCGCGGCTACTACACCCGAACGACGCTGGTGGCGTATCACTGGAACGGCCGCAGGCTGGTGGAGAACTGGTACGTCGACTCGGGCTGGACGCCGATGACGAACCCGTTCAACGACTCGCCGCACGGGCGGGACGGGACGTCCCCGGAATACGGAAAGCTGACCACGCAGGGCTTCCACTCGCTCAGCGCCGCGGACGTGGATCTCGACGGCAAGCAGGAGATCGTCTACGGCTCGGCCACGATCGACGACGACGGTGACGTCCTGTACTCGTCGTTCGGCGCGCTCCCGACCGGCGAACAGGCGCGGCTCGGGCACGGCGACGCCATGCACGTGACCGACATCGACCCGGACCGCCCCGGCCAGGAGATCTTCACGGTCCACGAGGGCGCGACCTCGGCGCCGTACGGCATGGCGATGCGCGACGCCAAGACCGGCGAGGTGCTGTTCGGCACCTACTCGGGGCGCGACACCGGCCGCGGCATGATCGGTGACGTGCTGACGGCCACGCGCGGCATCGAGTCGTGGGCGAGCATGCCCGGCGGTTCGGAGGCGCTCGGCCTGCACAGCGCCACCGGTGAGGTGCTGACCAGCACGATCCCGGGCACGAACGCCAGCATCCGCTGGTCGGGCGACCTGACGACGCAGATCGTCAACGGCGCGCAGGACGTGACGCCGACGATCGACGACTGGGCCCGGGGCCGGCTGCTGACCGCCGACGGCACCCGCACCAACAACGGCACGAAGGGCAACCCGAGCCTGGTCGCCGACATCCTCGGCGACTGGCGCGAGGAGCTTCTGGTGCGGACCGTGGACAGCTCGGCGATCCGGATCCACCTGAGCACCGAGGTGACCAACCACAAGCTGTACACGCTGATGCACGACCCGCAGTACCGGGTCGAGGTGGCCCGCCAGCAGACCACCTACAACCAGCCGTCCTACCCGAGCTTCTACCTGGCCTCGGACACCGACTGGTCGAAGGTGCCGCTGAGCCGCAAGGCGAGGTGATCGACGACGTGCCGGGCATCGTCCTCGATGCCGTGCAGAAAGGTTGACCGGCGGCGGCGTAGCACCGGCAGGCCCAGGGCGTACAGCCCGGGAACGCCGGTCACGCCGCCGTCGTGCCGCAGCCGCCCGCGATCGTCGAGGACCGGCACGTCCAGCCAGGAGTAGTCGGGCCGGAACCCGGTCGCCCACACGATCGTGCTGATCTCACCGGACCGCAGATCGAGCCGCAGTCGTGGTTTGCCGGGCACACGGGTCGGTTCGAGGACGACGCGGTCGGAGATCCCGGCCCACTCGTCGAACCCGGCGAGCATCCGATTGGCCTTGAGGTCGGCGAGCGAACACACGTTACGCAGCCCGCCGGAGAACAGCGCCGACCCGTCCCGGACCGCGGCCAGCCGCCCGACCAGCTCGACGCCGGCCGCGGTCAGCGTGTTGAGATCGACGTCGGCGCCCCCGGCGAGCTGCGGGGACGGCAGCCGCCGGGCCCGTTCGAGATCCTCGACCTCGTCGTAACGCTGCGCCCACACCCCGCTCTCGTGCATCCACCACAGCACGTCACGGCCACGATGCCGCCGCGGCATCCGGGTGTGCTCCCCCACCGACAGCACCACATGCCGCCCGGACGCCCGCAGCTCGGCGGCGAGCTGCACCCCGGTCGCCGAGGCACCGACCACGAGCACACCACCGTCCGGAAGCTTGTCGGGATGGCGGTAGTCGAACGGGGTGACCTGATGGACGCCGAGTTCCCCGAAGTCCGGCACGATGGGAACATTGCAGGCCCCGCTTGCGATGATCACCGACCGGCAGGCCAGGTCTCCGGCGCTCGAGGAAACCTCAAACCCTTCTTCGGTACGCTCTACGCGTTCCACATTCACGCCGGTCCGGACAGGCGCGCCCGTGGAGAAGCGTTCGATGAATCCGATCACCTCGGTCATCGTCATGTACCCGTCCGGGTCGGGTCCGTCGTAGTCCTGGCCGGGCAGCCGGCTCAGCCAGTTGGGCGTGAGCAGCCGCAGTGAGTCCCAGCGTTCGGTCCGCCACGAGTTGGCGACCTCCCCGCGCTCCAGGACGACGTGATCGATCGCCCGCGAACGCAGGAAGTGACTGGCAGCGAGCCCGGCGTGCCCGGCCCCGACGACGACCGTGGTGACGCGATCGGCCACGCTCAGGCGACCTCTACGGTCACGTCGGTCGGGTTGGTGAGCGCGTCGAACACGGCCGACCGCTTCTGCGACTGGGCCACGAGCGCCTCGATGTCCTCCGGGGAGGCGTCGGCGTCGATGTTGAAGGTGACCTTGATGTCGTTGTAGCCGTTGCGGACGTCGGCGTCGCCGAGGATGCCGCGGATGTCGTGGTTGCCCTCGACCGTGGCGGTGACCGAGTTCAGCTGGATCCCGCGGTTCTGGGCGACCGAGGCGACACCCGCGGTGAGGCAGCTGGCCAGGCCGACCAGCAGGTACTCGATCGGGGTGATGCCGTTGTCCTCGGCCGCGAACACCTCCGGGTGGTCGGCCGCGAACACCGTCTCGCTCTTGTGCGACTGCTCGGCGCCGAGGCCGTAGAAGTTCTTGATCGTGGTGGTGCTGTGCACGCCCTTGTCCCACTTGGACGTGGCTCGCCAGGTGAACTGGGCGGCCTCGGGGGCGCCCTTGAGGGCTTCGCGCGCGTCGAGCAGCGCCTGGACGTTGACTCCGTTATCGGTGGTGGTCATACCCGCGATCCTTCCCTCCCGGACCTTGATCCACAAGACCCATCGAGTTGCTAGACAATCCAGCCGACCTGGCATAACTTCGAAAAGTTATGAGCCCAGGATCCGTCGGCGTCGTCGAGACCCGCTACCTCGACCTGCCCGCACCGCTGCCGCTGGACTGCGGGCGGGAACTGTCCGGGGTCCGGGTGGCCTACGAGACGTACGGCACGCTGTCCCCCGGACGCGACAACGTGATCCTGGTCTGCCATGCGCTCTCCGGTGACGCCCACGCGGCCGGGATCGCGGCCACGCCGCCCGAGGAGGGCACCCGCGAGGGCTACGCCAGGGGCCTGGGCTGGTGGGACGGCATGATCGGGCCGGGCAAGGCGTTCGACACCGACCGCTGGTTCGTGGTGTCGACCAATCTGCTCGGCGGCTGCCGGGGCACGACCGGCCCGTCCTCGATCGACCCGGCGACCGGCGAGCCGTACGGCCCGGACTTCCCGGTGATCACGGTGGCCGACATGGTCCGCTGCGAGCGGGCGTTCCTCGACGTGCTCGGCGTCGAGCGGCTCGCGGCCGTGGCCGGCGGCTCGCTCGGCGGGATGCAGGCCCTGCAGTGGGCCGTGGATTACCCCGATCAGGTGACGTCGATCGTGGTGATCGCCTCCACACACGCGCTGCAGCCGCAGGGCGTGGCCTGGAACGCCATCGCCCGTGAGTCGATCATGCGGGATCCGGACTGGCAGGGTGGCCGCTACTACGGGACGGGCCGCTCCCCCGACGCCGGGATGGGCGTCGCGCGGATGGTCGGGCACATCACCTACCTGTCCGCGCCGGGGCTGGCGGAGAAGTTCGGGCGGCGTTTCCAGAACGGCCTCAACTACACGATCACCGAGCCCGAGTACGAGGTGGAGAGCTACCTGCGGTACCAGGCCGCCGCGTTCGTCCGCCGGTTCGACGCCAACACCTATCTCTACCTTTCGCGGGCGCTGACCTACTTCGAGCTGGGACCCGCCGCGCTGAACCGGATCAAGGCCCGGACGCTGCTGATCGCGTTCAGCTCGGACTGGCTCTATCCACCGGCCGCCTCCCGCGAGATCAGCGAGATCCTGGGATCGTCCGCCGAGTTCCACGTCATCGACGCGCCCCACGGGCACGATTGTTTCCTGCTGGAAGAGGCCCGGCAGACACCCATCGTCCGGCGGTTCCTTCAGGAGGCCACCGAAAGAGAGGGCACCGCGTGAGCAGAGCAGAAGAGCCGCACGAGTTCGGGTTCGAGACCCGTCAGCTGCACGCCGGTCAGCGGCCCGACCCGAACACCGGCGCCCGGGCGGTGCCGATCTTCCAGACGACCAGTTACGTCTTCGAGGATCCGGAGTCGGCGGCCGCCTACTTCAACCTCCAGGAGTACGGCAACACGTACTCCCGGATCATGAATCCGACGACGGCCGTCTTCGAGGAGCGGGTGGCCAACCTGGAGGGCGGCAGCGGCGCGGTCGCCTTCGCCAGCGGCATCGCGGCCCAGGCCGCGGCCCTGTTCACGCTGCTCGAGCCGGGCGATCACGTGGTCGCGTCGTCGGCGCTCTACGGCGGCACCGTCAACCAGCTCAAGCACCTGCTCCGCAAGATGAACGTGGAGCTGTCGTGGGTGGATCCGGACGACACCTCGTCGTGGGGCAAGGCGGTGCGGGAGAACACGAAGGCGTTCTTCGGTGAGACGATCGGCAACCCGGGCGGGAACATCCTCGACATCGAGACGATCGCCGGGATCGCCCACGAGCACGACCTGCCGCTGATCGTGGACAACACGTTCGCCACGCCGTACCTGTGCCGGCCGATCGACTGGGGCGCGGACATCGTGGTGCACTCGGCGACGAAGTTCATCGGCGGGCACGGGACCAGCATCGGCGGTGTGGTCGTGGAGGCCGGCACCTTCGACTGGTCCAACGGGCGGTTCCCGGTGGTGGCGGAGCCGTCCCCGGCGTACCACGGCCTGAAGTTCCATGAGACCTTCGGGACGTACGGCTATCTCATGAAGCTGCGCGCCGAGACGCTGCGTGACCTGGGCGGGGCGCTGTCGCCGTTCAACGCGTTCCTGTTCCTGCAGGGCCTGGAGACGCTGTCGCTGCGGATGGACCGGCACGTGGCGAACGCCCGCCGGGTCGCCTCCTTCCTGGCGGAGCATCCGTGCGCGTCGAACATCACCTACGCCGGGCTGCCGGACAGCCGGTACCGGCCGCTGGTCGAGAAGTATCTGCCGCTCGGGCCGGGCGCGGTGTTCTCGTTCGACGTGGCCGGTGGCCGTGACGGCGGACAGGATCTGATCCGGGGCGTGCAGTTGTGGTCGCACCTGGCGAACGTCGGCGACGCGAAGAGCCTGATCATCCATCCGGCGAGCACCACGCACCGGCAGCTCAGCGACGACGAGTTGCGGGCGGCCGGCGTCGGGCCGGGCACGGTACGGCTGTCGGTCGGCACCGAGAGCGTGGACGATCTGATCTGGGACCTGACGAACGCGTTCCAGGGGGTGACCGCATGAGCTATCAGGACGCACTGACCATCCAGCGTGTGCTCAACACGGCGCAGACGATCGCGATCGTCGGGCTGTCCGGCAATGAGCTGCGGGCCAGCTACTTCGTCGCGTACTACATGAAGCGGCACGGCTACCGGGTGATCCCGGTGAACCCGCGGGAGAGCGAGATCCTCGGTGAGACGTCGTATCCGTCGTTGCGCGAGGTACCCGTACCCATCGATGTGGTGAACGTCTTCCGGGCGCCGGGCGCGCTGCCGCAGATCGCGGCGGATGCCGTTGCGGTGGGCGCCGGTGCCCTGTGGACCCAGTTCGGGGTGATCAACCAGGAGGGGGCGGACATCGCCGAGGCCGGCGGCCTGACCGTGATCATGGACCGGTGCCTCAAGGTGGAGCACGCCCGCTACGTGGGGCGGATGCACTGGCTGGGTTTCAACACTCAGCGGATCACGTCGGTGCGCTCGGGACTGCAGTAGAGACGGCGCGGCCTGCCCAAGATGGGTGACATTTCGCCGTATGGTGCGTTTGTCCGTTATGAACCTCCCCGGTTCATCGTGTACCGCCGCACCTACGGGAGAGAACTGTCATGTCCTACCCTGCTGCGATCTTCCGACGCGTGGTCGCCCTGTGCGCGGCCGCCGCGCTGACCGCCACCGCCTGGGCCGCCCCCGCCACCGCCGTCGCGGTGTCCGTCGCGCCCGCCCCGCTCCAGTACGCCGCGCTCGGTGACTCGTACGCCGCCGGCTACGGGTCCGAGGCCACCCGGGACGCCTGTGGCCGTACGCCCTCCGCCTACCCGGCCCTGCTGGCCCGCGAGTCGCGCGGCGGCCTCGCGCTGCGCAACGCGGCGTGCATCGGCGCCACCACCGCCGACGTCATCCGGCAGAGCTCGGTGCTCGGCAGGCAGACCGGCCTGATCACCATCACCGCCGGCGCCAACGACCTGTCCATCAAGCAGGTGCTGCAGACGTGCATGAGCCAGGCCTTCGCGGCCGCCTGCCAGCGCGAGAACACCCTGGTCAACCGCAAGCTGGCCACCGTGCTCCCGCGTGATCTGAACCGGATGATCCGTACCGTCGCCACCGCCGCGCCGAACGCCCGCGTCGTCATCACCGGTTACCCGCTGCCGTTCGCCAAGAACCGCCAGTGCGCGACCGTCCCGGTCAACGCGAAGCTGCGCACCCGGGCCAACCAGGTGATCAGCCGCCTGAACAGCGCTATCGCGGCGGCCGCGGCCCGCAACAAGGTCCGCTTCGTCGACGTCGAGCAGTCGTTCGCCGGCCACGGCCTGTGCACCCCGCGTCCGTGGCTGGTCGGTGCCGAGGGCATGCGCGACAACCGGGTGCTGCACCCGACCGCCACCGGCCACGCCCGCGGTTACCTCCCCGCGGTCGCCGCCTCCGGCCTCGCCGACCGCGCCTGAGCGGCGCACCCGCCGGGCGTCACGGCAGGGTGACCACCACCTTGTCCGCGGCGCCCGGCGTGGCCGCAAGATCAAGAGCACGACCCACCTGGGTGTACGGGAGAACGTCGCTGACGATCAACGCGTACCGCTCCCAGTGCTCGACCAGATCCTTCGTCACCTCGAAGATCTCGGTCGGGTAGCCCATGGCCAGCGCGATCGTCAGCTCGCTGGTCAGCAAGGAGCCGAAGTCGACACTGATCGGCTTCTTGTGCACCGCCACGATGCTCAGCCGTGCCCCGTGCCGGGCCGTCGCCAGGACCGTCTCGATCACCGCCGGAACCCCGGCCGCGTCCAGGTAGAGCTCGGTGGCCGGTTTCCCGTGCCGCCCGAAGTAGCGCGGCGCCTCCCCGTGCAACTCCAGCAGCCGCGCGGCGACATCCTCCCGCGACGAGTCGATCACCGCGTCCGCGCCCACCTTGAGCGCCTTGGCCAGCCGGTTCGGCACCACGTCGACGACCACCACGTGGGCCACGCCGCGCAGCTTGAGCCCGATCGCCGCGCCCAGCCCGATCGGCCCGGCCCCGAACACGACCGCGGTCTGCCCCGGCTTCGGTTCGAGCCGGTTGACCGCGTGCGTCGCGACCGCCATCGGCTCGTTGAGCGCCGCCACCTCGAACGGGACATGCTCCGGCACCGTCACCAGGTGCACCCCGGCCTGAGCACCCCGGATCAGCACCAGCTCGTTGAGCCCGCCCTGGGCGCCGCCGCTGCCGATGATGCCGTCGCCGGACGCCATCGGGTTCAGCACCACGTGATCACCCACCGCGAGGCCGGTCACCTCGGCGCCGGCCTCGACGATCTCACCGGCCGGCTCGTGCCCCAGCGGCGTAGCGCCCTGCCGCGGCGGGATGCCGCCGACCGCGATGTACATGCCGTCGGAACCACAGATGCCGCACGCCCGGATCCGCACCAGCACGTCGGCCGGCCCGGCCACCGGTGCCGGAACCTCGACGGTCGCGGTCAGCCCCGGCCCGGTCACCATCACACTCTTCATGTGCTGCACTAAATCGAATTAGTGACGCGGTACGCTATCGGCCGTTGGGAGGAATCAGTCCGTGCCGCGTAGCCGAGTGACCCTGAAGGACGTAGCCGCCGCGAGCGGCGTCTCGGCGACGACCGCGAGCTTCGTGCTCAACCGGGTGACGGGCCAGACCATCCCGCCCGCCACCCAGGAACGCGTTCGCCGCGCCGCGGCCGAGCTCGGTTATGTGCCGCACGGCAGCGCCCGGGCGTTGCGCGAAGGCAGCTCCCGGCTCGTCCTGCTCAACGTGGGCGAGCTGCCGGTCGCCGGAAGCCTGCGCAGCTTCATCGCGGGCCTCGACGCCGAACTGGCCGCCCACGAGCACACCCTGCTGGTCCGCCACGGCCGCACCGGCGACGCCACCCTGCGGCGAGCCGTCGAGACCGCAGACCCGCGTGCCGTCATCGACCTGGTCAAGGTCTACGCGGCCGACGACCCCGACCGCCTCGACGGCGGCTGGATCGACGGGCTCGCCACCCACACCGCCACCCAGATCGACTACCTCGCCGGCCGCGGACACACACGCATCGGTTTCGCCATGCCGTCCGACGACCGGCTGGCCCGGATCGCCCGGCTGCGCCTGCAGCAGGCCCGCACGGTGGCCCGGACCCGCGGCCTGCCCGCCCCCGCCGAGTTCACCCTCGACGACTTCGTGGCGGCCGCCGGGACGATCACGGCGGTAGCCACGTTCGACGGCCATGCGCAGGCCCGCGTCGTGCCGCCGGTCGCCGTGCCCGACGGCCATGCTGCGGTCACGGCGGTGGCCGCGTTCGACGACGACACGGCACTGCGGCTGCTCAGCGCCATGGCCGACCGTGGACTCCATGCGCCGGACGACCTCGCCGTGATCGGCTTCGACGACACCGGCCACGGCGGTTTCTGGCGGCCCGCCCTGACCACGGTCCGCATCGACGCCGAAGGCTACGGCCGCCGCGCCGCACGCGCCGTGCTGGGCCTGCCGACCGACGCCGCCCCGCCCGCGCCGTCCACCGTGATCGTCCGCTCGACGGCCTGAACCGCCGCCCCGCAAGCCTCCGCGATGCTCGCCCGCTTCGGGCGCCGCTGCTGGATGATGGCGGGATGTCCGAGCCCAGCCCCGCTCTCGGGCGCCTTGTCGCCAGCGAGAACAACATCAGTGACTTGCTCGCCTTCCTGTTCGAGAAGGATCCCGCCCCGCTGATCCGGATCCTCGGCCTCCCCGACGGCGTCTACTGGTGCCGGCGGGAGGCACCGGCCGCCAAAGGCCGACTCGATCTGATCGTCTACCGGGCCGAACTGCCCGTGGCGGTGCTGGAAATCAAGGGTGCCTCGAGAGAACACGGCGACCAGCTCGACCGCTACCAGGCCTGGGCTGCGAAACAGAACCCCGAGGCCGCGTTGTTCTACTGCTCCCCCGACCGCGACGACACACCGCGGAAGCCGTGGCGCGCGGTCGGGCTCGCCGAGCTGTTCGAGGCATGGCAGAGCAGCAGCGACCCGCATGCGACCTGGCTCGCCGGGGAGATCACGAACCTTCTGCGAAGTTGGGACAAGCAGGCGGAGGGAATCATCGGACACGCCAACGGCTGGTACGTCCCCGATTTGGTGACCCGCCGCATCGGTCGTCAACTCGATGGCGTACTGCGGCATGATCACCCTGGCGACGGGCAGGCAAAGGCGACCCGCACCACAGTCGGCAATCCGATGTTCCTTGCCTGGCGTCGGTATCCAGGAGGATCCGGGCACGCCTGGATCGGAGTCGACGTTCGCTGCAAAGGGCGCGGCAATCAGCAGGCGGCGTGGGAGTTCCGGCCGTGCGTGGAGGCCGAGGAAGGCGATCAGCCGGAGACCGCCATGATCGAGGCGCACGATCTGGCCTGTGCCCTGTATCCCGCGATGCTGCACTCGGCGATCAAGAAGATGCTCGACGACCGAGGCCTGTCAGATCTGGCGAAGTCGCTGTCTCCCACCGGTACCGACGGCCTCGTCAGAGCTCCCGACGCCGCGATTCTCGCCGGTTGGCGAAGCGCGGTTCAGGCCGGTACACAACCCCGCCGCCATCCTGTGTTCCGCAACGACTGGAACCGGCGGCTCGCCACCTCGTTCGTCCTGCACGTCGACAAGGTCGATCGGACCCAGCTCGCTGAACTGACCCTCGCCGTCCTCGACCATCTGGTGAAGTACGCGGCGCCGGACAGCCCACCGCGGGCCGGCTGACGCTTGATGGCCGAGCGGCCTCGCCCCCACCCGCGCGGGAGGGGTCACAGGCGGATCAGGTCGGCGACTTCCTCGGGCAGGCCGGGTGACGTGAGGACGTGACCCATGCCGGGGACGACGTGAAGTGTCGCACCCGGGATTGCGGCGGCCAGTGCCTCGCCGTGGCCGGGCGGATAGATCGGGTCCTGGTCACCGTGCACGATCGAGGTCGGCGCGGTGATCGACGAGAGCGAGACCCGCAGCGCGGGATCATCGCGCCACACGGCCCGGCCGTGGTTGGCCGCGGCCGCCGGGTCGACGGCCCGGGACAGCGCCAGCTCCAGCATCGTCCGCGCGGCGTCCTCGTCGAACGGCCGGACCGGGCCGTTGAAGACTCGGAACAGCTCGATATCGGATTCCACACCCGGCGGCAGCCCGAGCGCCAGGTGGGCGAGGAACTCCGTCGCCGGCGGCGGCAGATCGCCCGGGTCGGCCGGGAGCCCGGCGCGCGCTCGTTCCCACAACGCTCGCGGATCATGGTTCATCGGTGAGCTGGACATCACGGTCAGGGACCTGACCCGCTCGGGCGTGTGCACGGCCAGCCACTGCGCGAGCATGCCGCCCAGCGAGGCACCCGCCACGTGCGCCGACTCCAGTCCGTAACCGTCCAATACGGCCAGGCAGTCGCGGGCCATGTCGCTGATGTTGTACGGGTGGGCGTCGAAGTCGACGACACTCGACCGGCCGGTGTCCCGATGATCGAAACGGATCACCTGAACCCCGCGCTCGACGAGCCGCTCGACCAGCGCGTCGGGACAGCTGACACTTTGCGCGGACGATCCCATGATCATCAGAACCGCGGGGAGTTCCGGATCCCCGGCCCGCTCCGTCCAGATCCGCAACGGGCCGGAGACGACGATTCGCTCATGAGCATCGATCGCTCAGGCACGGTAGCGCCCCCATGTCCCGGAGCGCCGAGGTTTTCGGCGACCCGGCGAAGACCGGCCCCGACGCGGGGCGCACCTCGAGGTCACGTTTCCGGCACTTCGCCGGCCACCGGGCGCGGACGGTCGTGCCGGGCCGATGTCGACGCCCTCAGACTGCCCCGCTTCGCCACCCGCAAGCCTCACCACCCGCATGCCCCACCACCCGCAAGCCCAGCCACGCGCGGCCCGGAGGGCCGGGGCCGGGGCCGGGGCCGGAGGCCGGGGCGGGGCCGGGGCGGGGCCGGGGCGGGGGCGGGGGCGGAGGCCGGGGCGGGGCCGGAGGCCGAGGCGGGGGCCGAGGCCGGGGCGGGGGCCGGGGCCGAGGCGGGGGCCGAGGCGGGGCGGGGGCCGGGGCCGAGGGCCGCCGAACGATCACGGCGGGCCGTTCCACGTGCTGCCATCACCCACCCGTGAGCGGCAAAGCACACGCCAGGGCTTCGGGTGTGCTCCCGACGTCGTCGGCAACGACGGTGAGGTCACACGCTGCAGGACCGCGGACGCCCACTGTCGCCACCGCGACGGCAAGGTCGCACGCAGCAGCTACGTGCGACCCCACCGCCGCAGCACCGAGCCCTCCGCAACATCGCCCTCCGCAACATCGCGCTCCGCAACATCGCGCTCCGCGCCTCAGCGGCCGGCTTCCACGGCTGAGCTACGGCCGACGGGCTCTCACCCTGACCGCGAAGGCTTCGAGAGCTCCCGGCGCGAGAACCGTGCGAGCCGTCAGCCGTACCCCGGCCATGGATTCCGCTCGTCATAAGGCGTCCCAGCCGGGGCGCGCAGGCTTCCGCGCCTCCCGACCTGGGAACATGTCCTACCGGAAGGCGTCGACGCTGCGGCGCGCCCAGTCCGAGAAGGATCGCGGGGCACGGCCGAGGATCTCCGCGATGTGCGGGCTGATCCGCTGCTCGGTGGCCAGCGGTGAACCGAGGATCGCCAGCGTTCCCTCGACGACCGGGGGCGGCATGAACGTCAGCATCTGCTCGCGGGCCTGGTCGACGGTCTGGTCGACGAACCGGACCGGCTCGCCCAGCGCCTCCCCGAGGATGCGGGCCCGGTCACGCGGCGTGGTGAGAGCCGGACCGGTCAGTTCGTAGATCCGGCCGGCATGCCGGTCATCGCGCAGAACCACCGCGGCCACCTCGGCGATGTCGGCAGGGTCGACGAGCGGCAGCCCGACATCGCCGAACGGTGCGGCGGCCGTCCGCTCGGCGCGAATCGGGTTCGCCCAGCCGTACACATTGGAATAAAATCCGCCCGGGCGCAGGATCGTCCAGGCCATGCCGGACCCTCGCACCACGTCCTCGATGCCGCGCAGCGGCGCGTGGGAGACCGACTCCGGCCGGGTGCCCGCCGCCTGCGACGACAGCAGGACCACCCGGTCGACCCCGCCGGCCTTCGCCACGTCGAGGATGTCGCCGGGCGCCAGATGCGCGCCCGCGCCTGAGACCAGCAGGAACAGCGCGCGGGCGCCGTCCACCGCCGGTCGCAGCGTCTCGGGCTCGGCGAGGTCGGCCCTGATGTGCCGCACCCCGTCCGGCACGTCCACCGGCATCGTTGCCCGCGACACCGCCGTCACCCGTTCGCCGGCCGCGGACAGCGACCGCACCAGTACGCGACCGACGTTCCCGGTCGCTCCCGTCACCACGATCATGATCAGCTCCCCCGTCTCGTCCGTTGTGGACGCGGGAAAGCTAGCATCGCGAAGATAGTAGGTACCTAGAGGAAAGTGACTACCCGACGTGGAAGCGACAGACGATCCGGAGCGGGCCTGCCCGGTCGCGCCGGTGGTGGACATCGTGTTCAGCCGGTGGACGACCCCGATCCTGTGGTCGCTCAACTACCAGGGCCGGCAGCGGTTCGTGGAACTGCAGCGCCGGATCACCACGATCACGCCGAAGGTGCTCACCCAGCGGCTGCGGCAACTCGAGCGTGACGGGCTCGTGGCTCGCACCTATCACCCCGAGGTGCCGCCCCGCGTGGAGTACGAGATCACCGACCTGGGCCGCAGCCTCGCCCCGATCTTCGCCCACCTGACCGAGTGGGCCGCCGAACACCTCGGCGAGGTGGAGGCGGCCCGCAAGGAGTACGACGCTACTTAGTGGCCGACGGCGTGGCGACCGGGGTCCTGATCTCGAACTGCGGGCAGTGTGCCGCCGGTTCGGCGTCCGCGGACAGCGCGTTGTCGCCCAGCGTCTTCACCGAGGCCCTGGTGATGGCCCGCAGGCTCCGCTCGGGCTGGAAGCCCTGCACGGCGCTGGTGTACTGGCCGCTGTCGCCCGGGTACACGACGAGCCGCTTGCCGTCGATGTAGGCGCAGGCCGTGTCACCGCTGCCCCAGCCCATGATCTGGTGGCCACGATAGGTCTCGTAGAAGCCGAGCTTCGGCCCCTGGTCGACGGCCGGCGCCGCCTTCTCGCCGGTGGCCGACCAGGCCGTGGCCGTGCCGGCCGTGGCCAGCGCCCCGACGGCTACCGCCACCACGGCGACCATCCGCCGCGTTGCCCCGCGAATCTGCCTGCCTTGACTATTGCGCATTTAAATCATCGCCAATCCCGAGAATCATCGACGTCCGGAAGAATGTTTCCGGAAATCGTCACCGCTCGCCGAACCCAACGACGGTCCGGTGGCGGTGGTAATCCTTTCGATGATCCGACACGCCCATTTTACTACGGCGGGAGTACGCGCACCGGAGCTTGCCCGGCTATCTGCTTTCATGGTGCGGCGCGCCGCCTGAGGCGTTTTACAGAGAAGGATTTCCATGACTGACATGAAACGTCGCGACGTGCTGCGATACAGCGCGGCGGGTGCGGTCACGGCCGCCACCGCCACGCTGGCCGGCACCGAGGCCCTGGCCGGACCGGACCGGTCCGACATGCCCGCGGACCGACGGACCGACCGCGACAAGAAGGCCGACCCGTGGGACCCGCGTGACTTCGACGAGCTCTACAAGGGCAGGCGGATCCGGGGCCGGCACCTGCTCGGAAGCCTGCTTCGCGGCCAGGACGAGCTGTTCGTCGGCAACCGGAAACTGGCGCTCACCACGATCAGCACGCTGTTCTTCCCGGCCGACGGCTCGGCACCGTACGTCGCCACGGGCTACATCAGCGCCATCAATCACTACGACCCGGTGGAGATCGACGACAACCGCCGGCGGGACGGCCTCAAGCGGCTGGGACGGAAGATCGTCGATATTCTCGGCGACTGCGAGCTCGGCGAAGAATCCGCGAGAACGCATCACCACTGACGCGGTTACGCCCATTTCCCCAACGTGAAAGGCGACCGAGCAATGGCCGTCGTACGCAAGAGCATCGCCGCCATGACGATCGCGGAGAAGACCGCCTTCATCAACGCGCTCCGCCAGTTCAAGACCGCGTCCGCCAACGGGCGCAACTACAACTGGTACATCGACCAGCACATCACCTACTTCGCCCGCACCACTGACAACATCAGCCACGCCCACCAGGCGCCCTCGTTCCTGCCGTGGCACCGCGAGTACCTTCGCCTGCTCGAACTCGACCTGCAGACGGTCAGCGGCAACCCGAACATCTTCATCCCCTACTGGGACTGGACCGGCGCGGTGTCGCCGTTCACGGTCGACTTCCTCGGATCGATCACCAACGGTGGCGTCTCGAGCGGCAACTTCAGCCCGCGCTGGGGCTGGTCGATGTACCGCAGCAGCATCCAGACCAACACGCTGCAGCGGCGGCTCGGCCAGAACGCGAGCCGCCCGACCGTCACGACGATCAACAACGTGCAGTCCTACACGGTGTACGACCAGGCGCCGTGGAACCCGTCGGTGGTGAACAGTTACCGCAACCGCCTCGAGATCGAACTGCACAACCGGGTGCACAACTACGTCGGCGGCCACATGGCGACCCGCGAGGCACCGAACGACCCGGTGTTCTGGCTGCACCACTGCAACATCGACCGGCTGTGGTGGATCTGGCAGTCCAGCCGCGGCGTCGACACGTACGAGCCGCGGAGCGGCACCACCAACGGCGTGATCGACAACTTCGAGTCGATGCGCCCGTTCGGTGCCGGCCGCACACCGTCCGCGGTGCGTGACATCAGCTTCCTCAACTACAGCTACGCCTGAGGCGCCGCTGCCAGGCACTGACAGTTCCTCCCAGCACCTGAGCGGGCCGTCGTAGGGTCGGCCGGTGAGCGTCCGAGACGAGATCCGCGACTTCCTGCTGTCCCGGCGAGCCCGGGTCTCCCCTGAGGAGGCCGGGCTGCCGCGGCACGGCGAGCGCCGGGTGGCCGGGCTGCGCCGGGAGGAGGTCGCACAGCTGGCCGGGATCAGCGTCGAGTACTACACCCGGCTCGAGCGCGGCAACGCCCGTGGCTACTCCGACGACGTGCTCGCCGCGGTGGCCCGGGCGCTGCGCCTCGACGACGCCGAACGGGAGCACCTGTTCGACCTGGTCCACGCCGCTCTCCTCCGATCCCGCCCGGCGCGCGACGACCGTCCGTTACGGCCGGGCGTGCAGCGGCTCCTGGACGCCATGACCACCGTGCCCGCCTACGTGTGGAATCCGCGGCTCGACGTGGTCGCCGCCAATCCACTGGGCCGGGCACTGTTCGCGCCGCTCTTCGACAGCCCGCATCAGCCGGTCAACCAGGCGCGTTTCCTCTTCCGCGATCCGGCGGCGCCGTCGTTCTTCCCCGACTGGGAGGAGATGACGCACGACGCGGTGGCGGTGCTGCGCACCGCGGCGGGCCGCGGCCCGCATGACGATCGGCTGTCGGTCCTGGTCAGCGAGTTACTCACGGTCAGTGACACTTTTCAAGACCTCTGGCGGGCGTACGACGTACGCCGTCGCCGGTCCGGCCGGAAGCATTTCCGGCACCCTCTCGCGGGCCCGCTGACCGTGGATTTCGAGTCGCTGTCCCTGCAGGCCCAGCCCGGCCTGCGTCTCTCGGCGGGAACCGCCGAGCCCGGCTCCCCGTCCGCCGCCGCCCTCGACTTCCTGGCCCACTGGGCCACCACCCACCCCGCCAGCCGTACCCCGGCCCCGTGACCCGCACCCGAACACCCGGAGTTCCCGTGAGTCGTACCGCCCTGCTCGTCATGGATGTTCAACCCGCTGTCGTGGCTCGCTATCCGGATCCCGGGTATCTCGGGCGGCTGCGGGACGCCGTGGATCGTGCCCGCGGCACCGGGGTGCCCGTGATCTTCGTGGGGGTCGGATTCCGGGCCGGGGCGCCCGAGGTCGATCCGGCGAACCGGATGTTCGGCGGGCTCGCCGGGCGCGGGCTGCCGGCGACCGGGACCGAGTTCCATCCGGACGTCACGCCACTCGAGGACGACCCGGTCGTCACCAAACGCCGTGTCTCGGCGTTCACCGGCAGCGACCTGGACATGCTGCTGCGCGCGCAGCGCATCGATCACCTGGTGCTGACCGGCATCGCGACCAGCGGTGTCGTGCTGTCGACAGTCCGGCAGGCGGCCGACCTGGACTACCGGCTGACGGTCCTGGCCGACGGTTGCCTCGACAACGATCCCGAGGTGCACGACGTGCTGGTCGGCAAGGTCTTCCCGGCGCAGGCGGACGTGACGACCGTCAGCCGGTGGCAGGCCGGCTGATCCGCATTCCAGGCAGAAGCCACTCATGGTCGGCCGCCACCCCCGCTGGTCCTCGGGCACCGGCGACCCGCCTACGATCTCGGCGTGACCAACCCCAACCCGGTCGGCCCCCTGCGCTGGTACGCCGTCCTCGCCGTGCTGTTCTTCGGCATCCTGCCGACCGCGATGGTGGCCCTGCTGGTGGCCCGCGGCAACACCCCCGGATCGGTCGGCTGGCTGCTGGCCGGCGGTGTCCCACTGGTCATCTCGGCGATCATCCTGCTGGTCCGCGGCTTCACCGCCGCCGACCCCGAGGAGGCCTCGATCCTCCTGCGCCGCAGCATGGCCTTCGTCGCCGGTGCGGACGTTCTGCTCCTGGGTGGCAACGCTCTGATCCGGATGGCAACCGGGGCATAGCCCGGCACCACAACCGCAACCGCTCCACCCCGACCAAGCTCTGCTCTCCGGGCTGATGGACGCCGATCAAAAGGCCATTCCGCCGTCCCGCGAGAGAGGCCTCCACCCTGATGCGCAGCGTTCGGCTCCGCGCCACCGTCGTGGCTTCCGTACTCACCCTAGGTGCGGTTCTCCCGTCGATGCCCGCCCCGGCAGCTCCCGCGTCTGGGCCCAAGGCGACGGCCGCGGCCGCACCCACCCTCGCCGGCCGCCTGGCCGCCGTGCGTACCGCGAAGAGCCTGAACTACTACCCCTCGGACGCGGCCTGGTCGGCGATGTGGACCGAGTTCGACGCCAAGAAGATCCAGGCGGACCTGGCCAAGGCCGCCGCGCTGGGCGCGGACAACGTGCGGGTCATCGTCTTCCCAGAGGCTTTCGGTTACCCCAAACCCGTCACCGCGTACGCCGAGCGCCTGCGCACCTTCGTGGACATCGCCGCGAAGAACGGGATGACGGTCAAGCTCACCCTGTTCGACTGGTGGGACGGCTACACCGACGCGACGCGCAGCATCAGCTGGGCCAAGGCTGTGCTCGCGCCGTACGTCGACGATCCGCGGGTGATCGCCGTGGAGCTGAAGAACGAGTTCCAGCCGGCCGACGCCAAGGCCGTCACGTGGGTCCGCAAGCTGATCCCCGCCGTGCGGGCCGCCGCCCCGGCCATGCCGCTGACTCTGTCGGTCGACGGCGGGACCGGAGCCCCCGGCATGGCGAAGATCAAGAAGGCGCTGGCCGGCACCCCGCTCGACTACTACGACTTCCACTTCTACGGCAGCTCCGAGCGGGCGCTCACGGAGATCCGCAAGGCGCAGGCCGCGGTCGCCCCGTCCCCGGTGGTGATCGGTGAGACCGGCATGAGCACCGCCGCCGACAGCGACGGCGAGCAGGCCGCGTTCCTGGCGCGGGTGTTCCGGGCCGCCGGCGAGGCCGGGGTCGGCTCGGTGTCACCGTGGACGTTCACCGACTTCGGCGCGGGCGCCATCCCCGGCAACTCACAGGTCTCCGAGAAGCCGGCCCAGTACAAGTTCGGCCTGCACCGGGCCGACGGCACCCCGAAGGCCGCCGCCGCGGTGGTCCGCGACGCGTGGACCACCGGCAGCACCCCGAACGAGGTGCTCAACCTCGGCTTCGAGGCCAAGGCCGGTGACTCGCCGTGGCGGCAGAACCTGCCGAAGGCCGGTGCCGCCGTGATCACCACGTCGAACCCGCGCAACGGCAGGTACGCGGCCCGGTTCTCCGGCACCAAACGCACCGCGGCCGGGCTGCCGTCGCTGGCCACGTCGCCGATCACCCCGGTGCAGCCGGGACACCGGTGGCGGGCCGAGGCGTGGGCCCGGGGCGCGTCCGCCACCGGCACCACCGAGATCACGCTGAGCTGGTTCGACGCGAACGGCCGCTGGGTAGGCCAGCACTCCTCGAACCGGCTGCCGGCCGGCACGACCGACTGGACCAAGCTGGTCGTGGAGACGGTCGCCCCGGCCCGGGCCGCCGGGGTGCAACTGCACCTCAAGTCCGGCGACAACCGGGGCACGGTCTGGTTCGACGACGTGGCGATCTCCTAGCCGACCGGACCCGGTCACGCTCGGTCTCGGTGCGGTCGTCGCGGTGATGCCGTCGGCACGGGAGCTGGACGCGGCGTTGCCCGGACGGTAGATTTCCGCTGACTGTGACCACACCCCGGGAGGTGAGACCCATGAACGTCGTAGCGATGTGGGTGCTTCCCCGTACCGTCACGGTCGGGCGACCGAGGTAGGTGTCGCCGGGAGCGCCTCGCCGGACAGGCACTCCCGAAAGGCCACACCATGCAACTCACCACCGAGTACGACGTCGTCATCGCCGGCTGCGGCCCGACCGGCGCGATGCTGGCCGCCGAACTGCGGCTGCACGACGTCCGGGTGCTAGTCCTGGAGAAGGACACCGAGCCCGTCTCGTACGCCCGGATCGTCGGTCTTCACATCCGCAGTCTCGAACTGATGGCGATGCGCGGACTGCTCGAACGCCTTCGCGAACATGGCCGGCCACGCCCGGCCGGGGCCTACTTCGCGGCCATCGACAAACCCGCCCCCGCCGGGCTGGACTCCCCGCACGCGTACCTGCTGGGCATCCCGCAGCCGGTCGTCGTCAGCGTGCTCGAGGACCACGCGATCGCGCGGGGTGCGCAGATCCGGCGCGGTGGCACGGTGACCGGTGCCGAACAGGACGCCGACGGTGTGACCGTCACCTTGGCCGGCGGGGAGCGCCTGCGCTCGCGCTATCTGGTCGGCTGCGACGGCGCCCGCAGTACGGTGCGCAAGCTGCTCGGGGTCGGCTTCCCCGGCGAACCGGCACGCAACGACACGCTGATGGGCGAGATGGCGGTGGGCGCGGCGCCGGAGGAGATCGCCGCCGCGATGGCCCGGCTCGGCTCGAGCGACAGGCGGTTCGCCCTGCGGCCCGTGGGCGTCGGCGTCTACTCCGTCATCGTCCCGGCAGCCGGTGCCGTTGACCGTGCCGAGCCGCCCACGATCGAGGATTTCCGGGAGCGGTTGCGTGCCGTCGCCGGGACCGACTTCGGCGTGCACTCCCCGCGCTGGCTGTCCCGGTTCGGTGACGCGACCCGGCTGGTGGAGAGTTACCGGGCCGGGCGGGTGCTGCTGGCCGGCGACGCCGCGCACATCCATCCGCCGATCGGTGGTCAGGGCCTGAATCTCGGTGTGCAGGACGCGTTCAATCTCGGCTGGAAACTCGCCGCACAGGTCCGCGGATGGGCACCGGACACCTTGCTGGACACCTATCACGCCGAGCGTCATCCGGTCGCCGCGGAGGTGCTGGACAACACCCGCGCCCAGACGGCACTGCTGGCGCCCGATCCGGGTTCGCGGGCGATGCGGCGGCTGCTGACCGAACTGATGGACTTCGAGCAGGTCAATCGGCGTCTGCTCGAGAAGATCACAGCCATCGGGATCCGGTACGACTTCGGCGCGGGCCCCGATCTGCTGGGCCGGCGTCTGCCCGACATCGCGGTGAAGCACGGCAACCTCTACAGCCTGCTGAACGGCGGCCGCGGCCTGCTGCTCGACCGTACCGAGCGCCTCGCCGCCGGCGGCTGGTACGACCGGGTCGACCACCTGGCGGACGCCACCGCGGCCCTGGACGCACCGGCTGTCCTGCTGCGCCCCGACGGGCACGTAGCCTGGATCGGCGACGACCAGCGGGACCTGGACGCCCACCTGTCCCGGTGGTTCGGCCGTCCCGATAGCATCGCCGCGGAACATCGCGGATAGGATTTTCGGAGGTCAGGTGGCACGGGACGACATCTCGCGCGGGGAAGCCGACCGGCTGCGACGGCTGGACGACGCCGCCCGGCTCGACCGGACTTTCGAGATCATCGCGGCCAAGGGCGTGGTGTGGGTCTGGGGTGACGAGGACGAGGTCCTGTTCACCGAGGACGGCGAACGCCGTACCCTGCTGCCTGTCTGGCCGCACGCCACGGTCGCCCGGATGGAGAACGAGGGCGAGGTGGCCGGGGAGCACGCGATCCGGATCCCGGCCAAGGCGTTCCTCAACGAGTGGCTGCCGCAGCTGGAGGAGGACGACGCGGTCATCGCGGTCTTCCCGGTCGAGGACCGGATCGCGGCGGTCCTCGACCTCGCGGACTTCCGTGAGAGGCTGACCGCCGCGCTGCGCTGAGTCCCGCGCGTCAGACGACGGCGGTGGCGTCGATCTCCACCAGGAATCCGGGCCCCAGGCCGGCCACCACGTGAACGGTGATGGCCGGCGGCGGGTCGGCGGGATCCCACACCTGCCGGAAGGCGGCCACCCCCTCGTCGATGGGGTGGCCGTCGACGATCGCGACGGTCCAGTGGACGACGTTCGCCAGGGTCGCGCCCTCGCTCGTCAGGATGGTCTCCAGGTTGCGGAGGGCCTGCAGCGCCTGCTCGCCGACGGTGGGCCCGACGACCTTGCCGTGGGCGTCCACCCCGTTCTGCCCGCCGATGTAGATCGTCTTCGCCGGGTTCTCGACCACGACCGCCTGGCTGAAGGCGGGGTTGCGGTGGAGCCCTTCGGGGTTGATGTGCCGGGTGCTCATCTCGACCTCCCTGTAACCGGTTGAAGTGGTTACCTTCGACACCAGTTATAGTGGTGTCATGCGGGCACACGCAACCGGACGGCGACTCATCGACCCCAGAGGCGGGTCGTTCTGGTTCGACGCGGGCGCCGTCTGCCTCGACTTCGCCCACACCGGCGGCGAGGGCCCCTATGCGGTGTTCGAGTCGCTGCACGAGCCTTCGGACCTCGCCGGCTGGCTGGCCGCGCCGCCGCTGGCCGCCCTCCTGACGGTGCCCGCCACGGCCGCCGACCTCAGCGCGGCCCGAGTCCTCCGCCAGGCGATCTGGGAGACCGCCCACGAGCAGGCGGCGGGCCGGCCACTGGGCGACGCGGCGGTCACGGTCCTCAACCGGGCCGCGGCCGGGCCTCCCCTGGTTCCCGAGCTCACCGGCGACGGCACGACGGCAGGCTGGGCGGCACCGGTGCTGGCCGGTCAGGCGCTGTCGACCCTGGCCCGGGAGATGATCGGCCTGCTCACCGGCCCGCTGTCCGCCCGTTTCCGCGAGTGCGCCGGGGACAACTGCCCGCTCGTGTTCGTCGACTCGTCGCGTCCCGGGGCGCGGCGCTGGTGCGCGATGGAACGCTGCGGCAACCGCCACAAGCTGCGGTCGTTGCGGGCCCGGCAGCGCACCCTGCCCTGAGCATCGCCATACCGCCGCATCCGTGCCGCCGGCCGGCCGCCGCGGGCGCCTGGCGCTTCGGGCTCCCTGCGCCGGGCTACTTCCGGTCGGCGTCAAGGTTCGGCGACGACCCCCGGTGACGTCCGAGACCGGCCGCGGGGACACCGCCCCGCGGCCGGTTCCAGGTCAGGTGCGGCTCCACCTCTGATTGGCAGCGGTGGAGCAGGTCCACAGGATGACCGTGGTGTTGTTGGCGGTGGCAGCCCCGTTGACGTCGAGGCACTTTCCGGACTGGGTGCCGCGGACCGTGCCGTCGGCCTGCAGTGTCCACTGCTGGTTGGCGCCGGTCCCGCAGGTCCAGAGGATCACCCGGGTGCCGTTGGCCGTGCCGTTGTTGTCGGCGTCGAGGCACTTGCCGCCGATGCGGAGTTGCCCGGAGGCGCTGGTGATCACCTGGGTGACGCCGCCGTTGCAGTCCCAGACGACGGCCTGCGCGCCGTCCACGGGTGCGCCGCCGAGCAGGTCCAGGCAGCGGCCGGATCCGGCTCCGCGCAGGCTGAAGGTGTCGGTGGGTGTGGCGGAGCCGGTCCGTATCCGGTACATGACGACACCGTGCGGCGGCACCGTGGCGCTGATCGCCCCGGTGGTGTTGCGGACCGCGCCGGTCCAGACCTCGGACACGTTGAAGGCGCTGCCCGCGGGCATGCCTGCCTCGGTGGCCGTGGTGGCGATCGTGGCGGTGGCGCCGGACCGGTTGAGCAGGGCGACCGCCCCGGATCCGTCGCTGAGGGTCTTGGCCCAGACCTCGGTCTCCCCGTTGTCGCGGACGCGCCGCGCCTGCCGTCCGGCACCGTCCTGGTTGACGGCGAGCACGTCCGG
The DNA here is from genome assembly GCF_003001815.1 of Actinoplanes italicus. Classification (GTDB taxonomy): domain Bacteria; phylum Actinomycetota; class Actinomycetes; order Mycobacteriales; family Micromonosporaceae; genus Actinoplanes; species Actinoplanes italicus. The sequence continues at coordinate 242,616 of NZ_PVMZ01000016.1, forward strand.
GTCGGTGAGCACGGCCCGTACGTCGGGGGGCATCGTGGTGATGTCGTTCCCGGCGATCAGCGGGGCGGCCATGATCGCCCACATGCTGAAATGGGCCCGGTTCTCGGTCGGTGTGAAGGTGCCGCGGACGCCGACCTCGAGCATGTCCGGATCGTTCCAGTGCTGCGGGCCGGCCCGGGAGTACAGCGGCGCCTGGACATCGAGGATCTCGGTGACGCCCATGAAGCAGTCACCGGTGCAGCCGCTGGTCCACCTGTCGGTGATGTCCTCGGTGGTGCGCCACATGTCCGCGACGGGGCTCCAGTCGTAGGAGGGCCCGGTGTTGGAGTGCGCGCTGTTGGAGTTGATCGAGTAGACGATCGGCCGGCCGGTGGCGCGCAGCGCGTCGCGCATCTTGGAGAATCCAGCGATCTGGTCGTTGAGCGTTCCCCAGGGCGAGCACCAGTCGTACTTGAGGAAGTCGACGCCCCAGGCCGCGAAGATGTTCGCGTCCTGCTGCTCGTGGTTCAGGGCTCCCGTGGCGCCGCCGATGGCGTTGAAGTACTGGGCGCAGGTCTCCTCGCGTGGGGCCTGGTAGATGCCGAACTTGAGTCCCTTGCCGTGGATGTAGTCGCCGAGGGCTTTCATACCCGACGGGAAGCGTACGGGGTCCGAGCGCAGGTTCCCGGCGGCGTCACGCGTGGTCGCCTGCCAGCAGTCGTCCACGACGACGTACTCGTACCCGGCCGCCTTCATCCCGGAGGCGACCATGGCGTCGGCGGCGGCCCGGATCTTGGCCTCGGAGATGTCGCAGCCGAAGGTGTTCCAGCTGTTCCAGCCCAGCGGCGGGCGGACCGCCGGACTGCCCGGCGCGGCCGTGGCCGGCGCCGGCGCGGTGACGACGGCCGCGGCCAGGACCGCGGTGAGCGCGAGGACTCTCATGAGACCCGGAAGGTCGCGTCCTGGCGCTCCGACGCGCCGGTGCCGATCGGGTCGATGCGCAGCACGTAGTTCGAGTGGCGCAGGTAGCGATCGGGCACGTTGTACGAGCGGAACGACGACCAGCCGGCATCGGCAAGGCCCGCGACCTGGGTGAACGTGGCGTCGGCCCGGAACGTGGCGGTGTTGTCGTTCGCGTCGAGGCGGACGGCGTAGTTGCTGTGCCGCAGGTAGCGGCCCGGGAGGTTGACCGACTCGAACGACACACCGGTGCCGGCCAGACCGGCGACCATCCGCCAGAGCTGGTCCTGGTGCGGGTCGAACGGGTAGGCGTCGATCCGGCCGATGTTGCTCGCGTGGCGTACGTACCGGTCCGGGAAGTTGTACGACTTGAGCCGCACCCAGGCCGGCAGTCCCCAGCGGGTGACCAGGCCGTCGTACTCGGCGGCGGTGATGCCGGCGATCGAGCCGTGCTTGGCGTTCAGCGGCGGCGTGAAGTCGCGCTGACCGAGCACGGTCCACGAGTTGGCGCCGACATTGGACGTGCTCCAGGCGTAGTAGTCGTTGTTGACAGGGCTGAACGAGTCGCCCCACAGCCGCCAGCCGCTGCCGGAGTTGTTCTTGATCAGCAGCGGGGCCTCGATGGCGCTGCCCTGCCGCAGCCCGCTGGTGTAGTTGCTGTACGTGTTCGGGTTGCCGCTGGCCGACCGGGCGCCGTAGAGCAGGCCGTCGCTGAGGTTCTTGTAGTACATGTAGAAGGTCGAGCCGTCGGCCACGATGTCGGCGTCCAGCACCGGGTAGCCGGGGCTGAAGTAGACCGAATTCGTGGTGACCGTACGGAAGTCCGACGTGTAGTTGACCATGAACACGTCCTGGCCGTTGTTGGCCGAGTACACGATCGCGTACTGGTTGCGCGACGGCACCCAGAACGCGGTCGGCGCCCAGGTGTGGGTGTTCAGGGTGTGCATCCGGATCCGGCGGTATCCGGTGAAGCTGCGCAGGTCGGTGGAGTCCCAGACGTGCAGGTACTGGTTGTTCTCGGTGAAGATGCGCCCGCGCAGGTCGGTGGCGAGCACGACGAACGTGCCGTCCTGTTTGCGCAGTATGAACGGGTCGCGCAGTCCGAGGGTGCCGGCGGTCGGGGTGGCCACCGGGTTGTTCTGGTTCAGCGGGCGCCAGTTGAGGCCGTCGGTACTGACCGCCAGGTGCAGGGCGTAACTGTCACCGCTCTGGTTCGGCGTCTCCTTGAAGTAGCCGAAGACGTAGGCGGCGTTGGCGGCCAGCGCGGCCGACTGGGTGCCGAGCAGGGTCGCTCCGCCGGTCGCGGTGGTGAGGGCGCCGAGGGCGGTGAGGCGGTGGAAGTCTCTTCGGGACAGCGGCACGGTATCTGCCTTTCGGCGGGGAAGGTTACCGTCATGTTTCGCGAAAAGTGTTATCGCTCACATGGATGCCTGTCAAGACACCGCTTTGCAGCGCGGCAATTTATCGGTGTGCGTCGATTGACACCTCTGCCGAACGAGGGGCACAGTGGGATCCCCCGCGCATCGCCGGGCTCTTCACATCGATGCGATGCGCTGTTAGCGCTAACCCCTACCCGCCCCTGAGTGGAAGGCATCCCCATGTCCCAGTACCGGATTCCCCGTCGAGCGTGGCTCGTCATGCCGGTCGCCGCAGTCATCGCCGCCATGTCGGCAGTGGCGTTGCACGCCGAGGCAGCCGTGCAACCGCCGGCCCAGGCGGCACCCGCCGTGGCCGCGACACCGACCACACCGCCGGCCTCCTACCCCGGCCCGGGCGCCGTCTCCGGCGCCACCGGCACCCACGACCCCACGATGGTCAAGACACCCGGCGGCACGTACATCGTGGCGCAGACCGGGAACAACATCCGGCTGACCACGTCGACCGACCGGACGGCGTTCCGGGAAGCGGGCGCGGCCTTCCCGAACGGGGCGCCGTGGACCACGACCTACACCGGTGGCAGCGCCAACCTGTGGGCGCCCGACATCTCCTACCACAACGGCCAGTACTACCTGTACTACTCGGCTTCCACCTTCGGCTCGAACCGCTCGGCGATCTTCCTGGCCACGAGCCCCACCGGCGCATCCGGCAGCTGGACCAACCGCGGCCTGGTCATCTCGTCCAGCTCGTCGAACAACTACAACGCGATCGACCCCAACCTGATCGTCGACGCCAACGGCCGCTGGTGGCTCAACTTCGGCTCGTTCTGGTCCGGTCTCCAGCAGATCGCGCTGAACCCGTCGACGGGCCTGCGCTCGGACAGCAGCATCCGGCTCATCGCGGGCCGTAACGGCGGGGCGATCGAGGCGCCGCACATGGTCAAGCGGGGCTCCTACTACTACCTGTGGATGTCGTTCGACCGCTGCTGCCAGGGCGCCGCCAGCACGTACCGGATCATGGTCGGCCGTTCGACGAGCCCCAACGGGCCGTTCGTCGACCGCAGCGGCAAGACGCTGAACTCCGGTGGCGGCACCCAGGTGCTCGCCGGGCACGGCAGCATCCACGGTCCCGGCCACAATGCCGTGATCACCGACACCGACGCCGACGTGCTGGTCTACCACTACTACGCGAACAACGGCGCCTCGCGGCTCGGCATCAACCTGCTCGGCTACGACTCGGCCGGCTGGCCGTTCGCGTACTAGGAGGTGCAGACATGAGAAACCGCATCCTGACCGCGGCCGCCACCGTGCTGCTCGCCGCCGTCGGCATCGTCACCGTCACGACCACCGCGGACGCCGCCACGGTCCAGCCCGGCACCCCGTACGTCCTGGTCAACCGCAACAGCGGCAAGGCACTGGACGTCTACAACCTGGCCACCGGCGACGGTGCCGCCATCAACCAGTACACCCGCAACGACGGGGCCTGGCAGCAGTGGAAGTTCCTCGACTCGGGCTCCGGCTGGTACCGGGTGCAGTCGGTGCACAGCGGCAAGGTCCTCGACCTGCCGTCGAGCACCGACGGCATCCAACTGGTCCAGAACGCCGACCGTAACGACGCCCGCCAGCAGTTCCGTCTCGCCGACTCGGCCGGCGGCCACGTCCGCCTGATCAACCGATCCAGCGGCAAGGCCCTCGAGGTCTGGGAGTGGTCGACCGCCGACGGCGCCCGGGTCTCGCAGTACCAGGACCTGGACGGCGCCAACCAGCAGTGGCAGCTCGTTGCGCTGACCACGGCCGCGCGGACGTTCACCAACCCGATCAAGCGGGGCGGCCCGGACCCGTGGCTGCAGCACCACAACGGCTACTACTACCTGGCCACGACCACCTGGAACTCGACCGTCACCATGCGCCGGGCCACCACGCTGGCCGGGCTGGCCAGCGCCGCCGACCAGGTGATCTTCAACCTTGCCGGTCGGGCCAACGGCTGCTGCAACATGTGGGCGCCGGAGTTCCACCTGATCAACGGGCGCTGGTACTTCTACTACACGGCCGGGCAGAACGTGTCCGACTACAACCCCACCCAGCGCCTGCACGTGCTGGAGTCGGCGGGGACCGACCCGATGGGCCCGTACACGTTCAAGGCGGACCTCGGCAACGAGTGGGCCCTGGACGCCAGCGTGCTCAAGGTCGGCAGCAACCTCTACCTGATGGGCACCTACAACGCCGGTGGCTCCTACGGACAGAGCAACTTCATCCAGCGCCTGTCCAACCCGTACACCCTGACCGGCTCCCGGGTCCGGCTGAGCTCGCCGACGCTGTCCTGGGAACGGCAGACCGGCGCCGTCAACGAGGGACCGGAGCCGCTGTACCACGACGGCAAGGTCATGGTCGTCTACTCGGCGTCGGCGTGCTGGGGGCCCGACTACAAGCTCGGGCTGCTCACGCTGACCGGCACCGACCCGCTGAACATGGCGCACTGGACGAAGAAGTCCACACCGGTCTTCCAGCGCAGCGACGCCAACGGCGTGTTCGCCCCCGGCCACAACGGCTTCTTCAAGAGCCCGGACGGCACCGAGGACTGGATCGTCTACCACGCCAACGACTCCGCGGGCGGCGGCTGCGACATGAACCGGTCCACCCGCGCCCAGAGGTTCACCTGGAACAGCGACGGAACACCCAACTTCGGCACGCCGGTACGCCTCGGCGTCACCCTGACCGCACCGTCCGGGGAGTGAGCCGTGATCACCCGCCGCCTGAGCGCCGTCGCCGCCGTCGCCGCGATCTCCGTCCCGCTGTTCGCCGGTAACGCCTCCGCCGCGGCAGCGATCACGGTCGCCGCCGACGGAAGCGGCAACTACCGCACCATCCAGCAGGCGGTCGCGGCCGCCACGACCGGCACGGTCATCACCGTCAAGGCCGGCACCTACCAGGGGCAGGTCAGCATCCCGGCGGCCAAGTCGGGCATCACCATCAAGGGCGCCACCGGCACCTCGACCGACATCGTCATCACCGGGAACACCCCGCAGTCGACCGCCGGGGCGGCCGGTAGCGCCACCGTCCTCAACATGGCGGCGAACACCAGCATCACCGGGGTGACGATCGCCAACACGTACGGCTCAGGAAGTCAGGCACTTGCCCTGTATGCCGGCGGTGACCGGCAGGTCTACCGCAACGTCCGGCTGCTCGGCCGTCAGGACACGTTCCTGTCGTGGGGCGGCACCGGCAGCAGTCAGGTGCGGCAGTACGTCTACAAGAGCTACATCGAGGGTGACGTCGACTTCATCTACGGCAACGGCGCCCTGGTCATCGACAGCACCACGATCAGGTCCCTGGACCGCGGCAGCAGCAACAACGGCTACATCACCGCCGCAGCCACCAACAAGGCGAACAAGTACGGCATCCTGATCACCAGATCGACGCTCACCAGCAGCGCCGCGAGCCAGACGGTGGCCCTCGGGCGCTGCTGGCACGCGGGGGGCTCGGCCGACGCCATCGGTCAGGTCCTGATCCGGGACTCCGCTCTCGGTGGCCACATCCGGCAGGCCGGGGCGTGGCAGGACATGAGCGGCTTCTCCTGGAAGACCTGCCGGTTCAGCGAGTACAACAACACCGGAGCCGGAGCCACCGGTGGCACCGCCGACCGGCCACGGATGAGTGCCGCGACGGCGGCCGACCACACCGCGCAGAAGTATCTGGCCGGCAGCGACGGCTGGAACCCGGTCCAGTAGTCACGGCACCCGCTCCCGGCCCTCGGACGAGGACCGGGAGCGGGGGTCGGGATCAGAGGGTCGGCACGACCGGCTGGATGGTGCCGTCGGCGTTGAACCGCAGCGGGTCGATGGTGGTCTCGCGGTTGGTGCCGTTGCCGGCCGGGATCGCGAACCGGTGGTAGGCGATGTACCAGGTGTCGCTGTCCGGGGCCTTCACGACCGACTGGTGCGCCGGGCCCTTGATGCCGAGGCCCAGGTTCTTGGACAGGATCGTGCCGCGGTGGGTCCACGGGCCGAGCGGTGAGGTGCTGGTGGAGTACTCGACGTGGTAGTTCTCCGAGCCGGTGTCGTCCACCGAGTACGTCATGTAGTAGGTGCTGCCGCGCTTGAACACGAACGGCGCCTCGCGGAAGTTCGGCAGGCTCAACGTACGGACCTGGGCCGTGTCGTACGAGATCATGTCGGTGTTGAGCGGCACCACGTAGGCGTAGCCGTTGCCCCAGTAGAGGTAGGCCTTCCCGTCGGTGTCGACGAACGAGTGCGGGTCGATCATCTGGCCGCTGCGGAACCCGGCCGGCACGAGCGGGCGGCCGAGCGGATCGGTGAACGGCCCGGTCGGGCTGGTGGAGGTGGCCACGCCGATGTTGGTGGCGCCGCTGAAGTAGAAGTAGTAGCGGCTGTTGCGGTACGCGATGGTCGGCGCCCAGGCGCGGTCGGCGGCCCAGTCGATCTGGGTGGCCAGGTCCAGGATGGTGCCGTGGTCGGTCCAGTTCACCAGGTCGGCCGAGGAGAACGCCTTGAACCGGCTGCCGGACCAGCCGTTGTAGCCGTCGGTGGTGGGGTAGATGTAATAGCGGCCGTTGAGGTAGGCGATGTTCGGATCGGCGTACAGGCCCTTGAGGATCGGGCTGCGGCGCCCGGCCACCCACGGCGTGGTCACGCGCCACGAGCTGTCGGCGGCGAAGGTGCCGGCGTTGGTGGTCGACGGGTCGATCCAGATCTGGTTGTCACGGTGCCGGAGGAACCGTCCGGGGTAGTTGAACGACTCCAGGCGTACGGATCCGCTGACCGAGCCGTCGCGGACGCAGAAGGTGGCGTCGGCCAGGAATGTCGCGGTGCCGGCGTTGGTCTCGAGCCGGACCCGGTAGTCGCGGTGCCGCAGCCACATGCCGTTGGCGGCCTGGAACGACACGCATCCGGCGCCACCGGCGAGGCCGGGCGTGACGGTGAAGGTGGCGTCGCTCTTGACCTGGGCCGAGCTGCTCGACGTGACCGCCGCGATGCCGCCGAGATAGTCGGCGTGCCGCAGGTAGGAGCCGGAGACGTTGACCGATTGCAGCGACCGAGCACCGGTGGGGATCTCGGCCGCGTTTGCCGGCTGCGCGTTGTGAGCGGTAACCACGGCGGCGGCGAGCACGACCGTCGCGGCCCGGGCGACCGTTCTACGGCCGGTTGGGGACAGGGGCATGGGTGCACTCCTCGGGGGCGGAATGATTGCCAGGAGTGTTATCGCTCACATAGATAGGTGTCAAGAGCGCGCGTGGGAGCCGCCGAGACGTCGCCACCAGCGGCGGCCCGGTGACGTCATTGGCGGAGTGTCGTCGGAGACGACACCGAGGGTGAGGCCGACCCGTGCGCCGCCCCATTCGTTACGGCTCACCGTGAACGCGCCACCGGTGTCGGCGGCGAGCCGCTGGGCGATGTCCAGGCCGAGGCCGGTGGAGTCGGCGTTGCTCACCCCGCGGGCCAGCGCCGCCTCGGGGTCGGCGAAACCGGGCCCGGCGTCGTCGACGATCACGGTCGCGGACCCCGCGTCGCGGGTGACGGTGACCCGGCAGGCGGCGTCCTCGCCCGTGTGGAGGAAGACGTTGCCGAGCAGCACGTCGAGGGCCTCGGTGACCCGAGACCAGGCGGCCGGGACGATGATCCCGTCCGGTGGCGGGTCGGCCTGCCACGGCCTGCCCTGGTCCTCGGCGAGGGCGCCCCAGAACCCGGTACGGTCGGCGACGACCGCGCCGAGGTCGCAGTGCAGGCGGGGCCGGGCGGCCAGCGGACGGCTCGCCTCGCTGATCACCGCGCTGATCTCGTGTTCCAGGCGGTCGACCACGCGCAGCTGACGGTCCCGGTCGTCGCCGGGCGGCAGGGCGTCGGTGTTGAGCCGCAGCGCGGTCAGCGGCACGCGCAGCCGGTGGGACAGGTTCGCGGCCAGGGCCCGTTCCTTGGCGAGCAGCTCCAGGAACCGGTCGGCCAGCAGGTTGAGGGCGGTGCCGACCTCCTCGATCTCGCGGGGGCCGCTGGGCCGGACGCGGGCGTGCAGCTGCCCGCCACCGAGACTCGTCGCGGTCCGGGCAAGATCACGGATCGAGCGTACGATCCGGGCGGCCAGCCGGTCGGCGAGGAACATGCAGAGCCCGACCAGCACGATCGCCTCGGCCACCAGGACCAGCACCGCCGTGCCGACGCCGGCGGTCAGCGAGGTGGCCGGCACGAACACCTCGATGACGGCGATCAGGTCCTGCGGCAGCGCGACCGGCCGCAGGTAGACCCGGCCGCCGTCGATGCCGATCGTGCCGGCGGTCTGCCGCTGCCGTACCCGCTCGACCGCGTCCCCGGGCGCCCGGCTCACGCCGACGGTGCCGAGCGCGGGCAGGTGGGCGGCGAGCTCGCCGTGCTGGCCGGCCCGGGTGCTCATGATCGAGTTGAGGACCAGTTCGCGGTCGTCGGCGACCACCACGACGGCGGAGAGGCCGAGCGCCTGGCGTTCTGCCTCGCGCATCGCACGGTCCTGCACGGCGCTGTGCACCAGCAGGGCCAGCGGGATCACGAACGCCAGCGCCACCAGCGTGGTGACGGCGAGGGCGACCAGAACGTAGCTGCGTCTCATGGGACCGCCGACCATAGCCGTGCCGGGCGGGCTCCACCAAGGGAGCCCGCCCGGCAGGTGCCCCCTCAGAAGGTCAGCGCCCAGGTGTCGAGCGTTCCGGTGTCCCCGGTGTAGAGGTCACGGACCCGCAGCTTCCAGGTGCCGGAGGCCTGCTCGGCGGACACGTCGACGGTCTGGCTGAGCTTGACGTCGTCGGCGCTGTCGAACCGGCTGGACTTCTTGAGCTGGTACGCGGTGCCGTCCGGGGCGATCAGGTGGATCTCGAGGTCACCGCGGAAGCCGTGCCGGATGGTGGCCTCGACCTTGAGCGCGGCCGGCGCCTGGCCGGAGCGCTGGACGGTGATCGGCGACTCGATCGCGGAGCGGTCCTTGATCGCGAAGTCGGCGCCGTTCTCGACCCGGGTGGACGCCGGCCCGGCGGGGGCCTTCACCCCGGTCAGGGCCCACGCGGCGTGCGCGGCCACGTCGGCGTGCGTGTCGAGGGCGTCGTGGTCGACGTTGGCCGCGCCGTCACAGGCCTTGTGGTAGCAGGGGTCGAACGGCTTGCCGGCCTCGCCGTCCCACTTGGCGGCCTGCGCCTGGCTCATCGACGGGGCCAGGCTCAGGGTGGCGGTGCCGCCGGTCGGGATGCCGGCCGCCATGAACGAGGCGTGGTCGGAGCGGCCGTTGAGGTCGGTGCTCTCCGGCTGGATGCCCTCGGCCGCGAATCCGGCCTTCAGCGCCGCGGCTATGGCCGTACCCCGGGTGTCGTCGCCATAGAGGAAATAACCCGGATTGGGTGATCCGATCATGTCGAAGTTGAGGTATGCGGTGACCTTCGCGCGCTCGGCGCTGCTGAGCGAGGCGACGTAGGCCTTGGAGCCGATCAGACCGGCCTCCTCGGCGCCCCACCAGCCGAACCGGATGCCCTTGTCACCCTGCGCGCCGGACGCGGCGTAGGCGAGGGCGACCTCGAGGATCCCGGCCGAGCCGGTCGCGTTGTCGTTCATTCCGGGGCCCTGGTTGACACTGTCCAGGTGCGCCCCGAGCATGACGACCCGGTTCGGGTCGCCACGCCCGGGCAGATCGGCGATCAGGTTGTAACCCGTCCTGCCGGCGTGGGTGAACTGCTGGACGCGAGTGGTGTAACCGGCCGCGTCCAGGCGCTGCTTGAGGTGGTCGAGCGAAGCCTTGTAACCGGTGGTGCCGTGCGCCCGGTTGCCGTTGTTGGCCTGCGCGATCCGGGCGAACTCGCCGAGGTCGGAGCGCAGGGCGGCGGCGTCGATGTCGACGCTCGCCACCGGAGTGGTCGGAGCGGTCGTGGTGCTGGGCGCGGTCGGGCTCGGTGAACCGGCCGGGGCGGACGGCGTCGGCGAGGTCGGCGGCGCCGGGGTGGTGATCGTGGGCGTCGGCTGCGGCGCGGTCACCGTGCAGGTCGGGTCGCCGGAGGAGGGCACGCTCACGGCGTCCCAGGCGGCCTTGATCACGTTGAACTCGGTGCAGCTGCCCGGGTGCAGCTCGCGGGCCGCCTCCAGGGTCGCCTTGCGGGCCTTGGTGTACGTCCAGCCGGAGGTCTTGCGCAGCAGCGCGTGGTAGAAGATCTCGCCGGCCGGCCACAGGCCGATGCCGGTGACCTTGGTGCCGTTGCAGGTGGCGCTGGCCGGCTTGCCGGCCGGGGCGGAACCCTCGCTGGCCAGGTAGAACCAGTGGTTGAGCGGCCCGGCGGCCGAGTGCACCTCGGTGGTCGGGATCGCCGAGGAGAAGCAGTTCGGGTCGCCGACGGCCGACGGGGTGTGCATGTTGCGGATCGGGCCGCGGCCGGAGAGGTTGACCTCCTCGCCGACCAGGAAGTCGGCCGGGTCGTTCGGGTTCGCGGCGAAGTGCTCGGCCAGGGTGCCGAAGATATCGCCGGTCGCCTCGTTCAGGCCACCGGTCTCGTTGGTGGTGCCGCGGCTGCCGCCGGGGGTGTGGCAGAAGACGCCGTGACCGAGCTCGTGGGCGACGACGTCGACCGAGTTGACCTGCCGTGCGCCGTCGCTGGTCCGGCCGTACTTCGTCTGGTCACGGTTCGCGTCGCCCGTACCGGCGCAGCTGTAGAAAGCGTTGACGTCGGTCAGGCCGACGAACATGGAGGCGGTGCCGCCCTTGCCGTCGATGCCGTTGCGGTTGAACTTCGCCTTGAGCATGTCCCACATGACGCCGCCGGCGTACTGGGTGTCGACGCCGCCGGTCGTCAGGTCGCTGCCGGTGCCGTTGCCCCACTTGTCGTCGGCGTCGGTGAGGATCTGGCCGGTACGGTCGTTGAGCGTCCGCATGCCGCCGCGCGACGGGTCGCGCATCTCGAACCCGCCGGACCCGGCCGTGGTGCCGATGGTGACCTGACCGCCGTAGTGGCCCTGCCCGGTGCCACCGGTGATCTCGTCCCACGATCCCGCGTATTTCCCGGTCCGCGCGTCGACGTAGGCGTGCGCCCGGCTCGCCTCGGCGCCCGGCTCGCTCTCGATGACGACCTCCCACACCAGGCGGTCCCTGCCGTCGCTCGCGATGACGCCCAGTTTCGGTTCTCCGGCGACGTCGCCCGGGTGGATCAGCAGCGAGACCTTCTCCGCCTTGGCGGCGGTGACCTTCGGGGTGGTCGCCACCTCGACGTCACCGCTGGTGGTGCCACTCTTCACGGTGCCCTTGCCGTCGGTCACCACGACCACGTCGCCGCCGACGAAAACCGGAAGATTCTTGTACGTACGCGAGTAACTGACGTAGTTGAGGCCGCGTGCCGTGGTGGTCACCGACTGGCGGGTGTACTTGGCGTCCGGGTCCTTGACGAACCCCGTGGACGTGCCGGTCACGTACTGGTCGGCGGCGGCCGCGGAGCTGACCGCCCCGCCGTCGGAGAAGTCGGGCTCCGGGATCTCGCCGACACCCGAGTAGCCGGCGGTGTACGCCGCGCCCAGGCCGAGCATGACCAGTGTGGCGCTGCTCAACGCGGTGACGCGCAGCGCCCTTCTGCTGCGGGAACGCCTCACTGACGATCCTTCCAAGGCTGTTGTCGATCTCTGTGTGCCGTGGGAGTCTCGCCGCGCTTGCCTTAAGGGCACCGGAAGGATTGCTATCGGCCCGGTAACGACATGCCGACGCCGGTCGATGCGCTGGGTGGTGTCAGAATCCGTAGTCCTCGATGACCTGCGCCGCCGGGCCGCCGCTCCAGTAGGCGGTGATGACCGACGTGTGACCCGGCCCGGTCAGTCGCGCCACGATCGCCGTGTCACTGCGCCGAGCCGCGGAGGCCACATATCCGGACCGCGGCTCGGCGTCGACGATGTCCACCCGGGTCGACGAGTAGGCCACGATGATCGCCCCGCCGTCGGCGGTCACCCGATACCGCGGCCGGTTGTCCTGGGTGGGTGACGGGCTCGGCGCCACGCTGGCCGGTGCGGCGGTCGTGGGCGTGGCGGACGGTCGACCGGCCGTACGACTGGGGGCGGGTCTTTTCGAAGGTCTGGCCTTGGACGGGCTCGCCGAAGGGCTCGGTGGCGCCGTGGTGGGCGGGAGGGTCTCGTCGAGCCCGAAGCGGATCTCGGTGTAGCGCCGGTTGACGTCGATCGCCACGGGCGGCTCGTCGGTGAGCGCGGGAGCCACACCGAGCCGCACCCCGAACCAGGAGACGGTGACCGCCGTGACCGTCACAGCGAGCCATCCAGCGAGATATCTCCAGCTCCGGCGCATCGGCACATCATGCATCACCGATACGCTGACGCAATGCCCAATGTCCTGGTGATCGAGGACGACGTCGACGTCCGTGACGCAATCGGCCGATTACTCACCGCTACCGGCCACGAGGTCCGTCTGTGTGCCACGGCCCTCGACGGGCTGCGTGAGGTGGCCGCGCGCCCGCCGGACATCGTGGTGCTCGACCTGGGACTTCCCGATCTCGACGGCGCGGCCGTGCTGAGCCGGATCCGGGCCACCTCGCACGTGCCGATCGTGGTGGCGACCGCCCGGGAGGCGGAGAGCGAGATGATCCGGCTGCTGCGGGCCGGGGCCGACGACTACGTGGTCAAGCCGTACTCCGCCGAGCAGATCGAGGCGCGGATCGCGGCCATGCTGCGCCGGGGCCGCGGCGGTGCGCCGGCCGGGCTGACCGTCGGCGGGCTCACGCTCGACCCGATGGCGCGCACGGCCTCGCTCGACGGGACTCCCCTGCAGCTGTCGCGGCTCGAGTTCGACCTGCTCGCGTACCTGATGGAGAGGGCCGGAAAGGTGGTCACCCGGCGGCAGCTGCTGACCGACGTGTGGCCCACCGAGAGCCGATCGATGGAGACCGTCGACGTGCACGTGACCTGGCTGCGGCGCAAGCTCGGCGAGCGGGCCGCGCAGCCCCGCTACCTGCACACCGTCCGTGGTGTGGGTATCCGTCTGTCCGCGCCGGAGCAGCCACTGAACGGCTGAGGCAGGCCGGGGATGTGCGATTTACAGTAATTTTTCGCAACTCATCCCCCTCACAGTACGGATCGTGAATGCGCCTGTCCCCTCGCCGTATCGCTACGACGACCGCATGCCTTTCTGCTGTCCTCGCCGGCACAGCCCTCCCCGCCTCCGCCGCCGGCGCGGCCGAAGCTCCGGCATACTCGCTGGCGTCGACCCGCGGATTCACCGCGCTCACGGCCGCCGACTGTGCGGCCGACGCGAACTGCGTGCTCGCGCCCGCCCCGCGCGGTGGCACCCTCGACGACCACGCCGCGCTCACCCAGGCGATCGCCACGGCCGCGGGCCGGACCGTCCCGGCCGTGATGGCGGCTGACGGCGTCACCGTGGTCACACCCGCCAGGACCGCCACGGTGCTGCTGACGAGCGGTACCTACCGGGTCACGCGCGGACTGAAGCTGCCGCCGAACGTCAACCTGCGCGGCGCGGGCATCGGGGCCACCACGATCCTGATGGACCCGACCCTCAACTGGCGCAACTTCTCGTACAGCTACCTGATCCTGCCGGACGGCGCCAAACAGGCCGGCAGTACCAACCTGGTCGCCGACCTGACCGTCAACGGCAACTGCCGTACCGGCGCCGGGGCCTTCGACGACGCCACCATGCCCGGCCGGCCCGGCCAGGCGTGCGACTTCAAGGACGCGCTCGGCGCGCACGGCAACACCGGCGGCGGCATCTCGGCGGGCGACCGCTGGACCGTCCAGCAGGTGCGTTTCACCAACTTCGAGTACTTCAAGATGTGGGTCAACGAGACCACCGGCGTACGGGTCGTCGACAATCGGTTCGACAACCGCGGCGGCGCCGAGTCCGACGGCGAGGACAACATCGGCGGCGGCGGGCGCAACACCGACACCGTGATCGAGGACAACCAGTACGACGCCACGATCAACGGCAACGCCTTCGACTTCACCAACGCCAAGGACACCACGGTCCGAAACAATGTGGTGATCACCAGCCCTGCCGTCGCGGCGGCCCGCGGCGTCCCCGAGTACGGCAACATGTACTTCGAGGCCGTCTACGGTGGATCGGCCACCGGCAACCACCTGCAGGGTTCGCACATCGTGCTCAAGTCGAACTCCGACTACGCGCACTCCGGGGCCAACCGCGACGTCACCGAGCCGCGCGGCATCCTCGTCGCCGGCAACACGATCCGTGACTCGTACACCGTCGGCATCGCCGTCGCGTACGACGACTACCTCGACGCGGACGGCACCGCGGGCACGGTCGGCGGCTGGGACACCTTCAGCACCAGCACGACCGATCATGTCGTCCGGCCCGGCGGCGCCAACGTCATCCGCGACAACGTGATCGAACGTCCGAGGCAGTCGGGCATCCTGGTGTACGGCAGCACGGCCGCCAAGAGCAGCCCGGACACCATCACCGGCAACCGCGTCGTCAACGCCGGCACGGGCGGATCGGCGTCGTACAACACCGGCGCCGGGTTCTTCGACACCAGCGGCATCGGCCTGTCGGTCGGCAGCAACGACGTCATCCGGGACAACACCGTCATCGACGACCAGGCGCAACCCACGACCTGGTTCGGTGTGCACCTCGGCGCCCGCAAGACGACCACGAAGCCGATGTACGTGTCGGCCGGCGGCAACACCTCCACCGGCGTGATCGGCGGACCGCTGCGTACCGTCGCCCTGGCCCCCGAGGCGCCGACTGGCCTCACCGCCGCCGGGTCGAACCTGACCTGGCAGGAGTCCTACGTCACCACCAACCCGGTCGCCGGGTACCGGGTGTACCGCAACGGCCTGCAGGTCGCGGATCTGCCGGTCGGCAGCGCCGTGATCCCCGGCAACCTGATCGGCGCGGACACCGCGTGGACCGTCACCGGATCGTCCAGCAAGGTCGCCAAGGTGACCACGGGCCCCGGATCGTTGCAGCTCACCGCCCTGAAGGACGGGCAGATCAGCACGTCGAGCAGCGCGGTGGCGGCCACGGCCGGCACCACGTACACGTCGGTCGCGAGCTTCCAGGCGCTCGGCGCCGGCCGTCAGGTCCGGGCCGGTCTGGCCTTCACCGACGCCACCGGCAAGGTCAGCCGCCTCGGCAGCGCCAATGTCGCCACCGTCGACGGCGCCACCGGCTGGATGACCAGCTCGTACTCCGCGGTGGCGCCGGCCGGCACGGTCAGCGTCCAGGCGTTCCTCATGGTCGAGAAGACCGTCACCGGCGAATCGCACCTGATCGACCGGATGGGCCTGGTCACCGGCGCGACCACCGAGCAGTGGACGGCACCTGCGGCTCTCTCCGGCACCTACCAGGTCGTCGCCTACCGGGCCGGTGACGGCGAGCTCTCCCCCGTCACCGAGATCCGCGTTCCCTGACGCGTCCGCTTCCCCGGCCATGACCACTCGTGGCCGGGGAAGCGCCCGTTAACATGCGGTCATGGCGTTCCAGGTGAAGCGGGTCCACGACGACGCCGACCCGGCCGACGGGTACCGGATCCTGGTGGACCGGCTCTGGCCGCGTGGCGTCTCCAAGGAGCGGGCCGCGCTCGACGAGTGGGCCAAGGACGCCGCTCCGAGCACCGGGCTGCGCCAGTGGTTCCACGCACACCCCGACGAGTTCGCCGAGTTCAGCCGGCGCTATCGGGCCGAGCTCGACGCCAACCCGGAGGCGGTCGCCGCGCTCCGGCAGCGGCTGACCGACCACGGGACGGTCACCCTGCTCCACAGCGTGCGCGACGCCACCGACAACCACGCCCGGGTCCTGGCCGAGTACGCGACGTCCCACCCCGACATGCTGTCCTGAGCTGCGGTCATCGCCCCGGCCGCGTGGTGATCTGCGGCGCGTATGTGGGTGCAGGTCACCACACAGCCGGGCGTCACGGCTCGCGTGGTGATCTGCGGCGCGCCTGTGGGCGCAGGTCACCACACAGCCGGGCGTCACGGCTCGCGTGGTGATCTGCGGCGCGAACTGGCCCAGGAGATCCGGTGCCGGTCAGGGCCGGACGAACACGTCTTCGCGCCTGGTGACCCAACCGTCCGCACCGGCGTGGGGTTGCTCATCGCAGCAGCGGATCGGTGCGCCACTCCTCGCCGGGCCAGCGTCGCTGGTCGACGTCACCGATGAGGTCGGCGTAGCCGGCGACGTGGTCGGCGAACTCGGCCATGCCGGGCAGGTGGCGGCGCGGGGCCCGCAGCGCGTTACGAAGCCGCTGCCGCAGCTGGTCCTCGGCCCACATGGCGGTGTAGCCATGCATCGCCGACCGGTGCTCGACCTCGCTCGTGACCATCGTGAGCAGGGCCCAGCACGCGAGTTCGCCGACGACGGCGGCGTGGACGTGCTGGGCGGCGGCGTCGTCGGGCGGGTTGGCGCCGACCTGCTCGACCTGGTCGACGAGCTTGAGCACCGGTGCGGCCGGCCCGGCCCGGTCTATCAGTCGCGTGAACTCGCCGGGGTTCCGGATGAACGTACTGCCCAGGTAGACCGAGATCGCCTCGGTGGAGCCCTCGAAGATCCGGAACAGCCGGTAGTCGCGGAAGTGCTGGCCGACGGTGCTGGTGTCGAGGAAGCCCCGGGCGGCCAGCACCTGAAGGGCCGTGTCGATGGCACTCCAGCCGAGTTCGCAGCCGAGGATCTTGGCGCAGAAATACCAGGCCTCGGGTACGTCCTCGCCCGCGTCGCGCCATGCCGCGATCCGTGAGATCAGCGTCTGCACGGCGAGGATGCCGGCGCCCGCCTCGGCCAGCACCTCCCGGATCCGGCCGTTCTCGGCGAGTGGGCCGGTGGCCACCTCGCGTCCCCTGGTGAACCGCTGGGCCAGCTCGAGCGAACGCATCGCCGCCCCGGTCGCCATCGCGGCGAGCACCACACGCCCGCCCATGAACGCCGCCTTGGCCGTGACGAGTCCGCCCCCTTCCGCTCCCAGCAGAGCGGATCCGGGCACCCGCATGTCACGGAACGTCAGGTCGTACTGCGGCACCGCGCGCAGGCCCAGGGTCAGCATCTCCGGTCCGATCCCGAAGCCGGGGGTGCGGTTGTCCACCAGGAAGGCGGTGATGCCCAGACGCCGGCCACTCTCGTCCCGGAGCCGGGCGAAGACGTTGACGTATCGGGCGTCCCCACCCAGGGAGATCCACTTCTTGGCGCCGTTGATCGTGTAGGAGCCGTCCGGGTGCATGGTGGCGCTGGTGCTCATGGCACGGAGGTGGGAGCCGATCCCCGGCTCGCTGATCGCACTGGTGGTCAGCGCCCGCCCCGTGACGAGGCGGGGCAGCACGTCACGTTTGACCTGCTCGGAGGCGGAATGCATGATCGGCGCGAGGCCCAGGGTGTTGTGCACCCCGCAGAAGACGCCGAGGTTGGCGTCGATCGCGCCGAGCTGGGTGAACACCGTGTTCATGTCGGCGTGCGACAGCGCCTGCCCGCCGTACTCCCGGGGCACCTGCAGTCCCAGCAGGCCGGCCTCGGCGAAGTCCGAGACCGCCGCCGGGGGCAGCGAACGGCGTTCGTCCATCAGCCGGGAGTTGAGGAAGTTCTGAGCGTACTCACGCAGGAAAGCCAGCATCCGCGCCGTCGGTGAGGTCTTCGGCCGGTCGGTGTCCATGACAAGCTCCCTGTGTGGACTTCCGACCCATCGCACGAGACGGATTAAGTCCATCAGTGTTAGTTCGTCAGATTCCGACCGAACCCTACATTGATAGCCACGGTTCCTCAACGGGGTCACTCAGCTACCCTCAGTGACAGACCAGCTCCCCTCCCGGGCGTGGATCTGCGCGATCAGTTCCGCGGCCAGCGTCTTGATGGTGTCCAGGCCCGGTCGGCCCCACGGTCGCGGTTCGACGTCGACGACGCAGACTGTGCCTAGTGCGACGCCGGTCCGGTCGATGAGTGGCGCGCCGAGGTACGAGCGGATGCCGATCTCGTCGACCACCGGGTTGCCGGCGAATCGGGGGTAGTCGCAGACATCGTCGAGCACCAGCGCCTTGCGCCGGACGACGACGTGCGGGCAGTACCCGTGCTCGCGCGTGAACGTACGCCCTGCCAGGCCGAGGCGCAGCGCGGCCGGAACCGTCGCGCCGGTGTAGAGGCCGCCGAGGTACTGCCGGTCCTCGTGGATGAAGTTGACCATCGCGAGGGGCGCCTTCGTGATCTCGCCGGTCCGGCGCGCGAACTCGTCGAGCCGCTGATCCGGGCCGCTGCCCAGGCCGAGCTCACGCAGGCGGCGTAAGCGGTCGGGTACCTCCGTGTCGACCGGGGTCAGCCGATGGTGTCCGGAAACGTCGTAGAGCATGCCGGGGGCTCCATTTCGGTCATCGTTGCGCTCGTGAGGTGAGGAGGTGTCGCATCAGATTGATGAGCACGCCGGTGGCCGATCGCCGGTCCCGTGCGTCGCAGAGCACTATCGGGATGTCCGGCTTGAGGTCGAGGGCATCACGCAGGTCGTCCGTCTGGTACCGGCATGTGGTGTCGAACTCGTTGACCGCGACCAGGAACCCGATGCCCCGGGACTCGAAGAAGTCGACCGCCGGGAAGCAGTCCTCCAGCCGGCGGGTGTCGGCGAGCACCACGGCGCCCATGGCCCCGTTGGACAGTTCGTCCCACATGAACCAGAAGCGCTCCTGCCCGGGCGTTCCGAACAGGTAGAGCACGTGACGGCCGCTGATCGTGATCCGGCCGAAGTCCATCGCGACCGTGGTCGTCGACTTGCGCTCCACCCCGGTCAGCCGGTCGGTGCCGACACTCGCCGTGGTGAGCAGCTCCTCGGTGTGCAGCGGCTCGATCTCGCTGACCGTACCGACGAAGGTCGTCTTTCCGACGCCGAACCCGCCCGCTATCAGGAGCTTGAGCGCGGACGGGAACCCGTCAGAGTCGTCGTTGAAGGGCATTGAGGATGGTCTCCAGTACCGCGGGGTTCGAGGAATCGGCGATCGGGTCGGGTGCTCGGGTGTCCACCACGCCCCAGTCCACGAGATCCGACAGCAGGATCTTGGCCACCACCGCGGGCAGCCGCAGTCTCGCCGCGACCTCGGCGACCGTGGTGACCGTGCCGCAGAGCCCGAGTGCCTGGGCGTGCTCCGGTCCGAGCTGGCCGGGCGGGCGGCGGCCGGTGGCGATCACCATCGACAGCAGCTCCATCCTGAGGGTCGGCTCGGTCCGGCCGTTGCTCACCGTGTACGGCCGGATGAGCCGTCCCGCGGCGTCGTCGAACCAGTGATCATGTTCGGTGCCGAGCGAAGTCACCGGCCGTGCACGCCCGGGAGCTCGGTCTCGTGCCGCGCGGGCGTCGACAGGTACGGCCGGACGCTCTTGACCATCTGGGCCATCTCGTAGCCGAGAACCCCCGGGTCGGCGGTCTTGCCCGCGATGACCGCGAGCACCGCCCCGGATCCGGCAGCCGAGACGAACAGCAGGGCGTCGTCGAGTTCGGCCACCACCTGCCGGACGCCGTCGGTGCCTCCGAACCTGGTGCCGGCGCTGCGGGCCAGCGAGAACATCCCGGACGCGACGGCGGCGAGATGGTCCGCGCCGTCGTCGTCGAGTCCGTGGGCGGCCTTGCGCAGCCCGTCGGAGGACAGCAGCAGCGCGCTCCTCGTACCGGGGACGCGGTCGATCAGGCCGGACAGGAGCCAGACGAGATCCTGGGACGTACGTGCGATGTCGGTGCTTGACATGTGAGCCGGGCCTTCCTGGGGACGGGGCGGTTCAGCCATGACTTCCGGGGCCGGGCATGCCCGACTCGCCCTGCGAGACGCCGTTCATGAACGACGCCATCAGGCCCGGATCGTGCTCGGGAGCGGGATCCGGGGCCGTGCGCGGCGGGCCGAGCTGCAGTTGCGGGGCCATGTGGGTCTGGCTGCGGCGACGCGGGAGCGGGGGCCGCGGCGACGGTTTCGCGTTCGGGACGACCTCGATGGTGTCCTCGGCCACGGGCAACGAGGGCTCCGTGACCGTGATCCGGTGTTGCAGCGGAACGCGCTTCTGGAGCGGAAGTCGTTCCCGGGGTCGCGGGGTGGTCTCTGGTTCCCGCTCCGGTTCCCGTTCTGGTTCGGCGGCCGCGCCGATCAGCAGCCGCGGCAGGATGATCACGGCCTGGATGCCGCCGAAGATGTTGGGCTGCAGCTGTACGACAATCCCGTGCTGCCGGGCGATCACGGACACCACGTAGAGCCCGATCCGGCCGTCGCGCAGCAACTCGTCGAGGTCGGTGCTCGCGGAGTCGAGCAGGAGCTGGTTGACCCGGTCCAGATCGGCGCGCTGCATGCCGAGCCCGCGGTCCTCGACCTCGATCGCCACCCCGGAGGTGACCTGCTGGACGCGGAGCAGGACCTGGGTCTGCGGCGGCGCGAACATCGTCGCGTTCTCGATCAGCTCGGCGATCAGGTGGATGACGCTGGCGACGGCGTGCCCGGGCAGCGTGCCCTCGATCGGCGGCACCAGCTTGACGCGGGAGTAGTGCTCGACCTCGGCGATCGCGGAACGCAGAACCTCGGTCAGCGCGACCGGGCGGCTCCACTGGCGGCGTGACACCGAACCGCCCAGCACCGCGAGGTTCTCCGCGTGCCGCCGGATCCGGGTGGCCAGGTGGTCGACCTGGAAGAGGCCCTTGAGCAGGTCGGGGTCCTCGACCTCGTTCTCCAGCCCATCGAGCAGCTGGATCTCCCGGTGCACCAGCGACTGCAGCCGCCGGGACAGGTTGACGAAGATCTCTACGTGCCGGCCGCCGTCGTGCGCCGCCGGCTCCCGGACGGGCTCCGCCGGGATCCGTGTCGCCCTGAGCTGCTCGGTGAGCCGGGCGATCTCGGAGCGGGCCGAGGCCAGTTCGGTGTCCGTCCCGGCCGGGGCGGATGGCGTCTCGCCGGGTCCGGCACCGCGGTGCCAGGCGGCCCAGCAGGTGAGGGCGACCGCAATCAGTGCCGCGAATACGGCAAGCAGATATGCAGTGTCGGGCATGAGCATCCTTGGATTCGGTGATGCGGCATTGTCCCGGGGTGGAGGGATTTTCACTCTAGTGAGGACGGATTGCAGAGCAAGGGCGTGAAATCAGGACCGGCATCGTTCTGATGAAGTGGTCAACCTCAATGCTGATTCAGGTCATCTGAATGGGTGAATCAGCGGGTGACAATTGAACTGCGCCGAGGTTATGGTCCCGCTGGCCGATCCCACTCACGCGATCTTTCGAGCAGCGCCTCGAGGTGCTCGGCCGGCAGCGGGCGGGCCAGCAGGTCGCCCTGGCCGTACCGGCAACCGGTGGCGTAGACGGTCTCCACGTCGTCGTCGGTGGACAGGCCGTCGGCGATCACGTCCATGCCGAGCCGCCGGCCCAGCGTGACGGCGATGTCCATGATCGCGCCGACCGCCGGGGCGGAGCCCTGTTGACTGAACACCCCACGGTCGATCTTCAGCAGGTCGACCGGCAGGACACGCAGCCGGCTCAGGGAGGTGGGGCCGGCGCCGAAGTGCCCCACCGCCGTACGCACGTCGCTCATCCGCAGCGCCCGCAGATGTTCGGCCAGTCGTTCGCTGGACTCCGGGCTCTGGTGCAGGTCGTCCTCACTGACCTCGACCACGAGCGCCGACCGGGGAATCCGGTGGACGGTGAGCAGCTCGTCGAGCCCGACCCCGAACGGTTCCGCCCCGAGCTCGCTCGGGCGCACGCTGATCGAGAACCACAGTGGCTGGTACTCCCCGCGCCACGCGGCGACCTGCCGGCACGTGCGGTGCAACGCCCATTGCCGCAGCTCACCGAGCATGCCGAGGTCCTCGGCCAGGGCCAGCAGCTCATCGGCGGCGAGGCGGCCCAGCGTGGGGTGCCGCCAGCTGATCATCGCCTCGACGCCGACCGGGCGCCTGCCGGACAGCTCGAACACCGGCTGGAAGAGCAGTTCCAGCTGGTTGCGGTCCATTGCCGTCGGCAGGTCCTGCTCGAGTGCGGACCGGCGTACCAGCTGCTCCTCGATGGTCTCGTCGTACCACTCGACGCCGCCGGGCGGCTGGGAACGGGCCACACGCAGGCCGAGGGCGGCCCGTCGCAACATCTCGTCGGTGTCGGTCTGCGGGCACGCGTCGGTCAGCCCGGCCCAGATCAGCAGGTGGGCGCTGGCGCCGTCCAGCTCGTAGGGTGCTGTCAGGGCGGTGACCAGCTGGTTGGCCAGCAGATGTGCGCTGACCGCGCCGCTGCGGGTCAGCACCGCGAACCGGGCGTCGCCGACGCGGGCACAGACGTCGGTGGCGTCGATACGCGTGCGTACCCGGCGGGCCGCCTCGACGAGCACCGTCTCGGAACGCTCGGTGCCGTGCACGTCGGTGATCGCGGTGAGCCCGCTGAGTTCCAGGACGATCAGCGCGCCCCCCTCGGCTGTCCCCGGGCCGGCGCCGCGCAGGCCCCGCACATTGGCCAGCCCGGTCAGCGGGTCCTGATGGGACGCCTGCTGGAGGGCCTGCTCGAGTTCCCGCTGGTCGGTGACGTCACGGATGTGCAGGACGAGGCTGCGGCCGGGCATGGCGGGGTCGGCGCCGCCGACCGTCCACTCCGTCTCGCGCCACCGCCCGAAGCCGTCCCGGAACCTGGCCGTGACCGATCGGGCGTCCAGCTCGGTGCGGTCCTCGTTGAGCCGTGCGGTGAGGAACTCGTCGAGCGCGGCCGCCTGGTCCCGGTGGACCAGCGAGGTGATCGACCGGCCCAGAACCTCCTGGTCGGACAGGCCGAAGTGGCGTGCGGCGGCCGAGGACTGCCAGCAGACGGCCAGGCCGGTGTCGAGCACCATCGCCACGTCCGACGCGCCGAACATCAGGCTGCGCAGCCGCCTGCCGTGGTGGGTCAGCAGGTCGGCGTGGCGGCGCAGGGCGACGGCGGCGACGAACTCGCGGGTCGCCACCGCCAGCAGCGCGATCACCGCCAGGGCGATCGCGGTCGCGTCGAGGTGGCCGCCGTGCAGAAGCCTTGCCGCCACCGCGACGGACGAGCCCAGCACCGGCAGGGCGAACAGCGGGAACCCGGCGGCCGGCTCGGTGCCCGCCGGCACCGGGCGGCCGGTCTCCGGGTCGACGCGGACGCTGCCCCACCACATCACCCAGGCGGCGATGTTAACGGCGGCGCCGGCAGCGACCACGGCGAGCGCCGAGTTGGGGTTGGCCGGGTTGTCCGCGCCGATGACCAGGGCGGTGAGACAGATCAGCGTCAGGGCGACGCCCGGGCCGGCCCACCGCAGCGAGGCCCGATGCCGGATGGAGTGCACGCCGACAACGGCGGCGACGGCGGTGGCGGTCGCGCCGACGATGGTGGCGATCGACGAGGCGCCCCGCAGGTAGCCGTCGCTGAAGATGAGCACCCAGGGCGGGAGGGTCAGGCACGCGGAGACACCGACGATGTCCAGGCAGACCCGCAGCCTGCCGAGGGGGTCACGATGCTGCTGCGGGCGAAGCAGCGCGGGCAGCATGATGAGGACGGCCAGGAAGAGAGTCACCAGGTACAGCCGGGCCGTCACCGGAACCCCGTCGACGCCGACGGCCGGCTGGGCCAGCGTGATCACCGCACCGGCAGCCCCGGCGGCGCCGATCAGAAGCAGTCCGCCGCCCAGCAGCAGGGCACGGAACCGCGGTCCGGCCGTCGTCCCCGTGCGGGCGGACCACATCGTCATCGCGCCGGGGATCAGCACCGCGGCGGTCAGCAGCCCACCGGCCACCGGCAGCGGCAGCAGGGCCACGACCGCCAGAGCCAGGGCGGCACCGACGCCGACGAACGTTGATGGACGCACCGACCGCAGCGCACTCATGGGCGAATCCTACGGATCCGGCACGCCGCGGTCACAGCCAGTCGTGCTCACGGGCGTAGCGGGCCGCCTCGTGACGGGTCTGGGTCTGGGTCTTCTGCATGGCGCTGGACAGGTAGTTGCGGACGGTCCCCTGTGCCAGGTGCAGCCGGGCGGCGATGTCGGCCACCGAGTAGCCCTCGCCGGTGACCCGCAGCACGTCCAGCTCGCGTTCGGTCAGCGGGCAGTCGTCGATGACGGCTAGCGCCGAGACGTCCGGGTCGATCCAGCGCTTGCCCGCGTGCAGGGTGGCGATGACGGTCGCGATGTGGGCGGGTTCCGCCGACTTGCTGACAAAACCCTGAACCCCCGACTTCAAAGCCTTCCGGAGTACGCCGGGGCGCGCGTGCCGGGTCAGCATGAGTATCACCTGCCGCGGCCGGGCACGGCGGATCTCGGCGACGGCGCCCAGCCCGTCCACGTTGGGCATCTCGAGGTCGATCACCAGCACGTCCGGCTGATGGAGCAGCGTGGCCTCCACGGCCTCCCGTCCGTCCGACGCCTCGGCCAGCACGGTGATGTCCCCCTCGAGCGGCAGCAGGGCGGCCATCGCCTTGCGCAGCAGGGCCTCGTCGTCGGCCAGCACGACGGACGTCATCGCGCACCGCCCGAGAACGCGGGGAACACCGCGGCCGTCGTGAATTCTCCGTCCTCGGCGGTCACTGTCAGTTCTCCCCCGTCGGTCACCATCCGCTGCCGCAGAGCCGAGAGCCCACGCAATTCGGGCGGACCGTTGCCCACGGCACCGTCATTGACGATCGTGATTCCTGATGCTGTGAGAGTGATGGCCACCCGCGTGCCCTGTGCGTGCCGCAGGATGTTCGTCGTCGTTTCCCGTAACACCTGACCGAGCATTTCACTCACTCGCGCGTCCACCTCCGATTCACGCGTGATACGCACCCGGATCCCGGCCGCTTCGAACAGGTTCTTCGCATTCTCGAGCTCCGCCGACAGGTTCAGCCGGCGCTGCGCGTACGCCAGCTCCTTGGTCTGTTTTATCGTGTCGCTCACCAGGTCGTGGATCTCGCAGAGTTCCTGCTCGGCCCGGCCCGGATCGCTGTGCACGAGTTTGCGCGCGAGCGCCGCCTTCAGCTTCACCACGTGCAGCGTGTGACCCTGGATGTCGTGCAGGTCGCTCGCGAAGCGCACCCGTTCCCGGATGACGGCCAGCTCGGCCTCGCGTTCCCTGGAGACCTCCAGTTCCTGCACGATGTCGTAGAACCGCTCCCCGGCGAAGGCGAGCACCAGGATCGTCAGGGTGAGGCCGCCCGGGGTGAGCACGTACCTGGCGAACGCGTCGCCGCCGGGTTCCATCAGCAGCCGGCCGGCGCCGACCGCGACGACGAAGGCCAGGAGCCCGGCCGCCGCCGCATACCGATGACGGGTCAGGCGCGGGAGGGTCAGCGAGGCGACGCTGGTGACACCCCAGTACGCGTTGGGACTCCCCACCACGAAGGCTCCGACCGGCCACACCGCGGCCGCGACCGCCAGACAGGGCCAGGCCACCCGGCCGATGTCGTTCGCCGTCCACCGTTCGAAGGCCACCAGCGCCGCGATCACGCCCGGCGCCAGCACGAGCGTGTGCCACCACGACCGTATGTCGACCGCCATCACGACCACCGCCGCCAGCGTGATCGGCGGCAACGCCGTGTAGAGGTTGAGCCGGCGCAGGCGCCCCTGGGTCGCCTCGGTGAGACGCAACGATCTTGCCTTCACCCCACCAGTATTCGGCCGGACCGGGGTGCCGGGTAGTGACACCACGTCATGTCCGTTCATGACACGGCGACACTGACCGTACGGGTGGGGCGGCTGGTGTCATCGTTTCATGTCCACAACGCCAGTCATCGAAGTCGAACGCCTCAACCTCAAGTACGGCGACTTCCACGCCGTACGCGATCTCTCCTTCGAGGTTCGTCCCGGGGAGCTGTACGCGCTGCTGGGCACGAACGGCGCCGGCAAGACCTCGACCCTGGAGACCGTCGAGGGGCACCGGGTCCCGACGTCCGGGACCGTCCGGGTGTTCGGCCAGAGTCCCCGCGACCGTAAGGCGGTACGGCCGCGCATGGGCATCATGCTGCAGGACAGCGGGTTCTCCCCCGACCTCACCGTCCGCGAGTCGGTCGGCCTGATCGGCGGGCTGACCCGGCGCGACGACGACGTGGACCGGGTCGTCGACCTGGTCGGCCTGAACCACAGGGCCGGCACGCTGGTCGGTCAGCTGTCCGGCGGCGAGAAACGCCGCCTCGACTTCGCGACGGCCGTCTACGGCACGCCCGAGCTGATCTTCCTGGACGAGCCGACCACCGGCCTGGACATCCAGTCCCGCGACGACCTGTGGGACGCCGTCGACCGGCTGCGCGAGAACGGCTCGACCGTAGTGCTGACCACGCACTACCTGGAGGAGGCGCAGCAGCGCGCCGACCGGATCGGGCTCATGCACAAGGGTGTCTTCCACCGCGAGGGCACCGTCGCCGAGCTGACCCGGACCCTGCCCGCCGTCATCACGTTCACACCGTCGGCCACCGCGCCCGCGCTGCCGCTGCCGGTCGCCGCGGCCGCCGACGGGTCGGTGCGCGTCGAGACCTTCCACCTGCAGAAAGACCTGCACCTGCTGCTGGCCTGGGCTCAGGACCACGCCGTCGAACTGCGCGACCTGTCAGCCGGCCCGACCCGGCTCGACGACGTCTTCCGCGCCATCGAATCCTGACCCGTCCCCACCCTCGGATAGGACCGTCATGCTCGCCATCGCTCGTTCCGAGCTCATCCAGATCTTCCGCAACCGCATGGTGCTGGTCACCAGCTTCGTCATCCCGGTCGCGGTCAGCGCGTTCTTCGTCTACCGGCACGAGGTGTTCGCCCAGCTCGCCAGCTTCGGTTACATCGCGGCGATCATCATGTTCACGGTCGGCGCCTTCGGGCTCTACACCTCGATCGTGACGACGCTCGCCTCACGCCGGCAGAACCTGTTCCTCAAGCGGCTGCGCTCCACGGCCGAGAGCGACGCCGGCATCCTGGCCGGGCTCGTCACGCCGGCCACGGTCGTCGCTCTCGTACAGCTGACCGGGATTCTGATCGTTTTCGGCCTGGTCGCCGGCCGGCCCGACAACGTGCCACTGCTGGTGCTCGCGGTGCTGGCCACCGTGGCCATGATGGTCGGTCTGGCACTCGCCACGGCCGGCGTGACCAACTCGCCCGAGCACGCCCAGGTCACCACGCTACCGGTGAGCCTCGGCGTCATCGCCGTGTCGAGCTGGGTCGGCATCACCGGCACGGCGGAGCTCGAACTGGTCAAGCGGCTGCTCCCGGGCGGCGCGGCGACCGAGCTGATGCTCAACGCCTGGAACGGCGGGGTCGCCCTGTCGGACTCCCTGGTCCTGCTGGGGCCCACGTTCGCCTGGGTGGTCGTCGCCGTCTCGTTCGCGAACCGGATGTTCCGCTGGGAGCCCCGCCGCTGACGGCACCGGGTCAGTGGCCTTCCCGGCCGCTGCCGCCTGCCCCGCCGCCGCTGCCGCTGCCTTCCCGGCCGCTACTGCCCTGCCGGTCGTCCAGGAAGCCACGGATCTCCTCGACCAGTGCACGTGTTGCGGCCCCGCGCTCGTCCCGCGCGGGGCCTTCGAGGATCTCGAGCAGTGCGGGGGCCAGCTCGACCGGCCCGGAGTCCGGCTTCGGCCACTCGAGAGCCGACTGATACCCCGCGTCCGGCCCCATCAGCTGAATCCGGGCCGTGTCGCCCGCCTTCGACACCTCGAAGACGGGGTTGGAGGCCGTCGGATAGGCGTCGATGAAGTTGTCCGGGCTGACCTGAATCGGCTCCAGGGACTGATCGAGGAACACGAAACGGGGGCTGATCTTCTGGTCGGTCAACGTGGTCTCCTTCGACGGGCGACCGGAACGGGCGTGTGGCCGTGGGGTTACCCCCGCTCCGGCAGGGCAACCGTCCGAGGCAGTGGTCGCCCAGCGGGCCGGCGGCCGCCAGTCCAGGCCGTCGAGGATGGGCCGAACGCGTCGGCGTAGCGGTCTCCGGAACGCAGCGCGTGCAGGGCCATCTCGGCGAGGTGCGGGAACTCGTCGGCGGGCGGCCGCTTGATCAGCGAACCATCTCTAGACACCTTTTACGGTCAGGGTCTGGTTGGGGTTGGTGGGGACAGTCCTGTCCCGGGCCGCTTGATCGCCCAGCCGTGGCAGGCGAACCCCTTCCGCGGGCTGTTGATCGCCCAGCCGTGGCCGGCGAACCCTTCCCCA
This sequence comes from Actinoplanes italicus, assembly GCF_003001815.1. Classification (GTDB taxonomy): domain Bacteria; phylum Actinomycetota; class Actinomycetes; order Mycobacteriales; family Micromonosporaceae; genus Actinoplanes; species Actinoplanes italicus. The sequence goes on from NZ_PVMZ01000016.1 coordinate 270,991, forward strand.
GACTGCGTGATCGCCCAGCCCTGGCAGGCGAACCCTTCCGCGGGCTGTTGATCGCCCAGCGGTGGCCGGTGGCCCCTTCCTCGGACAGCCTGATCGCCCAGCCGTGGGCGGTGAACCCTTTACCGGGCCGGAGGCAGCGATATCCCGGAGCCCGGCTCCGAAAACGGCCGTAGTCGATCGTCCAGCACCGGACCGCGGCGGTAACCGGCCCCCGCGATCCCGGCGGCGATCCGAGGCATCCTCGGACCGCACGACGGCAACGCCAGGCCCACCAGCCGACCGAGCGCCACCGACGAATGCGGCTGACGGGCCGGGAACCCCGACGGCGAAAGCTCTCTAGAGTTCTCGGCCGGATTCCCCAGCTGAAGCTCCGTATTTCCCGGCCCCACCACGCCGGTTGTGTGGTGGGGCGCGCCCACCCGCAGACCGCGAATCACCACACGCGGGCACGCCCCCTCTCGCGTGGTGACCCACGCCCACAGACGCACCACCAATCACCACACGCGGGCACGCCCCCTCCCGCGTGGTGACCCACGCCCACAGACGCACCACCAATCACCACACACGGCCACGCCCCCTCCCGCGTGGTGACCCACGCCCACAGGCGCACCGCAAATCACCACGCACGTGGGAGGGCGGCCTTGTCGCCGCGGGGACCGGCGCGCTTGCGGTTGACCACTGCGAGCACCGGCGAACACGGCGCAGAACTGATCCAGGCCGGGTCGGTACGCGGTGGTCGATACGCCACGTCCGGCCACCGCGTACCGGCCCCGCCCCGGGCCCACCGCTCCTCGGCCGGCAACACCGCCTTCGTGATCACCCCTCGGCTGGGCTCTCCGAGACATCTGGCGGCGATGCGGGCGCGCATAGGATCTCGGCGTGACGGAGTGGAGCCGGAGGTACTCGGGGTGGGAGTCGGACTTCCGGGGCGCGGGAGATCGACTCTCGGCGCGATCGGAGACTCTGCTGGAACTGGTCGGACGGTCGGTGGCGGCGGGCTGGACCGTCTGGGACCACCGGCGTGAGCGGTCGTTACTGATCGGACCCCTGGTGCTCGTTCTCAGCGACGGTTCGCAAGTGGAGATCGCCTGGGATGGATGGAACGATCTGTCCCTCACCCGGGACACCGTGGACCTGACGACGCCGGCACAGGTGCTCGGCGGGGCATGGACCTGGCGGCCGTCGGAGCCGCAGCCGGTGGCGGTGATCGCGGGGCGGACCATCACCGGCTTCGCCGCCGTCGAGACCCCGTACTTCGACGGCGGCGAGGACCTCAGTGAACTGCCGCTGGAGCGGGCGAAGGGCTGGCTCGCCGACGGTCTGTGGATCGAGTTCGGCGACATCGGCCTGCACGTCTACAACAGCGCGGACGACAACGGGTATTCGTCGAGCCCGTACCTGAAGGTGCACGAGGGCGCGACCCGGGTGACCCGCCTCGGGTGAGCCGTCAGAAGGCCTGCTCTGCACCACCTGACCGCGCCGGCGAACCGGTAGGGCAGGATCGACCCGGTGACCACCTGGGAGGTGCTCGCCCTGGTCGGTGGCGGCCTGACGGCGGGCGCGGTGAACGCGATCGCCGGTGGCGGGTCGCTGATCGTGTTCCCGCTGCTGGTCGGCCTCGGCCTGCCCGGTGTGGTGGCCAACGTCTCCAACGCGCTGGCCGTCGCACCCGGGTACGCCGCGAGCGCCGCCGGGTCCCGGCCGGACCTTGTGGGCCAGGGCCGGCGGATCCTGACCATCCTGCCCACGATCGTGGCAGGCACCCTGTGCGGCAGTGCGATCCTGCTGGTCACGCCGCAGGAGGTCTTCGACCTCGTGGTGCCGTTCCTGCTGCTGGCCGCGGCGCTCATGATGGCGCTGCAGACCCGGCTACGGGTACTGGCCGGGCATCCGCGCGACAACAGTCCTCGCCGGCAGACCGGGCTGCTGCAGCTGGCGGTGTTCGGCTGCGGGGTGTACGGCGGCTACTTCAACGCCGCCATGGGTGTGCTGCTGATCGCCTTCCTGTCACTCGTGCTGGACGAGCCGCTGCGCCGCATCAGTGCCCTGAAGAACGTCTTCAGTGCGGTCGTCGGCACCACCACGGTTCTGATCTACAGCGTCTTCGGGCCGGTGGACTGGGTCGTCGTCGCGGTCCTGGCCCCGGCCACCATCGTCGGCGGTTACCTGGGTGCCCGCGTCGCCCGGCGGTTGCCGGGCGACGTCCTGCGCTGGACGATCGTCGTCTTCGCCACGGTCGTCGCGCTGGTCATGCTGGTCACCTGACCTACACCGACGACTCGACAGCCTCGCGCTGAATCCGGTCGAACTGGGCGGCCATCGCCTCGGCCAGCGCATTGGCGCCGGACAGCGGGCGCACCATCACCATGATGTCGTCGATCAAGCCGTTCTCGTCGACGTGCAGGAAGTCGCAGCCGTTCACGGCCTTGCCGCCGACCGTGGCCTCGAAGATCAGCGCGTGGTCGCGGCCGCCGTCGATCTCGCGGACGTAGCGGAAGTCCTGGAAGACCCGCAGGGCGCCGCGCAGGATGGCGGCGGTGATGGCCTTGCCGGGGTACGGCTTGAACGCGACGGGGCTGGTGAACACCACGTCGTCGGCGAGCAGGGCCTCGATCGCGGCGCTGTCCCGGGCCTCGACCGCCTGACGAAACGCGTGCATTCGTACCTCCTTGGGGTAGTCAATTTGTTGACTACATCTGAAGAGTATTGAGTCCCGCTCCCGTCGTGCAACCCGTCCAGGGGTAATCGAGCAGCGCACCGCGCCGATGAGGACGTGACCCGGACCAGCATGTCCGGTGCCCGACGGCCGGAAGGTGATGATGGGGTCAGCGCGTGCCGCTTCGCGATGGCTGGTCGGCCTGCTCGCCGTCGTGCTCGCTGGCCTGTCCGGCTATGCCGTGTTCGGCAGCTGGCGCCAGGCCGGGATCGTCTCCGAGCTCGCCGTCGACAGCGCGAACACCGACGCCTACCAGCAGGCCGCCTACCTGGTCAGCTGGGAGATGGCGCTGATCCAGGCGTCGATGCGCGAGCCGGACGGCGAGGAGCGCCGGCAGCTGCCCGACGTCTACAGCCAGGCCCAGCGGGCGATGGCGTACATGGCTGAGGTCGACGTCGAGGACGAGGAGCTCACCTCGGGGATCGTCCGGGCCCACCGGGACCTGCGGCCGCGCATCACCGACTACCTGCGGCTCCTCGACCAGGACGACATGGAGGCCGCCGAGGAGGTCCTCGAGGACTCGATCGAGCCGGTGATCAGCGAGATCATGAGCACCGTGCTGGCCGAGCAGCAGCACCACCTGGGCGATCACGCGGACAAACAGACCGCCGGCCGGGGCGAGTCCGGGCGGCTGTTCTGGGGCAGCGTGCTGACCTTCGCGGTCAGCCTGGCCGTGCTCCTGCTGTTCGCACTCTCCTCGCGGAGGCATCGGCGTCAGGTCGAGGCGCTCGCCGCCACCGACGTGCTCACCGGACTGCCCAACCGGAATGCCTTCACCGGGCGTACGAAACTCGCGCTCGCCGAGGACGCCAGCCACCGCCGCCGGCCGGACCGGGAGCGACTGGGCCGGGCGACCGTCCTCGTGGTCAACCTGGACGGCTTCCGCGACGTCAACGAGCAGCTCGGCCACCGGATGGGAGACCGGCTGCTCACCCACGTGGCCCAGCGGCTGCGCGCCTCGGTGCGCGACCACGACTTCGTGGCCCGGCTCGGTGGCGACGAGTTCGCCGTCCTGCTGCGCGACGCCGACCCCGCCATCGGCGAGGACATCGCGGCGCGCCTGACCGGCGCCTTCGCCGCGCCGTTCGTCATCGACGACTTCACCGTCGACCTGGAGGTCAGCATCGGCGTGGCGACCGCCGGGCCGGGCGAGGACGCCCCGGCCGTGCTACGGCACGCCGACACCGCCATGAACATCGCGAAGCAGCAGCGTCTGGGCTTCCGCCGGTTCACGGTCGGCGCCACCGACGACAGCAACGCCCGCCTCGGACTGCTCGGCGACCTGCGGCGGGCCCTGGACGCGGGCGACGAGATCACCCTGCACTACCAGCCCAAGACCGCCCTGGCCGACGGCGCACTCGCCGGCGTCGAGGCACTCGCCCGGTGGCAGCACCCGACCAAGGGACCCATCTCGCCGGGCGCGTTCATCCCGGTGCTGGAGGCCACGACTCTGATCCACCGGTTCACCGACCAGGTGCTGGCACAGGCGCTGGAGCAGGCCCGCCTCTGGCTGAACGCGGGCCACCGCATCCCGGTCGCGGTCAACATCTCCACCCGGTCACTGCTCGACACCGGCTTCCCCGAGCGGCTCGCGGCCCTGCTGCGCCAGACCGGCGTGCCCGGTGACCAGCTGTGCATCGAGGTGACCGAGCACAGCATCATGTCCGACCCGAACACGGCCATCGAGACCCTGCACCGGATCCGCGGCCTGGGCGTGAAGACGTCCATCGACGACTACGGCACCGGCTACTCCTCGATGACGTACCTGCGCCTGCTGCCGCTGGACGAGCTGAAGATCGACCGGTCGTTCGTGCAGGACCTGAGCCGGGACCCCGGCAACCGGGCCCTGGTCGCCTCGACGGTCGAGCTCGGCCACAACCTCGGCCTGACCGTGGTCGCCGAGGGCATCGAGGACGCCGAGACCCTCACGGCACTGCGCGACATCGGCTGCGATCTGGCCCAGGGCTTCCACCTGGCCCGACCGATGACGGCCGAGACCCTGACCCGCTCCCTGGCACGGCCCCGGGCCCTGGCCGCCTGATCCGGACCATCCTGAGACATTGACGTTCGTCTAATCCTGCGGGGATGATTCGTTTCAGCTCCGACCTGGGAGCGCTCCCGCCCGTGAGGAGAGTGCCGTGTCCCGATGGCTCCGCCTGTTCGTCGTCCCGGTCGCCGCCCTCCTGTTCGGCCTGGGCACTCCACCCGCGCACGCCGCCGCCGGTGACGGGTCGCCGAGCGATCCCAACATCGCCTTCCAGGGCCGGTGGGACACCACGAACCCGGCGGCCGTGGTGCCGAAGTTCGCCGGCGCGTACCTGACCACCGGGTTCACCGGCACCCGGGTCGCGCTGCGGCAGCGCTCCACGATCGACCTGTACTACAGCATCGACGGGGCGGCCGACGTCCATCTCCGCAACGTCAGCGGCACGGTCAGCCTCACCCCGGCGGCGCTGCGGCCCGGCAACCACACGCTGCGGGTCTCCTACCGGGTCGTCGCCGGGTCCTATCACGGTGACGCCGTGTTCCAGGGCCTCGTCCTGGACGGCGGCGCCACCACGTACGCCCTGCCCCGGCCGCCGCGGCTGCTGGAGTTCGTCGGCGACTCGATCACCGTGGGCACCACCTCGTCGAAGAACGCGCTCACTGCGTACGGCTGGCTGACCGGCGAACAGCTCGGTCACGCGCACACCCAGATCGCCGAGGGCGGCGCCTGCCTGGTCAGTGCCGCCGACGGCTGCACCGGGATGGCCGACCGGTTCCTGCGGGTAAGCACCACAGCGGGCTCGGCGCTGTGGAACTTCTCCCGATACCGGGCCGACGTCGTGATCATCAACCTGGGCACCAACGACGTCGGACACGGCGTGAGCACGACCACCTTCCAGACCGTCTACACCGGCCTGCTCCGCGACATCCGCGCGAAGTATCCGCAGGCCGTGATCCTGGCCCTGCAGACCTTCACCAAGCGGTACGCGGCACAGACCCAGGCCGCCGTGCAGACCGTGACCGTGGCCGGTGACCGCAACACGTTCTTCGTACCCACCGACGGCTGGCTGCCGGCCGGAGGTCTCAGTGACAACGTGCACCCCAACGACACCGGCCACCGGGCCATCGCGGCCCGCCTGGCGCCGATCATCACCGAGAAGCTGGGAGCCGCGTCATGACAACCCGCCGCGTCATGACAACCCGCCGCGTCCTCGCGTTCTCCGCCGCGCTCGCCGGGGTGCTGCTGACCGGCACCCTCGGCATCGCCACGGCCCGGGCCGCGCTCGCACCCGCCTGCCGGGTCGACTACAGGATCACGAGCAGCTGGGGCACCGGCTTCGGCGCCGAGGTGGCGATCACCAACCTCGGCGACGCGGTCAACGGCTGGAACCTCGCCTGGACGCTGGTGCCCGGACAGAGCGTCACCCAGGCGTGGAACGCCACCGTCGCGGTGAGCGGCTCGACGGCCACCGCGACCGGCGTGAGCTACAACAGCGCGGTGGCGACCGGCGCCACCGTGAGTTTCGGCTTCAACGGCGGTCACAACGGCACCAACCCCGTGCCCGCGTCGTTCACGTTCAACGGCACCCTGTGCACGGGACAGCCCGGCACCCCGTCGCCGACACCCTGCACGGGGCCCAGCACGCCGCCGGCGTCACCCTCGGCGCCCGCCCGGCAGGTGAGGATCTGGATGGCCGGCGACTCCACGATGATGAACGCGAGCACCTGCCCGGTGGGCTGGGGCAGCCAGATCGCCGCCTACTTCAACAGCTCTGTCACCGTGCAGAACAGCGCGGTCGGCGGTCGCAGCGTGCAGACCTGGCTGTACGAGGGCAACGTCACGAGCACCAAGAACACCGCGGGCGAGTGCGTCGTGAGCCCGGAGACCTACCACTCCCGCTGGACGAGCATGCTCGACGCCACGACCGGGATGAAGGCCGGGGACTACCTGTTCATCCAGTTCGGCATCAACGACGGCACGTCTGCCTGCCCGCGGCACGTCGGGTCGGCCCGCTTCCAGCAGTTGCTCGGTGTGATGGTGCAGGCCGCCAAGGCTCGCGGTGCCAACCCCGTCCTGGTGACCCCGGTCGCGGCGATCACCTGCAGCGGCGGCACCGCGGTCGGCAACCGCGGATTCCTCACCGAGACCCGCAACGCCGCCACCGCGAACAGCGTGCCGGTGATCGACCTGCACCAGCGCAGTGTGGCCCTCTACAACAGCCTGGGGCTGTGCCCGAACAACGGCGACTACGGCAGCGGGGCGGTCGGCGCCTTCTTCTGCGCCGACCACACCCACTTCGAGGCGGCCGGTGCCCGGCAGATCGCCGGGCTGATCGCCACGGCACTGCGCGAGCAGGGCATTCCGCTGGCCGCGTGGCTGCGATGAGGTGTCAGCAGCCACCCAGGTCGCGCCATGGGCCGTACGCATCGCCGGGCTCTTGATTGCGGGTCCACCACCTGGCCTGCCAGAGCCGGCCGTCGTGGTGGACGGTCTCCCCGCCGGTGTAGATCCACGACGTGGTCCACACCGGAGGGCCGCAGCCGGCCGGAGTGCCGATCTCGGCCCACGCGCCCCACGGTGAGGCGCCCGGTGTCTGGCCGCGCGTCCACCACTGCGCCACGAAGTCACGGCCGTCGTGGCGTACCCGGTTACCGGACGGATAGACCGCGTCCGGTGACCAGGCCGCCGGCACGACCAGGACCTCGTGCGACGCCGACAGCCCCGGGGCCGCGACCGGGGTCGCGGTGATGATGGCCCGGCCGTACCCGAGCCCGGTCACCACCCCGTCGGCGGAGACCGTGGCCACGGCCTGGTCCGACGACCGCCACGTGACCGCCTGGGAGGCGTGCTCCGGCGCGACGGCGGCCTGAAGGGTGGCCTGCTCCCCCGGCGTCACCTCGTGCGCACCGGTGATCGTGACGGTCTCCGGGTCGAGGTCGCCGGTACGCGCCACGGCGAGCCAGCTGATGACCGGGTCCTGCGAGCCGGTCTTCGTCACCGTGTAGGTGACCACCGTCGGCGCGGGCACGGTGAACGACACCGTGCCGGTGGCCCGCGCGTTGGTCGAGCTGAGACTGATCGGGGTGCCGGTGACCGTGGCGCCGCCGACCGTGACGGTCTGTGACATGGGCCGGGTCTGCGCCCACCACTCGGTGAATCCGGCGGTCAGCGTGTACTTCCCCGGTTCCAGCGGCAGCCGGTAACGGATCGTCTTGTTGCCGCCGGCCCAGTGGCCGGTGGAGAACTTGTCGGCCGCATCCGTGCCGCCCTTGACGGTGATGCCGTCGTTGACGAGGCCCCAGGCGTCGGCGGTCGCCGAGATCTGGTCCGCGGTGCCGTTGAGCAGTGTGGCGACCGAACCCGAGACCGCCTGGAACTGTGGTGAGCTCTGCCCGGCGGCCAGTCCCGAGTCGATGTAGTAGACCAGTGACGGTGGCACGACCTCGTAGCGGGCGGTGAACGCCTGCTTCCGGCCGTCGGCGTAAGCGTCGTTGGTCCAGCCCTCGACCGTCACCGTCGTGTAGGCGGCGCGCGCCGTGTTGCGGCTGGCAGCGGTCCAGGTGACAGCGCGGGAGTGTCCGTCGACGGTGACCGTGGCCGGGAGGTCTCCGCTGGTCAGGACGGCGCCCACGAGACCGAGGTCGCGTTTCGTGTCGGTGACGTCGGCGGGCCGCAGGTTGTCGGACGCCGCGGTGAGCCGGGCCGTGAGCTGCGCGACACCGATCGTGTCGAGGCCCGGCTGCCCGTCGAGCGCCGCTGCCGCCCTCGCGCGGGTCGCGGCGAACACGGCCCAGGACTGCGCCGACCAGTCGGCCTCCACGGGTGTGCCGGCCGCTGCCAGGGCCTCCCGGATCGGCTTCGTGTCGACCGGGCCGTCCACCTTGCCGGAGATCGAGGTGAACGCGTCGAGGACCAGAGTGCCGGACCGGAGGACGAACGTGGCCGTGTGCGAGCCGTCGGTGAGCCCGCGCAGCGTGTAGGTGGCCTGTCGCTTGGCGGTGCTCCCGGTGGCGGCGCCGGTGGCCAGCGGCGCGCCGTCGACGGAGACGTCGAGGGTGGCGGAGCCGTTGTTGCCGCCGATCACGTCGAGGCCGGTTCCGGTGAACCTCACCGTCACCGACGAGCCGGCCTGGCTGCTGGTGGAGGTGGACCGATGCCAGTCCATGGCGTCACCGGACGCCGCCCGGTGACTCCATGTGCCGGTGTAGGCGTTGGTGCCGTCCATGTTGTCGAGCAGCGTTTCGGCGTACGGCGAGAAGCCCTTGATCTTCTCGATCTTGAGATTGTCGAAACCGGTCCGGTGGAAGTCGCTCGCGAGGTTGACACGGCCGGCCAGCTCGGGCGCCGGGTCGGTGAACCGGTGCACGGCCGCGCCGTCGACGAAGGCCGTGATCGTGGCACCCGCGGCCTCCACGGCGAGGGTGTAGCCGTCGGCCGCCGTCCGGGTGCCGGTCGCGATCGTGGTGCCGTGTTTGCTGAAGGTCCAGGCCCCGGCCTTGGTGATGCGGATCTGGTAGGCAGCGCTGTCGGCGGCCATCCCGTTCTGCTGGCGTACGCCCAGCCCCGCCGAACCGGCGGCGTCGGGGAAGGAGACGTCGACGCTCGCCCGGTAGTTGTGCCAGCGGAAGTCACCGACGAGCGTGTTGGGACTGTTGCGGTTCCACGCCGCGGTGTCCTTCATCGACTGGTCCATCAGCTGGTAGAGCCGGTCGCCGGCGACCTGCCAGGCGCCCGTCTGGTCGACCATGAAGCGCGGCTCGTCACCACGGGCGCTGTTCGCCGGGTAGTGGAAGTCGTCGGCGTGCAGAACGTTCTCCCCCGTGTCCAGCACCGTGCGCGGCGCCGACTCGGGCAGCCTGTCCCCTCCGCCGGTGTCGAGGGTGGTGAACGTGACGATCGACCGCGGCGGCACCTGGTAGGTGTACCAGCCGTCGTCCGCGGCCCGCAGCGACGCGACCGGGTGCATGTGGTGGGCGGCCCGGGTCTCCCAGACCCGCAGGGTGGGATCCGCGCCGAGGTCCATGTTCTCGGCCCTGATCCGGTAGGTCTTGACGAGATCGCTGTCGTTGACCGCGACCGTGGAGAAGTCGCGCCGGTCCGGGTCGGCGAGCGTCAGGTAGCTGGCGGCACCGTTGGAGCCGTCGAGGTTCTCGGTGCCGAGCACGCCGCTGTAACTGGCCTCGGGCACGGTCCGCCAGATGCCGGCCGTGTTGGTGTCGTTCTCCCAGCCGGTCTCGGCGAACTGTGTGAAGTGCCGCATCACGTAGATCGCCGCGTCGTAGTGGATGTGGCCGGACCACGGGTCGCGTGCGCTGAGCAGCTCCTTGTGGCTGTACTGCGCACCCTCGTAGAACGAGCCGATCGCCGGCTGGAAGACGTAGTGGGTCCGCTTGGACCGGTGGTAGCCCTTGACGCTGCGGTTGGCCAGGTCGAGGGCACTCTGCAGACCTCCGATGCCGGTGCTCGCGCCGCCCGGCCCCTCGTTGTTGTTCACGCGATAGTCGGTGAAGCCGAACGAGCCGACGCCCTCGCTGTACCAGACCTCCTTGTCGCGGACGGTCGCAAGCTTGGTGTACGGCTCGTACGTGTTGCTGGTGACGGCGCCGTCGTAGCGGTCGTCGGTGTTGTAGTGGTACCCGACAGCGTCGACGATCCCGAACAGGGCCGGGTCGTCGAGCAACGCCGGGCCGATGTTCTTCGTCTGGTTCTCGTCCGAGGCGACGATCTTGATCTTCTGGTACGCCTCCGCGACCGCCGCCTGCTCATCAGCCGGGATGCCGTACCGCGGATCGGCGAAGTCGGTGTCCGTGACCAGGGCGTTCTTGTAGTACCTGATGAACGCGAGGTCCGGGTTGGTGGTCTCGTTGGTGTCCGGATTGACGTAGTCGACCATGTAGCCGTACTTCTCGTACGCGTCGAGAATCGTCTCCTTGTACCACCGGTACATCTCGTCGCGGCCGGTCCCGGCGCTCCATGCCTGCTGCACCCAGTAGGGCATCGTCCAGCGCAGGATCGACACCTTGAGCTTCGGATTGACCGTCTTGGCGTCGGCGGCCAGCTGGAAGCCGGGCGACCGGGAGGCGTCGGCGAGCTCGTCGGCCGTCCGCATGGTGGCCGCGTCCGCGCCGGTCGAGTTGTTGGTGTCCGAGCCCATCTCCATCTTGACGTGGTTGATCAGCGGGTGCGGCCCGCCGAACAGCACGCCGATGAGCTCCCAGTACCGGCCGGGGTGCTCGGCCTTGTAGTCCATCAGCAGGTTGCTCGTACTGTTGGCACTGATCAGACCGAGGCCTTTGTACGGGAGCCCGTGCACGCTGTCCTTGCGCACATCCCGCCCGTCCACGACGACGTCGACCGTCTCCTCGGCCGCCGTGGCCGGTGTCGCCGTCAGTCCCCAGGCGAGGCCGGCCACCATCGCGGCGCAGCCTGCCGTCCACTGTCTGATCCGCACGTCGCGACTCCCCTACGGTCGAGCACCGGGTGACGATCTCGTTACGGGAGTAAATCGCTCACAACAAGACACGTCAATGCCCGTTCGCGCAGAAACGATCGAACTCGCTCAGATCCGACCCTCAGCCGCTGCTCGCGGCGCACTCACTAGCGATCGCCCTTCTCGCCGATCTTGTGGCGTTGCGGTTACACGAGTGGTGCAACCTCACAAGATCGGCGACTGGTGGGGGTTCAGGCTGCCGCGACGGCGGCCGGGAAGTGAGGGGTCCCGGCCGCCGTGCTCTGATCGTTTCTGATCGTTTCAGTACGCGCGTACCTCGAGCAGGCCCACCGAGGCGGTTCCGCTCGCCTGCATCACCACGCGGAGCCGGGTGGTGCTGACCGCATTGAACGTGACGGTGTTGTAGGCATTGGCGGCCACCGGGTATCCGCTGGTCGCAGCCACGTCGGCGTAGGCGCTGCCGGTCCAGTACTGCAGCTTCCAGGAGCCCGGCAGCCGTACGCCCCCGTTGTCGTCGAACAGATAGGCCTGCGCTCGGTTGAGGACCTGCGCGCCCGGCCAGGTCAGTTCGGCCCACTGCTGACCGGTCTCCGGCCAGGTCCCCCAGCGGGGGTTGACGGTGTCGTTGGACGATCCGGGCTCGAGTCCGTCGTTGATCGCCGCGATCGACTCCCACGCCGAGGTGTAGGAAGCCGACGCCGTCGCCGAGCGGGCCTTGTTGTCGCCGACCGGCGGCGGGGTGGTGGTCCCGTTGATCGCCAGGTCGGCGCTGGGGAAAGCGGTGAACGACGGATTGATGTCGGGCTCGCCGCCGGCACCGTCGCAGCGGCGGTCCGGGTTGAACAGCAGGTAGGTGCCGGCCGAGCAGGCGAAGGCGATCTCGGCGTCGCCGCCGACCACGATGTTGCCGGACAGGTTGGCGCCGCCCTG
>NZ_PVMZ01000017.1 GCF_003001815.1 Actinoplanes italicus
CCGCCGTGCCCAATCAGGACCAGTGGACGGGGACCGGAGCCTTCGGCGGGCGTCCAGAGCACTCCAGGGATGTCGCCGACCATGAAGAGCTGTTCACGGATGCCGTCGGCGACGGTTCCCGCGGTGATACGCATGGAGAAATTACATCGACAATCCCGCTGACGCGGCGAGTCAATTTTCAGTCGGGCCGGCGACGGTGGTGGCCGCCGCCATCGACATCGCCACCTAACGCGCTCAGCTTCGCCAACGGAGATACACAGTCACAGCTCTCGGTGACTTACTCAACGCCCACACAAACCCGAGTAGTCGCACACGCGTCCTAGGTGCAGGTGCCGTCGAGTCTCCGGCCGATGATGGCGAAGTCGCCCTCGAGGAACGTCTTCGGATCGGTCAGCCGGGATCCGTCGGCGAGGGCGCCGGAGATCGCCTCGGTGGCGGTGCGCTGGGCGGCGTCGGTGCTCTTGCCGCCGGCCGCCGACACCTGGGCCGACATGTCGGCGAAGGTGCGCTTCAGGCCCTCGGTGTCGTTGTTGACGGTGTGCTCGGCCAGACGGACCGCGCCGTCGGTGAGGATCTTGTAGACCGCGGTGCAGACGTACTCCGGCTGTCCGGCGGACGCGGACGGGACGGGCGCGATGCTGACCGGAGCGGGCAGGGAGCCGGCCGGGACCTCGATCTCGATCCCGTCGCATCCCGCCACGAGCACGGCCGAGGCCGCGAGCAGGGCGGCGGTCTCGATGGTGCGGCGGCTCTGTCGCACGGCGTCACCCTCCGAAGGCAAATGACGAAAGACGTCGATGGCGTACGGCGGAGCATAGTCCCCGCCGCTACTTTTGCGGATCTCAGAAGTTAGCTACCTACGTGGCAAACATCCCCAAAAAGGCTAGAACCGTGCTCCGCCGTGCGATCATCACCGGCCTCGCAACAGTCCTGGTCGCGGCCGGCGGCACGGCGTTCGCGGAGATCGTCTCGTCTCAGCCGTCCACGGCACCCTCGTTCAACGGCCCGGTCTACGCCGTCGCCCATGCCGGTGACACCGTCTACGTCGGCGGCAACTTCACCAGCGCGTCCGCCGGCGGCCGCACCGTCGCCCGGACCCGGCTCGCCGCGTTCGACGCCCGCACCGGTGCGCTGCACGAGTGGAAACCGGTCGCCGACGCCAACGTGCGGGCCCTCGCCGTCGACGCGGGGGTCGTCTACGCGGCCGGTGACTTCGACACGATCAACGGCGAGGCCCGGGACGCGGTCGCCGGCATCAACGCCACCGACGGCACCGTGACACCGTTGAAGCACAGCGTTCTCGGACAGCCGAACGCGATCGCGGCGGGACACGGGCGGGTCTACCTGGGCGGGCGGATCACCGGTGTGGACGGTCAGCCGCGCTCCAACCTGGCGGCGTTCACCGCGGCCACCGGCGCTCTCGACACCTGGGCGCCCACCACCGACGACACGGTCAACGCGCTCGCCGTCACCGGTGACCGCGTCTACCTGGGCGGCAGTTTCCACAAGACGAACGGCGTGCGCTCGACCCTGCGGCTGGCTGCCGTGGACCCGGCGACCGGTGTGCTCGACAAGACCTTCCTGCCCAAACCCGTGTCGCAGGTGTTCGCGCTGGCCGCCCACCCGGACGGGGTCTACGCGGCGCTCGGCGGGCTCGGCGGGCGGGCAGTGTCGTACACCCGGGACGGACAGGCCCGATGGACCCGCGTCTTCGACGGTGACGCCCAGGCGATCACCCAGCTCGACGACGTGATCTATGTGGGCGGGCACTTCGACAAGGCCTGCACCACCACCAACAACGGGACCCGCGGGATCTGCACCGACGGTTCGGTGGTCCGCGGCAAGCTCGCCGCCGTCGACCGCGAGGGCAATCTGCTCGACTGGGCGCCGCAGGCCAACGGCGTCGCCGGAACCCGGCAACTGGCTGCCAGCCCGCGCCTCGGTGCGGTCAGCGCGGTCGGTGACTTCACCATGGTGGGCGGTGTGAGCCGGAAGCGCTACGTGACCTTCAGCGGGGTGGCGCCGCGGCTCGAGAAGGCGGCGATCGGTGACGTCGCCGCCTACAACTTCGACACGACCATCTCCGACGGTACGTTCGACGACGGCTCCGGGCACGGCCATCTGCTGCGGACCGTCTCCCGCTACGGTGGCGCGCCGACGATGATTCCGCACGGGGACGGTCAGGCCCTGCGCTTCCCGGCCAAGTGCGGTGTCGGTGGCGGACAGTGCCCGCGTCTGATCCTGCAGGCGGAGGACACCCCCGACCTCAACCCCGGGACCAAGCCTCTGCGGTACGGGGCGGGCGTACTGCTGTCCCCGGCGGAGACCGGCCGGGGCGAGAACATCCTGCAGAAGGGTTACGCGACGTCGGGCGGGCAGTACAAGCTGCAGGTCGACGGGCTCTCCGGCAAGCCCAGCTGCGGCATCGGCTCCGGGACGGCCGTGCACGTGGCGCGTAGCCGTACCTCGGTGGCCGACGGCAAATGGCACTCCCTGGAGTGCCGCCGCAACGGGCCGAGCCTGGCGATCCTCGTCGACGACCGGCTCGAGGCCGTCACCGCGGTCCCGGCCGACCTGACGATCGACTCGGCGGAGCCGTTCACCGTCGGCGGCAAGGGTGTCGGCCAGAACAACGACCAGTTCCACGGCACTCTCGACGACGTGTGGGTGCAGATCGGCTGATCACCGGTGCCCCGGCGGCCGGCGCGTGCCGGTCAGCCGGGGCTCAGGTGTCCCTGGCAGGTGCCGGCGTTCTCGTCGCTGACCGAACCGTCCGGGCAGGTGGTCCGCGACCAGACGACCTTGGTCAGCGACGCCCCGGTCAGGTCGGCGCCGGTCAGGTCCGCCCCGGTCAGGTCGGCGCCGTCGAGTTTGGCGTTGCGCAGGTCGGCGTCGCGCAGGAACGCACCGGACAGCCTGGCGTTGCGCAGGTCGGCGGTGACCGTCTTGGCCGGCGGGTTGGCGGCCCAGGCGAACGCCACGATGCCGACCGCCGCGACCGCGGCCGCGACCAGCAGCCGCCGCAGACAGCGCTCGAACGCGACCTTGAGCGCTTCGTGGCTCGCGACGTCCTCGACGGCCTCGATCCGGCGGTCCATCGCCTCGATCCGCTCGTGCAGGTCGGCAGGTGCGCCGTCCTTGCCCAGCCTCTCGACCAGGCGGGCACGGCGGTCGGCGAGGTCGGCCGGGGTGGCGGTGCCCTGCAGGAACTTCGGCCGGCGCCGGAAGAACTCGACCACCGGGCGCATGTCGGGCCCCGGCTTCTCCCAGCTCTCGGCCAGGTCGGCGATCAGCACCTGGACCGGGAGCAGCACCCGCAGCGCCGCGGTGATCGCGAACACCACCGCGGTCAGCCCGACCACCGCGCCCGCCGTGGCCACCCACAGCCGCGCGGTCGCCTCGCTCGTCGGCCAGCCCGCCTCGAGACGGCCGATGCTGGACAGCTGACTGCCCGCGATCAGCGCGGCACCGATCGCCGCGGCACTCGCGACCAGCCACTTCGCGGTGTCCCGGATCCGCTGGTTGGCCGCGGCGAGAGGACTGGGCTCCGGCTCGGGAAGGGGTGCGGTCATCGTGTCACCCGGAGTGTGACGGCCGGGTCACCACGATCGGTGGCAGGTCGTCGTCACCGATGTCCGGCAGGCTCGGCACGGCCTGCACCTCGCCGTACCCGACGTCGCCGACACCGTCGAGGCGCTCGGTCAGCGGCCCGGCGGCGCTCACCTGCCGGCCGTAGAAGGCCAGCACCGCGATCACCTCGCCGGTCGACAGGACGACGCCCGCGCCGACCGTGGGGCCGGACCGCACCCGCTCGGCGGGATAGGCCAGCACCAGGCCGTCCTCACGCAGCTCGGCGCCGAACAGCGGCGCCACCGCCGGGGTGTCACTGGCGGACGGGAAGGTGACCAGCAGCGGCTGCACCGCGCGGTCGAGGACGTGCACGTCGCCGACGTCGCCCAGGTCCTCACCGTCGGAGGACCACACCGTCGTCCCCTGTAGACCGCCGGCGTCGGAAATCTGCATGGTCACCCGCCACTCACCACTGGTTACGATGACTTCCAGCTTCAGCGTCGCCGCTTGCCGAGGAGCTTACTTGCCCGAGCCGTCACAGGAAGTCCCGCTCGTCCGAGCGGTGAGCGCCGATGGCTTCAGCAATCCGATCCTCTACATCGAGGAACTGCGGCGGCTGCCGCTCAACCGGTCTCGCGCCCCCGCTCCCGGCACCGCCCTGGTCTTCCGGCACCGGTCCGGGCGCCTGCACTCGCCGCCGGGCGGCTACACGGCCGGGGAGATGTTCTTCCTCGGGCCGCGGCTCGGCTACCGGATCGACACGACCCCGCACGGGTTCTCGATGTCGTTCGAGGTGGCCGCCGCGCACATGGTGTCCGTCCAGGGCAGATGGACGGTCACCGAGCCTGCGGATGCGGTGGTCGAGCGGATCAGCGATCCGGCGTACCACTGCATGATCGTCCTCCGGGATCGCATCGCCGGTGCCCTGCCGCCGGGGCCGCTGCCGCTCACCGACCTGCGCGAGCGGATGGCGGGCGCGTTCGCCGAGGACCTGACCGTGCCCGGCGGCCTGCGGCTGACGGGCCTGCGGGCGCATGTGGCACCGGCCGAGACCTTCACCGGTGACCGGGTCATCCAGGTCCTCGCCGCCGACGACGACGATGACGTGGAGCCGGGCGATCCGGGTGAGGCCGGTTCGGTCCAGCTTCTGCAGGAGCTGGCGGACCTGGCCGGACGCGCGGTCGCCGAGCACGGCGCCGGCGGTACGGCCGGACAGGCACTGGCCCGCTTCCAGGAGCTGGTGACCCGGATGGGCGGCATGCTCACCCCCGGCGCGGCACGGCCGGACGCGGCACGGCCGGACGCGGCACCGCCGGAGACGGCACCGTCCGGTGCGGATCGCCGTGGCTGACACGCTGACCGGCGCCATGGGCGCTATCGACGGCCTGCAGGAGTGGCTGGCCGGTCTCGCCGCGTGGCTGCCGGCCGGGCTGCGGGAGATCGTCGTGCTGCCCGCGGTCGTGCTGCTGGTGCTCGCCGCGCCGCGGGTCGTGGTCCGCCGGGTGTTGCCGTGGGCCCAGCACTACGTGGTGCTCCCGGCCACCGTGGTGGTGACCGGGACGGTGACGGCGGTGGCACTGGTGACCGATTTCGTTCTCGCGCGGACGTTCCGCGCGGTCCGGTTGCCGCTGACCGGGGTGCACCACACGCTCGGGGACTGGGGTGTCGCCGGTCCCCGGTTCGCGCGGGAACACATCCGGGAGTGGGTGTACTCTTCCGCGTCGTCGCTGCGGCGCTCCGGTCCGGAGTGGATGCTGATGGCGAGCGTGGCGGCCCTGGTGATCTGGGACCGGAGCTGGTGCGACCGCAATCCCGTGGACGGCTGCGCCTCGCCGATCGGCGTGTGGTGGCAGGACCTCCTCGCCGTGGTGCCGTCCTTCTCCCCGCCCTGGTCGTGAGCTGCCCGCCCCGCGCGGTCAGCCGGTGTACCGGGTGCGGATCAACAGCGGCAGGGCCGCCCGCCACGCACGGCAGGACCATCGGGTCCACCGGCCCGCACCGGGTGCCTCGGCCATCCCGGTCAGCAGCTCACGCGCCTCGGCCGGCCGGCTGCGCACCCCGTAGGTGGCGGCCGCGACGGCCCGCAGCCGCACCGGCAGGCCGGCGTCCAGTGCCAGAGCCCGGATCTGCTCGTCGTCGAGGTGGCGCAGCAGGGCGGACAGCACCCTCCGCCGGTCGCGGCGCGGCACGGCGTCGTCGTGCATCCAGCCGGACAGGACGGCGATCATGTCCGGCGTCCGGTCCGGTACGGCCCGCGCGAAGCCGGTGAGGACGTCGATGCGGCGGCTCCAGGGCTCCTGCGGGTCGGAGGCGAGCAGCAGCGCGGAGTTCCAGCCGAGCCACTCGTGGCGGTCCCGTACCGGGCCCCGGTCGGTGAGACGTACCTGCCGGGCGATGTCGGCGAGGTATCCCCTTCGCGCGGTCCAGCTGACGGCACGGGACCGGTTGAACCGCCCGATCGTCGCCGCGGCCTGCTCCGGCCCGTAGGCCTGGATGAGGGCGTCGATGCCGGCGAACACCGGTGACTCGATCCTGATCGGCCGCACGGTCAGTGCCGACCAGGTCTGTTCCGCCAGGTCGTCACCGGGTTCCGCGTCGAGATCGGCGCTCCACGGGAACTCCGGCTCCAGCACGTAGGCCTCGAGCAGCGCACCGGCCTCCTGGCGCAGGTCGGCCGGCAACGACGGCTCCAGCGCCCGCCGCAGCAGGGCCTGTGCGGCCGCCGGCATCTCGTCGAGGCGGCGCAGCAGGTTCATGGCGGTGACCCGGCCCCCGGTGTCGGCCGCCGTCTCGACGAATTGGACGAGCCGCTGCAGGGCGTGCCGCCGCTCGTGCGGCGGACCGGAGTCGACGATCACGTACAGCGCCCAGAGCCGTTCCTCGTCGCTCAGCCGTGTCTCGTAGGCGAGCCGCACCAGCTGGGTGAGTCCGGCGTCGCGGTTCGCCGGGTCGTCGCTGGTGATCAGGACCCGGGCGGCCTCGGCCCGCTTGCCGATCGACAGCCGGTCGTCGCCGACCAGCCGGGCCACCCGGTCGGTGTCCCGGGTCCGTTGCAGGACCGCGCGCAGCGCCTCGTGGATCGCCGGCAGGAACCAGTCGGCCGGCCGCTGCGACGGGCGCCGTGGCAGGTCCAGCACATGACGGCCGGACCGGTCGGCGACCTCGCGGACGGCCGTCTCGGCGAGTCCGATGATCTCGTCGGCGTTGCCGGCGGCCAGCACCCCACCGTCCTGGATCACCGCGGCGGCCTGGCTCAGGTGCGGGAACTCGCGGCGCTCGCCGGGTGCCATCAGGGCCTCGACGACCGGGCGGGTGTCGTTGCCGGCGGCGCCCCAGGCGGCCAGCGTGAACAGGCCGAGGCTGTCCGGCCCGGTGCCGCGTACGCGGTTCAGCCACGCGTCCGGGTCGAACTCGTCGACCAGCTCCAGCGAGGCCAGGTACTCGGCGAAGCTCTGATGGATGAAGACCAGGTCGTCGCCGTACGCGCTGAGCAGTCCCGTGTCCAGCAGAAGGCCGCGCAGATGCTCCACGGTGACCCCGAACGGCGCTCTGGGGTATCGAGAGGTGAACCAGTCCGCCAGCGAGTCACCCGGCGGGTGGCCGGACCGCAGGAACCGCACGGCCAGGTTGCTCAGGCAGGGCAGGCGGTCGTCGACCATCCGCTCGCCGAGGTCCTCCGCCTGCCGGCCGAGTGGTGCCAGTTGCTCCCGCAGCGCCTCGCGCGCCCCGAATCGCTGCACCCGGAGTGTGAGCAGCACGAACACGAAGCTCTTGTAGAGGCCGGCCCGGTCCAGCGGTAGCGGCAGGGCGGGTTTCTCCTCGAAGACGATGGCCGTGATGGTGGCGAGCAGCGGCACCTCCACCAGCGGGCCTAGCCCGGCCAGGGTGATGGCGTCGAGGAACTCCTTCGGCTCCACGGTGGAGTGTTCGGCGCCGAGCGGGCGGAACCAGTTGCCGGCGAACCGATGGACGGCCTCCCGGTCGAACGGCCGCAGGTCGTACTCGCCGAGCCGTTTGGTGCGGTCGTTGCCGGTGAGGCTGGATCGCAGGCGCCCGAACTCGTGGACCTCCAGTGGGCGGCTGGCCACCACGAACCGGGTGGTGGTGCCGTACTGCCCGACCCGGAAGCCGAGGAGCCGGATCAGATCCTGACGCAGCCCGCGGTCGAGGACCTCGTCGAGGCCGTCGACGAGGATCAGCCAGTCGGCGCCGGGTGCCGGGGCCTGGCGGAAGAAGTCGGCGGTCAGCGGTACGTCGAGGCTGCCGCCGAGGTCGTGGTTGACGGCACGGGCCAGTGCGGTGAACCAGGCGTCGCCGCCGAGCAGGCCCTGTGCGGCCGCCCGCACGGCCACCACCCGGCCCAGTGGCGGCTCGTCCGGTTCGCCCGCGTCGCCGGGCTCGCGCAGCCACCAGGAGGCGGAGGCGCCCACGAGCTGCTGCAGCAGCGTGCTCTTGCCGCCGCCCGGGCCACCGACGATCAGCGCGTTGCGGTGCCGGTGCAGCAGCTCGACCGGGCTGATCAGAACCGGTTCGCCGGCCCGGCCGGCGCTGGAGCGGGTGCGCTGCTCGACGTAGACGGCCGACAGGGGAGGCGGTTCGCGGCGGGTCAGCTTCGCCACCTGATACGGGTAGCGCTCGGCGGCCTCGCGCTGGGCGGTGACCAGGCTGTGCAGCATCGTGCCGGGACGGGGCCGCAGCAGCGGCGGCCGGTCGCGCATGTGCGCGCGCAGCAGCCGGCGGTTCTCGCGGAACGACTTGCGGATCTCCCAGGCCGGGACCATGTAGGCGCTGTTGCCCTGGGCCAGCCGACCGGACTTGAGCATGCCGCGCACGCTGGCCATGCCGTCCTCGTCGGCGATCGGTGAGCCGCTCATGCCGGGTTTGATCAACGCGTCGTCGAGCAGCACGTAGCGGCCGGACTCGCCGATGACCGGGGTCCGGCGGCGTTCGAGCCCGACCCGCTCATTGAGGTTGATCCTGGTGAAGCCCTCGATGAACAGAGCCGGCACACCGCGGGTCAGAGGACTTGTCTCCAGGTGGACACTCGGGTGGTCGATCGTCTCGACGCCGACGAACGCGATGTCCGGCTCGGGGTAGTAGCGCCTGCCCTCGCGCGTCGGCGGGTCCCGGACCAGGACCGCGCCGTCGAGCAGGGTCCCCGACCAGTCGACGGTGACGGTGTCGTTCTTCTCCACCACGTGGGCACAGGTGGCCACGATCCGGTCGGCGACGAAGAAGCCCGTGCCGAGGAAGTCACCGGCCGCGGAGCAGATCGTCACGAGGCTCGGGCTGGGCGGGGCGAGATAGGACTCCGCGTCGTCCATCGAGCTCCCTCCGCCGCCGGTGGTCACCGCACGCAATCACAGCGGTGGAGGGATTGGCAACGATCACGATGGGCCCGGTGCGGGCCCCGGCGGCCGGTGCGGACGGCAGCAGGCCGCCGGGGGCTGGAGGCGTGTGCCGGTCGGAGGGCCGGCACACGCTGTTTCCTCTCACAGGATTCTGTGCTGCCCGGATCGGGGAGAGCGTGACGCGTGATCCGGGCCGGCTGGACGGGGCCGGGGGATCGCGCGATGACCGGGCGGCGCAGAATCGAAGGTCATCGTTGCAGCCGTGTTGCGTCCACGCAACAGGTTGTTTCAAATCTTGGCGGGAAGGCGGGTGGCGACGACCGCACCGACGGCCAGGATCGCCGCACCGGCCAGTACCGCGGGGACGACACCGTCCACGAAGTCCTGTCCGCTCGTGAAGCCGCCGTGGCTGCTGAAGATCGAGGAGAGCACCGCCACCCCGGCCGCCACGCCGAACTCGCGGATCGTGTTGTTGGCGCCCGAGGCCACCCCGCGCTGCTGTTCGGACACGCTGGCCAGGGTGATCGTGCTGATCGGCGCGAAGGTGAGGCCCATCCCGATGCCGGCCAGGAGGAACGCGCCGACGAAGTCGCCGTAGCCGGCGTCGGTCGAGGTGGCCAGGCCGATCCACAGGATGCCGGCGGCCAGGAGGACCTGCCCGGCCACTACCAGGTTGCGCAGGCCGATCCGGGCGCCGAAGATGCCGGCCAGCGGCGCGACCACCATCGGCGCGGCGGTCCACGGCAGGGTGCGCAGCCCCGACTCGAGCGGCGTGAGGCCCTGCACCACCTGGAAGAACTGGGCCAGCAGGAAGACCGACCCGAACGCGCCCGCCGAGAATGTCAGCGTCACGACGTTGACCAGGCTGAACGACCGCGACCGGAACAGGCCCAGTGGCAGCATCGGCGCCGGGTTGCGCGACTGCCAGACCAGGAACGCGACCAGCAGCGCGGCGCCGGCGGTGAGCATGACCGGCACCCGGCCGGAGGTCCAGCCGCGGTCCGGCCCGTCGACGATGCCCCAGATCAGCAGCAGCATGCCGCTCGACGACAGCAGCAGGCCGAGCGGGTCCAGCCGGCGGGCTCCGCCGCGGGACTCGTCGAGCACCACCGCGGCCAGCACCAGTGCGCCGACGCCGATCGGCACGTTGACCCAGAAGATCCAGTTCCAGGTGAGGCCGTCGACGACCGCGCCGCCGATGACCGGTCCGAGCGCCACACCGAGACCGGTGATGCCGCCCCAGATGCCGACCGCGGCGTTGCGTAACCGGTCGGGGACCGCGGCGGCGAGCAGTGTGAGTGACAGCGGGGCGATGGCGGCACCGCCCAGGCCCTGCACGGCGCGGGCCGCGGTGAGCTGCCACGGCTCGGTGGCCAGGGCGGCGGCAGCCGACGCGGCGGTGAACACGGCGATGCCGATCAGGTACATCCGGCGGCGGCCGATGCGGTCACCGAGGGCGGCCGCGGTGAGCAGGAAGGCGGCGAAGGGCAGCGTGTACGCGTTGACGAACCACTGCAGGTCGGCGATGGAGGCCCCGAGCTCGGTGCGGATGACCGGCAGGGCGGTGCTGACGACCAGGTTGTCCAGCGCGCCCATGAAGGCCGGGATGCCGACGGCGGCGATCACCAGGCCGAACGGGCGGGTCTTTCGTTTCTCAGCGACGGCGGTCACTGCGTCTCCCCGAAGTTGTTATTCACTGATAACTAAGCACGGTATGCATCGACTGATAACCTGTCAACATGGTCCGGACCCGCCTCACCGCCCAGGAACGCCATGTCCAGCTCGTCGAGGCCGCGGTCACCGCCTTCGCGCAGGGCGGCTACGCGGGCACGACGACCGATCAGGTGGCCAGGATCGCGGGCGTCTCCCAGCCGTACGTCATCCGGCTCTTCGGTTCGAAACAGGACCTGTTCCTGGCCACCGTCCGCCACGCCGGTGACCGGGTGCAGCAGATCTGGCGCGAGGCCGCCGCCGCCGACCCGACCCTCGGCGGGCTCGGCAAGGCCTACAAGCAGCTCCTGGCCGAACGCGACCTGCTCGTCGTGCTGCTGCACGGGTTCGCCGCCGCGTCCGACCCGGGCCTCGGTGACGCCGTGCGCCAGTGCTACGGCGACCAGTTCGCCCTGGTCCGGGAGCTGACCGGCGCCTCCGCCGAGGAGGTGCGCGACTTCTTCGCCCACGGCATGCTGATCACCGTGCTCGGCGCGATGCGCGTCCTCGGCCCCGACGCCGTCGCACCCCAGCCGTGGGTCACCGAGCTCCTCAGCACCCTCCCGGCCGCCGACGACTGAGCCGCCGGTCACGTCTCCCAGCGGGGGAACACCGCCCGGGGCGGGCCGGTGTGCGTGCCGTCGCCGAGCTGCCCGCTCAGCCGCTGGGCGCCGCCGGGCAGGAACGGGGCCAGTTCACCGGCCAGTACGCGGCACGCGTGCACGAGCGTCGCGAGCACGTCGTCGAAGCGGGCGGCGCCGGCCGGTTCGCCGGAGCGGGCCAGATGCCAGGGCTGCTCGGCGTCGACCAGGCGGTTGGCGTGGTCGACGACGTCGCACAGCGCGCCGGTCGCCGCACGGAAGTCGAAACCGTCCAGCGCCCGGTCGACGCGGCCGGGCAGAGCGGCGCACGCGCTGAACAGCCGGGGTGCCACGACGGTCGCCGGCAGCGCGGGCACCCGGCCGTCGCGGTGGCGGTGCAGCAGGCTGGTCGTGCGGTGCGCCAGGTTGCCGACGCCGTGCGCCAGGTCGCGGTTGGCACCGTGTATCAGCCGGGCGGTGGTGAAGTCGGTGTCACCGACCGGGGCGACCTCGCGCAGCAGCCACCACCGCAGCGCGTCGGTGCCGTGGCGGGCGGCCAGCCCGGCCGGGTCGACGGTGTTGCCCAGACTCTTCGACAGCTTCACCCCTCCGGCGGTCAGGTAGTCGTGCACCAGGATCGTCGTGGGCAGCGGCAGACCGGCCGACAGCAGCAGCGCCAGCCAGTGGACGGCGTGGAAACGCACGATGCCCTTGCCGATGACGTGCACCCGCTCGGACTCTCCGGCCCACCACTCGTCGTACGCCGGATCGCCGGTGCCGTAACCCAGAGCTGTGACGTAGTTGGTCAGCGCGTCCCACCACACGTAGACGACCTGTTCCGGGTCGCCGGGCACGGGGATGCCCCAGCCGCCCGCACGGACGGCCGGACGGGACACGCTGAAGTCGGTCAGGCCGGCGCGGACGAACGCGAGCACCTCGTTGCGCCGGGCCGCCGGCTCGATGCGGACCCGCCCGGACTCCAGCAGCTCCACGATGCGGTCCTGATGACGCGACAATCGGAAGAACCAGTTGCTCTCCCGTACGACATCCGGCTCTTGAAGATGTTCCGGACAACGTCCCTCAGGCAGCTCGGCCGGTTGGTAGAACTGCTCGCAGCCGCCGCAGTAGAGCCCGGTGTAGTCGCGCCGGTAGAAGTCACCGGCCGCGGCGCACTCCCGCCACAGCCGATTCACCCCGGGCGTGTGCCGGGCATCGGTGCTGGTCGCGATGAAGTCGTCGAAGGACAGTGCCAGCGGCTCGCGCAGCGCGGCGAACCGGGCGGCGCCGGCCGCGACGAACGTGGCGGTGTCCACCCCGGCGGCACGGGCAGCGGTGACGTTCTTCAGGGCGTTGTCGTCGGTGCCGGTCAGGAAACGGACCTCCTGACCACGCAGGCGCCGGTGCCGGGCCAGCACGTCGGCCTGCACCAGTTCCAGCGCGTGGCCCAGGTGTGGGGCCGCGTTGACGTACGGGATCGCCGTCGTGATGTAGAAGGACATGGCTTCTCCTTCGCCCGCGGCGGCGAGGAGCCGCAACGACCGGGCCCTCGCGCTGCGGGACCTGGTCGTTGGAAGATCGTGCTAGCGCACGCCGAACAGCCCCGGGACGGGGCGCATCATCCGGCTGCGGCCTGAGCTCATACGACGGAGCATGGCACCGCCGCCGAGCGGCGGGCAAACGGGTTTCGTCAGATGTTGTGGCGGGTGTACACGGGCTCGCGCCAGCCGAGCATCGCCTCGGTCATCCGGATCGCGTCGGTGGCGGCCTTCACGTCGTGCACTCGCATGATCCGGGCGCCGCGCAGGATGCAGAACACCACTGTGGCCAGCGTGCCGGCGAGCCGTTCCTGCTGCGGGCGATCCAGCGTCTCGCCGATGAAGTCCTTGTTGCTCAGGGCCGCCAGCATGGGGTACCCGATCCCGGCGATCTCCTCCAGCCGGCGGCACAGCTCCAGCGAGTGGAGGGTGTTCTTGTTCAGGTCGTGACCGGGATCGATGATGATCTGGTCCGGCCGGACTCCGCGGGACAGCGCCAGATCCACCTTCTCCCGCAGGAAGGCGCCCACCTCGGCGGTCACGTCGCCGTAGCGCGGGCTCGGATACTCGGTGCGCGGCGCGGCCAGGCTGTGACAGATCACCAGCTGGGCGTCGGTGCCGGCGACCGCCTCGGCCATCGCCGGGTCACGCAGGCCGGAGGTGTCGTTGACGACCCCGGCGCCGGCCCTGATCACCTCGGCCGCCACCTCGGGGCGGAACGTGTCGACCGAGACCACGGCCAGCCCGCGTGCCGCCTCGACGACCGGCAGCACCCGGTCCAGCTCCTCGGCGGCGCTCACCTCGGGGCCGGGCGCGAACGGCACGCCACCGATGTCGATCCAGTCGGCGCCGTCCTCGGCCGCGGCCCGGACCGCCTCGGTCGCCTTCTCCAGCGCGAACGTGCGGCCCTTGTCGTGGAAGGAGTCGGGCGTGCGGTTCACGATCGCCATCACCACGACCCGCCGGGAGAAGTCGTAGGTCCGGCCGCCGATGACACGTTCACCGCTGAGTCCACTCACGGTTGGCGACCCTAACAAAGACCTCGAAGACAACCGGGCGGTACGCCGTACCCAAGATCGTCAGTTTTATGAACTGGGGTTTTGCGCTATTCACCACAACGGGACCCGCATCGATCGCGGTGGACCGGGTAGTCGACGGATGTGCGCGACAGCGAACAGACCAGCCCGAACAACGTGAATCCCCTCGGAGGAGCACATGAGTGACATTTCTCCCGGCACAGCCGGCGGGCAGTCGAAGCCCCGCCAGGTCGCCCAAGAGACCAGGGCCGCAGCCGGTCAGGCCGCCGGCGACGTCGCCGGCACCGCCAAGGAGCAGGCGCAGCGAGTCGCGACGGAAGCACGCACCCAGGCCCAGACCGTCGCGTCGGAGATCCGTGGAAAGCTGACCGAGTCCGCCCACGCCCAGAACGGGCGCCTGGTCGGCTCCATCCGGCAGACCGCCGATCACCTCGACGAGATGCGCGGCGACCGGTCCGACTCGCCGGCCGCGGCCGTGGTGTCCCGGATCGCCGACGGTGGCCGCCAGTTCGCCGACTACCTGGACCGCAACGGCCCGGACGGCGTGCTGCGCGAGGTCGAGGACTTCGCCCGCCGCCGCCCCGGTGCGTTCCTGGCGACCGCGCTGGCCGCCGGTTTCGTGGTCGGGCGGCTCGGCAAGAGCGTCGCCAAGGCCGACCCCGACGCCGGCAAGCCGGCCGCCGACTCCTTCACCTCGGCATACGAGCCGGCCCCCGCGTACGACCGGCCGACCGCCTACGAGACCTCGGAAGCGGACACCGTCGGCTACGTTCCGGCTGCGACCGGCACCGGCTACGTCACCCCGGCCACCACCCAGTACGCGGGCACCGGCACCGGGACCCCGGCCGTCGTCGACCCGCTGGCTCCCGCCGACCCCGTCGACCCGCTGGCCCCCGTCGACCCCACCCGCCCGGGGTACCGGTCATGACAGCCCCGTACCGCAACGAGCACGAGGACCGGGTCGCCGAGACCTCGGTCGGCGAGATCATCGGCAACATCACCGACGACCTGTCGCAGCTGTTCCGCCAGGAGGTCGAACTCGCCAAGGTGGAGATCCGGCAGGAGGCCACGAAGGCCGGCAAGGCCGCCGGGATGCTCGGCGGCGCCGGTTTCGCCGGCTACCTGGCCGTCGTGCTGCTCAGCTTCGCCGTCGTGTTCGGCCTCAGCAACGTGATGGACCCCGGATGGGCGGCGCTGATCGTCGCGATCATCTGGGGCGCCATCGGCGCGGTCCTGTTCGTGAACGGCCGCAAGAAGCTCAAGACCGTCGACCCGGTGCCGCGCCGCACCGCGGAAACGCTGAAGGAGGACGCCCGATGGCTGAAGAACCCGACCGGCTGAGGAACGACATCGAGAGGACCCGGGCGTCGCTGACCCGCGACGTCGACCTGCTGGCCGAGAAGACGAGCCCGCGTCAGGTCGCCCGGCGGCGCTGGACCGCGGTGAAGGAGAGAGTCATGGGAACCACCGAGGACACCGGGTACGCCGCCCGCGAGCAGGCGCACCGGATCTCCGACAAGGCGTCCGACCTGTCCGGCAGCGCGGCTCGCCGTGCGTCCGACCTGACCGGCACCGCGAGCGAGAAGGCGTCGGCCGCCGCGGACAAGGTCCGCGAGGCTCCCCAGGCGGTCGCCCGGCAGACGCAGGGCAACCCGCTCGCGGCCGGCATCATCGCCTTCGGCGTCGGCATGCTCACCGCTTCGCTGATGCCGGTGACCGACGCCGAGCGGCGGGCCGGGCAGCAGCTCAAGGACCACAGCGGCGACCTCACCGACAGGGTGAAGGAGGCCGCGTCCGAACTCAAGGACGAGGTCGGCGGGACCGTGCAGCAGGCCGCCGGGCAGGTCCGTGAGACCGCCCGCGACGCGGCGCAGACCACCAAGGAGACCGCCAGGTCGGACGCGCAGGACATACGCGACCAGGCGAAGCACGCGGCGACCTCCTGACCGGCACGGGGCAGGCGTGGCAGCTTCGGTTGTCACGTTTGCCCCGTTCCCCCAGGGGAATCGGCAGCGGCATGAGACTCGGATACAAGCTCGCCGCAGAAGCCTTCGACCCCAAGGAGCTCGTACGCCAGGCGATCCGCGCCGAGGAGGCCGGGTTCGACTTCGTCGAGATCAGCGACCACTACCACCCCTGGCTCGACGTGCAGGGACACTCGCCGTTCGCCTGGAACGTGCTCAGCGCCATCGCCGTGCAGACCCGGACGCTCGGACTCGCCACCGGCGTGACCTGCCCGTCGGTGCGGTACCACCCCGCGATCATCGCGCAGGCCGCGGCCACGCTGGCGATCCTCTCCGACGGCCGGTTCACCCTCGGCGTCGGCTCGGGGGAGCGGCTCAACGAGCACGTCGTCGGGCAGGGCTTCGGCAGTATCGCCGAACGGCACGAGCGACTCCGCGAGGCTCTCGAGATCATCAGCCTGCTCTGGAAGGGCGGCTACCGCTCGTACCAGGGGAAATATCTTCAGCTTGAGGACGCGCGGGTCTTCGACCTGCCGAAGGTGCTGCCGGCGATCGCCGTGGCAGCGGGTGGCCGCCGCGCCGCCGAGCTGGCCGCCACGCACGGCAGCGGTCTGTTCGCCACCGAGCCGCGCGCCGACCTGGTCGAGGCCTTCACCGGCAAGGGCGGACAGGGCCCGAGGTACGCCGAGGTGCCCGTCGCGTGGGCGCCGGACGAGCAGGCCGCGATCACCGAGGCGCACCGGACCACCCGCTGGGCCGTCACCGGCTGGAAGGTGATGTCCGAGCTGCCCAACCCGGCCAACTTCGAGGCCGCCGCCGCGACCGTCACCGAGGGCGACGTCCGTGCCATGTTCGTCGCCGGTCCCGACCCGGAGCCGTACGTGGCGAAGGTCAAGGAGTACACCGACGCCGGTTACGACCACATCGTGCTGATGAACAGCGGCCCCGACCAGGACGGCTTCCTCGACTTCTTCGCCAAGGAGCTGCGCGGGCGGCTGACCAGGTGAAAGACCCTTCGCAGGCCGCTGAGCCGGTGAACGACCCAGCGTGGGCGGCGGAGCCGGTGAACCCGGAGAGTTCGCGGGTCACCGTCGTCGTGGCGACCCGCGACCGGCGCGACCGGCTGTTCGAGACGCTGCCCGAGCACCGGGCCCCGGTCATCCTGGTGGACAACGCGTCCACCGACGGCAGCCCCGCGGCGGTCACCGAGGCGTTCCCGGCGATCGAGGTGGTGCGGCTCGGCGAGAACCGCGGCGCGGCGGCCCGCAACGAGGGCGTCCGCCGGGCCGGCACCCCGTACGTGGCCTTCGCCGACGACGACTCGTACTGGACCGAGGGGTCGCTCGCCCGTGCGGCCGCGCTGTTCGACGCGTACCCGAGGCTCGGCCTGGTGACCGCCCAGGTCCTTGTCGGCCCCTCGGCGCGGCCGGATCCCGTCTCGGCGGCGCAGGCAGCCGCTCCGCTCGGCGCTCCGGTGGGCGCGCCCGGTCCGGCGGTCCTCGGCTTCCTCTCCTGCGCCGTCGTGGTCCGGAGGGAGGCGTTTCTCCAGGTCGGAGGCTTCGAACCAAAGCTCTTCGTGTACGGGGAAGAGGCGCTCCTGGCGATGGACATGACCACCGCGGGCTGGTGGTTGTGTTACGTCCCGTCCCTGGTGGTACGGCATTTCCCGCGGCCCGCCGGTCGCGACGGCACCACCCGGGACCGCATCGAGGCCCGCAACCGCCTGCTCACCGCCGTACTGCGCCGCCCGACGGGCGTCGTCGTGCGCACCGCTGCCGCCACGCTGCGGGAATCGCCGCCCGCGCTGTGGGACGTGGCCCGCTCGCTGCGGTGGGCGCTGCGTCACCGCCGTCCGCTGCCACCGTCCACCGAGGCCGCCGTCGCCCGTCTGTAGACGGCGCTCCTCCGCCGATCTGGTGGGTCTGCGCCCCGGCCGCGGCCGGAGAGTCACCAGATCCGCGTTGGTTCAGCGGGCGACCAGGCGGAAGACGGGGAAGCCGGGCGCGGCGGCGGCGATCTCGGCGTCGGGGGAGTCGGCCTTCAGACCCTCGAAGAAGGCGCCGGTCTCCCATGCCCACTTGTGCAGATAGAGCCTGATCAGCGGAGTCTTGTCGGCGTCGGCCACCTCGACCGGGACGAACCGCTCGGTCCGGCGGCCCAGCCGCAGCTCGCCCTCACCGGCGGCCCGCAGGTTGCGGACCCACTGGGTGTGCCCGCGCGGGGAGAGCAGATAGCGCTCGCCCTCATGCTCGAAGAGGTTCACCACGATGGTCCGGATCTCGCCGCTCTTACGTCCGCGAACCGCCAGCACCCGGCTGCCCATCAGGCTGATCCCGCGAGCGGTGAGCCACTTGGCGACGTTGTTGAAGGCTTCGGTTCCGCGGCTCGGCACCAGGTAGCGCATGACAGCTCCTCCACTGAAGCGAGAGCAGTGCTCTCTGTTGAAAACAGTGAACACCAGACGCGTGCTCTCAGTCAAGAGCAGTGCTCTCGCTTCAGTGGAGGAGTGCGGTCGGGGGCGACGGGGTCACCAGCCGGACGGCGGGGCCTCCAGGTGAACGACGGTGGTCACGGTCAGCTCGTCGAGGAGCTCGGGGCCGTACCCGAAGCCCTGCCCGCTGCCGCGCCGCGGATGCGCGGCACCACCCGGTGCCCCGCCGAACACCGCGTTGACCTTGACGGTTCCGGCCGGGAGCGTGCGCCAGGCGCGCTGCGCGTGGCTCATCGACGGCGTCAGCACGGTGGCGGCCAGCCCGTACGGCGAATCGCCCGCCCTCGTCAACGCCTCCTCGAAGGACCCCACCGTGGCCACCGGCGCGACCGGCCCGAACGTCTCCTCCCGCATCACCGCCATCACGTCGGTGCAATCGGACAGCACGGTCGGCGGGTAGTACGCGCCCGCCCCGGACGGCACCTCACCCCCGGCGACCAGCCGCGCGCCGGCCCGGACGGCGTCGCGCACCTGACCGTGCACGGCGTCGCGCAACCGGCGGTCGACGAGCGGCCCGATCTGCTTGCCCCACGTCTCCGCCTCGGTGGCCAGCGCCTCGACGAACTCCTCGGCCAGCGACTCGTGCACATAGATCCGTTCGACCGCGACGCAGATCTGCCCCGAGTTGGCGAACGCACCGAGCGCCGCCTGCCCCGCCGCCCACACCGGATCGACGCCGGCGTCGACGATCAGCGGGTCGCTGCCGCCGTTCTCCAGCAGCGCCTTGGCACCGGTGCCCGCGCAGGCGGCGGCGATCGACCGGCCGGTGGCCGTCGAACCGACGTGCGCGACCACGTCCACCTCGGACGCGGCCAGGGCGGCGCCGACCGGGCCGTCGCCGTGCACCACATTGAGGACGCCCTCGGGCAGGTGTGGCGCGATCAGCTCGGCGAGCCGCCAGCCGGTCGCGGGAGTGCGCTCGCTCGGCTTGTGCACGACCGTGTTGCCGGTGACCAGGGCTGCGCCGAGCAGTCCGCACGAGACCGCGACCGGATCGTTCCACGGAGTGATCACCGCGACCACGCCGCGCGGCCGGTACGCCATCAGGTCGATCGCCGCGTCGTCACCGGCCAGGGTGCGGCCGCGGTGGGTGGGGCCGAGCTCGGCGTACTGGCGCAGCGTCCCGACCCCGGCGGCGATCGAGTCCCGGGCGCCGTCGACCGGCTTGCCCATCTCGGCGGCCATGATCTCGGCCAGCTCGCCGGACGCCGCCTCGATCGTGTTCGCGGCCGTGTGCAGGGCGGCGGCACGGGCCGCGGGAGCGGTGCGCGCCCACTCGCCGGCGGCCCGGCGGGCGGCGCGGACCGCCTCGGCGACGTCGGTGCCGGAGGCGACCGGGACCTCGGTCACGGGGCTGTCGTCCCGTGGGTCGGTAACGGTCAGAGTGCGGCCGGCGGTGCCGGGGGACCACGTTCCGTCGATGAGCTGAGCGACCTGATACATGCCGCGGGACTTCCCGCGTTGCATCGCATAAAACCTTGATGCGCGGCAAATGTTTTCACGAAATCCCCAGGTCAGTGCCAAGTTTCGGAGAAACCGGGGAAGTCGATGATCATGTGCGTAAGTGAGAAATCACGGGGTATCCCGCCCGCCATGCGAGTTCTCGGGATCAACGCGATCTTCCATGACCCGTCGGCGGCCCTGATCGTCGACGGTCGTGTCGTGGCCGCCGCGGAGGAGGAGCGGTTCAGCCGCCGCAAGCACGGCAAGCGGCCGGTTCCGTTCTCCGCCTGGGAGCTGCCAGAGCTCTCGGCGGCCTGGTGCCTGCAGGAGGCCGGACTGCGGCCGGGCGACCTCGACGCGGTCGCCTACTCCTTCGATCCGGCGCTCTGCCGCGACCAGGCCGAGCTCGGCATCGGCGACCCGTGGGACCACCTGCGTGTCGACTACGCCCGGCGCGCGCCGCAGTTCCTGGCGACGGCGCTGCCCGGACTCGACCCGGACCAGGTGCGGTTCGTGCCGCACCACGTCGCGCATGCCGCGTCGGCAGGGCTGAGCGTCGAGGAGGACAGCGCGGTCCTGGTGCTCGACGGGCGCGGGGAGTCGGCGAGCCACCTGTCGGGCTCGTACCGCGGCGGTGAACTCACCGTCCACCGCTGCCAGGAGCTGCCGCACTCGCTCGGGCTGCTCTACGAGGAGCTGACCCGTCACCTGGGGTTCATGCACTCCAGCGACGAGTACAAGGTGATGGCGCTCGCGTCGTACGGCCGCCCCAGGTTCCTCGGGCTGCTCCGCGACCTGATCCGGGCCAACGGCGACGGCGGGTTCACCGTCGAGCGCATCGACTGGGACGCCCTCGCCAAGAAGCGGTCCGCCGACGGTGAGATGACCGAGGCGCACGCCGACCTGGCCTCCAGCGTCCAGACGCGACTCGAGGAGGTCCTTCTCGATCTGGCCCGATGGACGTACGAGGCATCGGGCGGCCTCTCCACACTGACCATGGCCGGCGGCACCGCGCTGAACTGCGTGGCCAACGCCAGGATCGCCGCCGAGGGCCCGTTCGACCGGGTGTGGGTGCAGCCGGCCGCCGGCGACGCGGGCACCGCCCTCGGCGCGGCGCTGGCCCTCGGCGCCGAGCACGTTCCGTTCGGCACGGCCGCCCTCGGCCGCGGCTGGAGCGACGAGGAGCTGGAAGCCGAGCTGCGCCGGGCCGCGGTGCCCTACAGCCGGCCCGAGTCGATCGCCGCCGAGGCCGCCGCGGTGCTGGCCCGCAACGGCATCGTGGCCTGGTACCAGGGACGCAGCGAGTACGGCCCCCGCGCTCTCGGGCACCGGTCGCTGCTCGCCCACCCCGGCGACCGCGACACCCAGACCCGGATGAACGACGTCAAGGGCCGTGAGCAGTTCCGGCCGATCGCCCCCATGGTCCGGGCGGAACGCTTCCACGACATCTTCGAAGGCGTCTACCCGAGTCCGTACATGCTCTTCGTCCACCGGGTGAAGCCGGACTGGAAGGACCGCATCCCGGCCGTCACCCACGTCGACGGCACCGCACGCGTGCAGACCGTCCACAGCGGGACCGAACCCGTCGTGGCGGCGATGCTGGCGGAGTTCGAGCGGCTCACCGGCCTGCCGGTGGTCGTCAACACGTCGCTCAACACGGCCGGCCGCCCGATGGTCGACACCCCGCGCGAGGCCCTGGAGCTGTTCGGCTCGGCCCCCGTCGACCTGCTGGCCATCGGCCCGTTCGCGGTCCACCGCAGCCAGGTGTACGGAGGTTCGCGTTGACCGGCGTCAGCATCGTCGTGCCGACCCTCGGCCGGCCCAGCCTGGCCGCGCTGCTGCACGCGCTCGGGCCGCTGCCCGACGACGTCGAACTGCTGGTGGTGGACGACCGGCCGGACCGGCGGGCCCCGCTGGAACTGCCGCCGTCCACATCGGCGCGCGTGATCCCGGGCCGTGCCGCCGGGCCGGCCGCCGCCCGCAACACCGGCTGGCGGGCCGCGAACCGCGAGTGGGTGGCCTTCCTCGACGACGACGTGCTGCCGGAGCCCGGCTGGGCCGGACGGCTCCTCGCCGACCTGTGCGAGGCCGGTCCGGAGATCGGCGGGGTGCAGGGCAACGTCGACGTGCCGCTGCCGGACGGCCACCGGCCGACGGACTGGGAGCGGGTCACGGCGGGCCTCGCCGACGGCGAGTGGATCACCGCCGACATGGCCTATCGGCGCACCGTGCTCACCCGGACCGGCGGCTTCGACGAACGCCTGCCGCGCGCCTTCCGGGAGGACGCCGAGCTCGCCCATCGCGTGACGCGGGCCGGGTGGCGGCTGCGTCGCGGTCACCGGCGCGTCACCCATCCGGTCCGTCCGGAGAACCGCTGGGTGAGCGTACGGACTCAGCGCGGCAACACCGACGACGCGCTGCTTCGGCGCCTCTACGGTCCACGATGGCGCACCCGGCTCGGCGTTCCGCCCGGCCGCCGTCACCGCCACGCCGCGATCACCGCCTGCGTGGCCGCCGCCGCGGGCTGCACCGCCGCCGCGCTGATCACCGGCCGCCGGACCTGGTGGACGGCCGCCGCCGTGGCCGCCACGGGCTGGACCGCCGGAACCGCCGAGTTCGCCGCGGCCCGCATCGCCCCCGGCCCCCGCGACCGGCACGAGGTGACCACGATGCTGCTGACCAGCGCCGTCATCCCGCCCGTGGCGATCACGCACTGGCTGCGCGGCTGGTTCCGCTGGCGCGGCGCTGAACCCAAGCCGGAGGTCACCGCCGGCCCGATCCGGGTGACCGCCCCGGCCGCCGACATCCTCCTGCCCCCGCGACCCGCCCTCGCCGCCCGAGCCGCCGGTGACGCCGCACCCGCCGGGCGCGCCGCCTCCACCGGCACCGCCGCGACGCGAGCGGGGGCACCGCGGTGAGCGGAGCCTTCAGCGAGCTCTACGACGCCGTGCTGTTCGACCGGGACGGCACGCTCGTGGTGGACGTCCCCTACAACGGTGACCCCGAGCGGGTGCTGCCGATGCCCGGCGCGCGGGAGGCCGTCGACCGGCTCCGGGCCGCCGGCCTGCGGCTCGGTGTGGTCACCAACCAGTCCGGGCTGGCCCGCGGCCTTTTCACGGCGTCGCAGATGGCGGCCGTCAACGAGCGGGTCGACGAGCTGCTCGGGCCGTTCGGCACCTGGCAGGTCTGCCCGCACGACGACACCGCCGGCTGCCCGTGCCGCAAGCCCGCACCCGGGATGATCACGGCCGCCGCGGCCGCGCTCGGCACCACTCCACAGCGGTGTGTCGTGGTCGGCGACATCGGCCGCGACATGGAGGCCGCCCTCGCTGCCGGGGCCGCCGGTGTCCTGGTGCCGACACCGGTCACCCTGCCGGCCGAGGTGGCCGCCGCCCCGCACACCGCCGCCGGCCTGACCGCTGCCGCTGATCTCATTCTGCAACGCCGGGAACTGCTGAAACCGGCGTCCCGGCAGGATCGGCCCGCGGGGGTCCTCGCGGTCCGATCCGACTCGGCGGGGGACGTCCTGGTCACCGGCCCGGCGATCCGCGCGCTGGCCGCGGGCACGGACCGGCTGGTGCTGCTCTGCGGGCCGCGGGGTCGCGCCGCCGCGGAGCTGCTGCCCGGTGTGGACGAGATCGTCGAGTGGCGGCTGCCGTGGATCGACCCGGAGCCCGATCCGGTCGACGCGGGGGACATGCGGGCGCTGGCCGGACGGCTGCGGGCGACCGGTGTGGACGAGGCGGTGATCTTCACGTCCTTCCACCAGTCGGCGCTGCCACTGGCCCTGCTGCTGCGCACCGCCGGGTTCCGGCGCGTCACCGCGATCAGCGACGACTACCCCGGCTCACTGCTGGACGTGCGTCATCGCGTACCGGAGGAACTGCCTGAACCAGAACGTGCCCTGAGCGTCGCGGCAGCGGCGGGTTTCGGTCTTCCCGGCGGCGACGACGGACGGCTTCATGTGACCGTGCCGCCGCGACCGCGTGCGGGGTATGTGGTGGTGCATCCCGGAGCGAGCTGCGAGGCCCGGTCGTGCCCGCCGGCAGACATGCGCCGGATCGTGGCCGCGCTCGCCGGGGCCGGGCATCGGGTGGTGGTGACCGGCGGGCCGGGGGAGCGGCATCTGGCCGGATACGTCGCCGGTGGTGTCGCCGAGGACCCGGGGCCGATGCCGATGTCCGGCCTGGCCGGTCTGATCGCCGGTGCCGGTTGCCTGATCGTCGCGAACACCGGTCCGGCACACCTGGCCGCGGCCGTCGGCACGCCGGTGGTGAGCCTGTTCGCGCCGACCGTCCCCTATGGACGCTGGGGTCCCTACCGGGTGCCGGCCGTGCGTCTCGGTGACGCCGCCGCGCCCTGCCGTGACACGCGGGCGACGCGGTGCCCGGTGCCGGGCCACCCGTGCCTGACCGGGATCGATCCGGAAGACGTCCTCACCGCGGTACGCCGGCTCGGCGTCACCGTCCCACATCCGAACCACGACGAGGTGGCCGCGTGAACATCCTGCTCTGGCACGTGCACGGCTCGTGGACGACGTCGTTCGTCCAGGGCAAGCACCGCTATCTCGTGCCGGTCAACCCCGCCCGCGACGAGTGGGGACGCGGCCGGGCCCGTACGTTCACCTGGCCGGACACCGTCGAGGAACTGCCTCTCGACCAGATCCGCGACGTGGACGTGGCGATCGCCCAGCGTCCCGGGGAACTGGACCTGATCCCGCCGCACGTACCGGTGATCTACGTCGAGCACAACACCCCGAAGGGCGACGTCCCGAATACCCGGCATCCGCTCGCCGATCGCGACGACGTGCTGATCGCGCACGTCACCCACTTCAACGAGCTGTTCTGGGACTGCGGCGAGACCCGGACCACGGTGATCGAGCACGGCGTCGTCGAGCCGGAGGCCCGCTGGACCGGCGAGCTCGAACGCCTCGCGATCGTCACGAACGAACCCGTCCGGCGGGGCCGGGTGACCGGAACCGATCTGTTCGGACGGTTCACCGGCGTCGCCCCGGTGGACGTCTTCGGCATGGGTGTCGCCGGGTTGCCGGACGTCACCGTGCACGACGACCCGCCGCAGCGCGAGATGCACGCGGCACTCGCGCAGCGGCGCGCCTACCTGCACCTTTGCCGGTGGACGTCGCTCGGGCTGAGCCTCATCGAGGCCATGCAGATGGGCATGCCGGTGATCGCGCTGGCCACCACCGAGGCGATCGCCGCGGTGCCGCCGGACGCCGGGGTGCTGTCCACCCGGGTCGGCACGCTCGTCGAGGCCGCCCAGTGGCTGATCGACGAACCGGACCAGGCGGCCCGGCTCGGCGCACGGGCCCGGCAGGTGGCGCTCGCCCGGTACGGCCTCGACCGGTTCCTCGCCGACTGGGACCGACTGCTGGAGGAGGAGACATGCGGATCGCGATGATCTCGGAGCACGCCAGCCCGCTCGCGGCGCTCGGCGGCGTCGACGCGGGCGGGCAGAACGCCCACGTCGCCGAACTGGCCGCCGCGCTGGCCGGGCACGGGCACCAGGTGCGCGTCTACACACGGCGGGACAGCCTCGGACCGGCCGAGGTGGTGCCGATGGCCGACGGCGTCGACGTGGTGCACGTGCCGGCCGGGCCGGCGACCGCGTTGCCGAAGGACGAGCTGCTGCCGTACATGGGCGAGTTCGCCGAGTGGATGGCCGTGGACTGGCGCGACCAGTGGAAGCCCGACGTGGCGCACGCCCACTTCTGGATGAGCGGGCTGGCCGCCGTCGACGCGGGCCGCGCCTGCGGGGTCCCGGTCGTGCAGACCTTCCACGCGCTCGGCTCGGTCAAGCGCCGCTACCAGGGCAGGGCCGACACCAGCCCGCCGGGGCGGATCGCCTGTGAGCGGCGGCTCGGCCAGGCCGCCGACCGGATCATCGTGCAGTGCCGCGACGAGATCGGC
Organism: Actinoplanes italicus; assembly: GCF_003001815.1. Taxonomy (GTDB): domain Bacteria; phylum Actinomycetota; class Actinomycetes; order Mycobacteriales; family Micromonosporaceae; genus Actinoplanes; species Actinoplanes italicus. The sequence continues at coordinate 25,610 of NZ_PVMZ01000017.1, forward strand.
GAGCTGCTGCGGCTCGGTGTGCCGCGGTCCAGGATGGCGCTCGTGCCGTCCGGGGTGAACACGGAGCGCTTCGGGCCGCAGGGGGCGGCGGTCGCGCGTACGCCCGGCCGCTCCCGCATCCTGACGGTGGCCCGGCTCGTCGAACGCAAGGGCATCGAGGACACCATCCGGGCCCTGCCCTGGGTGCCCGGCGCCGAGCTGGTGGTCGTCGGCGGACCGCCCGTGGACCGGCTGCACGCCGACCCGTACGCCCGCCGGCTTCTCGCCCTGGCCGGACACTGCCGGGTCGCCGACCGGGTCACCCTGGCCGGCGCGGTCCCGGCGCACGAGATGCCGGCCTGGTACCGGTCGGCGGACGTGCTCGCCGCGACGCCCTGGTACGAGCCGTTCGGGCTCACCCCGCTCGAGGCGATGGCCTGCGGGGTGCCCGTGGTGGCGACCGAGGTCGGCGGGCTCATCGACACCGTCGTCGACGGGATCACCGGCGACCTGGTGCCGCCGCGTGACCCGCGGGCGCTGGCCGCGGCGCTGCGGCGGCTGACCGGGGACGAGGTACGGCGTTTCTCCTACGCGGCCGCGGCCGCCGACCGGGCCGCCGCCTCCTACTCCTGGCCCCGCATCGCCGAGCGCCTGGCCAGTGTGTACGCAACGGTTGCCGACCTGGAGGTCGCGGCATGAGCGAGCGTAGCGAGTCTCATGATCGCGCAGTTGCGCGGGATTTCAGGGGGCATGGCATGAACCTGCTCGATGACCATCTGACCGGGCTGATCCAGGCGCTGCTGCCGTACCGGTCGCAGGCCGGGCGCCTCGCCCGCTGGGGCGCCTACCTGGCCCGGCACCTGGCCGGCGGCGGGCGTCTGCTGGTCGCCGGCAACGGTGGCAGCGCCGCCGAGGCCCAGCACCTGGCCGCCGAGCTGGTCGGCAAGCTGCGCGAGGACCGGATGCCGCTGTCCGCGATCGCGCTGACCCCGGACTCGTCGGCGGTCACCGCGATCGGCAACGACTACGGCTTCGAGCAGGTGTTCGCCCGCCAGGTACGGGCGCACGGCCGCCGCGACGACGTCCTCATCCTGATGTCGACGAGCGGCCGCAGCCCGAATCTGATCGCCGCGGCCCGCGCCGCGAACGAGATCGGCATGCGCACCTGGGCGATGGTCGGCGAGCGCCCCAACCCGCTGGCCGACATCTGCCACGAGGCGCTGTGCTGCCCGTCGCCGGACGGCCAGGTCGTCCAGGAGCTGCACCTCATGTCGGTGCACGTGATGTGCGAGTACATCGACAGGTACCTCGGGATCCCCTCCGACGACGCGCGCCTTTCCGAGGCGCCCCCTTTCGAGCCCGACCGCGACGAGCTGGAGGAGATGGTCAAGGTATGAGACTGGTCATCGTCGGTGACACCCTGCTCGACCGGGACGTGCACGGCACCGTGACCCGGATCGCCCCGGACGCTCCCGCCCCGGTCCTCGACGAGGAGACGGTGGACGAACGCCCGGGCGGTGCCGGTCTGGCCGCGGTGCTCGCGGCCAACCACGGTCACGAGGTCGCCCTGGTCACGGCCCTGGCGGGCGATGCGGCGGGGGCACGGCTCAGCGAGCTGCTGTCGGCCGCCGGCATCGAGGTGTACGCCCTGCCGCTGCCCGGTTCGACGCCGGAGAAGATCCGGCTGCACGCCGGTGGCCAGGTGCTGCTGCGGCTGGACCGCGGCGGTCCCGCCCAGCCGCCCGGCGAAGCGCCGCAGGCGGTCCTCGACCTGCTGCGTGACGCCGGCGCGATCCTGGTCAGCGACTACGGCCGCGGAGTGGCCCGGCATCCGGCCCTGCGCGCCGCGATCGGGGAGTCGAAGGCGCCCGTGGTGTGGGACCCGCACCCGAACGGGCCGCCGCCGGTGCCGAACGTCCGCCTGGTCACCCCGAACGAGTCCGAGGCCCGCCGCCTGTCCGGCGACGCCGGCCACGGGCTGAGCGGCGCCCAGCGGGCCGGGCACACGCTGCGGCAGCGCTGGCAGGCCGGTGCGGTCGTGGTGACGCGCGGCGCCGAGGGCGCGGTGCTGTGCCAGGGCGGTCCGACGCCGCTGGTCGTCCCGGTCCCGGAAACGTCCGGCGGGGACGCGTGCGGAGCGGGGGACGCATTCGCGTCGGCCGCCGCGGTGGCGCTGGCCGAGGGCGCGCTGGTCTCCGAGGCGGTGGCCACAGCTGTGCAAGCCGCCAGCGGCTATGTAGCGGGATACGCGTACAAACCGGGCAAGGGCGGCGCCGGAAAGGCGGGCCGGGACGGCGAATCGGGCCAGGCGGGCCGGGCCGGCGAGGCGGGCCGGATCGGAGCGGACGAGGCCGGAAGACTGGTCAACGCCATCCACGCCCGCGGCGGGACGGTGGTCGCCACCGGCGGCTGCTTCGACCTGCTGCACACCGGACACCTCGCCACCCTGAAGGCCGCCCGCGCCCTCGGCGACTGCCTGATCGTCTGCCTGAACAGCGACGACTCGGTCCGCGAGCTGAAGGGCGAGGGCCGCCCGCTCACCAGACAGGACGATCGCGGCCGCCTGCTGGCCGCCCTCGACTGCGTCGACGCCGTCGTCGTCTTCGACGAACCCACCCCCGAGGCCGTCCTGACCTGGCTGCGCCCGGACATCTGGGTCAAGGGCGGCGACTACGACTCGCTGCCGGAGACCGAGGTCCTCGAACGCTGGGGCGGCCAGACCGTCATCGTCCCTTACCTGGACGGTCGCTCCACCACTAAAACCATCGCGCAAGCACGCAGGAGGTAACCGAGTTGGACGCAGTCATCGTCACCGGCGGTTCGAGCGGCCTGGGCGCCGCCGTCGTCGACGCCGTCATCAAGGCGGGCGGGCGCCCGTACGTCATCGACCGCCAGGCGCCGCAGGAGGGCGTCGAGTGGATCGAGTGCGACCTGGCCGACACCCGCGCCGCCGAACGCGCCACCCGTGAACTGATCGCGACCGCCGGCGGCAGCATCGACGGCGTGGTCACGGCGGCCGGCATGGACGTGCCCGGCGCCCTGGCCGACATCCCCGGCGAGGTCTGGGACCGGATCGTCACGATCGACCTGCTCGCCACCGCCGCCGTGATCCGCGCCGCCCTGCCGGAGCTCAAGCGCTCGCACGGCGGGGTCGTCACGATCTCGTCGACGCTCGGGATCAAGGCCGTCGCCGACGCGACCGCCTACTGCGCCGCCAAGTTCGGCGTGGTCGGCTTCACCCGGGCGCTCGCCGCCGAACTCGCCGGGGAGGTCGGCGTGACCCTGCTGATTCCCGGCGGGATGCGCACGAAGTTCTTCGACGAGCGCGACGACAGGTACAAGCCGGGTCCCGACGCGATCCTCAACGATCCGGCGAACGTGGCCGCCGCGGTCCTGTTCGCGCTCAGCCAGCCGGCCGGCTGCGCGGTACGGGAACTCGTCGTGGCGGCGGAGACGGAGAGCTCGTACCCGTGATCCTCGTCCTGCGCGCGCTCGGCGTGGGTGATCTGGCGACCGCGGTGCCCGCCCTGCGCGGGCTCCGCGCCGCCTTCCCCGGCGAGACGCTGAGCCTGGCCGCCCCCGCCTGGCTGACCCCCCTGATCCCGTCGGTCGGCGGCATCGACCGGATCGTCCCGGCCGCCGAGCTCGAACCGCTCGACGCCGCCCCCGCGATGCCGCGGCTCGCGGTCAACCTGCACGGCTCCGGTCCCGAGTCGCACCTGCGGCTGCGGGCGTTGCGGCCCGGCGCGCTGTGGGCGTTCGCCAGCCGGCCGGCCGGTCACCACGACGGTCCGGGCTGGCACGACGACGAGCACGAGGTCCGCCGCTGGTGCCGGCTGGTCCGCTACTACGGCGTCGCGTGCGACGAGAAGGACCTGGACCTGCTGGTTCCGGACGCCGACGTGCCGTCGGGCGTCACGATCATCCACCCGGGCGCGAAATCTCCGGCCCGTCGATGGCCTCCGGACCGCTACGCGGCCGTCGCGCGGCGGTTGCATGCGGCAGGCCATCGGGTCCTGGTCACCGGTTCTCCGTCAGAGCTCGATCTGTGTGTACGGGTGACCGAGCTCGCCGGCCTTCCGGAGGACGCGGCACCCCGTACCGGATTGGGAGATCTTGCCGCCCTGATCGCCGCCGCCCGCCTGGTGATCTGTGGTGACACCGGCGTCGCGCACCTGGCGACCGCCTACCGGACGCCGTCCGTGGTCCTGTTCGGCCCGATGTCGCCGGACCGCTGGGGCCCGCCCGCCGACCGGCCCTACCATCGGGCGATCTGGCACGGCACCGTCAGCGAGCGGGGGGACCTGCCGGGTCCCGTGCACCCCGCCCTGCTGGCCGTGACCCCCGACGAGGTCCTCGCCGCCGCCGAGCAGGTGCAGCATGCGATTACGGCGCAGTGACATCGGCAAACCCGGCCTGGCCCGTCGCCGGGCGGGGAAGGGCTGGACCTATCTGGACGCGGCCGGTGAGCCGGTGCGCGACGAGGAGACCGTCGAGCGGATCAAGGCGCTGGTCATCCCGCCGGCCTGGAAGGACGTGTGGATCAGCCCCGATCCGCGTGGCCACATCCAGGCCGTCGGTGTCGACGCGGCCGGGCGTAAGCAGTACCTCTACCACCCGGTGTGGCGTGAGCAGCGCGACCGCGCCAAGTTCGACAAGACCCTGGAGATCGCCGAACGCCTCCCGGGGGTGCGCGACCGGCTCAGCGCCGACCTGACCGGGCGGGGCCTGACCCGCGAACGTGTGCTGGCCGCCATCGTGAGCCTGCTCGACATGGGCATGTTCCGGGTCGGCGGCGAGGAGTCGGCGGCCCGCGAGGAGGATCCCACGTACGGCCTGTCCACGCTGCGGCCCGACCACCTGCGCGGCAGCGGCGGGTGCGTCCTGCTGGAGTTCACGGGCAAGTCCGGTGTCGAGCACGCCGCCACGGTCGGTGACGGTGAGGTCTGTGCCGTGCTGCGCGACCTGAAACGCCGCCGCCGGGACGAGGAGCGGCTGTTCGCGTACTGGGATCCGGCGCGGCGCCGCTGGCAGGAGATCCGCGCCGACTCGATCAACGAGTATCTGCGCGAGATCAGCGGCGAGCAGATGACCGCCAAGGACTTCCGCACCTGGCACGGCACGGTCAAGGCCGCCGAGGTGCTCGCCGAGGCCGGGCCGCAGCCCACCGAGGCCAAGCGCAAGAGGGTCGTGTCGCACGCCATGAAGGAGGTCGCCGGGCTGCTCGGCAACACCCCGGCGGTGGCCCGCAACTCCTACGTCGACCCCCGGGTCGTGGAGGCCTACACCGAGGGCGAGGTGATCGACGTCGACCCGGACGACCCCAAGGAGAAATCCGAGGAGGAGGTACGCGACCTGCTCAAGGACCCGCCATAGACCGCAGTGGCGCCTCCGTATTATCGTCTAACTGACGAGAAGTAGGGGGTGGCTCCGATGCGGGAGTGGACATCGGCCGACGTCTGGGTCCTGAAGATCCTGATCGGCACCGGCAGCGAGAACCCGAGCGACCTCGGTGACATCGTCATGCGTGGCGACGCCATGGAACACGCCGTCCTGGAGGAGCGCGAGTTCACCACGGCCGCCGGCAATCTGGTCGCGGCCGGGCTGGTCGAGTTCGGCGACGACGGCTACTGGCTGACCGAGGCCGGCCGGGAACTCACGAACCGGCGCCGCGACATCGAGCGCCGCCTGGTCCGCCTCGGCGAACCGCGGGGCACCCCGCTGGAACTCGCGCCCGGCGAGTTCACCCGGGCCGTCGACGGCTACCTCGGCCGTTTCGCCTCCTGACGACTCACCAGTCCATCCAGCCGTCCAGGGTGGGCTTACGCATGTACGGTGGCTCGTCGTAGTCGATCGCGGTGAGCCACCGCTGACCCGGCGCCGCCCGGTAACCGAGCTCACGGGTCAGCACCCGGACCACGAGCGGGATGTGCATGCCTCCGAAGACCACGGCAACCTCCATGTCCTCCGCCACGAACTCGCCGTGGATCTCCCGGATCACGCCGAGCAGCAGCCGGTCCCGTTCGCCGAGGCCGTCCGGTCCGGTCACGTCGAACGGCGCCGGCCCGAACACGGTCGTGTCGTGGATGTCGCCGACCCGGTCGGCGATCCAGTCGTCGCGGCCGGAGACGGCCATCTGGATCGCGACGATCGGCGTCACCACGGCCACGTCCACCCAGCCGACGGCCGGCATCCGCCGCTCCGCCACCGGGGCGGGGGCGGTGTGCGCGTCCGGGAAGATGATCGGCACGTCCAGAGTGCTGTAGTCGATGTCCTGGTGGACCAGGTCCCGGCCGGCCCGCTGCCCGGTGATGCGCATCGCCGTGGCGTAGGCGTACCCGGTCGAGCTGGGTCCGTCGTACTGCTCGGCGACGACCGCCTGGCACGAGCGCAGCCGCTGCCAGATCGCCCAGTAGTAGTCCGGGTGGCCCATGTGGATCGTCGGGATGACCACCCAGCGCAGCCCACCGCCCGGCTGCTCGAACACGGTCACCGACGTCCGGTACCCAGTGACGCTCATCTCCGCCAGCAGCATCGGCTCAGCGTAGGAATCGCGCGCCAGAAAGTGCAGGGGCGCCTGTGGGGAGGTCCGCGCCGCGACCTTACCTTCAGCGCAGCTCCAGGCCGTCGAGCATCGCTGCCGGGCCGCCGCCGAACGACGTCAGGCGGCGGCGGAACGATGCGGGCAGGCGGGGGAGCAGCCGCATCACCTGCGCGGTCGTCCACACCTGGGCTCGGCTGCGCGGCACGATCGCGGCGAGGACCGACGGCCCGATGCGGCGGCTGTGCCCGACCGGGGTGGCGAGCGCGTCCTCGTACCGCCGCAATGCCCTGGGAATCTCTCCGGCCGTGACGTCACGCAGCTCGGCCGCGAGCACGTAGGCCCCGGCGGCGGCCAGGCTGGTGCCACCGCCGACCGCGGGACCGGGACCGTAACCGGCGTCGCCGACCAGTGTGACCGCCCCGCGCGACCAGCTGTCCATCCGGATCTGCGAGATGTCGTCGAGGTAGAAGTCGTCCGCCGCGGCAGCGTGTGCGAGCACCTCGTCGGCCGGCGGGCCGAGGGTGCCGCCGACGAGGTCGCGCAGCACCCGTTTCTGCGCGTCCGGGTCACGGCGGTCATGGGGGATCTCCTCGGGTGTCCGGGCCAGGAACAGCGCCCGTGACCATCCCGGCGTGAGGGTCGGGTAGACGGTGGCGGCCCGCCCCGGTGCGGTGAACGCGGCGACCGTCGGGCCGGTGCCGAGCACGTCGGGCAGCGTGTAGACGGCCAGGTAGGCGCCGAGGAACCGGCGGTAGTCCTGCTCGGGCCCGAAGGCCAGGCCGCGGACCCCGGAGTGCAGCCCGTCGGCGCCCACGACCAGGTCGGCGTCGATCGTGGTGCCGTCGGAGAGCAGCGCGGCCGTGCCGTCGAGCTTCTCGATCACGGTGCCGAATCGGTAGTCGGCGTCGTCGCGGGTCGCCTCGTGCAGGATCCCGGCGAGGGTGCCGCGCATGATCTCGACGTGCCGGCCCGAGATGCCGCCGGCCAGGTCGGCCGTGGCCAGCGTGATCGGCCGGCGGCCCTCGCGGAACAGGGTGATGGTGTCGTTCTCGGTGCGGGCGGCGGTGACCGCGTCGAGCAGTCCCATCCGTTCGATCACGTCGACGGCCGGGCCGAACAGGTCGACCGCGTGGCCGCCGTCGCCGGCGCGCATGTCGGCGGCGCGTTCGACGACGGTGACCCGCCAGCCGTTGCGGCGCAGCCAGTAGGCCAGCACGGGGCCGGCGACGCTGGCGCCCGAGATCAGCGCGTGCACAGTGTCCTCCTGACTCGTTCGTTTACCTATCGGTAAGTAATCAACACCGCAGGAGCGTCCGTCAAGGCTTACCTTCCGGTAAGTAGAATTCCGGTGTGCCACGAGCGAGGACCACCGAGACCGCCGACCGCATCCGCAGCGCCGCCCTCGAACTGATCGCCGCCAAGGGCGTTCATCAGGTCAGCCTGCGCGAGATCGCGGAGCGTGTGGGCGTCACCAAGCCGGCGCTGTACTACCACTTCGCGTCCCGGGAGGAGCTGGTCCGCAGCCTGGTCCAGCCCTTCATCGACGACGTGGAAGCGGTGCTGGCCCCGTTCGGGCCGGGCGCGGACGCGCGGCAGCTGCTGGGCGCCTACTTCGACGTGACGTACCGGCACAGGGACATCACCGCCATGATCATGCGGGAGCCGGGCATCCTGGCGCTGGTCGACCTCGCCGCCGCGGTGGGGCAGTGGCGTACCCGGATGGTGTCCATGCTGGCCGGACCCGATCCGTCGCTGGCCGAGGTGGTCCGCGTGCAGATGGCGATCGGCGGACTCGGCGACTGCACGGTCGTGCTGCCCGGCGCCGCGGGCCCGGAGCTGCGCGAGGCCGTTCTCGATGCCGTCTGCGACCTGCTGCTCATCCCGGGCCCGGCGCGCGAGCCCTAGCCCCTATCCGAGGCGCGGCACGCCCGGGCCGGCCAGATCCGCGTATGCCGCCCGCCGCCCGGTGATCGCCATGCCCAGTGCCTCGGCCGGGCCGCTGACCGATTCACCCTCGCCGGCAGACCAGCCGATGTCGGTGGCGGTCAGGCGCAGGCCGTCGAGTCGTCCCGGCGGGCAGAGGGCCGGCGCGGCCGCCGGTGAGACCAGGTAATCCAGCAGGATCCGCCAGTGCTCGACCGGAACGCCGGCGTCCAGGCCGAGCGGACGGGCGATGTCACGCAGGTGCACGCAGGTCTCGGCGAACGGGCCCATCGGACCGACCCGCGGCGGATCCACGCGATCGTGGGCGTGCTGGCGCAGCAGGGCGATCAGCTCCCCGCGCGGCTTTCCGGCCAGGCGCCGGGTGAAGTGGTCGACCGTTCGTGCCGTGTCACCGCGGTAGCGGAACGAGACGAGGAAGAACCGTCCGAAACCGATCAGCATCGGCTGTACGAGGTGGGCCGCCATGTGCCGCACGGTCCAGCCCTCGCAGAGCGTCGTGGCCGTCCAGGCCTGCTCGTCCAGACCTTCCAGGAAGTCGGCGATCATCAGCCGGTTCGCGCTGGTCAGGGCGAAGACGTCGGCCATCGGCGTCCGAGGTGGCCGACGCCCGGAACGGCCGGTCACTGCCGGGCCTCCGTCCGGACGTCGTGGTTCAGGGCGGCCAGCACCCGCAGCGCGGTGGCGATCTCCTCGTCGGTGCAGCCGGCGGCCATCCGGTCGAGCCGTGAAAGCTCGTCGGCGCGGATCCGGGCGAACAGCGCCGTCCCCGCGCCGGTGGTGGCGATCAGCACCGAGCGGCGGTGGGCCGGATTGACGCGGGACTCGACGCAACCGAGCGCCATCAGGTCGTTGACGTGCCGCTGGATCCCCTGCCGGGCCAGATCGAGGCGCTCGGCGATGTCCGGGACGGTCAGCGGACCCTGCTCGGCGAGCATCTCGAGCACGGCCCGCATGCCGACGGTCAGACCGTCACCCTGCAGGGCGGCCTCGACCACGCGGGCCGAGTTGAGCACGAGCGGGCGGACATGCCGCAGGACGTCGTAGAGCATCGCGCCACGTGGGTACATGACAACAATGATGTCATATTCAGTCGAGCTGATACCACCAGGTGGTGAGCTCGTCGTCCAGCCGCGCCAGTTCGTCGTCGTCCGGGCGGTTGCCGTCGCGGAGTTCGACGTGGTGGGCGCCGGTCCGCCGTACGATCGCCCGAAGCTCCTCCACACCGGGCGTCTCGCTCAGCTCCTCCACCGAGAACGGGTGGCCGCCGACCAGCACGTGGTGGCCGAGCGCCCACCAGTCGGCGATCAGCTCCACGTCACCGTCGCGTTCGGCCGCCCCGGCCACGGCCACCACCACGTCGAGGAACCTCACCGGCCGCGGCCCGGGCGCGTCCGGCCCGGCCATGCGCCGCCACAGGGCCGTCCCCGCCTCGGCGTGCAACCACGGCGGATCGACGTAGCCGTCCTCCAGCGCCCCCGCGAACTCCTCCTCGTCCTCGTCGAACTCCCGCAACTCGGTGAACCCGGTGATCCCGTCGAAGAACTCCCGGCGCTCGGCGTAGTCAGGATGCTCCGCGACCGGCACCCGGAGCGTGTGACCGCGTCTGATCAGGATGTCCATCACCCGGTGCTGCGTGTGGGAGCAGTCGAAGTCGTTCTGGAACTCGTAGAGGGCGGTGATCAGATCCCGGACCCGGTCGTCACCGTCCGGGAACCGCCTGTCCAGAACCTCGATCGAACAGTGCACCAGATCCTCGATGTAGTGCATGGACATCGGCTCAACCCCGTCTCGCCTCGAAGAGCGTCCGCGTCGAATGCGCGACCACCGCGCCGTGCGCGCGAATGTGCCCGTCCATCTCCCGTAACCGTTCCCGATAGCGGTCCACGTCGAAGTCCGGCACCCACCAGACACATTTGCGCAGGATCCAGGCGACCGCGCCGACGTCGAAGAACTCCATCCGGCAACGCGCGGTCCGCAGGTCGACGATCGTCAGCCCGGCCATCCGGGCCTCCTCCGCCTCCCGCTCCGGATCACGACCGAGATTCTCGCGCGGCAGCGGCCCGAGAAACCACTCGATCAGCTCGAACGCCGACGCCGGTCCGACATGCTGCGCGAAGTACGTACCGCCCGGCGCCAGCACGCGGGCGATCTCGGTCCAGTCCGGCCGCACCGGATGCCGGCTGCTGACCAGGTCGAACGAGCCATCCCCGAACGGCAGCGGCTCACCCGGCCGGGCCTGGACCACCTCGACGCCGCGCGGTCCGAGCAGCCGCCGGGCACGTTCGGCGTTCGGCGCCCAGCCCTCGGTCACCGCCATCCGCGCCGGAAGCACCGGCATCTCCGCGAGGATCTCGCCGCCACCGGTGTCGACGTCCAGCGCCGACCGCGCCCGGTTCAGACGCCCGGCGAGCAGCCGCGCATAACCCCACGGTGGCCGCTCCTCGGTCGCCCGGCCCTCCAGCCAGCCGAAACCCCAGCCACCGACGTCCGCCGCAGAGGCTTCCCTCAAAAGCTCATCGATCGTACGCACAAACGACTCCCGCCTTGGTCCGTGCCGAAGTCTGCCGTTCCCGCATCGGCTGTCGCACGCGCTTTTCAGGCGGGATTCAGGTTGGTCCAGGTGCGGGTGGCGGGCCGCTCGTCGCGCCACGCGTCCAGGATCGCCCGCGCCTGATCCTCGGGAGCGTTCGCCGCCCGCCGCCCGCCGCCCGCCGCCCGCCGCCCGCCGCCCGCCGCCCGCCGCCCGCCGCCCGCCGTCCGCCGTCCGCCGCCCGTCCGCCGTCCGCCGCCCGCCCGCCGCCCGCCCGCCGCCCGCCGCCGCCCGCCGCCGCCCGCCCGCCGCCCGCCGCCGCCCGCCGCCGCCCGCCCGCCGTCCGCCCGCCGGTCGCCGTCCGCTGCCGCACGTCGCACGTCGCCGTCCGCCCGCAGATCTTGTGAGGTTCGGGCTGCTGCGACGGCGCAACCGCACAAGATCGGCGGGCGCCCCGCCTTTGCGGTGGATCTTGTGAGGTTTGGGTGGCCAGCTTCGCCGCAAGCTCACAAGATCTGGAGTGGTGGGCTGGCCGGTCGGTCAGGTGGGCCGCTGCACCAGTGCCGACACACCCGCTTCGGTGAACTGTTGGGCGAGCAGCCGCAACTCCATCTCGGTGCCACCGAGCCCGGCCCCGGCGAGGGTGGCGACCAGTGCGGACATCTCGGGCAGAGGCGTCGCCAGGCGTTCCCGCAGCACCTTCATGACGGCGCCCCGGTCCGACTGCCCGTCGACCCGCAGGCGGTACTCGCCGCACTGTTCCAGCAGCGCCCGGCGCAACTCGGCAGGCGGGTCGTCCCGCCCGCAGTCCTCGCTGTGACCCGGCGGCTCAGCCGTGCAGGAGTGCGACACCGACCAGTGCAGGCGTCCATCGACGATCATCTCGGCGTAGGTCGCGTCGCCCGCACACCGATCACAGCCATGGGGGACGACCGCCCGGCACTGCGACCCTACGACCCGCACCATTCCCGCAACCTACCGTCCGTGGACGGTGCGGCATCGTCCATCTTCGCGGCTGTGCCTCGCCGCCGTCTCAACCGTGCTGTGACGGCGGTGAGGCGCAGCTGGAAGTGGCTGGGTTCAGCCGCTGTCTCGACTGTGCTGTGACGGCGGTGAGGCGCAGCTGGAAGTGGCTGGGTTCAGCCGCTGTCTCGACTGTGCTGTGACGGCGGTGAGGCGCAGCTGGAAGTGGCTGGGTTCAGCCGCTGTCTCGACTGTGCTGTGACGGCGGTGAGGCGCAGCTGGAAGTGGCTGGGTTCAGCCGCTGTCTCGACTGTGCTGTGACGGCGGTGAGGCGCAGCCCGTACGAGATCGCTCTGGGTGATTCTCGGCGCGGCGGCTGTCAGCGGGGGGTGTAGGCGATGGCGGGCCGCGGCGGCGTGCTCATGCCGGCGCCGAGGTAGTAGTCGACGTGGTGCGACTGCATGTAGCCCTTGAACGTCATGGCGTTGCGGTACGCGGGGTTGTGCGCGAGCGTGTAGAGCCGCGTGCCGCTCGGGACGTTCGTGGTGAAGATGATCAGCTCGTTGAACGCCGCGTTGGTGTAGACGACCTCCTCACGCCAGTCCCCGAGGATGTCGCCGGAGAATGTGGGGCCGCTCTGCGCCGCCGTGACGGCGCCGAAGTTCCAGGTCGAGACGAGACGGGGCACGCTGCCGCTGGCTGTCGGCGCGGCCGGGTTCCACTTCTCGATCTTGCCGGCGTTGAGCAGTTCCATCATGGTGTCGCCGTCCCACCAGAGGCCCAGCTGCGGCCACGGTGCCAGCCCGGTGTCCGGCTCGGCCAGCCGGTTCGTGGGGCCGTTGTAGAGGCCGGAGAACGACCACACCTCGTACCCCGGGTATCGGGCGTCGATGTCGCCGGCCATGCCGCGGCCCACGTCGCCGACGCCGGGTTCGGTGTGCTTCCAGAGGATCTGCCCGGTGGAGGCGTCGTAGTAGTACTCCCGCAGCCCGCTGGCGTTGTCCTGCTGGACGGCGTAGCCCTGCAGTCCGGCCCGGTTCGGATCCATCTTGGCGATGTGGAACCGGTCGCCGTGCACGACGCCCTGGGAGGCGAGGCTGTAGCGGAGTCGTCCGTCGCCGTTGAGCACGAAGCCGATCTCGGCGATCTCGTCGCGGCCGTCCCCGTCGACGTCGATGACGCGGGTGTTGTGGCCGTCCGGCAGGTTCTGGTTGCCGCGCAGGAACTTCCACTGCATGGTCAGCGCGCTGCCGGTGAAGCGCCAGGCGGTGAACATCAAATTGAAGCCGCCGTTGCCGATGCGATTCTTCATGTACGCGACGAGGCTCGGACCGGTGCCGTCGAGGTGACCGACGCCGAACCGGGCCATCAGCGGCCCGTCGGCCAGGTAGTCCGCCGGTACGGGAGCGGTGGCCCGCGGCGCGCCGGTCATGCCGTCGAGGATGGCGATGAACTGCCGGTTGTCGTCGGCGTTGGTGAACGTGGTGCCGTTGCCGAACCGGACCCCGTTCGCGATGCGCAGCGCGACCTCGGCACGGCCGTCGCTGTCCAGGTCGTACACGGTGACACCGTCGTTGTGGCCGACGTCGATCACCGACGAGCCGCCCTCGATGTTGTCCTGGTTCGTGCTGTTGGGACCCAGGTTCGCCGACCAGAGGAACTGCCCGTTGCCGCGGTAGGCCTCGATGCTCTGCGGTGAGGTCTGCCGGTCGATGACGTAGTCGTACTCGCCGTCGCCGTCCAGGTCGCCGGTCCACACGAACTTGACCGCACCACCGGCGCGCAGCGGCACCCGTACGACAGGCTCGGCCGCGTTGTTCGCCTTGAGGGTGAACGGCCCGCTGGGTGCCTGCTCGGCACCACTCACGACAGGTCGTACCCGATAGGTGTTGGTCTGTGCGAGGTTGGCGGTGGTGTCGGTGAGGTTCGTGCCGCCGGTGAGCACCGAAGCGTTGATCTTGACCTCGGCCGCGCCGCCGGTCGACCGGTAGACGTTGAAGCCGATCCCGGCCGGGTCCAGGCCCAGCAGCCGCCAGCTCACCAGCACGCTGGTGCTGCTCGCGCGGACCGCGACGACGCCACGGCCGAGGTTCTCCATCAGCCGGCCCGAGGCGGCGGGAACAGACGGCGCGGGACTCGACGGCGCCGGACTCGACGGCGTGGGACTGGACGGCGCGGGACTCGACGCGGGCGGGTTCGTCGCTCCGGTGCAGGTGGTTCCGTTGAGCGTGAAGCTCGTGGGCGCGGGGTTGCTGCCGGTCCACGAGCCGTTGAAGCCGAAGGGCGCCGAGGCGTTGGTGGCGATGCCGCGGTTGAAGCCGGCGTCGGCGGCGGTGACCTGGCTGCCGGACTGTGTCACGGTGGCGTTCCACGCCTGGGTGACCGCCTGCCCGGCGCTGTAGGACCAGCGCACGGTCCAGCCGTCGATCGGATCGCCGAGGTTGGTGACGGTCACGTTCGCGCCGAAGCCGTTCTGCCACTGGTTCGTGATCGTGTAGTCGACGCGGCAGCCGGCCGCGGCCGATGCCGTCGTGGCCATCAGAACTCCGGCGGCGAGCATGGTCGCGAGTCCTGTCGCGGTGGCCAGGATCCGTATCCGGGGAGGGGGCATGACGAGCCTCTTTCATGGGGGATGTCCCGGCGCCGGCGAGGGGGGATTCCGGCGACCGCGGCATGAAAACGTTTTACCTATGCGATCGCAACACACGTAATAGATGCATGTCAATGAATGTACAAGCGCTTACCGGACGGTAGTCACATCACCGTGCGGCTGCCCGGCCCGTCGCGGTGGCAGACGCAGGCGACGAGTGGTCAGGCGGTGCCGCCGACACGGAGGACCTCGGCCAGTCGCAGACGCCGGCGGACCGCCGACTCGGCCACCACCAGCACCGGCACGGCGCACAGGAACACCGCCCCGATCACGACGAGACCCGGCCACGGCATGACCAGAGCCGGATCGGCGACCTGACCGGTCAGCAGCCGAAGGCCGAGCGGCCCGGACGTCACCGACGCGACCAGCACACCGAGGGCCGGTCCGCCGGCCGCGGCGACCGCCGCCACCGGCAGCAGCTCACCGGCCGCGACCAGCCGGGCCTGCCTCGGCGTGAGGCCCAGTGTCCGCAGCCGGCTGAGCGTCACCCACCGTCCAGGGGCACCGGCCGCGGCCGCCAGCACGAAGCCGAGCAACCCCGCGACCAGCAGGAACACCGCGGCTGCCCAGTTCAGCAGAAGCAGTCCGGAGACCAGCGGCGCGTCTCGCCGCTCGGCCGCCACCGACGCCCGGAACACGGCGGGCAGGCCCTCGACGGCACGGGCGGCGCCCGGCCCGTTCGCCCAGATGGTGTTCGGCGAGTACGGCACACCGGCGGCCAGGTCGACGAGGACCACCTCGGTGGCCCCGCCGACCGGAGGCGCGACGCCGTCCGCGGTCAGCCGCACCGCGGGCGCGCCCTGCTGCGGGATCTCCAGAGCGACCCCGGACGGCAGGGCACCGGACGACGACCGGACCAGCGCCCGCGGGCCGTCGACCGGCCGTACCGCCGGATCGCCGAGCAGATCGGCGAACGCCCGGCTGTCCACGATCACCAGCCGGGCGGGGGCGATCTTCCCGTCCGCGATGATCCGCGCCGCGTCGGTGACCTGCCCGGTCACCACCGCGGTGACACCGGGAGCCGCGGCGATCCGCTCGGCGGCCTCCACGGTCGATGCGGCAGCGTCGTCGACGAGGTCGACCCGCACGTCGGCGCCCACCGCCTCCTGCGCTCCACCGGCCAGCCCACGGTCCACCGTCGACGCGGTGACCAGGGCGAACGTCGCCAGCGCCGCCGATGTGACGAGCGCGATGACCGGCAGGGCCCGCCCGGACGTGGACGCGGCCCGCGCCGCTCCGAACACCGCGAGCGGCCGCCGGGACCGCAGCGTCCACCGCAGCGCCGGCCCGGTGAGCAGCGGCATGAGCCGGACCAGCAGGATCGCCCCGGCAACGGCCGTGAGGGTGGGCGCGATCACCGGAACCCCCGACCCGAGTCCACGCTGGCGCAACGCGACGACGGCGCCGATCGCGGCGGCGAGGACGGTCGTCTCGGCCGCGGCGCGGCGCAACGCGCCGGTGTGCCGGGCCCATCGGCGGGCGGAGCGGTTGGCGGGCACCTTGCGGTCGCGGGTGGCCGAGGCCGCCATGACGACGCCGTACGCCGGAACGGCCGCGACCGCCGCCACCAGGACCGGCACCACCCACGGCCAGGCCACACCGCCCGCGATCAGGTAGGCGCCGAGGCATCCGGCGCCGGCCGCGGCGAAGGCGGTGAGAGCGGACTCGAGCAACAGTTCCACGCCGAGAGCGGTGAGCGACGCCCCCCGCTGGCGGGCCAGCACGAGGGTCGCCGACCGCCGCCGGACCAGCAGGTCGGCCGCGAGCAGCAGCACGAGTACGGCCCCGGCCAGGATGCCGGTGAGCAGCACGGCGGCCTGCGTCGACGCCGAGTCGACCTGTTCACCGGCCCGCTGCAGCACGCTGTCGAGTGAGGTGTGCCAGGTGGACGTGGTGTCGATGCTGCTCGACGACGCGGAACGGGCCTGCAGGGTGACCGTGGTCGCCGCGACCTCGCGTGCCGACGCCCAGGTCAGCGTGTTCGGGTCGGGGGTGAACGTCACGGTGCGGCGCATGTCGTCCTGGGCGAACGCGAGCCGGGCGTCCGGCAGGGACTCGGCACTCAGCAGCCCGCCGAAGCGGGTCGTGCCCAGGCCGTCGGCACCGGCCGCGGGGTCGAGCAGCCACGGCGCCTGTGCCCATGTCGGATCGGCCGGATCGACGGCCCGGAAAATGCCGCTGACCTGTACGTTCTTGGGGTTCCGCTCCGCGTCGACGACTTTCAGGAGCGCGCCCGCCCGTACGCCCAGAAGGTCTGCGGCTTCTTCGGAGAGACCGACCTGCACCCGCCATGGTGGCCCGAACCAGCGGACCTCGGTCGTGCCGTCGACGGTCGGCGCCGGAGCGGCGCCCGCGACCCACTGGACCTCCGGGCCGCCCTCGCCGGACAGATAGGCGAGCCGGAGCGTCCGCGGCGCGTTGCCGTCGGTGATCTTGAGGGTCGGGCTGATCACCGACGCGACCGGTGGCCGCAGCATCCCGCTCAGCTTCGGGCCGAGTTCGTCGAGGGCCCGGTCGCGCAGCGCGTCGACGTCCTCGGCCAGCCGGGGGAAGCGGGCCCGGCCGTCGGGGGTGTCATCGGGTTCCCAGCGGGCGGTGACCGTGATGTCGGCCTCGGGCCCGGCCCGGCGGACGGCGTCGCGCACGGCAGCGTCCGCGGTCTGCTCCATCAGGCCCGGCACCGCTCCGGCGAGCACGCTGACCAGCAGCACCACGAGTGCGGACAGCAGCAGCGGCCCGGCGTCGGCGCGGGCCCGGCCGCGGATCCCGGCCCAGTGCAGGCCGGTGCGCAGGTCCGGCATCATGACGCCACCCGCAGGTGGGCGGCGTCGGCGCGCCGGGACTGGATCACGACGACGACCGTGACCGCGAGCAGCGTTCCGGCCAGCAGCAGCGCGAGCAGCGCGGACTCGGCGGGCCACGGCCACACCGGCGCGACCGGCGGAACCGGGGCGACCCCGGTCTCGGACCGTACGAGCAGCGGGCTGACCAGCCAGGTCGCGGCGGCGCCGACGGCTGTTCCGGCGAGCAGCAGTGGCAGCAGGACGATCGAGTGCTGGCCGAGCAGGGTGGCGCGGATCTCGCGGCGGGTCATGCCGATGCCGCGCAGCCGGGCCACCTCGACGGCGCGGGCGTGCAGGTCGCAGGTCACGTGCAGGACCAGGCCGGCCAGGAGCAGCAGCACCGCGGCCGGGACCAGCAGGCGCAACGCGCCGGGCAGGGCGGCCGGGACCGGGCCGGTGGTCAGGCGCGCGGCTTCACCCGTACGCGTGCGGATGTCTCCGAGATGGAGCCCCGCCGCCGCGGAAGCGTCGGCAGCCCCGGTGACCCACCAGGCGTCGATGGGGAAGTCGGGCTCGCCACGCGCCAGGAGTGCCCGGGACAGGCCGTCGAGGTCGGCCGAGATCGCGGCGGCACCGGGCGCGGCCGGCACCTCCGGCAGGACCCTGCTGATCGTCACCGGCACCGCGGCGACGCCGACCAGGACGGACAGATCGTCACCCGGACCGACCGACAGCTGCGAGGCGAACCGCTGCGACACGGTGACCGGCACCGTGCCGGGATCGGGGAACGCGGTCGCGATCAGCGTCCGCGCCGCCTCCATCGGCCCGCCGAGCTCGACCTCGGCGGTCAGACGCAGCGACGAGCCGTGCGTGGTGACCGCCGGGTCGGTGAGCTGATCGGCGAACGGCTCGGCCGACGCGGCGGTCCACCCGTCGGCGCCCGGCACCGACAGGTCGACGGTGATCGCGGTCGTGCCGGTGGTTTCGAAGTCGGCCTCCGGAACGATCACCGGCATGAGCACGGCGACCAGCTTCAAACCGTCGACCGGCACACAGCCCGGCAGCGGGTGCGGCCGCCCGTCGAGCGGGATCTCCCGGGTGACGCAGGTGGTCCGCAGACCGGTGCCGTCCTCCAGGACGAGCTGCGGCGTGACCACGATCGACCCGGTGCCGGTCGCTTGACCGGTGACGGTCAGCGCGCGGCCCGCCGTGACCGGGATGCCCGGCGTGACGCCCGGCCCGCGGACCGCGATCAGCCGGGGCGCTTCGCCGCTGCCGCCCAGCCACTGGCCGACCGCCACGCCCCGGTCGGCCGCCGGGCGTACCTCACCACCGACCGCGGCCGCGACCTGGACGCCCTGCCCGGCCACCGCCGGGGTGCCCAGCGTGATCACCAGATCCGCACCCACCGTCAGGTCCGCCTGATCCCGCTGCGACCGGTGCCAGGTCGCGTCGAACGCCACCGCGAACGTTGCCGCCGAGCAGCCGAGCACGACCAGCAGCCCCGCCGCCACCGCCCGCGGCCGGCGCGCCGCCTCCAGCACCGCGAGCGGGAACGCCAGCCCGCGGGCCCGCCGCGCGAACCGGTCCGCGGCCCGCAGCGCGGGCGGCACGAGCCGCAACGCGATCACACAGCCCGCCGCGAGCAGGAGCGCCGGTGCCAGCACCCGGACCGCGTCGACCCGCGCGCTGTCGGCGCGGGCCGCGTACCAGGCGCCGGCCGCCAGCACGACCAGTGCGATGTCCGATCCGGATCGGGCCAGCCCCGAGCGCGCCGGCACCGGCACGAACACCAGAACCGCGCCGGCCACCACGGCGAGCACCTGCAGCGGGCTCACCGTGGGAGCCGCCACCAGCCCCGCGTCGTCCAGCGGCGGCAGCCGGGTGAGCCCGGCGTGTGCCAGCGTCGACAGCGGCAGTGCGACGGCCACGGCCAGCAGCGCGAGCAGCCCCGACTCGGCGCCCGCGATCCCGGCGAGCTGGACCCGGCTGGTCCCGGCCGCCGACAGCAGCGCCGTCTCGTCGGCCCGCACGTCCGCGGTGAGGCGACCGGCCAGCCGCAGCGCGGCCGCGGTCAGGGCCACCCCGAGCACCGCCACCGCCAGCACCGCCGACGCCGTCACCCGCTGCTGCTGCCGGGTCGCGGCCAGCACCGAGGGCAGTTCGGACGCGACCCGCTGGATCTGCACCCGGTCGCCCAGCACGGCCGCCAGCCGCCGGTCCGCGCCCAGCACCCCGGCGGCGAGCCGGTCGAGGTCGCGGTGATCGGACTGGGACAGGTCGGGCCGGGCGGTCAGCTCCATCCGGCTCATCGACGAGCCGCCGGCCAGCAGATCCCGGTAGTCGACGAGGAACGGCCCGAACGCCCGCGACGTGCGCAGCGACGACGTGTCCCGGTAGTCGGGCACGTAACCGGCACCGGCCAGCGGATCCCGGTCCCAGCCGGCGCCCGCCCGGACCCCGGCGATGCCGACGACCGTCAGCGTCAGCCCCGGCGCCGGTTCCCGGTCCAGCTCCGCGCCGATCGGCACCCGCGAGCCCGGCCTCACGCCGAGCATCCGGGCGGTCGACTCCAGCAGCACCGCCTCGCCCGCGCCGGGGCTCGGCCACCGGCCCTCCAGCAGTGTCGCGCGGTCGGTCAGATCATCGATCCCGGAGAGGTACGCCACCGCGGGCGCCCCACCTCCACGGCCCGGCAGCGACCGGATCACCGACGACATGCGTCCCGTCACGGTGACCGGAAACGGCGTGGCCGCCTCGCGCAGCACCGCCCGGGTGTCGGCCTCCACCGACGCGACGTCGCCACGGCCGACCGCCACGGCGTACGCCGTGACCGCGGTGTCCGCCGGAACGGCCCGCGCCGCCGCCACCTCGAGCGCCCGATCCGCGGTCCGGGTCACCAGCAGCGCGCACACCCCGAGCAGCGTCGCCCCGATCGACACGACGGTCAGCACCGCCGCCAGCAGCGGCCACTGCGCCCGGGCCCGCCGGGTAACCAGTCTCCACACGGCTCAGCCGTCGACCTGTCCGTCGCTGATCCGGATCACCCGGTCGGCGAGCGCCATCATCACCGGATCATGCGTCGACACCAGCGCCGTGACCCCCTCCGACTCGACGACCGCACGCAGCAGCGCCATCACCGACCGGCCGGTCTCCGCGTCGAGCTGCCCGGTCGGCTCGTCGGCGATCAGCAGCCGCGGTGACGCCGCCAGGGCACGCGCGATCGCGACGCGCTGCTGCTGCCCGCCGGACAGCTCACCGGGCTTCTGATCCGCGTGCCCGGCCAGGCCCACCAGCTCCAGCAGCATCGACACACGCTTCTCACGGTCGGCCGCCGGGGTCCGGGCAAGTCGCAGCGGGGCGCCCACGTTCTCCGCCGCCGACAGCACCGGGATCAGCCCGAACGTCTGGAAGACGTAGGCCACCCTCTCGCGCCGCAGCCGCGACAGCCCGTCCTCGGTGAGGCCCGTCACGTCGACGCCGTCGACCTCGACCGTGCCCTCGTCCGGCCGGTCCAGGCCACCGACCACGTTGAGCAGCGTCGTCTTGCCCGACCCGGAACGGCCGACCAGCGCGACCATGCTCCCGGCCGCCACGTCGAAACTCACCCCGCGCAGGGCGTGCACGTCACCGAACCGGCGGTGCACCCCGCGGATCCGCAGCATCGGCGTCACAGGTCGGGCCGGATCGTCACGTGGTCGGCCTCCAGCGCCAGCCGTACCCGCCGGGTCAGCTCCAGCGCCTCCCGGTACTCGCGGGGGATCTGCACCCGCCCGGCCCGGTCCATCACGGCGTACTCCTCGGCGATCACCCGGGTGTCGCCGTCCGCATCGGTCTCGGTGCGTCGCAGCACCTCACTGCTGGTCCGGCCGTCCCGGATCGCCACCGTGCGCTCCACATGACCGCTCACCTCCGGATCGTGGGTGACCACCACGACGGTCACCCCGAACGCGGAGTTGACGTGCCGCAACGCCTCGAACACCCCGGCCGACGTGACGGTGTCCAGCTCACCGGTCGGTTCGTCGGCGAGCAGGATGCTCGGCTGGTTGGCCATCGCCACCGCGATCGCGACCCGCTGCTGCTGCCCACCGGACATCTGCGCCGGCCGGCGATCCGCGCAGTCCGCCACCCCGAGCGCTTTCAGCAGCTCATCGGCGCGCGAGCGGCGCTCCCGCTTCGGTTTACGGGCCGCGGCCATCGGCAGGTCGACCACCTCACGGGCGGTCAGGTACGGCACCAGGTTCGACGCCGTCTGCTGCCGCACGAACCCCACCGTCTGCCGCCGGTAGCGCACCCGGTCACCGCGCGACATGTTCAGCAGATCCCACTCACCGACCCGCGCTCGCCCTGCCGTCGGCGCGTCGATCCCGGCGAGAATCGACAGCAGCGTCGACTTGCCCGACCCGGACGCACCCACGACCGCGACCATCTCGGCCGCGCCGATCAGCAGGTCAAGCCCCTGCAGAGCCTGCACCTCGATCGACCCGGTCTGGTAGATGCGCACGAGGTTGTCACAGACGATCAGCGCGTCCCGCCCGAATTCCGGCGCCCGTGTCATCCTTCTCACCCGGCCTGCGGTCGTTTAGATCTTGGGCGGCCTTTCTAACGTTTCCTTACACCCCGAGTCAAACCCGCTTTTCTTGTACGGGCTACGCGCGGCCGTCGTCATGCGGTGCCGATTCCCGCCCGGCCGGGGGCTCGATCCCTGATCAGCTCGGCCACCCAGTCGACCGCCACCTGCGCCTGCGTCGCCGGTCCGGTGTGCAGTCCGTTCACGATCAGCCAGATCCGGTCGGCCAGCAGTTCGTCCCCGCCGATCCCCTCGCTCCCGGTGACCAGCCGGTCCATCCGCGCGCGGGAGTCGGCCAGATAGGACCGGGCGACCCGGGCCGGTTCGTCGTCGTCGCCCGGGAACTCGGTCAGGTAGTTCCGGAACGGGCACCCCCGGTATCCGGGCCGCCGCACGAAGTCGGCGATCTCGGTGACCAGCGCCGTCAGCTGCCCCGCCGGATCGGGGAACCACCGCAGTGCCTCGGCCGCCGACCGCTCCCGCTCGTGGCGGGTAAGCGTGAGATATGCCGCCGCGAGCTCCGCCTTGCTGGGAAAATGCTTGTACAGCAGATTCTTGCCACAGCCGGCCGCCTCGACCACCTGGGCCATCCCGACGGCGCGGACGCCGTACTCGTAGAAGAGCCCGGCGGCCGCGGTCAGAATGGTGTCCCGGGTGCCGGGTGCGGGCGACCGTGCCATGATCCCACTTTAGAGGACCGATCGGTCCAACCAGACATTCTTCCCGTGGGGACCGCTTTCTCCCTCACCCCGTCCCGCGCCCGCCCCGACCCGTTCCGTTTCTCCTTCAACCCGTCCCGTTTCTCCCTCAACCCGTCCCGGCCGAGCTCGAACGTCCGGTCCACCAGGTCGAGGCCCTCCTCGCGGTGCGCGAAGACCAGCACGGTCCGTCCCGAGGCCGCGTCCAGCAGATCCGCCATCAGATCCCGGGCGCCCTCCTCGTCGATGCCCTCGGTGGGCTCGTCCAGGATCAGCAGCGCCGGATCCGCGAGCAGCGCCCGAGCGGTCGCCAGCCGCCGCCGCTGCCCACCGGAGATCGTGCCGCCCCCGGTCCCCAGCCAGGCGTCCAGCCTCATCCCGCCGAGACCCACCCGCGCGAGCACGGCCTCGAGCTGCGAATCGGTGGCGGCAGGCGAGGCGAGACGAAGATTCTCCCGTACGGTCGAGGCGAACACATGTGCCGTCTCGTCCCCCACGAGGACCGCGTTGCCGCCGACCTCCACGATCCCGGCCCGAGGCGCGAGCAGTCCCGCGAGCACAGCGGCAAGCGTCGACTTCCCACACCCGGACCGCCCGGTGATCGCGGTTCGCGACCCGGCCGTCAGCCGCAGCTCGAGCCCGTCCAGAACCGGCGCCCGGCCCGCGTCCCACCCGGCCGTCAGCCCTTCAACCCGGACCGGCCCACCACGTCCCGCTTCTTCCGGGCTTTTCTGTCCCGGTCCGTTCCGGCCGCGCCGTGCCGGCGGGTCGACCGCATGGTCGCTGGTCAACATGCCGACCCTGCTTCTCGCAGCCGCGGCCCGGCGCCGGGCGATCGCCGCTTCCGGCAGGGCCACGATGGTCTCACCGAGCACCACGGCCGCCAGCAGCAGAACCGCGCTCCATTCCGCGGACAGGGTCACGCCGGTGAGGGTCACCGCTACGCCCGCCACCGCAGTGCCCCAGCCGGCGTGGGCGATCGCCGTAGCGAGCCCGGCGGCTCGTGCGGCCCGTGCCTCCAGCAGGGCCAGCGCGCGACTCCGCTCGCCCGGCACGTCCGGGCGGCCACCTCCGGCACCCAGTTCCTCGGCACCGTCGACGGTCTCGACCATGGCGTCACGCAGAGCGGCCCGTGCCGTGCTGGTGGCCGCCTCCTGCCGATCCGCCTGCCAGCCGGCGACCGCCGGAGCCAGAACCCCGGAGATCACCAGACCGGCGGTGACCGCCACCAGGGCCACCGGCGCGATCCACGCCACCGCGCCGAGACAGATCACGGCGGTCACCGCAGCGGAGGCGGCCGGCAGACGGCCGCGCAGCAGTCCGTCGGTGCCGGCGTCCACGTCGTCGACGAGTTTCGTGAGCAGATCCCCACGCCGGTGGAGCCGGGGCCCGGGAACATGCGGGATCAGATCGGCGTAGACCGTGGCCCGCTGCCGTCCCAGCCGCTCGAACGCCACCTCGTGGGAGACGAGCCGCTCCAGGTACCGCAGCAGCGGCCGAGCCACAGCACTGCCCCGCACGAGCACGACCGCCGCCGACAGGCTGAGCACCGGCGGCAGCGACGAAGCCCGTACCAGCAGCCACGCCGCGGCCCCGGTCAGCAGGATCCCGGCCAGCGACGAACCGGCCCCCAGCCCCGCCGCGACCCAGGACCTCCGCAGCCGGCCCCACCACGGCCCCTTCGGCCCGTGACCGCCCTGCCCGTCAGCCGATCCCGTCCGGCTGCTGGTGGGTGCTGGTTGCGGGTCTTCGTCACAGCGCTGGGCGCCGGGATACACGGCGGGCAGGTGGGCTGCGGTCCAGGACGGCTGTTCCAGGGCGTCCAGGACTGTCGCGCTCACCGTGGACCGGAGCCGGACAGGGCCGGCCGGCGGCTGGAGGGTGACGGTACGGTCGGCGGCGGCCAGCAGGGCCGGACGGTGGGCGACGACGAGTACGGCGCAGCCACGGCCCGCGAACTCGTGCAGGCGGTCGATCACGAGGCGTTCGGCGACGGTGTCCAGGTGGGCGGTCGGCTCGTCGAGGAGCAGGGTGACCACTGGTCCCGCGGCGGTGGGCCGGCGGTCGGCGATCGCCCGTGCGGCCCGGTGCAGAAGCACGGCGAGGGCCAGGCGTTGCCGCTGGCCCGCGGAGATTCCGGCTCCGTGTTCGCCGAGCGGCGTTTGATCGGTGACCTCGCCGGTGAGGCCGACGGTCGCCAGCGCGTCCTGACGGTCGTCCGGGGTGGCGTCCGCCGGGAAGGCGTCGGCGACCGTGCGGGCGTGCGGCAGGGCCGGTCGCTGTGGCAGATGGAACGTTCTCCCCACGGCGATCGCTCCGGCCTCGGCGGGATGCAGACCCGCCAGAACGCGCAGCGCGGTCGTCTTCCCCGCTCCGGACGGACCCTTCAGCCCAACGAGTTCACCCGCGCGGACCGTCAGGCCAGGAAGCCACAGGGCGTCCTCGAAGGCGCCGGGATACCGGGCCCGCAGCCCCGTGGCCCGCACCCCCCACCGCCCCGCCGCGATACGGGTGAGGGCGAGAGATGCCGGGTCCGCCGTCATGCGGGTGAGCGGGAGGGGAGCCGGGTCTGCCCTCCTGGCGGTGAGCAGGTGGGAGGCCGGGCCGGTCGTGATACCGGTGAGGCCGGGAGCGGCCGGTTCCGCGGTGGTGCGGGGGAGCGCGGGGGAAGCCGGTTCCGTCGTCGCGTTCTGGTCGGTCAGGATGTCGTCGACGTCGGCGATCACGGCGCCCGCGTCGGTGGAGGCGTGGTAGCGGGCGGCCATCTCGCGCAGCGGGCGGTAGGCCTCCGGCGCCAGCAGGATGACCAGCAGGGCCGGACCGAGGTCCATGCTGCCGGCGGCTACCCGGAGTCCGGCCTGGACCGCGATCAGACCTACCGACAGGGTGCCGACCAGGTCGAGCGCGGTCGATGACAGGAACGCCACCCGCAGCACGCGCATGGTGGCTCGGCGATGCCGGTCGGTCAGGCCGGCCATGACGTGGATCTGGCGTTCGGCACGGCCGTACATGCGAAGGGTGGGAAGGCCTCGCACGACGTCGAGGAAGTGGCCCGCCAAGCGGGCGTCCGCGGCCCAGCGTCGTTGCGCCCGGGCCTTGGTGGCCCAGCCGATCAGCGCGCCCAGCAGGGGGATCAGCGGCAGGGTGAGCAACGTGATCACCGCCGACGCCGGGTCGGCCACCGCCATGATCGCGACGACGAGCGGGGGCAGGAGGACGCCCAGAACGAGTGCGGGGAGGTAGCCGGAGAACCACGGCCGCAGGGCGTCCAGACCGGTGCCGAGCACCGTCGTCAACCGGCCGGGCCCGTAGGCGGCGACCCAGGCCGGTCCGCGTTCGATCACCCTGGTCAGCAGCGATCGCCGTAGTTCGTCGGTGACCCGGGCGGCGGTGCGGTGAGCGATCACCTGCTCGGCCCAGGCGAGGCCGGCACGTGCGAGAAAGGCCGCCGCCAGATACAGCAGGGCCTGCCCCCGGGTCGTCGGCCAAGCGGTGGCGGTGGCCGGAGTGAATGCGGTGACGATTCCGCAGAGCGCGAGCGCGATGAGGATCGTCGCCGCGGCCTGACCGAAGCCGATCAGTGCGAGAAGGGCGACCCCAGTGCGGCTCGTGCGGGCGTGCCGGAGAAGGCGGGGGTCGATCGGCCCCTTCGCCACCCGCCGCGGCGCGGTGGTCACGACGGGACCCGTTCGCTGGCGACGCGGCGGCGGAAGACCCAGTAGGACCAGGCCTGGTAGACGAGGACGCCGGGCAGGATCAGGACGCCGGCGACGGTGATCAGGCGCAGGGCCTCCGGGCCGGCGGCCGCCGCGTCCCGGGTCAGGGACCAGGCCGGGTCGAGGGTGCTGCGCAGGACGACGTCGCCGTGGGTGGTGAAGACGGCGGTCACGGTGGCGGCGACCGCGACGGCCACGGCGGCGAAGGCGGTGCCCTCGCGGGAGCGCCGCGCCTGCAGGCCGGCGATGAAGACGATCGCGGCGGCGGCCAGGGTGAGGCGGCTGCCCGTGCCGATGCCGGTGATGAGAAGGGTGACCGCCCCGGCCGTGCCGGTGTGGCGCGCCACGTCGCGTGCCCGCCGGCGGACCGGGCCGGTGGTGCGCAGGGCGAGGAAGGTGGCGCCGAGCAGGACCGCCGCGAGCAGGGCGGCGAGCGCCCCGATGCCGGCGGCGGGGGTGAGCAGGGGGCCGAGGCTGCGGCCGACGCCGGTGCCGGTGACCTCGCCGTCGGGGCCGAGGGCGAGGCCGTCGATGAGGATGCCCAGGACGGCGCCCCAGAACGCGACGATGCCGGCGGAACTCACGGCGAGCAGCAGGTCGGCACGGCGGCGCCAGGACGGCGAGTCGTGCTTGCCGCGGAACTCCAGGGCGGTGCCGCGGACGGCCAGGAGCAGCAGGATGGCGACCATCGGCAGGTAGAGGGCGGACATCAGAGCGGCGTACCAGTCGGGGAACGCGGCGAACGTGACGCCGACGGCGGCGACCAGCCACACCTCGTTGCCGTCCCAGAACGGGCCGACCGTACGAACGATGGCTCCTCGCTCGTGTTCGTCGCGGCCCAGGAGGGGGGAGAGGATGCCGACGCCGAAGTCGAAACCTTCAAGGACGAAATACAACACCCACGCGAGTACGAGCACCGCGAACCAGAATGTGATCATTGCTCGCTCCTAGTAGGCGGGAGCCGGCTCGGACTCTTCGCGCTCGGCGGGAAGAGGGGCCAGCGGCTTGCGGGACAGGTGCACGACGAGGCGGTACCAGACGAGCGCGAGCAGGCCGTAGACGAGCGTGAACCCGGCCAGCGACACGATCACCTCGGCGCGGGTGAGGCCGGGGGAGATGCCGTCGGCGACCTTGGAGATGCCGAACGCGAGCCACGGCTGCCGGGCGGTCTCGGTGAAGATCCAGCCGAAGGTGTTGGCGGCGGCCGGGATCACCGGCGCGAGCAGCACGAACCGCGTGAGCCAGCGGGGTGTTCCACGGCCGGGCTGCAGGAACGCGGGCAGCAGGGGCACGCGGCGGGTGGTGTCCCAGTTCGACCACAGGTGGTACGCGGCGAGCGCCATCCCGAGAACGCCGGCGCCGATCATGAGGCGGAATGTCCAGAACGCCACCGGGATCATCGGTACGTAGCTGCCCGGTCCGTACTGCGCGGCGTACGCGGCTTGCAGATCGTCGATGCCCTGGACGGTGCCGCCGAAGGATCCGGTGCCGAGGAACGACAGCAGCCCGGGGATCTCGATGCTGAAGAACGGCCGGTCGTGACCGAGCTCGCCGATCGCGAAGATCGAGAACGGCGCTCCGGTCGTGGTCTCGTAGAGGGCCTCGGCGGCGGCCATCTTCATCGGCTGCACGGCCGTCATCACCTTGCCGAGGTGGTCGCCGCTGATCGCGGTGACCGCGCCGCCGATCAGCATCGTCCACGCCCCGACCCGCGAGAGCGTGCCGAATGCCGCGTCGTGCTTGAACCGCCAGATCCCGATCGCCATGAGCAGCCCACCGCCGGCCATCGCGGCCCCGCCCATGGTGTGCGGGAACGCGGCGAGCACGACCTCGTTGGTCAGCAGTTCGGTGAAGCTGGTCAGGTGCGCCCGGCCGGTGTCCGGGTCGAGGGCGTAGGCGACCGGGTTCTGCATGAACGAGTTGGCGGCCAGGATGATGTACGCCGACAGCAGTGTCCCGACGGCGACGACCACGATGGTGGCGGCGTGGATGCGGCGGGGCAGGCGGTCCCAGCCGAAGTACCACAGCGCGAGGAACGTCGCCTCGAGGAAGAAGGCGAGCATGCCCTCGATGGCCAGGGTGGGTCCGAAGACGTCGCCGTAGAAGCGGGCGAACGCGCTCCAGCCGAGTCCGAACTGGAACTCCTGGACGAGCCCGGTGACGACGCCGACGGCGAACGTGACGATCAGCAGTTTGCCGGTGAACTTCGTCAGGTGCAGGTACTTCTCGCGGCCGGTGCGCAGCCAGGCCAGGTGGAACCCGGCGGCGGTGGCGGACAGTGCGATGGACACCGGCACGAACAGGTAGTGGTAGATCGTCACGACCGCGAACTGCAGCCGGGTCAGGTCGAGCACGTCCATGGGAGCCCCTCTACGACGATTCGTAGTAGATACTACGACGTGTAGTACGACACGTTGAAGTAGACTGGCTCACATGGCTAGGAACGACCTCGAGCGCGAGGTCATGACGAAGTTGTGGGACGCGGGCGAACCGCTCACCGTCCGTCAGGTCCACGAGCTGCTCAGCCGTGATCGCGATCTGGCGTACACGACCGTGATGACCGTTCTCGACCGGCTCGCCAAGAAGGGCCTCGTCACCCAGCAGCGCGCGGACCGCGCCTACCGGTACGCGCCCTCGCAGACCCGCGAGGAGATGACCGCCGGTGTGATGCTCGACGCACTGAGCTCCACCCCGGATCAGGACGCCGCGCTCGCGTACTTCATGGGGCAGTTGCCGCCGGAGGCGCTGAGAGCCGCGATGGAGAAGGCCGCCCGTAACATCGAGCGGTGACCGCCCTCCTGCTCGGCGCTCTCGGGCTGACGCTGTCCCTGGCCGCGCCGAGACTGCTGGCGAACGCCCGGTGGACCGATCGCGCCCCGGTCGCCGCGATCCTGCTCTGGCAGTCGCTCACCCTCACCGCTGTGCTCTGCGCGCTCGGCGTGGTGCTGGCCGCCCCCGAGGAGGTCTCCCGCGAGGCCGGCGCCCGGCACCCGGAGGTGGTCGCGGCCCTGCTGTTCTCCCTGGTGGTAGCCGCCGTCATCGTGATCCGGCTGCTGATCTCGCTGGGCCGGGTCAGCTACCGGGCACGGGCCCGCCGCGCCCGGCACCGGATGCTCGTCGACCTGCTCGACCGGGTGGAACGCCATGAAGACCTGGGCGGGGAAGAGGTGCGGGTGCTCGACGGCCCGCTGCCGCTGGCCTACTGCGTGCCCGGCCGGGACCCGCGCGTGGTGCTCAGCGACGGGGTCCTGCGCGTGCTCGACCGCGAGCAGGTCGACGCGGTCCTCGCCCACGAGCGCGCCCACCTGCGGCACCACCACGAACTGGTGATGGAGTCGTTCACCGCGTTCTACCGGGCGGTGCCGGGCCCGCTGCGCTCGAAGGCGCCGCTGGACGCCGTGCACCTGCTGCTCGAGATGGTCGCCGACGACGCCGCCCGGCGCCGGGCGGGGGCGGCTCCGCTGCGCGCCGCGCTGGCCCGGCTGGCCGACGCCGTCCCCCTGGCGGAGGAGGTGACCGCCGACCCGGAGGGTGAATCCCGGCGCCGCAGGCTGGCCAGGCTGGACGGTCCCCAGGGCGGCTCGACGGCCCTCACGGTGGCCGGCGCGACGGGTGCCGTCGGCCTGCTGGTGTTACCGACCGTGATCGTCGTGGTGCCCTGGCTGGCGCGGGCCCTGGACAGCTGGCCGTTGTAGGACACTCTGCGTACTGCTGACGGTGCGTACAGTTCGCCGGGGTGTGCGACCTTCATTTGCCGCCTTGATCCGAGTACGGTGGTCCCCGGTTCGACCAGCCCCCCATCGGTCACCCGGCCGATCTGGCGAGCCACCGCCTAATCGCGATGTTCGCGAGCCGGGGAACCGAGCACCTGGGGTGAAGCCGCGGCGACGCGGCCGGGCAGACTTCCCGCCCGAACCCGTCAGCTAACCCGGTCGGCGGCTGAACGGGAAGAAAGGAAAACGCACCAGCGTGAAACGGATTGGCGCGCGTCGCGCCGGCCTCGTGCGCACCCTGATGTGCGCGGCGGCCGCGGTCGGCATCCTGGTCACGGGACCGTCCGTCGCCCACGCCGAGCCTTCCCCCGCGGAGATCGAGAAGCAGATCGACAAGGAGTGGAACGAGCTCGAGCCCGTCATCGAGGACTACAACGGCACCCACACCAAGCTGGTCAAACTGCGTAAACAGCAGAAGGACCTGGCGAAGACCCTCGCTCCCCTGCAGTCCCAGGTGGACAAGGCGATGGTCGAGGTGAAGGGTCTCGCGGTCGACGCCTACATGCAGGGCTCGCCGGGCGCGATGAACGCGATGCTCCTGACCGGTTCGCCGACCGGGTTCGTGGACAAGCTGACGCTTCTCGACCAGCTCGCGCGCAACCGGGAGGCCTCGATCGCCGAGGTCGCCAAGTTGCGCGACAAGTACGCCGCCGACAAGGCGGCCGTCGACAAGCTGGAGTCCGAGATCGCGGTCCGTGACACCGACCTCGCGACCAAGAAGACGTCGATCGAGAAGGAGATCACCAAGCTCCAGAAGCTCCGTCTCACCGCCTACGGCAACGTCGACGCCAGCGACGGGGAACTGCGTACCGGCCCCTGCCCGGTCACCTACACGAACGACAAGGGCGGCCGTGCCGCCCAGAAGGCGTGTGACCTGATCGGCAAGCCGTACGTCTTCGGCTCGAACGGCCCCAGCAGCTACGACTGTTCGGGTCTGACGCAGGAGGCGTGGGGCTCGGTCGGCGTGCATCTCGAGCACTACACGAAGGATCAGTGGGGATCCACCAGGTCGGTGAGCCGGAGCGAGTTGAGGCCGGGCGACCTGGTCTTCTACTACTCCGATGTGCACCATGTCGCCCTCTACATCGGCGGCGGCAAGGTGGTGCACGCACCTAGCACGGGTGACCATGTCCGTATGGCCACCATCGACCGGGGGCCGATCGCGGGCTATCGACGCCCTGCGTAGAACCTCATGCGTCATGCGGAAAGGTCGCCGTCTGCGGATGGCGGCCTTTCTTCATTTCGTACGGACACGCGTGCGGCCCCGGGTGGTTCGTGCCGGGCCGGGCGTACCGGAAGTGCGTGGTGCTCCAGCAGGCGGCGCAGCAACCCGGCCAGCTGCTCGCGCTCTTCCGCCGACAGCGGCGCCAGCAGCTCGTCCTGGACCGCGGCCGCCCGTGCGGCCAGTTCGGCGCCGCGCTCACGGCCGGCCGCGGTCACCGCGACCACGTTGCGCCGCTTGTCCGCCGGATCCGGTGACCGCTCCACGAACCCGGCCGACTCCAGCTCGTTGAGCGCGCCGACCAGATCGCTCAGATAGATCGCGGTGCGCCGCCCGAGCGCCGCCTGACTGGCCGGACCGTCCGCGATCAGCGACGCCAGCAGCCGGTAGTGATAGCCCTTCGCTCCGGCGGCCGCGAACCCCTCGGTGACGAGCCGGTGCGCGTGCGCGGCGGTCTGGGTGAGCAGCCAGCTCGGCAGATGATCCACGTGACGACGATAACATTGGACCGACTAACGTTAGTGGCACTAACGTTAGTCATATGAACGATTTCCGCGTGCACGTCCCGCAAGCCGACCTCGACGACCTGGCCGCGCGTCTGACCCGTACCCGATGGCCCGAAGAAGCCCCCGGCGACTACGGCATGACCGTCGATCGGGTGCGCGCCCTCGCCGGCCACTGGATCGACTTCGACTGGCGTGCCCACGAGGCCGAGCTCAACGCGATACCGCAGCAGGTCACCGAGATCGGCGGCGACCGCGTCCACTTCCTCCACGCCCGCTCCGCCGACCCGGGCGCCCTGCCGCTGCTGCTCACCCACGGCTGGCCCGGCTCCACCGTCGAGTTCCTCGACGTGCTCGGCCCGCTCACCGAGCACTTCCACGTCGTCGCCCCGGCCATCCCCGGCTTCGGCCTCTCCGGACCGACCACCGGCCGCTGGGGCATCCAGCGCGTCGCCGAGGCCTGGGCCGGACTGATGTCCCGCCTCGGCTACCACCGCTACGGCGCCCAGGGCGGCGACTGGGGCTCCGGCGTCTCCCGGCTGCTCGCCACGGTCGCCCCCGACCGGGTCGTCGGCGTCCACGTCAACTACCTGCCGACACCCGGCTCCCCGGACGGCCTCGACGCTCAGGACCGGGCCCGCCTCGACAAGACCATGAAACTGGCCGCCAACCGGCACCCGCACCAGATCCTGTTCGCCGCGACCCCGCAGACGCCCGCCTACGCCCTCAACGACTCACCGGCGGGGCTGCTCGCCTTCATGGGCGAGAAGTTCGACACCTGGGCGGACCCGGCCACACCCGTCCCCGACGACCGCATCGTCGCGAACATCGCCCACCACTGGCTGTTCCGTACCGCCGGCTCCGCCGCCCGCCTGATCAGGGAGAGCGGTCCCGGCGGCCCGCCCGGGCCCTGCCCCGTCCCGCTGGCCGTCGCGGTCCTGCCCGGCGACATCGTCCAGTCGGTGCGCCCGCTGGCCGAGCAGCGCGAGAGGATCACACGCTGGACCGAGTACCCCCGTGGCGGCCACTTCGCGGCCCTCGAGGTCCCCGACCTCTACACCGCCGACGTGACCACGTTCTTCCGGACACTGGCGAACCGCTGACCCCGAACCGCAGCTGTGCCGTACCGCTGGCTCAGGCCGGTTGAGGCAGCGGTACGGCACAGCCGTGAAGATCCGGCTGTGTCTCACCGTTGTCCCGGCGTGGCTGAGACAGCGGTATGACACAGCTGTGGGTCAGACGGGGCCGGGGAGGCGGGCCGCGGGAGGGAGGCCGGGGCCGCCGTCGAGGTCGTGGAGCTGGCGGACCACGTGCTCGCCGAGCGCCGCCCGGTAGTCGACGGCCAGCTGACCGAGGTTGTCGATCTCCTCGAGCATGGCGGCGCGGTTGCGGGCCAGCTCGTCCATCGACTCGACGTGGCTGCGCTCGGCGTCCGCCTCCATGGCGCCGGCCGCGCGGCGGGCCTCGCCGGTGACCTGCTCGGCCCGCAACTGGGCGTCGGCGAGCAGCTGGTCTGACTCCCGCTGGGCGTCGCGGACGTGCTCGTCGGCGGTCCGCTGCGCCATCATCAGCACCCGGTCGTCGGACTCGCCCGGCACGCCGTTGCCGCGCACCTCCGGCGGCGTGGCGCGGACCTCGTGCCGTGCCTGCTCGAGCCGGGCCTGCGTGTCGCGGGCCTCCTGCTCGGCACGGGCCAGGCCCTCACGCAGCTGCATCAGCCGCGCGGCCAGCTCGGCGACCTCACCGTTCAGCACGGTCGTCGCGGCCGGATCGGCCGGGACGCCGCGGTCCTGGCGCAGCCGCTCGGCGAGGCGGTCGTTCTCCTCGATCAGCCGGATCAGCTCCTGACCGGCCTCGTCGAGGAAGGCGTCGACCTCCTCCTCGTCATACCCCCGCTTACCGATCGGTGGCTTCCGGAAATCCATGTTGTGGATGTCTGCCGGAGTGATCGGCATGGTGACCTCGATTCCCGCCGGTTCCGGTCGACCCGACGTCGTTGGACGACAGCGCCGATTCGAAAGCCCGGCCCTCGGGCGGCAGCCGGACGTCCCGGCGTGAACAGGCGCGCCGGCGAATCGTATCCGCATCTGTCACCCCACTCACGGTGAACCGATCCGGTATCACCGGTAACGCCTACCGCATCACCCGCGTAACGGCAGGTCACCGGTGATCGCCCGGTGCGGGAGAACTTTCTGGCGGCCCGGTACCGCACGAGAGGACCGCACGGGGGCGGGCGGCGGCTCCGGGCGGGAGCGCGACGAGGGCATAATCGCATGTCATGAGCGATGCCTTGATCAACAGCCTGGCGGCCGCCGTCGAGGCCCGGCCGGACGACCTGACGCTGCGGCTGCACCTGGCTGAGATGCTGGTCACGGCCGGTCGCGGTGCGGAGGCGATCGGGCACGCCGCTCAGATCCTGGCGCGCGAGCCCGGCGACAGCGCCGCGCAGCAGCTGATGGCCCGGGCCCTGGGCGGCCCGGCTCCCGGCGGGCCCGCTGTGGGCGATGCGGCAGGAGGCTCGCCTGCGGAGGGCGGGACCGCGCCGGGCGCCGCGCAGGTCGTACAGCCGCAGGGGTCTGAGAAACCGGAGGAACCGCCGGCCGGGAGTGAATCGCCGGCGCCGCCCACCGAAAAGCCCGCGAAGGGTGTCGACTGGGCGGCCCTGGAGGAGCAGTTCGGTGATGTGGTGCCGCCGCGGTTCGCGCGGGCCGACGGCGAGCCCGACCCGGTGAGCGGGCACGCCGACCGGACGTTCGACGTGGAGCGGTCGACCGTGACGCTGGCCGACGTCGGCGGCATGGACGAGGTGAAGAAGCGGCTCGAGGTGTCGTTCCTGGGACCGCTGCGCAACCCGAAGCTGCGCAGCCTGTTCGGCAAGAGCCTGCGCGGCGGCCTGCTGCTGTACGGCCCGCCGGGCTGCGGCAAGACGTTCCTGGCCCGCGCGGTGGCCGGGGAGATGGGCGCGTCGTTCATCAGTCTGAGCATCACCGACGTGCTGAACATGTGGATCGGCAGCTCGGAGCGCAACCTGCACGACCTGTTCGAGTCGGCGCGCGGGCACGCCCCGTGCGTGCTGTTCCTGGACGAGATCGACGCGCTCGGGCACAAGCGCAGTCAGTTGCAGTCGTCCATGCGTACGGTCGTGAATCAGCTGCTGACCGAACTCGACGGTGTCGACGGCGGCAACGATGGGGTGTTCGTCCTGGCGGCGACGAACGCGCCGTGGGATGTGGACCCGGCGTTGCGCCGGCCGGGGCGGCTGGACCGGACCGTGCTGGTGCTGCCACCGGACGCGAAGGCCCGTGCCGCGATCCTGGAGTACCACCTGCGGGGTCGTCCGGTCGCCGGGATCGACCTGACCGCGGTGGCCGCGGCGACCGAGCATCACTCCGGCGCCGACCTGGCTCACCTCTGCGAGACCGCCGCCGAGTACGCCATGCGCGACTCGATCGCGACCGGTGAGGTCCGCATGATCAACCAGGCGGACATGCTGGCGGCGGCACGTGAGGTGCGGCCGTCCACGGACGCGTGGTTCGCCACCGCGCGCAACGTCGCGATGTTCGCGAACGAGAGCGGCGCCTACGACGATCTGGCCGCCTACCTGAAGAAGCGCAGGATCCGATGAGCGCGGCGGCGGAGCGGGCGCGAGCGCTCGCCGACGTCGGCCGGCTGGAACAGGCGGAACGGGCCGTGCGCGACGGCCTGGTCGAGACACCGTCCGATGCCGAGTTGCTCGCATTGCTGGCGGGCCTGCGCCGGTTGCAGGGCGACTCGCCGGCGGCGCTGGAGTTCGCCGACGCGGCGGTGGCGGTGGCGCCCGGTCAGGCGGTGATGTACATCGAGCGAGCCGAGTGCCTGCTCATGCTCGGCCGTACGGCGGAGGCGCTCGACTCGGCCCGGGAGGCGGTGCGGCTCGGCCCGGACCGTCCCGAGCCGCACCGCTCGCTGGCACGCTGCCTGACGCTGCTCAGGCAGCATGACGCGGCCCGGGAAGCGGCCGGGCGCGCGGTGACGATCGCGCCGCAGGCGGTGGAGAATCTGATCACCCTGGCCGAGGTGGAACGTCATGCCGGCCGCCCGAGCGCCGCCCGGCAGGCCACCGCGCGGGCCCTGGCCGAGGACCCGGAGAATCCCGACGGACGCTGGATGATGGCCGTGCTCGATGCGCACCGGCTACGGGTCGGCGAGGCGATGCGGGGGTTACGAGGGCTCGCCGCGGACCATCCGGACCGCTACGGCGCGCCCGTGCTGAGCTGGCCGGTCCGCGGGCTGCTGGTCAGCCTCACGGTAGGTCTGGTGGTCGGGCTGCCGGTGGTGGCGGTGCTCGCGGCGGGCGGTCTCTGGTGGGCGCCGTCGTTGTTGCTGGCGCGCGGTTCGGCCGCGGTGATCGTGCTGGTGTCGGTGACCATGGCGATCCGTGTTCTGGTGCCGGCGGGCCGTCTGCCGTGGATCTGCCTCGGCCTGCTGCCGGCGGT
Source organism: Actinoplanes italicus (assembly GCF_003001815.1). Lineage (GTDB taxonomy): Bacteria > Actinomycetota > Actinomycetes > Mycobacteriales > Micromonosporaceae > Actinoplanes > Actinoplanes italicus. Next base: position 61,960 of record NZ_PVMZ01000017.1, read on the forward strand.
GACGCGCTGGGCGGCCGTCGTGCGGCTGGTCGCCGCAGGCGTTTCTCTTCCGCTTCTCTGCTGGTACGCGATGAGCCCGGCCTGGCCGGTGCTGGTGTCGGTGACGGCCGTTCTGGTGGTGATGCTGGCCGTTCTGCTGGCACTGATGGCCGCCGGGCGGGTTTCGGGTGCGCGTTAGGTCACTTTCGTCCAGGTGAATCTTGCTCACTATGCAAGATCGCCGGATGCTTGGCCCCCTGATCGACGGGGGAGTGGCATGGCGACGACGCGGGACACCGGCAGACTCTCCGCGTTACGCGAGCTCGCCCTGATCGCGGCCCTGTTCCTGGTCTACAAGGTGGCCCGGCTGGCCGCGAACGGGCACGTCGACGAGGCGTTCGCCAACGCCCGCGCGATCTGGGACGCCGAACGTCTCCTGCGCCTGCCCGGTGAGCCGGCCGTCCAGCAGGTCCTGCTCGGCTGGGACGGCCTGATCGAGGTGGCCAACAGCTACTACGCGTACGTGCACTTCCCGGCCACCGCGGCCTGCCTGATCTGGCTCTACCGGTACCGGCCCGCCCACTACCGGTGGACCCGCAACGTGATCGCGCTGCTCACCGCCGCGGCCCTGGCCGTCCACTTCGTGATGCCGCTCGCCCCGCCCCGGATGCTGACCGGCACCGGCATGCTCGACCTGGGCCGCCTTTACGGCCCGGCCGTCTACGGGCCGCCGGAGACCGACCAGATCTCCAATCAGTACGCCGCCATGCCGTCCCTGCACGTCGGCTGGGCCCTGGTGGCCGCGATCGCCCTGATCGCCGCCACCACCGGCCGTTACCGGGGCCTGTGGCTGCTGCATCCGGCGATCACCCTGCTGGTCGTGGTCGCCACCGGCAACCACTACTGGCTGGACGCGCTCGCCGCGGCCGCCCTGCTCGCCGGCGCTCACGTCCTGCTGCGCCGCCAGCGTCCGGCCGGGGCCCCGGTGGTACCCCGGCCGAGGGTGGCCCTCGGGTAGGTTGTCTGATCGTGATCGAAACCGCTGAATCGCCCGAATCGGCGCCCGCCGCGCCGCCGCGGCGATCCTGGCCCGGCCTTCTCGCCCTTTCCGGCGCCTCCCTGCTGGCCGGTGTGGCCGTGACCGTGGCGGTGCTGCTGCTCGCCGGATGGCGGCATGTGCCGGTCCACCGGTTCGAGGTGGTCCTCGTGCTTCAGGCCCAGGTCTCCAGCGGGCAGCGGGAGGAGATCGTCGCCGAGGTGATGCGGGCGATGCCCGGCGAGAACACGGTGACCTTGGTGACGCGCGAGGAGCAGTTCGAGGCGTTCCGCCAGGACTGGGAGTCGAACGGCAACGGCCCGCTGCCCGACTCGGTGACTCCGGCGCTCTCGCGGGAGCAGCTGAAGGTCTCCGTCAGTGGCCGGGGCTTCGACTGCGCGCTCGTCCGGGAGTTCCAGGACCGCGGGGAGGTCGACCAGGTGAGCGTGACCCGGTGGGACGGCGGCACCGGCCGGAAGTCCGTGATGGGATGCCGATGAGAGTACGACCGGTCCACCTCGTCGTCTCCGGTGTGTCCGTGCTGGCCGGCGTTGGCCTCGCGATGGTCGCACTGCTGCTCGCCGGCTGGCAGCACGTGCCGGTCAAGCGTTTCGAGGTCCGGGTGTTCCTGACCGCGGAGGCCACCACGGAGCAGACCGGCGACGCCGAGGCCGTTCTCGCCAGGGTCGCCGCGGTCACCCGGCGCACCGGCGAACAGGGTTACGCCGACCTTGAGAAGTCGTACGCGGAGAGCGGCGACACCCTGCCCGAGTCGGTGACCCCGGATTCCATGCCGGACGCCCTGGTGATCACGATCGAGGGACGCGAGATCGACTGTGCCCCGTACGCCGCGCTGGACGACAACCCCGGCGTCGACGTCGTGCGGGTCGCCGAGTTCGCCGGCGGCGTCGCGCTCTCGGCGACCGAATGCTGAACGCTGTCCTGTTCGACCTCGACGACACCCTGGTCGACCAGGTCACCGCGTCGGGCGCGGCGGTCGTCGCCTGGGCGGCGGAACTCGGCGTCACCGGGCCGGACGTGGCCACGCGCTGGGCGGCGGCGTCCGAACGGCACTACGCCCGCTACCAGACGCGGGAGATCACCTTCGGCGGGCAGCGCCGTGAACGGGTCCGCGACTTCCTGGGCGCCACGCTCACCGACGGTGAGGCCGACGAGCTGTTCGCCGGATACCTGCGGCGGTACGAGGACGGCTGGACCGTCTTCGACGACGCTGTTCCGGCACTGCGCCGTGCCCGCGCGGCCGGTCTGACCGTGGCCGTGCTGACCAACGGCGACGAAACCCAGCAGCGCCGCAAACTCGACCGGCTCGGCCTCGCGCCCGAGATCGACGTGCTGATCGCCTCCTCGGCGCTGCCCGCCGGCAAGCCGGACCCGCGCGCCTTCGCCGCCGCCGTCGGCCTGCTGGGACTCGAGGCGGAGCGGGCGCTGATGGTCGGCGACTCCCCGGACAAGGACGTACGCGGCGCCGTGGCGGCCGGGCTCCCGGCGGTGCTGCTCGACCGGGCAGGCGTCCATCCGGACCCGGGCGTGCCCGTGGTGCGCGACCTGCACGGACTGGACTTCCCCCTCCTAAGGCGGCGCTGACTCCGCCTGGACTTCTCCGTCCTTCCTGGGGCGGCGCTGGCTCCGCTCGGCTTCCGCCCAGCCGCCGTCGTGCACCCCGGAGGGCGCGTCACCAGCGCACCCCTCGAGCGTGGTGACGTATGGCTCGCGGGTGAGCGTTCGGCGTTGCGTGGTGATGTGCGGCTCGCGGGTGGGCGTTCGGCGTTGCGTGGTGATGTGCGGCTCGCGGGTGGGCGTTCGGCGTTGCGTGGTGATGTGCGGCTCGCGGGTGGGCGTTCGGCGTTGCGTGGTGATGTGCGGCTCGCGGGTGGGCGTTCGGCGTTGCGTGGTGATGTGCGGCTCGCGGGTGGGCGCAGGTCACCACGCAGCGGGGGTCGGGGCTTTGCGTGGTGAATTGCGGCGTGCGCGAACCGCAGTTGGCCACGCGGGGGAGGCGGCGGTTTGTGTGGTGACCTGCGCCCACCGGTGGGCCGCAGTTCGCCACGCGGGGTGCGCGGCGACCGCGGATGGGGGCGAGGTCTGGCCGGAGCCGGTGTTTCATGACCCGGTAACCGGAGGTGCGCGGCCTGTTCCACCGCCGGTGACACATCGATCGCTACGGTCAGGAGCCGCCGGCGCCGGACCGGCTCCGCGCCGATGGGGAACCGTTGACGATCGTCGACCGCCGCGCCCGTACCGGGCTCGTCACCGCCCGCTGGCTGGGGCTGTCCGGCAGTGTCCTGATCGTGCTGGGCGGCGTCGTCGTCGGCGTCGGGCCGTCCGGGTCGGTGCCGCCGCTGCCGTCCACCGGCGCCGGGATCATGTGGTGGACCGCTGTCGTCTACCTCGGCATGACGCTGCTCGCGATCGCCTGGCTCAGGCTGGGCCGGTCGCTGCCGCCGGTCCGCGACCAGCTGCGGACCGGTCTGCTGTGGGCGGCCCCGTTCCTGCTCAGCGGCCCGATCTTCAGCCGCGACGTCTACAGCTACCTGGCGCAGGGCGCGATGACGGTCGCGGGGCTCGACCCGTACCGCTTCGGGCCGTCCGCGTTCGGCGGTGACCTGGCCGCCGATGTGCCGCCGATCTGGCAGGACACGCCCGCCCCGTACGGCCCGGTGTTCCTGAGCCTGGCCGGTGCCGTCACCGGAGTGACGGGCCACGAGGTGTGGCCCGGCCTGGTCGGGATGCGGCTGCTCGCGCTGACCGGGATCGCCCTGATCGCCTGGACGGTGCCGCGGATCGCCCGCGAGTACGGCGCCGGCCCGGCCACCGCCGTGTGGCTGGCCGTCCTCAATCCGCTGGTCCTGCTGCACCTGGTCGCCGACGCCCACAACGAGGCCGTGATGATCGGCCTGATGTGTGCCGGGCTGCTTCTCGCGCTGCGTGGCCGTACGCTGCCCGCCGCCGCGCTGATCACCCTGGCCGGACTGGTCAAGGGACCGGCGCTGGCCGGGCTCGCGTTCCTGGTGGTGTACCGGGCGGGCCGGCTGGCCGGACGGGCGCGCTGGGTGCGGGCGGTGGCCGGGACCACGGTCGTCGCGGCCGGGACCGCGGCCGTCGTCACCGTGCTCACCGGCACGGGTTTCGGCTGGATACCGGCACTACGGACACCTACCCGCGCGCTGACCTGGATGTCGGTGACCACGGACATCGGCTCGCTGCTGGGCCACGCGCTGCACGGTCTCGGGCTGGCCGGAGTCAGTCAGACCCGGCAGGTCGTCTGGACGGCCGGGCTGCTGGCGGCCGGTGCGATCTGCCTGGTCCTGCTGGGCGGAAGCGGCACCCTCGGCATCGTGCCGGCACTGGGACTGTCGCTGGTCGTCGTGGTGGTGCTCGGTCCGGCCGTACACATCTGGTATCTGCTCTGGGGTTTGATTCCCCTCGCGGCCGCCGCACCCGATCGGATCCGCCGGAGCGCCGTGCCGGCCACGTTCGTGCTGCTCGTGGTCTCGGCGCCGAACGGGCCGCCGCACGAGGCGCCTCTGGTCCTCGGCGCGGTGCTGGGTATGGTCGCGGGCCTGCTCGCCTGCGGGGCGCTGTGGTTGGTCCGGGAACAGGAAACCGCCGCGCCGGGGCAGCCGGCGCGGCGGTTTCGTGGGTGATGCGTCAGGCGGCGGCCTTGTACAGGGCCTCCGGGGTGACGGCGCCGGCGATGACCCGGCCGTCGTCGGTGAGCAGGACGCTGAAGAGCGAGCCGCTGAGCAGCTTGCCGCTGCCCCACGCGCCGCTCACCGGCGTCAGTGTGCCGAGGAGGCCCTCGGCGAGTTTCGCGGCCTCGGCAGCCTCGGGGTCCTTCGACCCTTCCGCGGCCTTCGGCAGGGCGTCCAGCTCACCGAGCTTGGGGCCCTTGGCGATCGCGATGGTGGTCCAGCCTTCGCCGACGACCTTGAAGTCGCCGTCCTCGGCCACGGCCTCGCGGGCCGCCTTGGCCTCGGCCTCGGCCTTCGCGGCGTCCTTGCCGTGCTCCTTCAACGCGTCCTCCGGCACCGACTGGTCGGTGATCTTGGCGCCCGGCGGCGGGTTGAAGGCGAACTGCTGGTCGTCCGGAACCGCGAAGTTGATCTGCTCGAACGCGACCCGGAACGCCGGCTTGGTGGTGTTCTTGGCGTAGACGTCGACGCGCAGCGGGATGTGCTCCTTCGCGTCGATCGCCAACCGCACCTGGCCGACCAGCGACTCGGTGTCACGCGGGCTGAGCACCAGCTCGTACGCGTCACGCCCGGCCACCTCGGCCGCGCCGGTCGTCTCGACCTTGGTGCTGTCGTCGATCGCGGCCAGTGCCGCCTCCGCCGCCGCCTGCGGGGTGCTCGGCACCGCGCTCGGCGCCGCCTCCCGCTCACCGGCACCGGCCGGCAGCTTGAAGTGCGTGCCGGTGTTCTCCTTGCTCTCCCAGATCCACACGTCGGAGCCGTTGCGGATCACGTCGGTCTCGTTGCTCGTGCCGAGCAGCGAGAACCGCATCTTCTCCTCACCGGCGTACCAGATGCGGGCGGTGTTGCTGCCCGCGATCAGGCTGGTGAGGTTGCCACCCCCGCCGCTCACGTTTCCGAGCAGCCCCGCGATGCCCGGCAACCCGAGGTCGGAACTCTGCACCACGGTGCCGGACAGACCCTTGGGGTCTGCGCTCTGCAGGTCGACGAGCAGCTGAGCGGCACTGCGCTCAGGCAGCGCCGGGTCGGCGTTCGCCACGATCGTTCCAGCCGCTGCGCCGCCCCCGATGACAGCTACCGCCGCAGCCGTCGGGACGAGCCAACGCAGCGCCGGCCTGGACCTCAACACGGACACGATGTCCACCTCCCGAATCTCTGCGACCCATGTTGCCGTGATCCCGCTGTGATCCGGCTGAGAAGGACCCTTAGGGGAGAGTGCTCATATACCGTGATCTGGCTGATAAGGGACAGGCGGGATCGGGAGAACCATGATGGCGTACGAGGGGCGTGAGCTGCCCAGACCCGGCGCTGAGCTGGTCGACCAGGGGTGCGGCTTCGACCTGGGGACGATGCGCCGCCGGGACCTGTTGCGCGCGGTCGGGCTCGGTGCGACGGTCCTCGGCCTCGGTGGTTGCGGCTCGACACCGGAGAGCTCCACGGAGACGCCCGCGACGGTCGCCGAGATCCCGGACGAGACCGCGGGGCCGTACCCGGGGGACGGCTCCAACGGGCCGAACGTGCTGAACCAGAGCGGCGTGGTCCGCAAGGACATCAGGCCCAGCTTCGGCACCGCGACCGGCACCGCCCAGGGTGTGCCGATGACGCTCACGCTCAGCCTCAAGGACCTGGCCAACGGGGGCGCCGCCTACACCGGCGCGGCCGTTTACGTGTGGCACTGCGACCGGGCCGGCGGGTACTCGCTGTACTCCACCGGCATCACCGGCCAGAACTATCTGCGCGGCGTGCAGATCGCCGACGACGCCGGTGAGGTCACGTTCACCAGCATCTTCCCGGCCTGCTACGCGGGGCGGTGGCCGCACGTCCACTTCGAGGTCTACCCCGGCGAGTCGAGCATCACCGACTCCACCAAGGCGATCGCCACCTCCCAGGTGGCGCTGCCGAAGGAGATCTGCGACGAGGTCTACCAGCAGGCCGGGTACGAGGCGTCGGTCACCAACCTGGCCCAGGTCTCGCTTGACGACGACAACGTGTTCGGGGAGGACTCCGGGGCGTTGCAGCTCGCGGTCGTGACCGGCACCGTGGCCGAGGGGTACGTCGCGAGTCTGGAAGTGGGCGTGGACACGACGACCACACCGACCGGCGGACAGCTCACCGGGGACGGCGCGCCTTCCGGAGCGCCGCCCGCGGGTGCTCCGCCGTCCGGTGGGCCGGGTGGGCCGGATGGGCCGCCGCCGAGCCGCTGAGATCACGCTGAGAGCCGGATGAGAATCCGGCGCCGGCGTGTCAGGGTGATCGTGTGCGGTTGCTGGTGGTGGAGGACGAGGCGCGGCTCGCCGCTGCGTTACGGCGGGGCCTGCAGGCCGAGGGATTCGCGGTGGACGTCGCCGCCGACGGGCAGGACGGCCTCGAGATGGCCCGCCACGGCGGGTACGACGCCATGATCCTCGACGTGATGCTGCCCCGGCTGTCCGGTTACCGGGTGGTGCGGCAGCTGCGCGCCGAACGGCACTGGCTGCCGGTGTTGATGCTCAGTGCCAAGGACGGCGAGTACGACCAGGCCGACGGCCTCGACTGTGGCGCCGACGACTATCTGACCAAGCCTTTCTCGTACGTCGTCCTGCTCGCCCGTCTCCGGGCCCTGCTGCGCCGCGGCGCCCAGGCCCGCCCGGTGGTGCTCGCGTTCGGAGATGTCGAACTGGATCCGGCGGAACGCCGGGTCCTCGTGGCCGGCACCGAGGTCACCCTGACCACCCGTGAGTTCGCGCTGCTGGAGTACCTGATCCGCCGTCCCGGCCAGGTCGTCTCCAAGACCGAGCTGCTCGATCACGTGTGGGACGCCGCCCTCGACACCGCCCCCAACGCGGTCGAGGTCTACGTCGGCTACCTGCGCCGCAAGATCGGCCGCGACCGGCTGGAGACGGTCCGTGGCGCCGGATACCGGCTGGCGATCGTCCCGCCCGGCACGGACGTGAGCTAGGTGCACCGCATCCGGGAGCTGAGCCTGCGGGCCCGGCTGCTGATCGCCTCCGTCGCGGGCCTCACCGCCGGTCTGATCGCGGGCGGAATCCTGCTCACCGTCGTGCTCGGCTACGCGCAGCTGCGTTCGGTGCACAGCGAGGCGAAGAACACCGCCGACGGTGTCGCCGCCCTCGTCGACCAGAACTCGATACCCAACCCGATCCCCGTGCCCGCCGGTGTGCAGGTGCAGGTCGTCGACGAGAACGGCGCGATCCGGGCGGTGTCCGCGACCGCCGACCGGCTTGTCACCATCCTCTACCCGCACGAACTCGCCGGACTCGAGGACGGCGAGGGCAGGACCATCCCCGGCGAGCGGATCGGGTACGACGGCGACGTCCACGTCGTGCAGGTGACCGCCGGGCCGCCGACCGCCCCGCTGCGCATCCTGGTCGCCCAGTCGACCGGGCAGATCGCCCAGAGCGTCCACGTCCTCAAGATCACGCTGCTGATCCTGTATCCGATGCTGATCGCCCTGCTCGCGGCCGTGCTGTGGCGGGCGCTGGGTGCGGCCCTCAAACCGGTCGACGCGCTGCGCGCGGGCGCCGAGGAGATCACCGGCGGCACGCGGGCCGGGCGGTTGCCGCTGCCCGACTCCAAGGACGAGATCCACCGCCTCGCGGTCACCCTCAACGACATGCTGCACCGGCTGGACTCCGCCCGTGCCCGGCAGCGGGCGTTCGTCGCCGACGCCGCGCACGAGCTGCGCAGCCCGCTCACCAACATGCGCACCGAACTCGAGGTCGCGCAGCGGCTGCCGGACGACACCGACTGGCCCGAACTCGCCGACGACCTGCTCGCCGACGTGCAACGGCTGTCCCGGCTCGTCGACGACCTGCTGCTGCTCGCCCGCTCCGACGAAGGGCTGCCCGCCACCCGCGTCGAGGAGATCGACCTGGCGCAGTTCGTCGGCGAGGCCGCCGAACGCTACCCGGACGTCGCCTTCGACGACCCCGGCAAGCCGCTGCCGCTGCTCGCCGAACCGGACGCGCTGGCCCGCGTGGTCACCAACCTGCTCGACAACGCGGTCCGCCACAAACGGTCCGCGGTGACGGTGTCGGCCGCGGCCGACGGCCCGAACCTGCTCGTCGTGGTAACCGACGACGGGCCCGGCATTCCCGAACCCGACCGGGAGCGCGTGTTCCAGCGGTTCACCCGCCTCGACGACGCCCGTGCCCGCGACGCCGGTGGGTCCGGGCTCGGCCTCGCCATCGTCCGGGAACTCGTGCGCCGGCATCGCGGTACGGTCACCCTCGGCGATGCTCACCCGGGCCTTCGGGTCGAGGTACGCCTGCCGTGGCGCCAACCTCAAGATCAAGCTTTACTACCGGGGTGAACGGAACACGCATCTACGCCCGCCTCTGGCACGGCGTGCTCGCCGTCATCGTGCTCGCCTCACTGGTGATCCAGATCTCGCTGACGGTGCGGGGCCAGCCGGGCGCCGACGGCGTGGTGCAGCCGGCGGTCACCCGCGTCGTTCGCCTGTTCAGCTACTTCACCATCCAGAGCAACATCCTGCTGCTGATCGTCTCGGCGACACTGGCCCTCAACCCTGGCCGCGACGGCCGCCTGTGGCGGGTGATCCGCCTCGACGCCGTACTCGGAATCATCATCACCGGCCTGGTCTACGCGACCGTCCTGGCCGGAGCCTCGAACCCGTCCGGCGCCGGCTGGTGGTCGAATCTCGGCTTCCACTACATCGCGCCGTGGTGGGCGCTGGCCGGCTGGCTGCTGTTCGGGCCGAGGTCGCGGACAGACAAGCGGACACTGTGGTGGGCGGTCCTCTGGCCGGTGGCCTGGATCGGCTACACCTTCGCCCACGGCGCCGCCACGGACTGGTACCCGTACCCGTTCACTGACGTGACCGACCTCGGCTACGGTGCCGCCGTCCTCAACATGACCTTCGTCGTGGTGATCGCGGTGCTCTTCGCGGCGATGCTGTGGGGTCTGGACCGGCGACTGCCCGGCGGACGTCCGGCCGCGTCGTCCCCGGTGCCGGTCACTGACGTCGAGCGTCAGCCACAGAGCTGATTCCAGGGTGGGATAGGTTCAGCGGCATGGCCGACGACACCCGACGCACCGTGTCCCTGCACCGTACGAGCCTCGGCCGGTACGAGGTCCGCAACGCCCGCGGCGGCACGATGACCATCGGCGTCGGCGACGGCGCCGACTTCACCCCGGTGGAACTCCTGCTCGCCGCGATCGGCGGCTGCACGGGCGCGGATGTCGACCACATAACGAGCAAGCGCGCCGAGCCGGACGACTTCACCGTCCACGTGACCGCGGACAAGGTCCGCGACGAGACCGGCGGCAACCGCTTGATCAACATCGTGCTGGAGCTGCGGGCGGAGTTCCCGGAGGGCGCTGCCGGTGACGCGGCCCGCGAGATGCTCCCGCGCGCGGCCAGGATGTCCCACGATCGCCTCTGCACCGTCTCCCGGACCGTCGAACTCGGAACCCCGGTCGACACCCGCACCGCGCCGGCCGGCTAGAGAGCTTTCGCAGTCGAGGTCCAGCTCGGCAGCCCGTCTCAGCCCTCGAATCCAGCTGCCATGACGTGGCTTGGCTTCGGCTGGGGCACACATCCAGGCTTTGCGTGTGCTCCTGACGTCGTCGGCAACAACGGTGAGGTCCCACGTTGCGGGTCCGTGGACGCCTGCCGTCGCTATGGCGGCGGCAGGGTCGCGCGCAACGGCTGCGTGTGTTCCCACCGCCGCACCACCGGCCCTGCACGGCGGCGCTCTCCGGAGCGCCGGATCAGGCCGCGCTCTTCAAGCCGGTCAAGGGATCCCGCCGCCCTCCGTTGCCGGCCGGCTTCCACGGCCGAGCTACGGCTGGCGGGCCGCACCCTGACCGCGAAGGCTCCCTTTCTAGGAAGCTTTCGCCGTCGGGGTTCCCGGCCCGTCAGTCGCATCCGTCGGAGCCGTGGTGGCGTTCGGTCGGCTGATGGCTTGGCGTTACGGTCGTGGGCTCCGGGGTCGCGTGGGGTTGGTTACCGCCGCGGCCGGGTGCTGGACGATCAACTACGGCCGTTTTCGGAGCCGGGCTCCGGGATATCGCTGCCTCCGGCCTGGGGAAGGGTTCGCCGGCCACGGCTGGGCGATCAACAGCCCGGGGAAGGGTTCGCCGGGCGCGGCTGGGCGATCAGACGGTCGGGGGAAGGGTTCGCCGGCCACGGCTGGGCGATCAAGCGGCCCGGGACAGGACTGTCCCCACCAGCCCAACCAGACCGTGACCGTAAAAGGTGTCTAGCGCGTGGGCTCGGGAGCCGTCGCGCCGTCCCGGTCGCCGGTCAGGACCGCGGTGAAGGCTGAGCGGACTCGCTCGCGTAACCAGGTGTGGGCCGGGTCGGTGTCGTAGCGCTGGTGCCAGCAGCAGATGACCGGGGGCGCCGGCAGAGCGATCGGCAGCGGGACACCGACCAGGTCGAAGGCCTTGAGCAACGGCCGCCAGGTCAGCTCCGGGGCGGTCAGCACGGCGTCGCTCGTGGCGATCACGTGCGCCGCGGCGGCGGTGGTGCCGACCGCGGCCAGCACACGCCGGTGCAGGCCGTGCTCCTCCAGGGCGGTGTCGACCGGGTCGGTCAGCCGTCCGCGGCGTGAGATCAGGACATGGGGCCGGGCCGCGTACGCCGGCAGGTCGAGCCGGTCCGCATCCGGATGACCGCGGCGCAGGACCGCGACGAACCGGTCGTGGCCCACGGTTTCGTGCCTGATCTCGGTAGCGGCCGGGACACCCGCGCCGATCTCCAGATCGACCCGGCCGTGGCGCAGCTCGTCGGTGTCCAGAGCGCTCTCGGCCAGGAACCGCAGACGCACCCCGGGCGCATGCTCGGCGATGCCGGCCAGCAACACCGGCGCGACGGCGGTCGACAGCGCGTCGTGGCACTGCAGCGTGAAGACCCGATCCAGTTCCGCGGGGTCGAGCACACCCCGGGGAGCGAGGACCTCCCGGCTCTGCCGCAGCAGTTCACCGACCTGCTGTCGTACGGCCATCGCGTACGGCGTCGGCGTCATGGTCCGGCCGGTGCGCACCAGGATGTCGTCACCGGTGAGCCGCCGGAGCCGGCCGAGGCTGCGGCTCACCGCGGGTGACGACAGGCGCAGCCGCTGGGCGGCACCGGTCACGCTGCCCTCCTCGAGCAACGCGTCCAGCACGATCAGGAGATTCAGATCCAGTTGCACAGCGGTAAATCGTACCGTAAGTAGATTGCATTGGACTTAATGCCCGGCCGGCCGCACATTTGATCCATGAGTTCTGACCAGCGACTTCTGACCACCGTGACGAGCGCCGTGCGGGCCGCCGCGACCCGGGTCTCCCGTCCCGGACGGACGCCGGTGACCGAGGCGGAACTGTTCGCCGCGCTGCGCGCCAACGACGACGCCGTCACCGGCAGCCTCCGCCCGGCACTGCTCGCCGCACTGCCCGGCGCCCGATGGACCGCCGACGAGCATGGCTCCGGGCCGATGCCCGGCGGCGACTGGTGGGTCGTCGACCCGGTCGGCGGCAACATGAACGCGGTGCAGGGCATGCCCGACTGGAACATCGGCGTCAGCCTGGTCCGCGACGGCCGGCCGGTGCTCGCCGTCCTGCACGCGCCGGTGGCGGGGGAGACGTTCACCGCGATCGCCGGCGGTGGCGCGCACGTCGGCGGCGTACCGCTGCGGGTGTCGATGAAGACCGACCTCGGGCTCGCCCTGACCGGCACCGGTCAGGCCAGGGCCGGCCGGGACGCGGCCGCCGCCGGCCGTGCCGGAGCGGCCGTCGCCGCGATGATGCGTCACGCCCTGTATGTGCGGGCCTCGGTGCCGGTCGGACACCAGCTCGCCCAGGTCGCCGCCGGACGGATGGACCTGCACTGGCAGTTCGACAACCTGCGCTCACACATCGCGCCCGTGCTGATCGTGCGGGAGGCTGGCGGCGTCGTCACCGACCTCGACGGCGAGCCGTGGCAGATCACCAGCGACGGCTACCTCGCCGCGGCGCCCGGCGTGCACGCCGCCGCCCTCGACGTCCTGCGCCCCCTGCGATGACCGGGATGCCCCTCCAGATCACCGTGCTGGGCGCCTCCGGCGCGACCGGTCTCGAACTGACCCGTCAGGCCCTCGACCGGGGACACCATGTGATCGCGATCGCCCGTACCCCGGATCGCGTCGTCGTCCCGGACTCACCACGGCTCCGCCGGATCGCCGCCGACGTCGGCCACCCGGACCGGATCGCCGCGGCGCTGCGCGGTGGCTCCGTCGTGGTCTCGGCCCTGGGCGTCGCCAAGGGTGACGAACCCGGCGCGCTCACCGCCGGCGCGCGAGCCGTGGCCGCCGCCCGCCCGGAGCGCATCGTCTGGCTCGGCGCCTTCGGCACGGGGCGCTCCGCCGCCGTGGCCGGCCCGCTCACCCGCACCCTGCTGCGCCTGCTCGGCGACCTCGACGACAAGGTCGCCGCCGAGCTGATCATCCACCACGCGGGCGGCACCGTCTTCCACGCCGGCCCGCTGTCGAACGGCCCGCTCAGCCCGGCCCGCCGGACGGTCGGCCTCGACGGTGCTCCGCGGAGGCTGTTCCCCGCACGGGTCAGCCGTGCCACCGTGGCCGCCGCCATGCTCGACGAGGCCGAGAACCCGGCGCACCGTCCCGGTGTCGCCGTCCCGCTCGGATGACGCGGCGTGACCGGTACGGGTATCAGGCGGAGACGCGCGAGGTGTTCACGCACTCGGCGACGTCCAGCACCAGCAGCAGCCGGCCCTCGGTCTTGTACGCGCCGGTGACCAGCGCGCGAGACGGGCCGGTCAGCGTCGCGGGCGGCTCCTCGAACATCTGGGCGTCCAGGTAGGCGACCTGCCCGATGCGGTCCACCAGCAGGCTCACGGGCTCACCGGCGTACCGCACGATCACGTTCATCACGAGACCGGACATGTCGCGGCGCGGCAGGCCGAACTGGACGCGCAGGTCCACCGCGGCGATCACCTGCCCTCGCAGGTTGAACAGGCCACCGACCGCGTTCGGCGCCATCGGCACCGGGGTGTACTCGCTGTACGACAGGACCTCCTGCACGGCGTCCACGTCCACGCCGAAGAACTGGCCGGCGACCTCGAAGGTGACGAACTGGCGACTCGACATGTGCTACTCCCGGGATGATGTCCGCCGGGAGGCTTGCCGCGACGGATCACCAGGAATATCGGACGATCCCGTCCCCGAGCCAAGGAATCCGGCGGGTCAATCCGCCGGCTCGTCATCCCGGCCCCGGTGGTCACGTTACGCGCCGGCGGGAGCATCAGCGGACCGGGGCGAGCGCGCCGGCGGTGAGCACCCGCCTCCCTCCGGCGCGGACCGTGCCGTCGGGCTCGATGACGCAGATGCCGGGCACGCCGCGCAGCCCGAACGCCTTGGAGACCGGCTCGGCGTGGTCGGAGCCGACGACCGTGGCCACGGTGCGCAGGGAGGCCAGATAGCCCTCGGGCCCGGAGCCGCCGTCGATGACGACGGCGAGCACGTTGCGGGCTCCGCCGGGCCACCCGGCCGCGGTGGCGACGAAGTGGGGGAGCACCTCGGCGCACGGCTCGCACGTCGCGGAGAAGAAGCCGGCCAGCGTGGGCCCCTCGAACGTGGCGAGCGTGATCGGGTTGCCGTCGAGGTCGGGCACGGCGAAGTCGCCGACCTTGCCGCCGGCCTCCATCAGCAGGTTGTCGGGCTGCCCGCCGGCCCGCTCGGCGAAGCGCTGCTCGTGCTCCCGCAGCCGCCGGATGACGCCGTAGGACACCACCAGGTTGATCACCGTCAGCGCCCCGACGATCGCCAGCCCGGCCGCGATGAGACTTGTTGTCACAGAATTTTCCCTTATCCGGAGCCACACGCTGGAACGGCGCGATACATCGCCGATGCAACCTCTTCAAGGCCCTGTCGTGCCCGGGCTCAGCGCGCCGGAGTCGTCGTGCCGAACAGCCAGGCGAGCTCGTCGAGCCACACCAGAACGCCGACCCCCAGCGTGGCCATGCCGGCCGCCGCAACCAGCTGCGGCCCGCCGGCGCCGCTGAACGGCGGCGCCGCGACGGCCAGCTGCGCGACGAGCCCGGCCAGCGCGGCGGCACCGAGACAACCGCTGCGCGCCACATGCCGCCAGGCGACCGGCGCACTGCTCGCACCGAAACACTGGCAGCCCGCCCGGCTGCCCCGCCTCACCGCGATGACCAGCGCCGTGGTGAAGCCGCCGAACAGCAGCGCCGCCGCGGCCATCCCGGCCGCCGTGGTGCCCGGCCACAGCAGCAGGCCGAGCGTCACCGCCTCGGCGGCGACGGCCACCCCGGCCACCGGCCGCGCCAGGCGACCCGGAATCACCCGCAGGTCGCCGAGCCCGTCCGCGAACGCGCGCAGGCTCGCCCGGCTGCGCAGCTTGCCGGCCAGCGAGACGACCAGGACACCGGCGATCAGCAAGACGACCGTGGCGACGAGCACGCGCATGACCCTCCCCTGGCATTCATCAACGTCCGTCGACATCCTAGTCGGGATCCGTGTTCCGGGCGGCCCGATCTGAATCGGACATGGCATCATGCTCGTCCATGGATCATCAGGGTCGGTTCCGCGGCGCTGCGCTCGCCGCCGGTGTCCCGGACGACGAGATCGGTCGATTCCTCGAACACCTCCGCCTGTCGGTCCGCCTCGGCGGCGGCGCGGGCGGCGTCCCGGCCGGGCGGTCCGGTGGGCTGCCCCGCCTGGCGGTGGGCCGGGAGTGGCCGTCGGCCGGGGACGCCCAGCTGCCGTTCGTGTTCTCCGTGGACTGTGCGGCCCTGCCCCCGGTCGACGGCTCCGCCCTGCCCGCCGGCGGCTCGCTGCTGTTCTTCCTTGACCACGAGGAGGACCACCTGGCCGGTGCCGAGGGCGATCACCGGTACGCGCGCGTCGTGTACGTGCCCGCCGGCGCCGAGACGAGGACCGTCGAGCCCCGCGACCCCGCGATCGTCGCCGAGGGCTACGACCTGCACGCCACGCTCGTCGCCGAGCTTCCCGGCCGGTTCACCCCGGACGGCGACGAGGACGAATACGACGAGGACGATCTCTCTCCCTTCCAGCAGCGGCTGGCCGACGACCTCGAACGCGACCTGCCCCAGCTGGAGGAACTCGTCGCGCTGGCCGGCGAACTCTGGCCGCCCGGCGGCGGCCTGGCCACCGCCTGCCTGGGCGGCTACGTGGACGAGGAGGTGATCACGAGCATCGCGGAGCAGAGCCTCGCGGGCCGGGAGAAGGCCGGCGAGATCGTCATCCCGGTGGCGAGCTGGTACTCCCACGTGGAGAGGGAGGCCCACCGGCTGACCGGCGAATGGCTGTCGCTGGCCCGCTTCCCGGCGGGCGACCACTACGACGCCAGTTTCGTGATCCGCCACGACGACCTCGCCGCCGGCCGCGTCGACCGGGCGCTCTCGGTGACCGGGTTCAGCGAGTAGGAGCCTCACGGCACCAGGACGACGCGCTCCTCACCGCCGGCGGTCCAGGCCAGGGCGACGTCGGCGAGGGACGGAGCCTCGGCGCGTACGTCGATCGCGTCGCCCATCACCGCGGCGGCCAGCCCCGGCAGCTCGGCGATGATGTCACGCGCCGGGACCGATCCGATGCCGCTGCCGACGATCTGGAACCGTGCCGACCGCCTCGGGCCTGAGCAGCGCGGCCACCTCGTCGCGCTGCTCACGCCTCTGCTGACGCCCGGCGATCGACGAGAGGCTGTGCAATGATCCTCGGGTGACGGTTCCGCCGCCCGAGGACCGCACTACCGGCTCCCGGCCGGCCGGTGCGGCCGACCTCGCAGCCCGTCCCCGCATCCGCCTCTCTCTGCTGCTGCTCGCCTACTGCGCCTTCATCAGCCTCGGCCTGCCCGACGGACTGCTCGGCGTCGGCTGGCCGTCGATGGCCGACAGCCTGCGACTGTCCACCGACACCGTCGGCGTCCTGCTGTTCGTCGGCATGATCGGCTACCTGGCCTCGAGCATCATGACCGGGTTCAGTCTCGACCGCCTCGGTGTGGGCCGGCTGCTGGCCGGCAGTACGGCCCTCGCGGGCGCCGCCCTCGTCGGGTACGCCGTCACGCCGTCGCTGGCCGTGTTGATCCCGTGCGCACTGGTGGCCGGCTTCGGGGGCGGCGGCATCGACGCGGGCCTCAACGCCTACGCGGCCGGCGCGTTCGGCGCCCGGCAGATGAACTGGCTGCACGCCTTCTTCGGTCTCGGCGTGGCCATCGGGCCGATGATCATGACCGCGGTGATCAGCGGCGGCCTGTCGTGGCGGTGGGGCTACGCGATCGTCGCCACCGCCCAGCTGCTGCTGGCGATCGCGTTCACGCTGACCATCCGCTCCTGGAGGTCCGGCCCGGGCACGCCCGAACCGGCGCCGACGATCCAGCCACGCGTCGCGGAGACCCTGCGCATGCCGGCCGTCTGGCTCGGCGTCGCGGCGTTCGGCGTCTATGTGGGCGCCGAGGTCACGACCGGCCTCTGGGCGTTCCTGCTGCTCACCGAGGATCGCGGGATGAGCGCCGCGATCGCGGGGCTCTGCGTCTCGGCGTACTGGGGAAGCCTGTTCGCCGGCCGGGTAGTGCAGGGATTCACCGTCGAACACCTGGGCACCGGCCGTACCCTGGTCGCAGGTCTGGCAGGGATGCTGACCGGATCCGTGCTGGTGGCCGTCCCGGGGCCGGGCTGGCTGGCGGTCACCGGCCTGATACTGATCGGCTTCTCCGCCGCCCCGGTGTTCCCGCTGCTGACACTGACGACCGCCGACCGGGTGGGGGAGAGGCACGCGAACCGGGCCATCGGTCTGCAGATGGCGGCGGCGGCCGGGATCGGCGGGGCGGTCATCCCCTCCGGCGCCGGTGTGATCATCGAGCGGGTCGGGGCGGAGACCCTCGGCCCGATGCTGGTCGTGCTGTGTCTGGTCCTGCCCGCGCTGTATGCGGTCATGACGCGCCGCCGCTGACTCCTTGACAAGCCCCGGAGCACTTCCTAGCTTTGGCGCATATTCCGATACGACACCGAAACTTTCGCTCTCGAGAGGTCGAGTGACGACAGAAGGGCACCAGAGATGACTTCGCTGCTCCACGTGGCGACCACCGGATCCGACGACGCCGACGGCTCGGCGGAGCGCCCGTTCCGGACCATCAACCGGGCCGCCGAGCTCGCCCGCCCCGGTGACACCGTGGTCGTGCACGCCGGCGAGTACCGGGAGTGGGTGAAGCCCCGGCGCGGCGGCCTGAGCGACAGCCGCCGGATCACCTACCAGGCCGCCGAGGGCGAACACGTCGTCATCAAGGGCTCCGAGCGCATCACCGGCTGGACACCCGACGAGGGCACGGTGTGGACCGCGACCGTCCCGAACACGCTGTTCGGCGAGTTCAACCCGTTCGCCGAGGAGCTCGCCGGCGACTGGGTGGTCCACGCCGAGAAGGGCCCCCGCAAGCACCTCGGCGACGTCTACCTCAACGGCCTCAGCTTCTACGAGGCCGGCTCCCGCGCCGAGGTCTCCGCTCCCGAGAAGCGGACCGAGGTGATCGACAACTGGACCCGTACCGTCGACCGGGTCCGCAACCCGGAACAGACCCTGCTGGTCTGGTACGCGGAGGTCGGCGCCGAGGCGACCACGATCTGGGCCAACTTCCAGGGCGCTGACCCCAACGCCGAACTGGTCGAGATCAACGTACGCCGGTCGGTGTTCTACCCGCTCGTCCCGCACCTGGACTACATCACCGTCCGCGGCTTCGAGCTCGCCCAGGCCGCCACCCCGTGGACCCCGCCCACCGCCGACCAGCCCGGCCTCATCGGCCCCCACTGGTCCAAGGGCTGGATCATCGAGGACAACGTCATCCACGACGCGAAGTGCTCGGCGATCTCGCTCGGCAAGGAGGCCTCGACCGGCCACAACTACGCCACCGAGCGCGGCGACAAGCCCGGCTACCAGTACCAGCTCGAGTCGGTCTTCTCCGCCCGGCAGATCGGCTGGGACAAGGAGCACATCGGCTCGCACGTCATCCGCCGCAACCACATCTACGACTGCGGGCAGAACGGCATCGTCGGTCACCTCGGCTGCGTGTTCTCCACCATCGAGGACAACCACATCCACCACATCGCGGTCAAACGCGAGTTCTACGGGTACGAGATCGGCGGCATCAAGCTGCACGCGGCGATCGACGTCGAGATCCGGCACAACCGCATCCACGACTGCTCGCTCGGTACCTGGCTGGACTGGCAGACGCAGGGCACCCGGGTGTCGCGCAACGTCTACCACGACAACAGCCGTGACCTGTTCATCGAGGTCAGCCACGGGCCGTTCCTGGTCGAGCACAACGTCCTCGCCTCACCGGCGGCGCTGGAGCTGTGGAGCCAGGGCGGCGCGTTCGTCAACAACCTGCTCCTGGGCACACTGTGGGTCGAGCCGGTGATGGACCGTGCCACCCCGTACCACCGGCCGCACAGCACTCAGGTCGCCGGCTACGCGTTCATCGTCGGCGGCGACGACCGCTGGATCGGCAACGTTTTCATCGGCGGGGACCGCGCGGCCGCGTACGGCGCCATGCCCGAGGGCATGTCGGAGGCGGCCGCCGGCACCCAGGGCTACGACGGCTTCCCGGCGTCGTTCGAGGAGTACCTGCGGCGCATCGAGGAGCAGCCGCCCGGCGACCACCAGCGGTATCTGAACGTCAAGCAGGCCGTCTACGCCCGGCAGAACGTGTACGCGGCGGGCGCCCGCCCGTTCGCCGGCGAGAGCGGCGCGGTGACCCTCGACGGCGTGTCCGCGTCGGTCGTCGCCGAGGGCGACGAGGTCTACCTGGTGGCCGACCTGCCGGCGGGCTTCGACGCCGCCGGTCTCGCGCCGGTCGGCGGCCGTGACCTGGAGCGGGTCCGGTTCGCCGACGCCGAGTTCGAGGAGCGCGACGGCAGCCCCGCGGTCATCAGCACCGACCTGACCGGTGTTGCCAAGGACGCGGGCCGGAGTTACGCGGCGGGCCCGCTCGCCGGCCTCACCGCGGGCAGCCACCGGGTACGCATCTGGTGAACACCGGCGAGGGCTGCCACCGCGACGCCGGAGGCAGCCCTCGCCGGTCGGGCTGAAGTGATCCAGATCAACAGCGGCCCCGCGCGGCCCGCAGTAGCGTGGCGGCGTGTCTTTGAAAGCAGATCTGACGACCGCCGACCTCAACGAGATCCGGCAGACCGCCCTGGGCACGGCCGACCCGCTCGGCGTCGCCGCCGACCTGGGGCGCGCCGCCGAGAACGGCGGTCTCGCCGACCCCCAGGACGCGGGCCTCGCGCTCAGCCTCGCCGCCGAGATCGCGGAGAGCCGTTCGAAACTCGACGCCGCGCAGCGGTATGCCGACGCGGCGGTCTCCGCGTACGGTGACCGCGACGACAGTCAGTCCGCCGCCGCGCGGGCCCTGCGTGCGCGGATCCTGTTCCGGAACGGACGCGCCGACGAGGCGAACGAGATCGTCGAGCCACTGCGTCCGCTGCTCACGCAACAGCCGGACGCGGCCGCCTACGTCACCGCGGCCCTGGTCGTCGGCGGCCGGGCCCGCGACGCGGAGAAGTGGCTGACCGAGGCGGTCCAGGAGGTGGTCGCCGAACGCGGTGTCACCGAGCCGGCCGACGCCGACGACGCCGGTGTGCTGTTCTTCCTGCTGCAGCAGCGGCACCGGCTGCGGCACGCCTTGGGCCTGCAGCACGACACCCACGACAACCTCGCCGAGCGGCTCGAGACGCGGCTCGCCAACGCCGGCGCGCAGTCGGCCGCCGCACCCGCCGCCGACCTGGTGTTCTGGCCGCGGGCGGAGTTCGACCGGCTCGTGAAGCAGACCGACGCCTACGGCGCGACGTGGGACGAGCACCGGGCCCGGCTGGAACAGGAACTGGTTCGCCAGACCGGGGCCGGCCGCACCGGGCTGGCCGTGTTGCCGGGTTCGGTCGACGCGCTGACCGCCCAGGCCGGGATCGGCGGTGACCCGGTGTCGTCCGACAACCGGGCCGCTTACGCCCGCACCCTGGCCACTGGCGCCGCGCGGCTCCCGTGGCCGCCGGAGCGCAACGGCGCCTGCTGGTGCGGTTCCGGCCTGAAGTACAAGAAGTGCTGCCTGCCGCGTTCCCGCGGCTGACGGCCGAAGCCGCCCAGGCCGACCTCCGGCGGAGGCGGGTCCCCACCGGCCCGCCTCCCGCGCAGGTCTGGTGGGAATGCCGCCGCCGGGGCGCCGCCCGAATGCCGCCGGGCGTGGCGCCGCCGGGAGTGGCGTCGCGGGGCAGTCCGCTTGCCGGGCGAACGTCGCGGTCACGCCGCCCGGGCGGTGCCGGCCAGCGCGGATGCCGGCTTCCGCGGATCCCACCCCAGTGCCCGGAGCACACGGCCCGCCCGCGTGCCCGGGTAGCCGGTGATCGCCCGCAGCAGCGCGTCCGTGTCCCGTGGCCAGCCCGGGCCGGCCTTGAGCAGGCTCTTCAGCGGCACCTCGTCATCGCCGGTCTCGGCCGCGACCGCGGCCGCCAGCTCGTCCGGGTCCAGGGCGGCGAGCATGGCCCGGGTGCCGTCGTACAGGCCGGCGGCCCCACTCGCGAGGTGCGGATAGGCCTCGGCGACCTGGAACGTCGACACCATCGCCAGCAGCACGTCGTCGGTGCGGGCCGGGCGCCCCAGACGCTTGGCCATGTCGTCGGCCTCCAGCGACGCCCACAGCACCGGCGCCGCCGCGTAGTCGACGGTCGCCCGCGTCACCACCGACATCAGGAAGTCACGCAGGCCGCGCCCGCGGTACCGCTGCCGGCCGATCAGCCGGTCGCGTACCGGCCGCAGCGCCAGGGGCAGCCGTTCCACGCGAGTCGGCGGCTGCCCGGTCCGCAGCGCCCGCCGTACCGCCTCGACGTCGGCGCCGCAGAACCGCAGCAGGGTGACCGCTCCGGTACCCGGATCGTCGAGGATCGTGGCCAGCAGCTGCCGCGACGTGCGGGTGCCCGAGTGATAGGCCGCGCAGCGCACCAGCGCGGCCCGCACCCCGGCGGTCAGCGGCAGCGTCGCGTGCCCCCGGACGATCGCCGCCACCGGCGGGGCCGGGCCGTCGCCGATCACCCGCTCCCGCAGCACCGTGCGGATCACCACGGGCGTGACGTCGAACGCGTCGAGCAGCGCCGCGACGTCGGGCGCGGCACCGGCCATCCCGGCCAGCAGATGGACGGTGCCGAGCTCGTCGCGGGCCGCGGCCCGGGCGGTGGCGAGAACTGCGGGGAACCGGTCGTCGCCGGTGAACGTGACAGCCATGGAAGAGAATCTAGGGATCGCGGCGGCCCGGCGCGTCTGACCGTGAGCCACACTCGCCTCTAACCAAAGTCATAGGCGCGGCCGGTCAGGCTATGTCGATGGCGTCCAGTTCGGCGTAGTTCGCACCCTTGCCGTACGAGATCGTGTTGGTCCCGGCCCTCAAAGTCACCTCCCGCTCGCTGACCTGCCAGTTGTCCCAGCCGGTGAACGGATAGTCCGCGGTGCCGGCCGCGGTGCCGTTGACGAACACGCTGTGACTCGCCGCGCCCGCGTCGGAGCCGTTGGCGAACCGGGTGTACAGCCGATAGGTGCCGGCCCGCGGCACGTACACGCTGAAGGTGACCCGGCTGTCGTCGAAGTCGATCCCGCCGACGACCACACCGTTGCTCGCCCCGCCCGCGGCGTACCGGGCGTTGGCACGGGTGAAGGCGGCGTCCTCGGCCTCGTAGCGGATCTTCGCGCCGTCGACGATCGGCCGGCTGCCCTGCCAGTCGAGCCGCTGCGAGTACATGGCCCGGTAGCCGAACCCGGCGTTCCAGCCGTGGAACACGATCCGGTCCCGGCCGTCCGGCCCGGTCACCACGTCCTGCCCGCCGGGCCCGCGCACCGTGCCGGCGAACGCGTCGGTGGTCATCAGCGGAGATTCAGCCTTGGTGTACGGGCCACGCAGGCTCGGCGATGTGGCGTAACCGCTCATGTAGCTGCCGTTGCCGAAGAAGTTCGCCGAGTAGAACAGCACGTACGTGCCGCCCCGCTTCCACAGTGTCGGCGCCTCGACGAGCGTGCCCTCGAACGGCTTGTTCTGCTTGATCAGCTGTGTCTCGGCGCCGGTCCGCCGCAGACCGTCCGCGCTGACCTGCTGCAGCCGCAGCCAGGTGTCCTGCGCGCAGCAGTTGCCGTCGTTCTTCCACAGCATGTAGCGGCGGCCGTTCTCGGTGTACGACGACGCGTCGATCGCGCCGCCGATCTCCGGTGTGCACACCAGCGACGTGTCCCGGGGCACGAACGGGCCGCCCGGCGACGTGGCCGTGGCCGCGCCGATGCACTGCTTGCCGGACGCCCGGTCGTGCGCGGTGTACCACATGACGAAGCTGCGCGGCCCGGTCGCGAAGACCTCCGGCGCCCACACGCCCCGGTCACCGGAGCCGCCCGGCGGGAACGTCCAGTCGTCGTCGACCCAGGCGCCCAGCGTCGGCAGCGCGTCGCTCTCCTGCACCGTCCAGCTCACGAGGTCGGTCGAGGTGGCCCACCTGATGTTCCGGCCGTCGCTGTTGGTGGCGTAGGCGTAGTAGGTGCGGCCGACCTTCATGACGTCCGGATCGGCGAAGTTCTGGTCGATGACGGGGCCGGACACCACAGCTGCGGACGGCGCGGTGAGCAGGCCGGCGGCCAGCGCGACGGCGGCTGCCAGGCTGGACAGGAACATGGGATCTCCACTCGGGTCGGCGGAGATCCATCATTTCCCTCCTTCGTGGATCTATGTCAAGAGAAGGCTGTCGATCGTGGATTGGCGGCCGCCGCGGGTCCTCTTCACCGCGTACATGGCGGCGTCGGCGCGGGCCATCAGCTCCTCGGGGTCGTTCTCCCCGTACGCCGACCAGGCGACACCCAGGCTGGCCTGCGGCACCAGCGTGTCACCGGCCACCCGGACCCGCGCTGCGCTCAACGCCGCGAGCAGGTCGGCGCCGATCCGGTCGGCGTGCTCGGGGCCGGCCACATCACGGCAGACCGCCACGAACTCGTCGCCGCCGATCCGGCCGACGATCGCGCCGGGCGGCACCGCTCCGCGCAGGCTGACCGACACCTGGCTCAGCAGAAGGTCGCCGGCCGCGTGCCCGTACCGATCGTTGATGGGCTTGAAGGAATTGAGGTCCAGGAAGATCACCGCCGTGCCGGCGTGCCGGTCCGCGGCACCGAGCGCCTCGTCCAGCGCCGCCATCGTCGCGGCCCGGTTGTGGCATCCGGTCAGCGCGTCGAAGGTGGCCTGCCGCCACAGCCGCTCACGCAGCAGCGCCTCCTCGGTGACATCGGCCAGGCACGCGATGGCCCCGGTGACCGCGCCGGAATCGTCGGTCAGCGCCCGCAGATTCGCCCGGATCCGGCGGGTGCCCGCGCCCGGCTCGCGACGGCCGTACTCCAGGTCGGTGTCCTGCCCGGTGAGCACCCCGGCCAGTGCACCCGCGACCACGGCCCGGTCGGCCGGCTCGACGAGGTCCAGGACCGTCTCGGCGAGCGCGTCACCGATCTGGGCCCTCAGATGCCGCGCGGCCTGTTCGTTGAGGAAGGTGATGCCACCGTCGTGGCCGGCCTGCAGGATGGCCAGGGGGATCGTCTCGGTGAGCCGCCGCATCAGCTGCTCGGCGGCCCGGACCGCCTCCTGTGCGGCCATCTCGTCGGAGATGTCCAGCATCTCGGCGACCACCCGGGGGTTCTCCGGGTCGGCGAGGTAGTTGTGGTTGGTCACCTCGAACCACACGGTGTGCCCGTTGCGGTGAAGGTGACGCAGCCGCACCCGGCGCGCCGACCCGGACGGGGTGCCGATCATGTCCAACCAGCTCGTGATGGCCCGCTCCTGGTCGTCGGGGTGGACGAGCTCGAGGGTGCGCTGGCCGATCAGCTGGGCGGGGGACCAGCCGAGCAGCGGGTCGATCTCGGGGCCGACGTCGGTCACCACCGACGTCGGGTTCTTGACCATCGTGACCATGCGGGGCCGGACGAGTTCGGGGTCCAGGGCCAGTTCCGCCGAGAGACCGGACCCGCTGACGATGCCCAGGTAGACCCCGAACCGGTGGGTGGCGTCGACGAAGTTGATCCGGGCCGGGCGGTCCGGCGCGGCGGTCAGATGAACCGGGCAGCCGGCCGCACCTTCCGCGACGACCTTGATCCAGGTGTCGATGATCAGCCGATGGTCCTCCGTGACGGCCAGGCCGAGCATCGACGACGCACCGTCGATCGGGCGCAGGCCGAGAGCGGCGACCTCCGGGGGCATCGGCACGAACAGGCCGTTCGGCCCGATCGCCGCGATGAAGGCGTCAGGCTCCTTCGCCACCACGGCGGCGAGGACGGCATCCCGGTCCTCTGGTTTCATCATCTGCTGGTCGGCCATGAGCCTTCACATCGGCGCCGCGGCGGCGAGTTGAGCCTTTTCGAGATGACAATCACGGCTGCTTGTCAGGGCCTTCCGAATATTGTCAGGACAAAGTATTGACCTTGGGCACAGTGCGTCACAGGCTGCACTCAACACCACGAAACGAACCCGAAACACATGCCACGGCCTGTTGAGAGAGGACTCTCATGAACCATAGATCTCGTGGGCTGGCGTCGGTGGCCGCCCTTTCCGCCATGATGCTCGCCCTCACCGCCTGCACCAGCGACAACGCGGTCAACGCCGAGAAGACCACCGAGGCCTCCGGCGGCAAGGGTGGGTACGGCTACAAGATCGCCGTGGTCACGCACGGCTCGGCCGGTGACGCGTTCTGGAGCATCGTCAAGAACGGCGTCGAGAAGGCCGGCTCCGACATGGGCGACACCATCTCGTACTCCAGCGACGGTGACCCGCAGAAGCAGGCGCAGCTCATCGACGCCGCCGTGAACCAGAAGGTCGACGGCCTGGTCGTCTCCATGGCGAACCCGGACGCCCTCAAAGCGAGCGTCGAGAAGGCGGTCGCCGCCGGCATCCCGGTGATCACCATCAACTCCGGCGCGGCGCGGTCCTCCGAGTTCGGCGCGCTGACCCACATCGGCCAGGACGAGAAGGTCGCCGGTGAGGCGGTCGGCGCCGAGTTGAAGAAGCAGGGCGTCAAGAAGGGCGTCTGCGTCATCCACGAGGCCGGCAACGTGGGCCTCGAGGAGCGCTGCGCCGCGGTGGCGAGCACGCTGGGCGCACCGATCGAGAACCTCCAGGTCGACATCAACAACCTGCAGTCCTCGCAGTCCACGATCAAGTCCAAGCTGCAGTCCGACTCCGCCGTCGACGGTGTCGTGACGCTCGGCGGACCGGTCGCGGCCGTCGCCTCCGCGGCGATCGGCGAGGCCGGCTCGGCCGCGAAGCTGGCGACCTTCGACCTCAACGCCGACGTCGCCAAGGGCGTCCAGGACGGCAAGATCCTCTTCGCCGTCGACCAGCAGCCCTACCTGCAGGGCTACATGGCCGTCACCATGCTCACCCAGTACAAGTCGAACCTCAACGTCCTCGGCGGCGGCCAGCAGGTGCTGACCGGTCCCGCCCTGGTCACCAAGGACAACGCCGCCCAGGTCGCCGAGCTCGCCGCGGCCGGTACCCGCTGACATGACGACCGGAGTCACCACCGCCGGCCCGGACGAGCGTGTCGCCCGGGCCGGTCTGGCGAAACGCCTGCTGCTCAAGCCCGAACTGGGCGCCCTGCTCGGCGCGATCCTGGTCTTCGTGTTCTTCGCGACCCTCTCCGACGTCTTCCGGTCGGCGAGCGGCGTGGCCAACTGGCTCGACCCGGCGTCCACGCTCGGCATCATGGCCGTAGCGGTCGCGCTGCTGATGATCGGCGGCCACTTCGACCTGTCGGCCGGCGTCCAGACCGGCACCGCGGCGATCACCAGCGGTCTGCTGACCACCTATTACGGCGTCAACACGTGGGCCGCGCTCGCGATCTCGCTGGCACTGTGCCTGGCGATCGGCTTCGTCAACGGCTATCTCGTGGTCCGCACCGGACTGCCGAGCTTCATCATCACGCTGGGCACGTTCCTCATGCTGCAGGGCCTCAACCTGGGCATCACCAAACTCGTCACCAACACCGTCCAGATCAACAACTTCGACAAGATCATCGGGTACGACGTACTGCGCGCGATCTTCGCCAGTGAGATCACGATCGCCGGGGCGGACTTCCAGATCGCGATCCTGTGGTGGGTGGTCGCGACGATCCTGGGCTCGTGGCTGCTGCTGCGCACCCGGTTCGGCAACTGGATCTTCGCGACCGGTGGTGACCCGAACGCGGGCCGCAACGTCGGGGTGCCCGTGGCGCGTACCACGATCTCTCTTTTCATGATCACGTCGTTCGCGGCCTGGTTCGTGGGCACCACCCAGATCGTGCGGCTCACCTCGATCCAGGCCCAGGCCGGCTTCGGTCAGGAGCTCATCTACATCGTCGCCGCGGTGATCGGCGGCTGCCTGCTCACCGGCGGTTTCGGCTCCGCGGTCGGCGCGTCGGTCGGCGCCCTGATCTTCGGCATGACCTCGCAGGGCATCGTCTACGCGGGCTGGGACGCCGACTGGTTCAAGTTCTTCCTCGGCGCGATGCTGCTGCTCGCGGTCCTCGCCAACCAGTACATCCGTCGCTTCGCCGAACAGTCGAGGAGGTAGCGATGACCGATGCTCCACTGCTGGAGATCCGCGACGTCAGTAAGACGTTCGGCAGCGTCATCTCACTGAGCGGCGTCTCCACGACCGTCCACGCCGGCCAGGTGACCTGCGTGCTCGGCGACAACGGCGCCGGCAAGTCGACCCTCATCAAGATCCTGTCCGGAGTGCACCAGCCGGACGGCGGCGAGCTTCTGCTCGACGGCAAGCCGGTCCGGCTCGGCAGCCCTCGCGAGGCGCTCGACGCCGGCATCGCGACCGTCTACCAGGATCTCGCGATGGTGCCGCTGATGGCGATCTGGCGGAACTTCTTCCTCGGCTCCGAGCCGACCAAGGGGTGGGGGCCGTTCCGCCGCTTCGACCGGGCCACCGCCATCGACACCACCCGGCGCGAGCTGCTCGAGATGGGCATCGACATCCGCGACCCGGACCAGCCGGTGGGCACCCTCTCCGGCGGGGAGCGCCAGTCCGTGGCGATCGCCCGGGCCGTGCACTTCGGCGCCCGCCTGCTGATCCTCGACGAGCCGACGTCCGCGCTCGGCGTCAAACAGGCCGGTGT
Organism: Actinoplanes italicus; assembly: GCF_003001815.1. Lineage (GTDB taxonomy): Bacteria > Actinomycetota > Actinomycetes > Mycobacteriales > Micromonosporaceae > Actinoplanes > Actinoplanes italicus. Next base: position 89,825 of record NZ_PVMZ01000017.1, read on the forward strand.
GGTCCTGCGCTACATCGCGCGGGCCCGCGACCGGGGCCTCGGGGTCGTCTTCATCACCCACAACCCGCATCACGCGTACCCGGTGGGGGACCGGTTCCTGCTGCTCAACCGCGGCAAGAGCCTCGGCGACTTCGCCAAGGACGAGCTGTCGCTGCCCGACCTGACCCGCATGATGGCCGGCGGCGCCGAACTCGAGCAGCTGGCTCACGAGCTGGAACGCGACCCGTCATGACCCGGTCCCTCGGAGTCGCGGTCGTCGGGTTCGGGTGGATGGGCCACGCGCACACCCGCGCCTACCTGCGGGCCCGCCATCACTACCCGGACCTGGCGGTCGTCCCGCACCTGGTCACGGTCGCCGACCCGGAACCCGGCCGGGCTTCGTCGGCCGCGGCGCAGTACGGCTTCGCCACGGCCACCACCGACTGGCGCGACCTGCTCACCGATCCGCGGGTCGAGGCGGTCAGCGTCACCGCCCCGAACTTCCTGCACCGCGAGATCGGCGCCGCCGTCGCCGAGTCGGGCCGCCACCTGTGGATCGAGAAGCCGGTCGGCCTGACCGGCGACGACGCCCGCGCGGTGGCCGGCGCCGCCACGCGGGCCGGGGTGCGAAGCACGGTGGGCTTCAACTACCGGGCGGCACCGGCCGTCGCCGAGGCCCGCACCCTGATCGCGGGCGGCGCGATCGGCCGGGTCACCAGCGCCCGGTTCCGGTTCTTCAGCGACTACGCGGCCCACCCCGACGGAGCCCTGTCGTGGCGTTTCACCCGCTCCCACGGCGGCAGTGGCGTCCTCGGCGACCTCGCCTCGCACGCCGTGGACCTGGCCCGGCACCTGCTCGGCGACATCGACAGCCTGGTCGCCGACACGACCACGGTGATCGCCGAGCGGCCCACCGTCACCGGTGCGGCCAGCCACTTCTCCCGCGCCGACGGGCCGCCCGGACCGGTCGAGAACGAGGACCACCTCAACGCGCTGCTGCGGTTCACGAGCGGTGCCCGCGGTGTCCTGGAGGCCAGCCGGGTCGCGGTCGGCGAACAGAACACGTACGGCTTCGAGGTGCACGGCACCACCGGGGCGCTGGCGTGGGACTTCCGCCGGATGGGGGAGCTGTCGGTCAGCACCGGCGCCGACTACCAGTCGCAGAGCTACCGGACGGTGTTCGCCGGGCCGGAGCACGGCGACTTCGGCGCCTTCCAGCCGGGGGCCGGCATCGCGATGAGCTATGACGACACCAAGGTGATCGAGGCGGCCGGTTTCCTGCGTTCCATCGCGGAGGGCAAGCCACACGGGCCGACCCTCGACGACGCGGTCGCCGCCGCGACCATACTGGACGCGATGCTCGACTCGGTACGGACCGGCGCCTGGGTGACGCTCAGCCGCTGACGACGCGGGCGGCGAGGAACCTCGGCGCCATCTCGCAGTAGCTGTCCGTGATTAGCTCGGTGATCTCGGACCAGTCCGTGTGGTCACCGAGGACGGCGGCGGCGACGTTGCCGCCCCAGCCCGCGCGGAAGAACGGGAAACCGCCGGCGAGCAGTCCGTCCAGCTCGCCGGCGGGCACCCGGAACGTCATCACGGTGGCCGGCACGCCCGCGACCCGGTAGCGCGCGTAATGCGGATGGCGGTCCGGGTCCGGCTCGTACACGTGGGCGATCGTCCGCTTGCGGATCCGCCAGCGGACACCGATCCAGGCCGGTTCCTCGTAGGTCTCGGGCAGTTCCCGGACGATCGGCCGCAGCCGGTCGAGGATCTCCGGGGGCACGTCTCCAGGGCCGGACATGCGCCGACCCTAGCGCCTTGCGCGCGCTCAGGCGCGCCCGCGGCGGACGATCCGCTGGGTCAGTGCGTGCGCGGCCTCCAGCAGCAGAGCGCCCAGCTGCGCCGTGCGCTCACCGTTGAACCGCGACTCCACACCGGTCAGGCTCAGCGCCCACGCAGGTGTTCCGGCCCGGTCGAACACCACGGCACCGACACCCCAGCTGCCCGGCACGACGAGCCCCGGGTTGACCGCGTACCCGCGTTTGCGGGTGGCCGCCACCCGCCGGGACAGCGCCGTGACCTCGTGCTGCCCACCGTAGGCCGCGGCCAGCTCGGCGCTCCGCGAGCGGACGTATCCCTCGGCGTCCTCCAGCGGCAGGTACGCCAGGATCGCCAGCCCCGCCGACGCCACCCCGAGCGGGAACCGGATGCCCTCGTGCAGCACATGCGACCGCAGCGGGAAACTGCCCTCCTCACCGGCCAGGCACACCGTCTCGTCACCGCGCCGGGCCGAGAAGAAGGCGCTCTCCCCGGTCCGGACAGCCAGCGACCGCAGAATGTCCCGGGCCGTCGACGTCACGTCGTACCGCTCCGCCGCGACCGAACCGAGCAGGAACAGCTCCGGCCCGAGGAACCAGCGGCCCCGCCGGGCGTCCCGGTCGACGAACCCCTCCCCGGCCAGTGCGGCCAGCACCCGCTGCGCCGTCGACCGGGGCAGACCGGTGGCCGCCGCCACCTCCGCCGTCGTGACCCCCTCGGCCGCGCCCGAACCGACCCTGCGCAGCACGGCCGCCATCCGGGTGACCAACTGCGTACCCTGCATGCTCACATTATGAGCACAGAGTGCCCATACCGGCCGCAGAGTGATCAATCGACGGGCGTACGGCCATGATGTGCCTAACCTGCCCGGCCATGAGCAAACTCGTCGACAGCGCGGCGGAAGCCGTCGCGGCCGTCGCCCGGGACGGCATGACCGTGGCCGTCGGCGGCTTCGGCCTCTCCGGCATACCCGCCTCACTGATCACCGCCCTGCGCGACACCGGCGTCCGCGACCTCACCATCGTCAGCAACAACATGGGCGTCGACGGCAAAGGCCTCGGCCTGCTCCTGGAGAACCACCAGGTCAGCAAGGTCCTGGCCTCCTACGTCGGCGAGAACAGACTGTTCGCCAGGCAATACCTCGACGGTGAACTCGACGTCGAGTTCGTCCCCCAGGGCACCCTCGCCGAGCGCCTGCGCGCCGGCGGCGCCGGCATCCCCGCCTTCTACACCCCGACCGGCGCCGGCACACCCGTCGCCGACGGCAAACCCGAAGAGCTCTTCGACGGAGTGCGTACGATCCTCGAGCGCGGCATCGTCGCGGACCTGGCCCTCGTGCGCGCCCATCGCGCCGACCTCGCCGGCAACCTCCGCTACCGGCTCACCGCTCGCAACTTCAACCCCCTCGTCGCGACCGCCGGCCGGATCACCGTCGCCGAGGCCGAGATCGTCGAGGACGGCCACCTCCACCCCGACGACATCCACACGCCGGGCATCCACGTGCACCACCTGGTGCGTACCGAGATCCACGACAAGGACATCGAGCAGAGGACGGTGCGTGCCCGTGTGGACGCGTGACGAGATGGCCGCCATCGCGGCCGCCGAGCTGACCGACGGCCAGTACGTCAACCTCGGCATCGGCATCCCCACCCTGGTCGCCAACCACCTGCCCGCGGGCGTACAGGTGACCCTGCAGAGCGAGAACGGCATCCTCGGCATGGGCCCGTTCCCGTACGAGGGCGACGAGGACGCCGACCTCATCAACGCCGGCAAGCAGACCGTCACCCTGCTGCCCGGAGCCTCGGTCTTCGACTCGGCCACCTCGTTCGGCATGATCCGCGGCGGCCACGTACAGACCGCCGTCCTCGGCGCCCTGCAGGTAGCGGCCAACGGCGACCTGGCGAACTGGACCATCCCCGGCAAGCTGGTCAAGGGCATGGGCGGCGCCATGGACCTGGTGGCCGGCACCCCACGGGTCATCGTCGTCACCGAGCACGTGGCCAAGGACGGCACCCCCAAGGTCGTAGCCGAGTGCACCCTGCCCCTGACCGGCGCCGGAGTGGCCGACCGCATCATCACCGACCGCGCCGTCTTCGACGTGACCCCCGACGGCCTGATCCTGCGCCGCCTGGCCGAAGACCAGACCGTCGAAACCCTCCGGGCCGTGACCGGCGCCCCCTTCACCGTCGACCCCGCCCTCACGCCTCACCCCACTCAAGCCGGGTCCTCTTCTTCGGCCGTGTCCTCGTCTTCGGCCGCTGTGTCGGGTTCGTCGGTCGGCACCGCTTCCTCGGTCGGGTCCGCTCTTTCGGAGGTGCCGGCATGAGCGTCGTCATCGCGGGCTACGCCCGGACCCCGTTCCTGCGCTTCACCGGCGGCTTCGCGAAGACCACCGCGGTCGAGCTCGGCGCGCATGCCGCCCGCGCGGCGCTCGTCCGGGCCGGAGTCCCGGCCGCCGCGGTGCAGCGCGTCCATGCCGGACAGGTGCTACAGGCACTGGCCGGTCAGAACCCCGCCAGGCAGGCCGCCGCCGCGGCGGGCATCCCGCTCGAGGTTCCGGCCACCACGATCAACGCGGTCTGCCTGTCCGGCCTCGAAGCCGTCACCACCGGCGCCGCCCTGATCGAGTCCGGCCGGGCCACCATCGTCGTGGCGCTCGGCATGGAGTCCATGTCCCTCGCCCCGCATGCGCTGCGGGGAAGCCGAACCGGCACGAAGTACGGCGCGATCGGCATGCTCGACACCCTCGAACACGACGGACTCACCGACGCCTTCGAGAACCGTTCGATGGGCGCGTCCACCGAGGCCGGCAACACCGACCTGAAGATCGACCGCACCCGGCAGGACGCCTGGGCGGCCCGCTCCCATCAGGCCGCGACCGACTCCCGGGCATTCCTGACCGCCGAGATCGAACCGTTCAAGGTCCGGGACAGGCTCCACGACGCCGACGACGGCATCCGCGCCGACACCAGTGTGGACACCCTCGCCGCACTGCGCCCGGCATTCGCCACCGACGGCACGATCACCGCCGGCAACTCCTCACCGATCACCGACGGCGCCGCCGCCCTGGTCCTGATGAGCGAAACCGAAGCCGCGGCACACGGTGCGACCCCGCTGGCCCGGATCCTGTCCTCGGCGATGGTCGCGGGCCCCGACGTGCGCCTGCACGTTCAGCCCGCCAACGCCGTACACGCCGCCCTGCAACCTCTCGGCCTGCAACCCTCCGCCCTGGCCCGCATCGAGATCAACGAGGCCTTCGCCTCCGTGGCGGTCGCCTCGGTCGACGCCCTCGCCGTCGACCCCACCGTCGTCAACGTCCACGGCGGCGCCATCGCCCTCGGCCACCCGATCGGCGCCTCCGGCGCCCGCATCGCCGGAACTCTGGCCCGCCAGCTGCACCAACTCGGCGCCGGCGCCTTGGGCGCGGCAGCAATCTGCGGCGGAGGAGGCCAGGGCTCCGCCCTGATCCTCCAGGCACTCTGACACCCGCCGCCCGCCGTCCGCCGCCCGCCGCCCGCCGCCCGCCACCTGCCGCCCGCCGCCCGCCATCCGTCGATCTTGTGAGGTTAGGCCGTCAGCGCAGCCGGAACCTCGCAAGATCGTCCGCCGTCCGCCGTCCGCCGTCCGCCATCCGTCGATCTTGTGAGGTTTGGCCGTCAGCGCAGCCGGAACTTCACAAGATCGTCCGCTGTCCGCCTCCAATCGCCCCGTTGTTCTGTCGCCGCGTCGTTCGCCGCCCCTTGCATGCGTGGGCATGCAAGTCGCGGGTGAACGACCGCCATGCGTGGTGTGTTCGTGGTCGTGGTTGCGGCTGGAGCGGGCGGGCGCGGTATTACAAGACAGAACGTTCTGTCTAACCGGAGGGGGACCGTGCCGGGCGGCGCTCCGTGCGTGGTGAGGTGTGGCTTGCGGGTGGGCGTAGGTCACCACGCAGGCCCGGACGGCGCAGGGCGAGGCGAGGATCTGACCGCTGATCGTCGACGCGCCGAAGCAAAGCGCCCGGCAGATCAGAGCGGCGAAACGCCGGCGGGGTGGCAGGCTTGGCCGGTGATCGATGTTGACCTTGTGCTGGTGGGCGGCGGTGGGGCGGCCTCGCTGGTGCTGGCCGCGATGGACCGTGAAGGGGTTTCCGGCCTGCGGGTGGCGGTGGTCGACCCGGTGCACAAGCGGGGACAGGACCGGACCTGGGCGTTCTGGGGTGAGCCGGGCGGCTTCCTCGACCCGCTGCTCAGCGCGGCCTGGGACGCCGTCGACGTGGTCACGGCCGATGGGCGGCGGACGCTGGCGTTGCATCCTCTGCGGTACGCGATGTTGCGCTCCGCACCTCTCTATGAGCTTGCCGGCGCGGCCGAGCAGCGGCTGGGCGCCGTCCGGATCACCGCGCCGGCGGGAGCCGTGGAGGACGACGGTGAGCGGGTGGTGGTGTCCGGGCCGGACGGTGAACCCCTGGTCCGCGCGGGGTGGGTGCTCGACTCCCGGCCGAGGAGACCGGTACGCGCCGGCCGTACCGCATGGTTGCAGCATTTCCGGGGTTGGTGGCTGGAGGCCGATCGGCCGACGTTCGACGCGGGGAGTGCGGTCCTGATGGACTTCCGGACCCCGCAGCCGCGTCGTGGTGTCGCGTTCGGCTATGTGCTGCCGGTCAGTGAGCGGTTCGCGCTGGTCGAGTACACCGAGTTCTCGCCGGCCGTGCTCACCGGCGACGCCTACGACACGGCCCTGCGTGACTATTGTGCGCTGCTCGGCCTGGACCTGGGCGCGCTGGTGGTGCGGGAGGTGGAGGACGGTGTCATCCCGATGACCGACGGCGTGTTCGAGGCCCGGCCGTCGCCGCGGGTGGTGCGGCTGGGCACGGCCGGGGGAGCGACGCGGCCGTCGACCGGGTTCACGTTCACCGCGATGGCCCGGCAGGCGGGCCGCATCGGGCGGGAGCTCGCCGCCGGCCGGGCGCCGCTGCCGGGACCGGCCTATCCGGCGCGGCACCGCTGGATGGACGCGGTGCAGCTGCGTGCGCTCGACAAGGGACTGGTCGACGGGGTGGCGTTCTTCGGGCGGCTCTTCGACCGGAACCCGCCGGAGCGGGTGCTGCGGTTCCTCGACGGGACGACGTCCTGGCGCGAGGATCTGGCGCTCATGTCGACCAGTCCACTGACGCCGATGATGCGGGCCGCGGTGGGCGACGCGTTCGAACGTACGACCAAGGCTGTTGAATCTCCCTTTACCTAGAACTACTATGCATCGATCTTCTAGGTATTCAAGGAGGTTGCCCGTGCGGGTGACCAAGGATCTCGTGGCCGCCTCGGCCACGCCCATCGTGCTCGGCATCCTCGCCGAGGGCGAGAGTTACGGCTACGCCATCCTGCGCCGCATCAGCGACCTGTCCGGCGGCGAGCTGGACTGGACCGAAGGGTTCCTGTATCCACTGCTCCACCGGCTGGAACGCCACGGCCACGTCGAGTCGAGCTGGCAGGCGGTCGCGGGGGAGCGCCGGCGCAAGTACTACCGGATCACCCGTCAGGGCCTCGCGGAACTGGCCGAACAGCAGCGTCAGTGGCAGACCGTCGTCGACGCCCTCAAGCAGGTCTGGCCCAGCATCGGCGACATCCGGCCGCTGTTCAACCCGCTGGAGGGCACGGCGTGACGATCACCAACGGCGAGGACGAACTTCAAGACCAATTCAACCAATGGCGAGCGTACGTCCGGCGCCGCCCCGAACTCGTCGCGTCCGATGCCGAGGAACTCGAGGATCACCTGCGCGGCTCGGTCGACGAACTCGTCGCTCTCGGACTGAACGCCGACGAGGCCTTCCTCATCGCGGTCAAGCGCATGGGCGGCCTCGACGACCTGTCCCGCGAGTTCGCCCGCGAGCACTCCGAGCGGCTGTGGAAGCAGCTCATGCTGACCGGCGAGCCCGGTGACGAGGCGAAGACCAGCCGTTCCCGCCGCGATCTGGTCGCCATGCTCGTGTGCGCGGCCGGCGCCGCGATCTCGATCAAGGTGCCCGAACTGTTCGGCAAGCGCTACGACGACAGCGGCATGTTCTACGCCCTCAACATGACCCTGTTCGCGCTGCCGTGGCTCGCCGGGTTCCTGGCCTGGCGGCGACAGGCGGGACCGCGGTGGTACGGGGTGCTGGCGGCGCTGTTCGTGGTCGGCGCCGTCGTGGCGAACGCCTATCCGATGAGCGAGGACTCGAAGTCGGTCGGTGTCGTCGCGACCCACCTGCCGCTCGCGTTGTGGCTCGTGGTCGGCCTGGCCTACGTCTCCGACGACCTGCGCTCGTCCCGTCGGCGGATGGACTTCATCCGCTTCAGCGGAGAGTGGTTCGTCTACCTCGTACTCATAGGTCTCGGTGGGTCGGTGTTGATCGCCTTCCTCTACGGGATCTTCAACGCCATCGACGTGTATCCCGACGAGTTCATCTGGAACTGGCTCACACCGTGCGGGCTGGTCGCCTCGATGGTCGTCGGCGGCTGGCTGGTCGAGGCGAAACAGGGCGTCATCGAGAACATCGCGCCGGTGCTGACCCGGCTGTTCACGCCGCTGTTCACCCTGGCGCTGCTCGCCTTCCTGGTCACCATCGGCTGGAACGGCAGCGGCATCGAGGTGAACCGCCAGACGCTGGTGCTGTTCGACATGCTGCTCGTGGTGGTCCTCGGCCTGATGCTGTACTCGCTGTCGGCCCGCGACCCGCAGGCGCCGCGCGGACCTTTCGACGTGCTCCAGCTCGCGCTCGTGGTCAGCGCCCTGGTCATCGACGCGCTGGTGCTGTACACGATGACCGGCCGCATCGCCGAGTACGGCACCACGCCGAACAACGTGGCGGCCCTCGGCGAGAACATCGTCCTGCTGGCCAACCTCACCTGGTCGGCGTGGTTGCTGTTGCTGTTCGTCCGGCGGCGCGGCGGATTCGCGGCCATCGAACGCTGGCAGACCGCCTACCTGCCGGTGTACGCCGCCTGGCTGTGGGCCGTCGTCCTGATCCTGCCGCCGGTCTTCGGCTATCGCTAGATCCGCTGTTTTCCGGTCACCGCTTCTACCGCCCTTCCTGTGCCGGGCCCGCCGCGACCGTGGCGGGCCCGCGCTCGCCGTGGATCCGGACGAGTCCCTCGATCCCGCGCAGGAACGTCTCGGCCACCACCTTGGCGTTCGACAGGCAGCCGGCCGCCATGGCGCCGTCGCGCAGCATCACGAAGTGACGTGCCGCGGCGTCCGCTGAATCCGGCGCGACCTGGGTGAACAGGTTCGTGAGCGTGTCCAGGAACCACTGCCGGTGCGCGATCAGCTGCCGATGCGCCGGGTGACCGGCGTTCGGATACTCGGCGGCCGCGTTCAGGAAGGCGCAACCCCGGAAGCCCGGAGACTGGATGTTGCGGCCGATCGCCCCGGCGACGGCCAGGAGGGCGTCGGCGGGCTTCGGGTTGGCGGCGATGACGGCGTGCAGGGCGCCGCGTTCCATCTCATGGATCTCACCGAGGTACGCGACGATGAGGTCTTCCTTGCTGGGGAAGTGCCGGTAGAACGTGGCCCGGGTCACCTTTGCGTCAGCGATGATGCGGTCCACGCCGATCGCGTGGAGGCCCTCGTTGTAGAAGATGCCGGTCGCCGTGCTCAGCAGCCGGGACCGTGCCTCGGAGGAGCGGGTATCGGTTTCGCCGCGCGTCATGCGGCCACCTTAGCGGGTGTCATGCGGCCACCCTAGCGGACAGAACGTTCGTTCTACCAGTGCGCCCATCGTCTTGCGAATACGCTGTTGAGCGATGATTTGTGCTCACTCTAAGAGGTAGAACGTTCTGTCTACTGAGAGAAAGAACGTTCTGTCTTGACGAGGCGGGTGCGGTGGCTCTAGCTTTTGCCGAGACAGAACGTTCGTTCTACCTAGGGAGCCGGCCATGCCGACCAAGATCACGCTGATCATCGACAACCCCGCCGACCCGGACGGCTTCGAGAAGGTCTACGCCGGCATCCGTACGGCCGCCGAGAAGTTCCCGAAGCTGCAGCGCCTGGAATCGGCGAAGGTGTGGCCCAAGGAGGACGGCACCGCCACGCCCGCTCACCGCACTCTGGACCTCTACTTCGACACCTACGACGACGCGTCGGCGGCGGTGACGACGCAGGCCGCCGCTGAACTCTTCAGTGCCCTGGTGGGAAGCGGTGTCCCATTCAAGGGCCTCTTCTCCGACATCGAGCCCTGAGCCGCTTCTCCGGCATCGAGCCCCGAGTCGCGCGCATCGCCCTCATCGCTCCGCCCGCGTCGCCGTTCATCGCTCCGCTCTCATCGCTCCGCCCGCGTCGCCGCCTCATCGCTCCGCCCGCGTCGCCGCCTCGTCGCTTCGCCCTGAACGTTCCTCCCTCATCGCTCCGCCCCGCATCGCCGCTTTCCGTTCGCATCGGTAGACAGAACGTTCTGTCTACCCGGAGAAAGGGTCACCTGCCATGAGCACCACCACTGTCTCTCCCGTCATCTCGCAGACGGCGTCCGCGCTGCGGCGGCTCTACTTCGTCCGGGCCGCGTTCGCCGTCGTGTGGGCCGCCCTGACGATGGCCGTCGCCGGGGAGCTCAACCTGATCACCGCGGTGCTGTTCGTGATCTACCCGCTGTTCGACGTCGGTGCCGCCGTCTACGACCTGCGTTCCTCGCGAAGCGGCACCTCCCCGGCCCTTCTGTACGTCAACATCGCCGTAAGCACGATCACCGCCATCGGCCTGGCCGTGGCCGCAGCGTCCGGCATTCCGGCGATGCTGGTGGTCTGGGGTGCGTGGGCGGTGGTGGCCGGTGTGGTTCAGCTGATCGTGGGCGTCAACCGCAGGCGGATGGGCGGCCAGTGGCCGATGATCTTCAGCGGTGGCCTGTCGGTGCTCGCCGGCGGTTCGTTCATCGCGTCGGCCGGTGCCGTGGACCCCTCGCTCGCCAACGCGGCCGGCTACGCCATCCCGGGGGCGATCTTCTTCCTGATCTCCGCCATCCGCCTCGGCCGCGCCGCGAAGGGCGGCCGGGCATGAGCGCGACCACCGTCCGGGTTGTGAACGAAGAAGTGCGCACGAACGAGACCGGCCACCCGTCCCAGTCGTACCGCGAAGGGAATCGAGCATGAGCGACAACACGTACGACGTCATCGTCATCGGAGCCGGGCCCGTCGGGGAGAACGTCGCCGACCGCGTGGTTCAGGGCGGGCTGACCGCGGCCATCGTCGAGCGGGAACTGGTCGGGGGTGAGTGCTCCTACTGGGCGTGCATGCCGACCAAGGCGTTGCTGCGCAGTGCCTCGGCGTTACGGGCGGCCCGGCAGCTGCCCGGAGCCCGCGAAGCGGTCACCGGTGACCTGGACGCCGCCGCCGTGCTGGGACGCCGGGACTCGTTCGCCTCGAACTGGCGGGACGACGGGCAGGTGTCGTGGCTCGAGTCGGCCGGTATCGCGCTGCACCGTGGACAGGGGCGGATCAGCTCGGCGCGGGTGGTCGACGTCACCGGCGCCGACGGTGTCACCACACGGCTGACCGCCCGGCACGCGGTGGTCGTCGCGACCGGGACCGGTGCGCTGATCCCGGACATCGACGGGCTGCGGGAGTCGGCGCCGTGGACCAGCCGGGAGGCGGCGTCGGCGAAGTCGGTGCCGGGGCGGCTCGTGGTCATCGGCGCGGGTGTGGTCGGTGCCGAGATGGCGACGGCGTTCGCGGCCCTCGGGTCCACGGTGACGGTCCTGGCCCGCGACGGCGTGCTGCCGCAGGCGGAACCGTTCGCGGGGGAGCTGGTCACCGAGTCGTTGCGGGATGCGGGTGTGACGGTCCGGACCGGAGCCGAAGCGGTGTCGGTGAAACGTGACGACGCCGGGGCGGTGCACGTCACGCTGGCCGGCGGCGAGGTGATCGAGGCCGACGAGGTGCTGGTGGCGATCGGTCGTACGCCCCACACGCGCGACCTCGGCCTCGAGAACATCGGACTGACGCCGGGGGACTGGCTCACCGTCGACGACGCCCTGCGTGTCACCGCGGCCGGGGACTGGCTGTATGCCGCGGGCGACGTCAACCGCCGCGTCCTCCTCACCCATCAGGGCAAATACCAGGCCCGGGCACTCGGGGACGCGATCGTGGCCCGCGCGAAGGGCGAGCCCGTGGACACCGGTGCATGGGGGCGGCACGCGGTGACGGCGGACGAGCGCGCCGTACCGCAGGTGGTCTTCACCGACCCGGAGATCGCCTCGGTCGGCCTGACCGCCGCCGCGGCCGGGGCCGCCGGGCTGAACATCCGGGTCGTCGACTACGACCTCGGCTCGGTGGCGGGGTCGTCCCTGCACGCCGACGGCTACCGGGGACGCGCCCGGATGGTCGTCGACGAGGACCGGCGGGTGATCGTCGGCGTCACCCTGGCCGGACCGGACGTCGCCGAGCTTCTGCACGCCGCGACGATCGCCGTCGCCGGGGAGGTGCCGCTGGACCGGCTCTGGCACGCCGTTCCGGCGTTCCCCACGATGAGCGAGATCTGGCTGCGGCTGCTCGAGACGTACGGGCGCTGAGGTCTTCCGGGCGGGAGGCCCGGCGGCGCGAGAGGATGCGGCGTCGGGCCCGGACCAGGTCAGATCTTGGGAAGCGCGAGGCGCAGCAGCGCCTCGGTGGCCGGGCCGGGCGGCGTCGCGGCGGGCAGGGCGACCGCCACACGCCAGTCCGGGACCGGGCCGGTGACCGGGGCGGCGTGCAGGCCCTTCGCCTGCGGCTTGCGGGTCACCGGGGCCGGCACCAGGGCAACCCCGAGATCCTGGTGTACGAAGTCGAGCAGCGTGTGCACGTCGTTGACCTCGACCGCCACCCGGCGTTCGGCACCGGCCCGGGCGAACGCCAGGTCGTTGACACGCCGGGCGCCCCAGTCGGCGCTGAAGTCGACGAACTCCTCGGTGGCCAGGTCCTCGACGGCGACAGTGTCGCTGTCGGCGAGGGTGTGCGCCGGGTGGCAGAGCAGCATCATCTTCTCGGCGGCGACCGGCAGCAGGCGCACGCCGTCGGGTGCCGGGCCGGGCAGGGCGACGAACGCGGCCTGCAGCACGCCGAGCCGGATCTGTTCGACCAGATGGCCGGAGCCGGCGTAGCCGAGCCGCACCTCGACGCCGGGGTGCGCCCGCCGGAACGACGCCACCAGCGGCGCCATGTCGATCGCGCCGAGGCATTGCTCGGCGCCGATGGCGAGGCTGCCGCGCAGCAGGCCGCGGACGGCGGCGACGGCGTCGCGGGCGGCCGCCGCACTGGCCAGGGTGCGGTGCGCCTCGGTGAGCAGGGCCCGGCCGGCGTCGGTCAGCTCGACCCGGCGGGTGTGCCGGATGAACAGGTCGGCGTCGAGCTCCCGCTCCAGGGCCCGGATCGACGCGGACAGCCCGGACTGGGCCACCCGCATCCGGTGGGCCGCGCGGGTGAAGTGCCGCTCCTCGGCGACCGCCACGAAGTACTCGAGATGCCGCAGTTCCACGATTGAGCACCCTAGCCGCTTAATCCGAGCGGTTTCTTCTGTTGGACGCCGCCGGATCGGGGATACCAGGGTGGTACACGTATCCATCCTCAGGAGGAACCAATGCAGAGCCGACGCATCGGTGACGTACGGGTCAGCGCGATCGGACTCGGCGGCATGCCCATGTCGATCGAGGGACGCCCGGACGAGGACCGCTCGATCCGTACCATCCACGCCGCCCTGGACGCCGGGATCACCCTGATCGACACCGCGGACGCCTACCACATCGGCGCGGACGAGGCCGGGCACAACGAGTCGCTGATCGCCCGCGCGCTGGCCGCCTACGGCGGTGACACCTCCGGCGTGCTGGTCGCCACCAAGGGCGGCCACCTGCGGCCCGGCGACGGCAGCTGGACCGTCGACGGCTCGCCCGACTACCTCAAGCAGGCCTGCGAGGCCTCACTGAAGCGGCTCGGCGTCGACGCCATCGGCCTCTACCAGCACCACCGGCCCGATCCGCGGGTGCCGTACGCGGACTCGATCGGCGCGATCCGCGACCTGCTGGACGCCGGGAAGATCCGGCTGGCCGGCATCTCCAACGCGAACCCGCAGCAGATCCGCGAGGCGCAGGAGATCCTTGGTGGGCGACTGGTGTCGGTGCAGAACCAGTTCTCGCCCGAGTTCCGGTCCTCGGAACCCGAGCTGGAGCTCTGCACCGAGCTGGGCATCGCCTTCCTGCCCTGGTCGCCGCTGGGTGGCATTCAGGCGGCCGGCTCGCTGGGCGGCTCCTTCGCCCGCGTCGCCGGGAGGTACGGCGTGAGCCCGCAGCGCGTCTGTCTGGCCTGGCACCTGGCCAAGTCGCCGGTGTCGATCCCGATCCCCGGTGCGAGCCGCCCGGAGACGATCACCGACTCGGCCGCCGCCGACACGCTCGAACTGACCGCCGAGGACCTGGCCGAACTCCCGTAAGAAGGTAACGACATGGAATACCGCCGGAGCGGGCGCAGTGGTCTGCTGCTGCCCGCGATCTCCCTCGGCCTCTGGCACAACTTCGGCGACGACAAGCCGCTCGAAACCCAGCGGGCCATCCTGCGCCGGGCCTTCGACCTGGGCATCACCCACTTCGATCTGGCCAACAACTACGGTCCGCCGTACGGCTCCGCGGAGGAGAACTTCGGCCGGGTCCTCGCCACGGACTTCCGGCGGCACCGTGACGAGATGGTCATCTCGACCAAGGCCGGATACGACATGTGGCCCGGCCCGTACGGCGACTGGGGCTCCCGCAAGTACCTGACGGCGTCGCTGGACCAGTCGCTGAAGCGGATGGGCGTGGACTACGTCGACATCTTCTACTCGCACCGCGCGGACCCGGAGACGCCGCTCGAGGAGACGATGGGCGCCCTCGACGCCGCCGTGCGGGCGGGCAAGGCGCTCTACGTGGGCATCTCGTCCTACTCGCCGGAGCGGACCGCCGCGGCCGCGGCGATCCTGCGTGACCTGGGCACGCCGCTGCTCATCCACCAGCCGTCCTACTCGATGCTGAACCGCTGGATCGAGGACGGCCTGCTCGGCACTCTCGAGCAGGTGGGCTCCGGCTGCATCGCGTTCTCGCCGCTCGCGCAGGGCATGCTCACCGACCGCTACCTCAAGGGCGTGCCGGAGGACTCGCGGGCCGGCGCGGACAAGTCGCTGAGCACCGACCTGCTCAGCGACGAGAACCTGGAGAAGATCCGGGCGCTGGACGCGATCGCCGGGCGCCGTGGTCAGAGCCTGGCGCAGATGGCGGTCGCCTGGGTGCTGCGCGACCCGCGGATGACCTCCACGGTGCTGGGCGCCAGCAGCGTCGCGCAGCTGGAGACCAACGTCGCGGCACTGGACAACCTGTCGTTCTCCGCCGACGAACTGGCCGAGATCGACAAGTACGCCACCGAGTCAGGCATCAACCTGTGGGCGAACTCCAGCAGCCAGTGACAGGCACGGCAGCGTGAAGGTGAAGCAGGAACCACCACCGGGGTCGTCGGCCGCGGTGATGGTTCCGCCGTGCCGCTCGACGATGCGTTTGCAGATCGTCAGGCCCAGCCCGGTGCCGATGTAGCCACCGCCGAGATGGGCGCGGTGAAGGTTGTCGAAGATCGCCTCGTGCTGACCCTCGGGGATGCCGATGCCGTTGTCGACGATCCGCACGGTGACCATCGCCCCGTCCGTCTCGGCGGTGATCCGCAGGTACGGCTGCACGCCCGGCGCCGTGTACTTGATCGCGTTGCCGATCAGGTTGTCCAGCAGCTGCCGGACCAGCACCGGGTCCGCCCGGACCGGGGCCAGCGGGCCGATGTCGAACCGGGGTGCCGGGGCACCGCACGCCACGGCCGCGTCGGCGCGGGTCAGGGCGATGTCGGCGACCATCTCGGCCAGGTCCAGCGGGGCCGGGGCGACCATCGCCTCCCGCGCGGTGGCGTACGACAGCAGGCCGTCGATCAGGCCCCGCATCCGCGCCGAGGACCGGGTCACCCGGGCGAGGTCGGCGTGCGCCTCACCGACGTTCGGATGATCCGGTACGCCTTCCAGCGACTCCATGGCCGCGTGCGTCCACCCCTCCACGCTGGTCAGCGGATTGAGCAGGTCGTGGGCGACCACCCCGGCGAAGCTGGTCAGCTCGTCGCGGTGCCGCCGTTCCGCGGTCACGTCGTGCAACAGCACCACCGTGCTGTGCGTGCCGTCGGGGTGTGCCAGCGCGGTGGCGGTCAGCCGGAGGACTCGGCTCTCCGTGTCGCCGGGGCGGCGCACCATGAGATCGGACGTACCGGCCGGCGCCCCCAGCTGAGAAAGTTCCTTCTCGGTGAGCAGGCCGGCGACGGCCGGGTTCCGCAGGGTCACCCGGTTGTCCGGGCCGATCACGGCGAGCCCGTCAGCCATCGAGTCGATGATCGCGGTCAGCAGGTCGGCGTGGTGTTTGACCTGCTCCTTCTCCTGGGCGAGCGCGATCAGCAACGCCTGCCGCTCCTCCCGGCCCAGCGCCAGGGCGAGGCCGACCAGCGCGACCAGGGTGACGAAGAGCTGCACCACGACCGCCTGCTGGGCGACGTCACCGACCTTGGCGAACGGCCCGTTCCCGGCGAGGGTGTATCGCAGCGTCACGACGCTGACCACCAGGTTGTTGAGGATCACCCACGGCGTGCTGAGCCGTACCCCGACCAGGACGGTGATGGCGAGCAGGGCGAACGACATCGGGAAACGCTGCTCGTATGCGAACACGACCACGTGGCCGGTGACGCTCAGAGCGCAGATCCCGGCGATCTCGGCCATCCTCCGGCGCGGCACCGGGGCACGACGACGCCACCAGCCGCCGATCGACCGGTGGCCGTCGGGGAGCCGGTCCAGAGCGGCACCCACGCAGATCCCGGCCGACCCGACGATCAGGATGCTGGCGGTGTGCCGGGCCAGCGACATGGCCGTGACGGCCGCCGGCAGCGAGCCGGTGGCCAGCCATCGGCCCACCAGCCCGAAGGCACACGCGGCGATCGTCGCCACGAGGCCGGCTCTCAGCAGGGCCCACAGATCCCGCGGGGAGCGTAGTGACTCGTCGCCGCCGGCGCCCCACAGGTGCGGGGCCCATCGGCGCAGCAACCGCAGGAACGTCAGGACCTGGATCAGGCCGACCAGCCCGGCGACGACGCCGACCGCCGCACTGGTCCCGGTACGCCAGTTGACGGTGCCCAGGATCAGTGTCAGCAGCAGCATGTCGAGGCGGCGGGTCGGCGCGCGGAGGTGGGCGCAGAACCAGACCACGGCCACCCCGGCGGCCGGCCAGGCCAGGTTGTGGTTGCCCACCACGACGAGGCGCCGCCCCGCGTAGCACGCGGCGGCGTAGACGAGGGCGAAGCATACGGTCCGGGTCAGGGATCTCCGGTAGCCGGCATTCACCGCTTCCTCCCGCGAAGACGGTCCACCTCTGCCTATCGGCGGATCCCTGCCGATGCTGAGGGTCAGGCCACGGCGACCGTCGTCCAGGAGACCGGAGGCAGCGTGACCGTCAGGACGCCGTCGTCGAGCCGGGCGGTGTCGTTGGTCCGCGGGGCGACCCGGTCCGGTTCGGTCAGGCTGTTGACCGCGTACGGGTCGTCGTCCCAGATGCCGGTCGCGGAGGCCGAGGTGAGGCCGGCGAAGGCGCGCAGGTCGACGGTCACGGTGGTCGGTGCCGTGGTGTCGCGGTTCTGCAGGAACAGCTGGACCGTGCCGCCGTCGGTGGTGGCGGCCGCGGCCACGACCGGCACCTCGCCGTACCGGGCGGTCGTGACGGTGCCGGCGTCGAGGGTGACCGCGAGGGCCGTACCGCGGGCGGCCTTGGAAGTGAGGGAGAACGGGAAGAAGGTGGTCTGCCGCCACGCCGGGCCGCCGGGCTCGGTCATGATCGGCGCGATGACGTTGACCAGCTGCGCGAGCGACGCCGAGGTGACCCGGTCGGCGTGGTTGAGCAGCGAGATGAGCAGGCCGCCCACGGTGACCGCGTCGGCGACCGAGTAGACGTCCTCGAGCAGGCGCGGCGCGACCGGCCAGTCGTCGATCGTGTGGGTGCCCTCCTGAGCGTTCCAGCGGCTCATGTACCAGACGTTCCACTCGTCGAAGGAGATCTGGATGCGCTTGCCGGAGCGCTTCACCGCGCGTACGTGATCGGCGGTGGCCACGACTTCGTCGATGAAGGCGTCCATGTCGACGCCGGAGGCGAGGAAACTCGCCAGGTCGCCGTCGGTCTCCTGGTAGTAGGCGTGGCAGGAGATGTAGTCGACGTCGTCGTACGTGTGTTCGAGGACTGTGCGCTCCCACGAGCCGAACGTGGGCATGCCGCGGCCGGACGAGCCGCACACCACGAGCTGCAGCCGGTTGTCGACCAGTCGCATCGCCTTGGCGACCTGCGAGGCGAGCTTGCCGTAGTCGCCGGCGTCGCGGTGCCCGACCTGCCAGGGCCCGTCCATCTCGTTGCCCAGGCACCACATCCGCACCCCGAACGGCTCCTCGCGGCCGTTGGCCCGCCGCCGGTCTGCGCGGGCCGTCCCGGACGGCACGTTGGCGTACTCGACGAGCTCGAGGGCCTCCTGCAGGCCGCGGGTGCCGAGGTTGACGGCCAGCATCAGCTCGCTGCCGACCAGGTCGAGCCACTCCTGGAACTCGTGCAGGCCCACCAGGTTGGTCTCGGTGGAGTGCCAGGCCAGGTCGAGCCGCCGGGGCCGTTCGGCGACCGGCCCGACGCCGTCCTCCCACCGGTAGGCGGACACGAAGTTGCCGCCCGGATAGCGGATCGCGGTGACGCCCAGCTCCTTGACCAGCTCGATGACGTCCCGCCGGAACCCGTCCGGCCCGGCCGTGGGATGCCCCGGCTCGTGGATGCCGTCGTAGATGTGCCGCCCCAGATGCTCGACGAAGCCGCCGAACAGCCGCCGGTCGACGTCCCCGACACGAAACGCCGGATGCAGGGTCAGGTGGGCGCGGGTCACGGAGCCTCCCGGGGCGTAAGCCTTGATCTTGATGTGATCCATCGTGAACGTACACTCGGTCGGGTGAGCATCGGTAAGGGTGACATCGCGCCCGACTTCGCACTGCCCGACCAGCACGGCGTCACCCGGCGGCTGACCGGGTTGCTGGCGGACGGGCCGGTCGTCCTGTTCTTCTATCCCGGCGCCATGACCAAGGGGTGTACGGCGGAGGCCTGCCACTTCCGTGACCTTGCCGCGGAGTACCGCGCGGCCGGTGTGCAGCGTGTCGGCATCAGCCGGGACCCGGTGGAGAAGCAGAAGCTGTTCGCCGAGACGTACACGTTCGACTATCCGCTGCTGTCCGATCCGGACTCGGTCACGATCGCGGCGTACGGTGTGAAGCGCAAGCTGAACCTCGGTCCGCTGAGCACCAAGCGGATGACCTTCGTGATCGGCACCGACCAGCGGATCCTCGACGTGATCCACAGCGAGCTGGACATGAACCAGCACGCTGCCCAGGCCCTCAGCGTCGCGGCGGCCGCAGGCCCTCGATAAGGAAGCCCACCATCCGGCGGGCGTCGTAGCGGGGGTCGCCGCGATCGCCGATGCACAGGTTGCCGACGCCCCGCATCAGTTCCAGCGCGCCCACGCCGGGCCGGATCTCGCCGGCCCCGGCGGCCGCTTCGAGCAGGCGGGCGCAGACCGGTAGCAGCCGTTCCAGGAACAGGCCGTGCAGCCGCTCGAACGCGGCGTCGTCGGAGTGCAGCGCCTCCGCCAGGCCGTGCTTGGTGACCAGGAAGTCCACGAACAGGTCGATCCACGCGGCCAGGGCCAGATGTGGTGTGGCGCTGGTCGCGAGCAGTTCCGGTCCGGCGTCGGCGCACGCCTCGATCTGGTGGTGGTACACCGCCACGATCAGGTCGGAGCGGGTCGGGAAGTGCCGGTAGATGGTGCCCACGCCCACACCGGCCCGGGTCGCGATGTCACGTACCGGCACGTTGACGCCGGACTCGATGAAGGCCGCGGCCGCGGCGTCCAGCAGCGTCTCCTGGTTGCGGCGCGCGTCGGCTCGTTTCTCCACCACTGAACTGTTACCCCCGTCACGCCGCTTGGTAAACGGAACAGTGTTCCGTATGTTTGGTCCCGGAGGCGGAACGTTGTTCCGCTTGACTCCAGCATGCCAGACACCCCGGAGGAACCACCATGCAGTACCGCACTCTCGGCCGCACCGGCGTTCAGGTCAGCACCCTGGCGCTCGGCGCGATGAACTTCGGCGCCATCGGCCGCACCACCCAGGACGAGGCCACCGCCATCGTCGACGCCGCCCTCGAGGCCGGCGTCAACCTGATCGACACCGCCGACATGTACGGCAACGGCGAGTCCGAGCAGATGGTCGGCAAGGCCATCGCGGGCCGCCGCGACGACATCGTGCTCGCCACCAAGGCCACCATGCCGATGGGCACCGAGCGCAACCACAGGGGCGGCTCCCGCCGCTGGGTCACCACCGCCCTCGACGACAGCCTGCGCCGCCTCGGCGTCGACCACGTCGACCTCTACCAGATGCACCGCTGGGACCCCGCGACCGCCGACGACGAGACCCTGTCCGCGCTCACCGATCTGCAGCGCGCCGGCAAGATCCGCTACTTCGGCTCGTCGACGTTCCCCGCCCACCGCATCGTGCAGGCGCAGTGGGCCGCGAGGGAACACCACCTCAGCCGGTACGTCACCGAGCAGCCCAGCTACTCGATGCTCCAGCGCGGCATCGAGGCCCACGTCCTGCCGGTCATCCAGGAGTACGGCATGGGCGTCCTCGCCTGGAGCCCGCTCGCCTCCGGCTGGCTCTCCGGCGCGATCCGGGCCGGACAGGAGTTCACCAGCCACCGTGCCGGCATCCTGCCGCAGCGCTTCGACCTGACCGACCCCGCCAACCGGGCCCGCCTCGACGCCGTCGAACAGCTCGTCAAGGTCGCCGGCGAGGCGGGCCTCACCCTCATCCAGCTGGCCCTCGGGTTCGTCACCGCGCACCCCGGCGTGACCGCCGCGCTCATCGGCCCGCGTACCCTCGGCCACCTGCGCTCGCAGCTCGACGCCGCCGACACGGTCCTGTCCGCCGATGTCCTGGACGCCGTCGACGCGATCGTGCCGCCCGGCACCGACCTGGCGCCCGGCGAAAAGTTCGACACGCCGCCTTCGCTGCTCGACGCCGCATTGCGCCGCCGTTGAGACCATTGCCGGATGGGCTGGGAAAAGGCCTTTCGGCAGGGCTGTGACCTGCGGTTACGGGACAGTCGAATTTCAGCGCCGGGCAGCGGATCGTCCACATGCGAGATTCGAAATCATGCGCCGACGACTTCTGGCCGCCCTCATCACCCCTCTGATACTCACCGTCTCCGTGGCCGCGCCCGCCCGGGCCGCCGTGACCACGGTCGACCGCATCGACTTCCAGCCGGCCGCCTCGCCGGTGCCCGCCGGCTACCAGGCGGACACCGGCGCGGCCTTCACCACCACCCGCGGGTACGGCTGGGTGCGCCAGGACAGCCTGGCCGGCACCCGCGTCCCGCTCGACCTGACCGCCAACACTCGCGACCGGGCCCGCGCGGGAGTCGAGGCCCGGCTCAACACCCTCATCCACCTGCAGTACGGCGACACCGGCGGCACCGCGGGCGTCGCCACCCCGGGCGCCTGGGAGTACGTCCTGCCGAACGGCACCTACCAGGTCACCGTGGCGGTGGGGGACCGCCCGTCCTACGACAGCAGCCACACGATCCGGGTCGAGGGTGTCGCCGCGATCAGCGCGTTCGTCTCCACGGCCGCCGCCGAGTTCCGCACCGCCACGGTGACCGTGCCGGTGAGCGACGGCCGGCTGACCGTCGACGCCGCCGGCGGCACGAACACCAAGCTCAACTACGTCGACATCGCCCGGGTCGTCGACACGCCCCCGGCGTTCTCGCTGAAGGTGAACTTCTCCGACGCGGCCACCGCGCCACCGGCCGGTTACGTCCGGGACTCCGGCGCCGCGTTCACCGACGCACGCGGTTACGGCTGGATCGACCTGGGCGAACTCACCCCGGCGAGCCTGGAGGGCAACGGCCGCAACCGCAACCCGGCCGCCGGACAGGCCGACCCGCGCCTGGCCACCTTGATCCACGCGCAACTGCCGTCCGGCTCGGCCGGCTCGCACACCCCGGGTGCGTGGGAGGCCACCGTCCCGCCCGGCGTCTACCAGGTCACCGTCGCCGTCGGCGACTCCGGGACGGCCCTCGACAGCGTGCACTGGGCCAACGTCGAGAACCAGAACGCGATCGCCGCCTTCGCCCCGACGGCCGCGAACCGGCACGCCACGGCCACGCGTACGGTGACGGTCACCGACGGCAGGCTGACGCTGAGCCCGGCCGGCGGCACCAACACCAAGTTCAACTACATCGACGTGGTCAGCGTGCCGGACGCCGGGGCACAGCCGTCGGTGCGCACCAGCACGCCCGCCAACCTCGCCACCGCGGTCAGCCGCACCGTCAGCATCGTCGAGGATCTGGTGCTGCCGAACGGTGCCGTCGACGGCACCTCCCTCACCTCGTCCGCGGTCACCCTGACCCGCGCCGACACCGGCGCCGTCGTGGCGGGCCAGGCGTTCACCAGCGGTGGCGGCGACGTCGTCAACTTCTCCCCGGCTGCGGCCCTGGCCGCCTCGACCACCTACCGCTTCACCATCACCCCGGCCGCGAAGGACGTCACCGGGAAGGCGTTCCTGCCGTTCTCGGTCGTCTTCACCACGGCCGGCGACGGCGGACCACCGGCCGGCGGCATCGCCTTCGACTCCACGGTCGGCGTGGCGACCGGTGCGGCGTTCACCTCGGTCATCAAGGGGCCCGACAACCGGCTTTACGCCGGAACCCTCACCGGGCAGATCCACCGCTTCCCGATCAACTCCGACGGGACGCTGGGCACGGCCACGATCATCGATTCGGTACGGGTGAACGCGGCGGCCGCGAATCTGCCGGGCCAGCCGAACCGCACCGTGATCGGCATGGCGTTCGACCCGGCGTCCACGGCGGCCGCCCCGATCCTGTGGGTGACCGACAACTACCAGTACACCGGCACCTCGAACGTGCCGGACTGGTCCGGGCGGATCGGCCGGCTCAGCGGCCCCGACCTGGGCACCTACACCGCCGTCGTGACGAACCTGCCGCGCTCGGTGAAGGACCACGAGACCAACTCGCTGGCCTTCGGCCCGGACGGGGCGCTGTACGTGAGCCAGGGCTCCAACAACGCGATGGGCGCCCCCGACTCGACCTGGGGGAACCGTCCTGACCAGCTGCTGAGCGCCGCCATTCTCCGGCTCGATCCGGCGCGCCTGCCGGTCACGTTGCCGGTGAACGCCAAGACAGCTGACGGCGGCACGTATGACCCGTACGCCTCGGGAGCGCCCTTGACCCTTCATGCCACCGGCGTGCGGAACGCGTTCGACCTGGTGTGGCACAGCAACGGGCACCTGTATGTGCCGACCAACGGCTCGGCCGCGGGCGGCAACACGCCCGCCACCCCGGCCACCCTGCCCGCCTCGTGCGCCCGGCGTGGTTACACCGGGCCGCCGGTGCCCGCGCTGACCAGCGTGCCGACCGCGGAGACCGACTACGTGTTCGACGCCAAGCCCGGCCGCTACTACGGACACCCGAACCCGTTGCGCTGTGAGTGGGTGCTGGCCGGCGGCGACCCGAGCGCGGGCGTCGATCCGTTCGAGGTCCCGGCGTACCCGGACGGCACCCTGCCCGACCCGAACTTCGACCTGGCCGGAACCTTCGACGCGGGCCTGCACGCCAGCGCCAACGGCGTGATCGAGTACCGGGGCGGCGCGTTCGGCGGACAGCTGCGCGGCAAGCTGATCAACGTCCGCTACTCGGCCAGCCAGGATCTGCAGACCTTCGACGTGGCGGCCGGCGGCGCGCTGTCCGGACGGCGGACCGGCATCCCCGGGTTCACCGGCTTCAGCCAGCCGCTCGACGTCACGGAGGACACGGCCACCGGCTACCTGTACGTGACCGAGCTCGGCCAGAACCGGATCACGCTGCTCAAGCCCCGCCCGTGACGGTCTGACGCACAGCGGCTCCCCGGGGGACGGACCCGGGGAGCCGCCTGGTGCGGAACCTGTCAGGCGGTCCGGCAGGTCAGCGCCGGCCACGTCCAGTTACCACCGTGCTGGACGGTGAACCCGAACGAGTTGCCGCTGCCGTTGGGCCGCGCGGTCATGACGTTGCTGGAGTCCCAGCTCGCGGTGGTGTTCCAGGTGGCGATGACGCGCTGCGGCGAGGACACCGTCACCGTCACGATCCAGTTGCTCGAACCGGTCACGGTCACCTGGCCGTTGAAGCGGTCGTTCCACTTCTGACCCTCGCTGTACGTGGCCGTGCAGCCGCCGCCCGACGGGTTCGACG
The DNA here is from genome assembly GCF_003001815.1 of Actinoplanes italicus. Classification (GTDB taxonomy): domain Bacteria; phylum Actinomycetota; class Actinomycetes; order Mycobacteriales; family Micromonosporaceae; genus Actinoplanes; species Actinoplanes italicus. Next base: position 113,952 of record NZ_PVMZ01000017.1, read on the forward strand.
GGCTGGTGGACGGGCCGCCGGTCGACTGGCTCGGGTTGGGCTGGCCGCTGTTGAGCGCGGCGAGGACCGCGTCGTACGCCGCCTTCTTCTGACCGCTGCCGTTGAACAGCAGCGGCGTGCCGGACGCCCGCCACGAGTCGGTGTCGCGCACACCCCACACCGTGATGCCGTTGCACCGGGTCACCGCGAGGCAGGCCTGCACGATGCCGCGGTACTGCTCGGCCTGGCTCGACCCGGAGCCCTCGATGTCCAGCTCGGTGATCTGCACGTCCACGCCGAGGCTGGCGAAGTTCTGCAGGGTGGTGTGGTAGTTGCTCGGCACCGGGTTGCCGGAGTTGAAGTGCGCCTGGAAGCCGACGCAGTCGATCGGGACGCCGCGCGACTTGAAGTCCTGGACCATCCGGTAGACGGCCTGCGTCTTAGCGTGCGACCAGTTGTCGGTGTTGTAGTCGTTGTAGCAGAGCTTCGCGGCCGGGTCGGCGGCCCGTGCCGCCCGGAACGCCGCCTCGATCCAGTCGTTGCCGGTGCGCTGCAGGTTCGAGTCACGCCGCGCGCCGGACGAACCGTCGGCGAACGCCTCGTTCACCACGTCCCACGAGTGGATCTTGCCCTTGTAGTAGGTGGCCACCCGCGTCACGTGGTTGAGCATCGCACTGCGCAGGCTCGAGCCCTCCATGCGCTGCATCCAGCCCGGCTGCTGGGAGTGCCAGGCCAGGGTGTGCCCGCGGACCTGCTTGCCGTTGTTGCGGGCCCAGTTCACGATCTGGTCGCCGGCGCCGAAGCTGAACTGGTTCTGGTTCGGCTCGGTGGCGTCGAGCTTCATCTCGTTCTCGGCCGAGACCATGTTGAACTCGCGGTTCGCGATGGTCGCGTACGTCGAGTCGCTCAGCCTGCTGCCGGCGATCGCGACACCGAAGTAGCGGCCGCGCTCGGCGGCGGACGCACCCAGTGTGGACGCGGCACTGGAGGTGCCCTGGCCCAGGATCACGGTCGTGGCCGTCATGGCGACGACGATGCCGGCGACGGCGGCGGCACGCCACCTTCTCTGCTTGTTCATCGGGGGATGAGCCTCTCCTCGGCGTGGGGAACAGAGTTCCGAAACTTACGGGGATCTATCGGAACTTGAAGGGGATCGTACGTCGACTTTCGATGCGGTGAAAGGCGTCAGCGGCTCCATAAAGGCCGAAAGTAACGGGGGAAAATTCGTTACGCGGAAGCATGTTCGACAGTCATCGTGAGGATATGCGCGCGAATCTGTCCGAGGGTGTTGTGTTCTGTTGACTTCACACATGCAAATAGTTCAGTGTGTTTGCAATGTGCTGGAGATCGAAGGGAAACACTCGATGACGCGATTGCGTGTGCGTCCGCTCCTCTTAGCCGTCCTCCTCGTCCTGTCCGCCCTGGCCGTCCCCACCGGCCCGGCCGCCGCCGCGGCGCCGGTGCACGGGCTCAAGGGCGAGTACTTCCGGATGTCCGCACCGGGCGCCCGTGACTTCGCCGAACTCGGCGGGATCGTTCTCGACCCGAACATCGACCTGCCCGGTCTGGCCGGGACGTTCGAGTCGCTCACCGGCCGCACCGAGCACACCACCGCCCGCTGGACCGGCAGGATCACCGCTCCGGCCACCGGCGACTACACGTTCTCGATGATCGGCGACAACGGGTTCCGTTTCTTCCTCGACGAGCGGCCGGTGATCGACCACTGGGTCGGTGACTGGGACCGCGAGCAGGTCAGCGCGCCCGTGCCGCTGGTGGCGGGGGAAGCGCACACCGTACGCATCGAGATGTTCCAGGACGTCGGCGGCGCGAACCTGTTCCTGCGCTGGCAGGGCGCCGGCCTCGAGAAGCAGATCGTGCCCGAGAGCGCTCTCACCCCACCCGACGGCTTCCAGATCTTCCCGGTGGCGTTTGCCGTGGGCGCCGACGGCAGGACGCTGACCGCGGACTTCGACGCGAACGTCGACACGCTCGGTGACCTGGCCGCCCACACGAAGGTGGAGGTCGACACCACCGTCTTCCCGATCAAGAGCGTCCGCAAGGCACGCGACAAGGCCGTCATCACCCTCACCGAGAAGGTGCAGAAGAACCAGAAGGTCCGTGTCAACTACGACGGCGCCGGTGGACTGGTCGTCGGCGGCGAGACGGTCCCGCAGGTCATCCGCTCGGCGGCCAACGCCTCGACGCACCGGCTGACCACGCCGTGGGGCGACCGGGTCGACAAGAACCGGCCGCTGCCCGAGTACCCGCGTCCGCAGCTGATCCGCAGGGACTGGCTCAACCTCAACGGACAGTGGGAGTTCGCGTCCGCCGAGGCGGGGGAGCAGCCGGTGTTCGGCAAGCGCCTGGCCGAGAAGATCACCGTGCCGTACCCGGTCGAGTCGCTGCTGTCCGGCATCGAGCGGCGCGAGGACCACATGTTCTACCGCAAGCTCATCACCGTGCCGGCCGGCTGGAACGGCAAGCGCGTCAAACTGAACTTCGGCGCCGTCGACTACGAGGCCAGGGTCTGGGTCAACGGCACGCTCGTCACCACGCACACCGGCGGCTACAACGCGTTCACCGCCGACGTCACCGACGCCCTCAAGCCGCGCGGCGCGCAGGAGATCATCGTCGGCGTCACCGATGTGACCGGGCCCAACCAGCCCAAGGGCAAGCAGTCACTCAACCCGGGCGGCATCGTCTACGAGCCGAGCTCCGGCATCTGGCAGACGGTCTGGCTCGAGCCGGTCGCCCCGGTCGCCGTCGACGACCTCGTCCTCACTCCCGACGCGGCGGCCGGGTCGGTCACCGTGCGCGTGAACTCCGCGGCGGCGGCGAAGGTCACCGTGACGGTCAAGGGCAACAGGAAGGTCTCGGGTACGACCAACACCGATCTCAAGATCAAGCTCGACCGGCCTCGGCTGTGGAGCCCGGACGACCCCTACCTGTACGACGTCGACGTCAAGCTCGGCAGCGACTCCGTGCGCGGCTACTTCGGGCTGCGCGACGTAGGCGTACAGAATGTCGGTGGTTTCCCGAAGTTGATCCTGAACGGAAAGCCGATCTTCTCGCTCGCCACGCTGGACCAGGGTTTCTGGCCCGAGGGCCTGCACACCCAGCCCAGCGACGCGGCGCTGAGGTTCGACCTGGTCGAGACCAAGAAGCTCGGTTTCAACGCGGTCCGCAAGCACATCAAGGTCGAGTCCGCCCGCTGGTACCGGCACGCCGACGAGCTGGGCCTGCTGGTCTGGCAGGACTTCGTCTCCGCCGACATCAACAACACGGCCGGCCAGGAGGCGTTCCTCAGCCAGGGCAGCGAGATGATGCGCCAGCTGCACAACTTCCCGTCGATCATCGGCTGGATCGTGTTCAACGAGGGCTGGGGCGAATGGGACCGGACCGCCACCGGCGAGATCGCCACTCGTGTGAAGGCGGCCGACCCGTCCCGGATCCTCAACGCGCACAGCGGCGTGAACTGCTGCAACTCCAAGGGCGACTCCGGCAAGGGCGACGTGATCGACCACCACGACTACGTCAACAACGACCCGCCGTGGCCGGACGCCACCCGCATCGCGATGGACGGTGAGCACGGCGGCTTCACCCTGCGCACCCCCGGGCACATGTGGCCCGGCCCGCCGGCCGTCATCTACAGCGGCGTCGCCGACAAGGCGGCCCTGACCGCCAAGTACGTAGACAACACCGAGCGGTTCTACCTGGAGGCCGCCGCCAACGAGCTGTCCGGCTCCGTCTACACCCAGATCACCGACCTGGAGACCGAGCTCAACGGTCTCTGGACCTACGACCGCCGGGAGATCAAGGTCGACCCCGCGGCGGTACGGGCGGTGAACGCCCGCGTCATCGCGGCCGGAGCGGCGTCCGGGCAGGGACGGACCTACCCGGGCCACGGCGACTGGAACCTGGACGAGGGCAGCGGCGCCACCGCCCGCGACAGCGGCGGCGACAGCCACCTCACCCTGACCGGTGACACCTCCTGGGTACCCGGCAGGTCCGGGTCGGCGCTGACGTTCGACGGTGACGGCGACTACGCCGACACGGCCGCGCCCGTGCTGGACACCACGAAGGACTACTCGATCGCGGCCTGGGTGACGCTCGACAGGCTGCCCGGCAACTACGCCACCGCGATCAGCCAGGACGGCCGCCGCACCGAGAACCCCTTCTACCTGCAGTACGGCCAGGGCGCCTTCGCCTTCAGCACGCCCGGCGGCAACCGGGCGCGGCTGGTGACGACGCCTTCGCTCAACCGCTGGTACCACCTCGCCGGGGTCCGCGATCACGTCACCGGCGAGATCCGGCTCTACGTCGACGGGCAGCGGGCCGCCACCGTCCCGGCCGGGCCGGACGTCGTCAGCACCGGGCCGCTGTCGGTGGGCCGTGCCAAGTACGCGGGCAACCGGGTCGACTTCTGGTCCGGCGCGGTCGACCAGGTCCACGCCGTCGACCGGGCACTCACCGACGAGGAGGTCGCCGCCATCTACACGGCCTCTGCCCACTGACCCGCCTGAGCGCCGGGGCCACCAGGCCCCGGCGCTCCGCGCGGTTCGGGGCCGTGCGTTCCCAGCGGTGGAAGATCGTGCAGAGTCCGGCCAGGGCGAGCGCGAAGACCGGCAGCCAGAGCAGCCGGTACAGCGGCCACGCCCCGACCGGCTCGGTCAGCAGGCCGGGAAGCCGGCCCGCCGGCAGCCCGGCGAAGGAGACCAGCAGCAGGGCACCCTGATGCCAGCAGAACACCGTCATCGCCGCCAGATTGAGCACGGCGACGGGAGCCCACACCGACGGCCGCCGCAGCCAGGCAGCCAACCTGTCCCGGACCAGGAGGAACACCCCGATCTGCGCGGTGGCCAGCGCCAGCGCGAACAGCGACGGCGGATCGAGATTGGACCAGCCGTCACCGGGCACCCCGACCGCGCTCGCCGGATACCCGGCGAGCGACACGAGCACGGCGCCCGCGGCGACTCCCACGGCCGGGTCCTGCTGATCGTCCTCGTCGCGGTGACCGACGTGCTGGTCGGCAACGTGGCGGCCAACCGGTCACGCCGGGTGTCGATCACGGCGGCGGTCCTGACCGCCCTCGCGCAGACGAGCCTGTTCTTCGCCGCCGGGGACGTCGGGGACGGGGTGACCCTGGCCGCGATCGTGGTGCTCGGGGTCGTCACCGCGTGGGTCATCGGCGACTCCGTCCGGCAGCGCCGGCGGCACGCCGCCGAGCAGCGGGAACAGGCCGGGGCACGGGCCGTGGAGGCCGAGCGGCTGCGGATCGCCCGGGAGCTGCACGACATGGTCGCGCACAGCATCGCCGTCATCGCGGTACAGGCCGGGGTGGGCCGCCGGGTCATCGGCACCCAGCCGGACGAGGCGCGGACCGCGCTGGCCAACATCGAGGACACCAGCCGGGACACCGCGGCCGCGCTGCGCCGGATGCTGGGCACGCTCCGGCGTACCGACGCGTCGGCCGGGCCGGCGCCCCGCGATCCCGCGCCGGGCCTGGGCGACCTCGACACCCTGGTCGCCCGCAGCGCGCAGGCCGGCGTCGAGGTGCGCGTGCTGCGGCAGGGCGAACTGTCGCCGCTGCCACCCGACATCGACCTGTCCGCGTTCCGGATCGTCCAGGAGGCGGTCACCAACGTGATCCGGCACGCCGGCGCCGGGCACTGCGACGTCGGCATCCGCTCCGACGGTGACAGCCTCGCCATCGAGGTGGCCGACGACGGCACGGGTGCGGGCGACGGCCCCGGCACCGGCGGCGGGAACGGGCTGACCGGCATGCGTGAGCGCGTCAGCCTGCTCGGCGGCGAGTTCGCGGCCGGTCCGCGGCCGGACGGCGGCTTCCTGGTCACCGCACGCATCCCGTTGCCCGTGGCGGCACGGTAAGCATCCGGGTGGTGCTGGCCGACGACCAGCCGCTGATCCGCAGCGGACTGCGGGTGCTCATCAACGACGCCGAGGACATCGAGGTCGTCGGCGAGGCCGGCAACGGCGCCGAGGCCGTCCGGCTGTCCCGCGAACATCGGCCGGACGTGGTGGTCATGGACATCCGGATGCCGGTCATGGACGGCATCGAGGCCACCGGGCACGTCGTGGCCGGGCCCGATCCGGCCAAGGTCCTCGTCCTCACCACGTTCGACGACGACGAGTACGTGTACGCCGCCCTGCGGGCCGGGGCCAGCGGCTTCCTCGTCAAGGACATGGCCCTCGAGGAGATCCTCGGCGCCATCCGGGTCGTCGCCGCCGGGGACGCGCTCATCGCACCGAGCGTCACCCGCCGCCTGATCCAGCACTTCGCCGGAGCCGGCCCGGCACCGGTTCCCGCGGCCCCGCGCCGCCGCCCCGACGAGGGGATCACCGAACGGGAACGCGAGGTGCTCACCCTCGTCGGCCGGGGCCGGTCGAACGCCGAGATCGCCGCGGACCTGCACATCAGCCCGGCCACCGCCAAGGCGCACGTGGCCCGGCTGTTCACGAAGCTCGACGCCCGCGACCGGGTGCACCTGGTGATCATCGCCTACGAGATGGGCCTGGTCGCCCCACCGCGGTGACCATTTATCGATGAGCATCGACGCTTGACACCCTCTTTGAATCGTTTACATACTCAGGGAACTGGTCGCAGAGTCGCGGCCGGGAGCCGCCCCGAGGCTCGTTTCAACCGTGCTTTCCCCAGAGCGCGGTCCGTGTGTCCCCGTTCCTGCACACGTTGGGATCCCCATGCACAACTCAGCCATGCCCTCCCGCGGGCGAAGAGTCCTCCCGGCCGCCGCGGTGGCGGCCACCGTCGCCCTCCTGCTCGGCAGCGGCATCACCGCCGCCGTCGCCGACGAGACCCCGCCCGCCACGACCGCGGCGCCGTCGTCCGCCCGTACGACCGAGAAGCTCGATCGTGGTCTGATCAGCCTGCGCTCCGCCAAGGGCAACTTCCTGTCCTGGCGGCTGCTCGAATCCGATCCGGCCGGAGTGGCGTTCAACGTCTACCGCGGATCCAACAAGATCAACACTGCCCCGATCACCGCCGGTACGAACTACACCGATCTCGGCGGACCCGCCGGGGCCGCCTACACCGTGCGGCCGGTCGTCGGCGGCGCCGAGGTGGCGACGCTCGCGGCCGAGGAACCCACCGTCGGGTTGCTCGCCGCCTACCAGGACGTGCCGATCCAGATCCCGTCCGGCGGCACCACCCCGGACGGCGTCTCCTACACCTACTCGGCCAATGACGCGTCGGTCGGCGACCTCGACGGTGACGGCCAGTACGAGATCGTCCTCAAGTGGGACCCGTCGAACGCCAAGGACAACTCGCAGTCCGGCTACACCGGCAACGTGTTCATCGACGCCTACAAGCTCAACGGCACCCGGCTGTGGCGCATCGACCTGGGCCGCAACATCCGGGCCGGCGCCCACTACACGCAGTTCCAGGTGTTCGACTACGACGGCGACGGCCGGGCCGAGGTGGCCATGAAGACCGCCGACGGCACCAAGGACGGCGGCGGCGTGGTGATCGGCAGCTCCAGCGCCGACTACCGCAACTCCTCCGGCTACATCCTGTCCGGCCCCGAGTTCCTGACCGTGTTCAACGGCCAGACCGGCCGGGCCATGGCCACCGCCAACTACGTGCCGGCCCGCGGGACCGTCTCGTCGTGGGGTGACTCCTACGGCAACCGGGTCGACCGGTTCCTGGCCGGCACCGCGTACCTCAACGGGTCGTACCCGAGCATCATCATGGCCCGCGGCTACTACACCCGCAGCGTGATCGCGGCCTGGGACTTCCGCAACGGCACGCTGACCCGGAAGTGGACCTTCGACAGCAGCTCCTCCACCAACGGCTCGGCCTGGGCCGGGCAGGGCAACCACCAGCTGTCGATCGCCGACGTGGACGCCGACGGCCGGGACGAGATCATGTACGGCGCGATGGCCGTCGACGACAACGGCTCCGGGCTCTGGACGTCGGGCCGCGGGCACGGCGACGCCTACCACGTCAGCGACCTGATCCCCAGCCGTGCCGGCCAGGAGGTCTTCAAGGTCTCCGAGGACGGGTCGAAGCCCGCCATGTGGATGGCCGACGCGCGTACCGGATCGCTGATCTGGTCGTCCCCGTCGTGCGGCTGCGACAACGGCCGTGGCGTCTCGGCCGACGTCTACGCCGGCAGCCCCGGCGCGGAGTCGTGGTCCTCGTCCGTCGACGGGCTGCGCAACACCAGCGGCGCGAACATCGGCCGTAAGCCCTCGTCGTCGAACTTCGTCATCTGGTGGGACGGCGACGCCCAGCGCGAACTGCTCGACCAGACCCGGATCGACAAGTACGGCACCGGCGGCGACACCCGGCTGCTGACCGCCAGCGGCGTGCACTCGAACAACGGCACCAAGGCCACGCCGTCGTTGCAGGCCGACATCCTCGGCGACTGGCGTGAGGAGGTCATCTGGCCGACCACGAACAACAGCGCGCTGCGGATCTACTCGACCACGGACGCGACGAGCATCTCACGGCCGTCGCTGATGCAGGACCGTCAGTACCGGGAGGCGGTCGCCTGGCAGAACACCGCCTACAACCAGCCGCCGCACCCGAGCTTCGCGATCGGCTGACCCTTTGAGTTCCGCGGGCGGCAGGCGCCGCCCGCGGAACCGTGAACTGGTCGGCGCACCGGCCCGCGCGCATACTTGACCCCATGACCACAGGGTTGCCGCATGCGGGTACGCCCCCGATGCGGCGGCCGTCCGGCTCTCCGGCGCTGAACGCGTTCCTGCTGACGTGGGCCGAGGACGAGTTACGCCGGGCGCTGAGCCGCTCCACATTGCTCGACGGCCGGCCGTTCGAGATCTTCGGGCAGGGCTCGCGCGTCAACGACACCCATCTCGACCAGGGCAGTGACATCGACCTGGTGCTGATGCTCACGTCGCCTGCTCCCGGCTACGGCTGGGAGGAATTCCGCGATGACGTCCTGACCGTGCTGGGGGAGTCGCACACCGTCCGGATGGGCCGCCGCTGCCTCAACGTCGACGATCCCGGGTCGCTGTTCGGTGAGATGGTGGACGTGCTCGTCGCCGTCGAGCATCGCTGGTGTCCGGTGCCCGGCGCCGGCCTCCACGAGCAGGGCGTCTTCTTCCGTGACCAGGACGGCCGGGCGATCGTCAACTTTCCCCGGCAGCACCGGTGCAACGGCGACGCCAAGGACCGGCGGACCGGCGGCCGGTTCAAGGAGGCGGTCCGGGCCGCCAAGCGTGCCCGGCGGCTCGGCGGGGCGGACCTGATGATCGACGGCTGGCTCGCCCCGTCGTACCTGATCGAATGTCTGCTCTTCAACGTTCCCGACCGGGTCTACCGCTCGGCCGCGTCACCCTCGGTGGCCCATCGGGACGCGCTGGCGTGGCTGCGTCGCACCCACCGCGACGATCCGGTGGCGTTCGCCGCCCTGCCCTGCCAGAACGGGATCAACCGGCTGTTCGGGCCGGGGCCGGACCAATGGGAGCCGGGCGCTGCTGCGAGAATCATCGACGTCCTTCACCAACTCTGACGCCGGGACGGATCTCGCAGCATGACGTGGACGGCCGCGCAGACGGCGGCGGTGATCGTGCCGGTCATCGCGATCTTCGGGGCGGCGTTCACCGCACTGCTGACCTATGGGCTCAACCAGCGAGGGGCGCGCCGCGAGCGCCGGGCCCGGGCGTTCGGTGAGGCGCTCAGCGTCATCGAGGACTACGCGGAGATGCCGTACCGGATCCGCCGGCGCACCGGCACCGTGGAGGTGCGCCGGGAACTCACCGAGGAGGTGAGCCGGATCTATTCGCGGCTCGCCTTCCACCAGGCGCTGCTGGACATCGAGGCGCCCGCGGTCGGAGCCGCCTACCGGCTGCTGGCCAACGAGGCCAAGGCCGAGGTCGGCGTGCAGATGAAGGCGGCCTGGCAGAAACCTCTGCGTACCACCGACGCGGAGATGAACCTGGAGCACCACTACGACCGCCGGCGCGTGGACGCCGCCCGTGATCGCTGTGTGACGACCATGCGGGCGGCGCTCGGCCAGGGCAGGGTCCCGCTGCCGGTGAAGCGACTGCCCTCGCAGGACGAGACGACGCGGTGAGGCATCGGCCGGACGGGGGATGTCCGATCGGCCGACCACCGTGGTCCACGTCGGGTGCGCGGCTGATAGCCGGTGTGTCGGTCGACACGAATACGACATTCACCCGCCGTTGTTAACCCTCCACCCGTAGTTTCGAATGTCGGCCCGGAGGCCGACGTAGAGGTGGAGATGGAGCGCGCTCAGTGACCGTCACGTTCGACCTGGGACTGATCGACCTACCCGAGACAGACCCGGCGGCCGAGGCGCCGGCGGTTTTCCGTTCCCGCTCCGCGCCGCTGCGGCGCACCCTCGTCGACATCCTCGACGCCACCGCCCGGGCCCACCCGGGGTCGCGCGCGATCGACACCGGTGCCACCACGCTGACCTACCGGGAGCTGTCCGCCGAGGTCGACGCGCTGCGGGCGACGCTTCAGGGGCACGGGATCGGTGTCGGTGACCGGGTCGGCATCCGGATCTCCTCCGGTACGGCCGACCTGTACCTCGCGATCCTCGGTGTGCTGGCCGCCGGCGCCGCGTACGTGCCGGTGGACGCCGACGACCCGGACGAGCGGGCCGAGCTCGTCTTCGCCGAGGCGGGCGTCTGCGCCGTCCTCGGCGACGGGCTCACGGTGTCGCCGCGCCGCACCCCGGAGGGACGGCCCGGCCGCCCCGGCCCCGCCGACGACGCCTGGATCATCTTCACCTCCGGATCGACCGGCACCCCGAAGGGTGTCGCTGTCCCGCACGGCGCCGCCGCCGCGTTCGTCGACGCCGAGGCGCAGCTGTTCCTGGTCGACGACGACACCGAGCCGCTCGGCCCGTCCGACCGGGTCCTGGCCGGTCTGTCGGTCGCGTTCGACGCCTCCTGCGAGGAGATGTGGCTGGCCTGGCGGCACGGCGCCTGCCTGGTCCCGGCCGCCCGGTCGCTGGTCCGCAGCGGTGTCGACCTCGGTCCGTGGCTGGCCGAGCAGCGCATCACCGTGGTGTCCACCGTGCCGACGCTCGCCGCGCTGTGGCCGGCCGAGGCGCTCGAGGACGTCCGGCTGCTGATCTTCGGCGGCGAGGCGTGCCCGCCCGAGCTGGCCGAGCGGCTGGCCGTCGAGGGCCGCGAGCTGTGGAACACGTACGGCCCGACCGAGGCCACCGTCGTCGCCTGCGCGGCCCGGATGACCGGCGACGGACCGGTCCGGATCGGGCTGCCGCTCGCCGGCTGGGAACTCGCCGTCGTCGACGCGTCCGGCGAGCCGGTCGCGATGGGCGATACCGGCGAGCTGGTCATCGGCGGTGTCGGCCTGGCCCGCTACCTGGACGCCGCCAAGGACGCCGAGAAGTTCGCGCCGCTGCCGTCCCTCGACTGGGAACGGGCGTACCGCAGCGGTGACATCGTGCGCGCCGAACCCGAGGGGCTGCTGTTCCTGGGCCGCGGCGACGAGCAGGTGAAACTCGGCGGCCGCCGGATCGAGCTGGGCGAGGTCGACGCCGCGCTCCAGGCGCTGCCCGGCGTGGCCGGCGCGGCCGCCGCGGTCAAGCGCACCGCCGCCGGCAACCAGCTGCTGGTGGGCTACCTGGTGCCGCACGAGGACGCCGAATTCGACGTCGACGCCGCCTCCGCGCGGATCCGCGAGCAGCTGCCGGCCGCGCTCGTGCCGCTGCTGGCGGTGGTCGACGGCCTGCCCACCCGGACCTCGGGGAAGGTCGACCGGGCGGCCCTGCCGTGGCCGCTGGCCGTCGCCGGCACGCCGGACGACGAGGAGCTGACCGCGACCCAGGAGTGGCTCGCCGGCGGCTGGGAGCAGATCCTCGGGATCCGCCCGGCCGCCGCGGGCGCCGACTTCTTCAGCAGCGGCGGCAGCAGCCTGAACGCGGCGCAGCTGGTCGCCTGGATCCGGCGGACGCAGCCGCGGGTGTCGGTCGCCGACGTCTACCAGAATCCCCTGCTGTCGCAGATGGCCGCGGTGATCGACGGGCTGGACACCGTGGCCGTGGTCCGCCGGGAGGTACGGCCCACACCCCGGCGCACGGGGTTCCTCCAGTTCCTCCTGGCGGTGCCGATGCTGGCGCTGTCCGGGCTCCGCTGGCTCACCGTCCTCACCGCGGCGGGCAACGTCACCGGGCTGCTGCCGGCGGTCCCGTGGTGGTGGATCGCGGCGGCCTGGCTCGTGCTGTTCAGCCCGCCCGGCCGGATCGTCCTGGCCGCGGGCGTCGCCCGGCTGCTGCTGCGCGGTGTCGGACCCGGGGCGTACCCGCGCGGCGGCTCGGTCCACCTGCGGCTGTGGGCCGCCGAGCGGTTCGCCGAGCTGACCGGAGCCACCGGGGTCGCCGGAGCCGGCTGGATGATCACGTACGCGAAGCTGCTCGGCGCACGGCTGGGCCGCGACGTCGACCTGCACTCCGCGCCACCGGTCACCGGGTTGCTCAGGCTGGGCCGGGGCGCGGCCATCGAGCCGGAGGTCGACCTGTCCGGTCACTGGGTCGACGGTGACGTCGTCCGGGTGGGCACGGTCCGCGTCGGCGCCGGCGGACGGGTCGGCGCACGGAGCACGCTGATGCCCGGCGCCCGGGTCGGCAAGAACGCGAAGATCGGCGCCGGTTCGACCGTGACCGGGTCGGTGCCGGCGAACCAGAGCTGGGCCGGCTCCCCGGCCGTCCCGGTCGTGGGCAAGGGCGCCACGGCCTGGCCGGACCGGCGCCCCGCGCGCTCGCGGCTCAGTGACGGGTCGTGGGTGGCCGCCTACCGCCTGACCGCGCAGATGCTCGGGCTCGTGCAGGTGGTCGCGGCGCTGCCCGCGCTGGCCGTGCTCGCGTGGGCGTTCGCGGACGGGATCACGCTCCGCGCCGCGCTGGTCGCCGTCCCGGCCGCGTCCGTCACGTACCCCGTCGCCTATGCCCTCGTCGTCCTGGTGGCCGTCCGGCTGCTCGGCATCGGGCTCAAGGAGGGCTTCCACCCGGTCCAGGGGCGGGTGGCCTGGCAGGTGTGGACCACCGAGCACCTGATGTCGATGGCCCGGATCGCGCTGTTCCCGATCTACTCGAGCCTGTTCACCCCGGTGTGGCTGCGGCTGCTCGGTGCGAAGGTGGGCCGTGGCACGGAGATCTCGACGGTGCTCGCGGTGCCGTCGATGACGACTGTCGACGACGGCGCGTTCCTGGCCGACGACACGATGGTGGCCACCTACGAGCTCAGTCACGGCTGGCTGCGGGTCGCCCCGGCCCGCATCGGCAAGCAGGCGTTCCTCGGCAACTCCGGCATGGCCGCGCCCGGCCGGTCGGTGCCCAAGCGGGGTCTCGTCGGGGTGCTGTCGTCGGCGCCGCGTAAGGCGAAGAAGGGCTCGTCGTGGCTCGGCGCCCCGCCGATGCCGCTGCGCCGCGTCGTCGAGACGGCCGACACCGGCCGCACCTTCGACCCGCCGGCGCGGCTCAAGGTGGCCCGGGCCGTCATCGAGCTGTGCCGGGTGCTCCCGGTGATCTGCGCCGGGGCGCTGGCCGCCCTGGTCCTCACCGTGCTGACGCTGATCTGGCGCACCGCCGGTGGCTGGGCGGCCGTGCTCGCCGCCGGGCCGGTGCTGCTCGCCGCCGCGATCATCGCCGCGCTCACCGCGACCGCCGCGAAATGGCTGCTCGTGGGCCGGTTCCGGGCCACCGAGCGGGCGCTGTGGACGTCGTTCGTCTGGCGTAACGAGCTCGCCGACACGTTCGTCGAGGTGCTCGCGGCGCACTGGTTCTTCCGTTTCGCGACCGGCACGCCGCTGCTGACCATGTGGTTGCGGACGCTGGGTGCGAGGATCGGGCGAGGCGTGTGGCTGGAGACCCTCTGGCTGCCCGAGTTCGATCTGGTCCGGCTCGGCGCCGGAGCGACGGTTAACCGGGGGTGCGTGGTGCAGACCCACCTGTTCCATGATCGGATCATGAGCATGGATCAGGTCACCCTCGGTGCGGGCGCCACGCTCGGCCCGCACGGCATCGTGCTGCCCGGCGCGAGCATCGGCGCCCGTACCACGGTGGGACCGGGTTCACTGGTCACCCGCGGCGACGCCGTGCCCGCCGACACCCGCTGGCTCGGCAACCCGATCGCGACCTGGCCGGTGACGGCCTCCCGCCGGGCATGAGCCCGGTGGGCGGACCGGTCGGCCCCGCTCCGGGCGCCGACCGGTCGACCGATCCGTACCTGCCCCAGCACGGCAACGGTGGCTACCGGGTGCTGCACTACGACCTCGACCTGGACTACCGGATCGTGCCGAACAGGCTGGCCGGCAAGGCGGTCGTCACCGCGCGGGCCGTCCACTCGCTGTCGCGGTTCAGCCTCGACCTGGCGGCCCGGCTCGGGGTCCGCGACGTCCGGGTGGACGGGCGTGCGGCGCGTTTCGAGCACCGGCTCGGCAAGCTGCGGATCAAGCCGGAACGGCCGATCGGTTACGGTTCCACCTTCAAGATCGAGATTCGGTACGGCGGCAAGCCCGCGCCGGTGTCCGGCCGGTGGGGCGACATCGGCTGGGACGAGCTGACCGACGGCGTGCTCGTCGCGAGCCAGCCGAACGGGGCGCCGTCCTGGTTCCCGTGCAACGACCGGCCCGACGACAAGGCCAGCTTCCTGGTGACGCTCACCGTCGCCACGCCGTACACCGTCCTGGTCACCGGGGACCTCGTGGTGCGCCGCCGCGGACCGGGCACCACGACCTGGGTGTACGAACGCAACGAACCCACCTCGCCGTACCTGATGGGCGTGCAGATCGGCCGTTACGAACTGGTGGAGCTGGCCGCCGGCGGGGTCCGTCAGCGCGCGGCGATCCCGCCCCGGCTGCGTACCGCGCTGCGGCACGACCTCGGCCGGCACGGCGAGATCATGAAGGTCCTGGAGTGGATGTTCGGGCCGTACCCGTTCCGGGAGTACGTCGTGGTGGTCGCCGACGACGACCTGGACGACCCGGTCGAGGCGCAGGGCATGTCCGTGTTCGGGCGCAACCACCTCGACGGGCGGCGCACCCACGAGCGGCTGGTGGTGCACGAGCTGGCCCACCAGTGGTTCGGCAACAGCCTCACGGTCGCCGACTGGCGGCAGATCTGGCTCAACGAGGGCTTCGCCACGTACGCCGAATGGGTGTGGTCGGGCGCCTCCGGCGGCCCCTCGACGGACGCCCACGCGGCTCAGTGGCATGCCTGGATCGCGGCGCAGCCGGCGAATCTCACGGTGGCCGATCCTGGTGTGGCCCGGATGTTCGACCCGGTGGTCTACAAGCGGGGAGCCCTGGCGCTGCACGCTCTGCGGGTGCGCCTCGGCGAGCAGTCGTTCTTCGCGCTGCTGCGGTCCTGGGCGGCGGAGAACCGGCACAGCACGGTGACGACCGCCCAGTTCCGGCAGCACGCCGCCCGTTTCGCGGCGGAGCCGCTGGACGACCTGTTCACGGTCTGGCTGGATCGCCGGCCGTTGCCGCCGCTGCCCCGGATCGCGTGACAGCGGCGGTTCGGTTGCGTCTGGATCAGCCCATCCGCCAGTTCTGGGCGGCCAGGCTGTTGCACGGGTAGAGGGACAGGCGGGCCCCGTTGGCGGCGTCCCAGTTGTAGTTGTCGAGGCACGTGTTGCCGGCGACGTTGCGCAGCGAGAACCAGCCGCTGCCCCGGTCCAGGACGACCCAGCGCTGGGCGGTGGAGCCGTTGCAGGTGAAGAGGCCGACGTCGGCGTTCGACGCGGTGCTGTTCGCGGTGTTCGACAGGCAGGTGCCGGTGTTGCGGTTGCGGATCTCGAAGTAGCTGCCGCTGCTGCGGTAGTTCAGCTCGAACTGCTGGGCGGTGCCGCCGTTGCAGTCGTAGAGCCGGACCAGTGCGTTCAGTGTGGTGTCACGGTTCCAGTTGTCCACGCAGCGGTTGCTGTGCTGGCCGCGGATGCCGGGGTTGGTGACGGTGCTGGGGATCGGCTGGCCGAAGAACGGGTCGCCGTTGTCCCGCCACAGCAGCTGCTGCATGCGGGTGTGCCGGTTCGGGTCGGTCAGCGCGTCCGGGTTCGGCGTGGCGTAGTCCCGGGCGTGGTAGACCAGCATGTCGGTGACGCCGTCCTCGGCGACCGTGAAGCTGCCGTGGCCGGGGCCGTACACGCCGTTCGCGGTCTGGAACACCGGGTTCGGGTGCTTGTACCAGGACGCCGGGTTCAGCAGGTCCGCGGTGTCCCAGGAGGACAGCAGGCCCAGCTTGTAGCGGGAGTCGGTCGCCGAGGCCGAGTACGCGATGTAGACGCGACCGTTCTTGACCAGCGGCGACGGGCCCTCGACGACGCCGGCGACGCCCTCCTTCTCCCAGGCCACGGTCGGCGCGGCGATCTCCACGGCGCTGCCGGTGATGCTCGTCGGGCTGCTCATCCGGGCGATGTACATGTGGCTGTTGAAGTTCGTCGACGGGCTGTCCTGCGCCCACGCGAAGTAGCGCACACCCTTGTTGACGAAGACCGCGGCGTCGAGCTGGAACGACTCCCAGCCGGTGTTGAACCGCTGCGGGGCGCTCCAGGTGCCGGTCATCGGGTTGGCGCTGGTGTTGCGGATCCAGTAGAGCCGCTGGTTGAAGGTGGCGGTGTTCGGTGAGGCGGAGAAGTACATGTACCAGGCGCCGTCGATGTACTGGATGTCCGGCGCCCAGATCCAGCCGCTGAGCGCCCCGCTGGACGGCGCCACGAACGCGTTGGACGTCGCCGCGGTGCCGAGGCCCTGCAGCGTGGTGGCGCGGCGCAGCTCGACGCGCTTGTAGTCGGGCACCGAGGCGGTCATGTAGTAGTAGCCGTCGGTGTGCTTGAAGATCGCGGTGTCGGCGCGCTGGTTGATGACCGGGTTGCGCACCGTGATGAAGGTGGCGGACGCCGGGGCCGCGAGTCCGGCCAGCATCACGATCAGCAGGCCCAGAACGGCCGTCACTCTGCGAAGGACGCGAGCGGGAAGGTCCATCGATGACTTCCTTGCAGGCGGGGGAAGGGGATTCTGTGATCGCTAACATGCACGTCGATTCGAAGTACGTCAAGAAACCTCTCCGAAATCTTCTGTTCTTGGCGATTCGACTGCCTTGTTAAGTCCGTCGATGTCTCGTAACATCCCGGCCACGAATGTGAGCGTTAACGAAAGGCGTTTGGTATGCGTCTGCGAGGCATCCTCACCGCGCTGCTGACGGCGGTCGCGCTCGTGATGGCCGTCCCGGCACCGAGCAGCGCCGCCCCCGGCGCGACGTTCCAGAACCCGGTCGTCGGCGCCCCCAACAGCGCCGACCCGTGGATCGGTCACCACAACGGCAGCTACTACTACGCGGCCACCACCTGGACCGGCCGCATTCTGATCCGCAGGTCGTCCACACTGGCCGGGCTGAAGACGGCCGCCGAGACGACCGTGTTCACCATGTCCCAGCCCGGCGCCGTGTCGAACATGTGGGCGCCGAGCCTGCACCTGCTCAACGGGCCGAACGGGCAGCGCTGGTACCTGTACTACTCGGCCGGCCCGCCGGCCTGCTGCGGCGGACAGCGCCAGCACGTGCTGGAGAGCGCCGGCACCGACCCGATGGGGCCCTACACGTACAAGGGCGCCCTGGTCCTGATGCCGAACAACGGCTGGTCCATCGACGGCAGCGTGATGACCGTCGGCGGGGTCAACTACTTCGTGTTCTCGGCGTTCAACAACAACATCGGGTTCGAGAACGGCGGCCTGCAGAGCCTGTTCATCACCCGGCTCACCAACCCGTGGACGCCCGCGGCCCTCGGCACGATCATCTCCGAGCCGACCCTGGCCTGGGAGCGCGTCGGCAACCCGGTCAACGAGGGCCCGTACGTGCTGCAACGCAACGGGCGCACGTTCCTGACCTACTCGGCCAGCTACTGCGGCACACCCGACTACAAGATCGGCTCGCTCGAGCTGACCGGCTCCAACCCGCTGGTCCGCAGCTCCTGGACCAAGTTCGCCGGCCCGCTGTTCCAGCGCAGCGACGCCAACGGCGTGTACGGCCCGGCGCACCACAGCTTCTTCAAGTCGCCGGACGGCACCGAGGACTGGATCGTCTACCACGCCAACGACTCGGCGTCGCAGGGGTGCGGCACGACGCGTACCAGCCGCGCGCAGCGCATCTCCTGGAACGCCGACGGCACGCCCAGCCTGGGTGTCCCCGTCTCCAGCGCGACCGTCCTGGCCGGCCCTTCCGGCGAGCTCGGCAATCCGGGAGCGGTCACGGTCCAGCGCATTCAGAGCTACAACTTCCAGGATCGGTTCGTACGCCACTCGAACTACGCCACCCGCATCGACGCGAACGTGACCCCGGCACTGGACTCCCAGTTCCGCGTCGTGGCCGGTCTGGCCGACGGCGCCGCCGTGTCGTTCGAGTCGGTCAACTTCCCCGGCCACTATCTGCGGCACAACAACTACGTGCTGCGGCTGGAGGCGAACAACGGAACGGCGACGTTCCGTCAGGACGCCACCTTCCGGCAGGTCGCCGGACTGGCCGACGCGGCGTGGTCGTCCTTCCAGTCCTACAACTTCCCCGACCGCTACATCCGGCACAGCAACTACCAGCTCCGGATCGACCCGATCACCACCGCCACAGAACGGGCCGACGCCACGTTCCGCCGCACGTCCTGACAATCCGGACGGGATTGCTGCCACTGGCTGACTCGACGATGATACGGACCGTCGAGCATCCGGCTAAGGACGTGTCAGCATGGCGCCACTCCCGCGGGCGAACGCTCCTGCCCTGGTCGGCAACCGTGCCATGCTCGCGCTCGCGGTCACCGGATACCTGCTCACGTCGTGGGCATGGACCCTGCTCGGGCCGCTCGCGCCGGCCCTGCGGGGGACCCTCGGGCTGACCGCGATGCAACAGGCGTTCGTCGTCGCCGTGCCGGTCGTCGTCGGCGCGCTCGGCCGGATCCCGGCCGGGGCGCTGACCGACCGGCTCGGCGGTCGTCGCGTCCAGCTGCTGATCCTGGCCGTGACCGTGCTGGCCCTGCTGGAACTGGCCGCCGCCGGGCACCGGTCGTTCCCTGGACTCCTGCTCGGCGCGGTCCTGCTCGGGGCGGCGGGCGCCATGTTCGCGGCGAGCGTCGGATTCGTCGGCGGCTGGTTCCCGCAGCCCCGCCGCGGCCTGGCCTTCGGAGTGCTCGGCCTGGGATTGTGCGGCGGCGCGCTGGGCGGGGCGACCGGGGTCCGGCTGGCGGCGGCGTACGGCCTCCCCGCCCCGTTCCTCGTCACCGCTCTGGCCGTCGGCGCCTTCGGACTGGTCGCATTGGCGACTCTGCACGACGCACCGCGTGCCGCCACCGATCATATTCGGCCGGAAGTATCGGTGGCCGACGTGCTCCGGCTGCCGATCACCGGGCAGGCGGCGGCGTGGTACGCGATCAACTTCGCGGTGTTCGTGACGTTCACGTCGTTCCTGCCGGTGTACCTCACCGGCACCTACGCCATGGCCCCGGCCCGCACCGGTGACGTGATGGCCGCGTTCATGCTGTTCGCGGTGCTCATGCGCCCGGTCGGTGGCTGGCTCGCCGACCGGTTCTCGCCCGCCCGGCCGCTGGTCGCGGCGCTGGCCCTGGTCGCGCTGGCCACCGCCGTGCAGGCGACCTCGCCGCCGGTGCCGGTGCTGCTGGCCGGCACCCTGCCCGTGCTGGCGGTCGGCGTCGGCGTGGCCAGCACCGCGGTGCTGGCCCGGATCGGTCAGGTCGCGCCGCCCGGCACGGTGGGCCTGATCACCGGTGTCGCCGGCGCGACCGGAGGCATGGCGGGATTTCTCAGTCCGCTCATCATGGCGTACACCCGGGAGAGCCTCGGCAGCTACGGGCCGGCGCTCGGCGCCCTGGCCGTCGGTGCCGCCGCCGCAGCCGTACACGCTGTGATCAAGATCGGTCAATGGCGTTGAGCGTCCGGTATAGACATCGACGGTGTGAGATGTTTCGCTGACGCATACGCCATTTCCGGGGGATCCGATGGATGCGAATGCGACGGGGGGAGGGCTGATGCCATTGATATCGGTCAAAGTGGCGCAGCCCCGGATAGCGCGTGCCGGGGTAGACCGGCAGCGCCTGTTCGAACTGCTCGACTCCGCCATGGACACTCCCGTCACGCTCATCAGCGCGGGCGCCGGCTGGGGTAAGACCATGCTGGTCTCGGCCTGGGCCCGGGCTGCGAAGTTCCCCGTCGCCTGGCTCAGCCTGGACCGGCACGACAACGACCCGCAGCTCTTCTGGGCGTATGTGGTGGCCGCTCTGCGGTCCGCCGGCCTGATCGACGCCGGCAACCCGCTCGCCGCGATGGCCGCCGTCCCGGCCTGCGACCGTGAGCGAGCACGCTTCCTGGCGGCCGGTCTCAACGAGCTGCCGGACCCCTCGGTGCTGGTCATCGACGACTTCCACGAGATCGACGACCCCGCAGTGCTGGCCGCGATGGCCGAACTGCTGCGCAACCCGCCCGCACCGATCCGGCTGTTCCTGATCAGCCGCATCCGCCCGGCCCTCAACCTGCAGCGGCTGCGCTCCGCGGACCTGGTCACCGACATCCGCGCGACCGACCTGGCGTTCACCGAGGCCGAGGCGGCGGAGCTCGCCCGGGGGCACGGCCTCACCCTGGACCCCGCCGCCCTCACCGCCCTCGTGGAACGCACCGAGGGCTGGGCGATCGGCCTGCACCTCGGCGCCGGATTCCTGGCCGGCCACCCCGCCCGGACGATCCACGACTTCGCCGGCGACGGCCGGGGCGTCCACGACTACTTCACCGACGAGGTGCTGGCCGGTCGTAACCGGCGGCAGCGCCGCTTCCTGCTGCACACCAGCATCTGCGAGCGGGTCTGCGCGGGCCTCGCCAACGCCATCACCACCGGGCACGACGGTCAGCGCCTGCTGGAGCAGATCGAGCACGACAACGACTTCGTCATCCGGCTCGGCGACCGGCCTCTGTGGTTCCGCTACCACCACCTGCTCCGCGACGCCCTCGGTCACCGGCTCCACGTCGAGTCGCCGACCGTCGTCGCCGAACTGCACCGGCGCGCCGCCCGCTGGCACGCCGACAACAACTCGGTGATGGAGGCGATCGCCCACGCCGTGTCGGCGGGCGACTGGACGTACATCGGGAAGCTGGTGACCGGCCGGGCCGCGCCGCTGATCCTCTCCGCGCACCGGCCCGCCATGGTGCGCCTGCTGCGGCAGGTGCCCGACGAGAAGTTCGGCACCACCGCCGAGCTGATGATCTGCGCCGCGGTCCTGCTGTTCCACGACGGCGACTTCGAGGCCATCCCGGCCCGCCTCGAGCACGCGCGCCGCCTGCTGCGCCGCCGCCCCGGCGACGAGCACCGGGCGGTGGAGCTCATGCGGCTCACCCTGCAACTGGCCGCCGACCGGGCGGTCGGCGACATGCCGGCGGTCCGCGCGGGCTGCACCGAACTGCTCGCCCTGCTCGCCGCCGACAGTGCCGTCGCGGGTGCCGCCGCCATCCAGCAGCGCGCCATCGCCCTCAACAACCGGGGTCTCGCCGAACTGTGGTCCGGCGACCTCGACGCCGCGGTCCGTGACCTGACGGCCTCGGCCGCCGCTTCCCGGGCGGCCGGGCTGGAGCTCGCCGAGATCAACGCCGACGGTCACCTCGCCCTGCTCGAGGTGATGTCCGGCTCGGTCGCCGAGGCCGACCGGCTGGCCGGCGCGGCCCGCGCCCTCGCCGCCCGGCGCGGCTGGCAGAAGACCGTCCAGTCGGTGGCCGCGCACCTCGCCATGGTCCTGGTCCACCTGGAACGCGGGGAGTTCACCGAGGCCGACGACGCCCTGCAGACCGGCCGGTACGCCCACGACAGCGAACCCGAGGCCGCCCAGCGTGTCGTCCTGCTCGGCGCCCAGGCCCGGCTCGCCGTCACCCGTGGTGAACCGGCCAAGGCGCACATGTTCCTGGAGGCTGCCCGCACCGGCCGCAGCCCCCGGGCCCGGCTGCCGTGGCTCGACCGGTGGCTGCGAATCATCGAGAGCGAGGCGGACCTGGCCGCGGGTCGCCCGGGCCCCGTGCCGGCCGGTGACCCGGACGTCGGGACGGACCTGGCACAACAGGTCGCCCACGCCCGGATCGCCCTCGCCCACAGGGACCTCCGGCGCGCCGGCCGGCTGCTCGCCGACCGGCCCGCGACCCGTGTCCATGCCGCCGCCACGGTGGAGGCCGACCTGCTCATCGCCCTGATCGCGGACAGCCGCGGCCACGCGGGCCACGCCACCGACCTGCTCAGCGACGCCCTGCAGCTGGCCGGGCGAGAGCGGATCCGCCGCCCGTTCCTGGTGCACGCCGACGGCCGCCTCGACGACCTGCTGCACCGCCTGCGGCCGGTCCACCCGGAGGAGGGGCAGCTGGCCTTCCTCGAGGAGCTGCGCGCCGGGATCCGGGCCACCCGCAAGTCCTCGGCCGCAGCCGAGGGGCTCAGCGAACGGGAGGCCGATGTCCTGGTGTTCCTGCCCACCATGCTCACTGCCGCCGAGATCGCCGGAAACCTCGGCATCTCCGTCAACACCGTCAAGGCGCATATGCGGGCGATCTACCGCAAACTAGACGTCACCCGTCGCGGCGACGCGGTCGCGCACGCCCGTGACATCGGTCTTCTCTGACCCGGCGGCGTGGACCGGCGAGGTAGGGTCGTCTGATCGAAGGGGGCGGATCGGGCGTGTGGATCGAGCAGCGGATCCGGCGGGCATGGCATGCCGCCGTCCTCGTGCTCGTGCTCGGCGCCGCCTGGATGGCCCTGCTCGGGGTGGGTCACGGACACCGGTTCACGGCGGGTGAGCCCAAGCGGGTCACCGCCTCGGCCGCGATGCCGCAACCCGCCGCGCCCCTGGTGCGCGAGACCCGGCTGACCGGCAAACCGATTCCGAGCACGCTGCTGCTGTTCGCCGCCCTGATCGCCGCGCTCCTGCTCGGCGTCCGGCGGCACCGATGGCCGGTCGCCGCCCCGGCGAGCGCCACCGCGACACCCGCGGCACTCCTCTCCACGTTCCGGGGACGGGCACCGCCACGCCTACCGGCGTAGTCGAGTCCCTTTCCCTTTCACCCGCTGCGGCGCCCCGGCGGTGGCCGCGCGGGCAGACGCGTCGAGGAGCAACCTGTAATGTCGCGCGCCATTGTCGTGCGCGCGGTTCTGGCCCTGGTCGTGCTGGTGGTGTCGGGGTGGCTTCTGGCCACCCGGCCGCCGCGGCTCGGGCTGGATCTGCGTGGTGGAACACAGATCGTTCTGGAAACCCGTGACGGCGAGTTCGCCAAGGCGGACGCCGTCACCACCGATGAGGCCCTGGAGGTGCTGCGCCGCCGGGTCGACGAACTCGGCGTGGCCGAGCCGACCCTGGCCCGCTCCGGCGAGCGCCGCATCATCGTCGAGCTGCCCGGCGTGACCGAGCCGGCCGAGGCGGTCCGCGTCATCGGCCGTACCGCCCAGCTGACGTTCCGTCCGGTGCTGGGGGTCGCAACCCCTGAGCCGTCGGCGTCATCATCAGCCTCGCGGTCAGCGTCGCCGTCAGCCGCGCCGTCAGCGGCGCCGGGCGGCGAGGCGGAGACCGTGCTCGCGTCCGAGGACGGTGAACGGCTGCGGCTCGGCCCGGCGGCGCTCTCCGGCCAGCAGGTCGACGGCGCCACCGCCACCCCGGGAGAGTTCGGCGGCTGGCAGGTCAACCTCGACTTCCGTGGCACCGGAGGAGACGCGTGGCGCAAGCTGACCGCCGACGCGGCCTGTGCCCCGCCTGGCGACCCGGCCCGGCGGGTCGCGATCGTGCTGGACCAGGAGATCATCTCGTCGCCGCAGGTGAACGAGGACGTCGGCTGCAACGTCGGCATCACCGGCGGCCGGACGCAGATCACCGGCACGTTCACCGACACCGAGGCAAAGGATCTGGCACTGCTCGTGCGTGCCGGTGGGCTGCCGGTCCCGGTCGAGGTCATCGAGCAGCGTACGGTCGGCCCGAGCCTGGGTCAGGCCGCCATCGAGGCGTCGGCCCTGGCCGCCGTGCTCGGCACGATCGCCACGATCCTGTTCATCATCGGCGTGTACCGGATCGTCGGCGGGGTCGCCGCCGTGGCGCTGGTCTGTTACGGCCTCATCTCGTACGCGGCCCTGCTCGCCATCGGCGCCACCCTCACCCTGCCCGGCCTTGCCGGGTTCGTCCTGGCGATCGGTATGGCCCTGGACGCCAACGTGCTGATCTTCGAAAGAGCCAGGGAGGAGTACGCCGCAGGCGGTCCACGGCGAAGTCTGCGCACCGCGCTGCGGGCCGGATTCACCAATGCCTGGTCGGCGATCGCGGACTCCAACATCACCACCCTGCTCGCCGCGGGCCTGCTGTTCTTCCTCGCCTCCGGCCCGGTCCGCGGGTTCGGCGTCACCCTGTCCATCGGCGTGCTGGCCTCGATGTTCACCGCGCTGGTGCTCACCCGGGTGCTGGCGTCACCGCTGGTCGCCACCCGCTGGCTGACCCGCCGACCGAACTGGAGCGGGCTGTCCGGCATCGGCTGGGTGCGCCGCAGACTGGAGGCCCGCAACCCGGACATCATGGGCCGGCGACGCCTGCTGCTGAGCATCTCGGTCGTGGCCAGCCTGCTCGCGATCACCGGCATCGGAATGCGCGGGCTCAACCTGGGCGTGGAGTTCACCGGCGGCCGGCTCGTCGAGTACTCGGCCTCCGCGCCACTGTCGGCCGACGAGGCCCGGACCGCGGTGACCGCCGCCGGACTGGACCGGGCGGTGGTCAACACCTCCGGGACCGGCAACATCAGTGTCCGGGCCGGTGCCTTCGACGAGAACACCGAGACGGCGGTCCGGTCCGCGCTGTCCGAGGCCGGCGGTGGTGACATCCAGCGGCTCCGAGACGAGAAGATCGGCCCGACCCTCGGTGAGGAGTTGCGCCGCAACGCGCTCATCGCACTCGCGGTGGCGCTCGCCGTGCAGCTGGCCTATCTGGCCTTCCGGTTCCGCTGGCAGTGGGGCGCCGCCGCGGTGCTGGCGATGTTCCACGACGTGCTGATCCTGGTCGGCGTGTTCGCCTGGCTGGGCAGACCGGTCGACGGCGTCTTCCTGGCCGCCGTGCTGACCGTGATCGGGTACTCGGTCAACGACTCGGTGGTGACGTTCGACCGGATCCGCGAACTGGTCCGCGGCAAGGACAGCCGCCGCACGTCGTTCGCCGCCCTGGCCAACCTCGGCAGCCTGCAGACCGTGCCGCGGACCGTGAACACCGGCCTCGGCGCGATCTTCATCCTCACCGCGCTGGCCGTGCTCGGCGGCGACTCACTCGTCGACTTCGCGGTCGCCCTGCTGGTCGGCATCATCGTCGGCACGTACTCGTCGGTGTTCCTGGCCACCCCGCTGGCCGTGGTGTTCGAGTCGGGCCGCGGTGGCCTGGTGGCCCGGCACGGCCGGGTGCCGAGGGCGCGGGAGCCGGGCCGGGAGGTGAGTGCGGGCCAGGCGGAGGACCGGGCGGGTCATCTCACCTGAGTGCGCCGCGCCGGCAAGACGGGCAACCGGCCGGGCGGGCCACTCTCCCGCATCAGGGAGGGCGGTCCGCCCGGCCGGGTGACGGCCCGGCGCTTTACACGTACTAGAACGTGTTCTAGTTTCTAAGGGTCGAGAGGTGGTGTCATGACGGATCTGCCCATTCGCCGCATCAACTTCCGCCTGGACGAGACCATCCCCTTCCAGTGGCTGCCCAGCCACCCGAAGTTCGGTCTCATGTGCAACGCGATCAGCATCATGGCCGTCGCGTTCGAGAAGTTCATCGTGGCGTCGACCCGGCAGGCCATCCCACTGATCACCGATCCCGCCGCCGCCGTCGAGGCCGAGTCGTTCCTGCGACAGGAGGCGCAGCACGCCAACAACCACCGCCGGCACATCGCGGCGCTCGTCGCGCAGTACCCGGGCGTCCAGGAGGTCGTCGACGAGGCGGTGGCCAGCTACGACGAGCTGCTGCGCACCCGGCCGCTGGAGTGGCAGCTGGCCTACACCGCCGACCTGGAGGCCACCTTCACCCCGCTCTTCAAGGTCATGCTCGACCACGAGGACGTCCTGTTCCGGCCCGGTGACGAGCGGGTCGCCTCGCTGTTCCTGTGGCACTTCTGCGAGGAGGTCGAGCACCGCAGCTCGGCGCTGGTCGTCTTCGACGCCGTCGTGAACGACAGGTGGTACCGCACGCGGGTCACCAGGGCCACGTTCGCGCACGTCATGACGGTGTACCGGAACATCCTGCGCGGCTTCGACAGACACGTGCCGGAGTCCGACCGCCGCGCCGAGTACCGCAACGTCTCACCCGGCGGCGTGCGCCGCGAGGAGGCCGTCAACCGGCTGCCGATGCCGTCGAGCTGGCGCCGGCGGCTGGGCATCGCGCCGCCGTCACCGTTCGCCCCGGCCGGCAACGCCGAGATGCTGGTTCTGGTCTACCGGCTGCTCAAGTCGCAGGTGCCGCACCACCGGCCGCAGCACGAGCCGCTGCCGGCCTTCGCCGCCGGCTGGTTCGCCGCCTACGACCGCGGTCTCGACCTGAGCCGCTACTACTCGGCGACGGCGGGGTGAGGAGTCATGGGCCCGTGTCATCCCGACTTCACGGCCCTGGCCGCCGGGATCGACTGCGCAACCGCCAACCCCATCGTGACGGTACGGGACCCGAGCACCCTGGCCGGCTGGACCCAGCCCGTCCTCGAACTGCTCGTCGTGGCCGGAGCGATCGCCGCCCTGATCCACGCGATGCATCGCAAGCGCCGGGGTGACGCGTCGAACCTCGGCCTGTGGTTCGCCACCGTCGTCTACGTGCTGATCCTGGAACCGCCGCTGTACTTCCCCGACCTGTTCGGGCTCGACGAGCAGGTCGGGCTGATCTTCGTGCACAACGTTTTCACGGTGCAGTTCCTCTACGACCGGCTGCCGCTCTACATCGTGGCGATCTACCCAGCCATCACCTGCCTCGCCTACGCGATCGTGCAGCGCACCGGCATCCTCGAGCGCCGCAACCCGCTGGTCGGCGCCGCGTGCGTCGCTGTCGTCTTCCACGCCGGCTACGAGGTCTTCGACCAGCTCGGGCCCGGCCTGCACTGGTGGGTGTGGAACCCGGAGGCCCCCTCGAACATGCCGATGATCGGTGACGCGCCGCTGACCAGTGCGGTCATCTTCGCGGCGGCGGCACCGTTCGGCACCGTGCTGCTGACCCGGCTGCTGCTGTCCCGGGGGCCCTACCCGATCGGGGCGTTCGTCCGGCGTACCGCCGCCGTGGGAATTTTGACCCCGCTCGCCATGATGATCTTCTCCGCTCCGGCGGCGCCGTTCGGACCGGCCGGCCGGTCCGTGGTGCTGTGGACGGAGCTCGCCGTCCTGGCGGTCGTCGCCGTCTCCGCGTTCCGGCGGCCATCGGGAGGCGGGGACCGGTACCCCCTGATCGCCGGGGCCGTCTACCTCGCCGTCATGGCGCTGCTGTGGACGGCCGGGAACGCGCCGCCTGCCGCGATGATCTACGCGGCGGCCGGCGCGCTGGGGTGGACGATCGCCCTGGTGGTCAGCTCAGCGGATAGTCGACGTATGCGAACCGGCTCCCATCCGGTGACCAGCTGTTGACGTTGATCGTGCCCTGCCCTCCGGGCAGCACGGCCAGCGTCACCGGCGCCGACCAGTCGCCGCCGGTCACGAGCCGCAGCTCGACGGTCAGGTCGGCCGGATGCCCCTCGGTGCCCGGTGGGAAGCTCAGGTAGACGAACCGGTCGCCGGCCGGTGCCGGATGCGGGAACCAGTTGACCCGCTCGTCGTGGGTGAGCTGCTCCATCCCCGAGCCGTCGGGCCGGATCCGGGCGATCTGGGCGTGCCCGGGCACCGTGGAGAACCGCTCGGTGTTGAAGTAGATCCACTGGCCGTCCGGGGTGTACTCGGGTCCGTCGTCGGGCCCGTGCCCGCTGGTCAGCGGCGTGCTCGGGCCACCGTCCGACGGGATCGTCCAGAGCGTGCCGGAGTCCCAGCGCCCGTTCTCGATGCCGACGTACGCCAGCGTCGAGGCGTCCGGGCTCACGCCGTGCAGGAAGTGCATCCGGTCGTCGGAGGTGACCCGCTCGGCGTCGCCGCCGGCCAGCGGGGCCCGGTAGATGTGCCCGCCGTCGGCGGACAGGAAGATCGACTCGTGGCCGGGCGCGAGCACGTGGTCGTTGTTGAGACCGGGGACGCCGCGTAGCGGCACCCGGCGGGGCGGCTGGGATCCGTCGGCGGGCATCGTCCAGAGCAGGCCGTCACCGTTGAGCACGAGCCGGCCGTCGACGGTCCAGTTCGGCGCCTCGAACAGCACCGCGTCGTCGACGTGGACCACCGTGGCCGTGCCGGTGGCGATCTCGTGGGTGAGGACCCGGCAGCGCTGGCCGCCGGAGAGTTTGCGTGCGTAGCTCATCCGCCGAGTCTGGCCCAGCGGTCAGGGTTTCCGCGGCCTGCCTGACCGGCACCCTGCGCACCGGGCGTTACTGCTCGATCAACGCGTTCACCGTGGTCCGCGGCGACGTGTGGATCGGCTCGCCCGAGGACGGGGCACGGAGACGTGGCTGGCCACGATCTGGCTGCTGGCGGACCTGGTGGGGGTGCGGACGAGCTCGGCCATCGGCCCCGTGGGGTGCACCGGCCGGAGCCCGCTCGGTAAGGCTTGTTCCCTAAAAGGCAGCCGTGCATTTCAATGTGATCCACCTAACTCGCTCGTCGAAGGTCGGTGGTCTCGGTGCGTCTGGCCGTACGTCTGCTTCTGGCTCCTCTGCTCCTGACCGGTCTTCTGCCCGGTGTCGCCACGCCCGCATCGGCGGCCGCTCCGGACTGGTCCGGACCTCTGTCGACTCGCGGGCGCTACATCGTCGACGCGGACGGGCAGCGCTTCAAGCTGCGCTCCGGCAACTGGCACGGCGCGAGCGGCACCTGGAACGGCTCCGGGGACACCGCTGACAACGCCAGCCACCACGCGGGGGAGAACTCGGGGCGGATCCCGCTCGGCCTCGACCGCGCGCCGATCGCCACCATCGTCGCCGGCTTCCGCGACCTGGGTCTCAATAGCGTGCGCCTGCCCTTCTCCAACGAGATGGTCCGCGACACCCGCCCGGTCACCGACGCCGCCGTCGCGGCCAACCCCCCACTGCGAGGATCAACCCCACTGCAGGTGTACGACAGAGTCGTCGCCGAACTCACCGGCGCCGGCCTGGCCGTGATCCTGAACAACCACACCAACACCACGCGCTGGTGCTGTGCCGTCGACGGCAACGAGCGGTGGAACACCTCGCAGAGCGTGGGTCAGTGGGAGGACGACTGGCTGTTCATGGCCCGCCGTTACCGCGACAACCCGCGCGTGGTCGGCGCCGACCTCTACAACGAGGTGCGCCGCACGATCCTGGACGACCCGAACTGGGGCTGGGGCAACGCCCACGACTGGTTCGCCGCCTCCCAGCGCGCCGGCGACCGGATCCTGGCCGAGGCCAACCCGAACCTGCTGATCATCGTCGAGGGCATCAACTGGACGGGCATCCCCGTCGACGGTTTCGCGCACGAGCGGCCCACCCTGCGCCCGGCCCGCACGCTGTCGCACACCCTGATCAGATCGGGCAAACTCGTCTACGCGGCACACTTCTACGACTACACCGGACCCAACCACAGCGGTGCGACCGGCACGGGGGAGACCACCGACCCCCGCTACCGTGACCTGAGCCCCGCCGACCTGGCCGCCGTCGTCGACCGGGACGCGCTCTATGTCGCGGGGGAGGCCGGTAACCACTTCACGGCGCCGGTGTGGATCAGCGAGTTCGGGGTCGCCGCCGATGCCGCGCCCGGGAGCGGGCAGCGTGCCTGGTTCGAGAACTTCGTCGACATCCTGGTCCGGGCCGACGCCGACTTCGCCTACTGGCCCGCGGTCGGCTGGGCGGAGAGCGGCAACGAGTGGGGGCTGCTCTTCTTCGACACCGCCGGCCGGCGGTCCGGGCTGCTCGACGACGCGGACTGGCGTGCGGCCGCCTGGCAGCGGCTGGTCGGAACGACGGCCCGCCAGGGGTACGTGGCCCCGGTGCCGTCGCGGTCGATGCTGAGTCCCGACCACGGTGACTTCGTCGCGTCGGCGCGGATGCGCGCGCAGGGCGACTGGGACTCCGGCGCGCGCAAGGCGGCCTGCCCGGACGGCCAGCGGCTGATCGGGCTCAGCCACACCGGCAACCGGGGGCTGTGCTCGGACTTCGGGCGGGCGGTGTCGTGGAGCGCGTACCAGGTCGTCAAGGACGAACGGCACGTCTCGCGGGACTGGGCGTCCGGGTACACGAAGTTCCAGTGCCCGGCGGGGTCGGTGCTGGTCGGCTACGCGGCACGGGGTGCCGCCGTGTCGAGCGCGCTGTGCGCCTCGGCCGGGGCCGCCGCGTCCGACAGCGGGCGGACGGTGTGGTTCGACCGTGGTGACGGTCGTCCGGCCGGTGGTCCGGGCGGCGACTTCGCCGGCGGTCACTACAAGGGCCAGTGCGCCGACGACGAGTACGTGGCCGGCATCGCCTGGACCGGGCGCCTCTTCTCGTCGCGTACCCCCGACGCCCTGTTCTGCCGCCGTCTCTGAACCCCATCGGGGAGCCGCGGCCGAGTTCGTGATAGTCACCTCTTGTGATAGTCAGAAGAGGTGACTATCCTCGGCGGTATGACAACGGTTGAACTGACGCGCTTCCGGGTCGAGCCCTCTCGGGTGCCCGAGCTTCTGCGGGCCCGCCCGGCGATGCTTGCCGACTTCCGCGCCGACCGGGCCGGTTTCCTCGACGCCCGCCTGGTCCGCCTGCCCGGAGACCAGTGGCTCGACATCGTGACCTGGCGCGGTCCTGAGGACTTCGCCGCCTCCCGTGCCAAGGGCGCCAACCTGCCCGGCATCGGCGCCTTCTTCGCCGCGATCGCCGAGTTGATCAGCGCCGAGGAGGGAGACGAGCCCGGGCCCGCGGGCGATTGAGGGCGGGCCGGATGATCGTCGATCGGCCGAGGGGGTGTACCGGACGGGATCCAGATCTGTCAGGATGACGTCCCTCGAAGTTTTTGATCGACTCGGCAGGCAACGATCCGAGCCGCATGGCCGTCTTCATGTATGTACGGCCACGGATGGCGCCGACCGGGACCCCTCGATTGTGAGAGCGATGATTCAGCGACGTAAGGTCATCATCGGCGCGATGGGCGTCGCCGCTGCCGCCACGGCCGCCACGGCCGCCGGATGTTCGTCATCGTCCGGCAAGAAGGGCTCGGGCGACACGGCCTGGATCGACCCGGCATCGGCCGACGCCAAGCCCACCGCCGCGCCGGTCGAGGTGACCGTGACACCCGGGACCGGTGCCGCCAACATCTCGCCGGCCGACCCGATCGTCGTGGCCGCCACGGGCGGCACCGTGCAGTCGGTCAAGGTCACCGCGGGCAAGGCCGAGGTGGCCGGCGAGGTGCAGTCCGACGGGACCTGGCGCTCGACCGAGGACCTGGCGTACGGCAAGACCTACAAGGTCGTCACCACGACCACCGACAGTCTGGGCGCGACGGCCGAGCACACCTCGACGTTCGCCACGGTCAAGCCGGCCAACGTCGCGAAGATCACCTTCCAGGCGAACGGGCTGAACGCCCTCAAGACCGGCGGCACGTACGGCGCCGGTCAGCCGGTCATCGTCGCGTTCAGCAAGGCCGTCAACAAGAAGGCCGCCGAGCAGGCCATCGAGATCACCACGTCGCCTTCCGTCGCCGGCAAGTTCTTCTGGAAGGACGACAGGACCGTGCACTGGCGGCCCGCGAAGTACTGGGCGGCCGGCACGCAGGTCAAGGTGAGCGTCAAGGCCTTCGGTGTGAAGCTCGGCAAGACGGTGTACGGCGCGAGGAACGCCTCGGCGAGCTTCAAGGTCGACCGTCAGCTGATCGCGATCAGCGACAACCGGACGCACATGACCAAGGTCTACATCAACGGCAAGCTCGTACGCACGATGAAGAGCAGCCTCGGCAAGGGCGGCGGCACCACCGGCGCGAACGGCGAGTACATCAACTACTGGACGGCCGGCGGCCCGCACCTGGTGCTGGAGAAGAAGCGGCGTCACACGATGAGCTCGGCCAGTTACGGCGTCAGCGACCCGAACGACCCGAACTACTACGTCTCGGAGAACATCGAGTACTGCACGCGCATCTCGTACTCGGGCGAGTTCCTGCACGCCGCCCCGTGGAACGGTTCGCTCGGCCGGGCCAACCTGTCGCACGGCTGCATCAACCTGAGCACCAGCGACGCCAAGTGGGTGTACGACAACTTCATCCTCGGCGACATCGTCGACGTGACGAACAGCCCGCGGAAGCTGCCGATCTGGAACGGCCTCGGCGACTGGACCGTCCCGTTCGACCGCTACGGCAAGTGATCGTCACCGGGCCGCTCAGGAGCGGCCCGGTGAAGACCGTCAGCCCCGGGTGCAGGCGGTGCCGTTGAGGGTGAACGCCGACGGCGCGGCGAACGACCCGCTGTAGGAGCCCTGGAACCCGAACGACGTGCTGCCGCCGGCCGGGATGCCCCCGTTGTGCGCGGCGTTGCGGGCCGTGATCGCCCCGGACGTGCCGGTCAGCGCGGCGTTCCACGAGCCGGTGATCGACTGCCCGGAAGGCAGCGTGAAGCCCAGCGTCCAGCCGTTGATCGCGCTGCCGCCGGTGTTGGCGACCTTCACGTCGGCGGTGAAGCCGGTGTTCCAGACGTTGGTGGCGTAGGTGACCCGGCACGCCGAGCCACCCGGAGCCGGGCTGGACGGCGGCGGGTTGGACGGCGGCGGGCTCGACGGACTGCCACCGCCGTTGACGGTCGCGCTGAAGCTGTTGACGCCCAGTCCCGCGCCGCCGATCCACGGCTCGAACCCGGCCTGGATGCTGGTCAGGTACCACGAGTTCGTGATCGCGCCACGGTTCTTCACGTCGTTGATGAAGTCCAGCACGCTGAAGCTCCAGCTGCTGATCGCCGAGGGCGCCACGTAGGACACCACCGCGTTGGAGCCATTGCTGCCCTGCCACACCTCCCAGGTGCGGCCGCCGATCGTGGCCGAACCGACCCGTGAGCCGATCGGCTGGATCGAACCCTGCCGGTTGAACCAGATCATGATCTCCTGGGCGTTGACCCCGTCACGCTTGGGCGACGGATCGAGCCAGATGTCGTACGACGCGTTGTAGGTCGCCCCGGAGACGAAGTTGTAGTTGATGCTGCTCGTCGCGCTGCTGATCGCGCTGACCTGGATCGGCAGGTTCGTGCCGGGGGAGCAGTTGGTGTAGTGGCAGCCGAAGTAGACGGCCGGGTACGACACCGGCGCGCCACTGGTGCTGCCGACACCCTGCTGGCTGGTGATGCTGAACCCGGTGCTGGTGACGTTGATGCACTGCTCGGCGGTGGTGCCCCAGCGGTTGTTCATCACGACGTACCGGCCGCCGATGGTGGTGGAGCCGTACTGCTCACAGATCCGGGTGTCGGCCTGCGCTGGTCCGGCGAGGGTGAGTGCGGTGAGCCCGGCCGCGGCCGCGAGGCCGGCCGCGAGCAGGGCGCGTAGGGGACGGCGCATGGAAAGCTCCTTCGGGGGAACGGTGGGAGCGCTCCCGGCGGACGTTACAACACATCGAAGGAGGTCGAAAGTCGGCGCCGTTCCGGAACTTCCTCAAGCCCCGGCGGGCGTACGCACGTGATGGCGGCCGATCGGCAGCATCAGCGGTCTGCCCGACACCGGATCGGTGATGACCTGACTGTCCAGGCCGAAAACGGCGCGCACGCAGTCCTCGGTCAGCACCGCGGCGGGATCCCCGGCCGCGTGCAGACCGCCGTCGGCCAGCGCGATCAGATGATCGGCGTACCGGGCCGCCATGTTGAGATCGTGCAGCACCATCACGATCGTCGTGCCATGGTTCGCGTTCAGGTCGGTGAGCAGATCGAGCACCTCGACCTGGTGGCTCACGTCGAGGAACGTGGTCGGCTCGTCGAGCAGCAGCACGTCGGTCTGCTGAGCGAGCGCCATCGCGATCCACACGCGCTGCCGCTGCCCGCCGGACAGCTCGTCCACCGAACGTTCGGCCAGGTCGGCGGTGTGGGTGGCGTCCAGCGCCGCCGCCACGGCGCGGTCGTCGGCGGCGCTCCACCGTGACAGCAGCCGCTGATGCGGGTTGCGGCCCCGGCCGACCAGGTCGGCGACGGTGATGCCCTCCGGCGCGATCGGCGACTGCGGCAGCAGTCCGAGCGTGCGGGCCAGCTCCTTGGCCGGCATCCGGTGCACCTCGCGCCCGTCCAGCAGCACGTGCCCGGCCCGGGGCGTCAGCAGCCGCGACATCGACCGCAGCAGTGTCGACTTGCCGCACGCGTTGGCGCCGACGATCGCGGTGATCCGGCCGGGCGGCACGAGCAGGTCGAGCGACTCGATGACCGTCCGGTCGGCATAGCCGACGGTCAGCTTCTCCACGCTCAGGGTGTGGGTGCCGGCGGTCCCTCCCGAAGCCGCCGGCGTGTGGGTGCCGGCCGTCGCTCCCGAAGCCGCCGGCGTGTGGGCGCCGGCCGTCGCTCCCGAAGCCGCCGGCGTGTGGTTGCTGGTCACAGGGAGCCTCCGGCGCGGTTGGTGCGGACGAGAAGGAAGATGAGGTACGGGGCGCCGAGCGCGCCGGTCACGACACCGACCGGGAAGCGGGTGCCGAAGGCGAACTGGCCCAGGAAGTCCGCCACCAGCACCAGCAGCGACCCGGCCAGCGCCGACGGCACCAGCAGCGACCCGCCCGGCCCGACCAGGCGCGCGGCGATCGGCCCGGCCAGGAATGCCACGAACGCGATCGGCCCGGTGGCCGAGGTGGCGAACGCGATCAGCCCGACCGCCGCGACGATCGACACGAGGCGGGTACGCTCCAGCCGCGTACCGAGGGCGGCCGCGGTGTCGTCGCCGAGCTGAAGCATCGTCAGGTCACGGGCCCGCGCCAGCAGCACCGGCCCGAACACCACCAGCGCCAGCAGCACCGGAACGGTCTCGTCCCAGGTCGAACCGTTCAGGCTGCCGTTGAGCCAGCGGGTCGCGGCCTGCAGATCCCACTGCCCGGCCTGGTTCAGGACGTACGACGTGGCGCTGTTCAGCATCGCCGCGATGCCGATGCCGATCAGCACGAGTCGCGTACCGGCCACGCCGTCCTTGAACGACAGCAGGTAGATGACCATTGCGATCCCGAGCGCCGCCACGATGGCGAACACCGACACGCCGGTCTCGTCCAGGCTCAGCACGATGATCGCGAACGCGGCGGCGGCGCTCGCCGCCGAGCTGATCCCGATGATGTCCGGACTGGCCAGCGGATTGCGCAGCATGGTCTGGAAGGTGACGCCGCCCAGGCCGAAGCAGACGCCGGTCACCAGGGCCAGCACCGCGCGGGGCAGTCGCAGGTCACCGACGGTGAACGAGGCACCGGGCACGGTCTCACCCAGGATCACCCGCAGCACGTCGTCGGGCGGGTAGTAGGTCTGCCCGAACATCAGCGAGACGGCGAAGACCGCGGCGACGGCCACCGTGAGGACGGTCAGCACGGCCCTTCGCCGCCGGCCCCGCCGGACCCGTCCGCGGGTGACGGCCTCGAGGGTCGTGGTGCTCACAGCTCCCGTACTTTCTGGCGGCGGACGATGTAGATGAAGAACGGTGCGCCGATCAGGGCCGTGATGATGCCGGCCTCGATCTCGTCGGGCCGGTTCACCACCCGGCCGACGACGTCGGCGAAGGTCAGCAGCGCCGCACCGGTGAGGGTGACGAACGGCAGCAGCCATCGGTGGTCGAGGCCCACGAGCAGCCGGCACATGTGCGGGACGATCAGGCCGACGAACGCGATCGGCCCGGCGACCGCGGTGGCCGCCCCGCACAGCACCACGGCGCCGAGGGCCGCGGCGGCGCGGACCAGGACGACGCGTTCGCCCAGGCCGGCGGCCAGCTCGTCACCGAGCGCCAGGGAGTTCAGCGACCGGGCGCAGAGCAGGCAGACGACCAGGCCGCCGATCAGGAACGGCAGGACGTGACCGATGCTCTCCCACCCGGCCCCGCCGACTCCGCCGACCTGCCAGGACTGGAAGTTCTCGGCGATGTCGCCGCGAGGCAGCACCACGGCCACGACCAGCGACGCCAGCGCCGCGGAGGTGGCCGCACCGGCCAGGGCGATCTTGAGCGGGGTGGCGCCGCCACGGCCCAGCGAGCCGACCCCGTAGACGAACACGGCCGACAGGGCGGCGCCCGCGATGGCGACCCAGATGTACTCGGTGGCGGTGGACAGCCCGACGGTCACCATGGCGACCGCGATCGCGAGCATGGCGCCCATGTTCACGCCGAGGATGCCCGGGTCGGCCAGCGGATTGCGGGTGACGCCCTGCATGACCGCCCCGGACAGGGCGAGGGCCGCGCCCACGAGCGCGGCGAGGACCGTACGCGGGATGCGTTTGACGACCGCCGCCTGGTCGAGGGTCTCGTCGGTGCCACCGAACGCGGCGACGATGTCGGACCAGCCGACCACCCGGGACCCGAAGGCCACGGAGGCCAGCATCACGGCGACCAGGACCGCCACCACGAGCAGCAGCCAGGCCAGGCGCACCCGGGCCGGGCGTCGCAGAGCGGCGACGTCCGGCCCGGACGGAGTTTCCAGTCGCGTCATCAGAGCTTGTCGGCGGCCTTGCCGAGCAGGTCGACGTAGTCCTTGAGCACGAACGAGACGGCCAGCGGCGTCGGGTTGGCGGCGGTGGCCACCGGGGTGCTGCCGGGCAGTGAGACGAACGAGCCGCGGGCGATCGCCGGGATCTTCGACAGCAGCGGGTCCTTCTGCAGCGTGGCCAGGGTGGTGCCCTCGGCGTCACCGTAGGTCACGATGATGTCCACGTCGCTGAGGTTCTGCACCTGCTCGGCGCTCTGCGTCAGGCTGAATTCCTGCGTGGCGGCAGATGCCTTCTCGATGCTGGCGGGGTGCTTCATGCCGAGGTCGGTGAAGAACTGCGCCCGGGTGTCGTGGGTGGTGTAGAAGCTCACCTTGCTCAGGTCGGCCGGGTCGATGTGGGTCAGGAACATCACCGACTTGCCGGCCAGCTTCGGGTAACGCGCGGCCTCGTCCTTCATCTGCTTCTCGATGGTGGCGATCAGCTTGTCACCCTCGGCCGCCAGGCCGAGCGCCTTGCTCTCGATCGTGATGCTGTCGCGCCACGAGGTCGCCCACGCCGACTTCGGGTACGCGACGACCGGCGCGATCTTGCTGAGGGTGTCGTAGTCCTGCTGGGTCAGGCCGGAGTAGGCGGCCAGGATGACGTCCGGCTTGGTGTTCGCGACGCCCTCGAAGTCGATGCCGTCGGTCTCGTCGAACAGCACCGGCGTCTGCCCGCCGAGCTCCTTGAGCTTCGCGGCGTCCCAGGGCAGCAGGCCGTCGCCGTCCTCGTCGCCGAAGTTGGCCTTGGCGTAGCCGACCGGCACGATCCCGAGCGCGAGCGGCACCTCGTGGTTGGCCCAGTTCACGGTGGCGACCCGCTCGGGCTTCTTCTCGATGGTGGTGCTGCCGAACGCGTGGGTGATGGTGACCGGGAACGCCGCGGCGGCAGAGCCCGACGTGGCGGGGGCGGTCTCGTCAGCGGAGTCACCGCAGGCGCTCAGCGCCAGGGCGGTGGTGAGGGCGACGATTCCGGCGAGGAATCGGGTTGCGCGCATGGCGGGGGAACTCCACTTCGTAGCAGGTAAGGCATGGCTAACCTAACAGTAAGGATTTCTGTCGCATGATCGACTCCCTGGTCACGGACTTGGTATCGACGTGTTTCCCTGTCCGGATGCGACCGTCCACCGGAATCGGAACAGTCCTCTGCGCCGTGCTCGGCGCTCTGTTCGTGGCCGCGCCCGCGGAGGCAACCGGTTCCGGAACCGCCCGGGTGTCCGGCGCGGACGTCGTCTACACCGCAGCCAAGGACGCCAGGAACCGGGTCGTGGTGACCCGCTCCGGCGGCACCGTCACGGTCGACGACCGGGTCCCGGTGCGAGCCGGCGCCGGCTGCACGGCCGTCCGCGGCGACCGCACCAGGGTGATCTGCCGGACGGCGGCCACACCCGGCGGACTCAGGGTCGTCACCGGCGACCGGGCCGACTCGATCGTCAACCGCAGCGGTCTGCCCCTGACCGCCGACGGCGGCACCGGCAGCGACACGATCATCGGCGGGCCGGAGGCCGACACGCTGCGCGGTGGCGGCGGCCGGGACCGGCTCCACGGGGCCGGTGGCGACGACCAGCTCGACGGCGGGCCCGGCGACGACCGCCTTCTCGGCGGCGCCGGCGACGACTGGCTGCGCGCCCCCGGTGGCCGCGTCGCGAGCACCGACCGCGACGTCCTGTGGGGTGGTCCCGGCATCGACGTGGCCGACTACACCAGCGCCGCCACGCCGGTGACCGCCGACGCCGACGGCGTCACCGGCGACGACGGCCGCCGCGGCGAGCGCGACACCCTCAAGAACGACATCGAGGCGCTGATCGGCGGCTCGGCCGGCGACCGTCTCTCCGGCACGTCCCGGCAGGACTTCCTGCGCGGTGGCCCCGGCAACGACACCCTTCTCGGATACGGCGGCGGCGACCACCTGGTCGGGGAGCTCGGCGCCGACCTGCTCGACGGCGGGTCCGGCGACGACTCGCTGCGCGGCGACGATCCGGGTCTGGGCGCGCTGTCGGCCGACGTGATGCGCGGTGGGCCGGGGACCGACTTCGTGGTGTACGCCACCTACGTCACCCCGGTCGTCGTCGACCTCGACGGACAGCCCGGTGACGACGGTCAGGCCGGCGAACGTGACACCGTCGGCGCCGACGTCGAGAACATCAGCGGCGGGCAGGCCGGCGACCGGCTCACCGGCAACGCGTCGGCCAACCGGATCGACGCGGGCCCGGGCGACGACGTGATCCACGGCGGCGCCGGGAACGACGTCCTGATCGGGCTCGACGGCCGGGACAGCATCCACGGTGAGGCCGGCGACGACGAGATCGGCGACTACGACGTCGACGCCGACCTGCTCGACGGCGGCGACCACGTCACGCTCGGCGACCGGTGCGTGATCTCGGGCGACGACACCATCATCAGCTGCGAAAGGTGATTTCCGGGCGGAAAGGTGAGCTGGAGCAGCCGATGGGGTAGCAGCTCCCCAACCATGGCGGCTGTACAGGAGAAGACGTGCGACAGGTGCACCCGTACTCGAGAACCATCGTCCTGCTACCGGTGTACAACCCCGGACCCCGGCTCACCGAACTCGTCGTCGATCTGCTGTCCGAGGTGCCGGCGGCCTCGCAGATCGTCATCGTTGACGACGGCAACGACCCCGCCTGCCAGCAGCTGCGAGCGGCCGAGACCCTCGGCTGCACCGTCCTGCGCCACCCCGCGAACCTGGGCAAGGGCGCCGCGCTCAAGACCGGGTTCGAACACGTCCGGGACACGTTTACCGGCTTCGACGTCGTCTGCGCCGACACCGACGGCCAGCACCGGGCCGCCGACATCCGGCTCGTGGCCGAACGCCTCGACTCAGGTCACGTCGTGCTCGGCATCCGCGACACCGAACAGATGCCGCCGCGCAGCCGGTTCGGGAACACCCTGACCCGCTGGATCTTCCGGGCCGCGACCGGCCGCGACGTCGACGACACCCAGACCGGGCTGCGCGGATTGCCCGCCGGCCTGCTCGATCGGCTGTGCGCGATCCCCGGCGACGGTTTCGAGTACGAGATGAACATGCTGCTCGACGCGGCGTCCTCGGAGCTGCCCATCGAGCAGGTGCCGATCCCGGTGCGCTACCTCGACGGCAACGCGGCGTCGAACTTCAGCGGCATCGCCGATTCGGTACGGGTCTACCTGCCCCTGCTGAGGTACATGACGAGGACGCGCCGCGTCACCGGTTCGTGAGGCGGCGGTTGACCTCCTCGGTCACCCGGCTGTGCAGCTCGGCCAGCTGCTCGTCGGTGTACTTGGCGAGGTCACCGGCCGCCTGACCGGCGTCGCTCTGCTCCTGCCGCTGTTTCTCCTGCTCCAGGCGCTTGAGCTCCTGCTCCTCGGGGGAGCCGGGCGCCGCGTACGCGCAGCGGATCAGCACACCGTCGGCGGTCTTGAGACACGTCGCCTCCCGGCCGCCGACCTGCCCGCGGCCCTCCACGCGGTAGCGGATGCTCTGCTCGCTGCCGACCGTGGCGGTCCACGTGGTGCCGCCGGTCGGCACGACCTCGAACACCCGGTCCTCGTTGTAGCAGCAGACGTCCCGGTACTCGGCCTTGATGAGCTGCACGATCGCCTCCGGCGACGACCATGTCGGGTCCAGCCGGTGCACGGTCATCGGCGCCAGGCCGGAGCCGGTGTGCCGGGTCGGTACGGTCGACACCGCCACCACCGAGCTCGCCTCGCCCTGCGGGGTGAGCGGAGTGACGTACGCGCTGTTCGTCCCGTCGGTGTACCGCAGCGTGAACTCGGAGTCGTTGCCGTCGTTGGCGCCGTCGTCGGAGGCGTCCCAGCCACCCCGCTCGAACCACCAGTCGGCGAACCCGCCGACCGCGGCCGTGCCCTCACGCTGCCGGGCGGCCAGGCTGATCGGATAGGTCGGCCCCGGGATCGACGCCGTGTCGGTGGTGATCGTCAGCTTTCCGGTGCGGCCGTCGTACAGTGCCACGCCGGCCGGCCGCTCGGTCACCGTCAGCACCCCGACCTGCCGTTTGAGTGGCACCACCACGATCGGGGTCTCGCCCGAGCAGTACACGTAGACGTCCCGGTCATCGAACCGGACCCCCCGCTGCACGTTCGAGATCTTCCGGCCGAGGTTGTGACCGAACCACCCGCCGATCCGCGCGTCCGCCTTCTCCAGGTCGAACGCGCATCGCTGCGAGCCTCGGCTGTTGCTGCCCAGCGGCACCTCCTGGACCAGCCCCACCTCGTACCCGGCAAGCCAGCCGCGCCGCTCCACCAGCGTGCCGAACCGGTCGGCGTCCGGCAGATACGTGATGTCGAAGATCTCCCCGGTGACGTCACCGAGGTTCGGCGCCGCCTGCGCCTGTCCGACCAGGTAGGGCGCGCGGGCCGAGAAGCCGGGCACCGGATCGTCGACCACGGTCATGGCGGAGGCGTAGTCGCGGTCACGCAGGTACGAGTCGTAGAACTGCCAGCCGATCCCCAGCACCACCCCGGCCACCACGCCGACCCAGGAGAGGAGCACCGCACCGCCGGACGAATGTGCACCGCGTTCCCGCCACGGGGCGGTGACCAGGTGCGGTGCGGCGGCCAGCACCACGATCAGCAGGGCCGCCACCACCCACGGGATCAGCTTCCGCGACTCCCAGACGACGATCGTGGCCGAGTACGACGCCCACCAGCCGATCAGAGCCACCACGACGACAAGAGGAACGACCCACCGCAGCGTACGACCCATCGAGTCTCCTCAGTCCGTGGAGACTCCGATTCTGCGCCATCGCGTCCACCGCGCCCGGCCGGCTGTCACGTTCGGAGGTGCCCGCTCGTCCCTGCGTCATGAATCTCGAAACCGCGCGGAAGCAGCTGCGGGGCGGCCTGCTGTTGCTGGCCGCACTGCAGACCGTCGTGTCCGTCTGGCAGTACGTGTTCCCCCGCTCGTTCTACGACGACTTCCCGACCGTGCGACTCGATCCGCCGTACAACGAGCACCTGGTCTCCGATGTCGGCGGCCTCGGCCTCGCACTCACCGCCATGCTCTTCTACGCGGCGAAGGTGATGGACGACCGGGTGGTGCGGTCAGCGCTGATCGGCTACCTGATCTACGCGGCCACCCACTTCACCTTCCACGTCCGGCATTTCGATCATTTCTCGGTACGCGACGCGCTGAGCGTGGGCACCGGGCTGGGTCTCGAGGTGGCCCTGGCGATCCTGCTGCTCTACATCTGCGGCCGGATCAGCCGGGCCGGCGTGACCTCACCGGGTCAGCCGGCGACGACCAGCGCCTGAGGGGCGGCGGCCTTCGTCCACGTCGGCCGGGTACCCGCTCGCCTCCTCCCGAAGTGATGCCTCACGCCCCCGCGCTGAGGCTCTGCGTGCCGATCACGGTGAGCAGCTTCAGCCGATCCGCCGCGTCACTGCCGGCCGGCGCCGTGTACGCGACGATCCGCACGTCGCTGCCCGGCGCCATGAGCACGTCACAGTCGACACCGAACGTGCCGACCTCCGGATGGCGGA
The DNA here is from genome assembly GCF_003001815.1 of Actinoplanes italicus. Taxonomy (GTDB): domain Bacteria; phylum Actinomycetota; class Actinomycetes; order Mycobacteriales; family Micromonosporaceae; genus Actinoplanes; species Actinoplanes italicus. Next base: position 156,128 of record NZ_PVMZ01000017.1, read on the forward strand.
CGGTCTTGCCGCCGGACTCGTGAACACCGACTACGCCGCTCTCCCAGAGCCGCCGGAAGTCCGGGTCGCTCCCGCGCAGGTCCGTGATCAGGGAACGCAGCCCGGTATCGGCCGCATACCGCGCCGCGGCCGCCCGCAGATCGGTGACCAGGGCGGCCCGGAACACCCGGTTCTGCTCGTCCGTGCACTGCATCCGGCTCGGCATGCCGGTGAACTCGCGCCACGCGATGTTGCGCTCCCGGCCCCGCGTCGCGGACAGGTCCCCGACCAGGGCCGCGGCCAGCGGGTTCATCAGGATGATGTTCCACGCGGCGTCACAGACGGTGAGCGCCGCACCGTCCAGCTGGTCGAGCAGCCGCCGCACACCGGCCGGGATCTGCTGGGAGATCCGTTCCGGCCCGGGCACCGCCTGACCGGCCAGGACGTAGAGGTGCTCGCACTCGGCCGGCGACAGCCGCAACGCCCGGGCCAGCGCCGACAGCACCTGCGGCGACGGCGACACGGCCCGGCCCTGCTCCAGCCGCACCACATAGTCCACCGACAGTCCGGCGAGCTGCGCCAGCTCCTCACGCCGCAGCCCGGCGGCCCGGCGCACCCCACCGGACGGCACCCCGGCCGACTCGGGTGTCGTCCGGTCACGCCAGCCGCGCAGGGCCCTGCCCAGTTCTCCGCTCACCCGGCAAGTATCACCGCGTCGCGGCCGGACAGCCTGGTACTGCCAGTCCACTGGCTGAGGGGGGCACTGTCTGCGCACGCCCGGCAGCCGTTCGATGAACGGCATGACGATCACCCTGATCACCGGAGCCAACAAGGGTCTCGGGTTCGAGACCGCCCGCCAGCTCGTCGCCGCCGGGCACACCGTCTACGCCGCGGCGCGTGACGCCGACCGCGGCCGGGTCGCCGCCGACAAGCTCGGCGCCCGGTTCGTGCAGCTCGACGTCGCCGACGACGCCTCCGTGGCGGCCGCGGCCGAGTTCGTCCGCGCCGACAGCGGCGGCCTCGACGTCCTGGTCAACAACGCCGGCATCCTCGGCGCCGGCAAGCTCGGCGAACGCATCGGCGAGCTGACCGGCGACGATCTGATCAACACCTTCAACACCAACCTCTTCGGTCCGGTACGGGTGACGAACGCGTTCCTGCCGCTGCTGCGTGCCAGCGCGTCCCCGGTCGTGGTCAACGTGAGCAGCGGGCTCGGCTCGATCGCGCTCTGTGCCGACCCCTCACGGGCGGAGTCGCGGGTGGTCGCCCTGGACTACAACTCGTCGAAGACCGCCCTGGTCATGGTCACGGCGCAGTACGCCACGGCGTTCCCGGCGATCCGCTTCAACGCGGTCGACCCCGGTTACACCGCCACCGACATGAACGGTCACGCCGGCCCGCAGACCGTCGAGGAGGGCGCCGAGATCCTCGTGCGCATGGCCACGATCGGCCCCGACGGCCCGACCGGCACCTTCGTCGACCGCCACGGGCCCGTCGCCTGGTAGCCGCCGCCCGCCCCACCTCCGCGTGGTGATCTGTGCCCGCCCGGGAGCCGCAGTTCACCACGGAGGCCGTGCCGCGTTGTCGCGTGGTGATCTACGCCCACCCACAGGCCGCAGGTCACCACGCAGACCGCGCCACGTTGTCGCGTGGTGATCTGTGCCCGCCCACAAGCCGCAGGTCGCCACGGAGGCTGTGCCGCGTTGTCGCGTGGTGATCTGTGCCCGCCCACAAGCCGCAGGTCGCCACGGAGGCTGTGCCGCGTTGTCGCGTGGTGATCTGTGCCCGCCCACAAGCCGCAGGTCACCACGCAGGCCGTGCGCCGTTGTCGCGTGGTGATCTGTGCCCGCCCACAAGCCGCAGGTCACCACGCAGGCCGTGCGCCGTTGTCGCGTGGTGATCTGTGCCCGCCCACAAGCCGCAGGTCACCACGCAGGCCGTGCGCCGTTGTCGCGTGGTGATCTGTGCCCGCCCACAAGCCGCAGGTCACCACGCAGGCCGTGCGCCGTTGTCGCGTGGTGATCTGTGCCCGCCCACAAGCCGCAGGTCACCACGCAGGCCGTGCGCCGTTGTCGCGTGGTGATCTGTGCCCACCCGCGAGCCGTAGGTCACCACGCAAGGGAGACGTCGGTTACAGCGGGCCGAGGGCGTCGGACGGGTCGGCGGTCAGGGTGAGGGACTCCAGCACCGTCAGGAGCTGTCGTTCCTCGTACCGGAAATGGTTCTCCATGATCGCGGAGATGCCCTCCAGGTGGCGCCTCAGCTCGCCGGGGCCGGCGGCCCGCGAGACGGCGGCGTCCAGGCCGCCGAGCAGGTAGCCGATCATGGAGTGGTCCTGTTCCAGTTTGCGCAGCACCGGGCGTAACTCCGGGTGAGCGGCTGCGATGGCCGGGAACAGCGTCTGGTCCTCGCCGCGATGATGGCCGTCCAGCGCCGCGCAGAATCCACGGCAGTAGAGCAGCAGGTCGGCCATCGCCTCGTCGAGGGAGGGGAGGCGAGCCGGAAAGGCGCCGGGCTCGATGCGACCCGGGGAGTCGACGGGATCTGAGGAGCCCGGGGAGTCCAGGGAGTCGGGGGAACCCGGGGAGTCCAGGGAGTCGGGAGAGCCAGGGGAGTCCAGGGAGTCGAGGGAATCGCGGACGAGGCTCAGGGCCTCGCGCAGGCGCCGGTGCACCGTGCGCATCTCATTGCTCCAGGCCACCAGCCTGGTCGTCTCGCGCTCAGACACGCGATGACGAAGGGTACGACGACAACGCCGGTCTCCTTCGGTTCGGCGCCTCCATGCCTGACACGGTCTGCCACCGGCACGCGACGCTGACGACGACCCTACACGCCCATCCGCCACGGGTGAGGCGTGGACCGGGGCCTCGAACCAGGCTGCACCGAGGGCTCGAACCAGGCTGCACCGAGGGCTCGAACCGGGTTGGAGCCCGCAACCGAGGTCCGCGATGGAGGGGGCGACCTGCGTGGGGGAGGCGTTCCTGTGGGGCGCGGTCAGCGCGTCGGCGCTGCTCGTCGGCGCTCTCGTCGCGTTCCGGTTGCGGCCGGGCCGGCGCCTGATCGCCACGGTGATGGCGCTCGGCGCCGGCCTGCTGCTGGGGTCGGTGTCGTTCGAGCTCATCGACGAGGCGCTCAAGACGCGGTCGGTTGCCGGGGTCGCGCTGTTCGTGCTCATCGGTGCCGGAGCCTTCACGCTCGGTGACTGGCTGCTGAGCCGGCGCGGCGGTGGCGAGCGTAAGGACTCCGAGGGCGCGCAGGCGTCGGGTTCGCCGCTGGCCATCGTGCTCGGGTCGGTGCTCGACGGGATCCCCGAATCGTTCGTGCTCGGCCTGACGGTCCTGCAGGGGCAGGTCAGTATCGCCCTGCTGGCCGGGATCGTGCTCTCGAACCTGCCCGAGGGGATGGCCTCCTCCAGCGGGCTGCGTGAGGCGAGGTGGCCGCAGGGCCGGGTGCTGCTCATGTGGTCGGCCGTGGTGCTGGTGTCCGGGCTGTCGGCGATGGCCGGTTACGCTCTGCTCGATCCGGCGCATGATCTCACCGGTGCTCTGGTGCAGGCGTTCGCCGCCGGCGCGCTGCTGGCGATGCTGTCGAACACGCTGCTGCCGGAGGCGTACGAGGTGGAAGGGGTTTTGACCGGGCCTTTCGTGGTTGCCGGGTTTGCGGTGTCGCTGGGGCTTTCCGCCATCTGAGACGGTCCGGACGGCCGAGCCGGATTCGAGCCGAACGGTGCTGGTTGAAACGATCTTAAGGTCGGCCTCGAGCTCAGTTGTTCCCCGGAGCAAGTTCCCTGTGCCAGGGTTGGCCCTCCCGGCGTCCGGCACGCGACCGGCGCGCCTACCCGCGCACTCGACCTGGAGGATTCGTGGCGAACATCGAAACCGCTCTCAAGGAGTGCATGGGCCTTGAAGGCGCCATCGGCGTCGCGCTCGTCGACTACACCAGCGGGCTCACCCTCGGTTATCTCGGCGGTGACGGCGTCATGGACATGACCGTCGCCGCGGCCGCCAACACCGACGTGGTGCGCGCCAAGATCCGGGCCCTCGAGCTGCTGGGCCTGCGCGACGGCATCGAGGACATCCTGATCACCCTCGACTCGCAGTACCACCTGATCCGGCTGCTCCGCTCCCGCACCACCGGCGACGCCCTCTTCCTCTACCTGGCGCTGAACAAGAGCCGCGCCAATCTCGGCCTGGCCCGCCATCAGCTGCGCAAGATCGAGGCGGACCTGGACGTATGACCAGCCCCAACGGCGGCCTGCCGAGCCGGCTGGCCCCGCGGCACGCCGTTCCGGAGCCCGTGGCGGTCCGGTTCGACGCGGCCGCGGACCCGCGGCGGGCGTTACGCATGGAACTCGCCGGCCTGCGGCATCAGGTGGTCGGCGTCACCGGCTGCATCATCGCCGGGGTCGACGGGCTGCTGATCCTGCACGATTCGCGGTCGTCCGGAGAGCCGCACGACGTGGCCGCGATGGCGGCGGCCGCCCACGGCATCAGCCGCACCTGCGGCGGGGCGCTGGGCCAGGGAGCGTTCCAGGAGGTGACGATCCGCAACCGGGACGGCTGCCTCGTGGTCTACGCCGTCGGCGAGCTGGCGCTGCTGGCCGTGGTCGGGGACGGTGGCGTCAACGTCGCGCGCCTGCACCTGGAGGCCCGTCCGGTCCTCGGCCGTCTCGCGACGCTGCTCTGACGTCTTTCGGCCGGTGATTCTCATTGACACGCCTGCGCGGCCGATGAGGTGATCGTGGAGAAGGAGGCTGTCGTCCCCCCGTGGCGGCTCACGCGCCTGCTGACCGCGGCCATCGCCGTGGACGCGGTCGCGTGGGTGTGGTTCCTGATCGGCCTGTTCCGGCCCACCCCGCCGGCGGCCGGCTGGGCGCTGCTGCTGTTCGCCGTCCCGCTCGCGATCGTGATCTCCTGGCGCGCCGGGGCCGACGGCCACACCTTCTGGCGGTACGTCTCGGCCGGCATGGTCGGGATGGGCCTGGCCTCGGCGTCCGCCGCCCGTGACTTCTACAGCGGCGAACTGCCCGGCCAGCAGATCGGTCCGCTCAGCGCGGCCCTGTACGTCGGCGGCCTGCTGCTGATGCTGCTCGGCCTGCTGCGGATCCCCGGCGCGAGGCGCACCCGGATGGAGTGGACCCGCTTCGGCCTGGACGTCGCCACCATGGTGGTGATGGTGCTGACCTTCAGCTGGCATCTGGTGCTGCCCCGCTGGGAGAGCTGGACCCACGGCAGCGCGGCCGGTGCCGCCTCGGTGGTGGTCCTGGGAGCCGCGGCGGGGATCGGCATGCTGGCCTTCGTCAAGTTGTCGTTCACCGGCACCGGTCCGATCGACCGCCGTGCGCTGCACATCCTCGGGCTGACCGGTGCGGTCGGCGCGATCGGCGGGGCGATGGCGCCGCTGCTGGCCGAGCGGCCCTATCTGAACACCGGGCATGTGCTGCTGCCGACCACGAGCCTGCTGGTCTGCCTGGCGGCGGACCGTCAGCTGCGGGCGGCTCTGGCCGGGCGCCCGGCGGAGCGGCCGCTGTCCCGGCGGCCGAGCATCATGCCGTACACGGCGGTCCTGGCCACCGCCGCGCTGCTGATGTACGGCGCGTCGGGCGGTGCCGCCGACCTGACGGCGGTGGCGACCGGTTCGGTCGTGGTCACACTGCTGGTCGCGACACGGCAGGTGGTGGCGCTGCGGGACAACGCGCGGCTGCTCGACGACCTCGACGCGCGCCAGAGCGAGCTGGCGTACCGGGCCGGTCACGACGGTCTGACCGGCCTCGCGAACCGTACCGTGATCGTCGCCGAGATCACCGCGGCGCTGGCCACGGACCCGTCGGACGTCACGGTCGCTCTGATCGACCTGGACGACTTCAAGGCGATCAACGACGACCTCGGGCACCCGGTCGGCGACGCGCTGCTCGCGGCCGTCGGCGAGCGGGTCTCGGAGCGGCTGCCGGCCGGCTGTGTCGTGGCCCGCCTCGGCGGCGACGAGTACGCCCTGCTGCTGCGCGGCGACCACACGGCGGCGCTCGCCACGATCGCCGCCGACCTGCGCCGCCCTCTGCACGCGGGCGGCCACGAGCTGGTCGTCGAGGCGAGCATCGGTCTGGCCCCGGCACAGGCCGGTGACACCGCCGACGAGCTGCTGCGCCGCGCCGACGTGGCGATGTACGAGGCGAAGAGCCAGGGCAAGGGCCGGCACGTGGTCTATGACGACCGGATGGACCAGCGGACCGCCGAGCAGTCCCGGGTGGCCGCCGATCTGCGCAGCGCGCTCGACACCGACCAGCTTCACCTGCTGTACCAGCCGATCGTCTGCCTGCCCGGCGGCGAGCTGTTCGGGGTGGAGGCGCTGGTCCGGTGGACGCATCCGGACCGCGGCCCGGTCGGGCCCGGCGCGTTCATCCCGGCGGCCGAGCGGACCGGGCTGATCGTGCCGCTCGGCGCCTGGATCCTGGAGGAGGCGTGCCGTCAGGCGGCGCGCTGGCAGGAGGAACTAGGTGACGCCGCGCCCCGGACGGTGACCGTCAACGTGTCGGCCCGCCAGCTGCGCGAGGCCGGGTTCGCCGGGGAGGTCGACGCGGTGCTGCGGCGCACCGGGCTGGCGCCGGGCCTGCTGACCGTGGAGGTGACCGAGACGGCGGTGTTCGACGGTGGTACGGCGCTCGACGAGCTGAAAGCGATCGCCGCGCTGGGCGTGAAGATCGCGCTCGACGATTTCGGCACCGGCCACTCGTCGCTCGGCCTGTTGCGTACCTGCCCGGCCGACATTCTGAAGGTCGACAAGTCGTTCGTCGACGACGTCACCGAGGGCGGTGAGCAGGCGGTCATCGTGGCCGCGCTGCTCACCATCGCCGACGGGATGCGGCTGCGGGCGGTAGCCGAGGGCGTGGAGACCGCTGAGCAGGCCGCCGAGCTGCACCGGCTCGGGTACCGCTACGCGCAGGGCTACCTGTTCGGCCGTCCGATGGCACCCGACGCGATCAACCTGTACCGCCCGGCGCACGACGCCGAGAGCATCGCCGCCTAGACGGTCGGGTCAGAACGTCAGGACGGTGCGGCCGGGCGTGTTCCAGGCCTCGGCGACCCGGGCGAACGGGACCGGGCGGTGGGTCACCAAAAGGCGGCCGGCCGCGGCGTTCTCCGCGATCTTCGTGAGTACGGCCTCCCGGCGCGCGGGTGTCAGCGAGTTGTTGGTGTAGCCCACGACGCGCAGGGAGCCGCCGCGCAGCACCGCCGAGTCGATCGGCGCCGTCGCGCCGGCCGCCGAGCCCAGGTTGACCAGCGTCCCGCCCGGCCGCAGAGCACGCAGAGCGGCCGCCGCCGCGGTACCGAAGATCGGGTCTATCACCAGGTCGGCCGCGGGCAGCCGGTCCACCTCGGTCAGCGGCAGCGTGACGGTTGCGCCGAGGTCGGCGGCCCAGGCCAGAGCCTCCGCGGAGCGGGCCACGGCGATCACCGTCCGGGCGCCGGCGAGCCGGGCCAGCTGGATCGCCGCCTGCCCGACCACCCCGCCCGCGCCGAGCACCACCACGTCGCGGCCCGCCGGGTCGCCGGCCGCGTGCAGCGCCTCGTGGGCGGCCACGGCGGACAGCCCGAGGGCCGCGACCAGCTCCAGCGGCGCACCGGGCGGCAACTGGACGACGTCGCCGGCCGGGACGGCGACGGCCCCGGCCATGCTGCCGTCGCCGGGCCGCATCCCGGCGCTCGTCGCGAACCACACCGCCGTGCCGTCGGAGAGGTGGCCGACCCCCTGCACCCCCGGCACGTACGGCGTGGCGGGCGTCCCGAAGTAGCTGGTCCCCGACGCGCACAGCAGGTCGAGCGGGGTGATCGGCACGGCGGCCACGGTGATCGCGACCTGCCCGTCGGCGGCGACCGGCGCGGGCCGCCGCTCGATCACCGGCGGCCGGCCGCACTCGCGCAGCACCGCGGCCTCGATCACGTCGCGATGTCCGGGTAGGGGAGCGTGTACCCGGACAGGGCCGCCCCGTACGCCTTCTGGTACTCCAGCGGCTCGGTGTTGTCGCGCTCGAACACGGCGATGAACAGCGTCAGCGCCAGGAACGGGTGCGCACCCATCGCGAACAGCCGCACGTGGTCGCGGGCGATCAGCGCGTCGCGTTCGTCGTCGGTGAACGCGAGCCACGTACTGTCCTCGCCGTCGTGGCAGTTGAGCAGGCTGTTGGCCATCGTCGCCTCCCACCAGGTGACCAGCTCGCGCGGCGCCTCCCGGTAGCGTTCGACGAGTTCCGGGTCGCGGTCGACGGTGAACAGGAACTTGTTCAGCAGGTACTTGCTCATGAGAGCCTCCCCGAAATGCCGGGCACACCCGACGGGTACCAGGTGAAGTACGCCTCCATCGTGTGGAACAGGTCGAGCGTGTCGACGTGGTCGGCCTTCACGCCGGCCCCGGCGACGCCCATCATCAGCATGAAGTCCATGAACCCGTGGGTGGCGTTGCCGGGCGAGTGCAGACTGTCCAGCGTCACCTCGCGCAGGCAGCCGTCGAGGTCGCCGTTGGCGATCCAGCCGACCGCCTTCTCGTCGAACGCCGGGTCCGGCCCGTGCGGCCCGAACTGCCGTGGCCCGCCCAGCTCCAGCGACAAGTGACCGGTTCCGATCACCGCGACCCGCAGGTGTGACGGCCACTGCTCGATGATCTTCCTCAATGCTGAGCCCAGCTGCACGAAGCGGGACGGCTGGGGGAGCGGCGGCGCGAAGATGTTGGTGTAGATCGGCACGATCGGCAGGTCCGCCTCCGGCCGCAGCGTGATGATCGGGCAGGTGATGCTGTGGTCGATCCGCAGCTCGTTGCTGAACGCCAGGTCGAAGCCCTCGTCGAGGCCGTTGCGCAGGATGTGCGACGACAGGTCCTCGTGGCCCTTGAGCGTCATCCGCGGCAGCCCGAACTCGCGTTCCTCGTTGTACCAGTTCGCGTCGTAGAACGGCGCCTTGCCGACCAGGAACTGCGGCATGTTGTCGAGCCACAGCTGATGGAAGTGATCAGATCCGACCATGACGAGCACGTCCGGATTGGCGCGCGTCAGCGTCTCCCGGAAGGCGAGGATCTTGCGCGTCCACTCGTCGGCGAACGGCGGCCGGTCCGCGCCCGTCGACGTGCTGGCACGGTAGTAGAACGGATGATGCGTCGAGGCGACGACCGCGACGATGGTGGCCATGGAAGTCCTTTCCGGGGGATCAGGGTTCGTAGACGGCGTTACGGTCGACGGTCAGATAGATCTGATTCGCGATCGGGCGGCGGCGCTCCTCGGCGATCTGCCCGAGCAGGCCGGCGGCCCTCGCCAGCAGCGCGAAACCACGCAGCATCTCGACCGGGAGTCCCAGATCGGCGAGGGCGGCACCGCACACCCCGGCGCCGTTCAACGGCAACTTCCGGTTCAGGACCTGCGGGTGTACGCGGCCGACGGCCTCGAAGAGCTCGAGGTGCGGCCCGTAGACGCCCTCTTCACGAGCGATCCGGATCAGGACCGGAGTGCGCGGGTCCTCCTCCTTGTGCACCGGGTGCCCGAGCCCGGGCACGAAGCGTCCCGAAGCCTTGGCGTTGCGGACGGCGTCCAGCGCGATCGCGTCGAAGTCCCGGGAGGAGCCGGCGGTTGCGGCGAGCGTCTCGGCGAGGAACCGGCCGCAGTCCTCGGTGACGCCCAGGAAGCGTGACCCGCCGCCGAGCAGCCCGGCGGCGAGCGCCCCCTGCAGCGAGTCGGGCGCCGACAGATACGTCAGCCGGGCCGCGATCGCCGTCGGCGTGAACCCGTGGTCGGCCAGCGCCACCAGCACCGCCTCGAACAGCCGCACCTCACCGGCGTTCGGCCGCCGGCCCGCGACGAGCCAGAACGCCAGCTCCCCGAACCCCACCTTCCCCATCAGGTCGGCCGCCAGATCCTGACCGAGCAGCGAGATGGTGTCGGGTGTCGACGTGCCGAGGCCGGTCGGGAAACTCAGTTCGTCAGCCATGCGCGGATCTCCTCACCGTGCTCGTCGAGTGCGGGCGGCGGTAGCTCGTACCTCGGTGGGGTCTCGGAGAACCGGATGGGATTGCGGACGCCGGGCACACCGCCCACGGTGACCACCGGATCGAGCCCGAGTTCCCCGGCCATCGCGACGCCGCCGTCGATCGTGTTGATCGGCGCGCACGGCACCCCGGCCGCCATCAGCTCCCGGAACCACTCGTCACGCGTCTTCGTGGCGAGGCGTTCCACCAGGATCGGCCGTAATTGCTCGCGATTGGCCGTACGGTCCTGATTGCGGCCGAATCGCGGATCCTCCGGCAGCCCGTCGAGCCCGAGGACCGCGCAGAGCTTGCGGAACTGGCCGTCGTTGCCGGCGATGACGATCAGCTCGCCGTCGGAGACCGGCAGCGGCTCGTACGGAAAGAGGCTCGGGTGCGCGTTGCCCATCCGGTACGGCACGGTGCCCCCGGCCACGTACCCGCTGGAGTGGTTGACCAGCCCGGACAGTGCCGAGCTGAGCAGGTTGACCTCGACGTGCTGTCCCCGGCCGGTCTCGGCGCGCCGGTGCAGGGCGGCCAGCACACCGATGCTCGCGTGCAGGCCGGCCATGACGTCGAAGACCGAGATCCCGGCCCGGTACGGCGAGCCGTCCGGATCCCCGGTGAGACTCATCAGCCCGGAGATCGCCTGGACCATCAGATCGTAGCCGGGCATCGCGGCGCCCGCCCCCGACCCGAAGCCGCTGATGCTCGCGTAGACGACTCCGGGATTGCCGGCCGCCACCGACTCGTAGTCGAGACCGAACCGGGCCAGACCGCCGGGCCGCATGTTCTCGATCAGCACGTCCGCGCGCCGGGCCAGCTCGCGGGCGGCGGCCTGGTCGTCCGCGTCCTTGAGGTTGAGCGCGATCGAACGCTTGTTGCGGTTGATCCCCAGGTAGTAGGTGGAGACGCCGTCGCGTTCCGGTGGCATCCAGGTGCGGGTGTCGTCCCCGCCCGGACCCTCCACCTTGATCACCTGCGCACCGAGGTCGGCCAGCAGCATCGTCGCGTACGGCCCGGCGAGGATCCGCGAGAAGTCGGCGACGAGCAGACCGTCCAGTGGCCCCTTGGCTTGCCCTGCCATCAGTTACCGCCCGTTCTACGGACACCTGTCCGCTGAATCAGACTGCTTGCTCGCACGGCCGCTGTCAACCACCCGGACACGGCGCCGAAACAAATGCTTGACATCGGAAGTGACCAGGAAGACGCTGTCGAAACAGCGCTGACCGCTCAGCGGACAGCAGTCCGAAAGAGGTGCAGATGAGCGTCGAAAGACCCGTGATAATCCGCAACGGACTGGTCCTGACCATGGACGACGCGCACACCGTGCTCCCCGGCGCCGATGTGCTAGTGATCGACGGACGCATCGCCGGGGTCGGTCACGGACTCAGCGCCCCGGACGACGCCGAAGTGATCGACGCGTCCGGCGGCATCGTGATGCCCGGCATGATCGACACCCACCGGCACATGTGGCAGACCGCGATGCGCGGCTACGGCGCCGACTGGACCCTCACGCAGTACTTCGTCTGGTACTACCTGGAACACGGCAAGCACTTCCGGCCCGAGGACATCCACGCCGGCAACCTGCTCGGCGCCATCGAGGCCCTCGACGCCGGCGTCACCACCACGGTCGACTGGTCGCACGGCCTGCAGACGCCGCAGCACGCCGACGCCGCTGTCGACGCCCTCGAGGCGGTGCCCGGCCGGTTCGTCCTCGCCTACGGCAACATCCAGCAGGGACCGTGGGAGTGGAGCACCTCCGACGGCTTCCGTGACTTCCACCGGCGCCGGATCGACGGCGGGAAGCTGGCCGGTTTCCAGCTCGCCTTCGACGTCACCGGCGACCCCGCGTTCCCCGAGAAGGCCGCCTTCGAGGTGGCCCGCGAACTGGGCGTCAACGTCACCACCCACGCCGGGGTGTGGGGCGCCACCAACGACGACGGCATCCGCCTGATGTACGAGAACGGCTTCATGACCCCCGGCACCGTGTACGTCCACGCGACCACGCTCGGCGCCGACTCGTACCACCGGATCGCCGCCACGGGCGGTTCGGTGAGCGTCTCCACCGAGAGCGAGCAGAGCGCCGGCCAGGGCTACCCGCCCACCTGGGCCCTGCGCCGCTACGGCGTGCCGGTGTCGCTGTCGATGGACACCAGCGTCTGGTGGAGCGGCGACCTGTTCACCGCCATGCGCACCACGCTCAGCGCCGACCGCTCCCGCGAGCACCTCGAGGCCCACGCCAAACAGGAGACCGTGACCCACCACCACCTGCGCGCCGAACACGTCGTCGACTTCGCCACCCGGGGCGGCGCCCGCGCCCTCGGCATGGACTCCCAGGTCGGTGCCCTCACCGAGGGCCGCAAGGCCGACGTCGTGCTGATCAAGAACGACGCGTCCCCCGCGATGTTCCCGATCCTGCACCCCTACGGCCACGTCGCGTTCCAGGCCCAGCGCGGCGACGTGCACACCGTCCTGGTCGGCGGGAAGGTCGTCAAACGCGACGGCAAGCTGGTTGGCCTGGACCTGGCGGCCGCCCGCGCACGCGTCGACGCCACCGTCTCGTACCTGCGCGAGACTCTCGGCGAGGAGGCCTGGCGGAACGGCCAGAACCCGGACCTGCCGCAGGCCGAGCTGTTCGACAACCCGTACCAGTACACCGACTACGCCGGGGAAACGACGGAATGAAAGCATTGACGGGATGACTGACACCGGAAGGGGCACGGGTCCCGACTTCATCGAGGCGCTCGCCCGCGGCCTCGACGTCCTGCGCACCTTCCGGCCCGGCGTCCCGACGATGACCCTCAGCGAGATCGCCGGCGTCACCGGACTCGCCCGGCCCACGGTCCGGCGAATCCTCATCACCCTCGAGACCCTGGGGTACGTGCGTGGCGCCGGCCGTGGCTACGCGCTCACCCCACGGGTCCTCGACCTGGGCATGGCGTACGTCAACTCGCTGAACATGTGGGAGGTCGCCCGCCCGCACATGGAGAAACTGGTCGCGCAGACCGGCGAGTCGACGTCCATGGCGCAGCTCGACGGCAGCGACATCGTGTATGTGGCGCGCGTGGCCGTACCCAAGATCGTGACGTTGGCCGTGACGATCGGCACCCGCTTCCCCGCGGCCGCCACCTCGATGGGAAAGGTCCTGCTCGCGGCCCTGCCACCGGCGACCGTCGCGGACGTCCTCGCCGAGGCGTCCCGCTCCGGCATCACCGCACGCTGGCGGCCGGACGCCGCCGAGTTGGAGGCGTCGCTGCGGGAGGTCCGCGCCAAGGGCTGGGCGCTGGCCGATCAGGACCTGGCGCCCGGCATCCGCTCGGTCGCCACCGGCGTCCGTGACGGCCATGGCAACGTGATCGCCGCCGTCAACGTCACCGTCCACGCCGCCGAGACGTCCGTCGACACGCTCCTCGACGACCACCTGCCCAAACTGCTCCGCACCGCCGCCGACATCAGCCACGACTTCAGCCTGACGGCCGCCGTCCCCTCAGCGTGAGGGGACCGATGCCGCGTTTGACCTCGTACATGCGGGCGTCGGCGGCGGCCATCAGATCGTCGGCGGCCGTGCCCGGCCCGCCGAGCGCCACCCCGATGCTCGCGCCGATCGACACCCGCTGATCCGGAAGGTCGAACGGCCGGGACATGTCCTCCATCAGCCGTGCGGCCCGGACGTGCACGTCGTCCGCGTCGGTGACACCGGTCAGCACGGCGGCGAACTCGTCGCCGCCCAGCCGGCCGAGCAGATCACCGTCGCGCAGCCCGGCGCGCAGCCGTCCGGCGGCGGCCACCAGCAGCGTGTCTCCGGCCGCGTGACCGTGCCCGTCGTTGACCGCCTTGAACCCGTCCAGGTCGATGAAGAACAACGCCACCGACCCGTCGTCCACGGCGTCGCGCAGCCGCGTCTCGAGCACCCGCAGCACCTCGGCCCGGTTCGGCAGCCCGGTCAGCGGATCGTGCGCCGCCGCGTGGGCGAGCCGGTCCTGCTGGGCGCGCCGGTCGCTGATGTCGCGCTGGTTGGAGACGACACCGCGCACGGCCGGATGATCGAGCGCATTGCGCAGCGTCACCTCGTGCCAGTGCCAGGTGCCGTCCCGGTGCGCGACCCGCGACTCCAGCCGGGCCTGGCTGTCGGCGCCCGCCTCGGTGATCGCGGCCAGCGCCGCCGTGATCCGCGGCCGGTCGCCGGGGTGGAACAGGTCCAGGTAGGCGGTGTCCAGCAGGTCCTCGGCGTCCCAGCCGCCCACATGCCGGACCGCGGCGCTCACGTGGGTGAGCCGGCCACTCGCGTCGATCACCGCCACCACGTCCGACGAGTCCTGCACCAGCGCCCGGTACCGTTCCTCGGCGCGCTCCAGTTTCCGTCCGGCACGCTCGACCCGGGCGGCCGTGAGTCCCAGGTTGCTCAGCCCGAAACCGGCGAGGAGCAGGTTGACGGCGGCGGCGAGGTGCGCGTGGGACGGTTCCACCACCGACGGGGCGATCCCGAGTTGTACGGCCACCTGCACCACCACGGTCACCGCCACCGTGACCACGGCCGCCGTACGCCACGTGCGTGAGCCGGACCAGCCGATGTGCAGCGTGCCGATCAGGATCACGGCGCTGGGCATGAGGAACGCCCAGCCCGCGACGGCCAGCACCACACCGATCTGGCCGGTGGCGAGCACGAGCCGCAGCGCGGCCCGGTTGTGCAGGTGCCCGCCACCGAGCAACCGCTGGATCCGCACGCTGCCGGTCGCGGCGAAGACCGTGGTCAGCGTCGCGAGCAGCAGCGGCGAGCCCAGGACCGCGCCGTGCCGCTGCCCCCACACCCCGAGTCCGTAGATCGCCAGGAACATGACCGGGGCGCCCACCCAGATCGGCACGACGTCGGTCGTCGGGTGGGCGCCCAGGGCGCGCGGCCGCGTTCTCGTCACGTCGCTCCCTCCACCCCGGCACCGTCTCGGGTGTAATCGGGTAGCAGGGGCGTCACCTGAGAAGTTCGGCTCCCGGCTGGTCGGTGTAGCCCTGGCTGATCTCGACGATCACGCCGTCGGGATCCTTCACCCAGACGGTGCGCCAGCCCGGGATGAACTCGTCGAAGGCCAGCGGCCCGAGCGACACGTCCAGGTCGCCGGGGGCACCGGCCAGGAACGCCTCCAGATCGTCGACCTGGAACGCGAGGTGCCGGACCATCCCCGGGTGCTGCGGCCCGTCGGCGTCGAACGTCTCCGGCTGCTGCCCGGCCGCGTCGAACAGCTCGAGGTGCACGTCACCCTGCCGCAGGAACACGACGTCGGTGCCGCCGGCGCGGACCACCCGGGCCCGCCGGAACCCGAACACGTCCCGGTAGAACCGTTCGGTCGCCTGCTGGTCGCGGCAGTTGAGGCCGACGTGCGCCCACTGCACCGCCACCACCGGGGCAGCCATCACTTCCCGCTCAGGGCCGGCCCGAACGGGACCGTGTCGTGGAAGTTGGCCATGTACGTGATCTGCCCGTCGGTGACCTCGAAGTAGTTGCACACGTCCGCCTCCACCGAGGAACCGTGCCGCGTACGGCCGGAGATGTGCGACACGACAGCGGCCGTGGCATCGGACACGACGACGTGCCGCGGCCGGTTCACGAAGCTCGCGTACGTCTCCGGAAAGCCTTTCATCATGGCCCGCAGCGTCTCCCGCCCCTCCACGTGACCGGCGAGTTGCTCGTCCATCCGGGTGTCGGCGGAGAACAGGTCGCACCAGTCGTCCCATTCCCCGGCGTTCGCGAGCTCGTAGTAGCGGTCGATGACCTGCCTGGTGTCCATGTCGTCGGCTCCCTCAACTCGGCAGCGGGACGCCGACCTGGCGCATGAGCCCGGCCGTGTCGGCCTGTACCCAGCGCTCGGCGACCCGTTCGTTCTCGATGCGGTAGACCTCGATGCTGGTCCAGCTGACGTCCCTGCCGGTCGGCGCGACCCCGAAGATCGGGCCGACGTGGCGGCCGGTGAAGGTGATCTGCATGACCACCCGGCCGTCGTCGGCGGGGTACAGGGCGTCCAGTCCGGCCCGGAAGTCGAGCGCCTCCTGCGCCCCCTTGATCAGGCCCTTGAGCGCCTGCAGGTTGTCGACGTCCCAGGCCGGGTTGTGGTCGACGAAGTCCGGTGCGAACAGCGCGTCCATGTCGTCGTAGCGGCGGTCGTTGACGGCGTCGCTGACCTTCCGTACCAGCGTGAGATCGTCCTGGGTGCTCACATCGCGGCCAGTTCGTCGACGCGGTAGAGGCTGATCACCAGGCCGGTCGCAGTGTGGCGCAGCTCCCAGGTCTGCCGGGCCCGCATCTGCAGCCGGGACCCGTCGGAGGTCTGGGTGGCCCGCCAGATGACGACCACGCTCGCCTCGATGTGGTCGCCCTCGTTGGTGGCGGTGATCTCCTCGATGACGTGCGTCTCGTCGGTGTAGGCGAGGCAGACGGTCGCGTACCAGTCGCGGAACTCGGCGACCGAGCGCAGGGTGCGCTCGGGGAAGACCATCACGAGGCCGTCGTCGGCCAGACAGTCCACCAGTTGCTGCTCGGGTGCGTGCACGTCGAGGTAGCCGAACCACAGTGCGGCGAACGCCGACACCGAGTCGGACAGCGTCTCGGACTTCGTTGTCATGAGTCGTCTCCAGGGTCGTCGAGGACGGCCTCCAGCAGGTACGGGCCGTCGTGGTCGAGCATCTTCGCCAGGCTGGCGGGCAGGTCGTTGCCGTGCGCGACGCGGGCCGCCGGCACACCCATGGCAGCGGCGAGGGCCACGTAGTCGACGCGCGGCCCGCGGACGTCGAAGAACGGCGGGAAGGCGCCGCCCGGGTGATCGCCGCGGTCGCGCCGGTAGCGCACCAGGTTGTCCTTCAGCAGCTGGTAGCCGCCGTTGTGGCAGACCACGAACTTCGCGGCGATGCCGTGGTGGGCGGCGGTCCACAGGGCCTGGCAGGTGTACATGCCGCCGCCGTCGCCGGTGAAGCCGACGACCGTACGCTCGGGATGGGCCAGTTTCGCGCCGATCGCGCCGGGGATGCCGACGCCGAGCGTGCCGCCGGGAGTCTGGAAGAAGTGCCCCGGCCTGGTCGGCGGCAGCCACCGGGTCAGTGCCGGCGAGTTGGTCAGCGCCTCGTCGAAGATGACCGCGTCCTCCGGCAGCAGAGCGGCCAGCCCGGCCGCGACGGCTGTCATCTGCAGCGGTTCCCCGCCCGCTCCCACGTCGTCGGCGAGCGCCTTGTCCAGGGCGGACGCGCGGGACGCGGCACGACGGCGGACCCGTTCGGCCGCGGCGTGCCGTTGCGGCTCGGTCATCGCCTCCTCGATCGCGGCGGTCAGGGCCCGCAACGTCAGCCGCGGGTCACCGACCATCCCGGCGGTCACGGGATGGTTCTTGGCTATCGCGTACGGGTCGAGGTCGACGTGCACGACGGCGGTGCCGGGCCGGAACGGGTTTCCCAGGTCCGGGAACACCTCCGGGAACACATAGGTGCCGCAGATCAGCACCGCGTCGGCGTGCGACACGAGTTCGGCGCTGTCGGTGCCGAACATGTGACCGGTGAGGCCGCCCCACAGCGGATGGGTCCACGGCATGACGAGTTCGGAGGCCATCGCGCCGTGGACCACGGCGCCCCAGATCTCGGCGAAGCGGGCCAGCTCCTCGCTGCCGCCGCTCGCCGCGACACCGTCACCGGCCAGGATCACCGGCGTGTGGGCCGAGGCGAGCAGCCGGGCCGCGGCCTGGATCGCCCCCGGCTCCGGGAGGACCCGGGTGTCGGGAACCGCGGTCGGCACGACCTGCTCGTCGGCGAGCTGGTCCAGGACGTCCTGCGGCACGGCCAGGAACACCGGCCCGCGCGGCGGGGTGGCGGCCACCTTCAGCGCCCGCCGGACAAGCCGGAGCAGGCTGTCCGGATGGGTGACGCGGGTGGCGTACTTGGTGACCGGTTTCGCGACGTCGACCAGGTTCACCGACATGTGCGCCTCGAGGGCGTCGTACGCGACCCCGGCCTCCCCGGCCATCACCAGCATCGGCGTCTGCCGGTGCAGGGCGTGGTAGAGGCTGCCGACCGCGTTGCCCAGGCCCACCCCGCTGTGCAGCAGCACCACGGCGGGCCGGCCGGTGGCCTGCGCGTAACCGTCGGCGGTGGACACGACCGCGGCCTCCTGCAGGCCCATCACGTAGTCGATGTCGTCGAACCGGGCCACCTCGTCGAGCAGACCCTCCTCACTGGAGCCGGGGTTGCCGAACAGGTGGCGGACCCCGTCGGCGCGCAGCTGTTCCAGCAGGCGGCGGTGGCCGGTGCGCAACGTGGTCGCGGCGGGTGTGCGGGCGGCGGTCGCGGTCATGAGACACCTGCCGGCACGGCGGCCCGCGCGTGGATCCGCTCGATCACGGTACGGGCGAACAGCCCCGCCTGCGCGCCGGTACGCCCCGTCACCAGGTCGTCGTCGACCACCACATCGGAGTCCACGTACTCGGCGCCCATGTTGAGCGCGTCGCCGTACAGATTGGGATGGCAGGTCAGACGCCGCCCGCGGACCAGTTCCGGCACCCGCGACAGCAGCCACAGCCCGTGGCAGATGATCCCCTTGACGATCCGGGGCTCGGCGAACGCCCGCCGCACGAAGTCGGTGGCCGGCGGCAGTTTGCTCAGGTCCTCGCTGTAGCGCAGCCGGTCACTGACCATGGCGGACGGCACGATGATCGCGGAGTAGGAGCGCAGCGCGTCGTCGTCCATGCCCTCGAACGACTCGGCGCAGACGAACGGCGCCTTGTACTCGTGGCCGGTGAACGTGATCGACTCCTGGCCCCACAACCGGGTGAGGAAGTGCAGCTCGGCGCCCTCCTCCGGGAACCGGTACGAGTAGTACCAGATCTCGTGCTCGTAGAAGTCGCTCTCCACGAGCACCGCGATCCTGTGCCCGGCAAGTGTCCCGCTCACCAGCCGTACCGCCGTAGTCCCTGGCCGAGCACATCGACGAGCGCCCGGCCGCAGCCGACCGACGACTCGGTGGACCGGGCCGTGATGAACGGATGGTCGACGATCACCGACTCGACGTGCCCGACGTTGCCGATGAACTCGCCCTCGGGCCCGACCGCGTCGCGCAGGATGTACTCCAGCGGATAGAACGGCGGCCCGAAGTTGACGTACCCGTCGCCGAAGCCCGAGTTGGAGCCGTCGACGGCGTGCGGCCCCTCGAAGCCGGTGCCGTCGTGGTAGTCGTAGTCGATCGGATGGCCGGTGACCCGTTTGCCGCGGATGATGCTGAGCTTGCGCAGCGGGTCACGGGCGAACGCGAGCGCCGCGACCCCGTAGCAGACCGCCGCGACGGGCCGGTCGAGGCGGACGAACCCGAGGATGAGCTCGTGCAGGCGCTGGTTGTTGGCCAGGTCGACCATGGCGCCGCTGCCGCCGACGATCACGAGCGCGTCGTACGCCGGAAGGTCGTGGGTGACCACCCGCTCGACCTTGCGGTAGTACTCCTCGCTGTCGCGCAGATAGGCCGGCGAACTGGGGTACGGCCGTTCCGGCAGCCACCCGGCGAGGTCGTGCGGCTTGTCGAGCCGGTCGGTGGCGTCCAGGTCCCGGGTCTTGCGGGCCATCTCGGCGCTGGTCACCGCCTTTCCCTGCGGCGGGTCGGCGTAGTCGGTGTTCATGCTGACCGCGAGCGGCGTCGGTCGGGCCCCGGTCGGGGTGACGAACTCGACCTCGTATCCGGCCTGGTCACAGGCTTCCAGCGGGCCGACCAGCTCCTCGCCCCAGTAGCCCCATTCGGAGACGGCGAACAGTACCTTCATCGGGGGCCTCCCGTGGTTGCGAGTTCGTGGACCAGGTCGGTGTCGCGCAGCTGCCCGGCGACCTGGCCGCCGGCGTTGACGAAGTCGACGGTGTAGCCGGAATGCTGGAGGGTCAGCGCGAGGTCCCGTACCGCCGCGCTGTCGAGGTGCTTCAGGTCGGCGGCGTCCAGGGTGATCGTCGTGCAGCCGGCCTGGCGTGCCTCGTCGAGGCGCTCGTGCAGCACCGGCAGGGTGGCCAGGCTCAGCATCCCGGCCAGCGAGATCTCGGCCCGGCCGCCGTCGGTGCCCGTGAGGTCGGCGCTGAACGCCAGGCCGGACGGGGTCAGCCGCACGCGTACGGTCTGCGGCTGGTCGCTCTGCGGCAGGGTGATCGTCATGGCGTCCGGGTCGAAGTCGTGGTGCGGGTGGCCGTTGAGCCACACCTGCAGGATCTGCGTGCGCCCGGCCGGCAGCAGGTCGGGCGCCACCCGGAGGGTCGCGCCGAACGCTCCGGGACGCGGCTGGAACCACAGGTCCATCGGCTGTTCCCGGCGCAGCAGGTTGCCGTAGACGGCGGCCAGGTAACCCAGTTCGGCACTGTGGTACATCGCCATCGCGTGCGAGCCCTTGCTGCGTTCCCCGCCCAGCTCGAACGGCACGCCGCTGGCCAGCACGTTGAAGTAGACGCCGCCGGCGCCGGTGTCGAGCATGCAGGCGTTGTAGAACGAGGCGCCCTCGCGCGCCTGCTTGGCGTACTCGGGCCGGTCCAGGATGCCGTCCAGGATCAGGTACGCCAGGATCCCCTGCTCCTGCTGCCACCAGGCCTTCCGGTCGTGCCACACGACACGGTGGAACTTCTCGCCGGGCGCTTTGACCCGCTCGACCATGTCGTACCAGCCGCCCCGCTGCGGGTCGGCGCCGACGGCCGGCATCAGGTCGGCGATCCTGGTGGCCAGCGCGACGTAGCCGTCCTTGGGCCGCAGGTTGTTCATGCGCATCAGGTTCCAGGCGATCTTCAGGTTGTGCCCGACGATGGCCCGGTTCTGCTGCTGGCCGTACTCCAGGTCCCTGCTCCAGTCGCCGAAGAACTTCTCCTGCACGAACGGGCTGGCGTCGTAGTCGGGGAAGTGCTCGACGACCGTGTCGCAGCAGTCCTCCAGCATGTCGGCGTACTTCTGCTCGCCGGTGGCGAGGAACAGATTGATCAGGTACGCCGGGATGTGGTCGCCGACCGAGTTCCAGTTCTTGCGGTCCGCGTTGGAGTGCCCGCCGGTCTCCAGGGCGGGGCTGCGCGGGTCGAACGTCACCGGATCGATGTGCGAGAAGTAGCCGCCCCGCTCCGGGTCCCGGAAGTACTTCTGGAACAGGTTGATCGTCAGGTCGATGATCTCGCGCAGGCGCGGTGCCCCGGTCACCCGGTACACCTGGGTGAGCCCGGCGATCGCGTAGACCTGCTCGTAGCAGGGGATGGCGTTGTAGTCGTCGCCGAACTCCGACGCCAAGATCTTGCGCTCGCTGCCGTCGGGCAGCACATCGATGGCGTGGTACCAGTAGGCGATCTGCTGGCTGCGGTCCACCGCGCAGAAGTGTTCCATCAGGTAGTCGGCGCCGGCGATCGCGGCGTCCAGATAGGGCTGTCCGCCGCTGAGCATGTATGAGGTGGCCAGGCCGTACACCAGGCGGGAGATGGTGTCGGTCTCCTGCCGCGCCGACTGGGTCTTGGTGCCGAGCATCGACAGGTCGGTGCGGTACCCGCGGTAGTCGTAGGCGGTTGCCGGGCCGCCGAACTCGGCCTGCAGGTAGAAGTCGCCGATCGCGCGGACCTGTCGCTGCCACCAGTCCGGCGACTCGAACCGGTACTCGTCGGCCTCCTTGCCGAACAGCAGCACGTGCTTGGCCTCGAACGCGGTGCCGTTCGCCTCGCCGGGGTAGAAGACGCCGTACACGTGCACGAACCGGCCGGGCTGCAGCAGGCCGCGCATCTGGGCGCTCGCGTCGACGTACGCCTCACCGAGGTTGCGCAGCATCTCCGCGACCGTGGTGGGGGTGAGCTTCGCGGCGAACGGCCGCCCGTCGGAGGTGCGCAGTTCCACGGTGTCGGTGCCCGGATCGAAGCCGGTGACGTACCCGGCGACCAGGTCGGAAAAGGTGAAGTCGATCTCGTTCACGAGGTTTCTCCAGAGAGGGTCCGCAGCAGCACGACGCTGTGCGCGGTGACCAGATAGCCGTCGGTGGTGACGGCCTGTTCGCCGCCGAGTCCGGCGATGTCGTACGGGGAATCGAGGGCCGTGTCGACGACGCGCCCCCAGCGACGCCCCGGGGCGAGCCGGAACTCCAGCGGCTGGTCGTGCATGTTCATCATCAGATGCAGGTCGGGTTCGCCGTCGAGGCCGGCGATGGTGCACCCGAACGCCCGGCCCTGCGGGTCGTTCCAGTCCGGCGCGCCGAGTTCGGTCCCGTGCCAGGCCACGTCGGGCACCCCGCGCTCGTCGGGCAGCCCGGTCCAGAACTCGTCGAGGCGCAGCGCCCGGTGCCGGCGGCGCAGCGCGATCAGCCCGGTCCAGAACCGCAGCAGCCCGGCGTTCTGCGCCGGCAGACTCCAGTCGAACCAGCCGATCGGGTTGTCCTGGCAGTACGCGTTGTTGTTGCCCTGCTGGCTGCGGGCCACCTCGTCGCCCGCGGTGATCATCGGTACGCCGCGGGAGAGCAGCAGCAGGGTGGCGAAGTTCTTCATCTGCCGGGTCCGCAGCGCCTGGATGCCGGGGTCGGTGGTGTCGCCCTCGTGGCCGCAGTTCCAGCTCAGGTTGTCGTCGTTGCCGTCCCGGTTGCCCTCGCCGTTGGCCTCGTTGTGCTTGTGGTCGTAGGCGACCAGGTCGGCCAGGGTGAACCCGTCGTGGCAGGTGACGAAGTTGACGCCGTTGGACGGCCGGTGCGAGCGGGCCTGGTAGAGGCCGGCACTGCCGCCGAGGCACCCGGCGACCTCGCCGAGCAGCCCCGGATCGCCGCGGACGAACCGGCGCACGGTGTCACGGAAGCGCCCGTTCCACTCGGCCCAGCGGTATCCGGGGTAGTTGCCGACCTCGTACGCCCCGGCCGCGTCCCACGCCTCCGCGATGATCTTCGTGGTGGCGAGGGTGTCGGAGAGCTCGATCTGCCAGACCACCGGCGGCTCGTCGAGGATCGCCCCGCCCGGCCCGCGGGTCAGCACCGCCGCCTCGTCGAACCGGAAACCGTCGACGTGCATCTCCCGGACCCAGTACTCCAGGCACTCGACGATCATCTTGGTCACGATCGGGTGGTTGGTCATCAGCGTGTTGCCGCAGCCCGAGTAGTCGTCGTAGTACCGCTTGTCGGCCTGGTGCAGGTAGTAGTAGTTGGGGTTGTCCAGGCCGGCCCAGCTGAACAGCGGCCCGAGCTGGTTGCCCTCGTCGGTGTGGTTGAAGACCACGTCGAGGATCACCTCGATCCCGGCCGCGTGCAGCGCCTTGACCATGTCCCGGAACTCGGTCACGTGCGCGCCCGACGCCGGCTCCACGCAGTAGCCGGAGTGCGGCGCGAAGAACCCGGCGGTGCTGTAGCCCCAGAAGTTGTTCGTGGTGTGGTCGAAGTCGAAGACCGGCATCAGTTCCACGGCGGTGACACCGAGCGAGGTCAGGTACGGGACCTTCTCCGCCACGGCGGCGAACGTGCCGGGCCGGGCGACGCCCGCACCGGGGGAGCGGGTGAATCCACCGACGTGCATCTCATAGATGACCAGTTCGGACATCGGCCGGTTCAGCGGCTGGTCGCCCGCCCAGTCGTACCCGCGCTCGTCGCCGACCGCGCAGCGCAGCGAGGTGGCGAGGTTGTCACCGGGCCGGCATGCGGCGCCCCGGTCCCAGCGGCCACGATCAAGCCCGCGGGCGTACGGGTCGGTGAGCACTTTCGTGGAGTCGAAGCGCCGGCCCTGGCCGCGCGCCTCGTCTCCCTCGGGGCCGAAGACCCGCAGGGCGTAGAAGGCCGGCGCCCGCAGGCCGCGCAGGTAGACGTGCCAGACAGCGAAGCTGCGGTTGCGGTCCGGGTCGAGGGTGACGGTCTGCACCGGCTCGGCGTCACCGGCGTTCTCGAAGATCAGTAGTTCCACTCCGGTGGCGTGTTCGGAGAAGAAGGCGAAGTTCACGCCGTCGTCGTCCGGGGTGGCCCCGAGTGGATGGTTGCGGCCCGGTTCGGACCGATGACGGGTCTCGCCGACGGCATCCGGACGACGGAGCTGACTTACACTCATGGCCGTGTCCTTGCAGGTCAGAGGGGTGGTCGTGGCAAGCCTAGGCAGTGTCGTGAATAGTTTTCATGTTTCGAGGTAACCGCTCCGGGCTCGTCAGCCCCGCTGCTCCAGGTGGGCCACCACGTCCTGGTAGCTCTCGGGCTCGATCCGGACACCACCCAGGAACGGATAGTTCAGCTCGGCGGCCAGGAACACGTTGACCCCGATGGTCGCGGCCACCCCGGCGACCAGGACCCGGCGCAGCATGCCGTCCCCGATGCCGCACGTCAGGCAGAGCGACAGCACGACCAGGGACCCGGTCAGCACGGAGATCCACACGACGTTCGGCAGCTGCTGTTCGTGTGCCAGGCGGACCGCCTCGGCCCGCAACTCGGTCGCGTGGGTCAGCCGCCGCACGGCGTCGTAGACGAACGCCTCCTGCGCCTCGGTCGCCGGGACGATCCGGCCGATCGTGTCGCCCAGCGCCTCCAGGTCCGCGCCGACCGCCGGAATCTTCTCGCCACCGATCCGGACGTCCCAGTTCGCCAGAACGTCCCGGTTGTACTCCAGCACCCCGGCGCCGATCGCGGCCCGCACGTCCGGAGCGCAGACCCGGGCACCCTCGGCCAGCGCCGCCAGGTTCATCGCCTCCGCCTCGGTGGAGGCCCGGGCGTCGATGCGTTTCTCCCAGAGAGTCACCACGCACATGCCGATCGCCACCGAGTACACGACAGCCGCGGAGGAGAGCATGATCCCGATGGCGTCGTTGTGCGACCCGCTGCGCCAGTGCGGCAGCCGCCGGTGCACCAGCGACTCGAGCAACAGCATCAGCGCCGGCAGCCCGGCCACCAGAACGATCAGCGAGACCCACTCGGGTACGTCCGCCGCAAGCCACTTCCCCATCGCGCTGCATCCCATCCCCGCCGGATTCTCCCCAGGCATTGTTGCCGTGGGACCGCAGGCCGGACGCCTTTTCGCGATTGTCGCCGCAGCCGCCGCGGGGCCGCTGACAATGGACAGATGCGACGTGCTCTGCTGTCCATGTTGATCGTCGCCGCGCTGGCGGCGCCCGCGGTTCCGGCGGCGGGGACACCCGCTACGGGATGCGCCGCCACCGCACGACCGGACGGGACCGCCGCGAGGATCGTGGACCTCACCGCTGCGGCCAGACGCGAACTCGGCCTCAGCGCGGCGATCGTGCGGGTCTCCGCGGACGGGCGGGAGATCGTCACCACCGCCGTCGGGGAGTCGATGGCCGGCGTTCCGGCGACCACCGACATGCGGTTCCGCACCGGTGCCGTCGGCATCACCTACCTGGCCACCATACTGCTGCAGCTCGCCGAGGAGGGTGCCGTCACACTCGACGACCCCATCGCCCGCTGGTTCCCCGAACTGCCGCGCGCCGGCAAGGTCACGCTGCGCATGCTCGGCAACAGCAGCTCGGGATACCCCGACTACGTGACCCATCAGCCGTTCATCGACCGGCTCTACGCCGATCCGTTCCGGTCATGGAGCGAGCAGGAACTCATCGACCTGGCCCTCACCCGGCCGCTGTGGTACGAGCCCGGCACCAACTGGAGCTACTCGCACGCCAACTTCGTCATCCTCGGCCGGATCCTCGCGCGCGTCACCGGCACACCGCTCGCCGAGATGATCCGCACCCGGATCGTGCACCCGCTGGGCCTCACCACCACGGTCAGTGAGGACGGTGCCGTCATCCCGGGGCCGGTCCTGCACTCCTACACCACCGAGCGCGACCGGTTCGAGGACTCCACCTACTGGAACCCGTCCTGGACGACCGCCTCCGGCGCCATCCTCACCTCGGACATCTGTGACCTGGAGATCTCGGCGCGGGCCGTCGGCACCGGCCGGCTGCTCTCCGAGCGGGGCCTGCGCGAGATGCTCGACCCGGGCACGGTCGGCCTCGGCGGGCCGACCAAGACGTGCCCGGCGTCGATCTGCGTGCACCACACCGCCGAACGGCATTACGGGCTCGGCGTCAACGTCCGGGACGGCTGGATCGAGCAGAGTCCGTCGTTCGCCGGCTACTCCGCGGTCCAGACCTACCTGCCCGGGCGGGACATCGCGATCGCGGTCGCCACCACCCGGGGCCGTACCACTACCGAGGTGAACTCCGCCCGGACCATCACCGACCGGATCGCCGCCCTGCTCACGGCTTGACCAGCCCGAGCACTTCAGCAAGCCGCCGCCATTCCGCGCGTGGCAGCCCGGCCGGGCCGCCGTCCTTCGTCAGCACCTGGATCGCCACGTGGTCGGCCCCGGCGCCGAGGTGCGCGTCGATCCCGGCACGGATCGCCTCGTCGTCGCCCCAGACCACTGCCGAGTCGATGAACCGGTCACTGCCGCCGCCGGTCAGATCCGCCTCGTCCAGTCCGTACCGCGCCAGCTGCCTGGTGTAGTTGGGCAGCGACAGGTAGAGATCGAGCGCGAGCCGCCCGGCACGGCGAGCCGCCACGGCGTCGTCACCGAGGAAGATCTTCTGCTCCGGTACGAGCAATGGCCCGGCCCCGAGAATGCCGCGTGCCTCCGCGGTGTGCGCCGGCGGCATCAGGTACGGCAGCGCGCCCGCGGTCAGCTCACCGGCCGCCGCCAGCGTCTTCGGCCCGAGCGCCGCGATCATCCGCTCATCCTTCGGCACCGTGGCCAGCGGGCCGGTGAGCAGCTCGCGCAGCCGGCTCAGCGGCCGGGTGTAGGCCTGCCCGCGCGACTCGGCGGTCGGCGCGTGCCCTGATCCGACGCCCAGGTAGAACCGGTCCGGGAAGCGCTCGCGGATCCGCTCGTGCGAGGCGGCGAGCCGGTCGCCGTCACTGGTCCAGATGTCGACGATGCTGGTGCCGAGCACGAGCCGGTCGGTGGCTTCGAGGATCGCCTCTGCCGCGGCCAGGTCGTCGCGCGGGCTGCCACCCTGCCAGAACGCCGTGAAGCCTAGGTCCTCGATCTCCCGGGCCGCCTCGGCGATCGCGCCCGCGTCACGGGGCCAGATCCGCCAGGGTGCCCACAGCCCGTACCGTCCGATGTCCCGCATGCAGTCGTTCCTTCCGTGGGTCAGAGCGCGTAGTCGTACTGTTCCAGGAATCGCGGATCCGCGCCGAGCAAGACGGCGGCGTGGTTGGCCCACGACGGGTCGCGCAGCAGGGCCCGGCCGATGAAGGTGGCGTCGGCCTGGCCGGTGGCCAGCAGCTCCTCGGCCCACTCCGGCTCGGTGATGCGGCCGACCGCGCCGACGGCGACCTTGGCCTCGGCGCGCAGCCGGGCGGCCAGGGCGGTCTGGTAGTCGCGGTCGGCGGGCACCGACGCGGGCTCGACACCGCCGGACGACGCGTCGATGAGGTCGACGCCGTGGTCGTGGGCGAGACCGGCCAGCCGGATCGAGTCGTCGACGCTCCAGCCGTGCTCGAGCCAGTCGGTGGTGGAGATCCGCAGGAAGACCGGCAGGTTCTCGGGCCAGACCGACCGGACCGCGTCGATCACCTCGAGGACGAGACGAGCGCGGTTCTCCAGGCTGCCGCCGTACTCGTCGCCGCGGAGATTCGACACCGGCGACAGGAAGGAGTTGATCAGGTAACCGTGCGCGCCGTGGATCTCGGCGACCTGGAATCCGGCGGCCAGCGCGCGCCGTGCGCCGGCCGCGAACGACGCGACCAGCTCGGCGATCTCCCCGCGGCTCAGAGCGGACGGCTCCCGGTAGCCGGGGAACGCGTTGGCGCCCGGTCCGACGGCCGGCCAGGCCAGTGACTCGGTGACCGGCCCGCCACCCTTCCACGGGCGCTCGGTCGCGGCCTTGCGGCCGGCGTGCGCGAGCTGGATCGCAGGGACCGCGCCACCGGCGGTGATCGCCTCGGCGATACGGCGGAACGCCGGGATCTGCTCGTCGGACCACAGGCCCAGGCACCACGGCGTGATCCGGCCGTCGGCCCGGACCGCGGTGGCCTCGGTCATCACGAGCCCGGCGCCGCCGGCGGCGCGGGCAGCGTAGTGGCCGAGGTGGAAATCGGTGGGTACCCCGGCCCGCCCGGGGTCGGCCGAATAGGTGCACATGGGCGACATCCAGACCCGGTTCGGGATCCGCAGGCCCCGCAACTCGATCGGCTCGAACAGGACTGCCACACGTGCTCCTTAGTTCGTCGGTCATCGTAGTACGAGGTTCTTCGTACAAGCGCCGACGTTAGTACGATGTTCGTCGTACTACAAGGAGAGTGAGCATGCGGACACTGGAGCACCCACGCACGGAGGATCTGCAACTCGACGCGGTGCTGTCCGCCCTCGCCGACCCGATCCGCCGCACGATCGTCCGGCAGCTCGCCGACGGGCACGCCGACCAGGCCTGCATCGCGTTCGCGCTGCCGGTCGGCAAGTCCACCTCGACGCACCACTTCCGCGTCCTGCGGGAGGCCGGTGTCATCGAGCAGCGCTACCAGGGCACCGCGATTCTCAACACCCTGCGCGCCGCCGACCTGGAGGCCCGCTTCCCCGGCCTGCTGACCGCAGTCCTCGCCGCCACGTGACGAGGCCGGCCGGCCCCGTGCGTTCGCCGGCCGGTGCATGAATGAGGCCGGCCGGCCCCCACGTCTTCGCAGCGACGATGAGGACCGGCCGGGAATCAGGCGGAGCGGGCTGCCAGCATTTCCGCGGCCAGCGCGCGGGTCCGCGGATCGGTGCCGTTCTCCTGCTCACCACGGGCGAGGGTGATCGCCTGCGCGACCACCTCGTCGAGCTTCGCGATGGCGGCGGCGTCGAAGCCGGGGCCGGACAGCTTCGTCATGGCCGCCAGTTCGGTGTCGATGACCATGCCCGGCATCGGCATGCCCATGTGCGGGTTCTCGGCGGGCAGGCCGGCCAGCTCGTGCAGGGCACGCAGCTCCGGCAGCTCCGCCTCGGTGAACACGCGGACGCGTGCGGCGAGGTCCCGTGCCGCCGCGCCGTCCGCGTGTCCGGGCACCGCGTCGAGCAGGGGAAGGACCTGCTCGTTCATGGCGAGGGTGATCTCGATCCAGGCCCGGTCGGTGCCACCGAACGTGGTCGCGGGTGCCGGTGCGGGCCGGGGCGCCGCCGGCCCGCCGCAGCCGGTGAGCAGGAGCACCGTGGTGAGAACGGTGATCAGTCGCACGGTGGTTCCTCCTTCAGGGCGCGGGCGGGCCGGCGGCGGGGTTCTCGCTGCTCCGTACGAGCAGCGAGACCGGGGTGGAGCGTTCAGCCGAAGGACGGCGTGGTGCCGCACTTGGCGTCGGCGTTGATGCAGACCTTGACGAGCGCCGCCAGCTTGGCCGGGTCCCAGGCGTTCATGAAGTCGCCGTGGATCGACGACGCCATGCCTGACGACAGGGCCAGGCCGTCACCGCCGAGCGAGTCGTAGCCGAGCATCATCGAGATGTTCGGGATCGCCACCGGGTACTTGCCGGAGCAGACGCCGTTGACCGACGGGCCCATGTGCGACTTGTGGTCCGGTGAGTCGATGTGCTTGCCGTCCCAGCAGTCCTGGTAGGTCAGCTGGTAGATCAGGTTGCCGCCGGCCGCGCACTTCGGCCAGTTGCCGTCGGCGCTGCGGCCGATCTCGGCACTGCCCGCGCACCAGAACTGCCCGCTCGCGCCCTTCGGCGTCGCCACCTGGCGCTTGGCGTCACCCTGCACCATCACGAGGCCCGGCGGGAACGGCTTGACGGTCGCCGGATCCTTGATCTTCGCGCCGTAGTAGGCCCGGAAGTTCTTCATCTTCACGGGCTTGCCGTTCAGCAGCAGCGTCGGCGCCCAGTACGCGCTGTTGTCACCGGCCGCGTCGCACGTCGTCGACTGGGTGCGCAGCTGCTCGGGCGTGGTGTTCGCGTTCACCTTCGGACCGAAGAACGTGTGCAGGTGCGAGGCGCCGGCCAGCTTCGGCAGCACGATCGGGTCGTCCGGGGCCTCGTTGGCCACGGTGCAGTTGGTGTGGAACTCGGGAACCCGCACGATCCCGGCCGGCACCGTCTTGGGCTGGACCGCCTTGTGCAGGGCGAGCGTCTCCTGCCAGGCCGCCTCGTCGACCGGGACCCAGCCACCCGGCGTCGCCGACGGGTTCGAGGGCGTGGCGCTGGTGGGCGTGGGCGTGGCCGGCTTGGTGGCGGCCGGGGTGGTGGCGGTCGGGGCCGCGGACGTCGGCTTGGTCGCGGGCGTGGCGGCCCCCACGTTCAGCCAGTTGATGTTGACGAAGTCCGAGCGGGACGAGCTCTTCATGACCAGGACCAGCGTCTGCGGCCCGGACGGCACCTTCGAGGCGGTCGCGGTGACCGTCGTCCACTTCTGCCAGCCGCCGGTCGCCTTCACCGGGAAGGTGGTCAGCAGCGTACCGGTCCGGCTGCCGAGACGCGCCTCGATCGAGCCGCCGGCGCCGTTCTGCCCGGCGATCCGGGCGGTCAGCGTCGAACCGGCGATGGTGACGTTGCGGTACTCGAGCCAGTCACCGTTCGCCAGCCAGCCGACGTTCTTGCCGCCGCCGGTGTCCGAGGTGTTCTCCGTCTGGGCGCCGGACTGCGCGGCGTACGCCTCGGCCTGCAGCGTGCCCGGGGCCGCCACCTCCTGGGCGCCGGCGGTGGCGATGTAGATGCCGCTGGCGCCGAGCGTCGCGACGACGGCGGTGCCCAGGACCACCCGTGTGGTGCGGCGGCGCCGACGCGGATCCGCCGGGGCGACGTGCTGGGATTCCTTACCCATATCGATCCTCAACAAAATGGCGGGGAAAGGGTGCGGGAGGAATTATGCAGAGCTCTCACCGACGTTTCAATATGTCAAGGAAGAATTCATAAGCCCAGCTCAGGGCACTCCTGGTAGCCGTGTCGCGGGCATTCGATAACAGTTTTTCGCGCGGGCTTCCTTAAGTTCTTATTAAGTCTGTACGGCAGTGCGGCACATCACTTCGAGAAGTTGTGATCGCGTCCGGATTAAAGTGATCTGACGGAGAGGGGCCGCCTGCCGCCCGTCCGGCGCTCGGCGAGCCGGATCGGACCGGGTGTCATATCGTGGTATCGATGGATACCCGCCCTTCGGAGGACCGGGTCGCTCGCCGGACGTGGGCGGGCGGTCTGACCGCGGGCATCGGCGCCGGTCTGCTGTGGGGCCTGGCCTTCCTGCTGCCCGAGCTGCTGCACGGCTGGTCGGCGGTCACCGTGACGGCCGGCCGCTATCTCGTCTACGGGCTGCTGGCCCTCACGATGCTGGCGCTGAGCGGGCCCGCGCTGCGTGGTCACGCCCGTCGGCACTGGCGGCCCGCGCTCCAGTTCGCGATCACCGGCAACGTGGGCTACTACCTGTTGCTCGTCCTCGCGGTGCAGGCGGTGGGCGCGCCGGTCACCGGCATCATCATCGGCTGCATCCCGGTGACCCTCGCGGTCGCCGGGAACGTGCTCGACCGCGTCTACCCCTGGCGCCGTCTGGTCGTACCGATCGCGCTGGTCCTGTCCGGGCTGCTGCTCGTCAACGTCCTGGAGATGAGCGGCGCCTCACCGGCCGCGAACACCCCGGTCGCGGTCAAGGCGTTCGGCGTGCTGAGCGCGCTCGGCGCGGTGCTGCTGTGGACCTGGTACGGCATCGCCAACGCCCGCTTCCTGGACCGCAACCCGGATGTGCCGCACGGCGGTTGGTCCACGATCGTCGGCCTCGGAACCGGCCTGGTGGCCCTCGCGGCCCTGCCGGTGGCGGCGGTGGCCGGCCAGCTGGGCGACGGCGCCGGGAACCGGGGCGACCTCGGTGAACTCCTGCTCACCTCGGTGATCCTGGGTGTCGCGGTCTCCTGGGCCGGCACCGCACTGTGGAACCTCGCGTCCGCGCGTCTGCCCTCCACGGCCGCCGGCATGCTGATCAACGTCGAGACGATGTCCGGCTTCGCCTACGTCTACGCGGCCCGGGCCGAGTGGCCCCCGGCCGGCCAGCTCGCCGGGTTCGCCGCCGTCCTGGCCGGGGTGGCCCTGGTCCTCAGGCTCAGGGCCACCCGGTGACCGCCGCGTACGTCCACGGCTCAACGGTCGACGGGAACCCGGGCACCAGTCTTGACGATCTGGACGCGGCCCCGCCGGGCGAAGCCGCGTGCGGCGGGCCGGGCGCCGGCGGCACGGGGAACCATCCCGTCCTCGGCGCCGCCGCCGGGCTTGGTGCGGTTGACGGTGCGGCGCAGACTCGGATGCCGGGTCTCCCAGGCCTCACGCACCCGTGACGGCAGGTGCAGGTCCCGCCACACCCGGCGCAGCATCATCGGGTTGATCAGGTCCTCGACCTCGCCGCATCCGGCGGCCTCGCAGAGCACCTGCTCGTAGGCGTGCCGCAGCTGGATCGGGTCCTCCAGGTCGTACCGGCGGCGGCTGGCGTGACCGCACGCCATGTGATGGGGCACCTCAAGGGTTCCGAGGCTGCTTCCGTGCAGGTCGTCGATCCGGTCAGGGACAGCGGGGGCCCGGCTTGCGGCACTGCGGTTCTTGCGGCCGTCACGGGCGGCGACGTACGACATGCCCTTCAGGCTAGGCGCGCCGGAGGCCGTGTCCCCCGATCTCCCGGCGACCGGTGACGCGGGTCCGCCGGAGTGCCGGATGGGACGAAAGTGCGCCCACCCCGCCCCTGCCGCCCTACCGCCCCACCCCGCCCCCGCCGCCCTACCGCCCCGCGCCGGCCCCCTGCCGCCCTACCGCCCCGCCCCGCCCCGCGGCGTCGCCGATCTTGTGTGTTTGTGGCGGTCATGGCGGCGGAAGTTCACAAGTTCTGCTGAAGGGTTGCGCCTGGCGGCCGCTCTGCGCCGAACTCCGCCCGATCTGCGGCGATCTTGAGTGTTTGTGGCTGCTATGGCGGTGGAAGTTCACAAGATCTGGTGAGGGGCGTTGCCGGGCCCCGCGCGGCGGGCGCCGCGGGTCGATCCCGGGTGTTCGTGGCTGCTGCCGGGGCGGAACGTTGCCGGATCTGCCTGTCAGGCGGTGCGGCGCTCGACGAGCTTGGGCTCGTAGATCACCGAGGTCACCCGGGACTCCGGGTCGTCGATGCGGTTCAGCAGCAGCCGCGCCGCCTCGGCCGCCATGTCCTCGAGCGGATGCCGCACCGTGGTGAGCGCCGGATGGGCGGCCAGCGCCGCGCTGCTGTCGTCGAACCCGACGACCGCCACGTCGTCGGGAACCCGGCGTCCGGCGTCGCGCAGCACCAGCAGGGCGCCCAGCGCCATCAGGTCGTTGGCGGCGAACACGGCATCCAGGCCGGGATGGGCGGTCAGCAGGGCCCGCATCGCCCGCTCGCCGCTCTCCTGGGTGAAGTTGCCGGTCTCCACCGGCACCCAGGCGTGCCCGTGCCGGGCCATCGCGCGGCGGAAGCCGGACAGGCGGTCGACGCTGGCGGGTACGTCGGCCGGGCCGGAGATGACGCCGGGCTGCCGGCAGTCGCGGGCGGCGAGCCGCTCGGCGGCCAGAGCGGCGCCGGCCTCGTTGTCGAGGTCGACGTAGCTGATCGGCACCGGCTCGGCGGGGCGGCCGATCAGCACCGCCGGGATCCGGGCCTCGGCCAGTTCGGCGGGCAGCGGGTCGCGGGCCGGCAGGGAGAGGATCACGGCGCCGTCGGCCTGTCCGTTGCGCAGGTCGCCGATGAGGCGGCGGTGCCCGTCGGCGCCGACCATCTGCAGGGCCAGCTGAACGCCGACGGGCCGCAGTACGCTCATCAGCCCGCCGACGACCCTGCCGAAATACGGGTCGGAGAAGAACCGGCTCATGAACGGGTCGTCGTCGTGGGTCTCGGAGTCGGAGACGACCAGGGCCACGGTGCCGCTGCGGCGGGTGACCAGCGAGCGCGCGACCCGGTTGGGCACGTAACCGGTCTGGTCGACGGCGGTCCAGACCTGCTCGTGCAGCTGCGGGTCGACGTTGCGGATGCCGTTGATGACGCGGGACACGGTGGCGCGGGAGACGCCCGCGACCCGGGCCACGTCCTCGAGTGTGGGCAGCCGCTGGCTCTGCATGCCCGCAGTTATAGCACGGGGAGAGCGATTTCCGAGGGCCCCCTCCGACAGGGCGGGAGACCGGTTCCGGAACCGGAGAATCATTGACGTACGTGGTATCGGGGCACACGATGGGAAAACGCTCTCCAAGCGTGTTCCCCCGTCCTCGCACATCTTGGAGATCACCGTGCGAAAACGCATCCTGGCGCCAGTGAGCGCCGCCCTGCTGACCGCGGCACTGTTCGTGGCAGCGGGAAACCAGTCCGCCCATGCCGCCGACACCCTGCTCTCGCAGGGCAAACCCGCTCTCGCCTCGTCCCTGGAGAACGGCGAGTCCCCGGCCATCGCGGCCTTCGACGGCCGTGCCGACACACGCTGGGGCAGCCAGTGGGCCGATCCACAGTGGCTGCGCGTCGACCTCGGCGCCACCGCCACGATCAGTCAGGTAGTGCTGCAGTGGGAGGCCGCGTACGCGAAGGCCTTCCAGATCCAGACGTCGCCCGACGGCAACAACTGGAGCTCGATCTACAGCACCACGACGGCCACCGGCGGAACCCAGACGCTGAACGTCAGCGGCAGTGGGCGCTACGTGCGGATGTACGGCACGCAGCGGGGCACCACCTACGGTTACTCGCTGTTCGAGTTCAAGGTGTACGGCACGTCGACGGCCACCCCGCCGCCCACCGACGGTCCCGGGTACGTCTACGCCAATCCGCCGGTCACCGGCGTGGTGCCGTCCACCGCGATCCCGCCGACCACGAACCCGCCGGTCACGCACCGGGAGTTCCAGGCCAACTGCTCGGTGAGCAGGTCCAACCTGAACGACGACCCGATCGTGTTCCCGAACCTGCCGGGTGCCTCGCACTCGCACACGTTCATGGGCAACCGGACCACGAACGCGAACTCGACGCTCGCGTCGCTGCAGGCCGGCGGCACCTCGTGCGTCACGCCCGGTGACAAGACCGGCTACTGGATGCCGACGCTGCTCAACGGCGACCAGGCGGTCCAGCCGGACGGCCCGCAGGTCATCTACTACAAGAGCGGCGTGATCGACTACCGCAGCGTGCGGCCGTTCCCGCCGGGCCTGCGGTACGTGGTCGGCAGCCCGACCGCCACGCAGGACGAGTTCCGCAACGCCCCCGGCACGGTCGAGGGCTACGAGTGCGGCAACAGCGCGTTCAACTGGGACATCCCGGCGAACTGCCCGGCCGGCACCCAGCTGAACGTCCGCTACCAGGCGCCGAGCTGCTGGAACGGCATCCACCTGGACTCGCCCGACCACAAGAGCCACATGGCGTACCCGGTCAACGGGGTCTGCCCGACCTCGCACCCGGTGGCCGTCCCGATGATCGAGTTCAAGATGGCGTGGCCGGTCAGCGGCAACATGGCCAACGTCAGGTTCTCCAGTGGACGAGGGTTCTCGTTCCACTATGACGTCTACAACGTCTGGGAGCCGCCGATCCTCGCCGCCCTGGTGCGGCACTGCATCAACGGCGGCCTGCAGTGCAACCCGCGTGGCTTCGACCTGTACAAGCCGGAGCGCGGCGCCGCACTCAACGAGAATTACCAGCTGCCCTGATAACAGTTTTTAACTGAGATTTTCACAGCTCGGAAAGAGCGGCCTGCCGGGCCTGGGAAATGCGTGTGGCGAGTGCGACCGTACGCGGTTCCAGCCCGGCGGTCCGCTCGCTCTCGGCGAGCATCCGGCCCTGTTCGAGGTGGGCGCGCAGGTGCTCCCGCAGCTTCGCGTCGAACTCCTTCCCGTGCAGCGCGGCGGCCGCGGAGACGTGTGAGGGCATCACCATTCCGGGCATGGGCATGCCCTTGTGCGGGTTCTCAGCGGGCAGCCCGGCTTCGGTGTGCAGCTGCCTCAGCTCGGCCAGTTCCGTCTCGGTAAATGCTCTGACCTGCATAGACACCTCATGCAGCGCGGAGTTGGACTGGACCAGGTCGAGCAGCGGCAATAGCTCCTCGTTCATCGCGAGGTTGATCTCGATCCACGAGCGGTCGGTGCCGCCGAACGCGGACGCCGCTGTGGAGATCACCGGAGCGGGGCTCGGCGGCACGGTCGGTGGAGCGCCGGCACATCCGGCCAGCGCCACCGTCAGGGAACTCGCGACAAAGAACCTGTACACCCGGGCAGTCTCCGATTCCGGAACCGGTGATGTCAACGTTTTGTATTGACGCCCGGCAACCTGGACGAAACAATCGGCTCGCTTGGAGAGCGCTATCCCATCCTCATTCAGAGCATTGGTGTGATCATGCATAGACGGCTGCTCCTACTCGTTGCGCTCGTCGCCGCGACGCTCGGCCTGCCACCGGCCGCGGCCGGCGCCGCCGACCCGCCGGTGTCGCAGGGCAAGCCGGCCACCGCCTCGTCGCAGGAGGTGTCCGGGCCCGGCTACAGCCCGGCCAACGCCTTCGACGGCAACCCGGGCACCCGCTGGTCGAGCGCGTTCACCGACCCGCAGTGGATCCAGGTCGACCTCGGATCGTCGATCGCGATCAGCCAGATCGTCCTCACGTGGGAGGGCGCCTACGGCAGGGCGTACGACCTCCAGATCTCGTCCGACGGCAATGCCTGGACCAACCTGAAGTCGGTGACCGGCGGCACCGGCGGCACCGAGACCCACAACGTCTCCGGCACCGGCCGCTACGTGCGGCTCAACGGAACCCAGCGCGGCACCGGCTACGGCTACTCGCTGTGGGAGTTCCAGGTGTTCGGCGGAGGCGGCACGGGGCCGGTCGACCCGGGCAACTTCACCCCCGTCTGGACCGACACCTTCGACGGCCCGGCCGGCACCAGCCCGAGCGCGTCGAACTGGTTGCTCAGGACCGGCACGCAGTACCCGGGCGGCGCCGCGAACTGGGGCACCGGCTCGGTCGAGACCGCCAGCAACAGCACCGCCAACGTGTCGCTCGACGGCGCCGGCAAGCTCAACATCCGGGCGATCCGCGACGGCGCCGGCAACTGGACCTCGGGCCGGATCGAGACCCAGCGCACCGACTTCAACCCGCAGCGCGGGGAGCAGCTCAAGTTCACCGCCGTGCTCAAGCAGCCGGACGTGGCGAACGGCCTCGGCTACTGGCCGGGCTTCCGGGCGACCGGCGCCGCGTACCGCGGGAACTTCAACAACTGGCCCGGCGTCGGCGAGACCGACATCATGACCAGCGTCAACGGCCGTGAGGAGATGTCGCAGACGCTGCACTGCGGCACCGCTCCCGGCGGGGTCTGCAACGAGTACGACGGCCGGTCCTCGGGCCTGGCCACCTGCACCGGCTGCAAGAGCGGCTACCACGAGTACACCCAGATCATCGACCGCACGAAGACCGACGAGGAGATCCGCTTCTACCTCGACGGACGGCAGACCTGGGTGGTACGCCAGTCGCAGGTCGGCGTGGCCGCGTGGGAGGCGGCCGTGCACCACGGCTTCTACCTGCGCCTCGACCTGTCCGTCGGCGGCTCGCTGCCGAACGCCATCGCCGGAGTCACCACGCCGACCGCCGCCACCACGTCGGGCGGCACCCTGAGCGTCGACTCGGTGACCGTGTCCAAGGCGACCGGCGCGACCGCCCCGGCGATGACCGACCCGCCGATCCCGGCCGGGCCGAGCGTCGTCAAGGTCACCGGTTCGCAGGGCAACTGGCAGCTGACCGTCAACGGTGCTCCGTGGCAGGTCAAGGGCATGACGTACGGCCCGCCGCAGGGCGCTGCCGACGGCTACATGCGCGACCTGAAGAACATGGGCGTCAACACGATCCGCATCTGGGGACCGGACGCCGCCACGCCGTCGCTGCTGGACACCGCGTCCCGGCACGGCATCAAGGTGATCGTCGGGCTGTGGCTCAACCACGGCGCCGACTACGTCGGCGACACGGCGTACAAGACCGCGGTGAAGGCCGAGATCGTCGCCAAGGTCAACGAGCTCAAGGGCCGCTCCGGCGTGCTGCTCTGGGACGTCGGCAACGAGGTCATCCTGGAGATGCAGAACTACGGGCTGGCCGCCGACGTGGTCGAGGCCCGGCGGGTGGCGTACGCCAAGTTCGTCAACGAGGTCGCCGAGGCCATCCACGCGGCCGACCCGAACCACCCGGTCACCTCGACCGACGCGTACACCCACGCCTGGACCTACTACCGCCCGCACTCGCCCGCTCTCGACCTGCTGGCGGTCAACTCCTACGGCGCCATCGACACGGTCAAGCGGGACTGGATCGCCGGCGGTTACACGAAGCCGTACATCCTCACCGAGGGTGGCCCGGCGGGGGAGTGGGAGGTGCCGGGCGACGTCAACGGGGTGCCGACCGAGCCCACCGACCTGCAGAAGAAGGCCGGGTACACGTACAGCTGGAACGCGATCAAGGGGCACCCGGGCGTGGCGCTCGGCGCGACCGAGTTCCACTACGGACTCGAGAACGACTTCGGTGGCGTGTGGCTGAACACCACGACCGGCGGGTGGCGGCGGCTCGGCTACCACGCGATGCGGGAGGCCTACACCGGGCAGGTCGCGGCGAACACCCCGCCGGAGATCACCGCCATGACGGTCGGCAACCAGACGTCGGTCCCGGCGGGTGGCACGTTCACGGTCAGCACCACGGCGACCGACCCGCAGGGTGACCTGATCCGCTACCACATCATGGCCAGCGACAAGCACATCACGGCCAACCGGGGGCTGCGTCACCTCGACTTCACCCATAACGGCAACGGCAATTTCACCGTACGGGCACCCGACGCGCTCGGCGTCTGGAAGGTCTACGTCTACGCGTACGACGGTCACGGCAACGTGGGAATCGAGCAACGCTCGTTCAAGGTCGTCCCGCCGCCCGCACCGGGCACCGACCTGTCACGGGGCAGGCCGGCCACCGCGTCGAGCTACCAGCCGACCGGCACGAACGGGCCGCAGCTGCCGTCGTACGCGTTCGACGGCGACTACGGCACCCGCTGGGCCAGCGAATGGGTCGACACCGCCTGGCTGCAGGTGGACCTCGGCTCGGTGCAGTCGTTCAACCGGGTCCGCCTCGCATGGGAGGCCGCCTACGCGAAGGGCTACACCGTGCAGGCGTCCGACGACGGCAACAACTGGCGGACCGTCAACACCACGACGGCGGGTGACGGCGGGTTCGACGACCTGACCGTCTCCGGGTCGGGCCGGTACGTCCGGGTGAACGCCACGAGCCGCGCGACGGCGTGGGGTTACTCGCTCTGGGAGTTCGGCGTCTACCGGGCCTGAGGTTCCGGAACTTCACGGCGCTCCGCCGGAGCGTCGGCCCACTGAGCTGGGTCGATGCCTCTGGCGGGCGCCGTGAAAGCGCTTCATCGAGGTTTCCGGAGCATTGACAGCTCTTTACGGCCCGTTCACAGTGGCGGTCAATAGAGCGCTTTCACAGCCTCGTTCCCCCCTAGGAGTCCCCGCCATGAGACGACGCCTGTTACCCGTCGCCGCCGTCGGCGTCCTGCTCGCCGCCTACGTGGTCGCCACCGCCGGCTCGGCCAGCGCCGCCGACACCCTGCTGTCGCAGGGCCGGACCGCCACCGCCTCCTCCTCCGAGTCGGCCGCCTTCCCCGCCGCGAACGCCGTCGACGGCAACGCCGGAACCCGCTGGTCCAGCGCGTTCAGTGACCCGCAATGGCTGCAGGTCGACCTCGGCGCCAGTGCCACGATCACCTCGGTCGTGCTGGACTGGGAGGCCGCGTACGCCCGCTCCTTCTCGGTCCGGACCTCGGCCAACGGATCGAGCTGGACCACCGTCCACAGCACCACGACCGGCACCGGAGGGCGGCAGGCGATCAACGTCACCGGCACCGGCCGGTACGTGCGCCTCGAGACCACGGCCCGGGCCACCCAGTGGGGCGTGTCGCTGAAGGAGTTCCAGGTCTTCGGCAGCGGCGGCGGCGCCACCACGCCGACCATCCCGCCCGGCGCGGTGCGGGTCGCCGAGTTCCTGGCCGACTGCCCGTTCAGCCACCGGCTGCCGGACGACCCGATCATCTTCCCGGGCCTGCCG
This sequence comes from Actinoplanes italicus, assembly GCF_003001815.1. GTDB lineage: Bacteria > Actinomycetota > Actinomycetes > Mycobacteriales > Micromonosporaceae > Actinoplanes > Actinoplanes italicus. Next base: position 196,065 of record NZ_PVMZ01000017.1, read on the forward strand.
GGCGCCTCGCACATGCACAGCTTCTTCGGGGCCACCAACACCAACGCCCACAGCACGGTCGACACGCTGCTCAACGCGAACAGCAACTGCAACCCGTCGATCGACAAGTCGTCGTACTGGATCCCGACCCTCTACCAGGACAACAACCCGGTCGAGCCGGTCACGGGCATCTTCTACTACCTCGGTGAGGGCGTCCGCGACGACCTGATCGCCCAGACCCAGCCGCTCCCGCTGGGCCTGCGCATCGTGGCCGGCAACGCCAAGGCCACCGGCCCGGCCGACAACACCATCAGCCGCTGGTCCTGCCTGCACGCCGGTCACGTCGGTTCGTCGTCCGACTTCGTCAACTGCCCGTCCGGCACCATGCTGGAGTCGTACCTCGACTTCCCGCATTGCTGGAACGGCCGCGACCTGGACTCCACCGATCACAAGAGCCACATGGCGTACCCGGTCGGCAACGCCTGCCCGGCCAGCCACCCGGTCGTGGTGCCCAAGCTGCGGCAGGTCATGCGCTACCCGGTCAGCGGCGACCCGGCCCGGCTGAGGCTCGCGTCCGGCGGCGGATACACGATGCACGGCGACTTCTTCAACGCCTGGCCGGTCGAGGAGATGGCCCGCCGGGTGAACGACTGCATCCGACCGATCATCAAGTGCGGGACCGACGGGCGTCCCTGATAGAACAGGGGCCATGAGTACGAAACCCGGCCGTGGCGGCCACCATCCCACGATGGATCAGGTGGCGGCCGCGGCCGGCGTCTCCCGGGCCACGGTGTCGCGGGTGATCAACAACGCGGCGTCGGTGGCGCCCGGCATCCGCGACGCCGTCCAGAGGGCGATCACGCAGACGGGGTACGTCCCGAACGTCGCCGCCCGCAGCCTGGTGACCCGCCGGTCCGACTCGGTAGCACTGGTGATCAGTGAACCCGACCGGCCCGACGACCACTCCTTCCTGAACCGGATCTTCACCGACCCGTACTTCGGCCGGGTGACCGCGGGCGCCACCGCGGCCCTGCGCCCGCACGACGTGCACCTCGTGGTCGTGCCGACCGACGCGTCCGACCATCACCAGGTGATCCGCTACCTGCGTCAGGGGCACGTCGACGGGGTGCTGCTGATCAGCAGCGACGAGTGCGACCCGATGCCCGGCCAGGTCCACGCGCTGGGCATCCCGGCGGTGCTGTCGTCCCGCCCGGCCAGCCCGCTGCCGGTCAGCTACGTCGATGTCGAGCAGCGGGCCGGCGCGCGGCTGGCCGCCGGACACCTGCTCGCCCGCGGCTGCCGGCACCTCGCCACGATCAACGGCCCGCTCGACATCCCGGCCGCCGCCGAGCGCCTGGACGGTTTCCGGGCCGCCGCCGGGCAGGCCGTGCCCGCCGAGGCCGGCGACTTCACCCGGGCCGGCGGCGAGGCCGCGGCCCACCGGCTGCTCGACGCCCACCCCGACGTCGACGGGCTCTTCGTGGCCAGTGACCTGATGGCCGAGGGCGCGTTGCGGGCGATCCAGGACCGCGGCCGCCGGGTTCCCGATGACGTGGCGGTCGTCGGTTTCGACGACAGCAGCGCCGCGCTGGAGTGCCGGCCGCTGCTCACGACGGTCCGGCAGCCGGTCGAGGAGATGGCAGGCGAGATGGCCGAGCTGCTGATCGCCCACATCGACACACCCGGCCGGTCACCGCGGTCGGTGATCTTCCAGCCGACCCTGGTCATCCGCGACTCGGCCTGAGACGGCGGGCCGTGCGAGGGTGGGAGACGTGAGTCTCGACGTCAAAGCCCTGCGTGCCCACTTTCCCTCCCTCGACTCCGGCCTCGCCTTCTTCGACGGGCCCGGCGGAACCCAGACACCCCGGCCGGTCGCCGAGGCGATCGTCGCGACCATGACCGGGCCGCTGTCCAACCGGGGCGCGGTCAGCATGTCCGAGCTCAACGCCGAACGCACCGTGGCCGAGTTCCGGGCCGCCTACGCCGACCTGCTCGGGGTGCCGGCCGGTGGGATCGTGCACGGGCGCAGTGCCACCCAGCTCACCTACGACTTCTCCCGCGCCCTTGCCAAGACCTGGCAGCCGGGCGACGAGGTCGTGGTGAGCCGGCTCGACCACGACAGCAACGTGCGGCCCTGGATCCAGGCCGCCGAGCGGGCCGGCGTCACGGTCCGGTGGATCGACTTCGACACCACGACCGGAGAGATCGACCTGGAGTCGTACGAACGCGCGCTGTCGCCGCGGACCCGTCTGGTCGCGGTCACGGCCGCCTCCAACGTGCTCGGCACCGTGCCGCCGCTGCGACGGATCGCCGACCTCGCCCATGCGGTGGGTGCGCTGCTCTACGTGGACGGGGTGCACTACGCCGCGCACCGGCTGGTGGACGTGCCGGCGCTCGGCGCGGACCTGTTCGTGTGCTCGCCGTACAAGTTCCTCGGCCCGCACTGCGGTGTGCTCGCCGCCTCGCCGGAGCTGCTCGAGACGATCCGGCCGGACAAGCTGGTGCCGTCGACCGACGCGGTGCCGGAGCGGTTCGAGTTCGGCACGCTGCCCTACGAGATGCTGGCCGGGGCGACCGCGGCCGTCGACTTCCTGGCAGCGCTCGACCGGGACGCGACCGGCCCCCGGCGGGAGCGGCTCGCGCGGTCGTTCGAAGCGCTGCACGGGCACGAGGCGGTGTTGCGGGAGCGTGCCGAGGCCGGTCTGCGGGAGCTGGGTGACGTCGTCACGCTGTATTCGCGCGCGTCCGACCGTACGCCCACGTTGTTGATGGATTTCGCCGGCCGGGACGTCCGGGCCGCGCAGAAGCATCTCGCCGGCCGGGACGTCCTGGCCCCCGCCGGTTCCTTCTACGCCTACGAGCCGTTCGTGGCGCTGAAGCGGGACGCGGCGTTGCGGGTCGGCCTGGCTCCTTACAACACCGTCGAGGAGATCGACCGGCTGCTGGCCGGTCTCACCGGCTTCCTGCGATGAGGGTACGGCCTGCTTCCCGACCGCCCTGCCCGCCGGCGGCTTCCACCCGCACCTGCCGTGACCGGCAGCACCTCACCTGGTGATCTGTGCCCGCTGGTGTGCCGCTGTTGTCCACGCGGGCTTGTGGGAGCTCCCCCGGGAGAGGGAGGCGGTTCCCCCACGGCGGGGATCAATCGGCGCCGAAGTCCGGCGAGTCTGTTCCCGTAGCCGCCACCCGGCCGGGTGGCGCTGACGGGAGGACGACGATGAGGAACACCGCTCGATGGGCCGCAGCGGCTGCCACGATGCTGACGATCGGAGCCGCGGCGGCACCGGCGAACGCGGGTGACCGGCTGGCCCGGGTGACCGGCTCGGCCGAGTTCACCCTGACGTTCTCGCCCGACAACGACGTCCGCAAGTTCACCTTCGACGTGCGGGCCGCGCCCTTCACCCGGCCGTTCCCGGCCCGTCCGCAGGGCAACCCGATGGACGCCACCGGAACCGTGTGGGTCTCCCACCACGTCCCCGACGCGAACATCACCGTGACGTTCGAGGCCGCCGTCGACTGCATGATCACCACGCCCGGGTTCGCCGGCATCACCGCGATCGTCACGCGGGCCGACGACCTGGCCGCGCACATGGTCGGCACCCGGGTCGGCTTCAGCGTGCAGGACGGCGGCCGGGGCGGTCGCGGCGACCGGGTCGGTTACACCTGGTCGACGAGTGCCACCCAGGACGAGAACGGCGACTGGGTCGAGTCGAAGGTCGGCACCTGCATGGTCCTGGCCCCGTTCGGTCCCGTCACCAAGGGCGATGTCACCGTCCGTCACGCCGAGCTCAGGCCGGACCCGCAGCCGCCGGCCTGACCCGGACCGGGAGGGGGCCGCTGCACGGGGAGCGGCCCCCTCCCTCGTCAGTCGAGGATCGAGATCTCGAAACGGCATCGACACCCGTGAGATCCTCAGCGGGGAACGGCACGGAACCACTCCTCCCGGTCGGCCGGATCCGGCCCGCGTCGCGGCAGGACCGGCGCCTCCGGGCCGTTGATCGGCGCGTAGTGGTCGAAGTGGGCGGTCAGCACCGCCTCGCCACCGGTCAGGTCGGGCAGCGCGGCCACCACCTGTGGCACCCGCGACGACGGCAGCGTGCCGCTCACCTCCAGATAGCCACCGGAGCCGGACGAGTCGTCGATGACCGCCCCGGCCCGCCCGAGCAGGGCGGTCACCGATTCGGCCACCTCGTGCGGCAGGTTCACGTCGAACCGTTCGACAGGCTGGCACACCCGGGTTCCGGCCCGGCGCAGCGCCGCCGTCACCACGACCTGGGCCAGGTGGCGGAAGTCCGCGGCCACACTGGAGATCGACTTGTCGAACTTCTGATGTGGCCTGCTCTGCCGCGGGCAGTACTGCGAGGACGTCATGCTGACCACGCAGTCGGTCACCGGCCAGCCGTGCCGGCCGTGGCGCAGCGCCGCGCGTACCCCCTCCTCGGTCGCCGCGATGAACGCCGGTGGCAGGCGGCCCGGTTCGATGCCGGCCCGGAACTCGATGCCGTGCCCGGCCGGGGCGGCGTCGACGCGCAGACCGATCCCGGCCAGGTACGGGTTGCCGTTCTCCCGGATCCGGTCCTCGGCCGTCCCGCTGCCGGCGACCCGCTCGATGCAGGCGGTGAGCGTGCCGGAGAATCGCACCCGCACCCCGTACCGCTCCTCGAGCAGTGCCGCGATCACCTCCTTCTGCACCTCGCCGTGCAGCCGGATCACGGCCTCCGCCTGCTGTTCGTCGAGCCGCAGATCGACCAGCGGGTCCTCGTCGGCGAGTTCGGCCAGGCCGGCGAAGAGCGCGAGCCGCTGTGCCGGGTCGACCGGTTCGACCAGCGCCTGCCGGGTGGGCGGCGGGAAACGGTAGAGGTGCCGCCGGGGCGGGTCACCGACGTGCTGCCCGATCCGGGCCGGCAGGCCACGCACCGCGGCGATCTGCCCGGCCGTCGCGGCGGAACGCACGACCACGCCGGCGGGTTCGCTCACCGCGATCTGGGTCACCGTCCGCGGCCTGGTCCCGCCGAGTTCGATCCGATCCCGTACGCGCAGACGACCCGACCACAACCGCAGCCAGGCCCGCCGCCCGTGGTCGTCCCGGTCGACGGCGAACACGGTGCCGGCGAGCGGCCCGTCGTCCTCGCGGCACCGCGGCAGCAGATCGGCCAGCACGTGCCGCAGCTGCGCCACGCCCGCGCCGGTGATCGCCGACCCGTGCACCACGGGTGCCAGGTCACCGCGGCGCACCCCACGCCGGATGGCGCGCCGCACGTCCCGGGCCCGCAGCCGAACACCCGTCAGCCAGCGTTCGGCGACCAGGTCGTCGGACTCGGCCACCGCTGCCACGACCTGCTCGGACACGAGGTCGGCGGCCCGCACCGAGGCGTCACGGCCGCCCTGCCCGGTCACTGTGCTGAGCACGACCGGGAACCGGGTGAGCCGTCGCCGCACCTGGGTGAGCACGCGTTCCACATCGGCGCCACGGCGGTCCACCTTGTTCAGGAAGAACACCGTGGGCACGCCGATGCGGCGCAGCGCACGCCAGATGGCGACGGTCTGCGGCTGGACGCCCTCCACGCTGGAGACGACCAGCACGGCGGCGTCGAGGACCGCGAGCGACCGCTCGACCTCCGCGATGAAGTCGGGGTGGCCGGGCGTGTCGAGAAGGTTGACGGTGAGATCGCCGAGACGGATCGAGGTGACGGCCGCGCGGATGGTGATGCCACGACGGCGTTCCAGGTCCATCGAGTCGGTGCGGGTGGTCCCGGCGTCGACGCTGCCGGGATTGTCGACCGCACCGGCCTCGAAGAGCAGGCGCTCGGTCAGGCTGGTCTTGCCGGCGTCAACATGGGCGACGATCCCGAGGTTCAACAATGACAAAGCAGAACTCCACGGTAGGACGGAAAAGGGTCCGGAGCGTGGAAGCTGCTCGCATTGCTGTCTCCTCGTCATCGGGGATATGGCCGTCATCAAGCCAAACACGGGTGAGGCGGCGTCGCCACCGATTTACCGGGCGGGTAGGAAGGGCGGTGTGACAGAGGGATCTTCGATCAGGCAGGCCGGGCGGATGCTGGCCGTCGCCACGCTGGCGTCGCGGGTGGCGGGGTTCGTGCGCATCCTGGTGCTGGCCGCCGCGCTCGGGCTCGGCACGAGGCTGCTGGACACCTACAACATCGCCAACACCCTGCCGAACGCCGTGTACGAGCTGGTCGTCGGCGGGACCATGGCCAGCATCGTGATCCCGCTGCTGACCCGGGCCGCGCTCAACGAATCGGACGGCGGGGTGCTCTACGCCCAGAAGCTGCTGTCGCTGATCGTCTACGTCCTGAGTCTCGTCACGATCGTGGCGATCGTGGCCGCGCCGCTGCTCATCGACCTGTACGCCCCCGCGTTCACCCCCGAGCAGCGTCACCTGGCCATCGTGTTCAGCCGGTACTTCCTGCCGCAGATCCTGTTCTACGGCGTCGCCGCCACCGCGTCCGCGATCCTCAACAGCCGCGGCCACTTCGGCGCACAGGCCTGGGCGCCGCTGTGCAACAGCGTCATCGTGATCGCGGTGGGCCTGACGTACGCGGCCGTCGGCGGCAGCACCACGACGACCCTCGGAACAGGCCACCTCCTGCTGCTGTCCCTGGGCACCACGGCAGGCGTACTCGCGCAGATGTCTCTGGTCGTGGTGTCGCTACGCCGTAACGGATTCCCGGTCCGGTTGCGCCTCGACCCCCGTGGCATCGCGATCCGCCGGATCGGCAAGCTCGGCCTGTGGGTGCTGCTGTCGGTCGTCACCACGCAGATCCTCGTCGCGGCGGCGACCCGCGCGGCGTCGTGGAGCGGGCAGGGCGGCATCACCGCGTTCCAGTACGCGAACGCCATCTATCACGTGCCGTTCGCGGTGATCGCCATCTCCGTGATGACCGCGATGCTGCCCCGCCTCAGCCAGTACGCGGCCCGCGGCGAACACCAGCGCGTCGTCACCGGTCTGTCCCGCGCCGTCCGTACCGCCCTGGTCGTGATGGCCCCGATCGCGGCCGCGTTCGTCCTGCTCGGCCCACAGATCGCCACCGTGCTGTTCAGCCACGGCAACAGCAGCGCCGAGACGGTGCGGGTGCTGGGCCTGGTGCTGGCCGCCTACGGGCTGACTCTGGTCCCGTTCACCAGCTACTCGATCCTGCAGCGTGGCCTGTACGCCCTGCAGGACACCCGAGCGGCGGCGCTGGTCTCGGCGGCCGTCGCCGGTGTCGGGGTGGCCGGCTGCGCGCTCGCCGGATGGCTGCTGGCGCCCGGTGACATCGTGATCGGCATCCCGCTGGCCTACGCCGCCGCGTACACCGTCGGGCTGAACCTGACCGTCCTGGTGCTGCGCCGCCGCCTGCGCTACATCGACGGCAAGAGGCTCGCGCGCACCCACGTGCGGGTCGCCGCCGCCACTCTCACCGCGGCCGTCTTCGCCGGTCTCGCCGTCGGCGGGCTGGGACCGGCGATGGACACCTCACCGTGGGTGGAGGCCCTGGTCACCGGTGCCGTGGCGGTGCTCGCCGGCGCGGCCGGTTACCTGGTGGCCGGCCGGATCCTGCGCCTCGCGGAGCTGCGCCACCTGCTGAACATGGCCCTGCCCCGCGTCCGCACCTGGTGACCGGGCTCAGGAGGCGTAACGCTTCTCGGCGCGGGCCCGGGCCTTGGCGGCCTCCACCTCACGGTCGCGCGGCGGGGCAGTGGTGACCAGGCTCGCGAGCAGCTCGGCGGTGGCGGCCCGCACCGCCTCGACGGCCTGATCGAAAGCGGCCTGGTTGGCCTGCGACGGCCGGGTCGTCCCGGCGATCTTCCGCACGTACTGCAGGGCGGCCGCGTGGACCTCGTCCGGCGTGGCCGGCGGCTCGAAGTTGTGCAGCTGGTGGATGCTCCGGCACACGGTCGGATCCTCTCGGTGACGGCTGGCGACCTCCCCGAGGGTAGTCCGCCGGCCCCCGGACCGCAGACCGCCTCAATCGGCCGAATCCCGGCGCGCGGGATCGTACCGTGACACAGGTGGGCATGCGGTTGCGGACGGCCTTGGGGGCGGGCGCCGCCGTCGCACTGGTGGTGCAGTGCCTCCACTTCCTTCTGCCGCTGTACGCCACCTTCGCCCTCTCCGACGCGGTCGTCGCGGCGGCCAGCGGCTATGCGGCCTTCTTCTACCGGCGCCGGATGACCGACGGCGGCATCCCGCGGCCGATCCGGGTGGCGCTCGGCTGCGGGGCGCTCGCCTGCGCGATGTGGTCGTTCAGCAACGTGCTGCTGCTGGCCTCGGTGACCGTGCTGCCGGCGGTCGCCCTGGCGGGCAGCCTCCTGTCGACGGCCGCGGCGGGGTTCGTGCCGGTGGCGCTGATCCTCGCCTGGCCGCGCCTGCGCGGTATCGCGGCGGCCCGGCGGGCACTCGACGTGGCCGCGGTCTTCGGCGCGGCCTTCGCGCTGGCCTGGACGTTCGTCTTCGCCGGCAGCAGCAGCCGGGCGGGCGACTGGACCAACAAGCTCGTCCTGGTCGGTCTGCTGATGCTCGCGGCGGCGCTGGCGCTGGTGACCCTGGCCGGCGCCGAGACCGGGAGCGGCCCCAGCGCCCAGCAGATGCTGGCGGCGGCCACGCTGACGCAGGCGCTGACGCTGCTCGGCGGCCTGCGCAACGAGGTCGACGGCGTGGTCTGGTACGCCAACGGCGTCGGCGCCGGATTCGTGATGGGCGCCTGGGTGATGGCGATCTCCAGCCGCCTGGCGGCGTCCCGGGGCGGCGACGGCGGGCTGGAGTCGCTGGTCTTCCGGCCGTGGGCGCTGCTGCCGTACGCGCCCGTGGTCTGCGCGGTCGCGGTCGGTGCCGCACGGCAGGCGCACGCCGGGCGGCTCGATCCGGTGCTCGTGTGGACGCTGCTGGCCACGTTCTCGCTGGTGTTGTTACGTCAGTTCATGACCCTGCTCACGGTCGGCCGGCTGGCGGCGGTGCTGCGCGAGCAGCGGGACACGCTCGTGCATCAGGCGCACCACGACGGGCTGACCGGACTGCTCAACCGGGCCGAGTTCGAGGCGCGGGCGGCGCGGGTGCTGGCCGGCGAGCACGACGAGGTCACCGCGATGATCCTCGACCTGGACGGGTTCAAGCCGGTCAACGACACGTTCGGGCACGCCGCCGGTGACGACGTGCTGATCGTGGTGGCCCAGCGGATGAACGCCGAGCTGCGCTCCGGCGACCTGGTGAGCCGGATCGGCGGCGACGAGTTCGCGATCCTGCTGACCGGCGCGGGGGAGAACGCCGAGGAGGTGGCCGCCCGCCTGCTGGAACGGATCGCCGAGCCGATCCGGGTGCAGGGCCACACGGTCACGGTCGGCGGCAGCATCGGCCTGGCCACCATCCGGACCGGCGACGAACCGCTGGCCACCCTGCTGCGCCGCGCCGACACCGCGATGTACGCGGCCAAGAGCGCCGGCAAGGGCACATTCCTCCGGCACGCGGCTTAGCCCAGTGCCTAGCCCACCAGGCGCAGGGGCGAGATCCGCCGCAGCGCCTCGGCGGTCGCCTCATCCGCGGGCAGATGGGTCACCAGCCGCAGACCCTGATCACCGGGCAGGACCATCATCTCGTACGCCATCCGCAGCGCCCCCGCCTCCGGATGCGCCAGCCGCAGCACCCCGTGCGCCCGCGGCAGCCCCGGCACCCGCTCGGCCCGGCCGGTGAACTCGGCCCCGGCCAGCACGGTCAGCTCGCCCGCGAAGTCGGGCCGTGGCGGCCCGTCCTTCAGCATCGCCACCTGCTCGTCGGCCACGTGCGCCCAGTCCGGGAGCGCCGTCCGGGCCCGCGCGTCGGTGAACACGTACCGCATCATGTTCGGCGGATCGCCGTCGAGCAGCCCGATCGGCCCGGCCAGGCGCCGCATGCCGGCCGTGTGCGCGAGCACGTCACCGACCTGGTTGACGAGCATCGCGGCGGCCGGCTCGAGCTGGTCGAGCACCGCCCGCAGACCGGGCCGTACCGTCCGCTCCGGAGCCTGGACCAGCCCGCCGCAGATCGCGCCGCTCTTGGTCAGCCGGTAGAGATGCGCGCGCTCGGCGGCGGTCAGCCGCAGCGGCCCGGCCAGGGCGGCCAGGACCTGCGGTGACGGGCGCCGGTCGCGGCCCTGCTCGAGCCGGATGAGGTACTCCACGCTCACCCCGGCGAGCATCGCCACTTCGGCGCGCCGCAGGCCCGGGGTCCGCCGCCGGGTGCCCGGTGGCAGCCCGACCTCGGCCGGCGTCACCTCGGCCCGCCGGGCGCGCAGGAAGTTGCCCAGCTCGTTGTCGCTCACCGGCCGACTGTAACGCCGCCCGGGTCCGCGAAGGTGACCCCGCGACTACCACTCTGAGCGCGGTCTCCCTGCCGTCCGCGGACCGCGGAAGTGTCGAGCCGAACCCGACGAGAGGTGATTCGACATGGCTTCAACGGACATGGCTTCGAAGGTAGTGGTGGTGGGCGGCGGCTACGGCGGCATCGTGGTGTCCCGGACGCTCGACGACATCGCCGACGTGACGCTGGTGGAACCGCGCGAGACGTTCGTGCATCAGGTGGCCCAGCTGCGGGCGGCGGCCGACCCGGCCTGGCGGGAGAGGATCTTCATCCCGTACGACGGGCTGCTGTCCCGTGGCCGGCTGGTCCGTGACACCGCCGCCGAGGTGCGGCCCGGCTCGGTGCGGCTCGCCTCCGGGCAGCGGCTGGACGCCGACTACGTGGTGCTGGCCACCGGCTCGGCCGCCGCGTTCCCGGCCGGGGTCGAGGGCACCGGGCGGGACGAGGCGCTGCGGCGGCTGAGCGAGAAGCACGCCGCATTGGACCGGGCGTCGGCGGTGCTGCTGCTCGGTGCCGGGCCGACCGGGCTGGAGTTCGCCGCCGAGATCGCGGCGGCCTGGCCGGGCCGGCCCGTGACCGTCGTCGACCCGGCGCCCGAGCTGCTGAGCGGCCGGTTCACCGGGCAGCTGCGTGCCGAGGTGGCCCGGCAGCTCGGCGACCTGGGCGTCCGGGTGCTGCTCGGCGCCGGGCTGGACACCCCGCCGGACACCCCGGCCGGTACGGTCGGCGCGTTCACCGTGGTCACCGCCGACGGCGAGAAGGTCGACGCCGACCTGTGGTTCGCCTGCTACGGCGCCACGGTGCCGGGTGCTCACCTGGGGCCCGAGCTCGCCGCCGCGCGGACGCCGGCCGGGCGGCTGCCGGTCGACGAGCACCTGCGGGTCCTCGGGCACGAGCGGGTCTTCGCGGTCGGGGACGTGAACGACTCGCCCGAGCTGAAGACCGGCCGTGCCGCCGGGCGTCAGGGCGAGGTGGCGGCCGCGAACATCCGTGCCCTGATCGAGGGCGGGCCGCTCACCGCGTACGAGCCGTTCCCCGACGCCGTCATCCTCAGTCTCGGCCCGGACGGCGGTGCCGGCTGGGCGCCCGAGTTCGGCTTCCTCGACGCCGCGGCCTCCGTGCAGTTCAAGGGCACGTTCCGGCTCGGCGACTACCGGGGCCTGCTCGGCGCGGCGTAGCGGTCAGGCCGTCTCCTCTGCGATGTCGAGGGGCTTGGCGGTCAGCACGTCGGAGCGCACGTACGCCAGGTCGAGCGTCACATCGGTGAACCACAGCACCGGCAGGGTCAGCGGCGGCGGCGACTCCGGGGTGAACGTGACCGGGATCAGGCCGAACAGCTTGCCCTTGAAGGTGGGGCTGTAGAACTCGACGTTGCCGTCGAGGATCAGCTCGCCGCTCTCGATGACCGTGGTGGCGTCGCCCGGCTCGTCGATGGTGAGGGTGAACGGCTTGTTCACCACCTTGTCCATGGTGAACTTCAGCGACTTGATCGGGCCGTTGCCGGTCGGCACCTCGGCCACCCCGTCGTACGACGAGTTGTACATGGTCACCGAGGCGGCCTTGACCACGCCGGGTTTCGCACCGGCACGCGGGATGCCGTCGTCGTCGGCGAGCACGCCCATCTGCCGGGCGCCCAGGCAGGGGATCTCCTCCGCCTTCGGTGTCCTGGAGGCCGACGCGGACGGCGACGCCGAAGGGCTCGCGCCGGGTTTCGTGGCCGTGGGCGCCGGGGCAGTGGGGGCAGACGCACTCGGCGCCGGTGATGCGGACTCCTCCTTGCCGCCGCCGGTGAAGAAGTCGCCGACGCCCTCCCAGAAGTCGTTGATGCCGTCCAGGATCGGGTTGCCGGTGCCCTCCTCGGTCGGTGCCGGCGACGCCGACGGTGAGGTGCTGGGGGAGGCCGTGCCCGTGGTGGTGGGCGTGGCCCCGGGCTTGGCCGTGGTCGGCTTCGGCTTCGGCTTGGCCGCGGTCGCGCTCGGGGACGCCTTCCGTGACGGCAGGCCCTCCGGGCACTCCGCCGCCTGGGCGGGCCGGTTGCCGGCGACCGTCACGGTGGCCGCCAGCAGCAGCGGCGCGATGATCAGCAGCGCCTTGCCGGGGCCCGGCCGACGCCGCGGCCCCGGCTCGATCTCCTCGGTCGGGCGGTCGCCGGAGGGAGTCGTCTGTGGCGCGTTCGGCGAGGGCGGGCCCCACGCGACGACCAGCGCGCCGCCGACGATCCCGAGCAGCATGCCGGCGATCCAGCCGCCCAGGTTGAGACCGATGAACGAGTACAGCGCGGTGATGATGCCGATCACGCCGTAGAACAGGCGCTGCGCGGGGGAGAACCAGGTCAGCGTTCCGGCGGCGATCATCATGACCGGGAGCAGGTACGAGTAGAAGCCCTGCGGCCCGATATGGATCTTGATGTTGTCGAGCTCCATGTTCGCGCTGGCGAACATCTCCAGCCCCGACAGGATCATGAAGAGCCCGCCCCAGAACGGCCGGCCCCGCCGCCACCGCCGGAACCTGTCCCCGATGTTCTCCGTCGCCACGCCGGCCCTCCACCATGTTGAAAGGAACGGGCCCGCGGAGAGGCTGCTCCGCGAGCCCGGCAAACGAGGTCAGTAGCACTCGTGCGAGCCGCCGATGTGCAGCTTGAGGTTCATACCGTTGAGGACGAAGGTCGAGGCCGAGGTGTAGTAGGCCTCCTGCCGCAGCTTCAGGATCTCGACCGACTTGGCCTGCTGGCCGAAGGAGAGCGGGGCGCCGTGGCTGGACGCGCCGTCGGCGTCGAGCGTGGAGCCGTCCAGGCCGATCTGGATGTCCTTGAACGTGGCGTTGCCGCCGAGCGTGGACATGCCGATCAGCAGGTCCTCGGCGTGCACCGGGTTGTCCTGATCAGCACCCGCCTCGATACGCAGGGTCACCGGCCCGACCGCCACCGACTGGCAGAGGTTCCACAGGTCGGCGGTGTTGATGCCGGACATCGCCGCCGGGATCTTGCCGCCGGGGTAGTTCTCCTTGTCGTTGGTGGGCAGTTCGCCGCTGTACTGGGTGAAGCCGTTGCCGACCAGCCGTTCCGCGGAGAGTTTGAACTGTTTGCCGGACACGGTGAAGTTCGCGGCCAGGGCGCCCTCGGCGAGCGCCAGTACCAGGCCACCGGCGACGACTGTCGGTACACCCACCGCCACGGCGAAGCGGCGCCAGTTGGTGCGCCCGTACGCCGGAGCGCTTTGCGCATCCTCCACGGAACCTCCTTGGAATGGTGGGACCGGCGACTGACGAAGCGAGGCACATCGATGGTCGCGGTCGTAATGTGCCGGAAATGTTGCCGCTCGGGGGCGACGACTACAAGGGCTTGCTTTACCGGTCAGTAACCCGCGTCACTAGATCAAGAATGACGTTGAGTGACGCCCGCCACGCACCTGTCCGAAATTTCCGACATTAGGATCGAGGCTGGCGAGTTACCCGTTACCCGCGGTACGCAAGTCTTGGTTTATTGCGGATGGATAACGAAGTGAATTTGCTGTCGTGTGTCTTAGGTCTCGCCACCAACCTGCCGAACTGAGAGGCATGACCGCCCGCGAGGACCGCCGCCGATGAGCGTGCAGCGTCGCCTCAACGTGGGGTTTGCCGCCCTCTTCGTCCTCTTCGTGATCCTTCTGGTGGTCCAGTTCGGCGCCGGTTCCCGGCTGCGCGCCGACCAGGAGGATCGCATCGACCGGGTCACCCGCGCCGAGATCGCCAACGACCGCGTCCTGCAGCGGATGACCGACGCGGAGACCGGCATACGCGGCTTCCAGATCACCGGCCAGGAAGCCTTCCTCGAGCCGTACGAGAGAGGCTGGACCGCCGCCCTCACGGCGCTCGACGACGTCGCCACCGGTGTCGACGGAACCGGCACCCACCGCCTGCTCGACCGCGAGCGCGAGGCCGCCCGGCTCTGGCTCGACAGGTACGCCCTGCCCATCGTCGACTCCGGGATGGTGGCCGGCAACCAGACCCACTCCGTCTACGGCAAACAGCTGTTCGACGAGTTCCGGCTGGTCAACGCGGCCGTCGCGTCCTCGATCACCGAGGAGCGCCAGAAGGTGGTCACCGACGGCGACGCGGCCCACCGGCGGATGGACATCATCGCGGCGATCCTGACCGGCGCCATCCTGATAGTCGGCGTCGCGGTCGCCCAGACCGTCCGCCGGCAGCTGCTCGTCCCGCTCAAGCGGATCAGCGGGACCATGCGCCGGCTCACCGCGGGGGACCGTTCGGCCCGCGCCGAACCGGTACGCGCGCCCGAGTTGCGTACCGTCGTCAAAGCCCTTAATGATCTTGCCGCACAGACCGAGAGTCTCCTTGCCGCCGAGCAGTCCCGGGCCGCGCGGGCCGGTCTCCGCCAGGCCGTCGCGGCCGAGATGCAGGAGACGCGCGACCCCGACGCGGCCGGCCGCCGCATCGCCGAACTGATCGGCGCCGCCGTCAGTGCCGACGCCGTGCACTGCGAGATCGCCGTGCCCGGCACCGGGAAGCTGCGCGTCAACTGGCCGTCCGGCGCGCCCGACCTGCCCGCCGGCGACATCACCGAGATTCTCGGCGACGGCTCCGGCCACCTCCGCGTGCGCCCGGACGGCGGCGTCTGGATAGCCGTCGGCGGCGACGCCGACCGCCGGGCCGGGTACCTGCACGTCAGCCGGCCCGCCGCACCCTCCTGGACCGACGCCGAACAACGGCTGCTCGCTGGGGTGGTCCGGGAGATCGAACGCGTCCTGCACCAGCTCGGCGTCCAGGACACCCAGGCCCGCCTGATCACCGAGTTGCGGATGCTCGACCAGCGCAAGGACGTGTTCATCCAGACCGTCACCCACGAGCTGCGCACCCCGCTGACCAGCATCCTCGGCTACACCGAGATGATGTCCGACGACGACGGCCCGGAACTGACCGCGCTGCAGCAACGCGCGCTGAGCGCCATCCTGCGCAACGCCCACCGCCTGCACGACACCATCGGCGACCTGGTCCTGCTCGACCGTCCCGACCACGGCGCCACCGTCCAGGCGGAGGTCCTGGACCTGGCCGCCGTGGCCGGCATGGTGCGACACGAACTGCACAACGCGGCGCGGGCCAAGGACCTCACGGTCAACTTCGACACACCCGAGTCCTGGGTACGGGGAGACCGCACCCAGCTGCAACGGGCCCTGCGTAAGCTGATCGAGAACGCGATAAAGTTCACCCCCGCCGGCGGCAGCGTCGACTGCCGGATGACCGCGGACCCCCGCACCGTCTCGGTCTCGGTGACCGACACCGGCATCGGCATTCCGGCCGAGGACGTGCCCGGCCTGTTCACCCCGTTCCACCGCGCCGGCAACGCCATGGACCAGGCGGTCCAGGGCCCGGGCCTGGGCCTCGCCATAGTCCGCGACATCGTCCGGGACCACGGCGGCACCGTGGCGGTCCAGTCCGTCGTGGGCCGGGGCAGCACGTTCACCCTGACCCTGCCCGCGACGCCGGCCCCCACCCCCACCGAGCCCAAGTCCCCAGCCCACGTCTAGAGCTAGAACCCCCGCGCGATCTTGTGAGGTTGTGGTCGGTGGCGAGGCGCAACGTCCCAAGATCTGCGGAGGGCGCGAGGCGACGCGAGCGGGGGTGAGGTTCGCGGCGTCTCCCGCATCTCGGCCGCGACGGCCTGGCGGAGACCGGCCCCGACCGCTCGATCGTTATCGGAACGACGATGAAGTGGTACACAGCGGTGATTCCGAATGGCCACCACGAAGATCGAGCACCTCCACGGGCGTCGTTTCCCCGACGTCGATGCCCGGCCCTGAGCAGGCACTTCACGCGCGATCAGAGACGAAAGCGCCGATCCGGCGAGAACGTGAGACCGGCTCGAGAAGCGCACGAAGATCGCTGAGAACGGAAACATGGTGCGCGTAGCGTGATTTCGTGGATCTGCACACCGTCACCGAAGTGATCAGCCCTGCCGAGCCCGGCCAGTGGCGTCCCGGCGACGCCTGGCTGGGCGGGGGGACCGCCCTGCTCGGCGAGCCGCGCCCGCACATCACCCGGCTGCTCGACCTGGCGGCCGCCGGGTGGCCGCCACTCACCGTGCGTGACGACGGCGTCGAGATCGCGGCCACCTGCACGATCGCCGAGCTGGCCTCCGGGCTCGGGCGGTACGGCATCGTGCTCCAGTGCTGCCACGCGTTCCTGGCCTCGTTCAAGATCTGGAACGTGGCCACGGTCGGCGGCAACCTCTGCGCGGCGCTCCCGGCCGGGCCGATGATCTCGCTGAGCGTCGCGCTGGACGGCACGTGTGTGCTGGTCGGGCCGGACGGCGGCGAGCGCCGGGTGCCGGCCGCCGAGTTCGTGACGGGCGAGGGGACGACCGTGCTGCGCGACGGCGAGTTCCTGCGGGCGGTGCACCTGCCGTCGGCCGCACTCGGCTCGCGTACGGCGTACCGCAGAGGGTCCTTGCATCGTCATGGCCGCTCGGCCGTCCTGCTGATCGGCCGGGCCGAGCCCGCCGGGGGTTTCTCACTCACGGTGACCGCTGCGACCCGGCGCCCGCACGTCCTGCGTTTCCCCGAGGCACCGTCGGCGGCCGGCCTCGACGCCGCCCTGGACACCATCCCCGCCTCGCAGTACGTCGACGACGTCCACGGCCGCCCGGTCTGGCGGCGGCATCTGACCCGTCACTACGCGACGCAGATCCGGACCGATCTGCTGGCCGGAAGGCGACCAACATGACGATCGAAATCAATGGAACACCGCACGACCGCACACCCCGCCCCGGCCAGTGCCTGCGCACCTACCTGCGCGAGGAGGGCTGCTTCGGCGTCAAGAAGGGCTGCGACGCCGGCGACTGCGGAGCGTGCACGGTCCACGTCGACGGCACACCGGTGCACTCCTGCGTCTACCCGGCATTCCGGGCGGCCGGCCGCCGCGTCACCACGATCGAGGGCCTGGCCTCCGGCGGCGGGCTGCACCCCGTCCAGCAGGGCTTCCTCGACGCCCAGGGCTTCCAGTGCGGCTTCTGCACCGCCGGCATGATCATGACGGCGGCCGCCCTCACCGATGCACAGCGTGACGACCTGCCGAGATCATTCAAAGGCAACCTCTGCCGCTGTACGGGCTATCGCGCGATCACCGATGCCATCGAGGGCCGCCCCGCGGCCGTGTGCCCCCGCGCGGGCTCCGCCGTCGGCGCGAATCTCGGCGCGCCCGCCGGCCCCGCGGTGGTCACCGGAACCGCCCGGTACACGTTCGACCTCGACGTCCCCGGCCTGCTGCACCTCAAGGTGCTGCGCTCCCCGCACGCGCATGCCCGCATCCTGTCGATCGACGCGTCGGAGGCCCTGGCGGTGCCCGGCGTCGAGGCGATCCTCACGCACAAGGACGCGCCCGAACGGCTCTTCTCCACCGCCCAGCACGAGAACGAGGCCGAGGATCCGTACGACACCCGTGTCCTCGACGACGTCGTGCGCTTCGCCGGCCAGCGGGTCGCCGCCGTGGTCGCCACCTCGGAGGCCGCCGCCGAGGAGGGCGTGCGCCGGCTGCGCGTGGAGTACGACGTGCTGCCCGCCGTCATCGACCCCGAACGCGCCATGGAACCGGGCGCGCCGCTGGTGCACGGCGACAAGGGCGTGGCCCAGGGCATCGTGCGGGCCGACGCCAACGTGGTGGGGGAGCTGCACGCCGCGATCGGTGACGTCGATCTCGGGTTCGCGCAGGCCGACGCCGTCTACGAGGCCACGTTCCGCACCCCGCGGGTGCAGCACGCCAGCCTCGAGACGCACGGCGCCGTCGGCTGGCTCGACGATGACGATCGCCTGGTCATCCGGTCCAGCACACAGACTCCGTTCCTCACCCGGCGGGCCGTGTCCCGGCTGTTCGGACTGTCCGCCGACCGGGTACGCGTCGTCGCCGGTCGTGTCGGCGGCGGGTTCGGGGGCAAGCAGGAGATGCTGGTCGAGGACCTCGTCGCGCTGGCCGTGCTGCGCACCGGACGGCCCGTGAAGTGGGAGTACACCCGCGCCGAGCAGTTCACCGCGGCGACCACCCGGCACCCGTTCGTGATGACCGTGAAGGCCGGCACCCGTACCGACGGCACCCTGACCGCCCTGCAGCTCACGGTGCTGGTCGACACCGGTGCCTACGGCAACCACGGCGCGTCCGTCATGCACCACGGCTGCCACGAGACGGTCGCCGTCTACCGATGTGCCAACATCCGTACCGACGCGCACACCGTCTACACCAACACGGTCCCGTCCGGGGCGTTCCGCGGGTACGGGCTCGGCCAGGTCACCTTCGCCGTCGAGCAGGTCCTCGACGAACTGGCCCGCATGATCGGCATGGACGCCGTCACGTTCCGCGAGCTCAACGTGGTCCGGCCCGGCGACGACCTGACCGCGCCCGGCTCGCACGTCCCCGACCTGGGCATCGGCAGTTACGGCCTGGACCAGTGCCTCGACCGCATGCGGGCGGCCGCTTCCTCTCCGGCTTCCTCTGCCGCCTCCTCGCCGCCGGAGGGCTGGCTCGTCGGTGACGGCATGGCCATCGCGATGATCGCGGCCGGACCGCCCGGCGGACACTTCGCCGACGCCTCCGTCACCCTGCTGCCGGACGGCCGCTACGAACTGGCCGTCGGCACCGCCGAATTCGGCAACGGCAGTACCACCGTGCACGCCCAGATCGTCGCCGACGAGCTGCACACCACACCCGATCGGATCGTCATCCGCCAGTCCGACACCGATGTGGTCCGCCACGACACCGGCGCGTTCGCGTCCACCGGCGTCGTCGTGGCGGGGGAGGCCGTGCTCCGGGCGGCCCGTGCGCTGCGCGCCCGCATCCTGGCGGCCGCCGAGCGGTCACCGTCCGAGGTGCACTACCTCACCGCCGAGACCGTCGACGGGATCAGCCTCACCGGGCTCGGGCCCATGACCGAGAGAGGACATTTCGACGGTACGCCCCGGTCGGTGTCCTTCAACGCGCAGTGGTTCCGGGTAGCCGTCGATCCCGGCACCGGTGAGCTGCGGATCCTGCGCTCGGTGCACAGCGCCGACGCGGGCACCGTGATGAACCCGCTCCAGCTGCGTGGCCAGATCGAGGGCGGCGTGGCCCAGGCGATCGGCGCGACGCTCGCCGAACACGTCGACGTCGACGCCGGCGGTCACGTGACCACGGCGGCCTTCCGGCAGTACCACCTGCCCACCTTCGCGGACGTGCCGTTCACGGAGGTGCACTTCGCCGACACGACGGACGCGATCGGGCCGCTCGGCGCCAAGTCGATGAGCGAGTCCCCGTACAACCCGGTGTCCCCGGCCCTGGGCAACGCCATCCGCGACGCCATCGGCGTCCGTCTGACCGACCTCCCCTACACCGCCGACCGAATCTGGCAGGCCCTCCACCATTCCGGCTAGCTCCCACCCGACACGTATGCCGACCCCGGACGCTCCCGCACTCACCCGAAACGCGGCACCACGCGCCCGTTACCCGCCCGCCCCCACCCACCACACCCAGCCACGCCTCTCGGCCAAGCTTGATCGTCCAGCGGCGGATGGCGCCCCGTCGACTCAGCCGAACGACGCCACCCTCCCCGCAAGAGCAAGCGACCCGGCTGTCGCACACGGCAGTCTCGGAGCGACAACCGTGCACGACAGCCGGGCAGCGAGAGCGGTCAGTGGGCCGTCATGTCACCGGTGGCGGGTGACCCGGGGGCGAGGGCGTATCGCAGCAGCACGGCACCGTTCGCGGAGGCGACCGGCGGCTCCAGCAGAGTCAGGCTCGACGGCAGGGCCCCGTCCCGGAACACCTTCTTGCCGGTGCCCAGCACGATCGGGTAGACCCACAGGTTGAGCCGGTCGAACAGCCGTTCCCGCAGCAGCGTCTGTACGAGATCGACGCTGCCGATCACGTGGACGTTCTCGTGCTTGTCGCGTACCTGCCTCACGGAGTCGCCCAGGTCCGCGCCGAGCAGGGTGGAGTCCGCCCAGCTCAGGTCCGGCTTGCCGCGCGAGGCGACGTACTTCGGGATGCTGTTGAGGGTCCGCGCGATCCCGCCGTCGGAACCCTGCTCCTGGTGAGGCCAGTAGCCGGCGAAGATGTCGTAGGTGCGCCGTCCGAGCAGCAGCGCGTCCATGCCCTCCATGCCCTGGGCGACCTGCGAGCCGACAGTCTCGTCGATCAATGGCGCCTGCCATCCGCCGTACGGGAAGCCTCCTTCGGTGTCCTCGTCGGGGCCACCCGGCGCCTGGGCCACCAGGTCGAGCGTCGTGAACAGGTCGATGTGAATCGTGCCCATCGTGTCCTCCGGTCGTCGGTGTCAGAAGGGGAGACCAGCGTCGCGCCGCGATCTCATCGGTCATTGAGATCCGAGGTGACGCAGGATCCGGGCGCGCAGTGGATCATGCCGCGGTCCGAGGGCGTGGGCAGGATCCGACCAGTTCTCCCGCGGGTACAGCCACACCGGGCCGCCGACGATCTCCGGCGGCTCCCAGTCGTACCGGGGCCACACGTGAGCGTGCAGGAACGGATCGGTGTTGCCGAGAATCTCCAGGTTGACCCGCCGGAAGGCCGGATCCGAGCCGGAGCAGGCGCGCTCGACCGCCTCGCCGAGCCGTTCCATGCTCTCCAGGAAGGCGAGCCGTCGCGGCCGGGGCAGGTCGCTGAGCCGATCAGCTGCGGGATCGTCGGTCAGCAGCACGCAATAGCCGGGCAGCCACTGCACATCCCCGATCACCGCGAACCCACCCGCCAACCGCCGCAGAACCGTCGGGTTCTCCCCACGCAGCGATGACCCCACCCGATCCGTCCGCCAATCACCCACAAGACCATTCTCTGGTACGCCCAACGAAGCTAGCCTCCTAGGATGGGTAAGAGCGTGTGGACGGGACCACCAGCCGTGATCCCACCCGCGCAGTCGCGTGGGCACTCACCGGCTGGGTTGCGGTTTGCTCGAAGGGGACTAGATTGCGGGACAGCTGATCGATAAACCTGGATGGCTGTCATGTTCGAGCAGTTCACGATCGTGACCGACCCGGTGGCCGGATCCGTCGCGCTCTCCGCGATCTTCGCTTCGCTGTCGCTGCTGACACTCTTCGTTCTGCTCGGCGCGGTCCGTATGCGGGCCTGGCTGGCCGGGCTCATCTCGCTCGGTGTCGCCCTGGTCGTGGCGATCGCCGTCTACGGAATGCCGGTCGGCCAGGCGCTGCTGTCGGCGAGTGAGGGCGCCGCGTTCGGCTTCTTCCCGATCCTGTGGATCGTCATCAACGCGATCTGGGTCTACAACCTGACGGTCGTGAGTGGCCACTTCGACGTGCTGCGCCGGTCGATGGAACGGGTCAGCCCGGACATGCGTATCCAGGCGATCATCGTGGCGTTCTGTTTCGGGGCGCTGCTGGAGGCGCTGGCCGGATTCGGTACGCCGGTGGCCGTGACCGTGGTCATGCTGATGGCGCTCGGCTTCCGGCCGTTGCGGGCGGCGGCGGTGGCGCTGATCGCGAACACTGCTCCGGTCGCCTTCGGAGCCCTGGCCACACCGATCGTCACGCTCGGCACGGTCACGTCGGGTGCGGTCGCCGATCCGCGGCTCAACACCGAGACGCTCGGCGCCATGGTCGGCCGGCAGACGCCGATTCTCGCCGTCATCGTACCGCTGGTGCTGGTGGCCGTGGTCGACGGCCGCCGCGGTGTCCGGCAGACGTGGCCGGTCGCGCTGATCGCGGGTCTGACGTTCGGGGTCGGCCAGTTCGTGGCGTCGAACTACATCTCGGTCCCGCTGACCGACATCATCGCCGCCCTGATCTCGGCGGCTGCCGTGGTGGCGCTGCTGCGCTTCTGGCGCCCGTCGGAATCGCCCGACCTGCACGCGACGCCCGATCCCGGCCGTGTCCCGCAGGAGTCGTCCGGCTCGGACCCCTCGCGGGAGCCGACGCCGCTCGCGGCGAAGGGACAACAGCCGGCAGCGAGCGAAGGCGCGGGCGAAAGAGCGAGCGAAGGCCGGCGAGCGACGGCGGCGGTGCTGCGGGATCCGCCGGCGGAGGTGCTGCGGGCGTACGCGCCGTACCTGATCATCATCGCGATCTTCTCGATCGCGAACCTGGGCCCGGTCAAGCAGGCGCTGGCCGGCGAGCCGTGGACCGTGGTCTTCCCGTGGCCGGGACTGGATGTCATCGGCGCGAACGGCAAGCCTCTGGCCTCGACGAACTTCACGTTCGGCTGGCTGCCGGCGGCGGGCACCCTGATGATCCTGGCGGGGTTGCTGACGGCGGTGGTCCTGCGGATCCGTCCGGTGGAGGCGCTGAAGGCGTACGGCCGCACCTATGTCGAGTTGCGGCATGCGATCGTGACGGTGATGGCGGTGCTGGCTCTCGCGTACGTCCTCAATCAGTCCGGGCAGACGGCGACGCTGGGGGAGTTGTTCGCGGCGGCGGGTGGGGTGTTCCTGTTCCTGTCGTCGATCCTCGGGTGGATCGGGGTTGCTGTGACCGGTTCGGATACGTCGGCGAACGCGCTGTTCGGGGCGTTGCAGGTGCAGACCGCGACCGAGGCGGGTTTGGATCCGGTGCTGCTCGCGGCGGCGAACTCGTCCGGTGGCGTGCTCGGCAAGATGATCAGTCCGCAGAACCTCGCGATCGCGGCGTCGGCGGTCGGCATGGCCGGCAAGGAGGGCGACATCTTCCGCCGGGTGGTGGGCTGGAGCCTGGTGCTGCTGCTGTTCATGTGTGTGCTGGTCACCCTGCAGGGGACGCCGGTGCTCAGCTGGATGGTGCCGCGCTGAGGAAGCGGCCGGGACTGACGCCGAGGATGCGTTTGAAGTGCCGGTTCAGGTGCGGCTGGTCGTGGAAGCCGCTGTCGGCGGCGACGGATCGCAGCGGCTGTCCGGTAAGGATCAGGCGGCGGGCGGTGTCGACGCGGCGGGAGATCAGGTACTGGTGCGGTGACATGCCGAACTCGCGGCGGAACGAGCGGACCAGGTGCGCCACGTCGAAGTGCAGCGTGGCGGCCGCGGCGGACAGGGGCAACCCGTCGACGATGTGCTCTTCGAGCAGGTCACGCAGCGCGTGGGCGGCGGCGCGAGAGGCGGGCCGGTCGTCAGCGGGATCCCCGAGGTGGCTGCGGAGCCGGGCGAGGGCGAGGGCGAGCAGGCCTTCGGCGGCGAGTTCCTCCCCGGTGGTACGGACCAGCGCATGCACCCGGGAGATCGCGTGATGCAGGTCGCGGTCGACGATGGCGGGGGTGTCGACGCTGGCGCCGATGAGCCGGGCCGGCAGTAGGTGTTCGTCGAGGTAGAGCACGCGTTTGCGGAAGCCGCCGGGCCGGGCCGAGGTGCCGTTGTGCGGGACGCGTGGTGGCAGGACGGTGACCAGGTCGCCGAAGGCGCCGCGCTCGTGGCGGTCGAGGTCGTAGCGGACGGCGCCGTCGTCGACGAGCAGCACGGTCCAGGTGTCGTGGGCGTGCATGGGGTAGGCGTGTTCGTCGAAGTGGGCGTGCAGCACTTCCGCCACGCCGTCGAGCGGTGGCCGCCAGGCCTCCAGCCGGTGCACGTCAAAATCGTACAAGACCAGGTGGGAGCCCTCGGCCGACGATGGGGCGCATGAGGTTCAACTCCAAGATCGCTGTACTGCTGCGGGACGATCTGCTCACCTGGCAGCGCCTGAATGTGACCGCCTTCCTCGTCTCCGGCCTCGGCACGGCCGTCCCGGAGTTGGTGGGGCTGCCGTACCGCGACGGCGGCGACGTCGAGTACCTGCCGATGTTCCGTCAGCCGGTGATGGTGTTCGAGGCGGGCAAGGAACTGCTGACCGCGGCACACGCGCGTGGCCTGGGCCGGGTGGACATGGCGGTGTTCACCTCGGATCTGTTCGCGACCGCCCACGACGCGGCCAACCGGGATGCGGTCCGGGCGGTCGCCACCGCCGATCTGGACCTCGTGGGGATCGCCGTGCACGGGCCGCGGAACGCCGTCGACAAGATCGTCAAGGGCGCGCGGATGCACCCCTGAGTCGATTAGTAGCTGTCGCCAACAAATACCAGGGCACGCGCGTGGTTACGCAACGTGCGGACATTCGCCTCTTGTTACCCGCTAGAAGCCCTCTCGGTAACAGGGAGTGTTACGCAGCCGTTACTAACCCCCTCGTGAAACTCCCTCGTAAGAGCCGTATGTTGTCGGCAGCAACAAATCGAAGCTACAGCGGCCCGCTCCGGGCCCGATAGAAAGGAGACGCCGAGGTGTCCAAGAACTTCCGGGTCCTCGCCTCCGTCGCCATGGCCGCCACGCTGGCCGCGACCACCGCGTGCAGCAACACCCGCGACACCGAGGAGGCGTCGTCCGGCGGTTCCTCCTCGAACCTGATCGGCATCGCCATGCCGACCCGGAGCCTCGAGCGCTGGAACAACGACGGCGCGCACCTCGACGACCTGCTGAAGAAGGCCGGTTACACGACCTCGCTGCAGTACGCCGACAACAAGGTCGAGCAGCAGATCACCCAGATCGAGAACATGATCAACCAGAACCCGAAGGTTCTCGTTGTCGCCTCGATCGACGGCACCGCGCTCGGCCCGGTCCTCGAGAAGGCCGCCAACGCGAAGATCAAGGTCATCGCGTACGACCGCCTGATCAACGCCACGCCGAACGTCGACTACTACGCGACCTTCGACAACTACCTGGTCGGCAAGCTGCAGGGCGAGTTCATCGTCGACAAGCTGGGCCTCAAGGACGGCAAGGGCCCGTTCAACCTCGAGCCCTTCGCCGGTTCGTCGGACGACAACAACGCCAAGTTCTTCTTCAACGGCGCGTGGGACGTCCTCAAGCCGTACGTCGAGAGCGGCAAGCTGGTCATCCCGTCCGGCAAGAAGATCGCCGGCGAGGAGGACTGGAAGACCGTCTCCATCACCGGCTGGAAGTCCGAGACCGCGCAGGCGGAGATGGACAACCGGATCAACTCGTTCTACACCGGCGGCAAGAAGGTCAACGTCGTCCTGTCCCCGAACGACTCGCTCGCGCTGGGCATCGCGCAGTCGCTGGAGTCCAAGGGCTACAAGCCGGGCGCTGACTACCCGCTGATCACCGGTCAGGACGCCGACCTGGCGAACACCAAGAACGTCCTCGCCGACAAGCAGGCCATGACGGTCTGGAAGGACACCCGCACCCTGGGCGACCAGGTCGCGAAGATGGTCGACGCCATCGTCAAGGGCGGCACCGTCGAGACCAACGACACCAAGACCTACAACAACGGTGTCAAGGTCGTCCCGGCGTACCTGCTCCCGCCGGTCGTCGTCACCAAGGAGGACGTCAAGTCCAAGCTGGTCGACTCGGGCTTCTACACCGCCGACAAGCTCGGCCTGTAAGTAGATCTTCCGGCCGGGCCCACCTTCTGCGGGCCCGGCCGGTCCCCCCGGACGACCTAGAGCAAGCGAGTTGTGCGATGGCCAACGACACGACCCCGATCCTGGAGATGCGGGGGATCACCAAGACCTTCCCGGGCGTCAAGGCGCTCTCGGACGTCACGCTGAGCGTGGCCCGCGGGGAGGTCCACGCCATTTGCGGCGAGAACGGCGCGGGCAAGTCCACCCTCATGAAGGTGCTCAGCGGTGTCTACGGGCACGGCACCTACGAGGGCGACATCGTCTTCGAGGGCGAGACCTGCAAGTTCAAGACCACCCGCGACTCCGAGGAGCGCGGCATCGTCATCATCCACCAGGAGCTCGCGCTCAGCCCGTACCTGTCGATCGCCGAGAACATCTTCCTCGGCAACGAGCGGGCCAAGGGCGGCGTCATCAACTGGGCGCAGACCAACCGGCAGGCCGCCGACCTGCTCAAGCGGATCGGCCTGGACGAGCAGCCGGACACCAAGATCATGGACCTCGGTGTCGGCAAGCAGCAGCTCGTCGAGATCGCCAAGGCGCTGTCCAAGAAGGTCAAGCTGCTCATCCTCGACGAGCCGACCGCGGCCCTGAACGACGAGGACAGCGCTCACCTGCTGGAGCTGCTGCGCAGCCTCAAGGCCGAGGGCATCACCTCGATCATCATCTCGCACAAGCTCAACGAGATCGCCGCGATCGCCGACAGCACGACGATCATCCGCGACGGCCAGAGCATCGAGACCCTCGACATGCACGGCGCCGAGCCGGTGTCCGAGGACCGCATCATCCGCTCGATGGTCGGCCGAGACCTGGAGAACCGCTATCCCGACCACGTGTCGACGGTCGGCGAGGAGATCCTGCGGATCGAGAACTGGACCGTGCGCCACCCCAACGACCCGAGCCGGATCGTGGTCGACGACGCGTCGCTGAACGTGCGGGCCGGCGAGATCGTCGGCATCGCCGGGCTGATGGGCGCCGGGCGCACCGAGCTGGCTATGAGCGTGTTCGGGCACAGCTACGGCAGCGGCATCACCGGCAAGCTGTTCCTGCACGGTGAAGAGGTGTCGATCAGGAACGTGTCGGCGGCCATCGAGCACGGCATCGCCTACGCGACCGAGGATCGCAAGCACTACGGCCTCAACCTGATCGAGGACATCAAGCGCAACACCACCGCCGCGCGACTGGGCAAGATCGCCCGCGCCGGTGTCGTGAACTCCGCCAAGGAGATCACCATCTCCGAGCAGTTCCGCAAGGACATGCGCACCAAGACCCCGAGCGTCGACGTGCAGGTCGGCAAGCTCTCCGGCGGCAACCAGCAGAAGGTCGTGCTGAGCCGGTGGCTGTTCGCCGAGCCGGAGGTGCTGATCCTCGACGAGCCGACGCGGGGCATCGACGTCGGCGCCAAGTACGAGATCTACGAGATCATCAACAAGCTTGCCGACTCCGGCAAGGCCGTCATCGTGATCTCTTCCGAGCTGCCGGAGCTGCTCGGCATCTGCGACCGGATCTACGCGATGAGCCAGGGGCGCATCACCGGTCAGCTGCCCCGTGCGGAGGCCTCGCAGGAGAGCCTCATGCGTTACATGACCATGGAGAAGAGCGGAGCAACACGGTGAGCGCGTCCACCACTCTTCCGGCGCCGGCGTCCTCGCCCGGTTCCGGTGAGAAGAAGACCGAGGGCGGCTCGCTCGCCGCCTACCTCGGCGGGAACCTCAAGCAGTACGCCATGATCGCGGCGCTCGTCGTGATCACGCTGTGGTTCCAGTTCGACACGAACGGCCTGATGCTGCTGCCGAACAATGTCGTGTCGCTGATCCAGCAGAACGCGTACGTGTTCGTGCTGACCATCGGCATGGTCATGATCATCGTGGCCGGTCACATCGACCTGTCGGTCGGCTCGGTGGTCGCGTTCGTCGGCGGCATCTGCGCGCTGATGATCATGCAGTGGGACGTGTCCTGGCCGGTCGCGGTCGTGCTGTCGATCATCCTCGGCGGCATCGTCGGCGCCTGGCAGGGCTTCTGGGTCGCCTACGTCGGAATCCCGGCGTTCATCGTCACGCTCGGTGGCATGCTGCTGTTCCGCGGTCTGGCGATCAACTACGTCGGCACCACGGTCGGCGGCCTGCCCAGCGACTTCAACGCCCTGGCCAACGGCTCGCTGCCCAACTCGCTCGGGTTCATCGGCAACCTCGACGCGGTCACCGTCCTGATCGGTGCGATCGCGGCGATCGGCCTGGCGGTCAGTCAGATCCGCACCCGCCGCGAGCTGGTCCGCAACGAGCTGCGCACCGAGCCGTTCGCGGCTTTCGTCGGCAAGCTGGTCGTCGGCGTCGGCGCCATCGGTTACCTGACCTGGCTGCTGGCCAACAGCGCGGGTGGCATGCCGATCGTGCTGATCATCGTGGCGCTGCTGGTGCTGCTCTACTCGTTCCTGATGAACAACACGATCTTCGGCCGGCACATCTACGCGATGGGTGGCAACCTGCCCGCCGCCATGCTGTCCGGCGTGAAGACCAAGCGGGTCAACTTCCTGCTGTTCGTCAACATGGGCCTGCTCGCCGGTGTCGCCGCGGTCATCACCACGGCCCGTGCCGGTTCGGCGGTCGCCGCCGCCGGGCAGAACTACGAGCTCGACGCCATCGCCGCGGCCTTCATCGGCGGCACCGCGGTCAACGGCGGTGTCGGCAAGGTCACCGGCGCCATCATCGGCGCGCTCATCATGGGTGTGCTCAACATGGGCCTGTCGATCACCAACGTCCGCCCCGAGTGGCAGATGGTCATCAAGGGCCTGGTGCTCATCGCGGCCGTCGCGTTCGACATCGTGAACAAGCGTCGCGGCAAGTAAGCGTCGCGCGTGGGTAAGCCTTCCGGGGGGAAGGTACAGCGCCGTCCGGCCTCGTGCCGGGCGGCGCTGTTTACATTGCTGCGGCACGATTGGCACCGATCGGCCGAACGACGAGGAGACATGAGATGACCAGCATTCCCGACGAGCTGCTCGACCTGCTGGAGCGGCCGCTGTTCGCGGACCTCGCGACCATCCGGGAGGACGGCACCCCGCAGGTCAACCCGATGTGGTATGCGTGGGACGGCGAGTTCATCAAGTTCACGCACACGAACTTCCGCAAGAAGTTCAGGAACATCACCGCGAACCCGGCCGTCGCACTGTCGATCATCGACCAGGACAACCCGTACCGGTACGTCGAGATCCGCGGTGTCGTCGACCACATCGACCCCGACCCGACCGGCTCGTTCTACGTCGAGCTGGCCAAGCGCTACAGCGCGCCGTTCGGCACCGACGCGCCCAAGGACGCGGCCGACCGGGTGATCATCTACGTTCGCCCGACCTTTGCCGGCGGTCACTGACAACCTCGTGGGCCGGTTGCGGTTCGGCGGTGGTTGCGGTTGGACACTGCTCCTTCCGTACGATCAAAGTGGTGTTGATCTTATGATGACGCGATGCTGTCGTCGCCGATCGTGCTGGACCAGGAACTACTGACCGCCGCCGCCGAGGCGGACGGCTTCATGCCGGCCGACGAGGGGCGGGCGCTCGCCGAGGCCGCCCTCGCCGCACCCGCCGGCCCGATCCTGGAGGTCGGCAGCTACCTGGGCAAATCGACGCTCTACCTTGCCGCCGCGGCCCGCGCCCGCGGCGGCAAGGTGGTGACCGTCGACCACCACCGCGGCTCCGAGGAGCACCAGGTGGGATGGGAGTACCACGACCCGGGACTCGTCGACCCGGCCGTCGGAAAGATCGACACCCTGCCCGGTTTCCGCCGCACCATCGCGCTGGCCGGCGCCGAGGACGTCGTCGTCGCCGTCGTGACGCGCGCCGAGGACTTCGCGGGCCTGTGGTCCACGCCGCTGGCGCTGCTGTTCCTCGACGGCAGCCACACCGACGAATCCGCCCAGCGCGACCTCGACAGCTGGACACCGCACCTGGCGCCGGGCGGGGTCCTCGCCATCCACGACGTGTTCCCCGACCCGGCCGACGGCGGGCAGGCGCCCTACCGCATCTACCGCAAAGCCCTCGACAGCGGCGGCTACACCGAGCTCACCGGCCGCGGTTCGCTGCGGCTGCTGCGCCGACACCCGGCGTCCTGAAGATCTCCGACCTCGGATGGGCCGCGTGCAGGGCGTCGACGGCCAGCACCACCGCCGCTGCGGTCCACGTGGTCCGTTCCACCGGCCAGCGCACCCCGTCGGTCAGCACCAGCCCCGTCCAGTACGAACCGTCCGGCTCCCGCAGATGCTGCATCGCCGCGACCAGCCCGGTCGCGGCGTCGCGGTCACCGATCGCATCGAGTGCCAGCGCCAGCTCGCACGTCTCGGCACCCGTCACCCATGGCTGATCCGATACGCAGCGCGCACCGCGGCCCGGCACCACGAACTCGTCCCACCGTTCCCGCAGCCGGGTCGTCGCGCCCTCCCCGCGCAGCGCGCCCCCCAGCACCGGGTAGTACCAGTCCATCGAGTACCGGCTCTTGTCGGCGAACACCTCCGGATGCCGGCGGATCGCGTGCCCCAGCAGGTCGGCGGCCAGCTCCCAGTCCGGCTGCGGCTCACCGACCCGGTCGGCGATCGCGATTCCGCAGCGCAGCGCCTGGTGAATGCTCGACGATCCGGTCAGCAGCGCCACCTCGTCACCGGCCGCCCACCAGATCTCCCCGCCGGCGGCCTGGCACCCGGTCACGAAATCCAGCGCGGCCCTGACGGCCGGCCACAGCCGGGCCAGGAAGTCCTCGTCACCGGTGCACAGGAAGTGATGCCAGCAGCCGACCGCGAGATAGGCCGCGTGGTTCGTCTCGGCCGTGGCGTCGGCGACCACCCCGTTCTCGTAGCGCGACGCCCAACTCCCGTCAGCGCGTTGAGTACGACGCAGCCAGTCGTAGGCTGCCTCGGCCCGCTCGGTCTCCCCGCCCACGTCGAGGGCCATCGCGGCCTCGACGTGATCCCAAGGGTCGAGCTGGGCTTTCTCATGCCACGGAATCGCGCCGGTGGCCTCCTGCTCCGCGGCGATGCTGGCGACCGTGGCCCGGATGTCGTCGGCGCTCAGCACGCCCGGTAGATCAGGCACCGACACCCACGGTCACCTCCTCCTTTTTCAGATAGATCGCCACACTCTTGCCGATCAGCGGATTCAGCGCCTGCTCCAGCACCCGCGTCAGAGCCGGTTTGTCGGTGATATCCCAGACCAACATCCTGTGGTACGCCTTCGTGAGCCCCGCGTCGCCGATGGCGCACTTCAGCCACCAGTACGGGCTGTGCAGCGCGTGCGCGAACCCGTTGCCGGTCACCGTCAGCCCTGCCGAGCGCAGCCGGTCGGAGAGCTCGTCCTCCTTGTAGATGCGGACGTGACCGCCCTCGTTCGCGTGATACTCGTCCGACAGCGCCCAGCACACCCGCTCCGGCAGCCAGCGCGGCACCGTCACCGCCGCCAGCCCGCCCGGCCGCAGCACCCGGGTCATCTCCCGGATCGCCGTCACATCGTCCGGGATGTGCTCCAGCACCTCCGACGCGATGATCCGGTCGAAGCTGGCATCCGGGAACGGCAGGCACAGCAGATCACCCTGGACGGTCGTGGCGCTGGCCGTGACCGGGACCTCCCCGGCGAGCTCCATCGCCGTACACCACGACGCGGTAGTGGCCAGATCCTTCTCGTTCAGATCCAGGGCGACGACATCCGCGCCCCGCCGGTACGCCTCGAAGGTGTGCCGGCCCTCGCCGCAACCCAGATCGAGGACCCGCATCCCAGGCCGCACATCAAGCCGGTCGTAGTCGACGGTCAACAATGTGTTCCTACCCGCCCTTTCGTTGCCCGTGCCGGGCCTACTGGTCAGTAACCCTCGTGCATTGTCGCTGGCGGTCCGCTCCCCCTGATGCGGCAGGGTCCCCCATTCGATCTAGACCGTCCCCGGCCCATCCCCAGCCCGCCCCGCCTCGTGCCGCCCCGCCTCGGTCCTCGCCTGCGCCGCTCCGCCTCGGTCCCTGCCCTGCGCCGCTCCGCCTCGGTCCCTGCCCTGCGCCGCTTTACCTCGTGTCGGCTTGCCTTTTGCGCAGTTCCGCCTCTCGCGGGCCGGCCTTGCGCCGGTCCTGCTGCGCGGTGCCTGCTGCGCGGTGCCTGCTTCGCGGTGCCTGCCTCGCGGTGCCTGCCTGGTGCCGGCCCGCGCCGCACCGGCGGGCCTTGCATCGGGCCTGCCTCGCGCCGCCGGTGCGGCCGGTCCGCGTGGCTAACCGGCCGGAACCGCCCGGCTGGGATCCGGACTCGCGCCCTTGCCGGTCTTCGCCCGGTGCGCGGCGATGGCGTCGGCGTACCACTCGGCGGTACGGATCGCCGTCCGCCGCCAGGTGAACTGCTCGACCACCCGACGGCGACCCGCGGCGCCCAGCCGTCGGCGCAGCGGCTCGTCGTCGAGGAGCCGCCCGATCGCGGCCGACAACGCCTCGGCATCACCCGGCGGTACGTGCAGCGACACCAGCCCGTCCGGCCCCGTCACCTCAGGCAGCGCCCCCGCGGTGGTGACGACCAGGGGAACCCCACAGGCCATCGCCTCGACCGCGGGCAGCGAGAAACCCTCGTACCGGGACGGAACAGCCGCCACCGTCGCCGACCGGAACAGGCCCGCGAGCTCCGCGTCGGAGATCCCCGACACGAACCGCACCGCCTCGTCGAGCCCCAGCCGGGTGATGGCCCGGGCGGCCGCCCCGTCCGGCCGCGCCGACCCGACGACGACCAGCTCGACGTCATGATCGGCACGAAGCTTCGCCACCGCCTCGATCAGCTCCGGCAACCCCTTGAGTGGAACGTCCGCGCTGGCCACCGCAACGATCCGCCCATCAGCGGCCCCTACACCGCCGTCCATCCATGCCGCAGCCCGCTTAGCCTCGCCATCGCCGCCATCGCCGCCATCGCCGCCATCGCCGGCCGGGCCCGCGGTCCCCGGCTCCGCCCCGCTCTCCGCGTCGGCTTCGGTTTCCGCTGCCCGAGCCGCGCCGAATGCCTCGAATTTCGCCTCCGCGGCTGCGCTGAACGTGTCGACTTCTGCTTCCCGGGCTGCGCTGAACGTGTCAACGTCTGCTTCCCGGGCTGCGCTGGACAGTTCACCGGCTGCCTTCGGGGCCGGGCTGAACGTGTCGACGTCGACGCCGACCCCGATGACTCGCAGCCGCTCGGACGGCACCCCGAACGCCTCGACGATCTCGTCCCGCGCGGCGTGCGACACGGTAGTCAGCCACGGCAGCCGCCGGGCCACCCGAGCCTGCATCCGTGTGAACGCGTACCACCGCCGCAGCGACAGCCGCCGTTTCCAGTCCGGCGCCGCCGCCAGTTCAAGATCCCGATCAACCGTGATCGGATGGTGAATGGTGGCCACCAGGGGCGTATCGGTCCAGCTCAACGGCAACAGCCCATACCCGAGGCACTGGTTGTCGTGGATGATGTCGAACTCGGCCAGCCGCTCCCGCAGATGCCGCCAGGCCCGCAACGAGAACGTCAACGGTTCCGGAAACGCCCCCGTGCACATGGCCGTCCACTCGAGGACGTCGATCGGCGACTGGAACTCCGACCTCTTGGGTGTCCGGAACGGATCCGGTTCACGATAGAGATCGAGACTCGGCAGAACCGTCAGCTCGACCCCGTCGTCCAGCTCCGGAAGCGGCGGCCCCGAGAACACCTCCACCCGATGCCCGAGCCGCACGAGCTCCCGCGACAAATGCCGGACATAGATCCCCTGCCCACCACTGTGCGGTTTGCTCCGATAGGACAGAAGGGCGATACGAAGAGGCGCGGAGATCACCAGATGACCCTAGCCGCGCCTGAGCCGGAAGGATCACACCGGTCTTCCCCTACCCGTACGCGTGATGCGCCGCGCTTGCGGGGCTGCCGGCAACTCAGCGGAAGAACCACCGCTGGTTGTTGCCGCCGGTGCAGACCGTCACGGTGACACCGTTGCCGGGCCGGGCACCGGAGTTCGGATCGGTGAGGCACATCCCGTTGGCGGCGTTCGTCAGGGTGCCGTTGTTGAACAGGTGCCACTGAGCGGTGGTGCGTCCGTCGCAGGAGGTCAGTTCGACGGTGCCGTCACCGACCACGTAGGCGCACATGTCCAGCACCTCGAGCGTCCGATCGGAGTTCAACTGCCACCGCTGCGGACTGGTGCCGTTGCAGTCGTCGACGTCCACGTCACGCCCGTCAGCGGCCTCCCCGCCACGCAGGTCAAGGCAGAGGCCGTTGCCGGTGACCAGAAGCCCGCGCCCCGTACCGATCGGGTCGGGCAGCAGCTGAGCCGGCGGCGGCGGAACCACGGTCGCCGGACTGCCGGTGGCCCCGGCGGACGAGCCCGCGGACGTGCCGGCCGAGGGAGGGCCGACCGCCGAGGACGGTGGCGTGGCGCGAGGCGACTGCGTGGTCCCGGCCGGATCGCCGGAGTCGTCGCCGCTGCCGCTGCCTCCGCCGTCCCCCGGGAGCCCGCTGGGACCGACTTCGGACGATGTGGCCGGTCCGATCGCCGCGGGCAGCGACTGAGCCGGTGACGATGCCCAGTCGTCGTCCCGGTCATCCGGCCGCAGCAAGGCATAGCCGGCGACGGTCAGGACCGCCGCGACCCCGGCCCCGGCCAGCACCAACGAGCGCCGCCGCCACACGTCCGGCTTGCCCGGCCCGGAATCACCGGCCGTCGCAACGACCGGCAGCAGCTGAGTGGGAAGTTCCCCGGCGGTCTGTTCCACGGGCCAGGTCGAGGCAGAGGGTGGCGGCTCCTGCCGATCGCCGTCCGGCAGAACGAACGGACGCACCAGCAACGGATCGCGATTGTCGCCCAGATCCTCGCCCACTTGGCGTTGACACCCCCCGGTCCCGGCACCGGTGCCCCAACTTACCGTCATTCAGTAGCCCTCGTGGGGTCCGTTCGGTCGATGTTTGCCATTACCCAAATCCGTTGGCCGACACCGGCCCACCCCGCGAACCACCCTCACCCGCCGCGGCAGACCGGCTGCCCACCCCGCACAACACGCCGCTCTCGTTCCAGCCATCTCCTGCTCAGCCGCAATATCGCGTCTTCCCGCCTCACCATCCCGTATCACCTCGACCGGCACGTCGCCTGACGCCCGCAGGCGCTCCACGAGCGCCAGACTGTCCAGACGAGACCCAAGCCGATCCAGGGCTCCCGCCGCCAGGGCTCCCGCCGCCAGGGTGGCTCCATCCACGCCACTGAACCTCAGGCCGATCACGGGCTCAGCCATCCGTCTGCTGGCTCAGTCAGCGCCGTTGAGCGCCGCACCGATTCAGAGCTCAGCCGTCCGGCGGCTCGGTCAGCGCCGTTGACCGCCGGACGGATCAGGGGCTCAGCCGTGCGCCGGCTCGGTCAGCGCCGTCGAGCGCCGGATCGATCAGGGGCTCAGCCGTCCGGCGATTAGGTCGGCGCTGTTGAGCGCCGGACCTGTCCAGGGCCCAGCCGCCAGGCGATGTCGACCTGCGTGCTGAGCCCTGGATGACCCGATCAGGACTTCCAGAAGGAGCGCTTCGGGACGGGCTTGCCGGTTGCGAACTCCTCCAGGACACGGATCGCGGCAGCCCACCGGTCGTCCAGCGGCCCGTCACCGTGGAGCAGCGTCACCAGCTCACGGACCGGGTCGAGGGACGTGTCGCTGACCGGCTCGAGCAGGACGGTCAGGCGGCTCGCCAGGTCGTCGAGCAGGTCGCGGCGGTCGAGCGCGGGCAGGCCCTCCGCCTCACGCAGCCGGGTGACCTCGACGGCGACGAGCTCGCGCAGCTCGTCCACCGACAGGCCGCCATCAGCCGAACCGGAGTGACGCGACCGCGACCGCGCGGGCGCGCCGGCCGCCCGTCCGCGGCCCACCAGCCCTGAGAACCCGCGGGGCACCGCGCTGGCCGGGATGCCACTCTGGGCCGGCGGCGGCGGAGCCCCGAACGCCGGTGCGGGTGCGCTGTCGAGACGAGAGGTGGCGTCGGCTCCGGACGACCTGCCCGCGTCCGGTGCGCCGGACTCGGCGACAGAGTCCGGCGCGGACGCCCGCTTCGCGCGCGGCGGCACGAACCCCGGCCGACCGGGTGCCGGGGAACCCGGTGCCGGCATCGGCGGCATCGGCGGGACCGCACCCGGAGCACCCGCGCCGACCGCGCCGGGGAACGGGGAAGAGGCGGCCATGAAGAACGGTGCAGGCGGCGGGGGAGCGTCGGGCGTCTCCCACCCGGACGGCATCTCGACGGGCTGGGTGACCCGCCGCGCGTCGCCGCCCTCGTTGACCACCCGCTCGTCGACCGCCACGAACGCGGTGAACCGGCAGAGCACACCGAACCTCAGCGAGGTGCGCACGATCTCCGGCTCCAGCGAGAGATCCCCGGACGAATACGCGTCCTCCAGATCACGCAGGCGGGCGCGCGCCCACAGGGAGGTGACGGCTGTCTCGGAGCTGCGCTGGACCGCAACAGCTGTCCGGAACTCCTGGTCGTCACGGGTCCGCCCGGTCACGGTGAGAGCACCGTCGGGCGTGCCCGTGTAGCGGCCGGTGATGACGAGCGGCGCTCCCGGGTAGAGGCCGGGCAGCCGGGAGGGGCTGCGCGTGCCGTCGAGCGGGCTGAAGCCGTCGCCGGTCACGGAGATGCCGGTGACGACCGGAGCGCCGATGCGCCGGTGGATCTGCTCCATCGCCTCGTCGAGGCGGTCCTCGCTCTCCACCAGCTCGGCCCGCCCGGCGCCGATCGCGGCGAGGCGGCCCAGGAATCCGGCGTTGACGGCCCGGTCGATGCCGACGGTGTGCACGCGGATCGCGCCGATCAGCGGGCTGACCTGCTTGACGATCTGGTCCTCGTTACCGACCTGGCCGTCGGTGACCAGCACGAGCACCCGGTCACGACCGGGGCTGTCGGCCAGCAGGGCCAGGGCGGAGGTGAGCGGCGCCAGCAGCTCGGTCCCGCCGCGGGCGTCGGCACGGGCGAGGTGCTCGACGGCACGGAAGCGGTGCCGGTCGGTGGCCTCCACCAGCCCGTCGCCGAGGCCGTCCGGCCGGTCGACCACGTGGTCGAAGGTGAGCACCGCGAACCGGTCATCGGCGGTCAGCGTGTCGATGACCCGGGCTGCGGCCCGGCGGGCGGCCACCATCTTCCACCCGCCCATGCTGCCGGAACGGTCGAGCAGCAGCACCACGTCCTTCGGGCGTGGGGCGGCGGACGCCTCCGGCGGCAGCACGACCAGCTGGTAGGTGCCCTGGCCGCCCTCACTGTCACCGTCACCCTCACCGGCGGGGTCGGGCACGGCGACCGCCGACTCGCCGCCGGGCGCATACGCCAGCCGCAGCACGAAGTCGCGGTCGGCCCGTTCGCCCGGCTGGATGCGCAGACTGCCGTCGTGTTCGGTGACGGTGTGCAGGCTGGAGCGGACCTCGCCGAGTTCCAGGCCGGCCGGGTCGATGTCGACGTTGATGGACAGCCGCAACGGGTTGGGGAAGCCGGGCAGCAGAACCGGCGGTGAGATACGGGAGGCGTCCGGGACGGCGTCGGTGTCGGACTGTTGCCCGTCACCCGCGGACGGGCCGGGCAGCGGGACGCCGGGCACATA
Organism: Actinoplanes italicus; assembly: GCF_003001815.1. Classification (GTDB taxonomy): domain Bacteria; phylum Actinomycetota; class Actinomycetes; order Mycobacteriales; family Micromonosporaceae; genus Actinoplanes; species Actinoplanes italicus. Next base: position 233,283 of record NZ_PVMZ01000017.1, read on the forward strand.
GCGCGGGGCCACGACCAGCGGGAACCGGAAGGTGGCGGCACCGTCCTCATACGCCAGTGGGCCGACCAGCCGCAGCCGCACCACCACGCGCTCGCCCGGCAGGATGTTGCCGACCCGCATGGTGAAGACGTCCGGTCGTTCCTCCTCGGCGATCGACGCCCGCCGGCCGGCCGCGATGGCCTCGTCGTACTGCTGGCGGGCGGCGCCGCGCTCATGCAGCTCGGCGGTGACGACGCGGTCGGCCGCGGTCATCGTCATGCCGGTGACCGCCGCTCGGTCGGGCAGCGGGAAGACGTAGGTGGCCTCCAGCGCCGTGTCGTGGGCGTTGACGAACTCGGTGGTGAGCTCGGTGCGCACCAGCAGGCCGCTGATGGTGGCACGGACGTCGAGACGGTCCAGCGGAAGGTTGCCGCGTTCGGTGAGCAGGGTGCCCAGGCCCGCGTCGGACACCGGGCGGTGGCGCTCCAGCTCTGCCGATCCCATCGGGTTCACGGAAATGATCATGATGTTCTCCCATCGGTGAGCCCGCGGGCCGCGAGCAGGTGGAGCAGAGGCCGGGCGGCCGCGGCGATCTCGTCGCGGTCGAGGTCGGTGGTGTGGCGGGGCAGCAGCAGGATCACTCCCTCGCCGAGTGGCACCCCGGTGATCAGCGCCTGCAGGAGCGGTGGCGGCGCGCCGAGCGTCTCGACGGCTGCCGCCAGCTCACGCCGGGTGACACCGGCCGGTGCCGCGTCGCCGTTCTCGTCCGGCGCCGGCTCCGCCGGCAGGATGCGGACCGGGGCGGCGGGGGAGGCCTTCCAGAAGTCGGGTCTGCCCCGGTGCGCGGGTGGCGGTGACCCGTCGGTGCGCAGCACCTGATCGGGCACCCGGGCGACCGCGGCAAGAGTCTCCTCGGAGGCTCCGGCCAGCTCCGCCTGGATCTCGGCGAGAGTCATACCCGCCGCCTGCCGTCGCTTGATCGCGACGAGTTGCAAGAGATGCCGCGGTCCGTAGAGAACGGTGCGCCCTCGCGTGCCGAGTGGCCGGTCCACCAGGCCGATCGTCGTGTACCACCGGATCGACCTGCGGTCGGGAACCTCCCGGACGCGGCCGTTGGGGGCGCCCGGGTACTCCGCGGCGAGTGCCGCGCTCACCCGCTCGACCAACTGCTCCATCGTCCACATGCCCCGACAATGACACTGTCACTGTGACACTGTCAATGGCAGAATGGCCCCGGACACGGATCTGCCCGCCACGGACGCAGAGGCGTTCCGGGGCGGGCAGATCGAGCGGAGAGGGCAGGCTTCAGGATTTCGGATCGGCGGCGGGCTGGAACGACTTGCCGTCGACCTTGAGGGTGTAGGGGGCGTATTGGGTCACCATGCCGGTGGGCTCGTCGTAGGAGACGATCGCGACCACCTTCGGATAGTGGCGCACCCTGGCGGCGTCACGCAGCGCGACCACCTTGGCCTTCCCGTCGGCCAGGCCGACCAGGGTCACCTGCCAGTTGCCCACCGGAACCGGGCGGATCTCGGTCGGCGACTTCCAGCCGTCCAGCCTGTCGTCACCGACCGATGTGGCACCCACCTTGACGTCCGAGATGTGCCAGCCGCCGATGCTGACGGCGCTGTCGCTGACATAGCGGAACCCGAGGAAGATCTGCTTTCCGGTGTACGCCTTGAGGTCGTAACTCAGGGTGACGTCAGCGGCCTTCCCGGTGATCGCCTGTCCGAGCGGCCCCTCGATGGTCCTGTCGCCCTTCAGCATCTGGTAGCTCTTGCCACCGTCCGCCGACACCGTGACGTACCCGAAGTCGAACTTGTCCTCGAGACCGTAAGTGGTCTTGAACCGCAGCACCGGGTCGGTGGCCGGCACGTCGACCGTCCGCACCGCGGCCGCGTCCGTGCTCGGGGTGTTGCCGGAGAAGAGCATCCCGGCGTCCATCGTCCAGGCCAGCGGCGTCGGCGGCAGCGACCGCGCGCCGTCGAACGTGACGGTCCGCCACTCGTCCGGCAGGCGCAGGAAGTCGGCACCGTTCGGCGCCGCGCCCGCCGCGCCGAAGGCGGACGAGTTGTCGAGGTTCACGGTGGACCGGACGCTGCGCGAGGTCACCCGCTGACGCGGTGCGCCCCGGACCACGCCGCCCGGCTCGTCGACGACCTTGTCGATCAGGGTCATGACCTGGAAGTCGTGGAGCATGTCGTGCAGCTTCACCCCGTCCGGCAGGGCGGCCTCGACCGCGGCGAGACCGTGGTTCTCCTTGTCCTTGTGCAGCGTGGTGAGCAGCTTCGCGCCGAAGCGGTCACGCAGGTAGAGCATCAGCTGATACGTGATGCCGTAATCGGCCAGGATCTCGTCCGGCTCGCCCTCGGACCACAGGTTGAGCGAGTTGGACGGGCCGCCGCACTCCCGCGGATTCGGGTTGTAGGCGGTCCTCACGTTGCCGAAACCCTGGTAACAGGCCAGGTGATTGTCGAACCCGCGATGGCGTACCCCCGCCGTGGTGTTGGCGTAACCGGCGAGGCTCTGTGCATAGTCGGCCAGGCCCTCGCTGATCCACACCTCCTCGTCCGGGTCGGTGTAGTAGGCGAGCAGGTGCTGCCACTCGTGGGCGAACGTCGACTCGTACATGCGGGGCCGGGAGGGCCGGCTGAGACACAGGTCGTCGTTCGGCTCGTGCGGGGGTTCGGCCCCGGTCCGATGCGCCCAGTCGTAAGCGTCGATCGTGATCACGTTGCGGTCGAACAGCTCGTTGAGCTGCTCGGAGAAGAAGCCGGAGATGTACGTCTGCCGCTTCGGGAAGTCGTAGAAGTTGTCGTCGCGGATGTTGTCGACCAGGGTCACGGTCCGGTTGCCGGCCCCGCTGAAGTCGCCGGGCAGCCCTGGATTGGCGCCGCCGCGGTCCGGCGGCGTGCTGAAGGCCTTGGTCTCCCGGGGGTAGATGACCTCGTCGAACTCGCGTACCAGCGCCTTCACCTGCGTGTCGGTGACCTCGGTGGCGTTCTTGCGGCAGTCCCCCTCGGGGAAGGCCAGATCGTTGGCCACCCAGACCTCGATGTGCTCCCCGACGCCGCGGAGCGTGTAGTCCTTGCGGTAGACGTCCCCGTCGATCTCATTGAGTCCGGCCCAGCTGCGGACGGTGCCGACCTCGGGGGTCCGCACCGCGCTCCGCGCGCTGGGCCGGGGTTCGTAACTGGCGACGGGGAGCGGCTCACCGTCGAGAGTGAGCCGGTCCAGGTCCGGTTCGCGGGTCTCCGCCTCGAACGGCAATGGTGCCGGGGTGCTCGGGACGGGCCGGGGAACGGTCGGTGGCGCGGCCGGCGCCGGGCCAGCTAGCAACGGGATGGAAGCGGTAATTGCCGCGAAGCTGGCAAATAGGGTACGCGTCACGTCTCGGGACGCTACCTCCGATCGCCGGATCGTGACGCCAACACCGGCCGTTGTGGATCAGGAAACCTCCCGGCGGAGCACACGCCAGCCTCCGAGCAGCAGCGGAAGCACCACCCAGACCACGGTCGAGACCGCCATCCGGGCCCACTCGCCCGAGGTCATGTCCGCCTCCATCGTCGCCTGCGAGGTCACGTTGAGGTCCAGCCACGCGGACGCATCGGCCAGGGCGCGGATGCTTCCTCCCAGGATCGACCAGACCGTCGGAAGGGCGAAGAAGACGACGATCGCCAGCGGAGTGTTCAGCAGCAGGGCGCCGAACGCGTTGCCCATCAGAACGAAGATCACCTGGAACAGCAGCGTCTGCCAGATCAGCGACGGATCCAGGCTCCACGCCCCGTCACCGCCGAACGCCGGGGCCAGCGCGTTCGCACCCGCGGCCAGGATCGCCGTGGCCGCCGTCGCGGCGATCGCGATCAGCGCGCCCGCGCCCACCTTGGCCAGCAGCACCCGCGCGCGGGCCGGTACCAGCGTGAACGTGGCCAGCGCCGTGCGCTGGGACCACTCGCTGGTCACCGACAGGATGCCGAGCACCGGCAGCAGCACGGCCGACGGCGCCAGACCGAAGGTGTAGAACGCGGTGAACGTCATCTCCTCGTCCTCGGCCCAGCCCAGCAGGATCGCCGACGTGGCCACGGTGGCGAATCCGATCACGATCAGCAGCCACATGCCCGCCCGCGTGTCGGCGAGCTTGCGCAGCTCGACCATGGTCAGTCTGGTCAGCGGCACCGGAGCGGCGGCGGACGCGGGCAGTGTCGTCGGGGTGGTCGAGACGGGCGCGGTCATCGGAAGGCCTCCTCGGAGTCGATCGGGGACACGGGGACATCCGCCGTGCCGGCGGGCGCACAGGCCCGGGTGGGCGCGGTCCGCGCCATTGCGCGAGCAGCCGGGACGAAGCCGCTCATCGGGCGGCCTTCTCCGGCTCGGCGCCCGCGGTCAGCCGCAGGAACATCTCCTCGAGCCCGCCGCTGCCCGCCGGCCGCAGCTCCAGCAGCACGACGCCCGCGGCCGCGGCCGCCTGCCCGATCGTCTGCGCGTCCGCCGGCACCAGGACACTGCCGTCGGCCGATGTCGTGCCGGTCAGCCCCATGCGCTGCAGCAGGGCGTCGAGCGCAGCCGGGTCGGTGGTGCGCACCATCGTGCCGGCGGCGCCGAGCAGGGCCTCCTTGTCGCCCTGGGTGAGGATCCGCCCGTTGCCGATGACCACCAGCCGGTCGGCGACGACCTCGACCTCACGCAGCAGGTGCGAGGAGAGCAGCACCGTGCCGCCCCGGTCGGCGAAACCGCGCAGCAGCCCGCGCATCCAGTGGATGCCCTCCGGGTCCAGGCCGTTCGCCGGCTCGTCCAGCACCAGCACGGCCGGATCGCCGAGCATCGCGTACGCCAGGCCCAGCCGCTGCCGCATGCCCAGCGAGTACGCCCGGACCCGCCGTTTCGCCGCCGTACCGTCAAGACCCACCCGGGCCAGCCGGTCGGGCACCCGGGCGGTGTCCAGTCCCATCGTGATCGCCGCCAGCGCGAGCACCTCACGCCCGGTGCGCCCGGCGTGCTGCGCCGAGGCGTCGAGCAGCACCCCGACGTGCCTGCCCGGATTGCCGAGCCGCCGGTACGCCACACCGCTGACGGTGGCACGGCCGGAGCTCGGCGGGGTCAGACCGCAGATCATCCGCAACGTGGTGGACTTGCCGGCGCCGTTGGGCCCGAGGAAGCCGGTCACCGTACCCGGCTCACAGGTGAACGACACGCCATCGACGGCGCGCTGTGCCCCGTACGTCTTGGTGAGGTTCTCGACCGTAATCATGCACCCAGCGTGAGTGAGGCGCGGTGGCGGCCGCTTCGGCCGAGAGTCGATGCCGGCAAACCTTGGTCTATGCCGCAGTATCGACTTTGGTCGGTATCGGCTGGTGGCCGCCCGCCCGTAAAGTCGATCCCGTGGAAGCGTCGTTGCCGGAGTACCGCTGGTTGTGGCCGTCCGCGCTGGCCGCGGACCCGGCGGGGCCGCTGACCGCCCGCCGCTCCACGCGCGACTGGGTGGTCGACGCACTCTGCTTCGTGCTCGGCCTGGGATGCACCGTCCTGATCACCGTGGAGCTGCTCGACCCCGCCTCGGCGACGGCGCAGGCGTGGGGACAGACCCCGCACTGGCTGATCGTGACCGACGCGGTGGGCAGCACCGTCGCGGCCGTCGCCCTCTGGTGGCGGCGTCGCTTCCTGGCCGTGCTGGCCCTCTACCTGCTGCTGATGGCCACGTTCTCGATGGCCAGCGGTGTCACTCTGCTGATCGTCGTGTTCACCGTCGCCGTGCACCGCAGATTCACGGTGCTCGCGGGTTATGTGCTCGTGGTCATCGCGGCCAACGCCGTCTTCCCGGCCGCGCGGCCGGAGCCCGGCATGGGCTACTGGGAGGCGTTCGGCTGGGGCGCTGCGTTGACGATCATCGCGGCCCTGTGGGGCATGCTCGTCCGCGGCCGCCGCCAGCTGATCGTCACCTGGCGTGACCGTGCTGAGCGTGCCGAGTCCGAGCAGCGGCTGCGCATCGCCCAGGCCCGCGTCCTGGAACGGACCCGGATCGCCCGGGAGATGCACGACGTGCTCGCGCACCGGATCTCGCTGCTCAGCCTGCACGCCGGCGCCCTGGAGTTCCGGCCGGGAGCCCCGCCCGAGGAGATCGCCGGTGCCGCCGCGGTCGTGCGTTCCAGCGCCCACCAGGCACTGCAGGACCTCCGGGCGGTGATCGGGGTGCTGCGCACCGGCCAGCCGGAGGACGAGCAGACCCCCGAGCGGCCACAACCCACACTCAGCGCGCTGCCCGCGCTGGCCGACGAGTCCCGGTCCGCCGGTGTCAAGGTCCGGCTCGAGATCGGCCCCGAGCCCGAGACCGTTCCCGCCGCGACCGGCCGTGCGGCGTACCGGATCATTCAGGAAGGCCTGACGAATGCGCGTAAGCACGCACCCGGAGCCGCCGTGCGCGTCACGGTCGGCGGGGCGGCCGGTGACGGTTTGAGCATCGATGTCCGTAACCCGATGCCGGTCTCCGTCCCGGCCACACCCATCCCGGGCACCGGCATGGGCCTGATCGGGCTCGCCGAACGCGCCCTGCTGGCCGGCGGCCACCTCGAACACGGCCGGACCGGTGACGATTTCGTCGTCACCGCGTGGCTGCCATGGCCGGCATGAGCCCGATCCGGGTGCTCATCGTCGACGACGACGCTTTGGTCCGGGCCGGACTGTCCATGATCCTCTCCGGCGATGAGGAGGTCACCGTCGTCGGCCAGGCAGCCGACGGCTCCGAGGTCCCCGATGCGGTCGCCCGGCTCGACCCCGATGTCGTGCTGATGGACATCCGCATGCCCGGCGTCGACGGGCTCGCCGCCACCGAAGCGCTGCGACGCCGGCCCGGTGCTCCCGAGGTGCTGGTGCTGACCACGTTCGACGCCGACGAGTTCGTGCTGCGTGCGCTGCGGGCCGGTGCCAGCGGGTTCCTGCTCAAGGACACCCCGCCTGGCCAGATCCGGGACGCGGTACTGAGGGTCGCCCAGGGTGAGGCGACCCTGTCGCCGAGCATCACCCGGCAGCTGATCGCCCATGTCGCGGCCGGGACCCCACCCGAGCGGGGCGGCGCCGAGCAGCTGCTCGGCAGGCTGAGCGTCCGCGAGCGGGAGGTGGCGCTCGCGATCGCGCAGGGCAGGTCCAACGCGGAGATCTCGGGCCAGCTGCACATGTCGGTCGCGACGGTGAAAGCGCACGTCTCGCGTGTGCTGACCAAGCTCGACCTCAACAACCGGGTCCAGGTGGCGCTGCTTGTCCACGACGCCGGCCTGGCCTGAGCCGGCCCGGGGTCAGCTCAGCGTCTGGGTGAGTTCGTTGCGGTCACCGGTCAGCACGACGCGGCCGTGGGCGCCGTTGACGATCGGCAGGTACGGCGCCACGTGCCCGCACTCGACGTCGGCCACGATCGGCACGCCGAGACCGCCGAGCGCGTCGAGCACCGCCTCCCGCTGGGTCAGACCGCCGGTCGCCGGGCCGCTGGTACGCCCCACGAGCACGGCACGGGCGTCGTCGAAGAAGCCGTTGAGCCGCATGCCGTGCAGGTTGCGGCAGATCGTCGCCGCGTCGTCGCCGGCCGCCTCGACATAGACGAGCAGCCCGTCCGGCGCGTGCCGCCGGGCGAAGGACGACACGTCGGCATAGCGGGTGCCGGCCAGGTTGCACAGCGTCTCGATGCACCCGCCGATCAGCCGTCCCTCGACATCGACGTCCCCCGTGCCGTCCAGCCGGCTCCAGCGGCCCTCGGCGTCCAGCACGAACTCGTCCACGCCGGGGTCGGTGCGGTAGTCGACCCAGCCCTTGTCCCGGTAACGGCCCGGCGACACCTGGCTGAACGTCTCGCCCGGCGGCAGGGCCACGATGTCGAGCCAGGACAGCAGACCCGCCGGAGGACGGTACGGCGTGTCCATCAGATTGTTGCCGTGCACCGTGGCCACCCCGCTGAGCAGGGTGAACGGCGTGATGATCGTCGACATGTCGGAGTAACCGACCAGCCAGGTCGGCTCGGCCGCACCCAGCGCGTCCCAGTCGAGCAGTGGTAGCAGGTCGATCGCGGTCTCGCCGCCCCACGGCGGAACGACGGCCCTGATCGCCGGATCGGTCAGCATCGAGGTCAGCTCTGCCGCGCGCTCGGCGGCGGGCGCGCTCACGTGCCGGGCGCCGTCCATGCATTCGCCGACGACGACCTCGTAACCGCGCTCGCGTACGACATCGATCGCCACCCGCAACCGCGCGCGCATGTCGTCGTCGACGCCGCTCGACGGGGAAGTGACGCCGATGCGGTCACCGGGGCGCAGCGGGGCCGGATACCTGATCGTCATATCGGGATCCTGACATGACCGGAAAGCATCACCGCCACGGGGAACGCCGCTACTCGAACAGGGAGTGGTCGCGACCGCCCTCGATCCGCGCGCGGGCCCGCCGCCGCAGCTGGATCACCACGGCGTCGACGGCCGCGGCGACCGCCCACGCGGCCAGCAGCCAGCCCGGAACGGCCCAGCCGGCGCGGAACAGCAGCACGGAAAGGACCGTGCACACCACGAGGCCGAACAGCGCGAGGACCAGCCGCAGGTTCAGCGGGCTGTACGGCTCCTCGACGGTGCCGCGGCGGCCGTGCGGTTGCGGTGCGAGTGGCATCCCGGAAATCTACCCGGCCTTCCGGTGGCGAAACGACGCGCGCCGGCATTTCCTAGATCAATTGAGCGTTCCAGCGACAACAACCATTCATGATCGACATTTTTCTATATCGCTGACGCGCGGTGAGGGCCATGATGGAGGCCGGTCATCGATTCATCATCGATTCGACACGGGAGGCGCCATGTCCCAACCGGAAAGGAAGCTCGGCACTTGGCCGATCTTCATCATCGCGGTCTCCGCGATGACCCCGCTCACCGTAGTCGCCGGAGCCCTGCCGCTCGGCTACGGCCAGGTGGAAGAGAAGGGCATTCCGGTGGCGTACATGCTGGTCGCCGCCGTTCTCGGAGTGTTCGCGGTCGGGCTCGCCGCGATGGCACGACACGTTCCCAACAGCGGTGCCTTCTACGCGTACGCATCGATCGGCATCTCCCGGCCCGTCGGTGTGGGCACCGCCTTCGTGGCGTTGCTGGCCTACAACGCGATGCAGATCGGTCTCTACGGCGCATTCGGCGTGGCCACGCACAACGCTTTGGCGATCTTCGGTATCGAGATCTCGTGGATCATCTGTGCGTTGATCGGCTGGGCCGTGATCGCGATTCTCGGCCGCCTCGACATCGATCTCAACGCGCGTATTCTGACCGTCCTGGTCTGCGCCGAGGTGCTCATCGTGCTGATCTTCGACGCCGTCATGATCGGCAATCCGGCCGGCGGCACGGTCACCTTCGACACCCTCAATCCCGCGCTGATCGCCACCGCCGGTGGTGTGTCGCTGCTCGTCGCCGCGATCGCCGGCATGGTCGGTTTCGAGGCGCCGCTGGTCTACGCCGCCGAGGCCCGCGACCCGCGCCGCACGATCGCCCGCGCCATCGGCTACACGCTGCTGGTCGCGGCGGTGCTCTACGGCGGCACGGCCTGGGCGATGTCGGTCGTGGCCGGGCCCGACAACATCGTCGCGGTCGCCGGGGAGCACCTGTCCGACCTCTTCTTCTTCCTGCCCGAGCCGTACCTGCCGACGGTCGTCCTCGACATCGGCCAGGTCTTCTTCGCCACCAGCCTGTTCGCCGCGATGCTCGCCTTCCACCACACCGTGGCCCGCTACGCGCTGACCGTCGCCCGCGAGGGTGTGCTGCCCGCGAGCCTCGCCCGCACCCGCGACGGCGTACCGGTCGCGGCGTCCCTGGCCCAGTCCGCGCTGGCCGTGGTCGTTCTGGTGATCTTCGCGATCGCCGTGTGGAACCCGACGACCGACCTCTTCTTCTTCGGCACCGTCTCCGGCGGCCTCGGCGTGCTGGTCCTCATGACGATCGCGGCCATAGCGGTGATCCGCTTCTTCCGCCGGGGTCCCCTCGGCGAGACCCGTTGGCGACGCGCGATCGCACCCTGGATCTCGGCCGTCTTCCTCTCCCTGGTGCTTCTGGTCACGATCGCCTTCTTCGGCGAACTCCTCGACACCGACAACCCCGCCAAGATCTGGTCGCCGATCCTGTCATTCCTGCTGGCGCTGGTCGCCGGCATCATCTGGGGCCGCAAACTACGCCGCGAACGTCCTGACGTCTTCGCCGTCATCGGCACCGGCCGTCCGCCGCTGGCCCCCGGCGAAACGCCCCCGGCGGTGGTGACCGACGGCGACCCCGTCCCCGCCCCGACGAACCCCGGGCAAGCGGAGGCGTCCTCCACGTCGATCGAGGCCGGCGGCCCTCCGCCAGCGTCGATCGACACGGACGACACCCCTGCCGGCCCGGCCAAAGCCGGCGACACCTCGACCGCTCCGGTCGAGGCCGATGAAGCCCCGCCGGGTTCACTCAACGCCGACGAGGCTCCCGCCACGCCCACGGACAAGAGCGACGCGACCACCACGGATCCCGACCTCGGCGAGGCACCAGACGTTGCTTCCGGCAAAACCGACCTTGTGGGTACGCCGGAAGCGCCCAGCCGTCCGTCGACACCACGTAAGCGCACCTCGACCAGGCAGGGCGCCCGCCGTCCAGCGACTGGCCCGGCCGCCTCCGCGGCGACTGGCCCGGCCACCTCCGCGGCGACTGGCCCGGCCGCCTCCGCTGCCACCGGAGAGCCGTCGGCGAACGGCGTGACCGAGGCCGTGCCCTCCGCACCGCAGGCCGGCCCGTTGCCGACCGGAACCACGCCTGAAGCCGGTTCGCCCGCGGCCGGCCCGGTAGATGAGACGCCGCCGTCCACGGGTGAACCCGCGGCGAATAGTTCAGCCGGCGAAGGAACACCCGAGGGCGAGACGGCGGCCGCCGCCGGTGGAAGTGGCATTCCCGCCGGAGAGGCCGCGGCGAACGGCCTGGCCGGCGACGGCACACCTGCGGGAGCACCGGCAGTGCGTGGAACTACCGGGGGAGCGCCGCCGGTGCCGGGAACTGACGGCGGAGCACAGGCGGCGAGCGGACCTGCTGAGGGCGACACGGCAGCGCCGCGTGCACGCGCCGGCCGCCGCCCGGCCCCGCGTCAGCGCCGTCCGCAACCCTCGGACACCACCGCCACGGCAGACCCGGAGGCCTCCGACGACTAGAGAGCTTTCGCCGTCGGGGTTCCCGGCCCGTCAGCCGCATCCGACTGAGCCGTTGTGGCGCCCGGTCGGCTGATGGCCTGGCGTTACCGTCGTGGGCCCCGGGGTCGCGGGGGTCGGTTACCGCCGCGACCCGGTGCTGGACGATCAACTAGGGCCGTTTTCGGAGCCGGGCTCCGGGATATCGCTGCCTCCGGCCCGGTAAAGGATTCGCCGACCACGGCTGGGCGATCAAGCGGCCTGGGGAAGGGTTCGCCGGGCATGGCTGGGCGATCGGGCGGCCTGGGGAAGGGTTCGCCGACCACGGCTGGGCGATCAAGCGGCCTGGGGAAGGGTTCGCCGGGGATGGCTGGGCGATCGGGCGGCCTGGGGAAGGGTTCGCCGGGCATGGCTGGGCGATCAACAGCCCAAGGAAGGGTTCGCCGGGCATGGCTGGGCGGTCAACAGCCCGCGGAAGGGTTCGCCGGGCATGGCTGGGCGGTCAACAGCCCAAGGAAGGGTTCGCCGGGCATGGCTGGGCGATCAGGCGGCCTGGGACAGGGCTATCCCCACCAGCCCCAACCAGACCCTGACCGTAAAAGGTGTCCAGAAGGCTCTCGCAGTCGACCGTCCACCCCGCCAGCCGTCCCTCAACCAGGGAACCCCTGTGCGATCACGTGCCTCGATCACGGCTCGCGGGCCTGCCGGAGACCTGATCCCAGAGTCTCTCCAGAGAGCTTCCGGGATCAAGGTCTGCCGGGAACCGCGAGCCGCACCTGAGTCCGGTAGACGCGGGAAGCGCTCGCAGCCTGGGACGGGCCGTGGTGAATCCTGGGCGCGAAGCGCTGCCGGGGGCGGGGCACCCTGGTCACGCAAGATGGCGGGTGAGGATGCGGGGCGGGTGGTCTCGGCTTCGTATGGTCTACGGCAGGTGGGCGGGCCAGGCGTGCAGGTGGACCAGGGGCGGGCGGGTGGGGTGTGCTGACTGCGGTCAAGAGGATCGGTGTGGGGCCTGATGGGGTCGTACGGTCCGGGTGGAAGGTGGCCGGGTTCTTCGGGCTCTGCGTCGCCTCGGTCATGGGCGCCGCGGTTCTTGTCGGCATGTTCGGTCCGGCCTGGGCGTTGCGGGACGGTCAGCCGTGGCCGGTGGTGGCGGTCAGTGCGCTGCTCATCGTCGGGGTCACCGGGCTGTGCCTGCGGTTCGAAGGGCGCAGCTGGGCCGACGCCGGACTACTGCCGGATCGGGTCCGGCTGGGTCAGCTGGCCGCCGGGATGGCCGGTGGCCTCGTCCTGGTCGGTGGTCTCGCCTGGATGCTGATGCTCGGCGGGGTGCTCCACTGGGAGCCGAACCGGCCGTTCACCACCTCGCTCATGGTGTCCGGCACGCTCTATTTCGTGTGCGCGGTGCTGGTCGAGGAACTGGTGTTCCGGGGCTATGCGCTGCGGCGGCTCGCTGAGGGGATCGGCGCGACGGCGGCCGTGGTGGTCCTGGCGGTGATCTTCGGTGGCTACCACCTGCTCAGCGTCGGTTCAAGCGTCACGGTGAAGGACGGCGGCGCCGAGCTTGCGTGGACGGCTGTCGGGCCGCTGGTCGGTGCGATCGTCTTCGGGTTCGCCGCGGTGCGTACCGGTGGGATCGCGTTGCCGCTCGGACTTCACCTGGGATGGAACTGGACCCAGTGGCATTTCTTCACGTTCCCCGCCGACGACAATCCGGTCGGGCTGTGGACGCCGCTGGTGTCGGCTCACCTTGCCGGTGACCCGGCCCCGTTCCGGGTCGGCTACCTGGTCACGATGGGCCTGGCCGTCGCGGCGATCGCCGTCATGACCCGTCGGCCACAGCATCCTTTCACCGCCCTCGCACCCCGCCTGCCGTAGGCAAACGCGGCAGGCGGAAGGAGGGGCGGCCGGTCGGCCCCGCCTCCGTGGGGTGGTGCCGTGAGCAACGTGGATGGAGCAACACCACGCTGGCGCGGCATGCAGAAAGGCGCGGGGACCGCCGGTGGCGGCCCCCGCGTAGTGGTCAGTTCTGGGCGTGATGATCGTTGGACGAAGAGGCGCGGAGGCTGCCCGCGTGGGCCTTCAGCGACGGGTCGCGCGACGACTTGATGAGGCTGGCGACCGTGGTGACGATCAGGATGCCGATGATCACCGTGAGGGAGACAGGCGTCGAGACCTCGGGGACCGACTCGTTGATGTCCTTGTGGGCCCAGTGCAGGATCAGCTTGACGCCGATGAACGCGAGGATCAGCGACAGGCCGGTGGACAGGTAGACGAGGCGGTCGAGCAGGCCCTTGACCAGGAAGAACAGGGCTCGCAGGCCAAGCAGGGCGAAGGCGTTCGCGACGAAGACGATGTACGCCGACTCGGTCACGCCGAACACCGCGGGAATCGAGTCGAGTGCGAACAGCAGGTCGGTGCCGCCGATGGCCAGGAGCACCAGGAACAGCGGGGTGACCATGCGCTTGCCGTCGATGCGGGTGATCATCTTGCCCTCGACGTAGTCCTCGGTCACCGGCAGGAAGCGGCGACCGGCCTTGACAAGCGCGTTCTCGCCGACGTCGGGATCCTCGTCACGGTGTCGGAAGAGCTGCACCGCGGTGTAAAGAAGGATCAGGCCGAAGACCAGGAACATGAACGAGAAGGCGCTAAGCAGGGCGGCGCCGAGCACGATGAAGATCACCCGGAGGATCAGAGCGATGATGATCCCGAAGGTGAGCACCTCCTGCTGGTAGCGCTCGGGCACGGCGAACGTGGTCATGATGATGACGAAGACGAACAGATTGTCGACTGACAGGCTTTTCTCGACGATGTACCCGGCGAAGTACTCGGTACCGAAGTCCCAGCCGTAGACACTCCCGAAGACGACGCCGAAGATGATGGCGACGGCGATGTAGAAGATCGACCAGGCGGCGGCTTCACGGAAGCCGACGACGTGTGGACGGAGCACCCCGAGAGTCAAATCGAGGGCGAGCAGGGCGACGATGACACCGATAGTGACGATCCACCCCAGCGCGGAGACCTCAAGCATGCTTCACAGGATCTCCAAAGATTCTGCAAACATCCTGAGAAGCGGCCTCATCCCACCAGGAAAGAACGTTTCGCGAGGCCCATCCAGAAGCCGTCGATAGGCTGCGCCGGCGCCTGACCGGGGTCCTGGGATGCACCCAGGGTGAGGAACATCGGCGCGAAGTGCTCGATGGTCGGATGTGCGTACGGCATGCCGGGAGCGCGCTCACGGAAGTCGGCCAGTTCGTCGACGGCTCCGCGAGCCAGGGTCTCGGCGGTCCAGGCGTCGAACTCGCGTGACCAGCCGGGCGCGGCCGCGTCGGGGCGCCAGTCGCGCAGGAACGGCAGGCCGTGGGTGGTGAACCCGGAGCCGATGATGAGCACGTCCTCGTCGCGCAGCGGGGCCAGCCGGCGGCCCAGGTCGAGCAGGGCGTCGGGCTCGAGGGTCGGCAGCGACATCTGCAGGACGGGAATGTCGGCGTTGGGGTACATGACGGTGAGCGGCACATACGCTCCGTGATCAAGACCGCGTGTGGTGCGGGCCACTGTCTGGTGATCGGGCATGAGGGCGGCGACCCGGTCGGCCAGGGCGGGTGCGCCTGGCGCCCCGTACTGCACCTCGTAGTAGCGCTGCGCGAAACCGCCGAAGTCGTACACGAGCGGCACGGTGTCGGTGGCGCCGAGCATCAGCGGCGCGGACTCCCAGTGTGCCGAGGCCACGAGGATCGCTTTCGGTCGCGGCAGGTCGGCGGCGAGCTCCTGTAGCTGCGCCACCCACGTGGCGTCATCGACCAGCGGCGGGGCGCCGTGGCTGAGGAAGAGGGCGGGCATCGACATGGCTGCCTCCGTTGAAGCTTCAAGTATTTGTATCCTCAGCGTACGCCGGTTTAGTTGTAGCCGCAACTAAATCCGGTATTGACGCGGCGAGGGTCCCGTAATTACATCGAAACCAGGCCCGAACCCAGCGTCGCCGGTCCGTTACCGCTGGGTGACCCAGGCGAAGGGACCGCGCATGACCCCTCGAGGCGGCGATGCGCTCCGTCTACGTTGCCGGAGCGATCGCCGCCTCGCGGCAGGGGCGGCAGCAAAGAGGGCGGCAGCAGAGCGAGCGGCAGCAGAGCGAGTGGCAGAGGCGGCACCAGAGCGAGTGGCAGAGGCGCGGGAAGACAGCCCATGACCCGGGTCAACCCGCTCGTTCCCCGGGGCAGCTCGGCCGAACGGCCCTTCGACGTCGTGGTCACCCCTGAGAACGCCGGCTGGGAATACAGCAGCCTGCGCGTGGTCCACCTGCCGGTCGGCGGGCGGGTCCGCTTCCCCACCGGGTGCGACGAGATGCTGGTGGTGCCCCTGGCCGGCGGCTGCGACGTGGCCTGCGACGACGAGCGGCTCACCCTGACCGGCCGCCGATCGGTGTTCTCCCGGGTCACCGACTTCGCCTACCTGCCACGCGGGACCCAGGTGACTCTGCGGGCCCCGAACGGGGGACGTTTCGCGCTGCCGGCCGCCCGCGCCGACCGCACGCTGCCGTTCCGCTACGGCGCCGCCGAGGACGTCCCGGTCGAGCTGCGCGGCGCCGGCCAGGCCAGCCGCCAGGTCAACAACCTTTGCACCCCCGACACGTTCGAGACCGACCGGCTGATCGCCTGCGAGGTGCTCACCCCGGGCGGCAACTGGTCGTCCTACCCGCCGCACAAGCACGACGAGCAGGGCGACGGCGAGTGCAGCCTGGAGGAGATCTACTACTTCGAGGTGGCCGGCTCCCCGGCCGGCGGGCACGGCTGCGGCTACCAGCGGGTCTACGGCCACCCGGACCGTCCGATCGACGTCTGCGCCGAGGTGCGCAGCGGCGACGTCGTGCTCATCCCGTACGGCTGGCACGGCCCGTCGATGGCCGCGCCCGGTTACGACCTGTACTACCTGAACGTGATGGCCGGCCCCGGTGAGCGGCGCTGGCTGGTCCGTGACGACCCGGCGCACGGCTGGGTGCGCGGACGCTGGGCCGCCGAACGGGTCGACTCGCGGCTGCCCCTCACCTCAGTACGCGAAAAGAGGCGATAGTGCGCGGTGAAAAGGTGACAGTGCGCGGGGAGTGCCGAGCGTGAAGCAGCGGCTCACGGTCGGTCAGGCCGTGGTGCGTTTCCTGGCGAACCAGTGGACCGAACGCGACGGCGTCGAGCAGCGGGCGGTCGCCGGGTTCCTCGGTGTCCTGGGGCACGGCAACGTGGCCGGAATCGGTCAGGCGCTGCTGCAGGCTCAGCGCACGGGATCGCCCGACATGCCGTTCCGGGTGTCCCGTAACGAGCAGGCCATGGTGCATACGGCCACCGGTTACGCGCGGATGCGCAACCGTCTGTCGGCGATGGCCTGCACCGCCTCGATCGGTCCCGGCTCGACGAACATGCTCACCGGCGCGGCCCTGGCCACGGTCAGCCGGCTGCCGGTCCTGCTGCTGCCGTCGGACGGTTTCGTGTCCCGGCTCAGCAGCCCGGTCCTGCAGGAACTGGAGGATCCGCGGGCCGGTGACGTCTCGGTCAACGACGCGTTCCGGCCGCTGTCGCGGTTCTTCGACCGCGTCCAGCGGCCCGAGCAGCTGCCGTCCGCGCTGCTCAGCGCGATGCGCGTACTCACCGATCCGGTGGAGACCGGTGCGGTCACGCTCTGCTTACCCCAGGACCTTCAGACGGAGGCGTACGACTACCCGGACGAACTCTTCGCGAAGAGAGTCTGGCACGTACCCCGCCAGGTCCCGGATCCCCTGGCGGTGGAACGGGCGGCCGCCGTGATCCGGGGTGCGCACCGGCCCCTGATCATCGCCGGTGGTGGAGTGATCTACTCGGAGGCCTCCGCCGCCCTGGACCGGTTCGCCCGCGAGACCGGCATCCCGGTCGCCGACACCCAGGCCGGCAAGGGCGCGCTGAGCTGGGATCATCCGAACGCGGTCGGCGGGGTGGGCGCGACCGGCAACCCGGTGGCGAACCGGCTCGCCCGCAACGCCGACGTGGTGATCGGTGTCGGCACCCGCTACACCGACGTCACGACGGCGTCGCACACCGCCTTCCAGCGGCCCGACGTACGGTTCGTGAACCTCAACGTGACCGGCTTCGACGCGGGGAAACTGTCCGCGTCGCCGCTGGTCGGCGATGCCCGCGCGGGACTGAACGCGCTGCTCCCGGCACTGCACGGGCGCCGCTTCACCGGTGACTTCTCCGAGGACGTGGCGGCGTGGCGGGTGGCGGTCGATCACGCGTACCGGGGCCGGGGCGCACCCGGGGAGCTGCCCACCCAGGCCGAGGTGATCGGGGTGGTGAACGAGGCCTGCGGCGCCCGCGACGTCGTGGTGCAGTCGGCCGGCAGCCTGCCCGGCGACCTGCAGCGGCTGTGGCGGGCCCGCGACCCGAAGCAGTATCACGTCGAACACGGTTACGCCTGCACGGGCTTCGAGATCGCCGGCGCCCTCGGTATCAAGCTCGCGGAACCCGGCCGGGAGGTGTTCGCCCTGGTCGGCGACGGCTCATACCTGACCATGGCGCAGGAGCTCGTCACCGCGATCGCCGAGCACCTGAAACTGATCGTGATCGTCCTGCAGAACCACGGGTCGGCGTCCATCGGCGCCCTGTCCGAGCAGGTCGGTTCGCAGGGTTTCGGCACCGGCCACCGGTATCGCAACCAGCGCAGCGGCGACTACGACGGCGCCCGCCTGCCGGTCGACCTGGCCGCCAACGCCGAGAGCCTGGGCGCCGCGGTGATCCGCTGCCGCGGCATCGCCGACCTCGTCGAGGGCCTGAAACACGCGCGTGAGTCGGAGCGGCTGACCGTGCTGCACATCGAGACCGACCCGGAGCCGTCGGCGCCCGCGTCGGAGTCCTGGTGGGAGGTGCCGGTCGCCGAGGTCGCCACTCTGCACAGCACCCGCAGCGCCCGGGCCGAACACCTCGCCGGCAAACGCGACCAGCGCCACCACCTGCGACCGGGAGGGCTGTGAGATGGCCATCATCGAGCACTGGATCAACGGGCGTCACACCGGCGGCGCCTCCACCCGGCGCGGGCCGGTCTGGCAGCCGGCCACCGGTCGCCGGCAGCACGAGGTGCTGCTCGCCCCGGCCGCCGACGTGGACACCGCCGTGCGCGCCGCGACCGAGGCGTTCACCGAGTGGAGCCAGGCCTCGCTCAGTCAGCGCACGCGTGTCCTGTTCGCCTTCCGGGAGCTGGTGAACGCGCAGGCCGGGCGGCTCGCTGAGATCGTCTCGGACGAGCACGGCAAGGTGCTCTCCGACGCGGCCGGCGAGGTGCAGCGCGGTCTCGAGGTGATCGAGTTCGCGTGCGGTATCCCGCAACTGCTCAAAGGATCGTTCTCGGACCAGGCGTCGGCCGGTGTGGACGTGTTCAGCTTCCGCGAGCCGCTCGGTGTGGTCGCCGGGATCACCCCGTTCAACTTCCCGGCCATGGTGCCCATGTGGATGCACCCGATCGCCATCGCCTGCGGCAACACGTTCCTCCTCAAACCCAGCGAGCGCGACCCGTCGCCGGCCGGGTTCGTCGCCGAGTTGTGGCAGCGTGCGGGCCTGCCCGACGGGGTCTTCAACGTCGTGCACGGCGACAGGGAGGCGGTCGACGCGATCCTCGCCCATCCGGGCATCGCGGCGGTGTCGTTCGTCGGCTCGACCCCGATCGCCCGGTACATCCACGAGCACGCGACCGCCGCGGGCAAGCGGGTGCAGGCGCTCGGCGGCGCCAAGAACCACGCCGTCGTGCTGCCCGACGCGGACCCGTCGTTCGTGGCGGAACACCTGGTCGCGTCGGCTTTCGGGTCGGCGGGGGAACGGTGCATGGCCATTTCGGCGGCGGTCCTGGTCGGCGACGCGGAGCGGGTCGTCGACGAGGTGGCGCAACGGGCCGCGGCGATCAGAGTCGGTCCGGGTGACGATCCGGGCAGCGAGATGGGCCCGGTCATCACGGCGGCCGCGAAGGAGCGGATCGAGAACCTCATCGGTGCGGGGGCGCGGCAGGGCGCGACGGTCACGGCCGACGGCCGGGGGCTGAAGATTCCGGGGTACGAGGAAGGCTTCTTCGTGGGCCCGACGGTCCTCGACCGGGTGACCCCCGAGATGGACGTGTACCGCGAGGAGATCTTCGGGCCGGTGCTCTCGGTCGTGCGGGCGTCCGCCGTGGACGAGGCGATCGCGCTGATCAACAGCAATCCGTACGGCAACGGCACCGCAGTCTTCACGAACAGCGGGGAGGCCGCGCGCCGGTTCCAGCGTGGCGTGCGCGTCGGCATGATCGGGGTCAACGTGCCGATCCCGGTGCCGATGGCGTACTACTCGTTCGGCGGGTGGAAGGACTCGCTGTTCGGGCAGAGCCCCATCTACGGTCCCGACGGGGTCGCCTTCTACACCCGGAACAAGGTCGTCACCCAGCGCTGGCCGATGGCGTCCGCGTTCTCCGAGGCGTCCCTGCATTTCCCGACCGCCCGGTGATCGCGCTCTGTCCGTACCCGAGCATGGTCTGAAGTCTTTGACATGATCGTCGGATGTCTGTGACCGCGGCATGCCGAGCACCTGTTCGCGACGCTCGGGATCGAGGATGCGGTCTGGTGGAAACGCCGCGACGAACTGACCTACGGGTTCGCCACCTGTTCCTGTCGGCGGACTCGCTTGGCCGCCTCGGGGAACAGTGGCGCACCGGCACGCTGATGGACCCGGCGTTCCGGGCGGAGATGATGCGCGCGCAGACCGCGGGCGGGCCGCCGGAGGGGCTCGGTTACGGCTACGGGATCTGGGTGGCCGACGACTACGTGATGGCCGGCGGCTGGGCCGGGCAGCACGTGCTCGTGCTGCCCGGCGCCGTCGTCGTCACCACCGGTGACCCCCGGCACTCACCCGGCCCGCCGCCCAGCGACGAGCTGCCAGCGGACTGGCTGCCCGCCCTCGGCCTGATCCGGGAACACCTGCTGCCGTTGCTCTAGCGGTGGGGCAGGACCAGGACCTGGCCCGGGAAGATCCGGTCCGGGTCCGAGACGACGTCCCGGTTCAGGTTGAAGATCTCCCGCCAGCGGTTCTCGTTGCCGAGCTGTTCGCGGGCGATCTTCGACAGCGAGTCACCGGGCTCGACCGTGTAGAGCTTCGGGATCGGGCCGGTCGGTGTGGCCGGGGGCAGGAACAGCACCTGACCGGGGAAGATCCGGTTCGGGTTCTGGATCGTGGCGCGGTTGAGCACGAAGATCTCCGGCCAGCGGGCCTCGTCGCCCAGTCTGTCGCGGGCGATCTTGGACAGGGTGTCGCCGCGCTGAACCGTGTACGTGCGCGGCTGCTCGCCGCCCGGCAGCACCTTGGCCAGGCGCAACAGGTCGGCCAGCTCGTACGTGCCCGGCTTGGCCGCGGGGAGCGTCGGCTTCCAGCCCGGCTGCTTGAGGATCGAGTCCTCGCTGCGGCGGACCAGCCCGACGAGCACCTCGGCGACGATCGTGCTGCCGACCGGGCCCAGGTGTGCGCCGTCGTGCAGGGCCTTCGCTTCTGCCAGGACGTAGTACCAGAGCGGGGTACGGGTCAGGAACTCGCTTCCGTCGAGGGCGGCGCGCTGGGCGTCGGACCCGGCGGCCTGGCGGATCTGGTCCTTGCTGAGCACCCGGACGCCGAGCAGGTCGGCGACGGCCTGGCCGGTGGGCAGCCGCAGGCGGTAGCCGCGCAGCAGGTTGCGCACCGCGAGGCGGCCGGCGTCGTCGGGCAGCGGGGTGCCCGACTCGTCCTTCAGCCGGAACAGGGCGCCGCCGTTGAGCGCCGCCAGATTCGTGTCGATCTTGCGGGTCTTCATCACGGCGTCACCGGAGCCGACGATGTTCTCCCACTCGATGATCCAGTTCTCCGGCAGGCCGTCGGCCGGTTCCAGCCCCAGGTCCTCGCCGAGCTGGCCGCTCAGCGCCGTGAACACGAACAGCAGGTCCAGGCTGCCCGGCGGGCGGGTGCCGACCCGGAAGTTCGAGTTGAAGTTGTAGACACTGCGGATCATCGAGTGCCCGAACCGGTAGGCGGCCACCGCGAACTCGATCGGCATGAAGAACGGCTCGGCGTACGGATTGAACCACCGGTTGCCGTTGACCACCACGTCGTCGACGATCTTCGGGTCGGCGATCCGCTTCAGGAAGTCGTGCACCACGATGTGCTGGTAGTGCTGGCGCAGGGTGCGCCGCGCCTCCCGGAACGGCAGTCCCTGGTCGATCAGCGCGTTGTGCGCCTTCAGGAACGCCACGTGCAGCTGCGAGATGATCGTGTTCTCGTCGTTGCGGGGATCGCCGATCAGTGCGGCCCGGTCGTGCTTGATGTCAGCGCTGCGCGGCTCGCGCGGCAGGTCGTTGTCGTCGCCCTTGCCCTTCGGCCGGGCCAGCGGCGCCGGGTTAGGGTTCGGCGGGTTCGACAGGGTGATGTCGTGGACCTTGCCGAGCAGCAGCCGGTCCTCGTTGGCCGGGTCGCGCGGCGCGGGCGGCCCGTAGACGCTGTCCAGGTCTAGTGTGGCCGAACGCTGATTGCGCAGCACCTTGCGGATCTGTTCGAGGGGCAGCGGCGTCATGGCCGGGTCGAGGAGGACCTTCATGGTGCCGGAGCCGAGGCCCTGCTTCTCGTTGTCGATCTCGAGCGTGATGTCGTGGTCGATGAACTGGCCGAGATAGGTGTAGGCGGCCGGAATCGGGCTGTCGTCGTCGCGGTTCTCGTCGTCGGTCATCGCCTGACCGAGCCGCTTCAGCTTCGCGGGCGTGTCCGGTAACCGTGGCAGCAGGTTCGCCTCATCGTCCTGCAGGGTCGGGAAGAGCAGGTCGAACGGGTGCGTCGCGACGGGCGGTGCCAGCGCGAAGGCCAACTGCGACCGCGCGGCGAACTCGGCGAGTTCCTTCTTCGCCCTATCGATGTCATCGTCGGTGATCGGGCGGCCGTGTCCGAGACGAGGCATGGTGATCCCCTCTGATCAGTGCGAATGAGTGGTGACGCATGGGTCGGAGCTTCTCGACGTCAACGTAGGCAGCGGCCCGCCGGCGGCGAAGCCAAGTTGGCGACAGAGGCCGGTGCGGGTGTTGGCAAATGGTGCCAACGCCGGGGTGCACAATCGTCGGGATGCGGATCAGGGACGCGCGGCTGGACGAGCTGTCACGGCTGCGGGAGATCGAGCGCGCCGCCGGGGCGCCGTTCCGGGAGATCGGGATGCCGGAGATCGCGGACGACGAGCCGCCCTCGATCGAGGTCCTGACCGGTCACGTCCGCGCGGGCCGGGCGTGGGTCGCCGTGGCCGCTTTCCCGGTCGCCTATCTGCTCGCCGATCTGGTCGACGGGGATGTCCACATCGAACAGGTCTCGGTGGACCCGGCATTCGCGCGCCGGGGGATCGGGCGGCAGCTGATCGAGCACGCGGCCGCCCACGCGCGGGACATCGGCGCGCCGGCACTGACCCTCACCACCTTCGCCGAGGTGCCGTGGAACGCCCCGTACTACGCGCGCTGCGGCTTCGTCGTCCTCGCGGACGCGGAGCTCACCCCGGGACTGCACGAGATCCGGGAACACGAGGCCGCCCTCGGCCTGGACCGGTGGCCGCGGGTGTGCATGCGGCTTTTGCTGGCGGATCGCTGAGACGGGTGAATGAGGGGATTTCGCGGCGATTCCCGCGCTTCAGGCGGCCGGGGGCAAGGAAAATGCCCGCGATGATGTCCCATGTCCTCGCCGCCGTGCTCCTCGCCGTGCCCGCCACGGCCACCGCTTCGGAGACCGCCCGGACGACGCCGTTCCGGCTCGCCGTCCCCGGTGTCACCGCGGTCGGCACCTACGATCAGACGCGGCTCACCGTGACGGTCGAGGTCACCGGCCGGCGCACCTGCGGCGTCCTCCAGCTGCGCACCGGCGGCGAGTGGGACACGGCCGCCGCGCTGTGCAAGCCGGGCACCGCGGCCATCGGCACCGAGATCGCCCGCCCGCCGTCGATCCGGCTGTGCAACGGCGACAGCCTCGCCCTGGCCGAGGGCGTCGACTGCGACCGGGTCACAACAGGCGCGTGATCCCCTCGGCGGCCATCCGGTCGTCGAGCCGGGACCGGTCCAGGTTGGTGCAGAGCACGATCGACGCCCCGGCGGTCAGCGGAGCCATCAGCCAGATCAGCGGTTCCTCACAGTCGGTCGTGTCGACCAGGATCCGATCGCCGGACTCGATCCCGCGGGCCTTCGCCAGCCGGGCGGCCACCGCGCCGTACTCCCCGAAGGTCGTGCCGTCGACCGTCGCCGCCTCACCCGCGTCGACCACGGCCGACGGCGGCGCGGCACCGAGATGGGCCCGCGCCGAAGGGGTGAAATCCCGATAACCCTGCGGTACGTCCGAAGTCGGCCCATCGCCGGCGGCCAGCCCCAGCACGAACTGGTGCTCAGCGGGCGGCACATCCTCCAGCCAGCTGCCGACCCGTCGCCGCTCCACGAACGTCACATCCAGCGCCGGCCCGGTCTCCGGTGACAGCCCGGCCGCGCCCCAGCCGCGGAACGACACCTCGATGCCCGCCGCCCACGCCCCGAGCAGCACCGCCGCCGTCTGCCAGTGCGGCGGCAGCAGGACACCCGCCCGGCTCCCGCGCCGCAGACCGCACTCCGCGGTGAGCAGCTGAGCCGTCGCGGCCACCCAGCCACCCAGCTGGGCCGCGGTCAGGCCGGTCCGCTCACCGGTGGCGTCGTCATAGAAGGTGATCAGCTGGCCGTTCATCGCGACACACCCTAGCGGGAGCCGGCCCGTCAGGCCGCCTGGATGCGGTGGAGCTCGCGGGCCTCGGAGGCGTACCGCGCCAGCAGATGAACGGTCCGCGGGCCGGCCTCGCCGTCGACCGGTAGCCCGGTGCGGTCCTGGAAGTAGCGGACCGCCTCGTCGAGCTCCGCGTCGTCGGCGCCGACGCGGACGCCGAGCTCGGCGAACAGCACCCGCAACTCCTCCGGATCGGCCGGCGGCACCGGCTCCGACCAGCCGATGATCCCGCCGACGGCATTGCCGACCAGGCTGAGCATTCCCCGTGCGGACATCGTGACCTCCCGATTGGTGGTGGGTGAACCCAGCATCTCGGGAGGATCTGTGCCCTGCATCTGCCCACCGTCTCCAAACCCTGTGCGCGACTGCGACTTTCGGCCGATCGGGGTGTCGACGCCGTCACGCAGACAACGCGGGTCACGGGTAACTGGCAGCTGTGATTCGCGTCAATCCCCTCATCCGGTGGAGACATATACGGATAAATCGGACCTCATCAGGTGCGGCAGAGCGTCGACCGAGCCAGAGACACCAGCTTGCGCGCCTCGGCCTCCGGCAGGCCGTACTCGGCGAGTTCGGCCGCCGCCGACCGCCTCGTCGTCCCGATGGCCAGCGACTCGCACGCCTGCCCGCCCATCTCGGTGATCTCCTCGTTGCGCAGGTCCATCGCCACCTCCGGCAACGTCGCGCGTACCGCCGCGAGAAACCGCTCGTCCGACGGCGGCTCCAGTTCCCGTTTCGGCGCCTCCGACTCCCTTTTCGGCGCTTGCGGCCCCTTTTTCGGCGTCGGCGCGTCCGGGCTCGGCGTCACCGCGGCCGCCGCCGCGGTCACCCCGGGCGAGGCGGGCGCCGGTCCGGGGTCTTTCCATTGCGGTACGGGCGGAGCCGTCGCGCATCCCGCCATCATCGTCACGGCCACCCCCGTCGCGACCAGCGCCAGCCGCCTCACCGGTCCTCCCGCAGCGCCGCCGGCCGACCGGCGCGCAGCGCCATCGCCGGTTCGCTGATCGTCGGCCCGAACGGTCGCCGCTCCACGGTCGGCCGCGGTCTGCTCATCACCGAAGCGAGTGCCCTTCTGTGCTCCCGTACGGTCCGGGCCGGCTCCGGTTCTGGTTGCGATGTCGTGCTCGGGCTGTGCGGGGCCGGTTCGGGGTGCGATGTGGTGGGGCTGTGCGGGGCCGGTTCGGGGTGCGATGTGGTGGGGCTGTGCGGGGACGGGCCGGGGTGCGATGTGGTGGTCGGGCTGTGCGGGGACGGGTCGGGGAGAAACACCCGGCCGACCCTAGACGCCGGTGCCGGTGACGACAGTTGCCGCGCCGCAACCACCCGGTCGGGCTACCGGCGGGCGTTCCCGCTCCGGCGGTTCTGGCCGGGCGGGCGCCGGTACAGCCAAGTCACAGACGGCTCACCGCTGCGGAACAACATCGGGGCGCAATCTCGAGTCATGACGGACCTGATGACGCGCCCTCCACAGAACGACCACGACCACGATCCGTTCGGGCGGCCGGTCCAGGTGGAGCCACGCGACTCGCGGTGGAAGCGGCGGATCGCCGGCGGTGCGGCCGTGCTCGCACTCATCGCCGGCGGCAGCGCCACAGGAGCGTTCCTCGCCGAGAACCACCTGACCGGCCGACCCGTACCGGCCGCGACGGCCGCCACCACCGTCACCGAGGACGCGAACCTCGCGCCGATCGTGGCGAAGGTGCAGCCCGGCATCGTGACCGTGCTGGTCGCCGACTCCCTGGGCTCGGGTGTGGTCCTCACCGCCGACGGCCTGATCCTCACCAACAACCACGTCGTCGAGGGCGGCGGCACCGTCAGCGTGCGCCTCTCCGACGGCCGGACCGTACCGGCCCGCATCGCCGCCACCGACGCCGCCCACGACCTGGCGCTCGTGCAGGCCACCGGGCTGTCCGGGCTCACCCCGGTCACGTTCGCCACCGACGACAGCATCGCGATCGGCGACACGGTCCTGGCCTTCGGTGCGCCGCTGGGCCTGGAGGGGACCGTGACCTCGGGCATCGTCTCCGCGTTGGACCGCAGTGTCGACACCGGCGGCGATGAGCTGACCGGCCTGCTGCAGACCGACGCCGCCATCAACCAGGGCAACTCCGGCGGTGCGCTGGTCGACACCTCCGGCCGTGTCGTGGGCATCAACGTCGCGATCGCCACGACCGGCGACAGCAGCGGCAGCGTAGGCCTCGGGTTCGCCATCCCGGCAGACACCGCGACGGCGGTCGTCAACCAGCTCCGCGCCCAGCTCTGACTGTATCGCCCTATATTGCCCTGGTGGCTACCTACATCCGGTGGTACTACGCCGAAGAGGACCTGTGGTGTTACGACGAACTCGACGAGGACCGCCACTCCGTCCGGCACGTCGAGCGGCGCGACCGCGACGGCGCGTTCTTCGCGGCCGCGTCGCTTGCCGAGGTCGTGCACGCCCGGGACACGGGTGGGTTCGAGGCGGTCGTCGCCTATGAACGCGCATACGGCGTTAGCCCGGAACAGCCCTTCGACTACTTTGCCCCGGATGACGCGGTGGAATGCCGCTTCGGGCCGATCGCCGAGCAGGATTTCGAGCGGATCTGGCGGAAGGCGCGACAGGCCCGCCGCCGAAACGGCGGCCCACACCCCCGGTGACCAGCACCTGGCAGGAGCCACAGCGGAGCCATGCAGGAGCCACGGGGGAGCCGCGCGGGAGCCGAGAGGCCATGCGGCCAGCCGCAAGACAGAACGTTCAGTCTCGCTAGGGCGTGGCCCCTCCGGTGGTAGGAGCTTCGGTTCGCTGGGGCGTCGCCGCTTTCAGCGGTAGGAGCTTCGGTTCGCTGGGGTGTCGCCGCTTTCAGCGGTAGGAGCTTCGGTTCGCTGGGGTGTCGCGGTTTTCAGTGGTGGGACGTTCTGTCTGGCTTGGGTGTCGTCCCTCCGGTGGTAGAAGCTTCGATTCGCTGGGTGTCGCCTTCACCGGTAGGACGTTCTGTCTGGCTGGGGCGTCGCCGCTTTCAGCGGTAGCTTCGGTTCGCTGGCGTGCCGCGGTTTTCAGTGGTAGGACGTTCGTCTGGCTGCGGTGTCGGCCCTTCCAGGGGTAGAACGTTCTGTCTGGCGGGGGTGTCGCCGCGCTTCATCCAAAGAACGTTCTGTCTTGTCGGGGCCTCCCGGAGGTAGAACGTTCTGTCTAGTTCGGGGGCTTGGTCTTACCGAGATGAAACGTTCTGTCTTGCTGGCGGGCGGGGCTTCTCTGGGCTGGGCTCTTTCGGGCTGGGCTTTTCCGGGCTGGGCTTCTCTGAGCTGGGCTTTTCCGGGCTGGGACGTGCTGTATTGCTTGAGAGCTGGGCCCTCCAGCGGCGGAACCTTCTGTCTTGCTCGGGGTGGGCGGGCGCCGTTCGGGGGGAGGCCACCAGCGCGTTATTTGATCGGCCAGCCGTGCCTGGTGCACCCTTCCCGGCCCGGGAGGCAGCCGTAGGACACAGCTGGCCTCTGAAAGGGCCTAGATGATCATCCAGCTCAGCGTTGGCGCTGTTATCGAGATGTCCGGGCCGTCCAACTCTTCGATCAGTGCCCGGCCGATCTCCGGAGTCGAGTCGTGCGATCACGGCGGACGTGATCCGGACGAGGCGTGGCGGGGCCGTTCGCACAGCGGAGGCTGTTCAGGGGAGGTCGGGATCAGCCACGGCTCGCCCGGGCCCTGATCGGAATGCGGCTAGACACCTTTTACGGTCAGGGGCTGGTGGGGACAGTCCTGTCCCGGGCCGCCTGATCGCCCAGCCGTGCCCGGTGAACCCTTCCCCAGGCCGCCTGATCGTCCAGCGGTGGGCGGTGAACCCTTCCCCGGACTGTTGATCGTTCAGCGGTGGGCGGTGAACCCTTCCCCGGACCGCGTGATCGTCCAGCGGTGGGCGGTGAACCCTTCCCCGGGCTGTTGATCGCCCAGCCGTGGCAGGTGACCCCTTCCCCGGACCGCGTGATCGCCCAGCCGTGGGCGGCGAACCCTTCACCGGGCCGGAGGCAGCGATATCCCGGAGCCCGGCTCCGAAAACGGCCGTAGTTGATCGTCCAGCACCGGGTCGCGGCGGTAACCGACCCCGCGAGCCCGGAGCCCACGACGGTAAAGCTCGCCATCAGCCGACCGAGCGCCACCGACGGCTCAGACGGATGCGGCCGACGGGCCCGGGAACCCCGACTGCGAAAGCTCCCTAGAAGTCGCGCCAGGTGTCAAACCACTCGTCGGCCTGCGCGGGCGGGACACCGGCGCGGGCGGCGAGGTTCATGAAGGCGTCGCCGGCCTCCTCCCGGCGGAGCGTGTCGATGATGTCGAACTTGTTGTCGACGGCGTTCAGATGCTTTACCAGTTCGCGGAGGATTGGCTCGGCAGCGGCAGCGGCAGCGGCAGCGGGGCCGGCCGGTGCGGTGAGCGTGCCGAGAGCCTGGACGGCGGCGGCGTAGGCCTTGCAGGCGGCATCACCGGCAGCGGGGTCGTCGTCGGCCCAGTCGCGGAACGGGTTGTCCAGGTGGACGTCCAGCCAGCTGTCCGATTTGGCGCCGGACAGCATCAGTGTGACCCCGGAGCCGCGGTATCGGGCGCGCAATGCCCGCGCCGCCGACTTCCGCAGGCCGTCGACCACCAGCGCCTGCAGCGACGGGCCAGGCAGCGTTCGTAGAGGCGGGGTCGGCAGCGCCTGTAGCGGCTGGCTGGGCGGTGTTTGCAGTGGCGGGGTCGGCAGCGCCTGCAGTGGCTGGCCGGGAGGCGTTTGCAGTGGCGGGCTGGGCGGTGTCTGTAGCGGCTGGCCGGGCGGTGTCTGTAGCGGCTGGCCGGGAGGCGTTTGCAGTGGCGGGCTGGGCGGTGTCTGTAGTGGCGGGCCGGGCGGTGTTTGTGGTGGTGCGCTGGGCAGCGCCTGCCGGGGTGGGGCGGGCGGTGTTGGCAGCGGTGGGCGGGGCGGTGTCTGCACAGGCGGGCCGGGCAGCGCCTCGACGTTCAGGCCGTAGGCGTCGAGCATCTCCAGCAGGCGCAATCCTGTCATTTCGGCGAGTGCGTCGGGAGTGTCCAGGCGGCCGGGTGCCGACTCCCAGTACAGCCGCAGCGTGTGTGCCTCGGTGAAGCCGGCGATCGTGGCTGCTGACAGCACGCCCGCGCCACGCAGCGAGACCGATCGCACGCCGGCGAGGCCGGACGGTGGCACGCTGTGCGGTGTCGCCGCGACGATGTGCAGGCTCAGCCAGCGGCCGTCGTCGTCGGCCTGGACTCTGCGGATCTCGTCGGCGCCGTCCAGCTGCAGGCTGTGGGTTCCGGTGGGCAGGAGGATCTCGCGGCAGTCCTTTCCGCTCACCGCGGGGTGACGCACACGGGTCTCGCGCAGATCGACGATCTCGGGAGCATCGGACCAGGTCAGGTCGGTGATCATCGGATGCCGTCGTAGCGCCGCGACCAGGCCGCGATCGGGACCGGACCACCTGAGCCGGTGGCACCGTGGCAGCAGCGGAAGCAACGCGGGGTCCATCGGGCGGTCAGCCGGCCACGCGGTCAGATCGAGATCGTCCAGGCCGGCCGAGACGACCACCGGGCCGTTGCCCAGGTCGATGGTTAACGGATCTGCCGCGCGGGACCTCCGGCGGGCGGCCAGGACCTCCTCCGGCAGCTCGACCCACTCACGCTCCAGGACCGTGTCGAGCAGCGGCGTCCGCCAGCCGGACCAGGTGTCGACGGTGTCCGGCACGCCGGCCGGGACGGGCAGGTTGCCGATCCACTCGAAATCCGGTGGCATCGGGTTGTGCTTGCGGGAGACCGACGTGCGGGCGACCTCGGCGCGCACCCGGTGTCGCTTCACCGTCGCCGGGCCGGCGCCGCGCAGGTCGTCGAGGCCGGGTGGTCGTGGCCCGTGCCAGTCGAGCGCGTGAATGGTCACGGTGTCGGGCAGCACGCCGGAGACCTGGCAGGCGCCGAACCCGCCGCCCGGCAGGGGCGCGACCGCGACGTCTCCGACCCGGATCTTCCTCATGTCCGCCACGCTAGACCCACCCACCGACAAGTTACGTTCGGTGATCGGCGGGTGTCAGAGGACCGCGCGGAACTCCGGCCAGTGTCCCCAGAACCGCTCGACCTCCTCGATCACCGTCTGCATTCCCGCGGCGATGGCGGGCGGGACCGGGGTGCCGTCGTCCCAGGTGGGTGTGGACGGCAGATAGTAGAGGCCGCCACGCACGCCGGGCTCGACGCCGAGGGTCAGCACATGTCCGTCCACCTCGAACTGCGTGGCGAATCGCCGGCTGCGCAGGATGGCGCCGGAGTGGTGCCGCGCTTCCCGGGGCTGCAGCTGCTGGACCGTCATGATCTTCCTCCTCAGGGACCGGACGTGATCCTGGTAACACTGAGTACGCTCCAGCGCCCCGCGGCGTTCAACCCTCAGCCCGAAAGTGGCGTTGGGGCCGGTGACGGACCGCATCGGTCGCGACGGAGTCCGGAGACGCCGTCGATGCGGTTGATCGGCTGCGGAGCGCGTACCAGATCTAGAATGTGAGGTGTGAGTTGGCGGCCCGCGCCGCCGCAGCGAACTCGGGAAGCTCGACCACCTCGATGCCCGCCGCGATGAGAAGCGCGACGCCCTCGCAGGTGACGAAGAGATCGGGTTCGCGCCAGGCGATGACGACCCGCGGGATGCCGGCCGCGATGATCAGACCGGCGCAGGTGGCGTTCGGGCGGCTGGCGCGCTTGGAGCAGGGCTCGAGCGTGCTGTACATGGTGGCCGTCCGTAGCCGGGAGCGGTCCGTGACGCGGGCGAGAGCGGACTCCTCGGCATGAACTCGCGGGTCGGTGTCGCGCGACCAGCCGCCGGCGAGCTCGACGCCGTCACCGTCGACGACGACCGCGCCGACCGAGAAGGCGGAGGTGGACGCCGGGCATCGGTTCGCCAGCTCGATCGCGTGGCTCATCCACCGATGGTCGTCCATGTTGCCCCCGTCGTGCGGTCCCGGGCGTGCCCCGATTCCGATCAGAACCCTATCGTCCGGGGTTTCACCAGCCGGATGTTGTTCCCGCTTCCCAGAATGGACGCCATGAGTGACCTTGACGAGCTGACCCGCCAGGCCGTCCGGAGACTGGAACAGCGCAGGCACGGGGTGGTGGTGGCCGCGCTGGCCGGCGACGCCACCGAGATCCGGTCGTCGGGTGGGCTGACCGCGGACTCCCGGCTGGAGATCGGCTCGGTGAGCAAGGTGTTCACGTCGCTGATCCTGGCTCGCATGGCCGAGCGTGGCGAGGTGGGGCTCGACCAGCCGCTCGGCGACTTCCTCCCGGCGCCGGCCGGGATCACGCTGAGGCACCTGGCCACGCACACGTCGGGGCTGCCGCGCCTGCCGAAGGGCATGGTGATCAGGGCGATCATCCGCCGGGAGACGACCGACCCCTACGCGCACTGCACCGCCGACTTCCTGATCGAGAACCTGTCCCGGATCCGGCCGGCCACGCCGGGGAAGAAGTTCCGCTACTCGAACCTGGGCGCCGGTCTGCTCGGGCTGGCGCTGTCCCGGCACGCTGGACTGGGCTACGCCGACCTGGTGGCCCGCGAGATCACCACACCGCTCGGCCTGAGCAGCACCGGCACCGGCGGGCAGGTCGAGCAGGGACACAAGGCCGACGGCAAACCGGCGGGGCCGTGGAATCTCGCCGACCTGGCCGGAGCCGGTGGACTGCGGTCCACGGCCACGGACCTGGTGCGGTTCGTCCGCGCCCACTACGAGGAGTCGGTCATCACCTCGGCGGTCGCGCTGGAGCTGGCCACCGAGTTCCGCCGGAACCCGTTCCAGACCGTCCGGCTCGGCTGGATGGCTCACCGGCTGCATCCCCGGCAGGGCGGCCACCTGCAGATCCTGCACAACGGGCAGACCGGCGGCTACTACTCGTTCGTCGCGTTCGACCAGGAGAAGCAGGTCGGTGTGGTGATGCTCACCGACACCTCCCGGGTGGGTGACCAGGTGGGACTCGATCTGCTGTCAGCCCTGCAGTCAAGGGCGTGACAGACGCCGCATCGACCGGACGTACCGGTTCGTGGCGAACTCCTGGGCCAGGACGGTCAACGGCCCGCCGAGCCGGGCGAGCGCCGAGTCCGGGCGGGAGAACGCGGCGATCCGGAACCGGACACGCCCGCTCTCGGTGAGGTGTACGACGAACGCCTCCTCACCGGACTCCGGGTGCCCGGCCAGCGTGCCGTACGCGAACCCCTGCCGATCGCGCTGATCGATCCGGTAGACGACCCGGCACGGAGCGGTGATCCGGAACGGCCCCGCGCCGATCCTCAGGACCACTTGCGAGCCGGGGGCGGCCGGCCCCCGCGCGTCGACCGTCAGACCGGCCCCGCGGTGCATCCGCCAGTCCAGCAGCGCGGCGGCCGCCCACTCGAACGTGGCACGGCCGGCGCCGATCTCCACGTCGCGCAGCACGTGCCGGTATCCGGCCGGCAGCCGGGCCTCCCGGGTGGCGCCGACCTCGGCGTACGTGAGCAGCACCGATCCAGGCTAATGGGTGATCGCCATTGATTCGCGTCATAGAGAAAGATTGCGATGACAGTGGTGTCCGAGAACAATGCAATTCGCGAGCGGAACGGTGAACCGAAGAAAGATCGACATGGTTATGACAGTCGGTGCGATTGGCTGAACTATCGGCAAGGGGTACGGGGATGGCCGCTCACGAACCGCTCGGCAGGGAGTACCTGCTGCATGAGGAGATCGGCCGGGGTGCGATGGCCGTCGTGCGCCGCGCGACGAGCCGGCACGGCGGCCCACCGCTGGCCGCCAAGCTGCTGCGGCCGGAACTGGCCGGTGACCGCCGGGTCCGGGAACTGTTCCTCCGCGAGGACGCGGCGCTGCGCGCCCTGAACCATCCGTCCATCGTGGGTCTGCGTGACCTGATCGTCGAGGGCGGCACCCTGGCGCTGGTGATGGAGTTCGTGGACGGTCCGAACCTGCGCCGCTACCTGTCGATGCGGGGCGGCCGGCTCACCCCGCAGGAGGTCGTGGCCGTCGCCGCGCAGACCGCTGCCGCGCTGGCCGTCGCGCACGAGCGCGGCGTCGTCCACCTCGACCTGAAGCCGGAGAACCTGCTGGTCCGCCGCGGTTCGGTGCCGCCGGACATCCGGATCACCGACTTCGGCGTGGCGGTGCTGCTGGGCGACGCGCACCACTCGGTGGCCGGCGGCACGCCCGGCTACACGGCGCCGGAGATCTTCCAGGGCGGCCCGCCGACCCCGGCCGCCGACGTCTGGTCGCTCGGCGTGCTGCTGCTCGAGCTGACCACCGGCAGGCCCACCGGCGAACCGTCGGCGCTGCCCGGACCGCTCGGCCCGGTCGCCCGCGACTGCCTGGCCGCCGACCCCCGCCGCAGGCCGCCCGCCCGCCGGGTCGCCGCCTATCTGCAGCAGTTCGCCGGAGCGGCCCACGGTGTCGCGCCCACCGCACTGCCGCCGATCTCGGTGCAGCCCGCCGACGTGGAGCCGACCACGCTGGCGCTGGGCTTCCCGCCGCCGCAGCTGCCGCAGCCGACGTTCCCGCCGCCGGCCCCGCCGCAGCCGCCGCGCGCGGCGTTCATCGGGCCGCGCGACACCATCGGCAGCTGGGCCGGGCAGATGCCGCCGGCCACCGGGCACCACCAGGAGCCGGAGCCGCCCCGCCGCCGGTGGCGCCGCGCGCCGCTGATCACCCTCGGCGCGGCCGGCCTGGTCGCCGCGGTGGCCTTCGGGCTGAACGTGACCGCCCGCGCCGACGACCGCACCAGCCAGCTCGTCACGCAGGTCAGCGTTCCGCCGCAGGTGTCGCCGGTGGAGGAGGGCGGCGCGATCCAGACACTGCCGCCGACCAGCGGGGTGGCGTTGCCGCCACTGAACACGCCGGCGGCCGAGCGTCTGCGGGTCACCATGGCCGGCAAGGTCGACGACGACGCGGGCACGCTCGCGATCTCGATCCGGGACGGGCAGGCGATCGCGTACATCTGCGACGGCGACCGCCTCGAGGCCTGGCTCAAGGGCACGGCGAAGAACGGGCTGCTCAACCTGTCCGGCAAGAACAACAGCAAGATCACCGGACTGTTCGACGCCCGCCGCGCGGCCGGTGAGATCACCGTGGAGGGCAAGCCGCACCGCTTCGAGATCGGTGTGGTCCGCAAGCCGTCCGGGCTCTACCGGCTGAGCAGCCAGGTGCAGGGTGCCCGGGTGAACGGCTCGTGGATCGTGCTGCCCGACGGCCGGCAGGTCGGCGTGCTGCTGCGCGGCGAGCAGCCCGGCCCGGCGCCGGTCCTGGACGTCACCGGGCGTACCACCACGATCGACGGCCAGCCGGTGACCGGCGCGACCACCATCGACGTGGACACCGGGGAGGGATTCTGAGGCCCCGCCTGTGGCTGCCCGTGGTCGCCGGGGTCGGTGTGGCGGTCGGGCTCGGCGTCTACGGTCGCCTGCACGAACCGGTCGGCGCCTCCGACGTGGAGACGTTCCTGCGTCTGCAGAACCTCAAGGTGTGGCTGGCCACGGTCGTCGCCGCGTTCCTGGCGGTGCAGGCCGTCTCGGCGCTGGTGATCTACGGCGTGCTGCCGGGCCCGTCGTGGATCGCGGCGGTGCACCGCTGGGGCGGCCGGCTGGCCCTGCTCACGTCGATGCCGGTGGCGGTGCACTGCCTCTACACGTTCGGCCTGCGCTCCGACACGCCCCGGGTGCTGGCCCACTCACTGCTCGGCTGCCTGTTGTACGGCGTGTTCGTCACCAAGATGCTGCTGCTCAGCCGTCCGGAGCAGGGCCGGGGCTGGGGTGTGCCGGTGGCCGGCGGCCTCGTGCTGACAGCGGTCGCCGGCCTGTGGCTGACGTCGGCGTTGTGGTTCTTCACCTCGGTCGGCACGGCCCTGTAGTCACCAGGTGGCGAGCACCCGCGCCTGCCCGCCGGAGCCGGCCTCGTACGGGATCAGCCCCACGAAGATCGTCGTGCCGGTGCGCGGCAGCCGGTCCAGGCCGGCCAGGTTCTCCAGCCCGTACCGGTCGGCGCCGGTCAGTGCCAGGTGGGTGTCGAACGTCGCCGAGTTCCCCGGGTCGATGCTGAGCGTGTCCACGCCGAGGCTGCGGATCCGCCGGTGACGCAGCAGCCACTCGCAGGCGTCCGTGCCGAAGCCGGGGAAGTGCAGCGTCCCGGCCGCGTCGGTGCCGCGGTAGGCATCCGCGTCGCCGACCTTGGCGCCCCACCCCGAGTACATGAGAACCGCGGCGCCGTCCGGGATGCGGCCGTGCCGCCGTTCGAAGGCGCGCAGGTCGTCGACGGTCACGACGGTGTCCGGGTCGCGGGCGGCTCGCTGCGCGATGTCGACGACCACGGCCGGCAGCAGTAGTTCGGCGGGCCGCAGTTCGGTGGCCAGCCGTCCGCCCGCGGTGAAGTGGCCCGGCGCGTCGACGTGTGTGCCGGTGTGCTCGACGATGCGCCATTCCTGCATGTAGTAGCCGTCGTCCTCGACCGTGGTGAGGGTGCGGCGGACCGACTCCTCACCCGGGCTGAACGCCGGGAAACGTGTGGTCAGCGGATAGGTGAGGTCGTGGATCCCGCGGCCGCGGGAGGCGACGGCGGGTTCGGCGGCCAGCGCGGTCGCGGCGAGAGCGGCGCCGCCGATGAGCGCGGCGCGGCGCGTGACGTGCGGTTCGGTGCACATGTCTGCCATCCTGCCGCACGAGCGTCCTCGGTGGACGGATTCAGGAATCCGGCGCGACCCGGTGCACCAGCAGCCAGGCGTCGGCGGGGAAGAGGCGCTGCGCGATCGCCCAGGTCAGCCGGGAGTAGTAGGGGCGGGCCTCGGTAGCGTCGACGATCCGGGGCCGATCGGCCGGGTGCTCGGCGCCCTTCCAGCGCAGGGTGCAGCCGCCGGCGGCCAGCACGTTGCGGACCCAGTTGGTGCCGGCGCCCCACGGCAGGTTGATGATGAAGCCGTCCGTGGTGGTCACGATCGCGACCGGCACGGCCAGCTGCCGACCGGACTTGCGGCCGCGGTGGCGGACGATCGCCCACAGCGGGAACCATCGGCGGCCGGCGAGCAGGGCGGTCGCGGGCGCGGTGGCGCGGGCAAGCCGCCACGAGGTGTTCGTGGGTGCGGTGGTGGTCATGCCCCGATCCTCCGCCGGCCGGGGTCCGGTTCGCGTCGCGGTGATCCGTCAGAGGTCGTGGCGGTTTTCCGTCAGGGACAGCGCCAGCCGGACGGCGTCGGCGCGCCCCCGCGCGCCGAGCTTGCGGTAGACCGCGGACAGGTGCCGTTCCACGGTGTGCACGGCGATCCCCAGATGCCGGGCGATCTCGGTGTTCGAGTCACCGGCGCTGAGCAGCCGCAACACGTCCCGTTCCCGCGGGGTGAGGCTCGTGCCGTTGCGGCGTTCCACGCGGCCACCGGTGACGAAGCCGGTGACCAGCCGCAGATCGGCCGCCTGGTTCTCGATGAACAGGGTCGGCGTCGAACCGGGCAGCTCGACGAACCGGGCGACCGGCAGCCCACCGGCCAGCCGCCGGGACGTCTCGGCCGGGATCCGCTGCTCACCCTGCCGGTGCAGGACCAGCGTGGGCGCGCGGACGGCCGGCAGCTCCGCGGTGACGTCGATGTCGCGGGCCGCCTCGATCCAGGCTTTGAAGACCGGTGCCGTCGTGGCGGTCCGGAACGCCTCGGCGGTCCACCGGCCGGAGGCTGCCTCGTCCCAGCCGAGCCAGGCGGTCGCGGCCGCGTCGGCGAACAGGCCCCAGTCCTGGTCGACCAGCGACAGCAGCGCCTGTGTCTGGGCCGGCAACATCGCCTCACGCAGCCGGGACGTGCCGCCGAACAGCACCAGGCGCTCGACCCGCCCCGGTGACCTGGCCGCGAACGCGATCGCCGTCGGCACCGAGTGGTAGTAGCCGAGCAGGGTGGCACGCTGCAGGCCGGCGGCGTCCAGAACCGCGGTCAGGTCACGCAGGTGGGCGTCGACCCCGAGGTCGCCGAGGTCGACGCGCCGGTCCGAGGTACCGGTGCCACGGCCGTCGTACAGCACCACGGTCAGCTCACGGGCCAGTCCGAGATAGGCGTCCCGCAACGCGGGGATGCGCCACTGCGCCACGATGTTGCTCAGCGACGGCATCCACACCAGCGCCGGACCTCGCCCGAACACCTGATAGCCGATGGACACACCGTCGGCGGTCCGGGCGAATCGCACATCGGGCAGCCCCTCCACCGAACCAGTATCGCCCCAGGACGTACCGTGCTGGGTTCGGGCTAGGGCTGGGGGCAGCGTGTTGGCAGGTCGTGTTCTGGTGGCCGCGGGGCTGGTGACGTTCGCGCTGGCGGGGTGCAGCGACGACTCGGGGGAGTGGGTGGCGCCGCAGCCGGGCGCGTCGCGCACGCCGGGCCAGGAGGCGGCGCCGCTGTCCGACAAGCAGAAGGCGTTCCTGGAGCAGGTGACGGCCGCGGACGCGAAGGCCGGCGCGAACGAGAGCGCCCTCGACTTCGGCCGCGGCATCTGCCTCGACACCGAGCAGGGAAAGACGGACGCCCAGGTGACACGGAACGCGGCGAACCGGTTCGCGGTGGACACGGCCATCGCCAAGACGATCGTGAAGGCGGCCCGGACGAATCTGTGCGAGAAGTAGCCGTCCTGGGACCTGGGCGTGATCGTGCGCTGACAGTGTGTCGGCTGTGAACACTGTTCGGGGGAGGGCGTTCGCGTGGCTGGCGCATCCGGTGACGGTTGCCGCGCTGGC
>NZ_PVMZ01000018.1 GCF_003001815.1 Actinoplanes italicus
ATCGCTTCTTTCCCACGCTCTCCATGATGCTGGACATCCTCCCGGAGACCCCAGGTCCCCTGATCTTGGATGTCCGTCAAAACGGGGCAGGCCCAGCACGCTTGCGTGGTGACTTGTGCCCGCATACGGACCGCAAGTCACCACGCGCGTGGATCAGGTGGTGCAGGCGACGATGCGGGGGCGGGCTGAGGTGTTGCCGTTCATCATCGTGGTGAAGCCGAATGTGCTGCCACTGCCGTTCGGGCGGACGGTCAGGGTTCCGCCGCTGTTGGTGAAGGCGCCGCTCCAGGTCGTGGTGACCTGCTGAGGAGAGGTGATCGCGACGGTGACCGTCCAGTTGGTGCTGCCCGCGACCGTCACCGAGGTGTTGTAGCGGTCACCCCAGACGGTGCCCGGAGTGATCGTCGCGGTGCAGGAGCCCGCCGGCGGCGGTGAGGACGGCGGCGGTGAGGACGGCGGCGGTGAGGACGGCGGCGGTGAGGACGGCGGCGGTGAAACCGGGCCTCCGGTCAGGCTCGGGGTCAGCCAGCTGCGCCACTGGGCGAGGTCGCCCTGCTTGCGGCTGGAGATCCGGAACGCACCCGTACCGCCGCCGGTCTTGAGAAGGAATCTCTGGATGTTCTGCTGCAGTGGCCCGCGCCATTCGCTGCGTGCCGCGCAGTGAGTGCCGTCGCTGACGTCGGACCAGTACGAGATGTTGCCGCCCGCACCGAGGGCCTTGTAGACCTCGGCGCCGCCGAGCGCGGCCACGCTGCCGGACCGGGCCGCGAGCCAGTCCACGTGCGGGTTCTCCATGATGAACAGTCCCCGAGGGGCGACCAGGCCGACGATCTCGTGAGTGTCGAGCGGGAGGCCGTTCGGGTTGCCGGTGAACGAGCCGAACGCGTCACCGAGCCACGGCTGCTCGCCGTAGGCGCTGCTCAGCGGCTGGGCGCCGGACTCGCCGGGCACCCCGCGCCAGATCGGCACGCCGCCGGTGCCCGACTCGATCGGCATGGTCAGGGCGAGCCGCTGGTCGAACGCGCCGGCGGTGAACGCGCCCTTGCCGTACCGGGAGCAGCCAGTGACGCCGAGCGAGTCGGCGCGCAGCACGGATCCGCCGGACTGTTCGACCACGTCGATGATCCGGCTGACGCCCCAGGCCCAGGCCATCAGGATGCCGGTGCTGCTGGTCGAGCCGTAGAGGGTGTAGAAGGCGCCCTGCTTGTTCGCCCGGCCGGTGCCCTCACGGCCGACCGCGAGCGGGTCGAAACTGATCACCGCGGCACCGGAGTTGCGGATGGTGGTGGTGTCGGCGCCGAAACCACCGATGACGACGACGGCGGGGTACGGCGCGCTGCCGGTGGTCGGAAGTTGCACGCTCGCACCGAAACTCGCGGCGCGGCCCTGGTCGGTGACGTTGACGGTGATGTTCGAGCTGGAGACGGTGCCGCCGACGGTCGCCGGCTTGGCGGGTTTCTGGCCGTAGACGTGGCGTTCGGCCATCTCACGGATCTCGGCGCGGCGGCAGCGCCAGTCACCGGTAGTGGTGATCCGGGTGCCGTCGATGCGGGTGAACGGGTCGGGCAGCTGACTGCTGCTGATGGCGTTGGAGGGGGGTACGGGACAGTCGGCGCCGTCGTCCTCGACGGCGGCGGCCAGGGCGGTGGTGGGGATGGCGAACACCGCCGCGGCGGCGACGAGGACCGCCGCCGCCAGCATGGTGGCTCTTCGGGGGAACGGGTTCACCCGGACATTGAATTACATGGATGAACCGGTCGATGCCCGTACCTCACTGAAACTTTCGCCATTCTGCAGAAGTTTCAAGCGGGTGAACAGATCGTTCCACCGCCCGGCGACGACCGGCATCGCATAGTCGGCGGCCGTGACCCGCGCGGCCGCGCCGAGCGACGCCCTCTCGCCGGCGTTCCCCATCAGCCGGGACAGCCCGGCGGCCAGGCCCGGCACGTCCTCGGCCGGCACCAGCAGCCCGTTGACCCCGTCGTCGACCACGTCGGCCGGGCCGGTGGGGCAGTCGAACGACACCACCGGCAGACCGGCGCCCATCGCCTCGAGCAGCACCATGGGCAGGCCCTCCTTGCGGGAGGAGAGCACGAACACCGACGCCTTCGCGAACTCGCCGTCCAGGTCACGGGTGACGCCGCGCAGCTTCACCACGTCGCCGAGGTTCCGTTCGGCGATCATGCCGGACAGCTTGTCACGCCATTTGCCCGCCCCGAAGATGTGCAGCTGCCAGTCCGGATGCACCTCACGGACGCCCACCCAGGCCTGGACGAGCAGGTCGAAGCCCTTCTGGCGGCCCAGCCGGCCGGCCGCGACGACGACCTTGCCGCGCTCGGCGGCCGGCGTGGGCGGCCGGACCGGAATGCCGTTCGGGATCCGCTCGAGCGGCACCGAGTCACCGAGGGCGGCCCGGTAGGAGGCCAGGTCGGCGTGGGTCAGGACGGTGACGGCGTCCAGGCGGGGGTAGGCGCGGACGATCCGGTCCTGCAGGCGCTGCCGGTAGCTGCCGAAGTTCATGTGGTCCTGGCCGATCCGGATCACCCGGCGCGGCGCGAACCAGGCCGACAGCAGGTTCAGCGCGGGCCGCGTGGTGATCAGCACGCCGTCACGCTGGGAACGCATGTAGCGGATCAGTTTGAGGTCGACCATCGGGTCCCAGCGGCTGTACCGGAAGTCCCGGCCGTGCGGCAGCGGGTTCGGCAGTCTTCGCGTCTTCCGCAACAGGCGGCGGCGGGCGTCCGGGCCGCTCGTCCATCGTGAACCGTCGTGCCGTAACTCTGTCACCGAGACGAGTCGTACGCGTGGATCGAGCGGAAAGGACGGCTCCTCCGCCGTCCGGTACACGCTGGCGATCTCGACGTCGTGGGTCTCGCACAACGCGTTGGCCTGATTGAAGACCGTACGGATGGTTCCACCGATCCCGTACGCGTTGTGAAGTAGGTACCTGATGTTCACGCGCACAACCTAGATAACTATGTCAATCGCCGGATTGAGCGACGATTGTCGGGGTAGCCGAGAGCCATGAGCGAGCACATCGAGGAATCGTTCTGGATGGACTCGACCCCGGCGACGTCCTATCCACGACTGGCCGGCGACACGGAGACCGACGTGGTCGTCGTCGGCGGGGGCATCGCGGGCCTGTCAGCCGCGTTCGAGCTGGCAGAGGCCGGTCTGCAGGTCGTACTCCTCGAGGCGGACCGGATCGCCGCCGGAGTCACCGGCTACACCACGGCGAAGCTCTCGGCCCTGCACACCCTCATCTACAGCGGCATCCGCAAGACCCACGGCGCGGACCACGCGCGCTGGTACGCCCGGTCGCAGCAGCAGGCCGTCGACCGGGTCGCCGAGCTGGTGTCCGAGCTGGACATCGACTGCGATCTGGAACGGGTGCCGGCGTTCACCTGGACGGAGTCACCGGAGCGGGTGGACCTGATCCGCGCCGAGGCCGACGCCGCCACCGAGGCGGGACTGGCCGCGTCGTTCGTGACCGAGACCGGCCTGCCGTTCGGAGTGGCCGGCGCCGTCCGGGTGGAGGACCAGGCCCAGTTCCACCCCCGCAAGTACCTGCTCGCGCTGGCCGAGGCGTTCCTCCGGCTCGGCGGCACGATCTGGGAGCGGACCCGCGTCACCGGCCTGAGCGACGGAGAGCCCTGCACGGTGACCACCGAGAACGGGCACACCGTCACCGCCGAACAGGTGGTGATCGCCACCCACTATCCGATCTTCGACCGCGCGCTGCTGTTCGCACGGCTGGAGCCGCGACGGGAGCTGGTGGTGGCGGCGCCCGTGCCGGCGCACCACGACCCGGGCGGCGTCTTCATAACCCCGGAGGACGACACCAGGTCGGTACGGACGGCGCCGTACCACGACGGGCAGCGCCTGCTGATCGTGACCGGCGAACACTTCACGCCCGGCGCCGGGGACGTGACCGAGCGCTGGGACCGGCTCGCCGAATGGACCCGTGACCGGTTCGGCGTCGGCGACATCGCCTACCGCTGGGCCGCCCAGGACAACACCAGCACCGACCAGGTGCCGTTCGTCGGCAGACTCCACCCGGGCGCCCGCAACACCTACGTCGCCACCGGGTTCGGCGGCTGGGGCATGAGCACCGGCGTGATGGCCGGGCAGCTGCTGGCCGCGTCGATCACCGGCGCCGCCCCGGAGTGGGCCGGCCTCTACGACCCGCGCCGGCTGCACCCGCTGCGCGAGGCGGTGTCGATGCTGAAACTCGGGGCCGGGGTGGCCGGTCACTTCGTCGGAGACCGGCTGCGCCCGTCGCACGTCGACGGGATCGACGACGTCGATGCGGGTACCGGAGCGATCGTCCGGGTACGAGGCAAGCAGTGCGCGGTCTACCGCGACGACGCCGGCACGGTGCACGCCGTGTCGGCCCGGTGCACCCACCTGGGTTGCATCGTCCGCTTCAACGACGCCGAGACAGCCTGGGAGTGTCCGTGCCACGGTTCGCGGTTCGACATCGACGGAGGGGTGCTGCAGGGCCCCGCCAATCAGCCCCTGTCACGAGAGGATGTGTCGTGACCAGCCGATTCGCGCAGTGGACGGTGGACGTGCACGACGTGCGGCGGCAGGCCGAGTTCTGGTCCGCGGCGCTCGGTTACGAGATCGACTACGGCGACGACGGTGACGCCCACCTGTGGCCGCCGGACGGCGGTCTCAGCGTGTGGCTGCAGCCGACGGACGTGCCGAAGAACGGCAAGAACCGCGACCATCCCGACCTGGTCGCCGCCGACGGCGACGTGGCCCGTGAGGTGGACCGGCTGCTGGCGCTGGGCGCGACCCGTACCGATGTGGGCCAGACTGGCGACGAGGGGTTCACCGTGCTCGCCGATCCGGAGGGCAACGAGTTCTGCGTGCTGCACCGGCGTCTTCCCCCGGCGGCCCCGTCTCGATAACGTGCGTGTTCGTGAAAAAGACTCTCGTCCTCGGTGGTGGCGGCATCACCGGCATCGCCTGGCATCTGGGTGTGCTCTGCGGTCTCCAGCGGGCCGGTGTGCCGCTCGGTGACGCGGACACGGTGATCGGCACGTCGGCCGGATCGGTCGTCGGCACGATCGTGACCGCCGGTGCCGACCTGGAGGCCGCGGTGGCTCTGCAAGAACGGGAGGTCTCCCCGAGCCGCTCCTCCCCCGGCGGCTCCTCCCCCGGTGGCTCCTCTCGCGGCAGCTCCTCTCGCGGCGGTGGCAACGGCGAGTGGCTGACCGCCATGGCGGTGCTGGCCGACCCATCGGTCCCGGCGCTGGAGGCTCGCGTGCGGGTCGGTGCCATGGCGCTGGCCGCCGGCCTCGACGAGCAGGCGTACCTGGCCCAGATGGAGGCGGTGCTGCCCGTACGAGAATGGCCGGACCGCGACCTGCGGATCACAGTGGTCGACACCGCCGACGGCCGCGACCTGGTGCTGGACGCCGCGTCCGGGGTGCCGCTGCTGCAGGCGGTGGCCGCCAGCTGCGCCGTGCCCGGCCTGATGCCGCCGGTCTCCATCGGCGACCGGCGTTACATGGACGGCGGCGTGCGCCTGGGTGCGGGCGCCGACCTGGCCGCCGGCGCCGAGCGGCTGGTGGTGATCGCCCCGCTCGCCGTGCTCGGCCGGGACCGGATCGTCGCCGAGATCGCCGCGTCCGGCGCCCCGAGCACGCTGCTGATCGAGCCGGACCCCGAGGCGCTGGCCGCCTTCGGCCAGAACGTCATGGATCCGAGCAGCCGCCCCGCGGCCGTACGGGCCGGTCTGCGCCAGGGAACCGTGCTCGCCGACACGGTCCGAGCGGTCTGGATCTAGGGCATAGAATCCGCCCGTGACGACTACCCCTCCCGCGGCCGACCTGGCCTTCTCCCTGCTGCGCGAGGGCCGTTTCGGCGACGCCGAGAACCTGATGGCCCGCGAGGTGCGGGCCGTCGCCGAACGGCACGGGCCGGGCAGTCCGGAGTGGGCCTCGGCCCAGTGCGACCTAGGCAACGTGCTGCTCAACGCCGACCAGCTGGACCGTGCGATCGAGTGCTTCCGGCAGGCCGCCGCGGTCGCGCCGCGTGACCACGAATCGCACAAGGACCAGCTGACGTACCGGCTCAACGTCGGTATGGCGATGCGGATGGCCGGACGGCTCGAGGAGGCCGAGCAGCAGCTGCGCCAGGGTGCGCAGGAGAGGCTGGCGTTCTACGGCCGCGAGCACGCCGGATACGCGTTCGGGCTCGAGCCGCTGGCGTCGCTGCTGCTGGAG
The DNA here is from genome assembly GCF_003001815.1 of Actinoplanes italicus. Lineage (GTDB taxonomy): Bacteria > Actinomycetota > Actinomycetes > Mycobacteriales > Micromonosporaceae > Actinoplanes > Actinoplanes italicus. The sequence continues at coordinate 6,237 of NZ_PVMZ01000018.1, forward strand.
CGCGGCGACGTGGCCGGGGCGCGGCAGGTCGTCGAGGAGGCGGTCGCCAACTTCTGGAACAACGGCCACGAGCGGGTGGCCTCCGCACTGGCACTGCGGGCGGCCGTGGTGCAGGCCGGCGGTACCGGTGAGCCGCTCTTCGTGGGCCTGGATCAGCTGCCCGACCACGTCGTCGAGCAGATCGGCCAGGTCATCGCCGGGGTGCCGGTCGAGGACGGCGCGGCCCGCAAGGCACTGTTCACCACCCTGGTCGCGGTCCTGGAGCAGCGGCTCGGCCCCGACCATCAGGGCACGATCAACGCGCTGTCCGCCCTGGCAAACCTGGGCCGCGACATCGGCGACGAAGCCGGGCGGGTGGACGCGATCGAGCGGGTGCTGGCCTCCTACGACCGGCAGGGCCGCACCGAGGAGGCGCTGATGGCGGCGCTGGGCCTGGCGATGGCGCAGGACGACGCCGGAGACACCGAGGGTTCGCTGCGCACCTACGCCTCGGCGTACGAGCGGTCGCGCGGCATCGGCCGCCCCGAGGTGATCAGCCAGGTGCTGCGCAACTGGGGCCTGGCGCTGAAGGAGGCCGGGCGTCTCGAGGAGGCCGAGCAGAGGCTGGCCGAGGCCCTGGAGCAGGCACGCCGCGGCGCCGACCACGACACGGTCGGCCGGGCGGGCGTGGCGCTCGGACTGTTCCTGCAGCATGAGGGCCGCCTCGACGAGGCGCGGAAGATCCTCGGGGAGGGTCTGGCCGTCATCGACCCGGTGCACCCGGACGCACTGGTCGGGCGCAGCCATCTGGGCGCGGTGCTCGATGGGCGCACCTGCGGCTGCGGCGACATGCCGTCCACGATCGCCGCGGCGTTCCGCGAGTTCGTCATCACCCGCCTGCCGGCCGACCTGCTCGACCACCTGGACGTCGACATCGTCGACGGCGACTTCAAGATCGACGTGCATCTGCGGCGCGAGCCGACCGAGGCCGAGATCGGGCGGCTCAACGAGGTGTTCGCGACCGCCCAGGCCGAGTTCCGCCACCGCATCACCGACCGCCGCTGAACCACCCACCTTCCTCGCCTCTCCTCGCCCTCCTCGCCTTCCTCGCCTTCCTCGCCTTCCTCGCAGATCTTGTGAGGTTTAGCCCCGACAGCGACCCGAACCTCACAAGATCGCCGCCAGTGGCGGGCGAACAGCGGCCAAGCCAGCAGACCTTGTGAGGTTTCACCCCCACAGCGACCCGAACCTCACAAGATCGCCGCCAGTGGCGGGCGAACAGCGGCCAAGCCAGCAGACCTTGTGAGGTTTCACCCCCACAGCGACCCGAACCTCACAAGATCGCCGCCAGTGGCGGGCGAACAGCGGCCAAGCCAGCAGACCTTGTGAGGTTTCACCCCCACAGCGACCCGAACCTCACAAGATCGCCGCCAGTGGCGAGCGGACGGGCCGCCGCGCGGGCCGGCGAACGAGCGGGCGAGCGGGCGAGCCAGCCGGCGAGCGGGCGGGCGGGCGAGCCAGCCGGCGAGCCGGCGGCGCAACCTCACCAGGTCTACCGGGAGGGCGTGACGAGGCCGGATTCGTAAGCGAAGACCACCAGCTGGGCGCGGTCGCGTGCCCGCAGTTTGGTCATGGCACGGTTGACGTGGGTCTTAGCGGTCAGCGGGCTGATCACCATGGTGGCCGCGATCTCATTGTTGGACAGGCCCTTCGCGGCCAGGGCGACGGCCTCGCGCTCCCGGTTGGTCAGCTCCTCGGCGTACGCGTCGGCGCGCGGCCCGGGGCGCTCGGACACGTACCGGCTGATCAGCATCCGGGTGATCGAGGGGGCGAGCAGCGCGTCCCCGCGGTCCGCGACCCGCACGGCGTGCAGCAGGTCGTCGGGCGTGATGTCCTTGACCAGGAACCCGGCCGCGCCGGCGCGCAGCGCGTCGAAGACGTACTCGTCGAGGCCGTAGTTGGTGAGGATGACGACCCGGACCGCCGCGAGCTCCGGGTCGGCCGCTATCCGCCGGGTCGTCTCGATGCCGTCCATGACCGGCATCTGGATGTCGACGAGAGCCAGATCGGGCCGGTGGCGCCGGGCCAGTTCCAGCCCGTCGCGGCCGTTGCCGGCCTCGGCCACCACCTCGATGTCGTCCTCGGCGTCGAGCAGCGCCCGGAACCCGCTGCGCAGCAGGGGCTGGTCGTCGATGAGCAGGACCCGGATCATGCGATGCGCTCCAGCGGCAGTTCGGCCTGGACGGTGAACCCGCCCTCGGTACGGGGTCCGGCGAGCAGCCGGCCGCCGAGGGCGGTGACCCGTTCCCGCATGCCCGAGAGGCCGACGCCGGGCACCGGTGTCGTCCCGGGACGGGCGGTGCCGTCGTCGTCGACCCGGATGGCCAGCGTGTCCGGCCGGTAGTCGATGCGGACCGTGGCGGTGGAGGCCGCGCCGTGGCGGGCGGTGTTGGTCAGTGACTCCTGCACGATCCGGTACGCCGTGCGGGCCACCGCGTCGGGCACCTCGTGGCGTTCGCCCTCGATGGTGAGCTCGGTACGCAGCCCGATGCCCTCCGCCCCGGCGAGCAGTTCCGGCAGGTGATCGAGCCCCCGCGACGGGGTGTCGGCGCTGTCGCGCAGCGTGTCCAGGGTGGCCCGCAGCTCACGGGTCGCGGCCCGGCCCGCCTCCCGGATCGCCAGCAGCGACTCCGGGACCTCCTCGCCGCGCTTGCGGGCCAGGTGCACGGCAACCTCGGCCTGCACCTTGACGATCGAGATCTGGTGGGTGAGCGAGTCGTGCAGCTCGCGGGCGATGTGCAGCCGCTCCTCGGTGGCGCGGAGCCGGGCGGTCTCCTCGCGGGTGCGTTCGGCCTCGTCGGCGCGGCGCTCGGCCTGCCGCAGCGCCTCACCGGCGGCGCAGGCGGCGACCAGCCAGGCGATCTGCAGCACGCCGCGCGACTCGGCGAGCGCCTCCTTTGCGGCCGGGCCCGCCGGCGACGCCATGATCGCCAGCGGGAGGGCGATCAGCACGGTCACCGCGGCCACCACGGTGGGCAGCCGGCGGCCGGCCCGGAAGCCGGCGTACGCGGCACACAGGAACGCCAGGGCGGGCACCGCAAGACCGAGCAGGTTGTACGCGAGCACGCTCAGCCCGGTGACGGCGAGGGTCACGACCGGGGCGCGGCGGGCCGCGGCCAGTGCCAGTCCGCTGGTCAGCACCAGTGCGTATCCGAGCGGTTCGAGCCGTGCGGCGGGGTGCTCGGTGGCCAGGGCGGTCGCCAGCAGGGTGCCGGCCACGCCGACCGCGGCTATCCGGTTTCCCGCTCGCATAGGCGCACTTTAGCCCAGGTCAGCGCCGTCCCGGACTACCGCAGTCGCAGTACTGCGACCGCGGTAGCGACCCGTGGTGATCGTCTAAAGTGCGTAGTCGTGCCTGCCTCCGAACAGAACGTGCCGGCGGTCGACCCCTTCGACATCGGCGAGATCTTCCCGGACACCGGCGGCGGATCGGTTCTGCCCCGCAGGCAGGCGGGCAGCTCGCCGCAGGGACTGGCGGTCACGCTGGTGGCCGACTACACCCTCGGCACCCGCGCCTGGTTGCCGTCCGCGGCGATCGTGGCGCTGCTCGGCGAGGCGGGTGTGAGCAGCGCCGGCGCCCGGACCGCGGTGAGCCGCCTGGCCAACCGCGGGGTTCTCGAGGGCGCCCGGCACGGGCGGCACAGCTCGTATCGGCTGACCTCCCCCGCCGCCGCCCATCTGTCGGTCGGCGGGGGGCGGATCGCGGCGTTCGCGGCGTCCGCCGACACCTGGGACGGCTCCTGGACGCTGGTGGCCTTCTCCCTGCCGAAGGATCAGGGCACCCGGCGGCGTGCGCTGCGGGGGCAGCTGCGGTGGCTGGGGTACGCGCCGTTGTACGACGGGCTGTGGGTGTCCCCGCATTCGCCCGGGCCCCGGGCCGCGGCCGAGCTCGCCGCGGCGGATCTCGGCGCGATGACCGTGTTCCGCGCCCGTCATGTCGAGGCCGGCGCCGCGGCGGGCCGTGACCCCATCGAGGCGTGGGACCTCGTAGCCATCGCCGGGCAGTACGAGGCCTTCGTGCGGGCCTGGGAGCCGGTGCTGCCGAGGATCCGCTCCGGGGGCGTCCGCGGTGTCGAGGCGGTGCAGGCGCGTACCGGGGTGATGGACACCTACCGCCGTTTCCCCGTCGTCGATCCGTTGCTGCCCACCCGCCTGCTGCCGCCGGACTGGCCGCGCAGCCGCGCCCGTGAGGTCTTCGCCGCCGTGTACGACGGGCTGGCCGAACCTGCCCAGGAGCACGTCCGCGAGGTCGTCGCCCGGTTCACGGACGGCCCGCCGCGTGACATCCGGGCTCGCACGGTCGCGGAGCTGAGTGCGGCAGCATCCACTTACGTCGATTGACACTTCAGTGACCCAGGGGGAGAGTAACTGACGCACGATAGGCGTACCGCCTGTCCCCGCGGGCCGTGCGCCATCCCCCACCTGAAGGAGTCCGGCCATGAGAATCCGACGCCTGTTACTGCTCGCGGCAGCCGCCTCACTGGCGGCCGCGGGCCTCGCCGTCCCGGCCCTGCAGCCCGCCTACGCGGCCTCACTCGTCGAGGTCACCAGCTTCGGCACGAACCCCGGCGGCATGCGCATGCACGTCTACGTGCCGGACGCCCGCCCGGCCAACCCCGCCATCGTCGTGGCCATGCACGGATGCGGCGGATCGGGGCCGGGCTTCTACCAGCAGAGCGAGTTCGCCCGCCTCGCCGACCGGTACGGCTACGTCGTGATCTATCCGAGCGCGCAGCAGGAAGCCGGTTTCGGGAAGTGCTTCGACACCTGGTCGGACGCCGCCAAGCGCCGCGGCGGCGGCAGCGATCCGGTGTCCATCGTCTCCATGGTCACCTACGCCCAGCGGCAGTACGGCGGTGACCCGAACCGGGTGTACGCCACCGGCAGCTCCTCCGGCGGCATGATGACCCAGCACATGCTGGCCGTCTACCCGGACGTGTTCAAGGCCGGCGCGTCCTTCATGGGTGTGCCGTTCAACTGCTTCGCCAACGCCGCCGACTATCCGCCGGGCGGCCGGTGCACCAACGGCAGCATGGACCGGACCCCGCAGCAGTGGGGTGACGCGGTGCGCCAGGCGTATCCCGGCTACACCGGCCCGCGCCCCCGGGTCCAGCTGTGGCACGGCACCAGCGACACTCTCGTGCCGTACTCCCTGCTCCGCGAGTCCGTCGAGCAGTGGACGAACGTCTTCGGCCTCGGTCAGACGCCGACGTCGACCGACACCCCGCAGCAGGGCTGGAACCGCAGCCGGTACGCCGACTCCTCCGGCACCGTCCAGGTCGAGGCGTACAGCATTCAGGGGGCCGGCCACAGCCTGCCGTCCAGCGGCATGGCCGCGTACGCCCTCGAGTTCTTCGGTCTGACCTCCGGCGGGCCCTCCAGCCCCCCGCCGAGCAGCGGTCCTCCCCCTAGCAGCCCTCCCCCGAGCAGCCCTCCCCCGGCCAACACCGCATGCCGGGTGACCGGCACCGTCAGCGCGTGGAACACCGGCCTCACCGAGAGCCTCACGGTCACCAACACCGGCAACACCGCCGTCAACGGCTGGTCGCTGAGTTTCACCCTGCCCGCAGGCCAGAGGATCACGTCGGGGTGGAACGCCACCTACTCCCCGGCCACCGGACAGGTCACGGCGAAGAACCTCTCCTACAACGCCGCGATCGCCCCCGGCGCCTCGGTCGGCATCGGTTTCCAGGCGACCCACACCGGCGACACCGCGAAACCCCTGTCGTTCACCCTCAACGGCGCGCCCTGCTCCACGGCCTGACCGGGCTCCGGCTCGGTCCTCCACGACCGCGCCGCGCAGTCGCAGGTGGTCCAGGTCTGGCGCGAACAGGTCGAGCACGGCCTGCCGGACCGCCGCCTGCGACGTGCGACGGTTCCGGAACCGGGAAATCCCCTGGAGGGACAGCCCGGGCACGGGAGAAGATCAAGTAATGTGGTCAGCGGCCTTCACTCGTTACTTCATCGCCCGCGCGGTGTCCGTTTTCGGCGATGCGATGCTCACCGTGGCGGCGGCCCTGTCGATCGGTGAGGTCTACGGGGCGACCGGCGTCGGCTTCGTGCTGGCCGCGTGGATGGTGCCGTTCCTCGGGTTCATCCTCTTCGGCGGCGTGTTGTCGGACCGCATCGGGGCCCGGCCGCTGATGCTCGGCGCCGACCTGGTCCGGCTGGCCGCGCAGGCGGTCGTGGCGGTCGCGTTCTTCACCGGCACCCCGTCGATGACCCTGCTGATCGCCTGCTCGGCGGTCAGCGGGGCGGCCGCCGCGATGTTCCAGCCCGGCGTCAACGGCCTGGTCCCGCTGGTCAGCGACGATCCACAGAAGGCCAACGCCACCATCCGTACGGCGGTCGCGCTCGCCGAACTGCTCGGCCCCGCCACGGCGGGGCCTGCTGTTCGCGTTCTTCGGCGCCGGGCCGGTCTACGCGGTGGACGCCGCCACGTTCGCGATCAGTGCGTTCTGCCTGGCCGGACTGCGCCTCGGAAAGCTGCCGAAGCCCACGGCGCCGTCCACGATGGTGCGCGACCTGATCGACGGCTGGCACGAGTTCCGGTCGCAGCAGTGGATCTGGAGCGTGATCCTGGTCTGGGTCTTCTACGGGATCTTCCTGTTCGGCCCGCTCATCCCACTCGGGGCGGTGCTGGTCAGCGGTGATCTGGGCGCTTCGGCGTACGGCTGGATGCAGACCGCGCTCGGCGCCGGCACCCTGTGCGGCGGGGTGGCGGCACTACGGCTGCGGCCGCGACGGCCCCTGGCCGCGGGCGCGGTGGCGATGTTCGGGTTCGTGCTGCTGCCGCTGGCGATCGCGATGCACGCCACGCTCCCGCTACTGCTCGCCGCGGCCTGGGCGAACGGCCTGGTCTGGGCGTTCTGGTCGATCATGTGGCAGACCAGCGTGCAGACCCGGGTGCCGCCGCGAATGCTCAACCGCATGACGTCGTACGAGGTGCTCGGCTCCACCGGAAGTCTGCCGATCGGCCAGGCGCTGGCCGGGCCGGTGGCCGGTGTGGTCGGCGCGGAGCGGGTGCTCGGCACCTCGGTGGTGGTCGGCGTGCTGGGTTGCGCCGTGCTGCTGATCGTCCCGGCGGTCCGCAACCTGCGCCGGGTCGAGGAACACACTCCTGTAACAGATTGAGGCTGTCCTATATCGACTATCGCCGATAGAGTCCCTCAGCAGAGATCTGAATAGATCAATGGGGGGCTGGAATTGAACATCTTCAGTCAAGGTAACCTCCGCCGATCGGTGACCGTCTTAGCGGCCGGAGCCACCGTCATCGCACTCGCGGCCCCGGGCGCCGCCACCGCGGCACCGGACGATCCCGTCACCAAGGCCTACGATCAGATCGCCGCGCTCCAGGCGATCAAGAAATCGCTCACCGAGACCGAGCGCAAACTCGACAGCCGGCTCGCCATCGAGCTGCGCAAACGCTCGGACAAGGCGACCACGAACGCACTGCCCGCGCTCAGCACCGGCGTCGCGGTCAGCAAGTCCGGCACCACCGAGGTCGAGATCCGCGCCGAGAAGGTCGGCAACGACCTGCTCGCCCGGTTGCGCGGCGCCGGCGCCGGGATCCGTTTCCCGTCGCCGTCCACCGGAACCGTCGTGGTCGAGGCACCGCTCACCGCCCTGCCGACGATCGCCGGCTGGAAGGACGTCACCTCGGTCGGTCTCAAGCACGGCGCGATCACCGGCCGCCAGACCGACCCGAACGCCAAGCCGGCCACCGAGTCGAAGGCCGAGAAGACCACCCGGATCGAGACCGCTCTGCGCACCGCCAAGGCCGCCGCGCCGAAGGCGACCGCGTCCAGGAGCGCCATCGCCGTCGACCAGGGTTCGCTCGTCTCCGAGGGCGACCGCACCCACGCCGCCGACACCGCCCGCACCCGCTACAAGGTGACCGGCACCGGTGTGAAGATCTGCGCCCTGTCCGACGGCGTGGACTCGCTCGCCGACTCCCAGGCCAGCGGCGACCTGCCCGCAGACCTCGACGTCCTGCCCGGCCAGGAGGGCGACGGCGACGAGGGCACCGCCATGCTGGAGATCATCCACGACCTGGCGCCCAACGCGAAGCTCGGCTTCGCGACCGCGTTCACCAGCGAGGCCAGCTTCGCCGAGAACATCCGGGCGCTGCGCTTCGACGCCGGCTGCGACATCATCGTCGACGACATCCTGTACTTCCACGAGAGCCCGTTCCAGGACGGTGCCATCGCGCAGTCGGTCAACGCCGTGACCGCCGACGGCGCCTACTACTTCAGCTCGGCCGGCAACGAGGGCAACACCATCGACGGCACCTCCGGCAACTGGGAGGGCGACTTCGTCGACTCCGGCCGGGGTATCGGCAAGATCGCCGGTGACGCCCACGACTTCGACCCCGGCCCGGGTGTGCAGGAGCTCAACCCGCTGTCACCGGGCAGCGCGGGTCAGATCGTGACGCTGTGGTGGGCCGACGCCCTGCTCTCCTCGGCCAACGACTACGACCTCTACGCGATCAACTCGCTCGGCAACGTCACCCAGTTCTCGCAGGACGTGCAGGACGGCGACGACGACCCGTGGGAGATCCTGCAGCTCGGCGCCGGGAGCGGCCAGAAACTCGCCGTCGTCAAGTTCACCGGCGCCGACCGCTACCTGCAGCTGTCCGCGCTCCGCGGCCGCTTCGTCGACTCGGCCGACGGGCTGCTCAAGGGCTTCTCCACCCCGGGCGTGACCCGCGGGCACAGCGCGGCCGTGAACGCGTTCTCGGTCGCCGCCGCTCCCGCCAACGCGCCGCTGCCGTTCGATCTCGAGGACGGCGACCCGGCGAACCCGACCGGCCCGTACCCGAACGTCTTCACCAGGCAGAGCCTGCCGGAACGGTTCACCTCCGACGGGCCGCGGCGGGTGTTCTACAACGCCGACGGCACGCCGATCACGCCTGGGAACTTCACTGCGACGGGCGGGACGGTACGGAAGACGCCGCAGATCACCGCGGCCGACGGCACGGTGACCACCGTTCCCGGGTTCGAGACGTTCTACGGCACGTCGGCCGCCGCCCCGCACGCCGCCGCGATCGCCGCGCTGGCGCTGTCGGGTAACCCCGGCCTGTCCAACGACGAGATCCGGGCGGCGCTCACCGGTACCGCGCTGGACCTCACGCCGGCCGGGTTCGACAACCGCACCGGTTTCGGCGTGATCCGCGCCGACCTGCTGCTGCGCAACACCGGCGCCACCCCGCAACCGCTGGTGCAGGCCGGGACACCGACCATCACCCCGACGACCGGGGACGGGGACGCCTATCTGGAACCCGGCGAGCAGGCGACGGTCACCCTTCCGGCGGTCAACGTCGGCGACGGTACGGCCACCGGCGTCAGCGTGGTGGTCGACACCGACAACCCGCTCGCTACGGTCACACCGCGCTCCCGCTCGTACGGCAACATCGCCGCGGGTGCGTCGAAGACCAGGGACTACACCCTGAAACTGGCGGCCGGGTACCCGCTCGGACGCCCCGTCACCCTCAAGGTCCGGGCCACGTTCGCCGGCACCCTGTCGCCCACCGACAACAACGTCTCCGTCGCTACGGGACAACCTTCGGCTACGGTACGGGACTTCGCGTACACCGGCGCGGCCGTGCCGATCCCGGACAACGACCCGACCGGCGTCTCGGCCACCGTGGACGTCAGCGGCGTCGGGTTCGCGTCGTCGCTGACGTTCTCCATCGACGGCACGGCCTGCAACACCACGACGGGCTCGACGACCGTGGGCATCGACCACACGTTCGTCGGTGACCTGGTCGGCACGCTCACCGCACCGGACGGGCGCAGCGCCACGCTGTTCTCCCGCACCGGCGGTGGCGGCAACAACCTGTGCCAGGTCGTGTTCGACGACACCGCCGCGACACCGTTCGCGTCGGCCCTGTCGACGAACGCGCCGTTCACCGGCACGTGGAAGCCGAACTCGGCGCTCGGCGGGCTGCGTCAGTCGTCGGCCGACGGCACGTGGACCCTGCACGTCGCCGACCGGGTGGGTACCGACACCGGTTCCATCCGGGCGTTCTCGCTGCACCTGACCGGGTACGAGCCGGCCTGAGAATCACCGGCCGGGCGCGTCGTGGCGCGCCCGGCCGGGCAGGCCGTCACCCCAGTTCCCGGAGCCGTCCGGCGGACGGTGAGCCCGGCTCCGCGGTGCCGATCACCAGCGTCTTGCCCGGGTCGCCGGGCAGAGCCAGCGTCTCGCAGTACAGCGTCACGTGACCGGCGGCCGGATGCCGGTACTCCAGCACCGTCCCAGCCTCGTCCGCGACCGGATGGCCGGCCCAGATCCGGGCGAAGTCGTCGCTCTTCACGCACAGGTCACGGATCAGCGCCGCCAGCTCCGGATCGCCGGGATCGACACTCGCCGCGACCCGCAGCCGGGCCGCCGCGGACACGGCCTCCTGCTCCCAGTTGATCAGCAGATCCTTGGTCGCCGGCTCCAGGAACATCAGCCGGGCCAGGTTGACCTGCTCACCGGGAATCAGGCCGAGCAGCGCGTGACCGAGCCGGTTGGCGGCCAGCAGATCCCCGTACCGCCCGATCAGCAGCACCGACTGCCCCGTGTTGCCCTCGACCAGCAGCCGTAGCGAGTCCCGCACTGGCTCCTGCTCGTCGACCATCCGCTGCTCCGCGGTCCGTGGCCGGGCCAGGCGCAGCAGGTGCAGGCGATCGGGCTCGTCGAGTTCCAGCGCGCGGGCGATGCTGTCCAGCACCGCGTCGGCGAAGTAGTCGACCTCACCCCGCTCGATGCGTGTGTAGTAGTCCAGGCTGAAACCCGCGGAACGGGCCACGTCCTCGAGGCGCAGACCCTCGGGCCGGCGCGAGCGCAGAAAGGCGCCGAGTTCGGCATTCCGCAGACCGGGCATCCCCACAGCATGTCGCGTCCGCCGCCCCGGCGCCCTCCCCCGTATCGGCCATCCTTGCCCGGCGGGCCGCTTTCGCGCAGGCAGACCGCTTTCGCGCAAGCGGCCCGCCTTTGCTCAGACGAGCCGCCTTTCGCTCAGACGGCGCCACCCCAGACCGCGATCTCGCCGTGCGCCAGGCAGACGATCAAGTATCCGTCGGGGCCTGTGACCGCCCACGACTCGGCATCCGCGTCGGCGTCCACCAGCAACCGCGCACCACTGCTGAAGCCGATCTCCAGCTCACCGGTCTCGCGTGTCACCGCCGACCGGACCACGTCACTGAGCAGCGTGGCCACCACGTCCGACGGATCGTCGCCCGGCTCCACATCGGCGCGTCCCGCCGGGCCGTCGAGGTGCGCGACCGCCTCGATCAGCACCTGGCAGCCGCCGGTGAAACCCAGCACGACCGCGTGACCCAGCCACACGTACTCCAGCTTGCGCCCGACCAGTAGATCGAGCGTCCTCCCCTGCCGCGGACGCCTGGCGGCGCCGTTGTCGGCGACCATGACCGGCACCATGAACACCTCGTTCGGCTCGTGTTTGCCCTGATGGCAGGACCGTAGCCAACACTTTCCTAACAGGGCCTTAAAGAATCGAGCCACTTGGCTTCCTTCTCCCAGCCGTGTCGCACCGCTGCCTCCCGCGCCCCGAGACAGAAGCACGACACAGCCAGTCCAACCTGGCTACGCCAGACCGCTGCCGCCCACCCCAAGACAGAAGCACGACACAGCCAGTCCAACCTGGCTACGCCAGACCGCTGCCTCCCACCCCAAAACAGCAGCACGACACAGCCAGTCCAACCTGGCTACGCCAGACCGCTGCCTCCCACCCCAAAACAGAAGCACGACACAGCCAGTCCAACCTGGCTACGCCAGACCGCTGCCTCCCACCCCAAAACAGCAGCACGACACAGCCAGTCCAACCTGGCTACGCCAGACCGCTGCCTCCCACCCCAAAACAGCAGCACGACACAGCCGGTCGGCGGAACCTGGAGAGTTTTCGGGATCGGGGCCTGAGGCGGGGCCGCGAGCTGTGGCCGAGCCATCTCATCGGCAGCAGGCTCGCCTGCCTGGGCTCGGAGGAGCGCGGCCTGATCCGGCACCCGGGAGAGCGGATTCGTGGGGCCGGTGCTGCGGCGGTGGGGTCACACTTAGCTGCCGCGCGCGACCCTGCCGTCGTGATGGCGACGGTGGGCGTCCACGGCCCTGCAGTGTGGGACCTCACCGTTGTTGCCTGCGACGTCGGGAGCACACGCGAAGCCCGGCGTGTGCCCCACGGCTTGCGAGCGGCTGCGGCAGCACACAGAACCGCACGTCGTGATCGTTCGGTGGCCCAGGGTTGCGCGGGCCGCGGGCGGAGGGGACCCACGGGTAGCGGGGACCCACGGGTGGTGCAGCGAGTGGTGAAGCGACGCGGTCTGGGGCGCCGTCGTCAGACCCAGCGCGACGAACCGATGGCCGGCGACGAGCCGGCGACCCGGTGACAAGCCGATGGCCGGCGACGAGCCGGCGACCCGGATCTCGGAGGATCTCTAGACTTCGCCGGTGATCAAGCAGCGCAGGACCTACCGTGTCGTCGACGGTGAGCGGATCGAGGGCACCTGGCGGCCGGTGTTCATCCGCAACGGGGCGTACCACCTCACCGAGCTGTACATCTTCGCCGACGGAATGATCAACTGCTGGGAGTGGGTGGATCTCGGCGGGCTCCGGCGGAAACTCGCGGACGGCTGGGTCGCGCTCGATCTCGAGGAAGGTGCCGAGGCGTCGGCCCACGACATCGGGACCTGGCGTTTCGCCGATCCGTGGTCCGGGTCGGACGCCGAGTCTTTCCTGGCTGAGGTCGCCGACGAGATCGATGTGCTGAACAACCGGCCGGACTCCACCGGCCGCTGCCATCAGGCCCTCGACCGGTTCCTCGCGAGCGGCACCGAGGACGACAGGCGGGCACTGCGCGCGGCGTATCTCGCGATTCCGGAGACGGTGCGGCTCTACGCACTCGGTGACATGGATGCCAAGGACCGGCCGCTCCGCCTGATCTGCACGCCGGTCGGCGGGACGACCACCTACCGTGAGGTCGTCACGGAGGCGGACCACGCCGAGGCCGAACAGTATTTCGCCGAACGCGACCGGTGGCGGAGGAAGCAGGAGGAGGCCCGGGCCGCCGACGGTCCGCAGGATCCTCGCGACCCGACGGTCATCCTGGATTCGTATGCACTGCGGCCGTCCGTGACGCCCGGCGTCGAGGCGCTGCGCAATGAGTACCCGGTGCCGGTCGATCTGGGCGGACTGACGTTCCCGACGGCGACGCACGCCTACTGGGCGCTGTCGACCGTCGACGTGGAGGCCCGCGAGGCGATCCGCGACGCGAAGGGCGCCGCCGAGGCGACCGCCGGGCGGGCACCGATCCGTCCGGGCTGGGCGCAGCTCCGGGACGCGGTGATGCACACGGTTCTGCGGGCCAAGTTCGGCCAGAATCCGGACCTGGCCGAGATCCTTGTCGGTACGGGTGACGCGCGCATCGAGTATCACGGCTTCTCCCGCTACTGGGACGGCCGGCTCGGGCGGCTGCTCGAACTCGTCCGGTCGGAGATCGCCGCGGAACGCTCCGGGTTCTGAGGGTCAGGTCGTCGCCGCCGTGCCGGGGCGCGGGCGGCATGACCGGCCTCTGCCAGACCGGTCACAGTCGCTGCTGCGGCGGGGCGCGGGCGGGCATGATCGGCTGAATGGCGGGGGTGCTCAGCGGTTTCACGACGGTCTGGGCGATCGCGGCCCTGGGCTATCTGCTGGCCCGCGGGCGGATCCTGGGTGAGCACGCTCCGCGGGTGCTGGGGCGGCTGGCGTTCGCGGTGGCCACTCCGGCGCTGCTGTTCGTCACGCTCAGCCGTACGAGCCTCGATCGGATCCTGACCGGCTCGCTGCTGGCGTTCGTCACCTCGACGGTGCTCGTCGGGGCGGTGTACGCGCTGGTCGCCCGGCTGGTCTGGAAACGCAGCGCCGGCGCGACGACGATCGGGACGCTGGCGGCGTCGTACGTCAACGCGGGCAACATGGGCCTCGCGGTGGCGGCGTACGTGCTCGGGGACGTGTCGCTGGTCGTACCCGTGCTCGTCTTTCAGGTTCTGCTCGCCGCTCCCGTGGCGCTGACCGTTCTTGATCTGGCGGGCGGGCAGGGCCGGCCGTCGCTGCGGCGGCTGGCGCTGCTGCCCGCCCGGAACCCGCTGATGATCGCCTCGGCGGCCGGGTTCGCCGTCGCGGCGTCCGGCTGGACTCCCCCAGCCCTGCTGATGGAACCGTTCGAGCTGGTCGGGGCGGCAGCAGTGCCGGCGGCGCTGCTGGCGTTCGGGATGTCGCTGCCCGGCGCGCGTCCGCTGCGGCCTGGCCCGGAAGCGCCGGATCGCTACCTCGCGGTGGTTCTCAAGATCATTGTTCAGCCGCTCCTGGCGTACCTGATCGGGCGTTTTCTGATCGGCCTTTCCGGGCCCGCCCTGTTCGCCGCCGTCGTGACGTCGTCGCTGCCGACCGCGCAGAACGTGTTCGTGTTCGCGTTGCGCTACCGCGAGTCCGAGACGCTGGCCCGCGACGTCGTGATGCTGTCCACGGTCGCCTCCGCGGCGGCGATGCTCACAGCGGCGGTCTTCCTGACCTGATCCAGCCGATCTTCGCTGGTACAAGCCGGGAGACGACTATTCGGCGTGTTGCGTAAAAGAGTCGTCACGACGGTGGTGAGACGGCTACGGAACGGCGTAACGTGTGCGACTCGCGACGGCATTCTTAGGGAGCAGCATGCCGCTCACCCCCGCTGACGTTCACAACGTTTCGTTCACCAAGCCCGCCCTCGGCCGGGGCGGCTACGGCGAGGAGGAGGTCGACGCGTTCCTGGACGAGGTGGAACGCGAACTCGGCCGTCTGATGGCCGAGAACGACGCCCTCAAGAACCACATCGGCCCCGGCGACGACCACGACGAACTGCGGGAGCTGACCGCCCGGCTGCGGATGCTGGAGGACGCCCGCGACCGCGCCGAGCAGCACGCCCGCGAGGTGGCCGCCGAACTGGAACGGGCCCGCCACAGCGACCCGTCACCGCCCGGCGGCGACGACCGCCACCTGCGGGTGCTGGCGATGGCGCAGCGCACCGCCGACGGCCATCTCGAGGACGCCCGCCAGGAGGCCGAGCAGATCCTGGTGACCGCCGAGGAGCAGGCCGATCAGGTGGCCGCCGAGGCCCGGGCGAAGGCCGCCGACATCGAGGGCGCGGCCCGCCGACGCCACGCCGAGGCGATGGAGGGCCTGTCCGACCGGCGCGCACAGCTGCTGGAGGAGGTCGAACAGCTCGGCGGTCTGGCCATGCACTACCGCAGTGCCCTGGGCCAGCACGTCGCCAACCAGCTCGACCGCACCGACAACGCCCCGCGCCTGTCCGACCGCTGACTCACCGATTCCGCCGCACCGGCGAGCCCTCGCCGTTGACCCACCGGGTGACGAGTTCGTGCGCCTCCGGCAGGAGTTTCCAGGCCGCAACCTGAGCAAGGGCGTCCGCTCGGCCCTCGCCGGTCGTTCGCGCGGTAAGAAGGTTCTTCAGAGCGTCCGGAAATTCATTGCCGCCGGTCTCCTGAAGGAAGACCAGGAGGAGCAGCAACGCGGAGGATCGTTGCGTCGCGTCGAACTCGTCCACCTTGCTCATGTCGACGCTGTCGGCGATAAGGTCACCCTCCTGTGCCAGATCCCACGCTGTGTCGTTGTCGTCCTCGGACAACTCGATCCACGGCCACGGGCTGGCGGCGAGGGCGGGATAGACCGTTCTGAGGTATTGCGCGTCTGCCGGGGTTGCCCGTTCGTTGGAAACGCATTTCTCCAGTACCCGCACCACGCTGGAGACGTCGGTGTTGTGCCCGAGATTGGCTTGCCGGTACAGGATGCCCGGCCCGTTCGTGCGGATGTCGTGAGGTGATGGCCTGCGAAGACGCTCTTCCCATCGCCGCACATCCTCCACAGCGAGGAGGCCCGGTTGGCGGATGAGGTGGTCACCCACCGACTTCGATTCTCTCGGCCAGGGCCTGTCGACGAGAAGAATGCCGCCGATCAACCCGCCGGCGTCGGCGCTGCCGGGCGCGCGCAGCGCCTCCAGAATCGCCGCGCTGAGCCGGGTGAGGTTCTCGGGCAATTCGGCTTGTAGCAAATGCAGGAAGGGGCCGTCGTCGTTCTGTCCGGTGAAGGCAGCCGCCGTCCAGGTGTACCTGAATCGCTGATCCACCGGTGTCTCCACGGCCAGGCGGACGCATTCGGCGGCGAGGCGGCGAAGGACACTCGACCGGAGCGCGACCTGTCCCGCCACTTCCGCTGCGAAACTCAAATAGCGAACCTCGTCGCCCGACGACACGGCGGCGTCGAGAAGCAACTCCAGAAATCCGCTGGCACCGCCGTGGGCGTCTCGCTCCAGGCGGTGCACCGCGAGGTGCGCGACGTTGTTCCAGGAGGTGTCGGGGATCCGGCCGCCGAGTCGCTGCCACACACTCTCGGGGCTGGGGCCGAGCCGGACCAGGTGGACGGCGGTGAAGTACTCCAGGAACGTCCGGTGGGTGAATCCGTAGACGCGCTGACCGTCACGCGTTCCCATCTCGGTGAGCAGCCAGGCCCGGCCGGCGCAATAGTCCAGGAACTCGGCCGCGGCAACGGCAGCCTCCGTCCAGTCGTCGAACCGCTCCTCGAGCATGTATTCGATGAGAAGGTCAGCGACCTTGTCCCGGCTGAGCACCTTCTGCGCTGACGAGTCGGTGAACATCCGCCAGGCGAGCCAGGCCACAGCGGGCCGGAGATGAGTACCGAAACGCATCGGTACCGACATTCCCCGGCCTTGGTCCCAGCGCTCGAAGAGCAGTTCAGCGCAGTTCTCGTAGATCTGTGCCCGGTTTGCCGGAATGTAGTGCTTCGACTCGTACAGCGAGCACAGCAGAGACAGAAGGAGCGGATTACTGCGCAGATCCTGGATGCGCGAACTCTCGGCAAGAAACGACTCGGCCAGCCCGCCATCCTGTTCGAGGGTGAACCAGCGCTCGGCGTAGTCGGCGACCTGGTCATCGGTGAACCGCGCGATGCGGATGTCGGGGAACAGCGTGTGGTCGAAGGAGGCCTCGTCATAGCCGACGACTCGCGAGGTCACCACGATCCCGACCAGCGGGTACTGGTGGGCGAACGCCTCCAAGAGCTCGGCGAGCCGCCGCCGGGCCTCGGCGTCTCCCAGCTCGTCGACCCCGTCGACGATCACGACGGCGCTGCCGCTGAGCAGCAGGTACTCGATGGCGTCGGCGGGTGGCGTGACGTTGTAGGGCGCCTTGGCCACGTCCTCCAGCAGCGCGGTGAACGGCCGGTGGCTGGTACGCAGCGCTTCGGCGTGTTCGCGGACGACGACCAGGAACGGCACCCTGCCGGACAGCCCGTCGAGAGCGTCGTCGGCGAGGTCGTGGGCGAGCTTCGCCGCGAACGTCGACTTGCCCGCACCGGGGTCGCCGAGAACGACGACCCGCTGGTACTGGCCGAGCGCGTCCGCCGACGACCGGTTGTCGTCCTTGCCCGGGAACCGGAACGTCGGGTCGACGTGCAGGTCGGCGTATTCGACACCCGCACGACGCCCCAGATGGGACAGCCTCATCTTCGACCGCGTGGCCGCGACCTGCGCCCGCAGCAGCCGGCTGAACCGGTCGACGGCCCGCAGATCGGGCAGCCGTTCGAGCAGTTCATGCCGGCGGGCGGTGGCCGCCGCCAGATCGGCGACGATCCCCACAGCGAATCCGCTGTCGATGTTCTTGTGCTCGCGGATCGCGGCCTCGGAAGCCACCGTGAGCAGGTGCACGACAAGATCGGTGCCGGTGAGCAGGCGGTCCTCGGGCAGGTCTTCGAGACGGACACGCAGGCTCAGCCGGGCGGAGTGCCGGATGTCGGCGAGGTCGTCCTCGGAACGGCCGGCCAGATGCCAGACCGTGGTCTGCAGCGCCAGATGCTCGAACTGCGGCGACTCGACGAAAGTCAGGAACGCGCTGCTCTGGGCGGGCGTCAGGGATGTGAGAAACGCCTCCAGAGGTGCGCGGTCGAGCAGTGACTCCGCCCTCTTCAGGAGCGCCTTCCGGCGTACCCGGTCGATGGCGATCTTTCCGATGTAGGCCGCCGCCCGGCCGCCTGCCCGGGCCACAGTGGATTCGATCGCCGCCATGCGGCGACGCTAGCGAAGATGGCACCCACGTGTCACCACGGCGCGTGATCACCGCCCGCAAAAGTGGAACGATTCCAGAAAAGCGGGTTATGGTCGGGGCATGACGTCCGACTCCGAGGCTCGGCTCCGGGCGGTCTCGTTGCGCGTGACCAGGCCCCGGCTGGCGGTGATGGCCGCGCTGCGCGACCACCCGCATGTCGACACCGACACGGTGATCGCGCTGGTGCGCGGGGATCTCCCGACCGTTTCCCATCAGGCGGTCTACGATGTGCTGCGTGCCCTCACCGACGCCGGGCTGGTGCGCCGCATCCAGCCTGCCGGTGCGACCGCCCGCTATGAGATGCGGGTGCGCGACAACCACCATCATGTCGTCTGCCGTTCTTGCGGCACGATCGCCGACGTCGACTGTTCCGTCGGAAACGCCCCCTGTCTCATCGCCTCCGACGATCACGGATTCGTGATCGACGAGGCGGAGGTCGTCTATTGGGGCACATGCCCCACCTGCGTGACCAAACGTTCGGAAGGAAGCTGATGAGCGACAACCAGGACAACACCAACGGCAAGTGCCCGGTCGCGCACGACGGCAGCGAGAGCGAGAACCCGGGTATTCCGGCGCCGACGGCAAAGACCCCGGGCCGTCCGCGCAGCAACCGGGACTGGTGGCCCAACCAGCTCGACCTGTCGGTACTGCACGCCCACTCGTCTAAGGGCAACCCGCTCGCGCCCGACTTCAAGTACGCCGAGGCGTTCCAGCAACTCGACGTCGAGGCCGTCAAGCGTGACATCGTCGAGGTGCTGACCACCTCACAGGACTGGTGGCCGGCCGACTTCGGTCACTACGGCGGCCTGATGATCCGGCTCAGCTGGCACGCCGCCGGTACGTACCGGATCCATGACGGCCGTGGCGGTGCCGGTGACGGCGGTCAGCGGTTCGCTCCGCTCAACAGCTGGCCCGACAACGCGAACCTGGACAAGGCGCGTCGGCTGCTGTGGCCGGTGAAGGCGAAGTACGGCCAGAGCCTGTCCTGGGCCGACCTGCTGGTACTGGCCGGCAACGTGTCGCTGGAGTCGATGGGCTTCAAGACGTTCGGGTTCGGGTTCGGCCGCGAGGACGTGTGGGAGCCCGAGGAGATCATCTGGGGTCAGGAGGACGCCTGGCTCGGTGACTCCCGCTACGTGGGCGACCAGGAGATGACCGCGGATGTCGGCGCGGCCGAGATGGGCCTGATCTACGTGAACCCGGAGGGTCCGCGCGGCAGCGCCGACCCGCAGGCCGCGGCCTGGTTCATCCGCGAGACGTTCCGCCGGATGGCGATGAACGACGAGGAGACCGTGGCGCTGATCGCCGGCGGTCACACGTTCGGCAAGACGCACGGCGCGGGTGTCGCCGCCGACCACGTCGGTCCGGAGCCGGAGGGCGCCCCGCTGGAGTCGCAGGGCCTCGGCTGGCTGAGCACGCACGGCACCGGCAAGGGCGGCGACACGATCACCAGCGGTCTGGAGGTCACCTGGACCGACAAGCCGACCCAGTGGAGCAACCGCTTCTTCGAGATCCTCTTCGGGTACGAGTGGGAGCTGACCACCAGCCCGGGCGGTGCCAAGCAGTGGGTCGCCAAGGACGCCGAGGCGATCATCCCGGACGCCCACGACCCGGCGAAGAAGCACAAGCCGACGATGCTCACCACCGACCTGTCGCTGCGCGTCGACCCGGCGTACGAGCAGATCTCCCGCCGTTTCCTGGCGAACCCGGACGAGTTCGCGCTGGCGTTCGCGAAGGCCTGGTACAAGCTGCTGCACCGTGACATGGGCCCGGTCAGCCGGTTCCTCGGCCCGTGGGTGCCGGAGGCGCAGCTGTGGCAGGACCCGGTCCCGGCCGTCGACCACGCGCTGGTCGGTGACGCCGAGATCGGCGTACTGAAGAAGAAGGTCCTAGAGTCGGGCCTGTCGACGGCGCAGCTGGTCCAGGCCGCGTGGGCGTCGGCGGCGACCTTCCGATCCACCGACAAGCGTGGCGGCGCGAACGGTGCCCGGATCCGCCTGGAGCCGCAGCGCAGCTGGGACGTCAACCAGCCGGTCATCTCGGTGATCGAGGCGCTGGAGAAGATCCAGCAGGACTTCAACGCCTCGGGCACCGCGAAGATCTCCCTGGCCGACCTGATCATCCTGGCCGGCAACGCGGCCGTGGAGAAGGCCGCCGCGGACGCGGGTGTGCCGGTGACGGTGCCGTTCCACCCGGGCCGCACCGACGCCTCGCAGGAGCAGACCGACGTCGAGTCGTTCAAGGTCCTCGAACCGCGCGCCGACGGGTTCCGCAACTACCTGCGGCCGGGCGAGAAGGCGCAGCCGGAGGTCCTGTTGGTCGACCGGGCGTACATGCTGAGCCTGACCGCCCCGGAGATGACCGTGCTGATCGGCGGCCTGCGGGCGATCGCGGGCGGCGAGCACGGCGTGCTGACCGACCGGCCCGGTGTGCTCAGCAACGACTTCTTCGCCAACCTGCTCTCCCCGGGCACCCGGTGGACGGCGTCGAAGGACTCCGAGAACCTGTACGAGATCCGCGACCTCTCCACCGACCAGGTCAAGTGGACCGCCACCGCGGTCGACCTGATCTTCGGCTCGAACTCGCAGCTGCGGGCCCTGGCCGAGGTGTACGCGAGCGCCGACGCCAAGGAGAAGTTCGTCCAGGACTTCGTGGCCGCCTGGACGAAGGTCACCGAGCTGGACCGGTTCGACCTGGCCTGATCGTTCGACCGGCCTGATCGTTCGACCGGCCTGATCGTTCGACCGGCCTGGTGGGGAGAAGGTCCCCATAACGTGCCGTACCGGCCGGCGACCCGTATGACGGGTCGCCGGCCGGTGTTCGATCGGGGCCGTGCCGACCGAGATTCTGATCGCCGAGGACAACCGGAAACACGCCGACCTGGCCGGCGCGTACCTGCGCCGCGAGGGTCACCGGGTGACCTGTGTCGCGGACGGCCCGGCCGTGCTGGAGCTCTGCCGCCGGCACCTGCCCGACCTCGTGGTGCTGGACGTGATGATGCCGTCGCTGGACGGTGTCACGGTGTGCAGGGTGCTGCGCGCCGACTCCGACGTGCCGATCCTGATGCTGACCGCCCGCGCCGCCGAGGACGACATCCTGCGCGGCCTGGACGCCGGCGCCGACGACTACCTGACGAAGCCGTACAGCCCGCGGGAGCTCGCGGCCCGGGTGCGGGCGCTGCTGCGCCGCTCGGGGGCACTGCGCGAGCGTGACCAGCCGGTCCTGCGTATCGGCGAGCTGGAGGTCGACACCGGCCGCTACGAGGCCCGCGTCGCCGGCCGGCCGGTGGTGCTGACCGCCAAGGAGTTCGGCATCCTGGAGGTGCTGGCCGGCGCGCCGGGCCGGGTGTTCACCCGCGGCGAGATCCTGGAGAAGGCGTTCGGCTTCGACCGGTACGTGCTGGAGCGCACCGTCGACGCGCACGTGATGAACCTGCGCCGCAAGCTCGGCGACGACCCGGACGATCCCCGCTGGGTGCAGACCGTCTACGGACGCGGCTACCGCCTGGCTGACCTCCCGTGAGTTTCCGGATCAGGGTGTTCCTGCTGATGGCGCTGGTGGCGCTCGCCGCGATCGGCGGCACCGTGGCCCTGACCTGGTGGCAGGCCCGTGACCAGGTCAGTGACGCGGCGTCGGCGTCGCGGGAGACGACCGAGCTGATCCAGGGCCGGTTGCGCGAGCACGCGCTGCGCAACGCCAGCTGGCAGGGTGTCGACGGCACGCTGCGGTGGCTGCGGCAGCAGACCGGGCAGCGGATCCGGCTCGTCGACCCGTTCGGTGAGGTCGTCGCCGACACCGACCACCTGGACCGCAGGGCCGCCCGGCCACCCGGCTCGGTCGCCGTGTTCGTCGACCCGCTGCCGGAACTGGTGCTGCCGGACGGCGGTGACCGGCGGGCGGCCACGGTCGCCGCGATCGGCGCCTACCGGTCCGACACGCTGCTCTCCGTCTGCCTGCTCGGCTACGGGTACGACCTGGTGGTCGTGACCGGCGCGGACGGCGTGCCCCGGCACCGGCCGGCCACCGACGACCCGGTCGCGGTGGACGACTGCCGGCCCGCTCCGGCCGACGACTGGCTGCTGGCCGACGACCGGGAGGAGGCAGGCCGGTGCGGGCCGGCGCAGGACGACTGTCTGCGGGAGGTGTTCCGCCGCCAGGTCACGGCGGCCGAGGTCGCCCCGCACACCCTGCTGCTGACGATCGGCGCCGGCGACGAGCCGGTACGCGTGCTCGACACCGGCCCGGTCCTGCTGATCACCCTTCTGGTCGCGCTGCTGGCGACCGGCGCCGCGCTGCTGATCAGCCGCCGGGTGCTGCGCCCGATCGGCACGCTCACGGCGGCGGCCCGGCGGATGGGCGACGGCGACCGGGAGGGACGGGTGCCGGACGACGGCCGTGACGAGCTGGCGGAGCTGGCGCGGGCGTTCAACCAGATGGCCGAGTCGGTCCGGGCCGCGGAGGACGACCAGCGGCGGCTCATCGCGGATGTGGCGCACGAGTTGCGTACCCCCCTGGGTAATCTGCGCGGTTATCTGGAGGCCCTGCAGGACGGGGTGCTCGAACCGACGCCCGAGTTGTACGCGTCCCTGCACGATGAGGTGATACTCAATCAGCGCATCGTCGGTGACCTCCAGGAGCTGGCGCTCGCCGAGGCGGGTGCGCTGGTCTATCACCGGGCGCCGGCCGACCTTGCCGAGCTGCTGGAGACGGCCCGCACCGCCCATCGGGCCGCGGCCGAGGCCGCCGGGGTGAGCCTGGACGTCGACACGTGCGGCCCGGTCATGGCCGACGCCGACACCGACCGCATCCGGCAGGCCGTCGGCAACCTGATCAGCAACGCGCTGCGCGCCACCGGGCCCGGCGGGTCGATCACTCTGCGGGCCCGCACCACCGGTGAGCGGGCCGTCGTGGAGGTCACCGACACCGGCACCGGCATCGCCGCCGAGCATCTGCCTCTGGTCTTCGACCGGCTGTGGCGCGCCGACCCGGCGCGTGGCCGCGGCACCGGCGGCAGCGGGCTGGGCCTGGCCATCGTCCGGCAGATCGTCCGCGATCACGACGGTGACGTGTCGGCGCGCAGCGACGTGGGGGCGGGCACCACCTTCGAACTGTGGCTGCCCGCGATCAGCCTCCTCAGCCTGGGTGCGAGCGGCCTCTCCACGAACCGGTGCACCGACCAGGCCGCGGCCAGCACCACCACGACGGTCCCCGACAGCAGCAGCCAGGCCGGCCAGCCCGTCCAGTCGTGACCGGTACGGATCAGGCTGTACCCGATCCGCTGGTGCAGGAGGTAGAACGGGTACGTCAGTGCGCCGGCGACCGCGAGCCACGGCACGTTCCAGCCGTCGGTCACGCCGAGCGCGATGAGGGTCAGCACCACCACCGCGACCGTGACGATCACCAGCGACGGCGCGACCGGCACGTCGAAGCCGGGGTGGACGCCGGTGGTGCGCTCCACGAGCCGCGGCAGGGTCAGCGCCCAGCCGCCGACGACCAGCGCCCACAGCCACAGCGTCGGCCCGTACCGGCGCATCAGGCACAACGCCACACCGATCGCGAAGTACGGCGCGTACCCCGGCATGATCACCGGCTCGGTCCAGTCGGGTAGCAGCGGCCCGGCCGACGCGGCGACAAGCCACACCGTGGCGAACCCGGCCACCCGCCGGTAGGTCACGCCCCACAGCACCAGGACCGCGAACATCAGGTAGAACCGCAGCTCGATCCAGAGCGTCCAGTAGACGGTGTCGACGAGCGGCACCTCCAGCGGCTCGGCCAGCATCGTCAGGTTCACCAGCACGTCGCCCGGCGCCGGGGTGCCGCTCACCGGCACGCCGGTCGTCACCGGCAGCACGGTCACCACCGCGGCGGTGAGCAGCACCGACACCCAGAACGCCGGATAGAGCCGGGCCATCCGTGCCGCCGTGAACCCGCGCAACGACCGGTCCCAGACGCTCATCCCGATCGCGAATCCGCTGATCAGGAAGAACACCTCGACACCGAGAAAACCATAGATCAACACATGGCTGGCGTACGGAAGAGACTGCTCCGGAGAGCTGACGCCGTCGATCCGCCACGAGCACGAGTAGTGGAACAGTGCCACGGCCAGCGCGCACAGCAGCCGGAGGCCGTCGAGCGCGTGCAGTCGTGATGTGGAGCTGGTCTTCATGGCCGCACAGCATCGGGACGGCCTGTTCGAAACCTATGAAGCCGTCGTGTGGATCTTCTTCACTCGGACAGCTTCCACCCGTGCGGACCGACGGCCCCGAACGGCTCGTCGCCCAGGTTGAGCGCCAGCGACAGCCGTCCCTCGCCCTCGGCCGTCACGACGACGTGCTCGTTGGCCAGCTGCTCGACGGTGATCGCGGCGCGGGTCAGCCACGGATGGCGCCGCCGTACCCCGATGAGCTCCTGGTAGAGCGAGGTGAGCCCCGGGTCGGTGATCTCCTCCGGGCGTGCCGGCATGGCCGGGCGCACCGCGTCGTCGCCGCCCGGCCGGTCCTCCTTGACCGCCCGGAACCCGAACTCGTCGCCGTAGTATACGCTCGGCACCCCCGGCAGGAAGAACAGCAGCGCCACCGCGTGCCCGACGTGCCGCGGGTCGGCGACCCGGCTCGCGATCCGGGTCACGTCATGGTTGCCGAGGAACGTCAGGGGCAGGAGGTCAGCGGTCAACTCCCGGTGCCGGTCCAGCGCCCAGGCCAGCTCGAACAGGTTCCGGTCGTTGAGCGACGACCAGGTCGCCTTCCACAACTCGTACTGGGTGACCGCGTCCAGGCCGGCCCGGTGCACGTAGTCCCGGTAGTCGCCGTGGATCATCTCGCCCACGAACCAGGCGTCCGGGAACCGCTCGCGGACCCTCGGCAGCACCGCGGCCCAGAACTCCGGCGCCACGGCGTATGCCGCGTCCAGCCGCCACCCGTCGGCACCCCGCTCCAACCAATGGATCATCACGTCGGCCACGAAGTCACGCACCGCCGGCGACTCGTGGTTCAGGGTGATCAGCCCGTCGTGGCCCTCGAACAGGTACGGGTACTCCCCGCTCCAGCGAACCCACTCCCCGGACCCCGCCTCGAGGGCCTGCCGGACCGGCTCGAAACCACGGCCCGCGTGGTTGAACACCCCGTCCAGCAGCACCCGGATGCCGCGCTCCCGGCACGCCTTCACCAGCGCGTCGAAATCGGCGTCGTCACCGAGGCGCGGATCGATCCGGAAGTAGTCGACGGTGTCGTAGCCGTGCGTGCCGGACGCGAACACCGGACCCAGCGCCAGACCGTTGCAGCCCAGCCCGATCAGATGATCCAGCCACGCCTCGAGGTGACCCAGCCGGTGACTGACGGGCCGGCCCGGCTCGGCCGCCGGCTCCGCACCGGTGAACCCGAGCGGATACACGTGCCACCAGATCACATGGTCGACCCAACCGTCACTCATGAGCCGACCCTACCCACCCGGCGGGATCAGCCGTCGATCGTGCGGGACAGGTTGGCGATGCTCGTGACCAGCGCGGTCAGATAGGCGTCGATGCGCCACGACGTCGCCACCACCACACCCAGCCGGGCCACCAGCACCGGCAACGGCACCACCGCGGGATCCGCCACCCAGCCGGTCACCCGCAGCACCACATCGGCGATCAGTCCCCGCACGATGTCGCGGCCCAGCAGGATCAGATCCCCCGCCGCCTTCGTGATCACCGTCATCGCCGTGCAGGTCGCCACCAGCCCGCGCAGCGCCTCCACGTTGTTCGCCATCAGCGTCAGATAGGCCTGGACGTCGTCTCCGCACTGACCGGCGAAGTCGGCGTCCAGGCAACGCCGCAGATCCGTGCCGATGACCCGCAGATCAGCGGCCATCACCGACCACAGCTCCGCCTGCTCGGCCACCACGTCCGGCATGCCCGCAAGGTCGTCGACCATCCGCCGCAGCGGCGGGATCCGGCTCAGCGCCACATCCAGCCCACCGGCCCGCAGCACCGCCACGTCGTCGTCGACCGGCAAGGCGAACTCCGCCACCGGCGCCGCCTCCGCCAGCAGCGGCTCCACCCACTCCCGGCTCGCGACCGTCGCCAGCACCCCGTCGATGATCTCGGTGGCCGACCGTGGACCGTCGTCCGGAGTACCCACGAACGCGGCCAGGCTCTGCCCGCCGCCGGCGACGCGGCGCAGTCCCAGCACCGTGATGACGAACGTCTCCTCCACATAGGCGATCAGCTCGTCATGCCGCACATAGCGGTCACCCAGTCCGGTCAGAATCCACCCGCAGAGTGCCCCGAATGCGGCCTGATCCTTCTCGAACCGCTGCGCCAGCACCCGCACCCGGCCCAGCCGCACCCTGAATTCGTCCAGGTGGGAGGCGTGCAGGCGCAGCCGTTCAGGCATCGACACACCAGCACGGTAGTCGACGGCCGGCCGTCAGCCCCGCCGGGGCGCGTAACCCGGAGGCTGACGCGGCGGCGGCAGAACCGGCTCGAGCGCCACCACCGGGCGGGACACCGGACACTCGGCCGTCACCTCCACGTCCTCCCCGTACAGCTGAATCGGCAGTTTTCCCTCCCGGACGCTGACCCGGACCGTCTCGTGATCGGCCTCGACCACCAGCCGCACCCCACTGTGCCGCAACCGGAACCGCAGCCGCCCGATCCCCGCCGGCAGCCGTGGCGCCAGCACCGGACCAGGCTCGTGATCGCGTTCCCGCAGTCCGCCGAAGCCCTCGACGATCGCCGACCACGCACCCGCCAGCGACGCCACGTGCAACCCGTCGCGGGTGTTGCCGTGCAGGTCACGCAGATCCACCATGGCCGCCTCCCAGGCGTAGTCCTGGGCCAGCTCCAGATGGCCCACCTCCGCGCACATCACCGCCTGCGTGCACGCCGACAGCGACGAGTCCCGCACCGTGATCCGCTCGTAGTAGTCGACGTTGCGGGCCTTCTGCTCGGCCGTGAAGTCGTCGGCGCACCAGTGCATCGCCAGCACCAGATCGGCCTGCTTGCACACCTGCCGCCGATACAGCTGGAAGTAGGGCGCCAGCATCATCAACGGCTCCTCCGGCCGCTGCTGCGGGAAGTGCCACGGCGCGTACCGGGTGAACCCCTCCGACTGCGGATGCACCCCCAGCCGCTCGTCGAACGGCACGTGCACCGCGTGCGCGCACGCCCGCCACACGTCCGGCTCCTCCAGCGCCACTCCCAGCCGGGCCGCCGCCTCCGGATGCCGTGCGCACGCATCCGCCGCCGCCCGCAGGTTGCGTGCCGCCATCAGGTTCGTGAACACGTTGTCGTCGGCGACCGCGCTGTACTCGTCCGGACCCGTCACCCCGTCGACGTGCCACACCCCCGTCGCGTCGTGATGCCCGTGCGACACCCACAGCCGGGCCGTCTCCACCAGCATCTCCAGCCCGCAGTCGAGCTCCAGCGCGTCGTCGCCGGTGACCAGCCGGAAACGGTCCACCGCCCGCGCCACCACCGCGTTCAGATGCAGGGCCGCCGTGCCCGCCGGCCAGTACGCCGAACACTCCTCGCCGCCGATCGTCCGCCACGGGAACGCCGCCCCCGACAGCCCCAGCGTCCGCGCCCGCTCCCTGGCGTGCGGCAGGATCGAATACCGCCACCGCAGCGCGTCCGCCGCCGCCCGCGGCACCGTGTACATCAGCAGCGGCAGCACGAACCCCTCGGAGTCCCAGAACGAGTGCCCGTCGTATCCCGGCCCGGTCAGGCCCTTGCCCGGGATCGGCCGCCCCTCGGCCCGCGCCCCCGCCTGCAGCACGTGGAACAACCCGAACCGCACCGCCTGCTGCAACGCCGGATCACCGTCGACCTCCACGTCGGCGGCGTCCCAGAAGTCGTCGAGATAGGCACGCTGCGCCGCCACGAGACCGTCCCACCCGGCGTAGCGGGCACCGTTCAACGCCGCCGCCACCTGGTCACGCAACGCGTCCGTGGACCGCGATGCGCTCCACGCGTACCCCAGGAATTTGACGATCCGCAGCCGCCCGCCCGGCGGCAGGACCGTGACCACCGTCGTCCTCGCCCAGTCCGCCCGGACGTCGGTCTCCTCGTCGTAGCCGGCGTCCGCCTCGACGACGTGATCCATCCCCGCCGCCAGCGACAGCCCGCTGCGGCGGGTCCGGTGCAGCAGCACCGCGCCGTGCTGCTCGGTGTCCTGCTCGACCGCCTCCAGCGGATCGCCGAGTGCCGCCGCGACCCGCGGATCGTCGGAGACCCTCACCTGCTCCTCGTCGGCCGCCAGGCACGACTGCACCGTCACCCGCACCGGTTCGTCGCCCGCGACCACCTCGTAGGCGACCGCCGCCACCGCACGCTGCGTGAACGACACCAGCCGCACACTGCGCACCGTCACCCGCCGCCCGGCCGGTGACTCCCAGTCCACCTCACGCCGCAGCACCCCGGCCCGCAGATCCAGGACCCGCTCATGCCGGTGCAGCACGCCCCGCCCCACATGGAACTGCTCGTCGTCGACGGTCAGCCGGATCAGCTTGCCGTCGGTCACGTTCACGACCGTCTGCCCCTGCTCCGGATAGCCGTAGCCACCCTCCGGATACGGCAGCGGACGTTCCTCGTAGAACGAGTTCAGATAGGTCCCCGAGATCTCGAACGGCTCACCCTCGTCCAGGTTCCCGCGCAGCCCCAGAAAGCCGTTGGCCAGCGCGAACACCGACTCCATCGGCCCCAGCAGCGCCGTCTCCAGACGGGTCTCGCGCACCTGCCACGGATCAGCCGGACAGATCTCCTCATCGATCATGCGAGAACGGTTACCGCATCCGGGGCGCCGGAAAACTGCGAAAACCCTGAAGACGATGGCGTACGGGTGAAGCGCGCGGCCGGGGTCGACGCGGTGGCCGATCCGCTCGCCAGCGGCACCTGCCTGCCGGTGATCATCGCCGCCCTGGCCTTGCCCGCCGGGCGCACCCGCCGCCGGCACCGGTGCCCTCTCCCGCTCAGGCGGTGACGCGCTTGATCCTGGCGCCCCGTTCGCGGCCGGGAACAGCCGGAACGGGCGGCAACCGATCCGCGACCGTCACGCACCGAGTTGGCGATCACCGCTGGACGGGGGCGGGCCGAAGGGAATGGTGAGCCCGCGGAACCGCGGGGAACGTACTCCGAAAGGGTTTGCTCTTGCGCCAGCTTCTTCGCCGCCTCGCCGTCGCCGCCCTCCTCGCCCCCGCCGCCGCCGGCGCCATGACGATGATCGCGTCCCCGGCCGAAGCCGCACCGGCGAAGGCTTCCGAGCAGGCGCTGCAGACCGAGGTCAACCGCCTGGTGGACATCGAGCGCGGCAAGGGTGGCTGCTCGAGCCTGAAGGTCAACGACCAGCTCACCACCGCCGCCCGGGCCCACAGCGCGTGGATGGCGCAGACCAAGAAGTTCTCGCACATCGGCAGCGGCGGCTCGTCGTTCGTCACCCGCGCGAAGGCGACCGGCTACCGTCAGCCGTCCGCCGAGAACATCGCCTGGGGCTACCGCTCGGCGGCCGCGGTCGTGGACGGCTGGATGCACAGCCCGGGCCACCGCGCCAACATCCTGAACTGCAAGTCGAAGGCCGTCGGTGTCGGCGTCGTCTACGCCGCGGACGGCACCCCGTACTACACCCAGGACTTCGGTTACTGATCCACCGATGCCCCAGCCCGCTCCAGGGCTGGGGCATCGTCGTGGGCGGGGCCTCGGCGGAAGTCTGTGGGGCTGGTGCCGTGGACGCGTTTGAAGGCGACCGTCAGCGCGAACGCGTTGGCGTAGCCGACCTGCCGCGCGATGGCGCCGACCGTGGCCTCGCTGTTGCGCAACGCCTCGGCGGCCAGGTCGAGACGCCACTGGGTCAGGTACGTCATGGGCGGCCGCCCGACCAGGTCGGTGAAGCGCCTCGCGAACGCCGCGCGCGAGGCGCCGGTGGCGGCGGCCAGGCCGGCGACGGTCCAGGGGCGGGCCGGGTCGTCGTGGACGAGCCTCAGTGCCGGACCGATCAGCGGGTCGCCGTGAGCGCGGTACCAGCCGGGCGGATCGGCGGCGGGCCGGGCGAACCAGGCGCGCAGCGTGGCGATCAGCGCAAGATCGAGGAGGCGGTCGAGGACGACCTGCTGGCCGGGTTCGTCGCGATCGACCTCGGCGGTGAGCAGGTCCATGATCGGCGAGTGGATCTGGTCGCGGGGCACGTGCACGATCCGGGGCAGGGCGGCCAGCAGCCGTCCGCTGACGAGGTTCGCCACCTGGTAGGTACCGCTGGCCAGGATCGTCGACCCGGCCGCGTCGTCCACCCCGGCGCGGCGCCACAGACGGCTCGTGTTGGTGCGCTGGAGAGTCTCGGCGGTGATGTCCACCCCGTCCAGGTCGATCAGGCGGTTGCCAGGCCGTACCGAAATCTGGGGTCGAGTGGTCGGTTTGTCGGCGACCGTGTAGGGCTCGGGGCCTTGAACGATCGCCACTCCCCCGGCCTCGACCAGCACTTTCTCACCGTCGTCGAGGATCACCCAGGCATGTCCGCGCAACGGGGTGGCGAGGGCCAGCGGCGCCCGGTCGTCGATCCGCAGGCCCCACGGCGGGTCGAGGACGGCCTGGCAGAACGCGGCGGTGCGGGCCCGTACCCCGTCGAGGAGGTCACCGAGTGGGTCCATGCCGGTCGATCGTAGACGCTCGGACATGTGCGGGAGCCCCTGGAACATGGATCGTCTCGCCGATTGCCACTTGACTGGATTCATCGAAAACCAGTCAGGAGGACATCATGTACGCGATCACGGGAGTCACCGGCCACGTCGGAGGAGCCACCGCTCGAGCCCTGTCCGAGGCGGGCCGGCCGTTCCGCGCCGTCGTCCGCAGCCCCGGGCGAGTGGCGGACGCGGTTGTCGCCGGCTTCACCGATCGGGCCGCGCTGGCGGCCGCGTTCACGGGCTGCCGGGGTGCGTTCGTGCTGCTGCCGACCATTGCGGACGGTGACGACGCCGCCCATCGCGCGATGGCGGACAGCATCGCCGCCGCGGTCGCGGACAGTGGCGTACCCCATGTGGTGATGTTGTCGTCGTTCGGCGCCGACCTGGCCGAGGGGACCGGGCCGATCCGCTGGCTGCACCACCTCGAGAACCGGCTGCGCGACACCGGTGCGGTCGTCACCGCGATCCGCTCGCCGCACTTCCAGGAGAAGGTGGAGGATCTGCTCGGAGCGGCGACCGGCGCGGGGATCTACCCGGTGTTCGGTGAGTCCGCCGACGTGCCGGTGCCGATGGTGGCGACCCGCGACATCGGCGCGGCCGTGGCGCACGCGCTGACGCATCCGCCGGCCGCGAGCGAGATCGTCGACCTGGAGGCGCCGGTCTACACCGAGCGGCAGGTGGCCGAGGAGCTCGGTGAACGGCTGGGCCGCAAGCTCGAGGTGGTCACCCTGCCCCGGCCCGCATGGCTGGGCGCGCTCACCGAGGCGGGCGTCCCGCCGCTGCTGGCCACCGAGCTGGTCGACCTGTACGCGGCCGGCGAGCAGGGCCTGCTGGAGCCGCGCGGCGACCGCCGTCACACCTGCGCGACCACCCTGGCCGAGACGCTCCGCGTCACGCCCTTGTCGCGGACCCTGTGAGGTTCCGGCGGCCGGGGCGGCGAGACCTCACCAGATCGACGCATGTGTGAGACGCGCGGGCGTGAGCCGTGCGGGTGTGATCAGACGACCAGACGGTCGACGAACGCGGCGACCACGTCGTCGGGGTCGGCGTCGGCTCCGATCGACGTGGTCAGCATGTCGAGCAGCAACCCGTCCAGCGCGTAGTGCAGCAGCGCGATCTCGAACGGCCCGCCGGCCAGCCCGGTCGTGGCGTGGAAGGCCACGTCGCCGGCGTAACCGCGGCGCAGCGTGCCGCCGAGGATCTCGGCGAGCCCCGGCCGGCGGGCCGCCTCGAGACGCAGCTCGATCAGCGCCCGGGTCAGCTCGGGTTGCCGGGTGGTGCGCTCGACGATGTAGCGCAGGTAGTCGACGAACAGGTCGCGGCCGGGCTCGCGGGCGCCGAGCTCGGCGATCACCTTCTCGTCGGGCGCGAACCGCTCCATGATCCGCTCGCCGAGCGCGCCGAGCAGGGCGTCGCGGGAGCGGAAGTAGTTGGAGGCGGTGCCGGCCGGCACGCCCGCCCCGGCGTCGACGGCCCGGTGGGTGAGGCCGCGGGCGCCGTGCTCGGCGAGCACCCGCAGTCCGGCGTCGGCGAGCAGGCGGCGGCGGTCGGGGTTGCTCGGCATGGGAGGGAGGCTAGCAGAAACCACTACGGCTGTTGTAGTTTGAACCACGACAGCCATAGTGGTTAGGGGAACCTGATGCGAAAGATCGTGTACTTCGTGGCCGCCACCATCGACGGCTACATCGCCGCGCCCGACGGTTCGTGGGAGTTCTTCGGCATCCATGAGGACGTCACGGAGTTCATGAACACGCGATATCCGGAGACGGTGCCAACGCACATCCGGGCGCACTTCGGCGTCGACGGGCCCAACCGGGTCTTCGACACCGTGCTCATGGGGCGCAACACCTATGAGCCGGCGTTGCGGGAGGGCATCGCCAGTCCGTACGCCCATCTTGATCAGATCGTCTTCTCCCGGACCCTCACCGAGTCACCGGATCCGGCCGTGCGGATCGTCGCCGACGACCCGCTCGACTTCGCCCGCAAGCTCAAGGAGCAGCCCGGCAGGGACATCTGGCTGTGCGGTGGCGGCAACCTGGCCGGGCAGCTGCTTCCGGCCGTCGACGAGCTGGTGATCAAGCTCAACCCGCTGATCGCCGGTGACGGCGTCCCCCTCGCGGCCACCGGGTTCGACCCGAACCGGTTCGCGCTCATCGACGCGACGCCGCTGGCCAGTGGCGTGGTCGTACTCCGCTACCGCAGGGCCTGATCGGTGAGGGCCCACGAGGCGAGCAGGCCGAGCGCCTCCTCGGTCGGCGAGCCGGGCTCGGCCGTGTAGACGGTCAGCGTCAGGCCCGGCTCGGCCCGCAGGTCGAGGCTCTCCCAGGCCAGCGTGAGATCGCCGGCCACGTGGTGGTGGAAGTACTTCGTGCCGGTGGCGTGGGTGCGCACGTTGTGCGAGCCCCACCTCCGGCGGAACTCGTCGCTGCGGGTCGACAGCTCGCCGACCAGGTCGTGCACTCCCTTGTCGTGCGGGTCCTTGCCGGC
The DNA here is from genome assembly GCF_003001815.1 of Actinoplanes italicus. Lineage (GTDB taxonomy): Bacteria > Actinomycetota > Actinomycetes > Mycobacteriales > Micromonosporaceae > Actinoplanes > Actinoplanes italicus. The sequence goes on from NZ_PVMZ01000018.1 coordinate 39,566, forward strand.
CGCGGTGCGGATGTTCGCCACCGTCATGTCGGCGGCCAGCGACCAGTCCGGGTAGAACCGGTGCGCCGCGCTGTCCAGGAAGGTGAAACGGGCGAAGTTCGGCACGCCGGACGGGTCGGCGTAGGCGTCGCTGTACATGGCCCGGCCCAGGTGGTTGGCGGCCAGCATGTCCTGCCGGTTGTTGACCAGGATGGCCGGGCTCGTGATGGCGTCCAGCGACCAGCGCAGACTGGGGCGCAGCGTCCACTGCCGGGCGCGGCGGGCGGGTCGCAGGATCGCGTTGCTGCCGTTCGCCTCGTGGGCGAGGCTCACCAGGTGTGCCCGCTCGGCCTCGTCGAGCTGCAGCGCCCGCGCGATCGCGTCGAGCACGCCGGCGGACACCCCGGCGAGGGCGCCGCGCTCCAGCTTCGCGTAATACTCCACGCTCATCCCGGCGAGCGCCGCGACCTCGCTGCGGCGCAGGCCCTTGACCCGGCGCTGCCCACCGGCCGGGATGCCGGCCCGCTCGGGCGTGATCTTGGCCCGGCGGGTGGTGAGGAAGTCGCGAACCTCTGCTCGGTTGTCCACCCCTGAAACGGTACGACCCGTTCCGCGGCCCAGGGGTGCCCTGTCGGTACACCCCATGGTTAGGTCCCGGCGGTGGTGGGCACATCGACGGGGTACGAGTTGCAAGCCACTGAAGGGTTTCTCATGACCACCTATGACAGCACCGTGGGCGCCCAGCCGAACATTGCGACCAGCGGCGACCGGGTGAAGCAGGCGATCGACCGTACGAAGGAGACGGCGGCCGTCCAGACCGTCCGTAAGCGTCCGGTCGTGTCGTCGGCGACCGCCCTCGCGGTCGCCGCCGTCGCCGCTGCCGGCGTGCTCGGTGGCCGCAAGTACGCCCAGTCGCGCCGCCCCCGCAGCCGCTGGCAGAAGCTCCTGGACCGGGTCCGCTGACTCAGGGTTGTCCCCCACTCCCGGTACGCCGTGAGGCGTGCCGGGAGTGCCCGCAAAAGAGGGGCCGACATCGGGGATCACACCGGATCCGGAAGTTTCCCCTGGTAAATAGCCTTCTCATGTGTCCACAAACCAGCCCCGCCGGTGGCCGATAGCCCTGGTCCGCCTGTTCGCGATCATCGTTCTCCTGCAGGTGCTGCTGCAGGCCGCCTTCGCGGGCGGCTTCATCAGCGGCGAGATCACCTACCTGAACGCCCACAGCATCAACGGCTCGATGCTCCTCATGACCGTGATGCTCCTGGGCGGTGCCACCATCCTGCTGTTCCGGCCCGGCCGCGGCCCGTGGTGGCCGATCCTGTTCTCCGTCGCCCTGTGGTGGGTGTGCTCGATCCAGGTCGGCATCGGTTTCGCCCGCCTCGTCGGGGCCCACATCCCGCTCGGCGCAGCGATCATGGCCCTGAGCGGCGGTTTCGTCTGGTGGTCGCTCGCCTACCGGCAGCGGGTCGCGGCATGAGACTGTCCCGCCGAAGCGTCCTCGCCCTGACCGGCGCGGCCGCGCTAGCTGGTTGCGCCCGGCCGGTCGACGGACCCGGCACCGGTGAACTGCTGGCCAGCGACCTGCCGCCGCCCGAACGGTTCCGGACGCCGCTGCCGATTCCGCCGGTCGCCCGGCCGGTCAAGGTCACCGCCGACGCCGACCACTACCTCGTCACCCAGCGTGTCGCGAACGTCGAGCTGATCCCCGGCATCAAGACCCCGATCTGGGGGTACGACGGAGTCTTCCCCGGACCCACGTTCCGCGGCCGTAGAGGGCGGCGGATGGTCGTCACCGTCCGCAACGAGCTGCCGGTGCCGACGTCGACGCACCTGCACGGCGGTGTCACTCCCGCCGAGTCGGACGGCTTCCCCACCGACCTGATCCTGCCGGCCGGCTACTCCCCCGCCCCGCCCGGCCACCACAGCGCCTCCGGCAAGCATCACGACACCACGCGCGACTACACGTACCCGATGACGCAGCGGGCCGCGACGCTCTGGTACCACGACCACCGGATGGACTTCACCGGCCCGCAGGTGTGGCGCGGCCTGGCCGGGATGTTCCTGGTCACCGACGAGGTGGAGGACGCGCTGCCGCTGCCCCGCGACGACCGTGACCTGCCGCTGATGATCTGCGACCGGTCGTTCGCCGCCGACGGCTCGCTCAAGTACCCGCAGCGCGACATGACCCACCCGGGCGCCGACGGCCTGTTCCACGCCGGGATCTTCGGCGACGTCGTCCTCGTCAACGGCGCGCCGTGGCCGCGCGCCGAGGTGCCCGCCGTCCGCCACCGGCTGCGCCTGGTCAACGGCTCCAACGCCCGCCGCTACCGGCTGTCGTTCTCGGCCGGGACGATCACCCAGATCGGCAGCGACGCCGGCCTCCTTACCACTCCCCTGCCTCGCGAGGACGTACTGCTGGCGCCGGGTGAGCGCTGCGACGTCATCGCCGACTTCACCGGACTGCCGGCCGGAACCGAAGTCACCGTGACGAACACGCTCGGTGAGGGCCCGACGGGGGACGTGATGCGGTTCGTGATCACCGGCCCGGCCGCCGACACCTCCTCGGTGCCGAGCCGTCTCTCCTCCGTCGAGACGATCGACCGGAGCAGGGCCGTCACCGAGCGGCAGTTCGACTTCCGGTTCGGCCAGGGCCGGTGGACGATCAACAATCAGCCGTACGATCCAGCGGCGTCACTGTGCGCGCCGCGTCTGGGCACGGTCGAACTGTGGCGGTTCACCAGTGACTTCCACCATCCGGTCCACGTGCACATGGCCCACTTCCAGGTGCTGTCCCGTGGCGCGAGCGGCCCCGATCCCGCCGACGCCGGATGGAAGGACACGGTGGACGTGCGGCCGTACGAAACCGTCCAGGTGCTGGTCGACTTCACCGGCCATCGCGGCCGCTACATGCTGCACTGCCACAATCTCGAGCACGAGGACATGGCCATGATGGCCAACTTCGACATCGTGTAGGAGGCGTCGATGACACGGTCACATCACTACGAGGTGACGGTGAGCTGGACCGGGGAGACCCGCTCCTACCGCTCGTACGAGCGCGCCCACGAGGTCACGGCCGACGGCAAGACACCGATCGCGGGCAGCTCCGACCCGGCGTTCCGCGGCGACCCGGCCCGCTGGAACCCGGAGGAGCTGCTTGTCGCCTCGCTGTCCCAGTGCCACATGCTGTGGTTCCTGCACCTGTGCGCGACCGACGGGGTGGTCGTCACGGGCTACACCGACAACCCGGCCGGCACCATGGTCGAGAGCGCGGACGGTGGCGGCCAGTTCTCCGAGGTCGTGCTCAGGCCCCGCGTGGAGCTGGCCGACCCGGACCAGGCGGACCTGCTGCCGGGCATCCACGAGCGCGCCCACACGCTGTGCTACATCGCCCGTTCGGTGAACTTCCCGGTACGGCACGAGCAGGTCTGAACCACTCCCGGCGGCGCGGCGTTCACCCCTGTGTACGACACAGCCGGAGAAGAAACTGTCGTACTCCCGGATTAGCGTCAGAGATGAGTTCGAGGCCGCCGATCGGTCTCCATCACCGGGAGCATCAAACCCACATTCGAGAACGTCGCGCTGAAGGAGGAACCATCATGACCACCATGCTCATCGCCGCTCGCGCCGAGGCACTGTTCACCACCGGTCTGGCCACCGGAAGCCGGCCGACCCTCGAGGTCGTCGACGAGGCCATCCGCACTGCGGTCCGCACCCGTGGCGGCACCCGGGCCTGCGCCGCCGACGTGGCCGCCGAATACGGTGACCACCCCGAGCTGGCCGTCCCACGGATGCGCTGGGCGCTCGCCACCGTCACCCTGCTCTACCCGCCTCGCGGTCGCCGGCAGAGCTGGGCTCTGGTCGCCTGATCCCGGTCAGCAGCACCGGGCTGAGCAGGACGAGCAGCCCGGCGACGGCGATCCCGGTGTCCGATCGCCGCACCGCCCAGCGGCGGGACGACCGCGATCGGGCTCCAGTTCGTCGACTCGAACCGGGCGTTCGCCACCAGCAGTTCCCCCGGCCGGACCCGATGCTTGAGGAACGCGCCCGCCTACGCCTGGAACGCGATCCGCGCCGCCGCCACGACCAGCATTTGCCCGAACCTCAGGCCCGAAGGCGTACGCGATAGGGATCGTCAGCAGCGCCGCGAACCGCACGACATCCATGGCGATCATCACGGGTCGCGTCCGGCGTGCTTCGGCCCTGGGCCCGAGCGGCAGCGCGATGAGGGCGCCCCGCGCAGGCCCGACCGCGCCATCAGAGACACCTGGCCCGGTCCGGCATCGAGCACCAGCACCGCGATCAGCGGCAGAGCCCCGAACCCGAACGCCGACCCGTAGGCGCTGACCGCATACGACGCCCATAGCCACCGGAACCCGTTGCCCCTCAACCCGCCTTCGGCCACAACATCAAACCAGGCCCGGCTCAGCACCCGTCGCCCGTCAGGGTCGCACTTGATCGTCAGGGGCGCACTTGACCGTCAGGGGCGCACTTGACCGTCAGGGCGCACTTGACCGTCAGGGCGCACTTGACCGTCAGGGCGCACTGATCGCCGAACGGCACACCGGCCCTGCCGGCTACGACCCGCAAACCGGTCTCGGGGTGGTCGAGTTCGCAGCCCGTCCCGAGATGGCCGTGCAGTGCTTCGACCAAACCGCCGCCATGTTGGCCCGCCGCGGCCCGCGCCCCTCGACGGCGGTCCAGTGCGATTGCACCACCGGCACAACCGCACAAGATCCGAAAGCCGCAGCCGCAGCCGCAGCCGCAAGATCTTGTTAGGTTGCGCCGCCCAACCGACCCGAACCACCCAAGATCGACGAAGCGAAGCAAGAAGCCGCGAGATCTTGTGGGGCTAAGCCGCCCAACCGACCCGAACCACACAAGATCTGCGGAGGGATGGCGGCGGGCCGCGGCGCGGCCGACAAACGGCACGACGGGCGGCGCGATGGCCGACGGGCGACGCAACCAACGACCGGCGACGCGGACGAAGCGAAGCAAGAAGCCGCGAGATCTTGTGGGGCTAAGCCGCCCAACCGACCCGAACCACACAAGATCTGCGGAGGGATGGCGGCGGGCCGCGGCGCGGCCGACGAACGGCACGACGGGCGGCGCGATGGCCGACGGGCGACGCAACCAACGACCGGCGACGCGGACGAAGCGAAGCAAGAAGCCGCGAGATCTTGTGGGGCTAAGCCGCCCAACCGACCCGAACCACACAAGATCTGCGGAGGAATGGCGGCGGGCCGCGGCGCGGCCGACAAACGGCACGACCGGCAACGCAACCAACGACCGGCGACGCAACCAACGACCGGCGACGCAACCAACGACCGGCGACGCGACGGACGGCGGGTGGCGCGGACGGGCGGCGGGTGGCGCGGGTGGGTTACGGGAGGTCGGAGCTTCGGTGGGTGGTGGTGCGGTCGCCGGCGTGGACGATCACGGTGAAGCCGTCGGCCTCGCCGCCCTCGGCACCCGGCCACCAAGCCGCCCACCAGCCGGCCTTCACGCTAGCGTGCACGGTCCCACCGGTGGCGAGACGGACCTCGACGGCGGTGACGTCCGGCGCGGCCAGCCCGAGCGCGTTCGACCACTGGCCGTCGCCCTCGCCGAGGGAGCTGGACGTCTCCAGGTTGACGGTGCCGGCGGGCGGGGCAACCACGGCCGACTCCTCGATCAGGGTCATCGAGGCCGCCGCATCCTCGTCGACCATCAGGCACTCGACGAGGTAGGCCTCCTTGCGCATGATCAGGAAGGTGGCCTCGCCGCGCTGCTCGGCGAGCAGGACGTCGGCCGGGTTCGCGGTGGTCGTGCCGCCGACGCCGTTGCCCGCACAGGCCCGGGCCTGCGGCAACACCTGGTCGCCGGTACGCGCGGTCGGCATCGCCGTCCACGAGGCGACCGCCTGCTCGGCGGCACCGGGCACCAGCGCCGGGATCGCGACGGCGGCGACTGCGCCGGCCGCCATGGCGCCGGCACCGGCGATCAGCCAGCGGCGGGCCTGCGGCCGGGCGGTACGGGTGGCCTGACCGGCCATGGTGCGCTCGATGAACGCCTCCGAGCGCGTCCGCTCCATGGGGGTGGGCTCGCGGTCGCGGGCCGGGTCGAGCACGGCGAGACGGTCCAGGTCGTTCATGCGCTCATCCATGACTGCTGCTCCTTGACGGGTGCGAGGGGGGTGGTGGGTTCCAGGGCCGCGGCCAGGCGCTTGCGGGCGCGGGTGAGCCGCATCGCGAACGTCGACCGCCGGCAGTTCAGGACGGTCGCCGCCTGATCCGAGGTCAGGCCGTCGAACGCGACGAGCGCGAGCACCTCGCGATCGGCCGCGCTCAGGCTCTTCCAGGCCCGTTCGAGGTCGATGCGGGCGGCGGCGCCGGTCGATCCGTCGGGGACGTGGGTGTCGGCGCCCGCCATCCGTACGTCCAATGCCTGCCGCCGCAGCCAGCCGCGGGTCTGGTTGGCCATGGTCCGCCGGGCCACCGCGAACAGCCACGGCCGGGCGTCGTCGGGGATGTCGGCGAACCGCCGCCAGGCGGTGAGGAAGACGGTCGACACGACGTCCTCGGCCTCGTCCGCCGGGATCCGCCGCTCGACGAATCTCAGCAGGTCGGCGAACGTGTCCCGGTGCAGTGCCCGGAACCTCTCCTGTTGGTCCATGCCCCCTACCTGTCCGGGAGGCGGCAGTCTGCCACACCCCTTGTACGAACGTTTTCATGTCCGTGTTCGGCCAGAGGCTTGATTCATGACCGTCACTACGTTTTAGCTGGCATGGTGTCAACAACCTCCGAGATCGCAGACCTCCGAGCCAGGTACAGGGCCGAACGGGACCGGCGGATCCGGCCGGGCGGCGGCGGGCAGTACCGGCAGACGACCGGTGAGTTCGGGTACTACGCGAAGGACCCGTACACCGAGCGCGTCGAGCGGGAGCCGGTGACCGACCGGGTCGAGGCGACCGTGGTGGGCGGCGGGTTCGGCGGCCTGCTGACCGGGGCCCGGCTGCGGCAGGCCGGCGTCCAGGACATCCGGATGGTCGACGAGGCCGGTGACTTCGGCGGCACCTGGTACTGGAACCGCTACCCCGGCATCCACTGCGACATCGAGGCCACCGTGTACATGCCGCTGCTGGAGGAGGTCGGTTACGTACCGAAGTGGCGGTATGCGCCGGGTGAGGAGATCCGGCAGCACGCGGTCGCGATCGCGAAACGGTTCGACCTGTACCAGCACGCGCTGTTCCACACCAAGGTCGTCGACCTGCGCTGGGACGACGACGCGGCCGAGTGGACCGTGACGACCGACCGGGGCGACGTGTTCCGGTCCCGGTTCGTGGTGCTGTCGTCGGGACTGCTGACCCAGGCAAAGCTGCCGGGCATCCCGGGCGTCGAGACGTTCCGGGGACACACCTTCCACACCAGCCGCTGGGACTACGGCTACACCGGCGGCGACCAGAACGGTGGCCTGCACCGGCTCGCCGACAAGCGGGTGGCGGTGGTCGGCACTGGTGCCACGGCCGTCCAGGTCGTGCCGCACGTGGGCCGCGACGCGAAGCACCTGTACGTCTTCCAGCGCACCCCGTCGACGGTCGACGTCCGCGACAACCGGCCCACCGATCCGGCGCTGCTCGACGGGCAGCGGCCGGGCTGGCAGCGGGAACGGATGGACAACTTCCTCACCATCGTGAGCGGCGGGCACGCCGACGTGGACCTGATCGGCGACCGGTGGACCGCGACGGCGAACCTGCAGCGCATGTTCCTGAGCGGCACCCGCTCCGAGCTCACCGAGGAGCAGCTGGAGCTGGCCGACCTCGCCACGATGAACGGCATCCGCGCCCGCGTCGACGAGGTGGTCACCGACCCTGCCGTGGCGGCGCTGCTGAAGCCCTGGTACCGGTACATGTGCAAGCGGCCCACGTTCAGCGACGAGTACCTGCAGACGTTCAACCGGCCGAACGTGACCCTGGTCGACACGGCCGATCATGGCGGCATCACCCGGATGACGGAGACCGCCGTGGTCGTCGGTGACGACGAGTACGAGGTCGACTGCGTCGTCTTCGCGACCGGGTTCGAGGTCGGCATCTCCGGCATCCTGTCCGGGACCCTGCAGGTGCACGGGCGCGGCGGGCAGAACATCTTCGACCATTGGGCGCACGGTTTCCGTACACTCCACGGCTTTTTCTCCCATGGTTTTCCGAATCTGTTCCAGCTCGGACCGGTGCACAATGCGAACGCCGTGAACTTCGTGCACATCCTCCACGAGCAGGCGATTCACATCGGCGCGATGGTCGGCGCCGCCCTCGAGAGGGGCGCCCGGCGGATCGAACCGAGCCGGGAGGCGGAGGACGCCTGGGCCGCGACGATCGACCGATGCGCGCACGACAGTTTCCGGTTCCAGAGTGAATGCACGCCCGGCTACTACAACAACGAGGGCGATCCGCTGCCGATGAGCTTCTCCTTCGGCCCGGGCCCGATCGCCTTTCATCAGCTGCTGCGCACGTGGCGCACCGACGGAGGCATGGAGCAGGTGCTGTGGAACGAGTGACCGGACCCACCCCGCTGCGCGGTTCGAACGGGATCACGTTCGGCCCGGACGGCCGCCTCTGGGTCGCCGAGTACCTGCACGGCCGGATCAGCGCGGTCGACGTCACGACCGGGGCGACCGAGGTGATCACCGGGCCGGGCGGTCCGCTGCAGTCGCCCGACGACCTGGTCTTCGACGCCGACGGCACGATGTACGTCACGGATGTCGCCCCCGGGCTGGTGTGGCGGCGCGAGCCCGGCGGCGAGTTCACGGTGGCCGCCGACGGGGTGCGCAACCCCAACGGCATCGCCGCGCTCGGCAACCGGATCTTCGTCAACGAGATGACTTTCGACGGGCGGCTGCTGGAGATCACCGGCGGTACGAAGGTGCTGGCCGAGGGCCTGGTGATGGGCAACGCCATGCAGTTCGGCCCGGACGGGAACCTGTACTACCCGCACATGTTCCCGGGTGGTGTCTTCCGGATCGGTCCCGGCGGAGGCACGCCGGAGCTGGTGGCTGAGGCCGCGCAGACGGTCGCCGTCCGGTTCGGCCGCGACGGGGTGCTGTACGTCCTGTCGTTCGACGAGGCCGGCACGATCGTCCGGATCGACGGCGACGAGCGTACCGAGATCGTCACCGGCATCGCGGGCCTGGACAACGCCGCCTTCGACGCCGGCGGCCGGATGTTCGTCTCCAGCTTCGCGTCCGGCGGCATCACCGAGATCCTGCCCGGCGGCGGGCTGCGGGAGGTGCTGCCGCGCGGCCTGGTCGGTCCCTACGGTGTCACCGCCGACGCGGACGGCACGGTCGCCGTCGCCGACCACTACCTGATCGACGGCGCGTACCAGCCGTTCGCCCACGCGCTCGCCGCCGACGGCGACCTGCTGCACGTCACCTCGCAGTACGGGCAGGTGATGACGTTCGATCGGACCACGCGGACCTCACGGACCAGGGCGGAGAACCTCGATCAACCCCAGGGCATCGCGGTACGGCCGGACGGCACCCTGCTGATCGCGGAGGCCGGAGCGGGTCGCGTGCTGGCGATCGCCCCCGACGACACGAAGTCGGTCGTCGCCGAGGGACTGGGCCGCCCGGCCGACGTGGCGATCGACGCCGACGGCCGCGTCCACGTCACCGACTCCGACCGGGGTGCCGTCCATCGCCTCGACGACGGCAAGCCGCTGGCGCTCGCCGAGGACCTGCACACCCCGCAGGGCCTGGCCTTCAGCGGCGAACGCCTGTTCGTCGTCGAGGCCGGTCGCCGCCGCCTGGTCGAGGTCGGCCCGCCGTCCCGGGTGGTGGCCGAGGATCTGCCGGTGGCCGTCCCCCGGCACACCCTGCCGGATCTGCTCATCGAGGGCCTGCCCGGCGTGCCCCGCCAGTTCGCGGCCCTGGCCACCGCCCCGGACGGCACCCTCCTGCTGGGCGCCTCCGGTGACGGCAGCGTCCTCCGCCTCAGCGTCGCGTAGCCCGCGCACGTGTAGGTCGGCGATCTCGTGGAAACCCCCGTGAGGTGACCGTCGAAGCAACCACCGCTCCGCCGTCGGCGTGGGCGCCGCTACGGGTCGCGGCGTTCCGCGCCCTCTGGCTGGCGCTGCTGGCCAGCAACATCGGCACGTGGATGCAGACCGTCGGCGCCCAGTGGCTGCTCGTCGAGGAGTCCGGGACCGACACCCTGGTGGCGGTCGTGCAGACCGCCAGCACGCTGCCGATCGTGCTGCTCGCCATGCCGGCCGGTGCGCTGGCCGACATCTTCGACCGGCGGCGGCTGCTGATCGCCGTCCAGGTGTTCCTGGCCGGGGCCGGCGCCCTGCTGACCGTCCTCACGGTCGCCGGGCAGATGCCGCCCACCCTGCTGCTGACGCTCACCTTCGTGCTGGGCGCCGGTCAGGCGGTGACCGCGCCGGCGTGGCAGTCGCTCATTCCGGAGCTGGTGCCGCGACCGCAGCTGGCGTCCGCGTCGGCGCTCGGTGCGATCAGCATGAACCTGGCCCGGGCGGTCGGCCCGGCGGTGGCCGGCGCGCTGATCGCACGGGCCGGCGCCGGTGTGGTGTTCGGACTCAACACGCTGTCGTTCGCGGTGTTCGCGCTGGTGCTGTGGCGCTGGCGGCCCGCCGCGCCGACCGGCGGCGGAACGCCGGAGCGGTTCGCGGCCGCGGTCCGGTCCGGAGGCCGCTACGTGCGGCACTCGCCGGTGGTGCGGCGGATCCTGCTGCGTGCCGGTCTGTTCCTGGTGCCCGGCAGTGCGCTGTGGGCGCTGCTGCCGCTGGTCGCGAGCCGTGGGCTGGGCCTCGGTTCGGGCGGTTACGGCGTGCTGCTCGGAGCGGTCGGCGTGGGCGCGGTGGCCGGGGCGCTGCTGCTGCCCCGGTTGCGGGCGCGGTGGTCGCTGAACCGGCTGCTGCTGATCTCCGGGGTGCTCTTCGCCATCGTGCTGGCGGTGCTCGGGACGGCGACGTCGACGGCGGCCGTGGTGATCGTGCTGCTGCCCGCCGGGGTCGCGTGGGTGATGGTGCTGTCCAGTGTGAACGCGGCGATGCAGCTGTTCCTGCCGAACTGGGTCCGCGCCCGTGGCCTGGCCATCTACCAGATGGTCTTCGCGGGAGCGCAGGCCGCCGGATCCCTGGCCTGGGGTGTCGTCTCGGACATGTGGGGGTTGCTGCCGGCGCATCTGGCCGCGGCGGTGCTGATGCTGGCCGGGGTGGCCACGCTGCGCCGGCTGCCACTGCACGACACCAGCGGCCTGGACCGGGACCCTGCCGTGTTCTGGCCGGAACCCCATCTCGAGATCGACCCGGACGACCACGGCGGCCCGGTGCTGGTTCTGGCCGCCTACCGGGTCCGGCCGGACCGGGAGGCGGCGTTCGTCGAGGCCATGGCGGGCGTACGCCGCAGCCGGTTGCGTACCGGCGCTGAGCGCTGGGGCCTGTTCCATGACGGCGAACAGCCCGGCCGCCTGGTCGAGGCGTACGTGGTCCCCAGCTGGGACGAACACCTGCGCCAGCACACCGGCCGCCTGACCGGCACCGACCGAGCGATCGAGCAGCGGGCCCTGGACCTGGCCGACGGCCCGCCCGAGGTCAGCCACCTTCTGTCCACCGGCTGAGCGCCTACCGGCGGTAGGTGCGCTGGACGCTGTACCCGACGTTGCCGGCCCGGTCGTAGGCGCGGAGCTTCACGGTGAACCTCTTGCCGTACCGGGCCGGATCCAGTCGGAAGGTGTACGCGGACCGGGTGTCGGTGGCCACCGCTCTGCCGTTGACCAGCAGCTGGACCCGGGCGATGCCGTTTCGGTCGCTCGCGGACGCGGTGATCGTCGTGGCCTTGGCGACCGTGGCACCGTCCTTGGGCGTCCTGCCGAGGGCCACGCTGGGCGGGGTGTTGTCGACGATCACGGTACGTGCGGCGCTGGTCAGATTGCCGAGCGTGTCCAGCGCGATCCAGGTGACCGTCCGGTTGCCGTCCTCACCGCTCCGCACGCTGGCCGTGGTGTAGGAGCGGGGACGGTCCGCGCCGTCCGGGTCGGCGAGGTAGGACCGGTCGACTCCGGCGGGGTCCGACGCGGTGATCGTCGTGGTGAAGTGCGTGCCGCGTACCAGGGTCCGGTTGCCCGGAGTCACGGTGATGACCGGGCCCTGCTCGTCCGGCGGCGGCGTGGGCCGTGGGGTCACCGGCTCGGAGGGCGCGCTCGTCGCCGTTCCCGCGGTCGTGTCGGCGGTCACCGTGACCGTGTAAGCGGTGCCGTTGCTCAGGCCGGTGATCACGCACGTCGTCGTGCTGGTGACGCAGCGGGCTCCACCCGGGGCCGCGGTCGCGATGTAGTCGTTCAGCAACCCGTCACCGAGATTCCCCCGGGTCCACGACACCTCGATCGCCTCGTCACCGGGTGTCACGGTGACGACGGTCGGAGGTTTCGGGCCGACCGGCGGTAGTGGAAGCGGCAGCACCGCTCCGGGGGTCGCCCGGTTCCCGGTGGCGCCGTCGCCCAACTGACCGAAGTTGCCGGCGCCCCAGCAGTAGGCCCGGTTGTCGCTGCCCAGCCCGCAGGTGTGGTGGTAGCCGGCGGTGAGCTGGGTGAAGACGACGTCGGGCGGGGCGCTGACCGCCACCGGCGCCGACCGGTCGACGCCGGAACCGTCGCCCAGCTTCCCGAAGCCGCCGTTGCCCCAGCAGTAGGTTCTGGTGTCGATGCTGAGTCCGCACGTGTGATCCGAACCCGCTGCGAGCTGAGTGAACGCGACTCCGGCCGGGGCGTTCACCGCCGCCGGCCTCGAACGGTCCCCGGTGTCACCGGTGCCCAGTTGACCGGAGCCACCGTAGCCCCAGCAATAGGCCCTGTTGTCGAGGCCCAGCCCGCATGTGTGAGCGCCGTTGGCCGTGAGCTGTGTGAATCCGACCGGAGCGTCCACTGTCACGGGCGTCGACCGGTTCTCGACAACACCGTCGCCCAGCTGACCGAGGGTGCCATATCCCCAGCAGTAGGCCCTGGTGTTGCGGCCCAATGCGCAGACATGGTTACTGCCCGAGGTGAGCTGGGTGAAGGTGACCCCGGCCGGACTGCTCACCGCGACGGGAACCGCCCGGTCTGATGTGCCACCGTAGCCGAGCTGGCCGGATTCACCGCCGCCCCAGCAGTAGATCCTGGTGTCGCTGCCCAACCCGCACGAGTGGCCGCTGCCGGTGGTGAGCGAGGTGAAGCTCACCCTGGCCGGGGCGTTCACCGCCACGGGGCTCGACCACACTCCGGTGTCGCCGTTGCCCAGTTGCCCGGAGAGGCCGTTGCCCCAGCAGTACATCCGGGTGTCGCCGGCCAGCCCGCAGGTGTGGCTACCGCCCGCGCTGAGCTGGGTGAAGGTAACCCCCGCCGGGGCCCTCACCGCCAGCGGCCGGGACCGGTCCCCGGTGTCACCGCTGCCCAGCTGGCCGTTGCCGCCGAGGCCCCAGCAGTAGCCCTTCAAGTCGCTGCCCACTCCGCACGTGAAGTTGCCACCGGCGGTCAGCTGCGTGATCTGGGGGGCAGCCGAACGGGCCGCGACCGGCCCCGTGGTCGCCGCCGCCAGCAGGGCCGCCACCGCGACCGTCGATCCGATCCTTCTCAGCACGTAGCCGACAGCACCACAGTGCCCCGGTCGAGGGTCGCGTCCCGTGGGGCGTTCACCCGTTCAGGTACCGGCGTTGAGGAAGGCCAGCACCGCCATCACCCGGCGGTTGTCGTCGTCGGACTGGGACAGGCCCAGTTTGCCGAAGATGGCGGCGATGTTCTTGCTGACCGCGCTGTCGCTCAGGAACAGGCGCTGGCCGATCGCCGCGTTGGAGCGGCCCTGCGCCATCAGTTCCAGCACCTCGCGTTCGCGCGGAGTGAGCGCGGTGAGCGGGGACCCGGGGCCGCCGGAGTTCAGCAGTTTCGCGATCACCTGCGGGTCCATCACGGTGCCGCCGTTCGCGACCCGGCGGACGGCGTCGGCGAACTGGTCGCCGTTGAGGACGCGGTCCTTGAGCAGGTAGCCGACCGCTCCGGCGCCGTCGGCGAGCAGTTCGCGGGCGTACAGCTGCTCGACGTGCGCGGACAGCACCAGGACCGGCAGGCCGGGTCGGGCGCCTCGGGCCTCGAGGGCGATCTGCAGGCCCTCGTCGGTCTGGGTCGGCGGCAGGCGTACGTCCACGACCGCGACGTCCGGACGGTGCCGGGCCAGGGCGTCGCGCAGGGACGGGCCGTCGGCGACCGACGCGACGATCGTGAAACCGTGCGTCTCCAGCAGCAGCGCGAGGCCGTCCCTCAGGATGTGGAGGTCTTCGGCGAGGACAACGCGCACGGCACCTCCATGATCACGACGGTCGGCCCGCCGGGCGGGCTGTGCAGGGTCAGGTCGCCGTCGAAGGCGCCGAGCCGCCGCTCGATCCCGGCCAGTCCGGTGCCACGGGCCGGGTCGGCGCCCCCCGGGCCGTCGTCGGTGACCACCATACGCAACCGTCCGTCCCGGTGGCTCATCGTGAGGATCACGTGGGAGGCGACCCGGGCCGCGTTGGCGAGCGTCTCGCAGACGGCGAAGTAGACGGCCGACTCGACGGCCGGTTCCAGGCGTCCGGGCAGCTCGCCGTCGACCGTCACCGGCAGGGGCGTGTCCAGCGCGATGGCGCGGACCGCGTCGGTGAGGCCGCGTTCGGCCAGGACCGGCGGGTGGATGCCGCGGACCAGGTCGCGCAGTTCCGCAAGGGCCGTGGCGGACGTCTCCTGAGCCTGGGTGAGCAGCTGCTTGGCCCGTACCGGATCGGTGTCGATGAGCCGGGCCACCGCACCGAGGCCGAGCCCGACCGCGATGAGCCGCGCCTGCGCGCCGTCGTGCAGGTCGCGCTCGATGCGCCGGAGTTCGGCGGCGGCCGCGTCGACGGTGACGGCCCGGCTGGTGTGCAGGCGGGCGACCCGGCCGGCCAGGACGGCGGCGGCGGTCGGCCCGAGCATGGCCCGGTCCCACCAGAGGTGCAGGCGGGCCAGCGGGGCGGCCAGCAGGAGTCCGAGCAGGGCGATGACGAGGCCGGTGAGCAGGCTGGTCCAGTCCGGGATCCAGGCGGGGACGACGTGCACGTGCTCCAGGCCGTACCAGAGGTAGAACGGGGTGATCCACTCGCCGGTGAACAGGCCGATCGGCACGCCCCACGGCGCCCACGACAGCGGCTGCCAGGTGAGGCCGAAAAAGCCGAGGGCGACCAGGATCGACGGCAGGAACGACAGCGGCGCCAGTACGGCCGCGCCGAACGCCCAGATCAGGTCGCGCCAGGTGGCCGGGTCGCGGCCGGCCCAGCCGTACCGCTGCATGCTGATCGCGACGTCCCGATCGTCGTAGAGGCCGCGGCCGACCCGGTAGGAGCCGTCCGCCTCCGGCTGGGGTGGCGGCGGGAGCGGACGGTACGGGCTGGGCAGGTCCACACCGAACCACTGCCGGGCGCGGCTGCGATAGATTCCGGTCAGCGGCCGGGTCGTCGTGGTGACCATCGGCAGCAGGCCGCCCCACGACAGCAGGATGGCGACGAGGCTGAGCGCGGCCGCGCCGAAGGCGGCCAGCGAGAGCCCTGCCAGTCCGGCGAGCTGCCAGGTCGCGGTCCAGGCACGGCTGATCCGGCCTGCCGGGCGCGGTGCGCGGTCACTCGGCAGCAGCATCATCCGGGTGCTCCGGCCGTACCATCGCAATGATCTCGGGGCGACCAGCAACGCCGCGATGACCGCCGCAGCAGCCGCGAGCAGCCCCCATGGCCGCGTGGCCGCCGCGACAGCGCCCAGGACGATCAGCGCCGGCGGGAGCAGGAGGGCGAGCCCGCCGGTGACCGGCGTGAGGGCCAGCCAGCGCCACTCCCGGACGGCTTCCGGATCGTCGCTGTAGTGATCGATCCGGGACATCCAGGCCGGGATCCTCGGCGACCGGTAGAGGGTGCCACCGTAGGAGTACCAGCCGTCGTCGCGGCGTTGCGGGACCGGCGGCGGCGTGCGCGGGAGGTCGGGCAGCCCGGCGCCGGCCCAGTCGCGGGCCAGGCGGCGCCCCAGATCGGCGAGCCGCACCCGGCCCGCCGAGGCGGCCGGAAACGGGATCACCAGGGTCAGGGCGATCAAGAGAACGAGGGCGTACGCCCAACCGGCCACCGCCAGCAGGAGGAGGACGATGCACCGAACGGTGGCGACGAGGCGTTTCATGCCCCCGAGTCTTCGCCGCCGCGACCGCCACCACATGCCAGCAGGCTATCGACGACGGTGTAGTTAACTGGAGAACATTCTGCGCCAGATGGACGGTCGCAGTCCTCCCGGCCGCCGGACGGCGAACCTGTGTGAGGGTTCCCGTTCGTCCAGTCGGGCCCGCAGACTCTCACCGGCCCACGCCCCGCCCGTCCACAGCAGACCGCCGCCGACCTTCTCACCGGGCACGCCGCGGCCGAGGAGGCGGAGGTATTCCGGGCCGAACCAGCACCAGTGTGGCGGCTCCGGTGGCAGTCCGAGCCACTGCCCCAGCCCGGCGAGGAACGGTTCGGCGGGCCGGTCGCCGGGCCCCCACAGCTGCCCCCGGTCGAGCGTCTGACCGCCCTCGACGGACGCCGACACGTAGATCGTCGCCGGGCAGGTCAGCGCGAGCGCGAACCGGCGCACCCGCTCGTCGCCCGGTTCGAGGACGGCGCTCAGCGAGTGCGCGACGGTCGGCCCGAACCAGTCCGGATGATTCGCCGCCAGTGAGGCGCTGTAGACGGGTGCGGTCCCGGCCAGGTGCAGCAGCGGTTCGGCCCGCTCGTGGGCCTGGCGGAAGCCGTCCTCGCCGTCGCGGTCGAGGCGGCCGCGCAGCGGTTCCACGTCACCGAACCGGCGCGGCATCGCCTCGGGCAGGTGCTCACGGGCGGCGGCCAGCCAGCGGCCGGCGATGCCGCTGGCACCGGCGGCCCGCTCGTACCACCGCACCACCAGGACGTCGACCTTGCGTTCCGGCATCCGCCGAATCTAGCGCTTGACCGAACCGGTGACGGTGCCGGTGACCTGATGGGCGAAGCAGAGCACGCCGGGATCGCCGGTCACGCCGATCTCCTCCAGACGGGCGGTGAAGACGATGAAGGGGTCGCCGACCTCCCGCTTCTTCCCGGCGTACTGCTCGAACCGCTGCTCGCAGCCGGCGTCCGCGGCGGCGGCCTTGTCGGCTGTGTCCGCCGGCAGGTCGAAGACGCCGACCACCTCGCTGCTGTGCGGCGACGTGCAGGGCAGCACGTCGATGTAGTTGCCGGTCTGCTCCTCAAGGTCCTTCGCACAGTCGCCGGCCTGCAGCTCCCGCAGTGAGATGGAGCGCTCGCCGCGGATGGCGCCGTTCGCGTCGCGGTCCGGCCCGTCGGCGGCGTCGCGGACCACCGCGACGACGATGGCACCCACGATGACGGCCAGGACGAGTCCGCTGATGGTCAGGCCGGCGATCGCGAAGACCTTGCCGCGCTTGTCGCCGTTGCGGCGGCTCTGCACGAGGCCGATGATCCCGAACACGATGCTGAGAATGCCTCCGCCGAGGCAGAGCAGGGCGAGCGACAGCGACGCGATCGAGAAGCCGTTGGTCTTGCCGTTCCACTGTGGCGGCGGCATCTGGGTTTCCACCGGGGCACCGTACCCGCTTGATCGTCTTCTGTGGCATCACGTGAGGCAGAGGGCTCAACCGATATGCCGCAGTCATCGACATTTCTCGATATAAAGGGTTGTCCCTACCCCCGTTCCCCGGAGGAAGCCATGCTGATCCGCAAGATCGCGGCGGCCGTCTTCGCCGTGCTGGCGCTCGGAGGCGTGCAAGCGGTCACCGCCGCGCCCGCCACCGCCGCGCCGCGCATCCTTTACTACGACGCCAGCCAGGCGCAGGAGTTCAAGTCCGTCGTGGACCAGGGCGCCCAGATCTGGAACAGCCGCGTCACCAACGTGCGCCTGCAGCCGGTCACCGCCGGCCGGACCCCCAACATCCGGGTGTACGCCGACAACGGCTGGCCGCGCGCCTACACCAGCTCACTGGGCAACGGCTCGTGGTACATGGGCCGGCAGGCCGTCAACCAGGGCTACTACCAGCCGCGGATCGCCGCGCACGAGTTCGGTCACCTGCTCGGCCTGCCGGACCGGCGGACCGGGCTGTGCACCGACCTGATGTCCGGCAGCAGCGCGCCGGTGAGCTGCACCAACCCGAACCCGAACACGCGTGAGGCGTCCACCGTCAACGCGAACTTCGCGAGCGCGGCGGCCGTACCGGCCAGGACGTTCGTCTGGAGCGGCGCCCAGCAGTGATTCGAGCGCCGGGCGGGGCTCAGGCCTCGCCCGGCCTTTAAAGTGCAAAACATGGATCGGGTACGGGTCCCGGCTGCCGACGCCGGCGAGCAGGAGTTCATCGAGTTCGCCCACACCTACGACGGCTACCGCCTGCACCCCGACCTGTCCGAGCTGCACGAGCGGACCCGCGACCGGTGGGAACGCACCGGCGACCCCGGCGACGACATCGACGTGCTGCGCGCCTGCCTGTTCCTGGAGGTCCGCGCCCACCGCCACAGCGGCGGCTGGGGCCGGTTCTCGCAGCAGCCGTTCACCGCCGCCCTCGTCACCCGTGTCCGCGCTCTCGGCGGCCCCACCGTCCCGGTGCGATCCCAGTCCTGAGGTTGCGGTACTGAAGGACAATCTGCCGGTGAGAGTACGCAGGACGGCGGCCGCGGCCGGTGTGGTGGGACTCGCCGTGACTGCCGAGGTGTTGCTACGCCGGAGACGGCCACGGACGGCACACGGACGGTACGCCGACTGGGTGCATCCCGGCAGCCCGGCGGCCGGACCCCTGCAGGCGCTCGCCGACAGCCCGACGGCCGGACCTCTGCAGGCGCTCGCCGACAGCTTGGCGGCCAGACCTCTGCAGGCGCTCGCCGACAGCTTGGCGGCCAGACCTCTGCAGGCGCTCGCCAACAGCCGGGCCGCCCGGGCCGCGGCCGAGGCGCTTCCCGTTCCGCCGATGGTCAGTGACATCACCGACGTGGTGTACGTCAACTACCTCGTGCCGGCCGCCCGTTTGCTCCCGCTCGTGCCGGAGGGCCTGCGACTGCAGCGGATCGGTCCGGACGGTGAACAGGCCGTCTTCACCTTCCTCACCTACCGCCACGGACATCTCGGCCCGCCGATTCTGGGACGGCTCAGGAGAATCCTGCCGTCACCCGTGCAGACCAACTGGCGCATCTACGTCCACGATCCGCACACCGGCCACGACGGCGTGCACTTCGTCACCACCGCCGTGGACCGTGCGGCCCACGCCCTCGGCGGACGGCTGTTCTGTGAGGCGTTGCCCATGCACCTTCTGCGCCGCGCCGCCGTGGAGCGGGCGGACGAGGCCACCGTGCGGCTGCGGCTGGACCCCGGAATCGGCAGCGCTCCCGACGCCGACGCGGTGCTGACGTTCGCGCCGGAGCCGGCAGGCGGCCCGTGGCGGTCCGCCTTCGGGACCTACCAGGACATGCTGAGATACGTGGTGCACCAGGACCGTGCGCTGTCGGTGCAGCCGTGGCACCGCAGGATCACCCGCCAGGAGATCCGGCTCGGCCTCACCCCCGCCGACTGCCACCCACTGGCCGGCTCGGTCCGATCCCGTTCGGCGAGGGCGATCGTCGGGGACGCCGAGCCGTTCAGCTTCCACGTGCCCCGGGTGACGCTCCGGTTCGACAGCGAGGAGTACCACGTACTGCGCCCCTGACAGCCCGCCCCGGAGCGGCCCACCGACCGGCCCACCGACCGGCCCGCCGGGCGGTGTCCTGCGGCAGTGTGGCGACCCGCGGCGCCGGTGGGCACAGACCACCACGCTGCGACGTGGTGCGGCCGGAAGACGATGCTGCTTTGGTCTTGACATACCTTGCTTATTGGACAATT
This sequence comes from Actinoplanes italicus, assembly GCF_003001815.1. Classification (GTDB taxonomy): domain Bacteria; phylum Actinomycetota; class Actinomycetes; order Mycobacteriales; family Micromonosporaceae; genus Actinoplanes; species Actinoplanes italicus. The sequence continues at coordinate 59,439 of NZ_PVMZ01000018.1, forward strand.
CCTCTTCCCGAGCCGCTCCACTTCCCGAGCCGCTCCACTTCCCGAGCCGCTCCACTTCCCCAGCCGCACCACTTCCCCAGCCGCACCACTTCCCCAGCCGCACCACTTCCCCAGCCGCACCACTTCCCCAGCCGCACCACTTCCCCAGCCGCACCACTTCCCCAGCCGCACCACTTCCCCAGCCGCACCACTTCCCCAGCCGCACCACTTCCCCAGCCGCACCACTTCCCGAGCCGCTCCGCGCCGCGGTGAGCGGCAGGTGGGAGTCACACAGGATCGACGACTGCGTTCCCAACGTCGAATTCGACCAAGCCTCGCCGGGCACCGTTGGAACTCGGACGAACAAACTGCTTGAGAGCAAACGGCCGTCGACTCCCTTCTGGGTCCGATTTCCCGGAACTCGGGGTCGAGGTTGGCATGATCATCCGCTTACAGTTCGCGATGCGGATGGGGAAGAATTTCGTTATGGGCCAGGCATCGTTATTCAGCAGGTCCGAGATTGCGTCGATGCGCGACCGGACCATTTCTCGCGGCTATTCTCCTGCCCGCGATGAATTCCGCCGGGAGCATGAGAGACATCGCGCCTGGGGCTTGCGGCGACGCCATGCGGAAAAGCTTCGCCGCAATAGGCACGGCGGGGCTTCCGGTTCCGCCGGCGAGGGTCAGGCGCGCACAGCCACACCGGCCACATCGCCTTCGGCCGCAGGCCCACGGCCGACAATCACCGCGGCTGAGACATCACACACGAGGTCCACGCGGTCCGCTGACCCGCATTCACCCACACTCGCACCGCAGTCAGCACACACGTCATCGGCACCGCACCCCCGAACGCCCGCACCCCCACCAGCACACACACCGCCCGCGCCGCCGCCCCAGGCGCCTACACCCCCACCAGCACACACACCGCCTACGCCGCCGCCCCAGGCGCCTACACCCCCACCAGCACACACACCGCCCGCGCCACCGCCCCAGGCGCCTACACCCCCACCAGCACACACACCGCCGACGCCGACGCCGACGCCGACGCCCCAGACTCCCGCACTCGAGCCAGCACGCAGGCCTCCCGCAGCGCACCCGGGCACCCACGCATCCCAGCCACCTGCAACGCGGCCTCGGACCCCCAGCCCGAGCAGCACACACACCCGCGCCGCGGCCCCAGACCCACCCAGCCCACCCAACACGCAGGCCGCCCGCAGCACACCCCACGCATCCCACGCATCCCAGCCACCTGCAACGGCCTCGGACTCCCGCAGCCCGAGCAGCACACGTACCGCCCGCACTGCGGATCGGGAGTGCCGTGCTTCAGCCAGCAGACACTGCGTCGATATCGCGGGTGACATGCCGGGTAGCTGTATCGCGTGTCGTTCCGGTGGTGCCGCCGGGCCATACCCTCCCGGCGGGCATACTCTGCGTCCACATCACGCGCCGCCTCTCAACCTTCGCCTCGCGCCACCGGTGCGTTTGCGGAATGGTTTCCGAGGCCGCTCGTAATTTGGCGGGTTTCTTGGATTATGTGGTCGTCGTGAGGCGGTGGTCATGGTTGCACTCGAGACCGGCGAGAATGTTCTGGTTCGCGTCGAGCACCGCGCGGTTAAAGACGTTACTGCAGCCGGTAAGAGTTGATTCATGCTTATAGCATCTGCCATTATTTGGATGATCGGCTCGTTGACAGCATGTTTCTTGTGACCAATCTTTCTTCCGTCGCCCGGTCCGCGTCATGCTCCAAGCCTCCTCGAATCCGGGAATGCCGGGGGCTGCAAAGATTCGCGTCCTGCGAATTGGCCGATCCGCCATCAGGCGTTCATCGGTGCCGGTCGTGCTTGCGGGACTGTCTCGAGAACGCAAGGTCGGACTGTCTCGAGAACGCCGGGCCGGACCGTCTGCGGCATGCCGGGGCATCGGCGGCCATGGCGTCGTGAGGTGGAGGGCCACGGCTGGCGGAGACTCCGGGCATCGTGGCCCGGCGTCGTGGGGTGGAGGGCCACGGCTGGCCGAGACTCCCGGCATCGTGGGGTGGAGGGCCACGGCTGGCGGAGACTCCCGGCATCGTGGCCCGGCGTCCGGATGCCGTCAGTCAGGTCAGTGGATGTCCGATCCAGTCTGCGGAGCATCCGATCGGAGTGCCGATCGATCGGGCGGCGGGCGTCCCGTCAAGCCTCTGGATGTCTGGCAGCATTGCCGGGGCGAACAGACCGTCAGCCCAGCCAGCAGGCTACCGACCCGATCAGAGTGTCAGCCCGGCCAGCAAGCAACCGACCCGATCAGAGTGTCAGCCCGGCCAAGCTGCAGTCCGTTCAAGCCGCCGGTCCGACAAACCCGCCAGCCCCGCCAAGCCGCCGGTCCGGCCAAGCCGCCAGCCCGGCCAACCCGCCAGCCCGGCCAGGCTGCCGGACTGTCGGCGGGCCGATGTGGCTGTCCAGCCAACAGCCCGCCGGGGCGGCGACGGACGTCCCGTAATCGTGGAAGGGACGTCGGCCGGCTGGATCGGCGGGCTGCTGGGGACGGCGGTGGCGGGTGGATCAGGCCGCGGGGGCGTCCCAGAAGACGTAGATCGAGCCGTACGGCACCGATGCGGTCTGGCCCGCGGTGCAGCTGCCGGTCGGGGCCACGCCGCCGGACGTGCGCAGACGGTTGATGAAGTCGGCGCGGCTCAGGACGCCCTTGCCGGAGTGGGTCTCGACCTTCAGCAGCAGCTCCGGGATGGCGCCGTCGACCGGAGAGCCCGCGGCCCGGGACGCGGTCACCAGGGAGCCGTCGCGGACCGACTGCCAGCTCGGGCCGCCGAAGTGATGGATGCGGCCGCCGGTGCCGATGAGCTGCGCCTCCGGCACCGAGCCGCCGGTGAACGCTCCGGTGGTGGCCCCGGCGGGCACCACACACGTGTACGTCTGCGTGCCGCTCGTGACGATGTAGGCGCCGACCAGCTTGGACCCCTTCGGCGGCTTGATCTCCGCCGGGATCAGCGGGACGGACACCGGCCGTGCGCCGGGGCGGCTGTCCTCGTGCACCCCGGCCTGCGCCGGCGCTGCGCCGGTGACGGTGACGACCGCGGTGGCCGCCGTGGCGATTCCGGCGGCCGCGAGCGTACGGATACGGGAACGGTTCGTGAGCATGAGCTTCCCCTGCCTGCTCGGGTGGGCGGAGCTGCCCACCTCCGCGACATGACACGGGAACCGGGCCGGGACGGATCAACCCGGGACGGCATTGATCTGATCGTCTATCCGACAGAAGCTGATCGGATCCGGCCGCGCACCTCACCGAGCCCGACGACTGTCCCGTTCGGACCTGGCGCAGTCGCGGTGATCACCACTTCGTCCCCGTCCGCGAGGAAGGTGCGTTCCGACCCGTCGGGCAGGGTCAGCGGCTGTTGTCCGTTCCAGGTCAGCTCGATGAGGCAGCCGGGTGAGCCGCCGCTGACGGTGCCGGAGGCGAACAGGTCGCCGGTACGCAGGGACGCGCCGTTGATCGTCATGTGCGCGAGCATCTGCGCGCCGGTCCAGTACATGCCGGTGAACGACGGGTTCGACACGACGTGTCCGTTGAGCCGGATCTCGAAGCGGACGTCGAGGCCCCACGGCTGCGCCTTCTCGTCGTCGAGGTACGGCAGCAGCGGCACGGTCCGCTCCGGCGGCGACACGCGGGCGTGGCCGAGCGCCGCCAGGGGCACGATCCACGGCGAGATCGAGGTGGCGAAGCTCTTGCCGAGGAACGGGCCGAGTGGAACGTACTCCCAGGCCTGGATGTCCCGCGCGGACCAGTCGTTGACCAGGCACACCCCGAACACGTGATCGGGGAACGCGTCGAGCGCGACCGGTTCGCCGAGCCGGGAGGGCGTGCCGACGACGTAGCCGAGCTCTGCCTCGATGTCGAGCCGCTGCGACGCGCCGAAGGTGATCTCGCCGTCGGGGGTGCGCCGCTGGCCGGACGGGCGGGCCACCTCCGTGCCGGAGACGACGACGGTCCCGGCGCGGCCGTGGTAGCCGATCGGCAGGTGCTTCCAGTTCGGGGTGAGCGGGTCCTGGCCGGGCCGGAACATCTTCCCCAGGTTGGTGGCGTGCTGTTCGGAGGCGTAGAAGTCGACGTAGTCGGCGACCGTGAACGGCAGGTGCATGATCGCGTCGGCGGCCGGAACCAGGTGGCCGGAGAGCAGGTCGCGGTACACCTCGTCGGTCAACCACGTGGTCACCTGCGCGCGCAGCGCCTGCCAGACGCCCGGTCCGGAGGCGAGCAGCGCGTCCAGGTTCGGCCCGGCGACGGCGGCGGCCAGCTCCGGCGCGAGCCGGCGGACCGCGGCCGGGAGGTCGATGACATGCTCACCGATCGCGACACCGGCACGCGGGTGCGCGTCGGCGGCGGTGCTGAACACGCCGTAGGGCAGGGTCGTGATGCCGAACGGGTGGCCGGCCGGGATGTCGAGCCAGGTCAACGCGGATCCTCCAGGAGTCGGAACTGTCGCAGGCCGGCGACCGGCTCGTCGATGCTGCACGTGCCGAAGCTGATGAAGTGGTGCCGGACCGCCTTGACCAGGACCTCGTCGATCGCGGCGACGGCCGCCGCCACACGTTCGCCGTCCTGGTCGGCCAGCGCCCGCTCGATCTCGTAACCCTGCAGGGCACGGGCGGTCGCGAGCAGCACGTTGAGGAAACCGTGGTGCTCGAAACCGGTCACCGGGTCGCGGTGGCGGATCGGGTCGTGCAGGCCGGCGGTCAGTTTGAACGCGAGGCCGCCGCGCACCGCCGCCCAGAGGGCACCGGCCAGTTCCGACTCGTCCGGGAACGCGTCCGCCCGTACGCCACCGGTCCTGATCTTCAATCGCAACCCGGACTCCCGCAGAACCGCGACGCGTGCCGCGGTGATCTCCCGGCAGGAGATTTCGGTATATACGGGAAGGGTGCCGTGGGCGGTGAGCGATGGGCCCTCCAGCGCCACGACGTCCAGACCGTCAGCGGCCGGGATCTCGGAAACCGGCCCGGGAAGCACCAGCGAGACCTTCACGACGGGCCCGCCGGCCGCTGCCCCGGCCAGATCGCCGAAACGTGCGAGCGAGCAGACGAACGGCCCGACGAGCGGCGAACCCTGCCGCTCCCGGTGGGCAGAAACGGCCACGTCCATCGGTGTGTTGCCCGGCGGGAAGATCGCCGCGTCGTCGAAGAGCCCCGCGAACAACGGGTTCACGAGTTCCGCGCCCAGGTCCAGGCGTAGACGCCGTCGTCGCAGACGCGCCCGGCCTCGCCGAGCCCGAGCGGCCGGAACGTGTCGACCATGACCGCCAGCTCGTCGAACCGTTCCGCGCCGAGGCTGCCCTCGATGGCGCCCGGCTGCGGCCCGTGCGAGTGCCCGCCGGGGTGCAGCGACACCGATCCGACGTTGATGCCGGAGCCCTTACGGGCCTCGTAGTCGCCACCGACGTAGAACATGACCTCGTCGCTGTCGACGTTCGAGTGGTAGTACGGCACCGGCACGGCGAGCGGGTGGTAGTCGACCTTGCGGGGCACGAAGTTGCAGATCACGAAGTTGTTGGCTTCGAAGACCTGGTGCACCGGCGGCGGCTGGTGGACGCGCCCGGTGATCGGCTCGAAGTCGGCGATGTTGAACGCGTACGGGTACAGGCATCCGTCCCAGCCGACCACGTCGAACGGGTGGTGCGGCAGGAGGTGCACGGTCCCGGCCAGTCCGCCCGGCCCGTCGCCCCGATGCTTGATGTAGAGCTCGACGTTCTCCCCTTCGACGACATGAGGGGCGCCGGGTGTACGCAGATCGCGTTCGCAGTACGGCGAGTGTTCGAGGAACTGCCCGTACCGCGACAGGTAGCGCTTCGGCGGCGCGATGTGGCTGTTCGCCTCGATCGTGTAGAGCCGCAGCGGCGCGTCCCCGGACGGCACCCACCGGTGCGTCGTGGCCCGGGGCAGGATCACGTAGTCGCCGTGTCCCACTTCGAGGTCGCCGAAGACGGTCTCGACCGTGCCGGCCCCGGCCTCGACGTAGACGCACTCGTCACCGGTCGCGTTGCGGTACAGCGGCGAGGCGGTGCCCGCCACGACGTACCCGATCCGCACGTCGGCGTTGCCGAGGATCAGCCGCCGGTCCCGGACCGCGTCGCACGACTTCCACTCCTCACCGTCGAAGAGCTCGTGCAGACGCAGGTGCCGGGGCAGCAGCGGCTGGTTGGCCTCGGTCGTCTGGTCGGGCAGCTGCCAGATCCGGGCGCCGGCGACCGCCGACGGCACGTGCCGGTGATAGAGCAGCGACGAGTCGGAGGAGAAGCCCTCCTCCCCCATCAGCTCCTCGTAGTACAGCTTCCCGTCCGGAGCCCGGTGCTGGGTGTGCCGCTTCGGCGGCACGCTCCCCGCCGTCTGGTAGTGAGCCATCAGAAATTCCCGCGCTTGGCCTGTTCCCGTTCGATGGCCTCGAACAGGGCCTTGAAGTTGCCCTTGCCGAACCCGAGCGACCCGTGCCGCTCGATCAGCTCGAAGAACACGGTAGGCCGGTCACCGATCGGCTTGGTGAAGATCTGCAGCAGATAGCCGTCCTCGTCGCGGTCGACCAGGATGCCGCGCTTCTGCAGCTCCTCGATCGGCACCCTGACCTCGCCGATCCGGGCGCGCAGCTCCGGGTCGGAGTAGTAGGAGTCCGGCGTCGCCAGGAACTCGACACCCTCCTCGACCAGCGCGTCGACGGCCCGCAGGATGTCGTTGGTGGCCAGCGCCAGGTGCTGCGCGCCGGGCCCGCGGTAGAACTCCAGGTACTCGTCGATCTGGGACTTCTTCTTGCCGATCGCCGGCTCGTTGAGCGGGAACTTGACCCGGTGGTTGCCGGACGCGACGACCTTGCTCATCAGCGCCGAGTAGTCGGTCGCGATGTCGTCGCCGATGAACTCGGCCATGTTCGTGAAGCCCATGACCCGGTTGTAGAAGTCGACCCACTCGTCCATGGCGCCGAGCTCGACGTTGCCGACGATGTGGTCCAGAGCCTGGAAGATCCGCTTCGGGGCGCCGGGACGCTTCTGGTGCGTCGTGGTCCGGGCGACATAGCCGGGCAGGTACGGACCCGTGTAGTGATCCCGGTTGACCAGGGTGTGCCGGGTGTCGCCGTAGGCGGCGATCGCGGCGATCCGGACCGTGCCGTACTCGTCGGAGACGTCGTGCGGCTCGGTGAGGATCTTGGCGCCCTGGGCGCGGGCGTGCTCGATGCACTTGTCCACGTCCGGGACGGTCAGGGCGATGTCGGTGATGCCGTCGCCGTGCACGGCGTGGTGCGCGATGACCGGGCTGTCCGGGTCCACGCCACCGTTGATGACGAACCTGATGGCGCCGCTCTTCAGCACGTACGACATGTGGTCGCGGTTGCCGGTCTCCGGGCCGGAGTAGGCGATCAGCTCCATCCCGAACGCGGAGCGGAAGAAGTGCGCGGTCTGGGTCGCGTTGCCGACCGCCCACACGATCGCGTCCCATCCGGTGACGGGGAACGGGTCACCGGCGGAGTCGTACTCGACCAGACCCACGAGCTGCTTGAGGGTGTCGAGATCAAGCTCCGCGAGTCGTTCCTCGCTGGTCAGCGTGTCGTTGACGGACATCGGTGCTCCCTTCAGGCCCTGCTGATGCCCCCAGCTTTACGAGACGCGGGTCACTGCACAACAAGCGCGTTTTCTGCCGGGCAGATTGCTCAGATCTACTGGTCGGTACCGTCGAAGGCTGGTCAATTTGCCCACACGCGGCCGCGGCCGTCGTGCTTCGCCTGGTAGAGACTGCGGTCGGCGTCGGACAGCAGCGACGGCAGCTCGCCCCGGCTGCCGTGATGCACGCCGATGCTCACCGACACCGTCAGCCCGGCCGCCAGCTCGTCCCAGGGATGCGACCGGACAGCGTCGAGGATCTGCTGCGCCCGCGCCGCGGGGACACCGGTGTGCACGTCCGCGAGGATCACCACGAACTCGTCACCGCCGAGCCGGGCCGCCAGGTCGATCTGGCGTACGTGCACCGCGAGGATCTGCCCGAGGCGGGCCAGCACCAGGTCACCGACGTCGTGACCGAACCCGTCGTTGACAGCCTTGAAGTGATCGACGTCGATCATCATGACGGCGTACGCCGACTCGTCGCCCCGGTCGTCGATCTCGCCCGGCCTGCTTCCCCGGTGCTCGTCGAGCGCCGCCAGGTAAGCCTGGTAGCCGCGCCGGTTCGCCAGACCGGTCAGCTCGTCCACCACGAGTTCCTTACGCAGCTGCTCGTGGTCGCGGCGGCGGCGCTCCACGGCGATGGCGTCGCGCATGCCGGACATCCGGTCCAGGCGGTCGTTCCAGCGCAGGGTGGCCAGTTCGTCGCCGTACCGGATGGCGGCCTTGTTCGCCCCCGGCCCTTTCGCCGCGATGCACATGCGCAGCAGCTTGGTCCCGGTCGGCACCGGAACGCCCAGGTCCTCGCCGGCCTCCTCGGCCAGCGCCGCCGCCAGCTCGGCGTCACCGGCGCGGGCCGCCGCGATCGCCCCGCCCAGCGCGGCGACGCGGCCCTCGGCCGGCGTGCGGATCCCTCCGGCGATCGCGGACAGCAGATGCCGCATCCCGTGCACCTCCTCGACCCAGACCGGCGGCCAGTCCGCGTCAGTCGGATCACCGGTGACCAGCGCCGTGCCCGCCCGGCCGGCCGCCGCGTCCCACTCGCCGATCGCCACCAGGCAGCTGGCCCAGTCCAGTGCCAGGTCGAACGAGTTGATCGACACGACCCGTGCCTGCCGGCGGATCGTCTCCCCCCAGCGATCCCCCGGCTCGGCGAGGGTCTTCTCGGTCAGCTCGTAGTACTCCAGGGCGAGCTCCCAGAAGCCCAGCTCGTGGGCCACGCAGGCGACCTCGATCAGCGCCGCCGCCCGGTGCACCACCGGCACCGTCCGGTCCGCCTCGTCGAGCAGCACCACCGCCTGTACCAGAAGCGATGCAGCCGACTCCCCCGTCGTCGCGGTCCGCCGGCGGCCCGCGCAGCGCAACGCCTTGAGCGCCACCGCGAGAGCCAGCATCGCCGGGTCGCCGAGCACCACCGCCCCGTCGACCATCGCCTCGACGTGCGCGGTGTCGTCGAGGCCGTCCTCCAGGCAGGCCAGCGACCGGGTCATGTGGATCAGCAGGCGGACGTCCGTCCAGCCGTGCGCCGTCGCCTCCCGCTCGGCCCGGTCGACCGCGGCCGGGTCGTTGTGTCCCTGCGCCGTCTCGATCAATCGATAGGCATGCTCGATCGCGGCCTCGTGCACAGCACTCAACGCCACGCGGTCGGGCACCCCGGTCCTCACAGTCCGCCGCTTCACATTCCGCCGTCGCCAGGCTATAGCGGGCGCACGAATCCGGCAGGCTTTGACTACATTCTGCGAATCATGGATACGACCGGACCGTGCTCAGCCACCGCGGCGTCGTCCTTTCCGGGGCACCTTCCCGCCGCGTCGCAGCTCGAACCGGCAAGATTGCCGGTGGGCCGTAGAGTGCCCGGAGCCGCCGCATCCGCCGCGGAACCGTCGGGAGGATCAGCGTGAGTGAACCGCCCGTGATCGCCCGGGTGACCGACGGCCTCGGCCGGCTGACCCTCAACCGGCCGGCCGCGATCAACGCATTGACCGCCGAGATGGTCGGCATCCTTCGCCGTACGCTGGCGGACTGGGCAGAGTCGGACACCGTGCACACGGTTCTGATCGACGGAGCCGGACCGCGCGGTCTCTGTGCCGGCGGCGACCTGCGGGCCATGCACGCGGATGCCGTGTCCGGCGGCACGGGATCACTGGACTTCTGGGCCGAGGAGTACCGGCTCAACGCCGACATCGCCACCTACCCGAAGCCGATCGTCACCTGGATGGACGGACTGGTCATGGGTGGCGGCATCGGCGTCTCCGCGCATGCGTCGGTCCGCATCGTGACCGAGCGGTCCCGTCTCGCCATGCCGGAGGTCGGCATCGGCTTCCATCCGGACGTGGGCGGATCGTGGCTGCTCGCCCACGCGCCGGGCGAGATCGGCACCCACCTCGCCCTCACCGGCGGGAGCATCGGCGCGGCCGACGCGATCACCGCCGGTCTGGCCGACCACTTCATGGCCGCCGACCGTCTCTCGGACCTCGTCAAGGCCCTGACCGGTACAAAATCGCCAGCACCAACCGCCTGCGACGGCACGGCACTTCCGGCCGGTCGTGACGCCGCCACCGAGTCGCGCGCCGGACAGGTGGCGGCGTCGCTCGCGGTGAAGCCGCCACCGGGCGTTCTGGACGCGGCCCGCACGTGGATCGACGAGTGCTACGCGGGCGACGACGTCGAGGCGATCATCGACCGCCTCGCCCGGCATCCGTCGCCGGACGCGCAGGCCGCGGCCAAGGAGGTCGCCACCAAGTCACCCACGTCGCTGGTCGTGGCATTGCGCTCGGTGCGATCCGCGTCCCGGCTGCCCGGCCTCCAAGAGGCACTCGACCAGGAGTACCGCCTGTCGGCAGCCCTCCTACGACTGCCCGACCTGGCCGAAGGCATCCGTGCACAGATCATCGACAAGGACCGGCGCCCGCGCTGGCAGCCTTCTACCCTGGCGGAGATGGACCCCGCCGTGGTCGACGCCTGCTTCGCGGGCTGACCACGTTCCGGTTCGAGTCCGGCGGCGTTGAGAACCGTCCCGACCGGCGCCTCAGCGAGAGCGATCACGCCCGCCTTCCCTCAGGTGGCCCGGGTGGCCGCCGATGGGCGGGCGTGCCGAAACGACGCGCGATCCCGGGGTGGCAGCTCTGCCTCGTGCTCGGTGCCGTGGCCGCCGGCGTGTACGCGATGCTGCCCGCCGGCGGCTGGTGGCATCCCATCGCCTATGCCGTCGACGGCCTGACCTGCATCACGATCGTGCTGGCCGCGATCCGCCGTTACCGGCCGGACCAGCCGTCGACCTGGTACACGTTCGCAGCCGGGCTCGGCGTGTGGCTGATCGGCACGGTGATCGACCGGACCACGCTCGGTGCGCCGTGGACACACCTCAGCACGCTGCTGCTGCTCGTCGGTTATCCACTGCTCTGCCACGCCCTGATCGGCCTGATCCGGGGGCGGGTCCGCTCGCACGACCGGACTGCCGGCATCGACGCCGGCATCGTGGCGACGAGCCTGGCTCTGCTGTTCTGGGCACTGATCGCCGAGGAGGTCGCGCTGCCGTGGACGCAGCTGGTGATCGCGGCCGGCGACATCGCCCTGTTCATGCTGATCTCGCTGCTGGTCACCACGCCCGGCGCACGGACGGTCAGTTATCGGCTGCTGCTGGGCGCGCTGGCCCTGACCGGCTTCTCCGACGTGCTGATCATGACGATGCCGTTCCGGCCGGGTGACCTCGCCGACACGGCGCTGGTGCTGGGTAACGCGTTCGTCGCGGCGGCGACGCTGCACCCGTCGATGCGGCAGCTCACCGTGCCACTGGAGCACCCTCCGGCGTTCGTACGCCCGCGCCTGGCGCTGCTGACGGTCGCGATCCTGCTGGCCCCCGCGGTGAGTATCTACCAGGGTGCGACCGGCCGGATCGCCCAGAACTGGCTGCCCCTCGGCGTCGGCTCGATCGTGTTGTTCCTGCTGGTGAGCGCTCGGATGGCCGGTCTCGTGATACGGGTGGAGCATCAGGCCCGCCGGCTGTCGGTCCTGGTCAACCAGGATCCGCTGACCGGTGTCGCGAACCGCCGCCGCTGGGACGACGCCCTGGCCGGCGCCATGGCGCGGGCCGCCCGCACCGGCGAACCGCTGGTGGTGGCACTGCTGGATCTCGATCACTTCAAGCGGTTCAACGACACGCACGGGCACCGGGCCGGTGACGACCTGCTCAGCGGCGCGGCCACGGCCTGGTCCACCGGTCTGCGTGACGGAGATCTGCTGGCCCGGTACGGCGGTGAGGAGTTCTGTGTGCTGCTGACCGGCCGGACCGTCGCCGAGGCGGCGCTGCTGATGGAACGGTTGCAGGCGCTCACCCCAAACGGCCAGACGTTCTCTGCCGGGCTGACCCCGTGGGACGGCCGGCAGACCGCCCAGGAACTGCTCGAACACGCCGATCGCCTCCTTTACGAGGGCAAACACACCGGTCGCGGACGCGTGGTGACCGACCGCGCCACCAGCGCCGCCTAGAGCCTGAATCGGAGTGGGGGTCGGAGCGAGGCGAGGTCCAGGTGTCGTCCGGATGTGCGCCGGAGCCCGTCTCCCACGTCGATTCAGGCCCTAGCCGGCGGCGACGACGTCGGTCAGATCGCGCAGGATCTCCGAGGCGATGACCGGTTCGAGATCACCCAGCGGCAGTTCCTGGCGGGCCGTCTGGGCCCAGTGACTCGCGGTGCCGTCGTGCAGGTATACCGACGCCAGCATCTGCTCGGCATGGAACCCGACCTGCCCCACGATCCCCGGATCAAGGTGAACCGTGAGGACCTGACCCCGGCCGGCGACCCGTTCGAACAACGCCTGAACGCCGCCCTGTCCCGGCTCGTCACGACGCCAGCCGCGCCGGTCGAGCAGCAGCACGCTGGCCGTCGTCACGGTGACGCCCTCGAAGCGTTTCAGATGGGTCGCCGGCCGCTCGTCCTCGCCGAGGGCGAAGGTGGACCGTTCCAGCTGCGGGAACGGCTGCAGCAGCTCGTATTCGGCGAACACCTCGGCCCAGCCGGGCAGATCCTCGCCGAGCTGCAGTGGATGCGCGATGCCGAGGACGTCGTCGTCGGCGACCACCGCTAGTTCGTCGTCGACGGTCGCGAGGCTACGGTCCTCGGCGATGCGCAGCGCCCCCACCGGCCTCCCACCGGCGTCGAAGCGGGCCCACACGAGACGGCGGGCGATGTGCCACAGGAGCGGATGGTCCACGAACATCCGCCGGAACTCGGCACCCGTCCAGCGACGGCCGTCGACCATGGCCCGCTCCAGCCGGCGGACCTGTTCGGCGGCGACCGTGCGGACGTCCTTCTTGAGGACGGTGAACCGCCGGTACGCGTCTTCGGCCGTCTCGGCGTCATCGCGGGCACCCGGTTTGGGCAGCGCTTTCAGCCGCTTGCCGTCGGGGCCGGTGACGAACGGCCGCAGCTGTTCGTCGAACCCGACGACGAACCGCCGCAGACCGTAGTCGAGCAGCAGGCTCCCGTCGGAGCCCAGGCCGAAGCCGGGCACCAGCCGGTCGGCCAGTTGCTCCGCACTGAGGCCGAGCCCGTCGGCGACCTCGGAGATGCGTATGGCCGCGGCACGGCGCAGGTTCGCCGACTTCGCCCGCTGCGAGATCCGGTGCAGGTACAGAAGTGCCTCGTCGGTGCCGATACCGGCCAGCACGCCGAGCGCGGCGACCGCAAGTGCGTTCCGTCCCTGGCCGGGCCAGGTGAGGATCAGCGGTGTCAGGCGGCGCGCGGTCCCGCCGTCGCCGAGCAGGGCGAGTGCCTCGAACGCCCAGCTCTCCTTGGCGCCCGCGCCGGCCGTCTCCCACAGCTCGAACAGGCCCCAGGCGAATTCGGCCAGGTCAGCCGGCTCGACCGCCTCCCGGACGATCCCCAGCCCCGCATAGGGCTCGCCGGGTCGCGAGATGATCAGCATGGTGACCAGGTTGAGCACGGCCTCGGCGGGCAACGGCCCGGAGCCGTCGCGCAGCCGTACCCGGGGCAGCAGCACGGGCGCCACCCAGGCCGGAACCGCCGGCATCCGGGCCGGCAGAACGGTCAGCGGATCGGTGTCGAGCAGCGTCTCGATCCCGGCGGCGGCCTCGGGCCCGTAAGCGGCGGCGGCCGACCGCACCCGCTCGGCGTGGCCGTTGGCGTGCAGCAGGAGCAGCGCCCGCTCGGCCTGCCGCCGGGCTGTACCGGCCTTGCCGAGGGCGGCCGGGATCAGCGCGCGGGCGGCCTCGCCCGGGTGCCGCAGCAGCCAGCGGTGGGCGAGCCGCCGCATCGACTTGAGCCGTGCCAGCCAGTCGGCCATCAGCACGGCCACGTCCGGCGAGGCGAAGGGCGACAGCAGCTCACCGAACTCCGCGGGTGTGTCCTCGGCAAGCTTGATCAGGGCCGGCAGCGCGCCGGTCCCGAAACGGGACGCCGCGATCCGCAGTGACGCCGGCGCGTCCCAGCTGTTCACCGGCAGCCAGCGCAGGAGCGCCGGACGGGCGAGCTCCTCAGGGCCCCGGCTGAACAGCAGTCCGGGGTCCCGCCGGTCGCAGCTGCCCTCGGCCACGTGCCGAGCCAGTTCGTCCCAGCCGACCGTGGGTGGGCGGTGGTGATGACCGGGGGTGCCGGCCCACTCCTCACGCTCGCCCGGACGCCAGCTCACGGTCGCCGCGTCGGTGCAGGTCAGACCGGCGACCACGGGCGGTTTCACGGCCCTGCGCCGGCCCTGCCAGGGCGGGTCGGCGAGCACCGGCGGCACGGCGGACGCCGGCGCGGCGGTCACCCCGTTCGCGTAGCCGACGAGACCCTGGACCCTGGCGGCGGCCTCAGGGCTGAGCCCGGGGATCACCTGGCCGGCGAGGTCGAGGTGAAGGAGCACGTGAGGACGCAGCAGGTGGGTGGCGGGCTCCTCGGCGAGGATCCGCATGGCACGGGCCGGGAACCGCCGGGTGGCCTCGAGCAGCGCCGCCCGGACGTCCCGAGAGCCGGAACGGGCAAGCAGCCCGTGGATCACGTCGTCGCCCGGCAGCGCGGCCAGGACGGACAGCAGCCAGCGCTCGGCGCCGGCGCCGATGTAGCCCGCAAGCCCCTGGTCGAACCAGTGGAACAGGGTCGGCGCGACGGCCGGTCCCACGCCGTCGACAAGCGTCGCCACCAGGCCGTCGTCCTCCAGCAGGTGCCACGGGTCGGGAAGCCTGGCGAGCGCGGCGGCCTGCTCCGCCGTCCGGGCCGCGTGAAGCAGCATCAGCGCCCGGCACCCGTCGGCATCGGCCACCGTCTCCGCGACGTCGGCCTCGACCCAGTCCCGCCGTGGCACGAGCACCGAGCACCCGGCCCGGGCGTACGCGTGTGCGGCCCGATAGGCCTCCAGAGGGCCGACGGCTGCTTCGAACTCGTCCTGCGACGCGACCGCGAGCGCGGCTCGCACCCGCAGCAGGATCAGCAGTTCCGACCACCGGCCCGCACGTTTCTCACCGGGTAGCAGAAACCGGATGCCGGCGTCGTGCCACACGAGTGACGACAACTCGGCCGCGGCGAGCACCGCGAAACGCAATCCACGCTCGCTGATCCACATGTCGGCGAAAGCGATGCGGGCGGGGCCGGAGGCGCGGGCGGCCAGCTTGATCACGGCCACGGCGGCGGCACCGGCCGGTGGAGCGCCGGGCTCGCCGGCCAGCCAGCGCCCCGCGGCCACCCGCACCGCCGCGTCGGTCGCGTCCGAGTGGAGCACCCCGAACACCCCGCCCGGCTGCTCGATCAGGATCCGGTCGGTCTTGGCGCGGGCGTCCGGATCGGCCACGAACGGCTCGCCCGATGCGCCGCCGCGCCGCGGATGCAGGTGCCGCGCCCACGCCGCCGGCGGGACGAAGGCGTCCTCTGATTCACGCATGTCGGCTACCCCCGTCTGGACCACCCGGTGAACTCGGCCCGAAAGGTAGCGCCCGGGTATGACATCCGTTCGCCGGACGCGAGCACGCGTTCCCGGCTCGGTGACGGTTCTTTGTCGGACCCCCCGTTTAGGGTACGGGCCATGAAGATCCAGCTGTGCGTACTGCTGTGGGCCCACCCCGGTACCACCGAGGCGCTGACCGCCTACGAGGACAAGGTGCTGGCCCTGCTCGGCGACCACGACGGCCGGCTCCTGGCACGCGCCCGGACCCGCCCCGGTGCCGGGGACGGCTCGCCCGACGAGACGCAGCTGATCGAGTTCGCCACGCAGACCGGCTACGAGGGGTTCCTGGCCGACCCACGCCGGGCGGCCCTGGCCGCCGACCGGGACGCCGCGATCGCCCGCACCGATCTCTACCCGGTCGAGGTCGTTCCGGTGGGCTGAATCGGTCCGTAGCATGTGGCGGGTGCTGCGGTTCGAGGTGCTGGGCCCGGTCCGGGTGACCGGCGACGCGGGTGAGGTCACGCTGCCGCCGAAACCGCGGACTCTGCTGGCCGTGCTGCTGGCCGCCCGTGGCCGCCCGGTCACGGTGGAACGCCTGCTCACCGAGTTGTGGCCGGACGGCGCCCCGTCGACCGCGAACGCCACCCTGCAGATGCACGTGTCCGCGTTGCGCAAGGCTGTCGGTGACCGGATGCGGACCGCGCCCGGCGGCTATCAGCTGGACCTGACCGGCGTGGGGTTCGACGCGACCGAGTTCGAGCAGGGCGGGCCGCTCGTGCTGTGGCGTGGCAACGCCTACGAGGGTGTGACGGCCGGGCCGTCGGTGGCCGCGGACGCGGCCCGCCTGCACGAGCTGCGGCTGGCGACCCGGCTGCGCTGGGCCGAACGGGAGCTGGAGGAGGGACGGCATGTGACGGCGGCGGTGCAGCTGGCCGGCTGGTCTGCGGAGCAACCGGCCGGCGAGGGCCTGGCGCGGTTGCTCATGCTGGCTCTGTACCGGTCGGGGCGAGCCGGCGACGCACTGGGCGCGTTCACCCGTACCACCAGGGCTTTGAAGGAACTCGGAGCACGGCCGGGCGGAGAGCTGGACGCTCTCGCCGAGGCTGTGCGACGCCAGGACCCGATCCTGGACCGGCCGGTGCCGGGACTGCCCGCGCAGCGCAACCGGTTCATCGGCCGCCGCGCCGAACTCGACCGGCTTCTCGACCTGATCGGTACGTCGCGCCTGGTCAGCGTGGTCGGGCCGGGCGGTGCCGGCAAGACCCGGATCAGCCTGGAGGTGGCTCGCGAGGCCGCCGCCGACTACGACTCGGTGCACATCGTCGAGTTGGCCGAGCACCGCGACGGCCCGCTCGGTGCCCGGCTGGCGGCGGCCACCGGTATCCGCGAGGAGCCCGGCGTGCCGGTGCTGGAGACGGTGATCGGGCAGCTCAGCGGCCGGGTGCTGCTGATCCTGGACAACTGCGAGCACGTTCGCGATGCGGCGGCCGAGCTGGCGCACGCCCTGCTGGCGGGCTGCCCGGGCCTGCGGCTCGTCGCGACGAGCCGGGAGCAGCTCGGCCTGCCCGGCGAGGTGATCTTCACGCTGGGCGGGCTGGCCACGCCCGGGCCGGGGGCGTCCGATCCGCACTCCGACGCGGTGCGGCTGTTCGCCGACCGGGTCGCGGCGGCCCGCGGCGGCGCCGGGCTGACCCCGGCCGAGCAGGCGGTGGCGGCCGAGCTGTGCCGGCGGCTGGACGGTCTGCCCCTGGCGATCGAGCTGGCGGCCGCCCGGCTGCGGGCGCTGGCGGTAACCGAGATCATGTCCCGGCTGGACCGGCGGCTCGACCTGCTCACCGGCAACTCGCCGGTGGCCCGGCACCAGACCATGCGGGCGGCCATCGATTGGGGGTACGACCTGCTCGACCTCCCCCAGCAGCGGTTGCTGCGACTGCTCGGGGTGTTCGCGGGCGGCTTCGATCTGACGGTCGTGGCCGAGGTGTACGGCGACGACCCGCTCGACCCGCTCACCCAGCTCGTCGACCGCTCCATGGTCGAGTGGCGCGACGGCCGCTACCGGCTGATCGAGACGATCCGCGCTTACGCCCGGGAGCGCCTCGACGCCACCGAGCGCGTTCGGGCGTACGACCGGCTCGTGGATTTCCTGGAGCGCCGTCTCGCCGTGCCGCCGCCGACGGACGGGCCGCAGCACGCCGCCTGGCTGAGCGGTATCGCCGCTGATCACGACACGATCGTCGCCGCGATCGACTGGTCGTTGCGCGACGGTGATCCGGAACGCGGGCTGGCGGTCGCGTCCGGAATGTGGTGGTACTGGTGGGTCGCGGGCCGGATGATCGAGGGCCGCGAGTGGCTCGGCCGGGCCCTCGACGCGGCTCCCGCGGCTCCGCCGGGTCTGCGTGGCCGGGCATTGCGGGCTGCCGCCGCGCTGGCCCGCAACTCCGGTGATCTCGCCCAGGCGCGCAAGCTCGGCGAACAGTGCCTGACCACGTTCCGTGAGGCCGGCGACCGGACCGGGGAGCTCGCCGCGCTCAACAACCTGCTGATCACGGCTCAGGCGCAGGAGGACTATCCGGCGTCGCTGGAGTTCGGGCAGGCCGCGATCGCCGCGGCCGAGGAGGCGTCGGACGCGCGGATGCTGGCGGCCGCGTCCAACAACACCGCCGGGACGCTGCGCTGCATGGGCCGCCTCGACGAGGCCGAGCCGTTGTTCACGCGGGCGCTGGCCGGGTTCCGGGAGCTCGGCGACCGGCGAGGCGAGGCGGCCGCGCTGACCAACCTGTCGACCACCGACCGGCGTCGCGGACGGCTCGCTCCCGCGCGGTCGGCGATGCTAGAGGCACTGGCGATCTACACCGAGCTGAGCATCACCGAAGGTCAGCTCGACGCCGTCGAAGGGCTCGCTCAGCTGGACATCCTCGACGGCGACGCGGCCGGTGGCCTGCGCCTGCTCGCCGTCGCCGAACGCGAGCGCGCAGCCCTCGGCGCCCCCAGTTTCACCCCCGACGAGGTCTCCGACAAGGAGTCGGCCGAGGCCAATGCAAGATCAGGATTGGGTACGGGTGAAGTCGCCGCCATCTACCGCGAGGCGAACGCGTTAACCCTTTCGGAGGTGGTCGCGGCCCTGCTCGGGTGAGTCTTTGGGGTTTCTTTGGCGGGTGGGCGCATCGTTCTCAGCACAGGCAGACGCCTACTTCCTTCTCCAAGGAGAGATCCCATGAAGCACCGCCTCGTCGCCCTGACCGCCGTCGTTGCCGTCGCGTTCACCGGCGGATGCGGCGCGATCGGCAGCGCAGCCTCCGGTGGCGCTCCCGAAATCACCTCCACGACGCCGGCCAAGAAGGCCACCCCGGCGCCCACCACGGACTCGTCCGACTCGGCCGGCTCGTCCGGCTCGTCGTCGAAGTCCGACTCGGTCAAGGACTCCGGGGACATCCCGGACCCGTGCACTCTGCTGTCGAAGGCCGAGGTCGTCGACCTGACCGACCGTGAGATCACCCAGATCGACGAGGACGGTGGCGCGGCCGGCGACGTCACCCGCTACTGCCAGTGGCAGCAGTCCGGCGGCCAGCTCGCCGTCTTCCTGAGCCGCACCACCGCTGAGGACTTCCAGGTCACCGTCGACCAGGCCGAGCCGGTCAGCGGCGTGGGCGAGGACGCCTTCGCCCACTCGGGCCACCTCTACGTCCTGTACGGAACCGTCCAGATCGACGTCTACTCCCGCGGCGCCTCCGACGCCAAGAACCTGTCCCACGCCAAGGCGGTGGCGAAGACCCTGATCCCGCGCATCTGACCCTTTCCGCGGACCTAGCGACGGCCGGCGCACACACAGCTACAGTGTGTGCGCCGGCCGTCGCCATGACGACGTCACACGACCACGCACCGGCAACGTGGACCCCTGGCGCCGCGACCCGCGACGCCAGAAGCACACAGTCACCCCCAATGTGCGAGCCCATCGGGCAACCGGACCGCAGGACAACCGGACCGCAGGACCACCGGCCCGCAGGCCAACCGGACCGCCGCAGCAGGCAGCTACCAGCGGCGGAATGTCCGCAGCGAGGGATCATCCGCAGGTCGCGATTCATGTGAGGGCTCTCCGGCCGACGGGTCATGGGCCGCCGGATAGGCGCCGGAGGGATGGTCACCGGGACGGTAGGTCCGGTCTTCGGCACGTTCGGCCGGGTGGCCGGCAGCGAAGCCACCGCCCGTATGCTCGCCCGGCACGTTCCCGGCAGCGGAACGACCCGCCAGCCGCTCGCCGAGCGACGGAAAACCACCAGACGGACCACCCGCTCGCGGATACCCACCAGACGGACCACCCGCTCGCGGATACCCACCAGACGGACCACCCGCTCGCGGATATGCACCCGATGGATGAACGTGGTGATGCTGCCCGACCGGAGTGAAGTAGGACGCCGGAGCCGGCGAGCGCGGCCGGTCCCCGTCGATGATCTCGGTCATCCGGCGGATCGTGGGGTCGCCCTCATCGGCCACGTAGTCCTGTGAACGCGTGTCGTCCCGCCCGTCCGGCACGTCCATCGCCCGGAACAGCGGCGTGGCCAGGAACGTGACGAGCAGGTTGACGGCCAGAGCGACGACGCCGACATAGATGCTGGCGTCGCTGTCGATGCCGATGGTGTCGAGCGGCCACGCCGATCCGCCGAAGTGCTCGCGCACCACGGTCGTACCGTCGGGTCCGCCGAGTTTCGGGATCTGCCAGAGCATGACGATGCCGACGAGCAGCCCGGCACCGATGCCGCTCATGAGCGCCCACCGATGGAACCAGTTGGTGTAGAGGCCGAGCGCCACGGCCGGCAGCGTCTGCATGATCACGACACCGCCGATGAGCTGCAGGTCGATCGCGAACTGGGTGTTGAGCAGCAGGATCACGAGCAGCGCGCCGAACTTGACCGTCAACGAGACGATCTTGCTGACGTACGTCTGCTCCTTGTCCCCGGCCCCGGGCCGGAAGTAGACGCGGTAGATGTCACGCGTGAACAGGTTGGCCGCGGCGATCGACATGATCGCCGCCGGGACCATGGCGCCGACACCGATGGCGGCGAAGACCATACCGGCGGTCCAGGCGGGTGCGTTCTCACTGAACCATTGGGGTACGACGGTGTTCGCGTTACCACCGACCGGGCTGGTCCCGCTGTAGATGGCCGCGAATCCGACCAGCATGAGCACGCCCAGGGTCAGCGTGTAGATCGGCAGGACGGCCAGGTTGCGCCGCAGCGTGCCACGGTTGCGGGCGGCCAGCACGCCGGTGAGCGTGTGCGGGTAGAGGAACAGCGCGAGCGCCGACCCGAGCGCCAGGGTGACGTAGTTGAGCTGGCTCTGCGGCGCGAGCAGCAGCCCGTCGTCGACGCGGGGCGTGGCCGCGTACTTGGCCTCGGCGAGCCGGAAGACCGGGTCCCAGCCGCCCGGCATCATCGACACGATCATGACGACGGACAGCACCGACCACAGGACCAGGGTGTCCTTGACGATGGAGACGAGCGCCGGCCCGCGCAGCCCGCTGTTGAACGTGTAGAGGGCGAGCACCAGGAACGCGACGGTGAGCGGCCAGCCCTTGGGCAGTCCCATCACCTCGAAGACCGCCTCGATGCCGATCAGTTGCAGGGCGATGTACGGCATGGTCGCCACGATGCCGAGCACGGCGATCCCGGTGCCCAGTGGCCGCGAACCGAACCGGGCGCGGACGAACTCGGCGGGCGTGACGAAGCCGTGCACGTGGCAGACCGACCAGAACCGGGCCAGCACCACGAACAGCATCGGGTAGACGATGACGAGGAAGGGCACCGGGAAGAACCCGGCAGCGCCGATCCCGTAGACCAGGGTGGGCACCGCGACGAACGTGTACGCCGTGTAGACGTCCCCGCTGAGCAGGAAGAACGTCACCCAGTTGCCGAAGGCCCGCCCGCCGAGCCCCCACTCCTCCAGGGTGTGGATGGAGTCGGGCCGGCGCCATCGGGACGCCGCGAACCCCATGATCGCGACGATGCCGAAGATGAGTGTGAAGACGATCAGCTGAACCTTCTGATCGTCCATGGTCATCTCGTCCGCAGGTGGACGTACGCGATGACCGAGCTGGCCAGGAAGGCGAAGCCGAGCTGGCACCAGTAGAAGAACGGCAACCCGAGGAACGCCGGTTCGACCCGGTTGTAGAAGGCTGGGACGAGTGGCAGGACGATCGGGATCAGCAGCAGCCAGTTACGCCGATCGGCGTCGGGCCGGCGGAAGAACCCGCGCAGTCCGGGTCGTTCGGCGACGGCGTGCCTGGGCCGGGAGATGGGAAGGTTCCTGTCCGCCATTGACAGCCTCCGGAGGGTGATCAAGCGTCCACCGGGCGCAATGCTTGCAGGTGACACACGTCACGATCACCGACCATTCGGCCGATGGCACATCAGCCTTTCGTTCATCCGCCAGGCGATCATGATCAGTGGCCCCCGGGGGTCCAGCGGCAGCTCACGCCCCCCAGGACTTGCGTGAGCTGGACCTTTAGGGCAGCCTAACGAAGGTAAGGCTAAGCAAAACCTAAGGACCACGCTCGATGTACGTCTGCATCTGTAATCACGTCCGCGAGCGTGAGGTCCGCGCCGTCATCCGTGCCGGCGCGCACACCGAAGAGGCCGTGGGCGACGCCTGCGGCGCCGGGACCGGCTGCGGCAGCTGCCTCGACCGGATCTGCGACCTGATCGACGAGGAGACCACCGACACGCGCCTATCAAAAGTCGCATAGCGTCACCGAGCCGTTACGATCAACTCCAGTCAGGCCATGACTGGGGGTATTTGGCATGCAAGGTGACGCCCGTGTCATCGAGTTCCTCAACGAGCAGCTCACCGCGGAACTGACCGCGATCAACCAGTACTTCCTGCACGCCAAGATGCAGGAGAACTGGGGTTACACCGTGCTGGCGAAGCACACCAAGCACGAATCCATCGACGAGATGCGGCACGCCGAGGTCCTCACCGACCG
This sequence comes from Actinoplanes italicus, assembly GCF_003001815.1. Taxonomy (GTDB): domain Bacteria; phylum Actinomycetota; class Actinomycetes; order Mycobacteriales; family Micromonosporaceae; genus Actinoplanes; species Actinoplanes italicus. Next base: position 81,902 of record NZ_PVMZ01000018.1, read on the forward strand.
CATCCTCTTCCTCGAGGGACTGCCCAACTATCAGAAGCTGTCCGTGCTGCGGATCGGCGAGTCGGTCAAGGAGCAGTTCGAGTGCGACATGAAGATCGAGGTGGAGGCGGTCGACCGGCTGCGCCGCGGCCTGGAGCACATGCGCTCCGTCGGTGACGTCACGTCGGCCCGGATCTTCGAGGACATCCTGGCCGACGAGGAGCATCACGTCGACTATCTGGAGACCCAGCTCGGCCTCATCGAGAAGCTGGGCGAGGCGCTGTACCTGCAGAACGTCACGGAGCACCCCGAGGCGGGGTGACCCGGTGACGCGTTAGCCGGCCAGCAGTTCCGAGAGTGTGACGGGTTCCAGGCCACGGCGCCGGAGCCCGGCGAGGATGGCCGGCAGCGCGTCGTCGGTGTAGAGCGCGTTCGCCTCGGTCACGTGCAGGATGATCACCGAACCCGGCTTCACCTGCGACAACACCGCCTTGACCACCGGGTCCGGGCCGCGGGCGAACGGGTCGCCGCTCACCACGTCACCGTCGACGACCGTGACACCGAGCGGCGCCAGCGCCCGCAGTGCCGCCCGGTCGTGGCACAGCCCCGGGAACCGGAAGTAACGGGTCTGCCGGCCACCGAACGGCTCGATCACCCGGAACGTCTTGGCCACGTCCTCGGTCATGTCCGCGGGCTCGACCCGTGGCAGGTTGTAGCAGTCGCCGGTGAACGCGGCGTGCTCGTAACTGTGGTTGGCCACCTCGAACAGCGGGTTCCCGGCGATCCGGCGGGTGACCTCGGGATACTCCTCGGCCCACTGCCCGGTGACGAAGAACGTGGCGGGGATCCTCCGCTGTTCCAGAAGACCGAGAAGACGCAGATTCGCGTACGACTTCACCTCGCCCCGCCGCAGCCGCGCCGACATCGCGTCGGTCATGTCCGCGTCGAACGTCAGCGCCACCCGCTTGAGCTCACGCGACCCGTGATCCACCACCGGCGGCAGTTCACCGGGATCGACAGCGCCCGGTGTCCCGGCCGGTTGCGGAACCGCCGACTCCAGAACAGGCGAGCCGGCGGGTGAAGCGGCCGGCGGTGTGGCCGGCGGCGGTTGCGCGCGAGGCGACGGCGAGTCGCAGCCCGCCAGCGCCAGCACCGTACACAGGGCGAGCAACCGTCGATCGGCAATCATGCCGGCAAGGATCGCAAAGCTACTCCTTGATCGCGACGCCGCAGTACTGATTGACGTCCTCACCCGGGTCACCCTCCGGGCGCCACCGGTTGCACGGCACGACTCCCGGCTCCAGCAGGCGCAGGCCTTCGAAGAAGGCCGCGATCTCCGCCGAGCTCCGGTACTTGATCTTCGGGGTGCCGCGCTCGTTCCAGAAGTCGACGATCCGGTGCGCCTCTTCGGTGTTGATGTCGTGGCATCCGTGCGCGATCGCCAGGTAGCTGCCGGGCGGCAGCTCCTCGACGAGCCGGCGGACCACCGCGAGGGCCGCCTCGTCGTCGCGGATGAAGTGCACGATCCCCAGCAGGGTCAGCGCGATCGGCTGCGAGAAGTCGAGCGTCTCCCGCGCCGCCCGCAGGATCGACTCGGGGTCGTTGAGGTCGGCCTCGACGTAGGTGGTTTCGCCCTCATCGGTGCCCTGCAGCAGCGCCCGGGCGTGCACCAGCACCAGCGGATCGTTGTCGACGTAGACGACCCGCGTCTCGGGGGCGACGTTCTGCGCGACCTGATGGGTGTTGTCGGCGGTCGGCAGCCCGGTGCCGATGTCCAGGATCTGCCGGATCCCGCCGTCACGCACCAGATGCTCCACCGAGCGGCGCAGGAACTTCCGGTCCTCGCGCGCCAAGGCGACGATCGACGGCAGCATCCCGGCGATGGCTTCCCCGGCGTCCCGGTCGGCCTGGAAGTTGTCCTTGCCGCCGAGCCAGTAGTTCCACAACCGCGCCGAATGCGGCGTGCCGGTGTCCAGGTTCTTCACCGTCGGCTCGGTCACGAGGAACCTCCAAAGTCCACAATGCACATCGACGGCGCTCATCATGCCAGTTCGGCGCCGCGCGCGTTCACCCGATATAGGCGCTCGCGAACCCTACGGTCGGTATCGCGAAGAGAACGGAGACGACAGCCATCCGCGCAATCGTCGGCCGCCGGGTCAGCACGGCGTAACCGGCCAGCAGAATCGGCACGGTCACCAGCTGCGGCAGCAGGGTCGACCGCGGCACCACCACGTCGAGAGCCGCACACACCAGAGCGACGGCAAGGGCAAGAGCCCAGAGGCAGACCCCGATGCGGTACGCGACTCGCGCGCCGAATCGGACGGCGAACGTCGTGTCGCCCGCCCCGGTGTCGGCGGCCAGGTCGGTGACCGTCGTCGGCACGTAGAGCGCCGCCGCGAACAGCACCCCGATCAGCCCGAACTGCCACGGGAACGTCCACGGCGGATCGGTGATCGCCCAGCCGGCCGCCGGCGACACCAGCCCCACGACCAGCGCGTTCACGGCGACGTCCCAGCCCGGGCGGGTCTTGAGCCGCAGCGGCGGAACGCTGTAGGCCCAGCCGAGCACCAGCACCCCGGCCACGCCGAGCACGAACAGCGGCCCCACGAACAGCGCCGCCACCACGCAGGCGAGCGCCGCCGCCCGGTACCACCACCGCAGCCGCGCCTCCGACACCGCACCCGTGACCAGCGGCGCGCTCGCCTTCCTCGGGTTCTCCCGGTCGCTGCGCAGATCGTGCAGGTCGTTCTGGGCGAGCACCGCGGCCCAGATCAGCGGCCCCAGCACGAGCAGCGCCACGGCGGCACGCGGAAGGTCGGCCCGCTCCGGAAACCACGACCGACCGGCCAGAACCGTCCCGAGATACGCGGGCACCCACGAGACCGGCCAGAACCACGGCCGTGAGACGGCCACCAGCAGCACCGCCGAGCGCCCGGACAACGTCGTCATGCCCGCATCGTCGTCGGCGTCCGCTGTGTCTGCGCTGAGAGCACCGTCTCCACCGGGATCTCCACCCGGCGGAGGTGCAACTCCACCCACCCCTCTCCGTAGCGTCCGGGCCATGGATGAACGCAAGCGGAACGTCGTCAACTACGTGCTCACCGGCGACCGGGAGGGCAGCCGCGGAACCCGCCTCGCCGGTGAGATCATCGGACGGGTCGCCGACCGCGACGGCGGGCGGGTCACCGGCCGGGTCGTCGTCGCGGTCCTGGTGATCCTTGGCGTGGCGGGCCTGGCCTTCGTCGCCTACCGTCTGCTGATGATCGACCTGGTCCTGACCCTGGTGGGAGAGCGGGATTGACCCTGCGCGACACCCTGCGGCTGATCCGGGCCGACGATCCGGAGACCGGCCGCCTGGTCCGGCTCGTGCTCACCGTGCTGATGCTGTGGGCGTTCCTGACCGCGGGCCCGGCGAGCCCCGGCGTGCGCCCGGTGCTCGCCGCGGCCCTGGCCTGCTGGTCGGTGTTCCTGCTGGCCGACGGCCGGTGGCCACGGGTGGCCCGGGCCGGGCTGGCGCTGGCGGCGCTGCTGCCGGCCACGATCGCGGGCCGTCCCGACGATGCGCACTCGCTGCTCTACCTGTACGCGGCGCTGTTCACGTTCGTGCTCCTCCCCCACACCCCGATGCGGGAGATCCTGGCACTCACGGCCGCCGTCCTCGTCGCGCTCCTGGCCGCGCTGTGGCTGTCCGGGCGGGGTCCGGCCGCCATGCTCACCCAGCCCGCGCTGATCGCGGTGCTGGTCCTGTTCAGCCTGCACCGGCGCGAGCACCGGCTGCGAGCCGAGCAGACCGCGCTGCTGCTCGAGCAGACGTCGCACACGCAGCGGGCGCAGGCACGGGCCGCGGCGCTCGACGAGCGGGCCCGCATCGCCCGGGAACTGCACGACGTGCTGGCGCACTCGCTGGGCGCGTTGGGCGTACAACTCGAGGTGGCGGAAGCACAGCTGACCGAGAGGGGCGACGTCGCCGGTGCCGCGGACCGCATCCGGAGGGCCCGGCGGCTGGCCGCCGAAGGCATGGCCGAGGCGAGGTCGGCGGTGGCCGCCCTGCGCGCGGACGTGCCGCCGCTACCCGAGGCCCTCGCCGCGCTGGCGTCGTCATACCGTGCCGACCACGGTACGTCGATCACGCTGAGTACCGATGGCGCCGGTCGCAGGCTGTCACCGGGCGCGGAGGTCGCGCTGCTGCGCATCGCCCGCGAGGCGCTCACCAACGCGGTCCGGCACGCGCCCGGCGCGACGGTGGCGCTCACGCTCGACTACAACCCGGCGCGGGTGCGGCTCACGGTCACCAATCCCCTGCCCGACAAACCCCAGCCCTCCGGCGGTATGGACGCCAGCAGCGCCGTCTCCAGCAGCACCGGCCCTGGCGGCAACGACTCTGGCGGTGGCAGTTCTGGCGGCAGCTCTGGCAGTGGCGGCTCTGGCAGTGGCGGCTCTGGCGCGCATGGGCTGATCGGCGTCCGGGAGCGGGTGGCGCTGGCCGGCGGGACGATGGAGGCCGGCCCCGCCGACGGCGAATGGCGCGTGATCGTGGAGGTGCCGGAGTGACCGACCGTCCGCTGCGGGTGCTGGTCGTCGACGACCAGCAGCTCGTCCGGGAGGGGCTGACCGCCCTGCTGGACCTCACCGAGGGTGTCGAGGTCCTCGGTTCCGCCACGAACGGTGAGCAGGCCCTGGAGCTGATCGCCCAACGCCGCCCGGACGTGGTGCTGATGGACCTGCGAATGCCCGTCCTCGACGGGATCGCCGCCACCGCCCGCGTCCGCGACGAGTTCCCCGGAGTCGCCGTCGTCGTGCTGACCACGTACGCCGACGACGAGTCGATCGCCGGAGCCCTGGCCGCCGGAGCCCGCGGCTACCTGACCAAGGACGCCGGCCGCGCCGAGATCACCCTGGCCCTCCGAGCGGCGGCCGCCGGCCACGCGATGTTCGACCCGGCCGTGGCCACCCGCCTGGCCGACGCGATGTCCCGCCCACCGGCCCCGCCGCCGCCCGGCCGCCTCCCGGACGGCCTCACCCAGCGGGAGGCCGAGGTACTCGCCCACCTGGCCCGCGGCCACACCAACGCCGAGATCGCCGCCGCCCTGTTCGTCGCCGAGACCACGATCAAGACCCACATCAACAACGCGTTCGCCAAGATCGGGGCCCGCAACCGCACCGAGGCCGCCCGTTACGCCATCCGCCATGGCCTGACCTGACCCCCGTACCCGCCTGCCGCACACCACGCATCCTCGCCCCCGGGGTACAGCCGCCACCCGCCAGCGGTGCTCCACGAACCCTCCAGAACACCGCCGGACCGGCTCGCGGCGGCCCTTGGGGATGACCCGGTGCGGCGGCTCTGGCATGTGATGGTGACGCGCTGTCAGAATGCGGTCACGGCGAGAGGAGGCGCGATGGTCCGGCGGGACTACCTGGACTTGGCGGCGGGTGTCGTCACGCTGCTGGCCGAACCAGCTGTGGAGCGGTCCTGGACCTCGGACAGCGCGCTGCGCGGGTTCCGGGTCTGCGGGCTGGCCGGACACCTGGCGAGCCAGGTCACCGTGGTCGCCGCGGTTCTGGACGCCGAACCGCCGGGTGCGGCGCCGATCTCGCTGCTCGATCACTACGCCAGGTCGACATGGACCGACGGTGACATCGGGAGCGATCTGAACACCGGCATCCGGCTGGCGGGCGAGCAGGCCGCGGCGGTGGGACTGCCCGCGTTGCGGGCCCAGGTCGAGGAGGCACTCACCAGCCTCCGGCGGCGTCTTGCGGAGCAGCCCGCCGGCCGGGTCGTCGTGTTGCCGTTCGGGCCGTGGGCACTGACGCTCGACGACTTCCTGGCGACCCGGATGCTGGAGATCGCCGTACATTCCGATGATCTTGCCGTCAGTGTCGGGGTGGAGACCCCGGCATTGCCCCCGCGGGCCGAACAGACGGTCCTGGAATTGCTGTGCCGCTGGTCGGCCGCCCGGCACGGCGGCACGGCCGTGCTCCGCGCGCTGAGCCGGTCGGAACGCGCCACCGGCATCGCGGCACTCTGATCCGCCGCCGGGCACGGTGATCGCCCCCAGACCACGTGGCCGAGCCGGCGGGCCGAGGCGTGCGGCCGAACGGGATCAGGCGGTGCGCCCGGGCATGCGGGGCCACGGCCGTGTGGACGAACGGGGTCAGGCGGCGTGGCCGGATTGGGCGGCGTGGGCGATGGCCCGGCGCAGGACCGCCACCGACACGGTCAGATCGCCGGCCATCTCGGTCAGTCCGAGTTCTATCCATTCGCGGACCAGCTGGGAGTAAGGCACTCCGGCCTGGTCTGCGGCGACCCGGATCCGCTGGGCCAGCGCGGGCGGGACACGGATGCCGAGGGGCACCATGGGTTCACTCTCGGGGGCCGGGGGCAGGTTCACCTTCGTACCCTCGTGGTAGGTCACATCTCCTGCGGCGAAGGCCGCCGCCGCCGCGGATAGTTGCTCGTCGGTGTACTGCCGGCTGCTCATGACGCGTCCGCCTCCCATGCCTTGAACCGCACCAGTTCCTCAGGGGTCATCTCGCGGGCGCCGATGATCTGCTGCCGGTGCCCGCCGAGCAGCCGCACGGCGACGACGAGCGGCCGGCCTGCCCGGGTGCGTCCGCTGATCGTCAGGAAGTGCACCCCGGCGCTCTCCGCGGCCAGCGGCAGGCGCCGCTCGGCGGAGAGAACCTGGGTGACCTCGTGCGACTCGACGTCACGCAATCGCGCCAGAGCCTCGGTCAACCACTCGTACCCCACCACACCAGCGTATGACGTTCGTCTGACGACGTCGAGCAGGCAGAAATCAGGCTCCCGAGATGAGACCGTTAATATTTGCTGGTAGACAAACGTCCGTGGCGGACGACTACTACACCATCGCACTGGAACCTGCCGACGACGGCGCGACCGCGCGGGTCCGGCTGGCCGGCGCATTCGACATCGGTGCGCGCGAGGATCTGTGCGACACCCTGCTCGGCATGGTCGGGCCCGACGCCGGCGAACGCATCCTCGTCGACCTGAACGACGTGACCTTCGTCGACTCCGAGGCGATCAACGCGCTGATCCAGGGCTACCTGGCCGCCGAGCGGTCGGGCATCGACTTCCGCCTGGCGAACGCCCGCGGCATCGTCGAGCGCGTCCTGCGCATCGTCGGCCTTGATCACCTGCTGGAACCGCCTGGGACAATCGCAGGGTGAACACGGAATGGCTCAGCCCGGAGCAGCTGTCGGCCTGGGTGCGCTTCATCGGTGTGGTGGAGCTGCTGCCGGGCGCGCTGGACAGTCAGTTGCGGCGGGACGCGCAGCTCACACACTTCGACTACTACGTGCTCTCGCAGCTCTCCGAGGCTCCGGGCCACACGCTGCGGATGACGGCTCTCGCCGACCGGACCGCGGCCACGCTGGCCCGGCTGTCGCACGTGGTGCAGCGGCTGGAGACGCGCGGGCTGCTGGAGCGGTTCCCCTGCCCGGAGGATCGCCGGGCCACCAACGCCCGGCTGACCGCGGACGGCCTGCAGAAGGTACGTGACAGCGCACCCGGCCACGTGGCGACGGTCCGCGAGTACGTCATCGACGCGCTCACGCCGGAGCAGGTCACCCAGCTCGGGGCGATCAGTGACGCCATCCTGGCCCGGCTGGACCCCGGGGACGACCGCACGGCCCTCTACCGCCGCTACGACCGGTGACGCTTCCCACAGCTTGAACCTTCAGTTGTTGTTGCTTCAAGCTTCTCTCGGCGGTTAAGTTGTAGATACAACCAAATGCTTCGGGAGGTCGTCATGGCTCACATCAGCGTCATCGGAACCGGCAACATGGGTCAGGTCATCGCGGGCCTGGTCACCAAGGGTGGCAACACCGTCGAGTCGGTGAACACCTCCGACACCGCCAGGCCGGTCACCGGCGACGTCATCGTGCTGGCGGTCCCGTACGGCTCGATCGCCGACGTCATCGCGCAGCGCGGGGACCAGCTCGCCGGCAAGATCGTCGTGGACATCACCAACCCGATCGACTTCGCCACCTTCGACGGCCTGACCGTTCCCGCCGACAGCTCCGCCGCCGCCGAGATCGCCGCCAAGCTGCCGCAGTCGACCGTGCTCAAGGCGTTCAACACCAACTTCGGCGCCACCCTGGCTTCCGGCTCGGTCGGCGGCGAGACCACGACCGTCCTGATCGCGGGCGACGACGCCGACGCGAAGGCGCTGCTCACCGGCATCGTCGCGGCGGCCGGCCTGAAGGCGGTCGACGCGGGCGGCCTCAAGCGGGCCCGCGAGCTGGAGGCCCTCGCCTTCCTGCAGATCACGCTCGCGGCCGGCGAGAAGATCTCCTGGACCGGCGGCTTCGCCGTAGCGGCCTGAGCGACGCGCCCGCCAAGCCTGCCCGGTCCACCCCTCCGGATGCGTGGTGACCTGCGGCGCGCATATGGGCACAGGTCTCCACACAACCGACGACGGCGGCGTGCTTGGTGAGCTGCGGCGCACAAAACAGGCCACCCATGGCGAGCCGCAGCTCACCACGCAAACGCCCGAGCGTCGCACCGTGGTCACCCACGCCCACCCGCAGACCACAGATCACCACGCAAACGCTCGAGCGTCGCCCGCCCGAGCGTCGCCCGTCCGAGCGTCGCCGCCGCGTGCGTGGTGATCGGCGGATCGCATACCGGCACAGGCCGCCACAACGGACGCGCGCGGAGTGCGCCAGCAAGCGGGCCCCGGCGTCAGCCGAGTTGCACGACGCGGCCCGCGTTCGGGGGGACGCGGCCTTCGAGCACGTCCAGCCAGGACTGCCGCAACGCCGAGGGACCCGAGCCCACCTGGACGTCGAGGGACTTCTCCGCGAGGGTCGCGAACCGGTGCCAGGCCTCGGCGAACCGGCGATCCAGACCCTCGCGGCCCCAGTCCTGGCGGCGCTTGCGCATCTGCACAGGGGCGAAGAACACCTCACCCGCGGCCTCGGCGTTCGGGACCTGGTTGGTAAGGCCGACGGCGATGTCACGGAGCAGCAGGTCACCGAACCGCCGGCGCAGGGCGGCACGGGTCGCGGGCGCGCCGGAGAGGTCGAGGTAGACGGCCGGCGCCGGGTCGAGCGTGTCGACGTCGTCGTAGGTCAGCACCTCGTCGTAGCAGCCTAGCGACCTGGTGAAATCGACGTTGCCGGCCGAGGTCAGGCCGATCAGCCGCGGGCCCCGGCCGTGTAGTTCGTGGGCGGCCGCGTACGCCGTCTTGCTCGACGCGGACGAGATGATCAGCTGCCGGGCGCCGTGGAAGTCGTTGTCGGCGACCTGGTCGGCGAGCATGAACGAGGTGAAGAACAGCGGCCGGAACAGGATCAGCAAGTCCTCCCGGTCGGCACGGTAGGCGGCGTCGCCCTCGGTGGAGCGGTACGCGTTGTACGGCGACGGCAGGTCGGCGCGGTGTGCGGCGGCGTCGCGGAAGCCGGTGCCGTCGACGCGTTCCGGCCGGACCACCAGATGACCGGCCGGGGGCAGGTAGCCGTACAACCGTTGCCCGACCTCGACCCCGGGTGTCGCCGACTCGGCCACCTCGGCGAATCCCCAGAGCGGCGGCAGACCCCACTCGGGGCCCAGGCCGCGAGGCTCACCGGGGAAGAACCGCCAGTACCGCATCGACTCGCCGAGCACCGCGTAGGTGATGTTGTTGGCGGTCAGCCCGACCCGGTCGACTCTCAGCAGCGCCTCGCCCGCGGCGAGCTCCGGTGTCGCGCCCTCGGTCAGCGAGGTGCGGGAGAGATCGTTCCGGGCAACGGCGAACGTCCATGAATCCGGCATGCCGTGACGCTAAACATCCTGGTCGTACGGGACAAGTGCACTACGAGTGCAATATCTCACCGCCCGCCGCCACAGCCGTAGGCGCAGGCGCTGAACTGGGCGAACCGCGAGCGGTTCTTCGAGCCGAAGGCGGTGAAGTCACCACCGACCGTGACCGAGCGCAGCGCCGGGTTGGCGCGCATGGTGAGCACGCCCCACTTGCCGTTGCCGCGCGGGTTCCAGTCCAGCAGGGTGCCGTCGGCCGGGTTCCAGGCGGCCAGTTTGGGCTGCGCCCGCATCTTCGCCGGGCACCAGGACGTGGCCGTGCGCGACGCCTTCGGACAGGCCACGGTGAAGTGCCCGCCCGCGTAGACGGCGCCCTCCAGATGCGTGATCGCCTGCACGTCCCCGTCAGTGACGCTGCTCCACAGCACTGCCCCGTCGCGCCGGTAACCGGTCACCCGGCCGCCCTGGCCGGCGAGCCCGGCGAACACCCGGTCGCCCGCGACGGTGAGGGCGAACACCGGGTACGGGACCTTCGGGCGGAAGCCGGTGTCGAGCCTGGAGTCGGACAGGCGCAGCGCGGCCAGACGCGACGCCTTCCGGTCGCCGTCGATGCCGGTGAAGCCGCCACCGACGTACAGCCGGGATTGGGAATCGACGGCGGCCAGACTGAAGACCTTGCCGTCGGCACGCGCGCCGAACGCCCGGTCGACTCCCCCGCCACGCAGGTCGAAGGCCGCCAGGTTCTTCGCCGGGCGACCGTCCACCGCGGTGAAGTCGCCGCCCAGGTAGAGGCGGTCGCCCCGGGTCGCCAGCGCCCGGCCGGTGCCCTTGACGGTGTGCCGCAGCGGTCCGACCGCTCCCGACCTGAGGTCGATCCCCGCGATGCCGCCACGCGCCTGGCCGCCGACCGCGGCGAACTCGCCGGTCACGTAGAGCGACGATCCGGCAGTGGTCACGGCCAGTACGGTGTCGTCGGCCTGCGGCGCCCAGGGCAGCAGGCGACCGGTCTTGGCGTCCACGGCGGCGAGCCGTTTGCGGGACACCTTCTTGCCGTCGACGATCGCGTGGGTGAAGTTGCCGCCCAGGTAGACGGTGTCGCCTACGTTGACGCTGGCATGGACCGTCCCGTCGAAGCCGACCGTGCTGTCCGGCCTGGCGGAGATCAACGGGATGTTCTCCGCCCGTGCGGCGGTTGCCCCGGACAGGACGAGCACGGTGGTGAGCAGGGCGCTGAGGTATGCCCGGCGGCGCGCGGGACCAGCCAAGATCATGTGGGTGACACTAGGTGCGGCACCGGCCGGGCGGACCGGGGTTCGCCAGTGGCACCCGTTCGGGTGATCATGAGGGCGGCGTAACGTCGGCACGCGTCGGATGCCGTATGGGAAGGGATCGGAGCACTTGGGCAACGGGGACGAACTCGAGCTGCTGCGCGCGTACGAGCCGGTGGCCAGGTTCACTGAGGGTGAGTATTTCTTCCCCGTGTCGGTCGAGCGGTACGTGAGCCGGGCCAGTCTGTGGCGGCACGAGCCCGGCGCAGGCCCGGTGCAGGTCGTCGAGCCGGGCAGGTTGAGTCTCGGCTCGCTGGCCGCGGCCGGTGGCGCCGAGCAGGGCCTCGGCTACGCGCTGTCCGGCATCGGCAGCGGCGAGAGCCACGCCCACATCCCGCTACGTGACCGCCCGCCCCACCTGTCCCGATCCAGCCGGCTGGCCTCGGTCGGGCTCACCGGGCGGCTCGTCGACACGCTCAACCGGTTCTCGCTGCTGTTCCGCGGGAGTGTGCCGGGTGGCAGCGCCGCCCACTCGTTCCTGCTGCAGCGCGATCACCTGGGCACGGACCGGCCCACCTACTACGGGCGGGTGGTGCGGGACGGCTCGTGGATCGTCTGCCAGTACTGGTTCTTCTACAGCTTCAACAACTGGCGGTCGGCGTTCGGCGGTGTCAACGAGCACGAGGCCGACTGGGAGCAGGTCACCGTCTACATCGACGCGGCCGCGCCGGCCGGGCCGGACGGGCTGCCGTCGCCCTCGTGGGTGGTGTTCTCGGCCCACGAGGAGGTCGGCGACGACCTGCGGCGGCGCTGGGACGATCCGGACCTGACCACGACCGGAGGGCGGCATCCGGTGGTCTTCGTGGGCGCCGGTTCGCACTCCGGCGCCTATCTACCGGGCGATTATCTGATCACGGTACGCCCACCGCGGCTCCGTGGCCTGGTCGGTGCGCTGCGCTGGTCGGCCCGGCTGCTCGCGCCCTGGTCACCGGAGGACCGGGGCAATCTCGGGATCCCGTACGTCGACTACGCCCGCGGCGACGGCCGCTCGGTCGGCCCCGGCCAGGACGAACCGTGGCACCCGGTGCTGGTCGGCGACGAGACGCCGTGGGTGCGCGACTTCCGCGGGTTGTGGGGCCGTGACACCCGCGACCGGCTCGGCGGGGAGCGCGGGCCGGCCGGGCCGCGCTACGGGCGCGACGGTGTCGTCCGGCAGGCGTGGGCCGACCCGGTCGGCTGGGCCGGTCTGGCCAAGGTGGTGCCCGATCCCGCCGAGGAGAAACGGCTCGTGGCCCTCCGTACCCAACATGATCTCGATCGCCTGGCCCAGCTGGACCGGGAGATGACCGCTCTGCGCCACGAACTGACGGTCGCCGCGGCCGGCCTGCCCGCCGCGGCGCCGGAGGTCCGGGCCCTCGCGCCCGAAGAGCAGAGGCTGCTCGCCATGCGGATGGAACACACCCGCCTCGCCGACGAGGTGCGCCGGACCACCACCGCCGAGCCGGTTCCCGACCACCCGCACGCCCACCTGCTGCACCGGCGGCTGCCGATGGAACCGGCCACCGGCTTCCTCGGCCGGGCCCGCTCGTGGTGGGCGGTTCTCAGCACCCCGCTCATCCTGTGGGCGATCGGGGCCGTGGTGTCGCCGCTGCCGGTCTCGGGTCAGGAGACCGCCCTGGTCCTGCTGCTGGTGCTGCTCGGTGTCGAGGGCCTGGTCCGCGGCAAGTTCCTGGCCGTGGTGCTGCGGATCCTGGTGGCCTGCGGACTCGGGCTCGGTCTGGTGGTGCTCTGGTTCGACGGCAGGTACGTGGTCACCTTCACGTTCTTCGCCGCCGCACTGCTCGTGCTGCTGGTCAACGTCCGCGAGGCGACCCGGCGTTAGGGGGTGGGGAACTCCTCCTCCGGCTTGCCCTTCATGTAGTCGGCGAGCGTCTCGTAGACGGCCGGGTTCACGATGCCGTGCGACATGCGGTCGGTGTGGGCCGCCCAGTCCGGGTTGGCGAGGTAGCCGGCGACGACCAGCGAGCGGGTGCCGACGACCAGGGCGGCCGTCTTGTCCTTGTCGGTGGTGCCGGTCTTGCCGAACACCGGGTGGCCGACCACGTCGCGGACCTGCGGGGCGGTCGAGCCGGCGCAGCTGCCGAGCTGGGCTCGGTCGCCGACCGGGCAGCGGGCCGCGTCGAGCGCCTTACGGGCCACGTCCTTGCTGGTGGCACGGCTGCAGGTGGACCTGCCGGTGTCGAGTTTCGTCCCGTCGGCCGTGGTGATCGACTCGATCGGGGTCGGTGCGCAGTACATGCCGTCGGCGGCCAGGGTGGCGTACGCGTTGGCGATGTCCAGCGGCGTGGACGCCGAGACGCCCAGGCTGAAGGCGCCCCACTCGTGGGCGTAGTCGGGGTTGTTCGCCATCCGGGCGTCCTCGGCGGAGCGGAACTGCACCCCGAAGCGCTTGGCGACGGCGACGACGTTCTCGGCGCCGGCGCGCTCCTGCAGCGGGATGAAGTAGGTGTTCACCGAGCGGCCGAACCCGGTCCACATGTTGAAGTTCCCGGCCTCGCTCGCCGACGCGTTGCTCGGGCAGTAGTAGCCGCCGCAGCCCGGCGGGGCGGCCGAGTCGAGGTAACGGGACTTGTAGCGCTGCGGCGAGTAGATCGTGGTGTCCAGCTCCATGCCCTTCTCCAGGGCGGCGACCATGGTGAACATCTTGAACACCGAGCCGGCCTGGTAGCCGGGGACGCCGGTGCTGCCGGTGATGATCGGGTTCGTCGTGTTCGGATACGTACCGCGGACGCCCTCGCGGGCCAGCTCCGGGTTCGACGAGAGCTTGTTCTGCGGATCCGCCTCGTCGTCGATCTTGAACTTGCGGTTCGCGGCCAGGGCCCGGACCGCCCCGGTGCCCGGCTCCACGGCGGCCAGCATCAGCGCGTCGGGGTTGTCGTCCGAGGTGCGCTCGGTGATCCGCTTACGGGCCGCGGACTGGGCGTCCAGGTCGAGGGTCGTGACGATCCGGTAGCCACCGCTCTTGAGCAGGCGCTCACGGTCGTACGTCGTCTCCCCGAACGCCTTCTGGTCCAGCCACCAGCGGTAGAAGTAGTCGCAGAAGAAACCCCAGTGGTTCTTGGCCACCGACACGCAGCCACGGCTCGGCCGTTTCGCCGTGGTCGGCACCTTGACCTTCTTCGCGGCGGCGGCCTCGGCGGCCGTGATCTGCCCGAGGTCGACCATGTTGTCGATGATGTAGTCACGGCGGGCCAGCGCCTGCGGGTGACCCGTCTCGGTGGTCGGGTCGAACGAGGTCGGCGCCTTCACCATGCCGGCCAGCAGGGCGGCCTCGGCCACCGTGAGGTCGGCCGGCTTCTTGCCGAAGTAGACCTGGCTCGCGGCGGCGACACCATACGCGCCGTTGCCGAACGGAGCCATGTTCAGGTAGCGCTCCAGGATCTGCTGTTTGGTCAACTGTTTCTCGACCTGGATCGCGTACTTCATCTCGTTCAGTTTCCGCTGCGCGGTGTCCTTGGTGGCGTCCACCACCTCCTGCGGGTCGGTCGCCGAATACGCGAGTCCCATTCGCACGTATTGCATGGTCAGGGTGGACGCGCCCTGCTGCGTGCCGCCCTGATTGTTGTTCACGAAAGCGCGGGCCACGCCTTTCAGGTCGACGCCGTTGTGCTCGAAGAACTTGTGGTCCTCGGCCGCGACGATCGCGTCCTGGATGTTCTGCGACATCTGCGCGAGCGGCACGTCACTGCGGAACTCGTCATACATCAGCGCGATCAGGGTCTTGCCGTCCGACGCGTAGACCCGCGAGACCTGCGGTGACGACTGCTCGACGAGCTCGCCCGGAAGCTGGCCGAGCTCCTCCGAACCGGCCTTGACCGCCAGGCCGGACATCGCGACGGCGGGAAAGGAGGCCGCGGCGACCACGAGACCGGCGATCAGGCCGCAGACGGCCAGGACGGCCGCGCTGCGGAGGTGACGGCGTTCAGTGACGGGCATCCGGGCATTCACTCCACTCAGGCTAACGAGCGCCGGCGGCGCCGTTCAGGGTTAGCGAAATCCGTCACACGCCGTAACCCGGAACGGTGCCGCCGAAACTGAAACCGGACTGTGAAGTTGCTTTGTTCAGCCGCCCGTGATCGACCAGTGCCACGCCTCGGACGGCAGATTCACGAAGCCGTACTCGGCGGCGTGCGCGCTCATCCAGGTGAAAGCCTTGCTCTTGCGGGTCAGCGTCTTCCCGCCGGACGTGACGTCGACGGCCAGGCCGATCTCGTGCAGCGAACGGCCGGGGATCGCGGTCGGCACCCGGCAGGACGACGCCGGCGCGGTCCAGACGTCCGGACAGCCGTTGATCTTGCGCAGTTCGATCTGCCGTTCCTTCGTGCGAAAACCGCCGCCGGACAGGAGGACGCCGTCGGCACGGGCGTCGTCGACCATCCGCTTGAAGGCGAACGCGACGTTCTTGTGCACGGTCGTGCCGTACACGCTGGTGGTGTCGGCGACCGTGAAGACCGGGCGCGTCTCGTCGACCACGGTCCGGCTCAGCGCCGCCGCCTGCGTGGCGTAGCCGGCCGCCGTACCCGCCGTGTCGATCCGCCGCTGGGTCTGCGCGATCGCCGAGGCCGCGCGGGTGGCCGCGGAGGTCGCACCACTCAACGCGGACCTGGCGGTGCTCGCGTCCTTCTTCGCGGTCCGCAGCGCGGCCGCCGCCTGATGCAGACGCGTCCGGCGGGTGTCCCGGGTCGTCGTCGCCGCCGTCACCGCCCGCTTGGCCCGGGCGATCGCGGCGTTGTTGCGCGGCCGCTGCTTCGACTGCCTCGCCACAGCGTTCTTCGCGTCACTCAGCGCCCGCTCGGCCGACTTGAGCTTCTCGTGCACCGCCTTGTGCCCGGCGGTCACCGAGGCCAGCCGCGCCTGAGCGCTGTCGTTCACCTTCTTCGCCTTGACGGCCTCGGAATCTCGCTTGCGCTGGTCGGTCTTCTGCGTGGCCAGGGTGCTCCGGAGCTTCGCCATGGTCGCGTCGGCGGTCAGGCTGCGGTACATCAGGCTCGCGTAGGTCTTCGCCACGCCCGGCACGGCGGCCTGCGCGGGAGCGGGCGCGGCCGCCACCGGCGCGACACTGGCGATGGTCATCGCCGCGGCGGCGACGAGACGGGTTGCACGCTGACGCTTCTTCACCGGTACGTACGCTCCTCGGCTCCAGTCGAATGTGTGTTCGACTGTGCGGAGCGAAGGGTGCGATCACGGCCCGGTGCGAGTGCGGAAGGGTTGCACCGTGTCTAGGAAGCGGCGATCCGCCCGGCCATCGAGTGCGCGGCCGCGGTCACCGTCGACCGGTCGTAGGAGACCACGAACGCGAACTGCCGGTCCCGGTCCGGGCCGGTGTCACCGAGGTCACGGGCGATCAGGGCGGCCGACGTGTGCGCGCCGAGCACCACGACGGTCCACTCCCCCGCCAGCGGATCGCCGGGGGCCAGGTTCGCGCCCCGGACACCCGGCGCCGGGGACGGCGGCATGTCCACGCCGAGCGCCGCCACGAACGGCAGGCGGGCGGCGAGTCCGGTGAACCTGGCGGCCGTCGACGGCTGGAAGAACTGGACGTGCTCGAACGCCGCGAGCACCACGGGCGGCACCGACTCCTGCAGGGCCATCAGCTCCAGCGTCTTGGACACCGGCAGCAGCAGGTGCTTGGGCGCGTGCCGGATCCGCCGGTCGGTGCCGACCAGGTCGAACGGCGTCGCTGCCAGGGCCGCCCCTATCGGCCGGGCCGCGAACCGGTCCGGATCGGCGGCCGGGGGCGCGAACTCACGCTCACCGCGGCCCCACAGCCAGCCCTGGCCAAGGGTGGCGCCGAGCACCAGGGCACGTGTCAGGTCCTCGGGGGTCTCGACACCCTCGGCGACCACCTCGGCGCCCGCCTGCTCGGCGTAGGCACGCACCGCCCCGGCGACCACCACGGTCGCCGGGTCCTTGACGGTGCGCAGCAGCTTCAGATCGAGCTTGACGACCTCGGGACGAACCAGCGGGATGAATGCCAGAGACTCCGGGTGTACGCCTACGTCGTCCAGCGCGATCGCACACCCGGCGGCCCGCAGCCGCTCGGCGCCGGCCAGCACCCCGGCGAGATCGTCGGCCAGTGCCCGCTCGGTGATCTCCACGACCACCCGCACCTGCCCGGCCCGGCCGTCGAGCTCGTCGAGGACCATGTCGAGGCGCCGGGTGAGCGTGTCGGGCTCGAGGTTCACGAACAACGTCACCGGCCGGCCCCGGGACAGCCGTGCCGCGTCGGCCAGGGAGGCCCGCAGCGAGGCCCGCTCCAGGTCCGCCAGCCGCCCGGCCTCGCGGGCGGCGCTCAGCAGCTGCACCGGTGACTGCCAGCCGGAGCCGGAAGGCGGGCGCAGCAGCGCCTCGAAGGCGACCACCGAACCCGAGTCCACGTCGACGAACGGCTGGTAGACGCAGTACAGGCCGCCGCCGTCACACAGGAGGTCATCGAGGCTGACGCAAGGGGCGCTCACGCACCACCTATCGGCAACCGTCCCGCACCGCTGAGTCAGCCGGCCGGGTAAGGACTGTCCGCCAGCAGGTGGGCGAGGTGCGCGGCGTTCGCGGCGAGGGTCTTGGTAGCGGTGCCCGTGGTATCCGGTTTCGGCCCGGCGTCGCGGTAGTCGACGCCGCCCATCGCCTCACCGACCCAGTAGGTGGACGCCGACGCCGCGACCGTGAACCCCACATCGTTGAGCGCCTGCAGAACCTCGGCGGTCACGTGGTGGGCGCCGTCCTCGTTGCCGACGACGGCGACGGCGGCCACCTTGCCGAAGGTGAGCAGCCGCCCCTCGTCATCGGTCTCGGACAGCTCGGCGTCCAGCCGCTCCAGCACCATCTTGCAGACGCTCGACGGCTGGCCCATCCAGATCGGGGTCGCGATGATCAGCAGGTTCGCGGCGAGGATGCGCTCGCGGATGCCCGGCCACCCGTCCCCGTCACCCTCGTCGGTGGACACTCCGAACCGGACGTCGTGGTCCACCACCCGGATCACCTCACCGTCGACGTCGTGATCCGCGAGGGCCGCGAGCACCTCACGCCCGAGCAGCTCGGCGGACGACGGTGCGGGCGAGGGCTTGAGGGTGCAGTTGAGCACCACGGCACGAAGAGTGTTCACGACGCCCGCATACCCGCGCTCCCACGGCTCAATCTGTGACGCCGCCCTGCCGGGTCATCGTCACCGGGCTCGCCCGTCCCCGGCTCGCGTGGTGACCGGTGGTCCGCTGCGCTCCGCACGCACATCACCACGGATCACCACACATCGGCGCACATCGGCGCACGGACCGGCACCGCGACGCGATGGACACCGACTCCCGGCGGACCGTGCCTCGGGGTTCCGCTCCGGCGAGATCCGAGTTCGGTTCCGGCGTCGCCGGAGAACCAATTCGCGCGGCGCCAGAAGCGCACGCCGGGCCGAGTCGTGTGCTTTCGACGTCGTGAACGGCCGTGAACAGCGGCGGTGAGCGCACATGCAGCGCGTCCGCGGACGCTGACCGTCGTGATAGCGGCGGGGGCTGCACACGCAGCAGTTCCGTGTGCGCCCGCCGCCGCTGGGTCGAGGTGCTGCGGACGCGGTGGAGGCTCAGGTGCACGGCGTGACGCCGTTCCAGTTGTCCACGGTGGCGTACGCCCACAGGGTTCCGTCCTCGGGCAGGGTCACGGTCCGGTCGGTGGTCTCGGTGCAGTCACGGGCCTTCTCGACCCGGGGCCAGTCACCGAGGGTGAGTTTGTAGCCGAGCGCCACTCCCGGGGTCGTTCCCGCGAGCTGGACGCGCCACGCGGGCGTGTGGGTGCCGTCCCAGGAGGTGCGGACGTAGCGCATCGCCCGGACCGTGCCCGGGTCCCAGTCGGGGGCGCCGGTGCCGAGCCGGGACAGGTCGCCGGCCAGGTGCACGGTTCCGGGGGTGTCCGGTGGAACGGTGATGTCGATGATCGTGGCCACGCCGGTGCAGACCGTGCACTCGCCGCCGGGTGTGCCGGTGGCGTCGTGGAGGGTGCGGGCGACGTCGATGAGGCCGCCGCCGATCGGGTGCGGGCTGTTGTACCAGCCGCCGCCGAGGGGAAGCGCACGGGCGTTGCGCCGCAGGAGGTCACCCACCTGTGCGGGCGTAAGACCGGGACGGCGGGACAGGAGGAGCGCCACCGCTCCGGAGGCGTGGGCGGCGGCCTGGCTGGTGCCGCGCATGACGGCGTACGAGTCTCCGGCCGGCCCCCGGGCTCCGGCGTCGACGGTCGACAGGATCCGGTGCGAGGGGTCGTTGTCGCGCCAGTAGCCCCAGCCACCGGGGGCGGCCACCTCGACCGTGTCGCCGTGGTTGGAGTACGAGGCCAGGTAGCCGTCGTCGCCGGTGGCCCCGACAGTGAGCACACCGTCGCAGTTGGCGGGGTGGTAGTTCGCGGCGTCGTCGGCGGCGTTCCCGGCCGAGACGACCACGGTGGCGCCGCGGGAGACGGCCTTGTCGACGGCGGCCTGCATGGTCGGGCCGCACGGGCCGTAACCGCCGAGGCTCATGTTGATCACTTGCGCCGGGGTGGGGTTGGCGGGTGTTGCGGGGACCTGGCCGCCGGCCGCCCACACGATCGCGTCGGCGATGTCGGAATCCTGGCCGCCGCAGGTGCCGAGGACCCGGACCGGCTGCACCTTCGCGTGCGGGGCGATGCCGGCGATGCCGAGGTCGTTGTCGCGGGCGGCGCCGATGATGCCGGCGATGTGGGTGCCGTGCCAGCTGCTCGGCGAGAACGCGGTGGCGCCGCAGTCGCCCTCGTCGTTCCAGTCGCCGGGGTCGAGGGCGTCGGCGTCCCGGCCGTCGCCGTCGGCGGTGTTGGCCGGGTCGGCGATGAAGTCGTAGCCGGGCACCAGGGCCGCCGCCAGGTCGGCGTGCGGGCGGATGCCGGTGTCGAGGACGGCCACTGTCACACCCTCGCCGTCAGCGCCGGTGTCCCAGGCGTCGTCGACCCGGAAGGCCGTGCCGGTCTGCGGGTGCACCTGCCACAGCGGCCACTGCTCGCCGTAGCGCGGGTCGCCGGGCGTCGACGTGCGGGTCGCCGTGAGGTCGGGTTCGACCGAGGCGACGCCGGGTGTGGCGGCGATCCGCTCCATCCACGCGCGGGCCTCGGCCGCCGGCAGGGGTTTCCTGACCCGCAGCAGTTCGCCACCGGTGGCGAGGATGCGCACGGCGTCCACTCCCCCGCCCGCTTCGAGCGCCCGGGTGGTCATGGTGGCGCCCGGCTGCGGCGTCACGATGAAGGAGCTGTAGACCTGTCCGGCGCGCAGGCCGCCCGTGTGGGCCGGATCCGCGTGGGCCGGACCCGCGTGGGCCGGACCCGCGTGGGCCGGGCCCGCCGTCACCGGCACGAGCGCCAGGGTCGCTGCCGCCGCCAGTGCGGCGGTTCGTCGTCGCCGTTCCATGGTTGACCCTCCGTGATCGCAAGATCTTGCTGTGACTGCAAGAACAAGTCAGCCAATTTCTGCAGAAGACTTGCGCGCGAAGAGAACTCGGTCAATGACGGACGCCACCATCGATGCTCCTGGGAGCGGTAACACGCGTACCGAAGAGGTCGTTGAAGTGGCCTTATGAATTTGTTGGAAACTTCTTGCATGGCCAGAACCCGTTGGGGTACGGCTCGATGGCCACTGTGCCGGTTCCGGAAGGATCCCTAGGTTCGGGGCATGTCTGTTGTGATTCCCCTGCTCATCGGGGTGGTCTTCGTCGTCCTGAGCTCGCTGCTCCCGGATCGGCACCGCCGTCCGTTCAACGCGATCGTGGTGGCCGGCGCGGGCGCCGCCTACCTCAGCGGCGGCGGGTTCGGCCCCGGCGAGCTGCTGTTCACCACCGTGATGACGCTGGTCGCCTACCGTGGCCTGACGTCCTGGCGGTTCATCGGGCTGGGCTGGCTGCTGCACACCGCCTGGGACGTGGTTCACCACCTGCGCGGCGAGCCGATCCTGCCGTTCGACCACAACTCGTCGCTGGGCTGCGCGATCTGCGACCCGGTGATCGCGATCTGGTGCCTGGCCGGCGGTCCGTCACTGGCCACGATGACCGGCCGTATTCAGTCCACGTCGATCGGCAGCCGCATCCTGACCCGGAAGCCGCCGTCCTCCGTCGGGCCGGACTCGAGCGTGCCGCCGAGCAGGTCGGCACGTTCCTGAAGACCGATCAGGCCCTGGTGGGCGCCGGGCAGCGGCAGTGACGGACGGGTCGGCGGGCCGTTGACGACGGTCACGCCGACGTGTTTGCCGTCGTGCCACAGGTCGACCGTCGCGGTGGCGCCGGGGGCGTGCTTACGCACGTTGGTGAGGGCCTCCTGGACCGTACGATAGATCGCCCTCTGCCGCGGCGTGCCGACCGCGAGTCCCAGATCCCCGGTGAGGTAGACGTCGATGCCGCTGTTGGCGATGAGCGTGCACAGGTCGGCGAGCGTGGGCTGCGGGGTCAGCTGGGTGATGTCGTCGCCGGACGCACGCAGCAGAGTGACCATGGTGCGCAGCTCGTCGAGGGTACCGACGCTCAGCGACCGGATGGTGCGCGCCGCCTCCCGGGTGTCGTCGTCGGCGGCCGACACCTGCATCGCCCCGGCCTGCACCGCGATCAGGCTGACCTGGTGCGACACGACGTCGTGCATCTCGCGGGCCAGCTGCGCGCGCTCCTGCGCCAGGATGGCCTGGGCGTGCAGGACCCGCTCGTGCTCCTTGACCTCCTCGATCTCCTCCAGCCGCCCGGACAGTTCGCGCCGGGTCTGCACGAGCTGGCCGAGCAGGACCGGCAGCACCACCGTGGCCAGGGCGTACACGAAGAAGATCACGCTGTCGCCGAACGGCGCGTCGTCGTCCTTCAACGGGGACGGCGCCGCCGACGCGATCGAGGCGAGCACCACGCAGATCGCGAGCAGCCGCCGGTCACGGGACCGTTCGGCCAGCGTGTAGAGGGCGATGCAGGGCGCGACCAGCGCCGCCTCGAGCAGCGCCGCCGGTACGGTGAGCAGGACGACCAGCAGCGGGAACCGCCGCCGCAGGGCGAGCGCGGCACAGGCCACCGCACCGGAGGCGACGGCCGCTGGGTGGTCGCTCCACAGGTCGACCCAGATGTCCAGGGCGGACACGGCGATGAGCGCGACCTCGACGACCCAGGACGGCAGGCGCGAGAGCCGGGCCCTCACGGCCGGGCGTCCAGCAGGCCGGCCCGCTGGGCGAGCAACGCCGCCTGCACCCGGCCGGAAACCCGCAGCTTGGTGAGCAGAGCGCTGACGTGGTCCTTCACGGTGCCGGTGCCGAGGTGAAGGCGCACCCCGATCTCGGCGTTCGACAGACCCTCGGCCAGCAGTACGAGCACATCGCGTTCCCGGTCGGTGAGGCGTTCGACGCGCGTCCCGGCGGGGTCGCCGGCGATCTCCTCGGTCCGCGGGAGGCTGCGCAGCAGGGTCCGCGACGCCTTCGGTGACATCACCACCCCGCCCATCGCCAGGGTGCGCACCAGCTGGGCCAGGTGCTCGGGCTCGGTGTCCTTGAGCAGGAACCCGGCCGCGCCCAGGTGCAGGGCCTTGAGCACGTACTCGTCGGCGTCGAAGGTGGTCAGCATCGCCACCACCGGCGGGTCGGGCAGCTCACGCAGCCGGCCCAGGACGGTGAGCCCGTCGACGTCCGGCATCCGGATGTCGACCAGCACCACGTCCGGCCGGTGCTCGCCGACCGCGTCGAACGCTCCCCCGCCACTGGTCGCCGCGACCACCTCGATGTCCGGCGCCGCGTTCAGGATCAGCCGGAAACCCGACCGCACCAGTGCCTCGTCGTCGACGACCACCACCCGGATCACGTACACCCGCCCCGCCGCAATCGATCAATTTGCCGTACGCACCCTAAGGTGTCCCCGCCGAGCGGCCTCTCCGCCGACCGGCGGGAACACCCCCACCACCGGGCTGGATCAGCCGGTGATGCCGTACACCTTCGGCACCGACAGGGTCCGCCGGGCGGCCGTACCGCCGAGCACGATCTTGCGCAGTGCGGTGTTGTTGGCCGTGCTCAGCTCGGACAGGCGCTTGGCCGGGTTCGCGACGACCTGGATGTAGTAGGTGCCGTTCGGAAGGTTCGTGATGTCGAACGACTGGCCCGGACGGTCCTGCGAGTAGGTGTCGCCGTTGCCGATGTCGAGCACCTCACGTACCGCCACGACGGTGTTCGCGCCGCACGACGTGGACAGGTCGGTGTTGTCCGGCCGCCACTTCGCGTCCTTGACCGTGTAGTCGACGGCGTCGGTGTTGGCGAGGCAGAACGCCTCCTTGCCGGAGCGCACCGCGAACTTCTGGTCGGCCTTGAGCAGGTTGTACTGCGCGAAGTCGGTGAAGTGCCAGTGCTTGTGACCGTCGCGGTCGTCCCACTCCATCGTGCCGGCCGGGCGGGAGCCCACCTGCTTGCCCTTGGCATCGAAGAAGTACTGGTAGGCGTCCATCAGCTCGGTGCCGGTACGCCGGAAGCCGTCCACCACGAGCGGCGACGAACCCGCGTTCCAGACCGTGGCGCCGAAGTTCACGTACCACTTGCGGTTCTCCTGGGAGAGCGAGATGCCCCAGGCCGGCAGCGACTTCAGGTCCGGCTTCGGGCCGGCCTTGGGCGCGGCCGCGAGGGTGGCCGGGCGGCCGGCGGCGGCCCGGAACTCGGGCCGGAACGACGACACCTGACGGCTCGCGTCGCCCTCCTCGGCGTGCCGGTCGTGCCCGGCGGCGGCCACCTGCTGAGCCATCGCCGGCTCCTCACGGGCGTCCCTGGTCCGGGCCGCTGCGAGCCCCTCCTCGTCGACCTTCGCGTCGACCACGGTGACGGCGACCTTGGCCGTGGCGTTACGGTCGGGAACGCCGAACATCTTGCGATACTTCGGCGCGATCGTGGCCTCGGCCGTGTACTTGCCAGGCGTGAGCTTGGCCAGCGGGGCGGACGTGGCCGGCTGGTCGGCGACGGCCGCGTTCCAGCCCGCCTGCACACCCCAGACCGCGCCGAGGGTGAACGGGTTCTCGCCACCGCAGCGGGTCGGGTACGGGTTGGTCGCCGGGGCGTCGCGCCGGGTCCGGGCCGAGCTGTACGAGTTGCCGCAGAACGACGTCTTGTACGAGGTGACGACCTTGCCGGCCGCGTTCTTGATGGTGATCGTGGTGAAGTCGGCCAGGCCGGTGAAGTCCTTGACGGTCCCGGCCGGCAGCGCGACCTGGCTCTTCTTGCCCTTCTTGACGACCGTGCGGTGCGCCGTGATCGGCTTGTCGTAGCCGGTGCGGCGGGCCCGGATCTCGAAGGCGTCCTTGCCGGCGATCACGTGCAGGCCCAGGTCGAACGAGAGGTAGACCTCGTCGCCACTGACGTACCGCTCGGCCGTCACCGACCTGGTCGCCGCCACGAAGGTCAGCGCCGGCTGAGCCGTGGCCGCCTCGGCCGCCGAGACCCCGGCGCCGGTGAGCACGAGCGCGCCCATCGCGACGCCGACAGCAGGCCAGCGCGATCGCCGGCGGCCGCTCCGCACGTCTGTCATCCGTTCCCCCTGAAGATGTGGCCGGCATGGTTCCGGCCGGGCAAGGGGAATCCCACGGCAGACCCTGTGAAGCTCCTGTGAAAGAACACCTCCGGGGCACGAATCCGGGAGAGATTACCGTCGATCGGCGGGGTGACCCCCGCCGATCGACGGTCCCTCCGCGAGGGGATTTGCCGGAACGTACCGGCGGATCGGCGCATTGACATGCACCTCTGCCGCGGGAAGGCTGATCAAGGGTCTGAGGAGGGGTGGATGGGCGGATTCATCCTCGGTGTGGCCATCGCGCTCTTCGTGGGGATGCGCCTGGCCCGCCACATCGACGGCAGGAAAGGTGCTCTCGCGGGCTACAAGAAGGCCAACACCGACCTTCCCGGACTGCGGAGCAAGATGCGCAGCACCAGATTCGGGCTGTTCCGGTTCGTCGCGGTCCTGGTGCTGATCGTCATCGCGGCGGCCTGGATGTGGATGCGGGCCGACTCCGGCGGCAACTGAAGGCTCTACTGACGGGCCGTGCTGACGAACCGGTTCACCTCACCGCGCAGCACCTCGGCCAGCTGAGCCAGCCCGGCCTGGCCCTCCAGCGCCCCCGGCCCGCCGTCCACCGCGTTGGCGATCCCGTCGACCAGGCGGCTCATCTCCCGGATGCTGGCCGTCACCTCCTCCAGCACCCGCACCGCGTCCCCGGCCGCATGCTGGACCGTGTTGACCTGGGCCAGGATTTCCTCGCTGGAGGCGCTGGTCTCGGTCGCGAGGGTCTTCACCTCGCTGGCGACCACACTGAAACCGCGTCCCGCCTCCCCGGCACGGGCCGCCTCGATGGTGGCGTTCAGCGCCAGCAACCGGGTCTGCGCCGCCACCGCGTTGATCAGGTCGACGGCCCGGCGGATCTGGTCCGACGAGCTGCGCAACTGCGTCACCGTGGTCAGGCCCTGCTCGGCGCTGCCGACGGCGTTGCGGGCGAAGTCGGCGAGCCCGTTCGCCGACGATCCCATCTCGGTCGCCGCGGTCGCCACCTGCTCGGACACCGTGAGGACCGCCGACTCCAGCTCGTCGGCGAGCTGCAGCCGGGCCTGCGCGGCCTGCTCGACCCGCTCGGCGTCCTCGCTCATCCGGCCGCTGGACTGGGAGATCTGCTCGGCCGCGTTCCGGTACGCACCACGCATGCCCCGAGTCAGGAACCGCCGGTGGAACCGCCCCTCGGCGGCCGCCGCCAGCGCCGCCCCCGACTCCCGGATGAACGCGTCGGTCACGTCGAGCAGGCTGTTGACCGCGTCGCGGGCCCGTTCGGCGTCGGCCTCCTCGCCGATCCGTGGAACCCGTTGCTCGAAGTCGCCGGCCGCCGCCGACTCGCACACCCGGGCGATCTGCGCCAGCGCTTCACCGACCGGCTGCTCCGGCGCGTCGCCACCCCGCCCGCGCCGGATCACACCGCGCTCGCGTTCGTGAGTTCCCAGACGAACTGGTCGTAGGTCTGGCCGTTCTGGTCCAGCAGGGACTGCAGCATCGCCCACGACGCGTCCAGCGCCGACTTGGCGTTGTCGTGCCGGCGCTCCTCGGCCCGCAACCGGCCGTACACCTCCTGCGCGGCGGCGACCGCGGCCCGTTCCGGTTTGCGCCGGCTGGAGTGGTAACCGACCACCTGGCCGTGCTCGTTCAGCGACGGCGTCACGTGCGCCAGCACCCAGTAGTGCGCACCGTCGGAGGCCAGGTTGACGACGTAGGCGAACAGTTCCTCCCGGGCCTTAAGACTGTCCCAGAGCAGCTTGAACACCGCGCGGGGCATCTCCGGATGCCGGATCAGGCTGTGCGGCTTGCCGATCGCCTCGGCCTCGGTCAGAGCCGAGACCCGGAGAAAGACCCTGTTGGCGTACGTGAGAACGCCCTTGGTGTCGGTCTTGGTGACGATGATCTCGTCCTCGTCGAAGGTGCGTTCGACCCCGGACGGCACGACTGTCGCCGCTCTCATCACTCCATGATCGCCCGGCACCGATCCCTGCGGGCCGTTTCAGACCTATTCGCCCCGTGCCAGCACGGCCTCGGCCACCACGAGATCCTGCCAGGCCATCCCGGAGCCCTTGAACAGCACCGGACCGTCCGGCACCGGGGCACCGCCCACCGCTTCGGCGATGCCGACCAGCCGCTCCGGGTCGAGCACGCCGTCGGCGACGGCACGGACCACGTCACCGCACTCGCGCAACGCGGTGGCCCGGTCCTCGACGATCACCGTGGCGCGGGCACAGAACGCGGAGTCGACCTCGCGCGCGTCGGGTTCGTGCGAACCGACCGCCACGACCACGGCCCGGTCGTTCAGCAGGCGCGAGTCGAAGAGCGGTTCCCGGGCGGTGGTGGCGCAGACGACCAGGTCGGCGTCGCGCAATGCGGCCTCCACCGGCACCGGACTGCTACGGGTGACGACCGTGACCGACGCGGCCGGGGCCAGGGCCCGCAGCGTGGCGGCGTGTCCCCCGCCCTGCGCACCGGCACCGAAGACGACCGTTCGTGGCGCGGGCGGCAGGAACCGCCGGACCGCGGCGAAGGACACGGCGGGCGTACGCAGGGTGGTCAGCGCCGTGCCGTCGAGAACCGCGACCGGCCGCAGGGTCCCCGCGTCGAAGACGACGTAGACGCCGCTGATCGTGGGCAGCCCGCGCCCCGCGTTGCCCGGCGCCACCGTGACCAGCTTGACGCCGGCGTGCGCGGCCGACTCGGCGGGCATCAGCAGCATCGACCCGTGCCGCATCGGCACCGCGCTGCGCGGCACCCCGGCGGCCGGATCCAGGCCGGCGCGCAGGGCGTCCTCGATCGCAGCGACCGCGTCGGCGGGCGGGAGCAGCGCGAACACCCGCTCGGCGGACAGATAGGGGATCATCGCAGCACGAATCCGGGGGTCATCGGATCGGCCGGGTCGACGAGGAAGACGTGTTCGCCGGTCGGGTACGCCATCCCGGTGATCACCGGCACCACCTCGGGCCCGGGCGCGTAGCGGGCGACGAACCGCGATCCGACGATCGAGTCGTGCACCAGCTCCTGATCGGGGGCGAGCGCGCCCATCGCGGCCAGCGTCGCCACCCGGGCCGCCGTGCCGGACCCGCACGGCGAGCGGTCCACCTCGCCGTCGGCGAAGATCGTCACGTTGCGCTGATGTGCCGGGCCGCCGAGCTTGTCGAACACGATCGTGCCGTAGATCCCGGACAGCCGCTCGTCGCTCGGGTGCCGCGCCGCCGGATGCCCGGCGAGCGCCGCCTTCACCTGCCGGCCGAGCGCGATCAGCTCGGGCAGGTGCCCGGGCGTCACCGACAGCCCTGCGGCGGACGCCTCCACCTGGGCGTACAGCGCCCCGCCGTAACTGACCACCACCGGGACCGGTCCACGTGCGGTGCGGACCGTGATCGCCTCGGCGACCAGATAGGACGGCACACTCACGAAGTCGACGGCGCTCACCCGGCCGCCGGTCGTGTGCACGCGTGCGGTGACCCGGCCGGACGGCACGTCGACCGGCACCTCCACCACGCCGTCGGCGGGCGCGCCGACCAGCCCGGACCTCACCGCCCAGACGCCGAGCGCGATCGTGCCGTGCCCGCACGCGGTGGAGAAGCCGTCCTTGTGGAAGAAGAGCACCCCGAGGCGGGCGCCGTCGTCGTCCGGCGGGACGAGCAGACCGCCGTACATGTCGGCGTGCCCGCGCGGCTCGTGGCAGAGGATCCGGCGCAACCGGTCGACGGCCGGGTCGGACTGCGCGAACATCCGGCGTTCAGCGACCGTCCGGCCCTCGATCGCGACCGGCGGGTCCGGCACGATCCGGAACGGCTCCCCGCCGGTGTGGTAGTCGATCGTGGCGACCCGCTCCGGTGTCACCCGCGCCTCCTCTCGAAGGCCTGGTCGGCGGCGTCGGCGAAGGCGCCCATCGACCCGAACTCCAGGTCGTAGCCGAACTCCTCGTCCGGCTCCGGGGTGGCGCCCCAGCCGGGCCGGTCGTGCCGGCGGTTGATCCACACGGACGGCAGGCCATCCCGCCTGGCGGGCACGTGGTCGTGGAACAGGCTCTGCGCGACGTGCAGCAACTCGCCACGGGACACGCCGAGGCCGGGCAGTGCCGCCTCCAGCGCCCGGAAGTGCCGGTCGCCCGGCTTGTAGCCGCCGACGTCCTCGGCTGTGATGATCGCCGCGAAGTCGCCGCGGAGCCGCTCGTTGCTGCCCGCGAAACCGGCCCGGTGCACGTTGGAGACGATGATCAGCCGGTAGTGCCGGGCGAGCCGCGCCAGCGCGTCCGGGGAGTCCGGGAACGCCGGCCAGTCCGGCACCGACGCGCCCAGCAGCCGCGCCTGCTCCTCGCCGACCGGGCGGCCGAACCGGGCGCCTGTCCGGCGGAACGCCTCCGCCAGCACGTCCGGGTAGAGCGGAGCCGGGGTCTGCCGCTCGACGGCGGCCTCGTGATCGCCGTACGCCCGCAGAAGCTCCTCGTCACTGAGGTCCAGCCCCTGCTCGCGGGCCCAGGGCGCGAGGACCGCGGCGATGCCGGCCTCCCAGTCGATGAGCGTGCCGTAACAGTCGAAACTCAGCGCCCGGAACACCGTCAGGTCCAGAGTGGTCGTCACGGTCTGCTCCTCATCTGGACCGCAGGCGGTCGGTCTCGTACGCCCACATCGCGATCTCCACCCGGTTCCGCGCCCCGATCTTCGCCATCAGGCTCGCCACGTGCGTCTTCACCGTACTCAGGCTGATGTGGAACTCGGCGGCGATCTCGGTGTTGGTATGCCCGCGCGCCACTGCGCCGAGCACCTCCTCCTCACGGTCGGTCAGCGGGTCGACGGGCTGCCGGGCCGGAGCGGGCGGACCGGAGCCGGCGAACGCCTTCAGCAGCCGGGTCGTGACGCTCGGGGCGATCAGCGCGTCGCCCGCGGCCGCGGCGTGCACGGCCTGTGCCAGCAGCGCCGATCCGGCGTCCTTGAGCAGGAACCCGCGGGCTCCGGCGCGCAGCGCGGCATAGACGTACTCGTCCAGGTCGAACGTGGTGATCACGACGACCGCGAGGGGGTCGGCGACGGCCGGTCCGGCCAGCCGCCGGGTGGCCTCGATGCCGTCCACGCCGGGCATCCGGATGTCGAACAGGCACACGTCCGGCCGCAGCCGGCGGGCCAGTTCGACCGCGCGCAGCCCGTCGCCGGCCTGGCCGATCACCTCGATGTCCGGCTCGGCGTTGAGGATCATCGTGAGTCCGGTGCGGACGATCTCCTGGTCGTCGGCGACCACCACCCGTACCGTCACGTGAGGCTCCTGGGCAGGGTCGCGGTGACGGTCCAGCCGCCGGTGACGTCCGGGCCGGCGTCGCAGGTGCCGCCGAGCAGGGCCGCGCGTTCCCGCATGCCGGCCAGGCCGAACCCGCCGGAACGGACCGGGCCGCCGTCGCCGTCGTCGCTGACCCGCAGCCGGACGATGGCGTCGCCGCCGTGCACCCGCACCCCGATCCGGGTGGCGTGCCGGGCGTGCCGCCGGGCGTTCGTCACCGACTCCTGGGCCAGCCGGTAGATCGCCGTCCCCAGGGTCGGTGGCAGGTCCCGCAGGTCGCCGGTGAACTCCACGTCCACGCGCGGGCCCTCCGGCGACGGCCCGGCCAGCTCGGCCAGGTCGGCGACGGCGGGGCTGGGCGCCAGGTCGGCCGGGTCGCCGCCGCGCAGCGCCCGGACCATGGTGCGCATCTCGGAGAGCGCGCGGACCGCCTCGGCCTCGATCACCCGCAGCGCGTCGACGGCGGCGTCCGGGCTGGTCCGCGACACCGCGATGCCGGCCTGCGCCCGGATCGCCATGGCCGACACGTGGTGGGCCACGGTGTCGTGCAGGTCGCGGGCCAGCCGCTCGCGTTCCAGCAGTTTCGCCTGGTCCAGTTCGCGCGCCCGGAGCCGGCCCCGGAACCGCATGGCCGCCGCCAGCGCGAACAGCGTGCACATCAGCAGGAAACCGGCGATCACCTCGCTGAGCGGGATCGCGCCGGTCAGCCCGCTGATCCCGATCTTGCCGAGGATCAGCGCCACGCCGGCCACGATCTCCCGGCCAGAACCCCACCTGACCAGCGAGTACGCCAGCAGCAGCACGAACGCGCCGGAGATCAGCTCGGGCTGGTGACCGGTGAACAGCGGAACCACCCAGCTGACCCCGAAGACGATCACGACCATCAGCAGCGGCCGCTCCCGGCGCCACAGCAGCGCCGGGATCAGCGCCAGCGTCATGACCACGGTCGCCACCCGCGCCGGGACGTCCGGCCGCAGCAGTCCCTCGGCCAGCACCGCGACCATCAGCACACCGGTCAGCACCCAGTCACGCGGACCACGGCCCGGCGGGCCCGGCGGACGGGACTCGGCCCACAGCGACCATTCACGCACGACCCGATCCTACGCAGCGCGACCACGCCCCGGATTGGCCTCAAGTACGGCTGTCGTCCCGCACTTTCGGCCGGTACGAGCCGGGCCCGCGCACCGATGAGCACGACCGCGCCGGCGGCGAGCATCGAGGGCATGAAGAAGTCGTCGAACTGGCTGATCCCGGCCGGGCTCGTGGTCCTCGCGTTCGTTCCGTCCGTGGCCGGTGCGCTGCGGTTGTCCGAGATGGCCGGCGCCGCCGAGGTGTTCCCGGACGACCGGGTCACCCAGGCGCCGGTCGCCCTGATCGCGCACATCGTCAGCGTCACCGTCTTCGGTGTCCTGGGCGCGTTCCAGTTCGCGCCGTCGCTGCGCCGCGGCCGTCGCCGCTGGCACCGGGTGGCCGGGCGGATCGTGCTGCCGGCCGGGATCGTCGCGGCGCTCAGCGGGCTGTGGCTGACCCTGTTCCTGCCGTGGACCGACGTGGACAGTGTGGTGCTGACGGGTACGCGGGTGGCCGTCGTGACGTACATGCTGATGTCGTTGATCCTCGGTCTCCTGGCTGTCCTCCGCCGCGACTTCACCACTCACCGGGCGTGGATGATCCGCGGGTACGCCGTCGGGATGGGCGCCGGGACGCAGTTCTTCACCCAGGCGCCGGTGCTGGCCGCCGCCGGTGAGCTCACGGCGGCCAGCCGCGCCGCCACGCTGATCCTGGGCTGGCTGATCAACGTGCTCGTCGCCGAGTGGATCATCCGCCGTTCCCGCACGTCCGGCCGCCGGCGGATTCCGGCGGAGTCTCCACGGCGGGCACACCGAATCTCCACAACCGGTTCCTAGCGTCACCTTCATGCGTGTCACGATGATTCTGCCCGCGTTGACCGAGGCGACCAGCCCGCTGTTCCGGCCGATCAAGTACTCGCTCTTCCCGCCGCTGGGGCTGGCCACCCTGGCCGCCTACCTGCGTGACGACGACGAGGTGCGGATCCTCGACGAGCACGTCGAGCGCATCGACGACGTGGTCGCGGACGATCGGCCCGACCTCGTCGTGATCCAGGTGTACATCACGTCGGCGCGGCGGTCGTACGAGCTGGCCGACGCCTACCAGGAGCGAGGCGTGTTCGTGGCGCTGGGCGGCCTGCACGTAACCTCGCTGCCGGAGGAGGCCGCCGCGCACGCCGACGCGATCTTCCTGGGGCCCGGTGAGGACACCTGGCCACGCTTCCTGGACGACTTCCGCCGCGGGTCCGCCGAGAAGCGTTACGTCTCCACCGAACGGACGCTGAAGGGGTTACCGCCGGTCCGGCGGGACCTGATCCGGCGCGAGCGCTACCTCGTACCCAATTCGATCGTGGTGTCCCGGGGTTGCCCGCACCACTGCGACTTCTGTTACAAGGACGCCTTTTTCGAGGGCGGGAAGTCGTTCTACACCCAGCTCGTCGACGACGCGCTGGCCGAGATCGAACGGCTGCCGGGCCGGCATCTGTACTTCCTCGACGACCATCTGCTCGGCAACCGGCGGTTCGCCGAGGCGCTGTTCGACGGCATGGCCGGGATGGGCCGGGTGTTCCAGGCGGCGAGCACGGTGGACGCGATCCTGCGGCCGGGGCTGCTGGAGAAGGCGGTCGACGCCGGGCTGCGCAGCATGTTCGTCGGCTTCGAGACGATCAACGACGCCAACCTGGCCGAGCAGCGGAAACGACAGAACATCGGCCGCGACTACGGCGCCGTGGCGCGGCGGCTGCACGACGCCGGGGTGATGGTGAACGCGAGCTTCGTGTTCGGCATGGACGGCGACGGGCCGGACGTCTTCGACCGGACCGTGGCGTGGGCGGTCGAGAACGGCCTGGAGACCGCCACGTTCCACATCATGACGCCGTATCCGGGGACCGCCCTGTTCCGGCGGATGGAGGCCGACGACCGGCTGCTGCACACCGACTGGGACCGCTACGACACCCGGCACGTGGTGTACCGGCCGAAGGGCATGACCGGTGTGCAGCTGGAGGCCGGGTACTGGCGGGCGTACCGGGACTTCTACCGGTGGGGCGCGATCTGGCGGGGTGCCGCCACGAAGTCCGGCGCGGGGCGGTGGCGGCATCTGGCGTACGCGGGCGGGTGGAAGAAGTTCGAACCGTTGTGGGATTCGCTGATCCGCTCCCGGCAGGTGCTGCGGGCGTTGCCGCTGCTGGAGAGCACCCTGAACGGACTTGAGCGACCGCTCAAAACCGGCTAGATTGAGCACACGCTCAAATCGCTGGGGAGGCATGCGGGCATGGCCAGGATCTACGTCGAGACGACGATCGCCGCACCACTCGACGACGTGTGGGCCGCGACCCAGGACCACGAGCGGCACCCGCGCTGGGACGCGCGGTTCGGCCGCATCGATCCCGTGCCCGGCACGGCGCCCGCCGAGTTCACCTACGCCACGACCGTCCTGCCCGGCGTCGAGATCGCCGGATACGGAGTGCACACCGGCGAGCGGCGGGCGGGCGGCGGGGCGGTCTCGTCACTGCGGTTCGGCTCCGCCGACCCCAGATCACCGATCCGCGAGGGGTCCGGCTACTGGCGATACGTCCCGGTTCCCGGTGGGATCAAATTCCTCACCGGGTACGCCTACCGCACCCGCTGGGGCCGCGCCGGCCGCCTGATCGACCTGGCCTTCGGGCCGGTGTTCGGCTGGGCCACCGCCTGGTCGTTCGATCGCCTCCGGCTGTGGCTCGAGCACCGGATCACCCCGGAGCGGGCCCTGCTGCACGCCACCGCCGAGGTGCTGGCCCGTGCGGCGCTGGTCGCCGGCGCCGTCCTGCTCGACGGGCGGTGGCCGGTGGTCGTCACGGCTGTGGCGCTGGCTCTGGGCGTACCCCCGCATCGACTCACCCCGGCGGCACGCCGATGCCGCCGCCGACCCGCAAAGGATGACCAGCGATGACCTCGGTGTTCGAGAAGGCTCTCGGTGACGACTTCGACCGGCTGCACCCGCGGATGCAACGCCGGTTCGGGGTCGACGGCGAACGCGACCAGGGCTGCGTCGGCTCCGGGGTGATGTACCGGGTGTGGCGTGGCGGGCCGTTCACGCTGCCGTTCCTGCAGCTCGGCACGCTGCGGCACATCCTGTTCCCGGAGACCGGCACCGACGTCGGGTTCACCATCGAGAACTACGCCTACCGTGACGGGTACGGCCGGCCCACGCTCACGTTCGTGCGCACCTTCCAGGTCCGGCCACACCGGCGCCGCCGCTTCGACGCCACGATGGTCCACGACGCGGACCGCAACGTGATCATCGACTACCTGGGCACCACCCAGCATCTCGCCGTCGATCTGGACGTCTCCGTCGACGGGCGCGGCGGCCTGCGTATCCGCAGCACCCGGCAGACCTTCCGCGGCGGCGTCGCCTGCCCGTCCGCCGTGACCGGCGACGCCGAGGTGCACGAGTTCTGGGACGAGCGGGCCGGCATGTTCCGGATCCGGGTCGACGTCTCCAACCGCAGGTTCGGCCCGCTGTTCGGCTACTACGGCGCGTTCACGGCCCGCTATGTCCCGGCCGGCGCTCCGGTCCCGGCCGCGGTCCGGCCTCTGCGCGAGAACCCGCCGGCGTATTCAATAGAGTGCCGTGGATGACGGGGTTCGTGCCGCAGTTCGTCAGCTACTCACCGTACGAGATCGGTTCGGCGGGCGCCTGCTCGCCGACCCCCGGACTCAGCGAATCGCAGCGCACGCACCGATGTCGACCGCCGGCCTTTCGTAGGCCGCCTCCGGAACGGGCGCCTGCGGCACGCGGAGCGTGTCCATCCCGCTCAGGCTGTCGAAGCCGGTCCACGCGCGCACGGCGACGGAAATCCTCAGCAGGGTGGGCACGGTGCCGATGCCTACGGCCATGCCGAAGTTCAAAATCCTGGCCTTCCCCGAGGCGAGCCCCATGGACCGCCGCGCCACCGTGATCCTTCCGCCGCAGCACGTGTGGGTCCGCGACGAACCGGCCGACGAGGCTGAGGAGGCCGGCGGCCCGCCGGAGCCGAAACTGCCGGAACTGCCCGCGGCCGGATAGCCGGTGGCATGCTCTGCTCAGTGCGTATCTGCCTCGTCCTCGCCGCCGTGACCGCTGCGGCCGGGTGCGGGACGGCTCCGCCGCGAGTGGAGCCCTCCCCCGCGCCGGTTGCCTCCTCGGCGCCGATTCCCTCCTCGGCGACGGCACCCCCACCGTCGCCGGAGACCTCGCCGGGCTCCGTCCCGGCGACGACGGGGACGACGGCGGGGACGGGGACGACGACGGCGACGAGGACTCCGGGCCGGCGGACCAGCACCGGATGGGAGATCACGGTGTACTACACGGCGGTCGAACGGTTTCACGACGGCGATCCGACGCCGGTCACCGGATGTCCCCGCCTGGAGTGCACGAACGGCGACGACGATCTCGGCACCTACCCGGCCGGGTTCGTCGACGCGGTCCGGGACGAGGGCACCGGGCGCACCTCGTCCGGGCGGTATCTCAACTGGTCGTACGACGTCGGCTTCTGGCTGGACACCGCGCCGCGGACCAGTGACGGCGGCACGCTCGTGCCGTTCGTGTCGGCGGCCGCCGACCCCACGGTGCTGCCGCGCGGTACCCGGTTCACGATCGCCGGGTGCGGCAGCCAGGACGACGGGTCGGCACCCCCGCAGGCGGTGTGCACGGCCCTGCGCGACGCCGACTGGGAGATCACCGACGAGTTCACGCCCGGCCTCGGCGGGCCGAAGCACCTCGACGCCTACATCGGCCCGGAGACCGGGCCGGGCTTCACCGACTCCGCGTGGTACGTGAGCTTGACGGGCGTACGACTGACTCTTGATTGATCTAGCCTGATCTCATGCCTTCCGTGGAGTTCGTTCCCGGTGAGACCATCCGCCTGCGGCATTTCCAGCGCGATCGCCCAGCGCTGATCTTTCCCTACCGGGTTGTCGAGGCCCACGACGACGCCGTGCTGCTCTGGGCGCCGGCGGGCACGCGGGGCTGGCTGTTCAACATGCCGGACGGGCGCGGACTGGCACAGACACCGCTCCCGGAATGGTCGGCGGCCACGCGGGTGCCGGTGTCGCACACCGTCGAGCACGGGACGCTCAGCTGGGTCCCGTACGGCCGGGATTATTCGGTCCGATGGTTCTTCCGCCCGGACGGCAGGTTCTTCCGCTGGTACGGCAACCTCGAGGCCCCCTCGGTGCCGTGGCGGACCGGCGCGACCGCCGGCCTGGACACCTCCGACTGGGACCTCGACGTGGTCGTCGAACCCGACCGCACCTGGCGCTGGAAGGACGAGGAGGAGCTCACCACCCGCCTCGCGATGCCCGAGTCGTACTGGGTGCACGACGAGGAGCGGGTGCGCCGGGCCGGCAAGGATCTGATCGCTCTGGCCGAGGCGGGCGCGTTCCCGTTCGACGGCACCTGGTGCGACTTCCGCCCGGACCCGTCCTGGCCGCCGCTGCCCGAAGACCTCCCGGAGCACCATCCCCGATCACGACCTTGAATGCTGTGATGTAAGCAACCGTTTACTTCATATCGCGGGAGTGACGCCGATAATAAGTCAGCAAGCGTTTACTCCTAGGTTCGGGGAACCGATGACACCGACCACTGAAACTCGCAGCACGGGCGGCGGCCTGCTGGTGCTCTACCTGGCCCTGGGCGGTCTGGCGTTCGCGTGCCTGCAGTCCCTGGTCTCGCCCGCGCTGTCCACGATCGGTCACGAGCTGAACGTGTCGACCAGCGACGTGAGCTGGATCGTCACGGCCTACCTGCTGTCCGCCTCGGTCCTCACACCGATCCTGGGACGCCTCGGCGACATGGTCGGCAAGCGCAAGATGCTGATCGTCGTCCTGTCGATCCTGGCGGTCGGCGCGGTCGTCTCGGCGCTCGCCACCAACCTGACCGTCCTGATCATCGGCCGCATCCTGCAGGGTGCCGGTGGCGCGATGATGCCGCTGTCGATCGGCATGGTCCGCGACGAGCTGCCCCGCGAACGGGTCGCCACCACGGTCGGCATGATCTCGGCGATCTTCGGCGTCGGGGCCGGCATCGGCATCGTGGCCGCCGGCCCGATCGTCGAGCACCTGTCCTGGCACTGGCTGTTCTGGCTGCCACTGGCGCTGGTCGTCATCGCCCTGGTCGGCGCGATCTTCGGCATGAAGGAGTCGCCGGTACGCACGCCCGGCAAGCTCGACATCCTCGGCGCGACCATCCTGTCGCTGTCGCTGGTCGGCCTGCTGCTGGCGATCAGCAAGGGCCAGGCCTGGGGCTGGGGCGAGGCGAAGACGATCGGCCTGCTCGCCGCCGGTGTGATCGGCCTGGTCGTGTTCGTGCTGGTCGAGCTGCGGGTCTCCGAGCCCCTGATCGACATGAAGCTGATGCGCATCCGCGGCGTCTGGGCCACCGACCTGGTCGCGCTGATCCTCGGCTTTGCGATGTTCGGCACGTTCCTGCTGGTCCCGACACTGCTTCAACTGCCCGAGGTGACCGGGTACGGGTTCGGCAAGTCGGTCACCGAGGCGGGCCTGTTCCTGCTGCCCACGGTCGTGATGATGGTGGTCTTCGGCCCGATCGCCGGCATCCTGAACCGGAAGTACGGGCCGAAGCTGCCCATGTTCCTCGGCGCGGTCCTGGTGGTGGGCGCGTTCGCGATCCCCGCCCTCGGGCACGGCGAGATCTGGCAGGTGCTGGCGTCCGGCCTGCTCACCGGCGCGGGCATCGGCTTCGCGTTCGCCGCCATGTCGAACGCGATCATCGAGAGCGTCCCGCCGTCCCAGACCGGTGAGGCCACCAGCGTCAACTCGATCGCCCGGACCATCGGCAGCAGCATCGGCACCGCCGTCGTCGCCGCGGTCATCACCTCGAACACCACCCCGCAGGGACTGCCGACCGACGCCGCGTTCACCGACGGCTTCTGGGTCTGCACCGGGGTCGCCGTCCTCGCGATCGTCGCGGCCCTGCTCCTGCCGTCCGCGCACAAGCGGCACGAGCAGGCGGTCGCCGCCGGCGTCACCGACGTGCCGGACGAGCCGCAGGAACTCCACCTGCACCGCGCGGGCGTCTGACCCCAGGGACTTTCGGCCCTGCCCACCGTGGCCACCTCCGGCGATGCTGTGCGTCGACGGAGGTGGCCACGATGCTTGTTCTGCTCATCGTTCTCGGCATGGTCCTGCTGGTCGCGTGCGCCGCCCTGTGGCCGGACCGCGAGGAGCCCGCCGCGCCTCTCGACATCGCCGCCAGCCTCGAAGGCGCGCTGGCCAGCCAACTGCTCGCCGGCGAGATCAACCCGGGGCAGTACCAGCGGGCGCTGGCCCGCCTGGCCGCCCGCGACAACGAACGTCACCCGCTGTCCGCGCCACCCCGCGAATAGGACGCTGCCGGCGCGGGATGCGAGGCCGCGGCCCTACCTCGTGCGAGCCCGTCAGCCG
This sequence comes from Actinoplanes italicus, assembly GCF_003001815.1. Taxonomy (GTDB): domain Bacteria; phylum Actinomycetota; class Actinomycetes; order Mycobacteriales; family Micromonosporaceae; genus Actinoplanes; species Actinoplanes italicus. Next base: position 120,243 of record NZ_PVMZ01000018.1, read on the forward strand.
TAGCCCGGTCGCGGGACTGGCTGACCTGTGGCGCCGTCCGGTCCCGCTCACCGGAGACGTGTGGTCGTGGCCGCCGGCTCGCATGAGGGGTGCCGACCGCGTTTCCCGGTGCTGGACGATCATCACGGACCGTTTTCGGAGGCCGGCCCGGTGATATGGCTGCTCCCCGCGCGAGGAAGGGTGCGCTCCCCACGGCCGGGCGATCACACCGGACCGGGAAGCGTGCGCGAGACACCGCCGGACGATCAAACTCGGCCGGGACAGCGCCGTCAGCCGCACCTCAGCCATGGACTCCGGCTGTCATGAGGTGGCTGCACGACAGCGCGGTCAGCCGATCCGCCATCTCCGCCGCCCACGGCAGCAGCCTGGTGACCTACGCCCACCAGCCAGCCACAACTCACCACGCGAGTAAAGCGCCAGCCCTGCGTGGTGACCTACGCCCACCAGCCAGCCACAACTCACCACGCGAGTAAAGCGCCAGCCCTGCGTGGTGACCTACGCCCACCAGCCAGCCACAACTCACCACGCGAGTAAAGCGCCAGCCCTGCGTGGTGACCTACGCCCACCAGCCAGCCACAACTCACCACGCGAGTGGAACGCCGGCCCTGCGTGGTGTGTGGTGGTGCTGAACGGCTTGTTGGACGCTCGTGACTCTCGGGCGGGGACGGGGACGGGGACGGGGACCGCGAGCGGCCGGCGGCTGCTAGACCGAGCTGATCGCCTCGTCGAGGATCTCCAGGCCCAGGTCGAGCTCGGCCGGGGTCGCGGTCAGCGGCGGCGCGATCCGGAAGACGCCGCCCATGCCGGGCAGCTGGACCACGTTCATGTGCAGGCCCAGCTCGAGGCATCGCCGGGTGACCGCGGCGCCCAGCTCGTCGGCCGGCACCCGCGTCTCCCGATCGGTCACCAGTTCCAGGCCGACCAGCAGGCCGCGGCCGCGCACGTCACCGATCACCGGATGCTTCTCGGCCAATTCGAGAAGACCTTTACGCAGGTACGCCCCAAGCTCTCCCGCACGCACGTCGAGCCTCTCCGCGGTGAGCACGTCGAGAACGGTGTTGCCGACCGCCGCCACCAGCGGGTCCGACACGTGGGTGGTGAAGAACAGGAAGCCGCGGTCGTGGGCGGCCTGCTCGATCTCCGGGCTGGTCACGACGGCGGCGAGCGGCAGCCCGGCACCGAGTGTCTTGGACAGCGTGAGGATGTCCGGCACGACGCCGTCGCGCTGGAACGCGTACCAGTCGCCGGTCCGGCACAGCCCGGTCTGCGCCTCGTCGAGGATCAGCAGCCCGCCTCGCGCGTGGACCCGGTCGCGCAGCTCCGCGAGGTAGCCGGGCGGCAGGTCGATGACGCCGCCGGAGCTCAGGATCGGCTCGACGATGCAGGCAGCGAGGCTGCCCACGGACTGGGCGTCGAACAGCTGGAACGAGTAGTCGAGCTGCCGCCGCCAGTCGAGCTCGCCGTCGGGTGTGGTGAAGTCCGGCCGGTACGCGTCGGGCGTGGGGATCGCGAAGTTGCCGGGCGCCGCGGGGCCGTACCCCTTGCGCCCGGAACTGTAGGTGGCGGTCGCCGCGGCCTGCGTCATCCCGTGCCACGACCGGGCGAACGCGATGACCTCGTGCCGCCCGGTGACCAGTTTCGCCATGCGCAGGGCCGCCTCGTTGGACTCGGCGCCCGTGGTGAGCAGCAGAACCTTGCTGAGCGGCTCGGGCAGCGACTCGGCGAGCCGCCGGGCCAGGTCGACGACCGGACGGCTCAGCATGCCGCTGAAGATGTGGTCGAGGGTAGCCACCTGCCGCTGGACGGTGTCGACGACGGCCGGATGCGAGTGGCCGAGGATGGCGCTCATCTGCCCGGACGTGAAGTCGAGCAGCCGGCGGCCGTCGGCGGTGTGAACAAAACTGCCCTCGGCCCGCTCGATGATCTCCGGCACGAAGCTGCTCGCGCCGATGTAGCGGACCAGGTGACGCTCGGCGTCGGACCAGAAGGTTTCCGTCATGCCTCGACGTTAGGAACCGCCCGAGCATCACGTCCATCTCACATTCTCGTCGTTGCTGTTAAGCGGAGCCGTACAGTCGCGGGTCATGACCCTGAATCCGTGGCGGTTGCGGCTGCTGGCTGATCTGGCCGTGTACGGCACGGTCCGGGCCGTCGCCCAGCGCGGGAACCTGAGCCCGTCCGCGGTGTCCCAGCAGCTCGCCACCCTGGAGCGCGAGACCCGTACGGCTCTGCTGGAACGCACCGGCCGCCGGGTCCGGCTGACCGCCGCCGGCCTGCTGCTGGCCGGCCGGGCCCGGGAGATCCTGGCCCGGATGGACGCCGCCGAGGCCGAGTTGCGCGGTCTGGCCGACGAACCGGCCGGCACGGTGGTCCTGGCGGCGTTCGGCAGCGCCGTGCACACCCTGGCCGAGCCGGGCGTCACCCGCCTGGCCGCGCTGCACCCGGACGTGACCGTGGTGCTGCACGAGCTCGAGCCGCACGAGAGCATGCCGGCGCTGCGCCGCGGCGACGCCGACGTGATCATCACGACGACCGACTTCGCGGGCGCCGAACTCGACCCGGCGATCGACCTGGTGCCGATCGCCGCCGACGAGATCGTGCTGGTTCTGCCGCCGGAGCATCCGCTGACCGCGCTGGAGGCGGTGCCGATGGAGGCGTGCGCCGATCAGCGGTGGACGTTCGAGGCGGCCGGGGCGTACATGTCGGAGCTGGCCACCCGCCTGTGCCGGGAGGCGGGCTTCGAGCCGGCGGTGATCTGCCGGTTCAACAACTACATGCTGGCACTGGCGCACGTGGAGAAGGGCAGCTCGATCACCCTGCTGCCCGGCCTGGCCGTCGACGACCGGTACCGGGTCGCCACGCGCCCGCTCGACCCGCCGGTGACCAGGCGCATCACGGCCGCCGTCCGCCGCCTGCCGTCCCCGCGCCCGGAGGTGACCGCGGTCCTCACCGCCCTGCGCGCCCACCGATCCTGAACGCCGTCGCCGTGGATGTCCTCGCGGCCCTCACCGCCCGGCACGACGACCGATCCGAAATCGCCGTCGCGCCGGGACCGGACGCGGCAGCGCAGCCAGCGGGCCCCAGACCACCTCGCCGCCGGTATGCGCCGCCCCGTCGAGGATCACCGAGTCCGGATCGGCCTCGAGCCCCTCGAACGTCACCATGCCGCCCGCGAACTCGACGGCCTCGAACACCACCTGGCTGCCCCGGAAGTCGGCACCCTGGAAGGACACGTCCCCGCTTTCGAACCGGGCCCTGTTGAACCACACCGGCGCCCCGCCGAGGCGCGCCTCGGCGAAGTCGAACCACCCGATGAAACGGACGCCGAAGAAGCTCATGTTGCCCTGAGCATCGAGTTGCACCTTGGAGAGGTCGGCGCCGTCGATCACCGCGCCCTCGAAGCTGAACCGGCAGTCCGACCACTTCACCCGGCCCCACTTCGGGTCCGGGCGCAGATGGTTCCGGATGATCCGGAACAGGGTCCACCGGACCTGGCGTTCGCTCTCGTCATCCGTCTCGTACGGCAGGCGGATGTACGCACACAACACGTCGACGCACATCTGCCGCCCCGACGCCCAGTCGTCGGCGAGTTCGGCCATCGCGTAGGCGCCCGCCACCCGGACCCGCGGGCTGTCGTGGCCGAGTTGCTCCGAGGATTTGACGAACCGTTCGGTGAACAGTTTCGTCTCCTCGCGACGCTCGGCCGCCTCCCCCTGCCGCTGCTTGCGGTAGGCGACGGTCAGCGCCACGATGCCGCCGATCCCGGCGACGACCGCGAGCGCCAGCTTGAGACTGTCGAGCCGCTCGGCGGCGGTCAACGGCCGGGGTCCGGTGGCCGGCGGGGTCGTCGTCGCCAGGTCGGGTTTCGCCAGCAACAGCCACAGCACGAAGCCGACGACCACGGTCAACGCCAGCGAGACCACGACCAGCAGCGCGACGTGCCGGAACATCGACCGGGGCCAGACGTCTCTCTTCACGACATCAGCCTATTTAACTGCGCCACTCGTGATGCCAGAGATGATCTTGCGCTGGGCGATCGCGAACGTGACGATCAACGGCAGGCTCATGAGGATCACGTACGCGAAGATCAGGTGCCAGTTGTTGAGGTAGAGACCCGCGCTCGCGACCTGGAACAGGTTCAGCGGCAGGGTGTCCAGACGGCCCCCGACCACGAAGAACGCATAGAAGACGTCGTTCCACACGTACAGGCAGATCAGGATCGTCGCGGTGGCCAGCACCGGGCGCAGCAACGGCAGCACGACACGCCGGAACACCGCGATCGGTCCGGCGCCGTCGATCCGCGCGGCCTCTTCCAAGGACTCCGGGATCGTACGGACGAAGCCCGTCACGAAGAAGATCACCGTCGACAGGTAGATCCCTGCGTAGACGCCGATCATGCCGGCCGCCGTGCCGGCCAGCCCGAGCTGCCGAAGCAGCAGCACGACCGTGACGACCGCGGGCGGCAGGATGATCCCGCTGATCCCGAGCGCGTAGAGCATCGCCGTGAACCGCGACGTGCGCCGGGCCAGCACCCACGCCGCCATCGAGCCGAGGATCAGCACGATCAGCACGGTCGGCGCCACGATCAGCAGGCTGCCGAACAGTGCCGCCGGGATGTCGGCGTCCACCCACACCTGCCGCAGGTTCTCCCACAGATGCCACGTCGACGGCGGCGTGAGATCGGGGTCGACGGCCTCGCCCTGTGACTTGCCGGCGGTCGCGACGACGAGCCAGAGCGGCACGCCGATCACCACGGCGACCAGGAGCAGCGCGGCCACGGGTTGCAGGCGGCGGCTCACAGGACCTCCTCACGCTTGCGGAGCACGTAGATCACCGGGAACGCCATCAGCGCGACCAGCAGGAACAGCACCAGGCTCATCGTGGTGGCCTGCGCGAACAGCCCCTGGCCGAAGGTCCGGTAGATGAAGATGTTGAGGATCTCGGTGGTACGCGCCGGACCGCCGCCGGTGGTGGCCTGCACGATGTCGAAGCCGTTCATCGACCCGAGCAGCGCGGTCGCCACGTTGAAGGTGACCGCGGGCGCGAGCAGCGGCACCCGGATCCGCCAGAACGCCGTCCGGCGCGACGCGCCGTCGATGCTCGCGGCCTCGATCACGTCGAGCGGGATCGTCTTGAGCCCGGCCAGGTAGATGAGCATGGACAGGCCCATCCACTTCCACGCGTGGATCAGTGCGACGACCACGACCGTCCAGGTGGTGTGCGCGAGCAGTTCGGTGCCTTTGAGCAGCGCCTGGAAGATGTAGCCGACGGCGAGCGCGGACATCAGCACCGGGATCAGGAAGAAGGTGCGCGCGATCCGGTTGACGGCGGTGTCGCGCTCCAGCAGCACGGCCAGCCCGAACCCGAACACGTTCTGGAAGAGCGCGACGAGCACCGCGTACACGATGGTGATGCGCAGCGACCGGAACAGCGTGCCGTCCGAGACCAGCTGCTCGAAGTTCTCGAAGCCGACCGGGTTGATCGCCGCCTTGAACCCCGACCAGTCGGTGAACGCGTACACGAAGTTGAAGACGGTCGGCAGGAAGAAGAAGACGAGCAGCAGCCCGTACGCCGGAAGAAGGAACCAGAGGGGGTGGGTGCGCCGGGTGATGGAACCCGGCGCACCGTTCTGCAGGATCGTCACTTCAAGTAACCGGCGGCCTTCGCAAGCTGGACGAACTGGTCCTGGGTCGCGACGGCGACCTGCTCGGGTGTCATGGTGCCGGCGATCATGTCCGCCAGATTGATGTAGAGGTCGGGGTTGGCCACGGCCAGGGCCTGCATGGAACCGACCGAGGTGGGCAGCGACGCGTGCACGTCGAGCAGCGCCTTCGGCACGCCGGCCGGGCTGGGCACCGCGGTCTGCAGCGACACCGTGTTGCGGTCGGTGACGAAGCTCTGGTAACCGGGGCCCATCCAGTAGGCGAGCAGCTGACGGGCCGCGGCCTCGCGCTTGGCGTCGCCGGTCTTGAACGCGACCAGGGCGTTCGACTGGTCCGGGATGAAGGTGCCGACGTTGCCGGACGGCGAGATCGGGAAGAAGCCCACCTTGGAGTCGAGCGTCGCGGTGTCCGCCTTGGCCTGCAGCTGTCCGAAGAACGAGTTCACCTGCACGACCATGGCCGCCTTGCCGTCGAGCAGAGCCGTACCCTGATCCTCGAATTTGGCCGTCTTGATGTCGGCGTTGAACAGGCCGTCCTTGATGAGCTGCTGGTACGTCTTGATCGTGTCCAGGATGGTCTTGTCGGTGAACTTCTCCTGACCGCTGTTGACCCGGTCCCACAGCCCGGCCTTGGCCGCGTCGGCGAGCTGCACCTGAACCCACCACTGGGTGGCCCAGCGGTCGGCGCCCATCTCGTAGAAGGGTGTGACGCCCTTGGCCTTCAGGTCGCGGGCCAGCTTGACCATCTCGTCGAAGTTCTTCGGCGTCGCGGTGATCCCGTTCGCCGCGAAGACCTCCCTGTTGTAGTAGACGCCCTCGACCGCCGGGCTGGTTACCAGCGCGGCGTACCGGGTCTGGTCGAGCAGCCCGGTGATGTCGCGCAGCGCCGGGTCCAGCGACGGCAGCCACGGCGCGCCGGTGAGCGGCTGCAGGTTGGTCCGGGCGTTGATCGCGGTCAGCATCGACGCGGTCGGCTGCCAGAACGCCAGGTCCGGCTTGTCACCGGTGGCGACCTTGGTCTGCACGCTCTGCTCGTACGGGTCCGGCACGGTGACCACCTCGACGGTCGCGCCGGTGGCCTTCTGGAACCCGTCGACGACGGCCTTCGGGACGGTGTTGCTGTTCTGCGCGGCCCAGATGGTCAGCTTGACGCCGTCGAGCTTGGTGTCGGGGGCGGGCCAGGTCACCTCGGCGGTGCTCGTCTCGGGGGCGGCGGACGGGTCGGAGCAGGCGGCCAGTCCCAGGGTGAGGGCGGCGCCGACGGCTATCCAGCGTTTCATCGAGATCCTTCGTATCTATGGGAGGGTGCGGATCCGCAGGACCCGCGCGGTGTGCGTTTCATCAGCTGCGGTGGTCACGGTGAGCGAGCCGCTCTCACTCCCCCAGCGGTACGCCCAGGCGGGCAGCCGCTCCGGGTAGAGCACATCGACATCGATCCGCCTCCCCCGCAGATGATCAAGCTGGATCTCCGCCGACGGAAGACCTCCGCGCCGCCAGATCCCCAGGTAGGTGGTATCGCCGGCCCGCAGGCCCAGGCTCAGCCAGGCGTCGTCCCAGCCGGGCAGCCCGAGCGGCCACACCGGCACGGCCCCGGCCAGGTCACCCCGGATCACCCGGAACGCCTCGACGCCGTCGCGGACGAGCCGGTGCTGTTCGGGGCTCATGGCATCGAGCCGCCCGGAGAGGTAGAGCCGCCCGAGCAGCCCCGTGCACATGGTGAAGGCGATCTCCTCGTCGCTCATCTCCGGCTGCGGATAGGCCCAGCTGGCGGCCTGTTCCGGCAGGATCGCCAGCGGCGCGGCGACGGCGATCGGCGGGTACTTGCGGAAGTCCTGCTGATCGCTCGTCGACTGGAGCTGCATCCGGCTGAGCAGCGCGTAGTCGGCCCGCATGCCGCCGGACGCGCAGTTCTCCAGGATCAGCCCCGGATGGCGGTCGAGGACCCCGTCCAGCCAGGCGAGATGCGCCCGGTTGTGGTCGAGCAGCCCGGCGCCGACCGCGGGCGCGGCGAGGTCCGTACCCGCGCCGGGGTCGATGTTGTAGTCGAGTTTGAAATAGCCGGCACCGAACTGTTCGACGAGCCGGTCCACCACCTCGTCCAGATGCGCGACCGCGGCCGGGTGCCGCAGGTCGAGGTGGTAGCGGCCGTGCTCGACCAGCCGGGTGCCGCCGCGCTGCAGGAACGCGTCGGCGGGCAGTTTGTCGGCCATCGGGCTGCGCACGCCGATGACCTCGGGCTCCAGCCACAGTCCGGGAACCATGCCGTGCCCTCGGATGTGGCCGATCACCTCGCCGAGACCGCCCGGGAACCGGCTGGTCGACGGCTGCCACTCCCCCACGCTGTCCCACCAGGTGGTGTCGTTGTCGTACCAGCCGGCGTCGATGCAGAACACCTCGGCCCCGGCCGTCGCCGCCGCGTCGATCAGCGGCCGCAGCTTCTCCGTGGTCGGGTCCCCCATCAGCGTGTTCATGTAGTCGTTGAAGATCACCGGCAGCCCCGAGTCCGGCCGTCTCTGGCTTCTGCGCTGGGCGGTGAGCGCCGCGACCGCGCCGTGCAGGCCGTCACCGACCGCGATCGAGGCGGGCACCGTGGTGAACGACTCGCCCGGCAGCAGCGGCTGCTGCCACTGATGATCGATGTCGGTCGGGCCGGTCAGTGCCAGGTAGGTGCCGTCGAGCCGTTCGCCGACCTCCCACCGCCACGGGCCGTTGTGTTCGACCTGCCAGCCCACGGCGGTCCCGGTGACCCGGTCGACGAGGACACCGGTGGGCTGCCGTGCCCCGGTCGACCAGGTTCCGGTGCTGGTCACCGCATACCGGCCGCGCCCGTCCTGACCGTGAACCGCCAGATTCAGGTCGGGCACGACCTCCCGTAGCGGCCGCCGGGTCCAGCGGCCCTCACCGAGCCATTCGCTGTCCCCGGCCACCAGGTCCAGGTCGGCGGCCGGCCCCAGCCCGACCGCCAGGCTGGTGACGCCGAGCAGCAGAACCGGCGCCGAACCCTCGTTGGTGATCGTGGTGGTGACCTGAAGATCACCGCTCAAGCAGACCTCGGCGGTCAGCCCGCTCTCGTCATCCCGCAGCCGAACCCGAAGCTCTCCGGACGCCCGGACCGCGCCAGGCCCGCCGGGCGTCCGGACCGCGCCAGGCTCGCCGGGCGTCCGGATCGCGCCAGTGAAGCGGAACCGCCGCCCGATCGAGGTCTCCGAGAAGCGGGCGGACACGTGCCCGCGCCCGCTGCCGGCGGTGAGCACCTCGACGAGTGGCTGAGCCGCTCCGGCCCCGATCCGAAGGGTGGCCGGTCCGTCCGCCGGAGTATCGACGACGTACCGTCCCCAGGCCACGCTCACATGTACTCCTTCGCGATCTTCTGTGGCTGTCGCCCACGGCTGTCCCAGCCCCGCTGAGACAGCCGTGGCGCACAGCCGGGAACTTCGGGCTGTCACCCGGCGCCGGCTGCGGGGTTCAGCCGAGGACGGCGGCTGTCTGGACGCGGTCGATGTTCGGGGCGTAGCCCGTGGAGGCGTTCCCGAACGTGATGGTGTTCGCGCCCGCTGCCAGATCCACATCGACCACCGTGGTCCGGTACGTGTTCCAGGCGAGCGTGTTCCGGAAGACGTGCCGCTTCGCGGTCCCGCCGTTGACGCTGATGTCGGCGTGCCGGTCGACGATGTTGTTGTTGTAGGCGTGGTCCCCGACCACCTCGGCGTTGGCGTAGGACACGACCAGCCGGTAGCGGCCCGCGCTGGGCACGGTCACACCGTTGAACCGCAGTGTGTTGGCGGAGCCCGCTCCGACCCAGCCGACATACCGGCCACCCGAGGCCGCCGCGTCGGTCGTCACCACGGCGGTCCCGCCGAGCGTGTTCGCCGAGCTCTCCGCCTCGTAGGCGCTGACCGTGCCACTGGTCGCCGCGAGGTCCAGGTAGTCGAGGTTGACGGCGTCCCGGTCGTCGGCGGCGTAGGCGTTGTACTCGATCCGGTTGATCCCGGCCGGCAGGTACACCTTGGTGGTGACGGTGTTCCAGGTGTTCCAGTTCGCGGTGCCGGGCAGGGCCACGTCGCTGACGTTCGAGCCGTTGACGCGCAGGCGGATCGACCGGTTCGCGGGCGCATTGGTGTAGGCCCCGGCGCTGTAGCGGAGGCTCAGGTTGTAGTAGCCGTCGTTCGGGGCGGTCACGACGAACCTGGTCGAGGCGGTGCTGCTGGCCCCGTACCCCTCGGTGAAGTAGGTCCCGGAATATCCGGTGTTGGTGCCGTAGGTGACCCGGGCGCCGCCGGACAGGCCGCCGTATTCCGCCTCGTAGCGATTGGCCGGCACGGCGGTCAGATCCCGGTCGGGCGTCAGGATGATCTGGTACGCCGACTGGCCCTTCAGCCCGGTCAGGGGAACGGTCAGCTGGCCCCCGCTGACGGTGAAGTCACCTTCGGTCACCTTGTAGGGTCCGCTCGACGGGTTGATGCCCGCGTTGTCGACACCCCAGACGGTCGCGTGCACCCTCGAGCCGAGATAGCTGGGCACGCCCCGGACCTGCACGTTCGTGTCGTACGTACCGGACGCCGGGTTGTTGCCGCCGAGGATGATCCGGGCCTGTTTCTTGTTCGCGTCGACCGCGCCGAGGCCCTGCAGCGCCCCGCCGGGCGACGGCGGCGTGACGGCGACGGTGTTGCCGGTCATCTCGCCGTACCAGTGGTACAGCCACCAGGCGCCGGTGGCCTGGTTGTTGCGGGTGACCAGGTCGTTGAGGCCGCCGGCCGTGGTCCAGTAGGCGAGGCAGCCGTCGACCTTGCTGTTCTCGAACTTGGCGACGTACTGCACCAGGTTGCCGGGCACGCCGAGGTCGCCGGAGATCCGGCCGTACTCGTTGATGCTGATCGGCCGCGGGCTGATGCCGAGGCTCGTCTCGATCGAGCGGTAGTCGGAGTAGTGCAGGTGCCAGCTGGAGTAGAAGTCGTCGCCGAGCTCGTGCCAGGCCATCACGTCGGGCAGCACGTTGTTGTCGCGGGCGTAGGTGAGGAACGTCCTCAGGTCGGCCGAGCGGTACGCGGCGAAACCCGGGCCGGCGATGCGCGCGGTGGGGTCGATCGAGCGGATCCGCCGGTAGACGGTCCGCCAGTCGGCGAGCAGGCCGTTGAGGTTGCCGCCGTACCAGATCTGGTCGGGCTCGTTGAAGGGCACGTAGACGTACGAGCTGCGGTACGGGTCGGCGACGACCTTGCGGGTCATCGTGTCGACCTTGGCGAGGTAGTCGTTGATGCCCAGGTTCTCGTAGGGCCACTGCTGGTAGACGTCCTGCATGTAGATCTGGATCTCGCGGCCGCCGGCCCGCTTGAACATCGGCGCGATCTTCAGGGCGTCACCGTTGGGATGCTGCAGCCCGTCGGGCGCCTTCTGGGCCGTGACCTGTGGTTTGAGGGCGGCGAGCATGGTCTCGTCGGGGATGCCCTCGTCGCCGAGGCCGTACAGGAAGCCGGTCGCGCCGTAGCGCAGGGCGCCGGTGCTCACGCCGAGGTCGAAGGTGATCTGGGAGGGCGCCGCGTGGGCGGGCGGTGCGGTCAGCAGGGAGGCGGCCGTGGTGACGGCGACCGCGATCCCGAGGGTGCGTCTCATAACGCTCCTCTGTCCGGGGGAAGGGGTTCACTGCTATCCATGTGACCGGTCACATGGATGAGGACGAGAACAGTGTGACCGGTCACACCTTGCGACCGGAAGCCCGCGTTACGGTTTTGTTACCTCGGTGACGCGGTCGACTCGCGAACCACCAGGTGCGGCACCTGCGGGCCGGTGATCGGCTCACCCACCAGCTCCGCCACGCACGCCCGGCCCAGGCCCTGGAAGTCCATCCGCACGGTGGTCAGCGCCGGCGTCCAGAAGGCGGCGCCCGGCACGTCGTCGAACCCGACGATGCTCACCTCGCCCGGCACGTCGCGGCCCGCCTCGTACAGCGCCCGGCGTACCGCCAGCGCCGTGTCGTCGTTGCCGCAGAGGATCGCGGTGACCGCCGGATCCGCCGCCAGCCCCCGGCCCGCCGCATAGGCCTCCCGCACGTCCCAGCCGGCCGCCACGATCTCCGGCACCGGACGGCCCGCCTCGGTCAGGGCCTCCCGCCAGCCGCTCTGCCGGGCACTCGCCCGCGCCTCCGACGGGATCGCCACGTGGTGCACGGTGTGATGCCCCAGCCCGAGCAGGTGCCGGGTCGCCTCGGCCGCGGCGTGCCGCTCGTCCAGCCAGATCATCGGCCGGGTCGCGCCCGGCAGGCCGCCCGCCTCGGTCGCCGCCACCATCGGCACCTCGTCCGGCAGGGCCCGCGCCACCGCGGCGCCGGCCGGGTCGAAGGCGACCACCACGACACTGCCGGCACTGGGGTCGCTCACGTAGTCGACGGCCTGCCGCACGTCGGCGGCCGCCTCGGACTCGACGACCCGGACACCGACCGCCAGGCCCAGGGAGCGGCCGGCCTCCTCGACGCCCTGCAGGACGCCCGCGTAGCCGTACAGCGTGGTGTTGGCAGTGACCACGGTGACCGCGTTCGCCCGGCCGGAACCCAGGGTCTGCGCCGCCCGGTTGGGCCGGTACTGCAGCCGCTCCATGGCGTCGAGCACGAGCTGCCGGGTCTCCGGCCGGACCCGCGGCGAGTTGTTCAGCACCCGTGAGACGGTCTGGTAGGAGACTCCGGCCGCGGCCGCCACGTCCCGGATCTGGGGCCCGGTCTCGCGGCGTGCGCGGGGCCGTCGCTCCGGCCGCTCGTTGTTGTCCACGCCGTTAGCTATAGCGGAAGGCGACGGCGGCGCACGCCCCGCCCCCGCGGCGTACTAGATTCCTCAGGTCAAATTCCGGGTTGCCGATTGACGGCTTGCGGCGGACATCGATCAGATCAGGGAGGCGGACGTGGCCCGGACAGCGCCCCTGCCTCACTGGCGTGCGTGGTTCGCACCCTTCGCCATCCTGACGGCACTCGCCGACGTGGTCCTGATCGCGCTTGGCACCCAGATCGGCTTCCACCGGCTGCTGGTGTGGATTCCGGCGGTCTGCGGCGTCGCGACCGCGGTCGTGGCCTTCGCGGCCACCTCCGGCTCGACGAGCGGGCCGCTACGGCAGTTCTGGCGGCGGCTCGCCGTGGCGATGGGCGCAGTCCTGGCCGGAACGGTGAGCCAGACCGTCGAGGTCGCCGTCGTCCCGTTCGACGGAATGCCCCCGCTCGGCGAGCGGACCCTGATCCTGTACGTCCTCGGCACCGGCCTGGCCATCACGGCACTGCTGCGCCTGCCGAGCGGTGGCCGCAGCTGGCGGCAGCTCACCACGGCCCTGCTGGACCTGGCCGTGGTGGCGGTGACCGCCGGTGTCGCGGCCTCGGAGTACATGGGCTGGGCCGTCGACCGGTTCGGCGGCCGCGCCTCGGCGTGGTACCTGAACCTGGCCATGGTCGGGATCGGCGTGGCCGGCGTGGTCGTCGTCGTGAAGATCATGACGGCCCGGCGCAGCCCGGCACCGCGCGCCGCCCTGTGGTGGCTGTCGCCGATCGGGATCGCCGGACCGCTGTCGGTGATCCTGATGTTCGTGCTGCTGCCCTGGCCGCACCTCAACGGCAGCGCCGTGGTCCTGCCGTTCGTCGGTATGTTCGGCGCCCTGGCGGCGCACGCGCAGCAGCGGGTCCTGGCCGGGCACGGCGAGCGGCCGGCCCGGGTGGCGCACCCGGCGGTCTACCGGCGCGGCGCGGTGATCCCGCTGGTCGCGAGCGGGCTGACCAGCCTGCTCGTGGGGACGGTGTACCTGCGGACCGGGCATCTCAGCACGGTTCAGGTGGCCGGGACGACGCTGCTCCTGCTGCTCGTGGTGTCGCGGCAGGCGATCGCGCTGGCCGAGAACGCCACCCTGCTGGACCGGGTCGCGCACCAGGCCATGCACGACGAGCTGACCGGCCTCTACACCCGGCGGCCGTTCACCACCGCGGTGGCAGCCGCCGAGGGCCCGCACACCGTGGTGCTGATCGACCTCAAGGACTTCCGGTCGATCAACGACAGCCTGGGGCCGGTCGCCGGGGACGCGCTGCTGATCGGGTACGCCGGCAGGCTCACCCGGATCGCCGGCGAGCGGGCGGTGGTCGCCCGGCTGGGCGGCGACGAGTTCGGCCTGCTGCTGCCGGGCACGCCGTCCGCCACGGCGGCGATCGTGGACCGCCTGGTCGCCGGGGGCGAGGAGCCGCTGAACGCCGCCGGGCACGAGGTGGTGGTCGAGGTGTCGATCGGGATCGCCGACGACACCGACCTGTACCGCCGCGCCGAGATCGCGCTGCGGGAGGCCGCCGGTCACAGCGGCGGCCGGATGGTCCGGTACGACGCGTCGCTGGAGCGCAACCTCACCCAGCGCGCGACGATCGCCGCCGACCTGCGCCGGGGGCTGACCGCCGGCGAGTTCCACATGCTGTACCAGCCGGTCGTGGCGTTGCCGCACGGCCTGGTCACCGGCGTCGAGTCGCTGGTCCGGTGGACCCGCGCGGACGGCCGTACCATCTCGCCGGCCGACTTCGTGCCGGTGGCCGAGGAGACCGGGCTGATCGTCGAGCTAGGCGAATGGATCATCGACACGGTGTGCGCGCAGGCGGCGGCCTGGCGCCGGATGCACGGCCCGGACGCCCTCGACTCGGTGGCGGTCAACGTGTCGGCCCGGCAGCTGCTCGACCCCGGCCTGCCCGACGTGGTGGCCGCCGCGCTGAAGCGGCACGGCCTGCCGCCGGAGCAGCTCACCGTGGAGATCACCGAGACCGCGGTGTTCGGCGGCGGCCGGGCGCTGGCGTCCGTGCACGCGCTGAGCGATCTGGGCGTGCACATCGCCCTGGACGACTTCGGCACCGGGCACTCGTCGCTCGGCCTGCTGCGTACCTGCCCGGTCGACGTGATCAAGGTCGACAAGTCATTCGTCGACGGGCTGAACGGGACGCCGCAGCAGGAGGCGATCGCGGGCGCGATCGCCGACATCGCCGAGAAGATGGGTCTCGGCACGGTGGCTGAGGGCGTGGAGACGCCGGAGCAGGCCCGGCGGCTGTTCGAGCTGGGTTACCGGCGGGCGCAGGGCTTCCTGTTCGCCCGGCCGCTGTCCCCGTCGGCCATCGACGAGATGCTCGGTGGCACCTCCGAGATGGCGGCCTGACCTCCCTATACCCGATTCGGCGGGCCGGATGCGGCTATTACGCCGATCTGGAGCGGATTGCTGCGGTAGAAGCCTATAACGGGTATAGGCCACCGTTGTCGCATCCGCTGGTGAGGAGCTCGCTTTGACTACCGTCGCGCCCAGGCCGGTGCCCGTACGGCCACATCCGGTTCGCCGGCAGGTGAAGGGAACGGCGCTCGGCCGGCTCCTGCGCACCACGGACGCGAAGCAGATCGGGATCATGTACATGGTCACGTCGGTCGTGTTCTACATGGTCGGCGGCATCATGGCGCTGCTGATGCGTGCCGAGCTGGCCAAGCCGGGGATGCAGATCCTCTCGCCGGAGCAGTTCAACCAGCTGTTCACCATGCACGGCACGGCCATGCTGCTGTTCTTCGCCACCCCGATCGTGTTCGCGTTCGCCAACTACGTGGTGCCGATCCAGATCGGAGCGCCGGACGTGGCGTTCCCACGGCTCAACGCGTTCGCGTACTGGCTCTATCTGTTCGGGACCCTGATCGCGATGAGCGGGTTCCTCACGCCCGGTGGCGCCGCCGACTTCGGCTGGTTCGCCTACACGCCGCTCAGCGACAGCCTGCACTC
Source organism: Actinoplanes italicus (assembly GCF_003001815.1). GTDB lineage: Bacteria > Actinomycetota > Actinomycetes > Mycobacteriales > Micromonosporaceae > Actinoplanes > Actinoplanes italicus. The sequence continues at coordinate 135,655 of NZ_PVMZ01000018.1, forward strand.
GCCCGGCATCGGCGGGAACTGCTGGGTCGTCGGCCTGGCGCTCAGCGGTCTCGGATCGATTCTCGGCGCGGTCAACCTGATCACCACGATCCTGACCCTGCGGGCCCCGGGCATGACGATGTTCCGGATGCCGGTCCTGACCTGGAACATGCTGGTCACGAGCCTGCTGGTGATCCTGGTCTTCCCGTTCTTCGCGGCGGCGCTGTTCGCGCTGGCGGCCGACCGGGTGCTCGGCGCGCAGGTGTTCAACGTGGAGACCGGCGGGCCGATGCTGTGGCAGCACCTGTTCTGGTTCTTCGGCCATCCCGAGGTCTACATCATCGCGCTGCCGTTCTTCGGCATCATCACCGAGGTCATCCCGGTCTTCAGCCGCAAGCCGGTCTTCGGCTACAAGGGTCTGGTGGCCGCGACCCTGCTGATCGGCGCGCTGTCGATGAGCGTGTGGGCGCACCACATGTTCGCCACCGGCCAGGTGCTGCTGCCGTTCTTCAGCTTCCTGAGCTTCCTGATCGCGGTCCCGACCGGCATGAAGTTCTTCGTCTGGATCGGCACCATGTGGCGCGGCCAGATCAGCTTCGAGTCGCCGATGCTCTTCGCCGTCGGCTTCATGGTGACGTTCCTGTTCGGTGGTCTCTCCGGTGTCCTGCTCGCCGCGCCGCCGATCGACTTCCACGTCTCCGACTCGTACTTCGTGATCGCGCACTTCCACTACGTGCTGTTCGGCACGATCGTGTTCGCGGTCTTCTCCGGCATCTACTTCTGGTTCCCCAAGATGTTCGGCCGGATGCTCGACGAACGACTCGGGAAGATCCACTTCTGGCTCACGATGATCGGCTTCCACGGCACGTTCCTGGTGCAGCACTGGCTCGGCAACAAGGGCATGCCCCGGCGGTACGTCGACTACATGGAGATGGACGGCTTCACGTTCCTCAACACGTTCTCCACGATCGGCTCGTTCATCCTGGGCATCGCGACCCTGCCGTTCGTCTACAACGTGTGGAAGTCCTACAAGGTCGGCCGCATCGTCACGGTGAGCGACCCGTGGGGTCACGGCAACTCGCTGGAGTGGGCCACCACGAGCCCGCCCCCGCTGCGCAACTTCGACCACATGCCGCGGATCCGCTCCGAGCGGCCCGCCTTCGACCAGAAGTTCCCGCACCTGGCGGCTGGTGAGCAGTCGCTGGCCGGGCCGCCGGAGGGCGGTGCCCGCCCGCTGACCTCCGAGTCCGACGGCGGAGCCACCTACTCCGAGGACATCGCCAGCGACCGCGACCGCTGATCCGCGTCTCACCGACGGCCGGGCTCACCAGCCCGGCCGTCGTCGTGTGAGAGGCGGGCTCCCACCGTCGTCGTATGCCGGCGGTCCGACGGGCATGCCACACGTCCCTCCACGGGCCGACGATTCGGCCCCCGCGCCGTTCCTAGCATCGGTCAACTCCGATCGAAGGGAACGTGCGCATGGGCGCTTTTCTCACCGCTGTCGTGGTCGCGGCCGGGCTTCTGGGAACGGGCGCGGTCCCGGCTGCGACCGCCGAGCCGCTCGCTCTCACCGCGCCGACCGGCCGGCACCCGGTCGGCGCGACCGAACTCCATCTCAAGGACACCTCCCGATCCGACCCGTGGGTTCCCGAGCAGGCGTTCCGGGAGCTCATGGTGACGGTGTGGTATCCCGCGAAGACGTCACAGGGCACCCGGGTCCAGTACCTGTCGCCCGAGGAGTCCCGCCTGATCACCGAGGGCAAGCGCCTCGACCCGGCGGTGCCGCGGGAGATCTTCAGTACGGTCGCCACCCACGCCGTGGCCGGCGCGGCACCGGCCGGGCGGGCGCACAGCCTGCCGCTGATCGTCCTGTCGCCGGGATGGACGCAGCCGATGGCCACGCTGTCCGGACTGGCCGAGGACCTGGCCAGCCACGGGTACGTGGTGGCCGGCATCCAGCACACCTACGAGACGTACGCGGTGACCTTCCCGGACGGGCGGATCACCGGGTGCGTGGCGTGCGAGCTCGACGACGACCGCACGTTCTTCGGCAAGCTCTACCGCGGCCGGGCGGCCGACGTGTCGTTCGTGATCGACGAGCTGACCGGCCGTGATCCGGCGTGGCGGGGCGGCCGGCTGATCGACCCGTCGCGGATCGGCGCGGCGGGGCATTCGGCCGGTGGCGCGAGCGCGCTCGCCGCGATGGCCGGTGACCGGCGGATCGACGCCGCGATCGACATCGACGGCACGACGGACACCGGGGGCGACCCGGTCGTCCCGGCGACCGGCGTACGGCGGCCCTTCGTGGTGCTCAGCTCGGCCGACCACGGACCGGACAGCGAGGATCAGTGGCTGGCCGCCGACTACGGGCGGGCGGGCGGGTGGAAGCGCTGGCTCACGGTGGCCGGCACGGATCACGCGTCCTTCACCGACCTCGGGGTCTTCGCCGATCAGCTCGGCATCGACATCGGGCAGACGATCACCGGCGAGCGGGCCACCGAGATCACCCGCCGGTACGTCCGGGCGACGTTCGACCAGCACCTGCGGCACCGGCACCAGCCGCTGCTGAGCGGCGCCTCGACCCGCTACCCGGAGGTCGCGATCGCGGCACGATGACACCAGGGCCGCCCGGAACCCGGAGAAGGGGGCCGGGCGGCACTCTTCTATAAAGATAACTGTCTATGGATTCAAGGCGTTGACGTGCCGATAACCCCCGTGCAAAGCTGCCGTCACTCAATCGAAGCGATTCGATACGCGGCCATTTTCTGAAACGTTACACGGGAGGCCTCGATGACGGTCAGCAGACGCACCCTCCTACGAACCGGTCTCGCTCTGGCCGGCGCCGGCCTCACCACCGCGGCGTGCGGCGGTGACGGTGGAGGCGACAAGACCACGCTGCGGTTCGCGTGGTGGGGCAGCGAGGAACGGGCCAAGCTCACCCAGCAGGTCGTCGACCTGTTCGTCGGCAAGAACCCCGGCGTCGAGGTCAAGACCACCTACGCCGCCTACGACCCGTACTTCCAGAAGCTCGCCACCGAGATGAGCGGCGGCAACGCACCCGACGTGCTGCAGATGGGCGACCGCTACCTGCGCGAGTACGCCGAACGCAACACCCTGCTCGACCTCACCGCGCATCTCGGCACCGAGGTGCAGACCGCCGACCTGGAGCCCAAGCTGTTCCCGGCCGGTGACGTCGGCGGCAAGACGTACGGCCTGCCGATGGGCCAGACCACCCACGTGCTGCAGTACGACGCCAAACGCTGGGAGGAGGCCGGGGCGAAGCTGCCGGCCGACGGCTGGACCTGGGACGATCTGCTGGAGGCCGCCACGGCGGTGAGCACGAAGTTCGGCCCGAAGGTGAGCGGCCTGAGCGACCCGTTCGGCATCGAGGACTGGTTCGGCGACTGGCTGCGCCAGCAGGGCAGGGACCTCTACACCGCGGACGGCAAGCTCGGCTACACCGAGGCCGAGGTGATCGCGTGGTGGAGGCTGGGCGTGCGCTTCCGCGAGGCGAAGGCGATCACCCCGGCGGAGGTCACGGCGAACACCACGCTCACCCCGTTCCCCCGCAAGGAGTCGACCGCCGAGTTCTGCCCGGACAGCACGGTCGGCATGACCTCCTGGGACAACTACGGCGGCGAGTTCGCGCTCACCCAGTTCCCCACGGCGGGCACCGGCATCGGCCAGTTCACCCAGCCGCCGATGATGCTCAGCGTCGCCCAGCGCACCAGGAACCGCGACGTCGCCCTCAAGTTCGTCGACTTCTTCCTCAACGACCCCGAGGCCGGCGCCATCCTCGGCATGGCCCGCGGCCTGCCGCCGAACCTCAAGGTCCGGGAGACCCTCGCCACGAAACTGACCGACGAGTGGAAGATGGTCGCCGACTACGAGGCCAAGGTGTCGCCGCAACTGCTGCCCGCCCCGGCGCCGCCGCCGAAGGGCGCCGGCGTGGTGAAGACCCAGTTCCAGCGCATCTACGACGACGTCATGCACGGCAAGGCCACCCCGGAGGCGGCGGCGCCGCGCCTGATGAGCGAGATCCAGCAGGCGCTCGGGGCATGACCACCGTGCTGGACCGGCCGCGTCGGTCGGCAGAACCAACACCGGGATCGAAGGCCCGGCGGCGGTACGGCGAACGCGCGTCGATCGCCTACCTGTTCCTCTCACCGTGGGCGGCCGGGATGGTGCTGCTCACCCTGGGCCCGATGGTGTGGCTGCTGTACCTGTCGTTCACCGACTACGACCTGTTCACCGAGCCCGAGTGGGTCGGGTTCGACAACTACGTACGGATGCTGACGGTCGACCCGCACTTCTGGAACGCGGTCGGGGCCACGTCCAAGTTCGTGCTGATCTCGGTGCCCGTACAACTGGTGGCGGCTCTCGGTGTCGCCCTGCTCATCAATCGCCGCAGCCGGGCGCAGGGCTTCTACCGGTCGGCGTTCTACGCGCCGTCGCTGCTCGGCGCGAGCGTCAGTGTGGCGCTCGTCTGGCGGGTGATCTTCCACGACTGGATCGGACAGCCGGACCGGGCTCTGCTCGCGCTGGTCCTGCTCGCGGTGTGGCAGTTCGGCGCCCCGATGGTGATCTTCCTGGCCGGCCTGCAGCAGATCCCGCAGGAGTACTACGACGCGGCCGCGGTCGACGGGGCCGGGCCGTGGCGGTCCTTCCTGCGGATCACCATCCCGATGCTGTCGCCGGTCATCTTCTTCAACCTGGTGCTCGACACGATCCGGGCGTTCCAGGTCTTCACCGGCGCCTATGTGGTCAGCAACGGCACCGGCGGGCCCAGCGACTCCACGCTCTTCTACACCCTCTACCTGTACGAGAAGGGATTCGTCGAGTTCAAGATGGGTTACGCGTCGGCGATGTCCTGGTTCCTCCTGGTGGTGATCGCGCTCATCACGGCGCTGCTCTTCCGTACCGCCAGAGGTTGGGTCTTCTACAGCGGTGACGACTCGTGAGCCGGCTCCGGCACGCGGCCGTCCTCGTTCTGCTCGCGCCCCTGCTCTATCCGATCGCCTGGCTGTTCCTGGCGTCGTTCAAACCGCCGGCCGAGATCGTGCAGAGCCTCGCGCTGCTGCCGCGTGAGTACATCCTGGACAACTACCGGGCGCTGGCCGGGGAGATCGCCGGGGTGCACGCCTGGCAGTTCTTCCTCAACTCGACGCTGGTGGCGGGCGCGTGCGCGATCGCCAACATCGCGAGCTGCTCGCTGGCCGCGTACGCGTTCGCCCGGCTGAGGTTCCGGCTGCGCACGCCGTTCTTCGCGTTCACGCTCGCGACGATCATGCTGCCGGTGCACATCGTCACCATCCCGCAGTACTCGCTGTTCCAGCGGTTCGAGATGGTCGACTCGTTCTGGCCGCTGATCCTGCCGAAACTGCTGGCCACGGACGCGTTCTTCATCTTCCTGATGGTCCAGTTCATGCGGACCATCCCGCGCGAACTCGACGAGGCGGCCCGGCTCGACGGGTGCGGGTCGATCCGCATCTTCGGCAAGGTGGTGCTTCCGCTGGTCCGCCCGGCGCTCGTCACCACCGGCATCTTCACGTTCATCTGGACCTGGAACGACTTCTTCAGCCAGCTGATCTACCTGTCGTCGCCGGAGAAGCTGACGCTGCCGCTGGCGCTGCGGCTGTTCATCGACACCACCGACTACAACGCGTTCGGGCCGATGCTGGCCCTGTCCGCGCTCGCGATCGTGCCCATCCTGCTGTTCTTCGCCGCGTTCCAGCGGCTGCTGGTCGAGGGCTTCGCCACCTCCGGACTCAAAGGCTGATCCCCATGTCGTCAATCTCCCGCCGCACCTTCGTCCGCGGCGTCGCGGCCACTCCCCTGTTCGCCGCCGCCCCCAGGCCCACCGGCGCCCCGCTGCGCTTCCACGCCCCGGCCACGGCGCCCGAATCCGTCACGGTGAACTGGCTCGAGGACAAGCCCGGCACCAACGTCGGCAGCACCTGGGGCGTGCCCTGGCCGCAGGGCGCGGTCCCGGCGGACTCGCCGTTCGCGCTGGCCACGCCGGACGGCGCTGCGGTCCCGGTGCAGAGCTGGCCGATCGGCTACTGGCCGGACGGGTCGCTCAAGTGGAGCGCGCACGCCCTGCCCGCCGATGCTCCCGTGCACGACACCTATGTGCTGAGGCGGACCACCGGCCCGGCACCGGCTGCCGCCGTCACCGTGTCCGATCGGCGCGATTCCATCGTCATCGGCACCGGCTTGATCGACGTAGTCGTCGGCCGGCGCGGAGAAGCCCTGATCCGCTCCATCTCCCGCGATGACACCGTGATCGCCAGGGATCTCCGGCTCGTCAGTCTCCGCCAGACCACAGCCGACGACGGTGACGAGCGCCGGACCTCCCGCGAGCGCCTGACCAGCGATGTCCGCAAGGTGACGATCGAGCAGCGCGGGCCGGTCCGGGCGGTCGTGAAGATCGAGGGCACCCACCGGCGGCGCGGACGGTCGTGGCTGCCGTTCATCGTGCGGCTCTACTTCTACGCCGGGGCGTCGCATGTCCGGGTGGTGCACACGTTCCTGTTCGACAGCGACGGGCAGAAGGAGTTCATCGCGGGGCTCGGTGTCCGGGTCGGCGTGCCGATGCGCGACGAACCCTACGACCGGCACATCCGGATCTCCGGGGACGGTGACGGGCTCCTGCGTGAGGCGGTCAAGGGCATAACCGGCCTTCGGCGAGACCCCGGGGCTGCGGTACGGACGGCGCAGCTCGCCGGCCGGAAGCTGCCCGACCCGGCCACCTGGGACCAGCGGGTCACCACCCGGCTGCCGTTGATCCCGGCCTGGGGTGACTACACGCTCGCCCAGCTCAGCTCGGAGGGCTACACGATCCGTAAGCGCACCAAGGCCGGGCACGGGTGGATCGATGTGGACGCGGGACGCCGGTCGAGTGGGTTCGGTTACGTCGGCGGGGTCAGCGGCGGGCTCGGGTTCGGGATGCGCGACTTCTGGCAGAAGTACCCGGCGCAGCTCGACATCCGGGGCGCCGACACCGACGAGGCGACAGCGACGCTGTGGATGTGGTCGCCCGAGGCCGGGCCGATGGACACCCGGTTCTATCACGACGGTCTCGGCCAGGACACCTATCCCGAGCAGCTCGAAGGGCTCAACATCACCTACGAGGACTACGAACCCGGATTCGGTACGCCCTACGGCGTCGCCCGGACCACGGAACTCACGTTCTTCGCGCTGGCCGCCACCCCGTCCGCGCCGGAGCTGGCGGCCCTGGCACGTACCGTCGCCGCCCCTCCGCAGATCGTGGCCCCGCCCGCCCACCTGGCCGCCGCCGGCGCGTTCGGCGGCCTCTTCAAACCCGTGGACCGGTCCGCGCCCGACCGCGCGAAGATCGAGGACCGGCTCGACTTCCTCTTCGACTACTACCGTGATCAGGCCGAATCCCGGCACTGGTACGGGTTCTGGAATTACGGCGACGTGATGCACACGCCCGACGTGGATCGGCACGTGTGGCGTTACGACATCGGCGGCTACGCGTGGGACAACTCGGAACTGTCGCCCGACCTGTGGCTGTGGTTCGCCTACCTGCGTTCCGGGCGGGCCGACATCTTCCGCTTCGCCGAGGCGATGACCCGGCACACCGGCGAGGTCGACGTCTACCACCTCGGGCAGTGGGCCGGGCTCGGCACCCGGCACGGTGTGCAGCACTGGGCCGACAGCGCCAAGCAGCAGCGCATCAGCACCGCCGTCTACCGGCGGATCTTCTACTTCCTCACCGCCGACGAGCGCGTCGGGGACCTCATGCACGAACTGGTCGACTCCGACCGTACGTTCCTGGCCCTCGACCCTCTCCGGAAGATCCGCACCGAGCCGTACACGCCGGACCCGCACGCCCTGTCGATCGGCCTCGGCACCGACTGGAGCGGGCTCGCCGCGGCCTGGCTCACCGAATGGGAACGCCGCGGGCCGAAGGCCGCCGCCGCCGAGAAGAAGCTGCTCGCCACGATGCGGACCATCGGGCGGATGCCGAACGGGTTCGTCACCGGCAGTGGTCTCTACGACATCGACACCGGGGAGTTCGCGGTCGCGCAGAAGACCGTCAGCGTGTCACACCTGAGCGCCATGTTCGGGCAGGTCGAGATCTGTGCCGAACTGATCGCGCTGGTCGACCTGCCGGCCTTCGAGGCCGCCTGGTTGCAGTACTGCCGGCTCTTCAACGCCACCCGCGAGGAGCAGACCGCGGAGACGGGCGCCCACTTCGGCAACCTGATCCTCAAGCAGGGCCACTCCCGGCTGACCGCGTACGCCGCGGCCCGCCTCGGCGACGCCGCCCTGGCCGCCCGGGCGTGGCGGGAGTTCAACGCCACCGACGGCTACACCGACGCCTCCCCGTGGCGTACCACCGCCCTGACCGGGCCGGAGGTGCTCAACCCGGTCGAGGACGCGCCCTGGGTGGACACCAACACCACCGCCCTGTACGGGCTCGCCGCCATCCAGAACCTGGCGCTGCTCCCACCCGCCTGAGTTCACGCCGGCCGTGGCATCCGCGAGCCGCGGCCGGCGGTAACGTTCGGGGGCGTGCCGGACATGGACGTTTCGTGATCTCTCCCGATGAGCGGTTCCGGCGTGTCTACGCGGCCAACTTCGAGGCGATGCTCGCGTACGCGACACGCCGGGTCGAACAGCCCGAGGACGCGTCCGACATCGTCGCCGAGACGTTCCTGGTGGCCTGGCGGCGCAGCACGGACCTGCCACCCGACGACGAGATCACCCTCTGGCTGTACGGGGTGGCCCGTCGCGTCCTGGCCAACCACCACCGGGGCGGCGCGCGCCGCGAACGGCTCGGCGAGCGGCTGCGGCACCGGTTGAGCGGCCTGATCTCCGCTGATCCGGGGAACGAGGTGGCGCAGCGCCTGGCTGTGCGCGACGCGCTCGCACGGCTTGGCGACGTGGATCGGGAAGTCCTCACGCTCACCGTGTGGGAGGGACTGCAGCCCCGCGAGGTCGCCGAGGTGCTGCGGCTGAGCGCGGGCACCGTGCGGACCCGGCTGTCGCGGGCGCGGGCCCGGCTGCGGGAACTCGTCGGTGACGATCCTCCGGACGCCGGACATGTACTCGACGTCCTGACCGCGACCGCCCCGGAGGAGGGCCGATGAGCGACGAGCAGCTGGACCGCCTGGTTCGCGACGCGGACCCGTACCGTCCCGAGATCGTCGGACGGCTCGACGGGGCGCAGCAGAGTCTCCTGGAGGAGATCATGTCCGCACCTCCCGTCAGTGTCCTCCCGCTGCGCCGCCCGCTGCGCCGCCCGCTGCGCCGCCGGTTCGCCGCCGCGGTGACCGCTGCCGCCGCCGTCGCCGGGCTGATCGGGGCCACCGCCCTGCTGCGGCCCGAGCCGGAGTCGCCGCTGGTGCTGCCCGGCACCGGCGCGAGTGCCGGGATCGGCACGAGCCCCTCGGCCTCGACGGGAACCGGCGGCGAGGAGGCCGGCCGACTGCTGGATCTCGAAACCGCCGGGACTTACCCCCGCCTGATCGTCGGCGAGAAGGGGTGGAAGCTCACCGTGATCTACGGGTACGGCGCTCTGGACGGCACCGCGTCGTATTCCAAGGACGGTGGCACCGTCGAGTTCGACTGGTCGGACGAGAAGTTCTACCAGAGCCGCTACGAGGACCGGCTGTATGCCGGCAAACCGCGCCCGACGACCGTGGCCGGGCGGCCGGGGCACCTCTTCGACCGCGGCACGTGGGACCACGAGGTGCTGCTCAAGCCCAAGGACGGCACCTTCATCGACATCCGCGCCGGTGGCATGACCGCGGCACGGTTCCAGCAGCTGCTCGACCGGGTCGTCCGCGTCGGCCCGGAGGAGTACCTGGCCTCATTGCCGCAGCAGGTCGTCACGCCCGGTGAGGTGCCGAAGGAGGCCACCGCGATCCTCGCCGACGTTCCGCTACCGCCGGGCCTCGACATTCCGGGCCTCGAGGTGAACGGCATCAACTCACCCGACCTGTTCACCTCCCGGGTCATGATGAAGGTGACCTGCGAGTGGCTCAGCGAGTGGAAGCGTGCCGACCGGGCCGGCGACGAATCCGGTTCCGAGACGGCGGCCGCCGCGCTGCGGGGCGCCACCGGATGGAGGGTCTTCAAGGAGAAGAAGGACGCGGGCGGCTGGTCGCAGCAGGTCCGCGACCTCGCCGCCGAGGCCGTCGGCGCCGACTATCCGGACGGGTACGAGAACCGGCTCAGCTGTGATCGATGACGGGGGTACAGCTCAGCGGTTCTCCGTGGCCCTCCTCGCGCAGCCGCAGCCGGCGTGTCCCACGACCTCCGCCCTCACGCCTGCGTCGCGGGCCCCATCAGGTGGTTTTGCGGTTTGATCGAGGGCGGTAGATTCCTGGCATGTCCGGGGGTTCGGCACGGGTGGTGGGCGACCGGTACCGGCTGGACGGCTGGCTGGGCCGGGGCGGCATGGGTGCGGTCTGGCAGGCCCACGACACGCTGCTCGGGCGCGACGTCGCGGTCAAGGAGATCTACCTTCCGGGTGCCGACGACGGTCCGGTCGGCGCGGACGACCCCGCGATCCGCCGGGCGATGCGCGAGGCGCAGGCCGCGGCCCGGCTGCGGCACCCCGGCATCGTCACCGTGCACGACGTGGTCGTCCAGGACGGCCGGCCGTGGATCGTGATGGAGCTGGTCGGTGGCGGGTCGCTGGCCGGGGCCATCCGCGAGCACGGGCTGCTGACCGAACACCGGTGTGCCGCCATCGGGCTCCAGGTCCTCGACGCGCTGCGCGCCGCACACCGCGACGGCGTGCTGCACCGCGACGTCAAACCCGCGAACATCCTGCTCGACGGCGACCGGGTGGTCCTGACCGACTTCGGGATCGCCGCGCTCGACGACGCCACCGCGCTGACCACCACCGGCCAGATGATCGGCTCCCCGGCGTACCTCGCGCCGGAGCGGATCAACGGCCGCCCGGCGACCGCCGCCACCGACCTGTGGGCGCTCGGCGTCACCCTCTACACGGCGGTGACCGGCCGTCCCCCGTTCCACGGCACCGACACGCAGAGCACGCTGGCCGCCGTCCTGCACGGCCGTCCGGAGACGCCCGCGCACGCCGGGCTGCTGTGGCCGGTCGTCAAAGGCCTGCTGGCCAAGGACCCGGCTCGCCGGCTCACCGCGGACCAGGCCCGGCCGCTGCTGGAGGCGGTGGTCCGGGCCCACGCCGAGGAGTCCGGCCGCAAGCGGACCCGGCGGGCGGCCCGCAGGGACCGGCTCCGGCCGGACGGCCCGGAACCGGCGCCCACCGTTCCGGCGCCGCCGGTGACCGTCGCCGCGCCGACCGCGGTACGCCCACCGGACGGTCCGACCGCCGCCGGGGCGCCCACGGCCGTACCCGATCGGGGTCTTCCAGGGCGGAGGCCGTTGATCGCCCTGATCGTCGTCAGCGCGCTGCTCGCGGCGGGTGCGATCGCCCGTGAGGTCTGGCAGTACACCGGGCCGGCCGAGTCGGCGCCGCCGGGCCCGAGCACCACCACGCCCAGCAGCGCCGGTTCCCCGTCGGTCAAGGCGGTGCCCGCGGCCTTCGTCGGGCGCTGGTCGGGCCGGGCCAGCCAGCCGGGCGGCAGCGTCACCTCGTGGAAGGTGACGATCACGTTCGCCGAGGCGGCCGCTGTCGGCGAGTTCGAGTCGTCGACGCTGAACTGCACCTGGAGTCTCACCCTCGCCGACCCGGCCCCGACGGAACGGGAGATGCACCTGCTGCAGGAGAAGACCAGCTGGGACCCGATCGGGAACTGCGTCACGACGGCCGACCTGACCCTGCGTGTGGATCAGCGCGGCCGCCTCGAGATGCGCTGGCAGGCGATCGGCGACAAGTCCAATCAGGCCACCGCCTGGCTGACCCGCTCCTGAGCGGGGCTCTCAGATCAGTGACCGGCGCCGGCTCAGGGTCGCCGCGGCCACCAGGGCGATCGCCGGCAGCGTGGTGATCGCGAGCCCGAGAAGAATCGCGCCGTCGCCGAGGTATCCGCTGATCAGGACGACGAGGAAACCGGTCAGCACGTTGCAGGCGAACACCGCCGCGACCGCGAGCGGCACCCGGGCGTCCACGAACGACCAGAGCAGCGCGACCGTCACGAGAATCAGCAGCATCTGCTGCTGGATGAACCAGGACGGGCCCAGGTACTGCCCTGAGCCGGTCGGCAGCACGACGATCGCCGGAACGACGGCGAGCAGCCAGAACAGCGGCGAAGACCTCTCCCGGCGCGGGGCGAACAGCAGCACCACGGTGAGCAGGGCGGCGAGTGGGGTGGCCCAGTAGCCGTCGGCGCCCCACGGCATCCCGTGCCGCCATTGGGCGACCGTGGCGACCGGCAGCGCGAGGACGGCCGCGATGGCCGCGAGCCGGTGGGCGCCACGGGACAGCGCGACCATCGCGGTCAGGTGCAGGACGAGGGCGCAGAGACTGACGACCGCGAACTGGACGAGGCCGTCGGGCGCGGTGACGACCGCCCGCACGTCGAGCGGAACCGCCTCGAGGACGTCCTTCGCGGCCGCGTAGACGAGCAGGGCGAGCGCGGCCAGCCGGGCGGCCGAGAAGGCGAACTCGGACGGGGTGCGCTGCACGTCGGCCCCGGTACGGGCCCGCATCGCACCGGCGATGAGGGCGGTGGCTTCCCGTACGCGGAAAGCGCCGTTGACCTGAAGGACGGTGTCGAGGATCTCCTCACGCGGGTAACGCGCCGGATAGAGACGGACGAGCCGGGCGTAGCGGCGTTCCACCCTGGTCATGCGGGACGCACCACCGTCCGGGTGACCCGGCGCTCGGTGACGACGCGCGCGGCGGCGGCCAGTTGCTCGGCGTGGTCCTTGAGGGCGGCGCCGCCGGTCGGCGTGAGCTCGTAGGAGCGCCGCGCCCGGCCGTTGACGATCTGCTCGTCGACGACCCGGATGAGGCCGGTGCCGGTGAGTCGCTCGAGTGCGGTGTAGAGCGTGCCGGTGGCCAGGCGGATCCGCCCGGTGGACAGCTCCGACGCCCGTTGGATGATCGCGTATCCGTGCAGCGGCCCGTCCTGCAGGGCCGCCAGGATGAAGTACGTGGTTTCCCGCATGCCCACGACTATACGTAGTGCAACTACATATGACGAGTCATTAGACGGCGATCGCTGGCAGCGGTGTGACGGCGGGGCCTCCGGCGTAGCCGTGCCAGGCGTCGGCCAGGGCGGACACCGCAGCCGTGAGCTCGGCGGGCGGGGCCACGAAGGGCAGGCGTACCCGGTCGGTGCTGCCGCCGGACGCATCGAGCTGATTGCCCGGCAGCACCGCGACACCGTGCCGGAGCGCGGCCTGCGCGAACGAACCGGCGTCGCCGCGTGGCAGCCGTACCCACAGGGTCTGCCCGCCGTCCGCTGGGTCGAACGTCCAGTCGGGCAGGTGTTCGCGCAGCTCGGCGCAGAGGTGGTCATGGCGCTCGCGAAGCTGGAGGACACGGGCCGCCGCGAGAGCGTCCAGGTCGGCGAGCAGGTAGGTCGCGGCGAGCTGGTCGATCACCGCGCTGCCCAGGTCGTGCACCGCCTTGAGCCGGGCCAGCCGTCCGATCAGGATCGGGTCGGCCCGGATCCAGCCGACGCGCAGGCCGCCCCACACCACCTTGCTGAGCGAGCCGACACTGATCGTTCCCGGCAGCAGCGGCTGCGGACCGCCGAAGTCCAGCTCGGCGAGCACGTCGTCGACGACGAGGGGCACTCCGGCGGCACGGGCCGCCTCGGCGATCTCCCGGCGCGAGGTCTCCGGCAGGGTCCGGCCGGTCGGGTTGTGACAAACCCCGATGTGGTACGCGAAAACGGGCGCCCGCGCGAACGCGGAAGCGAAGTCGTCGCCCACCGGCAGCGGCACGGCCGCGTGCTCCCGCAGCACCTCCAGCATCCCCGGATAGGTGGGCGCCTGCACGGCGACCTCGTCGCCCGGCGCCACCAGCGCGCGGGTGAGCAGCGACAGCGCCTGCTGACCACCGGTGGTCACGAGGATCTGCCCGGCTTCGGTGGAGAGCCCGCGTGACGCGTACCGCTGGGCAATGGCCTGCCGTAACCGTGGGTGACCCGCCGGGAAGTAGCCGAGGCCGTCGTCGAGGCGTGTCAGCGCCGCCCGGAAAGCGTCGCGGCACTCGGGCGGCGCACTGAGCGGCCCGGCGCACGCGAACTGGGAGACGTGATCGGGCTGTTCGAGCAGGTGCAGGAAGACCGGGTTGCCGGTCGGCTCGGCGGACGGCACCGCAGCAGGCGCGGAACCGGCCACCCAGGTGCCGCTGCCCTGCCGCCGGAGGAGGCGCCCCTCCTCTCGTAACAGATCGTAGGCGGCGACGACGGTGGTCCGCCCGGTGGCGAGCCCGGCCGCGAGGGCCCGGTCGGTGGGCAGCCCGGTGCCGGGCGGCAGCTCGCCGTCGTCGATGAGGGCCCGGAGGCGACCGGCCAGGAGCAGGTAGAGCGGACCGCGGCCGGCGGACCAGCGGCCGAGGCGGGCGGCGAGCTCCGCGGACGTGATTGGACTCATCGACAAACCAATCTAGCGGCATTGGCTCTGTCGCGGCACCGCCACGGGCACTCAGGATCGGAGGTATGCATCCCGACACCCGCGTCGTCCACATCCCTGTTCCGGTTCCGGACAGCACGCCGCTGAGCGTCCCGCTGTATCAGACGTCCTCGTTCGCGTTCGACGATCCGGATCCGCTGGCCGACGGGCTGAACCGGCCCGACGGGTCCTACGTCTACTCCCGCTTCGCCAACCCGACCGTGCGCGCCCTGGAGGAGGCGGTCGCGGAACTGGAGGGTGGCGCCGCCGCGATCGCCACCGGCTCCGGGATGGGCGCCGTGTCGCTGCTGCTGCACAGCCTGCTGCGCGCCGGCGATCACGTCATCGCCCAGCACACCCTCTACGGCGGCACCCATGCGGCGCTGCGCAAACTCGCCGATCGCTACGACCTCACCATCTCCTTCGTCACGGGGCACGATCCCGAGGAGGTACGGAACGCGATCACCCCGCGGACACGGATCCTCTACCTGGAGACGATCGCCAATCCGACCGGTCACTCGAGCGACCTACCTGCCCTCGCACCGATCGCCAGAGAGGCCGGGGTGGTGACGATCGTCGACAACACGTTCGCCACTCCGCTGCTGTGCCGGCCGATCGACCACGGCGCCGACGTGGTGCTCCACTCGGTGACGAAGTTCCTGGGCGGGCACAGCGACGTGACCGGCGGCATCGCGGTCTTCGCCGACGACGCCCTGTACCGCGAGGTGTGGGGCGAGGCGGTCGAGTTCGGTTCGGTCACCGACCCGTTCGCGGCCTGGCTGACGCTTCGCGGCCTGCAGACCCTGCCGCTGCGGATCGCCCGGCACACGGACAACGTGGCGCGGGTCGCCGGGTTCCTGGCCGATCATCCGGCGGTCGAGCGTGTGCTGTGGACCGGCGCGCCCGGCCATCCCAGTCATGCGGTCGCCACGTCGTACGTCCGCGGCTTCGCCGCTCCCTTCTGTTTCGATCTGGCCGGCGGTTACGAGGCGGGCCTCACATTCCAGAAGGCGGTACGGGTGATCAAGCTCGCACCGTCGCTGGGCGGCACACAGACCCTGATCCTGCACCCGGCGTCGAGTTCGCACCGCCAGCTCGACGCCGACCAGTTGCGGGCCGCCTCGATCGGCCCCGGCACGATCCGGATCGCGGTCGGCATCGAGCACCCCGACGACCTGATCGACGACCTCCGTCAGGCATTGGATGGTTTCCCGGCCCGCTGAACGGGCATCGACAGGGGTGCAGGACATTCACCACCGGACAGGAGGCCCCCCGATGGCCGGGAACGAACACGAGGTCAACCGCAGCGCGAAGACCGGCAAGTTCGTCAAGGAGAGCACCACGCAGCGGAATCCGAGCACCACGACCACCGAGCAGGTGGGTGGTGACTCCGGCCACGGTGACCGCGAGGTCAACCGGAGCGCGAAGACCGGCAAGTTCGTCACGAAGACCACCACTGAGCTGCACCCCGGCACCACCGAGACACAGCAGCGCTGACGTCTCTCGGCAAAGGGCCGCCCTCCACGCACCGGTGGAGGGCGGCCCTTGCTTTGCACCTAGTGCAACGATGCACTTAGTGTAGAAGCGTGACCATCGATCGCCGGGCGGCGCTGAAGGCACGTCACCGGCGCGCCATCCTCGACGCGGCGAACGCCTTGATCTCCGAGGGTGTCCGGTTCAGCGTCGACCAGCTCGCCGAGCGCGCCGACGTCTCCCGGCGCACCATCTTCAACCACTTCGCGTCGATCGACGACGTGGTGACCACGGTCTGCACCGAGATGCTCGCCGTGGTGATCGACGGCTTCCGCACCAACGTCACGTCCGGTGAGCGGGCGTCGATGTTCGCCGACGTCGCCGGGGCCCTCCGGGTGACCGACGTGCCCGGCATCATCGGCTATCTGTGGCGGGCGCTCGGCGGGTTCGCGCCCGGCGACCCGCAGGCCACCCAGATCTTCCAGGCCACCTTCACGCGAACGTCGGAGGAGATGGCCCGGGAACTGGCCCGCCGCTACCCGGAAGCCGACCCGCTCGACGCCGCGATCCTCGTCAGCTCGCTGATGAACGGCGTCGTCGTGATCGCCACCCACTGGATCGGCGTGACCGCCGCGGGGACCGACCAGCATTCCCGTGATCTGTGGCGCAACCTGCTTGAACGCATGATCGAAACTGTCCGCACCGGCTATTAGAAGGACCGAGACACATTGGCCGAGTTTCTCTACCGCGTGGGCCGCTTCTGTGCCCGGCGGGCCGGGGTCGTCCTGGCGTCATGGTTGGTGATCCTGGGCCTCGCCGTCACCGGCTACTTCGTCGCCCGGGGTGAGCTGTCCCCGGTCGTCGACATCCCCGGCACCGAGACCGCGAAGGTGAGCGAACGCCTCGGCGAACGGCTGCCCGTCGCGGCCGGCGGCAACGGCAAGATCGTCTTCCGCACCCCCGACGGGGCGCAGCTGACCGAAGCCCAGCGGGCCGGGATCACCGCGCTGCTCAAGTCGACCGCTGAGCTCGAGGGCGTCGGCTCGACCACCGACCCGTTCGCCATCGAGAAGCAGATCGCCGACCGGCAGGCGCAGGTCGACGACGGTCTCAAACAGATCGCCGACGGCCGCGCCCAGATCAATGACGGCCAGCAGCAGCTCAACCAGGCCAAGAGCTTCTGGGACAGCCTGTCGGCCGCCGACCGGGCGAAGGTCGAGACCCAGCAGGCGACCCTCATCGAGAAGAGCAAGGAGCTGGAGGCGCAGGCCGCGAAGCTGGCGCGTGGTCAGCAGCTGCTCGCCATGTCGGCGCCGATCCGTACCGTCTCGGCGGACGGCTCCACCGCGGTGGCGCAGGTCCAGTTCGAGGTGCCGCAGCTCGACGTCACCCCCGAGACCAAGGAGCGCGTCGTCGAGCACGTCGACGCGGGCCTGCCGGGCGGTGTCGAGGTCCAATACTCCAACGAGATCACCCAGGGCCTGCCGGAGCTGGTCGGCGTCGGCGAGGTGGTCGGCCTGATCATCGCGGCGATCACGCTGCTGGTCATGCTGCGTACGCTCATCGGCGCCGCCCTGCCGATCCTGACCGCCCTGGCCGGCGTCGGTATCGGCGTCACCGCGTCGCTGGCGCTCTCCGGTGCGGTCGAGATGCTGTCGATCACCCCGGTGCTCGGCGTCATGCTGGGCCTCGCCGTCGGCATCGACTACTCACTGTTCATCCTCAACCGGCATCGGCGGCAGCTGCTCGACGGCGTGGACTTCCAGGAGTCGATCGGCCTGGCCAACGGCACGTCCGGCAACGCGGTGGTGTTCGCCGGGTCGACGGTGCTGGTGGCGCTGCTGGCGCTGAACGTGACCGGCATCCCGTTCCTCGGCCTGATGGGTACGGTCGCCGCGATCTGTGTGGCCGTGGCCGTACTCCTCGCCGTGACCCTGACCCCTGCCCTGCTCTCGCTGATCGGCAACCGCGTCCTCAACCGCAAGGCGAAGGCGCAGTCGAACGCGAAGGTCAAGCCGATGAGCACCGGCCGCGCCGTGACCACGGTTCTGGTCCTGCTGATCGCGCTGGTCGCGGTGGCGATCCCGGCCATGTCGATGCGGCTGGGCCTGCCCGACGGCTCTTCCGAGGCCCAGGACTCCTCCCAGTACCAGGCGTTCAAGACCATCGAGCAGAAGTTCGGTGCCGGCGTCAACGGCTCGCTCGTCGTCGTCGCCGACCTGCCGGCCCCGGTCACCGGCGACGACCTGATCGCCGAGCAGGTCCGGATCGGCACGCTGCTGCTGGCCCAGAACAACGTGTCCGCGGTCGCCCCGATCGGTGCCTCCGCCGACAACCGGACCCTCGGGTTCCAGATCATCCCGCAGGAGGGACCGACCACGGCCGAGACCGAGCAGCTGGTCCATGACCTGCGCGGCCTCTCCCCCGTCGCTTCTTCCTCCGGTTCTTCCGGTTCTTCTTCCGGGGACGTGGTGCTCGGCGTGGCCGGCAGCGCGAGCGGCAACATCGACATCTCGGAGAAACTGGCCGACGCGCTGCCCGGCTATCTGGGGCTGGTCATCGGCATCAGCCTGATCATCATGATCCTGGTGTTCCGGTCCATCCTGGTACCGGTCACCGCGACGCTCGGCTTCATCCTGTCGCTGTTCGCCACGTTCGGCGGTGTCACCGCGATCTTCCAGTGGGGCTGGCTCGGCGCCGTCTTCGGCATCCACGACCCGGGCCCGGTGCTGAGCTTCCTGCCGACCATCCTGATCGGCATCCTGTTCGGCCTGGCCATGGACTACCAGCTGTTCCTGGTCTCCGGCATGCGCGAGGCGTACGCCCACGGCGCTCCCGCCCGGCTCGCCGTCCAGCAGGGCGTGCACGCCGGCCGTACGGTGGTCACCGCGGCCGCCATCATCATGATCAGCGTCTTCGGCGGCTTCATCTTCTCCAACACCGCCATGATCAGGTCGCTCGGCTTCGGCCTGGCGTTCGGCGTCCTGGTCGACGCCTTCCTGGTCCGCATGCTCCTCATCCCGGCGGTCATGCACCTGCTGGGCAGCTCGGCCTGGTGGATCCCCCGCTGGCTCGACCGCATCCTGCCCAACGTGGACGTCGAGGGCGCCGCCCTCGAACGCGCCCACCCGGCCGGCGCCCACCACACCGCCCACGCCGAACCGGCGGAGCCCGCCCTCCGCTGACCCCTTCCGACGCCTCGCTGCCGGTGCGCCACTGCCGGCAGCGAGGCGTCGCCCTTTTCCGCCGCCACCGCGCCTCCGCCACCGCGCCTCCGCCGCCACGCCTCCGCCAACCGCTTTCGCCGCGTCGGCCGCCGCAGACTCGACGCTCATCGCGATGGCAAGCGTCTCCGCCAGATCTTGTGACGTTGAGGCGGCCGCGACGGCCGAACCCCACAAGATCCACGCGGCCGGGCACCGCACGACGAAACGTCACCGATCTTGTGGCCTTGGGGCGGGTACAACGGCCGAACCTAACAAGATCTACGCGGTGAGGATGTCGTACGGAGGCATCACCGATCACGGGCGCTAGAGAGCCTTCGCGGTCAGGGTGCGGCCCGCCAGCCGTAGCTCAGCCGTGGAAGCCGGCCGGCAACGGAGGGCAGCGGGATCGCTTGACCGGCTTGAAGAGCGCGGCCTGATCCGGTGCTCCGGAGAGCGCCGCCGTGCAGGGCCGGTGGTGCGGCGGTGGGATCACACGTAGCCGTTGCGCGCGATCCTGACGCCGCGATGGTGACGGCAGGCGTCCACGGACCGGCGGCGTGGGACCTCACCGTTGTTGCCGACGACGTCAGGAGCACACGCAAAGCCTGGATGTGTGCCCCAGCCGTAGCCAAGCCACGTCATGGCAGCTGGATTCGAGGGCTGAGACGGGGCTGCCGAGCTGGACCTCGACTGCGAAAGCTCTCTATTTGCCCCTCGCGCGAACTTGGACTTTGACCGCCGTTCCGGCCTGGAAGAGGATCCAAGATCTGCGACTGCTTGTGGGTCTTGAGCGCCAGGTTCGGCCCTGCAGCCCGGCGGCCCTGCAGCCCGGCGGCCCTGCAGCCCAGCGGCCCAGCGGCCCAGCGGTGTCCGAGACTCACGCGGGCGGCGAACAGCGCTCAAGATCCGGCTGCGGCGAGCATGGCCCGGACACCGGCGGCGTCGGTGTTGGAGCCGAACAGGGCGGTTCCGGGTTCCATACGTACGCCCTCGGCCAAGCCGCCGGCCTCGACCGGGTCGAAGCCCAGCCGGTCGACGAGTTCGGCCACCGCGGCAACGTCGGTGGGGTCGTCGCCGGCGATGGCCATGGCCTTGCGGTGGGGTGAGCCGGCGGGACGGGCCTCCTCCTCCAGCACGTGGTAGCCCATGTGGTTGAACGCCTTCACGACTCGCGCGCCGGGCAGTGCGGCCCGGACCAGGTTGCTGGTGTCGGCGCGCAGTTCGTCACGGTGACCGTCGACCTCCCACCAGTAGTTCATGGCGTCGATGACCAGTTTGCCGCTCAACACCCCGGCCGGGACGGTGCGGTGTTTGCCGAGCGGCAGCGCGAGTACGACGACGTCGGCGCGGGTGGCGGCCTCGGTCGCGGTGACGGCGGTGGCGCCGGGCGCCAGGACACTGACGATGAGGCCGATCTTCGACGGGTCGCCGGAGCCCGCGATCAGGACCCGGTATCCGGCCGCGACGGCGAGCCGGGCCAGGACGGTGCCGAGTTTGCCCGCGCCGAGAATGCCGATGGTGGTCATGACCGAACCCCTTCCAAGTGGTTGACGTGTCATCCAACTATGGGGGAGCCGACTTTATGCCGGTACGGCCGCCGGACACCCCGCCGGCCGTAGCCGAGCCACCGACAAGCGGCCTGCCGGACGAGCGGCGCGCACCACACACATCGCCATCCGTAGCCCTCCACCGCCGGCAACCCGCCCATCGCCAGCCGACGCGCCACCTACCCGCCAGCCGTAGCCGATGCCGGTGAAACACCAGGCGAAGGGCGGGGCCGAGGTACAGCAAGGACTCGCTGACCGCAGGTCAGGCAGGTTCCGAGAGCGAACTGCGGTCGCGGGGGTTCGACTGCCGGCGGCGCATGAGGCGGGTTCGGAAGTGCTCGGAACCCGCCTCATGTACGGCCGGGCGACCCTTGCGGTGCGCCCGGCACGACGACCGCCGGCGCCTGCGGGAAGGGTGGCAGGCGACAGCCGGTGAGTGGGGATCGCAGCCCGGCGGTCGCGCTGTCGGGCCGGACCCCCACCTACGGCGCGTCGTGGCCACGGCACGGGCATGGTGCGTTCGGCGCGCCGCGCAGGTCGTACCGTAAAAGGATCTTCAGCGGGCCAACCAGCCCCCGTCGACCGGAAGGACCGCCCCGTGCACGTAGCGGGCGGCGTCCGAGGCCAGGAAGACCACCGCGCCCTTGAGATCGTCGGCCTCGCCCCAGCGCCCGGCCGGGATGCGGTCGAGGATCCCCGGCGCCCGGTCCGGGTCGGCGCGCAGCGCGGACGTGTTGTCGGTGGCCATGTAACCGGGCGCGATGGCGTTGACGTTGACCCCGAAGCCGGCCCACTCGTTGGCGAGTGCCCTGGTCAGACCGAGGATCGCGTGTTTGCTGGCGGTGTAGGCGGGCACCCGGATGCCGCCCTGGAACGAGAGCATCGACGCGATGTTGATGATCTTCCCGTGGCCCTGGGCGATCATCCGCTGGCCGGCCGCCTGGGAGAGCTGGAAGGCGGCGTCCAGGTTGACGGTCAGGACGTCGTTCCAGTCACCGGCGGTGACCTCGGCGGCGGGTGCCCGGCGGATGATCCCGGCGTTGTTGACGAGGATGTCGATGCGATCCAGTTCGGACACGTACGCGTGCAGGTCCGCGGTGGCCAGGTCGAGCTCCCTGCTGCCGGGCGCGATCACCGAGGCGCCCGCCTCGGTGAGGGCTTCGGCGCACGCGCGGCCGAGTCCGCGGTTGCCGCCGGTGACGAGAGCGACCCGCCCGTCCAGGCGGAAGCTGTCCAGAACCATCAAAGGCCCAGATCGCGCAGCGTGGGCACGGTCTTGCCGACCCAGCTGAGATCGGTGTCCTCGTGTGCGCCCTGGGTGCGCTGCGATCCGGCGAGGAACCACAGGTAGTAAGTGGTGTAGCCGGGCGCGCTCACGACGGTGTGATAGCCCTCGGGCATCATGTGCATGCCGTGGTCGCGGACCGTGAAGTTCTCCTCGTAGCCCTCGTCGGTGTACATCCGGCAGATGCCGAAGCCACCGTCCGGCGCGACCCGGAAGTAGTACATCTCCTCGTGGGCGGCCTCGGCCGGCAGGTTGTCGTTCTTGTGCCGGTGCGGCGGATAGGTGCTCCAGTTGCCGGACGGGGTGAACGTCTCCCCCACGATGAGCCGGCGCGCGGGCAGAGAGGGTTGGGCGATTTCGGTCAGGATCTGGTGGTAGTTGCGGCCGAAGTTCGCCCCTCCCCAGCGGCCGGACGCGACCTGGGAGGGCCCGATGACGTAGGGGTCGACCGCAAGATCGCTTGGAGCGCTCGGCAGGGCGATCTCCACCGCGTCAAGAGCCGTAATCGAAATGTCAGAATTAATTGGGATGTAAACCGAATGAGGCTTACCAGCGAACACGTTCGCCCGCCCGCCGACGGCGGCGAACTTCTCTCCTCCGACGGTGAAGTCAGCCGTCCCGCCGAGGATGACGGCGAGGATCTCACGGTCCCCGGAGGAGCCCGACCACGTCTCCCCGGGCTGCAGTGTGAGCAGCTGGAAGTCCAGCAGCGAGCACGGGTTGAACGGCAGGGAGTTGAGCCCCGGCTGAGCCGGGATGTTGCAGTGATACCGGTAGTCCATCGTGGATCTCCTTACCAGGGGTGGGCCCAGCCGGGCCGGGTGACGCGGGTGAGAGCCTCGAGGTAGAAGTAGTCCCCCCAGAGATTCCCCTCGTCCACACCGACCGATTTCGGTTTGTCATAGACGCCGTGCAGCAACAACGCGTTGGAGTCCGGCCGCCGCACGGTCGAGTAGTCGTCGATGAGCGACCGCAGGATCCGCCCCGCGGACGCCCGATAGTGATCTGCCAGCGAGGCCGGAACAAGGGCCGCCAGCTCGAGTAGCCCGTTGACCGCGATGGCCGCCGCCGAGCTGTCACGCTCCTCAGCGGTCTCCCCGGAACGAGCAAAGATCAGGTCCCAGTGCGCGACCCCGTCGGCAGGCAGGTGCGCCAGGAAGTAGTCGGCACACCGGACCGCGGCCGCCAACAGCGACGGATCCCCGGTGTACTGGTGGTTGAGCGTGAACCCGTAGATCCCCCACGCCTGCCCCCGGGCCCAGCACGACTCGTCCGCGCTGCCCTGCTCGGTCTCCCCGCGCAGCGGCTCGCCGGTGGCCGGATCCCAGTAGAACGTGTGGTACGTCGTGTCGTCCGGCCGCAGCAGGTGATCACGCAGCTGGGCGGTGTGCCGCCGGGCGGCCGCAGCGTAGCGGGGGTCTCCGCTGGTCCGGCTGGCCCAGAACAGCAGTGGCGTGTTCATGAGACTGTCCACGATGGTGCGGCCCTGCTGCCGCGGATCGGCCAGGTCGCCCCAGGCCTGGATGATCCCCGCGGACGGCAGCACCCTGCGCATCAGATGATCGGCTGCGGCCAGCGCGGCGCGTTTGGCCTCCGGGTCACGACCCCGCCGCCACGCGGTCACGCACGACAGCGTGTAGAGGAACCCCAGGTCGTGGGTGTCGAGGTCGATTCCCTGGTCGACCCGGTCGACGAACGATCGGACGTGCGCGGAGGCCGCCTTCCGGTACGTGTCGTCGCCGGTCAGGTCGTGGGCCAGCCACAGCATCCCGGGCCAGAAACTGGTGGTCCAGCCGGTGTTGGCGGGCCGCTCGAGGTAGCGATCGTTCTCGGTCGTGTCACCCGGGTAACGGTCGCCGAACTCGGCGATGTTGGCGTCGATGGTGCGCAGGGCGGCGGTCACGGCAGTTCCGGTCTGGTCGGCGATCGCCGTCATGGTGTCCTTCCGATAGGGGTCAGGGTGAACCGGCTGTTCGCCCACACGACGTAGAGCAGCGGGCTGGCCACGACACCGATCGCGATGGCCGGCCGCGCCGCCAGCAACGCCTCGAACAGCACCAGGGCGAACAGCGAGAACAGGCTCAGGTACCAGCGACGCACACCCAGGTAGAGCGCGGCGCGTGCGGCGTCACGCAGCCGTGCCTCGGGCCGCTCGGCCAGGACCACCAGCACCAGCAGCGTGGTGATCACGAGCAGCGTCATGGCCACGACGATCATCGGCAGCACGACCGCGCCGACCGGCCTGCCCCACGCCCAGCGCGCGTCGACACCGAGGACGAGCAGCGCGACGGTCGCGACGGTCCCGGTGGCCAGCGCGGGTCTCGCCGAGGTGCGCCACGCCGTCCAGAAAACCTTCACGACCGGGCTGGGGTACGACTTGAGCACCGTGAACACCGCAACGAGGGCAGGCCCGGCGAGCGGCGCGAACAGCACGAGCAGTGGCCAGGTACGTGAAGGATCGGTGGTGAGCACGACCAGCACCAGCGGCGCGCAGGCGATCGCGAGCAGCAGGTTCGTCAGCAGTGCCGTGTGCACCGCCTCGAAGATCCGGCCGGCGTTCATCCCTTGAGTCCCGTGGTCGCGACGCCCTCGACGAAGTACCGCTGCCCGGCCAGGAAGATCACCACGACCGGCAGCACCGACAGCACCGAGCCGGTCATGATCAGCGCGTACTCGGCGTTGTACTGGCCGATGAACGACTTGAGTCCGATCTGGATCGTCCACAGGTCGGGGCTGCGCAGGTAGAGCAGCGGCCCGAGGTAGTCGTTCCACGTGGTGACGAGGGTGATCAGGGCCAGGCTGGCGAGCGCCGGCACGGACAGCGGCAGCATGATCCGCCGGTAGATGCCGTACTCGTTCATCCCGTCGATCCGGGCCGCGTCGAGCAGCTCGTCGGGGATGGTCTCGTAGAACTGCTTCATCATGAACACGCCGAGCGCGCCGAACGCCTGCAGCGCCACGATCGACCACAGGGTGTCGGTGAGCTGGAGCTTCGTCATCATCACGAACTGCGGGACCATGTACGACGCCCACGGCACCGCGAGGGTGCCGATATAGGCGAGGAACAGCACGTCACGTCCGGGGAAGCGGATCTTCGCGAAGCCGTATGCCGCGAAGCTGCCGGTCAGGACCTGCAGGAACGTGACGACCGCGGCAAGGAAGACGGTGTTGCCGAGCCACGTCGTCATGTCCGACTTGCGCCAGATCTCGGCGTAGTTGCTCCACACCGGATCGGTGGCGATCCATTGGACCGGAACGGTGAAGACCTCGTTGTTCGTCTTCAGCGAGGACATCACCATCCAGTAGAACGGCAGCAGCACACCGACCGAGGCCACCCCGAGCGCGAGATAACCGAGGACCCGCCAGGCGCGCGACGGACGTCGTACCGGCACATCGATCTTGACCGGATCTTCTTTCACAGCGAGCAGAGTCGTCATCATTCGCTCCTGCGTTTGTTCACGACGAACTGGATGATCGTCACGAGGAAGCAGATGGCGAAGAGCACGATGGAGACCGCGGACGCGTAGCCGAACTGGTTCTCCTCGAAGCCCTTCTGGAAGATGTACTGCGACAGCACGAGCGTCGACTGGCCGGGGCCGCCGTCGGTCATCACCAGGATCACGTCGAAAACCTTGAAGCTGTTGATGGTGATCAGCACGGTGACGAAGAACGTGGTGGGCCGCAGTCCGGGCAGTGTGACCGCGAGAAACCGCTGCCAGGGATTGGCCCCGTCGACCAGAGCGGCCTCGTGCAACTGGGCCGGGATGGTCTGCAGCCCGGCCAGGAACAGCAGCATGTAATAGCCCATGTCGCGCCAGGTCCCGACCAGGATGACGGCCGGCATCGACCAGTCCGCCGAGGTGGTCCAGCCGGGCGGATTGTCCACGCCGATCCACCGCAGCACCTCGTTGACCGGCCCGAAGCCGGGGCTGAGCAGCATGTTCCAGATCTGCGCGATCGCCACGATCGAGGTGATGTACGGGAAGAACGCGACCGTCCGGAAGAACGCCACCCCGCGCAGCTTCTTGTTGAGCAGCAGTGCCAGCGCCAGGGAGACGCCGAGGGTGAGCGGGATGTGGAAGACCGAGTAGTAGAAGGTGTTGGTCAGCGCGGTCCAGAAACTGGTGTCCCGGGCCATCTGCCGGAAGTTGTCCAGCCCGGTCCAGGTGGCGCCGCCGAACACGTCCCATTCGGTGAAGGCGTAGTAGAACAGCAGGCCCACCGGCACCAGCGTGAGAATCACGAAGCCGGCGAAGTTCGGCAGCAGGAACGACCAGCCCACCGCCGTGTTGCGCCATCGCCGGCGCCGCACCGGCATCGTCGTCATGCGGAGCTCCTGTCGAGGTTTTGCCGCGGGCCCGGCTCCGGCGTGGGCCGGGCCCGCGGGCGGATCACTTACTGAGGACCTCGTTCTTGGCCCGGTCCTGTGCCTTGGTGATGGCGGCGTCGATCGGCGTGGCTCCGGAGAGGATCTCGGTGTGCAGGTCCTTGAGGATGTTCTGCAGCGGAGCGGTGTACTTGGAGACCGGGTTCTCCGGCTTCGTGTCGTGCGTGGCGAAGGTGAATTTCGACAGGTCGTCGGACGGCGCGCCCTTGAGCGAGAAGATCGTGTCCGCCACCGAGCTGTTGTCGGCCGGGGTCACACCGATCCCGGCCAGCGACTTCGCGGCGTCGGCCGAGGCCGCGTACGCCAGGAACTCCTTGGCCGCCGCGATCTTCCGCTCGCTGATCTTCGGGTTGATGCCGAGGCCGGTCGGGTCGGCCCACGTGACCGGGGTGGCCGACGTGCCGGTGGTGGCCTTGGTCTGCTGCGGTGCCGGGGCGATCCCCCACTCGAAGGTGTCGGCGTCGCCCTTGGCCTGCTGGTTGAGCAGGGTGGCGATGTACCAGGTGCCCATCGTCATCATGGCGGCCTGCTGTTTGCCGAACTGTGCCTGGTAGGTGAGGCTGTTGGTGGTGGCGTCACCGAGGCTGACCTGCGCGCCCGCGGTCTGCAGGTCGAGCGCCGTCTCGTAGTACGGCTTGAGGTAGGCGAAGTTCCCGCTCTCCAGGCTCGCGCCGGCGGTCTGGGCGAGCGCGAAGCCCTGCGACGTGGACTGCCAGGTGTGCTGGTACGCGCCGAGCGCCTTGTCGCCCTTGGCCTTCAGCCCGGTGGTCAGCTGCTTGGCGGCGGCCGCGTACTCGGCCCAGGTCCAGCTGCCGTCCGGGTGCTTGACGCCGGCTTTGTCGAACAGCGCCTTGTTGTAGTAGAGGACCCACGAGTCCTGGCGGTACGGGATCGCGTACGTCTTGCCTTCGACCTGGTAGAAGCTCAGGCCGCCGACCTTCGGGCCGAGCTTGCCGGCCACGTCGGACACGTCGACCAGCTGCTTGCCGTTCTGGTAGGTGTAGAAGTTCTTGAGGTTCTTCTGCACGTAGACGTCCGGCGCCTTGCCGGCGGCCAGGTCGGCGATCATCTGGGTGTCGTAGTTGGCGGCGTCGTACTCCTTGAGCTCGACCGTGATGTCCGGGTGCGAGGTCTTGAAGCCGTCGGCGAGGGTCTTGAACTCGGGCGTGGTGGCCAGGCTCCACCCGGCCAGGGTGAGGGTGATCGGGCCCGACTCCTCCGAGTCGTCGGGGTCGCCCGAGCAACCGGAGACAGCCAGCAGGAGCGCCGTGAGAGCGGCGAGGGAGCGCTTCATCTCAACTCCTATATATCGATACGGGTGTGCGTGAGGACGGCGTCGGGCCAGACGACCCGGACGCGCGCTTGATGGATCTCGACGTGGCATCGCGCCGGCGCCGGATGGGTGGACAGTTCGACGAGCAGCGCGATCCAGCTCTCCGGCACCGGGTGCTCGGTCCAGGGCACCCGGACCGGGTTGCCGAGCGGGGACGCGTCGCCGTGTTCGGTGCTTCCCGTCTCCCCGCCACCGAGGACCGGGGTGATCCGCGAGGTGAGGACGTCGCCGGTGACCGGCCAGCCGCCCACGCGCAGCCGGACCGCGTCCGGAGCGTCGTCGACCCGGACGAGACGGATCTCCCAGGCACCACGGACCAGGGAGAAGGTGGTGATCCGCCCGGCTCGGCGCAGTGCTCCGGAGCGGCCCGACCCGTGGTCCCGGCCGGACGGTTCCGGGTCCAGCCAATGCGCCTCGGCAACAGACCCGGCAACCCCCACAACCCCTTCGATGCGTACGGCCAGAGTGCGCATCCCGGTGCGGTGCGAGTGCCGGCCGGCCGCGTCGACGAGGACGGCCGACTGGTCGATCGGGTCGGTCCAGCCGCTCTCGTCGAGGACGGGAGCGGTGGCCGTGGAGTAGCCGAGCCGGGCGTACAGCGGTGAGTCGCCGCCGGGAACGCCCTGCTCACCATGGTCGGTGCCGTGGTTGACGACGCGGACGATGCCGTCGGCGCGGGTGCCGGCGATCAGCCAGCCCGGTGCGCGGACGGCCCGGAGCACGTCACCGGTCTCCACCGGCAGCGGCTCGGACGGCGCGGTCCACACCGGATGGTCGGCCGGGAGGGCCACGCCGAGCAGGCCCTTGGCGGCCCAGTAGGGCGAACCGGGACCGGAGTAGGACTGGGCGAGCCGCGGCCACGGGCCGTGCCACCCGAGCGTGAGCAGGTCGCCGGACTCGGCCGTGGACCTGGCGAAGTGTCCGGCCACCTTGGCCGCGGCGTGCCGGAGCTGTCCCGGTGAGTGTGACGGGACCTCGGCCAGGATCCCGGCCCAGAACGGCGCCGCGGCGGCGAACCGGTAGGTCAGGCTGCGGCCCTGGAGCAGGGGCGAGCCGTCCGCACCGACCAGGGCGAGCGCGTCGGCCAGGTATCGATCGAGCAGGTCCCGGTCGATGGCGCGCAACTCCGGGGCTCCGGCCATGCGCGACCAGAGGACCGGGTAGAGGTGCAGGGCCCAGCCGGTGTAGTGGTCGAAAGCACGGGACGAGCCGTCGGACAGCCAGCCGTCGGCGCGGCGGAACGTGTCGTGGGTGGCGAGGTCCTCGGCCATGTCGGCGGTGGAGTACGGGCCGCCGACCGACCGCAGGAACGTCTGCACGACCAGGCGGAACCAGACCCAGTTGATCCGTGGATAGGTGTCGTCGCCGACGGCCGGGGACAGGTAGTCGACGATCCGCTCCTGGACGCGCCCGTCGAGGAGGTCCCAGATCCAGGGCCGCGTCATGTCGAGGATCAGAGCGATCGAGGCCGCCTCGACCTTGGCCTGGGAGTGCTCGTCGAGCCGTACCCACCGGTCGGGGTTCGAAGGATCGGTGCCCGCCGCAAGGCCGGCGGCATATCGTTCCGCCAGCTCGTCGAGGCCCTTGCCCCGCTCGCCGGCCAGGCGGAAGCCGGCCAGCAGGAAGGTGCGGGCGAAACCCTCGAGGCCGTCGACGGCCCGGCCGTAGCCGCCCTCGGCGCCGGGCAGCGTGATCAGCGCGTGCGACGGCGAGGCGTGCCGGCGCGCGGCGGCGAGGAGACGATCGGCGAAGCCGGTCCAGTCGTCCCGGGTGCCGAGGGCAGGATTCAGGGAGGGCACGTCACGCTCCGGAGTCGATCGGGCGGGTACCTGTGATCGGTTTCCGGGAAGTAAAACGCTCACAATCGAGCATGTCAATGAGTTCTTCGCTCAAGCATCGTCAAAAGTGCTCAGATAACGCCGTGAGCTGGCCTTTTAGGTTGACCCTCGGACCAGCCGTCCGGCCGCCCACGCCCGCAACAGTCGCCATTGACGAAGAAAGTGATCTGATACGATCGCGATCGATCACGGGAGGTGACCCATGTTCGTCCCAGCCGCCACCGACCGGCAGTCCTGGGAGGCGGCCGACGAACCGACCCTCCGCCTGCTCTCCGAGCGGGCCCGCGCCGCGCTGGGCGCGCCGTGGCCGAACCCGCTCGCCCGTGACTTCGCGCGCTACTTCCGCGACGGTGATCGTGACACGTACGAGCAGGCCGTCTGGGAGCGGCATCAGCGCCTGGCGCGGGCCGTGACGCTGGCCGCGGCCACCCTCGACCCGGTCTGGATCGACGAGGTCGCCGACGGCGTCGTGCTGTTCTGCGAGCAGAGCACCTGGTGCTGGCCGGCCCACGACGACACGCTCACCAGGCACGGCTCGGTGCTACCGGCAGTCACCGACCCCTACGTGGATCTGGGCGCCGGAGAGGTGGCCGCCGAGCTCGCCCTGATCGACCACGTGCTCGGCGCCCAGCTCGACGAGCGGTACCCCGGCCTGCGCGCCCGGATCCGGTACGAGGTCGACCGGCGGGTACTCGTCCCGTTCATCGAGCGGCGCGACTGGCAGTGGCTCGGGCTCGACGGGCACGTGCACAACTGGAACCCGTGGATCCACAGCAACATCCTGATCGCCACCTCCCTGCTGGTCTCCTCCGAGGAGCGCAGGCGGCACCTGACCGATCTCGTGACCGAGGGCATCGACCGGTACGCCGCTGCCGTGCCCGCCGACGGCGCCATCGACGAGGGCTACCACTACTGGTGGTTCGGTGCGCTGCGCTACCTGGAGACCCTGGAGCGTCTCGGCCGTGACCTCGACCCGGAGCTGATCGCCTTCCCGCACCGCGTCCACCTGGGCGGACCGTGGTATCTGAACCACGCCGACGGACCGGCCCGCCCGTCGCCGCACGAGCCGTGGCACATCGTGCACCGCCTGGCCCGCCTGGCCGGTGTGCCCGAGGCCGAGGCGCACGCGGCCACGCACCGGCGGCCCGGCGAACCGGTCGCCACCGAGAGCCACGGCCTCGGCCACCTGCTGCAGGCCGTCCTGGACCGGGACTGGGCCGCCGCCGCGCCGGGTGTCTCGCCGCTGCCGCGCGAGGTGTGGTTCCCGTCCACCCAGGTACTGCTGGCCCGGCCCGCCGCGGGCAGCGCCGACGGCCTCACGCTGGCGATCAAGGGCGGACACAACGACGAGAACCACAACCACAACGACGTCGGCAGCTTCGTGGTGGCCTGCGACGGGGTGCCCGTGCTGGTCGATCCGGGGCGGCCCACCTACACCGCGCAGACGTTCGGGCCGCGCCGCTACGAGATCTGGACCATGCGCTCCACCTGGCACAACACGCCGTCGATCCGCGGTTCCGAGCAGGCGGCGGGCCGCTCCTTCGCTGCCCGGGACGTCAACCTTTTCCCTGACGGGATGACCCTCGATCTCGCCGGGGCCTATCCCCGTGACGACATCCGCCGCTGGATCCGCACCGCCCGGCTCGACCGCACGACCGGCACGATCACGATCCGTGACTCCTGGGAGCTGGCGCCGGGCTCCGGGCGCACCGTCCTACACCTGATCACGGCCGGTCCGGTCACCCCGGCCGACGGCGGTGCCGACCTCGGCCCGGTCACCGTGACCTGGGGCGACCTGCCCTTTTCGACGACCGTCCGCAAACTCGACGACCCGATGCTCACCGAGGTCTGGGGCGACCACCTGACCCGCCTCGACATCGACGTCACCACCCTGGGACCCGTCGGTACCCTCGAACTGACCGTGAAGGAGAAGCAGCGGTGAGCAACTCTGACAAGCGGGGCCCATTACAGGTGGCCCGCCGGGCGCGGCTGCTGGAGCAGTTGCAGCGCGACGGCGTGCTGCGGGTCTCGGATCTCACCGACGCGCTCGGCGCCTCCACCGTCACGATCCGGCGCGACATCGCCCAGCTCGCCTCCGAGGGCCTGGTCCGGAGGGTGCACGGCGGGGTGGCGCTGCCCTCCGGCGACGACACCCGCGAGCCGGAGCTCGACTTCACCGGCAGCATCGGCATGCTCGTGCCGTCACTCGACTACTACTACCCGCACGTCGCGCGCGGCGCCGAGGAGGCCGCCCGTGACCTCGACCTGCGGATCGTGCTGCGCGGCTCGTCGTACCAGACCGAGGACGACCGGCCGCAGCTCAACCGCCTCGTCGACCAGGGCGTCGACGCGCTGATCGTGGCGCCCAGGCTGGACGCGCCGACAGCGCAGCAGACCATCGAGTGGCTGGCCGGCCTCGGCATCCCGGTCGTCCTGCTGGAACGCACCGCCACGGCCGGCCCGCACCACGCCCATCTCGAATCGGTCGTCTCCGATCACGCGCAGGGCGCCGGCATGGCCGTGCGGCACCTGACCGGTCTCGGTCACCGCAAGGTCGGCGTGGTCCTGTCCGGTCCCAGCCCGACCCGCCCGCACATCCACCGGGGCTGGCTCGAGGCGGCCGCCGAGTGCGGCATCGACGTGAGCGACACGGTCGACACCGTGGTGCCGGACGCGTCGTCGCCCGAGTGCAAGGCCGCACTGGACCGGGCGCTCGACTCCGCGCTCGAGACGGGGACGACGGCATTGCTCGTGCACGCCGACGCCGAGGCGATCGCCCTGGTGCAGCGCTGCGAGGAACGCCACCTGTCGGTTCCCGGCGACCTGTCGGTGATCGCCTACGACGACGAGGTGGCCGGCCTGTTCAGCCCGGCGCTGACCGCGGTGCGCCCGCCGCGCCGCTCGATCGGCCGCGCGGCGGTCCGCCTGGCCGCCGACCGCCTCACCGATCCGCAGCGCCCGACCCACCGCATCATGATCAGCCCGTCCCTCCGCATCCGCGACTCCGCCACAGCCCCACGCCGCTGACCCCCTCCCGCGTGGTGAACTGCGGTCTGCCCACGGGCACAGATCACCACGCAAACCGCTCAGCTACCCCGCGTGGTGAACTACGGCTCACCCACGGGCACAGATCACCACGCGAACCGCTTGGCTGCGGCGCGTGGTGAAGTGCGGTCTGTCGGCGGGCACAGATCACCACGATGCGGGGTGGGGTGGGTGGGGTCAGGCTCGGACTCGGCGGGACAGGGAGGACTGGCGCACCACCAACTCGGGGGCGACCAGGACGCCCTGGGCCGGGCGTTTGTCGCCGTCGAGCAGACGCGACACCATGAGTTCGACGGCGAGCCTGCCGACGTGGTTCTTCGGCGGGCGGATCGCGGTCAGCGCCGGCTCGGCCAGGTGCGCCACCTCGTCGTCGTAGGACACGATCGCCAGGTCGTCGGGCACCCGGATGCCCTGGTCCGCGGCGTTCTGAGCGAGCACGATGGCCTGCGGGTCACTGTGCACGATCACCGCGGACAACCCTTTGAGCGGTACGTTCACCGCGTCGTCGGCGATGTCGAGGTCGGCGCACGCCCGGCGCCAGCCCTGCAGAAGGTACGCCGAGGTCGGGCTGCCTCCGGAGAGCCGCAGCCCGATCCTGCGGTGTCCCTGCTCGTACAGGTGGTGGACGGCGATCTCGAGCCCGAGCCCGTGATCGCTGCGGACCCACTCGATCTGCCGGGGCGTACTCGTCCACCGGCGCGGCTGCCGTTCGACCAGGATCACCGGCACCGGCAGCCGGGTGATCCAGTCGATCATCCGGTCCGCATCGTCGCCGTCGAGACTGGGTGCGAGCAGCAGCCCCTGCACCTGGCCGGCGTCGACGAGCCGCCCGATCTGCCGCCGGTCCTCCTCCGGGTCGTAACTGGACCCGCGCAACTGCACGTTCACCCCGAGCGCCGCACCGGCCGCCCGCGCTCCGGCCACGATCGGCGGCCAGTAGAAGTCGAGCGACGGCACCACCATCCCGATCGTGAAGGCGGTCCGGCGGGCCGGCAGTGATCGGATCGGCGCTGGGAGCGTGGCGCCGCCGTGGACGCGGTGGACCAGGTTGCGGGCGGCCAGGGCGGCGATGTCCCGGCGGATGGTCAGCTCACTCACCCCGAGATCGCGGGCCAGGTCGCTGACGCGGACCGCGCCGCTGCGGCGTAGCTCGGTGAGCAGGCGGTCGTGCCGCTGCACCTGGAACAGGGTTGTTCGATTGGTTGCGTTTCCGACCGAGCGGGATCGCACCATGGCCTCACCGTTTCCGACCGTTTACGAAGACGTTACACACATTCTTACGCATCGATCGGGAGCTCGGATGAGACTTCTCGCCGCCCTCGCGGTAGTCCTGTTGACGCTGGCCCTGCCTCTGCCCGCGCAAGCCGCGCCGGTCACGATCACCAACGGCGTTCAGTTCACCGACACGGCCGGAGCCGGGGTGCACGCCCACGGTGGCGGCGTCCTGAAGGTCGGGTCCTACTGGTACTGGTTCGGTGAGAACCGCAACGCCGACGACACGTTCCGGGCCGTCTCGGTGTACCGGTCGACCGACCTGCGCACCTGGGAGTTCCGCAACAACGTGCTCACCTCGTCGTCGGCGTCCGAACTGGGCAGTTCCAAGATCGAGCGACCCAAGGTCATCTACAACGCGTCGACCGGGCGCTACGTGATGTGGATGCACAAGGAGAACGGGACGGATTACGGCGAGGCGCGGGCGGCCGTGGCGTCGTCGGCGACGATCGACGGCGCGTACACGTACCACGGCAGTTTCCGCCCGTTCAACCAGTACATGTCCCGCGACATCACGCTCTACGACGACGGCGGGACCGCGTACATGATCTCCGCGGCCGACGAGAACCGCGACCTGCAGATCTACCGCCTCACCGCCGACTACCTGCAGGTGCAGACGCTGGTCGGCAACTTCTGGGACAACGCCACCCGCGAGGCGCCGGCCATGTTCAAGCGCAACGGCGTCTACTTCCTGCTGACCTCGGGCACCTCCGGCTGGAACCCGAACCAGTCCAAGTACGCCACCGCGACCAGCATCGGCGGCCCCTGGTCGGGCTGGACGAACGTCGGTGACTCCACCACGTACGGCTCGCAGCCGGCCTATGTCCTGCCGATCACCGGCACGTCCGGCACGAGTTACCTCTACATGGGCGACCGCTGGGCCGGCGCCTGGTCCGGCCCGGTCAACGACTCGCGTTACGTCTGGCTACCGATCAGCTTCCCTTCGAACACGAGCATGTCGCTGACCTGGTACCCGACGATCACCGTCGACGCCGCCGCCGGAACGGTCACGGGCAACGCCGCCACCTACCACCGCATCACGAACCGCAACAGCGGCAAGGTGATGGACGTGGTGAGCGCCTCGATGGCCAACAATGCCGAGGTGAAGCAGTACGCCTGGAACAGTGGCGGGAACCAGCGCTGGGAGTTCCGCGACGCGGGCAGCGGGTACTTCCAGATCGTGGCCCAGCACAGCGGGAAGTGCCTGGACGTGACGTCGGGGTCCACCGCCGACGGCGCCAACATCATCCAGTACACCTGCGGGACCGGCACCAACCAGCAGTGGCAGTGGGCCGCGACCGGCAGTTACTTCCAGCTGAAGGCCAGGCACAGCGGCAAGTGCCTCGACGTGGTCTCCTCGAACACGGCCGACGGCGCCGACATCCAGCAGTACGCCTGCGGCTCGGGCACGAACCAGCAGTGGTCCCGCACGGTCTCCTGAACCCACGGATCGGCTGTGTCACACCGCTGTCTCGGCGAGCTTGAGACTGCGGTGTGGCACAGCCGGGTCACCTGGCCGGCACCGCGGGGCGCAGCGCGTCGAGCCCCGCGGTGACCCAGTCGAGCGCGGCGCCGTCCGGGGAGTAGCAGATCTTCGTGCCGTCCCGGCGGGTCTGCACCAGGCCGGCCTGGCGCAGCACCCGCAGGTGCTCGGAGATGGTCGGCTGGCTGACCCCGAACGCCGACCCGAGGTCGCACGCACAAACCTCACCCTGCTCGAACAGCTCGCGCAGGATGCCGAGACGCACCGGATGGGCGAGCGCCCGCAACCGTACCGGCAGCTCATCAGAGATCGTCACCCGGCGATCATACCTTGATATTTAGCTAGCTACCTATATAGCCTTTGGCCTATGGATATCCGTGCTCCCCGCCTCCGGTTATTGGCCGTGGCGATGACCGTCGACGCCCTGGGCAGCGGTCTGTTCGGACCGTTCGGCCTGCTCTACGGGCATGAGGTGGCCGGCCTGCCGCTCGCCCGGACGGGCACGGCCCTGGGGGTCGCCGCCGCGGTGGCACTGGCCGCCGGCCCTCTCGCCGGCACGCTCGTCGACCGGATCGGCGCGGCACGGGTGGTCATCCTGGCCAACGTGGTGGCCGTCCTCGGCGGCCTGCTACTGCTCTCGGCACGCGACCTCCTCTCTTTCACCCTCGCCTCGATCCTCGGCGTGGCGTCCGTCCGGATGTTCTGGTCGGCGTTCGCCCCACTGATCGGCGCGCTCACCGGCGATCGCGCCGAACGCTGGCTGGGCCTGCTGCGCAGCGCCCGCCTGGCCGGCGTGATGCTGGGTGGCTTCGCCGCCTCCGGTGTCCTGCTGCTGGGACGCAAGGAGGGTCTGCTGATCATGCTGGCGGTCGACACGGCGTCCTACGCCCTCGCCGCCGTCCTGACCGTCGTCGCCACCGCCGGCAGCCACCGCCCCATCCGGCGGCCGTCCCCGGGCACCGGCGATCCCGCCGGCGGCCGGGCGTCGTACCGGACGGTGCTCCGGGACCGCGCCCTCCTGCACCTCACGCTGCTGAACACGGTGTGCACCCTGCTGGCATCGACCCCGATCATCGCCATGCCGGTCTACCTGATCGAGGTCGCGCACGGACCGGCCTGGCTGCCCGGGCTCGCGGCCGGTCTGCTCACCGGAACGGTGGCGCTGGCGATGACCCGAACACCGCTGCTGACCCGCGGTACCGGCAGGCTGCGGGTGCTCGCCCTGGCCGCCCTGCTCTGGGCCGCCGGCTGCCTGCTGTTCCTCCCCGCCCCGCTGGCCGCCGCTCCCGTCGCGATCGCCGCGACCGTGGTGCTCGGCCTGGCGCAGTCCTTCTACGAACCGACCGCGGACACGGTCGCCCTCGCTCTCGCCCCCGCGCACATGACCGGCCGCTACACCGCCGTCTACCAGCTGGCCTGGGGCGTGTCGGCCGCGCTCTCCCCCGTACTCGCCGGAGTTCTCCTCGCCACCGCACCGAGCCTGCTCTGGATCACCCTGGCCGCGCTGGCCCTGCTGACCGCGATCGCATACCACCGCACCGAAGCCCGCCTCGGAGCCCGCGTCGGCCAGTCCGGAACCCCGCTACCCGCCAGCCGCGCCTCCGGAGCGTAATTCGGAGGCGAATTGTCCGGCGATGAGGATGATGGGGTCGTGACGATGCGGTTCGTGATCCGTTTTGACGCCGATCTGGAGACGTTCCATCTGGACGGCTGCGGTCTCCGGGCCGCCCCGACGGGGCCGGTCCACGTCGGTACGGCGTGATGGGTGACCCGGAGTTCGCCCTGGTACGGCTCCACGAGGATCACGCGCCGGCCCTGCTGGAGTTCGAGGTCGCCAATCGGGCCTGGTTCGCGCGGTCGATACCGGATCGCGGTGACGCCTACTTCGCCGAGTTCGATGCGCGGCATGCGGCGCTGCTGGCGGAACAGGCGACCGGTCTCTGCCATTTTCACGTCCTGGTCGACGAGGCGGGCGCGATCGTGGGACGGTTCAATCTTGTGGACGTCGCGGAGGGCGGTGCCGAGCTCGGGTTCCGCATGGCGGAACGGTCGACCGGGCGTGGACTGGCGAAACTGGGCGTCCGCAGGATCTGTGACGCTGCCCGGGACGAGTACGGGCTGCAGTGGCTGAACGCCCGTGCGAGACCGTGGAACACCGGTTCTCTCGGAGTGTTGCGCTCCACCGGTTTCCGGGTGGTCCGCGCCGACGACGACTTCGTCCAGCACGTCCGCGAACTGCGGGCCGGTTGAGGGCGGCCCAGGGGTGTGGCGGTGTGAGGACCCGTGAGCGGGCCTGCCAACCTGATCCGGGACGAGACGGGCGAGAGGTGCACCTGGAGATGTGGCAGATCAACGAGCGGCTGATCAGCTGGGCCAGCATCCTGGAGGAGGAGACGCGGCGGCAGGCCGAGAAGGCGTCGCGGCTGCCGTTCATCCATCCGCACATCGCGCTGATGCCGGACGCCCACCTGGGCAAGGGCGCCACGGTCGGCTCGGTGATCCCGACCGTCGGGGCGATCATCCCGGCGGCCGTCGGCGTCGACATCGGGTGCGGGATGGCGGCGGTGCGGACCCAGTATCACCGCGACGACCTGGTCGGGGACCTGCGCGGGCTACGCACCTCGATCGAGGAGGCCGTGCCGCTGTCGGCCGGCTCCTACAACTCCCGGCTCACCGAGTCGGCGCGGCGCCGCGTGGATCAGCTGACCACCGAGGCCGAGAAGGCGGAATTCGATCCTCTGCGGTACGCGAAGAACTGGACCCTGCAGCTCGGAACGCTCGGCAGCGGTAACCACTTCATCGAGGTGTGCCACGACGAGTCCGGCGCGGTGTGGCTGTTCCTGCATTCCGGCTCCCGCGGCATCGGCAACAAGATCGCCACCCACCACATCCAGGTCGCGCGGCAGCTCATGGAACAGCGGCGGATCGACCTGCCCGACCGCGACCTGGCCTACCTGGAGGAGGGCAGCGACCAGTTCGACGCCTACCTCCGGGAGCTGCGGTGGGCGCAGACCTTCGCGCTGATCAACCGGGACGAGATGATGGACCGGGTGATCGCGTGCTTCGCGGACTTCGTCGGCGGGCCGGTCGAGCAGCGGGACCGGGTGCAGTGCCACCACAACTACACGGAGCGCGAGACCCACTACGGCGAACAGGTGTGGCTGTCGCGCAAGGGTGCGATCAACGCGGCCCGTGGGGTGCCCGGTCTCATCCCCGGCTCGATGGGCGACGCCTCGTACGTCGTCGCCGGCAAGGGAAACGCCACCGCCCTGAACTCGTCGCCGCACGGGGCCGGGCGTGCCTACTCGCGGACGGCGGCCCGCAAGACTTTCACCCGCCAGCAGCTGCGCGAGGCGATGAAGGGCATCGAGTTCCGGGACACCGACGCGTTCCTCGACGAGATCCCGCAGGCGTACAAACCGATCGACGTGGTGATGAAGGACGCCGAGGACCTGGTCGAGATCCGTCACACGCTGCGCCAGATGGTCAACGTCAAGGGCGACTGAACCGATGTGTGAGATGTACCCCTAACTGCTTTCGCCGACGCCGCGACAGCCGAATGGACAGGTGGAACGGCTGATCGGCACCGGGAAGCGGAAGGGGGCATCGGATGGACGAGCGGTACCGGGGCGTGCACACGCGTCGCGCGCTGCATCGGCGCCGGATGAGCCGCCGTGCCCGGTTCGCCGTCGGGGCCCTGGCCGTGCTCGGCGCGGCCGGCATCGGTGTCGCCGAGACCGGCGTGACGCCGGCCCGCGAGGAGAACACCACCCCGGTCGCCGCCGCCGCGCCGGCCGTCACGGTCGCGGGCGCCCCGCTGGCCGAATCCTCCTACGACCCGGCCGCCTACCGCGGCGCCCTGGAGAAACAGATCGGGCACCCGCTCTCGGACACCGGCTTCGCCGAGATCGAGGAGGTCGCCGCGCAGGTCTGCGGCTGGGACCGGGAGGAGTTCGCCGGCTGGGTGGCGGTGAACACCGACGACGGCACCCTCGCCGACGTGCACCTGGACGTCAGCCATCGCTGCCCGCAGCGCGAGTCCGAGATCGCCCAGGCGCTCGCGGTGATCGACAAGGCCCGCAAGTCCTGCCGGATGCCCAAGACCGACGACCCGCAGATCCGCGAGATGATCACGGGCCGTCCCGCGCAGGCGGCACTCACCTGCGTCTATCTCACCAAGCCCATAGCCTGAGCGGTACGGTCTGCGGTGTCGAGCAGGCGCTGCCGGGTGGGTTCGCGGCGGACGCGGTCCGGGTCGGTGCGACGGTACGCAAGACGCCGCCGCGGAACCCGGATCTCGTACACGCGGTGTTGGGGCGGATCTGACCGCGGGCACCGATCTGGCCGGTGATCAGGGGGTCGTCTGCCACAACGACCTGTCGCCGAAGAACACCGTCTACCGTGCGGGCCGAGGCCGGCGATCCGGCGATGGGGGCGCTGCGCGACAGCGGGATCGCCGATGAGGTACGGGCAGCGCACGAGTGGACCTCGCGGAACCGGGTCGCCCTGGAAACCGGAATCCGCCTCTGCGCGGGTCCGCCGGGCTGACCATGGAGTCATGGGAGAGACGCACGTAACCGAAGAGCCCAAGAAGATCCATGGCGACAAGCTGGCCGAGGCGTTCCGCGACCTCCCGCGGGCCGCGGATCTGCCCCGGCATCCCGCCGCCGGCACGAAGGAGAACACCGGCAGCGGCCTCCAGGAGGACCGCCGCCGGTGACGCCCTCAGCTCCTCGCCGCGGCCCGCTCGATGAGGTCGGCGACCGCCTTCGGCTGCGAGATCATGGCGACATGCGAAGACCGGACCTCGACGGTACGGACGGCGCCGGCCCGCTCGGCCATGAACCGCTGCACGGCCGCCGGGATGAGCCGGTCGTCCCGGGCCACCAGGAAGAACGACGGGATGGTCCGCCAGGCCGGCTCACCGGACGGGGTCTGCAGGGTGCTGGAGTCGCCGGGCCGCTGGGTGGCCCAGAGCAGGTCGGCCTCGGACGCTGACAGGTCGCCCGCGAACACGCGCTGGAAGACCTCGCGCTTGACGTAGCCGTCGTGGCCGCCGCCGGGGGTCTCCCGGAAGTCCAGCGCCTCCAGGCCCAGCTCGGTGCCGGGGAACCTGACCTGCAGGTGGTACACGTCGTCACCGGCGTCGGGTGCGAACGCGGCCACGTACACCAGTGCCTTGACGTTCGGGTTGCCCGTGGCGGCGTTGGTGATGACGAAACCACCGTAGGAGTGGCCGACCAGCACGATCGGACCGGAGATGGTTTTCAGGACACTGGCCAGGTAGGCGGAGTCGGAGGCGACACCGCGCAGCGGGTTCGCCGGGGCGAGGACCGGATATCCGGCGCGGATCAGCCGCTTCAGGACACCGGACCAGCCGGCCGCGTCGGCGAACGCGCCGTGCACGAGAACGATGGTGGGCTTGACCTTGGGACGGCCGGCGGCCGCGGGCGTGCCGGAGGCGGCGACGGCCACCGCAGCCGCCGCGGTACCGGCAAGAACGGTACGACGAGAAACCGAAGACATGCCGATCATGCAACCGTCGAACGGACCGGCGGGCCATGCAGGACGACCGGCAGAAGGTCAGAGTGCCGCCAGCCGGCGTGCGGCGAAGTCTCTGTTCTGCCGGTTGTGCACCAGCTGGACGGCGCGGCCGAGGTGGTCCCGGGCCTGCTCGACGGCACCGAGCCCGGCGTGGGCGAGGCCGATGGCCAGATGCGCGAGCCCGATCATGCCGGGTTCGCCGAACTCCACGGTGAGTGTCATCGCCGTCTCGCCCTCGGTCAGAGCCTCGCCGAGACGGCCCAGATCGACTAGTGCCAGCGCGATGTACACGCCCCCGGACGAGCGGACGAACAGCGCCGACCGGGGTGACACCGGCCGCCGGCCGATCTCGTGCAGGGTCCGGCGCAGCTGTTCCAGGGCCTCGGCGTTGCGCCCGAGATGGCGCAGCGCCTGCCCGACGGCCAGGTGCACCTGGACGTAGCTGTCGTGGTCACCGCACGCCTCGGCCAGGGGCAGGGCCCGGGAGTACGCGTCGAGCGCCTGCTCGTGATGTCCGGCGTACCGTCGCGCGTGTCCCTCGTACTGCACCGCCCAGCTCTGCTCGCTGAGGTCGCCGAGTTCCACGGCGAGCGCGTACGCGGTCCGCGCGGCCTCGGCACCCTCGTCGTAGCGGTGCGCGCAGCAGGTGGCGGCCCACGAGAAGTAGTTGAGATGCACGACGCGCTGCCGCGGGTCGGGCAGGCGCGCCGCCGCGTCGCGGGACAGCGCGAACACCTCGTACCAGCCCGGCCAGCCGATCATGGTGTCGGAGAACCAGTGCAGCGCCTCGGCCACCTCCACGATCAGCCGGTCGTCGCCGGCCTGCCGCAGGGCGCCGAGCCAGTTGCCGGCCTCGGTCTGCAGCCAGAACGCGGCCTCCTCGAGGCTGGCGAGCGGCACGAACCCGGTCCACCCGGCGGGCAGGGCGCCGTAGCCGGGTTCGAACCAGCGACCGGCCACGATCGTCGTCCCCAGCAGCCAGCGGATCATCCGCTGCCGGGTGGCGTCCCGGGTCGCGGGCCGTTCCTCGACCTTGAGCCGCTCCCCCGCGAACAGCCGGATCAGGTCGTGGAAGCGGTACCGGTCGGCGCCGTCGGCCTGCAGCAACCCGAGTTCGACCAGTTCGTCGAGGCGGTCCTCGGCGTCGTGCGGGTCCGATCCGGCGAGGACGGCCACGATCGGTGCGGCGAAGTCGGGACCGGGCACGTGGGCGAGCCGCCGGAACAGGGCCCGGCCCTCGCCGGAGAGCTGGGCGTGTGACAGGGCGAACGCGGCCGCCACCCCGGTGTCGCCGGTGCTGAGCACGGCGAGCCGCCGGTCGGCGTCGGCGAGCCGGTCCACCAGGTTGCCGACCGTCCACGCGGTCCGGGTGGCCAGGCGGGTGCCGGCGATCCGCAGCGCCAGCGGCAGGTGGCCGCAGAGGCGGGCCACCTCGTCGACCTGTCCGGCGGCGG
Organism: Actinoplanes italicus; assembly: GCF_003001815.1. GTDB lineage: Bacteria > Actinomycetota > Actinomycetes > Mycobacteriales > Micromonosporaceae > Actinoplanes > Actinoplanes italicus. The sequence goes on from NZ_PVMZ01000018.1 coordinate 178,036, forward strand.
CCGGGTCACCGGCCTGGTCGGCGATCGCCCGCAGCAGCCCGGCGGACTCGGCCGGGGCGAGCGGGCCGAGCCCGATCCGCAGCACCCCCTCCAGGCCGCCGAGCATGCGCCTGCTGGTGATCAGCACCATGCCGCCGCCTGCGCCGGGCAGCAGCGGCCGCAGCTGAGCCTCGTCGGCGGCGTTGTCGAGCACCAGCAGGCATCGGCGTTCACCGAGCTCGGCGCGGACCTGGCTGCAGCGTTCGTCGGCGGAGTCGGCGATCCGGCGCGGGCTCACGTCGAGGGCGCGCAGCAGCTGCCGGGCCGCCTCCCCGGGGTCGAGCGGTTCCGGGTCGACGCCGCGCAGGTCCAGGTGCAGCCAGCCGTCCGTGAACTCGTCGCGCAGCCGGGCGGCCGCGTGCACCGCCAGGGCCGTCTTGCCGACGCCCGGCTGCCCGTGCACGACGACGACACGGCCGGTGTTCTCCGCGATCCGCTGGATCTCGGCGGCCCGCCCGACGAAGTCGGCGACCTCGCGGGGCGGCTCGCACAGCCGCGGACGGGCGTCGGCGGTCCGCATCCGCAGCTCACGGGCGGAGTCGGCGAAGGCCCGGTGCTCGTCGTCACCGAGTCCGAGGGCGGTGGCCAGCGCGGCCAGGGTGCGCGGCTGGGGCGTACGGCTGTGGCCCCGCTCCATGTCGCTGATCGCGCGGACACTGACCCCGGACGCCTCGGAGAGCTGGTCCATGGTCAGCCCCGCGGCATGCCGCAGCGAACGCAGCCGCCCCCCGAACCCCGTCACGCCTCCAATCTAGATCGACTACGCAGCCGGGCGTCCTCGGCCGTGTAGTCGAACCAGCCCTCGGGATCGTGGCCGGGCCGGTTGCGCAACAGCCACTCCACCGTCTCGGCCACGGTCGCCGCGTAGTCGCCGGCCGGCCGGTAGCCGAGCTGTCCGGCCGCGCTCATGTCGAGGACGATCGGCGGGACCCGATGCCAGGGATGCCATCCGGCCGGATCGTCGCCGGGCAGCAGGATCTCCTCGCGGGTGTGCCCGGTCAGATCGGCGATCACGCGGGAGATGGTCAGGCCGTCCGGGGCGTCCGGGTCTGCGGCGTTGAGGACGCGGCGGCCCGGCCGGTCGGCGACGCACTCGACCAGCGCGGCGATGTTCGCGGCGGCCGAGGTGTGATCGGCGCCCTTTCCCTCGGCGGCGAGCAGCACGTACGGCCTCCGGTCCAGCGCGCGCTTGACGAACCACCACTCGCGGGCCGGCTCGCTGCCACCCGGCCCGTGCACCTTGGACGGCCGCAGCACGGTGACCGGAGCGCCGCTGTCGAGCAGCAGCCGCTCCGCCGCGACCTTGTTGGGCCCGTAGCCCCCGGCCGAGTTGTAGTCCATGTCGCCGGGCGGCACGGTCGGCTGGTCCTCGGTGACCGGGCCGTCGAAGCGGGGCGGGCCGGCGGAGTTGACGTGGTTGCCGTCGGCGTCGGCGTAGACGGCCTTGCTGGAGATCATCACGGCGGAGCCCGCGTCGCGCATGAGAGGCAGCACCTGGCGGGCGTGCTCGGCGGTGTAGCAGGCGCAGTCGACGACCAGGTCGAACGTTCCGACAGGCAGGGAGTCGTGGTCGGCCAGGACCAGGGTGACGCCCTCCGGGACCGGGCGGGGACGGCGTCCGGTGACGGTGACCCGCCAGCCGGCCGCGAGCAGGCGGCGGGCGACGGCCCCGCCGATCGTCCCGGTTCCGCCGATGACTAGAACACTTCGCATTGGATACGTTCTAGCAAATGACCGATCACGTTGCGCCGCACTGGGACACGTCCGCCCTCGTTGTCATCGACATGCAGGCCGACTTCACCGGCATCGACGGCACACCAGAGGTGATCGAGCCGGTGTCCGCTCTGGCCGAGGCGTTCCGCCGGGCCGGCCGGCCGATCGTGCACATCGTCCGGCTCTATCCGGCCGGCAGCTCCGACGTGGACCTGCCACGCCGGTCGCTGGCGGGGACGATGGTGGCGCCCGGCACGGCCGGTTCGGAGATCGTCGCGGGGCTTCCGGTACCGACGCCACTCGATCCCCGGCTGCTGCTGTCGGGACGCCCGCAGGGGATCGGCGAGGACGAGATCGTGCTGTTCAAGCCGCGGTGGGGTGCGTTCTACCGGACCGAGCTGGAGTCCTGGCTGCGGGCGCGCGGGGTGGACACCGTCGTGGTGGCCGGCTGCAACCTGCCGAACTGTCCGCGGGCCACGCTGTTCGAGGCCAGTGAGCGCGACTTCCGTACCGTCATCGTCTCCGACGCCGTCTCCCGGACGAGCCCGGAGAGACTCGCCGACCTCGCCGGAATCGGGGTCAACGTGCTGACCGCCGAGGCCGTCGTCGATAGCCTGTCGGGGTGAAACCTCGCGCCGAGGCCGTCGAAGTCTGCCTGGAAGCGCTGGCCACCGGCCGCGTCCACGGCTTCTCCCCCAACCACGACCCCGAGTTGCTCGCCGGGCACGCGCCGTTCACCCAGAGCGTGGTGAGCCCGCACGGCATGGTCCGCGACTGGGGCCTGTTCGAGGCACACTTCACCAGGTGGACGCCGGTTCAGCCCTGGCGCTGCCAGTTCTTCATGGTGCAGGCGCACCGGATGGGCAAGCCGCCGAGGTGGAAGCGTCTGCTGCGCGAGCTCGACGGCTTCGAGCTCGCACCCGGTTCCTACACCGTGCCCGGCTCGGACTACGTCCGGATCACCGCGTCCGGCAGCGAGGCCTGCATCGACACCGACACCGGCCGGGTCGTGAAGATCAGCGTGCCGGCCACCCCGCCACTGACCAGCGCCGATCCTCCGCCCCAGCATCTGCGGCGACAGGTGCGCGACATCGCGACCGCCCCGGAGGGCGCCTGGTCCGCCTGGCTGGAACGCCGTCCGCCCGGCGAGTGGACCCACCACCTGGCCGTCCTGTTCAACCTGCACCGCGACGACCCGGCCCGGCGCGACACCTGGACCGCGTTCGGCCTGTGGCTGCTCCGCCAGGTCGCCGGCCGGACGGCCGCGGACGAGTGGGCGTGGCGCTGGTCCGAGTTCGTCCTGGACCGGCCCGGCACCGTCCCGGTCGGCGACGTGGCACGGGTCTGCCTGGCCGCGCTGCCGATGACACCGGGCGAGGCCGCGGCGCTGCCGGCGGACTGGCGCTCCCGGACCCCGGAGACGATCCGCCGGTCACGGATGACCCTCGCGCTGCTGCGCTTCGCGGCCGAGGACGTGCCGCCGCCCCCGCAGCCGGCGCCCGGTCTGACCACATGGGAGCCGCTGCTGCGGCACCTCGGATGATCACTTGAGGCCGCCGCGGTACTGCAGATGGACGATCAGGTAACTGCCGTCGGGCTCGGCGGCCAGGTAGACCTCGGCCGGGTCGAAGAGTGCCGGGGACAGCACCTGCGACCTGTCGACGCCCATGGCGCCGGCCAGGTCCTCCGGTGACTGCCCGTCCGGCGGCCGCACCTTGACCAGTCTGGTGCAGCCGCCGGAGCCGCAGGCCATGTCCTCGTCGTCGACGATCTCCGCCCCGGCCGGCAGGTCCGGCATCCGCCACGTCGGCGGCAGCGCGCCCTCGTCGCCGGTCAGCCACAGCCAGGCGAAACCCACGCTCCACAGGCAACCGCCCAGGAACGCCACCACGCAGCCGACGGTGAGGCCCCTCCGGAAGAATCGCATGGCGGGCAGGGTAACCGGGCGATGCCATCGATCAGGCGCGGTCCGGCTCCGGGACGGTGGCGAGCAGGATCGTGCCGGCTGCCGCGAAGAGCGCCGCGCCGACGAAGATCAGCGCGGGTGATCCGTACGCGATGAGGGAAGCGAAAGCCACGCCCGCGGTGACCGGGACGCAGGCCTCGGCGATCGCTCCGACGCCGGTCAGCGCACCCTGGACGGTGCCCTGCTCGCTCACCCGGATGTTGCGGGAGATCCACGACTGCGCGGCGGCGCCGCCGAACGAGGCGGTCACCCCGATCGCCTGGGCGGTGTAGAGCATCCACGGGGTGGTGGCGACGGCCGTGACCGTCAGCGAGATCACGCCGATGAGGTTGCCGGCGATCGCGGACCTCCGGTCGCCGAGGCGGCGGACGATCGGGGCGACCGCCCTGGCCTGGAACAGCGCGCCGGCCAGGGCTCCGGCAGCCATGACGGCTCCGATGTGGGCGGTCGTCCAGGCGAACTGGACGGCCAGGAAGAACGACCACACCGACTGGTGGATCATGCGGCTGACGTCGGCGCAGAGCCGCGCCCAGGTGAGCCGGCCGAGCACCGGGCGGCGCAGGACGACGGTGATCGCGGTGACCGGGTTCGCGGTACGCAGCGTGAGCGGGGTGGTGCGGTCGCCGGGCCGGGACTCGGGCAGGATCAGCCACCCGTAGGCGGCGTTGGCGAAACACAGCACGGCCGCGGCGAGGAACGGCAGGCGTACGTCGACCGCGCCGAGCAGCCCGCCGAGGGTGGGTCCGGCGACGAAGCCGAGGCCGAAGGCGGCACCGATCCGGCCGTACGCCCGGGCGCGTCCCGCGGGTTCGGTGACGTCCGCGACATAGGCGTTGACCACGGTGTTCGTGCCCGCGCAGGCCCCGGCGAGAGCGTGGAACAGCAGCAGCGTCCACGGTCCGGACGCGGCGGCGTGGGCGAGCCAGTCGACGCCGAGACAGGTCAGCGAGACGAGCAGGACGGGCCGCCGGCCGTACCGGTCGGAGACGCGCCCGAGCAGCGGCGACAGGACGAACTGCAGCAGGCCGTAGGTGGATCCGAGCACCCCGGACCAGAGCACGGCGGCCGCGGGATCGGTGGTGACGGCGGTCATCAGGGCGGGCAGGATCGGCACGATCAGGCCGAGCCCGAGCATGTCGATGAAGACGGTGACGAGCAGGAACTTCAACGGTGTCTCCGCGAGGTGAGGTGGGCGTCGAGCCCCCCTCGAAACCCATCGCGGGCACGGAGGATCAGGCTATCGGTGGCGTCAACCCATTTTCGTAGTAGGAGTTGACGACGGGCTGCCCCGTGTAGTTCGGGCCGGCCCGGTCGTCGGCGCCGAGATAGCGATAGGGCAGGCCGAGGTCGCGCGGGCCGACGCAGGTGATCCGTTTCCGGCGTCCGTCGTAGCCGACCCCGGCGGCCTTGAGCAGGGCGGTCAGCCGCCGGCCTCCCGGCTTGATCGATGCGAGGTCGAGGTCCGCGACGAAGGTCCCGGCAGGCGCCAGCCACTTCAGGACCCTGGCGAGTACGGCCAGCTTGTCGCCCACGTAGTGCAGCCCGTGGACGCACGTGATCAGGTCGAACGCCCGCCCCGGGGTCCACGTCTCGATCGGCGCCGCGACCAGCGTCAGCCCCGGCGGCGCGGGGGCGAACGCGTCCACCAGATCCACACCCGTGAGCCGCGCCGGGTCGATCCGCCCGGCGGCCTGGATCAGTGCCCGGCCGCTGCCGCAGCACAGGTCCAGCCAGCCGTTCCCGGCCCGCTCCACCGGGTCGAAGCCGAGCACCCTGGCGTAGCTGTTGACGCCGGTCAGCTGCCGTTCGCGATTCATCGCGTTGTTGGCCACGACCGACGACGAGTGCAGGGCCGAGTCATCCAGCAGGTTCACCATGACACCCTGTCAAACATGATCGGATCGGGCCAGAACGATCGGGCGTGACAGGTGTCCCGCGGTGAAGAGTTGACGTCGGAAGGAGGCCTCGATGATCTCGGCACTCAACCGGCTCGTCGACCTGGTCGAGGAGCACCTCGGCGAGGAGCTGGACGTCAGCGCGGTGTCCCGCGAGCTCGGGACGACCGAGTACCACCTGCGGCGGATGTTCTCGTCGCTGGCCGGGATGCCGCTGTCGGAGTACGTGCGGCGGCGCCGGATGACGGTCGCCGCCGGGGACGTGGTCCGTGGTGACGACCTGCTCGGTGTCGCGGTCCGTTACGGATACGGCTCGGCCGAGGCGTTCGGGCGCGCGTTCCGGGCGGTCCACGGCGCCGGCCCCGGTGAGGTACGCCGAGATGGAGGCCCCCTTCGCACACAACCGCAGATCAGGTTCCGCCTGACCGTCGAAGGGAGCACCCCCATGGACACCCGTATCGCCGACCGCCCCGACATCCGGCTCGTCGGCCACGCCACCCGCGTTCCGCTGATCTACTCGGGCGCCAACCCGCACATCCAGCAGTTCATCGCCGGCCTGCCGATGGAGCAGCACCAGCGGCTCAAGGCGCTCAGCGACACCGAACCGGCTGGCCTGCTGCAGGTCACGCACGGTGTCGAGCCGGACGCTCCGGAGGGCACCGAGCTGACGTATCTGCACGGCGCGGCCGTCGGTCACGACACCCCGGTGCCGGACGACCTCGACGCCATCGAGGTGCCGGCCGGGAAGTGGGCGGTGTTCCGCACCTCCGGGCCCTATCCGGAGGCGCTGCAGACGGCGTGGGCGGCGACCGCCACCGACTGGTTCCCGTCGAACCCATGGCGGCTGCGGCCCGGCCCATCGATCGTCGCGGTTCAGGAGATGGCGGCCGACTTCAGCACCGCGACGTGCGAGCTGTGGATGCCGGTCGAGCCTGCCTGACGCTCGTCCGTCGAGCGGGGCAGGATGGGCGGGTGAGCGATTCGAGAGAACTGCTGCGCGTCGATCTGGCCGAGGTGGAGTACCAGGCGGCCGTCACCGAGATGGCCGCCTGGGCCGCGGAGCGAAAGGCCGGCACGGCACCGGACCGATTGTTCCTGCTCAGCCACCCGCCGGTGATCACCTACGGGCGGAAGACCCCTCCCACCGATCTGCCCTCGGACCTGTCGGAGATCCCGGCCGTCGGAGTGGACCGGGGTGGCAACGCCACCTTTCACGGGCCAGGCCAGCTGGTCGGTTACCTCGTGATGGACCTGCGCACGTGGGGTCCGGTGGACGTGGTCCGCTGGCTGGAGAACGGCCTGATCGAGGCCATGTCGGCGCTCGGTTTCGCGACCGAGCGCCGGGACACTCCGCCGGGCTCCCCGAGCCTGGTCGGCGTGTGGACCCCGGACGGGCGCAAGCTCGTCTCGATCGGCATGCGGATCCGGGGCGGGATCACCACCCACGGGTTCGCCCTGAACGTGGACACGGACCTGGCGGTCTTCGACCGGTTCGTGGCGTGCAGCCTCGACGACGTGGCGATGACCTCTCTCCGGCAGTTGGCCGGGGAGCGCGGCGTGCGCCCGCCGACGGACGCCGAGGTCCGTGATGCGGTGTCAGCCGCTCTCGGCGCACGGCTGGGAGCGTCAGCCTCGTAGGTGGGCGTGCATCTCCCACGGGGCCTGTGGGAGCACATGACCGGTCTCCAGGAACGACTTCAGGTTGGCCATCACGGCCGGCCAGCCGTGCGAGACGGCCTCGGCGTCGTCGTCGGACGGCAGATTCTCGTGGGTGACCGACAGCCGGACGATGTCCTGGTGCGGCTCGATCAGGAACGTGACCGTCGACGCGTCCGGCCCGGCCCCGGACCCCGCCTCGCCGAACGTCATGACCAGCCGGCGCGGCGGGTCGGCCTCGAGCACGACCCCACCGCCGTCGGCGATGCCGGACCCGTCGGTCCGCACGTGCTCCCACGACGAGCCCGGCCGCCAGTCGGAGACGTTGTGGTGTCCCCAGAACTCGCCGGTCAGGTCTGCCGAGGTGAGCGCCTCCCAGACCCGCTCGGGGGTGGCCTGGATGTACGTCACGTACACGAAGTTCGGTTTCATCGGTTGCTCCTCCGCATGCCGCCGGATCGCGTCGAGCGTCCGCAGCCGCGGCTCCTCGAACGGGGCGATCCATCGCTGCCGTAGGTCGTGGATGGGGACCGGGTTGAGGTAGTGCAGCTTCTCCCGGCCGCGCCTGACCGTGCTGATCAGGTTGGCCTCCTCCAGCACGGCGAGGTGCTGGGTGACGGACTGCCGGGTGATGTCCAGGCTCGCGCAGAGCCTGCCCAGCGTCTGGCCGTCCTCCGCGCGCAGGCCGTCGAGCAGCCTGCGGCGGGTGGGATCGGCGAGAGCCCGGAACACAAGGTCCATGACCTGCATTATGCAGTCTAGCGACTGCATGTTGTCAACCGACGTTCGCGATCATCCGATGGAGGACCTTGAGGGCCGTGACGTAGTCGGTGTCGTCGATGCCTTCATGGATCCGTGCCCGGATGGCGGGACCTGCCTTCTTCATCTCGAGCCGGGCCGCCTCCCCCGCCCCGGTGATCCACCATCGCCCGTCCGCGTCCGCGCGGAGCAGACCCTGCCCGGCGAGTGCCGCCGCCTCGGCCGCCAGGTCGTCCTCGGCCCGCAGGTACGTGCTCATCGCCTCCTCGAGCTCGGCGACGGTCCGGCCCCGGCCGTCCGGCGAGAGATCATTCGCGGACAGGTTGCGCAACAGCCAGAACGCCGGCTGAGTGAATCCCGCTGCGGCCTGCTGCCGCCGGGTGAAGGCGATCAGGGCCTCGTACGCCACCCCCGTCCAGTAGGCGGCCGGCTGACCCGCCAGTTCCTCGTCAGTGAGCTGCTCAACGTCCATGCGGCGACGGTAGGACCTCAACGGAGGTTGAGATCAAGCCCGGCGCTGGCGGGTGCGGGCTACCGTGGGTCCGTGATCGATTTCTCGAGCCCCTCGGTGTTCAAGCTGACCCCCGTCGACCCCGGTTCGGTGTATTCGCAGGTGGCGCCGCTGCTGATCCAGAGCGAGCAGCTGATCTACGCGTTCAAGACGACCCGGGACTTCGTGGCGTTCACCAACAAGCGGCTCATCGCCGCCAACATCCAGGGCATGACCGGCAAGAAGGTCGACTTCACCTCGCTGCCGTACAACAAGATCCAGGCCTTCTCGATCGAGACCGCCGGCAACTTCGACCGGGACGCCGAGCTGGAGCTGTATTTCAGCGGCCTCGGCAAGGTGCGCCTGGAGTTCAAGTCGAGCTCCGACATCCGGCAGCTGGGCCAGTTGATCGCCGGTTTCGTCCTCTGAGCGCGTGCCCGATGTGACGCTGGGCCCCGGCGGCCTGGCGGGCACCGGAGTCTACGCGGCCCGCGACTTCGCCGTCGGCGAGGTCGTCGTCGACTACGAGCTGCAGCCGCTGGACGAGGCCGGCTACCTGGCGCTGCCGCCCGGAGAGCATCTGTTCGTGCACAGTTACGGCGGCCGTCGCCACCTGTATCCGGCTCCGGCCCGGTTCGTGAACCACGCCGACGACCCGAGCTGCTACCAGGACTTCGACCGTGGCTGTGACGTGGCGCTGCGTCCGATCGCGCGGGGCGAGCCGATCACCATCGACGCGACGCAGGAGACGGCTCGCGAATTGAGCACGTTCCTGGACGCCTACCGGGGCCGTGATCTCGCCCCGCTCGTGGACTCGGAAGCGGTCCTGTGGCTGTCCGGGCGGGTGTTCCGCGGGCGGGAGGCGGTGGTCGCCGTGCTGTTCGACGAGCCGGAACCCGCCCTGGACGCCGTCGAGTGGATGGTCGGCACGGGTCGCTGGGAGGCGGCCTGCTCGGCCGTGGACGGGGACCGCCACCTGACCATGCTGCTCAAAGTGATCCGCGGTAACTGGCAGATGGTCTATCAGCACCGTGGCTGAGGGTAACCTCATCCGATGATCAAGGCAGTCGTGATCGATGTGGACGACACCCTCTGCATGACCGAGGCGTCGTCGTTCGAACTGGAGAACGAGGTGCTCGCCGCGATGGGGCGACCTCCGATCGAGCGGGCGGTGCACCTCACGACCTGGGGTGAACCGCTGCTGGCGGCCATGCCGAAACGGTCGCCGGGACTGGACCTGGAGGTGTTCTCGCCACTGTTCCAGACCACCATGGAGCGTCACGTGGCCGAGGGACGGCTCGACGTGATCCCGCCGGAGAACCTGGCCGCCCTCGACGAGCTGGTGCTCTCCGGCCGTACCGTCATGCTGCTGACCTCCCGCACGGGACCCGAGGTGCGGCACATGCTGGAGCCCGACCACGTGCTCGCCGAACGGATCAGCGGTGTCTGGCACCGGGACAACACACGGCACGGCAAGCCGGATCCGCGGGCGTTCGACGAACTGCTCGCGCACACCGGGCTGTCGCCGTCGCAGTGTGTCTACGTCGGTGACTCGCCCGGTGACGCGATCGCGGCCGGTGGTGCGGGGATGGCTTTCGTGGCCTGCCTGCAGAGCGGCGTCCGCGGTCTCGGCGACTTCGACGAGCGTTACGTGACCGCGTCGATCGCCGCGTTCCCCGAGGTGGTCCAGGTGGTGGAGGAGCTCAGCCGAATTCCACGCTGATCCGGTGCCCGCTCGACGGCCAGGCCGGCACCGGCAGGCTGGTGCGCCCGCCGCCGCGCTCCTGGGCCACGATGCGCACGGACTTGCGGGCCGACGCCGGGATGAACAGGTCGACGCCGGAGATGAACGTCTGCGCGATGAACTCGGGCAGCGGGGCGGACAGGTCACTGACGCCGTCGCTGTCGTCGTCGAACGCGAAAACGCCGATCACCCGGCGGGCGTGCGGTGCGGTGGCCGGGTTCAGGATGTCCTGGCCGTTGATCCACAGGTGGTCACCCTCGCCGCCCCACCATTCCTTCTGCCGCTGGAACGTCAGCGCGGTGTGCCGGTCACTGGTGTCGACCAGGCCGCCGAGGCCCTCGCCGGGACGGCTGGTCAGCAGCCGCACGAACGAGTCGGAGCGGCGGAACGGCTCGAAGTAGAAATGGTGCGTCGACTGGCCGGGGCGCAGCAGCGCGAACTCGTACCGCTCGTGCGGCGCGAGCGCTACCGGCCCGAACGTGCCGTCCGCGGCCACGGTCGCCCGGATCGCGCGGCCCTGCCTGCGGCCGGTCCGGGAGCTGACCCGGTGGATCTCCAGACTCGCTTCGGCCACCCCGGCGTTGCCCGGTCCGTTCACCCCGGCGTTGCCCGGTTCGTTCACTCCGGCGTTGCTCGGGAACAGAACGGCACGACCGGAGATGTACGCGACGCGCGCCGCACGGACCTCGGTGGTGTGCGGTTCACGCTCGCGCAGGAAGCGGAAGATCTCGCGGAACGACTCCTTCGACGACACCGTCTGGGTGTGCGACTGCGCCGGGAAGTACACGTTGGTCGCGCCGGCGACGGTCCGCGCCGGGTCGCCCTCCCCCCAGATCGCCAGCGTCGGCACACCGCCCGGCAGCGCGGCGGCCGGGCGGCCGTCCAGGTTGACGTAGTGCGCGACCCGTGCGGCCCGCTCCGGCGAGCTGTTCAGGTAGCCCTGCGTCACGTAGGTGCCGAGCGAGTGCGCCAGCAGATCGACCTGATCGGAACCGGTCAGCGCGAGCAGCCGCTCGATGCGCGCGTCGAGTCCGGCCCACACCTGCTGGAGGATCGCGACGATGTTCGGCGAGTCGTATTCGTGGGCCTCCACGATCCCGGCCGGATAGCCGTTGCTCGCCAGGCGCTTCGCCTGCACCCGGAACTGCATGGCGGAGCCGGCACTGCCATGGATGAAGATCGCCGGACGCGGCGGCCGGCCCCGGCCCGCCGTGGCCGGAGTGGTGACGGCGGCGGCGACTGCCACGCCGCCGGGTACCGCGATCAGTGTTCGGCGAGTAATCCCCATCGACCCTCCCGATAGACAGCCGTGATTATTGCACGGTCCGTGCGATTATCTCGGCGCAGTCGGGATCAGGCAACCTCCGCCTCCGGTGTTCCGTCGTCGCAGGTGACCGTCACCGTCACGGCCCGGTTGCCCTGCCGGAACGTCACGGCCGGGGCCGCGGCCGGGCCGGGGTCGACCGAGTCGAGTCTGTACGGCCGGGTGGCGGTCCACGACAGCAGCTCGGCGGTGACCGGCGAGGGACATGTCGCCACCACCTTCCCGCCCGCCGAGGAGAAGGTCCGCTCCACGGCCGCGGGCGGCGGCGTCGCGGGTGTCGTGGCCGTCGGCGCGGCCGTGGGTGGCGCCGCCGCCGAGGACGTGGCCACAGCCGTTCCGGGTGCGATCGCCCGCGACGGTGTCACCTGCGGGTCCTCCGCCGCCGGCACGCGCTGTGTCCGCTCCGGATCAGCGCTGCCCTGCGGCTGGGCGGTCGCTGCCGCACCGCTGCGCGTGGGCGGGGCCGGTGACGTCACCGGAGTGCCCGCCGCGACACCGCCGCCCGCGCCAGCCTGCTCCGGACGTTCCATCAGCACCCACACGCCGGCGCCGCCGGCCACCAGCGCCGCCGCCACGGCCGCCACTGGCCGCCACCGCGGCTTCGCCTTCGCGGGTGCCGCCGCCCCGGGTGCCGCCGTCGCGGCGGCTGCTTTTCTGCGGACCAGCACCGTCGGCTCGGACGGGACGGCCACCGGGACGGTCGGCTCGTCGTTCACCACGCGGATCCCCGCGCCGCGGGCCAGCACCTCGGCCGCCTCGTCGGCGGTCGGCCGCTGATCCGGATCCTTGGCCAGGCAGCGATGACAGAGCCGGATCACGTAGTCCGGCACACCCACGATCGGCGGCAGCCGCGTCGGCGGGATGTACAGGTGCGCCTCCACCATCTGCCGGGTGTCCTCGCTGCTCCACGGCGACCGGCCGGACAGCATGCGGTAGAGGACGACGCCGAGCGCGTACACATCGGAGGCCGGAACCACCGCGTCACCGATGAGACGCTCCGGCGCCAGATAGGCCGGGGTGCCCAGGACGTCGTCCTCCGGCTCCTCCACACCACCCGGCGAGATCGCCGCCGCGATGCCGAAGTCCACCACCTTGGCCCCGGTCGGCGCGAGCATCACGTTGCCCGGCTTGATGTCCCGGTGCACCAGCCCTTCGGCGTGCGCCGCCGCCAGCGCCGCGGCGATCTCGGCCACGATCCGCATGGCGAACTCCGGCGGCGGCAGGCCCGCCGACAGCCGTGCAAGCAGGGTTCCACCGGGCACGAGCTCCATCACCACGTACGGGAAGACCCGTCCCGCCCGATCCATCTCGCCGTAGTCGTGCACCTGAGCGACGTTCGGATGCGACAGCGCCGCGGCCGCCCTCGCCTCGTGCCGGATCCGCTCCCGCAGACGAACGTCCCAGGCCCGCGCCGGAGCCACCACCTTGACCGCGACCGACCGGCCCAGCACATCGTCATGAGCCCGCCAGACCACCGCCATCCCACCGGCGCCGATCTGACGCTGCAGCCGGTAGCGCCCGCCGAGGACCAGACCTTCGAGAGAGGGCCCGTACGCATCGTCGGTCATGCTCATTCACGCCAGTCTGCCGGGATTACCGAAGATCCGCAGCCCGGCCCTTCATCTATTCCTGTGCCGTCTCCGCATCCGCCGCCATTCCTCTCGGAGTCCTTCCCTCACCGCCTCGTGCCGCACTGCCGCCCGCTCACCGTCTCGACCTGCGCCGCTTCTCCCGCGCCCCACTCGACGAAGCCGCACGGCACCCCACTCAGGAAGATCTAGGGAACTTACGTCCCGATGGGCAGCCGCAAATTCACAAGATCTGTGAGGCGGGGTCGGCTGTCATGGTCCGGCTCGTCAGGCCCGGTTGAGGGGCGCCCGGATCGAGCTGCCGGCCGTTCGGCCGGTCACGGAGCGCCCACCAGGCCAGCAGCAGAACCGTGACCACCTCGGCCAGGCCGAGCAGCCGCTCGACCCCGCCGAGCGGGATGGCCCGCCACCAGCGCACTCCCGTCCACGGCTCGGCCAGCACCGCCCACAGGATCGGCGCGAAACACAGCAGCGAGACCACGCCGCCGACCGCCACCCAGCGGGCCGGGCCACCACCCCGCCGGGACGCCAGCAGGGCGCCGACCGGCAGGCTCAGGAAGGCGACCACGCTGGCCACCCGGTGGATGTCGCCGCTCATCGACGGGCCCATCTGCCAGTTGTGCTTCTCGAACCAGACGACGCCGATCAGGCCGGCCACCCACAGGCCCAGCGCGACCGCCGCCGCCCCGCTCAGCAGACCGGCGCGAAGCAACGCGGCCACGATCGCCGCCGAACCGGCGGCGAGCAGCAGCGTGGCCGTGTCGAAGATCCAGCCGTTGGGCATCAACGCGTACTGGCTGATGGTGCGGCGCATCCAGTCCAGGTCGGCGGAAGGCGCCATCACGTGCAACACCGCATACATCGCCAGGGACGCCAGGACACACGCGATACCGAGACCGGCTACGGCTTTCATCCGACAAGGGTGCACGATCATCCTGTGAGTGTTCTTGAAGTCGCCGCGGCTCTGCCCGGCCCCGAGGAACTGCTGCGGCGGTCGCAGGCGCTGGCCATGTGCGACGCGATCATGAGCCCGGCCTGGGAGGACCGCTACTACTCCGTCGACTCCCGCTGGAGTCCGGACCGTGGTGAGCGGATGGCGTCGATGCGCAACGGGTCGGGTGACGAGTACTCGATCGTGTTCTCCCCCGCCGGCGTCTTCATCCGCGGGCTCGATCACGAGGTCCCGTACAGCCCAGGTCTCTTCGACGAGGTGCCCGCGGTGTTCGCCCGCCAGGTGGCCGAGCCCGCTTTCGGCCATGGTTCCAACATCTGTCTCTGGCGTGAGGCCGGCGACGACGGGTGGCACGGGCGCGGGGCCGACACGGCGGCCTGGCTCTTCGAACTGCTGGCCAACGGTACGCCCGCGGCGTACCAGGAGTTCGCCGAGGACTATTACGAGGAGGACGTGGACCTCGAAGCGGTGACCGAGGTGTTCGCCCTGCGGCCGCTCACCGACGCACTCGTGCGCCGGCTCAACCCGGATGTGAGCATCGCTTACCTGGCCGACGACATCACGGAGATCGACTATCCGCGGTGATGGCGCTTCACGAAGGTGTAGCCGGGCTCCAGGGTGAAGCCGTCGATCTGCTCCTTCTCGAGGGCCTGCTGGTGGAGGTTCTGCTGCTTCTTCGAGGCGTGCGCGCCGGGCGGCAGGCGGCGGACGAAACCGTTGACCCAGTGGTCGCGGCGGTCCCCTCCCTCGCCGTGCGGGTCGCCGCCCCCGGACGGGTCGGGTAGCGGGGCCTCCTCCACCAGCGGGGCGTAGAACAGCAGGTCGAGGGACTCCTCGCCGTCGACGGCCGGGTAGTTGAGCGCGCCGTCGACGGCCGTGCTGCCGGTCACGCGGGTCACGTAGCCCTCCCGCAACAGCTGGTCGACGGCGTTGCGCAGCAGGAACGTGCCCTTCTTACCCCGGCCCAGACCGCAGTGCGCCGGCAGCTCCGCCTCGGGGAACGCGGCGGAACCGTCGTCGAAGACCCGGCCGAGCCGCCGGACCGCGTTGAGAACCCGGCCACGGTTGGAGACGCCCGGGTCGAACTCGCGGGTGACCACTCGTGGGTCGTAGTCGTGGTAGAAGTCGACCCCGTCGACCCGCATCGGCTCGTCGAGCACCGTGGTCTTCACCATCAGATACTCCTCCGACGGCCGCCAGGCGACGGTCACGAACGCGCCCGGCCGCACGTCCGGCGGCCACACGATGTCGGTGAGATGCCAACCCGGATCCTGTACGGGCGCGGCCTCGAACGTCTCCCGCGCGGGCGTGACGCCCAGCAGGCGGTGTTCGAGCACCACCGTGACCGACTCCCGCGCCCCCACCGTGGCGGCGAGATCATCGGGCAGCGGGCACACCCCGTTCTCGAGATCCGCCCGGACCAGCGCGAACCGACGACTCCTCACGCCGGGAAGATTACCTTCTCCGGGAGCGCCGGGATCGGGCCGGAAAATGTCAGGGGGTACCGCTAGCGTGCGCTCCCATGACGGGGATCGATGGCGAGAAGGCAGTCCTGCACGAGTTCCTGACCTATCAGCGAGGTGTCGTCCTGGCGATCGTCGAGGGGCTCGGCGAGCAGGCGCTGCACCGCTCGGTGCTGCCCTCGGGGTGGACGCCTCTCGGGTTGATCGAGCACCTCGGGCATGCCGAGATCCACTGGTTCCAGGACGTGCTGACCGGCTCCGCCGAGCCCCCACCCTGGGGCTGGGACGACGCCCCGCCGCTCACCACACCACGACCGGCCTCGGCGGTGATCGACTTCTACCGTGAGGTGTGCAAGCGGTCGGACGAGCTGATCGCCGTGACGCCGCTGGACGCCGCTCCGGCCCTGCGGCACGAGGTCGAGTGGCTGGCCGAGCAGACCGGCGACCTGCGGCGGATCATCCTGCACATGATCGAGGAGACCGCCCGGCACGCCGGTCACCTCGACGTGGCGCGGGAGCTGATCGACGGGCGCACTGGCCTGGGCCCACGCTGATCCCCTGCTGAGCCCGGTCAACCACGGGC
Organism: Actinoplanes italicus; assembly: GCF_003001815.1. Lineage (GTDB taxonomy): Bacteria > Actinomycetota > Actinomycetes > Mycobacteriales > Micromonosporaceae > Actinoplanes > Actinoplanes italicus. The sequence goes on from NZ_PVMZ01000018.1 coordinate 194,209, forward strand.
GGTGCCCTTCGCCCGTGTTCCTTCGCGGTTCCTTCGGCCCGGGCTGTTCCTCAGCGGCCCGTGTTTCCGGCAGCAGCCCGTGTTTCCGGCAGCAGCCCGTGTTTCCGGCAGCAGCCCGTGTTTCCGGCAGCAGCCCGTGTTTCCGGCAGCAGCCCGTGTTTCCGGCAGCGACCCGTGTTTCCGGCAGCGGCCAGTGTTTCTAGCGGCCGGTGCCTTCAGCCGGGACGGTGTCATCAGCTGCGGGCCGTGATGAGGCGGGTCCGGAGGCGGCTCAGCAGTGGCATCAGGCCATAGACGACGATCGGCACGGCGATCGTCGCCAGCACGAGGGTGCGCAGCACCATCGGGGCGTCCCGGAGCAGGTCGCCGAGCAGCAGCTGCAGGACGGTCAGGGTGGGGAACACGGCGATCCAGATCATGACGGCCATCTGGTGGCGGCTCGATCTATTCGACATGGAGATGACTCCTCATATGGCAGCGATTGGGGGCGGTTCCTACAGCGGGAGGCGGGCGAGTGCCTACAGCCGGAGGCGGGCGAGCTCTACAGCGAAGAGTTGGGCTCTACAGCGGAAAGGGGTCGGGCACTACAGCGGGAGGCGGTTGACGAGGGCAGCGACCTGGCGTTCCTGCGCCGCGGAGAACGGGAGGGCGTCGCGGACGTCCTCCTCGACGAGGTCGGCGTTGATGTCGATGGCGGCGGCCGATCCGGCGCCGGCCGCGGTGATCACCTGCGCCCGAGGGTCTACGGCGTTACCGGCCGCCCAGACGCCCGGCACGGTGGTGCGTCCGGTGCGCTCGTCGGTCAGGACCGCGCCCAGGCCGGTGAGCAGGGCGTCAGTGGGAACCAGCCGGGGACGGACGAAGAGGGCGTACGGAGCGACGACGCTGGCCCGGTCGAGTTCGATGCCGGCCAGCCGGTCGCCTTCGATGATCAGGCGGGTCACGACGCCCTCGACAACGCGGATGTCACGGGCCTTGAGCCGCTGCCGATCGTCGTTGCTCAGCTCGTGGGTGTGGGCGAAGAAGGTCACGTCGGCCGACCACTGGCGGATCAGCAGGGCGTGGCGGACGGTTTCGGGACTGCCGCCGAGCACGCCCAGCGGCCGGTCCCGTACCTCGAACCCGTGGCAGTACGGACAGTGCAGCACATCGCGGCCCCAGCGGTCGGCCAGACCGGGGATCGCGGGGATCTCGTCACGCAGGCCGGTCGCCACGAGCACCCGCCGGGTCCCGATCACGCCGCCTGAGGCGAGCCCGACACGGAATCCGGCTGAGCGCGGGGTGATCGCGGTGACGGTGCCGTCGAGCAGTTCGCCGCCGTAGCCCTTGATCTCGGCTCGTCCGGCGGCCAGGAAGTCGGCGGGCGGCATGCCGTCGCGCGACAGGTATCCGTGCATGTGGGCCGCCGGTGCGTTGCGCGGCCGGCCCGCGTCGATCACCGCCACCCGGCGACGGGCCCTGGTCAGGACCAGGGCGGCGCTGAGTCCGGCGGCGCCGCCGCCCACTACTACGACGTCGTATTCGTTCATGCCGCCCAGGCTGCGCGGCCACGCCGGATCCCGGCAAAGAACGTTGCCGTTTCTGGGAACCGGCCGGCTCGACGGCGGCAGCCCGGTATCGGCCACCCGACGGCAGCGGCCCATACGGCTCGATGGCGGCAGCCCGGTATCGGCCACCCGACGGCAGCGGCCCATACGGCTCGATGGCGGCGGCCCTGCACCGGCGGCTCGGTGTCTGCGCCGGGCGTTCTTCGCGTCTGCCCGGTCCTTTCCCGGAAACGGCAACATTGGTTGCCGATGTGGGGATGGCCGGGTCGAATGGGCCTGTGGAACCAGCGATCACCGCAGCCCTTGCCGAGGTCGGCCCCCGGCTCCGGGCCCTGCGCACCCGCCGCAACGTCACCCTGACCGCGCTGGCCGAGGTCACCGGCATCTCCAAGAGCACCCTCTCCCGGCTGGAGAGCGGACAGCGCAAGCCGAGCCTGGAGCTGCTGCTGCCGATCGCGCAGGCGCACCGGGTGCCGATCGACGAGCTGATCGGGGCTCCACAGATCGCCGACCCACGGGTACGCCCGGCGCCCCGGAGGGTGAACGGGCGGATCGTGCTGCCGCTGACCCCGCACGCCGGCTCGCTGCAGGCCTGGAAGGTGATCATCCCGGGTGACCAGACCGAGCCCGAACCGCGGACTCACGAGGGCTACGAGTGGCTCTACGTGCTCTCCGGACGGCTCCGGCTGGTGCTCGGCGACCACGACTTCACCCTCGCGGCCGGGGAGGCGGCCGAGTTCGACACACGGGTGCCGCACTGGTTCGGCAGCACCGGCGAGCACGCCGTCGAGATCATCAGCATCCTGGGGCGGCAGGGCGAGCGAATGCACGTCCGAGCCCGCCCGGCCGCCGCCGCCGCTCGATGAGAGTCCGCGACGAGGCACGACGCCCCGACCACCCGGCCGCCGCCGACGCTACGGGCAGTACAGGCGCTACAGGCGCTCCATGAGGGTCCGATACCAGGCGACGCCCTTGAGGTAGGCCTCGACGGTGATGTGCTCGTCGTGCGTGTGGATCGACTCGCGCTGCTTCTTGGTCATCTCGAACGGGGTGAACCGGTAGACACGCTCGCTGATCTTCGTGAAGTGGCGGGCGTCGGTCGCGGCCATCATCACGTAGGGCGAGGTCACCGCCTCCGGGAAGTGCTCGCCGGTCACCGCGGCGATCAGGTCGAACGCCTCGTCGAGCGGGGACGACGGGGACGGCTCGCCCTCGTCGATCACGGTGATCCGCACCTGCGGGTCCTTGATCACCCGGCGGACGTGCCTGATGACACCCTCCATGGTGTCGCCGACCAGGATGCGGATGTTCACGCCGGCGGTGGCGGTGGCGGCGACCACGTTCAGGGCCGGGGAGCCGCTGAGTGTCGTCACCGCGACGGTGGTGCGGACCATCGCCGCCGTCTCGGGACCGGCCGCCAGCAGCAGGCGGGTCAGCAGGGCACGGCTGCGGACGGCGGTGCTCAACGCGTACCGCATGGGGGGTTTGGCATGTGGCGCCGCTCGCCGGAAGAGCTCCATGGTGGCGTCGGGCGCGGAGGCCCGCATCGGCGCGCGGTCGAGGCGGGTGACGGCTCGCGCGAGGCGGGCGGTCGGGCCGAGCGGCGCCGGTGTGGAGGCATGCCCGCCTCGGCCGTCGACGCGCAGTTCGAGGGAGGTGATGCCCTTCTCGGTGACGCCGATGACCGCGATCGGCTTCTCCACGCCGGGAAAGGCGTCGTAGGCGACCGCGCCGCCCTCGTCGAGCACGAACCACGGGGTGACGCCGCGGCGGCGGAGCTCCTCGACGGCGAGCGGGGCCGCGTCGCCGGCGACCTCCTCGTTGCAGCCGAACGACAGCCAGACGTCCTGTGCCGGGGTGTACCCGGTGGCGAGCAGGTCCTCCACGGCCTGGCAGATCGCGACGAGACTGCCCTTGCAGTCCAGGGTTCCGCGGCCCCAGATCACGCCGTCCTCGATCACCGCTCCGAAGGGTGGGTGCCGCCAGGGTCCCTCGACCGGGACCACGTCGCTGTGCGCCATCAGCACGACCGGCCGGTCGGCGGCGGCACCGGCCCAGTGGAACAGCAGGCCGTGGCTGCCGACCCGGACCAGCGGCAACGCGTGCAGCAGCGGGAAGTGCCCGCGCAACGCCGCCAGGAACGCGTCGAAGGCGACGTGGTCCCAGGCGGCGGTGTCGCGGGTCGAGACGGTCGGGATCCGCAGGAGGTCGCGGAACACCTCGATCATTTTTCGGCCGGCAGCGTGTCCATGAACGAGCTGACCGAGAAGACCGCGTTGCCGGCGCCGGGCGGGCCGTAGCCGGGCGGGCTGGACAGCCCGTTGGCCTCCATGGTCGCGCGGTACGCCTCCAGGAGCCGGATGTGGTACTCGAGGGGAGCACCCTCGGGGTTCATCTTGCCCAGCGGGGTGGTCGGCTCCGGGCACCAGGTGGTGAACCGCGGGGTGATGCCCCGGGACATGAAGTACTGCAGGCCCTCGGTGGTCGACGCGATCGCCTCGTCGACGGTGGTGAACCCGAACGGCGCGGCCATCTCGATGCCGGCCACGAAGTTGGGGATCACGTTGCGTGGGCCGAACACCTCGGCCGAGGTGAGGATGCGGCGGTGCCACTCCTCCCGGCCGACGTACCGCTCCTTACCGGGGCAGTAACGCTCGAACAGATACTTGTCCCACACCTCGTAGTTGGGGTGGTAGATCCGGATGCCGTAGTCGTAGAAGCGCTGCACGTCCTCTTTCGGGAGCGCCTGCGCGACGACCTTGCCGATCCACCGGCCCGGGAAACGCTCCTCGATCGCCTGGGCGTACCGGCCGTAGAAGTCGGCCTCGGCCAGCCCGTCGACCTTGCTGGTGACGCTGCCGCCGGTCAGCGTGTAGGCGTGCGACGTCTTCGCGGTGTCGTACTTGTCGATGATCGCGAGCGCCTCGAGCACCTCGTCGACCGGCTTCACACCGGTGTAGGGCCGCCCGGCCGCCTTGTGCTGACGCCAGTTGTGGTTGATGTCGCAGTACTGGCACTCCTCTTTGGCGCCGAAGTACTGACAGACCCGGAAGACGGTGAGGTAGACGAGGTAGCCCCACTGGATGGTGGGCGCGACCTCCATCACCTGCTTCCCGTTCTCGAGCGTGTGCCGGTAGTAGTCCGGCATCGGCGGCAGCCCGACGTCGGCGATCGGCCGGTCGTCGAGGTGCAGCATCAGCTTGCCGTCCTCGGTCGGCTTCACCCGATACGGCGAGGACGGGTTGATCCGCACCGACACCACCGTGCGACGAAGGTCGTACGGCCCGCCGGTGAGCACGATCTCCTCCGGTGGCCGCCGCAGCGCCGCCTCGCCCAGCTCGGGCAGGGTCCGGTGGTCGAACGAGAAGATGAAGTACGACTTCGGCTTCACGTCACCGTTCTCGTTGTCGGTGAGCGCCGAATCGTCGAACGCCAGCCCGCCCCGCAGCAGGTCTTCCTTGATCACCGCCTCACGCGGGATGTGCGGGAACCGTCCCATCAGATCTTCGATGAGATCCGTGCGCCTCTGCATGCGTCCTCCCCGACGGACCGTAGCACGCCCAGCCCCTTACATCCGGAGCCAGGCCGCCGTGTCCAGGATCACCCCAAACCCCAGGTCAGCGCGCTTCTCCAGGTGGGCGATCATCTCCCGGCCGGCATCCCAGCAGGCGGGCGATGTGGAGGGTACGCCGGACCGCGTCATCGATCGTCTTCGGCCGGACCGAGCCGGTGTCGCCCGTCACCACGAACAGTTCCCGCCCGCGGGCCGTCCAGGGCGGGATCTCCCCTCGCCGGAACGCCGCCCGCAACGCGACCTCATCCGCCGTCCCCACGTCGCCGACGAGTCTGCCGGGCAGGCGCATGGCGGCCGAGGGAATCGGCTCCGGCAGCCGCAGCACGACGAAGACCCCGCTGCCGTCGCGTTCCGGGGTGGCGTCGGCGAGCGCGTTGCCGTCCCACGAGATCCGCCCGGCGGTGACCGGAAAGCCACCCGAACGGAACGACCAGGCCGCGCGGACCCTGATCGAGCCCTGTTGGCGCAGGTCGGTCCACGGCCATTCACGGCTCCCCGGGCGGATCCGCTCCCAGCCTGCCCGCCGGGCATGACGCAGCACCGCGAGCCGCGACCACGCCGGGCGGACGAGAAACGCCAGGACCAGGGCCGGGCACAGCAGGGCGAGGAGGAGCCCGCCCGGCTCGGTGTCCCGGAAGGCGTACAACCCGATCATCAGCAGCTCGACCAGGGCCAGGACGAGATAGACGACCATGCCCGCGTACGGGATCAGGAAGGCCTTCCCACGCCAGTGCCGCGCACGGGCGACCCGGCGCTCAGCGGTCCCGTCCCGGTCGTCCCCGGCCGGCGGGACCCCTCGGTCCAGGCCGAGGAGCCCGGGGATGCGCAGCGTCCGGTCGACCGCTTTGTCGATCATGGCCGGCTTGATGGACTCCTCGGCGGGCGTGACCGTGAACAGGGTCCGGTCGCGGGCCGTCCAGGCCGGGATCGTGCCGTTGAGGTAACTCCACCGCAGGTCCGGCAGATCGAGAAGCGGCGAGTCGCCGACCCGCTGGAACGGCAGGTGCAGGGCCATCGGCGGCACCGGCCGCGCGAGCGGGACCACGACGAAGACCCCCGCGCCGGCGGGCTGGTCGACCAGGCCGGCGAAGGCGTCGCCGGTCCACTCGACCGTTCCCGCGATGACCGGCAGGCCGTCCGCCTCGATGGACCAGGCTCGCCGCACCATCGCCGGCCCCTCGGGCCACGGCCACACCAGGGTGTCCGGGTCGAGCGCCCGCCATCCGGCCCGCCTGGCATGCCGGGTCAGGGCACCGGCCGCGTCCCGCCGCTGAAACGCGAACCCCAGGATGATCACCGCGAGGAGCAGCATGGCCACGCCCGGGCTTCGCACCCCGTAGCGGTCGTCGATCCGGGACAGCGCCTGCTGGCCGAGCCACACCATGGCGGCCAGCGCGGCCGAACCGGCCACGAGGACCACCACTCCGACGAAGCGGTGGCCGAGTGCTCGCGCGGTGGTCACACCAGCAGGATCAGAGCCGCGCGGGCGAGATCGCGGGCCTGCGCCCACTCGGCGCGGGTGGCCAGGGCCTCGACCTGCCAGAGGTGCCGGTTGTGGTCGCCGCTCATCGCGTCGAGGTGCTCGTCGAGCCGGGTCAGCGCGGGCAGCGCCGCCTCGTCGAGCCAGCCGCGCGCCACGAACGACGGCAGCAGCGCGAAGCCCTCGTCGAACTCGATCTCCAGCTCGGCGACGGCGACCGCCGTGCCGTTGAAGGCCCGGCCGAGCCAGGCCTCCTGACCCGCGGCGTCGAGTGTCAGAACGGCGACGCTGCGCACGAATCGGAGCGCTGTCCGGGGATCTACTTCATCCACGGCGTCACTCTATGTGCAAGAACGTCGATGCACCGACGGTGACGCGCCGATCATCCGGCGACCCGGTCGAGCCAGTCGTGCATGAGGGTCCGGAAGAGTGCCGGCTGGTCGAGTTGCAGGTTGTGCCCGGCGACGTCGAGGACCGCGAACGTGGCCCGCGGGTAGTGCGGCAGCAGGACGAACTGGTCGGTGTACCCGACGACGTGGTCCTGCCGGCCGGTGAGGATCAGCGTGGGCCGTGGGAACGGGTCGCCGCTCTCCGGGCCGGTCGTCAGCTGCCAGCGCTGCTCGATCCGGTCGATGGCCTCGGCGTCGGCCAGGTCGAGTCCGGGCATGATGCCGTCGCGGAACCCGGCGGCCGCCTCGGGTGACTCGACCACGGCCATCTCGGCGAACGCGGCCGCGGTCCGGGCGTCGAGTCCGGCGACAGCGGCCGGGTCGGCGCGCAGGACCTGCCGCGCGGGCAGCGTGCGTCGGGTGCGGTCCACCACGGCGCCGACCGGGCAGATCAGCGCCAGCCCGAGCACCCGTCCGGCCAGCGCGGCGGTCACCGCACGGCTCAGGTATCCGCCGTAGGACTCCCCCACCAGCAGGAACGGCTCGTCGCCGAGCGTCTCACCGACGAAGTCCAGCACCGCGGCCAGCACGTCGTCGGCGCTCGCGATCGACGGCGGCGCCGCCGAGCGGCCCATGCCGGGCAGGTCGGGGTAGAGCCGCCGGAACCCTGGCCGCGCGGCGAACACCGGTTCCAGGCAGCCGAGCATCAGCCGGTGGTCGGCCGTCCACCCGTGCAGCGCCACCACCGGCACGCCGCTCCCGTGTTCGACATGGTGCAGCCCCATCAGCCCTCCCCGGTGGTGCGTGGTCAGCAAAGCCTCTCAGAGCAACGTGGCGAGCAGGAACCGGCTCAGTGGCAACGCGCTGCGGACCTCCTCGTCGTGCCCCCACACGATCCAGACCGGCGGGTCGTCACCGTCCGGCAGGGTCGCCAGGCGGAAGCCGCCCTGGTTCTCCGCGCCGGAGGTCAGCCGTCCGGCGCCGTCGATGGTCATCAGGTGGGGCTCGAACAGGTGGTCCTGCCGGCCCAGCACGTCCTCGCGGGCGGCGGCGACCTCGTGCTCCGGGCGGTCGGAGACGCAGTCGAGTTCCAGCTCGTGGCGGATCGGGATGCCGTCGGCGGCGAGCGGGATGCTCGGCTTGAGCTCGCGCGCCCGGGTCACCGCGTCCCGGTCGAGGCGGACCAGATCGTAGCCGCGGGCGGACGGTGACGGGCACGGTCAGTACCTGAGGTGCTGGCGGGTCAGCTTGGCGATCCTCTCGGTCAGCTTGACGCCGGTCGTCATGTTCTTGTTGCGGCGGGTCAGGACGGCGATGGACACGTCGACCCTGCCGTTCTTCGAGGTGATCCGGCCGATGGTGTTGACCGCCCAGAGGCCGCCGTCGGCCGTACGCGTGTCCCATCCGTTCTTGACCGTGAAGATCTCACCGGTCCTGGTGACCACCGGGACGCCCCAGTCCTGCGCCTTGTTCACGGTGTTCATCAGGGTGAACGCCGTCTTGCGGGAGGACGCGCTCAGCGGGCCCTTCGTGTCGACGAGCTCCTCGAGCAGGCGGATCTGGTCGGCGGCGGTGGTCTTCGTCAGGCCCCAGCGGGCGTTGACGACCGTCTGGGTCAGGCCGAGCCGCTTGTTGCACTTCGTGACCGCGTTCCTGCCGCCGATCCGGTTGTACAGCGACGTGGTCGCGTTGTTGTCGCTGAGCCGGATCATCGGGCCGGCCAGCTTCATCTCGGCGGACGTCGGCCCGCGCCCGGCGTCCTGCGCCTTGAGCAGCATGCACGCGAGAACCTGCACCTTCACGATGCTGGCGGTGTCGAACTTGACGGAACCGCGATGGACGTACCGCAGCCCGGTCTTCCGGTCGTAGACCGCGACCGAGAACTCACCCTTGACCGACTTCAGCGCCGCGTTCAGCTGGCTGATGCGTTTCGCCTGGTCGGAGGCGCCGAGCGCGGAGGCCCCGAGGGAGAGGGCGGGGGCGGACGAAGCGGGCGTGGCAGGCGGTACCGCTACCGCGGCCGCGACGACGGACGAGCTGGGAGCGGCCCATGCGGGCTTGGGCGCGTCGCTGCTCGTGCCGGCCACGACCAGGCCACCTCCCGCGACTGTCACGGTCAGCGCCGCGACGAGCATCCAGACCCGTATCGACCTCATGGCGGCCCACTCTAACGGACCGGACGGCCCGATCCGGGGAGGTAATCGGCGGTCAGGGAGATCAACGCGCGGGCCGCGGCACCCGGTGGACGTCCGGCCGGGACCGCCAGCGACAGGGGCCAGCGCAGGTCAGCGCCGGTCACCGGAATCGACGCGATCCCGGCCACGCCGCCGGTCAGGAAACGCGGCAGAAGAGCGACACCGAGACCATGTCGTACGTACTCCGCGCTCATCCCGATGTCGGTGATCTCGATCGTCACGTGCCTGCGTACCCCGGCCGCCGCGAACGCCCGGTCGGCGACGTCCCGATTGCCGTACCCGGCCGGCAGGTCGATGAAGTCCAGTCCGGCGAGCCGATCGATCGGCACCGTGGGCCGGTCGGCGAGCGGGTGGCCGAGCGGGACCGCGAGGTCCATGTCCGCGCTGGTCAGCTCCACCAGGTGCACCCCGGCCGGCTGTGGCCCGGGCACCGAGACGAACGCCAGGTCGAGCCGGTGGTCGGCGAGCATCTCGACCAGCCCGCGCGAGCCCATCGGGGACACCGCGGTCCGGATCAGCACGCCGGGGTGGCGGCGGTGGTACTCGCCGAGCAGCGCCGGCAGGTCGATGACCCGGATCGAGGTGAGGGTACCGATCCGCAGGGTGCCGCGAAGGCCGCCGCTGACCTCGGCGACGGCGTCACGGGCGTCACGGGCCGCGTCGAGGGCGATCCGGGCGCGTGGCAGCAGGGCCTCGCCGGCGTCGGTGAGGCGGACGCGCTTGGTGTCGCGGTCGAGCAGCGGGGTGCCGAGCTCGCGTTCCAGGGTCTTGATCGCGGCGGAGACGGCGGACTGGACGACGTGCAGGCGGGCGGCGGCGCGGGTGAAGTGACGTTCCTCGGCGACGGCCACGAAATACTCGAGCTGACGTAGTTCCACGACGGCAATCATCAACGATCGCGATCAGACCGAGCGAGAAATTTCGTTGGCAGTGATGATCGGGGCGACGCACAGTCGGCGCATGGCACTTCTGGAAGCACCCGTCGCACCCCGCACCCGAACCGGTTCCCGGGCCGGGTTCTGGGCCGTCGCGTTCGCGTTCGCGGTCGCGATGGCGTTCTCCACGGTTCCCGCTCCGCTCTATCCGCTGTACGGGTTCTCCACGTTCACGGTCACGCTGGTGTTCGCCGCCTACGCGGTCGGCGTCGTGGCGAGCCTGGTCCTGGCCGGGCACGTGTCCGACCGGCTCGGGCGGCGGCGTGTCCTCGTGCCGGCGCTCGGGCTGGAGCTCGTGGCGGCGGTGCTGTTCCTGGCCGGGGACTCGGTGCCACTGCTGCTCGTCGCCCGGTTCGTCACCGGGCTCGGGGTCGGCATGATCACCGCGACCGCCACGGCGTACCTGCACGAACTGCACGCCGCCGAGCGGCCGGGTGCGCCCGGAACGCGGTTCGAGGTGGTGTCGACGGCCGCGAACATCGGCGGGCTCGGGCTGGGCACGCTGGTGGCCGGTGTGCTGGCGCAATTCGTGACGGCGCCACTGCGTACGCCGTACGCCGTCTTTGTGGTCCTGATCGTGGCTGCCGTCGCGGCCGTCACGCTGGCCCCGGAGACCGTGCGCCCGTCCGGCGCCTACCGGTACCGGCCGCAGCGCGTGACCACCGGCCGTGGCCCCGCCTACCTGGCCGCCGCCACCGGAGCGTTCGCCGCGTTCTCCGTCTTCGGCTTCTTCACCTCGGTGGCGCCCGGTTTCGTCGCCGGAACGCTGCACCAGCCCTCCCGCGCCCTCGCCGGGCTGATCGTCTTCGCGGTCTTCGGCGGCTCGGCCGTCGCGCAGACCCTGACCACCGCTCTGAGCGCGCGAAGCAGGACCACGCTCGGCCTGTCCGCGCAGGCGGCCGGCACGACAGCCCTGGTCAGCGGCATGCACCTGGCCAGCCTGCCGGTCTTCCTCATCGGCGGCCTGCTCGCCGCCGCGGGCGCGGGCGTCCTCTTCAAGGCGAGCATCGGTACGGTCGCCGCGCTCGCCGCGCCGCAGGACCGGGGAGCCGCGCTCGCCGGGCTCTTCCTGATCGCCTACGTGGCGCTGGCCGTCTCCGCCCTCGCCATCGGCCTGGCCGCCCTGGTCGCCCCGGTCGTCACGGTGATGACCTGGTTCGCCGTCGCCCTCCTCGTGATGCTCACCGCCGTGGCAACCCTGACCCGCCGCCCCTCCTGACCCGCTCTCCCCAGTTGTGTCGCACCGCTGCCGCAAGTCCGCCGAGACAACGGTGCGACACGGCCGGGGTGGCGGGGCGGGAACCGCCTGACCCGGCCGTGGCATCCTGGTCACCTGTTCACGACGACGGCCCGGAGGACGCGGTGATCGAGACGATGGTGGCCGAGGTGCTGGCCGAACTGGCCACGCTCGATGACCCGAAGGCCCGCGCGGTCAACGAGCGGCACGGTGACGACCACGGGGTCAACCTCGGCGCTCTGCGGGCGATCGCGAAACGGCTCAAGACCCAGCAGGACCTCGCCGTCGCGCTGTGGGCGACCGGCGACTCGGCGGCTCGGCTGGTGGCACTGCTCATCTGCCGGCCGCGGGCGTTCGGGCGCGACGAGCTCGACACCATGCTGCGCGAGGCGCGTACGCCGAAGGTGCAGGACTGGCTGGTCAACTACGTGGTCAAGAAGAACCCGCACGCCGAGGAACTGCGCCTGCACTGGTCGGCCGACGAGGACCCGGTGGTCGCGAGCGCCGGGTGGGCGCTGACCGTCGAACGGGTCGCGAAGAAGCCCGCCGGACTCGACCTGGACGGGCTGCTGGACGTCATCGAGCAGCGGATGAAGGAAGCCCCCGACCGGCTGCAGTGGGCCATGAACCACTGCCTGGCCCAGATCGGCATCTCGCACGCCGATCAGCGGGCCCGGGCCGTCGCCATCGGCGAGCGCCTGGAGGTCCTGAAGGACTATCCGACGCCGCCGAACTGCACGTCACCGTACGCGCCGATCTGGATCGCGGAGATGGTTCGCCGCCAGGAGCCGGCGCCCGCCGGACGGTCGTGACCGGCGACGCGGTCCTGGTGATCGGCGGCATCACGGCGGCCTTCGTGCTCGCGCCGGTCGTCTTGTTTCCCCGGCGCTCGGTGGTGGGCCCGAGGCAGCTGCTCACCGGGGCCGGCAGCGGCGCGGCGGCGGCCGCGGTCTGGCTGGTCGTCGTGCTGGTCGCGCCGCCCGTTCCGCCGTCGACCGGAGCAGCGCTCGCCGTCACGGGGGCGGCCGCGCTGATCGCCGGGTTCGCCGGGTCCGGTCGTGGCCCGGGCCGTCTGCTCGCCGCGCTGCTGGCCGCGGCCACCGCGATGGGGCTGATCTTCGCGATGGTGGTGACGCTCGCACACTGGGGGCCGGACACGATCGTCCCGGACGTCACTCCGCAGGCACCCGAGGCGTTGCGCATCCCCGAGAGCCGGATCGAGATGGTCGACCCGTATGTGCTGATCCTGGTGCTCGGCGCCCTGGCCGCGGCCGCACTGAGCGTTGTCACGGCGCTGAACCGCCGACGGCGCTGAACCACGGCCGGCTCCACCCGGACCACGGCCCTCAGCCGCCGGCGGCGCTGAGCCGGGGCATCGTGCGAGACTGCCGCCGTGGATCATGAACTGACCCCTGCCGGGCAGGCTGTGTTCGACCATCTGACCACCCGGTTCGACGGTGGCCCGCCTGTTGTTTCACCGCCGGCGCCGGGGCCGGCCCGTGCCCTGGTCCCCGACCTGCACATCGTCCGCCTCACTCCACCGGGCCCGGGCTGGGTCTATGCCACGACCGGCCTGTGGGAGGCCACTCAGCGGGACGGGCACGGACTGGAGTTCGTGCTCCACGCCCCGCGGGTGGACGACGTGACCCACATCGAGACGCTGTCCATGGTCGGCTACTACCACGCCAGCGGCGGCGACTACACGCTCGGCCTCGGTCACACCGTCCCGATCGGGCGGCCGTGGCAGCCGGGGTCGGCCTGTGATCATCTGCTGGTCAGCCTGCCCTACCCGTGGGGGCCGGAGTTCGAGCGCTGCGAGGTGCCGGGCGGGCACGCGCAGCTGCTGTGGCTGCTGCCGATCACCGCGGCGGAGAAGCGATATCGGCATGAGCACGGTCTCGAGGCCCTCGAACAGCTCTTCGAGGAGGCCGAGATCATTCCGAACGACCCGCTGCGGGACTGCGTCGTGGCTTCGCGAGGTAAGCGGTGAGGTAACGGAGGGCCGCGGCGGCGTCCGCCCCGTCGCCGTGCGGGGCTCGCAGATCCGCGGTGAACGCGGCCACATCGGCCAGCACCCACCGGACACGGTGAAAAGCGATGCCGGACGGCAGGCCGGCGGAGCCGGTGGTCAGGCCGGCGGAGCCGGTGGTCAGGCCGGCGAACGCCGGGGTCAGCATCCACAGGTCGCGGGCGGGCGGGGCGATCCGCGCCGTCGTCCAGTCGATGAGGCGGAGACCGCCGGAGGTCCGCAGCACGTTCCCCGGATGCGGCTCGCCGTGGGTGATCACCCAGTCCGCCGCGGTCTCTCCGACGAGGTGCGCCAGCCGGTCGAAGTCGGCGAGCCGCCGCCGGATCCGGTCCTGATGACGACCGAGCAGGTGACGCGCCGGTTCGGCGTGCGGGCCGGAGGTCCACGGCCGGTCCAGGTCGGCCAGGGCTTCGAGCAGCCCGGCCCGGCCCGGGAGCCGCAGGTCGTCGCGCGGCGCGAGGTGTGCGACCGTGTCGGTGGCCCGGTGCAGGGCGGTGAGCAGGGCCGTCATCTCGGGCAGATCGGCGTCGGGGTGCGGGCCGAACTCGCCGGCGACGCCCTCGATCATCGGGAACACCGCCAGCGCGTATCGGTGACCGAGCCGTCGCAGCACGGCGCCGTCGACGGCCGGGACAGGAGCGACGACGAACGCGAGCCCGGCGTCGCGGTGCAGGGTCAGCGCGGTCTCCATCGACCGCCGCAGGTCGTCGAAGCCGGTCTTGTCCACCTTGACGAACCAGGTATCGCCCGAGCGGTCGACGGCTGACCAGTGGTAGCTGCCCGCACCGACCGGCAGGTAGTCGAGGGAACGGGTCTCGATGGTCCAGCCGGCGGCCAGTGCGGAGATCAGGTCGGACTCGGCCAGACCCGGTGGGCGGTCACGCATGGGTGTCGATTGTCCGCCGACTGCTTCGGACGTACCGCGGGAGGGGTTTTCACCAGCCGCTGAGCCGCAACGGCTCGGCCGCCCGCCACGCCTCGACGCACGCCGCGGAATAGGAGTGGAGCTCGGGTGGCAGCGCGTCCCAGTGGAACCACTCGATGCCCGCGCACTTGTGCGGCTCGGCGTTGACCGGTTGCCCGTGCCGGACTGGGTCGAAGGTGACCGCGAATGTCAGGCCGATGCGGGTGTGACCGGCCGGTGTGCGGTGGTGGACGGTCGTGACAAGGCGTGGCTCGTCGGGGGCGAGGAGCAGGCCGATCTCCTCGGTGGTCTCGCGGCGCAGGGCGGTGAGCGCGTCCTCGCCGTGCTCGAGTTTGCCGCTCGGAAGATTCCACAGGCCGTCGGCGTAGCCGGTGCCGTCGCGCAGGGCGAGCAGCACACGGTCGCCGTGGGCGAGGATCAGGAACACGTCGATCGGATGCGTCGGACGGGCCCGGACCGTGGCCGGGCGGCCGGCGGGAAGGCGATGCGTCGGCATGCCCGGATTCCATCACGGGGGTACGACACTTCGCGTTCCGTGGCACCCGTGCGGGTGATCGGGACGGCCGGGCGACGGCGTTGACGGGAGTACCGCGTCGTGTCGAGACTCTTCCCATGGGGCACGAAGCGGGCCACACCGGGACGGGGATCTGAGCGTGCCCGTCTCCCCGCTGCTGCCCGGCGACCCGGACCGGCTGGGTGCGCATGTGATCACCGGCCGGCTCGGCTCCGGCGGGATGGGCACCGTCTATCTCGGGCTCTCACCGGACGGGCAGCGGGTGGCGGTCAAGGTGGTGCGGCCGGAGCAGGCCGCCGATCCGAAGTTCCTGGCCCGGTTCCGCAGCGAGGTGCGCCGGGCCCGTCAGGTGCCGCCGTTCTGCACGGCCGCCGTGCTGCACGACGATCTGGAGCACATCCCGCCGTACCTGGTCGTCGAGTATGTGGACGGCCCGAGCCTGGCCGAGGTGGTCCGCGACGACGGTCCTCTCACCCCGACGGAGGCGTACGCCATAGCGGTCGGCGTGGCCACGGCGCTGGTCGCCATCCACGGGGCGGGTGTCGTGCACCGCGACCTGAAACCGGCGAACGTGCTGCTCGCCGTCGGACTGCCCAAGGTGATCGACTTCGGGATCGCCCGCGGTGTCGACCTGAGCGCCGAGCTGACCGGACCGGACCAGGTCGTCGGCACGATCGGCTACCTCGCGCCGGAATGCCTGGACACAGCGGCCCGCGACCGGGTGGGGCCCGCCGCGGACGTGTTCGCGTGGGGTGTGCTGGTCGGGTTCGCGGCCACCGGCCGGACCCCGTTCGACGGCGGTTCGCCGCTGGCCACGATCGGCCGGATCCTGACCCAGCCGCCGGACCTGGCCGGGATTCCGGAGCCGCTGCGGCCTCTGGCCGCGGCCGCCCTGGAGAAGGACCCGGCCCGTCGCCCGTCGGCGAACCAGCTGCTGGACGGCCTGCTGTCAGCGGGGCGGCCGGACGTTCCGGGCCCGGACATGACGCCCGAGCTGCGGCGGGCGGCGCTCGCGGCGCGGGCCGGGAACCGTCCGGCTCGCCGCTGGATCGGCCGTGTGGTGGCCGCCGCGCTGGTGGCCGGCCTGCTGACGGCGTCCGGGATGGCGCTGGCCCGATCCACGGAGCGGGTGGAACGGCAGGACCGGGCCCTGGTCCAGCGTGATCTGCTGGACCGGTCGGGGCGGGCCCTGGAGACCGATCCCGGCCTGGCGCTGCGGCTGGCGGTGAGCGCCGAGTCGATCAGCCCGTCGGATCGCGGCCGGGCCGCGATCGACGCCGCCCTGGCCACCGGGTACGACGGCGAGCTGAGCCCGGACGAGGCGGTGTACACGACCGAGTTCCGCGGCGACGGGCGGATGGTGGCGGCCGCCGGCGCCGGTGACGTCGGCCTGTGGTCGGTGGAGGGCAGCCGGTTCACGCGGGTGGGCGCGCTGGCGACGGCCGGCGGTGAGACCACCGATCTGTCGTTCAGCCCGGACGGCCGGACCGTGGCGACGGCCGGGGCACGGTTGCAGCTGTGGGACACGGCCGGGGCGTATCCGCTGGCCGAGCTGAGCGGGCAGGCGTGGGACGCGGTGCAGTTCAGCGGGGACGGCGAACGGCTGCTGACCGTCGCGGACCGGCTGGAGCTGTGGGACGTACAGGACCGGAAGCAGCCGAGGTCGGTGTGGAGCACCCCGGCGGGCACGGCGACACGCGGCGGCGCCCGGCTCAGCCCGGACGGCACGCTGCTCGCCGGGGTCGCCGAGGGAGAGCTGCTGACGATCTGGGCGGCCCGGGGTACGCCGCGCCGGCTCTCGGTCGTCACCGACGCCGACGCGGTGATCAACCTGGCGTTCAGCCCGGACGGCAAGCGTCTGGCGGCGGCCACGGTCAGCGACGGGGTGCGGCTGTACGACCTGGGCGATCCGGCGAAGCCACGGCTGCTGTCGACGTTCGCGGCCGACGACGGGACGGTCACGGCGCTGGCGTTCGACCGGACCGGGAGCCTGCTGGCGGTCGGCAGCGAGCAGCGGACCGTGGGCCTGTGGAGCGTCGCCGAGGCGGCCAGGCCACAGGCGCTGCGGACCCTGCGCCGCGACGGCGGATGGATCTCGTCGGTGGACTTCACGCCGGACGGGAACCGGCTGCTCACCGCGGGCTGGCAGGGCGCCTTCCGGTCGGCGGCGCTGTGGCGGGTCGCCCCGTTCGCGCCGGTGCGGCGGACCCGGCTCGACGCTGACGCTGACCCGATCCGGCTGGTCGGGATCTCCGGATCGGACGTGCTGGTGGTGACGGCGCTGGGCGGCGAACGGGTGGAGTTCTGGGATCTCCGGGATCCGGACCGGCCGGTGCGGGGTCGCGCCGGCTTCCGGGCGTCGGGTGCGTCCCGGGTCCGGCCGGGGGCGGCTCTGCTCTACGCCAACGGTGCGGTCTACGACCTGTCCGGCGCCGAGCCGCGACGCCTGCTGGAGGGTGTCGTCGACGCCGACCCGGATCGTGGGCTGGCCGCGGTCCTGCGTGACGGGGAGCGGGTGCAGATCCATCGGGTGTCCCCCGGCGGGAATCCTCAGATGCTCGCCGAGATCCCCGCCGCCTACGTCGCCTCGGTCACTTTCGACCAGGTCACCGGCCATCTGGTGATCGCCGACGACAACGGTGGCGCGGAGTCGGCGCTGACCGTCTGGGATCTGTCCGACCCGGCCGCGCCGTCGCGTGTCGCGGCGCTCGCGGCGCAGGGTGGGGTGCGGGCGCTGGAGGCGCGCGGCGGTTCGGTGGTCACCGTGGATCGCGAGGTCGTGACGTGGAACGGCCGCGACGGGAGTGCCAGGGTGGTGCGTTCGGCGCCGCGGCCGGGCGGCCGGATCGCCGGGATCGGCGCCGTCACGCTGTCCGCCGACCGTACGCTCCTGGCCGTCACCGGTCGTGCCGGCACCGAGTTGTGGAGCCTGCCCGCCGGCGCCGACCCGCTGCTGGTGGCGGTGCTGCCGGGTGAGCCGACGTCGGCCGCTTTCAGCCCGCGCGGACCGCTGCTGGCCGTCGCCGATCCGGGTGGCACCACGGTCTGGGACACCAGCGCCGTGCAGATGACGTTGCGTGACCCACTCGCCGAGGCGTGCCTGCGGCAGGGCGGCCTCACCGGTGCGGAGTGGCCGGCCCACGTCACGACGCTGCCTTACGAGCCGGCCTGTTCCTGACCGTCGCGACTGTCCCGGAACCGCTGGAGCAGCGCGGCGAGCACCCGCATCTCGGCGGCGAGCGCCTCCCGCCCGAGCGGGGTGATCGTCGCCCATGTGCGGGGGCGACGGCCCTCGTGCCCCTTCTGAATCTCGACGAGGCCCTCCCCCGCGAGCGCTTCGAGGTGCCGGCCGAGGTTGCCGTCGGTCAGTCCGAGAACCTTCTTGAGGTACGGGAAGTCGGCCCGGCCGGCCTCGTCGAGCACGGTCAGCAGCGCGAGCCGGGTCTTCTGGTGCACCCGGTCGTCGAGATCCAGGGCCGGATGCCGGTCCGCCTCGCTCAATCGATTCTCCGCTCGTGGTTGCGCTCGGCCAGCCCGGCAAGGACCAGGGCCACCCCGCCCGCACCCATGTAGATCGGCTGGTAGTGGCCGCTGAGCAGCAACAGGTCGGCGAACCAGTTGACGATCATCATGCCGCCGATGACGCCGGACCAGCACGCGAGCCGCCGGTTGCGCTGCCACAGCGCCAGGATCGTCAGCACGCTGGCCGGCCACAACAGCATCCGCAGGAACGGCAGGAACCAGAGAAGGTTGCCGGCGACGAGCACGGTGACCAGCATGGCGGCGGCCCGCCGATAGGTGAACCGGCCCTCGCCGATCCCGCTGCGACGCGACCGGACCCGTTCGATCGGCCAGAGCAGGAGCAGCGCGGTCAGGCTGCACAGGGGCCAGTGCAGCGGCATCGGCACGAAGTAGTACCCGACCAGGCCGTCGTAGACGGCGAAGACCAGAGTGGTCAGCCCGAACACCAGCATCGGGATGGATCCGGCCCGCCGGGCGGCACGCACCCGCATCCGTAGCTGATCGAGCTCGGCTCCGTCATAGGCGACCATCGCACTCCCCTCTCCACTGCAGAGAACTCTGGCATGCAGAGTTCGTAGCCGCAAGCATTAAGGTCGACCGATGAGAATCTTGCCGCGGTCGCTCGCGGGCTGGACGATCGCCGTCTTCGGCGTCATGGCGGTGCTCTTCGGAGTCATCGGGCTGATCTCGCCGCAGACCGTGGCCACCGGCGCCGGATTCGGGACGCTGAGCGACGACGGCCGGGTCTTCGCCACCGCCTCGTCGATGGCGTCGCTGAACATGGGCGTCTACTACCTGGTCGCCACGGCCACCGAGTGGCGGCCGTTCTTCCGGTTCACGGTCCCGTTCCGGCTGCTCACCTTCACGGTCTTCACCACGCTCGTGCTGACCGACGTGGCGCCGGGCGAGTTCCTGAGCGTCGCGTTGTGGGAGGCCGCGGGCGCGATCGCCACCGGGGCCGGGCTTTATGTCGATGCCCGGCGGAAGGATCCGGCATAGCCTGCGTTCATGCTGGACGAACTCGATCTGACCGACTTATCAGGACGATCCGGCCTCAAGTGGGTCAAGGCAACGGCAGTCGGCGCGATCCCGGCCTGGGTCGCCGACATGGACTTCCCGATCCCGGATCCGGTACGCGAGACCCTCCGATCGGCGGCCGGCGGCGACCTCGGCTACCCGGCCTGGGACGACGATCCGCGCGACAATCCGCTGATCGACGTGTACGTCGAACGCACCGCCCGCCGTCACGGCCACCGCCCCGACCCGGCCGGCATCCGGCTGTTCACCGAGGTCATCCAGGCACTCCAAGCGGTCCTGCACGTGACGACCGCGCCGGGCGACGCGGTGGCCATGCACACGCCGTCCTACCCGCCGTTCCTGGAGACGATCGAGCGGATGGGCCGCCGGCTCGTCCCGCTCCCCCTGACCGACCGCGGCGAGGGTCACGTCTTCGACCCGTCGCCCCTGGCGGGCTGCGCGGCGCTGATCCTGGTCAATCCGCAGAACCCGACCGGCCGCGTCTTCACCGAGCGGGAATTGTCCGGGATCGCCACCCTGGCCCGCGAGCACGACGTGCTGGTCATCGCCGACGAGATCCACTCGGACCTGGTGCACGATCCGCACCGGCACCTGCCGTTCGCCCCGCTGGCGCCGGAGCGCACGGTCACGCTGAACTCGGCGAGCAAGGCGTTCAACCTCGCCGGGCTGCGCTGTGCGGTCGCCGACGTGGCGGTGCCGCGGGTCCGCGAGGCCCTGGACCGGCTGCCGCCCATGCTGCTGGGCCAGCCCGGCACGCTCGGGGTGCTCGGCACGGTGGCCGCCTGGGAGCACGGGGACCCCTGGCTGACCGAGGTGCGCGGCCTGCTCGACCGCAACCGGCGGCTGGTCGCCGAGGCCTTCCCGCGCCAGCGCCCGCCGGAGGCGACCTATCTGGCCTGGCTCGACCTGCACGAGCTCGGGGACGACCCGGCGGCGCGTGTCCTCACCGAGGCGAAGGTGATGCTCAGCCCGGGGCCGGACTTCGGGCCGGGTGGCGCCGGTTTCGCCCGGCTGAACTTCGCGACGTCGCGGCCGGTCCTGGAGGAGGTCCTGCGCCGCCTGGAGACGATCCGATCAGAATAACCCCACGTTGCTGATCTATCACTATGCGTGGAAAATTCCGGACAAGAAGTGCCGGAAGATTCGTCCATTTGAGACACTGCCGGACATGCCTACGACGGATCTTGTGGTCGTCGACATAGCCGCCTGGTGGATCACCGCGGTGTACGAGTCAGGAGGTTCCGTACAGGCAGCGCTCTTCGACGGACGGGCCCGGGCACCCAGCGGGGTCTTCCAGGACGACGGCGTCTACACGGCCGGGACCGCGGCCCTCACCGCGGGCCTGGCCCAGCCCGAGTCGTACCGGCCCGATCCGATGACCCTGCTGCGGCACGGCGGCCCACCGGCCGCGGTCGCCGCCGTCCTCTCCCACGTCGCCGACCGGACCGGGCGCCCGGCCGCCCTCACGGTCGTCACCGCCCAGCACTGGGACCGGCCGGCCCGCGACCGGCTCGAACAGGCCGCCGACGGCGCCGGGCTCCCCCGCCCCCGCATCGTCTCCACAGCCGTCGCCGCGGCCGACCGCTCCGGCGGCCGCCTGACCCTGGTCTGCGTGGCCGGTGCCGCCTGGCCGGAGCTGACCCTCGTCGACGGCGGCCGGCACGTGGCCTCCGCCGTGGTCCGCGCGCCCGGCGCACCCACGGTCGACGAGGCCCTGCTGCGGGTGGCCGCGGCCCGCGGAGGCGCGGAGGCCGACCCGGACGACTGGCGGCTGGCCCGCGAGATCGAACGCGCCCGCGCCCGCCTCGGTGTCCAGCCGCGCGCCGCGATGCTGCTGCCGGAACCGCATCAGGCGGTCGTGCTGACCCGCGACGATCTGGCGGCGGCCAAGGCCGTGCACCTGGACCGGCTGGCCGACACGGCGAAGACGCTGCTCGCGGATGCCGGGGCGGACCGGGTCGACGCGGTCGTCCAGGTGGGGACGGACGCGCAGGTGGCGGCGGCCCTGACCGACATCGGCCGCCCGCCCGCGGTCACCGTTCGCCATCCGCACGACCTGCTGAGCGGCCTGGCCCGCGCGCTGCCGCCCACCCGCCGCCATTGGTGGCGCCGCTGACGCCCGACCCGGCCGCCGGGGTTACTGGAAGACGATGGTGTGGTTGCCGTGGCGGATCACGCGATCCTCGGCGTGCCACAGGACGGCACGGGACAGGACCGCGCGCTCCACGTCGGCGCCCCGGCGGCGGAGCTCGGCGACGGTGTGCGCGTGATTCACCCGTACGACGTCCTGCTCGATGATCGGACCCTCGTCGAGGTCCTCGGTCACGTAGTGGGCGGTCGCCCCGACCAGCTTCACGCCCCGGTGCTGGGCCTTCGCGTAGGGGTCGGCGCCGATGAACGCCGGAAGGAAGCTGTGGTGGATGTTGATGATCGGCACGCCGACCTCGGCGATGAAGTCACCGGAGAGGATCTGCATGTAGCGGGCGAGCACGATGAAGTCGACGTTCCCGGTCAGCAGCCGCAGATGCTGCGCCTCGGCGGCCGACTTGTCCGGGCCCTGTGACGGCACGTGGAAGAACGGGATGCCGAACGAGCGGACCTCGTCGGCGGTGTGCGCGTGGTTCGAGATGACCATGCTGATGTTGATCGGCAGCTCACCCCGGCGGTTACGCCACAGCAGGTCGAGCAGGCAGTGGTCGGCCTTGGACGCGAAGATCGCCACGCGCTTGGGGACCGACAGGTCCCGCAGGGTGTACTCCAGGTCGAACCCGTTGGCGAGCTCGGCGCGCAGGTCGGCCTCGATCGCCGGCAGCGCCGCCTTGAGATCGGCGCGCCCGAACACCGTGCGCTGGAAGAACGCGCCACCCTGCGGGTTGTCCGAGTACTGGTCGAGCGACACGATGTTCGCCCCGTGCCGGCCCAGGACACTGCTCAGGGTCGCGACGATCCCGGTCCGGTCCCGGCCGTGCACGATGAGCACGGCCTGGTCTCCAGGGCTCGGCTGCGTCTCGTGCGGCGCGGGGGCGTGCTGGGTCAGGGTCACGACGGGGCGTCCTTCCAAGATCGGCTAAAGGCCGGCGAAGTCAGAAATCTAACCCGATCCTGCCGATCTCCCGCCCTTCGGCTCACCCACCGAGAAAAGCATCACCCCAATAATCCGGTACGGCCTACGCCGTCCCGCCGAATCGGGACCGTCCCGGGGCTCCGCCCGCGACGAGGCGGACCGTCCCGGCCGCCGAGGCGCCTCACGGGCTGAGGCGGTCCCTCACGCGGGCAGGTAGCCGGAAGCCTTCGTGACCACGTCCTGGACCGCCTGGCGGGGGTCGGCGCCGAGACTCGCGATGGCGACCAGGGCCGTGAAGACCACGTCGGCCAGCTCGCCCACCACGTCGTCGGTGGTGTGGGTGACACCCTTGCGCGGGTTCTGGCCGAGCACCCCGATCCAGGCCTGGGCCGCCTCGCCCGCCTCCTCGGTGATCTTCATGATCCGGCAGGTCAGCTCGAGCGGGTCGGCGCCGTTGTGCGCGTCGAGGTGCTCGCGCCAGCGGTGTGCGGCGGCCCAGATCTCGTCGTCCATGCTCTGTCCTGTCTCGCGTATGGTGTCCGCGTGTCACGGTTCGGGGTGTCAGCGTCGGGGCCTCGGCCGCCCATCGTGCCCGAGGAGCTTCCGGAGGTTCCGTTCGACCTCGAGTCGGAGGATCTGCACGAGAAGGTACTGTTCGCCGACTCGGATCTGTCCGGGGTGTTCGCCCAGTCGGTGGAGTTCGCTCAGGTCAGGTTCCGATCGGCGCGGCTGGCCGGTGCAAGCCTGCCGAAACTGCGGCTGACCGACTGCGTGGTCGAGCGCTCGGACTGGTCGAACCTGCGCGCCGAGAACGCCACGATGGAACGCGTCACGGTCGCCGGCTGCCGGATGACCGGGCTGGCGTGGAACGGCGGCCTGTTACGGGACGTGACGTTCAGCGACGGCAAGCTGGACCTGACGAACTGGCGGATGGCCCGGTTCGACGCCGTGGCGGTCACCGGCTGCAACCTGTCCGGCGCCGACTTCTCGAACGCGGACCTGCGCGGCGCCCGATTCGTCGACTGCGATCTGACCGGCGCCCAGTTCAGCGGCGCGACCATGCAGGGCGCCCGCTTCGAGCACTGCGAACTGGCCGGCGTCGGCGGCATCACGAGCTGGACCGGAGCGATCGTGCACCCGGACGATCTGATCGGCCTCTCGTACGTGCTGGCCGGCGCCCTCGGCATCGTCGTCCGCAGCTAGAGAGCTTTTACAGTCGGGGTTCGCGGCCCGTCAGCCGCATTCGTTTGAGCCGTCGGTGGCGTTCGGTCGGCTGTTGGCCGGGCGTTACCGTCGTGGCTCCGAGGTCGCGGGGTCGGTTACCGCCGCGGCCCGGTGCTGGACGATCAACTAGGGCCGTTTTCGGAGCCGGGCTCCGGGATATCGCTGCCTCCGGACCGGTAAAGGGTTCGCCGCCCACGGCTGGGCGATCAGGCGGTCTGGGGAAGGGTTCGCCGCCCACGGCTGGGTGATCAACCGTCTGGGGAAGGGTTCGCCGCCCACGGCTGGGCGATCAGGCGGTCTGGGGAAGGGTTCGCCGCCCACGGCTGGGTGATCAACCGTCTGGGGAAGGGTTCGCCGCCCACGGCTGGGCGATCAGGCGGTCTGGGGAAGGGTTCGCCGCCCACGGCTGGGTGATCAACCGTCTGGGGAAGGGTTCGCCGCCCACGGCTGGGCGATCAGACGGCCCGGGACAGGACTGTCCCCACCAAGCCCAACCAGACCCTGGCCGCGAAAGGTGTCTAGATCTAGAACACCTCTCGCAGTCAGGGTCCAGCCCGCCAGCCCCAGCGCCGGGCTCGGGTGGCTGTGGAGCGTCCGGCGGTGGCTGGCGAACCCTTCCCAGCGCCTTTTGATCGCCCGGCCGTGACCGGCGAACCCTTCCCGCCGCCGGAGGCAGCCATATCCCGCAGCCCGACCCGAAAATGGCGGTAGCGGACCGCGAGCCGTAACTCACACCGATATCACCGAGCCGGCCGCAGACCGAGCACCACCGACGACTCAGCCAGACAGCCGTCCCGGGAACCCGCCAGCCGTATCCGAAACCCCCGATGCGGCCCGCCGGTTCACACCCCGACTACGAAAATGCCCTTCGCGGTCAGGGTGCGAGCCGCCGGCCGTATCTCAGCCGTGGATTCCAGCTGCCAGAGGGTGGCAGCGGATTCCCTGGGTGATTGAAGAGCGCCGCGTGATGCGGTGCCTGAGAGGGCGGTGTTGTGGCGGGACCGGTGCTGCGGCGGTGAGGTCACACGTAGCTGCTGCGCGCGACCCTGACGTCGCGGTGGCGACGGCGAGCGTCCACGGTTTCACTGTGTGGGACCGGACCGTCGTTGCCGACGACGTCGGGAGCACACACGAGGCCCGAGTGTGTGCTCCGCAGTTTGCGAGCGGGTGGCGGCGGCACGCGGAACCGTCCGTCGCGGTCGCTGGACGACCCGCGGTGGTGCGGGGCCCGCAGGCGACGGTGGGTGGCGGAGCGGGGCGATCTGAGCGCGTCCCCGTCGGGCCCGGCACGGCCGTCCGTGCCCGGTGACCGGCGAAGTGCCGGTGCGCCCAGTACGGCTCGCGGGCCAGGACCTTCAATAGCCCAGCTAACGCCGCGGAGGAACCCCGGGTCAGAGCAGGCCGGCCTCACGGGCCAGGATCGCCGCCTGCACCCGCGAACTGCACCCGAGTTTCGCCAGCACCCGCGACACGTGGGTCTTCGCGGTCGCCTCGGTGATCGTCAGCTCGGCCGCGAGCCCCGCGTTGGACAGGCCACGCCCGAGACCCGCCAGAACGTCCAGCTCGCGGGCGGTCAACTCGCCGAGCGACGGCGGCGCCGGCCGGGACGGCAACGGCGTCGCCACGAACGCCGTGAGCAGACGCCGCGTCACCTCCGGCGCGAGGAACCCGTCCCCGGCCGCGACCCGCCGGACCGCGTCGACCAGCGCCGACGGCTCCACCGACTTCAGCAGGAATCCGGCCGCACCGGCGCGCAGCGCGCCGAACAGGTACTCGTCGAGGTCGAATGTGGTCAGGATCAGCACGTCGGCGAGCCCCGCGGCCGTGATCTCGCGGGTGGCCTGGATGCCGTCGGTGCCGGGCATCCGGATGTCCATCAGCACCACGTCAGGCCGCAGCGCGGCGGCCTGCCGGACAGCGATCGCGCCGTCAGCGGCCTCCCCCACCACCTCGACGTCGTCGGCCTGTTCCAGCATGAGCCGCATCCCGGCCCGGATCGCCGAGTGGTCGTCGGCGACCAGCACCCGGATCATGCGGCGCTCGCCGGGAGGCTCGCGTGGACCGTCCAGCGGTCACCGTCGCGGGCGGCGGTCAGTTCCCCGCCGAGCAGGGCGGCCCGCTCCCGGATCGACCACAGCCCGGTGCCCGCGCTCAGCGCCCGATGGTCGAGATCCGCCCTGGTCAGGGTGTTGCTGACGGTGACCGCGATCCGGTCGCCCTCCGGCTGCACGTCGAGGCTGACCTCGGAGCCGGGTGCGTGCTTGCCGGCGTTCGTCAACGCTTCCCGCACGATCCCGTAGACGGTGTGCGCCACCACGACCGGGATCCCGGAGACGTCCCCGGCGCGTACGTCGACGCGCAGCCCGCCCGCGGTCGCGGCGGCCACCAGGTCGGGGAGCCGGTCGAGGCCGCCGGGCAGTACGGCGTCCTTGCGCCCGGTGTCGTCGCGAAGCAGCAGGATCATCGAGCGCATCTCCTCCAGAGCGGCCAGGCTGCTCGTGCGCACGGCCTTCAGCGCGGCCCGGTCGCGGGCCTCGTCGGGCGGCATCGCGAGCGCGGCGCCGGAGTGCATGGCCGTGGTGGCCAGGTGCGCGGCGATGACGTCGTGCAGGTCACGGGCCATGGAAGTACGTTCCGCGGCGACCGCCTCGCGGGCGGTGCGTTCGGCGTCGAGGGACACGAGCTGGTGCTGCTGGCGCAGGTTGGCGGCCCACCACAGCGGCACGAACAGCAGTGCCGTCAGCTGCAGCCAGACGAACACGGCGATCCGGATCTCACCGGCGGCCAGACCGCCGACCACGCCGGCCGTTCCGATCGCCACGAAGACCACGCTGGTCACGATGTTGCGGGCCCGTGCCGAGGCGTACCGGCCGACCGAGAACAGCAGGTCGAACAGCACCAGGACGAACGCGATGCTGCCGCCGAGCGCCATGTCGGCGGAGAAGGCGACGAGGCCGGCGCCGAGCGCGATCATCGGACGGCGCTGCCGGCCCAGCATGATGAGGCACCCGGCGGCCAGCGGCAGCGTGTGCCACCAGTCGGACAGGCCGGGCAGCAGTTCCGGGATGTCCCACACGTCGGTGAGGCCGACCCCGTTGAGCACCAGGCCGATGCCGAGGTTGGCGGCGGGAGTGGCCAGGTTCCGCACGTTCACGCCGCCATCCCATCATGTCGGCGATCACCGTGGCGTCCGCCTAAAGTTGTAGGCCGCGGCCGGACGCACATCGTTGGTTCGACGCGCGCGGGGGCGGGTCTCGTCCACCGTGAGGGGTATGGATGCCGCCCTCGTAGCCTCACTGGCCGTTCTCGCGCTGATCGACTCCACCAGTTTCGGAACCCTGCTGATCCCGATCTGGCTGCTGCTCCATCCGGGCCCGGTGCGTTCCGCTCGCATTCTGATCTTTCTCGGTACGGTCGCCGCGTTCTACTTCGCGCTGGGCCTGGTCGTGTCGCTCGGTGCCGGCGCGTTCCTCCCGCAGATCTCGGCGTTCCTGGACACCCGCCCGGTGCAGTGGGCGCAGCTGGTTCTCGGTGTGGCGCTGTTCTTCTACAGCTTCGTGATGGGGCGGAACCGGAAGAAGGGCGAGCGGACCGGCATGCAGCGGTGGCGGGAGCGGGCTCTGAACGACGAGGGCGGGGCGCTGCCACTGGCCGGGCTGGCACTGACGGCCGCCGCGGTGGAGGTGGGCACGATGTTGCCGTACATCGCCGCGATCGGCCTGATCACGACGGCGCAGCTGCCCGTCGCCACGGTCGCCGTGACACTGGCGGGTTACTGCCTGCTGATGATCGTGCCGGCGCTGGCGCTGCTGACCGTCCGGCTGGCCGCCGGGAAGCGGATCGAACCGGTGCTGGCCCGGATCAGCGAGTGGATGACCAACAGCGAGACGCTGGCCTGGATCGTCGGCATCGTCGGATTCCTGCTGGCCCGGGACGCGGCCGTGAAACTGGCCTTCCTGAACCCGTGAAATTGTAGCCGCGCACTCACGCAATGGCGTCGTCAGTCCCTTTGGTAAAGGGGCGAGCGACGCTATACCATGATCATGTCGTGGCGGTCCGCAACGCGGGAAACCGCTGTCTTCCACGCGTTTCCGGAGGTCAGCGTGGCCTGGTTCGTCGGCCAGTCCCTCGTCGTCATCGCGCTCGCATTCCTTCTCGGTGTGATTGCGGGACGCCTTTCCGTGAAACCTCGGGAAAATGTCGCCCCAACGACGCCCCCTGTCCACGAAGATGTGGAGCGCATCGAGGGAATCAGTACGGAACTGGCGAATGCACTGCGTGCTGCCGGTATTCGGACCTTCGCCGATCTGGCGGAATGCGACGACGACACGAAACGGGCCGCGATCAGTGCCGCAGGACTCCGTTCCGCGCCGAATCTCAGCACCTGGAGCCGTCAGGCACGCCTGCTCGCCGATGGCGACGAGGCCGCGTTCACCGCGCTGACCGCCCGCCTGGCCGCCGCCCGTGAGACAGCCACCGCCCGCCAGACAGCCGCAGCCCGTCAGACGGCCGCCGCCTCACCACGAGGCCGCCGCCCGAGCCCGCGGCCCCGCCCGCCGGCGCCGGAGGAAGAGCCGCCCCCGGACCAGCCGCCCTCGGAGCACGCGACGTCGGAGCGTGCGACCCGATGAGCCGCCGCATCGCCCTCGGCCTCACCGTGCTGTTCGCACTGGCCGCCGTCATCGCGGGCCAGCTCGGCCCCAACCGGCAGCGGATCGAGGCCGATCTGACCCGTCGTGCCACAGCGGCTCTGGTCGCGGCCGGTCAGCCGGACACGCGCGTCACCTTCATCGGCCGGGACGGCCTGGTCGTGACGTCCGCGCCGCTGTCGGCCCGCGCCCACGACGTGGTCGCGGCGGTCGACGGCGTCCGCGCGGTACGGACCCGCGTGGTAGTCACGCAGACCATCCCCGACCGGACGCAGCCGAGCGTGCGGCGCGTGACCGAGCGCGTCAGGGCTGCCCTGGCCGCCGGTGTCGCCGACACCCGGCTGCGGCGGGAGCTCGCCGCCGTACCCCCGCTGGTGTTCGAAACCGGCGAAGCCGGACTGACCGCCGAGTCCCGAGCCGCACTGCAAAGGACGGCGGCCCTGCTCGGACAGCACCCGCACGCCCGGATCCGCGTCGAGGGCCACACCGACTCCCGCGGCGGAAGTCAGACGAACCTGGCCCTGAGCCGCGTTCGCGCCGACGCGGTCCGCGCTGCCTTGGAGGAGCTGGGCGTGCCCACCGACCGGATGACGGTGACCGGCTACGGCGAGGCCCGCCCGAGGGTCCCGAACGACACCCCGGCACACCGAGCCGAGAACCGCCGCGTAGAACTGACCGCCCTCTGATCCAGCTGTCAGGAGGTGGCGATGTGGGAGGCGGTCCGGGAGGCCAGGGCCATGATGGTGATCATCGGGTTGGTCCCGGACGGGGTCGGGAACGCCGACGCGTCACCGATCCACACGCCGGGCGTGTCGTGCAGCTCGCCACGAGGGTCGGCGACACTGGTCGCCGGGTCGGTACCCATCCGGCAGCTGCCCATCTGGTGCGCCGAGAAGAGCGTCGCGCCCCCGGCCGAGAGCGGCAACCGCCGCGCCGCCGCGATGTAGGCGTCCAGGTCCTCGCCCTGCCTCCAGGCGCCGAAACCGGCCGCGAACACCTGGATGGCCCGCGCCCCGCCCGCGTGGTGCAGCCGGATCTGCGCCTCGAGGGCCCGCTGCGAGTTGCGGACGTCCAGTTCGTCGGTGAGGTCGTACCAGGCCACGGTGTTCCCGGCCGGGTCGAGCGTGACCGAGCCGTGCCCACGGTCGCGGATCAGGCCGATGTACGAGCCGTAGCCGCGATACTTCGACATCGCCTCCTTGTGCTCGGCGGGCGAGGTGAACGGCACCGACGACGCGCCGAGCCCGGGGGCGTACTGCACGCTCTCCATCAGGAACCCGTGCCCGTCCTCGACGTCCGCGAACTCGTTGACCAGCCCGGCCTGCGGCGGCCCCCACCACGCGCGCATGTCGTCGCCGTAGTCACCCATGGTGACGGTGCACGGGTGCAGCCGCAGATACTTCCCGGCCGCCGGCCCGCCGATCCCGGAGCGCAGCAGCACGCCGGGTGACTCGAGGGCGCCGGCAGCCACGACGACGGACGGGGCGCGGACCGTCACGGTGGCGCTGTCGGTGCCGTCCTCGCTGGTCCAGTGCCCGACGGCACCGGCGGCGCGTCCGCCGGACACCAGGATCCGGTCCACCCGGCAGCCGTCGACGATCCGGGCTCCGTGCTCCTCGGCCGCGGGCTCCAGGTAGACCTTGAGGGTCGACTGTTTCGCCCCGGAGCGGTCGCCGAAACCGAGGTAGCCGGCGGCCGCGGCGTCGTGGCGTTTCTCGTCCCAGTTGCGGAAGATCGTGGCGAACGACCAGCCCAGTTTCTCGGCGCCGCGCTGCATGGCCTCGTGGACTCCGTTGAACTCCGAGCACCGGCCGGTCACCGAGAGCTCCCGCCAGACGGCGTCGAGGTGGTGGTCGAACGACGGGGTCGCGAGGTCGGTGAGACCGTGCTCGGCGGCCCACTCCCGCCGTACCCCATCCCTGGTCTTGAGGCAGTTGGTCCAGTTGATCACGGTGCCTCCGCCGAGCCCGGCGCCGGCCACCAGGTTGATGTTCATGTCGCCCGTCGGCGTCGGGCCGCCACGCCAGTAGGACGCCTGGTAGGCGGGGAGTTCGAGCTGGTGGAAGTCTTCCTCGGTGCGGTACCGGCCGGCCTCCAGGACCACCACCCGGGCGCCTCCGGCGGCGAGCCGCCCGGCGATCAGACCGCCTCCGGCACCGGATCCGATCACCACGACGTCGGCGTCCAGCTCCAGGTCTCCGGCCGGTTTCAAAGTCGCGATGGTACGGCCACGCGCGGCCGCCGAACCGATCGGTCCGGGATAGCCGAGCCGGGTCCAGTTGGGGTTCCGGCCGTCCGCACCGGGCATCCCGTAGACCATCAGCAGAATCATGCTGACCAGCGGCCCGGTCTCGGGAATGGCCCGGAGCAGCTGCTCGCGGGCCGCCTGCGGCGCGGTCCGGAAGCCGTTGGCGTCGAGAGCGTCGAAAAGTGCGCCGAAACCCTGCTGATGCTCGGCGGGCATGGCCGCGATGAGAGCGAGGACGCCCTGGTCGGCACCGGTGTCGGTGGCGCGGCGGGCCCAGAATCCGTCGCTGTCGCCGGGGTGTTCGATCGAGGGGACCACGGTGTCGCAGAGCAGGCGAAGGACGTCGATCTGAGTCGGAGTGAGCATGATGCGGGCCTCCTGCTTCGGTGGAGAAGTGCCCACAATGTAAATCCAGATTCACATCGGGAACAGGCCTCTTCCTGCCGATCATGCTGTTCTCCGAGCGTGCGACGATGAGCCGGTGGATCTATCGGTCTCGGTTTCCGACGGTGTGGCCCGCCTCGAGCTGCGGCGTCCGCCCGCCAATCATTTCGACGAGGCGCTGATCGGGCAGGTCGTCGACGCGGCGCTCACCCTCGACGACGACCCGGCCTGCCGGGTGATCGTGCTGGCGTCGGAGGGCAGGCACTTCTGCGCCGGCGCGGATTTCGGCGGCGGCGACTTCGCGCGCGATCACGTGGCCGCGGCGGAGCGGCTCTACCGGCGGGCGGCGCAACTGTTCGACGTGCGTACGCCGATCGTGGCGGCCGTGCAGGGCACCGCGGTCGGCGGTGGACTCGGCCTGGCGTGCGCGGCCGACTTCCGGGTGGCCGAGCCGTCGACGCGGTTCGTGGCGAACTTCGCCCGGCTCGGCTTCCATCAGGGGTTCGGCACGAGCGTCACGCTGCCGGAGATCGTCGGGCGGCAGGCCGCCGCCGACATGCTGCTGACCGGCCGGCGGATCGACGGCGCGGAGGCGATGCGGATCGGTCTGGCCGACCGGCTGGCCGAGCCGGGCCGGCTGCATGAGACGGCGCGGGCACTGGCGGCGGAGATCGCGGCGTCGGCGCCGCTGGCGGTCCGGTCGATCCGGGCGACGCTGCGGGCGGGGCTGGCCGACCGGGTGCGGGCCGCCCTGGACCACGAACTCGCCGAGCAGAAGATCCACTGGGCGACGCGGGACAGCGCCGAGGGCATCGCCGCGAGCCTGGAGCGCCGTCCACCGGTCTTCCACGGAGAATGAGCTGTTAAGAAGACCGCAACTTCTGCAAGGACTTGCAAAGAGCTTGATCCATATTAGGCTGTCGGGGTCACATCGCCCCTTTTCAGGAGAGCTATGCGTTCGCGCTCTGTCAGCAAGTTCTTTCTCGCCTTGCTCGTGGGCCTCGCCGGCGTTCTGGCGGTCGGCGGACCGGCCTCCGCGTCGCCGCCCCCGCCCACCGATCTCGGCGGGCTCGACCTGGGCGCCTACTGCCGGTCGATCGGCTACACGGACGCCACCCTCACCGGGTCCACCGCCTACGACTGGCACTGCGTCAGCGGCGACCGTGAGGGCGACCTCTCGTTCGACGCGGCCTGCAAGTCGGCGTATGCCTCCGAGCACGCCGTCGACCGCATCGCCGACTTCCACGACCCGGCGTCGGTGCGGTGCTGGCTGGTCCAGCCGGACGTCGTCACGCCCCGCTTCGCCGAGTACTGCACCGGCAAGGGCTACAGCGACGCCGCGCTGCTCGGCACCACGGTGTACGACTGGCACTGCGTCCAGTACAGCCGGGCCGGCCCGACCTACTACGACATCGACGTGGCGGCGGCCTGCACCGAGCTGACGCACGGCTACGCCAAGCTGAACCGCTTCGTGAACTTCTACGACGCGTCCACCTGGCAGTGCCGGGTCTGATTCAGGCCCGATAGGCGCGGGTCTCGGCGGCCTTCACGGCCACCCAGAGTTCGCGGCCGGGTTCCAGATGCAGTTGGGCGGCGGCGGCCGGCGTGATGTCGGCCGCCACGCTTATCGGCCCGTCGAGCCGTACCCGCAGATTGTCTCCATGCCGTTGAACGTCGGCCAGCACCGCCGCCCAGGTGTTGCGTGGACTGCCCTCCGGCCGGTGCGGATGCAGCGCCACCGCCGACGGCGGGAAGGCGACGAAGGCATCCCCCTCCACGGTGTCGGTACTGGTCAGCGCGAGCCCGTCGGCAATCGCGACGGAGTGCCCGTCCCCCCGCCCGCGATAGAGGTTGAGCCCGACCAGCCGGGCCACGTAGTCGGTGCGCGGC
Source organism: Actinoplanes italicus (assembly GCF_003001815.1). Taxonomy (GTDB): domain Bacteria; phylum Actinomycetota; class Actinomycetes; order Mycobacteriales; family Micromonosporaceae; genus Actinoplanes; species Actinoplanes italicus. The sequence continues at coordinate 227,053 of NZ_PVMZ01000018.1, forward strand.
CGCGCCGTGATCGTCGCCGCGTCGCCCTCCTGCACCACCCGGCCCTCCTCCACGATCACGAGCCGGTCGGCGAGCACCAGCGCGTCGAGCGGATCGTGGGTGACCAGCAGCGTCGCCCCCGGGTGGGCGGCCAGGTGCCGCCGCAGCTCACCACGGGTCTCCAGCCGGGTCCGTGCGTCGAGGGCCGCGAGCGGCTCGTCGAGCAGCAGCAGCACCGGATCGACGGCCAGCGCCCGCGCCAGGGCGACCCGCTGCGCCTGCCCGCCGGAGAGGTTGCGCGGTTTACGGCGGCCGTGCTCGGCGAGCCCGACGCGTTCCAGCCAGCGATCGGCGACCGCATGCGCCGACCGGCGATCCATGCCGTGCCGCCGGGGCCCGAAGGCCACGTTGTCCCGGGCGCTGAGGTGCGGGAACAGCAGATAGTCCTGGAACACGACACCGATCGGCCGTTCCTCCGGCGGCAGCTCGCTGATGTCCCGGCCGTCCAGGACGAGGTGCCCGTCCTGAAGCGGTGCGAGACCGGCGAGGGCCCGCAGCGCCGTCGTCTTCCCGGCACCGTTCGGCCCGAGCAGCGCGACCGTCTCCCCCGGCTCGATCCGCAGGCCGATGTCGAGCCGGAACTCGCCGCGCCGCACCACCAGGCGCGCGTCGAGGAGCGTCACGGGGCTGTCAGCCATCGGTCGCGGAGCCCGGCCAGGATCGCGACCGACACGACCAGCAGGATCAGGCTCAGCACGACGGCTCCCTCCAGGTCACCGCTCTCCATGGTCTGGTAGACGGCGAGCGGCATCGTCTGCGTGACGCCCGGATAGTTTCCCGCGAACGTGATCGTCGCCCCGAACTCCCCCAGCGCCCGTGCCCAGCACAGCACCGCGCCCGCCGCGATCCCCGGCGCGACCAGCGGCAACGTCACATGCGTGAACGTCGTCCAGCGTTTCGAGCCGAGCGTGGCGGCCGCCTCCTCGTACCGGCTGTCGGCCCCGCGCAGCGCCCCCTCGACCGCGATCACCAGGAACGGCAGCGCCACGAACGACTCGGCGATCACCACTGCGGCCGTCGTGAACGGCAGCGTGATCCCGAACGTCGCGTCGAGCCACTGCCCGACCAGCCCACGCCTGCCCAGCGCCAGCAGCAGCGCGATGCCGCCCACGACCGGCGGCAGCACGAGCGGCACGGTGATCAGCGCCCGGACGAGCCGCCGCCCGGGGAACGTCACCCGCGCCAGCAGCCACGCCAGCGGCACGCCGAGCACCAGGCAGAGCACGGTCGCCAGCGTCGAGGTGAGCAGCGACAACCGCAGCGCGGTCACCACTCCCGGATCACCGAGCCGGTCGAACAGGGTCGCCCACGGCGTGCGCGCGAGCAACCCCACGAGCGGCAGGATCAAGAAGACCAAACCCAGGACCGCAGGCACCAACAGGGGTACGGGTACGCGCGCCGACTTCATGATCCTCAGGGTGCCTGGAATCCGGCGCCGGTGAGAACCGTGGCAGCCTCCGAGGAGAGCACGTAGTCGACGAACGCCCGCGCACCGGCCGGGTTCTTCGCGGTCTTCAGCACCACGATCGGATAGTCGTTGATCGCCTTCGCCGACTCGGGGAACTCGACCGCGTCGACATCGGCCGCCGACGCCTTCGCGTCGGTCCGGTAGACCAGGGCCGCGTCGACCTCACCGAGCTTCACCTTCGACAGCGCCGCCTTCACATCCTGTTCCAGCGTGACCGGGGTGACCTTCACACCGGACGCCTCGATCGCCGTCCTGGCCGCGGCCCCGCACGGAACCGCCTCGGCACACAGCGCCACCTTGAGGTCCGGCCTCGTCAGGCCGGCGAGCCCGGCGACGCCTTTCGGGTTGCCCTTGGCCACCACGATGACCAGCTGGTTCTTCACGAACGTGGCCGGTGTGCCGGCGTCGGTCACCGCCTGCATGTTCTTCGGTGACGCCGCCGCGAACACGTCAGCGGGCGCGCCCTCGTTGATCTGTGTGGCCAGCGCCGAACTGCCGGCGAAGTTGAACGTGACCGTGGTGCCCGGGTGCGCCACCTCGAACCGCCTGCCGATCGTCGTGAACGACTCGGTCAGCGAGGCCGCCGCGAAGACGGTGATCGTCCCCGTGACGGCACTGCCGGACGCCATCGGTTCACCGGCCTTCCCGCCGCCGCATCCAGCGAGGGCCATCCCGGCCGTGAGCCCGGCGGCCACGGCGAAACGCATCCTCAACCGATCCTCCCCTTGTGAGACACGGGGCTGGATCGCTCCACGACCACCGTCGTCGACTTGATCACTGCCACGGCGACCGACCCGACCTGGAGATCGAGTTCGTCGACGGCTTCCCGGCTCATCAGCGACACCACCCGGAACGGTCCGCACTGGATGTCCACCTGAGCCATGACGGTGTCCTTGACGACCGCCGTGACGATGCCGCGCAGCCGGTTGCGCGCCGACGACTCGTCGGACCGCTCGTCGGGGTCGTTGCCCTTGGCCCGCACGAACGCGGCGAGCTCGACCCCGTCGATCATCCGGTGGCCGCCCTCGTCACGATCCGCCGGCAATCGCCCCGCGTCGATCCAGCGACGGACGGTGTCCGCACTGACGCCGAGCAGCTCCGCCGCCTCACCGATCCGAAACACCGTCACGGCAGCACTCTAACCCGCGGCACGTGCGAGCACTAATCTCTTTCAATGCCCGCATGTGCGAGCACGGCATGCGGTGGTGCGCAGCAGTTGCGGCAGGGGGTCAGCGCGCGGGCTGCAGGGCGGGGTGCGGGAGGGCGGCGGCGACCCGGTCGGCCTGAGCGCGGATCTCCGGGACGGCCGTGGCCTCCCACAGACGGCCCCGGCGCAGCGGCCCGACCACCCACAGGCCGGGGCGGGCCTGACCGTTCTCGTCGGTGTCGATGCCGAGGTTGTGCGGGCCGGTGCGGACCAGGCCGTCGGTGAGCAGGCCCGCCAGCAGCGGACCGGCCGAGCACGGCAGCGGCCCGGGCCCGGTGCAGGTGATCACGGCGCCGTAGCGACGCGGCGCGGCGCCCTCGACGACGACGGTGAGGCCGCCGTCCGGGTGCGGTTCGATCGAGACGAGACGGCCGGCGCGGAGGCGGAGCAACCCCTGATCACGCAGGGAGGCGAAGCGGGCGGCCGCGGGTGGTGCCATCCGGTGGCGGTGGACCTCCCAGTATCGCTGGGCGTGCCGCAGGAACCGTTCGCGCGCGGCCGGATCGAGGGTGTTCCACAGGTGGTCGGCGCGGGTGCGCACGTGGTCGACCACGGCGGTCCAGTCGGCGCCGGCCTCGACGGCGGCACGAACCCGGCGCACCAGCGGCGCGAGGGCCGCGCCGGCCGGAAGATCAAGGGCGACGGGGGCGGCGGGCAGCGCCGGATGGGCCAGCGGCGGGAGGCCACGGCGGGAAAGAGCCTCGACGGGTACGCGACGCGAGCCCCGCGTCAGCGTCAGTGCGACGTCGACGGCGGTTAGGCCGGTGCCGAGCAGCAGCACCGGCTGGTCGACGGGTACCGCGTCGAGGGCTCCGGGCGCCCACGGGTCGGCGACGAACGCCACGTCCCGGCGGGCGGCCTCGCTCACCCCGGACGGCACGCACGGCGGCGGGTTGCCGAGTGCCAGGACCACGTGCTCGGCGAGCGTCTCGGTACCCGAGTCGTCGGTGACGAGATAGCCGCGCGTGCCCGCGCGTACCCCGATGGCGGTGGCCCGATGATGCGCCGACCGGGACCGATCCGCATGGGTGAACTGGTCGGCGAGATATTCACCGAAGACGGACCGGGGCAGGAAATCGGTCGGCTCGGCGGCCCGGCCACGGGCGCGGCACCAGCGGAGCAGGTGCTCGGGGTCGCGGGCGTCGGCGCTCATCGCGGCGGCGCGGGAGTTGAGCAGGTGCCAGGGCTCGGCAGCACCGTAGGCGACTCCCCGGCCGGGCCGGCTCTCCGGCGAGATCAGGACTGTCCGCCATGCGGAATCCCGCGCGATCGCGCGGGCGGTGAGCACTCCGCTCGCTCCGCCACCGATGATCGCGACAGTGCCGGGATCAGCGTCCAGACCCGGGGCGCTGCGGGTGACGGTGCTGGTCATCGCGGTGCCGCCGCGATCGATGGCCGCTCGGTACAGTGGTCCGGCATCGCGCCCTCCGGGGGTGTGAGACTGCCCCCAGCAAACCACAAACCCCACAGGTTTTGTAGGTGATGCTCGGCGTGTCACGGAGAGTTCACCGGCGCCCCGAGATGCGTATCCGCATTTGATTTTGTCGGACGTTAATACATAAGTCTTTCTGCAAATAGGTGTTAACCAATGGGGTCTTTTCGCGCAGGTCCAACGTGGATATGGTGATCACCGCTTTTGGAACTACGGGGGGTAACCAAAGCGCAACACGTCGACACCCCCTGCCCCTCGCTGGAAGGACACCCCAGTCTTGTCTGAGACGCCGCTGTGGCTGCAGGGCCGTGACGCCGTGATCGAGGCCGCCGACCCGTCCGAGTTCCGCCACGGCACCCCGGACTACCACCTGTCACACATCGTGATGCCCGAACAGCGCACCACCGACCACGCCCCGGGTTCATTGGAGGCGATCGTCGAGTCGATCGTGCAGGTCTTCGAGATGGAGGTCTCACACAAGAAGGACCCGGCGACCTGGGTCTCGATGGTCAGCGAGCACTTCCGCACCAACATCAACGGCGGCGGCTGGGCATCGGCGCAGGACATCGCCGACCAGGGCTCGTACAACGTGCTCATCGGCGACTCGCCCTTCTACCGGGTGGGCAAGGAGTCGTTCGACAGCCAGCACGACATCTTCCACGGCGCGTTCCCGAACGGCTTCTACTGGGAGGTCCTCGAGGTCCTCAGCCCGCCTCCGGTGGTCACCTTCAAGTGGCGGCACTGGGGCGCCTTCGAGGGCGAGTACCACGGCTACCAGCCCGACGGCAAAACCATCGAGATGTACGGCATGAGCGTCGCCAAGGTGAACGACGACCTCAAGCTGCTCGAGGTCGAGCACTACTACGACCCGAACGCGTTCCTCGGCAAGCTGACCGGCGGCTGCCCGATCGCCCACTGATCCTCGCGACGCCGGCCTCTCAGCCAGTCCACGACCTGGGCGGCGTGGGAGGCCGGCTCGCTGATCGGGTGGAAGACGTGCTCGATCGCCCCGTCGGAGACGATCAGCGTCAGCCGCCGTAGAGGGTCATCCCGCCCGCCTCGCTGACCCGCACCCACGGGTACGGGTCGGACACCGGTCACCAGCCGCCCTCGAAGAAGGCCGCCAGCGCGGGCACCGGATCGAGCGCCGTCGTCGTGTTCGCCACCGCGATGACACCCGCCAGCAGCGGCAACAGCGACGCGAGCACACCGTACGAGGCCAGCACCCGACGTGCCCACCGGTCCGGCCGGGGTGTCGCCGCGAACCGCCGCCACAGCAGCACCCCGGCGACGGCGAGCCCGGCCGCCACCACCGTGGCGATCACCGCCATCGCGATGTGATAGCGGGTGAAGTCGTCGACCAGGACCGTGAGCGCGGCCGGCGCCGGCCCGTCGCCGGCCAATCCCTGACGGACCTGTTCCAGCGTCACGGCCGCCGGCCCGCCCGGTGAGCCGTCGACCAGCATCGGCAGCAGCGAGGCGAACGGCGTCACCATGCCCTGCACGTTCGCCATCACCAGGGCCAGCGAGAACAGCGCGAGCAGGGTGACCAGCACACCCGCCGACGCCAGGGCCGCCTGCCGTGGCACGCCGAGCCGGCCGGCCCGGGCGAAGGCCCGCCACAGCCGGACTCCGAGAACGGTCAGCACGAGCAGCAGCGCTCCGGCGGTCACCGCCTTGACCAGGTGATAGCGCAGCCAGTAGTCGACGACGCCGTCCAGATCCGGGGTGAACGCCGGACCACCGGAGCGCCAGTAGCCACCGAAGGCCGCACCGAAGGCGTCCCGGAGCCCGGCCTCCCCGGCGAAGCCACCGGACGGCCCGATCCCCGCGATCAGCGGTGGCGCGACGACGAAGGCGGCCGCGAGAACGACCACGAGGACGGGCGACCACACCGGGCTCAGCCGGACACGCACGCGACTCCACATCCGACGCACGGTAGCCACCGAAGTCACCCCGGCGGCCCTGCCCTGGTGTCCGGTGACGCTGCTGCTGAAACTCGTGCTGGCCCCGCTGCTCGTGGCCGGGTCGACGCTTGCCGGGCGGCGCTGGCGCGACCGGTGCCCTGGCCGTCCACCTGTGCCGGCGGGTGCTGGTCAGGCCGGCAGCGGGGAGACCTGTTTGGTCACTCCGAAGGCGAACGTCGTCTCGATCGAGGCCAGGCCGGGGATGGTCCGCAGCCGGGTCCGCACGAACGTCTCGTACGACGAGAACGAATCGATCGTGACCTTGAGCAGATAGTCCTGGTCACCGGCGAGCAGGTAGGCCTCGACGATCTCGGCGGTCTGCCGGATCCGTGCCTCGACCCGTTCGACGACGTCCTGGCCGTGGGTCTCGAGGGTGATCCGGACGAACGCAGTGATCGGCAGGCCCACCGCCTCCTGGTCGACGACGGCCCGGTAGCCGGCGATCACCCCGGACTCCTCCAGCAGCCGGACCCGGCGCAGACACGGTGACGGGGACAGCCCTACCCGGTCGGCGAGCTCCTGGTTGCTGATCCGGCCGTCGCGCTGCAACTCGAGCAGGATCCGGCGGTCGATGTCGTCCAGGTCTCTCATGTGGCAGATTCTGCCAAAGCGGCTACCGATCACGCATGAATTAGCAATCGGCTGCCCCGACTGACGGCCTAGCGTTCCACATATGCGAAGAGGACTTGCCGCGATGGCGGTGACCGTCGCGGTGTGGGCGGCGTTCGCGCTCGGCATCCGCGGGATCGGCACGTCCTCACTGACCACGATGGACGCCGCGCTGATCCGCTTCGTCACGCCGTTGCTGCTGCTCAGTCCCTGGATCCCGGGCACGCTGCGGCGGTTGCGCGGCGAACGGCCGACGGTCCTGGCGGGGATGTGTGCCGGGGCGGGACTTCCTTTCTTCCTGGTGGCCGCGGCCGGTGGGCGCCTGACCAGTGCGGCGCTCGTGGGGCTCGTCATTCCGGGTACCGTCCCGATCTTCGTGGCGCTTCTCGCGTACCGCATCAGGGGTTCGAAGATCAGTAGGCCGCAAGTGGCCGCACTCACCGGAATCCTCGCGGGCGTCGCGCTCGCCGGCGGCCGGCCGGCCGGCACCGGCACTCTCGTGCTGATCCTGGCGGGCGCCTTCTGGGCGGTCTACACCATGTCGCTGCGGGTCACCGTTCTCGATCCGGTGGGTACGGTCATCGCGCTCTGCCTGCCGTCGGCCCTGGTGTCCGCCCTGTCGATCATGACCGGCGCGGCCGATTCGAACCTGATCCACGCAACCGCCGCCGCCGGTGACGTCCTGCTCTACCTGGTGACGCAGGGTGCCGGGGTGGGCGTGCTGGCCGCGCTCTGCTATCCGATCGCGATCCGCCGTCTGGGCAGTCGCACCGCCGCGAGCCTGGGTGCGCTGAGCCCGGTCGTCACCGCGTTGGCCGCCTTGCCCCTGTTCGGCGAACCGTTCACCGGGATTCCGGGGTTCGTCCTGGTCATCGCCGGTGTCGTCGCCTTCAACCTGATGCCGGCTCGATCTGAAGGAACCGCCGCTCATGCTGCTGACCAGTCCCCGCACCACGACCGACCCGCTCTGGCAGCTGACGGCCGACTGCGCACGTGATGCCCGGCCGGACGTCCTCGACCTGCTCGTCGGTGTCTACCGGGACGACTCCGGCACCGCTCCGGTGATGGACGCGGTCCGCACCGCCGAACTACGGCTGGCGCGCCGGTCGCCGTCGAAGGCCTACGTCGGCCCGGCCGGCAACGAACGTTTCCTGGAGACGATGTCGGCGCTGCTGTTCGCCGACGCAAGGCTGTCGGCGCGGGCCGCGGGGGTCCAGACGGTCGCCGGTACGGGCGCGTTGCGCCTGCTCGCCGAGCTGCTGGCGGCCACCGGGCCGGACCGGACCGTGCTGCTGGGCACGCCCGCCTACGTCAACCATCCGGCGATCCTGGCGGCGGCCGGTCTGCGCACGGAACTCCATCGGGTCACCCCGGACGGCTCGGCGATGCTGGCGGCCGTGGACGCGGCACGGCCCGGTGACGTGCTGCTGCTGCAGGGCTGCTGCCACAACCCGACCGGGCTGAGCATGCCGCCCGCCCTCTGGGACCGGCTGGCCGCGGCACTCGCCCGGCGTGGTGTGGTGCCCTTCGTCGACCAGGCCTATTTCGGGCTCGGCGACGGCCTCGACGAGGATCTGGAGGGGATGCGCCGGCTGCTGCGGGACGTCCCGGACGCGGTCGTGGCGGTGAGCGGGTCGAAGGCGTGGGGTCTCTACAGCGAGCGGACCGGGTGCGCGTTCGTCCTGGGCGACGACGCGGGGCGGCGCGAGCAGGCGCGTACCCTGCTGGAGAACATCGCCCGGGCCAGCTATTCGCAGCCACCGGCGCACGGCGCCGCGATCGTGGAGGAGATCCTCACCGATCCGGCGCTGACCGTCCGCTGGCGGGCCGAGCTGGAATCCATGCGACAGCGCCTCGGCGGCCTGCGCGACGGCCTGGCCGCGCTCACCGGCTTCGCCGGTCTCGGCGATCAGCGCGGCATGTTCCTCACCCTTCCCCTGGACCCGGCGGCGATGCGGAGCCTGCGTTCCGACCATGGGGTGTACGGGCTGCCGTCCGGCCGCATCAACCTGGCCGGGATCCCGTCGTCACGTCTGACGGGGGTGGCCGCCGCGATCCGCGCCGTCGCCTGACGTCCCGGCTGTGGCGCGGATCGCTGTGGCGCGGCCGCGAGACAGCGATCCGCGCCACAGCCGGACATTCTCCAGACATCGGTCAGAACGGGGACTACCGTACCGGTATCCGGCCAGGCGGAGCGGGAAGGTGGTCCGATGATCATGCTTCCGAGAGGCGGCGCGGCAACCGCCGTGGCCATCGCCGGCGCCGGCCTGCTCGGCTGGCTCGCCGGGCGCCTCCGGCCCGCGCCCGGCGACGACGCCCCCGAGCGGGAGATGCTCGCCGCCGTCGCCGAACAGTCCGCCGACGCGATCATCGCCTGCACCCTCGACGGCACCCTGACCGTCTGGAACAAGGGGGCGGAACGCCTGTACGGATGGGCCGCCGACGAGGTGCTGGGCCGCCCGTTCGGTGACCTGCTCCCCGCCGACCGTGGCGACGCCCTGGAGCATGCCCTCGCTGTCCTGGCCGGCGGCGGGCAGATCGTCCTCGACGAGACCCGGCGGGTGCACCGCGACGGCACGCCGTTCCTGGTGTCGGTCACGGTCTCGCCGATCCGGGACCGGCACGGCCGGGTCGTCGCCGCGGCCGCCACCGAACGCGACGTCACCGAGCGCAAACGCCGGGAGGCCGAGGAGCGGCGGGCCGCCGAACGCTCGATCCGGGCCGCCCGGCTGGAGAGCCTCGGCCACCTCGCCGGCGGTGTGGCGCACGACTTCAACAACCTGCTCGCGATCATCCTGAACTACGCCGACTTCCTGGCCGACGAGGTCACCGGCGACGCGGCCGCTGATCTGTCCCGGATCCGGGACGCCGCCGGCCGGGCCCGTTCCCTCACCGGGCAGCTGCTGCTGTTCGCCAAACAGGAACCCACCCAGGTCGACGTGGTCGATCTCAACGAGGTGGTCACCGGCTCCGGCGAGCTGCTGGCCCGCACGATCGGCGCCGGCATCCGACTGGTCTGCCGTCCGCGTCAGGCCGCCGTCCCGGTCCGGGCCAACCGCGGCCGCCTCGATCAGATCCTGCTCAACCTGGTCATCAACGCCCGCGACGCGATGCCCGGCGGCGGTGTCGTCATGGTCGAGACCGACTGCTGCGATATCCGGGACGAGCCTGCCGTACCGCTGCCGCCCGGCCGCTACGCCCGGCTCATCGTGAGCGACACCGGAACCGGGATGACCGCCGAGGTCCGCGACCGCCTCTTCGAACCGTTCTTCACCACCAAACCGGCCGATCGCGGCACCGGCCTCGGGCTGTCCACCGTCTACGGCGTCGTCGGCGACGCCGGGGGTCACATCAGCGTCGAGTCGGTCCTCGGCACCGGCACGACGTTCCGCATCCTGCTTCCCTATGCCGCCGGGGCACCGGAGTCCTGCCGCCCGGATCCCGAACCGTGCGCGCGACCGGGCGGCGCCGGTCAGCGGGTGCTGGTCATCGAGGACGAGGATTATGTACGGGATCTGGTGGTCCGGATCCTGCGGGAGAACGGTTACGACACCGTCGCGGCCGGCGAGGACGCCGTGACCGGAACCGACCTGACCGGCGTGGCCCTGCTGATCACCGACGTGGTGCTGCCCGGCCGCTCCGGCCCGGCCGTGGCGGACCGGCTCGTGCAACGCCATCCCGGCCTGCGGGTGCTGTTCATGTCCGGATACAGCGAGGCCGAACTCCGGTCCCGCTACGACATCCCCGCCACCACCCGGATGGTCCAGAAGCCGTTCACCGCCGTGGAACTACTGGCCGCCGTCGGCGAGGCCCTCACCGGAGCCCGGCCGCCCGTCACGACGGATCCCCGTACTGCCGGATGAGCGGCCGCCGCCACGCGGCGGCCGGTCCGGCGGGTATCCAGCGACGGCCGGTACGTTTCCCCGACGTGCGACCGTGATCGGAGTGACGCTTCAGCGCTCGGTGACGGTGATGGCGGTCAGGGCGCCCGTGGTGATGGTCGCCCAGGGGCCGGGGAGACGGCGGTCTCGCGGGTCTTGTGCGGGGCCCACAGCTGGTCTCCGGTGTCGGCGAAGTAGAAGCCGATCCGGTAGCGACCGGCCGGCAGCGGCTCGAGCCGGTAGTGGCCGGACTCGTCGGTGACGGCCTCCGGGAGCAGATAGCCGGGTGTGCCGGAACAGGCCGTGATCTGCAGGCGCGCGCCGGCGACCGGGGCGCTGCCGTCGGCGGTGGTCAGGGTCCCCTCGATCCCTAGTTCACCGAAGCCCGGCGAAGAGGTCCCGTTCCGGCAGCGGCGCACCGGTGGTGTCGCGGACCCGCAGGAAGCACTCGGTGCCCATCATCTCGGCGAAGGCCTCCCTGCCGAACCCGAGGAAGAACGCGCCGTCGCTCTGGCTGCCGTGTGCGGCAAGCGCGTCGAACTTCTGGTCGACCACGTCGCGGACGCCGACCCAGGTGGTGATCTGGTCGTCCGGCATCCCCATCGGCGGCATCTCGGCCATCTCCTCCGCGGAGGGACCGATCCCTGCCGCGCGCATCCGGGCGCCGATGTCCTCCATCGCCGAGCGCGGGATGACGCTCCAATAGACCTTCGCCACGCTGCCCGCCAGGTCGACCGCAGCCATCGTGACCCGGTGCACCTGGATGTGGTCGGGGTGGCCGTAGCCGCCGTTCTCGTCGTAGGTGACCACCACGTCCGGCCGGTGGCGTTCGATCAGCGCGGCGAGCCGGGCGGCCGCCTCGGGCACCGGCGCCGACCAGAAGGAGCCGGGCGCGTCGTTGGTGTCCCAGCCCATCATCCCGGAGTCCTGATAGCCGAGGGTCTCCAGGTGGCTCACCTTCAGGGTGGCACAGCTGCTCTCCAGCTCGCGGCGGCGGACCGCGACCACCGCCTCCGGGTCATGGCCGGGTTCTCCCGGCTTGACCCCGTCCGGTCCGTCGCCACAACGCCCGTCGGTACAGGTCACCACGATGGTCGTGACGCCTTCCGCGGCATAGCGGGCGAGAACCCCGCCGGTGCTCGACGCCTCGTCGTCAGGGTGCGCGTGCACGGCCATCAGGGTCAGCGGGCGATCACTCATGCCGCCAGCCTAGCGATCGCTGACTTTCACCCGAGTGACCCGGGCACGCCGGCCGACGTCGACTCCGGCTATCCCCAGACCTCGGCGGCGGTCTCGGCGATCAGGCTGAGTTTGGCGACCTGCTCGTCGTACGTCAGGACGTTGCCCTCGACCGTGGAGGAGAACCCGCACTGCGGCGACAGGCAGAGCTGCTCCAGCGGCACGTAGCGGGCCGCCTCGTCGATGCGCCGTTTCAGGTCGTCCTTCGATTCGAGGGTGCCGCGTTTCGTGGTGACCAGCCCGAGCACGACCGTCTTGCCGGGCGGCACGAACCGCAGCGGCGCGAACCCGCCGGAGCGGTTGTCGTCGTACTCGAGGAAGAAGCCGTCGACCGCAAGCTCGCTGAACAGGGCCTCGGCCACGAAGTCGTACCCGCCCTCGGCCGCCCACGAGGACCGGAAGTTGCCGCGGCACATGTGGGTGGTGACGTTGAGCCCGTCCGGGCGCCCGGCGATCGCCGCGTTGATCTGGCGGATGTAGCGCAGATGCTGGTGTTCGGCGTCGTCGCCGCGATCGGTGAGCAGCCGCCGCTGCGCCGGGTCGTTGAGGTACGCGAGGCTGGTGTCGTCGAGCTGCAGATAGCGGCAGCCGAGCGCCGCGACCCGGCGTACCTGCTCGGCGTAGGCGGCACTGAGGTCGGCCCAGAACCGTTCCTCCTCCGGGTAGACGGCCGGATCGATGGCGGCCCGCCCGCCCCGGTAGTGGACCATGCTCGGCGACGGAATCGTGAGTTTCGCGGTGACGCCGTCCCCGACGAGCCCCGCGAGGTATTCGAAGTCGGTCCCGAAGATCGTCTCCCGCAGGCCGATCGGCCCGTCGACGGCGAGCGCTGCCGATTCGAAGTCGAGCTCGCCGTTCTCGTTGCGGAAATGCACCTGAATCTTCTCGTCGGTCGGCCGGATCCCGCCGAGCCGGTAGATGAAGTCCATGTGCCAGGAGGTGCGCCGGAACTCACCGTCGGTGGCCGAGCGCAGTCCCACGTCGCGCTGCATCCGGACGACCTCGCGGATCGCGTCGTCCTCGACGGCGCGCAGCTCGTCGGCGCTGATCTCGCCGAGGGCGCGCTGCTCACGGGCCTTGAGCAGCCGCGGTGGCCGGAGCAGACTGCCGACGTGGTCGGCCCGGAACGGAGGTTTGTCACGGAGCGTCATCGGCGCGGCCTCCTTCAGTAGGTTTCCGTTGTCAACCTACGCCGGTGCATGATCAATGGCCATCGATGCGGTTCCGTTCCGGGCGGCGTTCCCGGAACGGCTCGTCGCCGCCCGGGTGCGCGATTACTCCTTCTCGCCGTCCTCCCGGCGGCGCAGGTCCTCCTCGCGGCGGCGCAGGTCGGCCTCCCACTTCCTCATCATGTCGTCGTCCTCCTTCTTCTGGCGGTCGGCGATGCCACGGAGGAACTCGGGGTCGTCGTCGGGCGCGGTGGGCCGGGGCCGCTGGTTCTCCGGGAAGCCGCCGCCCGGCTGCCAGACCTGGCCGTTGCTGAGCTTGATCGGACGGGCCGGACGACCGGCCACGAACCACGCGATCGGGCCGATCGGCGAGAAGAGCAGGATGAGGATCACCCAGACGATCCGCGGCAAGGCCCGGATCTCGTGCTCCTCGGCGGACAGGCAGGAAATCAACGCGGCGATGATCAACACGAGGTCGATCAGCGCGAACAGCGAGTAGAGGCGAATCACGCCGGAGATGATGACAGAGGAGCGGCCCCGGCGTGACCCCATCCGCCGCAGGTCAGTCGGCGGCCTCGTCGAGAGTGCGGTCGTGCTTCAGCGACGTGCGCGCGGTCTCCTTCGCCAGCAGCACCGCCACGACGGTGAGCACCGAGGCGACCGTCATGTAGATCGCCACCGCGGTCGGGTTCGGGTCGGTCACGTCACCGAGCAGCTTGAGCGCGATGATCGGCGCGAGCGCCCCGGCCAGGATCGACGCCAGCTGGTAGCCGACCGACGCGCCGGTGTAGCGGACCGAGGTGCCGAACAGCTCGGAGAAGAAGGCCGCCTGCGGCGCGTACATCAGGGCGTGCAGCACCAGCCCGACCAGCACCGCGAGGATGATCTTCGGCTCGGAGCGGCTCTCCAGCAGTCCGAAGAAGACGTACATCCAGATCGCGAGCCCGACCGCACCGGTCAGATAGAGCGGTCGGCGCCCGACCCGGTCGGACACCGCCCCGATCAGCGGGATGACGACGAACTGCACGGCCGAACCGATCAGCAGCGCGGTCAGGATCATGCCCTTGTCCGCCGACGTGCCGGCGTACGTCGTCAGGTAGGTGATCGAGATGACCGTCACCAGGTAGTACCCGATGTTCTCGGCCAGCCGCATGCCCATCGCCAGCAGCACCTCACGCGGATAGCGGCGGAGCACCTCGAGCAGCGGCTGGTGGTCGGGCCGGCGGTCCTTGAGCAGCGCCTGGGTCTCCTTGAAGACCGGCGACTCCTCGACCGTCATCCGCACCCAGAGCCCGACCAGCACGAGCACCGCGCTGAGCAGGAACGGGATCCGCCACCCCCAGGACTTGAACGCCTCGTCCGACTGCACCAGCGCCAGCACCCACAGCACCCCGGTGGCGAGCAGGTTGCCCAGCGCCACGCCGGCCTGCGGCCACGACGACCAGAACCCGCGGCGCGCGTCGTCGCCGTGCTCGGCTGCCATCAGCACGGCGCCGCCCCACTCCCCGCCGACCGCGAAACCCTGCGCGAGGCGGCAGGTCAGCAGCAGGATCGGCGCGGCGACACCGATCGTCGCGTACGTGGGCAGCAGTCCGATCGCGACGGTGGCCACGCCCATCACCATGAGCGACACGACCAGCATCTTCTTGCGTCCCACCCGATCGCCGAAGTGTCCGAACACGATGCCGCCGAGCGGGCGGGCGACGAAGCCGAGGGCGTACGTGCCGAAAGCCAGCAGGGTGCCGGTGACCGGATCCGACGAGGGGAAGAACAGGGTGCCGAAGACGAGGGCGGCGGCCGAACCGTAGAGGAAGAAGTCGTACCACTCCACGGCGGTACCGACCAGCGACGCGAAGACGACCTTGACTATTCCGGCACGTTCGGTGGCGATCGTGGCCATGGCGGTCCTTCCGGGGATTCACAGATTTCGGTGGTACGCCGGACGCTACGGCCGGGACCGGTGGTGAACCCATGGAGCGGGGCCACACATTGAGGACCGTTCAGGTGGTGGCGTCACCCAGGGGGCCGCGCAACCGGTGCAGCCGTAACGCCAGCTGAAGATCGAGCGCCCGGTCCGGGCTCTGCCAGTCCTCGCCGAGCAGCTGCGCCACCCGGTCCAGCCGCTGGGTGACCGTGTTGACGTGCACGTGCAGGGTCTCGGCAGCGCGGGCCAGGCCACCGCCGGCCTCGAAGTACGCCTCCAGGGTGCGGATCAGCGCGGTGCCCCGGCGGGCGTCGTAGTCGATGACAGGCCCGGCCACCCCGCCGACGAACCCGGCGACGTCGCGGCGGTCGCCGAGCAGCAGGCCCACGTACCCGAGATCGGCGGCACCCGCACCGCTGCCGGACCGGCCCAGGGTGATCAGCGCGCTCAGGCACTGGTCGGCCTCCCGGTAGCCGCCGGCCACCGCCGCCGCCCCTCGCGCCGGACCGGCACCGCCCGCCGTGACCGGGCGGCCCAGCGTCCGGCTCAGCTCGCGGGCCACCAGCCGGGCGGTCCCGGCCGGGTCGGCGCCGGGCAGCAGCAGCGCGACGCGCCCGTCGCGGGGCATCGCCAGGCCGCGGCGGCCGGCCGCGAACGTCCGCGCCCACGACGCGGCACGCTGGCCGAGGCCGTCGCCGGTGTCGTCCCCGGCGGTCACCACCACCCACGGGGCCTCGATGTCCAGGCCGAGGCGGGCGGCCCGGGAGCGGACCGCCTCGGGATCGCGGACCGGGCGGCTGATCAGGTCGTCCAGCAGGTCGCCGCGCACCTGGGCCTCGGCGTCGGCGACGGTCCGCCGGAACAGCAGCAGCAACGCGGTCACCTGCGCGGCCCGTTCCAGGATCCGCTGGTCGGCGTCGGTCAGCGGATTGCCGGGACGGAACACCAGGGCGCCCAGGTTGTCGGCGCCGGCCACCACCGCCGCGATCACCAGATCACCGCGCCGGACGCTGCGGCCCTCACCACGGGACGCGGCGACCGCCTCCTCGACCGTGGCCCCGGCCGGTTCCGGCAGGCCGGCGGGGCTGTCCGGGGTACGCGCCGTGGTCAGCGCGCGGCCGTCGGCGTCGATCACCAGCAGCGCTCCCTGCAGCACGCCGACCAGGTCGGCGGCGACGTCCTCGACCCCTCCGCCGCGCAGCACGACGGCGGTCATCCGGTCGTGGGCGGCCGCGGCCCGCTCGACCGAGGCGCTGTGCGCCCGGATCACCTGGTTCGCGGCGGACAGCTCGGCCAATGCGGTCTGCGTCTCGCTGAGCAGGCGGGCCGTGTCGAGGGCGACGGCCGCATGCGCCGCCAGCGAGGACAGCAGAGCGACCTCCTCCCGGCCGAACGGGCGCTCGGCCCGGTTCGCCGCGAACAGCACCCCGATCACCGCCGATCCCAGCCGCATCGGCACACCCAGGATCGCCACGAGCCCCTCGTCACCGACTCCCTCGTCGATGTCGTGGGTGTGACGGAACCGCGGATCGGTCGGGTAGTTCGCCGTCGCGTACGGCGCCCCGGTCAGCGCCACCAGCCCGCCGAGACCCGCGCCGGGCGGCAGCCGCAGCGTCTGGAAACTGGCCGCCACCGAGCCGTCGGTGATCCGCATGTACGTGTCCCCGCGCTCGGCGTCGTTGAGCGTCATGTAGGAGACATCCACGTTGAGCAGCGTCCGGACCCGGTGCACGATGGCCCGCAGCACCGCGTCCACGTCACGCAGCCCGGCCAGGTCGCCTGCCGTGTCGTAGAGGGCGGACAGCTCCTCCTCACGCCGGCGGCGGCGCTCCAGCAGCGCCCGTACCCTCAGCGCGGACAGTTTCGCCTGCTCCAGCTCGTCGAGACGGTCGCCGGACGCGCCCGCGGTGCGGGCCGCCAGCACCGGCCGCTCGAACTCGATCAGCGCCGCCTCACGGGCGAGCAGGTCCAGGTACTCGAGCTCGCTCGGCATGCCGCACACCCTACGAGTCACACACGGCCCTCATCCATGTCGGAATCCACCAGCCACAACCGCCCCGTCATGTCGGAAACCCACAGCACGAGCGTTTCTCACCGGCAATGATTCCTTCCGGGGTGGATCCCAGACGAGAGGGGACGACGTCATGAGCGAGCCCGTACGATCGGCCGCCCGGCTCGCCGGCAACGTGAGGATCGGCAACAAGATCCTTGTGGTCGTGATGCTGGTGGCCACTCTGGGCGGCGCGGTGGGGGTCTTCGCGCTCAGCCAGATGTCCGACCTGGCGGACAACAGCGAGCAGGAGTATCGGCAGACTCTCAAGACGCAGACCGTCGCCGACCTTCGCTCGTCCTTCAACCGTGCCCGGATCAGCTTCCTGGGGTACCTGCTGGCAGACGACGCCGCCAGCCGCGCCCCCGAGAAACAGGACTTCGACGCCGAGGTGACCAACGTCGCCGAGCAGTCCGCCGACCTCATGGACATGGTCACCGATGCCGAACGGGCCAGCCTGGACCGGTTCGGCAGCGCCTGGGAGAAGTATCGGTCCATCGCCTTGGATCGGGTTTTCCCCCTGGCCGCCGACGGTCGGCTGGCCCAGGCGCTCGCCGTCCGGCAGAACGAGGTCCAGCCGCTGATCACCGAGATGCGCGAGGCCGTCATCGCGCTGTCCGAGACGACGATCGCCCAGGCCACCGCCGCCCACGACGACGCCGAGGCCGCCTATCACAGCGGCCGCACCATCGTCGTCGTCGCCATCGTCATCGTCCTGCTGATCGGCGTGGGCGTCGCGATCCTGTTCGCCCGGGGCATCACCCGGCCGATGGCGCACTGCGTGGACGTGCTGCGCCACATCGACGACGGCGACCTGACCGCCCGCGCCCGGATCAACGGCACCGACGAGATCGGCGTGCTGGCCAAGGCGCTCAACAGCACGGCGTCGACGGTCGCCACCACGGTGCGGCACGTGCGCGACGACGCCCAGGCCCTGGCCGCCACGTCCGACCGGCTGTCCAGCATCGCCGAGGAGCTGACCCGCTCCGCGCAGACCACCGCCGACCAGGCCGGCTCGGTCTCCGCTGCGGCCGAGGTCATCTCCTCCAACGTGCAGACCGTCGCCGCCGGCACCGAGGAGATGAGCGCCTCCATCCGCGAGATCGCCACCAGCGCCGGCGACGCCGCCCAGGTCGCCGGGACTGCCACCACCGCGGCTCAGCGCACCAGCGACACGATGGCGAAGCTCGGTCAGGCCAGCGCCGAGATCACCGAGGTGATCAACGCGATCACCAGCATTGCCGAGCAGACCAACCTGCTCGCCCTCAACGCCACCATCGAGGCGGCCCGCGCCGGCGAGTCCGGCAAGGGCTTCGCGGTCGTCGCGTCCGAGGTCAAGGACCTGGCTCAGGAGACCGCCCGCGCCACCGAGGACATCAGCAACCGGATCGCCGCCATCCAGTCCGACACCGACGCGGCGGTCGCCGCGATCGGCGACATCGGCCACGTGATCGCGCAGATCAACGACTACGCCACCACGATCGCCGCCGCCGTCGAGGAACAGACGGCCACCACCGGCGAGATGGGCCGCAACGTGGCCCAGGCCGCCAACGGCTCCGGAACGATCGCCGCCGACATCACCAACGTCGCCACCACCGCCAACCAGACCACCCAGAGCGCCGACGAGGCCCGTACCACCGCCTCCGA
This sequence comes from Actinoplanes italicus, assembly GCF_003001815.1. GTDB lineage: Bacteria > Actinomycetota > Actinomycetes > Mycobacteriales > Micromonosporaceae > Actinoplanes > Actinoplanes italicus. The sequence goes on from NZ_PVMZ01000018.1 coordinate 245,685, forward strand.
ACTGGCCGGCATGGCCCAGCGCCTCGGCAGCGCCGTCAGCGGCTATCACGTCTGAGCTGGTCCATCAGCCGGAACCGGGCGGCGAGCATCCCGTCGTCGCCCGCGACGAGCAGGCAGCCACCGGCCCAGGCGAGCGCGTTGAGGCCGAAGTCGCACGGCAGGCTTGCCAGCAGTCTCCGTTGCAGGGGATCCCACAGCCGCACCACACCGTCCCCGCTCGCCGCCGCGAGCAGGACGCGCCCGCCGGTACCGGGCACCAGCGTCATCGCGGTGATCCGGCCGGCGTCATCGGCCAGCTCGGCGATCAGCCGCCCGTTCCCGGTGTTCCACAGCCGGATCACACCGCCGTCGCCCCCTGCGGCCAGGACGGCTCCCTTCCCGGTCGTGGGCAGGGCCGTCAGGACCCGGACGCCGTCGCCGCGGTTCTCCCCGGTGCCGGCGACCACTGATCCGTCATCGAGGTCCTGCCAGCACACCTCGCCCCGCCGGCCGGCGGTCGCGAGCAGGGTCCGCCCGTCCCGGCCGGTGACCGCCGCCATCGCCCGGATCACGTCGCCGCCGGAGTTCGGCGGGCCGCCGGTCAGCTCCGCGACGGCCGCGCCCGTGGCCGGATCCCAGATCCGCACGACTGACCCGTACGCCACGGCCAGCCGGCTGTGACCGGGGGCCCCGGAAACGGCCGCGAGAGCCGTGACCGCACCACCGGGCCCCTGGAGCTCGCCGATCATCCGGCCGGAGGCGGGAGCCCACAGCCGTACCGGCATGTCCTCCTCCGTGCCGGCCGCGGCAACCATCGCGTGGCCCCCGGGTCCGGCCAGTACGGTCATCACCGGGTTCAGCCCCACCTCGCCGCCGGCCCGCCCGGCCTCCCCCGTCTCCGGGTCCCACTGACGCAGGACACCCGCGGCGCCGGCCGAGACGGCCAGGTCCCGCCCGCCGGCCGGGATCATCGCCAGGGCGCTGATCGCGTTCGGTCGTTCCAGCGGGTCCGACTCACCGTCGGTGACGCGGGGTTTCCAGAGGCGGATCGTCCGGTCACCGCCCGCCGAGGCGAGCATCGGCCGGTTGTAGCGGATCGGCAGGACCGCCAGCGAGTCGATCGAACCGGTGTGCCCGGTCATGACACCCGACGCCCCGCCGGACAGGCGCCGGAGGACCACCGTCCGGTCCGCGCCGCCCGAGGCGAGCATCGTGCGCCCGTCCTGCCGTAGCACCGCCAGGGCGTGACCGTCGCCGAGGTGGTCGCGCCACCACTCCAGCTCGGCGCCGGTGCCGGGGTCCCACACCCGGACGCCGTCGAACCGTCCCACCGCCGCGATCAGCGTGGCACCGCCCGCAGCGGGCAGCGCCGCGATGTCTCGTACCCCCATGGCCGTGATGGGTTTGTGGTTCTCGGTGCCGTCTAGACCGTTCCAGAATCGGATGGTGCCGTCCTGTCCCGCCGTGACGAGGCCGCTCCCGGAAAGCGCGGTCAGCGCCCGGACGGCTCCGGCGTGACCACGCAGCACCCGGATCGCCTCACCCGTGACGGGATCCCACAAGCGGACCGTGCCGTCCGCGCCGGCCGAGGCGAGCACCCGATGAGAGAGCTCGGCCAGGGCGAGGACCGGCCCCTCATGACCGGACAGCCTGCGCCGTTCCGTGCCGCGCACCGGATCCCACAGCCGGACGGTACCGTCGGCGCCGGCCGAGGCGAGAAGCTTCGTATGCAGTCCGATCAGCGCGTTCACCGGTCCGATGTGGCCGGTGAGCCTCCCGAGTTCGACGCCCGTCTGCGGGTCCCAGACACGCAGGGTCTGATCGTCGCCGGCCGAGGCCAGCAGCGGCCGGCCACCGGCCCCGAAGGCGCCGAGCGCCCGTACCGCCCCCTCGTGGCCGTGCAGGACGACGTGCCGCGGGTGGGTCGTCAGGGCCGCCCAGCGCAGGTGCCAGAAGTCGGCGCGAACCGGTTCGCCGCGGAAGTCCGTGACGCCGAAGTTCCGCGCCATGGCCAGCTGCCGCAGGACCCGGCGCAGCGAACGGTCAGCCGACAGCAGGGTGCTCTGGGCCGCCTGGACCGCCGCTACGGCCTGGGGCAGCATTTGGTCCCCGGCACCGGAGTCCGCGGTGACCACGCCCGCCGGGTCCAGATCGTCCAGCACGTCGAGCCGCCACGCCAGCAGGCCCCACGCGGCCAGGCCGACGTGGGCGGCGTGCCCCGCCAGATGCTGGACGACATATGGGTTGCGGGTCCCGGCGGGCAGCAGGACACCGAAGATCCGCCGGTGCAGGGTGGCCAGGTCGGTCCCCGACCGGTTCAGCAGATGTTCCTGGAACGTCCGGTGAGCCAGCCGGTAGACGCTCTGCCCGCCCTCGATGTCGACCATGAGGTACGGCGCCGCGTCCCGGAGGAGACCGGAGATGGCCGGCTCGTCGACCGCCTCCCCGCCCGGCAGCGCCGAGGCGATCAGCTCCCAGATCCCGTCCCGGATCGGCAGCCCCCGTCCCAGGCCCAGACTCAGCGCCCGCAACAGCACCGGGTAGGCCGGATCCAGCTGGGCCAGCCGCTTCACCGCCGCCGCGAACACCCCGCGGTGGCCACCGTCGAGCAGCTCGGCGAGCATGTCCACGGAGATCGGTTCGAGCAGCTCGGGCCGGGCAGCGATCTCGTGCACCGCGAGGCGGGCGTAGAGGAAGTGCTGGCGGCGGCTCGCGATCGCGGCGGCGATCCGCTCCGCGACCTTGGGCGTGGCCGGCGTCAGCGACCCGATCCGGCGCCGGACGTACCGCCGGACCGCTCCGGTGTCCCGGGAGACCTCGATCGTCTCCTGCGCGCCGAGTGCCTCGATCAGGTCGTTGGAGGCGGGCGGTGGCAGGTCGGGGCCCTCCTGTGTGGAGTGCCGGGTACCCACGATGACCCGGACACCGGGTATCGAGGCCAGGGCCGGCAGCACCCGGCCGGCCAGCAGGAGCGGTTCCTGAGCCTCGTCGAGAGCGTCGAAGAGCAGGGTCGTGGCCCTGCCCGACAGCGTGTTCGTCAGCCACTTCAGCCGGTCGCCGACCGCACCCGGGGAGATCGGCACCGGCCCGAGTCCGAGGTTCGCAGCGATCCGGCCGATGACGTCGACCGCCGTGAGACCGGTCAGGAGCAGCGCGGTGTCGAACGCGTCCGGAGGCGGCCGGACGGCGTCGGTGACCGGACCGATCAGTCCCTGACGGGTCATCACCTCGACGAGGTCCGGCCGGGACAACGCCACCGCCTGACCCAGCAGAGCCGACTTGCCGCTGCCCGGCTCACCGGCGACCACCAGCATCCCGGAACGGGCATTCCGCAACCAGGACGCGAGTCCGGTCAGCTCGGACTCACGGCCCTCGAAGTACCAGAGCAGCTCACCGGTCTCACCGCCCTGCGCCTTGGTGAGGAAGTGCCGGCGTACGTCGTCGGGAAGGTCGGCGAGCAGGCGCTTGAGCTCGTCGTCGACGTCGACCGTGACCGGCGGCGTGATCACCGCCGGCAGGGAACGCCGCAGCGCGGAGTCGCCCAGCCGGCGCGGGACGACGTGGCTGCCCTGCAGGGTGCGTTCGAGCTCGCGGGCCAGGTCCCACAGCTCGACGGTCTCCTCGGCGCGGAACGTGTTCTCCAGACAGTGCGCCAGCGCGTCCGCGAACGTGCCGAGCCGGATCGATCCGGCGCCGGAGATGCCGACCAGCAGAACCTTGCCGGGGCTGTTCGGCATGCGGCCCAGCGACGACTCGACGAGCTCCACGAAACGGGCCGACCGGCAGGCCTCGACGATCACCACGGCCCACGACGCGGGCGACATCGACTGCCGGTCGGCGATCGTCTCGGCCAGGACGTCCGGGCGCAGGCCCGTCGCGCCGACATGAGCGGGGCTGAAGCAGTGCGCCAGAGCCGCGCTGTCGTCGTTGGACCAGCCGTGGCCGACCCAGTACAGGATCGTGTCGCCGTCCGGATCACCGTCACGCCACTCCGCCAGGCGCCGGTCGACGGCATCGGCGCCGCGTTCCCCCATCGGCGCCCGCCACGGCATGTGCCGCCCGCCGAACACGGCCAGCAGCCGGCAGATCCGCTCGATCTCGGCGTCGACCGCGAGACGTTCCAGAGCGGGGTCCTCGTACTCGCCGATGCCGACCGGATAGACGGCGACCTGCCGCTCACCGGTCATGACGGATCGGGCGTACGCCCCAGAGCGTTGCGCCGGTGGCCGTGCCGGTCAGCTCGCTGCCCATGATCCCGGGCGCTGTCATCACGAGATCATGGGACCATCCACGGTCCACCGCTCCGGTGATCAACTCACCACGCACCGTCATGTCGCAGTACGATAGCGGCCCCCGGCACCCCGGTCATTCCTCCAGGTGCAGACGGGGCCAGGTGGACAGATCGGCGAGCAGCCGGCGGTCGTGAGTCGCGACGATCACCGCCGCCGGGGTGGTCAGCAGGGCCCCGGTGAGCTCGTCGACCAGTGTGGACGACAGGTGGTTGGTCGGCTCGTCGAAGATCAGCAGGTCGGGTCGGGTCGCCAGCTGAAGGGCCAGGTCGAGCCGCCGCTGCTGACCCTGCGAGAGCAGCCGGACCGGGGTCCGCAGCGCCTCCGCGTCGAGCAGGCCCATCGTTCCGCCACCGTTGAGCAGCCGATGCGGTGTCGCGCCGGCCGGCCAGTCCGGCACCTCCTGCGCGACCAGCGCGACCCGGGCGTCCGCGGAGCGGTGGACGGCGCCCGCCTCCGGCCGCAGCGGCCCTGCCAGCAGCGACAGCAGTGTGGACTTGCCCGCACCGTTGGCGCCGGTGACCAGTAGCCGGTCACCACCGGAGACGGTGAGGCTGACCGGCGTGTCCAGGCGGCCCGGCACGCGTACCCGGTCGGCCCGCAGCAGGGGCACGCCCTTGCGGGTGTCCAGGTCCGGCCAGCGCAGCACCGGCGGCGGCTGCGGGACGGTGATCCGGTGCGCCTCGAGCGCCTCCCGCTCACGGTTGAGCGCCTGCACCACGCCCGGCGTGTGCGACTGGCGTTTGTGCTTGTCGACACCCTTGTCCGGACGCCAGCCGGTGCTCAGCCGCGACCGGGCGCGGTCGACCGCCTCGGCCAGCCGGCGATGCTCGGCCTGCTGCACGTCGTACTCCTGGAGCCATCGTTCCCGGTCACGGCGGCGGCCCCGCTGCCATGCGTCATAGCCACCCGTGTATGTCCGGGCCCGGCCGTCCCGGCTCGGGTCCAGGTCCAGGAACTCGCGGGCGACGTCGTGCAGCAGCTGCCGGTCGTGGCTGACCAGGGCGATGCCACCGGGGTGGGCGCGCAGGCGGGCGGTCAGGAAGGCCAGCCCGGAGGCGTCCAGGTGGTTGGTGGGTTCGTCTAGCAGAAGCAGATCGTGGTACGCGCCGAGCAGGCACGCCAGGCGCACCCGGTAGCGCTGCCCGACCGAGAGGGTCCGCAGCTCACGGGACCGGTCGGAGCAGGCGTCGAGGGCCTCCAGCGCGATGTCGACCCGGCGTTCGGCGTCCCAGGCGTCCAGCCGGGTGGCGGCGTCCAGGGCGGCGGCGTACCGGTCGCCGGCCCCGGCCCGCTCGGCTGTCAGGTCGGCGGCGGCCTCGTCGAGCGCGGCCAGCGCCTCCCGTGACGCGCGCAGCGCGGCGCCCGTCAGGGTGCCGACCGTGTCGCCGGGCCTGACGTGCAGCGCCTGAGCGGCCAGGCCGATGGTTCCGGACCTCTGCACCGAGCCCGAGTCCGGTGTGGTCAGTCCGGCGAGGACGTGCAGCAGGGTGGTCTTGCCCCGGCCGTTCTCACCGGCCACGGCCAGGCGCGAGCCGGCCGAGACGGTGACGGAGACGGAGTCGAGGACGAGGCGGGCGCCGAGTCGGACGGTCACGTCGTCGGCACGAAGGTGTGCAAGGGACATGGTGAGGTGTGCTCCGCAGCTCGAGGATGAGCCGGGTAGCCGGAAGCGGCCGCCCGGCATGACGCCGAGACGGCGGGCGGATCATCTAGCAGGTCGCGCCGCCGTCAGCGGGCGCTGCGGATCCTCACGAAGGCCAGTCCTTTGAACATGCGGAGGAGGCTAGCCCGGCCTCGGCCGCCCGGCCAGTCGATTATTCGGATGTTCTCAACATTCCGATGATGAGTGTATCTTGACGGCATGGTCCGGTTGACGAGAGCCCAGCAGCAGGCGCGCACACGGTCCGCCGTGCTCGACGCGGCGGTCGAGGAGTTCGCCGAGCACGGCTATGCCGATGCCAAGGTCGACCGGATAGCGGCCCGCGCCGACCTGACCCGCGGTGCGGTGTATTCGAACTTCGCCGGCAAGCGTTCGCTCTACATGGCGGTCCTGCTCGGCCTCACGTCACCGCACGCGCCCCTGCTCCCCACGGCCGAGACTCCCGGCCCGGCCGAGGTCGGCACGGCGGCCGAGGCGTTCGCCCGCGCCTGGCTGGAGCGTCTGCCACTCGCCGGGGACACCGCGGCGGCCGGCCGGCTGCGGTCCCGATCGGTGACCGGGGTCTTCGACGACGATCCGGGCCGGGCCGTCCTCGGCGAGATCAGCCGGCTCGAAGGCCTGATGCTGGCCCTCGCGCTGGAGGCCTGCCCACCGGCCGCCCGGCGCCGGGTGCGGCTGGCCGAGCTGATCCTCACGCTGCTGCACGGCGCCGACCACCTGGCCGGCTCGGCGCCCGGTTTCGGCGATCCGTTCGACGTGGCCCGGGCATGCGGCCACCTGGCGCGCCTCACCATGGCCGACGAGTGGGATCCACCCCATCTTCCTTTCGTACGGGACGCCGCCCTCAGTGACGACCCATGGCATCCGGCTGACGGCGTGGCCGACGACGGTCTGGTCGTGGTGCTCGGCTCGGCCCGGCTCAGCGCCGCCGAGGAGGCCGTCCGTGCCGCCGCGCCCGGCGAGCGGGTGACCGTGGCCGTCGTGTCGGGCGACCCGGCCGAGACCGGAGCGCTCGTCCGGCTGCGGCTCGGCGGGTTCCTGTCCTGCCTGCGGCGATCGTTCCCACCGACGGCGGCCTCACCGATGTACCTCGACCTCGACGACGGCCCCGAGCTGGCCGCCGCCGTCGGCTCCGGGATCAGCGACGACACCGAGGCGGCGGTCCGCATCCGTGCCGGCCGGATCGTGGCCCGGGCGTCCGGCCGGGGCGCCGGCCACGCCGTGGCGGTGGCCTCATGACCGACCTCCGCGTGCTGCACACCCTGCGCTGCCTCGGCTTCACCGATCTGGCGCGGGTCGCCGACGCCGCCGCGCTGTCCGAGGCCGACACCGAGTCCCGGCTGATCGACCTGGCCGTCGACGGCCTCGTCACCCGCACCCCCGGCCCGTTCGGCGGCTGGGGCCTGACCGAGGCGGGCAAGGCCGAGGACGCCCGGCTCGTCGCCGCCGAGCTCACGGCCGCCGGCACCCGCGAGTCGGTCGCCGGGGCGTTCGAGCGGTTCCTGGTGCTCAACCCGGAGCTGCTCGATCTGTGCACGGCCTGGCACATGCGCCCGGCCGACGGGGTGGCCGAGCTCAACGACCACACCGACGCGGCCTACGACTCCCGGGTTCTGGCCCGTTTCGTCGACCTCGACCGGCGGGCCGCCGACGTCTGCACCACTCTCGAGACCGCGCTGCCCCGCTTCGCGTCCTACCGCCGGCGGCTGTCGGCAGCGCTGGGCCGGGCCACGGCCGGCGAGCTGGAGCACCTGGCCGACACCACCACGTCGTATCACAACGTGTGGTTCCAGCTGCACGAAGACCTGCTGGTCACCCTGGGCATCCCCCGATGACGCCCACCGGCCCGCCCAGCCCTCGATCGCACGACCGTTCACTCCCACTCGCCGGCCCCGACCGGCGCGCCCGGCCCCTCTCGCCCGCCGATCCGGCCGGGCCTGACGTGCTCGGCGGCAAGGGGCACGGCCTGGTCACGATGATGCGGCTCGGGATGCCGGTGCCACCCGGGTTCGTGATCCCTCCCGCGGCCTGCCGGGCCTATCTGCGCGACGGCACGCTCCCGGAGGATCTGGAGGCCGCGGCCCGGGACCTACGGGTGCCGCTCGTGTCGGTGCGGTCCGGGGCCGAGGTGTCGATGCCCGGCATGATGGACACGTTCCTCGATGTGGATCCATGCTCACCCCGCTTGCGGGCGGCGGTGGAGGAGGTGTTCGCGTCGTGGCTCGCACCGCGCGCCGTCACCTATCGCGAGCTGCACGGCATTCCCCATGATCTCGGCACCGCGGTCGTCGTGCAGGCGATGGTGTCGGGCGAGCATGACGAACACAGCGGCAGCGGCGTGGCGTTCAGCCGTGATCCGAGCAGCGGGGTCAAGCGCCCCTACGGTGACCTGCTGTTCGAGCGGCCCGGCTCGGACGTCGTCTCCGGTTCGGTCGCCACCCGGCCGCTGGCCGGGCTCGAGGAACGCGAACCGGGGGTGTGGGCGGCCCTGCTCGACGGCCTGGACCGGGTCGAACGCCACTACCGCGACGTCTGCCACGTCGAGTTCACCTTCGAGTCGGGGCGCCTGTGGTTCCTGCAGGTACGCCCCGGCGGGCTGGCCGGACGGGCCGCGGTGCGAGTCGCGGTCGACCTGGCCGATGAAGGGCTCATCGACCGCGCGACGGCCGTGCGTCGCCTGTCGGCACGGCAGTTGCGCGCCGCCCGTACCGCCAGGATCCGGCTGACCGACGACCTGGACGTGATCGCCCGCGGCACCGGCGCCGGTCCCGGCGTGGCCACCGGCCGGATCGCGCTGACCGCCGACCGCGCCGCCCGGATGGCCTCCGACGGCCCGGTGATCCTGGTCCGCCCGCACACGTCCCCACTCGACATGCACGGCCTGGCCGCGGCCGCCGGCATCGTCACCACCGTCGGCGGCCCCACCAGCCACGCCGCCGTCGTCGCCCGGGCCATGGGAAAGCCCGCGATCGTCGGCGCCGGCGCCCTGTCCGTCGACCCGGCGGCCGGGCTCCTCCGGACCGCCGGGCGGGTCCTGCCGGAAGGCACCCCGGTGACCATCGACGGCACCGGCGGCGAAGTCGTCGCGGGCGCCGCCGACACGACCACCGACGAGTCCGACCCCTACCTGGAGCGTCTCCTCGGCTGGTCCGCAAACAACCCCGGTGACTGAAGATCGTGTGTGGCAGGCTGGGGGAATGCCGATGGACGACGTCATCGATCAGCCGCTGCGGGTCCAGTGGGACTCCATTCTCGACGACCACCGCGCGGCGATGCACGACTGCCTCGACGGCCTGACCGAGGAGGAGGCCCGGCGGCGGCTCGTCCCGTCCCGGACGACCCTTCTGGGACTCGTCAAGCACGTCACCTTCGTGGAGAGGGTCTGGTTCGACGAGGCTTTCACCGGCCGCCCGCGCAGCGAGATCGGCATCCCGGCGACTCCGGACGAGTCCTTCGTCCTCGACGACGGCGACACCGTCGACAGTGTGCGGACCGCCTACGCGGAAGCGTGCGCCGCATCACGGCATGCCGCCGCTGCGCTGAGTCTGGACGACATCGTGAGCGGAAACCGTCGCGGGCCTCTGCCGCTGCGCTGGATCTACCTGCATCTGCTCCGAGAGATCGCCCAGCACTGCGGCCACGCCGAGATCCTCCGCGAGCAGATCCTCGCCACCCGGGCCGCATGACGGCCGTCAGCGCGGCCGGCACCCCGGCAGCAACGGATGCTCGACGTCGGGCGGCCGCAGTGGACCAGGAACCCCCCTGGGTATGGTGATCGCATGCCCGACGACGACCGGTGGAGGCGTTCCGACTGGTGGGGTGTCGTGATCGACGCTCCGGACGCGGACGTGCTGGCCGACTTCTACGCGGCTCTGCGCGGCTGGAAAGTCTGGCGCCGCGAACCCGGCGACGTGGTCCTCGACGCGGGCGAGGGTGTCGCCTATCTGACCGTCCAGCACAACCCCGACTACGTACGCCCGTCCTGGCCCGCCGAACCCGGCCGGCAGCAGATGATGCTGCACCTCGACTTCGAGGTGACCGACCTGGACGCCGCGGTCGCCCACGCCGTCGATCTGGGCGCCGAGCTGCCCGATCATCAGCCGCAGGCGAACGTCCGGGTGCTGCTCGATCCGGCCGGCCACCCGTTCTGCCTCTACACCTCCTGAACGCTCAGCGCCGCTCCTCGTACGCCTTCCGGCTCGCCTCGATGTCCGGGACGTGTTCGATGGCCCAGCCGGCCAGGGCCAACGCCGGCGGGATGAGGCTCTTGCCGGTCGGCGTGAGCGTGTATTCGACGCGTGGCGGCACTTCGGCGTAGACGGTGCGGGAGATCAGCCCGTCCCGTTCGAGGTTGCGCAGCGTGAGCGTGAGCATGCGCTGGGAGATCCCGGGGACCTGCTGGTGCAGGTCGGTGAAACGTAGCGTGCCCTGGTCGAGCGTGGCCACCACGAGCAGCGTCCATTTGTTGCAGATCTGGTCGAGGATCGCGCGGAGGGTCCGCCCGCCGTCGCCGCGGATCATGCACGTGTGCTCGTAGTCCATCAGGCAGCTCCCTGTGCCTCAGGCACATGCCTGTGCCTTTTGTACGCCTCACGATAGTGCCGCATGATGTGGCTTCTTACGACCGGTAACGGTCCTGGTCATCGAGGGGTTCTCATGGAAATCGCCTACTGGGTGCTTGCTGTCCTGCTAGCGGTCTTCTACGCCTACGCGGGTGGCCGGAAGGTCGTCGCGAGCCGGGAGGCGCTGCTGCCGATGATGGGCTGGGTGGACCGGACGCCGATGCCGCTGGTCCGGCTGATCGGAGCCCTGGAACTGGCCGGCGCGGCCGGGCTGATCCTGCCGCCGCTGACCGGCATCGTCCCGGTCCTCGCCGTGTTCGCGGCGGCCGGGCTCACGCTGATCCAGGTGGGTGGCATCGTGGTGCACGTGTCGCGGGGCGAGGCGCGGCTGATCGGTCTCAACATCGGGCTGCTGGTGGCGAGTGCCGTCACGACCTGGCTGGCAGTCCGAGTGCTGTGACGACGCGGTCAGGGCGGGTCGAGGTCAAGGAGCGGCACCGATGCCGGCGTCCATGTAGAGCTGGAACATGGTCCCGTCCGGGGTCGTGTGGACGCGCACCAGATCACACAGGTGATGCGCCAGCAGCAGCCCGCGGCCGCCCTCGGTGCGACTGGACGGCGGGATGCGGCCGGCCAGCGGATCGGTCAGATGTCCCGCGTCGGTGATCCGGCAGACGAACTGCCCGCCGTCGGCCCAGACCGTGACGGCTCCCCCGCCACCGGTGTGCACCAGGGTGTTCTCCGCCAGCTCGTTGACCGCGGTGACCAGGTCCTCGATCCGGGTCTCGGCCAGCCCGGCCTTGGCGGCGTGCTCGGCGACGAACCGGCGCACCCGGCCGAGGTCGGTCGGCGCCGCGTAGGCGAACCGGGCGCAGCGTTCCGGAGCGCCGGGCAGCGGCTGATTGAAGCGGGCCGCCGCGGCGATCGGGTCGGCGTAGGACCCGCTCCCCCGCCGCACGCCGTCGACGATCATGGCCGGATGGGTTCGCCACGCGTCGGCCAGCACGGACCCGTCGAGCCGCGTCGCGTCGTACGCACAGAGGATCGTCGTGTCCCGCTCCGCGAAGACCGCGTTGATCAGCGCTTCGTGCTGGAAACAAGCGGGTTGTTCGAGCGCCGTCCGGCCGGGCCACAGGGATTCGCCGACGATCGAGGTCCGGCGGCCGGGGTGCGCGGCGGCGAAAGCCAGCAGGACGCCCGGGATGATCCGGCCCGGGTTGCGCCCGGCCTCGGCCATGTCGGTGAAGGACACGACCCCGTTCACATCGGCCAGCGCGCCCCGGAACACGGCGACGTCCGGTCCGGGAACCGCGACGAGCACGGCGTCTCCGGCCGCCACCGCCTCCCGGACGAACCCGGTCATGCCGGTCAGGTACTCGTGGCTGTTCCGGTAGAGCAGCCCGAGATGGTCGAGCGTCATGCGACCACTTCGGCGCCGTTGAACGCGAGCAGCCGCCGCAGACCGGGTGTGCAGCCGGCCACCCGCATCCGCGGCGCTCCGGCGACCGCGGCCTCCAGCAGGATGCGCACCGCCGCGGTGTCGGCGAACCGCAGGTCGGACACGTCCACGACGACCGGCCGATCACCGGCGGCGGAGTCCTCGGCCAGATTGTCCAGCACCGCCCGCAACGCCTGCCGGTTCGCCAGGTCGGCCTCACCGTGCAGCCGGATCCCGGGTGGTTCGGCGACGCGGGCGAACCGCAGGGCCGGTTCGACGTCGGCTGCGGTGTCGCGGTCGACGGCGGCCGGATGCGCCCAGGTCACCCGTTGCAACTCGGACGGGCTGAACAGCCGCCGGTCGTACAGGCAGATCGCCATGGCCTGCCGCTCGGCGAAGACCCGGTTGACATTCGCCTCATACCAGGCCAGCCGGTCGGCGCCGGGCACGGAACGGACCGCCCACGACATGTCACCGATCGCCCGCAGGCTCCGGAATCCGTCGGCCCGGGCACGCGCGGCCTCGACCCGCCAGCCCTCCATCGTCGACTCCGGGTCGAAGGAACCCGAGGCCAGATACGAATCTTCGGCCGTCATCATCTCGAGCTGCCCGCGCCGGACCGCGCCCGGAGCGTCCACACCGGCCGTGACCAGGCCGACGGTGAGCCACTCGTGGTCAGGCCCGAAGTAGAGGATGCGCTCGTCGTCACGGAGCCCGGCGCTGATGTAGGTGGCGAGGCTGCGCAGCCTGCTGCCGTCGTCGTCCACCACGACGCACGCATGGTCGCCCGGCCGGAGACGACCGAGCATCCCTGCCTCGATCATTGACCGCTCCTCGCCTCGTCCGGTCATCCTATCGGCGCACGCGGTAGTGATAGCTGTGCGAATGCGCGAAGCCGACTTTGGCGTACAGCTTGCGCGCCGCCTCGTTCTCTTCCTCGACCTGCAGATAGAGCGACTCGGCTCCCTGATCGGCCGACCAGGCCGCGCCGGCCCGCAGGATCGCCTCGGCCAGCCCTCGCCGCCGGTAGGGCGGATCCGTGGCCATGCAGAACACCCCGCCGATGCCGTCGTCCGCGACGAAGAGCCCGAGCGCCGCGATCCGGGAATCCACGACGATCGAGGCGAACCCGGTGGTCAGGCCGATCCGATCGAGGACGTGCTCACTCACGGCCTCGTTGCCGTAGGCGGCCCGCCAGGCGGGCGTGAGTCCGAAAGCGATCTCCACCTCGGGTACCCGCCGCATGACGTCGCCGGCCGACGCGGCCAGCACCAGGGTGGGCGCGTCGTGCCGGTATCCACGCTCTGCCAGCGCCCGGTCCAGAGCCACGTGCTCCTCGGCCGGGCTGACCTGCACGATGACCGGCATGTCGCGTTCCCGATAGAAATCCTCGGCCGCGTCGATCCCGGCCACGGCGCCGGGCGGCGGAAGCGCCGAGTTGTTGCGGCGCTTGCCGACCCCCGGCGTGTGCCGCAGCAGCCAGCCCCCGGCCTGCTCGGCATAGGTGGACGGCCACGCGCCGACGGCGTGTGACTCGATCTTCGCGACGCTGCTCACGATCGATGATCATATTCGGTGGCGGACTTTACGGCCTCCGCTAACCTGGGCCGATGCCGAGATCCGACCAGTCCACCGACTCCGCCCCCGCCTGGCTCCTGTGGCCGATCAGGGCGATCGCGGTCGTGGTGGTGCTGCCGTTCCGGCTACTCGGCATGGCACTCTCCGCGGTCGGCGGTTTCCTCTACCGCTACCTCATCGTCCCGCTGCTCTGGCTCTGGCATCACCTGGTCGTCATCCCGCTGGCCTGGTTGTGGAAATACCTGGTGGCCGTCCCGGTGAGCTGGCTCTGGCGCACCCTGCTGTTCCCCGCTCTGCGCTGGCTCGGCAACGCCCTGGTCAAGCTCATCGGCTGGATCATGGCGGTCCCGGTGCTGGTCATCGGCGTGCCGGTGATGTGGCTCTGGGAGCACGCGATCGTCCCCAGCGCACACTTCCTCCACCGGTGGATCCTGCGACCGATCGGCCGCGCGATCGCGGTGACCTGCGTCCACCTCTGGAAGTGGATCCTGGCCCCCGCCGGCCGGGCGCTGCTGTGGTTCCTCACCGTCGGCTGGCAGGGCACGTCCTGGCTGTTCCGCCAGGTCTACCGCTACCTGCTCCGCCCGATCGGCATCGCGATCGCCTTCACCTGGCACTGGACCATCGGCGCCGCATGGCGCATTCTGATCGCCCCAGCCGGCCGCTGGCTACGCGACGAGGTCCTCCGCCCCACCGGCGCCGCGATCCGCTCCATCCTCGCCTCCCTGGGCCTTCGTTAAACCCTCCGGCTGTACGGCCATCGCTCCCCCGACCGCACCATCACGAACCGGGGCCACGAAGCGACGCAGGCGAAACGCAAGGCCCCAACGCCGCCGCCGGGGCTGAGGCGTCCGGTCACCGGCTGTCGCGAACCCCACGCCCGCCACCGCCACCGCCACCACCACCACGCTCGCGCTCGCGCTTACAGCGGCCCACTCACACGCGCCACGATCATGAACACCACCCGACGCGGCCTCCCTCCCTCCCTCCCTCCCTCTCGCTCACCTTCCCTCCTCGCCCTCCCCCCCCCCCCCCCCCCCGCCCCCCCCCCC
>NZ_PVMZ01000019.1 GCF_003001815.1 Actinoplanes italicus
TGTCCGCGGTCGCGTACACCGAGGCCGACAAGATGCTCCTGCTCGGCCCGGCGCTCGCGATCACCGACCAGAACGTCGACCAGTTCAACTACTGACGAACGGCCGCTCGTTATGCTGGCGCGGCAACAGGCGCCAGTGGAGGAGTGGATCGGGTGCGCACGACCGTGCAGGATGTCGCGCGTGCGGCCGGTGTCTCGGTGTCGACGGTCTCCCGTGCGCTGACCGGCGGCAGCGTCAGCCCGGCCACCCGCGAAGCCGTCGTCGCCGTCGCGCACCGGCTCGGCTACCAGCCCAACCGGGCCGCCCGGGGACTCATCACCGGGCGTACCGGAAACCTGGGGCTGATCGTCCCGGACCTGCGTAATCCCTTCTTCGCCGACGTGGCGAAGGGCGTGACCGCGCGGGCCCGGGCCGTCGACTGCGGAGTCTTCATCAGCGACACCGACGAGGACCCCGTCGCCGAACTCGAGGCGATCGCGACACTGCGGCACAACACCGACGGCATCCTGCTCTGCTCCCCGCGAGCCAAGGACGCCGAGTTGCTCGCCGCCGCCGACCCGCAGAACACGGTCCTGCTGCACCGCCGGGTACCCGGGTTGTCGTCCGTGGTGGCGGACATCGTCGACGGCACCCGCCAGGCGGTGCAGCACCTTCGGGCACTCGGGCACCGGCGTATCGCGTACGTTTCCGGCCCCGAGGACTCCTGGGCGACCCGGCAGCGCCTCGCCGGACTGGCCACCTTCGACGGCGACGACCTGGAGATCCTGCCGATCGGCTCGGTAGCACCGACCTTCGACGGCGGCGTCCTCGCCGGCGACCTGGTGCTGGCCGCTCCCGCCACCGCGGTCCTGGCCTACAACGACCTGGTGGCCATGGGTCTGCTGCACCGCCTGGCGGCCCGCGGCGCGGTCGTGCCCGACCGGCTGAGCGTCGTCGGCTACGACGACGTGAGCCTCGCCGGCATGAGCCACCCTCCCCTGACCAGCGTCTCCGTCCCCAAGGACCGGGCCGGCGCGATCGGCCTCGACCTGCTGCTGGGCCGGGCCGGCAGCATGACCGCCGCCCAGGGTGCCGAGGTCATCCTCCCCACGACCCTGGTCGTCCGCGCCTCCTCCGGCGAGCCTCCCGCCTGACCACTCCCGTCACCCGTCCTCGCCGCCGCCCATCAATGGACGGATCTCGTGAGGTTCGGCCGCCATCTCGACCCGAACCTCACAAGATCTGTGGGGCTGCCACGACACGGCCCCTCCCGCGACGATGACCTGTGCTCCGAGGCTCTCTAGCCGGTGAGTAACCGTTCGACGGAGTCGGCGAGTTCCCCCACCGTACGGCGGCCGTCGAGTTCGGTTGTCGCACCACGGCGGAGCAGGGGCTCGACCTCGTCCAGGTAACGCTTGATCTCTGCTTGCTGTTCGGCGGTCTTGCCGTAGGGATTGTTCGCTCGGTTCGCGACGCGTTCGAGGAGGACGTCGAGGGGCGCGCTCAGCAGAACGACGTGATCGAAGCGGTCGTAGAAGGTGCCCTGGTTGATCACGGTTCCGGAGACGACCACCTCGTCGCGATCATCCAGCAGGGCTGACATGCGGGGCTCGTCCCAGGTTCCGTCCGGCAGCGTCCAACCGTCGTAGTCGGTGTCGACGACGCGGTGGCCGCGACGCGACAGCTCCTCGAGCAGCGTGCTTTTCCCTGCGCCCGACATTCCCGTCACCAGTGCTCGCGTCACACCGCCACCCTACTGATGACGATCATCTAGGGCCGTTCTTGGCGCCCGGCTGTGGGGCAGGGCTGCTTCCCGGGCCGGGAGGCGGCCACAGGCCACAGTTCGGTGATCGACAGGGGCGGTGAATGGGTGACCGGGGGTGGTCGCCTCAGCCCCGGCGGTCGCGTGGGGGCCCTTGACCCGGCAGCCCCGCCGCGTGGGAGACACGGGACGGGGTTGCTGCGTTCGAGGGGGTGTTCCTTCCGTACCGTATAGATGGTTCTTAAGTGACCGCGCCCAGCTGCCACGGGATGAACTCGTCCCGGCCGAGGTCCAGGTCCTCGCTGCACGTCTCCTGGCCGGAGGCGACCGCGAGGATGGCCTCGAAGATCCGGTCGCCGGCCTCGGTGATGGTGAGCGAGCCGGTGACGATGCCGCCCGTGTCGAGGTCCATGTCCTCGCTCATCCGCTGGTAGGTCTCCGTGTTGGTGGCGACCTTCAGCACCGGCGCCGGCTTGCCGCCCAGCACCGAGCCGCGGCCGGTGGTGAAGACGACCACGGTGGCGCCGCCCGCGACCAGGCCGGTGACCGAGACCGGGTCGTAGCCGGGGGTGTCCATGAAGGTGAAACCACTGTCGGTGATCGGTTCGGCGTACTCGTAGACGGCGTTCAGCGGTGCGGAACCGCCCTTGGCCACGGCTCCGAGCGACTTCTCCAGGATCGTGGTGAGACCGCCGGCCTTGTTGCCGGGGGACGGGTTGTTGTCGAGGGTGCCGCCGCCGGCCTCGACGTACCGGTGCCACCAGGCGATCCTGTCGAGCAGCTTCTGGCCGACCTCCTTGCTGACCGCGCGGCGGGTGAGCAGGTGCTCGGCGCCGAAGACCTCGGGAGTCTCGGCCAGTACGGTGGTGGCGCCCTGGGCGACGAGCAGGTCGGAGGCGTGGCCGAGCGCCGGATTGGCGGTGATGCCGGAGTACCCGTCGGAGCCCCCGCAGTTGAGGCCGACCACGAGTTTCGAGGCGGGGAAGGTCTCGCGGCGGCGTTCGTTGAGGCGTTCCAGGAGGGTACGCACGACCGCCGTGCCCGCCCGCACGGTGGCGCGCACGCCGCCGGTGTCCTGGATGGTGAGCCGCTCGACGACGGTGTCGGAGTTCTCGGGAAGGCCGGCGAGCAGCGTGTCCACGCCGATCATCTCGCAGCCCAGCCCGAGGACCAGGATGCCGCCGATGTTGGGATGGTTCGCGTACCCGCGCAGCGTGCGCAGCAGGATCTGACCGCCCTCGCTGGCAGGGACCATGCCGCAGCCGGAGTCGTGGGCGAGCGCGACCACCCCGTCGACGTTCGGGTAGATGTCCATGATCGGGCCGCGGAACTGGTCGGCGATCATCCGGGCCGTCGACGCCGAGCAGTTCACCGACGTGACGATGCCGATGTAGTTGCGGGTGCCGACCCTGCCGTCGGAGCGCCGGTAGCCCTGGAACGTGCGCATGCCGCCAGTGGCCGGCGGGATCGGGGTGACGGCGGTGCCGAACTCGTACTCGTGGTCGACCGCGGCCATTCCCAGGTTGTGCGCGTGCACGTGGTCGCCGGCCCGCACCGCGGTCGTGGTCCGGCCGATGACCTGCCCGTACTTGTGGATCGGCGCGTTCTCGTCCAGGTCGTGCACCGCGATCTTGTGCCCGCGCGGCACGGTGGTCAGCACGGTCAGCTCCCGGCCGCCGTGCCGCAGCACCTCCCCGGCCGTCAGCTCGCGGGTCGCCACCGCGACGTCGTCGTGCTCGCGCAGCAGCAGGGCCACCTCGCGCAGGTCAGGTTCCGGCATGGGGATTCCTTGACGTGTTGTGGGAACGTTTGCAACCGCCATCCTGACACGCTCGGGGGTATGGCGGTACTTGCCCCGTGGCTCTGCCATCCTTATCTTCATGCAAATGAAAATCGCTTTCACTGGCAAGGGTGGCAGTGGGAAGAGCACCCTCGCGGCGCTGTTCGTGCAGCACCTGCGGGCGGCCGGGCACCGGGTCCTGGCCGTCGACGCCGACGTCAACGTGCACCTAGCGCCGCTGCTCGGGGTGACCGCGCGCGCCGAGGACGCGCTGTCGCACCCGGACAACGCGCGAAAGGTGCGCACGCACCTGCTCGGCACCAACCCGCTGATCGACGGACCGGACCACTTCGTGGCGACCACGCCGCCGGGGCCGGGCTCGCGCCTGGTCACGCTGGAGGCGGGCGACCCGGTGCTGGCCGGGCACGCGACCGCGCTCGACGAGCGGGTCCACGTCATGCACGTCGGCACCTACGAGCCCGGGGACATCGGCACCGGCTGCTACCACGGGCACCTGGCGATCCTGGAGAACCTGCTCTCGCACCTCGACCCGGCGGACGACGGCTGGGTGGTCTGCGACATGGTGGCCGGCACCGACGCCTTCGCGAACTCGCTGCACGCCCAGTTCGACGTGATCGTGGTGGTGGCCGAGCCGACGCCGGAGTCGGTGTCGGTGGCGCGGCGTTACCGGGAGCTGGCCGATGCGGCCGGTGTCCTGGACGCGGTCGCGATCGTCGGCAACAAGGTCGCCGACCGGTTCGACCTCGAGTACCTGGAACGGGAACTGGGCGTCGAGCCGATCGCGGTGCTCGGCGCGCAGACCGGGCTGCGGCGCGCGCGGCAGGCCGGGACGCCGCCGCGGCCGGAGGACCTGGACGACGCCTCCGCACTGACGCGCATCGCCGACCATGCGGCGGTCCGGTCACTGTCCGCGGTGGATCGGCAGGATTTGATGCGTACGCTCCACCTGCGCATGGCCGGCAAGGGCTGGGTCCGCGCCGCCCACGGCGACGTGTCGACCCAACTGGTGTGATCGTCGCGGCGCCGCCCCGGCAGGAGCGGCGCCGCGCCCCGCTCAGTTGCCGCTGAGCGTCTGGATCACGCCGTCGGCCAGCAGGCTCTGGTAATAGGCGCCGCCCGGGTAATAGGAACCCTCGCCGGAGGCCCAGTTCACGGCGAGGGTCTGCAGCGCCGCGACGTTGGCCGCCTGCGAGGTGCCGGCGGTCAGCGTGCAGAGCACGTTGGTGCTGGCGCCCTCGGCGTCACAGTGCGAGCCGGTGGTCAGCCGGACACCGAGGAACGGCCGGTCGAGGGTGCCGGTCAGTTCGACGGTGCCGCTCGCGTCGCTGTTGGCCAGGTACGGCGGTGACGAGATGGTGAGGATCGGCAGCGAGGTGCCGGCCAGTCCGTTCAGCCCGCTCGCCATGTTGTTGCCGAAGATCGACTTCACCGGATCGAGCAGCTGCAGGTGCTGGACGTTCGCGAAGGCGGCCGGATGGGCGGTGCGCAGCCGGTTGGCGATGTAGGTGACGGCCTCGCCGCCGGCCGAGTGCCCCGCCAGCACGTACCTGGACGGCAGGGTGCTGCCGGACCGCCCGGCCTTGGCGGCGGCCGCGGCGTAGCTCCTGGCCAGCGCGCCCGACGGGTTGGCGGCGTCGCCGATCCAGGTAGCGACGCTGTTCAGGAAGGCCGTGTTGTTGCCGAGGTTGTTGACCGTGCAGCCGTAGATGTCGGCGGACGGCAGGGTCGGCGCGACGACCAGATATCCGGCGGCCTGGTACTTCCGGGCCAGGTCGGCCACGTTGTCGTTGGCGCGGGAGAAGCCGTGCTGCAGATACACCAGGGCCTTGGGGCTCGTGGTGGCCGGGAAGTACCAGTCGGCGTCCGGCTTGTAGGTGTAGATCCAGCAGGGCACCGAGATGCTGCCGTCCACCTCGGCGGCGGTGGCGGCGTTCGCGGTCGAGGGGGCGGCTACGAGGACGCTCGCGGATATCACGAGCGTGGCGAGGGCATGGCGAAGGGACAGAGACACGGGACCTCCAGGGGTGTCCGTAACGCTCTCCGAAACAGTGTTTCCATTAGCCGTGGTCGATGATGAACTGTCAACCGTTTGAGTCGCCCCAACCGGAGAAATGTGAACACCAGCGGCCGATTACGATGTGCCGCGATCTCTTTGGCGGCTGAGACGAGGCGACATGCGGTGGTTCCGGTTCGGGGCGGGTAAGCGACAGGCCGAGCGGGACCCCGGCCGCCAACAGGAGCTCTACCGGGCACTGCGGGAGCGGTTCGGCGGGCACGTGCCCGGGCGCTTCGCCGACCAGGCGGCCGCGGGCGCGGCGATGCTCGACGGCGACGACGGGATCATCGTCGCGGCGGTGGTGCTGCGCGAGTACGCCGACGCCGCCTACGCGGCCACCGTGGCGCAGGGCTTCCAGACCGAACGCCACGACTACCGGTGGACCTGGCAGCACGCCGGACCGCGGCTCCGGTCACCGTTGTCGGCGATGCCGGGCGGGCTTCATCCGTACGTCCATGTCGCGGCCGCCGCGGCCGTGGTCGCCACCCGGGCCAAGCAGGTCGTACGGGTGACCGCCGCCGAGCCGGTGCTGAGCCACGTGCTGGAGATCCTCGACCTGGTCACGTCCGGCTGGGAGTACGGCGGCGTGGCGCCCGACGCCGACGGTGCCTCGCTGGCGGCCGGGCTGATCGCGGCCGCGCGGGACCTGCGCAACGCGATGCCGGACGCGCCGCCGCTTCCGCCCGGCATCCGCGATCAGATGCGCCGCAACAACACCGTCGACGTCTGGGACCCGGCCGCCAACAGGATCGTGGGCGGCTTCAACCCGGGCCGCACCATGCGCGAGGCCCTGCTCGCCTAGGCCCGGCTGTGTCACACCGCTGTCTCGGGCCCGCCGAGACAGCAGTACGACACAGCCGGTGGTGGTCAGGCGAGGCGCAGCTTGCGGGCGGCCACGCCGATGCGCAGGCGCTGGCCCCAGGACAGCTCCAGGGCGTCGGTCTCCAGGCCGTCGGCGAAGACGACCAGACGCTCGGACTCGCTGGTCAGCTCCAGCTCGGCGCCGGCGGTGAGCAGGCCCGCGGTCCGGGTGACACCGGTCGCGGGGGAGGGCCACGCCTCCCGGACGAACCAGCACAGCGCCGGCTCGTCAGGAGCGGGCAGCGCCGGGGCCGCGGCGCGTTCGCGGGCGATCGAGGCGCACCAGCCGGTCGCTCCGGTGCCCGTGCCGGCGATCAGCCCGGAAGACGACTGCCGTTCACGTGCGCCCTCGGGTGTGGACAGCACGTATCGTGCCGACTGGTGGCCGGCGTGTCCCACATAGACCTCGTTGAGGCCGTAGAGCTCCTGGCCGTCGTCGAGCCGGGCCACCACCATGGTCCGCTCCCGGGCGTCCCGGCCGGTGGTGCCGAGCAGGGTGGCGACCGCACCCGCCCGGTGCCGGGCCAGTACGCCGGGGTTGCGGCCGGGCTCGGGGTCGACGCCGATGACGGGCTGTCCGTCCAGATACTTCGCCACGTTGGCCACCAGGCCGTCCTGACCGACCGCGATGATCACGTCCTCCGGAGCGAACAGGAACCGTGGCAGGTCCGCGCGCTCCACGTGCCCGCGCCGCCAGTCGGCCGGGACGGCCGTGCCCACCTCGGTGAGCGCCGCCTTCAACGCCTCATGCCGGACGGTCACCTCGTCGAGGTCGCGGCCCCGCTGGCGCAGGAAATACGCCGCGGCACCGAGCGTGCCGTGCCGGGCGAGCAGCTCGTCGAGCTCGCTGCGCCGCGACACGATCACGATCCGCGGGGTCAGGGTGCTCACTTGCCGAGCCGCCCGGCCAGCTTGGTGAGCACGTCGGGGGTGACGGTCAGCTCGTTGATCTGTGGCAGCTGACCGGCCAGCTCGCGCAGCGCGAGAGCCTGCAGGACAGCCGGCGGCAGGTCACGGTAGGTGGCCATGCGCGCGGCCTCGGCCTCCGCCTCGGCCAGGCCCACGAGTCGGGCGCCGGCGGCGCGGGCCTCGTCGCGGACCCGGGTGGCCTCGGCCTCGCCGGCGGCGGCCCGCCTGGCCCGCTCGGTGGCCGCGATGCTGGCCACCTCCTTGCGGTCGGCGTCGGCCTTCGCCGCGACCAGCTGGGTCTCGGCGTCGAGCTCTGCCTCGCGGCGGGTGTTGGCACCGTGCTGCTCGACCAGCTCCTGCTGCCTGCGGGCCAGCTCGATCTTGCTCTGCAACTCGTTCTCGGCGATCTGCCGCTCCTGCTGGACGGCGTGCGCACGGCGGGCGTAGGTCGCCTTGTCGGCGTCCTGCTGCACCTGCTCACGGGTCGGTGTCTGCAGGGCCCGCTCCAGGTCGGGCTCCGGGCGGATCGCGACGACCCGTGCGCTGACCACCGACACGCCGGTCTCGACCAGGCGCGGGTCGCTCGCGAGGGCGTCGGCGACCGACTGCCGGACCGGGGCGATGCCGGTGGTCAGCGCCTCGGCCAGCGGCAGCCGGGCCAGCACGTCGAGGGCGGGCTGCTGGGCCAGCTCGGCGAGCAGGGTGGCCACCTGGTCGAGCGGCTGGCCGCGCCAGCGACCCTTGTAGGGGTCGATGGAGAAGTCGAGACGGCCCGCGGCCGCTGACGGGTCACTGAACCGGTAGGTGACCGTGGCCTGCACGGTCACGTCGGCGAAGTCCTCGGTGCGGGCGTGGAACAGCAGCGGCAGCTCGCGGTCGTCGACCGGGACCTCGGACAGGACCGCGGTGAGCGGCCGATACCAGAACGAGAGCCCGGTGCCGGAGCGCTTCTCCCGGCCCTTCACGGTGTGGCTGACCCAGCTCGTCGGGGCGCCACGCAGGTGCCGGAGGTGGAGGCGGCGCGTCACGTCAGCCATGTCGATCCCTTCGTTGTCGTCAACCTGACGATAAAGCCTGCACGCTATTATCGTCAACATGACGACAAGCGTGGTGTCGGTCACCGTGGACCTGGTGCTTCTGACCATCCGCCAGGGCGCGCTGCAGGCTCTGCTGATCCGGCGCGGCATCGAGCCGTACCTCGGTAAATGGGCCCTGCCCGGTGGTTTCGTCCTGCCCGACGAGGACCTCGATGAGGCGGCCGCGCGCGAACTGCGCGAGGAGACCGGGCTCGACCCGCGCACGGGACACTTCGAACAGCTGGCCACCTACGGCGCGCCGGGCCGTGACCCGCGTGGCCGGGTGGTGACGATCGCCTACCTGGCACTGCTCCCGGACCTGCCGAGCCCGGTGGCCGGCAGCGACGCGGCCGGCGCCGCCTGGCGGCCGGTCGACGACATCGAGGCCGGTGACCTGGCTTTCGACCACGACCGGATCCTCGCCGACGGCATCGAGCGGGCCCGCGCCAAGCTCGAGTACACCCCGCTGGCCACCGCGTTCTGCCCACCCGAGTTCACCGTGGCCGAGCTGCGGCAGGTCTACGAGACCGTGTGGCGGACCCGTCTCGACCCGCGCAACTTCCATCGCAAGGTGACCGGCGCCGAGGGCTTCGTGGAGGCCACCGGCGGCACTGTGATCCGCGAGCGGGGCCGCCCGGCCCAGCTCTTCCGGCGCGGCCCGGCCGCCCTGCTGCATCCGCCGCTGCTGCGGTCCGGGCAGGTTTGACCCGAAGGGCTCAGTACCGCTTTCTCCGGGCCGATGCGACGGAAGAGAGAAACTCCGACCGAACTGACCGGGATACCCCATGCCTCACCTTGTTGATCTCAGCGTCGCCCAACGGCTGTCCTCGATCGTGGTGACCGGTGTGCTCGTCGCCGGAGCACTGACCGGCATCGGGCTGTGGTCACAGGAGCAGCTGAGCATCAAGCAGGAGAGCCTCAACAACTTCACGGTCACCAAGGCCGGCCTCAACCACCTGGACACCCGCGAGGCCGAGCTCAAGGTCGACGCCTACCGCGCGGCGAACGGCGACGACGTGACCGGGGACGCCGCCGACGACGTGGTCTCGGCCAACGAGGCTCTCGCGGCCGCCGGCGCCCAGGAGGTCGGTGACATCGACGATGCGATCAAGGCGCTGGGCGACGAGGTGGAGGCGTTCAACGTCTTCGTCACCGAGTTCGTGGCCGACGCGGTCGCCGACCGGCGCAGCGTGGCCGGCCGGTACGAACTGATCGCCGAGCAGAACGGCGTGGTCGACGACGCGATCGGCGCCATTCACGAGAAGCTCGACGCCGGCATCCTGGAGCAGCGTGAGGCCATGGAGTCGACCAAGTCGTCGGCCATGTGGTGGATGCTGGCCGTCGCCGCCGGCGGCCTGATCGTGCTGGTGGCGCTGTCGGTACCGCTGGTCCGCTCGATCCTGGGCCCGGTCCGGCGCGTCGGCGCGGTGGTCGCGGCCCTCTCCCGGGGCGACCTGACCCAGCGGACCGGCATCGTGTCCCGTGACGAGCTGGGCGTCATGGCGGCCGAGCTCGACACCGCCGTGGACAGCATCCGCACCACCATGCAGCGGATGGCCGAGAACGCCGACACCCTGGCCGGCGCCGCCACCGAACTCTCGGCGACCAGCCAGGAGATCGCCGGCGCGGCGGACAAGGCCGACCACCAGACCTCGGCCGCGTCGACCGAGGCCGAGGAGATCTCCCGCAACGTGCAGACCGTTGCGGCCGGCAGCGAGGAGATGGGCGTCTCGATCCGCGAGATCTCGGAGAACACCAACCGGGCCGCCCAGATCGCCGGTGAGGCGGTCTCCGAGGCGGCGCTCGCGACGCAGCGCATCGAGCAGCTCGGGGCGTCGAGCGTGGAGATCGGCAACGTCGTCAAGCTGATCACCTCGATCGCTGAGCAGACCAACCTGCTGGCGCTCAACGCCACCATCGAGGCGGCCCGTGCGGGCGAGATGGGCAAGGGTTTCGCCGTGGTGGCCAGCGAGGTCAAGGACCTGGCCCAGGAGACGGCCCGCGCCACCGAGGACATCACCAGCCGGGTCACGGCGATCCAGCAGGAGACCGGCGGCCTGGTCGACGTGATCAGCCGGGTCAGCGAGGTCATCGCCAAGATCAACGACTATCAGACGACGATCGCCAGCGCGGTCGAGGAGCAGACCGCGACGACGGCCGAGATGAGCCGGAGCATCAGCGAGGTCGCATCCGGCAGCGGGCGGATCGCGGTCAGCATCGCCGAGGTGGCGCGGGCCAGTTCGATCTCGGTGGCGGGCACCAGCCAGACCAACCTGGCCAGTGCCGAGGTGGCCCGTACCGCCGAGGAGTTGCGCGTGCTGGTGGGCTCTTTTCGTGTCAGTTGATTACTGACGCAGGTCCATCCCGTAGCACGGTGTTGACATTGAAGAAGCGTTCGCGTCTACTTCCTCACGTCTCCTGCTGGCCGATTTCGAACAAGGTTCTGCCCTCTCCGTCGCCGAGCCGCCCGGAAAGGTAGTTGGTCAATCCATGTCGCTCACCGCAGCTCAGGTCGGCAGCAACGCGTTCCGGGAGCCGGCGGAGGGTGCGCGCGGCTACAACGACGTCCAGGTCGACGCCTTCCTCAAGGAGGTGGCCGACGAGATGGGCCGCCTGGAGGCGGAGAACCGCGACCTCGCCGAGCTGTGCCGGCTGGAGGCCGAGTGCGCCGAGGCGCAGGAGCGCGTCGAGAGATTGCGGGCGGAGCTGGAGAAGGCCCGCTCGGTGGACCCGTCGCGGCTCGTGGAGTTCGCCCAGCAGACCGCCGACCAGCACACCGCCGAGGCGAACCGGGTCGCCGCGGACGTGTTGCGCAGGGCGTCGACCGAGGCCGCGCTGCTGGTCAGCGACGCGGAACTGCGGGCGTCGACGGTGGTGGCCGACGCGCGCAGCGTCCACGCCGAACGGATCGCCGGCCTGGTCACCAAGCGCCGCGACGCCCTGGAACGGATCGACGCGCTGTGCCGGGAGGCCCGGGAGCGCCGGGAGTCCCTGATCAGCCAGCTGGGGGACCGCCTGCGGGGCATGGACCCGAAGCCGGCGAACCGATCGCCGCGCTGACCAGCTCCTCCAGAATCCGCCGGTCGGCCTCGGTCAGGCCCTCGAAGATGTCGGGCAGGCGGACGGCCACGTCGCGGTGCAGTGCCTGGCCGATCTCCTTGCCCATCGGGGTGCCGGCCACGCTGCACGCGCGGCGGTCGCTGGGGCACGCCACCCGCTCGACGAGACCGCGGCGCACGGTGCGGTCGACCAGCCCGCTCAGGCCGGGTTTGGCCAGCCCGAGTGTCTGAGCCAGCTCGCCCATGCCGCGGGGCTCGTCCTTGACCGCGCAGAGCAGCTGGGCCTGCGCGACGGTCAGATCGTGGTCGGCGCAGATCTGCGCGTAACGCCGCTGGATCAGCACGGACAGGCACACCAAGGCGTTGCCGAAGCCCGAGGTCGCTGTCATGCGGGTCATCCTACCTTGCAGAAGTTCGCGCTGCGAACTAGTTTGTTTCGCGACGCGAACTTTCCACTGAGGAGTGCTCTGATGGCCAACGCCTTCGACTCGTATGACCTGGCCGGCACCAAGCTGGCCAACCGCATCGCGATGGCCCCCATGACCCGCAGCCGCGCCTACGGTCCCGGCAACACCCCGACCGACCTGATGGCCGCCTACTACGCGCAGCGCGCCGGCGCCGGCCTGATCATCACCGAGGGCACCCAGCCCTCGGAGATCGGACAGGGCTACCTGAACACCCCCGGCCTGCACACCGAGGAGCAGGTAGCCGGCTGGCGCAAGGTCACCGACGCGGTGCACGCCGCCGGCGGCGTGATCTTCGCGCAGCTCATGCACACCGGCCGGATCGGGCACCCCAGCCTGCTGCCCGACGACCTGCACCCGGTCGGCCCGTCCGCGGTCAAGGCCGACGGCCAGGTGTTCACCAACGAGGGCCCGCAGGTCCTGGTCGTCCCCCGGGAGCTGACCGAGCAGGAGATCACCGAGACGATCGCCGACTTCGCCTCGGCCGCTCGTAACGCGATCGCCGCCGGGTTCGACGGCGTGGAGATCCACGGTGCCAACGGCTACCTCGTGCACCAGTTCCTGTCCTCGAACGCCAACCGGCGCACCGACGGCTGGGGCGGCAGCGTCGACGGCCGGATCCGCTTCGCCGTCGAGGTCGCCGGTGCGGTGGCCGAGGCGATCGGCGGCGACAAGGTCGGCATCCGGGTGTCGCCGGGCAACCCGTACAACGACATCGCCGAGGACGACGTCGAGGAGACCTACACGGCCCTGGTCGACCGGCTGGCCCCGCTCGGCCTGGCCTACCTGCACCTGGTCGAGAACCCGGACCGCGGCCTGACCCGGCGCCTGCGCGAGCGGTGGCCGGCCACGCTGATCGTGAACCCCGCCACCTACCCGGCCGCCACCGGCCCGGAGTCGCTCGCCCTGATCGAGGACGGCACCGCCGACCTGGTCTCCTTCGGCGCGAACTTCCTGGCCAACCCGGATCTTCCGGCCCGGCTCGCGGCCGGCGGACCGTTCAACACGCCCGACCCGGCGAGCTTCTACGGCGGCGACGAGCGTGGTTACACCGACTACCCGGCTCTCGACGCCTGACGGACAGGCCCGCCGGCTCCCGGGCCGGCGGGCCTCCCCGACCGTGAGGCGTTCCGCCCGGCGGGCCTTTCAGACCGAAAAAGATCACT
The DNA here is from genome assembly GCF_003001815.1 of Actinoplanes italicus. Lineage (GTDB taxonomy): Bacteria > Actinomycetota > Actinomycetes > Mycobacteriales > Micromonosporaceae > Actinoplanes > Actinoplanes italicus. Next base: position 13,134 of record NZ_PVMZ01000019.1, read on the forward strand.
TGGTCGTACGGGTCCAGAGGCGCATTCGAGCAGGACGAGCGGAGCGCACCGACAACGCTTCCCGGCACGGGCGCCACCATCGCGCCCACCATCGGCCCGGCGATCATCGGCAGCAGCGTCCCCGGCACCGTCCACCAGCCGACCACTCCGTTGCGGGCCAGCTCGGCCATCAGCACCGCCGGCATCACGATGCCCGGCAACACGCCGGTGCGCAGCCACACGCTCATCGAGACACTGCTGTTGACCTGCTCGAACACGGTCACCGCCGACTCGAGGCCGACGATGTTCGGCAGCGCCGCGAACACCCAGTCGGCGAACAGCATGCCCGACATCTGGATCGCGCCGACCATCGTCGCCACGACACCGGCCGCGGTCAGCGCCCGGCCCCGCGTCCCGCGTCCCGCGTCCCGCGTCCCGCGTCCCGCGCAGCAGGGTGAGCACGGCCGGCACGGCCAGGGCGATCGCCACCCAGTAGTAGTGGAAGAAGTTCGCCGAGACGATCGACAGGCTCTCGCCCTCGGCCAGCGACGCGAGGTAGCCCGCGTCGGACTCCTCGGCCTGCGGCGGCGAGGTCAGCATCGCCCCGAGCAGCAGGACCGGGGTGGCCAGCAGGGCCGACATTCACTGGAATGTCCTCGCCGACCCGGAAGGCAACGAGTTCTGCCTCCTGACCCCCGCCTGATTCCCCGCCAGTCTTCCGCCGTGCCACCGGCGCGTGGGGTGATGTGTGGCGTGCTGGTGGGCGTGGGTTGCCGCGTTGTCGCTGGTGGTGGTGTGCGTGGTGATGTGTGGCGTGCTGGTGGGCGTGGGTTGCCGCGTTGTCGCTGGTGGTGGTGTGCGTGGTGATGTGTGGCGTGCTGGTGGGCGTGGGTCACCACGTTGTCGCCGGTGGCGGTGTGCGTGGTGATGTGTGGCGTGCCCGTGGGCGTAGGTCACCACGCTGGGAGGTGCGGTGTTCTGGCGTAGGCGCTTCCTCGTAGGCGACTGCCGAGAATGCTGTTTCCCAGCGTGCGAACGTGCGATTCCCCACCCGTTAACGCGTCTGTGGCTGCTCGACCATGACATCTGTTCTGGAATGGAAATTCGGTGGCCGCCGTGGTGCGAGAGAGGAATACGGTTTCCGTTTCAGGAAAGGGTTTCAGCGCGGTGGGGTGCTTTCCCGCAGCACCACTTCGACCTGGACCTCGACGATGCCGGGGAAATCGTCGGCCAACGCCAGTTCAAGGGCTCGGCGGCCCAGATCGCGAAGCGGTACCCGGACCGACGTCAGCATCGGCGTGACGTCGCGGGCCGCGTCGATGTCGTCGAAACCGGCCACGGCGATGTCCCGGCCCGGGACCAGGCCGGCCTCCCGTACCGCGGTCATTACGCCGATCGCCATCACGTCGTTCACCGCGAAGATCGCCTCGACGGCCCCGGAGCCTCCGCCGGAGAGGCTGGCGTTGCGGCCGGGTGGGTTCGTGGCTTCGGGGGAGTGGCTGGCGTTGCGGCCGGGTGGGTTCGTGGCTTCGGGGGAGTGGCTGGCGTTGCGGCCGGGTGGGTTCGTGGCTTCGGGGGAGTGGCTCGCGTTGCGGCCGGGTGGAGTCGCGGCCTCGGGGGAGCGGCCCGGGTCGCTGCCGGGCCGGTCTCTCCCGGCGCTGAGCAGGGCCGTCGCCGCTCGGTGGCCGCCGTCCCGGTTGAGGTCGGTGGCCACCACATGCCGGGGATCCGGGACGATGCCGGCCTGACGCAGGCCGTCGAGGAAACCCTGGCGCCGGTCGTACGACATGCGGATCCGGTCGTCGCCGTGCAATACCGCGAACCGGCGGTAGCCGAGTCCCGCCAGGGCCTGGGCCAGCCGGAACGCTCCGCCGTGATGGTCGACGGTCAGGGTGGGGAAGTCCAGGTCGTTGCGGCTCAGCAGGGCCACCCGGCCGCCGCCGCGCCGGTAGGCGGCCAGTTCCTCGGCGAGGGCCGCGTAGACGCCGTCGTCGTCGACACGGCTGCCGGCGATCAGGATGACCCTCGGGCGGCGGCCGCGCATGGTCCGTACGATCTGCAGGCCCATGTCCGGCGAACGGTCGGTGACCGCCGCGGTCAGGGTGAGTCCGGCCTGGTAGGCGCCCTCGGCGACGCCGTCGGCGATGGACGCGAAGTAGGGGTCGTCGACCGCCCCGACGATCAGCGCCACCGTGTTGCTGGAGCCGCGGGCGATGGCCTGCGCGGAGACGTGCGGGGAGTAACCGAGGCGGCCGGCCGCCTCCTGGACGCGGGCCAGGTTCTCGGCGCGGACGTTGCGGTCGCTGCCGTTGAGTGCCCGGGAGGCGGTCGCGTAGGAGACGCCCGCCTCGCGGGCCACGTCGTGCAGCGTGACGGCGCCGGTTCGGTTGTGGTCACTCACTTCGCGATTCTGGCACGACGGGATACGGTTTCCACCGGTGAGGGCTGGCTGTTTGTCTCTCACCGGAGAGTGAGCGCCGCCCGGAGAGGACCACAGATTGCCGCACCGCGCCAGGGACACCGTTACCCTACGTGACGTTGCCGCGGAGGCTGGAGTGTCCGTGGCGACCGCCTCGCGGGTGCTGGGTGGTGGCAACCGTTCGGTGGCGCCGGAGAACGCGCGCAAGGTGATCGAGGCGGCGACCCGGCTGCGGTACACGATGGACGCCGCGGCCCGCGCGATGAATCGGGGCAGTGACGCGATCGCCCTGGTCGCCGACGATCTGGCGACGCCCGCGGTGGCCGCCGTGGTGGCAGCCATGGAGCGGCAGGCCCGCACGGTCGACGCGTTCGTGACGGTCTCCTCGACCCGTGGTCTGCCCGAGCTGCAGGCCGCGACGATCCGGACGCTGGCCGGGTTCCGTCCGCGGGCGCTGGTGCTGACCAGCACGCGGATCAGTCACGAGTCGTCGGACACCCGGGTTCTCGACGAGTTGCGGGCCTTCGAGCGCAACGGCGGCCGGGTGATCATCTACGGCAGTGGCGGCGTGCATCTGCCGTTCGACGCGCTCGCGGTGGACGACCGCGGTTCGGCGCGGCTGATGGGCGAGCACCTGGCCGGGACCGGGCACCGCCGGGCGATCATCCTGGCCGGCACCCGTGAACGCGCGTACGCCGCCGCGCGTACCTCGGGTTATGTCGAGGGTCTGCTCGCCGCGGGCGCCGACGTGCAGGACATCCGGATCGTGAATTGCGAGGTCAGCCGGCAGGGCGGGTTCGACGCGACGGCCCAGCTGATCCGGGAGGGCCTGGACGGCACCGACGTGCTGGTGGCGATCAACGACCCGGTGGCGATCGGCGTGCTGGCGGCCTGCCGTGCGGCCGGGGTGGACGTGCCGGGGCGGGTGTCGGTGACGGGGTTCGACGACGTGCCGCTGGCGCGGGACCTGACGCCGGGGCTGACGACGATCGCGCTGCCGTTCACCGAGATCGGCGTGCGGGCGATCGAACTGGCCGTCCGGGAACGGCCGGAGGGTGACGGCCCGGCCCGTGAGACCTTCCGTGGCGCGCTCATCGTCCGAGGAAGTGCGGGCAAGCGCGAGCGCGTCAGGTAAGCGCTTTCCCCCCGCTCTGATTCATCTGCCCGAAACACTTGACCGCCCCCGCTGTAACGCCGCAGACTCCGGAATACGGTTTCCACGTAGGAAGGGGGTCGGGTGAGCGCCATCGGCGAACTTCAACGGCTCAACACCTCCACCGGCGGTCCGCCGCGCAAGCGGGACACCAGGGCCGCCCGCAAGCGGGACACCAGGGCCGCCCTGCTGTTTCTCCTGCCCTGGTTCGCCGGGCTACTGCTGATCACCGCCGGCCCCGTGGCCGCGTCACTCGTTCTGGGCTTCACCGACTACAACCTGATCCAGCCGCCCGAGTTCAACGGGCTGGAGAACTTCGAGCGCATGCTCTCCGACGAGCGGCTGCACAACGCGCTGCGCGTCACTTTCACGTACGTGCTGGTCTCGGTCCCGCTGCAGCTGGCCTGCGCGCTGGGACTGGCTCTGCTGCTCGACCGTGGGATGCGTGGGCTGGCGTTCTACCGTTCGGCGTTCTACCTGCCGTCGCTGCTCGGCTCAAGCGTCGCGATCGCGGTCCTGTGGCGGCAGATCTTCGGCGCGGAGGGGCTGATCAACCAGTTCCTCAACGTGTTCGGCATCCAGGGCACGGGCTGGATCTCCGATCCGGACACCGCACTGTCGACCCTGATCGTGCTGAACGTGTGGACCTTCGGCGCGCCGATGGTGATCTTCCTGGCCGGGCTGCGGCAGATCCCGGTCATGTACTACGAGGCGGCGTCGATCGACGGCGCCGGTCGGTGGACCCAGTTCCGACGGATCACCGTGCCGCTGCTGTCACCGATCATCTTCTTCAACCTGGTGCTGCAGATCATCCACGCGTTCCAGTCGTTCACCCAGGCGTTCGTGGTCTCCGGCGGCACCGGCGGCCCGTCCGACTCGACCATGTTCTACACGCTCTACCTCTACCAGCGTGGCTTCGGCAGTTTCGACATGGGCTACGCCTCGGCCCTGGCCTGGCTCCTGCTGCTGATCATCGCGGCGTTCACCGCGGTCAACTTCTGGGCCGCCAAGCGATGGGTTTTCTACGATGACTGACCTGCGCGAACGCACGCACAAGGCGTCGGTGGCCGTACCGCAGAAGGAAGTAAGAATTCCCGGGAGTGCGAGAAGCGTCGCCAAGCACACCGGCCTGATCCTGCTCACCCTGGTGATGCTCTACCCGGTGATCTGGATGGTGGCCAGCTCCCTGAGACCCGGCGAGGAGATCTTCCGCTCGCCCGGCCTGATCCCCGGCAGCCTGGAGTTCAGCAACTACAGCGAGGGCTGGAACGCGCTGTCCTCGCCGTTCGGCCACTATCTGATCAACTCGGCGATCGTCGTGCTCGGCTGCATCATCGGCAACCTGGTCTCCTGCTCGATGGCCGCGTACGCCTTCGCGCGCCTCGAGTTCACCGGCAAGAAGATCTGGTTCGCGATCATGCTCGGCACCATCATGCTGCCGATCCACGTGATCATCGTTCCGCAGTACGTGATGTTCTCCCAATTCGGTTGGGTGAACACGTTCCTGCCGCTGATCGTGCCGAAGCTGCTGGCCACCGACGCGTTCTTCGTGTTTTTGATGGTCCAGTTCATCCGCGGCCTGCCCAAGGAGCTGGACGAGGCGGCCCGCATCGACGGCGCCGGCCACCCGCGGATCTTCGCACAGGTGATCCTGCCGCTGATGCTCCCGGCGCTGGCCACCACCACGATCTTCACGTTCATCTGGACGTGGAACGACTTCTTCAGTCAGCTCATCTACCTGACCGACCCGGAGATGTACACGGTGCCGGTCGCGCTGCGCTCCTATGTCGACGCCACGGTCTCCACCTCGTGGGGATCGATGTTCGCCATGAGCGTGGTCTCGCTCCTCCCGATCTTCCTCGCATTCCTCGTCGGCCAGCGATTCCTGATCAAGGGCATCGCGACGACCGGCATCAAATGAATCCCCGGAGGAACAACGTGAAGAAACTAATCGCAGGAGTTGCCGCCGCACTGATGCTCGCCGGATGCGGCGGCGGTGGCGGCGGCAAGGCCGACGGCGACCTGACGGCTGACAAGATCGAGCTGCGGTTCACCTGGTGGGGCTCGGACGCCCGGCACCAGCGCACCCAGCAGGTCATCGACCTGTGGCAGAAGTCCCACCCGAACATCACCATCAAGGGTGAGTTCAAGGAGTGGAACGGCTACTGGGACAGCCTGGCCACCACGGTCGCCGCCAACGACGCCCCCGACGTCATCCAGATGGACGAGCTGTACCTCGCTTCGTACGCCGAGCGCGGCGCGCTGCTCGACCTCGGCACCGCCGGCAAGAACCTGAGCACCACCGACTTCGACGCCAACGCCCTGGCCACGGGCGCGATCGACGGCAAGCAGTACGGCCTGCCCACCGGCGTCACCACGTACTCGCTGGTCGCCAACACCGACCTGCTCGCCAAGTACAACGTCGCGGTCCCGGACGACTCGAAGTGGACCTGGGACGACCTCAAGCGCATCGGCGGCGAGCTGTCCAAGGCCAGCAACGGCGAGGTGACCGGCGTCCAGTCGTGGGGCTTCGACATCGGTGGCGTGAACATCTGGGCTCGTCAGAACGGTGCCTCGCTCTACTCGCCCGACGGTAAGGTCGCCATCCCGGCCGACGTCCTGGCCAAGTACTGGCAGTACCTGCTCGACCTGTCCAAGCAGGGCATCGCCCCGTCCGCGTCGGTCAGCGTCGAGCGCGCCGGCGCCGGCCTCGACCAGTCCGGCACCGCCACCAACAAGTCGGTCTTCGGCACCTGGTGGAACAGCCAGCTCACCTCACTGGCCAAGGCCTCCGGCCAGAACCTCAAACTTCTCAAGATCCCCGGCGAGAGTACGGCTACGTCGCCCGGCGCCTACTACAAGCCGTCGATGTTCTGGTCGATCTCGTCGCGCTCCAAGCACCCGGCCGAGGCGGCCGCGTTCGTCAACTTCCTGGCCAACACGCAGGAGGCCGCCGACGTGCTGCTCACCGACCGGGGCATCCCGGCCAACACCAAGATCCGCACCGCGCTGACCGGGAAGCTCACGGGCACCGACAAGGCCGCCGCCGAGTTCCTCGACTCGGTCAAGGTCGGCGAGGCGCCGCGGGTCACCCCGAACGGTGCCAGTGACGTGGAGGCCATCCTCAAGCGCCACACCGAGGAGGTCCTGTTCGAGCGCAAGACCCCGCAGGCCGCGGCCGAGAGCTTCATCAAGGAACTGCAGGCCGGCATCGACGCCGCCTGACTCTGATCCACGCCCGCGCCGCCCACCGTGGCGGCGCGGGCCGGCCCGCAAAGGGAGCCATGTCTCAACCCCGATATCGCGCGGCGATCGTCGGCGCCGGAGCGATCGCAGCCGTACACGCTCAGGCTCTGCTCGATCACGCGGACCGTGTCGCCCCGGTCGCCGTCGTCGACGTCAACTCCGAACTGGCCCGGCACTTCGCCGCCAAGTGGAACATCCCGCAGGTCCACCCCACGCTCGACGAGCTGCTGCAGCGGGAGCGGATCGATCTGGTGCACCTGTGCACGCCGCCGGCCACCCACACCCCCCTCGCCCTGAAATGCCTCGACGGCGGTGCGAACGTGCTGGTGGAGAAGCCGCCGACACTGTCGCTCGCCGAGATGGACGTCCTCGCCGAGGCGTCCCGGCGCACCGGCGCGCACGTCGCGACCGTCTTCCAGCACCGCTTCGGCACCGGCGCGCACCGGCTGCGCGAGATGATCGCCGCCGGTGAGCTGGGCCGGCCGCTGCTGGCCACCTGCGAGACCCGGTGGTACCGCGACGACGACTACTTCCGCGTCCCGTGGCGCGGCAAGTGGGCGACCGAGGGCGGCGGCCCGACCATGGGCCACGGTATCCACCAGTTCGACCTGCTGCTCTCCATCCTCGGCCGCTGGGAGCAGGTCACCGCGGTCACCGCTCGCCGGGCGCGGGACGTGGAGACCGAAGACGTGTCGATGGCCCTGGTCACGTTCGCCGACGGCACGCTCGCCTCGGTGGTCAACTCGGTGATCTCGCCGCGGCAGACGTCGACGCTGCGGTTCGACTTCGAACGGGCCACGGTCGAGCTGACGCACCTCTACGGGTACCGCGACGCCGACTGGACGATCACACCGGTACCCGGCCACGAGAACCTCACCGAGCGCTGGCACGAGGGACGATCGGAAACGGTCAGCGGGCACACCGACCAGCTCGCCGCCGTTCTCGACGCGCTCGACGCCGGGACCGCGCCGCCGGTCTCGCTGCCCGACACCCGTACCACCATGGAGTTCATCGCCGCCCTCTACGCCTCGGCGGCGAACGGCCATCCGGTCCGGGCAGGCGAGATCGGCCCGGAGCATCCCTTCGCCACCGCGATGAACGGAGCAGGACGTTGACGGTCGAGCACCTGCTGGGCCGTTCGGTCACCGTCTCCTCCGGGACGACACCCCTTTTCTCGTACGTCTACGCGCCCGACACCCCGCGGCTGGAGTCGCCGAAGCCGTACCTGCATCCGATCCGCACCCTGGCCGGCGACGTCGTCTCGCTGTTCCGCCCGCACGACCACGTCTGGCACAAGGGCATCGCCTGGTCGCTGCCGCACGTCGGCGAGCACAACTTCTGGGGCGGCCCCACCTACGTGCACGGGCAGTTCTACGTGCAGAAACCCAACAACGGCAGCGCCCTGCACCGCGGCCTGGACACGCTCACCGATGCGGAGCTGAGCCACCGGCTCGACTGGATCTCCGAACAGGGCGATCCGGTCCTGACCGAGCGGCGCACGCTGACCTGGTCGGTGGCCGACGACGTCAGCTGGGTGCTGACGTTCGCCACCACGATGACCAACGTGGCGGGGCAGTCGCTGGCGTTCGGCTCGCCGACCACCAAGGGCCGGGAGAACGCCGGTTACGGCGGGCTGTTCTGGCGTGGGCCGCGCTCGTTCACCGGCGGCGTCCTGCAGTCACCGGACGGGGTGGGCGGCGACGAGCTGCGCGGCACGCGGGGGCCGTGGTTCGCGTTCCGGGGCCGGCACGACGGGGTGGACCGGTCCTCGACGATCGTGGTCGTGGACGATTCGGCCAATCCGCATCACCCGCCGCGCTGGTTCGCCCGTACCGAAGAATTCGCCTGTTTGAATCCCGCCCCGTTCTTCAGTGAGGAATTGGACCTCGGGAACGAGGAGACCGTCGCGTTCCGCTACGCCGTCGTGATCGCCGACGGTGACCACGGGGACGCCGGCACCGAGAGACTCGCCGCGCTGGGAGCGGAGGCGCTGGCGTGACGACCTTCCCCGGCGGAACGTCGCTGACCAGGCTGGCCGTCTACGCCGAGCACGGCGGGACGCCGCACCTGCACACCGTCTCGACCGAGGCGTACGTGGTGATCGGCGGTTCCGGGCTGCTGCGGACGCTGGACAGCGGCGGGCTGCGGGAGACGCCGCTGTCCGCCGGGACCACGGTGTGGTTCACGCCCGGCACCATCCATCGCGCCGTCAACCATGGTGACCTGGACGTAGTCGTGATCATGTCGAACGCCGGGCTGCCCGAGGCCGGGGACGCCGTCATGACGTTTCCGGCCGAGATCGTCGCCGACCCGGAGCGCTACCGGGCGGCCGCACGGCTGGACGGCGACCCTGACCTGGCCGTACGCCGACGCCGTGACCTGGCGCTGGAAGGTTTCGAGCAGCTGGTCGAGGCCGCCGGGAAGGGCGACCCGGAGCCGCTGGAGCGGTTCTACGAGGCCGCGGCCGCCCTGGTCAGGCCCGCGCTCGGCGGCTGGCGTGCCATCGTCGAGGCGGCCACCGATCGGGCCGTGGACCTGGTCGACGCGCTGGAGCAGGGCGACGGAGATCACCTGCGCCGATCCGGCCTGCGCGCCGCGGCGCCGAGCGACCCGCGCCGCTGGGGCATGTGCGGCCGGCTCGGCGCCTACGACGTCACGGATGTTATTTGACCAGCGGCTTCAGGGCCTGGCCGACCGAGGCCACGACGCCGGGACGGTGGCCGTTGCGGATCAGGTTGATGGTGATGCCGTCGATGCCGGCGCCCAGCACCCGCTCCTGGATCTGCTGGGCCACCTGGTCCGGCGTACCGATGAAGGCCCGGTTGCGACGGTCCGCCGGGATCGTCTCGCCGAGTTCCTTGGCCTCCTGTTCGGTCTCGCCGACCATGCCCATGATCAGGTAGCTGGTGGCGAGGGTAGACGGGTCGCGGCCGATCTCCTCGCAGCGCTCGCGCAGCACCGACACCTTACGGGCCAGGTCGTCGATGTCGCAGATGATGTTCATGTGGTCGGCGAACCGGGCCGCGAGGCGGAACGTCTTCTGCTCGCCCTGACCGCCGAGCATCACCGGGATGTGCGGGCGCAGCCGCGGGTTGTTCATGGCCGCACGGGCCGTGTACCACTTGCCGTCGAGCGAGGCGGTCTCACCCTTGAGCATCGGCGTGATGATGTTCAGCGCCTCCTCGAGCCGCTCGAAGCGCTGGCCGAAGGTGCCGAACTCGAAGCCGTACGCGTCGTGCTCGAGCTCGAACCAGCCGGCGCCGATGCCGAGGACGGCCCGGCCCTTGGAGACCACGTCCAGCGTGGTCACCGTCTTGGCCAGAAAGGCCGGATTACGGTACGTGTTGCCGGTGACCAGCGTCGACAGCTGGATCGTGGAGGTGACCGAGGCCAGCGCGCCGAGCGTCGTGTAGGCCTCCATCATCGGCTCCTCGGGCGCGCCGATGCCGGGCAGCTGGTACAGGTGGTCCATCACGAGCACGGTGTCGAAGCCGTTGCTCTCGGCCTCGCGGGCCTGGGTGGCGACGGTGTCGAAGAGGTTCTCCACTCCGGTGCCGTAGCTGAAGTTGGGGATCTGGTAGCCGAGTCGGATGGTCACCGGTGCCTCCGTCGTGCTTGATGTAAGAGGGTTCTCACTTGCTAATGTAAGAGCCTACTTACACGGAGGCAAGCGTGGGAGCGAATCGGGCCTATCACCACGGCGATCTGCGTGCCGCGCTGATCGCCGCAAGCTTCGACCTGCTCGCCGAACAGGGGCTCCAGCGTTTCTCCGTGGCGGCCGTGGCCCGCAGGCTGGAGGTCAGCTCCGCCGCGCCGTACCGCCACTTTCCCGACCGCAACCATCTGCTCAGCGCCGTCTCGGCGGCCGCCGCCCGCGATCTGAACGCCGCGATCCTGGCCGCCGCAGAGGCTGCCGGCGACGACCCTGCCGAGCGGCTCGCCGCCGCCGCGGGCGCCTATGTCAGGTTCGTCACCCGCACGGGCGCCGGCCTGCCGGTCATCTACGCCGCCGAGCTCTACGAAGTCGCGGACGAGGCCCGGCGTGAGCACACCCGCGCCCTGATGACCACCATGCTCGACCTGGCCGCGGCCACCGAGACCGCCTCCTACCACGACACGGTCCTGCTGCTCGAGGCCTCGATCGCGGTGGCGCACGGCTACGCCACGCTCCACTCCCAGGGGTTCTTCGCCCGCAACGACACCTCGGTCGACACGATCGCGGCTCGTGCCGTCGAAGCGGCGCGAACCCTTCACCCGAGCCCTCGGATGCGGTGACACCGCGGTGACACCGGCGGGCTGAGGTCATGCGGGCATGCGCCACGACGGCCGGCGGCAGCTGGACCGTGCCGATGAACCCCGTGATCCGTCCGGGCCGGACGGTGAACGACCGAGCGGGGCCGCCGGTTCACCTCCGGCGGCCCCGCTCGATCACTTCTTCTTGTCCTTCTTGGACTTCTTGTCCTTCTTCGCTTTCTTCGACTTCTTCGCCATGTCCTGCTCCCTCCGTCACGAAATCTCACGCTAGCCCGGCGTGGTCGTCGTGCTCCTCGTCATCCAGGGATGACTTTTCGAGGGGGCCTAGATCTTCACGGGGTGGTCGGTCGTCGTGCCGGAGACCGTCGATAACTCCGGGTCCGTGCTCGAATAGCCGAGAATGTCCAGCAGGTTCCCGGTGGCCTGGCGGAATGCCTGCTCGATGTCGTCGTCGAAATGGTTCTGCCAGTCGCCCGACTTGCCCTTGCGGTAGTGCGACACGTTGCCGGCCTTCTTGCGGTCGTTCATCCGGGAGAAGCTGTACTTGTCGAGCAGTGTCTCGAGCTCGGCCTCCGGGATGTTGATTCCGCAGTGCCGCAGCAGCGCCTCCATCTCGGCGATCTGGTCCTCGCCGGTCAGGTCCTCGTAGCGGATGAGCCGGACGTTCTCCGTCGGCGGCGCCTCGACCCAGGAACGGACCGCGTTGAACATGCCCTTCTTCGTCAGATGCCCGATCAGGTAGAGCATGCCGTCTTTCTTCGACTTCTCGTTCAGGACGGCGCGGACCTCCAGCACGTCGCCCATCGGGGTGTGCGAGTTCTTGGTCGAGAAGTAACTGGAGACGAGCAGGTCACGCGGGTCGCGGTAGACGAAGAAGGCCCGGTGTGCGTCCGGTTTCGGCATCTTCAGGTAGCGCTTGTGCGGGAAGTAGAGCGACAGGCCGATCCGGTTCGGGGGGACCACCCGCGGGTCCTTCCACGCGTAGTAGCGCGGGTCGTAGGTGACCAGGCCGGAATGGCGGTAGACGATCGGGTCGCTGAACACCGACTTGACCCACTGGCTGGCTGTTTTGCGCACTGCGCAGTGGTAGATGTTCGTGAATTCGCAACGGTCGGCGACCGGGACGGTCAAACGCATCCGTGTGTTGTAGGCCCCGAGCATCGCCCGCCGGACGGCCACGCGCACGGAATCGGGGGAGTGCTGCTTGGCGAACATCACGGTGCGATTGAGCATCGTCTATTCCAATTCCTTGCCTGACGGGTACGACGGGCCGGCAGGCGCACGCCGTCGTGCGGTACGAGGACTTTACAAGAACATTGACATCGTTACGAGAGGATCTCGTCTTGGATACAACCTCCGGGCTGGGAAGAAGCTGGGAGGGCCCTGTGGCTCGCCGTCACCGGGCTGCGGGGAACAGCACTCCACCAGCGAGAACGATCGTGAGCCTGCGGCGTCACGGACCCTCAGAACCTGAATGAATTCACAGGTTGACGTGGCTGGTCAGGCGGTACGGAAGGTGCGGCGGTACGCCTCCGGCGGCACACCGAGCTGCTGGCTGAAGTGGCGGCGCAGCGTGGTGGCCGTGCCCATGCCGGTGCGCGCCGCGATCTGCTCGACGCTCAGGTCCGAGACCTCGAGGAGCTCCTGCGCGCGGCGTACCCGCTGATCGTGCAGCCATCGCAGCGGGCTGCTGCCGGTGACCGCATGGAAGTGCCGGGCCAGGTTGCGGGAGCTCATCCCGGCCTCGCGGGCCAGGTCACGCACCGACAGTGGCTGGTCGAGCCGGTCCGCGGCCCACGCCATCACTCCGGACAGGACGTGGTTGCGGCCGTGCCCGACCGCCGCCGGGATGAACTGCGCCTGGCCGCCCTGCCGGTGCGGCGGCACGACCAGGGTGCGGGCCAGCGCGTTCGCCACCGCCGTGCCGTGGTCGGTACGCACGATGTGCAGGCACAGGTCCATGCCGGCCGCCTTACCCGCCGAGGTCAGCACGTCGCCGTCGTCGATGTAGAGCACACCCGGATCGACCGTCACCGACGGATAGCGGGACTGCAGCAGCTCGGTGTGCGCCCAGTGCGTGGTCGCCCGGCGCCCGTCCAGCAGCCCGGCCTCGGCCAGGGTGAACGCGCCCGTGCACAGCGACGCCACCCGCGCACCCCGGTCGTGGGCCGCGCGGACCGCCTCGACCAGCGCCGGCGCCGGCTGCTCCTCCGGGTCCCGGCAGGAGGTGACGATCACGGTGTCCGCCTCGGCCAGCGCCTCCAGCCCGCGCGACACCCCCGCGGTCAGCCAGCCGCCGACCGCGGCGCCGTCCTCGCCGCAGATCATCAGGTCGTACCAGGTGCCGGCGAGTTGCCGGTCGGCGCCGAACACCTCGCAGGCGGCGGCCAGCTCGTAGAGCGGGGTGCCGTCGGTGACGGGCAGGGCGACGCGGTGCACGGGCTCAGCCGCTGTGCGAGATCAGGGTGATGAGCTGACGGCGGAAGTGGTGGTAGTCCTCGACCGCACCGAGCAGATGCTCCGAGCGCTGCTCCTCGGTGCGGGCCGCGGCGAGCGCCTCGGTGCCCTCGCCGGTGATCGTGACGACGGTGCGGCGGCGGTCCCGGTCGTCGGAGGTACGGTCGGCGTGCCCGGTCCGCGCCAGCCGCTCGATGGTGCGGCTCATCGTCTGATCGGTGACCCGGCACAGGTGCGCCAGCTCGCGCTGCGATAGTGGTCCACCGGCCAGGTGGTGCAGCGCGATCAGCCCCGCGTGGGTGAGGCCGAGCCCGGCGAGGAACCGGTCGAAACGACCCTCCACCATGCGGGCGGCCACCGACAGAAGGCGTCCGGTCGGCCAGGAGTCGACGTCGGCGCGGACCCGATCGGTCTCGTCCGCCACCGTCTTCTCGTCGCCCTGCACCCGGTCACCCTACCGGGACTCCGACCGGCATCCCCGTGACCGGTGCGCCGGCGGCCAGCGCCGAGGCGATCGCCGCGGCGGCCGGCGGGAACGCCAGCTCACCGAGCCCGCCGATCGGCGCCTCGGACGGCACCACGATCACCTCGATCTCCGGGCAGTCGGTGATCCGCGCCCACGCGTAGTCCCGGAACGACGACTGCACGACCGCCCCGTCGCGGACCGTCACCTGTGCACCGAGCACCGTCGAGACGGCGTCCAGGATCGCGCCTTCGACCTGTGCCTTCACTCCGGACGGGTGGACCGGGATGCCGACGTCGACGGCCGCCGTCACCCGCAGCACCCGGCGGGCGCCCGGGTCGGCCCGGGCGATCACCGCGATCGCCGAACCGTAGTCGAGATGGCAGGCGACCCCCAGGTCACCAGTGCCGGCCCGCGCGGACGCCGCGTCCAGAACGCGGCGCAGACGCGAGTCGGCGGGCAGCAGCCGCCGCCGGAACTCGACCTGGTCGTGGCCGCCGCGTCGGGCGATCTCGCTGAGGAAGCACTCCTCGGCGTAGCCGAACTGTCCCGCGTAGACCGCCCGCCAGAACCCGGTCCGCAGCGGGGCGGGCCGCAGCGTCACCGACACCGTGCCGGGAACCGTGTAGGGGAAGTGGTCGCCGCTGGCCCGGACCACGATCGGGTTGGCGAACGGCGGGCTGACGGTCAACGGCCACGTCACCACCTGGTGGGTACGGCCGGTCGGCATCCCGGTCGCGTCGAGCGTCGCGGTGAGCCGGTGCACCGACATCGGCCGGTACGAGTCGTGCCGGGTGTCGTCGTCGCGCGTCCACCGCACCGAGACCGGCTGCCCGACGGCCCGGGAGCAGGCGATCGCCTCCATCACCGCGTCCGTCTCGATGCGCCGCCCGAAACCGCCGCCCGCCAGCGTCGGGAACACCTGCGCCGTCGCGCCCAGCTGGTTGCGCAGGCCACCCGGATCCTGCACCGGCGCCCAGACCTTCACCGCGCTCCCGGTGACGTGTGCGGTCGCGTTCATCGGTTCCATCGGCGCGTGCGCGAGCAGCGGCAGCCGGACGACGCGCTGCAGGTCGGGCGTGCCCGGGACCGCGGGAAGTGCCGCCTCGAGCTCGTCGAGCCAGACCCTGCTGTCCGCGGCCGGCGTGCCACCGCTCCACGTCACGGTCAGGGCGGCCCGGCCGCGCAGCGCCGCGTGCATGGACCGGGCGACGACCGCGATCCCGCCCTGCCCGGCGGCCGGCGGGTCGAGGCGGACGACCGCGACCACGTCCGGCACGGCCAGGGCCGCGGTGTCGTCCACGGTCTCCGGCCGGGCGCCGATCCACGGCGGCCGGGCGACCACGGCGATCAGGCTGCCGTCGGGCGCGGACTCGGCGCCGTAGCGGGCACGGCCGGTGACGATGTCGCGGGCGTCGGCCCGGCCCGCGCGGGTCCTGCCGATGAGCCGCCACTTCTCGGGCGGGGTCAGGGTGACCGGCACCGTGGCCGGGTCGATCGCGGCGGCGGCGACGACCAGGTCCCGGTAGGGCAGCGGCCGGTGCGACGGGTGCCGGACCCGGCCGTCGCGGGCCGTGCACTCCTCGGCGGGCACGGCCCAGCGGGCGGCCGCGGCCGCGATCAGCAGGCAGCGGGCCGTGGCGGCGGCGGAGCGCAGCGGCTGGGCGATGACCCGGCTGGAGGTGGAGTTGGCGACGGCCTGTGAACCGTAGGCGGCCGTGTCGCCGGGCGCCTGCTCCAGGGTCACGTCGTCGACGCCGATCGCGAGCTCCTCGGCGACCAGGACGGCGGCCATCGTGCGTACGCCCTGGCCGGTGTCCGGACGGGGAACCGTGGCCACCACCCGCCCGCGCCGGTCCACACGCACGAAGACGGTCGGGGCGAGCTCCGTCCCCGCCGGCGCGGTTCCGCCGGGGATCGGGACCGCCACGACGAGGGCGCCGGTGAGGAAACCGCGCCGGGTGATCATCGGGTCAGCTCCACGGCCCGCCGGACCGCGGCCCGGATCCGCGGGTAGGTGCCGCAGCGGCACACGTTGTCGCGCAGCGCCTCGTCGATCTCGGTGTCGGTAGGGTCCGGATTCTCGGCGAGCAGCGCCACCACGGTCATGATCTGGCCGGGCTGGCAGTAGCCGCACTGCGCCACGTCCAGCTCGAGCCAGGCCCGCTGCACCGGGTGGTCACCGTGCTCGGACAGGCCCTCGATGGTGGTGATCCGGGAACCCCGGGAGTCCTCGACGGTCTGTACGCAGGGCCGCTGTGCCGTGCCGTCGATCAGCGACACGCACGCCCCGCAGGCGCCGACGCCACAGCCGTACCGGGGCCCGGTCAGTCCTAGATCCTCACGCAGCGCCCACAGCAGTGGTGTGTCGCCGGGAACGTCCACCACCTGCCGTCTTCCGTTGACGTGCAACCGGTATGGCACCCGCACCGCCCCCACTCCATCGATGAACACGCATCGTTCAGCCTACTGAATATCAGGGTTCGCGTCGTACTGCCTACCGTTCGAGGCCGTGGCGACCATGCGGACCAACTGGTCGTGCACCCGCCCGTTACTGATCACCGCACCGTTGATCGGTCCGTCGTAGCGCTGAGCCGCGCCGTTCAGGTCGGAGATCCGGCCGCCGGCCTCGGTGACGATGACGGCGGCCGCGGCCATGTCCCACGGCGAGGTGTACGGATACACCGTTCCCGCCGCGAATCCCAGCGCGACCATGACCGCGTCGTGAACGGCGGAGCCGGTGGTCACCACGGCGGCGTCGGCCTCGAGCGCCTGGGCGAACAGGCGAACCGTGTCGAAGGCCGGCACCCGCCTGCCCATCAGGACCAGGCAGGCGCCGGCGACATCGCCGGCCGTGTTCACGGTGGTGCGCCGCTCGTCGACGAATGCGCCCTGGCCTGACCGGGCGTGGATCAGCCGGCCGGTCCACGGATCGTTCACGACGCCGAGAACGGGCACACCGTCTTCGACCAGTGCCAGCGAGAACACCGATGCCGGCACCCCGGCCGCGTACAACCACGTGCCGTCGATCGGGTCGCAGACCCACAACCGGCCCGCCGTGGCGCCGGTGTGATGGGCGTCCTCCTCGCCGAGCATGAGGTCCCCACGGGCCAGGACGGCGTCGCCGACCATGGCGTTGATCTGCCTGTCGATGCGGGTCACGGGCGTGCCGTCGGCTTTCGTCTCGGCGGACGCGCCGAGATGACTCTTCATGACCTCACCGGCACGGCGGGCGATGCGGATCGCGAACTGCAGGTCGCTGTCGGGCATGACCTCCACCTAAGCCGACCGTGCCCGAGCCGTCGAGCCGCGGACCGCCCCACTCCAACCGGCTCGCTCCCATCGATGAACACGCATTGTTCAGCCTGCTGAACATCAGGCATACTGCCCGCGTGGTCAACGACTCGACGGTCCGTAGCGAGCGCGTCCTGCTCTGGGGTGTCCCCGCTGTAGCGCTGCTCACCGGCCTGGTGTGGCTGGCCGGCCAGAGCCTCGACGACGTCACCCTGCTCCCGGACAGCGGCGCGGCCTGGTACGAGTGGCAGCTCCCCGAACCAACGGCCTGGAGCCGGCTGTCGGCGTGGTTCGGCTACGCCGCACACCAGATCGTGTCGTGGGGGCTGATCTACTACGCCCAGACCCGCCGCCGGCAGTGGACCCGCGGGCTCAAACGCGTCAACGTGATCGCCATCGGCGCGAACCTCGGCTTCATCGCCCTGCACGTGCTGCAGTCGCAGCTCTGGTACGACGGCCTGGCCCAGGACGTCTCGATCTTCAGCTCGCAGGGTTCGGTCGTACTCCTCCTCGTGTTCGTTCTTCTGATGGAGAACAGACGGCGGGGACTGGTCGCCGGCAAGCCCGCCCCGATCCCCGCCGTTGTGATCGACTTCGCCCGCCGATACCACGGCTATCTGTTCAGCTGGGCGATCATCTACACCTTCTGGTACCACCCGATGGTCACCACGAGCGGCCACCTGATCGGCTTCTTCTACATGTTCCTGCTGCTCCTGCAGAGCAGCCTGTTCTTCACGACCGCACACACCAACCGCTGGTGGACGATCAGCCTCGAACTGATGGTCGCCGTCCACGGCACCCTCGTCGCGGTGATGAACTCCGGTCCCGACGGCGCCTGGCCGCGGTTCCTCTTCGGCTTCCTCGCCGTCTTCGTGATCACCCAGATGCACGGGCTCGGCCTCAGCGCCCGTACCCGCTGGCTGCTCGCCGCCGCCTGGCTGGCCGGCGCGTCGCTCGTGTACTGGAACCGGGGCCTGCAGCACCTGCATGAGCTGCTGCGCGTACCGATGGCCGAATATCTGGTCCTCGCGGTCCTGGTGCTGATTCTGTGGCCGATCGCGATCATTTTCAGACCAAGGCCATCGGCTGTACGGGACACGCCCGCTAAGGTCGACGCCCGGGAGTGAACAGCAGACACATCCCACGGCTGCCGCCGAATCCAGAAGTCGGCCAGATGCCAAGACAAGCAGTGAAGGCCTGGGAGATCAGCATCAAGCTCGCCCCAGCGGAACTCCGCAGCCGCTGCACGAGGAGATCCGCCCTCAGATGCGGACCGCATGACTCGAGCGCCGACCGGTCAGGATGGGTGGATGACGGGGGAAGGTTCGCCCGCGAGCCCTGGCCGGAGTCAAGTATGGATCTGACCGGTGCGCTCCAGAGTAGCCGTGTGCGACGGTCGGTGCGCGCGAGCCTGTGCACACTCACTCTGGCGGAGGGGAACCCGGTCTGAGGTATGCGGGGAGCGGTGGCGGAGATGGGGCCTGACCCGGGCCTGGCTGGGTTGTCACCGCCGCCAGACGCGTGTGGTGGTCACGGTCGGGTTGCCGGCCTTGTCGTACGCCCTCAGCTGGACTTTCATCTTCTTGCCGTACTTCTTGGTGTTGACCGAGAAGGTGTATCCGGCCGTGACGTCTTTGGCGACGACCTTGCCGTTGATGAGCAGCTCGACGCGGTGATTTTCACCGTGCCGCGTACCTTGGCGCCGTTCTTCGGTGCTTTGGTGAGCTTCAGGGTGGGCCGGGTGTTGTCCACGACAACGGTGCGGCTCATCCGGGAGGTGTTGCCGAGCCGGTCGGTGACGGCCCAGGTCAGCGTTCGGAGCCCGTCCGGGCCGGCCGAGGCGTTGATGGTGTACGGGCCCTTACTGACGGAATAGGCCCCGTGCAGGTAGGCGTCGCGGATGCCGGATCCGTCGTTGGCGTACACGGTGGTGCGGATGGTCTTGCCCCGCACGAGAGCCCGGTGTCCGGGGGCGATGCCGGTAATCGCCGGTCCGGTGTTGTCGAGGACGACCTTGCTGGTGTGGGAGGCGCTGTTGCCGACCCGGCGTGTAACCAACCCGATTCTCAGCCAACCGCACCGGTTCATACCCCCGAAGCGCCGGCGGACGCCCGGGAGTGACCCGCGCCGCCTCCGGCGTGCCTACGTGCTCGGTACAGGGCCGGGCAGGCCGAACAGGTAGCCCTGCCCGTAGGCGACGCCGATCCCGCGCAGGGTGTCGAGTTCCGTGGCGGTCTCGATGCCTTCGGCGATCAGGGCGGCTCCGGTCTCGGTCGCGAACATGTTGAGCGATCGGGCCATGGTCTGCCGTACGAGGTCGGTGTCGATGTCCCGTACCAGCGAGATGTCGAGCTTGATGATGTCGGGCCGCAACCGCAGGATGTGGCTGAGGCTGGCGAAGCCGGCACCGGCATCGTCGACGAGGATCTGCACCCCGGCGGCCTGCAGCGCCCGGGTGTGGGCGAGCAGCCCGGGATAGTCGTAGACCTGGGCATGCTCGGTAATCTCGACACCGAGATCGTGCCCGGCGTGGTCCAGCAGCAGCCGCTCGGTGCCGGCGGCCGTCAGGACCTCCGGGGACAGGTTCAGGTTCAGGCGGATCCCCGGTGGCAGCCGGTCGAGGATCTCCAGGGCGCGGCGTACGGCCAGCAGCTCGAGTTCGGCGCCGAGTCCACAGCGGGCGGCGGCGGCGAACGCCCGGTCCGGGGTGGCGAACACCATCGGGTCGAAGCGTGACAGTGCCTCGAAGGCCACCGGCGCACCGGTGCGAAGGCTGACGATCGGCTGGAAGACCGTGTGTACGGCTCCGGCTTGCAGCACCTCGCGCACGGACGCCTCGGATCGGCGGGTGAGGTGGCGTGCCAGGGCGGCCGGGCTGCTCAGGTGATCGCTGATCAGGTCGGCGAGCATCCGTACGAATCGGGCGTCCTGCTCTGTCAGTCTTTGATCGGCGTGCCGGCTGAGGCAGCACAGCATGCCGAGGACTGTTCCGTCGGCGCCGTGCCAGGGAGCCCCGACGTAGGAGCCGATGTTGAGGTCCCGAGTGACCGCCAGGTCGCGGGTGACCGGGTGGGAACGGGCGTCGGTGACGACCTCCGGCAGGGTTCCGGCCAGGACCCTGGTGCAGAAGGAGCCGTCCAGGGCGGTGCCGGTCATCAGCTCGACGTTCATCGCCGCCGTCTCACCGTCGGCGGCCACGATGACCTGCTCGCCCTCGGTGAACGCCGACAGCCAGGCGACCTCCATGCCCAGATGCAGCCGTGCCAGGGCCAGCAACCGGTCGATTTCCGGATCGACGGGCGTCGTCACGTCGTGCGCCGTCGAGGTTGACATCTCTTCGCCTCCCGCGACCGGGTGTCGTCCGGCCGAGGACTCCGACATCGGCCGGAGGAACGGCGGTCTGAGCTTTCCGGTCCCCTACGATCGGCGTCCGGGCACGACCAGCAATGTCAGCAGCGCACCGGCCGCCACCACGACGGCGCCGGTCAGCTCCACCGGACGGAAGGCGATGCCCGCGCCGAGCATCGTCATGAAGGCGGCCACCGCGATCGCCCCGCCGATGTGGCTCATCGACTCGAACAGCGCCGAAGCAGTCCCCCGGTCGTCCTCCGGAGCGTCGCTGATGCACTCACGGGTGAGCCCCACGAAGATCGGGCCGGAGGCGAGACCCCACAGCAGCAGCCACGGCAGCAGTTGCGGCACGCTGTCGCTGAGGGCGATCAGCGTCAGCGCCAGCGCGCACAACGCCATGGCCGTCACCACGATCGTGCGCGCACTGAACCTGCGCATCAGCAGCGGGGCCAGCGTCGA
The DNA here is from genome assembly GCF_003001815.1 of Actinoplanes italicus. Taxonomy (GTDB): domain Bacteria; phylum Actinomycetota; class Actinomycetes; order Mycobacteriales; family Micromonosporaceae; genus Actinoplanes; species Actinoplanes italicus. The sequence goes on from NZ_PVMZ01000019.1 coordinate 34,209, forward strand.
GCTGATCGCGCCGCCCACCAGGACCGGCGACAGCGCCAGGCCGGCCGCGTCGGCCGTGAGCCCGTACCTCTCCTGCAGGGCCAGGCTGCCGATCACGACCAGGGCGGTGTACCCGGCGCAGTACGTGCCGAACGCCAGATAACTGCCGGCGCGACGCCGTGACGCGAGCAGGCCGGGATTCACCATCGGGTGGGCAGACCGCCGTTCCACCACGACCATGAGCGCCAGCAGGGCCAGCCCGCCGAGCCCGAGGAGCGGGGAATTCTCCTGCAGACCGAGCAGAAGCACGACCAGTCCGCTGCTGACCAGCACGGCGCTCGTCGCGTTGAGCCGCCGGCCGGACGCCGTGCCCGGCCGGTCCCGGGGCAACAGGATCCGGGCGCCCAGCAGCGCGATCACCCCGACGGGCACGGTCACCAGGAACACCCAGCGCCACCCGAGCCGGGTGGTGAGCACCCCGCCGAGCATGGCGCCGGCCAGCCCGGCCGACCAGGCCGCGAAAGCGATCACCGAGAACACCCGGCTGCGCCACGGTTCGGTGTCGAACTCGCCGCCGGCCGCGGAGAGCGCGGCGGGCAGGGCGAACGCCGCGGCCATGCCCTGCAGCGCCCGACCGGCGAGCAGCACGGGAAGGTTCGGCGCGAGCCCGGCCAGCAGCCCGGCGCCGGTGCACACCGCCAGGCCCGCCAGCATGACCCGGCGGCGTCCCCACACATCGCACACCCGGCCGCCGAGAACCAGGAAGGCGCCGATGGACAGCGAGTAGAGACTGATCACCCACTGCAGGACGCCGGGCCGCAGCCCGAACTCGTCGCCGATGGCCGGCAGCGCCGTGGCGACCGCCAGGCTGTCGAAGAGCACCAGGAACGAGGCGCTCCCGAGCATCAGGGCGAGCGCCCAGGAGCGGGCCGGTGACCGCACCAGTACGTCAGTCATGCACTGTTCCTCCCCCGTCGCGGGACCTCCAGCCCTCACCCGCCACTCTGTCACCCGAGCGGGTGAACCGCCTCCGGTGACAGCGCGTACACCAGGGTGGGGACGCCGACAGGACGGAGTCGACCTTGTTTCCTGCCAACACTCTGGAAACCACCCTCCTTCATGTACGGCGCGGAGAGTCACCGCCCGAGGCGTTGCTGGCCGCGCTGGCCGACCACCCGGTGTGGGTTCCCCTGCCGTCCGATCCATCCGGCTCGGCAGGCGGCGGCGGGCAACTGCCCATCACCACCATCGGCGGCGAGCCATACGTGATCGTCTATACCTCCGCCGAGCAGCTGGCCAAGGCCGGCGCGGGCAACCGCAGGCAGATCCGGCTCACCGGCCGCCAGCTGGCCGACCGGATCCCCGCCGAACTGGGCTTCGTCGTCAACCCGGGCTCGGCGACCGCAGTGCCGGTGGCCGCCGAGCGGATCGGCAGGTTGCGCGGCCACCGGCGGGACACGAGTTCGCGCATCCTGCTCGGTGTGCCCCGCCCCGAGCCGTACCACCTGCTCGACGCCCTGATCGGCGGCTTCCGGGCCAGTTCCGGCGTGATCGAGGCCCGGCGGGCGCTGCGCAGCATCGACGACGGCCCCGGCACCCTGATGATCGGTGTCCGCCCCGACCGTCGCGTCCCCACCTGGCAGCGCGACGTGCGCGCCGCCGTCGACTACGCCTCCCGGGTGAGTCCCGTCCCGAACGACATCGAGGTCCTGCCGTTGGACGAGCAGAGCTCGGTGGCCACGTGGATGCTCACCCGGACACAGGCGTTCTACCACCGGTGACCCGTGGTGCCACCGCCGCGGCGGCGTCCTCGCCGGAGCGGATCGCGCCGTCCATGTAGCCGTACCAGCGGGTCGCCGTCTCGGCACCGGCCCAGTGCACGCGGCCGGCCGGTGCCCGCAACGCCGGTCCGTAGGCGGTCCACGCGCCCGGCGGGAACAGCGCCGCATACGCGCCGCGGGTGTACTCCTCGCTGTTCCAGTCCCGTTCGACGTATGCGACCGGCCGGGCGGCCGCCGGACCGAACAGCCGCACCAGCTCGTCGAGCACCAGGCCCCGGCGCTCCTCGGCGGACCGGCCGGCGAGACGGCGTGCCACCGCGCCCTCCAGGACACCGGCCAGCACGCCGTGCCGTCCGGCGGGTGAACCGCTGTCAGCCACCGCGGCGAGCGGCCCGCGCAGGCTGAGCGCGTGACCGCTGAGCCCCGCGTCGCGCCAGAACGGCGCGGCGTACACGATCATGCATTTGATCGTGCTGCCCATGGCGAGGCGCTGGGTCAGAGCGTCCCGCGCGGCGGGCAGCGCGGGCTCGTGCACGATGCGCCCGGCGAGTGTCGGCGGGACCGCGACGACCACCTGGTCCGCCCGCACGCTCACCCCGGAGGCGGCCGTGACGACGACACCGGCGTCGTCCTGGGCGATCCGCCGGATCGGCATGCCGAGCCGGACCCGATCACCGAGATCCCGGGCCATGCGTACGGCCAGCAGGTGCGCGCCACCGTCGAGCATGTCCTGCTGCGCCCCGCCGTCGGTGGCCATGACGGCACGCAGCCCGCCGGCCGCCCGTACGTAGAAGAGCGCGTGCAGCAGCGACAACTCGGCCGGTTCACAGGCCCACAGCAGCCGTGTGGCCAGGGCGAACAGTCGCCGCCCGGCCGGGGTCAGCAGGGTCCGGCGGATCCAGGACTCCAGCGTCACCCCGTCCAGGCGGTCCGCAGCCGGACCCCGCCACGGCACCTCGGGGTCGACGGTCCGGGCGAGCCGTTCGAACCGGGCCTCGGCCTGCGCGAAGTCCAGCATCGCCGCCGGTGACAGCCGCGGCACGACGCCCCGGAACCGCCCTGTCCGGCCGGACTCGTGTTCGACCAGGTGAACCCCGGCCGTGTGGGTGCGGAACACCGGCACCCCGAGTTCGGCCGCGAGAGCGTGGACCCGGTCCTGGCCCGGCCCGGCGAACTGTCCGCCGAGCTCGACGCGCTCGCCGTCGATGAGAACGCTGTCGACGCGCCCGCCGACCCGGTCGCGTGCCTCGCAGACGATGACGCCGATCTCGCGGCGGGAGAGTTCCCGGGCGCAGGCGAGCCCGGCCAGCCCGGCGCCCACGACGACGACTTCCACGTGATGGTGCACAAGAATCTCCTGGTGGGTGTCCAGGTTCGCCACACAGCGAACCCGTCAGCGCACCCACCTACCACCACGGCGCCGACTCGAACGGTCAGTAACCCCGTCAATCTATCCGGTCAGGAGCTCACCAGCTATCCGGTCAGGGGCTCACCAGGCCGGCCCGGTAGGCGGCGATCACCAGCTGGACCCGGTCGCGGGCGGCGAGTTTGGTCATCAGCCGGCCGACGTACGTCTTCACGGTGGGCATGGTGATGTGCAGGCGTTCGGCGATCTCGGAGTTGGTCGCGCCGAGCCCGATCATCGTCAGCACCTCACGCTCCCGATCGGTCACGCCGTCGAGGTCGGGTGCGGCCACGGCCGCTTCCGGGGGACGGCCGGCGAGCATCCGGATCAGGTTGCGGGTGACGCTCGGCGCGATGAGCGCGTCACCTGCCGCGACCACCCGGATGGCGGCCACGATGTCGTCGAGCGCCATGTCCTTGACCAGGAATCCGGAGGCGCCGGCCTGCAGTGCGCCGTAGACGTAGCCGTCGTCGGGGAAAGTGGTGAGCACGACGATCCGGGGAGGCCGATCGTCGTCTGCGGCCGGACCGGTACCGATGATCTGCCGGGTGGCCTCGATACCATCCATCCCGGGCATCCGGATGTCCATCAGGATGACGTCAGGCCGCAGGTCACGGGCGAGACGGACCGCGTCGGCGCCGGTCTCCGCCTCGCCCGCGACCTCGATGCCGTCAGCGTCGGTGAGAACCATGTGAAGCGCTGTCCGGACGAGTGCGTGATCGTCGGCGAGCAGCACGCGAACCGTCACGTCCGGTCCGCCCCGGCCCGCGCCTCACCCGGACCGCCGGGATCACCGGGATCGATCGGCAGGTGGGCCGCGACCCGGAAACCGCCCTCGGCCCGGGCGCCGGCCGTGAGTGCCCCGTCCAACAGGGCGGCCCGCTCGTGCAGGCCGATCAGCCCGAATCCGCCATCGGCGCTGCCGCCGTGGTGCGGGCCGTGCCCGTCGTCGACGACCTCGATCCGCAGGTCGGCGGACCGGTATTCGACCGAGATCCTGCAGGTCGCGGCATCGGCATGGCGCAGCACGTTGGTCAGTGACTCCTGAATGATCCGGTACGCGGAGAGTTCCACGTCGGCGGGCAGGGGCCGGCGCCGCCCCGCCCAGTCGACCCGGACGTCGACGCCGGAACCCTCGGCGGACCGGACCAGGTCACCGACGTCGGCCAGGGTGGGCGCGGGCCGCAGGGGCGCGTCCTCGTCGTGGGGCATCCGCAGGCCGCTGAGCATGCGGCGCAGACCGGCGAGGGTCTCACGGCTGGTCGACTCGATGTGGAGCAGCGAGTCCCGGGCGCGTTCGGGCTGAGTGCCGATGACCCGGGCCGCCGCTCCGGCCTGCAGGGCGATGACGCCGACGCTGTGGGCGACGTGATCGTGGAGCTCGCGGGAGATGCGCAGCCGTTCGGCCATCACACTCTGGGCGGCGGCCTGTTCGCTGAGGCGCAGCGCGTAGTCGTGAGCCTGCCGGATCGAGTACCCCAGCAGCAAGGCCACCACCAGAGGCAGGACCACGAACGCCGTCCAGCCGGTCCATGCTTGCGGGAGATCACCGAGCCGGAGGGTCACCGGTAGCGCGCCGAGGATCGGGACGAGCGCGACCGCCCAGGTCCACGGTGGTCGGGTGGCCACCAGGTAACCGAGCACGATGTCGGCACCGAGCAGGAACTGGGCCAACAGCTGGTCCTCGCCGTTGGCGAGACCGTCGTGTCCGACCGCCAGGATCAGCGCGACGGGAGCCGTGGCCAGAAGACACAGCGCGAGCAGCGGCCGGGTGCGGATCAGCCGGCACGCCACGACGGCCGCGGCCACCGCCACCGCGATCACGGCCCAGCGCCAGGCGGGCGGCGCCGGAAGACCGGTGGGCATCCCCGGAAGCCCGAGGTGGGCCCGCAGCGTGCTGAAGGCCGAGATCGCCCAGCACAGCGCCACCCAGCCGGCAAGCGGCAGGCGGCGGATCCGCAGCGGTGAGGGCATGCGGCTGATCGTATCCGCGGGCCGGTCCGCCGCCATCCGACCACGGAACGACTACCACGGTATGAGGCCGGCGGGTGCCACGGGCCGATGACGATCAGTACCGCCGGGGGCGATCGTGGTCGGCATGATTCACGTCGAAGATCTCGTCAAGCGATACGGGGCTATCACCGCCGTGGCGGGGTTGTCCTTCACCGCCCGGCCCGGCCGGGTCACCGGCTTCCTCGGGCCCAACGGCGCCGGAAAGACCACCACGCTGCGGGTCCTGCTCGGCCTCGACTCGCCCACCGGCGGCAGCGCCACCATCGGCGGTGTCCCGTTCCGGTCGCACCGGCGCGGGCTGCGGCACGCCGGTGCGCTGCTCGACGCCCAGCAGGCGCACCCCGGGCGTACCGCCGCGGTGCATCTCGCCGCCCTGGCCAGAGGCAACGGCCTGTCCCGGCGCCGGGTCGACGAGGTGCTGGGCGAGACCGGACTGTCCGGGGTGGCCGGCCGTCGGGTGGGCACCTTCTCGCTCGGGATGCGGCAACGCCTCGGGGTGGCGACGGCGCTGCTCGGCGACCCGCCGGTGCTGATCTTCGACGAGCCGGTGAACGGGATGGACCCGGAGGGGGTGCGCTGGGCGCGTGGGCTGTTCCGGCGGCTGGCCGCCGAGGGCCGCACGGTGTTCCTGTCCAGTCACCTGATCGGTGAGATGGCGGCGACGGCCGACGAGCTTGTGGTCGTCGGGCAGGGCCGGCTGCTGGCGTGCGGCCCGGTGACGGAGCTGACCGGTTCCGCCGGTTCGCTGGAGGAGGCGTTCTTCGCGCTGACCGAGGGCAGTGTCGACCACCGTGCCGGGGGTGCCCGATGACCGGTCTGGTCGCGTCGGAGTGGCTGAAGACCCGCTCGCTGCGGTCGACGTGGTGGTCGGCGGCGCTGACCGTCGCCGCCGTCCTGGTCGCGGCGGCGATCGACCGCGACGGGGTGTTCCCGCTCGCCGGTTATCTGGTGCTGATCGTGGCGGCGACGAGTTCGGGCGCCGCGTCGATGGTCGGGGAGTACGCCAGCGGGCTGATCCGGGCCACCGCGGTGGCGGTACCGGCTCGCTCGCACGTGGTCCTGGCCAAGGCCGTGGTGCAGGCTGCCGTGTGGACCGTGGTCGGCGCGCTGGCCGCGGCGGGTTCGCTGGTGGTCGACGGCACGGTGTCGGTGACGCCGGGGGAGTTGTCCGGAGCGGTCCTGGTCGGCCCGGTCTGCGCGATCGTGGGTCTCGGGCTGGCGGTGCTGCTGCGTCAGGCCGGAGCGGTCTACGTGACCGGGATCCTGCTGCTGGTGGCGCTTCCGCAACTGCTGACCGGCGACAACGTGGTGGTCAGAGCGCTGCACCACGCGATGATCCTGCCGGCGTGGCAGCGGCTGACGCTCGCTTACGGGCCCGCGGAAGCGGTCGGTGACCTGTACACGTCGGCCGGCGCGGCGTGGCTGTCCTATCTCCTGTGGCCTATCGCGGTACTCGGTGCGGCGTTGGTCGTTCATCATCGGCGTGACGTCTGACCGGTTCCCGCGTGTTTCGGAGTTGCTGCCGCTGGGCTAGGCTGACCATCAGATCAGTGTTCCGAAAAGGTTTTCAAGAATGTGATGCGGGAGAAGATTTCTTGTCAAGGGCCACTCTTCGCGACGTCGCCAAGCTCGCCGGGGTCTCGGTCGCGACCGCGTCCAAGGCGCTCAACGGTCAGCCTCAGGTGCGCGCCGAGACCCGCGAGCGGGTCGTCCGTGCGGCCGAGCAGCTCTCCTTCTCGCCCAACACGCTGGCCCAGGGCCTGATCACCCAGCGCAGCGGCACGGTGGGCCTGCTCACGTCCGACCTGGAGGGCCGGTTCTCGATCCCGATCCTGATGGGCGCCGAGGACGCGTTCGGCTCCGACCAGACGTCGGTGTTCCTCTGTGACGCCCGGGGCGACGCCATCCGCGAGAAACACCACCTGCGCGCGCTGCTGTCGCGGCGGGTGGACGGTTTGATAGTGGTCGGTGCCCGGCCCGACACCCGGCCGTCGCTGGGTGACCTGCCGGTTCCGGTGGTGTATGCGTACGCGCCGTCGGACGATCCGGCCGACCTGTCGCTGATCACCGACAACGTGGGCGGCGGCCGCACCGCGGTCGACCACCTGATCCGCTGCGGACGCCGCCGGATCGCGCACATCACCGGCGACCCGGGTTACAGCGCGGCGCAGGACCGGGCCCGGGGGGCGGTGGAGCGGCTCACCGAGGAGGGCCTGGAGCTGGCCGGCGGCGAGGTCTGGTTCGGTATGTGGTCCGAGGCGTGGGGGCGGGGTGCGACGCGGATGCTGCTGGACCGTTGCCCCGAGGTGGACGCGATCTTCGCGGGTTCCGACGAGATAGCGCGTGGCGTGCTCGATGTGCTGCACGAGGAGCGCATCGATGTGCCGTCGCGGGTGGCCGTGATCGGGTTCGACAACTGGAGTGTGCTGGCCGTCAACTCGCGTCCGCCGCTGACCACCATCGACCACAACCTGGAGCATCTGGGCCGCATCGCCGCGCAGCGCCTGTCCGCGGCGATGGACGGCGTGACCGGCTCCGGAGTGGAGACGTTCCCGGTCCGCCTGATCACCCGGGAGTCCACGGCGCCGCTGCGCTGACCTGACGCGACCGTCCACGGCCGCCCGCCCCGTCCCGGGGTGGGCGGCCGTTCTGCGTGCCGCCGCCGGGCGAGAGCTGCCTGGGTGGGCGGCCGTTCTGCGTGCCCGCATGGCGCTCCCACCTGACCCTCGGGTAAGACTCTTAACAGGAACATGTTCGTTTCAGTTAGGTGAGCACGCAAGTCCTTGACAGAAAAAGTTCGATGATGCGTGAATGTGTGAACCGCAGCCGGTAATCGCTCTCTCACGGCCGTTTCTCTCGCTAGGAGTCGTCCACATGAACGTTCGATCGAACCGGAGCCGGGCGGCCGTCCTGCTCGGGACCGTCCTGTTTGCCGCGATGTCCGGGGCCTGCGCCAAGTCCGAGGAACCCGCCTCCACCGCCGGCGCCGGATCCGCGCCGGCCGCCACCCAGGCCGTTCAGTCCGCCGCACCCGGCGCCGCGACCTGCACCCTCGACCAGTTCGGCGGCACCAAGGTGGACCTGAAGACCGCCAAGGTCGGCTTCTCCCAGTCGGAGAAGGAGGCCAACCCGTTCCGGATCGCCGAGACGCAGTCCATCCAGGACGAGGCCGCCAAGCTCGGCATCACGAACCTCACGACGACGAACGCGAACTCACAGTTCAACAAGCAGATCAGCGACGTCGAGCAGATGATCGACTCGGGCGTGCAGCTGCTGGTGATCGCGCCGCTCAACTCCGACGGCTGGGACTCGGTGTTCGCCAAGGCGTCGGCCAAGAAGATCCCGATCGTCACGATCGACCGCAAGATCAACGCCACCGCCTGCAAGGACTACCTGACGTTCATCGGCTCCGACTTCGCCGAGCAGGGCAAGCGCGCCGCCGACGAGATGGCCAAGGCGCTCGGCAACAAGGGTGAGGTCGCGATCCTGCTGGGTGCGCCCGGCAACAACGTGACCACCCTGCGGACCAGCGGCTTCAAGGACCAGATCGCCAAGATCGCCCCGGACATCAAGGTCACCTTCGAGCAGACCGGCAACTTCTCCCGCGAGGAGGGCCAGAAGGTCGCCGAGCAGCTGCTGCAGTCCAACCCGAACATCAACGGCATCTACGGCGAGAACGACGAGATGGCACTCGGCGCCGTGACGGCGCTCAAGGGAGCCGGCAAGAAGGCCGGCGACGTCAAGATCGTTTCCATTGACGGTACGAAGGGCGCCGTCCAGGGCATCGTCGACGGCTGGATCAACGCCGTCATCGAGTCGAACCCGCGCTTCGGCCCGCTGGCCTTCGAGACCGCCACCAAGTTCTTCGCCGGTGAGCCGGTCGGCCAGGACATCATCATCTCCGACCGCGCCTACGACGCCAGCAACGCCAAGACCGACCTGAACAGCGCGTACTGACCGCCCGGCCCGGCGACCGGATCCGTCCGGTCGCCGGGCCCGCAACAGGGAAGGCGGTCGCCGGATGGCGCTGCTCGAGGTCGTCGACGTCTCCAAGACCTTCCCCGGCGTGAAGGCGCTGGACGGGGTCTCGTTCACCCTGCAGCCGGGGGAGGTGCACGCGCTCGTCGGTGAGAACGGCGCGGGCAAGTCGACGCTGATCAAGGTCCTGACCGGCGTCTATCAGCCGGACCGCGGAGAGATCCACTACCAGGGACAACCCCGCTCGTTCGCCGCGCCGATGGACGCGCAGCGCGCCGGGATCTCCACCATCTACCAGGAGGTCAACCTCATCCCGCTGATGAGCGTGGCCCAGAACCTGTTCCTCGGGCGCGAGCCCCGCAACGCCGTCGGCATGATCGACCGCGGCCGGATGGAACGCGAGGCCCGCGAGATCCTCGCCGAGTACGGCGTCACCGCCGACGTCCGGCGCCGACTCGGCACCCTGCCGCTCGGCGCCCAGCAGATGGTCGCCCTCGCCCGCGCCGTCATGATCGACGCGCGGGTGGTCATCATGGACGAGCCCACCTCCTCGCTCGAGCCGCGCGAGGTGCAGACCCTCTTCTCGGTCATCCGGCGCCTGCACGGCCAGGGCATCGGCATCGTCTACGTCTCGCACCGGATGGACGAGCTGTACGAGATCTGCGAGTCGGTCACCATCCTGCGCGACGGCAGGCTGGTGCACACCGGCAGACTGGCCGACCTCGAACGCATCGAACTGGTGTCGCTCATGCTCGGCCGCGAGATGTCCGAGGTTCGCCGGCAGGGCTTCACCGAGTTCGGCGGCGACCACGAGACCCCCGAGGGTGCGGGCCCGGTCCTGCGGGTCGACGGCCTGACCAGCCGCACCAAGCTGCACGACGTCACCTTCGACGTACGCCCGGGCGAGGTCGTCGGCCTCGGCGGCCTTCTCGGCGCCGGCCGCAGCGAGACGATCAAGGCGATCGGCGGCGCCTACCCGCTCGACGGCGGCACCGTGGAGGTCGACGGCGTCTCGCTGAAACGGCCGACCACCGAACGCGCCGTCAAGGCCGGCATCGCGGTCCAGCCCGAGGACCGCAAGGCCGAGGGCATCGTGGCCGGGCTGTCCGTACGCGACAACATCGCCCTCGCCGTGCTCTCCAAGACCAGCCGTTTCGGCATCGTCTCGGACGCGAGGATCGACGAGATCGTCCAGCGTTACATGTCCCGCCTGCGGATCAAGGCGTCCGGACCCGACCAGCGCGTCGGCGACCTCTCCGGCGGCAACCAGCAAAAGGTCCTGCTCGCCCGGCTGCTCGCCACCGGCCCGAAGGTCCTGCTCCTGGACGAGCCCACCCGCGGCATCGACGTCGGCGCCAAGGCCGAGGTGCAGAGCCTCATCGAGGAACTCGCCGCCGAAGGGCTCGGCGTCGTCCTGGTCTCCTCCGACGCCGAGGAACTCGTCGAGGGCTCCGACCGGGTCGTCGTGCTGCGCGACGGCGCCGTCGTCGGCCACCTCACCGGCGACCGGGTCACCACCGAAGACCTCATGGCGAGCATCGCCGCGGCCGCACCGGAGAGCCCCGCATGACCACGACAACGATCAAAACCAGACCCACAGACCTTTCGCGGGTACGGACATGGCTGCCCGAATACGGCGTCTACCTCGCCATAGCGCTGCTGATCGCGTACAACATCGTGTTCACCCCGTACTTCCTGACCGTGAGCAACCTGCGGATCCAGCTGATCCAGGTCGCCCCGATCGTGATCGTCGCCCTCGGCATGGCCCTGGTCATCGGCACCGAGGGCATCGACCTGTCGGTCGGCTCCGTGATGGCGCTCGCGGCCGCTCTCATCCCGCTCTACCTCGGCTACGGCGTCGTCGCGGCGATCCTCGCGTCCCTGGTGGCGGGCCTGGCCGTCGGCCTGATCAACGGCCTGCTCGTGGCGAGGGTCGGGTTGCAGCCGATCGTCGCCACGCTCGCGCTGTTCGTCGGCGGCCGCGGCCTGGCCGTGGTCGTCTCCGACGGGAAACTGAAGGACATCCGCAACCCCGGCATGCTCTACCTGGGCTCCGGTGACCTGTTCGGACTGCCGGTTCTCGTGTGGATCGCCGCGGCGCTGGTGCTGGTCGTCGCGTTCGTGGTCCGCCGGACCGTGTTCGGCCGCCGCCTGCTCGCCGTCGGCGGCAACCGGCCGGCCGCCGAGCTGGCCGGTCTGCCGGTCAAGCGGGTGCTCATCACCGTCTACGTGACGTGTGCGGTGCTCGCCTCGATCGCCGGCCTGCTGTCGGTGGCCCGCATCCAGTCCAGCGACGCCTCCGCGGTCGGGCTGCTCATCGAGTTGTCCGCGATCACCGCGGTGGTCGTCGGCGGCACCCCGCTCACCGGCGGCAAGGTCAAGGTCGTCGGCACCGTCGCCGGCGCGATCCTCATGCAGCTCGTGATCGCCACCATGATCAAGCACGACCTGGGCCCGTCGACGGCCGAGATGGCGCAGGCCGTCATCATCCTGGTCGCCGTCTACGTGGCCCGCGAGAGGACGACACGATGAAGACCCTGAACGCCGGGGTCCCGGCCACCGCGGGCTCCACCGGCCCGAACGGCGTGGAGCGGACCGATCGCACCGACCGGATCGTCGGGCTCGTCCAGCGTCAGGGTGCGCTCGCCGTGCTGGTCACGGTCACGCTCGTGGCGCTGGCCGTGTTCCCCGACTTCCGCAGCCTCGACAACGCCGGCACGATTCTCGTCGCGGCCGCGCCGCCGATGCTGATCGCGCTCGGCATGACGTTCGTGATCCTGACCGGCGGCATCGACCTGTCGGTCGGGTCGCTGTACGTGCTCGGCGGGGTGCTCGCGGCCTGGGCCTCCCAGTACGGATTCGTGTACGCGCTGCTCGTGCCCCTGGCCGTGTGCGGGGGCATCGGGCTGTTCAACGGGCTGCTCATCGCGTACACCCGGATGGCGCCCTTCATCGTGACCCTCGCCGCGCTGCTCGGTGCCCGGGGCGTGATGCGGGCCATCAGTGATGAGGGCTCGACCACCTACGTCGTCGAGAGCGACGCGTTCGGCACGCTCGGCACGGGCTCGCTGCTCGGCATCGGCAACCAGGTGTGGCTGGCCGCGCTGCTGGTGCTGATCGGCATGGTGGTGCTCGCCCGCACCGGCTTCGGGCAGTCGGTGTTCGCGCTCGGGGGCAGCGAGGACGCCGCCGGGCTCATGGGCGTCGCGGTCCGGCGTACCAAAATCGGGGTCTATGTCTTGTCCGGGCTGTTGGCCGGTCTTGCCGGGGCCGTCAACGCGGCCAAGCTCGGCTCGGGCGTCACCGTCCTCGGCGCCGGCATGGAGCTGGACGCGATCGCGGCCGTCGTCATCGGCGGCACTCTGCTCACCGGCGGCGCGGGCAGCATCGGCGGCACGGTCGCCGGTGTGCTGCTGCTCGGCGTCATCCAGAACATGATCAACCAGGTCGGTGACCTGAACAGCAACTGGCAGCAGGTGATCAGCGGCACCTTCCTGGCCGTCGTCGTGGTCGCCCAGACCGTCCTCAACCGCCTCCGCCGAGTCCATTAGCCCACCTCTGCGCCAGGTTCACGATCGTGCCGACTCCCCGGGCGCGATGCCCACGCACCCAACCCGACCCGACCCGATCACCCAGCAATGCCCTACGCACCCAACCCGACCCGACCTGATCACCCAGCAATGCCCTATGCACCCAACCCGACCCGACCTGATCACCCAGCAGAACCCCACGCACCCTTCCCAGGCCGACCCGATCACCCAGCGGTGTTCGGCGCACCCTTCCCGGGCCGGGAAGCAGCCATATCACGGGGCCGGCCCCCGAAAACAGCCCACGATGATCGTCCAGCACCGGGAAACGGCGGTCATCCCTACGCAAGCCGACGACCACGACCACGACCACGACCGCGACCACGACCACGACTGCGACCACGACCGCGACCACCCGACACCTGACGGCCCGCGAGCTCCGCAGCCGAGTCACCTCAGGGCAGGGGAACCCAGACCCGAGATACGACTGACAGCCGCACACCCCGACTCGGAAGCGCGCCTACGGAACCCGGCCTGGCGGTCCCGGCATCCCCGCCTCCGCGCGGCCCGCGTCCTCGGGCCGCGCGGCGGAAACCTTCCCCGGACCGGCCGCTGACAGGAGCCGTTACGCTGCGCCGCCGCTCGGGCAGACGCTGCCCGAGCGCATCATCCGGTCGAGTCAGCGCTGTCCGGCCTCCTGCGCAACGACAACGGTCAGAGCAACATCTTCCACACGCCGACCTCCGGAATCCGGCAGACGGTCTGGCTGGAGCCGACCGCCACGTCATCGATCTTCTCGGTCGATGCCTACCCCGCCATCATCAACAACACCTCGCGGGTACGGGGTCTTCACGCGCGGAAGCGTCACCGGCCACAGCGTTCTCGCCGAGGCCATGAACGGCTCGGCGGTCGTCGGCGCGGCCACAGGCGGCTTCACCGAGTTCGCCGTGCCGGTGTCGAACGCGCGGCGATGGTCGCCTGACGACCCGGTCCTCTGCAACTGCGGGTGTCGCTGCGGAACGGCAGCGGGACCACGGTCGACCGGGTGACGAACTACTTCGGCATGCGCGAGGTCGGCACCAATCTGGTCAACGGCGAGCTCCGCCCGACCCTCAACGGCGAGTTCGTGCTCCAGACCGGCACTCTCGACCAGGGCTTCTGGCCGGACGGGCTCACACCGCGCCCACCGACGCGGCGCTGCTCTTCGACCTGCGGAAGCACAAGGACCTGGGCTTCAACATGTTCCGCAGACACCTCAAGACCGGACCGGCCCGCTGGCCCGGCAGGACATCCCGTCCACGCCGACGTTCGACCAGACCCGTACCGCCGCCCAGATCGCCCGGTTCGAGACCGCCACCTGAAACGTCTCGGCGCCGGCGCTGCGGCGCAGCGGTTGTCCTCCCCGTCGGCGTGCGACGGTCACCGCAGGTCACCACGTGGGGCACACCGACAGTTACGTACGGCACGCCTCCGACCTGGGCCGGACCGAGATCTCAACAGGGGCAGCAGCGCGGTGCTGAAGAACGACGCGACCTTCACGGTACGGCGTGGCCTGTCCGACTCGTCCTGCTACCCGTTCGAGTCGGTCAACTACCCGGGCCGGTTCCTGCGGCACGCCGGCGGCCGGATCCGTCTCGCGGTTGACGAGGGATCGGCCCTGTTCACCGCCGACGCCACGTTCTGCGTCCGGCCCGGACTCGGCGGCACCGGCGTCAGCCTGGAGCCGATCAACCAGCCCGGCTCGTTCGTCAGGCACGTCGAGTCGCAGGTGTCGATCGCGGCGGGCGCCGGCAACGGCGGCAACCGCCCGCACACGCTGAGCGCGGACAGCGTCGGGAACCTGGCGGCGCCCTGGGCGCCCTGACCGGCGGCTGAGCGCCGGGTGGTCGTCATCGGCCGCCCGGCGCCTCGCTGCGCTCCAGCATCGCCACGGCGAGCCTGCTCAGATCGTCGGCCAGCTCGTCGGCCGGTGCGGTCATCCCGTCGCCCACCCACTCGATGATGACCTCGGAGATGCCCGCGACCAGCGCCAGCATGGTCCGGTCGAAGCGCTTGTCGTCACCGTGAGTCTCGTCGCCTTTCGTGCGCAGCATCGGGCGCAGCAACCGCCCGAACATGGCCGCCTCGGCACGCAGGAGACCACGCCGCCGCAGTTCCATTTTGGGCGCGTTCACATAGATCACCCGCGCCCGCTCCGGATTCTCGGCAAGCAGCCGCACCAGCGCCCGCATCACCGGGTCCAGAAGCTCCCGTACGGTGGCCGGTCGAGGAGGACTCAGCTCGACGAGCGAGCCGAGGAGCCAGTCGTTCTGCTCCCGGTGCACGGCCAGCAGCAGGTCCTCGCGGTCGGCGAAGTGATCGTAGAAGTACCGCTTCGACACCTTCGCGTGCGCGCAGACGTCCGCGACCGTGACCTCGTCATAGTCACGGCTCGCGAACAGGTGCACGGCCGCGGCGGCGATCCGGTCCCGCCGGTCGGCCTCCCGCTGTTCACGGGACCGGCCGGCGTAGTGGTCGCTACGCCGGACGGCGATTGCTGTCGCAGTGTCCGAATCGCCCATCGCTGGAAACCTTTCGCTGTTCCGGAACCAAGGTAGCCGTGGTTCCGCAACCGCTTTCTTTGGTTTTCCTTAAATCCTGATGTGCGCGTTCTCATCAGACGGTTCGCCGAGCCCGGCAGAGCGTTCCAGCCGGTCGGCCGGATCGTCGGGCGGCGACGGCATCGTCCTGACCCACGCGCCGGGACCTGCCGGCTTGGCGGCGCCGAGAGACCGCGGCCTTGCTCGGCGTCGGGGTCGCGGATAGGGTTCGTGTCGGAAAGCGCTTTCCTGCATGCGAGGAGGGGTCTGATGGCCGGGTTGACCGTTGACGATGTCGTGGTGGCCGAGTGCCCCGACACCCCCGACGTCGACATCCGGCTGGCCCCGCGCCCGTTCCTGCACCCGGTTCGCACGCTCCGCGGCGTCACCGTCACCGAGGCGTATCCGCAGGACCACCCCTGGCACCTCGGCGCCTCGGTCACCATGCAGGACGTCGACGGCGTCAACGTGTGGGGCGGCCGCACCTATGTGCGCGACGAGGGTTACGTCTGGCGTGACGACCACGGCCGGGTGCTGTCCGACGGGCGCACGCCGGTCCCCGGCGGCTACACCGAGAACCTGCGGTGGTGCGACGCCGAGGGCCGCCTCCTGCTGCGCGAACAGCGTTCGGTCACCGCCGGTCCCGCACCGCACGGTTGGCGGCTCTCCTTCTCGTACGCCCTGAGCACCCCCGCCGAGGCCGAGGTGACGATCGGCAGTCCCGCCACCAACGGCCGTACCGGGGGAGCGGGCTACGGCGGCTTCTTCTGGCGGGCGACCCCCGGCCGGGCGGTCGCGTTCACCCCGTCCGGCACCGAACCGCACGGTTCCACCGACCCGTGGGTGGCGATGACCGTCGACGACGCGTACACGCTGGTCTTCACCGGCCTCTCCGGAGCCGACCGCTGGTTCGCCCGCACGGGTGACTACAACGGCGTGTGCGCCGCCCTCGCCTACGAGGACACCCTGACCGTGAAACCCGGCACCCCGTTGACCAGGGACATCACGGTTCTGATCGCCGACGGCCCCCTCACCCCGGCCCAGGTGGCCGCCACCCTGTAGCCGGTCAGGGCCGCAGCGGGGCGGAGGGGTGGTCCGGGCCGGTGGTGGTCGCGGTCAGCCGGCCGCCGACGAGTGCGGTGAGGACCTCCGGCTCGGTGGCGGCGGGCCCGGCGAAAGCCTCCGGATCGGTCGCGTCGAGCAGGAACACGAAGTGCAGCGCGTTCCGCGGCGCGTAGTCGACGTCCAGGTAGCCGTCCGCGTCGATGCGCAGGTTCGCCTGCCAGGCTCCCTGACACAGCACGGCGACGAACAGCCCCAGGTGGTCGGCGTGCAGCAACTCGTCGGCGTGGTCGATCAGGACGGCGAGATCAGCGGTGGCGCTGCCGTGCCCGTGCCGTTCGTGCAGACTGGCCGCGAGTGAGTCCCAGTTGCCGCTGAAGTAACCCGGCAGGTCGACACCGCGCCGGAAGGCCGCCATCAGGGACCGCTTGTCCAGCAGCTCCCGCCCGTCGAGCCGTGCCACCGCCCCGCCGCGCTCGCGGAGCCGCTCCGCCTCCGCCGGCACCCACGGATCGTCGGCCCGGGTGAACACCACCCACGGCTCCTGCGGCTGGGTCAGGGTCGGCGCATCCACGCCGATGATCCTCGCACGCTAGCGTTACGCCGTGACGAGCGTCGAGGACGTGCTGGGCCGGGACGCCTGGCGTGAGCTGAACGAGACGATGCTGCCGGAGATCCGCACGATCCGGCGTCACGGGCCGGGCCGGCTGCGGCGGGCGGCGTTGAAGGCACTGGTCCAGCTGGGCGGGGAGAAGGCCCTGGACCCGGATGATCTGGCGGTGCTGCGGAGGCTCATCGCGATCAAGCGGCCAGGTGACCGGCCGCATTCGCTGGGCGGCTGCTGGGACCACTGGCTGGCGGTGCGCGGTGGTGACCGGGAGGGCATCCTGCGGGTGCTCGGACTGGATCGGACGGCGCCTTCCACGTACGCCATGGGTCAGGTTTTGATCGATCACCTGGGTCATGGCGGCGCCGAGGAGGGGCGGTACTACCGGCACGTGTTCGTCTCTCCCGAGATCAACGGCTGGACCCTGGTGTACGGACCGAGCTGCGACCCTGACCTGCCGCGCGTCCGGGAGTGGGTGTCCGAGCTGAGCGCCCGCTACGGCGACGCCCAGGCCTACTACTACGGCAGCCGTGGCGACGGTGACTCGTGGCTCATCGGTGTGCGCGGGGAGATCGTGCGCTGGTGCAGCTCGCTGGAACCGGAGACCGCGACCGGTGAACCGCTGCCGGTCGAGCACCAGGTCATGGCCGAGCTGGAACTGACCGGGCGGCCGGAGCACCTGGACGACGAGGACGGCGAGCAGACCGACTTCTTCTTCGAGTGCAACGCGCCGCGGGTGGCGCGGGAGCTCAGCGTCGACGCGGTGTGGGTCGACTTCCCGAAGGACCCGGTGGTGTCGGGCCGTGCGGTGATCGCCTGGCCGTCCGCCGACGATGACGTCAGCGTGTTCAAGGGCTGTTACGGCGTCGACGTCTGATTACCATCAGTTGCAGTTCGCATGCGGTTCGAGGAGGACCTCGGTCATGGCGTTCGTGTTCGCATCCCTCTCCGTCTCGGTCGACGGCTTCGTGGCCGGCGACAACCTCACCGCCGAGCGGCCGTTCGGTGACGCCCCGGCCGACCAGCTGCACCGCTGGATGTTCGAGACCCCCGAGGAGAACAGCGCGGAGATCGACGCGATCGTCGACGCCGACGCGTTCATCATGGGCCGCAACATGTTCGGCCCGATCCGCGGCCAGTGGGACATGTCCTGGACCGGCTGGTGGGGCGACGACCCGCCGTACCACAAGCCGGTCTTCGTCCTCACCCACCACGCCCGCGAGGACCTGCCGATGGCCGGGGGCACGACCTTCCACTTCGTCACCGGCGGCATCCACGAGGCCCTGGACCAGGCGCGCAAGGCCACCGGCGACGGCCGCATCGCGATTGCGGGCGGCGCCGCCACCGTCAACCAGTTCCTGGCCGCGGGTCTGATCGACGAGCTGAACCTGCAGATCTCCCCGGTCACCGTCGGCTCCGGCCAGCGCCTCTTCGACGGTGTGCCGCCGCTGAATCTGGAGCAGATCGGCTCCCGTTCCGCGTCGCTGGTCACGCACGTCAGGTACCGGATCGTCCGGTGACCTGCGCCACCCCGGCACCCACCGGCTTGCCTCGATAGGCGAAGCTCGACGGCTGTGACGTTCCTCCGCTGGCTGGGTTTCGCCGGATCTCTGATGCTCGCCGGGGCCGGCTGGCTCGGTGGGGCGCTGCCCGGCGCCGACCTGGCCACGGATCCGGTGAAGGTCGCCCGCAGCGAGTTCGGGCCGATCATTCTCGGACTCTGGGTCGTCGGGACGGCGATTCAGGCGTGGGCCTGGTGGTCGGGCCGGGACCGGGTGCCGACGCTGCGGTGGGCGGCCTGGACGGCGGTGCTGTGGCTGCTGCCGTTCCTGTTCGTGCCGCCGATGGGCAGCCGGGACGTGTACTCGTACGCCTGCCAGGGTGAGATGTTCCTGCACGGCATCGACCCGTACTCGTACGGGATCAACGCCCTGCCCTGCACTTGGCTGGGGATGGTCTCCGAGATCTGGCGCGACAGCGTCACCCCGTACGGCCCGTTGTTCCTGGTCATCGCCGGTGCCGCGGTGAAGCTGGGCGGTTCGCTGACCGGGATCGTCGTGATGTTCCGGCTGGTCACGCTGGCCGCCGTCGTCGCGGTCGCGGCCTGCCTGCCGGCGCTGGCGCGCCGCTGCGGCATCGAACCGCGGCGGGCTGTCTGGGTGGCGCTCGCCGGGCCGCTCGTCGGGGCACATCTGCTGGCCGCGCCCCACAACGATGCGGTCATGATCGGGTTGCTGGTGGCCGGTCTCTTCCTTGTCGTACGGGGAGACGCGCGCCCATTGCCGCTGCTGACGGGCGGCGCGCTGCTGGGACTCGCGGTGGCGGTGAAGGCGACCGCCGTCGTGGTCGTCCCGTTCGCTGTCCTGATCGCGGCCCGCCCCGCGGCCAATGCCGCGTCGAGGCTGGTCGCCGGCCTGCGCGCGCTGCCCCGGCCGGCGCTGCTGGTCGGCGGCTCCTCCGTGGCGGCGCTGGCCGGTGTCACGCTCGCGAGCGGGCTGGGCTTCGGGTGGATCCCGGCGATGAAGGGCAGCGCGTCGGTCATCCAGTTCACGTCACCGCCGACCGCTGCCGGGATGACGCTCACCTACGCCGGCCAGCTGGTGCATCCCGGCTTCGACGCCGTACCGGCGGTGCGTGCGCTGGCCCTCGTGACGCTCGGCGCCGTACTCCTCATGCTGTTGATCGGAACCCTTCGCGCCGACGACCGTGAGAAGACCGCCTTGCGGGGCGCCGCCGTGGCGATGGCCGCCGTGGTCCTGCTGTCGCCCGTATTCCACCCCTGGTACGTGTTCTGGCCGCTCACGCTGCTCGCCGCGACGACGCTGCGCACCCAGGCCTTCATGCTGATCGCGATCGTCTCGGCGTTCTCCGTCCTGCCGGACGGCGGCGGACTGCCCAGGTTCGTCAAGTTTCCCGGCGCGCCGTTGATGACGGTCCTGCTGGTAGTGCTGGTGGTCCGGTTTATCAGGCGGCGCACAGCCTCGGCACAACCGGATCCTCAGGAGGCGGCCTTTCCTTGAGTCGTCCCGCTCCGTGACGCTCAAGGATGGCCCGCATGCCCGCTGTCTCCATGTCCCGCCGATCCTTCGGGGCGGCCCTGCTCGGGGTGGTCGGCCTGGCCGTCGTCGGGGGCTGCTCGAAATTGCCCGCCGCATCGGCGGGAAGCGGCATTTTCGATGACGGCCTGGTCCACGACATCGACCTGGCGTTCGAGCGGGCCGACTACGACGCGATGATCGACGCCTACCTGAACGACCAGGACAAGACCTGGATCGAGGCGACCGTCACGATCGACGGGACGACGTTCGAGAAGGCCGGGCTGCGGCTCAAGGGAAACTCGACGCTGCGAGGACTCGACCAGACGGGAGCGGCCGGGCCGGGCGGCAGCATCTCGTCCGGCAACCCCCAAGACCTTCCCTGGCTGGTACGTCTCGACAAGTACACCGAGGGGCAGCAGCTCGGCGGATACAGCGAGTTCGTGGTCCGCTCCAACAACACCGACAGCGCACTCAACGAGGCGGTCGCCCTCGAACTGCTCGGACTTGCCGGGCTCGCCACCCAGAAGTCGGTCTCCACCCGGCTCAGCGTCAACGGCGGCACCGAGGCGCTGCGGCTCATCGTGGAGAACCCGGGCGACAAATGGGACGCCGACAACTTCCCGTCCGCGGGAATCCTTTACAAGGCGGAGAGCGGCGGCGACTACAGCTACCGCGGTGACGACGCCGAGGCCTACAAGGATGTCTTCGACCAGGAGACCGATACCGATAACGCGAACGTCGCGCCGCTCGCCGCCTTCCTCAAGTTCATCAACCAGTCCGACGACGCCACGTTCGGTGCTGATCTCGGTAGACATCTGGACGTGGCCGCGTTCGCGACCTACCTGGCGTTCCAGGAGCTGGTCAAGAACTCCGACGACATCGACGGGCCGGGCAACAACTCGTACCTGCGCTACACGACCGAGAAGGATCAGTTCACCGTCGTCGCCTGGGATCACAACCTGACCTTCGGCGCCATGGGCGGCGGTCGCGGCGGTTTGAAGAACGGCGGCGGTGCTCCCCGCGAGGGCGGCGGCGGTGCTCCCCGCGAGGGCGGCGGCGGTGCCGGCCGGATGGGCGCGCGCAGCAACATCCTGGTCACCCGCTTCAGTGCGAACAAGACCTTCAAGGAGTCGTACGACGAAGCGCTCACCGGCCTCAGGACCTCGCTCTACACCAGCGGCAAGGCGGCCGAGATCCTCCAGAGCAGGGCGGCCGTACTTATCGCCGAGGCGAGCGACCTGATCAGCGCCGAGACCGTCACCAGTGAGTCCGCAACGATCAAGGGCTACTTCGCCTGACCGGACGCTCATCGGCGTTCATTTCGGCACGGACATCGTCCGGTTCCGTGCCCGCTCGGCCGTCCGCGGCCGGGGCTTCGCAGTCCAGCGGTTCGGAATTGGCCGGTGGAGGCGCGGCGGTGACGTCGTAGCGTCGGCGATGTGACCGTGGGATTCGTGGGGCTCGGCGTCATGGGCCAGCCGATGGCCCTCAACCTGGCCCGTGCCGGAACCGACCTGATCGTGTGGAACCGCAGCCCGCACCGGGCCGAGCCGCTGCGCGCCGCCGGAGCGACGGTGGCCGCCGACCCCGCCGAGGTGTTCGCCGCGGCGGAGACCGTCATCCTCATGCTGGCCAACGACCGGGTCATCGACGAGGTGCTGCGGCGGGGGAGCGGCGAGTTCGCGAAGCTGACCGGCGGGCGGACGATCGTGCACATGGGCACCACCGCGCCGGCGTACTCGGCAGGTCTCGCCGCTGACGTGGCCGGTGCCGGGGGGACGTACGTCGAAGCCCCCGTCTCCGGCTCACGCGGCCCGGCCGAGACCGCAGACCTGGTCGTGATGATCGCCGGCGGTGATCCGGGCGTGGAGGCTGTGCTGCGCCCGATGTGCCGGGAGATCGTGCGTTGCGGCGAGGTGCCCGGGGCGCTCCTGATGAAGCTGGCCGTCAACACGTTCCTGATCAGCATGGTCACCGGGCTGGCCGAGTCGTTCCACTTCGCCCGGCAGCACGGACTCGATCTCGCGACGTTGAGCGCTGCCCTGGACGCCGGCCCGATGGCGAGCGCGGTCTCCCGGATCAAGGGGCACAAGCTGCGGGACCGGGACTTCGAGGTGCAGGCGGCGATCCGGGACGTGCTGTACAACAGCGAGCTCGTCGTGGACGCGGCCCGGCAGGCGGGGATCGTGTCGCCGTTGCTGGATCTGTGCCGGGACCTGTACGCGGAGACGAATGGCGCCGGCTACGGGGTGGAGGACATGGCCGCGGTGGTGCGGGCCTTGGAGTCCCGGACAGAACGTTCTATCCGCTGAGGGTGGCGGGCGTGGGGGTGGTCGGTGTGTCAGATACCCGGACAGAACGTTCTATCCGCTGAGGGTGGCGGGCGTCGGGGTGGTCGGTGTGTCGGATACCCGGACAGAACGTTCTATCCGCTGGCCCCAGTAGACGCCGGTCAGGACCAGTCCGATCCCGGCGAGCGCGATCCCCGTCAGGTGGTCGCCGCCGAGACCGACTCCGATCAGTACGGCCCACACCGGCTCGGTGCCGAGCAGCAGACTGGCCCGGGCAGGGGAGGTCCGGCGGATGGCCCACAGCTGCACCACGAAAGCGAAGACACTGCAGCCCAGCGCCAGGTACAGGATGCCCAGCCACTCGCCGGTCCCGAATCCACCGGTCGTCAAGGGCCACGCGGCCACGGTGAAGACGACCGCGCCGACGACGGTCTGCAATGTGGTCAGTGTGACCGTGTCGTACGACGGCCGGCTGAGCCGCGCCGACAGGTTGACGTGCCCGGCACGAACCACGGCGGCGGCCAGCATCAGCGCGTCACCGGCCGACGGCGTACGCAGGCCCGGGCCCGCCACCAGCAGGATCACACCCACGGTGGCCGTCGCGGCGGCCAGGAAGAACCGGGGTGGCAGCCCGCCCTGCATCAACGGCGTGAGCAGGATCGTCAGGCTGATCAGCACACCGGCGTTGGTGGCACTGGTCAGCGACACCCCGTACGTCTCCAGAACCAGGATCGAAGCCTGCGTGACGCCGAGCAGCACACCGACGCCCAGCTCGCCTCGCTGCACCCGCCGTTTCAGCATCAGCGGCAGCATGGCGAACATCGAAACCAGATAACGGAGCGCCAGTACGGTGAGCACGCCACCCGCGACCACCAGCGTCTGGGCAGCCAGGTAGCTGCTGCCCCAGATGATCGCCACGGCCAGCAGAAGCAGGTCTCCAGTCACATCGAGAAGCCTGCGGCCCGTCGATACGGTAGACAAGAGGCCAACTGATGAACCGACGATGTAGTGGAGCCTTGTGGATCCGCATCACCTGAGGCTGTTGCGCGAACTCGGCGAACGGGGAAGCGTCGCCGCCGTCGCCCGCGCGATGCACATCACCCCGTCAGCAGTCTCCCAGCAGCTCAACACGCTGCAGCGATCGGCGCGGGTGCCGCTCACCGAACGTCACGGCCGACGGCTCGTGCTCACTCCCGCCGGCCGGGCCCTCGCGGCCGCCGCGGTCGAGGTGATGGCCGCCCTGGACCGGGCCGCCCGCGCCGTCGGCGACCACCTCGACGCGCCGGACACGCCGGTCAGCCTGGCGGCGTTCCACAGTGCCGGGCTGACCTGGTTCGCGCCCCTGATACAGCGGCTCTCCGAATCCGGCGGCCCACCCGTGCGCTGCAGCGACGAGGACGTGGCCCACGCCGACTTCCCGGCCCTCGTCGGTGATCACGATCTGGTGCTGGCACACCGCCTGGCGCACAGCCCGCCCTGGCCCGCCGACCGGCTCGCCGTCATCGAGTTGATCGCCGAGCCGCTGTACGTGGCGATGTCGGCCGGACATCCACTGGCCGCGAACCCCCGGCTGACCGCGGCCGAGGCCGGTGCCTGGCCCTGGATCAGTGTCCACGCGGGGTTCCCGCTGGAAGGGGTGCTGGCCGCCATCGCCGCGTCGGCCGGGCACCCGTTGGAGATCCGGCACCGGATCAACGACTTCACGGTCGCCGCGTCGGTCGTCGCCGCGGGCGAGGTGCTCGCGCTGCTGCCCGGCCTCACCACGGTCCCGGACCCACGCCTGGTGCTGCGGCCACTCGCGGACCTCCCGGCCACCCGGCACATCGACGTCCTGGCCCGCCCGGAAGCCCTGCACCGAGCCGCCGTCCGTACCGTTGTCGAAACCCTCCGATCCATCGTCACGCCCCCCGACCGTCACTCGTGACCGCGCCCACGCCACGCCCCACCGCCCTGAGCTGAGGCATCCCCACCCGCGTGGTGATCTGTGGCTGGCTGGTGGGCGTGGGTCGCCACGTTGTGGTCGTCCGCGGTCAGCGTGGTGATCTGTGGCTGGCTGGTGGGCGTGGGTCGCCACGTTGTGGTGGCCCGCGGTCAGCGTGGTGATCTGTGGCTGGCTGGTGGGCGTGGGTCACCACGTTGTGGTGGCCCGCGGTCAGCGTGGTGATCTGTGGCTGGCTGGTGGGCGTGGGTCACCACGTCGTGGGTGCGCGCCGGTCAGCGTGGTGATCTGCGGTCTGGCTTTCGGTGGGTCAGCAGGCGTTCTGCGGTCCGGGCTGGCCCAGGCAGGCGGTCAGATGCGGGGCGGCGGCGGTCAGCAGCTGGCGCCCGATCGCGGCGAGCTGGCCCACCTGTTCAGGGGTCAGCACGTCGAAGACCAGCCGGCGGGCCTCGCGGACATGATCGGGCGCGGTGGCCACGAGCGCTGCCAGGCCGGCGTCGGTGAGGACTGCCTCGACGCATCGTGTCTCGGTGGCGTCGAGTGTGGTGCGGCGCGACACCCAGCCGTGCTTCTCCAGGCGGGAGACGGCGTGCGAGAGGCGCGACGGCGATCCCGCCGCGAGGTGGGCGAGGCTTCCCATCCGTACGGCACGACCCGGCGCCTGTGACAACGAGGACAGGATCGTGTACTCGAAGAAGTTGATCCCGGCGTCCCGCTTGAGCTGGGCGTCGATCGCGGGCGGAAGGCTGGTGAGCACCGCCTGGAGCGCCATCCAGGCGCGCTGCTCGTCGTCGGAGAGCCAGGGGACGGCTGTGGGATCGCTCACGACTGAGAAGAATACGCGATCAACGACTTGAACGTTCAACACTTGCGGTGTCATGCTTCGTCTTGAACGTTCAAGTGCGACCATGCGAACTTGAACGACATTTCTCTTATTTCCTTTGATGGGGAGAATCCGATGGCTGTTCTGCGTGTCGACGCCAGCATCCTGGGCCCGAACTCGGCGAGCACCGAGCTGGCCGATCTGGTGGAGAAGGAGCTCTCCGGCACCTCGATCGTCCGTCGTCACCTGGGCGCGGACCCCCTGCCCGCGGATGCCTGGGCGACCGCCATCCACGCGGCCTACGTGCCCGCTGACCAGCGCAGCGACGCCCACCACAAGGCGGTCTCCCTGGCCGGCGAGCTGGCCGACGAACTCCGCTCGGCCGACGCGGTGATCCTCGCCCTGCCGTTCTACAACTACGGCGTGTCGCAGCACGCCAAGACCTGGATCGACCTGGCCATGGCCGGCGGCGAGAACGGTGAGAAGTTCCTCGACGGCAAGCCTGCTGTCGTCCTCACCACACGAGGCGGCGCCTACGGCCCCGGAACGCCTCGCGAAGGCTGGGACCACAACACCGACTACCTGCGCCGCGTGGTCGGCGACATCTGGGGCGCCGACCTGACCCTGATCGAACGCGAGTTCACCCTGGTGGGCGTGAACCCGGCTCTCGACGCCTTCACCGAGACCGCCGCCGTCATGCGGAAGTCCGCCCACGAGGCCGCCATCGAAGCCGGCCGCACCCTCGCAACCCGGGCCTGACCGCGCTGAGCGGCCCGGACAGCCGAAGCCGGCCGCAACCGAGCGGCCGAGCCTGACCGCGCTGAGCGGCCCGGACAGCCGAAGCCGGCCGCAACCGAGCGGCCGAGCCTGACCGCGCTGAGCGGCCCGGACAGCCGAAGCCGGCCGCAACCGAGCGGCCGAGCCTGACCGCGCTGAGCGGCCCGGACAGCCGAAGCCGGCCGCAACCGAGCGGTCGAGCCGTCGAGGCCCGACCGAAACGGGCAGGCCACCGGAGCAAATCATCAGGCGGAAATCTCCACCTCGAGCAGGACCACCCGCCGGATCCGGCTCGGATCGCACCGAGCCGGACCGGGGACGTGTGTCGGGCCGTGGACGGTCGGAGGACCGGCTGTCAGTAGGAGAGGCCGCCCGTCTCGCCGAGGATGGCGGTCCCATGGCCGCCCAGCCAGCCCTCGGCGGCGGCCGCGTGCTGACTGAAGGTGTGCATGTCGCGGAACCGGCGCTGAATCGGGGAGGAGTCGCGGGCGGCCTGGCCACCGGCCGTGCGGTAGCAGGTGTCGACCACGGACAGGGCGGCGTCGGTGACCCAGGTCAAGGTCGCCGACACCCGTGGGCCGATCGCGGGGAGGCCCGCCGGGTTGCTCGAACACAGCGTCCACACTTCGTCGGCGGTGGTCGCCAGGAGGGCCCGCGCCGCGCGGAGGGTGAGGTCGGAGCGGCCCAGGCCGACCTGGAAGAGTTGGCTGTCGGCGAGCCTCGACCGGGCGTACAACCGATGTTTGCCCTCGCCCGCAAGGGTGACCGTGGCGTCGAGGGCGCCCTGCGCGATGCCGGTGGCGACCGCCCCGAGGTGCAGTACGAAGTGCATGAGCGGCGCGGTGAAGCCGGGCCCGGGGATCGACGGGACGCCGGCGAACAGGTCGAAGGTGTGCTCGGCTGGCACCTGCACGCCGCGGATCTCGACATCGTGTGAACCCGTGCCGAGCAAACCCAGCACACGCCAGGTGTCGACGACCCGT
The DNA here is from genome assembly GCF_003001815.1 of Actinoplanes italicus. Classification (GTDB taxonomy): domain Bacteria; phylum Actinomycetota; class Actinomycetes; order Mycobacteriales; family Micromonosporaceae; genus Actinoplanes; species Actinoplanes italicus. The sequence goes on from NZ_PVMZ01000019.1 coordinate 60,991, forward strand.
GCCTGTGACGCCGGGACCAGAACCGACCGGAGAGGCGGCGGCCCGTCGGTGGAACCCGCCGGGGGAGGCGGCGGGACGACGCAGTTACCGAAGATCCAGTCGGCGTGGGTGCTGCCACTGCCGAACGCCCACCGGCCGTCCACGAGGTAGCCGTCGCCGGCCGGAACGGCTGTGCCCTGGGGGCTGAAACCGCCGGCGACGATCACATCCGGACCGGCGGCATACATCTTGTCGAACGTCTCGCGGGCGAGGAAGGCGAGTAGCTGGGGCGTCTCCGAGCCGATCATCACGGTCCAGCCGACGGCCGGGTCGGCGGTGGCCAGGGTCTCCAGAACGGTCATCCCCGTACGGAGGTCGGCCTCGTGGCCGCCGTGCGAACGAGGCACGAACATCCGGAAGAAGCCGGCCTCCTTGAGCTCGGCGACCAGGTCAGCCGGCAACTGGCGGGCCTCGTCGAGCTCGGCGGCGCGGGCCCGCAGCGACGGTGTGAGGGCCTCGGCTCGGCTGATCAGATCCGGCATCGTCTTCTCCTGGCGGGTCGGCGGATTCCTGTGCATTCATCACAGTGGACCGATGTCCCTGATCGCCAGGGACACGGTGTCCCGAAAACCCGGGACATGCTGTCCCTGGTCGCCGGGACACCGGCATCGTGCCCTCATGCCGGCGGAAGTGCGGCGACGAAGGCGGCGACGGCCGGATGGGCCGCGGCACCCTGCCGGAAGGCGACCCGGGTCCGGCGGCGGGTGGGCAGCGGGAGCAGGCGTACGCCCGCCGGGAGCTGGTCGGCGGCGAGCTGGGGCACCAGCGCGACGCCCTGACCGGCGGCGACCAGAGCCAGTACGGTGCCGAAGTCGTCCACCCGGTGCCGGGCTCGCGGTGTGAAACCCGCCGACCCGCAGAGCCGTACGGCGGCGGTGTGACACAGAGTCCCCGGGGACGCCAGGATCCAGCCGGCCTCGCTGAGGTCCCGCAGGTTCCGAAGGCCGGTGGCCTGCAGGGGAACGGCCAGGTGGACCGCCTCGTCGAGCAGCGGCACGCTGTCCAGGCCGGGATCGGTGTCCGTGGGGACCACGTCGTAGTCCTGGACCAGGCCCACGTCGAGTCGCCGGTCGAGCAGGGCGGCGGGGACGTCCGTGGGGTCGAGTTCGGTCAGGAGCAGGTCGAGGGCGGCGTGTCGTTCACCCAGGGTCACGAGCGCGGGGGCGAGCAGCGTGCGGATCGCACTGGGGAAGGCGCCGATGCGCAGCTCGCCGGAGAGCCCCGTGCGGGCGGCGGCCAGCGCGGCATCGGTGCGTTCGAGGGCGGCCAGCACCGTTTCGCCGTGCTGGACCAGGAGCCGGCCGGCGGCGGTGAGCACGACGCGGCGGCCGGTGCGTTCCAGCAGCGGCACACCGGCCTCGCGTTCCAGGGCGGACAGCTGCTGGGACACGGCCGACGGGGTGTACGTGTGCGCGGCCGCGACGGCGGCGATCGTTCCGAGGCGGGACAGGTCGCACAGGAGGCGGAGACGGCGCACATCGAGCATAAGTGGAGCTTACGTTTTGCCTCAGTAATGTGAACTGGACCTGATGCTCGTTGGCGAAGAGGCTGGTCGCATGAGTCTGAACGGGATCTTCGTACCGCTGATCACCCCATTCGCCGCCGACGGCGCCGTGGCACTCGACGCGTTGGAGCGCCTGGCGCACGAGGTGCTGGCCGATGGCGCCACCGGCCTGGTGGCGCTGGGGACCACCGGTGAGCCGTCGTCGCTGACCGCCGCCGAGCAGGATGCCGTCGTCGAGGTCATCGGGCGCGTCAGCCGGGAGCGTGGTACGCCGTTGCTGGTCGGGGCCAGGGCGGATCTGGCGGCCCGGCCGGGGGTGACGGCGGCGCTGGCCCTGGTGCCGCCGTTCGTGCGGCCGGGTGAGGACGGTGTCGTCGCGCATTTCGCGGCGCTGGCCGGGCACACGCCGGTCGTGGTCTACCACGTGCCCTACCGGACGGGGCAGGATCTGTCGGTCGCGGCGATCCGGCGGCTGGCGGGGCTCGCGGGGGTCATCGGGATGAAGTACGCCATCGGGGCTGTCGACGCCGGGACTGTCGAGCTGCTCGCCGGTCTGCCGGACGGGTTCGCGTTGCTCGGTGGCGACGACGCGGTGATCTGGCCGTTGCTGGCGCTCGGGGCACACGGTGGCATCCTCGCCTCGGCGCATCTGGAGACGCGTTCCTTCGCGGACCTGGCGCAGGCGTACCGGGATGGCGACGTCGGGCGCGGGCGGTACCTCGGTGGCCGGCTCGCGGCGCTTTCCCGGGGGCTGTTCGCGGCTCCGAACCCGGCGGTCATCAAGGCGGTGCTGTACGAGCAGGGCCGCATCCCGACCCCGTCCGTGCGTCTTCCCCTGCTGCCGGCCCGGCGCGAACTCGTGACGGCGGTTCGCGGCGAACGAGGGACGGCGGTTCGCGGCGAACGAGGTACAGCGGTTCGCGGCGATCGAGGGACGGCGGTTCGCGGCGAACGAGGGACGGCGGTTCGCGGCGAACGAGGTACAGCGGTTCGCGGCGAACGAGGGACGGCGGCGATCAGCTGAGGGCGGGGGTGATGGCCGCGGCGCGGTCGGTCACCACGGTGAGGAAGGCGGTGAGGGCGGGGGAGGGCGGCGCGTCGCGGGTGACGGTGAACAGGCGGCGGCCCAGGTCGGCTTCGGCGACACGGCGGTAGGCCAGGGCCGGGTTGGGCGGAGGCAGGTTCAGCAGTGGCAGGAGGGCTACGGCTGCCGCGTACTGGACCAGGGCCAGCTGTACGTCGGCGTCGTTGGAGTGGTGTCGTACGTCGGGTTCGTAGCCGCCGAAGGAACGGCACGTGCCGACGATCATGGCGTGGTGGCCGGTCGTCTCGTCGGAGGAGACCCACACCTCGTCGCGGAGGTCGGACACGGCGACCGGTGCTCCGGAGGCGGCCAGCGGATGGCCGGCCGGCAGCACGATGAGCAGCTGTTCCGACAGGAGCGGGGCGAACCGCATGCCGGGCGGGCGGGGACGGGGGTGACCGTCGTACTCGTCGCTGATCACCAGGTCCACCGAGCCCAGGCGGAGGCCGGGCAGCGCCTGTTCGAGTTCGAGTTCGGACACCTCCATCCGGACCAGCGGGTGCTCGGCCGTCATCCGGGTGAGCGACGGGACCAGCAGGTGGCGGGTCGCGGACTGGACCCCGCCGGCGCGGACCGTGCCTCTGACCGCGCCGCTGAGGGCCGCCAGATCGGTGGTCGCCGCCTCGGCCGCGGTGAGCAGCACCCGGGCATGCTGCGCCAGCAGCCGTCCGGCGTCTGTCAGCCGCACGCCGCGCCCGGCCTTCTCGAGCAGGGGTGTGCCGACCTCCTTCTCCAGGACGGTCAGCTGCTGGGAGACGGCGGACGGGCTGTAGCCGAGTGCGGTGGCCACCGCACCGAGGGTGCCGCGTTCCTCGAATTCGCGGAGGAACCGCAGGCGGCGCAGATCGAGCACGACCATGCATAAATCCTAACCATTCAGGTCTACAAACCATCACTGGACCTGATGAGACAAATTGTCGATGCTTCCGTCATGGGTCCGCTTCTCTGTCTGCTCTCGGCCGTCTGCTTCGGCGCGATGAGCATCTTCGGCAAGTTCGCGTACGACGCCGGAGTCTCCCCGTCCGCCCTGCTCCTGGTGCGGTTCACGCTCGCCGCCGTCGTGCTCGCGGGCCTGCTGTCGCTGCGTCCGGCGCCGCGTCCGGCCGGGCGGTCGGTGGCCATCGCGCTGGGGCTGGGGGCGGTGGGCTTCGCCACACAGGCAACCCTGTACTTCGAGGCGCTGAGCGTCATGGACGCGTCGCTGCTGTCGCTGATCCTCTACACGTACCCGCTGATGGTGACCGCCGGGGCGGTTCTGCTGGGACGCGACCGGATGACCCGCGGGCGGGCGATCGCGCTGGCCGTCGCCACGACCGGAACCGTGCTGGTGCTCGCCGGGGCCGGCGGTGGGGCGGTCAGCCCGTTCGGTGTGGCGCTCGGATTCGGGTCGGCGCTGACGTACACGGTCTACATCCTGGTCTCGGACCGGATCGTGCAGGGTATGCCGCCGCTGCTGCTGGCGACCCTGGTGATGACCGGGGCGGCGGTGGCCCTGAGCGGGAAGGCGCTGGCGACCGGCGGTGCCGATCTCGGGTTCTCGCCGGCCGGCTGGTTCTGGGTGGCCTGCATCGCGATCATCTCGACGGTGCTGGCGACGCTGCTGTTCTTCTCCGGGCTGCGGGGCACCGGCCCGTCGACGGCGGCGATCCTGTCCACGGTGGAGCCGTTTTTCACCGCCGCACTTGCCGCGGTGATGCTCGGCGAGTTCCTGTCCCCGGTCCAGCTTGCGGGGGGCCTGCTGCTGCTCGCCTCGGTCGTCGTGGTTCAGATGCGGCCGAAGCGGGTCCATGAGCCGGTTCCGGTCGCTTGACCCGTGCCCGTACGGGGCGGAATCGATGGTCGTTTTCATTTACGCTGGCCGCTCCCTGCGCGTCGAAGGAGCACACTTGCGGTTCACCACCCTCGGGCGGCTCGCCGTCACGGCCCTCATCACCCTGGTGACGCTCGCCGCCCCGGCCGCCGCCCACGCGGCCGAGCCCGACCCCGTCCTCGACAAGGCGGTGTTCAACGATCCGGCCGGCACGAAAGCCGAGCAGAACGCGATCTTCAAGCAGGTCGCCCGGCTGATCGACCGGATTCCGGCCGGCGGCGAGCTGCGGATGTCGATGTACCACCTGAACCCGCCGGTCACCGCGAACACCGCCGACGCCCCGGACATCGTCGAGCGGCTGAAGCGGGCACACGAGCGCCGCGTCGCCGTGAAGATCGTCGTCGACCAGGCGTCGAACGGGTTCGCCGCGGTCACGGACCTGCGGAACGTGCTCGGCACCGACGACACCCGGGAGTCGTTCATCGTCTCGTGCGACGACTACTACAAGGTGCCGCGCGGCTGCATCGGCACGCGCAGTTACGCCTGGCCGAGTCCGGGCGGCACCGTCCCGGCGTACAACCACAACAAGTTCATCGCGATCTCGCAGCTGACGCTGGACACCGGGAGGGTCGTCCCCGGCGTCGTCTTCCAGGCGTCGGCGAACATGACGCCGTGGGACGCCGAGGAGGGCTACAACAACTCGCTGACGCTGGAGGACCCCGCGCTCTACGGGGTGTACCTGAAGTACCACAAGGACCTGGTCAGCGCCCGGCACAGCGCGATCGGCAACCCGAATTACTACACCGACAGCGGTAACGCCAGCGCACACCGGGCGTTCTTCTTCCCGCGCCAGGAGGCGAGCGGGGAGGCGTTCACCGGCGGGACGACGGATCCGTTCGTCAACACCCTGAAGGCAGTCGCCTGCTCGTACGAGGAGGCGGGGGTGAAACGCCAGACCGACGTGCGGGTCATGATGCTCGACTTCAACCGCTGGCCGGTCGCCCAGGAGCTGCTCAGGCTGCGCAAGGCGGGCTGCTGGGTCGACGTCGTCGCCACCAACATCAGCGACGGGGTGAAAGATGCTCTGACCGACGGCACCACGAAGGTCCAGACCACCCGGTGCAACTGGAAACTGGCCCAGGATCTCGACATCCGGGTGCACCACAAGTACATGCTGATCGACGGCCCGGTATCCGGGAACAGCACTCCGCGGACCTACACCGGCAGCCACAACCTGTCCTGGTCCGCGCTGCGGCAGGCCGACGAGGCGCTGCTCCGGGTAGCCGGACGGGCCACCCACACCGACTATCTGAACAACTTCTGGTCGGTACGGGACACCTGCCGTGCCAAGACGCCGGGCGGCGCGATCTACTGACCGGCGGCGAGCGCCCGTAACGCCGACAGCGAGGGCGCGAACAGATAGGCGCCGCCGCGGGGGATGACGTAGTCGGCGAACGTCGACACCTCACCGGCAAGCATCCGGGCGCGGCGCGGGGAGCCGGTCCGCGCCCGGCCGATCAGCAGGTCGACACCGTTGTCGATGCCCTGCCGGGGCCGCTCAGGGTTGTTCGCCCACCGCTGGGCGAGCAGCTCGAACTGGTTGACCAGGTCGGTCTGATAGCAGAGGAACAGCAGGCCGCGCTCCTCGTCCTCCGCAGCGCCGTAGGTGATGCCGCGCCGCAGGATCGCGAAGGTGAGCGTCGCTGACGGCGCTCCCTTGTCGGTCTCCTGGTCGCGCGGGTTGACCTTGCGGATGTGGGCGGCGAGCGGACACCGCAGCCCGTCCGGGTCGGCGCCGGCGCCGCTCGGCCCGCCCGGGATCTCCGGTACGGCCGTGTCGTACCCGAAGTGATTGAGCGCCGCCCCGGCCGAGGCGCCGGAGCGCACCAGCGGCCGCCCGTCCGGCCACCGCCCGACCATCTCGGCCCGCAACCGTTGCGGGTCGACGCCCAGCCCGGCGGCCATCCGCTCGGTGTCGGCCCGGAACCCGGGAACGTCCTGCTCGAGCTTGCGATAGACGAGCAGCGACCCGTTGCGAGCCAGGTCGGGCACCCGCCGGGCGGGCGCGGACCGCACCGGGTCTGTCTCGCTCTGCCGGGGTAGTCCGAACAGGAACTGCCCCGGCCAGACCAGCACGTCGCCGGGGCCCGCGTAAGCGCGGTGGTCCGGCATCGGCGGCATCGGGGCCCGCTCCACCAGCGGTGTGCCGCCGGCGTCGACGACCCCGCGCAGAACCGGCTGGGAGATGCCGTCGCGGAACCCGAAGTGCTCGACGTCGCCGGGCAGCCGCCGGGCCGGCTGGTCGTGGACCGGTTCGCAGCCGGCCAGCGCCGCCGCGGCGCTGATCTCCCCGGCGGCCGTGGCCAGGCGTTCCGGGTCCTCCCCGGCCGTCACGACCAGGATGTCGATCTCCTTGCCGGGCCCGCCGACCGTCCAGTCACGAGATGGTGGGTCACGCAGGTAGCTGCGCCGGGCCATCCCCACCGTGAACGCCTCGTCGATCGTGGCCAGGTCGTCGTGCCCGAGAACCCGCAGCGTGCGCGCCGACAGGGCGACCGCTGTCGCGGGCCGTCCGCTGAGCCGGGACCGGTCGGCACGTCCGCGCCGGACCGCCCGTCGTACCGCCCGGTCGGCCAGCCCGCGTCGTGCCGGGGTGACCCGTCCGGCCAACTCGGCGAGCAGTGTCCGGGCCGCGGCCGCCGGATCGTCGCCCGGCAGCCGCCAGCCCAGCAGCCGCTGATGAACGTGACCGAATCCGGGTAGCAGATGCGCCTGGATGTCGTCGAGTTCGAGCAGCGGTTCGGTCACTGGGTCATGCCCGCCCGCCGTACGGCACGGTTCGCTGCGGCGCCGGCCGGTGGAACCGCGGTGGCCTGCTCGAAGGCGCTGTGCCAGCCCTCCGGGCACTCGGAGCCGATCGACACCAGCCGCAGCACGTCCGGGTTGTCGTCGGCCGCGCAGCACCGCTGATCGCACGGGATCGGCGGCGGCGCACCGAGCCCCTGATCGGCGGCCGCACCGAACAGCGACATGGTCAGCACCTCGGCCAACTGCCCGCCGCGCTCCAGCGGAAGGCCGTTGACCAGCACCTCCTCCAGACCGAACGTGGCACCCGGCGGTGGCGCGAACTCGGCGCGCACGGTCAGCCCACCGGTGCCGCGGACCGGCCGCCACCACGATGAGACGTCCTCGCCGTCCGGCCCGGACACCGCCGCGTCGTCGAACGAGGTGATGTAGAGCCCGATCGGGTCGCGCAGCGTCACCGACAGTCCCTGCCGGACCAGGTCGTTGACGTCGGTGACGATGGTCGGGTCGCTCGACCGGTTCGGATCACCGAGCCCGGCGCAGCAGACGAACCGCCCGGCGTCGGTCACCGGCGACCCGTCCGCCCCGGCTCGCGGCACGCTCGCCGCGGCGGCCAGGGACACCTCACCGTGCAGGCTGTTCTCCGGATGGGTCAGATGCGCCAGCCCGGCCACGGTGTTCCATTTGTTGTACGGGTTGTACGCGCCCTTCTTCCGGAACAGCCGCAACGGATCACCGGGCTCGCGACGGTACGCGATGTCCGTACCGAAGAAGAGGTCTTTCTTTCGCACCCCGGGCCCGACGAGTTCGCGGTAGAGGCGCAGCAGCAGCACCCGATCGCCGTCGACCCGGGACTCCTCCGGCACGCCCGGCTCGTCGAACGCCGCCGTGCCGTCGGCCAGGAAACGCCAGTACTCGTGCCCCTCCGAGGTGAACACGATGCGTGCCATCCGCCCGGTGCCCGGATCGCGTTCGACGAACCATTCGCAGTACTCGTCCTGGGGGCGGTACCGGAGCACGATCTCCTCGGCCTTCCCGTCGCGGACCGCGTAGAACGTCACCCCGTAGTAGTCGCCGAGGCTGCGGAACTCGTCGGCCGCGCGCCGGGCGCCGGCCGGATCGCCGGGGTGCCTGACCTTCACCGGCCGAGGGAAGGCGTCCCAGCTGATCCGGCGCTCGGCCAGCGGCCCGGTGATCCGCAGCGGGTTGACGAACCGCACGTCACCGGCACCGCCCACCTGCCCCGCGGTGCGTTCGACCATCCGGTCGAACCAGGCCGACAGCAGTGCCGACCAGCCCGCCAGCCGTCCCGGGTCGAGATCGCGCACCCCACCCGGCGTGTCGAGCGTGTCCATCGTGGAATTCAACCACGGTTGCGGAACCGTGTGGCCATGGTTGACACCGAGGCCCTCCTGGCCGCCTACGACGCACAGATGCGCCTGCCGACCGGCGCCGTCCCGACCGGTCTGACTCATGAGTACGACGGCCCGGTCCTGCGGATCGTCGGCGGGCACGTGGGGCGTATCCGGGCGCCGCGCGACGTCGGTGTCACCGGCGCCGAGCTCGACCGCCTGATCGCCCGCCAGCGGGACTACTTCCGGGCCCGTGGCGAGGGCGTCGAGTGGAAGCTCCGGGCCCACGACCTGCCGGCGGATCTTCCCGAGCGCCTGGTCGCGGCCGGGTTCGTGCCGCAGGAGCCGTCGACGGTGCTGCTCGGTATTGCCGCGGAGGCGGCTGCCGAACCGGTCCTGCCCGACGGTGTCGTTCTGCGGCGGATCACCGGGACCGGGGACCTGCGCCGCTTCGCCGGCCTGCAGACCGAGGTGTTCGGGGTCGACTGCTCCTGGGTCGCGGACGACCTCGCCGCCCGGGTGTCGGCTGATCCCGATCAGACCGTCGTCCTGGTCGCCGAGGCCGGTGACCGGATCGTCTGTGGCGCCCTCGTGGATCACTGCCCGGGCACCGACTTCGCCGCGCTGCTCGGCGGCGCGACACTGCCGGACTGGCGGGGACGCGGTCTCTACCGTGCCTTGATCGCCGCCCGGGCCAGGGAGGCCGTCGCCCGTGGCTTCCGCCTGCTGCACGTCGACGCCTCCCCGGCCAGCGCGCCCATCCTGCGCCGGTGCGGCTTCCACGCGATCGCCACCTCGACGCACTACGAATGGACGCCCGTCAGGTGAGGGCCGGATCGGCGGCGATGCGCAGCGCCTCGACCAGGCGGCGGTAGAGGTCGTCGGTGGCGTACAGCTCGGCGTGGGTGCCCTGGGCCCGGACCCGGCCGTCCTCCAGGACCACGATGCGGTCGGCGTCCAGAACCGTGGACAGGCGGTGGGCGATCGTCACCACGGCGCCGTTCGCGGCGCGCTCACGGATGCAGTCCTGCACGGCTGCCTCGGTCAGGCCGTCGACCTGGGCGGTCGCCTCGTCCAGCAGCAGCACGTCGGGGGTGCGCAGCAGGGCCCGGGCCAGCGCGATCCGCTGCCGCTGACCACCGGACACGTCGGTGGCAGTGAGGGCGGTGTCGAGGGCCTCCAGACGTACGGCGGTCAGCGCGCCGCGTACCTCATCGGAAGTCGCGTCGGGATGGGTGAACCGGAGGTTGTCCGCGATGGTGCCCGGCAGGACCGGCGTTTCCTGCTCGACGTAGGCGAGCCGTCCCCGGATCTCGTCGTGCGTCCACTCCGGATAGGGCCGCCCGTCGAGCAGGATCCGGCCGCCGGTGGGTTCGAGGAAGCGCAGCAGCAGCGAGAACAGTGTGGTCTTGCCGGCGCCGGACGGTCCGACGATGGCGGTGTGCCCGCGTCGCGCGATCTCCAGGTCGATGCCGTTCACCGCGGGTGCGAGGTCGGGGCCGTAGCGGGCGGTGACGTCGCGCAGGACCAGCACCGGGCCGTCGCCGCTCGTCGGGCCCGGCGATTCGACCGCCGCCGACGGCTCCTGGCCGATGCTGTCGAGCTCGTTGATGCGGCCGGCCGCGGCGATACCGGACTGCAGAGCCGTCAGGTTCTGGGTGAGCTCCTGGATCGGGCCCATCAGCTGGAAGACGTAGAGCAGGAACGCCACCAGCGTCGACACCTCGAGCAGTCCCTGGCCTGCGCGCCAGGCGCCGATGGCGAGGATGAGCATCACCGACAGCTGGACGCCGGACCACGAGATGGTCCACACGGTCGCCGACACCTTGGCGGCTCGCACGCTGTGCGCGGCGGCGTCCCGGGCGTTTCCGATGATCCTCTCGCTCTGCCGGGCCTCGGCACGGCTTGCCTTGACGGTACGGATGGCGCGTAACGATCCCTCGAGGTTGGCTCCGAGCCGCCCCACCGACTCCTGTGCCGCCGTCTGCGCGACGCCGATCCGCGGCAGCAGCCAGCCCATCAGCGCGCCGACCACGACGACCGAGCCGAGGGTGCACGCGAGCAGGACCAGATCAAGGACCCCCATGAGTACGAGCGTCCCGACCAGCCCGATGCCGGCGTTGATCAGGCCGACGAGGCTCCCGGACGCGGCGTGCAGCAGCTCGGTGTCGGAGGTGACGCGGGTGACGAGCTCGCCGGTGGGGCGGCGCTGCAGGTCGAGGACGCGGGCCCGGAAGTAGCGCCTGATGATGGAGGTGCGGGCGTCGAGCACGATCTGCTCGGCGAGGGTGCCCATCAGGATCCACTGCCACAGCCCGATGGCGGCGCCGATGACGACGAGAACGGCCAGGACACTGACCGGTCCGGCCAGGTCGACACCGTCGGAGAAACTGTCGAGGACCCACTTGGTGACCATCGGGGTGGCCAGCCCGGCGGCGTTGGCGGCGAGACCGAGGGCCAGGCCGATCAGCATGGTGCGGCGGTGGGGACGGAACACGGTGAGCAGAGTTCGCAGGCGCGTGGAATCCGGCATACCCGTAATGGAACACCGCTGTTCCAAATTGGGCAAGTGTTATTCTGCTCGACGTGACGACCGTCCCCACCGGCAGCCGGGCCCGCACCCGGCAGGCGATCCTCGACGCCGCCGTCGAAGTGCTGGCCCGCAACCCGTCGGCCTCCCTCGGTGACGTCGCCGTCGCCGCCGACGTGGGACGCACCACGCTGCACCGCTACTTTGCCGAGCGCAGCGACCTGATCACCGCCCTGCACGCGCTCGCCGACGAACGCCTCGAGCGGGCCACCGCCCGCGCCCGGATCGACGAGGGCCCCGCGGTGGCCGCGCTCCAGCGGCTCTGCCGGGAGTATTTCGACCTCGGTGACGTGCTGTCGCTGCTCTTCCGCGACCAGGTGAACTGCGACGAGGAGACGACCGTCTGCGACGAGGGCTTCGAGGAGTTGGTCCGGCGTGGCCACACCGACGGCAGCATCGACCCGGAGTTGCCCGCACTCTGGATCCAGAGCCTGCTCTGGTCACAGCTCTACGCCGGCTGGAGCTACCTGGCCGAGCACGGCGTCTCGCGCCACGAGGTACTACGTCTGGTGACGCGCAGCATCGGCGGTGCGGTCCGCCCCTGACGCTCCTTTGCCTGGTCAGTCCCCGCAGGGCTCGGCCAGCGGTTCTCCGTGGACGTGACCGTTCCACTCGCCCGCGGTGATGCCGCCGACCCGGTCACACAGCCGGTCCAGCGGGTTCTGCCAGAAGGTCGCGGTGTCCCACCAGCGCAGCGTGGTGTCGCCGCTGACGCTGGCCAGCGTGCCGGCACGCGGGCTCCAGGCCACGTCGTACACCGGACCGGTGTGCCCGGCCAGCGGAACTCCGAGCTGCCGCCGCTGGTCCACGTCCCAGATCCGCACGGTCCGGTCGTTGCCGGCGGTGGCCAGCGACCTCCCGTCCCGGTTGAACCTCACCGACCACACCGGCCCCGAGTGACCGGTCAGCGGATCGCCGGCGGCTGAACCTCCGGCGGCGAGGTCCCACAGCCGGGTCGTTCCGTCCTCGCCGGCACTGGCCAGGAGCTTGCCGTCCGGGTCGAACGTCACGGCGTAGACGGGCCCGGTGTGGCCGGGCAGCGGCCCGGCGATCGTCTTCCGGCCGGCCACGTCCCACACCCACACCGCCCGGTCGACGCCGGCCGTCGCCAGGTGCTTCCCGCCGCGGTCGAACGCGAGCGCGCGTACCGGCCCGGTGTGGCGGATCAGCGGGCCTCCGGCCTGGTGCCACAGCGCCCGGTCCCGGGTCCACAGGCGTACCGTCCCGTCGTCGCCGGCGCTCGCCAGGTGCTTGTGGTCGGGGCTGAACGCCACGGCTCGCACCGGACCGGAATGACCCCTGAGCGGTGCGGCCGCCTGGCGGCGCGTGTCGGCGTTCCACAGCACGACCGTCGCGTCGTCGCCGGCCGAGGCGAGCAGTCTCATGTCGGGGCTGAACGCGACGGCGCGTACCGGCCCGGTGTGCCCGATCATCGGCTCGCCGACGGCGGCCCGCGTCGCCGGATCCCACAGGCGCACCCGATGATCGGTAGCACCGGTGGCCACCAGGCTGCCGTCCCGGCTGTACGCCACGGCGTTGACCGGGTCGGTGTGCCCCGGCGGCGTGATGCCGAGCGGACGCCGGGTCGCCGGGTCCCACAGCCGCACTGTCCGGTCGGCGCCGGCCGTGGCCAGAATCTTCCCGTCCGGGCTGAATCTCATCACCCAGACGTTGCCGGAGTGGCCGGAGAGGAGTCCGACCTGCCGGCGGGTGCCCGAGTTCCAGAGGCGGATCCTCGCGTCGTCACCCGCGGTGGCCAGCAGTCCACCGGTCGTGGCCGCCATGTTCCGGATCGGGCCGGAGTGCCCGGTCATCCGTCCCACCAGACGTCTGGTCGTCACGTCCCACAGGCGTACCGTCCGATCCTCGCCCGCGGTGGCCAGCCAGGTGCCGTCGTGGGTGAACTGCGCTGTGTACACCGGCCCGGTCCCGGTACTCAGCGGCGCGCCCGTCAGCCGCCCGGTTCCGGTGTCCCAGAACCGCACCGTGCCGGCGTCGTCCGTGGTCACGAGCAGCCTGCCAGCGGGGTCGAAGCCGAGGGAGTGGATCGCCCCGGAGTGGGCGACCGCCTCACCCACCCTCTTCCCGGTCACGGGGTCCCACAGGCGGGCGGTCCTGTCGTCGCTGTAGCCGGCCAGCCGTGTTCCGTCCGGACTGAACTTCACCAGTCGCACCGTGTCCCCGTGTCCGCTGAGCACCTCGTGCCGAACCCCGGTCCTCAGGCCCCACAGCTGCACCGTCCGGTCCTCACCGCCGGTGGCCACGAGAGTGCCCGCGGCGTTGACGTCCACGGAACGCACCGGGCCGGCGTGTCCGGAGAGGAGGCCGATCTGCTCACCGGTCGTGGTGTCCCACAGTCGTACCGTCGCGTCCTCGGAGGCGGTGGCCAGCACGGTCCCGTCCGGGGTGAAGTCCACCGAGCGGACCCGGGTGGTGTGGCCGCGCAGCGGTTCGGTCACCGGGTTGCCGGTCTTCGGATCCCACAGCCGGACCGTGCCGTAACCGTCGGCGGTCGCCAGGAGCTTTCCGTCCTCGCTGAACTTGACGACGCCCGAGTCGCCGGGCAGGACGTTGGCGGCGTCGGCGAGCAGGGCGCCCGCGACGTCGAGTGACTCGTCGGTGCGCCCGGCCGCCAGGGCCGCCGCGGCGAACCGTTCCGAGGTGATGCGGTTCTCCGCGGTGAGGCTGCGGCTGAGCCCGCTGGCCAGCAGCGAGATCGCCCGCTCGTGGTTCTCGTCGGCGCGCATGGCGCTGTAGCCGGCCAGGCCCAGCAGCAGGACCATGACCATTCCCGCGGCCTGATACGCCCGCCGTCGCCGACGGTCGCGGCGCAGGCTGATGCTGAGGAACTGTGCGGTGTCCGGGTGGATGGGGAAGTGCCGCGCCGGGTCTTCGGCCCACCGGTGGCGTGCGTCCTCGACGGCCAGCAGCCGCCCGCCGCTGTAGAGGTAGGAGGGGTCGCGGCGGCCCTGCTGCCAGTCGTGCACGTCGTCGGTGAGCGCCCGGTAGAGCGCCTGATCGGTGAGGCTGGGTTGCAGCCAGTCCCGGAGGCGGTTCCACGACCGCAGCAGTTCCTCGTGGGCGATGGTGACGTGGTCGCTGTCGGAGACCGTGACGAGCCGCTGCGCCGCGAACGCCTCGACGACCTCGTCGATCGCGTCGCTGCCCGTGGCGGTCCGCAGAGCGCCGCGGGTGCTGGGTTGCCGGGTGAGGCGGCCGTCGGTCATCGCGGTGAGGTGGATGAACGCGAGCCGGGCGACGTCCTGGCGGTCGGGGGCGAGGCTCTCGTAGACGCGCTCGGCGCTCGTGCGCACGATGTCGGCCACGCCCCCGGTGCGGCGGTAGGCCTCCACGGTCAGCCCGGCGGTGTCCCTGGCCTGCCACATCACGAACATGACCTGGGACAGCAGCGGCAGGACCCCGCAGTCGAAGCCCACCGGGAGGCATCGTTCCCGCAGATCGTCGAGGACCACGGCGCACAGATCGCCGGGCAGGCGCACGCCCGCTTCGGCGGCCGGGCCCACGATGGCCTCGCGCAGTTCCGACTCACTCATGGCGCCCACCGCGAACACACCGGACTCGGCCGCCCGCCGGATCGGTTCGAACGCCAGCGCCCGGTCCAGGAAGTCTCCGCGGATCCCGGCGACGACCAGCGCACCGGGCTCCCCGCCGGGCAGGACCGGCCCGGTCGCGAGGCTGTGCAGCGCGGTCAGGAAGGTCTCCTGTTCAGCGGTGTCGGTGGTGAGAGTGAACAGCTCCTCGAGCTGATCCACCACGAGCACCAGGCGCGGATGGGCGCCGGGTCCGGTTGCTCGACCGGCGGCGGCCAGGGCCTGCCCGGCGAGCAGATGCGTCTGCTCGGGGCGGGTGGTCAGCGCCTCCTGAACGGTGATGGCGTCGGCCGCCGCGAGCTCGGCCAGGTGGATGGCGAGCTGCCGGACCGGGTCGCCGGTCGGAGTGATCACACGTCGCGGCCAGGCCCGGCTTCCCTCGGTCAGGCCGTCGGCGGCCAGAGACCCCATCAGCCCGGCGCGCAGCAGGGACGACTTCCCGGCGCCCGACGGCCCGAGTACGAGCAGCATGCCGGCGTGCCACGGCTGCTCCCGGAGCCGGTCCAGCAGCCGTCCGGTCAGCAGCCGTCGTCCGTAGAAGACCGTGGCGTGCTGTTCCTCGAACGGGCGGAGCCCGAGGTACGGGCATCCCTCCCACGCGGACCGGCGGTGCTGGCCGGCCTGCGCCGCGCGTGGGACGGGCCGGTCAGCCTCGCTTCCCTCCGCGAGGTACCGGGCTCGGGCCTGCTCCCGTTCGCTCGCCTTCAGCGCCTGCGCGATGCGTACGGCCACCTCCGGGCTCGGGGCGGTCTTGCCGGCGAAGATCTGACTGAGATAGCCGACCGACACCTCCGACGTGCTGTTGATCTTCCGCAGAGACGGGTCGCCGGCCCGGTGCCGGAGCTCGAGAAGAAGATCGTGCAGCCGGCGATGATCACCCACCGGATTACTCTGCGTCGCCACGGCATCAGGATAGGTGTCGGGAGGCGCGCCGTTCAGGGCGTTCACCGGACCTACGCCGATCTGAGCGCCGGCCGCGCGGCCACGCCTCGGAGCTGCGGGAAAGTGTTCACTCGGCAGCAGTGAACACCGGCAGCCGGGGGTTTTCTGAGCTCACCGCAACGAACCGACCGGAGGAAGCCATGCGAACGAAGCTCACTTTCTGTAACGCTGCCGCGCCTACCACGCCGCAGGCCCGCGAATCCGAGCTGCGCGCCCTGATGACGATGGCTTCCCACGATCTGAAGAACCCGCTCGCCTCGATCGCCGCGCACGTCGAGGTGCTGCGGGCCGAGTACGGCGAGACCGACGAGGACTTCCGGCACTTCCTGGCCGCGATCGAGCGCGGACTGGGCCGGATGAGCCGGCTGGCCGAGGAACTGATGGACTACGCGCGGGCCGACCGCGAGCTCGACCCACGGCAGTCGTCACTGAACGACCTGGTCGGCGAGGTCGTCGGCGACCACGCCGCCACCCCGGGCACGGCCCGGGTGACCGTGGCCGAAGCGCTGCCGGACGTCGTCGCGGACGCCGGGCTGCTGCGTCACGTGCTGGACAACCTGATCGGGAACGCGATCAAGTACACACCCGCGGGCGCGGTCCCCGAGATCGAGATCCGGGCGTTCGACCTGGCCGACGGCAGCACCCGTGTCGAGGTCTCGGACCGTGGCATCGGCATCCCGGTGGCCGAGCAGCCGAAGGTCTTCGACGCCTTCCACCGCTGCGCCAACAGCGGCGGATACTCCGGCACAGGCCTGGGCCTGCACATCTGCCGGCGCATCGTCGAACGCCACGGCGGGCGGATCGGGGTCGAGTCGAACATCGGCGGAGGTAGCCGCTTCTGGTTCACCCTTCCGTCGGGCCGGACCGCTCCTCCGGCGCGGACCGAGGTCTCGTGACGTCGGTGAGGTGCGGCGCGGCCTCGGCGACGAAGGCCAGGGCCTGGTCGACGCTCATGTCCGGGGCCTCGTAGTGGCGGCTGCCGGCGGCCGTCGGGATGCCGACGGTCATCCGGCCGCCCCAGCGCTGGAAGAGGGACTGCTGGATCGTCCAGCCGATCACCGCCCGCTTCTGCAGGGCGACCGTCCGGCGGTTCAGGGCACCGGTGCGGATCATCAGGTAGTCGCCGCCGGTGGTGTGGCCCAGCGATCGGTACGCCACCACCGCCAGCGGGATCGTCACCGGGAGCAGCGTCAGCGGGAGCAGCCACCACCGGCCGGGGAGCGCGCCGCTCAGCGTGAACAGCAGCAGGACGCCGGAGAGCAGCGCCGGGCCGTACGCCGCCCAGCCGATCCGGCGTACCAGAGCTCCTCTCGGGTGGCGGCGCAGTTCCGCCTCCAGCGGCCGGGCTCCGTCCGGCAGGATCCGCGCGGCCAGCTCGCGGGCCTCGCCGAGACGGAGGCGGGGCAGGATGTCACCGACGGAGGCTTCGCCCAGGGCACGGAGGCCGGTGGAGAGCACCTTGGTACGGGTGAGCCGCAGCCACCGCCACAGCAACGGCTCGTCGAAGGCGATTCCCCGGATGCGGCCGTCGGCGCGTTGCACCGTGCGGGTGGTGAGCAGGCCGCGGCGGGTGACGAGGGCGGTGTCGGGGCCGTCCCCGGTGCGCAGGAGGGTGAAGTTCCAGTTCTCCATGACGAAGGTGGCGGCCTGCAGCGCGATCCCGATCGGGTACGCGATGAGCACCGCGACCACGATCGTCCACACCAGCGACGGACCGTCGATCAGGTCGTGGGCGGTGTCGAGCAGGTCGACGCCGAACGGGCGCAGCAGCCAGTGCAGGGCGAACACCGGGCCCAGCACCGCGAAGACCGACCACACGCCGATCACGTTGAGCGGCACCCACTGAGGGCGCAGGCGGGCGATGACCGTCTCCGGGCCGGGCTGTGGCTCGCCGGCCCGCCCGGTCTGCTCGATCTCCTCATTCCGGGCGCCGGGCATCAGATCGCGGCGCAGACGCTCGGCCTGCTCCGAGGCCAGGCCGTTGAGGTCGAACGACGCGTCCGCCTCGCCGGATCCGACATGGACGGTACGCAGCCCGAGCACCCGCTGCAGCAGACGTGCCGACACGTCGACGGTCCGGATCCGCTCGCGGGCCACGATCCGGTGCCTGCGGGCCAGCCAGCCGGTGTGCATCTCCACCTGCTGTCCGGTGATCCGGAACCGGGTGGTCCGCCACGTGCTGAGCGTGCCCAGGGCGCCGAGCACGCCGAACACCGAGCCGGCGATCAGCGGCCAGATCGGGTCGTCGCCGACGGTGATGCCGAGGATGCCGGCCGGCAGCGACAGCGCGACCCGGGCCAGGCCCTGATAGACGACCCGGATGTCGAGGCGCTGCCAGGCGGTCTCGCCGGCGGTGCTCACGTGGCGTCACCGGTGGTCGCCGCGGTGATCTCCCGGAGCCGGTCGACGGCCTCCTCTGCGACGGGCGTGGCGACCCCCTCGATGGTGATCTTCCCTTCCGAGGAGGCGGTGGTGACGCTGATGGTGGCCAGGCCGAGCCGCCGCTGGAGCGGGCCGATCTCGGTGTCGATGCTCTGGATACGGGAGATCGGGACGATCCGCCACTCGCGGGTGATCCAGCCGCTGAGCGCGTAGACAGCGTTGTCGGTGGCCTCCCAGCGGTGCACCCGGTACCGCCAGGTCGGCATGACGGTGATGTTGACCGCGTAGACGACGGCGAGGATCAGAAGCACCGGGCCGAGCCAGGGCCGGGTGATCTCGGCGTACGCGTAGATCGCGGTGAGGGCGCCGAGCACACCGACGGCCCAGAAGATCGCCTGCAACGTACGCCAGAGCACGAACCGGCGGTCCAGCCGGTGCCGCGGAGGCCGGAGGCTCGGTGATGCGGAGGTCTCGGGCATGGGGCCATGGTGACCGGTCCGTGCCAGGCCCCGGCGGCTCCGGTTGCCACGCTCTGTCAGGATCGTGCGGGTGACAAACCGCCCCGCCCGGAACGTGCCCGGGATCGCCGCGGTCGTCGTCGTCCTGATCGCCATCGCGGTCATCGTCGTGGTGAACCTGCCCCAGCTGCGGGAGCCCGGTCCCCGGCCCGCCTTCCAGATGCCCGTGACCTGCGGTGAGACCTGGGTTCTCGGTACCTATCCAGGTCACGACGACTACGACATCGACTTCTTCCCGACGTCCGGTTCCGCCTGGGGCCGTCCGGTGCTGGCCGCCTTCGCCGGCACGGTCACCGAGGCCGGCGTCAACGGCACGCTCGGATCCCGTACGCCCGACAACCCGAAGGGCCCGCACGGCACCGGCGCCGGGTACTGGGTGAAGATCGACCACGGCGGCCACTGGGAGACCCAGTACCTGCACATGCTCGAACCTCCGTCGGTCAAGGAGGGCGACAGGGTCGAGCAGGGACAGCAGATCGGCAAGATCGGCAGCACCGGCAAGTCGGGCGCCCCGCACCTGCACCACGAGCAGCGCGCCGCGGGCCGCAAGATGGAGGCCTGGTTCGCCGGTCAGCCGTCCGGCATCACCCTCGACGACCGTGAGTACTCGGTCCGCCGCAAGAGCCAGAACTGCCCGGCGCCCGCCGGATAGATCAGCCGATGTGCAGCAGGAGCACCTCGTCGTCGGCGAGGCCGGCGATCGTGTCCCGCAGCAGCGTCAGCGTGTCCTCCATCGCGTAGCCGGTCTCCTCGTCGTCGAGGCCCAGCTCCGCCAGGTCGACCAGGTCGGCGGGCCGGTAGGCGGCCGGCTCGAGGCGGTCGAGGAACGCCTTGGCGCTGCTGTCGATCAGCGTGACGCCGTCGTAGTCGGCGTTGATGGCGTCGGACGCCTCCTGCAGGGAAGGGCTCGCCAGCATGATGTCCAACTCGTCCAGGCTGGTCAGGACGTTGAGCATGACGTGGCCGGACCACGCGTAGTCGTCACCGTTCGCCCGGCCGACCCGATCGATCGCCTCGTACGCGAGTCCCTCACCCGCGGCGCCGACGATCTCCGGCAGGTCGGCGGCCTTGACGATGTGGAGCGAGGCGATGGCGGACACCGGTGGATCGTAACGGCCATGGTCACCGCAGGGTGGCGGCGACCGACAGGATCGCGTCGAGGCCCCGCTCGAACAGCAGGTCGTCCGGCCAGCGGGAATCGTCGGGGTGACCGGCGGTGACGAGACGGCGGGCCGCGTCCCGGTCCGCGGCGGGAACGGCCCGCTGCCAGGCCGTCTCGGTGGCTGCCGAGCCGATCACGAAGTTCGCCACCAGCCGGGTGACGACCGCGAGGCTTTCGTCCTTCAACCCGCCTCGGGCCAGCGCGGCCTGCAGGAACTCGGTGCGCGCCAGCACGTTCGGCCCGATCCACGGACGGCCGATCAGGGTAGGCGCCCACGGGTGCGCGAGCATCGCGGTCCGCCAGCCGTGGACCAGGGTCCGCACGTCGGTGGCCCAGTCGGGGCCCGGCCCGGTCAGCGGCACGCCGCCGAAGATCTCGTCCACGGCCAGGTCGAGGACGTCGTCCTTGGTGGTGACGTGCCAGTAGAGGGCGGTCGAGGTCACGTCGAGGCGCTGGGCTAGGCGGCGCATGGTGAGCGCGTCGATGCCGTCGGCGTCGAGCAACTCGACCGCGGCCGTCACGATGCGTTCGCGGGTCAGCTGGGGAGCGCGGCGCGGGCGGTCGGGGTCGGTGCGCAGCCAGATCGAGGTCACCGATCCATTCTAGGTTAACGTTGGTAAGTCAGATTACCGGCGTTCAAGGAGGCTGTCGTGCCGGTGATGCGCATCCAGCTGGACAGTGACCGTCAGGCCGCCCGGCGGATCATGAACCTGCACCTCGCCGGGCGCAGCGACCGCGCGTCCGTGGACGCGGCGCGGGAGGCGGTCTGGCGGCACGGCCGCACCCCGGCCGGTGAGCCGGTCTTCGTCGGCGTCACCAACGGCGAGCCGGTGCGGCTGCTCTACGACGTGGAGGTCTACCTGGAAGCCGAACCCCGCCGGATCTAGACACCTTTTACGGTCAGGGTCTGAGGCTGGTGGGGAATAGCCCTGTTCCGGGCCGCCTGATCGCCCAGCCGTGCCCGGTGAGCCCTTCCGCGGGCTGTTGATCGCCCAGCCGTGCCCGGTGAGCCCTTCCCCGGGCTGTTGATCGCCCAGCCGTGCCCGGTGAACCCTTCCCCGGGCTGTTGATCGCCCAGCCGTGCCCGGTGAACCCTTACCCAGGCCGCTTGATCGCCCAGCAGTGGGCAGCGAACCCTTCACCGGGCCGGAGGCAGCGATATCCCGGAGCCCGGCTCCGAAAACGGCCGCAGTTGATCGTCCAGCATCGGACCGAGGCGGTAACCGACCCCCGCGACCCCGGAGCCCACGACGGTAACGCCCGGCCATCAGCCGACCGAGCGCCACCACGGCTCAGACGGATGCGGCTGACGGGCCGGGAAACCCGACTGCGAAAGCTCTCTCGTGACGTTGCGCCGTCCGATCAGCCGCAACCTCACAGGATCGCGCGCGTTCGTGCTCCGGTGGCGGGGCGGGCTTGCGCCTACGAGCGGCGCCGCCGGCCGTACCTGCTCTATCCCCGCCCGTGAACGGGTGGTGCCAGGGTGGGCAGTGCCCCGAGGATGAGGCCGAGCCCGAGTTCGAAGGCCCGGTCGGCGCGGGCGCGGCCCTGACCGGCCGCGGCGATCGCGGCGACCAGGATCGGAGTGCGGGCGTGGGTCGGGTCCCAGACCTGATCGGGGGCGGCGATGTCGAGCGCCGAGCCGATGACGAAGCTGTCCAGGACCGTGATCACGTCGAGAAGCTGTTCGGTCGCGATGCCGGCCGAGTGCAGGACGGTGGCGATGTCGTCGTACATGTGCACCACGTCGGGGGAGGAGACGGTGTACGCGGTGAGCATCGGGATGAGCCGTGGGTGGCGGGCGAACACATCCCGGTAGCGGCGCAGCAGGACCCGCAGCGCGTCGGTCCAGTCCTCGGGCATGGCCGGCATCGGCTCCTCGGCGAAGATCAGGGCGCGCATCGCCTCGATGATCTCGGCCTTGCCGCTGAGGTGGTTGTAGATCGACGACGGGCGTACCGACAGCGTCGCGGCGACCTCGCCCAGGGTGAACTCGCCCTTGGCGTCGACCAGGGTCAGGGCGGCGGCCGCGATCTTGTCCACCGACAGCTTCGGCGTGGCGGGACGACCCATCGGCGAACCCCCTTGCGCTCGGGTGAGGGAGACCACCATAGTAAAACGAATGCAATTCGTTAAATTGAGGTAGGCCATGGAACTGATCCGGTCCGCGGCGTTCGACTCGCCCGCTCGCGTCGACGAGCCGACCCGTCCGCCGTTGCGGGTGGGCCTGGTCCAGCACTACTGGCGCCCCGACCCCGCCGAGCTGCGGGAAGTCCTGCTCGGCGGCATCGCGCAGGCAGCCGGGGCGGGCGCAGGGGTCGTGTTCCTGCCGGAACTGACGCTGTCGAGGTACCCGGCGTTCGAGCAGCCGGTCGGCAAGCCGGTCGAGGCCGCCGAGGACCTGGTGACCGGGCCGACCGTGGCGCTCGCCGCGGAGGCCGCCCGCCGGCACGGCATTCACGTGCACGCCTCGCTCTACGAGAAGGTCGACCTCGGCGACGGGCTGGGCTTCAACACCGCGGTCCTGGTCTCCCCGGCCGGCGAGATCGTCGGCCGCACCCGCAAGACGCACATCCCGGTCACCGAGGGTTATGTCGAGGACAGGTACTTCCGGCCCGGCCCGGCCGACGACGCCTATCCGGTCCACTCGCTCCTGGAGGCGAAGGTCGGGCTGCCGACCTGCTGGGACGAGTGGTTTCCCGAAGTGGCCCGCTCCTACGCCCTCAAGGGCGCCGACATCCTCGCCTACCCGACGGCGATCGGCTCCGAGCCCGACCACCCCGAGTTCGACACCCAGCCGCTGTGGCAGCAGGTCATCGTCGGCCACGCGATCGCCAACGGCCTGTTCATGGTGGTTCCCAACCGCACCGGCGACGAGGGCCGGATCACCTTCTACGGATCGTCGTTCATCGCGGACCCGTACGGCCGGATCCTGGTCCAGGCCCCTCGCGACGCCGAGGCGGTGCTCGTCGCCGACCTGGACCTGAACCAGCGCAAGGACTGGCTGACCCTGTTCCCGTTCCTGCGCACCCGCCGCCCCGACACCTACGGCGGCCTGGCATGAGCGACTGGCGGATGCCGGCCGAGACCGAGCCGCACACCTGCACCTGGATGGCCTGGCCGTCCTCCGGCTATGCCGACGGGGACGAGGCCCGGCAGGCCTGGGCGTCGGTGGCGCTGGCCGTCGCCGAGTTCGAGCCGGTACGCCTGGTCGTCGACCCGTCGGCGATCCGGGAGGCCCACCGCTGGCTCGGCAGCGCCGTCGAGTACTTCCCGGCGCCGCTCGACGACGCCTGGATGCGCGACATCGGCCCGACCTTCGTGGTCGGCCCGGACGGCCTCGGCGCCGTCGACTGGGTGTTCAACGGCTGGGGCGGGCAGAGTTGGGCCACGTGGGAGAAGGACGCGAGGATCGCCCGGCGGGTCGCCGAGTGGGCCGGCGCCACGATCATCGCCTCGGACCTGGTCAACGAGGGCGGCGGCATCCACGTCGACGGGTACGGGACGGTGCTGGTCACCGAGACCGTGCAACTCGACCCGAGCCGCAACCCTGGCTGGACGAAGGACCGGGTCGAGGGTGAGCTGCGCCGCACCCTGGGCGTGCGCGAGGTGGTGTGGCTGCCGCGCGGGCTGACCCGTGACTACGAGGAGTTCGGCACCCGCGGGCACGTCGACATCGTGGCCACGATGTCCGGACCCGGAACGGTGTTGCTGCACGTCCAGCCCGACCCGAAGCATCCCGACCACGCTCTCGACGCGGTGTTACGTGAGGCCATTCCAGGGCAATGGGATGTCATCGATCTGCCTGCTCCGGAGGGCATCGAGGACGAGCGGGGCCCGGTTGATCACTCGTACGTCAATCACCTAGTGTGCAACGCCGGTGTCGTCGCCTGCACGTTCGACGATCCCCGGGACGCCGCCGCGCTGGACATCCTGGCCGCCGCGTATCCGGGCCGCCGGGTGATCGGCGTCGACGCCCGGGCGATCTTCGCCCTCGGTGGTGGCATCCACTGCATCACCCAGCAGGAACCAGCGATACCTGGAGGACTTTCGTGACCGCCTTCGACGTCGTGGTGGTCGGGGCCGGTGTCACCGGGCTGACCGTCGCGAACCGCTTGCACGCCGCCGGCCTCAAGGTCGTCGTCCTGGAGGCCCGCGACCGCGTCGGCGGACGGCTGCTGACCGAGGACATCGAGGGCGTCCGGCTCGAGGTCGGCGGACAGTGGGTCTCCCCGGACCAGGCAGCGCTGCTCGCGCTCATCGACGAGCTGAAGCTGGAGATGTACTCCCGTTACCGGGCCGGCGACTCGATCTACATCGGCCGTGACGGCGTACGCCGTACGTTCGCGGGGGAGAAGTTCCCGGTCTCCGACCGGACCGCCGCCGAGGTGGAGCGCCTCACCAAGGAACTCGACCGGCTCGCCGCCGGAATGGACCCGCTCGAGCCGTGGAACCACCCGGACGCCGACGAGCTCGACCGGATCTCGTTCGCCGCGTGGCTGGCCGAGCAGACCGACGACCCGGAGGCCCGCGACAACGTCGGCCTGTACGTCGGCCCGGCCATGCTGACCAAGCCGGCGCACTCGTTCTCGGCGCTGTCGGCGGTGCTGATGGCGGCGAGCGCGGGCGGCTTCAGCCACCTGGTCGACGCCGACTTCATCCTGGACCGGCGGGTCGTCGGCGGCCTGCAGCGGGTGCCGCTCGCGCTCGCCGACCGGTTGCCGCCCGGCACGGTCCACCTCGACGAGGCGGTCACCAAGGTCGAGTGGAACGAGGACGGGGCGACCGTGTTCACCGGGCGGGGCTCCTACCACGGGCGCAACGTGGTGATGGCGGTGCCGCCGACGCTGGTCAGCCGGGTGCAGTACATCCCCGCGCTGCCGCCGGTGCAGGCCCAGATGCGCCAGCACATCTCGTTCGGCCTGGTCATCAAGCTGCACATCACGTACGAGACCCCGTTCTGGCGTGACCTCGGCCTGTCCGGCACCGCGTTCAGCCCGTACTCGCTGGTCCATGAGGCCTACGACAACACCAACGAGGACGTCGAGGGCGAGACCCGCGGTACGCTCGTCGGCTTCGTCTCCGACGTCAAGGCCGACAGCCTGCTCTCGCTCGACGCAGACGCCCGCCGGTGGAAAGTCCTCGAGGCGCTGGCCGCCTATTACGGCGAGCAGGCGCTGCACCCGGTGCACTACTACGAGAGCCCGTGGGTGGCCGACGAGTGGACCGTCGGTGCCTTCGGCACCAGCTTCGACATCGGCTCGCTCACCCGCTATGGCCGTCACCTGCGCTCCGACGTCGGACCGCTCTCGTTCGCCAGCAGCGACATCGCCGGCCTCGGCTTCCAGCACGTCGACGGCGCCATCCGGATGGGCGAGGCGGTCGCCGCCCGAATCCTCTGACGGCCGGGGGCGGGCGGTGACTGGGGCGATGATCGTCTAGATTCCGAGGTATGCCCGAGCGCACGCACGTGGTCGACAGCGTCGACTGGACGGCCCTGACGCGTGACCCCCGCGTCGCCAGTGGTGTGCCCGCCGCCCTGCACACCCTATGGTCCGACGACGAGTTCCTGCGGCGCAGCGCTTACAACTTCCTCGCCCGCGCTCTCGCTCACCAGGGCGAACGTACGCCGATCAGCGTCGCGGCGGTGCCGTTCCTGATCGACGTGCTCGCCGACCCGGCGGCCGGCGACCGGTTCGGTGCCGCGCAGCTGCTGCGGATGATCGCGATCGGCGAGGAGAACTACTGGCTGGTCGAGCACCCCGACGGTGCCGACCGGACCGCTGGCGAGCAGTGGAACCCGGAGGCGTACGCCGCGGTCCGTGCGTACGTCCCGGCCTTCATCGCGGCCCTGGCCACCGCGGACCCGGCCGTCCGGCTCCACACCGCGCACCTGCTGTCCTGGTTCCCGGAGGAACGTGACACGGTCGTGCCGGCGCTGACCCGGGTGATCGCCTACGAGCCCGGCGACACCGCCGAGGTGGCCGCGGTCGCCGCCGTGGCCGCGGTCCTGGCCGGTGGCACCGCCGCCGACACGGGGCTGGTCCAGGCTCTCGACATCCGCCGGGCCGGTCCGGTACCGACCGAGCGGTGGGCGGCGGCGATAGCGTCGACCCGGCTGACCGGCTGGCCCTCGCGTGCGGTGCTGGAGCAGTTGTACGAGTGCCTGCTGGAAGCCGACGACCCGGTGCCGAACTGGCCGTACCTGGACGGCGACATGGCCACCCTGGCCGCGCTGACCCTGTCCCGGCTCGACCCGTCGCTGGTGGCCGAGCGGGTCGACCAGCTGGTGTCCCGGCTCCGCCGGACCCGCCCCGGCCAGGAGCGCGCGACGTTGATCGGCGCGCTGGTGGACGCCGCGTTCCCGCAGCGCGGCGCCGAACTCGGCAAGCTCACCGACATCCAGCTGGCGGCCGTCCGCGCCCTCGTCGAGGCGGACGCGTGGGGCGACGGCCCGTACGTCGTCTCCTTGCTGGCCGCCGCCGGGCTCCCGGCCGAAGGCCCGCCCGGTCTGTGACCCGTCACCGCCCGCTGCCGAACACGCGTCAGACGCGGCTCGCGGGACGCTTTCCCGAGACGGGCATGACGCCACTCCGGCGAGCCGTGCCGGATCCTGCTCCTTCCGATCCTGAACGGCTGGCCCAGGTGTGACCGATGCCCTGATCGCGCCCCCGTATCCGGCCCTGCGGCAGAATGTCCCGTCATGAGCGACACCAAGCAGCGCCTGCTCGACGGAGCCCTCGCCGCGCTGCGGGAGCACGGTGTCACCGGGGTGTCGGCCCGGACCATCGCCGCGGCCGCCGGAGTCAACCAGGCACTCGTCTTCTACCACTACGGCTCGGTCGACGAGCTGCTCGGCACCGCCTGCCTGGAGGCCACCCGCCAGCGGGTGAGCGTGTATGCGAGCCGGTTCGCCTCGGTCGGCTCGCTGCGCGAACTGCTGCAGATCGGCCGGGACCTGCATACCGCCGAGCTGGCCGCCGGCAACGTGTCGGTGCTGGCCCAGATGCTCGCCGCGGCCCAGACGGGGGAGCGGATCGCCCGTCCGGTCGCCGCCGCTCTGCAGTTGTGGACCGACGAGATCGAGGCCGTGCTGGTCCGGATCATGCACGGTTCGCCGGTGGCCGAGGTCGCCGACCTGCCGGGTCTGGCCCGTGCGGTGTCCGCGGCGTTCGTCGGGCTGGAGCTCTACGAGGGTGTGGACGCCGAGGGCGCCGCCCGCGCGCTGGAGGCCCTCGACCAGCTCGCGGTGCTGGTCGAGGTGGTCGAGGATCTCGGTCCGCTGGCCCGCCGGGCGCTGCGATCGCGGATCCGGAGTCACCTGAAAGAGGAATCCCGGGAACCGACCGGCACCTGAGTGCGACCAATAAGCGTGTCTCTACCGGATTTGACCACATATGCCCCGCATCGGTCGATGCCCGATGCGGAATTCGAGGGCACCGTCGTGCCCGGTCTGCGGGCCGACTTCTACCGCCGGCCCGACGGCGACCGCATCGCCTCCGTCGGGCGCTACTCGTACCGCGGCCGTCCCGTCCTGATGGCCTGGGGGTACGTCGACGAGGAACACTGCCGGCAGCACTCGGTGCACGACCC
The DNA here is from genome assembly GCF_003001815.1 of Actinoplanes italicus. Taxonomy (GTDB): domain Bacteria; phylum Actinomycetota; class Actinomycetes; order Mycobacteriales; family Micromonosporaceae; genus Actinoplanes; species Actinoplanes italicus. Next base: position 88,383 of record NZ_PVMZ01000019.1, read on the forward strand.
GTCCGGCGGCTGGAGCCCGGTCACCGACGGGTGCCCGGACGTCCGGCTCGCCGACGGGTTCGAGGTCCGCACGCCGGCGGGGGAGTGGTTACGCGCCTGACCTCGACGTGCGACCGGCCCGGCGAGCGGCGTCGATCACCGGGTCGGTCTCGTCGTCGAACTGCCCGATCACCTGCTCCAGCAGGTCTTCCAGCGCCACCAGACCGATCACCCCGCGTCCCTCGGTGACCAGTGCGACCTGGTTGCGGGCGTGCCGCATGGCCGCGATCGCGTCCAGGCCGCTCGTGCCGGCGGGGAGGCGCAGCGGCGTCGACATCAGCGAGCCCGCCGTGTCGCCGGCCGCCGCGCCGACCGCTTTGGCCGCCTCCCGTACGTGCACGATCCCAGCGATCCCGCGGTCGGGCGACATCACCGCGAGCCGGGACCGGCCCGACTCGATGCTCCGCAGCTCCACCTCGCGTGCGGTCGCCGCGGACTGCACCGACACGATGCGGTCGGTCGGGGTCATCACGTCGCGGACCGTCGTGGACTCCACGGCGAGCATCGCGGTCAGCAGCTCGTGCTCGGCGTCCGGGATGGTGCCGTGCTCCTTCGACGTCTCCAGCAGCATCCGCAGCTGCTCGGCGCTGTGCACCTGGGCCAGCTCGTCCTGCGGTGTCACCTTCACCAGCCGCAGACACGCGTTGGCCAGCCCGTTCAGCGCCACCAGCACCGGCCGCAGCATCGTGGTGAAGCCGACGAACGGGATCGCCAGCAGCTGCGCCGACGACTCCGGGTGGCTGATCGCCCACGACTTCGGCGCCATCTCGCCGACCACCACGTGCAGGAAACCGACCAGGGCCACGGCCAGCACGAACGCCACGCCGTACGCCACCTCGTCCGGAATGCCCACGGCGGTGAACAGCGGCTCCATCAGATGCGCCACGGTCGGCTTCGCGAGTGCACCGAGGCCGAGCGTGCACAGGGTGATGCCGAGCTGTGCGCCGGCCAGCATCAGAGACAGACGCCGGGTGCCGTACAGCGCCACCCGGGCGCCGCGTGAACCCTCCTGCGCGGCCGTCTCCAGGCGGTGCCGTTTCGCCGCGACCAGCGCGAACTCGGCCGCGACGAAGAAACCGTTGAACACCAGCAGGGCCAGCGAGATCAACAGGGCCGGGGTGGTGCTCATGCCTCGTCCCCCTCGATCGGGTCGTCCTTGACGATGAGGGAGATCCGCTCCGGCACGCGTCGCCGGACCTCCAGCACGGTGAGCCTTGCCATGCCCTGGGGCAGGGGCTCGCCGTCGTCGTCCAGCAGCGCCGGCAGCTCCAGGTCGATACCCTCCTTCTCGGCGGGCAGCCGGCCCAGTCTGGCCATCATCAGGCCGCCGACGGTGTCGTACAGCTCGTCCTCGGGCAGCCGGACCCCGGTCGCCTCGGCCACCTCGTCCACCCGCGCCCGGCCCGGCACCAGCCAGCCCTCACCGTCGCGCTCGATCACCGGCTCCGGGAGGTCGTCCTCGTCGCGGATCTCGCCGACCAGTTCCTCGGCCACGTCCTCGAGGGTGATGATCCCGGCGAAGCTGCCGAACTCGTCGACCACCACGGCCATCTGCCGGTGTGCGGCCTTCAGCCGGTCCAGCACCTGCGGCAGGGTGCACGACTCGGGCAGCGCCACCGGGTCGGTCGCCAGGTCACGGACCGACGTGGTCGACCGCAGCGACGGCTCAAGGGTCACCACGTCGTTGATCGACACGACGCCGATCACGTCGTCCAGCCCGTCGCCGATCACCGGGAAGCGGGAGTGGCCGGTGTCCAGCAGCTCGACGACCCGCGACGCGGGCTCGGCCGCGCCGATCGACGTGACGTCGACCCGGGGGCGCATGACCTCGGCCGCTGTCCGTGTCCGGAAGTCGAGCCCGTGGTCCAGCAGCCGGGCGGCGCGCGCGTCGAGCACACCGTGCGATTTCGACGTCTCGATGATCCGGTCCAGGTCCTCCGAGGTGGCGCCCTGTGGGAGCTCCTCGACCGGCTCGATGCCGACCGCCCGCAGCAGCCGGGTCGCCGTCGCGTCGAACACCCGGATCAGCGGGCCGACCACGGTCAGGTAGATCACGGTCGAGCGGGACAGCGCCCGGGCCACCGCCTCGGGTCTCGCGATCGCCAGGTTCTTCGGCGCGAGCTCGCCGAGCACCATCTGCACCACGGTCGCGAACAGCAGCGCCACCACCATCGAGATCGAGGTGGTCACCGCCTGCGGCAGGCCGGTCGCGCCGAGCAGCTCGGCCGTGCCCTTGCCCAGGAAGGGCTCCGCGACGTAACCGGCCAGCAGCGCGGTCACGGTGATGCCCACCTGTGAGCCGGAGAGCACGAACGACAGCCGCTGGGTGACCTCGAGCGCCCGCTTCGCGGCGCCGTCGCCCTCGTCGGCGAGCACCCGCAGGCGTTCCCGGTCGACCGCCACGTAGGCGAACTCCTGGGCCACGAAATAACCGGTCGCCGCGGTCAGCAGCACAATGGCCACGATGCCGATGGTGATCAGCAAGGGAAGTCACCGGCCTGACGATCAGTGAACAGGATGGTCTCCAGGTTAGGGGTCGTGTCACCGACCTGCTTCGCATCGGCGAACCCGCCGTCCAGGGCGCTGACACTACCCGGACGGCGGATGCCTCAACCCGCCTGGTGGTTCCCCCCGATCGCGTTGCTCACACGCCGGTGAGCATGATCGTCAGGACCCCGCGGTGAGCACTTTGGCGAGGTCGCGGGCCTGGTCATGGGCGGTCCGGCGGGCGGTGGCGGCGTCCGCGGTGGCCAGGTTGGGGCGGAAGTGCACGGTGCTGATGTCGGTGACGCCGGCCCAGCGCAGCCAGTCCTCGAAGTAGGGCGCCTGGAAGTCGGCGCCGAACGCGGGCGGGCGGCCCGGGCCGTACACCGCACTGGTGTAGATCACCGCGGCGCGCTTGCCCCGCAGGAGACCGGAGTAGCCCTGCTCCGGGTCGAAGCCGAAGACCATGCCCGGCTGGCTGACGACATCGATCAACTGCTTGAGGATGTACGGGATTCCGGCGTTCCACATCGGCACGGAGAACAGATAGGTGTCGGCGGCGTCGAAGCGCCGGAACGTAGCACTCGCGGCTTCCCAGGCCACGGCCGCGTCACCCTCGGGCTGCCCACCGGCGAAGACGGCCATCTTGCCGGTGACCGCGTCGGGGCCGAACGCGGGCAGTGTGCCGTCCCACAGGTCCCACTGCTCGACCGCGGCGTCCGGGCTCACCTCCCGGACCGTGTCGAGGAAGGTCGCGGCGACGGCCAGCGACTCGGACCGCGGGCCGCGCGGGGAGGCGGAGATGTGCAGCAGGTTCATGTCGTGCCCTTCGCTGTCGGAATCTTCGCGGCGGTGTCGTAACGCTGTCTCAGGCGGCCTGAGACAGCAGTGCGACGCAGCCACAGTTTGCGTGCGCACGCACATTTCTACTCCAGTGCGTGCGCACGCACAAGAATTCGCTAGGCTGTGGTGATGAGTGACACCGATGTGGCCGCGTGGGCGGCCTTGCTGCGCGTGCACGCGGCCCTCGTGCCGACTCTCGACCGGGAGCTGCAGGCAGCCTGTGCACTGCCACTGACCTGGTACGACGTGCTGCTCGAACTCAACTACGCACCCGGCCGGCGGCTCAGCATGGGCGAACTGGGGCAGCGGGCCGTGGTGAGCCGCACGCGGGTGAGCCGGGTCGTCGACGCGCTCGCCGACGCGGGGCTCGTCACGAGGGAGGGCAACCCGGACGACCGGCGGTCCGCCTATGCGACCCTCACCGAGATGGGGCTCGACCGGTTCCGGGCCGCGGCACCGGTCTACCTCGACGGGATCAAGCGGCACTTCACCGATCTGATCTCGGCGGACGAGTCCCGTACGATCGCCGCCGCTCTTGCCAAGGTTCTGGCGCACCGCCCGGTGTAACCCCGCGAGGTATCGGCTCCGTCCTATGGGTGTCGCGATCCCCGGGGGCCTCGGGAGAGATCGACGATCTGGTACATTTCGATCTCCACGGGGCAAAAGTAAGGAACTGAAGTGCTTATCAAGCGTTACGCCATTGTCGTTTCCTCTGTCATCGCCGTCGCTGCCCTCAGCGCCTGCACGCCGACTGAGAAGAAGTCCACCGAGACCGCCGCCCCTCCGGCTGCCCCGGCAGCCTCCGCGGCCGCTCCCGTCGAGACGAGCCTCGCTCCGGTCGGCCTCGACGCGGCGACCAAGAAGGCCTGCACCACGCTGTTCGCCGCGATCAAGGACAACGACAAGAAGGTCGCCGAGGCCGAGAAGATCGGCGGGCCGGTCGGTCACGTGGCCGTCGGCGCCCAGTACCTGGCCGGTGCCGCCGACCTGTATGCGAAGTCGCTCGACGCGACCGAGACCAAGGTCATGGACGCGGCCGGCAAGGTGGGCGACGAGATGACCGCCCTCGACGGCGCCTGGCAGAAGAACCCGAAGAAGAAGCCCAGCGAGGCGGCCCTCAACAAGTCGATCGACGAGCTCAAGGCCGCTTGCGCCGGCTGATCCCTCCCAGGCGGAAGAGAAACGATAGAGGGCCGAGAGAGCCCTCCGTCATGCTGAGGGTCTGCCGCGCGGAAACGCGTGGCCGGGGCCGGCCCGTCGCCCACGGGGACCCTGCACACGTCCGGACCGAGCAGGTGGGGACCAGCTCGCGTATCGCGTTGACGGTCCGGTGTGTGTCGAGGGTGGCTGGCCGGTCCCCCGGGGGTGGTTACGCCTCGGCGAGCGCCGGAGTGCCGGCCGGCTCGGACACCTCCGCCGTCGCCGAGGCGCGGCCAGGCACCAGCAGCGCCACCGCGAACGCGGCCGCGCTCGCCGCCGCCAGCAGCAGGAACGACAGCGTGTAGCCACTCTCGGCGGGCAGCCCGTTCGCCCCGGGGTGGCCGGTGACGATCGCGCTGACCAGCGCCGTGCCGATCGACGCCCCGATGGTGCGGATGTTGGTGTTCATGCCGCTGGCCGCGCCGGTCTGGTGGCGGGGCACACTCTGCACGATCAGGTTGATCATCGACGAGTAGATCAGGCCGAGCCCGATGCCGAAGACGGCGCCCGCCAGCGAGACCGTCCACTTCTGATCATGCGCGAGGGCCAGTGTGAGGCAGGCCAGGGTGCCCATCGCCGAGCCCCACAGCAGCTGCGCCTTGTTGCTCACCCACCGGGTCAGCGGGCCGCTCAGCGAGCCGAAGATCGCCATCATGACCAGCAGCGGGGCCATCAGCAGGCCGGCTTCGGACACGGTCGCGCCGAACCCGTACCCGGAGGCGGCCGGAACCTGCATGAGCTGCGGCAGGAACGCGAACACGCCGAACATCGCGGCTCCGAAGAGCAGGGCGGCCAGGTTGGTGGTCCAGACCGCGGGCAGGCGCATCATCCGCATGTCGATCAACGGCTCGGCGGAGCGGAGCTCGGCGAACATCCATCCGGCCAGCAATGCGGCGGCAAGAGCCAACGATCCGAGCGTACGTCCGGACGACCATCCCCAGACGGCGCCCTTGCTGAGTGGCAGCAGCAGTGCGACGAGCCAGCCGGCCAGCAGGATCGCCGAGACGATGTTGATCCGTCCCGGGCTGCGTACCGGTGACGCCGGCACGACACGCCAGGCCAGAAGTCCGACAACGGTCACCACGGCCAGGGGGATCCAGAACAGCCACCGCCAGTCCAGCCAGCCGACGATCGGACCGGCCAGCACGATGCCGATACCGCTGCCGGTGGCGATCACCGCGGCCATGGTGCCGATCGCCGAGGCCACCCGGTCCGGCGGGAACTCGTCGCGGATGATGCCGAACGAGACCGGGAACACCGCGGCCCCGAGGCCCTGCAGCACGCGGGCGGCGATCAGCACGCCGATGCTCGGCGCCAGCGCGGCGACCAGGCAGCCGATCGCGATCGCGGCGAGCGCGACGATCAGCGTGCGGTCCTTGCCGATGATGTCGGCGACCCGGCCCATCAGCGGGGTGGCGACCGAGGCCGCGAGCAGCCAGGCGGTGAGCACCCAGGTGACCGTGCCGGTGGAGGTGTGCAGATCCTGCTGGATGGTCGGCAGCACGGGTGTCAGCAGGCTCTGCATCAGGGCGAACGCGGCGGCGGCCGCGGCCAGCACCGCGAAGGTCATCCGCGGGCCCGCCTGGTAAAGTCGAGGCATGCCTCCACATTAACGGAGGCGTGCCTCCGCTTCGCAAGGGGTTTTCATGACCGAGGTGCCGATCACAGTGCGCCGCCCGCAGCGCGCCGACGCCCGGCGCAACTTCGACGCGCTCCTCGTCGCCGCCCGCGAAGCCTTCGCCACCAACGGCGTCGACACCAGCCTCGAGGAGATCGCCAAGCGGGCCGGCGTCGGCATCGGTACCCTCTACCGCAACTTCCCGGCCCGGCAGGACCTCATCGAGGCCGTCTACATCGAAGAGGTGACCCAGCTCAGCGAGGTCGCGGCCACCGTCGCCGACCTGCCGCCGTGGGAGGCGCTGCGGGCCTGGCTCGAGCGCTTCGTGGCCTACGTGGCCACCAAGCGCGCCATCATCGACCTGCTCAATCGCGACTCCGCGATGTTCGGCAGCTGCCGGGCCGTCATGTACTCCGCCGGCGAGCCCCTGTTCGCCCGGGCCCAGCAGGCCGGTTCCATCCGCGCCGACGCCGCCTTCGACGACGTCCTGCGCCTTGTCTCCGGCCTGAGTTCGGCCGCCTTCGTCGACGAGGACCAGCGCCGCCGCGTCCTCGACATTGCTCTGGACGGCCTCCGTCCCCGAGGCTGAACCCTGAAGGGAGCGCGATGTCGCTGTTCGGCGAGGAGTACACGGCCGACCCGCACCCGGCCCTGGCCGAACTGCGCGAAGCGGGCCCGGTCCACCGGGTCACCTCGGCGGCCGGGGTCCCGTTCTGGATGGTCACCCGCTGGGACGAGGCCCGGCAGGTGCTGACCGATCCGTCGCTGTCCAAGCGGCAGCCCGTCGACCAGCTGCCCGCGTCGCTGCGCCCGGCTCTGGCGACCCAGATGCTGCTGCGCGACCCGCCGGACCACACCCGTCTGCGGCGGCTGGTGTCGGCCGCGTTCACCCCTCGGCGTACCCGGGAGTTGACGCCCGCGATCGAGCGGATCACCGACCGGCTGCTCGACGAGCTCGGCGCGGCACCCGAACCGGATCTGATCGCCGGCTTCGCCGTACCGCTGCCGTTCGAAGTGATCTGTGAACTTCTCGGGGTTCCGCCGCGAGAACGCGCACCGCTCCGCGCCTGGTCCGACACGATCATCGTGGGCGGACCGGCTCCGGCCGACATGGTCGCGGCCATGTCCGGGATGGTCACCTACTTCGGTGACCTGCTGGCCCGCAAGCGAGCCGATCCCGAGGACGACCTGCTCGGCGCGCTGCTGACGATGGCCGACGAGGGCGACCGGCTCTCCGGTGACGAACTCGTCGGCATGGCGCTGCTGCTGCTGATCGCCGGCCACGAGACCACGGCGAACCTGATCGGCAACGCCGTTCACCTACTGTGCCGCATGCCGGCCCGCCCGGACCGCCCGACGGCCGCCGTGGTCGAGGAGGTACTGCGGATGGCGAGCCCGGCGGCGACCTCCACCTACCGGGTCACGACGCGCCCGCTCACCCTCGGCACCGTCACGATCCCGGCCGGGGAGCAGGTCCTGGTCTCGCTGCTGGCGGCGAACCGCGATCCGGAGCGCTTCACCGACCCGGACACCTTCGACCCGGACCGCGGCGACGGCGGGCACCTGGCCTTCGGGCACGGCATCCACTTCTGCCTGGGCGCACCGCTCGCCAGGCTGGAGGCCGGTATCGCTCTGGATCGACTGTTCGCCCGGCACCCGGACCTCGAGGCAGCGGTGCCGCCCGAGGACCTGCGGTGGCGCTCCGGACTGCTGATGCACGGTCTGGCCGCGCTACCGGTACGCCTCGGCCGACCGCCGGCCTGACGGCGGGCCCCGAGGTCAGTCGTCGGCGGCCTCGTCGTCCGGATCCTCCTCCGGTACGTCCTCCGGCCGGCCGACCCATCCCGAGAACACCGGAACGCCGTGCCACGGCCCCCGCGCCGTGTCGTTCGTGACGGCGACGACGGCGTACGGATGTCCGAATCGCAGTTCCGCGGCGCGCACGTCACCTTCCGCGGGCTCACTCTCGATGGCGGCGCCTCCGGTGACCGCGGCCGCCTCGAAGCCGTACCGGCCATACTTGGCCACCGCGGCCTGCCGGGCCTTGAACTCCAGACCGCTGCGCTCCAGCAGCGGTGCCAGTGCCCGAGCCGCCAGCGGGAACCCGAGTGACGGGTCGCCCAGGTCGTGATTGCCCTCGGCTGCCCAGCACGGCAGCACCGCCCGATGCCGTTCCTCCCGGCCGGACGGCGCGTGAGTGGGTGCGCGGTCCTCGCGGATCGTCCAGAGTGTGGTCTCGCCCACCGGAAGGTCGAACAACGACACCCGGTGTGCCGGTGGTCGGTCGTGGACGGTGGGAGCGATCTCGTGGGCAGCGGCCAGTACGTTGCCGAAGGCGACATCCGGCGCGGCGGCGACCGACACCACGGAGAGCCGCGCCGGGCCGCAGCCGGCGGTTGCGGCGTGCACGATGACGTCGCCGGCCGTTTCCGTGGTGGCGATGAACGCCACGTGTCCGGCGGGCGGGCTGCTCAGGACGCGGCTCAGGTCGGCGGCCCACGCGCTTTCCGGCCCCAGCGCTGATGCGGGCGCGACGTCGAACGGCTCCTCCCACGTCACCCGGGTCGCCAGGGCCCCGGCCAGCACGAGCACCACATCGGGCGTCACCTTCAGCGGGAACTCGTCGATCATGCCGAGACTGTGTTCCTTCGCCCACGCATCGAGGAGCGCCTGCTCCGGCAGCGGCCCGGTGCCGGTCCGCGGGGGAAGGCTCGAATACCAGTGCCGCAGCCTGTCCGTGTCAGTGCCCGGCCGGTTCCAGACCGCGGTGGCCGACGACACCAGCGGATGCGGTTGCTCCAGCATCGCCGTGGCGGCCGCTGCGGCAGCCTCCACATCCATGCCGAGCACTTCCGTCAACGCGGCGCGGGTGGTGCGGTCGCGTTCGCCGGCACCGGCGCTGGTGCGGTCGCGTTCGCCGGCGCTGCCGCTCGCCGACGCGCAGAGGGCCAGCAGAATCCAAGCTCCCAGCGGTGATGCGACATGATGCCCGTCACCGGCCGTTGCGTGAAAGCGTCGCGCATACCGAGCAACGGCGCCGGAGACGTCCTGTGCCATGGCGGGCAGTGTGCCAGACACCCACAACGGTGGCCTTCACGCGGCCGACCTCGAACGGCTCAGCTCGCGCCTCCCCGCCGAACTGGTGCGCGACATGGGCATACGCGTGTTGAGCACGTTGGTCGATCGCGGCCTGATCGAAGCACGCAGTTCGGGCGTTACAGTGCCATCCGTGAGTGATACCCCACTGTCGGATCTCATGGCCGAACACTCGGATACGAGCAGCCCGGACAGCTACGCCCGGTTCCTGGAGATGTTCCGCGACTCCATTGTCGGAGTCGTGGGCATCGGGACCGTGACGCACGACGCGCAGGGACTGCCCGTGACCGCCCCCGGCTTCGCCGTTGGCCGGACCACGCACGGCGACGGACGGCACCGGATCCTCACCTTCGCTGACCCTGACGTCGCCGCACAAAGGCCGAACTCCCAGTGCAACGCCGGTGTGCCCGGTCGCGTACTCCTGCAGATGGCGGTCGAGGACCCGGAATGCGAAGGCATCCTGGTCAACAGCGCGACCCGCCAGATCAGCCTCGTCATCGGCAAGGAGTCAGCCCAGTTCACGACGGACGGGGTGGCGGTTGCTCCCAAGAAGAAGCCTTGGTGGCGCCCGCGGTGACCGTCACATGCGATTGTTAGCAGCGACGCGTTGCCGGCAGCAGTTCGAGTGCACACCCGAGGTGCCGCCGAGGATTCGGCTCCAGGATCATGCAGGGGCATGCTCGAATGCCCTATGCGGATGAGCTACGACAGTGAGGCGAACGCGGCGTACCTCACCATTGACGAAGACATCCCGAACGGGTCCGTGACGGAGAACTTCCGCGGACCACCCGCCAACCGCGTTCCCCACCTCTCCGGGCAGAACATCCAGCGTGGTCGATCAGCGGCTGAATGAGGGCCTCAGCGGGCTCATTCGCGCGCCCAGCGTTCGGCGTGAGGCTCACCCCAATGAGGCTTCCCGCGAAAATCCGCAACACGCTCCGCGGCATGACGATTGACGCCGGATCTAGTCGTGCTGGTCGGTGGAGACGTCTTCTGCCTGCTGGCGCACCTTGCTCAGCGCAAACTGCGGCCAGTACTTGATCAACGCGATCACGCCAACGGCGAAGGCCGTCAGAACAAGCACACTGCGGATGCCGCGGGAGAAGAGATCGAGCCGGACGCCGGCATAGCCGGCTACCTGAAACAGGAAGAATCCGCTGATGAGGATGAAGAACACACCAAGCTTCCGGATCCGCTCGGGGCTCGGCACGTAACCACCAGGAACTCTTCCGGTGGTCAAGACATAGGCACCAAGGCAGAGCTCACCCATGCCCATGACCGCCATGATGACGTTCACCCCATCCATGAACTCCACGCCCAGACGCTACCCGCCGCCTGCAACGCACAGCAGCGCCCGGCTCGCGGCGGAAGAAGGCCCCAATCCAGGTAGCGGCGGGCGTCCGGAAGGTCCCGGAGCGCCGCGGCGCCGAGGTGGCCGTGGAATTCGGCTCCGTCGCCGCAATGGTGCAGCCAGCGTTCCTGCTGCCGGCGGCGACGCACCATGGGCACAGCTCGTTCTCGATCTCGTCGGCGGCGAACACCGGACCGGTGTAGATCATCGACCTGGCCTGGCCGCAAACACGAACAGAGGAGCGAACCGGGCCGGACGGAGCCGGTGGCCAGCGGGTCCGGATGATAGGGGAAGTCGGGTGGGGCGCTCACGATCTCCATCTTTCCGCGATGGTGTCCGATCCGGGCGTGACCGTTCGTAGAAGTGGTGACAGAAGGAGACGACCATGCCCGAGTACCTGATCAGCTTCAACGACGAGTGGGTGCCCGAGCACACCGAGGAACAGATCGGGACCAAATCCGCCGCGGTCCGGCCGGTAATCGACGAGATGATCGCCGAAGGGGTGCTGATCTTCAGTAACGGAGGGCTCGACCGGTCCACCGTGGTGTGCAGTGCCGAGTCGGGGGAGGGCGGGCCGATCGTGACCGACGGGCCGTACGTGGAGACCAAGGAACACCTCGGTGGCTTCGCCGTCGTGGACGTGCCTGACGACGACACGGCGCGCTACTGGGCCGGCCGGCTCGCGACCGCGCTCGAATGGCCGCAGGAGGTGCACCGCTTCCGCGGGCCCGGCCGGGGGCGGTATTGAGCGTCCCAGCCGCTGAGCAGGCGATCACCCGTGCCCACCGCGACGAGTGGGCGCTGGTGGTCGCCGGTCTCGCGCGCCGGTTCGGTGACCTCGACGTCGCCGAGGAGTCCGCGGCCGAGGCGTTCCTGGCCGCCGCCGAACGATGGCCGCGTGACGGCGTACCGCCGAATCCCGGAGGCTGGCTCGCCACCACGGCGTCCCGCAGGGCGATCGACCGGCTGCGCCGCGAGTCGCAGCGTGACGCCAAGCAGCGGGCGGCCGGGATGATGGCCGACGACACCCCTGCCGAGCCGATCGGGCCGGTCGAGGACGACCGGCTCAGACTGATGTTCATCTGCTGCCATCCGGTGCTGGCCGTGGAGGCCCGGGTGGCGCTCACCCTGCGCCTGCTCGGTGGGCTCACCGTCGCCGGGATCGCCCGCGCCTTCCTGGTGCCCGAGACCACGATGGCGCGGCGGATCACCCGCGCCAAGGCGAAGATCGGTGCGGCCGGCGTGCCCTACCGGGTGCCCACCGAGGACGACATCTCCGAGCGGCTTCCCGGGGTGCTCGCGGTCGTGTACCTGATCTTCAACGAGGGCTACCTGGCCGGTGACGGGGACGATCCGGTGCGCGCCGATCTCACGGGACAGGCCATCCGGCTCGGCCGACTGCTGCGCACTCTGCTCCCGGTCGACGGCGAGGTGGCCGGGCTGCTCGCCCTGATGCTGCTCACCGAGGCGCGGAGGCCGGCGCGCGTGTCCCGTACCGGAGAATTGATCGTCCTCGCCGAACAGGACCGCGATCTCTGGGACCGCGGCCTGATCGCCGAGGGACATGCCCTGATCAGGGAACGGATCGCCGCGGTCGAGTCCGGTGGCCCGTCCGTGGGCCGCTTCCAGCTGCTGGCCGCGATCAACGCGGTGCACACCTCGGGTGCCACCCGGTGGTCCACGATCGTCGCCCTCTACGGCCGGTTGGCGCGGCTCGACCCGTCGCCGATCGTGCGGCTCAACCGGGCGGTCGCGGTCGCCGAGGTCGACGGCCCGGCCGCCGGGCTGGCCGAGATCGATCAGCTGGCAGGCGTCCTCGACGGCTACCACGCGTTCCACGCCGCCCGTGCCGACCTGCTGCGACGACTCGACCGTGGTGGCGACGCGCGTGCAGCGTACGACCGGGCAATTGATCTTGCAGGTAATTCTGCCGAACGCGCCTACCTCACCCGCCGCCGCGAAGAGCTTCAGGACTAGATCAACGGCGATAGCGTACGGCCGGGGGCTTCTGTCTGTTCGGTATCCGACCGGGGCCGGCCGGCTCTGGAAGTGGACCCCGTTCCCCGAGCACGACGCTCCCGCGCCGCGCGCATCCCCCGCGCCGCGGGCATCTCTCGCGTCGCGGGCATCTCTCGCGTCGCGGGCATCTCTCGCGTCGCGGGCATCTCTCGCGTCGCGGGCATCCCCCGCGCCGCGCATCCCTCGCGCCGCGCGCATCTCTCGCGTCGCGGGCATCCCCCGCGCCGCGCGCTGGTCGTCTGCGGTGGAGATCTTGTGAGGTTGTGGTCGCTGGGGCGGCGTAGCCGCACAAGATCGCCCGACGCTTCGTCGCTTCGCCTTCTTGGCGGCAGATCTTGTGAGGTTCGGGTCGAGATGGCGGCCGAACCTCACAAGATCTGCCGTCAGCTGTCGGCGGCGGCGCTGTTGGTGGTGGTGGCGCTGTTGGTGGTGGCGGCGGCGGTGGTGGCAGCGGTGGCGGTGGCGGCGGTGGTGGTGGTGGTGGTGGCCTTGGTGGGGCGCTCGCGGAGCAGGATCATGGCGGGGACGATCGCGGCGAGCAGCAGGCCGAGCGCGAGCGGGCCACCGAGCAGCAGGACCAGCCCAGCGCCGATGTTCGCGCCGATACCGCCGGCCGTGAAGACCCGCCAGCCGTAGCCGAGGATGACGCCGACCGCGACGAGCGGCAGCAGCACCGCCCACCAGCCTCCGCGGAAGCGGGACGTGACCGTCTGCTGCACGAGCAGACCGAGCGAGAACAGCACCGCGACACACGCCGTGATCCCGACGATCCGGTCACCGGTGGGTCCGAAAGTGATCGGCTCAATCCCGTAGTCGAGGTCGACGCCTTCAGCGGCCAGGGCCAGAGACGTGGGGTCGGTCAGGTCGCCGACCAGCCACGAGATCGCCACGGGCGTGGCCAGGACCAGAACGACCCCGGCGGGGAGGGGCAGGCGCATCAGAATCACGGTCATTTCTTCGTCGGTGGCGAATCATGATCACCTATGTCGAACAGAACGTCCAGCGACGCCAGTCTCGCCGATCCCGTCCACCCGTGACGTAGCTGGATCTTCGTGGCGGGGGCGACGGTGAGCGACAGCCGGACAGGACCGGACGGGGCGGGTAAGGATGATCGGATGCTGGACACCGCACGCCGCCATGAGTTCCGCGTTCTCGTCGCCGCCAAGCCGAGCCTTCCCCTGCTGCTCACCGCGGGACGCCTCGCCGGGTCGCTGCGGCGGGTGCCACGCATCGGATGGGTCAGTGCCGACCCGGTCGTGGCCCGGCGGATCCTCAACGATCCGGCGCACTTCACGCTGCTGGGTGAGGGCGGTGTCGGGCACCTGTGGGCGCAGGTCCTCGGCGACTGGGTCAACGAGATCTTCGACGGGCCGGGCCACCACCAGCTCCGCTCCCGGACCCGCGATCTGTTCACCGACGAGAACGCCCGCCAGCTCACCGACCGGGTGATCGGTCCCCGGCTGGCACAGGCCGGTGCCGAGCTCGCCGGCGGCCGCGCGGTCGACATCGCCGACCTGGGCCGGGTGCTGGTGGGACGGATCGTCGCGGACCTGCTGCAGCTGCGGGTGGCGGATCGCGATGACGCGTACCGGGAGATCTTCGCCGTTGGCGAGGAACTCGCCGCGCTGGCGCTCGGCACCACCACGTCGACCCATCTCACGCCGGAGACCATCGCCCGGGCCAAGGTCATCGTCGCCCGGCTCACCGTCAACGTCGCCGAGGCGTGGCGGACCGCGGCGCCCGAGACGGTGCTCGGCCGATGCCGCGACCTGGGAATCGACCAGCGCCAGGCCGAGGGGCTGTCGACGCTGCTCATGGTCGCCGGCACCGAGACCGCTGCCAGCGCGATGGCCCGTACCGTGGCGATTCTGCATGACACCGGTGCCCAGCATCGGCTCCGCGCCGATCCGTCGCTGCTGCCCGACGCCGTCCGTGAGGGTTTGCGGGTGACCTCCCCGGCGCCGGTGATCGGGCGGGCCGTCGCCGCCGACGTCACCGTCGAGGGCCAGCGGCTGCGCGCGGGGGAGCGGGTGCTGATGCTGACCTGGACCGCCAACAACGCCGCCGGCGCCTTCGACCTGGATCGCGGTTACCTGCCCGACCAGCGGCAACTGTGGTTCGGCGCCGGACGGCACCTGTGCCTGGGCGCGCCGGTAGCGCGCGCCGAGATCACCGGCCTGCTGCAGACGCTGCTCGCTCCCGGCCGGGCCTGGCGCATCCGGGAGCGGCGCTACCGCCGTAATGTCCTGATCCCGTCCTACGCCCACCTTCCTTTACGCCTGGCCCGCCACTGAGGCAACCCCAAATAGAACCTTTTGTTGTGTACGTGCACGCGCTGTTGTGTATACGCAACAGTCGATGCGTGGCGGACAAGGATCCGAAGGCGAACCGGCGAGGCGGCTGCTTGCACAACCGGCTTCCGGTGCTGCGCGCCGAACGGGGCGTGTCCCGCAGTGACCTGGCGGCGGCGGTCGGCGTGAACACGCAGACCATCGGCTTCCTGGAGCGCGGCGACTACGGCCCGTCGCTGGAGCTGGCCCTGCGGATCTGCGCCTGGTTCGACCTGCCCGTCGAAGCGGTGTTCTCGCTGACACCGTTCGCACCCATGTCGGCACAGCTGTATCCCACCAAGACAGGAGAACCCCGGTGAGCATCGACGCTGACAAGCGCTCCGCGCAATTGAACCGCCTGCTGGCCGAGAAGGACGCCCGGATCCGGCAGCATCGGGACCGCCCGCTGCCCGGCTGGCTGGCGAGCCGTCGTAACCGCCGGATCGTGGCCCTGACGCCGGTCCTGCCGCTGATCGCCGGCTTCTACGCCGGGACCCTGCCCGACGGTGTGGCGCGCAGCGCCCTCATGGCGGCCGTGGCGGTGCTGAGTGTCGCGGGAATCCTGCTGCTGCGTACCGCTACCCGGCTGCTCGACAGCGCACCGGACCGGCTGCTCGACGAGCGTGAGATCAGCGAACGCAACCTCGCCTACCGTCTGGCTCACGGTCTCGTCGTGGTGTTGATCAGCCTGCTCGCGCTGATGGCGATCGCCGACGGTCTCGTGCGCAAGGCCGGAAGCGGCTCCCTGGTCGACGGCGACGGCTGGATCTCGATCACGATCACGGCGGTGCTGGTCGGCGCCATGATCCCCGCCGCCGTGCTGGCCTGGCGGCACACCGAACCGCTCGGCGGCACCGAGGACTGAGAACCGGCGCGCCGGACAGACCGCCGGGGTGCGGCCGGCGGTCAGTGAGGGAGCGGCGCGCCGGCCAGCAGGACCAGGGTGACGCCGGCCGTGGCGGCGGTGAGCAGGGTCAGGACCGGTCCCCGGCGCAGCGCCAGGGTCAGGACGGCCGCGCCGGCCAGCACGAGGTACTGCCAGGTCGTGGCCAGGGCGAGGGTCAGCGGAACCGCCGAGCCGAGGATCGCCCCGATGGCGGCCGGGCCCGCACCGTCCAGGAAGGCCCGGACGTAGCGGTTGCCGCGCAGCTGATCGAATCGGTCGGCGCCGAGCAGGATGAACGCGAACGACGGGCTGAACGCGACCGCCGCCGCCAGCAGGCCGCCGACCAGACCGGCGGCCGCGTAGCCGACCACGGCCACGGTGTGCACGACCGGGCCCGGCGTGATCTGGCCGAGGGCCACGGCGTTGAGGAACTCGGCGGCGGTCATCCACCCGTGGTGCTCGACCGCGTCGGCCTGCATCAGCGGGATGATCACGAAGCCACCGCCGTAGGAGAGCGCGCCGACCTTAAGCGCTGTCCAGGACAGCGCGGCCAGTACCCCCGTGCCCGCGCCGGCCACGGCCAGCAGCGGCAACGCGCCGGCGGGTCGTCGCGGCGGGGGTGACGGGCGCTGGAAGAGGACCTCGGCCACGCCGCAAGCGATCAACAGCAGGACCAGCCAGGGGCCCACGGTCGCCGCCGCCACAGCTCCGGCCAGCAGATACGCCGACCACCGGACCCGGCTGCTCTGCTGCGGTGCCCGCTGCCAGCCGGGCGGCATCAGGCTCCAGCCGGCCTGCAGCGCGATCGCGGCCACGGCGGCCCCGGCGCCCGCTCCGGCGGCCCGGACCCAGGTCGGCGGGTCGCCGAGGAACAGGGCGGCCAGGGCGAGGATCGCGATCAGGCCGGGCACGATGAACGCGGCGCCGCCGATCACGGCACCGGCCCGGCCGCGGACCCGCCACGCGCAGTAGATCGCCAGCTGGGTCGACGACGGGCCGGGCAGCAGGTTGCAGGCGGCCACCGCGTCCTCGAACTCGCGCGCGTCCAGCCAGCCGCGGTCGTCCACGCAGAGTTTGCGTAGCAGGGCGATGTGGGCGGGCGGCCCACCGAAGCCGATGCAGCCGATCCGTCCCCACTGGGCGAGCACGGTGCCGAGGCTCGCCCGCGGCGTAACCGCTGTCACCCGGCATCCGGCGGGGAGACGACGGCCGGCGAAGAGTCGACGGCCGGCGAAGAGTCGGCGGCCGGTGGGGAGGCGACGGCCGGCGAAGAGTCGGCGGCCGGTGGGGAGGCGGCGGCCGGCTGGAAGAGCTCGATCGGGTTGCCGGATGGGTCGTCGAGGACGATCTGGCGGCCACCGGGACCGCTCACGATGTCGCTGCGGAACGGCACACCGGCGGTACGCAGGCGGCTCACCTCGCTGTCGATGTCGTCGACGAGCAGGTGGATGCGGTTCCAGCCGCCGGGCTGCGGGACGCTGCCGTCGGGCATGGCGCGGCCTGCCGAACTGGCCGGGCCGGACAGCAGCAGCCGCAGGTTGCCACGCCGGACGTCGGCGAAAGCGGGCAGGAACGTGGTGATCGACTCGAAGCCGAGAAACTTCGTGTAGAAGTCGATCGAGGTCTGGACGTCCGCCACCAGGTAACGGACGTGCACGGTGTTGCCGGTCATGACCCTCTCCTTCTCAAAGCGTGTGCAGGAAGAAGCCGATACGTTCGGTGAGCTCGTCGGCCAGGCGGTCGAAGGCCGCCTGCCCGTCCGGATCGCGGGACGGGTCAGGCATGCTCCAATGCTGTGGCCGGCGGAACTGCAGTGGCCGGCCGAAGTGCTGTGGCCGGCCGAACTGCTGTGGCCGGCCGAACTGCTGCGGCCCGTGGACACCGTCGAGCGACGGGCACACCTCCTTGACCCGGTCACACAACGTGATCACGTGTTCGAACCGCTGGCCGGTGAACCGGTCGAGATGCTTCGGCTCGGCGGCGGTCAGGTCGAGACCGCGTGAGGCGAGCGCTCGAACGGCGTACGGATGAATGGGTTTGGGGTTGCTCCCGGCGCTGTGGACCTCGACCGCCCCGCCCGCCTCGCTCCGCAGGATGGCCTCGGCCATCTGGGATCGTGCGCTGTTGCCGGTGCACAGGAACAGCACGCGCCCGCCCGCCGCGGGGGCGGGGGCGGGGGCGGGGATGCGCATGCGCAGGGCGGGGTGGAGGGCGCCGCCGGTGCCGGCGAGCATGGCCGAGCACCGGGTGAGGTGCAGTGCGTAGTAGGTGTCGCGGCCGTCGGCGCTGCTGCGGCGGGCCGTGACGAGCTCCGCCTTGCGGAGCTTGCCGAGGTGGTAGGAGATCAGGTTCTGCGGCTGGCCGAGCAGAGCGGTCAGCTCGTGCACGGCCAGATCGCTGTGGGCGAGCTCGCTCAACAGCCGCCATCGGATCGGATGTCCGGCGGCGGTGAGGAACGCGGGCGGTGTGTCGGCCCCCATGACCGCAGGTTACATCAAACCAATTTGATGCAATACCCCTCAGCGGTACGTGAGAAGCCGCGCCTCACCTTCGAGGTGCGTGTGCTCGTTGAACGTCGACAGCGAGAGCCCCCGGCCGCCGGAGATCACCTTCGTCACGCCGGTGTTCACCGACACCCGGTTGAACGCCGCCCAGCCCGCCGTGGTCCCGGTGGTGAGCAGGCTCGCCGCCATCGCGATCGGTCCGCCGGAACTCGCCACCACCACGTCCCTGTGCTCGCGCAGCAGTTCACGAACGGTGTCGAGAGCGGCGGCGACACGATCGCGGAAGGCCGGGAACGACTCGGCGTACTCGGGATCGAACTCTCCCGACGACCACCGTGACGTCGCCGCGTCGAAGATCTCCTGGAAGGCCCGGTCCGGCCGGGCGAAGGTGGCCAGCTCGGCCGTCATGGCCGCCCGGTCCCGGAACGCCGGCCGGTGGATCTCCACGACGTGCTGGAAGTCGAACTCGTTCCAGCCCGCGTCGATCTCCACGCCGACGTCGAGTTTCAAACCGTCGAGCAGCCCCTCCACGGTCTCCGCGTGCCGGCGCATGTCACCACGCACCAACAGCGCCGGCCGGATGCCGCGTTCGGCGAAAGACCTTCCGAGGGTACGGGCCTGTTCGTGCCCGAGAGCAGAGAGCGCGTCGTAGTCGTCGGCGCCGAAGGACGCCTGACCATGCCTGATCAGTAGAAGTCGAGCCACCGCCGCACGATACAGCCGGATGTTACTCAGGAGTTGCGTTGCAGGCGCCGCAGCGCCAGCGCCAGCTGTGTGCGCAGCAGGCCGTGCGGCTCGTGCAGGCTCCAGCCGAGCAGATGCTCGGCCTGGGTGACGCGGTCCTGCAGCGTCGAGTGGTGCAGCCGCAGCTTGGCCGCGGCAGCCCGCAGGCTGGTCGTCGTGGTGACCGCGTGCAGGGTGGCGAGCAGCCACGGCACGGTCGCGTGATCGAGGGCCCGTACGTCCGGCACCGAACCGGGCTCGGCCACCGCGGCCAGCACGGCGAGCGCGCCCAGGTCGTCGTGCCGGACGACCGGATCGCCGGGGTCGTCGTCGGTGCCGTCGGCGGTGAACCGCAGCGCGATCCGCGCCGCCTCGAACGACACCGGGAGGTCCGGGATCGCGACGGCCGGACCGACGCCGCACCGGCCCGGCAGCGGATCCGCGGCCACCGCCGATATCCGGATCACGCCGGTGTGGCCGACCGACACGCGTGCCGTGCCGTCGGGGGCCAGGCCGAGCAGACGTGCGGCACGCAGCCGGGCCTCGGCCGGCGCGGTGGCGTCGACGAGCAACTCCACCAGGGCCGGTTCGTCGGTGGCCGGCGCCCGGCCCCGGGTGCGGTCGAGCACCGCCCGCGCCGCGCCGGCCGCCCGTTCCAGGATCATCGCGTCGACCGGGCCCGCCTCGCCGTCACGTTCCAGGGCGAGCACGGCCGTGCCCGCGTCGAGACACGGCCACCGATCGCCGGCCCGGTCGGGGGCGGCCTCGGCGGCACCGTCGGGCAGCATCCGGATGTGCACGCGCCGGGTGGTGTCGTCGAGCCGGGCCGGGCAGCCGGCCAGCACCGCCGCACCGCGGACGATGCTCTGCAGACCGGCGCCGGCCTCAGCGAGCCCGTCGAAGTAGGCGATGACCTGCACGGCCGCACCGGCCTGCGCGTCGAGCGCGGCCAGGCGTACGGCCAGATCCTTCATGCCCTTGAAATTAGGCGTTGAGAAGGCGGTCGAGCCAGCGGACCCGGGCCTGCCGGGCATCTTGGGAGAGCGCGGCCGCCGGCGCCATGCCGTCGAAGCCGTGGAAGCCGCCCGGCCAGACGTGCAGTTCGGCCCGTCCGCCGGCCTGCCAGATCCGGCTCGCGTAGGTGACGTCCTCGTCCCGGAAGGTCTCGGCGCTGCCGACGTCGATGAACGCGGGCGGCAGGTTCGACAGGTCGGTCGCCCGCGCGGGGGCGGCGTACGGCGAGACGTCCGGCCCACCGGCGGCGGCGCCGAGCAGCGCACCCCAGCCGGTGGCGTTGGCGGTGCGGTCCCAGATGCCGCGACCGGCCATCTGCACCGCCGACGGGCTCTCGTTGCGGTCGTCGAGCATCGGGCAGATCAGCAGCTGCCCGAGCAGTGCCGGGCCGCCGAGGTCGCGGGCCATCAGCGTGATCGCGGCAGCCAGGCCGCCGCCCGCGCTGGCGCCGGCCACGACCAGACGGCCCGGATCGAAGCCCAGTTCCCCGGCGTGCGCCGCGGTCCACAGCAGCCCGGCGTAGCAGTCGTTCACCGGTCCGGGGTGCGGGGTCTCGGGCGCCAGCCGGTACTCCACCGACACCACTACCAGGCTGAAGCGTTCGGCGTAGTCGAGCATCTCGGTCACGCCGAGGCGGTTGTCGCCGATGATCATCCCGCCGCCGTGGGTGTGGTAGACGCAGCCGAGGGTGCCGGTCGGCGCGGTGGGCCGGCAGATCAGCAGGGAGATGTCCGGGTCGCCGTCGAGGCCGGGGACGGAGCGCTCCTCGACGGTGAACCGGCCGTCGCGACGCAGTTCGTCGTCGCTGATGGCGGGGAGGACCTCGCCGCCTCCCCGCATGAGCGGGATCATCTCGGGGGTCAGCGCCGGCGGCAGTTGCTCGCCGATGACGCTGAGGGCGGCGGACAGTTCGGGGTCGAACGGGGGAGCGATGGACACGGCGCGGCCTCCTTGACGAAACACCGGTGTGATCGGTGTCACCTAGGATGCTGCGCCGGTGGCGGGGGGATCGAGCGCCATCCGGCGGAATCACCCCGCCATCCGGCGGGTGCGGGTCAGGCGGCGGGAGCCGGCTGCTGAGGCTGGGCCGGCTGAGGGCCGAGCGCGATGCTGAACAGTGTGAACCACACCGCCGCGGCGATGGCGAGGATGACCTGCAGCGGGGTGGCGGGCAGCCCGCCGAGCACGTCGACGTCGCTGACCTCCGGCGTGGCAGCCTTCTCGGCGCCCCAGGCGATCAGCGTGAACAGGCCCGCGAACAGGGTGGCGCTGAAGAGCGCGCCGCCCGCGCCGGCCAGGCCGGTCCGGATCAGCGACACGACGATGCTGCCGAGCGCGAACAACACCAGCAGGGCGCTGAGCCCGAACAGGGCGTACACCAGTTGGTCGAGCAGGTCACCGGTGGTCCGGCCGAGCTCGGCGTCGGGAACGACGGTCAGTTTCACCGGTACGTCGACGATGGCCTGCTCGTCGTGGAAGACGGCCAGGCCGCCGACCGGATAGACGACCGTGCCGGTGATCTTGCCCGCGAACTCGGTCCGCGCGGTCACCTCGGGAGTGAAGTACCGGCCGGTCGCGGTCTTGTCGTCGGAGATGTCCCGCAGGTTCGTGGTGATCTCGTCGCCCCAGGTCTGCGGCACCGGGTCCATCAGGATGATCTGCTGGTCGTTGATCGCCAGTTTCAGTCCGTCCGGCGACGCCCAGAGCCCGCTCACCGCGCTCGGCATCTTCACGCCGAGGCTCAGCGGCTCGCCGGGGCCGGTCGTGATCGTGATGGTCTGCTTGTTCTCGGCGACGAACACGTGGTCGTCGGCGTACTTCCGGGCCAGCGGCGTGTAGGCGATGAGTCCCGCGATCACCAGCAAGACGGCGACAACCCGGATGATTGTGGAGAGTATGGAAGCGAAACGCACCGGGGCAGCATAGGTGCGATCGGCCGTCGTCACTGCCCCGCCGGTTCGTGGATTGACAGGGACAGGGAAGCGCGGTCACGATAAAAACGAACAGTCGTTCTTTTGGGGGTGAGCATGGCCCGTTGGTGGCGCCCGCTCGCCGTGGCCCTGTTGCTCACCCTGTTCGGCGTCGAACTCCTGTTCGCCTGGCCGTCGCTCACCGCGGCCCTGGCCCATCTGCGCACACCCGACCCCGGCAAGGTCGCCGCCGCCCTCTTCGCCGAACTCGCCGCGATGGGCGCCTACGCCCGCATGCAGCGCCGCCTGCTGCGCTCGGCCGGAGTCCGGGTGCCGCTCTACCGGCACGCGGCACTCGCCTACGCCGCCCACTCGCTCAGCGTCACCCTCCCCGGCGGCCCGGCCTTCTCGACCCGCTTCAACTTCCAGCAGATGCGCCGCTTCGGCGCCAGCCCGGCCGTCGCCTCCTGGTGCATCGCCCTCTCCGGCATCCTGTCCGCCGCCGCGCTCGCGACCGTCACCACGGTCAGCGCCGTCGCGGCCCAGGGCACGCCGCCATGGCCCACACTGGCCGGACTGGCCGTGGGAGCGGTGCTGCTCACCGTCGGGATCCGGCGTCTCGCCCGGCGGCCCGACACCGTCGCCGCGTTGATCGGGGCCGTCGTGGCCCGGATCAACCGCCTCCGGCGCCGGCCCGGCGAACACGGCGTCGACCGGGTCACGGCGTTCGTCGAGCAGCTCGGCGCGGTCCGCCTAACACCCGGCAACGCGATCGTGGCCGGCGCTCACGCCCTGCTCAACTGGCTGCTCGACGCCGCCTGCCTGTGGCTGTGCCTGCACGCGGTCAGCGGCAGCGGCATCAGCGTCACCCAGCTGCTGCTGACCTTCTGCGCCGGGTACGCGGCCGCGACCATCACCATCGTGCCGGGCGGCCTCGGTGTGATCGACAGCGCGCTGATCCTCGGCCTGCTCGCGGGCGGAGTCGACACCGGCACCGCCATCGCCACCGTCGTGTTGTACCGGCTGATCAGTTTCGGGTTCGTGATCGGCACCGGATGGATCGCGTGGGCGGTCCTCCAGCGCCGATCACGCAACTCTCACCCGGCGGACACCACCACGTCGCGCTCGGCGGTCCGGTAGATCAGCCGGCCGTCCTCGCAGTCCACCACAACGGTCTGGCCGGGACGCAGCTCGTTGAAGAGGATCTTCTCGGACAGCGTGTCCTCCAGCTCGCGCTGGATCGCCCGGCGCAGCGGCCGGGCGCCCAGCACCGGGTCGAAGCCCTTGGCGGCCAGGTGGCTGCGGGCGGCGCCGGTCAGCTCGAGACCCATGTCCTTGTTCCTGAGCTGGGACTCGATGCGGGCCGTGAAGATGTCGACGATCCGCAGGATCTCCTGCTCACGCAACTGGTGGAAGACGATCGTGTCGTCGATGCGGTTGAGGAACTCCGGGCGGAAGTGCTGCTTGAGCTCGTCGCCGACCTTGATCTTCATCCGCTCGAACGACGAGGTCTCGGACGTCTGGAACCCCACCGAACGAGCCACCTCACGGGTGCCCAGGTTGGTCGTCAGGATGATCACCGTGTTCTTGAAGTCCACGATCCGTCCCTGGCCGTCGGTCAGCCGGCCGTCCTCCAAGATCTGCAGCAGCGTGTTGAACACGTCCGGATGCGCCTTCTCGATCTCGTCGAACAGCACCACGCTGAACGGCTTACGGCGTACCTTCTCGGTCAGTTGACCGCCCTCGTCGTAACCCACGTAGCCGGGCGGCGCGCCGACCAGCCGCGACACCATGTGCCGGTCATGGAACTCGGACATGTCCAGCTGGATCAGCGCGTCCTCCGACCCGAACAGATACTCCGCCAGCGTCCGGCACAACTCCGTCTTCCCGACGCCGGACGGCCCGGCGAAGATGAAGGAGCCCGCCGGTCGCTTCGGATCCTTCAGTCCCGCACGTGTACGCCGAATCGCCTTCGACACGGCCGCGACGGCGTCGTCCTGACCGATCACGCGCCTGTGCAGCTCCTCCTCCATCCGCAGGAGCCGCGACGTCTCCTCCTCGGTCAGCTTGTAGACCGGCACCCCGGTCCAGTTCGCCAGCACCTCGGCGATCTGCTCGTCGTCGACCTCCAGCGCCACGTCCAGCTCGCTGACCTGCGCCCGCTCACCCAGCAGCTTCTTCTCGGTGTCGCGCAGCTGCGCGGCCCGCTCGAAGTGCTGCGCGTCGATCGCGGCCTCCTTGTCCCGGCGTACCTGGGCGACCCGCTCGTCGAACTCCCGCAGCTCCGGCGACGACGTCATCGCGCGCAGCCGTGCCCGCGCGCCCGCCTCGTCGATCAGGTCGATGGCCTTGTCCGGCAGGAAACGGTCCGCGACATACCGGTCGGCCAGGTTCACGGCCGCGACCAGGGCCGCGTCCGTGATGCTGATCCGGTGGTGCGCCTCGTAGAAGTCCCGCAGCCCCTTGAGGATCTCGATGCTGTGCGCCAGCGACGGCTCACCGACTCCGATCTCCTGGAACCGGCGGCTCAACGGCTTGTCCTTGGAGAACACCTTCCGGTACTCGTCGACCGTCGTCGCCCCGATCGTCTGCAGCTCGCCCCGGGCCAGCGGCGGCTTCAAGATCGACGCCGCATCGATCGCACCCTCCGCGGCGCCCGCTCCGACCAGCGTGTGGATCTCGTCGATGAACAGGATGACGTCCCCGCGTGAGTGGATCTCCTTGAGCACCTTCTTCAGGCGCTCCTCGAAGTCACCGCGGTAGCGCGAACCGGCCACCAGCGAGCTCAGGTCCAGCGTGTACACCTGCTTGCCGCGCAGCGAGTCGGGCACCTCGCCCTTGACGATCGCCTGCGCCAGGCCCTCGACCACCGCCGTCTTGCCGACACCCGGCTCACCGATCAGCACCGGGTTGTTCTTGCGCCGCCGTGTCAGCACCTGAAGGACCTGCTCGATCTCGCGCTCCCGGCCGATCACCGGATCGAGCTTGCCCTCACGCGCGTCCTGCGTCAGGTTCGTGCCGTACTGATCGAGAAGCCCTTCCCTGGTCTGAGCGGGTGTGCCGACCGCTCTGCCGGTCTCGGCCGGGGTGCTCCCGGCGACCAGCTGGATCACCTGCTGGCGAACGCGGTCACGGTCGGCGCCGAGCTTCACCAGCACCTGCGCCGCGACGCCCTCGCCCTCGCGGATCAGCCCCAGCAGGATGTGCTCGGTGCCGATGTAGTTGTGCCCCAGCTGCAGCGCCTCCCGCAGCGACAGTTCGAGGACCTTCTTGGCGCGTGGCGTGAACGGGATGTGCCCGCCCGGTGCGCTCTGCCCCTGACCGATGATCTCCTCGACCTGCCGCCGCACCGCGTCGAGCTCGACGTCGAGACTCAGCAATGCCTTGGCGGCCACACCCTCACCCTCGTGGATAAGGCCGAGCAGCAGATGTTCCGTGCCGATGTAGTTGTGGTTGAGCATCCGGGCCTCTTCCTGGGCCAGGACGACGACACGACGGGCACGGTCGGTGAAGCGTTCGAACACGATGATCACGTCTCCAACGCGAAGCCCCACGCACTTCGCCGAAGGAGGACAGGCTGAAGTCGCGTGCGCTGAGTCGGAGCCTCTTGGCGTTGACGCGCGGCCCGCGTGGGTGGCCTCGCTACGCTCGTGCAGGCGCTGCTGCCCCCCGAGCGTACAACGGTTTGTGCTTAACATGAGGCCGGGAGGTGTCCGATGACCGTGACCCGCAGCCGCCGATCCGTACCCGACCGTGCCCGCAGGCGGGCCATCAGAGCCCTCGCCGCCCAGCTCGGGGTGGCGTACTCGGTGGCCGCACGCCTGCTCGAACAGCAGACGCGGGCCTCGCTCCCGCACCCGTCACTCCCGCATCCGGTCGACGAGCACCGCGCCTGGATGTTCGCTGCCCGCGAACAACGGACCTTCCACTCCCGGGTGACCGACACCCGCCTGGCGGTGGATCTCCCGCTCGGCCGCGCCGCCCATCTGGTCCGGCGCTTCCCGCCGATGCGGGCCACCGGTGGGGCCGGTCCCCTCTACGCCGGCGACGGCAGGGAGACCGTTCTGTCCATGTTGTACGCCGTGCTGCTGCACGAGAGCCCGCACCGTCTTCCGCCGCGGGACGAACTCGCCTGGGCCGCCGAGCTCGGCGAGGAGACGGCCGTCGACTTCACCTGCTCGGACCTGGACCGCGCCGCCCGGTTGCTGCTCGACCAGGAGCGCTGGCGCTTGTGGGCCCGCGTCGACGCGGCCCTCACCGCAGCCTCGAACGGCACCGACCGGCACTTACGCGACGCGGCTGTCACGCTCGGCCGCGAACTCCGTTCGACGAGCCTGCGCGGCTCCCTCGACGGCGCCCGCCAGACCCTCGACGCCGTCCTGGTGTCAACGTTCGGCGGCGACGCCCCCGGCACCCGAACCCCCACCGGCATCGTCACAGCCGTCACGTGGTCCTCAGACGGCCCACCCACCGGACACGAGGTCGCGACGTCCGACAACGTCGGGGCGCTGTAGCGGCTTCACAATCGCCGCCCGAACCGCTTCCGTAGCTCCTCAGCCTCGTTGGGCCGGCCCAGCGCATCCAGTGTGTTGGCGAGGTCATGGGCCGACCTCCGAGTGTCGGGGTGGTCGTCGCCGAGGATTCGTTGCCGTCGAGTGAGGGCGTCCTCGCTCAGCTGTCGTGCACGTTCGTGCTGGCCGAGCTGGCGGAGGTCGATGGCGAGGTTGTTGGCGGAGCGCAGCGTGTGGGGGTGGTCGTCGCCGAGGATTCGTTGCCGTCGAGTGAGGGTGTCCTCGTCCAGCTGTCGTGCACGTTCGTGCTGGCCGAGCTGGCGGAGGTCGACGGCGAGGTTGCTGGCTGACATCAGCGTGTCGGGGTGGTCGTCGCCGAGGATCCGTTGCCGTCGGGCGAGGGCGTCCTCGTCCAGCCGCCATGCACGTTCATGCTCGCCCAGCCTGCGGAGATCGTCGGCGAGGTTGCCGGCTGACGCCAGCGTGTCGCGGTGGTCGTCCCCGAGTGTCCGTCGACGTCGAGTCAGGGTGTCCTCGTCCAGGGCCCGGGCCTGCTCGAAGTTCCCCAGGCGATACAGGTCGTTGGCGAGGTTGGTGGCGGCGGTGAGAGTCCGGGGGTGGTCGTCACCGTGAAGGCGGCGTTCTCGGGCCAGGCTGTCCTGGCTGAGATCGTGAGCCTTCTGGTAGTTGCCGAGTTCGTTATGGATGTTCGCAAGAATCTCGGAGATGGAGAGAGTGGCCTGATCGTCGGGACCGTAGCGGCGGCTCCAGGAGTGACGCAGGTGTTCGGCCAGGGGCAGGGCGGTGCCGGCATCGCCGCGGGCAATCAGGTGCCATACAGCGCTGTTGGTGGTGTCGCGCAGGCTGTGGCTGTCGGTGGTAGCGGGATCCGCGGCGAGGATGTGCGGCAGCAGCACGCTCCAGCGAGTCCACCACTGTGGGTGAGTGCCATCGTCGGGCCTTGCGGCGACCAGAAGGCGCTCGGCGGTGTCGCGGTGACCGGCCGGGTCGGGGTCGGTGTCGCGCAGGACAGCTTGGACCAGCCGGTGCAGGATCAGACCGGTGTCGGTCAGGCGGGCGAGGCCGTATCGGCCGAGTTGGGCCTCGATACGCCGGAACGCCATCGGCTTTCCGGCGATGGTGCCCAGAGGCTCGGGGAGGAGGTCGGGACGCGCGGTGAACAGGTCGGCGGGGATGGGCTCCGGTCCGAACCGGGCGCAGAGGTAGAGCAGGTGGCCCGCAGCGGGATCGGTGGCGCACAGACGGTCGGCGGTGAGGGCGACGGTAGCGGCCAGCGGCACGGGGTACCCGACCGGCGGCCTCCCTTCACCCATCAGCTCCGCCGTATGGACCGCGAGATCGTCAAGATAATCCTTGACGGGTGTACTTGTCTCGGCAAGAAGGTCCACCGCCTGTCCGACCGCCAGCGGCAGGTCGCCCAGTGCCTCGGCGAGCAGATCCGCGTCGTGGTCGGTTATCCGAGGCAGGTGGGTCCGGAGCAACTCGACAGATTCAGAGCGGGCGAACACGTTCACGTCCACGGCATCCGCGATGCCGATCCAGTTCGGGTTCCGACTGGTTATCAGTAGGTGGCCTGGCCCGACCGGCAGCCACGGAGAGAGGTCCTCGCGGGCCTCGACGTTGTCGAACAACAGTAGCCACCGTCCGGACTGCCTCAAGTGGTCCCGCAGCGCCTCGACCGCGTCCGGTGTCGCCGTGCCCGCCGGGACGAGCCGCAATTTCTCGGCGAGTGCCGCCAGGTGGTCGCCGATCAGCTCAGGCTGTTCCGACGGGATCCACCAGACCAGGTCGTACTCGCCGGCGAACCGGTGGCCGTACTCCAGAGCCAGCTGGGTCTTGCCGACCCCGCCCATGCCGTGCAGGGCCTGAACCGCCACAGGGCGTCCATTGCTGAGCGTGTCGTGCAGACGGTTGAGCATGTCGTCGCGGCCGGTGAAGCCGGGATTGCGACGAGGCAGGTTCCATACCGCGGGCATCGAGCCGGGAGGCCGCGGACCGTCGGCAGGGGCGCTCGGCGCCGTCCGGCCCGGAAAGGCCGGAGGCACAGCCGACCGTGCTGTGGCCGGCGCGGACTCGATCACCTGGCGGACCGCGTCGAGCAGGAGAACAACCGCCTGGTCCGGGTCCAGATCGAACAGGCTGGGGATGACGATGGGTGCCCACAGACCGTCGTGCAGGTCGACGTTCTCCACCCGCAGCGGGATTAGTTTGGCGTCCGGGTCATTGCGGCGCTGGGCCAGCCGGGTGGTCCAGTGGTCGGTGTTGGGCCTCTCGGGGTTCAGATAGGTGGCGGACAGCAGCACCAGCAGCGGGTTGTCCCGCCGCAGCGCCGTGTTCATGGCCTCCATGAAGTTGGTGCCCGGTGCCCAGTCGACGCTGTCCAGCTCCGTCGCGTACCCGGCCTTCTCCAGGTGCCAGCGCGCCCACTCCGCCCACGCACGGTCCTTGCCGGTGTGGGAGATGAAGATACGGTCGGCCACGCCGTCCACACTGCACGAACGTTTGCCGGAAAACGACCACCGATCGGGTGGCCGAAGGTTCACCGGGTCTGCGCCGGGCCTCCGGGGAAGGGTGGTGGCGTCGGCGGCAGCTTCCTCGCCGCGTCCGGGTCGAGCGCCAGCAGAACCGCCTTCAGCAGGACCTTGGCGGCGGCGTCCTGATCCATGCCGAACAGGTCGTACGTGATGATCGGCGCCCAGATTCCGCCGGACAGGTCGACGTCCTCCAGCCGGATGGCGATCAGCTTCGCCCTGGGATCCCGCCGGCGCTGGGCGAAGCGGGCGGTCCACTCGTCGTTGGTGAACCTGGTCTTCTCCAGGTAGGCCTCCGAAAGCAGCACCAGCAGCGGATTGTCCTTGTCGAGCGCCTTGTCCATGGCTTCGATGAAGTTGGTGCCGGAGCTCCAGTCGACGCTGTCGAGCTCGGTGGGATGGCCCTCGGTCTCCAGATGCCAGCGGGCCCACTCGGCCCATGTGGTATCGCTACCGGTGTGCGAGATGAAGATGCGGTTGGCCACGCCGTCCACACTGCACGAACGGTTCCCGGAAAGCGACCACCGATCGGGTGGCCGGAAGGTCAGGCCTGATCAGGCCCCGGCAGGAACTGCCTCCGGATGTCGTCCGCCTCGGCCTCCCGGCCCAGCGCGCTGAGATTACCGGCAAGGTTGGCGGCCGAGCGGAGGGTCTCGGGGTGGTCGTCGCCGAATATCCGGCGGCAGCGGGTCAGTGTGTCTTCGGCATAGCCGAGAGCCTGCTCGAATTCGTTCAGTTCCTGCAGGTCGACATTGAGACTGTTGACCGCCGTGAGCGTGCCGGGGTGGTCATCGCCGTAGAGCCGTCGGTACCGGTTGTAGGCGTCCAGGTCGAGGTCATGGGCCTGCTGATGGTTGCCGAGTTCGGTATGGATACCGGCGAGAGTGAGCGCCATGGTGAGGACCGAGTCGTCGTCCGGGCCGTACCGGCCGGCCCAGATCTCGTAGAAGTTCTCGGCCAGGGGCAGGGCGGTGCGTGCGTCACCGCGGATTATGAGGTACCACAGCGCTCGGCTGGCGGAACGATGCAGGCCCGCGTTGTCCGAGGCGGCGGGGTCGGCGGCGATGATGTGCGGCAGCAGCACCGTCCACCGCGGCCAATTTCGCGGATCGTTGCTCTCCTCCGGTGCGGCGGCCACCAGCAGGTCCACGACGGTGTCACGGTGCTGATCCGGGTTCGGATCGATGTCGCGCAGCACCGCCTGAACGAGGCGGTGCAGAACGGCGCCGGTGCCGGTGAGGCGTGCCAGACCGTAGCGGCCGAGCTGGGCCATGACCCTGTGGAACGCCACCGACCTGCGCGCCACGGCGGCGAGAGGCTCGGGCAGCAGGCCGGGGTGGCGGGTGAACAGGTCGGCGGGAATCGGTTCCGGGCCCAACTGGGCGCACAGGTGCAACAGCTGACCGGCAGCCGGATCGATGGTGCCGAGCCTCTCGGCCGTCAGCGTGACGGTGGCTGCCAGCGATACGGGATAGCCGATCGGTGGACAGCCCTCGCTCATCAGGTCGGCCGTGTGAGCGGCGAGATCGTCGAGATAGCCGGTGACGGGCATGCGGGTCTCGGCGAGCAGATTGACGGCCTGGCCCAAGGCCAGGGGCAGGTCGCCGAGTGCTTCGGCGAGCCGGTCGGCGTCGGCTTCGACCAGATGCGGCAACTGGGTACGCAACAGCGTGGTCGACTCGGTGCGGACGAAGACGTCCACGTCCAAGGCGTGGGCGGCGATTCCTGTCCAGTTCGGATCTCTGCTGGTGATCAGGATGTCGCCTGGCCCGTCGGGCAGCCACGGGTCGAGTGTTTGCGGGTCCTCCGCGTTGTCGAACACGAGCAGCCATCGCCGGGCCAGCCTGAGATGGGAACGGAGCGACTTCACCGCGTCGGGGATGGGCGTGTCGGGTGAGGTCAGCCGCAGCTCACGGGCGAGCGCGGCGAGATGGTCACCGATCAGCTCAGGTTGTTCGGACGGGATCC
Source organism: Actinoplanes italicus (assembly GCF_003001815.1). Taxonomy (GTDB): domain Bacteria; phylum Actinomycetota; class Actinomycetes; order Mycobacteriales; family Micromonosporaceae; genus Actinoplanes; species Actinoplanes italicus. The sequence continues at coordinate 119,431 of NZ_PVMZ01000019.1, forward strand.
ACCAGACCAGCTCGTACTCGCCGGCGAACCGGTGGGCGTACTCCAGCGCCAGCTGGGTCTTCCCGACTCCGCCCAGCCCGTGCAGCGCCTGCACCGCCACCCGGCGGCCGCCGCGCAGCGTGTCGTGCAGCTGATTGAGCATGCCGTCGCGACCGGTGAAACCCGGATTACGGCGAGCCGGGTTCCACACCGCGGGCATCGATCCGGGAGGCCGGGGACCATCAGCCGTGGCACTGGCCGCCGGGCGGCCGGGATATGGGGGAGAGGTGATGGACAACGCCCCCTGCGATGCCGGTTCGATCACCCGCCGGACCGCGTCCAGCAGGAGAGCGATCGCCTGGTCCGGTGCCAGGTCGAACAGATCGGGAACGAGGATGGGTGCCCAGAGCCCGTCGTGGAGGTCGACGTCCTCGATTCGCAGCGGGATGAGTTTCGCGGTGGGATCCCGGCGTCGCTGGGCCAGGCGGGTGGTCCACTCGTCGGTGGTGAACCTCTCCGGGGCCAGGTACGCCGACGACAGCAGCACGAGCAGTGGGTTGTCCCTCTTCATCGCCCGGTTCATGGCCTCGATGAGGTTCGTGCCCGGCGCCCAGTCGACGCTGTCCAGTTCGGTGGCGTGGCCGGCCTTCTCCAGGTGCCAGCGCGCCCATTCCGCCCAGGCGCGATCCTTGCCCGCGTGGGAGATGAGAATGCGGTCGTCCACGTCGTCCACACTGCACGAACGACTGCCGGAAAACGACCACCGATCGGGTGGGCGCGTGGGATCAGGCCAGGCCGGCGTCGTGGGTCAACAACGCGATCTGGGTACGGTTGTCGAGCGCCAGCTTGGTCAGGATGTGTGACACGTGGCTCTTCACGGTGGCCAGCGTCATGTCCAGCTCGGCGCCGATCTCGGCGTTGCCCAGGCCCCGGCCGATCGCCAGGACCACGTCCCGCTCGCGGGGACTCAGCGTCGCGAGGGTCGAGCGTGCCTTCTCGTACGCGCCGGCCTGCACCGCGACCCGGTCCATCAGGCGGCGGGCCACTCTCGGGGACAGGATGGGCTCGCCGGCCGCGGCCAGCCGGACGGCCTCCGCTATCCGCGCCGGTGGGGTGTCCTTGAGCAGGAAGCCGCTGGCACCGGCCCGCAACGCGTGCAGGATGTTCTCGTCGGTGTCGAAGGTGGTCAGCATGATGACCTCCGGTGGCCGCGGCCGGGCCCGCAGGCGGCGGGTGGCGGTGATCCCGTCGACGCGCGGCATCCGCACGTCCATCAGGACCACGTCGGGTGCGTGCGCGTCTGCGGCTGCCTGCACCTGGTCACCGTCGGCGGCCTCGCCGACGACCGCTATGCCGGGTGCTCCGTCGAGCATCATGGTCAGTCCGGCGCGGACCAGCGCGTCGTCGTCGACGACGAGCACGCGCACCGGCCTGGTCACGCCGGCCATGGTATCGACGCGTGCAGCCGGAATTCGCCCCCGGACTCCTGATGATCGAGTTCTCCGCCGGCCAGGCTGACGCGTTCGGTGAGCCCGACCAGGCCGGCGCCGCCGGACGGCAGGGTGCCGGGCGCGGCCAGTGGATTGCGCACCTCCACCGCGAGCCCGGTTCCGGGTCCGCCGCTGAGTGTCACCGTCACCGGTTGACCGGCGGCGTGCTTCCGGGCGTTGGTCAGACCCTCCTGGATGACGCGGTACGCCGTACGCGCAACCGCCGGAGGCGCCTGGAGGGGGTCGTCGACGTCTTCGTGCAGGAGCACCTCCGCTCCGGCGTCGCGTGACTCGTCGACCAGCCGCGGAACGTCGGCCAGCACCGGCTGCGGGTGCACGCCGTCGCCGTCCGGGTCGTCGTCGCGCAGCAGGGAGATCACCTCCCGCAACTCCTCCAGCGCCTGGTGCACGCCGCCGCGCACGACGCCCGCCGCCTTCGACAGCTGCTCGGGCGGGGCATCGGGCCGGAACTCCATCGCACCCGCGAACGTGGCCAGCAGCGACAGCCGGTGCGCGAGCACGTCGTGCATCTCGCGGGCGATCCGGCGGCGTTCCGACATGCGCGCCTCGGCGACGCGGCGGCCCTGTTCGGCCTCGGCGCGCCGGGCGCGTTCCTCCAGCGAGCGGACCAGCGCCTCGCGGGCCTGGGCCCAGGAACCCCAGCCGAGCAGCGCGCCGTAGGCGATCACCACCAGGGCCAGCCACCAGCCGTACGACATGCCGCCGTTGGACCGCCACGCCCCCTGGACCGCGTGCGCCACCACGCCACCGGCCGACACCGCGATCGCGACGCGCCGAGGACGGTGCCGGGCCACCTGCAGTGCGCCCATGGTGGCCGGCGGGGTGACCGCCGGGGACAGCGCCGCCAGGACGGTGAGGACCGCGGTGGCGGCGACCGGTCGCCACAGCATCAGCGGCGTCAGCAGCCAGGCCAGCACACCGGCGGTGACGTCGAGCGCGAGCAACGGGCCGATCGGGGTGTCGCTCCAGCGGCCCACGGTCGACGCCGCGATCAGCAGGCCGGCCGCGACCATGACGATGACGACGCCGCGACGGCGGTCGCCGGTGGGGTTGCCGTTCACCCGGCGAGGTTATCGATCGGCGGGACGTCGCCGACACCATCCAAAGTCGGTGGCCGGCCGCCTTCGGCCCGATGTGGCGGACCGTCGCCGGCGGCCACTCTGATCGGCATGACGAACATCGCTTCCACCGGCCGGAACACCACCACCGACCGTCCCGCGGCCCGCCGGGCCGGTCGTGCCGTCACCGTCGCCGCCGGCGCTGCCGGGTCGCTGCTGCTGTGGACCGTCGACCACTGGGGCGGCATCGCGCTCACCGTCGACCGGGGCGGCACCGTCCAGCAGGTCGGTCCGGTGGCCGTCGCGATCACCGCGATCCTCGCGGGGCTCGCTGCCTGGGCGCTGCTCGCGATCCTTGAGCGCACGGTTCGCCGCCCGGCCCGCACCTTCCGGATCATCGCCTCGATCGTGCTGCTGATCTCCCTGGTGGGGCCGCTGGCCGGCACCGGCACCGGCAGCCGCCTGGCCCTGCTCGGCATGCACCTCACGGTCGGCCTCGCCCTGATCATCGGCCTGCCCGGCCGCCGTTGCCGCTGACCCCTCCCCTCGCCGGCCGTCCTCCGGCGTCTCTCGGCTACGACCGGCGGAGGGCTGCGGGGATGTCGGTGAGGGCGGGCACCACGACGTCGGCGTCGGGGAGTGCGGCCGGGTCAGCTGCCAGGCCGACGACGAGAGCGCCCGCGGCGCGACCAGCGGCCACGCCGGTGGGGGAGTCCTCGACGACCACGCAGTCGGCGATCGCGACGCCGAGACGGGCCGCGGCGGTCAGGTAGCCCTCCGGGTGGGGCTTGCCGTGACGTACGTCGTCGGCGGTTATCAGCACCGAGGGCAGCGGCAGGCCGGCACCTCGCAGGCGCGCTTCCATCAACCGCCGGGAGCCGGACGTGACCGCCGCCCAACGGCCTTGCGGCAGGGAGGCCAGGAAAGCGGCTGCTCCCGGCATCGGGCGAGCCTCGGCAGCGCGGTCCTGCTCGACGGTGGCCATGCGCTCGAGGGCGGCCGGGATCACGGACGGTTCGAAGAACTCGGCCATCACATCCTCGTCGCGGAGGCCGTGGCAGACGGCCAGAATCGCTTCCGGGTCGGCGCCGAACCGGGCGGCCACGTCACGCCAGGCGTCCTCCACGACGGCGCGGGAGTCGATCAGAGTGCCGTCGATATCGAGCAGGAAGGTGTCCACAGCCTAGATTGTGATCGTGCTGAACCACCTCGCCGGACTCGCCGCTGATCCGTCGCCGTTGAGGCGTGAGGTCGTCGTGGACGGTGTGCCGCTCGTCGTCCGGGGCCTGTGTGCCGAGGACGCGACCGCGCTGACGGCTTTCCTGGCCGGGCTGTCCTGCGACAGCCGCCGCTTCTGGCACGGCGACGCGGACGACACAGAGGAGGCGGCGGGCTGGATCGAGGCGATCGGGCGGTACGACAAGCTGCGGCTCGTCGCGCACGAACCGGGCCGCGAGGATCGGCTGGCGGGCGTGGTGGACCTGAGTTTCTCGCTGCCGGAGGGCTTCGAGATCACCCGATATGCGGCGTACGGCATCGAGCTCGACGAGGAGCGCACGGCCCGGTTCGGCCCCTGTGTGGCGAACGAATGGCAGGGCCGGGGCCTGGCGGCGGCGCTGCTGCCGCCGGCGTGGGACGCGATCCGGCTGTTCGGCCGGGAGCGGGTGGTGCTGTTCGGCGGGGTGCACGCCGGCAACCATCGGGCGCGCCGGTTCTACGCCCGTCACGGTTTCGTCGAGACGGGCGAGGTCGACGGCACCGTCGACATGATGCGTGACCTGCCCTGACGCCGGACCTCAGCGGGTGCTGTCACGTTCGACGATGTGGGCCTTGGGCGCCTCGTAGACGGTACGGGCCGAGGCGTCCAGGAAGGTGTCGAGGACCGCTCCGGCGGTGAGTTCGCCGATCCGGGCCACGTCGTGGCTCATCGCCGACAGCGCCGGGACGGCCAGCTGGCACTGGGCGGAGTCGTCCCAGGCGACTACGGACAGATCTTCGGGTACGCGTAGCCCGTACGCGCGAATGGTCTCCAAGCCCCCGAGGGCCATGACGTCGTTGTCGAAGACGATGGCGGTGGGGCGCTCCGGACGGGTGTCGAGCAGCAGCGCCGTGGCTGCCCGCCCGGATTCCAGGGAGTAGTCGCCCTCGGCCGTGAGCAGGGTCAGTTCGCGGTCGGTGACCTCGGCCTCGACGCCGCCGCGGCGCAGCTGGGTGTGTGCGAAGCCGAGCGGTCCGCTCACGTGGCCGAGGACGGTGTGCCCGCGCCCGGCGAGGAACCCGACCGCTTCACGGGCGAACCCGGCGTCGTCGGTCCACACCGTGGGCAGGCCGTCGGCGGTCGACGGGTCGCCGAGTACGACGGCCGGCAGTCCGAGGCGGCGTACCAGGGCGACCCGGTCGTCGTCGGGCACGAGGTCGACCAGGATAACGCCGCGGACCTGCTGCCGGGCCGACCAGGACTCGTAGACGTCCGCTTCGGCGGCCCGGTCGCCGACCATCCGGACCAGCAGCGACACCCCGGCGGGTGTGAGCACGCGTTCGAGTCCTTCGATGAACTCGTGGTAGAACGGCTCCTCACCGATGACCTGGGCGGACCGCGCCATGACGAGCCCGACGCGGGTCATCGCTCGCTCCCGTGGCCGGGAGCGACAGCGGCCGGAACGACAGCGGCCGGAACGGCAGCGCCCTGGAGAGCAAGACCGCCGTGGCCCGGAGCGACGGCGGCCTGGACGACGAGGGCGGCGGCGCCGATGCCCGCCGCGTCGCGCGGCTGCGCGGACAGCTCGACCGTCAGGGTGTGCCGTTGTCGTGAGTGTGCGGTGCGGGCCAGGTGGCTGCGCAGTCGCCGGGCGTAGATCGAGCCGGCCAGCGCGACGCCGGGTCCGGTCAGTACGAGCCGGCCGAGGTCGAGCAGGTTGGCCATCGAGGTGGCGGCCATGCCGAGGTATTCGGCGGCTTGGTCGAGCACGGTGTAGGCGGCCGGGTCGCCGTTGACGGCGGCACGGGCGATGGAGTCGTACGCGCTGGACGCGCTGCCGTCCAGCGGCAGCCGGGCCCGCAGTTCCGGATCCTCGCGGGCGGCGTCGACGCTGGCCGTCGTGGACGCGTACTGCCCGACGCATCCGAGGCTGCCGCACGGGCAGGGCCGGCCGTCGTAGTGGATGGACACGTGCCCGAGATCGCCGGCCCCGGAGCCCGCCCCGCGGAAGAGGGCGCCGCCGAAGACGAACCCGGCCCCCACCTCGGCGGACAGGTAGACACATCCGAAGGCCTGCTCACGGGACACGCGACGGCTCCAGAACTCGCCGAGCGCGGCCGCCGCGGCGTCGTTCTCGACGAGGACCGGCACACCGATGCGGTCGGTGAGCTCGGCGCGCAGGTCGGCCTCGACCGGCACCGAGGCGGGCGCCACGACGGCGAGTCCCTCGATGCGGTCGGCCGGCAGGTCGAGGCACTCGGTGAAGTCGTGGAACCGCTCGGCGAGCCGCTCGGGCGACCACGATCCGTCCGGCGGCCGGGGGACCACCTCGCGCCCGATCACACCGCCGGTCAGATCGATGGCGACGCTGGTCAGCGTGTCGGGTCCCATGTGGAAGCCGACACCGAACCGGTTGGCCGGGTTGATCGCGATGAGCTTGCGCGGCCGGCCCTGACCCGCTCCGGTGGAGCCGATCTCGTGAATGATCCCCTCGGCGATCAGGTCTCGCACGATGTTGGAGATGGACGGCTGGGTGAGCCCGGTCAGATCGGCCAGTTCGCCGCGGCTGATGGTCACCGCGGAGCGGACCACATCGACGATCAGGGCTCGGCTGCCCGGCCCTGCCGCGGGTGTTTCTCGACGTGCCATGACGGTGACGTGTCTCCACTCCGTGTTGCTGGTTGCGCAAGAGCCTATCGGGCGCACCCACCTTAACCTGCATCGGAGGAAAATAAATTAGTAATCTAACCTTGACAGGCTCGTAACGCCGCCACCATGCTGGGCGCTCAACGAGGCGGTGAGACATCCGCCGGTATCGAGCTATCCAGAACGGGTAAGCGATGATCAATAGAAGGCATTTCATCGGCGTCGGTGCATTGACCGCGCTCGCCCTGCTGGCCGGTTGCACCGGCGGAGCAGGCGAGGAGAGCGGCACGTCCGGCGACTTCTCCGGCGACGTCAAGGGCAACATCACGGTCCTGACCAACCGGACCGACCTGGTGACGACGAAGCTCCCGGAGTACGCCAAGAAGTTCGAGGCCAAGTATCCGGGTACGAAGGTCACGTTCGAGGGCGTCACGAACTACGAGCAGGACGTCACCACCCAGCTCAGTGGCGGCGAGTACGGCGACGTGCTGCTCATCCCCAACACTGTCGCGTTCGACCAGCTCGGACAGTTCTTCGAGCCGCTCGGCACGGTCGACGAGCTCAAGGCCAAGTACCGGTTCATCGACGAGAAGGCGTACGACGGCAAGGTCTACGGGTTGTCGCTGGGCGGTGTCGCCAACGGTTTCGTGGTCAACAAGCGGGTGTTCGCGCAAGCCGGCGTCACCGCACCGCCGAAGACGCCCGAGGAGTTCCTGACCGCGCTCAAGGCGGTCGCCGGCACCGGCGCCGTCCCGTTCTACACGAACTACAAGGACGGCTGGCCGCTGAGCTTCTTCAACAGCCAGCGCGCGATCCTCAACGACCCGAAGGTCAACGAGAACTTCCCGGCCGACGCGCAGCCGTGGCAGCCCGGCAAGCTTCAGCACATCACCGACGGCCTGCTCTTCGACATCGTCAAGCAGGGGCTCAACGAGAAGGACCCGCTCACCACCAACTGGGAGGGTTCCAAGCCGATGCTCGGCACCGGCAAGGTCGCCAGCATGCTGCTCGGCTCCTGGGCGGTCCCGCAGATGCGCGACGCCGCCACCGCGGCCGGGTCGAACCCCGACGACATCGCGTTCTGGCCCTTCCCGTACCAGGCCGACGGCAAGTTCCACGCCCGCATCGAGGGCGACTACAAGGGCGCGGTCAGCAAGAACTCGGCCAACAAGGCCACCGCCAAGGCCTGGCTCGAGTGGTTCGTGACCGAGTCCGGATTCGCCGCCGACCAGCAGGCCATCCCGACCGCCGTCGGCCAGCCGCTGCCCAAGGCCCTGGAGGACTTCACCGCCACCGGCGTCGAGCTCCTGGAGCTCCCGGCCGCCACGACGAACAGCGGCAAGGAAGACCTGATCATGAAGGAGGCCGAGATCGACCTGGCCGGCCCGATCTACCGGCAGAAGCTCGTCGACATCGCCCGCGGCGCGGCCAAGGGTGACAAGGAGTCGTACTTCGCCGAGCTGAACAAGCGCTGGAGCGCCGCCCAGTCCACGGTCATGAAGTGACGAGTCAACTCGTCGAGGTCCGGCCCGCCGTCACGGCGGGCCGGCGCCGGCGGCGGCCGAAATTCAAGCACTACCCCTGGCTGTACGTCGCTCCCGCGCTGATCCTGCTGCTCACCTTCACCTACGTGCCGGTCGGCAACATGCTGTTCTACAGCTTCCACAAGTGGGACGGCCTGGACGTCACGATGGACCCGGTCGGGTTCGGCAACTACGTGAAGGTCTTCACCGACGAACGGTACTGGCGGGTCTTCCTGATCAGCCTCTACTACTTCGCCGCCTCGTTCGCGCAGATCGCGATCGCCCTGTACTTCGCGGTCGTCCTGTCGTTCGAGACCCGCTTCCGCAACCTGTTCAAAGGGATCCTGTTCTTCCCGTACCTGCTCAACGGGGTTGCCGTCGGTTTCGTCTTTCTCTATCTGTTCCAGCCGGACGGCACGCTCGACACGGTGCTGCGGCTGGTCGGGCTGGGGGAGCACACGAAACTCTGGCTGGGCGATCCGGACGTCGCCAATCTGTCGCTCGCCGGCACGTCGGTGTGGCGGTTCACCGGGCTCAATTTCGTGTTGTTCCTCGGCGCGATCCAGTCCATTCCGGGGGAGATCTACGAGGCCGCCGAGATCGACGGCGCGAATCGCTGGCACCAGTTCTGGCACATCATCGCGCCCGGCATCCGGCGGATCATCAGCCTCTCCTTCATCCTGGCGATCTCCGGCAGCCTCTCGGTCTTCGAGATCCCGTTCATCATGACCAGCGGCGCGAACGGCACCCGCACGTTCGTCATCCAGGCCTACGAGACGGCCTTTCAGTTCCGGCAGATCGGCCTGGCCTCGGCCATGGCGGTGGTCCTGCTGCTGCTCGTCCTGCTCGTCACCTGGATCCAGCGCCGCGTGCTGCCCGACGAAGAGGTGAACCTGTCATGAGTCGTGTGGCCCGCGCCGCCAAGTACGCCTCGCTCGTGCTGGCCTCGGTGATCGTCCTGCTGCCCCTGGTGGTGCTGCTGTTCGCCTCGTTCAAGACGCACGAGGAATACAGCCGGACCGGGTCGCTGACGCCGCCGGAGAACTGGTTCAACTTCGACAACTTCGTCACCGCGTGGACCGCCGGCGACATGTTCCGCGGCTTTCTCAACACCACGCTCATCCTGGTGGTGTCCCTGGCCGGCACCGTCGCGGTGGGAACGCTCGCGGCGTACGCCATCAGTCGTTTCGTCTTCCCGTTCAAACGCCTGATCCTCGGCCTTTTCCTGGTCGCGGCGCTGGTTCCCGGCGTCACGACGCAGGTCGCGACCTATCAGATCGTCAAGTCGATGGGTCTGGTCAACACACCGTGGTCGGCGATCGTGCTGTTCATGGGGACCGACATCATCTCCATCTACATCTTCATCCAGTTCATGCAGTCGATTCCGCCGAGCCTCGACCAGGCCGCGATGATCGACGGCGCGTCCCGGTTCACCATCTATCGCCGGGTCATCCTGCCGCTGATGAAACCGGCCATCGCCACCGTGGTGATCATCAAGGGGATCGCCGTCTACAACGAGTTCTACATTCCTTTCCTCTACATGCGATCACCCGATCTCAACGTCATATCCACCGCTCTGTTCAAGTTCAAGGGTCCCTACGGGGCGCAGTGGGAGACCATCGCCGCCTGCACCATGATCGTCATCATTCCCACCGTGGTGATCTTCCTGTTGTTGCAGCGCTTCATCTACAACGGCATCACCGCGGGAGCAACGAAATGAAACACACCCAAGACCTCGGCGGTACGTGGAACCTGCGCGGCATCGGCGTCGACCTTCCGGCGGCCGTGCCCGGGTGCGTGCACACCGACCTGCTCGCCGCCGGCCGCATCCCGGACCCGTTCCTCGACGACAACGAGCTCGCGGTCGCCTGGGTGGGCAGGCAGGACTGGACCTACTCCCGTGACCTGACCTGGGACGGCCCGGAGTGTGACCGCGTCGACCTGGTCTTCGAGGGCCTGGACACCGTCGCCCGCATCGAGCTGGACGGCACGGTCGTCGGATCGACCCGCAACATGCACCGCGCCTACCGCTTCGACATCACCGCGCTGCTCAGTGCCGGGTCCGCCGGGCCGGCCGGTTCGCAGAGCGCCGGGGTGGGCGGATCACGAGCGCTATCCGTTCACTTCACGTCGGCCTACACCGAGGCGGAACGGGTCCGTGACCTGCTCGGGGACCGGCCGAACGCGTACCCGGAGCCGTTCCAGTTCATCCGCAAGATGGCCGCGAGCTTCGGCTGGGACTGGGGACCGACCCTGGTCACGGCCGGTATCTGGCGCCCGGTCCGCCTGGAGGGCTGGAGCACCGCCCGGCTGGCCACGGTCCGTCCACTCGGAACGTACGACCGAGAAAGCGGGAAGCTGGACCTGACCGCCGACGTCGAGCGAACGCGGGATCGCGCCCTGCGCGCCAGGGTCCTGATCGACGACCGGGAGATCGCCGTCCTGGACATCCCGGCCGGGGAGACCGGCGTCCGCACCGAACTCGACGTGCCCGGCGTGACGCCGTGGAACCCGATCGGCTACGGCGATCCACAGCTGTACATGTTGACTGTCGTGTTGACTGCAGTTGACGACGACACCGAACTGGACCGCTATCAACAGTTGACGGGATTCCGCACCGTCCACATCGATCGCAGTCCAGACGAGACCGGCACCCGGTTCGTCGTCCATGTCAACGATCAACCCGTCCTGGTCAAGGGCGTCAACTGGATCCCCGACGACATCTTCCCGTCCCGGATGACCCGCGAACGCTACGAGCTGCGACTGCGGCAGGCCGCCGACGCCGGGGTCAACCTGATCCGGGTGTGGGGCGGTGGCCTCTACGAGGACCGCGCGTTCTACGAGCTGTGCGACGAACTCGGGCTCCTGGTCTGGCAGGACTTCCTGTTCGCGTGCGCCTGCTACCCCGAGGAGGAGCCGATCCGCTCGGAGGTCGTCGCCGAGGCCCGCGACAACGTCACCCGCCTGTCGCCACACCCGAGCCTGATCACCTGGAACGGCAACAACGAGAACCTCTGGCTGTACGAGGCCTCGGGCTGGAACAACGAACCCGGTGGCGACCTGACGTGGGGCCCCGGCTACTACCTCGACCTGCTCCCGGCGGTCGTCGCCGAACTCGACCCGACCCGCCCCTACCAGGCCGGCAGCCCCTGGTCCGGGTCGTGGGAGCACGAACCGAACTCGCCCGACCACCAGACCATGCACTCGTGGGAGGTGTGGAACCGCGAGGACTACCTGAACTACCGCGACACCACCCCGCGGTTCGTCGCCGAGTTCGGCTGGCAGGCGCCACCGGCGTGGACCACGCTGCGCGACGCCGTCTCCGACGAGCCGCTGCTGCCCGACTCGCCCGGCGTGCTGCACCACCAGAAGGCCGAGGACGGCAACGGCAAACTCGCCCGCGGCCTGGAGCCCCACTTCCCGGCGCCCGCGTCGACCGAGGCCTGGCACTACCTGACACAGCTCAACCAGGTGCGCGCGGTGCGTACCGGCATCGAGCACTGGCGTTCGCACTGGCCGCACACCGGCGGAACGATCGTGTGGCAGCTCAACGACCTGTGGCCGGTCACCTCGTGGGCGGCGATCGACGGGGCCGGACGTTTCAAGCCGCTGTACTTCGCGCTGCGCTCGGTCTACGCCGGCCGCGGCCTGACGATCCAGCCCCGCGACGGTGGTCACGTCGTCGCCGTCCTCAACGACCACGCGTCGCCGTGGACCGGTGAGCTGCGGATCGAACACCGCGACGCCGGCGGTGCCGTCCTCGCCGTGTCGGTCACCCCGGTCACCACGGCCGCCCGATCGGTCGCGCTGACGCCGATCGACGAGGTGGAGGCCGCTTTCGTCGTGGCCACGCTCGGTGACGCCCGCGCGTTCCACTTCATCGGCGACCCCACCCCGGACGCCGGTCTGACGGTCACCGCCGAAGTCGTGCCCGGTGGCCTCGACGTACGCCTGCACGCCACCGGCCTGGCCCGCGACATCCTGCTGCAGCCCGACCGCATCCACCCGGAAGCCGTGGTCGACCAGGGCTTCGTCACCCTGCTGCCCGGCGAATCGACGGTCCTGCACGTGCGCGCGCCGGTCGACCTCGACGCCGCCTCCATCAAGTCCCCCTGGGTCGTCACCGACCTGGCCTCAGCCCTTCAGGGAAACCTGTGAAACGTAGAACCGCCATCATCGCCATGACCGCCTTCGCCGCCTCGGCGGTAGTCCCTGCCCCGGCGTTCGCCCATGCCTCGAACCAGTTCGTCACCCGGGACGGCACCCAGCTCAGGATCGGTAAGAAGCCGTTCCGCTTCGCCGGCACCAACCTCTACTGGCTCGGCCTCGACGAGAACGTCGGCGGCGTCGACCACCCCACGTACTTCCGCATCCGCGACGCCCTCGACACGGCCAAGGCGATGGGCATGACCGTCGTCCGGTCGCACATGCTCGCCTCGACCGGCCATCCGAAGGCGCTCCTGCCCTCCAAGGAGGCCGGATTCAACGACGAGGCGTTCCACACCATCGACTACGCCGTCGCACACGCCGGGAAGGCCGGCATCCGGCTGATCCTGCCGCTCACCGACAACTGGGCCTACTACCACGGCGGGCACGCCGACTTCACCAAGCCGTACGGCCTGCCCGGTGAGGCCTTCTACACCGACCCGCGGGTCATCGCCGACTACCAGGCGTACGTCAAGCACGTCATGCACCATGTCAACCCGCTCACCGGCAAGCGGCTCGTCGATGACCCGACGATCATGGCCTGGGAACTCGGCAACGAGCTCGAAGGCATGACAGCTGAATGGATCAACGCGAACGCGGCAGTCTTCTCCGCATGGGCGCCGCGCCAGCTGATCGCCGCGGGCCGCCGCTTCGACATCGACGCGGACACACTGACCGCCCCGGACATCGACATCGTCGACGTGCACTACTACCCGCCGACCGCAGTGAAGGTACGGTCCGACGCCGCCACCGTCGCGGCCGCCGGCAAGGTCTACATCGCCGGTGAGTACGCCTCGAACGCCGCGAGCAGTGAACTCCTCACCCCGCTGGTGGCCGACCCGAACGTCACGGGCATGCTGTCGTGGTCGTTGTTCGGCCACCACGACCGCCACGGGTTCGTGCAGCACGACGACGGCTTCACCTTCCACTACCCGGGTGACGACGAGCGGATGACCGCCGCGAACCGGGCGCAGATCGCGTACGCCGAGGCCCTGGGCGCCTCGACCGCCCGCAAGCCGGCCGGAACCCCGCTGATCACCGAGATCACCAAGCGCGGCGGCCTCAACGTCGTGCAGTGGCGGGGCGCGGCCGCCGCCGACGCCTACCGGGTCGAGCGGTCCCGCTCGGAACGCGGCCCGTGGCGTCCGGCCCACAACGGCCTGATCACCGACAACGACACCCCGTGGACCGACCTGACCGCCCCCGGTGACGTCTGGTACCGCGTCACACCCCTCAAGAACGGCAAGACCGGAAAGACCTCGGATCCGATGTACGCCGGACGGCGCGAAACGGTCCTCGTCGACCCGCTCGAGACGTTCGACCTGGCCGGCGGTCAAGCGGGACTCGAGTTGCGTCCCGGCGCCGATGACACGGCCGCGCACCCGACCGGCGCCGGCCCCGCGTGGATCAGCTGGCACCGCGCGTCGACCAGGCGCGTCACCTTCGACCTCCTGACGTCCGCCCGGCCCCATCTGGCGGACCATCGTTCGACGGCAGCCGACCGGCGGTCCGGGCTCGCCGTCCAGGTCTCCGACGACGGGACCGCCTGGCGAACTGTCCGGGCCTCGGTCGACCGGTCCGGCGACGGCCGCTACTCGGTGAACGCGACGCTGCCCGGCGTCGACCACGTGCGGCTCGCCTGGACGGGCGATCGGCGGGCCGGTCTGACCCGGGCCACCCTGTGGTCGGACGACCCCACGCCGGTCACCGGTGCGCCGCCCGCCTTCGCGGTGGTGAGCCCAGCCGCCGGAGCCACCGAGGTCATCGGCCCGGACTCGTTCTCCTGGCAGCCCGCCGACGGCGCCGGCTACTACACCCTCACCCTCTCCCGCAGCGCGAACCTGTCCGATCCGGTGATCACCGCGACCGGCCTCCCGGAATCCGTCTACGAACCGCCGCAGGGACTCGACCCGGCGACGACCTGGTACTGGAGCGTCCGAGCCGTCAACGCCGCCGGCAGCACCACGACTCCGGTCGCGGCCTTCACCACCCGGGCCGTCCCGGCGGCACCGGTGACGATCGACGACTTCGAGGGCTACGCCGACGATGCCGCCCTGACCGCCGCGTACGTCCGCAACACCGGAGGTGACCCGGTGACGTCCACCCTGGTGCCGGCCCTGTCCGGCGACGGGAGGGCGATGGCGCTGGACGTGATCGCTGGATCGTCCGGTTACGCCGGGGTCAGCCGCACGTTCCCCGCTCCGCTGGACCTGTGGGGCCAGGAGGGCATCGAGTTCCAGCTGGACCGCTCGGCCACCCAGGCGACGATCACCGTCCAGTTCGTCGCGGGCGGCGTCTACTGGGAACACACCCTGCCCGCGACGACGGCCTCGGGCCTGGTCCGGGTGCCGTTCACGGCGTTCGCCCCACCGCCGTGGGCCCCCGGCGGAGACCTGAACCTGCAGAAGGTGACCCAACTCTCCCTCTACCTCGGCGGAGCCGGCGGTCGCCTGACCATCGACGACGTGAAGGCCTTCCCACCCACCCGCTGACGTCTCGAAGGGAGCGCCTTTCCGTCACCTTCATCGGCTTTGTCGGCACTCAGGCTGCCGATCTTGTGAGGCTGCGCCGTCAGCCTTGCCGCAACCTCACAAGATCGCCAAGCGGCTGGCCGGCGGGACGGCGGGGCGGCCGGTGGCGAGCAGTTCGGCGGCGTGCTTTCGAATCGTCGAGTGTCCGGTCCGGTCGCCGGCGGAGACCACTGCGATGGCCCTGGCCAGGAGCGCGTCGCGATGAGCCTCGTCGACTGCGGCCGGCGCCAGTTCGATCAGGCCCCATGCGCCGCCGTAGCCGGACTGTTTCTCCGCGGCGGCGGCGCCCGCCTCGATGAGCGCCCTCCGGGACTCGCCGTCGATCCGAGCCGCCAGCGCCCCGCACGCAGCGACGAAAGCCGACGAATCGACCCCGTCCGGGCGCTCGGGGCCGGCACCGAACAGGGCGAGGGCCGTCCGCGCAGCCATGGCCGCGTCGAGGCGGGGCGCGAGGGCCTCGGCGGCGTCGACACGGGTGCCCGCATCCGGATGGGCGAGTACCGCTTCCAGGGCGAATCCCACCTGCTCGTCCGAGAGATTCGGCACCAGCAGATACAGCATCGACAGGTCACCGTCCGGGCCCGCCATCTGACGCAGCAGCTGATCGATCTGCTCGACCCGAAGGTGCGACACCATCCCACCGGTGCCGCCACGCATCCCGCGATCGGACATCAACCGGACGCAGAGGTTCTGCAGCGGAACACGCAACTCCGGTGGGAGATGAGGCAGGAACTCGGCAGCACCGTACAGCCACATCTCCGGCATGTCCGGCACCCCGACCGCGGCCAGCGCCCGCTCGTGCTGCTCGGCGTCGAGATACGGCGTCAGCTTCCCGATGGTCCACATGCGGCTGTCTCCGGACCTCTCCACGGCAAGGCGGTCGATCAGCTCGTCCAGTTGCATGCGGCTCAGCCGAGGAGCAAGATCCGGCAAGATCCAGAGCAGCCGATCTATTTCTCCCTCGAACTCCAGCACGGTGGCGAGAGCCTCCTCGGCCAGCGGCGCCGACACGCATCCGAGGGTGGTCAGGACACGTGCCCGCAGCAGCGGGTCGGTGATGGCACGGGCCGCCGGCGCGACATCGGCCACGTCCTGCTGGGTGAGCGTCGGCGCCATGGCATTCAGCACCGCGGCCCGAGCGTGTTCGTCGGTGAGCGCCGCACCGGCGATCATGACGGCCCGCCGCAGGTCCGGCGGAAGCAGCTCCCGCAGGGTCGCGGCCTCACCGGGCCGTCCGGCCTCGATCGTCGCGCCGACCACGCGGGCAAGACCGTCCGAAGTGAACCCGGCCCGGGCGAAGTACACCAGGCCGTCCAGGTACCCGCCGGTGTCGGAGGCGATGGCCCTGATCAGCTCGTTCTCGACGGACTGCCGATCGGTTCCGGTCAGGTGCGGCAGCAGCGCGGCGATCCCGTGATGCCGGGAGCTCGAGGCGGGGAGCCGGCGCAGCGCATCGAGGGCCGCCGCAAGCTCGTCCGGCCCGGCGAAGGGGGCGAGATCCCGGAGCACCGTCGAGGCGCGGACGGTCCCCACAGCCGCGGCCGTGGCGGCCCAGGCCCGGCTCCGCTGCGAACCGGACAGGTACGGCACGAGGTCTTCCACGGCGCCGACACGCGTGGCGGATTCGTTCTCCGCCAGGGCGTCGTCGAGGAGGTCGTCGATGGTCAGTGGCACGCCGGACATCCTGCCTGAACCGTCCGGTGCGGTTGCGTTCAACGTGGGAAGCTGCCCTCGACGACCTGAACGGAGCGGGCGACGACCATCATCGGCACGGCTCCGGTCGAGGTCTCGGCGTCCCAGGTGAAGATCCGAAGTCCCTGGCCGCCGGCCTGCCGGGCGAACTGCTCCTCGTCCGCCATCGGCGGGCGGAAGATCGGGTGGTGGAACCGGTCGGCGACGGCGACCCACGCCACCTCGCTGAACGTCACCTCGACGGCATGGTGGTACGTCAGGTCGTTGTCGGCGATGAGCCAGAGTCCCGACGCGTCCCAGCGGTCCGCCTCCCAGTCCCACCACACGTCGGTCAGCGGCATCAACTCGTTCATCCCGCGGACCCTAACGGCAGAGCAGGAGCAGCTGGAACGCGGCACCGCACGAGACGACAACGACCGCCGCGAGGGCGAGGAGAGCCCGGGCCAGGATCGCGATCGCCTTGCGGCCGTTTCCAGGTGACCGGGACGAACTGTTCGACGAGGACCGCCAGCATCCAGCTGAACAGCAGGCCCGGGTAGATCAGGTCCCAAATTCCGTCGGAGAAAGCCGTGCCGTTGCCGTTGCCGCCGTAGTTCGAGCAGCCGGTCGTGTCGAGGGCCGGCTGCAGCGCCACGGTCAGTACCAGGAGAAGAGCGCCGCCGAACACCAGCGCGCGGAAACCAGCCAGCGCGGATCGCGGTTTCGGCAGACTCCTGCGCTCCCCTTCGACGAAGAAGATGGTCGTCCCCGATTCGCATGTGGGCGTGCCGAGGACGGCACGCCCGTTCCGCGATGATCAAATCAACCGCGGTCAACTCACCGGCGGTGGCGCTGGAAGAAGCGCGACATCAGCTGGTTGGCGTCGATCTCGTGGGTGACCGTGCCGTTGCCGTTGTCGACGGGGGTGCCGGGCCAGGTGTGGCCGCCGTTCGCGATCCGGTACAGGGTCACCTCCGCGCCCCGGCGGCACGATCCGTAGGTGATCTTCGAGATCTGGTCGGTGACTTCGGTGGTTCGCGGCCGGGGTGCGCAACGGTTGATCTCCGCCCAGCGGGTCAGGGCTGCCGGCACCGAGTATCCCCAGTACACCGACCCGCCACCGGCGAACGGATTCGTCCAGTCCTGATCACCGTGGAAGGTCAGCACGGGAACGGGTCGTCCGGGCGTACACGATGAGGGGTCTGGTTTTGCATTGTCGCCGGGGTCCGGCCGTCCTGCTCGAAGACCGGCAACGGGGGCAATGGCTGCGATCATTTCCGGTCGGGCGCAGGCATAGGCCGAGATCATGCGGCCGCCGCCGGAGTAGCCGGTGCCGTAGACGCGGGCCGGGTCGGCGCACAGGGCCGTGACGGCCGTGGAGATGACCCGGTCGAGGAAGGCGACGTCGTCGCGGGCGCCGGCGGGCGGGGTGCCGGCGCCGGGGACGTTCCAGCCGTAGCCGGCGCCGGCGGGAATCACGCCGGTCGGGGCGAGGACGAAATGGCGCGCCTGCTTCATGTTGCTGTATTCGAGCTGGTTGGCGCCGGTGCTCTGGGTGCCGTGCAGGTTGACGACGGCCGGCAGGCGGGCGCCGGGGCGGACGCCGGCGGGAATGTAGACGTCCACCGGATACTGCTGGCCCTGGAAGACGACCGGGAGCGTGTGCCGGCCGGGGAGTCGTGTGCATCCGGTGGCCGACGCGGGTGTCGCCGGGGCCACCGCCGACAGCGCGGTGATCGCGCAGACCATGAGCCGTTTCATACGGAAATTTCCTCCCCGGAAGGTGGGATGCCCGCCCGGGAAGGTGACCCGGACGGGCGTCGGCGTGATCAGAACCGGACTTCGCCCTGATTCAGGACACGGGGATGGAAGTACGCCGCCTGGATCTCGGCGTTGCTGTTGCTACCGCGCAACTGCTCGGACCAGACCATGAAGTACGCCCAGCGCGGCTGCGAGGTGAGCAGCGACGCGTTCGGCACCTTGCCCATCTCGGCGATCGCGATCGGCTTGCCGGCCGCGATCGACTGCATCTGCGAGTAGTCACCGGACGACGGGTGGTTCTTGTACCAGACGTCCAGCGACACCACGTCGACGTAGTTCGAGCCCGGGTAGTACTGCGACCAGTTCGCGGTCGGGTTGTCCTGGACGTTCCAGACCCAGATCAGGTTGGTCAGTCCCTGGCTGTCGAAGTAGTCCTTCATCTGCTGGTAGATCTTGGCGCCGCCGTTGGCTCCGGGCCGCCCGCCCCACCAGTTCCACGTCTCGTTCATCTCGTGGAACGGCCGCCACAACACCGGGATCCCGGCGTCACGCAACTGCCGCAGGTAGGGCACGACCGCGGCCATCCGGCTGCGCCACGTGGTGTTCAGCGCGGTGCCGCCGGTGACGACCTGCTGGAACTGCGCGTCGGTGATCCGGGTCTTGACGCCGCCCTCGAACTCGCAGGTTGCGCCGACCGTGGGGGAGCAGGCGTGCCAGGTGAGAGCCACCAGCGAGCCGTTGGCCCACTCCTGTTTGGCCTGGTCGACGACGCGCTGCCGGTTGGCCTGGTCGCTGGAGCGGAACATCATCTCGCCGCCCCAGAGTCCCGGCCACTGGCCGGTCACCGCGTTGACCTGCTGGGTGTACGCGCCGGGCGCGGTCGCCGGCTCCTTGTTGTGCTGTCCGGAAACGATCGACGTACCGGTGATCGACCGCAGGTAGTTGATGACGGTCGCCTTGGACGTGGCCGTGAACGCGTTGGCGGTCGAGGCCGTGTAGACGATGCCGCCGCCGAGCAGCACCAACGTGCTGACCAGGGCGATGGCGGGACGGGGGATTCGCACCATTTACCTCCGTTGGGGACCTACGGGGTTCTTCGATGCGGCCCAGCATGCGTCAGTCATTGCTGCCGTGTCAACATTAGATTAATAATCTAAGAAAAACCCTGCGCGGGTACGTCCACCACGGCGCCCCACCTCCACCGCGTAGTCATCACTCCACCCGCGCCCACAGCCACGCCACGCCGCGCCGCGCGCGTAGCCGTTTTGCGCCGCGCCGTTCGCGGTTCCGCACCGCGCGTAGCCGTTCTGCGCCGCGCCGCGCCGTTCGCGGTTCCGCGCCGTTCGCGGTTCCGCGCCGCGCGCGTAGCCACTCGCGCCGCGCTGTCGTGTCGCCCGCGCCTGTTCTGCCTGCGCCCCCGTTGGTCTGGTGCCGCCGTTTGGTCGCGCCATCGCGCGGCGTCGCCTGTTCCTCGCAGATCTTGTGACGTTATGCCGTGTTAGCGGCCGCAATCTCACAAGGTCGCGGCGAATGGTGCGTCGCGTCGCGTCGGTGGACGCGGGTTCGCTGGTTTGGTCGCTGGACCGACGGCGCCCCGTGTCCTGGTGGTCGCCGTGTGGTGTGGCCGTTTCATGGCCGATCTTGTGGGGTTGTGCCGTGATGGCGGCCGGAACCTCGCAAGATCGCGGCGACGGGTGCGCGGAGCAGGGCGGGGCGGCGGAGCAGGGCGGGGCGGAGCAGGGCGGGGCGGCGGAGCAGTGTGGGGTGGGTGTGGTCAGCGCAAGGCCAGGTCCATGGTCGCGTCGTAGGCGGCGGTGCGGCCCTTGCCGGCGCCCTTCGCGGCGTACATCGCCACGTCGGCGCGGCGCAGCAGCTCGACCGCGTCGGTGTCCGGCTGGTGAGCGGCCCAGCCGACGCTGCACCGTACCGGGAGCTCATGAGAACCGACCGTGACCGGCACTGCCAGGGCCGTGGCCAGTCGGTCGAGCACCGCCGCCGGATCGACGGCCGAGTCCGGGCCCAGGATCAGCGCGAACTCGTCCCCGCCCAGCCGGGCCACCATATCGTCGTCGCCCACGCTGGACAGCATCCGGTCACCGACCGCGATCAGCAGGGCGTCACCGACGTGATGGCCGAGCGTGTCGTTGACGCCCTTGAAGTCGTCGAGGTCGATCAGCACGACGGCGAACGGTTGCCCCGCGACCAATGAGGCGGAAAGGCGCCGTTCGAAGAATCGCCGGTTCGCCAGTCCGGTGAGGGAGTCGTGGTCAGCCTGGTGGGCGAGCTGCGCCTGCGCCTGCCGGACCTCCTCGAGGCTGGCGTCGAGCTCGCGCAACAGCCGGGCGTTGTCGTAGAACGCCAGGATCTGCCGGCCCACCACGATCGCGGTCAGGGACACGGCGACCACGACCACCGTCGCCGAGCTACCGCGGGTGTGCAGCAGCAGCCCGTCGGTCGCGGCGACCGCCAGGTATGGCGCCAGGCTGAACGGCCGGCGTGGCCCGCGTTCCGTGAGGGGCCGCCCGATGAGTGAACGCTCACGTTCGATGGCAAGGCTGAAGAGGAAGAACGTGAGCGGCACACTGACACCGATCGCGTTCAGGTCGGGCCGCGTGGCGAAGCGCGGCAACAGCCCGCCGACCAGCGACGACACCACGACGCAGACGCCGAGGAAGTACATGGTCCGCCGGTCGACACCGCGGGCGCCGGCGATGGCAAGCTTGCTGAACGCCAGCGCCGCGGCGCACGCGAACAGCATCAGCCCGAGCACCGGTCCGGGCGCGCCGACCGCTGAGACCAGCTGGTCGTAGTTGCGGAAGTACAGGAACCAGCCGAACAGCCCGACCGACAAGATCACGACGGCGGCGTCCAGCCCGAACCGGACGATCGCGGTGCCCCGGATCGAGTCGCGTGCAGGCAGCCGGATCAACGCCCACAGCACGGTGACGATGGCGATGCCGAACAGGGTGTTGGCCGGTCCGGCCAGCGTGACCGTCTGGGCACGCGACAGTGTGTCCCAGGCCGTGACCATTGTGGCCAGCACGATCACGACCTGGGCGATCGCCAGGTGCAGCCAGAACCGGCGGCCCTCCGGCGAGACGCCAGGATCACGCCGCAGCCGGGCCAGCTGGGCCTGGTTGATGACGATGACCAGCGGCGCGAACACCCAGCCGATCCAGCCCGGGCCCCAGGGCGCGGGGGCGTTGGCCGCGAACCAGAGAACGCTGAGCAGCGCCAGCACGCCCGAGACGGCGGGCGGCACGGCGAAGCCGGCGCGCGTGAGGGTTCCCTGCACGGGCCCCTGATCGGCAGCGGACCCGCCGAGCTGAGATGAGGCAACCGGCCCGCGGAGCTGAACTCGGGTGGCGAGATGGCCGAGCGGGGAGCAGGAAGCGGGACTGCCGAGCTGGATTCAGCTGGCGTCAGGCTCGAGCTGGGTTCAGGTGGAGGCAGGGCCAGGCAGCTTCGGGTGGAGGCAGGGCCAGGTGGCTTCGGGTGGCGGCAGGGCCAGGTGGCTTCGGGTGGCGGGAGGGTCAGGTGGGATCAGGTGGTGCTGTCGCGGGCGACGATGTGCGCAGGGGGCGCCTGGTAGACCGCGGGCGGCTCGCCGGCCATCGCGTCGAGCATGGCTTTCGCCGCGATCTCACCGATCCGGACCACGTCGTGGCTGATCGCCGACAGGGCCGGCACGGCGAGCTGGCACAGGCCGGAGTCGTCCCACGCCACCACCGAGACGTCACCCGGCACGGCCAGGTCGTGCTCGCGCAGCGTGTCGAGAACGGCCAGGGCCATCACGTCGTTGTCGCAGACGATCGCGGTCGGTTTGCCGGCGAGCAGTTCGACGGTCGCGGCGCGGCCCGACTCGTACGAATAATCGCCCTCGGCCTGAATCAGCGAGACCCCGAGTGTCTCCGCCTCCGCCTGAGCGCCGTCGCGGCGCAGCCGGGTGTGCACGAACGACAGCGGGCCGCTGAGCTGCCCGACCACCCGGTGACCGCGGTCGGCGAGGAACCGGATCGCCTCCCGCGCGTAGTCGGTGTCGTCGGTCCACACCGTCGGCAGCCCGAAAGCGGTCGACGGGGCGCCGAGCACCACGGCCGGCAGTTCCAGCCGCTTAACCAGCTCCACCCGGTCGTCGTCGGGCGACAGGTCGACCAGGATGACACCGCTCACGCGCTTGTGCTCGGCCCACCGCTCGTACGACTCGTTCTCGGCCTCCCGGTCGGTGACCACCTTGACCAGCACCGACACGCCGGTCGGGGTGAGCACGCGCTCCAGCCCCTCGATGAATTCGTGATAGAACGGCTCCTCGCCGAGCACCCGTGAGGCCCGCGCCAGAACCAGGCCGACCCGCCGCTGCGCCTCTGCCACCGATTCCTCCGTACTCAATGTCACCGTCCGTAAAGACTAGTGGGCGCTCGTGGTGTGCCCCGGCGCGATGGCCGCCTGCACCATGAGGGCCGCCGCGCCGATGCTCGCGGCGTCTCGAGGCTGGGCGGACAGCTCGACGGCGATCGGGTGGCGGTTGCGGGCGTGCGCGGTCCGCGCGAGGTGGGAGCGCAGCCGGCGGGCGTAGATCGAGCCGGCGCTCGCGACGGCCGGGCCGGTCAGGACGAGCCGGCCCAGGTCGAGCAGGTTGACCATCGACGCCACGGCGACGGCCAGATGCGTGGCCGCCCGGTCGATCAGGGCGAACGCCTGCGGGTCACCGCTGACGGCGGCACGGGCGATGACGTCGTACGCCGACGACACGCTCCCGTCCAGCGTCAGTCGCCCGGCCAGTTCCGGATCCTGGCGGGCGTCCTCGACCACGGCCGCCATCGAGGCGTACCGCTCCACGCAGCCCTGATTGCCGCACGGGCAGGGCCGGCCGTCATAGCGGATGGACAGGTGGCCCAGCTCGCCGGCGTCGAAGCTCGCGCCCCGGAACAGCGCGCCGCTGAACACCAGGCCCGCGCCGATCCCGGTGGACAGGTAGACGCTGCCGAACGCCTGCTCCCGCGACACCCGGCGGCTCCAGAACTCGCCGAGGGCAGCGGCCGCCGCGTCGTTCTCCACCAGCACCGGCATCCGCAGCCGGTCGGCGAGCTCGGCCCGGACCGCCGCCAGGTCGGGCCCCGCCGACTCGAATCCGGGCCGGGCGGTCGGCGCCACGATGGCCAGGCCCTCGATCCGGTTGACCGGCAGGTCGAGCCCGTCGGTGAAGTCCGCGAACCGGGCCACGAGCCGTCCGGCCAGGTCACCACCGTTCTCCCCGGTGGCCAGCGGCACCACCTCTCGGCCCACCACACCACCGGTCAGGTCGACGGCCACGCACGTCAGCGTCTCGGCACCGAGATGAAAACCCATACCGAAGCGGCTGTACGGGTTGATCGACAGCAGGATGCGGGGCTTGCCACGTGTCGAGTCCGCGGAACCGGTCTCGTGGATCACGCCGTCGTCGATGAGAACCCGCACGATGTTGGAGATCGACGGCTGGGTCAGACCGGTCACCTCGGCCAGCTCCACCCGGCTGATCGACCTGGCCGAACGGATCACATCCACGACCAGGGCGCGGCTGCCGGGCCCGGCAGCGGGGGTTTCTCGACGTGCCATGGGCGAAACCGTATCGTCCCCGCGCTCAGCCCGTCCTTCAGTGCGGGTAGACGCGCGGGACCCGGGTCTCGACCTCGTCGCGGAACTTCTCGATGCGGGTGATCACCTGGCTGCGGCCGACGGTCTGCTCGATCCGGTCCAGGTAGAGGCAGCGGGCGGCGAGCCGGTCCAGGTCGACCGTGAAGTAGACGGCCATCAGCGGGTTGACGAACAGGGCGCTGCCGCTGGTGCGCCGGGTGAACTGGACGTCACCGAACTCCCCGGCGATCGCGGCGGCGATCTGGCCGTTGACGATGCTGGGCCGCTGCGGTGTGGCGGCCTGCGCGTCGGCGACCGCGTCCCGGTAGAGCCGCGCCTCCCGGCTGTCACGGGGAATCGACAGGGCGCCCAGGTAGCCGCCCTCCCGGTCGAGCGCGGCGAGGTTCTCCAGCACCTGCACGTGGTTGACGCCGTGGTACGCGTCGATGCCGAACCCGAGACATGTCACCAGCTTGATCGGCAGGTCGATCCCGGCGACCGCGCCGACGCTGGTCAGGTCCTCGACCGGTGTGCCGATCCCGTTCTCGTCGCCGCGCATCAGGATGTCGGTGCCGCCGTCGACCAGCACGATCGCGTCGATGCCGAGGCGCTCGATCAGGTGGCGGTAGGCCTCGCGCAGCGTCTGCACTCCGAGCGGCGGGAACGCGTACACCGTCGAGGGAAGATCGTGCGCGGCCAGCCACTTCGCCAGCGTCCCCTCCGGGAAGTACCAGTCCGGCGTGGCGGTCGCGGGGGTCACCTCGACGACGTGCCGGTCCACCCACGACGACCGGTCGACGAGTTCGAGTTCGGAGAACGACAGATTCGCCAGGTGTACGTCCACGCCTTCCTGCCACAGCGCCAAAGCGAGCGGCAGACCGGCGTAGACGTCGAAGCCGCCGCCCGCACCGGCGATCAGCACCCGCCGGGCCGGCGCCAGCGCGGCGAACAGCGGGGGAGTGGCCAGCGAGAACGACGGCGCATCAGAATCGGTCACTGCACCATGATCAGCCATCGGCGAAGATCCCGGCCAGCCGGTGGCAGCGGACCGGATCCTCGGTCAGTCCGGCGCCGAGCCCCCACAGCCAGTAGTCGACGGTCCGGAACAGCACCCAGTCCCGACCGTGGTCGCGGACGAACACCGGGTCGACCGCGTGGCCGGATGCCGTCTCCAGCGCGGTCATCCGCTCGGCGACGACCGTGGCGGTGCTCGGCACGTCCACCGGGGTCGGCACCGCGAGCCGCCGCGACGACGACGGCGTTGGAGCCGTGCGCCGGTTCGCCGTCGACGGTCAGGTCCCAGCGTGCGCACTGTGACCGGACTAGGGCGGGCAATCCGTCCAGCCAGCCGGTGTCGTGCCTCCACCAGCGGGGGCTCGCTGCGAACGACGGTGGGACGGCGAAGTCGGCCATCGGTGCACCATACTGGCGCCCGTGGGTATCGAGATCCATGTCTTTCAGGGCCGGATGTACGCCACACGCGGCTGGGCCAGCACCGGTGTCGCCGTCGAGGACGGCGTCTCCGGTGAACGGCTCGGTGCGGTGATGCTCGCGCTGCACGCCCGTCCT
Organism: Actinoplanes italicus; assembly: GCF_003001815.1. Taxonomy (GTDB): domain Bacteria; phylum Actinomycetota; class Actinomycetes; order Mycobacteriales; family Micromonosporaceae; genus Actinoplanes; species Actinoplanes italicus. The sequence continues at coordinate 144,697 of NZ_PVMZ01000019.1, forward strand.
TCGGTGGGCACCTCCCCGCGTGAGCGGTCGCCGTGGCAGGTGTTCTGCGAGGACGTCGTCGGCGTCACGATGCTGCGGTACGGGCCGGAGAAGCGGGTCCGTGCCTACCTCTCTGACGGTGTCTGGAATGTCGTGGCCGACAGCCATGACCCGGACGCCGAGATCCGCCGGGTGCCGGCCGCCGACGGTCCGGCCGCGCTGGGCGCCACGTTGCTCGGCTACGTGGAGTCGCTCGCTCCACGGTGGCCGATGGTCCGCCGGGTCATGATCTTCACGACGGCGACCGGCCGGCTGGTCGTGATGCCGAACATCGGCGCCTACACCGTCGGCCCGGCCCGTGTCGCCGATCCCGACGAGCGATCCCTGCTGCCGGTGGTGCGGGAGGCCTTCGCGGATGCCGACGCGGAACGGACCGGCGCGCCCGAGTACCGGCAATCGCTGGTCGCGGCGGGGGTCGACCCGCACTGGCTGCACGGCAACGCCGAGGTGACACTCGACGAGCTGTCCGACGGCACGGTCGAGATCAAGGGCGCCGGCTGCCGCCGTAACCGCTACGCGGGCAGGCAGGAGACGACAGGTCGCATCGACGGCCTCGCCGCGGTGTGCGCCGAGGTGGCACGGATGATTCCGGAACTACCGAACGAACACCTTCCCCCGGGTACGCCCACCGGCGCGCGTTTCGGGTTCAAGTGCTCCTGGCTGGCCGTCCGCGGTGGTACGACCGAGGAGGTCGCGGATGCCGTCGGGCTGGACGACCGGGTGGAGTCCGACTGGGACGAGGGCGTCGAGTCGGCGTACGACCGCAAGGTCTTCGTCTCTCCGCCGACAGGCGGCTGGGTTTTCGTCGTGGGGCAGTTGCTCGACCTCGGCGGCAGGTCGGTGGCGTGGCTGAGTGGCCGGCTCGGCACCGAGGTCCAGTACTTCGGCAGCTACCGGGTGTCGGACACGCACCAGTGGGCGTACGCGATCGGGGGTCGTCTCGTCCGCCGGATGTTCTACGACGGGTGCAGCGGCACGTTCGAGCAGGAGGGCCCGCTCACACCGGTCGAGGCCGAGCTGGACGTGCCCGCTGCGGTCTCCGACGACTGGTCCGGTGTCAGTGAGCGAGACGTCATGCGGGTCGCGGACGCCTGGAGCATCGATCCGAACACGCTCGACCTGGTCGAGTCGTCCGGCGGCAAGGGCCTGGTCGGCGCCGTCACCCGCTCCGATCCGCCCAGCCCAGCGCGCTGACGGCCGTACCGATCCGCTGCCACAGCTCCTTCAGCGCAGCCGGGTCCCTGGCGCCGGCGCTCTCGTGCATCCCGGCTTCCGGGAGCCCGAGCCGGGCGGACACGAACAGATCGTCGGGTAGTGGCCAGAAGAATTCGCCGGCCCGCATCCTGGTCGGCGTCGGAGTCGGTTCCTCCACGTGGATCGTGCCGTACGCCGGATCGAGTTCCTCGCACAGCTCCCGGCAGAGCGTGACCACCGACCGCCGCCGCTGCGCCGCTTCGGCACGCTCGTCGTCGTCCAGATATTCACCGGGGACGTCGCACAGGTCGGTCTCGAGAAGGATCTCTACCGGGCGTCCGCCCAGCTTGTCGCCCTTGCCGAAGCTCAGCACGGCGGGTCCCAGCCCGTCGATGATCAGCCATGTCCGGTACGGGCGCAGGTCCTCCCGTGGCGCCGGCCAGTCGTCGACGGACACCAGCGCGAGATCGGTGACGTAGTCGAACGGGCCGGGATCGGTGGTACCTAGCCATGCCTCGCCGGTGAACCGGGCGCCCCGGGCGAGCAGCGCCGCGCCGACGAGGTCGAGGGACTGTGCGTCGGTGTGCCGGTCGAGGAACAGGCCGATGACGAACAGGGAGCCCTCGGGCCGTGATCGTTCCACCGGAGGATCGTACGGGCATTGATAATCGGCGATGCAGCGTTATGCTCGGGCGACGTTTTGGGAGCGCTCCCGGTTCGGAGGAACGGTATGAAGCGAACGTATCTGCACGGGTTCGTGGCCCTCGCCGTCCTCGCGGGACTCACCGCCGCGCCCACGGCGGCGCGGGCCGGTGGCCGGGACTGTGCCGGATACGTGGCATTGACCTTCGACGACGGGCCGACACCGGGGAACACCACCGCGCTGCTGGACGCGCTGCGCGCCGCCCGCGCCCGGGCCACCATGTTCAACACCGGTCAGAACGTCGAGGCCAACCCCGCGCTGGCCCGAGCGCAGGTCAGAGCCGGGATGTGGATCGGCAACCACAGCTGGGACCACCCGTTCATGACCCAGCTGACCGCCGAGCAGCAGGCCGACCAGATCGCCCGCACCCAGGACGTCATCCGCCGGGCCACCGGTGTCGCCCCGGCGCTGTTCCGGCCGCCCTACCTCGACACGAACGACGCGCTGCGGGCCGTCGAGCGGCGCTACCGGCTCACCGAGATCAACACCGACGCCGACTCGAAGGACTGGAACAACGCGACCGTCGAGGAGATCGTCGCGTCCGCCCGCGGCATGAAGGCCGGTGACGTCATCCTCATGCACGACTGGCCGCCAGCAACCGTCCAGGCCATCCCGCAGGTCGTCGCCGAACTCCGGGAACGCGGGCTCTGCACCGGCAAGATCTCCCCGGTGACCGGCCGGGCAGTGGCGCCGGGCGCGCCGGAGACCCGGCCGCTGGAGCGGGCGCACACCGCCGGACGGGTCGACGACCGGGCCGGCGCCGTGCGCTACACCTGGCCGGGCGTCTACTTCGAGGGCCGGTTCCGGGGCGGCAGTGTCGGGATCGTCCTCGACGACGCGGTCAACGACTACGAGATCCGGGTCGACGACCGGGAGCCCGTCAACCTCGTGACACCGGGGCGGACCACCCATTGGATCACCGGGCTCGGCCGTGGTGAGCACACCGTGCGCGTCGCCAAACGTACCGAAAGCCCTTGGGCCGCCGGGCAGTTCGGTGGTTTCGTCGCCGGTGACGGCGGCCTGATCCTCGGAAAACCGGCCGCCCGGACCCGGCAGATCGAGTTCATCGGCGACTCGTGGACCGCCGGCTACGGCAACATGTCGACGAGCCGGGACTGCAGTGCGATCGGCGGTGTCGACCGCAACAGCAACGCCGACCGGACCTTCGGCGCGCTGACCGCCCGCGGGCTCGGCGCCGACTACCAGCTCAACGCCTGGTCGGGCCGGGGCATGGTGCGCAACTACAACGGCGGCGACGCCGGAACCGACTACCGCACCTGGTACGACCGCACGCTACAGGCCGTCGACACCACCGCCCTGCCGCGCCCGGCCTCGTGGAAGCCGCAGGTCATCGTGATCGGCCTCGGCATCAACGACTTCTCCACCGACCTACACGCCGGCGAGAAGTGGGCGACCATCGACGAACTGGCCGCCGACTACCGGTCCGCCTATGAGGGCTTCGTCGGCAAGCTGCGGGAGCGGTACGGCCCGGCAGCGCACCTGATCCTGACCTACCCGACCCTGTGGAACACCACGGCCATGGCCGACTCGATCGAGCAGGTCGTCGCCGGGCGTAACGCTGCCGGTGACACCCGGGTCCGGTCCCTGCACTACAGCAGTCAGCTCGACCAGCTCGGCTGCGACTGGCACCCGTCCCTCGACGACCACACCCTGCTCGCCGCCGAACTGACCACCGCCATCGAGGCCCTGCCGCTGCACTGGTGACCCCGCGCTACGGCCTTCACCGCGGATGGTGGTGCGGGGGAACCTGAGGCGTGCTGATCCTGGTCGCCGCGTTGCCGAGCGCCTGGGCGATGTGCTTGGCGGCCAGGCGGACGCCCCGGGCGGGAAAGAGCAGGGCGATGACCATGAAGATGGTCGAGAGGGTGACCAGCAGGATCACCGCGGTTATATCGAAGACTCGGCGCATCGTTCACCTCTCGTCGGTGTGGTTGCCGAAGGGCTTCCGGCTGACCGCCAGCAGCCACCAGACCAGGATCAGTGCCGCTGCGGCGGTGAGGCTGCCGGCCAGGGCCGCCAGGTCGGCGGTCCGCCAGGCGGCCTCCTGATTACCTGACGGACCGGACCTGACCCCGATCTGGAACAGCGCGGGAAACAGTGCCGCGATGGGGAACGGGAGCCGGCGGACCACGGGGATTCGCCGCAGGAGGACGCTGCGCCGGAACGCGAAGCGAGTGATCGCGTACAACGGCAGCACCATGACGCAGGAGAACACGACGCCGAAGAGAAAGCCCTCGATCATCTGCACCTCCCAGGTTGCCTGGGTCGGCGTCGATCCACGGGAACGGCGCCGAGGCCTTCGCGTGAGATCAATTGAACCGTAATCAACGGAACGCGCCGCGACGGTAATCGGACACCTGCGAAGCGGGTGATCATGCTATGAGCCGGGCGCGCTGAGCTTGCCGACGACATCGGGCCGGCTGTCTCCAGTCATCCGAACGGGTGACGCGCGAAAGCCGGCTCCTGCGCCGGACTGGCTGACGGTCCGGACGATGGCGGCGTGTTCGCCGGGTCAGGAGGCCTGGCGGATCGGGGTGTCGGCGGCGAGCCAGACGTCGGCCAGGTCGCTCAGCGGGACGTCGAGGGCCTGGCTCAGGCAGACGACGATGCCGAACGCCGGCGCCGGGAGCCGACCCGTCTCTATCTTGCGCAAGGTCTCGGGGGAGATGCCTGCCGCCAGGGCCACCTCGACGAGGCTGCGGCCGGCGCGTGCGGACCGCAGGGCGGCTCCGAGGCGCTGGCCCGCTGCGATCTGTTCGGCGGTGAGCGGTTGGCGAACCATGCGAGCAGGATATCCCTCCGGATCGGCCCGGGCCTGACGTGGTATAAAAATACCGGTATTAAAGTACCGCACGGGAAAGGGGAGGCGTCGTGATCGAGCTCAAGTCCGCCGAGGAGATCGGCCGGATGGCGGTGACCGGCCAGTTCGTCGGCGAACTGCTCGCCGAGCTGAAGGGTTTCGCCGCCGTCGGCGTCAACCTGATGGAGATCGAGCACCACGCCCGCGGCCGGATCAAGGAGCGCGGCGCCGAGTCGTGCTACTGGGACTACGCTCCCTCGTTCGGGCGCGGCCCGTTCCGCAACGTGCTGTGCCTGTCGGTCAACGACGCGGTGCTGCACGGGCTCCCGCACGACTATGTGCTGCGCGACGGTGACCTGCTCAGCATCGACATGGCGGTCGGCATCGACGGCTGGGTCGCCGACTCCGCGCTCTCCTTCGTCGTCGGCACGCCCGACCCCGAGGATCTGAAGCTGATCGAGGCCACCGAGGTCGCGCTCGAGGCCGCCATCGTCGCCGCCCAGCCCGGCGGCCGGCTCGGCGACATCTCCGCGGCGATCGGCGAGGTGGCCCGCACCTACGGCTACGGCGTGAACGGCGAGTTCGGCGGCCACGGCATCGGCCGGACCATGCACGAGGACCCGCATGTCGCCAACAGCGGCCGGCCGCGTCGCGGTATGCGGCTCGACCCGGGCCTGACCGTCGCCATCGAACCGTGGTTCTGCCGCTCGACCGACAAGATCAGGTTCGATGACGACGGCTGGACGATCCGCTCCGCCGACGGCTCACGCACCGCCCACTCCGAGCACACGGTCGCCATCACGGCCGGCGGGCCGCGGGTGCTGACCCGCCGCCCCGGCCAGACCACCGAGCCGGCGGCCGCCGCTTAAACAGCGTGGTCGTACGCCCCGGCCGCGATGTCCTCCAGCAGGGCCGGGCCGGTCGGGTGCCAGTCGAACGCGGTCCGGGTGATCTCGCTGGACGCCGCCATGTCCGTGCCGAAGAAGCGGCCCAGGAAGCCGAGCTCGTCCGGCTCGACCGGCTTGGCCGGCAGGTTCAGGCGCCGGCCGATGGCCTCGGCGATGTCCCGGGTGGGCACCGCCTCCTCGGCGACCGCGTGCAGCCGGGTGCCGGCCGGTGCCTGCTCGAGGCCGAGCCGGACCAGGCGGGCCGCGTCGCGGACGTGCACCGCCGACCAGGTGGACGAGCCGTCGCCGATGTAGCCGGCCACGCCGTTGCGGCGGGCGGCCGCGGTCAGGATGGCGACGAAACCGTGGTCGCCGGTGCCGTGCACGGTGGGGGCGAAGCGCGCCGCGATGGCACGGACGCCTCGTTCGGCGTACTCGAAGGCAAGGTTCTCGGCGCCGCCGCGCGGTGCCTCCGGACCGCTGAAGGGTGACGGATCGTTCTCGGTGGACGGCCGGCCCAGCGCCAGGGCGGCGAGACCGGACGCGAACACGAGCGGGCGGCCGGAGCCGGTCAGAGCCTCGGCGAGGGTCTGCACGGCGCTCCGCTCGGCCCGGTTGGACTCGGCCGGGTTCGCCCAGTCGTGCTTGTTGGCCAGGTGGACGACCGCGTCGGCGTCGGTGGCGCCGCGCCGCAGGGCGTCCAGGTCGTCGAGGTCGCCGCGCAGCACGCCGGCCCCCTTGTCCCGCAGTGCCGCCGCGGCGGCGTCGGTGCGGGCGAGGCCGAGAACCTCGTGGCCCGTGGTGAGCAGCTCGTCGACGGTGTGCGAGCCGATCCAGCCGCTGGCTCCGGTTACGAACACGCGCATGGCGCGACCTCCTGCAAGGTGATGTCAGGGACTGACATGACACTACCTCGCGATGTCAGTCCCTGACATCACTATGATGAGGATCATGGGGAGATGGCAGGGCGGCGCTTCCGAACGCCTACGGGAGGCGGCACTCGGCCTTTTCACCACGCAGGGGTACGACGGAACGACCGTCGCGGAGATCGCGGCGGCCGCCGGTCTGACCGAACGGACGTTCTTCCGCCACTTCGCCGACAAGCGTGAGGTGCTCTTCGTCGACCAGGACGAGTTCGAGCGGGCCTTCCTGGGCGGCCTGCCGGAGTCCGGTGACGACCCGATGGCCCTGATCAGCGGCGTTCTGGACGGCGCGGCCACCCTTTTCCCGGAGGAGCGCCGCCCCTGGTCGCGGGCCCGTCAGGCGGTGATCATCGCGAACATCGCGCTGCAGGAGCGCGAGCTGCTCAAGCTCTCGTCGCTGGCGTTCGCCCTGACCCGGGCGCTGACCAGCCGCGGTGTCGACGCGGCCAGTGCGGCACTGGCCGCCGAATCCGCCGTGACCGTCTTCCGGACCGCGTTCGCGGTGTGGGTCGCCGACGGGGAGAAGCGCACCTTCGCCGACATCCAATACTCCGTGTTCAGCAGGCTGCGCGCACTGCTGCGCTGACCCGGTCGGTGTCACCGGTCGCCAGCAGATCCAGCAGGGCTCCGCGCAACACCGTGAGTGCCAGGGTGCGGCGGATCAGGCCCTCGGGGCTGTCCCGCTCGTCGTCGGGCTGGCAGGCGGCCAGGACCGTCAGCCAGTCGTCGACCGTGGCGCGGGCGAAGCCGGCCCAGGCGCCGTCCGGTTCGACGAGCGAGCGCGCGTACGCCTCCACCCACAGCCGCAGCAGCGGCCGGTGCTCCTCGGCGGCGAGCCACGCCCACACCCGCTCGACCGCCGGCGCGAGCCCGATCGGTTCGCTCCCGCTGAGCTGCCCGGCGCGGTCCAGCAGGGTCAGCTCGTCGCCGCGTGCACGCTCCAGCAACGCCCGGACCAGGCCGTCCTTGCTGCCGAACAGGAAGATCAGCACGCGCGGGCTGGAGCCGACGGCGGCGGCGAGCGGTCGCAGCGACAGGTCGGCCAGGCCATGTGCCAGCGCATACGCGTACGCCGCCTCCAGCAGCTCGGCCCGCCGGGGGGACGTGGTTGTCGGTCTCTCGGACACGGGGGTAGCCTACCCGCTACTGAAACAGTCGTTTCAGTAGGTGGGGAAGGCGGCGCTCATGTCGACGAATCTGGAGATCAGGCCCGCGGACCGGGCGGGCGACCTGGGCTGGATCGTGATGGTCCACGGGGAGGTCTACCACCGCGAGTTCGGCTGGAACACCGGGTTCGAGAAGCTGGTCGCCCGGATCGTCGCCGACTACGCCACCGGTCACGACCCGGCCCGCGAGGCCGCCTGGATCGCCGAGGCCGACGGCGAACGCGTCGGTTGCGTCATGCTGGTGGCCGACAAGGAGCCCGGCACCGCGAGACTGCGGGTCCTCATCGTCACCGAGGCGGCCCGGGGGCTCGGCGCGGGTCGCCGCCTGGTCGGGCAGTGCCTCGGCTTCGCTCGCGCGAGCGGCTACGAACGGGTGACACTGTGGACCGTCGCGGGGCTGAGCTCGGCCCGCAAGATCTACGAGGCGGCCGGGTTCGTCCTGGCCGGCGAGGAGCCACACCCGGGCTTCGGCCACGAGGTCGCCGGGCAGACCTGGACCCTGGAGAAGCTGTGACACCGTTCGGCATCCGCGTCGCCCGGCTGCTGGAGCGCCGCGGAGCCGCCGTGACCCTCGCGGAACCGGGCGACGACACGCTGCGCCGGCTCGCCCCGGTGCTCGGGCTGCACACCGCCGACCTGTTCGTCTTCGCCGGCCGGACGCTGCCCGACGACCTGGCGCCCGCCGAGCTGACCGGGCCCTGGGATGTCGAGTCCCTGGTCGCCTGGCGCGCTCACGAACTCGACGCCGAGGGGCGGGCCCGGCTGCGTGACTTCGTCGACGGGCTCCCGGCTCGTCCGGTGAGGCGGACCACGCCGTTCCCCTCCGACGGTCAGGAGCTGACGGCCGGCACGATCCTGCGGCGCCTGCTGGCCAACCGCAATCTGCGTGTACGGAACTCCCTGCTGACCGAGCTCGGTGCCGGGCCGTACATGTCGACCGCGACCTACCGGATGGCCCTCGCCGAGCGTGTGCCGCTGTCCGACGACTATGTCAACGCGTTCGCCCGTACCGTCGGAATCCCCGTTCTTGAATTGGCCGTCCTGATCGACCGTGAGGTCGCCGAGCTGCCGTGGACCGGCTCCCGTCCGTGGCCCCGTGACCTGGTCGAGCTGGCCTGGGCGGCCCGTCGCCTCGACGACGAGCAACTGCGGGCCGCGATGGACCACGCCGACAGCCTCCGCCCGCGGCCCGACACGGACGGGTGAGCCCGATCGTCCACCGTCTACAGTCGCTGCCGGGTGCGGCGCCGGCGGAGCCTGCGGACCATCGCCGCGACAGCGACGCCGAACCCGATCGACGCGGTGACGAACCGCAGCAGGACGGTCGCCTCGGGCAGCCAGGTCCAGACGGTGGAGAGGAGGTCGGAGAGCATCATGACGATCCTTTCGGTGGTTCGATGCCCTCAAGGCTGGGCGGCAGGCCGTCCGGTGCCGTCCGGATCCGGACGCCGGACGGTGAGCCGTTGACCACGACCCTGCTCGACCAGCTGAGACGGCTGCATCTCGCCGCCGGTGAACCGAGTCGCTCCCAGTTGAAGAAGGACGCCGATCTCGGCGGTCACCACGTCGGCCGGTCCACCCTCGACGAGGCCCTCACCAAGCCGGGCGCGAGCTGGCCGACGGTCGCGGCGCTCGTCGACGCCTGTGTCCGGCACGCCCGCCGCAGCGGCCGGCCACTGACCGCCGAGCAGCGTGACCCGGCTCAGTGGCGGAGCCTCTACGAGGCCGGACGGCGAACATCGACATCAGCGGTACGGCTGATCGGGCTGATCCCACCGGCGGCCACCCACTTCCAGTCCCGTCCCGTCGCGGAGGCCGGTGTCCGGGTGCTGTCCGGGCTGGGCGGTGTCGGCAAGACCCAGCTGGCCGCCGCTCACGCGCGCGCCCGGCTCGCCGCCGGTGACCTGGTGATCTGGGCCGACGCGTCATCACGTGACGCGATCGTCTCGCGCTGGGCCGATGCGGGTGAGCAACTCTCCCGTGCCACCCCGGCCGACCCCGAACGGGCCGCGCAGCGTTTCCTGAGCTGGCTGGCCACCGCATCCCGGCCGTGGCTGATCGTGCTCGACGACCTGGCCGACCCGCGTGACCTGCGCGGACTGCAACCGCCCGCCGGTACGGCCGCGGGGCAGATCCTGATCACCACAAGACTGCGTGACACCGCGGCCGTCGAGCACGGCGAACCGGTGGAGATCGGCGTGTTCACCGAGGCGGAGGCCGGCGGATACCTGCGGGCGGCCCTGCCCGGGCGGCTCGCCGACGACGTGGCCGGGGTCAGCGCCGACCTGGGACGGTTGCCGGTGGCGATGGCGCAGGCGGCCGCCTACATGACCGATCTCGACATCAGCTGCACCGAGTACCGGCGCCGGTTCGCCGACCGGCGCCGCCGGATGGACGACCTGTTCCCGGCCGAGGACCGGGTGCCCGGTGACTACCGGTGGACCGTTCCGGTGACCTGGTCACTATCGATCGAGGCGGCCGACCGGTCGTCGCCGGCCGGATTGGCGCGGCCGTTGCTGGAGATGGCCGGCGTGCTCGACTCCGGCGGCATCCCGGCGGACGTGTTCACGGCGGAACCGGCCCGCACCTGGTTCAGCTACACCGGCCCGACCGAGAGCGGCGCACCGCAGTGGCGTGAGCGCGGCGCCGACGAGATCCGCGACGGGCTTCGCCGGTTGCACCTGTTCAGCCTCGTCACCTTCGAGGACGGGCTGGTACGGGTGCACGACCTGGTGCAACGCGCGGTCCGCGACCGGACGGACCCCGACCGGCTCGACGCGGTGGCGTGGGCGGCCGGCGACGCGCTGCTGGCGGCGTGGCCGTACGACGAAGGGGCTCGGGCGCAGAGCTTCCGGGCGTCGGCCGCCGCACTGGACCGCCACACCGGCGGCAGCCTGTGGACCGGCGACGAGTACCACGCCGTCCTGACCGTGGCCGGGCGCAGCCTGGGGGAGGCCGGGCAGGTCGCGGCGGCTGCCGAGCACTTCCGGGAACTGCACGCGCTCAGTGCCGAGCGGCTCGGCGCCGACCATCCGTACACCCTGGCCGCCCTCGGCAACCGGACGATCTGGCAGGGCGAGACCGGCGACCACGCCAGCACCACCACCGCCCGTGAGCTGGTCGACGCGCGGCGCCGTGTCTTCGGTGACGACCACCCGGACACGCTCACCGCCCGGCACACCCTGGCCCGCCAGCACATGCGCGACGGCGACTTCGACAGCGCCGCGGCCGAGCTGGAGTCGATCCTGCGGACGCGGACCGCGATCCTCGGGCCGGCGCACCCGGACACCCTCACCGCCTGGCACAACCTGGCCACCTGCCGTGGCGAGAACGATCCGGCAGCCGCCGCCGACGAGTTCGAGAACGTCCTCGCGAAGACCCGCGAGGTCCTCGGAGACGATCACCCGGACACCCTCAGCAGCCGCCACGAGCTGGCCCGGTGGCGCAGCGCCGCGGAGAACCCGGAGCAGGCCGCCGCGGAGTTCGAGGCCCTGCTCGCCGACCGGATCCGGGTGCTGGGACCGGACCATCCGCAGACCCTCTCCACCCGCAGCGAACTGATCCACGCGACCACGCGGTCCGGCCGGGAGACCGACCCGGCCGGACGGTTCGCCGCCCTGCTCGACGATCAGCTGCGGATCCTCGGCCCGGACCATCCGGAGACGCTACGGACCCGGCTGAACCTCGTTGACGCGGGCCGCGGCGAGCCCGAGGAGGTGCTCGACGACCTGATCCGGGTGGTCGGCCCGGCGCATCCGATGACGGCTCAGGCCGCGTTCCTGCGTGCACTGATCCGCGACCCGGAGGACCTGATGCTGTCCGTCCCGGAAGGACTCTGGCAGGCGATGCTCCGTGTGCTGGGACCTGACGACCCGTGGACCGCCGGTCAGGGCGAGCTCGTCGCGGCGATCCGCGAGCACCGTTCCAGGGAGTAGAGTCCCGTCGATATGGGGCGGCTCGGGTGACGGTCGTGGTGGGGGTGGACGGCTCCGGGCGTACGCATCGATTGCGCACGCTCGCCGCCACCGTGACCGGACCGCTCTGGTGGCCCGCCGCGCTCGCCGAGGCCGGGAACCGGCTCGTCGTCGTGGACGACGCCCACCGCCTGGACGCGGCGGCGCTGCGGGAACTGACCGCCGCCTGCCGGGCCGGAGTGCCCGTGCTGTTGTCGCGGCGGCCCACGGTCGACCGGCCCGAGCTGGCTGAACTCGACGAGGCCGCCTCCGCCGACGGTGTGGAAGTGCTCGGCCCGCTGGACCGCGACCGGATCGCGAACCTGGTCGCCACGGTCACCGGCCGCCCGGTGTCGCCGGACGTCGCGGCCGCCGTCCACGAGGCCTCGGCCGGGCTGCCGGCCATCGCCGCCGCCCTGGCCGCGGCACCCGCCGGATCGACACCGCCCCCGCTGCTGGCCCGGGTGCAGCGGCGATTCGCCGTCCTGGACAGCGTCGTCGTCACCGCGGCCCGGGTGCTGGCGCTGCGACTCGACCTCGCCGACCGGATCGTCGCGGCGGCCTGCGGCATCGATGTGACCACCCTGACCGGGGCACTGCGAACACTGCGCGACGAAGGTCTGATCCTTTTCGAGCGCATGATCCCCGCGATGGCCGAGGCGGTGCTCGCCGAGCTGCCCGGCGCCGAGCGGCGGCGGCTGCACGACGCGGTCGCGGGAGCGCTGATCGAGGCGGGCGCCGACCCGATCACCGCGGCCGGGCAGTTGAGAGCGGCGCGATCGAGCAGCGCGATCGCCGCCGGCGTCTATCGGCAGGCGGGCGAGCGGTTGCGGTTCTCCGACCCGGCCGCCGCGCTCGGCTGGTTCGACGACGCGGCGGACGCCGGCGCCGAGCCCGTCGATCTGGCGCCCGGCCGGGCCGAGGCGAGTGCGCTGCTCGGGCTCACGACCGAGGTTCCCGAGGGCGGCGGCCGGCCGGCGCTGCTCGCGGGCGCGGTCGCCGCGCACCAGGGACGGGCCGCCCGTGCGGCGTCGCTGCTGAACGCGGCGCCCGCTCCGGGGCCGGCTCTGGCCGTACCCTCGCTGGTCGGAATCGGACAGATCGCCGAGGCCCGCGAGGCGGCCGCAACCGTCGCACCGGCCGCGTTCCTGCGTCTCGCCGAAGGCGTGCTCGCCGCCGGGGAACCCGCGGTCGCCCTGCCGCTGCTCATCGAGGCCGCGGAGGCCGCCGAGCGGGGCACACCGCAGGTCGTGCTGCCGGACACCCCGCACGCGCTGGCCGCCGTCGTGGCGGTCGCCGCCGGAGATGTGGCCTCCGCCGAACATCAGCTGACCCGTGCCCGGGCCGCGCGGATCGGCGGGCCGGTCGCCGACGAGCGGCACCGGCTGCTGCTGGCCTGGGCGCGGATGCGGGCGGGACGCTACGAGACCGCCCTGCGGGAGCTGCGCCGTCCCGACGGTGTGGAGACGTCCGGCCGGGACCGCCTGGTGCGGGCCGCGCTGGCCGCCGGTATCGCCCGCCGGCGCGGTGACATCGCCGGGCTGCGGGACGCCTGGACCGGCGTGGAGCCGCTGCTCGCCCGCCGGGTCGTCGACCTGTGGCAGCTCGAGGTGGTCGAGGAACTGGCGGTCGCCGCGGCCCGGTTGCGGCGGCTCGCCCGCGTCGAACCCATCGTCGGCCTGCTCGACGACATCGTCACCGGGCTGGGCGGGCCGGTCAGCTGGGTGGTGGCGCTGGACTGGCTGCGGCTGCAGACCGCGATCGCCACCGACGACCCGGCCGCCGCGGCCGAGGTGGCCGGGCGGCTGGCCGGCGTGGACAGCGCCGAGCCACGGCCGTTCGCGCAGTGTGTCGCGGCCGGGCGCTGGGCGGCGGTGCTGGCCGGGCAGGTCGACACCGAGGCGGTGCTCGCCGCGACCGAGGACCTGCTTGCGGCGCAGCTGCCGTGGGAGGGCTCGCGGCTGGCCGGGCAGGCGGCGATCCGCACCTCGGACGCGACCGCCGCCCGTCGCCTGCTCGAACGTGCCCGTGAGCTGTCAGAACCGGACACCGACACCCCGCGACAGGCGGCCGGAGGACTGTCCGAACGCGAGGTGACGGTGGCCCGGCTGGTGCTCGCCGGCAGCACCCATCGGGAGATCGGCGCGCAGCTCTACATCGCACCGAAGACGGTCGAGCACCATGTCGCCCGGATCCGCGGCAAGCTCGGCGCGAACACCCGCGCCGAGCTGCTGGCGATGCTGCGCGAAATGCTCGGCGACTGATCTAGGACAAGTACCTAGGGATCCCCTAGCGCACCCCCTATACCACGGGGGACACCCCGATGCCCGGACCGGTCCGGGGGTCGCACGCTGGTGCCAGTCCACCAAGCGAGGAGAGACCGAAATGACCACCGACGCCACCGCCGCTCTCAAAGAGTTCGTCGTCAACCTGCTGTCCGACCGCGAGTTCGCGGCCCGCTACTCCGAGGACCCCAACGGCATCCTCACCACCGAGGGCCTCACCGATGTCGACCTGTCCGGCGTGAACGTTCCCGCCGTGGTCGGCGACGCCGCCACCGAGCCGGGAGTGCCGGCCGAGGCGCGCTCGGCCCTGAACAGCTACACCGGCAGCGGCCCGGGTGGCGGCGGGGCCCCGCCCGCGCAGGCCGCCGGCACCCAGTCGGTCGAGCACGTGGTGCAGCACCTCAACTACGTCACCTACGCCACGTACGAGGGCGACGAGACGATCACCCAGAACCTGGACCTCAACGTCACCAGCATCGCCGACAACAGCTTCGACCTGGACGTGGACGGCAACGTCTTCGGCGACATCGACGCCAGCAACGTGAGCGCGTCCGGCGACGGCGCGGTGGCCGGGGGCGACGACGTCAACGCGGCGACCGCCGAGGGCGCCGTGGCCGGCGGCGACGACGTGAACGCCGCGACCGGGGACGGTGCGGTCGCGAACTCCGGCGACGGGGACGTGAACGCGGCCACCGGCGACGGCTCGTCGGTCATCGACGGCGACGTCAACTCGGTCAGCGGCGACGGCGGCCTGCTCGTCGACGGGAACAACTTCGGCCAGGCGAACACGGGGGACGGCGCGGTCCAGGCCGGTGACGACATCTCCGGCGCGGTCAACACCGGCGTCAACACCGGGATCGTGGCCGACGAGCTCGACGACGCGGTCGTCGGCGACGGCAACCAGACCGCGCAGGTCGACGGTGGCGCCGACGAGTCGGTGTTCAACTTCGGCGACGGCGACGTCAACAACCTGCCGGACGCCGAGATCGAGGACTCCGCGGTGACCTTCGGCGGCGGCAACGCCTCCAATGTCTCCAACAACAGTGCCGACGACGGGTCGGCAATCGCCGGCGTCGGGGACGCGAGCGGCAACAACGAGGACAACGACACGACCGTCACCGACATCGACACGACGGTCAACGACAACGACACGACGGTCAACGACAACGACACGACGGTCAACGACAACGACACCAGCGTCACCGACATCGACACCACGACGGTCAGCTCCGACGACGACACCGTCGAGGACGTCGACGACTCGGTCATCAACGCCTGATCCCGGCACACCACGTCAGCGGGCCGACCGGCCCGCTGACTGCTCGTTGAATGGAGGAGCCGTGGCAGACGTCGCGAAGGCGGTCGCCGTGATCGATCTGGCCCTGCGTGCGTGTACGGCCTACGACCGCCCGGACGCCGCCGCCCGGCTGACTGCGGCCAAGGAATCACTGGCCGACCCCGTGTCGCACGTGGTCGTGGCCGGCGAGTTCAAACAGGGCAAGAGTTCGCTGGTCAACGCCCTGGTCGGCGCGGCCGTCTGCACGGTCGACGACGACGTGGCCACCGCCGTGCCCACCTACGTGCGGCACGGCGAGAAACCACAGGCGGCCCTGCTGTTCGAGCCGGGCCGCCGGACCACGATCCCGGTCGCCGACGTGCGCCGTTACGTGCTGGAGGGCGGCGACAGGGCCGGCGCCGACGGCACCCGGGTCACCGGGGTGGAGGTCCGCATCCCGCGCAAGATCCTCGCCGGCGGCCTGATCCTGGTCGACACCCCCGGCGTGGGCGGCCTGAACTCGCCGCACGCCGCCGCCAGCCTGGCCGCCGTGGCGATGGCCGACGCCGTCGTCTTCGTCACCGGCGCCGCGCAGGAGCTGACCCGCAGCGAGGTGGACTTCCTGCAGCGGGCACACGCCCTGTGCCCGGTGGTCGTCTGCGTCCTGACCAAGACCGACTTCTACCCGGCCTGGCGCCGCATCCGGGAGCTCGACGAGAAGCACCTGGCGGCGCACTGCCCGATGCCGCTCATGCCGGTGTCGTCGGTGCTGCGCTCCCGGGCCGTGAAGGTCAACGACACCGCGCTCAACACCGAGTCCGGCTTCACCCCACTGGTGAGGTTCCTCAACGACCGGATCGGCCGGTCCGCGGCCGAGCGGCTGGCGACCGAGGCGATGGCCGAGGCGAGCGCCCTCTGCGACCAGCTCGACAGCCACTTCGCCAACGAGCGCGCCGCGCTGGCCGACCCGGAGGCCGCGGCCCGCGTGGTGGGCGAGCTGACCGGCGTCAAGGAGCGGGTGGAGTCACTCAAGAGCGCCGCCGCCAAGTGGAACCAGACCCTCAGCGACGGCGTCACCGACCTGACCGCCGACGTCGACCACGACCTGCGCGCCCGCGTACGGGTGGTGATCGCCGAGGGCGACACGGCGATCGACGACGCCGACCCCGCCGACACGTGGCCCGAGATGGAGGCCTGGCTCCAGGCCCGGATGGCCAACGAGCTGCTGCTCAACTACGAGCTGCTGCGCAAACGGGCCGCCGAGCTCAGCGGCCGGGTCGGCGACCACTTCCACGAGGCGTCCACGATGCTGATGCGCCGCCCGGCGGTGGCCGACCCGACCCCGCTCGCGAGCGTCGCCGACTTCCAGCACAAGATCAACCTGCAGCGGATGCGGATCGCCAAACAGGCCATGGTGGCGCTGAAGAGCGCGTACGGCGGCGCCCTGATGTTCATCATCCTGGGCAGCCTGGTCGGCGTCTCGCTCGGCCCGATCGGCATCGGCATCGGCCTCGTGATGGGACACCGCGGCCTGCGCGACGAGAAGAAACGCCAGCTCACCAAGCGCCGCGCCGAAGCACGCAACGCCATCCGCCGCTACTGCGACGAGGTCAGCTTCGTGGCGAACAAGGACTCCCGCGACACCCTGCGCCGCGTCCAGCGGCAGCTGCGCGACCACTACCAGGGGCTGGCCGAGGAACTGAACCGGGCGAACGCCCAGGCCCTGGCCAGCGCCGCCGAGGCCGCCAGACGCACCCAGGCCGACCGCGAGAAACGGCTCAAGGACGTCGACGCCGAACTGACCCGCGTACGCCAGCTGCGCCAGCGCGTGCAGGCGGTGGCCGGATGAACCTCGTCGACCGCACCCGCGCCGCCCTCGACCAGGCGATCACCGTCTACCGCGGCACCGCCGACGCGGCCCGCCTCGCCGCCGTCCGCGACCGTCTCGACGCGCCACTGCGTGTGGCCGTCGCCGGACGCGTCAAGGCCGGTAAGTCCACGCTGCTCAACGCGCTGGTGGGGGAGCGGCTGGCGCCCACCGACGCGGGCGAGTGCACCCGGATCGTCACCTGGTACCGCGACGGCCACACCTACCAGGTCGAGGCCGTCCCGAAACAGGGACAGCCGCACCGGCTGCGGTTCAGCCGCGACGACGGCGCCATCGACATCGACCTCGACGGCCTGCGCGCCGACGACCTGGCCCAGCTCACCGTCACCTGGCCGTCGCAGGCGTTGCGCACCCTCACCCTGATCGACACACCCGGCATCGGCTCGCTGTCCGACCAGAACTCCCGGCACACCTGGGACCTGCTGGTACCCGACGACGAGGAGACACCCGCCGACGCGGTCGTCTACCTCCTGCGGCACCTGCATCCCGGCGACGTCGAGTTCCTGCGCGCCTTCCACGACACCGAAGTCGCCCGGCCCAGCCCGGTCAACGCCATCGGCGTGCTGTCACGTGCCGACGAGATCGGCGCCGGCCGGCCCGACTCGATGGCCTCGGCCCGCCGGATCGCCGCGCGTCTCGGCACCGACCCCAACGTGCGGCGGCTGGTGCAGTCGGTCGTGCCGGTCGCGGGCCTGCTCGCCGAGACCGCGGTGACGCTCACCGAGGTCGAGGTGGGACAGCTGCGCAAGGTCGCCGCCCTGCCGGTCAAACAGGCCGAGGAGCTGCTGCTCTCCGCCGACCGCTTCGCGTCGGCCATGCCGGAGCTGGGCCTCACCGATCTGGAGCGGCAGGCGTTGCTGGCCCGTTTCGGACTTTTCGGCGTACGGCTGGCAAGCACCCTGCTGCGACGAGACGTTGCCGGCACCGCCACCGGCCTGTCCCGCGAACTCGCCGACCGCAGTGGCCTCACCCAGCTCCGCGAGATCATCGGCTCGCTGTTCCTGGAACGCCGTGACGTGCTCAAGAGCCGGTCCGCGCTGCTCGCGCTGGCCGACATCACGCGGCTGCGCCCGCGGACCGGCAGTGACTCCGTGTCCGCGGGCGTCGAGGAGATCATGGCGTCCGCGCACCCGTTCAACGAACTGCGCGTGCTGTCGAGTCTCCGAGCCGGGTGGATCACCGGCAAGCCGGAGGTGGTCGCCGAACTGGAGTGCCTGATCGGCGGCTCGGGCAGCACGGTCGCCGACCGTCTGCGGCTGCCGCCGGACGCCGCGGCCACCGAACAGTCCGCGGGCGCGCTGGCGGCACTGGCCCGCTGGCAACGCCGTGCCGAGAACCCACTCACCTCGTACGAGATGACCGTGGCCGCTCGTGTCGCGATCCGTTCCTGTGAGGGCATGCTCGCCGGGCTGGAGCGACGGCGATGACCCGCTCACTCGAGCAGATCGTCGTCGATCTCCGGCCAGTCCTCGTCAGCGTCCAGCCCTTCGATCACGGGCTCGTCCCAGTTCTCGAGGTCACCGGCCTCGTCCAGGTCCGCGATCTCGTCGATCCCGGTCACTTCGACATCGTCGATGTCGGTGGTGGTGTCGGAGGCGGCCCCGGCGCCGAACTCCAGCTCCGGCTCCTCGGTCACCTCCACGGGTGCCGTGGCCAGCAGATCCAGCCAGCCCGCCAGGGCCGGCGCCTCGGAACCGACCGCGCTGTGCGCGCTCACGAACGACGCCAGATGCTCCGCGATCTCCACCGGCGCGGTCTCGGCGTAACTGACCACCGCCTCGGCGACCAGCTCGTCCGGCAGATCCCGCAGCAGACCGCCCGGGTCACCGGTGCTTCCGGTGCCGGCGAGCTCGGCGAACACCTCGCGGAGAGGACGGGCGGGTTCCATGCACCTACCTTATGAGCGCCGAGTGCCCGCACGTCTCGGGGAAACCCCCCGGCGTTCCCCCCAACCGGTCCACCACGACACGATACGGAGCACCCGGCGATGTACGCACTAGGCATAGACCTCGGCACCACCTACACCGCCGCCGCGACCTGGCGCGACGGCCACGCGGAGATCGTCGCGCTCGGCAGCCGCGCCGCCGCCGTACCGTCGGTGGTGCTGCTGCGCGAGGACGAGACGTTCTTGACCGGCGAGGCCGCCAGCCGCCGGGGCCTGACCGAACCACACCGGGTGGCCCGCGAGTTCAAACGCCGGGTGGGCGACAGCACCCCGATCCTGCTCGGCGGGGTACCGCAGTCGGCCGAGGCACTCGCTGCCAGGCTTCTGCGCGCGGTCGCCGACCAGGTGATCGGCCGGGAGGGCGGCGCACCGGCGGCCATCTGCGTCTCGTATCCGGCGAATTGGGGCCCGTACAAGACAGATCTGATGCGCCAGGCCGTGCGGATGGCCGACCTGGACGGCCCGGTGATCTACACGACCGAACCGGAGGCCGCCGCCGTCAGCTACGCCCAGCAGCAACGCATCGAACCCGGAGCGATCGTCGCCGTCTACGACCTCGGCGGCGGCACCTTCGACGCGGCCGTGCTGCGCAAGACCGGCATGGGCTTCGACATCCTGGGCCGTCCCGAGGGCATCGAGCGCCTCGGCGGCATCGACTTCGACGCCGCCGTCTTCAACCACGTCCGATCCGCGCTCGGCGGCAAGCTCGAGGAACTGGACGAGGACGACCCGACGGCGACCGCGGCCGTGGCACGCTTGCGTGAAGAGTGCGTCAACGCGAAGGAGGCGCTCTCCTCCGACACGGACACCACGATTCCGGTTCTACTGCCCAACCACGCCACCGAGGTACGCCTGACGCGCGCCGAGTTCGAGGCCATGGTCCGGCCGGCGCTCTACGGTTCGGTGGAGGCGTTGACGAGGGCGCTGCGGTCCGCGGACTGCACGCCCGAGCGCCTGCACTCGATCCTGCTGGTGGGCGGCTCGTCCCGAATGCCGATCGTCGCCCAGCTCGTCGGCACCGAGTTCGGCCGCCCGGTGGCCGTCGACGCCCACCCGAAGCACGCCGTGGCCCTCGGCGCCGCATGGCTGGCCAGCGGCGCAACGGCCCAGACCGTCATCGGGCGGCCGGTGGCCGGCCGAGCCTCCGCCACCGCCCCGCCCACGCGCCAGGCGCCGCCGACACGCCAAGCGCCGCAACCCCCCTTCGAGACGGAACGTTCTCCCTCGTCGGCGGGTGGTGTCGCACGATCGGCGCCGGCCGTGCCGGCCTACGGGACGGAACGTTCTGTCTCGGGCGGCGGCACCGCGCTTCCCGTTCCGCCGGCCGCCGCGCCCTATCCGCGCGTCAACAACCCGGTGAGCCCGTCACCACACGGCGTCCCACCCCGCCCCACGCGGCCGACCGCGGGCGCGGCATCCGCACCGGCGCCGGCATCGGCCTGGTCCACCGTCACCGGCAAGCCCGCCCGCAACCGTACGGGAAGCAGGCGCACCCTGGCCGTCGCGGCGGCCGCGATCATCGTGATCGGAGTTGCCGCCGGCATCGCCTACGCCCAGTTCGGTTCCGACGGCGCGGGAGACAGGAAGCTCACCGGCGCGACCGCTTCGCCGACGGTGGCCGCCTCCGTGCAACCTGCCGACGAGCAGTGCACCGACGAGATCAAGAGCAACCCGCGCTGGGTCTGCCTCACCTCGGCGGTCGTCGCCGACGGCAAGTTCACCATCGACTACGAGGTCGAGTGGGCCGGCGACACCCCGGACGTGAGCGGCGGTTACCACCTGCACGTCTACGGCGGCGACGGCACCTATCCCGCCGACCACGACATGGGCTCGCACGCCCCGAAGAAGGACCAGGGCGATTGGTACGTGGAGGACCGCAACCCGTCCGTCCTGGACACCGGCGAGAACCGCTACAAGAACGCGATCGGCGACGCGCCCAAGGTCTGTGCCCGTATCGCGCTCGCCGGCCACGGCCTGGTACCCGACGAGAACGCGACCTACAGAACCGGCAACTGCGTCCCGATCACCCGCAAGTAGTCCCGCGCCTCGTGACCCCATCTTGGACGACCGCGGGCGGTGACCAGCGTCCAGGATCGCGCGACAATGAAGGCCGCGGAGGAGCCATGGACGACATCGAACTGACCAACCAGCTGCTGAGCGCCCTCACCGGCCACCACCTGCTGGCCTTCCGGATGGGCATCGGCGTCCGCCTGGAGTTCGACGACGACGCCTACCACGAGCTGACGATCGAGGGCGAACTACGGTTCCCGCAGCCGGACGGGTCGCAGCTGCGGGGCGACCCGATCGGGCTGACCGTGGCCGAGCAGCTGATCCGGGTGCTCGGGACGACCGTGACCGCGGCCAGTGTCGACCGGGACGGCGATCTGACGATCGCGTTCGGCGACGACAGTCTCATCGTGCCGTGCAGCGATATGTACGAGTCGTGGCAGCTGAAGTCCGACGCCGAACTGCTGATCGTCAGCATGCCCGGCGGCGGCCTGGCGATCTGGCAGCCCGACGGCCAGAGCTACCCCTGACACCGGGTCACTCGCAGAAGACGCGGATCTTGGAGTCGTGGTCGTCCAGGTCGACGGTGAGGTCGTCGAGCTGTTCGATCAGGTCCTCGATGTGCTGCGGTTTCAGCTGGGCCAGGTCGATCGGCACGCCCGCCTGGAGCAGCTGTGCGTTGACCTTGTCGAGGGCGTGCGGCGGGATGAGGCTGGTCAGCCGGACTCCGGCCCGCAGCAACTGAAGCGGGACCCGGACGTTGATCCGGCTCGGTGAGGGTGACTCCCCGCCCTCCGGCGCGCTGAGCACCACCCGCAGGTACTTGGGGCGGGCCTTCGGGCGCGCCGGCTCACCGGGCGGAGGCTCGGCCTGGCGTTCCAGGGCGTCGATCAGCAACTCGGCCTCCTCGGCGGTGATCTTGCCCTCGGCCAGCATCTGAAGGATCTGGCGGCGCTCCTCGTTCATGATCGTTTCCTCCTTGAAAGGGTTTCAGATGACGCTCACGAGCACGGCCGTGCTGCCCTGCTCGAACGCGAACTCGGCCCCGGGCAGCGCCCGCACCAGCCCTCGCAGGCCACGCGCCGCCTCCGAGACGTCGATGTCGGCCCGCACGGCACGGTGCACGACGAGCGCTCCCAGCACGGCGAGCAGCAGCAACGGCGACAGGGCCAGCAGCACCGGCGCGACGGAGACGTTGACCCGGCGCCAGGTGCCGTCGGGCCGGCGCCAGCGCACGGTCACCACACTCGGCGTCATCGCGGCCTCCTCAGCTCGGCCAGGGCCTCCTGTGCGGTGATCTCGCCGCGTCGCAACCGGTCGACGGTGTCCGCCGCGCCGGAGGGGGCCGGGTCGGTGTCGACGAAATCCAGGCGCTCGGCGATCCGGTTGAGCCGCGACTTGATCGTCGGGTAGCTGACCCCGAAGATCCGCTCCATCTCCTTGATCGAGCCGTGCGACCGCACGAAAGCGGCCACAAACACCTGGTCGTCGATGCTGAGCTGGGCCAGCTGCGGTGGCTCGAAGCTGCCCTCCACCGCGATCCCGCTGCCGGTGAGGCGGACGCGCTCGACCGTGAACGGTTGCCCCTGCGTCAGGTCGGTCAGTTCCTGCCAGTCCATGTTCAATTTGTACATTGATATTCTCAACATTTCAAGGGCAGTACCTTAATTTTCTTCAGTACGGAGGGTGCGTGCCGTCCGTACGACAATGTGATCGTGAAGTGGGGAACCGTGCGCCGCGTCGCGGTGCTGAACGCCGTGGTGGTCGCGGTGTGGCTGGTCGTCGGGGTGGCCGGCGCTCTCGGCACCTGGCTGTGGTGGCTCGTCGCGGCGCTGCCGATGGCCGCGCTCGTGGCCGGGCCGTTCGCCCGGTACCGGATCAGCGAAGGACGGACCTGGCCGACCTGGGTGGGGTTCGTGCCGGTGCTCGTGCTCCTGCTGACCGCGCTGGCGGTGCCTCTACAGCTACGTGCTGCACGACGCGACCGGCGAGCCGCTGCCTCGCTGCTGATTTGACCTTGCCGCCGCGAGTCTGTGACCCTCGTGGCGTGTCCCTGGTTCGGTCGGCCGGCCTGCAGAAGTTCCGGCAGACCGTCGAAGCCCTGGGCGGCGACGCCGACGCGTTCGCCCGCCAGGCGGGGCTCCCCGACGGTGCGCTCGACGCCGACGACCTGCTCGTCGAGGACGCCGCCCTGGCCGCCGTCCTGGAGATCGCCGCATCCACACTGCGCTGCCCCGACCTCGGCCTGCGCGTCGCGTCGGTCCAGGAGCTGAGCATGCTCGGTCCGCTCGCGGTCGCCATCCAGCACTCGCCGTCGGTGGCGGACGCCCTCGAATGCACCTCGCGCTACATGTTCGTGCACGCCCGCGACCTGAGCGTGTCGCTGGTGCCCGACCCGGACGGCGTGCCCGGCGTGACCGCGCTGCTCTACTCGTTCGGCCCCGGCGTGCGCCCGCTGCCGCAGGCCACCGACATGACGATGCTGTTCGTGCACCGGGCCGTCGGCTTCCTGGTCGGCGACGGCTACGGCCTGCGATCGGTGGACCTGCCGCACCGCCCGGTCGCGCCGCCCGGCCGCTACGAAAAGGCCTTCGGCGCCGCGGTCCGGTTCGGCCGGCCTCAGGCGCTGCTGCGGCTGCCCTCCAGCCTGCTGAAACGGCCGCTCGCCGGTGTCGACGCGACCCTGCGCGGCCTGGCGCTCGCCTTCCTGTCCCGGCAGTCGCCCGATCCGCGGACCGGCCCGGCCGCCCGGGTGCGTGCCGTGCTGGCGCAGTCGCTGGGCACCGGCCCGGTCGAGCTGGGCGACGTGGCACGGGCTCTGGCGGTGCATCCGCGAACCCTGCAGCGCCAGCTCGACGCGGAGGGCCAGAGCTTCGCGAAAATCCTCGATGACGTACGCCGTACGCGCGCCCGTGCCTATCTGACCTCGACCGACATGCCCCTGACGCAGATCAGCCGCCTGCTCGGATTCGCCGAACAGGCCGTGCTGAGCCGCTGCGCGCGCCGCTGGTGGGGGATGAGCCCGACCGCGCTGCGCCGCCAGGCCCGTTCCCCTCAGTAGCGGAAGTTGTTGACCAGCGCCGTCATCTCGCCCGCCAGCCGGTTGAGGTCACCGACCGCGTCCTGACCGCTGCGCGCGTTCGCCGTGGCATTGCGCGCCGACGCGGCCACGTCCGAGATCGCCTCGGTGACCAGGCCCGTGTTGCCGGCCGCCTCGTTGACGCTGCGGCTCATCTCGTTCGTGGTCGCGGTCTGCTCCTCCACGGCCGACGCGATCGACGTCGTGTAGTCCCCGATCGTCGAGATGACCTGCACGATCTCGTTGATCGCGGTCGCCGCCGAGGTGCTGATCGCCTGGATCGCGGTGATCCGCCCGGTGATCTCCTCGGTCGCCTGGGCGGTCTGCTGCGCCAGTTCCTTCACCTCGCCCGCGACCACCGCGAATCCCTTGCCCATCTCCCCGGCACGGGCCGCCTCGATGGTGGCGTTCAGCGCGAGCAGGTTCGTCTGCTCGGCGATCGACGTGATCAGCCGGACCACGTCACCGATCTCCTCGGTCGCCGCACCGAGCTGCGCGACCTGGCCGTTCGTGCTCTCCGCCACCGACCGGGCGTCGTTGGCGACCTGCGCCGCCTGCGCCGCGCTGCCGGCGATCTCGGCGATCGCGGCGTTCATCTGCTCCGCCCCGGCCGCGACCGACTGCACGCTGCTGTTGACCGTCTGGGTCGCGTCCGCCGCGGTGCCCAGGCTGTCGGAGACGTGCACGACGTCGTCGCTGAGCCGGTTCGTGCCGTCGGCGAGCCGGTCCGCGGCGGCCTGCACGTCGGCAGCCGAGCCGGCGATCCCGCGTACCGTGCCCGCGACCTTCTCGACGAACCTGTTGAACGCGGACGCCAGCTGCGCCACCTCGTCGTTCCCGCGCACCGTGGCCCGCTGGGTCAGGTCACCGTCGCCGTCCGCGATCTCCGCCATCCGGTCCCGCAGCCGCTCGATCGGCCGTGCCACCGACCGCGCCACCACGAGCGCGATCAACGCCGCGACCAGCAGCGCCGCCCCGGTGATCCACATGCTGATGTGCAGCGAACCGTTCGCCGACTCCAGGATCGTTGCGGTCGGCACGGTCACGACCAGTGACCAGGTGTCGGTCTCACCGAGTGCCAGCGGCGCGGCGACCTGCACCTTCTCGTCGTCGCCGTCGATCGTCCGGCGGGCCGGCGACCCGCTCGCGACGGCATCCTTCGCCAGCTCCACCATCCCGGCGTCGGCCGGTTTGCCGGCCTGCTCCGGGTCACCGCCGGCGACCAGCAGGCCACCGCCGCTGACCAGCATCGCGTCACCGGTGCCGAACGGTTTGATCTGTGCGAGGTCCGCCGAGACCGCGTCCAGGGTGAGGTCGATGCCGGCCACTCCGACCGTCCGGCCGCCGACCACGATCGGCGCGGCCAGCGACGTCATCAGCACGGCCTTACCGCCGACCTCATAGGCGTACGGCTCGAGCACCTTCTCCTTGCCGGACTTCTGCGCGATCAGGTAGTAGTCGCCGTCCCCCGGCTCGGTGTACAGGGTGAGCACCGTCGACGTGACCGCGTTCCCGTCCCGGTACCAGTACGGCACGAACCGCCCGGAAGCGTCGTGCCGCGCGTCGCTACCACGGAACCGGGCATCCCGTCCGTCGAACGCGTTCGGTTCCCACGCCGTCCACATACCGAAATAGGCCGGATGGCGGTCCATGAGCGCACGCAGCAGAGCGTTGGCCCGGGCCCTGCTGCCCCCGGACGCCGACTCGGTGGCCATCGCGGTCGCCAGATCACGGGCGGTACCCATCGCGGTCATCAGCTGCGCCCGCACCTGCGCCGCGTTGCGAGCACCGATCTCCTGCGCGTACGCGAAACCGGTATCCCGTGCCTCGGCGAGGTTACGCCGCGTGATGACCGTGGCGACGAGCACCAGGGAGATCCCGGCGATCAGCACCACACAGACGATCAGCCGGAGCTTGATACTCAGCCCGTTCAAACGCATCACACCGAACCATTCGGCATGTGAGCCGGACCACTAAGCCTGTTCTTCAACCTACGGCCGGTGGGCTGAGCACGTGTTCCCGCCTGAGGCGGATGGGGGAGCTGCTCGTGGTGCGGGTGGCCGCCGCCTCGCGACCGATGAGGTTTCGCCGCGGATGCCGTCTCATCCTGTGTACGTGCGAATCAGCGCAGCGGGAGGGCAGCATGAGCGACTTCGAACCGCAGACCGCGAACGGGAAGGTGCTGTGGCATTTCACCATGTCGCTGGACGGCTTCGTGACCGGGCCGGACCACGACATGGACTGGATGAGTACCGGCATCTCCGAGCGGCCCGGCTTCATCGAGCAGTACGTCGAGACGACGGGCGCCGTCCTCGGCGACCGGCGGGGCTGGGACCGGTTCCCGGACGCCGGCAACATCTACGGCGAGGCCTGGACCGGACAGGTATTCGTACTGACCCACCACCCCGAGGACGCCGAGCCCGCCGAGCGGGTCACCTTCCTCGACTGCGACGTGGCGGAGGCGGTGCGGATCGCGCTGGCGGCAGCCGGTGGCAAGAACGTGGAGGTGCTGTCGGCGGACATCGGCCGTCAGCTTCTCGACCGTGGGCTCATCGACGAGATCGACCTGCACATCGCGCCGGTGCTGCTGGGCGACGGCGTCCGGCTCTACGACCACGCCGGTGGCCGCGCGGTCTACCTGCACCGCGTCGGCGCCGACGACCCGATCGCCGAGGTGGACGTCCGGTACCGACCGGCGGCCGCATAGTGCGCTGGAGTCCGGTGGCTCACGAACGCGGCCACCGGACTCCAGCACATGACGTTCACGGCGGACCCTCGCTCGCCAGCCCGCCGCTCCAGCGATCCAGGCTCTCCGGCTCGTGTTCGGTCTCCTCTCCGCGCGCCACCCGTTCGGAGGTCGTATTCCGATTTCGGCTCGTGCAGTGTGGACGGCGTGCCCGACCGCATCGTCATCTCCCACACCGGCAAGGACCGTGACTGGGCGCAGTGGGCTCGCTGGCACCTGGAGGCGGCGGGCTACCGGACCGAACTCGACAGTGTCGACCGGGTACCGGGAACCAACGTCGTCGAGGCGATGCACCGGGCGCTGAGCCGGGACAACCCGTTGCTGGTCCTGCTGTCGGCGGAGTACCTGGGCTCCGACGAGTTCGCCACCGACGAGTGGACGGCCCGGTTCGCCCAGCGCCGCCGCGATCCGGCCGCGAGACTGATCCCGCTGCGCGTCGAGAACGTCGACCTCTCCGACGGCATCTGGGCCCCGATCGTCGTGGCCGACGTCTTCGACCTGACGCCCGACCGGGCGACGGCCGCGTTGCTCGACGCGGTGCGCCGGGCGGTCGACGCGGGCCCACCCGAGCCGCTGTCGGTGGTACCCCCGCAGTATCCGGGCCGGGCCGAGGTGAGCGCTGGTACCGACGGACCGCGACCGGTGAAACCGCTGCCGGTGGTGTGGAACCTGGCTCGCCGCAATACCGCCTTCACCGGCCGCGACGGCATGCTCGACCGTCTTCGCGACGCGCTGTCGAACGGCAGTCGCGTGGCGGTGCAAGCCCTGTACGGCATGGGCGGCGTCGGCAAGACCCAGCTCGCCCTGGAATACGCACACCGCTTCGCCGACGACTACGACCTGGTCTGGTGGATCCCGTCGGAACAACCGGAACTGATCGCTGATCATCTTGCCGCGCTGGCCCAGGACGAGCAGTTACGCCTGGTCCCGCCCGACACGCCCACGCCGCAGGCCGTCAAGGCACTACGCGACCATCTTCGACGGGTCGGACGCTGGTTGTTGATCTTCGACAATGCCGAGGATCGCGAGGACCTGTTCCCGTGGCTACCGGACGGGCCGGGACACCTGCTCATCACCAGCCGCAACCCGAACTGGACCGGCATCGCCGAGGCGGTCGACGTCGACGTCTTCGCCCGCGCCGAGTCGGTCGCACTGCTCAGGACACATCTGCCCCATCTGGCCGAAGCCGATGCCGATCGGCTGGCCGATGCTCTCGGTGATCTGCCTCTGGGAGTAGGCCAGGCTGTTGACCTGCTCGCCGAGACCGGGATGCCCGTCCAGGACTACTTGGACGATCTTGCCGCTCACACCGCAGAATTGATGAGCGAAGGACGACCGCCAGCAGGCTACCCGGTGTCGCTGGCCGCCACCGTCACCCTTACCGCCGACCACCTCTGCGATACAGCCCAGGCAGCGGGACAGCTGCTCTATATGTGCGCACAGCTGGGATCGGAAACCATACCTATCGATCTGTTCACGGCCAGTCCCGAGCTGCTTCCCGAACCTCTGAACACGACCGTCCGGCGGCCCCTGGCCTTCCGCCGGGTTCTGGGGCAGCTCGGCCGACACGGACTGGCCCGGCTCACCACGAGCGGCCCTGTCCTGCACCGCCTCGTCCAAGCTGTCCTCCGTGACACCGACCCGAACTCGGCCATGCACCTCAGCACCGTCGAGAACCTGCTGGCCGCAGCCGGGCCCGACGACGCAACCCACCCTAAATGGTGGCCTCGTTGGACCGCGCTGCTGCCACACATCCTTGCCGTGAATCCCGCCACCACCGAGAATCGCGACCTATGTAGTGCCGCGACCGGCGCGATCTGGCATCTTCTTGCCCGGGGAGACGCACAAATGGCCTTGCCCCTGGCCGAATTTCTGCACCAGTCCTGGATTGCCAAACATGGCCCTGACGACCTCATCGTCCTCAACATCTCCGAAAGTCTCGCCGCTGCCCACACCGCTCTCGGCAACTACCGGCAGGCCTACGAACTGGACCAAGACATGTTCGTCCGCAGGCGAGGGCTGTATGGCGCCGACAGCCCTCTCACTCTCAACGCTGCCAGGAACCTTGCCATCGACCTCTCCGATCTGGGTGAACTCGGGCAGGCGCAGGAGCTGAATGAGGACACGTTGGCCCGCAGCCGACGGGTTCTCGGCGATGATCATCCGGATACCCTCACCTCGGCCAGCCATCTTGCCGCTGATCTCTCCCAGCTCGGTGAGTTCGAGCGGGCGCGGGAGTTGGATGAGGACACGTTGGCCCGTCGTCGGCGTGTTCTCGGCGATGATCATCCGGATACCCTCACCTCGGCCAGCAACCTCGCCGTTGACTTCACCCAGCTCGGTGAGTTCGAGGGGGCGCGGGAGTTGGATGAGGACACGTTGGCCCGTCGTCGGCGTGTTCTCGGCGATGATCATCCAGGTACCCTCACCTCGGCCAGCAACCTCGCCGTTGACTTCTTCCGGCTCGGTGAGTTCGAGGGGGCGCGGGAGTTGGATGAGGACACGTTGGCCCGTCGTCGGCGTGTTCTCGGCGATGATCATCCGGATACCCTCACCTCGGCCGGCAACCTCGCTCTCGATCTGGAAGCGCTCGACCGGGCGGACGATGCCCGGGTGCTGCGTCGGCGGTTCAAAGTCAAAAGCTGAGGCTGCCCATCCTCGGTGGCGCGGGTCAGCCCGAGGTGGCGCGGGACGCGATGATGACCCGGTTGCCGTCGGGGTCGGTGACGGTGGCCATGCGCTCGCCCCAGGGCTGGTCGACCGGCTCCTGGAGCACCGGCACGCCGCCCGCGCGGAGGCGGGAGAGGCCCTCGTCGCAGTCGTCGGTGTAGATCCACAGGGTGATGCGGTCGTTGGTCAGGTCGCCGGGGGAGTCCTGCTGGCCGATGCCCAGGTGGGACTGGCCCAGCCGCAGGCCGACGTAGCCCGGCTCACCGGCGGGCGGGAACTGGTAGTCGACCGTCGCGCCGAGCAGGTCGCGGTAGAAACGTAGCGACCGGGCCAGATCAGGCGTGGTCAGAATGGGGAACATCTCGTCGAACACGGTTCGCCTCGCCAGCTGTCGTCGGGAGATTGCCGGATACTGACCGGATGTCGCTGACCCTGGCCGAGGCCCGTGCACGGGCCGCCATGCTTTCCGCGGTCTCCTACGACCTCGCCCTCGACATCACCGATCCCCATCATTTCCGGAGCCGGGTCGTCGCGCGATTCGACACGACCGGCGGTGACACATTTCTGGAACTGCACCGGGCCGAATCGCTCGACGTCGAGATCAACGGCGAGAAGGTCACGACGGCGTACGACGGGCGGCGCATTCCACTCGACGAGCTGAAGCCCGGCACGCACGAGGTCGTCGTCGACGCCAGGCTGCGGTACGTGACCGACGGCGAGGGCCTGCACACCTTCACCGACCCGGCCGACGGTGAGCGCTACATCGGCGGCTACCTGGGCCTGGACATCACCCAGCGCCTGTTCGCCTGCTTCGACCAGCTGGACCTCAAGGCGCCGATCTCGCTGACGGTGACCGCCGACCCGGCGTGGACGGTCCTGTCCAACGGTGTGCCCACGTCGGACGACAACGGCCGGCACACGTTCGCCACGACCCGGCCGATCCCCTGTGACCTGCTCGTGGTGGCGGCGGGACCGTTTCATTCGGTGCGGTGGGAGCACGGAGGCGTACCGATGGGATGGCATGCCCGTCGTTCTCTGGCCGCCGAACTGGACCGTGACGCCGCCGAACTGAAAGCGGTGACCGAAGCCTGCTTCAACCATTTCGCGCGGGTCTTCACCGAGCCGTTCCCGTTCGATTCCTACGACCAGGTATTCGTCCCGGAATTGAACTGGGGCGCGATGGAGTGCCCCGGTTGTGTCACGTTCAACGAGTTCCTGCTGCCGCGCGGGCGGGTCACTGACGACGACCGCCGGCGCCGGGCCATGGTCATCGCGCACGAGATGTCGCACATGTGGTTCGGGGATCTGGTGTCGCCGCTGTGGTGGGAGGACGCCTGGCTCAACGAGTCTTTCGCCGACTACATGGGGTTCGAGGTCGCCGAGACGCTGACCGGTTTCGCCGGTACCCGGGTGTCGTTCGAGGCCGTCCACAAGCCGGGCGCGTACCTCGCCGACCGGCGCCGGTCGACTCATCCGGTGGCTCCCGAGGCCGTGGATGTGCCCGACGTGGCGATTGCGACGACCATTTTCGATCAGATCTCGTACGGCAAGGGCAACGCCGTCCTGCGTCAGCTGGTGACCTGGCTGGGTGAGGAGGACTTCCTGGCCGGGGTGAACGCGCACCTGACCGCGCACCGGTTCGCGAACGCGACCCTCGAGGATCTGCTGTCGGCGCTGGACGCCGCGTCGTCGCGTGACGTCCGCGGCTGGGCCGAGGTGTGGCTGCGGCGGTCGGGGCACGACACCATCCGGGTCACGCGGCGGGACGATGTCCCGGTGGTGACGCGTGAGGGTGTCCGGCCGCACCGGTTCACCGTTTGCGCGTACGACCAAGGTCTGAATTTGATCGGCACCCGGATGATCGATCTGGCCGGCGAGCCGGTGCCCCTGCCGGAGTGGGCGGGTCTGGTGGTGGTTCCGAACGCGCACGGCGAGACCTTCGCGCGCGTCGACCTGGACCCGTTCTCGCGCGAGGCCCTGGCGAACGGGCTGGCCACATTGCCCGACCCGCTGGTCCGCGCGGGAGTGTGGACGACCCTGCTCGACGGCCCGCCACCGGCCGTGCAACTGGAACTGCTGGCCCGGCAGCTGCCGCGCGAGCCGTCGCCCACTCTGGTGACCGCCGCCCTCGGCCGTGTCCGTGATCATCTGATCCGCCGCCGGCTGACGGCCGACGCCGTGCCGGCCGCCCTGGAGACGATCGCCTCCGCGTGCGCCGGCCCGGTGGAGCCGGACGAGCAGCGCGCGGTCGCCCTGGCCCGCGGCCTGGCCTGGACGACGGCCGATTCGGATCAGCTGCGCCGCTGGCTGGACTCCGGTGCCACCGATCACGGTCTGACGCTGGACCCGGAGCTGCGCTGGACGGTCGTGCACCGGCTCGCGGAGCTGGGAGGCCTCGACGAGGCGGGGATCGAGGCCGAGCGGCTGCGCGACGGCACCGCCGACGGTGTGCTGGGCTCACTCACCGCTTTGGCGGCCCGCCCCACGGCCGAGGCGAAGGCGTCCGCGTGGGCGGCGATGACCGGCGACCCGGAGATCTCGGTCCGCCGTTTCCGGGCGCTGGCGGACGGCCTCTGGTCGCCGGCGCAGCGCGGGCTGCTGACGCCGTACATCGCCGGTTACGTCTCCGCCGCGCCCGCCCTCGCCGAGCGGGGTTCGGCTTTCGCGGCCGTGGTCGGCAGGGCGTTCCCGGCGCTGGCCTTGACCGATCAGGAGCTTGATCTGGTACGCGACGCGCTGCGCCACAACGTGCCGGCGGTGTTGCGCCGGCACTGGGACGACGAACTGGACGACCGGGCATGACCGTCTACGACGCGATCGGGACGACGTACACCAGCACCCGCCGCCCGGACCCGCGGATCGAGGCCCGGGTCACGGCAGCGCTCGGTGACGCCCGGTCGGTGATCAACGTGGGCGCCGGCGCCGGGTCGTACGAGACGTCACGGGTCGTGCTGGCGGTCGAGCCGAGCCCCGTGATGATCGGCCAGCGTCCGCCCGGGGCGGCTCCGGCCGTGCGGGCGCGCGCCGAGGAGATCCCGGTGGCCGACGACGCTGCCGACGCCGTGACGGCGCTGCTGACCGTGCACCACTGGACGGACCTGGCGGCCGGGATCGCGGAGCTGCGCCGGATCGCTCGCCGCCGGGTGGTGATCCTGACCTGGGATCAGCGCGTGTTCCGCCGGTTCTGGCTGGTCGAGGAGTACCTGCCGGAGGCGGCGGCGTTCGACGACACCCGTGCGGTGCCGGTCGAGCACCTGGCCGGCCTGCTCGGTGGCGCGCGGGTCGAGGTGGTGCCGGTGCCGCACGACTGCACCGACGGGTTCGGCGCGGCGTATTGGAGGCGGCCGGAGGCGTACCTGAATCCGGTCGTCAGGTCCGGCATCTCGATGCTGGCGCAGACCGGGGAGCAGGTGTTACGGCCCGGCCTCGCCCGGTTGGCGGCCGACCTCGAGTCGGGTCACTGGCAGGACCGATACCGCGACCTGACGGGGCTGACCGAGTTCGACGCGGGTTACCGGATGGTCGTCGCCGAGTTCTAGGAGGGTGGTCGTACCGGTCCGGCTCCCGGCCGCGATGCTCGTTCTCATCGCATCGAATAGCTTGACCGGATGTTTCGTCGCGCCGTAACCGTCGTTCTGTTGCTCGCCACCCTCCCGGCCTGCTCGGCGACGGACGAGCATCCCGTGATGACCGTGGATGCCGCGGCCACACTCGCCGATGAGCGGGTGGGGATCCGGGTGACCGGTTTGGCTGCCGGCAGCGCCGTCACGATCCGCTCGGAGACCACCGACCGGAACAACATCACCTGGCGCGGCACCGCGGTGGTGCACACCGACCGGACCGGCGTCGTCGACCTGGATACGGCCTCCTCGACGGGCGGCAGCTACCAGGGCGTGGACGGGATGGGCCTGTTCTGGTCGATGGTTCCGGAGGGCGCCGACCCCGACACCAGCTTTCTGGCCCCGAACCGCCCCGAGCGGGGTCCTTTCGAAGTGCGGTTGACGGCGACTACGGCGAGCGGCGCCACCGCGACGGCCGTCGCGCGACGGCAGTGGCTCGGTGAGGGCGTCACCCACCAGCGGGTGCACACCGACGAACTCGTCGCCGACATCTATCTGCCGCCGGCGGAGGGCCCCGTCCGGCGGCCGGTCCTGATTTTCGGTGGTTCGGAGGGCGGTAGTAGCCAACTTTGGGAGGCCGCCCAACTCGCCTCTCATGGGCACCCGGCGATGGCGCTGGCCTACTTCGACGCGCCGGGACTGCCGGCGACGCTGGATCGGGTCCCGCTGGAGTATTTCGCGACGGCGCTCCGGCACCTGGCGGCGCAGACCGGCGGCGGACCGGTCTCGGTGATCGGCTATTCCCGGGGCAGCGAGGCGGCGCTCCTGGTCGGGCAGCATTTCCCCGAACTGGTGCGCGGGGTGGTCGTCTACGCACCCAGCGACGTCGTCCATGCCGGTTTTCCCCACGACGACCGGCCTGCCTGGACCTATCGGGGCAAGCCGGTGCCGCGAGGACCCATCCCGGTCGACAAGATCCCCGGCGGGCTGCTGGCGATCGCCGGTGGTGACGATCAGCTGTGGGATTCGGCCGGGTCTGCGAGACGGCTGCGGGAGCGGCGCCCCGATACCAAGATCCTGATCTACCCGAGGGCCGGGCATGTCGTCGGCACCTACCCGCATGTTCCCACCGGCGTCGCCATGGGACAGCACCGCTTGGGCGGCACCCGCGCAGACGATCAACGCGCACGGGTGGACGGGTGGCCCAGGGTGCTGGCGATGCTCGCAGCACCCTGACAGCGCAGTAGGAAGTCAGGTCCGTTTCGCGGCGAGTTCGGCGTCGAGGCACTGCTCCGCCGCGGACGCACGTTGCGGACTCGCTGTCGGAGGGGGTCCTACGACAGGCTCAACTGGCGGCTAGCGGCTCGACTAGAAGCCGGGCAGCCAGTCAATCTGTCCGGTCTCAGTGATCGTGTCATCTGGCCGCGTGGGTGAGCTGGGCTGCGACAGGTGGATGGAGACGGCGTCCTGCCGAGTCGGGGCGGGGCCTACCATCGACTGGTTTCGTCGTCTTCGATGTCTCAACGATCATGTCCGTGGTGCGGTCGCTGACCAGCGGTCTGACATGTGGTCTGAGACGGTGTGGCGGGTTTTCTCGCTGAAGGTTGCACTTTCCGTGGTGGCTGCCGAGGCGGTGTTTCGCGTGAGGCGGGTCGCGGGATCGCGGTTGCCGGGTCGGTAGGGTCGGTCCGGAGGTGCGCGGATGAGTTTCCGGCTGGCGGCGTATGCCGTGTGCATCGAGGACGGGCGGGTGCTGCTCGTCCATTGTGCTTCGCCGAACGGGGGCACGAGCTGGACCCTTCCGGGCGGCAGGGTTGAGCAGTCGGAGGATCCGTTCGATGCGGTGGTGCGGGAGGTCGCCGAGGAGACGGGCTGCGATTCGGTGGTCGAACGCTTGCTGGGCGTGGACTCGCGGGTGATTCCCGCCGAGGAGGCGCGGTTAGGGATTGAGCACCAGAACGTCGGTGTCTTTTACCAGGTCCGGATCACTGATGGTGTTCTGCGGCCCGAACCGAATGGCGTGACGATGGAGTCGGTCTGGACGTCGATACCGGATGTCGCCGGTCTGTGCCGCTCGTCGCTCGTCGACGTCGGTCTTGCCCTGGCGCGGACGCTTCCGGCAACCGGTCACGTCGCTCCGGTCGCGGTCGATGGCCTGGTTCAGCACTGAGTCGCTGATCCATTGAGACTCGCCAAGACGGCAGAGACACAATCTGCCCAGACGGTCTATAAGCCACCAAACCGGACTATGTGCCACGAGAACCCGCTGCGACAACTGTGCGGAGTCTGAATCCGCCAACTTCAGCGAGAACGGACAGCCGGAAAGATCACTCGCAAGGCAGGCCGACAGCTCGCAAGATCACTCGCAATGAGTTCCGGACTTTCGCAGTGTTCGCGCGGACGCGACACCGGCGACCGAGATCCGCTTGGCTGTCCACGCGTCCCGCCCTCAGAGACATTGACGGGCTTGGAACCGGGACTTAACGTCTCGGTCACCGCTCCGTCCCCTTCTCGTTCTCGCTGTGAGGACCCATGAAACGATTCATCCCCCTGGTCGTGGTGGCCTGTCTCCTCGTCGCGGTCCCCGCCGCGGCGGCCGCACCGACCGTCGCCCACACGTCCACCACGGTCCTGACCACCAACGGCCGGACCGCCCTGACCTACACCGGCTACATGAACGGCGAGTCGTTCCAGCAGGACGGCATCGTCACGTTCAACGGCTGGCAGTACTCCGCCTTCTGGGATCAGAGCGGATACGTGAACCTGTCGCGCCGTCAGCTGCCGTCCGGCGCCTGGTCGAACCTGCGGCTCACCGACTACGCCACCGCGTCGACCGACTCGCACAACACGATCAGCATCGGGATCGCCCCGTCGGACGGCACCATCCACCTGGCCTTCGACACGCACTCCTCGCAGTTCCGCTACCGCAAGTCGGTCGCGGGACTGGCCACCTCGCCGGGCGGGGTGTCCTGGTCGACGGGCAGTTTCGGGACCGTCCAGACACGGCTGACCAGCACGAGCATGGACGTCGTCACCTATCCGCAGTTCTTCGCCCACCCGGACGGCACGCTGCAACTGGCGATCCGCACCGGCTACAGCGGGACCGGCGACGAGGTGCTCTACGAGTACCGGTCGGGCGCGTGGACGTACATCGGTGAATTCATCGACGGCACCACCGCCGGCAACAACGCCTACCTGTTCGGCATCGAGTACGACAACTTCGATCCGGCGGCCCCGCTGCTGCACGTCACGTGGACGGTGCGGGAGACCTCGAACGCGAGCACCAACCACGACATCTTCTACGCCTACAGCAAGGACAAGGGCCGGACCTGGCGCAACAACGCGGGCACGGTCATCGCGACCACCGGTTCCAGCCCGCTGCGGTCCGACGCCGCGAACCTGCGGGTCTGGGCCATCGGCCAGAACCGGGGCCTGATCAACCAGGAGTCGCAGGTCGTCGACGCGGCCGGGGTCGTGCACGTGCTCGCCTCGCACCTGCCGGCATCGGCGGCCAGCACCGCCGACTTCACGGCGGCCCGGGAGAAGGCCGTGCTGGTGCACTACTGGCGGGGCAAGGCCGACAAGGTCTGGCACCAGACGTACACACCGTTCCTGGAGCGGTCGGCCCGCGGTGACATCGCCGTCGACTCGCGCGACAACCTGTACGTGGTCAGCGGCGACTCGAGCACCCGCAAGCTGCACATCCAGACCGCGTCGAAGGCCTCGGGCTGGACCGACTGGGTGATCCGCTACACCTCGTCGGCGATCTACTACAGCGACCCGCTGATCGACCACCAGCGGCTCAAGTCCCTGAACACCCTCAGCTTCTTCGCGCCCCGCTATGGCGGCAGCCAGATCGACGTCCAGGACTGGACGGTGGGCGGCTGATAGAGCGATCGTCACGGGGCAGGCAATCGATTGCCGATTGCCTGCCCCGTCTATATGCGGTGGTAAAACGTTACGCAGAGGCTCCTCGGTCAGTCGCTCGGGAAAACCTTGACACGCGCTTTGTTATCGATAACATTCTGCGCGTAACACAGGCGTAACTCCCCGTTCCCCCACCCCGAACCGAGGAGACCCCCGTGCTCCCTGTATCCCGTCGCAGCATCCTTGGCGCCGCCGCCGGTGGTGCCGTGCTCTCCGTCGTGCACACCGGCACCCCGGCGGCCGCCGCCGAGACCGGCGTGTCGGCATACCAGTTCCCGCTCAGCCAGGTGAGGCTGACCGCCGGCCGGCTCATGGACAACCAGACCCGCACGCTGTCCTACCTGCGCTTCGTCGACGTCGACCGGCTGCTCTACGTGTTCCGCGCCAACCACGGCCAATCCACCGGCGGCGCCGCCGCCAACGGTGGCTGGGACGCGCCGACCTTCCCGTTCCGCTCCCACGTGCAGGGCCACTTCCTGACCGCCTGGGCGCAGGCCTGGCTCGTGCTCGGCGACACCGTCTGCCGGGACAAGGCCAACTACATGGTCGCCGAGCTGGCGAAGTGCCAGGCGTCGAACGGGTACCTGTCCGGTTTCCCGGAGGCCGACATCACGGCTGTGCACAACCGCACGCTGACCAACGGCAACGTCCCGTACTACTGCATCCACAAGACACTGGCCGGCCTGCTGGACGTCTGGCGCTACCTCGGCAACACCCAGGCCCGCGACGTGGTGCTCCGGCTCGCGGCATGGGTCGACACCCGTACCGCCGCGTTGTCCTCGTCCCAGATGCAGGCCATGCTGCAGACCGAGTTCGGTGGCATGAACGCCGTCCTCACCGACCTCTACCAGCAGACCAACGACTCACGCTGGCTGACCGTGGCCCGCCGGTTCGACCACGCCGCCGTCTTCGACCCGCTCGCGAACAACACCGACAGCCTCAACGGGCTGCACGCCAACACGCAGGTGCCGAAGTGGATCGGCGCGGCCCGCGAGTACAAGGCCACCGGCACCACCCGCTACCGCGACATCGCCCGCAACGCCTGGAACTTCACGACCGGGGCGCACACGTACGCCATCGGCGGCAACAGCCAGGCCGAGCACTTCCGCCCGCCCAACGCCATCGCCGGGTACCTCACCAACGACACCTGCGAGCACTGCAACACGGTCAACATGCTGCGGCTGACCAACGAGCTGTGGGTGACCGAGCCGGACCGGGCCGCGTACTTCGACTACTACGAGCAGGCGCTGCTCAACCACATCCTCGGCGCCCAGAACCGCAACGACAGCCGCGGCCACGTCACCTACTTCACGCCGCTGCGCCCCGGTGGCCGCCGCGGTGTCGGCCCCGCGTGGGGCGGGGGCACGTGGAGCACCGACTACGGCACCTTCTGGTGCTGCCAGGGCACGGGGATCGAGGTCAACACCCGGCTCGCCGAGTCGATCTACTTCTACAACGGCACCACGCTGACCGTGAACCTGTTCGCCCCGTCGGTGCTCAACTGGTCCCAGCGCGGCATCACGGTCACCCAGACCACCACGTTCCCGGAGAGCGACACCACGACGCTTCGCCTGACCGGCACGATGAGCGGCTCGTGGAGCATCCGGGTCCGCATCCCGTCGTGGACCAGCGGCGCCACCATCACGGTCAACGGCACCGCCGTCACCGCCAGCGCACCGGGCACCTACACGACGATCACCCGTACCTGGGCGGCGAACGACACGATCGTCGTGCGGCTGCCCATGCGGATCGTGCTGCGCTCGGCCAACGACAACCCCGGACTGCAGGCGATCACGTACGGGCCGACCGTGCTGGCCGGCAACTACGGCGACACGGCACTCACCTCGCCGCCGTCACTGACCGTCTCCTCGGTCACCCGCACCAGCGCCACCGCCAACGGCGCGGCCGTCAACCTGGTGCCCTTCTACGACGCGCACGGCATCAACTACAACGTCTACTGGCTGACCACACCCACGTACAAACTGGTCAACAACGCGACCGGCCTGGTCCTCGGCATCAAGGACATGTCGGTGGCAAACGGCGGCCTCGCGGTCACCTGGGGCGACACCGGCACCCTCGACCACCGGTGGACACGTATCGCCGACGGCTCCGCGGTCCGCTTCCGCAACGTCAACAGCGGCAGGGTCCTCGGCGTGCAGAACATGTCGACCGCTGACAACGCCGTGGTCATGCAGTGGGACGACAACGGCACCGCCGACCACCGCTGGACGCTCGTCGACCAGGGCAACGGCGTCTACAAGATCCGCAATGTGAACAGCGGCAAGCTCCTGGCCGTCCTCAACGGAGGCACCGCGTGGGGCGCCCAGGTCGTCCAGGAGCCCGACAACGGCTCCGCCGACAACCTCTGGCGCCTGGTAGCCGTCTGACCTCTGTCCTCCGTCGCCGCCCTCCGTCCCGTTGGTCCGCCGCCCACCCCGTCGCGTTCGTCCGCCGCCCAACCTGCCGCGTTGGTCCGCCGCCCACCCCGCCGCCCCCCGCCGCGCGTCACTTCGCCGCAGATCTTGTGGCGTTTGGGTTGCTC
Organism: Actinoplanes italicus; assembly: GCF_003001815.1. Lineage (GTDB taxonomy): Bacteria > Actinomycetota > Actinomycetes > Mycobacteriales > Micromonosporaceae > Actinoplanes > Actinoplanes italicus. The sequence continues at coordinate 184,308 of NZ_PVMZ01000019.1, forward strand.
CGGCGGCGCAAGTTCACAAGATCTGCGGTGGGGTGCCGCTCGTGCGGTGGTGCGGCGGTGGTGCGGCGGTGGTGCGGCGGTGGTGCGGCGGTGGTGCGGCGGTGGTGCGGCGGTGGTGCCCATTCCCTTCGCCGCAGATCTTGTGGCGTTTGGGTTGCTCCGGCGGCGCAAGTTCACAAGATCTGCGGTGGAGTGCCGGTGGTGCCGGTGGTGCGGCGGTTGCTCCGCTGCTGCCCATCCCCTTCGCCGCAGATCTTGTGGCGTTTGGGCTGCTCCGGCGGCGCAAGTTCACAAGATCTACGGTGGGGCGCTGCTCGTGCGGTGGTGCGGTGGGGCGCTGCTCGTGCGGTGGTGCGGTGGGGCGCTGCTCGTGCGGTGGTGCGGCGGGGAGGTGGGCAGGTGGTGGTGCGGCGGGGAGGTGGGCAGGTGGGGAGGTGTGGTGCGGTGGGGAGCTAGCATCCGGCGGGTGATCATCTGGATCAACGGAACCCATGGTGCGGGCAAGACGACCACCGCCGCTCTCGTGCGGGCACTGGTGCCGGACTCCCGGGTGCTCGACGCCGAGAAGGTGGGCGAGACCCTAATGGACATCGCGCCCGGACTGCCCGAGACCGACAACTTCCAGCACTGGCCACCGTGGCGGCAACTAGTCGTCGACACCGCCCGCCGGGTGCTCGACTACACCGGCGGCACCCTGGTGATGCCGATGACGGTCCTGGTCGAGCCGTACTGGCGGGAGATCAGCGCCGGCCTCGCGGGGCACCGCATCCCGGTCCGGCACTTCGTCCTGCACGCCGACCAGGACACCCTGCGCGGCCGCATCGAGCGCGAGCACGTCGTGCCGTCACCCTTCAGGCTCAAATACCTGCAGCCGTACGCCGAAGCGGCGCGCACGTGGCTTCATGCGGAGGCCGAGGTCGTCGACACCACACATCTGACTCCGGACCAGGCCGCCCGCCGGATCGCCGACGCCGTCAGGAGCTGAGTACCGGCATGCGATGCTGCCGGCATCGGTGGACATGGCGCGATCTCACCGAGCCGTGTCGGAGGCGCGGGCGTCGAATCTCCGGCGGTACTCCGACGGCGAGGTGTCGAACGCAGCCGCGAAGCTCTGCCGCAGGGTGACCGCGCTGCCGAAACCGCAGGCCGCGGCGATCTGGTCGATCAGCAGATCGGTCGACTCCAGCAGGCGGCGGACCTCGTCGAGGCGTCGGCGCCGGACCCAGGCCGCCGGTGTCTCACCGGTGGAGGCCTGGAACGCGCGGATGAAGGTACGCCGGCTCAGGTGCGCCACGTCGGCGAGCCGTTCGACGGACAGGTCGTCGCCGAGGTGGCGCAGTGCCCACTCGATCGTCGCGGCGATCGGATCGCCGGAGCCGTGCTGTGGCAACGGCCGCTCGATGTACTGGGCCTGCCCGCCCTCCCGGTGCGGCGCCACCACGAGACTGCGGGCCACCCGGTTGGCGGCCGCGGCGCCGAGCCGCTGGCGGACCAGGTGCAGGCAGGCGTCGAGCGCCGACGCCGTGCCGGCCGAGGTCAGCACGTCGCCGTGGTCGATGTAGAGCACCGACGGGTCGACCTCGACGTCCGGGTGCCGGGCCGCGAGCATGCCGACGGCGTGCCAGTGCGTGGCCGCGGTGCGCCGGGACAGCAGGCCCGCGTCGGCGACCGCGACCGTGCCGAGACACAGTCCGGCCACCGTGGCGCCGCGGTCGTGTGCCCTGGTCAGGAGGTGCCGGAGTGCTTCACCGGTGGCCCGGCCGTCCTCGAACCAGGACGGGACCACCACGATGTCGGCGCTCTCGGCCACGGCCGGTCCGCGTACCTCACCTATCGGATAGCCCTCCGCGGTGCGCACCGATCCGGCACGGTCGGCGAACAGCACGGTGTTCCAGTCGGCGAGGCCGAGCCGGGTGACCTCGTCGAAGACCAGCTGCGGCACGGAGAGGTGGAACATCGTGATGCCGTCGAACGCGTACACGGCGATGGACACTGGCACGATTCCATCGTAACGCTGCACTTGTGCCAGTGGTCGGGGCGGTCCGCCGTCAGCAGACTCTAGGTGTCGCCTGTTCGAGACCGAAGGAGAACGAGCACCATGAGCACCCCGAAGCGCGCACTCATCCTCGTCGACGTGCAGCAGGAGTACTTCGGCGGTCTGCTGGAGATCCAGTACCCGCCGCACGCCGACTCGCTGCCCCGCATCACCGCGGCGATCGACGCCGCCATCGCCGCGGGTGTGCCCGTGGTCGTGGTGCAGCATTCGGCCGGCGACCAGGCGCCCGTGTTCAACCCGACACGGCCCGGCTATCTGCTGCATCCGGAGGTCGCGTCTCGGCGTACCGATGAATGGAAGTCGGTGGTCAAACAGTTCAGCAGCGTTTTCGCGGGTACCGATGTGGCGGCGTGGCTGCGCGATCAGGGCGTCGACACGGTCACTCTGGCCGGGTACATGACGAACAACTGCATCCTCGCGTCGGCCGTCGAGGCGGAGAGCCACGGCTTCGCGGCCGAGGTGCTCTCCGACGCCACCGGCGCCATCCACATCGCCAACGAGGCCGGTTTCACCGACGCCAAGACCGTCCACACGTCGCTGATGGCGCTGTTCAACTCGAACCTCGCGGCCGTGGCCGACACCGCCACCTGGTCGGCGGCCGTCACGGCGGGGGAGCCGCTGCCCGCGCCCAGTCTCGGCGCCTCCGCCGCCGCCGGCGCGAAGCACGCCGGGCAGGGGTGATACCGGCCGCCACCCACGAGGCGGTGGGTGACGGCCGGCAGCCGGGGATCAGGCCGTGGTGCAGGCCGAGCCGTTGAGGGTGAACGAGGTGGGCGACGGGTTCGAGCCGGTGTGGGTGCCGTTGAACCCGAAGCTCGCCGTGCCGCCGGCCGGCAGGCCGCCGTTCCACGCGGCGTTGGTGGCGGTCACCTGCGTGCCGGACTGGGTGACGACCGCCGACCAGCCCTGCGTCACCTTCTGGCCGGCCGGGTAGGCGAAGGCCAGGCTCCAGTTGGTCAGGGCGGCCGGGCCGTTGGTGATCGTCACGGTGGCGGTGAAGCCGGCGCTCCAGCTGTTCGCGCTGTACGCGACCTTGCAACCGGCGGCCGGTGACGTCGAGGGCGAGACCGACACCGACGGCGACACCGAAACCGACGGCGAGACCGACACCGACGGCGAGACCGACACCGACGGCGACACGGAGGTCGACGGCGACGGTGACGGGGGAGTGCCGCCCGGCTCCGCGCCCCAGACGAGCTTGCCCGCGTCGTAGAGCGGCACACCGGCGTTCGGTCCGGCCGCCGCCTGGTAGGACGGGTCGTTCGCCGGGTTCCACGTGCCGCCTTCGGCCACACCGATCTTGAGCTGCACCTCCATCCGATGCGCCGACTGCCCGGCAGGCGCGATGGTGTAGCCGGTGCAGTCCACCTCGACGTACCAGATGTCACCGGAGTGCTGCTTGGCCGCGGTCGGACCCGGACAACCCTGGGTGTACGGGGAGCTGACCTGCAACGCCGAGTTGTCGTCGCGGGTGAAGTAGTAGCGGAACTTGCCGGCGGTCAGGGCGCGGGCCGGGAACGCCGACTTGTTGTAGACGACCACCTTCACGCCGGTCGACCGGGTCTCGTTCTGCATGATCGTCGTCTCGGCCGACAGCTCCGGGATGTCGGGCTTCTCCGCGACCGGGAACCCGGTGAGCGGCGCCCCGCCGAACTCGCCGTACAGCCGGGCCACGGCCGAGGTGAACCCGGCGTTGTAGTCGGTCGCGACCTCGTTCATCACGTAGTCGCCACGGCTGTCGGTGTACTTGTCGTCCGGCGACGAGGGGCCGCCGACCAGCGCGCCGTACAGCACGTGCCGGGTCTCGGCGGGAACCTGCTGGCTGTCCCACCAGGAGCCGTGGGCCGTACGGTGATGCGGGTTCTTGGGTGAGTTGTCGCCGTACCCGATCACATAGCTGGAGCTGCGCGGGTTGTCGCCGAGGGCGTAGTTGATCTGCCGCACCGCGAAGTCGTGGTAGCGCTGCTTGCGGGTGGCGTCGGTGAGGTGGTCGCTGTGCACGAGCGCCACGAACGCGGTGTTGGACGCGTAGCGCAGCGCGCCCCACGAGTCGACGACGACCATGCCGCCCGGTGACGTGCGCACCTTCTCACCGTTGACGCCGACGGTGAACCAGTCAAGCCAGCGGTTCGCGTCGTCGAGGTATTTCTGCTTGCCGGTCAGCTGTGACAGCAGCACGTAGTTGCCGTACTGCTTGTTGTCCCAGGAGATCGTCCACTTGTACATCTTGGTGCTGGTCTGGTTCTCGTTGCCCTGTGCGTCGTACCCCGCCTCGGCCTTGGCCAGGTAGGACGCGTCGCCGGTGGCCCGGTGCAGCCAGATCGCGCCCCACACCAGCTCGTCGGCGTAGCCGCTCCACGACTTGTAGAACGCCGTCGCGTCGGTGATGCACTCGTGGTACATCTTGCGCACCCGGTCGGCGAACGAGTACAGCTGCTTGGCGTGCGTGAGCAGGGTGTCGGCGTACGCCGCGTCGGTGGGCCGGAAGACCATCGAGCTGGCCGCCATCGCGGCCGCCGTCTCGGCCGCCAGCTCGCTGCCGCCACAGGTCGCATCGATCTTGTACGCGGGACGCGCCATCGGCATGACCTCGGCCGGACCCCACCACTTGTGGTCGTCGTCGCCCTTGCCGACCTGCCCGTAGAGCACGTCGGCCGACGGGTGCGCCTTGATGAAGTAGTCGTTGGGCACGCGCAGGTTGTTCAGCAGGTGGGTCAACTGCCCGGAGGAGGCGTACGCGTCGCGGTTCTCCACGGCGCCCCAGGCCAGCATGGTCGTGGTGAACGCCATCGGCAGGCCGAACTTGACGTGGTCGCCGGCGTCGTACCAGCCACCGGTCAGGTCGAGCCCGGCGTCGGCGCCGTCGGCCATCGCCGAGTCGGCGCGCCAGGAGACCCGGTTCCAGGCAGGCTTCTTGCCGGCCACCTGGGCTTCGTAGAACAGCAGCGACTTCTGCAGCGCCTCGCCGTAGCGGTACGGCGGGGCCGCCGCGGCGTCGGAGGGGATGGCGACCCAGAGCAGGCCGGCGGTGAGCGCGGCGGCCGTCAGGACACCGGTGATCTTCTTCAACATTGGCGGTTCCCACCTCGCACGGAAAGTGACCGTCATCGTTACATGGGAGCGCTCCCAGTTCAATGGTGTGTCCACCGTGTTACGTGCGTTGTGAAGTCATTCGCCTGATTCAATGAACCGATGTGGCTGGAGATCGTCCTCGTGGTGGTGATGGGATCGGTCGTGATGGCGGCGGTCGTGGTGACGATCATGGGGTTTCACCGGTTGGCGGCGGCCGAACGCGCGACCGCCGAACGTCGCCGCCGGGACGAGGAACTCCGTGCACGGGTGGCCGCCATGGTGGACGGGGCGGTGGCGCCCGAGGAGGTCGGTCTGCAGAATCCGGACGGCGATTCGGCGCTGCATCTGGCCTGGCATGCCGGTCGCGAGGATGCGGTGGCCCGCCTGGTGGCGCTGGGTGCCGATGAGAACCTGCGCAACAACGACGGTCTCACGCCCGCCGAGATGGTCGACCTCGTCGCTGTGGAGCGCCTCCTGGAGCAGACATTGCCGCACCTGATCGGCTGCCGCTGGCGCGACCGTGAGAAGGCGCGACCGTTCTACGACTCCCTGCAGCGGACGCCGGCGCGCCTGTACAACCCGGCGCTCGTCCGGGTCGCCCTTCGTGTCGCGAAGCACCGCAGCCTGGTCTGCCTAGCGGTGAAGGTGGGGGCGCCAGGCTCGGAGGAAAGGCTCGCGTCGCTGCTCGACGCCCACGGGACGAAGGAGATCGCGACGGACTATCTCAACGCGGGCACCCCGCTGCTGGCGGAGGCGGCCCGGCGGTGGGCGGCCGCCAACGGGTACGTCATCGAGCAAACCGGATCCGTTGCGGCCGTACGGTGGGCCACCTTCTGACGCCCGTCCCTGAGCCCGCGCATCAACCGGCGGGTGCGGGGAAGAAGGCGGGCATGACTTGGACACCACTGGTCGGGATCGCTGTCGCTGCCGCTCTCGGCGTACGCCTGGCCCGGGCCCGGCGGCAGCGCGCCCTCCATCCACTCGGCCGCTCGATGACCGGTGAGCTGGAAATCTGGGGCTGTCCGGAAGCGATCGGGGCCGAGTTCATCGACCGGCCGGGGCGGTACGCGGTGGTCGTACGACTGTCGAAGGGTCTTGGAACCCGCCGGGGCCGGGCCGACGTGCGGGGGATCGCCATCCGCATCCCCCGGCCGGAAGGGCCCTTCGACCTGCTGCTCTCCACGGTCGGTCCGGGCCGCTGGGGGCGCCGGGTGCCGATGCCTCGCCGCACGTTCGACGCGATGTACGGCTCGATCGCCGCCTACCGGGCCGGCATGGGCCGGCTCTATCTGGCCGCCGGGCCCGACCCGGACGGCACGCCGGTGGGCGACGACGTCGAGCGGCTCGGGCAGAGGCCCGCCGACCTGCTGCTGTACGCCGTCCGGGCCGACCGAGTGCAGACTTTCGGCCGGGTGCGCCTCGGTGACCTGCTGGCCCGGGACACCGACGCGGCGCTGGCCTTCGACCCGATCCGCAACTCGTCGCCGGACCTGTATCCGACCGGTCTGCTGCACGGCGTCCGGGCGGTGGCCTACCGGGCGAGTCAGCGTTGGCGCGGCGCTGGACAAGACTGTAAAGCTACTTAATAATTAGCCCTCCGTCGATCTATGCGGAGGTTCCCCCTTGCGCCGCAACCGTTCCCTTCTCCTGTCCATGGCCGCGGTCATAGTGGCCGCCGGCCTCGCTCTGTTCGCCGTCAATCCGGCCTCCGCGGCCGCCACCACCGCCACCTTCGCCAAGACATCCGACTGGGGTTCGGGCTGGCAGGGCGAGTACACGATCACCAACGGCGGCTCGTCCGCCATCACCTCGTGGAAGGTCGAGTTCGACCTGCCGTCCGGCACCGGCGTCGGCTCCTACTGGGACGCTCTGCTCACCAGCTCCGGCCAGCACCACACGTTCACCAACCGGTCCTGGAACGGCACCATCGCACCCGGAGCCTCGGTCAAATTCGGATTCCTCGGTACGGGGTCAGGCGCGCCCACCGGGTGCAAGCTGAACGGCGTGTCCTGCACCGGCACCACCGGCCCGTCCCCGTCCCCGTCGTCGCCGACCCCGTCGACGTCGGTCACCACCCCGATCCCCGGCGCCACCCCGCTGGCCCGCAACGGTCAGCTCCGGGTCTGCGGCCGGCAGCTCTGCAACTCCATCGGCAAGCCGATCCAGCTGCGTGGCATGAGCACCCACGGCCTGCAGTGGTACGCGAACTGCGTCAACGACAACTCCCTGAACGTGCTGGCCCGGGAGTGGGGCGCCGACGTCCTGCGGATCTCGATGTACATCCAGGAGGGTGGCTACGAGACCGATCCGGCCGGGTTCACCGCCAAGGTCAACGACTACATCCAGAAGGCCTACGACCGCGGCATGTACGCGATCGTCGACTGGCACATGCTCAGCCCCGGCGACCCCAACTTCAACCTGGCTCGCGCCAAGACGTTCTTCCAGCAGATCGCCGCGAAGAACAAGGACAAGACCAACATTCTGTACGAGATCGCGAACGAGCCGAGCGACGTGCACTGGTCGGCCATCAAGTCGTACGCCGATCAGATCATCCCGGTGATTCGCGCCCAGGACTCCGACGGCGTCGTGCTGGTCGGCACCGAGGACTGGTCGTCGCTGGGCGCCTCCGGTGACGGTCAGGGCGTGTCGCGCATCCTGGCGAACCCGGTGAACGCCACGAACATCATGTACACGTTCCACTTCTACGCCGCCTCGCACGACGACTACTACCTCAACACGTTCCGTGACGCGATCAGCAAGCTGCCGATGTTCGTGACCGAGTTCGGCACCCAGGAGGCCACCGGCGACGGTGGCAACAACTTCGCCCGCGCCCAGCAGTACCTCGACCTGATGGCCCAGAACAAGGTCAGCTGGGTCAACTGGAACTACTCCGACGACATGCGCTCCGGCGCGGTCTTCACCGAGGGCACCTGCGCGGCCGGGGCGTACTCGGGCACGGCCCGCCTCAAGCCGGCCGGTGCCTGGATCCGCGACCGCATCCGTACCCCGGACGACTTCTGACGGACGGTGGCGCGCACCCTTCTGGGGTGCGCGCCACCACTCCTCGACTTTTGCCTGTTAGAGCTAAAGTTCGACCTGAGTAGAGCGAACTTCTTGACGTTGTTGAGATTCGCCAGTAGACAACCCTCAATGTCATCAGTGGATGTCGATGGGGGAGATCGTGAAGTCAATCGCCGTGGTCCTGGTCGCCATGCTGAGCGGGCCGGGACTCGCCGCACCGCCCGCCTATCCGACCGCGGTCGCGGGCAACCCCTTCGTCGACGGCCGGTACGCCGACCCCGACGTGGCCGTCTACAACGACCGGTACTGGGTGTTCCCCACCTCCTCGCGTAGCTACGCCGAGCAGACGTACCTGGACGCCTTCTCCTCCGCCGACCTGGTCACCTGGACGAAACACCCGAACGTGCTGACCACCGCGAACGTCGCCTGGGCGAGATACGCGGTGTGGGCGCCCGCCCCGATCCAGCGCAACGGCCGCTACTACCTGTACTTCGCGGCGAACGACATCCAGAACGACACCCAGCTCGGCGGTATCGGCGTGGCCGTCGCGGACCGGCCCGAGGGGCCGTACACCGACGCCATCGGCCGGCCGCTGATCGACCGGTTCGTCAACGGCGCGCAGCCGATCGACCAGGACGTCTTCATCGACGACGACGGTCAGGCCTACATCTACTACGGCGGGCACGGTCACGCCAACGTCGCGAAGCTGAACAGCGACATGACCAGCCTGGGCACGTTCCCCGACGGCAGCGTCTTCAAGGAGATCACCCCGGCCGGGTACGTCGAGGGCCCGCAGATGCTCAAACGCAACGGCAAGTACTACCTGATGTGGTCGGAGGGCGGCTGGACCGGCCCCGACTACTCCGTCGCGTACGCCATGGCCGATTCGCCCCTCGGCCCGTTCCGCCGCCTCGACAAGATCCTCGCGCAGGACGCCACCGTCGCCCGGGGCGCGGGCCACAACTCGGCCCTCAACATTCCGGGCACCGACACCTGGTACACCTTCTACCACCGCCGGCCGCTGAACGAGACCGACGGCAACGCCCGATACCTCGCGTACGACCGGATGAACTTCGCCGCCGACGGCACCATCGAGCGGGTCAAGATGCTGGTCCGGGACAACTTCGACGACAACAACGCGATCGCCTGGAAGACCTGGGGCGGCTCCTGGACGGCCTCCGGCGGGCAGTACCGGGCCGGGCACTCCTACGGCGGCAAGTCCCTGCTGGCCGACAACCACACGAACGCGGTCCTCGACGCGGACGTCACCGTCACCTCCGGCGCGGGAGACGCCGGCCTGGTGTTCCGGGCCACCGCCGCGGGCGCCGGCACCGACACCTATCGCGGCTACTACGCCGGCATCACCCCGGCCGGCCAGGTCATCCTCGGCAAGGCGAACAACAACTGGACCCGGCTGGGCGCCGCGCCGATGACCATCACCCCGGGCACGCGCTATCGCCTGCGCGTCGAAGCGACCGGCTCGACGCTGAAGGTCTACGTCAACGACATGACCAACCCCAAAATCAACATCACCGACGGTACGTACGCCGCGGGCTCGTCCGGAGTGCGTGTCTACAACGCCGCGGCCGCCTTCGACAACGTCTCGGTCACGTCCTCCTGAGGGATCCGCAGCGTCCGGGTGGTTGCATCTCAAGCGGCTTGAGATCGCATAGTGGCGTCGTGGAAATGAACGAGCTCTACGCCATCGGGGACGTCGCCCGGCGGACGGGTCTGAGCGTCAGTGCCGTCCGGTACTACGCCGATGCCGGTGTCGTCGCGCCCACTGTCAGCACCCCGGCCGGGCACCGCCTGTACGACGTGTCGGCCATCGCCCGCCTCGAACTGGTTCGCACGCTGCGGGAACTCGACGCGGGTCTGGAGGATGTGAGACGGGTGCTCGGCGGCGAGGCGACGCTGTCCGAGCTGGCCGCCACCCACCTGGCCCTGCTCGAACAGCAGGAGGCACGCCTGCGCAGCCGTCGCGCGGTGCTGTCGGCCATCGTGCGCCAGGACTCGACCGCCGAGCAGGTGACGCTGATGCACCGGCTGGTCGGCATGTCCGACGAGGAACGCGACCGGCTGATCGACGAGTTCTGGACCGAGGTCTCCACCGGCTGGGAGCCGCCGGAGCGGATGCTCGAGTGGTGGCGGGCGGCCCGGCCGGAACTGCCCGACCACCCCACAGCCGCCCAGCTGGAGGCGTGGATCGAGCTCGCCGAGCTGGTCAGCGACGCCGGGACACGTTCGGCCGTACGCCATGAATTGCACGAGATCTGCACCACCGGAGCCGGACCGCTGATGACCGCCTCGCCGATGCTCGACGCCCTGGAAGCGGCCCAACCGATCGGCCAGGCGGTGATGGACGCGGCACGGGAAGGCGTCGCGCCGGACTCGGCGCGGGCACGCGACATCGCCGACCGGTGGATCGGCTGGCTGACTGGCATCTTCGCCACGCCGGACAGCCCCGGCATGCCGGACACCCCGGAGTTCCGGATCCAGGCCGCCGACCACATGCTGGCCGGCGCGGAGTGGGACCGCACACCGCCTGACCCGGAGTCGCCGTACGACCGCTACATGGCGCTGGTCACCGCGGTGAACGGCACCCCGCCGGAGCAGTACCCGTTCGAGTGGCTGGCGGCGGCGCTACGCGCGTCCGTACCGGATCATCCGCTGAAGTTGAATCCGACGTAGCCGGGACCCTGTGCCTTCAGGTAGAGCTGCCACCGGTCGCCGGGTTCCACGCCGGTGAGCAGCCGGTTCCAGGCCCCGTTGTCGTTGAGGTACACCCAGCCGCCGCAGCGGATGTCGGTTCCGCCGCTGTTCTCCAGGCACGCCTTCGCGTAGGTGATGTAGTGCACCTCGGTGAGCGTCATCCAGATCGAAGTGCAGGGTTTGGGTACGAAGTTCGGGCCGCCCGAGTTGTTGAGTTCCTCGCCGATGTCGAGCCCGCCCGAGTTCGACGCGGCCTTGCACTGCGGTGTCGTGTCGGCCGGTGCCGCCGCCTTCTTCGTGGTGCTGGCCGGTTTCGGTGCGGTGGTCGCCCCGGCAGCCTCCCGGGTCGTGGCCGGGGCGCCGCCGGGAACCACGACCACCGTGGTCTGACCGGGCGCCGCCGGAGGCAGCGACGGGTGAGCCGCGGCGGACGACGGGACCGGAGTGGGGGAGACCGCCGGGGACGGTGACGGCGCGGCCGAGGTCGTGGCGCTGCTCGCGGGCACCGAGGCGGGCGCGGCGACGGTCTTGTCGTCGGCGGCCGTGCCGGCGGACGCCCACCCGTTCGTCCAGGCCAGCGAGCCGACCGCGGCCAGCAGGATCGCGGCGGCGGCACCGCTGGCGGCGAACCGGTTGATCCGTCGCCGGGGCGCGGGCGCGGCCGGTGTCTCGACCGGTGCCGGCCGGTCCTTGAGCAGCGTGTCGTGGCCGGTGAACGAGTCCTCCGGCAGCAGAGTCTCCTCGCCCGCGGAGGAGACGGCGGAGGCGATCACGGCGAGGCCGGCGACGTCGGGCTCGGTGCGTCCTTCGAGGGCGGCGGCGACCGTGGCGGCGTCCGGCCGGTCGGCGGCGTTCTTGGCCAGCATCGGCTCCAGCAGCGTCCACCAGGCGTCGCTGACACCGTCCGGGCGCTCGGGCGCGGTCGCGGTGTGCGCGTGCCACAGCGCCTGCACATTGTCGGCCGCGAACGGCGGCCGTCCGGCCAGAGCCTCGTACAGCAGCACGCCCAGCGAGTAGACGTCGCTGGCCCGGCCCACCGGCTCACCGGTGATCAGTTCGGGCGCCATGTAGCTGGGCGTTCCGACGCGGGCGACGCTCTTGGACGCGGTGGCGTCGACGAGCCGTGCCACGCCGAAGTCGGTCAGCTTGACCGTGAGGTCCGGCTCGGTGGTGGCGACCAGCACGTTCTCCGGCTTGACGTCGCCGTGGACGATCGCGGCGTCGTGCGCGGCTTCGAGGGCCTCGGCGATCTGGTGTCCGAGGGCCGCGACCTGCGCGGTGGTCAGCGGGCCTGCCTTCATCAGCGCCCTGAGGCTGCCGCCGTCGATGAGTTCCATCACGATGCCGGCCTGGCCGTCGTCGATCACCAGGTCCGCGACCGTCACCACGTTCGGGTGACTGAGCGCCTCGAGCAGGCGCTTCTCCTGGAACAGGCGCTGCAGGATCTCGTCGTCGTCCGACCAGTCGTCACGCAGGACCTTGACGGCGAAGTCCTGGTCGTCGGCGAGGCGCCGGCCCCGGTAGACACGGCCGGTCGAGCCGCGACCGAGCAGCGCGCCGAGCACATATCGTGAACCCAGCGGTCGTTCAGCAGCCATCTCGAGCCTCCCCGACGGGAAAGCCGGTGACATGGACAGTGTCGAGTTCTGCGGGGAGACGCTTCCCCTGTCCGAAACCACCCCGTTCCGTGTCGGCCGGGAGGGCGACCTCGCCCTGGACGACAATCCGTACCTGCACCGCAACTTCCTCACGCTAGATCGGCGCCATGGTCTCTGGTGGCTCACCAACATCGGTAGCCGCATTTCGGCCACCGTCAGCGACCCGGACGGACGGTTGCAGGCCTGGGTCGCGCCGGGAGCCGCGATTCCGCTGGTGGTGGAGCGGACGCTGGTGCGGTTCACGGCCGGGCCGACCACGTACGAGTTCGAGGTCGTCCTCGGCGACCCGCAATTCACCCCCGCGGTGTCACCGATCCCGACCGCCGAGGGCACGATGACGATCGGCAACGTCGAGTTCACCCCGGACCAGCTGCTCATGATCATCGCGTTGGCGGAGCCGTCGTTGCGCCGCGAGGGGTGGGGGCAGATCGTGCTGCCCACCTCGGAGGAGGCGGCCAAACGGCTCGGGTGGCCGCTCACCCGCTTCAACCGCAAGATCGACAACGTGTGCGACAAGCTCGCCAAGCTGGGCGTCAAAGGGTTGCACGGCGGCCCGGACAAACTCGCCGGTGGCCGCCGGGCCCGGCTCGTGGAGTACGCCCTGGCCGCCCGCTGGGTGACCGCCGAACACCTCGCCCTCCTCGACCGCTGACCTGATCGCCGAGCGCCTCGCGCGTCCGCGCATCCTGGCCTGATCGCCCGAGGGCCGATGGGGAGTTCTCCCCATTCCGCGCGCGCGGGCCGCCGTGTTCGATCGACAGGTGGATCTGAAGCTGTCGGTACACGGTCGTGCCCGGCCGGAGGACGTCCTGATCTCGTACGAGAGCGGCGCGACCGTCGCCGACGTGGCGGGCACTCTGCGGGCGATGCGGCCGTCCGAGGCACCGGCCGGGCCGGTCACCCTCGCGGTCCAGGTCGGCGGCCGGTGGCGGCCCGTGCCGGCGGGCGCGCCGATGGCCGGTGCGGGCATCGTCTCCGGCACGTCGGTGACCCTTCAGCGATACGGCCAGCACGCTCCCGGCAACACGGGACCGGCTGCCTCGGCACGGCTGACCGTGCTGCGCGGACCGGACGCCGGCCAGGAGCATCTGCTGCCCGCGGGCGAGACCGTCGTCGGCCGGGCGACCCGCTGCGACGTACGGCTGCGTGATCCTCTCGTCTCCAAGCGGCACGCCGTCGTGGTCGTCGGCGACGAGATCGAGATCCGTGACCTCAACTCGTCGAACGGCGTCGAGGTCGACGGCGTGGTCGTCACCCGAGCGGTGATCAACGAGTTCACCGTGGTGATGCTGGGCGACACCGAGTTCCGGGTGAGCCGGTCCGGCGCGCGGCCGGCGGAGGTGTCGTCGCCGGTCGTCACGGTCATCCGCTCACCGGTGCTGGAACCGGCCTTCGCCGGTCTGAGCGAGGAGCTTCCCACGCCGCCGGGCCGGGAGAACCGGCTCGCGGTCCCGTGGCTCAGCATCCTCGTGCCCATCCTGCTCGGTGGCGTGCTCTGGTTCTTCAGCCGGCAGCTGCTGGCCGTACTCTTCCTCGCCCTGAGCCCGTTGTTTCTGATCGCCGGGGTGCTGGAGTCGTGGATGTCGGCGCGGCGCTCGTTCCGCAAGGCGGCCGAGGCCTACCGCGCCCGGGTCCGCTCGCTGTGCGACCGTGCCGCCCAGGCCCAGCGGACCGAGCAGGCCGCGCGCCGGGGTGAGCACCCGTCGGCAGGGGACGCGTCGCATGCCGCACTCGACCGCAGCCCGTTGCTGTGGAGCCGCCGGCCGGGACATCCGCGGTTCCTCCACGTACGGCTCGGGCTCGCCACGCGGCCCAGCCGCAGCCGTTGGACGATCGCTCCGGGCGGCTCCGGCGACGCGGCCCTGACCGCCGAGACCGCCGCCACGCTCGCCGGGCTGACCATGATCAGCGAGGTCCCGCTGGCCGCCGCGCTGCCGGACACCTCGGGACTCGGCGTCTGCGGCGACGGGCGGCACGACGTGGTCCGCGGCCTGCTCGTGCAGGTCCTGGCCCTGCACGCACCCGGTGAGGTGCGGGTCGCCGCCCTGGCACCGGCCTCGGCCGCCGCCGAGTGGAACTGGCTGCGCTGGGTCCCGCACACCGTCGGCCGGACGCCGGCACCGACCGTGCTGGGTGCCGATTCGTCCTCGTGCGAGATGGTCGTCGCCCATCTGGAGCAGCTGATCGAGGACCGGCGCGGCGAGGAGCGGACCGGGCACCTGCCCGCGGTCGTGGTCGTCGTCGACGACGGCGCACCCGTCGACCGGGGCCGGCTGCTCGCCGTTGTCGCCCGAGGCGGCCCGGTCGGCGTGCACCTGATCTGGACGGCGGGGCTGCGTACCCGGCTGCCGGCCGCCTGCCGCCAATTCCTGGAGCTGGCCGCCGGCAGCGCGGTGTTCGGTGACACCCGGACCGGCGAGCAGATGGCCGGGGTCGTCGTCGAGGGGGTCACCGCCGACGCCGCCGAGTCGTTCGCCCGGCGGCTGGCCCCGCTCGTCGAGGCCGACGAGTACGACGACGGCCAGGAGGAGCTGCCGCGCAGCGCGCCGTACCTCGACCAGCCCGGCATCCGCGACCTGCTCGACGGCGAGGCGCTGGCCGAGCGCTGGGCCGAGAGCGGTTCGCTGGCCGGTCAGGGCCCGCGCCGCCGCGCCGGTGGCCTGCGCGCCCTCGTGGGGGTGCTGCCCGGCTCGTCGTTCAGCCTCGACCTGCGCGAACACGGTCCGCACGCGCTGGTCGGCGGCACCACCGGCAGCGGCAAGAGCGCCTTCCTGCAGTCCTGGATCATCGGCCTGGCGCTCGGCTACAGCCCGCAGCGGGTCACGTTCCTGCTCGTCGACTACAAGGGCGGCACCGCGTTCAAGGGCTGCGAGCGGCTGCCGCACACCGTCGGGCTCGTCACCGACCTCGACGGTCACCTGGTCAACCGCGCTCTCACCTCGCTGAAGGCGGAGCTGCGGCTGCGGGAGTCGCTGCTGAACGAGACCGGGTTCCCGGATCTGGCCGAGATGGAGCGGGCCGGCCACCCCCGTACGCCGCCGAGTCTGGTCATCGTCGTCGACGAGTTCGCCACCCTGGTCCAGGAGGTGCCCGAGTTCATCGACGGCGTCATCGATGTGGCCCAGCGCGGCCGATCGCTGGGACTGCACCTGATCCTGGCCACCCAGCGTCCCGCCGGCGTCATCAAGGACAACCTGCGGGCGAACACGAACCTGCGGGTCGCGTTGCGGATGGCGGACGACGAGGACAGCCTCGACGTGATCGGGTCGACGCAGGCGTCCCGGTTCCCGCTCGGGCTGCCGGGGCGCGCGGTGGCGAAGGCCGGGGCCGGCCGGACCACCGCCTTCCAGGCCCTCTACGTCGCCGGCCGTACCTCCGACACGCCACCCGCGCCGACGGTGACGATCGCGCCGCTCGGGTTCGGCGCCATCGTGCCGTGGCAGCCGCCGGAGGACACCGAGGCGCCGGTACGCGACGGCGACACCGACATCACGCGCCTGGTCGACGCCGTCCGCGCCACGGCGGAGAAGCTCGGCCTGCCGGAGCCCCGCCGCCCGTGGCTGCCGCCGCTGACCCCGCTCCTCGACCTCGCCGATCCGGATCCGGAAGCGGGACGCCTGCCGTTCGGTGTGCTCGACCTGCCGGAACAGCAGACCCGGGAGGTCGCGGCGTACGCACCGGACCGGGACGGCACCATGCTCGTCGTCGGCACCGGCGGCAGCGGCAAGTCGACCACCCTGCGGTCGCTCGCGGTGGCGGCCGGGCGGGCGGAGGCCGCCGGCCAGGACCACTGGCAGGTGTACGCCCTCGACCTGGGCGGAGGCGGCCTCGCCCCACTGGCCGTGCTGCCGCACGTCGGCGCCGTGATCGCGGCCGGCGACCACGAGCGCACCGTGCGCCTGCTCGGCCACCTCCGGGACACCGTCGACGAGCGGTCCCGGCGGTGGGCGGCCTGCCAGGCCGGGACGATCGCCGAGTACCGCGACCGGGCCGGCCGCCCCGGCGAACCCCGCATCCTGCTGCTGCTCGACAACCTGGGCACGTTCCGCGCCACGTACGAGAACGACCGGCTGCTCGACGTGCTGCACTCGATCGCGCAGGACGGCCGTCAGGTCGGCGTGCACGTGGTGGCCACGGCCGACCGCCCCGGTGTGGCCCCGCCCGCGCTGACGTCCACCTCGCAGCGGCAGCTCGTGCTGCGGCTGGCGCAGGAACACGACCTGGCCATGGCGGGTCTGCGGCCGGACTCGTTCGGCCGGGATCCGATACCCGGGCGCGGGTTCCTCGGCGGGCACGAGGCGCAGGTCGCGGTGCCGGGGCGCAGTCCCAGCCTCGCCGAGCAGTCGTACGCGCTGCAGCGGCTCGCCGGCGAGTGGCGGGTCTCGGGGGTCGCGGCGGCCCCTCCGATCGGCACGCTGCCGCTGCGCGTCACCCTCGACGAGCTGCCGGTGCTCTGCGACGGCCTGCCGGTCCTCGGCCTGCGCGACGACACCCTGGCGCCGATCGGGTTCAGCCCGGGCGAGCCGCTCGTGCTGGCCGGCCCGCCGCAGAGCGGACGATCCTCGGTGCTGGCCGCCCTGGTCCGTTCGCTGCGCCGGGCCCGGCCCGGCCTGCCGATGATCCACATCGGTCGCCGCCGGTCGCTCGCGCTGTCGATCGCCGACTGGACGGCGGCCGCGTCCGGCGACGACGACGTGATCGAGCTGGCCCGTGCCTGGTGCGAGCGGGCCGAGGCGGGGGAGGAGTTCGCGGTGATCGTCGAGGGCATCCCCGACTACCTGTCCACGAGCGCCGAGAGCTATCTGCAGGACCTGGTGACCGCGTGCGCCCGGTCCGGCGGCTGTGTGATCGCCGAGGGCGACACGTCGCAGCTGGGCAGCTCCTGGCCGCTGCTGCAGGCCGTCAAGACGGCCCGGCACGGCATCATCCTGCAGCCCGACCAGAGCGACGGTGACGCCGTGCTGCGCACCGACCTGCCGCGGGTCAGCCGTGGCGAGTTCCCGCCCGGGCGCGGTCTCTACGTGCGGTCCGGCCGGGCCGTACGCGTGCAGGTCGCCCTGCCCTGAGAAGGACCGGCTCGCCCGCCTTGGGAACGCCGGCTCGCCCGTCCTGAGCAGGGCCATGGGGAGTGCTCCCCATTCCGCGGATCCGGCCACGCTCATACGGTTTCACCAGTCACCGGGGCCGAGCCGGTGAGCCGAGACGCAGGGAGGGCCCGATGGCCGCCGGAATCACCTCAGGAATGAACATCGCCCAGGTCCGGCAGCTGGCCGGCGACATGACCCGGGCCGCCGACGAGATCCGGCGACTGAGTCAGCAGATCACCGCCAAGGTCCACAACACCCCGTGGGAGGGCCCGGACAAGAAGCGCTTCGAGTCCGACTGGCAGGGCCACGTCAAGCAGCTCACCACCGTCGCCCAGGCCCTGCAGGACGCTTCCCGCGTCGCCACCACCAACGCGCAGGAGCAGGAGTCGGCGTCCAGCCGCTGATCGATCTCGGGCACAGGGGAGGGACATGGAGATGTGGGGCGCCGACGTCGAGCGGTTGGAGGCGCTGGCCCGTGACCTGACGGCGGCCGCGGCCTCGCTCGAGTCGATCGGCCGGACGGTCGGTGGCCGGATGGTCTCGGTGCAGTGGGCCGGCCGTGACGCCGGGATGTTCCGCGACGACTGGCAGAGCCGGCACTCGGCCGCCCTCCGCGCGGCCGGGGAGACCATGCGGTCGGCGGCCTCAACGGTGCAGGCCCACGCCAGGGACCAGCGCAAGAGCAGCGAGGCCGCCGGCGGCGGCGCCCCTCAGGACCCGTCCACCTGGCGGCAGATCCGCGACGCCGCCGGTACCGTCGGCGACGTCGCCGAATGGGTCCAGCTCGGCGCGAACGTGGTCATGGTGGGTGCGGGCGCGGCCACGATGGCCGGTTTCGTCCCGGCCCTGCCGATCGCCGGCGGTGCCGCCGTGGTCTCCGAGGCGTCCGGGCTGGTCAGCATGACCGGCAAATGGATCGACGACCCGAACGACCCGGAGATCGCCGAGGACGCGATCCTGCAGTCCTCAGGCGTCAGTCCCAAGAGCGTCGACGCGGTGGACGCCATGCTGGACGGCACCAAGGGCCTCATCACCGAAGTCTTTCCGAAGTAGCCCTGACCAGGGGCTTCCCGAACGTGATCGGTGTCCGGTCCATCGGGGACCGCATCCCGTCGTCGTAGACCGCCCGCGCGTCGGCATGGGCGTCGCCGGCTCGCTGGGAGCCTCCGGCCGTGGGCAGGACGAACTTGTAGCCCACCTGACGGACGGTGCCGATCATCGCCTCGTACCGCGGTCCGAGCTTCGCCCGCAGGCGGCGGACGTGCACGTCGACGGTGCGGGACCCGCCGAAGTAGTCGTAACCCCAGACCTCACGCAGCAACTGGTCGCGGCTGAACACCCGGCCGGGCTCCTGAGCCAGGAATCGGAGCAGCTCGAACTCCTTGTAGGTCAGTGCCAGCGACTCGCCGCCCAGCCTGGTCGTGTAGCTGTGCGGGTCGATGGTCAGGTCGCCGATGTGGATCAGTTCCGGTCCGTTCCTGGTCTGCGCCCCGCGCCGCTTCACCGCCATGCCCAGCCGGGTCTCCACCTCGGTCGGCCCGGCGGTCGTCAGGACGAAGTCGTCGACGCACCAGTCGATGGCGACGGACACCAGGCCGGCCTCGCGAACCAGTGCGATCAACGGCGCATCGGGTACGTTCGTGCGGATCAGCCGGCAGGTCGCGCGGGCGTGGTTCAACTGTTCGCTGGCGTCGACCAGGACCGCGGCCACGTGCGGGCCCTTGGCCGCCTCGGCCCACGCGTCGCGGGAGGCGATCTGGACGGCGTGCGGCAGCAGATCCAGTGCAGGCAACACATCGAGATGACCGTCAGTCAGCAGGAGAAGATTCATGACACCCTTCCACGGCACCCTGAGGTGCCCGAACGCCCTCCCGGAGGGCGCACATAGTCCGATGGTGCTGCGCTGGTCCGCAGGTTAATCGCGGACTGTTTCCAACGGATGGACTCCCGTTTCGTGGAGATCGCCGCACGTCATGGTGGTCCTCCACTCCTCACGAGGCCGGGCTGACCGTGACCGGGGTCAGTCGGCCGACGTCCCGGTGGAGACGCGGGCGTCGGCCAGATCCTCGGCCGGTACGTGCCTCTCCAGGAACCGTCTCGCCAGCCGGGTCGACGGGTGGATGCCGACAGTGGCCACCACGATGACACCGGCGATCACCAGCCAGCCGGCGGTACCCCAGTTCATCGCGAGGAAGGTGAACACGGCCGGCGCCCAGACCTTCCCGAGGGTGCCACTCATCTCGGCCACGCCCTGGTAGGCACCCCGCTGGCGGGGATCCATCAGTTCGGCCTCGAACGTCCAGGTGGCCGCGGAGAGGTAGAGCTCGGCCCCGGTCACGGTCACGTGCCCCAGCCAGACCAGCGCGATCGTGACCCAGCCGACGGTGTCGTGGGTCGCCAGCGTGATCAGGCAGGAGATCACGAAGAACGCCGACGACAACCGGATCGCCCGCAGCGCGGTCGACACTCCGGTGACGCCGCGGGCCGCCGCCATCGGCAGGAAGATGCACATCACCGTGTTGGTGGCGAACAGCAGAGCCAGCAGGACCCGGGGCGCGTCGGTCTGCTCCACCAGCCACAGCGGGATCACGACGTTGAGCAGCACCTGATTGGTCCAGAAAACCCCGGTGAAGAACGTCGTGAGCAGCCAGCCGACGTTGCGCAGCGGTCCCGGCCCGGGGATCTTCACCTTACGTTCCATCGGCGTACGGTTGTCGTGCGCGGCCCGTGGCAGCCGGGTGACGGCGGCGGCGTTGACCAGGAACACCGCCGCGGTGAACCAGGGCAGCGCGTGCAGCACGTCGTTGGAGCGGAACGCCAGCGCGATGCCGCCGAGCAGGGACCCGAGGGTGAAACCGACGTTGAGCGCCGAATACATGTAGGCACGCGACGTCACCCGTTCCTCGGGCGGGAGCGCGTCGATGGTGTACGCGCCGTGCGCGGCCTGGCCGAGGGCGCCGATGACCTCCATGCCGACGGCCATCAGGACGTACCCGCGGAAGTCGGTGATGAAGGGCCACACCGAGAACATCGCGGCCTGGCCGATCGCGCTGACCGCCCACATCCGCTTCGGCCCGAACCGGTCGACCAGCTTGCCCATCGGCAGCGCCGCCAGGAACGAGGCGATCCCGGCGATGGTCAGGCCGAGGCCGACCTGCGCCGCCGACAACCCGACGATCTGGGTGAAGAACACCGCCGACCCGGTCATGAACGTGCCCTCGCCGAGCGCGAAGAGCAGCGACTGCAGCGACAACCGTCCGGCCAGTCGTGACGGGGGACGTGCTCGGCGGAGGACGGCGCTCAGGATCACCCGAAAAGTCTCCGATCCGGCGCGGTGGATGTCATCCCAATTAACGGAAGCGGATGCGAGCCGGTCCGGTCTCGCTTGTTCGCCACGCCTACGCTGCGCCTCATGCGGCCTCGCGGCGGTTTTCGATGGGTGAACCCGCTGGGCGCGAGCTACCTGGCGGTATTCACCGCCGTGGGGGTCGTCGGCGCCGTGTGCGGGACGACCTGGATCCGGTCCGACATGGTGGTCCTCACTGTCATGCTGCTGTCGGCGGGTGGCCTGATGGCGGGCGTGCTGGTGGCCTACCCGCCGCCTCGACTGGGCTGGCTCCTCGCCGCCTGTGTGCTCAGCGCCGTGCTCATGGCCGCGGCGACCGCGGGACTGTGGGCGACGGTGCTCACCCAGCGCGGCGAGCAGGTGGCGGCCACCGTCGTGTCACTGCGTGACGGCACCGGGAAGGATCAGCATCGCTACTCCACCCTCGACGGCCCGGACGGGCGGCGTATCCCGGGGGAGCTGAAACGGCGGCCGGGGAGCGAGTTCGACGCGCTGGACGATCCGGTGGGCATGGTCGGGGAGCGGGTCACCGTCGTACGGGATCCCGAAGGCTTGGTCGACCCGCGTCTGCCCGAGGAACTGACCGACGCCCGGAGCGAGTGGATCATCGTCGCGTCGTGTTCCTGGGTGGTGATCGCGGTGCTCTGCATGCTGGCCGGACGTCCCGGCACCCGCCGGCTCAGGCCGAGCGGATGATGCGCAGGCAGCGGCGCTCCAGCATCAGGCTCGCTACCCAGAAATGACGGAACGCCGGGTTGCGGGTCTGGCGGTGGTGGTAGCGGTAGTAGATCTGCTGGACGATGCCGGCCAGGCGGAACAGGCCGAAGACCTGGTGGAACGGGGTGAGCTCGAGTCCCGTACGCGCCAGGTAGTGATCTTTGACCTCGCGGCGGGTGAGCATGCCGGGGGTGTGGGTGGGCTGACGCCGGAAGGCGCGGAACAGCAATCCGTCGTCGGCCTGCACCCAGTAGGCGAGTGAGCTGCCGAGATCCATCAGCGGGTCGCCGATGGTGGCCATCTCCCAGTCGAGCAGCGCGATCGGCCGGGCCGGGTCGTCCGGCGCGAAGACCACGTTGTCGAACCGGAAGTCGTTGTGGATCAGGCAGCTGCCCCGGTCGGGCGGCTGGTTGGCGTCCAGCCAGCGGATCACCTTCTCGAACGAGCCGACATTGCGGGTACGGGCACGGCGGTAACGCTCGGACCAGCCGGCCACCTGCCGGGCCACGTAGCCGTCACCCCGGCCGAGCCCGTCGAGCCCGGCCGCTGCCGGATCGATGCCGTGCAGGTCTATGAGCAGGTCGATCACCCGCGTGCACAGCTGCCGTACCTGGTCGGGCGGCAGGTGGACGCCGAGCTCCTTGCGCGGGATCCGGCCCTCGACGCGTTCCATCACGTAGAACGTCGAGCCGATCACCGACTCGTCCTCGCAGAGCGCGATCATCTTCGGCACGTACGGGAAGACCGGCGCCAGCGCGGACTGGATGCGGTACTCGCGTGCCATGTCGTGCGCGGTCGCTGCCTTACGACCGGCCGGCGGTCGCCGCAGGATCAGTTCACGGTCCGGGTATTTCAGCAGGTAGGTGAGGTTGGAGGCGCCGCCGCGGAACTGCCGCACCTCAGGCGTCTGATCCGAGCCGAGCCACGCCGCCACCGCTGCGACGTCGAACGCGTCCTCGGCCCGTACCGGGGTGGTCACGCCATCTTCCGTACGACAGAGAGGGGAAGCAGCCGCATGGCCGCGCCCACCGGAACCCACGGCCACGCCGGGACGTACGCCTTCGTCTTGCGTTTCTCGATCGCCGCGACCATCGCGCGGACGCCGGTCGTGGTGTCCACCATGAACGGCGTCTTCTGCTTGACGTGCTCGTTCATCTCCGACCGGATGTAGCCCGGATAGATGACCGACACGTCGACGCCGGGGATGCGCTCCGAGCGCAGGCCCTCGGCCAGCGCGGCGACCCCCGCCTTGGTTGCGGCGTAGGTCGTCATCGACTTGCGCATGCCCCGCAGCGCCGACATCGACGAGATGATCACCAGGTGGCCGCGCTTCTGCGCGCGGAAGATCTCCAGCGCCGCCTCGGACTGCGCCAGCGCGCCGAGGAAGTTGACCTTCGCGGTGGCCCGGTTGGCGTCCGGGCGGCCCGTGCCCAGCGGCGCACCCTTGCCGAGCCCGGCGTTGACGATGACGCGGTCGACGCGGCCGAACTCGGCGGCGAACTCCCGGAACACGGTGAACACCGCCTCGTCGTCGGTCACGTCCAGCGCCTTCACCGCCACCTTGGTGGGCAGTTCGTCGCGCAGCGCCTCGAGCCGGTCGACGCGGCGGGCGCAGAGGGCCAGGTCGTAGCCGAGGGCCGCGAACTGCCGGGCCATCTCACTCCCGAGGCCGGCGCTGGCACCGGTGATCAGCACGACTCCCTTACTCACGAGCCGCCTCCGTCTTCTCGTCGCGGCGTAGCTTGGCACCGAGGGCGAACATCTTCCGGTCGTAGAGGAACCGGGTGAAACGCTTCGCGCGGTACGCCGTACGACCGTCGGAATCCGGAATGATGAGGAACTTGCGAGCGTCGACCTCGCGGATCACCCGGACCGCGATCTCGTCGGCGCCGCGCCGGGCCTCGTTGATCAGGCGTACCGCCCCGGCCTCCATCTGCGGGTCGTCACCGGACAACGACTGCGCCAGATTGGTACGGAAGAACGACGGGCACACCACCGACACGCTCACGCCCCACGGCCCGAGCTCGTAGCGCAGTGACTCCGACAGCGCCACCACGGCGGCCTTGCTAGCGTTGTAGCTGCTCATCGACGGCGGATGCATCAGCCCCGCCGCTGACGCCACGTTCACGATGTGGCCGGCGCCCTGCTCCTTGAACAGCGGCGTGAAGGTGCGGCAGCCGTTGACCGCGCCCAGCACGTTGACCGACAGCACCCGCTGCCAGTGCTCGGCGCTGAGCCGGTCGATGCGCCCACCCGCGGCGATGCCCGCGTTGTTGACCAGCACGTCCAGCCCGCCGAACTCGTCACGGACCCGTTCCAGGGCGGTCGCCCAGTCGGACTCCGAGGTGATGTCGAGCCGGTGCGGCGCTCCCGCGGCCACATCGGTGACGAGCACCCGGTCGCCGCGCTCGGCGAACCGGGCGGCGAGGGCCGCACCGAGACCGGACGCGCCGCCGGTGATCAGAACACGTTTCATCGAGTGGCTCCATGTGCCGCTAGTTCGAGTCGGGCCACCAGCCCGCGGTGTACCTCGTCCGGGCCGTCGGCGATCCGCACGGCCCGGGCCGCCGTCCACGCCCCGGCCAGGGGGAAGTCGCTGGACAGGCCCGCGCCGCCGTGGATCTGCATGGCGAAGTCGATCACCTGCTGTGCCACGTTCGGCGCGAGGATCTTGATCTGGCTCACCTCGGACAGCGCCGCCATCGGACCGCCGGTGTCGAGCTTCCAGGCCGCGTGCAGGATCAGCAGCCGGGCCGAGTTGATCGCGATCCGGGCGTCGGCCACCCGCTCCCGGTTCCCGCCCAGGTTCATGATCGGTTTGCCGAAGGCGGTCCGCGACAGGCCACGCTCGCAGGCCAGATGCAACGCGCGCTCGGCCAGCCCGATCATGCGCATGGCGTGGTGCACACGTCCCGGTCCGAGGCGGCCCTGCGCGATCTCGAAGGCGCGACCGGGCCCGGCGACGACGTTCGCGGCCGGCACGCGCACGCCGGTGAACGACACCTCGCCGTGCCCGAACGGCTCGTCCAGGAATCCCATCGTGTCCAGCATCCGCTCGACCTTCACCCCGGGCGTGCCGATCGGGACGAGAACCATCGAATGCCGGGCGTGCCGATGCGCCCCGGGGTCGGTCAGGCCCATCACGATCAGCACCCGGCAGTCCGGATGGCCGACGCCGGTGGTCCACCACTTACGGCCGTCGAGTACCACCTCGTCGCCGTCCAGCACCGCGGTGAGCTGCATGTTCGTCGCGTCCGAGGAGGCGACACCGGGTTCGGTCATGGCGAAGCCGCTGCGGATCGAGCCGTCCAGCAGCGGGTCGAGCCAGCGCTCGCGCTGTTCGGCCGAGCCGTACCGCAGCAGCACCTCCATGTTCCCGGTGTCGGGCGCGTTGCAGTTGAACACGTATGGCGCCAGGAACGACCAGCCGGTGGCCTCCGCGATCGGCGCGTAGTCGACGTTGCTCAGACCCGCGCCGCCGCGTGTGCCGTACCTCTCGGCGTACGGCCCCTCGTGCCCGGCCGGCAGGAACAGGTTCCACAGACCCTGCGCGCGGGCCCGTTCGCGCAGCTCGCGAACCACGTCGGGCACCTGCCACCCGGGCGACGCGCCGGTCCGCCGGGCGTGGGCGGCGCGTTCCTCGAGGTTGCGTTCCACCGGCGCGATCTCGTCGGCGATGAAGGCCCGCACCGCCTCGGTGAGTTCGGCGGCCCGCCCGGAGGGTGAGAAGTCCATGCCCACACCGTAAGACCCGGCCTCCGGCCGGTCTTGATCCAGAGCGACAACAATGTGATGGGGTACGACCGGACACCGCTACGTGTTCCCGGCCGGGGAACCGCTCCGGGTCAGCCGGTCGTGGCTACGGAACGCGCCTGACGGCGATGCCCGCCCACGGTGTGCTCACGTGCCGGCCGGTTCGTCAACGACCGGACGCTGCCCTGATCGCCTCCCGGATCCGGGCGTAGGTCCCGCACCGGCAGATGTTGCGGAGGCCGTCGAGATCCGCGTCGGTGATCTCGCGGCCCTCCGCCGCCACCCGTTCGACCAGCGCGACCGCCGCCATGATCTGCCCCGGCTGGCAGTAGCCGCACTGCACCACGTCGTGGTCGAGCCACGCCTGCTGCATCGGATGCAGCTCCTGACCGACCGTGCCGGGCAGGCCTTCGATGGTGACGACCTCGTCGTCCGGGCCGAGCGTGCCGACCGGCACCGCGCACGGGGTGATCTCCCGCCCGTTGAGGTGGCTGGTGCAGGCCCGGCACACGCTGATGCCGCAGCCGTACTTCGGTCCGGTGATGCCGAGGATGTCGCGCAGCACCCACAGCAGGCGTACGTCGTCGGCGACGTCCACGGTCACCCGCTGCCCGTTGACGCGAAAGGTGTGCTCAGGCAACGGTTCCTCCGTCGGTCGGCGAGGCGGGGATCGGCGGGACCGTCGGTTTCGGGGTGAACGACAGTGTCCCGTGGTTGATCGGGAAGCTGGTCGGCATCGCGCCGGTGGCCCGCCCGTACGCGCAGGCGACCGCCGCCATCGACGCGGCGACACCGAGTTCCCCGGCCCCGCCGGGCTGGTCGGAGTCGCTGGGCATCACGATGATCCGCAGGTCGGTGGGTACGTTCCACTGCCGGGTGTAGAAGTAGTTGTCCCAGCTCGCCTCCAGGAAGTGGCCGTCGCGCAGGTGCAGGCTGGAGGTCAGGGCCAGCGCGATGCCGTCCATGACGCAGCCCATCATCTGGGCCTCCAGGCCGCGCGGGTTGACGGCCAGGCCGACGTCCACGCCGAAGACCACCCTGGTGACGCGTGGGCCTCCGACGCCGTCGCGGATCGGCCGGTTCACCGTCGCGGGCCGGCAGTCGATCTCCACGAGGCAGGCGCTGACCGCCTTGTACTCGGAGTGGAACGTGATGCCCTGCGCGACCCCGGACGGCAGCGTCCGGCCCCAGCCGCCCTCCTGGGCGACCCGGTCCAGCACGGCGCGGGCCCGTTCGTCGCGCAGGAAGTCCCGGCGGAACCGGTACGGGTCCTTACCCATTCTGGCCGCGACCTGGTCGACGATCAGCTCCCGGGCGCAGGTCGTGTCGGGAGAGTAGACGTTGCGCATACTGCCGGTGTTGAAGCCCTTGCCGGTCTCGGCGAGCAGCCGGGTGTGCACCCCGAACCGGTACGGCGACGTGTGGCTGAACTGGAAGAACGTCTGCGCGAACGCGGCGTCGCCGATCGGCAGTTTCGCCGCCATCGCCGTGAACAGCTCGCCCAGGCCGTGTCCCAGGTCGGTGGTGATGCTGGTGTGCCGCTGTTCGAACCCGAGGACCGTGTTGCCGGCGTAGGCGATCCGCACCCGGGACGTGGCCATCGGATGGGTGCGGCCCTGCCGGGAGTCGTCGGCGCGGTGCCACATGAGTTTGACGGGCTTGCCGATCCGCTGCGACACCTCGGCCGCCTCCAGCGCGGCGTCGAAGAACAGTTTGCGGCCGAACGAGCCACCGCCCTCGGTGACGTGCACCGTCACGGCGCTCACCGGGAGCCCGAGTTTCGCGGCGATGGTCTGCTTGGCGACGATCGGTGACTTGAGCGCCGACCAGATCTCGGCGCGTCCGGGCCGTACATCCGCTATGGCGCAGTTGGTCTCGACCGCGCTGTTGCTGCGGAAGTGGAAGGTGAATTTCCCCTCCACGACCGGGGTGAGCGGGCGCGGGCCGAGCGGGATCTCGGCCGCGGCCAGCTCCTTGAGCACCGTCGCGTCGGACTTCCCCTCGACGGTCCCGGCCCGCCAGGTCACCCGCAGCGCGCGGATCGCGTCGATGCACTGGCCGAACGTGCCGGCCCGCACGGCCACGCCGGTGGAGATCGCGACCACGTCGGTGACGCCCGGCATCGCCAGCACGTCGGCGAGGTTGTCGACCAGGCCGACCTTGCCGTTGATGGTCGGCGGCCGGCACAGCATGGTGGGTTTCGCGTCCGGCACGGCCAGGTCCATGGCGAACTTCTTGCGGCCGGTGACCGCGTCGAGCGCGTCGATGCGATTCTGCGGCTTGCCGATGACGGTGAAGTTCTCCCTCGCGGCGAGCTCCACCGGCACCGACAGGGTCCGCGGGCTGGCCGCCGCCTCGGCCAGCTTGCCGATGTCCAGGGTCTGGCCGGCCGGACCGAGGACCACGCCGTCGGAGATCCGTAGCTTGCCGACCGGCGCCCGGAACTCCGTCGCCGCGGCGTCCAGGAGCCGCCGCCGGGCGACCGCGGCGGCCACCCGGATCGGCGTGAACGTGGAGATGGTGGTGTTCGACGCGCCGGTGAGCTGGTTGAACAGCAGCTCGGGCCGGGCGTCGGCGAGCGTGACCCGCACCCGCCGCACGGGCACGCCCAGCTCCTCGGCGATCAGCATCGCGGTCGAGGTGGTGATGCCCTGCCCGACCTCGGCCCGCGGCAGCGCGAACGACACCGTGCCGTCCGGGTTGACCTCGATCGAGATCAACCCGGACGTCGGCAGCGCGGCCGCGGTCATGATGTCGTTGAGATCGAGCAGTTCGGTGAGATCGGCGGCCGCCGCCGACTCGCCCGACACGAGATCGGCGGCGGCCACCAGCACCGGGGCCGCGAGCACATAGCCCAGGAAACGCCGGCGGGATGCCGTCATCACTCGGGCCGGTTGATGGTCGGGATCTCGATCTTGGTTTCCTGGGCCTTGGTGAGGAACAGCAGGATGTACTGCCGGACGGCCTCGTCCAGCACCCACGCGACCTCGGGCACCAGCGGCAGCGGGATCAGCTTCTCCCGGAACTTCACCAGCGCCGGCCACGCCGTGGCGATCAGCGGCTCCCAGAACGGCTCACGCTTGATGCCGTCCCAGTCGGCGATCTGGTTGCCGACCAGGTAACGGGCCAGGGCGTTGACCAGCGGGCGGCTCACGCTCAGCGGGCTGGTCTGCTCGGCGAGCTGACCCAGCAGGATGTCGGTGAGCTCGACACCCTCGCGGGTCGGGCCCATGTTGGGCGGCAGCACCTCGTCGGACTGGGCGTTCGCGGCGGCCCACGACTGGGGGATGTACTCGTCGCGGACGCCGAGCATGTGCGCTGTCACCTGCCACACGTGCAGGTAGGCCTGCGAGTCGGCGGCGGTGATCGGCACCTGCCAGTCGCGGAGCTTACGCATGGCGTACGTGGGCAGCGTGTGCCAGGTGACGAGGATGTCCTCCTGGCTGATCGGGATGCCCCACTTCCAGTGCGGCGACTGCTGCAGCAGGTGCCGCACCGCTGCGTGGACCAGTCGCGTCTTCACGGCCTGCACGATGCAGTCGCCGTCCGGCCGGTACGCGTTGAGCGACCCGACCGAGAACCCGAGGAGGCTGGTCTTGGCGACCCGGTCCTCCATGTCGGCGCCGCCCTTGGAGTAGTAGACCGACCACGCCTCCTTCGGGATGGCGGTGCTGAGCATGCCGCCGCCGACCCCGTTGAGCAGGTTCAGGTAGAGGCCGCGCGACTTGTTGAACTGGGCGGCCCTCTCCAGCTTGGTGCGGTCGGCCCACTCCGGCAGCTGCCGCGCCCGCTCGATGAAGTCGACGAGGTAGTCCGGAAGCCCGGCGGGCAGCGGCTGGTCGTTGCGCTCCCAGTTCCACAGCAGCTTGTTGACCTGGGGCACCACACCCTCGTCGAGCAGCCGGGCGGAGACCGGGTCGGCCTCGGGGTCCCACTGGCTGCTCCACGGCTTCGCCGCCTGCGCGCGGGCCGCGGCACTGATCCCGATCGCGGTCGCGGCACCGATCGCCCCGCCGGTCAGGAGCATCTTGCGTCGGCTGAGTTCAGCCATGGCCGATCTCCTTTCTAGGACGGGCGGTTGGTGACCGGGATCTCGATGCTGATCGGCTTGGCCTCGCTGAGGAACAGCAGCGCCGCCTTGCGGAGGAACTCGTCGAAGAGCCAATACGCCTTCGGCGCCAACGGGAAGGGCAACAATCCTTCGCGTACGGCCACGAAGGGCCCCCAGGCGACCTTGAGCAGGTTGTCCCACACCGGTTCGCGCGCGATCTTGAGCCAGCCGGCGATCTCGTCGCCGAGCATGAACCGGGTGAACGCCCCGAGGATCGGCTTGCTCAGGATGCCGGCGTCCACCGAGGAACCGAGGTTGAGCAGGATGTCGGCCAGCTTGACGCCCTCCGGCGTGGCCCTGAGGATCGGGTCGAGGACCTGGTCGGCCTGCGAGTTCGCCTGCGCCCACGAGTTCGGGATGTACTCGTCCTTGACGCCGAGCATGTGCGCCCCGACCTGCCACGAGTGCAGGAACGCGCTCGACTCGTTCTCCGGGATCGGCACCTTCCAGTCGTTCAGCTTGCGCATGACCGTGGTGGGCAGGCTGTGCCAGGTGACCATGATGTCGGCCTGGCTGATCGGGATGTCCTCGTCGGCGACCTTGGTCCAGTAGGGCGACTGCGGGAGCAGGTGCCGGACGGCCGCGTGCACGAGGCGGGTCTTCACCGCCGTCACGATCATCTCGCCCTCGGGGAGATAGGCGTTGACGGAGCCGATGTCGTACCCCAGCTTGGCGGTCTTGGAGATGCGGTCCTTCATGTCCGCGCCGCCCTGCGAGTAGTAGACGGCCAGTGCTTCCTTGGGGATGACCGTGCTCATCATGCCGCTCGCGAGTCCGTAGAGGACGCCCAGATAGAGGCCGCGCTTCTCGTTGAACTTGACCGCCGTGGCGAGTTTCTGCGGGTCGGCCCAGGACGGTAGCTGCCGGGCGTACTCCATGAAGTCGCGCAGATCGGCGGGAAGCCCGGCCGGCAGTGCCTGGCCGTTCTTCTTCCACGTCCGCAGCAGCGCGTTGACCGCGGGGACCTCGCCGCGGTCGATGAGGGAGGCGACCAGCTGGTCGGCCTCCGGGTCCCACACCCAGCGCGGGTCGACGCCCAGGCCCTGTCCGGCGACCGAGCCCTGCGGCGACCAGGTCCACGCCCGCGCGGGTGCCGCCGCGCTCAGGGCCCCGATCGCGCCGAGCGCGCCGCCTGCCTTCAACATGTTTCGCCTGCTCAGAGGTTCCACGTTCGCTCCTGCTCGGTCTGCCCCCGACGGGATTGGTACGGTGAAACGCCAACTGCTTCGATGTACCAGCATGGAAGCATAAGTTAATCATCGTTCACAAGCCGGAAATCAGATTTTGTCGATGACGAGGTGCTCGTTGGTACTCTGATACAGATGGTGTAAACAAATACCGGGGAGGGTGCACATGACCCAGGACTCGCTGCTGGGCCGAGCGCTCGCCGACGCGCTGACCACCCCCGACCCCGGCAGTGACAACGACGAGGTCGCCGTCCGCCTGCTCGACGCCGCCCACGACCAGTTCTGCCGCATGGGCATCCGGCGCTCCACCATGGAGGACGTGGCCCGCCGCGCCGGCGTCTCCCGGATCACCGCCTACCGCCGCTTCGCCACCAAGGACGCCCTGGTCGAGCACGTCGTCCGCCGCGAGTTCCGGCGTTACTTCGACCGGTTCCGCGTCGAGATACGGCAGGCCGGCACCGCCGCCGATCGCGTGGTCCTCGGTTTCGTCAGCTCCCTGCAGGCCATCCGGGGCAACCCGCTCATCGGCGGCCTGATGGACGTCGAACCCGACCTGCTCATCCCGTCGATGATCGCCGACGGCGGTCAGACCCTCGCCACCGTGCAGCGGTTCCTGGCCGGCCAGCTGCGCCGCGAGCAGGACGCCGGCACCATCCCGCTGACCGTCGACGTCGACCTGGTCGCCGAGGTGTGGGTGCGGCTGTCCGCCTCGTTCCTGGCCATCCCCAGTCGCGTCGTCGACCTCGACGACGCCGAGCAGTTGCGCGCCATCGCCCGCAACTACCTGCTCCCGATGCTGGCCGGCTGAAACCCGGCCGGGATTTCAGGCCAGCAGAGCGGCAGTGCGGGCGGCGTCTCCCCAGGACAGGGTGAAACCGGCGCCGCCGTGGCCGTAACAGGCGAACACCGGGCGGTCGTGGCCGGGCACCGCCTCCAGGCGGATGGTGGGGCGGCCCGGACGGAGGCCGACCGCGCGGGACAGCACCGGCTGACCGGCCAGTTCCGGCACCATGGCGATCACCCGGCGGAGGATCGCGGCCTCCGTCTCCGGCGAGACCTGCTCGTCCCACGAGCCGGTGTCGCCGGTGCCTCCGCACACCACGTCGTCGCGGCGGGGCACCACATAGGTCAGCCCCTCCGGGTGGTCGTCGTCGGTGAGCCACTCGGTGAGACCGGGGTTGGCCAGCCGCACCACCTGGCCGCGGATCGGGAAGACCTCGTCGTCGTCGCCGAGCAGCGCCGCCGACCGCAGCCCGGCCGCCACCACCAGCGCGTCCGGCTCGTCGGCTCGCAGCACCTCGTCGACCGAACCGACCTCGGCCGTCCGGAAACGCACACCGAGCGCCGTCACGGTCTCGCGCAGCCAGGCCAGATAGGCGCCGGTCTCCACCAGCGGAACCGTGCAGCGCACACCCGTCGACCCGGCCGGCAGTGCGGCGGGATCGGCCGGGCCGGTCCGCGGAACGGCCCGCGTCCACGACGTGTCCGGGTCCGGCCGCCGGGACAGCACCGTGCCCGGGCGCATGTGCACACCGGTGCGCGGGTCCTCAGCCAGTTCCTCCAGCCGCCGGTAGGTGACCGCCGCCGAATCCAGCACCCGGTCCGAGTGGTCGACGTCGTGCGGGAACCAGATCGCCGCGGCCACGCCGGAGACGCTGGCCGCGGCCTCCCGGTCCGCGACGACGCGGACCGTGTGCCCGGCCGTCGCCAGCTCATGGGCGATGCTCAGCCCGATCACCCCGGCGCCCACCACCGTCACGTTGCCCACGGGATCACACGATAGCGTCACGCGGTGATCGAAAAGGTGCGCGTCGCTGTCGTCGGGGTCGGCAACGACAAGTCAGCGCTGGTCCAGGGCATCCACCGGTACCGGCGGACCGGGCAGGCGGGGGCGTACCCAGTCCGGAGATCGCCGGGTTCGGCCGTCTGAGCCGGTGTCCGGTCTGGATAGTCTGCGATCATGGCTTTGACTCCCGACGAGTTCCACCAGCACGCGCTCGCGGCCACCGACGCCGAGCGCCGCCTTCCGCTGTCTCGCATGACGATGTGGGAGATCAGCCCGTTCGAGCAGGACGGGTTGCGGGTCACCCCGCTGCGCCCGCCGGTGACGCCCGAGCCCCCGCGACACGGCGAGGACCCGGCGACGTGCGGCATCTGCGGCAAGCGGGATGAGGGTGTCTGGTTCAACGAGCGCTGGCGGCTGGCCCGGGTCTCCGGTGTCGGGGTTCCGCTGGTGCTGATGCTCTACCCGCGCGACCACTACGACCTGGCCGAACTCCCCGATGAGATGGCCGCCGAGATGGGCCTGCTCAGCACCCGGATCGTCCGTCACATGCAGGCGGTGCCGCACATCGCGCGGGCCCACCTGTACCGGTTCGGCGACGGGGCCGCCCACCTGCACCTGTGGTTTTTCGGCCGTCCGGAGGGCCAGGCCCAGCTGTGGGGATCGTGGCTGCCGGTCTGGGACGACCTGCTCCCGGAATACCCCGCCGGTCCGGCCGACGCCGATGCCGCCCTGGTCGCGGACGCGCTGGTCGCCTCGTCGGGCGGCTCCCGCACACCTCAGGGGCTCACGACCCGGTAGGAGCCGGAGCGCACGTCGTCCGGCAGAGCGGGACCGCTGGTACTCCAACCGAACGTGTCGCGCGCCTTGTGGGAGTTGATGCGTGCCGAGGACCGGAGCAGCGCGGCCATCGGCCCCATGGCGATCTCGGCCTGCTCGGCGGTGATCGAGGTCGCGGTGGTTCCGGTCAGTTCCGCGATCGCCTCGGCGAGTTCGCGGAAGGTGAACTCGTGCGGCCCGGCCGCGTTGTAGGTGCCCGCCACCGGACGCTCCAGCGCGGCCAGATACAGGCGGGCGAGATCGTCCACGTGTACCGGGGTCCACGAGTTGTCGCCGGCGTCGATGTAGGTGGCGGCGCCCGAGCCGGTCGCGGCGTCGATGAGGCTGGTCAGCAGCAGGGAACCGCCCCGGCCGTAGACCAGACCCGCGCGGATGATGACGCTGTTCAGGCCCGCCGCCTCGCGCGCCAGCCGCTCGCCCACGAGCTTGAACGGCTGCAGGCCGGGCTCCGGCAATTCCGCCTCCTCGTCGCGGGAGTGGGCGGGGTCGAGCCCGTAGACGAGGTTGGTGCTGGTGTAGAGGAACGGCTTGCCGGTGCCCGCCTTTCCCGCTCCACGGGTCAGCGCCTCCATCGCGGCGGCTTCCGCCGCGATCGCCTCCTCGCCACCGAAGTAGTCGACCGCGGTGTGTACCACGGCATCGGCTTGCGCCGCGGTCTCCTCGAGGAGCGTGGTGTCGGTCAGGCCGCCGAGCAGAGGACGCGCGCCGGCCCGCGTCGCCTTGGCCGCGGATTCCGGTGACCGGGTCAGCGCCACCACGTCGTGGTCCGCCGCGAGGAGGTGTTCGACGAGTACCGAGCCGAGGTAGCCGGTGCCGCCGGTGACGAGGATTCGCATGTTCTCTCCCAGGCTGAAACGGATGACCTATCCGCTTGCCGTGTTCGAGCTTAGCGGATAGGCCATCCGTTTCAACGTCAGGTCGTCAGCTTGCCGAAGAGCGGATTCCGTACGAGGTCCGGGTAGGCGTCGATCAGCAAGGCCCGGCCGGTCTCGAGGAACGTGGTGAAGCTTCTCGTCAGGTCGCCGCGATCGGCCCGCGCCGAGACCCTCTCCCGCCGATGTCGACGGCCCGTGTGGGAGCGCGCCTCGAGATAGGTGACGTCGATGTCGTCGGCGCCGACCGGGCGCAGGCGGATCCGGTCGGCCGACTCGGTGAACCCGATCGAGGCGGGCTTGCCGTCCCTGACGTTCGGCAGGATGAAGGCCAAGACGGCGAGGAAGTCGAAGAGGGGGACCATGGTGCGTGGCCCCATGATCGTCAGGTCGCCGACGCTGAGGGTCACGCGGGCCGGGAACAGCGAGTAGTGCAGGCTGCCGGCGTCGAAGTCCTCGGCCTTCCCGGTGAACCACGGCACTGTCCGGGCGGCCGGGGTGATGCCGAGATCCACCTCGTGAAGGACCAGACTGACCACGCCGCACGCTATCAGGAGCTGGTCCCGGCCATCACCCAGCGGCCGCGGCCCTGCTTCTTGGCCTCGTACATCGCCATGTCGGCGGTGCGCAGGACGTCGCTGTCATGGGTGGGGGTGTCCGAGCCGTACGCCGCGATGCCGACGCTGGCGCCGATGTCGAGCGCCTGCCCGGCGTACCGGATCGGCTGGGCCACGTCGCCGAGCACACGTTCGGCGAGTTTGATCGCGCCGGCCTCCGGCAGGTCGGGGCAGAGCATCACGAACTCGTCGCCGCCGAGC
The DNA here is from genome assembly GCF_003001815.1 of Actinoplanes italicus. Classification (GTDB taxonomy): domain Bacteria; phylum Actinomycetota; class Actinomycetes; order Mycobacteriales; family Micromonosporaceae; genus Actinoplanes; species Actinoplanes italicus. The sequence goes on from NZ_PVMZ01000019.1 coordinate 219,341, forward strand.
CGGACGACCAGGTCGGTGGCGCGGACCGCGCCGGACAGCCGCTGCGCCACGGTGGACAGGACCAGGTCGCCGGCATGGTGGCCGTGGGTGTCGTTGACCTCCTTGAAGCCGTCGAGGTCGACGTAGAGGACCGCGACCGGCCCGGACCGCTGCGGCAGGACCCGCTCCAGCTCGTCGGTGAGCACGGCCCGGTTGGCCAGGCCGGTGAGCGGGTCGTGCCGGGCCTGGTAGGCGAGCTGCGCCTGGGCCCTCTCCTGCTCACGGACCGCGATGGTGAACCGGGTGAGCACGAACGCGGTGCTCAGCGCGGTGGCGATCAGTACGGCGACCGCGTTGACCTCGAGACCGGTCTTGACCAGGCTCAGCGTCGGCGCGGTCAGGAACGCCAGGCCCAGGAACAGCACCCGCGACGGGTGCAGCACGTTGACCCGCTGCCCCGCGCTGGTGAGCTGAGTACGGTCGGCGTGCATGCAGGCCGCGATGATCATCGCGTTGCCCAGCATGATCAGCGGGCCGATGCGGGCGACCACGCTGTTGTAGTCGAAGAAGTACGGCAGCACGTTGTAGCCGATGTCGACGGCCAGGTACAGCGTCACCGCGCCGATCATCAGCCGGATCGGCATGCCCCGCTCGCCGGGGGACAGCGCGATGAACAGCACGGCCGCCAGCAGCGCCACGTCGGCGACCGGGTAGAGCGCCGGCACGATCGTCTCGGCCATCCCGTACCCGCTGTTCAGGCTCGGCATGATCAGGAACTGCCAGGCGGCGAGCGCGGCGGCCACCGTCAGGGTGAGGCCGTCGAGGACGGCGCCACGCAGCTGGCCGGGGGCGCGGCGGCGGGCCATCATGACGAGGGCCACCGCCAGGATCGGGTAGCCGGTCAACCAGAAGGCGTCGGCGAGGCCGACCGGTGGCACCCGCGACAGGTAGTAGTAGACGAGCTCGATGATGTCGCCGGTCAGCCACAGTGTCTGGGAGACCGCGGCCAGCACCCACGGCCGGCGATCGGGCTCGGGGGTGCGGGCGACCGCCAGCCACGCCGCGGTGCACAGCGTCAGGTAGGTGGCGAGGTAGAAGATGTTGCCCGCGTCCGTGCCGTACGTGATCACCAGTCCGGTGACCGCGGACGCCGCGCCGCCGAGAAACACCCAGATGTTGCGGGTTCCCATGACGAGACGGTCGGCCTGTACCGCCCTGACCTTTGGAAACAACCCTGTGAGTCAGGGCATAGGGCGGCGGCCGAGGGCGGCGAGCAGGCGGTCGAACGGGGGTGCGTCGCCGGGAACGGGGACGGCGGGCCGGAACGGGAAAGTGGGGGAGAGGCGCTGCTCGTCGTCGGGGACCGCCAGGGCGATCGGCAGCGCCGCCGCGACGAGGTCCGGCTCGGGGGTGAAGGGCACGCCGCGGGCGATGGCGACATCCCACGAGTGGACCACGTAGTCGACCAGGTGGAAGCCGACCCCCATCGGGGCGGGGATCGTTCGCGGTGCGATCTCCGGCATGGTGAACGCGGCGTCGGCCGCGCCCGTGAACGCGGTCAGCGCGTCCCGTGCGGCCTGCCGGTACTCCTCGACCGGGTCGGTGGCGGGCAGTTCCTTCCACGGCTCGGGGTCGGCGCCGCGCCCGGCGGCGGCCGCGGCGAATCCCCGGTGCTGGGCGGTCATGTGGGCGATCAGGTGGGCCAGGTCCCAGCCGGTGCACGGAGTGGGCCGGGACAGGTCGGCCGTGGTGATCGGATCGATCAGGGTGATGCTGTGCTCGACGGCGGTGCGGTCGAGGGCGAGAAGGTCCGTGAATTCGATAGGCATGTGCACATCATCTACACGCGCTTATTGTTTACGCAAGCGGGTATCGTCAGCGCGTGACCAGCGCCCGCCCCGACCTCGCGGCGATGATCGGTCCGCTCGGGCGCACGCTTCTCGCCCTCGAGGCGCCGATCCTGCAGGCCCATGGGCTGGCCATGTGGGCGTACGCGGTGCTCCTGCATCTCGGCGAGCAGCCGGTGCGCACCCAGAACGCCCTGGCCGACGGGATCGGCGCCGACAGGACCCGGATCATCAAGATCCTCGACGACCTCACGGCGCGTGGTCTGATCCGGCGCTGGCCGGACCCGGCCGACCGCCGGGTCCGCCTGCTGGCGATCACCGACGAGGGCCGCCGGCTGCGCGACGCTGCGCAGGCCGCCATTCAGGCGGCCGAAGGGGAGCTGCTGGGGCGGCTGACCCCGGCGGAGCGGGAGACGTTCCTCCAGGCGTTGCGCAAACTCAGCGCCTGAACCATCCATTGACCCGCGCATCGAAGTCGTGTCTATGGTCGCGGGCAGAAACTTTCTTTACGAGTTGCGATTGTTTCCCCGACAGGAAGTGACTCATGCCCGCTCCCCAAACCCGAAGAACCACCCTCCATACCGCTCTGGCGGCTGTCCTCCTCCTCGCCGGCATCTTCGTGGCCGGAGCCGCGCAAGCGGCCGCGGGCTGTCGCGTGGTCTACAAGGTCGCGTCCCAATGGCCCGGCGGCTTCACCGCCGACGTCACCGTGACCAACCTCGGCGACGCGCTGACCGGCTGGAACCTGAAGTGGAAGTTCGCCGACGGCCAGCGTGTCAACCAGGCCTGGAACGCGACCGTCACCGCCGTGGGCGACCAGGTCACGGCCGTCAACGCCTCCTGGAACGCGGCCATTCCTGGAAACGGCAGCGTCGCGTTCGGCTTCAACGGCTCCTGGACCGGCAACAACGCGATCCCCGGCGCGTTCACGCTCAACGACGTGGCCTGTACCGGCGGTGTCGTCCCGTCGCCGAGCACCTCCACCCCGCCGCCCGCCGAGCCGGCGGACCCGATGGAGATCGTGGCCGCCATGCAGCCCGGCTGGAACCTCGGCAACACCCTGGACGCGATCCCCGGTGAGACGTCCTGGGGCAACCCGCTCACCACCCGGGACTTGCTGCGGCACGTCAAGTCGCAGGGCTACAACAGCGTCCGCCTCCCGATCACCTGGAGCAATCACCACGGCGCGGCCCCCGAGTACACGATCGACGCCGCCTGGCTGAACCGGGTCCGCGAGATCGTCGACTGGGCACTGGCCGAAGACCTGTACGTGCTGATCAACCTGCACCACGACTCGTGGCAATGGATCAACACCTACCCGTCGGACCAGGCGGGGGTGACCGCCCGCTACACGAAACTGTGGACGCAGATCAGCGCGGCCTTCCGCGACCACCCGGCCGGACTCACGTTCGAGAGCATCAACGAGCCGCAGTTCGCCGGAACCTCCGGCGACGAGCAGAACTATCAGGTGCTGCGCGAGCTGAACGCCAGGTTCGTCGAGATCGTGCGCGCCTCCGGCGGTGGCAACGCCGACCGGCTGCTGGTCCTGCCGACCCTCTACACCAACGCCGACCAGGGCCGGCTCGACGCGCTGACCGCCGAGTTCGACGCCCTCGACGACCCGAACCTCGCGGCCACGGTGCACTTCTACGGATACTGGCCGTTCAGCGTCAACATCGCCGGCGGCATCCGCTACGACACGGTCGTCGAACAGGACCTGACCGGCACGTTCGACCGGGTGAAGACCACCTTCACGGACCGCGGCATCCCGGTGATCGTGGGCGAGTGGGCGCTGCTCAACTGGGACCACAACCGGCCCGGGATCATCGAACGCGGCGAGTTCCTCAAGTTCCTGGAGGCGGTCGGACACCATGCCCGTACCCGCGGCCTCACCACGATGCTGTGGGACGCCGGGCAGTTCCTCGACCGCAACCAGCTGCGCTGGCGTGACCAGGGTGTCCACGACATCATCCGGGCGAGCTGGACCACCCGCTCCGGCACGGCGTCGTCCGACCAGATCTACCTTCCGCGCACCGGCGCGATCACGGCCAGGACGCTGACGCTCAACCTCAACGGCCTGACCTTCCAGAGTCTGCGGCACAACGGCGCCGACCTGCTCCGGGGCACCGACTACACGGTCTCCGGCGGCACGCTCACACTCACCGCCGCGGCGCTGACACGCCTGGCGGGCAACCGCACACAGGGCGTCAACGCGAGCATCGAGGCGCGGTTCAGCGCGGGTGTCCCCTGGAAGATCGACATCATGTCGTACGACCAGCCGGCCCAGACATCGGCGTCGGGGACCACGGCGTCGTTCGCGATTCCGACCAGGTTCGGTGGCGACCAGCTGGCCACCATGGAGGCCCGGTACGCGGACGGCACCAACGCGGGCCCCGCGGACTGGACGCCCTACAAGGAGTTCTGGACCCACTTCCAGCCGGACTACACCCAGAACTCTCTCCTGCTCAAGCCGGAGTTCTTCGCCGAGGTGAAAGACGGGACAGTCGACCTGACCTTCCACTTCTGGAGCGGCGCGCGTACGTCGTACCGCATCAGTCGAAGCGGTACCACGGTGACCGGATCGCCAAGCTGAAACTTTCTCTACGATAGTTGAAACATCAAGCGGAGAGGTCAGGATGACGTCCTTCACGAACCCGGTTGTCGCCGGTATGCACCCGGATCCGAGCGTCTGCCGGGTGGGCGACGACTACTTCCTGGCCTGCTCCAGCTTCGAGTACTTCCCCGGCGTGCCGATCCTGCACAGCCGCGACCTGATGCACTGGGAGCAGATCGGCAACGCCCTCGACCGGCCCGGCCAGCTCTCCCTGCCGGCCACCACGCCGTCGTCCGGTGGCGTCTACGCGCCCACCCTGCGCCACCACGACGGGCGGTTCTGGCTGATCACCACGAACGTCGGCCCCGGCGGCGGCGCCATGATCTACACCGCGCTCGACGCGGCCGGCCCCTGGTCCGACCCGGTCCGGGTGCCCGGCATCGGCATCGACCCCGACCTCGCCTGGGATCAGGACGGCAACTGCTGGTGCACCTCTGCCGGGATCTGGCAGGTCCGCATCGACCCGCTCACCGGTCACGTGTTCACCCGGCCCCGCAAGCTGTGGTCCGGAGGCACCGACGCCCAGGCTCCCGAGGCCCCGCACCTGTACCGGATCGACGACCACTGGTATCTGCTGATCGCCGAGGGCGGCACCGAACGCGGGCACGCCGTCTCGGTGGCGCGCGGCCCGGCACCGGACGGCCCGTTCGAACCGTGCCCCGCCAACCCGATCCTCACCCACCGCGGCACCCACCGGCCGATCCAGAACACCGGCCACGCCGACCTGGTCCAGGCGCCCGACGGCAGCTGGTGGATGGTGCTCCTCGGAGTACGCCCCGGCGGCGGCACCCCGGGCTGGCACGTGCTCGGCCGGGAGACCTTCCTCGCCCCGGTCACCTGGCACGACGGCTGGCCGGTCGTCGGCGACCTGCGCCCGGAGATGACCGCACCCTGGAAACCCCGCCCGCCCGCGCCGGAACCCGTCCGCGACGACTTCGACGCGCCGGCACTGCACCCGCGCTGGCTTTCGGTGCGGTCCCGCCCGGACAGCTGCTGGTCACTCACCGAACCGCCCGGACACCTCACCCTGCGCGCCCGGGACCGGTCCCTCGACGACCCGCAGGTCACCTTCGTGGGACGCCGTCAGCAGCACCCGTCCTGCACGGTCAGCACCCTGGCCGACCCGTCCGCCGGCCGGGGCGGGCTCGCGGTCCGCCTCGACGAGAGTCACCACTACGAGCTCGAGGCCGGCGACGACGGCGTACGGGTGACCGCCCGCCTCGGCTCGATCCGGCACACCATGCCCGCCTGGCCGATGCCCGCCGGACCGGTCCACCTGCGTATCGACGTGCTGGCCGCGGCACCCGGCGACGGCCATCCCCGCCAGGAGCCGGACACGCTGCGGCTGGGCGTCGAGCTGCCGGACGGCGAGTTCCGGGTGCTGGCCGAACTGGACGGCCGCTACCTGTCCACCGAGGTCGCCGGCGGCTTCACCGGCCGGGTCATCGGCATGTACGCCGCCGACGGAACCATGAGCTTCGACTGGTTCGACTACCGGCCTATCCTGACGCGATGAGTGCCGAGGACGCGGTCAAGCCGGTGACCATCTCCTACATCGCCGAGACGGCCGGCGTCTCCGTCCCGACCGTCTCCAAGGTGATCAACGGCCGGTCCGGGGTGGCCGCCGACACCCGGGCGCGGGTCGAGGCTCTGATCACGCAGTACGGCTACCGCAAGTCCAGCCCGGCCCAGCGCAGCAACCTGATGGAACTGGTGGTCGACGAGCTCGAGCACCAGTGGGGTGTGGAGATCATCCGCGGGGTGCAGGAGGTGGTGCGGGAACACCGGATCGGTCTCGTGCTCACCGAGTTCGGCCCGGAACGCAGCACCATCCGCTACTGGATCGACGACACCATCGCCCGCCGCCCGGACTGCATCGTGACCGTCGCCCAGCTGTCCGAGAGCGAGCAGAATCAGCTGCGCGCCCGCGGCATCCCGTTCGTCGTCCTCGACCCCGGCAGCGAACTTCCCGACGACGTGCCCTATGTCGGGGCGACCAACTGGAACGGCGGCCGGTCCGCGACCCGTCACCTGATCGGTCTCGGTCATCGCGACATCGCCGTGATCGGCGGGCCGGACCAGCTGTTCTGCCAGGCCCGGCTCGACGGCCACCGGTCCGCGCTGCAGTCGGCCGGGCTGCCGGTCCACGATGACGACGTGGCGCGGGCGCCGCTCACCGCCGAGGGCGGACACGAGGCGGCGCTGCGGCTGCTACGTCGTTCCGGCCGGCCGACGGCGATCTTCGCGGGCAACGATCTGCAGGCGGTGGGCGTCTACCGGGCGGCGCGCACGCTCGGCCTTCGGGTGCCGGCCGATCTGAGCGTCGTCGGATTCGACGACCTGCCGATCGCCACGATGATCGACCCGCCGCTGACCACCGTCCGGCAGCCGCTCACCGAGATGGCGATGGCCGCCACCGAGCTGGCGCTCGCCCTCGGCCGCGGCGAGACCGCCACGCAGACCGGCATCGAACTGGCCACCAGGTTGATCGTCCGGGAGAGCACCGCCCCGCCGGTGGTCGGGCGCGACTGAGCGTACGACCGGCGGTCGGTCGGCCCTTACCCCCTCATCCGTTGGTCGGGGCTTTATGCGTGTACGCCCTCCGGATCAGCGACCGGTGCCACGATAACGGGCGTAGGCCGATAAATCGCTGTGAAAGGGGATCTCATGTTCAACATCCTCGCCGCCGGGCCAGCGCTCCTCGCGTCGCTGCTGGTGTCCGGATCAGCGGCGCCCGCGCCACCGCCGGACGGGAAGACGACTGTCGACGTGGTGTACGCGAACGGATCCGGGTGTCCGCCCGGCGCGCTGAAGGCCGTCGCGCGTAAGGGAACCATCACCATCGCCTTCGAGGACTTCACCGCCTCGTCGGGCGGCGACGCGCTCGACTACCGGAAGAACTGCCAGGTCGGGCTCAATGTCAAGGTTCCGAAGGGTTACACCTACGCGGTGTCGCGGGTAACCGTCGGCGGCACGGGCAAGCTCGGGCCGGGCGACTCGGGTTCGGTGCGTGCGCTGATGTACTTCCAGGGGATGACCGAGACCGTGGAGCAGGGCCGTGAGATCAACGGGCCGCTCAACGGGAAGTGGCAATTCGACAGCCGGATCGGCCCGAAATCGCGGGTCTACCATCCGTGTGGAGCCAAGCGTTATCTCAATGTCAACCTGGACCTCAGGGCAGGCTCGGGCGACGGCTCCGTCTCGGTCGGCGGCCGCCTGGGACTGGAGTTCACCCGCAAGAAGTGCTGACCGGCGGTCAGCGGTTGAAGACGGTCACCTCGATGGCGTAATGATCGGCCCGGTACAGGTTGTCGGAGAACTCGACGGTCGCGCCGGTGCTGTCGAACGAGGTGCGCTGCATGCTGATCAGCGGCGTGTGGTGGCCGATGTCGAGGAGCCGGGCCTGGGCCGGCGTCGCGGCCTTCGCGGTGATCCGCTGCTTGGCGACGGCCGGCCGGCCGTTCCACTCGCCCATCAGCCGATAGAGGCTGCGGGTGGTCAGCGCCTCGGCGTTGAGGCCGGCGAAGCGGGGCGGCAGCCAGTTGCGCAGCACCGCGAGGGGGACGCCGTCGGCCAGCCGCAGCCGCTCGCAGTGCACCAGCCGCTCGGTCGGCGGCAGGCCGAGCATGCGGGCGGCGTGCCGGTCGACGCAGTCGGCGTCGAACTGCAGCACGCGGGTACGCGGCTGCCGACCGGCCGCGGCGAGGTCGTCGTACAGGCTGGTCAGGGCGACGCGGCGGCGCACCTGCACGTCGGTGACCCGCGTGCCGACGCCACGCTTGCGGGTGAGCAGACCTTTGCTGACCAGTTCCTCGATGGCCCGGCGGATGGTGGGTCGCGAGATGTCCAGGGCCTCGGCGAGTTCGATCTCGGTGGGCAGGCGCTCGCCGGGCACCAGTTCGCCGCGGTCGATGGCCTCCTCGAGGCGCCGGCCGAGCTGGAAGTAGATGGGAACGGGGCTGGTGCGGTCGATCTCGAGCGGCGGCATGGGCATCGCGAGCACCTCGATGGATTGACAATCGCGGCAGTTTGTCAGTGCGTTCCGAAGAATGTCAATACAAACTCTTGACGTGATCAACACCGCGTTGGAGGTTGGTCTCACGTGCGGCGGAAACGCTCGTGACATATCGACGTAACGCGGAGGTGTGATGCGGGACCACGAGGTCGTCACGATGGGCCGGGTCGGCGTCGACATCTATCCCCTGCAGATCGGCGTCGGGCTGGAGGACGTCACCTCGTTCGGCAAGTTCCTCGGCGGCAGCGCCACCAACGTCGCGGTCGCCGCCGCGCGGCACGGCCGCCGTACCGCGGTGATCACCCGGGTCGGCGCGGACCCCTTCGGGAAGTACGTGCACCGCGCCCTCACCGAACTCGGCGTCGACGACCGGTTCGTCTCCGCGGTCCCGGGACTGCCGACCCCTGTCACGTTCTGCGAGATCTTTCCGCCCGACGACTTCCCGCTCTACTTCTACCGGCAGCCGACCGCCCCCGACCTGATGATCGATCCCGCCGAACTGGATCTGGACGCGATCACCACGGCCGGCGTCTTCTGGGCCACCGTCACCGGACTGTCCCAGGACCCGAGCCGCAGCGCGCACCACGCCGCCTGGCGGGCCCGCGGCCGCCGCCCGCTCACCGTTCTCGACCTCGACTACCGGCCGATGTTCTGGGTCTCCGGCAACGCCGCGCGCGAGGCCGTGCAGGAGGCGTTGCCGCACGTCAGCGTCGCCGTCGGCAACCTCACCGAATGCACCGTCGCGGTCGGCGAGGACGATCCGGACCGGGCCGCCGCCGCGCTGCTGGACGCCGGGGTGACCCTCGCCGTGGTCAAACTGGGTCCCGAGGGTGTGCTGGCCAGGACCCGGGACGAGGAGGTTCGCGTACCGCCCGCCGAGGTGGACGTGGTGAACGGCCTGGGCGCCGGCGACGGATTCGGTGGCGCCCTGTGCCACGGGCTGCTCGCCGGCTGGCCGCTGGAACGGACCATCCGCTTCGCCAACGCGGCCGGGGCGATCGTCGCCGGCCGCCTCGAGTGCTCGACCGCGATGCCCACGACGGACGAGGTCGAGCGGGTTCTGGAGGCCGGACGTGTCTGACCTGGACTTCGCCGCACTGCGCGGCATGCGGGCGACCTGCCCTGAGGCGGTGGCCGAGGCCGCCGCCCAGCGGGTGCGCCGGCCGTTGCTGGCCGACGCCGACGGCCGGTTGCTGCTGATCGCCGCCGACCACCCGGCCCGTGGGGCGCTCGGTGTCCGCGGGGACGGTGAGGCGATGGCCGACCGTTACGAGCTGCTGCGCCGCCTGCGGACCGCGCTGCGCCGGCCCGGTGTCGACGGGGTGCTCGGCACCGCCGACGTGCTGGAGGACCTGCTGCTGCTCGGCGAGCTGGACGGCAAGATCGCGATCGGTTCGATGAACCGGGGCGGACTGCAGGGCACGGTGTTCGAGATGGACGACCGGTTCACCGGCTACGACGCGGCGGCCGTCGCGCGGATGCGGTTCGACGGCGGCAAGATGCTCGTGCGGATCGACCCGGACGACCCGGCCAGCGTCCGCACCCTGGAGGCCGGTGCGCGGGCGGTCGACGAGCTGGCCGCGCGCGGGCTGATCGCGCTGGTCGAGCCGTTCCTGTCCCGGCGCGGTGACGGTGGGGTGGTCAACGATCTGAGCACGGCGGCCGTGGCCCGCTCGGTGGCGATCGCCGCCGGGCTGGGCGGCACCAGCGCGTACACGTGGCTGAAGCTGCCGGTCGTCGACGACATGGAGGCGGTCATGGCGGCCACCACGATGCCGGCGCTGCTGCTCGGCGGCGACCCGTCGGGCAGCCCCGAGGAGACGTACGCGTCGTGGGGCCGGGCCCTGGCCACGCCCGGCGTGCGCGGCCTCATGGTGGGCCGGGCGCTGCTCTACCCGCCCGACGGTGACGTGGCCTCCGCGGTCGACGCCGCGGTCAAGCTGGTACGGGCGGGGGTGGCGGCGTGATCCGGCTGGACGTGACACCGGAGTCGGCGGGCTGGGGCTACAGCGGCCTGCGGATCGTGGAGCTGGCCGCGGGCGGCGGGGAGTACTCCTGCTCCACCGGCGGCGACGAGGTCGTGGTGGTGCCGCTGTCCGGCTCGGTCGCGGTCACCGCCGACGGGGAGAAGGTGCAGCTCGACGGCCGGGACAGTGTCTTCGACGGCCCGACCGATGTGGCCTACGTGCCGATCGGGGCCGGGCTGACCCTGCGCAGCGACACGGGCGGCCGGTTCGCGCTGGCCACGGCACGGGCGACCCGGCGGCTGCCGGTGCGGCACATTCCGGTCGCGCGGCAGCGGATCGAGATGCGCGGGGCCGGCAACTGCTCGCGGCAGGTCAACAACTTCGCCACCACCGACGTGCTGGACGCCGACCGGATCATCGCCTGTGAGGTGCTCACGCCGGGCGGGAACTGGTCGTCCTATCCGCCGCACCGGCACGACGACCTCGAGGAGATCTACTACTTCGAGGTGGCCGGCGGCGGGCCCGGTTACCAGCGGGCCTCCGGCGTGCGCGAGGTGCGCAGCGGCGACGTCGTGCTGATCCCGGACGGCTGGCACGGCCCGTCGATGGCGGCGCCCGGGTACGACCTGTACTACCTCAACGTGATGGCCGGGACCGGCGAGCGGGCCTGGGTGATCGAGGACGAGCCGGAGCACGCCTGGGTGCGTGACACCTGGGCCGATCAGGAGGTCGATCCGCGGCTGCCGTTCGGGAAGGGACTCCACCGATGAGACTCACCGTGGGCCAGGCCGTCGTGCGGTTCCTGGCGGCGCAGCGCACCGAACGCGACGGGGTCGAGCACCGGCTGATCGAGGGCTGGTTCGGCATCTTCGGGCACGGCAACGTGGCCGGGCTCGGGCAGGCCCTGCTGGAGGCCGAGCTGACCGAACCGGGATCGGCGCCCTACCGGCAGGGGCGCAACGAGCAGGGCATGGTCCACGCGGCCGCCGGGTTCGCCCGGATGCGCAACCGGATGTCGACGCTGGCGTGCACCACCTCGATCGGGCCGGGCGCCACGAACATGGTCACCGGTGCGGCCCTGGCCACGGTCAACCGGCTGCCCGTGCTGCTGCTGCCGGGCGACGTGTTCGCGACCCGGGTCGCCAATCCGGTGCTGCAGGAGCTGGAGGACCCCCGCGGCTTCGACGTCAGCGTCAACGACACGCTGCGGCCGGTGTCGCGGTTCTACGACCGGATCTGGCGTCCGCAGCAGCTGCCGTCGGCGCTGCTCGGCGCGATGCGGGTCCTCACCGACCCGGCCGAGACGGGTGCGGTCACCCTCGCACTTCCCCAGGACGTGCAGGCGGAGGCGTACGACTTCTCCGATGCCCTTTTCCGGCCGAGGGTCTGGCACGTGCCCCGGACGCTGCCGGAGCCGGGTGCTCTGGCCCGCGCGGTCGCGCTGATCAGGGGTGCCGAGCGGCCGCTCGTCGTGGCCGGCGGTGGAGTGATCTACTCCGAGGCGACGGCGGCGCTGACGGCGTTCGCGGAGGCCACCGGCATTCCGGTCGCCGAAACCCAGGCAGGCAAAGGCGCGATGTCGTACGACCACGCGCTCAGCCTCGGCGCGATCGGTGCCACCGGCACGCCCGGTGCGAACGAGTTCGCCCGGCAGGCCGACGTCGTGATCGGCATCGGCACCCGGTACAGCGACTTCACGACGGCGTCACGCAGCGCCTTCGCCGACCCGGACGTGAGGTTCGTCAACGTGAACATCGCCGCATTCGACGCGGCCAAGCACGCGGGCGAAGCCGTGGTGGCCGACGCGCGAGCCGCGCTTCTCGGCCTGGCCGACGCGCTGAGCGACTTCCGGACGAGCTCCGCGTACCAGGAACGGGCGGCGAGGGCGAACGCCTCGTGGGATACATGCGTGGAACGCGCCTATCACCTCGGCAACGCGCCGCTGCCAGCCCAGTCCGAGGTGATCGGTGCCGTCAACGACGCGGCCGGCCCCCGGGACGTGGTCGTCTGCGCCGCCGGTTCGATGCCGGGTGACCTGCACAAACTGTGGCGCACCCGGGACCCCAAGGGCTATCACGTGGAGTACGGCTTCTCCTGCATGGGCTATGAGATCGCCGGCGGGCTCGGTGTCAAACTCGCCGCCCCGGACCGTGAGGTCTTCGTCATGGTCGGCGACGGCTCCTACCTCATGATGGCGCAGGAGCTCGTCACCGCCGTACAGGAGAACGTGAAGTTGATCGTGGTCCTGGTGCAGAACCACGGCTACGCCTCCATCGGACGGCTCTCGGAGTCGGTCGGCGCCCAGCGGTTCGGCACCGCCTACCGGTACCGCGACGCGTCCGGGCGCCTCGGAGGCGGCACCCTGCCCGTCGACCTCGCCGCCAACGCCGCCAGCCTCGGCGCGAACGTGCTGCGGGCCGGCACCGCCGACGAGCTCCGGGCGGCTCTCGCGAAGGCCCGCGAGGCCGACGGCGTCACCGTCGTGCACGTCGACACGGATCCGCTCGTCGACACCCCGGCCAGCGAATCCTGGTGGGACGTGCCGGTCGCCGAGACCTCGTCACTCGACTCGGTACGGGCGGCCCACGCGGCATACCTCGACGGCAAGACGACCCAGCGCGACTACCTGTAGGAGACGAAGATGACGGACCTCGCAGACCGCGTCGGCGGCGCCCCGATCTCCTGGGGCGTCTGCGAGGCGCCCGGCTGGGGGCACGAACTGCCCGCCGACCGGGTGCTCACCGAGATGGCCGGGCTCGGGCTGCGCGCCACCGAACTGGGTCCCACCGGCTACCTGGGCAAGACCCCGGCCGATGTGCGGGCGGTGCTCGACCGCAACGGGCTCCGGCTGATCGGGGGCTTCCTGCCGGTGCCGATGCACATCTGCACGGACGAGGATCTGCGGGAGGCCGCCGCGGCGATGGACACCCTTTCCGCGGCCGGGTCGGAGGTCGTGGTGCTCGCCGCCCGATCGTCCGACGGCAGCTACGACAACAAGGTCCGGCTCACCGACGACGAGTGGACGACGCTGTTCGCCACCCTGCGGACCCTGCAGCGGATGGCCGCCGAACGCGGTCTGCGACCCAGCCTGCACCCGCACGTCGGCACCGCCGTCGAGGACCGCGAGTCGGTGCTGCGCCTGCTCGGCGGCAGTGACGTGCCGATCTGCCTGGACACCGGCCACCTGCTGATCGGCGGCATGCAACCGGCCGAGCTGATCGAACTGGCCGGCGCCCGGATCACCCATGTGCATCTCAAGGACGTCGACCTGCAGGTAGCGGACAGCGTCCAGAACGGCAGGCGTAGCTACCTCGCCGGGGTCCGGGCCGGTCTCTACACGCCGCTCGGCGCGGGCGACGTCGACGTGCCCGGCATCGTCGGTGCGCTGGAGGCCGCCGGATACGACGGGTGGTACGTGCTCGAGCAGGACTGCGCGTTCGACGGCGCTCCGGCCGAGGGGTACGGACCGATCGCCGACGTGCGCCGCAGCCTGGCCTTCCTCACCGAGGTGGCGCGGTGAGGTTTCTGGCCGAGGTGGCGCAGGCCGGTGCCGCGACCGGAAGGCACGTGGTGAAGCGGATCGGGATCATCGGCACCGGCATCATGGGCGCCGACCACGCCCGGCTGCTGACCGACGCGGTCTCCGGAGCGTGCGTCGGCGGCGTGTTCGACCCCGACGCCGAGCGGGCCGGGGGAGTGGCGGCCCGCAGCGGCGGGGCGCGGGTGTTCGCCGACCCGTACGCGCTGATCGGCGACGACGGTATCGACGCCGTGCTGATCGCCTCGTCGGACGCCACCCACGAGGAGTACGTGCTGGCCTGCGTGGCCGCCGGCAAGCCGGTGCTCTGCGAGAAACCGCTCGCGCCGACCACCGAGGGCTGCGCCCGGATCCTGGAGGCCGAGGCCGCCCACGGCAGCCGGCTGGTCACGGTCGGGTTCATGCGGCGGTTCGACCCCGGCTACACCGACCTGAAGGCGGTGCTCGACGGCGGCGAGGTCGGCATCCCGCTGATGATCCACCACGTGCACCGCAATCCCGCGGCCGTGCCGGGCATCCCCGGCTCGGCACTGATCACCAACTCGGCGGTGCACGAGCTGGACATCACCCGCTGGCTGTTCGGCGAGGAGATCACCGAGGTCGCCGTGCACACGCCCCGTCCCAGCGGCCGGGCCGGCGGCACCCGGGACCCGCAGCTGCTGATCCTCACCACCGAGTCCGGTGTGCTCGCCGACGTCGAGATCTTCGTCAACGCGCGGTACGGCTACGAGGTGCGCTGCGAGCTGGTCGCCGAGGAGGGCACGGTGACTCTCGACGCACCGCCGCCGACATCGCTGCGCCGGGGCGGCCTGCACGCGCGCGAACTGCCGGCCGACTGGCGTCCCCGGTTCGCCGAGGCGTACCGCCTGGAATTGCAGGACTGGATCGACGGCACCGGCCGGGGAGCAACCGCCTGGGACGGTTTCGCGGCCACCTATGTGGCACAGGCCTGCGTCGCGGCGTTGGAAAGCGGCGAACGGCACGTTGTTGGCATGCCGTCAATTCCGCGCCTGTACCGGGGGTAATTGCGCAGCAGGCTGAATAATCAAACTGTGATACCCCGCGTCGGCGAACGGCGGACCGGGATCTCGCAATGCTGCAATAAAAGCGGTTCAATGAGTGGGTGCTGTTTGGGAATGAGGGCGGGCTGACCGATAACGACTTCACCGACAGGGTGCGTGCGGCCCTCGATCGGGAAGTTCGCGGCATCCTCGCCGAGACCGGCCTCTCGTGGCGGGCCATGCAGCACCGCCGCCTCGCCGAGCGGATCAAGACCCTGGCCGCCGCCTGGCGCCTTCTCGGCACCCCCGCGCCGCCGCGGCAGGCGGCTGTGCTGCTGGGGGCCGCGGAGCGTCTGGCCGGCCTGCTGCGGGAGCGGCAGAATCCGGGCGGACTGTTCCGCGGCGGTGACAACATCGACTCCCCGCCGGACACCGCGGCCGGCGTCAACGACCTCGCTGACGCCGCCCTGCTGCTGCGCCGTGCCGGCGACCCGGCCGCGGGGCCGCTCGCCGACACGCTCGGGCAACTGCTGGCCGCCGCCACTCCGGCGTTGCTCACCGGCGGTGTGCACACCCCCAGCCACCGGTGGGAGCTGTCCGCCGCGCTGGCCCGCCTGCACCGGCTCGACCCGCGTCCGGAGCTCGCCGGGCGGGCGGGGCAGTGGCTCGCCGAGGGCGTCGACGTCGAGGACGGGCTCTACTCCGAGCGCAGTGCCGACTACGCCGCCCACGTCTCCAACCCCTCGCTGATGATCATCGCGGAGGTGTTCGACCGGCCCGGTCTGCTCGGCCACGTGGAGCGGAACCTGACCGCGACCCTCGACCTGCTGCTGCCGGACGGCACCGTGGAGACCGTCCTGTCACGCCGCCAGGACCAGCGCGGCCGGGTCCGGCTCGAGGCGTTCCTGCTGCCGCTGCGGGTGATGGCGGCGCTGCGATCGCGCCCGGATCTGGCCTGGGCCGCCGGGATCGCGCTGGAGCAGGGCATCGAATCACCCGGCACGGCCGCCGCCGAGTTGCTGCTGTGCCCGGTGGCCGGTGCGGTGCTGCCACCGTCGGCGCCGCCGCTGCGGCCCAGACTGCGGCACTTCCGGTCGGCCGGCACGGTGGTGGCGCACGGCCCGGCCACGACCGCCGTGGTGTTCGGCGGCTCGGACTACTCGCGTCACCGGCGGATCCGGTCCGGGCTGGCCAACTCGCCGACGTTGCTGCGCCTGCACGCGGGTGCCGCCGTGCTGGACAGTGTCCGGCTGTCCCGTACGTTCTTCGGTGTCGGACCGTTCCGCGCCGACGGCCTGGTGCTGGAGCCGGGACCGGTGGCGGTGATGCGCGAGTCGGTGACGGCCGCCTACTACCAGCCGCTGGCGCCCGAGGACCGTGACGAGGGCGGCCGCTACCGCCTCGGTGACGACGGCCGTTTCAGCGCCGCGATGTCCTTCGGGCGCCGCGCCCGCGACGAGGTCACCCTGAACACCACCGTCCGCGTCGCGCTCCGTGAGGAGGCGATGGAGGTCGTCGGTGAGGGCCTGGTCGAGGTTGCGGTCGAGATGTCCGGGGCGACCGTGGACTGGGCTCTTGAACTGGCGTTCCGGCCCGGCGGCACGATGACCGGCGCACGGGCGCTGGGTTCCGGGCGGTGGGTGCTCGAGGAGGGGCCGGCCACGTACCGCGTGGGCGGTGACGAGCTTCGCGTGACGGTGGCCGAGGCGCCGGGAATGCCCGCGGAGTCCGACCCGGTCTATCACCCGGGTGAGGACTACGAGTTCCTCGGCGGGACTGATGCGGTAGTGGGGGAGTTGCTTTACGTGACCGGAAAGTCCCCCTCCCGGCTACGGCTGCGGATCGACGTGGCAGTCATTTAGAAAAGCGGAAGAAAGTGTGACGCGAGTAGCGGCACGGAGTGATGAAGCGTCACCCGTGAATGAACAAAACGCGATCTTCTCCAATGTCCCTCGCCGCGAGAAGAAATTCATCGAGGAGATGGTCGTGGGCATTTCGGCATCCACCGGAAAGCGGCCATCGCGGGACCGGCACGGGTGGTCTCCTCCCGGTGCGGCTGCGGATCAGTGCTTGAAACCGTCGACCAGGCGGCTCAAGTCGTCGGCCATCGACGTCAGGTCGGCGGCGGCCCGCTGCGTGATCCGGGCGCTCGCCACGGTCGCGGTGGCGACCTGCGCCACCCCCGAGACGGTACGGGCCACGTCGCCGCTGTTCGTGGCGGCCTCGGCCACCGACCGGGTCATCTCGGCCGTCGTGGCGGTCTGCTCCTCGACGGCCGAGGCGATCGTCGTGGTGTAGTCGCTGATCTGCCCGATCACCCCGGTGATCTCGCTGATCGCCGCCGACGCCGCGCCACTGGACGACTGGATCGCCCCGATCCGGGCCGTGATGTCCTCGGTCGCCTTCGCGGTCTGCTGCGCCAGCTCCTTGACCTCGCCGGCCACCACGGCGAACCCCTTGCCCAGCTCACCGGCCCTGGCCGACTCGATCGTCGCGTTCAGGGCCAGCAGGTTCGTCTGCTCGGCGATCACCGTGATCAGGTGGACCACCTCGCCGATCTCCGCGCTCGCCGTGCCCAGCTCCTCGACCCGTGCGGTCGTCTCCCGGGCCACCGACATGCCCTGCTGGGCCACCTGAGCGGCCTGTCCGGCACTCGACGCGATCTCGGTGATCGCCGCGGTCATCTCCTCGGCCCCGGCGGCGACGCTCTGCACCCCGGCGCTGACCTCCTCGCTGCTGTGCGACGCCGCGTCGGCTCGGTCCTCCGCCTCGGCGGCGCCGGTCAGCAGCTGCGTGCTCACCGACGACAGCTCGGTGGCGGCCGTCGACAGCGCCACGGCGACCTGAGCCATCCGCTCGACACTGGCGGCCACCGCTGTCGTACCGGTATCCAGTTCGGTGGCCATCCGGCCCAGCTCGTCGCGGCCGGCGACGTCCGCGCGTACCGTCAGATCGCCGGAGGCCAACGCAGTGGTGACCCGCCGCACCGACGTCAGGGTGCCCATGATGCCGCGTACCACCAGCAGCGCCATGCCCAGCGCCGTCGCAAGACCCACGGCCAGCAGAATGATCATCGAGGCACGCGCGGACCGGTAGGCCGCCGCCGTGTCGGCCCGTTTCTCCGCGGCCACCCTCGTCTCGATCGACACCAGCTCTTCGAGTGCCCCGGCTGCCGCGGTCAGCGCCGGCCGGCCGGCCTTGTCCCGGGCGGCCTCGAAACCGCGCATGTCGTGGGCCATCGCGAGCGGCATCAGGTCCTGGTCACGGACCTCCCGCAACTGCTCCAACGCGGTGCGGAAATCCTGCACCGCCGCTTCCCGGCCGGTCATGTCCGTGGCGGTGTATTCGCCGAACACCCGGTCGACCGTCTCGTCGGCCGAGGCCATCGCCGCCCGGTCCTCGGTCGCGGTGGTCTGCCCGCGCGTGATCGCAAGGTCCAGCACCGCGGCCCACGAACGTTGAACCTCCTTCTGCACCGTGCCCAGCTGCGCGACCGGCACCAGATTGTCGCGGTACAGGTACTCGGCGGCGTCGGCCATCTGCGACATCCGCTGCATGCCGACCACCCCGATCGAGGCCGCCGCCACCCCGGCGACCCCGACCGCCGCGTAGATCTTCAACCGCACCGAAAGATCGTTGAACCAGCGCACCGGACACCTCGCCTTCCGTGTGGACAGCTGCTCTCCACACCATCGGCACCACGCCGGTGCGGCGTAGCCGATGCGGTGGGCCGGTCAGTATCGGCGGCGCAGGACCACCGCACTCCGGTCGGCGGTGGGCACACCGGACCCGGCCTTGACGACGCCGTCCGACCCGGCGCGGGTGGCGTGCAGGGGATCGGCGGTGTCCAGCAGGATCTCCCACATCTGCCCGTAGGCGTCCTCGGGCAGCACGAACTCGACCGGCTCGGCGGAGGCGTTGAACAGCAGCAGGAACGAGTCGTCGGCGATCCGTCCCCCGAGTGCGTCCGGCTCGTGGATGCCTTCCCCGTTCAAGAACACGGCGATGGTACGGACGTCGTGCGCCGCCCAGTCCGCCTCCTCCATCGGCCGGCTGTCGCGGCGCAGCCAGGCGATTCCCGGCAGCTTCGCCTCACCGACCGGCTCCCCGGTGAAGAACCGGCGCCGCCGGAAGATCGGATGGTCGGCGCGCAGCGCGGTGAGCCGCCTGGTGAAGCCCGTGAGCACGTCGTACCGCCCGGCTTCCGCCCAGTCGACCCAGGCGATCTCGCTGTCCTGGCAGTAGACGTTGTTGTTGCCGTGCTGGGTGCGGCCCAGTTCGTCACCGTGGGCGATCATCGGCACGCCCTGGCTCAGCAGCAGCGTAGCCAGGAAGTTCCGTTTCTGGCGTTCGCGC
>NZ_PVMZ01000020.1 GCF_003001815.1 Actinoplanes italicus
GGGTGTGGTGATTTGTGGCTGGTGGGTGGGCGTGGGTCACCACGGTGCGGGGGTGTGGGGTGGTGTGTGGCGATCTGCGGCTGGCGGGTGGGCGTAGGTCACCACGCTGCGCGCTGCGCTGCGCGGTGCGCTGCGCGGTGCGGGGGGTGTGGTGATTTGTGGCTGGTGGGTGGGCGTGGGTCACCACGGTGCGGGGTGTGGGGTGGTGCGTGGTGATCTGTGGCTGGCGGGTGGGCGTAGGTCACCACGCTGCGTACTGCGCACTGCGCGGTGCGGGGGGGGTGTGGTGATTTGTGGCTGGTGGGTGGGCGTGGGTCACCACGGTGCGGGGTGTGGGGTGGTGTGTGGCGATTTGTGGCTGGCGGGTGGGCGTAGGTCACCACGCTGCGTACTGCGCACTGCGCACTGCGGGGGGTGTGGTGATTTGTGGCTGGTGGGTGGGCGTGGGTCACCACGGTGCGGGGTGTGGGGTGGTGTGTGGTGATCTGTGGCTGGCGGGTGGGCGTAGGTCACCACGCGGCGCGGGGCGCGGGGCGCGGTGTGGAGTGGTGTGTGGTGATGTGGGGCTCGTGGGTCACCACGGTTGTGAGCGCGACGGGGAGCGGCGCCAGGGGCGGGCAGGGCAGAAGGCCCGTCGTGATCGGACGGCGAGCCCTCCGGTGGGGTGAGCTGTGGGGTCAGTACTCGCGCAGGAGCGAACCGGCCCCGTACACCTTGTCCTTGATGCCGTTCTCGCGTAATGCCATCCACCAGGTCGCCGCGTTGATGGCGATGACCGGCTTGCCCAGCCAGCGTTCGGCCTCGTCGGCCAGGCGGACCATGGACAGGTTGGTGCCGCACTGCACGATCGCGTCGACGTCGGGTGCGTTGACGTTGAGGATCGCCGCGCGCAGCTCGTCCTCGGTGACGTGCGCGATCGAGACGGCGGTCGGGCATTTCAGGCCCTCGATGGCGGTCACCTCGAAACCTATCTCGCCGAAGAAGCGGACCACGTTGGCGTCGCCGACCGGCTGGTACGGCGTGACGACCCCGATCTTGCGGGCGCCGTAGAGCTTGAGCGCCCGTTCGCACGCCTCGGCCCCGGTGGCGACCTCCAGCCCGGTGATCTCCTTGATCTGGGCCACGAACTCGCGGTTGCCCTCGACGCCGCCCCAGAACGTCTCGGCCGACATGCCCATCACCATGTAGTCGGGCTCGCACGTGAGGACGCGTTCGCAGGCGAAGCCGATCTCGGCGCGGATCTGGACGAGCAGGTTCTCGAAGTTCGCGTCGTCGGAGAGGTCCTGGTTGCGGATGTGGATGCGGGAGAAGTGCGACGTCACACCGGGTACGGCCATCGCGTAGAAGTCCGGCTCGACGATCGTGTTGGTGGACGGGGCGATGACGCCGAACTTGCGGCGCCAGCCGAGGGCGTCGGTCATCGGAGAGCTCCGATCAGCGAGGGGCGGAAGTGAGGATGGGGCGGGTAGCGCGGAGGGTGAGCCAAGCGGCCACCAGCAGGCAGCCCTGCGCGGCCGTGTTGATGGACTGCTCGAGCCATTGGAAGGCGAGCGTGTGATGCTCGTCGGACGAGCGCAGCGGCACGAGCCCCATCACCAGGACCAGCCCGAGCACGTACAGCGAGACCGCCCACCACTGCCGGTACCGGCCCGCGACGATCGCTGCGAGAACGCTGATCGCGGTGACGCCGAGGGTGGCAGCCACGAACAGCGGGTTGAGGCTGCCGGCCAGGACCGATCCGGCCGCGCACAGGCCGAGGGTGAGCGCGAACGGCCAGAAGTGGGTGCTCCTCCCGCGTCGCACGGTGACGGCGAGCGCCCACGACAGCAGCGTGGCGCCGGCGGCCATCAGCGGGAACAGCAGTTGTTCGAGCAGCGTCCCATCGCCGGCGCCCGCGGCGTACCCGAGCTTCCAGATGCATTTGGAGATGCCGCCCGCACCGATGAGCAGAGCGCCGGCCAGGCCCGCCCGCTGGGCGACGGGGTGCGGCGCCGTCCGGGCGAGCAGGGCGAACCCCAGGGTTCCGAAGATGACCGGTACGAAGTCCTCGACGGCCAGGATGATCGGATAGTCCATCAGCGGTCCTCGAAGAGGTCGCGCTTGCGGAATCCGGCGGTGGCGAACCGGTAGGCGGCTTTGGGGCCGGTCAGCCAGGCGACCCGGCCGCCGTTCCTCGTGCCGGCGAGCACGCGGGCGGCCAGCCACGGGGTGACCGTCTCGACCCGGTCGGCGAGGATGTTGAAGATCTTCTTCGCCTTCTCGAACTCGGCCGGGTCGTAGTCCTGGACGAGCAGGTCGGTGACGACCATGCCGGGGGAGAGCAGCGCGACCTTGACCGGGGTGTCCTTGAGTTCCTTGGCCATGGCGAGGGTGGCGTAGGTGAGGGCCCGCTTGGTCGCGCCGTAAGGGGTCAGGCCGGGCACGATCTGCCCGTTGGACCCGAGACCCTCCATGTTCCACAGGGCCCCGTGTCCCTGGGCGAGCATCGCTTCGAGAACGACGGCGCTCGCCTGAAGCGTCCCCTCCAGATTGAGCCCGACCACCGACGAGATCTCCGAGGCCGGCAGCTCCCACAGCGGTTTACGTGAGTTGGACATTCCCGCGTTGTTCACCCATATGTCGATCTTTCCGAATCGATCGACAGTGGCGTCCCAGAGCTTGCGGACGTCCGCCCGATTCGTCATGTCAGCGGCCACGGCGAGCGCATCAGCCGGCCCATCAGAAGGGACCGTCCGCCCGCAGTACGCCACCGAAGCACCCTGATCGAGAAAGGAGCGGACCAGGCCCTGACCGATCCCGCGCGTCCCTCCGGTCACCACCACGACGGTCATGACCGTGCCCCCTGAGGGATGCCGGAAGGGCGCCGCTCATGACACCCGCTTCGCCCGGTCATGCCGCCCACTCCAGAAGCCCGTGCAGCACCGAGTCCAGGTTGCCGCCGTGGAACAGCTCGTAGACCACGGCCAGCTGCTTGCCGGCCGACATCCCGGGCGTGGCGTCGATCGAGAACTCTCGCGCCTTGACCTTGAAGGCGTCCGTGAAATGCAGCGACTGGAACGAGGCCCGCCCGAACCCGATCGCGTTGCCCCAGGCCTCCGGCCCCTCGAAGAACAGCCGGTTCCCGTCCCGCCGGGTCTCCGCCACGAAGGAACGGGCCAGCCCGGCGCCCTGCCACGACACGGTCCGGCGGGTGCGCAGCAGGTCGATCGGCTCCAGCGCGATGGACGCCGGCACCGTGCCGCGCAGCTTCTGGTCGGCACCCCACAGTTCCAGTTCGCCGGTGAACGCGCCGGCCTGCTTGGTCGGCAGGATGTACGGCACCGGCCCGTTGCGGGTCTCCGTCTCGATCAGGTCGCCGACCCGCGACGGCGTCCGCGTGTAGAGCCCGTTGAAACAGCCGGCCACGGCCCAGCCCTGGTACAGCACCGACGAGTAGACCTGCGTCTCGCCGTCGGGCAGCACCTGGTTCCACGTGTTCAGGTCGACCTGCCAGCCGGGACCGTAGTAGTGCGAGTCGACGAACGACCCGTACGGCTGCCCGGTCCCGAAGAAGTCCGGCCCCGTGTAGATCCGGTTGGCGTCCGAGTCGACGACGCCGAAGGAGAACGGAGCGCCGAGCCGGAACTGCCCGGCGAGCGGACCGCCACCGATCAGACCACCATCCATCCGGTACGTGGTGACGCCGTCGACGTGATCCGACGACCGCCGGATCTCCTCGAATCCGCACCACGTCCCGTTGTGGTCGAACAGCGACGGCCGCCCGTGCCACTCCCCGGCGATGCGCTTCTGCCAGGTGGACGGCTCGGCGGTGGCGGGCTCAGTCATTGCTCACCAGCGCCAGGCGTACCGACTCACTCTGTTCCTCACCCAGCAGCCGCACGGTCTGCTTCCAGACCGGGTCGATCTCCGGGCTGAACAGCAGCTCGCGGTGGGCGGCGTCCCGCTCGGCGGTGCCGGCCGCGTCGACGCCCTTCTCCACCAGTGCGGACCAGTGCTCGAGGTAGGCGTCCACAGCGTCGCCGATGCCTTCGAAGGCCGCGGCGGTGGCCCGGCTGACCAGCATCCACGGCGACATGAGGGCGTACTGGCGCGGCGTGAGATGCGCCGGCGTCAAGCCTTCGCGAGTGGAAACGCCCTGATAGAGGGGCGTCAGCGGTTCGTAGACGGTGTCCAGGTAGGACAGCGATGTGGCCAGATCGATCCGGGGGATCAGGTCGAGGTGGAACGCGTAGTTCTCGCCGTTGGCGACCGAGTCCAGCGTGAAGTGGGGAACTCCGGACGCCGGCCCGGTGAACGCGAAGATCATGTGACTGTCCAGCCCGATCGGCGGAACCACCAGCGAGACGTTCACGACCTTGGCGACCGGCCCGTCGCCGCGCCATACCCGGATGCGGCCGACCGGGCCCATGGCCGAGGTCAGCTCCCGGTCCTCGGTCGGTGTGACCGGGAATCGCGAGAGGATCTTGTCGAGCGTCGTGTCGGAGAGTGCGGCGGGGAGGCTCAATTCTTCTCCTCGGAGGAAGGGGAATCCTCGGCGCCCATCAGGCGGGCGGCGGCGACGGTCGGGTGCTCGCCGCGGGCCTTGTGCACCCAGGCGCGGGACAGCTCCGGGCTCTCCCGGCGGGCCGGCGAGGGGATCACCGTGGCCGTCCGGCGGGGCACGTCACCGGTGATGAAGTCGTCCTCGCTGAGCAGCCAGCCCTTGTCGGCGAGCTCCTGGCGGCGGCGCCGGTACTCGACGGCGATGATGTCGCTCCTGATGTGCAGCTCGGCGCCGAGGTCGAACGGCAGCAGCTCGGGCCGGACCTTGTTCACCACGGCGGCGTCCTCGTAGAAGATCCGCATGGTCCGGTTGATGGCGTCCCTGTTGGCCCATTTGCCGGTGAAGAACGTGCGCAGCGCGACCCACTTGACCAGCGTGGTCGTCTCGTCGATCGGGATGTTGGTGTCGTAGATGACCATGTCGCCGATCGGCAGCCGGACATGCAGCTTGATCATGTTGGGCAGCATCCAGCCGGCCGACGTGGTGACCGGCGGCCGTTTCTTCAGGTCGTTGCCGATCAGCCGGCCGAACTTCCCCCACAGGCCGCTCGGCTTCGGCGGGTGCAGGTCGACGGTGGCGAACGCCGACCACTCGTCCGGGTGCTCGACCTCGTAGTCCGGCACCTGCGGCATGTCCGGGTTGCCGAACCGTCCGGCGTGGACGAACGGCGCGTGCGCGATGTCGCAGCCGTTCTCCAGGATCCGCTCGTAGTTGGCCTTCCACATGAACTCGCCGGTCACCGTGCGGAACTTGCCACCGTTCTCGACGAGATCGTCGAATTCCGGCCACACCGGCATCGGCGGACGCTCCTCCTCGGGGAGATCGCCCATGAAGACCCAGACAAAACCATACTTTTCCTGTACGGGGTACGAGTCGACCCGCGCCTTCTTGGGAATGCCCCGCCCCGGCAGGTTCGCCGGGATCTTCGTACAGGCGCCGTCGGGGTCGTATTCCCAGCCGTGATAAGGGCACACGATCTTGTCGTCTTTGAGCCACCCGCCGGAGAGCGCGGCCCCGCGATGCACGCACAGGTCGCTCAGCGCCACGACCCGGCCCTGCTTGGGCGTCCGGTAGACGACGAGGTACTGCCCGAGGACCGTGAGCCGCTGCGGCTTGGTGGTGACGTGATCGGAGAACTCCACCGCGTACCAGAAGTTCTTGAGCATGGCTGTTACCTCCGCCGGATTCCGGCGATGTCGGGGGACTGCAGAGCCTTGTCGAGCGCCTCACCCGAGGCGCCTCGCAGGTGGGTGTCGAGGAACGCCGCGGTGACGTCCACGAGAGCGGCACGGGTGACCGCGGGGTCGGTGGTGGCCTCGAGATCCAGAAAGGCGCGGGCCGCGGTGTCGTCGACCGGGTGCACGATCCCGAAGTGGTTGGCGCCCGAGAAGGTGACCTGCACGTTGTCGCCGTCGCGGCTCGGCAGCGCCTCGTCGAACGTACGGCTGATCGGGTCTCTTCTCGTCGCGGCGTCCTCGCCGTACCGGTCCGCCGACCCGTTGATGACGCCGTCGTTCTCGCCGTTCATCAGCAGCACCGGGCAATCCACCTGGGCGGGGAGGACCGTCCCGGCCGGCCAGCCGAGCATCGTGGCGACCATGGTGTGCGTGCCGTACGCCGCGACCGCCTTGACCTCGGGGAAGAACCGGGCGCTCTGCAGGATGACCGTGCCACCCGCCGAGTGCCCCACGAGGCCCACGTTGTCGAGGTCCAGCAGGCCCGCGACCGGCCCGGTGATGCTCCGCAGAGCGTCGATCACGGCCGGCACCGAGGGCGTGGTGGCGCGGGTGCCGTAGGCGTCCGGCTTCGCGGCGGCCAGCTCGACACCGGGCGTGATGCCCTTGAGCCCGCCGAACAGCTCACCGACCCAGTCGTAGGTGACGGCGACGTACCCACGGGAGGCGAGTTCGGCCGCCAGCCACCGGTAGGCCTCCTGACCGACGTTCACCCCGGAGACGATCACGACGACCGGGTACGGGGCGAGCGCCGGATCGGCCGGGAAGACTCCGGAGAGCCGTTCCGCGTCCGAGCCGGTCGGCTTCGACGGGTAGAAGACCCGCAGGTGCGCGGTGTCGAACGGCCTGTCCGCGCCGGGGATCGTGGTCGCCCACCACACCGAACGGACGCTCATCACTCGGCCCCTGGCCGCGGCAGTTCACGGTCGCCGCCCCACAGTGCCCGTACCAGCTTGTTCGTCGTCTCCTCGCCGAAGAAGCGGACCCCCATCACGTTCGCCGGGTCCCGTTCGGCGATGTTCCGGCGGATCGTCTCGTCGGTCCTGCTCAACGCGGCCCGCTCCGGCTCCGGCACCGGCTCGGCCTCGTCGACCCAGCGCAGCCAGCGGTCCACGTGGGCGTGTGCCCGCGCCGCCACGATGTCGAGGTTGCGCTGCGAACGCTCGAACGAGAAGCAGTACGCGGTCGGCGACAGGCTGGCCCGGATGAACCCGGCCCGGCTCACGAAGTAGTCGAACTCCGGGTCGCCGCGCAGCTCCAGCCACTCGGCGTTGACCGGCTCGTAGTACCTGTCGTAGTACTCGCCGTCCTCGACGAGGTTGGTCCGGGGCACCGAGTCGAGGTAGAACCAGCCGCCCGGCCACACCAGCAGCGCGATGCCCAGGTGCGGCACCTTCACCTGCGGGCCGAGCCACGCGGTCAGGTGCAGGTTGGCGAAGCTGGCGCCCGGGTTGCCGATCCAGGAGTGGACCAGCCAGTCGATCTCCGGCCCCGAGTAGGCCTCCAGCGAGCCGCCCGGCCCGTCCGGATACGTGCCGTACGTCTGCAGGTCCAGCGTGGACGGATCGCGCGTCAGCTCGAACCGGGCGTCGATCTTCGCCTTCAGATCGGCGAGGAGCCCCCGGTAGAAGTCGAAAGTGTCGTGCACGTCGATGGCCGGCGAATTGTCGACCATGTCCTCTACATGCTGGATCGTCTCGGCCACTATGTTCGCCCTTCGTTATCGAATGAGGGCGTCGACCAGTCGCCACGGGCGGCCGTCGACGAGATCGGTGTTCCGCGAGACCAGGCGGTTCGCGGCTTGTGCGGGAGCGACCTCGGCGGCGCCGGTGGGGACGCCCGCCGGGATGTCGGTGCGGACCGGCGTGGAGATGCGGCCGGTGAACGGCCCCTCCCACCTGGTCCAGAGCGTGAAGTCGGGGGTCATCGCGAGGACCGCCGAGGGCTGGCCGATCGGGGTGGCGACGACCAGGTTGAGGCGGTTCTCGGCGGCGCGTTCGGGCAGGCCGAGAGCCAGCTCCCAGTCCTCCTGCGCTTCGTAGGGAACTGCCACCACATCCGCGTCCAGCAGCGCGGCCAGCCGGAACGTCTCCGGATAGAGCGCGTCGGCGCCGGCGATGACCGCGAGCCGGCCCCATTCCAGATCGACCGGGACGATCGCCGTGCCGGGCCCGCCGTGGAGTCGCGGCTGGCGGGCGACGATGCCGTCCTCGCCGATCACGACGCCCTCGCCGCCGATCACGGTCACCGCGTGCGCCCCGGTCCCGGCCAGCGCCGCCGAAATCGCGTGGTGATCTGCGGTCCGTTCCGCGCCGGAGGTCACCACGCCGGGGTCCCCGTCCCCGTTCGCGTGGTGATCTGCGGTCCGTTCCGCGCCGGAGGTCACCACGCCGGTGAGCGCGGGCAGGACGATGAGCCGGGCGCCCTTGGCCACCGCGTCGCTGATCAGCGCGATGTCGCGCACCACGGCGACCGGCAGGCCTGGGGCGCCGGGTGGCCGCTGCCGGCCCACCGGTGCGGCTGCGATCGGGCCGTACAGCTCCGGGCGCCGGGACGCGAAGATGTCCGTGCCGTCCGGCCGGGTCTTGTTGTCGGCCCGCGCGGGCTCGATGTCGGCGACGATCACGGCCTCGCCGGTGCGCGGGGCCTTGGCGACGATCGTGCCGTCCGGCGCGACGATCTGGGACTCGCCGGCGCCGTGCAGCCACTCCGGCGGGACCCCGAGACGCTGGGCGATCGCGGGCAGCTCGTCGCGGGGCAGCAGCGGCCCGACCTTGTTGGCGGCCACCACCCACACCTTGTTCTCGGCGGCGCGGACCGGGATGTGCAGGTCGGCCTCGTCCAGCGCGAAGCTGTTCAGGCTGTTCAGCAGCACCTGCGCGCCGCGCAGCGCGAGGCCGCGGGCCACCTCGTTGATGACGCCCTCCATGCAGGCGTACATCCCGATCCGCCCGAGCGGCGTCTCCAGCACCGGGCCGACGGTCGCGCCGGGCTCGAGGAAGTCGTTCTCGGCGCCCATCAGCGTCTGCTTGTCGCAGGTGCCGGCGACCTCACCGGCCGGGTCGAACAGCAGGTTCGTGCCGCCGGTGGTCCCGTCCGGATGGGCGTGCGTGACGTTGATCTTGATCCAGATGCCGTGCCGGCGGGCTCGCTCGGCGATGGCGGTCAGGAACTCGTCGCCCGGCCGCGTCGCGCGTTCGTGGGCCTGGGCGCGCGACGCGTACCAGGAGAGATGGTTGCAGAACTCGGGCAGCACCACGATCTGTGCCCGCTGCCCGGCCGCGGCGTCGATGACGCGCAGGCAGGCGGCGAGGTTCTCGGCGACATCCTGCCCGGCCTCGATCTGGGCCGCGGCGACGCGGATTCGGTCACCGGGCAGTCCAACACCGGCCATGCGGTTCCCCCTAGCGAAACGGCGTTTCCCAAAACTACACTCGGGGCCGCTTTCGCAACAGGGGTTCTCTCGATGGCAAAGATATTTTTGGGGGTGCAGGGGTGCTTGTGCACGTCGTTCTCATGAAGTTTTCGGATGCCGGGGATGCTGCCGGGGCCAAGTCGCGTCTGGAGGCGCTCGGCGAGGTGGTTCCGGAGATCCGTTCCCTCCGGGCCCACCTCGACGAGCTGCACACCGAAGTCTCCTGGCACCTGCACCTGGTGACCACCCACCGGGACGTCGACGATCTCCGGGCCTACCAGGCACATCCCGCCCACCTCGAGCTCGGTGCCTGGCTGCGCCCGCTGCTGGCCGCCCGCGCCGTCGTCGACTACACCGAGGACGCCTGATCCGCCGTGATCAGCCGTTCAGCATCCGGTAGACGGCGGCCGGGGCCTTCTTCGCCTTCGGTGCCGACGGCTTCTTGACCTTGCCGTACCTGTAGGTGATCGTGCAGGCCTTGGCGGACGGCACCTTGATCGTCATGGTGCTGACGTTCCCGGCCTCGTCCACGGCCGCCTCGAACGGGATGGCCTGCGCCTGGGCGCCCAGCTCGGTCACGGTGTCGGCGGCGATGGCCGACGAGCCCTTCCCGTACCTGGTCAGGTCCAGCGTCCCGGTGAACTTCGCACCGTCCTGAACCACACCGGATGCGACGCCCACGAGTCGGCCGACGCCCATCGGGTCGAGGTCGTCCTCGTCGAAAGACACCATGTCGTTGTCGGGATCGTCGAACTTCGCCGGGTCCAATTTCATCCAGTCCCTCGGGATGCCGGCCCTGGTGAACAGTGATGCGGGCTTGGAGGTGATCCGGGCGTATGTCGTCCCGGAGCTCACTGTCTTGAACGACATCGTGAGAGTGCCGTGCGGAGTCTTCATCGTGCTCTCGACCTGCCTGGTCTTGGTCGCGGGGTCGACCATGCCGGAGAACTGCGCCATGCAGCCTCCCTTGGCGGTGTACGAGAACGCGGGCGTCGTCGCGTCCGGCACCGCGGCGGCCAGGTTGTCGGCGGCGGAGGGCGGGACCTGGGACGTGCCGGCTTCCGCGGTTCCGCAGGCGGCGGCGCCGAGAGCGAGGACGGTGACAGTGGCCAGTCCGGCCACGCGACGGTGGTTGCGCACAGGTGACTCCGGGGGATTCGGGGAGGACGGCCTCCGCGCGGCTCACCCGGGGCGGTCCGCCGCCGGGTCCGCGATCTCGCAACGGCCGTCCCCTACGGTACGGACCACTGCGTACCCCCACCAACGGTGTGAAAATGCGGTTCGCGCAGCCCGTACGTCAGAGGTGAGGATTTCGCAGTTCTTCTCCTCGCCCGTTCCGGCGATCTGATCCGCCAGCCGGTGGTTGGGACCGCGAACCGTGACCGGGCCGGGCGGCGGCCCTCTCCTCCGCCTTCCGGACGGTCACGGTTCGCGGCGTCTCGACCCGCCGCCCGCCACGCCGGCGGGGCGCCTCAACCCGGCGGGTACGCCGACGGCCCGCCCGCTGCCACCCCGGCGCCCGGGCGGAACGCCGCCGGGGCGTGGATGACGCAGGTCTGGACGTACTCGGCGAGACCCTCGTGGGCGTACTCCCGTCCCCAGCCGGAGCGCTTCACCCCGCCGAACGGGGCGCGCAGGCTCATGCCCGTGCGGTTGTGCGTGTTGACGAACGTGAACCCGGCCTCGAACCGCCGGGCGAACGCGAACGCCCGCTCCTCGTCGGCGCTCCACACCGAGGCGCCGAGCCCGAGTTCCCCGGCGTTCGCCGCGTCCAGCACCGCCTCCTCGTCGTCGTAGCCCAGCACCGGCACGACCGGTGCGAACTGCTCCGCGACGACCAGTGGCGAACCCGGATCCGGCCCGGCGACGAGCGCGGGCCGCACGAAGTAGCCGCTCTCCGGGTCACCCTCGAAACGACCGAGATCGTGTACGACCCCGCCGGCTCGCAGGGTCTCGGCCGCCCGCTGTGCGGCTGCCGAGATCACCGGGCCCATCGTGACGCCGTCGGCCAGCGGGTCGCCGGTGACCAGGACACGGTCGGCGGCGGCCAGGTACGCCTCCACGAAGCCGTCCAGGCGCGAGGACGGCACGTACAGCCGTTTCGCCGCCATGCAGACCTGACCGCTGGTCGCGAAACTCGCCATCACCAGGCGGTCCATGGCCTCGTCGGTGAACGGGGCGTCGTCGAGGAACACGGCCGGGTCGTTGCCGCCGAGTTCGAGCACGGTCGGGGTCAGCCGGTCGCCGGCCAGGGCCGCCACCGCCCGGCCGCCGTCCGCACCACCGGTGAACGCCACCTTCCGGACCAGATCGTGCCCGACCAGCGCGGCCCCGGTGCCGGCCCCGCCGTGCACCACCCGGGCCGGCGCCTCGAAGAGCGCCACCACGCGCGAGATCGTCAGCGGCGCGAGCGGCGACGGCTTCACGACGACCGCGTTGCCCGCCGCCAGCGCCGGCGCGATCTTGAGCATGCCGAGGATGACCGGAGCGTTCCACGGTGTCACGGCGGCGACCACGCCGTACGGTTTGCGCTGCTCGACGATCCGCCCGAGCTCGTCGTCGACGATCCGGTCCGCGTAGGCGGCCGGGGCGTGCTCGACCACCCACCGCAGATACCGGACCGCGAAACCGATCTCGCCGCGGCAGTCCCCGACGACCTTGCCGGACTCGCGGGCCAGCAGTGTCGCCAGTTCGGCGGCGGACTCCTCGATCGACGTGGCGGCCCGGCTCAGCACCGCGAGCCGTTCCGGCAGTTCGCGGGCGGCCCACTTGCGCTGCCCGGCATCGGCCTCGCGGACGATCGCGTCGACCGCCTCGGCCGGCGTCTCCGCCACGACCCCGGCGATCTCAGCGGTACGGGCGGGGTTCTCCCGGGCGATCACGCCCGCGCCACCGATCGGCGCGCTCATGCCGGGACCGGGCGCAGGGAGGCGATCATGGAGCTGCGCAGCAGCGACTGCCGGGCCAGCGCCGGATCGGCGGCCGTCGCGCGCAGTCCGTCGAGATGGGCGGCGCGGGCGTCGGGGTCGGTGGCGCGGAGGCGCTCGTAGTTCTGGTGGGAGACGCTCTGCACGTATTCGAGGGCGATCCGGCGGCGGTCGCCGGCGGCCGTCCAGACCGTCGCGTCGTCGCCGGTCGCCAGGGCCGCGGCGTAGGCGACGGCGTCGTGGATGCCGGAGTTCATTCCCAGGCCGCCGAGCGGGTTGTTGACGTGGGCGGCGTCGCCGGCCAGCAGGACCCGGCCGGTGCGGAACGACGTGGCCACGCGCTGGTGGACCCGGTACATGCTGGCGTGCGCGATCCGCCACGGCCGGCCGGGGTCGTGGACGCCGCGCAGGCGCTGGTCGAGACGGGCGTACTCGTGCTCGTCGGGCGTCTCGGCCGGTGTCGGCAGCAGCACCCGCCAGTGGTCGGGCGTGCGCAGCAGCACGCACCACTCGACCGGGTCGAACACGTAGTTGACGGCGGCCAGGTCGTCGAGCCAGCCGGTCAGGTCCTCGTCGGCCGAGGCGACCAGGAAACGCTCGGGGTAGGTGATGCCGTCGAAGGTGACGCCGGTGGCCCGCCGCGTCGACGAGTGCGCGCCGTCGGCGCCGATCAGCCAGTCGCCGTGCCGGGAGCGGCCGTCGGCGGCGGTCACGGTGACCGACGTGTCGTGCTGATCGGCGGCGGTCACGTGG
Source organism: Actinoplanes italicus (assembly GCF_003001815.1). Taxonomy (GTDB): domain Bacteria; phylum Actinomycetota; class Actinomycetes; order Mycobacteriales; family Micromonosporaceae; genus Actinoplanes; species Actinoplanes italicus. The sequence continues at coordinate 12,874 of NZ_PVMZ01000020.1, forward strand.
AAACCGAATTCGATACCGCAACCGGGGTACGTCAGCAGGTGGCGCAGCAGGATCGGTGTGAGCTTCGACTGTTCGCACTGGATCCGGTACGGGAAGCGCGTGTCACCGGCCAGGACGGCCAGGTCGAGCATCGCGATCAGGCCCTCGCGGCGGTCCCGGTAAGCGAACGTGGGTGACAGCAGCCCGCGTTCGTGCAGCTCGGCGCCCACCCCGAGGTCGTCGAGCATCTCCAGGGTGGGTGGGTGGAACGTGGACGCCCGCGACTCGGCGGCCAGCTCGCCGCCGGACTCGAGGACGGTGACGGCGAAGCCGCGGCGCGCGAGTGCGAGCGCCGCGGTCAGGCCGACCGGTCCGGCCCCGGCGACCAGGATGCGGGTCGTGTTCACGTGTCTATCCCCTTGGGCACATAGCGGGCGTCGAGGTCGAGGGCCTCGTCCTGGCCGATCAGCGCGGTGAACGCGGCCCACGGCATCCGGTCGACCGGTTCGGCGGTGCCGGTGTCGGCGATCGACCGGTAGGCGAGCGAGGCGGCCCGCATGGACGCGAGCAACGCCGCGACCGGGTGCAGCACGAGACGGACACCGGCGGCGGCGAGATCGGCGTCGGACACGGCCGGGCGGTTGCCGCCGGCTTCGCTGCGATTGATCACCACGGGTACGCCGGGAAGCGCCTCGTGCAGGCGCTTCAGCTCGTCCAGCCTGTCCACGCCCTCGGGGAACACCGCGTCCGCCCCGGCCTCGGCGTAGGCCCGGCAGCGCACGATCGTCTCGTCGAGACCGCTGACCGAGTACGCGTCGGTGCGGGCGATCACCACGATCTGCGGCGCCTGGTCGGCCAGAGCGGTGATCTTCGCGGCCGCCTCGCCGATGGCGATCAGCTCCTTGCGGGCCAGATGGCCGCACCGCTTCGGGCTGACCTGGTCCTCCAGGTGCAGACCGGCGATACCGGCACGGGCGTACGCCAGCGCCGTCCACACCGCGTGCAGCGGATTGCCGTAACCGGTGTCCGCGTCGGCGATCAGCGGAATGCCGTCCAGGGCCGGGACCAGGGTGGACGCCCGGTCGGCGATCTGGGTGCCGTGCACGTAACCGAGGTCGGGACGGCCCAGCATGATTGCCGAGACCGCCGCCCCGGACAGGTGCACCGCCCGGTGCCCGGCCGCGACGGCGAGGGCGGCGGTCACCGGGTCGTAGACGCCGGGAGCGTGGGTGACCCGGCCGGAGGCGAGAATGGCTCGCAATGCTGAAGCAGTCATGACCGGCTGTGTAGCGCGAAACCGTTCTCAACGCCAACCACACGTGGGTTGGTGAAGAACAGCAGGGTCTCGGCGGTGCCCTCTTCGGAGTAGCCGGAGATGCCCCAGGCGGGGCGCGGCGTGAACAGGTGCAGGCTCATGATCGAGGAGCCGTTGACCTTTACCTCGCCGGCGCGGACCCGTCTGGCGACCGCGAGAGCGGCCTCCTCGTCGGTGCCGAGGACGTAGCCCTCCAGGCCGTACCGGGTGCCGTTGGCCAGGGCCACCGCCTCGTCGACCGTGGTGTAGCCGTGCACCGCCGCGACCGGGCCGAAGATCTCATCGGTCGTACGGGCCGGGTCGGCGCCGACGACCAGCGACGGGGCGAGAGTGTTGCCGGGACCGGTCAGCGCGGCCTCGCGGACCGTGCCACCCAGGTCGTCTCGGGCCTTGACGACGGCCGCGCGGTGTCCGGAGTGGATCAGCGGGCCGTAGTCGGTGGCCTCGTCGGACGGGTCACCGGTGACCATCTCGCTGACCCGGCCGAGGATCGCGTCCACCAGAGCGCTCTCGCGGCCGGCCGGGACGATCAGGCGGCCCAGCGCGCGGCACCACTGGCCGTTCAGGGTGGTGAGCAGGTCGGCGGCGGCGCGGGCGGCGACGTGCTCGTCGGCGTCCGGCAGCACGATCAGCGCGTTGTTGCCGCCCAGCTCCAGCTGCACCGGTTTGATGTCGTAGGCGCAGGCGGCCGCGACCGCCCGGCCGCCGCCGAGCCCGCCGGTGAACGAGACGGCCCGGACCCGCGGGTCGGAGACGATCGCGGCGCCCGTCCCGGCGCCGCCGTGCAGCAGCTGGAACAGCGCGGGCGGCGCTCCCGCCTCGCGCAGCACGGCGTCGATCACCCCGGCGAGGCGTTCGGTGCCGAACGGGGCGTACTCGCTCGGTTTCAGGATGGCCGGGCAGCCCGCGGCGAGAGCGTTGGCGACCTTGTGAGCGGCCATCGGAGCGGGGGCGTTCCACGGTACGAGACAGGCTGCCGGACCCCATGGCAGGCGCTCGACGAGCACCTCGCGGCCGTCCTCGCGCACCGCCGACGACGTCAGGATGCCGAGGCGGAGCTGGCTCGCGGCCAGGGCGAACGCGCCCGCCAGGATCATGCCGAGCGGGGCGGTCTGCCGGATCGGGACACCGGTGGCCCGCGACTCCATCGCGGTGATCTCCGGAGCGGCCGCCGCGACGGCGGCGGCGATCCGGTCCAGGACGTCAGCGCGGTCGCCTGCCGGAAGCTCCCAGGCGCCCAGGGCGCCTGCCGCGGCCAGCGCCTCCTCGACGCGGGACGGTGACGAGCCCAGCGCCGGGCCGATCACCTCGCCGGTGGCCGGGTTCTCCAGAGTCACACCGGCCGGGGTGGCGCACGCTTCCCACGTACCGCAGACGAGGTCTTTGACCGTGAAAGTCATTTGGCCACACTCGCGAACAGGTCGTTCGCCTTGTTGCTCGTGATCACCGACGCGGCCTCCAGACGTCCGCGCTCCGGCGGGAACGTCATGACCAGGCCCATCGACAGGTCACGCAGCGCGCGGCCGACGGTGCCGTTCATGGTGGCGGCCGACGTGCCGGAAGCCTTCAGGGCGCCCAGCGCCACGTCGAACGCGGCCTGGCAGATGCTGCCCTTGGCGATGCGCCACTGCGCGTACACCTCGGATTTGGTGGCGATCGGCGGCTCGCACGTCTCGAGCAGCAGCTGGCGGCGCAGCCAGAGGTACGCCCGTTCCAGGGATTCGGTCATGTCGCCGATGATCACCTGATGCATCGGTGATTCGGCGATCGGCCGGCCCGTGTCGGCGAACGTCTTGCGGGTGAGCCGTTCGAGGGTGTCGTCGTAGACGCCCTGCGCCGCGCCCACGTAGACCGCGGTGATCGCCAGCTGGTTGCCGACGAAGCTGCCCCGGCTGCACTGCAGCATCTTCACGAACGCACCCGGCACCGTGAGCGCGTCCTCCTGGGGGATGAACACCCCGTCCAGCCGGATGCCGTGGTTGGCGCTGCCGCGCATGCCGAGCCCGTCCCAGAACGGCCGCTCGGACACGCCCTCGGCGTCGCGCGGAACCAGGAACATGACCAGGCCGTCAGCTGTCTCGTAGCCGTCGAGCCGTGCCGTGACCAGGTAGTGATCGGCGATGCCGGTGGCGCAGCCGAACGACTTCTCGCCGGTCAGTTCCCACCCGTCGGTCTCCCCGCGGGTCGCCGGAACAGCCGTGGTCGCGATCGCGATGTTCGCGCCGCTCGACTTCACCGACTCGCTGGCGAAGTTGGCGAGCCAGGCGCCGCCGGACATCAGCCGCAGCACCTTCTCGGCGAACGCCTTGACCACCGGCACCTCGTCGCCGGCGAACAGGCCCGATTCGATCGCCTCCAGCGGCAGCAGGCCACGGGAGGCCGACGTGTTGTGGAAGAAGAACGCCAGCGCCGTCGACGGGCAGGCGCTGCCCATGGCGTAGGTGGCGGCGGCCAGGTCACGCAGGGTGCCGCCGAGACCGCCGTACTCCTCGGGCACGATCAGGCCCATCAGGCCGGCGTCGCGCAGCAGGCCGATGTGCTCGCGCGGGAAGGCGCCGTCCCGGTCGGCCTGGCCGGCCTTGGCGCGCAGGGCGGGCAGCACCTGCTCGACGAGGGCGGCGCGGGCCTTCTCCTCGACGGTCATGTCGTCGACGAGCTTCTCGCCGATGAGTCGGTCGGCCATGGTGTTACTCCCTCAACTGGACGAGGCTGGTCTGGACGAGGTCGGGCAGGCCGGCGACCTCGAGTTGGCGGGACAGGTGAAGCAGGTCGGCGAGAGGCAGGCTGGACGAACCGGAGCCGGGGGCGGCGACGTCGAAGTGGCAGACGCCGTTCTTCATCGCGACCATGGCGTTGACCAGGGCGAGGCGGTTGTCGCCGGACAGCCGCACCCGCAGCACGGCCGGGCGGACCCGGACCACGGCGTCCTGCAGCACCCGGCGCACCTGCAGCGGCGATGCCGGGACCAGGTCTGACTCGGCGCAGCCGATCTCGTCGCACCCGAGGGCCACGAGCCTGTCGACGGTGGCGAGCACCTCGTCCTCGCGGTCCGGGTCGAACGCGTCGGTCACGTAGCCGGCGACCGTGGCGCCGGACCGGCGGGCGGCCCGGATGACCTCCGGTGACGGCGCGGCGTCCGCGGTGAACTCGAAGCAGTCACCCCGCACCCGGGCGCCGGCCTGCCGCAGCGCGCCGGCGAGCGGGTCCCCGGCGGCCACGTCCACGGTCAGTGCGACCGCGGGCGGCAGCGGGTCGGAGAGCTGGCGCCAGTTGCGGGAGTGGAACAGCAGCGGTGCGGTGATCCGGGGCAGTGCCGCCTCGGTGACCTCGCCGACGAAGATGGTGTGGTCGCCGCCCGGGTAGGCGTGCGCGACCGTGCAGTCCAGCCAGGCCACCGCCTCGCTGAGCACCGGGCAGCCGTTGGGCGTGATGGCCCAGTCGAGGCCGGCGAACCGGTCGGCGACCTCGGTGCGGTTGCCGTCACGGTCCTGTCCGGCGAAGCGGCGGCCGATGTGTGCCTGGTCCTTGCCGAGGAAGCTGATCGCGAACTTGCCCGCGTCGCCCAGGAGCGCCCGGCTGGGCAGATGGTTGCCGAGGCAGACCGAGACCATCGGCGGATCGAGGCTCACCGAGGAGAATGAACTGGCGGTCATGCCGTGCCTGCGCGGTTTGCCGCCGACATCGGGCGGGCCGACCGTGGTGACGACACAGACACCGCTCGGCCACTGTCCGAGAACGGATCGGAAGGTCGTGCTGTCGACCGGCACCCGCGCACTCCGTTTCGCTCTCAGAAACGCTGTTACGCTGAACGTAACGACGGCCCGCTGGCCTGTCAACCGCGGAACGGTACGGCGTTTCGCACCGCGAAATAGCAGGCTAGAGTTCGGCAAGGTTTGTTCCGTACCTGTTCCGTGGGGGTTTCGCTGTGCCAACGCCGACACCGGGCGCCAACGAGGACGAGAGCCAGTCCCGCTCCATCGCGGCCGTCGAGCGGGCCATGGACGTGCTGCTCTACTTCGGGCGCACCGAACAGCCCGACCTCGGCGTGACCGAGATCGCCACCGCCCTGGGCCTGACCAAGGCGGCCGTCCACCGCATCCTCACCGCGCTGCGCAGCCGTGAGCTGATCACTGTCGACCCGTCCACCCGCCGCTACGCCCTCGGTCACGCCGCGGTCGCGCTCGGCCGTGCCTACCTGGCCCGCACCGACGTGCGCGCGATGGCCGCCCCCGAGCTCAAGCACCTCTCCGAGCGCACCCACGAGACCGCCACCCTGTCGCTGCGGCGCGGCGACACCCGGCTCTACGTCGACCAGGTCGTCCCCGGCCAGGAGCTGCGTCTCGAGGTCAGCCTCGGCATCCCGTTCCCGCTGAACGCCGGCGCCTCGTCCAAGGCGTTCCTGGCGTTCCTGCCGGACTTCGAGGTCGACGCCTACCTGGCCCGGCACCCGCTCGAGGCGGTCACCGACAAGACGATCACCGACCCGGCGAAGCTCCGCAAGGACCTCGCGACGATCCGCAAGCGGGGGTACGCGACCTCGCTCGGCGAGCGTCAGGCCGGCGCCTCGTCGGTCGCGGCCCCGATCTTCGACCACGACGGCCGGGTGGTGGCCGTGATCAGCCTGGCCGGGCCGGCGCTGCGGTTCAAGGCGGACACCGAGGAGGCCGTCGCCGACCTGCTCGCCGCGGCCGGCCGCATCTCCGCCCAGCTGGGCCACCGGCCCTAGAGGTTGGCGAGGGGCTTGGCCACTCCGAGCAGTCCGGCCAGGAGCACCGAGCCCCAGATCACCCAGACGTAGGGGAGGCAGCCGTTGACACTGCTCCTCACCACGGCGTCGTCCTCGGCTGTCGCGGTCCCGGCCATCACCTTGCCGAAGAACGCCGCCCCGAACGGCTTGAGCTGCCGCCGGATGCCGAGTCCGGCCGCGATGGCCAGGGCGTAGAGGACGACCTTGCCGCCGAGCCACTTCGGGTTCGTGGTGACGCCGAACGGCTCGGCCGCGACGAGGGTGAAGACGCCGGCGCCGGACATGCCCGCGACCACGGCGATCCGGATCGCCCAGTCGGCCCGCTTGACCGCCGGATGTCTCCCCGGCTCGTGGTGGTCGGTCCACATCAGCCGGATCCAGGCGAAGGAGCCGAGCCAGATCGGCACGAGCAGCCACCACGGCAGCAGCGGAACGCCCCACAGCGAGGCGCCGTGCGCGTCCAGCGACATCAGGGTCAGGCCGCTGGGCAGGAAGAGGATCAGGCAGATCTTCGGCCCGAGGTCGAGCCCCAGCATGATCTTTAGCGCGGTGTGGCGGGCCGCGGGGGTGAGCGAGGAGTCGATCACGTACCGGCTCGAATAGAAGACTCCCAGGTCGCCGCCGAGCCAGAAGACCATGAGCACGATGTGCAGGTAGAGGAAGATCTCGAGCATGCGGTAAATGGAAACACCTTTTCACTGTGCGAAACAAGTGCTAGCTTCGCCGCATGCTCGGCCGCTATTACGAAGACTTCACCGTCGGTGACACGTACCGCCATCCACTCGGCCGCACCATCTCCGAGACGGACAACACGTGGTTCACGCTCCTGACGCTGAACACCAACCAGAGCCACTTCAACGCCGACTACGCGGCCGGGACGCCGTACAAGAAGCTGCTGGTCAACTCCACCCTCACGGTGGCGATCGTGACCGGCCTGTCGGTGCCCGACGTCAGCCAGCACGCGTTCGCCAACCTGGGCTGGGAACAGATCGTCATGCCCCACCCGGTGTTCGTCGGCGACACGATCTACGCGAAGTCCACGGTTCTCGACCTGCGTGAGTCCCAGTCGCGGCCGTACGCGGGGATCGTCAAGGTCTTCACCACCGGCTTCAACCAGGACGGCGTCGACGTCATCACCTGGACCCGCACCATGCTCACCTACAAACGCGGACACGGGCCCGCTTCATGAGACTCGACGTGCAGCCGTGGGGCGAGACGATGGCCGAGCTGGTCGCCGCCGCCCGGGCCGCCGAGTCAGCCGGCGCCGGCGTCGTCTGGGCGCCCGAGCTGCATCGCAGCGCATTCACCACGGCGGCGGCCCTGGCATGCGGAACGGGCAAGGATTCCGGGGGCCAGAACCGCATCGGCATCGGTACGGGCATCGCGCTCGCCTTCGCACGAAGCCCCATGCTGACCGCCCTGGCCGCCGCCGACCTCGACGAACTGTCCGAGGGCCGGTTCCGGCTCGGGCTCGGCACCGGCGTGGCCCGCCTCAACCAGGACTGGCACGGCACCGAGTTCGAACGCCCGGTGCCCCGCCTGCGCGACACCGTGGCGATCGTCCGCAAGGTCCTCGCCGGAGCCTCGACCGGCGAACCGATCGTGCACCGGGGTGTCCGCTCGATCCGGGTGCGCGGCTGGCGTCGGCCGTACCCGCCGGTCCGCCCGCACATCCCCGTCTACCTGGCCGGCGTCGGCCCCGCCATGGTGGCGCTGGCCGGTGAGGTCGCCGACGGCTGGATCGCGCACGAGCTGTGCCCGCCGTCCGAGCTGCGCGACAGGATCCGCCCGGCGTTGCGGTCCGGCCTCGCGCGATCCGCCTCTTTCGATGTCGTGGCGGCTGCCTGCTGCTCGGTCGATCCCGATCCGGCGGTGGCCCGCCGCCGCGCCGCCGGCGTGGTCGGCTTCTACGCGTCGGTACGGTCCTACGCCGAGATGTTCGGCACGGCCGGATTCGGCGCCGTCTGCGCGGCCGCCGCCGGGGCCCTGCGCTCCGGCCGTCCCGCCGACTCCCTCGGCGACCTGGTCCCCGACGAGATGGTCGACGCGTACACGATCGCCGGAACGGCATCGGACTGCGCCGTCAGGATCGCCGCCTACGACGGCCTGGCCGACGCGATCAAACTCTCCCCGCCCTCGTACGGCCTGCCCGCCGACGAGGTCCGGGCCGCCCAGAACCACCTGCTCGAACTGGTCGGGGGTATGCAGTGAGACCTCTCGAGGACATCCGGATCATCGCCGTCGAACAGTACGGCGCGGGCCCGTTCGGCTCGGTGCACCTGGCCGACCTGGGAGCCGACGTCATCAAGATCGAGGAGCCGTCCACCGGCGGCGACGTGGGCCGGTACGTGCCGCCGTACGCCGACGGCGAGGACTCGCTGTTCTTCGAGACGTTCAACCGGGGCAAGCGCTCGGTGTCGCTCGACCTGTCCGGCGCGGGCGGCCGCGAGGTCTTCGAGGACCTGGTCCGCCACTCCGACGCCGTCTGGTCCAACCTGCGCGGCGACGTCCCGGCGAAGATCGGCATCACGTACGGCCAGCTGAAGCACATCAATCCGAGCATCGTCTGCTGCTCGCTGACCGGCTTCGGCATGACCGGCCCCCGGGCGGCGCAGCCGGGCTACGACTACATCCTGCAGGGCCTGGCCGGCTGGATGGAGCTCACCGGCGAACCGGGCGGGCCACCCGCCAAGTCCGGCCTGTCCATCGTCGACTACTCCGGCGGTTTCGTAGCCGCGATCGCCCTGCTCGCCGGGGTGCACGCGGCCCGCCGCGACGGCCACGGCATGGACTGCGATCTGAGCCTGTTCGACACCGCGGTCGGCATGCTGACCTATCCGGCCGCGTGGCACCTGAACGCCGGGTTCGAGCCGGTCCGCACCCGGTATTCGGCGCACCCGTCGCTCGTACCTTTCCAGCTCTTCCCGTCCGCCGACGGCTGGGTCGTGGTCGGCTGCGCCAAGGAGAAGTTCTGGCAGCGCCTGGTGGCCGTGCTGAACGTGCCCGGGCTGACCGATCCCCGCTACGCCACCTTCGCCGGCCGGCGGAACCACGCCGACGAGTTGCTGCCGCTGCTGGAGAGGACGTTCGCCACCCGGACCACCGAGGCCTGGCTGTCCGTCCTCGAACCGGCCGGCATCCCGTGTGGCCCGGTCAACGACGTGGCGGCCACGCTGCGCGATCCGCACACGCTGGCCCGGGGCCTGATCGTGGAGACCGAACACCCCCGTTACGGGACGGTACGCCAGGTCGCGTCCCCGGTCCGCGTCGGCGACCAGCCGCCGGCCTACCGCCGCGCCCCGCGCCGCGGCGAAGATCTGGACTACGTGGCCTCGCTGCTCGGCTACGACTCGCGCCGTCTCCAGGAGCTCCGTGACTCGGGCGCCTTCGGCGTCGGCGGGGACCGCGAGTGATCAGCGACTCGGAGAGCCACTCCAGCCTCGAGCCCGCGAACCCCGGTCTTTCCGCGCGACACGAGCCGGCGGTTCCGGTGCTGGCGCGGTGGGCGGCCGGGCTGGCCTGGCCCGCGTTGCCGCCGGCCGTCATCGGCGCTGCGCGCGAGCACCTGATCGACGCTGCCGGCTGTGCGGTCGCCGGGATCAGACGTGGTGCCGCCGAACCCGCGCTCACCGTCGCGCGCGGTCTCGGTGGCCCGCCCGAGGCGCGGCTGTTCACGGGGGAGCGCGTCGGCGCGGTGGCCGCCGCGTTCGGCAACGCCGTCGCCGTGCACGCGCTCGACTTCGACGACACCCACGCGGGTGGGCTCGTCCACGCGAGCGCGGTCAACGTCCCCGTGGCACTGGCCGTCGGGGAGCAGACCGGAGCCCGCGGCAGTGACGTGATCACCGCCGTGGTCGCGGGCCTGGAGGTGACCTGCAGGCTCGGTGCCGCGGCGCCGCACGGCTTCCACGCGCGCGGGCTGCACGCCACCTCGATGTGCGGCGTGATCGGCGCGGCAGTCACCGCCGGGAAGCTCCTCGGCCTCGACGAGACCCGCCTGGCGCACGCCATCGGCATCGCCGCGAGCGGCGCGAGCGGACTCCTCGAGTTCCTGCACAGCCCCGCGAGCACCAAGCAGCTGCACCCCGGCACCGCCGCCGCGAACGGCATCCTCGCCGCCCGCCTCGCCGCCGCGGGCGCCACCGGCCCGGCCGGGGCCGTCGACGGCGAGTACGGCCTGTTCCGCACCATGACCGGCCGCGCCCCTGACCGCGACGCGCTGCTCGGCGCTCTGGGGCTCCGGTGGGAGACGACGCGGATCGGGATCAAGCCGTATCCGGCCTGTCAGCTGACGCACGCGTCGATCGACGCGGCGGGCGAGTTCACCGGCTCGCCGCCGTCGGCGCTGACGGTGACGCTGCATCCGGATGCCGTCCCCATCGTCGGCGGTCCCGAGAAACGCCACCCGCGTAGCGCCTACGAGGCGAAGTTCAGCGTCTACTGGTGTGTCGCCGCCATGGTGATCGACGGCTGGGTGGACCTCGACACGTTCGACAACCTCGACCGGCCCGACGTCCTTTCGCTCGCCTCCCGCATCACGGTGGTGACCGGCGCCGCTGACAGCGTGGCCGCCGACGCACCCGGCATCGTCGCCGGTGACGACCGGATCGCGCGGGTGGAACGCTCCAGCGGCGGGGGAGCGCGCACCAAGGCCGCCGCGAACCTGGGCCCGCACGCGGGGGCGCTCATCGATGCCGTCGACAGGGCGGGCGTCGACAGGGCGGCCGTCGGCGACGGGATCCCCGGCGAAGCGGCCGTCGACCATGCCGCGGCTCTTCTGGACGCGATCGAAGGATGCCTGAGATGACCGAGTACCGACCGGCGGTGGCCGGCTACAACCTGCTCGATGTGGTCGTCGGGGACATCGTGCACGTGACCGAGTACGTCACCGCCGCGGCGCTCGCCGACCCGTCCACCCTGGACGCCGCCCGCGCGGCGGCGCTCGGCGGCCACCGGGCGCCGGTCTCGCGCGTGCCGGTCGAGGCGATCATCGGCTCGGACACCGGACACGCGATCGCCGTGATCACCCATCGCGGTGGCGGTGAGCCGCTCGTCGACGGCGACGACGTGATCCGGGTGGCGGACGGCATCGTCTATCTGCCGAGTGTGCATACGGCCGAGGGCGACTTCCGCGACCAGTACCGTTGGAGCCTGGAACGGATCGCGGCGCTGCTCAGGCGGGCCGGACTGGACACGGGCGCCCTGGTCCGGACCGTCGACTACACCGCGACCGCGACGCGCGCCGAGTACCCGAGGTGCGGCCGCCCGCGCAGGGAGCTGCTGGGGCCCGGCCCGGTACACCCCGGTGCGGCCGGGATCCTGGTCGACGTCCCGGTGGCGCCGGGCGCCCAGGTCTCGCTCGACGCGATCGGCGCCACGGGACCGCTGCAGGCGTTGAATCCCGGCTGGGCCCGTTACGACACCCTCACGTACAAACCGGCCGTACGCGCCGGAAAGTCGATCTTCCTCGCCGGGTTCGGGGCGCTCGACCCGGTCAGCCAGCGAACGATCCACGACGGCGACCTCGTCGCCCAGGCCGCCTACGTCTACCGGAGCATCGAGACCGTTCTGGCCGAGGCCGGCGCCACCGGCGAAAACGTCGTCCACCTGGTCGAATACGTGACTCCCGAGGCGGCCGCCGACTACCCTCGGACGGCCGCGCTGCGGGAGAGGCACTTCCCGGACGCGGTCGTCACCGCGGTCGTCTGCTCCGCCCTGCTGCGTCCCGAGTTCCTGATCGAGACCGTCCCGACGGCGGTGCTCCCATGACTCTCCTGACCGAGGAACTCGCCGCCCGGATCGGCGAGGAACGTGTCTACACCGCGCCGGAGGCGCTCGGCCGGGCCGCGATCCGCTACTTCGCGCTGGCCACCGGCGACACCGACCCGGCGCACCTGGCCGGGGACGTCGCCCCGCCGACGCTGATCTGCGAGACCAACCAGTACGCCGGGCTGCCGCGCGACGACGACGGTTACGCCGGGCACGGCTGGCACCTCGACGTGCCGGGCACCAGGCTGGTGCGCGGCGGCAACTCCTACCGGTTCGAACGGCCGGTCGGCCCGGCCGACGTGATCACCGCCCGCTGGAAGCTCGCCGGCATGACCGAGCGCGTCACCGGCGGCGGCAAACGGATGCTCGTCGTCACCTCGGTCGCCACCTACACCGATCAGTCGAACCGGATCCTGGCCGTCAACGAGGAGACGCTGATCTATGTCGAACGGTGACCTCACAAGGGAGTGGACGATCGGGCTGCCCGACATGATCGCCTACGCGGGCGCGACCTGGGACTGGCACCGGCTCCACTACGACACCGACTACCTGCGCGAACGCGGCCTGGAGAAACCGGTCGTCGACGGCCAGGTGTTCGGGGCGTACCTGGCGATCGCCCTGCGCGAGTGGTTCGGCCCGGACGCGGTGATCATCGGCCTGTCGTTCCGGTTCAAGAGCCTCGTCTTCGCCGGCGAGACGATCCGCTGCGTCGGCACGGTGACCCGCGAGGAACCCGGGAGGGTGGAGCTCGACCTGCGGGTGGAGGCGGGCGGCGGCCGGATCGCGGTGGCGCCCGCCTCGGCCACGCTCACGCTGCCGTGACCGGGGTCGCGATCGCCGGCGCCGCCGAGTGCGACCTGGGAAAGACCGGCCGGACGATCCTCGAACTGCAGACACAGGCGGTCACCCGGGCACTCGACGACGCCGGCCTGACCCTCGCCGACGTCGACGGCATCGCCACCAACGGCATCTCCCGTTTCTCGGCGACCCAGCTCGCCGACTGGCTGGGCCTGCAACCATCGTGGTGCGACTCGACGTTCGCCGGCGGCGCGGTCTTCGAGATGTACGTGGCCCGCGCCGCCCAGGCCATCGCGGCCGGTCAGTGCCGCACCGTGGTGATCTCGTACGCCTCGGACCAGCGCTCGGCCCGGAGCCGCCGGCTCCACGCCGTCTACGACGAGGGCACGCCCGAGGCGGAGCACGAGGCACCGTACCGGCCGATGTATCCGATCTCCTACTACGCCATGGTCGCCCAGCGCTACCTGCACGAGCACGGCCTGACCCGCGCCGACCTGGCGGGAGTCGCCGTGGCCGCGCGGGAGCGGGCGCGCCGCAATCCGGCGGCCTGGACGTACGGCCTGGGCCCGCTCACCGCCGACGAAGTCCTCGCCGCGCCGATGATCTCCAGCCCGCTCGGCCGGCTGGACTGCTGCCTCGTCACCGACGGTGGCGGCGCGATCGTGATGACCTCCCTCGACCGGGCCCGTGACCTGCCGAAGAAGCCGGTCGAGGTGCTCGGTTACGGCGAGGCGCTCACCCACACCGGGATGGCCACGGCACCGGACCTGCTGCGCACCGGGGCGATCGACTCGGGCCGCAGGGCCTTCGAGCGGGCCGGACTCGTCCCGGCCGACGTCGACGTGGTGCAGCTCTACGACTCGTTCACGATCTCGGTGCCGCTCGGCCTGGAGGCGCTCGGTTTCGCCGATCCGGGAGCGGGCCTCGGCGCGACGGTTCCGCACAACACCGGTGGGGGCGGTCTCGCCTACTGCCATCCCGGCCAGCTCGGGGTGCTGCTGCTGGTCGAGGCGGTACGGCAGTTGCGGGGCGTCTGCGGCGACCGGCAGGTCCCGGGCGCGCGGACGGCGCTGGCGCACGGCACCGGCGGCATCTTCTCCAGCCACGCCACGGTGATCCTGGGGGTGGACCGGTGAGACTCCAGCACTGCCTCGGCTGCGGGACCTGCCAGCACCCCCTGCGCCCGATCTGCGTGACGTGCGGCCGGCACCGTCCGGACGAGGTGCCGGCGGCCGGCACCGGAGTCGTGGACAGCTTCACCGTCGTGAACCGAACCGGCGAGCCGTTCGTGCTGGCCCGGGTCCGTCTCACCGAGGGCCCGATCGTGCTGACCCACCTGACCGGCATCCCCGACCCCCGGTGCGACCAGCCCGTACGCCTCGTCGAGGGCTCCGACCCACCGGTTTTCACGGGCCGGAAAGACACAGGGAGTGACGATGGACTTTGAGCTCAACAACGAGCAGCGGATGTTCCGGGACGTGCTCCGCGACTTCGTCGACCGCGAGATCCGGCCGGTGGCGCAGGAGTGGGAGGACTCCGGCCGCTATCCCGCCGAGATCGTGGAGACCATGCGGCAGCTCGGGCTGTTCGGCCTGACCGTTCCCGAGGAGTACGGCGGGCTCGGCGCCGACATGGTCAGCTTCGCGCTCACGTTCGAGGAGATCGCCAAGGGCTGGATGGGGATCGCCGGCATCCTCGGCAGCCACTCGCTGTCCTGCTGGCTGATCGCGCGCCACGGCACCGGCGAGCAGAAGGCGAAGTACCTGCCCGGCCTGGCGAGCGGCAAGCGGCGTACCGGCATCGCCCTGACCGAGCCGGACGCCGGGACCGATCTGCAGTCGATCGCCACCGTGGCCGTACGACATGGTGATTTCTATGTCCTGAACGGCCGGAAGACGTGGATCACCAACGCGCGGCATGCCGACCCGCTGCCGGTGCTCTGCAAGACCGACCCGGCCGCGTCGCCCGCGCACAGGGGCATGTCGGTGATCCTCGTCGAGGCCGGCACGCCCGGCTTCATCGTCGAGCGTGACCTGCCGAAACTCGGTTACAAGGGCACCGAGTCGTGCGAGGTGCTGCTCTCCGACGTGCGCGTTCCCGCGTCCCAGCTGCTCGGCGGCGTCGAGGGCCGGGGCATGCAACAGGTGCTGTCCGGGCTGGAGACCGGCCGGATCAACGTCGCGGCGCGGGCCCTCGGCATCGCGCAGGCCGCCTACGACGAGGCGCTGAGGTACGCCGGCCAGCGCAGGGCGTTCGGCAAGCCGATCGGCGACTTCCAGGCCGTACAACTGAAGATCGCCGAAATGGCCGCGCAGGTCCAGGCCGCCCGGCTGCTCGTCTACTGGGCCGCGTCCCGGGCCGACGGCGGCCACCGCGTCGACATGGAGGCCGGCATGGCCAAGGCCTTCGCCTCCGAGGCGGCCGTCTTCTGCGCACTGAACTCGATGCAGGTGCACGGCGGCTACGGCTACTCGAAGGAGTTCGTGGTGGAACGCCTCTACCGGGACGCCCCGCTCATGATGATCGGCGAGGGCACCAACGACATTCAGCGCGTCGTCATCGCCCGCGCCCTGCTCAGCGGTTCGGCGAGCATCGGATGAGATCCTTCCTGTACGTGCCGGGCAACCAGCCGAAGATGCTGGCCTCAGCGCTGCGCCGGGGCGCCGACGCGCTGATCGTCGACCTCGAGGACGCGGTGCCGCCCGCCGAGAAGGAGTCGGCCCGCTACACGGTCGCCGAGTGGCTGCGCTGGCTTCCGGCCGACGCGCCGGTCTGGGTACGCGTCAACGCCGGCGAGGCCGGTCTTGCCGACGCCCGCACGGTTCTCGCGCCCGCGCTGCGCGGACTCGTCGTGGCCAAGGCGTCCCTGGAGCAGATCACCGCCCTGGCCGCGTTGCTGGACGAACACGATCCGCAGGCCGGGGTCGGTCTCGTGCCCCTGCTGGAGACCCCGCAGGCCATCCTCGCCGCGCCGGCCGTCGCCGCGGCGCCGCGCGTCACCCGGCTCCAGATCGGCGAGGCCGACCTGAGTGCCGAGCTGGGGATCGACCCCGGAGATCAAGAGCTTCTGCTCGTACGGTCGAGCGTCGTCCTCGCCTCGGCGGCGGCCGGCATCGAACCGCCCGCGGCCGCCGTCACCACCGACTTCCGTGACCTCGACGAGCTCCGCCGCTCCACGCTCGCCCTGAAACGTCTCGGCTTCCACGGCCGCGCCTGCATCCACCCCGCCCAGATCCCGGTCGTGCACGAGGTCTTCACCCCGGCCGCCGACGAGATCGCGGCCGCCCGGGACCTGATCGACCGGTTCGAGGCCGCCGGGGGAGGGGCGTGCCTCGACGCCCGCGGCCGGATGATCGACCTGGCCGTCGTCCGGCAGGCCCGCCGGGTGCTCGCGGCGGGCGGTGGCAGACTTCCGGTGTGACGTTCCGTGGCTGGCCGAGCGAGGCTCTCGAGTTCTACGAGGGTCTCACCGCCGACAACTCGAAGACGTACTGGACCGCGCACCTGCCGTTCTACGAGAAGCAGGTTCGTGGACCGGGGCTGGCGCTGCTGGCGGAGCTCGAACCGGAGTTCGGCGCCGGCAAGATCTTCCGGCCCTACCGCGACGTGCGCTTCAGCAACGACAAGACCCCGTACAAGAACCATCTCGGCATGTGGCTCGAATCCGGCGGCTACATACAGCTCTCGGCGGACGGGCTGGCCGCCGGCTGCGGCATGTACCAGATGGCTCCCGACCAGCTGGAACGCTACCGCCGTACGATCGCCGATCCGCGTCTTGGCCCGTCGCTGCCCGGCCTGATCGCGAAGATCGAGAAGGCCGGCGTCGCGGTGCACGGCCACGGCACCCTCAAGACGGCCCCGCGCGGCTACCCGAAGGACCACCCCCGTATCGAGCTGCTGCGCCACAAGGGACTGACCACCTGGCAGGACTGGGAGCCCGCCCCCTGGATGGGCACGGCCGAGGCGAAGGACCGCATCGTCGCCTTCCTCCGCACCAGCCGCCCGCTGCGCGACTGGCTGGACCACCACGTCGGTCCCGCCGCCGGTACCACCAGGTGATCAACTGACGGGTACGCTCGCGCGATGTCCAGGGTTTTCGACGAGGCGGTGGTGGTGGGTGTCGCCGCGTTCCACGAGGGCGCCGAGCCGCCGAGCGACGACGAGGTGTTCCGCCGTCTGCGGACCGCCGGCGTTCAGGAATGGCTCGCCGAACGACTGATCGGCTTCCTGCCGCTCGCCTTCGGCCGCCGGGTCCTGGAAGGCGTGGCCCTCGCGGACACCTTCCTCGACGGCGGCACCGTGCGGCCCCTCGCCTCGGAACCCGTCTACCTGGCGGCGGCCGCCGCCGCGGAGGTCGCCGGGCGTGACGACATCGAGCGGATCGGGCTGCGCAGCGCCGAGTTCCACGCCGTCAACCAGGCACTGCACGCCGGCTCGCAGATGACCGACCTGGCGATCGGGCCGGTCACCTTCCCCGACCCGCTCCCGCCGGTCGAGGACGGGGACGGAGGTGTGCCGTCCCCGGCGGCGATCTTCGCGGCCTTCCTGAAGGGGCACGGCCTGCGGGTCGACGGTCCTGAGGCGGGCACGCTCCGCGTCGATGAGGCGTCGTTCTCGGCCAGGCTCATCGCCCACCCGAGCCCGATGGACGGCGTGCTGATGGCCCAGGTCGACGTGGCGGTCGACCATCCCGAGATGGCCGAGCCGTGGATGGTCGAGAGCTGCGCCGGCGTCGGCCCGACCTGGCGCGAGGCGATCCACCAGGCAATGGTCATGTTCGAACGCGGCGTGGTGCACCCGATAGTCGAGGCGCTGCTCTCCCGGGGCGCCGCGGCCGACCAGGTGAGCTGGGAACGGTACGACCACCCGAGCGGCGCCTTCGACCTGTGCCTGGGCGCCCAGCTGACCCTGTTCACCGCCGACCCCGTCCCCTCGGCGGAGCCCCTGCTCGACCGCCTCCTGACCGAACTCCGCGAGGTCCCGCTGAGCCGTGCCGTGCACGCCCTGCGCGTCTTCACCTGCCACCGCGACGGCGAGCTGATCAACAACGAGCTCCTCCTGGACGGTGAGCCCTGGGAGGCCGGCGCCCGGGTGGTCGCCGCCACCGCGCCCCCGCTGCCGGCAGGCATGGTGGGTCAGCGCCTCTTCGGCCTCCTGGTCCCCGCCCCCGACTGACCGGTGGCGGGCGAGTCCGGGATCAGGAGAGCCGGTCGAGGACCAGCTCGTGAACGGCGGCCAGCTGGGCGTTGCCGTCCTCTCCGTGGGCGGTCACCGTCACCACCGCCCGGCGGGCCGGGTCGATCACGACCATCTGGCCGTAGGCGCCGTTCATCCGGTAGACGCCACCGGGCTCCAGCCACACCCCCAGACCGTAACCGTCCGTGTAGGCGTCACCATCGAGCTTCATGTCCGTCCGGATGGAGCTCATCCGGGCGATGAACCCGGCCGGGAGCAGCTGTCTCCCCTCCCACTCGCCGTCCTGCAGGAGCAGGCGGCCGACGCGTGCCAGCTCCTCCGTTCTCAGGAAGAGGTCACTCTCCGCGAACGGGAAACCCAGCGGGCACGTGTGCCAGGCGGGATTGTGCAGATCGAGCGGGCGAAAGAGGCGGGGCAGCAGGTACTCACGGACGTCGGCGCCGGTCACCCGGGCGATCAACCGGCCGAGGGCATAGAAACCCGATCCGGTGTACGCGAAACGCGCACCCGGTCCGGCGACGAGCGGTTCGGCGACGATCGCGTGCAGCAGATCGGCCGCGTCGACGCGCATGTTCGCGAACCACGTGTGCCCGGTGCCGCTGGTCATGGTGAGCAGGTGCCGCAGGGTCACCTGATCGAAACCGTCGGCGGCCGCCGGGCGCAGCTCGGGGAAGTGATCCAGGAACCGATCGTCGAGACCGAGCCGCCCCTCGGCCTCGGCCATGCCGACGGCGATCGCGGTGAAGGTCTTCGCCACCGAGTACAGGTTGACCCGGTCGTCGGAGCGGAACCGGTGCTCGACCGGCTCTTCACCGTCCCGATGGACGTGAATCCCGTAGGTGCCGAGGTTCTGTTCGCGGTCGGCGCGGACGAAGCCGGCGAGAAGATCGACGGTCACCCACGGACTGTAGAACACCGGGGTCGCGGCCACAGCGGACCGCGACCCCGGTGCGTCAGCCGGCGGTCCAGAACAGGGCGCGGGCGTACGGGGCGAACAACCCCTTGGGGTGTGCGCGGAACAGCGGCTCGGTGCCGAAGAGCACCGCGTTACCGCCTCCGGCCGTCACACCCGACACGACCGACGCCTGCCCGGCGGCCTGGGCCGGTCCGTTGACTCCACCGTCGGCCGGCAGCCAGTGCCCGGCGACCAGCGGGGTGGCACCCGCCCGGTACCGCTGCTCGACCGTGAACCCGGTGCCGGTGAACCAGATCGGCGAGTAGACGAACGCGTGCGCCGGCGAGCCGGCACCCACGATCGGGCCCTCGTTCGTCACGGCGACCACACCGTTGGCGTCACCGCGGCCGGCCGTCGCGACGGCCGGCAGCACCTTCGCGGCGGCGTTGAAGTTCGCGCCGGTGGCGCCACGGGTCAGCACACCACCGCCGCGGGCCAGGTAGGCGTCGACCGCGACCTTGGCGGCCGGGTTCAGCGCGGCGTAGGACAGGCCGGACGAGACGATCAGGGTGTCGACGCCGGACAGGTCGAAGCCGGCGTTGAGGACAGCCGTCGAGACCGTCCGCACCTCGAAGCCCATCTGCTTGAGCACCAGAAGTTCGTCGGCGGAGACCGCGGCGGCGATCACCGGCCGGTCGAACACCTCACCCTTCGTGCCACGCGGCGCGGCGGTGAACCGTACGCCCAGGGATTTGGCTGCCGCCGAGGCCTCGGGCCGCGCCTCGGCCGGGACCACGACGGTGCCCGCGTCCGTACGACCGAGCTTGACGCCCTTGCCGAGCAGCTCGTTGACCGCCCGCACGTCGTTGCCGTCGCGCAGCGTCAGGAGCAGCTTGCTGCCGCGCGGTGCGTCGACCGCGCCGGTCGCATCGGCCTTCGACACCGCGCGCGTGGCGACCTTCGGGAACGCCGAGCGGCTGCCGTCGACGGACGCACCCCAGAGCAGCGCGTTGCTCCAGCCGGAGATGTCGTACATCTGCGGGACCAGCCCGGAGATGTCCCGGCCGGCCTCCAGCAGCACGTTGGCCAGGCCACGCTTCGGCTGGTGCATGTCGATGACGTAGTCGCCCCGGTCGTAGTGGCGCCCGTTCAGGCGGAAATCGGAGAGAGCCTTCCGGACGCGTACGTCGTTCGCGATCAGATGGTCCACGAGGCGCGCGGCGGCCGGGGTGCCGGCCGGGATGACGTACGCCCGCGGGAACGTGGTCGAGTAGCGGTCCTCCGGCCCGAACCCGTCGACGAATCCGTCCGGGATCGTCGGCGAGGGCTCGCCCGCCCAGCCGCGGCGGAACTGCTCGATCTGGTCGGCGAGCAGCGTGCCCCGGTTGGTGTCGGCGTAGGTGAGCGCCGCCTCGATCGTCGCCGCGGCCACGTCGGTGTTGATCCGCGAGCGCCGCTGCAGCTCCTCGACCGGCAGGTTGTTGTAGTCGGCGTTGTTCACCCGCAACGGGATCTCCACGGTGTGCCCGACCGCGCCCTGGTAGATCGCGTACATCGGGGTGAAGATCGGCGGCCAGTCGTCCCAGTCACCGGGAGCGTAGTCCCGGAACGGGATGTCGGCCCGCGTCGTCTCCGGGTATCCGAGCTGCTGGATGGCCTTCTCCATGCCGAGCGCGTTCGGCAGAGCGTGCTTGATGTAGAGGTCGTACTCGTAGTTCTGCCCGTGCGGCGGGGTGGCCGGCTCGATCAGCGTCGTCCCGGTGTAGCCGTGCTCGTCGAGCATGACGAACGGCTGCGTCGCGATGACCACGTCCCGTGCGAACCGGGACTCCGGCTGTGAGTTGGTCGCGAAGTCCCGGTTGATGTCGAAGCCGGCACCGTTGGCCCGGGTGCCCGCGACCCGGCCGTCCGGGTTGAGGCTGACGCTCACGTACACCCGGCTGCGCTGCAGGAACGCCTTGGTGGCCGGGTCGGTGGCGGTGGCCAGGCGCTCGATGACCCGCATCGCGCCGTCGGTGCCCTCCCACTCGTTGCCGTGGATGTTCGCGTTGATCCAGACCGGCGTCTTGTAGCCGGCCTTGAGTGAGCGGTCCCGCTTGGCGGCGGCCGGGTTCTCCTCGATCAGCTCGCGCCAGTGGTCCTGCCGGGCCGCCTCCCAGGAGCTCTCCG
Source organism: Actinoplanes italicus (assembly GCF_003001815.1). Classification (GTDB taxonomy): domain Bacteria; phylum Actinomycetota; class Actinomycetes; order Mycobacteriales; family Micromonosporaceae; genus Actinoplanes; species Actinoplanes italicus. Next base: position 33,742 of record NZ_PVMZ01000020.1, read on the forward strand.
GCGCGGTCACCGTCACCAGGTAGAGATCACGGCCGCCGGCCGACTTCCCGGCCACTTCGGCGGAGACGCGGTTCGAGGACTTCTGCAGGGCGTTCAACTTCGGGGCGATCTGGTGGTACGGGATGAGCCCGAGCTTGATCGAGCGGTCGTCCGGGTTGTCCGGCCATTCGGGGAGAACGTTCTGTCTCGGGTAGCCCTTGCGAGTCTTGAGGCTCCACGAGGGCGCGAGCGCCCGATCATCCAGGGTCCGCGTCGAGAAAGCGCTGCTCAGCGCCTCGTCGACGGCAGCTATGTCGTTGCGTTCGGATCCGTTGCCGAAGTCACGGGTCGATGGGCTGGTGTCGCCGGGCGCCCCTGCCGCCGGGTTGGCGAGCAGGGCCGTGGCGAGCAACGCGGCACCGATTCCGGTCAGCGTTCGTGACAGGTCCACAAAGCACCTCCGTTGGGATGCCCCGACCCTTCCTGCCCCATCGACGAATGCGCAACGATCTATGGGACCGTTTTTCATACCGTTCAGGTCATCGCGGCCAGGCGTACGCCCCCACCTGATCCACCTCACCATCCAGCAGCACCCCACTGCGGCAACCCCGGCCACCGTCTCCCCTCACAGCCGCCCCGCCGGGCAACACGCTGCGGCTGCGTGTGCGTTCCCCGTCGCTATCACGACGTTGCGCGTCCACGGATCGGCAACGTGTGCTCCCGGCGTCGCTGCCGACAACATCGAGAGCACACCATCGGCCGTAAAGTGATCCCGCCGGCGCCCGGCCTTTCCCGCGACCTGTCCCGGACCTGACTCTCCGGATTCAGCCGCGGGTGTGGGACTCCCAGGTGGCGTACATGGCGGCGTAGTGGCCGCCCGCGGTGACCAGCTCCTCGTGGGTGCCCTGTTCGGCGATGCCGCCGTCGTCCACGACGATCACCCGGTCCGCCCGCCGGGCCGTCGACAGGCGGTGGGCGACCAGGATCGCGGTACGGCCCTCCAACAGCCGCTGGATCGCGGCCTCCACCCGCAGCTCCGAGCGGAGGTCGAGGCTCGAGGTGGCCTCGTCCAGCACGACCACCCGCGGTTCGGCCACGAAGACGCGGGCCAGGGCGATCAGCTGCCGCTCGCCCGACGACACCGACTGGCCGCGTTCGTGCAGGATCGTGTCCAGGCCGTCGGGGGAGCGGTCCACCAGGTCACGCAGGCCGACCGCGTCCACGGCCGCGTCGACCAGCGCCTCGGAGGCGTCCGGGCGGGCGAAGGCGATGTTGTCGCGCAGTGTGCCGGCGAACAGAAACGGCTCCTGCGGGACCACGCCGACCTGCCGGTGCAGGCTGTCGAGGGTGACGTCGCGCAGGTCGTGGCCGTCGATCAGCACGGCCCCCTGGTCCGGGTCGTAGAGGCGGGCCACCAGCTTGGCCAGGGTGGACTTGCCGGCGCCGGTCGGGCCGACGCACGCGATGGTCTCGCCGGGGGCGATCCGCAGGCTCACGTCGCGGAGAACGGGACGCGTTTCGTCGTACCCGAAAGTGATCTTCTGTAGTTCGATGGCGCCCTGCGCCGGGGGCATCGGGACGGCATCGGGCTTCTCGCGGACCGCGGGGGAGGTGTGCAGGAGGCCGCGGAGTTTGCCGAGCGCGGCGCGGGCCTGCTGGTAGTTGGTGTAGAGCTGGACGAGCTGCTGCACCGGTTGGAAGAACGCGTTCAGGTACAGCACGAAGGCGGTCAGCTCGCCGATCGTGAGCGTGCCGTTGAGCACCATCCGGCCGCCGATCAGCAGCAGCGCGGCCAGGCCGAGCAGGCCGATCACCGAGGTGCCGGGGCCGTAGACGGCGTTGATCCGCCCGGTGTGGTCGTTGGCGTCGCGGTAGCCGCCGACGACCTCGCGGTGCTCGACGATGCTGCGTTCGCGCTGGTTGTGAGCGGTGATCACCCGTACGCCGTAGAGGCTCTCGGAGAGGTGGGTGAAGAGCGCCGCGATGGTGTCGCGCTGGCGGTTGTAGCCGACGTCGGCGGCCTTGCGGAACCACAGCGACAGCACCAGCAGCGGCGGGATGACCAGCAGCAACGTGATCGCCGCGAGGGTCGCGTCGTAGTGGATCAGCACGCCGGTGACGACCACCATGGTCAGGCCGTGGATGAGGAACTGCGCGAACCCCTCGGAGAGCAGGTGCTGCAGCGCCTCCACGTCCGAGGTCATCCGGGTCATCGTGACGCCGGCCTTCTCGGTCGTGTAGAAGTCGAGGCTGAGTCGCTGCAGGTGGGCGAAGACGCGGACCCGCAGGTCACGGGTGGCGTACGCGGAGAGCCGTCCGCTGGCCCGGATGCGCACGCCGGACGCGACAGCGGTCAGGATCACCGAGACCAGGAACGCCACGGCGGCGAAGATCAGCCACGGCACCTCGCGGGCCACGATGCCGTGGTCGATGCCGATCTGCACCAGATACGGACCGGACTGCAACAACAGGGCTTCCAGCAGTACGGCGAAAGCCGCGGCCACGAGCAGTCCGGGCCGCCCGGAGAGCAGCGACCAGAGGGTGAGCCGCCCGCTGTCCGGTGTCTGGCTGAACGGCTCGTCCGGCTCGGGGTGCACCGGTTCGCGCGACTCCAGGGTCGCGACGCCGGCCGCCAGCTCTTCCGGGATGCCCGCGAACGGCGTGCTCGTGCCCTGCCTGCGGTCGCGGCCGCCCGCTCCGGTGCCGCCGAGCCCGCCGACCGCCCCGGAACCCGGCCCGCCGCCCGGTCCGCCGAAGCCTCCGCCGAACATGCTCACGCGACGACCTCCTGATGCGTGCTGGCCAGGACTCTGCGGTAACGCGGCTCCGACTCCAGCAGCGACGCGTGGGTGCCGTCGGCCACCGCCTGTCCGTTCTCGATCAGCACGACCCGGTCGGCGAGGCCGATGGTGGCCAGCCGGTGCGCGACGACGATCGTGGTGCGGTCGCGCATCAGGTCGCGCAACGCCTCGTGGATGCCGTGCTCGACCCGTACGTCGATCGCGCTGGTGGCGTCGTCGAGGACCAGCACCGGCGGGTTGACCAGCAGCGCGCGGGCGATCGCGACACGCTGCCGCTGCCCGCCGGAGAGGGTGTAGCCGCGCTCGCCGACCACCGTGTCGTACCCCCGCGGCAGGTCGGTGATGAACCCGTCCGCACCGGCCGCCCGCGCCGCGGCGACCACCTGTTCGCGGGTGGCCGACGGTCGCCCGAAGGCGATGTTGTCGTGCAGCGACACCGAGAACAGGAACGGCTCGTCCGGCACGATCCCGACCCGGTCGCGCAGCGTCTCGAGGGGATAGTCGCGCACGTCGGCGCCGTCGACGAGGACGCTCCCGGCCTCCGGGTCGTAGAAGCGGGCCACCAGCCGCGCCACGGTCGACTTGCCACTGCCGGTCGCACCGACCAGCGCCACCGTCTCACCGGGACGGATGTGCAGGTCAAGACCATCAAGGGCGAGGGTCCCATCGGGGTACGCGAAACGCACACCCTCGAAGCGGACGTCGCCCCGGGGCTCCGGGACCACGGGCGTGGCCGGGTCGACGATGTCCGCCGGTGTGTCCAGAATGTCGTAGATGCGCTGCGCCGACGCGGCGGCCCGCTGCCCCATCATGATGATCATGCCGAGCATCCGGAACGGCGGCTGCAGCATCAGCACGTAGGAGTTGAAGGCCACGATCGTGCCGACGGTCGCGTTCCCCTCGAGCACCATGAGCCCGCCGATGAGCAGCACCATGGCCAGCCCGAGTCGCGGCAGGTTGTCCATCACCGGCAGCCAGCGGCTCCGGATCCGCGAGTCGGTCGTGTAGGCCCAGCGCACCCCGTCGGCCGCCTTCGCCAGGGTGTTGAGCTGCCGCCGCTCGGCCGCGAACGACTTGACGATCCGGACGCCCTGGATGTTCTCGTCGACCACGGTCGCGACCCCGGCCAGCCGCGACTGGATCAGCCACGACACCGGGAAGATCGCCTTGCGCATGCGTATGCCCAGCACCGCGATGACCGGCATGGTCAGCATCGCGACCACGGCCAGGGGTGCGTTGATCGACACCATGAGGGCGAACGCGATGCCCGCGATGGTGCACTGGACCAGGATCGACGGGCCGAACGCCAGGTACATCTGCACGGCCCGGATGTCGCTGGTGGCCCGCGAGATCAGCTCACCGGACTGCACCCGGTCGTAGAAGGCGTACGACATCCGCATCATGTGGGCGAAGACCAGGTTGCGCAGGTCGTACTCCATCTCGTACGCGGTACGCAGCAGATAGAGCCGGGCCAGGAAGTTGATGACGCCCTGGACGACGGCGAGCGCCGCGATCAGCCACACGTACTTCATGAGCCCGTCGGTGCGATCCACCAGGGCCTCGTCGATGCCGATCCGGACCAGGTCGGGGATCTGCACCTGGACGATGAGGCCGATGAACGACAGCACCAGTGAGGTGATCAGAAGGGCTCGATGGGCGCGGACGATCGGCCATGCGCGCCGCAGCCAGGTCTTCGAGGGGTCCGGATGGATGCCGGCTTTCGGTGCCCGGCGTGGGGCGCTGGTCAAACGTTCGCTCCTTACCGCGATCAGTCCTTAGCCTAGCTAACGACCTTGGGTTTCCTCAACCCGTCCCCGGCCGGGTCGATGGTGGCGTCATGCTCCGCCGCCTCGCGACCCTCGCCGCCGTCACCACGCTGACCGCGACCGGCCTCGCCGCCCCCGCCGAAGCCGCCACGACCGCCTGCCACACCGCAGCCGGCAGCCCGAGCTGCCAGATGTGGACCGGCAAGGTGGACTGGGTCCCGGACGGTGACACGCTGCGCGTCGACCTCGCCGGAGACGGCACGAAGAACCTGGTCTCGGTACGGATGCTCGGCATCCAGGCGATGGAGATGAAGACCTACTCGCACTATCCGGAGCGACGTAAGGGAGACTGCCACGCCGTGGCCGCCAACCTGCGTCTCGAGCAGCTGATCAAGGCCGGTGGCGGCAACGTGCGGCTCACGTCGCTCAAGGCGTCCAGCAAGAGCGAGGGCCGGCCGCTGCGCTCGGTCGCGGTCAAGGTCAACGGACAGTGGAAGGACGTGGGGGAGCAGTTGGTCCGCGAGGGCCACACGCTCTGGCAGGCCTGGCCCGGCGAATGGGCCATGGACGAGACGTACCACCGCGCGGCCCAGGAGGCCGCCGCGGCCGGCCGCGGGATCTACGACACCGACAGCTGCAAGCCGGGCCCGGCCCAGAACAGCGGCATCACGATGACCGTCAACCCGGACGCCGACGGCATCGACGAGAAGAACCTCAACGGCGAGTACTTCAAAATCCACAACCCGTCGGGGGCGGCCGTCCCGATCGCCGGCTGGTGGGTGCGCGACTCAGGGCTGCGCCGCTACACGTTCCCGGCCGGCACCGTGGTCCCGGCCGGCGGGGACGTCCACGTCCACATCGGCAAGGGGAAGGACACGGCGACTCACAAGTACTGGGGACTCACCAAGCCGATCTTCACGAACGTCGACCCGGCCAATCACAGCGTCGGCGACGGCGGCTACCTGTTCGACGTCCACGGCGACCTGCGCGCGTGGATGATCTATCCCCAGGTCTGAGCCCTACGCCGGGCCGGCGTCGCCGTTGCGCCAGTGACGGCGGCACAGCACACGGTAGGTCACCTCGGCCGCGTCGGAGGTGTCGCCGACCGCCACCTGCGCGCCCGAGCGGGCCACCCGGCCGTCCTCGATCCGCGCGTTCTGCCGGCCCGGCCGCCCGCACCAGCAGGTCACCTCGACCTGCAGCGACACGATGTTGTCGGCCAGTTCGAGCAGCCGCTGCGCGCCCGGGAACAGCCGGGACATGAAGTCCGTCGAGATCGCGTAGCAGTCGACGTCCACACACAGCTCGTCGACCGCCCACGCCAGTTGCTCGACCTGCTCGGGCCGTAGGAACTGGGCCTCGTCGACGATCACGAAACCGCCGGCCGGCACCTCGTCGGCGATGAGCGCCGTCAGCTCGGTCCCGTCGGTCACCTCGATCGCGTCCGCCGCGACACCGAGCCGCGACGACATCACCCCGGCGCCGGCCCGGTCCATGCTGGTGAGCAGAACCCCGGGCCGGCCGGCCTCCCGGCGGTTGTACGCGTTCTGCAGCGCGAGCGTCGACTTGCCCGCCCCCATGCTGCCGTGGAAGAGCGTCAGCTCGTGAAAGACCGGAGCGAGGGTCCTGGCTCGGGACACGACGGGTGTACTGACGGTGACCGGGACCAAGGTGAGCCTTCCTCAGGACTTTCAGCGGGCCGGTACACGCTACCCGGCCTGCTCGGCGACCGTCTCCCTGGCCGGTTCGCCGTTCTCGGCCCGCCGCCACGGGTCGCCGTACGCCCGGATCGCCTGGCGGGCGAACGCCTGCTGCTGGGTGGCCACCCGCTCCGATCGGCCCCGCCCGAGGAAGCTGACGAACCAGTGCAGCACCGCGGTCACCCGGTTCTTGAACCCGACCAGGTAGAACAGGTGCACCGCCACCCACACCACCCACGCCGGGAAGCCGGACAGCCGCAACTTCCAGATGCTCGCGACCGCCGAGAAGCGGGAGATCGTCGCCAGACTGCCCTTGTCGAAGTACCGGAACGGCTGGCCGGTCTCCTTGCCGGCGAGACGGCGCTTGATCTGGTCGGCCGCGTGCCTGCCGCTCTGGATGGCCACCTGCGCCACGCCGGGCAGCGGCTTGCCGTCCTCACCGGCCAGGTTCATCATGTCGCCGAGCGCGAAGATCTCCGGGTGCCCCGGCAGGCTGGTGTTCGGCTCCACCTGGATCCGGCCGGCCCGGTCGGTCTTGGCACCGGTGGCCGCCGCCAGCTTCGCGGCCAGCGGCGGGGCCGCGACACCGGCCGCCCACACCTTCGTCATGGCCGGGATGCGCTCGCGCCGGCCGTTCGACTCCACCTCGATGCCGGTCGAGTCCACGGCGACGACCTTGGTGTTGGTACGGACTTCGACGCCCAGTTTGTCGAGCTGCTTCTCGGCCTTCGCCGACAGCTGGTCGCCGAACGTGTTCAGCACCGCCCCGACCGCGTCGACCAGCAGGATCCGCGCCTTACGCGAGTCGATGTGCTTGAACTGCCCGCGCAGGTTACGGTGCGCCAGCTCGGCGATCTGCCCGGCCATCTCGGTGCCGGTCGGGCCCGCGCCGACGACCACGAACGTCATCCAGCGCTCGATCGTCTCCGGGTCGGTGTGCAGGTCGGCGACCTCGAAGGCGCCGAAGATCCGGGCGCGCAGCTCCAGGGCGTCGTCGATGCTCTTCATGCCGGGCGCGTGGTCGGCGAACTCGTCGTTGCCGAAATACGACTGCGACGCGCCCGCGGCGACGATCAGCGTGTCGTACGGCACCGTGTAGTCGATGCCCGGCCCGGCCACCGACACGACCTTGCGCTCCACGTCGACGTCCTGCACCCAGCCGAGGCGCACGTCGACGTTCTTCTGCCGGCGCAGCACCTCGCGGATCGGCGGCGCGACCTCGCCCTCGGACAGGATGCCGGTCGCGACCTGGTAGAGCAGCGGCTGGAAGAGGTGGTACGCCGTACCGTTGATCAGGGTGATCTCGACGTCCGCACGGCGCAGCGCCTTGATCGCGAAGAGGCCGCCGAAGCCGGCCCCCACGACTACCACTCGATGACTCATCAGTACTCCCTCACACCTCAGGGCACCCGCTAACCACCTTGGTATGCCCAGCGCCCGTGCGGAAGTACGTCTAGGCCAGACGTTGTGTGATATGTCCCAGCCACCGGGAGATGACGGCCAGTTCCGCGTCGTCGAAGCCGTCGGACATCTCGGCGTTGAGCTCCCGTACCACCGACCTCGCCATGGCCACCGCCTCCCGGCCGGCCGGTGTCAGCGACAGCCGTACCGCCCGGGCGTCGCCCGCGTCCGGCGTCTTCGCCACGAACCCGGCCTTCTCCAACCGGCTGACCAGGCCACTGATCCCGGACGGTGACGCGCACAGGGCCGCCGCCACGTCACCGACCAGGGCGTCGTCGTGGCTCGCCAGGTGGAACAGCACGCCCGCTCCGGCCGCGCCGATGCCGCTGTCACCGGAGCGCGCGTCGATCCAGCGCCGCGTCGAACGCTCGGCGGTCATCAGGTCGAAGACGAGGCGGTTGTTCACGCGCTTCTGACGGTCCACGGGCCTATCGTGTCGCGTTGGCCACCTGCTTCTGCAACCAGGTCAGCAGTTCCGGCCAGAGTGTCTCGCGGGAACTGCGGCGCATGAATCCGTGGTGACCGATCCGGGTCACGCCCGCGTCGGCCGGAGTGAAGGTGCGGCGCTCGACGGGCGCGTTCACGAGCCGCTCGGCGAGCCGGTCGACCTGCGCGGGCGTCGCCCACGGGTCGTCGCTCAGGCTGATCGCCAGCACCGGCTGCGTGACGCCCGCGGCCCGCTCGGCGGCATGCATCTCCGGGTCGTCGAAAAGGTAGTTCGGCAGCTTCCCCCAGCCGGACCACTGCCGCACGGCGGCCACCGAGATGTCCTCGCCGAGCCCGAGGCGGCGTGCCGGGACATAGCCGAGAAGCCCGGCCAGGGCCGGACCGATCAAAGACAGCACCAGGCGTACGCGCAGACGCTCCACCCGGTCGGGAATGGCGGCCATCGACGCCAGGTGCGACGCGACCAGCACGAACGCGGTCAGCTCCGGCCCGCCGCGCCCGAGGGTCAGCGCATGCCCGCCCACGCTGTGCCCGACGGCGAGCTGCGGCAGCCCCGGGAACCGCTCGGCGGCCCACGCCGTCAAGGCCGGCACGTCCCGCTCGATCCAGTCCCGCATGCCGACGTCCCGGTGGTCGCGCGGCGAGCCGGACCGGCCGGTGCCCCGGTAGTCGTAGGTGATCGCGGCCATCCGGTTCTCCGCCAGGAATGTCGCGAACCCGGTGTAGAACCCGGCCGGCGTCGCCGTCGCCGGATGAACGACCACCACCGCGACCGGCTCCTCGCCGGATTCGAAGAGATTCCCGGCGAGCCCGCCGACGTCGATCGAACTAGTTCGCATGCGATATAAAGTAACCGACCGGCCGGACGGTCCGCTACGGTGGTCGCCCGTGACCCCCCGATGGCGGCGCCTGGCCGTGTTTCCCCTGGTAGCAGCCCTGCTCGCAGGTTGCGTGCGTTTCGTGCCCCTCCAGGTCGGCGACGACCCCTGCGCCGAGCGGGAGGGCGCTGAGGCCACCGCGCCGGAACGGATCGCGATCGAGCCCGACGAGTTCCAGGCCCGGCACGTCGGGCACACCGCCGACGGCCGCCAGTTCTTCCTCACCACGCCGTTCGAACCCGGCGCCCGCGAATTCGTGGCGCTGTATCTTTTCCGGGCGGACGGTTCGTTCGCCGAGGCGCGGATCGACGCGTTCACCGATGGCGAGCAGGCGGCCGCTGACCGGGCCCACCGCGACCGCCTGCGCGAGCTCGGCGAGGTGACCCACGACCGGATCTCGGTCGCGCCGTTCTCGGTGGAGCGCTTCGGCACGACGTTCGGGCTGATCAGCGCACCGCCGGAAACCGAGGACGACGTCTGGTGGGTCACCGCCGAGCCCGGCGACTACATGGCGTTCTCGCCGCCGTGGGACTGCGGGATCTACGACACCTGAGTGGGGGAGCATCATGGCGAAGTCACCGAGGATCGCATCAGTCTCGTGGGGGCGGATGGAGGTCGAGGGCCTCGATGCGGGCAAGGACTTCAAGCTCTACCCGGGCGGTGGCCGGCCGTGGGACTGGCGGGAGACCGGCACCGGGCACAGCCCCGGCATCCAGCCCGCCGACGTCCAGGAGCTGCTCGACAACGGCGCGACCGTGGTCGTCCTGTCCCGTGGCATGGAACGCCGTCTCGGCATCGACCCGGCCACCCTGGCGTTCCTGCGCGAGCGGGACGTCGAGGTGCACGAGGCGGAGACCACCGAGGCCGTCCGTCTCTACAACGAACTGGCCGAGACGCGGCAGGTGGGCGGCCTCTTCCACTCCACCTGCTGAGCCGGGCTCCCCGGCCCGCCCGCCTCTTTGGTCCGCCCGCCTCTTTGGTCCGCCCGCTCCTGATTCATCCGTTCCTGGTTCATCGAGCCCTTTGAGCCACCTGAGCCGCTGGGTGGCCGGCTGCCCATCCGTTGCGTTGAAACGTTATTCCCATCCGGGGCGTGGGACGGCAGGATGGCGGGGAGCCGCCGTGACCGAGGAGTAGCCGGATGACGTACGTGTGCTTCACCCTGCAGGTCGACCCGTCGAAGCTGGACGCCTACCGGGAGGCCCACGCCGCCGTCTGGCCGGAGATGCTGCGGGCCCTGGCCGCGACGGGCTGGCGCGACTACCGGCTGTTCCTCCGCCCGGACGGCCTGCTGGTCGGCACTCTGCAGACCGACGACTTCGCCGCCGTCCAGGAGGCCATGGCCCGGACCGAGGTCAACGCCCGCTGGCAGGCCGCTATGGCCGAGTTCTTCCCGACGCTGGGCGAGGCCCGCCCCGACGAGGGCATGCTGGTGCTCGACCAGGTCTTTCACCTGGAGGAACAGCTCGACCGCCTCTGAGCCCGCCTCCCCGCGGGCCCGCCCCGCGCGGATCGCACCCACCGAACGCCCAGCCGGGGCCGAGCATCCATCACCACCGGGCCGGAGAACGCCACACAAGATCCACAAAGGCAGACCGCCACGCGCGCAGATCACCACGTGGCGGGCGGCGACGGGGTGCGTGGTGTTTTGTGGCGTGTCTGTGGGTGTAGGTCACCACGTGGCGGGCGGCGACGGGGTGCGTGGTGTTTTGTGGCGTGTCTGTGGGTGTAGGTCACCACGTGGCGGGCGGCGACGGGGTGCGTGGTGTTTTGTGGCGTGTCTGTGGGTGTAGGTCACCACGTGGCGGGCGGCGACGGGGTGCGTGGTGTTTTGTGGCGTGTCTGTGGGTGTAGGTCACCACGTGGCGGGCGGCGACGGGGTGCGTGGTGTTTTGTGGCGTGCCTGTGGGCGTAGCTCACCACGCAGAGGCGGGGGTGACGCCAAAGGCGATAGTCGCGGCGGCGAACAACGCACAGCAGCCGGCCCCGCGAGCCGTCACTGAGTCGCCTGATGGCGGCGGGACTTCCGTGGCTGACGGTCTCGCGGCCGGACGCGGGGCCGCTCTACGACCGGTGCACCAGGAGGGGGTCCCCCGCCGCGGCGGCCTCGCCGAACACGGCGGTCAGGCGTGTGTAGTTGTCCTCCAGGTAGGAGAGCGCCCACTCGGCCTCCCACAGGTCCTCCGGGTAGACGCCGATCGACTCCATCAGCGCCCGGTCGTAACCGCCGGCCAGGGCGGTGAAGGGCGTGGCCGCCAGGAACCCGGCGGCCGTCGCCACGTCCCCGGCCGTCAGCAACCGCACCGGGTGAGCCTCGGTGAGCGGCTCGCCACCGTTGATCACGTCGACGGGCGCGTCCAGGTCGAGCAGCAGGAAGTGCAGGCCGGCCCAGGCGCGGTCGATGTGACTGCCGGGCAGGCCGCCGAGATGCTCGAGAGCCGCCAGGACGTCGGAGTCGAGCAGTCGTCGCAGCTCGTCGAGCTGTTCGGGAGTCGGACGCGAGTAGTAGGTGACCACGCTCATCGCCGGATTGTGCCCGAGAGCCTGCCGTCGATGGGGCGGCCGTCTCAGGGAACGGACAGCGAAGGTACAGGTCAGGGCTGGATGCGGGCGCTTACTCTGGAATCCGGACGGCGCGCCGCACTCGCGTGCCGGGCAGCGGAGGAGACCTGCGGTGGGGTTCGTCAAACGGTTCGTGCTCTCGATGGTCGCGTCGAAACTTCAGCGGATGTCCCACGGCCGGCACAACCCGGCGGTCGACGGCCTGTTGCGCGAGGTCAACCACCGGATCGCCCGCCAGCACGGCTACCACCACCCGGGCGCCTACGGTCACCCCGGCGCCTACGGTCACCACGGCCACTACCGTCATCACGGGCACTACCGGCACCACGGCCACTACCGCCGCCGCCGCTGGTTCTAGCCTCCGGTGGCATGCCTCCTTCACTCTGGAGCCTCAGAGGAGTGAAGGAGGCGAGCGATGGCCGCCATATCGATCTCCGGTCTGGTCAAACGTTTCGGCCGGACCACCGCGCTCGACGGTCTCGACCTGACCGTCGGCGAGGGCGAGGTGCACGGTTTCCTCGGGCCCAACGGCAGCGGCAAGACCACCACCATCCGCGTCCTGCTGGGCCTGCTGCGGTCCGACGCCGGTTCGGTGCGACTGCTCGGCGGTGATCCGTGGAAGGACGCGGTCGCCCTGCACGGGCGGCTCGCCTACGTTCCCGGCGATGTCACCCTCTGGCCGGGCATCACCGGCGGCGAGGTGATCGACCTGCTGGGCCGCCTGCGAGGTGAACGGCATCGGGCCCGGCGCGACGAACTGCTGGACCGCTTCGACCTGGACCCGTCGAAGAAGGCCCGCGCCTACTCCAAGGGCAACCGGCAGAAGGTCGCCCTGGTCGCGGCCCTGGCCTCGGACGCCGAACTGCTGCTGCTCGACGAACCGACCTCCGGGCTGGACCCGCTCATGGAGGCCGAGTTCCAGCGCTGCGTCCGGCGGGTACGCGAGGAGGGCCGCACGATCCTGCTCTCCAGCCACATCCTGGCCGAGGTGGAGGCGCTCTGCGACCGGGTCAGCATCGTCCGGCTGGGTCGCACCGTCGAGTCCGGCACCCTGGCCGAGCTGCGGCATCTCACCCGTACCTCGATTTCGGTGGAGACCGTCCGGCCGATCACCGGGCTGTCCGGGGTGCACGACGCGGTGGTCGACGACCGGCACGCCCGGTTCGACGTCGACGACACCCAGCTGGAGCCGGTGATGCGGCAGCTCGCGGCCCTCGGTGTGCGCAGCCTGACCAGCACCCCGCCCACGCTGGAGGAGATGTTCCTACGCCACTACGGGCCCGGGAACGGGGCCGCGGACGGGACGGGGAACGGGGACGGGCGATGACCGGGGCAGGCCTGCTGCTGCGCTTCGACCTGCGCCGGGACCGGGCGAAACTGCCCTGGTGGATCTTCGGGACCGCGCTCCTGTTCCTCATCCAGTCGACGCAGAGCCAGAACATGTACGGCGACCCGCGGGAACTGGCCGGGCTGCGCGAGACCATCGGCGCCAACACCGCGGTGGTGGCGATGAGCGGTCCGGCCCAGCTGCTGGAGACGATCGGCGGGGAGGTCGTCTTCGAGATCTTCGGGTTCGCCGCGATCGTGGTCGCGCTGATGAACATGTTCCTGGTCGGCCGGTACACCCGTGGCGACGAGGAGACCGGCCGGGCCGAACTGGTGCTCGCGGCGCGGGTCGGGCGTCGTGCTCCGGTCGGCGCGGCGCTGCTGCTCGCCCTGCTCGCCGACGTGGTCACCGGCGCCTTGGTGTTCGCGGTGCTGGCCGGCACCGGCCTGCCGGTCGGTGGATCGCTGCTGGTGGCGGCGGCCATCACCGGGCTCGGGCTGCTGTTCGCGGCCCTGACCGCGCTGGCCGCGCAGGTCTTCGAGCACGCCCGCGCCGTCTACGGTGCGGTCGGCCTGTTCCTCGGCGCGGCCTGGACGGCGCGGGCAGCCGGTGACGCCGCGGACAGCGGCCTGGTCTGGGTGTCCCCGATCGGCTGGGGGCAGCGCACCCTGCCGTACGTCGCGGACCGCTGGTGGCCGGTGCTGCTCCTGCTGGTCACGGCCGTCCTGTTGGTGGTGGCCGCGCTGGCGCTACTGGATCGGCGTGACCTGGGTGACGGGCTGGTCCGGTCGCGGCCCGGACGCCCCTACGCGTCGCGGGCGCTGGGTTCGGCCACCGGGCTGGCCTGGCGGTTGCAGCGAGGCTCGCTGGCGGGCTGGGTGGTGGGCGTGGCGCTGCTCGGGGTGGCGTACGGCTCGATCGGCGACAGCATCGAGCAGTTCGTGGCCGACAATCCCGAGGTGACCGCGTACCTGCCCGGTGGGGCGGACCGGATCGTCGACGCGTACCTGGCGCTGACGGTCACCGTGGGCGCGCTGCTGGCGGCCGCGTTCGGGGTGTCGGCGGCGCTGCGGGCGCGGGCCGAGGAGACGTCCGGGCGGGCCGAGCCGATCCTGGCCACCACCACGAGCCGGACGGCCTGGCTGGGCAGTCATCTGACGGTCGCGCTGGCCGGCAGCGGTCTGGTGCTGCTCGCCGCCGGTCTCGGGGAGGGGCTCGCGTACGGCCTGACGGTCGGCGATCCCGGTCAGGCGTTCCGGATGGCGGGCGCGGCGCTGGTGTACCTGCCCGCGGTCTGGGCGGTCGTCGCCGTGGCGGTCCTCGGCATCGGCTGGGCGGCGCGGGCCGCGGCGGTCGCCGGCTGGACGGCGCTGGGGTACTGCGCCGTGGTGGAACTGTTCGCCGACTCCTTCGACCTGCCCGGCTGGGTGCAGCGCGCGTCTCCGTTCGTACATCTGCCGGAGGCTCCGCTGGAGGCCGTGACCGCGCCACCGCTGCTGATCGTCACCGCCGTGGCCGCCGCCCTGACCCTGGCCGGTCTTGCCGGATTCCGCCGACGTGACGTGGGCTACTGAGGCACCATGGGGCCAAGGGGTCAGCGTCGCCGCCGGGGTGCCGATAGGTAGCAGGTGGCGAGCGGGTCCCGGGCCGGCGGGGCGGGTGACACGGAAGCGGATCGCGTCGCGGTCCTGCGTGAGTACCACCTGCTCGACTCCCCTCCGGCCGCCGAGCTGCAGGCCGTGGTCCGGGTCGCCGCCGAGGTGGCCGGAGTGCCCAACGCCACCCTCAATCTGCTCGACGACGTCAGTCAGTACCAGCTGACCACGGTCGGGTTCACCGGGCAGCAGTGTGCCCGCAGCGACTCCATGTGCGCGGTGCGGCTGGGCCGCCGTGAGTTCGTGCACCTCACCGACGCTCGCGTGGAGCCGGACTACCGCGACAACCCGTGGGTGACCGGGAGGCTGGGCCGGATCGTGTTCTACGCGTCGGTGCCGCTGATCACCCCGGACGGGCACGTGATGGGCACACTCTGCGTCTTCGACGGCCGGCCGCGACGGCTGAGCCCGGAACAGATCGAGCGCCTGGGGGACGTGGCCGGGATCATCGTGGCGTTCTTCGAGCGGCGGCGGCACGCCCGGCTCACCAACCGCCTCAAGGAGACCATCCAGGCCCGCGAGCAGTGGACCCGCACGGTGCTGGACAGCATCCACGAGGCGGTGATCGCGGTCTCCGCCGACGGCCGGGCCGCCCTCGTCAACCGGGCTGCCCACGAGGTGCACCCGGAGGTCGGCCTCGCCGGTCCGCCGGCCGGTTCGGGCGCGCGGTTCCGGCTGTACGAGCCCGACGGGCGAACACCGATCCCGGACGACGAGGTGCCGCTGGTGGCGGCGATGCGCACCGGCCGGCCGGTGACCGGACGCGAGATGAGGATCTTGGAGCCGGGCCGGGAACCCCGCTCGGTTCTGGCCAACGCGGCGCCGCTGCGGGCCGCCGACGGCTCGGTGAACGGCGCTGTGGTCGCCCTGCACGACATCACCGCGGAGCACGCCCGGCAGCGGATCCTCGGCGAGGCCCACGAGCGGCTGGCCGCGGCCAACACCGAGCTGCGCCGCTCCAACGCCGACCTCACCAACTTCGCGGGCGCGGTCAGTCACGACCTGGTCGCGCCGCTCGCGGCGGTCGGCGGGTACCTGGAGCTGCTCGCGGATCCGGACGACACGGGGATCACCGACCCCCAGCGGCGGCGGAAGGTGGACGGGTGGGTCGACGCCGCGGCCCAGGCGGTGGACCGGATGCGGGAGCTGATCGACGCGCTGCTCGACTACGCGCGCGCCGGCAGTGCCCCGGTGCGGGCTTTGGTCGTACCGCTGGATGAGGTTTTTGATCAGGTTTTGCTCGATCTTGCCCCGGAGGTAGAGGCCGCCGGGGCGCAGATCAGTGTGGCCCGACCGCTGCCGTCGGTGATCGGTGACCCGGTGCTGATCCGTCAGCTGCTGCAGAATCTGATCGGCAATTCGGTGAAGTACCGGTGCCCGGACCACCCGTGCCGGATCGCGGTGACCGCCGACGGCGACTCGTTCCGGATCGCCGACAACGGAGTCGGCATCCCGGAGAGCCGGCGGGAGGAGGTGTTCGACGTGTTCTCCCGTACCGACGGGCACCGCGTGGGCCACGGGATCGGCCTCTCCAGCTGCCTGCGGATCGTCGAACGGCACGGCGGGACGATCACGATCGAGGACACCCCCGGAGGCGGAGCGACGGTGACCGTCACGCTTCCCGGATAAAGAGTCAGATGTCGGATCCCGCTGCCGATAGAAAGCAGGTGGATCTCGCTGAGCGTGCGCCCGAACGGGAGCGTCTGCGCCTTGCCGCGCTGCACGAGTACCGGCTGCTCGACTCGCCCGCCGGCGACGAGCTGGAGGCGGTCGTCCGGGTCGCCGCCACCGTGGCCGGGGTGCCGCACGCCAGCCTGAACCTCATCGACGAGAACCGGCAGTGCCAGCTCACCACGGTCGGCTTCGAAGGCGCCGACTCGGCCCGGTCCGACTCGATGTGTGCCGTCCGATTCGAGACAGGCCGATTCACCTATCTGCCCGACGCCAGCCTCGACCCGGTGTACCGGAACAATCCGTGGGTGACCGGGGTGCATTCCGACGTGCGGTTCTACGCGTCGTTCCCGCTGGTCACGCCGGAGGGGCACGCCCTCGGCTCGCTCTGCGTCTTCGACCGCGAACCAGGCGAGCTGTCCGGCGACCAGATCGCGCGCCTCCAGGACCTGGCTCAGATCATCCTGGCGCTGTTCGAGCGGCGCCGGCAGGCCCGGATCAACGCCGAGCTGGCCGAACTGGCCGAGGCACGGCAGCGGTGGACCGACACGCTGCTGGAGACCATCGACGTGGCGGTGGTCGCGGCCGGCCAGGACGGCCGGCTCACCCTGTTCAACCGGGCGGCGCGCGAGTGGCACGGGATGGACGCCGAGCAAGACCTCGATCCGGCCGAGTTCTCCGGGCGATACCGGCTGTTCGAGACCGACGGGCGTACGCCGCTCGCGCCGCACCGGATCCCGCTGCTGCGAGCCCTGCACGACGGCGACGTCAGGGACGCCGAGATGATCATCAAGAGGCCGGACCGCGAACCGCTGCACGTCAGTGTCAGCGGCCGCGCCCTGATCGGACCGGACGGCGAGCCGCAGGGCGCGGTCGTGGCGATGAACGACGTCACCAGCGCCCGCGCCCAGCAGCGGGCGATCGAGGACGCCCGGCGGGAGCTGGCCGCCGCCAACGCCGACCTGCGCCGCTCCAACGCCGACCTGAGCAACTTTGCCGGAGCGGTCAGCCACGACCTCGTCGCCCCGCTGACCGCGGTGAACGCCTACCTCGAGATGATCGGTGACGAGGTGGAGGGCCGGCCGCGGCAGTGGGCCGAGTCGGCCTGCCGGGCGGTCATCCGGATGCGGGACCTGATCCGTTCACTGCTCGGGTACGCCCAGGCCGGCAGCGCCCCGGTGCGCCGTGACGCGGCCGATCTCGCCGACATCTTCGAGCACGTCCGCGTCGACCTGCGACCGGCCGCCGAGGCCGCCGGGGCGGAGGTGGCGGCGTCCGGCACGCTGCCGTCGGTGGCCGGCGACCCGGTGCTGATCCGTCAGCTGCTGCAGAACCTGGTCGGCAACTCGATCAAGTATCGGGATCCGGAGCGGCCGTGCCGGGTCACGGTGACCGCCGAGCGCGTGGGCGAGGCCTGGACGATCGCGGTCGCCGACAACGGCCTCGGCATCCCGCCCGAGCAGCGGCGGCGCGTCTTCGAGATGTTCACCCGGCTCGACAACGCCACGGCGGGCGGACACGGTATCGGCCTGTCCACCTGCTGGCGGATCGTCGAACGGCACGGCGGCGACATCCGGGTCGACGAGACCCCGGGTGGCGGCACCACCGTGCTGTTCACCCTCCCCGACGTCTCAGAACAGGGGTGACCTGCCCTTGTAGCCGGTGCTGATGCGAACGCCCGCGGCGAGGATCTTCCCGTTGCCGCGGAACAGCGTCAGGTTGCCGGTCGACGACTGGACCGCGGCCAGATCGGTGTAACCGTCCCGGTCGAAGTCACCGACCCCGAGGAAGTCACGGAACCCGGCCGCCGAGCCGATCCGCACCGGCGACTTGAAGCCGCCCGACTTGCCGGGGAACAGGTACAGGCCGTTGTTGCTGTTCAGCTTCAGCACCAGGTCCTGGAAGCCGTCCCGGTCGAAGTCGCCGGCGCCGGTGAACTCGCTGCGCTTCGTCCAGTCGCCGTAGGCCAGCGCCTTACGCGTACCGAACTTGGCGCCCTTCTGCCCCGGGTAGAGGTAGACGTTGCCGTTGCTGGTCTGCACGCCGAGCAGGTCCGGGTAGCCGTCCCGGTTGAAGTCGCCGATCGACGTCAGCTCGCGCATGTGGCCGAAGTTCTTGTAGAGCTGCTTGCGCGCGCCGAACCTCCCGCTCGCGAGACCGGGGTAGAAGTACACCGCCGCGCCGGTACGGGCGATCAGGTCCACGTATCCGTCGCGGTTGAGGTCCATCCGCAGCAGGGCGTTCGCCGACTTGTGCGCGCCGACATTGGCCCGGCCGCCCTCGGAGACGAAACTTCCGTTACCCGGGTACGCGAACAGGTTGCCGGTCGACGAGGTGCGGGCCAGGACGTCCGACCAGCCGTTGCGGTTCCAGTCGGACAGCTTGGCGGCCGGCAGCCGGGCGAAGTCCAGGTAGTCGTTGTCGATGTTGATGGTCACGCCGCCCCAGGTCTCCTGGTGAGCGCCGCGGTACTGCTTCATCCGCCGCTTCGGCTGCCAGTAGGACGCCGGGATGACCTTGTCGGTGACCGTGACGACCTGGTCCCAGCGGGCGAAGTCGACGTAGTCGGGCCGCACGTAACCGGCCTGGTGGTAGACGGCCACCTGGTCGGCGATGCCGGTGGCGATGCTGGAGTAGTAACCGGAGAAGTAGCCGAAGTCGTGGAGCCGGGCCGACCACGCGCTCATGAACTGCAGCACACCGTTACGGCAGGCGGCGTCGTCCATCCGGTACGACTCCATGTCGTAGATCAGCACGCTCTCCTTGGAGAGCCCGAGAGCGGTGGCCTGACGGACCGCGTCCTCGGCGGTGGCCCGGCCCTGCGCGGCCGCGTTCTTGTTGTCGATCAGGTTCCGCTTGCCGGTGATCTGGGTGCAGCTGGCCTGCGGGCCGACGTACAGCGGGATCAGCCGCCAGCCGCGGGTGACCTGCTCGCGTACCCAGTCCGCGGTCAGGTTCTTCTGTGTGCAGCCACGGTTGTTGCCACCGAAGTAGATGCCGGCCGCCCGGTACGGCGACGACTTGAGCCACGCGGCCATGGCGTCGCTCGACGGGGCGGTGCAGGCGTCGAAGCCGTACCCGGTGAAGTTGCCCGGCTGGGGTGCCAGCGCGACCGCGGCGCCCGCGTTGCCGTTGATCAGGGCCAGCGGGGCCAGTGAGAGCGTCACGACCGCTGCCGCGAGGAGCCGCCTCCGGTATCTGACGATGCCGGCGGTGAGCTTTCGCAACATATGGACTCCAACGACTCGTAAGGGCCCATCGAGGTAAGCAGTTGCTTACGGGTCGGTACAGGGCCGTTCGGCTGATTTCGGCATGGCCGAAGAGATCAATGCCGATTCCAGGCCTCGATCAATGCGGCGTACGGCCCCGGCTCGCCCAGCAGCACGTCGTGCGGCCCGGCCTGGACGATCCGCCCGGCGTCGAAGACCAGCACCCGGTCGGCCCGCTCGGCGGTGATCATCCGGTGCGCGATCGAGATCGTGGTCCGGCCGCGGGTCAGCGCCGTCAGCGCGGTCTGTACCGCCACGTCGGTGGCCGGGTCGACGCCCGAGGTGGCCTCGTCGAAGATGACCAGGTCCGGGTCGGCCAGCGCGGTCCGGGCCAGGCCGACCAGCTGCCGTTCACCGGCCGAGAGCCGCTCGCCGCGCAGTCCCACCTCGGTGTCCGGGCCGTCCGGCAGCGCGTCCAGCCAGTCCCGCAGGCCCAGCCCGTCGAGGATGCGCAGCACGTCGGCGGCGGTCGCGCCGGGCCGGCCGAGGCGGACGTTCGCGGCCAGCGTGCCGTCGAACAGGAACGGGTCCTGCGGCAGGATCACCACCCGCCCCGCGGTCGGCGCCAGCCGTTCCAGCGGCACCCCGCCGAGCCGGATCGTGCCGGCCGACGGGTCCAGACGGCGGGTCAGCAGCTTGGCGAAGGTCGACTTGCCGGAGCCGGTACGCCCCACGACCGCCACGTGCTCGCCGGGCTCGATCCGGACGCTCACGTCGCGCAGGACGAGCGGGCCGTCGCCGTACCGGGCACTGACGTGCTCGACCCGTACCGCCACCGGGCCGTCCGGCAGCGGCACCCCGCCGGTGACCTCGGCGCTCGGCGTGGTGACCAGCTCCAGCGCCCGGCGCCAGCCGGTCAGCGCGTTCTGCGCCTCGCCGAGGCTCTGCACCAGGAACTGCAGCGGCCGCACGAAGAAGGTGACCAGGAAGACCATTGCCACCACCTGCCCGGAGGTGAGCCGCGGATCCGTGCCGTCCGGCACGGCCAGCGCCCACCACACGCCGCCGAGCAGCACCGTCACCGTCATCGTGGCGATCGTGATCTCACCGAGCGAGGCGTTGCCGTGCAGCGCCGGCTGGGTCCGGATCAGGCTGTCGCGGGCCCGGTCCACGGCCTCGTCGAGTTTGGCCCGGGCCCGGTCCTCGGTCCCGGTGGAGCGGATCAGCGCCGCGCCGGTCACCGACTCGGTGACCGCCCGCTGCAGGCGGGACAGGTCCCGCCGGGCACGGTCGTAGCGGCGCCCGATGACCCGCTGCATCACCGTCATCCCGGCGATCAGCACCCCGGCCAGCAGCAGCACCGGCAGCGCGAGCTGCCAGCTGTAGACCGACATGATCACGGCGGCGATCAGCAGCTGCGAGATGTTCGTGACGAACTGGATGCCGCCGCCCTGCAGGAACGTGGTCATCTGGTCGAGGTCGCTGGTCAGCCGGGCCACCAGATCCGCCGTCGGCGTGCGGTCGGCGGTCGAGGCCGCCATGTCGTGCACCCGGCGCAGCCCGGCACGGCGCAGACGGGCGATGGCCCGTTCCACGCGGTCCTGCAGCCGCCGGTTGAGCAGCAGGGACGACGAGCCCGCGACCAGCACGGCGACCGCCCCGACGGCGATCGCCGGGCCGACCGTGTGCGGGGCCAGCCCGGCGTCGATCACCCGCTGCACGGTCAGCGGCGCGATGATCCGGCCGCCGCCGGCGAGCAGTGCGAGCACGGCGGTGACCAGAAGGCCCTGCCGCAACTCCGGGGACGTCCGCAACGCGGTGCGGATCGGGTTCTCAAGCACGGGCTTCGCTCTCGTAGGCCGTCACGATGCGGCGGTACTCCTCGATCTCGTACAGCTGCTCCGGCGTGCCGGTCGCGGCGATCCGCCCGGCCCTGACCAGCACCACCCGGTCGGCGACGGCGATCGCACCGGGCCGGTTCGTGGTGAGCAGCACGGTCGGCCCACCGTCCCGGACGGAGGCGGCCAGCGCGGTGAGCACCTGCCGTTCGACCCGGGAGTCCAGTGCCGACGTGGCGTCGTCGAGCAGCAGCAGCCGCGGTTCGCGCAGCAGCGCCCGGGCGATGCAGAGACGCTGACGCTGTCCGCCGGACAGGGTCGCCCCGCGTTCGCCGACGACCGTGTCCAGGCCGTCCGGCAGACCACGCACGATCTCCTCGGCGTCGGCGAGCCGCAGCGCCCGCCACAGCCGGTCCTCCGGGTAGGCACGGCCCAGCGCCAGGTTGTCCAGGATCGGCTCGGCGAACAGAAACGGGTCCTGCGAGACCACCGCCACGGCACCGGGAACCACACCGCGGGCCAGGTCGCGGACATCTGTTCCGTCGAACAGGACGGCGCCGGAATCCGGGTGGGCCTGCCCGCCGGCCAGATTCAGCAGAGTGGTCTTACCCGCGCCGACCGTGCCGACGATCACCGTGATCGTGCCCGGCTCCAGGGTGAGACCTATGTCGTCGAGCAGCCGGACGGCGGCCCCGCGCACCTCGACCTTCAGCGGGCCCGTCCCGGACAGCCGCCGGTCGCCGTGCCGGACCGCGGGTGCGGCCAGCACCGAGCGCACCCGTTCGAGCCCGGCCGCGGACATCGGCAGCATCGACAGGAACCGGCTGATCACGTTGAGCGGGATCGCCACGGTGATCAGCAGGTAGACCACACCGACCAGGTCGCCGACGGTCAGACTCCCGGCCGCGACCCGCGGTGTCGCGACGCCGAGCACCACGAGCACGGCCACGGTCGGCAACAACTCGAGCAGCGGGTCGAAGAACGAGCTGATCGACGCCATCCGCATGTCGGCGGCGCGCAGCCGTTCGACGCCGGGCGCGAACCGGGCGTCCTCGACGTCGGACAGACCCAGGCTGCGCACGACCGGGCCGCCCTCGATCGACTCGTGCGCGACCCCGCCGACGACGCCGCGGGCCTCCTGCGCCTGGCGGGCGCGGGGCGCGAGCAGCCGCTGGTAGACGAGGTTGAGCCCGAGCACCAGCACGACCAGGCCGACACCGGTGAGACCGAGCACCGGATCGCGGCGGAACAGCTCGGTCATCGCGAGCACCAGCATGAACAGCATGCCGACGGCGAAGAACGCGAACTGCATCGGCGACCACTGGGCGTCGACGTCGGAGATCGCGTGGGCGAGCAGCCGGCCGGGGGAGCGGCGCCGGTGCCAGGCCGGTTCCAGCTCCAGATAGCGGTGCGCCACCGCGCGCCGGGTCTCGGCCTGGGCCTGGAACTGCACCCGGCCGGTGGCGACGCCGCGGACGAAGATGGTGCTCCAGCGGACCGCCGACACCCCCAGGACGAACAGCGCGGCCGTCCACCATGCGGCGGCCGGGACGTGCCGGCCGCCGAGCGCCGGAACGACGACGTGGTCGGTGGCCCAGCCGACGGCGATCGCGCCGAAGACCATGGTGGCCCCGTTGACGAGCCCGGCGGCCGCGGCGAGCGAGGCCGGCCCCGGGTTGTTGCGGGCACCCGCGAACAGGGCGAGGAGCGTAGCCGCCCGCAGGCGGATCGAACTGGTCAAGCGGCACCCCTTCGGTCTCCTATAAGACCTATCAATTAAGTGGGTCGTACGGGAGGGGTGTCCCACGCCTGTCCGCCGGTGACCTGGGACACTCCGCCGCCGGGAACGGTTCACCGACGATCTAGGGTCGGCCGGTGCAACGATTCACCCCTCGTCAGCGCTGGTCCGCGCTGATCGCCCTGGCCCTCGGCGGCGTCGCCATCGGTCTCACCGAGTTCGTGGCGATGGGGCTGCTGCCCGACATGGCCCGCGCCCTGCTGCCGGAGCTCTGGGGGCGGTCGCCGGAGGACGCCGTCGCCAAGGCGGGGTGGGTCATCACCGCGTACGCCCTCGGGGTCGTCGCCGGCGCGCCCCTGATCGCCGCGCTGTCCGCCCGCGTGCCGCGCAAACGCCTCGTGCTCGGCCTGCTCGTGCTGTTCGCCGCCGGGACCGTGGCGTCGGCGGTGGCGCCCACCTTCGAGCTCGTGCTGGTGGCCCGCTTCGTGGCGGCGCTGCCGCACGGCGCCTACTTCGGCGCGGCCGGGCTGCTCGCGGCCGGGCTCATGGGCCAGGGGAAGGAGGCGCGGGGCTACGCCATGGTGCTGGGCGGCCTGACGCTGTCGAACGTGGCCGGGGTGCCGCTGATCACCTACCTCGGGCAGCAGGCGGGCTGGCGTACGGCGTACCTGGTCATCGCCGGCGCCTTCCTGCTCACCCTGCTCGCCGTCCAGGTGACCGTGCCGGCCGTCCCGGCGGCCGACGGCGGCTCCCCCGCCGCCGAGCTGCGCGCCCTGCTCCGCCCGCAGGTGTGGCTCGTGGCCGCGACCGCGGCCGTCGGGTTCGCCGGGTTCTTCGCGGTCAACACCTACATCGCGCCGGTGACGACCGAGGTGACCGGGCTGCCGGCGGGGACCGTGCCGTGGGTGCTCGCCGCGTTCGGGGTCGGCATGACCGTCGGCAACGCGCTGGGCGGCTGGTTCGCCGACCGGAACCTGCGCCGCGCCCTGCTGCTCGGCTTCTCCGGGGTGATCGTGTCGACGGTGTTCTTCGCCCTCACCGCCGCCCACCCGGCCGGGCTCTTCCTGGGCGCGTTCCTGACCGGTGCGACCTGCATCTTCCTCGGTCCGGCGCTGCAGGCCCGGCTGATCACGGTCGCGCCCGGCGCGCAGCTGATGGGCGCGGCCGTCAACCAGTCGGCGATGAACCTGGCCAACAGCATCGGCGCGGCGGTCGGCGGGCTGGTCATCGCGGCCGGCTACGGATACCTGGCCCCGGCCTGGACCGGAGTCGGTCTCGGTGTGGCCGGCCTGGCCCTGGCGGCGGTGAGTTTCGCACTGGAAGTACGTCGCAGTCCGGTGCCCGCGGACGCGTAGCCCGTGCTTCGGTCCTCGGACATGCCTCGTCCACCCAGCGTTAACCTGCGAGGACGACCATCCGGCGATGACCGCTGTTCTCGCACCCACCCGCGCCCTGCTCGCGCGTGCCGTCGCCGAGTCCCTGATCGGCGACAGCGGCAACCGGTGGAAGCACACCGCCGGGGTGGCAGAGAAGGCGGCCGAGCTCGCCGGCAGGCTCGACCTCGACCCGGACGTCCTGGTCGCGGCCGCGTGGCTGCACGACGTCGGCTACGCGGCGCCGATCGCGCTGACCGGTTTCCACCCACTCGACGGCGCTGTGCATCTGAGCGCCGAGGGCTGGCCGGCCCGGATCGCCGGTCTGGTCGCCTACCACTCCGGGGCCCGGTTCGTGGCCGCCGCCCGCGGGCTCGGCGAGCAGCTCTCGGCGTTCCCGGACGAGCGCAGCCTGATGGCCGACGCCCTCACCTACGCCGACCAGACGACCGGGCCCGGCGGGCTCCGGGTCGACCCGGAGGCCAGGTACACCGAGATGCTGCTGCGCCACGGCCCGTGCTCGTGGAACGCGATCGTCGACGGCGACCGCCGGCCTCACCTGCGCGGTGTGGCGGCCCGCGTCGAGCACCTGCTGGCGCCCTAGGCTTCCAAGGATCTCAGAAAACCCAGGAGCGCTTGCCGGTACGGCTCCAGCGTGCGCAGGTCCACGTACTCCTCGGGTCCGTGCTGCCCGTCGCCACCCGGCCCGAAGATGACCGCGTCCACACCCTCCGCCGAGTAGAAGCGCCCGTCGGCCGCCCCGTGCTTGCGTAGTAGTGCCCCGTCGAACCCGGCGTCGCGCGCCGCGGCCCGCAGCAGCCGGACCTCGGCGCTGTCCGGGTCGGCGTGGTGCGGCGCCCCGACGGCCTCGACCACCACGTCCACCGCGCCGCCGGCGACCTTCCGCAGGTGGGTGGCGATCTCCTCGGGCCCGCGCCCGGTCAGATCGGGGTCGGACGGCGGGAACCTTATGTCCAGCAGCGCCGAGGCCGCGGCCGGGACCACGTTGGCGGCCCGGTTGGGGGTCTCGATCCGGGCCACGTTGACGGTCGTTACCCACTCCTCGGCGGCCGGCACCGGGTACCGCTCCAGCAGCCGCCGTACCGCGTCGGTGACGGCGAGCAGCGCGTTGGAGCCCAGCCACGGATAGGCGGCGTGCGCGGTCCGGCCGGTCGCCGACAGCCGTGCCCGGATGATGCCCTTCGACTCGGCGACCACCCGCAGGTTGCTCTGCTCGCCGATGACCACGAATCCGGCCCGGACCCCCTGCGCGACCTGGTGCCCGGTCCCGTCGAAGCCGCCCACCTCCTCGTCGGTGACCAGCTGCAGGCCGAGGCCGTACGGCAGCTCGCCGGCCACCTCGCGGAACACCCGGGCCATCACCAGGGCGGCGGCTTTCATGTCGTGGGCGCCGCGCCCGTACAGGCGGTCGTCGTCGAGCCGGGCGGTGAACTGGTGCGGTTCGCCGGGCACCACGTCGAGGTGCGCGTTGAGGATGATCCGCGGTTGCCGGCCGTCGCGGGTGACGAGCGCGCTGGGTCTGCCGCCGGACTCGAAGCGGCGCACCTCGAAATCCGGCCCGACCAGGGCGAGCACCATGTCCAGCGCGCGCCGCAGGTCGTCCGGCCGGTCCGCGGTCGAGCGGATGCCGATCAGCTCGGCGAGCTCCGCCACGGCCTCCACGGCCTCCCCTGCCCCCGCGTCCTCCACGTCCTCCATGGACGGAACCTACCCCGGCAGCTTCTCTCCCGCCTCGACCGCGACGGCCAGCCGGTTGCCCGCCGGGGGCAGCGGGCAGGTGGCGAACTCGGTGTACGCGCACGGCAGGTTTGTGGCCCGGTTGAAGTCGAGCTCCACGGCGCCGTCCGCGGCGGGCGGCGCGATGAACAGGCTCCGGTTCGCCGCATACGTGGTCAGCCCGGACGTCGCGTCGGTGAACAGTGCGAACAGCGACCCCGGCGCGGATCCGTTGAACACGGTGAGCGTGAACGTCTCGGCGCCGACCTCGAACTCGACCCGTCCCGGCGACTCGTAGACGTGTTCGATGCCTTCGGCCACCGACCCCACGGTGACCGGCTGCGGCTCGTCGAACGGCAGGAAGCGCCCGGCCACGACCCACTTCTCATCGGCCGGGTAGGCGGAGGTGCCGGTGTAGGAGGTGAGGACCGGGCTGGCCGGGTTCCGCGGCCGCACCACGTCGTACCCACCGCGGCGCGCGATCTCGATGCGCACCTCGCCGTGCTCGGCGGTGTGGTCGGCGCGCTCGGCCAGCGGCTCGAACGTGTGCGTTCCGGTGATCACGGCGCCGTCCACGGTCAGCGACTCGCCGTCGGAGAGCGCCACGGTCACGCCGGACGGTCCGGTGCTCCACTCACCCGGCGCGTCGGTGAAGCTCTGCGGCTCCCCGGTGAGCCAGTGCAGGCCGGTGATGGCGAGGAAGCCGTGCGGGTCGGCGCGCCGCTGCTCGTGGCCGGCGTGCCACTGGTCCCACTGCTCCTGGAACGAGGTAGTCATGGACCATGACCTTAATCTCTACTTGTTGCATGGGAGATGGTTCGGTGCTGTGACATCTGCTAACTTCGGCGGCAGGTCATGAGTGCCAGCGCGAAGCCCCGGCTCGCTGGCCGGCAACCCTTCCGTTCGCGACGGGGTGCCCCGGGTGAGGACCGGGCCGGTGTCGTCCGACACCGGCAAACGGCGAACCCGTGGAGGCGCGGTCATGCCATCTCTGCCTTTCGATGTCTCTCCGCTCGATGTGATCGGTGACGACAGCGACTTCGTCCACCTCGACTACGCGGCCTCCGCTCCCTGTGTGCGAGCCGCCGCCGATGCGGTTCAAGATCTCCTTCCCCGGTACGGCAGCGTCCACCGCGGCACGGGCGTACGGTCCCAGACGTCCACCCTCGCCTACGAACTGGCCCGCGACGTGGTCGCGGAGTTCGTCGGCGCCCGCCCCGACGACACCGTGATCTTCACCCGGAACACCACCGACGCGCTGAACCTGCTGGCCCGTGCCCTGCCGCCGGCCACCACGACCGTGCACTTCGACGGCGAGCACCACGCCAACCTGCTGCCCTGGCCGAACCCGCTGCGCCTGCCCGCCCCCTCCTCGCCGGACGAGGCGGTCACCGCCCTGAAGCTCGCGCTCGACGGGCTGAGCGGCCCGGCCGTGTTCACCGTCACCGGGGCGAGCAACGTGACCGGCGAGGTGTGGCCGGTCCGCGAGCTCGCCGACGTGGCCCGCTCGTACGGCGTACGCGTGATCGTCGACGCCGCCCAGCTGGCCCCGCACGTCCCCGTCGACCTCGACGACCTGGGGGCCGACTACCTCGCCTTCTCCGGTCACAAGCTGTACGCCCCGTTCGGCGCCGGGGTGCTCGCCGGCCGCGCCGACTGGCTGGACGCCGCCGAGCCGTACCTGGCCGGTGGGGGAGCCAGCGCCGCCGTCGGTGACCGGCCCGGCGACCTGACCTGGGCCACCGGGGCGCCCCGGCACGAGGGCGGCACCCCGAACCTGCTCGGCGCCGTCGCGCTGGCCGCGGTCTGCGAGGCGCTGACCACGGTCGGCCGGCCCGAGCTGCGCGACCACGAGCAGCGGCTGCTGGCCCGCCTCCGCGACGGCCTGTCCCGGGTGCCCGGCGCGACCGAGGTCAGCCTGTTCGGCCCGGACCACCCGCGCGTCGGCATCGTCTCGCTGGCCCTGACCGGTCACGACCCGGCCGAGGTGGCCCGGCGGCTGGGCCGCGAGCACGGCATCGGCGTCCGTGCTGGTCAGTTCTGCGCGCATCCGCTGGTCCGCCGCCTGTCCGGCACCGGCCGGACCGGCGCATGCGATGACGGCGTGCCCGGCCTGCTGCGGATCAGTTTCGGCCTGGGCAGCACCGAGGCCGACATCGACCGGGTGCTCGAAGCGCTCACCGCGGTGCTCGGGACGGTTCGCACCTGACCTACAACCCGGACGATCCGCGACCAGGACCCCCCGGGGCCGATGGTGCCTCTCGTGGCGACGTGGATGAGAGGGCTGCGTGACCGGCTTCCGACCGGGGCGAGGCTCAGCGACGAGGACTGGGCGGGCCGGCACCGCCTGCTGACGGTGGTGCTCGCTGTCTGCATGGTGCTGCTCACCGTGTTCGGTCTGATCAAGGGCGAGAAGACCGCGGAGCTGCTGATCACCGACGGTCTGGTGCTGCCCTCGCTCGTCGCGGCGGCCCGGCTCCCCGGCCGGCGGCTGCGGTCGCTGGCCGTGGCGTTCGGCTTCACCTCGGCCTGCGCCGGATTCGTGGCGCTGTGCCACGGCCTGACCGAGGCGCACTTCACGTTCTTCATCCTGATCCCGGCGCTCGCCCTCTACCGGGACTGGGCGCCGTTCGGCGGCTTCCTGGTCGCCACCACGCTGCACCACGGCGGTTTCGGCATCATCGAGGCCGACCACACCTTCGGCCACGACTCGGCGCAGCAGCACCCGCTGGTGTGGGCGCTGATCCACGGTGTCGCCGTTCTCGCCGCCGCCTCCTTCCAGCTGGTCGCGTGGCGTTTCAACGAGATCGAGGAGGAGCGGGCGAGGGAGAACCTGAGCGAGAGCCAGGCCCAGCTCAGCGTCGCCTTCGACGAGACGCCGGTGCCGATGGCCATGTTCGCCCCGGACGGGCGGGTGCTGCGCACCAACTCCGCATACCGGGAGTGGCTGCGCCTGCCTGCCGAGCTGCCCGACGACTTCTCGGTCCGGGATCTGCCGCTGATCCCGATCCAGCCGGACGAGCCGCACATCGGTCAGCTGCTCACCCATTCGTACGAGCCGATCACCGTGACCCGCCAGTACCGGCGCAGCGACGACCAGTCGCTGATGTGGGTGCAGACCCACGCCACCGGCCTCTACGACCGTTCCGGGCAGCTGCGGCTGACCTTCGTGCACTGCCTCGACGTCACCGCGGTCCGCGACCACGAGGCCGAACTGCGCTACCAGGTACGCCACGACTCCCTGACCGGGCTGCTGTCACGCAAGGCGTTCGAGCTCGACCTCACCGAGCTGCTGACCAGGAGTGACGGCGCCGAGCCGGTCAGCGTGATCTACCTGGACGTGGACCGGTTCAAGTCGATCAACGACGGGGCCGGCCACACCACCGGCGACGACGTGCTGCGCGCGCTGGCCGTACGCCTGCGGCTGGTGGTCCCGACCGGCGCCCTGGTGGCCCGCCTCGGCGGTGACGAGTTCATCGTGGCGCTGGCCGGCCCGTCCGGCACCGGCCTGCGGGTCGCCAACGGCATCCTCGCCGCGTGCGAGGAGCCCCTGGCCGTCGGCGGCTACGAGCTGCCCGTCTCGTGCAGCATCGGCGTCACCACCGCGTTCGGGTCCGCCGCGACCGACGACGTGGTGCTCGCCGCGGACACCGCCATGTACGCGGCCAAGCGGGCCGGCGGCAACCGGGTGCAGATCTTCACCGACGAGCTGCGCGCCCCCGTACAGGAGAAGATCGCCGCCGAGGCCCGGGTCCGCCGTGCCCTCGCCGGTGAGCAGCGGATCACGCTGCCGCTCTGGTTCCAGCCGGTGGCGTCCTCCTCGACCGGGCAGATCCTCGGCGCCGAGGCCCTGGTCCGGATGCGCACCCCGGAGGGGGAGATCCTCAGCCCGTTCCACTTCATCGGCGCCGCCGAGGAGACCGGCCTGATCGTGCCGCTCGGCGAGCACGTGCTGCGCTCGGCCATCGACCACCTGCTGCACTGGTCGGACCGGCTCGGCTACGTGTCGGTCAACGTGAGCCCGCGTCAGCTGGCCGAGCCCGACTTCGTGCCGATGGTCGCGAGCATCCTGTCCCGCCTGCCCGGCTTCGACCCGTCCCGGATCGTCCTGGAGATCACCGAGACGGCCGTGCTGTCGTCGACGGTCGACGTCAGCGAGCGGCTCACCGCCCTCAAGCAGCTCGGCGTGCGTATCGCGCTGGACGACTTCGGCA
This sequence comes from Actinoplanes italicus, assembly GCF_003001815.1. Classification (GTDB taxonomy): domain Bacteria; phylum Actinomycetota; class Actinomycetes; order Mycobacteriales; family Micromonosporaceae; genus Actinoplanes; species Actinoplanes italicus. Next base: position 64,098 of record NZ_PVMZ01000020.1, read on the forward strand.
CCGGCTACAGCTCGCTGACCTGGCTCAAGTCGCTGCCCGCCGACATCGTCAAGCTGGACCGCTCGTTCGTGGCCGGCCTGGCCGAGGATCCGAAGAAGAACTCGATCATCCAGGCGGTGCTGTGGCTGGCCCGGTCACTGGGCATGTCGACCATCGCCGAGGGCGTGGAGGAGCCCGCCGACTGGGAGGCGCTGCGTGCCGCCGGGTGCCCGGCCGTGCAGGGCTACCTGTTCAGCAAGCCGCTGCCGGCCGCCGACTTCGACGAGATGCTGCGCCGGCACCACGAAAGGGCCACCTTCGAGGGAGTTCACCTGCGCGAAACCATGGGGACTCCGGTTGCCGGTTAGAGTCCGGCCATCCTCGACAACGTTGATCCCTTCATCGGCACAGCGGCCACCGATCTGCCCCGGGCACACGGTCTCGCCGCTACCTGGTGGTGGCCGAAACCGCAGGTGGGCAACACCCACCCGGGAGCCACCTCCCCCCTCGGCATGGTCTCCGCCTGCGCCTACTCGGGGGCGTACCCGACCGGATACGGCCGGTACGCCAAGAACACCGAGGGCGTGCCGGAGGAGATGTTCGAGCGGCACCAGGCCTCCGGTTTCACGCACTTCCAGCAGTCCGGGACCGGGGCGATCAGAAAGTACTACAACTACGCCAGGGTCACCCCGATGGTGCAGCCGCTCGACGACCTCGGCCAGTCGTGGCCGCTGGAGGACGAGCGGGCCGAGGCCGGCTACTACGCGGCCAATCTGGACACCGGGGTGCGCTGCGAGATAACGGTGGGGGAGAAGGTCGCGGTCCACCGCTACACGTTCCCCGACCACCACAGCGCCCGCGTCGTCATCGACCTGTCCTGCGGCGGCCTCGGCATCGACCTGGGCCGCACCATCCCGCTGCGCGCCCAGGTGGAGAGCATGGGCCACGGCCGGGCCCAGGGCACCGTCGTGATGGAGGGCATCCCGCTCTCGGTCTACATCGAGGTGGAGAGCCCCGGCTGGCGGCAGATGCTCTGGTACGACCGGCGGCTCATCCCGGGCGGCACCCGCCTCGACTTCGACAGCATCCGGCACACCACCCTGCGCCCGTTCGGGATGCTCTTCATGGGGGCGGCCCGCGCCGGGCAGACCATCGAGGTGCGGATGGGGTTCTCGCTGCGCGGCTGCGACCAGGCCCGGCAGAACCTGGAACGCGAGTGCGGGACCGGCGTCCCGGCCTTCGAGACGGTCCGCGCCCGGACCCGCGGACGCTGGCGCGACCACCTGGGACGCGTCCGGGTCGACGGCGGCACCCAGGCCCGGCGCACCGTGATGGCGACCGCGCTCTACCACTCGCTGATCAAGCCGTGCATCGCGGAGGACGAGAGCCCGAACTGGCCCGACCCAGGCCCGTACGCCTTCGACATCTGCACCATGTGGGACATCTACAAGACCCAGATGCCGCTGCTGTCGGCGATCGCCCCGGACCGGTACGGCGACATGCTGGAGTCTCTGATCCGGGTCTGCGAGGAGGAGGGCAACTTCCCGATCGGCTACCGGATGGCCCGCGGCGCCGACCGGTTCTTCCGGCAGGCCAGCGCGCTCGCCCACACGGCGCTCGCCGACGTGCACGCCCTCAAACGGCCCGGTATCGACTGGAGCTGGGCGCTCGTGCACATGGTCGACGACCTGCGCCGGATGTACGGCGAGGACTTCTGGGAACACGGCGTGGTGCACCCCATCACCCACACCCTCGACCTGTCGTACGCCCACTACTGCACCGCCAAGGTGGCCCGCGCCCTCAACGATCACCGTCTCGCCGCCGACCTGGAACGCCGCAGCCAGGGCTGGGTCAACGCGTTCGACCCGAAGACCGGCCTGCTGCGGGACTCGGAGTTCTACGAGGGCGGCAAGTGGAACTACTCGTTCCGCCTGATGCACGACATGGCCGGCCGGATCGCGCTGGCCGGCGGTGACGCCGCGTTCAGTTTCATGCTCGACCGGTTCTTCGGCTACGGCGCGGCCCCGGTCAAGCAGCCCGGCCGCTGCCCCGACCCGGCCGAGATGGCCGCCGGCTACGCCCTGAACCGATTCGAGGGCCTCAACAACGAGCCCGACATGGAGGTCCCCTGGGCCTACCACTACTCGGGACGGCCGGACCGCACGGCCGAGGTGGTCAACTCGGCGCTGACCTGGCAGTTCGGCACCGGGCCGGGCGGCCTGCCCGGCAACGACGACTCCGGCGGCCTGAGCGCCTGGTACGTCTGGGCGTCGCTGGGGCTGTTCCCGGTCGCCGGGCAGAATCTGTTCCTGGTCAACGCGCCCGCGTTCGAGCGCGCGGCGATCGGAGTCGAGGGCGGCGAGTTCGTCATCGAGACCTCAGGGCACCGGGAATCACCCATCGGCGTCGACGGCATCGACCGCGACCCGCCACCCCAGTACGTCCAATCGGCGACCCTCAACGGGAGGCCCCTGCACGCCACCCACCTGAACGCGGCCGACGTCCATCACGGCGGACGGCTGCACCTGCGGCTGGGGCCCGAGCCCTCCAACTGGGGACACGGGATCCGGCCGCCATCCCTCTCAGATTCCCACCCTAAGGAACAGCGATGAGCCGACCGACCCGCCGTCTCGTCATCGCGGTACGCGCCGATCCGGTCATCTGCGGCCACTCCGGCGAGGCCCGCAACCTCGCCGAGGTGGCTCTCACCCGGGGCTTCGACGACGTACGTCTGCTCACCTGGCCGATCCCCGCCCTCCAGTCGGCCGGACTGCCCCTCAAGCCCCTCGACCGGCTCCTGCCGTACAGCCCCGGCATCACCGTCGAGCGCCCCGAGGCGGTCGGCGACTACCGCGTCCCGGACGGCCGGCACCTGGCCGGGCTCACCGGCCGTCTGGTCGAACTGCTCTCCGACGGCGTCCCCACGGTCTGCCTGTCGATGTACCTCGTCCCCCACACGCAGGTCGTCAACGACGCGGTCACCGCCGCGCGGGCGGCCGGCTTCGCCCCCGACGTGCACACCATCGCAAAGGCGGTCGGCTCGGACGTCACCAACGTCATCCGCTCCTGCCTGCGCGAAGGCCGCTTCGGCGCCGCGACCGTCCTGCTCACCACGTTCCTCGGCAGCGACGAGGTGGTGGCGGTCTCCGAGTACACCCGTGACGAGATCATCGCCTCGGCCGAGGAGGTGGACGCGCACTGCGGCACCACCTTCGCCGCCCAGTGCCGTGAGCGGGTCACCGTCAGCTACCCGCCGATCGACTCGTCGGCGTTCGTCGACCCCGATCCGGCCGCCGTCGACGCGGCCCTGGAACGCCGGGGCCTCAAGCGGGACGAATACGTTCTCTTCCTCTCCCGGGTGGCCCGGGCCAAGGGCATTTACGACCTGGTCATCGCGTACGGCCAGATGCGCTGCCGCGACGACGTGAAACTCGTGGTCGCGGGCACCGGTCCGGCGCTCGAGCACGTGCGCGCGATGGCCAAGGAGGACGAGCGGATCATCTTCCTGACCGACGTGGACGACGACGAGAAACCGCTGCTCATGGCCGGTTGTGCGGCGTACGTGCTGCCCACCAAGCCGGAGCCGGACTTCGTCGAGACGTTCGGCATCGCCCTGGCCGAGAAGGGCCTGGCCGGCGGCGGGCCGATCATCACGACCACCACCGGTGGCGTGCTGGAGGCGGTCGGTGACGCCGCCGTGATCGTGGAGGCCGGCGACATCACCGCGATCGCCGAGGCGGTCGACCGGGCGGTCCTGGACATGTCCGCCGACGAGCGCAAGGACCTGGAGGTCCGCGCCCGGGCACACGCCATGACCTTCGATCGGGTGGCCGTCTTCGACGATCTCTTCACCGCAAAAACCTACTAATCAGTACGAGGTGCGCCGGTTCCGCCGGCGCACCTCGTCCCTGCTGTTCACTGTGACGACGATCTCCGATATGGTCTCCTCCGCTGTGGAGGGCTCGTATCGGGGGATGCTCATGTTCAAGTGGATCAGTGACTGGTTCAGCGAGCGTGTCGACCCCGCGCCCAACCCCATGCGCACCTCGGTCGCCGCCATCGACGAGGAGCTGGCCACGCTGCGTGCCGTGCCCGGCTGGGAGCGCGACAGGTTCGCCCGGGAGCGCGCCGACCAGCTGCTCGACGTGCGGGCCGTGCTCGTCCGTCACGAGGCCGAGGACGCCGCCGCTCAGATGCGACCCTCGGCGACCAGCCGGTCCAGCTTGGCGTACCCCTCGTTGACGCCGACCTCCATGCCGCTCTTGAGCCAGGCGTCCCGGCCCTCGAAGCTGTCCACCAGCGACTGAGTGTGCATCCGGGTGCGGCCGTCACCCAGGTCCTCGAACCACAGGGTCTCCAGGGCGACACCCTCCGGCTGGCCCTCCCAGGTGAACGTCTGCACGATCCGGTCCGTGCCCACCTCGTGGAAGGTGCCGCGGAACGCGAACTCCTCGCCATCCCGGCCGGCGACGTAGCGCCAGCTGCCGCCGGTCCGCGCGTCCCAGTAGTCGACCTTGGTCGTGAGTGAGTCCGGCCCGATCCACAGCACGAACAGCTCCGGGTCGGTGTGCGCGCGGAGGAGCTGCGCCGGGGTGGCCGCGAAGTCACGGGTCATCCGGATGATCGGCAGCTTCGGGTCGGCCTCGATGGCCACGGTCACGGTCTCGTTCACTTTTCTTCCCTTTCGTTCGCGTTCTTGCGTACAACATCGGGATCTTCGGTCTTGTCCATTGCGGCCAGTACCGCGTCGAGCCGGGAGTAGCGCTCCTCGGCCCGCCGCCGGTAGCGCTCGATCCACTCGTCCATCCGGTCGAACACCTCCGTCTCCAGACGCACCACGCGGGGCTGAGGTCCCGGCGGGCGGCTCACCAGACCGGCGTCCTCGAGCACGCGCAGGTGCTTGTAGACCGCCTGCAGTGACATCCGATACGGCTCGGCGAGCTGGTTGACCGTGGCGTCGCCGCCGGCCAGGCGCGCCACCATGTCGAGGCGCGTCGGGTCGGCGAGAGCGCCGAAGACCCGTGCCATCGTGTCCGCCGACATCAGCCCCTCATTTCAACTGCTCGGTTGAAAGACAATATAATCCCGCGGTACGCCTCAGTCAACCAAAAAGTTGAAAGGCCTGCTCAGGGTCGCGGCCGCTATCCCTGGAGGCGTTCCGTAAACACATCCCCAACGGATGGTTACGAATGCCCGCACCTGCGCGACACTACGGAATCTACGATCGATCTCGCCTGCTTCCGCCGCTGTGCGCGGGGCCGTGGCGTCCGGACGGGAGGGAATTCCAGTGCACGACGAGATGCTGGCACTCTTCGACGACTGCATCGCCCGGATGCTTGATCTCCGCGGCGACCTCGCCGCCACCCGGCGCGTCCATCCGGGCGAACGCCACAGCACCGTACTCACCGCGATCGAGGTCGCCTCGCACTTCGCCAGCGAAGCCGGCCGGACCGTCACCGCCGGCGTTCCCGCTGGTACCCCTGCCGGCCTTCCCGGCGGCCTTTCCTCAGGTCCTCCCGGCGCTCTCCCCGTCGCTTTTCCCGCCGCTTTCCCTGCCGCGCCGGATCCCACCGTGATTCCCGGCCGCACCGCCGGCGGTGCACATGATCAGGGCCTCGCCGCGGCGGTCTGACGGTCTCAGGCTCACTCCGGGCCCGGTATGTTGCCGGGACCCGTTCCCTTACCCGGTTCCTTTGTCCGGGCCGGGTTGCCTGTCCAGACCCTGTTGCTTGTCGAGGCCCCTCAGGCGCCGGGCGCCGGCCGTGGCCAGCAGGTCCAGCAGCCGCCGTTCCGCCGCGTCCGGTTCGTGCGGCCGGGGGTAGTGCACCGAAAGGATCCCGGCCGTGACCCCGTCCGGACCGGTCAGGGGAATGGACCGGACCGACCGGACCCCCGCCGAGAGAACCGTGTCCCGGGCCGCCCCGGCCGTGAACAACCCGCTGCGCTCCACATCGTGCACCTGGACCGTCCGGCCCTCCGCCAACGCCGCCCCGCACGCTGTCCCGCGTTCCCGGACCAGCGCGAAGAACTCCGTGAACTCCGCGTCGAACCCGATCTGCGCCACCATCCGCAGCCCGCCCGCCACCGGATCGACGAGTTGCACGTTGCCCATCGCGGCCCGGCTCAGCGTCAACGCCGCCGACAGCACCGCCGACCCGATCGCCCCAGGATCCCGCACATGCCCGAACTCCGGCTCGAACAGCACCAGCCCACGCCGGTCCGAGGACCCGAGAACGGCGTACCGGGCCAGATCGGTCGCCCGCCGCTCCAACTGGAGCCAGCGTTCCTCCAGCTCCGCCCGAACCTGCCGCCGCCACTCCTCGGCCGCCGCCCGGGCCTCCGCCGCACCCGCCCGGTCACGCCGCGCCGCCCGCAGCCGCAGCTCGGCATCGGCGCGGCGCCGCCGCGCCGCCTCGACCAGCTCCCGCGCGCGTGCGGCCCGCTCATCCTCGCCGTACCCGCGGGCGGACGCGCTCATCGGAACCCTCCGGACCTCACGCCGAGTCCGCCACACCCCTTGCGGGGTCCGCCGAGCCCCTTGCGGAGTCCCGCAGAACCCGCGAGCGATCCCGCCGCGACCGCCGGTCCGGTCCGCGCCGCGGCTACGGGTGAGTTCAGGCGCCCCGCCTCAGGCCCGCCCATCCTTCAGTCGTACCACGGACCGGCCGGAAACACCCTCGGATGGGCCCCCGATGACAGCAGGCCCCGACGGCCCCGCGGCGCGTGCGGTGACGCCGTCCAGGATGTCGTCGGCGGGGCAGCGGCCGCGATGAACGTACCGCTCGGTGAACTCGGCCACCGCATCGCGCAACTCGCGGGAGACGCCCTGGCGGGCGAGGGCCGCGTAGGCGGCCATGAAGCAGTCCCGTGCCGCCGCCGCCAGCACCGGATCGGTGAGCGCGTCACGCGCCGCACGCTCCCACAGCCCCGGCTCACCGGCCAGGTGCGCGGTAGCCGCGGCGGCCTCCTCGGCGGCGCGCGCGTCATCCATCAGCACAGCGGTCACGGCCGCCGGGATGCGCCATCCGTTGCCCGGCTGACGGTCGGCGACGTCGAGTTCGAGGTGACCGCGGGCGGCCACCGGCGGCCGGAGCGCGGCCACGTGCCGGTCCAGGTCGTCGGCCGTCAACCGGCCACCGTCGCGCAGCGTCTGCCGCGGCGTGACCCCGGTGCTTCCGGGCGTGTCCATGACGTACGCCGTCCAGGAGTCCCGGGGATCCGCGGCCCCCGGCCGTACGGTGAGATCGCGTCGCAGGGCCTGACGAACGCTGCGCCACCCCGCCGGCCGTCCGTGCCGCAGCGGTGAATTCGCGAAGGCGGCCGCCAGCACCGGGGCGAGCGTGTGCGCCAGTTCCCACCGCCGGCGCAGCCCGAGCGGCCCGCCCCCGTCGAGGCCCGCCTCGAGGCCGACCCGGATGCCCGCCGTGGCGGTGCCGATGGCGTGCGCCGGCCCCTCCGGGTGAACCGTCCCCGTGGCCTGCGGCAAGACGGTGAGCCGATGCTGATCGACGATCCGCTCGGAGGCGGCCAGGTCGTCACCCATCCGGCGCAGAGCAACCTCGAGGCCGGGCGACGGCGGCCCGCTGACCGCCAGGACCCGAGGCGACCGGGTGTCGAGAAACCCGTGCCGAAGCGGCCGCCGCCCCGAAGGCGCGCAGGCCGGATCCACCAGCAGATCCACGGCGATTCCCACGAATCCCGGCAGACCGGGCGAGAACGCCCGCGCCGCGACGAACTCCTCGGCCGCCTGCTCACTCAGGATGCTCACGCCCGCCTCATCCCCCATCACCCGTCCCACCGGAGCGCCGAGCATAGCATTCCTATCTGCCTGCTAGGAGATCCCTCCGCAGGTGGCCGCCCCGGATCCCGGCATGCGTCCCGGATCGCCCTCCAGCGTCCCCGCCGAACCCCACCCGGTACGGCATTTCCCAGCCGAATGTGTCTTCCGCGAGTTCTCACACCATCCGAACACCACGACCGCCACCACCACCGCCCGTTCGACCCGGCTCGTTCGCCCTTACCCGCTCCGCCTCATCCCGCTCGGGCTCGCCCTGGCCGGCCATGGGGCGATGCAGAATGGGTTCCTAGGAAGCCTTAGGGGTTGAGGAGGGGGTCCCTGAGGGTGGAAATCGGGGTAGAGGCAGGGAAAGCGCCGGAACCGGTGATTTGCCGCACCGCCGTACGGTCGGGCCATGCCGTCGAACAGTGCCACCGTCCGCCACGTCGCTCTGGACGCGCCGCTTCTTCTGCTGGCGTACGGGCTGCTGCACCTGGTCGACGGCCTCGACGGCGCGTATGGCCCAGGTCTCGCTCAGAACCTTTCCTACCTGGCATTTCTCGCCGCCATGGTCCTGTTCGGAGTGTTCGCCGCAGCGGTCCGCCCGCTGGTTCCGCCCGGTGCCCGGACGGTGGCCGCGATCGCCGCGACCGTCACCCTCGCCGGTACGGCCTGTTTCCTCTGGGCGATCGCCGGTGATCTCACGGGCGCCTTCCCGGACGCGACGCCCGTCCGGATCGCCGGTCTGCTGCTCCTCGCGCTCGGCATGCTGACCCTTCTCGGTCTGCTCGTGGCGGCCCGCCGCACCCCTGCCTGGAGCCCGCTGCTGTTCGGCGCCGGCATCGCGGCCATCATCATCAACGTCGGCTACCTGCCGCTGGGCGCTCTCATCATCCTCGCGGCCCTGGCGCCGCTGGCCCGCCCGGCTCCATCTCGCGTCGTCCCGGCCGCGCGGCGCGCGCCGACCGGCATGGAGGTGAAACGCCTGGAGCGGGTCGCCTCGAAGTGAGCCCGGTGTGACGGTCCGCCCGGTACGGGGAACGAGCCCGGGGGAGAGCATCATTTCTGACGTGATGTTGCTGGTGCCCTCTGATGTACTCCGCCCCCGCCGTCCTGACGAACACTTCGCCGAGGAGGCTCGGGCCGCCCGCGAGGCGGGGATCACCGTCGCGCTGGTCGACCATGACGCGCTGGCGGGTGGCGGTGACGCCGGCGCCGCAGTGGCGCGGGTGCCGGCCGGTGAGGACGCGGTCTATCGGGGCTGGATGCTCGGTGGTGACCGCTATGCCGCGATGGCCGCCGCCCTGGCCGCCCGGGGCGTGGCGCTGCGGACGAGCCCCGAGCGGTACCGGCGTGCGCACGAACTGCCCGGCTGGTACGACGCGATCGCCGCCGACACCCCCGAGACGGTCTGGACCGTCGGCGACGGCCGGGACGGGTTCGACGAGGCCCGTGAGCGGCTGGCGACCGGTCCGGCGGTGCTGCGGGACTACACCAAGTCGATGAAGCACTACTGGCACGAGGCGGCGTTCATTCCCGACGTCGCCGACGGCACGGCCGCCTGGGCGGTGGCGAGCCGCTTCCGGGAGTTGCGGGCGGACGGGTTCACCGGCGGTTTCGTGTTGCGCCGGTTCGAGCGGTTCACCGGGCCCGAGGTACGCACGTGGTGGATCGGTGGCTCGTGCCGCCTGGTCACCGCCCACCCCGACACACCGGACGACCTGCCGCCCGCCGACGTGACGGTCGCCGGGTTCTCCGCCCCGGACCTGCCGTTCGCCACCGTCGACCTGGCCCGGCACGTCGACGGTCGCTGGCGGGTCGTCGAGATCGGCGACGGGCAGGTCAGTGACCGGCCCGTCAGCACCCCCGCGGAGGCGCTGATCGCCGCCCTGGCGACGGCCTGATCAGGCTAGTCGAGCAGGGCGGCGCGTTTCGCGGCGTACTCGGCGTCGTCGAGAACCCCGGCGGCGTGGAGTTCGGCCAGGTGGTGCAGCAGGGCGGAGTTGTCGGGGCCGGCGGTCATCCGCTGCCGGATGAGTGCGGCGAGATAGGCGGCGGTGTCACGGCCGGCGCGGAAGGACAGGGTGTTCCCGCCGGTGTCGATCTCGACGGAGGATCGGAACAGGCGATCACGTGCGGTCACCCGGTCGACGGCGGTGAGCAGGACCGTTTCCCGGCCGGCGCCGGTGCGCAGTAGGCCGCCGGTGCTGGCGAGTTCCAGGTGGTCGGGGTAGACGAGCAGGTAGAGGTCGGTTCCGCCGTCGCGGGTGTGCGCGACTGCCAAGGCTCCGGCGGTGTCGACGCTGTGTCGCCGGGCCCGTGCGAGGGCCTGGACGCAGTGATCGGGAACCGTCATACCACCGTCAGAGGTCACGAAGAGTCACCGTAGTGCATCGACGCGGGTCCATTGGGTGCGTAGGCTTGCCGCCCATGGAGGAACGGGTCTTCACCGATCGGGGGGAGCTGGTCCTGCGAAGCCGGGATGGACACTTCGAGCTCATCAGCAACGGTGTCTTCCTGATGGACACCCGGTCGGGCCGGTCGGAGCGGGTGCTGGTGCGCGCCGCCCTGGCCGCGACGGGTCCGCGGCCACGGCTGCTGATAGGCGGTCTGGGTGTGGGGTTCTCGCTGGCCGAGGCGGTGCGCACGGACGCATCGGAGATCATCGTCGTGGAGATCGAGCCGGCGGTGGTGGCGTGGCATCAGGGGGTGCTTCGCCCGTTCAGTGAGGGCGCTCTCGACGATCCCCGGGTACGCGTGGTGACCGGCGATCTGGCGGTGTGGTTCACCGGCACGAGCGACCGGTTCGACGCCATCTGCCTGGACGTCGACAACGGGCCGAGCTGGACGGTCTTCGACCACAACACCGGTCTGTACCGGCAGAGTGGCCTGGTCATGCTCCGTGAGCACCTGCGGCCCGGCGGGGTTCTGGCGGTGTGGAGCGCCTCGGTGGAGCCGGCGTTCGCGGCCACTCTGACCAGGGTGGTCGGTCCGGTGCGTACGGTGCGGATCCCCGTGGCGCGCGGCCGGCCGGACGTCGTCTACGTGGCGTCGTGCGCGGGCGACCGCTGATACTCCATGAGTTCCGGGTGGGGCGGGAAGTCGTCCGGCACCGATCGTCCGGTGGGTTTCCAGCCGACCTTCTCGTAGAAGCGTCGCGCCCGATGATTGCCGGCCAGCACCCACAGTCGTGCGGTCCGGTCCAGCAGCCCGACGATCTCGTCGTGCGCGGTCATGGCGAGTCCGCTGCCCCAGGTACGCGTAGCCGTACCGAAATGAAGAAGTTGATCTCGGGTTGATGCGACGTATCCGGCCACCGCTCCGTCCTGCATGATGACCATGACCCGCACGTCCGGATCGTCGATCTCGCGGGCCCATCGGGCGGTGAGCTCGGCGCGCGGGAACGGATATTCGTCCTGGGGGAAGATGCCGGACAGGGCGCGGATCGACCCCTCCTGCTGCACGTCCATGATCGCCTCGAGATCGTCCCGGGTGGCCATGCGAAGGACGCTCACGACGACATCCTATTTTGTACGGCTACGCGCTCCCGACCGCACCAGCGCGTTCCCGGCTCCGCCGCTACCGCGCGTCCGCGACGCCGAACCCGGACGCCTGACAGGTGCGAGTTCGCGCTGCTAGGCTCGCCGCATCCGAGACGGTGCGGTCACGCGGGAACGTTGTCGGAGGCCGATATGAGAGTCGCCCGTGGACATGTGCTCCCACCCGTAACGACAACCGCGACAGAGGCCGGCGGCCGTGGCTGACCACGACCCGCAGAGCGGAGACTGGGGCCACGACGCCCTCTTCCACGGCGGCCCGCCACCGGACCAGCGAAGCCCGATCCCACCGACCGGACCCCCGGCGCCGGCCGCATCTGGATCAGCGGCACCGGCCGGGTCCGCGCCGCTCGCCGAGCCCGCCGGTTCAGCGGCACCGGCCATCTCAGCGAACCTGATGTCTCCCGGTCCGGCAGCCGTCCCGGCAGAGCCGGCCGTGCAGATCGATCCGATGACCTTCCAGCCCACGGTCGACCTGGCATCGGCTTTCGGGCCACCGCAAAGACGGACGGCGCCGGCGACTGATCCCATCGGTGCGGCGGCCGGTGCGTTGCGGCCGGCATCGAGCGGCGAGAGCCCGGCCCCGGCGATGCCCGACCGGCTGGATCCGGTACCGCCCGCCAAGGGGTACGGCAGGCTCCCGCTGGTCGTCGCCGCGCTGGCGGTCCTGCTCGTGATCGGCGCGGTCACGGGTGCCGTACTGCTGCGTTCCTCGGATCGGCCCGGCGGAGCGGACCCGGCCACGGAAACGGTGGCCCAGCCGGCCGGCGATGAAGGCGGTCCGCTTGACAACGGTGGCCGGCCCACAGGAACGGACCCGTGGCTCACGAACACCGGCCCGACCACGGAGACTGGCGCAACGGGCACGGAAACCGGACCGGCCACCACGACCACGGAAACCGGCTACCCGGCGAGCGAACCCACCGCGACCCCCGGCACCGAGGCCGAAGCCCTGGCGGAACTGGACCGGATCCGGCTGCAGGACCTGGCGGCCATCTCGTTCGAAAGCCAGTTCGTCGCCCAGATCGCCTCGAAGTATCCCGGTATCGAGGACCCCCTGCAGAAGGCCGCCGACGGTTCGCACATCTTCCAGGCGTCCGACGTACTCGCCGAGCACCGGCGGCTGCGCTCCCAGCACGCGGCCACCGAGCATCCGGTGATCCTGCTCAAGAGCACCGACTACGGGAAACGGCAGCTGGTCGACGGCCGGGCGCTTTGGATCACGCTGGTGACCGGAGACTTCCCGGACAAACAGTCGGTGCTGGACTGGTGTGCCACCCACTTCGGGCACCTGCCCTCCGACGAACTCAAGAACCACTGCGACTCCCGGAACCTGCGCCCCACCGCCTGAGCCGAAGCCCCGCGGCCCGAGCGGGACCCGCGAGCCCGCGCCTGGGCAGGAGGCTTGCTAGCCGTAGCCGAGCGGCCCAGAGCCGGACTCCATGCCGGTCAGCCCCAGGGTGTCGCCGCGCCGGTCACGCGCCCGGTCACCACCGGTGCACCGGCCGGGTCCGGGAACGCGTCCTCGATCCGCGCATCTCACCCACGCCGCGAACCGGCTTCCCGCGCGCTGGCCATGGATGGATCCCGGCGGGCGTGTGATCGCGGACCACCCAGCCTTTACGCTGGATCACGAGACCTTCCTGGATCAGGCGGAACAGCGCCTCACGGACGGGTGTGCGGCTGGCCCCCAGTCAGTCGCCGATGTCGTTCTCCACGATGCCGTGGGTGGGGGCGGCCCGGCGGAGAGGATCGCCTCGGCCAGGTCGCCGGCCCGGCTCGAGGTGCCCGGCGAGGTGGCCAGCCGGGGTCCGAGCGGCGGCGGTGGGGTCATGAGGGACCATGGAATGCGCGCTGGTGCACCCACGTGCCTCCCGGGTGGGATTGAAATGTTTCAACTATCCTGCTTACCATCAGGGCGCCCACCCCGCCTCGGTTAGGAAGGCCCAGGTTGACACAGCAGCCACGCAACGGTCGAGCCCCGTCGGTGAAAGACGTCGCCGCGGCGGCCGGGGTCTCCCTCGGGACCGTCTCCAACGTGCTCAACCGGCCCGCCGTGGTCAGCGCCGCCACCCGCGAGCGGGTCGAGCGGGCGATGGCCGAGCTCGGGTTCGTGCGCAACGAGTCGGCCCGCCAGCTGCGCGCCGGCACCAGCCGGGCGCTCGCCTACGTGATGCTCGACGGCGGTAACCCGTTCTTCCACGACGTCGCCGAGGGCATCGAGACCGCCGCCGAGGACGCCGACCTGTCGCTGTTCGTCTGCAACAGCAGTGGCCGCACCGAGCGCGAGGCCAAACACCTCGACCGGCTCCTGCAGCAGCGCGTCCAGGGCATCCTGATCACCCCGGTCGACCCCGACGCGCCACACCTGGCCGACCTGGCGCAGCGCGGCCTGCCGTTCGTCATGGTCGACCGGTTCAGCCGGGCCGGCGGGCACTGCTCGGTCGCCGTCGACGATGTGCTCGGCGGCCGGATCGCCGTCGAGCACCTGATCGATCGCGGACACCGGCGGGTCGCGTTCGTCGGGGGGCCGGCGAGCATCGGCCAGGTCCGGGAGCGGCTGCAGGGCGCGCGGGCGGTCTGGGCCGAGTTCGGCATGCCCGAGGAGGACCTGATCCACCTGCCGACCGAGGCGCTCACCGTCAACGAGGGCCGCTCGGCCGGCGAGCGGCTGGCCGGGCTGCCGTCCCGGCGTCGGCCGACCGCGGCGTTCTGCGCCAACGACCTGCTCGCGCTCGGGTTGTTGCAGCACGCCGTCACGGCCGGCCTGCGGGTTCCCGACGACCTGGCGATCGTCGGCTTCGACGACATCGACTTCGCGGCGGCCGCGGCGGTGCCGCTCACGTCGGTCCGCCAGCCACGGCAGGAGCTCGGGCGTACCGCCGCCAGACTGGTCCTCGACGAGGCCACCAACCCCGGCCACGTCCACGAGCAGGCCACCTTCGTCCCGGCCCTGGTGGCCCGGGCCTCAACGGGCACTGTCCGGCGCTGACCGCGGGCCGCCCGGCGGGCACGGGCGGCAGTAACCGCCCGCCCGGCAGGACCGTAAGCCCGGCGGGCACGGGCGGCAGTAACTGCCCGCCCGGCAGGGACCGTAAGCCCGGCGGGAACAGGCGGCGGTGACCGGGTCGTGGCGGGCGGTGACCCGGCTGGTACCGTCCGGCCGGTGACTCAGGGGCTCTACGACGTCATCCACCGCCGCCGCGACGTCCGTGCGGAGTTCACCGGTGAGCCGGTCGAGGCCGAGGTTCTCCGCCGGATCCTGACCGCCGCCCATGCCGCCCCCAGCGTCGGCCTCTCCCAGCCGTGGGATTTCGTCCTCATCCGCTCGGACGACGTGCGCAAGGCCTTCCACGAGCACGTCCGCGCCGAGCGCGACGTCTTCGCCGCCACCCTGACCGGCGACGCCGCCGAACGGTTCGCCCGCATCAAGATCGACGGGGTGCTCGAGTCGAGCCTGTCGGTGGTGATCACCTACGACCCGCAGCGTGGTGGCCCGGCGGTCCTGGGCCGGCACGCCATCGCCGACGCCGGCCTCTACTCGGTGTGCCTCGCCATCCAGAACCTGTGGCTGGCCGCGACCGCCGAGGGTCTCGGCGTCGGCTGGGTGTCGTTCTACCGCGAGGACTTCCTGCGCGACCTGCTCGGCATCCCCGACGGGATCCGGCCGGTCGCCTGGCTCTGCCTCGGCCCGGTCAGCCACCTCGAACAGGTTCCCGACCTGGAACGGCACGGCTGGCGACAGCGGCGGCCGGTCGCCGAGGCGATCCACGAGGACCGGTGGGCGGGATGAGGCTGCACGTCGGCTGCGCCATGTGGAGCCTCAAGTCCTGGCAGGGCCGGTTCATCCCGGCGTCCGGTGGTGATCGTCTCCGGTCGTACGCCGGATGGTGCAACGCGGTCGAGGGCAACACCACCTTCTATGCGACGCCCACCCTCGCGACCGTGGCCGGGTGGGCCGAGCAGGCCCCCGCCGGCTTCCGGTTCGTCTTGAAACTGCCGCGCGAGATCACCCACGGCGGCGGCCTCGGTGACGTCTCCGCCCTCCCGGAGTTCCTGCGGGTGATCGAGCCGCTCGGCGACCGCGTCCACGCTCTGTGGATCCAGCTTCCCGGATCCTTCGGACCCGGAGATCTGCCGGCTCTCTCCCGGTTGCTGCGGGTCCTTCCCGATTCCTTCCGGTACGCCGTGGAGGTGCGCGATCCCGCCTTCTTCCACGAACCGCGCCGCCTCGAGGACCTGCTCACCGGTGCCGGTGCCGAGTGGGTCCCGTTCGACACCACCGAGTTCTTCCGTACGCCCCCGACCAGCGACGCCGAGCGCGACGCGTGGCTCAAGAAGCCCCGGATGCCGCGGCGCACCGAGGCCCTCACCGACCGGCCGATCGTGCGCTACCTGGGCCGTGACGCCACCGAGCGGACCGTCGGCGGCTGGCGCGAGTGGGTGCCGATCGTGGCCGGCTGGCTGCGTGAGGGACGGTCACCGACGTTCTTCGTGCACACCCCGGACAACGCCGACGCCCCCGAACTGTGCCGCCGCTTCCACGACGAGGTGCGCGCGCTGGTGCCGGAGCTCGAGCCGCTTCCGCAGCCGCCCGAGCCCTCGGCACCGGCAGAGATGACCCTGTTCTGACCTGACTAGCTCGGGGCGGGCAGCTGCCTCCGGCCGGACACGAACCAGGCGATGATGCCGACGCCCGGGACAAGTACGACGAACCAGATCCAGCGGGTACGGGAGCGCCGGTCCAGCGGTGCTCTGGCGATGCTGACGATCGTGGCCCCGAACAGGGCGACGGCGGCGGCCACGAGAACCGTCCAGAACGCGATACCGGTGATCGTGGGCAGAAGCTCGGCGGCGAAGGTCATCGGAACTCTCCTCAGGTCGTTGGATCTTCCCGGCGGTGCGAGACAGCCGGGGGTCAGGAGTCGCGGCGGGCGAAACTGATCGCGCCGGCCGCGAGGGCGAGCAGCACGTACCCGGCCGTCACGGCCGCGGCGCCGCCCTGCGATAGCAGGTAGGGATGGTCGCTGCCGGCGAGCTGCGGCGTCAGGTTGGGCAGCAGGACCGAGGCGAGGCGCAGCTGCCACACCGTCGGCAGGAAGTGCGCGAAGATCGGCGCCACCAGCACCAGCCCGCCGAGCGTGGTCAGCGCCGCCGCGGTCGACCGCATCACCGCGCCCAGGCCCAGCGCCACCAGGCAGGTGACCGTCACGATCAGCGCGGCGCAGAGAACCGTCGGGATCGCGTCGGTCCACCGCGGCCACGGGTTGATCGGCGCGGGCCGGTCGCCGAGCATCAGCCGCGCGTCGGCGAACGCGAGCAGTGCGAACACCGCACCGCAGCCGGCACCGGCGAGCCCGGCCACGGCCGCCTTGGCGCCGATCAGCAGACGCCGCTGCGGCACGGCCAGCAGAGCCGGGCCGATCGAGCGGGTGGTGTACTCGCTGGTGATCAGCATCGCGCCGATCGATCCGACGAAGAACATCACGAACGGCATGGTCACCACGGTCGGATCGGCCGTCTCGAAGTTCGCCCGCTCGGCCGGGGTGGCGGCGTCGTACGACTGCACCAGGAAGAACAGGATCAGCGCGCCCAACGCCGTGGCGATCACGCCACCGGCCAGGAACGCCCAGGTCGAGCGCAGGGTGCGTACCTTCATCCACTCGGCGGCCACCGCGTCGCGCAAAGGGCTCGGCCGGGTGACGGGGGCGGTCCGCGGGCGGGTCCGCAGCAGGGTCATCAGGGGTCTTCCTTCGTGACGGTGGCCCGGTACTCGGCGGCCTCGGCGGTCATCTGCAGGTAGACGTCCTCGAGCGTGGCGCTGCGCGGCGTCAGGGCGTGGATGGGGATCCCGGCCGCCGCGGCGGCGTCACCGATGGCCGGCGCGTCCACTCCGGCCGCGATCAGATCGCCGTCGGCGGTGCTCGTCACCGTGGCGCCGAGCCGGGTCAGGAGGCCGGTGAGCTCGGTGGCGCGCGGTGTGCGTACCAGAACGTCTCTTTCGAATCGATCGCGCATCTCGGCCACCGACGTGTCCTCGATCAGGCGGCCCCGGCCGATGATCAGAACCCGGTCCACCGTGACCGCCATCTCGCTCATCAGATGGCTCGACAGCAGCACGGTGCGACCCTCGGCGGCCAGCGCGCGCAGCGTCGAGCGGATCCAGCGGATGCCGGCCGCGTCCAGGCCGTTGACCGGCTCGTCGAGCAGCACCACCGCCGGGTCGCCGAGCAGGGCGCCGGCGATACCGAGCCGCTGGCGCATGCCGAGGGAGAACCCACCGACCCGCCTGCCGGCCACCCCCGACAGGCCGACCTGCTCCAGCACCTCGTGCACCCGTGCCCGGCCGATGCCGTTGCTGCGGGCCAGGCAGGCCAGGTGGGTGACGGCGCTGCGGCCCGGGTGGGCGGCGTCGGCGTCCAGGACCGCTCCCACCTCGTGCAGCGGGCGGCGGATCTCGTCGTAGCGGCGTCCGTCGATCAGTGCCTCGCCCGAGGTCGGGCGGTGCAGGCCGAGCATCATGCGCATGGTGGTCGACTTGCCGGCCCCGTTGGGTCCGAGGAAGCCGGTCACCACACCGGGGCGGACCTCGAACGACAACCGGTCGACGGCCGTCGTGTCGCCGTACCGCTTGGTCAGCTCTCGCAGCTCGATCATGCATTCCATGGTGTCGGCGGGGGCCGTCCGGGGAGTCTGCCCGAGGTCCGAAATCGATGTATGACCTGGGTCAGACGTGCCCCGCCGTCCGATCCGGATAGCGTTCGACGCGTGACACCGCCCGACCGCTCCGAGGTGCGCGGCGCGCTGATCGACGTGCCCGTCGCCGCCGTGCTCACCCACCAGATCGCCACCGCGACCCTCGACGCACCCGGCCCCGACTACACCGGTCCCGCCGCCGTGGCCTGGCTGACCGCCGCGGCGCTGTGCCTGCCGCTGCCCGCCCGCCGCCGGTGGCCGCTGCCGGTGTTCGTGCTGGTCACAGCGGTCGCGGTGGTCGCCACCGCCGCCGGGGTGGTCGGCTTCGGCGTCATCTTCCTGAGCTGGGTCCCCGTCGCGCTCGCGCTGTATTCCGCCTCCGCCACGACCCGCTGGATCGTGGCCGTGTCGATTGCGCCCGGCGCTCTGGCAGCGCCCGCCGTCGCCATCGTCTGGCTCTACCAGCGCACCGGCGTCACCTCCACCGACGCGCCCGGCAGCGAGGCACCCCTGTGGTGGGAGATCGAGACAGGCCTGGTCGTCGTCATGCTGACCGCCGCCTGGGCCACCGGCTGCGTGATCCGGTGGCGGCGCGACGTCGCCGCCGAGTCGGCCCGCAGGCTCGCCCGCGACGCGGTCGCCGACGAACGGCTGCGTATCGCCCGCGAGCTGCACGACATCGTCGGCCACAGCCTCAGCCTGATCGCGGTCAAGGCCACGGTGGCCAACCACATCGCCGAGGAGCGGCCGGCCGAGACCAGGGCCGCGCTGCTGACGATCGAGAAGACCAGCAGGTCCGCTCTCACCGAGATCCGGCGGCTGCTCGACGTGCTGCGCGAGGACGACGACCCGGCCGCCGATCTGGCCCCGTCACCCGGAACGGCCGAGCTACCCGAGCTCGTCGAGCGCCTGCGGCCCGCCGGCCCGCGCATCGACCTGGACCTGAGCGGCGCCGACGAGCTGCCGGCCGCCGTCGGGCTCACCGTCTACCGCCTCGTCCAGGAGTCGCTCACCAACGTGATCAAGCACGCGGACGCGACCCGGTGCCGCGTCGAGGTACGAGCCGCCGACGGCACCGTGCACATCGAGGTGACCGACGACGGCCGGGGCGCTCGGAACCCCCGGCGCCCCGGCGGGCAGGGCCTGATCGGGATGCGCGAACGTGTGACGATGTACGGCGGCAGCCTCACCACCGGCACCGGCCCGGACGGCGGATTCCGGGTGGTCGCCGCCGTCCCGTACACCGCCGAGGAGCCCGCGTGACCGACATCAGCGTCCTGCTCGCCGACGATCACCCGCTCATGCGGGAGAGCTTCCGGGCCCTGCTCGACGCGACACCCGGCATGACCCCGGTCGGCGAGGCCGGCACCGGCGCGGAGGCCGTCCGCGAGGCCCGGCGGCTGCGGCCCGACGTGGTCCTCATGGACGTCCGGATGCCGGAGATGGACGGCATCGAGGCCACCCGGCAGATCTGCTCCTCACCGGAGACCGAGGCCGTCCGGGTGCTCATCCTCACCACCTTCGACCTCGACGAGTACGTCTTCGCCGCGCTGCAGGCGGGCGCCAGCGGCTTCCTCGTCAAGGACGCCACGGCCACCGAACTCCTCAACGGCGTCCGCCTGGTGGCCGCCGGTGAGGCCCTGCTCGCACCCAGGGTCACCCGCCGGCTCATCGACGCTTTCACCAAACCCTCATCGGGTACGCCGCGCGGGCTCGAGTCGATCACGGAGCGCGAACGTGAGGTACTCGCCCTGATCGCCGGTGGCCTGTCCAACACCGAGATCGCCGAGTACCTGCACCTGGGCATCGGCACCGTGAAGACCCACATCGGACGACTGCTGCACAAGCTCGCCGCCCGCGACCGCGCCCAGCTGGTGATCGCCGCCTACGAATCCGGCCTGGTGACCGCCAAGGGCAACGGAGGCCTTCGGTGAGCGGCTCGGCCGGTGGGATAGGTTGCGGTCCATGATCGGGACTCGGCGGCGCGTCGCCGGCGGCAAGATGCGGTATGCGGGACAGTGGGCGCTGGTCGGGTTGTACCTGCTCGGCAGCTTCGGCATCCTGCTGCTCGCGGTGATCCGTAGCGGCGACTGGGGTGCTCTGCTCGACCCGGGACTCGAACGCCTCGACGACCCCAAGGTCTCGATGACGGCCGGCTGGGACTCGATCTGGAACCCGCTCGCCTTCCTGCTCGCCATCGCCCGGCTCACCGCGATGCTCGTCGTCCCGGTCGCCACGATCGGTGTGCTGCTCGGCGGCTCCTCGCTGGTGATAGCGGTCCGGGCCCGCGACCGCCGGGGCATCGGCCGGTCGCTGCTGCTGATCGTGGTGTGGCTGGGGCTGTTCGCGCTCGCGTTCACGCCGTACGGCGGTCAGCTGCACAACTGGCTCGCCGACTAGAGTCCGGCCATGGGCGTCCTCTTCGACTACTTCCGTGCCCCGTCCGACGCCGTGGTCGTCGAGCTGATGGACAAGCACGACGGCGATTCCCCCGGCGGCATCGAGGGCTGGACCCCGATCGTCGACCTCAAGGCCGTCGACCCGACGATCGTGCTGGGCCGTCTGGTCGGCTTCATCGCGGGCAGCCTCTCCCCGGCCGCGGCGGCCCGGGACAGGCTGGTCTGGCCGGTCGGCGGCGAGAACGACATGAACCACCAGGGCCCGTGGGTCACGAGCCTCACCGACCAGGTCCGTGACGCCTTGGCCGGCCTCGACGACGCCCGCCTCCACGAGGTCGCCACCGTCTGGACCGGCATCGAGGAGTTCAGCCACTACAGCGACAACACCGTCGAGTCCTCCGCCGCCATCATCACGCTCCTGGTCGAGCTGGCCCGCGCTGCCCGTGACGCCGACGAACACCTCTACTGCTGGATCTGCCTGTAGGCCGCTCAGGCCCGCCAGCCCACCTTTCATGATGATCGGCGCCCGCAGGTGCGCCGTAGGTCACCACGCGGGGCTTGCTGCTGGTGGTGTGGTGATCTGTGCTCGCAGGTGCGCCGTAGGTCACCACGCGGGGCTTGCTGCTGGTGGTGTGGTGATCTGTGCTCGCAGGTACGCCGTAGGTCACCACGTGTGGCCTTGCTGCTGGTGGTGTGGTGATCAGCGCCCGCAGGTGCGCCGCAGATCACCACGTAACTGGGTGGGGCGGCCTGCGCCGGCGGTTGCGCGATGTGGAGTGTGGCGGTCGGCGGCCCCGAGGGTGGGTGGTGGGTTCCCGGCGGGTGGCTGGTGGGCGGGTGGCCGGGTGGTGGGGTGGGTGGTCGTTCGGAGGAAGGTTCTGGGGTCGTGAGGTGGGGCCGGGTAGGTTGCCGCCATGACTTCGCCGGCGGTGACACGGGTGACGACGGCCGGGGCGCGACCCGGGCGAGGGCTGCTGATCGCGCAGTATGTGCTGCTGGCCGTCCACCTGGCCGGCACATTCGGGGTGCTGTTGTGTGCGGTCGTTCAGAGCGGGGACTGGGGCGGCTTTCTCGATCCCGGGCTGGAACGGCTCGGCGATCCGAAGGACTCGATGTCCTCGAACCCGATTCTGCTCTGGGCGCTCGGTCTCCCGTACACCATCTCGGTCTATGTCCGCCCGCTTCCCGTGATCGGCCTCGTCATCGCCCTGTTCGCATTGGTCGCGGCTCGTGGCCGCTCGCCGAAGGCGGCGTTTCTCACGGTCGTCTGGACGGTTCTGACCGTGCTGGCCTGCACGCCGTACGGGTCGGCGATCCACAACTGGCTGCTCGACTGACGACCAGACCACCGGCCGTACCCCGGACAGGCGACATGTCCGGGGTACGGCGGGCCCTGGCGTGGATCAGGCGTGCGGGCAGGTGGCGCGGTACTCCTGGATGGCGGAACCGGACGGTGCCGGGCAGAGGAACTGGTCGTAGCGGGTGTCGTTGTCGATGAACCGTTTGATCCAGGACAGGCTGTACTTGGCCACCGTGACGCTGCCACCCTCGGTGGGCGCCGAGTGGGAGGCGTTGTTGAGCTCCAGGTACGCCTTGTCGGGTGCGGCGGTCATGCTCGTGTAGAACGGCTCCGAGTGCGACGAGACCGGCGCCACCGTGTCGTTCTCCGCGCCGATGATCATCGTGGGTACGCGGACCGTGGACCAGCTCTTGGTGCCGTGCCACGGGGTCAGCGGGACGGCCGCCTGCAGGGCCGGCCGGGTGCGGGCCGCGGCCAGGCTGCCGCCGCCGCCCATCGAGTGGCCCATCACGCCGAGCCGGGTGGCGTCGATGCGGGTGCGCACCGAGCTGGTGTTCGTCAGGTAGTCGAGGGCGCCGAGCAGCTGCGTGCCACGGCTGTCCGGCTGGTCAAGGGTGCTGCGGGTGTCGATGGTGATCACCACGAAGCCCTGCGAGGCCAGGCGCGGCCCGAGCCACGCGATGCTCGACTGCGAGGCGGTGAATCCGGGGGAGATGGCCACCGCGCCGAACGTGCCGGCGGTGGTGGAGGTCGGGTAGTAGATGGTGCCGCCACCGAAGGTGGACACGCTCGACCGGGGCACGGTGACCTGGGCGATCGCGAACGAGCCGCGGGCGGCCTCGATGCTGGCGTTGGTGGGTGCGGGTCCGCGCTCGTACGGGTTGGCCGCGGAGGCGGGGGCGCTGGGCGCGGCCAGGACGGCGGCGGCGCAGACGGCTGTCAGGAAGGCGAATCGGCGGCGGGTGGGAACGGGCATGAGGAACTCCCTGGGATATGGGGCTCCGAGAATTGACGGATGTGAATACGGTGCGTCGTTTTGTTACCGGTAGGTAATCCCAGGGCGTACCTGCCGCGGTCGTATGTGAACGCGGTGTTACATATCTATGTAGGCCTGTTACATCGTCGGCGGTAATTCGGTTGCGGGTGGACGGGCCGTCCGCGAGGGTGGTCGCCATGACGTACTGAGGCCTTCCCCCAGCGCACCCGGACGGCGTTCTTCCGCCGCCTGCAGTGAACCGTGCCCTCGAATCCGGCGCCCCGAGCGCCTCCTCGTCATGGGAAGAAGACCCTCTCTTGTCTCAGCAGCAGACTGCCTCCACCACCTCCCGGGCCACCGTCCGCGTCTTCGCCGCCCCCGACAGCTGGATCGAGTCGGACGCCGTCGACCAGTGCCACCAGGTCGCCGCCCTGGACGGCATGACCCACGTCGCCGGCATGCCCGACCTGCACCCCGGCAAGGGCGCCCCGATCGGCGCCGCCATGCTCTCGTCGGTGCTCTACCCGCTCCTGGTCGGCTCCGACATCGGCTGCGGGATCGCGGTGTTCCCGTTCAAGCTCAAGCGCGTCGTCCCGGAGCGGCTGGCCGGTCGCTTCCCCGACCTCGACGAGCCGATCGACGCGGCGAGCCTCAACGGCATGAAGATCCCCGGCGGGTACGCCGAGCAGCTCGGCACCCTGGGCCGGGGCAACCACTTCGTCGAGCTGGCCCGCGTCCACGACGTCCTCGACGCCGGGCACGCCGACCGGCTCGGACTCGCCACCGGCGACACGGTCCTCATCGTGCACAGCGGGTCCCGCGGTCTCGGCCAGCGGATCCTGCGAGCGCACACCGAGGAGCACGGCGCCGGCCCGGCCGCCGACCCCGTCGCCTACCTGGCCGCGCACGACGAGGCAGTCCGCTGGGGACACCTCAACCGGCGGCTCATGGCCGGACGGGTCGCCGACGCGCTCGGCGCCGAGCTCGGCGAACCGGTCACCGACGTCTGCCACAACTCGGTGGAGGTCCGATCCGGCCTGGACCGGCACGGCGCGCACGCCGACGGCCTCTACCTGCACCGCAAGGGAGCCGCTCCCGGCGACGGGCAGGACGTGCTCATCGCCGGCACCCGCGGCACCCACTCCTTCCTGGTCGCCGGCCACTCCGGTGCGGAGGCCGGGCATTCCGTCGCCCACGGCGCGGGCCGCAAGATGTCCCGGGCCGACGCGTTGCGGCGTGGCAAGGCCAAACACCGGGTCGAGGAGCTTCGGCGTACGTCAGTCGGCTCCTTCGTCGTCTGCGGCGACCGGCAGTTGCTCTTCGAGGAGGCGCCGACCGCCTACAAGCGGATCGAGCAGGTGATCGGTGACCTGGTCTCGCACGGGCTCGCCACCCCGATCGTGAGCACCCTGCCGCTGGTCACCTACAAGACCGCCGAGCCGGCGCCGCGTTCGGGAGGCCGCCGATGAGCGCGTGCGGTGACCCGCCGGTCGACGGCTGGGACGGCCTGGCCGGGAGCGGGCCCGGCAAGTCGTCGGCGAGCTCGTCGGAGCGGGTGCTGACGGGCCGATGTGTGTCCATGCTGCGGCCACGGTTCGGCGGTCGTCCGCCGCGGCCGCACTTCTCCACCCGCCCGCCCCGCCGCGGCGAGGAACGGCGCGGGGCTGAGCAGCGCGGAGGTGACAAACGATGATCGGCTGGTGGAACCGGGCGGCCCATCCGGCGCCCTGGACCGGGTTCCGGCGCAGCCCCGGCTTCGGCGGGCCGCCGCCACGCATCGGCACGGACGCCGCCGGCAACGGCTGCCGCAGCGCCGGCTCGCGGCCTCCGGGCACGGCCCGGATCGCGCCTTTCCGCCGGTGGGCGCGATGACCGTACATCTGATGCTGTCTGCCGGACGCGGACCTCTGGAGTGTGCCTGGGCCCTGGCCCGTCTGGTCTCCCGGCTGGAGGCCGACGCCGCGAAGCGGAAGGTCCCGGCCCGCCGGCTGGAGAGCGTGGCCGGGGAACGGCCAGGGACGTTCCGGTCGGTGCTGCTGGAGATCGGCGGGGACGACGCGGCCGAGTTCGCCGCGTCGTGGACCGGGACGCTGTGCTGGCAGGCGCCGAGCCCGTACCGGACCGGGCCGGGGCGCAAGAACTGGTATGTGACGGCCCAGCCCTGCCAGGTCGGGGTGCGGCGGACCGTCTTCGACGAGGCGGACGTCGAGATCGTGCCGACGCGGACCGGCGGGCCCGGCGGGCAGCACCGCAACAAGGCCAGCACCGCGGTCCGGGCCACCCACCGTCCCAGCGGGACGGTGGTGGTGGTCGACACCGAACGCCAGTTCAGCCTGAACCGTGGCATCGCCATGCGGCTGCTGCGGGAACGCCTCGAAGCCGGTGACGCGGTCGCCGAACGGGCGGTCGACACGGCCCGGTGGCGGATCCACGACGAGCTGGTGCGAGGCAACCCGGCCCGCGTCGAACGGCCCTGACCGTGTGGGGGCCGGGCGGCGGCCCGAATCGGTGCCGCCGCCCGCGACCCGGAACGTGTCGAGGCGCTCACGACCGGACGGAACCCAGCTGCTTCACGTGCCGCAGCAGGGGCGTCGACTCGACCCGGTCGACGCCCTCCAGGCCGCTGATCCGCTCGGTCAGATAACGGTAGAACTCCGCCATGTCGTGACAGATCACGGTCGCCACCAGGTTCGTCGCGCCGGTGGTGGCGGCCGCGAACACCACCTCGTCGTGCCCGGCCAGCGCTGCTCCGACCGCGGCGAGCCGGGCCGGCGCCACCGTCACCCAGAGCAGCACCGGGGCCAGGAAACCGAAGGTCTGCGGCCGAACCTCGACGTCGTAGTAGACGGCCCCCGACCGGCGCAGCTCGCGCATCCGGCGGCGGACCGTCGACTCCGGCCAGCCGGTCGCCGCCGCCAGCTCGGCATAACCGGCCCGGCCGTCTCGGGCCAGCACCTCCAGCAGCGCGGTGTCACCGTCGGTCAGCCGCACCGGCGTGTGATCGGGCGACTCCTCCGGGGCCAGGGCCGCCTTCTGCTCGCCGGTGAGGGCGTCGTCGCGGCGGTCCGGGCCGACGGCCCCGCCGACGTAGTGGTGGATCAGGCAGTGCGCGCTCACCGACACGAGCCGGGGCGTGCGCGGCAGCTTGTGCAGCAGCAGCGACTCCCGGTCGGCGTGCGCGGCCACCCGTACCAGCGTGGAGATCTCGGTCCCGCCGGAGAACAGGCTCACCCAGGCCGTGTCGGAGCGGCGGGCCAGCGAGTCGGCCAGCGTGGCCGCCATGTCGGGGGCGGTGTGCAGACGCAGCATCCATGACTCGTGGCCGAGCCGGATCGGATTCGGCAGGCCCACCACGCGCACGCCCGCCTCCGCGCGAAGCCGCCGGTAGCGGCGTGCCACGGTCTGGTCGGAGACGCCGAGCACGGTGCCGATCTCCCGATAGCCCGCCCGTCCGTCGATCCGCATGGCGTGCACGATCTGCCGATCCAGCATGTCGATTTCCACCAATTTACTGTACGAGAAAGTCGAGATCCGCAGTGTGCCGGTGAAAACGTGGCGGCTCACGCCGGTCGGGCGGCAGTGTGCGGCGCATGCGTAAGTGGACACCCCTGATCGCCGTCTGTCTCGGCACCTTCCTGCTGCTCGTCGACGTCACCATCGTGGTCGTCGCGTTGCCCAGCATCGCCACCAGCCTGTCCGCAAGCCCGCACGACCTGGCCTGGGTGCTCGACGGCTACGCGCTGGCGCTGGCCGCGCTGCTGCTCGGCGCCGGAGCGCTCGCCGACCGTTACGGGCGGCGCGTCACGTACATCATCGGGCTCTTGATCTTCGGTGTCTCGTCGCTGCTCTGCGCCCTGGCGCCGGGCGTGCCGGCGCTGATCGCGGCCCGTGCCCTGCAGGGCGCCGGCGGCGCCGCGATGTTCGCGACCACCGTCGCCATCCTCAACGTCACCTACCGTGGCCGGGATCGCGGCGTCGCGTTCGGCGTGTGGGGCGCGGTCAACGGCGCCGCCACCGCGGCCGGTCCGCTCGTCGGCGGCCTGCTCACCGAGCATTTCGGCTGGCGGTGGATCTTCCTGGTCAACCTGCCGGTCTGCGTGGTCGCGGTGTGGTTCACCCTGCGTACGGTCACCGAGTCCCGTTCGCCGTCCTCGTCCCGCTTCGACGTGCTCGGCACCGTGACGTTCACGCTCGGCGCCACCGCGGCCGTCTACGGACTGATCAGGGCCGCCGACGACGGCTGGACCTCCGCCGTGGTGCTCGGCGCGCTTGCCCTCGGACTGGCCGGCTTCGCGATGTTCGTGCTGGTGGAGCGCCGGTCCGCGGCCCCCATGCTGGATCTCGGGCTGTTCCGGCGCCCGGCGTTCAGCGGCATGATCGTCGCGGCGTTCCTGTGTCAGGCGGCCGCGTTCGCGTACCTGCCCTACACGACCACCTGGCTGCAGCGTGACCTCGGGCACGGCCCCGTCGACGCGGGCCTGCTCGGCGCGCTGCCGATGAGCGGGGCCGCGCTGCTGGTCGGCGGCTTCGCCGGGCGCCACCTCCAGCGGGTCCGCCCGTGGATCGCGATCAGCGCCGGGCTGATCCTGATCGTGGCGGGCGACCTGGCCCAGTCCGTCGTCGGCGCCGGCAGCGGGGCGGCGGTGCTCATCCCGGGACTCGTCCTGGTCGGGCTGGGCGTCGGCGTGGTCCTGCCGGTCCTGTCGTCGGCGGTTCTCGCCGAGGTGCCGCCCGAGCGCAGCGGCATGGCGGGCGGGGCGTTGAACACGTTCCGGCAGCTCGGGTTCGCGTTCGGTGTTGCGATCTTCGGCACAGTCTTCTCTCAGCAGAACGCCTACACGGAAGGGCTTTCCGGCGCTGTCACTCTTGCGGCTGTATTCGCCCTGGTAGCGGCCCTCACGGTGGTGGCGACCAGCTGGCTGCGGGCCGGGCAGCGGGTGAAAATCGGGTGACATGCCCCTTGGGCGGTGGGGCAGCATGGCGGCGTGGTGGATACGCGCGGACCCGGGTGGTTCCTCTGGTGGCTGGCACGAGAGGTCAAGGGCCGCGTGGCGCTCGGGGCGCTGTTCGGGACACTCTGGTTCGTCAGTCTGGCGGTCACGCCGTACCTGATATCCCAGGCCATCGACCGCGGCCTCACGCCGCGCAACGCCACCGTGCTGTTCACCTGGGCCGGCGTGGTCCTGGCCGTCGGCGTCACCAGCGCGTGGCTCGGCATCATGCGGCACCGCAGCATGACCAGGCTGCGCCTGGCGGCCGCGCTGAAGACCGCCGACCTGGTGCTGACCCACGCCACCCGGCTCGGGGCCGCCCTGCCCCGCCGGGTCACCGCCGGCGAGGTCGTCACCATCGGCATCTCCGACGTGTGGACGGTCGGCCGCGCCATGAACGCGGGTGGCGTCGGCATCGCCTCGATCGTCGCGATCAGCGTGATCGCGTTCCTGCTGCAGAGAACGTCCGGCCTGCTCGCCTGGGTCGTCCTGATCGGAGTCCCGGTGCTGGCTCTGGTCATCGCGCCCCTGCTGCGCCGCACCCAGCGGGCCGCCGGGCACTACCGCCACCACCAGGGCGAACTCAACGGCCGGCTCGTCGACGTGATCAGCGGCCTGCGGGTGCTCAACGGCCTGGGCGGCAAACAGGCCCACCTCGTCCGGTACGAACGCGAGTCGGCGAAACTCCGCGACCAGGGTTACCGCGTCGGCGGGCCGTCCAGCTGGATCGGCGCCCTCGGCGACGGCCTGCCGGTGGTGTTCCTGGCCGTCGTGATCTGGATCGCCGCCCGGATCGCGGTCACCGGCGACCTGACCGCCGGTGAGCTGGTGGCGGTCTACGGATACACCGCCATGCTGGTCATCCCGGTCAACGTGATGATCTTCGTGAGTTTCGACCTGACCCGCGGCATCGTGGCGGCCCGCCGGATCACCGACTTCCTCCGGCTGCCCGAGGACGACCCGGCCGGAGCACCCGGCCCCGCCGGGCCGTCGGTCCTGCACGACCCCGAGTCCGGGGTCAGCGTCGAACCGGGCCGGTTCACCGCCCTCGCCGGCGACCGCCCCTCCGACGCCGCCGAGATCCTCGACCGGCTCGGCCGCTACCAGCCCAGCTCCGCCACGTGGGGCGGGCTGCCACTCGCCGGCATCGCCCAGCCCGAGATCCGGTCCCGCATCCTGGTCGCCGGTCACGACGCCGACCTGTTCGCCGGTCCGCTGCGCGAGGTCGTCGCCGGACCCGGTGAGCCCGACGACGAGCGCGTCCGCCGGGCACTGGACACCGCCGTCGCCCAGGACATCCTGACCGGTGATGCGGCCACCGACCTGGGCAGACCCGTCGACTGGGGCGGACGCAACCTGTCCGGCGGCCAGCGGCAGCGGGTCCGGCTGGCCAGGGCCGTCTACGCCGACCCGGAGATGCTGCTCGCCGCCGAACCCACCTCGGCCGTCGACGCGCACACCGAGGCCGCCATCGCCGACCGGCTCAGCGCCGCCCGTGCCGGGCGCGGCACGGCCCTGGCCACCACCTCGCCGGTGCTGCTGGACCGCGCCGACACCGTCCACTACCTGGTCGGCGGCCGGGTCGCGGCCACCGGCACCCACCGGGAACTGCTCGCCTCCGTTCCCGGTTACCGCGCCCTCGTGGCCCGCGCGTTCGGAGACGACCAGTGACCGCCCTGCTTCCCGTCGCCAGCCCACGTCAGGTCGTCCGCGCCGCCCGCGAGCTGATCGCGGCCGACTCCCGCGCCATGGCCACCCTGCTCACTCTCAGTTCCCTCGCGGCGCTCGCCGGGCTCGGCGGCCCGTGGCTGCTCGGCCGGATCATCGACACGGTCGCCGCGGGCGGCGGCGTCCCCGACGTCGACCGGCTCGCCGTCGCGGTCCTGATCTGCGCCGTCGTGCAGACGCTGCTGTCGCGGTACGCGCTGGCCGCCGCCTACCGGTTCGGCGAACGCACCGCCGCCCGGATCCGGCAGACCTTCCTGCGCCGGGTGCTCGGCCTGCCCGCCTCCGTCGTCGAACGGGTCCCCGCCGGTGACCTCGCGGCCCGCGGCAGCACCGACGTCGACGGCGTCGCCACCGCGTTGCGCGACTTCCTGCCACCGATCTTCATCGGCGTCGTGCAGATGGTGTTCCTGATCGTCGCCGTCGTGATCCTCGACCCGCTGCTCGGCGGCGTCGGCGTCATCGGCTTCTCCGGCATCTGGTTCGTCACCCGGTGGTACCTTCGCCGAGCCCGCGACGCCTACCTCACCGAGGGCGCCGCCACCTCCCGCCTCGCCGACGAGCTGGCCGCCACCACCGACGGCGCCCGCACCGTCGAGGCGTTCGCGCTGCACGCCCGCCGGATCGCCGCCGGCAACGCCGCCCTGGCCGAGACCCGGCGCACCCGCCTGCTCACCCTCCGGCTGCGCTCCGTCTTCTTCCCGCTGGCCGAGACCTCCTACGCGATCCCCGCCGTCCTCGTGCTGATCATCGGCGGACTGCTGCACATCGACGGCCAGGTCAGCGTCGGCACCGTTGCCGCCGCCGTGCTCTACCTGCGGCAACTCGTCAGCCCGCTGGACACCATCCTGATCTTCCTGGACCAGTTGCAGGCCGGCGGTGCCTCGTTCGCACGGGTCGAGGGCATCGCCACGGTGCCGGCCCCGCCGCCCTACTCCGACCGGACACCGGACGACGAGCGGATCGAGGTGTGCGGGGTGCGTTACGCGTACGAGGAGGGCCGCGACGTCCTGCACGACGTCGACCTCACCGTCCGCCCCGGCGAGCGGCTCGCCGTCGTGGGCCTCTCCGGCGCCGGCAAATCGACCCTCGGCCGCCTGATCGCCGGCGTGGAACGGCCCAGCGCCGGCAGCGTCACCGTCGGCGGCACCCCGATCGCCGACCTGCCACCCGACGAGCTGCGCCGCCACGTCGTCCTCGTCACCCAGGAGCACCACGTCTTCCGTGAGACGCTGCGCGACAACCTGATGGTGACCGCCCCCGACGACCAGCTGCGGGCCGCGCTACGCACGGTCGGCGCGGACTGGGCCGACGACCTCGACCGTGACCTCGGCGAACACCCCCTCGACGGCGCGCAGGCCCAACAGCTGGCCCTGGCCCGGGTGGTACTGGCCGACCCCCACACGGTCATCCTCGACGAGGCGACCGCCCTGCTCGACCCCACCGCCGCCCGAA
Organism: Actinoplanes italicus; assembly: GCF_003001815.1. Lineage (GTDB taxonomy): Bacteria > Actinomycetota > Actinomycetes > Mycobacteriales > Micromonosporaceae > Actinoplanes > Actinoplanes italicus. The sequence goes on from NZ_PVMZ01000020.1 coordinate 94,953, forward strand.
CCGCCGAGCGGGCCCTGGCGGCGGTGCTGCACTCCCGTACGGTCATCGCGATCGCCCACCGCCTGCAGACCGCCCACGACGCCGACCGCGTCGCCGTCATGGACGGGGGCCGGATCATCGAACTCGGCACCCACGACGAACTCGTCGCCGCCGACGGCCCGTATGCGGCGTTGTGGCGCTCCTGGCACGGCGGCGAGAGCATGCCCGCCACAGCCTGACCCACCGATGACCCTCGCCTCGCACCTCCTGCGGTCCCTCCGGCGCCCCGGCCCCGGAGTCCCTCTCGTCAATCCCGCCCCGTGATCGCACCGTGCGGATCAGTTGTGGTCGCGGCCTGCGGATCAGTTGTGGTCGCGTATCAAGCGATTGTGGCGCGGGGTGGCCGGCCGCCCATCAATGCGGCAGATCTTGTGGGGCTCGGCCGCCATTTCGACCCGAACCTCACAAGATCTGCCGCCCGGCCGGCGAAGCGGCGAAGCGGTGAAGGGGAGGCGATCTTGTGTGGCTGCGCCGCCAGATCAGCCGCAAACGCACAAGATCTGCCGCCCGGACGGCGAAGCGGCGGTGGGGAGGCGATCTTGTGTGGTTGCGCCGTCAGATCAGCCGCAAACGCACAAGATCTGCCGCCCGGCCGGTGAAGCGGCGGTGGGGAGGCGATCTTGTGTGGTTGCGCCGTCAGATCAGCCGCAAACGCACAAGATCTGCCCGGGGCGGGGCGGGGCGGGACGGGGCGGGGCGGGACGGGGCGGGATGGGGCGGGGCGGGGCGGTCGAGGAGCGCCTCTGAGCGTTGAACGCGCTTGCTGTGCTGCTGGCCGTGCCGTAGCCCTCTTCCCGCGGATCTTGTGTGGCTCGGGTGGCGGACTTCGGGTCGAGGGGTGGTCGCGTCGCGGACTTCGGATCGAGGGGTGGTCGCATCGCTGCTGGTCAGCAACTCGGTGAGTTTTCCGGTGGGGGTGCGCCAGTACAGGGTTTCGCGGGGTCGGTTGTTCATTTCAGTGGCGGGGATGAACAACGTTCAAGATCCCCAGGCGCTCCGTTGGGGTGGGCGGGCCAGAGTCTGTCGTGAGGGCGGTACCGCCATCGCCGGCCGCCGTATTTCCCTTGCGGCCGGCCGTATCTCCCGTGCGGCCGGCCCTATTTCCCGTGCGGCCGGCCCTATTTCCCGTGCGGCCGGCCCTATTTCCCGTGCGGCCGGCCTTGACCCGGGCGAGCGGTCCTGCGTAATCTACCGGTAACTCTGAAACGTTTCATCAACAATGATCCACAACGACGCCGAAGAGAAGCGGATCCCCATGACCAACCCCGTAGTCTCCGAGCTCATCGCCCGCTCCAACCGCCTCGGTGCGGATCCTCGGACGACCAACTACGCCGGCGGCAATACCTCGGCTAAGGGCACCGACACCGACCCGGTCACCGGTGACGCGGTCGACCTGGTGTGGGTGAAGGGCTCCGGCGGGGACCTCGGCACGCTGACCGAGAAGGGGCTGGCCGTGCTGCGCCTCGACCGGCTGCGGGCGCTCACCGGCGTCTACCCGGGGCTCGACCGTGAGGACGAGATGGTCGCCGCCTTCGACTACTGCCTGCACGGCAAGGGCGGCGCCGCTCCCAGCATCGACACGGCGATGCACGGGCTGGTCGACGCCCCGCACGTCGATCACCTGCACCCGGACGCCGGCATCGCGATCGCCACGGCCGCCGACGGGCCGGCGCTGACCAAGGAGATCTTCGGCGACCGGGTGCTCTGGGTGGACTGGCGGCGGCCCGGTTTTCAGCTGGGGCTCGACATCTCCGCCGCCTACCGGGCGAACCCGCAGGCGATCGGCGTCATCCTGGGCGGGCACGGGATCACCGCGTGGGGCGCGACCAGCGAGGAGTGCGAGGCCAACTCCAACGAGATCATCAACACCGCGGCGGCCTACATCGCCGAGCACGGCCGTGGTGAGCCGTTCGGTGCCACGGTGATCACGGCCCTCGAAGAGACAGCACGGCACGAGCGCGCGGCCGCCCTCTTCCCGGTGATCCGCGGCCTCGCCTCCACCGACCGCCCGCAGGTCGGGCACTACAACGACAGCGACGTGGTCCTGGAGTTCGCCGGCAGCGAGCGGGTCGGTGAGCTGGGCGCCCTGGGCACCTCCTGCCCGGACCACTTCCTGCGCACCAAGGTGAAGCCGCTGGTGCTGGACACGGCCCCGGACGCCCCGCTGGACGAGGTGATCACGCGGCTCAAGGAGCTGCACGAGGCGTACCGGGCGGACTACCGCGGCTACTACGAGCGGCACGCGACCCCGGACAGCCCGGCCATCCGTGGCGCCGACCCGGCGATCGTGCTGGTCCCGGGCGTGGGCATGTTCTCGTTCGGCGCCAACAAGCAGACCGCGCGGGTGGCCGGCGAGTTCTACGTCAACGCGATCAACGTGATGCGCGGCGCCGAGGCGATCTCCCGGTATGCGCCGATCGACGAGTCCGAGAAGTTCCGCATCGAGTACTGGGCTCTCGAGGAGGCCAAGCTGGCGCGGATGCCGAAGCCGAAGGCGCTGGCCACCCGGGTCGCGCTGGTCACCGGCGCGGGTTCGGGCATCGGCCGGGCGATCGCGCTGCGGCTGGCCGCCGAGGGCGCCTGCGTGGTGGTCAGCGACCGGGACACCGAGGCCGCCGCGAACGTGGCCGCCGAGATCGGTGGGCCGGACGTCGCTGTGGCGGCCGGCCTGGATGTCACCGACGAGGAGGGCGTCGCTTCGGCCGTACGACAAGCGGTCCTGGCCTTCGGTGGGGTTGATCTCGTCGTCAACAACGCGGGCCTGTCGCTGTCGAAGTCGCTGCTGGACACCACCGCGCGAGACTGGGACCTGCAGCACGACGTGATGGCCAAGGGCTCGTTCCTGGTGTCGCGGGAGACCGCGCGGGTGCTGATCGCGCAGGGCATGGGCGGCGACATCATCTACATCTCCAGCAAGAACTCGATCTTCGCGGGGCCCAACAACGTCGCCTACGGTGCGGCCAAGGCCGACCAGGCCCACCAGGTGCGTCTGCTGGCTGCCGAGCTCGGCCCGCACGGCATCAGGGTCAACGGCATCAACCCCGACGGTGTCGTACGGGGGTCCGGGATCTTCGCCGGCGGCTGGGGCGCCGACCGCGCGGCCGTGTACGGGGTGCCCGAGGAGAAACTGGGCGAGTTCTACGCGCAGCGCACCCTGCTCAAGCGGGAGGTCCTGCCCGAGCACATCGCCAACGCGGTCTTCGCGATCACCGGCGGCGACCTGACACACACCACCGGCCTGCACGTCCCGGTCGACGCTGGCGTCGCCGCGGCCTTCCTGCGATGAGCCAGTCCTTCGCCGCCGTCGATCTGGGCGCGTCCAGTGGGCGCGTCGTGGTCGGCCGCTTCGAGAACGGTGGTCTCAGCCTCGACGTCGTGCACCGGTTCCCGAACGAGCCGGTGCGTGTCGGCGGGACGCTGCACTGGGACATCCTGTCGCTGTACCGCGGTGTGGTCGAGGGACTGCGCAAGGCGGGGCCGGTCCGCAGCATCGGCATCGACTCGTGGGCGGTCGACTACGGGCTGATCGACGCGAGCGGGGCGCTGCTCGGCAACCCGGTGCACTACCGCGACGCACGCACCGACGGCGTCGCCGAGCGGGTCAAGGACCTCTACCAGGTCTGCGGGCTGCAGAAACTGCCGTTCAACACGGTCTACCAGCTGATCGCGGCCGAACCGACGCCACAGTACGCGGTGGCGGAACGGCTCCTGATGATCCCGGACCTGCTCGCCTACTGGCTGACCGGCGAGATCGGAGCGGAGTACACCAACGCCTCGACCACCGGGCTGCTCGACGTGCGTACCCGCGAATGGTCCTGGCCGTTGATCTCCGAACTGGGGTTGCGGGAGAAGCTGCTGCCGCCGGTACGGCATCCGGGCGAGCTGATCGGGCACTTCGAGGGGACGCCGGTCGTGGCGGTCGGGTCGCACGACACGGCCAGCGCCGTCGTCGCCGTGCCCGCCGAGGGCACCGGCTTCGCCTACATCTCGTGCGGTACCTGGTCGCTGGTCGGTCTGGAGCTGGACGCCCCGGTGCTGAGCGAGGCGTCGCGGGCCGCGAACTTCACCAACGAAGGCGGCGTCGACGGGACCATCCGCTACCTGCGCAACGTCATGGGCCTGTGGCCGTTGCAGGAGTGCCTGCGCGAGTGGGGCTCGCCGGACCTGCCGTCGCTGCTCGCCGCGGCCGGGGAGGTGCCGGCGCTCGAGTACGTCGTCGACCTCGACGACCCGGTTTTCCTGCCGCCCGGCGACATGGAGGCCCGGCTCCGCAAGGCGGCCGATCTGCCCTCCGGCGCCGACCGGCCGACGATCGTGCGCTGCATCCTGGACAGCCTCGCGCTCGCTCAACGGCGCGCGGTGCGCGAGGCCCGGGAGCTCGCCGATCGTGAGGTGAGCGTGGTGCACCTGGTCGGCGGGGGAGCGCTGAACGAACTGCTCTGCCAGCTGACCGCGGACGCCTGCGGGCTGCCCGTGCTCGCCGGGCCGGTCGAGGCCACCGCCATCGGCAACCTGCTCGTGCAGGCGCGCGCCGCGGGCCTCGTCCCGCCAGGACTGGATGCGATGCGGGCGCTGGTGCGCGAGACTCAACACATTGTGCGGTACGCGCCCGCCGGCTCCGGCGGGGCCTGGGACGCCGCAGCCGCACGACTGGGGAGGTGACCCGTGCGCATCGCGTTCTTCGCCACGTGCCTGGCCGACACGCTCTTCCCGGAGGCGGCCAAGGCGACCGTACGGCTGCTCGAACGACTCGGCCACGAGGTGGTGTTCCCGTTCGAGCAGACCTGCTGCGGGCAGATGCACATCAACACCGGCTATCAGAAGGAGGCGCTGCCGCTGGTCAAGCGGTACGCGTCCACCTTCGACCCGTACGACGTGATCGTCGTGCCGAGCGGCTCCTGCGCCGGGTCGATCCGGCACCAGCACGCCATGGTCGCGTCGGCGTACGGCGACGCCGGCCTGGCGGCCCGCAGCGAGTCGGTCGCGGCACGCACCTACGAGCTGTCCGAGCTGCTCATCGACGTGCTCGGCATCGAGGACGTGGGGGCGTACTACCCGCACCGGGTCACGTACCACCCGACCTGCCACAGCCTGCGCATGATCCGCGTCGGTGACAAGCCGTTGCGGCTGCTGCGCAAGGTACGCGGGCTCGATCTCGTCGAGTTGCCGGGCGCCGAGCAGTGCTGCGGGTTCGGCGGCACGTTCGCCGTCAAGAACGCGGAGACGTCCACCGCGATGCTGGCCGACAAGATGACGAGCATCGTCTCCACCGGCGCCGACGTCTGCACCGCGGGCGACACCTCATGCCTCATGCACATCGGCGGCGGCCTGAACCGGCTGCGCACCGGCGTGAAGACCGTGCACCTCGCCGAGATCCTGGCCTCCACGGAGTACTCATGACCTTTCTCGGAATGCCGGTCACCGCGCCCCGCGGCGTCGGGCACCTGCGCGGCGACCAGCCGTTCCCGGAGGCCGCCCGGGAGGCACTCGGCAACTCACAGCTGCGGCGCAACCTGCGGCACGCCACCACCACGATCCGCGGCAAGTCCGGCCGGGTCATCGCCGAACTGCCGGACTGGCAGCAGCTGCGCGACGCCGGGTCCGCGATCAAGGCCGACGTCATGTCCCGGCTTCCTGAACTGCTGGAACAGCTGGAGGAGCGGGTCACCGCGGCCGGCGGCGTCGTGCACTGGGCGGCCGACGCCAACGAGGCCAACGCCATCGTCACCGACCTCGTCCGGCGGACCGGCTCCGAGCGGGTCATCAAGGTCAAGTCGATGGCCACCCAGGAGATCGGGCTCAACGAGGCCCTCGAAGCGGCCGGCATCACCCCCGTCGAGACCGACCTGGCCGAACTGATCGTGCAGCTCGGCGACGACAAGCCCAGCCACATCCTGGTACCGGCGATCCACCGCAACCGCTCCGAGATCCGGGAGATCTTCCTGCGGGCCATGCCCGGCGTCGACCCGGCCCTGACCGACGACCCGCCGGTGCTGGCCGCGGCCGCCCGGCGCTACCTGCGTGAGACGTTCCTGTCCACGAAGGTAGCCGTGAGCGGGGCGAACTTCGCGATCGCCGACACCGGCACGCTGGGCGTCGTCGAGTCCGAGGGCAACGGCCGGATGTGCCTGACCCTGCCGGACACCCTGATCACCGTCATGGGCATCGAGAAGGTGCTGCCCACCTGGGGCGATCTGGAGGTGTTCCTGCAGCTGCTGCCGCGGGCGTCGACCGGCGAGCGGATGAACCCGTACACCACCATGTGGACCGGCGTGACCCCCGGCGACGGGCCGCAGAACTTCCACCTCGTGCTGCTCGACAACGGGCGCAGCGCGGTCCTCGCCGACCCCGCCGGGCGGTCGGCGCTGCACTGCATCCGCTGCTCGGCCTGCCTCAACGTGTGCCCGGTCTACGAGCGGACCGGCGGGCACTCGTACGGCTCGGTCTACCCCGGCCCGATCGGCGCGGTGCTGTCGCCGCAGCTCACCGGTGTCGCCGACAACGCGTCGCTGCCGTACGCGTCGTCGCTGTGCGGGGCCTGCTTCGACGCCTGCCCCGTGAAGATCGACATCCCGTCGATGCTCGTGCACCTGCGCAACAAGGTCCCGCATCCGCCGGCCGAGAGAGCCGCCATGGCGGCCGCCGCCAGGATCATGAACAGACCACGGCTGTACGCGTCCGCGCAGCGCGCCGCCAAGATGGCCCGCATCGTCGGCCGGCGCGGGCGAGGGCTGCCACCGCCGCTGTCCGGCTGGACGGCGGGCCGCGACCTGCCCGAGTTCCCGAAGCAGACCTTCCGTGATTGGTGGGCCCAGCGTGAGCAGCCGTGACCTGATCCTCGGCCGGGTGCGGGCCGCGCTGCGCGACGCCCCGGTGGTGGCCGCGGTACCCCGTGAGTACCGGCCCGCGGGTACGAACCGGGCTGATCTCGAGGTGCTCGTGGACCGGCTCGTCGACTACAAGGCCGAGGTCTACCGGGTGACGTCGGCCGAGGTGGCCGCGACCGCGGCACGCCTCGCGGGGGAGGGCGGCGCGGTGCTCGTACCGCCGGGTCTGCCCGGAGAATGGCGCCCGGAGGGTGCCTATGCCGACGAGAACCTGACGCCGGACCGCATCGCCGAGGCCGGCGCCGTGCTCACCGCCGCGGCCGTCGCCGTCGCCGAGACCGGCACGATCGTGCTGGACGCCTCACCCGACCAGGGGCGGCGCATCATCACCCTGCTGCCGGACGTGCACGTCTGCGTGCTGCGTCCCGATCAGGTGGTCGCCTCGGTGCCGGACGCGATCGCCCGCCTCGAGCCGGGGCGCCCGCTCACCTGGATCAGCGGGCCGTCGGCGACCAGCGACATCGAGCTCAACCGGGTCGAGGGCGTGCACGGTCCCCGCCATCTGCACGTGCTGATCCTCACCGACTGAGCCGCTGTGCGCTCACCAGGGACAGCAGGGTGGCGTGGGTGTCCGGGTCGGCCGCGGCGATCAGGCCACCGCGACCGGAGTGCGGCGGGCGGCCGTCCAGGTCGGTGACGACGCAGCCGGCCGCCTCGCACAACGCGATCCCGGCGGCGAAGTGGACGCTGTCCGCCAGGTGGCCGTCGGTCACGTACGCGGCCCGGCGACCGGCCGCCACCCAGGCCACGGCCAGCGTCGTGGAGACGACACGGGGCCGGAACCGATCGAGGAACACGTCGTCGGAGAGCATCCGGGCGGCGAGGAACCCGGGCCGGTTCGGGAACGGCGGGTCCAGGTTGAGGTCGACCAGACGTGATTCCGCCGAGGGCGTGAGCGGCTGGTCCACGCCGTCGCGGCGGACGTACGCGGTGCCGTCGCCGGCCCAGAACACCTCGTCGTTGAAAGGGTCGGCGCAGACCGCGACGCTGATCCGGCCGCCTGCACGAAGAGCGACGTTCACCGAGGCCAGCATGTTGCGGACGGCGTAGTTGAGGGTCCCGCACAGCGGATCGACCAGCCACATCCGATCGCCGCCGCCCTCGCCGGTGCGGCCGGTCTCCTCACCGAGCACGAGGTCGTCCGGCCGAGCGGCCCGCAGTGTCTCCAGGATCGCCTTCTCCGCCTCGATGTCCGCGACCGTGGCGAAGTCGTCGCCGTCCTTGCCGAGCCGCGCGAGCGGCGCCCCGTAGTGCGCACGGACGACGGCGGCACCCGCCCCGGCGGCGGCGATACCCAGATCCCGGTCATTGATCGACATGCCCGCACCCTAACGGCAGGTGTCTCCGGAGCACGGCCATCTGCGCGGCGGTGACGAAGGACGGGTTGGAGCCCTGCGGCTGCCGCAGCACCTCGAGAGCGGCGAGGCCCTCATCGGCCCGCACGATGTCCCGGTGCACGCGCTGATCCTCGTCCAGCCAGCGCAACTCCAGCGGCACGCGGAGCTTGCCGTCCGACACCATGGGCGGGCCGCTGAGTTCGCCGACGCCCCAGACTCCCGGTGCCAGCCGGCGGCGGTCGCCGCTGACCCAGAGGAGCACCGGCTGCCCGGCCGCCATGAGACGGGTGCGATAGCCGGGCCGCACGCACCATGTCCGGACCGCCTCGCCCCGGGCCGCCACCTCGGTGATGTCGGAGGTCACGCCGTTGGCCTTGAGCAGCCACGCCCCCAGATCGTCGAGGCTCACCGCGGGTGTCACCCCGCCACGGTACGCGAGCGGGCGGGTCAGGCCGCCCGGGCCAGCTGACGGGAGATCGTCTCCATGGTGTCGCTGATCTCGCCGGCCCGTTCGTGCAGATCGCGCAGCACCTCGCCGGACGAGGCGGGCCGATGGTGGGCGCGGTCCTCCAGGTCGGCGCAGAGGGCCGCGAAACGGTTCGCGCCGAGCGTGGCCGAGGACGCCTTCAAGCCGTGCGCCAGCCGTGCCAGGTTGCGGGTGTCGCCGCTGGCGGCGGCCTCGTCCATGCGGTCGAGCAGGCCGGGCAGGCGGTCGGCGAAGTTGTGAAGGATCTCGGCGAGCTGCCGGCGGTCACCGGGTTCGGCGTCCGGACCGGCGATCACGTCGACGCAGGCCCGGATGGTGGCCGGCTCGCCGTCGTCGGGCCCCGGCAGCGGACCGGCGCCGGCCAGACGGACGTCGGCGTACGCGGCGGCCGTGGCCAGCACGACGTCCAGTTCGGCGTCGTCGATCGGGCGGGCCAGTACGCCGTCCGCGCCGGCCCTGGCGAAGTCGTCTCGCTCCTCCAGGTCCGAGCAGACGGCGACGATGCGGGGCGGTCCGTGCCGCGGCGGATCGGCGTGGATCAGCCTTACCGTCGTCGGACCGTCGAGCACCAGCAGCCCCGAGCCGAGGAGCAGCAGGTCGTAGCGGTCGCGCTGGACGGCCTCCAGGGCGGCCTCGCCGTCGGCGACGGTCAGCACCCGGTGCCCGCGGCGTTCCAGCAGGCGGCGGGCCAGCCGCTGGTCGACCGGGTCGTCCTCGGCCACCAGGACGAGCAGTGCCTGTTTGCGCCCGGCCACCGGCGAGCGGCCGGAACGGTCCGGCTGGAGTGCCTCGTCCACCCGCAGGGTCACGGTCACGGTCGCGCCCTGACCGGGGCGGCTCTCGGTGGTGACGCCCCCGTCCATCGACTCGGCCAGCCGGCGCGCCAGCAGCACGCCGGGGTCGGACTGCCGTTCGGCGGGCATTCCGAGCCCGGTGTCGCGGATCGCGAACCGTACCTCCAGATTCCGGGTGCCCTCCGGATTCCGCTCTTCTTCGGGATGGGCCGAGACGGGATGGGCCGGGACGGGATGGGCCGAGACGCTGACCGTGACGGCGCCGTGTTCCGTGCCGGCGACCGCCTGGCGCAGCAGTGCGGTCAGGATCCGCCGTACCCGCTGCTCGTCGCCGCGGACCCGTTCCGGGCAGCCGGCCGCCAGGTGCGCGGACAGGTGCAGGCCCTTGGCCTCGGCGTCGGGCGCGACCGGGTCCATGGCGCGGCGCACACAGCCGCGCAGCGAGAACGGCCGCCGTTCCAGCAGCAGGTCGCCGGTCTCGATCCGGGCCAGGTCGAGCAGGTCGCCGACGACGCCGAGCAGGGCGGTCCCGCTGGTGTGCACGGTGGTGGCGAGCTCATGCTGCCGCTGGTCGAGGCCGGTGTCCAGGAGCATGCCGGTCATCCGGGTGAGGGCGGTCATCGGCGTACGGATCTCGTGGTGCATCGCGTTCAGGAACGCCGAGCCGGCCGCCGTGGCCGCGGACGCCTCGTCCCGGGCCCGGGCCAGTTCGGTCATCGACGAGTTGAGTACGGTGGCGAGCTCCGCCAGCTCGCGCGGGGCGCGCACGTCCGCGGGCCGGCTCAGGTCACCGCGCCGGAACCGGCGGGCCGCGGCCGTGATCTGGTCCACGGCGCCGGTGAGGCGTCGTTCCAGCAGACGGCCGCCGATCAGCGACAGGAGTCCGGCCAGCACGGCGACCCAGACGATCAACCACCGGTTGGTACGCGCGACCGCGTTCACCTCACCGATGTGCCGGTCCAGCTTCACCTGCTCGTGGCGCCACATCTCGTCGGTCGCGGCCTGCACGACCGTGACGTCGGCCTCCGGCGTGATCCGCTGGAGCAGGTCACGGTGCACCGGGTCCGGGCCGGCGAGCCTGCCGAGCTCCGCCGCGCGGTTGCGCAGTCGCCCGGTGGAGTCGGTCGCGACCTCGCGCAGGTCACCGATCCGGCGGAGGATCTCGCTCGACCGGCGTACCTCGGCCTGCGCCTGAAGGGTCTCGTCGTTGCGCACCAGGCCGGTCACCGCGACGGCCGTGATCGCCGCCAGGACGAACAGCACAGCGGCGCGCAGCAGACGCCCCGCGCTCCAGATCCGGTCACCGATCTCCGGCACGGCCCTTACTGTATGTAGCGATCAAGGGCATCGTGGTGGGTTCGAGCAGAGCGGGGTGAGGTGTGCCTTCGGTTCTCGTGGTCGACGACGATCCGGCCCTGTTGCGCATCATCGAGACGGTGCTCGTCGCGGCGGGGCTGGAGGTGTCGTCCCGCAACACCGGACACGCCGCCCTCCGGGCCGCTCACGCCCGTCCACCGGACTGCACGATCGTCGACTGGTCCCTCGACGCGTCCGGTCACGACATGGACGCCGTCACCCTGTGCCGGGCGTTGCGCGACGGCGAGGACACCGCCGACGTGCCGATCCTGCTGCTGACCGGACGTGGCCGCTGGATGGAGGCGGCCGCCGCCTTCGACGCCGGCGCCGACGACTACCTGCCCAAGCCGTTCTCCGTACAGGAACTCCTGGACCGCATCACCAGCCTCACGCGTTGATTCGCGGCATTCAATTCGAGACGTAGATTCCGGCACAAACGGCGACAATCTACGTTCGTGAGCGAAACAACGGGGCAAAGGCGAGGTAATCGCCGTATCCGGTTCATCGGGGCCGTCATCGTCGTGACCGGTGCGGTGGCCGGTGGCGTGATCGCGGCGCTCGCCAAGGACGACGCCGCCAGACCGGCCGCCGTGGTCGTGGCGCTCGTCGACCGGGGTGAGGTCACCCGCGACGTGGCCACCACCGGCACCGTGGAGCCGGCCACCACCCGCAGCCTGTCCTTCGCGGTGCCGGGCACGGTCGAGTCGGTGAAGGTGCGTGCCGGCAACCGGGTCAGCAAGGGGCAGACCCTCGCGGCTCTGGAGAACGCCGACGCCGCCGACGACGTGAGCGACGCCCAGAGCGGCCTGGCCGAGGCGCAGACCAGGCTCGGCCAGGCGCAGAGCGTCGCGGCCCGGGCCACCGCCAGCGCCACGGCCTGTGCCCCTCCCGCCGACGCCCGGCCGGTCGCAGCGGCCGTCGGCCCGTGTCCGACGAGGGGTTACCCAGACGGCGGAGGCGACCCGGTCCTGACCGCCGAACAGCAGGTCAACCGCGCGGCGCGGGCCGTCGAGGTGGCCGCGAAGGCACTGGACGGCACGAGCCTCGTCGCTCCGATCGCCGGCACCGTGGTGGCCGTCGAGGGCAAGGTCGGCGACCAGGTCCGAGGCGGGTCGACGTTCATCAACCTGGCAGACACGAACGCCATGCAGGTCCGCGCCGAGTTCCCGGAGGCCGACGCCGGTGCGCTCGCCGCCGGACAGGACGCGACGGTCTCGCTCGCCGACTCCGACGTCCTGTACGAGGCCGAGGTGATCCAGGTCGACCCGGCCGGCACGTCCGACGGTACCCTGGTCCGCTACGGCGTGCTGCTCGCCTTCGCCGACTCCCCGGACGACCTGCTCGTCGGGCAGAGCGCCCGGGTGAAGGTGCGCACCGGCGAGGTGGCGGCCGCGCTCCGGGTGCCGTCGACGGCCGTGCACGACGTATCGGGCGGATCGGGCACCGTGCTGGTCCGTGACGGTAACCGGTCGGTCGAGCGCGTTGTCGCCGTCGGGCTCCGCGGGGACCGATACACCGAGATAACCGACGGTCTGGAGCAGGGCGACCAGGTCGTACGTTCCTGGTGAGAAGCGGAATGGGCAGGCACGCGGGGTAATACGGCGGAACACCGGAACAGGAACCCGCCGGAAGGCATGATGACGGTGTGAAAGCGCTGCGACGACCCAGCACCGCCGTGAACGCCCTGCTGGCCCTATTGATCGTCGGTGCCGCGTTCTGGGGCTGGACCCTGCTGCGGGACACCTCGCAGACCAGCGGGGCGAGCGCGTCCGGCGTACGCACCGTCACCGCCGCCCAGGGCACCGTCACCCGGACCGTGTCCGCCGACGGCTCGGTGGCCAGCGCGGCCACCGCCACGGCCACGTTCGCCACCTCGGGCACGGTCACCGCGATCCCGGTGAAGGTCGGCCAGCAGGTCAAGGCGGGCACCCTGCTCGCCCGGGTCGACCCGGCCGACGCCCGGCGGGACCTGGAGCTGGCCCGGGCGAACCTGGAGGCCGCCGAGGACGCGCTGGACCGGGCGCAGGACGCCGGGACCGACACCGACAACGCGGCGAACGCGGTCACCGAGGCCGAACTGGCCGTCGACGAGGCCGAGGCGGCGGTCGCCGGCACCCGCCTGACCGCCCCGATGGCCGGCACGGTGATCGCCGTCAACGGGACTCTCGGCGGTTCGTCGACGGTGGGCACGCAGGACTCGAGCAGCGGGTTCGTCGACCTGGCCGACCTGACGAAACTGCAGATCACGGCCGCCTTCTCGGAGGCCGACGCCACCGAGCTGAAGGCCGGCCAGAGCGCCACCGTGGTGTGGAACGCCCTGCAGAACGCCGAGACGACCGGCGAGGTGGTGGCCGTCGACCCGACCGCGACCGGTTCGGACTCCTCGGAGCAGGACAGCGCGGTCACCTACGGCGTCACGGTCAGCCTGCCGAATCCTCCGGACGGCGCCAAGCCCGGCCAGACCGTCACCGTCTCGGTCGTCACCGGCAGTGTGGAGAACGCGGTCATGATCAACTCGGCCGCCGTCACGGCGACCGGCAACCGGCGGACCGTGGTCGTCGTGGACGGCGCCGGCAAGCAGGAGGTACGCCCGGTCCAGGTCGGACTGGAGGGCGACGACGCCACCCAGATCACCTCGGGACTGGCCTCCGGCGAGCGGGTGGTGCTGCCGATCGGCACCACCTCCACCACGACGACGAACATGCGCGGTGGCGCCGGGTTCGCCCCGGGCGGCGGGCCCCGGGCCGGCACCGGAACGGGCGGGCGCTGACCATGGAGGTGCCGGTTCTCGACGTACGGGACGTCACCAAGGTGTACGGCGGCGGCGACACCGAGGTCCGTGCGCTCGACGGTGTCAACCTGCAGGTGGAGCGGGGCGACTACGTGGCCGTCATGGGCTCGTCGGGCTCCGGCAAGTCGACTCTGATGAACATCCTGGGCTGCCTGGACGTCCCCACGACGGGTACCTACCTGCTGGACGGTGTGGACGTCGGCTCGCTCGGCGACGAGCAGCTGGCGCTGGCCCGGAACCGGTTGATCGGGTTCGTGTTCCAGGCGTTCAACCTGATCCCGCGGACCAGCGCGGTGGCCAATGTGGAGCTGCCGCTGGCGTACTCCGGGATGAGGGCCGCCGAGAGACGCCGCCGGGCGATGTTCGCACTGGACCTGGTGGGCCTCGCCGACCGCGCCGAGCACGAGCCGGATCAGCTCTCCGGCGGTCAGCAGCAGCGGGTCGCGATCGCCCGCGCGCTGGTCACCGAGCCCGCTCTGCTGCTCGCCGACGAGCCGACCGGCAACCTGGACAGCCATGCCACCGACGACGTGCTCGCGGTGTTCGACGACCTGAACGCGGTCGGCCGCACCATCGTGCTGGTCACCCACGAGGAGGAGGTCGGCTCTCGTGCCGACCGGCTGATCAAGCTCTTCGACGGAAGGATCGCGAGCGATTCCCGTCAGGAGCCGGTAGGGCGTCACGCGGCTGCGGGGGTTTTATCATGAACTTCATTGAGATTGTACGATTCGCGCTGCGCGGCATCAGCGCCAACAAACTCCGGTCGATCCTGACCATGCTCGGCATCCTGATCGGTGTCGCCGCCGTCATCCTGCTGGTGGCCGTCGGCAACGGCTCGGCACAGGCGATCACCACCCGGATCGAGGCGCTGGGCACCAACACGCTGACCGTGATGAGCGCGAGCCGGGAGAGCGGCGACCTCACCATGCGGATCGCCGAAGCCCTCGACGACCCGGTCGTCGCCCCCGACGTCCGCTCGGTCTCGCCCGTGGTCAGCACCTCGGCCACCCTCACCTACGAGGGTGCCGAGCATGAGATCAGCTCGCTCGTCGGCACCACGCCGAGCTGGTTCGGCGCGTCCAACAGCCCGGTCGGGACCGGCGCGGCCTTCACGGCCGACGACGAGGCCCAGGCCCGCCGGGTCGTGGTGATCGGCCGGACCGTGGCCGAGGAGCTGTTCGCCGGTGCCGACCCGGTCGGGCAGCAGGTCACCATCGGCGGCGCCCTGTTCACCGTGACCGGCGTACTGAAGGAGAAGAGCTCGTCCGGTTTCCAGGACTCCAACGACACCGCCGTCGCCCCGATCGGAGCGGTCCGTCAGGTCCTGGCCGGGTACGGCCCGCTCAGCTCGATCCTGGTCGAGGCCTCCGACCCGTCGATGGTCGACACGGTCCAGGGCGAGATCACCACGATCCTCGACACGCGGCTCGAATCCGGCAGCTACCGGGTGCAGAACGCGTCACAGCTGCTCGAGACACAGACCGAGACCGCCGACACGTTCACCACCCTGCTCGGCGCGGTCGCCGCGATCAGCCTGCTCGTCGGCGGCATCGGCATCACCAACATCATGCTCGTCACGGTCACCGAGCGGACCCGCGAGATCGGCATCCGCAAGGCCCTCGGCGCGCCCCGCCGGGTGATCCTCACCCAGTTCCTCATCGAGGCGACCCTGCTCAGTGTTATCGGTGGAGGTCTGGGCGTGGCGGCAGCCGTGCTGGGCAGCCGTTTCTCCATCGTCGGCGTGCAGCCGGTGATCGTGCCGAGTTCGGTGGTGCTCGCCCTGGGCGTCTCCGTGCTGATCGGACTGTTCTTCGGCGGACTGCCCGCGGCCCGTGCCGCCCGCCTGCGCCCGATCGACGCCCTCCGCTACGAGTGAGGACCCTCCTGTGACTTCAAAGAACGCCGCGACCTCGGAGAACGCCGCGACCGCGGACGACACGGTGACCTCGGAGGATGCCGCGCCGTCCGGAAACCGTGACACCGAGGTGCTGCCCCGCCAGTCCAGCGGCCACCCGGACCTCGACGAGGCCCTGGCCGCGGTCGCCCCGCGCCGCTGGTGGAACCGCACCACCGTGGGCCTGCTCGGACTGGCCCTGCTTGCCGGTGGCTTCCTCGGCGGCGTCCAGGCCCACGAGCGCTGGGGCACCGGGGAGACGCAGGCCGGCGGCGCTCCGAACGGCGCGGGCATGCCCAGCGGTTTCGGCCCTGCGCCCGGCGGCTCGCGCGGCCCCGGCGCGCCCGGCGCCCGTCCCGAGGTGTCGGGAAGCGGCGCGGCCCCGGGCGGGACGGTCCAGGGCGGCGCCCAGCCCGCCATGGGCGCCGTCGTGGGCACGGTCAAGGTGGTCGACGGTACGACCCTCTACGTGCAGACCGACGCCGGCGAGACGATCACCGTACGGACCGCTGCGGACACGACCGTCAAGGTCAGCCAGGTCGCCTCTCTGGAGAGCATCACCTCCGGCCTGCCGGTGACCGTCGAGGGCCTGCCCGACTCGGAGGGCGTCATCAGCGCGACCGCGATCACCGCCGGCTGAAAAGTCACAGGAACGGCGTCGCCCAGCCGATGCCTCCCCGCAGCGTGGGACGGCAACCGTCCCGCAACGATCTGGGAGACGGCGATGACCGGCATCAGCAGTGTCTCGGCCTCCACCGGCCAGTACTCCTACCTCCGTTCCCCGGTGGCCGCCCAGCGCCGGGAGAACCTGATGTCGAGGGTGGCCGACACGCTCGGCATGACCGTCGACGACCTGCGGTCGAGGCTCGACGACGGTCACAGCCTCAACGAGCTCGCCACCGCCCGGGGCGTACCGCATGAGGATCTGATCCTCGCGATCCGGGCCGGTCTGTCCGCGGGCGACCCCGAGGCGTTCGCGGCCAGGAGGGGCACACCGCCACCGGCGCCGCCGGCCCGGGAACCGCGCGGCGAGAACGCCGGCTTGCGCGACGAGGTCAAACTCCGCGGGGTGAGCCGTCTCCTCGGCATGGACGGCGAGTCGGTCACCACCGCCGCCACCGGTGCGGCCGCACTGGTCACTCTGATGCAGGACAAGGGCATCGATCTGTACGCGCTACGCGGCGTCCTGACCAGCGGCGACCTCATCGACGTCACGGTCTGAGGCGAGGCGGGTCAGCCGTACAGGCGCCGCCGGATCAGGACGAGCGCGACCGCGGCGAGGAACAGATCCAGGGTGACGATCAGGCCCAGCCACCCGAACAGCAGCATCACCGGTGGAACCAGTACGAACAGGACGGCGCACAACACCGCGACGGCGGGGAAGCGGACCTCGGCGTGCGCCCCGGCGGTCATCCGCGCGGCGAACTCGGGGTCGGACAGGTGGATCCGGTGTTCCAGCTCGGCGATTGTGCGACTGTCGTTATCGTTCATCGTCGATTGCTCCTGCTTCGGAGGCTCCGGGGCCTGCCTGTTACCCGGAGTTCCGCGAGTCTAAACGTCCCGTCCGTGGGAATTCTCTCCTCATGACGAAAGAACTTGGGGCGAGAGAGAACGAGAAGCAGACCGAGAGCAGGACGGAGGACCTGCCACGTCACCCGGCGGCACGTCCGCGGGCCGAGGCCGACCGTGAGCTGGTGCCGCCGGACGCGGACCTCGACGAGGATCGGACCGTCCCCGGCAGCGGCGGGCGCCGGTGATCGATCAGAGGGCGATCGGGGCGGTCAGCAGGGCGGCGAGCAGGGCGGTCCGCTCGGCGATTCCGGCGACGGAGACCCATTCGGTACGGGCGTGCGCGCCCCCGCCGCGCGGAGCGAGCCCGTCCACCGTCGGCCGGCCCAGCGCACCGGTCGTGTTGGTGTCGGCCGCTCCGTCGGCGGGACGCCCGCCGACGCTCTGCCCGATGCCCGCGGCGACCGCGCGGACCTGTTCCAGCAGCGCGTCGCCGGCCGGGCCGGGCCGCCAGGTGGGCCGGTGCGACAGCAGCCGGGCCGACACGGCCGCCCTCGCCCGCACCGGCCGCAGCCGCCGCAGCTCACCGAGCACCGCCTCCTCGTCGTCCGGGTCCGCGAACCGCAGCCCCAGATCGGCGTGGGCGCTCCCGGCGACCACGTTGGTGCGCCCGCCCCCGGCAATCGTCCCGGTGTTCAGCAGCACCGGCCGGGACGCGGCCACCGACCGCATCCGGATCAGCTGGTCGACCAGCTCGTCGATGGCGTTGGCCCCGGCGTCCGGATCGAGGGCGGCGTGGGCCTCCACCCCGGTCACCTCGATCCGGGCCCGGGTGCTGCCGCGACGGCCGGTCTTCAGGTCGCCGCCCGGATGCGGCGGCTCGAGCCCGAGCACGGCCCGCGCCCGGGCCGCCTCCGCACGCACCAGGTCCCCGGCGGTGGGGGAGCCGATCTCCTCGTCGGCGACGACGATCACCCGTACCGCGGGATGGGGTCGGTCCTTGATCGTCTCCACCGCGGACAGCAGCGCCGCGATGCCCGCCTTGGTGTCGTAGACGCCCGGCCCGCGGATCACGTCGCCGTCGACCGTCCACGGCATCCCGGCGAGGGTGCCCACCGGCCAGACCGTGTCGTAGTGGCTGAGCAGCAGGATCGGATCGCCGCCGGTCACGCCGTGCGCGGGCAGGGTCCAGATCAGGTGATCGCCGGTCGGGTGCGTCTCGCGGGTGGTCCGGAAGCCGGCCCGGGCGGCGTCGGCGTCGAGGACCCCGGCCAGGACGGCCAGCGCCCGGGCGTCCCCGGTCGGTGACTCACACAGCGTGTACCGGTGCAGCGCTTCGAGCGTGGCTGACGACATATGCGAAAGCTAAGTTGTGGGCTACCCGTTGTCAACGAGCGTTGATGTTGCCACGATGGCGTTCATACGAAACGTATCTTTGATCGGGAGGTGGGTTATGGAGGTGCTCGTGCGAACGCTTGCCGGCCCGGCCGAGCTGACCGCGGCGGCGCGCCTCTATCGCACGGTCTTCGGTTACCAGCAGCCCGAGTACGGAGTCAGCCCACGCCTGCTCGCCGCCCTGCGGGAGAACTCGGGCTCGGTGATCGGGGCGATCGACCCCTCCGGCACCATGATCGGCTTCTGCTTCGGCTTCTCCGCGGTCGACCGCGGCGAGCTCTACCACTACTCGCAGGCCGCGGTGGTGACGGCCGAGGCACAGGGCCTCGGCGTCGGACGCCGGATGAAGCAGGCCCAGGCCGAGGTGGCGCGGCTCACCGGGGCGCGGACCATGCGATGGACCTTCGATCCGTACGCGCTGCGCAACGCCCACTTCAACCTCGGTGTCCTGGGCGCCACCGGGATCCGCTTCCTGCCCGACTACTACGGCGGCGGGACCGACCGTGTCCTGGTCAGCTGGGATCTGTGGCACGCCCGCAAGCCCGGCGTCCCGGCCGGTGTCGTGCACGCCCCGGCCACCGACCGGGCCCGGCTGCGTGCGGGCCTCACGGAACACTTCGCCGCGGGCGCCCGCTGGACCGGTGCGACCGGGGACCCGGACGGCCGGGTCAGCTACACGTTCGAGAATGGCGCACTGTGACGATCCATCGTTCCACCCCGTCCGAGCGCTTCGACCGCAACGTCCAGCGCCGCTCCGCGCAGGTCCTCAAGCAGCGCGTCCTGGAACAGCAGCGCGAGGAGTTCGAGAAGGCGCTCGCCTGGGCCGCCGGGCAGGACGCCATCGAACGGGCCGCCGCGCTGATCGTCTCGGCCCGGCGCCGCTACCTTCTCGGGTACGGCAAGTCGCTGGCCTACGCGTCGATGCTGGCCACCGACCTGAGCGCCGGCCTGTCCGGGGTGCACCTGGTCGGCGACGGCTCGCTGCGGTCACTCGACGTGCTCAGCGACGTGCGGCAGGGCGATCTGCTCGTGGCCGTGTCGATGTCCCGGTACCGGCGCGAGACCGTCGACGTGGCCGCCGCCTACACGCGTCGCGGCGGCGACCTGGTGCTCATCACCGACGCCGACGACGCCCCGCTGATCGCCGCCGCCACCACGAGCATCGTGATCGGCACCGAGAGCGCCTCCTACGCGAACTCGCCCACCTCGGTCGTGCTCGCACTGCACCTGCTCGCCACCCTCACCATCGCCAGCTCCAAGGGCGCCGGCCGCCGCCTGCACCAGCGCGACGAACTCGCCGCCGAGCTGGGCCTCTACCACCGGGAGCCGCCTCCCTTCCAGGAGAGTGATGATCAAGATTGATCGGGTGGAGCTGCGCCGGGTCCGGCTGCCGCTCGTGCACCAGTTCCGGACCAGCTCGCACGCCAAGCGCGAACTCGAACACATCCTGGTCACGCTGACCAGCACCGACGGGGCCGTGGGCTGGGGTGAGATCGCGTCGCTGAGCGGGCCGTACTTCTCCGCCGAGACCGTCGACAGCTGCTGGGCGGTCGCCCGGTCCTTCCTGGCGCCGCTCGTGCTGAACACCACCTGGGAGCACCCGTCCGAACTGGCCGCCGCCCTGGCCAGGGTGCGCGGCAACCACTTCGCGCGTGCAGGGTTCGACGTGGCGGCGTGGGCGCTCTGGTCGGGCGCGTCGGGCGTACCGCTGGCCAAGGCCCTCGGGGGTGATCGGTCCGAGGTCGAGGCCGGTGTGTCGCTCGGCATCGAACCGACCGTCGACGACCTGCTGGAACAGGTCGCCCGGCGAGTCGGCGAGGGCTACCGGAGGATCAAGCTGAAGATCGCGCCGGGCTGGGACGTGACACCCGTCCGGGCGGTGCGCTCCGCCTTCCCGGACGTGCCGGTGCACGTCGACGCCAACGGCGCCTACCCGGCCTCGGAGACGGCCGTCTTCCGGCAGCTCGACGAACTCGGCCTTCTCATGATCGAGCAGCCGTACGCGCCGCGCGCCCTGCTCGACCACGCCGCGCTGCAGGCCGTTCTGCACACCCCGATCTGTCTGGACGAGTCCGTCGAGGAGGTCGACGACCTTGCCACCGCCCTGCGGCTCGGCGCGGGCCGGATCCTCAACATCAAGGTGTCCCGGATGGGCGGCCTCACCGCGGCGGTACGCGCGCACGACCTGGCCCGGGCCCACGACGTGCCGGTGTGGTGCGGCGGCATGCACGAGTTCGGCATCGGCCGGGCCGCCAACGTGGCCCTCAGCTCGTTGCCGGGATTCACGCTGCCGTCCGATGTGTCCGGCTCCGACAAGTACTACGCCCGCGACATCACGACGTCGCCGATCGTCAGCGTCCGCGGCCTCGTCGACGTGCCGTCCGCGCCCGGCCTCGGCCGCACGCCCGACCTGCCGTTCATCGAGGCCGGCACCACCGGCCAGGTAGACCTCCGTCGCTGACGGCCGGTCTCAGGCGCCGAACGCGGCCTCGATCTCGGCGGCGGTCAGGTTGCGGGCGCGGAACTCCGTCGTGCCGGACTCCAGCAGCTCGCGGGCCGCGTCGCGCAGCGCGCCGTACGCCGCCCACGCCAGGGCACCGCCGGTGGACACCCGCCGCACACCGAGCGCCGTCAGCTCCGGCACGCTCGGGGCGCCAGGCATCGTCAGCACGTTGACCGGCGCACCGACGGTCTCGACCACCCGCGCGATGTCGTCCGGCGCGGTCAGCCCCGGCGCGTAGAGCACGTCCGCCCCCGCCGCCCGGTACGCGACCAGCCGGGTGATCGTGTCGTCGAGATCGCCCTGCCCGTACAGATGATTCTCGGCCCGGGCCGTCAGCACCAGGCCGTGGCGCCGTGCCGCCTCGGCGGCCGCACCCACCCTTTCGACACCGGCCGGCAACGTGTCCACACTGCCGGTGGCCGGGTCGTAGTCCTCGATCGACAGTCCCGCCGCCCCCGCCGCCGCGAGCAGGTCCACCGTCTCGGCGATGCCGGCCGCGGTGTCCGCGTACAACCGCTCCGCGTCCACGCTCACCGGCACGCCGACCGCCGCGGACACCGCCGCCACGTGCGTCACCAGCTCGTCCCGGGTGACCTGCTGGTCGCGTTTGCCCAGGCTCGCGGCCAGCCCCGACGACGTGGTCGCCACGGCCTCGAACCCGAGGCTCGCCAGCACCCGCGCGGATCCGGCGTCCCACGCGTTCGGCATCACGAACGTGCCTGTGGCGTGCAGTTCCCGGAAGCGCTCACGAACCGATCCCATGCTCCACACCCTGCCACACCGGCCGGGCGGCATCGACCGACGGCGGACACGCCGGACCGGTTCGTCGTGGGCCGTCCTCCTGGTTCTCGCCGAGCTGGACCGGGGTCTCTAGGGTTTGCCGCGTGGCTGTTTCTGAATACATCGCCCGGATGCGGGCCGAGATCGGGCATGACCTGCTGTTGCTGCCGGGCGCTAGCGCCGTGGTGACCGACGACGACGGCCGGGTGCTGCTGGCCCGGCGCTCCGACAACGGCCGCTGGTCGGTGCCGGCCGGCGTGATCGATCCCGGCGAGCAGCCGGCCGACACCGCGGTGCGCGAGGTTCTCGAGGAGACCGGCGTACGCGCCGAGATCGTCCGGCTCGCCGGCGTCGCGACCCACCCGGTCGTCTATCCGAACGGTGACCGGTGCGAATACCTCAACGTCTGGTTCCGCTGCCGGGCCGTCGGCGGCGCGGCGGGCGCCACCGACGACGAGTCGCTGGAGGTGGGCTGGTTCGCGCCGGACGAACTCCCCGAGCTGGACGAATGGTCGGTGCTGCGGATCTCGACGGCCCTCGCCGAGTCCGGCCCGGCCTGGTTCACGACGGCCGGCGAGAAACACCCCGCCCTCAACAGACCCGACAACCTCTAGCCGTACGGACGTCGTCCCTCCACAGATCTTGTGAGGTACGGGTCGACATCGCGGCACAACCTCACAAGTTCTGTGAAGGGGAACCGCGCCTCCCGCGATCTTGTGCGCTTCCGGTCAGCCGGACGGCACAACCTCACAAGATCTGTCGCAGCGGGCGGTGACGGCCTAGTCGAAGACCGAGATCCGGGTGCGGTGGTGGCGCGGCGTCTCGATCTCGTCGGCAACCGCGACCGCCAGATCGGCGTACGACAGATGCGCGCCGCCGCCCCTCTCGCCCCCGGTGCGGTAGGTCCCGAGCCGCGGACCCGAGGCGTCGAGCTGCGCGGGCGGGGTGAGCACCAGCCAGTCGACCGGCGTGTCCGCGGACCGCAGACGTTCGAGCCCGGCCGTGTGCGCCAGCGCGAACTGCCGGAACTCGGCCGGCAGCACCGACGGATCGTCGTAGAGCGGCCTGCCCTCGCCGTCGAGCAGGTTGACGAACAGGCCGACCACGATCAGGCGGGGGACCCCGGCGGCGGCCAGTCCGCCGAGCAGGGCGTCGGTGGCTTTGACGTAGAACTCGTCGTCCAGGGCGAGATTCGCCAACTCCTCCGGCCCGGAGGCCGGCGACACCGCGTTGACGGCGGCGTCGTGCCCGGCGACGAGATCGGCGATGGATCCCGCGTCGAGGATGTCACCCTGGACGACGCGGCCGGGCAGACGGTGCTTGGCGGGGTCACGGACGACGGAGGTCACCTGGAAGCCGCGGCGCTCGGCCTCGGCGGTCACGGCCCGGCCGGCACGGCCACCGGCTCCGAAGACAACGATGCTGGTCATGCGCCGGACGCTAGCCGCGGAGCACCTGGTTACCGCAACGATACCGAGGCTAACCTGGGCGTCGTGACGACTCTCGATCCGGACATGTTCGCGCCCGAGTGCCCGTCCCGCCTGATGCCGCTGCAGATCGGCGACAAGTGGACCGCGATGATCGTCATCTGCCTGGAACACGGCCCGCGCCGGTTCGGCGAGCTGCTCGTGCCGCTGCGGTCGATCACCAAGAAGGTGCTGGCCGAGACCCTGCGGGCGATGGAACGCGACGGCATGGTGACGCGTACGGAGTATCCGGCGAACCCACCCCACGTCGAGTATGAGCTGACCGCCCTCGGCCGCAGCCTGCTCACCCTGATCGACGCGTCCCGCGAGTGGTGCCGCGAGCACCTGCCCGAACTCGCCGAGGCCCGTGCCCGCAGCAGCGCGAACGGCTAGATCAGCTCCTTCAGGGCCGCGTCGAAGATCTCGTGGTGCCGGGCCACGTCGTTCAGCGACGTCGTCGGGCACATCAGCGCCATGTTGTGGAACGGCGTCAGCAGCACACCCCGGTTCGCCAGGTAGACGTGCAGGAAGTCCTCCAGCTCGGCGTCGGCGCTCGCGGCCGACTCGGTGCCGTTGCGCGGGGCGGGACTCGCGAACCGGTACTCGACCCGGGCGCCCAGACGGCTCACGGACCACGGCAGGCCGTACCCACCGATGATTTTGATCAGTCCCTCGGCGAACGCCGAAGCCGTCGCGATCATGCTGTCGAACGCGGACTCGGTGAGCACGTGCTCGAGCGTGGCCCGGGTCGCGGCCATCGACACCGGGTTGCCGGCGAGGGTCCCGCCGACGCCACCCATGTCGATGAGGTCCAGGTCAGCCCGTCCTTGAAGAGATGCGACAAGGTCAGAGCCGAGGCCGTACGCCCCGACGGGCACCCCGCCTCCGATGGCCTTGCCGATCGTCACCACGTCCGGCTCCAGGCCCCAGAACGCGGTCGCCCCGCCCGGCCCGGCCGAGAACGTGTGGGTCTCGTCGTTGATCAGGTACGTGCCGTACTTCCTGGTCAGCTCCCGCACGCCGGCCAGGTAGCCGTCCTCGGGCAGCACGATTCCGATGTTCGTGAGCGCCGGCTCCATCAGTACCGCCGCGACGTCGCCGTGCGCGAGCTCCCGCTCCAGCCCGGCCAGGTCGTTGAACTCGGCGACACGGCTGGTCAGTGTCACGTCGACCGGCGCGCCCACGTTGCCGTCACGGCTCGTACCCCGGCCGTCGGGTCCGACAACGATCAGCGACTCGTCGACCGAACCGTGGTAGCAGTAGCTGTTTACGAGGATCTTCGACCGTCCGGTGACCGCGCGCAGCAGCCGGATCGCCCAGCGGTTCGCGTCCGTTGCCGTCAGCGAGAAGCTCCACGCCGGCACCCCGAACCGGCGGGCCAGCTCGGCGCCCGCGACGGCCGCGTCCTCGGTCGGCATCATCGTGCTCAGCCCGTTGCGGACACGCTCGGTGACGGCGGCGACCACCGGCTCGGGGGAGTGGCCGGCCATCGCGCCCGTGTCACCGAGGGCGAAGTCGATGAACTCGTTGCCGTCGACGTCGACGATCCGGTTGCCGTACGCCCGGTCCAGATAGATCGGGAAATCCCCGGCTGCCTTGTTCATCCAGGTCATCGGGACACGGCCGAAGAGATTATCCGATCGGTCGTACGCGGAGCGCGAACCGGCGTGGCGGTCGGCGAAGGTGGCGCGCTCTCGGTCGGTGAGAGTCTTCAAATGGGCGCGAGAAACCCCGGAATCCGTCGACATGGCGCGACGCTACCAGGGAATCGTCACCCGTCGGTCGTTCTCAGCACGGTAACCGTTTTTCCGCGACCGTCCGTCACATACAACCGCTTTCCGTCGGGCGAGATCGCGTTCACCCGCGGACTGTCACCGACCGCAACCGTCGACACCACCTTCCCGGTGCTCAGATCGATCACCGAGAGGTTGTCCGAACCCTCGTTCACCACGTACGCGTGCCTACCGTCCGACGAGATCATCACCGCCTGCGGCTCCCGGCCCACGGTGATCTTGTTGAGTTGCCGCTGGTCGCCGGTGTCGTACACCTCCACGGTGTCCAGGTCGTAGTTGGTCACCACCAGCTTCTTGCCGTCCGGCGTCACCGCCAGCGCGTGCGGCGACCTGCCGACCTTGAAATTCTTGCGTACGAGCCCGTCCGCCACGTTCACGACGGAGATCTGGCTCGACTCGTGGTTCGCGGTGAACGCCGTCTTCCCATCCGGCGTGAACACGATCCAGTGCGGGTTCGGCGGCACCGAGATCCGCGCGGCCTCGGTCAGCGACTGATCGTCGTAGATCTCCACCCGGGCACCGTTGTGGATCGGCACCCAGATCTGCCCGTCCGGCGCCACCGCCGGCTCGAACGGCCGCGGCCCGGTCCGGATCGTCTTGACCAGCGTCCGGTTCGCCGTGTCGATCACCGCGAGCCCGTTGCCGGTGAAGTTGTTCTCGAACAGCGTCACGTACAGCCGGCTGCCGTCCGCCGACAACGCCAGGAACCGCGGCGTGTTCGGCACCTTCACCACACTGATCTTCTTCGTGGCCACGTCGACGATGTGCACGTCCTTGGCGGCCTGGTCGGCCACGTAGATCGTCTTGTTGTCCGGCGAGACCGCCACGCCCTCCGGCTCCCGGCCCAGACCGATCCGATCCACCACCACCGGCTTCGCCAGACTGACCGGCGGCGGTTCCGGGGTGCCCGCCGGCTCCGTGGCCGGCACACTCGCCTCCACGCCACCCGGCTGCTCCGGCGCGCCCGTCGCCTGCGTCGGTGCGGTCCGCTGCCCCGCGGCCTCCGGCTCGTCGGCGGCCAGCGTGTACCGCACGCCCATGTACGTCCCGCCGCCCAGCAACAGGAGCACCACGACGACCGCGGCGATCAGCACACCCCGGCGGCGAGGTTTCTTCTCTTCGGGGTACGGGGGACCGCCCGCTCCCGGCGGGTAGCCGCCCCCTCCGGAATAGCCTGCCCCCTGCGGGTAACCTGCTGCGCCTGCACCCGCGACTGCTCCCGGGCCAGCGTCCCAGCCGCCTCCGCCGTAGCCGGTGCCGGCCCCGGCGCCAGTCGCCGTGGCGGGGCTCCCGGGCGCGCCGGGGTATCCGCCCTGATAACCGGCCGGGTAGTCGGCCCTCGGCTGCTGCCCGGCCCCCGGCTGACCTGCTCGCGCCGCCCTGGCCGGTCCTGCGCCGGGTGCCGGGTGTCCCGTTGCGGCCTGTCCTGTCCCGGGGCCCGGATATCCCGTTGCGGCCTGTCCTGTCCCGGGGCCCGGATATCCCGTTGCGGCCTGCCCTGTCCCGGGGCCCGGATATCCCGTTGCGGCCCCTCCTGTTCCGGTGTCGGGATGTCCGGTCGCGTGCGGTGAGGTTCCCGGTCCCGGCTGTCCCGGATAGGTCGCTCCCGGTCCGTATGCCACTCCGGCCGGACCCGCCGCCCAGGCATCCGTCCCCGGCCACGCCGCAGCGGGCGATGTGGGCCACCCGGCCGCCGGGGAGGTCGGCCACGAACCGTCGGCCGCCGCCGGCTGAGTCTCCGCCACATGCCCTGATCCACGGTCGGCCGGTGTCTGGCCGTCGGCACCGTGCCGGGTCGGCTCATCCCCGGTCGCGGCGTCGCCGGGCGGCATCCCGGGTGTACGGGGCCACGGAATGCTGCGATTCTCCGCGCTCATCGGCGACGTCACCCACGGACTGGCCGACCCACCCGCCTGCTGGTCCGCACCGCCGGCGTGGTCGGCACTGCCGGCGTGGTCGGCACTGCCTGGGTGTCCCGCATTGGCGGCGTGTCCCGCATTGGCGGCGGGTGCCGCACCGGCGGTGTGTCCCGCATTGGCGGCGTGGCCGGCATCGCTGCTCTCCGTGAAGCCCGGCTGTCCCGTTGCGGCCGACGCCGGTGCAGGCTCGGTCAACCAGGACGCATGCTCGTCAACGGGCTGCCGGGGCGCCGGAACCGCCATTCCGTTGGCAGATCTTCCCTCGACGCCCGACCGGCCCGATCCACCGGGCGCGGTTTCGGCGACAGCCCCGCCGGCCTCCCCGTCAGGACGATCGTTCTGCTCCGGTACGCCGCCCTGCCCTGCCCCCGCCGGAGTGCTGCTCGCCGCGCCCGGACCGGTGAGGTGGTCGTCCTCCTCCTCGGCGGTCGGCTGACCCGGCCGCCGCCCAGCGGACGGCCACAGCCCTTCCGGATCGGACCGCCCCCAGGTCCCCGTACTGCCGCCGGGCCAAGCCGCAGCCGCTCCAGCCGCAGCAGCCATTCCAGCGGCGGCAGCGGCCGCTGCAGCCGTTCCAGCCGCATCCGTTCCAGCCGCATCCGTTCCCCCGGACTCCACCTGACCGGCCGTCGTCACATCGGCCGTCGCCTGTCCGGCGGTTGGCCGACCCGTGGTCGTCTCGCCGACTGTGGCTTGGCCCGTGGTCGTCTCGCCGGCCGTGGCTGGGCCCGTGGTCGCCTCGCCGGCCGTTGTTCGACCGGCGGCCGGCCCGCCGGTTGCTTCAGCGCGCTGCGCATCAGGCCCGTCGGTGGCATGGGGATGCGGCCCGTCAGCCTCCGTCCGGGTGCCGTTGACCGCCCGTGCACCTTCATTGGTGTCCGAGGCGCCGGACCCGTCGCCGGTGGCGCTGGTCCCGGTGGCGGCGGTCCCGGTGGCGGCGGTCCCGCTGGCGGCGGTCCCGCTGGCGGCGGTCCCGGTGTCGGTGACGGCAGCCCCGTTGTCTGTCACCCCGTCGGCGGGGATGAGGGGCGCGTCCGCTGCGCCCGTGACGGATTCCGAGGTAGCGGCCTCGACGGAGTCGCTCCCGCCCTCAGCGGTGCTGTTCGTATCCGGACGCTCCGGGTGGCCGGCACCGTCGGCCGTGGCGGCGATGATGCCCCAGCGGCCGGTGAAGCCGCCTGGCGCCGAATCCGGTTGGCCGCCTGCCGGTGGCGTCTGCGAGGCGGACGGAGCGGCCGGGTCGGTCGTGGCTCGTACGGCTTCGGCGGTTCCACCCGATGCGACAGGCGCGAAGGCCTCCGGCTTGTCGTCCTCCTCGGGGCGACCGGCCTCAGAGACGATTCCCGAGCTGTCGCCCGCGCTTCTGCTCGATGCCGGTTCCGGCCACGCCGTGGCGGAAGCGGGCGCCTCGGGCCGTGCTGCCGATCCTTCCGAGTCGTCGGCCGCGAAGTCCCCGGGGGCGGCTCCGGCTCGAGAGTCAGCGGGACCCGAAGCGGAGGATTCACTCCGCGAGTCGCGGACAGCGGCAATCCTCGAATCCGCGCTGGTCTCGTCGGTCTCCGCCGGTCGCGCGGAATCTTTCGCCGCCGCAGTGGTCTCTGCCGGCGGCGCATCGGTTGATGCGGCGTCCGCGAACGTATTCACCGCAGCCGGCGAGCCCGACGCCCCGGCCGGTTCGCGAAGCAGGGTGGGCGCTTCCGGGGGCGTCGCGACCGGAAAGGATCCACGGACGGTGGCTTTGGGTGCGACGAGAGGCGTGTCCCCGTCGACGGTGTCGGAGCCGCCACCCGAGCCGGACACCCCAGCGGCGGCCGGGTCCTGGGTGGCAGCCGAACCGGCCTCCGCGGCGGGGCCGCCGGCCGTGGCCGGGCCGTCAGCCGCTGCCCGGTCGGGTGAGGTGCCGAGCGGAGTGGGGGGAGCGCTCACGGCTCCCCAGGAGGCGGTACCCGCAGCGAATCCGGTGTCCGGTTGTGCACTCGTGGGCCGGTGCGACCACATCCCCGAGGCGGGCGGACCACTGATCGGAGCCCACGGCGACGGCCGGGAAGGCCCGCCTCCACCCGGCGGTTTCCGCGTTCCGGAAGCAGACCCGGCGTCGGGGCCCGAGCCGTCCGCGGCGGACGCTTCGTCATGCCGGGACTCGCTCCCGGAACCATGCGGAGGCTCGGCACCCGGCGACACGGCCGGTCCCGGGACTGCCCCGGGAATCGCGGCCGTTGCGGGGCCTGTGGAGGGCGGATCTGTCCCGGGACTCGAAGCGTGCGGAACCGTCGCGGGCGGGACGAGCCCGGGACTTGCGGTAGGTGGGACTCCTCCCGAGTCGGCGAAGGGCGTGACTGCTTCCGGCGTACCGGAAGAAATGGGGTGAGTCGATGCCTGACCGCCTGCCTGGACCGGCGGAGGGCCCGGAACCTGCCGGGAGGCGTCGTGCCAACCGGCCGCCGTCTCGTTCGGCCAGGCCGACGTGCCGGTCTCGCCGGGCCAGGGGTCGACCGGCTGCTCGCCGGGCCATCCCGCCTCGCCCGGCCAGGCCGGAGTGTGCTCACCCGACGCGGCCCACGCCGGATCCCATCCCACCGGAGAGCCCGGCGGAAGCGATGCCGGAGGGCCCGGCGGCAACGGCGCCGGAGGGCCCGGCGGCAACGGCGCCGGAGAACCCGGCGGCAAGAGTGCCGGAGACCCGGGCGACGCGACGGGGGAGCCGGGACCGCCGGCCGGAAGCGCCGCACCGTTCCCGCCCGCTGACGGGACCCAGCCGCCGGCGACGGCGCCCTCCGACGACACCTCCCCGGTGACCGCGAGCCGCGCCCCACCCGCCGGGCCGTCCAGGGTGACCGCTCCGTCGAGCCGGCCCACCGTGGGGAACCAGGACACCCGCAGCGTGTTGCCCTCGAGCCGGGCGTGCAGGCCCTCGGCGGACGTCGACACGGCCGACGCGGCGGCCAGCGGCGGGCCCTGCACGGCGATCTCGGCGGTGAGCTGGCGAGTGCCGGGGGCGACGCGGCCGAAGTCGAGGGCGGGTTCGGCGATGCGGATCGACGTGCGGCGCAGCGCTGCAGCCGAGGCGGCCGCGACCCTGCCCTCGCCGTCGGCAAGCCGGCGCAGCGCCTCGCGGGCCTCGACGGCGCGGGACAGATCGGTCCCGGCGGCGGCCGTGGCGAGCTGCGCGATCGACGCCATCTGGTCGCTGCCGGGGCGGCGGACCCGGGCCAGCCAGGGCTGCCGTCCCGAACCGAAGACCCACTGCCGGACGCTCGGGTCACGTTCGCGCAGGTGGTCGTGGAGTTCGCTGATCCCGATCCAGCCGTCCCGGTCACGGTCGGCGGCGCCGCCGGACACGCCCTCGGCGATCAGACCGGCGAAGGTGGGCGGTTCGGGCCGGGCGGTGGCGGCGATCACGACGCGGCTCTGCCACTCGGCGGATCGGGCGGCCCGGAAGTGGTGGCCCGCGTCGACCGGCCCGCCGGTGCGGCCGTCGAGCAGCACCACGGCCTGACCGGCGCGGCTGCGTTGCATGAGGGCGGCGATCTGGGCGACGTCGATGGCGGTGTCCGCCGGACGGCCCATCACCGTGTCGGTGGCGGCCAGATAGAGCCCACCACCCGGGCCGGTCAGCATCACGCCGCGGAAGTAGACCAGGACACAGTCCTCCTGGTCGCGTCCCTCGAAAAGGGACTTCACCCGTGCGTACGCCTCCCGCGCTCCGGGATCCCGCAGGTGGCCCGTCTCGAACCCGCCGAGCGCCGGATCCCCGAGCACGTCCACGAACGCCGCAACGTCCGCCGACGGCACCGAGAATCTGCGCAACACCGGGTCGTCGTGCTGCTCGACGCTAACCACCACTGCCAGTCGTCGCCCGCTCATCGAATGCATCACCCGTCATCCATGGTGCGATGCCGAGGCCGGACACGAAACCCCGAGAAGATTACAAACCGCGATTTCTCCACGGCGGAGCGTTTTTGATCTCGGTTTCCGGCGATGCATTCATGATCGTTGAATCATGCGGGCAGGTGTCGATCCACCTGCGGTGATGTTGCTCGAAAGAAGCGACCGAAGGGCTCGGTTCCATCGTCCGCCGGGCATGCCGCGCAGTCACGGAAAATATTTGAGATTCACCGGTTCCGGTGGCGTGACGTGGGTCGACGTCAATGTGAGGATTTTTATCGTACGGGGACACGCGCTCATGATCGCGACGGCACGGCCGACGGTGCCGTGGAACGCTGGTCCATCACGTCTCCGACCGCGGCGACGGTGGCCGCGTCCACGGTCCCGGTCGGCTCGACACCCAGCTCGGCCTGGAACGAGCGCAACGCCGTGGTCAGCTCGTCGGTCCACATGCCGTCCACCGGGCCGTCCCAGAAACCGGCCAGCTTCAGCGTCTGCTGCACGGCCGAGGTCGCCACGACGGCCTCCCCGGCGGCCGCACCCCCCTCGGCCCGCAACTTGGCACGCAGCGCCGCGTCGGTGGCCTTGTCGACGGTCCCGGTCTCGGCCAGGCCGTGCGCCTTCTGCAGAGCCTGCACGGCGGCCACCGTGTCCGGGCCGTACACGCCGTCGGTCTCGCTCTTGAGGTACCCCGCCTCGGTCAGCGACCTCTGCATCGCCAGGGTGTAGTCACGGGCCCGTCGCTGCTGGTCCTCGCTCAGGCAACCGGCCTCGCCGAGCAGGCGCAGCCACGCCATCTCCAGCGCGACGGCCGCCGAGTTGAACCGTTCCGACGCCTGCTTCAGCGGCGTCTGGTCGGTGATGCCCTCCCGCGCCGCGGTGAGGTCGGCGTCCGCCTGCTTCACCCGGTCGACGGTGGTTCCGGCGACGGGCGTCCGCGGGGAGGCCGACACCGGCGGGACGGCTGATACCCCGCCCCGGGCCGCGGCCAGGGCAGCGTTCGCCTCCGCCAGCTCCCGCTCGGCCGTCGCCACGTCCTCCCTGGCGGCCGTGACCTGCTCGGTGGCGGTCACCACGTCCGAGCGCGGCTCCGCCAGATCGGAGCCGGCCTCCTTCACGTCACCCACGGTCACCGCGGTGTCGGTGATGAGGTCGCCGTACCGGTCCAGTGCCGTCACATAGGAGGAACTGCTCCGGCAGAAGCCGTCGATCCGGCCGGCGAGCTCCGCCCGCGCCTGGGTGAGCGCCTCCTGCTTGCTCGCCACACGATGTTCGGCGACCCGCACGCGGGTGTCGCCGTCCCCGCATCCGGTCACCGCCAGAGTCACCGTGAACACGAGGACCGGCAGGCCCGCCCGCATGTCAGCGATGGCCGTTCCGCCGCCGCAACAGAACCACGACACCCGCGACCACCAGCAGTGGAAGGAACAGTCCCCACACCAGATAACGGTTCATCGCCAGTCCCTTCTCATCGACCCTGTCGGCCCGGTCAGGGTCGCAGTCACGGTGAGAACGGCAGATCACCCCGGACGGATGAAGAGCCCGGATGCGCCGGTCCGGACAGCGACGCCCGGTCGCTGCGGGGCCGCCGATCACGGCCGATCGGTCTTTGCGGACCGCCGGTCCGGCAGGGCCTGTGGCAGGCGCGTGCGGGTCAGGCGAAGACGTCGAGGAACCGGCCGCTGCGCTGGAACTGGACGATGGCGGCCGCACGTTCCGCCTCGATGCGGGCCACCTCGGCCTCGGCGGTGACGACGGCGGCCCGGTCGGCCGTGATGGTGGCGGCTCCGGCGGCGACCGGCATCTGGTCGGTGACCAGCTTGGCGCGGGCGCTCTGCAACCGGCTGTACGCGGCCGAGCTGTCATAGGCCGAGGGGAAAGCGGGGCCGACCTTCATCGTGGCTCCTCCGTTGCGCTCCGGGGCGTCTGTGAACGCCGATTGCGTTGCTTCTCGGTTGCGTTGCCTCGCTGGGCAGCCGGATACATCGTCCGGGGCACTCCCGTCCTGCAACTTTCCGAAGTGAGCTGAGCAACAACCTCGCTGCAACCTGCCGGGGCGGGCCGGAGAGCGAAGGGCGTGACCCGATGCCTCTCGGTGCACCGGGTCACGCCCTGTCGTTCGGGTCGCCGCGTGGTCAGACCGGCGGCGGCCGGGTTCAGCTGTTGACGGCGGCCAGTTCGCGGGCCTTGTCCGGCCAGGTGGCCAGGCTTGCCGAGCCTCGCATGCCGGCCGCGTTGATCGCCTGCTTCAGGCTGGTCACGTCGGATTCGGCCAGCTTGGCGTAGGTGGTGATGCCGGCCGCGGCCAGTGCGATCGCCACCTTCGGCCCGATGCCCGCGATCTTGGTCAGGTCGTCGGGCTGGGCGACCGGGGCCGGGATGCCGACCAGGTCCGGCTCGGCGGTGATGATGGCCTGGGCCGGAACCACCGGCTCGGGCGCGGCGACGGGCTCGGGCGCGGCGACGGGCTCGGGCGCGGTGACCGGCTCGGCTGCGGCGACGGGCTCGGGCGCGGCGACCGGCTCGGGCGCAGCGACCGGCTCGGGAACGGCGATCGGCTCGGGGGCTGCGGCGGGTTCGTCCGCGGCCGACTCCCGGATCGGCAGCTTCACCGTCGGCTCGTCGTCGGGGTCCCTCTCGGCGGGCGGGGCAGTGGTCTCCGCGGCGGCCAGCTCGGCTTCCGCGATCACCGCGGTCTTCTCCGCGTCGGGCGTCTCCTCGACCGGCTTCTCGGCGGCGGCGATCGAATCGGTCGCGGCGGACCCGGTCACGACGCTCTCAGCCTCTACGGACGAGGCCAGCGCGGAGGAGGCCGGCGTGGACGAGTCCGTGCCGGTCGGGACCGGAGCGGGGGCGTCGGTGTCGGCCGATGCGGATGCGGCGGAGGTCGATGCGGGGGTTTCCGGCGCCGGGTCGGCGGCGGGTGACGCAGGCGCGTCGGCGGAGGACGGGGAGGCGGCCGCCGCGGCGTCATCGTCGTCGGCGGGCTGGGTCGAGGCGACGGTCGGGGTGGCCTCGGTGGCCGGTGTGGTCGAGGGGGCCGGGGTGGTGGCGCCGGTGCGGCGTCCCCAAACCAGCCATCCGCCTATCACGCCGATCACGAGCCCGGCAGCAAAGTAGAGGAATGATGCCATATCGGGCCTCCGGACAGGAGAGGAGGGTGCTTGTGGTAGCGGGCAGCTTTCCATATCCCGATGAGCTGCCACGACGTGGGTGCCGACCAGCGTCGGACAGCTGCCTACCTGCGACGTCCGGGGGATTCGCTCCGATCCTGGAAGGAGCGAGCGATGAGGGAGGCGGGACAACGGTCAAACGACCGATCACCCGATCAGGTACGGGACACGGCGCCCGGGATGTACCGGTTCGACAGGTAGGTGATCACCCAGAGCGCCACCCCGATGACCAGGAGTACTCCGGCCACCCGGTAGTCGGCTCCGGCCCGGCCCGACAGTGGACTGGCCAGGAACGCGCAGGCCACCGCGCCGATGACCGGGATCACGGTCGGTGCCCGGAAGTGCTTGTGCTCGACCCGGTCGCGGCGCAGCACCAGCACCGCGACGTTGACGATGGTGAAGACACAGAGCAGCAGCAGCGCCGTGGTGCCGCCGAGCGCCGTCAGGTCGGCGAACCAGATCAGCCCGAACGCGATGAGCGTGGTGAACAGGATCCCCACCCACGGGGTACGGCGCCGCCGGTGGACGCGCCCCAGGATCCTCGGCAGGACCCGTTCGTTCGCCATCCCGTACAGCAGCCGGCTCGCCATCATCATGTTGATCAGCGCCGAGTTGGCCACCGCGAACATGGTGATGAAAGCGAACAGGCCGAGCGGGAAAGCTGGCGCCCCGGCCTCGACCACCTTGAGCAGCGGGGTGTCGCCGGATCCGAGGTCGCCCGGGGCGACCAGCGCGACCGCGGAGATCGCCACGAGCACGTAGATCACCCCGGTGACGCAGAGCCCGATGAGCATCACCTTCGGGAAGATCTTCACCGGGTCGCGGGTCTCCTCGGCCATGTTGACCGAGTCCTCGAAGCCGACCATGGCGAAGAACGCGAGAGCCGTCCCGGCGGTGACCGACAGCAGGACGCTCTCGCCGGGCGGCGTGTTGAACTCGGTGAGCCGGGACAGATCGCCGTTGCCGCCGCCGAGCGCCCACGCGCCGACCCCGATGACGATCAGCAGACCGGTCAGCTCGACGCAGGTGAGGACCACGTTGGCCTTGACACTCTCGCCGACGCCCCGGAAGTTGACGACCCCGACCAGGGTGATGAAGCCGAGGGCCACCGCGGTGAGCGCGATGCCGTCGCCCAGCGACAGGTCGAACGCCTCGGCGAAGTTGCCCGCGAACGCCTTGGACGCGCTGGACGCCGAGGTGAGTCCGGAGCACATCACCGCGAAGGTGACCATGAACGTGAGGAAGTGCAGCCCGAACGCCTTGTGCGTGTAGAGCGCCGCCCCGGCGGCCCGCGGATACTTGGTGACCAGTTCGAGATAGCTGAACGCGGTGAGCAGCGCGACCACGAAGGCCAGCAGGAACGGCAGCCACACCGCACCGCCCACCTCGTTGGCGACCTTGCCGGTCAGCGCGTACACGCCGGTGCCGAGAATGTCGCCGATGACGAAGAGCAGCAAAAGACCCGGGCCGATGACCCGGTTGAGAGTTGGCTGCTCAGCCGGTGTCTCAGGCTGCGGCGCGGTCACTTCCGCCATGAGTGCTCCCGAAAAAGGTCCACTGCGGATAAGTGACGTTACCCGTACCTTGTGTGACATGCATATCGTGCTTGCCGCAAACCCCGAGGCGGAGCAGCCGTGGGTGACCGATGCGGTCATTGATCTGGTCCAGCAGACCGGCGCATCGGTGGCGGTCGTCGCGGTGGACGAGCTGGAGGCCGAGTACCTGGCGCCGATGCCGCGCAGTGTCTACGCCGAGCGCGCCGAGCAGGCGGCGGAGGCGGCGGTCGCACGGCTGACGGCGGCCGGGATCGAGACGACGCGCACGGTCCTGCCGGGCCGGGCCGCCGAGCAGATCATCCGGTTCGCCGGGGAGCAGCGGGCCGACCTGATCGTGGCCGGTTCGAGTGTGCGCCCCCTGGTGGCCCAGCGCCTGCTGGGCAGTGTCCCGCTCACTCTGATCCAGAAGGCGGGCCGTCCGGTGCTGGTGGTCACCCGCCCCGTGTCCGGGTGACCACCAGCGTTCACTACGGGACGGCGGGGTAGTCGGTCACGAAGACCGGCTGCCCGACCTTCGTCATGTCCGCGGGCTCCCCGACGCCGTTGACCACGTGGTCGATGATGCCGGCGCTGAGGTTGACGGTCATGATGTGGTGCAGCTTCACGCCGGGCGTGTTCGGCACCTCGAACCCGTTCTCCGTGTGGATCTGCGGGTTGTTCTGGTTGAAGACGTAGACGCCTCCGCCGTACAGCTGGTGCTTCTTGACCTTGGCCCCGACCTTGTAACCGGCGTAGCCCTCGACGGAACCGTTCATCCAGTCGGCCTGGGTGGGCGGGTCGTACGGGAGCTCGTTCTGGTACAGGACGGTGGTGCCGCGCTCGCCGTTCCAGACGGTGTTGTACTTCTGGAAGTGCTCGACGAACAGGCCGGTCGCGGTGACGTCGTCGCCGTTGATGACGGCGCCGTAGCGGCCGGTGTTGGTCTTCCAGCGGTCGGTGTCACCGTTCACGCCGTTGGTGAAGCCCTCGACGCCGTGGTCGCCGCGCCACACCCAGGTGTGGTCGATCAGCACGTTGTCGCTGTTCACCTCGAGCGCGATGTCGGTCTTGCCGATGTGCGGGCCGCCGACACGGAAGTACACGTCGTTCAGCGTCGTCGGGTTGGCCGCCGAGCTGATGTTGATGCCGTGCTTCGGGCCGACCCGCAGCAGGACCGGGGACTCCTTGAGGCCGGCGTCGATGGTGACGCCGGCGATGACCACGCCGGGGACGCCGGCCACGTCGATCGGGATCGACCCCTTGACGGCCGTCAGCGTGGCGTGGCCGAGACCGAGCACCACGGTGTTCGGGTGCCACACCTTGATGCTGCTGGCGACGTCGTAGACGCCGGGCGTGATCAGGAGGTGCTTGCCGACCGCGAGGGCCAGGTTGATCTTCTGGACCGAGTCACCCGGCTTCGCGACGTAGAAGTCGGAGAGCGGGATGGTACGGCCCGAGGTGTCGTCCCACGAGGTGCCGGCCGTGTTGCGCTTGGCCGCGGGCACGCGAACCTGGTACTTGCCCTTGGCGTCGACGAACAGGAACGGCTTCTCCCGGCTGACCGGGGTCTTCTCGAGGGTGGTGTACGGCGGGTTGGGGAACGTCGACTCGTCGGGCGCCCCGACCACGCCGGAGAACACCTGGTTCCACACGGCGTTGGACCAGGTCTCCACCTCGCTGTTGCGGGTGAGCCACTGCTGCTGCGAGCCGTTGACCGTGTTCGGCAGCTTGCTGTTGGCGATGAAGCCACCGCTGGCGTACTGCGGGCCGGCGGTGCAGTAGTCCATCAGCGACAGGGTGCCGCCGTTGAACTGGGTGCGGCGCAGCGAGACGGCCTGCGACACGGCCCAGAAGTTCGCCGTCTGACGGCAGCCGTCCTGGCCCGCGCCGTTGATGTTGACGGTCAGGTTGGACAGGGTGCGCCAGAAGTTGACCAGCGCGATGCAGTTCGGGTTCGCCGGGTCGGAGCTGAGGCAACGGTTGTACGCCTCGACCTTGCCGTTGATCACCACGTCGCCGGGCTTGGCCCCGAGGCCGCTGATCTCCGTGTAGTAGCCGACCTTGATCTGGAGCGGCTGCTCGGCGGTCCCGTACGTGCCGGGCTTGAAGAGGTACGCGTACCGGGCCGTGCCCATCTCGGCGTCGACCTGCTTGGTGTAGGTCGCGTCCAGCTTGGCCTGGATGTCGGCGACCGGCATGCTCGGGTCGAAGATGGTGACGTTGGGGCCAAGGTTCTGGGTTCCCGAGCCCCATCCGGTGTGCGCGGAGGCCGGCAGCGCCGGCGTGGCGGTGAGGGCGAGCCCGAATGTCAGCGCCACCGCGGCGGCGCGGCGGATCGGGCGGTGTCTCGTCATGCGGAGGGGTTCCTTCCGAAACAAGATCGCAATGATGCCCGTCACAGAACCAATCGCTGTCGCTCCATGTCAAGCAGACCGAACCGGCATACCACGTCGATCGGCATGAACCCCCCGGGTTCCGGAACCAAACTGACCGAAAAGCCGGTCGGAACCGGTTACGTAACCGGGTCCGCGTACACCACGACGTTGCTCCGGTAGCTGCCCTCACCCCGGTCGAAGACCCCGCCACAGGTGATCAGGCGCAGTCCCGGAGAGGCCAGTGGCGCATACACCTCACTGCTCGGAAAGTCCTGTTTCGGGTAGGTGGCGACCCGGGACACCTCGAACCTCGCCACGGTGCCGTCCTTACGCCGTACCGCGATGGCATCGCCTGCCCTGAGCTCCCGCAACCGGAAGAAGACCGCCGGGCCGTCCCGCGCCGTGTCCACATGCCCGGCCAGCACCGACGCGCCGGATTCGCCCGGTGTCGGCGAATCGCGGTACCAGCCGGCGGGGGCGTCACCACGCAGCGGCGGCACCTCGAGCGTGCCGTCGCGCCGCAGCCCCAGCGTCATGACCTCGGTGTCCACCTTGATCGCCGGAATCTGCAGGCGCACCGGCACCGACGCCTTCATCCCCCGGGACGGAGGCCGGCCTTTCATCGGCGCCGGCGATCCGGGGGACGGGGCGGGTGCGGCGGAGACGGCGGCGGAGACGGCGGCGGGGACCGGTGGGGGCAGGCCGTCCTCGGTGCGCAGGCCGAGCGCCACGGTCCCGGTTCCCAGGCAGGCCAGGACGGCGGCGAAGGCCGCCGCTCTCCGGTCACGGATCTGCGGCATGTCCAGGTCAGCGGTGGTGCAGAGGGCGACGGAGGGCGTACGCACCGGCGGCGCCCGCCGCCAGCAACAGGAACACGCCCGTGACGAGAAGGGTGAGCCGGCGCCCCGGAACGAGGCCGCCACCACCCGCGTCCACACCACCCGACGGCGTCGGCGGATCGTCGGACGGCTCGGTGTCCGGCTCCGGGGCGGTGACGGTCGGCTCCGGAGTGGTAGTGGCCGGGTCTGAAGTGGTAGTGGCCGGGTCTGAAGAAGTGGTAGTGGTCGGGTCTGAACTGGTCGTCCCGCCCGGCGTGCCCTCGGCCGGGCCCGACGCTCCCGGCTGCACCGCCCCGGGCGGCGGAGGACCCGAGCCGGCCGGCCCGGACGGCGCCGGCGAACTCGCGCTCGTCGCAGGCCCCGCGGTCGGCGGATCGTCACCCCGGCTGCTGCACAGGGCCAGGGTGGAGAAGAGCAGAATCAGCGCGAGCAGCAGCCCGGCACCGACGGCGATCATCCGGTTGCGCTGCACCGAACCCGATGCGCGGTGTGCTGGGGAACCGTTTCCGGACATGACGTCCTTCCGCAGGAGGGCCGGACCGCGTGGTGGGCCACGCTAGCCCTCCAGTTCCCGAACACGCACCTGTCTATCCGTGATCGGTCACTTCGGACGGTCCGGATCTCCGCGGCACAGCTGGATCTTCCTGGCGGTCGCGGACCGCTGTCTCGGGTGGGGTGGGCAGCGGTGCGTGACGGCTGGAGGGTTGACAGGACCGGGGAGAATGCCCGCCATGATCGAGATCCGGGATCTGACGAAGACCTACGGGAGGGTGGCGGCGGTCCGTGACGTGACGTTCACCGCTGAACCCGGCCGGGTCACCGGCCTGCTCGGCCTCAACGGCTCCGGCAAGAGCACCACGCTGCGGATCCTGCTCGGCCTCACCCGGCCGACCAGCGGCACCGCCCTGATCAACGGCAAGCGCTACCGGGAACTGGACCGGCCACTGCGGCATGTCGGCGCGGTGCTCGAGCAGGGCCTGAGCCATCCGGGGCAGTCCGGCTACGCCCATCTCGTCACCCAGGCGCTGCTCGGCGGCATCGACCGCAGCCGGGTCGGGCCGCTGCTGGAGTTCGTGGGCCTCGAGGACGCGGCCGCCAAGCGGACCGGCGACTACTCGCTCGGCATGCGCCAGCGCCTCGCGGTCGCGACGGCCCTGCTGGGCGAGCCGAACGTGCTGGTCCTCGACGAGCCGGCGAACGGCCTGGACCCGCCCGGGATGGCCTGGCTGCGGGAGTTGCTGCGCGGGCACACCGACGCCGGCGGCACCGTGCTGATCTCCAGTCACCTGCTGGCCGAGCTGGAGCAGGTCGTCGACGACGTGGTGATCATCGGCGAGGGGCGGATCCTGGCGGCCGCGCCGCTGGCCGAGCTGGCCGGGACCGCGCGGCTGCGGATCCGGGGCGGTGATCCGGTGCGGCTCGCGGAGGCGTACGAGAAGGCGGGCGCCGCGGTCGCCGCCGAGGACGACCGGCTGTACGTCGGCGGGCTCACGCCCGAGCAGGCCGGGGACATCGCCCTGGAGATCCAGGTCCCCGTGTACGAGCTGGTGGCCGAGGCCCAGCACCTGGAGGACATCTTCATGAACGCGAATGTGGCGGGTGCCCGATGATCGCCATCGTCCGCAGTGACCTGTACCGCAGTGTCAGCATCCGCTCGTCCTGGCTGGCGCTGATCGGTTTCGCCTTCATGGCCGCGCTGTTCGGCTGGTTCAGCAAGGAGGCGTGGTCACTGTTCGCCGGGATCGGCGCGTTCGGCATCGCCGTGATCGTGACCTCGCAGCACTACCAGCACCGGACCGCCGTGCTGGTGTTCCTGAGCCATCCGCACCGCTGGAAGGTCCTGATCGGGCAATGCGCTGTGGCGGCGGTGCTCGGTACGACGCTGGCCGCTGTCAGCGGAGTGGCCGTGCTGCTGGACGAGAGCGCCGCGCACTACGCGTCGACGGTGCTGGTGGCGCCGGTCATGGCGGTGTTCGGGGCGCTGTGCACGACCGTGGTCCGGCATCCGATGTGGCTTCTCGGCGGCCTGTTCGCGTGGCTGCTGTTCGCCGAGGGCCTGATCAACCGGATGGACATCGGGTTGCCGTTCGCCTCGTTCGCCATGGCCTCGGCCGGCAACACCAGGGCGCTGCTGTTCCTGCTCGCCTGGACGGCGGCGGCGGTCCCGGTGGCGGTCTGGGCGATCCGCCGGGATCTGGCCGGAGACTGAGTTCCGGCCGGGCGGGGCTGCAGCTTGGGGCGTGAACCCCGCCCGGTGAGACCAGAATGCTGGACGGCGCTCTCAGATCGCTATCACAACGCTTCCAGGCGGTCACGGGCCGATCAGGATGATCGCGACCAGGGCCAGCACCAGCGCGGCGATGAGAGCGAGCGCGACCGGCCCGGCGACCCTCCGCCAGCCGGCGGCCCGTTCGCCGTCGTCCTCCGGGGCCACCGCGATCGAGAACGGGGTCTGCTGGGCCACCGCGTCCACCGGCGGCATCGAGTACGGCACCGCCGGCACCTCGGGGTGCGGCGGGCGAGCGACCGGCCGGTTCTCGGGCAGGGGGTGCGGTCCGCCGTGCTGCCGGCTCGCGGCCGGCTGGGTGGCGTAGAGCGGCACCTGATCGGGATCGTCCGGGGTGACCGTGTGCGGTCCGGGTACGGCGGGGCCGCTCGGCGGGACCGGCGGGAAGTATCCGTTGGGCGGCGGGGTCGGGGCCCCGCCGGGCTGGACGTGGTCGGTCCACTGCCGGCCGTCCCACCAGCGTTGCGCCGGCAGACCGCTCGGATCGGCATACCACCCGGCCGGCTGCGTCATGCGGTGCTCCTTCTCTGGCCGCGTCAGGGGCTGTGGTGCCTCATCGGCGGCCCGGAGCGGCTTCTGAAGGTTTTCCGGCCTCTGAACGGGCCGGTGGAGGACAAGGCCTGTTCCGAGGAAGTTCTGAGGGTTACCCGCCCGCCGGAGGAACCGGCGGGCGGGAAGACCCTGCTCAGGAGCGGGTGATCGACAGGTTGTCGACGGCGGCCTCGACCAGTGAGGCGGTGCCGGCGTCGGCGGCCTCGACCTGCAGGCGGATCGTCTGCCCGGCGTACGACGAAAGGTTCGCCGTGGCGGTCGTCCAGGCGGCCGCCTTGTTCGTGGCGGTCGCCGACTGGGTGAGCACGGTCGTCGTGGTGGTGCCGGAGACGACGCGGACGCGCAGGTAGTCGGCGCTGGTGGCGTTGTTGAGGTGGGCCAGGTACCAGGACAGGTTGAGCGTCAGCGTGCCGGTCGGCAGCGTGATCGACGGTGACGTGATGGTGCTGATGCCGCCGTCGAGGTCGTTGGCGCCCGCGCTCGCGCCCGCGGTGGCTCCGGTCACCAGGGCGTAGGTGCCGCCCGCGGCGGTGCCGAGCTGGGTGGTGACGCCGGAGCTGCTGGTCGCGGCCGGGTCGCCGCGCTCGAGCCGGCCGGCGGTGGCGGTGTCGGTGGTGCCCTGGGTCCAGCCGGTGGCGGTCTCCAGGCCGTCGGACCAGACCGTCTCGCCGGGCGGGGTGGTGGTGCCGCCGTCGGCAAGGGTCCACACGGCGTGCGCGATGGCGTCGCTGTTGCGGTCCAGCGCGGTGTCGTTGATGTTCGTGACGGTGTCGCAGGAGGCGTGGTAGCAGGGGTCGAAGCGGCCGGTGGTGCCGCCCCAGAGACTGACCTGCGCGGACGTCTTGCTGCCTTCGGCGCCGGTGAAGATGCCGCCGGCCGGGATGCCGTTGGCGATGAACGGGCCGTAGTCGCTGCGGCCGTCGAAGTCGGTGCCGCGGGTGGGCACGCCGATCGAGGTGAAGTACGAGGCGAGCGTGGCCTCGATCTGCGCCGAGCCGGCCGGGCCGGGGCCGCTGCCGGTGCCGTCGGAGTTGTCACCGTCGTACAGGAAGTAGCCGGGGTTCGGCGAGCCGATCATGTCGAAGTTCAGGTAACCGCCGATGTTGGCCCGCTGGGCCGCCGTCAGCGAGTTGACGTAGTACGTGGAGCCCCGCAGCCCCAGCTCCTCGGCGCCCCACCAGCCGAACCGCAGGTGCCGGTCGGGCTGGAAGTTCGACCGGGCGACCTGGAGGGCCACCTCGAGGATGCCGGCCGAGCCGGATCCGTTGTCGTTGATGCCGGGGCCGGCGGTGACGCTGTCCAGGTGCCCGCCGATCATCAGCGTGTCGGTCGTGTCGCCACCGGGCCAGTCGGCGATGAGGTTGTAGCCGGTCGCCCCGTTGTAGGTGAACGACTGCTGCGTGGTCGTGAACCCGGCCGCGTCGAGCAGGTTCTTGACGTAGGTGACCGAGGCCAGGTAGCCGGGCCGGCCGTGGGCGCGGTTGCCGCCGTTGGCGGTGGCGATGCTCTGGAACTGGCTGAGGTGGGCCTTCACGTTGGCGACCGGGATGTCCGGCGCCGCCGCGGCCTGTGCCGGTGTGGCGACAGCGAGGCCGGCGGCGATCAGCCCGCCCACGCTGACGATCGAGAGTGCTCGCACGGGGTGGTCCTCCGTGTACTCAGGGGAACAGTCGAGCCGAAGCATCGCACCGGAACGCTCTCGAACTTTCATACCAATCAATACCTACCGCGATATGAACACATGCCCATGTCTGCATGTCGGCGCATGGGCATGCCTGGATGGTTAGGCTGCGGGAACCGCCCCGGGCCGGACCGGCTGTGACGGGCGGCTCGACAACGGAAGGCAAGGGATGCGAAGAATCCTGGCGGCCACCATCGCCGCCTCCGTCGGTCTTCTGATCGGCGCCGGGACGGTCCCGGTCGCGGCCACCGCGAAGACCGCCGGCTACAACCCGCCGGCCATCGACTGGGGCACCTGCACGCGCCCCAGCCTCCAGGCGCGTGGCGCGCAGTGCGGTTTCCTGGTGGTCCCGCTCGACTACCGCAAGCCGTCCGGCACGAAGATCAAGATCGCGGTGTCACGGATCAAGCACAAGTCGAGTGACGCCGCGTACCAGGGCGTCATGCTCACCAACCCGGGTGGTCCCGGCGGTTCCGGCCTCGGCCTCGCGACGCTCGGCGAGGCCGTGCCGAACGGCGCCGGCGAGTTCTACGACTGGATCGGCTTCGACCCGCGCGGCGTCGGCTCGAGTGTTCCGGCCCTCACCTGCGACCCGGACTACGCGGGTTACAACCGGCCGTTCTACGTGCCGGTCACCCGTCAGCTGGAGAAGACCTGGCTGGCCAAGGCCAAGGGGTACGCGAAGGCGTGCGACGCCGCGGGCGGCGCGCTGCTGGACCATCTCAAGACCACCGACACGGTCGCCGACGTGGAGAGCCTGCGCAAGGCCCTCGGCGTCTCGCAGATCAACTACTACGGCTTCTCGTACGGCACCTACCTCGGCCAGGTCTACGCGACGCTGCACCCGGAGCGGGTCCGCCGGTTCGTCTTCGACGGCGTCGTCAACCCCGAGCGGGTCTGGTACGCCGCGAACCTGGACCAGGACATCCAGTTCGACAAGAACATGGACGTCTACTTCGGCTGGATCGCGAAGAACGACGCCACCTATCACCTGGGCACCACGGCCAAGG
Source organism: Actinoplanes italicus (assembly GCF_003001815.1). Taxonomy (GTDB): domain Bacteria; phylum Actinomycetota; class Actinomycetes; order Mycobacteriales; family Micromonosporaceae; genus Actinoplanes; species Actinoplanes italicus. The sequence goes on from NZ_PVMZ01000020.1 coordinate 139,240, forward strand.
CGGTGAAGCAGAAGTACTACTCGACGCTGTACTCGCTGATCCGCAACCCGGCGGCCGGCAAGATCGGCCCGGACGAGTGGAACGACATCTTCGTCTCGGCCGGCTACTACGTCTACGGCTGGGAGGGCGTCGCCGAAGCCTTCGCCGCGTGGGTCAACGACAAGGACCCGGCCCCGTTGCTCGACAATTACGCCGAGCCCGGCGCGCCCGGTTCCGACAATGGCTACGCCGTTTATCTGGGCGTCCAGTGCACCGATGTGCAGTGGCCGCAGAGCTGGTCGAAGTGGAAGCGGGACAACTGGGCGATCCACGCCAGGCACCCGTTCATCACCTGGAACAACGCCTGGTACAACGCGCCCTGTCTCAACTGGGGCGCCAAGGCGGGCAAGCCTGTGGAGATCAACGGCAAGAAGTCGCCGCCCATCCTGCTGATCGCCGAGACCAACGACGCGGCCACGCCGTACTCGGGGGCACTCGAGGTCCGCAAGCGGTTCCCGCGCTCGGTGCTCATCGAGGGCGTCGGCGGCACCACCCACTCCGGTTCGCTGAGCGGGATTGCCTGCACCGACGACACGATCGCCACTTACCTGACCACCGGCGAGCTGCCGGACCGGGTGCGCGGCAACCGTTCCGACAAGCGGTGCGACCCGGTTCCGCAGCCGGATCCGACCGCTGCCACGGCGTTCTCCGCAAAGACCGCCGGCAATGCGAGGGCTGAGCTTCGCGACGTGATCGGCGTTCGCTGATCGATCAAAGAAAGAGCTCGGTCATCCGTACGAGATGACCGAGCTCTTTTGTTTTGTCGTCCTATTGCCCGGCGTTACGTTTCGCCGCCTGGATCTGCTCGTAGACTCTGGTCCGCAGCGCGATGAAGGCCGGGTCGGCCCGGGTCGTCAGCTGGTCGCGCGCCTCCGGCAGGTCGATGATCAGCTCGTCCTGCACCACGGTCGGCGAGGACGACAGCATCACCACCCGCTGACCCAGGTACACCGACTCGTCGATGTCGTGCGTGACGAACAGGATGGTCACGCCGAGCCGCTTCCACAGCTGCCGGACCAGGTCCTCCAGGTCGGCGCGGGTCTGCGCGTCGACCGCCGCGAACGGCTCGTCCATGAGCAGCGTCTGCGGCTCGTAGGCGACCGCCCGCGCGATGGCGACACGCTGCTGCATGCCGCCGGAGAGCTGCCAGGGGTACGCCGACTCGGAACCGGTCAGCCCGACCGCGTCCAGCGATTGTTCCACCAGCTCGGCCCGGCGCGCCTTCGCCACCTTCTTCTGTTTGAGCGGCAGCTCCACGTTGTCGCGCACGTTCATCCAGGGGAACAGGCTGCGCCCGTACTCCTGGAAGACCACCGCCATGCCCGGCGGCGGCCCGTCGACCGCCTTGCCGTCGACCCGCACGTCCCCGGAGGTCGGGTCGAGCAGGCCGGAGACGCAGCGCAGCAGGGTCGTCTTGCCGCAGCCGGACGGCCCGACCAGGCAGACCAGGTCGCCGTTCTCCACGGTGAAGGTGAGATCGCGCAGCGCCTCCACCTCGCGGGTGCCGGTCCTGTAGACCTTCCGCAGTCCTTTGACTTCGAGCATGACCGCCCCCTAGCCGGCGCGCTGCGCCGCGCGCAGGCCCTCGTACCACCGCAACGCCCGCCGCTCGGCGAGCCGGAAGAGCAGCGACAGCCCGAAACCGAGCAGGCCGAGCAGGATGATCCCGCTCCACATCTCGGGGATCGCGAAGCTGCGCTGGAACTGCACGATGGTGAAGCCGAGACCGTTGCTGGCCGCGAACATCTCGCTGATCACCATCAGGATGATCGCGATGGACAGCGCCTGGCGCAGTCCGGCCGCGATCTGCGGGCTGGCCGACGGCAGCACCACGTGCGTGATCCGGGCGGTGCCGTTCACCCCGTACGAGCGTGCCGTCTCCAGGACCACGCTGTCCACCGCGCGGACGCCCTCCACCGTGTTCAGCAGGATCGGCCAGATGCACCCGAACACGATGACGGTCACCTTCATGCCGTTCCCGATGCCGGCGAACAGCATGATCACCGGTACGAGCACCGGCGGCGGGATGGCCCGGAAGAACTCCAGGACCGGCTCCACCGTGGCGCGCAGCCGGCGGTTGAGGCCGATCGCCACACCGGCGCCGACACCGATCAGAGCGGCCAGCAGGTAGCCCGCGAACAGGCGCAGCAGGCTCGGCAGCACGTCGGCCCGGATCCGGTCGAGCTGCCAGGTGTCGCCGAACGCCGTGAGGATCTTGCTGAGCGGCGGCGAGTAGAAGTTCTCGCTGCCGGCGCTCAGCACGTACCAGCCGGCGAACAGGATGAGCGGCAGCGCGACCACGGTTCCTGCTCTCTTGAGGACCCCCATCAGACGGTCACCTCGCCCCGTACGGACTGGTGCCAGGCGAGCAGGCGGCGCTCGCCGGTACGAGCCAGCAGGTTGATCAGGACACCGAGGATGCCGGTCACGACGACAAGGGCGTACATGGTGGGCACCGCGTCGGACGACTGCGCGACCGCGATCGCCTGGCCGAGGCCGGGCGAGCCGATCACCAGCTCGGCGGTGATCGCCAGGACCAGGGCCACCGAGGCGGCCAGCCGCACACCGGTGAACACGTAGGGCAGGGCGGTCGGCCAGAGCACGTGCCGGATCCGGGCCCACGCCGAGAACCGGAAGCTGCGGGCGGTCTCGAAGGCGACCGGGTCCACGTCGGCGACCCCGTAGAGCACCTGGACCAGCACCTGCCAGAACGAGGCGTAGACGACCAGCAGCAGGGTCGACTCGATCGCGGTGCCGAACATCAGCACCGCGAGCGGGATGAGCGCCACCGAGGGGATCGGACGCAGGAACTCGATCGTCGAGGCGGTCAGCGCCCGCAGCACCGGCACCGAGCCGATCACCAGGCCGGCCAGCACCCCGGCGCCGACCGCGATGGCCAGGCCGATCGCCCAGGCGACCAGGGTGTCCGACAGCGCGGTCCAGAACGCCGGGTCGCCCGCCTCGTCGGCCAGGGCGGCCGCGATCGTGCTGGTCGGCGGCAGGTACTTCTCGTCGACCAGCCCGAGGCGCGGCACCAGTTCGAGAATGAGGAGCAACCCGGCCAGGCCGGCCACCCCGAGCAGTACGGGGTTGCCGGCCTGGACCGAGGAGCCACGGCGGGCCGTCGTCACGGCAGGAGTTTCGCCAGGTCCGGGGTGCCGCTGAAGATGCCGTCCTTCTCACCGAGGGCGATCAGCGTCTGCAGCGACGCCTCGTTGATCTGAGCCGGCCACTTCGGCAGCACGAGCGACGCGCGGAGCTTCTCGTCGATCTTGGTGTAGGTGCCGAGGATCGCGCGGACCTCGTCCGGGTGGGAGTCGGCGTAGGTGAGCGACTCGTTCATCGCCTCGGTGAAGCGCTTGACCAGGTCGGGGTTGTCGGCGATCAGCTTCTGCGAGGTGAAGTAGGCGGCCACGGTGAGGTTCGGCGCGACGTCGACGTAGGTCGAGGCGATCTCGCGGCCACCGGCGGCCTTGATGGTGGACAGCTGCGGCTCGACCACCCACGCGGCCTCGACCTCGCCCTTGTCCAGCGCGGCGGGCATGTTCGGGAAGGGCATCTCGACGAAGTTCACCGACGCCGGGTCGCCGCCGGCCTTGCGGATCGTCTCGCGGGTGGCGGTGTCGCCGATGTTCTTCAGGGTGTTCACCGAGATCTTCTTGCCCGCGAGGTCCTTGGGCGTCTTGATCGGGCTGTCGCCCTTGACCACCACGGCACCGAAGTCCTTGCCGGCCTCACCGGTCGACGCGACGCCCGCGGCCACGACCTTGAGTGGCAGGCCCTTGGTCTGTGCGATCAGCAGCGAGGTGAAGTTGCTGAAGCCGAACTGGGTCTCGTTGCTCGTCACGCCCGGCACGATGGCCGCGCCGCCCGACGCGACCTCGAGGGTCAGCCCGATGTTGCGGTTCTTGAAGAAGCCCTTCTGCTGGCCCAGGTAGATCGGAGCCACGTCGACGATCGGGATGACACCGACCTTGACCTGGTCGACACCGCCCTCCCCGGTCGTGCCGCCGCCGGAATCGGAACTGCAGCCCACCAGGGAGCCGGCGAGCACGGCCGCCGCGAGCCCCGCGAGAAGACGCCGCATATTTACTCCTTCGAAATCTGTGCGCATGACGAACGTGAGTTCTCATGGAGAACGCTATGATGTGCCCCGTGTCACGTCAACGACGGGGTTCGATCATCTGATGCCGCGCGAACCGTACTACGTCCAGTCGCTGGAACGGGGACTCGCTGTCATACGCGCGTTCGACGCTCAGCACGCTGAACTCACGCTCAGTGACGTGGCCCGTCTCTGCGGGCTCACCCGTGCCGCCGCCCGGCGCTTCCTGCTCACACTGACCGACCTCGGCTACGTCCGCACCGACGGGCGGCTGTTCTCGCTGGCACCGCGTGTGCTGGAGCTCGGGTATTCGTACCTGTCGAGCATCTCGCTGCCCGAGGTCGCCGAGCCACACCTGGAACGCCTGGTCGCCGAGGTGCGCGAGTCGTCGTCGATGTCGGTGCTCGACGGTGACGATATTGTCTATGTCGCCCGTGTCCCGACAAGTAGGATCATGCGGGTCGCGATCAACGTCGGCACCCGGTTCCCGGCGTACGCCACCTCGATGGGCCGCGTGATGCTCGCCGGACTACCCGAGTCCGAGCTCGAGGCCTACCTGCGCCGGGCCCGCCTCGACCGGCTCACCGACCGGACCATCTGCGCCCCGGAGACCCTGCGCGCCGAGCTCGCCCAGGTCCGCCTGCAGGGCCACTCGATCGTCGACCAGGAACTCGAGGAGGGCCTGCGGGCCATCGCCGCACCGATCCGGGACCGCGGCGGAGCCGTCACCGGTGCGGTCAACGTCTCGGTGCACGCCGCCCGCGCCACCGTCGACGACATCCGCGACCGCATCCTGCCGCCGCTGCTCGCCGCGACCGCCGCCATCGAGGCCGACCTGCGGATCGCGTCCCGGCGCACCGTCCGGTGACGTTTCAGGCCACCGCGGCGCTGTCGTATTCGTGGTGCACGTAGGCGGATCCCGGGACGCGCTTGGCGGCGTACATCGTGGTGTCCGCCGTGCGCAGCAGCTCCGCCGGGTCGTCGCCCGCCGTGCCGCCGCCGATGCCGATGCTCGCCCGCACGTGCAACGACCGGTCGCCCACCAGCACCGGCTCGCGCAGCCCGTCCAGCACCCGCCGCGCCACCGCGGACGCCTCCTCACACGCCGAACCCGGCAGGACCAGCACGAACTCGTCCCCGCCGAGCCGCGCCGCGGTGTCACCCGGACCGACCGCCGCACTCAGCGCCGCCCCCGCCCGGGTCAGCAGCAGGTCGCCCGCCTCGTGGCCGTACGTGTCGTTGATCTCCTTGAAGCCGTCCAGGTCCAGCATTGCCACATGCGTGGTCCCGGGCGCACGCAGCGCCTCCTCCAACCGCCGCTGGAACAGCGCCCGGTTCGCCAGCCCGGTCAGCGCGTCGTGCGACGCGGCGTGATCCAGCCGCTCGACCAGCCGGGCGTTCTCCCGCAGCGCCGTCATCTGCCGGTAGACGACCACCCCGGTCAGCGCCACCGCGGTGAACGCCACCGCCACCATGTCGTCCGAACCCCGCCAGGCGGTCACCAGCAGCAGCCCGTCGACCGCCGCGACCGCGGCGTAGGGCAGCACGCTGTACGGACGCTTGCGGAACCTCACCCGGGGCACGTCCCGCCACTGCGCCTCGGCCGCCTTCGCGGCGAACCACATCACCAGCGGGATCTCCAATTGCGCCACGAACAGCCGATCCCCGGTCGCCGCCAGCAGCGGTTGCAGCATCGGCGTCAGCGCGCCCACCGTCGCGGCCGCGGCCAGCAGCCGCAACCCGCGCCCGTCGATCGCCGAGTGGCTCGACATCACGGCCTTGGCCAGGGCGAACACCGTCAGGCCGGTGAGCACCGTGAGCACCAGCGAGACCAGTACCTGCGGTGTCGTCCCGGCCCGCAACGCCTCACGGGTGCCGAAATGCCAGCCGAACACCGCCGCGGCCAGCGCCACCGATCCGGCGTCGAGAGCGACCAGAGCACCGGCCCCCGGCCGTTCCCCGCCACTGGGCAGCCGGATCAGCGCATGGATCACCCCGAGCAGGGCCAGGCCACCGAAGATCAACGTCAAGGGATGGGTGTACGAGGTGCGCGCGCCCGGATGCGTCAGAACATCCACGGCCTGTGTCGCCTGGCTCACGGTCACCACCACCGGGACCGGGGTCAGCCGCTTCCAGAACGCGACGGTCGGCGCCGGCAGTCCCGGATTCCGCGAGACCGACCGGAAAGCGGCCGCGACCAGCAGCCCGGACACCGGGATCGGCGCCCACAGCAGCCAGGCCGGCCCGACCGGCGCGATCACTGTGACCGCGAACCATGCCGCCGCCACGATGAGAACCACAAGGCAAACCCGGCTGTACCTGTTCACTCTCTCCCGCTCCCCGCGAACCGTCGGACGACAGATCGGCTGAGGTCGGAGTGAACTGAGTGCTCAATCTCCCAGCTCCGCGACCGAATTAGCCCTATGTGCCGAGTTCTCCGCGTTCCCCCGGGTGGCTGCTCTGGCTGTTCTGCGGGCTGGGAGCGGTGGTGGCGTACAGCCTCCTGCCGTACGGCCGGGTCTCCGTGGCCGTCTCCACCCTCATCTCGGCCGCCTCCTGCGCGGTGATGGTGGCCGGCGCCCGGCGGCACCGCCCGGCGGCACCGGGAAACTGGTACCTGTTCGCCGCCGGCGTCGGCACCTGGGTCCTCGGCGACATCGTCTACGCCGCGCAGACACTGGGCGGCGCCCCGCCCGCCTATCCGTCCTGGGCCGACGCCCTGTACCTGGGCGCCTATCCGATGCTCACGGTCGCGCTGTTCCGGCTCACCCGGGAACGCCTCCCCCGTGGCGGCTTCCTCTCCGGCAACCTGATCGACTCGGCGATCATCGGGGTCGGGGTCGGGATCGTCTACTGGACGTTCATGATCGAGCCGGTGGTCGCCGACACCACCGTCCCCGTTCTCACCCGTGCCGTGACCGCCGGATACCCCACCGCCGGCGTGCTGCTGTGCGCGGTCATCGCCCCGATCCTGCTGCGCCGCGGCCCGCGCAGTCCCAGCCTCTGGCTGCTCACCGCGGGCAGCGCGCTCACCCTGGCCGGCAACGTCGTCTACACGCTGCTGCCCGGCCTGATCCCGGCCACCCTGCTGTACGCCGGATACCTGCTCGCGTACGCCTGCTGGGCCGCCGCGGCCGCGCACCCGTCGATGGCCGAGCCGGTCAGCGGTGACCGCGACAGTCTGGGCGGCAGCCGGCTGCTCGTACTGACCGCCTCCACCCTGCTGGTCCCCGCCGTCCTGCTGGTTCAGGGCGAACGCGGCGGTGGCCGGGTCAGCTGGGCCGCCGTCGCGATCGGCTCGATGACACTGTTCCTGCTCGTGGCCACCCGGATGAGGGGCTACATCACCCGCGTCGACAGCCAGGCCTGCCAGCTCCGCGAACTGGCCATGCGCGACGACCTGACCGGCCTGCCCAACCGCCGCGACTTCGAACAGCAGGCCGCCGCCGCGGTGGCCACCCAGCCCTGCCACATGATCATGATCGATCTGGCCGGCTTCAAGCACGTCAACGACCGCCTCGGACGGGCCGTCGGCGACCAGGCCCTGATCGCCGTGGCCGACCTGCTCCGGCAGAGCCTCCGCGACGGCGACGTCGTCGCCCGGATGGGTTCCGACGAGTTCGCCGTACTGGTACACGACACCCTCGACAGCGACGGCCGGACGGTCGCCGGGCGCCTCGCCGAGGTCCTGCGCCACCCGGTGCACGCCGGCGAGCACGAACTGCTCCTCAACGCCCGTCTCGGCGTGGCGTCCTCGTCCGGCCCTGCCGTCGCCCCCGCGGTCTCATCGGGCGTCTCGGCCTCGTCGCCGGCCGCCTCGTCCGGCATCTCTGCCGCCGAGTTGGTGCGGCGTGCCGACACGGCTCGCTACGCGGCCAAGGCTGCGGGCGGCCAGCTCGTCGAATACACGCCCGAGCTCGACGAACGCGCCGAGGCCGCGGAACGCCTCGGCGCCGACCTGCGGCACAGCCTCGACGACGGCGACTTCCAGGTCCACTACCAGCCGATCGTCGACCTCCGCGACGGCCGCACGGTCGCCGTCGAGGCCCTGGTGCGCTGGACGCACCCGGTGCGCGGCCCGGTCAGCCCCGCCGCTTTCATCCCGATCGCCGAGGACAACGGCCTGATCTGCGAACTAGGCGAGTGGATCATGCGGACGTCCTGCCGTCAGCTGGCCACCTGGCGCGAGACCACCGGCGACCGGGCGCCGCGCTACATCAGCGTCAACGTGTCGCCCCGCCAGCTGAGTGAACCCGGCTTCCCCGACGTGGTCATGTCGATCCTGGCCGAGACCGGCATCAGCCCGTCCGACCTGCTGATCGAGGTGACCGAGACGGCCATCTTCGGAGGTGGAACCGCCACCGAGGCCGTCGAGACCCTGCACCGTTCCGGAATCCGGATAGCCCTCGACGACTTCGGCACCGGACACTCCTCGCTGGGCCTGCTCCGTACCGTCCCGGTCGACGTCATCAAGGTCGACAAGTCCTTCGTCGACGAGATCACCGAACCGGGCCGCCGCGCCGTGATCGTCGACGCCCTGATCCACGTCTGCCGGGGCCTGGACCTACGCGCCGTGGCCGAGGGCGTCGAGACCGCCGAACAGGCCGACTACCTGCGCGACCTCGGCTACCAGTACGCCCAGGGCTACCACTTCGGCCGCCCGGCCCCCGACCCGATCACCGCAGAGGTGGCACGCGCTTCCGCAGCTTGAAAGCGGCTCCGGAAGCCTGGAAAGATCCATAGTGCGGCCTCACCAACCTTGACCTGTCATCACCGTCCCGGCATCGAATGCCACGGAAGCGGGCGGGTGACGCGATGCCACCACCAGCGGTCCGGCACCGGCCCGGTAGCCGACGCGAGCGCTCGGCCGCCATCGTCCTCGGTGACCTCGGCGAATCGCTTGTCGACCGTGGCCAGCACCTCCTCGAACTCGACCCGGACAGCATCCGGCAGGGTCGCGGAGGCGTCGACCAGCCTGTCGCGCGTCTCCAGGTCCTCCCGGTAGAACTCGGGCGGATACCACCCGTCCGGATGCCAGCCCGCGAGAAGCCGTGCGACCATCCCTTCCCAGACGGCGAGGTGCGTGACCGCGTGCCAGGCAGCGCTGCCTGTCGCCGGTGGCGGATCCAGCCGCGATCGCAGCCCCTCGGCGAGTGGCGTGGGCAGGCGATAGTGCCGGATCACCTCGGGCACGGCCGCGACGGCCGGACCCGGCATCGCGGCCACCGGGTGTTCCACCGCGTCGATCCGGTACCGGCTGACATCGTTCTCGTCCGGCTCGTCGTCGATCCGGGCGCGGGTCCGCTCACCGTCCGGACCCACGATCCAGAATGCGTCGGGCGGAATCGGCAACGCCTGGTACGCCACGACGGTCTCCAGACGCTCGGCCAGCCACGCGGCAGCGGCCTCCGGCGACGGCTGCCCGGGCACCTCGTCGGCCACGTAGACGTCGAGGTGCAGCCGGAGGTCACCGCCGATCGCCGTGACCGTGCAGAGAACCGCAGCCTCCCAGTTCCGATCCTCGTCCTCGGTGGTGCCGACATCCACCGCGTCGGCCGGCAGCGAGAGCATCTCAGCGAGAACGCCGGCAAGGCGCACTCGATGCGGCTCGTCACGGAGCCAGAACAGATAACTCACGGCTGGTACGTCCCGTCGTAGATCTCTTTGGCCCTGGCGACAGCGTCCGGGTTCCGGAGGAAGTTCGGGTTCCGGTGCAGTTGTGGCGCCGCGGAAAGATCGCCGTTCGCCTGGGCTATCTGCTGGAGCGCCTGATACTCAATCCGGTCGAGTCGGACCATACCGGTTCCGGAGATCGGATAGACCGTGCCGGTGGTCTTGACGCCGTATCGGCGTCCGTTGACCTCGTACTGCTGCTCCATGGGGTGCCATACGGCCTGTCCCGCCGCGATGGCCTGCACATCCGTGGCTGCGACGTGCTCATATCCTCGCAGGTACACGGTGTTGTCGGCTTTCACCTCACCCCGCCGCGCACCGCTGACGGTGTGCCGTTTGTTCGGCGGTGTGAGACTGCGGCCTCGCGCGGTGCCCTCCACCGAGTCGGCGACCGGCCACGGCGGCCCATCACCGCCGGGGCCGGCGGGGTCGGCGGTGACGAAGGGGTCTGCGCCGGCGGTCAGCGGGCGGGGATCGGCCTGGCCGTCGACGACGAGGGCGTCCATCCGCAGGATGTCGCACGGGGCGCCCAGCCCCGAATGCGTGTGGATCGGAGCGAACGAACTGACCTGACGCGTCTGCGGGTCGAGGTAGAGGACCGTGCCGTTCTGGTTCACGGCCGCGAACGCGTGCGTACGCCCGGCCTGGTCCTGGGTCGTGATGAAGGCGAACGAACCGTGACCCAGATCGGTCAGATGGCTGCGCAGCCGGATCTCGGCCATCCGCACCTGCACCCGGGCGTCGTCGGGATCGAGGCCGCCCACGTCGGTGAGCCCTTCGAACCGTCCGCCGGTAGTGGCCTCGATCCGGGCCGAGACGCCCTGCTCAGCGCCGATCGGCCGGGTCGGGTCGCCGTCCTGGTAACCGTCGAACGTGCGCGGCGCCGACACTCGCGGACGCCCGTGCATGTACGTCTCGAACAGCGACAGCACGGTGTCACCGCAGTTGATCGAACGGGTCGGGTCCGCCTCTGGACCGCCGTCGTTGACCAGGCCGAACCATCCGCCGTCCCGCGGATCGGCCTGCCTGATCACGGTGCCGTCCGCGTCGCGCGGCATGGCACGTTCGAGGTCGGTCTGGTGGATCCGTAGCGGCGGCCGCAATCCGCCGCGATGGTTGTACCGGCGGGTCGTGTCGACGGAACGCGGCCGGTCGTCGCCGGTGAGCGCGGACCGGTCCCCCGCCTCGACCGGGCCGGGCGCCAGGTCACTCCAGCTCTCGTTGACCCGTTCCCAATCATTTCCGGTCAGCTCGACATCGCCGACGCCGACACCACTCTCCACGAGCCGCGCCCGGTCCCGTAGCGACTCTGCGTCGGCCTGCAGCCGGTTTCGTTCGAGCTCGTTGCGGGCGGTCTCGGCCAGATCGCCACGCCCGTACGCGTTGCGCACCGGGTCCTGCCGGTGTTCCGCCTGCTCGAACCTCGCGTCGGCCTGCCTCCGCAGGTCCTGCGCCATCCGCTGCCGGTACTCGGCGTCGAACTCCCGTCGTGTCCGGTCGTTCTCGTAGTGGTAGTCGTCCCGTGCCCGCTGCTCAGCCGCGGCCCGGCTGTCCACCGGCGGCGCTTCCGCGAGCCGCGGATCATTGCTGGGGTCCAGCACCGCGAGCGGGTCCCGGTCTGCCGGCCCGTTCATCGAAACCGGATCAAGAACCGCGAGCGGATCAAAATCCTGCCGATAGGGCGCCGGCTCATCCCGGGGAGACGTTTCCTCCGATGTCGTACGCCCAAAGTCGTCCACCCGAGGTGCGGTCACCGACGGGCCGCTCTCCGACGGGCCGCTCTCCGACGGGCCGCTCTCGGACGGCCCGTTGTCCGACGGACCGCTCTCCGACTGGCTGTCGGCCACGGTCGGCTGCTCGGTGACCGGCCGCACGGTCGGCGGCTGCACCGGCGGCGCCGGCTCGGGCGTGGCCTGCGACTCGATGGGCGCAGGAGTCTCCGGCGCTACATCGACCACAGGCGCGGGCGGCTCCGGCGCCGCGTCGACCGAGGGTATGGGCGGCTTCGGCGCTGCGTCGACCGGGGGTGTGGGCGGCTCCGGCCGGGTGTCGATCGTCGGCTGCGGTGTGACACTGACCGGCGGAGCCGGATCCGGCGTGTGCGGAGTACTGACGCGCGGGCCGGGTGGCTGCGGATTGGGCGCGGGGGTGGGCGGGGCCGGCGGCTGCGGGGAGGGGTTGATCGGCGGCTGCGGCTGCGGGGAGGGGTTGATCGGCGGCGGGGGAGGCAGCGGCTGCTGGGGTGCGGCCTGCTGATGTTGAAGGGGTGGTGGCGGCGGCGGAACGGGCGTGGTACCGCCGTTGTAACCGGTGTGCGGGGTGTTCTCGACCGCCATCGGATTGCCCTGGCCGTCGACCATGAGCGTGTGGAGCTCGACCACGTTGGAGCGGTCGTTGACTCCGGTGTGGCCGTAGAGGCTGGGGAACCTCGCCGAACCGGGCACGAAGTTGGTCGCGTCGGCGTATTCGCCGCTCTGCGGGTCGATGAACAGGATGGACCCGTGATGGTTGACGGCGTTCCACGCATGGGAGCCGCCGCCCTCCCAGACGTTGATGATGATGGCCGTCGACCCGTGGCCGCCCCGTTGGAGCGTGTCGATGATCTTTTCGAACCCGCGGTCGGTGTCCGCCTTGACCGCGGCGAGTGATTTGGTCTTGTCGTGCTGCGTCACGGCGGTGAACGCACTGCCGGTTGCCAGCTCCGCTCGGTCCGGTCCGCCGAGCTCCCCGCTGTGCAGGTCGGGAAGGCCGAATCTGTAGCCGTCGACGGTGCGAGGTGCGGACACCGTCGGGCGGCCGTGGACATAGGTCTCGTAGAACGACAGCGAGCAGTCGAGGCAGTTGACGCCGCGCGTCGGATCCGCGCTGGGGCCACCGTCGTTCAGCAGCCGCAGAAAGGGTCCCCGGGGGTCCGGAGTCCGGACCGGCATGTTGTTGTGATCCCGCGGCACCGTCAGTTCCAGGTCGGCCTGGTGCAGCCGGAGCGGTTCGCGAAGCCCACCCGGCCTGCCGTACGGCCGGCTCGTGCGGGCGTTGGCCGGACTGCCGCTACCGGTGAGAGCGGACCGGTCACTGCCGTGAACCGGCAGGTCGGATCGCGTCAGAGGGGCGTACTCGGTGTTGGCCGTCCCGTAGTAAGGACTCGTTATGAGATCGAGGTCAGCCAGCGGGGCATTGGCGGCCAGCGATTGCTGAGTTCGCGCATGGAGCTCCTTCTGCCTGTGAATGGCTTCCATGCGACGGTGGTGGTCACGTTGCTTGAAGTTGAGGGCGAGCGTCGCCTTGAGTGCCGCTCGTCTCGCGCGCTGTTGTTCGGTCTGAGCATGGCGGATTGCCGCATCGAACGGAGCTGCCGCCTTGGCGCGGAGGTCGTTCGCCACGGCCTGCTTGTTGCGGTCGTACTGGTTGAAGTACTCCTGCTCGTGACGCGCCTGCTCAGGCGTGCGGTAGGTCAGATGAGGCGCCGCGTGGGCGCCGCCGGGCAGCGGCAGAACGTTGTTCCCCGCGTCCGCCCGTGGCTGGCCCGCCTGTGTGGGGCGGTGGTCATTGCTTCCCGGCTGCGTCGGGACGGTGGTGGACGAGTTCGGCGGGGAGGGGGTGTTCGCCGTCGGTGTGCCGGTGGCGGGAGACGTGGTGCCGGGCGGCGAACTCGGCGACGGGCCGGTCGTGGTCGTCGTGGAGGCGGCCAGCCCGGTGGTGCGTGAGCCGCCGGTGTCCAGCGCCTGTGGCGTCGTCACCGCCGTCGACGGTCCGCCGGGCGTCGTCGCGGTTACCGGCGGGGTGGTGGGATTCGGGCCGTTCGACGGGGTGGTGGGGCTCGGGCCGCTCGCGGGCGTGCCGAGGCCTGGAGTCGAGGGATTCACGGTCGCCGGGCCGCCGCCGGTGAGGGAGACGTTCGCATTCGGCGAACTCGGCGACGTCGGGACGGTCGCAGCCGGCGGCCCGGCGGTCGTGAGCGATGTGGGGCCGGCCGTGTGTGCCGGTCCGGCGGTCGTGATCGATGTGGAGCCGGCCATGGGCGTTGCCCCGGCGGTGGCGATCGACGGCGAGCCGACGGGGCCGGTGCTGCCGGTGGCCGGAGCGAGGGCGACCGGTGTGTTGGTCACCGTGTTCCCGGCCGGCGCTGCGTTCACCGGGGCGGAGACCGGCGACGATGACTGTATGCCGGTGCCGCTGTGTGCGGGAGCATCCACCGGCGGCGCGACCGAGGACAGCGTGACGTCCGCGGGCGCCGGGGCGACGCTCGCCTGAGGCGTGCTCATCGTCGGTGACACTTGGACCGCGCCCTCGGACGACACGGCCGATGCGGGCTGGGCCGCCGTCGGCGGCGATGCGGCGGGCTGTCCGCCGGAGTGACCGCCCGAGGAGGCGGCCGACGCGGTCACGGAGGTGTCGGCCGGGGTCGAGACGAACGAGGAGACCGTCGAGGAGCCACCGCCGGAGGTGTCGGCCGGAGCTGAGACGAACGAGGAGACCGTCGGCGCGCCACCGCCGGACGAGACGGCGCTGTGAGAGGACGCACCGGATGAGGCCGCGCCGGACGAGCCGCCACCGTCGAACGAACCTCCGGACGAGCCGCCGCCATGGACGGAGCCGCCGGCCGGGACGCCGCCCACGGAACCGTTCGACGATGCGCCGTTCCCGCTGGGGAGGCCGGAGAAGGCGGCGCTCCCACCCGTACCGGAGGATGATGTTGATGTTGCCGGTAGGTCGTTGAGTTCGAGGCCGTTGCCGGCGTCGAGGTTGGCGCCCATCTCCTGGAAGGACTGGCGGGTGTTGCCGACCGCCGAGCCGGCGGCGCCGGATGTGCCGGCCTTGGCGAGTTCCTCGAAGCCGGGGAGGTCGCCCATCGCGGCCGCGCCGCCCACCTCGCCGAAGACCTCGGCGGCGGCTCCGCGGAAGACGCCGCTCTTGTGGCCGGCGCCGATGCTCGCGCCGTGCGCCGAGACGCCGCCCGCGGCGCCTGCCAGGGTGGACCTGCCCAGGTCGGCGAGGTCGATGCCGTCGGAGTGGCCGACACCGGCCTGATAGCCCTGCACCGCGAGATTGGTCAGGGCCTCCTCACGGGCCTCCTCCGCGCCTTCCCGCAGAGCACGCTTGCCGAAGTTCTGCAGGCCCTTCTTCGTGAGCAGGTCCTTGGCGGCCCGCTGACCGGCCTCCTTGAGCGCCTGCTTGATCGCCTTGCGGGAGAGCTGCGCGATCAGGCGCTTGAAGATCTGCTGGATGGCCATCCGGGTCGCGGCGATGATGCCGGCCGCGGCGGGGGAGGCGGCGCCCAGCGTGAGCGCGACGGTGACGGCCAGGCCGATAAGCTCGATGACGAAGATGCCGAGCTCGATCCAGGCCTCGAGTTTGGCCGCCTCGATGTCCTGGGCGCACTCGTCGACGACCTTGCCCATCTCGGCCGCGAACGCGACCAGCGCGTTCAGTGGGGCCTCGTCGCCGTCGGCGACCGCCTTCCACGCCGTGATGAAGGAGTCGATCGTGGTGCCGCTGCCGCTGCCGCCGTAGGCCGCGACGAACCGGGCAGCAGCGTCGGCGGCGTCCTCCCTGGGCGTGGCCATGGCACCGACGAGCTCATACCACTGATCGGCTACGTCCCATGTGGTCTTCTCGTTGCCTTCCGGCCAGTCGAAGCCGACCACCCATTCCAAGGCCTCGTACGCCCAGCCGGGCAGGTCCCAGGGGGAGAAGTCGAGCGGATGCGGGATCGGGCTCGGCAGGATCGTCATGCATCAGGCCCGGTAGGAGTTCGCCGCGTTGGACGACGCCCGGGAGTCGGCGGCCGTGTTGTCCACCACCGACTGCACCGCCGCCTCGCCGAGGTCCTCGACGTACCCGGCGACCTTGCCGAACGACTCGACGAACTTCTGCAGCAGCGGGCCGTAGTCCTTCTGGAAGGCCGCGCCGATCTCGTCCCTGCCCCACGGCTGGTTCTGGCTCATCGCGGCGACCTCGGCGACCGGGCCGGCACTCAGACCGGCCAGCTGCGAGCCCGCCGCGGACAGGTCACGCCCGGCCGCGGTGGCCTGCGGCGCGTCCAGATAGAGCTCACCGGTCATCGCCGTCACCCGCCTCGCGCATGATCCGGTCCTGACGCGCCAGAAGATTGCCGAAGTTCCCGTCGCGGACGAAACCGGCCGCTGCCGAGCCCGCGGGGAGATACTCGCCGACCATCTCCTGCACCTGGCCGGTCGTCTTCGCGACGGCCTGCTCGACGGTGCGCAGAATGGTGCGGGCCAGCTCGTCGGGGTCGCCGCGGCGGTAGATCTCCCGGTCGAGTCGCAGATCGATCAGCTGGCCCCGGGCGCCGACGGTCGCGCGGACCGTGCCGTCCGCGGACTCGGCTGTCACGGCCAGCCGGGAAAGACGCTCTTGAATGTCGTCGAGGCCGTGACGCAGGCGCTGGTACTGCGACGCCACGTCGTCGAAGCGGGCGCGAAGTGCATGGTTCGCGTCGCGGTCGGCCTGTCTGCTCACGGCTGTCTCCCCAGGACTCGCGATTTGACCCCGACGAACCTACCAGCCGGGGCCCGGCCCGGGGCCGCCGCCGAGTGACGATGTCCGATAGCTCTAAGGTTGCAATCCGGGGGAATCGGAGGGGCTGACCGAGATGATCACGCTGACCGAGGCGGAGCAGATCGCCACCGGCTGGGCTCATCGCCAGTCGATCCGGCGGGGCTACGTCTGCACCCCCTTCGTCGAAGAGCTGACCCTCGGGTACGCGGTGTCGATGCTCCTGCCGCCGGAGGTGCGTACCGAGCCCGGCGCCGACGTGACCACGGTCATCGACCGGGAGACCGGCCGCCTCTCGCACTGGCCACCCGCGCCCGCCACCGAGCTCGACCGGCGCTACACCGAACGACGGGACACCGCCGTCGGATCGCACCGGACCTCCGACCCGGTCGCCGAGCTGCGCCGTGAGGCGTACCGGCGGGTCTCCCCGTCGGTGGCCGCCCATCTGACGCTCGGCGGCCGTCTGTTCCAGGCCCGCGGTGCCAAGGGCGACCAGGAGCTGCGCCACCACCGGATCGTCGCGGCGCTGCTCGCCGCGGTGCCGCCGGAGGACACCGCGCGCGGTGCGGAGCGGCACGCGGAACTGCTGGTCGTCTCCGATGTGCTCCAGGAAGCCGACCGGACCCGGGCCGCGTCCGGCCTCGACCCGCTCACCCTCGGCGAGGCCCGCACCCTGCTGGGGCAGGGCCGGATCGAGACGTTCCACATCCGGGAGAGCGGCGATCCGTACGGCGGACGTCCGGCCACGTTCTGCGCCACCTGCGCCGACGTCCTGCTCGACCTCACCGTCATCGGGGACGCCGACAGGGCCCACCCGAAGATCGGCCGTCCTTCACCGGGCCTCGATCACGAACCCGGCCGGTTCCCCGACGAGGTCGCCTGGGCGCTTGCCGCCGACGGGTGGGGGCCTTCCACCGGGGAGAAGCGCGAACGCGACGGCCTGCGGGCGGTCGAGCGGATCGAGCGATCGCCGGGTGGGGAATTCACGCTCGAGGCGTTCCCGGCCGCGCGGGCGGCGTTCGCCGAGTTCTACGACACCGGGCTGTCGATCAACGGGCCGGGCGTCGCGCAGAGGGTCCGGTGGTTCCAGCTCGGCAGCGGCGGGCTGTACCACCTCGCCGACCCGTTGCACGAACTCGGCGCCCTGGTCGGCGCCCGGATGTTCCCGCTCGGGCGGGAGGGCTTCGACGAGGCGATCGTCGCGATCGACGAGCACGGCCGGGTGTTCTCCCTGGATCAGGGCGGTGAGTGGTTCGTGGGGGAGACCCTCGACGAGGCGATCGTCGCGCTGGCCACCGGCCTGCCGGCCGCCCGGATCCATGACGACGGCACCTGGACGGCCCCGGCGGAAGGAGGGCGGCGATGATCACCCGTGCGGAGGCCGACGCCGCCGGTGCGGCTCTGGCACGTGCCGAGTCCCTGGCCAGGGGGCGGGAGTACCGGGCCGTCGTCGAGGAGTTCGACCTCGGCTTCGCCGTGCGGACCGCCTCGGTGCGGCGACTGTTCACACCGTCCGAGGTCGGCGCCGGTGTGCTGGTCATCGACCGCGAGACCGGGCGGACGTCGACATGGCCGAACTGGCCCGCCGACACCCTGCAGCGGATCTACCGGGAGAAACGCGGCGACATCGTCGATCCTCCCCGAGCCTCCGACGCCGAGGTTCAGCTGCGCCGCGAGACCCGTCGCTCGGTCGCGCCGAGCGTCGCCGCCCACGCCACCGTGGAGGGGCGGGTCCATGTCGCGCGCGGTGCCAAGGGCGACCAGAAGCTCAACCACCATCCGCTGGTGCTGGAACGGCTGGCCGAGCAGACGGCGCAGGAGACGGTGCGCGGCTCCGAGCGGCACGCCGAGCTGATCGCCTGCTCCAACGCGCTCTTCGACGTCGACCGGCGGCGAGCCCTGGACGGCCTGCCTCCGGTCACGCTGGACGAGGCGCGGCAGATACTCGCGGCCTCGGAGTTCGAGACCTTCCAGATCCACGCTCCCGGCGATCCGGACGCGGGCAAGCCGAACGATCCGTGTGAGACCTGCACCTATGTGCTCACGCAGCTGGCTCTGATGCCGTGGGGCAAAACCGGTGGCCTCTATCCCTTCATCGCTCCCGACGCGCCGAATCCCGACCCGGCGCGTTTCTCCGACATCCTCGCCGCAGAGCTGGTGCACGGCGGGTGGACTCCTGAGCTTTCCTATGAGGACAACCTCTTGATGGCTGAACTGATGGCGGAGGACATCGTCGCCGTCAAGGGTCACGAGTTCCGTCATGAGATGTTTCCCGCGATGGCCGACGCCTACGGTCAGACCGGGTCGCTCGTGATCGGACGCCGGGCACCCGGTCTTGATCAGCGCTCACGGCTCTTCGAGATCTTCCCGGATCGCGCGGCGCACACGGCCGACCTGCTCCACGAGTTCAGCGAGATCATCGGAGCGCGGCTCTTTCCGCTCGGCCGGGTCAACTTCGAGTCGGTTCTCGCGATCGACGAACGTGGCCGCGTGTTCGACCTCGACCAGGCCGGCGAATGGTTCGTCGCCGACACCTACCTTGAGGCGCTGGAAACACTGACGCTGGGAAAACGCACCTATCGAGTTCGTGACGACGGCACCTGGGGCGACGACGAGTAGTCCGGAGGGGGAGGCGCGGAAGGACCAGCGCCTCGGTGATTCCGCCGCGCCGGAGCCTACGCCCCGGCGCGGACGGTGTGGATCAGGGAAGCCACTTCTCCCACACGTCGCGGTGGCTGTCGGCCCACTTGCGGGCCGCCTGCTCGGCGGAGAGGCCGTTCTGGGTCATGCTCTTGGCGACCTCGTTCTGGTCGGCGTTGGTCCACGTCCAGTTCCTGATGAAGGTGGCCGCCGGGCTGCCCGAGTCGACGAACGCCTTCCTGCCGATCTTGTCCAGGTCGTACGGCTGGTAGTCGCAGGCCACCGTGTCGGGGTCGGCGTCGCAGCCGGGGGTGTACGGCGGCAACGGGATGTGTACGAGCTTGATGTCCGACAGCAGCCACTGCGGCTCGTAGAAGTAGCCGAGCAGCGGTGTCTTGTTGGCCTGCGCCCGACGGAACGCGGCGATGAGTTTGTCCTCGCTGCCGGCGTACACCAGGGTGTAGTCGAGTTTGAGGTTCTTGATCAGGGCTGCGTCGTTGCTGACGAAGGACGGGTCGCCGGCGAGGAACTGCCCCTTGTCGCCGGAGGCCTTGGTCTTGAAGAGCTCGGCGTAGTCGTTGAGCTTCTTCCAGTCGGTGATGTCGGGGTACGTCTTGGCCATCCACGGCGGCACGTACCAGCCGAGAACACCCTTGTTGCCGGTGAGGCCGAGTTCGACGGCGATCTTCTGGCCGTCGATGTACTTCTTCTTCAGGTCGTCGTGGCCCCAGTTCTCCAGGATCACGTCGATGGTGCCGTCGTTGAGGCCGGCCCACGAGGCGGTCTCGCTCAGCTCGTGGGTGAACACCTCGCAGCCGAGTTCCTCCTCGAGCAGGTAGCCGACGACGGCGACGTTCGCGGAGTACCCGGACCAGGGGTTGGAGGCGATGTTGACCCTGTCGCAGCCGGTCTGCTCCGGCACACCGGGCGGCGCGACGATCGCCGACTCGGTGCTCGCGCAGCCGGCCACGGTGGCCAGGCTCAGCGCGACCAGGGCGCGGGCCATCCGCCGCCTCACCACGTCGACCCCGCCCGCTCGCGGCCGGTCCGCCTGATGAGGACCTCCTCGGTGAGCGCCACCAGGACGCTCTTGACCGACTCGCGTTCCCGGGCGTCGCATTCGATCAGGGGTACGTCGATCCCGACCCCGAGCGCGTCGCGCACCTCGTCGAGGACGAAGCGCTGGGCTCCGTTGAATCGGTTGACGCCGATGATGAACGGGATCTCGTGCTCCTCGAAGTAGTCGATCGCCGGGAACGAGTCCTCGATCCGGCGTGTGTCGACCAGCACGATCGCGCCCAGGGCGCCGTCGACCAGGTCGTCCCAGAGGAACGCGAACCGGTCCTGGCCGGGCGTGCCGAACAGGTAGAGCAGCAGCGCGTCGTCGAGGGTGATCCGGCCGAAGTCGAGGGCGACCGTGGTGGTGGTCTTGCCGGACACCGCGGAGGTGTCGTCGATGCCGATCGACTTCTCGGTCATCTCGGCCTCGGTGACGAGCGGCTCGATTTCCGAGATGGCCCCGACGAAGGTGGTCTTGCCGACACCGAAACCGCCACTGATGACGATTTTGACAGCGATGGGGTGCGGCGCTGTCGACGGGTCCCTAGAGCGCCCGGACACGATCCCTGATCCTTTCGATCAAACTGGTGGAGAGTTCGCCGGGCTGGTCCTCGACCGAGAGATAGCCCTGCGTGATCAGGTCGGCGACGATGACGCGGACCACCGCGAGCGGCGCGCGCAGCGCCGCCGACAGGTCCGCGATCGACTTCGGCGACTGCGCGAGTTCGACGATGCGCCGTGACTCGAAGCGCAGGGGCGCCGACAGAGCGGCAGGGGCCGCGCGCAGCTGGGTCTCGATCCGGAGGCCGTCCTGCAACGGCTGGGTCCGCCCTCCGGTGAGCATGAAGGGGCGTACCACCGGGTCCTCGTCCGGGTCCGACGAATGCAGCCCGGACGACGGCCGATGGGAGCCGGCGTACGGGATCATGTCGGGCTCGGAGCCCCACGACGGGTCGCTCATCGCGGCAGGTGTTGCCGGGACTCTGCGATCAGGGCCGGGGTGAGCAGGTCACCGAAACGTTCAGCGAGGAGCGAGATCTCGTAGCCCACCAGGCCGAGATCGCAGTCGCTGCCGGACACCACGCCGAGGCAGCTGCCGCCCGCGATGACCGAGACCAGCAGGAAGCCCCGGTGCATCTCGATCATGATGAGCTTGAGTCCGTCGAAGTCGTATCGGCGTGACGCGCTGCGGGCGAGGCTGGCCAGGCTGGAGACGATGGCGGCCAGCTGGTCCGCCTCAGCCCGGTTCAGCCCGTCCGAGCTGGCGATCAGCAATCCGTCGGAGGACACCGCCACCGCGTCGCGTACGCCGTCCGTCTGGTGCACGAAGTTGCCGAGCAGCCAGTTGAATTGGTGCCGATCCGCCGACGTGTCAACGCTCATTTTTCTTCTTTCCAGGTTGCTGCCAAGGGGCCATTTTTGGGTGCCGGTCACTTCGACCCCGCTGTTTCGGCACTGCCGCGCTGGATGCCGCCGCGCAGTGCGTTGAGCCGGTCCCGTACCGCCTCCGGAGTGTCCCGGACGGGTGCCGGCTTGTCGGCCGGTGTGCTGACCGGCTCGGCCGGCCGAGTCTGGGTGCGGCGTGCGCGAGGGATGCGTTTGCGCAAGCCGTTCGCGGTACGGGGCCCGCCGTCCTCGGACGCACCGAGGATGTTGCCGTCCTGCACCACCACGTACTCGATCGCTGCCGGATGCAACGGCCGGGACGGCGTGACCTCGCCCGGTGGCAGCCGCAGCGGCGCGGCCGGAGCGGCGGCCGGTGCCGGTGCCGGCGCCGGTTCGGGCTGCTCGACCGTGGCGGTGACCCGTCGCGGCGCCGCCGCGGCCGGCCGGGGTGTGGCCGTGACAGACTGCTGGTCGGACAGGATCTCGGCGGGCAGCGTGATCCGCGCCGTCACACCGGTCACCGGTGACGGCGTGAGCTGCACCTGCACGCCCATCTGCTGGGCCAGGCGGCCGACCACGTAGTGGCCGAGGAACCTGGCTGGCGCGGTGATGAAGTCGCCCTCGCCGCGCAGGCGCTCGTTGGCCCGTTCCATGTCTGCGGGGGACATGCCGATGCCCTGGTCGGTGACGGCGATCAGGTAGGTGCCGCCGATCCGGCGGCCGTGGATCTCCACCTCTACGTCCGGTGGGGAGAACGACAGCCCGTTCTCGATGAGCTCGGCCAGCATGTGCGCGATGCCGCTGACCGTGGAACCGGTGACCAGCACGTCGTCGACCCGGCGCAGCGCGACCCGGCGGTACTCCTCGACCTCGGAGACCGCGGCCCGGATCACGTCGTTGACGTTGAGCGGCTCGGACAGCTGCCGCGGGCTGGCCGCGCCGACCAGGACCAGCAGGCTCTCCGCGTTCCGGCGCATGCGGGTGGCCAGGTGGTCGAGCTCGAAGAGGTTCGCCAGGCCGGTCGGGCTGGACTCCTCCCGCTCCAGCTTGGTGATGAAGCCGAGCTGGCGGCGGAGAAGGTTCTGGTTGCGGCGGCCGAGGTTGGCCAGCGACTCGGCGGTGGTGCGCCGCAGCATCGCCTGCTCGGTGGCCAGCGAGTACGCGGTGGCCTGCACCCGGTCGAACGCGTCGGCCACCAGCTGGACCTCGACGCTGGCGCCGTAAGGCACGCGTACCGGTGTGGGTGGCGCGGTGCTGTCGCCGGCCGACGCGCGGTGGACGGCTTCGGGAAGCTGGACGATGGCCAGCTGGTTGGCCTCGGAGGCCAGGACGGCCAGCGGCCGGGCCACCGACCGCGACGCGACCGTGGCCAGCCAGATGGAGCCGGCAAGACAGAGCAGCACGGCGCCGAGCAGCACGACCATACGGGTCGACGCGGTGTCCTCCAGCGACGCGGCGCGGGCCGAGATGACCGAGCCGACGTGGTGTTCCAGCTGCAGCATGTCGTCCAGCACGGTGGTGTGCGCCGACCACCAGGACTGCGGGTTGACCTGGAGGGTACGACCGTCGGCGGACTGCAGCGCGACCTGTTCGAAGAAGGCGGCCTCACGGGCGGCACCGGTGTCGAACAGGTAGTCGGCGGCGGCCCGCTCGGTGCCGTTGGCGTAGCGCTCGAACGACTCCAGGGCCGCGTCCTTGGTGGCGCGCATGGTCGCGAACTGGAGGAACTCTCCCTGCTCGAAACCGCCTGCGGAGAAGACCCCGTTGAGGAACGCACGCTCCTGGGCGGTGGCCTCCTTGATGTCGGCGAGCGCGTCGAGGACGGCCGCACCCCGGCGCAGTTCCTCGTCGACGGAGTTGTCCATCTCGAGGTCGAGCTCGCCGAGCTCGGTGATGCGGTCGGTGTAGAAGGCGAAGGTGGCCGGCGCCTTGCCGGAGCCGGTGTCGGTGCCGGCGCGGACCCCTTCGAGGCCGTCCAGCTGCTTCACCGCGGCGGAGACCCGGCTGTCCACGCCGTCGCCGTCGGAGATCAGCCGCTCCACCGCCTCGCGGCGCAGGTTGACCTGGTCACGGGCGGGCAGCAGCTCGGTGCGGAACTTCTCGTTGCCACCGAGAAGGCCTGCGGTGAGGCCACGTTCGGTCTGCAGGTCCTGGACCAGTTCCTGGACGGCGAGCTCGATGGTGACGGCGCGGGCGGTCGCGGCGGCCGTGCGGTAGTTGTCGACCTCGCCGACGGCCACCACCGTCAGCAGCACCAGTGTGGTCGCGACCGGCAGGGCCAGGGTCCGGACCACCCGCCGGCGGATCGTGCCGCCGAATCGGGAGCGGTGGGCCCGTTTCGCGCCGACGTGGGCGCCGTCCGGCTGGGACTGCTCGGCGTCCTCGGCTTGGACGGACAAGCGATCAGCTCCTCTGCCGGCGCGGGTGTGGTCACGGCCGGTCAATCGATTCACCACGAACAACTGGAAGGTTTCTTTAACGAGGGGGAAGCGGGTGCAGCGCGAATCGCGGTCACGGGAAAGGGATCTGATCTTCCGTGATCGCCGCAACAGAATCTTCTCTTCACCCTTGATGGTCAACAGGGCGAGCCGAAATTTACGGTGAGGCAACGAGAAACCGTATAGGACTCATCTACTTTCCGTTACATGGGAGCGTTTTCGGTTACATTCTGTGAAATCAGCGCGGGCGGTGCTCGATGAGCCCGACGAGGTTGCCCTCGGTGTCGCGGACGAACGCGTGGACCTCCTCGGTGCCCGCTGGGCCGAGCCGGTCGTCGTGGTGGGTGAAGATGACGTGGGGATCGCTCTCCACCGTGATTCCGGCCGTGCGCAAGCGCTCCACGAGGCTCGCCACATCGTCGGTCAGGTAGTAGTGCAATGCGGACGGTGCGCCCCGGTCCAGCAGTAGCCGCTGCCCGCCGAGGTCGAAGAAGACCAGCCCCGGTGGTTCGAACGAGGCCACGGGCGGCGCCCCGAACAGGTCGGTGTAGAAGGCGGTGGCTCGCGACAGGTCTGCCGCGTACTGGGCGATCTGGACTGCTCTCACGGAATCACTTTCTTGAGCTGGGGAAACGTTTCGGCTGGACCCTACCTTCGCGGGCGGCCGGTATAGTCTGCTCGACGCATTCGTATCAATCAATGTGACAGTTCCCGGGAGGGGAACCATGCGACGTCGAGTGAGTGTCATCGCCGCGGATGGCGACGATGCGCACCTTCTTCGCCCGCGACCGGATCCCGATCGGCGCCTACAGCGAGGCCTCGGCACGACCCGCCACTTCACCGGCCACCCGTACGCCGGTGAAGGAGGTCCGCGGCGCCCGGGTGTGGGCGGCATCCACTTCCGGACCGTGGACGTCCAGGGCAAGGCTCTGGGTGAGTCGGTCAGCGCCTGTGTGACCGCGCACCACTTCCGGAAAGTGCGGCGCTGACGCCTGATAGTGCTGTGATTGACTGGCACGCATGCTGCCGTGCCCGCCTGTGCCTGTCCGGGTGTCCGTGCCTGTTCGAGCGTCCCGGCCTGTTCGAGCGTCCCGGCCTGTCCGAGTGTCCCGGTGAGTGCCGGTCCTACCGCGGCGACCCGCCCGCACAACCGTAAGCAGCTGATCGTCGAGGCGGCCGGGCAGGTCTTCAGCGAGCGCGGCTACCACGCCGCCTCGATGGAGGAGATCGCCGCCGGGGTGGGCATCAGTGCGGCCGCGCTGTACCGGCACTTCCCGAACAAGTACGCGCTGTTCGCCGAGTGCGCGAACGTGATGGTGGACCGTCTCGTCGCCGCGCTCGACGAGAAGCCGGCCGAGGCGTCGCTCATCGAGGTGCTGACCGCCCTCATCCGGGTGACCGTCGCGCACCGCGCGTCCGGAGGGCTGTACCGATGGGAGGCCCGCTACCTGGAGCGCGCCGACCGGCGGCTGCTACGGGCGAAATTCGTGCAGGTCGTGTCGCGGGTGGCCGAGACGGTGCGGCGCGAGCACCCGCTGCCCGACGAGCATCTGCGGGCAGTGGCGGCGCTCGGCGCGATCGGGTCGATCACCATGCACCACACCTCGGTCGCCCAGCGCCGGATCGAGGATCTGCTGCTGGCGTCGGCGCTGGGTGTCGCGGCGAGCGACCCGGCTGCTGCCGAGGGTAGCGGGCGCTCGGTGGAACTGCCGGCCCAGCCCGTCCCGCGGACCCGGCGGGCCGAGATCCTGGCGGCGGCGGTCCCGCTGTTCGCCCGGGACGGCTTCGCCAACGTCACCAACGGGCAGATCGCCCAGGTGGTGGGGCTGGCTCCGTCGGCGATCTACCGGCACTACCCCGGCAAGGTCGACATCCTGGTGGCCGCGTGCCTGCAGGCTGCCGGGCTGCTGGCCCAGGCGGTGGAGCGGAGCCTGGAGCAGGCGGCTGGCCCGGAGCGGGCCGTCACCGCGCTGACCGCCGCGTACGTGGCCTACAGCTTCGAGCACAACGCCCTCAACAGCGTGGCCGAGGCCGAGATCCGCGGACTGCCGGCGGACCTTCGGCGGCCGCTGATCCTGGCGCAGCGCGAGTACATCGCGGTCTGGGAACAGCAGCTGCGCCTCGCGCGTCCCGAGCTGGACCCGCGTCAGGCCCGGCTGCTGGTGCACGCGGGCTTCGGGGTGGTGGTCGAGGCCGGGCGGGCCCTGCGCTGGCAGGACACCCCCGGCCACCGTGACGCCGTGACAGCCCTGGTCATCGGCGCCCTCACCCGCTGAGACGCTTTACGTTCCGGCCCGGTTGCCGGTCGGGATGGTGATCGGCGTGTACGTCGGCGACGTGCCGTTGTTGAGGAAGAGCATCGCCAGACCGCGGATGAACCGGTCGAACAGCGAGAACGTCGTCGGGATGATCGGCGACAGGCCCTCCCGGAACGCCACGTACGCCGGCCAGCCGACCTCGATGACCGTCCGCGAGGCGTAGTCGCGCGGCAGCTTCAGCCAGTCGCCGACCTTGTCGCCGAGCAGGTAACGCGCGAACTCGCGCTGGAACCCGCGGGTGACGCCCAGATCGATCTCCGACGTCAGGTTGAGCAGGATGCCGGCCAGGTCGATGCCCTCGGGGGTCGGCGCCAGCAGCGGGGTGAGCGCGTAGTTCGACTGCGCCTTCGCCGCGGCCCAGGTCGCCGGGATGAAGTCGTCACGCACCCCGAGCAGGTGCAGCGCGACCTGCCACATGTGCAGGAAGGCGTCCTCCTCGGCGGCCGAGATCCGGATGCCCCACGACTTCAGCTTTCCGAACACGAACGTGCCGAGACTGTGGAACGTGATCAGGATGTCGCCGTTGCTGATCGGAATGAAGTCCGTGTCGTCGGTGACCGCGCGCCAGTGCGAGGACTGCGGCAGCAGGTGACGCACGGCGGCGTGGGTGAGCCGCGTCTTGTTCGACGTGGTGATGAAGTGCCCGCCGGGCTGGAAGGCGTCGAGCGCGCTCAGGTCGTAGCCGTAGGTGAAGGTCTTGGCCGCGCGTGACTTCATCACGGCGCCGCCCTCGGACCAGTACACGTTGCGGGCCTCGCGCGGGATGACCGTGCTCATGATGCCGCTGCCCAGCCCGTACAGAAGGAAGAGGTAGAGGCTCATTCGTTTGTTGAACTGGGCGGCCCGGTTGAGCTTGGTCTGGTCGGCCCACGACGGCAGCCGGTTGTACTGCTGCAGGTAGGTGGTCAAGCCGGCGGGCACCCCGGCCGGCAGCGGGTCACCGTTCTTGACCCATGACTCGAACGCCGTGTTGACGGCCGGGATCTGGCCGTTCTGCAGCATCGAGGCGACGAGCGGGTCGGTGGCGTCGTCCCAGACCTTCCACGGGTCGGTGATGGTGTCGGTCCCGGCGATCGAGCCGGCCGACGACCAGGCCCACGCCTTGGACGGGTCCGTAACGCTGGCCAGGCCGAGCGCGGCGCCAAGGGTTAGTACGCCTCTTCTGCTGAGATTCTGCATTCGCTTACCTACCTCATGGTCGGGCACTACGAGCAGGTTTCACAGTTCGTCAACGTGTGATTTTCAATTAACATAGCGGCGTCGGGGAGCATCGGCAAGGCTGGATGTCGTACGGCGGTGCTAGTCCCGGGGGAGGGGGAGCCGCGGGAAGTTCCGTTCACGGGTGGAAGCCCCCGGACGACACGGTGCGAAGACTGGGCGGACCGATTCGAAAGGAAGGTCCATCTTGTTCGCGCACCTCTCCGACCGCGCCGCCGCGGCGAGTTTCATGCGCTGGTCCTCGCGATCTCCGCGACCACGGCGACGGTCGCCGAAGGAATCCTGCTGGCAGCTTGGTCCGGTGCCCGGGTGGGCGGTGTGGTGGGTGTCGCCCCCTTCCCTGGTCCAGGCCATCGGTTGCTGTCGGAGCGTGGGCTGGTTGCGGCGGTGGGGTCGCACGTAGCTGCTGCGCGCGGCCCTGTCGTCATGGGGGCGACGGCAGGCGCCCACGGATCCGCAGTATGTGACCTCACCGTTGTTGCCGGCGGCGTCGGGAGCACACGCGAAGGTCGGGCGTGTGTTCCGCGGTTTGCGGGCGGGTGGCGGGGCCTGGCGTGGCAAGACGCGGCGGGGCGTGGCGGGGGATGGCGGGGCGGTCTCCGGGTGCCGCCGTAGGACCCGGAACGACCGCCCGCGCCCGGCGGACGACGGAGTGCCGGAGCCCCCGAACTCGAATGGTCCCTAGTGATCATCGTCAATTGTCAATACGGTTATCGATCAATGCCTGTGAATGCCGGGGTGGGCGCCGGCAAGGAGGCCAGGACATGAGCACGAGCAGCAGGCCGCGGCTGGTCGCCGCGCTCGCCGCCGTCTCTCTCGTAGCTGCCTGTTCCGAGGGCGGCGGAACCGGGAGCGGCGGGGGATACCCGGACCGGAACATCACCATCGTCGTGCCGTTCAGCGCGGGCGGCCCGACCGACACCGTCACGCGGCTGATCGCCGAGCCGATGGCGAAGGCACTCGGCGGGCAGATCGTCGTCAAGAACGTCGAGGGCGCCGGCGGCACGGTCGCGGCCGGGCAGGTCGCGCAGGACAAGCCGGACGGATACACGGTGCTCATGCATCACATCGGCATGTCCACCGCGCCGGCCCTCTACAAGAACCTCCCCTACAAGCCGCTCGAGGACTTCGCGACGATCGGCCTGGTCACCGAGGTGCCGATGACCGTCGTGGCCCGCAAGGACTTCCCGCCCGCGACGCTGGCTGACCTGACCGCGTACGTGAAGGCGAACGCGGCCAAGGTCACCCTCGCCAACGCCGGCATCGGCGCGGCCTCGCACCTGTGCGGCCTGCTGTTCCAGTCGGCCACCGGCGTCAAACTGCAGGAGGTTCCGTACCAGGGCACCGGCCCGGCGCTGACCGACCTGGTCGGCGGGCAGGTCGACTTCATGTGCGACCAGACCACCAACACCAGCGGCCAGATCTCGGCCGGCAAGGTGAAGGCGTACGCGGTCACCACGCCCGAGCGGGTCGAGAGCCTGCCCGACGTGCCCACCACGACCGAGGCGACCGGGGGACCCCGCTGCGGATGGGCCCCGGCTACTTCCCGCTGCTGATCGGCGCGATCGTGGCCGCCCTGGGCCTGGCGATCGTCGTCAAGGGGCTGATCGCCGGCGAGGTGATCGAGTTCGGACGCGTCCCGTGGCGGGCGCTGGCGCTGATCACGGCGGCGGTGCTGTTCTTCGGGTTCTTCATCGGGCGCCTCGGGTTCGTGCCGACCTCGGCGGTGACCGCCCTGCTCACCACGCTGGCCAGCCGGCGGGTGCGTCCGCTCACCGCGCTGGCCGTGGCCGCCGGCCTGACCGCGGCCGCCACGCTGATCTTCGTGGTGGGGCTGCAGCTGAGGATCCCGCTCGCCGGACCGGGGTTCTGACGTGGATCTCCTCGACAACCTGGTGCTCGGCTTCTCGACGGCGCTGCTGATCGAGAACGTCCTCTACTGCTTCGTGGGCGTGCTGCTCGGCACGGCCGTCGGTGTGCTGCCGGGCATCGGCCCGACCGCCACGGTGGCGCTGCTGCTGCCGATCACCTTCAACTTCGAGCCGGTCACCGCGCTGATCATGCTGGCCGGCATCTATTACGGCGCGCAGTACGGCGGGTCGACGACGGCCATCCTGA
The DNA here is from genome assembly GCF_003001815.1 of Actinoplanes italicus. Classification (GTDB taxonomy): domain Bacteria; phylum Actinomycetota; class Actinomycetes; order Mycobacteriales; family Micromonosporaceae; genus Actinoplanes; species Actinoplanes italicus. The sequence continues at coordinate 168,747 of NZ_PVMZ01000020.1, forward strand.
TCAACCTGCCCGGAGAGTCGTCGGCGGCCGTCACCGCGCTCGACGGCCACGAGATGGCCCGGCAGGGGCGGGCGGGACCGGCCCTGGCGGCCGCCGCGATCGGGTCGTTCATCGCCGGCACGGTCGCCACCGTCGTGCTGGCCGTCGCCGCTCCGCCGCTGGCCGACGTCGCGTTGCGGTTCGGCCCGGCCGACTACTTCGCGCTCGTGCTGTTCGGCCTGGTCGTGTCGATCGCGCTGGCCCGGGGCTCGGCGCTCAAGGCGCTCGCGATGATCGCGCTCGGGATCCTGCTCGGCACGGTCGGGCAGGACATCTACACCGGCACGCCCCGGTTCGTCCTCGGCCAGCGCGAGCTGTACGGCGGCATCGACTTCGTCTCGGTGGCGGTCGGCATGTTCGGCATCGCCGAGATCCTGCGCAACCTGGAGAACGAGCGGGACCGCCCGGCCCTGCTCGGCGGCGTGACGAACCTCTGGCCGACACGTGAGGACCGCCGCCGGATCGCCGGCCCGATCGCGCGCGGTACCGGCCTCGGCGCGGCGCTCGGCGTGCTGCCCGGCGGCGGTCACGTGCTCGCCTCGTTCACCTCGTACGCCGTGGAGAAGCGCATCTCGAAGCGGCGCCGGGAGTTCGGGCACGGTGCGATCGAGGGAGTCGCCGGACCCGAGTCGGCGAACAACGCGGCCGCGCAGACCTCGTTCATCCCGCTGCTGACCCTGGGGCTGCCGGCCCATCCGGTGATGGCGCTGATGGTCGGGGCGTTCATCGTGCACGGCATCACCCCCGGCCCGAATGTGATCACCGACGAGCCCGCCCTGTTCTGGGGCCTGATCGCCTCCATGTGGATCGGCAACGTGTTGCTCGTACTGCTGAATCTGCCGTTGATCGGAATCTGGGTCCGGATGTTGCGGATCCCCTACCAGGTGCTGTTCCCGATGATCGTGCTGTTCGCGGTGATCGGCACCTATTCGCTGAGCATGAACGAGTACGACGTCTACGCCATCGCGGTCTTCGGAATCGTGGGTTACGTGCTGATCAAGTGCGGGTGCGAGCCGGCGCCGCTGCTGCTCGGCTTCGTGCTCGGGCCGTTGCTCGAGGAGAACCTGCGCCGGGCCCTGATCATCTCGCGTGGCGACGCCACGGTCTTCCTGACCCGGCCGATCTCGCTGTCGCTGCTGGTGCTGACCGTGCTGATCCTCGTGCTGGCGGCCCTGCCGATGATCCGGCGGCGGCGCGAGGTGGTGTTCACCGACGAGGAGTAGCCCGGCCGGGGCGGAGGAGTGCCGAGCCCTTGCGGGCCGCCGCACGATAGAAGCGGTCGGGCAGGAACACCATGTCGGCGAGGATCATCACGGCCGAGAACAACGGCAGCCCCAGCAGTACGGCGATGCCCGCGTGCATGGCGATCAGGATCCCCACGACGACGTACTTCAGCTTGCTGAACAGGCTGAACGGGAAGGCGACCTGGACCAGCACGGTGACGTAGCAGGAGATGGCGATCATCACCTGATGGCCGTCCACGAAGTCGGACAGCGCGGGCCACGGGCGGAACAGCTCGGTGTCGAGCACGTAGTGCAGCGCCGTCCCGTCGGCCCACAGGTTGCCCTGCACCTTGTAGAGGCCGGCGCTGCCGTACAGGATGCACATCTGCGCCATGATGACCAGCAGCGCGCAGTTGTGCAGGACCGTGACGGTGAACCGGCGGACCATACCGGCCGGGCCCGGAACGTCGGGGAACGCCGCGTACTCGCGTCGTCGTGCCCGGCGCGCGTCGAGTGACCAGACCCGGCCGCAGGCGGTGAAGCAGAGGTAGAAGGCGAGCAGCACGGCCAGGTTGTCACCACCGTCGGTGATGAGCAGGTTCCGGCTGTAGAACGAGGCCACCATCACCGCGAACACCAGCGAGGTGGCGCGAGTGCGCCAGCCCAGCATGAACAGGCACCCGGCCAGCAGCGCCACCACGTAGCAGAACTCGAAGTACTGCGGGTCGTCCGACAGGGTCAGCACGCTGAACCAGCCGGTCTCGTCGAACATCCGGCGCGCCAGGTCCGGGGTGAACGCCGCCTCGGGGCCCCAGATCAGGTGGCGGTGCGGGAACTCCCGGACGAGCAGCACCATGAAGAGCAGGCCGGAGCCGATACGCAGGAACGCCGTGGCGTACAGCGAGAGCGGCTCTTCGGTCAGGAGGCGGTAGCCGTGGTCGAACCGGTTGCGCAGCCACCGGGCCGTCGAGCGTTCCGGCTCGGTCTCCGTGCTCCCGGGTGTGGGCAGTACGCGGGAGGTCTGGTCAACTGCCATCGGAGGTCGCATTCCACCAGGGCAGAGTCCTGGTAGCGGGCTCGGCCGGGACGGTCGGGGCGGCGCCGCCGGTGTCCGGCGGCGCGATCGTGGAGGTGACGACCTTCAGCCGGATCGTCTCGAAGCGGTGCGGATGGCGCTCCCTGATCCGCTGCACCGCGATGTTGCGCAGGTACTCCGCCCGGATCTGCGACCACTCGCCGTACGCCACGTCGTCCTCACCGTGTGCGGTGGTGTAGGAGACCCAGGCCCGCCGGAGCATGGCCTGCGTGGCCCGGCTGGGGTACGGGTTGTGTTCCGTGGCGGCGATGTCGGCCGTGCTGATGTCGACCCAGTCGGTCATCGCACCCTCGCCGGTCTCGGTCGTCCAGCCGGTGCGGGCGAAGATCTGCGTGTTGTACGCGTTCGGGTTGGGTGCGAACAGCAGCCAGTTCTGCTCGAAGAACGGGTAGACCCACGCCTGGATCGGCTTCTGCAGGCGCTGGGAGACCGGATTCACCGGCGCGACGTGCAGGAAGACCAGCGTGACGTGGGCGAGCGCGGTGGCCGCGCACAACCCGGCGATCGCGCCCATCACGACCCGCAGCGCCCGTGGCGCGGTGTCGTGGAGGTTCAGGTCCCCATACCGTTGCGGCACTCGGATCCCCGCCTTCCTGTTCCGATGTCCTGATCATCCCAGAATGATCAGAAAACGCCGAAGACTCGCGAAAGCGGTGTGTCGCCTGAAACGGGCAGTTCAGTGGGCGAGCGGGGCGACCGCCCCGAGCGCGGCCGACACGTCACGGGCCGCGGCGATGACCTCGGACGCCCGCGTCTCCAGACCGGCCATGTCCATGTCCAGCGCCAGGGTGGAGACCGAGATGCCGCCCAGCACCTGACCGGTGTGGTCGAAGACGGCCGCACCCAAGCACCGGATGCCCGGCTCGTTCTCCTCGTCGTCGACGGCGTACCCCAGGGCGCGGACCCGGGCCAGATGCGTGAGCAGGTCCTCCTCGCTGGTCAGCGTGTTCGGCGTGCGCTGCGGCAGGCCGGTGCGCCGGCAGATCGCCTGCACCTCGGCGTCGCTGAGCTGCGCCAGGATCGCCTTGCCGATGGCCGTCGTGTGCAGCGCGAGGCTCATCCCGACGCGTGAGGGCATCTGGTACGGCCGGCGCCCCTCCTGCTTGTCGACGTAGACCGCCTCGTCGACGCTGCGGATGGCGAAGTGCGTGGTGAAACCGGTGGTCTCGCACAGCGCGTGCAATGCGCCCGACGCCTGACGGGCCGGGTCGAACCGGTGCATCACCCGGCCGGCCAGCGTCAGGATGCGCGGGCCGGGCTCGTAGCTGCCCAGGCCGTCCGGACGAGCGAAACCCCACGTGACCAGCGCCTGCAGAATCCGGTGGACGGTCGACTTGGAGACGCCGGTGGCCACCGCGATGTCGGTGACGCGGTGGTGCTCGGCGAGCGCCTCGAGCACCGCCAGCGTCTTGTCGATGGAACTGCCTTCCCTGGCCACCGATTCAGCCTACTGGTCGCTATCGGGCGGGCCGGTCACCGCAGCTCGCCGATCGCGACCGGCTCCATGTCGTCGTAGGCCTGGTTCTCGCCGCCCATCGCCCACACGAAGGCGTAGCTACGGGTGCCGAATCCGCAGTGCACCGACCAGTACGGCGAGATGACCGCCTGTTCCGGCGCCACGATGAGGTTCCGGGTCGCGTCCGGCCGGCCCATCAGGTGCACCACCCGCTCGTTCTCCGGCAGATCGAAGTAGAAGTACACCTCGGTCCGGCGCTCATGGGTGTGGCACGGCATGGTGTTCCACATGCTGCCCGGCTCGAGGACCGTCACGCCCAGCACGAGCTGACAGCTCTGGATGCCCTTGAGGTGGATGTACTTGTAGATCGTCCGCTCGTTGGAGCCCTCGGGCGATCCGAGTCGCACCGGCTCCGCGTCCGCGAGCGTCGCCTTGACCGTCGGGTGGCTGGTGTGCGCGGGCGTCGAGATCAGATAGAACCGCCCGTCGAAGCTCACCCGCCGGGCGCCGCGCCCCACGTAGAGCACCTCCTTGGCGGCCAGTTCGTGCCGGACGCCGTCCACGGTGACGACGCCCGGTCCACCGACGTTGACCACGCCCAGCTCCCGGCGTTCCAGGAAGAACTCCGAGCGCAGCTGGTCCGGGCAGGGCAGATCCGCGGACCCGGCCACACCGCCCACCACGATGCGATCCTCGTGGGAGTACGTCAGCCGTACCTCTCCCGGTGCGAAGAGGTCCTCCACGAGGAACCGTCCGCGCAGCCGCTCGGTGTCCATGCTCGCCACCTGGTCGGGTGCCGTGGCAGGTCGTGATTGCATAGGTTCTCCCGGCTTCAGCTCAGGGCGGCGGGTTTCGGCTCGTCCACCGGATCGGTGTCCAGCGAGTCGATGATGTCGTCGCGGTCGGTCGTGCGCTCCGGCTTGAGCAGGCCGATCGCCACGTACAGCACCAGCGAGGTGACCAGCGGGACACCGACCACCATGGTCTGGCTCGTCTCCTCCAGGATCCACTTGACCACGACCCAGACGCTCAGGCCGGCCGCCCATGACACCAGTGCCGCGGTGGGGCCGCTGCGCCGGAACCACGGCAGCAGGCCGAGCATCAGCGGGATCGAGATCGGGCCCATCGTCGCGGCGACCAGGTCCACCACGATCTTCAGGACCACGCCCTGGCCCTCGGTGCTGATCGCGATGACCATGCTGATCACCACGAAGGTGAACGTGGTGACCCGCGCGAAGGTCAGCTCGGCCCGCTCGCTCAGGTTGCGCACCGCCTTGACCAGCACCGGGGCGATGTCCCGGGTGACCACCGACGAGATCACGTTGGCGTCCGAGGAAACCATCGCCATCGTGTGCGAGAAGAAGCCGGCCAGCACCAGGCCGATCACACCCGGCGGCAGCAGGGTCTTCGCCAGCTCGACGTACGCCTGCTCGGCGTTGGCCAGGCCGGGCACGATCAGCGGTGCCGCGAACATCGGCAGGAACAGGATCAGCGGCCAGATCAGCCACAGCCCGCTGGACAGCAGGGCGGACCGCTTGGCCGCCGAACCGGACGGCGCGGCCATGTAGCGCTGCGCCAGGTTCCACATGCCGCCGTTGTACTCGAACGTCTTGATGAAGAGCAGAGCCAGGAAGAACGTCATCGTGTACGGGCCGCTGAACGGATCGCCGTGCCCCTCGGGCAGGTCACCCCACATGGTCCACAGTGTGGAGACGCCGCCGAGGTGGGCCAGGAACGCGAAGAACATCGCGATGCCGGCCACGCCCTGGATCACGAACTGCCCGAAGTCGGTGAGCACGTCCGCCCACAGGCCACCGAGCGTGATGTAGGCCAGCGTGACGACGCCGGTGATCAGGATGCCCCAGATGATCGGGACGCCGGCGAACCCGCGCAGCAGGATCGAGATGGCCACCCACTTGGCCGCGATGTCGACGACCTTGAGCAGCGCGCCGCTGTAGGCGAGGGCCTGCTGGGTGGGCAGGTTGTAGCGGCGTGCGAGGTACTCCAGCGGGGACGCCACCCCGTGCTTGGAGCGCAGCCGGTTCCATCGGGCCGCGAAGACGAAGGCGCCGATCCCGACGCCGAGGCCGATCGTGAGGGCCCACCACACGTACATGGCGAGGCCGTAGTTGTAGGCGACGGCCGCGAAGGCCACGAACATGACCGCGCTGTAGCCGGACATGTGATGCGAGATGCCGGCCAGCCACCAGGGGATCCGGCCCCGTGCGGTGAAGAAGTCGGCGACGTTGTGGACGCGGCTCTTGGTCCACAGGCCGATACCGACCATCACCACGAAGTAGCCGCTGAGTATTGCCCAGTCGAGCGCGGTCACATGAGCTCCCCTCCGGTGCCTGACCCGCGTTACAGGGACGTTTCGTGGACAGGATGTTCTGCTACACGGAACGGCGAGTCAATACATGGAACGCAATGATCGCAATCTATGAACCGCACCTTGACGGGAAAGCGTTTTCCTGCTGTACGAGAGACTGACCGCGTCAACCGGTGACGCGGGGTCGACGCTGGGGCAGCCGGTACGCCCAGTGCCAGGCGGCCTCCAGCGGCCCCCGGTCGAACCGGCGCAGCCACCAGCCGGCCCCCGCGACCAGCGTCACCGACACCACGGCCCAGGCCGCCGGCGGCCACCACGGACGCAGATCGTCGAGACGGGCCGCCAGGCCGAGGCCCCAGCCGTAGCAGAGCGCCGCGCAGATCAGGTTCTGCAGGACGTAGCAGGACAGCGCCGTACGACCGACCCCGGACAGCGCCCGGCGCCCGGTGCCGTCACCGGTCCGCAGCAGCAGACCGGTCACCACGGCCATCAGGCCGAGAGCCACGAGCGGGCCGCACAGATACCGGTCGGCGAAGTACCAGCGCGGCCCGGCGAACGCGGTGAGCAGGTTCAGCGGCAGGCCGGCGCCCAGCCCGAGGACGGCCAGCCGTCGCCGCAGCACCCGCCCGGCCGTTCCCGCGGTGAAGAGACCGGCGCGCATCAGCCGCGAACCGGCCAGGAACAGCAGGATCGTCAGCGGAATGATCAGGACGGACTCCGACCGGTACAGCCCCCAGCCCTCGATCCGGGCCGCCACCTGCTCCGGATAGGTGCCGGTGGAGTACAGATCCGTGCCGCCCGGCACCGCTCCGCCACCACCGACCCCGGCGGCGGTGAGCAGGCCGATCAGGGCCACGTGCAGGACCGCCGCGACGGCCATGCACGCGCGGACCGCCCGGTCGCCACGTCCGACCATGCCGGCCACCAGGAGCGAGACCAGGGCGTACGCCATGAGGACGTCCCATTCGAAGACGAGCAGGTAGTGCAGCGCCCCCTCGGCCAGCAGCAGGACGGCCCGCCACAGGTACCAGCCGGGCCAGCGCCGCCCGCGGCGCTCCGCCGAGCGGTACTGCAGCTCCAGCCCCACCCCGAACAGCAGCGTGAGCAGGGCGAGGAACTTGCCGTTGCTGAGCGTCCGCAGCAGCGTCTCCACCACGCCGGTCCCGTCGGGCGCGACGATCGCCCCGGCCGGGCCGAGGGGATCCGTGAAGATCCAGATGTTGGTGCCGAGGGTGCCGAGGATCGCCACGCCCCGCAGCACGTCGAGCAGCTGGATCCGGCTGCCGGCCGCGGGCGGTGTTGCGGACGCTGGTGAGAGGACCGTCATGCCCGGCATCTGATCCCGGGACGGGGTGCCCGCAGAAGCCCGGAAAGTAGTGCCCGGCGCTCCCATCCCCTACTTTCGTCGGTCGAGACCCGGGCGCCGTGATCGTTATCGTGTCGCCATGCCGCTGACGACGGACTCCCGGCGCCACCTCAGCCTGGACGCGCTGCTGGCGGTGAGCGTCACGGTGGCCGACACGTGGCTGGCGGTACGGCACTGGCACCTCGACACCGTCTACGGCTGGACGCTGCTCGTGGTGCAGAGCGTCGTCCAGCTCGGACTGGTGCTGCGCCGACGGGCCCCGGAGGCGCTGCTCGGCGCCCTCGCCGCGGTCGCGCTCCTGCAACTGGTGCCACAGTTGCTCGTACCCGGCCTCATCTGGGCGGCCGACGTCGACCCGATCTGGGTCGTCGCGCCACTGGCCAGCCCGTACGCCATCTATGCCACCGTCGTCCACGGACGACGCCCGCGACTGGGCTGGGCGCTGATCGTCGTCGTCACCCTGCTGGGGGTCCAGCCGTGGGAACCGCACCTCACCGTCCTGACCCTCGGCCTGCTGATGACCGTGGTGCCCGCGCTGCTCGGGCTGTGGGCGGCGAGCCGGCGGCGGCTGCTGCTCGCCCTGGCCGAACGCGCCGAACGCGCCGAACGGGAGCGGCATCTGCTGGCCGCGCAGGCACGGGCCGAGGAGCGGGCGCGGCTGGCCCGCGAGATGCACGACGTGGTGACGCACCGGGTGACGCTGATGGTGCTGCAGGCCGGCGCCCTCGGCGTGACCGCCGCCGACGAGGACACCCGCAGGGTGGCCGAGGAGCTCCGCACCGCCGGGTGCCAGGCGCTCGAGGAGCTCCGCGACCTGGTCGGCGTGCTCCGGGCACCGCCCGGCGAACAGCCGACGGCCCGCCCCGGCCCGGCCCCGGCGGCGCTTCCCGACCTGTCGGAGCTGGTTGCGCAGTCGCGGTCGGTCGGTGTGGCCGTGGAGGTGGTCGAGGACGGCGTGCCGGTGGCCGTCTCACCGGTGGTCGGGCGGACCGCGTACCGGTTGGTCCAGGAGGCGCTCACCAACGTCCGCAAGCACGCTCCGGGCGCTACCGCGCTGGTCGAGTTGAACTACGGTGCCGACCGGATCCGGCTGAGCGTGACCGACAGCGGTCCGGTCCGGCCGTCCGATCCGGTGCTGGCGGCGGCCGGCTCAGGCAGCGGCCTGATCGGCCTCCGGCAGCGGGTCGAACTCGTCCACGGCGAGCTGACCACGGGTCCCCGGTCCGGCGGCGGCTTCCGGGTGGCCGCGATCCTGCCGGTGTACGTACCGACGGAGGGAGCCCTGTGATCCGCGTCGTGGTGGTCGACGACGAGCCGATGGTCTGCGCCCACCTGCGCACGATCCTGGGCGCGACCGACGACGTACGGGTCGTCGACGAGGCATTCGACGGCGCCGCCGCGGTGGAGGCCGTCATCCGGCACCGGCCCGACGTGGTGCTGCTCGACCTGCGCATGCCGGGCGTCGACGGGCTCACCGCGCTCGGCCGGATCGCCCGGCTCACCCACCGCCCGGCCGTCGTGGTGCTGACCACCTTCGACGCCGACGAGTACGTGCTGCGGGCGTTGCGGGCCGGTGCCGCCGGCTTCCTGCTCAAGTCGACCCGTCCCGGGGACCTGATCGGGCTGGTCCGGGTCGCGGCCGACGGCCACACCGTGCTGTCCCCGCAGGCGACCCAGCGCCTGGTCAGCGCCGCCGGTCGCCAGGACGCCGGCCGCGACCGGGCCCGCGCGGCCTGCTCAGCGACCTGACTCCGCGCGAGGTCGACGTCCTGACCTGCCTGGGCGACGGCCTGTCGAACGCGCTGATCGGTTCGCGTCTCAGCCTCACCGAGGCCACCGTGAAGGGCCACGTGTCCCGGCTGCTGGTGAAACTCGACTGCGCCAACCGTACGCAAGCAGGTCTGATAGCCCGTGAGGCCGGCCTCGCCGCCGGCTGATCGGAGACCTTGCCGGAAATCTTCGATGCGGGTGTCGATTTGCGGGCCCGCCGTTCGTCTGACTGCGCGACGATCCGGTGAAGCCGAGGAGGAGAACGATGAAGTACGTCATGGTGATCTATCAGGGCACCGCGCAGGAGCGGCAGGCCGCGCTCGGCGAGGACGAGCGCAAGCAGGTCTACGCCGACTACCAGGGCATCAACGAGACGCCGGGCGTCACCCCCGGCCCGCCGCTGGGCCTGCCGGAGAACGCGACCACGGTGCGCGTCGAGGGCGGCCGGACCCTGACGACCGACGGCCCGTTCGTCGGGATGAAGGAGGCCATCGGCGGCTTCTTCATCCTCGAGGCCGACGACCTCGACGCCGCCATCGAGGTGGCCGCCCGGGTACCGGCCGCGCGTCACGGTGGCGCTGTCGAGATCCGTCCCTCGGAGGTCTATTGGTGACCACGACGCTCGAACAGGCCTTTCGTGAGGAGTGGGGCCGCGTTCTGGCGACGCTGATCGGCCTCCTCGGCGACTTCGACCTCGCCGAGGAGGCCGCGCAGGAGGCCTTCGCGATCGCCGCCGCCCGCTGGCCGCGCGACGGCGTGCCCGGCAACCCACGGGCCTGGCTCATCACGACGGCGCGCAACCGGGCGACCGACCGCATCCGCCGCGACCGGGCACTCACGGCCCGATATGCCCGGCTGATCGCCGACGATCACACCGGGACGCCGGTACGGGACACGACGTTCCCGGACGAGCGTCTGGAGCTCATCTTCACCTGCTGTCATCCGGCGCTCGCCACCGACGCGCAGGTGGCGCTCACCCTGCGTACCCTCGGCGGATTGACCACCGAGGAGATCGCCCGCGCCTTCCTGGTGGCGGCGCCCGCCATGGCGCAGCGGCTGGTGCGGGCCAAACGCAAGATCAGGGCGGCGGGCATCCCGTTCCGGGTGCCGCCGGCACACCTGCTGCGTGAGCGCCTGGACGCGGTCCTCGCCGTCGTCTATCTGATCTTCAACGAGGGGTACGGCGGCCGTGCCGAGCCGGCGGCGGAGGCGATCCGGCTCGCCCGGGCGCTGGCCGGACTGCTGCCCGGCGACTCCGAGGTGCACGGGCTGCTGGCACTGATGCTGCTGCACGACTCCCGCCGCGACGCGCGGTTCCGCGACGGCGAGATCGTGCTCCTGGAGGAACAGGACCGGTCCCTCTGGGACACCGCCCGGATCGCCGAGGGGCGGGCCGAACTCGAGTCGGCGCTGGAGCGGGGTGGCCGTGGCCAGTACGTGCTGCAGGCCGCCATCGCCGCGCTGCACGCCGAGACGCCGTGCGACTGGCCGCGGATCGCCGGGCTCTACGCCGAGCTCGCCCGGCTGACCGGCTCACCGGTCGTCGAGCTCAACCGTGCCATCGCGATCGCCGAGACGGACGGCCCCGAGGCGGGCCTGCACATGATCGACCAGATCGATCTCGGCGACTTCCGCTACCTGCACGCGACCAGGGCCGAGCTGCTGCGCCGCCTCGGGCGGACCGGCGAGGCCCGCGCCGCCTACCTGCGGGCCAGACAGCTCACCGGCGACGGCGCCGAGCGGCGTTTCCTCGACCGCCGGCTCAACGAGCTCTCAGTCTCCAGCGAGCGGTCCTAGCGGCAGGAACTCGTCCCGGCGGCACTCGGCCAGCAGCGACCGCAGCCGGTCGTCCTCGCGGACCGTGCCCTCCTGGCGGGCGAAGTAGCGCACCAGGAAACCCTCGACGACCGAGCTCCGGATCCGGTCCGGTGCCGGGCTCACCGCGTCGTCGGCCTCCATCACGAGCAGCAGCAGGTTGGCCAGGCGCCCGGCACCCGGCGACAGCTCGGGCATCAGGTAGGGGATCGGCAGGCGGCGGGCGCCGAACCCGGCGTACAGCCGCAGCCGCGCGTCACCGTCGCCGTAGTCGGCGGTGGACGTGTCGAAGCGGGGATCCCCGGCCTCGGCGAAGACGACGTGGGGCCCGAGCTCCGCCCGCCAGTGCGGGGTGGCGACGGCGACGAGCCGCCGGCCGACGCCCCGGTCACGCAGGTCGGGCCGGACCGCGAAGTAGCAGAGCAGCGCGACCCGGATGTCGGCGAACCACTCCAGGAACAGCGCGCCGACCGGCTCGCCGTCCGGGTTCACCGCGATCGCCCCGCGCAGTTCGTCGGCGGCCAGAACCCGGCGCAGCTTCTCGAACGGCTCGCGTTCGGCCGGCGCGAAACTCGGCGCGATCACCGAGTCGTAGAGCGCGCGCAGCGTACCGGCGTCCGCCTCGCCCTTGAGAAAGCGGATCGAGACCTCTTCCACGACCAGTAGTCTCCCGTCGGCCCGGCCATCAGTGGAGATCGAATCTACAGTGGACGCGCACGAGTCCCGGGTCGTCAGCCGAGGAAGCCGCGCAGCACGGCGGTCAGGGCGGCGGTGAGGTCGGCGCGGTTGGCCGCGGTGCCCGGCGGCGGCGCGGTACGGGCTCCCGCGCCGGCCAGGCGGTCGAACAGCAGGCCGTCGATGCAGGCGACGAAATGGTCGCCGGCCTGGTCGGGGTTCGGCGCTCCAGCGGCCGCGAGCATGGCCCGGGACTGAGCGCGGGACGCGTCGCCGTACGCCAGGATCGTCCGGATCTCCGGGTGGTGGGTGGCCTCCAGCAGGCAGGCGTACCGGGCGAGGGTGCGGTTGCGGCCGCCGCTCATCCAGTGGTCGAGCACGGCGGCGATACCGGCGGCCATCGCGGGGACGTCGGTGAGGTCGGGCGGCGGGCCGTCGCCGTCGGCCGGGAGCCGGCCCGCCCGCAGGTCCTCCCGGTCGAGGTCGGCGATGCGCCGCACGACGGCCTCGATGAGCTGCTTGCGGGTCCGGAAGTAGGCGGAGGTGGTGCCTTCCGGCAGGCCGGTCCGGCGGTCGACGGCCCGGTGGGTCAGTCCGCGCATGCCCTCCTCGGCCAGGACGTCGATGGCGGCGTCGGTCAGCAGCGCGAAGCGGTCGGTCGGCACGGTGGCACCACTCCTTTCTACAGCTGTAGTATGGCTTCTACATCTGTAGAAGGAGTGACGATGGCATCCAGTGCGGTCGTGATCGGCGGAGGCATCGGCGGACTCGGTGCGGCCATCGGCCTGTCCCGGGCCGGCTGGCGGGTGACGGTGCTCGAACGGGCGCCCGAGTTCCGTCCGGTGGGTGCGGGCGTGGTGCTGCAGGCCAACGGTCTGCGCTGCCTCGACGAACTCGGTGTCGGCGGCGAGGTGCGGCGTGGCGGCCGGCCCGACGTGTCCGGCGGCACCCGGCGCGCCGACGGGCGCTGGCTGGCCCGCGTCGAGGCCGGCCTGCTGGAAAGCGCGCTCGGCACCCCGGCGTACGGGATCCACCGCGCCGAACTGCACCGCGTCCTGCTCGAGGCGCTGCCGGCCGACGTGACCGTGCGGACCGGCGCGGAGGTCACCGGCGTCACCGAGGACGGCGAGGTGACCCATCGCGGTGACGGCGGCGACGAGAGGATCCATGCCGGTCTGGTCGTCGGCGCGGACGGCATCCGCAGCGCCGTCCGCCGGACACTGTGGCCCGAGGCGGCCGGGCCGGTCCCGGTCGGCGTGACCGCATGGCGCGGCGTGACGACCTGGCCCGGCGATCTCGACGTGGCGATCACCTGGGGCCCCGGCGCCGAGTTCGGCATGGCGCCGCTGGGCGACGGCCGGGTCTACTGGTTCGCCGCCGTCAACGCCGCGCCGGGCGGCCCGACGGCTCCGGTCGACGCTCGCTTCCGCGGCTGGCACGAGCCGATCCCGGAGCTGATCGCCGCGACCGAGACGGTGCTGCAGGACGATCTCGCGTGTCTCGACGAGCCACTCCGGACGTACACGAAAGGGCGTGTCGTTCTTCTCGGCGACGCCGCCCACGCCATGACGCCCAACCTCGGTCAGGGCGCCAACCAGGCGCTCGAGGACGCGGTGGTCCTGGCCGCCGTCGCCGATCGCCCGGACGGCCTGGCCACCTACGACCGGCTGCGCCGGCCCCGCAGCCAGGCGGTGGCGAAGGCGTCCCGGATGATCGGACGGTACGGCCAGCAGCTGGAGAACCCCGCCGCGGTGGCCGCCCGCAACGCCCTGATGCGCGTGGTACCGCCTCGCGTGGCGCTGCGGTCGATGGCCCGCTACGCCGACTGGCACCCGCCCCGGTGACCGGGCGTCACCGTCGCACGGTGCAGGACGTCACGGCGGTCGCGCCCGGGTCGCTCTCCGAGCTCACCTCGACCGCCACCGCCCGCACACCCTTGACGTACACCTCGACCGAGGCCGGCTGACGGCCCGCCACCCCGACGACCTCCCGGGGCAGCACCGCGCCCGGCGCGGAGATCCGGAAGACGTCGGCGTCCCGGCCGGTGTTGCGGATCGGAATCGTGCACCGGGCCCAGCCGGACGGCCCGGGGCGGGCGGTGGCCGGCGACGCCTTCACCCCGCGGACCGACGGCCCCGCGCCGTCGAGGGAGCGGACCGCGACCTCGTACGAGAGCACGCCGTGCCGGTCCCGCTTGCGGTCCAGGACGTAGAAGTGCAGCCGGTTGGCCGTGTCCGCGTACTCGAAGAGGCTGCCCGACCCGGTGCCGGCGTGGAACAACGCGTCGGAGAGCTGCCGGTAGTCCCCGACCGTCATCTTCTGCGGCGTGCCGTCCGGCAGCACGAAGTCGACCTTGTCGATGTCCTGCGGGTTGGCGTCGATCGTCCAGATGAACGGCGCGGAGTCCGCGTTCTTCGTCTTGGCCAGCAGCACACCGGAGTCCGGGGTGAACGAGTCGAAGCCCATCCGGTCGACGACTTCCAGGGTGTAGTTGTCGTAGCGGCCGCCGTCGCAGTACGGGTCCGTCGCGGTGTCGCAGGCGGGGCCGCGGTCGCCGCCGTTCAGGGTGACGTTGATACCGGCCAGGCGGTGAGGGCCGGGATCGACCGCGCGCGCCGTCACCCGGGTCACCACGACGCCGGACTCGGCCAGGGCCGCGCGGGAGAGCTTCAGCACCGCGGTGTCGTCGACGATGCCGAGCTTCATCTTGTTGCGCAGCATGTGTTGTGCGCCCATCGACGAGCCCGCGGTTCCCGGGATCAGCCACCGGCTGTGCGGTCCGCCGGGGCCGTTGAACGTGCCGCGGCTCAGCATCTCCCACGGTCCGCTGTAATCGCGGCGGGCCGGCACCGAGTACGGGTTGTTGTAGTTGTCGCCGATGCCGAGGATGTGGCTGAACTCGTGCGCGTACGTCGACATGCCCGAGCTCTCCGCCTGCAGTGAGCTGCCCTGGGTGGCGTTCGGCCAGATGTTGGCCGAGGCCTGCCAGGAGGTCCACTCGACGTAACGGGTCGCGTTCCAGTTCGTCAGTGACTCGTCCGGCGGGCCGAACTCCTCGCTGACCTCCTCCTTGGTGGTGAACTTCATCTGGCCGAACTCCTGCCAGGTGGCCGACTCGTCCTGGCCGGCCGAGAGGAAGAAGACGAAGTCGTACGAGGCGGCTTCCTGCTCGCCGACGGCAGCGAGCCAGGCCGCGCGGGCGTCGGCCCGCAGATCACGCCCGCACACGTCGTCGGCCGGGCAGCCCAGTCCGCGCTGCATGGAGTTCTCGATGCCGTACTCGTGACTGGAGTGCGGCATCCGGTAGACGCCGAACGCGCTCAGGTCGATACCGAAGCGCCCGTTCGAGTCCTCCATCCAATATTCGTGGATGGTGTGGCCCCGGTTGAGCGTCCCCGGCTTGTTCAGGAAATCCCGGTAGAACGCCGGCACTTCGGAACGATCCAGATTCTGTACGCCGGACGGGTTCCCGTAGATCGTCGAGTTCGCCGGCTGAGTGACCACGAACGGCTGGTTCGGGTAGTCGACCAGCACCAGCGCCCCGTTGAAGGTGCGTTCCGAGCCGCGTACCGACGGGTCGGCCCAGTCGGTGCCCGGCACGGCCCGGTAGTCGTCCCAGGTCATCGTGTCCGGCAGCTCGTAGTGCTGGGGGTCGATCGGTTGCGGCGCGCCTGCCGGGCCGCCCAGGGTGACCGCCTCGTCGAGCTGCCAGGGCTGGGTCTGCGGCCAGTGCCGCATGCGCCACGGCGTGTCCGGATCCACGGGCGGCGGTGCGGCCGTCGCCGGTGCGGCGTTGACGGCGCCGGCCACCACCAGCGCCGCTATGGACAGTGCCGAGAACAACCGTCGCCCCGTCGTCATGGCGTCATCCTGGCAAACTTATCGACGCCACTCAATGGCTAGTCGATTCTTGGAGATCGGATGAACCTACGCAGACGGGCAGCAGCCGCAGCCGGCGCGCTGATCACGATTGCCACTCTCGCGGTGGGCAGCCCGGCGACCGCCGCCGCTGTCGCGCCACCGGGCGTCACCCACGAGGAGAACCCCCGCGTGCCGGAAGGTGCGGTGTGGACGGAGGCCTACTTCCCCTCCGCCGACAACAGCGGCGTCGAGCTCCACGCCGACGTCCTGCGGCCGACGCACCTGCCGTCGCATGCCCGGACGCCGGTGATCCTCGCCGTCAGCTCGTACTTCAGCCACGCGGGCCAGACCGGCCCGGAGGGGTGGACCCGTACCGGCCCGTCCAGCCGCTTCGCCGACTTCACCAGCGGTACCGGGCTCTTCGCCCGCGGCTACACCTACGTCATGGTCGACCTGCGCGGCTTCGGCGGAAGCACCGGCTGCCTCGACTGGGTGGGTCCCGGTGAGCAGGCCGACGTCAAGGCCGCGATCCAGTGGGCGGCGAAACAGCCGTGGTCGACCGGCAAGGTGGGCATGTACGGCAAGTCGTACGACGCCGTCACCGGGCTCGTCGGCAACAACCTGCGCCTGCCGGCCCTGAAGGCCGTCGTTGCCCAGGAGCCGGTGTGGGACATGTACAACTACCTGTTCAGCAACCGGGTTCCCCGTCCCAACGTGACCGGCACCCCGAACGCCTACAACAGCATCGCCACGATGGCGCCGCTGCCCGACGACACCGACCGCTACCGGGCCAACGCTCAGTACGAGCAGAGCCACCCCGAGTGCCTCGCCGACAACCTCACGAACAACAACAACCCCGATCCCGACTCGGCCTACTGGCGCGCCCGGAACCTCGCGGCTCAGGCCAAGGGCACGAACACCCCGCTCTTCGTCACGCAGGGCTTCATCGAGAACAACACCAAGCCCGAGGACATGCAGGAATTCCTCGACAACCACCAGGGTGTCGAGCGGGGCTGGCTGGGGCAGTGGGAACACGTCCGCGGCAACGAGACCAACGACCAGGGTCAGCTGCTCATGGGTCGCGCCGGGTTCTTCGACGAGGTCATGCGCTTCTACGACCGCTACCTGAAGGGCATCCGCCCGGCGGTGCACGACCCGGCGTACGCCGTCGAGGACAACACCGGCGCGTGGCGCGCACAGAAAACGTGGCCGACGCCGTCCTCCCACACCAGCGCGGCCCTGGCCGACGGTCAGTACGTCGACGACGGCCTCGCCTCGACACTGGCCGTGCCCGCCGGTCAGGAGTGGGACATGGAGCACTACACCGATCCCGCCCCGCCCGCCGCCAAGGGCCTCGCGCTGGCGGCCGCGGGCAGCTATTTCACCTGGTCCACGCCGGTCGCGTCGCGGCTGCGGATCACCGGCACCCCGCAGATCACGTCGCACGCGAGCGCGCCGGGCAACATCATGGTGCGGCTGTGGGACGTCGCCCCGGACGGAACCGCGGTGATGTTCGACGAGAACGTGGCGCTGATCGAACGAGCGGGCCGCGTCGCGTTCGACCTGAAATCCACGGACTGGACCCTCGAGGCGGGCCACCAGCTGGGTGTCCAGATCGGGACGATCGGCAGCGGGAGCTGGCGAGACACCCCGAGCGGCAACACGATCGAGATCACCCGCGCACGGCTGAACCTGGCGCTGCAGAACCCCCGGTTCGACGTGCCGACCCAGGGTGACCGGTCGCCGTTCCTCGACACGTACCTGAGGCAGTACACCCGCACACTCACCGGCGTCGGCGAGGGAACCTTCCGGCTCGCCCTGCGCCACCGTCCCTGACGAACCGCCACCGTGGACTGCCCGGCGGGCCGGGCAGTCCACGCCGTTCGCCGGGCCGTACGGGACGCCGGGGCCTGCGGCGTGATGCCGAGTGACGCGACCTCAACGACGCCCTCAAGTGGGACAAGTTCAACGCCCTGGAGATCACCCGGGGTTGTATCTACGCCTGCCAGTCGCAAACCTCGACTTCTACATGTGTGTTCGGTAGGGGATGTCGTCCCGCGGGCCAAGTCCGCTTGGCCCCCATCGACGCGATCGGCTCAGCGGTCCTGGCCGGCTGATCGTCGGCCCGGCCGACGTTCAGCCAGGTGATCGGTGAGGTACGGCTGGCCTACGACGTCATCAACGGGCGACGGGTTCGGCCCAGGCCGACCGTAGGAGTCCGACCAGGCCGATGTTCGCGGAGTGCCGGGCCGCCGACAGGAGCGACTCGGCGGCCCGCGCCGCATCGGCGAGATCCGCGGCGGTGACGGCCGCCCGCTGAGCCTCTTCCTCAGCCCGCGCCGCGGCGGCCGCGGCCTGCTCGTAGCGTTGCCGGGCCTCATGCACCCGCGACTCCCATCCGAGCGGCACCGCGACAGGACGTTGAGCGGATTCCGCCGCGATGTCAGCGTGCCTCCAGACCCGGTTGAGTTCGTCGACGGACAGCTGTCCACGCTGGTATGCGGCCAGAGCCGCGCGCTGCACGAGCTGACGAGTTTGACCGGCCGCTTCGGCATTCTTGAGCACCTGCCGGTGGCGCTGCTCCGCGATGTCGCGTGCCGTGGACGCCCACAGGGCTCGATCGTGTGCTCGATCGGCCTCCTCCAGCGCCCGCCGCGCTGCCGCATTGGCCGACTCGGCGTCAGCGGCCGCCATGTCCACCTCGTCGGTGATGAACACCGAGCCGCCGTGCCCCACCTGTCTGTCGGCGAGTTCGCGTTGGCGGCGGGCAGCGATCCCCAGCAGCACCACTGCCAGCAGCAAGGTGGCCTGAATCGAGCTGAACACGAACATGGCAGTTCTCGGCACCGATGGTTCCTTTCCGCCGTCTCGCGAATGGTTTCATGCTGCGCGCGACCCGCGTAGCCGACTGCGAACGGCGCATGGCGGAACATGCCCCATGGGTCGGCGAGGAACACCTCGGACGGCGGCGGCCCGCCCGGAGGCCCGGCGGGATCGACGGCCCGACGTGTCCGCGTCCGCCGGGCAAAGCGGAGCGTGTCCGGCGCCTTGGCAGCGCCGGACACGCCCGAGTGGTCAGCAGGTGGAGCTTGTTGCGGTCGTCAGCGCTGCAGTGTCAGCACACCCGGCCGCCACGGCAGCAGGTTGTAGTCGCCTCCCGCGCTGGGGTTCTTGCCCTGGTACAGGAGCTGCAGGTTGCACGGATCGATCGTCTTGGTCTGGTCGGGGTTGGAGCGGACCAGGTCACCGTGGCTGATGTCGTTGGTCCAGGTGGCGCCGCTGTTGGCCTTGCCGGCGAAGGGGTTGCTCTCGCTGGCCGCCTGCGGGGTCCACGAACCGCCCAGGCTGCTGGACGTGAACGAACGGAAGTAGCGCCCCTGGCTCCCGATCGCCTCGACGATCATCAGGTACTGGTTCTGGCCCGCCACCTTGTAAACCTCGACGCCTTCGAACAGGTTTTCTCTCGTGTCGGTCATGATGGTCGTGTAGCTCGAGCCGAAGCTGCCCGGGAAGTTTCCGATCGGCATGCTCTGGCGGTAGATCTTGCCGTTGTCCCCGGCGAAGAACAGGTACATGTTCTGGTCATCACCGATCAGGGTCTGGTCGATCACGCCGTACGGGGCGTCGGGGAGCGTGGCGGTGGAGAGCGTCTGCGCCGAGGACCAGCCGTTGGCGTTCGTCGGGTCGCTCGACGTCTTGTAGCTGAACGAGGTCGGTCCCCACTGGTACGCCAGCACCCAGATGTTCTTCGGCGCGAAGTACAGCAGCGTGGGCGCCACGGTGCCCTGGCTCATCCCGTTCTGGCCGGCCGAGGCCATGTCGGACCAGTTCGTGAACGGGGTGAAGTTCATCGAGCTGTACTGGCCGCTGCTGTTGACATACGACCCGTAGACCAGGTGCTTGCCGTTGTGGACGACACTGGTGAAGTCCTTCAGCGACACCCACCCGTTCTGCGGGTTGGCCAGCACACCGGTCGACGACCAGCGGTACGACGACGGCAGCGAGCACGACTGACCCGAGGACTGCGACGGCGAGGCCGAGGCCGAGGGTGAGGAGCTGGAGCCACTGCCGAAGTTGGTCCGCCACTGCTGGTTGGTCTGGCCGTGGCAGTCGTACAGCTGGATCTGCTGGCCGTTGGCCGTGCCCCACACGTCCAGGCAACGACCGGACTGTGCGCCGCTGATGGTGCCGTTGGAGTTGACGTTCCACTGCTGGTTGGCCTGGCCGTTGCAGTCCCAGATGATCACGGCGGTGCCGTTGGCCGTGGCCGCCGCGTTCGCGTCGAGGCACTTGCTCCCGTACACCTGCAGCTGCTTGCCGGCGGTATAGGTCCACCGCTGCTGGGTCTGGCTGTGGCAGTCGTAGAGCTGTACCCGGGTGCCGTTGGTCTGCGACGCGTTCGGCACGTCGATGCACCGCCCGGACTGCACCCCGGCGATCGTGCCCGAGCCGCCCGGCGTGCCCGGGTTCGACGGGCCCGGCGACGACGGGTTCGGGTTGACGCTGTTCAGGACGTTGAGCACCGAGTTGTACGCGGCCTTCTTGTTGCCGTTGCCGTCGAACAGCAGCGGGCTCTCGCCGGAGCGCCACGAGTCGCTGTCACGCACGCCCCACACGGTGATGCCGATGCAACGCGGCACGTTCAGGCAGGCCTGGGTCAAGCCCGCGTACTGGCTGGTCGAGGCGTTGGTGACGTCGACCTCGGTGAGCAGCACGTCCACACCGAGGGCGGCGAAGCTCGACAGCGTGGTCTGGAAGTTGCTGGGCAGCGAACTGCCACCGGTGAAGTGGGTCTGCAGGCCCACGCAGTCGATCGGCACACCACGGGACTTGAAGTCCTGGATCATGCGGTAGACACCCTGCGTCTTCCCGTACGACCAGTTCTCGATGTTGTAGTCGTTGTAGCAGAGCTTGGTCGACGGGTCGGCGGCCCGCGCTGTGCGGAATGCCACCTCGATCCAGTCGTTGCCGGTGCCCTGCAGATTGGACGAACGCCGGCTGCCGTCCTCGTTGAACGCCTCGTTCACGACGTCCCACGAGTGCAGCTTGCCCCGGTAGTGGGCCATCACGCCGTTGATGTGCTCGATCATCGCCTGACGCAGGGAGCTGCCGCTGAGACTCTGCATCCAGCCCGGCTGCTGGGCATGCCAGGCCAGGGTGTGGCCGCGCACCGGGATGCCACGCTGGGTCGCCCAGTTGTAGATCTGGTCACCGGAGTTGAAGGTGAACTGCCCCCGGTTCGGCTGAGTGGCGTCCGGCTTCATCTCGTTCTCGGCCGTGATCATGTTGAACTCGCGCGCGGCGATCGTGCTGTAGGTCGAGTTGCTCAGCCGGCCGGCGGCGAGGGCCGTACCGAAGTAGCGGTTCGACTGCTTGGCGGCGGCGCCGAGCGTGCTCTCCGCGGCGTTCGCGGCCGGCATCACCATAGCGGCCGTGGCCAATGCCACGACGCTGGTGGCGATGACGGCCAGAGCCTTGACCCTTACTGAGCTTGTCCGCCGGATCCCGGCGCGATGGAGCGGGGCTCTCTCCACCATCGTGGCCTCCTTACCTGGCCAGTGCCCGAGCCGTCCCGTCGGGTGACTGGACTCCCATCGAAAGATTTAACACAGTCGATGTTGCCCGTTAACATCGGCCGCGGGCAATAACTTCCGAGATATTTCCGGTAGAAGACGGCCCGACGAACGCCGAACAGAGGCATTTTCCTCCCGCTCAGTGTTAGCGCGTCCACAGCGTGGTGTTCCATCCTCCGGGAAATTCCGGAAGTTTCCTCGGAAGTTTTGATCGCCGGCGTCAGCGGATGTCCGCCCGCAGCCGGCCGGTCGAGAACGGTTCACGTCAACGCTCGCCGGTGCTACAGGTCGCCGGTTCGGTAGGTGCGGGAGCCGGTGGCGGTGTGCACGATGATGCGTACGGCGTCGGCCTGTCCGGCCTGGTGGCCCGGCCACCAGGCGGCCCACCAGCCGGCGGAGGTGCTGGCCTGGATGGTGCGGCCGCCGTCGGGGAGGACCACGTCGACCCCGGTGACGGACGGGCCGGCCCGTCCGATGACGTCGGAATGCCAGACGTCGTCGTCGCCGGAGGTCGAGCCCATGCTCTGGATGCTGACCGACTCGGGGGCGGGGGTGTCGGCGGCCGGGTTGAGCAGTTCGGCGCCGGTGGTGCCGGTAGCCGGGTCGAGGACGGTGCAGGCGACCAAGTCGCCGGTGTCGCCCTTGCGGGTGATCAGCAGGGTGGCGGTTCCCCGGCGTTCGGCGAGCAGGATGTCCGAGGCGACAGGCGCCCGTCCCCAGCTCGCGCCCCATCCTTCGGCACACGCCCGGGCCTCGGGCAGGACCTGGGCGCCGGTCAAGTTCTGCGGGACGGGCGTCCACGAGGCGTACGCCCGCGGGGTGCCGCCGGGCAGGCAGGGCGGACGCAGCCACGGCCCCGACCGTCAAGACCGCGACCGCGGCAGCGCCGGTGAGCAGCCGGCGCCCGGCCGGACGTGGGGTTGGTGCCGCGACGGCGGCGAGGTCACCGGACACCACATCGTCGATCAATGCCCGAGAGCGCGCCTTCTCGGCGGCGTCGGGCCGCCAATGGCGTACCGGGTCCAGCGTGGTCAGGTCGGTCATGCTTCGCTCCAGGAGTCTTGCCTTCCCCGTATGTCGTCGACAGGTGCCGGGCCTCGTCCCACGTCGAGGGCGGCTCGCAGCCGCCGCCGGGCGCGGGTGAGACGCATCGTGAACGTGGACCGGCGGCATCCGAGCACGACCGCCGCCTGTGCGGGGGCCAGTCCGTCGAACGCCACCAGCGCCAGCACCTCCCGGTCGGCGGCGGTCAGCGTCCACCAGGCGCGGACCAGGTCGATGCGGGTGGCGGTACCGGCCGCAGCGTCGGGCTGCCAGGGGTCCTCGTCGGTGACCATGCGCACGTCTGGGTGCGGACGCCGGGGTTAGGGCGGCAATGCCGAGTGGCGGAGGCGGCCTCGGCCGTGGCGCGGATCCCGCGGCTGACAAAATCGCCGCATGAGTGGTCCCGAGCTGGTTCTGGTGCTGCGCTACCGCAAGGCGGTGACGTACGGCTTCCACGCGCTGCTCGGCGCGTTGGGCCAGCACGAGACCGCCACCCGATACGACGTCCGGTTGGGCGAGAGCGCTGAGGAGACCGCCCGGTACATCCGCGAGGCCGGTGACACCCGGGTCCTCGTGCTGTGGTCGTTCTATTCGCCGGACGCGGCCGCTCTGGCTGAGGAGTTGGCGCAGATCCGGGCGCTGGCCGACGGGCCGAACGTCACCCACCTTGCCGGGGGAGTGCATGCCACCGCCGAACCCGTGCAGACGCTCGACGCGGGCTGGGACATGGCGGCGATCGGCGAGGGCGAGTCGACCCTGCTGTCCCTGGTCGACGCGAAGGGCGACCCGACCGGCATCACCGGCCTGGCCTACCGGGACGCCACCGGCAAGCTGATCAGGACCGGCAAGGCGAGGCAGCGCGACCTCGACGACTTCCCCGGCTTCGCCCTCAAGTGGGACAAGTTCAACGCCCTCGAGATCACGAGGGGCTGCATCTATGCCTGCCGGTTCTGCCAGACGCCGTTCATGTTCTCGGCCAAGTTCCGTCACCGCAGCGTGGAGAACGTCCGCTGGCACGTCGATCAGATGCGCGCCCGTGGACTGCGCGACGTCCGGTTCATCACGCCGACGGCGCTGAGCTACGGCAGCCAGACCGACGAGCCGAACCTGGCCGCCGTCGAGGAGTTGCTGGCGTCCTGCCGGGAGGGGATCGGACCGAACGGGCGGGTGTTCTTCGGATCGTTCCCCAGTGAGATCCGGCCCGAGCACGTCACCCGCGAGACGTTGCGCCTGGTCAAGAAGTACTGCGACAACAACAACATCATCGTGGGTGCCCAGTCGGGCTCCGACCGGGTTCTCGACGCGGCCAAACGCGGGCACGGCGTCGAGGAGGTGAAGCGGGCCGCCCGTCTAGGCATCGAGGAGGGGTTCCGGATCAATGTGGACATGATCTTCGGGATGCCGGGCGAGAACGCGGACGACGTCGCCGACTCGCTGAGCCTGGCCCGGGAACTGGCCGACCTCGGAGCGCGGATCCACGCCCACACGTTCATGCCGTTGCCCGGCACCCCGTGGCGCGACGCACCACCCGGCGACGTGGATCCGGCGACGATCCGCGAGGTGGACCGGCTGTCGCGGCGAGGTGCGCTGTACGGCCACTGGCAGAAGCAGCGCGACCACGCCGCCCGCCTGGCCGCCGCCGCGGAGGCGTATCCGCGTCCCGGTCGTAGCCGGACGATCCTGCCGACGGTTGCCACCGAGCGACCCTAGACCGAGCGACCCTAGACCGAGCGACCCTTGATTGAGCGGCCCGAGACTGAGCGGCCCAGTTCGGCGGCGCGTTCCAGGTGTGCGGCTTTACGGGCGGCCCACGCCGCCGGGTCGCTGCCGGCCAGGACCGACCCGCCCAGCAGCACGAACTCCGACGACTCGGCCCGGGCGCCGATGCGGTCGCCGAGCATCACCGCGCGCATGGCCTGGTAGTGGCCGGTCGCCTCGAGTTCGGCGATCTCGTAGCCGGCGGTGCACAGCACGATCGCCCGCCTGGCGGGACGCATCCGCATCGGTTGGTACGCCCATCCGGCCGTCCACACCCGGTCGAACCAGCCCTTGAGCACGGCCGGGCAGTCCGCCCACCACACCGGGTAGACGAACGCCCACACGTCGGCCGCCTCCAGTGCCGCCTGCTCCACCGCCACGTCGGCGGGAAGCGGATCGTCCGCGCCCCGGGCGTACTCCTGAGCCGGCATGACGGCCGGAAAACCCATCAGGCAGAGATCCGAGATGGTGTACGACGAGACGCCGCTCAGAAACGCGTCGAGCACCTCCCGGGTGAAGCTTTCCGGCGACGGATGCGCGTACACGACATGAACCCGGCTCACCGGTTGATCCTCGCACCCCGAAGTCAAGTCTTGGGTGGACGGCCGGGATCGGTGATGCTCAACGGATGAGACCGGTTCTGCGCAGGCTCGACGAGATCGCCGAGGTACTCAAGGCACGCAAGGACACGGTGGCGATGCTCGGCCTCGGCTCGTGCGGCGCCCAGCCGGCCCGCCTCGACGAGCACTCCGACCTCGACTTCTACGTGATCGTCGAGGACGGGGCGACGTGGCGGTACCTGGACCGCACGGACTGGCTGGAACAGCCGGCGCCGGTCACCTACCTGTTCGCCCATCGGCGCGGCGGACGGCGGGCGCTCTACGCCGACGGGGTGTTCGTCGAGTACCTGGTGCTGACCGTCGCCGAGCTGGCCCGGGTGCCGTTCGCCGGGGCGCGCACGGTGTGGCGACGCCCGGACGCGCCACCCGACCTGGCCACCTCCGGCGCGCCGGTGCCGCGGCCGCCGTACGACACCGAGGAGTACCACCTCAACGACGCCCTGGTCAGCCTCTACTCCGGGCTGCACCGGGAACTGCGCGGCGAGCGGCTGGCAGCGGCCCGCCTGATCCAGCACCGCGCGGTGGACGCGGTGATCGCCCTGCTCCGGCTGGCCGGCGGCGAGCCGCCGTACCGCGATGCGTTCGAACCGGCCCGGCGGGTGGAGCGCGCCTACCCGGTGGAGGTGCTGCCGCTCGCCGCGATGGTGCCCGGCTACACCGGGAATGTGGCGGCGGCCCGGTTCACGTTCGCCTGGTTGACCAAGCGCTACCAGGTCCCGCCGGGGATCGGGGAGGCCCTGCGAGAACTGATACGTTCGGGCGATTATCGATGATCTTCAGAGCGAGGACCGTCGATGTCATGGCGGAGGTTGTGCCCAAGTGGCGTGCGGTCCTTCTCGACTTCGTGGAGCGGGCCGGCTGGTCTGCCGGCCAGGTGTTCTTCGCGACGCTGCTGGCCGGCGGCGTCGGCTCGGTCATCGACCTGCCGTGGAAGTATTCGCTGACCCTGGCGTTCAGCGCTTTCGTCGCGTCGCTGCTGCTCACCGCCGTCCAGTATCTCTCCAAGCAGACGAACCTGGCCTTCTGGCCCGACCTGCTGACCCGGCTGGCCAAGACGTTCCTGGCGTCGCTGTCCGGGTCGATCGTGGCCGGGGCGTTCGACGTCACGACGTTCGACTGGGAGAGCGCCCTCAACGTGGCCTTCCTGGCGACCGTCGCGTCGCTGGCCAAGGGCCTGCTGGCCCGGGAGCCGGCCGCACCGAACGGGCAGGTCCCGCCCGGCGCCAGCCCGTCCACGCTGCCGACCGGCACCTACCGGGAGGCGGTCGACCACGCGCCGCCGCCCCCGACGATCGAGGCCACCAACCCGCCGGACGGCGGCTCGGTACCCGATGGCTCGGTACCCGATGGCTCAGTACCCGATGGGCAGTCCGGCGTAGTTCTCGGCGAGTCCGGTGGCGCCGGCCCGGCTGCCGGCGACCCACCGAAGTTGTGATAGCTGCAGCTCGGCGTCGAAAGGGTCGCCCGAGGTGTGCAGCATGGTCGTCATCCACCAGGAGAAATGCGTGCAGCGCCAGACCCGGCGCTGCGCGTGGTCGGAGTACGCGTCGGCGTACGACGAATCCTTGTCCTTGATCTTGGAAATCAGTGCCCTGCTGAGCAGCGCCACGTCGGCGATCGCGAGGTTGAGGCCCTTGGCGCCGGTGGGCGGCACGATGTGCGCGGCGTCGCCGGCGAGGTAGAGCTCGCCGTGCCGCATCGGCGTCTGCACGTAACTGCGCATCGGCAGCACGCTCTTGTCGGTGATCGGTCCGGGGTTGAGCTTCCAGCCGTTCTGGCCGTGCCCGAGGCGCTTCGAGAGTTCGCCCCAGATCCGGTCGTCGGACCACGACTGCGGGTCGGTGCCGTTGGGAACCTGCAGGTAGAGGCGGCTCACACTCTCGGAACGCATCGAGTGCAGGGCGAATCCGTCCGGGTGCCACGCGTAGATCAGCTCGTCGGTCGAGGGGGCGACATCGGCGAGAATCCCGAACCAGCTGTACGGGTAGACGCGTTCGAAGACCTGAGCGGCGGGGACGGCGCTCCGGCTGGGCCCGAAGGAGCCGTCGCAGCCCGCGATGACGACCGCGTCGATCCGCTGCGGCGCGCCGGACACGTCGGTGAAGGTGACGTACGGCCGCTCCTCGACGTCGTGCAGGGCCACGTCGGACACCTCGTAGTGGATCTCCTGGCCGCCCGCGCGACGCGCCGCGATCAGATCCTTCTGCACCTCGGTCTGCCCGTACACCCACACGCTGCGCCCGGTCAGGTCGACGAAGTCCAGGTGGTGCCGCTCGCCCGGCCACTGCAGGTAGATGCCGCGGTGCTCGTCGCCCTCCGCCCGGATGCGCGCGCCGAGCCCAGCCGCCTCGAGCAGTTCGACGCTGGAGTGCTCCAGGATGCCGGCGCGGATCCGGGCCGCGACGTACTCCTCCGAGCGGGTCTCCAGAACGACGGACTCGACGCCGCCCTGGGCGAGGAGGTGGGAGAGAAGCAGACCGGCCGGGCCTGCGCCGATGATGGCGACCTGGGTACGCATGCCCTCAGCGTTGTGTCCCGCCCGGCCGGGGCACAAGACCCTATTTCCACTGAACGGAAGCGAGGGTACGGCTGATCCCGTGCGCCGCCACCTGCAGCGCCGAGACGAGGCGGGGGAGCTGGCGGCGCAGGTCGGGCACCACCATGCCGAGCGCCGCGACCACGGTGTCGCCGTTGCGCACCGGGACCGCGACCGAGCAGGCGCCCAGGCTCATCTCCTCGCCCGTGGTGGCGTAGCCCTCGGCCCGGACCCGGCGCAGCTGTTCCAGCAGGCGGGCCGGTTGCGTCACCGTGTAGGCGGTGATCCGGGTCAGGTTCTGCAGAACCTCCAGGCGCACCTCCTCGGGGGCGTACGCGAGCAGCACCTTCCCGACTCCGGTGGCGTGCATGGGCAGGCGTGACCCGACCCGGCTGACCACGGGAACCGACACGTGACCGGCCAGGCGTTCCACGTACAGCACCTCCAGGCCGTCCCGGACGCCCAGGTGGACCGTGGCGAGCGTCGTCCCGTACAAATCATGCAAAAATGGTGAAGCGGCCTGGCGCAGTCCGCTCTGCACCGGGGCGAGCAGGCCGAGTTGCCAGATCCGGCGGCCGATCACGTATTCACCGCCGGGTTCGCGGGCCAGGGCGCCCCACCGGTGCAGCTCGCCGACCAGCCGGTGCGCCGTGGCCAGCGGCAGACCGGCGCGGCGGGCCAGATCGGTCAGCGTGAGGCTGCGATTCTCGCCGTCGAAGGCCCCGAGGATGTCCAGCGCACGAGAGGTGACCGTGGCGCCCACACCGACCCCCTTCCGCTCAGTGGAAGAACTTTATCGCCGAAGCCCGTGCGACCGCCTAGCGTCCGGAACGTGAACATGGAGTCGTCACAAGCTGACATCAACCGGGAGATCGAGGCGGCTGCCCAGCAGCCCGGCGGTCCGCAGCCGAAGATCGACTATCCCCCGTACCGCAGCAGCGTCCTGCGGCATCCGAAGCAGCCGGCCCACCTGATCGACCCGGAGGCCGTCGAGCTGTGGGCGCCGGTCTTCGGCCACCGCGACGTCGCCGACGACGAGGCCGACCTGACCATCCAGCACGCCGGCACCCCGATCGGCGAGCGGATCGTGGTCACCGGCCGGGTCCTCGACGGTGACGGCCGCCCGGTCGCGAACCAGCTCGTCGAGGTGTGGCAGGCCAACGCCGCGGGCCGGTACCGGCACCAGCGCGACCAGCACCCGGCCCCGCACGACCCGAACTTCACCGGGGTCGGCCGGATGCTCACGGGGCCGGACGGGACGTACCGCTTCCAGACGATCAAGCCGGGGCCGTACCCGTGGCGCAACCACGTCAACGCCTGGCGGCCCGCCCACATCCACTTCTCGATCTTCGGCACCGACTTCACCCAGCGCCTCGTCACCCAGATGTACTTCCCGGGCGACCCGTTGTTCCCGCTCGACCCGATCTACCAGTCGATCACCGACCCGAAGGCCCGGGACCTGCTGATCGCCCAGTACGACCACGACGTGACCACCCCGGAGTGGAGCACCGGATACCGCTGGGACATCGTGCTCACCGGCACCCACCGCACCCCGCTCGAAGCCGACGTCTCAGCCGTCGCCGATCTTGAGGATGACAACGCATGAGCGCCGTCCCCGGCCAGACCGTCGGCCCGTTCTTCCACCTGGGCCTTGCGTTCGACGGCATGAACGAGCTGGTCCCGCCGAGTCACCCGAAGGCGGTCCGGCTGCACGGGCACGTCTACGACGGCGCCGGCAACCCGGTCCCGGACGCCGTCCTGGAGATCTGGCAGGCCGACCCGCAGGGCCACATCCTGCGCCGGCCCGGCTCACTGCGCCGCGACGGCTGGACCTTCACCGGCTGGGGCCGGGCCGCCACCGACCCGGACGGGCACTACCAGTTCGCCACGCTCGAACCGGGCGCCCCCGAGACCGGCAAGGCCCCGTTCTTCGCCGTCACGGTCTTCGCCCGCGGCCTGCTCGACCGGCTGTTCACCCGCGCGTACCTGCCCGGCGACGCCGAAGCCCTGGCCGCGGACACGCTGCTGAGCGCGGTCGATCCGGCCCGGCGGTCCACGCTGATCGCCACCCGCGAGGCCGGCGGCCTGGTCTTCGACGTGCACCTGCAGGGCGAGGGCGAGACGATCTTCCTCACCTACCCGCGGCTGGCCGACGCGTGGGCCTGAAACCCGCTCGCCCCAACCCTCTTTTCAACCCCTGCGGCGGTACGGGATGAGCGACCTGTTGTGGCCCGGTGACGACCGCGCCGGTGACCTTTTCACCGACGCGGCCGTCTGCTCGGCGATGGTGCGGGTCGAAGCCGCCTGGCTGGACGCGCTCGTGCTGCACGCCGTCGCCCCGG
Organism: Actinoplanes italicus; assembly: GCF_003001815.1. GTDB lineage: Bacteria > Actinomycetota > Actinomycetes > Mycobacteriales > Micromonosporaceae > Actinoplanes > Actinoplanes italicus. The sequence goes on from NZ_PVMZ01000020.1 coordinate 198,250, forward strand.
CCGAGGCCCGCGACGATCTGGCGGATCTGATCGGCCCCGACGACGTCCCGCTCGTGGCAGCCGGCGCCGAGGCCGGCGGCAACCCGCTCATCCCGCTGCTCAAGCTGCTGCGTACCCGCCTGCAGGCCCGCAACCCGGCCGCGGCGCAGTGGCTGCACAAGGGCTTGACCAGCCAGGACGTCATCGACACGGGCATGGTGCTGTGCCTGTCGGACGCGGCGGGGCGAATCCGCGCCGACCTGGCCGCCCAGGCCACCGCCCTGGCCCGGCTCGCCGACGAGCACCGGGAGACGGCTATGCCCGGCCGGACTCTGACCCAGTACGCCGTACCGATCACCTTCGGTCTCAAAGCCGCCTCCTGGCTGACCGGAGTCCTGGACGCCCGGGACCGCCTCGCCGCCGCGGCGAACCTGCCCGCGCAGGTCGGCGGCGCCGCCGGCAGCCTGGCCGCACCGGTCGCGCTGACCGGCTCCCCGGCCGTGGTCCGCGACCTGATCGAGACCGCCGCGGCGAGCCTCGGCCTGCCGTTCCGCGACCCCTGGCACACCGCCCGGGCCCCGCTCACCGGCATCGCCGACGCCCTCGTGACCTGCACCGACGCGTGGGGCCGGATCGCCAACGACGTGCTCGTCGGCGCCCGGCCCGAGGTGCACGAGCTGTCCGAGGGCACGGTGCCCGGCCGTGGCGGCTCGTCGGCCATGCCGAACAAGCAGAACCCGGTCCTGTCGATCCTGATCCGCCGGGCAGCCTTGGCCGGGCCGTTCCTGGCCGCCACCGTGCACGCGGCCGCGGCCGCCGCCGTCGACGAACGCCCGGACGGCGGCTGGCACGTCGAATGGGCCACCCTGCGTACGCTGGCCCGCCGCACCGTGACCGCCGGCGCACAGACCGCCGAGCTGCTGGCCGGCCTGCAGGTGGAGACTTCCTGGATGACCGCCAACCTGGCCGCCGCCCGCCCCGGCATCGACGCCGAGCAGCGCTCGATCGTCCCGGAGACGGCACCCGGCGATCCCTATCCCGGCGCCATCGACCAGATCATCGACGCCGCCATGGCCCGGGCCGCCGCCGTCGGCCTCGCTGACCGTGCTGAGGAGAGTCCGTGCTGACCGCCACCACCTTCACCGACGCGCCGGACCGGCCGCTGCTGCTGCTCGGCTCCTCGATCGGGACCAGCGCCGAGACGCTGTGGGCGGACTGCGCCGGTCGGCTGCGCGGCCGGTACCACGTGGTCGGCTGGGACCTGCCCGGACACGGGCGCAGCGCCCCGGCGGCCGGTCCGTTCACGGTCGCCGGCCTGGCCCGCGAGGTGCTCACGCTGGCGGACGGAATCCGTCCGGGCGAGCCGTTCGGTTACGCCGGCGACTCGTTCGGCGGCGCTGTCGGCCTGCAGCTGCTGCTCGACGCTCCCTCCCGCGTGACCGCCGCCGTGCTGCTCTGCACGGCGGCGAAGTTCGGCGAACCGCAGATGTGGCACGACCGGGCGAAACTGGTCCGGGCCGAGGGCATCGAGGCCGTGGTCGCCGGTTCGCGGGAACGCTGGTTCGCGCCGGGCTTCACCGGCACCGAGCCGCTGATCGCCGCCCTGCGCGCGACCGACGCCGAGAGCTACGCCGGTGCGTGCGAGGCGCTTGCCGGGTTCGACGTCCGCGACCGGCTCGCCGGGATCACCGCCCCGGTTCTGGCCGTCGCCGGCGCCGAGGACAAACCGACCCCGCCGGCGCTCCTGTCGGCCATCGCCACGGCAGTGCCCGACGGCCGGCTGGTGGTCCTCGACGGTGTCGGCCACCAGGCTCCCGCCGAGAACCCCGAGCTCGTGGCGTTCCTGCTGGACCAGCACTTCGACGAGGAGCGCGCGGCCGGCATCCGGGTCCGCCGCGAGGTGCTCGGCCCCGCCCACGTCGACCGGGCCACCGCCGGAACCACCGCCTTCACCCGCGACTTCCAGGACATGATCACCCGGTACGCCTGGGGCGAGATCTGGACCCGCCCCGGCCTGCAGCGCCGCGAACGATCGCTGATCACCCTCACCGCGCTGATCGCACTCGGACACGATGAGGAGCTGGCGATGCACGTACGGGCAGCCCGCACCAACGGGTTGACCGACGACGAGATCAAGGAGCTGATCCTGCAAACCGCGATCTACTGCGGAGTCCCGGCCGCCAACACCGCCTTCCGGATCGCCCAGCGCGTACTCGCCGACCTGGACCGTGAGACCGTTCCAGGGCATGAGTGATCTCATCGTCTTCCCCGGCAGCCCGTGGCCCGATGGCCACGCCATAGCCGAGCTGGAGTGGACCGCCCGCCTCGAGCCGGAGACCGGTCTCTGGTTCGACCTGCACCTGGTCAGCGACTGCTACCCGGACGTGGACGACCCGGAGGACGAGGACGAGGACGCCGACGAGGGCCCGGACGCCTGGAACGAGCCGTTCGTCTGGGCCAACTACCACCGCTGCACGCTGTCCTCGACGTTCTGGGACCACAGCGGTTTCCTGGCGGCCACGGCGTCCAGCCCGCTGAACACGGCGCGCCCGATGGAGTTCACCGTCGACGACTACAAGGGCCCGGACGACGAGCCCGACACCGACGAGGACATGGCCTTCGGCATCTACCTGCTGGGCCACGACAACGCCGCCCACCACCGGATCCGCCTTACCCCGGTGACCCCCACAGCGGTCGCGCTGGAGTGGCGTGGCCGAATCGCGCTCCGATACGTCAACTCCACAGCGCCGTTCATCCACGAGTTCCACGCCACGGCCGCGCGAGTCCCACTGACCCGGATCACCCACCCGGCGGCCCTGACCGCCGCCGAGGCCGAAGCTCTCCTGGCCACGGTCGTGCAGAACCCGGAAGACCTGGCACCGTTGCTCCGAGCCCTCGAAACCGGAGCCCACTGACCACCCGCCGGCCTTCCGCAGGTCGAGGTCCAACCCGTGGCCTTCCGCAGTGGTGGTCCAGCGTGCGGCTTTCTGCAGCCTAGGTCCGGCCCGCGGGATTCCGCAGTCATGGTCCGGCCTGCGGCCTTCCGTATCGACCGCGTCGCAAAGGGAAGCCGCATTCCCGCTATTCGATCGGCCGGCCCTGTCTCGTGCACCCTTCCCGGCCTGGAAGCAGCCATAGGGCACAGCCGGCCTCCCATCCCGGACTCGTCCATGTGCTGGCTATGGCGGGATCGCGCCACGGCTCGAGCAGATCAGGGACGGGTTCGCTTCGCGTAGGAGTGGGTCGCGACGGCCAGCGCGCTGATCCACACGACGAAGTGGACCACGCCGTAGACGCCGGTCCACGGGCTGAAGATAACCTCCGGTGAGTCCCACTGGACGAACGACAGCACCACGGCGAGAGCCGTGTACCCGCTCAGCGCCACCACCAGCGCATACCCCGGAACGACGAGCAGCAGCCGGGGCACCCGCCGTCCGGCGAGCCTCGGCACCCAGCGCGGGAACTCGAGCCCCCAGCGCCGTATGAGCGCGAACGCCAGCACGGCCGGCAGTACGGCGAGCGCGTTCAACGTCCAGAGATAGGCCGCGCCACCGTCGGCGTGCCACACCTCGAACCGCTGCTCGTCCGCGAACAGCGGAATCCCGGCGGCCCACACCACGTGCAGCGGCATGAACCCGGCGGTCGCGGCGATCGCCGCGACCCACCCCGCGCGAACCGCTCGCCGTGAAGGCGTTGGCACCTCGGGTCTGGCGATGACGTCGGCCGTGTTCCTCAGCTCCCCGTGGATACTCATGGACGCATTCTTATGGAACGCGCCACCATCGCGCCGTCCCGAACCACGTCCGGCGGTGAGGCACAGCCGGGAGGATCGCGGCTGTCTCACGGTTCGGGGCAGCGGTGGGCGCAGCCGGGGCGACTCCGGGCAGGAAGACTTTGGGGCCCCGAACAGGAACGCCCGGGGTCGGCCCGAGCTGGAATGCCCAGGGTGACCCGGATGGGACGCCCGGCAGCGGCCCCGGGCTGCATATCCCGGGGCCGCTGGTCGTGCGATCAGCCGCGGCGGGGACCACGGCTGGGTGGTGCGCCTCCGAGGGGACGGAGGTGGGGAACGGGGTTGGGGCTGCCTCGTTCCGGGAGTGAACGGCACTGCGCGGCCGGAGCCGTGCCACGCGGAGGGTTGCGGTTGCCTCCGTTCTGCTGTGGGGGACGGCGGGGGATCTTGGGAGCGCTCCCACTTAACCGCACTGTAACAAGACGAACCGCTTCGGGGAAGGTCAGGTGGCCGAGCAGGTGAGGGTGGGTGCGACCGGGCTGCCCGAGGCCAGGAAACCGAAGGTCGCGTTACCGCCCGCCGCCAGGCTGCCGTTGTAGGAGGCGTTGGTGGCCTGCGCCGAGTTGCCGTTGGTGGTGAGCGTCGCGCTCCACGCCTGCTGGATCGGCGGTGTGCCGGGGTAGGTGAGGGTCACCGTCCAGCTCTTGATCGCGGCACTGCCCGCGGTCACCTTGACCTCGCCCTGGTAGCCGCCCTGCCACTGTGAGGTCACCGTGTGGGTGGCGGCGCAGGAGCCGTTGACCGGCGGCGTCGAGACCGAGGCCGACGGTGACGGGGAGGTCGGAGTCGAAGGGGAGGGGGAGCCCGGCGTGGACGTGGACGGCGACGGCTGGGTCGTACCGCCGAAGTTCACATCGCTGCAGAAGTAGTAGGACTGATCGGAGTGGCTCGCCTGCCAGATCGTGTAGACCATGGCCCGCCCGGACCGTCCCGACACGCTCGCCGGGATGTCGATCTGCACACCGTTGGACAGCTGCTGCGTCCACTGTGCCGCCGGGGTGTTCGGGACCGTCTTGATCAGTTGCAGGTCGGACCATTTGAGCGGGGTCGTGACCGGGTTGTATCCGGCCCTGGTCACGTAGACCCGGATGTAGTCGGCGCCGTGCCGCGCACCGTCGAACAGCGAGACCGTGAACGAGTTGCCGATCGACGTGGCCTTCCAGTCACCGGCGACGTCCATGGCGTTGTACCGGCCGCTCTCGGCGTGTCCGCCGCTGCACAGCTGACCGTCCGGGATGGCGGTCTCGTGCTGGCCGGCCACACCCTCGCGGTAGAGGCCGTTCCAGTTCCACATGGCGTTCGGGTTGGCCTGCCAGGCCTGCCAGCACATCGGGTCCTCGGTCTGCATGGCCGGGTCCTGGAACTTGGAGCCCCAGCGCTCGAAGCAGCCGTAGTTGCGGGAGGCCGGTCCGACGACGTTGCCGTGCGCGGCCGCGGGGCCGGTGTGCACGGCGAGGACGGCGAAAGTCGCGGCCAGGGCCGCCACAAGACCGGAGATCAGAAACTTGATGCGTACGGGTTTGAGCATGTGAACTCAGCACTCCTGAGCTCGTGGCCGTCGTTGAGGACATGACGGCCCGCCAGCGGTGGACTGCGCGAAAGCTGCCCAGGCTCGCGCGCGCCGCGTGGCTCCGGCGGCAGTGCTGACCACACCCTCACGTATTGATCGAGATAAGTCAATGACAAAATCGGGTGCCGCCGCCGGAGCGCCCGCCTACGGTGTGGGGATGTCCGTCGAAGCCGCGCACGCCTCCGGCCTGCTGATGCTCCTGTCTCACCCCGTTCGCCTGCGGGCGTTCGCCGAGCTCGCCAGGCACGGGAAGGACGGCGCCACCATCTTCGAGATGTCGATCCACCTCGATCTGCCGGAGTCCGAGGTCGGCGAGCTGCTCGGTCGTCTGGTCGGCGCGGGCGTGGCCACCGGCACCGGCAACGGGATCTACCGGGCCCGTGACGGCGTGCTGCGCGAGGCGGCCCAGGCACTCGACCGGGTCCAGCCGATCGGCACGCTGCTCGCGGAGTACCCACAGCTCAAGTCGTACTTCTCGCACGGTCGCCTGGTGAGCCTGCCACCCACACTGAGTGAGCGTGCCAAGCAGATGGCCGAGATGTTCGCCCGCTTCGTCGCGGCCGACGGCGTCCTGACCGAGGCCGAGATCAACGCACGGATCGCGCCGGCCGCCGACGACGTGGCCGCGGTCCGCCGCATGCTGGTCGAGTCGGGCTGGCTCGAACGCGACCGCGCCGGCACCTCCTACGGCTCCGCCCGAACCCTCACGCCCGCCTCCTGACCCCCACCCCGCGTGGTGTTCTGTGGTCGGCTGGTGGGCGTAGGTCACCACGCAGCACGGTGCCGCAATCCGCGTGGTGTTCTGTGGTCGGCTGGTGGGCGTAGGTCACCACGCAGAACGGTGCCGCAACCCGCGTGGTGATCTGCGGCGGGGGTCGAGCCGTAGATCACCACGCGGGCGGCGTCAGTCGTGGGTGACGTTGAGGGCCGGAGCGCTGCGTGGGACCAGCGCGAGCGAGCCGGCCGCCAGGACCGCGGTCAGAATTCCGAGCACGCCCAGCGCGGGGCGCAGACCACCGACCGCTCCGGACAGGCCGGTGATCAGCACCGGGGACAGGAACTGGCCGACGAACAGGGTGCCGGTCCACAGCCCGGTGCCCCGGCCGCGCTCGGCGAACGTCAGCCCGTTCGTGGCCCAGGTGACCAGCACCGGCAGCAGCAGCCCGGTCCCGGCACCGGTGATCACCGCGCCCACGGTGATCACCGCGACCGACCCGCTGGACCAGATCACCAGGAAGCCGGCGGCGGCGAGGCCGAAGGCGACCGGCAGAAGCTCGCGCGGCGTACGGCCGGAAAGTTTTGCGAAGGAACCGGCGGCGATGGCCGTGGCCAGCGACATGAGGGCGCTGAGAGCACCGATGGTGGCCGTGGCGGTGACACCGGCCTCGTCGAGGACGAACGACAGCTCGACGATCAGGGCGTAGAAGACGACACCGCCGGCGAGCGTGACCAGGCACGGCACGCGCAGGCGACGCCACGGGATCGGCGGCAGGTCGCGCGCGTCGGCACCGGTGGCCGGGGGCTGCCAGATGAACAGCGCCATCGGTACGGCCAGCGCGACCGCCGCCAGGTAGAGCCAGAACGGCGTCCGCCACCCGGACGAGCCGAGCGCCCCGCCGACGCCGAGGAACACGGTCGCCGAGACGGACGCGAGCAGCGTCTGCAGACCGAGGTAGCGGCTGCGCCGCGGCCCGGACCAGTAGTCGGCGATCAGCGTCGTGCAGCAGGTCATGATCGCCGCCTCGCAGAGTCCGACGAGGACCCGGCTGCCGATGATCGAGCCGAGAGTGTCGAGGTAGAGCGGCGCGGTCCCGAAGATCGAGTACCCGACCATCGCGATGATCAGTACCCGCTTGCGGTCGATCCGGTCGGCGATGAAGCCGGCGAACGGCGCGGTCAGGCCGATGATCAGGGCCGGGACGGTGAGGACGATCGGCACCAGCACGTCGGCGCCGGGCACGCCGGCGAAGTGGTCGGTCATCTGCGGCAGGACGGGCGCGATGAGGACCGCGCCGAGGACGGACAGGCAGCTGCCGGCGAGCAGGAGGACGAGCTGCGGCAGGCCGGCTCGTCGCTGAAGAACAGCGGGCATGGGAGGCCCTTCATATGAGTGGTCCAGGTCACACGTGGTGGCCCTGAACTATGGGCGGACGCCCACCATCAGCGGAAGACGGATCCGCTGATGGTCCTCATAACTCAGGCTGATGGCCGCAGTTCGGCGGCGGCGGACAGGAGCACGTCGCGCAGCCACATGTGGGCCGGGTCGTTGCGGTGGATCGGGTTCCACCAGAACGCCTCGGCGACCGGCACCACCTCGAACGGGCAGTCCAGCATCCGGATCCCGGCGACCGGGGCGACCAGCCGGGCCAGACGCTCCTGCAGCAGCGCGACCCGGCGGGTGCCGGCGACCAGGAACGGCATCTGCGCGAACCCGTCGACCACGACCTCGACACGGGCCTCGATGCCGAGCATCCGCAGCTGACGTGACGCCGGGGCGAACGCGGTGGGCCGGTCGAAGATGACCACCCAGGGCAGTTCGGCGAGCAGTTCCATCGTGAGCGCGTCGCCGACGTCGGGGTGGTCGCCGGAGACCACGCACACCCACCGGTCGCTGTAGAGGTCCAGATAGGGCAGCCCGGTGACGAACCCGTGCGGGATGATCAGCCCGTCGGCGCTGCGCAGCGTGTCGGCGGCGTGGTCCACGGCGTCCGGCGTGGTCTGCTGCAACCGGAGGCGTGCGCCCGGGGCCTGTGCCGCGAACCGCTGGGCGATCAGCGGTCCCAGGACCGTCGCCGCGTAGTCCGAGCTGACGATCGTGAACTCCCGGTCCAGTCCGGACGGGTCGAACTCGGCGGTGGCGTCGAAGACCCGCCGCACCCCGGCCAGGGCGGGCCCGGTGAGCGCGGCCACCCGGACGGCGAGCGGGGTCAGGTCGTACCGGTTCCCGACCCGTACGAGCAACTGGTCGCCGAAGTGCCGGCGCAGCCGCCCGAGCGCCCCGCTCACGGCAGGCTGGCTGACCCCGAGCCGCTCCGCCGTGCGGGTCACGTTCCGCTCCCTGAGCAGGGCGTCGAGGGTGACCAGCAGGTTGAGATCGAGGTTCGCGAGCACCCGGTCGACCGCCATGGCGCCACTATAAGCCGTGCCTATGACCACGATCAGCAACTCGAGGTTCCCTGATGTCCCACCGGCGCGGGACAGTGGGCCCAGTCACAGGGAAACAGAAGGGAAACCGCGATGCCGGCAGTTCGTAATGTTCTGGTCGTCGGCGGAGGTGCCGCCGGTGCCGCCGTCGCGATCCTGCTCGCCGAGGGCGGTGTCGCGGTCGACCTGATCGACTCCAAGCCCGACGTGGCGGTGCTCGGTTCCGGCATCACGCTCCAGGGAAACGCGCTGCGGGTGCTCCGGCAGCTCGGCGTCTGGGACGAGGTCAAGGCCGAGGGGTACGAGTTCGACACGCTCGGCCTGCGCGCCCCCGACCCGGCCGGCACGCTGATCGCCGAGCTCACCGACATCCGCACCGGCGGCGAGGACCTGCCCGCGACGCTCGGCATGTACCGGCCGGCACTCGCGAGGATCCTGATCGAGCGCGCGTCGGAACAAGGCGCCAAGATCCGATTCGGAGTGGAAGCGGCCGCGCTGGACGAGTCGAGAGCGGCCTACGACCTGGTCATCGGTGCCGACGGGCTGCGCTCGTGGACCCGCCGGCAGCTCGGCATCGACGTCGAGCCGCAGCCGGTCGGCATGGGCATCTGGCGCACGTTCACGAAGCGGCCGGCGAGCGTGACCCGGACCGACCTGTTCTACGGCGGGCCCGCCTACATCGCCGGGTACTGCCCGACCGGCGAGGACACCCTGTACGCCTATCTGGTCGAGGACGCGCGGGACCGGGCCGGTCTGTCGCCTGAGGAGGCGCTCGCCACGATGCGGGAGCTGGCCGGGGCGTACCACGGGCCGTGGGACGAGATCCGGGAGAACCTGACCGACCCGGCCCGGGTCAACTACACCGTCTTCGAGAGCCACGTCATCGACGGTCCGTGGAACCGCGGCAACGTCGTGCTGATCGGCGACGCCGCGCACAGCTGCCCGCCCACCCTGGCGCAGGGCGCCGCCCAGGCCCTCGAGGACGCGTCGGTGCTGGCCGAGCTGCTGCTGCGCGACGACGCGCTCACCGACGCCCTCTGGCAGGAGTTCACCGCCCGCCGCCTCGACCGTGCGAAGACGGTCGTCGAGGCCTCCCTGCAACTCGCCCGCTGGCAGCTCACGCACGAGCGCGGCGACGTCCCCGGCCTGATGGCGCGCGTCGCGCACCTGGTCGCCGAGCCGGCCTGAGCAGAGCCGAGCCGGCCTGAGCGGAGCCGAGCCGGCCTGAGCAGAGCCGAACCGGCCGGAGAAGAGCCGAGCCGGCCTGAGCACAAGGAAGAGACATGAACGACGAACGCCTCATCACCCATCTGCGCCACGTCGACCTGGCGGTGCCGGACTACGACCGGCAGCTCGAGTTCTACACGAACATGTGGGGCCTGGACGCCGAGACCACCGACTCCGGGGTCGCGTTCCTCGCGGCGGCCGGCTCGCCCGAGCAGTACTCGGTGCGCCTCCGCAAGGCCGACGAGAAGCGGCTCGACCTGATCGCGTTCGGCGCGGCCGGCGAGAACGACGTGAACGCGCTCGCCGAACGACTCGGACGTGCCGGGGTCAAGCTGATCAACGAGCCGGGTCAACTGCAAACACCGGGCGGCGGGTACGGCTTCCGCTTCTTCGACATCGACGGCCGTACCGTAGAGGTCTCGTCCGACGTGGCCGTCCGGAAGCACCGCAAGCTGGAGGAGGGCGAGTCCGTCCCGGTCAAGCTCTCGCACGTGGTGATCAACTCACCGAACCCGGAGGCGACCGTCGCCTTCTACGACGAGCACCTGAACTTCGCGCTCTCCGACACCCTCATGCACCCGCGGATGGGTTCGATGATGTGGTTCCTGCGCACCAACCGCTGGCACCACAGCCTCGCGATCGCCCGCGGCCCGCACGTCGCGCTGCACCATGCGTCGTTCGAGATGCGCGGCATCGACGAGTACATGCGCGGCACCGGCCGGCTGCTGCGCGGCGGCGTCGAGAAGGTGTGGGGGCCGGGCCGGCACATGGCCGGCAACAACACTTTCAGCTACTTCCTCGACCCGCACGGGAACACCGTCGAGTACACCACGGAGCTGGAAGAACTCGACGAGGACACCTGGCACCCGCACCTGTACGACTTCTCCGATCCCACGGTGAGTGACCAGTGGGGGACCGCGAACCCGATGAACGAGTTCGTCGCCAAGCAGTCGTTCAACGACGTCGACCGCGGCGTGTTCGTCGCCCCTCCGGTCTGATGCGGCTCGCACGGTTCCGGCACGAGGGCCGGGAGCACACGGGCGCCGTCGAAGGGGACACGATCCGCCCGCTCGACGCGGATATGCGAACGATCATCGAGGGCGGTGTTCCCGGGAGAGCCGGAGCGCCCATACCGCTGCGGGAGGTGCGGCTTCTCGCGCCGGTGCGGCCCGCCTCTCTCCGGGATTTCGTCGCGTTCGAGGAGCACGTCGAAGGGGTTCGGCGGAGTATCGACGGCTCCGGAGGCGTACCCGAGGCGTGGTACGACGCGCCCACGTTCTACTTCACCAACCCGCACCGGATCTTCGGTCCGGACGACGAGGTCCCGTTTCCGGCCCGGTCCGTGAACCGCGACTTCGAGCTGGAGGTCGCCGCGATTGCCGGGGCCGGCGAGTCGATCTTCGGCTATACGATCCTCAACGACTGGTCTGCTCGTGACCTGCAGAAACGTGAGATGCAGGTGAACCTGGGCCCCGCCAAGGGCAAGGACTTCGCGAGCAGCATCGGCCCGTGGATCGTCACCGCCGACGAACTCGACCCGTTCAGGGACGGCGAAGGCTTCCTCGACCTGTGGTGCCACGTGACCGTGAACGGCGTCGAGGTCGGCCGTGACCTGCTCAGCAACATGGGCTGGACCTTCGAGACGATGCTCGCCTACGCCGCCCGGGATTCCGTGGTGCGGCCCGGTGACCTGCTGGGATCCGGCACCGTCGGCAACGGGGGCTGTCTCGCCGAGCTGTGGGGCCGCAACGGTGAGCAGAACCCGCCCCCGCTGAAGGACGGCGACGTGGTGACGCTGACCGTCGAGGGCATCGGCAGCCTGACGAACCGCGTGACCTCCGCACCTCCCACCGACGACCTCCCCCGCGTCCGTCGCCGCGATGCCGCACGGGCGCGAGCAGAAAGGCAGCACTGAATGTTCGAGTACTTCCCGGGCAACTACGTCTGGAACCTCGGCGTCGTCGCCACCCTGAACAGCGGCGGCCTGATCGACGAGGTGGACCGCGCGTGCCGCCCGATCAAGGAGCTGGCCGTGCAGGGCGCCGATGTCGGGACGGGTGAGTTCATGGCGTCGTGGGCCGCGGTGGCCGAGGACCTGGCGTCGCAGGCTGCCGCCGACGAGGCTGCCGGGCACACCCGCACGGCCGGGCAGAAGTATCAGCGCGCCACCAACTACCTGGCCCAGGCCGAGCGCATGCAGAGTGCCAGGTCACCCGGCCGCAAGGCGTTCTACCAGCGGCTCCTCGACCTGCAGCAGAAGGCCTTCGACCTGATCGACCCGGCGACGACCCGGGTGGAGATCCCGTTCGAGGGGGCGCTGCTTCCGGCGTACTTCAAGAAGGCCTCGGATTCTCCCGCCCCCACGATCATCCTGTGGAACGGGCTCGACTCGACCAAGGAGCACATGTACGCGTCGGGCTTCGCGCACGAGCTGGCGGCCCGCGGTATCAACACGCTGATGGTCGACTGCCCGGGCAGCGGGGAGGCGTTGCGCTTCCTCGATCTGAAGGCACGTGTAGAGACCGAGGACTGGGCCGCGGCCTGCGTCGACTACCTGCTGACCAGGGACGACGTCGAGTCCACGAAGATCGGGCTGGTGGGCTGGTCGCTCGGTGGCTACTACGCGCCCCGGGCCGCCGCGTTCGAGAAGCGGCTCGCGCTCTGTGTGGCGTGGGGCGCCAACCACGACTGGGGCGCTGTCCAGAAGCGCCGTCTCGAGCGCGAGGGCGAGAACCCGGTGCCGCACTACTGGGACCACGTGCTCTGGGTGTGGGGTGAGGACGACCTCGACACGTTCATCTCCAAGGCCGAGGCGGTCAACCTCGACGGCGTGGTCGAGAACATCAGCGTGCCGTTCCTGATCTGTCACGGCGAGAACGACAGGCAGATCCCTTTGGCGTACGCGCATCGCTCCTACGAACAGGCGGTGAACTCGCCCCGCCGGGAGCTGCGGATCTTCACGAAGGAGGAGGGCGGAGCCGAGCACATCGGCCTCGACCACTTCGCGCACGTCCAGACGTACATCGCTGATTGGGTCTCTGATGTTCTCCAGAAGTGATCCGGAGGGCTCCATCGCCGCCGCCGCCGAGCGGTGCTCCAACTGGGGACGGTGGGGTGCCGACGACGTACGCGGGACCATGAACTTCCTGACCCCCGACAAGCGGATCCAGGCCGCATCGCTGATCCGTCGTGGTGTCTCGTTCTCCCTCTCGCAGTCGTTCGACGCGAACGGGCCGCAGAAGGGCTGGCGGCGGCGTACCAACCCGGTGCACACCATGCTCGACACCGGCACCGACGCGGCAGCCGGCGTGCAGGGCTTCCCGCACGGCATCGGTGGCGCCGACGACGTGATCTCGATGCCGCTGCAGTGCTCGACCCAGTGGGACGGGCTCGGCCACATCTTCGACCACGGCGTCGCCTGGAACGGGCGGCCCGCGGGGGAGGTGGTGACCAGCCTGGGTGACACGAGGACAGGGATCGAGACGGTCGCGGACGTGATCGCCGGGCGCGGGGTGCTGCTCGACTTCGGCGACCTCCCGGACGGCTTCGCCATCACCGCGGAGCATCTCGACGCGCTGGCCGTGAAGGAGGGTGTCGAGATCGGCCGGGGCGACATCGTCCTGGTACGCACAGGTCAGCTCGCCCGGGCCCGGCGCGACGGTTGGGGCGATTACGCGGGCGGACCGGCCCCCGGGCTGTCGTTCACCACCGCCGACTGGCTGCACTCCAGGGAGATCGCGGCGATCGCCACCGACACGTGGGGTTTCGAGGTGCGGCCCAACGAGTTCGACGACGCGTTCCAGCCGTTGCACCAGGTGGTGATCCCTCACATCGGTCTGTTCGTGGGCGAGATGTGGGATCTGGACGCTCTCGCGGCGGACTGCGCCTCCGACGGTGTCCACGAGTTCTGGCTGACCGCCGCCCCGCTGCCGATCACCGGCGCGGTCGGCTCACCGGTCAATCCGATAGCGGTGAAGTGACGTGTGGGGGCGCGTCAGCTGACACGCCCCCACCGCCGGCGGAACCTCAAGCGGTGGCGGCCGCGGGTTCCGCCGCCGGACGGCGCCTGGCCACCCAGCGTTCGAAGATCAGCGTGGTGAGCGGTGGGATCGAGGCGGCCAGACCGAACAGTGTCCGCCACAGCGACCAGCGCTCGGCCCACGCCACCCACAGCGTCGCGGCGATGTAGGCGATGAACAGGCCGCCGTGCAGCCGGCCGAACAGCCACACGCCCGCCTCGGTGGTCTCCGTGACGTACTTCAGGAACATCCCGACGAGCAGGCCGGTCCACGAGAAGGCCTCCGCGATCGCGGTGATCCTGAAGATCCGGAACGGTTGCACCCTTGCTCTCCCCTCACGTGGTCCTCCCGCAGCGTACGACGGGGAAGATGTGCGTTTGCTGAAGGATGATCCGACCGATTTAGGGTATCTCGCCCCCTGTTGCCAGAGATCAAGGGGGAATCGTGCCGGACATCGTGGAGATCATCAAGGACCAGCACCGTCAGGTCGAGGAGCTGCTCACCCGGGCCGAGGGGGGCGGCGCCGACCTGGGAGCACTCATGCAGGAGGTGGCCCGGCTGCTCCTGCCGCACTCCGAGGCCGAGGAGAGCTTCGTCTACCCGGCCATCCGTGATCTCGCGGCCGAGGAGGGCGACGAGGTCAAGGACGGCGTCGCCGAGCACCACCAGGTCGAGGAGATGCTGAAGAACCTGCTGCGCGGCGACCCGGGCGACCCCGGCTACGACGGCACGGTCGCCGCGATCGCGGGCGAGTTGCGCCACCACGTACAGGAAGAGGAGCAGGATCTGCTGCCCATTCTCGCCGAGCGTCTCGACGACGCCCAGCGCGAGGAGATGGGGCGTCGCTTCGCCGAGGCGACCATGGGTTCCCTGCCGGACGGGGCGGACCATGCGGCCACTCGCCGGGAGCTCTACGAGAAGGCGAAGGAGCAGGACGTCGCCGGTCGCTCCCGCATGAGCAAGCAGGAACTGGCCGAAGCCGTCGGCGAATCCTGAGCATACCGCCGCGACTCCGGACAGTTGCTGAGTGATGACACTCTGTTCACGACGGTGAATGGGGGAGTGATGAGCCTCGGCGCGGAATCCGGACGGCGACTGGCAACCGCCACACGGCTGGCGGGTTGGGGTGGCGCGGTCCTCGCCCTCACCGGCATGGCGCTGGTCGGCGGTGTGGGCGTGGCCGTGCTGGTCGGCCGGCAGGGCGAGGCCGAGGCGTGGGCACGGTGGAGCAACGTCGGTCAGACGTTCGGTGCCCTGAGTACTGTGATCAGCTTCCTCGGCCTCGCTGTTCTCGTGAACACGGCCAGAACGCAGGCCAAGGAGTTGCGAGATCAACGCTCCGAGCTCGAGCGGCAGCGCGCTGAATTGCGCCGCAGTGCCGAGAGTCCGATCATGCGTGAATACTGGCGGGCGTCCGAGTCGGCCCGGGCCGTCCTCCCGGAGCACTCGGACGAACGTCTGACCGCTGATCTGGTGGACGCTGTCTACCAGGAGCTCGCGACCGTCACTCGGGGCTCTGCCGCCCGCGTGGGAGCCGAGGAATGTCGCGGCGCGCCGCAACGAGGGTCTCGCGGTCGATGACGACGATCCTCTCGTGGTCGGCGACCGCCGCGTCGGCCGGCAACTGGGAGATGAGTTCGCTGGTCCGGTCGGTGCCGATGACGGCGAAGCTACCGTCGCTCAACTCGAAGATGTCCGGGCAGGTGGCGTTGGACAGGCTGCCGCGTTCCCGAGGGGACAGGCCGAGCCGGCGAACGATTTTCACACTTGCTCCTATGTTGGAGGGGGACTTCCCGTCCGAACCTAACGAGCGAAGCGAGCATACGCCGCTACTGCCTAATGCGGATATGTCGTACTAACGACTCGGTCGCACGGCCGCCAAGTTATATCAATCCGGGACATGGGGTGCTGCGAGAGGTCCGGCACCCACCTGCGGGCCGGTGATCGATGCCGGATAATCGTGGGGTGGGGGAGCCATCGTTGCCGGACCGGATGCGCCCGTGCCGCCGCTGCGGACACCCGACGCGGGTGGACCGCATGGTGCAGGGATACGGCCGCAACTGCGCCGCCGCCCTCGGCCTGATCGGCGGCACGATCGACACCGGCCACTCCGGCCCGGACCTGCTGGACCTGATCGAGGTCGAGCCGGAGGACAGCTGCGACGGCTACGACCGGCCCGCCGACTCCGGGATCGCTATCTCTCGCCGACGCCGGCCAGGGTCAGGTATCGGGCCGGCTCGCTGACCGGCTCGCCGTCCGGGCGCCACTGCGGCCCGAACACCAGGCCCGGCTCGACCAGCCGCCACCCCTCGAAGAACCTCGCCACCTGCGCTGCGTCGCGGGGCACCAGCGGTGTGCCGGCGCGGTTGTAGAGGTCGGTCACCCGTTCCATCTGGGCCGGATCGCCGCTGGAAGTCAGGTGCGAGACGGCCAGCACGCTGCCGGGTGCGGCGGCGTCCCGGTAGGCGGCCAGGGCCGAGTCCATGGCAGGCCCGTCCGGTAGGAAGTGCAGCACCGCGACCATCAGGACCGCCACCGGCCGGGTGAGGTCCAGCAGGTTCCGGACCTCGGGTTCGGCCAGGATCGCCGCTGGGTGCTGCAGGTCCCCGTGCACCACGGCGGTACGCGGGTCCTCGCCGAGCAGATGCCGGCCGTAGAGCACCGCGGTGGGGTCGAGGTCGACGTAGACCACCCGCGCGTCCGGGGCCAGCTCCTGCGCCACCTCGTGCACGTTGTGCTCGGTCGGGATGCCGGACCCGAGGTCGAGGAACTGGCGAATGCCGCGGCCGGTCGCATACCGGACGGCCCGGCGCAGGAACGCCCGGTTGGCGCGCGCGATCTGCGGCGTCTCGGGCAGCAGTTCGACGGCGCGCGCGGCCACGACCCGGTCGGCATCGAAGTTGTGGGTGCCACCGAGGTAGGCGTCGTAGATGCGTGCGGCGCTCGGCCGATTCGGATCGATCGGCGGGTGTGCGGTGCTCACCTCACGCCCATTCCCCGAATCCTCCAACCTCATACCGAAATTTCCGGACAGAAGTACTTTAGGGGTGGGAGGCATCGGTGGAGTCAACCGGGATCCCGGGGCTGCTGATCGACTCCGCCCCGGATGCGATCATCGTGAGCCGCTCGGACGGCGTCATCACCATGGCCAACCGCCGGGCCCACGACATGTTCGGGTACGCCCCGGACCGCATGGTCGGCCTTCCGGTCGACGACCTGGTGCCCGAGGACGCGCGCGGCCTGCACCCGGACCACCGCGGTGCCTACCTCTCCGGCGCCCACCAGCCACTGCGCCGCCTGCCGCTGCGGGGCCTGCGCCGCGACGGCAGCGTCTTCCCGGTCGAGATCTCGCTGTCCGCGGTGTCGGCGCCGGACGGCGAGACGTACGTGACCGCCGTGCTGCGCGACGACACGGCCCAGCGCGAAGCGGCCCGTACCCGGTCGCTGCTCGCCTCGATCGTGCAGTCCTCGCACGACGCGATCGTGACCACCGACCTGGACGGCCGGGTGCTGTCCTGGAACCCGGGTGCCGAGGCGCTCTTCGGCCATCCGGCCTCGGACATCATCGGCCGGCACATCGACGAGATCGTCCCGCCCGATCGCCGTGCCGACGAGGAGCAGGTACGCCTACTGGTCCGTCTGGGCGGCCGGGTGGACCGCTACCGCAGCGTGCGGCTGACCGCCAAGGGCGACAGCATCGCGGTGTCCGCGCTGGTCTCACCGCTGCTCGACGAGCGCGGCAGCATCATCGGTACGACCACGATCTGCCGCGACATCAGCGACCGGGAGCGTGCCGAGGCCCGCGTGCAGGCGATCCTCGACGCCGCGCCGGACGCGGTGCTGGGCGTGTCCGAGTCCGGTGACGTGGTGCTGGTCAATGCCGAGGCCGAGCGCCTGTTCGGGCACCCTCGGTACGACCTGCTGCACATGCCGGTGCGGCTGCTGCTGCCGGACGGCCTGCCCCCGGTCTCGGCCGTGCTGCGCACCGGTGGTGACACCACGCCGCTGGACTCCGAACGTACCGACGACGGCGCCGACCAGCGCTGGGCCACCCGCCGCGCGGCCCGGCGGGGCGGTGTGGAGATCCCGGTCGACATCGCGTGCAGCTCGCTGCACACCGACAGCGGCGTGGTGATCGTGGCGGTGGTCCGCGACATCACCGAGCGCCTGGCCACCGAGGAGGAGCGCCGCCGCCTGCGCGAGGAGACCGACCGGCAGCGTCTGGAGGCCCGCATGCAGCAGGCGCAGCGCCTGGAGAGCCTCGGCCAGCTGGCCGGCGGGATCGCCCACGACTTCAACAACCTGCTCGCGGTGATCCTCAACTACGCGTCGTTCATCGTCGAGGACGCCGCCGGGACACCGCCGGCCGTCGACGCCCAGCAGATCGCCCGGGCGGCCCGCCGCGGTAGTGACCTGACCCATCAGCTGCTCGCGTTCGCCCGCCGGGAGGTGATCCGGCCCCGCCCGCTGAACCTGAACACGGTGGTCACCGAGGTGCACCAGATGCTGGACCGGTCGCTGGGCGAGCACATCGCCCTGACCGTGCGCACCACGGCCGGGCTGCCGTCGGTGATGGCCGACCCCGGCCAGCTGGAACAGGTGCTGGTCAACCTGGCAGTCAACGCCCGCGACGCGATGCCCACGGGCGGCCGTCTCACCATCGACACGGCCCAGGTGGACGTGGACGCCGAGCACGCCGCCGGGCGCGCCGGCCTGCCGCTCGGCCGCTACGTGCGCCTGCGTGTCTCGGACACCGGCACCGGCATGCCGAAGGAGGTGATCGACAAGGCGTTCGAGCCGTTCTTCACCACCAAACCCAGTGGTCAGGGCACAGGGCTCGGTCTGGCCACCGTCTACGGCATCATCACCCAGGCCGGCGGTACGGTGCAGATCTACTCCGAGCCCGGCATCGGCACCACGTTCACCCTCCTGCTGCCGGCGACCGACGTGGAGGCGCACCAGAACGCCCCGGAGGACTCGGCGGCCGGTCTCACCGGCCACGGCGCGACGGTGCTGGTGGTCGAGGACGAGGACGCGCTGCGCGAGGTGACCTGCCGGATCCTGCGGCGCGGCGGCTACACCGTGCTGGCCGCCGGCGGCGGTGACGAGGCGCTCCGGCTGGCCACCCAGAACTCCGTCGACGTCCTGCTCACCGACGTGATCATGCCGAACATGCTGGGAAAGGACCTGGCCGATGCGGTCCGGTCCCGGTGGCCGGGCACCAAGGTCCTCTTCATGTCGGGGTACGCCCAGCCGGTACTCACCACGCACGGCACCCTCGCCGCCGATGTCCACCTGCTGGAGAAGCCCTTCACCAGCGCCGAGCTGATGCGCGCCCTGCACGACGAGCTGAACTGATCCGTCAGCCGGCGTTGAGCACGAACCCGACGCAGCCGCAGATCGCCAGGGTGACCGCGACCGCCAGCAGCGCGGCGGCCGCCGCGGCGCCCGGATAGCGCTGCGGGGGAGCGCCGAGCGCCCCGCGCAGGAACGACAGCAGCGGCGCCCGGTACTCCAGCTCCACGGTGCGGCCGGGCACCGCCACGACGGTCGTCTCGGCGGCGCCGATCCGTGACGGGATGAGGTAGGGCACGTGGACGTGCACGTGGTGCTCGCCGAGGTTGACCGACTGCACGACCCGTCCCCAATACGCCGGGATGCTCTCGCCGTCGATCTCCACCACCGGCGTGTAGAGCCCGAGCAGGAACGCGAACGGCGCATATCGCAGGGTGACCGCGATCGCCGACCCGTCGCTGCGGCGCGAGGTATCGACCGGCGGGAACCCGGGCGAGGAGGGCCGGTACGGCGGCGCGATGGTGGCCATGGCCCCGGCAGGATATGCCGGTCACGGACCGCGGGGAAAGGGCTGTCGTCCTAAGTGGACGATCAGGGGCTGCCGGGCGGCGCCTCGGAGGCTAGGATGAGCCCGCCCCGATCACGCTCCCACGCCCCGAGGAGACCCGCCGTGACCAGCGAGGACGCCAAGCCCAACGTGGACACCCAGACGGTCTCGCCGGCCCGCCGGTGGAACTATTGGCTCGGCGGCAAGGACCATTTCCAGATCGACCGGGAGTCCGGTGACCGGATCGCGGCGGCCTTCCCGTCGATCCGGATCGCCGCCCAGCAGGGCCGCGCCTTCCACAACCGCACCGTCCGCCACCTGGCCGAGTCCGGCATCCGCCAGTTCGTCGACATCGGCACCGGGCTGCCCGCTCCGGACAACACGCACGAGGTGGCGCAGCGCGTCGCGGCGGACAGCCGGGTCGTCTACGTCGACAACGACCCGATGGTGCTGGCCCACGCCCGCGCCCTGATGATCGGTGGCACCACCACCTACGTGAACGGCGACCTCAACGATCCGGGCAAGATCCTCCGGTCGGACGAGCTGCTCGCCATCGTCGACCTGTCCCGTCCGGTCGCGATCCTGCTCATCGCCGTCCTGCACTTCATCCCGGACGACGACAAGGCACGTTCGGTGGTCCGCGAGCTGCTGGACGCCGCCGCGCCCGGCAGCTACCTGGTCGCCACCAACTCGACCAAGGACTTCGTCCCGCCGGCCGTCGCCGCGCAGTACGACGCGATGCTCAAGGGCGGCCACGTCGACGCCTGGCCCCGCGACCGCGACACCTTCGCCCGCTTCTTCGACGGCCTGGAACTCCTCGACCCCGGTGTGGTGGCGATCAGCGACTGGCGTCCCGCCGACGGTGACCGGCCGACGCCGGCCGAGGCCTCGATGTACGGCGCCGTCGGCCGTAAACCCTGACCGGAGACTTCGTTGGAGGGAAACGCGCGACAGGCTCCGTGACCGGCTTCATGACCTTGCACGATGGTCGTACCGTCTGTTGTTGGATCGCGCGGACCAGCGCTTTCTCAGCGTTCATACAGCGGGCGTTGCTAGTTTCGAGGCACATTTTCTAGCGGGAGAACATCGTGGTCTTCAAGAAGCTGCTCGGTGCCCTCGGTGTGGGCGGTCCGAGCGTGGACACTGTGCTGTCGAACCCGAGCACCTATCCGGGCGCTCCGCTGACCGGCAACGTCAACATTGTCGGTGGCACGCAGGACGTGGACATCGAGCACATCACCCTCGGCCTCGTCACCCGGATGGAGGTGGAGGCCGGTGGTGGCGACCACTCGGCCGTCGCCGACTTCCTGCGGCTCCCGGTCTCCGGTCCGATGCGCCTGACCACCGGTCAGAAGCTGTCGATCCCGTTCCGCATCGACATGCCGTGGGAGACTCCGATCACCACGGTCTACGGCCAGACGCTGCGCGGCATGGTGATGGGTGTGCGCACCGAGCTCGCCATCGCGCGGGCCATCGACAAGGGTGACCTCGACGCGGTGCACGTGCATCCGCTGCCGATCCACCAGCGCATCCTCGACGCGTTCGCACAGCTCGGCTTCCGCTTCAAGTCCGCCGACCTGGAGTACGGCCAGATCTACGGCGTCCACCAGACGCTGCCGTTCTACCAGGAGATCGAGTACTACCCGCCGCAGCAGTACGCGCACGCCATCAACGAGGTCGAGCTGACGTTCGTGACCAGCCCGCACCAGGTCGAGGTGGTGCTGGAGTTCGACAAGCGCGGCGGGCTGTTCACCCAGGGCCACGACACGTACGGCCGCTACACCGTCTCGCACGCCGACGCCGACACCACCGACTGGCGTCAGGTCGTCGACGGCTGGGTCCGCCAGTCGGTGGACAAGCGCAAGTCGATGCCGGGCTTCGGTCAGCCGCAGCCGGGTTACGGCCACCCGCAGCAGGGCTACGGGCACCCGCAGCCCGGTTACGGTCACCCCCAGCCGGGTTACGGCCACCCGCAGCCCGGTTACGGCCACCACGGCCACTACCGGCAGCAGGGGCACCACGGCCACTACCGGCGCGGTCACCACGGCTCGGGTATGGGCGGCGCCGCGATGGGCATCGCGGGTGGTCTGGCCGCCGGATACCTGGCCGGCGAGGCGATCGACGAGATCGGCGACGCCTTCGAGGGCTTCGAGGAGTAAACAAGCTGGTCAGGGGCGAGGGCTTCGGCTCTCGCCCCTTTTTTCGTCTCCTAATCCCTACTCACTCTATGGGAAATGTATGTGTCATGGGTCACAAAGTGGCTGACGTAGCGTGCACGGCGATTTACGTTGCTGTCATGAACCGGAGCAAGCGTCTGACGCGGCGCCGCTTCGTCGACTACCTCCGGGTGTGTACCTGCGCCTGTTGAGTCCGACGGCGAAGCCCGCCGCCCGTACCAGCAGCCATCGCCGAGCATCGTCGCCCGGCCCCTCCAGGCACCCCTGACTGAACGCGGCCGGCCCTCACGCCGGCGCGCTGATTCCTGCCTATGAACGCCGACGGCCGACCACAGCCGCCCGGCCGATGACACGCACCCAGCGGCCGAACCTTCGCAAGGAGTTCCGAGATGACGACCCGCAGATCCGCAATAGCCGCCGCCCTGGCCGGAGTACTGGCCGTCACGACGCTCGCCGCCTGCGGCGGATCCGACGGGCCCGCCGCCGCGGGCGAGCAGGTCAAGGAACTGCGCTACCAGGGCAACGTCGGCGCCGTGAGCCTCCCCGAGCTGGCCGCCGACCTCGGTTACCTCGGCGACCTCAAGCTCAACTGGATCGGCAACACGATCAGCGGCCCGCAGGACATCCAGGCCGCCACCACCGGCGACACCGACTTCGGCGGCGCGTTCAACGGCGCGATCGTCAAGCTCGCCTCCTCCGGCGCCCCGATCACCGCGGTCATCGGCTACTACGGCGTCGACGACGTCACCTTCAACGGCTTCTACGTCCTCGACGACAGCCCGATCAAGACCGCCAAGGACCTGATCGGCAAGAAGATCGGCGTCAACACCCTGGGCGCCCACTCCGAGGCCATCACCAAGACGTACCTGGCCAAGAACGGCCTCACCGACGACGAGATCAAGCAGGTCGAGCTGATCGTCGTCCCGCCGGTCAACACCGAGCAGTCCCTGCGGGCCAAGCAGATCGACGTCGCGGCCCTCGGCGGCACGCTGCGCGACAAGGCCCTCGACCGCGGCGGCATCCACCCGCTGTACACCGACTACGACCTGCTCGGGAAGTTCACCGCGGGCAGCTACATCTTCCGCGACGACTTCATCAAGAAGAACCCGGACACCGTGAAGACCTTCGTCTCCGGCGTCGGCAAGGCCATCGAATGGTCCCGCACCACTCCGCGCGAGCAGGTCATCGCGAAGCTCCAGGAGATCATTAAGAAGCGCGGCCGCCAGGAGGACGACAGCCAGACCAAGTTCTGGAAGAGCTACGGCGTGGCCGGCAAGGGCGGCGTCATCGACGAGCGCGAGTTCACCACCTGGATCGAGTGGCTGGACCGGGCCGGCGAGCTCAAGAAGGACATCAAGGCCGGCGACATCTACAGCAACGACTACAACTCCTTCGCCACCGGCGGTGCGGCATGACGACCGAGCCGAAGATCCGCTTCGAGAGCGTCGGCAAGACGTTCAACGCCCGCGGCAAGACGGTCACCGCACTTCAGGACATCAATCTGGACGTACGCGACGGCGAGTTCCTGGTCATCGTGGGCCCGAGCGGCTGCGGCAAGTCCACGCTGCTCGACCTGCTCGGCGGGCTCAGCGACATCTCCAGCGGCCGGATCCTGGTCGACGGCAAGCCGGTCACCGGCCCCGGCCTCGACCGCGGCATCGTCTTCCAGCAGTACGCGCTGCTGCCGTGGCGCACCGCGCAGGGCAACGTCGAGTTCGGTCTCGAGGCCAAGGGCGTCAGCCGCAGGGAGCGCGCCGCCAAAGCCCGCGAATACCTCGACCTGGTCGGGCTGGCCGGCTTCCACGACCGCTACCCGCACGAACTCTCCGGCGGCATGAAGCAGCGCGTGGCGATCGCCCGCAGCCTGGCGTTCGACCCGGACGTGCTGCTCATGGACGAGCCGTTCGCGGCACTGGACGCGCAGACCCGTGACGGCTTGCAGGACGAGCTGCTGCGCATCTGGGAGAAGACCGGCAAGACGATCGTCTTCATCACCCACGGCATCGAGGAGGCCGTCTACCTCGGCCAGCGGGTCGCCGTCCTGACCTCGCGGCCGGGCCGGATCAAGCAGGTCGTGGAGGTACCGATCGACGCACGGTCGGCCACCGAGGACCTGCGCTCCGACCCCCAGTTCGCCCACTACCGGCACGAGATCTGGAGCCTGCTGCGCGATGAGGTCGACCGCGCCCGCAACGAGGAGTTGAAGATCAATGTCTAGCATCACGGAAACCCGCCCGACAGAACGTTCTGTCTCCCTGGGTGGGCGTCCCGCGGTCCGTCCCGCTCCGGCCGTGTCCGTGGGCAGCGCGGTCAGAACTGCCGGGCGGGTCGCCGGCGCCGTCGTCACCCGTACGATCGCCATCGGTCTTCTCGCCCTGGTCTGGGAGATCTTCCCGCGACTCGGCCTGGTCGACGCGACCTTCCTGCCGCCGCTGTCGGAGGTGCTGGTCGCCTGGTGGGACCTGCTGCTCTCCGGCGAACTGTGGGCACACACGGAGGCCAGCCTCACCCGCTCGGCCGCCGGATTCGGTCTCGCAATCCTCATCGCCGTGCCGCTCGGCCTGCTGATCGGCTGGTACAGCCCGGTCGCCAACCTGCTGAACCCACTGCTCGAGGTCTTCCGCAACACCGCCGCCCTGGCCATCCTGCCGGTCTTCGTGCTGATCCTGGGCCTCGGCGAAACCTCCAAGATCTCGATCATCCTGTACGGCTGCACGTGGCCGATCCTGCTGAACACGGTGAGCGGCGTCCGTACCGTCGATCCGCTCCTGATCAAATCGGCCCGATCGCTGGGCCTGGGTCCGATCCGGCTCTTCCAGAAGGTCGTCCTGCCCGCGGCCGTGCCGACCATCTTCACCGGCATCCGGCTCGCCGGCGCCGCCTCGATCCTGATCCTCATCGCCGCCGAGATGGTCGGCGCCAAGGCAGGACTCGGCTACCTCATCAACTACGCGCAGTACAACTTCGCGGTCTCCGACATGTACGCCGGGATCATCACGATCTCCGCGATCGGCCTGCTGGTGAACCAGCTCCTCATCGTCACCGAGCGCCGGTTCTCGACCTGGCGCACCAACTGAAAGGGGTCTTCCCATGAGCATCGACATCACGCGTATCGGTGGCCGGATCGGGGCCGAGGTCTCCGGCATCGACCTCAAGCTTCCCGTTGAGCCGGGCGACGCCAAGGAGATCCATGACGCCCTGGTCGAGCACAAGGTGCTGGTCTTCCGCGACCAGCATCTCGACGACGAACAGCACCAGCGCTTCGCCTCGATCTTCGGCGAGCTGACCCTGGCCCACCCGACCGTCCCGTCCGTCGACGGCCAGGCCAACGTGCTCGAGGTCGCCGGTGGCGAGGGCGCCCGTGCCAACGCCTGGCACACCGACGTCACGTTCGTGGTCGCCCCGCCCAAGGCCACCACGCTGCGCAGCCTCGTCATCCCGCCGTACGGCGGCGACACCCTGTTCTCCAACACCGCCGCGGCCTACGCCGACCTGCCCGAGCACCTGCGGTTCCTCGCCGACCGGCTGTGGGCCGAGCACTCGAACGAATACGACTACGCCGAGCACCCGCAGTTCCGCTCGGCCGAGGTCGAGGCGTACCAGAAGGTCTTCGTCTCCACCCGCTACCGCACCGCCCACCCGGTGGTCCGCGTGAACCCCGACTCGGGTGTGCCGAACCTGTTCATCGGCAACTTCGTCGTCGGCATCGAGGGCCTGTCGCGCACCGAGTCCCGCGACATCCTGCGGCTTCTCCAGTACTACGTGACCCGCCCGGAGAACACGCTGCGCCACAAGTGGCAGGTCGGCGACATCGTCGTCTGGGACAACCGGTCCACCCAGCACTACGCCGCCGACGACTACGGCGACCTGGCCCGCAAGCTGCATCGCGTCACCGTCGCCGGTGACGTCCCGGTCGGCGTGAACGGTGAGAAGTCGCGGATCCTCGAAGGCGACGAGGCCACCCACTACACCCCGCAGGTGCAGTGATGGGTTCCTTTGAGAACCGCCCAGGTCAGCTCCACCTCAACGCGTTCCTCATGAGCGTGGGCCACCACGAGGCCTCCTGGCGGCTGCCGGAGAGCGACCCGTACGCCGACCAGAGCGTCGAGCACTTCCAGAACCTCGCCCGGATCGCCGAGCGCGGCAAGCTCGACTCGCTGTTCCTCGCCGACGGGCCTGTCCTCTGGGACCAGGTCGGCCGCCGCCCGTCCGGTGTGCTCGAACCGACCCTGCTGCTGACCGCCCTGGCCGGGGCGACGTCCCGGATCGGGCTGATCGCCACCGCGTCGACCACCTACAACGAGCCGTACAACCTGGCCCGCCGGTTCGGCTCACTGGACATCATCAGCGGCGGCCGGGCCGGCTGGAACATCGTCACCACGGCCGGGCTCGACGCGGCCCGCAATTTCAACCTCGACCACCTGCCCGCCCACAAGGAGCGCTACGAGCGGGCCGCCGAGTTCGTCGACGTGTCGCTCAAGCTCTGGGACTCGTGGGACGACGACGTCATCGTCGCCGACAAGTCGACCGGCGTGTGGGGTGACGACACCAAGATCTACCCGCCTGAGCACAGGGGGCGGTACTACTCGGTCGCCGGGGCGCTCAACGTCCCGCGGTCCGCGCAGGGCCACCCCGTCCTGGTGCAGGCCGGCTCGTCGGAGAACGGGCGCAACTTCGCCGCCAAGTACGCCGAGGCGGTCTTCACCGCGCACCAGACACTGTCCGACGCGCAGGAGTTCTACGACGACCTCAAGCGCCGGACCGCTGAGCACGGCCGCGACCCGGACCACATCAAGATCCTTCCCGGGATCGTGCCGATCATCGGCCGGACCGTCGCCGAGGCGCAGGCCCT
This sequence comes from Actinoplanes italicus, assembly GCF_003001815.1. Classification (GTDB taxonomy): domain Bacteria; phylum Actinomycetota; class Actinomycetes; order Mycobacteriales; family Micromonosporaceae; genus Actinoplanes; species Actinoplanes italicus. The sequence continues at coordinate 224,853 of NZ_PVMZ01000020.1, forward strand.
CGAGGCGGAACTGGAGCGGCTCATCCGGCCCGAGTACGCGCTCGCCCAGCTCGCCGGACTGCTCGGCATCGAGGCGTCGGAACTGTCGCTCGACGCGCCGCTGCCGGCGAACCTGCCGGAGGAGGAGCAGATCGAGGGCGCCAAGAGCCGGCGAACCCTGGTCGTCAACCTCGGCCGCCGGGAGAACCTCACCGTCCGTGAGCTGATCGGGCGTCTCGGCGGCGGCCGTGGCCACCTGACGTTCACCGGCACGGCGGTGCAGGTCGCGGACAAGATCGAGCAGTGGTACTCCGGCGGCGCGGCCGACGGCTTCAACATCATGGCACCGGTCCTGCCGTCGGGGCTCGAGGCGTTCGTCGACCAGGTCGTGCCGATCCTGCAGGAGCGCGGCCGGTTCCGCACCGAGTACACCGGTCGCACGCTGCGCGAACACTACGGCCTGCCCCGTCCGGCCAACCGCAACACGGTCCGCGACGCGGTTCCCGTCCTCTGACCCCCAGGCTGTGGCGTACCGCTGTCTCAGCGCCGCTGAGACAGCGGTACAGCACCGCCACGAAGTTCCGGCTGTCCCGGGCCGCATGAGACAGCGGTGCGAGCCAGCCGGGGTTTGCGTCAGCACCACGGGACTTCAGGAGGGTGGTGCCACCGCGGGACCGCGTGGTCTGCGGTTGAGGGAGCGGTGGCCGTACCGTAGGAAAGGTCTTGATCTCTTGAAACGCCCCGGCACGGCCGCACTCGGCGGACTCTGCCTCGCCACCACCGCCTACTCCGTCCTGCAGTCGCTGGTCGTGCCCGCGCTCGGCGTGTTCCAGCGCGAGCTCGACACCACGCCGTCCGGCACGGCGTGGCTGCTCACCGCGTTCCTGCTGAGCGCGTCGATCTCCACGCCGGTGCTCGGCCGACTCGCCGACGCCTACGGAAAACGCCGCATCCTGATCATCGCTCTGACCGCTATGAGCATCGGAGCCCTCACCTCCGCGATCGCCACAACCCTGCCCGTCATGGTCGCCGGCCGCGTCGTGCAGGGCCTCGGCGGCGCCGTCTTCCCACTCTGCTTCGCCCTGGTCAGAGACCACCTTCCACCCGATCGACGCCCCCGCGCCTTCGTCGTCATATCGACCGTGATGAGCATCGGTGGTGCCGCCGGAACCATCACGGCCGGCCCCATCCTCACCCTGCTTTCCTCGCGCTGGCTGTTTCTGATCCCCGCCCTGGTCTCCGCCCTCGCGATCATTCCGGTCGTCCTGCTCCTGCCGCGAGCCCGGCCTGCTTCCAGAAACACCACCATCGATTGGTACGGGGCCGCGCTGCTCTCCACCTGGCTCGGGCTGCTACTCACCGCCATCAGCCGATTCCCCGCACCCGGATGGTCCTGGCCCCTGATCGGCGTAGCCGTCCTGGCCCCGCTCTGGTGGCGCAGCCAGCGCCGCGCCGCCCAGCCTCTGATCGACCTGCGTACCCTCGCCCTGCCCACGGTCCGCGCCACCAACGCCGCCACGCTGTTGCTCGGCTTCGGCATGTTCGGCTCGTGGATGGTGATCCCGATGCTGATCGTCGACCGGTTCGCCGTCACCCCCACCGTCGTCGGCCTCGCGATGCTCCCCACCGCCGTCGGCAACCTGCTGATCATGCCGGTCCACAAGCGCCTCACCGCCCGGCAGGGCCCCCGCGCCGCGCTCGCCGCCGGTATCGGCGCCGCCGGCCTGTCCTACCTCGGCCTCGCCCTCTGGCACGCGACGCTGGTGCAGGTCTGCCTCGGCATCCTCGTCATGGGCGCCGGCGTCGGACTGGCCTTCAGCGCCGTAGGGGCCCTGGTGGTCGAGGCCGTCCCGAGCGAACAGACCGGCGTCTCCGCGGCGGTCAACACCGTCATGCGTACGGTCGGCGGCAGCCTCGGCACCGCGGTGGGCGGCTCGGTGCTCACCTGGTCGGCGGGGGAATCCTCCTACGTGACGGTGCTGCTGCTCTACGCCGTGGCACTGGCCGGCGCGCTGCTCTGCGCCGTTCAGGTGCCCCGCCCCGTCACCGCAGCCGGGGAGCCGGCCGCAGCTCCGACGGGTTCCGCTTGACGATCGTCCCGCCGAACCCGTGGTCAGGGGTGCAGCGGTCGAGGTATTCCGCCGTGGTGCGGGCGGCGCCTCACGCGGACCGGCGCCCCGGACTCCGCCGTCGACGGCACTCACCCGCTCGGCGCTTCTGAGCGGCCTCCTGAGGCGTCGTGCCCGATCCAGCTCGGCGCTCGTGAGTGGCCCCCAGAGGCGTCGTGCCCGATCCAGCTCGGCGCTCGTGAGCGGTCCTCCGCGTGTCGTGCCCGGTCACAGCTCGGCCGGGACGCTCTGGCGCCGGGCCTCCGCCACATCCGCCATCAGCTGATCCCACTTCTCGTCCGGACGGAACCGGGCTACCCGGATGCTCTTGGCGGCCCGCGCCGACGTGTACTCCCACCAGGCCGCCACCCGAACCGGCCACAACCCGACCCGCATCGCCCCAGCGAGGAAGCATCGGTGCGCGATCAGGGTGGCCGCGAGCATCTCCGGATCCAGCTCCACGTCCGGATCATCGATGGCCCGCCCGAGCGCCCGGACGTCCCGATGCATCTCCGAGTAGCCGATCATCCCGGGCATCGCCGGAACCAGCAGCTCATCCTCGGGATCAACCAGATCATCGGCGTACGCGGGCGCGAACACCACATCATCGACGGTGAAAATGAGCGGCAGGGACTCGCGCTTGCGCTTGATGTCCACCTGCACGGCCGGCGCCCCGGTCGGCACCATCACCTCATAAGCGTCCAGCACATCCCGGAACAAGATCCGGGCGGTGTCACCGATCGCCGGCACCACCACCGTGACCACACCGGGAGCGGCGCTCACTTGAGTACCGGGAATCTCACCGATCAGGTCGGCCAGCTCGTCAGTGCGCATGCGTCCGTTATAGGCCCTCAGCGCACTTCAGGCAGCCCGCCGCCCTCACTCGTCTTCGCTTCGCCCTTGCCCGCGGCCTCGCCCCCGGGTCTGTCGTCACCGGTAGTTTCTGTCGTCACCGGTAGTTTCTGTCGTCACCGATAGTTGATGTCGACATCGGCCGGCCGTGGTGGATGTTGGAATTTGCTCGACATCGCGATCGTGCGGTTCTGCCGATCGCCTGTCGCTGCCTGGCCTCACCCCGTTCCAGCCGCCCGGCGGCGGTCGGCCAGCGGTTCTCGGGCTTCTCGCTGAACTTGCGCGATGCAGGATCCATCGTCCGCCGGGACCGAATCGCAACGACGCGACGAACCGGCACCCGAACTTCGGCCATCTCGGTCGCGTGCTGATCGCGGGCCATCGGCGTTCAATCGGTCGCGCAGGCAGGTCACCCCTCCCGGGCTTGTGTGGTGTTCTGGGGTGCGTATGTGGGCGTGGGTTGCCACGTGGCCGGGGGTTTCGGCTTGTGTGGTGTTCTGCGGTGCGTATGTGGGCGTAGGTCACCACTCAGCCACGGCGGCAGTGTGGGCGGTGATCGGGTCGTGGTGGGCGGGCCCTTCCGGCTTGGGGAGGTCCCACCCACCACGACCCGGCTCCAGAAACCTGCCAGGACGGCCATCCAACCCAGCGATGTCGCGGTTATCGAGAGCGGACCCACCGCCGCGACAAGGGCTCAGCCAGCACCCACGAAATTCAACCGGCCATCGGGCCATCGGCCATCGACCATCGCGGGCCAGGTTGGCCGGCCGAGGGTGTCTGCCTCAACTGAGGCAGGTTGTCGGGAGCCTGCGATACGGCTCGGCAGCCGAGATGTCTCCATTGATGGTCTTTGACGGGTGCCTGATCTGAGTTAATGCCCGGATATTTCCGTGTGACGGGCGTCGCGGGACCCCGGTTTGGCGTTGCTCAGAGGGGCTAGTAGTGTTGTCCGAGCCGCCAGGGAGACGGGCGAGCGAGCGGGACCGTTCATCGGGCCCGGCGCGGCCGTCCTGGAGGAACCTCGGACAAGATCGCGCGATCTAGCATCGCGTGCTCTTTGGGGTGCCCGTGCAGTTTCTGCGGTTGTTGAATTCGGTTGCGAAACGCGGATTTGACACGGCGGAAACGGCGGGTAAAGTAGAGCGAGTGCCCCGGAGGGCGGGCCGCGAAGCGGGTCGCAGAATGGTGTGCGGTTGTTCTTTGAGAACTCAACAGGGTGCTTGATAAGCCAGTGCCAATTATGGCAATACCCGGGCTTGTCTTCGGACAGGTCTAGGATTC
>NZ_PVMZ01000021.1 GCF_003001815.1 Actinoplanes italicus
GAATCCTAGACCTGTCCGAAGACAAGCCCGGGTATTGCCATAATTGGCACTGGCTTATCAAGCACCCTGTTGAGTTCTCAAAGAACAACCGCACACCATCTTGCGACCCGCTTCCGCGGCCCGCCCTCCGGGGCACTCGCTCTACATTACTAGGCCTTCGCGGGGTTGTCAACCGGTTTATCCCGGTTGGCCCCGATCTGCCCTAGAAATCTCCTGAACCCAGCACACGGCTAGGCCGTGATCTTGGTTCGGAGGTTTCCGTCAGGACGGCCGGTCCGGATCTCGCTGTTGCTCGTTCCGTCTGCCTCGCCCGTTTCCCTGGCGGCTCCCAAAACATTACCCGCCGGTTCCCGGCGCTCCAAATCGGGGGTCACCCTAAGTCGTTTCCGCAGGTCAATGCCCTTACGGCTCGTCTCGCAACTCATCCGCCAGGGATGAGGTGAGCGGAGAAGGCCGGCCACTCCCGTCAGCCAGCGGGGCGCTGGGCGACGGCGAAACGACGCAGAGGGGATCCGAGGATCAGGCCGAAGACGAAAGCGGGAAGCGGCTCAGAGAGCAGAACCGAGGACGGAGCCAGGAGCAAAGACTGGGAACGGGGCAGAGGACGGCAATCGGGTGTGGACGACGTCGAGGACCCGGCGGACTGGGAACGCCCCGACTGGGACCTGGCCCGGTACGGGATGCCCGAACCAACTGCCGTGCGGGAGGGCGAGCGGCCCCGGCAACAGGGCAGAAGCCCAGGCAGAGGACCCGGCCAACGGCAAGGTAGACGAGGCGGGTGAGGGATCAGGGACGGCGGACCTCAACCCGGCCGTCACGGATTCGCACCGGGAGGACCGGCTGATCGTTTCCGGCCGGCCCATGCACCACAGCACCGTCACTGAGCCGGAACGTACTGCCGTGCCACGGGCACTCGACGCACCCATCGGACACCGAGCCCTCGCTGAGCGGCCCACCCTCGTGCGAGCACCGGTCGATCAGCGCGGTGATCTGGTCGCCCTGCCTGTACAGCAGGACGGCGGTGTCCCCCACGGTCCGCGCGACCGGCTTCCCCTCCGGCAGCGAGGACAGCGGCCCCGCCACAGTCCACTCCTCCGGCACGCGAGCCACCTCGGGCGCCGCATGACTGATTCCGCCGCCCTGGGCGTACGACAGATGTCCTCCCAGGAAGGCCCCAGCCCCCACGACCGATAGACCGGCGAAGGCCAACGCCCTGCCCCGGGCTGGTTTTCCGGTGAGCCGTGCCACGAGTGAGCCCGCGTACAGCCCGGTGGCCACCAGGTTGGTGACGGCGTGCACGAGACCGATCCGGCGCCTGTCCTTGGTCATCTCGGACCAGTCGACCCAACCGGCAGCGGCGGCAGGGATCACCCCGGCCAGCCCGGCGGCGATCAACACGGTGGACCCGCGATCACCCGTCCGTGACGAGGATGGCTGGAGGAGGTCGAGGACCCCGGCGGAGAGAAACGCTCCGACCGGAACCTGGACCAGTACGGGATGCAGGGGATGTCCGAACCAGCTGCCGTGCAGGAGGTCGCGCAGAGGGCGCGGCCGGACCGCGGACGAGACCGCGGCCTGCAGTTTGTCGCTGGCGCCGTCGAGCGCGTCCGCCTGTTCGATCCGGGTGAGAACCTGCCGCAACATGTACTGCCGGTGCCCACCCGGATCCGGGTCAAACCTCAGGCCAGGGATTTCAGGGCGTCACCGATGCCGCGGTGGAATGTCGGGTACGCCCAGATCTGGCTCAGCAGCGTCGAGATGGGCACCTCGGCGTGCACGGCGACCGCGAGTGCCCCGATCATCTCGCCGCCCGCCGGGCCCGCCGTGGTGGCCCCGACCAGGACCCCGCGGCCGGCGTCGGCGACGACCTTGATGAACCCCTCGTTGCCCGGCCCGTGCACGAATCCCCGCGAGGTGGAGCTGAGCGGTACGTATCCGACCTGAACCTGCTCGAACTGCGCGGAGGCCTGTGCCGCGGTCAGACCGACCGCACCGATCTCCGGGTCGAGGAACGTGACCCGGGGCCGGGCGCGGTAGTCGGCCCCGGGCCCGCCCTGGCCGAGGATGTCGCGGACCGCGATGTCGGCCTCGTACATGGCCATGTGGGTGAAGTTGCCGTTGCCGGTGACGTCACCCACCGCCCACACCCGGTCGCCGGCGCGCATCCGGTCGTCGGTGGTGACGAATCGCGCCGACGGGTCGAGGCCGATGTTCTCCAGGCCGAGGTCGCCGAGGCGGGCGGCGCGACCAGTGGCGACGAGCAGTTTCTCGCCGGTGACGCTGCTGCCGTCGGAGAGTTCGACGGTGAAGGCGCCGTCGTGGGTGACCTTTGTGGCGCGGACCCCGGTCCGGACGGTGGCGCCGATCACGGCGGCCGCCACCTCGGAGGACTCGGGCTCCTCCATGGCGAGGATCCGCTCGGAGCCCTCGATGATCGTGACCTCGACGCCGAAGCGGGCGAAGACCTGCCCGAACTCACAGCCGATCGCGCCGCCGCCGAGGATGATCAGGGAGGCCGGCAGGGCGGACGCTTCGACGGCTTCGCGGTTGGTCCAGTACGGCGTACCGGCGAGCCCGTCGATCGGCGGGATGACGGCGACCGTGCCGGTGGCGATGACCAGGCCGCGCGATGCGGCGTACTCCTCGTCGCCGACCCGGACGCTGCCGGGACCGGTGATGGTGGCCCGGCCTCGCACGAACTTCCCGCCCTTGCCGGTGAGCCGGTCGACGGCGACCTTGTCGTTCCAGTCGGCGGTGGCCTCGTCACGGACCCGCCGGGCGACCGGTGCCCAGTCGGGTTCGACGGTGGCGCTGCCGGCCAGGCCGGGGATGCGCCGCGCCTCAGCGAGGGCCGACCCGGCGCGGACCATCATCTTCGTCGGGATGCATCCCCAGTACGGGCATTCACCGCCGACCAGGTTGTGTTCGACTCCCACGACGTCGAGTCCGGCGGCGGCAAGCCGTCCGGCGGCCTCCTCACCGCCCACGCCGAGTCCGATGACCACCACGTCCACGTTCCGCACGTCGCCCATGGATGCCAGCTAACCACTGACGGGTTTCCTCATGTGGGCGGTGAGGCGACCGATTCAGAACCGTCGCGGAAGCGGTAACACCGAGGAAGAGGCGGCCATGAGGGGGCGGTGGCGAGCGTTGGCTGGCGCTCGCCATCCTCATGGCTGCCGCCTCGTGTGGTGAAAGACCCGCCGTGAAGGCTTAGACGAGGTCTTGAAAGACCCGCCGGTAGAAGGTTTGACGGACGCAACCGCCGGCGGGCCCCGCTACCGCAGCCAGACCGCCTCGTCCCGGTGTGATTCGAGCGGGCCGGGATAGTCGAGGCCGCGGAATTCCGATTCGGGGAGACGCCACGGCTGGTGCACGGCCGCGCCTTCGATCCCCTTCAACTCAGGTACGTAACGACGAACGTACACGCCCTCGGGGTCGAACCGGAGCGCCTGCCGGATCGGGTTGAACCGCCGGTAGGGCCTGGTGTCGTTGCCGGTGCCGGCGGTCCACTGCCAATTGCCCGAGTTGTTCGGCACGTCTCCGTCGAGCAGCCAGCGGAAGAACCAGGCGACGCCGAGACGCCAGTCGACGCCGAGGTGTTTGGTGAGGAAGGCCGCGGTGATCAGCCGGGCCCGGTTGTGCATCCAGCCCTCGTCGCGCAGCTGGCGCATGCCGGCGTCGACGATCGGGACTCCGGTGAGCCCGTCCTGCCAGTGCTGGAGCGCGTCGTCGTCGTAGCGCCAGTTCTGGTCGCCGGACGTGCGCAGCGCCTCGGTGGAGAGTTTCGGGTAGGTGCGCGCCACCTGGTAGTAGAAGTCCCGCCAGCAGACCTGACGGACGAAGGCGTCGGCATCACGTGCGCGGGCCGCTTCGGCCACCTCGAGGGGAGAGAGACAACCCCATCGCAGGTACGGGCTGAGCCTGCTCGTGGCATCGCCGGCCATGTCGTCGTGCGCGTCGCCGTACCCACTGAGATCTTTTTTCAGCCAGAGCGAGAGCCGCCGCCGTCCCGGGCTCTCGCCACCCTCGCTGGTGTGGGGTGATTCTCCGGCCGGAAGGGCCGGCAGGTCCCCGGCGGTGAGGCCGTCCGGGAGCGTGAGCCGTTCGGGTGTCGGCGCGATCTTGCGCCAGGTGCTCGCTGACCAGGCGCGATAGTAGGGCGTGAAGACCCGGTAGGCGTCGCCGCCGCCACCGGGCCGGACGGCTCCGGGTTCGACGACGGTGACGCCGGGATGGAGTTCGAGGTCGATCCGATGGTGTTCGCAGTCGGCGGTGAGGCGTCGTTCGCGGCGGCGCGCGTAACCACTCACGTCGGCGGCCAGGTGGATGGTGTCGGCGCCGGTGTCGCGGGCGGCCCGGATCGCCTCGGCTACCGGATCGCCGTGGCGCACGACCAGGTCGCCGCCGCGTTCCCGGAACTGTCCGCGCAGGTCGGCGAGGCTCTGATGGAGGAATCTGGTCCGGTTCGGGGAGATGTCGGCGAGGGTGGGATCGAGGACGTAGAGGGGGACGACCCGATCGGCGGCGCAGGCCGCGGCGAGTGCCGGATTGTCGTGTACGCGCAGGTCCCGGGTGAGCAGGACGACCGCGGTACGCATCAGGCCGCCAGCTGGACCGGGGTGCCGGGCCGGGTGAGGAGGCTGCGGACGGCGACCGCGGCCCGGCGGCGGTTGGGGACGGTGGCGCGCCGGCCGAAGACGTCGTAGTCGATCGCCTCGATCTCGTCGAGGATGCCGCCGTAGAGCTGGAACGCGGTGCGCATGCAGGCCTGTGAGGCGGGTTCGAGCAGCGGGATGCCGGGTGCGGCGAGCGCGTAGTGCTCGCGGGCGCGGGCCACCTCGGCCTTGATCAGTGCCTTGACCGCCGGGGTGGCGACGCCCTGCTGGAGGATGCGCCGCGTCACGCCGAACTCGGCGAGGTGCTCCTCGGGCAGGTAGACCCGGCCGCGTTCGAGGTCCTCGGCGACGTCCCGGACGAAGTTGGTGAGCTGGAAGGCGAATCCCAGCTGGCGGGCCGGTTCGCGAGCGGCGACAGGGTCGGACGATCCGAGGATCGGCAGCATCATGGTGCCGATCACGGCGGCAGAGCCATCCATGTAGTCGAGTAGATCGTCGTATGTGGGGTAGCCCGTCACGGTGAGATCCATCGTCATGCTGCGCAGGAACTTCGCGAAGTCGTCCAGGTCCAGGTCGAACACCGCGATGGTGTGCAGAACCGCCGGCAGCAGGGCATCGTCGGTGGGCTCGCCGCGGAGTCCGGCGAGGAACCGGTCGGACCACTCGGTGAGGATCGCCGCTCGCTCGGCGGAGGGACGGGACTCGGTCCGGTCGACGATTTCGTCCGCATATCGGGTGAATCCATACAGGGCGTGCACATGTCGCCGCTTCCACGCCGGTAGCAACCGGGTCGCCAGGTAGTACGTCCGACCGTGCTCGCGGTGCAGTTCACGGCAGCGTTCGTAGGCCGCTGCCAGATCGGTTTCCATCCCGGTCCTCCCGGACAAAGCTCGACTGAATCAAAATCGACGCACGAATCGACGCAACTTCAAGAAGTTAGGGTACGGTACCGAGCGTGGCCAATCACACCCTCGAGGGAAAACGCCTTGAAGCGATCCCTCGCCAGCCGGTCTCGCACCGGGCGCTGATCGGCGCCGTCGAGGGCACGCTGGCCGATTTCCTAGCCGTCCAGATAGCCGCCCTCGATGCCGTCGATCCCGCCCTCGGAGGTTTCGCCCGCACCGCCCGTGACCTGGTCATGGCCGGTGGCAAGCGGGTCAGGCCGACATTCGCGTTCTGGGGCTGGCGCGGCGTCGTCGGTTCCGCCGAACCGGTCGAGGCCGTTTTACCCGCTCTCGGCGCTCTTGAACTCATGCACACGTTCGCGCTGGTCCACGACGACCTGATGGACCGCTCCGCCACCCGGCGCGGGCGGCCCACCGCCCACCGGCTGTTCGCCGCCCAGCACGGCGATCGGTTCGGCGACTCGGCCGCGATCCTGGTCGGCGACCTGTGCCTGGTCTGGGCCGACCAGCTGCTCGCCCGGACCGCGCTGCCGCCCGCCACCCTCCTCGATGTACGCACCCGCTACGACCGGATGCGGGTCGAGGCGGTCGCCGGGCAGTACCTCGACGTGCTCGGCGAGACCGAGCCGGCGGCCTGGTCGGTGGAGCGGGCGCTGCTGGTCGCGCGGCACAAGACGGCCAGCTACACGGTGCAGTGGCCGCTCGGGTTCGGGCTGGCCCTGGCATCGTCCGGCGGCGACCCCGCGCTCGAGGAGGCGTACCGGATCTACGGCCTCGCCGTCGGTGAGGCCTTCCAGCTGCGGGACGATCTGCTCGGCGTGTACGGCGATCCGGCGGTCACCGGCAAGCCCGCTGGCGACGACCTGCGGACCGGCAAGCCCACCACACTGCTCATGCTTGCCCGCCGGCTGGCCACCACCGCGCAGCTCGACGAGCTCACGGTGGCCGGCATCACCCGGCAGGCGGAGATCATCGCGGCCACCGGCGCCCCCGCCCAGGTCGAGGAGATGATTCGGCTCCGGGTGGAGGAGGGTGTCGCGGCGATCGCCGACGCCCCGATCCGGGCCGAGGCGCGGGCCACTCTTATCGAGCTGGCAACCGCGGTTACGCACCGACCGGCATGATGTTCCTTCCTCCCCTCTTCCTGGAGCCGTGACGTGCGAATAGTGACCGGACCCACCGACCGGGTCGTCATCGTCGGTGCCGGGCTCGGCGGTCTCGCCTGCGCCCTGCACCTGGCCGCGGCCGGCCGGCAGGTCACCGTGGTCGAACGTGAGCCGGTCCCCGGCGGACGGGCCGGGCGGCTGTCCGTCGGCGGATACGAGTTCGACACCGGCCCGACCGTGCTGACCATGCCCGACCTGATCGCCGAGCCCCTCCAGGCCGTCGGCGAGAACCTGAGCGACTGGCTGGAACTGAGCCCGCTCGACCCGGCCTACCGGGCGTACTACCCGGACGGGTCCACCCTCGATGTGCGTACCGACACCACCCGGATGGCGGCCGAGATCGCCCGGGTCTGCGGTCCCCGCGAGGCCGACGGCTACCTGCGGTTCGTCGACTTCACGCGGCGGCTCTGGCAGCTCGAACGCGACCACTTCATCGACCGGAACCTGGACACCCCGGTCGACCTGATGAACCTCAACCTGCTGAAACTGCTCGGCATGGGCGCGTTCCGGCGGCTCCAGCCCAAGATCGACCAGTATTTCCGCGATCCCCGTACCCAACGGATCTTCTCTTTCCAAGCGATGTACGCAGGGCTGGCGCCGCACGACGCGCTGGCCATCTACGCCGTCATCGCCTACCTCGACTCGGTCGCCGGCGTGTACTTCCCCAAGGGCGGCATGCACGCGGTGCCGAAGGCCCTGGCCGGCGCCGCCGAGAAACACGGCGTCACGTTCCGTTACGACACCACGGTGGAGCGGGTCACCACCGCGAACGGCCGCGCCACCGGCGTGATCACCGCGGGCGGCGAACACATCCCGGCCGACGTCGTGGTGCTCAACCCCGACCTGCCGGTCGCCTACCGCGATCTCCTCCCGGCTCGCCGCCTTCGGCGACTTCGCTACTCACCGTCCTGCGTGGTCCTGCACATCGGCTCCAGCCAGGCCTACTCCAAGATCGCTCACCACAACATCCATTTCGGTACGGCGTGGAAGGGCACTTTCGACGAGATCATCAACAAGGGGCTCCTGATGAGCGATCCGTCCCTGCTGGTGACCAACCCCACGCACACCGACCCGACGGCGGCACCCGACGGCCGGCAGACCTACTACGTCCTCGCCCCCACGCCGAACCTCGAGACCAGCCCGATCGACTGGCGCCGCGGCATGGACCGGCGCTACGCCGACGAGCTGCTGCGCGTCCTCGAAGGCAGGGGTTACGTCGGCTTCCGCGACGGTGTCGAGGTGCAACGGATCATCACGCCCGCCGACTGGGCCGACGACGGCATGGCCGCCGGCACACCCTTCGCGGCCGCGCACTCGTTCACGCAGACCGGACCGTTCCGGCCGTCCAATCTGCACCCCACACTGCCGAACGTCGTCTTCACCGGCTCCGGCACGCAGCCCGGCGTCGGCGTACCGATGGTTCTCATCTCCGGCAAGCTCGCCGCCACTCGTATCACCGGAGCCCGCGCATGACCGCCCACCCGACCTCGCCCATTCCCGCCCCCTCGCCCGGCTCGCCTCACTCCCCGAGCTCCCGGGAATCCGACCTGGTGGAGCTCGTCGACGACCGCGGGGAGTTCAGCGGGACGGCGACGGTGCTCGACGCCCACGAGGCGCCCGGGATGTTGCACCGCGCCTTCTCGGTGTTCCTGCGGGACTCGGCCGGCCGGGTGCTGCTCCAGCAACGGGCTGCGGTGAAGACACGGTTCCCGCTGCGCTGGGGCAACACCTGCTGCGGGCACCCGTCTCCCGGCGAGCCGGTAACCGTCTCGGCCGGACGCCGCCTCACCGAGGAACTCGGCATCGAGGGAGTGCCCCTGCACGAGGTCGGTGTCTACGTGTACTTCGCCGAGGACCCGGTCACCGGTCGCGTCGAACGCGAGTATGACCACGTCCTGCTCGGCGACCTGCCCGACGGGACCGAGCCACGACCGGATCCCGAGGAGGTGGCCGAACTACGGTGGGTGACGGTCACCGAGTTACTCACCGATCTGGGGGCCGCGCCTACGACGTACGCCCCCTGGCTCGAAGGGGTGACCCGGCGCCTCGCCGCCCACCTCGACCGGCGACCCCCCGCCACAAGGACCCCTCCCGCACAGCCGGCAGCGGAGCGGTCGGGTGGCAAATGACGGCCTGAGCGCCGGAGCGGCCGCACGTCGCCTCGGCGTCGCGGTGACCACTCTGCGTACCTGGCACCAGAGGTACGGCCTCGGTCCCAGCCGGCACGAGCCGGGACACCATCGGCGGTACACCGTCGAGGACATGGTCCGACTGCAGGTGATGCAGCGGCTCACCGCGCAGGGGGTGGCCCCGGCCCAGGCGGCCGCCTGGGCGCGTCAGTCACCCACGGTAACGGATGCCGAGGCACCCACAGTGCCGCCCTCGCCGCCTGGCTCGCATGCCCTCTTCGGTGACGCGCCGGCGGGTGGCGGGCAGACCATCGCGCTCGGCCCCCGCGCCGATCCGGCCGCCCGGGGACTCGCGCGTGCCGCCATGCGTCTGGACGCGCCCGCGATGCGTTACATCCTCGAATCGGCGGTCACTCACCGTGGTGTGCTGTCCGCCTGGACCAAGGTGGTCATGCCGGTGCTGATCGGCATCGGCGAGCGGTACGAGGCCACCGATCGGTTCGTCGAGGTCGAGCACCTGCTCTCCCGGTCGGTCACGGAGGCGCTCAGCACCGTGCCCCGGCCACCCCGGGACATCACCCCGCGGGCGTTGCTGGCCGCCGCCGACGAGGAGCAGCACACGCTGCCGCTGGAGGCGCTGGCGGCCGCGCTGGCCGAGAACGGGACGCCGAGCCGCCTGCTGGGCGCCCGTGTCCCGCCCCGCGCCCTGCTGGACGCCGTGGAACGTACCGGCCCGGCCGTGGTGGTCCTCTGGTCGCAGCTCCCGTCCACGGGCGACGTGACCCAGCTCGTACGCCTGCTCGACCTGCCGCACCCGCCCGTGGTGGTGGCAGCCGCCGGCCCCGGCTGGCCGACGGACGCGCTACCCCCCTCGGTAACCCTCCTCAACGGCCTGGCCGACGCCGTCCGGGTCGTATCGGCCGCCTGCGCCTGACGCTCTTCCCGGCGGCTCACTGGTGGCTCGCCAGCGTTGTCACTGGCATCGCCGCGGAAGTTTTCGCTGGTCAGGACGGTGTTCGCAAGAAAGGGGGATACCGGTTTGAAGATCAGGACAGGCATCGCATATGCTTTGCATGCCTCAAGCGGGGGGCGCGGTTGGGGCCACAACCACCAAGCGTTGCCGATCGCGCAGCCAGCGCGGTGTGCAATGATAGTGGAGTTGCCCTCATCGTCTAGTGGCCTAGGACGCCGCCCTTTCAAGGCGGTAGCACGGGTTCGAATCCCGTTGGGGGTACTGGTAAGTTAGTGGCAGCAAGCCACTGGCGAGCCAAGCAAGACGGTTACAAAGCAAGGTCCTGTGGAGCAGTTGGAGTGCTCGCCGCCCTGTCAAGGCGGAGGTCGCGGGTTCAAGTCCCGTCAGGACCGCAAGTTAGTTCACGGCCAGGTAGCTCAGTTGGTACGAGCGTCCGACTGAAAATCGGAAGGTCGGCGGTTCGACCCCGCCCCTGGCCACCGAGCCTCTCGCCAGGCTTTGAGCGTCGTCCACCTGCGGAAACGCACGGTGGACGTTCTGCTATCCGGACCCTTTCGGCGCCCCTCAGCTCTTCGAAGTTGACCTCTGGTGCCCCCGGATTTCCCATGATCGCTGTTCCAAGTTGCACGTTCGCTGCACGCTTGGATCAAGCTTCTGCCGTCGGATCACGAGTCCCCAATGGGTGACACCGACCACGGCCCTCGCCGCCCTTCGCGTTTCGGAGCGCTCCAGATTTCGGTGACCACCCGTGCCGAGGGCAAGCCGCGAAGCGGTGCGGCAGCGATCGCCGGAAGCCACGACGGCGCCCAGCCCACGAAAGCGATCGTCACGGCCTGGCGCCGCGCCTACCCTGGCTTCCGACTGCGAACCGGGGAGGTCTCGACGATGGCTATACCGCGCAAGGGCAGCCGCCTGATAACCGTCGACGGCATGGTCTACCGCTGGGCGGTCAGAGCCAAGCCGACGTACTGCCAGGGACTCAACTGGGGCCGGCTGACCTTCGCTGTCGAGCACGCCGATACTCCAGGGCAGGTTCTCTCCGTCGAGACCCGATCACCACGGCTGGACAACTGGCTCAACCTGCCGGGCAGGCCGGTAACGCCCCTGACGGTCGAACAGAGTGTCCGGATTGCCCTCGCCGCGGGCTGGGAGCCGGATCGAAGTGATGGCGTCTTCAGGCTTGCACCGGAGGACTAAGCCTCTCGACAGGCCACGGGGCCGGCGCGCCGGCCGATGCCGGGCGAAGCCCGCCAGCAGGCCGAGGGCGACCGGCCAGCGCCGCGCTTGCGCGGCGCCTTGATTCAGAAAAGACCAATTCAGCAGTACTCCACCAAGGGACAGACGGAGACAGCGAATCCGGCACCCAGCCCGGTGCGTCAGCAACCGCAGCGAATGTTTGTTGTCAGGGTGCCAGAGAAGGTAGAAGTCACCAGGTGACCTTTACTGCACTCCACCGCTACCTCGGCGACGCACCCGGACCGCTGACCGACGACATGGTCGATCGCGCTGTTGCCCAAGGTCTGCGTGAGACTGATGATCTGGACTGGAAGTCCGAACTCCCCGCTCCAGGCGACCTAGCCAGGTCCGACTTCCCCAAGGACGTCGCAGCCATGGCCAACAGCGGCGGCGGCACACTGGTCTTTGGCATCACCGAGAGCCAGAAGGCGGCGACTGGCCGGACGGACACCGGCAAACTAAGCGAGCGCCACGAGAGCGCGTTGCGCAGCGTTGCCGTAACAGCTATCAGCCCGCCCGTATTCGGGCTCGATGTCGTCCAGCTCGGTGAGCCGGGCAACCAGTGCGTCGTCGTGGTGGTCCCGCAGAGTATGGACGGTCCGCACCTCATCTACCGGGGTGAGTACTTCGGTGCTCCGCTCCGCAACGACGCTGACACGGTCTGGATGAAGGAGCGTCAGGTCGAGGCGATGTACCGGGCACGCTTCGACGAGCGCCGTCGATCCGCTGAGGTGCTCGACAAGCTCTATGCCCAGGCCGCTGCGATGCGGTCCGCAGACAGTCCGGCCTGGATCGTGGCCGTGGCACACCCTCGGTTGCCGGGCACCGGCACCAAGCGGCCGACAAACACGGCTGCCCGCATGGCTTTCGATCAAGCGGGCAAGAACGCCCTGGTCTACGTCGGACGGGGCAGCAGACACCCACTTGAAAACACTGATATGAACAATCCTCGCCCAGGCCTGCGCCGCTGGACATCCCGCCCAATGGTTGACGGCGACAGCCGTCGCTGGCAGGAGGCATGGGTCAGCATTCACGACGACGGTTCGGTGAGCCTCGCAGCCGCGGCCGGCGGTCACCGGCGGTCACGCACTGAGTACCACGACGATCACGTCGTCGAGTCGCGAGCCGTTGAGGTTGCCATCGCCGACTTCATGGGCCTGATCCGCGAGTCCAGCGACCGGCTGACACTGGGTGAGTACGAGGTCAAGATCGGTTTCGAGTGGGACAAGAAGGACCGACTGGAGATCTGGGCCACGGGCGGAATGTCCGGCTCAGAAAGTCGGGGCACCATCCCGCTCGCACAGTTCACGCCGATCGAAGTCACCCTGCGAGCCGATGCGGACGCTGCCGACTTCTACCAGCAGGTACACGACCTAGCACTTGACTGCGTCAACCAGGCAGGCATCGGGCACGTCCAGACAATCTCCCCGCCCAGCTGACGGCCAGCTCAAGCCCGGCAGGAGCAAGCCGCTTCACAGCAGAATCGGCTCATAGTTCACCAGGCGCCCCCAAAGGCCACGTCTACGCGCGGCACGCACCGTCGACGGCATAACAAGACGCCGGTTCTCAGCCGTCGACCGCCAGCCGTGACGACGGCGCCAGCCGAGCGCGGATAGCGGCATGTGAGTGGAGGCGAACTGGTCGAAGACCAGAATGCTTCAACGCAGAACCGGTAGAAGCCGATCACCCCTGACAGCTGCCGGGACACCGTCGTCGGCTGGTACAGCCGGACGTCCCGCCGTCAACGAACGTAGCACTCGATATCTGTTTGTGCTGCTTGCAGTGGGTTCAGCGTCTGCGGGCGCAGGAAGACTCTGAGGTCGGAGTCGGTGTGTATCCGGGACTGGCCCCGGTACCGGCCGAGGTACGCGGCCGCCGCAACCGCCAGGAGACGCGAGCCAGAAGCGATGAGCTGCGGCAACAGATCGAGGCCGGGGAACTGTTTCCGAACCGCCGGTGCCCTCGGAGACGACCCTCCAGCAGCAATACGGCATCGCGCGAGACACGGCACGGCACGCGCTCCGGCTCCTCCGGGAGGCGGGGCTGATCGTCAGCGTCGGGGCAGGGGAGCTACGTCCGCAAGCGCTGACGCTCCATAATGGTCCGGTCACTCGACCGGAAGGAGCGTGGGAGCGATCCTAACCTTTGTTCTAGGCGCGCTGCTCTCGATCCCGCTGTCTGTCGTTGCCAACCTTCTGACGCCGAAGTGGCAGGCGTACTGGTCTAAGCGCAGCGAGCGCATCCGAGATTCCAACTCTCGGAAACACCGCCTATTCCAGCAGCAGATGAGCCGGTGGGCCGACCACCCGGCCGAACTGACCATGTACGTGCTGCGGTTGGTGAGCCTGATGATTCCCCTGCTCGGGATCATCGTGATGGAGGGGGTCGCAGTCGGCGTCACCATGTCATCGCCCGATCTCGTAAAGGAGACCGATTCGACAGAACGCCGCGTCCTCGCCACTGTCGCTGTCGTGCTCAGCCTGCTTCTGCTGTTGTGGATGGGTCAGATCATGCGCCGGATTTGGATGGTCACGAGCTACGTGCAGATGATCAGGTGGACGCCCGACCCGGAGGCCGACGCCGCATGATGGGCCGGTCAATCGACTCAGGGAGCATCCTTGAATGAGCTTGCCTTCATCCTGATCGGGCTCTTCCTTGGAGTGCCGTTTTCGATCGGAGCGAACCTGGCCACGCCCCGCTGGCAGGCATTCTGGTCGAAGCGCAGCGAACGTGCCCGGTTGAGGAACGAGCAGCGGATGGAGGATTACGTCAGCATGGTCGTATGGTTCGCCAAGCACCCTGCTGAACTTCAAGTTGCCCTTGCCGTCGCCCAGGCAGAGTCTCGCAAGAGATACCTCCAAGGGGTGCCGACCTTCATGGCTTTCGCGATTTTGCTCCAACATCTGGTGCGAAATCCTCAGACAGCGGTGCCCCAATGGTGGACCTCCGCGGCGGTTTGCGTTGCGCTTACGTGCGCGGGGATGTTCTGGGTGTCCACCGGAGCGTCGATTGGCACCAGAGCTCGGAACCTGGCTGTAAATGCGGCGGAGCACTCCGGCTGGCCTGTGGACATTCTCGCCGTCACGCCCAAGCCGGGATATATTGCGCAGCCGTCCAAGCGTCCGCTGCGTCGGGAGCCGCCGCCGGACGACCGCCAGCCCGCGGACACGCCTCCTAAGGCCTGAACCCTATGCAGTCCAGGTGCAGGGGCCACACCTAGTAGCTAATCCGCACGTTTCCGCAATCCAGTGGGCTATCGGCGGCAAGAGAGCGCGCCGAAAATGCGTAAGTGAGCCACTCGCCCCGCAGTAGTGAGCGGCGCAGCTAGGACCACATTTCGCTGTCCAGGTCGATTGATATTGCGTCGAACCCTTGGTAGGTGGGACCTGAGTTCTGGAACTTTTCTTGGAGATTCCCCCGATAAACAGCCGTAGTAATTTCTTCCAGTGTTCGCCGGTCGGGGTCAAGGTATCCAAATCGACTACCGTCGCCCACGTCATTGAGGCCCTCAAAATTTCTGTCCAGTCGCGATTCATTTACCAAAAAACGCCCGATCGCTTCGCCGTCCGACTCAAGCGATGCCGCAAAAAGACGGGCTGGAAAACGAATCGCCACTCCCACTTCGGGGAACTCGGCACGAACTTCTTCTTCACGTAGATCCGCTCGCGCCTCCATGGATCGCGCTACGGGTTCGTAATACGACGCGAGAAGGTCTGATGTTGACGGAAATTGATCAGTATCTTCAGGATCTGGATCATGCGCTTCGATTCGCCAGCCTTGCTTGTCAAGGATCGAGAAGTTTGCCCATGCAATCCGGCGGCCGCTGGTCCGGGCACGTACCGCTTTCAATTGCCCCTTGGCTCTCTTGACGTCAAACGGCTGGGGGGTGCGGGCCGTCCCCTTGGCCTCCACCGTCACCTTAAAGGAGAAAGGCGGAGTTCCAATTCCAATGAAGTCCGGCCTTGACCCATGACAGGAAACCCCCGCATTTCTCAGAATTCGATCAAAATGTACGAGCCAAGGAACACCAAGCTCCTCCGCGAAGAGCTTCGCAGCGACCCCTCCCATGAAGTACGAAACCGTAACCTTTTCGGTTCCGTCCAAATCAGTGTACGCGGGCAAGACGGTAAGCGGCGAGCCTGGAGCTCCCGAAAGATCGAAGGTTCCCATCACCATGCTTGCGCGCCAGATGACGTGTAATGGCCATCCTTTCGGGCTCATCACGTCGGCCCAGTTCTGTCTTCCCATGGTTACGGAAGCCCAGACTAGCCTTGCCTTCGACACGGTCATAGAAGACGGCACATGGATGTAAGACGGGAATGCGCGTGCTCGCAACGGGATGCGGAATGACATGGCATCTAGTCTGACACCGTGTGTCCTCCAGGGCGAGTGATCCGCCTTCCAGTCAGTTTGACCGACAGACAGTGAACACCTTTGTGAACAGGTTCGGCTTATTGGGAAGGCGCTCTCATCGGCACGAGCGAGTACCGGCCGGCAGCCGAGGTGCGGGGGCGCTACCGGAGTCATCCTGCACCTGTCCTGTGCCCACAGGCCGACAAAACCTATTAGATGAGCATGGCTCGCGTATTCGCTCTACGTGGCAACAGCTAACTCACCTGATCGAGCTCATGGGATCTCGCTTCGCCGGCAACACGTGCTGTTCGGACTTGATGTGCGATATAGGCTTTCACCTCGCTCAGGCGCGTGGCACTATGCCCGGATGGGAGAACCATACGCAACCCGCCGAATCCCGGTGCAATCTATCCGCGGCAACGACGATGAGGCCACGTCCGCTTTGCGCCTCCTCTTCTACTTAGGTGAGGTCGAACGGCAAGCGGAAATCTTCAATGAAGAGATTGAAGATGCGATAGGTTCGGCCTTACGGGAGGACGACAGCGTCAGAGTCTGGCGACACTTGCAGGCTGCGATGTTTGCCGGAATTGTGGTCAGCCGGATGGTGACCTTAGGACCAGATCCTAAACCCGACGGCTGGCCAGGCACGAAGAGCGAGGGAAGAAAGGCAGCCAAGATGGCTGCAGAATGGCGAGTTCGTGAGCTCCGGCGGGTCCTGGCTTTACCTGACAGCGAGGACGGGACGCTGATCTACAAAGTCAAGACTCTTCGTGACAGCCTGGAGCACATCGACGAGAGGATGGATCTTGCGCTGTACTCAACTAACGTTCCCAGCATATCCGACTGGTATCTTAGCGATGGCCATTTTCTTGGCCCTGCAGAAGACGTCGATGGAAATGAAACTTTGGCTGGCTTACGCGCCTTCTTTCCCGAGGGCGGCGTCGCAATTTTTCACAAGACCCTCTTTGACGTCTTTCTGCTGGATATCGACATGCTTAGGCTTCGTCATAATGCGAGAGAGGCGCAAGCCGAGATCTCGTCAACCCTTACAGGCCGGCTTCCGTTCGGCGGAGGCCGACTTTCCCGTGTCCCCTTGACGGCAGGTAAACGGCTGAATTGGTGGAAGGAGAAGAAGCGAGATATTTGGGCATCGATGGCACCCCCAGTGCGGCCGGATGGATACATACGGCTGTGGATGCAAGTGCTGGATAAAGAATAGTCGCGCGATCTCCAGCGGCCTCAAAGCTACGTTCCCGCGATGCACTCAACTCGGCAAATCAGTGCAACAACTACCAAAATCCTATTCGGTGACTAGACCTGTTCTGGGAGCTGATCACAGGAATACCGGCGAACTAGACGCGCGCGGCTTTGGCAATGATCATCCACGCCTGCAAACGGTCGACCGCGACCTGGGCGAAACTGGCAATCACCTCAACGAGGTTCGGTGTTCCAAGAGCTTCGCTGACCCTGATGGCAAGGACTGCGACATCGTAGGTGTGGTCACCCGTCATTCCGCGGGGGTCGATGAACATCCAGTCCTTTGGTCCGCTGGCGATGATGTTGCCGCTGGAAGCGTCGCCGTGGCAGAGGCTCGGGACATGACTGTGGGCTAGGTCGGCTAGCAGCCTCAGTGCGTTCTGGCGTTCGCCGGCCGGAGCGACGGCAGTTCCTGGCCGCAGATCGCGGAGATGGTCATCTTCTAGTCGCTCGCGGAGCCAGTCCAGAATCGAGGGCATGCCGGGGATCGGTGGCGGCTGATCGCGCATCGCTACTAGCGGTGCAAAGAGCGCGGATGGGTCGACCGTTGTCGGATCCGTACGGATGAGGGATGTACCTGGGAGCACTCTGTCGAGCACTGTCCATGTGCCGTGGTTCGTTGTCGTCGCTTCGTGCACCGTTGGGGCGGCGCCCAACTTTGCCAGGGCCGTCGCGACTGCGGCCTGGTCAGATCCGTGTGGGTCGGGGCTGCTACGGAAGACGAGAGGCCCGTCTGGCGAGTCGGCGGCGACGACGAATCCATAGCGAGCCGGCAGGATGCTGGACGGGGTGGCTTGGTAGCGCTCGCAGAGACCCTGAAACTCGTCGTGCACCTTCGCCGCCCATAGGTCGGCAATCTCGGGCCAGCGACGCTGCACATTCGCCAAGACGGCGGCGGGCAAGATCAGTCCATCGTTCATCGGGGCGACCGAGCCGCGTCTTGATGCAAGGCGTCAACCAGGGAGTTCATGGATTCGATCACCAGGTCCGCTCCCGCATCGGTCAGGCGCTGGTGCTTGCCTGACTTGTTGGCGTAGCCGATGGTCGGTATCTGGGCGGCTCGACCTGCCTCAATGTCGCTTACCGAATCGCCGATGAAGACTGCGTCATCCCTGTCCAAGCCAACTGCGGTGAGGCCACATTCGAGCAGAAACGGATGCGGCTTGAGTAGGTGCGGGTCCATGCCGTCGAAGCGGGCTGCAAGGCCATCGACGTAGCGGATCAAGTCGTGATCTCGAAGGTAGGCCTCGATCGCGGCGCTGGCGTTGTTGCTGACGATGGCGACCCTGCGGCCGGTTTCGTGGGCGGCGCGGAGCAGATCGTTGGCACCGGGTGTTGGGGTGGCTACGGCAACAGCCGTGTTCTCGGCATCGCGGAGAACATCACCGATCTCGCAGGTCAGGCTGTCGTCCCCCAGGGCCGCAACTTCGACAAGGATCTGCAACGGGTCGGGCGAAAGGTCGGCTACCGCACGCGGAAGCTCGCCTCGCTGGCGCCGGATGGCGGTGCGCAGCTCGTCGGCGACTGCGGCGGCTGGATAGCCGGCGAAGACGGAGCAGATGGGGCCGTCAAAATCGATCAGCAGGCAGCGGGTGTTGGCGATCAGGTCGGAGAGGGTCACGGGTTGTACTCGTGGGCGATGGTGTCCCAGATGCTGTCGAACCAGGCCTGTGACTGCTGAACGAACTGGTCTCCGGCGTCACCGACATCGCCCGTGGTGGCGTAATGGAACAGAGGGACGTCTTTGCCCAGGACGTCGAAGATCGGGACGGCCTGCTTCTCTACCGAGACGGTGTTGCGGACGACGGGGTAGAAGCCGAAGAACACCTCGTCGCGGTTGAGGATGTAGAGCTTCGACAGGACGGTGGTGCCGTACGCGCGAATGTCAGTGGTGGCGTTGCGAACCAGGCCCAAGGTGGCCAACTCCCCTACCGACTCGACGATGGCCTCAGTGTGACGACGGGCGATCCGGGCTGCGCGTTCACGGACTGCGGGGTCGTCGCCGGCGGGCTCGGCTCGGGAGGGGACGACCGCGGGCTGTGTCAGGTCGGGCAGCAGGATGCGGATGGCGATCGACTCGGGTGTGAGGCGGCCGGCGCGGATCTTGTCCAAGGGTTCTTGGATGGCACCGTGGAGGGTTTCGCTGGAGAAGCCGGCGAAGTCGATGGTGATGTGGGACTGCTCGAACGCGGCCTCGATGTGCGGGCGCAAGCCGACTGGGCGGTCGGTCTGGGCGCGGACGAAGGCGCCGCTGCCCTGTCGGCTGATGATCAGGCGGTCGTCGCGGAGGATGCGTAGCGCGGACTTGATGGTCTCGCGGGCTACGCCGTAGCGCTCGGACAGGTCGTTCTGCGAGGGCAGACGTTCACCGGGGGCGAAGCGACGAGTCAGGATCGCCGCGCGCAGCACGTTTGCGATCTGCTGGGAGGCCGGGCGGGCGTCGTCCGGCTCCAAGTCGTCGAGGTCGCGGGCTTCCGTGTTCACATTCGACAGCTTAAAGCCTGGCTAGCCAGGCTAGGTGATTCGAGGCGTAGAGGGTTGCGTATATCTAGGGACAACCGTACGGTCGATCTGACTAGCCAAGCTAGTCAGGTAGACCCTCATCCGACGTTGATCGTCGCATTTCGGTGCGTTCGACTTTGTCTGGGAGGGCAGACGGCGCCGAGGCGGGTCTTTCCCGCTGGTCGACATAGTCCCGCCTCGGTGCCTCTCCATGCTGTTGCGGAGGTCCCGTCATGCCCGAACCGCTCGACTTCGGCGGGCAGGCACCGCCGATCGATCCGCCTACCGGCTGCGCCCGCCCGCTCGTGTGGCGGCTGGCTCGGCGCCTGTACGCCGATCATCAGCCTGGCCCGGATGGATGGTGCCTGAACTGCCGTCCCGCAATCCTCTACCCGTGCGTCGCTCGTCAGCTCGCGGATCTCGGTCTCGCGGTGGCGATGAAGCGCACGGCAGCCGGTCCGCACGTGGCCAACAAGGGGCACCACTGGTGAGCGGGCCGGGTAACGACCGATGAGCATCCTGTCGATCTCCACCCCTCCGCGCCTGCCGGTGGCGGCGGATCAGCTGGTCGGTCACGTGCTGCGGGTTCCGGCCGGTTCGTGCCGGTACCGCGATGGCGCCCTGGTCCTGTTCGTCCGGCGGGTCCGGCTCGACATTTCGCAGTGGTACGGCGGCCAGTGTGTCTGGCTGGAGGGCGACGAGCTCGCCGAGGACGGCTACCGGCTGCGGTGGACGCAAGCCCTGGTGCACGTCGCGGCTTGCGACCTGCACACTGTTGCCGCGGGACGCACGGCGTGACCGGCATGGGCGGCGGTTCCAGTTCGGCGAAGTACGCGCACATCGTCGACGTGCTGCGGGAACGGATCGTGCGGGGCGCGTACCCGCTCGGGTCGATGCTGCCCAGTGAGTCGCAGCTGGTGCGTGAGTTCGGGGCGTCTCGTTCGACGGTGGTGCGGGCGTTGGAGTATCTGCGGCAGCTCGGCTACCTGGAAGGTGTGCAGGGCAAGGGGCGGCTCGTTCTTGGCACTCCCCCGCGGCGTCGGCCGTCGCCGCCAGCGCGGACCTATGAGTCGTTGCACGCGCCGGAGGTCGGGAACGGCACTGTCGTCGGAGCGGGTCGAGCGCCGGCTTCCGCGCGGATCGCCGCGATGCTCGCCGTTCCTGTCGGTGAGCCGGTGATCGTTCGTCAGCGGATCATGATGGGCAGTGCCGTGCCGTGGTCGACGCTCTCGACGGTCTACCTCCCGGCAGTCGCGGCTGTCGGTACTCGCTTCGCTGATGTCGACCCGCTTCGTGAGGGCGTGCTGGATCACCTCGAACGGCGCCGGCGGCTCGTGGCAACCGATGTCGTCGAGCGGATGACATTGCGGGCACCGTCCGCCCGCGAATCGACCTTGCTCGCTGTCAGCACAGACGATGTTGTGCTGGCAATTCTGCTGGTCGTTCGGAACTCGGCGGCATCTCCGCTGCTAGCGATTGATCTTGCGGGCATCTTGCCGCCAGCAGGCATCGAAGAACTTTTTTCTCTTCGCTAGGCAAATTACTTGGCTAGCCATGCTGTCCATGTGCTAGCTTTCTGTCCAACTTGGTTAGTCAAGTAATCAGGTTCGACGGAAGGAGTCTTTCGGTGATTCCGAACTCGATCAAGGTGCCGGTGCCGTGGGACTACGTCGCGCCGCACGGTGGGCTCTGCCTCGGCGTGGAGCCGGCCACCGACTTCGACAAGCGCGGCCAGGGCGACGACCAGCTGCGCGACAAGGAGACCGGCGAACGCGTCTGGCTGGTCCGGGTCCTCGACCTGGACCCGGAGGCCGGGAAGTTCGGTGGATCGAAGGAGTTCAAGGTCAAGGTCATCGCCGCGCAGCAGCCGGTTCCGCCCGCGTCCGCGGTGCCTGGCTACCCGCCGATGGTGGAGTTCACCGACGTCACGCTGACGCCGTACGTGGACTCGCAAAAGTGCAAGGGCACCGGCAAGTGCCGGTCGCGGCTCGGCTGGTCGGTCCGCGCGGCCGGGATGACCGGGCCGCAGTCCACCGGGAGCACCAGAGCCGCCTAGGTCTCATCGCGTCCGGGAGCGGGGCCAACAACCGCCAAGAAGTTCTCCCCGCCCCGGCCGCTCCAACCACCTCTTGTGAAGGAGTGGGCTGTGATGCCCAAGGTAGTCGACGCTGCCCGCGTCACCACACCGAGCAACACCGTATGGCGTACCTGCATCGGATGCACCGAGGTGAAGCCCCTGGCCAAGGGCATTGACCGTTGCGACAGCTGCGAGGACGCGGCTGATCAAGAAGCCGTTGAGGAGGGCCTTCGGGCGCACGCGCTCACCGGTTGGGAGCACGTCAACCGCTACGCCGGAGCGATCGGCCGGATCGAGGCGTGGGCGCTGCTGATCCCGAACGTCACCGACGCCGAACGCCTCGACCACATCCGCGACGCACTCGCCACCCTGGAACAGGCCGACACCACGGCGGTGAGCTGACCATGCCGCTGATCAACATCATCCGCGGCGAGACCATCCCGGTCGCGCCGCTCAACGTCCGCACCCCGGTTTTCCGCCTCCCGATCTGGGCCGTCGTCGTCTGGGAAACCGTCAAGGCCCTCGCTTGGCTCGTCGCCACCTACGTCCGCCACTGGTACGTCACTCTCCCGGCCACCGGGCTGACCTGGCTCTACCTCGCCTACGGTTGGCAGGCGCTCGCCGGGCTCGTCGCCGGGACCGCGGCCGTTGCTACCGGCTGGGCGTTCGGGCATCGGGTGTCGTGGTTGCGGCTCGGCTGGTGGCCGATCCTCGCCAGGGTGCGGCGGCTGGTGTACCGGCGGCGGTGGATGGCCGCGATGGTGACCGCGAAGCTGTCGGTCTCCTACGACAAGCGCGCGATCATCCCGGAGATCCGCCGGGTCCGCTGCCGCGCGGGCTGCGATGAGGTGCTGGTGCGGATGGTGACCGGGCAGATCCCCGACGACTTCGCCAAAGCCTCCGAGCGGCTGGCCCACACGTTTGGGGTGCGGCAGGTGAAGGCCATTCCCGGCCCGACCTACGCCACCGTGGTCCTGGTCCTCATGCGCGGCGACTCCCTCCACGACACCGTGGAACCGCTGCCGGTGCCGGACGCTCCGGACTTCACCGCTCTGCCCATCGGCGTGCAGGAGGACGGCAACCTCTACCGACTACGGCTGTTCGGCACCCAGGTCCTCATCGTCGGCGCCACCGGCTCGGGCAAAGGCTCGGTGATCTGGTCTATCGTCCGCGCCCTGTCCGGCGGCGTCGCTGATGGCCTGGTCGAACTGTGGGGCCTGGACCCCAAAGGTGGCATGGAACTGGGGATCGGCCGGCCGCTGTTCGCCCGGTTCGCCTCACGGGATTTCGCCGAGATGGCCGCCATGATCGAGCAAGCGGCGGCCACTGCTCAGGAACGCGCTGCCCGGCTGGCGGGTCAGACGCGTCAGCATGTGCCGACGGTGGATGAGCCGTTGATCGTCCTGGTTATCGATGAGCTGGCGAACCTGACCGCCTACCTGACCGAGCGGCAACTGAAGGATCGGATCAAGGCCGCGCTCGGCATCGTCCTAACCCAGGGCCGCGCCGTCGGCGTCCACGTGGTCGCGGCGATCCAGGACCCCCGCAAGGAAGTCCTTCCCGCTCGTGGGTTGTTCCCGACCCGGATCGGACTGCGGCTGTCGGAGCCGGCGGAGGTCGACATGGTCCTCGGCGACGGCATGCGCGACCGCGGAGCGCTCTGCGACCGGATCCCGCAGACGCAGCCCGGTATCGGCTACGTCGTGCTCGAAGGAGACCCGACACCCATGCGGGTGCGGCTGTCCTACTGCGACGACACCGCTGTCCGCGACATGGCCCATGACTACGGGCAGCTTCGGCTCGTCGACGGCAAGGCTGCTGGAGGTGCGGCGTGAAGCTCAACGCTGACCGCGTCGAAGGCCTGACCCTGACCGCCATCCTCACCACCGTCGCCCTGGCCGCCGGATGGGCGTCCTTCTCCCACGTCCACGACTGGACCATGCGCCACGCCCCGGTCGGGACCCCGGACGCGTTCGGCTGGGTCAACGCCGTCATCTCCGAACTCGTCCCCGTCGCCGCACTGCTGACGATCAAGCGGCGGCGCCGGGCTGGGGCGCCGATCGGATACCCGCTGGTCCTGCTCGTGGCGGCCGGCACCCTGTCGCTGTCGGCTCAACTCGCAGTGGCTCAGCCAAGCCCGTCCGGGTGGCTTCTGTCCGCGGTGCCCGCGCTGGCGTTCATGGCCCTGGTCAAGCTCGTCTTCACCAGCCCACCTCCGGAACCTGTTGCTGAGTCGGCGCCGGTCGCGGCGCCTCAGCCCGTGCCTGCTCCGAGTCCGGCTCCGGTGGTGCCGACGGTCCCGGTCCGACCGATCACCCGACCCAACGGGGTGCCGGTCATCGGGCAGGTGACCCGATGACCACACCAACCCTGCTCCCGGCCCCTGCCGAACCGCAGACGCCTCGGCCCGGCTCCCGCGCCGCCCGACTCGCGCTTCCCCGCGCCGTCGACGCGCTCAAAGACCTGGCCATCGATCACGGCGTCTGCATCCGCCCGATAGCGTTGCGACGGACCGACCTGGCCACCGGGAAGACGGAACTCGTCGACCTGCCGTGCGGCGCCACGCTCGAAGCCAGATGCCCGCCCTGCGCCAAACGGGCACGGCGGCTACGGCAGGTACAGATCCGGGAAGGCTGGCACCGGGCCGACGAACCGCTGCCCGGCCCGGCGCCGGCGACACCCCGTCAGCGGGACCTGATCACCGCACGCGCGCACCTCGAATTCGAGCGGGCCGCGCTCCAACTCGCGAACATGGACCCCGACCAGCGCGCGACGGAACTGGACCGCATCGACACAGCGATCAGCGCGGTAGAAGAAGAGATCGCCGCAGAAGGACTACGCGGCAGCATCGCACCGGGTCGCGGCCGTGACGCCGAAGGCGACGACGAGGACGGTGGGCCTCGGCGGGTTCGGTCGACCAAGCGGCGCCAGGATGTGCCCGACCTGCCCCGGCAGAAGGTCGAAGCCCGCACGGTCGGCCGGACGTACGTCGGCTCGGATGGTGTCGAGCACCGGCCGTCGATGTGGCTGACCCTGACCCTGGACAGCTACGGTCCGGTCCACTCAATCCATGCCGGGCGGCCCTGCTCGTGCCGTCGCTGGCACACCGACGGCGATCCACTGCTGGGTACTCCAGTCGACCCCGGCAAGTACGACTACCGGCGGGCGGCCTGGGATGCGGTGCACTTCCCGCGGCTGCTCGACCGGTACTGGCAGAACCTCCGCCGGGCAGTCGGCTGGAACGTCCAGTACGCCGGATGCGTCGAGCCGCAACGACGCCTCGCGCCGCACGCGCACTTTGCAATCCGCGGCACGATTCCGCGATCGATGCTGGAACTGGTCTCCACCGCCACTTACCACCAGGTGTGGTGGCCGGTGGCCGACCGGCTCCGCTACCCGATCGACCGACCACCGACCTGGGACGCCAAAGCGGAAACGTGGGTGGACCCGGACAACGGGCGGCCGCTGGCGACGTGGGCTGAGGCCCTGGACGCGATCGACGACGACCCCGACGCTGAGCCTGCACACCTGGTCCGGTTCGGCGCCCAGGTCAAGGCCAAAGGCGTCGACCCCGGTTCCGGCGACGTCGAGCGGACGATCGGCTACATCACCAAGTACGTGACCAAGTCCGCCGCCGACTGCCACCAGACCAGCAGTGACCCGCAACGCCAGCACCTCGACCGGCTCTGGCACGAACTCCGAGTCACCCCGTGTTCGGAGCGGTGCTCGAACTGGCTGCTCTACGGCGTCCAGCCCAAGAAGGCCCACGGCAGGCTTCGGCCCGGCCACTGCAAGGGACGCGTGCACCAGAAGACGACCCTCGGCATCGGCGGACGGCGGGTGCTCGTCTCCCGTGACTGGTCCGGCAAGACCCTCGCCGACCATCGTGCGGACGCCCATGCCTGGGTCAAGGCGCTGCTCGGCGTCACCACCGAGGACGCGGAACCTGAGGCCGACGAAAAGCCGGCGGTCGCCTGGGAGATGGCCCGTCATGACGACCCCGATCTCCCGGCCCTCGAACACCGGCTCTTGCGAGCGATCTCCGAACGCATCCACCGCCGCGGGCAACTGAACGCAGCTCGGCAACGGGCCAGCGGCGACCCGCCCGTGAATGTCTCGGCAACTGCAATCCACTCGACCGACGGGGAGGGAAACACCTGTGGATGACGAACTGCTGACGGTGGCTGAGCTGGCCCTGGTCTTGAAGGTGGAGGTCCGCTTCGTCCGGCGGCTCGTCGCTGAGCGACGTATCCAGTTCACGAAGGTCGGCAAATACGTGCGGTTCTACCGGAGTGATGTGCAGGACTTCATCGCCTCCGGCCGGGTCGAACCGGTCACCGTGGCGTGGTCTGGCGGAAGGGCGGTTGCCTGATGGCGAAGCGTCGTTTCGGCATGCTCCGCAAGCTTCCTTCCGGCCGCTACCAGGCCTCATTCATCAACCCGGCCGGCGTTCGGCAGAACGCCCCAGACACCTTCAAGACCAAGACGGATGCGAACCGCTGGCTCACGCTCGTCGAAGCGGACCTTTCACGGGGCACCTGGCTCGACGACCGCGCGGCGGCTGAATCGCTCGGCAACTACATGCGGGCGGTGCTGCGGGACAGCCCGAAGATCGGGGTTCGGTGGCGGGAGACCTGCGAACGAAACATGCGGCTCCACCTGTCTCCGCTGGTCGATACTCCGCTTCGGGCGCTGACAGCGACTCAGGTACGCGAGTGGCACGCGGCGGCACTGCGCGGAAAGGGCGGCCGTACCTCAATCTCCCAGTCGTACCGCTTCCTTCGGATGGTCTTGAACGTCGCGGTGCGCGAGGGCCTGATCGCACGCAGCCCGTGCCAGATTCCCGGCGCCGGGGTGGTGCACGCCGCGGAACGCCCGATCGCCACTCCGGCTCAGGTGGTCGAGCTGGTCGAAGCCATCAACCCCCGGTACCGCACGGCAGTCCTGATCGCCGCATGGTGCGGACTGCGTCGCGGTGAGATCGCCGGACTCCGCGTCGCTGACGTCGACCTGACCGAGCACACGATCACCGTGCGAAAGAACCGAGTCGAGCCGCTGCACGATCGCGGCAAGGCACACGACAAGGATCCGAAGACGAAGGCCGGTAAGCGCACTGTCGCCATCCCTCCGCACGTGATCCCGATCGTGCGCCTCCATCTGGACGAATACGCGGGACGGGAGCGGCTGTTCGTCAGCCGGGACGGTTCTCCGCTGCGCGGCAACACGCTCTATCAGGCGTTCGTTCGAGCCAGGAAGAAGGTCGGGCTCGACATGCTGACCGTTCACGATCTGCGCCACACCGGGCAGACCTTGGCGGCCCAGGCCGGCGCCACGATGGCCGACCTGATGAAGCGCCTCGGGCACTCGTCGATGGCGGCGGCACGCAGGTACCTGCACGCCGTCGACGGCCGGGATCAGGAGATCGCCAAGGCGCTGTCTGTGCTCGCCGCCCACGGCGACGCCGCGCGTCTGCCGGAATCCGTCTCCGCGAAGAGAGCGAGCTGATATGCCGTTGAAGGTGGGAGACGCGATTCGGATGATCGAATCGGACGGGTGGGTGCTTGTCACCACACGCGGCAGTCATCGGCAGTACAGGCACCCGTCCAAGCCGGGCCGGGTCACGATCGCCGGTAAGCCGAGCCGGGACTTGCCGCCGGGCTTGGAGCGCAGCATCCTGAAACAGGCTGGACTGACAGGGGGCACCCCGTGAGCGCGTACGCAGTGATCATCGAACGTGCCAAGGACGGCGGTTTCGGCGCCTGGTCTCCGGACCTTCCCGGCTGCGTCGCCCTGGGCGACTCACACCAGGAAGCGTTGCAAGAGATGCGTGAGGCGATCGGCTTTCACCTGGAGGGGCTGCGGGAGGCCGGCGAACCGATCCCGCCGCCCACGGCCGAAGCGGTCGATCTCATCGCGGCATGACTGCACGGCGGGCCGCTGATGCACGTTCGCTGCATACGGCCCGCCTGCACATCCCTTGACCTGCGTCGATGTCCCTGACTGAAAATCGGAAGGTCGGCGGTTCGACCCCGCCCCTGGCCACCGAGCCTCTCGCCGGGCTTTGAGCGTCGTCCACCTGCGGAAACGCACGGTGGACGTTCTGCTTTTCAGGCATGAACGCCCATCGTTCGCACCTTCCGATCGTGGCGATTGCTCACGGATTGCTCACGGCGCTCTCCGCCGAGGTCGGTGGCGGGTCAAAAGCTCCACCGCCTTCTCGACCTGTTCCGAGGTCGTCTTGCGCATCAAGTGCGCGTACACCCGACGCGTCACGTCCGGCGTGGAATGACCGAGGATCAGTTGCACGATCTCGATCGGAACGCCGCCGGCCAGCATGAGGGAGCACGCGCCGTGTCGGGTGTCGTGTAGCCGGACCACCGGCAGGCCGCACGCACGCACGTGCCGCTCGAACTCCACCGTCACCCGATCGGGGCGCAGCGGTGCGCCGTCCTCTCGGCAGAAGACCAGGCCGTGATCCTGATAGTCGATCCCGAAGAACTCCCGTTCGTCCCGCTGCCGGTCCCGGTGTCGGGTGAGCGCGTCTTGGGCGGGCGCGGCGAGCGGCACCCACCGGCGACCTTTGCGGGATTTCGGCGCCTTGAATAGGCGGCCAACGTGCTCCTCTTCGCACACGGGGCATGCCGCCTGCTCGGGCGTGACCTGCTTGCGAGTGACTGAGACGATCGTTTGCCGGACCCGCAAGCCCGCACTGTCGGTATCGATGTCCAACCATCGCAGGCCGCACAGTTCCGCCCGGCGAAGACCCGCGTAGGCGGCCAGCTCATAGAGCGCAGACAGCCGGTCGTCGTAGACGTGCTCCAGAAACCGTGCCGTCTCCTCGGGTTCCCACACCGTTCCTTCGTCATCGCCGTCATCGATTTCAACCGAGGTCGGGATCGAATCCATCCGACCCTCTGCCGGGTTGACCGCGATCAGTTCACGCCGCATAGCGGCCGACAACGCGGCGCGGATGGTCCGGCGGTAGCCGTCAACCGTCGCCGGCGACCGCTGAGTAACGTGCCGGCCGATGTTGCCTGCGGGATTTCGACGGTCCCGTGTGTTCGGTCTTCGCCGGCTATCCGGCCCCACAGGTAGCAGCGGAGCTAGTGGACCTGCTTGCAGCACTAGACGCACCCCTTACAGAGGAAGTCCGCAATGACCCTGACCCCATGGCAATAATCCGATGGGCAGGTCAAAACTGTGCTCATAAGGTAATTGCGGCGATTGAAGACGCACTTACCGCAGCCGAGGTGCAAGCAGTCACGTTGGCCACTCCAACACCTTACGGACACGAACTTATTGTCGGCGCGGCGACGCGGGGAATTCCCGTAGCTGTCGTTAGTAACAATTCAGCCGCAGCGGTCGCGGCGTACCTAGCCGCCCATAACCTCACACGGTATGTATCCCCGATTGTCGGGCGAGCGTACGCGGCACCGGATCGGATGAAACCGGAGCCCGGCCCGGTGCTGGAGGCTGCCCACGTACTTCGAGCGGAACCTGCGAGCTGCACCCTCGTGGGCGACTCGGCATCGGACATTGAGGCAGCGAGAGCGGCTGGCACCCGGGTTATCGGGTACGCCAACTACCCGTGGAAAGTTGCAGCTTTTACGGATGCCGACGCTGTAGTGACATCTATGCGCGAGCTAGCCGAGATATGGCACATAGTGCAGTAGTGGCAGCAGACTTCACGGCCCCATCACGGGCCACCACATTTATGACACCTTGATGCTGCCCGCGGCCACCGCCGCGCAAGGGAAGAATAGGGCGGCCAGTTTGGCGCTTTGACCCTTAGTTTGCACTTACCTGCGACCAGCATGCAACCCGATCAAACTGTGTGACCATCCTCGGCGAAACGCCGCCTGGTGGACTATGCGGGCCACCAGAGGCCTTAGAAAGTTAGCTGGTCACCGTTCATACGCACGAAATGGTAAGTCGAACTTTGTTCGATGCCGAGATGATTTATTCTTTTACGCTCGATCGCCCATACATGAATAAACTCGCCGAGCGCAAGTTGCAGGTCAACGATGTTCTGATCCTCAGCAACGTGAATGTCATACCGTCTGGAATTGCGAGCCCGCCCAACCTTGAGCGAGAATGTTCCGCCTAGATCGAGCCGTACTACGAATCCACTTACGG
This sequence comes from Actinoplanes italicus, assembly GCF_003001815.1. Taxonomy (GTDB): domain Bacteria; phylum Actinomycetota; class Actinomycetes; order Mycobacteriales; family Micromonosporaceae; genus Actinoplanes; species Actinoplanes italicus. The sequence continues at coordinate 29,354 of NZ_PVMZ01000021.1, forward strand.
GGATGCTCTGCTCCGTGTAGCGGACTTCCCATAGTTTTTTCAAGAACTGTCGAGTTCTTCGGTCAAGGCGAGAATTACGGTGCTGACCTGTCCCTGATCGCCATCCGACCTCAAGGTCTAGATCATGTTCATCGAGGGCGGAGGCCAGCATTCTAAGTCCCCTGACAAGGGGCTCATGCCCAGCAAATCTGCGGAGATCGCCTTGACTCTCGGCCGTATGGTGCAGATCTGTGATCGTTGACAAGACCTCATCAACGGGATCTACGTCAACCGCGAGTTGACCGTCACAATTCTCGTCGATTTGGCGCGCCGGAACCAAATGAAGAATGGCGCTTCCTTCGGACACGCCAGCTAGTTCCAGCGACACCCCTTCTCTTATCGAGTTGAGCTCCGCAGCGCCCGCGACCTCTTGGGCGAAGGCGTGGAATACCTCTTGGGTGATCCCGATATCAAGTCGCCCTCCGGTCGCCCTGGCGCCCGTGAGGCGGAGATTCAGCCAACGTTCGAGGCGAGCTGATGGATCTTGCTCCTTGAGGATGCCGAAAAGGTGCTGGTCGAGGACCTGCGAAGGCGTCTCATCCAGCTCGGGTCCATCTGTGTAGTCAGCCCACAGCTCGTCGAGACGGTCAGCGTCGACGCGCCCCTTGAAGGATGCAAGAGAGTCACGCTCTGCACTCATAGCATCACCTCCACGTAGCCGCGCTTCCAGTCCCCAGTCTCTCTTGTTGGAGCCTGCTTGTCTTCTCCCGGCTGGCGGACGCGACTGAAAAAGTCGTCCAATCCACCTCTAAACCGCATGTACTCAGCTTCCGAGGAGTAGAAGCCGTGCTTGAAAGGGCTTTTGAAGTATCGGTATCGAACGATAATGGGCGTTACTCGGTGGAGTTTGAAATTCTTGTCTCGGTTGCTAAGTCGAGCTACAGGAGTGGTGACTGGCAGCCCGTCCTGCTTAGCGGCGTCCAGTACGTCCCCGTCCACGAATAATGTGAGGTCTATGTTATTCGGGTCAGGTTTGCTGCTGATGAAGCTGCCCGCTAGCCACAAGCACCGCACGAGCGAGCTCTCACCAATAACGTCACCTAGGCTGTCCTTGTACTTCGCCCAAAGAGCCATGTAGTTCTGGAAGCCTTCCCAGCATGTCTGCCGGGTTACAGAGTCTTCGAACATTGGAGCGTCTACAAACCGGGCCTGCACTTCGGCAACCGTCACGGAGAAGCGTCCTGGCGGCAAGTGGCCGTCTGAGTCGAACTCTGGGATGCGGCTCAAGGAGCAGGTCCCCCTCCGGGCAGCAGGCGGCTGGCGCGTTGTACTCCAGTGGTCACCTACTGTAGGGCAGGCGCCGAGCCGGATCCCATCGACCTCTTGGGCGATTAGAAGCGACTTGGCAGGGCCCGCGTGAGGCGCAACGCCGGCGAGGACCATGCGCAGAACCGTATGGCAGACCTACGACATTTTGGTGTGCCGCAGGTATGACGGCCTCTCGCCCTAGGCTCGAATGACTCCTCACCGGCAGCCCGTGGGCGCCTGTGTGTTTCTCAGCCTTGAGGCTAGTGTGCTCAGCTTGTTGACCTGACAGCCGGTCAAGCCACCTCGCGGGTTTGCCTAGTCGGAGGAGACGAGACTGAGATCTTCGCTGCCTCGTCTCCTCCGAAAGCCTTAGGGCTAGTGAACCCCGAGGAAATGTTGAACTAGCAAGACCAATCCGATCGTGCTGGTGAAGGCCACGGCGCCGCGGAGGCATGCTGCCCATGGCGAACTGCCGTCGGCCTTCGAAAGCCAGCCAGTAGTGAGGCCTACCACCAGCGCCGACAAGACGTCGACGCTGGCTACCAGGATGCCGACGTTGGAGGACACCAGTCCCAGGATCAGCGCCATGGTCGCGCCAACGGCGCCACCGCCTCGAAGGACCGCCGTTAGGATCGAGCACCCGTCGGCCTTGGCGAGAATTCCCGTAATGATGCCGGCGATGATGCCCGCAAGCAGGGCCGCGACCACGACCATGATCCGGGCTTGAGAGGAACTCATGGTTACCTCGACTTTCGCTCCGTCGGAGCGAGATCGAGGGGGAAAGCAGCCCAGCCCGACTCGCCCCTCAACAACAGGGGTCAAAAGTCGGGTTAGGACGCGCTATGCCCTTCTCACCTTGAGGAACTCCGAGGAGGCCCTGCTCGGCTTCCTCGGGCGGCTATCCCCATTTGAGATTCACCCGGGTGGCAGGCAGGTATTCCCTGCCCGTCTAGCCACCAGTCTCAGGTTCGGGGAGCCATCCCCTACGGTCTAGTCGTGTGCTGACTTTCGCCGATTCGCCTGGGTCGGAACATTAGGCGCGTATTTCTACGCCCAAGCACACTGCGAGCGCAAGTGTACCGGTCGATCGCCCACTAAGACAGCGAGGCGTAGGGGTAAGGAGATCGCGTAGGGCGACCGCAATGGCAAATACATGGTCATGTCCAGTTGCCACGAGCCGTTCTTGCAGCTCACGTAGGGTGAGCCGTACGGACTGTAAATACGTCACGCAAGTTACAAGGGTCCGGATCCACTAAGGCCACCACACGCACGAAGAAGCCCTTCACCACCTGATGCGGTGGTGAAGGGCCCTTTCTCGCTGATCCACTAATCGTTAGTCGTCGTCGCCGAGCAGGCTGAGTTGTTCCTCGCTGAGGCTCGGGATGGAGCTGAGGTCCAGCTTGAGGCGGTTGTCGAGGTGACCGCGGATCCGCTCCACGCTTTCCTCGCGGGTGCGACGGGCGGGTTCCTGCTTCAGCGCCCAAGGCCGGCCAGGGTGGAGTTCGTCCCAGTCGGGCCGCGCGCCGCGGCGGCGGCCACCTCCGGGGTCGTGGTTGCCGAATCCTTGCAGGATCTGGTTCCACACGGGCTGGAAGTGGCCTATCAGGAGCGCCTCGGCGAGCGGGACCCAGATGTCCTCGACGATGAGAAAGCGGCACCGGAAGTCCGCCAACCGCAGCGTCGGCTCTCCGGACTCGGCACTGTGCTTCTCTACCTGTTCGATGGAACGTCCGTGCTCACGCAGCCGGTTGAACAGTACCGGCTCCTCCACCGTCGAGAGGACTCCACCGACTCCAGCCCTTGCGCCCTTGGGGATGGCACGGCCGACGTACAGGGGTGTCGGGTCGGTGGTGGAGGTCAGCTCCGCGTAGGGCTGGAACGCGCCGAAGTAGTAGATGCAGTAGAGACCCGCACCCGCGAACGGAGCGGCCGGCGGGAGCGGGTTGAACGGTTCCTCGAGGAGGGCACGCTCGACGCTCTGGGCGAGGTTCACGCGGTCCAGGGGGTCGAACCGGCTTGTGCGCTTGCGCTGCACCTCCTCGTACGCCGAGGGCAGGGGTGCACGTCCCCGCTCCTTGAAGTAGCGGATGATGTCCGTCTCCCGGAAGATCGGCCCGCTCGCCAACTCCTGAAGGGGTGCGGGGAAGTTGACGTCTCGCGAACGCATATTCGTCACCGCCTGCCTACTAACACCCCCGATCTTGGCTGCCTCGGCCATACCCGCCAGACGGGCCTCAGGGCTGACCCGGTCCGGGTCGCCAGCGAGCATGAAGCTCATCGTCATCCAACTCCTCGTGTCCAGAAGAAACGGTATCCCGTTTCCGTTCTCGACCCTACGGGACAACCCAGCCGTCGGTCAACCGGTAAACCGTTTCTTCTGTACACAGCTCAGGAAGTTGAGGTCACACTTAGCCTGCGGGTGTCACCGAGCAGGCCGTCACGTGGCCGAGCCGCGCGGGCGCCCCCACACGGACCAGATCACTGCGGCTCTGATGTATCTCGAGTCGAGACCGCGTCGGCACGAGTTCGCTGTGCGACGTCAGCTTCGATGGTGCGCATGGGGTAGCCGCTGTAGAAGCTGATCTCCGGGATCGTGACGCCTGCGGCCCGCATCGACCTGACGACCTGCCTCCGATGGCGGGCGCGGGCGGTCCGGCCTTGTCGGCTCGCCCGCTCGGTAGCCGTCTCGCCGGCGAGGAAGGTTGTCTGATCGAGGCTGGCCTCGGCGTAGAGGCGGCAGTCACTCAGCACGGGGCACGAGGTGCACACGGCACGGGCCGCGTCGAGAAGTCGCGGATCTTCGACATCTCCGTCAAAGACGGCTTGCTGGACGGTGAGGTCCGGGAAGCCGCTCGCGAGGCGACCGCATTTCTGACCCGCCGGTGGAGTACCGATCGCGGTCAGTAGGGGATACAGGTGGTCCTGGGTTGGGTTGGTTGCTGGCGTCATGTCGCTTCTCCTGGTGAGGAGCGCGGGGGCCACGCCCACGCTCGTGCACTCAGGGGGAAGCGACCGCCGGGTCTCAGGTTCGCGGATCGGTCAGATCGGGCTTTGTCGCCGTCACCGCCGCGTGGCTGTGCCTTCTCGGCACCCGCTGCACCGTGGGAGTGGCCCCTGGCAGGGCTTCGTGCTCTTGCTTCATCTTACCGCTCGGCCGTACATGAACCCGCTGCTCAGCTGGCCTGGCGTGAGACGGGCCGCCTATCGGCGGCCCGTCTCGATCGGGCTAGTTTTCTTCCGTGGCCGGGCGCTCGCGCCGCGCGATGCGGCTCGCGAGCCCGTTCCAGAAGGACAGCCTGCTCCGCAGGTCGTCGAGTCGCTGCAGCACGCCCTCGGTTGACCACCCCTGCATCTCGATCAGTGGGGTGGTGGCCTCTCCCTCGGTCAGCCCTTCGAGCTTCTCGATGTTGTCCTCGAGCAGCTCGAGGGACCTCTCCACCTGCGCCTTGAGCCGGGCGAGTGCCATGCTTGGGGTTTCGGACGGCGGCGGTGTCGGCATCGGGCGATGCATGCCCACCCGCGGGAACGCGTCATCGCGCAGCCATCGGTCGGAGATGTCCACCTCGCCTTGATCCGGATCATGGACCAGGGCACCGCTCCCGCTGATGTGGCCGTGGACCAGCTGGCCGTTCTCGTCGACAATGCGGGGAGCGCGACCCGCGCGGCCGTCGATGATCGCCTGGTATAGCAGACGCAGCCCGTGGGGCTCCTTCATCATCGCCAGCAGCACGTCATGGGGTCCGCGTTTGTCGGTGTCGGTGCCGCCGCTGCCGTACGGCTCGCGGCGCAGGGAGGCCCACCGTGTGAGGTGGAACTGCGCGAGCGCAGCCAACTCCGTTCGGGTCGAGTAGTCACCGGCCTCGGTGGGCGTGTCCGCCGAGTCGGCCAGCTCCTTCAGCGCAGCGTCGAGTAGCTCCTCCGGTGAGCGGCCGGTCACCGACCAGGCGGCCGTGGCGTACAGCCTGAGCCGGCAGGCTCGCCGATAGACCGCCTGCATCGCGTCGATCCGACGACGGTCGGGGTCTTCCGCCGGAAGGGTAGCGGCCAGACTGCGGATCGGCCGCAAGGCCAGCTCCGCCGCCGCTTCGGCCTTCGCCGACGCCGAGGCCTGTGCGGCGGACGTGACATCTCGGATGGCACGCGACACGATCGGCCGAAGTTCCGGGTCGAGCATGATCTCGATGACACGGGCGGCCTGCGCGTCCGGCGTCCCCGGGAACCCGTTCTTCACCGCTGTCGCCGGATCCATCAGGCCAGCGAGGTAGTCGTGGTCCTCATCGGAGATCACGCCCTCATGACGCAGGGCGCGGACGACGGACTCAGCCATGGCCTCGTTGCGTCCGGTCGTAGGCCAAGGCCGGGGGCCGCTAACGTGCAGCATGCCGAGATAGCCGCTGATGGCCTGGGCGAAATCGTACGGGGAAGCCACAGCCGGTACGAAACGCAGAATCACCCGGGCACGCACGATCAGCGCGTTGCGCCGCCCGCGGCGCTTGTCGCTGCCCCTCGAGGTGAGGCCCGGCTCGTCAGGGTCGTCCTCCAGGATCGAGTTGATGTACCTCCGCAGACGGTCCCCGTCTGCGGGCAAGTCGTACATTACGGTCCTGGCGTCGGCGATACCGAGTACCTGATGTGCGTTCGTCACCCGGCTCGAGCCCTCAGCCGTGGCCAGGAGGCACGCCGTCGGTTCACCATTGGTGTGGTAGATCTCGTTGTACACGACGTCGACCGGCATCATGATCCCGCGCTCAGCGATCGACGCTGCCAGCTTGTTCTCCGACAAGATGAAGGTGCGAGCGCGCTCGGCCTCCCGCAGCACGTGCGACACATCGCGCGCCTCAGTCCGCAAGGTGGACGTGGCGCCGTTCGCGGATGACGGGCCGCGGAGCGGGCCCATCTCGCCGGCCGATCCAGAAGCGGGATACACCCGCTCCGCGAACGCCCGATGGTTCGTCACCATCGGGGTGACCCCTGGCGTCCACAGGTCGATCTCGATGAACTCGAACTCTCCCCCGACCACCGGCATGGTGCGCTTGGAGTTCAGCGCCGCTCTCAGCCCGGCAGGGTCGGTAGCCGCCGTTGCCAGCGCCCACGCGAAGGGCTCAGGCAGACCAGCGGCGAGCCCCGCCTCCGCGGCACGCCGTACCGCCGCCATCTTCGGCAGGGCCGGCATCGGTTCGCTGCTCCACCGGCTCCAGGCCGTGTGTGCGGCCTCGGTCTCGCCGACCTCATCGGCGACGTCATCGGCGTTTCGGTCGTCGGGAAGGTTGGGCGGCTGCTGGACGTCGCCGTCTGACTCGACAGGCTCGTCAGACTCGATCGGTTCGTTGTTCACTGCTTACCCCTGGTGCTCGTGGCGGTACACCGCCGGCCTACCCGAAGCGATCCCTCGGGTTGAGGCGGCGGGCCCACGCGCCACGCCACCGACGTAACGGACTCCGCCTGGAGCGGATGTGCGTCACGACGCGCCAGTATGGGAAGACGACCACAAGGGGAATCAGTCACGAAGATCACTTCGCGCTGCGTGCCCTCCGTCCGGTCAAGGACGTCGGTCGACCGTGGTACCGGCCTCGTGGGAGTACTCAATCATGCCCGGAAGGCGAAACCCGCAAGTTCGTCGGGCGGATCGGAATTTCCGCCTGGCTGAATGGCGTCGCGCCGGCGCACGATCATCCGCCATCGGCCCGGGGCGGTCCAGCGACGGGCAGCTGCCTCCACGCCGAGTTGCTCACGCGAGCCGTGATAGCGGTTGAGTCTTGACGCCACTCGTCGATGGCGGCCAGGGGCCTAACCTGCACCGGAATGGGTCACCGGTCACCACACGACATCGGCCGACAGACGCCCCAGCGGACTGAAAATCGGAAGGTCGGCGGTTCGACCCCGCCCCTGGCCACAGTCACCGAAACTCGGTACGCAAGCCCTCACCTGCAGAAACGCGGTTGAAGGCTTCGTCATTTCCAGGGTCAGGCACCGATCTGTGCTCAACGGATTGCCACGCGCCTTGAGGTTGCCTGCTCGAATCAGTGACTGTCGACACACGACGGTGCCCTGGCCGGCGTCTGGAGACCTTTCGGGATCAGGGTTGCTGACCGCCCCGGCCCGCCTGCTCGTCCATCTGCCACTCGGCCGCCCGTCATCCGGCCCGCCTGCGCGCCACCTGTCTCCCGCTTCGAGCACCTGCTTCCCGCCGCTTGTCCTCCGCCGCCATGGCTGCCCGCCCGCCTGCTTACCGTCTAGACACCTTTACGGTCAGGGTCTGGTTGGGGCTGGTGGGGACAGTCCTGCCCCGGACCGCCTGATCGCCCAGCCATGCCCGGCGAACCCTTCCCCAGGCTGTTGATCGCCCAGCCGTGGCCGGTGAACCCTTCCCCAGGCCGCCTGATCGCCCAGCCATGCCCGGCGAACCCTTCCCCAGGCCGCCTGATCGTCCAGCCATGCCCGGCGAACCCTTCCCCAGGCTGTTGATCGCCCAGCCGTGGCCGGTGAACCCTTCCCCAGGCCGCTTGATCGCCCAGCCTTGGGCAGCGAACCCTTCACCGGGCCGGAGGCAGCGATATCCCGGAGCCCGGCTCCAAAAACGGCCCTAGTTGATCGTCCAGCACCGGACCGCGGCGGTAACCGACCCGCGCCCCCGGAGCCCACGACGGTGACGCCAGGCCATCAGCCGACCGAACGCCACCACAGCTCAGATGGATGCGGCCGACGGGCCGGGAACCCCAACAGCGAAAGCTCTCTACCACCGTTCTCGATCAGGGTCGGAGTGAGAGCCGTGGCTGATCCCGACATCAGCCGGTGGATAGAAGTTCCAGGGCCTAATAGCCGCAACAGCGCAGTGCTGGACGATCATCTTGGCCGGTTTTGGAGGCCGGCTGTGCCCTATGGCTGCTTCCCGGGCCGAGAAGGGTGCGCGAGGCGCGGCCGGCCGATCGAATGTCAGGCATGCGGCTTCCCCGGCCGACGTGACCGCTGTGGGAAGGCCTGACCGGCACAGGAGGGCCTTGCCCCGGCACGCTCCGGGCCTGCCCTTGACTCCGGAAGCTGTCCAGCCCCATCCACTCGACTGCCGACCTTGGACACTCGTCAGGGCCGACCGCATCCTGCCACTCCGGCAACCACCAGAATCCAATCGACGGCCTGGCGCAGCAGACGCAGGCTCGGCTCCACGCGGTTATCGAGACCGTGACCCGTCGATACACCGGCCGACGCCTAGATCAGCCGAGGCTCGCGCAGACCCCGATCGACAAAGATGCCTAACAGGCACGCCCTCAGAGCCCGGGAAAGCGGTCGTACTGGCTGATGAGTGCCGGGAACCACGTACAGTCCCCGGCGAAGCCGTCCTCGCTGTCGCGGTCCCGGTTGGCCATGTCGGCGACGAGTCGCGCCTCGGCGAGCGTGCCGAGCAGGCCGTGTTCGCCGGGAGAGATACCGAGTTCGACGACAGCGTCCCGATGCAGGCTGTAGCAGAGCCAACTGTGGAACTGACCCTCATCGAATCCGAGGACCTCGAACCCCAGACCCCCCGCCACCGACGGAGCCACGCCCGAGGACAGATTCTCCAGGATCGGGCGCGGCTGTCCGAAGACCCGCTCGATCAGCGTGAGAAGGCCGGCGGCATCCGAGCCCGGCAGGCTCATCCCAAGGATGTGGACCGGCCCGGCCAGGCAGGTCTCGCCGGCCGCCAGAGCAGCATCATCGAGCGACGTGTGCCAGGGCGCGACGATCGCCGACTCCCGATCGTGCGGATGGAAATCGGTCAGGCATTCACTGACGGAGACGACTTCCAGGGGCAGACCATCGGCACGGTACGAGGTCGGCGGCAGCCAGCGGTGTGCCGCCACGAAGGCGGCCGGCACGTACGTCTCATCACCGGACACCGATCCATGATCGGCCATCGAACCGTCGATGGCACCGCCGGGAAACAGGCCGAAAGACCCATCGTCTGAGGATCAGAACCGCCGATGTTCAGGGCATCAATCGCGCTGGTTGTGGCCGAAGGGGGCGACATCATGGTGCAGGCAACTACGCCGGGTAATGGTTCACAGGGCAACTTCCGGGTCGGGGCGAGTCATGAGGCTTCGACACGGACGGGGGCCACTCCAGTTTCGGGCAGTGGCGGGAAACTGCCGCCGATCGTGTGGACGCACACCGATCTCGGCAAGATCATGCGGCAGGACCTGGTCGGTCTCGGACAGGCGGTGGTGGTGGCCCTCCTCGGAATGGCGGTGTTCATCGCGGCCGGGATGGGCATCGCGTTCGTGGTGGCGACCATCCTCAACGCCGTGGGACTTGATCCGTCGTCGTCGTACTGATTCCCGCCGGACGTACATCCACCCGTGGTCCAAATGCGGGGCGGCGGGTGGGTGACGGCCGGCGATCAGGCGGCAGGACGTCGATGCGGATGCGGCCGGGGTGGTTCGCGAACGCGGGCTACTGAAAGATCACGGCCATGGAGGAGTGCCTGATCTGCGCGAAGCACCGGGGTGCGGGGCCGCTGGGCGGCATCCGGGTGTGGGAGGACGAGCACTGCCTGGTCTTTCACCGGCCGGTCGACGAGTCGGGCACCACGATGCCCGGCTATCTGTTCGTGGAGAGCCGCCGGCACGTTCCCTATCTCGCTGACCTCACCGACGAGGAGGCCGCCGCGATCGGGCGTACCGTCCGGCGTGCCGCGGCCGGACTGCGCGCGGAACTGGACGCCGAGTTCGTGTTCTCGGCCGTAGCCGGGATGAGTCAGGCGCATTTTCATCAGCACCTGTTCGTGCGCCACCGTGGCACACCGGCTGACTACGGCTGGATGTCCGGCGACCGGTGGCCCGAGGCTCCGCGCCATTCACATCAAAAGATCGACAACTTGTGTGTACGGCTACGCGTTCACCTGAGCGACGAGTGAATGAGGACGGCCCGGCCGTCGGGCGTGGTGCCGTGCGACCGGGCCGATCCCGCGTTCAGTGAGCGTCAGGCGATCTTGTTGAGACGCCCCGCGACGGCCGCCGACGACCCCGTGAGGCTGTCGATGTAGTCGGACCACTTCTTGTACTCGCAGCTCGAGTACTTGGCGCCCTTGGGCGAGATGCACAGGTCGATGTTCGCGCCGCCGTACAGCTTGTCCTTGGCCTTGGTGCTGCCGGCCGGCAGGAGGGTGCTGGTGACGGACTCGCCGACCAGGAAGTCGTAACCGGCGCCGCCGCTGAGGCTGTCGGTGCCGGACTCGCCCATGAGCAGGTCGTCACCGGTGCCACCGGAGACGGTGTCGTTGCCGGAGCCGGCGTAGAGCTCGTCGGCACCGCTCTCGCCGTTGATCTTGTCGTTGCCGGCGCCGCCGTAGACCACGTCGCCCTCGCCGTTGACCTCACCGGCACCGGCGTAGATCACGTCGTTGCCGGCCTGGCCGTAGATCTTGTCGAGTCCGGTCGAGCCGTTGAGCAGGTCGGCGCCGGTGCCGCCGTACAGCTTGTCGTTGCCGGCCTGGCCGTACACCTTGTCGTTGCCGGCGCCTGCGGAGACGCTGTCGTTGCCGTTCTGCCCATACACGACGTCGTTGCCGGCCTGGCCGTAGATCGCGTCGTTGCCGTTGCCGCCGACGATGTAGTCGTTGCCGGTGCCGCCGGTGAGGCGGTCGGAGGCCGAGCCACCGTAGATCTTGTCGTTGCCGGCACCGCCGTTGGCGTTGAGGTAGACCGCGGTCTTGTTCTTGACCCAGTCGTTCTTGTCGCCGAGCGAGACGGTGAGCGCCGAGGTCGCGCCGGTGGTGGTGCAGGTGACCTTGGTCTTGTCACCGGCGATCGCGGCACAGCCGGCGCCCGCGTTGATGGCGACCGTGTCGTCGAGGGTGACGGTCCGGCCGGAGACGGTGATGGTGAGGCCGTTGACCTTGCCGGCCAGCGCGGTGAACTGGACCGTGCCGGCGCCGACGACCTTGGCCGTGCCGGCAGCGGCGGCCTGGGCCGGGGCGGACAGCAGAGCTGTCGAGCCGATGGCGGCGGCGGTGACGCCGATGGCGGCGAGAGCCCGGCGGTTGATCAAAAACATGTTCGTTCCCCCGTATAGAAGCAGGTCACGATAATAGAACGCTACCGTTTCGACGTACCGCCCCCGGACCGGTGACATGAAACACTTTCGGACAGCGAAAGGCCCGGCTGCCGTAGCAGCCGGGCCTTCGATCAAGCAGTCGGATCAGCGGCGCGAAGCGCGCGCCTCCTTGGCACCGGCCGCCAGGTCGGACGCCGCCGGGATCGCCGACAGCTTCCGGGCACCCTGCGCCGCAACCGGCGGGTACTCGCAGTTCATGACACCGGAGGTGCCGGTCACCAGGCAGACGTCACCGTCGATGGTGCCGTTGACGTCGTGGGCGCCACCGTCGATGGCGTCGGCCGCGGTCGCGCTGCCGTACGCGTAACCGCTGTCGTCGACGAACTCGCCGACCAGGATGTCGCTGGCGTCGTTGCCCCAGATCAGGTCGTTGCCGTCGTTACCCTCGGCCCAGTCCTCACCGGCACCGCCGGTGAGCCGGTCGGCGCCGGCCTCGCCGAAGAGGTAGTCGTCGTCGTTCTCGCCGTACAGGTAGTCGTTGCCGGGGCCGCCCCACGCCACGTCGATGTAGAGCTTGCCGCCGCTCACCCGCTGACCGGCACCGGAGTAGATCTTGTCGTTGCCGTTCTCACCCTCGCTGTAGTCCACGTCGTTACCGGCGGAGATGGTGTCGTTGCCGTCGCCACCCCAGAGCTCGTCGTCGCCGTTCTCGCCGTAGATCCAGTCGTCGTTGCCTTCACCGTCGACGTAGTCGTTGCCCGCGCCACCAGCGAGAGCGTCGTTGCCGGTGTAGCCCCAGATGCTGTCGTTGCCGGCGTCGCCCCAGACCTTGTCGTTGCTGGTGCCCGCGGAGACGCTGTCGTTGCCGTTACCGCCGCGGATCTGGTCGGCACCCGACTCACCGAACAGCTTGTCGTTGCCGTTGTTGCCGTACAGCTTGTCGTTGCCGGAGCCGCCCTGCAGCTGGTCGCCGCCGGAGCCACCGATCAGGGTGTCGTTGCCGCTACCGCCGAAAGCGAGCAGGTAGACGGAGGTCTTGTTGTTCACGACGTCGTTCTTGTCGCCGAGCGCCGCGGTGATCTGCCCCGTCTTCGCGCTGGTGGTGCAGCGAACCTTGTACTTCGTGACCTTCTTGCAGCCCTTGCCGGCCTGGAGCGCGACCCGGTCGGTCAGCGTCACGGTGCGGCCCGAGATGGTGACGGTCAGCGAGTTGACCCGGCCGGTCAGTGCCTGGAACTGCACCGTCTTGGAGCCGACGACCTTGGCCAGACCCGCGCTGGCGGCCTGGGCCGGGGTTGCAAGGAAGAAGGAGGAGGCGGCCACCGCGACTGCGGCGGCACCGACCGCGGACAGGGTCCGGCGATTGACGATTGCCATGATGAGATCCCCGTTTCGAAGCAGACGGGACGGAACGATGATCCGTCCCCGTCGACGATCAGCGTAGAACGCTACCGTAGCGACGTCCGCCCCCATCCTAGTGACGTTCGTCACTTGAGGACGGTCAGAATTGGTCAGTCGAGCGCACTCGGCGACACCCGCGTCACGCTCGGCGACCCGGCTGCGGTTGCGGAAGCCACTGCGCTGAACCACTCACAACCGGACGTGGTGGTCTTGCTCGACGACTCGAGGCAGATGTCGCCGACCGGGGTGTTCGCGCCTGCGTACAACCGGTCCACCGCGGTCGCCGAGCCGGACGACACACCCTTGCCGTTGACCGCCTTGTAGATCTCACCGACCAGCACGTCGTCGCCCGCCTCGCCGGCGATGGCGTCGTTGCCGGCGTCGCCCATCAGGAAGTCGTTGCCCCCGTCGCCCCAGAGCTTGTCGTTACCGCCCCAGCCGCGAACGGTGTCGTTACCGATGCCGGCGTAGATGGTGTCGTTGCCGGCCTCGCCGTGCAGCTGGTCGCCGCCCGCGCCGCCGTAGACGGTGTCGTTCCCGCTGCCCGCGGCGACGTAGTCGTAGCCGCTGCCACCGACGATGCGGTCGGCGCCGGAGTCGCCGAAGAGCTCGCCCCTGCCGTTGCCGCCGTAGAGCTTGTCGTTGCCGGGACCACCCTGCAACTGGTCGCCGCCCGGGCCGCCGATCAGGGTGTCGTTGCCGGTGCTGCCGCCGGCCAGCATGAAGACGCCGGTGTAGTTGCGCACGTAGTCGTTGCGGTCACCGAGCGCGACCTTGATCAGCTTCGTGGCCTGCGACGTGGTGCACCGCACCTTGTATCGGGTGACCTGCTTGCAGCCCTTGCCCGCCTTGACCGCGACGCGGTCGGTGAGCGTGACGGTACGACCCGAGATCGTGACCGAGACCTTGTTGGTGCGCTCCATCAGCGCCCGGAAGCTGACCGTGCTCTTGCCCGCGGTGGCCAGGCCTGCCGTCGCGGCCTGTGCCGGCGACGCGAACAGCGTGGTGGCGGCCAGCGCCGCGGCGGTGGCGCCGAACGCGGCCAGAGTCCTGCGGTACTTCAGGTTCATGAAAACCCCCGTATGAGTTCAGTAGTCGATCAGCAAACCAGTTCGGCGCCCGGGCGACCGGACCCGGGTCGCATCACGACCCGGATGCGGTTCACACCGGTCATCTCGCGGACCGCCGGGAGCGGCCCGCAGTCGAAGTCACGGCCCACAGTGGTCAGTGAGAGCGACTCCGGCATCGAGTCGGCGGTGATCCCCTCCAGCTGGACGGGGTCATTGCCGGCGCGTTCCCGGAACCTCTGGTACGCCTGCTCGCGTGTCTCGAGCCGAATCCCGTCCCTGGCCGGCAGCGCGCCGAGCGCCCGTTTCACCGCGTCGCGCTGGCGCGTGTCCGCGTCCGGCTCCATCGCGACCGAGACGGCGAACTCGCGTTCCGGAACGTACCGCCACCCGGCGAGGAGCATCACCGTGGTGGACGCGACCGAACCGAGCACCAGAGCGCCCGCCGCCGTGCCCAGCAGGTGCAACCAGCGCCGATCGGCTGGGGGCGGTTCCCCGACTTCTTCCGTCCACGGCTCGTCGTCGAACGGGTCGTGTGTCGGCTGTGGATCGGTCATGATCCGCAAAGCTATAACAGCCGGACCATGCCGTGGTTGTCCACACCGTCACGCTGGGCCTTGATGGCGGTCGCTCGGTGCTACAGAGTGTTGACGGGATCGGTCAACCTCGGACGCAAGGAGGCGTTGGGAGTGAACGGCTTCTCGAACGACTCGGAACACGCCGCCTACAACCTGGCCGAGGCATTCCTCGAGAAGGCCATGTCCTGCATGAAGTACGCGGAGGAGGCTGCCGAGGCGTTCCGCGGCGGGCGGATCGCGATGCGGCGCCAGTTCAAGTCTCGCGGGCTCTCCGAGGCCGAGGCCGACATCAGATGGGCCGGGACGGTGCAGGCCACCCGGGCGATCTCGGATAACAGCTTCTTCATGTCACAGGCGACTATGTACAACAACGCCGCCGCCGCGCAGTATGCGAAAGCCCTCTATCTGCGAGGCAAGTAGGGCCGCTCAGGCCGCCCGGTGCCGGAGGGTCGCGACCGTGGAGCCGGCGAGAGCGAGCAGGCAGTCGGGTAGGGTGCCGTCGGCGATCGCCGCGCCGAAGAGCGCCTCACCGGTCGGGAAGTCGCCGTTGACGTACGCGCTGACGAACCGGGCCACCCAGCGCTTGTCATACCGCGCGTCGTCGATCCCGGGGAACTCGAGGGTCCACGCGCCGCCGGGCGGGACCTGCCCGACCATGGTCGCGGCGAGGCACCAGGCGACGTCCCAAGCACCGACCACGCCGTCACGGTCGACGACCGCGTCGAACGTGTCGGCCACAGCCGCGGAGTCGCCGGTGAGCGCGCACTGCAGAACCTGCGCGGCGTCGTCGAATGCGTGCTGTGGTACGTCGGTCACGTTGGAAAAGGTACGTCGGGCGGTCAAGGAACGCACCCGGACGTGGGAATTCAGGCACCACGGAGCAGACAGGTGATCCGGGCCGTGCAGACCCGGTCACCG
This sequence comes from Actinoplanes italicus, assembly GCF_003001815.1. GTDB lineage: Bacteria > Actinomycetota > Actinomycetes > Mycobacteriales > Micromonosporaceae > Actinoplanes > Actinoplanes italicus. Next base: position 44,634 of record NZ_PVMZ01000021.1, read on the forward strand.
GCCTCGTCGGTGAGCACCACCTCGTAGGTGGCGACCGCCCGGCCCCGGTGCACGGGCACCGCCACACCGGTCACCAGACCGGAGCGGGCCGCCTTGTGGTGGGTGGCGTTGATGTCGACGCCGACCGCGAACGGACGGTCGACGGTCTGACCGTGCAGCACCGCGCCGACCGAGCCGAGGGTCTCGGCCAGCACGCAGGAGGCGCCTCCGTGCAACAGCCCGTACGGCTGGGTGTTGCCTTCGACAGGCATGATTCCCACAACCCGTTCCGCGGTGGCCTCGGTGATCTCGATGCCCATGCGTTCCGCGAGCGCACCTCCGCCGCCGCTGGTGAACAGGTGTTGCTTGCCGTCCTCCGCGATATCCACGGGCGTACGTTACGCCCGTTTCGGGGCTCGACCAGCGACAACCATCACAGGGCCGGGGACTGTTCGATTGATCCGCTGGGTACTGACGGGCACACCGCCGGGCCATCCGGCCGACGAGAGGAGCACCATGAGCGAGCCGCAGGAAATCATCGAGACCCGTGGTGACGACCGCGTGGACCTGCTCACGAACGACGCCAACGGCGACGGCCGTACGGACGTGTGGGTCTCCGACACCGACGGCGACGGCAAGCCGGACCTGTTCCAGTTCGACACCGACGGCGACGGCAAGGTCGACGTGACCATGGTCGACCTGGACGAGGACGGCACCCCGGACCTGATCGTCGACGGCGACGGCGGCCTGCCGCCGGCCGGCACGGTCTGAATCAGGAGCCACCCAGAGCGGACAGCGCCACCCACACGACCGCGATCGCGACCGCTGCGGTTCCCAGGGTGGAGGCCGTGTGCCGCCAGGACCGCGTGCCCTCGACCGCTTCGGGATGTCCCAGGGCGGCGAGGGTGGCGCGGTGCTCGCGTACCTCGGCCGCCCGGGCGTGGGTCGCCTCGTCCGGGAGGTCGGCGCCGGCCCGGCTCAGTTCGACGGCCAGGCCGGCCTGGGCGCGCTGCAGTCGCCGTACCGCCGCCCGGCCTTTTCTCCCCGCACTCGCCGCGGCGTGCCGCCGGGCCGCACCCCGCCGGGAACCGGATCCCAGGACCCGCAGTTCGCCTTCGGTGATCAGGTCCCGCTCGCGGACCGTGGCCAGAATGGCCACGTAGTAGGCCGCCTCCCGATCGTGCGCACGGCGCACCAGGTACAGGACCAGCAGTAACGGTGGCAGCCCCTTGAAGACCAGCACCGCGAGCAGCGCCACCGCACCGTCACCGAGACTCTCCCGGAACAGCGGCGAGTTCCACAGCGAGTGCGACGCCCAGGCGCCGAACAGGGCGAGCCCGGCCACCACGATCCGGCGCGCGCGGCTGCGGTCGCGGTTGACCACGAGGTAGCCGATGCCGGCCCCGGCCAGCGCACCGAACAGCGTGTGACTCCAGACGCCGGCCAGGAAACCGCGCACCAGGAACGTGGTGATCACCGGTTGCACCTGGTCGCCCTCCCCTGCCGACCGGACCGCGCCGATCGCGAAGACCACGTCCTCGACGATCTGGAAACCGAGGCCGACGAGGGCGCCGTAGACGATGCCGTCGAGCACACTGTTGATCTGGGCGCGGGCGATCAGCACGATGGCCACCACGCCGAGGGTCTTGGCGATCTCCTCGACGGTGGGTCCGGCCAGCGCGGCGCCCCACTCGGCGGCCAGATCGGGTGAGCCGAGTTTGGCGATCAGGTTGTCCAGGGCCGTACTGCCCGGGATGGAGACGCTGGTCGCGACGAGGCCGCCCCAGGCGAAGGCGAGCACGCGCAGGCTGGGCGGCTCCCGTTCCAGGAAGTCGAGCTCCGACAGGAACAGCCAGAACGGGACCGCGAGCAGCCCGAAGAGCACGATCGCGGTGAGCGTCGCCACCGGGTAGGACTTCAGGAAGAGCGCGGTGATCTGGGAGATCCGGACGGCGCCGACGGCCAGCAGCACGAGCACCACCCAGAAGGCCGGCTGGCGTACGAGCGCGGCCGATCGGGGCGCGCCGGGCCGGACCGCCTCACTCATCTGTTCTCGTAGCGCAGGGTGCGCGTGCTGGCGTCGATCACCGGGAGAGCCCGCCCCAGGTCGGTATCGTCGCCGCTGATCATGACCTCGATGGTGAGCCCGTTCGCGACGAAGACGGCATACCGGCCGTCCCGGTCGCCGGCGGTGTATCCGCCCTGGATCCCGGCGAGCCCACCGGCCGTGGAGACGGCGAGCTGGGTGCCGGTGATCTGGTGACCGGAGGTGCCGGTGATGCGTTGCCGGAGCCGGACGGCGGCCGCGGTCAGGTCACCGTCGAAGGGCTCGACCTCGATCGCGTACCGCACCTGTTCGATCCGGAACAGCGCGGTCCCGCGATCGGTGCCGGGCCTGGTCCCGGTGACGTCGAGCGTGGCCCCGGCCGGAGGCACCACGGTGACCCCGGCGCCCACCAGGTAGGGCCGGCCGGACTCGACGGTTCGCTCGGCCGGAACGGCCCGGTCCAGCGCGGGCAGACCGAAGGCCAGGAGGGCCAGAATGAGTGCCACCGCGAGTGCGACGGGCAGACCGAGGGTGCCGGGAAGGTCGGTGAGATGACGCCGAGTGACCCTCCCCATCCGTCCAAGTTAACGGCGGTCACGGGTCGCTGTCCGGAGAACCGGCGACCGGCCATTGTGGAGGCCGGATCAACCTGGGAGATTACGTATTTGTCCGTTTAACCGAAAGATGTCGAGGTGGCACGGACGAGGTCAACCACACCCCGTTGGCGCTGCGATGGAAGACGTGTCCCGCCTCGGCCATCGCCCCGGCCTCGACGCTGAACACCACCACGTCCTGCGAACGGCGTCGACCGACGGTCACCGCGGTCGGAAGATCGATCGAGAGGTGTACGTGATGCCGGCTCCGCGGGCGCAGGCCGTCACGCAGGATGGCCTCCAGGTTGGCTCGCGGGGTGCCGTGGAACAGCTCGGTGGGCGGTGCCGCGGCAGGCAGGTCCAGGTCCACGGCGACCCGCCGCGAATGCCCCTGGCTGGCCCGGATGCGATCGACGCCGTCCGGGCCGGTCTGCACGGCGAACCGTGACTTGTCGTTGTGCGCGACCACGAGATCGAGGTCGGCACGGGTGACCCCGAGCGCGGTCAGCAGGTCGGTGACCGGCACCCACCCGTTCGCGTCCAGGGTCAGACCGGCCGACTCCGGCCGGTGTCGCAGGACCAGGGACATCCGCCTGCTGAGGCGGACCTGGTCCCGGTTGAGAACCGTCATTCAATCAACTCCATGACGGCAACGTAGTACGGGTGGTCCTTGTCGTCGATCGATTTCAGCCGCCACGGTGTGCCCGCCACCAGGGCTTCCAGCTCGCTGACGGAGCAGTTGAGGTAGTCGAACCAGTCGGAGGCGAGCTCGCGGTACCGCAGCCGCAACCGCAACTGCCCGCCGAGCCGCCCACGGGCACGGTTGCTCTCGTGATAGGCCACGTGCAGGGGGTCGGTCGTCCCGTACGGATCGGTGCCCTGCGCGATGATCCGGGCCCCGGGAGCCGCCAGCCGGGCCAGCGCCGCCAGGAACACCGGTGCCCGCTCCGGACCCTCCAGCAGGCCGAGGTTGTTGCCGAGCATCAGGAACGTGTCGTACCGGACGGTGGCCCGGGAGAACTCGTCGACCGTGGTCAGCACCGTGTCGCGCAGGCCCCGGTCGCGGGCCACCTCGATCGCGCCGGCCGAGGTGTCCAGGCCGGTCACCGCCACGCCCCGGCTCTGCAGCTCGATCGCGATCCGGCCGGCGCCCACCCCGATGTCGAGGACCCGGCCGCGCGCCAGCCGTACCGCCCGGTGGTCGAAGGTCCGCCATTCGTCCGGCTCGGTCAGATAGTGCCCGGCCAGGGCTCCGTTGATCAGACCGTCGTCCCGCTCGATCACCTCGATCACGGGCCGCGGATACCGCCCTCCCGCGAGCGGACGGCGGCCGACGCCGAGGTGCACCGCATAGGCGTCGCGGATCATTTCTCCGAAGGCGTCACCGATCGCCGGATGAGTCATGGTCATTACTCTTGAGCGATGACCGCACTGGAGCAACTCGGCTCGGAGAAATACGTCCTTCTCACCACATTCCGCCGGGACGGCCGGGCAGTTCCGACCCCTTTATGGGTGGTTCCCGACGGTTCCGGCCTGGCCTTCTGGACAGTGGCCGGCAGCGGCAAGCTCAAGCGGATCCGCAACAGCGGGCGGGTCACGGTGGCCCCCTGCGACATGCGCGGCAATCCCACTGGCGAGGCTGTCGAGGCCACCGCGCGGATCGGCGATCACGCCGACCGGCTTCGCGTGGGCGAGGGCATCAAGAGGAAGTACGGGCTGGTCGGCCGCCTGACGATGCTCGGCAGCCGGCTGCGCCGGGGGGTCGACGGGACTGTCGCCGTCGTGGTGTCCTAAAAAGTTCTGTGAACGAAGAAGGGGCGATCGCCTTCCCCAGCGCTCGCCCCTTGCGACGTTACGGTCGACCTGGTCAGTCGCCCTGGCGCTGCGTGGGGATCTGCCCCTGCAGCAGGGCGCGGACCTCCGACTCCCGGTAACGACGGTGGCCACCCAGCGTGCGAATTGCGCTGAGCTTGCCCGCCTTCGCCCACCGAGTAACGGTCTTCGGGTCGACACGGAACATCGACGCCACCTCGGCCGGCGTTAGTAGCGGCTCAGGATCGTGCGTACGCGATGCCATCGGTCACTCCTCCACAGGTGCCTAAAAAACATCGGCCGGGGTCCCGCCGGCCGGTGCGTCTCTCATGGTCCGGCTAGTCCCCGATGTCCGACATGGGCCGAACGGACGAACGTCCCCAGATAGACGGATGAAGCATGCCCGATTTTTGCGCGTTTTATACGCCAGATAGTGTCTCGTTTGGCCCGATTATCACGCTTAGGCGAACGGTGATTACGAAGAGTGTTCGCTTCGGGAGCGTTCCCATGGGCCGAGAAAAATGGGTGTCTGTCCTATTTCCGCAGGTCAATTGCATCGCTCGAGAAGCTGGACGACACGCCACCGCGCCACAAGCTTCTCGTAAGCCTCACTTGCTGACTCAGCGTCACCGCGAGAAAGTGCCGAAAGTCCGGCTGCCACCAATCCGGGGGAATCGTCCTCGGTGAGGTTGTCCTCCGGGAGGAGGTTGACGAGACCGCCGTAGTCGAGCTCCACCACCGAGCGTGGATGGAACTCCTCCAGCCAGCGGGTTCCCTCCTCGACCGCCTCGGTGATCGGCGCGTCGCCCAGCGACTTGCGCAGCACCGACACCGCCCGGTGCGCCCGGCGGCGGGCCTTGGAGATCTCCGTGCGGTACCGCAGCACCCGGCGGCGGCCGGTCAGCGCGATCTCCCGCTCGTCCAGATCGACGAAGGCGAACCAGCGCAGCGGGACACCCCACGTGGAGATCTGCTCGTGCACTCTCGGCACACCCTGCTCCAGAACCTTCGCGCCGCTGCGCCAGTCCTCCACGACCGCTTTCGCCTGGCCGGCGAGCACTGGCGGAACGAACGCGTCGGCAAGCACAGCGGGCACGCCGTCCCGGGCGTTCAGTGCCGCCTCGGCGACCCGCAACCGCAGGTTCCAGGGGCAGACCAGCACGGCGTTGTCCCACTCCAGCACATAGGCCTCGTCGGGCAGATCGGGAAGCCGCGTCCAGCCGGCACCGAGGGCCTCGAGCACGGCGGTGCGCTGCCGGGCGGGACCCTCGACCAGGCCCAGATCGCGACCCTCGCGCGCGTACTCGCGCCAGAAGATCTGCCGCTCCCGGTCGAAGGCGGTCAGTGGCTCGTAAACCCGTAGGTACGACGCGAACAGTGACGGCACGGCGCGATCCTTTCACGAAACCGGCCGACTGGAACTTCCCGCGCGGACGTAATCGGCGCGCCATTCGCACGACTACGCTCGGCGGTACCGGCTCACCCCGCCGGGATCATGGGCCCCACGAAGGCCTACGCAGAGATCAGGAGAACCAGCGATGGACGTGTTCGACACCGACGGGCACGAACAGGTCGTCTTCTGCCAGGACCGGGACACCGGCCTCAAGGCGATCATCGGTATCTACTCGACGGCCCTCGGTCCCGCGCTCGGCGGCACCCGGTTCTACCCCTACGCGAGCGAGGCGGCCGCCCTCGCCGACGTGCTCAAGCTGTCCCGCGGCATGGCCTACAAGAACGCCATGGCCGGTCTCGACCTGGGCGGAGGCAAGGCGGTCATCTGGGGCGACCCGGCGAAACTCAAGACCGAAGCCCTTCTCCGGGCGTACGGCCGGTTCGTCGAGTCGCTGCGCGGCCGCTACTACACCGCCTGCGATGTCGGCACCTACGTGCAGGACATGGACGTCGTGGCCCGCGAGACCCGCTACGCGACCGGCCGCAGCGTGGAGCACGGCGGCGCAGGCGACTCCTCCGTCCTCACCGCCTGGGGCGTCTTCCAGGGCATGCGCGCCGCCGCCGAGCACACCTGGGGCACTGCGTCACTCGCCGGCCGGACCGTCGGCATCGCCGGCCTCGGCAAGGTCGGCAAGTACCTGGCCGGGCACCTCATCGAGGACGGCGCCTCGGTGGTCGCCACCGACGTGAGCGAGTCCGCCCTCGCCTGGGCCCGCGCCACCCACCCGGAGACCCGGCTCGTGCCGGACACCGCCACCCTGATCACTTCCGACATCGACGTGTACGCGCCGTGCGCCCTCGGCGGCGCGCTGAACGACGACACGGTGCCGGTGCTGCGGGCGAAGGTCGTGGCCGGTGGAGCCAACAACCAGCTTGCCCACTCCGGCATCAGCAAGCTGCTGGAGGACCGCGGCATCCTCTACACCCCCGACTACGTGGTGAACGCCGGCGGCGTGATCCAGGTGGCGGACGAGATCCACGGCTTCAACTTCGAGCGGGCCAAGCTCCGGGCGACCGGGATCTTCGAGACCACCCGGCGGCTGCTCCAGCTCGCCGTGGACGAGGGTGTCCCGCCGGCGACCGCGGCCGACCGGCTCGCCGAGCGACGGATGGCAGAGGTCGGCCGGTTGCGCTCGATCCACCTCGGCTGAGGTCGCTCGTCCACCTCGGCTGAGGTCGTGTGGGGCCTGCCGCGCGGCGTCTTTGAAGGTCTTCCGCGACGCGCGGCAGTGTCACACGCAACCCGAGGTGCCGAAGACGCCCTCGTCCATGTACCGTAAGACCCACGAGAGATGCCTGACGTCATCGGGGCCCAGCCTTCGGGCTGCCCCGAATTCTGTGCGAGGGGGTCGAGCCATGGGGCGCGGCCGTGCTAAGGCCAAGCAGACGAAGGTGGCCCGGGAGTTGAAGTATCACTCCCCGAACACCGACCTCACCGCCTTGCAGCGCGAACTGGCGGGTGCCGGTAAGTCCGACCGTCACTTCGACGACGACAACGATGAGTTCGTCGACGATGACGAGGACGACGCTGAAGACGACCAAGACTCCTGGAAACCTCAGGAATCCTGGTCGCCTACTACAAGGCGGCGCTGACCCCGTTTCGTACAGAGCACGCGGGCTTACCGCGTGCTCCAGTGTGTCACGTGGTCACGATTCCTACGGTTGACGACGAAGCCCACGCGGGCAAGCTCCGCGTGGGCTTCAACCGCCATCATCTTCAACGGGGACGGTTGTTCCAGTTGTAGAACGTAGGGATGTTCTCAAAGTGGTTCCAGGCGCACACCGCCGAGCCGCCGTCCTGCGGTGACTCCTCGGCGCGCTGTTCCCTGGCCACTTCCGCCTCCGCGATGAGCGCGGCCAGCCCGGCACGAGTGTCGCGCACCCGTGCCGTCACCGGATCCGTCTCCACGCCGTCAGACAGCTGTGGCTTCGTGATCTCGGGCATGATCCAGCACTCCCTCCAATAGGCGAATCTTGCTGTTGTGGCAGTGGTTCGTCTCGGTCACGTCGAACCTGCCGTGTTCGAAGTACCGGTTGGCGGCGTGCGCGCCCCCGCAGAAGCCGAAGTAGGGACAGCTGCTGCGGCATGCCTCGATCCCGGCCAGGAACTCCCGGATCCAGGGCGTACCGGCCGCACCGGCGAGAATCTCCGGCAGAGGCGTGGTCAGCACGTTGCCACTGGTGAAGTCGCCGTAGCGGGGATCGTGGAAGCCCGCCAGTTCGGGGGAGAGCAGCACGACCGACCCGTCGTGGGCGATCGTCGGAATCGGGTCCAGCCGCCGGGGCAGCAGGTCGTCGGCGTTGCCGTCGAGGACCGCGGCCGCATACCGCAGCGTCCACTCCACCTCGCGGAGATGGATCCGGGGGTCCCGGCGCCAGGCGGTCACCAATTCGGCCCAGAAGGCGCTCACAGCGGCCGGATCATGCCTGTTCAGCCGGGTGTTGACGCCCTCGAGCTCCTCGAGGTTGATACCGAGCACCTCGCAGCCGAGGCCGAGGAAGAAGTCGTAGAGCTCGGTGGCGACGCCCGGACCCGGATCACCGACCACGCAGAGGGTGGAGAACGGGATCCCGTGTGCCCGCAGCCGCTCGATACCGCGGACGATCAGGTCGTAGGCGGGCTTACCAGCCCGATCCACCCGGTCGTCGTTGCGGCTGCGCGGGCCGTCCACGCTGACGCTCACCCGGACGTCGTGCTCGATGAAGAACTCGCACCACGCGTCGTCGATCAGGGTCGCATTGGTCTGCACGTGGTGTTCCACGCCCGTGCCGAACGGCGCGAACAACGCGGCCAGGTGGTCCCGGCCGGCGGCGAGCGGCTCACCACCGTGCCACACCACCGAGAATCTGCCGGTACGGGCGAAGTCGGCCACTCCGGCAGCGACGGCCTCGGCGACCGCGACCGGCATCTTGCGGTTCTCCCGGCGGAGCGGCAGATAGCAGTAGCCACACGCGAGATTGCAGAGGGTAGTGGGTTGCATGACGACGTATCCGGGTTCCGCCGAGATGCCCCGCATCCCGCTCCACGCAATCGCCATGTCCCGCACACTCCCGTCCGGCATTCGTGACTCAGGTCAGGCTAGGCCTCGCGCTCCACAGTCCATGCGAAAGATCCGCATGTGCCGGACATCGACACACGCGGATCATTTCACGTTCGGACTATTGCGAACCAGAATCACTTTCCGGTCAGCCCCGGGTGTACGACCCCAGCATCTGCACCTCGCCGGAGCCCTCGACGACCTCGCCGACCTGCCAGGCCTCGACACCACGGCCGGTCAGGTAGGCCATCGCCCGGTCCGCGTCGTCGGACGAGACGATCGCGAACATGCCGACACCCATGTTGAAAGTGGCCTCCATCTCCGAGTCCTCGATCCGGCCCTTGGCCTGGATCAGGTCGAAGATCGGCTGCGGACGCCAGGTGGACCGGTCGACCACGGCGTCCATGGTGGTGGGGAGGACCCGGTTCAGGTTGCCGGGGATGCCGCCGCCGGTGACGTGCGAGAACGCCCGGACGTCGGTCTCCTCGATCAGGCCCAGGCAGTCCTTGGCGTAGATCTTGGTGGGGGTGAGCAGCTCCTCGCCCAGGGTGCGCTGGGTGCCGAAGTCGTCGACCACGGTGTCCAGGCGCATCCGGCCGGCGCCGAGAAGCACGTGCCGGACCAGTGAGTAACCGTTGGAGTGCAGGCCGGACGAGCGCATCGCGATGACCGCGTCGCCCAGCTCGACCCGGTCCTTGCCGAGGATCTCGCTCTCCTCCACCACCCCGACACCGGTGGCGGAGACGTCGTACTCGTCGGGGCGCAGGACGCCCGGGTGCTCGGCGGTCTCGCCACCGAGCAGCGCGCAACCGGCGTACCGGCAGCCGTCGGCGATACCCGCGCCGATCTCGGCCACCTTGTCCGGGACGACCTCACCGCAGGCGATGTAGTCGAGCAGGAACAGCGGCTCGGCACCACAGGCCACCAGATCGTCGACGACCATGGCGACCAGGTCGATGCCGATCGTGTCGTGGATGTCGAGCTGCTGGGCGATCACCAGCTTGGTCCCGACGCCATCGGTGGACGACGCCAGGATCGGGCTCTTGTACTTCGCGGTGTTCAGCCGGAACAGGCCGGAGAAGCCGCCCAGGTCACCGATCACCTCGGGCCGCGTGGTCTTGCGGACCTTCGACTTGAGCAGCTCGACGGCCCGGTCACCGGCCTCGATGGAGACACCCGCGGCGGCGTACGTGGCCGAACGCTTGCGCGGTCCGCGTGCGGAGCCGGCCGTCCAAGGCTGACGGTCGCCTCCCTCGGCGCCGTTGGATCCGGCACTGCTGCGCTCGGACACGTGGGTCACGGTTCTCCCCTTAGCGGTTCTGTATAACTCAAGGTCACGGGTGGTGCAGCGCGGTCGCGCCGCCAGGGCTGGCGACCAGCGGCTCCGTTGCCGGACGGTCGTCGGTCGCGTGCTCGCGGGCCTCGTAGCCCGCCTCGAGGTCGGCGACGGCGGCCGTGGCCGCCTCATCGGTGGCGCCCGGCATCGACGCCCGGCGGCCGACACCCTCCAGGACGTGCTTGCCGATCAGGTCACCGGCCGGCAGCTCGATCGGATACTCCCCGTCGAAGCAGGCCATGCAGAGCCGGGACTTCGGCTGCTCGGTCGCCTGGATCAGGTTGTCGAGCGAGACGTACCCCAGGCTGTCGGCGCCGATCGAGCGGCGGATCCCGTCGAGCTCCAGGCCGTTGGCGATCAGCTCGGCCCGGGTCGCGAAGTCGATGCCGTAGAAGCACGGCCACTTGACCGGCGGCGAGGAGATCCGGACATGGATCTCCAATGCGCCGGCCTCGCGCAGCATGCGGATCTGGGCGCGCTGGGTGTTGCCGCGGACGATCGAGTCGTCGATCACGACGATCCGCTTGCCGCGGACCACCTCGCGCAGCGGGTTCAGCTTCAGCCGGATGCCGAGCTGACGGATGGTCTGCGACGGCTGGATGAAGGTCCGGCCGACGTAGGCGTTCTTCATGAAGCCGGCGCTGTACGGAATACCGGACGCCTCGGCGTAACCGATCGCGGCCGGGATGCCCGACTCGGGCACACCGATCACCAGGTCCGCCTCGACCGGGTGCTCCTTGGCCAGCTTGCGGCCCACCTCGACACGAGCCGAGTAGATGTTGCGGCCGGCGATCGTGGTGTCCGGGCGGGCCAGATACACGTACTCGAAGAGACAGCCCTTGGGATCGGGAGCCGCGAAGCGGCTGGACCGCAGACCGTGTTCGTCGATCGCGATGATCTCGCCGGGTTCGACCTCGCGGACGAAGTTGGCGCCGGTGATGTCGAGGGCGGCGGTCTCACTGGCGACCACCCAGCCCCGCTCCATCCGGCCGAGTACCAGCGGGCGGACGCCCTGGGCGTCGCGCGCGGCGTAGAGGGTGTGCTCGTCCATGAAGACGAAGCTGAAGGCACCGCGCAGGGTCGGCAGCAGCTCCATCGCGGCGGCCTCGACCGAGAGGTCGGGACGGCCCGCGAGCAGAGTGGTGACCAGGGCGGTGTCGGAGGTGGAGTCGCCCACCTCGAGGCCGCGGTCGGCGACCTCCTTCGCCAGCTCGGCGGTGTTGACCAGATTGCCGTTGTGCGCCAGCGCGATGGTCGTGCCGGCCGGGGTGGCGCGGATCGTGGGCTGGGCGTTCTCCCAGTTGGATCCACCGGTGGTGGAGTAGCGCGCGTGGCCGATCGCGAGGTGGCCGCGAAGGCTCGCCAGCGTCGGTTCGTCGAACACCTGCGAGACCAGGCCGATGTCCTTGTAGACCACCACGCCGGACCCGTCGCTCACCGCGATGCCGGCAGCCTCCTGGCCCCGGTGCTGGAGTGCGTAGAGCCCGAAGTAGGTGAGTTTGGCGACCTCTTCCTCTGGGGCCCAGACGCCGAAGACGCCGCAGGCATCCTGGGGGCCGCGCTCCTGGGGGTCGAGATCGTCGGTCAAACGGCCGTCGCCTCGGGGCACCTGCTCGCTCCCTCATGTCGGGGTCTGCATGGACCGCGAACTGGCTGGTCCATCCGACCGACCAGTGTACGCGAGCCCGCGGGAAGGGCACCCGGGCTCGTCAGCCCGAGAGCGGCAGGTACTCGGTGATATCCGTCCGGATCCCACTGGCCCGGAGACGACCGTCACGCAACGCGTCGTCCCACCCGAGTCGGCCGGTGGCCACGAGCAGCCAGGTCTTCGGATCCGTTTCGACCACATTGGGCGGTGTGCCACGGGTGTGCCGCGGGCCGGGGACGCACTGAATCGCACCGAAAGGTGGAACTCGCACCTCCACCGAACGGCCAGGCGCCCGTCGGGACAACTCGGTCAGCAGTGCTCGCACGGCATCACGCAGCACCATGCGGTCCGGCTCGACACCCCGGTCGAGCGCGTCCAACGCCTCGGCCACCGACTCGGATTTATTGTGCGGAGAAGACATGTCGGGACGATACGACCCGAGTTGAGGAGAACGGCACACCGCCCTGGGTCGCGTAAGTGACATACGACAAGGCATAGTTGCCGACGGTGTACACGTCGTGGGATCCACCGGACATCGAAGGAACCGGGGACCGCGCGACCGGAAGGCGGTGGACGTGACAACGCACCTACGAGCCCGGACGGCCCAGGCCGGTGCGTTCCTGGCACTGGTAGTCGGGGTATTGACCGGGATACAAGCTCCTGCCCTGGCAGACAACCCGACCGTGAGCATCGAGCGGGTGTCACCAACGACCGTCGCTTCCGGCTCTACTGTAACCATGCGGTTTACCGTTAGTGACCCCAATCCCGGGGAACAGGGCGATCCGCAGCTGGAGATCACCGTCAGCGGGATGAACTGCGGTTGCAACTCGCGCGAGCGGATCGACGGCAACAAAGACTTCGACGTCACCCTGACCGCGCCGAACGTGGCCGCCGGCCAGTCGCGGGACGTCACCATCACGGTCAGCGCGAAACGCGCCAACGGTGAGTCCGCCCAGGACACGGAGACCGTCAAGGTCGAGGGTCCCGCCGCTCCGACGACCGTCCGGCAGGTGTCCGGGCGGATCAAGGACAACGGCGGAGCCCGGGTCTCCGGCGTGCAGGTGGTGATGAAGGACTCCGCGGGTCACCAGTACCAGACCACCACCGACGGCGACGGCGGTTACTCCTTCACCTCCTCGGACTCCCAGCCGATCGCGGCCGGCAACATCCAGATCGCCGCGGCGAAGGAGGGCTTCGAGCCCGCGAACGTGAGCGTGCAGGGCGGTGCCGGCCGGACCGTCAACGTCCCGCTCACCCTCAAGAAGACGGCTGCGGCGACCTCGCCGACACCGTCCGCGAGTTCCTCCGCCAGCGCCGCGGCGACCGAGCCGGTCGACGACGAGGAGACCACCGACGAGGAGACCCAGGGCATCAACCTGGGCGCGGACCCCGACGAGGCCGCCAACACCACCGACGACGACGGCACCAACTGGCTGCTGATCGCGATGGGCGGCCTGCTCGTCGCGGCCGGCATCGGCGCGATGGTGCTGGTCATGATGCGTCGTAAGCGGGCCGACGAGCTCAGCTCGGACACCGGCCTCGGCACGGCGGTCCCGGCGAGCGCCGGCGGCTTCGACGCCACCCGGGTGGCCGCGCCGGCCGGCGTCGGCCGCGGTGGTGACGCCACGATGATCGCTCCGGCCGCCGGCATGGGTGGCGGTCTCGGTGCCGGCCTCGCCGACGCGCCCACGATGATCCACCGGCAGCAGCCGGTCGAGGACGAGTTCCCGGACCCGTACGGCGCTCCGCTGCCTCCCGGCGGCGGCTACGCCGGCGGCGGCAACCAGTGGGACGACCCGCAGCAGGGTGGCAACTACGGCGGCGGCAACTACGGGGCTACCCAGACGTACGGGCAGCAGCAGGGCGGCGGCAGCTACGGCGCTCAGGGCGGCCAGCCCCAGCGGTACGACGAGCACACCAGCATGTACCAGCCCGAGCAGCCCCAGCGGTACGACGAGCACACCAACATGTACCAGCCCGAGCAGGGCGGTAACTACGGCGGCGGCTACGACCAGGGCGGCTACGACCAGCCCCAGCAGGGTGGCTACGACCAGGGCTGGAACGGTCAGGACGCCGGTGGCTACGGCCCGCAGGCTGGCTACGACCAGGGGGGCTACCCGCCGCAGGGTGGCAACTACGGCGGCGGCTACGACCAGGGCGGCTACGACCAGCCCCAGCAGGGTGGCTACCCCCAGCAGGGCGGTAACTACGGCGGCGGCTACGACCAGCAGCAGGGCGGTTACCCGCAGCAGGGTGCCGGCAACTACGGCAACAAGAACCCCCAGCGCCCGAACCGGGACTGGATGGACGACTGATCTGACGCCATGAAGAAGGGCCCCGCGCGATCCGCGCGGGGCCCTTCTTCTATGTGCTGATCAGGCGCTGGCGGGCGGGTCGATCGGCCCACCCGGAGCCTGCGGGCTCAGCTCCAGAGTCACCGAGCGAACCTCACCGGAGGTCACCGGTGCGGCCTCCTCCTCGCCGGCGTGCCGATTCACCAGCTCGGCGGTGCCGCCGAACAGGTTGGGCAGCGTCGACGACCAGGCCTCACGCAGTTCGTCCAGCGGGATGGTGAACTGGCCCTCCACCTGCAGCGCCGCCTCCTCGGAGGTGACACCGAGCGGGGTGACCGGAACACCGTGCTCGGCCACGAGGGCGAGGAACGCCTTGTCGTGGCCGCGCGGCACGGCGACCAGGGCACGGCCGGCCGACTCGCTGAACAGGTGGACGAACGGCGAGTTGCCGTCCTCCGGGAACGTCACCTTCGCGCCGACGCCGTGGCGCAGCGTGCTCTCCACGAGCACCTGGGCCAGGCCGCCGTCGGAGAGGTCGTGTGCGGCGCTGACCAGGCCGGACTTCGACGCCTGGGCCATCACCTTGCCGAGCGCCTGCTCGGCTGCGAGGTCGACCTTCGGCGGGCGGCCGCCGAGGTGCTCGTGAGTCACCCAGGCCCACTCCGAGCCGGAGAGCTCCACGCGGGTCTCGCCGAGCAGGAAGAGCAGGTCGCCACCGGCCTTGGCCGGCCGCGGGAAGCCCATCGGGACGCGGCGGGCCACGTCGTCGAAGACACCGAGCACGCCGACCACCGGGGTCGGGTGGATCGCGGCGGCGCCGGTCTGGTTGTAGAAGCTGACGTTGCCGCCGGTCACCGGGGTGCCCAGCTGCAGACAGCCGTCGGCGAGACCACGGGTGGCCTCGGCGAACTGCCACATCACGTGCGGGTCCTCGGGCGAGCCGAAGTTGAGGCAGTCGGTCACCGCGACCGGCTCGGCGCCGGTGACGGCGACGTTCCGGTACGCCTCGGCGAGCGCGAGCCTCGCACCCTCGTACGGGTCGAGGCGCGCAAACCGCCCGTTGCCGTCGACGGACAGCGCAACCCCGAGGCCGGTCTCCTCGTCGATCCGGAGCACGCCGGAGTCCTCCGGCTGGGCCAGGATCGTGTTGCCGAGCACGTACCGGTCGTACTGCTCGGTGACCCAGGTCTTGTCGCAGAGATTCGGCGACGCGGCCATCCGCAGCACGGTCTCCCGCAGTGCGTCGCCGGTCGTGGGACGCGGCAGCGTCTCGGCCCGGTCGGCCTGCAGCAGCATCACGTCGTTCGGCTCGCGGATCGGCCGGTTGTAGACCGGACCGTCGTCGGCGAGCGAACCCGGCGGCACGTCGACGACGACGTGGTCGTTCCACGTGATCAGCAGGCGGCCCGGGGTGCCGTCGGCGGCGGCCGCGGTGACCTCGCCGATGGCGGTGGCCCAGACGCCCCACTTCTCGGCGACCTTGAGCACGGCGTCGAGGTTCTCCGGGGTGACGATGAGGAGCATCCGCTCCTGCGACTCGCTGGCCAGGATCTCGGTCGGCGACATCGAGGCCTCGCGCAGCGGGACCCGCTCCAGCCAGACCCGCATGCCGGTGCCGGCCGCCGCGGCGGTCTCGGTGAGCGCGCAGGTGAGGCCGGCGCCGCCGAGGTCCTGGATGCCGGAGACGAGACCGGCGTCGTAGAGCTCGAGGCAGCTCTCGATCAGCAGCTTCTCCATGAAGGGGTCACCGACCTGCACCGACGGACGGCGCTGTTCGGCCTCCTCGTCGAAGGTGGCCGAGGCCAGCACGGAGACGCCGCCGATGCCGTCACGCCCGGTCCGGGCGCCGAGCAGCACGACGATGTTGCCGGTGCCGGTGGCTTCCTTCTTCTGGAGCCGCTCGACCGGCAGGACACCGATGCTGAGCGCGTTGACCAGCGGGTTGCCCTGGTAGCACGGGTCGAAGACGATCTCGCCGCCGATGTTCGGCAGGCCCAGGCAGTTGCCGTAGCCACCGATGCCGGCAACGACACCGGGCAGCACCCGGGCGGTGTCGGGGTGATCGTGTGCACCGAAGCGCAGCGGGTCCATCACCGCGATCGGCCGGGCACCCATCGCCAGGATGTCGCGGACGATGCCGCCGACACCGGTGGCCGCACCCTGGTACGGCTCGACGTAGCTGGGGTGGTTGTGCGACTCGACCTTGAAGGTGACCGCGATCTTCTCGGAGATCTGCACCACACCGGCGTTCTCGCCGATGCCGGCCAGCATGCGAGTGTTCGGCGGGGCCTTCTCACTGAACTGCTTGAGGTGCACCTTGCTCGACTTGTACGAGCAGTGCTCGCTCCACATGATCGAGTACATCGCCAGCTCGGACGCGGTCGGCCGACGCCCGAGAATCTCACGGATCTTGGCGTACTCGTCGTCCTTGAGGCCCAGGTCGGTGTAGGGCTGGAGCTCGTCCGGGGACTTCTCCGCCCGCTCGACGGTGTCGGGCTCGTCGGAGCCGGTGGCGAGCACGTCGGTCGCAGCGAAACCGCTCTGCTGCGTCGTCACTGTTGTCCCCCTGCGAGCTGACCGTCCTTCGCCAGGCTGCGCAGGACTGAGGTGAAGAAGCCGAGGCCGTCCAGCGACGGGCCGGTCAACGCCTCCACGGCGTGTTCCGGGTGCGGCATGATGCCGACGACGTTGCCGGCCTCGTTGGTGATGCCCGCGATGTCGCGCTGCGAGCCGTTCGGGTTGCCCTTGATGTAGCGGGCGATGACCCGGCCCTCGGCCTCGAGCGCGTCCAGAGTCTTCGTGTCCGCGACGAAGCAACCCTCGCCGTTCTTCACCGGGATCAGGATCTCCTGACCGGCGGTGAAGCCGTTGGTCCAGGCGGTGTTGGTGGACTCGACCTTGAGCCACTGGTCGCGGTTGCGGAAGTGAAGGTGCTGGTTCCGGGTCAGGGCGCCGGGCAGCAGGTGCGCCTCGCACAGGACCTGGAAACCGTTGCAGATGCCGAGCACGGGCAGACCGCCCCGCGCGGCGTCGATGATGGACTCCATCACCGGCGCGAACCGGGCGATGGCGCCGCAGCGCAGATAGTCGCCGTAAGAGAACCCGCCGGGAAGGACGACCGCGTCGACGCCGTGCAGGTCCGGGTCGCCGTGCCAGAGGCGGACCGCCTCGGCTCCGGCGATCCGGGCGGCGCGGGCGGCGTCCCCGTCGTCGAGCGAACCCGGGAAGGTGACCACACCGATCCGCATGGTCAGGCGACCTCCGCCGCAACGCCTTCGACGCGGATCTCGAAGTCCTCGATCACCGGGTTGGCGAGCAGCTTGTCGGCGATCTCACGGGCCCGGTCAAGGTCGGGTTCCCCGGTGAAATCGATCTCGATCCGGCGGCCGATGCGGACAGAAGAGACATCGGTGACGCCGAGCCGGGGCAGCGCATTCGCCACCGCTTGACCCTGCGGGTCCAGGATCTCCGGCTTGAGCATGACGTCGACCACGACGCGAGCCACGGGCACTCCTGACTGATAGGTGTAAGCAGCCCGAAGCCTACCCGGTGGGGCCCGCGCACAAGCCGGGGGCCGGTGTCGGCAGCCCGACCCGAGCGTCAGTTGAGCTGGGCATGCACGCGTGCCGCCGGACCATCCTCCAGTGATATGTATCAATTGAACTCTGGGGCGGACGGCCGTCGCGTCGTAGTTTGCATTCGTCGATTTCGATTAACTTTCCCCAGAAGGAGATCTCGACGTGCGCATTCGACTCCTCGCCGCCGTGGCCGGCGCCATCACCGCACTGGTCGCCCCCGCCGCAGCCCACGCCGACGAGCCCGTTACCCCGTACATCATCGGAGGCGGCACCGTCTCCTCCGCGCCCTGGGCCGCAGCGGTCCTGAGCAACGGCAGCTTCACCTGCTCCGGCACGATCATCTCGGCGAACTACGTGCTCACCGCGCGGCACTGCGTCAACGGGACGATGTCGGTACGCGTCGGCAGCGTCAACCGCACCTCGGGCGGCGTCACCCGGTCCGTGTCCGCCACCTCGACCCGTTACGACCTCGCCCTGCTGCGCCTGAGCAGCTCGGTCAGCACCAGCTACATGCCGCTGTCCAGCGCGTACCCGCCGGTCGGCTCGACCAACAACATCTACGGCTGGGGCATGACCTGCTACTCCGGCTGCTCGGCGTCGACCACGCTGAAGACCGCCACGGTTCAGGTCACCTCGACGAACCAGACCGACGCGTACGGCGGCCGCGCGATCGGCAGCACGCGCATCAACGGCAACGCGTGGCGTGGCGACTCGGGCGGCCCGCAGGTCTACAACGGAGCCCAGGTGGGCGTCGCGTCGACCGCGGACGGCCAGAGCCGCCAGTACTACGGCAGCGTCGCCTACAACCGGGCGTGGATCACCTCGGTGGCCGGCGTCTAGTCGGGGCTAAAGGATCGGCGCGGGTGCGTACGCCGCCGCTGACGGGTGCTGAGCAACGATCTCGGCGACCCGGTCGGCGACGGCACGCACCTGCGCCGGTGCCGCTCCGACGAACGCCGCCCGGTCCGCGACCAGGGTGTCGATCTCGGCTCGTGACAGCCTGAGGCGCTCGTCGGCCGCGAGACGGTCGAACAGGTCGTTGACCGCCGCGCCCTTCTCGCGCATGGCCAGAGCCATGCCGACCGCGTGCTCCTTGATCACCTCGTGCGCGACCTCCCGGCCGACGCCCTTGCGCACCGCCGCGACCAGCACCTTCGTGGTGGCGAGGAACGGCAGGAAGCGGTCCAGCTCACGACCGATCACCGCCGGGTACGCCCCGAACTCGTCGAGCACGGTGAGGAACGTCTGGAACAGCCCGTCGGTGGCGAAGAACGCGTCCGGCAGGGCCACCCGGCGTACCACCGAGCAGGAGACGTCACCCTCGTTCCACTGGTCGCCGGCCAGCTCACCGACCATCGACAGGTAACCGCGGACGATCACCGCGAGACCGTTGACCCGCTCCGACGACCGGGTGTTCATCTTGTGCGGCATCGCCGACGAGCCGACCTGACCGGGCTTGAACCCCTCGGTGACCAGCTCCTGGCCGACCATCAGCCGGATCGTGGTGGCCAGCGACGACGGGCCGGCGACGATCTGGGCGAGAGCCGAGACCACGTCGAAGTCGAGCGACCGCGGGTAAACCTGGCCGACGCTGGACAGCACCCGGTTGAAGCCGAGGTGCGCGGCCACCTTCTTCTCCAGGTCAGCGGCCTTCTCGAACGAGCCGTCGAAAAGATCCAGCTGGTCGGCCGCGGTGCCGACCGGGCCCTTGATGCCACGCAGCGGATAACGACCGATCAGATCATCGAGACGCTCGTACGCGATGAGCAGCTCCTCGGCGGCCGAGGCGAACCGCTTGCCGAGCGTGGTGGCCTGCGCCGCCACGTTGTGCGAGCGTCCGGTCATCACCAGGTCGGAGTGCTCGACGGCGAGCGCGGTCAGGCGGGCCAGCGCGGCCACCACCCGGTCGCGGATCAGCTCGAGCGACGCACGGATCTGCAGCTGCTCGACGTTCTCCGTGAGGTCGCGGGACGTCATTCCCTTGTGGATCTGTTCGAACCCGGCCAGCTCGGAGAACTCCTCGATGCGAGCCTTCACGTCGTGCCGGGTGATCCGCTCACGCGCGGCGATCGACTCGAGGTCGACCCGGTCGAGCACCGCCTCATACGCCTCGACGGCGCCGTCGGGCACGTCGACGCCGAGATCACGCTGGGCCTTGAGGACCGCCAGCCAGAGCTTGCGCTCCATCCGGATCTTCTCCTCCGGGGACCAGAGGGTGACGAGGTCGGCGGAGGCGTACCGGGCGGCGAGCACGTTCGGGATGGTCACGGGACCGATTCTGTCACGGGCCGCGGCCCGTCCTCCGGCAGCCGGTGACGCAGGGTGCGTACGTCACGGCTGGCCAGCATGCCCAGCACCGCGACGACGGCCACCACTCCGGCCCCGATCAGGGCCGTCCGAAGACCGGTCACCTCGGCGATCGGGCCGATCACCACCTGCCCCAGGGGAATCGCGGCGAAAGAGCCGACCATGTCGTACGAGTAGACGCGCGCCAGCCGGTCGGCGGGCACGTGTTCCTGCATCGTGGTCTCCCAGGCGATCCCGAACTGTTCGAGTGTCAGACCGGTCACGAACATGGCCAGGAACAGCGCCCAGAGCTGCGGATAGCCGCCCAGCACGAACAGCGGCAGCGCCATGCCGAAACAGCTGACCACTCCGACGAGCAGCAGCCGGCGCAACTTCAGGCGCATGGCCAGCACCGCTCCGAGAAGCATTCCGGCAGTCTCGGCGGCGAGCACCAGCCCCCAGGCCGGGCGGCCGATGGTCTGGTCGGCAACGGCCGGGCCTAGCACGTAGAGCCCACCGGTCCACGCCGCGTTGAGCAGCGAGAATCCGACCACCACCACCCACAGCCATGTGCGGGACCGGAATTCCGACCACCCGGTCCGCAGGTCGGCGAGCACGTTCGAGCGCTCCCCCGACCGGGCCGGCATGGGGACCCGGACCAGAGCGAAACAGAACCCGGCGACGACGAACGCGGCCGCGTCGACGGCGATCCCCACACCGGGGCCGGTCGACGCGACCACCACGCCGGCGATCGGGGAGCCGAGGACCATCGCGCTGTTCAGGCAGATCCGGCTGAGAGCGATGGCCTGCAGGCGCATCCTCTCGGGCACGGTCGACGGCAACAGTGCCGCGCTGGCCGGGAGCGCCACCGCGCTGGCCACACCGTTCGCCACCGACAGGGCAATCAGCAGCGGGATCGTCGCGGACCCGGTCAGCACCAGGACAGCGACCGCCGCCTGGGTCGCCGCCGCGGCGGCGTTCGACCCGACCATCAGCAGGTGCCGCGGCAGCCGGTCGGCCAGCACCCCGCCGAAGAGCAGGAACAGCACGTTGGCCAGGGTGCGGGCGCCGACGACGAGGCCCAGGTCACGGGCCGAACCGGTCAGGTCGAGGACGGCGAAGGCGAGGGCGATCGGCGCGAACGAATTGCCCAGCGCGTTGACGGTGCGGCCGGCGAGCAGGAATCGGTACGGGATGTGCCGCAGCGGCGCGAGCGCGTTCACTCCGCCGCCTCCTCTCGCAGCTGGAACATGCCGACCGTCGTGCTGGTGCGGACAGTGCCGGGAGTACGTGGCGGCCGGGCAGCCCGGTGAAGGTCGTCAACGGCCTCCGAGATCCGGTCGCGGATGCTCAGCCAGACATCGGGCTCGACCCAGAAGTCACCGTCGGCGAACAGACCCGCGCCCTCGACGAAGCGGGCGTCAGCGCTGCGCCGGATCAGCTCGTGGGCGAGCGTGGCGAGCTCAGCGCGGCGTTGCTCGTCAGACCAGGGCGCGCGGGGCTCGCTGTGTACGTCGTACCGGTATCTCTTGGCCACGCCACCGCGGATCTTCTCCTCGCCGGCCACCACGATCAGGCCGCCGGAGAGAAGGTTGCGCAGGTGGTAACTGGCGTTGGCGTGGGTGAGCCCGAGCTCGCGGGCGACCTCGGCCGCGGTCATCTCCGCGCCGGTCAGCAGCGACATGATCTGCAGCCGGACCGGGTGGGCCAGCGCTCGTAGCGCAGCCGTCTCGCCGCCTCCCAAAGACATGTTGGGCAGTCTAAGGACGCACTCCCCCAACTGTCCAATGGTTATTTGGGAGTGGCACACTGCACGAACACGCGGCATTCTCGCTAAAGTTACCGGCGGGTAAACCGGCATTCCGAAAGGCTTACTGATGACTGATTTCAGCCCCGAGGCGCTTTCCGCGATCGGCCCGAAGGAGTTCACTCAGCTCGTCAAGTCGACGCCGGACTCCAAGATCACTGAGGTGATGGGCTCGGAGCGGCGTACAAAGATCCTCGACGAGGTCTTCAACCGGATGCCCACACTCTTCCGCGCCGACCGGGCCGGCGACACCGCCACCGTGATCCACTGGATCATCACGGGCGGCCCCGAGGGCGCCTCGGACACCTACGAGACGGTGATCGAGAAGGCGACCTGCACCGTGACCAGCACCCCGGTCCGCGACCCAAAGCTGGCGATGACCATGGACGGCCTGACCTTCCTCAAGATCGTCTCCGGCACCGGCAACCCGGTGATGCTGTTCATGACCGGCAAGATCAAAACCAAGGGCGACGTCACCCTGGCCACGAGCATCCCCAAGCTCTTCGACATCCCCAAGGGCTGACCCCGCCCCATCTCACCTTCTCCACCGCAATCCGCCATCTCGCCCCACCGCCGCCATGCACCACCGCGACGCATGGCTTCCATGCACCACCGCAACGCACCACCGCCCATGCACCACCGCAACGCACCACCGCCCATGCACCACCGCAACACACCGTCCCATGCACCACCGCAACACACCGTCGCTATCCACCACCTCCGCATTACCGCCACCTGCACTCACCACCTCCACGTCAGACCTTGTGAGTTTCGGTCGCCCCAGGCGGCGCAAGCCCACAAGATCTGGTGCCGGAAGCGCGGAAGCGCGGAAGCGCGGAAGCGCGGAAGCGCGGAAGCGCGGAGCGAAAGCCGCAGATTATGTGGAAATCGGGCGCCTCGTGCGGCGAAACCTACAAGATCGACGTGTGGAGAGGGCGGCACCGAACGAGGCCGCAGATCATGTGGACTTCGGGCGCCTCGGGCGGCGGAAGTCCACAAGTTCGGCGCGGAAGGAAGACGGCACCGAACGAGGCCACAGATCATGTCGACTTCGGGCGCCTCGGGCGGCGGAAGTCCACAAGATCGGCGCGGAAGGAAGACGGCACCGAACGAGGCCACAGATCATGTCGACTTCGGGCGCCTCAGGCGGCGGAAGTCCACAAGATCGGCGCGGAAGGAAGACGGCACCGAACGAGGCCGCAAATCATGTGGACTTCGGGCGCCTCGGGCGGCGGAAGCTCACAAGATCGACGCGGGGCGAGGTACGGCCGGGCGAGGTACAGCCGGGCGAGGTACGGCCGGGCGGGGCAGGGTAGGTCGGTGTGGCGGCGTCAGAGGAGTCCGCGGTCTCGGGCGTAGATCGCGGCCTGGGTTCGGTCGCGGAGGCCGAGGCGGGACAGAATGTTCGAGACATGGTTCTTGACCGTTCCCTCGCTCACGAAGAGCCTCGCCGCGATCTCACGGTTGGTGGCGCCTCGGGCGATCAGCCGTAGGACCGCCTGTTCCCGATCGGTCAGGTCTACGCGGGGTGTCGCCGCCACCGGACTCCGGTCCAGGGCCGTGACGAGCCGCTGCAGCACCGCGCTGTCGTGCTGGTCGACGCCCGCGCTCGCCAGCCTGATCGCCCGGGCCAGGTCCTTCGGCGGCAGGTCCTTGAGCAGGTAGCCACCGGTCCCGGCCCGCAGTGCCCGGACGACGTACTCCTCGTCGTCGAAGGTGGTCAGCATCAGCACCCGGCAGGCCGGCAGTCGCTCGCGCAGCAGCTCAGCGGCCCGCAACCCGTCCAGGACCGGCATCCGGACGTCCATCAGCACCACGTCTGGTGTGGTGGCGAGGGCCAGTTCGACGGCGGCACGGCCGTCCGCCGCGGTGCCCACCACCTCGATGCCCGGCTCGATGCTCAGCAGCGATGCGATGCCCTCCCGGATCAGAGCCTGGTCATCGGCGACCAGCACACGAACCGACTCGCCGTTCACCGCGCCGCCACCGGAATCCTCATCGCGCCACCAGAACCCACGCCGCCACCGGAACCCCCATCACTCACCGCACCCACCAGAACCGCACCCCACTAAAGAAAGCCGCACCCCACCAAGAAGCCACCCCCACCAAAGAGCCGCGGCCCACCAAAAGCCGCACCCCACCGGGCCTGCCACCGCCACCAGGACCCGCACCGCTCACCGGGCCGCCGCCGAAGCCGCGCCGCTCACCGGCCCACCAGCAAAGCCACGCACCTGGTCACCGCCGGAACCCCGCCACCCACCGAACCGCCGCCGGAACCCCGCCACCCACCGGGCCGCCGCCAGAACCCCGCCGCGCACCGAACCACGGCCAGAAACCCGCCGCTCACCGGGCCGCCGCCGGGACGCTTGCCGTGATCCGCGTGCCCTGGCCGGGACTCGATTCGACCCGCACGGTCCCGCCCAAGGCTGCCAGGCGCTCACGCATCCCGGACAGGCCGCCGCCGGAGGTGGCGTCCGGCTCGAAACCGCGGCCGTCGTCCTCCACCTCGAGCACCGCGTCGTCCCCGGCGTTGCGGAACGCCACCCGGACCAGGCCCGCGTCGGCGTGCCGGCGGGCGTTGGTCAGTGCCTCCTGGGCGACCCGGTACAGCGCCTCCGGGCCGGCGCGGCCGGGCACGTCCGGGCCGTCGACGTCGAGGACCACCCGGAAGTCCGGGTCGTCCAGGCCTTCGACCAGCGCGTACAGGGCTGCGGCCAGGGAGAACGGCTCGGCTCGGAGGGCGCCGACGGACTCGCGTACCTCCCGTAGGGCACGTCCGGCGGTCCGGCGCGCGTCGGCGACCGCACGGTCGGCTGTCGACGGGTCCCGCTCGCGGAACGCCTCGGCCTTCGCGAGCTGCACACTGATGGCGGTCAGATGGTGGCCGACGCTGTCGTGGATGTCGCGGGCCAGGCGGTTGCGCTCGCTTGCGGCGCTCAGCTCGGCGACCCGCTGCTGTGTCGCGGTCAGCTCCTCGACCAGGCGTTCCGCCTGCAACCGGCTGCGCCGCTGTTCGGTAGCGATCGACGCGGTGGCCACCGTCAGTGCCAGCCCGATGAAGAGCATGAACAGGTCGGAGACGACCTCCGGATCGGGCTTCCCACCGGTGACCGCGCTGGCCCGGATCAGGGCCGCGACGACGTAGACGGCCGCCAGGCTGATTCCGGCGGCTCGACCCAGGTAGAGGTACGCGAAGAACGGCACCAGCACGTAGAGGGCCCGGGAGAATCCCGCGCCGTCGGCGGAGTGCACCACCTCCAGCAGCACCATCCGGACCAGCAGCAGGGATGCCGCCCAGTTCCGGGACCGCGGCCGCCGCCAGTCCACCTGTTCGACGACCAGCAGCGCGGCCAGCCCGGCGAGGAAGATCGCGAGCTCACGGCCCGACCAGTCGGGGGCCAGTCCGGCGCCGACGTAGTAGATCCCGGTGAGCATCACTGCGATGTAGAGGAGCGAGGCCATCCAGCGCAGTGGCGGAGCATCAACAGCCATGACGCCACGCTAGGTGACGCCGACCTGGCCGGACCACCGCTGCCGTCGATGTCTGGCCACAGGTCATGTGCCGTTCGGACGTCACTGTCCGGCGAAGATGCGCCGCGCGGCACTGTCCCCGCCGAGGGTGGCCCGGCCAACGTTTCCGGCATCGAAGCCGGAACCAAGGAGCCGTACCGTGTCCGATAGATCCCTCTACCGTCTCGCCGCCCTGGCCGGGCTGGCCGGCGGCGTCCTCACCCTGGTCGCTGTCGCCCGCCGGGCCGGCCTGATACCGGAGAACGCCTTCACCCACGCTCTGGCCCCGCCCGCCACGGCGATGCTGCTGCTCACGCTGACAGCGCTGTACCTGTGCCAGAGGCGGGAGACGGGCCGGCTCGGCCTGGCCGGGTTCGTGCTCAATCACCTGGGCCTGAGCGGGCTCTTCGCGATCGAGTTCCTCACCCACGCGGTCCTGCAGTATCTGGACGCGGCGGCCCGGGAGGCCGTGCTCACCGGGCCGGGACGGCCGTACTTCCTGGTGGTGGCCTTGATCTTCATGGTCGGGGTGCTGCTGTTCGGTGTCGCGTCGTGGCGTGCCGGTGTGCTGCCCCGCGGCGCGCTCGCGCTGTACGTCGTCGGGCTGTGCACGGCCGCGCTGCGCACGTCCGTCCCGGAGTGGGCCTATCTGGGCGGGCTGGTCGCCGGGTCCGCGGGCGTCCTGTGGCTCTCCGTCACGCTGCTGCGGGACGCCTCGCGGCCGGCTCTCGTCACAGCGTGATGCGCCCCTCGACGGCGCGCAGGGCGATGTCCGTGCGGAACTGGGCGCCGTCGAGCCGGATCCCGTCGACCAGGGCGTAGGCGGCCTCGCGGGCGCCCGCCAGGTCGGCTCCGGTCGCGGTCACGCTGAGCACCCGGCCGCCGGCCGAGACCAGCGCGCCGTCGGCGTTGCGGGCGGTACCGGCGTGGATGACGCCGGGCCGTTCGGCACCCTCGATCACGTCGCCGGTCCGGGGCACGCCCGGGTAGTTGTGACTGGCCACGACGACGGTGATGGCCGAGCCGGACTTCCAGCTCAGCGGCCCGTGCTCGGCGAGCGTGCCGGTGGCGGCCGCGTTCAGCAGGCCGGCCAGCGGCGTCTCGAGCAGGGCGAGCACCACCTGGGTCTCCGGGTCGCCGAAGCGGGCGTTGAACTCGATCACCTTCGGGCCGTCCGGGGTGAGCGCGAGCCCGACGTAGAGCAGGCCGGTGAACGGGGTGCCCCGCTTGCGCATCTCGGCGAGGGTCGGCTCGACGGTCTCGCGGAGCACACGCTCGGTGAGGTCGGCCGGAGCCCAGTCGAGCGGGGCGTAGGCGCCCATGCCGCCGGTGTTCGGGCCCTCGTCGCCGTCGAGCAGGCGCTTGAAGTCCTGCGCGGGCATCAGCGGCGCGACCGCGGTGCCGTCGGTGACCACGAAGAGGGAGACCTCGGGGCCGGGCAGGAACTCCTCGATGACGACCTTGCCGCACGCCTCGGCGTGGATCAGGGCCTCTTCGAGGTCGTCGGTCACGATCACGCCCTTGCCTGCGGCCAGGCCGTCGTTCTTCACCACGTACGGCGTGCCGAGCTCCTCGAGGGCAGTCTTGGCCTCGGCAACGGAGGAGCAGTCGAACGAGCGGGCGGTCGGGACCCCGGCAGCGGCCATCACCTCGTTGGCGAACGCCTTCGAGCCCTCCAGCCGGGCCGCGGCAGCGCTGGGCCCGAAGCAGGCGATGCCCTTGGCCCGCACGGCGTCGGCGACACCCGCCACCAGCGGGGCCTCCGGGCCGATCACGACGAGGTCCGCGCTCAGCTCGACGGCGAGCGCGGCGACCGCGGCGGGGTCGGTGGCTTTCACTTCATGGAGCTCGGCATGCTGGGCGATGCCCGGGTTGCCCGGGGCTGCGGCCAGGAAGTCGACGGACGGGTCGGCGGAGAGGCCGACGGCAAGCGCGTGCTCGCGCCCACCGGAGCCGATCAGAAGTACGCGCACGACGGCCCATCCTACCTAGGTGGCCGTCGCGTAAACTTCGGCAGTACCCGGGCTCCTCCAGGTACGACCTTGGGGAAAGGCATATCTAAAAGTGCCGGTGATCGTGTTGGTCGGCGCCCAGTGGGGCGACGAGGGCAAGGGTAAGGCCACGGATCTGCTGGGTGACCGGCTCGACTACGTGGTCAAGTTCAACGGTGGCAACAACGCGGGCCACACCGTCGTCATCGACGGTGAGAAGTACGCGCTCCACCTCCTCCCGAGCGGAATCCTCTCCCCGGGGGTCGTACCGGTGATCGGCAACGGTGTCGTCGTCGACCTCAACGTGCTGTTCCAGGAGATCGACGGGCTCGAGGCCCGCGGCATCGACACGTCCCGTCTGCGGATCAGCGCGAATGCGCACGTCATCGCCTCGTACAACCGCACGCTCGACAAGGTCACCGAGCGGTTCCTCGGCTCGCGCCGGATCGGCACGACCGGCCGCGGCATCGGCCCCACCTACGCCGACAAGATGAACCGGGTCGGCATCCGCGTGCAGGACCTCTTCGACGAGTCGATCCTGCGGCAGAAGGTCACGGCGGCCCTCGGTTTCAAGAACCAGGTGCTGTCGAAGATCTACAACCGGACCGGTGCGAAGGTCGACGACGTCGTTCAGGAGCTTCTGTCGTACGTCGAGCGGCTGCGGCCGTACGTGGCGGACACCGCGCTGGAGCTCTCCCAGGCCATCGACGGCGGCAAGGTCGTGCTCTGTGAGGCCGGCCAGGCCACTCTGCTCGACGTGGACCACGGCACCTACCCGTTCGTGACCAGCTCGAATGCGACGTCTGGCGGCGCCTGTACGGGCTCCGGCATCCCGCCGACCCGGATTGACCGGGTGGTCGCAGTGCTCAAGGCGTTCACCACCCGGGTCGGCGAGGGCCCCTTCCCGACCGAGCTGCACGACAAGTTCGGCGACTACCTGCGTGAGGTCGGTCACGAGTACGGCACCACCACCGGCCGCCCGCGGCGGATCGGCTGGCTGGACCTGGTGATCGGCCGGTACGCGCAGCGGATCAACGGGGTCACCGACTTCGCCATGACCAAGCTGGACAACTACGACGGGCTCGACGAGATCCCGGTCTGTGTCGCCTACGAGGTCAACGGGGTCCGTCACGACGAGATGCCGGTCAACCAGACCGACTTCCACCACGCGGTCCCGATCTTCGAGACCCTGCCCGGCTGGAAGCAGGACATCTCCGGCTGCCGCAAGTTCGAGGACCTCCCGCAGGAGGCTCAGGACTTCGTCGAGTTCGTCGAGGCCCGGATCGGCGCCCGGATCTCGATCGTCGGCGTCGGCCCCGGCCGCGAGGCGGTCATCGAGCGGCACTCGGTGCTCGGCGGGGTCTGATGTTCGACGTCGTACTGCTCAGCCTGGCCGAAGGCTCGGGTGAAGGTGACGGCTGCGGTTCGGGCTGCGGCGGCTGCAACGCCGTCTGCGCCACCCCGCGGACCCCGGTGCTCGCCTGCGCGGACGCGCTGCGGGAGGCCGGGGCCGGGGTGGAGACCGTGCTGGCCGGCTCGGACGCCGAGATCGACGAGGTGCTGGCCCGGTTCGACGGTCCGGCCCGGCCGGACGGTTTGACCTGGCCCGATGCGGACACCAAGCTGCGCCTCGTGGTGGCCAGCGCGACCGACGGGCAGCTGCGTGCCGTGATGCGCCGCCTGGTGCGCCGCTATGCGCCGCCGCCCAGCAAGCGCCCGGAGGATCTGCCCGCGCAGCGGACCGTTCCGGACCTGCCGCCGATCGCGATCCTGCCGCTCGACCCGGGCAACACCGAGGATCTGGCGGCTCAGCTCGGCCTTCCGCGGACACCCGCCGAGGTGGCCGCGGCCGTGCTGAACGGCACGGTCCGCCGACTGGACCTGCTCCGCAACGACGGCGGCTCGGTGACGCTCGACGGGGCGCTGCTCGGCGGCTCGGACGACAACGGCCGGGCCGTGCCGTGGCGGGGCCGGGTGGAGGTCGACGACGCCGTGCTGACCGACGGCGAGGAGCCGGTGCTGGCCTGCGTGATCGGCAACAGCGCCGGTTACGCCGAGTTCGACGGTCTGCGGCTGCTCGCCGACGGCGACCCCACCGACGGCCGGGTCGAGGTCGCGGTGGCGGTTCCTGTCGTGGTCAAGAAGCTTTTCAAGAACACGCGGGTACGGGTGGAGGTGCGCCGCACCCGGGGCCGTGCGGTCTCCGTACTCCCGCGTGGGGGTGATCTTCAGTTCCTCGACGACGGGGTGGCCGGTTCCACCAGCCGCAAGCGGTCGTGGTGGACCGAGGCGGGCGCCTGGGCGGTCTACGCGAGCTGACGCCGTTCTCCGAGATCGACCCTGGTTCCCGATGGAGCCGGGGTCGATTCCGTTTCTCCGGGTTTCTCGTCCTATGTCGGGTCTCACGAGTCGTGCCGGGTTGAACAAACGTATGTACGGGACACTTCCCGGGCCACTGCCGCACGGGACCGTACGCGACAGAATCTGACGGCCGTGCAACTCTGGACGGGCACTTCAGTCAAGATTTCGTGATACCGGAGGTCTCATCCGTGGCGGACGAGAACGCCGACCGTGTCTATGTCCCGGGAGCCGAGCCCGCTCCGCCCGCCCGGGACGTCGAGCCGTTCTGGGCGGACGAGCCCGAGACGCCGGTGCACGGCCGTGCCGTGCCACTGGCCGATCGGACGCCACCGATCGGGATGGTCCAGGTCGAGCCGGGGGTGTTCCGGCCGGCCGACGGTCCGCCCCTGCCACCTGGCGTGCACGTGCCGGTGCCGCGGGTGCCGGTCGCCGAACGCCCGGATACGGCCGTTCCCGCTGAGGGACACACGGTGACGCCCTGGTCGCAGCCGCCTGGCCGACCGGAAGTCCCGGCGGTCCCGGCATCGCGGGACGCGGCCACGCCGCCGGCGACCCGGCCGGTCGTGCCGCAGCCGGCGCCGGCGGTCCCTTCGCTTTCTCGCCAGCCGCCGCCTTCGGGTTCTTCGCAGCCGGCCCAGCCGGTCGTGCCGCAGCCGGGGCCTTCGGTCACTTCGCAGCCCGTTGCGGCGCGCCCGACGCCGGACTCGTGGCCGGCTGGGCACGCTTCCCCCGTACCGCAGCAGCCTTTGCATGCACCGGAACCGCCGCGACCCGCGGCTGAGACCCGGACCGACGCACCCGTCGCGCCGGAGTTGCGGCAACCCCCGCAACCGGCCGTCCATGAGGCGACGCCAGGGCTGCCGAATCCGTATCCGCCCACCCCTGTCGAATCGTTCCGGCCGGTCGAGTCGTCAGCCCCGGCCGAGTCGTTTCCGCCGGTCGAGGATGCTCCGCGGCCTGCTGAGGCGGACCCCTTCCAGGAGCTGAACTGGATCGCCGAGGCCACTCCGACGGCTGAGGAGTTCGCACGCCGGCGGCTGGCTCGTCCGGCGCAGCAGTCCGCCACCATGGGTGCGCGGGCGATGCTCCAGAAGGGCATGTTCGGCCTGGTCAAGCTGGCTCCGGGACAGCGTGAGCTGGAGTACAAACAGGACGTGGAGATGGTCCGCCGCAACTTCGGTGGGTTGCGGCAGGTCACCGTGGTGAACCCGAAGGGTGGCGCCGGGAAGACCGTGGCCGTGCTACTGCTGGCCATGACGTTCGGGCAGAAGCGCGGCGGGTATGTGCTGGCCTGGGACAACAACGAGACGCAGGGAACCCTGGGCATGCGTGCCCAGCAGGATTTCCACGCCCGCACGGTCCGGGACATGATGCGTGATCTGCATCTCTTCCAGGGCGCGCAGGGGCGGGTCGGTGACCTCTCGCAGTATGTGCGTGCCCAGGGCGAGGGCATGTTCGACGTGCTCGCGTCGGACGAGTCGGCGACGGCCGGCGAGATGCTGACCGCGAACTCGTTCGCCGAGATCCGTGACGTGGTGAGCCGGTTCTACAAGCTGATCTTCGTGGACACCGGGAACAACGTCCGCGCGGAGAACTGGCAGGCTTCGATGGATGCCACCGACCAGCTGGTGATCACGATGTCGGCCCGTAACGACTCGGCCGAGACCGCCGCCCGAATGCTGGACCACCTGGAACAGGGCGGACGCCGACGGCTCGTCCGCCAGGCTGTGACTGTCGTCACCATGCCGCCGACCCGCAAGGACATCGACCTCGACTGGATCCAGCAGCACTTCGCGGCCCGAACCCGGGCGGTGCTGGTGGCTCCCTACGAGCGCTTGATCGACTCGGGTGAGCCGATTCGCTACGGCGAGCTCTCGGGCCAAACCAAGGACGCCTGGCTCAAGATCGCGGCTGCCGTGGCCGACGGCCTCTGAGAGGCGCCTGTTCACAGATCTTGTGAGGTTGCGCCTCGATGGCAGCCGCAACCTCACAAGATCGGGCTTGGGCTACGTCAGGGCGTCGGCAGCGGCCGGGTCGCTGTCACGCAGGAACTGGGCGCACCGGGCCGCCTCGTCCGCCTCGCCGATCGAGGCGGCGGCCTGCGACAGCGCGTGCAGGCAGCGCAGGAAACCCTGGTTCGGCTCGTGGGACCAGGGCACCGGGCCGTGCCCCTTCCAGCCGTTGCGGCGCAGCGCGTCGAGCCCTCGGTGGTATCCGGTGCGGGCGTACGCGTACGCGGTGACCGGCTCGTCGGCGGCCAGCGCCGCAGCGGCCAGGGGCGCCCAGGCGGCGCTGTAGGAGGGGAATCTGGCGGCGACCGCCTTGAAGGCCTGCTCGGAGCCCGTGGCGGCGGCTTCGGCCAGGGCCTTGTCGGCCTCGGCGTCGGCGGGCAGTCGGGTGGCCGGCGGCTCGGGAAGGAGGTTCTGCATGCCCTCATTCAACCCGGCCGGGCCGCGATCATTCCGTCGTGGTCGCGTTTCGCGAGGTGAATATTCAGTCCCAGGCCGCTCCGAGGCGGAAGAGCCGGTCCGCGTACTCGATCTGGGTCTGCCATTCGGCCGGCCAGGCGGACAGGCCGAGAGCCGCGCCCGCGAAGGCTCCGGCCAGGCAGGCTATCGAATCGGAGTCGCCGGACGAGGCCGCGCCCCGGCCGACGACCGCGACCGGCTCGTCCGGCGAGATCAGGTAGACGTAGAGCGCGGTGGCCAGCGCCTCCTCGGCGATCCATCCGGCGCCGGTACGCAGACAGGGGTCACCGGTGTGGTCGCCGCCGGCCAGTGCCTCCTCCACCCGGTCCAGCGCGGCCGCGCACTCGTCCCAGCCGCGGGCGATGAACTCCTCCGGCGAGCTCACCGCGGGACGCTGCCACAGCTCACCGAGCCAGTCGCCGCGGTAGACCTTGCGCTGCTCGGCGCAGCGGTCCCGCAGCGCCGCGAGCAGGTCCGACGGCGCGAGGCCGCCACGGAGCCAGAGGACGGCGTACGCGGTGAGCTCGCTCGCCGCCAGTCCGGTCGGATGCCCGTGCGTCAGGGCAGCCTGGAACTGCGCCGCCCCGGCCCGCTGGTCGTCGGTCAGCCCCGGAATCAGGCCGACGGGGGTGACCCGCATGTTCGCCCCGCAGCCCTTCGAGTCGGACTGGGTGGCCCGGGTCCACGGCCGGCCGTCGGCCAGGTTGCCGATCGCCCGCAGGCAGGTCATGCCGGGCGCCCGGTCGTTCTCGGGGCTGGCGGCCCACTCCAGGAATCGCCGCCGCAACACCGGCTCGAGTTCGTCCGGGGTGATGGCATGGGCCTCGAGCAGCGCCTCACCGACCGCGAGCGCCATCTGAGTGTCGTCGGTCACCAGTGCCGGCTCACCGACCAGCTGCCGTGGGCCGCCGGGACCGTACCTGGCCACGATCGTCGCGTACTCCTGGAACTCGGTCGGTTTTCCGAGCGAATCCCCGTAGGCGAGACCGAAAAGTGAACCCGTGGCAGCACGCATGCGGACAACTCTAGGTTCGTCGTCAACGACGTGCTCGGTACGAGCAAGATGGACGACATGCCCGATCCGCTGCAACCAGTTCTGGGCGGCGACGCGCCCTTCGACGCGACCGCCGACGAGATCGAGACCCGAGCCGAACTCGAGGTGCACCTGGCCAAGAACACCCTGGCCGGTCTCTGTGTGCTCGGCCTCCGTCTGGACCGTGAACCACCCGACCTGAGCGGGGTGGACGTACGCGACACCATGTTCGTCGGCTGTCATCTGGCCGGTGAGGAGGTGGAGATCGACCTGATCCGGCGTGGTGCCCACGTCATCCCGCCGTTCGACGGACGGCCGTACCCGACCCATCCGGCCCTGCTCTACACCCCGGAGGACCTGTCCGCCGGTTTCGCCGAGCACGGCTTCTCCGGCATGTACGACACCGTTGTCTACGACCACTTCGTGGCGCACGGTGGCGCGGTCCCGGACATCCGGGAGGCGCTCGCCCAGCGGCTCCACGACGCTGGGATCGACAACGCGCTCGGCAAGGCGCTCAACGAGTGGGCGCACGCGAACGGGCCGGGCGGCGCGATCGGGATCATGGGCGGGCATGCGGCGCCACGCGGCTCGGAGCCGTACCGGATGGCCGCCGCCCTGGCCCGTCGCCTGGCCGGGGCCGGTCGTCTGATCGTCACCGGCGGTGGGCCGGGCGTGATGGAGGCGGCCAACCTGGGCGCCTACTTCGCCTCGTCGGAGGAGTCCGAGCTGGCCGCCGCGATCGACCGGCTCGCGGTGTCTCCGCAGTTCATGGACCATGAGCCGTACACGGCGGCGGCACTGGCGGTGCGCCGGGCGCATCCACTGCCGGAACTCGACGTGGCGGGGCGGCTGCGGCACGGCGGTCTGGCACTGCCCACCTGGTTGTACGGCCACGAGCCGGCCAATCTTTTCGCAGGTCAGATCGGCAAGTACTTCTCCAACGCGGTGCGGGAGGACTCGATCCTACGGCTGGCCCGTGGCGGGATCGTCTTCGCGCCGGGCTGGGCCGGGACCGTGCAGGAGATCTTCCAGGCCGCGACGAAGACGTTCTACGCCACCGACGGGCCGTCCGGGGCGTATGTGTTCCTCGGCGTCGAGCACTGGTCGAAGCTGCCGGTCGCCGACCTGCTCGGGCCGCTGCTGGCCCGTTCGCCCCATGGTGACCAGTCCCATCTGATCGTCGTCACCGACTCTCTGGACGAAGCCATGGCCGCCCTCTCCCGGTGATGGCGTGGTTGTCGCAGACTGCTGGCCATGGAGATGTTGCTGTTCGTCCCAGCGGGTCTGGGCATTCTGATCGCGGTGTTCGCCGTGGTGGCCGCTGTGCGGATCGCCCGGCGAAACGCCCGCGCCGCCTACCTCCAGGTCCGGGACGCCCGCAGGCAGTACGGCAACTCCTGGCCGGCCACCGGTTTGCACTCCCCTCATCACCACGGTTCCACCGGCAGCACGTGGCACGACGACTCGTCGTCCAGCGGCTCGTCGTCCAGCGGTGACGGCTCGTCGTGGAGCGGGGACAACGGCGGCTCGTGGGGCGACAGCGGCAGCAGCGACGGCGGCGGTTCGTGGAGCGGTGACAACGGCGGTTCCTCGACCAGTGACAGCGGCAGCTCTTCGAGCGGGAGCACCGACAGCGGCAGCAGCAGCTACTGATCGGTAGCTGTAGTGGCGCGGCTACCGCACACTGCAGCCATGGATCTCACCGTGGTCTTCATCGTCCTCATCTTGCTGGTCGCGGTATGGCTCGTGGCCAAGATGATCAACCGTTCCCTGCGTGGCGGCTCGTCGCGGCGCCGCTCCCGGTCGCACAGCGGCATGGGCTACCCCTACTACGTCGACGGCAGCAGCGGCTCCTCGGATGACAACTCGTCGTCGTCGAACGACAGCGGGGGCGGCGGCTGGTGGAGTGGCGGAGACAGCGGCGGCTCCTCCTGGGGCGGCGGCGACAGCGGCGGCTCCTCCTGGGGCGGCGGCGGTGACGGTGGCGGCGGCGGCAGTTACTGACCGCCGCTGATCAGGCGACGTGCACGCGGCGCCAGTGCGCTGCGGGCAGGTCACCCTCGGGGACGTCGGTGATGCCGTTCTCGTCCATCGCGTTGTAGACGGCGAGGCGCGCGCCGTCGAAGAGGAACTCGACGGCATGCAGCACCCGGGGCCGCCAGTCGGCCGAGGTCGTCCGCTCGATGACGTTGACGGCCCGCAGCGACCGGCCCCGGGCCTTACGCAGTGCGGCGTGCGGGTCCGAGCGCCAGTCGAAGTGTTCGTAGAGGTCGACCGGCAGCATCGTGTCGATCTGATCCCAGGTGATCGCACACTCGTCGAACTTACGGTGGGTGATCTCCACGCGACTCAGTCCGAAGTCGAGGATCACCGGTCCGTCAGCGAACCAGCCACGTTGAGCGACGTCCCACATCAACTGGCTTGATCGCAGTTTCCGGCCGATGAGCCGCACGAACATGTGTCGATGGGTCGCGGCGAGGGCTTCGGCATCGTGATGCCACTCGGGTTTCCAGCCCTCGATTCCGAGCACGACCACCGTCCCGCCGATCTTGATCGGTCGATCGTACCCATCCCTCTGCGTCACCCCGCAACACGAGAACGGCCGGTCCCTCCGAAGGGGACCGGCCGTTGTCGGCGAATCGGGTAATTACTTGCCGAGCGAGGTGCCGGCCGAGCGGAGGTGCTGCGAGGCCTCGACGACCCGCTTGGCGAGACCGTTCTCGGCGAGCTTGCCCCAGGCGCGCGGGTCGTAGGCCTTCTTGTTGCCGACCTCGCCGTCCACCTTGAGCACACCGTCGTAGTTGCGGAAGAAGTGGTCCGCGACCGGGCGCGAGAACGCGTACTGCGTGTCGGTGTCGATGTTCATCTTCACGACGCCGTAGTCCAGGGCGCCGTGGATCTCCGACAGCAGCGAGCCGGAGCCGCCGTGGAAGACCAGGTCGAGCGGCTTCTCCTTGCCGTACTTCGCGCCGATCGCGTCCTGGATCTCCTTGAGGATCTCCGGACGGAGCTTGACGTTGCCCGGCTTGTAGACGCCGTGCACGTTGCCGAAGGTGAGGGCGGTCAGGTAGCGGCCCTTCTCACCGAGGCCCAGGGCGGCGGCGGTGGCCAGGCCGTCCTCGACGGTCGAGTAGAGCTTGTCGTCGATCGCGGCGGAGACGCCGTCCTCCTCGCCACCGACGACGCCGACCTCGATCTCGAGGATGATCTTGGCAGCCGCGGTCTTGGCCAGCAGCTCCTCGGCGATCTGCAGGTTCTCGTCGAGCGGCACGGCCGAGCCGTCCCACATGTGCGACTGGAAGAGCGGCGCCTGACCCTTGGCGACGCGCTCGGCGGAGATGTCGATCAGCGGCCGGACGAACCCGTCGAGGTGGTTCTTCGGGCAGTGGTCGGTGTGCAGCGCGATGTTGATCGGGTACTGCTTCGCCACGTGGTGGGCGAACTCTGCCAGCGCCACGGCGCCGACGACCTTGTCCTTGATCGTCGGGCCCGAGACGTACTCGGCGCCACCGGTGGAGATCTGGATGATGCCGTCGCTGCCGGCCTCGGCGAAGCCCTGCAGGGCCGCGTTGAGGGTCTGCGAGGACGTCACGTTGATCGCCGGATAGGCGAAAGCGCCGGCCTTGGCGCGATCGATCATCTCGGCGTAGACCTCGGGAGAAGCGATAGGCATCGGATTTGCTCCTTGCTCATTTTCACGGTCAGCAGAGGGCAGGACCGCGCTGTCCTCCAGCAGGCAAGTATTCCGCAGTTGCGGTGCGTAGTGGAAACCGCCTCAAAATCAGCCAGTCGATCCCGACACAAGGCTCATACGGGACACTCGCTGTCGGGGCATGTTCGTACTTTCGGGGCACATCGCTGCTAGTGGTGCCGGAGTTCTGTTCGCGCTCAGTGGCGCCGCCTCGACCGGTCGCAACGAACGGCGCCGAGGTCGTCGCAGCGGAACCCGGATTGCCCGGCATCCGGCCCGGCGAGCGCGCACCATGAGAGAAAGTCGGCGATGGACGAAGGGGGCCGAGGATGACGTACCCGATGCGCGAGATCGCCCTGGAGACTCCCGAGGGTGACGCGGCAGAGCAGGCGACCACGGTCCCCGGATGGCAGGACGAGGACTTCGACGACCGGCCCGTCGTGAGCGAGGCCAACGAGTGGGACGCTCACGAACAGAACCGGATCGTCGAGTTCGACGACGACTACCGCTGAGCCGTCACCACCGGTCCACGTATTCGGGGTGCGCCGCCGCCCACTCGGCCACCCTGTCATCCCGGATCGCCGAGTAGAGGCTCGGCCCGACGCCGGGATAGATCGCCTCGCTCTGACCGCCCTCAGGCCCGCTGGGCTTGGTGACCCCGATGCCGATCAGCTGGGGCTCGTCGAGCGAAGCGGCAACCCGCAACAGCGCGAGCCGGTCCCCGTCGATCTGCAAGCCCTTTCCCGCGCGGGTCAGCAGTGCTTCCAACTCGGACAGGCCGACCCCGTCGGCCATCACCGCGCCGGCGAGCGCCCGGAAGTACGCACGGTTGTTGTGATCCCGGTCGTACGACCCGTTCGGCAGCTGCCATCTCCCCCGCAGGAGTGGTTCCACCTCGTCCGGGCCGATGTCCTGGCAGCCCGGCGGAATGGCCTTGCGCCCGGAGTGCGCGACGATGCCCTCCCGGACGCACATGGTCACGTCACCGACCGCCGCGCTGACCGCCCGCAGCGCCCGGAAGTCGACCGTCACGGTCGCGTCCAGCTCGATGCCGGTCAGGTTCTCCACCGCGTCCCGGGTGGCGGCCGTCCCGCGCATCAGGGTCTCGTTGAGTCTCTCGCCGTCGGCCAGCGCCCCGCCCCGCGGCAGGCTGATCAGATAGCCGTGTCTCCGGTCGGCGCCCAGGTGCACGATCATCACCGTGTCGGCCCGCTGATCGCCGGCCGCCCAACGGGTGCGATGGTCGCTGCCGATCAGGAGCACGTCGAGCGGACCGCCCTGCGCCGCCGGGGTCGTGGCCGCCGGCGTGTCCACCGGCTGTCCCCCGTGCCGAAGCCCGTTCAGCACGACCGGTGCGGACACCCCGGCGAACACCACCGCGGCGGCCACCCCGGCCGTCCTCCGCCAGGCACGGCGGCGCTTCGCACGTACCCAAGCGAAATCGATCTTTGTCCGCACCGGCCCGGCGGCCGGGGCGCTCGCCTCGTGCCGCGCGAACGTCGCCCGGAGTTCTTCCTCGATCCGGCTCATGGGGTCACCACCAATTCCGCCCGGAGCGTGCCGAGCCCTCGCGAGATGGCCGAGCGGACCGTGCCGACCTGGCAGCCGAGGATGTCGGCGATCGCCTGATCGGGCAGGTCCTCGTAGTAGCGCAGGACGAGGGCCGCCCGCTGGCGGCGCGGGAGTTTGGCCAGCAGGCTCCACATGCGGTCGCGCTCGGCACTCTCGTCGGCGTGGTCGGAGGCGACCGGGACGGCCGGATCGGGATCGGCTCGCAGCAGCACCCGCCGCCACCATGACCCGCGCCGCAGATCGATGAACTGGTTGGTGAGAATCCTGCGTACGTAGCCGTCGGGCGAGTCGCTGCGGGCCACCCGCCGCCAGTTCAGCTGGACGCGCACCATGGTCTCCTGCACCAGGTCCTGTGCGGTGGCGGGGTCGCCGGTCAGCATGACGGCATACCGCAGCAGCGCGCTCAGCCGGCTGTCGGCGAATTCCTCGTAGGTCACGGTCACCTCCGCTCCTACGACGGGTACGGACCGGGGAATCATTGCGGTGCCGCGCAAATCGATCGCCGGATTCGTGTCCCGCTGACACGATCGTCTGGTGCTGCTCACTCTGACGACCACCCACCGGCCCGCCACCGACCTGGGCTATCTGCTGGTCAAGCACCCCGGCAAGGTGCA
Source organism: Actinoplanes italicus (assembly GCF_003001815.1). Classification (GTDB taxonomy): domain Bacteria; phylum Actinomycetota; class Actinomycetes; order Mycobacteriales; family Micromonosporaceae; genus Actinoplanes; species Actinoplanes italicus. The sequence goes on from NZ_PVMZ01000021.1 coordinate 83,744, forward strand.
CTCGTTCGGCATGCCCACCGGTACCGCGTACGTCCTCTATCCCGAGGCGGACGAGGACCGCTGCACCGCCGCCCTGCTGCTGGACGTCGACCCGCAACTGCTGCGGGCGCAGAAGGACGCCTTCGAGTTGAGCCAGTACGTGAACGACCGCCCGTACGCCGCCTCCAGCCTGCTCTCCAGTGCACTCGCGAAGGTCTTCCGCAGTGCCCTGCGCGGCGCCTCGAAGGACCGGCCGGACCTGGCCGCCGTCCCGATTCCGCTGGAGATCCGGGTGCCGGTGCTACGCGGCACGCCGGACCTGGTCACCCGCCTCTTCGAGCCGCTGGGCTGGTCGGTCACGGCCACCCCGATCCCGTTCGAGCCGGAGATCGGCGGCGGCAGCCGTTACGTCGACGTGCTGCTGACCGGGGAACTGCGCGTCGCCGACGCGCTCAACCACCTCTATGTGCTGCTGCCGGTGCTCGACGACGCGAAGCATTACTGGGTCGCCCCGGACGAGATCGAGAAGCTGCTGCGCTCCGGTGAGGGCTGGCTGGCCGGGCATCCGGAGAAAGTGCTGATCGCCCGCCGCTATCTGGCGCATCGCCGCTCGCTGGCGACCACCGCCCTGCAGCTGCTGGAGGCCGACCAGCCGGTGACCGAGGAGGAGTCCGAGCTGCCGGTGGCCCGCCGGGCCCCGCTGGCCGAGCAGCGCCGGGACGCGGTCCTGGCCGCCCTGGCCGAGGTGAACGCGTCCCGCGTGCTCGACCTGGGCTGCGGCGGCGGTGCCCTGCTGACCACGCTGGCCAAGGACCTGAGGTTCACCGAGATCGTCGGCGCCGACGTGGCCACCCGCACGCTGGAGGTCGCCGCTCGCAAGCTGAAGCTGGACCGGCTGCCGGAGCGGCAGAAGGACCGGATCCGGCTGATCCAGACCGCGCTCACCTACCGTGACGACCGGCTGCGGGGGTTCGACGCGGCGGTGCTCATGGAGGTCATCGAGCACGTCGACCTGCCCCGGCTGCCCGCCCTGGAGACGGCCGTCTTCGGACACGCCAAGCCCGGCGCCGTCATCGTGACCACGCCGAACGTCGAGTACAACGTGCATTACGAAGGGCTGACCGGGATGCGTCACTCGGACCACCGCTTCGAGTGGACCCGGGCCGAGTTCGCGGACTGGGCGTCTCGAATCGCTGATCAGTACGGCTACACCGTCACGATCCGCAGTGTCGGAGAGTCCCACGAGACCACCGGCGCCCCGACCCAGCTCGCCCTGTTCAAGGTGGTTTCCGCATGATCATCGACGTTCCCGAGCTGTCCCTCGTCGCCCTGGTCGGCATCTCCGGCTCCGGCAAGTCGACCTTCGCCCGTACGCATTGGAAGCCCACCCAGGTGCTCTCCTCGGACTTCTTCCGGGGTCTGGTCGCCGACGACGAGAACGACCAGTCGGCCTCCTCGGACGCCTTCGAGGTGCTGCACTACGTGGCCGGCAAGCGGCTCGCCGCCGGCCGGCTCACCGTGGTCGACGCCACCAACCTGCAGTCGCACGCACGGGCCGGGCTGGTCAAGGTGGCCCGCGAGCACGACGTGCTCCCGGTGGCGATTGTGCTGGACGTTCCCGAGGCGCTGGCCTGGGAGCGCACTCAGGCGCGCGAGGACCGTACCTTCGGCCGTCAGGTCCTCACCCGGATGCACCGTGACCTGCGCCGATCCCTCAACCAGCTGGCCAAGGAGGGCTTCCGCAAGATCCATGTGCTGCGCGGAACGGAGCAGATCGAGGCGGCCGAGATCCGGTACGAGAAGCTCTTCAACGACCGCAAGGACGAGCACGGGCCGTTCGACATCATCGGTGACGTGCACGGCTGCCGCGCCGAACTGGAGGCGCTGCTCGTCAAGCTGGGCTGGGAGCTGGTGCGCGACGACCGGGGCCGTCCGGTGGACGCCGTGCACCCGGACCTTCGCAAGGCCGTCTTCGTCGGCGACCTGGTCGACCGCGGACCGGACTCACCGGGTGTACTGCGCCTGGTGATGGGCATGGTGGCGGCCGGGCACGCGATCTGTGTGCCGGGCAACCACGAGAACAAGCTGGCCCGCAAGCTGAACGGCCGCAACGTGCAGCTCACCCATGGCCTGCCGGAAACCCTGGAACAGCTCGCCACCGAAGACCCGGCCTTCGTCGCCGAGGTGCGCACCTTCATCGACGGCCTGGTCAGCCACTACGTGCTCGACAACGGCAACCTGGTGGTGGCGCACGCGGGGCTCAAGGAGGCGTACCACGGGCGGGCCTCGGGCCGCGTGCGGAGCTTCGCGCTCTACGGGGAGACCACCGGCGAGACCGACGAGTACGGCCTGCCGGTCCGCCACCCGTGGGCCCGGGAGTACCGCGGTTCCGCGGCGGTCGTCTACGGCCACGTGCCCACGCCGGTCCCCGAGTGGATCAACAACACCATCTGCCTGGACACCGGCTGCGTCTTCGGCGGCGCGCTGACCGCACTGCGGTGGCCGTCGCGGGAGCTGGTCGCGGTCCCGGCCGCGAAGGAGTACTACGCCCCGGTCAAGCCACTGTTCACGACACCCGCGCGGAGCGACGAGGGGCTGGACATCGCGGACGTCATCGGACGGAAACACATCGATTTCGGGTACGGGAGGACGACCGTTCCCGCCGAGAACGCGGCCGCCGCCCTGGAGGTCATGGGCCGGTTCGCCGTCGCCCCGGAGACGCTGGTCTGGCTTCCGCCCACGATGGCCCCGTGCACCAGCTCGACGGTGGACGGTTACCTCGAGCACCCGTCGTCCGCCTTCGCCGACCTGCGGGCCGCCGGGGTGGATCGGGTGGTGTGCGAGGAGAAGCACATGGGTTCCCGCGCCGTGGTGCGGGTCTCGGCCTCCGGCACCGGAGACGCGATCTGGACCCGGACCGGCCGGCCGTTCTTCGGTCCCGAGCTGGACGAGCCGCTGCTGGCCGGGGTCCGGGCCGCGGCCGCACCGATCTTCGACGAGCTCGACACCGACTGGCTTCTCCTCGACGCCGAGCTGCTGCCCTGGTCGGCGAAAGCGGGCGGCCTGATCCGGGACCACTACGCCGGGGTTGGCGCAGCCGGCCGGGCCGCCCTGTGCCGGCCGCGCTGTCGGTGCTGGAGCAGGTGGTCGCACGTGGTCACGACGTCGCCGAGCTCCGGGACCGTCTGGAACTGCGGTCGGCCGAGATCGCCGGGTACTCGGCGGCGTACCGGGCCTATGTGAAGCCGACGGACGGACTCGACGGGGTCACACTGGCACCCTTCGCGATCCTGGCCGGAGCCGGCGTCTCGTACGCGAAAAAAGACCATGACTGGCATCTCGGGCTGGCCGATCGCCTGGTGGCGGCTGACCCGCGGCTCTTCACACCGACCCGCCGGGTGATCGTCGACCTGGCCGACCCGGCGTCCGAGGCGGCCGCGACCGAGTGGTGGCTGACACTGACCGGCGCGGGCGGGGAGGGCATGGTGGTCAAGCCGTGGGCCGGGCTCGCCGTGAACGACGGTAAGGGCCGACTCGTACAGCCGGGGGTGAAGTGCCGGGGCCGGGAGTACCTGCGGATCATCTACGGACCCGAGTACACCCGCCCTGAGCAGCTGGAACGCCTCCGGCAGCGCAACCTGGGCCGGAAGCGGTCCCTCGCGCTGCGCGAGCACGGGCTCGGCCTGGCGGCACTGGACCGGCTGGCCGAGGGCGCGCCGGCCTGGCGGGTGCACGAGCTGGTCTTCGCGATCCTGGCCGCGGAGTCCGAGCCGGTGGACCCCAGGCTGTGACCGTCGAGTCACTCCCCGGAGTGCACAGGATTCATACAGGTACCGGCCTTGAGTGGGCCGGTACCCTGGCTCCTCGTGGACATCCAAGCGCTCACCGAGCCGCTCGCCCTGAACCCGCTGGACCCGAAGGACCTGCTCAGCGCCTTCGGGTTACCGGGTGTCCTTGCGATCCTCTTCGCGGAGACCGGCCTGCTGGTCGGCTTCTTCTTCCCAGGGGACTCCCTGCTGTTCCTGGCGGGCGTGGCTGCCTCCGAGGTGGCCAACTCGATCTTCGGTGAGGGCGCCCAGATCTCGATCGTCGGCCTGCTGATCGGGGCGCCGATCTGTGCCATCATCGGCGCCCAGTTCGGCCACTGGCTGGGCGCCAAGTACGGGCGGCGGATGTTCGACAAGCCCGACTCGAAACTGTTCAAGAAGGAGTACGTCGAGAAGGCGGAGTACTACTTCGAGAAGTTCGGCCCGGCCAAGGCCGTCGTGCTGGCACGCTTCATCCCGATCGTGCGGACGTTCCTCAACCCGGTCGCCGGCACCCTGGGCATGCCTGCCAAGCAGTTCTTCCTCTGGAACGTGGTCGGCGCGATCCTCTGGACCGACGGCATCATCCTGATCGGCTACCTGCTGGCCGAGCAGATCTACGCGGCCATCGGCGACAAGATCGACCGCTACATCCTGCCGGTCGTGGTCCTGATCGTGCTGGTCTCGGTGCTGCCGATCCTCATCGAGATCCTCCGGGAGCGGAAGGCCAAGAAGCACGGCCTGAAGACCGCGGAGCCGGCCACCGCGATCGGCGTGGTCGCCGCCGCGAGCGTCGCGGGCCTCGCCGACGCCGCCCGCGAGGAGTACCACGAGCACTTCGACCACAACCACCACCAGCAGCAGCAGGCGGCCCCGCAGCAGCCCGCGTACCCGCAGCAGGGCTACCAGCCCACCCCGCAGGCGTACCCGCCCCAGCAGCCGGCCTACCCGCCGCAGCAGCAGCCGCAGTACCCGCCCCAGCAGCAGTACCCGTCCCAACAGCAGTACCCGCCGCAGCAGCAGTACCCGTCGCAGCAGTACGGCTCGCCCCAGTCCTACGACGACCAGCAGTGGCCGCGGAGCTGAGCTGGAGAACACGAAAGGCCGGCCCGTCGGGCCGGCCTTTTTCGTGGCTTGCTCACACCGTGACGGCGGCGTTCCCGGAGAGCCGGTCCAGGAACTCCTCCGGGCACTCCCGGAGGTTCTCCAGCCGACCGGCCGTCAGAGCCCTGTACGTCAGTGACGCGGCCTCCTCCAGGTTGCGTGCCCGCTTGTGCGCGAGCTCGACGGAGTCGCCCATCACCACACAGCCGTGCTGGCTGAGCACCAGGCAGTCGGTGCCGTCGGCCGCCATCGCGGCGGTCAGTGCGGCGAGTTCGGTGCTGCCCGGCAGCCGGAACGGCACGGTCGACACCCGCCGCAGGTAGTACGCATGGTCCGTGGTCACGATCCGGATGTGCTCACCCAGAGCGTCGAGCAGCAGGGCCGTCTGCGGATGCAGGTGCACCACCGCGTTGACGTCCGGCCTGGCCCGGTAGAGCGCGAGATGCAGAGCCAGCTCACTGGTCGGCTCGATCCGTGGCAGCGGGATGGCGCCGACGGTGGCCGGGGCCCCGTCGGAGACCCGCACCGCGGCGAAATCCTTGCGGCTGAGCCGTTCCAGCCAGGTCCCGCTCGCGGTCACCCAGATGGCGTCCTCGTCGGGAATGCGGGCGGACAGGTTGCCGCCCGATCCACACACGAGGCCCGCCTGCACCACGTCGTAACCCACATGCGCGAGCTGGTCGCGCAGGTCACCGGGGACGTAGTTCACCCGTTCCTCCTCAGGTCCGCCGACCCGTCCGTGGGCCGGGGTCCTCGGCCTGGCGTCACGCCCCCATAGTCAGTGACGCCAGGCGTTGCCGCGTGCTCTGCGATTCAGCGGGCCTTCTTGGTGGCCCGCTTCCGCGGCGGGGTCAACAGGTCCGCGATCGTCGCGATCGCGGTCGGCACGAGCCGGTAGTAGGCCCACACTCCCCGCTTCTCCCGCTCGAGCAGACCCGCCTCGGTCAGGATCCGAAGGTGATGACTCACAGTGGGCTGCGAAAGGCCCAGGGGAGCCGTCAGGTCGCAGACACAAGCCTCGCCGTCCGTCGCGGACTGAATGAGGCTCAGCAGCCGTAGCCGAGCCGGGTCGGCGAGCGCCTTAAGCACTCCCGCCAGGCGCTCAGCGTCAGCGCGTTCAATAGGCTCGCCGGCAAGCGGCGAGATCTGAGGCATGGTCATTTCCGCCAACGCAGTTCCCACGATCTCCATCCTTCCACCAACTGCATCGATTCTCCTGCATGTGAGCAGGAACGAACCGGCTAACTTTCAGGCCGTAAGGCCGACATCGATCGCCGGGTCGGTCGACCGGACACCTTCGCCCGGGTCCACCGTTCGTGCGATGACGACTTCGGTCTCTGCCTCCTGCAACGCCTCAGCCGCCATCTGGTCGCTACCCATCCGTGTCGAGGTCTCGATCCCCGCCGTCGGAGTGAGGCGGACCACATTGTCAATTCGTCGATTTGTTCGCCACACAGATCCTCGACGATGACTCGGCACGGAACGCGTCGAGACCATCACGCCACACTGCGCGATCATCAGTTCGTCACCACCCCCACGACCCGATGAAAGCACGACGCCACGCTGCGCGACGGACAATTCAGTGATGAATTTACCCAGGTCGTGCCGTGCTCTCATGACATCGAGCGTACTGGCTGTACGAAAACCGGAATCTTTCGCCCCGGCAGGACGGAACGGAACTATTGACGCGGGACTTTGGGGGCCTCTGTAAACAAGGTTTACCGATCCTGCATCCGATCTCGACCCTTCCTCAGACCATAGATGCTGCTCAAAGCACCTAACACCTGCACGGTACTCGGGCGACCCTCAGGATCACCTGGTCGCTGGACTGTGAAGGTCCTGTGAAGGCACCAAATCACGTTTGTCCGTACGGGCGAAAACACCCACCGTCCGGCCGATCTAGATCTATCCGGACAGCCGATCGGGTGACAGCGACAGAAACGGACCGTACCCGTTCGTGTGACCCACAGTCGTCGATACGGAACCGCTCACTCGTGCGGTCGTGACCAGTACTCGTCTTCTGGGTTCGGTGTGGACTTCGGCGAAGCGGTCACATCCGAGAACTGATCGTGTTCGGACCCGCCGGTAACAAAAGGCTTCGTTTGTGGGCTGCCCCACTCGGGTGACACGGAATTGACCGGCGTCACATAACCCGCAGCGCCGCCGAAGAACGCACTCGGCGCCGTCAGCACCAGGACGCCCACCACGAGGTAGGCGATCACCTGAGCGGCGGCCACGGCGACGTTCAGCACGATCCATCCGTTCGGGTAAGCCTGGTTCAACGCCTCGCTCAGCGTCCCGGGAGTGGCCTCACCGGCCCGCTGCACCGCCAGCACGGCCAGAGTCCCGAATCCGGTGAGCAGACCGAGTCCGCACACTCCCAGGGTGATGCCGCGTGCCAGCCGGCTACCCCGGCGCAGTGCGATGCCGAGCACCACGAACAGGGCCACCACGAGCAGACCCAGCACCAGGGACAGTGCGGCGACCAGCCAGATCACGGTGACGAAGTTGTCCACGACGGTGGAGCCGGCCACCGCGTCCCGGAATCGGCCGACCACCCCGGGAGTGACCGCGACCATGCCGATCGCATAGACCAGCCCGGCTGCGGCCATGGTCCAGAGCAGGGCTGCCGCCATGTTGACGGCGACGGGCCGGCGCGTGGCCGGCGGCGCGGCGACGGGCGGCGGCTGGATCGCGTACGACATCGATGCTCCCGCGGGTTCGGCTGGCAAGAACCTATCGCGTACCGGGCCGGTAAGTGGGCGGACCGGCCCACCCCGCGGGATGGACCGGTCCGGAAGAGATCAGGAGGGGCCGGAGGCGGGCCGCTGTGGCGGGTCGCCGCCCTGGTCACCGCCGGACGGCGGGGACGGTGGCTCCGCCGCGGGCGGCGGGGACGGAGGCTCCGCGGCGGACGGCGACGACGGCGGCTCTGTGGCGGGCGGCGCGGACGGAGGCTCTGTGGCGGGCGGCTGCCCGGCAGCGGGCGGTGCGGATGCCGGCTCGGCGGCCGCCGGAGGAGACGGCGGCTCCGCGGCGGGCTGGGCGGCCCACGGGTCGGACGGCGGCTCCGGTGACGACGGGGTCGGCTGCGGGGCCCACGGGTTCGACTGCACCGGCGCGGGGGTCGGCGTGTAGGTGGTCGGCAGTCCCGGCGCGGGCTCACCCGGCTGGCCGTACTGCTGAGGGGATCCGAAGTGGCTGGGCGGCGGCGGATAGGCCGGCTGGGCGTGCGTGCCGGGCTGTCCGGGCTGCTGCGGGTAGCCGGGCTGTGCCGGATACGCGGGCTGTCCCGGGTAGGCGGCCTGTCCCGGGTACGGCTGGAACGGCATCGCCGGGTTCCACGCGGCCGGCCGGCGGAACCACTCGTTCGAGGGCGGGAGGGCGAGCAGCACGATCGCGCCGAGAAGACCGAGCACGGTCAGCGCGGTGCTCGTCGTCATGAGCACGTTGAACCACCCCGGGAGCGCCTCGGCGACGCGCTCCTCGACCTGGCCCTGGTCGACCCCCTGTCCGGCACCGCTGAAGGCGAGCCCGCCCGCCGCCGTGAGGCTCAGGCTGATCGAGTTGCAGCAGAGCCCGAGACCGCCGAAGACCCAGGTCAGGATCCGTGACGCGTTCTTGCCCCGGTTGTTGAGCAGCGCCAGCGTGGTCATGCCGATCGCGATCAGCACGTAGACGACTGCCATGAAGATGTAGGTGATCCGGACGATCGAGCCGATGTCGGCGACCGCCTGCGAGGTCTCCAGCTCGACGGCGTCCTGGTACGCCTCGGCGAGCGTGCCCGAGATCGCGATGACCACGCCGGCGCTCAGGAGCTGCATGGCGACGACGAGAAAGATGAGCGCTGATGAAATGGTCACCGTCGCCGGGCGACTCGGCGCCGCCGGATTCGGGACCGGAAATGCCGGTACGGTCACGGTGCCCTCCTATTGATCAATTCACGGTATCTGCCGGACGCCAGATCCCGCGACCGAGCCGCACTCTTCGCGACGATGTGACAACATCAGGCAGTGATGGCCCCAAATGACCGCAAACCATCGCTCGTTCGGGGGTCGGCAACCCTGGACGCGGCCCCCTAAACTTCGATGACGTGGCGTCCCCCTGGAAGCAACAGGCTCCAGCGGCACGCCGTGCCCGCACGAGTCGCCCGCCCCGCGCACTTCGATCCGGGGCCGAGGCAGACCGGCTGACGGCGCCCTTCCGATCACGCCGGCCGCGTGACCACACCGCGGCCGCCCCAGACCTGACAAGGACCGGTGAGTCCCATGCCCCACGCCGACACCCTGGACATCGTTCACCATGACGACACCCGGACGAGATTCAAAGACGTCCGGTATCAACTCCATCGCAACGGCATACGGATCTGGTCCGCGGACGGCGAGCACGCCATCACGGATGTACTGATGACACAGGCCTACCGGCAGCGGGAGGCTGACAAGTAGACGTGAAAGGGCCCCGGGGAGACTCGGGGCCCTTTCATATCCGCCGCTCAGCGGATCGTGAGGCCTTCCTTGGCATCGCCCAGATCCACCCACACGGTGTCACCGTCCCGGATCTTGCCGGCCAGCAGTGCCTTGGCCAGCAGATCACCGATCGACGACTGGATCAGCCGCCGCAGCGGCCGGGCGCCGTAGATCGGGTCGTACCCGTGCTCGCCCAGCCAGTCCGCCGCCGCCCGGGTCACCTCGAGGGTGAGACGCCGCTCGGCCAGCCGCGCCCGGAGCCGGGCCAGCTGGATGTCGACGATCGCGACCAGGTTCTCCTTGGTGAGGGCGTGGAACACCACGATGTCGTCGAGCCGGTTCAGGAACTCCGGCTTGAAGTGCGCCCGGACCGCGGCCAGCACCTCGTCGTGACGTTCCTCGTCGCTCATGGTGAAGTCGGAGTTGGCCGAGCCGAGGTTCGAGGTGAGCACCAGGATCGCGTTGCGGAAGTCGACCGTCCGGCCCTGGCCGTCGGTGAGGCGGCCGTCGTCGAGCACCTGCAGCAGCAGATCGAAGACGTCGGGGTGGGCCTTCTCCACCTCGTCCAGCAACACCACGCTGTACGGGCGGCGCCGCACGGCCTCGGTGAGCTGGCCACCCTCCTCGTACCCGATGTAGCCGGGCGGGGCTCCGACCAGCCGTGCCACCGAGTGCTTCTCGCCGTACTCACTCATGTCGATGCGGACCATCGCCCGCTCGTCGTCGAAGAGGAAGCCGGCCAGCGCCTTGACCAGCTCGGTCTTGCCGACGCCGGTGGGACCGAGGAAGAGGAAGCTGCCGGTCGGCCGATCCGGGTCGGCGATGCCGGCACGCGCCCGGCGTACGGCTCCGGCCACCGCCTCGATCGCCTCGCGCTGGCCGATCACCTTGCCGGCCAGCGTCTCCTCCATGCGCAGCAGCTTGGCGGTCTCGCCCTCCATCATCCGGCCGGCCGGAATACCGGTCCACGAGGAGACGACCTCGGCGATGTCGTCGGCGCCGACCTCCTCCTTGACCATCGGCGGCTCGGCGTCCTCCTCCTCGGAGGCGGCCGCGACCTCGATCTCCTTCTCCAGCGCCGGGATGACCTCGTAGAGCAGGCGGGAGGCCTCGAGCAGGTCGCCGTCGCGCTGGGCCCGCTCCTGGGCGGCCTTCGCCTCGTCGAGCTGCTTCTTGAGCTCACCGACCCGGTTCAGGCCGCCGCGCTCGCGTTCCCAGCGGGCGTTGAGGGAGGTCAGCTCCTCCTCGCGATCGGCGAGATCGCGTTCCAGCTTCTCCAGGCGGGCCACCGAGGCCGGGTCGGTCTCCTTCTCCAGCGCGAGTTTCTCCACCCGCATCCGGTCGACCTGCCGCTGGAGCTGGTCCAGCTCGACCGGGCGGGAGTCGATCTCCATGCGGAGCCGGGAGGCGGCCTCGTCGATCAGGTCGATCGCCTTGTCCGGCAGGAACCGGTCGCTGATGTAGCGGTCGGAGAGACTGGCGGCCGCGACCAGTGCCGCATCGGTGATCTGCACCCTGTGGTGCGCCTCGTAACGTCCCTTGAGGCCGCGCAGGATGCCGATCGTGTCCTCGACGGTCGGCTCGCCGACCACGACCGGCTGGAACCGGCGCTCCAGGGCCGGGTCCTTCTCGATGTGTTCGCGATACTCGTCGAGGGTGGTGGCGCCGACCATCCGCAGCTCACCGCGGGCCAGCATCGGCTTGAGCATGTTGCCGGCGTCCATCGAGCCCTCGCCCTTGCCGGCGCCGACGACCGTGTGCAGCTCGTCGAGGAAGGTCACGACCTGCCCGTTGGAGTTGCGGATCTCCTCGAGCACGCTCTTCAGGCGCTCCTCGAACTGGCCGCGGTACTGCGCGCCGGCGACCATGGCGCCCAGGTCGAGGGAGACGAGCTTCTTGTCGCGCAGCGTCTCGGGAACGTCACCAGCCACGATCCGCTGGGCCAGGCCCTCCACGATCGCGGTCTTGCCGACTCCGGGCTCGCCGATCAGGACCGGGTTGTTCTTGGTACGCCGGGACAGCACCTGCACGACGCGGCGAATCTCGGCGTCCCGCCCGATCACCGGGTCGATCTTGCCGTCCCGGGCCAGGGAGGTCAGGTCGACGCTGTACTTCTCCAGCGACTTGTAGGTCTGCTCGGGATCGGGCGTGGTGACCCGACGGTCCCCGCCGCGCACCTGCGGGAAGGCCGCGGTCAGCGCCTCCTCGGTGGCACCGGCGGTCTTGAGCAGCTCGGACACCGCGCCGCCGACCCGGGCCAGGCCGGCCAGCAGGTGCTCGGTCGACACATACTCGTCGCCGAGCGGCGTGGCGATCAGCTCGGCCGACCCGACCGCGTTCGCGAATTCGCGGGAGAGGCCGGGCTCGACGGTGCTCGCGCCACGGGCCGACGGCAGCTGCTCGATCACCCGGACCGCGGCCCGGCGGATGTCGGCCGGGTTGGCCCCGACGGCTCGCAGCAGAGCGGTGGCGGTGGAACCGCCGGTGTCCAGCAGCGCCTGCAACAGGTGCCACGGCTCGACCGTGGCGTGCCCGCGGCGACCCGCGTCGGCGGCCGCGGCGGTTATCACTTCGCGGCTCTTGGTGGTCCAGCGTTCGGCGTTCATGAGCTCCCCTGATCGGATCCCAACCGGGTTGTGCAGACTTGAGCGTAGCGCGCTCAACTTTAGCGCGCCCACGCAGCCTTCGTGACACGGTGACGGTCACCACCACCCCGCGCCGCTATCAGGAAAGAACCCGTAACGTCAGGAGTCGTGTCGCTGTACCGCCGGTTACTCCCCCTCGGCCTGGTCTTTCTCACCGTCGGCATCGCCACCGCGGTGGTCGGGCCATTCCTCGGCCTGTTCCTGAGCACGGCGGTCGACGCCGGGCCGCTCCAGGTCACCTTCTTCCTCGTGACCGCCTCGCTCTCCGGCGTGGCGGTGTCCTGGGCCATCGGCCGGGTCTCCGACCGCCGGCCGATGCGGCGCACCCTGCTGATCGTCGCGGCACTCGCCGGCTGTGCCGCCAGCGGTGCCACCGCCTTCGTGCGGGACTACTGGGTGCTGCTCGCGCTCACCGCCACGGCCATGGCGATCGCCGGCTCACTCTTCCCACAATCCTTCGCGTACGCCCGTCAGGTGCTCCAGAACGACGATCCCCAGCGAACCGCCATGGGAATCAGCACGCTGCGTACCGTCTTCTCGATCGCCTGGGTCGGCGGTCCCACACTGGCCGCCTTCCTCCTGGAGGCCGGCGACTTCCAGTACGTCTACGGCACCGCGGCCGTCATGTATTTGATCGCGGCCCTGTGCGTGGTCCGCTGGCTGCCCGAGGTCGAGGCTCCGGCCGCGTCCCGGGACAGCGAGGAGGGTTCCGGCCGGGTGCCGTGGGTGGTCTACCCGATCCTGGTCGGCTTCATCACGATGCAGACCTCCATGGTGCTCAGTGTCCAGGCCATGCCGCTGTTCGTCAGCTCCGAGCTGAACGGCGAGGTCAGTGACGTCGGCCTGATCCTCGGTCTGTGCGCGGCACTGGAGATCCCGCTCATGCTCGGCTTCGGCTGGCTCTCCACCCGGGTCCCGCTGCGCCGGATCATCCTGGTCGGCGCCGCCTGCGGAGTCCTGTACCAGGCACTCGTCTACTCCGCGTCGTCGGTCTGGATGCTGGCGGTCGCCCAGATCCCGAACGCCGTCCTGATCGCGGCCGCCTCCGGGCTGGGCATCACCTACTTCCAGGACCTGATGCCCCGCTATCCGGGCAGGGCCAGCACGATGTTCGCCAACACCTTCCCGATCGGGCAGATCCTGTCGGCGCCGCTCTTCGGCCTCGCCCAGGAGTTCGGCTTCCGTCTGGCGTACGGCTTGAATCTGGGTCTGACCGCTTTCGGCCTCATCCTGCTGCTGGTGTTCCGGCCGCCCGCCTCGCGCGCCCGCCCGGCGGTCCCGGAACCGGAACTTCGTCCTGTTGAAGACGTGCCGGGACGCACTGACGGCTAACGTAGAGATCGTGCGCGTACGGGTGGAACAGACTCCGCTGCCGGGAATCGGCGTCCGCCATGACCTGGTGACCTCATCGGGCCGGACAGTCGGGGTGGTGTCGCATCGCAACGGGCGGCGCGACCTGGTCCTGTACGACGTGGACGATCCCGACTCGAGCCTGGCCTCGATACCGCTCACCGACGACGAGGCGGAGGCGCTGGCCGACGTGCTCGGCGCCTCGCTCATGCTGGGCCAGCTCGCCGGTCTCCGGCAGCAGGCGGCCGGTCTGCTCACGGAGCAGATCGCGTTGCCGGCCGGCTCCCCGTTCGTGGGGCGGAAACTGGGCGACACCCAGGCGCGTAGCCGTACCAGCGCCTCCATCGTGGCCGTGCTCCGCGACCGTGAGGTGATCGCCTCGCCGGGCCCGGAGTTCCGTTTCGAGGCGAACGACGTGGTGGTGGCGGTCGGGACCCGGCACGGCCTGGACGGCGTCACCGCCATCCTGGCCGGCGACGACGACGGCTGACCGCGGTGGAACATCACACGACGATCCTGCTAATCGAGATCGGCGCGCTGCTGTTCGGCCTCGGGATGCTCGGCCGGTTGGGCCGTCGCTTCGGCCTGTCCCCGATTCCGCTCTATCTGCTGGCCGGCCTGGCGTTCGGCCAGGGCGGTCTGGTGTCGCTGCGTGCCAGCGAGGAGTTCACCGCGGTCGGCGCCCAGATCGGCGTGGTGCTGCTGCTGGTGATGCTCGGCCTGGAGTACTCCGCCGACGAACTGGTCGGCAACATGCGACAGTCAGCGCCTGCCGGTCTGATCGACATGCTGCTCAACGCTCTGCCCGGGGCCGCGTTCGCGCTGCTGCTCGGCTGGGATTGGAAGGCCGCACTGGCGCTGGCCGGCATCACCTGGGTGTCGTCGTCCGGCGTGATCGCCAAGGTGCTCGGCGACCTGGGGCGGGTCGGTAACCGCGAGACCCCGGTGATCCTCTCGGTGCTGGTCATCGAGGATCTCGCGATGGCCTTCTACCTGCCGGTGCTGACCGCCGTACTGGCCGGGCTCGGTCTGGCCAGCGGGCTCAGCACCCTGAGCGTCGCGGTGGTCACGGTGGTCGCGGTCCTGGTCGTGGCCATCCGGTACGGCGGTGAGATCAGCCGGTTCATGTCGGTGAAGGATCCGGAGGCACTGCTGCTCAGCGTGCTCGGGCTGACGCTGTTCATCGCCGGGGTGGCCGGGGAGCTCAAGGTGTCCGAGGCGGTCGGGGCGTTCCTGGTGGGCATCGCCATCTCCGGCCCGGTGGCGCACCACGCCACCCAGATGCTCACGCCGCTGCGCGACCTGTTCGCCGCGGTGTTCTTCGTCTTCTTCGGTCTCTCCACCAACCCGTCCGACATCCCGCCGGTGCTGCTGCCGGCACTCGGCCTGGCCCTGCTCACCATGGCCACGAAGGTCCTCACCGGCTACCTGGCGGCACGCCGCGCGAACATCGCGCTACCCGGCCGGATCCGCGCCGGCCTGGCGCTGATGCCGCGCGGCGAGTTCTCGGTCGTCATCGCCGGCCTCGCGGTGGCCTACGGCGTTGATTCCCGGCTCGCCCCGCTCGCCACGGCCTACGTGTTGATCACGGTGGTGACCGGGCCGCTGCTTGCGCGACTGCCCGACTACGCCTGGTTCAAGGAGTTGATCCGGAAACGGATGGCAGCTCAACGGGCAGCTCAGAAGCCTCTTCCATCACCGGAGTGACCTGCGTCTCCATTGAAAAAGCCCAAAGTTACTGTCCGGTATCTGAATGTGAAGCCTTGACACTTCCGTTGAACGACGCCACACGCTACCGTTGCGCGGCGACGACTCTGAGTATTGGGACGTTCGCCACTATGGCCAGCGGGTGACGTTTGCCGTACTGCGAACGGTTGAGTGAGGCGGCGGCGTGAGCGTGCGTGAAGCTACATTCCTCGGTTTCGGGAACCCTGTCGATCCTCGTCCTGACGAGTTGCAGGCATGGGCATACAACCCCGAGTCGGTTCCCCTGCACACGATGCCGAAAGACTGGGATCTGCTGATCTCCGGCGACGTGCTCGGGCCGACACTCTTCGAACTGGCGATGGACCGGCAGTGCCCGGCCCGCCGGTTCGCACAGCACTGCATGTACATCTACGCTGCGGACGGTCTGCGGCAGAACGCGAGCGGGCAGCGCAAGCGCCGGCTCAAGAAGTACGTCGAGCGCGCGGAGGAGGTCGGCGACGAGCCGATGCAGATCTGGGCGCACAACTGCCGGGTCCTCATGACCCGGCCGGAGCTCTTCGACCACCACGACTGGATGGAGGGCGGCCTGGTGCGCTACCCGCGCCGGCTGGGCCTGTTCAATCGCCGCTGAGTCACCCGGAGTGATGCGGCAATAACTACACGTAGTGACGGCGGCCCCTCATGAGGGGCCGCCGTTCGTTATCTGTCCGGCGACCTGCGCGGCCGCCACACCACCAGAGCCGTCGAGTGGGTCTCCTGACGGACGAGATCGCGGCCCGCGTACGGGCTGCTCATCGCCTCCATCTGGGCCATCCGGGTGTACGCCGACTCGAGTTCCTGCTCCAGCTCGGCCACCCGCTGCTGCAGGTCGCTGACCAGCTGCTCCAGGCCGATGATGCGCTTGATGCCGGCCAGGTTGACGCCGTCCTCCTGGCTGAGCCGCTGCACCTCGCGGAGCAGGGCCACGTCACGTTCGCTGTACCGCCTGCCACCTCCGCCGGCCCGGCCGGGCTGCACCAGCCCGAGCCGGTCGTACTGCCGGAGCGTCTGTGGGTGCATCCCGGCCAGCCGGGCGGCCACCGAGATGATCAAAACCTTCGCGTCGGAGGCCTGTTCCATCGAGATGCTGATCTCTTCATACATGTGCCACCTCCCGGGAGGGTCCTAACCGGCAGCCCGGCGCAGTCGGGCGTCGATGCGTTCCCGCGCCGGCGGCGGGGTGAGTTTCGCGAATTTCTCCAGCACGTCACGCGCCTCGCCGGTCACCCCGGCCGGGATCTGCACGTCCACCGTGACGATCAGGTCGCCCGCCTGGCCCTCCTTGCGGACCACGCCCTTGCCGCGGGCCCGCAGTTTCCGGCCGCTCGGTGTACCCGGAGGCACCCGCAGCGTGACCGGGCCGTCCAGGGTGGGCACCTTGAGGTCGGTACCGAGTACGGCCTCGGCGATCGTGATCGGCACGGTCAGGGTCAGGTCGTCGCCGCTGCGCCCGAACAGGTCGTCGGGACGGACCTTGACCTGCACGTACAGGTCGCCGGCCGGCCCGTTGCGGTCACCCGGCTCGCCCCGGCCGCTGAGCCGGATCCGCTGGCCGTCGGCCACACCCGCCGGGAACCTGACGTTGATCGTGCGGGTCTTGGTGACCCCGCCGGTGCCGCGGCACTCCGGGCACTTCTCGTCCACGATGCTGCCCGAGCCCTGACAGTCACGGCACGGCTCGGAGAAGCTGAACGAACCCTGGTTGCTGGAGATCAGGCCGGTGCCGTGGCACTTCGCGCACGACCGCGGTGTCGTACCCGGTTTGGCGCCACTGCCCCGGCAGGTGTCGCAGGCACCCGGCGTCCGCAGGGACAGCGGCAGCGTCGTCCCGCGGACGGCCTGCGCGAAGTCGAGGGTCACCTCGGTCTCCACGTCGCGCCCGCGCTGCGGCCCGCGCCGGGCGGCGCCGGCCGGTCCGGGCCCACCCGCCTGCCCACCGGAGAAGATCGAGCTGAAGATGTCGGAGAAGCCCGAGCCACCGAACCGCCGGTCCGCCCCCGCTCCGCCGGCCGCGCCGGCGAAGCCGCCGAACAGGTCCGACGGGTCGAACTGGGTACCACCGCCGCCGGTACGGGCTCCGCGCCGGAACGCGCCCGAGCCGAACAGCGAGCGCATCTCGTCGTACTCTTTGCGCTTCTTGTCGTCGGCGAGCACGTCATAGGCCTCGGAGGCGGCCTTGAACTTCTCCTCCGCCTCCTTGTTAC
This sequence comes from Actinoplanes italicus, assembly GCF_003001815.1. Classification (GTDB taxonomy): domain Bacteria; phylum Actinomycetota; class Actinomycetes; order Mycobacteriales; family Micromonosporaceae; genus Actinoplanes; species Actinoplanes italicus. The sequence goes on from NZ_PVMZ01000021.1 coordinate 101,044, forward strand.
CGGGATTCCGGTCGGGATGGAGATCGCGGGCGAGCTTCCGGTACGCCTTCTTGATCTCGTCGGGGGAGGCGGACCGGGTTACACCGAGCACGGCGTAGAAGTCCTTCTCGAGCCAGTCCTTCGAGCTCATTCAGTCCACCTCCTCGACTTGTCTGCGACGCCCCGCCCGCCGGTGATCGGCGAGCGGGGCACAGGTCACTGATCTCACTCCGGATCGGCGACCGCGACCATTGCCGGGCGCAGCAGACGCTCGCCCAGTGTGTAGCCACGGCGCATCACCTCGACGCAGGTCGGCTCGTCGACGTCCGCGGACGTCTGGTGCGCGACCGCCTCGTGGCGATTGGGGTCGAAGGGGTCACCCTTCTCCCCGAAGGCCGCCAGACCCAGCTTGCCGGTCACCGCGGTGAGCTGCTCGGCCACCGAGGCGAACGGGCCCACCAGGTCACCGTGCTCCCGGGCCCGGTCGATGTCGTCCAGGACCGGCAGCAGGTCGGTGAGCACCTTGCCGGTGGTCTGCTCGGCCGCGGCACCCCGGTCGCGATCGACCCGCTTGCGGTAGTTGGCGTACTCCGCCGTCACGCGCTGGAGGTCGTGGGTCCGCTCCTCCAGCTCGTTGCGCAGGGCCTCCAACTCGGCACCGAGGGCGGACTTGCCGTCCCCGGCCGCCGAGGCCTCGTCCTCCTCGGGTGCACGGTGTGCGCCGGCCTTCTTCAGCACCGGCTCCTCGGCGGGAGTCTCCTCGGCCGTCGAATCGATCTCGCCCTGGATGACTTCCCGCTCGGCCTCGAGGCCGTCGTTGTCGTCGTCCTTGGCACTCACTTCTTGTCGTCCTCCACGATCTCGGCGTCGACCACGTCGTCACCGCCGGCGGCCGGGCCACCGGTCGCACCGCCGGGAGCGCCGCCCGCAGCCGCCTGCGGCGCCTCACCCTGCGAGTAGAGCGCCGAACCGGCCTCCTGGGAGACCTGCGACAGACGCTCGTGGGCCGACTTGATCTTCTCGATGTCCGTGCCGCCCAGCGCGCCACGCAGCTCGCCGAGGGCCTCACCGATCTTGTTCTTGCTGTCCTCGGGGAGCTTGTCGCCGCTCTCCGCCAGGAACTTCTCGGTCTGCCACTGCAACTGCTCGGCCAGGTTGCGGGTCTCCGCGTCCTCGCGACGCTTCTTGTCGTCGTCCGCGTGCTCCTGAGCGTCGCGCATCATGCGCTCGATGTCTTCCTTCGGCAGCGCGGAGCCACCGGTGATCGTCATCTTCTGCTCCTTGCCCGTGCCCAGGTCCTTGGCGGACACGTGCACGATGCCGTTCGCGTCGATGTCGAAGGAGACCTCGATCTGCGGGACGCCGCGGGGCGCCGGGGCGATGCCGCTGAGCTCGAAGGTGCCGAGCTTCTTGTTGCTCGCCGCCATCTCGCGCTCACCCTGGTAGACCTGGATCAGCACGGAGGGCTGGTTGTCGTCGGCCGTGGTGTAGACCTCGGAGCGGTGCGCCGGGATGGTGGTGTTGCGCTCCACCAGCTTGTGCATGATGCCGCCCTTGGTCTCGATGCCCAGCGACAGCGGGGTGACATCGAGCAGCAGGACGTCCTTGACCTCGCCCTTGAGGACACCGGCCTGGAGCGCGGCGCCGACGGCCACGACCTCGTCCGGGTTCACGCCCTTGTTCGGCTCGCGGCCGATCAGGCTCTGCACCAGCTCGGTGACGGCCGGCATACGCGTCGAGCCGCCGACCAGGATGACGTGGTCGATGTCGGAGAGCTTGACGCCGGCGTCGTTGATCGCGGCCTCGAACGGGCCCTTGCAACGGTCCAGCAGGTCCTGCGTCATCCGCTGGAACTCGGCGCGGCTCAGCGACGTGTCCAGGTGCAGCGGGCCGTTCGCCCCCGCGGTGATGTAGGGCAGGTTGATGCTGGTCGTGCTCGCGGCGGACAGCTCGATCTTGGCCTTCTCGGCCGCCTCGCGCAGACGCTGCAGGGCCATCTTGTCCTGGGAGAGGTCGATGCCGTGCTCGCCGCGGAAGGTCTTGACCAGGTGGTCGATGACCCGCTGGTCCCAGTCGTCGCCGCCCAGGTGGTTGTCACCGGAGGTCGACTTGACCTCGATGACGCCGTCGCCGAGCTCGAGCAGCGAGACGTCGAAGGTGCCGCCGCCGAGGTCGAAGACCAGGACGGTCTGCTCCTTGGAGCCCTTGTCGAGCCCGTACGCCAGGGCGGCGGCGGTGGGCTCGTTGACGATGCGCAGAACGTTGAGACCCGCGACCTCGCCGGCCTCCTTGGTCGCGGTGCGCTGCGCGTCGTTAAAGTACGCCGGGACGGTGATGACGGCGTCGGTGATCTGCTCACCCAGGTACGCCTCGGCGTCCCGCTTCAGCTTCATCAGCACCCGCGCGGAGATCTCCTGCGGGTTGTACTGCTTGCCGTCGATGTCCATCGACCAGCTGGTGCCGATCTCCCGCTTGACCGAGCGGATGGTCCGGTCGGGGTTCGTCACCGCCTGACGCTTGGCGACCTCACCGACGAGCACCTCGCCGTTGCGGGCGAAGGCGACGATCGACGGAGTCGTCCGTGAGCCCTCCGCGTTGGCGATGACGGTGGGCTCGCCTCCTTCCAGAACGCTGACGCAGGAGTTCGTGGTGCCGAGGTCGATGCCGACCGCACGTGCCATGGGTGGTCCTCGCTTCTCACAGCTTGGTTTCGCGTACGAAGGTTGAGTGGAACAGACTCAATGATGCCACGGCCTCGCACACCGTCAAATCGAAGTTGAGCCACCCGGGCGCAAGGCGGTGCTGAGAGAGCGCACCGACACATACCTGTCAGGTCACGGCATACCGGCACCCGTTGTCCTGGATGCATAGATCAGGCACGCTTTACCCGTGACGACGCACGGAGACGCGGTCGGTCCGTCGGCCCTATCCGCCGTCCCCGCCCAATCGGATGAGAAGAACCAGGTCAGCATGGCCACAGGTGGCCTACCAGAGCGTACGGGGGCGAGCCCGATCCGTCCGGAAAACCACGGAAACCGCCCCGAACCGGTCGAAGCGCCACCCGCTGTCGGACGTCTGGCGACGGCCCTGAGCCGATTGCGCTCGGCGCTCGGCGCGGTCTCGTACCCCCTGGTCCTCCCCTCCGCGGACGAGGCCCGGCGAGTCGGTTCGGCCCTGACCGCCCAGCTCGAGGACTATCTGCTCCCACGCCTGGCACGCCTTGACGCACCCTTGCTGGTGGTCGTCGGCGGGTCCACCGGAGCCGGTAAGTCGACCCTGGTCAACAGCCTGGTTCAAGCCCCGGTGAGTACGGCCGGCGTGCTCCGGCCGACCACACGGTCACCGGTGCTGGTGACCCACCCCGACGACGTCCAGTGGTTCGGCCGAGGCGGACTGCTGCCCGGCCTGACCCGCACCGGCGAGTCCAGCACCGCGGCGGACGTCCTCCAGGTGGTCGCCACACCGACGATCGGACCGGGACTGGCCCTGCTGGACGCCCCCGACGTCGACTCGGTGGTCGACCAGAACCGCAAACTCGCCGCCCAGTTGCTGGCGGCAGCCGACCTGTGGCTCTTCGTCACCACGGCGGCGCGGTACGCCGACGCCGTCCCATGGGAACTGCTGACCACCGCCAAGCTGCGCGGCACGGTGATCGCGCTGGTCCTCGACCGGACCCCCGTCGACGCCGTCGCCGAGATCGCCGCCCACCTGGGTGAGATGCTGACCGCCAAAGACCTCGGCAACGCGCCGCTATTCGTGCTGCCCGAGACCGAATTGGATCAGCGCGGCCTCCTGCCCGACTCGGCGATCGGGCCGATGCGGATCTGGTTCGCCCAGCTGGCCGGGGACGCCGGCGCCCGCAACACGGTCGTCCGCCAGACCCTCGACGGCGCGCTCAACGCTCTCGGCCCGGCGCTCGACGGGCTCGCCGAAGCCGCCGACGAACAGATCCGCACCGCACAGGGACTCGACGAGCGGGTCGAAGCCGCCTACCGCACCGCCCGGACCACCGTCGAGGAGGGACTCCGCGACGGCCGGCTGCTCCGCGGCGAGGTCCTGGCCCGCTGGCAGGAGTACGTCGGCACCGGTGACCTGATCCGTAACCTCGAATCCCGGGTGGGACACCTGCGCGACCGGTTCTTCGCCGCCCTCAGCGGGCGCGCCGCACCCGGCCAGAACCTGCGCGTGGCGCTCGAGTCCCAGCTGGTCACGCTCCTGCGCGGGGTCGCTGCGGACGCTGCCGAACAGGCATACGCCGCGTGGCAGGCCCACCCGGCCGGAGCCGCCCTGCTCGAACCGGACCTCCAGCACGCGTCCGCCGACCTGCCGCAGCGCGCCGACCGCCTGGTCCGCGACTGGCAGCAATGGGTTCTCGAACTCGTCCGCTCCGAGGCGTCCGACAAGCGCGCGGTGGCACGCGGTGCCGCGTACGCGGTGAACGGGGCCGGACTCGCCGTCATGATCGCGGTCTTCACCGCGACCGCCTTCATCCCCACCGGCCTGGAGGTCGCTGCCGGCGCCGGCAGTGCCGTCGCCGCACAGAAGGTCCTCGAAGCCGTCTTCGGCGACCAGGCCATCCGCACCCTCGCCACCAAGGCCCGCACCGAGCTGCTCGACCGGGTCGAGAAACTGTTCGCCGCCGAGACCGCCCGATTCACCGAACGGACCTCGCCGGTACGCCTCGAGACGTCGCATGGCACGCTTCTGCGCCAAGCCGCCGCTGAGGTGGAGAACGCCAGGAAGGAACTCGCTTTGACCGGGTCCGGGTCATGAACTTGGTACAGAAGGAACGCAACGACTCTGTCGACGCGGACTCCCTGACCCGCCGGCTGGAGGCGCTGGCCCGGTTCCTGCGGGTGGCCGACCCCTACCTGCCCGACGGCGAGCTGGTGGCCGCCCACACGCTCGTCGAACGCGCCAGCGGCCGGCTCACGCTCTCCCTCGACCACACCGTGGTCGCGCTCGCCGGCAGCACCGGCAGCGGCAAGTCGAGCCTGTTCAACGCGCTGGCCCGGTTCAAGCTGTCGCCGGTCGGCGTACGCCGTCCGACCACCGGCACAGCACACGCCGTCGTCTGGGGCCCGCTGGAACCGGCGAACCGTCTGCTCGACTGGGTCGGCGTGCTGCCGCGGCAGCGGTTCGTCCGGGAGAGCGCTCTGGACGGCGACGACGAGGCCTCGCTGCGTGGGCTGGTCCTGCTCGACCTGCCCGACTTCGACTCGATCGAACGCGCTCATCAGCTCGAGGTGGACCGGCTGCTCGGCCTGGTCGACCAGATCGTCTGGGTGGTCGATCCGCAGAAGTACGGCGACCGGGTGCTGCACCAGGCGTACCTCTCCCAGTTCGCCTCGCACGCCGGGGTCACCATCGTGGTCCTCAACCAGGCCGACCGGCTCAGCCCCGGCGACACCGAGGTGGTCCTGGCCGACCTGACCCGTCTCCTGACCGAGGACGGGCTCACCGGGACACCCGTCATCGCCACCTCGGCCAAGCAGCCGGGCATGCTCAGCGAGCTGCGGACCGCCCTGGAGGGCACGGTGGCGAACCGGCAGGCCGCGCTGCGCCGGCTCAGCGCCGACCTGGACTTGGTGGGCGAGGAACTCGGCTCCATGATCGGGCCACCGGCCGCCGAGGACGAGGTCGACCGGACGACCGTGCGGCAGCTGTGCGACGCGCTCGCCGACTCCGCCGGAGTGCCGGCCGTGGCCGACTCGACCGCGGGCTCATACCGGCACCGGGCCGCGGCGGCGACCGGCTGGCCGCTGGTGCGGGGGCTGCGGAAGCTGCGGCCCGACCCGCTGCGCCGGCTGCACCTCGCCGAGCCGATCAAGACCGACTCGGTGTCCACGGATGTCGTTCCGCGTACCTCGGTGCCGGAGGCCGACGCCGCGCAGAAGTCGGCGGTGGGCCTGTCGGTGCGCGCCGTGGCGTCCCGCGCCGCGGCACCGCTGCCGGAGGTGTGGTCCCCGGCGCTCAACAGCGCGGCCCGATCCAAGGCCGCCGACCTGCCGGACGCGCTCGACCGGGCCGTCGCGCAGACCGACCTCGGCCTGGAGAAGCCACCGGTCTGGTGGCGGGTGGTCGGCATCCTGCAGTGGGTGCTGCTCGCGACCGCGGCGGCCGGACTCGGCTGGCTCATCCTGGGGTACGCGCTGTCCGCTCTCGGCCTGCCCGAACTCGACAACCCCGAGGTCGGTGTCGTCCCGTTGCCAACCCTGCTGCTCCTCGCCGGTCTGGCCGGTGGTCTGCTGCTGTGGCTGATCCTCAAGCCGGTCATCGAAGCCGGCGCGCGACGGGCACGACGCCGGGCCGAACAGCGTTTGCGGGCGTCGGTCACCGAGGTCGGGCGTGCGCACGTGGTGGCTCCGGTGCGGGAGGTCCTCAACGCCTACGCCCAGGCGAGGGAAGCGCTCAGCGTCGTGCGTTCGGAGTAGGTCCACTGGGTGCCGCGGGCGTAGGCTCGCGGCATGTCCGCGCCCCGAACGGTGTACGACGCCGTGCTGCACGCAGCCCGTGACGTCACGAAACTCGGCTGCGCGCTCGACGCCGAGATGCTCGGTACCGCGCTGCTCGGCAGCGTCTACGCGGTGGCCCTCGACGACCGTGCCGAGGCGGTCCGCGACTTCGTGGGCCGGTTCCTCACGGCGACCACCGATCCGGACAGCCCGGCCACCACGACCATCCGCGAGGTGTTCGCCGCGCTGGTCCCGGACGCCGACGGCGCGGCCGTGGTGGGTCACGCCCCGGACGCGCCGGTCTGGGCCGCCCAGCTCGGGCGGGTCCGGCCCACCGGCTGCTGGGCGTACGGCGATGTCTACGGCGATCAGACGTCCTACCTGGTCACCTTCGCCTACGACGACGGTTCCGACGGCGGGCCGGACCACGCGGTGGTGGCTCTCGTCGACCACAACATCGGCATCACCAAGGACGTTTTCGTCGCCACCTCGGCCGGCACCCTGCTCGATCAGGTGCGCGAGATCTGTGCCGGCGATGAGCTGACCTGGTTCCGCAGTGAGGACCCGGGCCGTCTCCGCGACGAGGTGGGCCGGCACCTGCGGGTCACCGATGAGCTCGGCGATCTGCCGGCGGACGGTTCGCTGGCCACCGACCGGGCGCTGGCGGCGGCCCGGATCTCACTGCTGCCGGCGGTGACCACGCCGCCGCTCGCCGAACCGGCCGGACCGGACGGCACCGACCTGGTCCGGGACTTCCTGGCCGCGCCGGAAGCGGTCCGGTTCGAGCTGCCCACCGGTTCGACCGTCACGCCGGACGGCGCCTCCCTCGACTTCTGCCTCGGCCTCGTGCTGGATCACGCGATGACCCTGCCCGGCGGTGATCCGCTGCGCTGGAGCCCGGCCGTCGCGGGACTGTTCCTGCTCGACTGGGTGCACCGGCGGGCCGTCCTCGACCTGGACGACGCGGCCATGATGCCGCGGGTGGTCCGCGCCTGGTCGGCGTATGCGACCCGGCGGCGCGGCCTGCCCGAGGCCGCGGCACAGGAGATCGAGACCGCGATGGAGGAGCTGATCCCGGAGTTCGCCCGGCTCTACACCACCGGCGAACGACGCAGCCCGGCCACGGCGGCGGTGGCGCAGCTCATCGCCGAGGGTGTCGACCCGAGCGACTCGGCCGCCATCGACGCCTGGCTCGAGGCCAACCGAGACGAGTGACCCCGGCTGTGGGGTCAGCGGCGATTGATGTAGGGGGCGTCCGGGTTGGGTTCGGCGTGGTGCCGGCCGACCCGGGAGCTGCGGTCGTAGGAGGCACCGCGCTCGTCCGGGTAGTTCGTGTGCTCGGCACGGTGCTGGCCGCGGTAGGGCCGGTTCGCGAGCCGGTTCTCCTCGGAGTTGGAGTCGGTCAACAGCCGGCGCACGACGTTGAGGTCGCCTCCGCCATGATTCTGCTCCAGGATCCGGGACGAGCGGATGTTGTACGGGCGATCGGCCACTGCTGACCTCCGACTGTGCCGGGGCCGGTCCGATGACCGGCTTTCGTGAACTGCGGAACGGGACGACTCGGTGTCGCGCCGGGGCGGGTCCCCGGCCGGGCGTGAGCTGCTGGTCGTGGGGTCGGTATGACGCCGGCCGGACCGCTCGTGCGGTGCGGTGGCGTTCTCGCAGGCGGGTTTCCGTCGACGAGGTTGCACCGGTGGCTCGTCCGAATTGTTGGAATGAGCGCGATCATTGCGCCCATCTCGGTCGCGGGTACCCCTTTCCGGACGTCCGGAACCGTTCGGGTCGGATTCACGACGGTCGGAATCGGGCTCGTCCGGCACCTCGGGCAGGCCGGGCACGGTCGGGAAGTCGCCGGGCAGCACCGGCTCGGGAATCCGGTCCTCCTCCGGCACGACCGGCAGATCCGGCACGACCGGAATCCGGGGCGCCACATGACGGTCCGGAGCGGAATCGCGCGACGTGTCGGGCCGGTGTGGGGGCGGGCCCCCGGGCGACACGGGCCGGTGTGAGGCGGCGTCGCGAGGCGGCACGGTGCGGGTGCCGGTGGGTTTGCGAGGCGGAGCCGGACGAGAGGTGGCGCTGGTCCGGGACGGCACCGGACTGGTCGAGGAGGGCGAGCCCTTCCCGGGCGAGGCAGAGTCAGGGTTCTCGGCACTCCCGGGGGCTGACGGGCCGGCCGGCGTGGGTTCGCGGGTGCTTTGGCCGTACCCACGTGGTGGTGATTTTGAAAGGGACGTCGACGGTGCTGGGGCGGGATCCGGATCGATGGGCGCGGGCCGCACCGGACCGGTGGAGGGTGGCGGGAGGAACGGCACCTCCATGGCCCCCGGCCGGTCGTCGCCGGTGATCTCGCTGGATCCGGTGGTGAGGACGGCGAGGGTCGGCACCGAGGCGAGGCCGACGAGCATGGCGACCGTGAGCACGTACCGCCGGGTGGGGCCGGAGAAGCCCAGATCCTCGCGGTACACCCCGTTGAGGCGCTTGCGCAGCACCTTGGGGGGCGGCGCATAGTCGTCGTCGGGCAGGTGCGGCACGCGTGGATCCCCCAAACCAAAAGATCAACTTGGATCCGTTCCGGTCATTGGGGATGAACGAGGCATGGCGCTTTCGGCAGCGGCGCGTGTGGGCTATTCGTCCGGATCGCTGGCACAAAAGCATCTAAATCAGACAAATACCCTTAACGATGTACCGCAGAAATCTGGATTCGTGATCTACGCAGGCTGTAACGCCGCTCACTCTCTCTGTCAGGATGGGGACGACGGCACTGCCGCTGCCGCCACCGCCGATCAGCGGGGCCAGGGCAGCCGTCCCGGCGACAGCCGGAGTATGCCGCGCGGCAACCCAGACCCGGGCCAGGCGCGGCACCTTGAAGAGGTCAGCCGCGTGGCCGGGCAACACCCGCCGCGGGCGCAACGAGGAAACAGGAGACACGGATGGCGAAAGGCGAGAGCGTGGCGGGGACCGATGTCCCGGCCGGCGGCTTCGTCCAACTACTGACCCCCGACGGCGAGCGTGTCGACAGCGTCACGACCGCCGACGGGACGACGTACTCCGTCGATTTCACCGATGAGGAGTATCGCGACCTCTATCGGGATCTGGTCACCGTCCGCCGCCTCGACACCGAGGCGGTCGCTCTGCAACGACAGGGTGAACTGGGCATCTGGGCCAGCCTGCTGGGCCAGGAGGCGGCGCAGGTCGGTTCCGGCCGGGCGCTGCGCCCGCAGGACATGGCCTTCCCGACCTACCGCGAGCACGGGGTCCTCTACTGCCGGGGAATCGACCCGATCATGCCGTTCGGCCTGTTCCGCGGTGTCGATCAGGGCGGCTGGGACCCGAACGAATTCAAGTTCAACCAGTACACGATCGTGATCGGCTCGCAGACGCTGCACGCGACCGGCTACGCCATGGGCGTCACGATGGACGGCAAGACCGGCACGCCCGAGGGTGAGGCCGTGATCGCCTACTTCGGTGACGGCGCGACCAGCCAGGGCGAGGTCAACGAGTCGTTCGTCTGGTCGGGCGTGTTCAACGCCCCGATCGTCTTCTTCTGCCAGAACAACCAGTACGCGATCTCCGAGCCCCTGGAGCGCCAGACCCGCGTGCCGCTCTACCAGCGGGCCGGCGGCTACGGCTTCCCCGGCATCCGGGTGGACGGCAACGACGTGCTGGCCACGTACGCGGTGACCCGGTCGGCACTGGACAATGCCCGCAACGGCCAGGGGCCGACCCTGATCGAGGCGTACACCTACCGGATGGGCGCGCACACCAGCTCCGACGACCCGACCCGCTACCGCATCGCGAGTGAGGTCGAGTCCTGGAAGGCGAAGGACCCGATCAGCCGGCTCAAGGCCTTCCTCACCAAGCAGAAGATCGCCAAGAAGGACTTCTTCACCGAGGTCGACGCGGACGCGCAGAAGCAGGCCCTCGACCTGCGAGAGCGGGTGCTGGCGATGCCTGATCCACAACCCGTGACCCTTTTCGATCACGTCTATCCCAACGGCTCGCCGGAGATCGACGCGCAGCGCGCCGCCTTCACCGAGTACCAGGCGTCCTTCGAGGGGAGTGGGCACTGATGGCTGAGACGACCACCCTGGGCAAGGCCCTAAACCACGGCCTGCGCCGCGCTCTGGAGAACGACCCCAAGGTCGTGATCATGGGCGAGGACGTCGGCAAGCTCGGAGGCGTGTTCCGGATCACCGACGCCCTGCAGAAGGACTTCGGCGACGACCGGGTCATCGACACCCCGCTGGCCGAGGCCGGCATCGTCGGCACCGCGGTCGGCCTGGCCATCCGCGGGTTCCGGCCGGTCTGCGAGATCCAGTTCGACGGTTTCGTGTTCCCGGCGTACAACCAGATCGTCTCCCAGGTCGCGAAGATGCACTACCGCTCCCGGGGCAAGCTGCGGCTGCCGATCACCATCCGGATCCCGTTCGGTGGCGGCATCGGCGCGGTCGAGCACCACTCCGAGTCGCCCGAGGCGTATTTCGCGCACACCCCCGGCCTCAAGGTCGTGAGCTGCTCCAACCCGGCCGACGCATACACGATGCTCCAGCAGGCCATCGCCTCCGACGATCCGGTGATCTTCTTCGAGCCGAAGCGGCGCTACTGGGAGAAGGGCGAGGTCGACCTCGACGCCCCGCTCGACCAGGCGTACCCGCTGCACTCGGCCAAGGTGCTCCGGCCGGGCACGGACGCGACGCTGCTCGCGTACGGCCCGATGGTCCGGGTGGCTCTCGACGCCGCCACCGCGGCGGCCGAGGACGGCCGTGAGCTGGAGGTCATCGACCTGCGCTCGCTCTCCCCGATCGACTACCCGGTGATCTTCGAGTCCGTCAAGCGGACCGGCCGCGCCGTGATCGTGCACGAGGCACAGGGCAACGGTGGTCTCGGCGCCGAGATCGCCGCCCGGATCACCGAGAACTGCTTCTACTCGCTCGAGGCGCCCGTCCTGCGGGTGACCGGCTACGACGTGCCCTACCCGGCGTCGCGGCTGGAGGAGGAGTTCCTGCCGGACCTGGACCGGGTTCTGGACGCCGTCGACCGCTCGTTCGGCTGGTGACGGCGATGACCCGGATCAAGGAGTTCACCCTGCCCGACCTCGGTGAGGGACTGACCGAGGGCGAGATCCTGGCGTGGCTGGTCAAGGTGGGTGACACGATCGAGCTCAACCAGCCGATCGTCGAGGTGGAGACTGCCAAGGCTGCGGTCGAGATCCCCGCCAAGTGGGGCGGCGTCGTCACCCGGATCTTCCACGAGGCCGGTGCGGTGGTCGAGGTCGGTCAGCCGATCGTCTCCATCGACACCGACCCCGGCGCCGGGCCGTCTCCCACCTTTGAAGAGGAGACGGAGGCCGGCCTCATCGGGGGACCGGCGCCCGGCGGGCGTACCGCGGTGCTTGTCGGTTACGGCCCGCGAACCACAACCGCAAAAAGACGACCCCGCAGCGGTACGGCCAACGCGTCCACACCCCCGGCGGCTGTGGTGGCCGCTCCGGCCCCGGCACCTGCTCCGGCTGCCCCGCCCCCGGCACCTGCCCCGGCTGCTCCGGCTCCCGTCGTGCGGACCGGGCCGGTCCTCGCCAAGCCGCCCGTCCGGAAGCTCGCCCGTGATCTCGGCGTCGACCTGACCACCCTCAACGGGACCGGGCCGATGGGGTCGGTCACGCGTGACGACGTACAGCAGGCCGTTTCCAAGCCTGTCGAAGTTTCTTCGCCTGTCGTCGTTGTCGACAACGCCCGTGAGCAGCGCATCCCGATCAAGGGGGTGCGCAAGCTCACGGCGGAGAACATGGTCGCGTCGGCGTTCACCGCGCCGCACGTCACCGAGTTCCTCACGGTCGACGTGACCCGCTCGATGAAGCTGCTGGAGAAGCTCAAGGGCCGGCCCGAGTTCGCCGAGAAGCGGATCTCGCCACTGCTGCTGGTGGCGAAGGCGGTACTACTCGCGGCGAAACGGCACCCGATGGTCAACTCGACCTGGTCCGGGGCGACCGGGGAGATCGTGGTCAAGGACTACGTGAACCTCGGCATCGCGGCGGCCACCGAGCGTGGCCTCATCGTGCCGAACATCAAGGACGCCGGCCGGCTCGCCCTGCCGGAGCTGGCCGAGGCACTGAACGCGCTGGTCCGTACCGCCAAGTCGGGTAAGACCCCGCCGTCGGACATGACCGGCGGCACGCTCTCGATCACCAACGTGGGCGTGTTCGGGATCGACACCGGAACGCCGATCCTGCCCCCGGGCGAGTCGGCGATCCTGGCGTTCGGCGCGATCCGGCCGACCCCGTGGGTACACAAGGACAAGATCAAGATCCGCCAGGTCACCACCCTCGGGCTCTCGTTCGACCACCGGATCATCGATGGCGAGCTGGGCTCGAAATTCCTGCGCGACATCGGCGTCTTCCTGACCGATCCGGAGGGCACTTTGCTCAGCTGGACCTAAGGTCCTTCGGCTCTGTCGGCTGGTTGACTTTCGATCCTTAGGCTCATGACCCAGCTCACCCTCTAAATCACTGGCCGCGTCGCCGTTGTCGGCGGATACTTGAGTCAACAACGGGACGCGCGCCCTGGAGGTCCGCCACAAGCGGTCCGGCGACGCTCGTCATAGCGACACCCGCCACCGCGGGAGAGAAGTGAGCAGTGCCATGAACATGATCGACCGCATTCGCCGGAACCGGATGATCAGCCGCCAGAACCGCGCCATCGAGCGGGCCATGCAGGCGGCGCCCACCCAGGCGATGCGTGACGAGATCGCCGTCATCGCCCAGCGGCGCTGGACGAGCTGAGATCAACCGACACCTTCACGGCCCGTCCGGATCACCCGGGCGGGCCGTTTCGTGTCCGGTCGCACCCTGTTTCGTGTCCGAACACACCCTTGAAGATCACTGAGACCTCCCCGCGGGGCGTACACCGGGATTCCTCCCGCCGCGCACGCCCGGTACCGTGGGCACGGTCCCCAAACCGGCACGGCCGGTCGGTATGAGGACCGGGGCCACCGGGCGACGACAGCGCCCAGGCCTCAGCACTGCCAGGCCGGAAAGCTGGCACGGCCCTGCGGCGGTAAGGAAGCCGATGGGGCCGCGTCCGTGCAAAGCTGGCACGGCCGCATCGATGAGGAGGCGCGTATGACGTCCGAGGGGCAGCACGCCGGTCAGCCGGCCGAGGCCACGTCGGGCGGACCCACGTCGGGCGGGTTCCCCCATGACCCCGACGCACAGCGGGTCGCGGGCCGGGCATCAGCCCAGCCGCCCGCCGAGGGATTCCCCAACTCGTACGGGCCACCTCCAGCCACGACACCCGGCGGTGGTTCGCCGTTCGTCGTGCCCGCCGTCTCCACCTTCGGCGCAGGCTCCAACTCCGGTGGTACGCCGTACGGCTCCGCCCGGGGACCCGAGGCCTCGCCGTACGGTTCAGTCTCCCCCGAGGCCGCCGGCGCATCGCCCTACGGCTCGGTGTCGCCCGGCACTCCCACCTACGGTTCCGCCCCCGCCTCCGGCGCCGCGTCGGTTCCGGCTCCCGCGCCGTTCGACGCCGGTGCGGCGCAGTGGGCTCCGCCCGGTGCCGGCGACCCTTCTGCCCAGGGCGACCCCTATGCCCAGGGCGCTCCGTCTTCCGGTCCCTTGTCGTTCGGCCCCGCCGACCGGGGTGCTCCGGCGTTCGGGGGCTCCGCTCCGCTGCCCGGCCGCTCAGCCGCCTCGGCCGCGGTCCCGCCGCCGCCCGCGCCCGCCACTCCGGAGTCCGCACCCGGCGGACGGCTCACCCCCAGCGGTCTGCCGGCCCGCACGCCCGGTGCCACCGCGCCCGAGGACGGCGGACTCGGCCGTTCCTTCTCCGCGTTCGGTGACCAGCCGGTCCGTGTTCCCGGCGCCAGCCTCTCCGACCTTCCGGAGGACTCCGCGCCCGGCTCGTTCAGCGCCGGCCCGGCACAGAACAGCTGGATGCAGGGCGTCCGCACCCCGGAGGCCCCGGCCGAGCCGGCTCCTCCCTCGGCCACCAGCAACACCTTCCCGTCCCGGCGCGGCGAGGGCGGCGGCTTCCCGCTGCGCGCCCCGGCCGGTCCGGCGGCCGAGTCACCATCCGGTGCCCAGCCCGGCCTCGACCTGCCGGTCCGTGGCCAGCAGCCGTTCGGCAGCGCGGGCGCTGACCAGCCGTTCGGCGGTACAGGCGCCGACCAGTCCTTCGGCCGCGGGCCTGCTGACCAGCCGTTCGGCGGTGGCTCGTCCGACCCGGCCTTCGGCGGCCGTTCCACCGGCCCGTCCTTCGGTGGCGGTTCCGGGGAGCAGCCGTTCGGTGGCGGTGCCGCTGGGCAGCCCTTCGGCGGCGGTTCCGGTGACCAGGGTCTCGGTGGCACGCCTGGCGGCCGCGGTTCGGGCGACCAGCCTTTCGGCGGCGGTTCGGGGGATTCGTCTCTCGGTGGCGTCCCCGCTGGTAGCGGGTCCGGCGATCAGTCCTTCGGCAGCGCGCCCGCCGGTCCCGCCTTCGGTGGCGGCCCCGGCGACCAGCCGCCGGCCTCCCCCGCCGGTTACCCGCAGCGTGTGCCCGGGGCGGCGCTCGCCAGCGGCGGGGCTCTTCCCCCGGCCGCCGGCTCCGACGCGTCCGGCTCCGACCCGCTCGCCGCGGCACTCGACCCGCAGAGTTCCTCGTCGGTCCCGCAGCCGCGTGACCCGGTGAAGAAGCCCGCTGTCGGCTCGGCCCGCCCGGTGACCGCCAGCGCCTCGGTACCCGGCGTCCGCGTCACCCCGCCCGAGGCCGCCGAGATTCCGCCGCCCAGCGTGGCACCGCAGGCCCGGGTCTACGGCCGCCCGGCCGAACCGGCACCCGACGAGCCCGCGGACACCCCGTCCCGCGCCGACGAGCCGTCATTCGGCGGCGGGCAGCCCAGCGGTCTGCCCCAGCGCGGCGACAGTGGTTCGGCTTCGCCGTTCGCTCCAGGCCAGCCGAGCAGGCCCAGCGGCCTGCCGCCCCGGGACGAGAGCCCTGCCGGTGGTTTCCCGCCCGCGCCGACCTCCCCCTTCGGAGGACAGCCTCAGGCCGACGGCCCGTCCGGCTTCCCGCCGGCGTCCACCTCGCCGTTCGGTGACCGCCCCGGCCAGTCTTTGGACGATCAGGCCGGCGGCTTCGCGCCTTCTTCGTACGACGGCCGGCAGTCCGACGGCTCGGCACCGTCCCCGTTTGGCGGCCAGCCGGCCGGGGATTCCGGAGCGTCCCCGTTCGGCGATCAGCACGCCGGTAGCGCCTCCGCGTTCGGCGGCCAGCAGGCTGGTAGCTCCGCTGCCTCCGCGTTCGGCGGCCAGCATGGTCAGCCCGACGACCAGCCAGGCGGTCGCGGGACCAGCCCGTACGGCGACCGGCCCGGCGACGGACCCTCCGGGCTCCCGCCCGCACCGGCGTCCCCCTACGGTGGCCAGCATGGCCAGCCCGGCGACGACCAGCCGGGCGGTCGCGGGGCCAGCCCGTACGGCGACGGTCCGCCCGGGCCCACCTCCCCGTACGGCAGCCAGGCCGGCCAGGCCGGCGACGGTCCGTCCGGCGGCTTCGCGGCCGGTCCGTTCGGCGACCGGCCGGGGCAGTCCGGTGACGGCCCGTCCGGGTTCCCACCGGCACCGACATCCCCATACGGCAGCCAGCCAGGGCAGGCGGGTGACAACCCCGCCGGCAGCTTCGGAGCCGGTCCGTTCGGCGACCGGCCCGGCGACGGTCCGTCCGGGTTCCCACCCGCGCCTACCTCGCCGTTCGGCGGTCGCCCGCAGGACGATGGCGGTTTCGGCGCCCGGAGCCAGGGTGACAGCCCGTTCGGGGCACGGCCCCAGGACCAGGGTGGCTTCGGTACGCGGCCGCAGGACGAAAGCCCGTCCGGCGGGTTCGGCCTGCCCCAGCGCGGCGCCGACGACCGTGGCGGGAACGCGTCGTTCCCGGCCGGTTCCCAGTCCGGCGACGAATCACCGTCCGGTGGCTTCCCGCCTGCCGGAAGCACCTACGGTTCCGCGGCGCCGCTTCGGAGCGGGCCCGGCGACGACGACCGGTTCCAGCCTCCGTCCGGTGACGGCTCCGGCGCTCCGGGTACCCCCGGTGTCGCCCCGCAGTCCCCGGCCCGGGCTACCGCTCGGGCGACGGCGAGCGCCCGGGTCTCTCCGCCGGAGCCGCCCGCGGGTGGATCGCCGTTCGCGATGCCGGGTTCCCCGCAGTTCCCGGGCGGCGACGCCCCGGGAACCCCGCCGTTCTCGGGCTCGGCCGGCGCCCCGGGAACCCCGCCGTTTTCCGGTTCGGCCGGCGCTCCGGGTTCGCCCCAGTTCCCGGGTAGCGGCCAGCCGCCGTTCGGAACTCCGGGCAACCCGGCCGGTTCCCAGTTCGGTGGCCCCGGCGACCAGCCCGGCTCCCCGTTCGGGGTTCCCGGCGACCAGCCCGGCACGTCGTTCGGGGGGCCCGGTGATCAACCCGGTTCGCCGTTCGGTGGCCCGGCCGGCATGCCCGGTTCACCGCAGTTCCCAGGCTCGGGTCAGCCGCCGTTCGGAGGTTCCGGTCAGCCGCTGTTCGGTGGCCCCGGTGACCAGTCCGGCCCGCCGTACAGCGAGTTCACCACGGACGTCGCCGGCCGCGGTGGCCCGCCGGACCAGTTCAACGAGCACACCACTGATGTCTCCGGACGCGGCAACTCGCCGTACGTTCCGCAGCCCGCACTGCCGCCGATGCCCGGCGAGCAGCCCGGCGGTGGGGTGTACCCGAACAGCCCGGCGGCCCGTGCCACGGTGACCCCGCCCGGTCCCGAGGACACCACGAGCTGGCCCGGCCCGGCCGAGGAGCAGGGCAGGTTCGACCAGTTCAAGGCCGAACCGGCGCCGACTCCGCCGCCGGCGAAGACGAACGTGCGTACCGTGCCCGTGGCTTTGGCCGTGGTTCTCGGTGCGACCCTGATCCTCGCCGTGGTGTTCGGCCTGGTCTACCTGATCTCCCGCGGCGGCGGCCTGGACGTGGCGACCGGCGACTGTGTGAAGCGCAGCGGCGACACCGCGGTAGCGGCCGAATGCTCCGAGCCGGACACCTTCAAGGTGATCTCCGTCGGAACAGCCAAGGAACAGTGCGGCGACGCCCAGCAGCCCCACGTGATCATCCCGAAGGACGATGGCAACCAGGTGCTCTGTCTGCAGAAGAACGGCTGACACACCTTCGCTTCGCAGAACGGCCCCGCTCCCCGAGGGAGCGGGGCCGTTCCGTCTCCCCAACAGGCTGGCCACCACCCACCGCCGCCTAAACGCACCGCCAGGCCCGAACGCCACACCTACCACCCAACGCGCCGCCACCACCGAACGCCGCACCCACCCCCATGCCGATCTTGCGAGTTTCCGCCGCCTCGCCAACCTCAACCTCACAAGGTCCGCCAACGGGATGGCGTGAGGCGGGCAGCCGCCCCACCCCGCAAGCGGATCTTGTGAGGTTCCTCCGCCACGCCCGCCCGAACTGCACAAAATCTGTGAGAAGCAAGGGTGACAAGGGATGACCGCCGAACGTCCCCCTCGCTCCGCGAGACGATCTTGTTAGGTTTCGCCCTCATTTCTGCCCCAACCTCACAAGATCTGCGAGCGGGCCAACAAAAGCAGGACGGACGCGTGGGCGAAGCCGACCGCGCTAGCGGGGCCGACAGACAGGCCCGACACAGGTGGACCCGGCGGGCCGCGGGCCGGAGACGGACCGGACCGCGGGGCCGCAGGCGGACCGGGCGCCGGGGCCGGCCGAAGACAGACCAGGCACAGGACCAGCCGAAGACCGACCGGGCACAGGACCAATCGGAGACCGACCGGGCACAGGACCAGCCGAAGACCGACCGGGCACAGGACCAACCGAAGACCGACCGGGCACAGGGCTGGCCGAGACGGACCGGATGCAGGGCCGGAGACGGGCGTGGTTGGAGGTCGGGGCAGGCAGCGGCGCGGCGGGATGGGCCGGAGGGTAGGCGGGGTGGCTAGGGCACCATTGGCGCATGGAATTTCGCGTGCGTGCGCCCGAACTCAAGGGTCGCGGTTGGCTCAACACCGGCGGTAAGGCCCTCACCCTGGCCGATCTGCGGGGCAAAATCCTAATATTGGATTTCTGGACGTTCTGCTGCATTAATTGCCTGCACGTCCTGGATGAGCTGCGGCCCTTGGAGGAGAAGTACGGCGACGCCATCGTGGTGATCGGTGTGCACTCGCCGAAGTTCGAGCACGAGCGCGACCCGGAGGCTCTGGCCGCCGCCGTCGAGCGGTATGGCGTTCATCATCCGGTCGTCGACGACGGGGACATGCACGTCTGGCAGCAATATGCGGCGAAGGCCTGGCCGACCCTGGCCGTGGTGGATCCTGAGGGCTACCTGGTCGCCTCGATGGCCGGTGAGGGACACGCCGAGGGCCTGGCCCGGCTGATCGACGAGCTGATCACGAAGCACGAGGCCAACGGCACCCTGCACCGCGGTGACGGGCCGTACGTGCCCCCGCCAGCCCCGGAGGGCCTGCTCCGTTTTCCCGGCAAGGTCATCGAGCTGCCGAACAAGAACCTGCTGGTCTCGGACTCGGCCCGGCACTCTCTGGTCGAGCTGACGCCGGACGGGGAGACGCTGGTACGCCGGATCGGCAGCGGCGTCCGTGGCGAGCCGTTCAGCGAGCCCCAGGGTCTCGTCCTGCTGCCGGCCTCGGTGGCCGCGATCGCCGGCTACGACGTGGTGGTGGCCGACACCGTCAATCACCAGCTCCGCGGGTTCGATACCGGGACCGGCGAGGTGACCCTGGTGGCCGGCTCCGGTCGGCCGTGGCGGTCGGCGGTCGACGATCACGCCCATGACGCACTCGCCGCGGACCTGTCGTCGCCGTGGGATCTGGCCTGGTTCGACGACCGGGTGATCATCGCGATGGCGGGCATCCACCAGTTGTGGTGGTTCGATCCGATCAAGCGGACGGTCGGTGTCTACGCGGGTACTACCGTGGAGGCGCTGCGGGACGGCCCGATCCCGGACGTGTGGATGGCGCAGCCGTCCGGCCTGTCGGTCGGCCCGGATGGCAAGCGGCTGTGGATCGCGGACAGCGAGACGTCGGCTCTGCGGTTCGTCGAGGACGGCGTGATGCACACCGCAGTCGGCCAGGGGCTGTTCGATTTCGGTCATGTGGACGGCCCGGCTGCTGAGGCGCTGTTCCAGCACCCGCTGGGTGTGTCCGCGCTGGCGGACGGTTCGGTGCTGGTCGCCGACACCTACAACGGGGCGGTTCGCCGCTTCGATCCCGCGTCGAACGAGGTGTCCACGGTGGATTCGGGCCTGGCCGAGCCGAGTGACATCCTGGCGCTCGACGACGGCACGGTGATCGTGGTGGAGTCGGCCGCGCACCGGTTGACCCGGCTGGCTCCGGGTGTGGTCAAGCGGGTCGACGGGGAGCGGCACAAGACCGAGCGTCCGCCGTCGCACCTGGCTCCGGGCGAGGTGACGCTCGACGTCATCTTCACCCCGGCGCCGGGCCAGAAACTGGACGGCCAGTTCGGCTCGCCGGTACGCCTGGTCGTGTCGGCGTCTCCGGCTGAGCTGCTCCTCGAGGGTGAGGGCACGACCACCGAGTTGTCGCGGAGGATCGTGCTCAATCCGGCCGTACCGAAGGGTGTCCTTCAGGTCGTCGCACAGGCCGCGACCTGCGATGTCGACGCCGAATTCGGTGCGTGCCACCTGACCCGCCAGGACTGGGGTGTGCCGATCGTGATCGACCCGGCCGGCCCCGACCGTCTGCCGCTGATCCTGCGAGGGCTGGACGCGTGAACTCATAGCCGCCGAGTGACGGATAAGGGGCATGAGAAGCGACAGCGAGCCGGACGACGCCGCGTTGCTCCGCGAGGACTTCGCGGCGGTGTTCGACCGGCATGCCCCGTACATCCACCGCTACCTGGCACGACGTCTCGGTGACCAGACGGCCGACGATCTGGTCGCCGAGACGTTCCTGACCGCGTTCCGTCGCCGGGACTCGTTCCGGACGGATCAGCGGGACGCCCGCCCGTGGCTCTACGGGATCGCCACCCACCTGGTCGCCCAGCACCGCCGGGACGAGGTCCGGCGGCTGCGGCTGCACCGGGTCGTCCCGGCCGAGCCGGACTCCTCGTGCCACGCGGACCGGGTGGCGGCCGACGTCACAGCGTCCGCGCTGCGGGATGTCCTGACCTCGGCGCTGAGCGATCTGGCCGACGGCGACCGTGACGTCCTGCTGCTGGTCGTGCAGGAGGAGCTCACCTACGAGCAGGTCGCGGCCGCGCTCGACATCCCGGTGGGAACTGTCCGTTCCCGGCTGCACCGGGCCCGCTCCGTCCTGCGTGCCGCATTGGGCGGCAGCAACCCGTTGAACAGCGCCGAGGAAGGGGTTCGTCATGGATGAGATCACTCTGGTCAAGGAGCTGGGCCGGGAGACGTCGCTGCCGTCGCCGGACCGTCTGGCCGCGGCACGCGCCCGGGTGATGGCCGAAGTCGCGCCGCCGAGGGAGAACCGGAGGAGCCGCCGGTGGGCCACGCTGCTGGCCGCGGCCGCCGCCGCGGGCATCGCGGCGATCACCGTCCCGCAGCTCGTGACGCCGTCGGCGCAGCCGCCCGCGCCGGGCCCGACCGAGGCTGTGGCCCCGAAGCTGACCCCGGTGGCCGCCTTCCTGAATCAGGCCGCCACCTCCGCCGAGAACGAACCCGATCTCGTCCCCCGGGGCGACCAGTTCCTCTATCTGCGATTCATCGAGTGGGACGGCACCGCCAGCGAGGCCTGGCTGTCGATCGACGGCCGGCACGACGGCTGGGGCCGAGACCAGGACGGTGAGTACGCCACCATCCCGGGTTGCCGGGCCGGCGCCGGCTGTGAGGTGACCGCTCACTACCGGGACGACATGCCGACGGACCCGGAGGCGACCGTCGCGTGGCTCCGGAAGTCGGCGAAGGAGGATTTCGGTTCGGACAGCCTCGACGCCGTCACGAAGTATCTCGGCACCATTTCGACGCGGCTCTGGATGCGACCGGCGCAGCGGGCCGCGCTCTACCGGTCGATCGGGCTGATCGACGGCGTGCGGCTGGTCGAGGGTGTGCAGGACTCCCGCGGCCGGGAGGGCGTCGGGGTGGCCTGGGTCCCCTCGGGCCAGACGGAGGAGCGCGCGGTGTGGATCTTCAACCCGAAGACCTTCGAGATGTTGGGTACGCCGGAGTCGAGCATCGATGAGATCGCGCTGGTCGACCGGGTGCGTCAGAAGGCCTGAACCCGGACGTGCGCCGCGAGACCGTCCCGGACCGCGCGGGCCAGCTGCACCGCTCCGGGGGTGTCCCCATGCACGCAGACGGACCGTACCGGGCAGGGCGTGACCGTGCCGTCGACGGCGACCACCTCGCCGTCGACGGCCATCCGCACGACCCGGGCGACCACCTCGTCCGGGTCGTGCACCAGCGCGTCCGGCCGGGATCGCGGCACGAGCCGGCCGTCCGGCAGGTAGCCGCGGTCGGCGAAGCCCTCGCCGACCACGCCCAGTCCGGCCTCGGCGGCCCGTACGGCGAGCACTGATCCGGGCTGGCAGAGGACGGGCAGCGCGGCGTCGTAGGCGACGACGGCCGCCACCACGGCGGACGCCTGAAGCTCGTCCACAGCGGCGGTGTTGTAGAGGGCACCGTGCGGCTTCACGTACCGCACCCGGTCGCCGGCGATCCGGCAGAACGCCTCGAGTGCCCCGATCTGGTAGACGATGTCGTCGCGCAGTTCGTCGTGGGCGTAGTCGATCCGCCGCCGCCCGAATCCGGCCAGGTCCCGGTAACCGACCTGCGCGCCGATCGCGACACCCTTCTCCACGGCCCGCCGGCAGACGCCGGCCATCGTGGACGGATCGCCGGCGTGGAAGCCACAGGCCACGTTCGCCGAGGTCACAACGTCGAGCAGGGCATCGTCGTCACCCAGCCGCCAGGCGCCGAAGCCCTCGCCGAGGTCGGCGTTGAGATCAATCCAGCTCACGAAATCTCACCGTAGTCCCCGGGCGTGCCTGTGCGAGCGGTGTGACGTTCCCCACCACGCCGACCACGGGGTAACCGCCGGTCGTCGGGTGGTCGGCGAGGAAGATGATCGGCTGCCCGTCGGCCGGCACCTGCACGGAGCCGAGGACCACACCTTCGGAGGGCAATTCGCCGGCGTGGGCGCGGGTCAGGGCGGGCCCGGCGAGCCGGGCGCCGATGCGGTTGCTCAAAGGGCTGATGTCGTACGACGAAGCGAACAACCCACTCGTGTCGAACCAATCGTCGCGCGGCCCGAGCCGGATGCCGAGCACCAGTTCACCGGCTATCCGTGACGGCTCCCCGACCAGCGGCGGCGCCCCGCCCGGCACACCGATCGGCAGTACCGTGCCGTCGGTCAGGCGCTCCGGCCCGAGCCCGGAGAGGGTGTCGGTGGAGCGGCTGCCGAGCACCGGTTCGACGGCGATCCCGCCGGCCACCGCGATGTAGGACCGCACTCCCCGGGCGGCCTGCCCCACGTCGAGGACCCCACCGGCAGGCACCTCGAACAGCTGGTGCCCGTGCGGCCGCTCGACCGGCCGCCCGTCGACGTCGACGCGTGCGACCGCTCCGGTGACCGCCACGACGGTCGCCTCCGCGAACCGAAGGGTGCAGCCGAGCAGGGTGGTCTCCAGCCCGGCCGTGTCGTCGGGGTTGCCGACGAATCGGTTGGCGAGTCGCAGGGCCTGTTCGTCGAGCGCTCCGGAACGGGGCACGCCGAGGTGCGCCCAGCCCGGTCGGCCCAGGTCCTGCACGGTGGTCAGCGGCCCGGCCCGCAGCACCGTGATCATGCCGCCACCAGGTGGACGCGAGTCCCGGGTGTGAGGAGTGCGGGCTGCTCACGCCGTACGTCAAAGAGGTTTTGATCGGTCCGCCCGACGAGCCGCCACCCGCCCGGAGACGCGGTGGGATAGATGCCCGCGTAGCCGCCGGCCAGGGCGACCGCGCCGGCCGGAACGCGAGGCCGCGGAGCGGCGAGCCGGGGAACCGCCCACGCGTCCGGAAGTCCGCGCAGATAGGCGAAACCGGGCGCGAAGCCGGAGAAGGCGACGCTCAGCGGAGTCTCGACCAGACGCCGCACCGCCTCGTCGGCGGTGACGTCCCACAGTCCGGCGACCGACTCGAGATCGTCGCCGTCGAAGATCGTCGGGATCTGCACGAGAGGACCTTCGGCCCGAATCTCCCCGTGCCCGGGTTCCCATTCGGGTAGAAGTTCGGCGGTGCCGGGGGCCACGCCGTCGAGCAGGACGGTCCGGGCACCGGGCACGATCTCCACCGCTCGGAGCTCACCGGTTTCGCGACGTCTCCACAGCTCAGCGCGCCAATCCTCGACCCGGTCGGCATCCGCGCACTCAATCAGTAGTCCGGCCGCTCCCACCCGTCGTATCTTCATGAGGAAATCATCCTGCGGAGTCAACCGTATCGGGCATCACTACCCACTAGTAACCTACGGTGCCGTAACCTGGAGCGCGTGACGACCTCAGCCCCGTTTCGGATGAAGCCGACCGACCTCGGCAAGCCGCGACTACGCGGCCGGTTGCATCAGTACGCGTTCTTCGTCGCCCTGGTCTGCGGCGTCGTGCTCAGCTCGATAGCGCTGAGCAGGCCCGGCATCGCGCCGTTCCTCAGCTGCCTGATCTACAGCATCACGGTCTGTGGCCTGTTCGGCACGAGCGCCCTCTACCACCGGCGGGTCTGGAGCGAACGCGGCTACCAGATCATGCGACGGGCCGACCACTCGATGATCTTCATCTTCATCGCCGGCAGCTACACGCCATTCTGCGTCCTCCTGCTGGAGGGCACCCAGCAGGTCGTCCTGCTGAGCCTGGTCTGGGGCGGCGCTGTCGGTGGTGTGGCGCTGAAGATGATCTGGCCACACCTGCCGCGCTGGGCCGGTGCGCCGCTCTACGTCGCGCTCGGCTGGGTGGCCGTCGCGATCATTCCCGAGGTGCTGCACGTCGGCGGGGTCACCTGCCTGGTGCTGCTCCTCGTGGGCGGCGCGATATACACGATCGGCGCGGTGTTCTACGCGCTGCGGCGGCCCAACCCGTGGCCGACCGTTTTCGGTCACCACGAGTTCTTCCACGCCTGCACACTGGTCGCGGCGATCTGTCACCACATCGCCGTCTACTTCGCTCTGTACGCGTAAGAGATCTGTAGGCGTAAGAGATCGGCCCGGACTCCGAGGAGTCCGGGCCGTCGTGCGTCAGGAGTACGCCGGGGGAGGCGGCGGCGGGACGTCGTCCCGACGGACTTCGCGGTACTCGGTGGTGTGCCCCACCCCGGCGACCGGGGCCTGCGTCCGCGTCACCACGGTGCGGCGACGATTGCTCCAGAACGCCAGCGTGATGACCAGGCCGGCCAGCCCGGCCAGCATCAGGATCCAGCCGATCACGCCGATGTCGAGACCACTGATGTCCGCCTCCACGGCGAACGCCAGGATCGCCCCCACGGCGAGCAGGAAAATGCTTGCACCGATACCCATCGGACCCTCCTCGAATGGTGTCCGCGCGGCCGTGCGAGCTCGCTCGACCGTGATGAATGCGTCGGTCGACCGTTTACCCGTCCACGTCGAATCCCAATCAGGCAAGCTGTACCGATGACCACGCGGACGCTCATCCTGCTGCGGCACTCCAAGGCGGAGGTACCCGGCGACTTCGACGACTTCGACCGTGCTCTCAGTGAACGGGGCGGTGCCGACGCCGACGCGGCCGGCGCCTGGCTGGTGGACGAGCGGCTGCACCCTGACCTGGTGATCTGCTCGCCGGCCAAGCGCACCCGGCAGACCTGGCAGAACGCGGCGATCGCGCTGGCACAGGGCCGGTCCGGTCAGCCGATGCCCGAGGTCCATTACCCGGAGTCGCTGTATCTGGGCCGCAGTGGTGAGGTGTTCGACCTGCTGCACGACGTTCCGGACACGGCTCGAACGGTCCTGATCATCGGCCACAACCCGACGATGTCCGAAGTGTCCGCTCTGCTGCTACCGGACGAGCAGTACACCGGCACGGTCGTCGAGATGAAGACGTCCGGCCTGGCCGTCCACACCGGCGAGAAGCCGTGGTCTTCGGTGGAACCGGGTTCGATGCGTCTGTCCCGGTCCCACACCGCTCGCGGCTGAGTCCTACCTCCGGTACCAGGTCCGGGTGCTCGTGTATTTCACGTTACCGAGCCTGTCGTACGCCCGGACCTGCACCTTCATCGTCTTCTTCTGCTTGCTCGCATTGAAACTGAGCACGTAGCCGGAGGCGGCGTCACGGGACACGACCTTGCCGTTGACGAGCAGCTCGACCCGGGCGACACCGCTCGGGTCGGTCGCTTTCACGTACGCCCTGGTCGTGCCCTTGATCTTTGCCTTGTTCTTCGGCGCCTTCGTGATCGTCACCGTCGGCCCGGCGTTGTCGGCGATCACCGTCCGGGTGTAGGTCCTGGTGTTGCCGAGCCTGTCGGTGAGCCGCCAGGTCAGTTTGACGTTTCCGCTGTACGAGCCGGTCCGCACCGCCAGCGCGTACGGCGCCGTGGTGTCGGCTCCCAGGTACCGGCCGTCGACCCAGAGTTCCGCCCGCGCCACGCCGGAGACGTCGGCCACGCCGCCCAAGCCGGTGGTGAACGTGCCCCGGACCCGGGCCGCGGCCGCCGGGTTCATCGAGGTCGCCGTGGGGCCGTCATTGTCGACGACCACCTTCCGGACGAGCTCGGTCCGGTTGCCGACCCGGTCCTCGGCGATCACGCGGATCTCACCGTTCGCCGGCGGGACGATGGTGGCCGCCCACATCGGAGTGTCTCCGAGCTGCGTCATCGGCGTCCCGTTGGCGGTGACCCGCAGTTGCTCGGCGGTCGACGCTGCCGTGTAGAGCACATCGGCCGGGCCGCGCACGTGCGCACCCGCGACCGGGTTCGTGATCGCTCCGCCCGGTGCAACGTCGTCCACCTCGACGGTCCGGGTCATGTCGGTGAGGTTGCCGGCGACGTCGTAGACGTTGAGGTGGATGACGCCGAGCGAGTTCGGTGTGACCCGCCCGGTCCACCGCCGCGGCGCGGTCTGCGTCAGGGCGACGTCGTTGGCCCGCACCAGCTTGAGTTGCTCGGCGGTCGCGGCGGTGAAGACGAAGTCGATCGGTCCGCCCGGCACGAGCTCACCCTCGAGCGGGGCGTCGATGGTGCCGGTCGGCGGCGTGGAGTCGATCATCACGGTCGCGGTTCGCTCGGCCATCCGTCCGGCGTAGTCGTAGACCCGGAAGGTGTAGGTCAGCGACCCGTTCCGCCCGGTCGGCGGCGTGACCGTCGCCGGGGACTCCCACATGTGGTTCCGCCGGACAATCTTGCCCTCGAACTCCACTTCGGAACGACTGATGGCGTGGTCCTCGGAGATCCGCGGAGTGGGGGTGAACTGCCATCCGGGCAGCACCTCGTTCCCGGACGGCGTGATCGACGTGATCACCGGGCCGGTCTCGTCCACCGCGCCCAGGCTGTGGAGGAGGCCCGCCGCGTCGAGGGCCGGCGCGTCCTCGGCCTCCATGCGGCCGCCCCGGCCGGCTGAGGCCAGAACCGCTGCCCGCAGGCCCGCCGCGTCCAGTTCCGGCTTCACCGAGAGGCCGAGCGCGGCGGTGCCGGACACCAGCGCCGCCGAGGTGGAGGTGCCGGCCAGCATCTCGGCCTGCGACTTGGCGTTCAACGCGAGATAGCCCCGGTCGGCCGCGATGTCGACCCACGGGGCCGAGTTCGCGCCGTTCCGGTTCGAGGCGTTGAGCGGGCGCCCGTACCACCCTGCCGAGCCCACGGCCAGCACCGGCTCGAACGCCGCCGGGTAGTGCGGGGCGAGGCTGGAGTCGTCACCCGCCGAGGCGATCAGGAGTGAACCGGCCTCGCTCGCCAGCCCGACGGCCTCTTCGAGCACACGGCTGCGGGTGGGCGTGCTCAGTGACAGGTTGATGATCTGCGCGTCCTGCCGGGCGGCCCACACGATGCCGGAGGCCACGGTCGACGCGTACCCGGTCGCGGGCCCGGCCTCCTGGTGGCCCAGCACCCGGACCGGGAGCACGGAGCACCCGCCGCAGACGCCCACCCCGCCGAGCTGGTTGCCGTGCTGGGCGGCGATGGTGTTGGCGACCAGGGTGCCGTGGTCGTCGTCGTCGGCCGCGTCGGTGTCGCCGTCCACGAAGTCGTGGCCCGGAAGCAGCCGGGCGCCGCGCAGATCGTCGTTGGGCGAGACACCGCTGTCGACGACCGCCACGGTGACCGACGGCTTGCCGATGCTCCAGGACCAGGCGACCGGGATCTGGTTGAACCAGCCGGAACCCCGGTTCGACGACTCGTTCGGGTCCGCGTCCGCGCTGACCACCGGGTCGACCTCGGCGTAACGCACGCTCGGATCGGCGGTCAGGGTGGCGAGCGCGGCCGCCCGGTCGGTGGCCGGCACGTTCACCGTGATCGCCTCCAGGCCGGACACCGGACGCGCGTCGGAAGCACTCGCTCCGAGCAGCGCCACCACGGCGGCGGGATCGGCACGGGTGGTCAGGCCGACGACGAGCCTGGTGGTCGAGGTGGCAGCCGCCGCTGGTGCCGCCACCAGGCCGGACATCAGGAGAGCAGCAAGAGAGGAAGAGACGATGCGCACCGATGGCCCCCGTGCCCAATGATCCACATGAAAGTGATGATCATCGTAGCGCACGTCGATACGGCACCGTTGCCCCGTTGTCGTCAAACCGCTGAAAAGACTCAGGCCCGGCGGACGTCGTTGTCCGCCGGGCCTGAGTCTTTTCAGGAGAGTGGGAAAAGCTTGATCAGAACGCGTCCTCGTCCAGGTCCATCAGGTCGAGGGTGGTGTTCTCGATGATCCGGCGGTCGGCGCCGATCCGCGGCAGGATCTCGCGGACGAAGAACCGGGCCGCGGCCACCTTGCCGGAGTAGAACTTCTTGTCCGCCTCGGAGACCTCGCCGCCCAGGGCGGTCAGGGCCACCTCGGCCTGGCGCAGCAGCAGCCAGGCGAGGACCACGTCGCCGAGGGCGAGCAGGATCCGGCGCGAGCTAAGACCGATCTTGTAGAGCTCCCGCGCCTCGCCGTTGCCGACGGCCTGCAGCCAGCCCAGCGTGATGCCGAGGATGTTCTGCATCTCGCCGAGGGCCTTGCCGAGCCCGAGGCGCTCCTCCTTGAGCTGGCCGTTGCCGGCGTTGCTCTCGACGAAGGCCTGGATGTCGGCGGCGATCACACCGAGCGCCTGACCGTTGTCCTTGACGATCTTGCGGAAGATCAGGTCGAGGCTCTGGATCGCGGTCGTGCCCTCGTACAGGGTGTCGATCTTCGCGTCCCGGACGTACTGCTCCAGCGGGTAGTCCTGCAGGAAGCCGGAACCACCGAAGGTCTGCAGCGACTCGGCGCCGAGCAGTTCGTACGCCCGCTCGGATCCGACACCCTTGACCAGCGGGAGCAGGAAATCGTTGATCTTGTTGGCCTGCTTGGCGGCGTTCTCGTCACCGGCGGCCTGCGCGATGGCGACCTTGTCCTGCCAGGTCGCGGTGTAGATGACCAGAGCACGCAGCGCCTCGGCGTACGCCTTCTGGGTCATCAGCGACCGGCGTACGTCCGGGTGGTGGGTGATCGTGACGCGCGGAGCGGCCTTGTCGCTGCTCTGCACCAGGTCGGCGCCCTGCACGCGGTTCTTCGCGTACTCGAGCGCGTTGAGGTAACCCGTCGACAGGGTCGCGATCGCCTTGGTGCCGACCATCATCCGGGCGTTCTCGATGATCAGGAACATCTGCCGGATGCCCTGGTGCACCTCGCCGAGCAGCCAGCCCTTGGCCGGGGTGCCGTGCTCACCGAAGGTCATCTCGCACGTGTTGGAGACCTTGAGGCCCATCTTGTGCTCGACGTTGGTGGCGTAGACGCCGTTGCGCTCACCGAGCTCGCCGGTGGCCGGGTCGAAGTGGTACTTCGGCACGATGAAGAGCGAGAGGCCCTTGGTGCCGGGTCCGCCGACGCCCTCGACGCCCACCGGGCGGGCCAGGACGTAGTGGATGATGTTGTCGCTCAGGTCGTGCTCACCCGAGGTGATGAAGCGCTTGACGCCCTCGATGTGCCACGAGCCGTCCGGCTGCGGGATGGCGCGGGCACGGCCGGCGCCGACGTCCGAACCGGCGTCCGGCTCGGTGAGGACCATGGTCGAGCCCCACTGCTTCTCGACGAAGAGCTTGGCCCACTCCTTCTGCTCCTCGGTGCCCTCGTGCCAGATGACATTGGCGAAGGACGGACCGGACGAGTACATCCAGATCGGGGCGTTGGCGCCCAGGATCTGCTCGGCGACGGCCCAGACGAGGCTCCGCGGCGCCGGGGTGCCACCCAGGCCGATCGGCAGGTCGAGGCGCCAGAACTCGGAAGCCATGAACTGCTCGAAGGACTTCTTGAACGACTCCGGCAGCGGCGCCGTGTGCGTCGCCGGGTCGAAGACCGGTGGGTTGCGGTCCGCGTCGGTGTAGCTGGCGGCGAGATCCTCCCGGGCCAACCGATCGACCTCGGCGAGCACGTCGCGGGCGCTCTCCAGGTCGAACTCGTCGAACGGCGCCTGGCCGAGCGACTTCTCCGCTCCGAAGACCTCGAACAGGTTGAACTGGAGGTCACGAAGGTTGCTCTTGTAGTGCGTCATGGTGCTTGGCCCCGCTCTCCGGACGCGAGTTACCCGTCAGTAACCCCACTGTATTACTGATCGGTAGCCATCGACAACCCGGCCAGGGTTTTCCGGCGAACCCACCGCTGAGGGCCCGTTGTCCGTCGGTTCGTGTGTCAAACGTCTCCGATCAGGTGGCAATCGATACAGCCGTTCGGCCATTTGCGGACTTCGACTCTCGATCCACGTATCGCGGGCGCAGGAGGTTCGTTTCACCGGATAGACAGCTACGAACAGGGGGACGCCATGTTCGCCACGATCAAGAGCCTGATTCCGGAGCCGCGCCAGGCCAACCAGCCGCGCCACTACATCGGCCGGCATCGCCAGGCCGACCCTGTCCCACCGGTCCCGGCCCCGACCTCGCCGGCCGCACCTGTCGAGCCCGAGGACGACGCGGCCTGACGTCAGCTGCCCGCAGCTCCGACTTCCCAGCTCGGCACCGGGACGGCAGCGTCGCCATCCGGACCGGCGTATTCCAGCAGCACAAGCGCGATGTCGTCCTCGAGACGCCCGTAGACCCAGTCGACCAGGGCCGTCTCCAGCGACGCCAGGCCGTCCCCGACAGTGCCGTGGCCCAGCAGGCGCCACGCACGGTCGGCGGTCGGGAAGAACTCGCCCTCCCGGCGGGCCTCACCGAGCCCGTCCGTGAACAACAGCAGCCGGTCACCCGGCTCCAGCCGCTCCACACGTGCCTTCACCTCGGGCATGAACCCGAGCGGCGGAGCCGGTGCCGGTGGTTCCAGCGGGATGACCTGTCCCCGCCGCAGCAGCAGCGGCGCAGGGTGTCCACAGTTGACGATCGTCAGGGTGCCGCCACGCTCCTCGACCAGCGCGGCGGTCACGAAGTCCTCATCGCCGACGCTGCGGGCCACGGCACGGTCCAGATCCTGGACGATCGATTTCAGATCGGCACGCTCGTACGCCACATGCCGGTACGAGCCGAGCACGATGCTCGCCAGGCGAACCGCGTCCAGGCCCTTGCCCCGCACGTCGCCGATGATGATCCGCACGCCGTACGGCGTGTTCAGCGCCTCGTAGAGGTCACCGCCGATGTCCGCGGCCGCGGTCGCCGAGATGTACCGGCCGGCCACCGCGAGCGCGCCCACCTGCGGCCCGATCGGGCGTAGCACCGCCTGCTGGGCCACCGACGCGAGGCGTACCAGCTCGGTGATCTTCTCCGACTGCCGCTCCCGGACGGTCGCTCCGGCCGCCGCGACACCGGTGGCCAGCACGATGCCCATCAGATTGACCAGACCGGCCATGCCCTGCACGTCGCCGGCCATCCCGACGAAGACGGCCCCGACCACGGTCGCGAGGACGCCGGCACCGAGGACCACCTGCCAGACGGCGAAGACCGCGGTGAGGAACGGAAGCGCCGCCAGCAGGCCGACGTAGCGCGGCTCCGGATCGCGATCCGCGAGCTCCAAGGCGGACACGACAGCGAGCAGCACAAGGGCCGCGCCGAGGCCGGCGCGGTTCCCTGGGCTCAGCGGGTGTCGTCCCGCCAGAAAATCAGGCATGGTTCCGCCGAACAGCATGCCCGATCGACCTGACGTCGGGCATCAACTTGACCCGTAGGCTGAGTCGGTTCTGACCCGACGTTCGTACCGGTGTCATTCGGTCGGTCCAAGAAGAACGGCCGCCGGTGACAGGATGTTCGCGTGACCGACGATCTCCGTGATCTCCTGCGAACCGCCTTCACCTGGACCGATCTCGGTCCCGGCCACGATTATCTGGTCAGCGACCGCTCCGGCTGGTGGCGCGATCCGAGGATCCTCGACGGTTTGGGACCCGCTCTGGCCGCTCTGTTCCGCGCCGATCGGCCGACCGTCGTCGTGTCGCCCGAAGTGACCGGATTCATGGTCGGGCCGCTCGTGGCGCGCGCGCTCGGGGTGGGATTCGTCGAGGCATACCGCGCCGGCGCCCGCAGAGCCATCGCAGAGCCGATGATCTGGGGCGACGTACCCGCCGACCACCGTGGCGACGTTCAGCGCCTGGGAGTGCGGGAGAGACTGCTCGCGCCCACCGACCGTGTTCTCGTCGTCGACGACTGGGCATCCACCGGTTCGCAAGCCCGCGGGCTGCGTGGGCTGCTCGGTGACCGGTACCTGGGTGCTGCGGTGATCGTCGACGAATGCCCGCCCGCGGTCTCGGCCGAGCTCTCGATCAGGGGCCTGCTGACCGGAATGGACCTCGACCCCTGATCAAGGTGGACTAACGGGCGCGTTTGTAGTCCGCCAGCGCTCCGCGGGTCGGGTGCCAGCCGGTCGCCGTGTAGGCGGCCAGGCCCCGGACCACATACGGGTCGCGGGCGATGATTTCCTGCGCCTCGGCCTCGGTGTCGACGTCCAGCAGGATGATGCCGCCGGTCGGTGGGTCGATCCGGCCGGCGGTCACCGCGTATCCGCCGCGCTCCAGCTCGGCGATGAAGTCCAGGTGGTCCGCACGTGCCGCGTCCACCTCGGCGAGCGGCTTCAGGTATGTCGAGATCATCAGATACACGCCACCATCGTAGATCGCGTCAGACCTGCACCGCTCGGGCGGCGATGCCGGGTCGGCCGTCCGGATGGTGCCGATATGCCCGAGGCGGAAGCTACCTTTCATCAGGTGCAGATCCAGATCACCGCGGTTTCCGACCCGGCGCTGATCGCGGCCGCCACCCGGCACGGCCTACGCCGTCCGGTCCTGGCGGCCCGTCTCGTCGGGTGGGCGTTCCTGCTGCTCGCCGCTCTTTCGCTGGCCGTCACCGGCGATCTGAGTCCGACGCTGCTGGTGGGCGGGGCGGCGCTCGCCGTACTCGTTCCGGTGGCGCTGCTCAACCACACCGCGCGCAGCCTGCGAACCGAACAGGTCACCACCTACGAGATCAGCACGGGCGGCATCGCCAGTTCAAATACGGAGAGCCGGCATTCGTACGCCTGGCGTGCCGTCCGTTCGGTCGAACACCTCTCCGGGCAGCTGCTGTTCCGGATGCGTGGCGCCCGCCTCCTGCCGGTCCCGACCGCCGGACTCAGCCCCGCCGAGATCGAGCAGGTCCTCGGTGCGGCCTCGGCCAACGGCCTTCGGGTACGGCGTTTCGCCTGACCGGGCCAACGCCCGTCAGAGGGTGGGCCAGGTGCGGAAGTTCTGTGCCGACCGGCTCGCTGTCGGCCCGCGCTGCCCCTGGTAGCGGGAGCCGTAGACGGCCGACCCATACGGGTGTTCGGCCGGGCTGGACAGCCGGAAGATGCACAGCTGACCGATCTTCATCCCCGGCCAGAGCTTGATCGGCAGGTTGGCCACGTTGGAGAGCTCCAGCGTGACGTGCCCTGAGAATCCCGGGTCGATGAATCCCGCCGTCGAGTGAGTCAGTAGGCCGAGACGGCCCAGACTGCTCTTACCCTCCAGCCGAGCAGCAAGATCCTGTCCGAGAGTGATCACTTCAAGCGTCGAGGCCAGAACGAACTCACCCGGGTGCAGCACGAACGGCTGGCCGTCCTCCACCTCCACCGGCGCGGTCAGCTCATCCTGCTGCTCCGCCGGGTCGATGTGCGTGTACAGGTGGTTGTTGAACACCCGGAAGAACCGGTCCAGCCGGACGTCGATGCTGGACGGCTGCATGAGCGACGGCTCGAACGGCTCCAGCGAGAGCCCGCCGGCCTTGATTTCGGAGACGAGGTCGCGGTCGGAGAGCAGCACGCTGACACCATACCGACCATCCGGCGACATGCCCGATTCGGGCGCGCCGCATCGGGCAGGCTCGAAATCACCCGAACCGGCGTGTTCGCTGGCTGTCTCGAACGTATGTTCGATAGAATACGGCCATGGCTTCCTGGTCCGATTTCGCCGCCGCCGAGCCGGCGCTCGCCGACGGCATCCGTGCGCTTCTCCAGCAGTACGGCCCCGGCATGGGCTACCTGGCGACCATCCGCCCCGACGGCGGTCCACGCGTCCACCCGGTCTCGCCGGTCTTCACCGGCGACGGCCTCTTCTGCTTCATCGTCGACTCGCCGAAGCGCCGCGACCTGGAACGCGACGGGCGTTACGCCCTCCACGCCTACCCACCAGAGGACAACGACGACGAGGCCACACTGACCGGCCACGCCGTTCCCGTCCATGATCCCCGCGTCATCACCCACCTGGCCGGCACCCTGCACGCCTCACCGGACGTCGACTGGCGTCTCTTCGAGCTCACCGTCGACACCGCCATGCTCCGCCGCCACGGCCCGGCGGGCGCCCTGCCACTGGCAGCCACCCCGTTCCTCCCGGCGTACGCGCGGACCTGGCATGCACCGAGCCGCTTACCCACCCTGGTGGCCGTCGCCAGTTGACGGCCGCTGAATGCGCTCGGCCGATCCGGTTCAGTCACGGGCACGGCCGAGTAGGGCTGCTCCGGGTTCGGCAGCACGGGGATGCCGAACCCGGGGCGGTGCCGCCACCGAGTCGGATAATCAGGTACAGTGAGGCAGCTTGCGGGTGTAGTTCAATGGCAGAACATCAGCTTCCCAAGCTGACAGCGCGGGTTCGATTCCCGTCACCCGCTCAGAGGCGGAGGCCTGTGTCCACGGAGTGCGTGGACCGGGCCTCTTCGCATTTCTACTGGGGGCCGAGCCCCCAGACCCCGCGTTACGGGCACTCTCGGTCAGCGGGTTGCAGCGTTCTTCGGCGGTGAGCTGGCGCTCACGCCGGCCACGCTTTGCGTGGCGGCTCGACCTCGACCTCGGCCTTGACCTCGCGGATGCTGGTCTACGCCTCTGACAATGGGGAGCCCGTATCTCGGGTGACAACGGGAGCCCGTATCTCAGGTGACAACGGGGAGCCCGTATCTCAGGCGGGATCGATGGTGCCAATTGCGCCTGGTTGGTGGCTTGCCGCTTCGCCGTGTCGGCTTGGCTCGCACCGGCGATCCTGGTCGGTCGAGGTGTCCGACGGCATCGGACGATGCTGCGCCGCTGTGGGAGCCGCTGTCCATCCGGGCGTCGCGCTTCGCTATAGCCCTCAGCGGCGGCTGCGGGGGCCGCAACACGAGCGCACGATGAACCGCGAGCTGTCCCTCCGAACGGATTGCGGACGCCAATCCATTCGTGGCCTACGGCGCGGCATGGCATGGCATCGCATCGCATCGGCCCGGCCGAGGTTCAGCAGCTTGCGACCAGCCTCACGGTGGGCGACATGGCGCCACCTTATAGATCTTGGGAGCTTGGGGTTGCGGACGCGGCGAAACCTCACAAGATCGCCGGGGGTGACGACGGGTGACGACGGGTGAGCTGGAATTAGTTGCTTTTGCTGGGCGGCCGGGCCGCTGGCGACACCCGCCCTTGGCGGCGTGGCCGCCCGTGGGAAAGCCCGGCCGGTAACGAGACCGGCCGGGCTTCTGGCTGCTACGGCAGCTGAGGGTGAAAGACCCAGGTTCAGCGGTCGGCGGGCGTCGCCGCGACTGTCTCCGGGGTCTTCTGGCGGGGAATCGTCACCGCGGGCGTGGCCGCAACGGTCTCCGGGACCGGGCGAGCACCACGCAAGGTGACCAGGCTGGTGAAGAGGCCGGAGAAGATGCCGATCACGCCGAGACCGATGGCCGTCGCCGACGGGAGGACCAGGCGGATGGTGCCGCGCGGGTCGAGGTTGCCGAAGTCGGCCTCGCCCCACGTGGTCAGCGCGATCACCGTGCCGACGAGACCGAGCACGACCAGCGAAAGGCCGCCCAGGATGGACCGTTCGAAGCCGAGCCACCGGGCGAGACGGCTGGGTCGCGCGCGGCGTACCAATCCCTCGAATTCGCCGTAAAGCTGTGCCGCGGCGCCGAACAGGAAGATCTGCGCTCCGATCAGGACGGCGAGGCAGGCGTACACGAGCGCGTTGATGTCGAATTCGACGCCTGCGATCGTGCGGGCTCCGGTGGACAGCGCGGCGGTGCTGAGCAGGCCCAGGACGAACAGGATCAGGCCGGGCCAGAGCAGCGTGCGGCGCGGGGCGAAGACCAGCAGGAAGCGCAGGTGCCGCCAGCCGTCGCGCCAGGTGCGCAGGTGGGGCGGGCGGCTGCGGCCGTCGGGCTTGAGGGTGGTCGGCACCTCGACCATGTCGTAACCGCTGAGGGCGGCGCGGACGACGAGCTCGGAGGCGAACTCCATGCCGGGCATCCGCAGGTCGAGGGCGCGGATCCGGTCGGCGTTGAAACCACGGATGCCGCAGTGGAAGTCGCCGATGCCCTTGAGGCCGAAGAGCGCCCGGCCCAGCCAGGAGAGGACCGGGTTGCCCAGGTAGCGGTGCAGGAACGGCATGGCGCCGGGCGCGATGCCACCCCGGAAGCGGTTGCCCATGACGACGTCGTGGCCGGCGCGGAGCTGCTCGATGAAGGGGCCGAGTGTCGACAGGTCGTACGAGTCGTCGGCGTCCGCCATGATCACGTAGCGTCCGCGGGCCTCTTTGATGCCGTTGATCAGTGCGGCGCCGTAGCCACGCTGCGGAGCGTGCACGACCCGGGCGCCTGCGGCGCGCGCGATCTCCTGCGAGCCGTCGGTCGAGCCGTTGTCGCTGACCAGCACCTCGCCTTCGACGCCCAGTTCAGCGAGGGAGGCGAGCGCCTTGCGGACGCAGACCTCGAGGGTCTCGGCCTCGTTGAGGCACGGCATCAGGACTGTGACTTCAAGATCGGCGGAACTCATTTTTCGCCTTCGGGTCGAGGGGTTCTTGCAACTTCGTTGACCCGGCCGAGGGCGGGTCGAGGGGTCTCTGCAACTTCGTTGACCCGGCTGACGCCGGGTCGAGGGGTCTCCGCAACTTCGTTGACCCGGCTGACGGCGGGTCGGGGGGTTCTTGCAACTTCGTTGATCCGGCTGATGGCCAGCACCAGCCCGAGGGGGATGAGCAGCACCGCGGGAATGGCGTAACGGTGGTCGAAGAGACTCGTTGCCACGGTGAGGACCATCAGGCCGATTCCGGCGCCGACGAAGAGCAGAGCGTCGGCGGCGTTCCGCCATGAGCCTCGGCGGGGGCGCCAGACGGCGGCGAAGACGGCTGCCAGGAAGCCGATCAGGTAGAGCGGTCCGGGGGTGGTGACGATCTCACCGTAGGCGTGGAACTGACGTGCGCCGGGAATCGTACCGGGGTCGGACGGCAGCGGCGCGAGGAGAGGCTCGGTGACCGGTGTGTACTGTCGCGGCTCGCAGTCGGCCTTGCCGGGCGCGACCGGCGGGATCCACCAGTTCGCCAGGCAGGCGGCACCGCCGACAATGGGGGGACGCGGGTAGAAGTGCCAGGACGTCTGCTCGGCGACCATGAGCAGATAATCTCCCGGCTGCTGCTTGATCACCGCGTTCGCGAACCCACCGAGGATCTTGTCGTCCTCCACGTCGGGGTAGTACTTGCGTGCCGGGCTGGCGTTGCTCCAGATGTACATGTCCGGCCGCTGGTCCCAATTGTCCGGAACCTCTGGCATGCAGAGCAATCGCTCTTCCGTGGTCAGTTCGAGCCGGTCACAGTCGGCGATCGGTGCGACACGGGCGTACAGGAATCGTCCGGAGTACTGCCCGAACGCGTAGACGCCGTGGCTGTGCTCGTACCAGACCAGGTAGCTGCCGAGAACCGCCAGGATCGGGAGGCAGAACGCGATCAGCCGCGTGATCCCGACACGCCGGATCAGCAGGTAGACGCCGGCCAGCGCGATGATCGGCAGACCCGTCGTACGGGTGACGGCGGCGAAGCCGAGCAGGGTTCCACCGAGAGCGGCGGCCGCCCAGCCGAGGCGGTCGCGCCAGGCGATCGCGAAGAGTCCACCGGCGGTCAGCGCGACATATGCCGTTTCCGTGAGCACATAGTGCTCAAGAGTGAGCTGGCGTGCGTCCACGGCGAGCGGAATGAAGGCGACCGCGGCGATCCACGGCTTGATACCCCGGCGGACGGCGAAGGCGTATCCGACGACGAGCAGGACGACACCGATCACGTGCTGGGCGATCGCGAGCCAGATATAGGGCTTCTGCACGAACGGCTGGATCAGGAAGGAGTAGCCGTGCGGACGGACCTGGCTGGGTATCCCGGTGGCGGCCGCATCCACATAGAACCGACTGTCCGGAAAAAAGAACGCGTATTGGTAAGTAACGGTAAAAGCTACCCGTAACGCGATCGCGACAGCCAGGACCAGGAGGAGCACGACATGCCTGCGAGCCAGTGCGACCAGGCGTCGGTGATAAGGAGTGACGGCGTCAGAGCTCTGCTCCGACGTGGAACGTCCCGTCTCGGTATCGGCTAGCAATGATCACCCAACGTCTATCCACGAAATTGCAGCCGAACTTAGCAGGGGATTCCACGCGCGGTCAGCTCCGGACGGTCAATGTTCGTGACGATTGCGGCAATCCATTTGAATGCGTACGCCTCGGTGACCACGTGGCTACGCTTAGCGCCAGAAACGGACGGTGAATCACGCAGAGTGCCGAAGTCCAGTGAGGACTCCGGCACTCTGTGTGATCAGCGGCCGAACTCTCCGATGGCGATGAAGACGTCGTCGATCGAGCCGGCGAATTGGTCGTTGCCGGGGGCGGGGCCCTTGCCGCCGACGCGCAGCGGCTCGGCGTTGGCGATCGCGAGCTGCGGCGGAACCGGCACCCAGGCCCGCGGCATGCCGTCGACCAGCATGATCAGGCGAGTGGGCGTACGACGGCATTCGAGATCGTGCCAGAGGCCGTCAGCCACGTCGATCCACGGCTCGGCCCGATAGATGTGATCCCGCTGCCCCGCGATCACGCAGCTGGGATGCCCCTGCCGATGGTCGACCTGGAGCTTGTACTGGCTGACCCCTCCGACCGAATAGCCCTTCTGCAGCACATTCGCGCCGTCGGCGAGGTCGGCGTGGGTCATCCGGATCGAGGCGCCGTAACTCAGCGACCGGCGGCCGGGATTGAGGCTGTCGTCGCGCAGGCCTTCGAGGATCGCGCGAGGGCAGTCCCTCTCCCGGGGCAGGGTGCATCGGTCCGGATAGGCGAGGGCAAGACCGGATCCCTGCGGTACGAGACGAAGCGCGCCCCCGTTCTGTCCGAGCGGACGCAGTTCGTGCCCGCCCTCGACATCGGCGATGGGACGGCCCACCCCGCCGTCGAAGTCGTAACGCACCTCGAACGGCCGGCCGGCGATGCGGATGCGCCCGGGCGTGATGGGTGCGGAGAAGGCGCTGACGTTGCTGAGGAAGCCCGGCATCGGATCGGCACGGACCTTGCCGGGTGACGGCATCGGCACTGGTGAACTGCGTGCGGGCACGGCCGGAACCGAAGTCCGTGCGGCCGCTGTGGCGAGTGGACTACGAACAGTGGCTATGGGCGGTCCCGCGACGGACGGGGTGTGCTGGATAAGGAGTGACACCCCGGCCAGGACGAGGGCCGCCGACAGGGCGCCGATCGGGACAGCGCGCCGCCGTGAGTGATGCATGGGACTATTGTCCGGATTGTCACCTGCGTACCGAACCGGCGCACCGGCACGCCGGAGAACCACCCGAAAGCGTTAGCCCGAACCACCGAAGCCGAACCGGGGTAACGGAAATCACCGCATCCGTGACACCGGATGCCCCGCGCCGGCCGGTTCGCCGATCACCGCGTGCAGCACGTCGTCCAGAGTGATCACGCCGAGCGGCCGCCGTCCGTCGCTGACCAGCACGATGTGCAACCGGTCGCGCCGCATGGTGAGGAGCAGGTCGGCCAGGCTCCGAT
Organism: Actinoplanes italicus; assembly: GCF_003001815.1. Lineage (GTDB taxonomy): Bacteria > Actinomycetota > Actinomycetes > Mycobacteriales > Micromonosporaceae > Actinoplanes > Actinoplanes italicus. The sequence goes on from NZ_PVMZ01000021.1 coordinate 140,809, forward strand.
CCGGCGGAACCACTGCCAGCGGACGGATCACCTCGGCCGGCACCGGTAGGCGGCGCTGCGCCCCGGCGTACCCGAGGATGTCTTTGACGTGCACGAATCCCAGCACCCGCCGGGTGTCACGCTGCACCACCGGGAACCGCGACCGACCGCTGCGGGTGGCCACCGCCTCCAGCGTCGCCGGCGACACGTCGGCGGCGACCGTGGTGACCCGCGACCAGGGCAGGAGCGTGTCGGCCGCGGTCCGGCTGCTGAGGCCGAGGGCGGCGTGGATGCGGGCGTACTGTTCCGAGCCGAGCAGGCCCTCACTACGCGCCTGGGTGACCATGCCGGCCAGTTCCTCAGCGGTGAAAACCGTCTTCACCGCGTCGGTGGTCTCGATCTTCCAGAGCTTCAGGATGTTCCGCGAAGCCCATCGCATCGCGTTGAGCAGCGGCTTCGTGGCATTGCAGAAGGCCAGCATGAACGGGCCGAGGATGAGCGCGGACCGCTCGGGGCCGGCCAGCGTGATGTTCTTCGGAACCATCTCGCCGATGACCGTGTGCAGGAAGGTCACGATCATCAGGGCGACCACGAACGCGATCGGGTGCACCGCGTTGTCCGGCAGGCTGATCGCGTGGAGCGGCCCCTCCAGCAGGTGCGCCACGGTCGGCTCGGCGATCGCGCCCAGCACCAGCGTGCAGATCGTGATCCCGAGCTGCGCCCCGGCGATCATCAGCGGGATCTGGCTCATCGCGGACAGTGCCCAGCGGGCCGCCTGCGAGGTCTCGGCCAGCGGTTCGAGGACGGTACGCCGGGACGCGATGAGGGCGAACTCGCCGCCCACGAAGAGGCCGTTGCCGACCAGCAGGACCGCGACGAACAGCAGCTCAGTCATCGGCCGGCTCCGGGGGCGCGACCACGCGCACCTGCTCGATCCGGTGCCGGTCGACCTCCATCACGGTGAACTCCCACCCGAGTTCCTCCAGCGACTCCCCGGCGACCGGGATGTGGCCGAGGCGGGCGAGCAGGAACCCGGCGAGCGTCTCGTACGGCCCCTCGGGCAGCCGGAATCCGGTCTGCTCGTGCATCTCGTCCTCCCGCAGGAGGCCGTCGACCACGAACGTCTTCTCACCACCTGGCGCAGTGAGCTCCTGGCTACCGGTCTCGTCAAGGTCGGTGTCGTGCTCGTCGGCGATCTCCCCGACCAGTTCCTCGACCAGGTCCTCGATCGTCACCACGCCGTCGGTGCCGCCGTACTCGTCGACCACGATGGCCAGGTCGGCTCCGGCCGCTCGGAGCGCCTCCAGCACCTTGTCGAGGTTGAGGCTCTCCGGCACGTAGACAGGTTCCCGGGCGACGGCGGAGACGCGGGTCGCGGCCCGCCGTTCGGGCGGCACTCCGAGAGCATCGTTCACGCCGACCACACCGGTGACCACGTCGAGCGTGTTCTCGTACACCGGAAAGCGGGTGTGTCCGGTCTCCCGCGCCACCGTGATGAGGTCCGCGACGGTCGCGGTGGTCTTCAGCCCGACCACGTCGACACGGGGTGTCATCGCCTTCGCGGCGCGTTTCTCCCCGAACCGGATGGTCCGGCGCAGCAGGGTGGCCGTCTCGGTGGGAAGTGCTCCGGCCGAGGCGCTGATCGCCGCCAGCAGGCCCAGTTCCTCCGGGGAGCGTGCGCTTGCCAACTCCTCCTGCGGTTCGATGCCCAAACGGCGGACCAGCCAGTTCGCCGTGCCGTTGAGCGCCGCGATGAGCCATTTGAGGACGATCGAGAAACCGCGCAGGGGGGCTGCCGTGCGCAGCGCTATGCCCATCGGGCGAGCCAGAGCGGCATTCTTCGGGACCAGTTCACCGAAGAGCATCGAGATCAGGGTCGCCACGACCAGGGCGATCACGTGTGTGGCCGTATCGGTGGACGAGCCGGCGATCGGCTCCACCAGCGGCGCGAAGATCTCCGACAGGGCGGGTTCGGCCAGGTAGCCGGTGAGCAGCGCGGTGAGTGTGATGCCCAGTTGCGCCCCGGAGAGCTGGAAGGACAGCTCCCGCAGAGCGGTGCGGACTCTGCGCGCCCGGCGATCACCCGCGACGGCCCGGGATTCGATCTCCACCCGATCGACGGTGACCAACCCGAACTCGGCCGCCACGAAGAACGCGTTGCCCGCCGTGAGCAGCGCAAATGCCACCAACGGGAGCACCGCGGTCAGGATCAGGCCGTCCATGATCGCTTCACCTCGGACCTCATTGTGCCGGACCGGGGCATCTCACCACCAACCGCGCCGATGACGGAGACGGCCGAGGGCCGGTCGCGCGCTGCACGACCGGCCCTCGATCCGCTTCGTCTCAGGCTTCCTGCTTCAGCGAGCGGAGCAGGACGGTGGCCACGTCGATGACCTCCACCTCCTCCTGCTTGCCTTTACCGGTGACGCCGTCACCGATCATCGTGTAGCAGAACGGGCAGCCCACGGCGATCGTCTTCGCGCCGGTGGCCAGCGCCTCCTCGGTGCGCTCGACGTTGATCCGCTTGCCGATCCGCTCCTCCATCCACATCCGGGCGCCACCGGCGCCGCAGCAGAAGGAGCGTTCCTGGTTGCGTGGCATCTCGACCACGTCACCGCCGATCGCGGTGCCGAGCAGCTCACGCGGGGCGTCGAACACGCGGTTGTGGCGGCCCAGGTAGCAGGGGTCGTGATACGTGACGCCGCCGTCGACCGGCTGCACCGGGGTGAGCTTGCCGGTGGCGACCAGGTGGGCCAGCAGCTGGGTGTGGTGCACGACCTCGACCTTGAGGCCGAGCTGCTCGTACTCGTTGCCGAGGGTGTTGAAGCAGTGCGGGCAGGTCGCGACGATCTTCTTGGACTTCTGACCCTCGAACGCCTCGGTCAGCGTCTCGACGTTCTGCTGGGCGAGCATCTGGAAGATGAACTCGTTACCGATCCGCCGGGCCGGGTCGCCGGTGCAGGTCTCGCCCTCACCGAGGATGGCGTAGCTGACGCCGGCCTCGTTGAGCAGCGTGGCCACGGCGCGGGTGGTCTTCTTGGCCCGGTCCTCGAACGCGCCGGCACAGCCGACCCAGAACAGGTACTCGAACTCCTCGACCTCGCCGACCCGCGGCACCTCGAAGTCCAGGCCCTTGGTCCAGTCCTCGCGGGTGTTCTGCGGGGCGCCCCACGGGTTGCCCTTGTTCTCCAGGTTGCGCAGCATGACGCCGGCCTCGGAGGGGAAGCTCGACTCGATCAGCACCTGGTACCGGCGCATGTCGACGATGTGGTCGATGTGCTCGATGTCAACCGGGCACTGCTCGACGCAGGCGCCGCAGGTGGTGCAGGACCAGAGCACGTCCGGGTCGATGATCCCGTTCTCGTCGACGCCGCCGATCAGCGGGCGCTCGGCCTCGGCCAGGGCGAGGACGTCCATGTGCGCGAGCTGGGCCTCGGTGGCCTTCTCCTCGCCCATCAGATCCTTGCCGCCTCCGGCGAGGAGATAAGGGGCTTTGGCGTACGCGTGATCGCGCAACGACAACACGAGGAGTTTGGGTGACAGCGGCTTGGCGGTGTTCCAGGCCGGGCACTGCGACTGGCAGCGGCCGCACTCGGTGCAGGTGGAGAAGTCGAGCAGGCCCTTCCAGGTGAACTGCTCGACCTGGTTGACGCCGAAGAGGTCCTTCTCCGGGTCGGCCTCCTCGAAGTCGAGCGGCTTGCCCTCGCTCATCATCGGCTTGAGCGCGCCGAGACCGGAGCCGGCCGGCTTCTCCGGGCTGCGCTTGAAGTAGATGTTGAAGAACGCCAGGAACCGGTGCCAGGCCACACCCATCGTAGGGTTCAGCGAGATGGTGATCAGCCAGGTCATCGAGATGATGATCTTCACGAGAGCGGCCCAGGTGGCGCCGTCCTCCCAGGCCGGGAGCACCGAACCGATCGCGTGGCTCAGCGGGGTGGCCCACAGCGGGTACTCGAAGTGCTCGGTGGCGACCTTGAAACCCCGGATCAGGAAGCCGAAGACGAGCACGCCGACGATGACGGCCTCGACGAAGTACGCCTGCCACATGGTCGAGCCGAGGAACCGGCTCCGCTTCACCGCGCCCGGCTTCTGCCGCTGGCGTACGAGCACCAGGTAGAGGATGCCGATCGTGCCGAGGATACCGATCCACTCGGTGACCAGGCCGAACACGACCCAGTGCCCGATGATCGGCAGGCCCAGGTTCGGGTCGACGACCTCGAAATACGCCTCGAGCACCAGCGACGAGAGGATCACGAACGAGACCATCACGAACCAGTGGGCCGCGCCGATCGCGCTCCACTTGAACATCCTGGTGTGACCGACGGTCTCCACCAGCATGGTCTTGGTCCGGACCTTCGGCTCGGCGAACCGGGCGGGGTCGGGCTGACCCTGCCGGATCACCGCGGTGATGGTCAGGACGGCGCGGACCGCAAGGTAGACGGCTGCCACCGTGATTGCCCCCGCTAAGACGGTGGCGACTATCTGCGCGTAGCCCATCTGGTGCCTCCTCGGTCGGCGGTGCGCCAGGCCATGTTACCCACGAGTAATAGACGCATGCGGGCCGCTGGTCAAGGAAGCGAGTCCCCACGCCGAAAGCGCACCCCACGCCCGGCGGGGGTGCGCTTTCTTGTGGAGTTTTCCACCATCCGCGTGATTGCGGACTGTGAGATTCAGCGCCAGCGCGAGAGCAGGCCCAGGGAAGCCACCATGCAGCCGAAGCCGACTGCCAGGTTCCAGTACTCCCAGCTGGCCACCGGCCACTGCTGCGAGGACAGGTAGTAGACGACCAACCAGGCGATGCCGACCACGATCAGGGTCACCGCGGTGACGGGCACCCACACCGGACTCGGCTTGTTGGACGCACCCTTGACGGCCGGGCTGATGTCCGACGGCGGGGTGTAGACCTTCTTCTTGCGAACCACTGACTTGGGCACGGCGTCTCCTGAGGGCAACAAGTGGTGAACAACCCACCGCTGAGCGGCTCCGGAACTCCCGAATGCTGCCCGTGGCGAATACTGTTCGACCGCTAGCGTAGTCAAGGCGGTACGCAGACAGGCACCCGCCGGGGCGAGAAAATACCCCGAGCGTCTGTTCTTGAGGGGGCTGGGTGGCTTTTCGTGGGGTTGGCGACGTACCGAACGGCGCCGGTGGGGCCTCCTGGCAGCTGGTGCTCCGGCGCGTCGCGCGGGGCCTGCGGCCGTTGCGCGACCGCCGCAGATCAGCCTGGTCGGCCGGCGTTCCGCTGATCGCCCTGGCCGCCGGCCTGCTCTTCACCACGTCGGCGACCACCGCCGACGGCACGGCGCTGCGCGACGACCGGCGGCCGCGGCTGACCCAGCTGATCACCGAGAAACGGGAACGGCTGGCGGCCAGCGAGAAGAAGGCCGCCCGCCTGCTGGCCGAGGTCGATCAGCAGACCGGCCGTCTGGCAGAGCTGGATCCGCCGGCACTGGATCAGGCGAACGCGCTGCGGCAGACGGCCGGCTTCTCGGCCCTGCGAGGTCCCGGCATCACCGTGACGCTCAACGACTCACCGCGCCGCGGATCGGACTTCGGCGACAACGCTCCGGACAACGACGATCTGGTCGTTCACCAGGGCGATGTCCAGGCCGTCGTCAACGCGCTCTGGGCCGGCGGAGCCGAGGCCATGACGATTATGGATCTCCGTGTGATATCCACGAGCGCGGTACGCTGTGTCGGCAACACCCTGCTCCTTCACGGCCAGGTCTTCTCACCACCCTTCAAGATCACCGCGATTGGCGAACCCACAGCGCTAAGTCACGCGTTGGACTCGGCAGAGGGAGTCAGGCAGTTCCGGGAGGCCGTCGCCGACTTCGGGCTCGGTTACCAGGAAAAGGTGGAGAAGGACGTGACAGTGCAGGCGTACGACGGATCGACCGATCTCCGATCGGCACAGGCTGCCCGGTGATGGCTCCTCCCCCCGAGCACCCCGCGAAGCCGTCCGGGTCGGGTCGTCACCGCGCGCCGGACGGCGACGCCCAGACCGCATACATCCCGCGTATCACCGATGCCTCCCCCGACGGCGTACCCGGCGGCCCGCTCGCGCCCCCGGTCGGCCTCGGCGGCAACGTCGACCCCCGGCCGCCCCGGTCGGCCGTGCCTCAGCCGTCCGCGGCCCCCGCGCCCGGCACCGGGCTCGACGAGATCGGCGCCGCGGCTGCGGCCGCCCGGCGACGGTCGGTGGAGCCTCCCGCCGCACCGGCGGACCCGGGCTTCGCCTTCTTCAGCGCAACGGCCCCCGAGAACGGCCTGAACGGCTCTACCGCGCCGCTCCCCGCCATGACCACCGGCCAGCCGCCCCGATCGCCCAGCGAGCCTCTGAGCGGCGCGCAAGCACCCGCCCCGTCGCCTCGCCCGGCTCCTCGACCGGCGGCCCACGCCGAACCGGTGTGGGACCCGGCGGTGACCGCCCGCATCGACACCTCCATGGCGCCCGTCGCAGCTCAGGCACCGGGCGCAGCCCATGCACCGATCGCAGCTCAAGCGCCGACCGCGCCTCCCGCTCGGACCGTCCCTTCCGCTCCGACCGCGCTCCCCGCTGCGACCGCGCCTCCCGCTCCGAGTCAGCCTTCCATGGCGGCTTCGACGCCGTCCCCGGCCTCGCCCCCGCCTGCGGTCGCGACTCCGGCCTCGCCCATGACTCCGGCCGCAGCTCCGGCTCCACCCATGACTCCGGCCGCAGCTCCGGCTCCGCCCATGACTCCGGCCGCGACTCCGGCTCCACCCATAGCTCCGGCCGCGACTCCGGCTCCACCCATGGCTCCGGCCGCGACTCCGGCTCCACCCATAGCTCCGGCCGCGACTCCGGCTCCACCCATGGCTCCGGCCGCGACTCCGGCTTCGCCCCTGGCTCCGGCCGCGACTCCGGCTTCGCCCCTGGCTCCGGCTCCGCAGATGCCAGGGGGATCCGCGGAGGCCTATGACGGTTCGACGACCGCCTGGGCGCCGGCGAACGATCAGCAGGGCCGGACTCGGCCGGGATGGGCGCGATCGGACAACGTCTGGCCCCCGCCGGAACGCCACAGCACCGCCACACCCCCGGCGGCCCCGGCCGACTGGCTACCCGCTCCGGCGGAGCCGGCAGCCGGGCCCGCACCCGCGTGGACGGCCGGACCGACCCGCGATCCGAGTGTCACGACGATCATCCGGACTGTCGACGCCCCCACCGGCATCCTGCCCACGCTTCCGCCGGCCAAGCCCGCCGGGGGCGCGCCCGGCGACGCGGCGCAGGCCGCACGGCAGGCCGCCGGCCCGGGTGCCGCTCTCGGCGCTGCCTCGGTGTCCCCGGCTCCCGCAGGAGCCCGTCCCGGTGCGGACGCGGAGTCCGACGCGTCCGAACCCGTCAAGGCGAAGCGGGGCGAACGCGTGGTCAAGCTCCGCCCGGAACAGACCGACGAGGGCTACAAGAGCGTCTACTCCGAGCTGACCCGGCCCACCATCGGCTCGCGAATCCGGACCGGCATTCGCACGTCCGGTGAGCTGATGATCACTTTCGGTCTGGTGGTGCTGCTCTTCGCCGGTTATCAGGTCTTCGGCAACTCGGCGGCGGTGGACGACGAGCAGGACCACCTCGCCGAGGAACTCGACCAGGCCTGGGCCGATCCGACGGTGGCTCCGACCGCGAGCGCCGCGGTCAAGGGGCCGAAAGCGCCCGGCGCCGGGCTCGTGGGACGGCTCTACATCCCGAAACTCGACAAGAAGTGGGTGGTCGTCGACGGCGTGCAGCCCGACGACATCCGGTACGCGCCTGGCCATTACCCGGAGACCGCGAAGCCCGGGCAGGTCGGCAACTTCTCGGTCGCCGGTCACCGGGTGCGGAAGATCTTCTGGCGGCTCGACGAGCTGAAGGACGGCGACGTCATCGGTGTCGAGACCCGCGACAGCTGGTACGTCTACCACGTCTACCAGCAGGAGGTCGTGAAACCGAACCAGGTCGAGGTGGTCGCCGCTGTCCCCGGCAAGCCCAAGGCCAAGCCGACGAAGGCGCTGCTAACCCTGACCACCTGCAACCCGAAGTTCAACAACTACGAGCGGCTGATCATCCACGCCGAGCTGGTCAAGACGGTGCCCCGGGACCAGACCGTCACCGACGCCGGCATGCCGCCCGAGATGAAGGCGACCTGACGGCGATGTACGCGTGGATCTGGCGCAAGTTCCCCGGCGGCGTCTGGAGCAAGCTGACCTTCTCGCTGGTGCTCGTCTCAGCGGTCGGCACCCTGCTCTGGTACGTGATCTTCCCGTGGGCGACGCCGCTGCTGCCGTTCGATGACGTGCAGGTCGAGGCCGGCACCGGGCAGGACGCCGGTGGCGCCATCCCCGGTGACGAGGGCGCCGCGGAAGAACCGCCCTACAGCACCACCTCCAACCAGCCCAAGCCGAGCCCCAGCAGGTGATGACGTGCGCATTCTGGTGATCGACAATTACGACTCGTTCGTCTTCAACCTCGTTCAGTACCTCGGCCAGCTCGGCGCCGAGTGCGAGGTGCGCCGCAACGACGAGATCTCGGTCGCTGACGTCGGCTCATTCGGTGCGGCCGGCATCCTGCTCTCGCCCGGTCCGGGCGAGCCGACCCGCGCCGGGATCATGATGGACGTGATCCGGGAGTACGCCGGGAAGATCCCGATGTTCGGCGTCTGCCTCGGTCATCAGGCGATCGGGGCGGCGTTCGGGGCCACTGTCACCCGCGCCCCCGAACTGCTGCACGGCAAGACCTCCGAGGTGCACCACAAGGGCGTCGGTGTGCTCGCCGGGCTGCCCGACCCGTTCACCGCCACCCGCTACCACTCCCTCGCCGTTCTGCCGGAGACGCTGCCCGCCGAGATCGAGGTGACCGGGACGACCGAGTCCGGCGTGGTCATGGCGATGCGTCACCGTGAGCTGCCGATCGAGGGTGTGCAGTTCCACCCCGAGTCGGTGCTGACCGAGGGCGGTCACACCATGCTGGCCAACTGGCTGGCCTCCTGTGGCCTGCCCTCCGCACTGGAGAAGGCGCCGGAGCTGGCCGCCGAGGTGGAGACCCGCCGCCGGGCCGCGTTCGCCACCGCGTGATCCGCTGATCCACGAGAAAGGCCGGTGACCCGAGAGGGTCACCGGCCTTCGCCGTCTCTGCGCGCGGCGGGTTACTCGCCCTCGCCGCCACCCTCACCGGTGCCGGTGGAGCCGCTCGGATCCGGGTTCGGGTTGGCCTCCTGGATGACCTGGAGCTGGATCTTGGTGTTCTTCTTGACCTCTTTGCCGGCCTTGGTGAGCTGCTTGATGACCGTGCCGGGCTCGCCGTCGACCAGCACGAAGACGGGCTCGGCGATCAGGCCCTCGCGCTCGAGCAGTACCTGAGCCGTCTCGAACGTCTCGTTCTCGACGTCGGGCACCTTCACCAGCTCACCGTTCGAAACGGTCAGGGTGATCTTGGTGCCGGGGTCGACCTCCTGGCCCGCCTTCTCGACCTCGAGGACCTCGTCCTTCTTGGCCGCGTCGTCGACCGACCGGGTCTCGGGGATCAGTCCCAGCTCCCGCAACCGGGCCTCAGCCGAACTGGCGGAGTTACCGATCAGGTCCTTCGGCACCGTGACCGGATCCGGCGCGGTGCAGACCGTGTAGGTGACCTTGTCGGTGAGCTGCACCGTGGTGCCCTCGAGCGGGTTCTGCGTGACGATCGTGCCGTCACAGCCCTTCTTCGTCTCGGGCTTTCCGGCCGTGACGTTGGTGAAGCCGGCTGCGGTGAGCTGCTTCTCCGCCGCGTCGGGTTTCAACCCCTCGATCCGGATCATCGCGGTCTTCGCCGGCTCGTTGGTCGTCGGAGTCTTCTTGTCTTCGCCGGACATCGCCAGCGCGACGCCGAGGACCACCACGACGAGCACCGCGAGACCCGCGACCACGGCCATCACCCACGAGGACCGGCTCTCCGGTTTCTGCGGAGGAGCCATCGTCGCCGGGATCGGCCGCTGCATCGTGGTGGCGCCCTGCGGCTGCCACTGGCGGGGGCCGCCCTGCATCGCGACGGTCTCGGCCTGGTTCATCACCGGGGTGGCCATCACCGGACGGCCGGAGACGGCACGCAGCGCGTCGGCGCGCATCTCCTGGGAGCTCTGGTAACGGTTGAGCGGGTTCTTGGAGAGCGCCTTCAGGACGATCGCGTCGACGTCCGGCGGAACCTCCCGGTTGATCGAGCTCGGGACCCTCGGCTCTTCGCGGACGTGCTGGTAAGCCACGCTCACCGGGCTGTCGCCGACGAACGGCGGGTGGCCGATGACCAGCTCGAAGAGGACACAGCCGGCCGCGTACACATCGGAGCGGGCGTCGACCGACTCGCCACGTGCCTGCTCGGGTGACAGATATTGCGCCGTGCCGATGACCGCGCTGGTCTGCGTCATCGTGGTGGCACCGCTGGCCAGGGCCCGCGCGATGCCGAAGTCCATCACCTTGACCTGGCCGTTCTGCGTGATCATCACGTTGCCGGGCTTGATGTCCCGGTGGATGATCCCGTGCCGGTGGCTGAACTCCAGAGCCGCGCAGATGTCGGCGGTGATCTCCAGGGCGCGGCGTGGCTGCAGCCGCTGCTCCTGGGCGAGGACCTCCTTGAGGGTCCGCCCGTTGACGAACTCCATCACGATGAACGGAAGTTTCTCCCCGGTCGCGGAGATCTCCTCGCCCGTGTCGTAGACGGCGACGATCGCGGGGTGGTTCAGGGCGGCGGAGTTCTGGGCCTCACGACGGAACCGCTCCTGGAAGGTGGCGTCACGGGCCAGATCCGTCCGGAGCATCTTGATGGCCACGTCGCGGCCGAGGCGAAGGTCACGGCCGCGGTGCACCTCGGCCATGCCGCCGTAGCCGAGCAGCTCGCCGACCTGATACCTGCCACCGAGCAGGCGGGCCTGGGCCGTCATAACGTCTGTCGTCCTTCGTTCGGTCGGAACCGGCCGAGCTGGGCATCGGCCTTCATAAGACGGTACGACGCCACCGACACAGGGTCGACGACCACGCCCGAGCGGAGGATAGCCTCAGAGCTGCTGTGATGACCCAGCGTGCTGCCTGAGGCGTTGTTCTCGTTGTTTTGTCGTAACAGGAAAGAGATGACACCGGCGCAGAGCAGCACCAGCAGCGCCAGCACCACGGCCAGAACAACCAGGACCTGACGGCCGAACGAGCTCTCCTGCTTCGGAGCCGGAGCGGGAGCGTGGTACGCGTTGACCGGCGGACCCGACTGCGGACGGTAGGGCGGAGGTGCCGGCGGCGACATCGGCTGCGCCATCTGCGGCGGCGACGGGACCGACGCCGCGCCCCGGGCGCCCGACACGGGCCGCTGCGGGACCGCCGCCCGGGCAGCGCCCGAGGTGGGACCACCCGACTGCGGACGGTTCGGCGGTGCGCTCGTCGGCCGCGAGTTGTGCACCGGCGGGGGAGCCTGCTGGGCGACCGGCTGCTGGGCGGTGGTCAGCGAGGACGCCGCCTGCCGGGCCACCGCGGCCATCGCCGACGCGCTCGGCCAGCGAGCGGCCGGGTCCTTGGCCATGGCCCGTTCCACGATCGCGCGGACCGCGGGCGGGATGTCGGCGGGCAGCGCGCGGGGAGTCTCCCGGACGTGCTTCATCGCGATCTCGATCGGGGTGGCCCCGTCGAACGGGCGATGGCCGGAGAGGCACTGGTACGCGACGACGCCGAGGGCGTACACATCGGACGCGGCGGTCGCGACGTCACCAGCGGCCTGCTCCGGAGAGATGTAGGACGCCGTGCCGAGCACCGCGCCGGCCACGGTCAGCTGCCCGACCAGGGCGGAACGGGCGATACCGAAGTCCGTCAGGACCAGGGTGCCGTTCGGGCGTACCAGAAGATTGCCCGGTTTGACGTCGCGGTGGACGATGCCGTTGCCGTGCGCCGCCTGCAACGCGTCGGCGGCCTGAGCGACCAGCGCCATGGTGCGCGCCGGAGTCAGGCGGCCGACCCGGCTCAGCGTGCGGGAGAGCGCGTCACCCTCCACGTACTCCATGACCAGGAAGGCGATCTCCTGGTCACTGCCGTAGTCGTAGACGTCCACGACGCCGGGGTGGTTGATGGTCGCCATCGTGCGCGCCTCGCCCCGGAACCGTTCGGCGAAGCCGGGTTCGTCGAGCAGAGCGGGCAGCAGGATCTTGACGGCGACCGTACGGCCGAGCACGTCGTCGATGCCTCGCCAGACATCACCCATGCCGCCACCGGCGATCCGCTCCTCCAAGCGGTATCGCCCACCGAGCATGACCCCTGGGCGGATCATGTCAGTCCCCTCCCCGGCCGGCGGCCTTCATGATTTCCCCGGCGATGCGGGCTGCCTCGGCACTCGCATGACCACCGGGCACGTTCTCCAGCATGACGCACACCGCGGACACCGCCTTACCGTCCTTGTCGTACGCGAACCCGATGAACCATCCGTGGTCGTCGGCTCCCTCGGCGTTCTGCGCGGTGCCGGTCTTGCCTCCGACGCTGAAGCCACTGATCTTGGCATTCTTACCGGTGCCGTTCTGAACGACACTGATCATCATCTCCCGGAGGCCGCCGGCGACGTCCGAGGTGACCGGCTCGCGCAGGACCTTCGGCTTGGCGGTGTAGATCGACCGCCGATCCGAGTCCAGTTGCTGTTGCACCAGGTAGGGCCGCATCTGCTTGCCGTCGTTGGCCACCGTGGCGGCGATCAGCGCGCCCTGCAGCGGGGTCATCCGCACGTCACGCTGGCCGAGCGACGACTGGGCGAGTGCCGCCTTGTCGACGCTGCCGTCCTGGTTGGCGATCGCGCCGGTCCGGCTGGCCGCCACGCTGAGGCCCGTGTTCAGGTCCTCCAGGTCTCCTACACGGAGCGACTCGTCCTCGAAGCCGAACTTCTTCGCTGTGTCAATCACCACATCGCGGCCGAGCTTCACGCCCATCCTCGAGTACGCGGTGTTACAGCTCGTGGTGAGGGCTTCCTTGAGAGTGATCTCGCCGCCGGGGCAGACCTCGTCCGCGGAGTTGCGGATCGTGGCACCGCCCTCCTGGTAGACGGCGCCCGCCGGGACCTCGGTGTCGAGTTTGTAGGCACCGGACTCCAGCGCCGCCGCCGAGATGATCACCTTGAAGACCGAGCCGGGCGGCAGGGTGCTCGCAACAGCCCGGTTCAGCAGCGGCTGGCCCTTCTCCGAGTCGAGCTTCCGGTACTCCGCCACCGCGATCTTGTCGTCGTGGCTGGCCAGCGGATTCGGGTCGTAGCTCGGCATCGAGACCATCGCCTGGACCGCCCCGGTGGTCGGGTCGATCGCGACCGCCGCGCCCCGCTTGACCCCACGCTCGTTGTTGACCATCTCCTTCCAGGCCTTCTCCTGGGCAGCCGGGATCAACGACAGCACGATGTTGCCGCCACCGGTCTTGTCACCGGTGAACATGTCGCTGACCCGGTCCGCGAAGAGCTTGTCGCTGGAGCCGGAGAGGATGTCGTTCTCGAAGTTCTCGACACCGGTCGCACCGAGGTTGACCGGCTTGTAGCCGATGACCGGCGCGTAGATCTCCTTCTTCGGGTAGATCCGCTGGTACTTCAGCTCGCCCTCGGTCTCGGTGTTCGAGGCCAGCGTCTGACCGCCGGCCTCGATCGCGCCGCGGGGGCGTTCGTACTCGGCGACCTGGACCCGGTTGTTACGCGGGTCGGTGCGGTAGTCGTCGGCTTTGTAGGCCTGGACCCAGTTCAACTTGCCGAAGACCAGGGCGAACAGGACGAGGACGACGACGCCGGCACGTCGGAGAGGGGCGTTCACGGCTTGATCACCTCCGTCATGGCGCCGTGCAACTGGGTGGGTGCCTTCTTGGGCCCGCCGGCCCGTTCAGCGGGAGTGTTCGCGGGACGCCGTGCGGCGTCCGAGATCCGTAGCAGCATGGCGATCAACAACCAGTTCGCCATCAGGGACGAACCACCGGCCGAGAGGAACGGGGTGGTCTGACCCGTCAGCGGGATCAGGCCGGTGATGCCACCGAGGATGACGAAGAGCTGCAGGCCCAGAGTGAACGCGAGACCACCGGCGACGAGCTTGCCGAACGAGTCCCGGACCGCCAGGGCCGCGTGCAGGCCGCGCTCCACGATCAGCAGGTAGATGATCAGGATCGCGGAGAGACCGAAGAGACCGATCTCCTCACCGAGGCCGGCGAAGATGAAGTCGGTCCGGACCTCCGGCACCTTGCCCGGTGATCCGGCGCCCGGGCCGGTGCCGAACAGCCCGCCCGTGCCCAGACCGAGCAGACCCTGCACGAGCTGGTAGCTGTTGCCGCTCTCCCGTGTGTAGTTCTCCTGGGAGAACGGGTCGAGCCAGAGCTCGGCGCGGTCGTAGAAGTTCGCGAAGGGGCCGCCGATCGCGGCGCCCAGCAGGTAGGCGACGTAGACGCCGCCGAAGAACAGGAGCAGGCCGATGATCAGCCAGCTGGACCGCTCGGTCGCGACGTAGAGCGTCACGACGAAGAGACCGAAGTAGAGCAGCGCGGTGCCGAGGTCCTTCTCGAAGACCAGGACCAGGAGGCTGAACAGCCAGACCGTCAGAACCGGGCCGAGGTCACGGCCGCGCGGGAAGTCGATGCCCAGGAACCGGTGGCTGGCCAGCGACAGCACCTCGCGCTTGCGGACCAGGTAGTACGCGAAGAACGAGACCAGTGCGAGCTTGGCGAACTCACCGGGCTGGATCGAGAACGCACCGAACTTGATCCAGATCTTCGCGCCGTTGACCTCGGAGTAGTCCTCCGGGAGCACGGCCGGGATCATCATCAGCACGATGCCGACCAGGCCGAGCGTGTAGGCGTACCGCGAAATGATCTTGTGATCGCGCAGCACGAGCAGCAGCACCGAGGCCAGCACCAGCGACAGCAATGTCCAGGCCAGCTGACGGCCACTGGTGTCGGCGAAGAGCCCCGGCTCGGGCGTCTCCTGCGCGATGGCCCGGGCGATGTCGAGCCGGCGCAGGAACGCCACCCCGATACCGTTGATCAGGGCCACCGCGGGCAGCAGCACCGGGTCGGCGTACGGCGCGGTGAACCGAACCACCATGTGCAGGCCGAGGAACAGCGTTCCGATCAGTGCGGCCGGCAACCAGAAGCCCGGCCGGATCTCATCGAACTGGTTGGCCTCCACCGTCGCACCGAACGCCGCGACGAGCAGCATGGCGAACACCAGCAGCCCGAGCTCGGCGTTGCGGCGGGTCTTCAATCCCCGGATACGCGACATCTCGCCCGTGGAGGTGGGCGTGGGAGCCGGTACGGCGGACGCGGTCAAGAATTTCCCCAGACGTGTAGGCCGTGCTCAGTCGACGGTCCGGCACCCGACCGGGTCGGTCGTCGCCGGAGCGTTTTCGGAGGCGGCCGGAGCGGAGGCGGCCGGCGCACTCGCACCGGTCGGGCGAGTCGGTGTCGCCGAGGTCGACGGCGTCGTGCCGGCAGGCGTGCAGACCGGCTTGAGGTTCGCGTTCGACGGGTCGTCCGCCGTCAGGTCGGTCAGCGTGGTCCGGGCGGCAGCCTGATCGGCGACGTGGATGCCTTGCTTGACGCGGTCCTGCGCGGCAGTGGTCAGGTCGTCCAGCCGAACCGCGCTGGTCTCGCTCACCGTCGAAAGCTCGACACCGGCGACCTGTCCGGGCACTCCCCGGAAGATGGCCAGCTGCCCCTGCTCGGTGGCGCCGACGTAGTACTGGTCCTGGGTGTACTGCCAGCCGGCCCACAGACCGCCGCCGAGCACTGCGAGCAGCACCAGGACCAGCAGCACAGTCCGCACCGGGTGCCCGGCCGGCTCCGCGTCGCGGTCGTAACCGTTCGCCGGCTCCGGCTGGGCCGCCGGACGTGGCGGCTTGAGAGCCGCGGCCCGCGCCGCCGAGGTGGAGCTGTCCGCGACCGTGGTGTTGCCCCGGTCGAGTGACGCGGCGCCTCCCACGATCGGGGCCTGCTCGACGATGTCCTTGTCGATGGCGTCGGCGATGATGACCGTGATGTTGTCCGGCCCGCCACCGCGCAGTGCCAGCTGCACCAGCCGCTCGACGCACGCTTTCGGGTCGGTCAGCTCGCGCATGGTCTGCGCGATCGTCTCGCCGCTGACCACGCCGGAGAGCCCGTCGCTGCAGATCAGGTAGCGGTCGCCCTTGAAGACCTGGCGGACCGAGTACTCGGGGTCGATGTCCCGCCCGTCCAGCGCGCGGGTGAGCAGCGAGCGCTGTGGATGACTGCTCGCCTCCTCCGGGCTGACACGGCCCTCGTCGACCAGCATCTGGACGTACGTGTCGTCCTTGGTGATCTGCGCGAACTCACCCTTGCGCAGGAGGTAGGCCCGGGAGTCGCCGATGTGCACCATCCCGAACTTGCTGCCGGAGAAGAGGACCGCGGTGAGTGTGGTCCCCATCCCCTCCAGCTGAGGGTTGGCGTCGACGGTGTCGCGGAGCTGCTGATTGGCGGTCCCGACGGCATGCCGCAGGGCGTCGACCATGGCGTCCCCGGGGACGTCGTCGTCGAGAGGGGCCATCGCAGCGATGACGATGTTGGACGCGACGTCACCAGCGGCCATGCCGCCCATGCCGTCCGCGACAGCGAGAAGTCGCGGACCGGCGTAGACGGAGTCCTGGTTCAGGTCTCGGATCAGACCGCGGTCGCTCTGAGCGGCATAGCGCAGGGTCAGGGTCATGGCCGTAACTCGAGAGAAGTGCGCCCGATCCGGATCGGAACGCCAAGGGGGACTGGAGTGGGTCCGGAGACCTTACCGCGATCAAGGTAGGTGCCGTTGGTCGAGCCGAGGTCCTCGACGAACCACTGGCCCTCGCGGGGCACCAGGCGGGCGTGGCGGGCCGACGCGAAGTCATCCGTGATGACGAGCGTCGAATCCTCGGCCCGACCGATCGTGATCATTGCTTCACCGAGAGTGATTCTCGTGCCGGCCAGGTTGCCGGCAGTCACGACCAGTTGCCGCGCTGCCTTACCGCGTTTCGCCTTCGCCGGCCGGCCCTGGAGCACCGCGCCACCCACCCCCCGAGGGCTGGCGACGATGCTCTTGGTCCGGCCACCTGCGAAGAGATCCCGCCGGATCACCCCGACCACCGTGAACACGAAGATCCACAGAAGGATGAGAAATCCGAAGCGGGCGACGGTGAGGACGAATTCGGGCAAGGTGGCTAGCCGTCCACTCGGAAGGTGAGCGTGGTCGTGCCGAGCTGAATCATGTCGCCCGGGTTGAGCGCGACGGCGGACACCCGCTGGCCGTTGACCATGGTGCCGTTCGTCGAGCCCAGGTCGGTCAGCACGACCTGATTGCCGTCGTAGTCGAGCCGGGCGTGCCGACGCGAGATACCGACGTCGGGCAGGCGCAGGTTCGCCTGGTCACCACGGCCGATCACGGTCGAGCCCATCTGCAGCGGGTAGGTCCGCCCGTCACCGGAGACCAGCCCGACGCTGCGTGGACCGCCGTGACCACCGTGGTGCTGCTGGTAGCCACCCTGCTGGTCGTACGGCGAATACTGCGGGCCGGCGTCGTAGGCGGGCTGCTGCACCGGGGCGACCTCGCCGCCGGTGTAGACCTCCGCCGTGACACGGAACATGCCCGTGTCCAGGCCGTCTCCACGCTCGATCTCGACGATCACGTCGCCGTAGACGGTCCAGGCCTGCTCACCGATGAACTCGGCCTGGGACTGCGCCAGCTCCTGCGCCAGAGCGGCCGCGTACGGCGCGAGCCGACTGTGGTCGTAGGGCGACAGATCGATCACATAGCGGTTGGGCACGAGAGTGCGACCACCGGCCAGGATGGCCTTGTGCGCCTCGGCCTCCCGCTGCATGGCATTCAGGATCTCCACAGGGTGCACGACACCCTTGAAGACCTTGGCGAAGGCCCCTTCGACCAGGCCTTCCAATCGCTTCTCAAAGCGCTGCAGCACGCTCACCGGCTCCTCCTCGGGTTCCGAGGACATGATGGTATCCGGCGACCGCTTGCGCATCTGTAGCCCAAGAGCAGCCGGCACTTCTGACCCTCGTATGGCGCCCCGCAACGCCGTGCTAATGTTTCCTCCGTTGCCGGGGCGATATCAACTCGCTAGGTGACGTGCGACAGCGTAGTCTGTCGCAGCCAGTAACAAGAAGCAGGCCCGACGGTCCGCTTCAAGCCAAAAAGATCAGATGTATGATCTTGGCGGCAAGTCACATGGGGATGTGGCGGAATGGCAGACGCGCACGGTTCAGGTCCGTGTGTCCGAAAGGACGTGGGGGTTCAACTCCCCCCATCCCCACGAGATCGAATTGGGCGACCCTGTCCGCGGAAAGCGCGGACTCGGGTCGCTCTCGTCTTTTCTACCCCGTGGGCCGAGCCCCCGGGAACCCCGCATCACGGTGGGCGCGGTGAGTGGTCCGGTTGCGGTGGGCCGCGGTGGGCGCGGTGAGTGGTCCGGTTGCGGTGGGCCGCGGTGGGCGCGGTGAATGGTCCGGTTGCGGTGGGCCGCGGTGGGCGCGGTGAGTGGTCCGGTTGCGGTGGGCCTGGGTGGTCCTGGGGTGGGCGCGGTTTTGCGGTTCGGCGCTGTTGGCGGTTGGGCTGCATACAAACCCTGCGGGTGTACGCCCAGCGCGTACTGACACTGTTCGGGGATTGTCGACCGGCCTTTCCTGGCTGATGGTTGATGTGGGGTTGGCGTTCACTTTCAGGTGAAGGTGTGTGGAGCGCTATGCTCGCCGCCTTATTCGGTCTTCAGGGGTGGGGTTCGGTCGTGACGGCGACTGGTGCGGGTGTCGGGCAGGGCAAGCGCAACGTGCTCGGTGTGCTTGTGGATGCGACTGACTATGCGACTGCTACGGCTCGGATCATCGAGGCTGCTCGGGAGCACCGTGGGTTCGCTGTGACGGCTCTGGCCGTGCACGGGGTCATGACCGGTGTCGAGGATCCGGCTCACAACGCCCGGCTCAACTCCTTCGACCTCGTCACCCCCGATGGCCAGCCCGTTCGGTGGGCGCTCAATACGCTGCACGGCGCTGGACTCGCTGACCGGGTGTATGGACCGACGCTGACCCTGAAGGTGGTCGAGCAGGCCGCCGCCGAGGGTCTGCCGATTTATCTGTACGGCTCGACGGAGCCGACCCTCGAGAGACTCGTTCCGGCCCTGCAGGGAATGTTCCCGGCGCTGAAGATCGCCGGCGTGGAGGCCTCGAAGTTCCGTAAGTCACAGCCGGGCGAGCCGGAGGCGATCGCCGAGCGGATCAAGGCGTCCGGGGCTCGGATCGTGCTGGTCGGGCTGGGCTGCCCGCGGCAGGAGATCTTCACCTACGCGATGCGGCCGCTGCTGGACATGCCGCTGCTGGCCGTCGGTGCCGCGTTCGACTACCACGCCGGCCTGCTGAAGAACCCGCCCGCGTGGATGCAGAAGTATGCACTGGAGTGGCTGTGGCGTCTCGGCCTCGAGCCGAAGCGGCTGTGGAAGCGGTACATCCTGCTGAACCCGGCCTACCTGAGCCGCCTCGGCGCGCAGAAGCTCGGCCTGTGGAAAGCGGCCCCGCCTGCCCCGGCGACCGAGCCGGTGCACGAGTTCGCCGTCTGACATAAAAGATCTTTATCCCGACAGTGAGGTGCACGTCACTCTCGGATTGTGGACTTTGTCCACATAGTCCGCCGGTTCCACAACATGCAGCGACAGCGAAGGCACTGAACGTAACTTCACACCCGTAAGGGTTCAGCGTCGGGGCATATCCCGGTTTCGCAAGTTGCGTTAACGGTGAACGCTGTCGATGTGAACACCGCTGTGGACGTCATCCTGATCGGCATTCTCGCCGCAGTCTGGCTCGCCGCCGGAATGCTGGCCGACGGCATGTCGGCCGTCGGTTCCGCCCGTCAGCTCCGCCGCCGGGCCGGACTCCTCTCCGCGCTCGTCGTCGCGGGTGTCGCGGTGTTTGCCGCGGTGCCGATCATCTCGGGGATGGTGCCGGGCCTCTCGGCAGCTCCCACGGCCGCCCTGCTCCCGGCGGTGCCGGCCTTCGTGGTGCTGACCGCGACCATCCGTCGCCTCGGCTGGGTCCGGCGGGGCTCCGGAGCTTTCGCGACCGCGCCGCTCACGCCGGTTCCCCCGGCGCTGCGAGCAGCCGCCGCCCATCCGTTGCTGGCGGCGCCGCTGCAAGTGACCGGTCTGGCCGCGCTCGCCGGCCTGCCGATCGCGGCCGGCGCGGTGGCCCTGCCGGGTGGCCAGGCCACCGCCGTGGCAGGCATCGCGGTGATCACGACCGTCCTCGCGGTCGCCCTGATCGGCATCCGGGCCGGCCTGCGGCACAGCCGCCTCGCACCGCTGGTGCTGGCGCCGCTCGACCGGGACCGCGAGAAGATCCCGGCCGGCGTCGTCCGCTGAGCTCGATCTTCACGGCTGCCGCACACTACTTTCTCGGCGCGCCCAAGAAAGCGGAGTGCGGCAGCCGTGCGTTCTAGTGCTTCTTGGCCTCTTGAACGTAAAGCAGCTCCAGAATGGAGCGCGCCGCCTCGAACCAGCGGTCCAACCACTCCGACGGCGGCAGTGTGCCGCGGGCCGGCAGCTCCAGCAGCAGACCACGCAACAGCGGGTGGTCCGCCATGGACTGGCTCGAGGAGTCGGTCCAGCCGGTGGCCGAGAAGACCGGGTCACTGAGACCCTGCAGGTCGAGTGAGGGAAGCTTGGCGGCCCGATCCAGCGGGCTGGTCGGCTCGATGCTGCTGTGCGACCGCCCTGGCGACCGGGTCGGCAGCCCTGAGCTGCTACGCGGCACGAGGTCACTGTCGCTGTCGGTGGACAGGGCCTCACGCCGGCCCTGCCGGTACGCGCTCACTCCGCCACTGAACCGGTCCTGCGCCGTCGACGAACCGTTGCTGAGGTTCTCGGAACCAATCGTCATCTGTCTGCCTTGCCTCGTTCGGGCTGTGGCGTACCGCTGTCTCGATCGTTGTGAGACAGCGGTGTGACACAGCCGGTGATGTGTCCCGGCCCACAGCGCGGTCCGGTCCGCGCTTGGACATTTCAACGAGGCGGGTCGTACACAGGCGACGGCAGAATCGGGCAAATAGCAACGGCCGGCCCCGGCGGATCAGATCGCCGTGCCGGCCGTGCCGATGTTTCTCAGAGGTCGAACTCGCCGTCCTTGGCACCACCCACGAACGCGTCCCACTCGGCCGACGTGAAGATCAGTGCCGGTCCGGTCGGGTTCTTCGAGTCCCGCACCGCGATCGCCTCGCCGACGAACGCGACCTCAACACAGTTGTCGCAGTTGGGGCCGCTTCGCGTGCTCTTGAACCACTGTGCGTGGTTCAGATCGACTCGGAGGCCCTTCGCCTCGATTTCCACAATGGCTCCTCTACCAGCATCTCGATCATGTCGCTGGACGCCTCCGGATCCAGGGCTGCGTCCCGGATGGTGTCGAACACCTCCCGGTACTTGCGGAGTTCGTCGTCCTTCTCCAGGAAGACCCCACCGGCCGCGTTCTCGGCGAACACCAGGGCGGGGTCTCCGTCCGTGGGGAAGTCGAGGATCGCGAACGCACCGTCCATCGCGGCATGTGCACCGACGGCGAACGGCAGGATCTGGAGAGTCACGTTCGGCAGGCGGGCCGAGTCGAGCAGATGTCGCAACTGCTCGCGCATGACCGTGTCGCCACCGACCGGCCGACTCACCACCGCTTCATCGAGCACCACCCAGAGATCGATTGGATCGTCCTGAATCAACAACGACTGGCGTTGCATGCGGACGCGGACCCGTTGCGCGATTCTCTGATCGGTGTCATCCCATCGGGCGGATCCAATGAGAGCCGCCGCGTACTCCTCACTCTGCAACAGGCCCGGAATGACCTGCTGTTCATATGTCCGAATTGATCTAGCACCGGCCTCGAAGTCGACATAAGTGCTGTTCAGGACGGTTGAGTAGGGGTGCCACCAGCCACGCTGGCGACCGTCTCGAGCAATTCCGACGAGACTTTCCACAATGTCCGGATTAGCGCCGTAAAACAACAACATGTCGCTTACGTCAGTCGCGCTGGCGTTGGTATGCCCGGTCTCAATGCGGGATATCTTGGACGTCGAGCAGCCAAGCCGCTCAGCCACCACGTCGATGGTCACGCCGGCCGCCTCACGATGTCTGCGCAGTTCCACACCGAGGCGGCGTCGACGAAGGGTGGGACTGCGGCGTCGATTCACCTGCCCAGTCTCCCGACCCGCCCATGATCCTTCAAGCACAGTGGATGATCACGGAGAATCACGGAAGCGTGACATGCAACTTGCATCGACGGGACTGGTGGTGCAATCTTTCCGTATGGCCAGCGTCACTTAATGTTCTTGAGGGACGTGGGCAAGACAGGCAAAACGCACCAAGACGACGTCCAACACGGGGCGCCGAGCCTCGGGAAGTCCGATTTGGACTTTCGCCCTGACACGGGTGGGGTTGTTCGGCGATAGTGACGTTCCGCAACCACCTTCGATGGTCCTATCAGTCGAAGGCTTGCAAAGTGCACTCAGACGGCAAACTGATGCACTTGTCACCAAATCCTCCACACGAGTCTCAGGGCAGGAGATGACGTGGTTTTACCTCGGTCCGGTGATGTCATCCACGTGACGAAGGCGGCGAGCGTCCAATTCGCATCACCGATGCTGTTCCGGGTCATCCGGGTCCACGACTGGCCGACGTATGAGGGCTGGGTCTGGCTGGACGGCTACGAACTGAACTCGGCCGGTGACGCGGTCGAACGCCGATCCATCTTCGTCCAGGTCAACGGCCTGCGCCCGGTCGGAAAGGCACCCGACCCGCGAGTACGCAACGCTCGCCAGCCCGCCACGCGTCCCGGGGTTCTCCCCACGCGGGCGGTCCGTACCACCAACCGCTAGTCGGAAACGCCGATCGAGGGCGTGGTAGTCACGGGCGTCGACGATGTCGGCGTGCCCGCCCTCCCAGCGGCAACGATCAGAGTCACCCGGGTGTCCGAGGGCACCTGTTGGCCTTCCGCGGGATCACAGTCGATCACCGTGTCCGGCTCAGCGTCGCTCTCCCGCCGGATCACCCGCCATCCCAGATTGCTACGGGTCAGTGCCGCCTGCGCGTCCGCCAGCGGCATGCCACGCAATGCCGGAACGTTGACCTCCTGGTCGGCGGGCTCAGTCGTCGTCGCGGTGACCGCCGGCTCGGGTGTGGCGACACCAGGACCCGTCGCAGTCGGAAGCTGAGCGGCCGTAGGAGTGTCCTGCGGTGTCTCCGTGTCGTCGCCGAGGTTCTGCGCGATCAGCACGACCCCGAACCCCAGAAGGGTGAGGAGCACGAGCGAGATGCTGCCGACCGCGATCGGTGTCCACCAGCGGCCGGACGGCTCGGGGCGTCCGCGGTCGGCCCAGTCGCCCTCCTCGTCGTACGGATCACGGGGTACGGCACCGTGCGGGCGGACACCGGCGCGGCCGGTCCACACGTCGCGGTCACGATCGTCCGGTTCTGGACGGTCTTCTACGGGATCGGAATCGCGCTCCTCGGGCATCACCGCGTTCCTTCCGCTCCGTACATCCGCGCTCATCGCAGCGTCAAGGTATCGAATCATGCGGGACCGGTGTGGTTTCCACCAGCGGAAAGCAACCTCCGCGGAGCATTTCCCAGACATCGGCGGTGACCAGTACAGTGCGCGACATGGCCGACAAGGGCTGGACATCACAAGCCGCCACGGCGGCCGGGATCGCGGCCGGCGCCGGCGCGGCGCAACTGGGTCTGGGATACGGACTGGGCGTCATCGCCTGGCCGGTGACCGCCACCGCGGCGGACAGCGTCTGGCTGGGCAGTCTCGGCTGGGCCACCTGGATCACGGCGAGCGCGACCGTGCTCGGCGCGGTGATCGCGGGGCGGCTCCGCGCGGGTCACCCCGGCCGGTGGCGTGCGCTCTGGCGGTTCGCGCTGGCGGTCTCCTCGGCACTCGGCGCGCTCGTCTCGGTCGCCCTGGTGGCATTGCCGGCGCGTGAGGCGGTCCGCGACGACACCCTCTCACCGCAGCTGGTGGCCGGTGGTCACGCGCTGGCCGGTCTGCTCGCGGGCCTGGTGATCGCGTTCTGGGCGGTGTCGTCCGGCCCGGTCGCGGTCAATCTGATCGGGACAGCCCTCTGGCTCTGGGCCCTCGCGATCGCCGGTGTGGTGGCCGAGCTGGCCGGCGGGGGTGAGTCCGCCACCTATCTGACCAGCTGGCAGTTCGCCGAGTCGGTCAACCCGTTCCAGTACGGCGGGATCTATTGGCCGAGTGCGCTGCTGACCCTGGGTGCGGCGTTCGCCATCGGCCTCATCGCGGCCGGTCCTGCGGTGGCACGGGGCGAGTTCGGACTGGGTACGGCGATCTCCGGTGCGGTCGGGCCGCTTCTCGTGGCGTTCTCGTTCCTCACGCTCGCTCCACAGTTGACCGCTGCGATGGGGCCGCTCCAGTCGGCGTACCTCATCGCTCCCTATGCCGTTCTCGCCGGGATCGGTGGCTCCGCGCTTGCCGTGGGTGTCGGGAAGGGCTGGCGCAACCGGCTCGACCGTGCCGAGAAGCCGGCCCTGCCCGCCGCGCCGCAGCAGGCCGAGGCGCCGACGCAGGTCAGGGAGACGCCGAAGCCGAAGCCGACCGGGCGCGCGACGGCGCCGGTTCAGCGGGCGACCGTCCCGGAGAAGCCGGCCACGCCGCCGGTCGTCGACCCGGAGATCGCCGCGGCCGCGAAGCCGTCCGGCCGTCCGCCGGCGAAGCGCAAGAACGGCAACGGTGAAACGCCTCGTCAGACCATTACACCGCCACCGGCGAACCCGACGATCGCTCGGATCAACCCGGACAAACCAGCTTCCGACAAGTAGGCGCGTTCAGACCGGCCAGGTGTGGACCGGCTCGTTCGACCGCTGGTACTCGAGATAGCGCTGCGTCATCTCGCGCAGCGCGGCCGCGCGGTCCAGGCCGCGCTGTTCGGCGGCGTGAACCGCTCCGGTCTGCCACGTGGCGCCGTTACGGCCGGTCCGGCAGCGGTCGTCGATGATCCCGAGCAGCCGGTCGCGCTCAGCCGGGTTCACGCCCAGTCGGTCCAGCCCGGCTCGCGCCCGCGGCAGCAGCACGTCGCGGACCAGGGTGGTGACCGGCACCTCACCCAGACCGGGCCACGTCAGACGTGCCGCGATGCCGTCCCGGGCGCCGGCCCGGAAGTTCGCCTCGGCGGTGCCGAACCCGAGACAGGCCCAGACCGGCGGGTCCTCCTCGGCGAGCTGGCGCACCAGTCCGAAGTAGAACGCCGCGTTGGCGACCAGATCGGCGACGGAGGGGCCGGCCGGCAGGACCCGGTTCTCCACCCGCAGGTGCGGGCGGCCGCCGGAGACGTCGTAGACGGGACGGTTCCAGCGATACACCGTGCCGTTGTGCAGGCGTAGCTCGTACAGCTGGGGAATGCCGCCGGAGGCGAGGGTCGCGGCCGGGTCCTCCTCGCTGAGTTCCGGCAGCAGGGGCGGGAAGTACCTGAGGTTCTCCTCGTAGAGGTCGAGGACCGAGTCGATCCAGCGATCGCCGAACCAGACCCGGGGACGGACCCCCTGCGCGCTGAATTCCTCCGGCCGCGCATCGGTGGCCTGCTCGAAGAACGGGATCCGGGTCTCGGCCCACAGCCGGCGGCCGTAGAGGAACGGCGAGTTCGCGCCGAGCGCCAGTTGCACACCGGCGACGGCCTGAGAGGCGTTCCAGTAGCGCCCGAAATTCTCCGGTGCGACCTGGATATGGAACTGGGTGCTGGTGCACGACGCTTCCGGCGCGATGGTGTCGCTGCTGCTCACGAGGTTCTCCGTGCCGTCGATCCGGATTCGGAAGTCGTCACCGCGGGCCCCGGCGATCTCGGCGTCCAAGGCCCGGAACCGCTCGTTGTCGGAGAGGTTGGCGAGCACCAGGTGATCCGGGGCGAGGGTGGGCAGCATGCCGATCAGCAGCAGATGGCATTCGTCCTTGCGGGCGCACTCGGACGCACCGCGCAGTGCATCCAATATGTCCTCCTCGAACTCGGCCAGTCCCGAGCCGGCCAGTCGCCGGGGTGGCACGTTGAGTTCGAGGTTGAAGCGACCGAGCTCGGGCTGGAAGCGTGGATCGTCGAGGTCGGCGAGGATCTCGGCGTTGCGCATGGCCGGGCCGGCGTCCGCGTCGACCAGGTTGATCTCGATCTCCAGGCCGGTGGTCGGTCCGTCCGTCTCGAACGGTTCGGAGTCCAGCATCCCCGCCAGCACGTCGAGGCAGTCACGTACCTTCCGGCGAAAGAGCACCCGGTCGTGCGGCGAGAAGACGGCGGTCACCAGATCCTTGCCCATGTGCCCTCCCGGGACGGCTGAGGACGAAACCGACGTCGATCACCGCTCTGTGACCGAACGCATGCGCTCGGTTCACCCTGCCATCTCGGGCAGAGGACCGCCAGAGATTCGAAAAGCGCCGCCCGGATCCCCGGGCGGCGCTGTCGAGTGTGGATCGTCAGGCGGCCGGCTGCTGCAGGACGGCCTCGCCCTCGATCTCGATCTTCACCTTCTTGCTGACCATGAAGCCACCGGACTCCAGGGCGACGTTCCAGGACAGACCCCAGTCGTCGCGGTCGATCTCGGTGTGCGCGCTGAAACCGAAGACATGCTGCCCGTACGGGCTGGTGGTGGCGCCCTCGAACTCGACGACCAGCTCGACCGGCCGGGTCACGTCCTTGATGGTGAGCTCACCGTCGAGTACGAACTCGGCGCCGGCGTGCGACTTCACACCGGTGCTGCGGAACTCCATGGTCGGGTACTTCTCCACCTCGAAGAAGTCGCCGGTGCGGAGGTGGTTGTCCCGATCGACCTGACCGGTCTCGACGCTGCCGGTCTTGATGGTGGCGGTGACCGAGGAGTCGAGCGGGTTCTCGCCGACGACGATCGTGGCGGTGGCCTCGGCGAACTGGCCGCGGACCTTGCTCACCATGAGGTGCTTCACCACGAAGCCGACCCGCTTGTGCGCCGCGTCCAGCTCGTAGGTGCCGGCGGCGGGGATCTGGAGGCCTTCGAACTCACGGGTGCTGACGGTCATGACACTGCCTTCTCTCGAAGCTCTGCGGGATGCTTGTCTGACGGAGCAACTATATGCTCGACAATATTCCTCCTGTCAAGTGCCTGCTAGAGTCGACCTCGTGAACAAGGACCTGGACGACCCACGCCTCACCGCAGTCGGACTGCTCGCGGAGGCGTACACGGGATTGATGAACCGGCTCGCCGCGCAGTTCGAGGAGCACCGCCTGTCACAGGTGGAGTTCGAGGTGCTGATGCGGCTCGCCCGGTCCCCCGGCAACCACCTGCGGATGACCGACCTGGCAGGGCAGACCACGCTGTCCACGAGCGGCGTCACCCGGGTCGTGGACCGGATGGAGCGCACCGGCCTGGTCCGCCGGGAGGCGTGCCCCAGCGACCGGCGTAGTTCCTACGCGGTGATCACCGACGCCGGCATGCAGCGGCTCTCCGACGTCCTGCCGGGGCACCTCGAGCTGGTCCAGCGGTGGTATGTGGGTCTGCTGCCCGAGGCGAGACTCGCCGAGCTGCTCGACTCCCTGCGCACGATCCGCGACGCGGTCAACCCATGCGCGACGGCGGGCAGCGCGGAGACCGCACTGCCCGCCTGACGACCTTGAGATCTACAGCCCGAGGCCCCGGGCGATGAGCATGCGTTGCACCTCGGACGTGCCCTCGCCCACCTCGAGGATCTTGGCGTCCCGATAGAACCGGCCGACCGCCGACTCGTTCATGAAGCCGTAGCCGCCGTGCACCTGGGTGGCCCAGCGACTGTTCTCCATGGCCGCGTTGCTGGCGTTCAGCTTGGCGATCGCGGCGTACCGCTTGAAGTCGTCGCCGGCGAGCATCCGCGAGGCGGCGTCGTAGTAGCCGAGCCGCGCCGTGTGCGCACGCAGGTCCATGTCGGCGATCAGGAACTTGACCGCTTGGTAGTCGCTGATCGGGTGCCCGAAGGCGCTGCGGTTCTTCGCGTAGGTCACCGACTCGTCGACGCACCCCTGGGCCAGGCCGACCGAGAGCGCGGCGATCGCGATCCTGCCCTCGTCGAGGATGCGCAGGAACTGGGCGTACCCCCGGCCGCGCTCGCCGAGCAGGTTGGCGGCCGGAACCCGTACGTCATCGAAGGAAAGCTCGTGGGTGTCCGACGCGCACCAGCCGACCTTGGAGTAGCCGGGCGCCACGGTGAAGCCCGGGGTCCCCGACGGCACGATGATGGTCGACAACTCCTTGCTGCCGTCCGGATTCGTGCCGGTCACCGCCATCACGTTGACCAGACAGGTGATGTCGGTGCCGGAGTTCGTGATGAACGCCTTGGTTCCGTTGATCACCCATTCGCCGGTGTTCTCGTCGAGCACCGCCCGGGTCAGCGTGCCGGAGGCGTCCGATCCGGCGCCGGGTTCGGTAAGGCCGAACGCCGCGAGCGCCTCACCGCTGGTCAGCCGGGGCAGCCACTGTTTGCGCTGCTCGTCGGTGCCGAAACGATAGATCGGCATGGCGCCGAGCGAGACCGCCGCCTCCAGGGTGATCGCGACCGAGCTGTCCACCCTCGCCAGTTCTTCGAGAGCCAGGCAGAGCGCAAAGTAGTCGCCGCCCATCCCGCCGTGCTCCTCGGGGAAGGGCAGCCCGAAAAGTCCCATGCTGCCCATCTGGCGGATGACTTCGTACGGGAAGGTCTTCTTCTCGTAGTGCTCGGCGATGACCGGAGCGACCTGTTCGCGGGCGAACTGCCGGACACTGTCCCGTAACTCTTCGTATTCTTTGTCGAGCCGGAAGTCGACCATCTCAACCCTCGCATCCGCATCCGAGACGCCGAACTTAACGAGCGTTAGGCTATCTCACTCTGTGGACCGGGGCAACGGCGAACGGGAGCCCCCAGCACTGGGGACTCCCGTCCGTTTTCACTGCTACCGGCACCGTGGAGTAGCGCCGGCGGTCATCGGCACCTGAGGGAGCCGACGCGAGTCGCGCCCGGGACCGGCGCAACCCGGTATTCCGCTACGCGGGTTCAGCGCAGCGTGTTCAGCAGGTCCAGACCACCCAGACCGGCGGTGCCGACGCCACCGAGGTCACGGGTCAGACCCGCCACCGGGGAGTTCTCGGCGCTACGGCCGCCGACCTTGTCGCCGTACTTGTCCGGGCTGACGTAGCCCTTGTCGTCGTCGACAGCCGGGTACTCGTCGGCCGGGTACTCGTCGGCGTCGTCGGCCGGGTACTCGTCGTTGCCGCGGTTGCCGCCCTGGCCGTACCCACCGTTGTCGCCCTTGACGTTTCCGTCGTTGTAGCCACCCTGGTCACCGCGGACGTTGCCGTCGTCGTCCTTGCCGCAGTTGTCCTTGGGGTTGCCCTGGTGGCCCTTGTGGCCCTTCCAGTCGTCGCAGTCGTTGCCGAAGCCGTGACCCGGGTAGACGGGGTAGACCGGGACGAGCGGCTTCACCCACTGGGCCGGCTTCTGGTAGGCGACACCGCCGCCGACGTGGTTCGCGCAGGCACCGAACGCGCTGGCGTAGCCGAGCACACCGAGCGAGTTGCCGCACGCGTTGACCGGAACGGTGATCGGCGCCGCGAACTGGGTGCCGTTCAGGGTGCCGTGGTTACCCCAGGTGGCCTGGTTGACCGCGGCGGCCGGCCACACCCACGAACCGCTCTCGGTCCGCTTGGCGGCCTTCTTGCCCTTGCTCTCGGCCACGTGCGGGGCCTTGCGGGCGAAGGTCGGGCCGACCTGGTTGGCACAGGCGCCGAACGAGTTGGCCGCACCGACCAGGGCGAGCGAGTTGCCGCACGCGTTGACCGGGATGGTGACCGGCACTGCCACCTGCGTGCCGTTCAGGGTGCCGTAGTTGCCGAAGCTGACCTGGTCGGTGGTGCCACCGCCGATGCCGCCACCCCAGCCGTGCTCGGTGGCCTTGGTGCTCTCGACCCGGTTGGCGGAGACACCGGTGGCGCTCGCCTTGCCACCGACTGCGGCCGCGTTGCCGGAGACGTTGACCGGGACGGTGATCGGAACCGCGACCTGGGTGCCGTTCAGGGTGCCCTTGTTCTGGAACGAGGCCTGACGGGTCCCGGAGCCGTTGCGGCCGCTCTCGACCTGGTTGGCGCCCACGCCGAAGCTCTGCGCCTGGCCCAGGACGCCGGCCGAGTTGCCGACCAGGTTCACCGGCACGGTGACCGGGATGGCCACCTGGGTGCCGTTCAGGGTTCCGAAGTTGCCGAAGGTGGCCTGGTCGACGTCGGCCTGCGCCATGGCGGCCGGCGCGAGCAGCAGAGCGCCCGCGGCGAGGACCCCGACACTCAGAGTCTTACGAACCCAAGTCTTCTTCATCAGAAAGGGATGCCTTTCACAAATGGTCAGCAATGAAATGCGCGTATTCAGTTGAGTCCCCGTTTTCGGGCGCAGCGGTGCCCTGGCGCGGTTTCTCCAGCCCTGACTCCGCCTGTCGACGCGCGCCCACGAGGTGACGCTTCGAGCTGCGGTGAAGGAAAAGTCCTCGAGCCCGCGCACGATTCGCCGCTTGTTCGCAAACGGTTGGGGAATCGTGCGGCCCGTACGCTCTACGAAGCGTCAGCGAGGTGTTTCACGGTCCCCGACGGCACGGGCAGCGCCCGGTCGTCCGCCGTGCCCCCGCTGGCACGCGGGGGTGCGGTCGCCGTACGCGGCAGCGCGCCGACGGACTCCGGCGGCTGGGCAGCCGCTTCTAGGAGATCGTTCGACCGCGGGTTCGTGCTCGGCCAGTACGCCGACGACGTGTGCACGCGGGTGCCACCGGGATTCGGTGTGTTCCGCGCGGCGCTCCGGCCGCCGCTCCGCCCCCTGGCTGTGGGACGGCATGAGCGGGGAGCCGCCGTGGGTGATCGCCGAGGACCGGCGTGCGGTGCGCTCGTCGCGCCCGACCTCCCGACCCGTCATGATCTACCCCTCGTCGTCGACCCTGTGACCGATTGGACCTGTTCGCCATGAAGTTCCGGAACAGGTGGGTATTGGTCACTCGGTATTGGTAACGACGGGAGCGCGCGGAAAGTCACGCGGACAAATCGGAAAACTAAGCGCGGGAAAGCGCGTTGAGAATCACACGGGAACTTGTGTAGTCAGCGGCCGATCAGGGCGTGGATCGTCGCGTCCCTCAGCAGGGCGGCGCGGCGCACCCGGTCGACCTCACCGCCCAGGAACGGTGTCGAGTTCATCAGGCCGAAAGCCGCGTGGGCGAGCACCCGGGCCTCAGGAGCGGGCAGCTCCGGGCGGACCCGTGACAGCACGCTCACCCACTCCTCGACGTAGAGGCGCTGCAGTCGCCGGATCTGCCGGCGCGGATCCTCCGGCAACCGGTCCAGCTCGTGCAGGTGCAGGGCGATGACCGCGGGATTGGCCAGCGCGAAGTCGACGTGGAAGTCGATCAGGTCGGCCAGCGCCGCCTGCGCGTCGTCCGGATGCCGGCCGACACGTTCCTTACCGCCGTCCAGCAGCCCCTCGCTGACCGGGATGAGCGCGGCCACCAGCATCGCCTCCTTGCCGGCGAAGTGGTGGTAGAGCGCTGGGCCGGTGACGCCGGCAGCCGAGCCGATGTCGTCCATCGACACGCCGTGGTAGCCGCGGGAGGCGAACAGCCCGACCGCGATCTCCAGAATCTCGTCGCGGCGCGACCGCCGCCTCGGAGCCGGCGGGGTGGTCCGGTTCCGCTGATCTACCGTCGTCACCTGGCAACTGTAACCCGGTGTCAACCCCCTACTTAACGATCGTTCAGCCCAGTTATCGCCGTGTGGACCTCGTCATAAAGCCTGGTGGCCAGGTCCCGGGTCGGTGCGTCCGGCCGCATACGCTTCAGCAGAGCGCCCAGGATGCGCTCCGCATCCTCCAGAGAGCCCGATCGCATCAGCGCCTCGGCCAGCATCCCCTCCACCCGATCGGCATCATCCACGGCACCGATGCCGCGAAGGTTCTCCGGCGCACCGCGCAGATGCGGCACGGCCTCCGCATAGCGGCCGCGGCGCATCAGCAGATTGCCGATCTCGAAGGCGAAGACGGACCGGTCCCAGATCACAGTGGGCTCCGCGGCCAGCTCAGCGGGCAACTCCGCGTATCTCCGGGCGGCCAGCTCGATGACCTCCTCCGCCTCGGGCACCTCGTCGGCGTAGTTGTGCGCCATCAGCCGCCTGCGCAGCAGCCGCAATTCGGCCGCGAGGTCACCGGCCTCACGCAAAGCCTCGGCCGACGCCCGGAAGGTCAGCGCAGCCTCGCTGTCGCGGTCCATGTCGTAGAGCAGCTGACCGGCCAGCTCGGCGACCTGGCCGCGACCGGCCGGGTTGTCCACCAGCTCCTCGATCAGGTCCCGATAGATCGTCAGCGCCCGGTCGTTGTCACCGAGATCACGGTAGATCGCGGCGAGCAGGAAGCGGGTGTTGCCGGCCGGCTCCTGAAGGGCGAGACGCTCGAAGCCGAGCAGCGCCTCCTCGGCCACCTCGGCCGCCTCCGCCGGACGGTCCGCCTGGTGATACGCCTGGGCCAGCTCCTGCCGGGCGAACAGCGCGCCCACGTCCGGACCGGCCTCGGCCGCCGCGGCCTCCGTACACAGCGCGACCGCCTCGACGAAGTCATCG
Source organism: Actinoplanes italicus (assembly GCF_003001815.1). Taxonomy (GTDB): domain Bacteria; phylum Actinomycetota; class Actinomycetes; order Mycobacteriales; family Micromonosporaceae; genus Actinoplanes; species Actinoplanes italicus. The sequence goes on from NZ_PVMZ01000021.1 coordinate 173,370, forward strand.
ATCGCCCGGTCGGGACGGCCGAGCTGCAGCAGCGCCCGTCCCCGCCGCACCCGGGCGGGCAGGGCGGCTCCGGGCAGCCCGAAGGCCAGGGCGGCGCCGAGGGTGGCCACCGCCTCCTCGGGGTCGTCGGTGACCTGCCCCAGCACCATGCCCGACAGGGCCTGCTCCCGGACCGGACCGTGCTCGGAGTAGAACGCCCACGCACGACGGGCCGCCTCGACGGCCTCCTCACCGCGGCCCGCCATCATCCGGTTCTGCGCCCGGATCATCGCGTGATAGGCCAACCGGCGTTCCTCGCCGAGTTCCGCGGCGATCCGATCGGCGCGGTCCACGGCCTCATCGGCATCGTCGAGCCGATCCAGGACGCGGTACATCTGAGCCAGGCGGATCAACGCGTCCGCCGTCGCGCCCGGGTCGTCCTGCGCAGCCACGTCGGCCTCGACGACGGCCAGCTGCTCCTCGGTCGCCTCGCCGTGCATGGCCTGCTGGACGGCGAGCCTGGCATGCATCGCACTCGCCTCGGTCACGTCATCGGCCGCGGTGAACAGCTCGGCCGCACGTGTCCAGGCGGTCGCGGTCTCCTCGATCGCCTCGTCCGGCAGGGCTGCCCCGCGCAGCGACCACAGCCGCGCCGCCAGCGCGGGTTCCTCAGGCTCACCGAATCGGGCGTCGTGGGCGTCCAGCACCGCCTGCAGGGCGTCGGTCCGGTCCTCGGCGGAGTACCGCTCGCCCAGCTCGATCAGCTCCTCGGCGGTGGCTGTGAGGCTGAGTTCCGGCGCCTTCGTCACCACCGGAGCCACGGTCACCTCATCGGTTCGCCGGGCTGTGGGTGACAGGTTGAACTCGATGCCATACGGCTCCTCGCTCATCACCTCCCGGATCACCGTGCTCTGGTGATCGGTGCCGTTACGGGCGTCGAACCGGGCTGCCAGATCCAGCGCGAACGTCTCCAGTTCCCGGGCCAGCTCGGCCGCCGTGGCATCCGGCCGGCCCGCCCGGCGTACCGTCGCGTGGCCGTGCCCGATCTTCTCGAGCCGGCGCAGCAGCTGCACCGCACTGGCGGCGAAGTTCATCGCGGCGGCGGGCGAGGGCGCACGGTCCAGCCAATCGATGTGGCGCTGCAGGATCTCCAGGCCACGGTGCTCGTTACCGGTGCGGGAACAGAAGGTGATGTGGTCACCGATTCCCCACAGATCGGCGAGATTGTTGCGTTCGACCAAATAGGACCGGCGATGCGCGTCGGCGGCCTCCGACGGCCTGCCGGTCTTCAGATAGACCTCCATCAGCTCGCTGAGGATGCTCTGCGGTTGCTCGGAACAGGACAGGTCACCGGCGAGCACCGGGGCGGCCAGCTCGGCGGCCTCCTCGAAGCGGCCCTCGTCCGCAAGGTGGCTGACCAGCGTGGTCGGGTCACAACCGGCGCAGTCGGAGAGCCGGTTCCGTGGCGCGGCCTGCCACTTGCGGAACCACTCGTCCGCCTCCTCGGTCAGCCCGACGTGCGAGGCGACAAGGTATCGATGCTTGTACACCGGCTGCAGGCCGTGACCGCTCTCCCTGTACCGCCGCTCCATGTCGTCGAGGACCGCGTAGGTGCGCTCGAGCGGCAGCTCCGGGAACCTGGTCATCGAGTGGACCATGTTCTTGAACAGCCACAGCAGGTTGTGTGTCCCGCCCTCGTGGTAGGGACTCGGGTTCCGATCGAAATCGGCCACACACCAGGAGAAGGACGGGAAGGCACGGACCGGCTCGCCACCATAGATGTACGCGGTGGTCGCGAACAGGCGGGCGTAGAACTTCAGAGCCTGGTCGTCGGTCGTGTCCACGTGGCGGATCAGCTCGTCGAACATGGCGATCTGGGCGGTGCCGTACGGCATCTCCCGCGCCTCGCTGAGCAGTCGCCAGAGTTCCTGCGCGGTCTTCATCGGCTCTCCTCCCGCGGGACGGCCCGATCGAGCAGGCCCAGGAACGACGTGGTGAGCAGCGCCGCGTCGGACGGACGGATCGGGTGGTGGCCGAGCAGCAGCGCCTGGCCGTACAACGATTCGACGGCCAGGCCGGCCAGCTCGGCATCCCCGAGTGCGGCCACGCGGCGGATCAGCGGATTGCGGTGGTTGAGCACCAACTGCGGCCGGTCCGTCGGAACCGTCCGGGACAGCGCGTCGAGCACGCCACCCCACAGGTCGTCGGCCTGGTCGCGGCTCGCGGTGAACTCCTCCTGGAACGCCGCGGCACGACTGACCAGGTAGAGCGCGGGCAGAGTAACCGGGTCGAAGGCGCGCACCACGACCTCACACCCGAGTCGGTCGAGCCGGCGCTGGGCGGCCGCGAGAAACGGGCGCATCTGCAGCTCCGCCTCGGCGTCCACATTGGTGAAGCGGGTGGTCAGGTCGGTGGGGTCGAGTCGCTCGGCGCGAACCTCACCGTCGATGGCGGCCAGCCGCTGGATCAGCTCGGCGTCGTAGACGTAACCGCCGTTGATCAGGCCCACGTCCTGGGCCGCCGCAACACCGGCGAGCTGCCGGAACTCGTCGGCGGTGGCGGCATAGCGCAGAACGCCGTGCCGGGCGCGGAACTCGGCGAGCGTGACCTCACCCATGTTCGTCTGCATCGGGTACCACTGCTCGACCAGGCGCAGCATCTCGTCGTCATGCAGGGCCAGCGCCTTCACACCGAGATGGTGGATGCTCAGGAACTCGCCGAGACGACGCGGATCGGTCGCCGACAACCGCATGAGCCAGCCGCGCAGCTGGTCGGCGATGGCCTCCCGGGTCTCGGCTAGCATGCCGTCGTCGTAGAGGGCCTCGCGGCTGGCGGTCGGGCGCAGCTCGGTGCTGTCGACGACACAGCGGGCGAAGAAGGCCCACTCCGGCAGCAGGCCCTCGATGTTCTCGGAGAGCAGCATCCGCTTCAGGTACACCCGGTGACCGCCGCGGCTGGCCGGGTTGACCGGGGTGGGCAGCACGAACGCGGCGCCGGTCAGGCCGGCGGCGGGCACGTTCAGCTCGATCACGTCGAACGGGCGGAACCCGAGGGTGCGCTCCGCATATGCCAGGCGGGACTCGGTCGGCAACTCCCAGGGCAGCGTGCCGGTGGTGACCTTCCGGCCGTCGACGGTCACCGTGACCGGGAGCAACGAGCCGTACGTCCGGGCGAGATCGGTCACCGTCTCGCCGGTCAGGAACTGCTCGGCACCGCGGCGCGGAAGCAGGGTGACCGTGGTGCCGGGCTCACGCGGGGCGCCGGGACCGACGGTGTAGCGGCCGTCCGAGAAACCGGTCCAGAGGACGGGGTCGGCGCCGTCGCGCCGGGTGTGCACCCGGATCTCGTCGGCGACCAGGAAGCAGGAGAGCAGGCCGATGCCGAACTGGCCGAGGAACTCGTGGCGGGCGAACCCCAGCTCGTCACGTTTCGAGCTGCGGCCGATGGTGGCGAGCAGCTCGTGGACCTGCGCCTCGGTCAGGCCGATGCCGTTGTCGTCGATCCGCAGCGTGCCGTCGCTGTCGGCTCTGTCGCTGGAGACCACCGACACCACGCCCGAGTGCTCCGGGCCGAGGGCGGTGATCGCGTCGACGGCGTTCTGCAGGAGCTCGCGGACGTAGACGCGGGGGCTCGCGTAGAGGTGGTGGCTGAGCAGGTCGACGATGCCCCGCAGGTCGACCTGGAACGTGTTGCTCACGGGCGGCACGGTACCGGGTGACACCGACAAAATCAGACCGATATCGCTTTGTGGATCATCGGATCCCGCTGACCGCGACGGCCCCCGTCGTGTCGCCGTCGCGGTCAGCGAAAGGTCCGGGCTGCCCGGAAGGTCTCCCGGTTGGCGGCCAGCAGGACGACCACGACCAGCACCAACGCGACCGGCCAGCAGCGCTGCGCCGTCGTCCAGTCGGTGGTCGCCGGTGGCTGCCAGGGTGAACTGCGCTCGACGAAGAAAAGGGTGCCGATCAGCGCGACACCCTGGGCCATGGGACCGGCCAGGCCGCCCAGGGAGTCGTCCCGGTACCGGGCCGCCATCGCGGCGGCCGCCACCGGCAGCAACCCGCACACCGCGGCCTGGAGGATCACGAACCCGTCCGGCCAGGTCACGGCCGGCGCCACCGTCTGTCGGACAGCCAGGTAGAGCCCGGCCCAGACGAGGACCGCGGGCACCAGCGGCACGGCGATGCGCAGCCACTGCCTGCGCCATCGCGCCACTGGTGTGACCACTGTGGACGCCATCAGGTCGGGCAGGGCGAACCCGACGGCCGCTCCGAGAACCGCGGCCGCCAGCCGCAGACCGATCAGAACGGGCAGCAGCCGCGGTTCCGACTGCACGGCCGGAAGTTGCAGCACCACCGCGAGCAGCACCGCCACGGCGAAGGTCCACCAGGGCATCGCTCTGGCCATGTGTGAGGCGAGCAGCCGGGTCACCGGCAGACCCCACGTTCCTCGGAGACCATCTGTCCCTCGGGCCGGGGCTCCGGCTCGGCCGGGATCGGCGGCGGGGTGAGCGTCACGCCGAGGGCGGCCAGCGGTGTCGCCGACGGATCGAGGACCTCGGACCAGTGCGCGGCGAGATGCTCGCGTACCTCCTCACGGGGTTTGGCCCGTAGAACCTCGGCGGCCTGACGCTCCGCGTCGCCGTAGCGGGTCCGCGGTACGGTCAGCCCCTCGCCGGGCGCGGCCTGGTCGAGCAGCCACAGGGCGACCACCGTCCGGTGCTGGCCCGATCCGTCACAGCTGCGCCAGTTGTCCACGTCGTCCCGCCGGAGCAGTCCGACCGCGGTCGCCGCGTAGTCGCGGGTCAGGCGTGTCCGGGAGTCCTGTGCCCAGCTCCCGATACGGCCCCAGGTGTCACCGACGCGCATCTCGGGGTAGCCCGGCCGCATCGGCACCATGTCGTCCGAGGTGCTGATCTGCCGGATCGACGGCCGCTGCGCGCCGGCCGGCAGCAGCCGCGCCACCGGCTCGGCCGCCTCCCGCCAGTACGGGATCCACGCCGTGTACCCGGACAGTGCGCAGTAGCGGACCTCCTCGTGTGTCCGGCAGTCCAGGGCTTCGGGCGCGACATACTTCGCGACCTCGTCCGAATAGATGACGTCGGGCGTCTCGGCGGCCTCCCGATGGACCGCGAAGCCGGCGAACAGGACGGCCAGCAGGGTGGCGGCGATCGCGCTCTTCGGCGCGGCCGGGCGGCAGATCGCCGAGACGACCGCGACCAGCACTCCGACCAGGTAGAGCAGGTGCCATCCGGTGGGGCGGGGCATCCCGAAGCTCCAGTTGACGTGCACCACCGGCCAGAGATGGGTCATGACGCTGGCCTGGTCGTTGGGCACGAAGACGAACATGAAGAGGATGCCGACCATGACGACGACGGCGAGCGGCCCGGCCGCTACACCGGGCAGCGCCCGGCCGACCAGCACACCGACGGCGGCCCCGATCGCCGGAATGATCACCAGGGTCGGCGCGACCCACGGGTCGAACCGGCCGACCGGCCAGGCCGGGAGCAACAGCAACAGCTGGGCGAGATAGGCGACCGCGCCCGTGGCGGCCGCGATCGGCACCGTCACCAGCAGGGCGACGTTTCGCCGGCCCGGGCCGGCCGGCAGGGTCCGGGTGGTCTCCTCGGCGCCGGCGCGGCGGTCCCGGCCTGCGGCGAGGTGACCGGCCATCAGCAGCGCGGCCCCCAGCACCATCGACGCCACACCGGCGTTCTCGTGGAAGGTCTCCCAGGACGGCATCCTGGTCCAGGACCAGGCGACACCCAGCGCGACCGTCAGCAGCGTGCCGATCCAGAGGATCGGGCTGTGCCACATCCGCCGGGCCTCCGCCCAGGCCAGCGCGATCGTCGCCGTCGCCGGGGACGGTGCCGGCCGCTCGACACGTTCCGCCGTGATCGTCATCGGATCGCCTCGGTGACCGCGACGTTGCCGAGAAGCAGCAGGTATCCGTCCTCGATGGACGGGCGGGCGGGCTCCGCGCCGTCCGGGCGGCGTCCCAGCGTCCGGTAGAACCCGTCGGCGTTGCGCCAGTACGCCGCGTTGCCCTGCGGTGGTGTCTCGGAGAGCCATACCTGTCCCTCGGCAACTTGGGCCAGGTCACGCGGACCGCCCTCGAAGACGACCCGGCCGCCGCTCATCACCACGACCCGCTCGCAGAGTGCGCCGACGTCCTCGGTCTGGTGGGTGGAGAGCAGCACCGTACGCCGTTCCCCGAGCCGCGAGATCAGGGCCCGGAACAGCATCCGCTGCTCCGGGTCGAGCCCAACCGTCGGCTCGTCGAGGATCACGAGTTCCGGGTCGCCGAGCAACGCCTGTGCCAGGCCGAGCCGCTGCCGCATCCCGCCGGAGAGTTTGCGCACCTTGGTCTTGGCGCGGTCGGTGAGTTCGACCTCGTCGAGCACCCGCCGCACCTCGGCCCGCCGCTGCCGGGTGTCGGTGATCTCCTTGAGCACGGCGACGTAGTCGAGCAGGGCATACGCCGTGAAGTTCGGATAGAGGCCGGGATTCTGCGGCAGGTAACCGATCCGGCGCCGCACCTCGGTCCGCTGTGCCGCCACCGCCGGGTCGAGCCCGTGCACCCGGATCGTCCCGCTGTCCGGGCCGAGCGCGGTGGCCAGGCAGCGCAGCAGCGTGGTCTTACCGGCGCCGTTCGGCCCGAGCAGACCGGTCACGCCCACGCCGATCGACAGGTCGACGGCGTCGAGTGCGGTGGTCGTGCCATAGCGTTTGCCGAGGCCCTGCAGGGTCACGGTGGTCATCGGCTCTCCCCGAGGTCGAAGCGGCGGCGCCGCGTGATCAGGACGGCCGCGAACACCGCGGCGGCCAGCAGATAGGCGAGTTGTGCGGTGGGGCCGAAGACGGAGGAGACGAACAGACCTTCGGCGGTACGAGCAACGACCAGCACACCGGTGAGCCAGAGGGCGCCGAGGACGACGGCCGCGACCGGGAGGGTCAGGCTGGTGGCCAGTGCGAGCGTGCCGGTGCTGAGCAGCAGCGCCGGCAGGAGCCAGGCCGCCGCATACCACCCCGGCCCGGGCAGCAGCACGGCCGCGACGCCGGCCATCACGACGGCGACGCCGATCACCGAGACGGCACGCCACAGCACGAGGCCCGGTCCGGCGGCGGGTGTGGTGCCGGTGATCTCGTGCATCGGGTCGGCCGGGGGGCCGTAGGCGCCGGAGACCGCGATCACCGGCAGGATCGGGGCCAGCGCCAGGAACGCCTGACCGATCGCCTGCGATCCCTCCCGGCCGAACCAGGCCGCGGCGACCGCGAGCGTCAGCACCGCGGACGTCGCGAGCACCCATGACCAGCGCAGCGCGGGGGTGGCGGTGAGCAGCCGCAGCCGGTGCCCGGGCAGCCCGGCCCGGGTCAGCAGACGCGCGACCGGGCCCACCCGCGGGGCGTGGAGCTCGTCGTAGACGGCCGACCAGCTGTCGTCCAGCCAGGCGTCCTCGGCCGGGATCAGGGCACGGCAGGCGGCGCAGCTCAGCATGTGCGCCTCGACCGCCATGACACGGCTCGGCACGAGGGTGCCGTTCTCGTACTGCTCGATCAGGCCTGGGTCGATGTGCCAGTCGGTGGTCATGTCAGCAGCTCCCTCAGCCGGATACGGGCCCGCATGAGCCGTGTCTTGGCGGTGCCCTCGGGGATGCCGAGCAGCTTCGCGGCCTCACGCACCGAGAGGCCGTCGAGGGCGGTCGCCTCGATCAGCCGGCGCAGCTCGGGGGAGAGGCGGTCGAGTGCCGGGCCCAGGGCGCCGTGCTCCACCCCGAGCAGCACCAGTTCCTCGGCGGACGGAGTGGTGGTGACGTCGGGCAGTTCGTCGCCAGCGCCGTTCAGCCAGCGGTGGGCCGGACCACGCAACGCCGAGAGGAGACGGCGGACGGCGATGGTCCAGAGCCAGGCCGCGGCGTCGGCGGTCGTCTCCTCATACCGATGGGAGTCTTTCCAGACCGCGACGAACGTGTCCTGGATCGCCGCGTCGACCACATCGGGATCGGCGCAGCGCCGGCGGAGCCGGGCACGTAGCCAGCCGGCATGCCGGTGGTGCAGCAGGCGCAGCGCCGCGGTGTCCCCGCCGGCGATGGCGCGCAGCAACTCGGCGTCGCTGCTCTGGTCGCTGACCGGTCTTCTCGCTCGCACATCTGGACTATCGCCGACCGGCCGGAATTCGGTTCATGAAAAAACGGCGCTGCCCGTGAGCAGCGCCGTCGATGAGTGGAGATCAGCTGAGACCGCCGGGTTCGGTGCCCTTCGCGATCGGGGCCCGGACCAGGTTGCCCCACTCGGTCCATGAGCCGTCGTAGTTGCGGACCTGGGGATAACCGAGCAGGTAACGCAGCACGAACCAGGTGTGGCTGGACCGCTCGCCGATCCGGCAGTAGGCGATGATGTCGTCCGCCGACTCCAGGCCGAGCTCGTCGCGGTAGATCTTGACGAGTTCGTCGTGCGGCTTGAAGGACCCGTCCTCGTTCGCCGCCGACTTCCACGGCTTGCTCACCGCGCCCGGGATGTGCCCGCCGCGCAGTGCGCCCTCCTGCGGATAGGCCGCCATGTGGGTCAGCTCGCCGGTGTACTCCTGGGGCGAACGCACGTCGACCAGCGGCCGTCCGCTGGAGATGTGGCCCATCACCTGGTCACGGAAGGCCCGGATCTCGGCGTCGTTGCGCACCGGGGCCGGGTAGTCGGCGGCCGGGCGGACGGTCTTCTCCCTGGTCAGAGTGCGCCCCTCGGCGGCCCACTTCTGCCGGCCGCCGTCGAGCAGCCGCACGTCGCGGTGGCCGAAGAGGCTGAAGACCCACAGCGCGTACGCCGCCCACCAGTTGAAGTTGTCGCCGTAGAAGACGATCGTGTCGTCGCGGCCGATGCCCTTGGCGGCGCACAGTGCCGCGAACGCCGCCGGGTCGAGATAGTCCCGGCTGATCTGGTCGTTGAGTTCCAGGTGCCAGTCGACCTTCACCGCGCCCGGGATGTGACCGGTGTCGTAGAGCAGCACGTCCTCGTCCGACTCGACGACGACCAGGCCGGGGGTGTCGAGATTCGCGGCGAGCCACTCGGTGGTGACCAGTTTGTCGGGGTGCGCGTACGCCTGCAGCGCCTGCGCCGGATCGTTCGGAACGGACATGCCTGTCACGCTAGCGCCTGTTCAGGGGGATATCCGGATGTCTTCTCGGTGACCTGTCCCTAAGCTCGGTTCCCATGCTGCTTCGGATGTCCACCTTGCTGCTCAAGACACTGCGCGAGGAGCCGGCGGACGCGGAGGTGCCGAGTCATCGTCTCCTCCTGCGCGCCGGCTTCGTCCGTCGCGCGGCTCCGGGCGGCTACACCTGGCTCCCGCTGGGGAAACTGGTCCTCGACCGGGTCGTCGAGATCGTCCGGGAGGAGATGTGGGCGGCCGGCGGGCAGGAGATCGCCTTCCCCTCGCTGCTGCCTCGCGAGCCCTACGAGACGAGCGGCCGCTGGACGGAGTACGGCGACGACATCTTCACGCTGAAGGACCGGCGTGGCGCGGATCACCTGCTCGCGCCCACGCACGAGGAGATGGTCACCCTGCTGGTGCAGGACATGACGGGCTCGTACCGTGACTTCCCGCTGCTGCTCTTCCAGACCCAGACCAAGTTCCGTGACGAGGCACGGCCCCGGGGTGGCCTGCTGCGTGGCCGCGAGTTCCTGATGAAGGACGCCTACTCCTTCGACCTGACGGAAGAAGGGCTCATCCAGGCGTACGACCGGATGCGTGCCGCCTACCAGCGGATCTTCACCCGGCTCGGCCTGGATCACGCGATCGTCTCGGCAGTGTCCGGCGCGATGGGCGGCTCCGCCTCGGAGGAGTTCCTGGCCACCGCCGAGGTCGGTGAGGACACCTACGTCGGCTGCACGAACTGCGACTACGCCGCCAACACCGAGGCCGTGACCACCCCGGCCCCGCCCGCACGCGAGATCACCGCCGGGCCGCTGACGGTGCACGACACCCCCGGGACGCCGACCATCGCGTCGCTCGTCGACCTGGCCAACGCACGCCGGCTCGGCGGGCGATCCGACTGGACCGCGGCCGACACCCTCAAGAACGTCGTGGTCACCGTGCACCACCCCGGGCGCGAGCCGGAACTGCTGGTCATCGGCCTGCCCGGCGACCGGGAGGTCGACCTCAAGCGGCTCGACGCGACATTGGCCCCGGCCACCGCCGTACTCTTCGACGACTTCGAATCCCGCCCCGACCTGGTCAAGGGCTACATCGGACCGCAGGACATCAAGATCCGCTACCTGGCCGACCCACGCGTCGCACCCGGCACAGCCTGGCTGACGGGCGCCAACGAACCCGGCCGGCACGCCACCGACGTGGTCTGCGGTCGCGACTTCACCCCGGACGGCACGATCGAGGCGGCTGAGGTGAGGCCCGGCGACCCCTGCCCCGCCTGCGGCGACGGAACCCTCTCGATGCGCCGGGGCATCGAGATCGGGCACATCTTCCAGCTCGGCCGCCGGTACACCGATGCTTTCAAGGTCGACGTGCTCGGCTCCGACGGCAAGCCGGTCCGGCCCACCATGGGCTGCTACGGCATCGGGCTGTCCCGTGCGGTCGCGGCCATCGCCGAACAGCACAACGACGCCCGCGGCCTGACCTGGCCGGCCGGAGTCGCACCGGCCGACGTACACATCGTCGCGGCCGGTAAGGACGGGCAGATCGAGGCGGCCCTCAGCCTGGCCGGCACTCTCTCGCGGGCCGGGCTGCGCGTGCTCGTCGACGACCGGCCCAACGTCTCGGCCGGGGTCAAATTCACCGATGCCGAGCTCATCGGCATCTCCCGGTGCGTCGTGGTCGGCCGCCGTCTTTCCGAGGGGTACGCCGAAGTGCGCGACCGCCTGACACAGGAACGAAGGGAAGTGCCCCTTGTGGATGTCTCGGGTGTAATCACAGCGGAGCTCGGGTAACCGTGACTCAACGGCGCTGGAGAGGCAGAGGCATGGTCAGACTGGTCGCGGATGCCATGACCCGGCGGGTCGTCTACCTGCCGGAGGACACGTCCCTGGACGAGGCCGCGCAGGTGATGCGAGATCAGGGCATCGGTGACGTGGTGGTGACCCAGGGCCCCACGATGGCGGGCATCGTCACCGACCGCGACATCGTGGTCCGGGCGATCGCCGAGAAGCTCGACCCCGTGGTCACCACGCTGGGCTCGATCGCCACCCGGGAGCTCCTGATGGTCGAACAGAGTGCCACCGTGGAGGAGGCGGTCCAGGCGATGCGCGATCGTGGTGTCCGCCGCCTGCTGGTCTGCGACGCGGATCGCAAGCTGGTCGGCATCCTGAGCCTCAGCGACATCGCCCTGCTGCCCACGTCGTCGGCCGCCGCCTGAAGCGCGGCGGTCGATGCGGTGATCGACGCGTAGGGTCGATGTCGTGAGTGACATGCCGCCGAAGCTGGCCGAGATCGTCGACGACTTCGCCTCCGCTCCCCGCGAGGTCGTGCTGGAGATGCTGCTGGAGTTCGCCGACGCGGTGCCGCCACTACCCGCCGACCTGGCCGGGCACGAGGGCATGGAACAGGTGCCGGAGTGTCAGACGGCGTTCTTCCTGAAGGCGGTCGTACGGCCGGACGGCACCGTGGTGACGCACTTCGACTGCCCACCCGAGGCCCCGACCACGCGGGCGTTCGCCGGCATCCTGGCGGAGGGCCTGGCCGGGGCGACCGCGGCGGAGGTCGTGGCCGTACCCGATGATCTCTATGCCCGAATGGGTCTGGCACAGGCGATCAGTCCGTTGCGGGTGCGCGGCGGGACGGCGATCCTCGCCCGCCTCAAGCGGCAGGTCGCCTCTTTCAAGGCGGAGTGACGTGGACATTCAGGTCTGGTCCGACGTCGTCTGCCCGTGGTGCTACGTCGGTCGGATACGGCTGGAGAAGGCACTGACCGAATTCGACGGTGTCGTGACGGTGACCTACCGGGCGTACCGGCTGAACCCCGAGCCCGTACCCGAACCTCGGTTGATCAGGCAGGTGATGGCGGAGAAGACCGGCGACCCGGCGCGCGCCGGGGAGATGCTCGCGCGAGTGACCGCCACCGGTGCGAGCGAGGGCTTGGCGTTCGACTTCGGCCGGGCGATCGCCGCCGACACCTTTGCAGCGCATCGGCTGATTGCCTGGGCGGCGATCCGGGAGCGGCAGAGGGACATGCTGGACGCACTGCAGCGGGCCCACTTCACCGACGGCGTCGACATCGGCTCGCTCCCGGACCTCGCGGCCGTCGCCGGATCGATCGGGCTGGACGCCGCTGCCGCACTGGCCCACCTCCGGTCCGCGGCGGGGACCAACGCGGTCAACACCGACCTGGAGGAGGCACGGGCCCTCGGGCTCAGCAGCGTTCCGACTCTGCTCATCGACGGCAAGTACGTCGTCCAGGGCGCTCAGGAGCCGGACACCCTGCTGGCCGCGTTCGAGGAGATCACCCGCCGGGAGACCGCCAACGCCGGTCTATGACGTTTCACGTGAAACGACATAGATGACCGTCACGCCACCTCGCGGGCCAGGCCGTCGATGACCTCGGCGCCCGGCAGGGCGCCGAGCGCGGGGCCGGCGATGGCGATCTTGCTGTGCCGCACGCCGGAGCCGATGATCACGTGCGGTGTGGCCACGACCCGGCTGTCGACCAGGATCGGCCAGTCGACGGGCAGCCCGATCGGCGTGATGCCGCCGTACTCCATCCCGGTCAGCGACACCGCGTCGTCCATCGGCGCGAAGCTGGCCTTGCGTACGTCCAGGTGGCGACGGACCACACCGTTCACGTCGGCACGGGTGGTGGCGAGGATGATGCAGGCCGCATACTTCGTGACCCCGCCGCGGCTGCCGGCGACGATCACGCAGTTGGCGGACTCGGCCAGGCTCACCCCGTACGCCTCGCAGAACGCGGCCGTGTCGGCCAGACCGGAATCGATCGGAGCGACCAGCACCTGATCGGCGTCGATCGGGCCCTCCGGCGGCCACACCGCCAGCGCCTTGGCAACCGGCGGAGCCAGCAGGTCCGGACGGGTCTGAGCAATCTCGGTCTGCAGGCTTCCCATCATGGCGTCATCCTTACCCACTCGGCCGATGAGTGATGACAGGGGCCACCGGACAGTAGTCCCGTTTCCTCCCAGACGCAGCTGAATCGGCGCCCGTGAACGCCTCCACGGCCAGAAAGCGCCTGGAAAGCACTCAGATTCGCCCCGATCATGCCGACCGTCAGGGGTTGTGGAGGAGCGTCGGCAAGCGCGCGTAGGGACCGTCAGTGGTCTCGCGTTGATGACCGGTGCCACCGCACTGGTGGCCGTCTCCGGAGGCCGGCATTCGTTCTTCGCGGTTCTGCTGCTCGGGCTCCTGGCAATGGTGATGGCGCACGCGCTCGTCGTCGAGATCCAGCGTCAGGCGCGTCGCCGCTCCCAGATCCGGTGGTACCGGACCGACACGATCAACGTGGTCCTGCTCGCCTGCTGGACGCTGATCGCAGCCGTCACCACCACGGTGCCCTTCGCATCCCTGCCGGTCCGGGCCGTCGGGGCGCTGCTGGCCGTCGGTTACTCCGCGGCCTGCGCCTACTTCGTCGTGGAGCGCCGCCGTGCCGTCGCGCTCGCCTCCGTGTTCCGGCCGGAGCCCGAAACGCCCGTCGAGTCCAGAGATCCGCTGGCGGACTCGGCGCCGTCGGTCTGACCGGCGAGAGTCGGCAGCACCACCATCAACGGCGGCACCGGCACACCGCTGGTCTCGATCGGCAGCTCGGGCACCGGGAGCCAGTCGACCCCGAGCTGCTCCGGCCCGAAGCCGTCATCCTGTCCGACCCGTGGCTCCCCGTCCGCAACGGTCACCGCGAAGACCGACGTCATGCCCGACGGATAGGGCATCTCGAGCACGTAGCGGGTGTCACTGACGATCAGCCCGGTCTCCTCGAACACCTCGCGACGGACGGCCTCCTCGGCCGTCTCACCGGGCTGCAGGCCACCTCCGGGAAGGGTCCACCACTCGCCGCCACCGGATCGCCGGCTCCGCTCGTGCACCATCAGCACACGGCCGTCCCGCACGATCACAGCGGCGGCCCGTCTTCGCTCACTCACGACATGCAGGCTAACCGGCGGAGACCAGGGACGCAGGCCTCCGTCATTCCCCTGTGGATAACCGGCACATCCGTGCCTACACCTGTGGAACGGTGACCAGCAGATACGTCATCTTCTCCACCTGTTCGGCGGTGAGTACGACGCCGGTACGCGCGGCCAGGAAGGTGAGCGCCGCCGCGGTGGGTTCGGCCGTGGCCGTGCTCCCGGAAAGGCCCGCTGCCAGCAGATCCGACCGGAATTCGTCCGGGCTGGAACCACTGGGCCGGTCCGGTGCCGAGGTGTCCAGGTCGAGGGCGAGATCTCCGTCACGGAACACCATGAGGCGGCCGGATCGGCCACCACCACCGCGGTACGCGACGACCTCGCCACCGTCCGCCGACAACGGCTCCACGATCTCCTGGGTCACACCGAGCGACCCGTTGTCCTCGACGATGACCGACCAGTCCTCGACCCGGCCGATCGCGATGAAGAAACGGCTCCGGGCACCCGCCTCGCCGTCACCCGGGCCGATCACCCGATGCCACTCGACCCGCTCCAGCTCGTCGCCGCCCAGGCGCTCGATCAGGGCGTACGGCTTGATACCGCGCACCAGGGTGAAGCAGAACCCGCTCGTCAGGTCGGCGCTACGGGCCGGCCACCCGAGGTCCGGCACGGCGGAGATCGACGGCAGCGGCTCGGCGGAGCCGGGCGAACCACACCCGGCGGCGGAGACGAGAGGCAGCAGAAGCAGGACCGAACGGCGTTTCACCTGACCAGTAGATCAAAGATCGATGGCCCGTAACGCCCCCGTCATGGTTGACGCCAACCGGCCAGGCGTCGGTGAGCCGCGCGAAATGAGGTTTTCCACAGTTCCCGGATCCACCGAGCCGACGAGATGGCCGCCGTTGAAGTCGGGGACCACGACCGTGTCACCACCACGGCCGGCCCGGCCACGGCGGCAGGGACCTTCTCGCGTCCGCGTACCGGCATCGGCATGCCGTCGGTATCAGTGTTCAGCGCCGATCCGGCGACCGGGAGGTCGTACAGGTAGAACAGCGCGACCGCCGGCCGCTGCCGAGGTGGAAGCTCCCGCAGGGCCGCCCTGAGAAGCACCATCTCTTCGGACGGTGGCCCGGACCAGGGTGGTGTGCCGGTACGCGCCAGGATGGCCAGCCAGCGGGTCCCGCGCCGCCAGCCGACATGGCCAGGCGGGACACGGTGAGCCGGACTCAGCGACTACAGCGGCCTTATCCGCGCCGGCTTGTTCTTCATCAGCCTGCTCGTGGTGCTGACAGCGGTCGCATCGATAGTGCTCGCCTGGCGGGGAGTGACCACCCGCCGCGAGAACCCGAAACCAGTCCTGACCATCTCTGCGATCGGCCTGGCGGCGTGCCTTTCCTGTCGATCCTCATCGTCGTCGTGATGCAGCTGACGCAGAGGTGCTGAGTGGAGCCCAGGGGACTTGAACCCCTAATACAAGATCATGGATGGAATGGCGCTCCGAATGCCCGCTGAGCTGCCGTTCGTTTAGATCAACTTTCGTTCTCTGACATCCCTTTGCGGGCTCATGTGGTCCCGAAATGGTCCCGTTGATCTTGCGGCACCTGAGGCAACTGTCACCTTCGCCGTCGGCTTGCACGCCCTGTGCAGACCGGCGGCGATCGTCGTCTCCGGCATGGTCGGACGCAGCACCGCCATATTCAGTGGCAAGCCGCGAAGCGGCGCGGCAGCAACTTAACGGCGATCACGAACTACCTGCACGCCGTCCAGGACGATAACGCTCCACACAGTGTGTGGCCGGTGCGCCGGCCGATGCCGGGCGAAGCCCGCCAGCAGGCCGAGCGTGACCGGCCCGCGCCGCGCTTGCGCGGCGCCTTGATCCAGAAAAGGCGAATTCGGCAGTAACAGCACGTCCGACAGCACGTTTGACGCGATTCCCCGCGTCGGGCGCGGACTCTCCTGCTGGTGACACCAATATCCTCAGCGGAATCTCAGCCTTCAGTCAGGCATTCGTGACACTTTCGACCCACCCACTGGAATCAGTGCGTTGGGCGATTTGTTGTGTAGGTGACAAGGCGAGCGGCCCCCTGCGCCAACAGAGGGCCGCTCTTGAAGCGCACCTCGACCTCGTTCAACGGAGCAAGGAGCTTCTTATGGAAGAACCGGCTGAGCAGCCAGGGCATTCCCCCGACCTCGATCGTCACCGAACCATCGTCAGCTACATCGTTGCGGCCGCAACGTTGCTGACTGCGGTCGGGTCCGTACTGGCCGCCATCCTGCACTAGGCGGAGGCCGCGAACTCCCAAGCCCCACCTCGCCGAACGGTCGATGCAGCGGCTTGCAAATGCGGGGTGGGACTCGGGGGCGTTACGCGGCTAGGGGCGTGTATCGAAGTCACAGCCACTCGCTGATCGCTGCGATGGTTACGGGAGCGATGTAACACGCATGGCGAGCTTTCAGATCGGGTAGCGACGACCCGATGCCGTTTCAGTCGGGTGATGCCGCACTCCACGGCGTGGCGTTGCCTTGTAGATCTCGGGGTCGAAGACCGGCCTCGACCAACTTTGTGCCGCTTTGGTGTACTGGTCGGCCTTCCACCGCATGGCAGCCCTGCTTCCTGGCGGCGTAGGAAGCGCTGGCCACGAGAACGTCCAGGAACTCTGCGAGAGTCATTCACCGATGGTGAAGTCACCATTCAACGACTCCTCGCCGACTAAGGCGAGTATCGCGGGCATCAGCCCTGCACTCGCTGCGAGTGTCGCTCGCGACTCGAAGGTATGAGGCGAGCCGTCGTGGTCAACAACCAGGGCACCAGCCTCACGCGCGATGACTACGCCGGCTGCGGTGTCCCACGGCTTGTTAGCAAGCATGACGACTGCATCAACATGGCCGGCGGCAAGCCATGCCAGGTCGATCGCGGCTGAACCATGCATACGAATCCGCTGTACGTCGCTGCCTAGTCGCTCAGTCAATGCGAACCTGATCTGGTTCTTCGCCTCCGATCCGACACCGACGGCGTAGTCACCGAGCGCCACGACCGCCTCGCCGATACGGTCCGTCCTGCTAATGCTGATGGGCTCACCATTCGCCTGAGCACCAGCTCCCTCAGCTGCGGAGTAGCGACTCGTCAGGAAGGGAAGGTCGATCACGCCCAGCACCGACCGATTCTCGGCAATCAGGCCAAGCGAAATCGCGCAGAGTGGCGAGCCGTGCACGAAGTTCACGGTCCCGTCGACGGGGTCCAGCGCCCACATCAGGCCGTCGGTGACTCCGCTCGTTCCGTTCTCCTCGCCGAGGAAACCGATGTCCGGTGTGAGATTCGCCAGGAGGGCTCGAACCTGTTCCTCGATGGCGAGGTCAACCTCGGAGGCCATGTCTCGGTCGCCCTTGGCGGTAAGAGCGCCGGGTTGCATCGTGCGCATGATGCCCTGGGCGAGATCGACGGCCTGGTGAGCGATCGGAAGTAGGTCGGTGTAGTCGGTCATCGGGCCTGGCCACCGCTCCAAAGTTCGTCGAAGGTGCGCTCGAAGACGTGGTAGAGGCCGGCAGTCGGCCATCGCTTCTTGATCACCATTGTGGGGGACTCGACGCCTCGGGCGTGGGGTAGGTACTGCTGGGCAATACAGAGCGATTCGTTGATCAGCGTGATGTTGACCCGGATGGTCTGGTCGTAGGTGGCTACCTCGATACGGTCGCGGATCTCGGCGGGGAGGCGGTCCCGCACACGCAAGATTCCCTGGAGGTTGAGCGCGGTGAGGGCGCCGAGAGTACCGGCTGTCATGTCTTCTTCGAATTCTCGTTGACGGATCGCATTGCCAGCCGGATCGAGGAAGAGCAGACGAAGGCGGGCGCCGTCCTGGACCAGCTGGGCAAGCCAGCTATCGGCGTACTGCTGGCATATCAGGTTGAGGGATAGCCCCACAGCACGGATCTCGGTGGCGCCGTCGAACAGTGCGTGCGGCGGCATCTTCGAGGTGAACTCCGACCGACTGGGGTAGACCGCCTCCACGTCGGCGAACCGCTCGGCCAAGGCATCCGCGACGAGAGCCTGGGAGTACGGGGTGGCGATCACATCGCCGGATGAGTTCGTGGTCGGGGCAATGCCGTGGCTCCGGTCGCCGAGCATGAGCGCGGCGCGAGCTTCGGCCGGCATGTGGAGACCGGTGTAGATACGGGTGAGTACGTCGATGCTGGTGACCTTGCGGCTTCCGCCAAGGATCTCGCTGACCTGGGCCTGACTGAGGCCGATGGCCACCCCGAGAAGGGTTTGACTGGCCCGTGTCTCCCGCTGGATCAGCCGGAACACCTGGGCGATGTCGCGAGCTGCCAGAGACTCAGACCCGGATCGAGTCGAACATCCGGCTGCACCTGGTGCCGGCGTTCGGCAACCGCGTTCTCCGCTCGATCACTCAGACAGATGTGCTGTTGTGGCTGGCGGAACGCCTCGGCGCGGGGACGGCTCCGTCGAGCCTCCGCCTCTACTTCGAGCTGTTCGACGCCGTGATGTCCGGTGCCGTGACGGACAAGATCACCCCGGACAACCCGTGCGACGGGATCAAGCTGTCCCAGGTATTCCGCGGGCTGAGTCGGGCACCCAAGTGGGTTCCCACGCCGGACGACGTGCTCCGGCTGTTCGACAAGGTGCCCGAGCGGTATCACGGCCTTCTCTGGCTCGGGGCCGGCGCCGGTCTTCGCATTGGCGAAGCGCTCGGCTTCGAACTGGGGCCGCGCTGCCTGGACGTGGGCAACGAGGAGCTACATGTGGTTCAGCAGCTCCGCTACGCGCCCAAGGAGTACGGCGGGTTCTACCTGAGCCTGCCCAAGGGTGTGCGGTCGTTCGATCCGGCCGCGGGCGCGGTGGACCTGGACCCGATGGTCGCGGCGGCGCTGGCGTACCACGTGAGGGAGTTCCGGCCGGTTGAGGTCGAGATGCCTGACATCACTTCCGGCCCGGTGGTCCGCCGCCGGGTGCCGCTGTTGTTCACCACATCACGCGGCAATCCGTTCACTGACCGTACATGGTCGTCGGAGTGGGTGAAGTGGCGTCGGGCGGCAGGCTGGCCGGAGGAGCACGGCGGCTTTCACGCTCTGCGGCACTTCGTCGCGACAACGTTGATCACGAATCACGCGGACCCGAAGGACGTTCAGCGGGCGCTCCGGCACTCCACGCTATCGATCACGCTGGAGACCTACGTGCACTTCTGGCCGCGCCGTGAGAGGCGTCGGGGGATCGTCGGCGAGACCCTGAAAGAAGCGGTCGCGGGCCGGTGGGACCTGGGCTGAGATGGTCCCAATGTGGTCCCAACGATCTTGGTCTTGCGTTTGACCTGGTCACAGGCCTGGAAAGTGGAGCCCAGGGGACTTGAACCCCTAACCCCCGCCTTGCAAAGGCGGTGCTCTGCCAGTTGAGCTAGGGCCCCGTGACCCGCGTTATCGCAGGTCGGGAGCGGTGGTCGCCTCGTGCCAGAGAGCACGCTCGTCGCTGGAGGCCTTGACCTTCTTGACCACCAGGGCCGCCACACCGACGACGCCGGCAATGATCAGGAGCTTCTTCAACACTGAAACCGCCACCCCTTACGCATCAGGCCAGGACGAGACTAACCCCGTACAACAGTAGATTGCCGTAACGGTTAGCGAAACGCTCACCAGACCGCACCGCACACCGCAACCACCGTGACGCGGGGTCTGGGGGCTCGGCCCCCAGGTTAGTAAAAATGACAAGTGACCCCGGTCCGCGCTTTGCGCGAACAGAGGCCACCTGGTCACTCGTGGGGCTAGATGGAATCGAACCATCGACCTCAGAGTTATCAGCTCTGCGCTCTAACCGACTGAGCTATAGCCCCTCACCTGCGGACAGAACGTTACCGCATCGGGTTGCAGGCTTCCAAAGCGGGGTACCCGCAACCCGATGCCGCACGTCAGTCTCGCTCGGCGAGTGTCAGCTCGATGCCTCCGACCAGGTCGGCGCAAACGTTGTAGATGAATGCACCCAGCGTGGCCAGCGCGGTGAACAGCACCACGTTGACCGCGCCGATCAGCATCGACGTGCCGATGACGCCCCAGGCGGTGATCCGGAACGCGGCGGTGGTGCTGCCCTCGGTGCCGCCGCTGGCGGTGACGAGCTCCTGCAGGTTGCCGTTGACGGAGCTCCACACGCCCATCGTGTCGAGGGCGAGGTAGAGCACCGACGTGGCGACGACCACCACGATGAAGAGCACGATCGACACGGCGAACGAGAACTTCATCACGGACCAGGGGTCGATCCGCTTCAGGTTCAGCCGGGCCCGGCGAGGACCGCGGGCTGCTGCCGACGACACCGTGGAACGGGCGGACCGCACCGCCTCGGTGACGCGGGCCGCTCCGACCGCCGCCGCTCCGCCGGCCGGGGCCGATGAACCGGTGCGCTGCTTGGCGGCGCCGGGGGCGGCCGCCTGCGGCGCGGGCGGTGGGGTGGTCAGCCGTGGCGCTGCCCCCTGGGGTGCCGCGGGAGCGCTGACGGGGGTACGACCGGAGGTCGAACCCGGTGCCGCACCCTTGCCCTTGGTGACGACCGGCACGGAAGCCGAGCCCTTCACCGGTGGCTGCACGCCTGGGCGCTTCGCGTCGGCACCGTCGGCACTGCCGGCGGCCGGCTCACCCGGCGGCGGGGCCATGCCCGGCGCACGGGTGAACTTCGGCGGGGACGGGGCATCGGCGGGGACAGAGGCACGCCCAGCGGTCTCGCGTCCGGACGGTGCGGCAGCATCTTTCTTCGCCGCATCGTCCGGAGTCGCTGAGGTTCCGGGGCCCCCCGACTTCGCCTGTGTCTCCGGCATCAACTAGTCCTGTTCGTCAGGCTCGTCGGCATTGCGAGCAAGCGCCACGATGGTTACACCTTCTGGGAGGTCCATCAGCTTGACCCCCATTGTGTTCCGATCCCGTGTGCGCCGTACAGGCTTCACGGGAGTCCGGATGACACCACCATTGCTGGTGATGGCAAACAGTTCATCCTCCGGGCTGATCACCAGAGCGCCGACAAGTCCACCACGACGCTCAGTGATCTTGGCGGTCAGCACCCCCTTACCACCACGCCCCTGCACCGGATACTCCTCGATGGGCGTTCGTTTCGCATACCCACCGTCGGTGGCGACCAACACATCCATGTCCGCGCGAACCACTTCCATCGCGAGGAGCTCGTCGTTGTCGCCGAACCGCATGCCGATCACACCGGACGTCGCGCGGCCCATCGGCCGCAGGGCCTCGTCGGTGGCGTTGAAGCGGATGGCCTGGGCCTTCTTGGAGACCAGCAGCAGGTCCTCCTCAGGTGCCACCAGCGACGCGCCCACCAATTCGTCATCCTCCCGCAGGTTGATGGCGATGATGCCACCGCTGCGGTTGGAGTCAAATTCCTCCAGGCGCGTCTTCTTCACGAGACCATTCTTGGTACCGAGCACAAGGTACGGCGCGACCTGGTAATTCGGGATCTGGATGACCTGCGCGATGTGCTCGTCCGGCTGGAACGCCAGCAGGTTCGCAACGTGCTGGCCCTTCGCCACCCGGCTCGCCTCGGGCAGTTCGTACGCCTTCGCCCGATAAACCCGGCCCTTGTTCGTGAAGAACAGCATCCAGTCGTGGGTCGAGATGACGAAGAAGTGCGAAACGATGTCGTCCTGGCGCAGTGTGGCGCCACTCACACCCTTACCGCCGCGCTTCTGTGACCGGTACAGATCGGTCTTGGTGCGCTTGGCGTAACCGGTTCGTGTGATGGTCACCACAACATCCTCGCGGGCGATGAGGTCCTCCATCGAGACCTCGCCGTCGAACGGGATGATCTGGGTGCGCCGTTCGTCACCGAACTTCGCGACGATCTCGGCCAGCTCCTCGGAGACGATCGCCCGCTGCCGTTCCGGCTTCGCGAGGATGTCCTTGAAGTCGGCGATCTCGATCTCGATCTTCGCCAGCTCGTCGACGATCCGCTGCCGCTCCAGAGCAGCCAGCCGGCGCAGCTGCATGTCGAGGATCGCGGTCGCCTGGATCTCGTCGACGTCGAGCAGCTGCATCAGGCCCTGGCGGGAGTCCTCGACCGTGGGCGAGCGCCGGATCAAGGCGATGACCTCGTCCAGCATGTCCAGCGCCTTGGCAAGACCGCGCAGGATGTGGGCCCGCTCCTCGGCCTTGCGCAGCCGGTAGGCGGTCCGCCGCTGGATGACCTCGATCTGGTGGTCGACGTAGTAGCGGATGAACTGCGCCAGGTTGAGCGTGCGGGGCACGCCGTCGACCAGCGCCAGCATGTTGGCGCCGAAGGTCTCCTGCAGCTGGGTGTGCTTGTAGAGGTTGTTCAGCACCACCTTGGCGACGGCGTCGCGCTTCAGGACCAAGATCAACCGCATGCCGGTACGCCCGGAGGACTCGTCCCGGATGTCGGCGATCCCGGTGAGCTTGCCCTCCTTGACCAGCTCGGCGATGCGCTCTGCCAGGTTGTCCGGGTTGACCTGGTACGGCAGCTCGGTCACCACGAGACACGGCCGGCCCCGGGTGTCCTCCTCGACCTCGACCACCGCGCGCATCCGGATCGAGCCGCGGCCGGTCCGGTACGCGTCGTTGATCGCCGACTGGCCGACGATCAGGCCCTTGGTGGGGAAGTCCGGGCCCTTCACCAGCTCGAGCATCGCCTCAAGGGCGGTCGCCTCGTCCGACTCGGGGTTGTCGAGCTGCCACTGGACGGCGGCGGCGATCTCGCGCAGGTTGTGCGGCGGGATCTTGGTGGCCATCCCGACCGCGATGCCCTCGGAGCCGTTGACCAGCAGGTTCGGGAACCGGGCCGGCAGGATCGTCGGCTCCTTGGTTCGCCCGTCGTAGTTGTCCTGCATGTCGACGGTGTCCTCGTCGATGTCCCGCAGCATCTCCATCGCCAGCGGGGACAGCTTCGCCTCGGTGTAGCGCATGGCCGCGGGCGGGTCGTTGCCGGGCGAGCCGAAGTTGCCGTTGCTGTCGATCAGCGGGTAGCGCAGCGACCACCGCTGCCCCATGCGCACCAGGGCGTCGTAGATCGACGAGTCGCCGTGCGGGTGGTAGTTGCCCATCACGTCGCCGACGATGCGGGCGCACTTGACGTAACCGCGGTCGGGACGGAAGCCGGCGTCGTACATCGCGTAGAGGATCTTGCGGTGCACCGGCTTGAGGCCGTCCCGGACGTCGGGCAACGCACGGCCGACGATGACGCTCATCGCGTAGTCGAGGTACGACCGCTGCATCTCGACCTCAAGGCCGACCGGCTCGATGCGCTGCGTCACGCCGCCGCCGATATCGGCCGGGGTCTCGTCGTCGCCGGGGGGCTCGGGAGTGTCAGTCACTTTTAACCCTTACTCAAGGTGATGCCGGGCAAATGCTGCCGGAACGGGCATAAGGCTGTGGATAACACTGTGGAAAGTGGCCATACGCTGTGGATACGGCTCGAGACTTAAATGTCGAGGAACCTGACATCCTTGGCGTTGCGCTGGATGAATGACCGGCGGGCCTCCACGTCCTCACCCATCAGCACGCTGAACAGCTCGTCCGCCACCGCGGCGTCGTCGAGCGTCACCTGACGCAGCGTCCGGGTGTCCGGGTTCATCGTGGTGTCCCAGAGCTCGTCGTAGTTCATCTCGCCGAGACCCTTGAACCGCTGGATGTCGTCCGGCTTCGCGTTCGGCTTCTTCTGCTGGCGCAGCGCGATCAGACCGTCACGCTCACGGTCGGAGTAGGCGTACTGCGCGTCGTCGCCCCGCTTGTTCCACTTGAGCTTGTAGAGCGGCGGAGAGGCCAGGTAGACGTGTCCCTGCTCGACCATCGGCCGCATGAAGCGGAACAGCAGAGTCAGCAGCAGCGTCTGGATGTGCTGGCCGTCGACATCGGCGTCGGCCATCAGGATGATCTTGTGGTATCGCAGTTTCGAGATGTCGAACTCGTCGTGGATACCGGTGCCCATGGCCGTGATCAGCGCCTGGACCTCGTTGTTCTTCAGCACCCGGTCGATCCGGGCCTTCTCCACGTTGAGGATCTTGCCGCGGATCGGGAGGATCGCCTGGATCCGGCTCTCCCGGCCGGACTTGGCCGAACCGCCGGCCGAGTCACCCTCGACGATGAACAGCTCGGTCTCGCGCGGGTCGGTGGACTGGCAGTCGGCCAGCTTGCCGGGCATCGACCCGGACTCCAGCAGAGACTTGCGGCGGGCCAGCTTGCGGGCCTGCTGCGCGGCGATCCGGGCGCGGGCTGCCTGGTCGGCCTTCGTGATGATCAGCTTGGCGTCCGCCGGGTTCCGGTCGAACCAGTCGGCGAGCTGCTCGTTGCAGACCTTCTGCACGAAGCTCTTCATGTCGGTGTTGCCGAGCTTCGTCTTCGTCTGGCCCTCGAACTGCGGGTTCGCCAGGGTCACCGAGATGATCGCGGCCAGGCCCTCGCGAATGTCCTCACCGGACAGTTTCTGGTCGGCCTTGAGGAACTTCTTCTCGACGCCGTACTTGTTGACGATGGTCGTCAGCGCGGCGCGGAAGCCCTCCTCGTGGGTACCACCCTCGTGCGTGTTGATGCGGTTGGCGAAGGTGTAGACCGACTCGCCGTACGACTCGTTCCACTGCATCGCGATCTCGACCGCCATGCCGTCCTCGGGCGCGTCGGCCTCGAACTGGATCACGGTCTTGTGGATGGCGCTCTTGGTGGCGTTGAGGTGCCGTACGAAGTCGGCGATGCCGTCCTCGTACATGAAGGTGACCTTGCGGTGTTCGCCGTTCTCGTCGACCTGGTCCGGCCGCTGATCGGTGTAGTTGATAGTGAGGGCGCGGTTGAGGAACGCCATCTCCTGGAGACGCCGGTAGATGGTCTGGTAGTCGAAATCGACCGTCTCGAAGATGTCCGGGTCCGGCCAGAACTGCACGGTCGAGCCGAGCTTGTCGGTCGGCTCGCCCTTCACCAGCTCACCGGGAATGGAATAGTCGTACTTCTGGCGCCACCAGAAGCCGTCCTTCTGGATCTCGACGGCCATCCTCGTCGAGAGCGCGTTCACGACGGAGACGCCGACGCCGTGCAGACCGCCGGAGACCTTGTAGGCCTGGCCGTCGAACTTGCCACCCGCGTGCAGCACGGTCAGAGCGACCTCGACACCGGGCTTCTTCAGCGTCGGATGCAGGTCGACCGGGAAACCACGGCCGTTGTCGGTGACCGAGACGCCACCGTCGGCGAGCAGGACCACGTCGATGGTGTCGCAGTAACCGGCCAGCGCCTCGTCGACCGCGTTGTCCACAACCTCCCACACGAGGTGGTGCAGACCGCGCTCACCGGTGGAGCCGATGTACATACCGGGACGCTTGCGGACCGCTTCCAGGCCTTCGAGCACGGTGATGGAGCCGGCACCGTATTCCTGCTGATTCTCTGACACCCTCGGCCACTTTCTCGCGCCGGGCCGGTGAGGCCCCGCAACGGGGTTGGCGGGCCCGTCGGCAACGGCGCAGACGCGCACGAGGATCCATCAGATGACACCGCGGAAAGAAGCGGACCACCGGTGGAACCGTGCGCGCCGGTCGCCGCGGACGGCCCCGCGGATCGTGATCGGCTGGAAAAACCGCATAGCGTGACGATGAGGGACGACTTGGTGGCCGTCCGCAACGTCATGCACAGTTTTCCCGGTCGCTGTCGATTCTACTCCGCCGGAACGAGTCGGCGAGGGTCCGGCACCCCTTCCGGGTGCCTGAGACTGCCGGAGAGCGATTTGAGGCGCTACCCGAGTATTCCCCTACACGGCACAGTCGACCCACGCAATGGCAAACGCTGCGGCAGTTTCGACGCTCGGGCGCGCCTGCGATGCACGGTGCGCACTCACTGCGACACTGCTCGACAGCGTCCCGCGCCTGTGTCGTAACCTCGCCCGCGCGGGCCGGAGATGGCCGGGTGGTCGCAGGACAGGTCGAGGAGGGGTGGCCCCGGATGGCGCACGACAAGGGCCTGGACAACGTCGCGGTGCACTGGCCGCGGACGAACCAGTACTACGACCCGGTGGCTCCCGCCGAGTTCGTCGACTTCGGAGCGATCGCGGACCGGCCCGAGATCGCGGCGCCGACCGGCGCGCTGGCGCTGCACATCGCCAAGACCGGCACGGTACGCGCGACCGCGTACACCGAACTCGTCGATCTTCTCCTGGGGTTGGAGGGTGTTCTCTACGCCACCGACGCTGCCGCCGAGGACGAGGACCCGGTCATCGACCCGGACGGCTGCGCGTGGATCGCGGGCGGTCTCGAGCGGTTCGTCGAGGGCCACGAGAAATTCGGTGACCTGGTCACCTTCGACACCGTCACCGAGGTGCTCCGGACCGCCATCTCCGCGGGCCGGCTCGCCGAGCAGCAGCTGCGCTGGCTGGACCAGCGGCTCTCCGCGCTGCGCGACGACGCCGGGAACTCACCGCACTGGAGCTTCGCGCGCACCGAACTGGCCGTACTGGCCGCTTTCTACCGCCGGTGCGCCGAGCGCGGGTTCGCGATCTTCGCGGATTACTAGACCATCAGATCGCTAGGACTTCCTGATCAACCAGGTCACCCCACCGGCGACGAGAAGCAGCACCAGAGCGGTCCCGCCCCAGAAGATCAGGGTCCGGTCCTCGCCGCCGGTGGCATGCCCCTCCGACAGCAGCTCGTTGCCGTCGCACAGGTTGGTCTCACCGCCGGTCTCGAACACCCGGTACCGGCCGCCCGCGACGAACTCGTATCCACAGGACGCCGAGTCCTTCATGGTGATCAGCGTCACTGAGTCACCGGCCTCGCCCTTGAGCACCGACTCGACGGCGAACCGCACCTCGACCTCGTTGCCGAACCACGGTTCGTCGACGTCCTCCGCCACGCCGACGAACGCCGTCTCCGACCGCCCGAGCGGATCGGAGTTCTCGGCGCACGAACACGCCCACGCTGGTCGGGCGGCCACCGGCAGCGGCGCGAGGATGAGCAGCAGCAGAACGAGAAATCGACGCAGATGCAGTGTCATGCGCGATCAGACGCGCACCGGGCCGGAAAGGTTTCAGCCGTAGGTGTCCCGTGGCCCGCGACCCTGCACGCGCCGGGGCCCACGGCTCCACGACGGCGCGGCCGGACCATGGATGTTGAGCCGGGTGACCACGTTGTTGCCCACCTCGCCGGCGATTTTGCGCAGCAACGTGGCGGCGAGCATCCGCAGCTGGGTGGCCCAGGCGGTGGACTCGGCCTCGACGGTCAGCACCCCGCCCTCCAGACGCACCGGGCGGCTGTGCGCGGCGATGTCCGGCCCGACCACCTTCTCCCAGGCGCCGAAGACGGTGGCCTCGGCTTTCGGCTTCTCCCAGCCACGCGTCCGCACCAGCCGCTCCAGCATCGCGCCGAACAACTGCGGGTCGCGCGGATCCGGACCCGGTCCTGAGTAGCCACGCAGACGGCGCCCGCTGCCCTGCCCGGTCGCGCGACGCGGTTTCTTGGCCGCTTCCCGACGGCGGGCCAAGGCGGCGTCCAGCACGGCGCGGGCCAGGTCGGGCCCGGCAAGGTCCGCGTTATCCACAGGCTGTGGAGGATCTTTTTCGGGCGTACGCCCAGCGCCCGGCCGGGCTTCGGAGCGTGAAACCGGCTCAGCGCCCCGTGAGGAGCCCCGCAACTCCCGGTCCTCATCGACCCCCGCCCAGAGATCCCCGAGAGCCTCAGTGAGCCTCTGAGGGGGCTCGCCCGGCTGCTCACGGTCCGAGTCAGGAAACACGGCTCACCGATCCCGTCACGACGTCGAAGCGCGCGCCACGCAGGCTCGCCGGCACGTCCTCCGGAACCGCGCACGTCACCAGCAACTGTGCCGCCTCGGACACCAGAGCCGCCAGCCGTTCCCGCCGTTGCGTGTCCAGCTCGGCGAAGACGTCGTCGAGGACCAGCACCGGCTCGATGCCGTCCGAACGCAGCAGGTCGTAGGCGGCCAGCCGCAGCGCGAGGGCGAACGACCAGCTCTCCCCGTGGCTCGCATAGCCCTTCACCGGCAGGTCGCCCAGGTGCAACGCGAGATCGTCGCGGTGCGGCCCGACCAGGGTCGTGCCCCGCTCGATCTCCACCGGCCGCCGCTCCCGCAGCCGGTCCAGGATCGCCGACTCCAGCGCCGGACGGTCCGACGGTGGCGACTCACCGAGCCGGGACGCGTACGCGATCGCCGCCGCCCCGCGACCGGGAGCGACCGCGTCGTACGCCTTGGTCAGGTGCGGGGCCAGCGCCGCGGACAGCTCCAGCCGACCGGCCAGCAGCTCGGCGCCGTGGTGGGCCAGGTGATGGTCCCAGACCTCGAGCGTCGACAGGTCCTGGCCACGGGTGCCTCCGACCTTGCGGTTCAGGTAGGCGTTGCGCAACAGGGCGTTGCGCTGCTTCACGACCCGGTCGTAGTCGGCACGCACCCCGGCATAGCGGGGCTGCCGGGCCACCAGCAGATCGTCGAGGTACCGGCGGCGCTCGGACGGGTCGCCACGCACCAGTTCCAGGTCCTCGGGGGCGAACAGCACCATCCGCAGCGCGCCGAGCACCTCGCGCGGCCGGCGCACCGGTGACCGGTTGAGCCGGGCCCGGTTCGCCCGGCCCGGCACGATCTCCAGCTCGACCAGCAGCTCGCGTCCCTCGTGGACGATCGCGCAGCGGATCACCGCCGAGGCCGCCCCGGCCCGGACCAGGGGCGCGTCGGTGGCCACCCGGTGACTGTCCAGAGTGGCCACGTAGCCGAGCGCCTCGATCAGGTTCGTCTTGCCCATCCCGTTCTGGCCGACCAGCACTGACACGCCGGGATCGAGATCGACCGCCACCCGCTCATACGATCGGAAGTCGGTGAGCTCGACCCGGCGTACGTGCATGGATCAGCGCTTGACGGCGTGGCCACCGAACTGCTGACGCAGCGCGGCGACGGCCTTCATGGCGGGCGAGTCGTCCTGGCGGGACTGGAAACGCGCGAACAGCGACGCGGCGATGACGTGTGCCGGAACGGCGAGACGCACGGCCTCGTCGACCGTCCAACGGCCCTCACCGGTGTCGTCGGCGTAACCCTTCAGCGCCTCCAGCTCCGGGTCCTCGTCGAGAGCCCGGTCCAGCAGGTCGAGCAGCCACGACTTGACGACACTGCCCTCACGCCAGCTCTTGATCACGGCGGGCACGTCGTGGATGTACTCCGAGGCCTTGAGGATCTCGTAGCCCTCGGCGTACGCGTGCATCAGGCCGTACTCGATGCCGTTGTGAACCATCTTGGCGTAGTGCCCGGCACCGTGGGTGCCGGCGTGCGCGAAGCCGAACTCACCGGCCGGCTTGAGCGCCTCGAAGATCGGCTTGCAGTGCTCGACCTTGTCGGCCTCGCCGCCGACCATCAGCGCGTAGCCGTTCTTGATGCCCCACACGCCGCCGGAGACGCCGACGTCCAGGTAGTGAATGCCCTTGACCTTGAGCCGCTCGGCCCGCGGGGCGTCGTCGGTGAACTTGGAGTTGCCACCGTCGATGATGATGTCGCCGGGCTCGAGGACCTCGGCGAGCTGGTTGATGGTGTCCTCGGTGATCTTGCCGGACGGCACCATGGTCCAGACGACCCGCGGCGCCGCCAGTTTCTCGGCCAGCTCAGCCAGGCTGGCAGCGTCGCTTACTTCCAGGTTCTGGTCGAATCCGACTACTTCGTGCCCCGCGGCACGCAGTCGTTCCCGCATGTTGCCACCCATGCGGCCGAGACCGATCAGGCCGAGTTGCATGGTGATCCCCCTAGATGAGCGATTGGTTCAAGCTCAGTATCAGCGAGTGACCCGGATCGGCATGATCAGATAGCGGTAACCCGGGATGATTTCGCCACTTTCGCCAGCGGGCGAGATCACAGCCGGCTTGAACGCGTCGACGAACGACAGCAACGCGGTCGGTGCGCCCAGGTTCTGCAGACCGTCGATCAGGTACTGCGGGTTGAATCCGATCGTCAGCGGCTCACCGGTGAACTCGGCCTCCATCGCCTCACTGGCGCGGGCCTCCTCGGTGCCACCGGCCTCGACCACGAGACCGTCCTCGCTGAAGCTCAGCAGCACCGGAGTGGTGCGCTCGGCGACCAGCGCAACGCGTCGGACCACCTCGACCAGCGACGAGACCGCAACGCGGGCCTCGGCGTTGTGCGACGCCGGGAAGAGGGAGCGCACCGGCGGATAGTTGGCGCCGTCCAGCAGGCGGCTCGTCGTGCGGCGGGCGCCACCGGCGAAACCGATCATGCCCTCACCGGCGTTGCCCTGGGCGAGCGCCAGGGTCACCGAGCCACCGATCGGGCCGAGCGCCTTGGCGGTGTCGTTCAGCGTCTTCGCCGGGACCAGCGCGTTGAGGCTGATCTCGGGATCCTCCGGGGACCACTCGATCTCGCGCATGGCCAGGCGATACCGGTCAGTGGCCAGCAACGCGATGTTCGAACCGTTCAGCTCCAGTCGCACACCGGTCATCATCGGCAGGGTCTCGTCCCGACCTGCGGCGATCGCGACCTGGGAAACCGCTGAGGCGAACGTGGCCGCGTCGATGGTGCCCGCACTGGACGGCATGTCCGGCAGGCTCGGATAGTCCTCCACCGGCATCGTGGGCAGGGTGAAACGGGCACTGCCGCACACCAGCTCGAGATGGGCGCCGACAGCGGCGATGTCGACCGGCTTGCCGGGGAGCGCCTTGGTGATCTCGGCGAGCAGGCGGCCGGAGACCAGGGCGGCGCCGTCCGCGTCGGCCTGCACCTCCACCGTCACCTGGCTCGAGACCTCGTAGTCGAAGCCCGACACCTGCAGGCGGCTGTCGGTGACCCTGAGCAGGACACCGGCGAGCACCGGCACCGAGGGCCGGCTGGGCAGGCTCTTGGCTGTCCACGCCACGGCGTCGGCGAGCGCGTCTCGCTCCACCCGGAACTTCATGCTGTCCTCCGCGATGCGTCCTCATACAGGGGCATGGACCCCACTGAACTCTATGGCTCCGGCGGTACTGGCGCGTGCCCGGCCCTGGTCCGGCTTCTTACACCACCAAGGGCGTGGAACGCCAAGCCTTGCTTCCCGGTGCTCTGGTCTACCCGGCCCCGGCTTGAGCCGAGAGCTGAGCATCCACACCTTCCACAACGCTGATGATTGGTTTTTGTTCTCTTAGAAGAAATAACTAGTCGTCTTCATAGGTCCTGTGCAAACTGTGGAGAACCCGCGTTTGTGCTGGTGACAGGGTTATCCACCGGTGATTCACATGTGGGCAACCGGGGTATAACCCGGGGTCTGCATCCACAGACACGTGACGCCCACAGAGTTGTCCACCGTTGCCCACAGGCTATCCACCGGTTATCCACCGGTCTTATCCCCTGCGCTGTGGATTACGCAGGAACGCTACCGGCTCGTCGTCCCCAGAACCTTCAACAGGTAATCCACAGGCCTCCACAGCCTGTGAGATCTTTTGTGACTCTCCGTGTCTGTCCACATCGATATCCCCAGGGTTGGTCCACATCTGTGGGGAACGGTGTCAGGTGTTTTCCACCGTCTGGGGATAGAGCCTGTGGATGCCTGTGGACGAGTGTGGACAACGTTGGCACGAAACTGTCACGTCGCGACGTTGACAAACCACCTTTAAGGACCCTCGATCTTTGGCAGTGATCAGGCTCGATGTATGGCTAAAAGTCTGATGATCTGGGGACAACTTGTGGACAACCCCGTGTAGAACCGGTGGACAACTCGTCAGAAGCTGCGAAACCGCAGTTCAGAGGGCATTCACTCGATCGTGGCGAGCCTGTGGGTAACCCCGCGGATGGGCGTGTAGGGCGTCGACGGCCGTCCCTGCGTGGTCCGTGTTGTGGACAAGCGAAAACCTGCGCGGCCGAGGCGGTTGGCCGCGGCTCTCCACAGCGGTTCCGGGTCGTGCGGACCACAAATCCCATCGGGTACGGACGACGCGCGCTGAGGATGCGACGGCGTGCGGGGCGAGCCGGCCATGCGCGGGGCGGCCAGCTTGCGTGGTGAGACCCGATAGCCGGTGAGCGGGCAGCAGCCCGGCGGCGAGGGGTGCGTTGTACCGGGCAGCCACGCCGAAAGCGCGAGGCCGGAGCCCCGTGGTGCGGTTGTGGACGCTTAGGGCGTACCCATCAGGTGTTTTGTTTGATCCGGTTGGTCAGCTCGGCGATCTGGTTGTAGAGCGAGCGTCGCTCCGCCATGTGTTGCCGGATCTTGCGGTCGGCGTGCATGACGGTCGTGTGATCACGACCGCCGAAGGCCTGACCGATGCGGGGCAGTGAGAGATCGGTGAGTTCGCGGCACAGGTACATGGCGACCTGGCGTGCGTTGACCAGCACCCGGCTGCGCGAATGCCCGCGCAGGTCCTCCAGCGAGACACCGAAGTAGTCGGCGGTCGACACCATGATCTGGTCGGCGGTGATCTCCGGGCCGGCGCCGTCCGGCATGAAGTCGCGCAGCACCTCCTCGGCCAGCGAGAGCTGCACCGGGGAACGGGTGAGACTGGCGAACGCGGTCACCCGGATGAGGGCGCCCTCGAGCTCCCGGATCGAGTTGGAGACCCGCGAAGCGATGAACTCCAGCACGTCGTCGGGGGCGTACATCCGCTCCTGCGCGGCCTTCTTCTGGAGAATCGCGATACGCGTCTCCAGGTCGGGCGGCTGGATGTCGGCGAGCAGGCCCCACTCGAAGCGGGTCCGCATCCGGTCCTCGAGCGTGGCCAGCTGGCGCGGCGAGCGGTCCGAGCTGATCACGATCTGCTTGTTCGCGTTGTGGAGCGTGTTGAACGTGTGGAAGAACTCCTCCTGCGTCCGCTCGCGGTTCTCCAGGAACTGGATGTCGTCGATCAGCAGGATGTCGACGTCGCGGTAGCGGCGCTGGAACGCCTGGGTCTTGTCGTCGCGCAGGCTGTTGATGAAATCGTTGGTGAACTCCTCGGTCGACACGTAGCGCACCGACCGTGCGTGGCCCAGGGTGGTGGCGTAGTGGCCGATCGCGTGCAGGAGGTGGGTCTTGCCCAGCCCGGAGCTGCCGTAGATGAACAACGGGTTGTACGCCTTGGCGGGCGACTCGGCGACCGCCACCGAGGCCGCGTGCGCGAACCGGTTGGAAGAGCCGATGACGAACGTCTCGAACATGTACTTCGGGTTGAGCCGGTTGCCGTCCTGCCCGCCGGGCCGCGGCGAGGCGCCCGGACCACGCAGGTCGAGCGGCGGCCGGCCGGGGCCGTTGTCACCGGCACGGATGGGAACGTCGTCGCGGCGGTCCGGCATAGGCATCGGGCGATCGTCCGGGTGACGCTGATTCTCCCGCAGCTGCGCGGCGTCGGCCGCCATCCGGTGCGCGACGGCGTCGTTGGGCGCGTCCTTCTCCCCCGGGCGGGTGGCCGCGGACCTGTTCACCGGCGGCGGCGTCTGCTGCGGCATCGGGTCGGCGAAGAGCGCCTCCTGGCCGTCGCGGGCGGAGGGAACACCACGGGAGTACGGCGACTGCGGCGACGAATGCTGGGCGGAACCGGTCGGGTACGGCTCGGGGGCGTGCTGGGCGGGACCGAAGGCGGCCTGCGGGTACGGCTGGTCGGGCATCCGCTGCGGCCCGGAGTAACCGGGCAGCTCCGGCTGATAGGGCCCGGGGTCGGCGTAGTGCCGTGGCTGGGGATCGGCGATCGGCGCCGTCTGCTCCGAGGGGGTGCCGTAGACGGTCCCCGGCATACCCGAGCCGTCCTCCGGAGGGCGGACCGTGACCGCCACCTGAATGGGCCGGCTGAGCCGTTTCGTCAGAGCTTCGGTGATCGCCGGACGCAGCCGCGACTCGATGATGTCCCGGGTGTACGTGTCCGGAACCGATAGGAGCGCCGTGTCCTCGACGATGGCCCGCAGACGGGTGAACTGAAGATAGGCGCGCTGCTGCCGTGACGCGATCTCGTCGGACAACTCGTCCAACGTGTCACGCCACAACGTGCCCAGGTCGACCTGATCGGCCACCGCCGCGCCACCCCCATCGCCACCGACCCCCGGTGGGCCTTGTCCGGCCTTTCGCCTGTGCCTTCCGGCGCCCGTGCAGGCAACCGTCCGGCTCCCCCCGACCCAGCACAGTTAACGTGCTGAACACGCGCGGCGCCACCGGCTATCCACAGGTTATCCACAACCCGTGTCGGTGCCGGTGGCCGCTCCCGGCCGGATGGTCGGCAGATTTACCGGAGCCTGTGGTGGCGCGGGCGGTAAACAGGCTCACCGTGGCGAACGATCCACCTGCTTGTCCGGTTTTGGCCGCCGCCCCGCAGTGTGCGTACGGCCGATGAGACCAGCAACCGCGCACGCTAACAGCGGCGACAGGGGGACTACAACCGCCGACCGGGCCATCCCCCGGTCAGAGCTAAGAAAAGATTCACTTTGTGCACGGAAAGACCTGGTAGACCTTTGCCGCCCACCCATGTCGGCGTGCCGACCCAGGATATGGTTGACCGTCCCCGGGGGCCTGCGTAGGGTTGGGCGGTTGCTCCGCCGCGCTCTGATAAAGTGGCGTCTTGCAGCGGAAGATGCCCCCAGAGTCGTAGTACGAAGACGGAGTTTTGACGTGAGCAAGCGCACCTACCAGCCGAACAACCGCCGGCGTGCCAAGACCCACGGCTTCCGGCTGCGCATGCGCACCCGTGCCGGCCGTGCCATCCTGTCTGCCCGCCGGGCCAAGGGCCGCGGCGAGCTGTCGGCCTGAGCCGACCGCTAGTCCGGTCAGAATGCCCAGGTAGTCGTGCTTGCCGCGGCGCAACGACTGCGGCGTAGCGCGGACTTCGCCGCAGCGATCCGAGGTGGCCGCAGAGCCGGCCGCGGAACCCTGGTCGTTCACCTGCTTATCGACGAGCCGGCGTTCGCCTCAACGGCGCGCGCCGGCTTCGTCGTGTCCAAGGCGGTGGGCAACTCGGTGGTTCGCAACCGCGTCGAGCGTCGTCTGCGTCACCTTGTCCGGCCATTGCTGGCCGAGCTTCCCGCGGGCGCTTCCCTGGTGGTCCGCGCGTTACCTCCGGCGGCCCACGCCACGTACGCCGCTCTGGGTACCGACCTGGAGGACGCTCTGACATCCGCCCGCCGACCCCGGCGGCCGCGATGAGCCTGGCCGCCCGGCTCCTGACGGCTCTGGTCGTCGCGTACCGTCGATACTTGAGTCCGGTGCTGCCGGCACGTTGTCGGTTCTACCCCTCGTGCAGTGCCTACGGCCAGGAAGCCCTGGCGCGGCACGGCGCGCTTCGGGGTACGGGCCTGACGATCCGGCGGCTTTTACGATGCCATCCCTTCCACCCTGGCGGGTATGACCCGGTGCCTGACCCGATCCGTCACCGTCCTGCCGATGTGACTGGAGATTAGATTGAGTCTCGACCCGATCTACTACGCCATCTCGTGGATCCTTCTGCGCTGGCATTCCCTGTGGGATGCGGTCGGCGTACCGGACGGTCGTGTGTTCGGCACCAACTGGGCGTGGATCCTCGCCATCTTCTTCCTGGTGGTGACGCTGCGCGTCATCCTCTTCCCGGTCTTCGTCAAGCAGATCAAGAGCCAGCGCGCGATGCAGGCGTTGCAGCCCAAGGTCAAGGCTCTTCAGGAGAAGCACAAGGGTGACCGGGAGACGCTCCAGAAAGAGATGATGGAGCTCTACCGGGTCGAGAAGGCGAACCCGCTGATGGGCTGCCTTCCGATGTTCCTCCAGATCCCGGTCTTCTTCGGCCTCTTCCACGTGCTCCAGCACCTGGATCCGAACATCTCCGACGCGAACAAGCAGCTGTACGGCTGGCCGCTCGACCAGTTCAACAGCGCCGCGGTTGCCCACCTGTTCAACGCCCCGATCAGTGCCAAGTTCGGCTCCTCGGCGAGCGAACTGTCCGCCCTCGGCGCCGACGGCACCACGGTCAAGGTCCTGGCCGCCATCCTGGTCCTGGTCATGATGGCCACGACGTTCCTCACCCAGCGCCAGATGATCCTCAAGACCGGGTGGGCCGAGGACCCGCAGCAGCTCATGATCCAGCGGCTGATGCTCTACGGCATCCCGTTCACGCTGCTGTTCTCCGGTGCACTGTTCCCGATCGGTGTGGTCATCTACTGGGTGACGAACAACCTGTTCACCCTGGCCCAGCAGCAGTGGGTGCTGCGCAAGTTCCCGCCGCCGCAGATGGCCGGCAAGGGCCCTGCCGGCAACCGCCCGGCGCCCGGCACCAAGGTTGCGGGCGGCCCGAAGAGCCCGGTCCAGCCCGCCCGCACCGGTGGCCTGTTCGGTCGTAAGAACCAGCCCGAGCCCGCCGTGAGTCCGGTGGTCGACACCAAGGCACTCGCACCCAAGCCGGGTGCCAAACCGGTGAATCCCAAGAAGGGCGCCCGGCCGGCGAACAAACCCAAGGGATGATCGCGGCTCGGGCCCCGTTCGCAGGGCCCGAGCGCACCCCTGGGATCACAGAGACCTGCCCGCGCCGTGAGGCGGCGGGAAATAGCGGACCGACCTCGGTCCGGCCGAATGACAACGGAGATGAGACCGTGACCGACACCAGCACTCCCCCTTCCGCCGACTCGTCAGAGGAGATCACCGCTGCCGATCCGGCAGGCGCCGACGAGGCCAAGAAGTCGGAGAGCGTCGCCTCGGACAGCGACCTGTTCCGGCAGAGCGAGATCGCCGCGGACTACGTCGAGGGTCTGCTGGACATCCTCGACTACGACGGCGACATCGACGAGCTCGTCTCGGCGGGCCGCCCGATGGTCGAGGTCGTCGGCGGCCGTCTCCAGCCGCTCGTCGGCCAGCGGGGCGCGACCCTCGAGGCGCTGCAGGAGCTGACGCGCCTCGCGATCTTCCGGGCCACCGGTTCGCCCAGCAGGCTCCTGCTCGACATCGGCGGCTACCGGGCGGCCCGGCGCAAGGAACTCGGCGCCGTTGCCCGCAACGCCGTCGAGAAGGTCAAGGAACACGGCGACCCGGTCCGGCTCGAGCCGATGTCGGCGTTCGAGCGCAAGTGCGTGCACGACGTGGTCAACGCGATCCCGGGCGTGCAGAGTGAGTCCGAGGGCGTCGAGCCCAACCGCCGCATCGTGGTGCGGGTGGCGGACTGACCGTGAGCGAGCCCCGCTACGGCGCGGGTGACACCGGCCCGGGCGACACAATGCCCGGGCCGTCGTCTTTCCCCGCCCCCTCAGCTGCCCTGCTCGAACTCGGCGCACCGCCGGCTGCAGCCGCCTCCGTCTTCGGTGACCGGCTCGCGCTGGCCGGCCGGTACGCCGAACTGCTCGCCACCGAGGGTGTGGTGCGTGGGCTCATCGGCCCGCGCGAGACGCCGCGCCTGTGGGAACGACACCTGGTCAACTGCGGCGTCATGGCCGAGATGATCCCGGACGGCGCCTCCGTCGTGGACGTCGGATCCGGTGCCGGCCTGCCCGGGCTGGTGCTCGCGGTGGCGCGGCCCGACCTCGTCGTCACCCTGGTCGAACCACTCGCCCGGCGGACCGCCTTCCTCGACGAGGCCGTCGATGTGCTCGGGCTCGACAACGTCACGGTCGTCCGCGGGCGTGCCGAGGAGGTCGTCGGAACGCTCCCCGGAGCGGACGTGGTGACCGCCAGGGCGGTGGCCGCGCTCGACAAGCTCGCCGGATGGTGCCTGCCGCTTGCCGCGGTCGGCGGACGGTTGCTGGCCATGAAGGGCTCCTCCGCGGCTGAGGAGATCGTCCAGGGCGGCGCGGCGATCGCGACGCTCGGTGGCGCCGAGCCGGTCATCCGGTTGTGTGGCGAAGGGCTGATCGAACCACCGACGACCGTCGTGGAGATCGTGAAGGAGCGGCACGTCGTGCCCGGGCGGCAGCGAACCCCCTCATCGGCCGGCCCGCGCCGTGGTGGTCGGGGCCGCCGGGGGTGACAAGGGCGCTCCATGTGGCTCCTGAGGCACGTTTGCGGTGCGTATCGATCGCGGGGCAGGTCCGGCGGTTTCTTTGCTTCAACGACGTGCTGAGAGGGTTGCGGGATCCTTGAGGGTGCCGTTGTTGCGGTTGTCGGCGGGCTTTGGCCGTACGACAGCAAGGTTTTGAAGGTCGGGTTTGTCGTGTCCGGATGTTCGCCGGATGCTTGTGCCCGGCGTCATGGTCTTTACGGCGTCGTTGGAAGACGATGGAGCGGCATTGTGCCGTTTCGTCGGACGGACGACCATGGCGACACATGCCCGACACCCGTAGGCTGGCCGGATGTCGATAGTGTGGACCGGATCTACCAGCCGGGGCGCACGTTCTGCCGGCCAACCCCTTCCTAACCATCAGGGATGAAGCGGTGCATGAGTACGGTGTTTCACGTGAAACCGAGTCGCCTCTCGACGGGCCGTCGGGAGTGAGCGTGGGCGGGCTGCACGCTGGCGATCAAGGTGTTCCGCAGCCTCGAGCGGCATATGAGTACGGTGCGCCGATGCCCGGTGTGCCGGCTTCGGCCGCTCCTTCTTCTGGGGTGCCGGTTCAGTCCCCCGAGCATGTTTCACGTGAAACGCCAGTGCCGGATGAGGACGATCCGCCCCTCGCTATGGAAGCGTTGCGAGCTGTGCAGATCCTCAACCCGAGCGGCGAGATCATCATGCCGCGCCCAGACCACCCCCGGGTGATTTGCGTCGCCAACCAGAAGGGCGGCGTCGGGAAGACGACCACGACGGTCAACCTCGCCGTGGCTCTCGCGCTTCACGGCAACCGTGTGCTGGTGGTTGACCTTGACCCGCAGGGCAACGCGTCCACCGGCCTGAACGTGCCCCACCACGCGGGTGTGCCCGACGTCTACGACTGCCTGATCGACAACGTGCCCCTGGCAGAGGTCGCCCAGCCGGTGGAGGGCATCCCGAACCTGTTCTGTGTGCCGGCCACCATCGACCTGGCCGGCGCCGAGATCGAGCTCGTGTCGGTGGTCGCCCGCGAGTCCCGGCTGGCCCGGGCGATCGCCGGACACCCCGAGAAGTTCGACTACGTCTTCATCGATTGCCCGCCGTCGCTCGGCCTCCTGACCGTCAACGCCCTGTGCGCGGCGCAGGAGGTGCTGATCCCCATCCAGTGTGAGTACTACGCGCTGGAAGGTCTCAATCAGCTGATCAACAACATCAACCTGGTGCGTCAGCACCTCAACCCCACCCTTGACGTCTCTACGATCTTGCTGACGATGTACGACCGGCGTACACGACTGGCAGATGCGGTGGAACAGGATGTTCGAAACCACTTCGGCACGAAGGTGCTGAACGCGGTGATCCCCCGAAACGTGCGTGTATCGGAGGCTCCTAGCTACGGCCAGTCGGTGATGACCTACGATCCGGGTTCACGAGGAGCCACCAGCTACTTCGAGGCGGCCCTGGAACTCGCGGTGCGTGGGGTCAACACAGGAGGCACGGCATGAAGAACCGGCGGGGTGGCCTGGGCCGCGGCCTGGGCGCGCTGATCCCGACGGCACCCGCTGGTGAACCGACGGTCCCGGATTCGCCTGCGGAGCTGTCTACCGCGCCGGCGATCGCCTCCTCCGACGCCGAGCCGGCCGTGTCTTCGGCAGCGCCGCCCTCTCCCGTTTCCGCTTCGGCGACCGCCCCGGTGTCCGCCCCGGTGTCGTCTCCGGTGTCGTCATCGGTAGCAGATGATGAGCTCGCTCCGGTTCCAGGAGCTCGGTTCGCGGAGTTGCCGGTCTCGGCCATCGAGCCGAACGCCAAGCAGCCGCGGCACGTCTTCGACGAGGAAGCGCTTGATGAGCTCAAGACCTCCATCCAGGAGGTCGGCTTCCTTCAGCCGATCGTGGTTCGTGAACTCGGCGACGGCCGGTATGAGCTGGTCATGGGTGAGCGGCGCTGGCGGGCCGCGCAGGCCGTCGGTAAGGACACGATCCCGGCCATCGTGCGCGACACCCCCGACGACGCGATGCTCAGGGACGCGTTGCTCGAGAACATCCATCGGGCCAACCTCAACCCGCTTGAAGAGGCGGCCGCGTACCAGCAGTTGCTCGAGGAGTTCGGAGCCACACACGAGGAGCTGGCGCGGCGGATCGGTCGTAGCCGACCGCAGATCTCCAACACCATTCGGCTCATGAATCTGCCGGCCGCAGTGCAGCGCCGTGTTGCGGCCGGGATCCTGTCGGCCGGGCATGCGCGGGCGCTTCTCGGACTCGACAACAGCGCGGCTCAGGATGCGCTCGCTGAGCGGATCGTTCGCGAAGGGCTGACGGTGCGGGCCACCGAGGAGATCGTTCATCTGGCCGCGTCCGAGGACACGGCGGTCAAGAAGACGTCGCCGGCCCGGCGGGCCAAGGTGCATGCGCCTGCGTTGAATGATCTTGCCGAGCGGCTGTCCGATCGCTTCGATACCCGGGTGAAGGTCGACATCGGCCGGAACAAGGGGAAGATCACGATAGAGTTCGCCACCGTTGATGATCTTGAGCGGATCGTCAGCATGATCGGCGTGGAGGAAGAGGGGTCGGTTCGCGATGGTGGCGAGCCGGAGGAGTAGACCTTCCCTTCCGATGTGATGTTGAGGCGCGTGAGTTGTCACGCGCCTTTTCCTTTGCCTTTTGGCTGAGGTTGACGTGTTGCGCTTCGAAACGGGCAAAGTTCGCTTTTTGAAGTGCTGGGCCGGTGCTCGGCTGTCATGGCAAAATCCCAGGAGAATCGTTCTGACAGAACTGGATCGGCGCTCCTGAGCATGGGGTGGGTGGGTCCTATGGCCGCTCACATCCCGGCTGTCTTGGCTGAGACTTGTTCATCTTTCTGGGTGAGCGGTCTCGCCTGTCGATGTGGGAAACCTGGTTGGTGCGAGATTTTCTGATGTGAACGTCGGACGTGGGTTGCCAGGGCGTGGGTAGTTGCATTGGCCTCTGATGTGAACCTTCGTGGTCGACGTCCTCGGCACTGTGCTGCTAACGGGTGCGGATCCGGTTCCCGTCCGACGGCCCGGTTCCTCGGGCTGTCCGCTTCGCGGTTGCCGGGACTCTTTGCTTCGCAACTCATCCGTAGGTCGCGGCCGGCCACAGCTCCCTACCCGCCGTTGCGGTCCTACGCAACATGGGATGTCGAAGCGATCACGACGGATAGTTAGGCCTGCGCCGTACCTGCCCGCGAGTCGTGGACTACACATCTGGCTTGCGCGTGTGCTCCCGTCGCCAGCGACGACGGGAAGCCTTACATTGCGAGTCTGGGGATGCTCACCGTCGCCATCGCGACGGCAGGGTCGCGCGCAGCCGCTACGTGCGATTCCACCGCCGCAGCACCAGGTCTCCACCACCACCGCACTCCCGGGCACCGGAACAGGCCGCACGCCTTGGCGCAGCCAGCAATCTCGTCGCTAGCCTTTGCTCAATGCCAGCCGGATTCCGTGGCTGAGCTCCGGCCGGACGGCCGCACCCTTCCGTGAAAGCCCTCTGACGCCTTCTGGGGCCGGCGGTTGATGGTGTTCGGTTCCGGGGTTTGATGGTCGCTCTTGGGTTGCTTCGCTCTTGGGTTGCTTCGCTCTTGTTTGCGTTCCGCTGCGTGTGGCGCCTTGTAGGTGCTCCGTTCCTGTACCCGTGATCGTCTTGAATCAGCGGCTGTATGCCCCTTTGGTAGGTGGGCGAAGTCGATAAGGGCTTTGAGGCGCCGCGCACTGTCAAGCGAGGTATCCAGCTGCAGCGTCATCCGCTCCCAGACTCTCCCGACGCTGATCTTCGCCACATGGGGCGAACTCGTTCAGTCGGGAGCTGCAAGATGTGACCACGCCACCGTGCCGCGTTTCACGTGAAACAGCCCACCGCCGCAGAACACCATGACTGCCGCCGAGGTGAAGGGATCGGTCGGCGACGTCAGTTCGGCTTACAGACAACGAAGGCCGCAACCGGGTTGGCGACCAATGAATCTGCGCCCTGATGACGCGCCAGTATCAACCCTCACCTACGACCCTCAGCGCATCCGAACCGCAAACCTTCAGATCGCCACGTTGAAACCGAATCCATCAACACCCCCACCCGAGCCGCGGGAGAGGAACGACTTTTACATCGGTGGCGGGTACCGCCTCGAGAATCCCGTCACCGACAAACGGCCTTAGCCAACAAGAGGCTCGCCAACCCAAACTGCGGCGCTTCCACCTCTCGCGGAGCAAACTCTGTGTGAATCGATGGACTAAGCGCCGACCACTGCAGGTTCCCTGTGCCGGATTCGTGCGCCCGCCTGCACCCGTGGATGTGCCGTGTGATTTGGCCCCTGCGGACTGCACGCTCCGGCGGCACCGGTCGGACCGGCGGGGCTTTGCCTTGAGGATTTGCCATAGCGGC
Source organism: Actinoplanes italicus (assembly GCF_003001815.1). GTDB lineage: Bacteria > Actinomycetota > Actinomycetes > Mycobacteriales > Micromonosporaceae > Actinoplanes > Actinoplanes italicus. The sequence goes on from NZ_PVMZ01000021.1 coordinate 215,640, forward strand.
TCGAATGCGTTGCTGCGGCAGCCCGAAGTGCATCGCCGGGTGCTGAGTGCCCGGACTTGTCAGCTCCCGTGGCGAGACGATGGAGCCTGGCCACTGGATGTCGTCTTCGGGACCTACGCCAGGGCTCCGGGCCGCGTCAGTTTGGTGTTGCCAGCGGCAGGGATCGGCGTCGACGGCACCGCGGCGCCCACCTGCTGTCCGCTGCGTTCGAGGCAGGCGTATCGGATCTCGGTGTTGTGTTGGAAGCCGGCCGGGCCGGCTGCCTAGCCGCAGTGAATGTTGTCCGGTGTTCCGTCTGGGCGTGTGGATGCAGTCGGTCTCTGACATGGCATGCCGGGGAGGCCAGACGCGCTCTGCTCGTTGGTTAGGAGCTGACCTGGTTCCGCTGGTATCCGGCCTCAGGATCGCTGTTCTTGCCCGCCGTGCAGCAGCTCTTACTGTGCATGCGGATCGCGCTTCTGGTGGCGAATGACTATTGGCGGCGCGAACTACCCAGGCACTGCGAGGGGACATGTTTCACGTGAAACGTGGTGCCTGCTCTGTGGTGCCTGCTCCGTGGTGGCGCGCCGTGGTGGCGCGCCGTGGTGCGCATCCGTCGGTGTCCGTCCGCGACTGCGATTCGTTCGCATCAGCGGCCGCCGTTGCGAGCGGGATTGGCTAGGGGATGAGCCTATGGCCGAGCTTGCGGTGGAGCGCTCATGAGGTGATGAATGGCCAATCCCGCGGTGATCGCGAAGAAGTCTGGTTGGCCTATCTACACACCCGCCACGGGAGCCGCGAAACCAGACCGTTCTCAGTCATCTTGTCTCGACTTGACTCGGGCTGGACTGGGCACTGCCGATCGTCGGCCTTTGCTGCTCGTTCTGATGCTCCAACCGATGAGCTGCGAAGCTGGCTTGAGGTGCCCACCCTCGGCTAGTCGGTTCGATAGGTCGCCCGGCGACGGCGGGACGGTCGAGGACTGGCAGCGGGGAGCAGCCGCTTGACTCTTCTACTTCTCGATCGAGTGATTGGCCGTTTCACGTGAAACCGCGCGCCCATCAATCGGGTTGTGGCCCGGTGGCCCGGTGGCCCGGTGGCCCGGTGGCCCGGTGGCCCGGTGGCCCGGTGGCCCGGTGGCCCGGTGGCCCGGTGGCCCGGTGGCCCGGTGGCCCGGTGGCCCGGTGGCCCGGTGGCCCGGTGGCGTTTCACGTGAAACGGGGTGCCTCTGTTTCACGAGATTCACGACGTAGCGCGCATTGAACAGACTGCTCAGTGACACATGGCGTAGCGCTGTTGCAATGCATGAACGGACCGTGGGCGTCGGCCCAGAAGGGGCTAAGCCACTCGTCCATCGTGAGAGCGTCGTGAGCAGCCGCCCGCCTGTTTCCTCGAGGGGGTGCTCGCCCTCTTGGCCGCGATAACTGTCTAGCGAGTCAGGTCGGTCGGGCGCCGTGACGTTCCATGTGGCTGAGGGCCTTTGGGTGTCGATGATCTGGCTCCCGACGCCCGTGGGGTTCTAGTTCCTGACTGGCAGAGGCTCGAACCTGTTCGGCAGGGGATGGGATTCATCAGTGGGAACCTAGCCGAGATGTTCGGCGACGGCCCGCGCGCTTAGCCGGCCCGGGAGTTGACGCTGGACAGTTCAGGCCATCGACTTGGTCTGGAAGTGGTTGTGTCGCTAGGGATCTTTGACCCGTGCCTGGAAGCTGTAGTACTCGAGGTGTTGTGGAATCTGCGGTTCAATGGGCTGCGGATCGCAGCCAGGGCACGACCGTGGACGGTTGACCGCCACGGCCGGTGGAAGGTGGAAGCTACGGTCCTCGACCGCGTGAAGAGCTATACGGTCGGGACTGGCTGACAGTTCCGGGACCTCTGTGGCTTGCGGAGGAGTAGGTACGGACCGGAGAGGGCTCTTGTGACTGCTCTAAATCCTGACGCTCCAAATCTTTGTTGAGGCTCGTGTCGGTCGCCGAAGCCCCGCCACTCATCCGTCTCACGGTCGCCGGTGCCTGGCTGTAGCCAGTAAGAGAGCCACACCGCAGCTGCGTTCCGGATGGTCCAAGCCACTCCCTAACTCGGGAAACCAGGCGAGAAGTGAGGGATGGGAAGTCCGCTTGATCGCCAGAGTCAAGCGTTGGAGCCTTGGCTCGTGTCGAGGCCGTTCTACGGTGCCTAAGTCATTTGGAGTCGAGGAACCGACATGCTCGGTGGAAGTCGTGTTCGCCAAGACATCTCTACGATCTGGAGCCCTGGCGCTAGGTGACATGCTTCGTTGGCGACGCTCCATCTGCAGGACGTTCCGCGTGCAGGACGCTCCGCCGGAAGGGCATCGTTCGTCGGACGTCGCTGGCAGGACGGGTGTCCCCGGGTGGCCGGCATCTTTAAGTACCTGCAGCCGGGAGCTTGGTCACCATGCCGCCTCCTACGACTCGGATTCGAGGCCAGAGCACCGGCAAAGAGTCCGAGGCCAGTCGAAGCGCGGTTCGGGTGCGAGTCGAAGTGGCGCTGAAGCGTTCGGCAGACCGAGGCATCTGGACATAGTCAACCGCGTAAGGCGAGACGTCGCTTGCGGTAGGCGAGGGGGTGGATGTCTGGATCGCATCTGGGACAGATGGCACGCGGGTGCTTCAAGGACACCGGCTTGGGGATGTAGTGGATCGGGGTGCCAATCCGCTTAGCGACGCGATTCGGCCGGACAGGGACAGGCCACTGCAGAGAGGTTCCGGAAGGCTGGTCCTGTTCTTGGTGTGCAGCCGGGCAGGCGGCCTCGCAAAGGGGCCTACTTCGAATTAGGACGCCTCGTCTTCGCACTGTACGTCTGTAGGCGTGGCACAGAGGTGCTGGCCCGAACTCCATGGATGGTGCTCGGGCTTCAGGCGGCCGGTGCCATTGCGGTTGTGATGAGTCCCATCTGCGGGTTCTCTGAGGCGAACACGAGCTGAGTCGCGATGGCGTTCGCGCGCTACGGCAAGCAGCTCGACCCTGGTTGCCGACAATCTCTGCGGAGCTTCGATATGAGGCAGGCTTTGATGCCACCCTCGTTCGTGGAGATCTGGAGGGAACCCGAGAGGGCCTGACACTGACGGCCCACGAGGCCGGACTTCGGGTTGGTGATGACGACGCCGATCGCCAGGCTGCAGAGAGCAATTTTGACGCTGACGTCGAGCAGGCTGTCGAGGCCGGCACGGCGGTGATACGGACGGCATCATCGGGTGAGACGGCCAGGGGCGGCGCGATGTTGATTGCGTTCGTCAGGCGGGCGAGAGAGCAGGTGCAGTGTTCCGTTGTGTTCGTCAAGCTTCGAGACGAGCGCGGGGGCGGTGCTCTCGAACGTTCGGGACGAGTGTCGGGACATCAGGATGGTGGGCTCGGCAAGTTTGGCGAAGATCTCTGCGGCGAGGGCTCTTGGTGGATGGCGGATGCTCCGTACGACTTCAAGCACCGGGGGCTTTATAGCCGGGCGAGCTGGTAGGTGTCTCCGTCGTGTGCCGTATGCCATGCGGATGGTTAGGTGATCGCTCGGCGTTCCGTGGGTGATTCGGGCAGGACACCAGAGGTGGGCTGCACCGTTTGAGCGGCCTCTTTGCGCACCGTTGAATCCGGCCACCAAACGTCGCCTCCAGGCGCTGCTCCAGCAAGATTGAGATGCCCACTCGAGCCCGTCGGCAGGGCGGTATGGCCGGGCGGGAACCGCGTCCCAACGCCAGGGTGAGGGGCACTGGTGGCCGCGATGTTTTACGTGAAACGGCTCGCCAGCGGACTGGCGTGAGCATGTGGGCGACCAGCGAAGCCGGTTGCGTTGCATCAAGGCCGGCGCAGCCCTCATGACGCCGACCGTGAGGAGCAGTCAGCAACATGCGCCGTGAAGCTCGCAAGCCCGGCGGATGTGTCGCGGGAACGAGTTGCGTCCTGATGCGAGGGGATCAGGCGCACGGGGTTGCTCTTACCAAGATGCCGGGGCGCACCTCTAGACCCGGCCGGTTTGTGACTACGAGGGCTGGGGCCTCGGCGTCGTCAGCTGGTCGCTCGAGTCGAACTCCGACCCAGACCCTGTGACCACCTCAATCGCTGCTGCGGGGTCTAACCGGCCTTACGGCACCGCGCCCTGGACCCATGCACCGCACCCGCGGGTGGGGTTGATGGACCACCACGTTCGTTGTGTGAATCTTCTTCTCATGGCGAGGTGACGAGTGGCGAGACAACTGAGATGAGCTCACCATCCGGTCTGCATGGCGCCGGTGACAGGCGCGACGCCGCCGACGTGAGGGTGGGGGCCGCAGCGCGGCAGACATGCGTGAACCCCACTATCCACAACCTGTGTGTTGCGCCTGTTGATGCTGGGGCGGGCGGTGTTTCACGTGAAACGACGCCGATGTCGTGAGGGTCGTCCACCGCTCTATCCACAGGGTGCGCAAGCGTTCTACGTCGTGTTTCACGTGAAACGGGAGTGCCTGTGGATAACTCCTGTGGATAACTTCGGGACGGGTGTGTGTAAGGACTCAATTTCATCCTCGTCAACATGAGGCGGGTCCCTCCGTCGTGCGAAATTGACCCGGGACAGGTGCTCCTGGCTGGGCTAAGGTCACGTCGTGTCTGAGAACACCACCCCCCTGCCTGACTTCACTCGCTGGCCGTCGTTCCCCTTCGAAGGGGATATGCGGGTCAAGAAGCTCGCTCCGCCGGTGGAGGTGGAACCGCCGCGGAGCGGAGAGGACGCATCCGACTGCGTGGCCTGCGGTACGCCGGACGACTCCTACATCTGGGTCAGTGAGCGGTGGCGTGTCCGGGCCATGGATCGGCCGACCGGGCTGCCGATGGTCCTCATCCTCGAATGCCGCTCGCACCTCGATCTGGGCGACCTGCCGAACCTGCTGGCAGCGGAGCTGGGTGTCATGACGGTCCGGCTCGAGCGGGCGATCCGATCGCTGGACGGCGTGGCCCGGGTCCACGTGAATCGCTGGGGGGACGGCTCGGCACACCTGCACATGTGGTTCCTGGCCCGGCCGTACGGTCGGCTGCAGTTGCGGGGGACCTTCCTGTCGCTGTGGGACGACATCCTGCCGGTCGTTCCCGAGTCTCAGTGGCGGGAGAACCTTGCTCTCGTCGCCGCCTGGCTCGCCGACTTCGGGGGTCAGGCCAATGCCGAGCCGGCCCACATCGCGTGGGAGTCGCCGGCCACGATCGACGTTCCGACCGGCATGGACGGAGACAACGACCGCCGGCCCTCGACCCTGGGGGACGTCGAGGCAGCCGAGGCATAAAGCGCGGCCGCGGCAAACGCAGCCGGAGCTAACGCGGCCGTGGCAAACGCGGCCGTGGCAAACGCAGCCGGAGCTAACGCGGCCGTGGCTAACGCGGCCGTGGCAAACGCAGCCGTGGCAAACGCAGCCGTGGCAAGCGCGGCCGAGGTATGAAGCACGGGACAGGGCAGTGTGACGACAACGGACAGGCCCGGCGGGAAAACCGCCGGGCCTGTCCGTGTCCGACGAGCTGTCAGATCTCCCGCCGCGCCACCGCACGTGCGACCAGTGCGCTCAGCACCGTCCCCAGATCGGCACCGGCCGCCTGCACCGCGAGCGGCAGCAGCGACGTCTCGGTGAGCCCGGGCGACACGTTGCAACCCAGCACGTGCGGCTCCCCGTCGTCAGTGACGATCACGTCGATCCGGGAGAGATCCCGCAGACCGAGGGCCTTGTACGCGGTGAGCGCCGTCTCCGAGACCCGCTGCGCGACCTCCGGCGAGAGCCGGGCCGGCACGTGCCATGTGGTGAGACCGGCCGTGTACCGGGCCGCGTAGTCGTAGACCCCGTCGCGGGGCACGATCTCCACTATCGGCAGCGTCTCCGGACCGTTGCCCGTGTCGACGATCGAGACCGTCACGTTGGTGCCGGTCACGTACTGCTCGACCAGCGCGGTCGAGTCGTACGCGAAGCAGCCGACCATGGCGGCCGGCAGATCCGCGGCGTCCCGCACGACGGCGGCGCCCAGCCCGGACCCGCCCTGTGCGGGCTTGACCATGAGCGGCAGCCCGAGCCGTTCGACGATCCGGTCGAGCACCGCCACCGCACCGAGCTCGGAGAACCGGTCGTGCGGCAGCGCCACCCAGTCGGGGGTGGGCAGCCCGGCCTCGCGCAGCATCGACTTGGCGGACGGCTTGTCCCAGGCGAGACGGGCCGCACGCGCGTCGGCGCCGACGTAGGGCACGCCGCACAGGTCGAGCACCCCCCGCAGTGACCCGTCTTCGCCGGTGGCGCCGTGCAGGGCGATCACCACGGCGTCCGGCGGGTCGGCCTGCAGCGCGGGTAGCAGGGACACGTCAGCGTCGTGCATCTCGGCCGTGAGGCCGGTGGACCGGAGCGCGTCGAGGACCCGGCGACCGGAACGCAGCGACACGTCCCGCTCGTAGGACAGCCCGCCGGCCAGGACCAGAACTCGCACTTCGTCACGCGTACCCATGTCGATGATCATGCCAAGTCGGGACCGGGAGCGTCCGCGGCGGCCGGACCACGACGCCGCTGATGGCCCGGCTGAAGGCCGGCACCGCCGAAGACGGCGCGCATGGCCAGGTCCTGCTCCATGACGCCGGATAGGCGGCGGACACCCTCACGTAGCCGCTCCGGCGAGGAGAAGCTGAAGTTGAGCCGCATGTTGCCACGGCCGGTGCCGTCGGCGTAGAAACCGGTACCGGGCACGTACGCGACGCGGGCGGCGATGGCCCGCGGCATCATCGCCTTGGAGTCGAGACCGTCCGGCAGGGTCGCCCAGACGAAGAGTCCGCCGGTCGGCCGGGTCCAGGTGGTACCGGCTGGCATCAGGTCTTCCAGAGCGCTCAGGAGCGCGTCCCGGCGTTCCCGGTAGATCTCCCGATAGACCTTGATCTGCTCCTGCCACGGCATGGTGGAGAGGTACTGCGTGACGGCACCCTGGGCGAACGCGCTGGGGCAGAGCACGTTGGCCTCGCTCATCATGACCAGCTTCTCGCGCACGGCGTGCGGCGTGAGGACCCAGCCGACGCGCAGACCGGGCGCGAACGTCTTGGAGAACGTGGAGCAGTAGAACACCCCGGTCTGCCGGCGCGCTCGCAGCGGCAGCGGGGCGTCGCCCTCGAAGGAGAGCATCCCGTACGGATCGTCCTCCACCACCAGCAGCCCGGCCCGCTCGCAGATGTCGAGGACCTGCTCGCGCCGTTCCTCCGACAGGGTGACTCCGGCAGGGTTCTGGAAGGTGGGGATCGTGTACAGGAACTTGGCCCGGCGACCGGCCCTCGCGGTGGCCTCGATGGCCTCCTCGAGTGCTGCCGGGATCAGGCCCTCTGCGTCCATTGCCACGTGCCGGACCTGTGCCTGGGCGGCCTGGAACACGCCGAGTGCGCCGACGTATGTCGGCCCCTCGGCGAGCACCACGTCACCCGGGTCCAGGAAGAGGCGTGCGATGAGGTCGAGGGCCTGCTGGCCGCCGACGGTCACCACCACGTCGTCGGGGGAGGCGTTGGTGATGCCGGACAGGCTCATCACCTCACAGATGCGTTCGCGCAGCTCGATGGTGCCCTGGCCGATGCCGTACTGAAGGCTGGTGGCACCCTGCTGCGCGGCCAGATCGCCGAGCATCTCACCGACCGCGTCCAGGGGCAGCGCGGCGATGTAGGGCGATCCACCGGCCAGCGACACGACTTCGGGGCGGCTCGCCACGGCGAAGAGGGCCCGGATCTCCGATGTCGTCATCCCGCGTACGCGTCGCGCGTACCGATCGGTGTAATCATCCTGCGTCGTACCGGTCATGCGGCTCTCACCTCTCTCAGTAGAGTTCGTCGGGAACCGATCCTAGCCCCGCCCGGCACTTGCCCGACCTGCTCCCGTTCATGGTGGTTCCGACGTAAGATTCGGCGGGGGCGCGGCGGCGTCCGGTCCGTGTTCCGTCTGCGAACTGCAAGGGGTCGGCACATGTCGCGACGCCTGGTCAATCTGACCCTCGACACCCTCGAGGACCTGCCCCGGCCCTGCCGGCAGTGTGTCTATTGGGAGCTGGACCCGGTCTCCGCGGAGCGGGCCTGCGCCACCGGCGATCCCGGCCTGGAGAAGGAGGCCTGGGTCTCGCAGACGCTGCTGGAGTGGGGATCCTGCGGCAAGCTGGCCTATGTCGACGGGATGCCCGCCGGTTTCGTGATGTACGCACCACCGGCCTACGTGCCGCGCGGCATGGCTTTCCCGACCTCGCCGGTGAGCGCCGACGCCGCTCTGCTGACCACGGCCAAGGTGGTGCCTGCCTTCGCCGGTGGCGGCCTGGGACGCATGCTGGTGCAGGGAGTGGCCCGCGACCTCACCAAGCGTGGTGTGAAGGCTGTGGAGGCCTTCGGCGACGCCAAGCCGGACGACAACGACGAGCAGTCGGCCTGTATCGCCCCGGTCGACTTCTTCCTGTCGGTGGGCTTCAAGACGGTCCGCCCGCATCCCCGTTATCCGCGGTTGCGGCTGGAGCTGCGGACGGCCCTGTCCTGGAAGTCCGACGTCGAGTACGCGCTGGAGAAGCTGCTCGGCTCGATGAGCCCGGAGACCCTGCTGCGCCCGGTCCGCCCGGTCACCGCAACAAGATCAGCCGACAACTAGAGCTGCTAGCCCTTGTCTGCGAGTGCCATTCGGAGCTGCCGGACGTCGATCGAACCGGTGGGGACGTCTCTTTCAACCGGGAAATACATCCGTTGTACGGCAGCGAGCAGCGCCTCGACGATCTGCTCGCGCGACATCGGGTCGATGAGACGCACCCGGTCGACCGGGGAGGTCAGGTAGCCGAGGTCGACACGGACCGTCGGCATCCGGGTGAGCCGTAGCAGGTCCCAGGTCTTGGCGTGGGTCCGGCAGTCGTGCATACCGGTGCGGACGACGATCTCCCGCTGCACGAGCGCGGCGAGCCGCTCGCCGACCGTGGAGCTCAGACCGTTGCCGGTGCCGTAGTGGTAGGTCGCCACACCCTCGGCCGCGGTCGACGAGTGGCCGTCCAGGTGCAGCGAGATCAGCAGGTCGGCGCCGAGGGTGTTGGCGAGGGCGGCCCGCTCGGCGCCGCTCATCGGCGTGGACGGCGACGGACCGCGGGTCAGGTGCACCCGCATACCGGCCGCGGAGAGCCGGCCCTCGAGGCGGGACGCCAGGTCGAAGACGAGGTCCGCCTCGTTCCACCGGCGCTGGCCGTCGGGCACCACCACGCCGGTGTCGTCACCGCCGCCGTGTCCCGGGTCGATGACGATGGTCTTGCCGACCAGGTTGGGGCCGGACTGGCGGAACGCCTCGGCCTCGCGCAGCCACTGCGGGCGGCCGCCGACGACCTTGCGGCCGAGCCGACGTAGCGCCTTCATGGTCTGCGGGCCGCAGGAGCCGTCCTGGACGAGACCGACCTCGCGCTGGAACTGGGCCACCGCACGGGCTGTCCGGGCGCCGTAGACGGCGTCGGGACGGCCGGCGTCGTACCCCATCTCCAGAAGTCTTTCCTGAAGTGCCCGGACGTCCTCGCCGACCAGCGCGTCGGGCACCGAGTGATAGAGCGCCCGGGAACCGAGACGCCAGCGGGCCGCGTCGAGCGCGCCCCACGTCTCGTCGCCGACCATGCCGTCGACGCCGAGCCCACGGTCCTGCTGGAAGGCCCGGACCGCGGTCTCCAGCGCGTCGTCGAAGACGTCGGGTTCAGCGTCGTCGAGCAATTCCAGGCCGACCAGGATCGACCGGATCTCGGAAACAGCCACACCGGTGTCTCCGCGTCGGATGGACCGCACTCACGACTCCCTAGGGCGAGAAAGGACACAACCTCCCGGAGAGTACGCCCCGCGGCCCAGTGTGGGCGCGGGGCGTACGCGACGGAAGATTTACAGCGCCGTCTCGATGAACTTGACCAGGGCACTCTTCGGCTTGGCACCGGTCACCGAGTTGAACGGCTCGCCGTCCTTGAAGATCGTCAGGGTCGGCACGGTCATCACGCCGTACGCCATGGCGGTCTCGGGGTTCTCCTCGATGTTGACCTTGACGATCTCGACCTGGTCGCCCAGCTCGGCCGCGATCTCGGTCAGCAGCGGGTCGACCTTCTTGCAGGGCACGCACCACTCGGCCCAGAAGTCGACCAGTACCGGCTTGTCGGAACGAAGCACGTCACTGGCGAAGGTCTTGTCGGTGACGACCTTTGTTGCTCCCACGAGGGCCTCCCGGGCCTTACAGCTCTACGAATGAAGCGATGAAGCGCTCGGCGTCGAGCGCCGCGGCACAGCCGGTGCCGGAGGCGGTGATCGCCTGCCGGTAGGTGTGGTCGACCAGGTCGCCGGCGGCGAAGACGCCGGCGATGTTGGTCCGGGTGCTGGGCGACTGCACCTTCACATAACCGTCGTCGTCGAGCTCGATCTGGCCCTTGAAGAGCTCGCTGCGCGGGTCGTGGCCGATCGCCACGAAGACGCCGGTGACGTCGAGGACCTTGGACTCGCCGGTCTGCACGTTCTTCAGACGCGCACCGACGACCTTGCCGTCCTCGCCGAGGATCTCCTCGACCACCGAGTTCCATTCGATCTTGATCTTCGGGTTGTCGAGCGCCCGCTTCTGCATGACCTTGCTGGCCCGGAAGGAGTCGCGACGGTGCACGATGGTCACGGTCTCGGCGAACCGGGTGAGGAAGGTGGCCTCCTCCATCGCCGAGTCGCCACCGCCGACCACGACGATGTGCTGGTTGCGGAAGAAGAAGCCGTCACAGGTGGCACACGACGACACACCGTGGCCGAGCAGCTCCTGCTCGCCGGGCACACCGATCGGACGCCACGCGGAACCGGTCGCCAGGATCACGGCGCGGGCGAAGAACTGCTGGTCACCGACCCAGACGGTCTTGAGGCCCTCGGTGCCCGCCTCGGTCGGCTTGTCGGTCAGCTCGACCCGGGTGACATC
>NZ_PVMZ01000022.1 GCF_003001815.1 Actinoplanes italicus
GCCCGGATCCTGCAGGCCGAGGGACAGGCCAAGGCGATCCGCACCGTCTTCGACGCGATCCACCAGGCCAACCCGTCACAGAAGGTGCTCGCCTACCAGTACCTGCAGTCGCTGCCGCAGATTGCCAACGGCACCGCCAACAAGGTGTGGATCGTCCCCACCGAGCTGACCAAGGCTCTCGAGGGTCTCGGCGGCGCACTGGGCGGCCTGGCCGGCATGGTCGGCGACGAGCCCGCGGCCGGCCTGAACGCGCAGGCCGTCGAACGGGAGGCCACCGAGGCGGCCCGGGCCGCGGCGGCAGAGGCCCAGAAAGTCGACGCCGAGGTACGCGCGGCCGAAGCCGAGGTCTCCGGATCTGCCGCCGAGCAGCCCGGCGGCCTGCCCGCCCCCGAGGCGACGCGGGGTCTGCCCGGCGCGGAGCCGAGCCGGGCCTGACAGCCGTGACTCCCGTGCCGAGGTCTGGCAGCTCCAGAATGAAGACGGATCCCCGGAGCGGCGCGCCGGGGATCCGGATCGGGCCGGTCCGGCCCGGTGGTCATCAGGCGATCCATGCCAGGTGGTCGAGGTGGATGCGGCCGTGCAGGGGGTCGCCGCGTAGCAGGCGGGCTATCTCGGCTGTCGCGAACTCGCCGAGGCGGCGCACCTCGCGGCCCTCGGCGCCGGCCAGGTGCGGGGTGATGAAGACGTTGTCGAGGGCGAACAGCGGGTGGCCGGCCGGCAGGGGCTCGGGATCGGTGACGTCGAGCAGGGCGGCGATGCGGCCGGTGGCGCACTCGGCGACGAGCGCCGCGGTGTCGATCAGCGACCCGCGGGCGGTGTTGACGACCACGGCGCCGTCCGGCAGCAGGGACAGCCGGCGGGTGTCGAGCAGGTGGCGGGTCTCGGGCAGGGCGGGGGCGTGCAGGCTCAGCAGGTCGCTGCGCTCGCACAGGGTGTCGAGATCGCGCAGCTCGGCGCCGAGGGCGCGGGCCTGGCTCGCGGTGACGTGCGGGTCGGCGAGCAGGACCGTGACGTCGAGGTCGCGGAGGCGTTCCAGGACGAGGCGGCCGATGCGGGACGCGCCGACGATGCCGACAGTGGAACCGAGCAGGCCGGGGCCGGCGGCGGGAGGCCAGCCACCGCCAGCGTAGCGGCGGGCCCGGGTGAACGCCGCTTTGGCGCCGAAGGTCAGGGCGGCCATCGTGAACTCGGCGACCGGCAGGGCGTTGGCCTGCGCGGCGGAGGTGACGACGATGCCGCGCTCGAAGACGGCCTCGTCGACGAGGCGTTTCACGGTTCCGGCGGCGTGGACGACGGCCCGCAGCCGGGGTGCGGCGGCGAGCACGTCCCGGTCGATGCGGGGCGCTCCCCAGCCGCTGATCAGGATCTCGACCCCGGCCAGCGCGGTACGGGCGGCAGGCGACCCGAACTCGGTGAGGCTCGCCAGCGGGTCGAGCCGGACGAGGCGGCACAGCCGGTCGAGGACGGGGACGGGGAACGCCTCCTGACGCGCCCGGTCGGAGAGCGCGAAGACCGCGGCGGGTCGGTGGGGCACGTCGGGCACCTCCAGATGTTTAAACGTTTTCTATCACAGCCCGCTAATTCCTCCCAGCCGGGTGCGACAGGGCAGCAAGTGGTCTACCTCCACTCTTGACCATCGATTGAAAGCGTTTTATCTTCGGTCCACCTTGTTTCACCGAGGTTAAAGATCACGAGAGGTGAGGCCCGGATGGTCATGACCCGGGTCCGCGAGAGCGGCGGCATCCCCACCACCAGCGCGAGCGAGCCCGGCGCCACACCACCGGCCCGACCAGGCCGGCGCCTGCGCGCCGACCTGGTCCTGTTACTGCTGCTGCTCCCCGGACTGCTCTACTTCCTGGTGTTCCACTACGGAGCACTGTTCGGCAACGTGCTCGCGTTTCAGGACTACGTGCCGTTCCTCGGCGTCCGCGACAGCGCGTGGGTGGGGTTCGCACACTTCGAGCGGATGTTCACCGACCCGCTGTTCTGGAGCGCGGTCGCGAACACCGTACTCATCGCCCTGTTGCAATTGATCTTCTTCTTCCCGGCGCCGCTCGCACTGGCCCTGCTGCTGCACAGCATCGTCGGCGACACCATCCGCAAGTTCGTGCAGAGCGTGGTCTACCTGCCGCACTTCCTGTCCTGGGTGATCGTCATCGCGCTGTTCCAGCACATGCTCGGCGGCGCCGGTGTGGTCAACGGGTGGCTCGCCGACCTGGGCGTCGGCGGCATCGAGATCATCGGCAACCCGGACGCCTACAAGCCGCTCGTGGTCGCGCAGGTGATCTGGAAGGAGTGCGGCTGGGCCACGATCATCTTCCTGGCCGCACTGGCCAACATCGACGAGCAGATGTACGAGGCAGCCGCGCTCGACGGCGCGTCCTGGTGGCGACGGCTGTGGCACGTCACGCTGCCCGCGATCCGCCCGGTGATCATCCTGTTGCTGGTGCTGCGGCTCGGCGAGTTCCTGTCGATCGGCTTCGAGCAGTTCTTCCTGCAACGCCAGTCGGTCGGCGCCGAGGCAGGCGAGGTGCTGGACACCTTCGTCTACTACACCGGCTTCGCCTCCGGCGACTTCGGCTACGCGGCCGCCGTCGGCCTTTTCAAGGGCGTCATCGGCGTTGCTCTCATCTATGCGGCCAACCGGGTCGCGCACCGGTTCGGCGAGCAGGGGATCTACCGATCATGAGCAGGTTCGCCTACCCGGCCTGGCAGGGCCGGCCGAGCTTCGCCGTCCGTACCGCCAAGGTCGTCGCCCTTGCCGTGATCGTCGCTCTGGTGATCTTTCCGCTGTGGGCGGTGGTGTCGACCAGCCTCGCCGACCCGCAGGAGGTGATCGACAACGGCGGCTGGGTGATCTGGCCCTCGCGGTTCGACGTCGGCGCCTACCGCGAGATCCTCGACGGCGGCATCGTCACCCGGGCGCTGCTGGTCAGCGCAGGCATCACCACGGTCGGCACCGCCCTGAGCCTGACCTGCACGATCGGCCTGGCCTACGCCCTTTCCAGGCCACGGCTGTACGGGGGAAAGCCGATCCTTCTGCTCGTGTTGTTCACGTTCCTGTTCCCGCCGGGCATGGTTCCGTTGTTCCTGGTCGTCAACGGGGTGGGCCTGTTCGACCAGTACGCGGCCCTGATCCTGCCCTTCCTGATCAACGTGTTCAACCTGGTCGTGATGCGCGGCTTCTTCCAGTCCATCCCGGAGGAACTGCTCGAGGCGGCCCGGCTCGACGGCGCCGGCGAGTTCGCGATGCTGCGCCGCATCGTGCTGCCGCTGTCGAAGGCGGTGATCGCCGTGGTCGGCCTGTTCTACGCGGTCGCGTACTGGAACCGCTTCTTCGAGGCGATCATCTACTTCAACGATCAGACGAAGTGGCCGATCGGCACCGTCCTTCGCCAGTACGTCACCGGCGGCGCCGCGCTCGCCGAGGGCGGCGAGGGCACCGTCTCCTCCCCTCAGTCGATCCAGATGGCCGTCGTCGTGCTGGCGACCCTGCCGATCGTGTGCGTCTACCCGTTCCTGCAGCGCTACTTCGTCAAGGGTGTCCTGACCGGAGCCCTCAAATCCTGAAAGGCCACATCAGTGAAGCGACGCTCCTTGATTGCCGCCGCGGGTGCGGTCGCCGCGGCGCCGGCCCTGGCCTCATGCAGCAGTGGCGGCTCGAAGACCGGCAACGTCGGCAACGCGGGCAAGGACCTGGCCCCCTGGCCGACCTACGTCCCGTTCGACGGGCCACAGCCGGACGCTCCCGGCGACGACAGCGTGGGAATCCAGCCGCTCTACCTCAACTATCCGGCCCAGCTCGCCCAGGCGGTCGCCGAGGCGCCCGGGGACGGCTCCGAGGTGACCGCGTTGGTCGTCAGCTACGAAGCGCCGCCGAAACCCCTGGCCGAGAACAGCTTCTGGCAGGAGATCGACAAGGCGCTCAACATCAAGCTGAACGTGATCGTGGTGCCCGACCCCGAGTACGCGCAGAAGATGACCACGCTGATGGCCTCCGGCGGCGACCTGCCCGACATCGTCATGTTCACCAACCTCAACCTGCCGCGGCGGGCCGAGTTCATCCAGCGTGGCTGCGCCGACATCTCCGACCTGGTCGGCGGCGACGCGGTCAAGCAGTACCCGGGCATCGCCAACATCCCCACGTACGCCTGGCAGGGCATGGGCCGCATCGGCGGGCGCATCTACGGCGTACCGCTGGAACGCCCCATGCCGGCCAACAGCATGTTCGTCAACCGCACCCGCCTCGACGAGGTGAAGGCGCCCCTGGACTGGAACCACGATCAGTACCTGTCCGCGATGCGCGACCTGAGCACCGGCCGCCGGTGGGGTACCGGCTGGTACAAGACCCTCTTCGGCGGGCTCAGCGGCATCACGTACCACGCGCTGTCGGCCGGCGCGCCGAACGGCTGGGCGGTGCAGGGCGGCGCGTTCGTCCACACCTCGACGACCCCGCAGTTCGAGCAGGCCCTCACTGTGATGCGCGAGCTGACCAGCGCGGCCACCCACTATCCGGACAGCCTCACCGCGAGCTCGACGGACATGCAGAACAATTTCTACAACGGTACGGTCGCCAGCCTGCCCAACGGTTTCGGTGCGCTCGCGCTGTCCAACCTGCTCAAGATCGGTGACCGGTTCCAGCTCGGTCTGGCCCGGCCGTACTCCCCGCAGGCCACGACCTGGCGCAGCACCGGCACGTTCGGGTTCGCCACCTTCAAGAAGGCCGCGCCGGAACGCCTGAAGATGCTGCTCCGCGTCGTCAACCACCTCAGCTCCCCCTTCGGCACCCGGGAGTACGAGCTGATCAACTATGGGATCGAAGGCCGGCACTTCACCAAGGAGAACGGCGTCGTCACCACCACCGACCTGTACAAGTCGGAGAACAGCTCGATCCTGCCGATCCGCTACATCGGCACCGCGCCGACCGTGCTGCACCTGCCCGGCTTCGCCGGGGTCGCCCGGGCCGCCCACGACTGGGAGAAGGCCGTGATGCCGAAGAGCCTCGCCAACCCGCAGACCGGCCTGCAGTCGGCGACCCAGTCGTCCAAGGGCGCCCAGCTCGACCAGATCCTCGGCGACGGGATCGCGGCGATCACGTTCGGCCGCAAGCCCGTCTCGTCGTGGAAGGAGACGGTCGCCCAGTGGAAGGCGGCCGGCGGCGACCAGCTCGCGGAGGAACTCGCCAAGGAGTACCAGACTGCCTCCTGAAGCCTTTCGCCCCGTTCCGGCGCCGCGGGCCGACGCCGGACCCTAACCTCGGGAGTCGGGCACTCCGGGGGGAATCATGCGTCGTGCGGTGCGATACGAGTCGGCCGGTCGGACGGTCGACGAGCCGGTGACCAAACTCGGCGGCGATCCGGTCTGGCTCCAGGAGCCGCAGTGGCCGCTGTCCCGCTCGCGTGACCGGCCGATGCCGTTCATCGGGCAGTTCCGCCTCGACGACGGCACCGGCGAGATCCGCCTGGCCTACGTCTTCATGTCCGACGAGAACATCTTCGACCTGGAGGACGAGGAGGCCGCCGGGGAGGACAAGGAGGACGAGGAGGACGAGGACCGGGATGACGAGGCGGACGACAACTCGGTCGACGGCACTTTCGAGCCGGAGGGCGGCGAGAACGCCGTCATCATCCAGCCGGGCGGGCGCGTGCCCTCGTTCATCGCCGTGCGGGGACTGCGCGCCAGGCCGTCATTCACCGAGGACCACCTGCCCGTCGACGTCGTGACCGCCGACGGGCAGACGCCGTGGGAGTTCCTCGGGGGCGAACCCCGGTGGCTGCAGAGCCCCGAACCACCGGGCCCCGGCTGGCGGCTGGTCGGGCAGTTGTCCGATGGGCTCGGGCACAACTTCGGCGATGCCGGCATCGCCTACATCTTCGTCTCCCCCGACGGTCTGGAAGGCCGTTTCCTCTGGCAGTGCCACTGACACCGGTACGCGGGCCTCAGCTCACCGGTGTCAGCGGCGCCGTCGAACCGGCGTCGAGGGCCTCGCGGACCTTGTCGGCGGCGTCACGGATCATGGCGCCGTAGTCGTCGGCCGGCAGTGCGCCGAGCGCCCAGCGCGCCTCGGCGAGGTGATGACGCGCGGGCTCCCGGTTGCCGGCGCGCCGGTGGACGTCGGCCAGGTTGAGGTGCAGCGAGGGCAGGAAGGCTCGTGCCCGCCATGTGTCGTCGTACTCGCGGGCGCGCTCGTCGGTGAGGTCGGGGAACGCCTGCAACGCCAGCTGGTCCCAGTGCAGTTCGTCCTCCACCGAGCCCTGCAGGTCGGCGAGGTAGTGGGCGATGGTGCACCGGTGCAGCGCGTCGTCGGCTGTCTCCCACAGGCGTTCCAGGATCGCCCGCGCGCCGGCCCGGTCGCCGCCGACGTTCAACTGCTGCGCCCTGTGGATCTCTTCCATCACCGTGTCGTTCACTTCTCGTCCTCCGCGTCGACGTTCTCGGACGTGATCATGAACGCTCGACCAGGTCGAGGGTCAAGCCGGCGACT
Organism: Actinoplanes italicus; assembly: GCF_003001815.1. Taxonomy (GTDB): domain Bacteria; phylum Actinomycetota; class Actinomycetes; order Mycobacteriales; family Micromonosporaceae; genus Actinoplanes; species Actinoplanes italicus. The sequence continues at coordinate 6,485 of NZ_PVMZ01000022.1, forward strand.
TCAGCCAGCGTCTCGACGACGCCCTCGCCGGGGCCGGGGTGCTCGCCGGCGGGTTCTCTCACTTCCACACCTCGGCGGTGGCGGGTGTGCTGCGGCGGCCGTCGCGGTGGATCGTCACGACGGAGACGGTGTACTCCCTGGCCTGGTCGAGTCCGGGAATGATCGTGCTGGTGGTGTCGGCGTCCACCGTGACGGTGGGACCGTCCGGTCCGATGGTGACCTCGTAGCCGCCGATCGAGTCCGGGTGGCCCGGCGCGCGCAGCCACACGACCTGCACCTCGCCGTCGGTCATGTACCCGTAGAGCAGGCGGGTCGGTGCCGGGGGCGGGGCCTGCGTGATGGTCCAGACGAACGTCACCGACGAGGCCGAGCCGTCATCGTCGGTGGCCGTCGCGGTGACCTCGAACGTGCCCTCGGTGGCGGGTGTGCCGACGACCCGGCCGAGGTCGTCGCCGCGCAGCCCGTCCGGCAGGCCGGTGAAGTGCCAGTCGAAGTAGTCACTGTCGGAGGCCTGCAGTTGCAGCTCGACGGTGTCAAAGACCCGATTCTGCTGCGGTCCGGGGTCCTCGATGACGGGCGGGGCATGCACGTCCCAGGTGAAGACGGTCGTGGCACGGTTCCCGTCGGGGTCCGTCACGGTGACGATCGTGACCGACCGGGTGTCCTCGACCGGGGTGCCGGTGATGAGGCCGTCCTCGCTGATGGCGAGGCCCTGCGGCAGGCTCTCGGCCGTGAAGGTCAGCCGCTGACCCTGCGGATCGGTCGCCTCGACCTGCAGGCGCACGGGCTCACCCACCCGGCCGGTCCGGTCGGCGATCTGCGTGATCGTCGGCGACTGCGTGGTCGGCGGCCGCACCGCCTCGACGTGCACGGCGGTCCAGGCGGCGGCGACGGCCGCGTACTCGGTGCCGTCCCTGCCGTACAGGTCCTCGGCGCTGCGCAGGGTGGCGGCGCGCGCGTCGGTGAAGTCCGTGGTCGAGACCATGTAGCGGCTCAGCGCGTGGTACCAGATCGCCCCCGCCCTGTCGCGGCCGATGCCGGTCACCGGTGCCGCGCCGTCGCACGGGGTGGCGTAGCCGAAGGCCGATTTCCCGCTGCCCTCGGCCAGCATGAAGAAGAACTTGTTCGGTACGCCGGACAGGTAGTGCACGCCGCGTATACCGCCGTCCCAGCAGCCGACCGACAGGCCGTCGCGTTCCGGGGCGTCCATGTACCGCAGCGGCCGGCCCTCGCCACCGAAGTCGGCGAGCTCCCCGATCGAATAGTCGGGCGGGTCGACGGGGTTGGCCGCGGCGAACTCGACCAGCGTGCCGAAGATGTCGCTCGTCGCCTCGTTGAGCGCTCCGGACTCGCCCCAGTACTCGAGGTCGGCGGTCGCGCTGGTCACCCCGTGCGACCACTCGTGGGCGACGATGTCCTGCGTGGTCAGCGCCTTGCTCCAGCCGTCGCCGGCGCCGAAGCGCATGCAGAAGCAGGAGTCGCTCCAGCTGGCGTTGCCATCGGAGGACCTGTCGTGGACGACGGCCAGCGCGCCACGGCCGTCGTTCGCGATGCCGTTACGGCTGAACGTGCGCTGGAAGTAGTCCCAGGTCTGCTGCACGCCGTGGTGGACGTCGACGGCGAGCGTGGCCGGGTCGGCGATCGTACCGTCGCCCCAGGTGTTGTCCGCGTCGGTGAAGGCGGCGGTCTGCTCGCGCGGAGGGCTGTCCCGGTTCTCGGCGTTGCGGGTCTCGGAGCCGCCCCGGTCCGGGTCGACGAGTTCGAAGCTTCCGTCGTCGCGGCGGGTGGTGTTCAGCGTGACCGGGCCGGAATGCAGGCCGTGGCCGGAGCCCGCGTGCCCGGCGGTCCGGATGTCGTCGATCCTCCGCCGCACCTTGCCGGTCGAGGCGTCCACGATCGTCTCGACGCCGTCGGCGACGACCCGCCACGCCAGTACGGGCTTGCCGGCGGCCGCGTCGACGACGAGGGCGGCGCCCGGCGCGCCCTTGACGGTCGCGGCCGCCTTCTTCGCGGAGACCGCGGGCTTGGTGGAGAGGTCGATGGTCTTGTCCTGCGCCACCGTGGTGGAGCTCAGGCGTCCGTCGGGCTCCGAGTGCACGACGAAGTCACCGCCGAGCACCTTCAAGCCTCGGTAGGTCCGGTCGAAGCGGACGTGCCGGCTGCCGTCGCGGTCCACCAGCACGTCGCGCACCGCGTACTGCTCGTCCGGGCCGCCCCGCACGACGGCACGGTCGCGCTGGACGACTGATTCCGCTTCGGTGGCGGGCGCGCCGCCACCGGGTGAGGGCGGCACGGCAGCGGCCGCCGTGGTCGTTGTCGTCACCGCGATGCCCGCGGCGAGCATCGCGAGGCCTACCGCGCCTGCGAATGCGCGTCGTCCAGCCATGTGTTCCCCGTTCCCCGTTGTGGATCGACGGGCAACATAGCGGACTTCTTCGATGAAAGCGGCCCCGCACGCGGTCTACTGTGGTCAGCCTCACCGGCTGTCCCGGCGGGGCCGCACCCATGTCTGCCCAGGGCAGAGCGGTTGACGATGACAGCGGCCGAGCCCGCGGCATACGGTTCGATCATGGCGATCGACGAGCGCACCGGCGTCACCGGCTTCACCCACCACCTGACCGGCTGGCTACGCCGGCTGATGCCGCCCGGCCCGCGGCTCGAGCGCCTCACCGCCGATCTCGAGGCCGGTTTCGCCGACCGGCCGGAGCCGCTGACCGCGGACGCCTGCCGTGCTGTCGAGGCTCGCGCGCAGCGGCATGCCCGGCATCTCGAACTGCATTTCGACGCGGACCAGACGGCTGAGCCGGACAGCGAGTCGCGTGGCTGGGACCCGGTCGATCCGGAGCAGGTACGGGCGCGGGCGGCCGGTGTCCGCGAGGTGCGGCGGCTTGCGGACGGCACCTTCGCGCTGACCTTGGACACCCTCGACCCGGTGGAGCATGCGGGCCCGTACCTGAGAAACGCCTTCGATCTTGCCCGTGGTGCCCGTCGTCTGGTGCTGGACCTGCGCGGCAACGGGGGCGGTGACCCGGGGACGGTGGCGCTGGTCGCCGAACATCTGCTCGGTGACGGTGCGCGGGCGTTGTCCGAGGTGATCTACGCGGACCGGCGTCGCCAATGGTGGACTCGTGCCCGTCCCGCCGGCTTCGCGCTGACCCAGGACCTTGCCGTGCTGGTGAGCTCGCGGACCTATTCGTCGGCGGAAGCGCTGGCCTACCACCTGCAGGTGCGGGGCCGGGCCGTGATCGTCGGCGAGACCACCCGGGGCGCCGCCGACCATGTCACGCCGATCCGGCTGACCGGTCAGGTGACGGGCCTGCTGCCGGAGGGCACCGTCATCGACGCCGCCAGCGGCTCGAACTGGGAGGGCTCGGGTGTGCGCCCCGACATCACGTGCACCGCGGAGGAGGCATGGGAGGTGGCCCTGGCCCGCCCGGTGCCGTGATGCCGGGGCGCTGTCACACCGGTGCGTTGCGGACGTCTGTTCCGTGCTCGGCGTACGCCTTGAAGTCCTTCATGTGCTGCAGCGACTGCTTGCGGAAGGTGCCCGGCATCAAGAGCCCCACCAGCCGCATCATCACGCCGCTGAAGCGGTACTCGTTCTCGCTCTCCCACAGGGTCGTCTGGGGGCCGGCTTCGGTCAGGCGCTCGCGGGCGGCATTCCACATGCCCTGGCCGACGATCTCGCGTTCGAAGTGAACGACGGTGCCGCTCGGGATCTCGTGCAGGTCCACCGGTTCGCGGCGGGTGACGGTCTCGGTGGCCTCGAACTTCTGGCCGCCCATCTCCAGCACGACCCGCGACTTCGTGCCGGCGTGCCCGTGCGGGCCCTCGATCGGCTCGTGCACCACCAGGCCCCGCAACCAGAACGGGAGATGTGCCGGGTCCGCCAGCAGCTGGGCCACCCGCTCCCTCGGCTGGGCGATCTCGAGCGAGACGGTGTACTTCACGGTGGCGCGCTCCCGGCGAGGTCAGGCGGTCAGTGGCGACCAGCGTAGAGGTAGACCGTGACCGTCGCGGGGGTGTCGAGGTCGAACAGCACCTGGCGCCGGGTGCCGTCGGCCGTGGGCAGGTCCTCGTCGATGCCGGCGACGGTCGTGGCGGAACCGGGATCCCAGAGGTTGCCCTGGCCCACGTCGTGGCTCTTGTCCACCGCCCGGAGTCCGGGAGTGAGGGGTGCGGTGAACTTCGACGCGGTGACGAACGGGTCGAGTTCGGAGCGTGGCATGCGGAACTTCGCCGACAGCCTGGTCTCCAGCCCGTTGCTGTAGACGGCGGAGAGCAGCACGGTTCCGGGTGGCAGGGTGACGTGCGCGACGGCCTCCACCTGCGATGCGCTGGCCACGTCGGGGCCGGATTGCACCCGGAGTGCGTCCTCGTCGTCGGCGGATGCCACGCCGAGGGCGATCAGGGACAGGATCAGACTCAGGCCCGCGAAGATCAATGCGGCGGTGCCGCGCCGGTTCCGCTGCGCTGCCGCAGGTGCGTCGATCATCCCTGGACGATAGAGCGGTGCCCCTGACGGCGGCGGACCGCGGGGCGCACCGAGTCGCGGACCACGATGTGGGTGCCGAGCATGACGTGGCCGGTGGCGGCGGCGCCGCGTTCGAAGGCGAGGCGGGCAGCGGTGCGGCCGAGCTCGTCGTGCGGCACGTGCACGGTGGTCAGGTCGATGTCCTCGGCGGGTGGCAGGTCGTCGTACCCCATCAGGGAGATGTCGTCGGGGACCCGCAGCCCGTGCTCCTTGAGGGCCCGCAGGGCACCGGCGGCGACCAGGTCGTTGGCGGCGAAGACCGCGGTGAAGCCGGGCGGTCCGGCCGCGAGGCGGCGCTTCATGAGGCGGTATCCCTCGGCTCGTTCCATCGTGCCCTCGACCTCGAGTGACGGGTCGTGTGCGACACCGAACGCGGCCAGCGCCTCCCGGTAGCCGGCGATCCGGCCCTCGGAGGTGGTGTAGCCGGCGCGGTGTGCCAGGTACAGGATGCGCTCGTGTCCGGCCGACAGCAGGTGGCTGGTTGCCGCCCGTGCTCCGCCGGTGTTGTCGAACTCGACGCCCACCGACGGTACGCCGGGGCCCAGCGGCGGGCGGCCGCAGAGCACCAGTTGCGAGCCGGCGGCGGCGAGCGCGTGGGCGTACTCGCTCATCCTCGCCTTGTAATCCTCGTCGTCGATGACGTTGCCCACCAGGATCACGGCGTCGGCGCCCTCCTCGCGCATCAGCCGGACCGTGGCCAGCTCGCGGCCCGCATCGCCGCCGGTCGTGCCGATCAGGCAGAGGCGGTCGTGTTTGGCGGCCTCGGCCTGGACGCCTTGGGCGACGTGCGCGTAGTACGGCGAGACGACCGAGTTCAGCACTATCGCGATCGTCTTGCTGGTGGCGCCGGTCAGTGCCCGGGCGTGCGGGTTGGCGACGTAGTCCAGCTCGCGGACCGCGCGCATCACCTTGTTGCGGGTGGCCGGGGCGGGCGGGTAGGTGCCGCCGAGGATCCGGGACACGGTGGCGATGGAGACCCCGGCACGTGCGGCGACGTCGCGGATGGTGACCCGGCGTGCTGCGGGCTCCGGGGCACTGGCCTGGGGCATGGAGGGCTCCGATCGGAGGTCGGGGTGCGGGCAGTTTAACCGGTTACATCATCGGAACCGGCCTCCCGGCCCGCGCCGAGCATGACCAGGGAGACGTAGCGCCGTGTTCCCCCGGGGTGTTCGGCGGTGAGGTACGGCGTGGCCGAACGCGGGCCGAAGGCGTCGGTGCCCTCCCGGTCGTCGACACCCGCGCCGGTGAACCCGGCCAGCCCCGCCATGTGGCTGCGCAGCCCGTCGGGGCGCGACACCGTCGCGGCGGCGCCGGTCACGTCATGGGCGAGGGAGCCACCGGCAAGGGAACCACCTGCGAGGGAACCACCGGCGAGGGCGTAGCCGCCGTCGCGCACCACATGGCCCGCCGGTGCGGTCACCTCGTGAACACGTATCTCGGCCGCGCCCTTGATCGTCGATCGGGTCGTCACCCGGACGTCGCCGTCGACGTAGCGGGAGGCGGCGCCGGGCAGCCGCTCGATGCGGCGACGCTCGGTGGCACGGCCGTCGGGGGCCACCACCACGAGCTGCCCGTCGACCGTTGTGTGTGAGCCCGCCGGCCGGATCTCAGGATCGAGTTGCGGCGCGGTGTGGGTGCTGTAGGCGAAACGGACGTACAGGGGGTCGGACGGCGTCTTGCCGGCACGGTCGCTGCCGTGGTTGATGAGGCGGACGACGCCGTCGGCGCGGGTGCCGTGCAGCAGCCAGCCGGGACCCGGCAGGAACCGGGTGACGTCGGTGGTCTCGATCTCGGCCGGTTCCTCGCGGGCTGTCCAGACGGGGTGGTCGGCGGGCAGCAGGAGGCCGAGAAAGGCTTTCGACGCCCAGTACGGCGACGCAGGCCCCGAGTATGCCTGGACCATCGGTGGGAACGGCCGGTGCCAGCCGGAACTCAGCAAACCGCGGTCGTCGATCGCACCGTGCTCGGTGAAGTGCCGCAGCACGCCGGAGGCGATCCGGCGCGTCCGGCCCGGTGACAGCGGGCTCGCGTCCGCCAGTGCGCCGAGCCACAGCGGCGCGACCGTGGCGAAGCGGTAGATCAGCGACCGGCCCTGGAAGACCGGCCTGCCGTCGGCGGCGAAGAAGTGCTGGTAGCCGTCGAGGAACTCCGACAGCCGGGCCGCATACCGCGCCCCTCGGACGGTGTCGCCGGACATCCGCGCCCACAGGATCGGGTACAGGTGCAGGGCCCAGCCCGCGTAGTAGTCGAAGTTCTGCCCGGGCCCGTCGCTGTACCAGCCCTCGCCGGCGTACCAGTCCTCGATCCGGTTCAGCCCGCCCGGCAGGGGGGAGCCCAGGAACTGCTCGACGACGACCCGGAACAGCACCCAGTTGCTGTCCGGGGTGCGTTTGCCGACGATGCCGGACAGCCAGGTCACGACGCGTTCCTGCACGGCGGGGTCGAGCCGGTCGTAGAGCCACGGCCGGGTCTCGTGCAGGGCGATCGCGATGCTCGCGGCTTCGACGATGGGCTGCGACATGTCGGTCATCTGCGGCCACGCGTACGGATGGCCCGGGTCGGTCCCGGCCGCCAGCCCGGCGGCGTAACGCTCCACCAACGCACCCGGCGCGCTTCCACCGGCGCCGGCGATCCGGAATGCGGCGAGCAGGAACGTCCGGGCGAACCCTTCGAGACCGTCGCTGACCGCTCCGGCACGCGACGGCGGACCGGGCAGCCGGTACTGCGCGTAGCCCTCGGTCGCGTACGGCTCGACCGAGGCGAGCAGGTGGTCGGCGACGGCATCCCAGTGCGCCCGGGTCCAGCCGGTCAGCGGCGAACGGTCACGATCCTCAGGTGGCAGCCGCATGGTTAAAACGTATCCCTCCGTCTTGACACGCTTCAATCTCCCATGTTCCGATCGCAGATCTTAAAACGTTTTACGGATGGAATCCACACGCGTCAGCCCCGACCCGATGGGAACCGTCATGACCCTGTCCCGCCGTACCCTGCTGCGCGGCGCCGCGGCCACCGGCACCGCCGCCTACCTCCTCGACACCACCACCGCCCGGGCCGCCGCCAGGGAGCCCGCCGCGGAAACCAGCCTGACCTGGCTGGAAGGCGCCACACCCCCGGCCCTGGCCGCGGGTGTCACCTTCGGGGTCCCGTGGCCGCGCGGGCAGTTCGCCAAGGACCAGACCTTCGCGCTGACCAGCGCCGACGGCGCGGCCGTTCCCGTGCAGACCTGGCCCACCGGCTACTGGCCGGACGGCACCCTGAAATGGACCGCGCACGCCGTCGGCGCCGAGATCGCACCGGCCGCCGGGTACCGCCTCGCCCCCGGCTCCCCCGCCGCACCGGCCGCCGCCGTCCGCGTCACCGACCGCAAGGACCGCGTCGAGGTGGACACCGGCGTGATCCGCTGCGTCCTGCCGCGTCGCGGCGGTGAGCTGATCTCCGCGGTCAGCCGGGCCGGCAGCGCCGTGGTCCGTGCCGCCGAACTGGTGTGCCTGCGCCGGGACTCCCCCGGCGACGACGAGACCGGCCGGATCGTCACGTCCCGGTTCGGCAGCGCCGTCGAGAAGGTGACCGTCGAGCAGTCCGGGCCGGTCCGCGCGGTCGTCCGCGTCGACGGCAACCACCGTGACCAGCGGCGACGCTGGCTACCGTTCACGATCCGCTTCTACTTCTACGCCGGTTCCGACGGCATCCGCGCCGTCCACTCGTTCGTCTTCGACGGCGACGCGGACTCCGATTTCATCGCGGGGCTGGGGCTCCGCTTCCGGGTGCCGATGAGCGGTGAGCTCCACGACCGGCACATCCGCTTCGCGGGGACCGGCGACGGCATCCTCGGCGAAGCGGTCCGGGGCATCACGGGGTTGCGGCGAGATCCGGGAGCTGCGGTACGGGCGGCGCAGATCGCCGGACAGCTGACGCCACCGACCGGCACCTGGGACACCCGGGTCAGCAGCCGGCTGCAGTACATCCCCGCGTTCGGTGACTACACACTCAGCCAGCTCAGCGCCGACGGTTTCCAGATCAGCAAGCGCACCAGCGCCGGGCACGGCTGGATCGGTGTCGACGCCGGCACCCGGGCGAGCGGCCTCGGCTACGTCGGCGGACCGTCGCAGGGCTGCGCCTTCGGGATGCGCGACTTCTGGCAGCTGCACCCCACGCAGCTCGACATCAGGGGCGCGGCCGGAGCCGAGGCCGAGGTGACCGTCTGGTGGTGGTCGCCGCAGGCCCCGCCTATGGACCTGCGGTTCTACCACGACGGCATGAGCCAGGACTCCTACCCCGAACAGCTCGAGGGCCTGGAGATCACGTACGAGGACTACGAGCCCGGCTTCGGTTCGCCGTACGGCGTGGCCCGTACGACCGAATTGATGATCTGGGCCTTGGACGGCACTCCCCCGGCATCGCGGCTCGCCGAGTTGACCGGCGCGGTCCGCACCCCGCCGCTGCTGATCGCCCCACCCGCCCACCTGCACGCAGCCGGGGTCTTCGGCGACTGGAGTCCCGTCGACCGGTCGACACCGGCCCGCGCCGAGATCGAGGACCGCCTGGACGCGATCTTCGCCTACCACCACGGGCAGGTCGACCAGCGTTCCTGGTACGGGTTCTGGAACTACGGCGACATCATGCACACCTACGACGGCGACCGGCACGTGTGGCGCTACGACGTCGGCGGCTATGCCTGGGACAACTCGGAGCTCTCCACCGACCTGTGGCTCTGGTACCACTACCTGCGCACCGGCAAGGCCGAGGCGTTCCGTTTCGCCGAGGCCATGACCCGGCACACCGGCGAGGTCGACGTCTACCACCTGGGAAGATACCGGGACCTGGGTACGCGCCACGGCGTCCAGCACTGGGCCGACAGCGCCAAGCAGACCCGGATCAGCAACGCCGGCTACCGCCGCTTCCACTACTTCCTGACCGCCGACGAGCGGGTCGGTGACCTGCTGCGCGACCTGTACGACTCCGAACGCACGTTCCTGGTCCTCGACCCCATCCGCAAGATCCGCACGGAGCCGTACACCCCGGATCCGCACGCCCTGGGAATCTCGACCGGCACCGACTGGGGCGCCCTGGCGCTGGCGTGGCTCACCGAGTGGGAGCGCGGCAACGCCGACGCCGGCCGCAAGCTGCTGGCCAGCGCCCGCAGTCTTGCCGCGCTGCCGAACGGGTTCGTGCAGGGCGGCGGCTTCATCGACCTGGACACCGCCACCTTCAACCCCGACGTGGCGAAGGTGTCGGTCGGTTCGCTGCAGGCGGTGTTCGGGCTGGTCGAGGTGTGCAGCGAGATCATCGCCCTGACCGGGGACGCCGAGTTCACCGACGCCTGGCTGCAGTACTGCCGGCTCTACAACGGCACGGCCGCCGAACAGCAGGCCGAGACCGGGGTCGCGTTCGGCAGCCAGAACCTGCGGCAGGCCCATGCCCGGCTCACCGCCTACGCGGCCGTCCGGCTGAACAACGCCACGCTCGCGGCCCGGGCCTGGCAGGAGTTCTACACCGGTCACGCCGGCTATCCGCGCAACCAGAACTGGGCGAGCACCCGCGTGGAGGGCCCGGCCGTGCTCAAGCCGGTCGACGAGACGGGCTTCTCGGCCAACGCGTCCGCGCAGTACGGTCTCGCCGCCATCCAGTGCCTGGCCCTGATCGGCGACAGGCTCCCCGGCTGAGAGAACCCTCGAGGCCGACGGGCAGGTTCTCGGCCTGACCTGCAACACGATGGAGGCGCTGAGGATTCGGCCGGTCGGATGAACCTGGCGTCCGACCGATTGTGATCACTGTCGGTGACCCGGCACCATCGCTGCGACGGGCGGCGGAGGGATGCACCGATGACGGAGACTCGTGCCGGGGAGGAGGCCGCCGACCCCCTTGCCGGGTTGATCCGGCAGCTCGCCGACGGCCCGGCCCGGACGTCGGCTGCCAGGCGGCTCGCCCCGGCCGTCCGGCAGGCGGTCTACCCGCTGTGCCTGCGCCGGCTCGGTACCAGCGAGGCGGCCGAGGAGGCGGTTCAGGAGACCTGGCTTCGCCTGCTCGAACACATCCATCGCCACGGTGCGGAACAACTTCGCATCGACAACCCGGCGGCGTACGTGCGGCGCGTCGCCGACAACGCGTGCACCGACGCGATCCGCGCGGTCGTCCGGCGGCGACGCGAGATCGGGGTGGACGAGCCCGACGCCCTGACGCCGGAACCTCAGGACGACGACGACATCACGCCCGCGTACGGTGCCGGTACGCCCGGACGGCGGGCGGCGGCGCGGTTCGGGTACCGGTCCGGTGAGCTGTTGTCGCAGCTCACCGCGCTCTCCGAGACCGAGCGGACCGTGCTGCTGCTGCGCCAGCAGGGACGCGGCTATCCGGAGATCGCACGGATGCTCGGCGACGAGGACGGTGTCGCCACGGTCCGTACCCAGGGCGAGCGGGCGGTGCAGCATCTGCGCGGACGCATCCACGTCAGGGTGTGGATGCTGGAGCCGCCGGAGGCCTGGACGCCGGTGTCGTGTCCTCGGCTGGCCGAACTGCAGAAAACGGTGCGTGACCTTCTGCTCGCCGGGAGGCCGGTCCCGGTCGCCCGGTACCGCGAGATCGGACGGCACCTCGATCCGGACCCCAACGCGGCCGCCGGTGGACGCAGTCGACTGTGCCCGGTCTGCGCGCAGGAGCGGCGGCGCAACGAGCTGCGGTACTGGTGGCTGCTGGCCGCGCTGCCGGTGCTGGTCGTCCGCGAGTCCCGCCCTCCGGTTCGCCCGGCCGGGCACACGACGTCACTGCCGGCGATCAGGCCGGCCACGGTGTCGCCGCCCGGTCCACGGGCCGTCGCCCGCCGGACCAACCGCCGCCGTGTCGGCACTTCCGCGTCGCTGGTGCTGTTCGTGGCGTTGTTCGGCGGTGTGGCGCTGCTGCGGCCGGAGGACAGCCGTGGTGGCACGACCGAGGGTGCCGCGGCTCCGGCCGTACCGTATTCCGCTTCTGTCGCCCCGGCTTCTGTTGTTCCGGGTGCCGTCGTGCGGCCGACGCCGTCTCAGCCTGGTCGCCCGTCACCGGACACCTCCACCGACGAGGAGGATGGCCGCGATCGCCGGCTCCGGCCCGGCCCGGACGAATCGGAGCCGGTCGAGTCGGAACCCGTGAAGTCCGAGCCGGTCGAGTCGGAACCCGTGAAGTCCGAGCCGGTCGAGTCCGAGCCGGTCGGGCCGGAACCCGTGGAACCGGAACCGGTCGAGCCAGAGCAGGTCGAGCCGGAACCGGTGGAGTCCGAGCCGGTGCCGAGCGAACCACTGCCGCGACCACAGTTCTTCGTGGACGTCGAGGTTCACGCCGAACGAAACCAGACCGGAATGATGGGCTGCACCCCACCGTTCGCCTGCCTGCCGATCCCGGAGCATTGGTGGGGAGTCGAGGCGTACGTCGGCTCGACCCTGATTTCCCAGTGCCGTGGCGAAGGCGACTTCAACTGCCGGTTCGGCGAGTTCGCGCAGGGCACCGAGGTCAGGTTGAAGGCCGTCGGGTCGATTGTCGGGCGCGCCGTCTGGTCCGGCTGCGATCGGCGCGATCCGTGCACCGTCGCTGTGGACGCGCGGCGCACGGCCGGTGTGACCTTCGGTCCGCCGATAATCCGTTGAACCGCCTGCGTCTCGGGGGCTGCGGTCCGCAGCCCCCGAGTCGCGTCATCCCAGTGGCAGCCGGCTGACCGGCGCCCAGGGAACCCAGGCGTCACCCGTCGTCCAGCTCACGGCCGGCACCCCGTCGTTGCCGACGGCGAACAGGTCGAGCTGGGTGCGTCCCTGGTCCGCCGCCGCCAGCCGGGCACGAGGCGGCGCGGTCATTCCGGCGGCGACCGGCACCCACGGCTGCCACCCGTCGTTGCGAAGCCACGTCACGTGTGGTGCGCCGGCCCGGTCCACGGCGAACAGGATGGGCCGGCCACTCCGCGTCGCCGCGGTGATCGGTGCACCGGGCTCGGCCCTGAATCGGGAGTCGGCGGAAACCCGTACCCAAGGTTGCCAGGTCTTTCCTTTGATCCAGGTCATCATCGGCACGCCGTCCTGACCGACGACGAACGCGTTGAGCTGCGCTCCCTGCGTGCCCGTGGTGATCGGCGCTCCCGCCGGAACGGTGAAGCGTGATCCGCCGACGACCGGAACCCACGGCTGCCAGGCGCCCCCCTTGAGCCACGTCATCATCGGCACGCCCTCGTGACCGACGACGAACGCGTTGAGCTGCTGCCCCTGCATGCCCGTGGTGATCGGCGCGCCCGGCGGGGCCGTGAACCGCGACCCACCGACGACCGGAACCCAGGGCTGCCACGTCTTTGCTTTGAGCCAGGTCATCATGGGTACGCCGTCACGCCCGACCACGAACGCGTTCAGCTGCTCACCCTGCATGGCCGTGGCGATCGGCGCACCCGGAGGTGCCGTGAACCGCGACCCACCGACGACCGGCGTCCACGGCCGCCACGCGTTGCCGTGCTGCCAGGTCATCGTGGGCACCCCGTCGCGACCGACCACGAACAGGTCCAGCTGCCCGCCCGCCTGGTGGGCGGCGGTGGGTGTGGCGCCCGGCGACACGCTGAACGGCGTACCGGCCCGCTCGCCCGAGCGTTCGTGGCGCTGCGGCCGGTTCGCGACGGTGAAGTCCAGCACGAGCACCTGGCCGGTGCGCGGGTTGCGGACGGTCACCAGCCCCGTGTGCGCGTCGCTGGTGACGATGTCGCCGGTGGCCAACGCTCCCGGCGCGACGTCCTTCGGCTTCACGAGAGGTTTGTAGTCGATCTGGCGGCCGTCGGTGGTGACGTACCGGCCGCCGGTCATCGCCCGGAACGGGCCCGGGTTGTTGCGCAGCACCAGGTCCACGAACGCGTCGAACGGCATCCGGGTGGCCGGGACCGCCTCGAAGAAGCCGCCGTTGCCGACGCCGCGCGACTCGCAGGCCAGAGCCTCCGACTCGCCGCACCGGTCGATGCGCACGGCCGCGTAGTAGCCGGCCCCACCACCGCGGCACGGCAGATGCGCGTCGACGAACGTCCACCGGTCGACCACCCGGGTGCCGCAGATGTGTCCGCCGGCGGCGGGTACCTCGATGTTCACTCCGCAGGCGAAGTTCGGTTCGACGCACACGTTGGCGCGGTCGTCGTGGTCGCGGACGCCGTCGATCCTTACCACCTCGGCGCGGCTGCCGACCCCGGCCCGCGTCGGGATGAGCAGCGTCGGCACCGCCTTGCCCTTGTCGTCGGGTTTCAGGAGCGCCGACACGGGGTTCTTGTACGCGTGTGGCGTGACCACGCCGCCGGCGCTGATGAGGAACTCCTCGGAGCCGGAGTACACCTCCGCACCGGCATGCCGGAACCGCTGAAAGTATCCGGTGGGGTGCAGGATCAGGTCGGTGATCAGGTCGGGCACCCGGTATCCGGTGAGGGCGGCCGGCACCATGGTGTCGGCTGCGGGCACCGACCATCCGAATGTGTCGCTGCTGCCGACGAGCACCAGATGCCGCCACGTCTGCGGGTCGTGGAGCTTGTCGATGTCGTCGCCGCGCAGCCTGCGGAACGGGACGTTGCGGCGCAGGCCGCGGCTGGAGACCGCGAACTTCGCGGAGGTGTAGTCGAGGACCATCTGCGCGGCCCGCTTCACGTCGTCGTCGGCGGCGAAGTCGTACAGCGTCTGCAACGCGGCCATGGAGTAGTCCTGGTAGGGGCGCGAGTTGTACTCGATGAAGTCGTCGCGCAGCAGCCGCTGCAGGTAGCCGAGCATCCAGTCGCGCATCCCGTTGGCCTTGTTGTCGAAGGCGGCGTCGCCGGGCTGACGGCGCTGCAGCAGCTGGTTGGTGAGGTAGTGCGACGTGCGGGTCAGCAGGATGTGGTTCTCGCTCTCCGGAATGTGCACCTTCGGCCCCACCGGCGGTAGCTTGCAGGACCAGCGGGCCATGCCGTCGTGCGCCTTTCCGCGTACGTGGAGCAGCGGATCTTTCGCCAGCAGGCGTTCGTGGACCTCGCCGTCGAGGTACTGCCCGTAGCGGTAGGCGGCGACGATCAGGCCACGCATCACCACGTCCCACTCGCCGGAGCGTTTACAGACGCCGGGGACCACCTCGAATTCCGTGCCGGGATTGCTGGTGACCTTCATGGCCAGCAGGGTCCGGTTGACCTCGGCGCGCAGCTCGGCTCCGTCGGCCGTCCCTTTGGCGCACTGGTACTTGCCGCCGCGCTGGGCCGCCCGGCGTACCGCCTCCAGTTTGGCGGTGAGGATGTTCGCGAAGCTCTCCTCGCCGTCGCCGTCCGGCGCGATCAGGGGCTCGCAGGCGAATTGCCGGATCACGGCGTCGGACCGGGCCGCGTACCCGGCGCGGGACTCGGCCGTGTTGCGGGGCGCCCTGTCCAACGGGTCGCCTGCCGTCGTGGCCGCCGCCGCGGGGGTCACCGTGGCCGCCGACGTCACGACGAGCATGGCCGTGACGAGCAGGAGGCCGCACCGTTTCAGGCGGTGCGGCAGGGTGGGGCGTGGTTCTCTCGGCATCGCCGGTCTCCTTCGGTAAGGGCTTCCACCGGCGTAGACGGGAGGCCGTCCGGAGAACCGACACGGTCCGGGCAACTACCCCCGTTCGGGTCAACGGCCGCTCGCGCGAATACCGGATCATCGAGGGCCGCGGGTCACTCAAGCGGGCTATCGTGCCGGTGTTCCGGCTGTGAATACACTCGCACCACTCATTTTCATGGGTTTGGCGAATCCGTTCACGAGTAGCAGAGGAATGATTCCCATGAGATTCTTCAACGGTCGGCGTACTGCCATTCTCGCCATGGCGACCCTGCTTTCCGTCACCTCGGTGACCGCCTGGGGGACACCTTCGACGGCAGCGGTCTACCCGCAGATCTGCACGAAGGGGGCACCCAAACCGTGCCGCGACACGGAGATGATCCCGGTGTGCGAGGGAGAGCCCTGCGTGGAGATCGGGAGGCTGTTCTTCAGCACGTCGGGGCGGGTCAACGTGGTATGGAACGGCTCGGCCGACCGGTTCAACATCCGCTGGGCGATCCACAGCGGCGGCCGGGTGTACGAGTTGAACCAGCGGTCCAAGGGCAGCGGTCAGCGGGTGGACAAGCTGAACGTGGGCCCGGCCGCGCGCGCGAACAAATACACGGTCAGCGTCCAGGGGTGCAGGACGCGATTCCTGCGAAGCTCGAAATGCGGCGAATGGGCCGCCGGATGGATCATTCCGGAGACCGGCGAACGCTATTTCTGAACAGGACACCCTGCTCCGCCTTCATCGGGGCAGGGTGCCCACCGTCGTCATGGTGACGGCGAGGTGCAGCGCGCCGTGCAGGTCGGTCTGCAGAACGGCGAGCGATGGTTCGGCCTGGTAGACCGCGAGCACGGTGGCCGGTGGCGGGAGGTAGGCCGACAGCGCCCCGGCCAGGACGAGAACCTGCAGGCAGTACGCCTGTGTACCGTCACCGAGCTCCGGCACGTGCTTGCGGATCAGCGCGGTCATGGCGGCCAGGGCATCCAGCGACTCCCGCTTGTGCCGCGTGACGACCTCGACCGAGACGTTCTGCTCCAGGACGCTGCCCTGCGCCCCGAAGAGGCCGCAGAGCACCGGCCGGTCGGCGAGGGATCGGCTGAGGATGCCGGCCAGCAGTCCGGCCCGCTCGGTGGCGGGCGCCCGCGGATCGATGCCGCCGGCGAGTTCGTCGCCGAGCGCGGACAGCCACTCCCGCAGGAACCGGTCCAGCAGTTCGAGCAGGACCGCCTCGCGCGTCTCGAAATATCGCAGCACATTCGACTTGGCCAGGCCCACCCGGCGGCTCAGCTCGTTGAGGCTGACCTCGGCGACCGGCATCTCGTCGAGCATCGCCGCGGCGGTGTCCAGGATCGCGCGGCGGCGGATCTCCCGCTGCTCCTCGCTTCGCGCCCGTTGGAACGTCACATCCCGCAGCCTACATTACGTACCGCCGGTCTCTTGACAGCAGACCGGCGGTCTCTTAATGTCGAAACCTACAAGAGACCGGCGGTACGTTAAAAGGAGCACGACATGAGCGACAGCTGGAGCGAGCTGAACATCCCCGACCAGCAAGGCCGGGTCGCGGTCGTCACCGGCGCCAACACCGGACTGGGCTTCGAGACCGCCCGGGCACTCGCCGAGCACGGGGCGAGCGTGGTGCTGGCCGTGCGCGACGTGGAGAAGGGCAAGCAGGCCGCCGACCGGATCACCGGCGACGTCACGGTGCAGGAGCTGGACCTGACATCGCTGGACTCGATCCGCACCGCCGCCGCGACGCTGCGCGCCACTCACCCGCGCATCGACCTGCTGATCAACAACGCGGGCGTCATGTACACCCCGAAGCGGACCACCCACGACGGCTTCGAGCTGCAGTTCGGCACGAACCACCTCGGCCACTTCGCACTCACCGGCCTGCTGCTCGACCGGCTCCTGCCGGTGCCCGGCTCCCGGGTGGTGACGGTCAGCAGCACCGGCCACCGCATCCAGGCCGCGATCCACTTCGACGACCTGCAGTGGGAGCGGTCCTACAGCCGGATCGGCGCTTACGGGCAGTCGAAGCTGGCCAACCTCATGTTCACCTACGAGCTGCAGCGGCGGCTCGCGTCACACGGCACCCTCGCCGTGGCCGCACACCCGGGCGTGTCCAACACCGAGCTGGTCCGCAACGCCCCGGCCGCGCTCCGGCTGCCGGTCACCTGGCTCGCACCCCTCATCACCCAGCCCGCCGCGTCGGGGGCACTGCCGACCCTGCGCGCCGCCACCGACCCGGCGGTCCGCGGCGCGCAGTATTACGGACCCGGCGGCCGGGGCGAACTGCGCGGCCATCCGCGGCTCGTCGCCTCCAGCCCGGCCTCCCACGACACCGTGACCCAGAAGCGGCTGTGGTCGGTCTCCGAGGACCTCACCGGCGTGCACTTCCCGATCTGACGGCCACCTGCACCGTTCTCTCAGCCGGGACGTGGGACTCGAGGCCGGCCTCGGAGCGGCCGGGAAGGCGCGGCGGAGCTCGCCTCACGCGACGGCTCCGGCGCGGATGCCGAAGTCGCGGCCGGTGGTGGCGGCGTCGCCGCGCCGCTGGTCAGGGCAGATCGTCGAGCCAGGACCTCATGACGGCGACGCCGTTCGGGTACGGATCTGCCTTCGGCCTGTTGAGGAAACCGTGGGAGCTGTCCCGGATGAAGGTGGAGGTCACCGGGACGCCCTCCCTGTCCAGGCGCTCGGCGTACAGCTCGCTCGATGCCCGGAGCGTGTCCGCTTCCGCGTCGAGGAACAACGTCGGCGGGATGTCGCCCGCCGACGCCGTCGCCGGAGACGCCTCGGGGTCGTCGAGCAACGACGCGTCGCCGACGAAGTTCATCGTGATCCGCCGGTAGACGTCCGCGGTGAACTGCCGCCGGACGCTGGAGGCGTCGATACTGGCCTGCAACGCGGCCGGGATCGGCGGCAGTTCCACGTGGAAGGCCCCGTAGGCGAGGATCAGCCCCGCCGGCCGGTGGCCCGCCGCGCGGATGGTCGCCGAGGCCGACAGGTTCGCTCCGGCGCTCGCACCGCCCAGCACGATCCGGCGCCCCGGATACCGGCCGGCGGTGTCGAGGTAGGCGTCGAGCACGTCGTGGACCGGCACCGGGAAGTTGTTGCGGTGCGGCCGGATGCGGCGCTTCGGCAGCATCAGCGGCAGGAACGACACCTTGCGGTAGTCGACCGCGACCACTGGCCGACCGGTCCGGGCCAGGTCCGTCGCGACCGCGTGCGACTCCGCCATCCGCAGGCTGCCACCGACGTACGCGCCGCCGTGAACCCAGACGACCACCTCAGCATCCGGCCGCTGCACAGCCGGAAGGTACTCGCGGGTGCTCACGGCGCCGTGCCGGCCGCGCACCTTCCGGAAACGCCAGGTGACCTTCGGGATCGGCGTGCGGGACTCGCTCAGATCGCTCCTCCGGAGGGCGGACGGCCGGGCCGAGGCGGTGGCCGGGTGGGCTGCCGCCGGGCGGGTCTGCCAGCCTACGCGCCCGCAAACGTCCCGTTTCCCCGCGGGTTCGCGGGCATCCGCCCGGCTGCCGGGGAGGCGGGCGGGGCTAGGCGAGCGCCTCGGTGGGCGTCAGCCGGGCGGCGTGGACGGACGGATAGACACCGGCCACGATGCCGACCACCACCGAACCGGCAAGACCCGCCAGCAACGCCGGCAACGGGACCACCAGCGGCCAGCCCTGATGGGCGGCATAACCGGCCGTCAGCAGCAGTCCCAGAGCGACACCGGTCGCGCCGCCGAGTGTGGACAGGACGATCGCCTCGGTGAGGAACTGGGCCCGGATCTGGCCGCGGCTGCTGCCCAGCGCCCGGCGCAGACCGATCTCGGAGCGGCGTTCGAGCACGGAGATGACCATCGTGTTGGCCACGCCGACGCCACCGACCAGCAGGGCCACGGCCGCGAGACCCAGCATGAGGACGGAGAAGGTCGACTCGGTGGCACGTTTCGCGGCCAGGGCGTCGGAGGGCCGGGTGACGGTGACCGTGTCGGGACGTTGCGGATGCACGGTCTCCGGCAGCACGTCCCGGACCGCCTCGACCGCGTCCTCCCGGGCCCGCACGAAGATGATCGTCGGGCCGCCCTCGTAACCGAGCGCCGTTCGCGCGGTCTCCCAGCCGACCAGCACGGACCGGTCGATGTCCGGCGACAGCGGAACCTCCTCGAGGATGCCGGTCACGGTGAACCAGCGGTCCCCGATGATCACCTGCCGGCCGGGGGCGTCGAACCCCAGTCGTACGGCCGCCACCGAGCCGAGCACCACAGCCGGGTAACGCTGCTCGGCCGCGGTGAGCCAATGCCCGGAGCGCACCCGGGCGTGCAGCACGCCGAGCAGATCGGATCGGGCCGCGCGTACGGTCAGCCCGGAGCCGTCGGCCGGGTCGAGCCGGTCCGATCGCCGCACCAGAGCCGGGGTGCCCGCGACGGCGCTGACCCCGGTGACGGGGCCGATGCGCTGGACCATCGCGACCGCGTCGTCGGGGAAGGTGACCGGCGGGTCCTGCTGGGTGGGCACGACGTGCAGCATGTCGGCGCCGAGAGCGGCCAGTTCACGCTGCAGCGCGGCGCCACTGGAGGCGGGGATGCCGGTCACCACGACCATGGTGGCGATGCCGATCGCGATGCCCAGCGCGGACAGCACGGCCCGCATGCGGCGGGTACGCACTCCGAGCAGGCCGAGTTCGAGCAGGTCGAGCGGTGTGAGTCTCATCGGTCGGCCACCAGGCGTCCGTCGCGGATCTCGACACGGCGCGGCAGTGCGGCGGCGATGTCGCGATCGTGGGTGATGACCGCGATCGAGGCGCCCTCGGCGTTCAACCTGCGCAGAAGGTCGAGCACGGCCTGACCGTTGCGGGTGTCGAGAGCGCCGGTGGGTTCGTCGGCCAGGACGAGGCCGGGGCTGTTGACCACGGCGCGGGCGATGGCCACGCGTTGCCGTTCGCCGCCGGACAGCTGGTGCGGGAGGTGGCCGGCGCGGTGGGCCAGGCCGACGCGGTCCAGCGCCTCGCGTGCCATCGGGCGCCGCTGTCGTCGCGGCACACCGGCGTAGAGCAGGCCGGTGGCGACGTTCTCCGTGGCGGTCAGCCCGCTGCTGAGGTGGAACTGCTGGAACACGAAGCCGAGCCGCCGGCCTCGCATCTCCGACAGTCGCCGGTCGGAGAGCCCGGCGACGTCGTCGCCGCCGACCAGCACGGTGCCCGATGTCGGGCGGTCCAGGGTGCCCATGACGTTGAGCAGCGTGGACTTGCCCGAGCCGGACGGGCCGACGATGGCGAGCAGGTCGCCCTTCTCCACGGTGAGCGAGACGTGGTCGAGGGCGGTGACGCCGCCGGGATAGACCATGCTGACGTCGTGTACGGCCAGCACGCTCATGAGGTCGTCACCACCCGGGTGCCCTCGGTGACGCCGTCGCCGCTGACCTCGACCAGGCCGCCGGCGAACAGGCCGGTCTCGACGGTGACCAGTCCCCCGCCGGCCAGCTGTACGGCGTAGCCGCCCTCGGCCAGGGCGACCAGTGCACCGACGGGCGCGGCCAGCACGTCGTTGCGGGCCTCGCCGGGGAACGTCACCTCGACCGGGGCAGCGTCCAGCTTCGCGACGGCGGCCGGGGTATCCGGTGTGATGGTCACGGTGAGTTTCGGTGCACCGTTGGGATCGTCGGTCACGGCGGTCGCGACGGCACTGACCTTCGCGGACACGGTCTTGTCGTCCGGCAGCCGGACCTCGACGGCGACGCCCTTCTTC
Organism: Actinoplanes italicus; assembly: GCF_003001815.1. Taxonomy (GTDB): domain Bacteria; phylum Actinomycetota; class Actinomycetes; order Mycobacteriales; family Micromonosporaceae; genus Actinoplanes; species Actinoplanes italicus. The sequence goes on from NZ_PVMZ01000022.1 coordinate 27,280, forward strand.
ATACCCGTGGCGGCGGTGGGTTCCACGTCGACGGTGACGACCTTGCTCGTGGAGGTGACGGTCAGGATCGGCACCTCGGCGGTGTCACCGACCTGCGCGGTCGTGCTCTCCACGCGCACCGGTCCCCGCAGCACCGCGACGTCCCCGATTCCCAGAGAGCTCGACGCGGGCAGCCCGGTGTCCTCGCGCCACCGCTTGATCGCCTGGATCAGGACCGGCGTGAGTACGTCCTCGCCCTTGCGTACCGTGACCGAGGTCGGCGGAGTCGTCTTCTGCTGTACGCGTTCCCCGGCCTGGTAACGCCTGCCCACGTCGTAGCCCAGGGCCTTGAGGTTCTCGGCCACCACCCGCACGTCCCGGCCGACGGTGTCGGGCTTGTCCAGCGTACGGAAAAGTGGGGTGTTGCCGTAAAAGATCGGCACCTGCTCGTCATCGACCCGGTAGATCGTCTGGCCGCGCTTGAGCGTCGCGCCCGGGGACGGCAGCCAGGTGATGATGCCGGGGCGGCCGCCCTTCACCGGCAGCGCCGTTCCGTGCCCCAGCCGGCCGGACATCGACACGCTCGTGGACATGTCCTGCCGTACGATCTCCGCCGTCGCCAGGGACGGCGCAGGCCGCGCCGGATCGCCCACCTCGCGCCGGTCCCAGGCCCACCAGCCGGCGACGGAGGTCGCACCCACGATCAGGACCACCGCGAGAATCAGCGGCAGCCGTCGGCTCCTTCTCATGACGGGAGATCATGAGGCTCCGATTTCAGGATCCTGTTAGCGTCGCGGTGAAGGTGGCGCCCGCGCCGGGAGTGCTCTGCACGGTGAGTCCGCCGCCGTGCGCCTCAGCGATCTTGCGGGCGATCGGCAGACCCAGGCCACTGCCCCCGGTGGAGCGGGTGCGTGACTCGTCGGCACGCCAGAACCGGTCGAACACCCGCGGCAGATCCGCCTCCGCGATCCCGGCGCCGGTGTCGGCGACCGTGATCGTCAACCGGCCCGCGTCGGTGGAGGCCCGCACGGTGACCGTGCCGCCCCTTTCGCTGTGCCGGATAGCGTTGGACAGCAGGTTGCCGACGAGCTGGCGCAGCCGCACCGGGTCGGCGACCACGAGCGGATCGCCGTCGAAGGACATGGCCAGTGTCACCCCGGCGGCCGCGGCGCCCGGGCGGTGCGCGTCGAGGACCTGCTCGATAGCGTCGTCGAGGTGCATCGGCTCGGGGTGCATGCGCAGACTGCCGGCGTCCGCGGCGGCCAGGTCGCGCAGGTCGTCGACGATGTGCTGCAGGTGCACGGTCTCGTCGTGCAGCAGCGTCAGCAGCGGGCCGTCGATGGTGGCCAGGCCGTCCTGTGCCGCCTCCAGCCAGTTGCGGATGTTGGTCAGCGGGTTGCGCAGCTCGTGCGCGACGTCGTTGACCATGGCCTTGCGCTGCTGTTCGGACCGTTCCCGGCGCTCGGTCGACTCGTTGAGCGCGACGGCCAGCAGGCCGATCTCGTCCTTGCCGGTGACCGGCACGCGCTGATGCTCGGTGGGTCTGCGGGCCGCCTCGGTCAGCGCCCGCAGCGGCCTGACCAGCCGGCTGCCGACCACGACGGTGACCAGCACGGCGAGGATCAGCACGATGCCGGTGGCCGTGCCGAGACGGACGAGGTTCGGGCGCGAGAACGGGGACACCGGCTGGGCGGCCGGGTCCCCCGGGTCGGTGACGAAGAGCAGCGCGGGCGGGGCGACGTACGGCTCGAGCTGGGTGTACCGGGCGCCCTGCAGACATTGGGCGGCGCGGTCGGTCCGGTCCGGGATCGGCACGCCCTTCGCCCGGTCGACGACGGTGACGACGAGATCCGGCGTCAGCGTCACGGCCGGCTCGTGCGCGCACTCGGCGACGAGTTTGCGCAGGGTCTCGAACGGACGTTGTTCGGACCGGGTCAGGTCGGGGACGAGCGTGCACAGGTACGGTTCCTTGCCCATCCGGGTGAGGGCGAGCTTCGGCCGTCCGTGCGGGCCGGTCGTGATGACACCCTCGCTGCCGAAGGTGCGGACGCACTCCAGCGCCTCGTCGAGTTGCCGGCGCATCCGCTGCTGTTCCTTCGCCGTCAGCCGATACGGGCCGACGACCCGGGGATCGATGTGGTCCGTACGCCCGGTGAGTGTCAGATCCACCCACAGCGGGTCCACGAGCGCCGAGGGCCGTGCCAGCTCCAGCGACGGTCCGGGCGCCGAGTCGACGATCACCCGCCGTTTCTCGGTCATCAGGGTGATCCGGCGGCCCAGGGCGCGGGCCCGGTCGGCGACCAGGGGCTGCACGCCCGACCAGTCGGTGTGGGTGGCGGCGTAGGTGAGCAGTTCGTCGTACACGCTCTTGTCGTCGCTGAGCGACTGCCCGATCTCCTGCCGGATCGCCTGCGACGTGGACTGGGCGGCGAGCCAGGACGTCGCCACGATCGCGGCGATCGCGATCGTCACCGACGCCACCAGCAGGCGGAAGATCAGACTTCGATGCGGCGGTACGCGGGTCACGCCGGGCCCGAGGTCAGCTTGTAGCCGATCCCGTACACCGTGACGAGCCGGGCCGGCCGCTTCGGATTCGGTTCGATCTTGCGGCGCAGGTTGAGCACGTGCACGTCGATGCTGCGCTCGACCGAGTCGCGTTCCACACCGTTGGTGTACTCGAGCAGCTGCGCCCGCGTGAACACCCGTTCGGGCTGTCCGGCCAGTGCTTCCAGGATCGCGAACTCACCGGGTGTGCACTGCACGAGCCGGCCGTCGGCGTGCACCTGATGGCGGGCGGCGTCGACGACGATCGAACCCACGGTCAAAACCGTCTCGTCCGTACGGCCATGGCTGCGCCTCAACAACGCCCGGGCCCGCGCCGTCAGCTCCCGGGGGCTGTAGGGCTTGGTCAGGTAGTCGTCGGCGCCGCCGTCCAAGCCGGCGAGCAGGTCGTCCTCGCCGGCCCGGGCGGTCAGCATCAGAATCGGGACCTCCGACTCCGCACGCAGGATCCGGGCCACGGTCAGCCCGTCCAGCCCCGGCATCATCAGGTCCAGCACGAGCAGGTCCGGCCGGCGCCGCCGCACGTGATCGAGCGCGGCCAGCCCGTCGTGCACCACCACGGTGTCGTAGCCCTCGGCGCTCAGATAGCGCCGCAACACCTCGGCCTGACCGCGATCGTCCTCCGCCACCAGCAGATATGCACCCACGGCGACGACGATAACCGCGTGATCGCCGACCGGCCGGAAACCTAATCAGTTCCTGACAACCGGCCCGCTGCCCGGTCCACGGGTGTCAGCTCGCGAACGCCTGGCGGCGGCACTCCTGCATCTTCTCCGAACCGAAGTCGCCGTTCGGGCCGATCTCGGTGAGGCCGAACTGGCCGGTGGCCGGGTCCGGGGCGTTCAGCTTGTAGCCGGCGGCCTGGGCGCACCGGTACCACTCGCGCTGGTTGTCCTTGAACTCCGTCGGGCTGGTACGCAGCTGGTGCTGCTCGAACGACTCCGGCTGCTTGGCCTCGCAGGCCTTCCACGCTGCGGCGTCGTCCTCGGACTCGATCAGACGCAGGTCCTTGGCCGTGCCGCCCTTCTGCATCAGACCCACGGCGTCGTCCGGCTTCTTCACCCCCTCCGCCTTCAGGCACTCGGCCCACGGTTTGGCCATCGCCTTGATCTGCTCTTCGGTGGCGTCGATCGGGTACACCGGCCGCTGGTCGCTGGCGGGGGCGCTGGAGGGCGCCGCCGAGCTCTGCAGCGTGGCCACTTGCGGCGTGTCCTTCTTCTCGTCGCCGCTGGAACAGCCGGCGAGCAGGACGGTGAGGCTGACGGCCACGAGGGCGAAACGGGTTCGGTATGACATGACGGCACTCTCGCAAAGCAATGTTCAGATCTTGCTAGACCGGCGGCCAGTTTCGGAGGGCGGCGTTGGCCACACGCTGCAGATCCTGGCGGGTCGCGCCGCCCGACGCCTGCACGGCCAGGCCGTTCGCGATGGTCATGAGATATCGGGCGAGCATCTCCGGGTCGGCGTCGGCGGGCAGGTCACCCTCACGGACGGCCCGCAGGAATCGATCGCGCAGATGCATCTGGCCCAGCGCACGCCATTCGACCAGGATGTCGTGGGCGACCTTCCCGGTCTCACCGGCGGCCAGCGCGCCCTGCACGCCGAGGCAGCCGGCGGGCCAGCCGGGTGTGGTGTTGGCCCGGATCGAGCCGGCGAGGAAGGTGACCGCCGTCTCGCGGGCGGTGGCAGCCTTCAAAGCGTCGACGACGTAGGACGCGGGACCGTCGGTGTAGCGCTGCAGCACCTTGCGGAAGAGGTCTTCCTTGTTGCCGTACGCCGCGTACAGGCTCTTGCGGGAGATGCCCATGGCCTCGGTCAGGTCGGTCAGGCTGGCACCCTCGTAGCCCTGCTGCCAGAACACGACCATGGCCTTGTCGAGCGCCGCGTCCGCGTCGAAGGCCCGCGGCCGGCCCAGTTGTGCCTTTTCCACTCCGGCAGCCTACCTCTTGTGCACTGATCGGTGCCGAAGTGCTACGGTCGCATTCGGCACCGATCGGTGCCGAAATAGGGGAGGCAGACATGCGCAGACTGGAAGGCAAGACCGCGGTCATCACCGGCGGCGGCACCCGAGGCATCGGCCGGGCCAGCGCCGCGCGGCTGGTGAACGAGGGCGCACACGTCTTCATCACCGGCCGGCGCGAGGCCGAGCTCAAGGACGCGGCCGAGGCCATCGGCCGGGACGTGACCGTGGTACCGGGCGACATCACGAACCCCGACGACCTGGACCGGCTCTACGCCGCGGTCGCCGCCCGCGGCCGCGGCCTGGACGTGCTGTTCGCCAACTCGGCCACCGCCTCGTTCGGCACCATCGAGACGATCACCACGCAGGACCTCGACCAGGTCTTCGACGTCAACGTCAAGGGCACCATGCTCACCGTCCAGAAGGCGCTGCCGGTGCTCAACGAGGGCGCCTCGGTCATCATCAACGCCTCGACCGCCGCCGACCGTGGCACCGCGGGATTCGGCGCCTACGCCGCCTCGAAGGCCGCGCTGCGGACCTTCACCCGGGTCTGGGCCAACGAGCTCAAGGGCCGCGGCGTCCGGGTCAACGCCATCTCACCGGGACCGACCGACACCTCCGGCATCACCGAGCTGGTCGGCGAGGACAACGCGGCGCCCTTCAAAGCCGGCGAGGCAGCCCGGATCGCCATCGGCCGGATGGCGGACCCCGACGAGATCGCCGCCGCGGTGGCCTTCCTGGCCTCCTCCGACAGCAGCTTCATGCTCGGCGCCAACGTGTACGTCGACGGCGGCGAGAACCAGATCTGACCCAGCGACAGTCCCCCGCCCGCGGCCGGTGTACCCGGCCGCGGGCGGGCGCTTCAGGCCACCTCGAGCATGTGCGTGTGATCGCGGCGTGGCTTCTGCCGCCAGTTCTCCCCGGTGGCGTGCCCGACGGCGACCAGCATGACCGGGAACTCGTCCGCGGCCAGCTCGAACTCCTCGCTGACGCCTTCGGGATCGAACCCGATCATCAGCCCGGTGGACAGACCCATCGCCTCGGCCGCGAACGTCAGCGTGCTCACCGCGAACGTCGCCGAGCGGATCGCCTCGTCACGCTGGCGCTGCGGCTGCTCGTGATAGAGCATCTTCGCCGCGCCCGCCCAGCCCGTCGCCACCGACTCGGGCATGATGTCGGCGTCGACGGCCGGCCGCAGCCGATCGGGCACCAGCTGGTGGTCGGCCGGCTGACCGACCACGACGAACGTCACCGCGGCCTCCGTGATCTTCGGCTGGTCCCAGCCGACCCTGCGCAGCCGCGCCTTCGCCTCGGGCGTCCGGGCGGCGATCAGCCGCCAGTTCTGCAGGTTGAACGAGGACGGAGCCTTCGTCGCCAGGCGTACCAATTCGTGGAGCGCCTCGTCGCTGATCCCCCGCGTGTAGTCGAAGTGGTTGATGGTCCGGCGTTCCTCGATCGCTTTGATGATCGGGTGCATGGCGTGTTTCCTTTCCTCAGACAATGGTGTCGACCACGCCACCGTCGACCCGCAGGGCCGCGCCCGTGGTCGCCGACGCCTGGCGGGAGCTGACATAGACGATCAGGTTCGCGACTTCGTCGACGGTCGCTGCACGCCGCAGGATGGACGAGGCGCGCTGCGCGGCGATGAAATCCGCGGCCACCTTCTCCAGGCTGTCGCCGGTCCGGTCGACGTCGGCTCGCAGCATCCCCGCCACGCCTTCGGACAGGGTCGGACCCGGCAGCACGGCGTTGACGGTGACACCTGTCCCCGCGAGCCGCTTCGCCAGGCCACGCGAGATCGCCAGCTGGGCGGTCTTCGTGAATCCGTAATGGATCATGTCCACCGGAATGTTGAGAGCAGATTCCGAGGAGACGAAAACGATCCTGCCCCACCCGCGTTCCACCATGGCCGGCGCATAGGCCCTCGCCAGGCGGACACCGGACATGACATTGGTACGGAAGAACCGTTCCCATTCGCTGTCGGGAATGTCGAAGAAATCCTGCGGGCCGTAGACCCCGATGTTGTTGACGATGACGTCGAAGTGGGGATGGTCGCCGACCAGCCGGGAGCAGGCCGATTCCGTGGCCAGGTCCCCGGCGAACCCGGAGACAGCCGCTGCCGGGCCGCCCAGCCTCGCCACGGCGGCAGCGACACTCTCCGCACCGCGGCCGTTGACGACCACACTCGCACCCGCGGCCAGGAAGCCCCGGGCGGCAGCGAAACCGATCCCGCTGGTAGACCCGGTGACGAGAACCCGCCGGCCGGTGAAGTCGACGATCACGACGCGGGCCCGAGAGCGGAGCGGGGAACCGGACCGAGACGTTCGGCAGCGGATTCCAGCGCGGCCACCAGCCCGTTCTCGATCAGCAGATCGCCGCGCTCCAGGACACCGGCAGCGGGATCCATGGTCAGGATCGTCGCGCCGCGAATCAGGGTGGAATAGTTTTCCGTCGCACCCGTAGTCATTGCGATACCAGCTCTCTCCAATGGCGCCTTTACCGAAAAAGGTCGCCCTATTCGCATGGATCAAGCGTGGCAGCGATATCGAATGGCGTCCAATACGGATTCGCTCTCACATTGAGAGCGCATCGTTCATAAAGCGGTTCTCAGGACTCCGCGGCCGGCGTGGGCAGTTCCCGCTCGGCGATCGCGAGGACCGCACGCAGGGCCGCCGACGGGTTGTCGGCGCGCCACGCCAGTGCGGCCTGCTGCCACACCGTTCGCCCGGCCATCGGCAGGTAGACCAGACCGCCCTGGCACACGTGCTCCACCGACTTCAACGTCAGCGTCACTCCGACCCCGGCCGAGACCAGTGCCAGGACGGTGTTGGAGTCCGGCGCCTCCTGCACCACCTTCGGCGTGAAGCCCGCTTCCTCACAGGTACGGATCATCGCGTCGAGCAGCGTCGACCCGGAGCTCGCCGGAAGGCTGACGAACGGGTCGTGGATGAGATCCGTCAGGTCGATCTCCTCCTTGCCGGCCAGCGGATGATCCGCCGGGAGCGCACAGACGAGCCGGTCGTTCTCGATGACCCTGGTCCGCACGCCCGCCCGGGTCACCGGCATCCGGACGAAGCCCAGGTCGAGGGAGCCGTCCGCAACGCCGTCCAGTGCCACGTTGGCGTACTGCTGCACCTTCATCACCAGCTCGATCCCCGGGTGCGCGGCGCGGACCGCCCGGGCCAGCCGGGGCAGCGCGGCATGGCTCGAGGCCCCGCCGAACCCGATGGTGACGCGCCCGTACTCCCCGGTTCCGGCCGACGTCACCGCCCGCTTCGCCAGATCCACGTCGTCGAGCACCTGACGGGCGGGACCCAGGAACGACTCCCCCGCGCTGGTCAGCCGTACGCTGCGGGTGCTGCGCTCGAACAGCTGGACGCCGAGCTCCTTCTCCAGCTGGCGGATCATCTGACTGAGCGGCGGCTGCGCCATCTGCAGCCGGCGGGCGGCCCGGCCGAAGTGCAACTCCTCAGCCACGGCCACGAACGCAGCCACGTACCGCAATTCCATGGTCGTCCTCACCGGTTTCGTGCCACTCGGTGTCAGCCTAGTTCGCCCGGTTCTCACGCATCGGCGGTGACCGGACACCGGTGGTGGCCTCGCCTACCTGCCGATCCGGATGTGCCGCTGGTAGCGTTCCCGCCCGACCGGGTCGGAACACGGAACAGGCTACGACATCGTGAACTACTGCAACTGCGGAAACCAGGCGGCGGCGAAGTGCACGCAGTGTTCGACTTTCGTCTGCGGCTCGCACAGGCAGAACAGCCACACCCGCGCCGACAGCATGCTCGCCAACTATCAGGCTCTCACGGCCCGCGTCGCGACCAAGCCGCGCGCCGATGCGAGGGTCCTCTGCGAGGCCTGCCATGGCGGGGCCGTTCGGCGAACCCTGGAAGACCTGGCCGGGCAACTCCGCGCCGAGGGCACGGCCCGGGGCACCGCCTGGATGCTGGCCCTCGACCTCTGGTCGGCCCGCGAGGGCACCGGAAACGAGACGTATGCCCAGATCGTGGGCAAGGCCGCCGGTTGGGGCGCCCACCTCGGCCGCGGGCCCTTCGCCGTTGCGCTGGACGCCTTCAAAGCGCCCGGGTCAGGGTCGGTGAGCAACCCCATGCCCGTGGTCTTCACCTACCGAACCCGGGAGCGGCGGACGTTGTTCGGGACGACGAAGAAGTCGGAACGCAAAGAGGAGACCCTGGGGCAGATCAACGGATGGCTCGTCCGCTACCAGGAGAGCAGCGACGAATATGCCAGGATCGGCGGGTTCTTCCTGAGGGCCGACGGACAGGTTTACGCCAATTCCGGGATAGGGGAGGAACCTCCCGGCACCGCCCGCCATGCCATTTACTACCAACACTCCTATGCGGAGCGCGCCGGCAGCCAGCGGAAAGACGTGGACGCCGCCCGTTCCTACGTCACCGGCTGGCTGGCCGAGGTGACCGCGGGCACGGCCGAGCCGCCGGAGCCCTTTCACTGCGAACGCTGCGAGCTCGCCGCTTCGGTGAAGGTGGCGCGTATCGTCGTCGGCCTGCGCTGACACACCAGCGAACGGCCTGACCGCAACGGTCCGGAAACCCGCGGTGCATCATGCAGCGATGACCGACCAGGAGCGGTGGGGCCACGCGGCACGGTGATACTCAGATGTCGGCTGACCCGGGGCGCCGGGCCGCGGCCTTGCGGGCCCGGTAGTCGGCGGCCTTGACCCGGTTGCCGCACTCGGCCATGCCGCACCAGGCGCGGGTGCCACCGCGCGAACGGTCGACGAACAGGCGGGTGCAGGCGGGGCGTTCGCATTCGCGTAGCCGCGGACCGCCGCCCGCGTAGATCTCCCCGAGCAGTCCGGCGGCCGACCGCGCCACCTCGGCGGCGACAGCCGTGGCGTCACCGACCCGGGTGGCGCCGGCCGGAGTGAGCTCGAGCGCCGCGCCCGGCCGGGCTGCTGCGGCGTTGACCAGGCGCAGGTCGGCGGGAGTCGGCGGGTCGCCCGCCATGACGGCACGGAACAGCCGGTAGATCGCCTCGCGCAACTCCAGCAGCGCCGCCAGATCAGTGGTGGAGAACCCGGGCTCGCTGGTCAGCGCCCCTGAGGCGACCGCCCACCGGGCCGCGTCGGCGGGTGATCCCAGGCACTCCTCGCTCGCGGTCCGGCGCCATTTCAGAGTGCCGAGCAGGTCAAGGGCGAGGTTGCCGCCGACGAATACGAAGGTCACGTCACCACCTTGACAGGTGACGCGGGGATCCCGCAAGGTCAGACGGCGTCACCGGCTCAGGTGGTGACAACATCGACGGGAGGTCGCTGGTGATATCCGTGAACGACTACCTCTACTTCGTCGGGCGGGCGCTCGACGGGATGTCCGGCATCGTCGCCGGGCTGGGCGACGACCTGGCCACCGTCCGGCCCCCGCTGCCCGGGGCGAACTCGCCGTATGCCCTGCTCACCCACTGTGTGGGAGTGGCCGACTACTGGTCCGGCACTCTGGTCGCCGGCCGAGCCGTGGCGCGCGACCGTGACGCCGAGTTCACCGCCACCGGACCGGTGGGCCCGCTGCTCGCCGAGGTCCGGGCCCTGCGTGAACGGCTGGACGCGGACGTTCGAGGCGCGGATCTCGACGGCCCGCTGCGGGCCGAGCCGCCCCGATCGTTTCAGGGCCCGGACCGTCCTCTGACCCGCGGCGGTGCGCTGCTGCACGTACTGGAGGAGCTTGCTCAGCACCACGGGCAGATGGAGATTCTGCGCGACGCTCTCCGCGCCAGGACGCGGGCGTGAACGCGCCCGGCGTCTTCGACGCGAGCGCGGACCTCGATGCGCTGCGGGCCGGGTACGGCGTCAAGTGGGGCTCGCTCGCGCCGGACGTGCTCGGCGCCTGGGTGGCCGACATGGACTTCCCGGTGGCGCCGGTGATCCGGCGACGGATCCACGAGATCGCCGATTTCGGATATCCGCACTGGCCGGCCGGCGATCCGGTGATCACCGCATTCGAGCAGCGCATGACCGCCCGGCACGGGTGGGCGCCCGCACCCGGCCGGGCCCGGGTGTTCAGCGACCTGATCCAGATCCTGCAGGTGATGATCGAGCACGCCACCGAGCCGGGCGACGCCATCGCCATCCACGTACCGACCTATCCGCCGTTCCTGGCGAGCATCGTCCGCGCCGGGCGCCGGGTCGTCCCGCTGCCGCTGCCCGGTGACGGACCGGCCGACCTGCGGGACTGCGCGATGCTGGTCCTGGTGAACCCGCACAACCCGAGCGGCCGGGTGTTCACCCGTACGGAACTGGCGGCTCTGGCCGACGACGCGGCGGACCACGACGTGGTGGTCCTGGCCGACGAGATCCACGCCGACCTCGTCTTCACGCCCCACCGGCACGTGCCGTTCGCGTCGCTCGGCCCCGCCGCAGCGACGCGTACCGTTACCGCGACCTCGGCTACCAAGGCCTTCAACATCGCCGGACTGCGCTGCGCGGTCGCGCACATCGGCCCGCGCCGCATCCGCGACGCCCTGTCTCGCATGCCGCTGGACTATTTCGGTCAGCCAGGAGTGCTGGGCCGAGCCGCCACCGTGGCCGCGTGGACCGAGGCCGACGACTGGCTCGACGGCCTGCTGGTCACCCTGGCCGGCAACCGCGACCAGGTCTCCGAGTGGGCCGCGGGCCTGCCGTGGGCCGCCCGGTACCGCCCGCCAGAGGCGACCTACCTGGCCTGGCTGGACTGCGGTGACCGGTTCGGCCCGGATCCGGCCGCCGCGCTGCTGGACCGGGCCGGGGTCAAGCTGAGCGCGGGCGCCGAGTTCGCTCAGCACACTGCCGTCGACACCGGCTCACGGGTACGGCTGAACTTCGCGACCAGCCCGGCGGTGCTCACCGAAATGCTGACCCGTCTCAGCGCCGCGATCGAGTCGGCGGCATGACCAACCGGCCCGGTCCTCGGTCCGCTTTGATACGGGAGGCGTCACTGGCCTTCAGCCGTAACCGACGCCGGGAACTCCTCGGTGCCGAGGACCCGCAGCAGCGACAGGCGCTCGCGGGCCTCGTCGTCGGCCGGCGTCAGCACCAGCAGCTGCTGGCCCAGGTCCGGGGTGAGCAGGGTTTCGCAGTCCATGACGAGCCGGCCGACCCGCGGATGCTCGAACGTCTTACGGTCGCTGCGGCGAACCGCGACCTCGTGCTCCGCCCACAGCCGGGCGAAGTCGGCGCTGGCGGCGCGGAGAGTCGCGATCAGGCCGGTGACCTCGGGATCGCCTGCCCGCCGGCCGGCCACGGCGCGCAGATCGGCCACGTGCTGCCGGCCCAGCCGTTCGCGTTCCGGAGCGGACGAGACGGGGTGCGTGTCCGGTTCGGCGAACCAGCGATAGACAAGGTAGCGACGATAGCCGGTGAAACCGGTGTGGTCACCGGCCAGCAGCATCGACGCGCGGTTCTGAGCCAGCACCACGCCCAGGTCGGAGATGACCATGGCCGGGGTGTCACCGAGCAGGTCCAGCATCCGCAGCAGACCCGCCCGGGCCAGCCGGGCGGTGTCGGCGCCCGGCTGCGGCTGGTGCCCGGCCAGGCGGAAGAGGTGGTCCCGTTCGTCGTCGGACAGCCGCAGCGCCCGGGCCAGCGCGACCAGCAGCTGCGTCGACGGTTGGCTGCTGCGGCCCTGCTCCAGGCGGACCACGTAGTCCACCGACATGCCGGCCAGCATCGCCACCTCCTCCCGGCGCAGACCGGTGGTGCGGCGGCGCCGTCCGTCGAACAGGCCGACCTCGGCCGGGCGGATCGCCTCCCGGCGGCGGCGCAGGAAGTCGGCCAGCTCGTCACGTTCCATGCGACCATGCTCCCTCGCCGGGCGGCCGGGAAGACAGGGAGCGGCGCTCCCACGATAAGCGCTCCGCTCCCGGGCCCGGCGGATCCGGCGCAGGCTGGGGACATGCAGAAACGAACTCTTGGTGAGCACGGTCCGGTCGTCTCCGCGCTGGGTCTGGGCGGGATGAGCATGTCCGGTTCGTACGGGCCGGCCGACCGCGGCGAGAGCATCGCCACCGTGCATGCCGCGCTGGACGCCGGTGTCACGCTGATCGACACCGCCGACTTCTACGGCATGGGCCACAACGAGCTGCTGCTCGGTGAAGCACTGCGCGGCCGGGACCGGGACAGCTACCAGCTCAGTGTCAAATTCGGTCAGCTGGTCGGGCCCGGCATGCGGTTCTCCGGCGCCGACGGGCGGCCCGAGGCGGTCAAGAACTTCCTGTCGTACACGCTGACCCGCCTCGGGGTCGACCACATCGACATCTACCGCCCGGCCCGGGTCGACCCGCAGGTGCCGATCGAGGACACCATCGGCGCGATCAAGGAGCTGATCGAAGCGGGGTACGTCCGGTACGCCGGGCTGTCCGAAGCCGGGGCGGCGACGATCCGCCGCGCCCATGCCGTGCACCCGATCGCCGACCTGCAGATCGAGTACTCGCTGCTGTCGCGGGGGATCGAGGCCGAAGTGCTGCCGACGCTGCGTGATCTGGGCATCGGCCTGACCGCGTACGGCGTGCTCAGCCGGGGCCTGCTCAGCGGGCACTGGGCGCCCGGCCGCGACGGCGACCACCGCAACCACAGCCCTCGCTTCTCGGGCGAGAACGCCGCGCACAACCTGACCCTGGTGGACGCCCTGCGCCGGGTGGCCGAGGCCAAGGGCTGCACGGTAGCCCAGCTGGCGATCGCCTGGGTCGCCGCGCAGGGCGAGCACATCGTCCCGCTGATCGGCGCCCGAACCCGGGAGCGGCTGGCCGAGGCACTCACGGCGATCAGCCTGGACCTGACCGGCAACGACCTGGCCGAGATCGAGAAGGCGGTGCCGGCCGGGTCAGCCCGTGGGGACCGATACCCGACGGCGTTCATGGCCGCCCTCGAGGTCGGCAACTGAACGACGGGCCGACCCGGATACGTCGGAGACCGGCAACAGCAGCTTCAGGTAACCCTCGTTACCTGAAGCTGTTCAGGCGGCGCGATCCCGTGTTCTCACCATCCTGCCGATGTGGCGCGCACAGCAAGCGTTCGGAGGCTGCAAGCCCCGGCGGGAGGAATCGTGACTGCAGCACGTCGCGCGAGGACATCCGATGAGCAATCATGGGACGTGTCCGCGGCGTCTCCCTCCGGCCCGCACCGGCCCAGATCATCGCCAGCTCATGCTTGGAGGTACCGAGTTGAACGGCTTGGACACCATCTGGAACCAAGCCTGCGATTACGGCGCTGACGGTGAAGTTCCGCAAGGCACGCCGCCCGGCATCGAGCACCTTGCGTCCTTGCTGCGCGTCTACAACTCTGCGATGGGCGGCGGCCTTGGCTTCGCTCTGGAGGTCAATGAGCCATTCCGGGTCAGAAATGCGATTATCGCTTTGCGCTATTTCGAGCTTGGCGAGGCTGCGGACTTCCTGCAGGACGTCCTGGACCGCAGCCTCAACGGCGAATCGCCCGACTCCTTGCCATCGGACGAGGACTTCCACCGCCTCGTGGACGATGGACCGAATCCCATCAGCAGAGCATTCAAGGCCAAGGCGGCGAAGGTTCCAGCCGATTTCAGCCGTCAGTAACCGGCGTCGGCTTCGTACCCTCGGCCCAGCCGCGCGGCTCGAAGGAGGCGTTGACACCGAGCCCGGCCAGCGCGCGGCAGAACACCGCGTATCCGGAGCCATCACGGTAGTCGTCGTACTTGCGGGCCCTACCGGCGATCGGGCGCACCTTCACGTGGCCGGGCCGCAGCTCGATCCGTTCGATCGCGTCCCACGGCGTGATCGTGGTGTCCTTGGGGCCCGCGATTCCCTCGAGGGAGAGCGGGGAACGGCCATGCCGACCTCGGCCGGCGCGAGCGCGGCGGTCAGCCCACCGACCGGGCCGTACGGGTCAAGCGCGTTGCGGTACTTCGCGGTGATCGACACGGTGCGGCCATCGGCGGTGGTGAGGCGGAAACCTTCGTAGTCCCGACTGGGACTCCGAGCCGGATGAGGTCCACTCGTCGACCACGTCAGTGACCTCGCCCGAGCGCACCACGCGCGGGTAGCCGTCCGGGTCGACCTCAGCCAGGCCACCGGAGTATCCGTACAGCCATCGGGTGAAGCGGCCCCGGCGGGAGACCACGAGAAACATCAGGCAGCAGCCGCCGGCCACGAACGGGGTGATGAACGGCAGGGGCAGCGCCGCCTCCGGGGCCCACGCGGCCAGGCCAGCCGAGTTCGGCCGCGGACGGGATTGCGCAGATCAGCCGCTTCGACGGTTGCCGTACTGGCGACGGTTCTGCACTGTGCTGGAACGGCCGTGGACGGGGCCCGCCGCACCGCTGATGTGGCTGGCGGCCGCCTTGCCCTTGGACCGGCGTGCCGCCCGGTTCTCGAAGGGCTGCGGCTGCTCTTCGGACTCCCCTTCGCTGGTAGCGGTGGAATCGGCGTCGCCGGTAGCGTCGGTCATCGGTGTCTCCTCGTGCTGTTCAGAAACCGCCCGGATCACTGCGGACCTTCAGGCGGCCGCCGCGATAACCAGACGGTATCGCAGACCATGGCCGCTATGACCAGACGGTAGCGCAGTCCACGCCGTGTCGGGCCGCCCTGGCGCGCAGGCGCCTGATCATGATCGTTCTTTACGTCGGACTGATACTCCAGGAGGGTGTCAGGTAACGGCCTGGTTCCTCGCCGGACCCGATAGCGGGTTCGACGAGGTGGGTCGACGCGGTGCACAGCTCTCGCCCTGCGACGCTGGCGGTGCATTCGTCAGCCGGCACCCGGCGGCGGAGCGACCGGTTTCGTGTAGAACACCCGGTGGAACCCGTGCTGGGTGTCACGATGCGTCTCCCGGAAACCGCGCCGCGGATAGTAGGCGAGGTTCTCGGTCATGGCCTCGTTGGTGCACAGCCGCACCTCGGTCAGCCGGTTCGCGCGGGCCTGCTCCTCCGCAAGCTCGAGCAGCCGCCCGCCGACCCCCGCGCCCCGGGCGTCGGGTGCGACGGCGAGGGTCTCGACCTCGACGTGGTCGGCGGCGACCAGCAGCTGCGCCATGCCGACGACCCGGCCGGCAGCGACGGCCACCCAGCAGCGCCCCTCCCCCACGAGCCGGGCGTAGTCGTTGTTCATCGGCATGGGCCGTTCGCCGATGCGGGGGATGTACGGCGTGAACGCCACGTCGACCAGTCGTTGCACGCCGGCGACGTCGGCATTCCGGGCCGGCCTCACGACGACAGCGCCGAAAGTCGGGTGGGTCATCCGGTTCCTTCCGTGCGGGCGGCCTTGTCGAGGGCCTGTTCGAGCACCATCATCAGCGCGTCGCGTACCGACGTCCGCTTCCGTGCGTCGAAGGTAGCGATCGGCACCCGCTCGTTGACGGCGAGGGCCCACCGCACCTCGGCGAGGTCGTGGGTGGCGTGCCCGTTGAACTCGTTGACGGCGACGGCGAACGGCAGCCCGGCCCGCTCGAAGTAGTCGACGGCCTGGAAGCAGTCGTCGAGCCGGGAGCTGTCCACGACCACGAGCGCGCCCAGGGCCCCGCGGACCATGCTGTCCCACATGAAGCCGAAGCGGTCCTGTCCGGGCGTGCCGAAAAGGTACAGCTTGAGGCTGTGATCGATGGTCACGCAGCCGAAGTCCATGGCGACCGTGGTGGTCGTCTTGAGGCTCTGGTCGCGGGGCCGGTCGACGCCGATGGAGACGGCGGTCATCTCGGCCTCGGTGGTCAGCGGGGCGATCTCGGAGATCGAGCCGACGGTGGTCGTCTTGCCGACGCCGAAACCGCCGGCGACGATGATCTTGACGGGCACCGGTGGGGTCTGCCGGGCGGGCCTGTTCACGCCCGGCGTGTCAGGAAATGGCGCGTAGTCCATGCATCACTCGCAGGATGGTGTCGGAGGACAGCGGGCTCAGCGTGTCCGCGATGTGCACGTCGAGGTATCCGGCGGCGCGCAGATCGGCGACGAGGATCTTGGTGACGCCCAGGTGCAGGCGCAGCCGTGCCGAGATCTCGGCGACCGAGATCGGCTCGACGCACAGTTCGACCATCGCCTGCATCTCCGGGCCGAGTGAGCCGAGAGGAGTCCGGCCGGCGCGTGGATCGTACGGCCGTAGGGTCACCTGGGTTTCGACGTCGATCTCGCGGTCGACCGCGTTGACCCGGCCGCCGGTCAGGACGAACGGCCGCGGTGCCGAGGAGTGGCCGGTCGGGGGCCGGCTCGGGGACCCGCCCGGTGCGACGCCGGGCGGGTTGGCCCGCAGGTACGGAGGGATCCGCCCGATCGCCTCGGGCCCCGGTGTGGCGCGCGGGTCGTCGTTCAACTCTGCGCTGCGCTTTTCAGTTCGGCGATCAACCCCGGCGTCAGCGACGCGCCGGCCCGGGTTCCGAACAGGGTCATCTCGTAGGCCACCGTGGCGAGGTTCGCCGAGCGGCTCGCGATGACGCCCAGCGCCGAGCCCCGGCTGATCGTGGTGATCACCAGATAGCCCTCGGCGATGTCGACGACGAGCCGGTTCAGCGCGCCGAGCCGGTACCACTCGGAGGCGCCCGCCGCGAGGCTCGCCATCCCGGACACCACCGCGGCCAGGCGGTCGGAGTCGGCGCGTTCCCGTTTCGACGACCGTGCCATGAGCAGGCCGTCCGAGGAGACCACGACGGCCTCCTGCACCCCGGACGTCCGCGTGGCGAACGATCCGAGGAGCCAGTTGAAGGTCTTCACCTCGGCGCTGTAATCCGTGGTGTTCTGGTGCGTACGGATGGTGTCCATGGCGAAGCCTTCTCACTGTCGGTGGTGCGGTGAGGTTTCCTGGAGCGCCTGTGTCACGCCGAACTCGAGCTGTTCGACGAGCAGGCGGGCGGCGTCGGCGTCGTGGTCGGTCAGTTGCGCGGCGATGGCGGGCCGTTCGGCGGGCTCCGGTGTCAGGTGGGTTCCCGGGACCCGGCGGCGCAGGCCGCCGGGAGAGGCCGGTGCCGCCTGTGGCGCTTGCGCGGGTGGGCCGGCCGGCAGTTGCCGGGGCACGTCGAAGCCGTTCCAGGTGTGCGGATCGCTCATCACGTCGCTGACGCGGGAGATCGACTCCCGGACGGTGGGATGCCTGGGTGCGGGGGCCGCTTGTTGCGGCGCGGACCATTCGACCGAGACCGTGCTCCGGGGCGCGACCGGTTCGCTGACCAGCAGGTCGCCGGCGAGCAGCAGGCTGCTGATGCCGACCTGGACGGTGACGCCGCCGCCGGGGGTGTGTGACAGGTCGACGGTCATGCCGTGGCGCCGGGCCAGCCGCCCGACCACGAACAGGCCGAGCACCTGGGTCGGCACCAGGTCCAGGCGCTCGCGGTGGGCGATACGGGAGTTCTCCTCGGCGAGTCGCTCGTCGGGCATGCCGATGCCGTGGTCGGCGATGGTGAGCCGGGCGCCGCCGGGTACGGCCCGGGCGATGACGGTCACCCGGGTGTGTGGCGGGGAGAAGGTGGTGGCGTTCTCGAGCAGTTCGCCGCAGATCAGCACGATGTCGCTGACCAGGGAGGGCGCTACGAGCAGGTCGAGCGGGACGTCGACGTCGACGCGGGTGTACTCCTCGATCTCGGCGAGGGCGAGGCGTACGGCGTCGATCAGCCGGACCGGTGACGCGTGGCTCTGCTCCCGGTCGGCTCCGGAGATCACCACGAGACTGTCGGCGCTGCGGCGCAGGCGGTTGGAGATGTGGTCGAGCCGGTACAGCTTGGCCAGCCGGTCCGGGTCGGTCTCCTCGTTCTCCAGTTCGTCGATGAGGTCGACCTGTCCGCCGACGAGGTTCTGGGTGCGCCGGCCGATGTGGCCGAACATCTCGGCCACGTTGCGGCGGCTGAGGACCTGACGTTCGACGAGCTGTGAGGCGGTGCGCTGCACGCGGGCGAAGACCCGGGCCAGGTCGCCGATCTCGTCCTGGGAGTTGAGGTCGAGCACTTCGAGGCGTACCGGTTCGGCGGTTTCGGCCTCGTCGTCGGCGATGCGTTGCAGCTCCGTCTCGCCTGCCTCGGCGACCCGTTCGGCCGCGCGGCTGAGCCGGGTCAGGGGCACGGCCACGGCGCGGGCCACGGTGGCGACCAGGGCGAGGACGGCGAGCAGGACCAGAAGAACGAGAAGGCCCATGCCGTACGCCACGGTCAGTTGCCGTTGCCGTTGTTCGGCGACCGCCGTCGTGACGTCGTCGACGATGCGTTTCTTGGCGAAGCCGCCGAGGACACTGAACGACCGGAGCATCGGGAACAGTTCGTCGATGGGCAGCGCCGCCATGGTGCGGGCCGGGTCCTGCTCGAACCTGGTGTCGAAGTCCTTGCCGACGCGGTCGGAGAAGGCGACGGTGACGAGCTCGTACAACTCGCGTTGCCCGGGGGTGGCGAAGGCGGTGAAACGGTCGACGTAGGTCTGGAACCGTGCGCTGTCCTCGCGGTACTCGACGGCGTACTCGTCCACGTCGCCGGCCGCCATGAGCGCCAGCAGCATGTTGCTGTCGTTGCTGGACTCGTCGATGCGCAGCAGGGCGTCCAGGGCGATGAGCTGCCGGCCGATGGCGGTCCCGGCGTCGGCTCTGTCGGTGAGCCCGAGCGAGTCGATCGTGCCGTCCAGGACGTTGTCGAATCCGGCGATGGCCTCGTCCGGGCTGGCCGTCTTGGCGCGTACCCGCTGGCGCAGTCTCTCCAGTTCGGCCATCCGGCCGATCTCGGCACGCAGCGCGTCGGGCATCTGGTCGCCCAGCTCGCGTTGCACGTCGCGGACCCGGTCGGTGACCAGTGCGCTCTGCAGGGCGAGGTCGTCCTCCTCGATGACGCCGAGCAGGTAGCCGACGGCGAGCAGCCGTTCCCGTTGCACGTCCTCCAGCAGCGGACCGACCCGGCCGGCCACAGTGGCGATGGTGTCGATCTCGGTCGCCTTCTCGGCGTCGATGACCAGGCCACGGATCACCGGCACGACCAGCGCGATCATGGCCAGCAGCGGGATGATGACCAGCAGGGTCAGCTTGCCGCGGATGCGGAGGCTGCTAAGGAACACTGATTCGCCTCCGCATAGCGTCCTCCGGCTCGGACACGGGTGATGGTGCCGGGATGTCGTTCATCCGGGGCGTACGGTCACCGCGTACCCGGGCTACCAGGAGCAGCCCGGCAGGCAGGCAGGCCAGGATCACGGAGATGACGAGGATGCCGGCGGCGAGCAGCTGGCGCCGGTCGTAGGAGTCGATCCGGTCACGCAGCCCGATGTCGATCTGTTCGAGCAGCGCGGTGGAGAGTTCGGACGCGGCGGCCTGCATCTCGTCGCGGCCGCGGCTGACCTGCTCCGCATCGACGATGCCGCGTCCCGTCTTCAGCGGTTCGACCAGCGGCAGCAGATTGTCGACGGACCGGTTGAAGCGGTCGAGGCGGCTCAGCAGCGCGCTGCCGAGGTTCTCACTGCCGGTGCCTTCGACGGCGAGCCGGACGTCGTCGGAGAGGTCGCGTGCGTTGCCCGCCAGGGTCGAGGCGGCCGTGTTGATGTCGATGAGCGTCGCGGCCCGGTCGGCTGCGGACAGTCCGGGCAGGCTGGTGAGCAGGTTGGTGTAGCGGGTGGCCGCGACGATGCTCTCCGGGAGTTCCTGTGCCGCGCCGTCCCCGAGGTAGTAGAGGTCGGCGTCCGGGTCACGGACCAGTTTGGAGCTGTTGCGGACCTTGTCCATGAGGGCGAGCAGCAGGTCGCTGGCGGTACCGTAGGCGGCGATGGTCTTCGCGGCGTCGCCGTCGGCGGGCAGTGTTTCGATCTTGGCCCGTAGCCCGGCCCACCGGTCCCGGGCGCCGAGTCGTTCGCCGAGCTCCCGGTCGACGGCGTTGACCGCGTCGACGGCCCGGTTCATGGCGTCGGGTGCCGCGGGTGTGCCGGCGACCGCTCCGGACCCGGCGTTGGTGAGCGCGATCTCCAGAGGTCCGAGTGCCTGGATGTAACGGACGCCGTCACGTTCCAGGGCCGCGAAGTCGGACTGCTCGTCGGCCGACTGCCACACCATGGTGAACAGCGCCATGACCGATACGGCCAGGAGAATCGGGACCACCTGCCGGGCCAGGGCGCCGATCGGCCTGCCACGTTGACGCTGGTGTGCCCTGACGGTCATTCTCACTCGCTCTCCGGACAGCGTCGCGAAAGGGCGCCGCGTTGTCCTGGAACAGTTCCGGCCCGGGAAGGCCACACAGGTTCGCTGGGAAAACCTACGACCGGGGCGGTGCGTGGAGTGACGGCGACTCGACTAGTTGTCACGACGTATCGGCCGGAAGACATAAACGTTCGGACGCCAGTGAGGTTAGTCACTTTTCAAGAGATCTTGAGAGGCGTACGGTGGCGCACCGTCAGAAGCCCGGTGCGATCCGGTGCGACAGGGGTATTCCGGCCCGCATCCCGCGGCACCCGGCGGCGGGTTTGTCGGCTACCCGCTGGCGTGACCGCGCCGGGACGCCGACACTCTGCTTCATGGCGAATCTGGGCGACGTCATGGACGACGTGCGGTGGCACGGCTTCGTCGGCCGGGCCGCGCAGGTGGCCGCCTTCGACGATGCCCTGGCCGGCCGATCGGCTCGCCGCGTGCTGTTCGTCCACGGTCCCGGCGGCGTCGGCAAGACCACCCTCCTGCTGCACCTGCGCAGCCGGGCGCGGCGAGCCGGCCGTCCCGCCGTCTACCTGGACGGCAGCGAACTCGATCCGTCCCCCGAAGGCTTCGTCCACGCTGTCCAGTCGGTCGACACCGGTGCCGCGCCGGTGCTGCTGGTCGACGGATACGAGCATCTCGCCCCGATCGACGGCTGGCTACGCCGCGATCTGGTGCCCACCCTGCCCGCCGACGGCGTCGTGGTCGTCGCCGGCCGCGACGCGCCCGCGCCGGCCTGGCGGGCCGATCTGGGCTGGCGAGGGCTGGTCGCTGTGCACTCTCTTGGCGACCTGGACGAGGCCGACAGCACCGCCCTGCTCGAGCGGGCCGGTGTCGCCGCACCGGACCGGGAGGCGATCATGCGGCTGGGCCGTGGCCACCCGCTCGCACTCGCTCTGCTCGCCGACGTGGCACTGACCGGCACGGTCCCGAGAACCCTCGCCGACGCGCCGGACCTGATCTCCGCGCTGATCGCGTCGCTGGTGAACGATGCCCCGTCGGACGCCCACCTGGTCGGCCTGGGAACCTGCGCCAAGGTGCTGCTGACCACCGAGGACCTGCTGCGGCGCACGGTCGGCGACGACGCGCCGCGGGTCTGGGAGTGGTTGCGGGACCGGCCGTTCGTCACGGTCCGGCCGCACGGCCTGACGCCGCACGACCTGACGCGCGCCGTTCTGGAAGCCGAGTTCGAGCGGCGATTCCCCGACCGTTACCGGGATCTGCACCGGGTCGTGCACGACTACGTCGTCGCCGGCCTGCGTGCCTCCTCCGGCACGCATCGTCAGCTGCTCGCACAGCAACTCGCCCAGCTGCACCGGGAGGGGCCGTTCAGCGCCCAGTTCCGCGCCGTGGCGGCGGACGGAACCATCGCACTGGTGCGGGCGCGGCCGGAGGAACTTCCCGGTGTCGCGGAGCTGATCGGCACGCATGTGGGTCCCCGCTCGGCCGAGCTGGCCCGCGGCTGGTTCGCCGAGCGGCAGGCCGGCGCCAGTGTGGTGCGTGTCGAGGGCGGGATCGGCGGCTTCGTCCATCACGCGCGATGCCCGTCCGGTTCCACGACCGAAAATGAGGATCCGGTCGTACGGGCAATTCTCGATCATGTCGCCCGCACCGCACCGCTGAGACCCGGTGAGCAGGTCGACATCTCGCGGTTCCTGCTCGGTCACGACGGAGCGCAGAGTGATCCGTACGCGGTCTTCGCCGGTTCCATCTCCTCGATCATCGAGTGGTGCGGCCGTCCGCTCGCGTGGGCTTTCATCGTGTCGGTGGAGCCGTCGTTCTGGGGCCCGTTCTTCGACTATCTCGCCTTCCGCGAGATCCTCGAGGTGACCTTCGACGGACGGCGTCACGTGGTGTACGGCAACGACTGGCGGCGCTTCCCGGTTCACACGTGGCTCGAGCTCATGCAGGAGCGGGAACAGTCCGGCGGCACCGGCCCGCCGCCCGACTGGATGCAACTGCCCGCGCCGCTGAGCAGGGACACGTTTGACGCCGCCGTACGCGCCGCGCTGCCGAACCTGTGCAGGCCGGACCGGATCGCCGCGTCGCGCCTGGTCGGCACCCATCTGGGCACCGATGCCGCCACCGTCCGGACGGCGTTGCGCACGGCGGTCGACGAGCTGGCCGGGCTGCCGCGCGGCGACCGGCTCCGGGCGGTGCTGCACCGCACCTACGTCAGTCCCGCGCCCACCCAGGAGGCTGCGGCGGAGGTGCTCGGCCTGCCGTTCAGCACCTACCGGCGGCATCTCGCCAAGGCGGTGGACGAACTCGCCGGGCGGCTCTGGGCCCGCGAGACCGGGCAGGAGAAGACCGGGCAGGAAGTGACCGGCGACTGACCTGGAGAGTGAGCAGCTCCCGGTCACATCCTCGGGCCATGACGACGACAACGATCCTGGGTGCCGGCCTCGCCGGCCTGACCACCGCGATGATGCTCCACCGTGACGGCCACGAGGTGACCGTCCTGGAACGTGACCCGGCCGTGCCCACCGACCGGCCGTGGGACGACTGGGACAGGCCCGGGGTGAACCAGTTCCGGCTGCCGCACTATCTGCTGCCGCGCTGGTGGGCCGAGCTGCGCGCCGAACTGCCCGACGCCGCGGCCGCAGTGCGGGCCGCCGGCGCCGTGGTGATCAACCCGTTGGCGGCCCTGCCGGCGGAGATCCGCGGCCCGGACCGCGACGACGACGACCGGTTCGCCACCGTGACGGCTCGCCGCCCGGTCCTCGAGGCAGCCCTGGCGGCCGCCGCCACCGCCGCCGGGGTCACCATCCGGCGCGGTGTGCGGGTCGTCGGCGTGCGCACCGACGGCCGCCACCCGGTTCCCCGCGTCATCGGCGTCATCACCACCGCCGGCCCGGTCAGCGCCGACCTCGTGATCGACTGCGGCGGCCGCCGGTCCGCACTGCCGGCCTGGCTCGCCGCGGCCGGGGCACGGCCGGTCGCCGAGGAACGGTCCGACGCCGGCTTCGTCTATTACGCCCGCCACTTCCGATCGCCGCACGGCCGGCTGCCGGAGATCAGGTCGATGGTGATCCAGCCGTACGAGTCGCTGTCGGTGCTGACGCTGCCGGCCGACCACGGCACCTGGAGCGTGGTGCTGACCACCAGCGGCAAGGACAGGGCGCTGCGGGGACTGCGCGAACCGGCGACCTGGTCGGCCGTGGTGAGCCGCTATCCGGCGGCCGCCGCCTGGCTCGGCGCCGAGCCGATCAGCGGCGTGGACGTCATGGCCGGTCTGGAGGACAGGCTGCGCCGGTACGTCGTCGACGGCCTCCCGGTCGCCACCGGTGTCGTCGCGGTCGGTGACGCGTGGGCGTGCACCAACCCGTCACTGGGCCGCGGCGCCTCCTTCGCGATCATTCACGCCCGCGTCCTACGTGACGTCCTGCGCGAGGTCGGTGCCGCCGACCACGACAAGCTGGTGCGCCGGTTCGATGAGGCGACCGCTCAGGTCGTCGAACCGCTCTACCGCGCCACCAACTTCGTCGACACGCATCGGCTGGCCGAGATCGACGGTGACGTCGCCGGTGTGCCGTACCGGCCGGACGACCTGCGCTGGCTGGCGTCGAAGGCGCTGTTCGCCGCCGCCCTCCGCGACCCGGGCGCCCTGCGCGGCTATCTGTCGATCAGCTCGTTCCTGAACACGCCCGACGAGGTCTTCGCGACGCCGGGCCTGCGCGACCGGGTCCTGGCCCTGGGCATGCCGGCGCCGCAGTACCCGCTGCCCGGACCGTCGCGCGCCGAGCTCCTGGACGCCGTCACCGCACTCCCCCATGGCGCCGAGACCTCCGGGCACTGCGGCCGGCGGTGAGGATCGGGCGCCCGTCTTTGCAGAAACATTGCCTTCTCACATCGATGCGGTTAACTTTGGGAGCGCTCCCAGTCCCGTCCCCCAGGAGAGCTCCATGGCCCGTTCCCGCGTCATCGCCGTCGCCGCCGCCTGCACCACCGTGGCGGCGGCCGGCGCTCTGATGATCACCGGCAGCGCCTCCGCCGGCACCATCTCCGGAACCCTCTACCGTGACACCAGCACCCCCGTCGCCCGGTGGCTGCAGTCGAACGCCGGTGACTCCCGCGCCTCGGTGATCCGCACGAAGATCGAGAGCCAGCCCGCCACCCGCTGGCTGTCGAACTTCAACATCTCCACCATCGGCAGCGAGGTCTCCAGCTACGTCAACGCCGCCAACGCCGCCGGGCAGATCCCCGCCCTGACGGTGTACGGCATCACCAACCGTGACTGCGGCGGCGCCAGCTCGGGCGGTGCCCCCGATCTCACCCAGTACCAGACGTGGATCGGCAACATCGCCCGCAACCTGGGCAGCCAGACCGTCGTCCTCAACCTGGAACCCGACTCGATCGCCCTGCTCACCTGCCTGAACAGCAGCGAGATCGCGGCCCGCAACCAGGCGCTGCGCACCGCGACGCAAACACTGAAGGCCGGCAATCCGAACGCCAAGGTCTACCTCGACGGCGGGCACTCCGCCTGGAACAGCGCCGGTGAACAGGCATCGCGCCTCGTCGCGGCCGGGATCGCAAGCGCGGACGGCTTCTACACCAATGCCTCCAACTTCCAGCCGACCAGCGCCGAGGCGTCGTACGGGCGCTCGATCATCTCCTCGCTGAACGGGCAGGGCGTCAGCGGGAAACGGCAGGTGATCGACACCAGTCGAAATGGCGGTGCCAGCGGCGACTGGTGCGGTGACGACAACACCGACCGCCGGATCGGCCAGTACCCGACGGTGAACACCGGGGACGCGAACATCGACGCGTACCTGTGGATCAAGCCGCCGGGCGAGGCGGACGGCTGCCGGTACGCGGCCGGATCGTTCCAGCCCGACCTCGCGTACAGCCTGGCCAGCACCGCCCCCAACCCGCCGTCGCCGTCCCCGTCGTCGCCGGCACCCTCATCCCCGTCGTCCTCCCCCTCGTCGTCGCCGTCCTCGTCCCCCTCGTCGTCGCCGTCATTGCCCACCGGCGCCTGCGGTGCGACGCTGCGAGCGGTGAGCACCTGGAACGGTGGCTACCAGGGTGAGGTCAAGGTCCAGGCCGGCAGCGGCACGCCCAGCGGGTGGACGGTCTCCTGGACCCTCCCGTCCGGTTCCACGGTCAGCCAGGTCTGGAACGGCACGCTGACCTCGTCCGGTTCCACGGTCAGCGTCCGCAACGTGTCGTGGAACGGCAACCTGCCCGCCGACGGCTCGACCACCTTCGGGTTCATCGCCTCGGGAACGCCCGGGACGCCCGCCCTCAGCTGCACCTCCCCCTGACGCGGCGGCCGGGACGCGCCCGCACTCGCGCCCCGGCCGGCCGCCTCACCGATCGCGGCCGCGGCCGTGCCACCAACCGGCCGCGGCCGCGATCACCTACCCGGCTGTGTCGCACCGCTGTCTCAGAGAAGTTGAGGCAGCGGTGCGACACAGCCGGTGTCATGACTGGTCGGCAGCCACGGCCAGATAGCCGTCCTCCAGGCTCGGGTCAAGCGGACGGGCCTGCGCCGAGGGCGCGTCACGCGCGACGACCCGGTAACGCATGCCGTCATCCTGCGGCAGCGCCGACACCACGGTGCCCTCCGAGGGTGCCGGGCCGTCGGTGACTACCGACCACACCCGGCCCTCGGCCCGGCGGGTCAGTTCCTCGACGGTGCCGCGGAAGATCAGCCTTCCCCTGGCCAGTACGGCGGCCTCGCGGCAGGTGTGTCCGATGTCGTCGACGATGTGCGTGCTCAGCAGCACGGTCCGGCGGCCGGCGAACTGGGACAGCAGTGTCCGGAAGCGGATCCGCTCCTCCGGGTCGAGGCCCGCGGTCGGTTCGTCCACGATGAGCAGCCGCGGGTCGGCCAGCAGGGCCTGGGCGATGCCCACCCGCTGCCGCATGCCGCCGGAGAAGCCACGCAGCCGCCGGTCGGCGTACTCGGTCAGCGCCACCACCTCGAGCAGTTCACCGACGCGGCGGCGGCGTACCGGCCGGTCGTCCATGCCCTTGAGCAGCGCCACGTAGTCGAGGAACTGGCGGGCCGTCAGGTCGGGGTAGACGCCGAGGTCCTGCGGCAGGTAACCGAGTTCACGCTGGACGGCGGTCCGGCCCGCACTCGAGGCCATGTCGTGTCCGCCGACCACGACCCGGCCGGCCGACGGCCGTACGATCCCCGCCAAGATCCTCATGAGTGTGGTCTTGCCCGCGCCGTTCGCGCCGAGCAGTCCGAACATCCCGGTGGGAATGTCCAGGTCAAGACCATCAAGGGCATGGACCCCACCGCGGTACGTCTTCGTCAGACCGGAGATCTCGATGCGCATGGGCAGTCCCTTTCAACGGAGGCGGCGGGCGCGCAGGGTGTGGCCCCCGGCGAGCGCGGCGGCGGAGACGAGCAGGAGCAGGGCGATCGACAGCCAGGCCAGCACGGGCGTCGGTTCGGGGCGCAGCACGTTGAAGGTCGCCCCGGTGACCGGCCCGGCCCAGGTGTCCTCGCCGTCGATGCCGTGGAAGCCGAACAGCGCGTCCAGCGGGTAGCCGCCGAGCGGATGGAACAGCGTCCGGGCGAGGGTGGGCATCATCTCCGGGGAGACGATGTTGCCCCACAGCCAGTAGCCGACGAACAGGACCCGGAACAGCGGCGCCGGCATGATCATGGGTACGGCCAGCGCGAACGCGGCCACCAGCAGCAGTCCCGGAACGATCACGACGGTGAAGGCGGCCAGCGCCCAGGCCAGGGCGACCGGCTGCCGGGTGTCGATCGCGTACGCCGCCGCGAACCCGAAGTAGGCCACCGCGATCGGGACGGCCGTGGCGGCGGCGGCGCCCAGGTACTTGCCCAGCAGCCGGGCGGCCGGCGAGGCGGGGGTGGCGTCCAGGATCGGCGCCACGCCGAGCCGGTCGTCGCGGACCAGCCGGTCGGCCAGCAGACAGCCGAACCCGATCGCCAGCAGCGCGTGCAGCTGCACGGCGAGGCCGACCACTCCGGTCCGCGGGTCGAGCGGCCGCTCCCCCGGGTCGAACAGGTCCCGCAGCAGGCTCCCGCCGATCAGGACGAACAGGACGAGGGTCAACGCCGGTACGATCCACACCGACCGTTTGCGGACCTGCATCCGGAACTCGTAGCGCAGGCTGGCGCCGAAGGTCGTCACTCGTCCTCCTCACTGATCAGGCGTTCCGGGCGGCCCAGCAGGACCAGGGCGAGGGCGATCAGCGCAGCGCCCGTGCCGAGCAGCGTCAGCCGGTTCGCCGTCCAGTCCCCCGGCACCACGCCGCGCGTCGTGGCGAACAGGTACAGCAACCGGCCCGGCTGGTGCGCCTGCACGGCGTCGCCGAAGAACTGCTGGACAGCCCACACGGTGGTGACGATCGCGCCGGCCGCGGCCGGGCTGCGCAGCACCGCGCCGGCGGCGAACCCCAGTCCGCTGAGCGCGAGCGTCGGCGCCAGCCAGGTGAGCTGCCCGGCGAGCGCGCCGTGGTTCTGCGGCCAGCGTTCCCACCAGCCGGTCAGGATCAGAACGGCGGCGGTCAGCAGGGCGACCGATGCGGTCCAGGCCAGGACCACGGTCATCCGGCGCAACAACGTGATGCGGTACGGGGTGAACGCGCTGAGCTGGACCTCACGGGCGGGGTCCTGACCGATCAGGGTCGCACAGGCGACGGCCGCGGCCAGCGGAACCGCCATCTCCAGGCCACCGAGCAGGATCCGGGCCCTGGTCGTGTCGCTCGGCTCCGGGAAGGCGAGCGCGGCCGCGACCCCGAGCGCGACGGCCAGCGGCGGGCCCAGCACAGCGGCCCATCCGGCGCGGCGTACCTCGTACCGCCAAAGGGAAGTTGGTCTCACATCGGGTGGGTAGCGTGCCGGACGCCCGGAGGTTCACGTCCCGCGAGAATGAACGCGACGGTCGTGAGAGCGGCACTGACCGCCAGCACCGGCGCGTTCGTGGTCCACACCTCCACGACGAAACGGGCGAGCCGGCCGTCACGTACGAGGACCCCGCCGACCAGCACCCGGACCGCCCACAGGCCGACGGCGGCGCCGAGCGCGACGTCCGGCCCGAACCTGACGGCGATCAGCAGACTGATCGACGACAGCAGCACCATCGGACCGAGCCACGCGGTGACCAGCGTGTTCATGCTCGCGGTACCGGCTGCACCGGTCGCGGCCAGGGCCGCCGACGCCGCCACGGCCAGCGCGAGGTCGTACCCGAAGACCAGCGCGATGCGAACCAGCAGCAGCAACCGGCCCGAGGTCGGCGTGGCCGCGACCACCTCGGCGGCCGGATCGTGGCCCGAGCGGTAGGTGCCCGCGACCCCGGCGGCGGCGACGATCGGCGCCACCAGCGCCAGTACCAGCTCGGCACCCGCGGTGGCCTGCCACAGCACCAGACCCACGCCGAGCGCCATCACCAGCGCCGAGGCGATCGGCACTGCCATGCGGATCAGCCGCGCCTCGGCCAGCATCAGCCCGGCCAGGTGCCGCAGCCGGCGCGGCGGGCTCTTCTCCGGCGGCGTCAGCGCACTACGGGTGAGCACACCGCGGATCAGCGCCGCCGGGTCGGGCGGAGGTTCGCGGTGCGGCGAGGCCAGCGCCTGCCAGGAGGCCAGATCGGCCCGGCACCGCGCGCAGTCGGCGAGGTGCAGGCGGACCCGTTCCCGGTCGGCGTCCGGCAGCGACCCCGCAGCGTACGCGGGCAACAGGTCCTTCATTCGGGCACCTCCTGTGCGGTGAGCGCCGCGGCGACGGCGGCCCGGGCGTGATGCAGCCGGCTCTTCACCGTTCCGACCGGGACGCCCAGCACCTCGGCGACCTCGGCGAGCGGCAGCCCCGCCACGAACACCAGGGCGATCACGTCACGATGATGCTCGGGCAGCCGGTCGATGGCGGCGGCTACCGGTGTGCCACCGGCCGCGGCGATCGCGAGTTCCTCGGGACCGGCGCCGTGATCGGGCTGGTCGGACAGGTCGGGAGCGGCGGGTGCGGGCGCGGACCGGCCGCGCAGCCGGTTGTGGGCCTGGCGGCGGGCGACGCCGAACAGCCACGTCGTCGCCTTCGCCCGGCCCTCGAAGGCGCCCGCCGTCCGCCAGACCGCGAGCATCGTGTCCTGCAGGATCTCCTCGGCGGTCATCCGATCACCGGCGAGCCGGTGCAGATACCCGAAGAGGACCCGGCCGTGCCGCTCGTAGAGCCGGGACAGCGCGGCGGCGTCACCGGCCGCGATCGACCGCAGCAACGCCTCGTCGCCGCCCGAATGCATCCGTTACCTTCCTCCGGCGAGCCCACTGTCTGCAAGGTGTGTAGCAGGTGGCGGAGGAAAAGGTTCAGACCGGCGGCCGGCTGCGCGGAGCCGCTTCGCGGTGGTCGTCGAAGGCGGCCAGGAAGCGGCGCAGCAGCCGCAGGTCGCCCTCTGCGCTGGCGGCTTCACTCCGGATGGCTTCGTCGAGCTCGCGCCGGTCGAATACGAGGTCCTGCACGGTGCGCACGGTGGCGGTCAGGGCGGCGTCCGCGGGCGCGTCGCCGCGGATCGCCTCCAGCTCTCCCTGGCCGACCGTGAGCAGGAACGCGTCGCCGGGCAGCCGGAGCTTGACGGTGCCGCGAACAGAGCCCACAGCGGCGGCGTCGAACGTGGTGCGCAGTGCCACGATCAGCGCGTCCGGACTCAGCTCCTCGCCCGAGTCCGGCCGCGGTGACATCGGACTGCCCCAGCGTCCCAGCGCCAGCAGAACCGGTTCGAGGGCACGACCGCGGTCGGTGAGCTCGTAGATCAGCCCGGCCGCCGGGGGCAGCGCGCGACGCCGTAGCAGGACGCCGGCATCCTCCAGCTCACGGAGTCGCTGGGTCAGCACGTTCTGACTCGTGCCGGGCAGTCCACGATGCAGATCCGCGAACCGCTTGGGACCGAACAGCAGCTCGCGCACCACCAGCAACGCCCAGCGTTCGCCGACCACGTCGAGCGCCCTGGCGATGCCGCACAGATCCCGGTAGCTCCGCATGCCCCGATCGTACCTTGCTTTTCAACACCACTTACTCCTACTTTAGGAGTAAAGCGGAACAAGGGAGCCTGAGATGCCACACGTGAACTCCGCCGACGGCACGTCGATCGGCTACGACCGGCCCAGCGACGAAGGGCCCACGCTGGTGCTCATCGGGGGCGGCCTGGACGACGGCACGGAGAACCGCCCGCTGGGCGAGTATCTGGGCGGCCGCTTCAGCGTCGTGAACTACCGGCGACGCGGCCGTGGCGAGAGCGGCGACCGGCAGCCGTACGCCGTCGCACGGGAGATCGACGACCTCGCAGCGGTGATCGACGCCACCGGAGGACGAGCACACCTGTTCGGCGCGTCGAGCGGCGGTGCACTCGCGCTCGAGGCGGCCGCCGCGGGACTTCCCGTCGACCGGATCGCCGTCCACGAGGTCCCGTACCTGGTCGACGACACGATGGTCTCCGCCTGGCAGGCATACCGGCTCGAGCTCGACGCCGCACTCGGCGCCGACGACCACGATCAGGCGCTCAGGCTGTTCATGCGGCTGGCCGGATCGTCCGAGCAGGACATCGCCGGCGCCGAAGCCGCCCCGGTATGGCCCGCGCTCCGCGCACTGGCACCCACACTGCGCTACGACGCGGCATGCCTCGGCGACGGACCGCCGCCCGCGAACCGTCTCGCGACGATCCGGCAGCCGATGCTCCTGACGACCGGCATCACGGTCGACCCGCACATGGCGGGGCTCCCCGTCGACTTCTTCGGCGCGGCGGCGGACGCTGCCGCCACGGCGCTCCCCAACGCCCGGCGCGACACCCTCAAGGTCGAAGGACACGTAGCCGACCCGGCCGTACTCGGCCCCATCCTCAGCACGTTCTTCACCGGCTGACGCCGATGCCAACGGCGTCCTAAATCGTCCGAACCTCTCCCAGGGTGGGCGACGGCGGCCGACACTCGACAGCAAGACATCGCCGAACGTCACTTTCCTACCCGGGGTGGCGCCCGGCATGCCGTCGGTCGGCCCCATCGAAGGAGAGCCAGGATGATCAGAAAATCGCGGATGCTCGGCGGCGTCGTGGCCGCGCTGCTCGTGACCCCCCTCGTACCGGCGTCGCCGGCCTCGGCCGACTCCAGCTGCGGCACCGGCTATCACTGCGGCTGGGACATCGGCTTCAACACCGGCAAGGTGGCCTTCTTCAACGGTGACGCCGATTTCCGCGACAACACGTTCAACACCGGCGTGGTCGTCGACAACAACATCAAGTCCGCCAAGAACCGCACGAGCTCGAACTACGTGAGCGTCTACTACTACGGCGTCAACTACACCGGGGACATCGTGTTCTGTGTCAACCCCGGACAGGACGTCCAGAACCTGCCCGACGACGGGATCCCCGGCAACGGCATCGGCGAGGCCAACGAGGCGAGTTCGCTGCGCCTGATCGCCGGCGGTCCCTTCTCGACCTGCTACTGACCTGTCCCGGTGATCCTCGCGATCCGGGCCCCGTGCTGTCAGCCGTCACGGCCGAGCCAGCCACGCAACTGCGCCGCGGCCTGGTCCGGAGCCACGGATTCGATCACGCGCTGTTGCCCGCCGTCGCGGTGAGACACGGCGGTCGGCATGGTGTGAGCGGTGGCGGCGATCGGTTCGAGCTCGGCACGCAACGGTTCCCGCCGGCCCGCCTCCGCCGGCTTCCGGCGTCGGCGGAAGACCAGCACCACCCCCAGGACCAGCACAACCAGCGCGGCCGCGAACACCGCCGCCCGGGAAACGGCGCCCTGACCGGCACCCGACGGCGGCGGGCTCCCGGCACGGGCTGCCGGAGCGGTGTGCATCGGCAGGGCGGCGACCGTCACCCGGTCGCCGCGGCGGGTGTCGATCCCGGCGGCGACCCCGACGAGTTCACTAACCCGTCCCAGGTCGAGGCCCTTCGCGGCGGTCTCGTCGATCACGACCGCGACCTTCAGCGACACGATGCCGCCGGGCGCCTCCAGCCGGGTCGCCCGCAGCTCGTTCAGCGCGTTCACACGGGTCTCGCTGCTGCTCTCGTACCGCGTGACGCCACCCCCGGCGCCGACCTTCTCCAGCAGACTGCTGACCGTCGCCGCGCCGGGGGTGTAGGTGGTGCTGGTCGTCGTGACCTGGTCGAGGTCCAGCTCGACGTTGGTGGTGACCGTCGAGCGGCCCGGCCCGACCACGGTATCCAGGATGCCCTGCAACGAGCGATCCAGCCGGTCCTGATGCACCGCGGCCGCATCTCCGGCGCCGGGCGTCGCGTACCCGGGCGTGGTCCCGAGGCCCGCAGCGAGGACGCACCCCACCAGCAGAGCGACGAGTCTGTTTCTGATCATCGGGCAGTCTCCGGCGGTGGTGGATCGGATCCTGCTCATCGTTCGGCGGCGGTACGCGTTTACCCATCCGCCGGTTGCACTTCGGTTGTGTTACCCCGGCTGAGGGGTGAGGTCATCGGTTAGGACCGCGGTCCACGGACGGCCGGTCACGACCATCGGCGAACCGGGTGACCCCACCGGGGTCACCCATAGCAACGGCCCGACCATCTCCGTGTTCCCTTTCACAGATCAACACCACCAATGCGTGACCAGGACGAAACACAAGGTCGCGGCAAACCTCGCACCCGGCCTCCAAACCGGACACTCACCCTCACGGCAACTACACACGGTGATCGCTAGGCCGGATGATTCGGCTACCGGGCCGGGCTATCAAGGAGGGGCGGCGGGCACCTGCTCGCCGGTCGTGCCGATCTGGACCACGCCGAGCCCTGCCCCGGTCCGGCGGCACGAGAGGAGCATGACGATTCATGAGGCAATCGGGGGCAGGGACGGGGGAACCATTCATCGGTCCTCGACCGGCACGCCGTACGCGGTGGCCCGGCCGGAGGTCCTCGGGGTGAAGCCGCTACCCGCGGCCGGGCAATCCTTCGCGCCCGAACCCGACAGCTAACCTCGCAGGCGTGCCGGAGGGATTCCTTCACCGTGCGCGTAAGCACCCTGAGCCGGCCCACCCGTAACCTGGGAGCCGGCACCATCGCCCTGTCCGTGGGTCTCGGTCTTCTCACCGGCGGACTCGGCACACCACAGTCCGCCACCGCCGCCCCGCAGGCCTCGACCATCGCCGCCACCTGGGCGTTGCCGCAGACCAGCGTGGCAGTGAACCGGGCGACCGTCACCGTCAAGGCCGCCAGCGCCAAGGCGGCCGGCGTCCGGGTCGTGAGCGAGGCGTCCCGGCACAAGGGCAAGAAGTACAAGTTCGGCGCCGCCGGGCCCAAGCGGTTCGACTGCTCCGGCTTCACGATGTACGTCTACAAGAAGGCGGCCGGCAAGAAGCTGCCGCACAAGGCCCACCTGCAGCAGCGGTACGGCAAGGCCGTCGCCAAGGCGAACAAGCGGCCGGGTGACCTGATCGTCATCCGCAAGGGCACACGCGGCACGCACGCCGGCATCTACGCCGGTGGCGGCAAGATGTGGGCCGCACCGCGGGCCGGCAAGACGGTCACCAAGCAGAAGATCTACGCCAAGAACTACGTGGTACGGCGTCTGGTCTGAGCCTCGACCGGCGGCGGCGCCTGCACCCACTTGGTGGGGGTGCAGGCGCCGCTGCCCGTGGAAGCGTCGTCCGAGCCTGCCGGACGGCAGGGATGCCCTGTCGGTACCTCCTTCGTCAGTGACTCCCTCCCGCCTGCCGGTTCCGCTTCCATGGATGGCGTGACCTCGGCGTCCGGAGCACGTTCAGCGACTCCGTGCACCGGCCACGTGTTGTCCGGCCGGATCCGGGAACGCCCGGAACTGTCGAGGCGCGACCGAACTGGTCTTCACCACCAAGGAGAACTGACATGCGACAGGCCGTCATGCACGCCCCCGGCGACGTCCGCGTCGAACAGCGCGACAAGCCGTCGATCATCAAGCCCACCGACGCCGTCATCCGGGTGTCCGCGGCGTGTGTCTGCGGCTCGGACCTGTGGCCGTACCGGGGAATCGAGCAGCTCGACGGACCGGCACCGATGGGTCACGAGTACGTCGGTGTGGTCGAGGAGGTCGGCAGCGAGGTCCGCGAGATCACACCGGGTCAGTTCGTCGTCGGTTCGTTCTTCACCTCCGACAACACCTGCGAGATCTGCCGGGCCGGCTACCAGTCGCGCTGCCCGAACTTCGCGCCCATCGTCAGCGAGACCGGCGGCGCGCAGGCCGAGTTCCTGCGGGTCCCGTGGGCCGACGGCACGCTGGTCGCCACTCCGGGCCTGCCGGACGCCGACCTGATCCCATCGCTGCTGGCGGCCTCCGACGTGCTCGGCACCGGCTGGTTCGGTGCGGTCGCCGCCGAGGCCGGCCCCGGCAGGACGGTCGCCGTCGTCGGTGACGGCGCGGTCGGCCTGCTCGCCGTTCTGGCTGCCCGGCAACTGGGCGCCGAGCGGATCATCGCGATGAGCCGGCACGCCGACCGGCAGAAGCTGGCGCTCGAGTTCGGCGCCACCGACATCGTCACCGAACGCGGCGACGACGGCGTCGCCAAGATCAAGGACTTGACCGGCGGGTACGGGGCACACAGCGTCGTGGAGGCGGTCGGCACCCAGGAGTCGATGATGCAGGCCATCCGCTCGACGCGACCCGGCGGGCACGTCGGCTACGTCGGCGTCGCCCACGGCGTCACGCTGCCGGGCATGGAGCTGTTCCTGTCCGGCGTGCACCTGCACGGCGGGCCGGCCCCGGTGCGCCGGTTCCTGCCCGAGCTCATCGACCTGATCCTCAAGCGCGAGATCGACCCCGGCAAGGTCTTCGACCTGGAACTGGGACTCGACGAGGCCGCCGAGGGCTACCGGGCGATGGACGAGCGCCGCGCCATCAAGGCCCTGCTCCGCCCCTGAAGCCCCCGAGACGGCCTGACCGGAGAATGCCCGCGTCTGCCAGGATCGGTAGCCGTGAAGAGGATCGCTGCGGTACTCGCGTTCGTCATGACGGCGGTCCTGGCGACGGCTGCGCCCGCTGCGGCCGCGCTGCCGGACGAGCTCGCGCACGTCGGCAACGCGAGGCAGGTGATCGTGGTGTCCGGCCGGAGCTGGACGTCCACCCACGCGACCGTCCGCGCCTTTCAGCGTGGCGCGGACGGCCGGTGGCGGCAGAGCTTCACCGCCAAGGCGCGCATCGGGTACGGCGGCTGGAAGTGGGCCGCCGCCCGCCGGCAGGACACGGGTCAGACGCCGGCGGGCACGTTCACGCTCACGCAGGCGTTCGGGGTCCGGGCCGACCCGGGAACCCGGCTGCCGTACCGCAAGGTCGACGCCGACGACTACTGGGCCGGCGACAACCGGGACGCGAAGACGTACAACCTCTTCCAACCGGCCGCGTCGCCGAAGCGAACCTGGCGCGTCTCGCAGGCCGAGCGCCTCGCCGCCTACCCGAGGCAGTACGCCCATGCCGTCGTCATCGACTTCAACAAGCCTTCGGGCGTACGGTGGGACGCCGCCCGACGTCAGTACGTGGCCATCACGAAGGCCGACACGCGGCGCGGCTCGGCGATCTTCCTGCATGCCAGTGGCAGCGGATCGACGGCCGGCTGTGTCTCGGTCAGCCGGGCCGACATGGTCCGGCTGCTGCGATGGCTCAAGCCGTCGGCCAAGCCCCGCATCGTGATGGCCCCGGCGTCCGCGATCAGGAAGGCGTGACCGAAAGCAATCGTTCGCCCTCGGCCACGGCCTCGCGGAGCTGCTCGACGAGCCGGTGCAGGCTCGCGTCCAGGTCGACGCGGTCGCTGGTCTCGGCGATGATCTCGTCGCGGACTTCGTCGACGTACGGCTGCCAGGTGTCGAGGGCACGTCGCGTGCACGCGTCGACGAGTTCCTGCCGTTTCTCGGCGACGGCCCGTTCCTGGTCGACGCGGGCACGGTCGGCCCGGAAGTCGTCGAAGATCTTGGCGACGTAGACGACGAGCGGGATCGCGGCCTCGACCGTGCCGAGGTGCCGGCCCAGTCCTTCGGCGGCCTTCGCCGTACGGGTCCTCTTGCTCGTCAGCGGTTCGGCGGCGTCGGTCATCGCCTTGAGCACCCCGACCAGCATGGGCCCGACCGACTCGACACGTCCGGCGACGCCGCCGGCCGGTTCCGGGGCGGCGTCGCCGGATTCGAGGGACGCGACCAGTGACGCGAAGTCGTCCCAGGAGGGGTGGGCGCGGTCGCGTTCGGTGGACTTACGGATCGACTGCCGCAGCCGCTGCAGGCGTACCTCATGCTTCTTGAACCACTCGTCGAGCGCGCGCTGGATCTCGGCTTGCGGCTCGTCGACGCCTCCGGCCGGATTCCACGACTGCCGCAGCACCTCCTCGACGAGCCCGTCGAGTCCGGCGCGGGCGGCCCGGTCGATGGCGTCGAGTTCGTTCTCCGACGCCCGCCGGCGGTGCAGGCCACCGGTGGCGACCTCGGCGCGGGCCGTGTAGTCCGCGAGTTGCGTGCGCAGTTCGGTCAGGGCTTCGTCGAGGACCGCGGCCCAGTACCGCTGCCCGGCCGCCTGCCGCAAGCCGGGCAGTTCCGACGGCGACACCGTCGCGAGCGCGTCCTGCAGGTCCTTCATGCCGTCCCAGGAGCGGTAGGCGTCCCAGGTCTCCGGCCCGAGGTCGGTGTACGACCCGGCCAGCCCGAACGGATCCGGCGCCACGACGAAGATCCGGGTCCGGACGTCGAGGGCGAACATGGTGCGCAGTTCGCCGGTCTTGCGTTCGATCAGGGCGCGGTACGGGTCGAGGCCGTACTCCGGGTTGATGCCGGCCTCGTCGAACCGCGAGATCACCACCCACAGCGCTCCGGCCGGCCAGTCCCGGGTGAACACCTGCTGCAGCAGGCCGCGCTCGGCGGTCGCCAGCTGCGAGGTCAGGACGACGACGCCGACGTCGGTGAGTCCGACCGCGGCCGTCGCCCGGTCCGTGTTGTTCTGTCCTCGCAGGTCGGAGGCCCCGACCGAGAATCCGGGGGTGTCGCGCACGACGCAGCCGGCGACCTCGGCGGCGTTGACCTCGAAGGTCTCGTGGCGGGCGCTGATGGTGAGCCAGGCGGGCACCGTGCCGCCCGAGTCGACGATCAGGCGGCGCAGCAGGGAGCTCTTACCGGTGTCGTACGACCCGAACAGGGTGACGACCGGTTTGTCGTGCTTTTCGAAGGCGTCCCAGTCGGCGCCGTACCGCCCGGCCAGCGATCCGCCCGGAAGCCGTCCGAGCCAGTCCCGCACTGCTTCGATGTCGACCACTGTCACTCGTTTCTCCCCGTGCTGCCCGTCAGTTCGCCGGCGGCGTCGATCAGTGTGCCGGTCGTCCCGGCCCGCGTCCTCGCCGACTCGATCCGCTCCCTGATCGACGTCTCGAGTTCGAGGTGCGCGCCGAGCAGCGCCTCGAGCTCGCTGATCTGCTGCTCGAGGTAGCCGACGGGGCCGTCGCCCTGCTCGCCGCGCATGATCTGCTCGACGAGTCCGGCGGCCGCGTCGCCGAGCTGCCGCATCGCTGACTCCTGCTGGTCCTTGTGCTTGCCGTCCTTGCGTTTGTCGTTGGCCATCATCACGGCGTCCGCGGCCGAGGCGACGACCCCGAGGACGACCCCGGCGCGGGCGACCGTGGCGGCGCCGTTGACCGCACCCCACGGCTTGAAGTTGTGGCCGACGTACTTGCCGATCGCGTAGACGGCGTCGCGGCTGCCCAGGGCGCTCACCAGCGGCGCCACGGCCGCGGCCACGGTGCCGGCGCCCTCGGTCACGTTCTCGTACCAGGCGTGTCCCCTGGCCTTGAACTCGGCGGCGAACTCGGGCGCCACCTGAAGCTCGGCGGCGCGCATCTCGCGGCCGATCGCCGACATGTGGTCGCTGTACCAGTCGTCGAGCTTGCGTGCCGCGCTGGCGAGGTAGCGTTCGAGATCGGCCTCGAACTCGGGGGCCTTCCACCAAGACTGGACGAGGCCTTCCAGCTTCTTGGCGTTCTTGCGTTCGATCTTGACGACCTCGGACTTCGCCGCCACCAGGTGGCGGTCCACCATCCGGCGGGCGTCCTCACGCAGCGAGTCCTCCAGGATCACGGCGTCCTTCAGCGCGGCCCGGACGGTGGCGGTCACCGGTTCGCAGCGGCGCAGCTCGGCCTCGCCGTCGGCCTGGACCCGCTCCAGTTGGTGGCGACGGTGCTTGAGTCCGGTGACCGCCGTGTCGAACGCGGCCGACGTCGACGCCTCGGCCAGCTGCGGCTCGGTGAGGCCGGACAACGTGCTGGTCAGCGCGGCGACGCCGTCCCACAGCCGGTTCTCGTCGAAGGCCGCGGCCGGCACCGTGGGAGCGGCCCCCACCAGGCCGAACGGGTCGCCGGACAGGCAGTGGATGCGGTCGGTGCCGATGACGACGCCGCGGGCGGCGAACGCGGCGCGCAGTTCCTCGCGTTTGCGGTTCTGCAGGTTGAGGAAGGCTGCGGGTTCGGTGAGCGGGTGTACGCCGAGCTCGTCGCACCGGTTGATGAGGAACACCAGGCGCGCGCCCTTCGCGGCGAGGGTCTGCGCGCCGCGGGCGAGGTCCTCCAGCATCGAGGTGTTGCCGACCAGCAGGTTGATGTGGACGACGACGAACACGAGGGCGGCCTCGACGATCGCCTCGTAGGCGGTGGTGTCGTGCTCGTCGTGGCCGCTCTGCAGGCCGGGTGTGTCGACGAGGTCGAATCCTCCGAGCGCGTAGCGGGTCGCGGCGGCGGTCGCGGGCGAGGCCCGGATGTCGAACTCCGCGCGCGGCTGCCGGCCGCTGTCGACCATGATCCGGCGGATCAGCGACGACTTGCCCGAGTTGTAGTCGCCGAGGACGGCGAGGGCCGGTTTCGTGCCGTCGACACGCTGGAACGTCCGCACGATGTCGAACAGTTCCCGGTCGTGGCCAGCCGCTTCCTCGAGTCCGGCACGCCACGCGTGGATGCGGGCCGTGGACGGGGTGCTCCACGCCCTGGCCAGTACGCGTGTCAGGCTGTCGTGGTCCCGGGCGCGCGTTTCCTCGTACAGCCGCCGGGTTTGATCATTGATCTCCGCCGCCCGGTGCAGATCGACGCCGGAGTCGAGCCAGTCCTCGCCCAGCAGCGTCCGCGTCACCTCCGCCGGGGTGGTGCCTATCGTGGCCTGTGCCCGCAGCAGGACGCCGGCCACCTCCGGTGCCGGCTCGATCGCGTCGGCGTGGGCACGCAGGCCGTCGACCAGCCGCCCGATCCGTTCGCGGGCGGTGCGCAGCTCGACCGCGGTGCGCAGCGACGCGGCGACGGCCGGGGCCAGCAACGTCCACGCCGCCTTGCGGCTCTGGGCCACCAGGGATTCCTCGTAGCCGGTGAACGTCTCGTCGACGGCCCGGTGGCCGGACAGCGTCGCCTCGGCCTTGGCCTCGCGCGCCCGTTCGGCCTGCTCGTCGCTCATCTTCCTGCCGAAGTACTGCTGGACCTGGCTCACGAGGCCCACACCCACGCTGGTCACGGCGATCGCCCAGCCCACGGGGTTCGAGAGCAGGGCGAAGGCGGCGATCGGTACGAACACCGAGCCGGCGCCGAGCAGAATGCCCGATCCCCGGACGACATCACCCACGACGCGACCGCCCTCGCCGCCGAGGATCCGCGCGGCGTGCGACATGGTCAGCCGGTTGCCCCCGGACTCCGGGCCCACCACGACTTCGAGCTCACGCTGCAGAAACGCGCCGCGGTCGGCCCACACGGCCGCCACCGCCGAGGACACGGCGTCCTCGTCGAACACCGCCTCGGTGAACTCCGCCTCCTCGACCGCCTTCTTCTCGGCGAACGCCTTGCGGATCAGGTCGTCGACGTCGGCCTTCGCCTTGCGGTGGCAGCCCGCCAGGTGCGAGGCGGCCAGATGCCGGACGAAGCGGTCGAGCGTCCCCTGCGGCGGTGAGGTGTACGGGACACCCCGCGCCGTCTCGGACACCCCGACGAGATCCGCGCCGAGGGCCGCGTCGTGCAGCCACTCGGCGCGTTCGGCGTCGTCCGGGTAGCCGAGCACGGCGAACAGCGACTCGACGTCGCGTTCGAGGGACCCGGCCTCCCGGTCGGCCTCGGCCGCCAGATCCTCCAGTTCACCGATCCCCCGCCGGCACCGCGACCGGACGTCCTCGCGCAGCGCCGCCAGCCGCAGGTCGGCGGCACCCTCCGCGATAGCGCCGGTGATCAGCCGCTCCAGCGCGCCGAAGTTCGACCAGCGCTCGAGGTAGTCGAGTCCGAAGGTGTCGCGTTCGAAGCGGAAGCCGTCCACGGCCGGGCCGAGGAACGGAGTCGAGGCGCGGGCGAACAGGGCCCGCTGGCTGTTGAGCGCCACGATCGGCGTCTCCGGCAGCCCGATCTGCACCAGATGGGTGCGAATGTTGTCGGCATGCTGGCGTACCTGCTCGGACATGTTGCGCCGCAGCGGCTGCGCCACCTTCGCGGGGTGGTGCCACATCGGGTTGCGGACGTTGAGGACCGCCACGACGGGTTTGCCGTGCTCCTTGATCCAGGCGGCGATCTTCTCGAACTCCATCACCTGCTGCGACTGGGTGTCGAAGCACAGCAGCACGATGTCGGCGATCTCGACCGCCCGCCGTGCCTTCCGCTCGAGGCTCTCACGGCTCTCGGTGCGTCCCCAGCCGTTGATGCCGGGTGTGTCGTACAGCCGGCAGCGCTCCCACTCGACGGCCTGCACCTCGGTGGTGCAGTCGCTCTCCCCCGGCGAGACGTACGTCCCGTCGAGCCGGCCGAACACCGACAGCAGGGTGCTCTTGCCGACTCCCGTACGGCCGAAGAACGCGATGTTGAACGTGCCGAGCGACTCGCGCTCCCGGTCGAGGTGACGCCGCAGCCGAGCCGGGAACCCGGCGGTGAAGCCGTCAAGCCGGGTGATCAGCTCCGACGCCGGTGGACCGGCCCGCTGAGCCCGCTCGAAAACGCGGACCAGCTCACCGGCCAGCGCGTCCAGACGGGCCAGCTCCGCCTGCCCCTGTTGCACGGCCGATCCGACGGCCTCCTCGAACGACACCACTTCAGAGGTCAACTCGTCGTCACTCTCCACCGCAGAACGCATGCCGAGACGTCGGTCCACAGGAGGTCCTTACCCCGCCGTTCCCGCCGCCGATCCTAGATCACCGACACCACCGGCCATTTTCAGACAACGGACAGGATCATTTCTGACGTACGGGGTGCCGGTCGCCTGCCGGCACAGCTCCTCGGCGCCGTCGGTGTCACCGGCCTCGTCTCGCGCCTGGACCAGAATGCCGACCTCGACGACGTGCGAGACGATCTCGACGCCGACAGCCTGCCGGAGCCGCGCTTTCGCGACCGTGCCGACCGCCACCCGGGCCGCGGTCTCACATGCGGAGGCACGCTAGAGGATCGGCCGGGCGTCGGCGTGGGCGTACTTCTGCATGCCGGCGAGGTCGGCGTGACCGGGACGGGGCCGGGTCAGCGGGGCGTTACGGGCCTGGCCGTCGAGCTCGGCCGCGAGGACAGGCGTTGAATACACGAATCGAGCCATCGGGTCCGCACCTCCCCGCATGATTACCCGGCGCTGCCGGTGGCGCACGTGACCGCCGGTGGGGTGTTGCTGCCGTTCCAGGAGCCGAGCAGACCGAAGGTCGTGGCCGCCCCGGCGTCCAGGGCACCGTTGTAGGCGGCGTTGCGGACAGTCACTCCGGTCCCGGTGGTGCTCATCGTCCCGTTCCAGACCTGGCTGACCCGCTGGCCGTTCGCGAAGGACAGCGTGACGGTCCATCCGTTGATCCTGCTCGTTCCGGCGGTCACCCGGACCTCGCCCTGGAAGCCGCCGGTCCACTGCCCGGTCTGGGTGTAGGTCGCGGTGCACCCACCTGCGGGCGGCGGTGTGGACGGCGAGGTGGTGGCACCGCCCCATGCCGACGGGCCGTCCAGCCAGGCCGCGCGTTGAGTCATCCAGGTGCGCATGACCTGCACTTGACCGGCCCAGGTCGGCGTGGTGTCGGTGATGAACGGCCCGACCATCCGGCTGCCCAGGTTCGGCCAGCGCTGGAAGTTGCGCTGGGCGGCGGCGGTCAGCGGCGCGGCCAATGCGTCCACCCGGCTGGTCAGCGAGGTGGTGGCGAGCAGTCCGCGGCGCAGCGACTGCCACCGGGTCTTGAGGTCGTTCTGGAACGCCGGATCGGCGAGCAGGATCTGGAACCAGTCGTTGGCCCGCGGGCTCCGGGTCTGCTGGTACTGCCAGCCGGCGGTCTGCTCGTTACCGAAGAAGCCGCCGACGCCGAAGGTCAGGTCGTAGTCCCACAGCGGCCCGGCCACGATGGGGCCTTCCCGATCCTTGTAGAGGTAGGTGCTGCGCAGATAGGAGTCCATCTCCCGGCTGAGCTCGTTGAGGATGATCAGGTCGACCCAGGAGCCGACGTCGATCCAGGTCCGGTAGCCGGTCTGCGGGTCGGTGAGCCGCGGGCTGTGCAGCATGTCGTGGAACTGCTGCAGGTACTGCGTCAGCCAGGCACGCTGAGAAGTGTTCAGCGGGGACGGGTCCTCGACCTCGAGGAAGTTCCAGCAGGTCGCGGCGGCGCCGGTGCAGGTGAGCGTGGGTTCCTCGGCGGCCAGCCACTCGAACTTGAAGATGTAGCCACCGGCGATCTTCGGCAGCGTGGTGTCCTCCTCCTCGAGCTGCTTGAGGTCGAGCCGGTTCTTGCTGTTCTTGATCGTCTCGACCAGCATGTAGACGCCCTGGTAGTCGGAGGCCGCGACCGGCGTGGAGTCGGTGTTCAGGTAGAGCTCGACGAAGCGGTAGCGCGGCGTCGCCAGGCCCATCTCCCGTCCGAGGTCGTAGACCAGGGCCTCGCGGATCAGTGACTTGTCGCTGAACGGCCCACGCAGCACCCAGTCCGAGTCGGCCGGCATGCCGAGCACCGGGTGGTCGGCGTCGTCGTCGGCGTCGTCCCGGAACTCGAGCCGGTAGGGCGCCTTCTCGAACATGGCCGACGACTGACCGCGCAGGTGGATGCCGGTGCGGGTGGCGACGGCCGGTGCGGCGGACAAGGAGGTCCCCCCGGCCGTGGTGTCGAAG
This sequence comes from Actinoplanes italicus, assembly GCF_003001815.1. Lineage (GTDB taxonomy): Bacteria > Actinomycetota > Actinomycetes > Mycobacteriales > Micromonosporaceae > Actinoplanes > Actinoplanes italicus. The sequence continues at coordinate 70,885 of NZ_PVMZ01000022.1, forward strand.
ACCATCGCGGCGGCGTCCATGTAGTCGCGGCCCGGTTTGCCCTTGCCGTAGTTGTCGATCAGCAGCAGCGGCAGGTCGTGCTGGGTGTCCACGGCGCGAGCCACGTAGAGCGCGGTGCCCGGGGCGCCGGTGGGCGCGCCGTTCAGGAAGGCCTGCGCCCGCAGCTGGGTGGTGCCGGTCAGGGTCAGCGGCCGGCCGGGGTAGACCGCCGAGGCGGTCGCCGGCCGGGTGCCGTCGGTGGTGTAGCGGATTTCCGCACCGGCGATCGCGGTGCCCAGCGCCACCGACACCGAGCCCTGGAAGGTGCCGCTGGGCACCGAGAACGTGATGTCCCCGGCGAGCCCGCCGGCGGCCGCCGCAGCCGGGACGCCGGCCGTGGTGAGCAGCATCGCCATGATGACCAGGGCGATGGTCCGGATCGTTTGCCTACCCATGGAGCAGGTCCTCTCTGCTGAGGGTGAAGTGCTGTCGGAGGACCCGGCGCCACGGCGCCGCCGGGAGGTCGGCGCGGAGTGCGGCGAGGCCGGTGGCGTACTTGGAGATGGCGACGGGACGGTGGCCGCGGCGCCACAGCCGGCGGTCGGCCTCGGCGGCGGCCGAGCCGGTTTTCGTCTCCACGATCGCGACGCCGGGCAGCCGCAGCTCGCGGCCGTCGGCGATCCAGCGCAGATCGGTGTCCACGGTGACCCGGCTGTCGCCCGGCATGAGCAGCGCGAACCGCAGATAGGCGGTGCGCAGCACGGGGGTGAGACCGGCCCGGGCGGTAGGCGACAGGCCGTGCCGGGCGAAGACCTCGTCGAGGAAGGCGAGCCCGGTGTCGGTCGGGTGCGGCTGCCCGGGCACGTGCGGCGTCCGGTACTTGATCGTGCTGCCGCGCGGGCCCGGCACCTTCGCCTCCAGCCAGCAGGAGCCGGAGTCCACATACGTCCTGGTCCTGATTTTGAAACGGCGCCGATGCCGGTACGCGGTCCGCAGGTAGCTGACCAGGTCGGGAGTGTCGAGGTAGAGCGACTCGTAGGTGAAGTGCCGGGTTCCGTCGATCTCCAGCACCCGGGCCACCGGTGCGAGCTCGGTGAGCAGGCGGTGCGCGTCGCCGGCCGGCAGGAGGTACTTGCGGTCGAACCGGCACTGCAGTGCGGCCCGCTGATCCATCTCGGCCAGGCTGACGGCGGGCAACGCGCCCAGTGTGTCGAACGCGACGGCCGCGGTCATCGCTGCCCCGCGTACGTCGGCGTGCCGACCGGGGCGATCAGCCTCCCGGGCCGGCCGGCGTAGCGGACGTCGACCACGGTGGAGTCGTTGATCAGGTCGACCCGCAGCAGCCGGCCGGAGTAGACCTTGGCGCCGAGCAGGTCCTCGAGCCGTCGGATCAGCTCGTCCTCATCGGTCACGATCGAGTCGAGGACGATGATCTGCTGGCGGTAACGGCCCAGTACCCACCGGTTGTCGACGATCGCCAGCACCACGAGGATCAGGCCCATCAGCGCGATGTTGCGCCAGATCGAGGTGGTCTCCAGGCCGCCCAGCAGACCCAGCGCGAGCGCCGAGAAGAAGTAGGCGACCTCGTGCTGATCCAGCTCGGTGGACCGCAGCCGGATGATGGAGAGCACGCCGAACAGCGCGAACCCCAGCCCGAGGCCCGCCCCGGCGCCGCTGGTGCGCAGCGCGTCGGCCACGGCGAGCACCCCGATGTTGACGGCGAAGTAGGCCACCACCAGGTCGCGGCGCCGGTGCCGCGGGAAGTAGAGCCCGAACACCAGCACGGTGACGGCCAGAAGTTCGGCCCCGAGTAGGGCGAATTCGGACATCTGCGGTCCTCCTCCGAGCGCGAGAACGTTTCGGAAGTTTCGATTAACATCCGGAACTTCGACCGAAGGCTAGGGTTAACATTCGATGAATGTCAATGTCTACCGCGGGAACCCCGGCAAGCAGCTCCACCGACCCCTTGCCGCACCAGCTGCTCGTCGAGCGCGGCTCGGACCGGGCGCCGATGCGGGTCATCGTGGTGGCGCGTCAGATACCGTCGAGTCCGAAAAAGCACACCACTGCGGCCCGGGCATTCGGCCGGGATCCCGGCCGGAAGTTTCGGTCGGACGAAGTCCCGTTGTCAGCCGAGGCATCGATGGCGCGAAGCGGTATGCCATGAGGCAGCAACACGTGGACCGGCGAACAGGCGTACCGCGAACACCAGCAATGGATGCCGACCGAACCCTCAGCAGGATTCCAGATACCCGTCCCGCTCACCCCGTCCGATGGCCAGTTCCCCGGCCTGCCTGCGCGCATCGAGGTGCCGCTCGGCCATCTCGACCTCCGGGGTGTGCCACAGGTGATCGGTGGCCCGCGCGCCTATGCCCCAGGTGTATCCGCCGAGCTGGAAGAAGCCCCGGTGATCCGGCCACAGCTTCCCCGCGGGTTCACGGAGCTGCGCTTTGTGCGGCAACCGGAGACCCAGGTGGTCGTCGTCCGGCAAGGACGCGCTCGGCGTACCGAACTCGTCGTCCTCGAGCCGGCTCGGCAAACCCGATGGTGATCGACGCAGTCGCACGTCACTCGCTGCTACCGGTAGCGCCTCGCCCCGGTCCCGGCCGGCCCGACCGTGATCGGCGTCAAGGATGCCTGACAGTGAACCTGACCGATCGCTGATCGAGATCGGTCCCCGCGATCGTCCACTGTGTTACGGTGCCGGCGGTGCGATCATGGATACCTGGAGGACGTGCTGTCGTATCTGGACAGGGTCGTCGTCGACCGTCAGTCGTCGCCTCGGCTGGCTGCGGGTCGCGGAACGGACTGGTCGAGGTTCCATCCGGCGGGCGGGCTACGAGGAGTTCACTCGCGCGCGAACGTCCGCGTACCGCGTACCCGCTGACCGACGACCGGCACGATGAGACCCCAAGCCACAGCAGCATGCGGCTGTCGTCGGGTTACATCGGCAACTCGTACCGGCCGGGGCGTTCGCACGGCCCCGCCGCCCACAATGAAGACAGCATTTAAGCAAGAATCACCAATGTCGCCGAGAACACATGTCTTCTTCGAAATCGGCACTTCGAGTAAACCTTGAGTACATGTCTGGGAGGAAGTGCATGGTACGCAGAAACGCACACCGAGAATTTCTCGCCATCGCAATGGTGGCGGCAGTCGCCGCACCATTCACGCATAGCAGTGTGGCTCATGCCAGTCCGACATTCACCCTGAACTCGATGTCGGCAACAGTGAGCGGCGCCAACGTCACGGCTACTGCCAATGTGCAGGCGTCGCCACAAACAACGGCCGAACATGCCGGTATCTGTGTGCGTGATGCTTCTGGCGAGATTTGGGACTTCGATAAGCACACCAACCATCTCATCAGCACGACCGGCACAAACTTAAATGGCTCCACAAAAGCCTTCGATGCCGGAACGTACACCTATTTTGTGTGCCTCAGCGTCAATAACGTCTGGTACCAGGCGGGCGCTTCGCAAACCTTTACCGTAGGCCACACCACCCCCGCGCCCTCGGGCAGCAGCTATGGCGACGACGCCCTTGAACAATGGAGCAACGCTGTCGCGAACCGCAACTCGCAACCAGCGACTTGGGTTGCCTGGGGGGATTCCTTCACAGAGGGCCAGGGCGCATCGAGCAGGTCCGATCGCTGGATCGACGAAACACTTGGCAGTCTGCGCAGCACCTACCCGACAACTGGCACAACGGGCGGCGCGGGCTATCTGCCATCGTTTTACGCGACCTACGCCCCCGATTCGACCTGGATGCCATTTACCTCATCGGGCGGCAGCCACTCCTGGGAATATTGGGGTGGCTCGCTGGGCAATCGCATTGTCAACATGAGCACCGGCGGATACGAAACTTTCACGGTCACCGGTACGTCCGTTGACATACTGTACGCACAGGGCGCCGGCGGCACCTTCAGCTACCAAATTGATTCCGGCGCACCCGTGAATGTCAGCACTTCCGGCAGCTACGATCCGTCCAGCCACGTCCACGTTACCTTCACGACACCCGGCACGCATACGGTGACTGTTACCGGCGTATCAGGTACAAGTTATCTTGAAGGCCTGATGGTGTACAACGGCGATGAGACCAGAGGCATCCGCCTGTACGACGCCGCACACACCGGCGCCACCACCGACGACTTTACATCCAGCATGTGGGACCAAGCCGAAATCACGGCGACCGCAAAAGCAGATCTGGTAACCATTGCACTCGGCGCGAACGACTACCTGAGCGGCTCAGAGACCCCCGCCGGCGTCACTGCAAACTTGCAAGACATGATTGAAAGTATCCGTTCCAAGGCAAGTACGCACTCCACCCACCAACCGTCTGTCACGGTAGTGATCCCTTGGGACTTCTCGGCCTACGGCACCATTAATGGCTACACGTGGAGCGACTTTGCCGATGCCATCCGCGATGTAGCGGCCGCGGATTCATCTGTTGCGCTACTCGACTTGACGTCGACCGGCTCACCCGCAGGTGTCGGCGGGGGCTTGTACGCAACTGATGGACTACACCCATCCGATAGCGGACAGGCAGCCATCAGCGCAGCCGCCGCATCTTTCCTGGACTGATGCGAACGCCGCGCGGCCTCCCTGCTCGGAATGTCCGCGCGGCGTAGCCTCAGCCCTTCGGTGAGGGCGGCCGGTAGCGGTGGCCGGGAACGCCAGAGCGCCTTCTGAGCTGGAACGATGGGACTCGTCCAGGGTTCCGTCCGTCTCGGGAGGCCCTTCCAGGGTGCAGAGTGCCGGCACTCGTCCGAAGGTTGTCCTCACTGCTGGGGCTCGGGGTGTGGTCGGTCCTGCCGGCACTCGCCTACTGTGCTGAGCGGCGGTGGCTCACCGTCCGGCCGCTGGCATACTGTGCGCGTGCTGAGCGACTCGGGCGGTAATGAAGCTGATGGCGCGCGCTTGCTGGAGTCGCTCCTCGACGCGCTCGCTCGATGGCCGGATGTCGGTATCCGGGCCCGCCTCAGCATCGAGCAATGGGCCGGCCTTTCTGCGGACGAAGCCAGGGTCTACCAGGAGATAGGCATCTCCGCCGTCCGTGGTGGTGCCGATTGGCGGCCGGCGGCCGACAAGATTCGTGAACTCGGCAGGCTGCGGTATGAGCCGGCCGTTCCGGCCTTGATCGGGCTGTGGGAGAAGTGTCCTGTCCATCCGGTCGCGGTAGCCGCCGCTCACGCGCTGTTCGAGATCGGGACCGCCGAAGCCCGCGATGCCCTCCGGCACGGTATCCATGACCACGACCACCTCGGCCGCTTCATGGCTTTGAAGGTCATGTTCACCGACGACGGTACGGCCTGGGACAACGTCGGCCATCTCTTCTCCGGCGAGTGCCTTGCGACCACGGCCGGGTTGACGGCTGCGGCTGAGGCTCTCGGTCTTCTATCGCCGCGCTCGTTCCCCCGAACGGACCACGCGGGGCAGTCGGAGGAGGCGCGCGACCCGCTGTCGCACGATCGCCGCTGGCTCGACCTGTGCGTCAGCCTTCGCGACCACGAGTTCCTGGGCCCGCAGGCCCGCCAAGTACTCGGGGATGCCGATCCCGCCATCACCGGTCCGGCGCTGGACGCTGCCAGAGCTTTGCGGGCGGTCCAGACGAGGACGCCTGCCGGCAGGCACCTACGGCCGGGGGATCTCGTGGCCCGCTATCGGGACGGCGACCATCGAGGTGTCTGGCGTGACCTCGGCGCGGTCGATGCGCTTGACGACGTGTGGCGCGCGGAGGCCGAGCAGGTGGCCGAGCTGACCATGGAGCGTGTCCGGCGAAACGCCTCCAGCCTCACCGCCGCTCTCATCGCCTGCGGCTGGCCGGTCATCGACAAGCAGGCGTTGTCCGGTCCCGCTGACGATGTCGAGGACCTGCTACGGGAACTGGAGCAGATCACGGGATCGCCGGTGCCGCCGGCGCTGGCCGCCTACTGGCGCATCGTCGGAACCATCGACCTCGTCCCGCGCGGCACCTGGAACGCGCCGTTCCCGCCCGGCGTACCCGAACAACTCGCCGTCGCCGACCCACTGGAGATCACCGACCTCAGCACGGCGTGGTTCTCGGTCGAGGAGTGGCAGGAGGAATCGGAGGACCTGCACCCTGAAATCGTCGGACCGCTGGAAATCACCATCGCCGCCGACTATCTGCACAAGGCCAACATCAGCGGGGGCGCACCGTACTCCGTCTGGCTGCCACATGCCGGGGCGGATCCGCTCGTCCGGGACGAGGAGCACTGCCTGACCTTCACCGACTACCTGCGGCGCGCCTTCGCCGGAAAAGGGTTCCTCCGGCTCGACCAGCAGGACGAGTGGGTCGCCCACGGCGTCACCCGCGACCAGTTCGCAGAGATGACCGGCTGGCTGGAGAGCGTCGAATACGAGCACATCGAGTTCTGACTCGAAACGCCCCGGGCGAGAAGAGCAGCGTTCTCGTGTCAGTGGCAGTCGATCTTCAAATGCCTCAGGATGAACCGGTGACGACGGATCGCCGAACGGTTGCTGCCGCTCTGCTCTTTGTGGGGGTCGCAGGCCTCCTGGCAATCAACGCCAAATGGAACAAGGACGGCATCGAAATCGCCAGCTGGATAGCCGGCGTCGGCGCATTGTTCGTCGCCATCTACTCGGTGGTGACTGGACCGGCGCAGTCCTTGACGGGAGGTTCGAGCGTGGGTGACTCCGGCCGGGATTCGTCGATGGTGCGAACTGACAAGTCTGACGAGGCAGCGACCCGGCGCGCAGCGGCCATCATCCGGGATGCCCAGGCTCGCGCGGATCAAATAGTCGCCGAGGCCAGGGGCGAGGCTGACCAGATCGTCGCGGCCGCCCGCCGGGAGGTCGTCGATCTGACCGCGCAGAAGGACAAGGTGGTCAGCCAACTCGAGGCGATGCTGGGTGCACTTCCAGGACTGGCGCCGGGAGCCGGTGGGAACACAGAGGACTAGGTCGCCGCGGTTCCAGTGGTATCAGCAGGAGCCGCCCCCGAGTGCGCCCTTGGCCAGGGTCACATCGCTGCCCTCCAGGTGGATCAGCAGCCCGCTGGGCGTCACCTCGACGTCGCGGTAGGTGAGGCCGGGTGGCAGTTCCTGCAGGGGGTAGGTGGTGGGCGACGACTTCACCTGGGCGAGCACCCGGTCGGCGGGGAAGCGGGTGCCGAACATCTCGATCTGCTGCGGTGAGATGTCCAGCGTGTTGCCGGTGATCTTCGGCTGGGCGTACAGCTGGATCTTGGTGTCTTGTTCTGAGCCCTTGGTCGACGCGGTCAGGAAACCGCCCTCCGCGCCGAAGGTGGTCGGCTGGCCGCCCTCCGGCTGCTTGAGGACGGAGAACGGCTGGACGGTGGTCCCGCCGACGGTCACGTGTACGCCATCGGGGTCCACGGTGACCGCTCGGTATCGCACACCCGGGGGCAGCGGCGGAAGCTTGCGGGTCAGGTCTTTCTCGTCGATCCGGGAGAGCACGATCTTGGAGAGGAACTCGTCGGTCGGCCGGTCCTTGCCGAGGATGCGCACCAGGCGCGGGACGAGGGTGAGCGAGTCGCCGTCCAGCTGCGGTTCGGCGCGGATGGTGAGCGGTACGTCGACGATCGGCTCGACCTTGATCGCTGTGGAGATGCCGAGCAGGCCGTCGGCGGCCGAGTAGGTGACCGTCTGGTCGCCGACCTGGGTGGGCAGGGTGTTCAGCGCCTGGGTGCCGACACCGGCGAGCACTATGTGCAGGCCGTCGGCCCGCGGGGTGATCGACCGGTAGGTCACGCCGTCCGGGAGTTCGGGCAGGTTCTGCTTGCGTACGCCGCCGGTGAGCGCCGATGCCTTGGCGGCGGCGACCTTGCGGCCGAAGATCTCCAGTTGCTGCGGTACGGCTTCGGCGCTGTCCCCGGCGATGCGCATCTTGAGGAACAGTTTCGCCTTGACGTTCTCCGACGCCTCGGCCGGCACCACCGTGTCGACCATCAGGCCGCCGTCGGTGGCGCGCGAGTAGGTGGGGGCGGTGGTTCCCTCGACCGTCGGCATGTTCGCGAAGCCGATCGCGATCGAGGCGGTCATCGTGCCGACGTGCGTCTGGCCGGCGGCGGGCTGGCTCACGTCGTTGAGGGTGGCGGTGAAGGACGCGTGCTGTACGCCGGAGAGCGTCACGTCCGGCACGGTGAGCCGCACTTCGGAAAGCGTGCCGCGCACAGCCTGGGCGAGCAGGCGGTCACCGCCTACGGTGACCTGTGCGCAGGAGATCTGGGCGCTGACCCGCTCGGTGACCTGGCCGGCGATCAGGCTGTCGAGGAAGGGCACGGGCAGTGCGTACGCCGCCACGCCGACAGTGACCAGCACCGTCGCACCGGCACCGGTCCCGATCAGCCACCGTCGGCGGCGGGTCCCCGCGGCGTGGGCGGCACGATGGAGCAGACTGCTGAGCAACGTGGACATGCCACCTCCGCGACGGTCTGGTTCCGTTGACGCGATCGGGGAGGAGTACGGCCTAAGTTACTCATCAGTTCAGACCGGTTCGCGGGCGGTCACCCGGGTGGTTCCGCCAGCCGCTCCGGCCGCGTCCGGATCCAACTGGCCCAGCCACGCTCGCGCATCAGGTCCATCAGCCGCCGCGTCCGCGGGTCGGACTCGAGGGCGAGTGCGTCCAAGAGGTCGAAAGGCAGGTCGTCGTGCACCGCCTCGCCCACGTTCTCGCCGGAGGTGTGTGCCTGCTCGAGAAGGCCGGCCATGATGTCGGCAGCCTCCTGCAGGCGCGGGTCGGTGTCGGTGTCGGTGTCGGTGTCGCTGTCGCTGTCGAGGAGTTCCGACCCGAGCCGGTAGAGCCGAACGAGTTGCGGGTCATCGAGCTGGGCGTGTTTCGCGGGCATGATCTCGCGGACGCCGTCGGGCCAGCGGGCCGCAACCACGATCCAACCGTCCCGTTCGGCCTCCACCATCCGTTCTGACGCCCCGATCTCTCGTAGCCGGTCGAGATAGGAGACGACCTCCGGTGGGAGTGCCAGACTGTCCCCGGCGGTGAGTTGCGCGATCTGCTCGCGGCTGGTCTCCAGCCGTTCGATCTCGTCGTTCAGGTGACTGTCGATCCTCTGGATCGCCTCGGCGAACGTCGACGCGTCGGCTTCCAGCATCTGACCGATCTGAGACAGCGGCACGCCGGCGTTGGCGAGGGTGCGGATCTTGACGAGGGACACGACTGCTCGTGCGCCGTAGCAGCGGTACCCCGAAGCATCCCGCTCGGGCTCGGGCAGAAGTCCGATCTGGTGATAGTGCCGCACTGCCCGCACCGTGACGCCGGCATACGCCGCCAGTTGACCGATCGTCAGCATGCCCTGATCCCGCCCTCGACTCGCCCTGACCCGCTCGGCACCGGCTCAGGAGATCCTGCGACGGTACGAGATGCCGGCGAAGAGGTAGGCGAGGACGAGGATGCCGGCGCACCAGGCCAGGGCGATCCAGATGGCGGTGCCGACCGGCCGCTGGGCGAGCAGGTCCCGGATCGTATCGACGATGGAGGTCACCGGCTGGTGCTCGGCGAAGGCGCGCACCGGGCCCGGCATGGTGTCGGTGGGCGCGAACGCCGAGCTGACGAAGGGCAGGAAGATGAGCGGGTAGGCGAACGCGCTCGCGCCGTCCACGGACTTCGCGGTGAGGCCGGGGATGACGGCCAGCCATGTCAGCGCCAGGGTGAACAGGAGGAGGATGCCGGCGACCGCGAGCCAGGCCGGCACTCCGGCGCTCGAGCGGAAGCCCATGAGCAGGGCGACGCCGACGACGACCACGAGCGAGATCACATTGGCGGCGAGTGAGGTCAGCACGTGTGCCCAGAGCATGCCCGGCCGGGCGATCGGCATGGACTGGAATCGCTCGAAGATTCCGCTCTGGATGTCGCCGAAGAGCCGGAACGCGGTGTAGGAGACGCCCGACGCGATGGTGATGAGCAGGATGCCGGGCAGCATGTAGTTCACGTACGAGACCGACCCGGTGTCGATCGCGCCGCCGAACACGTAGACGAACATGAGCATGATGGCGATCGGGGTGATCACGGTCGTGACGATGGTGTCCGGGCTGCGGGTGATGTGGCGCATGGTCCGTCCGGTGAGTACGGTGGTATCGCCCAGAAGATGCGTGGCCATGGTTGTTCCTTACCTCTCGTCCTGGTCGCCGGCGCCGCCGAGGACCGCCAGGAAGACGTCTTCGAGGGAGGGCTGCTTCTCGACGTATTCCACCTCGGCGGGCGGCACCAGCTGTTTGAGCTCGGCCAGGGTGCCATCGACGATGATCCGGCCCTCGTGAAGGATCGCGATCCGGTCGGCGAGTTGTTCCGCCTCGTTCAGGTACTGCGTCGTGAGCAGTACCGTCGTACCTCCCGCGGCGAGTTCCTCGACGGCCTGCCACACCTCGATGCGTGCCTGCGGGTCCAGCCCGGCCGTCGGCTCGTCGAGGAAGATGACCGGCGGATGTCCGATCAGGCTCATCGCGATGTCCAGGCGGCGGCGCATGCCGCCGGAGTACGCCGCCACCCTCCGGGTGCCCGCCTCGGTCAGCGAGAAGCGCCTCAGCAGGTCATCCGCGATCACACCCGGATCCCTGAGGCGCCTCAGCCTGGCGACCAGGACGAGATTCTCCCGCCCGCTGAGGACCTCGTCGACCGCCGCGAACTGCCCGGTGAGGCTGATGGACTCGCGTACCTCGGCGGGCTGTTCGGCGACGTCGAGGCCGTTGACCCGGGCGGTCCCCGCATCGGCCTTGAGCAGCGTGGACAGAATCTTCACCAGCGTGGTCTTGCCCGCCCCGTTGGAGCCGAGCAGGGCGAAGATGCCGCCCCGGGCCACCTCGAAGTCCACGCCGCGCAACACGCGCAGCTGCTTGTACGACTTCTCCAGGCCCTGCACGAAGATCGCGGGCGACTGGGCGCGACCTGTTGTCGGCGGAATGCTCATGCCGGCCAGCATGAGGGGTTGACGCAGCGTCAAGGTCAAGCCCCGGGGCACCGCCCGATCTGGTAGCCCGCGGACTGGAGGGCGAACAGCTCCGCGTAGCGGCCGCCCGCCGCGATGAGCTCCCCGTGCGTGCCCTCCTCCACGAGACGGCCGTGATGCATGACGAAGATCCGATCGGCGTGTACGACGTTCGCGAGCCGATGAGTGATCAGGATGGTCGTGCGGTGGCCCTGGCGGCCGCGGATCGCCTGGAACAGGGTGTCCTCGGCGCGCGGGTCGAGTGCCGACGACGGCTCGTCCATGATCAGCAGGTCGGCGTCACGCAGGAAGCCGCGGCCCGCGGTGATCCGCTGCCACTGGCCGCCGGAGAGGTCCTGTCCCTCGGCGAACGTACGATCGAGAAGGGTGTCGTAGCCGTGCGGCAGCTCCAGGATCATGTCGTGGGCCGCGGCCAGCCTCGCGGCGTCCTCGATGCGTTGCCGTTCGGGCGGGGTGTCGATGTCTCCCATGGCGAGGTTGGTGGCGGCGGTGAACGGCCACTTGTGATGTTCCTGGAGGACCACCGAGATCCTGCCCTGCAGTGCGGTGATGTCCCAGTCGGTGACCGGCCGGTCGTTCCACAGCAGAACGCCTGCGGACGGGTCGCGCAGTCCGGCGATCAGCGCCGCCAGCGTCGACTTGCCTGATCCGTTCTCCCCGACCAGGGCGACGGTCTGCCCGGCCCGGATCGTCAGGGTGACGTCGTCGACGGCCGGGGTGTCACGTTCCGGGTAGTGGTGGCTGATGCCGCGCACGATCAGCTCCCGCAGCGGCCCGGGCTGCGGCGGCGTCTGCTCGGAACGGCGGGGCAGGTGGGCGTCGGCGCGGGACAGGAAGGCGACGTACTCGTTGAAGTGCTGGCCGTCGGTGAAGACCCGGTCGGTCTGGAAGGTCACCTGCACCAGCGCGCGCTGCGCCGCCTGGACGGCGACCACGCAGGTGGCCGCGGCCGCGAGCGGGATCCGGCCCTCCAGCAGCAGCACGCCGAGCAGCACGTAGACGCCGGCGGTGGCCAGGCCGCTGATCACCGCGCCGAGGCTGGTCGTCGTGGTCATCCGCCGGGCGAGGACCATCTCGACGGCGGTCTGGGCACCCATCACCCGGTCGTAGAGGCCCAGCACGAAGTCCCGGAGGCCGTACGACCGCAGCTCCGACGCCGAGACCCGTTCGGCCATGAGCCGGTGCAGCACCCACATGCGGCGGCGGCGTGCCGAGCTCTCCAGGTAGGTGCCGAACTTGACGTGGCCGGCGCGCAGGGCGGCGTAGCCGTTGGGTGCCGTGGCCACGACCAGCGCCACCAGGAGCAGCGGGTGGATGACGACGACCGCGACCGTGACGGCGCAGAGGCTGACCACGCCGGCCAGCAGGTTCATCACACCTTGGACGAGGTCGATCACCGAGTCGGAGCCGCGGGAGGCGCGTTCCATGCTGTCGGCGAAGCTGTCCTGGTCGAAGGCGTCCAGTCGTACCGCGGTGGTGGTCTCGAACAGGCGCCGCTCGGCGCGCTGGTTCACCCGGGGTGTCAGCCCGTTCATGGCGTAGCCGGTGGCGATGCCGAGTGCGCCGCGCACCGCGGTGGCGAACGCCAGCAGCGCGAGGGCCGGCAGGGCGGCGCGGACCCGGTCCGGGGTCGGTCCGGCGGCGAACAGCGCGACCAGCACGCGCTGCGTCGCCAGCAGGCCGAAGGTGGCCATCGCCCCGGACGTGAGCGTCGACGCCGCGACTATTCCGGTGCGGACGCGGTCGGCGGACCAGCTGATCTTCAGGGCTTCGACGATCAGGCGTGGCATGCCGGTGAACACGCCGAACAGGCCGGCGTTGACCCGGGCGCGCATGCCCTGCTCCCACCACATCGGGCGGAGTTCCGGCAGTACGGGCTCCGGCTCTTCCGGCCGGTCGGGAACGGGCTCGTCAGGGCGGGTCTCGCGGGTGGTGGCGCTCACTCGATCAGTCCTCCTCGCCGGATTCGCGGACGTGGTCGGAATGCTCGTCACCATTACGACACGAACCTTCCGCACCGGGGCGGACACAGTGTGATGTGTCGGGGACCCGACGCGGTCAGCTTCCGTTGCGGGCTTGGATGGCGTCGGCCAGCACGCCGGGGTGCGACAGGAACGGTGAGTGCGCGGTGGGCAGCTCGATCACCCGTACCGGCGTGATGGTCTTGGTGTTGATCTCCTTGGCGAAGCGGTGCTGGAGAGCCGGCGGGACGGCCCGGTCCTCGGTGCAGACCAGGTAGGTGACCGGGATCCGGCCGAACCGTTCGGTGGTGACGTCGAACGCCTCGGTGGTCACGCCCAGCGGGCCGTCCGGGGTGAGCAGGGCGATTGCCGCGTCGGCGAAGGGACGCGGCACGTCGTGGTAGAAGCAGTCGCGTACGGCGCCGGTGTTCGCGGGATCGATGCGCAGCGTGCCGGTGACCGCGGGGTCGGCGGCGATCAGGCCGGTGACGTGCTCGCCGAGGTTCTCCGGCTGGTCGATGTAGGCGCCGGCGGGCAGGCCGAGGACCGGCGCGAACGCGCTCAGGTAGATCAGGCCGGCGAACAGCTCGGGTGCGAGTTCGGCCGCGCGGGTGGCGACGACGCCGCCCATGCTGTGCGCGACCACGGTGACCGGTTCGCCACGGCCGATCGTGCGGAGTTGTTCGATCAGTAGTGACGCGGCCGAGGTGGCGGTGACGGCGGGCGTGCCGGCGCGTAGTCCGTGGCCGTCGAGGTCGACCGCGACGCACGGTACGCCGTGGCCGGACAGCAGTTCGGTGACCGGGCTCCAGCACCAGCTGGCGTGCCAGAAGCCGTGCACGAGGACGACGGTGTTCATACGGATACCTCCGGAGGTGATCTTGTGGTCCGGGAAACCGTAGAAACTCCGTTGCCAGTCAGCCACGTCCCGTCAGTGCGGGGATAAAACGCCCATCAGCCGGTCCTCGGTGCCGGTGCCCGCCATCGGGAGGAGAAGCAGCAGCCTCTGCCGGGAGTGTGGGCTGGTCACGACGACGCAGTCGAGGTCGAGCCGGCCCACCCGCTGGTCGACGATGTGCTTGGTCGTGCAGTGCAGCGCGGACACGTGGTGCTCGTCCCACATCCGCGCGAACTCGCCACTGGCCGCCCGCAGATCCTCGACCAGGGCGAGTGCCGCCTCGTCGTGGCCCCGCTGGACCGTCACCGCCCGCAGGTCGGCCACGTAGGCTCGCCCGGTCGGCTCGTGGTCCTTGCCCGGTTCCAGGGTCCGGCGCCACCGCGGTGAGGTGAACCAGCGCCAGATCAGGTTGCCCGCGCGGCCGGGCAGCCCGGTGAACGGGCCGAACAGCGCGACGTTGAGCGCGTTCTGCGCCAGGACGGTGCCGAGGTCGTCGGCGAGATAGCCCGGGGCGGACGCGTTGCCGTGCAGCAGCGCCAGCAGTCCCGGGTCGGGCGTCTCGTCCGGGCCGGCCGGTGCCGCGTGTCCGGCCAACCGATAGGCGTGGTCGCGTTCGTCGCCGGTCAGCCGCAGTGCCGCGCAGAGCGCCGCGAGGGTGGCGGCGGACGGGTGCGGCCCGCGGCCCTGTTCGAGGCGCTCGTAGTAGGTGACCGACAGGTGGGCCAGCGACGCCACCTCGTCGCGGCGCAGCCCGGGTGCCCGCCTGCGGCCGCCGCCGGGGAGACCGGCCGCGGCCGGGGTCAGCGCGTCCCGGCGGCGCCGCAGAAAGTCACCGAGTTCCGCACGCATCACGCCGCCACGTTAGCCGCCGCCCTGGACGGCCGAACGGTCAGATCAGGGCCGCGGTCACCCCGGCGGCGGCCGCGGCGACAGCGACGAGCATCAGCGCCGCGGCGCCGGCTCCGGCGGCGAGACGGCCGGCGACGGTCCAGAGGTCGAAGCGGGCGGAGAGAACCGGGGCGTCCTGGACGGCGACGGCGTCCGAGTCGTCGAAGAAGATCACGCTGCGTAGGTTACGACACCGAAACTCCACGGGAAAAACGCAGTTCAGGTGATGTCGAGCACTCCAATGCGGGCCGTCACCCGACATGCGCGTTACGTACTGTGACCATAGTGGAATCAGTGGCCGCGGTAGCCGATCGGGCCCTCGCCGGCCCGCTGATAGGTGCCCAGGAATCCGCCGCCGCCGAATGCCACGGTGCCGTTGTTGCCGCGGCCGTCGCGCCAGCTCAGCCTGGTGGCCGCGTGGCCCGGCACGCCCACCGCGAGGTGCAGGTCCCCGCTGCGGTGCCATCCGCCGCTCCAGCCCTCCTCCGTGGTGAAGCGGAGCGCCTCCTTGGCCACGGCGCCACGCCCGATCAGCCGGCCACGGAACTCCCTCGGCCGCTGTCCCGGCTGCCGGCGCCAGCCGTAGAAGGCGGCCTGCCGCTGCTCGAACGTGATCGCGTACTCGGCGCCGGACGCGTCCGCCCAGGCGACCTGCTCGAGGACGGCCTGCTCGCCGCGGTCGATGTAGACGGTGACGTCGCCGGCCTCGGTCGTGTACCGCAGCACCGGTTCGGCGATCACCTGCCGTTCCAGCGTCAGGTTCGCCTGGTCGTGGGCGTGCATCGGGTCGATCGTCACCCGGTACAGCCACAGCATGGTCCGGGCGTCGTCGCCGCTCTCGATGCGCAGGGTGTTGCGGCCGGCGACGAGGTCCTCGGCGGGCACCGCGAAGGCGAGCCGTTGCGGCAGTCCCCCGCCGTTCGGGATCCGCAGCCGCTCGGCGAGCGGCCGGCCGTTGAGGCGGACGGTCAGCGGGGCGTGTCCCGGCTCGTGGGAGAGCATCGACGCGAGGGCACGCAGGGCGACACAGGCCTCGCGGACGACGGCCGGGTCGGGCACGTCGAACTCGAGCTCGACGTAGCCGCCGTCGCCGATGGCCAGGTGGTCGCCCGCGGCCGAGGCCCGCTCGGCGGCGCGGACCGTCATGTTGCCGGTGCGCGGCGGTTCGGTGCCGAAGTCGGCGTAGGTGGGTTCCATCGGCACGCCGGGGCGCCGGGCGGTCCGGGGCGCGGGAGACGACGGGTCCAGCAGCACCTCGTACGACAGGATCTGGTGTTCCTCGTTGCCGTATCCGATGTTGGCGCCGCCGAAGGCGGGGCGGACCTTGCCGAGGTGCAGGGTGCCAGGCCCGACCGCCGCGCGGGCGACGTAGAGCGGTTCGCCGTCGCTCTCCCGGCCGGCCGGGAACGCGTTCGCGGGTACCGCGCCGCCGGACGCGATGCCCCAGACACCGCGGTCCAAGAGCACCTCGTACTCGTCGACGGCGACCTCGTCACCGCCCCAGCTCGCCTGTGCCGCGCCGAACGCGGGGCGGACCTTGGCCGGGTGCACTCCGCCGTGCATCCGCACGCGGCACACCCAGAGCGGCTCGCCGTCGGCCTCGTAGCCGTGTGGCGTCGCGCCGGACGGAATCCGGCCGCCGCGGGCGGTCTCCCAGCGATATTCCTCAGCCGACGCGCGCATTCCGTGGAGGATAGATCAACGGGGCGAGCCGGTCGCGGCAGAGGCGGCCGCAGGCGGCCAGACAGACCTGAGGCGGAATCTGTCACCCGTTCACGACCCGAAGGTAATCAATGAGGGAGGTCGATCAGTTCCGGCAGGCTACCCACTGTTCCTCCCGGCCGGAGGGGACACGATCAGAACCAGGAGAACAGGCGGGAGAACAACCCCCATGGTTCGAGAACCAGCACCTGAGCAATCCGGTCGCGACCGGTGCGGGCGGCCGCACGACGGGCCAGGTGTGCGTTCTTTTCCTCGAAGTCGTCGATGTTCATCAGCGTGTTTCCCTTCGTGGGTATTAGTAGTACGGCCCACATCATTTCCAAGCGGGCCCTGCTCCCGCATCTGCCGGACGCATGACGCCGCAATGGCAGGATCAGCGTTTCGTTGACTTGCGGCGGCGACGCGGGGTGCTCGCCTGCTCGACCGGGGTGACGGTCGTCGGCACCGACTACGGCGTCTCCGAGGAGCGGACGGGCATCAACCTCGCCGGCAAGCGTCTCGACGCGGTGCTGGCCCGGCCGTGTCACGGCACTGCGAAGGGCCTGGTCGTGATGGTGTGGGGTCCGATTCCCAGCACTATCGCACCGATTACTTTTGCACCATTTATTAGATTCTTGAGTCTAGGCCCGCGGAAGCCGCGAATCACGTGAACGAGCGGTCGGCCGAGCCTGGTCACGAGGGCGTCCGGAACCCGCGGTTCTCGTGGGCCCCGGCGAGGATGAGGTAGCTGCTCGCGGTCCAGGTGTAGGCGCGGTCACGCAGGCCGGCTCCGGTTTCGGCGTCGAAGTTCTCGGCGAAGCCGGACCTCTCGCACAGGGCACGGAACCGTTCGCTGATCTCGTCGGCGAGAGTGTCGTTGCCGCCTCGGCGCAGGCCGTCCTCGAGGAGAACGGTCGACGGCGCCCAGATCGGACCGCGCCAATAGCCGTCCGGGTCGTAATGCGGGGAGTCGACCGGTTCGGTGGCCAGGCCGTTGGCGGTGAGATGGGTACGCAGGCGGGCGGTCAGCTGCTCCCGGATGGGTGCGGGCAGTTCGGCGCCGAGCGTGAGGGGCATCAGGTCGAGCAGACTGGTGCTGCCGAAGGTCTGTCCGTCGGCCGGTCGGCGGGCCACGAACCGGTCACCGCTCCACAGGCGTTCCAGCATCGCCTTCCTGACGACGTGCGTGGTGGCCGCCCAGTGTCCGGCGTCATCGGGCCGGCCGAGTTCGGTGGCGAGGCCGGCCAGTTCGGTCAGCTGGGTGACGAGGTGGGCGGCGAGGTCGGCGGTCTGCAGGACGCGACCGTTGTCGAAGGTGGTGGCGTTGTCCCAGCCGCTGTCGTTGCCGTGCTGGTACCAGGGCAGCTCGTCACCGGGTGCCCGGCGATGCTCGAGCCAGAACCGCGTCCAGTGCGCCATCCGCTCGTACGCACAAAGCAGTTGATCGTGGTTGAGCGGCTGCGGCAGAAGGCGCCGCAGATGGTGGAACGCCCAGCCGTGGATGGGGGGTTTGACGAAGTTGTAGAGGATCTCGGAGTGCGCGATCGAGTCGGGCAGCGCTCCGGCCGGATCCTGGTGGTCGAAGGGGAGCATGAACTGGTGCCAGGCCAGTTCGGGGTCGCCGGCGGCGACGGCGATCGCGTTGAAGCAGTGGTCCCAGCTCCACACCTTGTCCATCCAATGCTTGGACATGAGTACGGCCGGACGCGTGACGAAACCGCCGGGTGCCACGGTGGCCGACCAGATGACGTAGGCGGCCAGCCCGGCGGCCGGTGTCCGTGTGCTGCGCCACGGCGCGATCGCGTCGAGGAAGGCACCGAACGCTGTCCCGGCATCCGCCGCGACCTGCTCGAACGGGATGCCGGCGGTGTAGGGGGCGCGAGCGGTCGCGTACTCCTCGATGGCGATCTCCCACCCGGATCCGCCGGGTAGGTCGAGGTGGCGCTCGCCCGTGCCGAGGCCTTCGATGCCGTGGGCGGTGAGCGGGCCGCCGCTGAGGACGGTGATCCGGTAGCGGCGGCCGGTCTCGTAGGAGGTGAAGACGTGGGCGCCGTCGGCCGGGTCGCGGTAGAGGTAGGTACCGCCGAACGGGGTGAGGGCGCCGGCCGCCGCGGTGATCCGCAGACCGAGGCCGGTTCCTCGCAGCCGGATGGTGTCGGGGGTCTGGTAGGCGAGGTCGATCGTGCCGCCTTCGTGTCGCCAGGACAGCAGGGACGGGGTCGCGACGACGACCGGTTCGGCGCGGACGTCATCGTGCCGGGCTTCGAAGCGAAGAACCGGGTGCATGCCGGTCTGGTGGGACACCAGGTGCAGATCCGGCGCGCTGGTCTTCTCGGCGATCACCGGGGAGATGTCGAACCAGGATCCGCGGTAGCTGAACGGGATCTCCTGGACGGAGAAGGGCGCGACGGTCATCGTGGGGGCGTCCTGCCTTCAACGAGCGAATCGATTCGACGATACGTTTCGCACGATGATACGCGCTCATTGACATTGCCAACCATCACTGCCTACGGTCCTCCTGCGAATCGGTTCGATGACCCGGAGGGTGCTGATGAACATCGGCGAGATCGCACGGCGCGCCGGGGTGTCGCGCAGCACCGTGTCGTATGCGCTCAGCGGCAAACGGCCGGTCACCGCCGAGACCCGGCGACGGATCCAGGCCGTGATCGACGAGATCGGCTACCGCCCCAACGCCGCCGCCCGCGCTCTCAAGGAGGGCCGCACCCGTACCCTCGGGCTGGTCATCCCACCGGCGGGTCAGCGCCTGACCGACATGCAGCTCGGCTTCGTAGCCAGCGTCGTCGAGGCAGCCGCCCGCGCCGACCTCGACGTCCTGCTGTCACCGTCCGGCGGCGACCACGACCGATCCTTCGAGAGGATCCTCACCGGCAGCCGCGTCGACGGCGTGATCCTGATGGAGATTCGTCTCGAGGACGAACGCGTCGCCCGCCTGCAGGACAGCGGCCTGCCCTTCGTCACCATCGGGCACACCGCGAACCCGCACGGCACCTGCTGGGTCGACGTCGACTACACCACCCTCATCGCCCGCTGCGTGCACCACCTGGCCGACCTCGGGCACCGCAGCCTCGCCCTGGTCAACCGATCCGCCGAGCTGCTCGCCACCGGCTACGGTCCCGCACACCGGGCGATCACCGGCTTCACCGACGCCGTCGCGCAGCGCGGCCTCGCCGGAGTCGGGCTCACCTGCGCCGACGAGCCCGCAGCCGGGGAGACCTGCTTCGAGCAGCTCCGCGACCGGCATCCCGACGTCACCGCCGTCGTCACCGTCAACGAGGCCGCCCTTCCGGGCATCCAGCGCGGCATCGAACGCGCCGGCCTGGTCGTGCCCCGCGACCTCTCCCTCGCCGGAGTCGCCGCCCGCCACTGGGCCGAGGACTTCCGGCCACAGCTCACCGCCGCCGACGTCCCGACCGTGGAGATGGGCGCGAGCGCCGTGGACCTGCTCCTCGAGCGCATCGCCGCACCCGACGCGCCCGTGCGCCACCTGCTGCTCACCCCGCCCATCTCGCTGCGCGCCAGCACCGGGCCCGTACCGCGCTGAATCCCCGCTTTCTCCGTGCGTTCCCCCCAGGACAGGAGATTCCCCATGCCCGTACGCCGCGTCGCCGCCGGACTGCTCTCCGGCGCCCTCCTGCTGACCCTTCCCAGCCCCGCCCGGGCAGCCGACGAAGCCATCAGCGTCGACTTCTCGATCGCCGGCGGCGCCCCCACCCACCGGGCGTCAGCCTGGATCTACGGCATGACCGAGAACGGTGCCGGGCCCGCCGACCACTTCTTCACCGACGTCAGGTTCCGGGGCATGCGCGCCGGTGGCGCCCAGCTGGGCAGCCCCGGTGGGTGGGCCAACGGCACCTACGATCGCCGCTGGAACTCCACCCGCGCCCAGATGCTGCGGACCCGGGCCCTCGGCGGCACGTTCATCCTGCTCCCCCACGACCTGTGGGGCGCCGACGGCGCCGGCATCGCCCGCTTCCCCGGCGACAACGGGGACTGGACCGACTACGACAACTTCCTGACCCGGCTCATCGCCGACGTGAAGGCGACCGGCGTACCGGTGCAGTGGGACATCTGGAACGAACCGAACCTCTCCATCTTCTGGAACCGCTCGCAGGCGCAGTACTTCGAACTGTGGCGGCGCACCCACCAGCGCCTGCGCGCCGAGATGCCCGGCACGTTGATCGTCGGCCCGAGTCACGCCGGTGTCCCGCAGACCTCGGCCGGCTGGTGGACGCAATTCCTGGACCACGTCCGCGCGAACAACGTGGTCCCGGACATCTTCAGCTGGCACTCGCTGCCCGGCGACCCGGTCGCCGACGTCGCCAGCGCCAACGCGTCGCTGGGCTCTCGTGGCATCGCACACCCCCGCCCGTACCAGATAAATGAGTACGGCGCCCCGCACGAGCAGAATCCCGGGGACGGCTCCTGGTACATCGCCCGTCTCGAACGCGCGGGCGCGGACGGGTTGCGGGCGAACTGGGCCTCCGCCGGCAACCTGCACAACGACCTGGGCAATCTTCTGGTACGCAACGCGGCCGGTCAGCATCTGCCGAAGGGTGAGTGGTGGGTCTACCGCTACTACGCGGGGCAGACCGGCAGCATCGTCTCCACGACGCCCAGCGCCGCGTACGACGCGTTCGCCACCAGGACCGCCGGCAGCGCGAAGATCCTCGTCGGCGGGGGCGGCACCACCGGCAACATCGCCGTGCGCCTCAACCGGGTCGACGCCACCACCGGCATCGTGGTTAACAACCAGGTGCGGGTACGGGTCCAGCGCATCCCCCACGACGGCGGCGCTGCCGTCGCCGGGCCGATCACCGTGTCCGACACGACGGTGACCCTGTCCGGGAACGCCACCACCGTCAACCTCGCCCACGGCAACGCCGACGACACGTTCACCGTCACCCTGCTGCCGCCGTCCGACGCGAGTTTCCAGTCCGTCGCTGTCGCGCAGCACAGCCGTCAGTGCCTGGACAACACCGGTCTGAGCAGCGCCGACGGCAACCGGCAGCAGCAGTTCCACTGCGAGGGCGGTGACCAGCAGCTCTGGAACTTCCGGCCGGTCGCCGGGGTCGCCGGCACCTACACGGTCGTCAACCAGCAGTCCGGGAAGTGTCTCGACGTCAACGCCGGCGCCACGGCCGACGGCGTGGCCGTTCAGCAGTGGACGTGCACCGGCGGCGCCACGAACCAGCAGTTCACGCTCCGCAAGGTCACCTACGCCGGCAACGACGGCCACGACTATCAGCTCGTCGCCCGGCACAGCGGCAAGTGCGTCGACGTCAGCGCCGTCTCCACCGCCGCGCGAGCGGTCATCCATCAGTGGACCTGCAACCCGGTGACCCAGAGCAGCCCGCTCAACCAGACCTGGCGACTGTTCGGCCGCTGACCGATGGTCGCCGAGCTGGTGATCAGCCTGGTCCTGTTCGCTGGTTCCGTCCACCAGGTTGCCACGGCGCCGCGGTTCTACTTCACCGTCCCGTATTGATGTTGAATTACTCGATCTTCGTCGATCCGGGACGAGCTTGTCATCCGTACTCCGTGACGCTGAAGATTGCATTCAGGCGGGCGGAGGCGCGATGGCAGAACAGCGGGGCGAACAGCTCTCGGATCAACGACGCCCGCACGTCGAACTTCGCTTCCTGCCGTCGGACGGCTCCGAGGCCCGGCCAGGCACGACCGGCGGCGGTCCGGCCGGTGAGCAACCCGTGGCCGGGCGGTGGGCCGAGGCAACCCCGGCGCGCGGGTCCCGGCTGGTCGGCAGGAAGACCATAGCCAGGTTGCGGGGCGGTTCACCGGCCGTCGGCGGCGAGCCCGTCCGGCGGCCGCCGTCGAGCGATGCCGGTCGGGTGGTGCTGGTCTATGAGCAGGTGCGCAGGCCGTGGCGGCTGTTGATGTTCACGGCCATGCTGGTGTCGTTGACCGTCGGCGTGGTGCTGGGTCAGACCGAGGCCTACCGGGCCGGCAAGTCACGGCCGGTGGCGGCCGCCCCCAGCGTCGCAGCGCCGTCGGTGGTGTCGCCGGTTCCGCTGACCGCCCCGCTCGGCGCGCCCGGACAGCGGCGACTGGAGATCACCGGCGCGGTGACGACGCTGCGCATCCGCACGGCGCCGTTGGGCGAGTCGTCGTACAGCATCACGGGTTTCGATCCGGGTATCCCTCCTCGGGTCGCCGAGGCCGGTGGCGGTTCAGTGCTCACCCTGTCGCCGGAGGCGGTCGTGACGCCGGGCGCCGAGGTGGTGCTCAACTCGGCGGCGTCGTGGACGGTGAAGCTCACCGGTGGTGCCACCGACCTCGACGTTGACGCGCGAGCCGGTGGTCTCGCGACGATCGAGTCGGTCTCGGCGGTGTCGCGCGGCGTGCTGCAGCTGGCCAAGCCGAAGGGCTCCGCCCCGCTGACGATCACCGGGCCGGTCGGTGACCTGACGGTTCGCACGGAGGTGGGCGCCCTGGTCCGGATCCGTGTGGCGAAGGGCGCCGCTCTGGCGACGATCGGCGGCACGACGCGGCGCGACGTCGCGAACGGTGCGACCCTGCGGGAGACCGGCTGGCGTACCGCCCCCGCCAAGTACGACATCCGGATCGCCGCCCGGGTGAACACGATCCTGGTCGAGCGCTTGCGCCCGGACGGCAGCAGCGCGGCGGTCCCGGCGCCCAGTGGTAGTGCAGTGCGCTAGCCGTTCGGCCGGAACGGCTCTCGGCTGGTCGAGCCGGTCTCGGGCCGGTAGATCCAGCCGGAGGCCAGGCCCTCGTGGACGTCCGGTTCCGTCCAGGTGGTGGCAATGATGTGCCGGTCAGGTTTGACCTGCGGCCGTGGTTCCGGCTCGGGTAGCCGGCGGTCACCATCCGGTGTTCCTTCGTCCTCGACGATCGTGCCGGCTTCCACCCGGGCGAGCAGATCCTGAAGCTCCGCATGACGGAACTGGTACACCGAACCTGCCTGCCGAAGCACCTGGCGCTCCGCAGCCGTACGCAGCAGTCGCATGAAGGAGACGCTGCGGCCCCGAAGACGGATGACGCTCTGAACGAACCACAGTCCGAGGGTCGCGCCTGCCGACAGGATCAGACCGGTGCACAGTCCAGTGCCGAGTGCCAGCACCGACGCTTCACCGAGAAGCGGGGAGCCGGTGGCTCGGTACCAGGCGAAACACACGATCGCACCGGTCGTGGCGGCGGAGGCCGGTCCGACGATCAGTGTCCGGCGCCGGTCCGCGGTGTACGCCTGCCACGGAGTCGCCACCCCGGCTGCGGCGAGCGGTGCGGTCCAGGCGAAGACCAGGACAGTCGGCAGCAGGAAGGCGAGCAGCAGCAGCGCCGTAGGAGCGGCCTGTTCGGCACCCCGGAAGTCGAAGGCGGTCAGCTCGGGCACCGACACCAGGGCCAGCGGAACACCGACGAGCCACAACCTGCGGGGCCATCGCACCACAAGACGCAGCGGCGGCCGGTCACAGGAGATCCGGAACGCGAGGTCCCACAGCGTGAGCACGAATGCGGGGCCGAGCAGAACGACGGCGCTGGTGCTCAGCCAGCCGATTCCGGCGCGGTGACCGACCGCCCAGCCGCAGAGACCGAGGACGGCGAGCAGCCAGACGCCCGGAGCTGCGAGCGGCAACCGGCGCTGGGTCCGCCAGCGAGGGATGTCCCACCACGGCAACTCCCGGGAGGTCATCATCCGGCCCGCCAGCCATCCGAGCCAGTAGACCGCGTGTTCCCGTTCGCGCCGGTCCGGATAGGCCAGGTTCAGAGTCCGCATCAGCAGATGCCGGTTGAGGGACTCGGGATCCCGGTAGGAGGCCTCGTCGAGCATCCTGGACGGATCCGATTGGGCATAAGCGTGCCGGGCGAGGCTCAGTGCCAGCGGTGAGGTCAGCGTGCGGGCGACGACGCTGTCCGGGTCAGCCGACATGTGCTGGGTGACCTGCTCCCAGGCGACGCGGCGCGCGCCGATCTGTTCGGCGAGGAGGAAGGCGGCCGCTTGATCGAGTTCGACCGGCAGCAACTCGATCACCGCGGTGCTCCATAGGCGGGTGGCCTTGACCGCGGTCTCGTACTCCCGGGAGCGGCAGGTCAGCACCACGTGCAGGGTTGCGGCGTCCTGGTCGAGCGCCGACAGCGCGGCGATGCGAAGGCTGTCCGGCATCTCGTCGAGTCCGTCGAGGAAGAGGGCCACCTTCCGGCTCCGCAGCAGTTGCTCACCGAGTTCCCGCCCGGTTCGGTCATGGGGCCGCAGCCCGAGGTAGTCCCGGGCGAGAATGTCGGCGGCCCAGTCCAGGAGCGGCGTGGTCTCCGGGTTCCAGCTTCCCAGCGTGAGCCAGACCGGCACCGGTTCCTCGGAGTCCGCGGTCCGGTTACGCAGGATGTCGATCAGCAGGAGCATCATGGCGGTCGTCTTGCCGGAACCCGGTCCTCCGATGACGACCAACCGGGCCGGCGGCTGGAGTCGTTCGTAGAGTTCCGTCCGCAGACTGGTCACGACTCCGCTGGTCAGGACGTCGCACTGCATGTCGGAAGCGGGTGCGGCGACCGCGGTCCTGGCCCACCGCCACCGCACCGCGGCCGGGATCGGTGTGATGATCCCGCGGGTCTTCGCCTCAGCGACCCAGAAGCGCAGTACCTCGGAGGCCAGTCGCTCGGTCGCCGATCTCGCCTGCTCCGCGGTCATCGACGACCGATCCCGCCGGAGCGCCGGCAAGCCGAGCAGAACGGCGGCGATCAATGCGGCCACGCCCATGAGCGCGTCGAGCACGTTGGCGTTGCCGATCAGGCCGTCGCGTGCCGGGTCGCCCAGGAACATCCATGCGACGCCGGAGGCACTCAGCGCCAGCATCGCGGTGAGTATCCAGCGGATCGTGGCCCTCATGACTGCCCATTGTGGCCGCCTGATGCTCATCGCCGACACCACGCGAACGCCTGACATGGCGCCGGTGGTCCCGCGCTGACCGTACGCGGCGAGACGGGACCGCGACGGGTGCCGGCTCCCGCTATCGTGCTGTTGGTGACGAAGGCTCACCGCCGAACCGTGATCTGTCGCGTCATCGCGGTGCTCCTGGCAGCCTGGAGCGCGCTGCTCGCCCTCGACGGGCCGACGATCGAAGGGTCCTCCTCGTCGAACACCACGTATGAGTGCTCTCCTCCGATCAGCTACGTGCTCTCCGACGATGCGCGCTACTACTGGCTCGATCCGGGCGAGGTCCCGGACTGGGTCGCCGCCGAGTGCCGCAGCCGCCGGATCGGAGCCGCTGTCACGATCGGGCTGTTCGGCAACATCGTGGCGCTTCTGCTGGGCTTCGCCCGCCGGCCGGCGCCGCCCGTGGAGCAGCCGCTGCCGCCCCTGCCCTCGAAGCCGCCACCGCAGCCCGTTCGCCCCGACGAGGACGAGGACGGCCTGTGGAATCCGGGGCTGCGGCAGGAGCGTCTCCGCAAGCAGCAGCCACCCGGCGAGGTCAGCGGTTGAGGTAGGCGGTGAGGCCGCCGAGTTCCTCGCTGGCGATGAAGACCGACCGCACGTTGAGGATGGCCTCCTCGACGTGGACGGGGCAGCCCCAGGCCGCGTCGCCCCATGAGTCGGCGACCTTGAGCTCGGCCGGCTCGGTGCATCCGGAGGCGCCGCCGAGCTGGCAGTGTTCGGGGTGCGGTGCGGCGGCCTGCACGGCCGCGGCGGCGTGCATCTGCGCGGTGAGCTCGGCGGCGGCGGTCGCGCGTTCCTCGGCGGCGGCGCGCAGTGTCTGTTCGGAGCGGACTGTCTTGGCCAGTTCGTCGTTGGCGGCCTGGGCACGGGCTTCGGCGGCCTGCTGCGCCTGCTCGATGTGGTGGCGTTCGATGGCCAGGGCGGCGGTGCCGGCGAAGAGGTGAGCGAGGGCCAGGTCGGTGTCCTGCGGGACTCGCGGGGTGCGGTGGTACATGGCGAAGGTGCCGAGCAGCGCGCCGTCGCGGGCCAGGATCGGTGTGGACCAGCAGGCGGCCAGATCGGCGCGTCCGGCCAGGTCGCGGAAGTCGCGCCAGAACGGGTCGCTGGTGATGTCGGTGACGATGACCGGCTCGCGCCGGTGCGCGGCGGTGCCGCAGGAACCGACCCCCTCACCGGTGGCGATGCCGTCGATGGCCTCGTTGTAGAAGTCGGGCAGGCTGGGAGCGGCGCCGTGACGCAGGTGCAGCCCGTCGGGGTCGGCGAGGAGCACGGACACGAGCACGTCGTCCGGGGCTAGGTCCTCGATACTGCGGGCCATCCCGTCGAGCACATCGGCCAGGGGTGCCTGGCGTGCGATCTGCTCGAGCAGTGCCCGGTGTTCGGCCATCAGTCGCTGGGCGTGTTTGACCTGGGTGGTCTCGACGCCGATCACCCGGACTCCGATGACGGCGCCGTCGGCGTCGCGGTACGGCTCGTACGTGAGGTCGAAGAACGCCTCACGCGCGTGGGGACCATCGCCCAGCAGCGCTCGCACGTCGCGGTCGGTGTACGGATCGCCGGTACGGAAGACCTGGCCGATCAGGTCGAGAAGTCGCTGGTCGGCCATTTCGGCCAGCGGGATCCCGGTGCCGGCGTGCTCAGCGGCGCCGATGGCGGCGACGAACGCCGGGTTCGCCGTCTCCACCACGTGCTCCGCGCCAGTGAGCTGGGCGAAGACGACGGTGGACTGGCCGAACAGGGTTCGCATGTCATCGGCGGCATGCTGCTGGCCTGATACCGACGTCATCCTGTCGCCACCCATTCGTTGCTCACCGGCAAATGATGGTGGCCAGGGTACGCGCGACCGGGCGGGCCCGCTGGTCGCGCTCCCGGCGTGGCGGCCGAGGATCGGGACAACGCCGCTCAAGGGCTCCGCAGGAACCGTCGTAGGTGGTTCAGTCCGTCGAGTGCCAGGCGGTCCTGGGAGGGGGCCAGCGGACGCCAGATGGACGCGGCGGTCGCGATCGTCTCGTTCGCGCTGGTGAAGGATTCGATGCAGACCCCGCCGCCGTAACCGGTGCCGTCGAGGACGGAGAAGAAGCGGGGCCAGTCGAAGTGGTCGGCTCCGGGGGTGCCGCGGTCGGTGCCGCTGACCTGGACGTGCTTGATGTGTGGCCCGGCCGCGGCGAGAGCGGCGTACGGGTCGGCCTCCTCGATGTTGAGGTGATAGGTGTCGATCATGAGGCCGATCGTGGACGGCAGTCCCGCGATCATCTCGAGGGTCTGCCCCACGGTGTTGACGACGCTCGTCTCGTAGCGGTTGAGCGGCTCCACGCCGATCGATACCCCGCGTTCGCCGGCGTGGTCGGCGACCGGCGTGATCGCCTGGCGGAAGTCCGCGTAGCACGCCGTGCGGGCCGCCTCCGTCATCCGCCAGGTCCGGCCCACCGACGCGTACACCGGCCCGCCGACACAGGGCGCGCCGACCGCCGCCGCGCTGTCGACGCAGCCCTTCAGGTAGGCGACGGTCGCGCCGGTGACGGCCGGGGTGGTGCTGACGAGGTCCCGGCCGGGTGGCGTGACCGCGCAGACGGCGGCCGCGGTGAGGCCGTGTGCCGCCAGCAGGTCACGGGTGCGGGCCGGGTCCCAGTCACCGGGTTGCTCGATGGGCAGCTCGACCGCGTCGAAGCCGAACGCGGCGATCTGTGGGATCAGTTCCGCCAGGGCCTGGTCGTCGATCGGGGACGCCCACACCCAGGGGTTGACTCCGACGGCGCGCACGCCGGTCACTTCCAGCGCTGCGGATAGCCGGGCAGGCCGGTGCAGCCGCACATCGCGTAGTGCAGCGGGGGCATGTCCGGGTCGAGGTATTCGTCGAGGTTCTGCTCGGTGATCGTCGGCTGCGGCAGTTTCCAGGGGTTGGAGACCTGCTCACCGTCCAGGATTCGCAGTGCGGCGATGATCGGTGTACGCCACTGATAGGTCGGGTAGGTCGGTGCGATGGCCGTGAGCTTCTGGTCCTTCCACATGCGCAGGAAGTCGAGCTGGTCCTCACCGTTGATCGGGGGTACGGGCTTGCCCGCGTCCTGGAATGCTTCGACCGCCGCGACCGCGACGGCGCCGGCGTCCATCCAGATCCCGTCGATCGTCCCGTACCGCTGAAGGTAATCGTCGACGATCTTCTTCGTCTTCGCCGGGTCGCCGTCGGTGAACTCGACGCCCACGACGTCGACCTTCGCGCGGTCGAAGACCAGCTTCGCCGCCGACCAGCGTGTCTCCAGCACGTCGACTCCCGGCAGGATCCGCAGGGCGAGCACCTTGCCACCGGGCTTCATCTTCTGGGCGACGAACTCCGCGCCGACATGGCCGAATCCGTACCCGCCGATCGGGTTGATGTAGGTCACCGGGCACGTCGTGTCGACGCCGCGGTCGAAGACGATGACGGGGACTCCGGTGCGGCATGCCGCCTCGACGGCCGGGGTCAGCGTCGCGGTGGTGTTGGGCGAGACGATGAGGGCGTCGCAGTCCTTGCCGAGCAGGTCGTTGATGTCGGCGATCTGCTTCTGGTCCTTGCCTTCGGCGTCGACGTGCACGAACTCCGCGATCTTGTCGCGGTGCGTCTCGACCTCGGCCTGCATGGTCTTGAATCCCACCTGACGCCACGGGTTGTTGAGCGCGGCGTTCGAGAAGCAGATCTTGTGCGGGCCGGCCTTCTTGAAGGAGGCGGTGTCCACCATGGTGGGGTTGAGCACCTGCTCCCATGGCTTGCCGGCCGGGCCGGTCGCGGTGGCGCCGAGCATCGCGAGCTCGGCCTCGTAGTCGGCGGACACGAAGAACTTCGACTGCTCCCCGGTGCCCGCGCCGGTGGAGGGCGGGCCGCCGGAGGGTCCGGTGACCGGTTCGTCGGTGGAGCAGCCCGCGAGGGACAGCACGATGACAGCGGCCAGCGATGCCATGCGACGGCGCACGATGTTCCCCTATCTGGACGGTGAGCGCGCTGCCGAGACGGCAACGGCGAGCAGGATGATGGCGCCCTGGACGGCGGGTCGGACCGTCCCGGAGACACCGAAGAAGTTCATGAGGGCGAACAGCAGCTCGAGCGTCAGGGCGCCGAGCATCGCGCCGGCGACGGATCCGCGCCCGCCGCCCAGGGCGACACCGCCGAGGACCACCGCGGTGATGGCGGAGAACTCCAGGCCACTGCCGGCCTGGAACGACACACCGCTGTAGCCGCCGAGCAGGATCGCTGCCACGCCGGCCGCGCATCCGCTCAGGACGAACGCGATCGTGCGGGTTCGCCCGACGCGCACCCCGCTGAGTTCGGCGGCACGCGGGTTGTCACCGACGGCGACCAGGATGCGCCCGAAGTCCGATCGCATCAGCACGGTGGCGAGCACGGCCAGCAGGAGCACGATCAGCAACGCGTACGGCACCCGGCCCAGTACCGGGACGTCCTCGACGGCACGTCGCCCGAACCGCCGGAACTGTTCCGAGAGCTCGCCCTTCGGGGAACCGTCGGACCAGAGGTAGACGGCTCCGACCAGGATCAGCAGCATGCCGAGGGTGGTGATGAACGACGGCACCCGCAGCCACGACGTGATCAGGCCGTTGACCAGTCCCACGAACGCGGCGGAGACGAGCACGAGGGCCATGACGGGCCAGGTACGGTCCGGATCGCCGTCGATGAGCCGGGCGGCGATCACCACCTCGGCGGTGACCAGGGACCCGACCGACAGGTCGAACTCGCCGGAGACGATGACGAAGTACTGACCGGCGGCGAGCAGGATGATCGGTGCCGAGCGGCCGAGAAACGACATCAGCGAGGCCGGGGCTAGGAAGTCGGGTTGCCGGATCGCGACGAGGACCAGCAGCACCCCGAGGATCGCGAGGATCGGCAGAGGACCTCCGGCACGGACCGGCAGCGCGCGCCGGGGCAGCGTGTCCTGCATCAGGACCTGCCCTTGCCTATGACGCGGCGTGCGTAGACGGCGACCGCGCCGATGATCACCACGCCCCGGACCACCTGCTTGGCGAACGCGTCGAGCTGGAGCTGGTTGAAGACGGCGTCGAGGCCGGCGAGCAGAAGGACGCCGCCGACCGTGCCGGCGACGCCGCCGCGTCCACCGGCGAGCGCGGTGCCACCGATCACCACGGCGGCGATGGACTCCAGGTCGTAGATGCCCTCGGTGCCCACCCGGGGCGCGCCGGAGCCGAGCCGTGCGGCCAGGTAGACGCCGGCGAGGCCGGCGCACAGCGAGCACAGGACGTGTGCGGCGACGAGGACGCGGTCGTTGCGGACACCGGACAGCCGCGCGACCTCCGGGTCACCGCCGACGGCGAGCAGGTGGTGGCCGAAACGGGTGCGCCTCAGTGTCAGCCAGGCCCCCGCCGCGACCGCTGCCAGGAGCAGGAACGACATCGGCACCGGCCCGATGCGCTGGTAGCCGAGGGCCTGCACCAGCGCGGGTGAGGTGGCTCCGGCGGGTCCGTCGTAGCCGCTGTCCAGGTAGCCCTTGAGGAGCAGTCCGACGCCGAGGGTGGCGATGAAGGCGTCGATCCGGGTCCGCGCGATCAGCAGGCCGTTGAGCAGCCCGATGCCGGCGCTGACCGCCAGTGCCAGCAGGACGCCCGGAAGCAGGGCCGTGTCGCTGCCGTTCATCGCCTCGGCGGCGACGAGGGTGCTGAGGCTGACCACGTATGCCACCGACAGGTCGAGGGAGCCGCCGATGATCACGAGGGTCTGGCCGACGGCGACGAGTCCGAGGCCGGCGGCGACGTGCAGCAGGCTGACGACCGTCGCCTGAGTGAACAGAGTTCCGCCGCTGAGCACGACGACGAGCCACCCGATCGCGAGAGTGAGCACCAGGGCGAGGTAGACGCCGGGGACGGTACGCCGGGCCGCGCGGAAGGACAGGGCACTCACGTTGCCGCCACCGCGCCCATCGCCAGGGCGACGACGTCCGCCTCGCTCGCTCCGGCGGGCACCTGACCGGCGATGCGGCCTTCGCGCATGACGATGATCCGGTCGCTCATGCCGAGCAGTTCCGGAAGGTCGGACGAGATCATCAGGACCGCGGCCCCGTCGCGGGCGAGACGGCGTACGACGTCGTAGACGGCTGCTTTGGCACCCACGTCGATCCCGCGGGTCGGTTCGTCGAAAAGGATGACGCGCGGGCCGAGGGCGAGCCAGCGGGCGAGCACGACCTTCTGCTGGTTGCCGCCGGACAGGAAGCGGATCTCCTGGTCCGTCCCGGCGCTGCGCACGTCCACCGCGTCGAGCAGTCCGCGCATCCGGGTGACCCGGGCCGCGCGGCCGGTCCACGCGCCGCCGAGGGCCCGGCCGGCGAGCAGCGCGTTGTCGAGCACCGACTGACGGGCGGTGATGCCCTCGCCCTTGCGGTCCTCGCTGACGTAGGCGATGCCGGCCCGCATGGCGGCGCGTGGCGAGGCCACTCGGATCGGCCTGTTCTCCAGTTCGACCACCCCGCTGGTGAACGGGGTGACGCCGAAGAGGGCCCGGGCGAGCGCGGAGCGCCCGGAGCCTTGCAGTCCGCCGACGCCGACGACCTCACCGGCCCGTAGCCGCAGGTCGATGCCGCGCAGTTTGGCGTTGCCACCGCCTTGGACGGTGAGCCGGACCGGCCCGAGATCCCCGGGGTCGGCGCGGCCGGGGTAGTAGCCGGACAGGTCGCGGCCGACCATGTGTCGTACCAGCTGATTCGTGGTGGTCTGCGCGGTCGGCACCGTCGTCACCCGCCGGCCGTCCTTCAGGACCGTGATGCGGTCCGACAGGGCGAAAACCTCGGCCAGGCGGTGCGAGACGTAGAGCAGCCCGATCCCCTGACTCCGCAGGCGCCGCACGAGGGCATGGAGCAGTTCGGCCTCGTGGTCGGCGAGCGCCGCCGTGGGCTCGTCCATGATGAGCAGCCGGGCGTCGAGGGCGAGTGCCTTGGCAATCTCGACCAGCTGGCGCTGGGCCACGCCGAGATCACCGACCAGGGCGTCCGCCGGGACGGGTCCCGCGCCCATCGAGGCGAACAACGCCGAGGTACGGGCGCGCATCTCGCGCCGGTCGACCAGGCCCCGGCGGACCGGTTCGTGGCCCAGGTGGATGTTCTCCGCGACCGTGCGGTCCGGCAGCAGAGCGAGCTCCTGGTGGATGATCCCGATTCCGGCACGGCCGGCGTCGCGCGGTCCGCGGAACCGGCGTGCCTCACCGGCGAACACGACAGTGCCCTCGTCCGGTGCGTACCCACCCGAGATGATCTTCATGAGTGTCGACTTGCCCGCGCCGTTCTCGCCGACGACGGCGTGGACCTCGCCGGGGGCCACGTCGAGATCCACGCGGTCGAGGACGCGCACGCCGAGGAACGACTTGGTGACGGCCCGGAGGTCGAGCAGCGACCCGACATCACCAGGAGTAGTCATCGTCGGTCCCTCTTGCGCCAGCGCGTCGTGGTGCTCGACAGCCCGGCAAAGGGCGATGCTTGACAGGCAGGAAACATCACACGTATGAAGATAGATGTTCTCCGATCCTCAGGCAATCATTACCTGAAACCAATGCTCAGAGCTCTGTAGGGCAGGGCCGGCGCGCGCCGCCCTGCCGCCCAACCGGAACGGAGAGGCTCGAGTAGATCGAAGTACATGAATTAATTCGAAGACTCCGAACGCTCCGGGCCGAACCGGAAGACGCGACGTGACACTACGTTCCGTCATGCCTCGGGCGGAGCTGGCAATCATGACCAGGAGAGACGCATGCGCCGCTCAACGCTGGCCATCGGGGTGATCGCGGGCCTGCTGGCCTCGCTCGCGCTCTTCGCCCCGGCGTCGGCCGCCCCGACCTTCCGCGCCCTGCTGTTCACCAAGACCACGGGCTACCGGCACGACTCGATTCCCGCCGGCATCGCGATGTTCCAGCAGCAGGCCGCGGCCGAGAACTTCGAACTGGTGCACAGCGAGGACGCCGGCGTCTTCACGCCCGCCAACCTCGCCACCTTCGACGTGCTCATCATGTTCCAGACCTCGGGCATGGTGTGGACCTCAGCGGCCCAGCGGCAGGCGGTCGAAGGTTTCCTCGCCTCCGGCAAGGGCATCGTCGCCGTCCACAACGCCACCGACATGGGCATCGAAGGCGAATACCCGTGGTGGGATCAGACGATCAACGCCGGCGCCCACATGCCGGAACACTCCCCCGGAGTGCTGCAGGGCACCGCCATCGTCGCGGACAAGAAGCATCCGTCGACGGCCGGCCTGCCGGACCGCTGGATCCGCAGCGAGGAGTGGTACAACTTCGACCGCAACCCCCGCGGTGACGTGCACGTGCTCGTGACCGCTGACGAGCGCACGTACAACCCCGGTTCCCGCGCGATGGGTCCCGACCATCCCATCTCCTGGTGCCGTAACGCCGCCGGTGGACGGGTGTGGGCCACCGGGATGGGCCACGCCGCCGAGTCCTACAGCGAGGCGAACTTCCGCAACCACGTCCTGGGCGGGGTGAAGTGGGCCGCCGGCAACCAGCCGGGCGAGTGCGGCGGGACGGTGTGGAGCAACTTCCAGAAGCGCACACTGGACGACGACACCGTCGACCCGATGGCGCTGGCCGCGTTGCCGGACGGACGGGTCATGTACGTCCAGCGGGGCGGACAGGTGAAGATCTTCAAGCCGGCGTCCAACTCCACCGTCACGGCGGGCACGCTCAGCGTCTACACCGGCGGCGAGGACGGTCTGACCGGGCTGGCACTCGACCCGGACTTCGCCACCAACGGGTACGTCTACCTGTACCACTCTCCCGCGAGCAGCGCGACGGACGTCAACCGGGTCTCCCGCTTCACCCTCACCGGCGACACGCTGAACGTCTCCGGCGGAGTCACCATCATCGACATCCCGGCGTACCGGGACCGGACCTTCCCCGAACCGGGACACACCGGTGGATACATCGATTTCGGCCCGGACGGCAACCTCTACATCGGCACCGGCGACGACACCCCGCCGAACCTGGACGCGAACTGGCAGGGCTACGCCCCGTTGGACTGGCGCAACGGCAAGGCCAACCTCGACGCGGCTCGTACCGCCGGAAACACCAACGACCTGCGCGGCAAGCTGCTGCGCATCCGGCCGCAGGCAGGCGGCGGCTACACCGTCCCGTCGGGCAACCTCTATCCGGCGGGGACCGCACAGACCCGGCCGGAGATCTACGCGATGGGCTTCCGCAACCCGTTCCGGTTCTCCATCGACCCGGCGAACGGCTGGGTCTACTTGGCCGACTACGGACCCGACCGCAACCCGCCGACCACCAACCGGGGGCCGGAAGGTCTGGTCGAACTCAACGTCATCAAGGCGCCGGGCAACTACGGCTGGCCGTTCTGCCACGGCGACAACCAGCCGTACGCCCCCTTCAACCCCGACACCGGCGTGGTCGGGGCCAAGTTCAACTGCTCGGCACCGGTGAACAACTCCCCCAACAACACCGGGCTGACCAGCCTGCGGCCGGTCGTCGCGCCGAACATGTGGTACGGGTACGGCAACTCGCCGACCTTCCCGGAACTCGGGTCGGGAGGCTCCGCGCCGATGGGCGGGCCGGTCTACCGGTACGACGCGGCCAACCCGTCCGACACGAAGTTCCCGGCCTACTACGACGGGGTCCACTTCTTCTACGAGTGGTCGCGCAACTACGTCAAAGAGGTGCACTTCGACGCGAACACCGCGGTGACCCGCACCAACCCGTTCCTGCCGGGCGGACGGTTCAACAAACCGATGGACATGGAGTTCGGCCGCGACGGCTCGCTCTACCTGCTCGAGTGGGGCACCAACTTCGGCGGCGGCAACAGCGACTCCGGCCTCTACCGCATCGACTACATCCAGGGCGGGCAGTCACCGCTGGCCAGAGCCTCCGCGACGCCGACCAGTGGCACGGCGCCGCTGACCGTGCAGTTCAGCAGCACCGGCACGACCGACCCCGATCCCGGCAGTACCCTGAGCTACCAGTGGACCTTCGGCGACGGCGCGACCTCGACGGCGGCGAACCCGAGCCACGTGTACACGAGCAACGGCAACTACGCCGCCCAGCTGAAGGTCACCGACGAGTCGGGCAAGTCCGGCTTCGCGAACATCGCCATCACCGTCGGCAACACCGCTCCGGTCGTCACCATCACCACCCCGCCCACCGGCGGCATGGTCGACTTCGGCGACCGGGTCGCCTACACGGTCACCGTGACCGACCCCGGCGGCGCCGCGGTCGACTGCTCGAAGGTCTTCGTCAACCCCGCACTCGGGCACGACGACCACGCGCACGAGACCAGCGAGTACCCGGGCTGCTCCGGCACGATCCTCACCGAGCTGCTCGGCGGGCACCCGGACGGCGCCAACCTCTTCTACGTGCTCAACGCCCGATACACCGACAACGGCGGTACGGGCGGGGCGGCGCCACTCACCGGCCGGGCCCAGGCGATCCTGCAGCCCAAGCACAAACAGAGCGAGTACTACTCCAGCCAGTCCGGGACCCGGGTCGTCGAGCAGACCGGCGCGGAGAGCGGCAAGCGCATCGGGGACATCTCCGCCGGCGACTGGGTGTCGTTCACCCCGATGAGCCTGTCCGGAATCTCGACGGTCAGCTACCGGCTGTCGTCACCGTCGGGTGGCGGGTCGATCGAGCTGCGTAGCGGCTCACCGACCGGGACCCTGCTCGCCACGACGACGGTGCCGAGCACCGGGGGCTGGAACAACTACCAGTCCACGGCTCCGGTGAGTGTCGCCGGCACGGCCGGGTCCTCGACGCTCTACATGGTGTTCAGGGGTAGTGGGTTCGACCTGGACTCGCACACGTTCGGCGGGGCCGGTGTCGGCGTGCCGAATGCCACCGGCGTGGCGGGGAAGACCTGGACGCTCACCGCCCAGCACAGCGGCAAGCTGATGGACGTCAACGCCGCCTCCACCGCCGACGGCGCTCAGATCCTCCAGTGGGCGGCGACCGGCGGCGCCAACCAGCGGTGGCAGGCCGTGGACGCGGGCGGTGGCGCCGTGACCCTGAAGGCCGGGCACAGCGGCAAGTGCGCGGAGGTGACCGGCGGCTCCTCGGCCGCGGGCGCGTTCCTGCAACAGGCCACGTGCACCAGCAGCACCCAGCAGAGATTCACCGCCACGCCGACCGGGACCTCCGGGGTGTACACCCTGCGCAGTGCGGTCAGCGGGCTCTGCGTGGACGTCAACGGGGCCGCGACCAGCGACGGGGCGCGGATCCTGCAGTGGACCTGCCAGGGTTCACCGAATCAGCAGTGGCGGTTCGGCCAGGTGTGACAGGCACCGGACGGGCGGGTTCCTCCCAGGGCTCCTGGACCCGCCCGTCCGGCCCGACCCCGCTACTGTCATTGACGTCGATTAATCCGGTGGTAACAATCGAGGCAGTTCTGGGAGCGCTCCCAGACCGAGTTGCAGGCCATCGGAAGGACCCCCGTGAATCCACATCGACCTCGGCAGGCCATCGCGGCGCTCGCGGCGTCGGCGGCCGCCGTCCTCGCGTCGACAGTTCTGGCAGCGGTCCCGGCCGCCGCCGAGCCGGTCCAGCACATCCCCAACGGATCCTTCGGCTCGGGAACCACCGGCTGGTGGTCCACCGAGAACGCGCCCATGTCGGTCGTCGACGGCCGGTTGTGCGCCGAGATTCCCGGCGGCACGGCCAACGCCTGGGACGTCAGCCTCGGCCACAACGACGTCCCGCTGATCGACGGGGCCGCGTACGCCCTCAGTTTCCGCGCCTCGGCCAGCGAGCCGGTCAGTGTCCGGGCCAACGTCCAGCTCAATGAGGCGCCGTACACCACGGCGCTGTCGCGCACCGTCGCGCTCACCGAAACGGCACAGACCTTCGCGTACGAGTTCACGGCCGGGCTCGACTCGTCCAACGGCACCCTGACCTTCCAGCTCGGCGGCGGCGCGGACCCGTTCACGTTCTGCCTCGATGACGTGAGCCTCACCAGTGACGAGGCCGCGCCGCCGGGCGGGCCGGAGCAGATCGAGAACGGGGACTTCGCCGAGGGCAGCTCGGGCTGGTACTCGTACGGCACGACATCCACCACCACCGACGACGGCCGGTTGTGCTCGGCGGTGCCGGGTGGGCTGGCGAACCCGTGGGACGCCGGGATCGGGCAGAACGGGGTCGACCTGGTCGCGGGGTCGTCGTACACGTTCGCGTTCGACGCCTCCGCGGCGCCGGGCGCGACCGTCCGGGCGAACGTGCAGCTGGGGGCGGAGCCGTACACCTCGTTCCTGTCTCGCGATGTGGCGCTCACCGCGAGCTCGCAGCACTTCGAGTACACGTTCACCGCCTCCGCCGGCACGGCCGAGGGTCAGGTCGCCTTCCAGCTCGGCGGCGGCGCGGAGGCGTACACCATCTGCCTGGACAACGTCTCCCTGATCGGCGGCGAGGAGGAGCCGCCGTA
Organism: Actinoplanes italicus; assembly: GCF_003001815.1. GTDB lineage: Bacteria > Actinomycetota > Actinomycetes > Mycobacteriales > Micromonosporaceae > Actinoplanes > Actinoplanes italicus. The sequence continues at coordinate 108,607 of NZ_PVMZ01000022.1, forward strand.
TGTGCCGGAGACCGGACCGCGGGTCCGGGTCAATCAGGTCGGCTACCTGCCCGCCGGACCGAAGAACGCGACGGTCGTCACCGACGCCTCCGCGGCGCTGCCCTGGCAGCTGAGGAACGCGGGCGGTGATGTGGTCGCCGACGGCACCAGTACGCCGCGCGGCGTGGACGCGGCGTCCGGGCAGAACGTGCACAGCATCGACTTCACCTCGTTCCGCACCGCAGGCACCGGCTACACGCTGGTCGCCGACGGGCAGACCAGCCACCCGTTCGACATCTCCGGCACCGTCTACCAGCAGCTGCGCTCCGACGCCCTGCAGTTCTTCTACATCCAGCGCAGCGGCATCGCGATCGACGGCGACCTGGTCGGCGAGCAGTACGCCCGCCCGGCCGGACACCTCGGCGTGGCACCGAACCGCGGCGACACCGACGTGCCCTGCCGCGCCGGCGCCTGCGACTACCGGCTGGACGTGCGTGGCGGCTGGTACGACGCGGGCGACCACGGCAAGTACGTGGTCAACGGCGGCATCGCCGTGCAGCAGCTGATGAGCACGTTCGAGCGCACGAAGACGGCGGTCACCGCCGGGCACGGCGCCGCGCTGGCCGACAGCACGCTGCGGGTACCCGAGCGCGGCAACAAGGTGCCGGACATCCTCGACGAGGCCCGCTGGGAACTGGAGTTCCTGATGCGGATGCAGGTGCCGGCCGGGAAGCAATTCGCCGGGATGGCGCACCACAAGATGCACGACGCCAACTGGACCGGCATCCCGATGCAGCCCGAGGACGACCCGGAGCAGCGGGAACTGCACCCGGTCTCGACGGCGGCCACGCTGAACCTGGCGGCGACCGCGGCACAGTGCGCGCGGCTGTTCGCGCCGTACGACGCGGCGTTCTCCGGTCGCTGCCTGAGCGCGGCGCGTACGGCGTACGCGGCGGCGAAGGCGAACCCCGCGAAGATCGCGCAGGACCTCGGTGGCGGTGGCGGCGGGTATGGCGACAACGACGTCAGTGACGAGTTCTACTGGGCTGCCGCGGAGCTGTACCTGAGCACCGCCGAGCAGGCGTTCCTGACCGATCTCTCGGCCAGCCCGCACCACACGGGCGACGTCTTCGCCGCCACCGGCTTCGGCTGGGGCAGCACGGCCGCTCTGGGCCGGCTCGATCTGGCCACGGTGCCCAACCTGCTCCCGACGGCCGACCGGCAGCGCGTGCGGCAGTCGGTCGCGGACGCCGCCGACAGCTACCTGGCGACGCTGAAGGCGCAGGCGTACGGGCTGCCCATGCCGGGCAACGCGGGCAGCTACTTCTGGGGCGCGAACAGCAACGTCCTCAACAACGTCCAGGTGCTGGCCACGGCGTACGACCTGACCGGTGACGTCAAGTATCGGGACGGGGCGCTGCAGGGCGTCGACTACGTCTTCGGGCGCAACGCGCTGAACCAGTCGTACGTCACCGGCTGGGGCGAGAAGTTCTCGCAGAACCAGCACAGCCGGATCTTCGCGCACCAGGCGGACGCGTCCACGCCGCATCCTCCGGCGGGTTCGCTGGCCGGCGGCGCCAACGCGAGCCTCGACGACCCGTACGCCAAGGATCTGCTGGAGGGCTGCAAGCCGATGTTCTGCTACGTCGACCACATCGAGTCGTATGCGACGAACGAGGTGGCGATCAACTGGAACTCGGCGCTCGCGTGGGTGGCCTCGTTCCTCGCCGACCAGGGCACCGGGCAGCCGGCCGCCGGGGTGTCGTGCGACGCGACCTACACCGATTACGGGCCGTGGCAGGGCAACGGCGGTTTCACCGCGCAGGTCACGCTGACCAACACCGGCAGCACGGTGATCGACGGCTGGACCGCACGGTTCGCCTTCCTCGGTGGCCAGCGGGTGCGTGAGGCGTGGTCGGCGGCGGCGACGCAGGACGGCGCCACGGTGACCGCCAGGAATCCCACCAACCGGCGGATCCAGCCGGGGCAGACGGTGTACTTCGGGTTCAACGCCACCACCCCGGGGGGCCCGAGCCCGGCGCCGGAGCTGATCACGCTCAACGGATCCGCCTGCCGGTGACAGACGACGTCGGCCAGGCCGGGCCGCGGCGGGCCCGGTCTGGCCGACGTCCCCATTTCATTGACTAGCGTCTATGCCACGAATAACATCAGACGTCATATGAATGATTACTCGTGACGTTGACGAAGGTGTGACCAGCCCATGGGAAGACGCGCGATGACAGCGGCAGTGACCGCCGTCCTTACCGCCGCCGGCATGGTGGCGACAGTTCTCGGCCCTGCCTCGCCGGCGACCGCTCATCCGGTCAACGCCGCCGACTTCCAGCAGGTCGAACTCGCCCGAGGGGTCTCGGAGATGGGCGAGCCGATGTCGATGGCGGTCCTGCCGGACCGCTCGGTTCTGCACACCGCCCGCAACGGCGTCCTGCGCCGGACGACCGCGGCCGGGGTCACCTCCGTGATCGGCACGCTGCAGGTGTACACCCACGACGAGGAGGGCCTGCAGGGCGTGGGGGTGGACCCCGCCTTCGCCACCAACCGGTTCATCTACCTCTTCTACGCGCCACCGCTGTCCACTCCCGGTGGTGACGCCCCGGCGACCGGCACGGACTTCTCCGCGTGGAACGGGGTCAACCGGCTGTCGAGGTTCACGCTCAACGCCGACTTCACCCTCAACACGGGCAGCCAGGTGACCGTGCTGGAGGTCCCGACGAACCGGGGCATGTGCTGCCACGTCGGCGGCGACATCGACTTCGACGCGGCCGGGAACCTCTACCTGTCCACCGGTGACGACTCGAACCCGTTCGACTCCGGCGGCTACACGCCCATCGACGAGCGCAGCAACCGCAACCCCGTCTACGACGCCCAGCGCACCGCCGGCAACACCAACGACCTGCGCGGCAAGGTCCTGCGGATCAAGGTGAACGCGAACGGCACGTACTCGATCCCCTCGGGCAACCTGTTCGCCCCGGGGACCGCACAGACCCGGCCGGAGATCTACGCGATGGGCCTGCGCAACCCGTTCCGGATCGGCGTCGACAAGGCGACCGGCGTGTTGTACGTCGGTGACTACGGACCCGACGCCGGCACGACCAGTTCGACGCGCGGACCGGCGGGCCAGGTGGAATTCAACCGCATCACCTCCGCCGGCAACTACGGCTGGCCCTACTGCACCGGCTCGAACACGACGAACGAGACCTACGTGGACTACACGTTCCCGTCGGGCCCTTCGGGAAGCCGGTTCAACTGCGCCGCACCGGTGAACAACTCGCCGCGCAACACCGGCCTGACCAACCTGCCGGCCGCGCGCCCCGCGTGGATCAGGTACGACAACTGCTCGCTGGCCGCGTTCGGCTGCGGGTCGGAGTCGCCGATGGGCGGCGCGGTCTACCGGTACGACGCGGCCAACCCGTCCACGGTCAAGTTCCCGGCCGCCATGGACGGGCACTTCCTCGCCATGGAGTTCGGCCGGCGCTGGATCAAGAACATCGACGTCAACGCCGACGGATCGGCCGGGCAGATCAATGCCTTCCCGTGGCGCGGCACGCAGGTCATGGACAGCGCGTTCGGCCCCGACGGAGCCCTGTACGTGCTGGACTACGGCACCGGCTGGGGCAGCGGCGACGCCAGTTCCGCCCTGTACCGCATCGAGTACACCGGGGCCGGCAACAACCAGGCGCCGATCGCCCGTCTCGCGGCCAACCCCTCGTCCGGGGCGGTGCCGCTGACCGTCAACTTCTCCTCGAGCGGCTCGTCGGACCCCGAAGGCGGCGCTCTCAGCTACGCCTGGGACTTCGGCGACGGCGGCACCTCGTCAGCGGCCAACCCCAGCCACACCTACACCACCGCGGGCGTGCGCACCGTGGCCCTCACCGTGAGAGATCCCGCCGGCCTCACCGCCACCGCCTCGACGACGGTCACCGTCGGCAACACCGCTCCCACGGTCGTGCTGAACACACCGGCCGACGGGGCACTGTTCAGCTTCGGTGACAACGTGCCGTACACGATCACGGTCTCGGACCCCGAGGACGGCGCCGTCGACTGCGGCCGGGTGAAGCTGAGCTACTACCTCGGCCACGACGACCACGCGCACCCCATCACCTCGAGCACCGGATGCTCGGGAACACTGCAGATCCCGGCCGACGGAGAACACGACACGGCCGCCAACCTGTACGCGGTGTTCGACGCCGAGTACACCGACCAGGGCGCCGGCGGCCAGCCCGCGCTGACCACGCACACGCAGCAGATCCTGCAGCCACGGCACCGGCAGGCCGAGCACCGCAACACCCAGTCCGGCACGTCGTTGTACAGCAAGACGACCGCCGAGGGTGGACAGACCGTCGGCGACATCCAGAGCGGCGACTGGATCGCGTTCCAGCGTTACTCCCTCGCCGGCGAGAACCGGTTCACCGCCCGGGTCTCGTCCGGCGGCGCCGGCGGCACGATCTCGGTGCGCGCCGGATCGGCCACCGGCACCGTGCTCGGCTCCGTCACCGTTCCGGTCACCGGCAGCTACGAGACCTTCACCGAGGTCTCGACGACCCTGTCCAATGTCCCGGCCGGCACCAGCACCCTGTACCTGACCTTCCAGGGAGGCTCCGGGACGCTGTTCGACCTGGACGCGTTCACCTTCGGCGCGGCCCCGCCCAGCGGCGGCACCGGCCGGATCGTCGGGGCGGGCGGCTCCTGCGTCGACGTCAACGGCGGAGCGTCCACGGACGGCACCAAGATCCAGCTGTGGACCTGCAACAGCGGCACCAACCAGCAGTGGACCCGCACCGGGAGCACCTGGCGGGCGCTGGGCAAGTGCATGGGCGTGGCCGGCGGGGCCACGGCCGACGGCAGCCTCGTGCAGCTGTCGACCTGCACCGGCGCGGCGGCGCAGAACTGGACGGCGGGGACCAACGGTTCCCTGGTCAACGGCGCGTCGAACAAGTGCCTCGACGCCAACGGCGCCAGCTCCGCCAACGGAACACAGCTGATCATCTGGACCTGCCACGGCGGCACCAACCAGCGCTGGACCCTGCCATGAGAGGAATCCCGGCCATGCGATCACTCACACGCCACGTCCTCGGCGTCGCGGCAGCGGTGCTGCTGACCGTCGCGGGCACCGGCGGCACACCGGCGAGGGCGGCCGACACGCCGTACGACGTCCTGGTGTTCTCCAGGACCGCCGGCTTCCGGCACGACGCGATCCCGGCAGGTATCCAGCTGGTTCGGGATCTGGGGGCGGCCAACAGCTTCACGGTGACCGCCACCGAGGACGCCGGCCAGTTCAACGCCACCAACCTGGCTCAGTTCGAAGCCGTCGTCTTCCTCAACACCACCGGCGACGTGCTCAACGCCACCCAGCAGACCGCCTTCGAGAACTACATCAGGGCCGGTGGCGGCTACGTGGGCGTGCACTCGGCATCGGACACCGAGTACGACTGGCCGTTCTACGGCGAACTGGTGGGCGCGTACTTCGCCTCGCACCCGGCGATCCAGCAGGCGACCGTCCGGACGGAGAACCGGGCGCACGCGGCCACCGCCGGACTCGCCCCGGCGGCGACCCGCACCGACGAGTGGTACAACTTCCGGACCAACCCCCGCTCGTCGGCCCGGGTGCTGTCGACCCTGGACGAGTCGAGCTATTCCGGCGGCACCATGGGCGGCGACCACCCGCACACCTGGTGCAAGAGCTACCAGGGCGGCCGCTCGTTCTACACCGGCGCCGGCCACACCCAGGCAAGCTACAGCGAGGCCGGCTTCCGGGCGCTGATCCTCGGCGGGATCCGGTACGCGGCCAACCGGACGAAAGCCGACTGCCGTCCCGAGACCGGCTACACCACCCTCTACAACGGTTCCACCACCGGCTGGTCCCAGGCCGGGCCGGGCTCGTTCGGCAACAGCAACGCCACGCTGACCTCGTCCGGCGGGATGGGCATGCTGTGGTACAGCGCCAAGGAGTTCGGCTCCTACTCACTCAAGCTCGACTGGATGATGCCGGGCGACGACAACTCCGGCGTGGTGATCGGTTTCCCGGCCGGCAGCACCCCGGACGCGGCTCTGGCGAGCGGCTACGAGGTGCAGATCGACGCCACCGACGCCACCGACCGGACCACCGGCGCGGTCTACGGCGTCAAGTCGGCCGACATCGCCGCCCGAGACGCGGCGCTGAACCCGCCGGGTGAGTGGAACACCTACGAGCTGCTGGTCGAGGGCGAGCGGCTGCAGGTCTTCCTGAACGGCGTACGGATCAACGACTTCACCAACACGGATCCGGCGCGCTCGCTCACCTCGGGCCACATCGGGCTGCAGAACCACGGCACCGGTGACGACGTCTCGTTCCGCAACGTCCGGATCAAGGAACTGGGCGGTACGACACCCCGGGTCGGCCGGATCACCAGCTCCACGGGCAAATGCGTCGACGTCGCCGGGAACAGCTCGGCCGACGGCACCAAGATCCAGCTGTGGACCTGCACCAACGGCGCCAACCAGCAGTGGACGGTCAACGGGAGCACCCTGCGGTCGCTCGGCAAGTGTATGGGCGTGGCCGGCGGCAGCACCGCGAACGGCGGACTGGTCCAGCTGTCGACCTGCACCGGCGCGGCCGGGCAGAACTGGACCGCCGGCAGCAACGGATCCCTGGTCCACGCCGCTTCGGGCCGATGCCTGGACGCCAACGGCGCCAGCACCGCCGACGGCACCCAACTGATCATCTGGAGTTGCCACGGCGCCGCCAACCAGAGGTGGGTTCTGCCGTGACCGACGTGACTCGCAGGAAGCTGCTCGCGGCCGGGATGGCCGGGGCCGGGGCCACGCTGCTGCCGGCCGGGTGGGCCGCGGCCGCCCAGGCCGGCTCGGCGGCGATGGCACCCGGGGACCTGGCGCTGCGGTACGACGAGGGCGCCGGAACGGACTGGCTGAGGGCACTGCCCGTCGGCAACGGACGGCTCGGCGCCATGGTGTTCGGCGACGTCGACACCGAACGGCTGCAGCTCAACGAGGACACCGTGTGGGCCGGCGGACCGTACGACTCGGCCAACACCCAGGGCGCGGCCAACCTCGCGGAGATCCGGCGCCGGGTCTTCGCCGACCAGTGGGTCCCGGCCCAGGACTTGATCAACCAGACGATGCTCGGCAATCCCGCCGGGCAGCTCGCCTACCAGCCGGTGGGTAACCTGCGGCTGGCCTTCGGGAGCGCCGGTGGCGCTTCGCAGTACACGCGGACGCTCGACCTGACGACGGCCACGGTGACCACCTCGTACGTGCTGAACGGGGTCCGTTTCCAACGGGAGGTGTTCGCCAGCGCGCCCGACCAGGTGGTGGCGATCCGGCTCACGGCCGACCGGGCCGGCGCCATCACGTTCAGCGCCACGTTCGACAGCCCGCAGCGGACGACCGTGTCCAGCCCCGACTCGACGACGATCGGCCTGGACGGCATCTCCGGTTCCATGGAGGGCAAGACCGGGTCGGTCCGGTTCCTCGCCCTGGCCGCAGCGAGCGTCACCGGGGGCACGGTCAGCAGCTCGGGCGGCACCCTGCGGGTCTCCGGCGCCACCGGCGTCACCGTGCTGGTGTCCATCGGCTCGAGCTACGTGAACTACCGGACGGTCAACGGTGACTATCAGGGCATCGCGCGGCGGCACCTGGCCGCGGCTCGCACGGTCGGCTTCGACCAGCTTCAGGCCCGGCATGTCGCCGACCACCAGGCGCTGTTCAACCGGGTGACGATCGACCTGGGGCGTACGGCGGCGGCCGACCAGACCACCGACGTACGCATCGCCCAGCACGCCTCGCAGACCGACCCGCAGTTCGCCGCCCTGCTCTTCCAGTACGGGCGGTACCTGCTGATCGCCTCGTCGCGGCCGGGCACCCAGCCGGCGAACCTGCAGGGCCTGTGGAACCAGGAGATGGCCCCGTCGTGGGACTCCAAGTACACCGTCAACGCGAACCTGCCGATGAACTACTGGCCGGCCGACACCACCAACCTCGCCGAGTGTCACCTGCCGGTGTTCGACATGATCAAGGATCTGGCGGTCACCGGCGCCCGCACCGCGACCGTGCAGTACGGCGCGGGCGGGTGGGTGACCCACCACAACACCGATGCCTGGCGCGGGTCGTCGGTCGTCGACGGCGCGTTCTGGGGCATGTGGCCGACCGGCGGCGCGTGGCTGGCCACGATGATCTGGGATCACTACCTGTTCACCTCCGACGCCGAGTTCCTGCGGGCCAACTACTCCGCGATGAAGGGTGCCGCGCAGTTCTTCCTCGACTCGCTGGTGACCCACCCCTCGCTCGGCTATCTGGTCACCAACCCGTCCAACTCGCCGGAACTGGCTCACCATACGAACGCCAGCGTGTGTGCCGGGCCGACCATGGACAACCAGATCCTGCGCGATCTGTTCAACGGCGTGGCGCGGGCCGCTGAGACGCTGGGTGTGGACGCCGCCTTCCGTACCCAGGTCCTGGCGGCACGGGACCGGCTGGCACCGACCCGGGTCGGCTCCCGCGGCAACATCCAGGAGTGGCTCGCCGACTGGGTCGAGACCGAGCGCAACCACCGGCACGTATCCCACCTTTACGGCCTGCATCCCAGCAACCAGATCACCCGGCGCGGGACACCGCAGCTGTACCAGGCCGCGCGGCAGACGCTGGAGCTGCGCGGCGACGACGGGACCGGCTGGTCACTCGCGTGGAAGATCAATTTCTGGGCCCGGCTGGAGGACGGTGCCCGCGCCCACAAGCTTCTGCGCGATCTGATCCGGACCGACCGGCTCGCACCGAACATGTTCGACCTGCACCCGCCGTTCCAGATCGATGGAAACTTCGGCGCCACCTCCGGGATCGCCGAGATGCTGCTGCACAGCCACAACGGCGAACTGCACGTCCTGCCGGCGCTGCCGTCGGCCTGGCCGGCCGGAAGCGTCACCGGTCTACGTGCCCGCGGCGGGTACACGGTGGGCGCCTCCTGGGACGCCTCCCGGACCGAGTTCGTCATCACGCCGGACCGCTCCGGCACGGTCCGCGTCCGCGGCCGGGTCTTCACCGGCACCTTCGAGCTGCGCGACGAGACGAGCGGTGCCGTGGTGCCACCGACGCGGCGCGAGACCGACCTCGTCGAGTTCGCGGGCCAGGCGGGGCACGTCTACCGCGCGTCGGCGGCGCGGCAGGGACCGGTCGAGACCGGGGTGTACTACCGGCTGGTGGCCCAGCACAGCGGCAAGGCCGCCGACATCAACGGCGCGTCGGCCGCCGCCGGGGCGCAGCTGATCCAGTGGCAGGTCACCAGCGCGCTCAACCAGCAGTTCGACTTCGTGGCCGCAGACGGCGGGTACCACCGGATCCGGGCCCGGCACAGCGGCCTGGTACTGCAGGCCGCCGGCACCGCCACCGGCGCCGACATCACCCAGCAGCCCGACACCGGCGCCACCGCTCAGCAGTGGCGGGTGGAGGACCAGGGCGGCGGGGTGGTCCGGCTGGTGAACCGCCAGAGCGGGCTGGCCATGGACGTGTGGCAGGCCGCCACGACCGACGGCACACGTATCTCCCTGTGGACTCCCGGCACCGGCGCCAACCAACGTTTCCAGCTCCAGCGGGTATAGCCGGGCGACTCCGATAGTTTCGGCGAATCTTGCGATCTTTTCGCTGCGGAGGGCCGCAACAGCGGCCCTCCGATGGCACTCAGATCGCGTGCGGTAATTGCGATCGACTGCCGAGACTTTCAATGTTTCGCGTGTTAGCGTCTCGATTACAGACTCATGACAGTCAATGTCGTCGAGTGCCCGGCGCGACACCGAGCAGAGAAGGAGAGCCTCGTGACAGACCCCTCTGGCCGCGTCAGAATCCGGTCGGTGGTGGCGGCGCTGGCCGTCGCGGTCCTGGCCGGCGGCGGCGCGGTGGCCGTGGGCAAGGTGCCTGCCCTGGCCGCCGAGACCACCCTTCGCGCCGCGGCGGCGAAGGCCGGGCTCTTCTTCGGCGTCGCCGCCTCGCCGGGACGGCTCAGCTCCATCGTGAACCAGGAGTTCGGGCAGCTCACGCCCGAGAACGACATGAAACCCGACTCGATCGCCACGTCCAGCGGCGGGCTGCGCAACACCGGCAACGCCGACACCCTGGTCAACTACGCACAGACCAACAACATGCTGGTACGGGGACACACGCTGGTCTGGCACTCCCAGGCGGGCCAGTTGCAGGGCACGAGCCAGGCGACGCTCAACACGTTCATCGGCAACGCGATCACCCGGTGGGGCAGCCGGATCGCGTACTGGGACGTCGTCAACGAGGCGCTCGACGACAACAACAACGGCCGGCGCCGTACCCAGTGGCCGCACAGTCTGAGCCGGGATGCCAACGGCGACGGTGACTACGTCGACGCCGGTGACACCGACGTGATCCGCGATTCCTTCCGGCGGGCCAAGGAGGTCGTGCAGCAGAACGGCCTGACCACGAAGCTGTGCATCAACGACTACGACGTCGAGGGCCTGACGGTCAGCGGGGGCGCGCGCAACAACAAGGCGCAGGCGCTCTACGACATCGTCCGGGCGTACACGCAGGGCACCGAGCGCCTGATCGACTGCGTCGGTTTCCAGGCGCACTTCAACGACAACCCGAACAGCATCATCTCCGACGACCTGCAGGCCAACATCCAGCGGTTCGCCGACCTGGGCGTCGAGGTGCACATCACCGAGCTCGACATCGACGACGACCTCAGCAACAACGACATCGGGCAGGGGCAGGCCAACAACTACCGCAAGGTCGTGCGCGCCTGCCTGAACGTCGCCCGGTGCACCGGCATCACCGTGTGGGGCATCGCCGACAGCGAGTCGTGGCGCTCCTCCGAGAGGGGCCTGCTGTTCACCGGCGGCAGCGGGAACTACCAGAAGAAGGCCGCCTACAGCGCTGTGCTCGACGAGCTCAACAAGGGCCGCTCGGGCGTGAATCCGAGTTCCCCGCCGGTCTCACCGTCGGCGTCGGCCTCGGTGTCGCCGTCCGTGTCGGTCTCCCCGAGCACACCCACGGACCCGTCCGGGTGCTCCGCGAGCGTGTCGCTCAACTCCTGGACCGGTGGGTTCGTCGCCACCGTGCGGGTCACCGCGGGATCCTCGGCGATCAACGGCTGGCGTATCACCGCGGGACTGCCCGCCGGCGCCGCCGTCACCAATCACTGGAACGCCGAGCGCAGCGGGACGAGCGGCACCGTGCAGTTCGCCAATGTCGGCTACAACGGCAGGATCGCGGCCGGGCAGTTCACCGAGTTCGGTTTCCAGAGCTCCGGCGCGGGCGCCGGCACTACCCTGACGTGTACCGCTACGTGAGTTAGGCGCGCCTGGCCCGCGTACCGAGGCCTGCGGTGTTTCAAAGGTTTTCGACACCGCACCTCGGTGCCGGGCGGCGGTTCCATTGACTTCGATTCGATCCCGGCGGAAGTATTTCCGTTCAGTTTCTTTACGGTTTCGATCGCATCGGAGGGCCACCGCCGAATGATCCGTCCCCGCTCCGCGGGCCTAGTGGCGGGCCTGCTCGCCGCCTCAGGTCTGCTCGTCCCCCAGAGCGTTCAGGCGGCCCCCGCCGCCAGCGTGCAGGTGTGGTTCAGCTCAGAGTCACGCACAGCCGGCTACGAGCCGAAGAACGCCAACTGGTACTCCAATCCCGCCACCGGATTGGCCGGCACCCCGTACCAGCTCAGCAGGCAGGCCGACATCACCACCGCCGCGGCCTCCGGCAACACCACGATCGCGGTCGACACGAACCAGAAGTTTCAGACGATCCTGGGAGTCGGGTCCTCGCTGGAGGAGTCGACGATCTACAACCTGTCGCGGATGAGCGCGGCCGGCCGCACGAACGCCCTGCGCACGATGCTCGACCCGAGCGCCGGGGCCGGTTTCAACATCGCCCGGATCACGTTCGGGACCAGTGACTTCACCTCGCACGACTTCTACACCTACAACGACGGCGCCGCCGACCCGTCGCTGTCGCGGTTCTCGATCCAGCGCGACATCGACTACAAGATCATCTCGACGCTGCGCGAGGCGCTGGCGATCAACCCGAACCTGAAGATCTTCGCGAGCGCGTGGTCGGCGCCGGCGTGGATGAAGAGCAGCAACTCGCTGATCACCGGCAGCCTGCTCGATCAGTACATCCCCACGCTGGCGGCCTACTATCGCAAGAGCATTCAGGCGTACGTGGCGCAGGGCATCCCGATCTACGGCCTGACCCTGCAGAACGAGCCGCTGTTCGAGCCGGCCGACTACCCCGGCATGCGGGTCACCGCCGACCAGGAACGGCGTCTCGCCATCGCGTTGCGGGCCGAACTGGCGAACAACGGTCTCGGCGGCACCAGGATCTGGGCCTTCGACCACAACTTCAGCGAGGGCGTGTCGTACGCCCAAGGGGTTCTCACCGCCGACGCCCGTTCCTCGGTCGACGGCATCGCCTTCCACGACTATGCCGGCGACCCGTCGGCGATGGCGACCGTCAAGGCGCAGTTCCCGGACAAGGACGTGCTGATGACCGAGCGCTCGGTCTGGGGCACCGAGGGCGCCGACCGGATCGTGCAGTACTTCCGCAACCAGTCCACCATCTACCAGGGCTGGGTCTCGATGCTCGACCAGAACCGCTCCCCCGAGCGCTGGAGCGGCGCGCCCGACCCGACGATGCTGGTGCAGAGCACGTCGAACCCCGACACGTTCTGGAAGACCCCGGACTTCAACATGGTGGCGCAGTTCTCGAAGTTCGTGCAGGCCGGAGCCAAGCGCGTCGCCACCGGCTACGGGACGACCGGCACGGTCACCAACGTGGCGTTCGTGAACCCGGACAACTCCCTGGTCACCGTGGTGGTCAACCAGACGGCCTCGAACCAGACCTTCACGCTGCGCGCCGGCAGCCGCCAGTTCACCGGCACCCTTCCGGCCAAGACCACGGGGACGTACGTGTGGGCGGGCGCGGGTGACGCGGGCTCCGGTCCGCAGCGCTCGGGCCGGATCACCGGTATCGGCGGCAAGTGCGTCGACGTCGCGGGCGCGTCGTCTGTCGACGGCACGCAGGTTCAGCTGTACACCTGCAACGGCACGACGGCCCAGACCTGGACCGTCGGCTCGGACGGCACGGTCCGTGCCTTCGGCAAGTGCCTGGACGTGAACGCCGCGTCGAATGCCAACGGAACCAAGGTCCAGATCTACACGTGCAACGGCACGGCGGCGCAGCAGTGGGCCGCGAACAGCGACGGCACGCTGCGTTCGCTGGGCAAGTGCCTGGACGCCGCGGGCCCGTCCTCGGCCGACGGCACCAAGCTGCAGATCTGGGACTGCTTCGCCGGCGACAACCAGCGCTGGGTCCTTCCGTAACCCTCCGTGCGGAGGACCGCCCGGCCGTGAGGTCGGGCGGTCCTCGTCCGATATCTCAGCTCGCGGTGCAGGAGACGGTGGCCCCGGCACCCGTTCCGGTGCCCTGGAATCCGAAACCGGCCGTCTGTCCCGCGGCCAGCCGCCCGTTGTACTGCGCGTTGGCCATGGTCACCGTGCCACTGGTGCCGGTGCCCACGGCGTTCCACACCGAGGTGACCGCCGCCCCGCCGGGCAGGGTGACGGACACCCGCCAGCCGTTGATCGCCGCGTTTCCGGCGGTGACGACGACGCCGGCGACGAAGCCGCCGCTCCACTGGTCCTGCACCCGGTACGCCGCGGAACAGCCGGGAGCCGTCGAGGGCGAACCGGAGGGCGGGACCGACGGAGACGGTGAGGTCGGCGGGGTGCCGCCGTCGAGGGTGAGGTTCTTCTGCTGGACCTGCCACTGGCTCCGGCACAGCCCGCAGTCGGGGCCGACGAACTGGGATCCGGCGGTGGTGTCGCCTTTGAGCCGCCACTTCAGGTAGAGCACCGCCACCCGGCCGAACTCACCGCCGTTGGTCTGGTCATAGGTGCCGCCGTGGCCGACGTTCAGGTTGCCCATGAAGGCGGGCAGGGTGGCCGGGAGTTTGCCCCAGTCGTCCATCGCATTCGGGTACGCGATGTCACTGGGCCCGCCGATGAAGTAGGCGATCGGTCTGGTCAGCCTCCTGAGCTGGTAGTCGTCGGCATCGTTGAGCAGGCCGCTGCTGAAGATGGTCGTCGTGGTGACCCGCGGGTCGCCGGAGACGGCGTACGCCTCCAGCCCGCCGCAGGAGAAGCCTCCGGCCGCGATCCGGGTCGTGTCGAGCCTGCCGTAGTACTTGCTGCCGGACCGGGAGTTCTCCGCGACGGCCCAGTCGATGGACTGGGTGAGCTGCTGGGCCGTCGTGGAGCCGGAGCCGTTCGGGGCGCCGTTGGCGATCGCCAGGAAGCCGTGCGAGGCGATCTCACGCAGGAAGTTCTGCTGCGACAGGCCGTTGCCCGAGCAGCCGCCGTTACCCCAGACGAACACGGGCAGCTTCTCGGCCGGCAGGTTCTGCGGCCGGTAGATGGTGTGATTGGGCAGGCCGGACGAGGTCTCGTAGTCGGCCGGGTACGGACCGGAGCCACCCACCGCGGCGTCGGCGGGTGGCACTCCGAGCGCCAGGATGCCGGTGGCAGCCGCGATGACGACCGCGGCGAGGCCCGTAACGATCTTGAATCTTCTCTTCACTTCGCCTCCAGAGACGGTACGGCGAACACGGCAGCGCATTCAGGCTTACCGATGAATGGGGGTTCGTGCAGTAACTATCACTCTCGTAACGAGATGTGTCAATGCGAAAGGATGCGCAGGTCAGGCGCCACTTATATCCCGGAAGTTTCGGAAGTTGCATCGAAGTGCGTGATCCACTCGGCCGCGTCAGGCCAGTACGGTGCGGCAACCTCGACGAGACGCGCCTGGGCCAGACCACCGAGTGCGGTGTGGATCTCCAGGAACGTCTCCCGGGCCTGTCGCCGGGGCCACGACGCGGGCAGCAGGTGGTCCGGCAGATCCGGATCGATCTCGGGGAAGCGGCGCCACGAGTCCATGACGGAGGTCCGGGCCACCAGCGCCCGCGACGGCTGCACCCCGGTGTCGCGTACTGCCGTGCGCAGGTCCGCGAACCGCTCGATGAAATCCCGGTACTCCGCGGCCAGTCCGGGCAGGTCGTAGGCCGCCGCCGGACCGTGCGGGCCGTCCTCCTGGTCGAAGCGCACGGTCATGACCGACCATCTGGCCCCCGCGACGTCGCGCAGGATCGCGTCCAGCGCCTCGCGCACCGGCCGGGTCTCGGCGCCCGGCCGGATCCAGGCGCTGTCGTACAGCCCCACCATCCGCAAAGCCGTCAATGATCGGCGTACCGCATGACGGATCCCCTGACCGGAACCCGGAATAGAGAACGATGCCATGACCCAGTCACCGGTCCCCTGCGGCGAACGGCTCCCGAACTCGAAGAATCGCCGCATGTGGGCGTGATGCCCGGCGATCGCCTGGGCGGTGAGGTGGTACACGGGCATCCGGCCGTTGCCCCGCGACTCGATCAGACCACGGCCCGTCAGCCGGGAAAGCGCCGCACGCGCGCTGGACTCGCTGATACCGAACTCCGCCAGGATGGCGATGACCGCGCTGGACGGAAGCCCGGCCTCCGCGGAGTCCAGGTACTCGCCGAGGACGGTGGCCAGCAGGTGTTGCGGGCTCGAACCGGCCTGCGACCGCGGAAGCCGGATCCCGGCGGCTCGCTCGTGGACGTTCACCGCCCCAGCTTGCCGCATCCGCCGGCACCCCGGCGGGCACGGCTGCCCGCCGGGGTGCCGGCTAGAACGGTCGCGGCTCAGCTGCGCACGCTCCACCGCTGGTTCGTGCCTCCGTTGCACGTCCAGAGCAGGATCCTGGTCCCGTTGGCGGTGCCGTTGCCGCTGGCGTCCACGCACAGTCCGGACTGCGCGCCGGTGATCGTCCCGTTGGCGTTGACGTTCCACTGCTGGTTGGCCTGGCCGTTGCAGTCCCAGATGATCACTGGGGTGCCGTTGGCGGTACCGTTGCCGGACGCGTCGAGGCACTTGGTGCCGTACACCGTCAGCTGCCTGCCGGCCGTGTGCGTGAATCGCTGGTTGGTCTGGCCGTTGCAGTCCCACAGCTGTGCCTGGGTGCCGTTGGCCGTACTGGAGCCGCTGATCTCGAGGCAGCGGCCGGACGCGGCGCCGACGATCTGCGCGTTGGCCGGCTGTGAGGTGCCGCTCTGCGGCCCGGCGGAGGCGATCACCGCCTGTGCTCCGGCGGGCCAGTTGCCGCCGCTGACGGTGACGTTGCCGGACACCACGTTGCCCCGGTCGCCGTTGGTGACGTTGGTGCTGCCGTTGGCCGTCCAGTTGCCGGTGACCGTGAAGTTGCCCATGTTCTCGGCGAACCAGTAGTTGGCGGTGGCCCACGTCCCGGTCGCGGAGAGGACGTTGTTACGGGCGGTCCAGTACCGCGAGCCCTCGTCGAAGTAGATGCCGAAGTACCCGTTGGTACGCAGGCAGTGGTTGTCGCCGATCAGCCCGCCGGGGTTGGCCGACAGCGTGTAGATGCAGCCGCCGTCGTTCATCTGCTGCATCACGTCGTGGACGTAGTTGCCGGTGAGCACGTTGTTCGCCGCGGTGGTCGCGGTGGAGTATCGCGGCTGATAGTTGTACAGCCCCCGGTCGGCGTAGTGGTTGCTGCCGCCCGCGTCGTTGGCTCCCCAGCCGTAGCCCATCGACATACCGGTGTACGGCAGGTTGTAGACCTCGTTGTGCGCGATCGTGGCACCGGCGACATACGTGGTCAGGACCGAGACGATGCCGCGGTGCTCGATGCCGAGATCGTGGATCCGGTTGTTGCTCACGGTGATGTTCCGGTTGGTCATCCGCTGATCGGAGGGGTGATGCGCGTCGGCACGCACCCCTCCTACGACGATGCCGCCGGCCGAGTTGCGGGCGATCTCCGAGCGCGTGACGGTGATGTCGGCGGCGCCGAGCCCGACGCCGCTGCCGTGGGCGTTGGCGTCGTTGCCGATGCCGATCGCGGTCTGGCCCAGGTTGACGAACTGTGCGTCGGTGAAGGTGACGTTGTTGGCCGCGGACACCTGCACCGCGGCCGGCGACTGGGACCAGTGGGGCCGGGTGGCCTCGAACTGGGGGCAGCCGTTGTGGCACGACGTGAAGCCGGGCCAGCTCCAGTTGCCCGCGATGTAGGCGCCGGTCTGCTGGTCGGCGTAGCCCTGGTTGCTGCTCGGCCCGAGCCAGGTCGTGCCGGTGAACACGATGCCGGCGAAGGTGACGTGGTGCGCCGGAGTTGCGTACGTCCCCCCGATCTGGAGCAGGGACTCCAGCACCGGCAGTTCCACGCTGACGCTGTTCATGTTCTGCCCGGACAGCGGGATGTAGGACAGCGCACCGGTGCCGGGGTCCAGGTGCCACTCCCCCGGCGCGTCGAGGAACTCGTAGGCGTTGCTCAGATACAGCGGCCCGGCCCGGTGCGGACTGGTGAACGTGTCGTACCCGAAGTTGTTGTTGCTCCAGCCGGGCTGCTGCATGGTGATCTGGTTCCCGGCGATGTTCTGCACCGAGGTGTACCGATCGGTGAACGAGCCGACGCTCTCCACCTGGACGCGGCTGTCGGCGGCGAGGTTGTTCAAATACGACAGGGCGCTGCTGGTGAACCTCAGCCCGGTGCTGTCCGCGGTGAAATCGCCGCGGTTGACCTGGGTGCGCGCCCGGGTGGCGATGGCGCCGTTGACATAGAGCTGCCGGCTGTCGCGGCCGGCGCCGACGTCGGCGCGCCAGATGTTCTTCCCGGAGTCCGCCAGGGTCCATCCGGCGACCGACCGGGCGCCGCTGATCACGGGGCGGGCCGACGGTGCCGCCTGCCACAGGACGCGGTAGCCGTTCGCGCCGGAGTCGGCGGCGGTCAGGCGCAGCGGTGCGGACAGGCGGTACACGCCGTCGGCGAGCTGCACGACGATGTCTCCGGACATGGAGGCGGTGAGCGATCGTACGGCGGTCTGGGCGGCGGTCAGCGAGCACGGCTGGGTGCTGCTACAGCTGGAGCCGCTCCCAGCCGGTGCGGCGTAGAGGGTGGTGGTGGCGGCCCGGGCGGGGGTGGCCGAGGTCGCCATGACGACGGTGGTGGCGACGACCGTCAGCGCCGTCGTGGTGAGCCGGAAGAGAAGTCTCCGCGACGATGAGGGGGGTGCGGACACGGGTGTCTCCTTACCTGGGGATGAGACGGGCGGTTCCGTCCGGATCGGGCACCAGCCGATGCCCGGCCCGTTCCGGGCGTACGTGTGGGCCGTCCGCCGGCGCCGCCGGGATTCGCTGAGCGGCGGCCCGGATCGTCCGGTCGTCGACGCGGATGCCCAGACCCGGGGTGTCGCCGAGGACGAAGGCACCGTCCTCGACGTGCAGGTCCAGCGAGACACCGACGGGTGGGGTGAGGTCCTGCAACTCGCTGGTCAGATGATTGGGTACGCATGTCGCCGCGTGCAGGAGCCCGATCGGGCTGTTGCCGACCGGGCTCACCGGCAGGTCGTGGGCGTGGGCCAGGGTGGCGACCCGCAGGAAGTGGGTGACGCCCCAGACGGCGGCCGTCTGCACGATGTCGACCGCTCCGGCGGCGATGATCGAGCGGCACTGTTCGAGTCCGCTCAGGTTCTCCCCGGTGGCGACCGACGCCCGTACGCTGCGGGTGACCGCGGCCAGGCCCACGGTGTCCCAGCGCCGTACCGGCTCCTCGATCCAGATGAGATCGAGCGTGCGTTCAAGTTCGCTGACGTGGCGCACGGCCTGCTTGCGGGTCCACGCCTCGTTCACGTCGAGCATGAGGCCGGGCCGGCGTCCGTACGCCGCTTCGGTGAGCACGTCGCGGACCAGGCACAGCCGGTCCCGGTCGCGGTCGATGTCCAGGCCGCCCTTGAGTTTGGCGGCGCGCAGCCCGTGCCGGGCGTACACCTGGTAGGCGGCGGCGAGTTCGTCGTCGGTCAGCGCGATGTCCAGGCCGGAGGCGTATGCGGGGATTCTCCGGTCGCGCCCGCCGAGCAGTCGCCACAGCGGCTGGCCGGCGGCTTTGGCCTTGATGTCCCACAGAGCGGTGTCCAGCGCGCCGATGGTGCCGAACACGGGGCCCGCGTGCCCGGCCTTGAAGGTGTGCCGCAGCATGCGGTCGTAGAGCGACGCGACGGCGCGGGGGTCCTCGCCCTCGATCGCGGCGAAGATGCGATCGATCTCGACGTGCGGGCCGAGGCCGACCCCGGAGATGCCCTCGTCGGTGTCCACGATGACGACGGGTACCGGGACCACCCCGTCGGCGTAGACGCCGTTGGCGTCACCGACCGGACGTCCCCAGTGCTGCTCCGTGACCATTGTCCGATATCCGGTGATCCGCATGTCAGCCCTTCGTGGAGCCGGCGGCGACGCCGTCGGCGATCTGGCGCTGGAGGAAGAGATAGACGACGAGCACGGGAAGTGCGGCGATCAGGACTCCGGAGGCGAAGGTCGGTATGTCGGCGGAGTACTGCCCTCGGAGCGAGGTCACGCCGACCATGAGGGTGCGGTGCTCGGCCGAGGGCATCATCACCAGCGACATGAGCACGTCGTTCCAGCAGAAGAGGGCGTTGAGGATGCCCACCGACAGCAGGGCGGGGGCGCCGAGCGGGATCATGATCCGGCGGTAGACGCCGTAGACGCTGCTGCCGTCGATTCTGGCCGCGTCGATGACCTCCTGGGGGATGGTCCGGTAGTAGCTGGTCATCAGGAAGACCGTGAAGGGCAGGAACTGCGCGACATAGACCAGGATCAGCCCCGGGTACGTGTCGATGAGCCCGGTGTCGGCCATGATCCGCGCGAGCGGAACCATGATCACTTGGAACGGGACGAAGAGCCCTGCCAGGCAGGCCAGGTACAGCACCGTGGAGCCACGGAAGCGCAGCCGGCTCAGGGCGAAACCCGCCATCGAGCCGAACAGCAGCAGGAGCAGCACGGACGCCGTCACGACGATGAGGGAGTTGAGCAGATAGCGCCCCATCCCGACGCTGGTCCACGCGGTGGTGAGGTTCTGGCCGCGCAGCGTGTCGGCGAGTGCGAAGCGGTCGAGTACGTAGTCACGCCGGGTCTTCATGGCCACGTTCGCGGTGAACAGCAGGGGGTAGATGGTGGCCAGCGCGAGCAGCAGCATCGGAAGGGCGACGAGCCAGGTGGCCGGGCGGGTGCGGGACATCAGTCGTCCTTCCCGGCGCGTTGGAGCAGCGTGACCTGCAGCAGACCGACGACCAGCATGATCACGAAGAGGACGGTCGAGGCGGCGGACGCGAGAGCCGGGCGGTTCATCTGGCCCTGCTGGGTCCAGATGTAGTACTCCGGCAGGTAGGTCGACCCCTCCGGACCACCGCTGGTCATCACGAAGAGCAGGCCGAACATCGAGGTCAGCATCCCGATCATGGTGGTGACGAAGACGAACTGGATGGTGCGGGCGAGGCTGGGGATGATCACGTGCCAGATCACCCGCGGCAGGGACGCCCCGTCGACCCGGGCCGCGTCCAGCAGCGCGGGGTCCAGGGTGGCGAAGCCGGCGAGGAACACCACCAGGGCCATCCCGAAGGTGGCCCAGACATGCACGCCGACCACGGCGAAGATGGCGATGTCGGGGTCACCCAGCCAGTCCACCGGGCTGATTCCCAGGCCGCCGAGGACGGCGTTGAGCGGGCCGTCGAAAGCCAGCAGGAGGTTGAAGATCGCTCCGATGATGACCGGTGAGAGGACTGCCGGGAAGAAGTAGACGCTGCGGTAGAGGCGATGCCCCGGCACTCGTAGATAAATGAAGGTGGCGAGCAGGCCGGGGATCGCCACGGCGATCGGTAGCAGCGCCACGAGCAGGCCGACGTTGCTCAGCGCGGTGCGGAACAGCGGATCCCCGATCAGCTCGCGATAGTTGTCGAGGCCGACCGCCGTCCCGTTGCGCTCGCCGTCGCCGGTGAAGGAGAAGTTCACGCCGAGCAGCAGGGGGTAGAGCCGCAACGCCAGGATGACGAGCGCGGTGGGGGCGATCAGCACGAACGGCGCGAGCCGCTCGGCCCACGAGCCCGGGACACGACGGGGGGCTACGGGTTCGTGGGGCACCGGGCCGGTCCGTGGGGCCGCGGCCGCACGGACCGGCGGTTGCGCGCTTCCGGTCCGCACGGGTCTCAGGCGGTCTTGTCGGAGGCCGCCAGCTGCTGCACCACCTGATCGACGGTGATCGAGCCGCTGAGCAGTTGCTGGGACAGGCGCCCCATCAGGTCCAGGGTCTTGGAGGAGAGCGCCACGTGCAGGGCGGGCTTGCCGGTCTTGATGCCGGCGACGATGGTGGCCACGGCGGGCCCGCCGTCCGACACGTCGATCGTGGTGTCGGCCGCTATCGCGCCGGCTTCGGTGAAGAACGCCTTCAGCGCGTCTGTCGATGTCAGGGAACGCACCAGGTCGGCGGCGACTTGGGGGTTCTTCGTGGCCTTGGCCACGCCGTAACCGATGCCACCGTCGAAGGGCATGCTCGGGGTCACGCCGGTGGTGACGGTCGGAGCGGCCATGACGCCGAGCTCGCCGGGCGTCAGGAACTCGTTGAAGTCCTTCCAGTGCCCCACGTCCGACATCAGGCCAATCACGTGTGCGGCCTTGCCGGACTGGAAGTGGGCGAAGGAGTCGTTGAACATCGCCGTCGAATTCGCGCCGTCGCTGTTCAGGCCCTTGTCCCCCGCCTGTTTCCACAGGTCGAAGATCTGCCTGACGTGTGGTGACCGCCAGTCCCGCTTACCGGCGATCCAGTCGTCGTACTCCTGGGCGGTGAGGGTTGCCGAGCCCAGGGCCGAGAGCCAGAACTGGATGCCGGCGCCCTCCTTGTTGCCGAGTGCGATGCAGTCGGCGCCGGCTTTGGTCACGGCGTTGCAGTCGGCGAGGAATTCGTCCCACGAGCCGGGTGGGGCGGCGGGGTCGAGGCCGGCCTTCCGGTAGAGCGCCTTGTTGTAGTAGATGGGATGGCCCTGCAGCGTGACGGGGCCGGCGTAGGTCTTGCCGTCCTTGCTGAAGGCGTCCCAGCCGGCCAGCCGCCCGCGGTCCTCGGCGAGGTAGCCGTCGAGCGGCACCAGCGCGTCGACCCGGTCGCGGATCTGCCCTCCGCCGTTGAACAGCATGACGTCCGGGCCCTTGCCGGACTGGATAGCCGCGCCTAGCAGCGTGTAGTACTGGTCGAACGGCTGCGCCACGAACTCGACGGTGACATCCGGATGCTTGCGGGCGAAGTCGGCCTTCGCCTTCTCCACATAGGCCTTCGCGGACGGCTCCCCGGATTTCCAGTCCCAGACCACCAGCCGGTCGGCGGATCCGCCGGAGTTGGTGGCGCCGGGGCCGGACGCGCTGCCGCAGCCGGCCAGAGTCAGTGCGGTCACCAGTAGCGCTGACCACCCTGTGCGCACTTTCATCTCGTCTCCTCGGTAGGAGCGGCCGACGGACCGTCAGGGCCCGACCACGCTCGGAACGTAACTCGTATGACGTATGCCGTCAATATGACAGCCGTACACTGATGCGACGCCGCTTCCCGGCAAGCACTCCGGAGGGACCCATGACGCCATCGCAGGACACGACTTTGGACGCCATGGCCAAGCCGGCCTGGGCCCGACGGCCGAGCAACCTCGCCAAAGCCCTCACCGCGGAACTGGTGGAGCGCATCGTCCGCAACGTCTACCCGTCCGGCACGCCGCTACCGCCCGAGCCGGTCCTCTGCGAGACCTTCTCGGTCAGCCGGACCGTCGTCCGGGAAGCGGTGAAGATCCTTCAGGAGAAGGGGCTCGTCCAGGTCCGGCAGGGTGCCGGGACTTCGGTGACCCCGTCATCGCAGTGGGACATGCTCGACGAGCTCGTACTCATGGCGACGATTGCCGAGGACGACTCCCTGGCCATCCTCGACGACGTCGTCGTCACCCGGCGGCTGCTGGAATCGGACATGGCGAACGTCGCCGCCCGTACCGCCGGCCCGGAGGTCGTTCAGCGACTGGGCGCCATGGTCGACCGGATGGACGAACTCGTCGGCGATCACATCGTCTACCAGGAGCACGACCGGCTCTTCCACGATGCGATCATGCAGGCCTCGGGCAACCGCATCGCCCGCAGCGTCGTACGCGCGCTGGAAAGCCAGGTCGTCAACACCGCGCGGTACATGGGCCGCACGGAACGCTCGCTGTGTGTGGCATCCAACCGGGGACACCGGCGCATCTATGAACGGATCGCCGCCCAGGATCCGCAAGGCGCGGCCGAAGCGATGTTCACCCACATCACCGAGGCCTGGATCGTCCGTCGCAGCGGCTCCGGCGAGACCACCCGCCTCGACCGCTGACCGGCTGCCCGGACGAACGTCGAGCGACCGCATACTCAGCCGACCCGGATCAGGCGCCGTCGACGGCAATCACCGGACCGGCGTTCCAGGAGAACACCCGCATCCCTGGTGGCAGCTTGTCGAGGATGGCGGCTCAACGACGAGGGCATGTACGCTCCGGCCTTTGTGATCGCTAACATCGTGACTCCGGGACAGCGGGATCCGGGGCACTGCGGTGGCACGCAGCCTGCTGAGCAGCAGGGCTAGCAAAGCTGCATAAGACGTATGACGTTTGCTCGCAAAAGATTAGATCTACATTTCCAGCATGTCAAGGAACGACGGTGCAGCATTTGTTTTCCAAAACCGATGAAAACAAATACCGAAAAACTGTAATGGCAACGTCCTTCATTTAGTCGCATTGACTCCCGGCGATCCCCGATCGCATGCTGGCCGCGTCGGCCACACCCCCCGCCCGGCATCCACCCGGCCCGTCACCGCCCCGCCGCCGTGCCCGCGCCGACGCGAACGCCATCCCCATCCCTCAGGGAGCACCCATGAGACGAAACAGCCGACGCTGCCTGTGGTGGAAACCGCTGGCCGTCACCGCGACACTCGCCCTCACCGCCGCCGGCCTCACCGGCTTCGCACCTCCCGCACCGGCCGCGGCGCACGCGAACATCGCCGCTCTCGCACCCAGCAGCGGGTGCGGCAAAGCGCCGGCGCTGACCAGCGGGGCCCGCACCATCCAGACGAGCGGGAAAACCCGTGGCTACGTTCTGCGGATCCCCGACAACTACGACATGAACCGCCCGTACCGGCTGATCTTCGGATTCCACTGGAACGGCGGGACCGCGGCCGACGTCGACTCCGGCGGAACCAGCGGCTACCCCTGGTCGTACTACGGGCTACGAGCGCTGTCTGCCAACAGCACGATCTTCGTCGCACCGCAGGG
The DNA here is from genome assembly GCF_003001815.1 of Actinoplanes italicus. Classification (GTDB taxonomy): domain Bacteria; phylum Actinomycetota; class Actinomycetes; order Mycobacteriales; family Micromonosporaceae; genus Actinoplanes; species Actinoplanes italicus. The sequence goes on from NZ_PVMZ01000022.1 coordinate 132,803, forward strand.
CCTCAACAACGGGTGGGCCAACTCCGGCGGCGAGGACATCACCTTCGTCGACGCCATGCTGGCCCAGATCGAGGCCGCGCTGTGCGTCGACACGAGCCAGCGCTTCGCCGGTGGCTTCAGCTACGGCGGCGGCATGAGCTATGCCCTGGCGTGCGCCCGGCCGACCGTGTTCCGGGCCGTCGCCGTCTACGCCGGTGGGCAGCTCAGCGGATGCACCGGCGGCACCCAGCCGGTCGCCTACATCGGCTTGCACGGACTACGCGACCCGGTCCTCAACATCTCCCAGGGACGCTCGCTGCGCGACAGGTTCGTCCGCAACAACGGCTGCACACCGCAGAACCCGCCGGAGCCCGCGCAGGGCAGCCTCACCCACACCGTCACCACTTACACCGGCTGCCGCAGCGGATATCCGGTGACGTGGGCCGCCTTCGACGCCGGTCACACCCCCGGCCCGGTCGACGGATCGGCCGGCGACTTCGAACCCGGCGAACGCTCCTGGACGCGGACGGTGGTGTGGAACTTCTTCACCCAGTTCGGAACCTCCGACCCCGGCCCGCAGCCGACGACCTTCCGCCTGCGCAGCGATGCGGCCGGCCGGTGCCTGGATGTCAGCGGCGCGAACTCCGCCAACGGCACCGTGACACAGATCTGGGACTGTCACGCCAACAGCAACCAGCAGTTCAGCCGCAACGGCGGCGAACTGCGGGTCACGGGCAAGTGCCTGGACCTGGCGCCGAACGCCGCGGCCGGCACGCGAGTGCAGATCTGGGACTGCAACGGCGGCACCAACCAGCAGTGGAACCTCAACGACAGCGGCACGATCAGCAACGCGCAGACCGGGCTGTGCCTCGACGTCAACGGCGCCGCCACCGCGAACGGCACGGCTGTCGTGGTCTGGGGCTGCCACACCGGCGCGAACCAGCGCTGGTCTCGCGCCTGAACGGCACGTCAGCAGTACGGCAACGAGACGACACACAGCCGTCGAGCCTTCTGCTCCCGCGGTGCTGGAGCAGAAGGCTCGACGGTGCCCGCCTCGTCACACGCCCTAGAGCATCCTAGGATCCTAGATCCTCTTCTCTTCCCGGCAGAATGCCGTTCGTCCCTGAAGGACCGGTTCCGCGATCCTCTTCCCACCACACCCGGGCTTGGACCAGGTCTCCGGGTTGTGCAGCGCGACAGAATGTCAGGCGCACCCACCTCCGGAGGCCTCGGCGCGTCGATGGACGCCCGAGGACACGCGATGGACGGCGGGCGCTCACGGGCGAGCGCTTCCGCCGGAATGTCCGGACAAGACCACTCGATCGGAGGTTTCGGTCCGGTTCGGACGGTCGCCGGTCATCGACGTGTTCTCCCGCCGTTCGCCGCCGAACTCGATCGAGTGGCCGGGCGGTCGCGTTGGATCAGGTAGGGCACGATGGTCGGGTGTCGGCTTCCTCGGCCAAGCAGAACCCGCCCTTCGAGCCCGACCTGGCCGCGTGCCGGGCAGCAGCCCGTGCGGTGCGGGCCACAGCCTTGTGGCCCCAGGTCAGGGATGCGGTACGCCCGCCCGGTGTCGGCATCCACCGATCCCGTCCACCGCTCGGCCTGCTGCTGTACGCGGCCGCCCGCGACGGTCGTCTGGTCTGGCGATCCGCCGACGAGTTCGCCCTGCTCGAGCCGCCCATCGCCCGGGGCCGGGAGTGGGCGGGCAGCGACGCGGGGCGCACCTGGCTCGGCCGCATGGACCGCTGGTGGGATCACCTCGTGTTCGGCGTCCCACCGTTGCTGCTGCTGGCCCTCAGCGTGCCGACGTCGCTCGTGCCGCGGGTCGGCGTGCTCCTCGCGCTCCTGCTCATCTGCACCGCACTGCTGTACATCGTGGCGCAGATGAGCCTCGGGCTCATCCCGCGGTCCTTGAAGCGGATGCGGGGCACGTCCGAGGACACCGCCCGCGGTCTGCACTGGACCGTGGTCCTGATCCACCTGACCGACCCCGCCAAGGCCGATCGGCTGCTGCGGGCGGCCCTCGACCGGTCACAGCACCTGACGAGGGCCAACATCCGGCCGGACGTGGCGGAAGGCACCCACGCCCTGATGTGCCTGGAACGCGCGATCACGACCGAGGAAGCCAGGCAGGCTGTCTCGGCCGCACCGTCGGCCACCGGTTCGGGCCCGGACCAGACCGGCGTGCGCGTCGTGCTCGACGGCGGCGGGTTCGTGCCGCCGGATCCGGGAGCACACCGGCCGATCAGCTTCATCCCGGTGCTCCTGATCGGTACGGCGCTCGTAGTCGGGGTGGCCGGTCTGCTCACCGCGGACGCCGAGGCCGCCGCGTGCGCCACCGCAGGGGACTGCGCCGACCGGCCGGCAACCTGGATCGACGCCATGACCTGGCTGGCCTATCGGATGGTCCTCGATGACGCCGGCCTGATCCCGGCGACCACGCGGGCACGCGTCTTCGGCTGGCTGATGCTGCCGCTCGGCCTGGTCGTCCTGCTCTGCCTGGTCATCGCGGGCCGGCGGCAGGCGAGCACCTTCAGGAAACGACAGGAGAGGACGTACGCCCACCTGGAAACGACGATCAATCGGCGTATCCGGGTCCTCGTCCTGACGGTCCTGGACATCGAGCGAGACGCGGTCATCAGCGCGGTCACCGCAGAGAACGGCCGGCGGGCAGAGCCCGACACGCTGGGCGGCTACCCGATCTTCCGCCTCGGCAGGCTCGGTGACCAGGGCACGGAGGTGCTTGTCGCCCAGTCCGCACAGGGCATCGTGACCCCCGCCTCGATGATGCTCACGACGGAACGGCTCATTCCCGTCGTGCAGCCCGATTACGTGATCCTGGCCGGCATCTGCTTCGGGCTGTGGTCGCGCCGGTACGACGACGGCGAACAGGAACTGGGCGACGTCGTCGTTTCCGAATACGTGCAGAACGTCGACCATCGGAAGGTGACCGACGAGGACGGCAGCGAGCGGATCATCTGGCGCGGAGAACGGGTGCAGGCGAGCACCCCGCTGCTGCTGGCGTTCAAGGCGGCGACACACGGCTGGACCGGCCGACGGGTCCACTTCGGTTCAGTCCTGTCCGGCAGCACCCTGGTCAGCAGCGCTGCGTTGCGTGCCGACCTGCACCGCGAGTTCGAGGAGGCTTCGGCCGGCGAGATGGAGTTGACCGGCGTCTACGTCGCCACAGCCGGCCGCCGGAGCGGCTGGATCATGGTCAAAGGCATCTCTGACTGGGGCACCGGCGAACTGACCGACGACACCAGGCGGCCCGCGGCGGCTGCCGCCGCCGCGTTCGTCGTGCACGCGCTGACGGTCGGCACGCTGCCCGTGCCGACGCGCGGCTGACGGTGATGCGACGCGGCAGGTGCAGTGCGCCCGCGTCTTCGCCGGACCCGACGCGCGCCACCCGTCCGGCAACGCGATTCTGCTTCCAATCCGGCTGCCGCAGATATGTCGACTTTCGCAATGCCGACTGGTTCGGGCAACCCCATTGCATTGACAACGATGACAGCCTCTCATACGGTCCAGGCTTCGACAGAATCCGATTGGAGTGGCATGAGGAAGATCGACGGGGGACACAGTGGAGGACGACGAGTTCGTGAGAACGCGCGTCTTTTCCTGGCAGTCGGCGTGGTCTTGGGCGGAGTTCTCGTGGCGCCCGCAGCCGCTTCGGCGGTCGGCGGCACCTGCACCGCCGTCACCGAGAACGTCTCGCTGACGGGCCCGGACGGGAAGCGGGCCAAGGCCCGGTGCTCTGCCCTGGACGGCGACAGCAAGGCGCGCGGCACTTTGGACCTGGTCCTTGCGAACGACAAGCAAACCGCGTGGTTCACCGCGCTCAACACGGATTACCGCAGCGGCTACGACCGAGGGCCGAACCGAGGGTCGAAGTACACCATCGCCCACGTCTGAGCGACACTCCACCGCCGGGCGCTGTGAGGCTCGGCGCCCGGCGGCGGGTATCCGGAAGGTGTCACTGGTGCTGGTCAAGTGCGACGACCTGCAACACTCCTACGGCAGCGGCCACACCGCAGTCCGGGTCTTCCACGAAGTGAGTCTCGCCGTGGATCGCGGTGAGACACTGGCCGTCACGGGACCCAGCGGCAGCGGGAAATCCACCCTTCTGCGCATCATTTCCGGCGTGCAGGAGCCGAATTCCGGTTCCGTCTTCATCAATGGCCAAAAAATGACCGCGCGAAATGCCGTTGAACTGCGCAGCAAACATATCGGCATCGTTTATCAGGATCATCGGCTCGTACCGTTTCTCACGGTGCGGGAGAATCTCGTACTGCCGGCACAGCTGCTCAAGATGTCCCAGGTGGGGGATGCGGAGATCGACGGTCTGCTCAGCCGTTTCAAGCTCTCCGAGCTGCGGGATCGTCCGTGCGAGAGCCTCTCGGGTGGCGAGCAGCAACGAGTGGGGATCGCTCGCGCGCTCGTCGGCGGCCCGGACGTGCTGTTGGCCGACGAACCGACCGGTGCGCTCGACCAGACCGCCAGCCGACAGGTCGCGACGCTGCTGGATCGTCTGGCGAGTCGGTTCGGTGTGGCCGTGATCGTGGCGACCCACGACCCGGTGGTCGCCGCGGGAATGCACCGTCGACTGGCCTTTCACGACGGCACCCTGCGGGACGAGACCGGATGACCGCGGTCCGGCTGGCCGTGCGGTTCCTTCGCGCCGACCGTCGCCTGGCGCTCAGTTACCTGGTGCTGGCGTTCGTTCCCGCCTTCCTCTGCGGCGCCGCCGTGTCGATCGACAAGACCTACCAGAGGGCCGTCACCCAGTCCGTCCGAGGTGATTTCGGCGCCTTCGCGTACGCCATCAGCGACCTGCGGCGGGAGTCCGACCTGGCCGATCGCATGGTGGGTCGTGACGACGCCGTGGCGGTTCGCTTCCGGACCGCGCAGGTGGAGCGCGTGGGAACGCCCGGTGCCGGGGTCACCGCCGACCTGGGCGTGGTCTCCGGCGCCACGCACGACATCTCGTTCGGTGTGCTAATCGCCGGCAGGCCGGCCGGCCGGGATGAGGGGATGGTCATCTCCGCCGAGGTGGCCCGGCGCCTGCAGATCGCGGTGGGCGACGAGGTGGAGGTGCCGAACGAGTCGGGCGGCGGCCGCACTCGGATCCTCGTGCGCGGCATCTATGTGGTTCCGACCCGGCCGGGCGACCTGGCCGGCTACCTCACCGGCACCAGCGGCGCCACGGGCCGGGCCCAGTGGTTCAGCGACACCGATCCGTTCACCGATCCGAGGTTGCGATATCTGGCCGCCGATCGTTCCTTCGGTGTCCGATCGGCCGCCGGCGTGCTCGCGGACGAGCACGAGATCGCGCAGTCATCCGTGCTCAGCCCGTTCTACCTGCTGCCATCCTTCCTGGCGGTGCTGGCCGTGCTCGCGGTGACCGGGCTGACCGCCATCACGCGCCGGCGACTGCTGGCCGCGGCACGGGGGTTCGCGGCTGCCGGTGGCCGGGCCGAGCCGGACTGGCGGTTTCACGTCCTGGCCATCACGATGGTCACCCTCGCCGCGGCTCTGCTCGGCGTCGTCGGTGCGGCGCTCGCGTGCCGGGTGGCTGGGCGGCAGATCGGTGCCGTGTTCGGCCACTACTGGGTCGATACCGCGGCCGGCTGGCCGCAACTCGCCATTTTCGTGGTCGGCGTGACAGCCGGCGCCGGCCTGCTGTCGCAGGTCGTCCTCACCATTTCCAGCCGCCGGGCCGGACACCGGCCCGCCGGCCAGCGGGTTACCGCGACCGCGGCTGTGGTCGCGGTCGCCGTCGGCATCGTCGCCCTCGTCGCGCCGCCGACCGGCGGCGCGACGAGCGTCTGGCTCACCCTGATCGGCGGCGCCCTGCTCACCGCCGGCACGGTCGTCGGTCTCACCACCGTCGCCCCGCTCAGGCCGAACGCCGTACGCCGGCTGGTGGTGACGAATCGCCGCACCTTGCGGGCGTCCGCCGCCGCACTCGGCCTGACGGTGTTCTTCGCCGCATGGTTCTCCGCGCACCTTCATCATTCCGGAGCCGCACCCGATGCCGGGCTCGCGGGCGCTGCACAGCCACCGGGCTCGCTCGTCCTCGACCGCATCAGTCACGAGGACGCCGGCCACCTCGCAGCCCTGTACCCGACCGGCGCCGCCCGGCCGGCGATCCTCACCGCACCGGATGAGACAGCGACCGGTCCGCGAGCGGTGACGCCACAGGCCGCCGAATGCGTGGCAAGCCTGAAGATCACCACTTTCAGCGAGATGCAGGAACGCTGCGACCTCGGGCCCGCCCGGACACCCGTCAACACCGTCCGTTTCACCGACGCCCCGGACGCACAGGTGGTCGGCGCGTCGGACCGGCCACAGGTGCTCGCCGACCCCGAACTCATCCAGCACGGCGAGGTCGCAGTCCTGCAGATCGACACCGACGGCACGATCCGGCGGACCGCGAGGCTCCCCGCCGAGCCGGCCCGCTGGCTCGGCGGGATCCTGCCTGGCGTCGTCCTCGACGGCGTACCGCCCGCCCTGGATCCCTTCGGCCTGCAGCAGTCGGCGAGCGTGATGCTCGTGCTGCCGGAGTTCGACTCACTGACCGCTCCCGATCAGAACCGGATCCGAGCGGCCGTCGAGCGTTCGGCGCGGTATGCATACCTCAACGACGAGAGCTCCACCGACGTCACCGACCGGTGGCTGAGCCTCCTGCTGTCCTGGTCCGCACTGCTGCTCGCCACCATGCTCGCCGCAGCCACCGGCGGCGCTTTCGTCGCCGCACAGCGAACCACCCGGCAGTTGCAGTGCGACGTCGGCGTGCCGCTCGCCCGCCGGACCGGGGTGGGCCTGCGACAACTGGCGGTGCTCGGTATCGCCGCGGTCATCGGCGCAGCCATCGGAATCGTGACCGCGTGGCACGTCAACGGCGGCGCGGACAGCGGTTACGGACTTACCTGGGCCTTACCGGTCGCCGGTGTCTGGCTCGCCGTTGCCGTCTGCGCATGGCGGTACGGACGTCGACCCGACGTCTACGCGCACGGCTGGTGAGACCGGTGCGACCGGATCAGACGGCGACAGGCAAGGTCAGGTCCGCTCCGGGCAAGCGAATACTCCGGGTGGTTCTCGGCCAGGATTGCGACAACGACTGTTGTCGCTGCGGCCATGCCCGCGCAGGACAGCGGCGACGGTGTCAGATGCCGAGGGGCTCGGTGATCTGCAGACGCCGGTCCAGTGCCGCGGCCAGCGGGTCGGCCAGGTCGGCGCGGATGGCCTGCGCCCAGGGGCGCAGCGCAGTCAGGAAGCCGTCGAGATCCTGCTGAACGGCGCCCAGAAGGTCCGGCAGGGTGTGGCGCGGGATGTCGATGTGCGGATTGCCGGGGTCGAGATCCGGCCCGGAGCGGGCTTGCCCTACGTCCTTCCACACCCGGACCACCGGCCCTCGGTGCTCGATCTTCGGGTCCGGGTCATGGCCGAGGTCGATCGCCACGCCGCCGATCACGCGCAGCCATTCTCGCCATTCGTCGAGGCCGATACAGCATCCGGGTTCGATGACGACGTCGTCGGCGGCCACCCGCAACCCACCGGGTGCGTAATCGTCGTCGTCGCCGGTCAGATACCTCTCGATCGCCTGGGCGGCGTCCGTCGCGGTGAGCGAGAGGTCGTCGGCGGTCACGCTGCGCCCGATCAATGCCCAGGCCAGCGTCCCCACCTGCAGTGACGTCGGCTTACGCGGAACCGTGAGATAGAAGTCGGTCTGCTCGATCGGCCAGAACGGGCAGTCCGCGGCCCACCACTCCAGCACCGGCGTCAACGTGATCATCGCGACGAGGCTAGCGGCCCGGCGGCGTCACCGCGACCGCATTGGCCGTTCGGACGGCGGGCGGCGATGATCGGCTATTTCCATGTGCGACCGACCATTCGCGACGCCTAGGAAGGAGCCATGTCCAACGAGGTCACCATTCCCCTGCTGCCCTGCCCGTCGATTGACGACATCGTCGCGTTCTACGGGGTTCTCGGCTTCCGCACCACGTATCAGCAGCGCAAGCCCTACCCGTGCGTAGGGCTGGAACGTGAGGACCTGAATCTGCAGTTCTTCGAGATCGCCGGGTTCGATCCCGAACAGTCCTACGGCTCCTGCCTGGTCATCACTCCGGACATCGCCGAGCTGCACCGGGCTTTCGCTGCCGGAATGCGCGCCGCGTACGGCAAAGTCCTGGTGTCGGGTATTCCGCGGATGACCCGGCCCAGGGTTCGGAAGAACGCCGACGGGCTGGGCGGTTTCAGCGTCATCGACCCGGGTGGCAACTGGATCCGTGTCTTTCAGAAGCCCGCCACGGTGCCCGCGCCGGCACCGCCGCCGGCCGGACGGCTCGCCAAGGTGCTGGCGAGCGCCGTCGTGCTGGCCGATTCCAAGGGCGACGTCGCCCAGGCGGTTCGCATTCTCGACAGCGCGTTGACTCGCCCGCAGGCCGGCGATGACCCTGTCACGCACGTGGAGGTTCTCGTGTACCGCGCGGAGCTGGCGATGGCGCTCGGCGACCGGGAGACCGCGACGCGGATGCTGGCCAGCGCCGGGCACGTCACGCTGAACGCCGGCGAAACCGAAAGGGCGGCACCGGCTTTTGAGATCGCTGCCGATCTGGCAGCGGCGCTGCGCTGAGTTCCTGGCCGGTGCGGGCTCCGCGGGCACGGTGGTCACACCTGTCCCGCAGAGCCCGGGGCCGCCTCTCTACGACTGTCGTAGCAGGTAGCTGCCGGTGCTGGCCGATCCCACGTTGCCGTTGCCCGAGGTCCACGCCCAGCCGGTGGCGTACGACGTCACGCCCGCGTCGTTGAGCATCGGCGTGTAGCACGAGTAGCCGCCGAGGCTGGCGACCCAGGTGAACGGGTTACAGCTCTGATAGGCGCCGTCGCTGTTCCGCTTGACCTGGGTGAGCCCTTTGGTGGAGTAGTAGGCGATGGTCCGCCCCCATACGGTGCGGCAGGCCGTGCTGTAGCGCAGTTGGACGATCCCCACCTTCACGCCGCCCGCGTAGATGGACGCCGAACGGGGCGTGGTGGCGGTGCTGGAGCAGCCGGATGTCTCCGGATTCTGCCCGTCATACGGCGCGGCTTGCGACGCGCCGGGAGTGGCGAGGAGCCCGGCTCCGGCGACGAACAGAACGATGAGAGCGGAGCGCAGCAGTCGTGATCGGATCATCGATCCTCCATGTCTGGTCTGGCTGGGTCTGCCCCTCCGAGGCTCTACCGCGCCATACATCGATGCAAGTAAATATGTCTGCCAGTCTTGTATCCGACTCGCCCGGCGACCTGTCAGGTCGCGTCAGGTCCGACGGTGTTCGCGGGAGCTGCCGAGGCGGATCTGCTTGGTGAACCCACGTTTGCCCGATGGGCCGCCGGGACACTTGTCGCTCATGTTCGAGGGGTTCGTGGACGAGCGGATCGATGCCGGGGAGGTCGAACTCCGGGTCCGGCATGCCGGGCAAGGCCAACCGATTCTCCTTGTCCATGGACATCCGCGTACCGGTTCGACATGGCATCGAGTGGCGCCGCAGCTGGTGGAGCACGGGTTCACCGTCGTCTGTCCGGACATGCGCGGCTACGGGCAGTCCGAGAAGGCGCGCATTGTTCCCGACCATTCGCAGCAGTCCAAACGGGCCGTGGCGAATGACCTCGTCCGGCTGATGGAGATCCTCGGCCATCCGACGTTCTCCGTTGTCGGGCACGACCGCGGCTGCTACGTCGCGCTGCGCATGGCACTGGATCACCCTGACGTGGTCGGTCGCCTGGTCGTGCTCGATGGCGTGCCCATCAGTGAGGCACTCGCCCGCTGCGACGCCACTTTCGCGCGTGAGTGGTTCCACTGGTTCTTCTTCGCCCAGCCTGACACGCCGGAGCGGGTGATCACCGCCGATCCCGACGCCTGGTACGCGAGCAAGGCGCGGCCCGACGTCATGGGGGCCGAGAACTACCGGGAGTTCCGGCAGGCCATTCATGATCCCGCCACCGTCCGGGCCATGTTGGAGGACTACCGCGCGGGCCTCGGTGTCGACAGGGAACATGAGGAGGCCGACCAGCGCGCCGGTCGCATCATTGCCTGCCCCACGCTCTTCCTCTGGTCGTCGAGGGACGACATGGAGAGTCTGTACGGCGATCCGCTCGCGATCTGGAGGCGGTGGGCCGCCGATGTGCGTGGCCACTCGATCGAGTCCGGACATCACGTCGCGGAGGAGAACCCCGACGACCTGACCGCCGCGCTCCTCCACTTTCTCGCATGACGGAAACACCGCCGAACGGGTAGAAATAGCCGTACGAAAGGATGGTTTTGACCTCCTGCTTTCAGGGGGAAATTGAGGTCCGGCGGGCTGACCGGCATGCACGTGAACGCTCGCCGATGCACCGCCTGATCGTTCGCTGACCGCAAGGAGCACCCGCATGACCGTCATCGCTGACATCGCCGCCCCCGCCGACACTGCAACGAGCACCGACCGGGCCGGCGAGCTGATCAACGCGATGGCGGCTCTGCCCTGCGGTCACCCGTCCCGGTCCGGTCTGCGTGACCAGGTCATCGAGGCGTGGCTGCCGCTGGCCCGGCATCTGTCGAGCCGCTACGCCAACCGGGGCGAGCCTCGCGACGACCTCTACCAGGTCGCCGTCGTCGGCCTGATCAAGGCGGTCGACAGGTTCGACGCCGACCGTGGCGTGGACTTCGCCGGTTTCGCGATCCCGACGATCGTCGGCGAACTCAAGCGGCACTTCCGGGACAAGACCTGGTCGGTACGTGTGCCGCGGCGCCTGCAGGAGCTGCGGCTGGCCATCACCGGCGCCAACAGCACGCTGAGCAACACCCTGGGCCGCTCTCCCACCGTCGCGGACATCGCCGCTCACCTGGGCATCAGCGAGGACGAGGTCATCGAAGGCCTCGAGGGCGCCCGCGCCTACAACTCGACCAGCCTGTCCACCCCGATCAGCGAAGGCGGCACCGAACTCGGCGAGACCCTCGGCGGTGAGGACACCGGCTACGAGATCGCCGAACTGCGCATCGCGCTCGGCCCCGCGATGGCCAGCCTCGACGAGCGCGAGCAGAAGATCGTGAGCCTGCGCTTCTACGGCAACCTCACCCAGCAGCAGATCGCCGAGCAGATCGGCATCTCGCAGATGCACGTGTCGCGGCTGCTCGCCAAGGCCCTGGTGAAGCTGCGGAACCAGCTCGGCACCGCCGCGATCTGACCACGCCAGCGCGGTCTCACGACGAAGTGGCCACCACGATCTGATGCGGGAAATGCAGGCGGACCGGCGTCAGGCCCGGTAACCGGCCCGCCGGCTGCCCCGCACGATCGACGCCACGCTGATGGCACTGTCCGCGAACCGGGCTTCCCGGCAACGGAGATCGATTACGCTGACTTCGTTCGATCGATCCTCGGCCCGGCACCAGTGCAAGGACTTCGACGAAACGATGACCACCGACTCTGCGGTGCTGCAGGTGCTGCTCGTCGAGGATGACCTCGGCGACGTCGCACTGATCGAGAACGCGTTCGCCGAACAGGACGTCCCGACCGTGCTGCACCATGTCGCGGACGGCGCCGAAGCTCTCGCCTTCCTGCAGCATCAGCCGCCGTACACCGAGGTGCCGCGGCCGGACCTGATCCTGCTGGACCTCAACATGCCCCGCCTCGACGGGCGGCAGGTGCTGGCCACCATCAAGGCCGACGAACAGCTCAAGGCGATTCCCGTGGTCGTGTTCACCACCTCGTCGACGCCCGCCGACGTCCTGGCCAGCTATGGGGCGCACGCGAACGCGTACGTCACCAAGCCCCTTGATCTCGACGACTTCGACCGGGTCCTCACCCAGATCCGTGGCTTCTACGGGCGGACCGTCACCCTTCCCCGGCCCGGCACCGACACCTGAACCGGTCGCACCGGGTCACTCGATCGCGGTGGGGTCGACCCGGGTGAGGCACAGCAGGGCGATGTCGTCCCGCCGGGGCCGGGGCCCCACGTCACAGGCCAGGATGTGATCGAGCGTGGCAGCCGGATCGCCGGCCGGGGCGGTGCCGACCGCGTCACACAGCTCCCCGATGCCCCGGTCGAGGGGGTGGCTGCGGTCCTCCACGAGCCCGTCGGTGTAGAGCACCACCATCGCCTCCGCGGCCAACACGAAGCTGGTCTCCCGATAGGTGACCTTGCCGGAGACGCCCAGCGGCGCCTGTGTCGGCAGCGGCACCAGTCCGGTGGCGCCCGCGTCGCGCACGATCGGCGCCGGATGCCCGGCCAATACACCCGTGACGGTGCCCGCCGCGACCTCCACCTGCAGGTAGCAGCAGGTCGCCCAGGTGTTGAGCCGCAGCGCACGGATGAGATGGTTCGTGTGGTTCATGACCTGGGACGGCTGGTGACCCGCCACGGCGTACGCGCGCAGGGCATCCCGGATCTGTCCCATGGCGGCCGCGGCCGTGGTGTCGTGCCCGGCGACGTCGCCGATCACGATGCCGACGACACCGTCACGGATGGCGATGATGTCGTACCAGTCACCACCCACCTCGGCGCCGCGGGTCCACGGCAGGTACCGGGCGGCGTGCCGCAGCCCCGCCGTCTGCGGCAACGTCGCCGGCAGCAGAGCGTGCTGCAGCTCCGAGGCGATCGATCGGCTGGTCTCGAACAGCATCGCCCGTTGCAGGGCCTGTGCGCCCAGCCCGGCCAGCGCCGTGAGCGTCGAGCGGGTGTCGTCGTCGAAATCGCGAGGTTCACGGTAGCCGACGACGAGAGCGCCCAGCACGTCCCCGGCCGCGATCAGCGGCAGGAAGGCCCACGCCTGACGTTGCCCGGGCGGGACGGCCGAACGACGGTCGGGCTGCGCCGCATGGAACTGCTCCAGCGATGTCAGATACACCGCCTGGCCGGTACGGGCGGTGGCCGCCGCCGGATACGGGTGATCCATCGGCACCTCGTGCAGCCGTGCGACGACCTCCGGCTCGTACCCGGCGTGGTATGCCAGCTGCAACGCCTGGTCCTGAAGCAGCAGCAGCGCCAGCCCTTGACCACCGGCGGAGGGCCGCAGCACCGATCCGAGCGCGGCGTAGACCTGCGCGGTCGTGCTCGCCGCCACCAGCGCCGCGGTCACACTCTCCAGGCTGCGGGCACGGGCGGCGGCGTGCTCGGCGCGCTCGACACTCTCGGCCAGCTGCCGCTGCCGGTCGACCTGCTCGGTGATCTCCCGGAAGGAGACCACGACATGACCACCGGCGGTACGCCCGACCTTGATCTCCCACACCTGGTCGATCTCCGGGTAGGTGAGCTCCTGCCGCCACGGTTCCCCGCTGGCCGCGACCGTCCGGTACCGGTCGAACAGGCCGCTGGGCCAGCTGTCCGGGGAGATCTCGCTGAGCCGGTGACCGATCACGTCCTCCACGTGCCGGCCGGTCAACTTCGCTCCGAGCTGGTTGACGTACTCACACTCGAAGTCGGTGATCTCCGCACCGGTGTCACGGACCGGAGCGAGCACGGTGAAGCCGTCGAACGCGGTGTCGAGGATGTCGTACAGGCGCTCCCCACCGGTGGACTGCGGTGACACCGTCACCTGCCGCAGATCGACGCAGCGGACCATGATCCCGTCGCGGTACGGGCCCACCCGGAACTCGAAATGCCCGCTGATGCTCTGCCGCGCGTAATACACCGTGCGCACGGCGGCGACACCGGTCTCCACCACCGTCCGGTAGAACGGCAGGGTCCCGTCGTGCACCGTGTCCGGCCATAATTGTCGATAGGTGTGGCCGACCAGTTCATCGCGCGGGCGGCCGACCATCCGGCACGCGGCATCGTTGATGTACAGCAGCTCGAAGTCGGCGATCACGGCGTCCTCACGCACGGCACGCGCCAGGATCCAGCCCTGCGACTCGGCGGCAAGCATGGCCAGCACGTGCGCGTCAGGCAGCCAGTCGAGCACCTCGCCACCTCCCCATCGCGCGACACGATGTCACATCGTCATCTTGGCCCGCCGCGGTCACCGGCGCCTAATCGCTCTACCCAGCGGAGCGTCGATGCCGTTGTGGCTGCGAGTCCGAGATATGTCCTACAGCATCTCTCCCAGGCTGGGGCCGGCAGGCAGACCGAGCGGGCGAGCAATTCATCCGGCGCGAGCGATGCCCGTATGCCGCGCCCCCGCCAGGCTGGCCGCACCGACACGTGAGGAGCGGCGATGACGGCGACGAACCAGACCAACCGCGCGGCGGGCCTCGGCGTCCTGCTCGCCGCCTGCGTGTCCGCGCTGGTGGTCAACGCCAACACCTCCGCCGTGACGATCCTGCTCCCGGCGATCAGCCAGGACGTCGGTGCCTCGGTGGACACGCTGCAGTGGGCGGTGACCGGCTACATGCTGGTCGGTGCCGCGGTGATCGTCACCTCCGGCGCGCTGGGCGACGTCTTCGGCCGCCGCCGGATCTTCCTGGCCGGCTTGGTCCTGTTCGTGCTGTCCTGTGCTCTGATCGCGCTGTCGTCGGCGGCCGGCGGGGTGATCGCCGGGCGGATGATCCAGGGTGCGGCCGGCTCGACGATCCTGGCGTGCGGGATGAGCCTGCTGTCGGTGGACTCGGCCGGGACCGGGCAGATGAAGGCGATCACGCTGTGGGGTGCGGCCTCAGCGATCGGCGGAGCGGCCGGGCCCCTGATCGGCGGTCTGCTGGTGGACTCGACCGGATGGCAGGGTCTGTTCTGGATCGACGCGGCGATCGCTGCGGCATGCGTGCCGCTGACCTATCTGACCGTGAAGGAGTCCCGCGACCCCGACCGGCCCCGCGAGATCGACGTACTCGGCACACTGTTGGTCGCGGTCGCTCTGGTGCCGCTGGTTCTGGCGCTCAGCGAGAGCAGCAGCTGGGGGTGGCTGTCCTTCCCGACCATCGCCTGCCTGGCCCTGTCCGTGCTCGGCGGGGTCGGCTTCGTCTACGCCGAACGGCACGCCACCGCTCCCCTGGTCGACCTCACGCTGCTGCGTAACCGGGTACTGGTCGGTGCGACTCTCGCGATCTTCCTGGTCGCCGGCATGATCAACGCACTGATGTACCTGCTCAGCCTCTACTTCCAGAACCCGGACGGCTTCGGCATGACCGCCCTGCAAGCGGGTCTCGCCACCCTGCCGGCAGCAGCCGCGATGATCGCGATCACGCCGCTGATCACCCCCCTCGCGGTCAAGATCGGGCCACGGTACGCCGTAGCGATCGGTTTCGGTCTAGCCGCGGCCGGCTTCGCGACGCTGATGTTCGTCGAACCGTCGTGGACGTACAGCGCGTTCGTCGCCCCGCTGATCGTGCTCTCCATCGGCCTCGGCCTGGCCAACGGTCCCGCCTCATCGGCGTCCACCGCGGCCGTCGATCAGGATCAGGTCGGACAGGCCTCCGGCATCTCCAACATGGCCCGCTATGTGGGCGGATCCCTCGCGGTCGCCGCCGCGGCGACCGTCTCCACCGCCGTCACCGACGCCCACACCACCGACGGTGCCTCCGCCGCCGAGTCGCTCTCCGCCGGGCTCGGCGCCGGCGCCGTGCTGCTGACCCTCATGTCGGCCGCCGGCATATTCCTCGTCCTGCTGCTACGCCGGCACCGGCCCGAGCCGGCCACCGCCGTCCACCTGGCCGCGGCCGCCGCGGCCACCAGTCACACCATCCCGACCCGTCCCAGCGGAGAGCGCACGGGTCAGTAGCTCAGGACTTCAGCGGGCTTGTCGAGGTAGCGGTTCTCGAATGCCTCGGCGGCCATCGGACGGCCGAAGTGGTAGCCCTGGGCGAGCCGGTAACCGACGCGGTGCAGGTGCTCGGCCTGTTCGGCGGTCTCCACACCCTCCGCGACGGCGGCGATGCCGAAGTCCCTGGTGAAGCCGATGATGTTCTTGACGATGATGTCGGCCGCCCGTCCGGCGGTCTCGCCGCTGACGAATGACTTGTCGACCTTGAGGACGTCGACCGGGCAGGTGAGCAGCAGGCTGAGCGACGAATGACCGGTGCCGAAGTCGTCGAGGGCGATGCGCAGGCCGAGGGCTTTGAGCCGGTGCAGCTGCTCGATCGCGATGCCGGCGTTGAGGACGGCCGTCTCGGTGACTTCGATCAGCAGATGCCGGGTGTCGGCGCCCGTCTCCCGAAGGGTGGCGGTGACCGCGTCGACGAAATGCGGGTCCGCCAGCTGCCGGGCCGAGACGTTGACGCTGATCCGCATCGGGGCGGTGTCGCCGTACCGGGCGGCCCAGTCGGCGCTCTGCCGGCAGGCCCGCGCGAAGACCCAGGAGCCCAGCTCGTTGATCACGCCGATGCGTTCGGCGACGGGGATGAACACGTCCGGTGGCACCAGTCCGCGCTCGGGATGCTGCCAGCGCAGCAGCGCCTCCACGCCGGTCGCGGCACCCGTGGGCAGGCTGACGATCGGCTGGAAGAGCAGGAAGAACTGGTCGTCGCGCAGGGCGGTGCGCAGGTCGGCGGCCAGCCGGGCGCTGTCGTCGGCGGCGATGTCCATGGCCGGGTCGAACCATTGCCAGCCGTTGCCGCCGGTGCCCTTGGCGGCGTACATGGCCACGTCCGCGCGGCGCAGCAGTTCGGCGGGGTCATCGTCGGGTCGGGAGGCGGTGACGCCGATGCTGACGCCGCTGCGCAGGGTCGCACCGTCAAGCTCGGCGGGCTGCCCGACAGCGACCACCAGTTGTTCGAGCAGTGCGGGCACGTCGTCCGCGGCCTGGACCACCACGGCGAACTCGTCGCCGCCCAGCCGAGTGAGCAGGCCGTTGCCGCCGAGAACAGCGGACAGCCGTCTGCTGGTCTCCTGGATCAGCTGGTCGCCGACACGGTGGCCGAGCCGGTCGTTGACGGCCTTGAAGTCGTCGAGGTCGAGCAGAGCCACGAAGAACGTTTCACCGTCGGCGAGCAGCCCGCAGGTGTACTGCTCGAACAGGGCACGGTTGCCGGCGCCGGTCAGGCTGTCGTGGGTGGCCTGGTGGGTGAGCTGGACCTGGTATTCCCGCAGCTGGTTGAGCTGCCCGTCGACGGTGCCGAGCAGTCGCTGGTTGTCCCGCAACGCGATGACCTGCCGGACGACGACGAAGGCGGTCAGCGCCACCGCGATGACCTCCATCGCGCGGACCTGGACCGGATCGCTGATGTCACTCGTCAGCAGCAGGATGTCGGTGACGGCGATGGCGAGGTACGGCACCAGGCTGATCTTCTGCCGTGAGCGCCGTGGCAGCGGCTGCCTGTTGCCGGCACGCTGCTGGCTGACGGCTGCCAGGTGGATGCTGAACGCCGCCACGGGAACGGCGAGGATGCTGGTGGACAGGTACGGCCGATCGATCAGGAACGGCGACAGACTACCCAGGGCGCTGCTGACCGCGCTGCCGATGGCCAGGATGTAGACGGCGCGCCGGTCGAGGCGGCCCGCACCGGCGAAGGCGACCTTCACGAACGTCGCCATGGAGAGGCCGGCGACGACGGTGATTGCCAGCATCGGCCCGGCGGTACCGGTCTGTGCGACCCACCGCTCATGGTCACGGAGAGAGAAGTGCCAGATCAGCGTGCCGACGGTCAGCAGGACGATTCCCGCGTCGGCGCCGAAGCGAATCCAGTCGCTGCGGCTGCGCTGCCATGACGGCAACCGCAGCAGCGCCCACAGCACCGTCCCCAGAACAGCGAGGTACAGCACGAGCGTGACCGGCCCGACCTGCTGCGACGGTGCGGGGCCGCCGACGGCGTCGAAGGTGTTCGCCACGATGCCGAGGGCGAACAGCCCGCACGCCAGGGTCAGATGCCACCAGAACCGGCGGGTGCCGGCATCCAGCTCGCTGTTACGGCTGACCGACCAGCAGGTGCACCCGGCCAGCACCGCGGTCACCGGCAGCAGGAGCCAGCCCACCCACGGATGCGACCACACATGCACGAGCCCGGCCCCGAGCCACACCCCGCTGAACACGACGACGGTCGCGGTCGCGAGCAGCAAGCCGCGGTCACGGCCGGCTGATGTCGATTGCGGCACTTCGGCGTAGTCCTTCCTGAGAGCGTCCGTATCGACACGTCGGCTCATGCGGGAGGAACCTGAGTCCTCCACGCCACTTTCGGTGTCGTACGGCAAATGGCTCTCAGCCGCGCCGTTCCCATCGGCTCCCGTGCCGGTCGTCTCGCGCGGTCATGGTGCGGACGGCGTCGTCCACCACCGCGGTGACGCGCTCCGATGTCACCGTCCAGCCCGGGACGATCAGGCTGGGCCAGAACAGGTAGTTGGAGATCATTCCAAGGAACTGCGTGGCGGCCATCTCGGGGTCCGCGATATCCGCGGTCCCCGCGTCGCGTTCAGCCACGAGGTAGGTCCGAACCGTCTCGAAGTACGGCTGCTTGCCCTCTGCGAAGTGCGTCTTGGTCAGTTCCGGGAAGCGGGGCAGCTCGGCGATGACGATGCGGAACAGATCCACCATCCCCGGCCGGCCCAACAGCGCCGCACAGTGCCGCCCGAGTCCGGTCAAGCCGGCCGCGAGGTCACCCGCGGACGGCTCGCACCTGCCGCCGGAGATCCGGCGAGCCATCGAGATCACGCCCGCGGCCGACACGGTAGGCGGACTGGGCAGACAGCAGACTGATGCGCATCCATTTCGACTGAGGCGTCGAAAAACATCCCGTGCGGCGCCGCCGGCCGTGGCGTCGGGAACAGTCGTGGGATCGGGTGCCCGACGTGCGGGTCGACAGCGTGGACGGGCCGGTCACCCAGCGAGCGGCGATGCTGTCCGCGCTGAGCGCGCTGACATCCCGGCAGAGGGCGGTCATCGTCCTGCGGTTCTTCTGCGACCTGTCGGTCGAACAGGCGGCCGTCGAGCTGAATTGCACGGCGGGCACGGTCAAGAGCCAAACCTCGAAAGCACTGCAGGCGATGCGTACGGCGATGACAGGCGAGGAGGCGGAGGTCCACCGTGGATGACCTGACAACCCTGCTGCGTACGGCGAGCGACGACGCGCCGCCGACCCGCATTCGTCGCTTCCCTCGTACCTCCCGGATCGGAACCTGCCGCCGTCAGCCGAGGCACCCGAAGCCGCCGTCCAGCGGCTGACCGCGGCGTTGCCCGGACTGGTGCCGTCCGGTGCCAGGCCGTTCCATCCGGACCGGTGCTCGCGGGTGGAGTTCTACTACGAACGGAAGTCAGCCGACTACCGGATGACCGCACGGGTAGGCACCGGCCGGGGCGAGTATTCGCTGGCCGTGGGGCTGAGCATCGCCGGGCCGGCCATCACCGCGCACTGCCTCAACGGTGCAGGCGAGGACTGCACCCGCACCGACGTTCCGGGTGGCTCGGTGGCGATGGCGGACCTGGTGCGCCTCGGCAGCTCGCCCACTGACTGGCAACGCAGCGTCACGGTGTTCCGGCCGGACAAGACGGTCGCGCTGCTCGTGGTGATCGGACGCCGCGACGCCCTGCCCAGCCCCGCACAGCTGACCGCCATCGGCGCCGCCCCCGCTCTGACCCTGCACCCCTGACCCTCGCCCGCTTCCGTACCCGCAATCTGTCGTGGAGTTTCTTGTCGTACCGTCATGCCACACTCCCGCCCATGATTCAGATCGTCATGGGGGCGTTGATTCGCGAAGGTCGGATCCTGCTCGTGCACCGAAGTCCGGCCCGTCCTGTCTACCCGGACATGTGGGGCTTGGGCGGGGCCACATGGAGCCGGGCGAGACAGAGCTGGCCGCGCTCGCCAGGGAGCTGGACGAGGAACTGGACGTGCGGATAGAGCCAGGCTCGGCGATGCACCTGTGCCGGCTGCAGGTGGGCCGCGGAGAGGAATCCGTGCACTTCAGCGCCTGGATTGTGCGGGACTGGGAGGGGACACCGACGAACGCCGCCCCCGAAGAACACGACGAGATCCGCTGGTTCCGGTCCGAGGAGCTACCTCCGCTCACCCACGAACCCGTACGTACGGCGGTGATGGAGGCGATGCGGGGTGCCCGCGCCTGAACCACACGCTCAGGACCACCGCTGTCGACGCCCTCGACGCAGGCGTGACCAGCATCGAGGCGTCGCGGCCTCAAGACCCGCGGCCACCCACCCAGTCGTGCGCGGTTGTCACCTGCCTTGCGGCTGCAGGTCATCAAGGTGCCCGAGGAAGTGCAGCCGCGAGCGCCGCAGGGGCGCAGAACGCGATCGAAGCCGGCCGTCGGCAGTCAGCTGACAGATAGCTGGGAACTTTCCGGGGCTGTGCGACGACTACTGCGATGACCTGCACAACGTGGTGCCGGTCACTCGACGTCACTGCCGGGGAGCCGGCACGTCGACTGTTACCCCCGGATGCCGGCGCACCCAGCGCGCCGCCGACACCCCTCACGAGGACAGCCGATGGCCATCACCCCCGAAGTCACCGAGCCGGCGCCGCCGGTCGAGGCCGCGGCCGCGGCACGCCGGCCGGCGAACGCCCGTAGTTTCGGTCCGCTGCTGCTGCGCCTGCACTTCTACGCCGGCATCCTGGTCGCCCCGTTCATCCTGATCGCGGCGACGACCGGGTTCCTGTTCACCCTGGTCCCCACCCTGGACAAGGTCGTCTACTCGACCGAGCTGGTCGTCGACAACCCGGGCGACACGACGGTGCCGGTGTCGCAGCAGGTGGAGGCCGCTCGCGCCACCCATCCCGAGGGCGACTTCATCGGCGTACGGGTCGGTGAAGGCGACGCGACCACACAGGTGGACTTCACGTCGCCGGACCTCAGCGAGGAGTCCGAGCTGGTCCACACCGTGTACGTCGACCCGTACACGGCGAGGGTGACCGGGCAGCTGACCACGTGGTGGACGGCGACGCCCCTGAACACGTGGCTGGACACGTTCCACCGTGACCTGCACCTGGGCAAGACCGGCGAGCTGTACTCGGAGCTCGCCGCGAGCTGGCTGTGGGTGCTGGCGCTGGGTGGTGTGGTCCTGTGGTGGCGGCGTCAGCGCGGCAACCGCACCGCCCGCCGTCTGCTCGCCCCGGAGCTGGCCGCGAAGAAGGGCGTGCGCCGCAGCCGCAGCTGGCATGCCGCCACCGGCATCTGGCTCTCCGTCGGGCTGCTGATCCTGTCGGCGACCGGCCTGACCTGGTCCGGCTACGCGGGCGCCAACTTCGGTGCCGCGCTGGACGCGATGAAGGGCAACCGGCCGTACGTGACGACCGAGATCGGCGCGGCGGCGGCCCCGGCCGAGGGCGGCGGGCACCACAGCGAGGGTGGTGCGGCGCCGGAGACTCCCATCGACCCGGCCGCCGTCGACACCGTCCTGAACGGGGCACGTACCGCCGGGATCGACGGGCCGGTGCAGATCACCCCGCCCGCCGACAGTGCGAGCGCGTGGAGTGTCACCGAGACCGACAACGTGTGGCCGGTCCGCTTCGACAGCGTCGCCGTCGACACGACCGGCAAGGTCACCGACCAGGTGAGCTTCGCGGACTGGCCGCTGCTGGCGAAATTGACCTCGTGGGGCGTACAGGCGCACATGGGTCTGCTCTTCGGCCTTTTCAACCAGATCATCCTGGCCCTGCTCGCCATCGGGCTGATCAGCGTGATCGTGTGGGGTTACCGGATGTGGTGGCAGCGGCGCCCCACCCGCGTCGGCCGTCGTGCCCTCGCCGGTGCCCCGCCGGCCCGTGGCGCCTGGCAGCAGCTGCCGGCCTGGGGCATCGTCGTCGGTGTGCCGGTCGTGTTCGCGATCGCGTGGGCGCTGCCGCTGCTCGGCATCCCGCTGCTGGCGTTCCTCGTCTTCGATCTGCTGCTCGGCGTGGTCCGGAGGAACCGGAAGCGGCCGGAGGTGCCGGTCTCGCCCGCGCCTGCCGGAAGCTGATCCGGAACGCCCGGCCCCTCGACGACGGGGCCGGGTGTTCCGGCTTCACGCACCGGCCAGGATCGCCAGCAGGACACCGGGAAACCGCCGTTACACCTCGGTCGGCCGCACCGGCTCGCCGAGGGCTTCGAGCATCGAGCGCTGCTTTCTCCGGCGCGGCGGTGCGTTCAGTTCCCGGCCTGCGGTGACGAGCGTCGCCGGCCGGACAGGTACAGCCCGGCGCCGAGAGCTGCCAGCAGGACGGTCCCGGCACCGACGCCGATCAGCGGACCGTTGGATCCGCCGTCCTCGCCGCCGGACGCCGGTGCGGCAGCCGCGGACGGCGGCGCCGGGACGGCGGGAGGCAGGTTCGGGTCGGCGAGAGTGAACGGGTAGGAGCCCTGCACGGTGTGGCCGTCGACCGACACCACCCGGTACGCCACCGTGTACGTGCCGTTGCTCCACGTCCCGGTCAGCGTGAGCGTGACGCGCTTGTCGTCGACCACTGCCGGGGAGGCCGCGACCCGCTGTCGTGCCGGGTCACTGACGACGATCGTGGTGAAGTCCGGTCTGAGGCGCTCGTTGAAACCCAGCGTCACGGCGGCCGGTGCCACGGTGAGGGTGAGATCCTTCGCGGGGTCGGCGAACATGAGCTGAGCGTGGGCCCACGCCGGGGTGCCCGGCGCCGTGACCGCGAGCACCGCCGCGATCACGGCGGCCAGGCGTTTCACGCCAGCACCTGCTCGCCGATCCAGCCATCCTCGGCGCAGCCGGGCGGGACCGCGAAGACAGCCGACCCGATCGGCGTGATCCATTCGTTGAGCAGGTCCTTCTCAGCGAGACGTTTCTGGATGGGCACGAACTGCTCGACGATGTCACGCTGATACGCCGCGAAGATGAGCCCGCAGTCCGGAACGCCGGAGGCATCCGGAACACCGTCATAGTTGTACGGCCGTCGCAGGATCTTCAGACGCGGATCTTCGACACGGGCGCGGGTGACGTGCGAGAAGTCCGGAATCTTCGGCAGGCCGGTCTCGTCCAGGACGGCGAAGTCGGGCCTGTCGTGCTCGAGCGTGCCGCTCAGCGGCGCCCCGGACTCCATGCGCCGGCCGACGGCAAGCTCCTTGTCGGTGACCGACAGTTTGTCCCAGGTCTCCATCTCCGCGCGGACCCGGCGCACCACGAGCGTGCTGGAGCCGTCCGGGTTCCACACCGCCGGGTCGATCTCGCCGCCACGCGGATTGGCGGTACCGTCCAGCTGGCCCATCACGTTGCGCTGGGTGTGCTCGGGCGACTGCACTCCCGGGCTGCGCCGGAATCCCTGCTGCACCCAGCGCACGGCGGCGAACGGCCGGGCATCCTTGATCATCATGCGCTGGGTGTGCGCGACCGTGAGCGGGTCGTCGGCGCAGATCTGCAGCAGCAGATCACCGCCGGACCAGCGGGACTGCAGCCGGTCGATCGAGAACTTCGGCAGGTCGGCGACCGGGGACGGCAGGCGTGCCGCCCGGTAGAGGCCGGGACCGAATCCGAACGTGACGGTCAGCCGGGCCGGCAGGACGGCCAGGGTCGCGTCGGTGTCGCCCAGGGCCGGGACGCCCTGAGTGAGACGGGCAGCGTCGTCGGTGAGCAGGCGCATCATCCGGCCCAGCGCGGCGCGGTCGGCGCCGGGCGCCAGGGTGAAAGCGGCGAACGCGGCGTGCGCGGGCGGATCCTGGGCCACACCGGCCTGCCGCGGACCGTGGAACGCGACGGTGGCCGTGCCGGTGTCGTCGGCTGCGGTGGCGGCGGTGGCCGGTGCGGCGGCGGCGACCTGGCCGAGGCCGGCGGCCGCACCGCCGGTGAGCAGGCCGCGCCTGCTCACCGAAGGTGGCTTGAGTGTCACGGCGCCATGCTGCCCATCGGCATGCCGGACGGCGAGCCGTGGCCGGGCGCGTAGCTCTCCTCGGCTCCCGCGAAGGGCTTGGCGATCGCGGCGAACGGCACGGTCGTACCGTCGGCGAGTTTGAGGGTGAAGGTCACCTCGTCGCCGGCCTTGATCTCCGCGGCCGGCTTCATCAGCATCAGGTGGTCGCCGCCCGGAGCCAGTTCGTGGCTGCCGCCGGCCTTGATGACGAAGCCGCCCTTCTTCTCCTGCATGACCATCTTGCCGTCCTGCATGGCCATCTCGTGCAGCTCCATCGGGGAGGCCGGCGACTCGACCCCGGTCACCGTGATGTCGGCGGCGGTGGCGTTGACCAGCGTCCCGAACGCCGCCGTCATCTCGCCTGCCGGGGCGGCCTTGACCCACGGATCCTTGATCGTCAACACGGACGCCGCAGCCGAGGGGGCCTGGCTCGGCGTCGTGCCCCCGCCGGCGGCGGTCTTTTCTTCGCCGCCGCATCCGGCCAGCGAGCCGGCGGTCAGGAGGCCGGCCAGCACGACCGACGCGACAGTGCGCCGCCGGGAACCGGAGAGGAAGGTGAGTCGCATGATGCCCGTTTCGTTGAAGGGTGTTTGTTCATTGGTGCGGCGCCGGGCCCCGGCCAGTTCCCGGCAAGACCGAAAATCTTCATCGGCGTCGCCGCGCGAGGGTGAGCACCAGCGCGAAACCGGCCGCCGGCAGCCCGTGCGTGGCGAGCCGGTCGTTGTGATCTTCTTTATGGCGAGCACGTTCCGGGAACCGCAGCGGCCGGTGCGACGACTGTTACGACGTGCCATTCAAAGAGACGGGCCGTACGCGAACACGCGCAGCGCTGGTGGTCGCATGGTGACCGCCGATGTTCTCGCTTCGCTGGTCGACGACGCCGTCCGGGGAAGCAGTCAGGCGATCACCGCGCTCGTGCACGCCACCCGGCGTGACCTGATGCGCTTTCTCACCACGCTGGCGCCGGCCGGTGACGTGGAGGATCTGGTCCAGGAGACCTACATGCGCATGTTCCGTGCGCTGCCCGGGTTCGCCGGACGGTCCTCGGTACGCACGTGGCTGTTCGCCATCGCCCGCCGGGTCGCCGCCGACCACGCCCGATACACCTCCCGGCGGCCGCGCCCGGCGGCCCTGCCCGACTGGGAAGCCGCTGCGGAGTCGGCCTTCCGTCCGGGTAGTCCTCGATTCGAGGAGCAGCAGGCGCTCACCGATCTGATCGGATCCCTGTCGCCGGAACGGCGGGACGCCTTCGTGCTGACACAGATCGCGCATCTGTCGTACGCCGAGGCCGCCGAGGTGATCGGCTGCCCGATCGGGACGGTCCGTTCCCGGGTCGCGCGCGCCCGCGACGATCTGATCATCGCGATGAGCGACGGGCAGTCCGGCCGCACCGTGGCCGGATGACCTCGGGAGCGAGACCTGCGGCGGCCCTTCCTGGCCGAGTCGACGTCAGCGGTGTCGTCTACCCCTGCGGCCGCTGCGGGCTTGTGGACGAAGCCGCACAGTCATCGCAGGCCGGCAGCGTGAGGCAGGCGGTGAACCCCTCGTCTGGTGTGCTGGCCAGCTCCAGCGCTCCGCCGTGGGATTCGGCGATGCCCCGGCTCACCGACAGGCCCAGGCCCAGGCCGGGGATCTGGGCGTCCCGGGCGTGGGCGCCGCGCATGAACGGTGTGCCGAGCATGGCGAGTTCATCCTGGTCGACTCCCGGCCCACCGTCGCGGACGGTGACGGCTGGCGACGGCCCGGCGCTGACCGTGACGGCGACCGGCTGGTCGCCGTCGCTGAATCGCAGCGCGTTGCTCAGCAGGTGCTCGACCGCGATCTGAACGAGGCGGGCATCCGCCCTCACCGGAACCGGGCTTGCCGGAACACATACCTGCAGACGGTCGTCGGGATCCCCCACGGCGGCGGCCGCACGTGACACGATGACGGAGAGGTCGATGGCCCGGCGCTCCCCGGTGAGCTTGTCCTGCTGCAGACTCGCCGCGTGCAGCAGGTTCTCCACCGTGCGGCACAGCCGATCGGTGTTGCGCCGGATCGCGTCGATGCGGCGCTCGAATCCGGGCGCGATCGCCTGGGGCATGTCGGTGAGGATCTCGACGGAGCCGACGATGTTGGCCAGCGGCGTACGGATCTCATGGGAGACCGCCAGGACGACATCGTCGTGGCCGGCAGCCGCCGGGAACGGCTGATGCGCTGCCCGGTGCCGCAGCCGGGTCTCCTCGTCGACACGATGAGCGATCGCGCCCAGCAGGCATCCGATCGCCTCGCCGTCGCGGCGCGGCACGTCGTCGAAGACGCAGAGTGCTCCCACGACCTGGCCTTCGTGATGCAGCGGCACCGCCGCCGCGAACCGCACATGCGCAACACCGGTGACGTCGTCGATCACGGTGTCCCGGCCGCCGGTCATCACGTGTTGCCATAGCGTCGCCGGGATCTCCGCGGGGTTGTCGATGCCGTGAGTGGCGATGACCTCGGCAACGGCCGCCACGACGATGAGGGCCATCGGCGCCCGGCAGGCCCGCGAGACGAGGTCCAGCAGCTGCGGCACGTCCGACATGGCAGCCAGATATCGGCCCGCGGCTGCCCGCCGGGCACCGACCGGGCCGGGCACTGTCGTGACCGTCATCCGGGTTCTCCTCCGCGCCTGCATTTCGCCGGGCAAACCGACGGTACAAACAATCGGCCCTTCACCAGGCGTTCTTACCCCGGTTCGCCGTTGTGGCCCGGGTGTGACGCCGGCGCATGCGCCGGGACCGCTTGCACCGGGCAGGCCTCGAGCCGACGACACGGTCGGCAGGGCCATCCCCACCGGCCCGTTTCGACGAGATTTCCCATGCGCGGGCATGCCGCCGCTGATCGGCCTAGCCTCGGAACCATGGGCACCTCCGGCCACGTTCAGCTGCGCGAACCCGTCGCGACAGTCGTGGATCGGCGGGCAGCCCGCGCCGGTGCAGAGGAGGCCGTGCCGAATGGCTGAGCCGGCGAGGACGAGGGGAGTCCGCCCCGTGCAGCGTCTGCTCGGCGACCGGCGGGTCAACACCAAGATCATGACAGCGGTCGGTGTGATCGCGGTGTTCAGCGTCGGCGACGGCTTGTTCGCGCTGGACAGCCTGGGCGCCACCAACGACCAGGTGAAGTCCGCGTACGTGATGAACAGGGAGCTGAACACCATCGGCAACCTGCGCAGTGCGGTCAACCGGGTCTGGCTCGGCATGGACGACTACCAGCTGGCGACCGGCGACGGCGAGCGGGCCGCCGCGGGAAAGGCGATAACCACGGCACAGGACCAGGTGAGCGAGTACGGCGAAGCCTACCGCGGGTTCCCGATCAGTGCGGTGGCCCGCGACGCGATCACCTCCTTCACGACCGACTGGGCCGCCTTCAGCGACGTGCTGACCACGGAGGTCCTTCCGCTCGCCGACGCCGGCCGGACGGATCGGCTGGCCGATCTGCGCCACGGCGAGCTGGCCGAGCGGATGATGTCGGTCCGTGCCGACCTGGGCACGCTCGCCGAAGAGACCGTGAAAGCCGGTGTCGAGCAGGAGGCCGTGGCCCAGAGCCGGTACGACACGACCCGGGCCTGGGTGATCGGGCTGCTCGCCACGTGCACCGTCATCGGGTTGTTGCTGGCCGCCGTCATCGCCCGGATGATCGTGCGGCCGCTGACCCGTACCGTCGAGGCGTTGTCCCGGATCGCCGGCGGTGACCTGACCACCCGCGTCCCGGTCGACAGCGCCGACGAGGTCGGCCGGATGTCGCTGGCCCTCAACTCCACCGCCGAGTCGATGGCCGGCATGGTCGGCCGGATCGCCGACAGCTCCACCGTGCTCGCCTCGGCCGCGGAGGAGATGACCGCTGTGGCCGCGCAGCTGTCCGCCTCGGCGGAGCAGACCGCGGTGCAGGTGAACACGGTGTCGGACTCGGCCGGTCAGGTGTCGGCGAGCGTGCGCACCGTGGCGGCCGGCGCTGACGAGATGGGCGTGTCGATCCTGGAGATCGCCACCAACGCCAACGAGGCGGCGGGTGTGGCCGGTGAGGCGGCCCGGGCCGCCACGTCCACCAATGCCAGCGTCGAGCGGCTCGGTGAGGCTTCCTTGCAGATCGGTACGGTCGTCGCGATGATCACGGCGATCGCCGAGCAGACGAACCTGCTCGCCCTGAACGCGACCATCGAGGCAGCGCGGGCCGGTGAGCAGGGCAAAGGCTTCGCCGTCGTCGCTTCCGAGGTGAAGGACCTGGCGCAGGAGACCGCGCGGGCCACGCAGCAGATCACCGCGCAGGTCGATGCGATCCAGGCCGAGAGTGGAGCCGCGGTCGCCGCGATCCAGGCGATCAGCGAGGTCGTCAACACGATCAACGACTACACCACGACGATCGCGGCCGCCGTCGAGGAGCAGACCGCGACCACCGCCGAGATCTCCCGCAGCGTCGGCCAGGCCGCCGACGGTTCGACGAACATCGCCGACACCATCGCGGCGGTGGCCGCCGCGACCCGCCAGGTCACCGAGGGCGCCACGGAGACCCAGCAGTCCGCTGCCGAGCTCGCCCGCACCGCCGCGGAACTCCAACAGGCCGTGTCGACCTACCGGTACTGACCACCTATGCCGTCGAGGTTCCTCGCAACAGGGTGAGCCGGAACGTGCAGCCGTCGCCGGCCGGGCCGGGTGACACCAGGGTGAGCGCGCCGCCGTGAGCCAGCGCCACCTGGTTGGCGATCGGCAGCCCGAGACCGGTGCCGGCCACGTCGGTACGGCTGCGCCAGAACCGCTGGAAGACACCCTCCTGCTCGGCCGGCGGGATACCGGCGCCGTGGTCGGTGACCACCACGGCGACTTCGGACGGCGTAGCCTCCACGCTGATCTCGACCGGGGATCCAGCAGGTGCGTATCGCACAGCGTTGTCGACGAGGTTGGTCACCGCCCGCCGCACGGTGGGCTCGTCGAACGCGCACTCCGCCACCTCCGGACCGCTGACCGAGAGCGTGATCGCCTTCGTCGCCGAGAGCACGCCGACCTCGTCGGCCACCGCACGGACCACCACCATCAGGTCGGCCGGGCGCCGCGCGATGGTGCGTGCCCGGCCGCGGGCGTCCACCAGCAGCTCGTCGATGGTCGACTGCATGCGCGCCGCCGCGGCGGCCGTGTTGCGCAGCCCGCGCCGGTACACCTCGATCGTCGGATCGGGGTGGGCCAGCAGCACCTCGGCGTTGGCCATCAGCACCGACAGCGGCGTGCGCAGCTCGTGACTGGCCTCCTCGATCAGCCGGCGCTGGACCTCGGCCGCCTGCTCCAGCCGTTCGAGCATCGCGTCGATGCTCGCGGCGAGCCGGACGACCTCGCTGGCCCCACGGTCCAGCCCGACGCGCGGGCTCAGATCGACCGCCGCCACGTTCTCCGTGACCACCCGGACCCGGTCGAGGCCGCGCACGGCCCACCCGGCCAGGCTCCAGGCGATCACGGCGGCCACCGGCGCGAGCAGGAACACCGTCCATGCCACCCAGGGCGATCGTTGCCCGGTGCTGGTCGTGACGAGGCCGCCGGTGGTCGTCTCCACCTCGACGTCGCTGATCACGACCACCACGAAGAGCACGAGCGCGGGCAGATAGCTGGCCAGGAAGCCCAGGATCGCGAACCGCGTGCGCAGCGACTTCACGATGCTTGCAGCCGGTAGCCGGCGTTGGTGACAGTGACGATCAGCGCCGGGTCTCCGAGCTTGCGTCGCAGGCGGCTCAGCATCACCCGTACCGATGCGGTGAAGGGGTTGACGTTGGCATCCCACACGTGTTCGAGCAGCGCCTCCGCCGACAGAACCTCACCCGGATGGTGCATGAAGTAGCGCAGCAACGAATACTCCCGCGCGGTCAGGTCAAGCAGCGTGTCCGCCCGCCACGCCCGGTGGGTGGCGAGATCGAGTGTCAGTTCACCGACCCGCAGGGTCGATCCGGCGCCGTCCTCACGACGGCTCAGCGCCCGCAGCCGCGCCACCAGTTCCGCGAAATGGAACGGCTTGACCAGGTAGTCGTCGGCGCCCGCGTCGAGCCCGGCAACACGGTCGGTCACCGCGTCCCGCGCGGTCAGCACCAGGCAGCGCCGCGGCCGGCGTAACAGCGGGTCATCCACGCAGCGCCGCAGCAGAGCCATCCCGTCGCCGTCCGGCAGGCCGAGATCCAGGCACACCACGTCATAATCGGTCACACCCAGCAGTTCCTCGGCGTCCGCACAGGTCCCGGCCACATCCACGGCATACGCCTCGTTGCGCAGGCCCAGCGCGACGATGCCGGCCAGATCCGGGTCGTCCTCGACGAGCAGGACCCGCATGCCACACCCCTTCTTCAACATCAAAATCAGTCTTGGGTACGGCCTGAGCACCCCTGGCCGAGCGTCTTGGCCGTCACCCCGGCCGTCGTGCCGTCGCCGTCCCCGCCGGACCCGAAACGGTCACCCGCCCACCGTCGAACTCGAGCGTCACCTCCGGCCCTGTCCCGGCCGGATCGTCCGGCCGATACCTGCCCGTCCCCACCGGCACCAGCGTCAGCGACGGCGGCCCGGCCGGCAGTTCCGCCCCCTCGATGGTGCTGTGCTCGTCAACCGCGTACCAGCCCAGCCGCGGACCGTCGCGAGTGGTCATCGTGACGTACGTCCGCATCTCGCCGTCGGCCACGACGGTGCCTCCCCCGGTCACCGCCGTGACCGGCCCGAACCTGTCCGCCACCGCCTCGCGTTCCTCCCGGCCCTCCCTGGTGCGTCCGGCGAGCACGCCGAGCACCCGCTGCTCATGCCCCCGCAGGTCCCTAGCCGAGAACCGCCCCCGCGGCGGGAACAGCACACTGACCGCGTCGGGACCGCTCGCCTCGATCCGCGCACGGCCGTCGACGATCGTGACCTCGAACGACCCGCCCGTCTCGAGGCTGTACTTCCCGGCGAGCGCGGCCGGGTCGCCACCGCCGGCCGGGGCGGTCGGCACCGGCAGCGGCTCGCCGGCCACCAGTGCCGGCACCGTCGCCGCGAGGAGCTCCTCGGCGGTGAGCACCGCCCGGTTGGACGACAGGGCGATGACCTGGTCACGTCCGGGAATCCAGACGACGGCCGTGTTGTGGCCGACGTCCCCGCCCCCGCCCGCAGCGGCCACGATCGGCCGGCCGTAGACCGAGGCGTCGAAGGCCACCCAGCCGCCCAGCGTATGCGACCGTCCCTCCCCCACCGTGTGTCCCGGCTCACCAGCGAGCCCGGCCAGTTCGCCCGTGAACAACGCGTGGGTCCACGTGGCCAGCTCCTTGGTGGTCATCGCCATCGAGCCGCTGCCCTCGGTCGTCCAGTAAGGACCGGCGAAGTCGTTGGACCGGCCCGGCTCACCGTCGTCGAGATACCCGGCGGCGACGGGCCCCGCAGCAGCGGGCCGGCCGTGCCAGAACCCACCCACGACGCCCCCGGGCAGGGTGAGAACGTGCTGGAGCATGTAATCCCGGTACGACATTCCGGACACGGTGTCGATGATGATCGCCAGCAACGTGTACCCGGCGTTGGAATAGGCGTCGTCGGTGCCGGGCGGGAACGCCTGCTCCAGCCTGTTGATCGCGGCGATCGCGCCGGCCCGGTCGAGGGGCTGATCGTCGGCGCCTATCGAGCCGCCGACGCCGCTGGTGTGCAGCAGCAGATGCCGCACCGTCGCCTCGGCCACCGGGCCGGTGACCGCCGGCACGAGCTTGCCGGCCCGGTCGTCGAGGGACAGTTTCCCGGCGTCGGCGAGCCGCAGGATCGCGGTGGCGGTGAACGCCTTGCTCACCGAGCCGATGCTGAACACCGTGTCGACGGTGTTGCGGGTCCCGGTGGCGTCGTCGGCCACGCCGTAACCGGCCAGGCAGTCGAACCGGCCTCCGGTCGAAACGGCGACCGAGCCACTGAACCCGGCCCGCGCCCACGCGCCGAGCACCGCGTCCAGCGTCGCGTCACACGGTGCCATCACCGGCGGCGGCTTCTGATCGGCGGCACAGCCCGGCAGCACGCCGATCAGCAGAGCCGCCACCGTTATCCGTACGGACTTGAGCATCCCCATGCCGCGACGCTAGGGACCACGCTGCGAACGTGATGTAAACGAGCTCCCTTAGCGCTCTCTTAGCCGGGCTTTAACCCAGCCGCGTCGAGACTTCGGGCTTCGTCGATTGATTGGAGTCCACAGTGGCAAGACACGGGGTGAGCCGATCCGCAGCGATCGTGGCGGGGGTGATGGTCCTGCTGTCCGGAGCCGTACCGGCTCATGCGGCCGAGGCGGCACCGACGCACGACGCCTTCGCCGACCGCATCACCATTCCGCCGGCGGGGTTGCCGTACGCCGACCTCCGCGACTACCGGAGCGCTACCCGGGAAGCCGGAGAACCGGCGTCCTGCACCTCCGGTTTCACCGGCTGGTACACCTGGACGCCTGCCGATCCCGGCTCGGTGACTCTGCGGACGAACCCGGGCAGCGCGGGCATCGCGCTCTACACCGGGTCCACGCTAGACCGCCTCGGCCTGCAGAAGTGCAGCATCATGTACAGCTACACGCCGATCACCTTCGCCGCACAGGCCGGCACCACCTATCAGATCGCGGTGCTCGGCGACGGCAACGACGAGCACACCCTTCACCTGGAGGTGGCCCCACCGCCGGAGATGACCTTCTACCACTACCCGGAGCAGCCGGACTCGCTCAACCCGATCAGCTTCAGCAGTTCCGGCGGCGACCCGGCAGGCGCCGGCATCACCTCCTACGCATGGGACTTCGGCAATGGCACCACTTCCACCGAGGCGAACCCGGTGCACCGGCTGCCCGCCGACGGTGACTACCCGGTCAAGCTGACCGTGCGCACCGTGGACGGGCGCAGCGCGACCGAGTCCAAGGTGGTGCCGGTGCGTACGCACGATGTCGGCATCGTCAAGCTGACCGTGCCCAAGCGGGCCGGCCTGGGCCAGAAGATCCAGATACACGCCGACGTACAGAACCTCCGCTACGAGGAGAACGTGCGTGTACAGCTGGGGAGGGCCGCCGGCAACTCCGGTTGGACGACGGTCGACGAGGCCCGCAAGGTCGTGCCGGTCGGACGCCCCCGGCAGAGCACCCGCTTCACCTTCACCTACACCGTCACCCAGGACGACCTGGTCGCCGGCAAACTGATCTTCAACGCCACCGCTGACCCGGATCCGAACCGCGACGCCTACACCATCGACAACGAACTCCGATCCGCCACCGTCACCATCAGGTAGGCCTCACCTCAACGAGCGGGTGATCTTCTGGTCACCCGCTCAACCTGCAACGGTGGGGGCAAGCTTCGAGCTGGGTGTCAACGGCACCGAGCTATGGCATGTGGATCCGGTGGCCGGGCACAGCGTCGGTCCTCGGCGAGCAGGCCTCAGGCTGGTGAGACAGGCCCGTCAGGCGACGCAGAACTCGTTGCCCTCGGGGTCGAGCATCACCACGTGGCCGAGTTCCCCGTCGTAACGCTCGTCGCGCACCTCCATGGCACCGGCACGCACGAGGTCGGCGACCTTCGTACGGATGAGGCGTTCTCGTTCCTCAAGATCCCAGGGCGGCTCTCCGGCCACCCGGATGTCGATGTGCATCCGATTCTTGGCCGTCTTGCCCTCCGGCACGCGCAGAAAACCGATGGCGGGCCCCACCCCGTCCGGGTCGATGATCGAGGCGCCGTCCGGCTCGTCGTAGCCGGGCTCGGGCGCATAGCCGAGCGCTGTCGCCCAGAACGCCGCGATCCGGTGGGGGTCGGCGGCGTCGCAGCCCAGCGTCCAGCGCATCGCCATGTCCGGCACCCTACCGCTGCGCGGGTCGGAGGGCGGCGAGCACCGTTTCCAGGCGATCGTCGAGCGGCCCGCTCAACTCCAGAACGGGGGTGTCCGGCCAGGCGTCGAGCGGGTCGTCGTACACCAGCTCCAGAAGCGCGTCGTTCATCCGCGCGCGAAGGCCGGGCAACTCCGTGTCGGGCAGGATCCGGTCCGTCTCCGCCGTGATCACCGTAATCACCAGCAGGTCAAGGGTCGCGAATACCGAACGCAGCGCGGCGGCATCGGCCTCGTCCGAGGGATCCGCGCCGTTCGCGGCAAGGTAGGCGAGATAGTCGAGCGGCGTGCGATCAAAAACGGCCCCGGACGGCGTCGGCGACCGCAGGCTCCGAATCGAGCACGCCAGCATCGCCCGGTAGTCGGCCGCCGAGGGCGGGAACGCGAAATCGTACCCCTGCTCCTCAAGGACGTAGTAGGGCTCGTCGGTCAACGTGTGTCCTGGCAGACGTTCACACAGCGTCTCGGCCAGTGTGGTCTTCCCGGTTCCGTGCGTCCCGGAGATCGCGACCCGCATACGCACCCCCTAACCCTGATCGAAAGCCGACAAATCCTACAACGATGACGGACTCAGAGATCGCTGACGGGCTTCGCCGTCACCGGTGGCGTACCGATGTCCTCGACGGGGATGGCGGCCGACGGATCGCTGGTCAGATGCGCCGAGATGATGCGATCGAGGCGGAACCAGCGGATCTCCAGCCGGGCCTGACAACGACCGACGAGAAACCAATTTCCCGCGGTACGGGCTACGACCACCGGATCGATGCGCAGCGAGTCGTCCTCGCCGGAGTAGCGAAGCACGACGACCCGCTGCTCCTGCAAAGCCCGCTCGACCGCACGCCGGATCCGGGCGTCCCCCGGCGGCTCGGTGTGATCGATCCACACGCGGTCGTTCATCAGCGCCGCCCGGTCGCGGGCCTGGCCGTCCATGACGCTGAGCGCCTTGGCCAGCGCGGCCCGGGCATGGCCGTCGAAGGGCTGCCCCCGGTGGGCCGCCACGGCAGCGGCCAATCCCGCGACCTCGGCGTCGGTGAAGTTGACCGGCGGCAGCGTGGCGGCCCGGTCGACGACATACCCGCCGCCCGGCCCCGGCCGTGCCCGCACCGGAAAGCCGCCGTGCTGCAGCGTCGAAATGTCCCGCTTGATCGTCCGAGCGCTGACCTCGAAGACCTCGGCAAGGCGCTCGGCCGTGCGACCGGCCCGGCCGGCGCGCCGCAGTTCCTCCCTGAGCGCGTAGAGCCGGTCGGTGCGATTCACCGGGAAATGGTGACATACCCATGACATGCCAGTGAGTGACGATCAGGTCATGAGCAACGCGATTCTCTTCATCAGCGGCGCGGGCCTCCCGGCATGGATCTGGGCCGACGTCCGGAAGATCATGGGCCCGTCGTACGACACGCGAGTCGCCACCCGGCCGGCGATCAGCGCCGCGACCGGGCTGCGTGACTATGCCGAGGCCGCCCTCCGGTCCGCGCCGGCGGGCCGGTTCACGATCGTCGCGCACTCGGCCGGTGGCGTGATCGGAACGGAGGTGGCCCGGCTCGCGCCGGATCGGGTCAGCGCGTTCCTGGCCGTGACGGCGGTGCTCCCCCGGCCCGGAGGATCGTTCCTCACGTCGATGCCCGTGCCGAACCGGTGGGTGCTCGGCGCGGTGATGCGCGTCGCCGGAACCCGGCCGCCGGACGCCGCGATCCGGCGGGGACTCGCCGACCGGCTCGACGCCCCGATCGCCGATCGCCTCATCCAGGACTTCGTCGCCGAATCACCCGGCCTGTACCGCGGTAGGACCAGTCACCAGTCCTGGACCGGCCGGCGTGGATACGTCTTCACGGGCCACGACCGTGAGCTGCCACTCGCGATTCAGCAGCGATCAGCTCGAGTGTTCGCCCCCGGCACCGAGGAGCACCTCGCCACCGGCCACCTGCCCATGCTCGAGAGCCCACAGACCGTAGCCGGAGCGATCACCCGGTTCACCGGCGTGAGCGTCAACCGCTGACACGTGCGCCGAGTCGATCGTGGCCGGCTCGGTGGCGGTCACGGCCCGGGACGAAGCCGTGGTTCCCTGGTCGGCCACACCGCTTCCAGTCCGTGATCGGTGGCGTAGAACAGGTGAGGCCGCAGCTCGGGGACGTCTTCCAGTTCGCGCCCCAGTCTGTACAGGGGAGCTGAGCTCGCCGCCAGGAACGGCTGGGCGGCGAGCATTGCCCGGAGATCCGCGAACCGCCATTCCGTGCGCAGCAGCTTCCTCGCCCGTACCAGCAGCTGAAGTCCTTCGATGGGAATCCCGCTCACATAGACGTCGCCCGTCGGCGGCAGGTCCGGCTCCGGTTCGGGAGGCAGGGCGAATCCGGAGCGCAGCCACGCCTCGAATCCGGGGGCGATGACATGAAGGTCGACCTCGCCGCGGCTGCCCAGGTCGCCCATGAACACGGGGCCGCCGCCGTCGCAACTGAGGAAGAATCCGCGATCGCCTTCCTGGCCGACCATGAGGTAGCCCGGGAGCCACTCCCCGATCCCGTAGGTGGTGTTGCGCTCCGGCAGGGATTCCCGGCAGTACATCATCAAGACATCGGCGTCGACGTCGTCGATGACCGAGGCCAGCCATCGCTGGTAAGCGGCGTCCGTCCGGGAAATGAGCTGCTCGACCATCTCCACCACATCCCGACCCGGCACCGGCCTGTCAGTTTACCGATCTCCGGGTTCGGAGCAGCTTGCCGCTCGGCGCCGACGGAACCTGGTCGATCACCGTCACCGTCGCGGACTGCAGGACGTGCCGAGGTTGGCCTTGACCAGGTCACACAGCTCCCCGGCGAGGTCGAGCATCTATCGCGTGTGGACCGCGGCGTATTCAATAGACTGAATGGAACGCATCCGTAGGCAGCTCAGGTCGTCGCGTACCGCCCGGACCAGCGGTTCGAGCTCGACGGAGACACGGTCGGACTACTGGGAGCGCGGCACCGCGATCGCCGGGATCTTCTCCGTCCTGCTCGTCGGGGTGGGCCTGATCCTGACCAACGACTTCAACCTGAGTCAGCTGGCGCAGCAGCAGAAGGTCGCGCAGGAGCAGCAGGACCTGGCGCTCAAGGGTCAGCGAGCGGACCGCTTCGTGCGGGCGGTGGACCAGCTCGGCCAAGAGGAGGACGACAAGCTGAGCGTACGACTCGGTGGGATTTATGCCCTCGAGGCGCTGATGAAGGAGTTCCCGGCCGACGAGAACATGGTGATCGAGGTGCTGTGCGCGTTCGTCCGCTCACACGCGCCCTGGACCGACGATCCGGCCATCCCGCCCGCGACTCCCGATGTGCGAGCCGCGATGACGGTTCTGGGTCGCCGGCCGGATCCGGACAACCACATCGCCCTGGACTTCAGCAACACCACGCTGCTGGGACTGAAGCGCTTCAACCTGCCGGGCGCCAACTTCCGTGGAGTGGATCTGTCGGTCTCGAACTTCACCGACTCGGTGCTGCCCCGCGCGGACCTGCGCAACACCGACCTCACGAACTCGTACTTCAACCGGGTCGATCTCCGGGGGGCCGACATGGAAGGTGTCGTGCTGGACTCGGCGGAGCTCCAGGCAGCGAATCTCTCGGGCGCGAACCTCCGGAACGTGGACTTCACCGGCGCTGACCTGAAGGGTGCGGATCTCTCCGGCGCGGACCTCACCGGCGCCCGCGCGTCGAGTCTGACCACAGCTCAGCTCGCCTGCACGAAGGTAGACGCCGCCACCCGGCTCCCGGCCGGGGTGGAACCACCGGCAGCCGGCGCCTGGCAGCAGAAGAACTGCGCCGTGGACACCGATTGAGCCTTCCCGCTCGCCGGGATCACCGGCGATGTCCACGGGTGACGGAATCGCCACCATGCGCGCGGACGTTGCCATGGCGAGGTTGGAACGGGCCCTCGTGCCCTACTACTGGCTGGCCGCGGTCTTCGGTGTTCTGTGCTTCATCGCCAACGTGACCCTGAACGACGGCGCGGGCCGTCTCATCGCCCTCGTGTGGGTGGTGCTCATACCGCTGTGGACCATGCGATACATCCGATACCGCAGGACACGTCGCGGTGACGGCTCCGAGGGATGACCGCGAGGCGTACGGTGCCGTTGTGCGTTCCCTGACCGAGCTGATCGAGCTGGATGATCCCGCGCGCCCCGAGATCGAGGCGGCCGTGACGGCGGCGCCGAATCCCGCTGTCATTCTCGCCGGCGACCCTCAGCGCGCCGATGAGGAGCTGCTGCGTGTGCAGGTGACGACGCCAATTCGCCTGGATGTCGAATCCCGGCGGCGAACCGACGATCTGGTGTCTCACCCCGGCCACGTTGAGCTGGGAAGACTGCGAGATGGGCTACGCCGGTTGGCTCGCCGCCATGCTCGGGGGCAGGACGACTGACTTCTACCGGGATCTGCGGTGGCCGGAATGGGTACGCCAGGTGGAAGCATGTCGCCTTGATCAGGCCATCAGTGTGTTGCCGCCGCTGTGGACGAGAGAGGGCAAGGACATCAGCGCGGCCTCACGCCGCCCAGTGCCGATGTCAGAGGCGATGTCCCTGATCGGCGTCACCCAGGACGCACGCCGCCCATGATCGTGTGCGCGCCTGCCGAGGCGCCCGGTTCAGACCGGTCTGATCTGCAGCGTGTACTTGATCCGGCTCCCGGCCTGGTGGTCGGTGTTGGTGAGCACAACATAGAGCATGTCCTCGGGTGTAAGGCTTGCGAGCAGGTACTCGTTGTCGGCCCGATCTGATCTTCCCCGGGTTCCGCGGAGTCGACATGCCTGATCTTCTATGCTCGGTCGCTCCTGGAGGAGATTCGTGCCGAGAAGCTATCCACCCGAGTTCCGACGTAAGGTCCTCGACCTGCTGAAAGCCGGCAGGACCGTCACCCAACTCGCCAACGACCTGCAGATCAGTGGTCAGACCATCTATGTCTGGCGCCGGCAGGAAGCGATCGACAACGGCGAACTGCCCGGCGTGACGTCCACCGACCTGGCCGAACTGAGCAAGGCCCGCCGGCGTATCGCTGAACTTGAAGCCGAACTGGCGATCCATCGCCGTGCCGCGGAGCTGCTGAAGGAGGCGGTGCCCCCAAAAGCCCGGTACGCGGCCATCAAAACCCTGGCCGCTGAAGGGTTCTCCGTCGACCTGTGCTGCCGGGTGCTGGACGTGTCAGTGTCGGGCTACTACGCCTGGCGCAGCCGGCCGCCATCAGCTCGCTCGCTGCGCCATGCGTGGCTGACCGAGAGAATTCGCGCGGTCCACGCGGCTTCCCGCGGCACCTACGGCGCGGGACGGGTTCATGCTGAACTCCGCCTCGGCCAAGGCATCATCGTCGGACACAACGCGGTCGAAATGCTGATGCGCCGCGCCGGAATCAAGGGCCTGCCCACGCACCGGTTCCGCAGGCCGCTGCGTGAGACTCCCACCGCCAGTGACCTGGTCAACCGCCAGTTCAACCGCGCGGCCCGGGATCTGTTGTGGGTCACCGACATCACCGAGCATCCCACTCGCGAGGGCAAGGTCTACTGCGCGGTCGTACTCGACTCGTTCTCCCGCCGGGTCGTCGGCTGGTCCATCGACGCCTCTCAGACCTCGGCTCTGGTCACGAACGCACTGAGTATGGCCATCAGCAACCGCCGCCCCGACGCCACCGTGATCCACTCCGACCACGGCGTGCAATTCACCTCTTGGGCCTTCACCGAACGGGCCCGCGCGTCCGGCCTGGTGCCCTCGATGGGCACGATCGGCGACTGCTACGACAACGGCATGATGGAGTCGTTCTGGGGCCGCATGCAGACCGAACTGCTGCACCGTAAGAAGTGGAAGACCCGCATCGAACTCGCCAACGCGATCTTCGACTGCCTCGAGATCTTCCACAACCGGCAACGCCGCCACAGCTCCCTGGGCATGCTCACACCTAACGAATATGAAGGCTCCACACCGCCCTGTCGGTCGCATAGAACCAGCTGTCACGGCTCCACGGAACCCGGGGAAGATCAACCGCTCCGTTAAAGCGGGGGAACTCACCCTTACGACAGCGGTAGAGCAGGGTGCAGTAGATCAGCCGGGAGCGTTCACCGGGCCGGTAGCAAGCATAACCCGGCCACCGAGACCCGGACGGTGCCTTTGGCGGTCACCTTCACCACCGGGGTGACACCCTTCGGCGCCCAGGTGGTGGCCCTGTGAGCTCTCAGCGTCTGGCCGCATTCGTCGGCGAACACGATCCAGGCGGACCTGCGTGCGGCGACTCTTTTACCGCCGGCCACTGATACCGCCGCCACCGGGCGATCGCGGCCTCGTCCCGCTCGATCGCGCGATGGATCGGCAGCTGCGGGGTATAGCCCAGCCCGCTGCATCGCCTGCCACGCCGTGGTGACCGAGACTCGCAGATAAAACATCGTCGCGATCAACGCCACCACCCGGGCCAGCGTCCAGCGCTGGTCCTCGCCGTACCCGGCCGCCGCCGGACCCTGCTCGAGCCGGACCTTCAGCCGTCCCAACTGCTCGCCCGACACTTCGGGTCCGGCCCCGACAGCCCTTTCGAGGCCAGCGCCTGCGCGCCACCGGCAGCCCAGGCTCGCCGCCACTGGTAGGCCGACTTCGTCGAGACCTCCAGCCTCGCGGCGACCTCGACCGCCGATTTGCCCTTAGCGAACATCTGCGCCGCTTGCCGCCGCACTCGCTCTCGTCGTACCCGTTCCGCCTGGTCAACGCCGCCGCCATCGCCGTATCGCATACGGATCAGCAGAACCGACACCCACCCGCTGAGACGATCACCCGCAAGCCTCACAGTGGACCTACGCCAGACCCCCAACCCGAAAAGTGTCTAGAGAGTGTCTGTCGGCCCCAAGACGCGGAACAGGTTCGCTCTGCTTTCCCCGGAGAAGGCGTATCGGTCGAGAACAGGCCATCGCAGCCGCCACGCCCGGTAGCTCGCGGTACCTTCGGGGTTCTGACGGCAGGCCTCCACCGATCTGATGAAGTCGGGCTTCGAGGCGGACCCGATGACGTTGGCGTCGCCTCGGGTCTTGCCGTCGAATCTAGTGGCGAGCCAGGCAGACAGCCGCTCGACAGTGTCGTCGTTGACTGTTCGCAGGGTCAACGATTCGTCGACCGCCACGGTCTGGGCGAGCCGGTAACCGGGCGCGACTAGCCCGAGGTGCAGGCAGATCTGCACCAGCGTGCGGCGGTGGTCGGCGTTCATCGGCCAATCGGTCCCATCGGCCTTCTGAACTGGCTCCAGCAACAACGCGAATGCCCTGTCGAATCGAGCGAGCAATACAGCCTGAAAGCCGGCCCACGACGCGGATCCGTCCGGAGGAACTCGGCGCAGCCTTTCCATCTCGGGGCAGAGCGAGTAGGCGAGCAGGATGGCCCGGCAGGTCATGATGGCCGGGTTGCGCAACGCGGTTGGCAGCGTCATGCGGTCCTCGGTCACTCTGTTGACGAAGCCTGCCTCGGTCTTAATCGCTAAGGCCTTGCCGAGTGCCAGCTCACCGCTCGCGATGCCCGCGGTGAGCTGGTAGAACAGTCGTTGCGTCCAGCGTTCGCTCTCCCGACGCTCGGCCTCAGCCTCGCTTTGTTGGAACTCCTCGAACCAACGGCCCAGCACTCGCTCCGCGGCGCGGCAGGCAGAACCGGTCTCGGCGAGCGCCAACTGGAGGAAGACCTCGTCGAGCGCGAGCAGGAACCTGTCGCCATTTTGCACGCCTGCCAGGGAGTCCTTGAAAGCTCGATACATCTCGGCAGCCTCCTGGTGAAGCGACCATGCTTTGTCGTAGCCGTCCGCGGAATCTCGTTTGGACTCGGTCAGCGCCTCCACCCGGATCGCGCCTAAAGCTCGTGGTGCGTATTCCGGCCATATCAGTCCGCGCGCGGCGTTCGCCAGCCGACGGATGCGGTCCACGTCGGCTCTGGGTTCCTCAAACTGGGCCGGAACGTTCCACAGTTGGTCGAGCGATGCCTCGTAGATCAGCCAGCCCATGAGCGGCAGTAGACTCAGCAGCTCGTCCGGCGGCACCGGAGCCTGGGTCGTCGGGAACCGTCGACGATACTCGGCGACGTCGGACATGATCCGGTCGACCAGCTGGTCGTCGACCTCCGGACTGTCATTTGGCGGACCGGCAACTGCGCTCCGGGAACGGATTTGGACGCAGAGTGTGCGGATCGCGTTAGGCGTCATGATCGGCTGGGCGGTGCCCGCGAAGACGGTTGGTGGCTGAGGTGACAAGGTGAAGTCGATCGCTCGGATGTCGTATTGATCTGGCCGTTCAAAGACCTCCGGTGTCGCGTCCCGGCTGCCGCCGCTGCCGACCTGAGAGAAGATTCGCTCCAGCGGCGAACCGGGGCGAGGGTGAGCATCGCGTACCCCGCCCTGTTGCAGATAGCCGACGTTGTGCGGTGCGGCGGTGATCAGTGCGAGAAGTGTCTCCGACCGGGGCCGTTTCCTGGGCAGACGATCGGGCCAGGTCAGTTCCGCGCCGATCAGGCTACTTCCCCGCCTGCCGAAGATGTACTCCGCGCCAGGAGCCAGGCGGATGCCACTGTACTCGGACGACGTCACCACCGTAATTTTGGAAAGTACGCCGATGTCGATCAACGAGAGATAGACCGGCTCGTCGCCGAGGTTGCGAGCGCTGATGTAAATCTTCTCGCCAGCGTGGACGAGTGCGCCGGAGCTGGCTAAGCGCTCTCGTTCGCCCTTGGTCACGCGGCCCCACTCGAGGGTTACTGGCGTACGGGAACCGGAAGGGGGGATCTCCGAAAGGCCGCGCAGCACCTTAGCCCGAGCCACCGTCTCCATATCGGTGATGATGCGGCGGATTTCTGACTGTGTCGGCTGGTGAGGCTCGTGCAACGGGCCGACCTGATCATGCACGACCAGCTGATCGGCGTCGTCTACGCTAACCCGCAGATCGAAGACCTCCCCAGGCTCGGCCAAACGGATCAGTCGACTTTGCTCGATCGCCGCCACGAGATCGTCGGTTCGGGGATCGGGGTGGGGCACCGACACCGTCACCGCAGCGAGGGCGGCACGGGTGCGGTGGGCCAGCGCACCAGCGGGCACACTCGTCCATGGAGGCCGGAGTTGCACCGTGGCCAGGGCCACCGTCGGCCCGAGCGCGAAAACCAGCGCCTCCCCGATCACGGTCGTCTCCTCGGCTGCCATGATCGCGAAGCTGTCCCCCACCTGCACCCCGAACAGTGGTCCGCCGGGGAGCTCGACTCGCTCACCGCTGACCACTACGACCGGAAGCACGACGTGGGGCTCGACCTCGGTGGCCTTAAAAATCTGCCGCCGGGTCGGTCCTTCCGCCTGCGGATGCTGAAGTGGCGCCACGGTCATAACGTGAGTGCGAACGCGCTCGATGACGGTCGCCCAGCTCACCGGCAGACCTTGCGCCTCGATCAGCGCGGTCGCCAGTGCCTCGCTGAACAGGCTGACCCGCCGTCCAGCAGCGTTACGGTATTCGTAGGCGGGTTGATCAGGACCGGTGGCCGAGAGCCGCACCACGTGCGGCAGTCCCGCACCGGGAAAACCTGAGTCGTCGCCTCCGGCTGGTGCCGGAGACGACAACCCAGGCAGGGCGAGCACCTGGCGGTCCGAATCCTGGGAACGGTGCGGGGCATGGCTGCAGTCGAATACCACGGTGACGTTAGTCGTCAGCTCGCTCAGCCGAATCAGGATGGTATTCAGCTCGTCGTCGGTGATGCCGTCGAGGTCCGACGCCTCGAAGTCGGCTGGCACAATGAAATGAACCAGCCTCGCCGATTGCCCGACACCGCTGATCATGCGACCGCCGCGGCCGTTGAAGTACACAAAAACCGCATCGCCTGGCACCGTATCGTTGACCAACTGGTCCA
The DNA here is from genome assembly GCF_003001815.1 of Actinoplanes italicus. Taxonomy (GTDB): domain Bacteria; phylum Actinomycetota; class Actinomycetes; order Mycobacteriales; family Micromonosporaceae; genus Actinoplanes; species Actinoplanes italicus. The sequence goes on from NZ_PVMZ01000022.1 coordinate 176,143, forward strand.
GCGCGTCGAAGATCTCAGCACGGGTCGCGCGGTCGCTGGTCCGCGAAATCGTACCGAATCCATGAGCGGCGAGCGCGTCGGCGATCAGTGCCATGCTCTGGTTGGTGCTTGCCAGCCCGAACGTTTCGGCGCCCATCAACAGCGCTCTGCGTCGCGGCGATCTAGCTGACTTCGGCGACGGCGCCGGAATCATCGACACCCGACCCGGTACGCCCAAACGGGCCGCGGCCTCGTCAGTCAGCCACGCGAAGACTTCGGCCGCCGCCATCTCGGAGCCGACTCCGGCGGAATCGGTCACCCCGGCGAAGGTGCGCCCGGGCCGACCGCTGCGCTCCGCGATGAACGCGCCGACCACACGCAGGATGTCCCGGCTTTCCGAGATCCGGAGGTCATCGAGCAAAAGGTCCTGGACACCAGGACGGAAGGCGAAGTGTGGCGCCGGGTGCGCGGCAACCTGCGGGAGGCGCTCGAGCAGACCACCGAGCAGAACCTCGGCGAGGTCGCTCGGACCCGAAGACGGCAGGAAAATGCGTTGGACGAGACGCATCACATCCAGGTCCACCGGCGCGGCGGACAGGTACGTCGCAAGTCGGAACGCGGACGGCGACGCCGTCGCCCGAAATCGCCGGACGACGACCTCCGCCTCGATAGTCGGCTCCTCGATCGGGCGTGAAGACGGGCGCGGGCCGAGACGAGCGGCCACGAGCGGTACCCCGGACGCTGTAGAAGCCATGACCATGCTGGCCCATGTCGCCAGCCAGTCCGCAGATAGCTCGACCACCGGCACAGCGACGTTCGTGCCCGTGTCGTGCCGCGTTCTGCGCCGGCGCTCGGCGAAATGGAGGCGGCTGGTCGGCGCGCCGGGGGTGAGCGCGTGAAACGTGCCGCGCCGGGTCGGCAGCGCGGTGCGATGCCACAGCCTTTCCGGTAGCGGTTGTACGACAAGCAGTGGTCCGTTGTGGGCCCAGCGCGAGAGCATTTCGTCGGCCGCGATTCCCCGCCACATACTCGCGGAGGCGTCGGTCACAACCACGAAGACCCGGCGCCCGGCCGGGTCGAGAAGCTCGCTGGGCGGCCGGGTGTCAGGCGAGTCGGTCGCGTCGTGGGCCTGAATGCCAACGGTCTGACCGTCTACGAGCTTCCAACGGCGTACGTCGCGGAAGCCGCCGAATTGCCGCAGCGCGCGATGCAAGTCGCGAACCGCAGGTTCCCACACGGTCATCGACACCGCGCTGTCGACTACCAGCGCAACATCGAACCAGCGTTCTGGCGCCCGTTCGAGGACCAAGGACCAGATCCCGGTCTCGGCGACCCGGTGCGCACTGGCCTCCTCGTTCACCACCACACCGTGCGGTGCCGGGTAGCGCCGCTTGAGCGGGCGGAGCGCCCGGTGCAGCGCAAGGGCGGACGGCAGCGCGGCAGGTTCCGGGACCCGGACCACCAGAGCGTCTGTCGTGCCGGTGGACTCGGTGCGGGTCGAGGCGACGCGTATCGGCCGCTCGCACCCCGGCTCCTCAGCCCCGGCATAGTCCTCCTCCGGATCGGGCCGCATGCCCGCGTCGCCCCGCGGCACGGGTGAGGAGGCCGTGCGGTCGCTGTTAACCGCCATCGAGTCGGGGCTCTCCTCCGACGGCGCAGCGACGGAGGAGATGTGCCGGCTGAGCCAGATCGCTTCGGCGATCTCGATCGGAGTCGGGTCGAGACCCGCCGCGGCCAGAGCGTCGAGGAGCCGGACGGTCTCCATCGTTTCAACCATTCGTGCCGAGGTACCGCATCAGCACGTCAGTCAGACGAGCCTTCTGATCCGGGGGTGTCTGGCTGGTCAGGAAGACCGCATTGAGCAGCTGATCGGTCGCCAGATCGCCGCCGTCACGCCGGTTCAGGAACTGCTGGACCACGTCCGCGGAGTCGCGGGCCAGATCAGCGCCGAGATGAGCCTCCACGATCCTGGCAAGCCGCTCCGGGGTCGGCGCGGTCAGCTCCAGCCGGACGCATCGGCGCAGGAACGCGGGGGGAAAGTCACGCTCGCCGTTGCTGGTCATGATGATCAGGGGAAAGGCGCGGGTGCGGATGACTCCGCCGGAGACGGTGACCGGGCCGCTGCCTCCGGACACCCGGACGCCGATTCCGGCGTCTCCCTGCCGGACCAGTTCGGGGATCGTGAACTCTCCTTCCTCGAAGACATTCAGCAAGTCATTGGGCAGGTCGATGTCGCTCTTGTCGACCTCGTCGATCAGCAGGACCCGCGGCCGCTCATACGGGAGCAGGGCGGTCCCCAGCGGCCCGAGCTGCAGATATTGCCCGATGTCGGCCGGTTCGCGCTGTTGCTGGTGAGCCAGATTCGCGTCCTGCAGGCGGCCGATCGCGTCGTACCTATAGAGCCCCTCCTGGATTGACGAGCGGCTGGTGATCGGCCAGCGCAGCACCGGACCTAGGCCCAGTTCCCGCGCGACGGCGTACGCGAGCGTGGACTTCCCGGTTCCGGGTCGGCCGGTGATCAGCAGCGGCCGCCGGAGGAAAAGGGCCACGTTGATCAGCTCGAGTTCCGCGGGGGACGTCTGGTAGGCCCGCGCCCGCTCGAGGTCGGTCAGTCGGGAGCCCCCGTCGTCCTCGGCCGGAACAGGAAGCGCCGGTTCCCCGGCGAACCGACGCCATGGGGGCGGCTCGGGCAGCACCCATTCGTGCGGCTCGGCAGTACCACGAAAGATGTACCAGTCGATCACGGCGCTCCTAGGGACTACGGCTCGGTCAGGGGCACGAACGGCTCCGGGAGCCGTTCGGGGCTGTCCCACAGCAGCACGACGTTGCGGCATTCGTCGCTGTCCGGTGCGGCCGCAGCGTCGTTACGCAGCTTCTTCACCAGACGTGGCAGCGGTTCGTGCGGATGTTCCGACCGTCGCCGTTCGAAGTCGTCACGGAACCGGCCGCCGACGCACGCATTCCCAGGCTGCGCTGTGGTGTGCTCAGAGCAGCCGTCTCGCCGCCAGACCGCGGCCGGGACTCCGGCCCCCAATGCCACCTCCAGCGCCTCCTGGGTCGAGCCCTGCAGACGCCGGGTGAGGGCCATGACGCCGATCCGCTCGTGACCACGGATGCGCCCGTCAAGCTGATCCGGATGGCTGCGATCGGTACAGTCGAGCCACTCGGTGCTCGCCGTACCGGCCTTGAGCTGCTTCCAGCGAAGCTCCCACTCGTGCCAGGAAGCCGGGTCCTGCAGTCGCTCAAGATCGCGGATCACGACCGGGTTAGTCCTGCCTAGACGCGACCGGCGGCGCGTCCCCAACTCCTCGAAGTCCTCATCGAACAGTTCGGTCGGGAGCACGAACTCGACAGTGCCTCGGCCGTGCAGCCGACGAAGCTGCTCGGTCAGGTGACGGGAGACCTCGGCCCGCGCGTCCGCAGCGGAGTAGACGGCGTGGTCGTCGAGGTACAGTTTGCTCGTCACGTCGCCCTCGTGGACCCAGATTGTCAGACGATAGCGGTCAGGCCTGAGCGCGTCCGGTTCCAGCTGCACCACTATGACGGGCTCGTCGTCCGACGCCAGGGGTGTCCTCGCCCGCCACTCATCCAACTCGGAGCCTTGGCCGAGCTTCGCCGCAACGACGGCCGCCCAGACCCGCAGCCGCTCGCCCATCGCTCCGGACGCAGTCGACCCCAGATCTGCCGCAAGACGGACCGGTCCGAACAGCTCGCCGGGTCGCAGAGTACGTTCGGCCAGTTCGTACATTAGGTCGCGGACATCAAGCGGGACTAGATCATCCGGACGGATCGCCGGGCGGTAGAGCGCACGCCGGAACACCTCACCAAGATCACCCGGAACGGGAATTGACGCCAGCAGCTCGAGCAACGCCACCTCGTCCGACGGAGAGAGCGCCGGGCCGATCGGCTTTCCGGCAGTAGGCTCGGCCAGTTCCTGGCGGGCCCGGGCCCAGGCTCCATCCGCGTGCGCACGATCGTGCGCACGCCATACGTCGCGCCACAACTCGGCCGGGAACGCCCGCATACCGTTCAGGGGAATGACGAGGCCACCCAATGCAGTCCCGGCCTTCCGCGTGCTCTTGACCAGACCGCAGACCGCGCCCGTCCGGAGGTCCAGCACCGGGCCACCTGACATCCCCGCGGCCACCTCGTCGTCGGTGAACCGGACGAAGGTGCCGCCCAGGAGGTCGGAGGTTCCTCGGTGACGGCCCGAGATCGAGGTCCGGCCCGGGCGGCCTTCGCCATAGAGCGCCGGATATCCGTACGCCAGCAAATCGGTGTGCAGCGAGACCGGGCGGTCGCTGAGCCAGGCGCACGGGTGATCCGGGGCGTCGGCCACGGCCAGCAAGGCTAGATCGGGAAAGGGCCAGAGATCCTCACCGCCAAACGCTGGCACTGTCTCGAGCACCGACGCCGGATAGCGACCGCCACCCCACAGCACGTCAGCTGGCCCTCCACCGGTTACGTGTGCACAAGTCAGCACCCGTCCCGGAGCTATCCACACGCCGCTACCCGCACCGCCGTGACCGCTGATTTGCACGACCACACTCTCCAGCAGCACGGCGAGGTTCTGCCTGGCGTTAGGCATGCCGGGACTCGTCAGTCATCGTCGCCGGATGACCCGGCCGGCACTTCAGCCGATGGGGACGACGCCGACCAGGACATGCTGACGCGCAGGCTGGCCTTGCCGCTGGCCTCGGCCAGCACACTGACCAGCTTGCCGGCCTTCAGCGCGAGCTCGAGACCGAACTCGACAGTGACAGTATCGGGTGTGAGATCTTCGGCAGCCGTCCGAACGGCCGCTGAGACAGCATGGATCGAGGATTTGAGTTCGTCGACATCGAGCCGCTTGACGGCGTCGGTCATCGCGACGTCCGACGCCCCGGTTTCCACACGAGCCCAGATGACCTGACCGTTTGGCATCTCGACTTTGACGGCACTTGCCACAGATGCCTCCATCGCTCGCTTTTCACCACGGAACTTTAGGATCAAGCGAGGCCAGGAGAAAGTGGATGATCGGCTAAAGATTGCCTTCGTTCCTCTGGGACGAAGAGTACGCCGACGCGTTCATGTCACCCGCTGGCACGGTTCTCTGACGTCAATGCCAGAAGCGGTACTGCGGGCAACAGGTGCGTACGCACATGCCGCGAGGCGGGCAGGACGGTTCGAGGCGGACACAGGATCCCAGGGAGTCATGGAGCATGAGGCACTACCCGGAGCCAGGGACCATTGCCTGGGTGGACAGCCCTCTGGCCCTCCCCGCAGCGTACTGACTCCACGACAGCAACCGCCTCGACCAGTCCGACGGGCCCGCCGATTGCCCGTCTTGGCTGATCCAGGCGGTGCGGTGGGCCAGACGCGGATGCAGCCGGCGCCCGGTTTGAGCGGATGCGGTGCCGTAGAGGCGGGTGTCGGTCGTGGTAGCCGCGTCGGGCTCACCCCACCTGGCAGGGCCGCCGAGGATGAACTCGCCGCCGTGCCGAGGCGACCGTCCGGTCGTGCCCGACGCCCGGGATGGTGCAGGCCGACGCAGGACCCGGTCGGAACGCATCCTGACCAGGATCTTCACGGGGCGGTGGTGAGCAGGAACGCCAGCCGGGGTCCGTTGTAGCCGGCGCCTCATCCATTTCGAGTACCGGTATCTGGCCGCTACTCGCTGAGATCACGTACCTGGGATGCTCACCAGCCAACTGCAGTTGCGGATGGAAAATGGAGCAAGCCGTCACGCCCAAAGGAGCGCCGACCGGTTCATCGTCAAGTAACTTGAGGAACCGGTCGGCCTTTGGTTCCCTTAGGTGATCGTCAGCGTCACGGCAGGGGTGACGCCGACGGCGTTGGTGTTGCCGCCGCTGGTAGCCACGCGCAGTCTCACCTTGCCGACGGTGAAGGACCGGCGGATCGAATACGACCCGTCACCCGCGATCGTGGCGCTCTGCAGCGTCACCCACTGGTTGTTGACGTAGTGCTGCAGGTTCGCCTTCACCCCGGCCGTCGCCGGGCTGACCTTGCCGGTGAACGTGACCGTGCTCCCGGCCTTGGCGGACAGGCTGCTGGGCGTGACCGTGACGGCATGCCGGACCGTGACCGTCGATACGGCCGACGTTGCGGGCCACCAGCCGATCGCACCCGCCGGGTACGACACCCGGTAGGCCGTCGTCACGGTGGGGTTCACCGTGAGGCTCCAGGCCCCCGCCGCATCCGCCGGAACCAGGGAGACCCGCGTCCAGGCAGACGAGGTGGCCGCCTTCTGCTCCAGGTAGACCCGGCCCGTCGCGGGCGGACCCGTGACCGTGCCGGTGAACGTGACCGGGCCCGCGTGATCGACGGTTGCCGACGGCGGTGACAGCGTCAGGTGGGCCGGCTTCATCGTCAGTGTCTTCTCGGCACTGTCGATCACGGTGCCACGGGCACGAACACTGATCTCGTACGCCTGCGCGGGGTCGAGACCGGTCAGGTTGACCGTCCGGGCCGTCGCCGGCAGCACCTGCTCCGTCCCGGGCGTGACCTTGACGACGTAGCCGGTGACCGGGGGGCTTCCGGCGGCCGGCGAGACCCACGTCACGGTCGCGGTTCCGCTGACCTCGCCGGAGTACACGTACGCGACCGGCGTCGCGGGTGCCATCGGCGGCCCGACGGTGTACGGCACGTCGAAGGTCGCCGTCTCGCCGGCGGGATCGGTCGCGGTGAAGCGGATCGTCCCGGTGCCGGCGGTGCTCGGCGTGCCCGCCACGGTCACCTTGGTCATCCACTCGAAGGTGTCGTCGACGGTGGCGGTGGCGGTCATGCCGTCGGGCAGCCCGGTGGTCTCCACGGTCACCGTCTCGGTCTGGCCCAGAGCGTTGTGGTCGGGGTAGTCCTCGAACCGCACCACGAGCGAGGCCTCGACACCGACGTTGAAGGTCCGCGAGCCGGGCAGCAGCCCTGCCACGGTCGGCGGTCCCGTGACGTACCAGAGTGCCGCCGCCGCGCTGGTCCGGTTGCCGTCCGGGTCGCTGGCGTGGATCCGTACCGTCGACATGCCCTTGATCGTCGGCACGCCGCTGATCAGGCCCTCCGGCGAGATCGTCAGGCCGGGCGGCAGTTCCTCCGCCGACCAGAGGATGGCCTGGCCCTGCGGGTCGCGGCCGGTCAGCTGCTGCTGCACCGGCGTGCCGAGGTGGGCCGGGGTGAACGCCACCGGGTCGATGACGGGTGCGGTGTCCGACGGTGGCACGGTGCCGGAGCCGTCGACGCCGACCGCGAGCCACGCGGCCTGCACAGCGGACCGCTGGGCGCTGTCCGGACCGTACAGGTCGGCCGCCGCCTGCAGCGTTGCCTGCCGCGCCCCGGCGAAGTCGGTGCTCGACACCATGTACGTGGTCAGGGCGCGGTACCAGATGGCGCCGGCAGCGTCGTTGCCGATGCCGGTCACCGGTGCCGCCCCGCCGCACGGGGAGCTGGTGCCCCACCGCGTCGAGCCGCTGCCGACGGCGAGGTTGTAGAAGAACTTGTTGGCCACACCGGACGAGTAGTGCACGTCGACGTCCTTGACCGACGGGCTCCAGCACGACAATGACTTGCGGTCGCGGGTGGGCTCGTCCATCCAGCGCAGCGGTTGCGGACCGCTCAGCTCACTGACCAGGTAGTCCGGCCTGTCGGTCGGGTTGTTCGCGTAGAACTCGACCAGGGTGCCGAAGATGTCGCTGGTGGCCTCGTTGAGACCCCCGGACTCGCCCTCGTAGACGAGGTCGGCGGTGCGGAAGTTGAGCCCGTGCGTCATCTCGTGCGCGACGGTGTCGAGCGAGGTGTACGACTTACGGGCGGCGTTACCGTCGCCGAACGTCATGCAGAGGCAGGTGTCGCTCCAGGACGCGTTGGCCCAGTTGACGTCGCGGTGGACGTACGCGGTGATTCCCTTGCCGTCGCCGTTGATGCCTTCGCGACCGAAGGTGTCCTTGAAGTAGTCCCAGGTCCGGGCCAGGCCGTAGTGCACGTCGGCGGCCGCGGTCGCCCGGTCGGCCGTCGTGCCGTCGCCCCAGATGTCGTCAGCGTCGGTGAACGCCCGGGAGCTGGCCTCCGTCGGCCGGTCGGGGACGTTCAGGGCGTCCCGGGTGGTGTTGCCTCCCCGGTCCGGGTCGATGAGAGTGAAGGAGCCATCCGCGGTACGGGTGGTGGCGAGCTTGACCTCGCCGTTGTAATACCCGTGCCCGGTGCCGGTCTCAGCGCCCTTGATCAGGTCGTACGTGCGCCGCGTACGGCCGGTGGTGGCGTCAACGATCACGACGAGGTGGTCCGCGATCGTCACCTTCCACGCCAGCGCCGGCCGGCCCTGGTGGGCGTCGACGACCAGCTGCGCCTGCGCCGGCCCGGTCAGCTCTTCTGCTGCCGTGGCGATCGCGTCGCGCTTCGCCACCGTGGGCGTGCGGGAGACGTCGACGGCCGCGTCCTGGGCCACCGTGGCGCCGGCGAACTCGCCCGCGTCGGTGGTGTGCACGACGAAGTCACCGCCGAGCACGGGCAGGCCGTTCCAGGTGCGGTCGAAGCGGACGTGCCGGGCCCCGGTGCTGTCGACGACGACGTCCTTGGCCTGGTAGTTCTCGCCCGCTACGGCGTGTACGGCCTTCCTGTTGTCCCCCACGACCTCGCGTGCCGCCGCGACGAACGCGGGCTTCGCGGCCGGCGGGACGGAGTGGCCGACCCGGGCGGGAGGCGGTGTGGGCGGTGTGGGCGTCACGGGTGCCGGGGCGGCTTCGACCGTTTCCGCGGCGCCGGATCGCGAGGCCACCGCGAGGTGGACTCCTGTCCCTGCTAGAGCTGCCGCGGCGACCGCGGCGATGAACTTACGGGCATGGCTTCGCCAGACCGTCACTGAAACTGTCCCCCGTTGCAATTGACGAAGGCGAATCCTAAGCGATCGGCTTACTCGTCGCATGCCCACCCAGCGACACTGAAGAATCTCTGAGTTCTGACTCGCTGCTCAGCGACGATCCGGAGCTGCCGTTCAAAGGAGCTGCACTACGACCGGGTCCTGGCGTGTACGGGCTTCCGTTTCGACGCGTCCGTCTTCGACGAGTCGTGCCGGCCGGAGCTGTCCATCAACGACCGCTTCCCCGGCGCAGACCGAGGCGTGGGAGTCGGTGAACGTGCCCGGCCTGTTCTTCGCCGGCCGAGAAACTGGACGGCACCCCGGAGCCCTCGCTGCGGGCCCGGACGCCGCCGGGCCGGGGCGGCCGCCGCTGTCGCAGAGTTCGCTCGCGGAGGTGAGCCCCGGTGCGGCCTTCTGACTCAAAGGCAACTGCCGAGTGGTCCCGCGCATCTTCCTTGCAGGCTTGGCATGCACAAGTCAGCTCGTAGCAGCCTTCAGCGGGAAGTCTGGCACGTTCGACCAATCCAGAGTCTCACCCAAGGCGGTCGCCACCTGGTCCGATATTCGCCGGGCACCATAAGCGTAAATGCGTGCGCAGGAGATGGCCCCGATCAGGCCGATCGAATGCTTTCCTCCCGCCTTCGCCCGCAACACGCTGCTGGCGTGCGTAACTCCACGGAGCGGCCCGGGCCAGACTTCGGTGCGCCAGCCGGAGACCAGGCCATGGGTCAGGCAATGACGGACCTCCATCCAGCCGTCAGCTCGCTGGAGGACCTTCACCCAGTCAATGGTCTCCGTGCTCGGCCGTCCGCCGACGCCTGGGATGTTCCAGACCTGCAACGGAGGCGATGCGGCCACTGATCTGCTCAGACCGGGAAACTCGTTCTCAGCCTTCTTCTGAAAGTCAGCGACCGTTGGGTTGTTGATCGACACTCGTTTGGCGATCTGCGCGAGCCCGTACCCGCGAGCGTGCAGGGAGAGCGCCAGGAATTCCTCGACGAATCCTTCGAATGCTGCGATCACGCCCAACACCACTGCCGGCGGCAAAGCCGAGAAGTTGCCCGCATTGCCGGGTGTTCTTGGATGAAGCTGAATCAACCTCTGCGGCACCTCAAGCGACCGGGCATACTTGTTGACGGCTTCCTGCAGATTCATCTGAAACAGGACGATATCCTTCCGGACCAGCAACCGACGCGTAAGTCGGATCACCCTACCCCTAGCGGATCACGCAGATCCTTACGCGTACAGGCGGGAGATTCAAGCTCTGCCGCACTCCAGTGCCGGCTGAGAGCGACCGGCATCCACATCGGATGCGGATCCGTACCCGAGCATTTCAGTCGTGTGCCGAAAGGCCGTCCTGTGGGCCGCCGGTCCCCCTCTGGCGGCGGCCCACAGGACTCCTCTCTTCGAGGAAAGTTCGGAGGTTCCTTCGACTCCCGCCGACGAAGAACCGGTGACGGAGGTCCCCGGCTACCCCATCCGCGGAGCGGTAAACGGACGGATGCGAGCAATGAACCGGACGGTGTTCCTCCGCCTCGAGCACCGCCCGGACCACCCGCACCTGAGCGGCGCCCGTTTGCCGAGGGTGCAGCGGGGTACCCCATGCTCATCAGGTTCAATGCCGTAGCCCGTGGCGCCCACGTGGTCCCGGCGGCCGTCCAGACTCCTGCGGCCTCATTTCTCCCGCCGCAAACACCTCTGTCCGCACGATGCACGTCGGCCGGCAGGATTCCAGGAGTCGACCCATGAGCACATCCGTCATCACCACTCTTCCCGGCCCCAAGCCGATGATCGAGGAGCCTCAATCACCGGCGGCCGTCGCCATGCTCTGGGTCTTCGTGGTGGCCCCGTTCGTCGCACTGTTCGCCGCCGTGCCGATCGCCTGGGGGTGGGGGCTCTCCGCGCTCGACGCCACCATGGCGATCATCGGGTATCTGATCGCGGTCGCCGGCGTCACGGTCGGATTCCACCGCCACCTCACCCACGGCTCGTTCAAAGCCAAACGGCCCCTGCGCCTCGCTCTGGCGGTAGCCGGATCCCTAGCCGTCGAAGGACCCCCGACGACCTGGGTCTCCGATCACCGGCGGCACCACGCCTTCACCGATCGTGAAGGCGACCCCCATTCCCCCTGGCGGTACGGCACCGGCGTCCGCGCCCTGGCCAAGGGCCTGTGGTACGCCCATTGCGGCTGGTTCCTCAATCCCGAGGTCACCAACAGGGCCCGCTTCGCGCCGGACCTGCTCGCCGACCGCGGCATCCGCGTGATCGACCGTTTGTTCCTGCCCCTGATCGCGCTGTCGCTGCTGCTGCCCGCGGTGATCGGCGGACTGGTCACCGGCACCTGGACGGGAGCGCTGACCGCGTTCTTCTGGGCCGGGCTGGTCCGGATGGCCCTGCTGCACCACGTCACCTGGTCGGTCAACTCGATCTGTCACGTCGTCGGCGAACGCCCGTTCAACAGCAAGGACAAAGCCACCAACTTCTGGCCGCTGGCGATCCTGTCGTTCGGTGAGAGCTGGCACAACAGCCACCACGCCGACCCCACCGGCGCCCGGCACGGCGTCCTGCGCGGCCAGATCGACCCCGCCGCCCGTCTCATCTGGATCTTCGAGAAGCTCGGCTGGGCCCACGACGTCCGCTGGCCCGACCCGGCCCGGCTCGCCGCCAGGCGCAGGACGGTCTGAGATGCCGTCGGTGTGGGTCGACACCGCCCGTAAGCGGACCCAGGACCGCCTCGCCGTCGCCCGGCAGGGCTGGACACCACCGCCGTTCACCGCGGATCCGGCACTCGGCGAGGCCTCGGTCGTGCTGGTGGAGCAGACCCCGTCAGTGGATGATGGCCTACCCCGCGGCGTACGCGTCGCCGGCGCGTGGGCGTGGCGGATCATCCTGTTCGTCGCTGCCGCGTATCTGTTGATCCAGGTCGTCAGCCGGCTGCAGATCGTGATCGTCCCGATCGCGATCGCGCTCCTGGTGGCCGCGCTCTTCGAACCGTTGTCGGCCGGCCTGCGCCGACGGGGGATGAACCGGTCACTCGCCGCCGGACTCGTACTCGTCGGCGGTCTGGTCGTGGTCTTCGGGGGTCTCACCCTGATCGTGCAGACGGTCATCTCGCAGCTGGACGATCTGAGCACGCAGGTCGGTGAGGGTCTCGCCGAGGTGCAGGGGTGGCTGGCGCAGGGCCCGCTGCATCTGTCTCAGAGCCAGCTCAGTGACGGTCTCGAGCGTCTGCGGACGGCGATCACCGACAACCAGGGCGCGCTGACCTCCGGCGCTCTGAACACCGCCACCACACTCGGCGAGGTCGTGGCCGGGTTCCTGCTCGCGCTGTTCACGCTCTTCTTCTATCTGCGCGACGGTGGGCAGATCTGGACGTTCGTGTGCCGGATGCTGCCGCGGGCCGCCCGGATCCCCACCGCCCGGGCCGGGCACTACTCCTGGCACACCCTGGTCTCCTACGTGCGCGCCACCGTGCTGGTCGCCTTCGTGGACGCCGTCGGCATCGGCGTCGGTCTCGCGATACTGCGCGTCCCGCTCGCCCTGCCGCTGGCCGCGCTGGTCTTCCTCAGCGCGTTCATCCCGGTCATCGGCGCCACCCTGTCCGGCACGGTGGCGGTCCTGGTCGCTCTGGTCACCGTCGGTCCGGTGAAGGCGCTGATCGTGCTGGGCGTGGTCATCGCCGTCCAGCAGATCGAGGGCCACATCCTGCAGCCGCTGATCATGGGACGTGCCGTCGCCCTGCACCCGCTCGCCGTGATCCTGGCCATCGCCGTCGGCGTGGTCGTCGCCGGCATCGTCGGTGGGCTGGTCGCCGTACCGCTGCTCGCGGTCCTCAACACCGCCATCCGCTACCTGTTCAGCCACCCCGGCGGCGAGCCCACCCCGGACCATGAACCGCCGGGGACGGAACCGGCCGAAGTCACCCCGGAAGAAAGTGAGCCAGCTCGATGACGGTGACCACCACCCGTACCAACCCGGCGCCCCGATCCGCGGCCGTCGTCGACACGCCGGCGGAGGCCGGCCGGCCGCCCGATTCGGCGGAGAGCAGGCGTTCAGCGTGAGTCCTGGTCAACCTGCCGAGAAAGCCGACGGTCAGGCCCCCGAAGTCTCCGGACGGCAGGGAAGCGACAATCCGGCCTCCACGCCACCCTTACCGCGCCGGGAACAACAGGACCCCGGTACGCCGACCGCGATCGGCCGGCCAGACCACCAACCGCACGACACCGGCCCACCCGTGAAACCGGGACGGCGGCGTCCGTTGCTGTTGCAGAGCCACCACTTCCGGGAGAGGGGAGCAGCCTCCCCTCCTCTCGCCTGACGGTCCCGAGCCGTCGACGCGCTGCTCCTTCCCGTCGAGGATCAGCCGTCGTGCTCGATGTCGGCGAGCAGTTCGGGCGCGTGGCGCTTGTCGGCGCCGTCCGCCGCGGCAGCCAGCGCGGCCTCGGCCGATGCCCGGCTGGTGTCGGGCGGGACGACCAGCAGATCGAAGCGGTCGTGCCCGAACTCCGTGATGATGGTGAGCAGCCCGGCCGGCTGGGCCGTGTACCAGCCGAGCCGCACCGGCTGGCTGCCGTTGGCTGCCCGGCGATGATGCGGAAGATCCCATTCGGCGCTGTTCAGCAGCGCGTGCGTGATCTGGCCCCGGAGCCCGGCAAGCGCCGACACCAGGTTGGGGAGCTCGACGGCCACGTCCGTCGAGCGGGGCCACCAGGCCCCGTCCAGCACGGTGGCCCGGGAAGGATGCGGGTCCAGCCGCAGGCGTACCGCCTCCTCTGATGTGGAAACGCTCCCGGCTTCGGCGATTCGGGTCATGATGACGCCTCTCCATAAAGCGGGAGTGACCCGCATCGGTGATCTGGTGAATCAGCACGGTGAAGTCTGGTCGCCCTGGACCGCGCGATAGCGGATGAGATCAGGACTCCTGTGGCGCCGCACACCCTTGCGGCATAAGCGCCGGCGATGTGGACTGCTGACCGCTCGCCCGACCGATGACCCAGATGGATGACCGCTACCCAAATTTCATGATCATCAAACCGGGGAGCCTCGCCGATGGCGACCAACCAGCGGTTCTGAGCGGAGCGCGTACCCTTGAGGGTGAACCGGCGGCCCTGGCCTCCGGGCGCTGACCCCGGTCGGCGTGCGGGCTGGAGCCCGCGCCCTCACCGACCTCGGTGGACCTCGTCTCGCCCGTCTCGCCGGGCCGGACCCGCGCCTGCGTTGGTCCCGGACGACGGGAACGCCGATGAGAACACCCGCTCGAACAGTCCGATGACATCGGTACGCCCGGTCGGGCGGCACATCACGAACGACATCTTCCACCGGGCCATCGTCGCCGCCCAGCAGGCTCCCTCCGCTCACGACGCCCGGCCGTGGCGATGGAAGGTGACCAACGGCGTCCTGGACCTGTTCCTGCACATCGAGTCGTCGCCCGGGCTCCCGGCCCCCGACGGGCGGCTCGCCACGATCGGCTGCGGCGCCGCGCTGCACCACGCCCGTCTGACTCTGGCCGCGGGCGGCTGGCGGGTGACCACGACCCGTCTGCCCGACCTCACCGAGCCGGCCCATCTCGCGCGGCTTCACATCGACGGCCCCGCACCGGTGAGCCCCGGCACCGCCGATCTGGCGCGCATCATCGAACTGCGTCACACCGACCGCCGTCCCGTCACCGGCCGCCGGATCACCCCCGAGCAACTGAGCACCATCTGTGCCGCCTTCGAGTCCCAGCACGTACGCCTCGCCGTGTTACGACCGGACCAGATCCTGGGCCTGGCCGTGGCGACGGCCCACGCCGACGGCCTCGAATCGGCCGGCAGGCAATGGCAGTCGGAACTGGCGCTGTGGGCCGGCGGCGACCGCATCGTCGGCGCCCCCGATCACCAGAGCCTGCCCGCCACCCAGGACGGGCACGACCGGGCCGCAACGTTCGTCGTGCTGCACGGTCCGGGTGATCAGAGACAGGACTGGCTCCATGCCGGCGAGGCACTCTCCGCAGGCTCCCTGGTCGCCGCCGGACTCGGGGTGTCGACCCTGCCCTTCAGCGCACCGATCGAGCACGAACGCGCCCGCGCCATCCTGCGGGATGCGGTCCCCGATCTCGGCCGTCCATACCTGATGGCACGCTTGGGCCATCACTGAGCAGGTGCCGGCCCGGACGAGGTCAACGGATTCGCGTCGAACCGAGTTCACCGCCGTCAGAACCCTTCCGAGCAGCCCGTTCAGAGCGAGCGCAGGTAGTCGCGGACGCTACGGCCGTCCCCCGGGTCGGCGACCAGGCCGACATGGCCGTCCGGGCGTACCAGGACCAGGGTGTCCGCGCCGTAGGCGTTCGCCGCATGGCCGCCGTCGTCGGGCAGGCCGCCCGACCCGACCGCCCAGGATCCGATGATCGCGGGATCCACGCCGTCGAGCGGCGGGAGGCCGTGTTCACCGATGCCGAGCAGGGTGAAGCGCGGACCACGGAACAGATCGAAAAGCCGGATCGGTGCGCCGGCGGTGTCACGCAGCGGAGCGTCCGGCGCCCGGTCCCCCGGCTGCACCCGGGCGGACCGGCCGGCCTGCCGTGACAGCCGGCTCCACGGATACCGCAGCGCCAGCTGGGTCAACTCGGGCGAGGCCACCGCGTCGAGACCGCCGCCCTTCTCCTTGACCGCGTCGAGGACCGCGGCGAGCCGTTCCGAGGTGATGTCCAGCAGCCAGCTCGCGATCGGGAGCCGCTCCTCGTCGTACGTGTCCAGCAGCGCCGGGGATGCCTTCCCCGCGACCACCAGACCGAGCTTCCAGCCCAGGTTGTACGCGTCCTGGATCCCGCTGTTCATGCCTAGCCCGCCGGCGATCGGGTGAACGTGGGCCGCGTCCCCGGCGAGGAACACCCGGTCCACCCGGAGCCGGTCGACCATTCGGACATTGACGCGGTACGTCGAGCGCCACGCCAGCTCGTGCAAGCGCACTCCCGGGAGCCCGGCCACTCGATCGAAGGTCCGCTGAAACCGCTCCAGGGTCGGTTCGAGCGGTGCGCCGTCCGCGTCGAGTTCGTGGGTGGCCTGTATCTGGAACATGTCGGTGCCGGGCAGCGGGCACAGCATGACGATGCCGTCGCCGGTGAACCACTGATGCCAGGCGTCACGGCCGAGCCCTTCGACGTGGATGTCACCGACCGCCATGGTCTGCATGTCCGGTGTCTCGCCACGCATCGGCAGGCCGAGTGCCTTGCGGACGGTGCTCCGGCCGCCGTCGCAGCCGACCAGGTATCGGGCCCGGATCCGCGCCTCACCGACCGTCGCGGTCACTCCGCCGGCGTCCTGCTGGAAGTCGTTCAGTTCGGTGCCGCGTTCGACGGTGACGCCGAGGCCGGCCAGCCGCTCGCGCAGGATCTGTTCCACCCGCCACTGCGGGATCATCAGGGCCGCGGGGTACGGGACGTCGGGCGTGGGCACCTGGTCGGCCTGCGGATCGACCTCGGCGATCACCTCGGTCCCCTGGTACTTGCGGTGCCGCAGGTGGCTGACACCGGACGCCAGGATCTGGTCGGCGACCCCCAGATCGTCGAGCACCTCCTGGCTGCGCGGGCTGAGCCCCTTCCCCCGGGAGCCGGTGGGGAACTCCGGCACCCGGTCGATGATCCGCACCGCCACGCCACGACGGGCGAGTTCACAGGCGAGCGTGAGACCGGTCGGGCCCGCACCGGTCACGAGAACATCCGCGTTCACCGGAACTCGATGACATCGCCGGTGAGCGGGTACCGCCCGGTCCGGTCCGGTGCGGGCGGGGCGGCCACCCGTACCGGCGCCTCCGGTTCGCTGTCCAGGCCGGCGATCCGGTTCTGGATCCGGAAGTGGTCGAAGGTGTACGGAACACTGTCGCCGGCCACGCCCAACGGCAGGCCCGGGCTGTCGACCACGTGGAAGTGCAGGTGCGCTTCGGTCGAGTTGCCGGAGTTGCCGACCAGGCCGAGTGCCTGCCCACGGGTGAGCCGGTCCCCCGGCTTGACCCGCACGCTGCCGGCCTGCATGTGGGCGTACAGCGCGTACGCCCCGCCGCCGAGGTCCTGGATCACGAAGTTGCCGGTCAGGTCCCCGGGTCCCGTGCGGGGCGGCAGCTTCTGCGGCGTGTTCGCGCGCACCCCGTCCCGCATCGCCAGCACCTTGCCGTCGGCCACCGCCCTGACGCCCTCGCCGAAGATGAAGTAGTTCTCGTTGCGGTCCTGGTCGCCGGTGTAACTGCCCACACCGCCGTCGGTCTGGACGAAGTCGATCGCGTACCGCTGGGCCGCGAAGGTGTGGCCGTCGAACTCCATGAGGGCCAGGCGGTGCACGAACGGCGGCCGGCAGCATCCGTACACGGCGAAACCGTCGCCCCGCAGCGGTGGGCTGAGGCGCAGGGGTTCGCGCCGGTCGACTTCTGTCGCAGCGCCACGCACGGTCCGCTCGGCGGCTCCGGACACCTCGAAGCGGTGGCTCAGCCGGGCCGGCACCCGGGCACCGGCCGCCACCGTGACGTCGAGCAGCAGCGAACCGGACTTGCCGGGTGCCAGCGTCCGGCTGAACGTGCGCGCCTCGGGGTCCAGCAGGACCCGTTCGATCGCGCGGGAGTCGTAGACGGCGACGGGCTCAGTGCGGTCCGGCTCCTGCACTTCCACCCGGTCCAGGTGTACGGGGTCGGCGGAGACGTTGCGCAGCACGACCTCGTAGACCAGATGCGTCCGATCGTCGCTTCCGGGCACCGGCCTCGGCGCCGCCAGCACCCCGGTCTCCAGGATCTCAACCCCCGCGGGTCCGGCGGTACGGGCGGTCGCCGGCACACCGGCGGCCGCCAGGAGCAACGCCGCTCCCCCGGCGACGATGGCGACGATTCTCCGGTACGCGCCCGGCCGAGCCGCTCCGGACGTTACCGGCGAACATCGCGACATCGTGGCTCCCCCGCTGCTGGACTGCTCCTGATGCTGCTACCTGCCGCCCTCCTTCACAGGCTGTTCGGCGAACCCGGGACTTCGCGCTCGGCGCTGGTCGCGGGCGGGATGTTGTGGTTGATGCGGAACAGGTTCGCCGGGTCCCATCGGCGCTTGATGCCGGCCAGCCTCTCGTAGGCCTCCGGGGCGTACGCGAGTGCGGCCGTCTGCGGATCGGCGTCGGCGGCGAACATGAAGTTCAGGTACCGGCGACCGGTCGACCAGGGTGCGAGGGCGTCGATCAGGCGCTGCTCGTAGGCGTGCAGGGCGGCGGCGTCCGGCGGGCCGCCGGCAGCCACGAGGAACACGTTGTAGAGGGTCTCGTCGCGGTTGCCGACGGCGTTCGGCACCTCCGGGGCACGGCTGAGGGCTCCGCCCATGTGCCGCACCTCGGCCAGGACCAGCGGCGACTCGGCGCCGGGACCGGCGTACCGCAGGATCGTGTCGACCGCCTCGGCGGGCAGCTCACGCAGCAGCGCCGCGTGCTCGTAGAGCGGCAGCGGATCGACCGGGTCGTTGTGCACGGCGGCGACCGCCGCGTACGGCATCGGCCCTACCGCATCGATGATCGGAGCACCCAGGTCCCGGAACGGCTGGACCAGGACCGCGCCGTCGGACGGGCCGCCCAGGTAGGCGACGCGCAGGTGGGCGACGAGGCGGTCGCGCAGCGGCTCCGGCACGAACGGTGCCGCCGGCAGGTGCAGCAGGCCGACGGAGGCCGACATCTCCTCCGGAAGGTCCTTGGTCCATTCCCGGAACAGGTGCAGCACCTCGCCGGCCAGCTCGCCCGGGAAGAAGATGCCACCGCCGTAGAACGCTTTGATCGGGAAGACGGTGAACTCGATGGCGACGACGACACCGAAGTTGCCCTTCGCGCCCCGCAGCGCCCAGAAAAGGTCCGGCTCGCTGTCGGCGGTGACATGGCGCACCTCGCCGTCGGGGGTCACCACGTCGAGCGCGGTCACGTGGTCGGCGGCGTAACCGTACTTCCGGCCGAACGGGCCCAGGCCGCCGCCTAGGGTGTAGCCGACCACGGTCACGGTCGGTGATGATCCGTTGAGTCCCGCCACACCGAGCTTGCCGGCCTGCTCCACGAACTCGCCCCACCGCACCCCGGCCTCGACGCGGGCCGTCATGGCGTCCTCGTCGATGGTCAGGCCGGTCAGCCGGCGCGTGGTGATCAGCACCGCGCCGTCCGACGACACGGAGGTGCCGTGCCCGGCGCCGAGCACCGCGACCGGCAGGTCGTTGGCGGCCGCGAAGCGTACGGCGGCCTGAACGTCGGCGGCGCTGGTGACGCCCACGACGACTGCCGGGGTGTGCACCACGGTGAGGTTGTAGGTGGGGATCTCGCCGGCGTATCCCTCGTCACCCGGCACGAGGACGGGACCGGCGACGGTCGCCCGCAGGGCGGCGAGGCCGGACGCGGAAGGGAAGCCGGGGGTCTGCGGTGCGCTCACGAGGAACGGCCTTTCTCTACAGTCTTCGTGGCCGGCGATCGCCGGCCGGACCCATTCAGCCGTGACGTACGTCAACGAAGCGTTGGCGAAAGGTAGACGCCCAGTTCAGTAGGGTGGCCAGGACGGACGGGGGAAGTCGAATGACGTCGATGACGAGCCGGCCGGCACGTATCTCGGTGCTCGGCCCGGTACGTGCCTGGGACGGCGAGCAGGAACTCGATCTCGGTACTCCGCAGCAACGCACCGTCCTGGCCGTCCTGGCCCTGCGACAGGGCCGGCAGGCCACCCTGGAGGAGCTGACCGACGCGGTCTGGGGTGACGACCCGCCGCGGACCAGTGCGCTGACCTTGCGCACCTATGTGTCCCGGCTACGGCAGGTTCTCGGGGACGAAGCCATCGTGACCGTCAGTGGTGGCTACCTGTTGCGGCGGGAAACCGGGACTCTCGACTTGACCGACTTCACCGCCGCGGTGGCCCGGGCCCGGACGGCACGAGCGGCCCGCGACCACAGTACGGCGGCTCAGGCTCTGCACGAAGCCGAGGGCCTCTGGCAGGGCCCCGCGCTGGCCGACGTCCCGGGTTCGTACGCCCAGGCCCAGCGGGTGCGCCTCGAGCGGGAGCGGCGGGCGGCCACCCAGGAACGCCTGGCCCTCGACATCGGATCGGGCCGGGCCGGCACCGCGGTCACCGAGTTGAGCGCGCTGACCGAGGAGCATCCCCTCGACGAGGGTCTGAGTGGCCTGCTGATGCTCGGGCTGTACCGGACCGGCCGGCAGGCGCTGGCCGTCGCCGAGTATCAGCGCCTCCGGGAACTGCTCGCCGACGAGCTGGGGCTCGACCCCGGCGCGGCACTACGTGACGTCTACCGGCAGATCCTCGACGGTGAGCCGGCGCCCGCCCCGGTCGCTCCGGTGTGGGAGACGGCCGGCACGCACCGGGGCGCGGTGGCACCGGAGCAGCTACCGGCCGGGATCCGGGATTTCGTGGGACGAACGGAGTTGATCGACCGGCTCCGCGGATCGCTCACCGCGGCGGGGGTCAGCGCACCGGTCGTCGGCCTGACCGGGCTCGGCGGCATGGGGACCAGCAGCCTGGCCGTCCACCTCGCCCACCGGATCCGGGCCGGGTTCCCGGACGGGCAGCTCTACGCCGACCTGCGCGACGACGACGGCGGCCCGGTGGGGGCGGCGGCGGTTCTGGCCGGATTCCTGCGGGCGTTCGGCGTGCCGCCCGCGGACGTCCCGGACGATCTGGCCGAGCGAGCCGCGCTGTGGCGAACCGTCTCGTGCGGCCGCCGCCTGCTCCTCGTGCTCGACCATGCGATGACACCGGAGCAGTTGCGGCCGCTGCTGCCGACCGGAACCGGCAGCGCCGCGATCGTCACCGGCAGCCGCCGCCTCGCCGGCATGCCGCAGATCCGGTGGACCTCCCTGCCCGCGTTCGAGCCGGAGGAGTCCGTCGAGCTGTTCCGCCGGGTCGCCGGACGATCCCGCGTCGACGCCGAGTACGACGCCGCGCTGCGGTTCGCCGGCGCGTGTTCTCATCTGCCACTGGCGGTACGCCTCGGCGCCGAGCGGCTCGCGGCCCGGCCCACCTGGTCCGTCGCGTCGATCGGCGACAGGCTGCGGGTGGAGATGCGCCAGCCGGTCGCGCTGCACGAGGACTGCATCCGGGTCGAAGCCCCGTTCGAACGAGACCTGGAGGCTCTGCGCGCCGTCGACCCGCCGGCGGCTGTCGCTTTCGGGCTGGTCGCTCTTGCGGACGATGACGAGATCACCGTCGGTACCGCCGCCCGGCTGCTGGATCTGCCCGACACCGAGGCCGAACGGGTGATGGAGTCGCTGACCGACGCCCACCTGATCGAGGCCACCGGCTATCAGCGGTACCGCTACCTGGAAATCGTGCGATGGTTCGCCCGCCGCAAGGCGATCGCGGCGCACTCCGCCGAGTTCCGGCGGGCCGTACTGGCCAGGCTCGGCAAGCCCGTGCCAGCAGAACTGCCGACACGCAGCCTGCGAGCCGTCTGACGACGCGTCCCGGGATCCATCCGGCACTGGTAACCGAGCGTTCGCCCTGATTCTCTGGCTCCTCGTGGCCGGCCGGGGCCATGGCGCGACGTCCTCACCCACTACGGGCCTCGCGCCAGGGAATCCGTTACTACCGTCGCGGCCCTCTCGACTGTTCAGGCGCCGTGGCGAGCAGCTGCCGCAGGACGTACGGCATGATGCCGCCGTGCCGGTAGTACTCGGCTTCCCGGGCGGTGTCCAGGCGTACCGTCGCGGTGAAATTGATGGTGCCGGCGGTGACCGTGACCGCCGGGCCGGAGGCCGACCTCGTGATGTCGTATCGTTCCCGGCCGGTCAGTCCGAGGCTGTCGGCGGACTCGCCGGGCGGGAACTGCAGCGGCAGGATGCCCATGCCGACCAGATTCGACCGGTGGATCCGCTCGTACGACTCCGCGATGACCGCCCGGACGCCGAGCAGAGCAGGCCCTTTGGCCGCCCAGTCCCGCGACGAGCCGGTCCCGTAGTCCTTGCCGGCGAGCACGATCAACGGCGTCGCGCTCTGCCGGTAGGCCATCGCCGCGTCGTAGACCGGGATGACCGCGTCCTGCCCGGCGAGCCGCGTGAACCCGCCCTCGGTACCCGGCACGAGCTGGTTGCGCAGCCGCACGTTGGCGAACGTGCCCCGCATCATGACCTCGTGGTTGCCGCGCCGCGACGCGTACGTGTTGATCTCGAACGGTGCGACGCCGAGTTCGGTCAGGTAGCGGCCGGCCGGAGTATGCAGCGGGATCGCGCCGGCCGGGCAGATGTGGTCGGTGGTGATCGAGTCGCCGAGTTTCACCAGCACCCGCGCGTCCCGGAGCTCGGGCCGCTCTCCCGGCGACGGAGTCATGGCGTCGAAGTACGGTGGCCGCCGCAGGTAGGCGGACGTCTCGTCCCAGGTGAACGTCGCCCCGTGCGGGATGTCGAGTGCCTGCCAGCGGCTGTCGCCGGTGAAGACGTCAGCGTAGACGTCGGTGAACATCCGCGGCGTGATGCTCGACTCGACGACGTCCTGCACTTCGCGCGGACTGGGCCAGATGTCGCGCAGGTGCACCGGTTCGCCGTCGGAGCCGGTGCCGAGCGGTTCGGTGGTCAGGTCGAGGTCCATCGTCCCGGCGATGGCGTAGGCGACGACCAGCGGCGGTGAGGCGAGGTAGTTCATGCGCACGTCGGGGTTGATCCGGCCGTCGAAGTTGCGGTTGCCCGAGAGTACGGACACCACGCTGATGTCGTGCTCGCGGACGGCCGCGGCGACCTCGGGAATCAGCGGGCCGGACGCGCCGATGCAGGTCATGCAGCCGTACCCGGTCAGGTGGAACCCGAGCTTCTCCAATGCCGACGTGAGCCCGGCCTGGTCGTAGTAGCTGGTCACCACCCGCGAGCCGGGCGACAGGGTGGTTTTCACCCACGGCTTGCTGCGCAGCCCACGGGCCACCGCGTTGCGGGCGAGCAGCCCGGCGGCGACCATCACGGCAGGGTTCGAGGTGTTGGTGCAGGAGGTGATCGCAGCGATCGCCACGTGACCGTGTTCGATCACCGACGACACGGGCGGCAGGTCGCGGGCGGTCTCCCGGAAGGCGGCCTTCGCGGCGCTGAGAGCGAGGCGGTCCTGGGGGCGGCGGGGCCCGGCGAGAGACTGTTCGACCACACCCAGATCAAGATCGACCACTTGGCTGTACGAGACCACGCGCTCCGGATCGTGCCAGAGGCCCTGCTCCTTGGCGTACGCCTCGACGAGCGCCACATGACGCGGCGTGCGCCCCGTGAACCGCAGGTATCGCAGGGTCTCGTCGTCGATCGGGAAGTAGGCGCACGTCGACCCGAACTCGGGTGCCATGTTCGCGATGGTGGCCCGGTCGGCGAGCGTGACCCCGTTGACGCCCGGGCCGGAGAACTCGACGAACCTGCCGACCACCCCGTGCCGGCGCAGCAGCTCGGTGATCGTCAGAACCAGGTCGGTGGCCGTGGCGCCGTCGGGCAGACGCCCGTGCAGTCGGACCCCGACGACCTCGGGCAGCGGGATCGACAGCGACTGGCCGAGCATGACAGCCTCGGCCTCGATGCCGCCGATCCCCCACCCGAGCACCCCGAGCCCGTTGACCATGGTGGTGTGCGAGTCGGTGCCCAGGCACACGTCCGGGAACGCCTGGCCGTTCTCGGCGGTGACGACCCTGGCCAGGTGTTCGACGTTGACCTGGTGCATGATCCCGGTGCCGGGCGGGACGACGGCGAAGTTGCGCAGGTTCTGCTGTCCCCACCGCAGGAACCGGTAGCGCTCGGCGTTGCGGCCGTACTCGATCTCGACGTTGCGTTCCCGAGCCTCGGCCGTGCCGAACACGTCGGCGATCACCGAGTGGTCGATCACCAGCTCGGCCGGGATCAGCGGGTTGACCCGCCCGGGGTCACCGCCGAGGTCCCGGATCGCGTCGCGCATCGCGGCCAGGTCGACCAGGGTCGGCACCCCGTTGGTGTCGTGCAGGAACGCCCGCGACGGATGCAGGTCGACCGCCGTGCCGGGCCGCGGTGTGCCGTCCCACTGCGTCAGTGCCGCGACCTGGTCGTCGTAACCGTGGCGGATCAGGTTCTCCAGCAGGATCCGCAGGCTGTAGGGCAGCTCCTCGGGCGCGAGGTCACCGATGCGGTGAATGCGGTAGGAGTCGTCGCCGACACGCAGGGAGGTGATCATCGCTGCTCCGCGGGGAGGATCGGGGTCGCGTAGAGGTTGGACTTGGCGAGCACGCACCGGTCGACGACTTTCAGCCAGTCGGCGTAGTGTGGCGCTTCCCGATGTGCCCGGTAGAACGCCTGCTCGCCGGTGTAGATCTCGTGCAGCAGGAACCGGTGAGGCTGGTCGTCGACCCGGTGGACGTCGAAGCGCAGGCAGCCGGGCTCGTCGCGCAGTGAGGCCCGCGCGTTGGCGGTGATGCCTTCCAGGAACTCGCCGACGCGGTCGGGCCGCACGTCGACGGTGACGATCACGGTGAACATCAGTCGAAGTCCACCCCGCACTCGTGCGCGAGGGCCCGCAGATCCTCGAGGGTCTTGGGCGTCAGGGTCACGATGTCGCGGCGGTTCTCCGGCTCGCCGGGGTAGAAGATCTCGGTGGCGTTGCGGGCGAGCGGCACCCGTTTGGTCACGTCGATGAGGTCGTCAAGGCGCTGCCCGAACGCCGCCGGGTCGGCGAAGGCGCCGACGCGCAGCGCGATGACCAGGTGGCCGCAGCCGCTGCGCTGGTCGGGGACGTAGGGGCCGGCCACGTCACCGGCGTACGAGCTGCCGGTCAGGACACCGGAGAGGACGTCCATCATGAACGAGATCGCGTAGCCCTTGTGTCCGGACATCGGAGCGAGGACGCCGTCGATGGCGGCTTGCGGGTCGGTGGTCGGCAGGCCGTCGGCGTCGACCGCCCAGCCGTCGGGGATCGGCTCGCCGCGTTCCCGGGCGGCGTAGATCTTGCCGCGGGCGACACTGGTGTTGGCGATGTCCAGCACGACGTGCCCGTCGGGACGGGGCGCGGCGATCGACCAGGGGTTCGCGCCGACGATCTTCTCCCGGCCGCCGGTCGGGGCCATCGCGGGGCTGCCGTTGGTGGTGAGAATGCCGATGCAGCCGGCGTCGGCCATGATCCGTGTCCAGTAGGCGGCGGTGCCGAAGTGGTTGCTGTTGCGGACCGCGACAGCCGCCACCCCATGATCGCCGGCTCGGGCGACCGCTTCCCGGCAGGCCTGGTGGGTGATGACCTGGCCGATGCCGTCGTCGCCGTCGATGACGGCGGTCGCGCCGCCGTCCACGACGGTTCGGGGCCGCGTGACCGCTCGCATCGCTCCGGACCGGATGCGGGCGACGTACCAGGGCAGCCGGAGCATGCCGTGCGAGGGATGGCCCCAGCGGTCCGCCGTGGCCAGGCTGTCGCTGACAAGCCGGGCGTCGGGTTCGGGGACACCCACCGACTGGAGGATCCGGGTTCCCAGGTCGATCAGGTCGGTCATCGGGTTGCTCCCAGCGCGGTTACCTGCTCGGCGGTCAGTGGCCTGGTCCGGTGTCCCTGGAGCAGCAGGAACAGCCGGGCGGTCTCCTCGAGTTCCTCGACGGCATCGGCGGCTGCGGCCAGGTCGGCTCCGGCGACGACCGGACCGTGGTTGGCCAGCAGGAACGCGTGGTGATCGCGGGCGACGTGCTCGGCGGTCTCGCGGAGCGAGGAGTCGCCGGGCGCGTGGTACGGCAGCAGCGGCAGCCGTCCGACCCGCATCACGTAGTAGGCGGTCAGCGGCGGCAGTGCGGCGGCGGAGTCGAGCCCGTCAAGGCAGGAGACGGCGACCGAGTAGGTGCTGTGCAGGTGGATGACCGCGCCCGCGCCGGGCCGTGACCGGTAGACGGCCGCGTGCAGGAAGCCCTCCTTCGACGGTTTCGGCCCGTCGACGTGGGTGCCGTCGAGGTCGATGACCGACAGCGCGTCCGGGTCGAGGGAGCCGAGGCTCGCGCCGGTCGGCGTCAGCAGGATGCGGTCGCTGGCGCGGACGCTGATGTTGCCGGTGCGGCCGAAGGTCAGCCGGCGGGTGAAGAACGAGGCGCCGAGGTCGGCGATCTGCTGCCGGATGTCGCTCATCAAACTTCTTCCATCGATCGTACGAGCAGGTCAGGTCGCCCGAAGTTGCCCGACTTGAGCAGCAGCTCCAGAGGTGGTGTGCCGGCCGTTCGGCACCAGGGGACCCCGCGGTCGGCCTCGTCGGTGACCTCGACGGCGTCGATGCCGAGCGCGTTGACGACCGCGCCGGACGTCTCGCCGCCGGCCACGACGATGCGGCGGGCACCCAGCCACACGGCGGTGCGGGCCAGCGTGCCGAGGGTGTGTTCGAGCAGTTCGGCGGCGCCGGCAACGCGCTGTTCCGGCTGCGCGGACGAATAGATCAGCACCGGGGTGTCGCCGAGGTGCTTCTCGAGCCAGGTCTCGGCCTGGTGCAGCAGTTGTCCGGGTTCGGGGGTGACGGCGGGATCGAGGCGGTAGGACGGGAACACCGCGCGGGCGTGCGCGACCTGCTGCAGGGTGGCCGCCGAGCAGCTTCCGGCCAGCACGATTCCCGGCCCGGTGACGGGCCGGCGCCGCTGGTGCGCTCTGCTGCGGGCCCGGCTTGCGGCGAGGGCCCCGGCCAGGCCCGCTCCCCCGGTCAGCACCGGCAGGTCGGCCACCGCGGCGACGACGGCGATCAGATCGTCGTCCTGGGTGGCGTCGACGACGACGTGGCGAATCCCGTCGGCGCGCAGCTGTTCGAGGTGGGCGCTGACGTCTCCGGTGCGGATGACGTCGAGGGGCAGCAGCCCGACTCGATGTGGTGTCTGGCGGCTGAGGACCCGTACCAGATCAGGATCTTTCATCGGAGTCAGTGGGTGGTCCCGCATCGGCGATTCCGACAGCAAGACGCCGTTGACGAACAGGTGCCCCTGGTAGACGGTGCGACCGTGCTCGGGTGAGGCGGGGCAGATCAGGGTCATCGGGCTGCCCGCCTGGTCGAGCAGGGCGTCGGTGACCGGGCCGATGTTGCCGTCGTCGGTGGAGTCGAACGTCGAGCAGTACTTGAAGTAGACCTGTCCGGCCCCGTGCCGGCCGAGCCACCGCTGCACCCGCCGGCTCTGCTCGATGGCGTCGGCGGCCGGGATCGTCCTGGTCTTCAGCGCGACGACGACGGCGTCACAGTCGGGCGGCAGTGCGACGGAGGGGCCCGGGACGCCGAAGAGCAGCACGGTCCGCAGCCCGCAGCGGCGCAGTCCGGCGGCGACGTCGGTGCCGCCGGTGTAGTCGTCGGCGATGCAGCCGATCACGCGGTGGCTCCGGTGAAGTGGCGGCGCAGCCGCTGGGCGGCCAGTTGCGGAGGGCTCAGCACCGGGACGGTCACGGCCCGCTGGGCGGCGGGCTGGGCAGGGGAGATGGAGAACTGACCGAGAAGGATAAGGTCGGCGCCGGCCTGGGCGGACAGGGTCGCGTCGACCACGGCCCGTTCGAGGGCTTGGTGGTCGCGGGCGGTCGTGGCTGCCCGGGCACCGTCGATGACGCTCCCGGTGATGGCCGGGTCGGTGCTGAGGTGTTCGCGGAGCCGGGCCACGGTGTCGTCAACGCCGGTGCGTACCGGTCCGAGGACGGTGATCCGCTGGGCGGCGAGGCGGTCGACCTCGTCAAAGAGGGCCTGGTCGGAGGCGAGGACCGGGATCGTGGCATCGGGCGCGAAGTCCCGGGCTGCCGGACCGTACATCGAGCAGGTCAGAAGGATCGCGTCGGCGCCGCCGTTCACGGCGTACCGGAGCAGGGTATGCATCCGCTGGTGAAGGTCTGCGGTGAGGCCGCCGGCTGCCTCGGCCTCGCTTATCAGGTGGTCGTCGAGAAGGTTCCAGAGGCGGGCGTCGGCGAAGTCGGCCGCGAAGGCGGCATGAGCGGGCGCGACGGACGCCGGGGTGGCGTGAATTAGGGCGACGACGGGCGGGGTGTTGCCCACGGATGGTGTCCTTTCGGCTGGGCGGAGCCGGCGGCACACGGCTGGGGTGCGGTGCCGCCGGTTCACC
This sequence comes from Actinoplanes italicus, assembly GCF_003001815.1. Taxonomy (GTDB): domain Bacteria; phylum Actinomycetota; class Actinomycetes; order Mycobacteriales; family Micromonosporaceae; genus Actinoplanes; species Actinoplanes italicus. The sequence goes on from NZ_PVMZ01000022.1 coordinate 203,971, forward strand.
GGTGTTTCCTCAGGCGGCGCGGATCGCTTCGACGACGGCGCCGGTGAAACCACTGGTGGTGGCCGTGCCGCCGAGGTCGCGAGTGCTCATGCCGGCCTTTACGGCGGCTTCTACCCCGGCCTCGACGCGGCGGGCGGCAGCGCGCAGCCGGTAGTCGTCGTGCTTGGCGGCCAGCCAGTCCAGCAACATGGCGCTTGACAGGATCATGGCGATCGGGTTGGCGATGTCGCGGCCCGCGATGTCGGGTGCCGAGCCGTGTGCGGCCTGGGCCATGGCGTGCGTGTCGGACGAGTTGATCGACGGCGCGATGCCCAGTGATCCCGCGATCTCCCCGGCCAGGTCGGAGAGGATGTCGCCGAACATGTTCTCGGTGACGATGACGTCGAACTCGTTCGCGCGACGGACAAGGTGCACCGTCATGGCGTCGATGTGGAAGTCGTCGACGGCCACATCCGGGTAACCGGCGCCGATCTCGCGGCACACGTCGCGGAACAGGCCGGTGGTCATCTTGAGGACGTTGGCCTTGTGCACGATGGTGACCCGCTTGTCGCGGCGCTGCGCGAGGTCGAATGCCGACCGGGCGATGCGTTCCACCGCGGGCCTGGTGATGATGCCCAGCGCGATGGCCACGTCGGGGGTCGGCATGAACTCGCCGGTGCCGGCGTAGGTGGACCGGTCGGCGTAGAAGCCCTGCGTGTTCTCCCGCACGATGACCAGGTCGGTGCCGGCCACGATCGCGTTGCCACCGTCGAAGCTCTTGGCGGGGCGGATGTTGGCGTACAGGTCGAAGTGCTTGCGGATGGTGCCGCTGGGGTTGAGCTTCGACCTGTGTGGTTCGGGGTAGGCGGCGCTGTCGTGCGGGCCGAGCAGCCATCCGTCCAGGCCGGCGAGGGCGGTCAAGGTCTGCTCCGGTACGGCCGTGCCGTGCTCGGCGATCGCGGCGGCGCCGAGTGGCAGCTCGACCCAGGCGATCGGTTCGAGGCCGGCCGCGGCGGCGGCCGCGTCGAGGATGGTGACCGACGACGGGACGATCTCCGGTCCGATGCCGTCACCGTGCAGGACCCCGAGGGTGTAGCTGGTCATTGATGCGGTCTCGCTTTCGTCAGGAGAGGGGCCGGGGGTAGAGCAGCGCGGCCTCGGGTGCGAAGGTGAGGCCGACGGCACCGGTGAGGTCACCGCGCGGGGACTGCACCTGGACGGTCTGGTCGCCGAGTCTGAGGTGGTACTCGTGGTGGGAGCCGACGTAGGCGCTGGTCACGATCTCGCACGGCAGGCCGGTGCCGGTGGGGCCAACGGTCAGCCGCTCGGGGCGCACCGCGACGGTCACCTGTTGTCCGGGCTGGGCATCGCCGGTCACCTCGACGACCTCACCGCACGCGTCCAGCCGTACATGCACATGGTCGTCGTCAGTTTTCTCGACCTGTCCGTGCAGGAAGTTGCAGCGGCCGACGAACGCGGCGACCTCCGGGGCGGCGGGTGTTTCGTAGATCTCCTTCGGGGTGCCGATCTGCAGCATGCGGCCGTCGGCCATGACCGCGATCCGGTCGGAGAGGGCGAGGGCCTCGTCCTGGTCGTGGGTGACGTAGACGGTGGTGATACCGAGCTCGGCCTGCAGCGCCTTGAGCCAGGCACGGGCCTGTTCGCGCAGCTTGGCGTCGAGGTTCGACAGTGGCTCGTCGAGCAGCAGCACCGACGGGGAGTAGACCAGCGCACGGGCGAGGGCGACGCGTTGCTGCTGGCCTCCGGAGAGCTGGTGCGGGTACCGGTCGGCGAGGTGGGCCAGGCCGACCTTGTCGAGGGCGTCGGCGATCCGCTGCTGCTTGTCCTTCTTGCTCGCTTTGCGGATGGTCAGCGGCATGGCGAGGTTCGCGGCCACGGTCATGTGCGGCCAGAGCGCGTACGACTGGAAGACCATGCCGAGGTTGCGCTCCTCAGGCGTACGGAAGATCTTGGCCGTTGAATCGACGAAGGTGGTGTCACCGACGGTGATCGTGCCGCCGGTCGGTTTCTCCAGGCCGGCGATGCAGTTGAGGGTGGTGGACTTGCCGCAACCACTGGGTCCGAGCAGGGTGAAGAACTCGCCGTCGCGGATGGTGAAGTCGACCTCGTGCAGGACGGTGACGTCGCCGAACGTCTTGTAGAGCTGGCTGACGCGGACGTCAGGCATCGTGGTGTCCTCTCATGAGCAGCCCGGCCACGCCGACGAAGACGGCGGTGATGGCGATCTGGATGGTGGCCAGGGCGGCGACGGAACCGGTGTTGCCCTGGACCCAGAGCTCGAGCATCGTGGTGCCGAGGATGTTGGAGTCGGCGGAGCCGAGGAAGATCGCCGGCGAGTACTCCTTGAGCATCGTGACGAAGGTGAGGATCATGGCGCCGGCGAAGGCGGGGACCATGAGCCGTCCGAGGATCCGGGTGAAGGTGCGCACCCAGTCGGCGCCGGAAACGCGGGCAGCGTTGTCGAGTTCCGCTCCCAGTTGCATGATCGACGGCGCGATCGAGCCGAAGCCGCTGGGCAGTGCCCGTAATCCGAAGCCGATGATCAGGGCGACCAGGGTGCCCTGGATCAGGCTGCCGGCGCCGAACGGGGCGTAGGCGAAGGCCCAGAACAAGCCGATACCGATGATCAGGCCGGGCATCGCCTGTGGGGCGAGGGCCAAGTACTCCACGGCTCGGCGGTACTTGAAGGTGGATCGGCGCGCGACGATCACGGCGAGCAGCGACAGGGCGCTGACCAGCACCGCGCCGACCGCGGCGATGATGAGGCTGTTGGTGATGGAGCGGGTGTACGCGTCGAAGGTGAAGATCCGCTCGTAGTTGGCGCCGGTGAGCGTCTTGAATGGCGACTGCAGCGGCGTGAAGATCAGGGTGAACGACCGGAAGATCAGCCCGCCGATCGGCAGCAGCGCCCCGAAGATCACGTAGAAGGTGATCGCGACGATGCTGACCCAGTTGATCCAGCCGAGGTCGAGACGGCGCGGCCGGGTGGCCTTGCCGCGTACCGACACGAACCGTTGGGCGTCCTTGAGCAGTTTGGCCTGCAACGCGACCAGCCCGACGGTTACCAGCAGGATCAGCGCGGACGCGGCTCCGAGGATGCCGTAGTCCGGGTTGATCGACTGCAGGCCGTTGGAGTAGAGGAACGTCGAGAAGACCGGGATGCCGACCGGCTGGCCGTAGAGCAGCGGCACGCTGAGCGTCTCGACCGACATGCTGAAGACCAGGATCGAGCTGTACACCATGGGCGGGCGCAGCATCGGGACGATGACCGAGAAGAGGATGCGCAGCGGCCCGGCGCCGCACACCTGGGCGGCCGACTCCAGGGAGGCGTCCGACTGGCGCAGGGCGTTGGCGCAGAACACGTACGCGATCGGGGCGAGCGCCACGGCCTCGGTGACTGCCATGCCGGGGATCGAGTAGAGGTTCCACGGGACCGTGCCGATCCAGGAGCGGACCTGGGTGCTGACGAACCCGGCCGGGCCGTAGAGGGTGATCCAGCCGAAGCCGAGGATCAGCGAGGAGATGAAGAACGGCCACTGCATCGCGGCAGCGAACAGCCGGGCGCCGGGCAGTTTGGTGCGGACCACGGCGATCGCCATGGGGACCGCGATGAGTAGGGTCAGCGCGGTGGTGCCGACGGCGAACAGAGCGGTGTTGAGGATGACCGTGCCGAAGCCGGCGTCGGTGAACAGGCGTACGTAGTTGTCGGCGGTGAGGATGCCGCCCGCCTCGTACAGCGGGCGGTCCAGCACCGACTGATACAGCGTGGGAACGACGGGCGCCAGTACGAGCAGCGCGAGCAAGCCGAGCACCGCGTACTGGACCCACAACTCCCGGCCGGCGCCCAGGAAGCGCCGGTACCGGGGTGTCACGAGGGTGGTCGTCATTGTGCGAGCAGCCCGTTCCAGCGGTTGGTGAACTCCTGCACCGCGGCGTCGGGGACCAGGTCGTACTTGACGCGGATGACCTTGGCTTCGGTGACCTTCTCGACGACCTCCTGATAGGTGTGCAGGCCGTCGGCCTTGGGCACGTCGTCGCGGTAGGAGGTCAGTCCGCCCTCGGCGACGGCCCGCTGGCCCTCGCTGGAGAGCACGAAGTCGGTGAACAGCTTCGCGGTGGCGACGTGCGGAGCCTTCGGGGCGATGCCGATGCCACGGGGCAGCACGACCGTTCCGTCGTCGAGGAAGGTGACCTGGAACAGGCCGCCGCTGTTCTTGACCACCGGGTAGGCGGGTGCCGCGGAGATGAAGAAGCCGACCAGGTATTCGCCTGCGAGGATTTTCTCGGTCTGGGTGCCCGACGAGGTCTCGGGGCGGGCCAGCGGCAGCAGTTGCTGCAGGTGGGTCCAGGAGTTCGGGTCGGCCTCGGTGTAGGCGCGGGACACCGTGAAGCCGAACGCGCCCTTGATGTCGCGGGTGGTGATCTTGTCCTGGTACTTCTTCGGGTCCTTGGCCACGAGCGCGGCGAGACTGGCCAGGCCGGTCGGGGCCTCGGGCACCAGGCTGGTGTTGTAGGCGATGGTCATCGGGTCCATCGACATCGCGTAGACGCTGGGCATCAGCGTCGCGAACTCGGGCAGCTTGGCGGCCTCGGGTGAGGCGTACTCCAGCAGCCGACCCTTGCCCTGCTCGTTGTACTCGGCCCAGGCCTGAGCGGCGTTGGAGACCAGGATGTCGGCGGGTGAGCTACCGGTGGCCTGTTCGCTCAGGACCCGCTGGAAAACCTCGTCGCTGTCGAGGTTGTTCGCCGAGATCTTCGTGACCCAGGGGTACTTCTTCTGGAAGTCGCGGAAGATCGGGGCCCAGTTCTCCTGGTCGGTGTTGGAGTAGATGGTGAGCTCGCCGCCCTCGGCCTTGGAGGCCTCGATCAGCTGGGCGTACTCGGCCGGGTAGTAGTCCGGTGCTTTGCCTTCGGTGATCTGGTTCGGCGGGGCGGACGGCTCGTCGGAGCCACCGCAGCCGGTCAGGGCGGCGGCGGTGGAGAGGACGAGGAAGGAAGCGAGCAGACGTCTTTTCAATTCACAGCTCCTTGATGCGGAGGAAACATCGCTGTGGGGAACGCCACCCACGATGGAGGTTATAACCTATAGCCGTCAACCACCTCGGCGAAGAAATTCCCGAGCTGGACAGGTCGTGTAGGTTATAAGCGACCTCGGGAGGGTTGATGACGGAGCCTTACTCCACGAAGAGCGACTACGCCTACAGCCAGCTGCGGGAGAAGATCCTGACCGGCGAGTACGAACCCGGCACGGTCCTCAACCAGGCCGTGCTCGCCCGCACCATCGGCATCAGCACCACGCCGCTACGCGAGGCGCTGCGCCGCCTGAAGTCCGAGGGCCTGGTCGAGCTCGACGCTCACCGCGACGCCCGCGTCAGCCCACTCACCGGCGAAGAGGCCCGCGACCTGCTCGAGATCCGGATGTCTCTCGACCCCCTGGCCGCCGCGCTGGCCGCCGAACGCCGCAGCACCTCCGACATCCGCGAGATGCGCGACGCCATCGAGGGCCTGCACCCGCTGCCGCACAACCCGAGCTTCGTCGACCTGGTCGCGCACCGGCGGTTCCACACCGCGATCTACACCGCCTCGCACAACGAGATCCTCATCAGCACTCTCGACGCGCTGTGGGACAAGGCCGACCGCTACCGCCGCCTCGGTCTCGAGGTCGAACGCGACCAGCAGGAGCGCGACACCAAGGCGGCCGAGCACCGTGAGCTGCTGGAATGCGTGATCAACCGGGACTCCGTCGGTGCCGCCGGCGTGATGCGACGGCACATCGACAGCAGCCTCGGCGCCAAGGCCGCGAACCGTCTCAACGCCGGCAAGATCGAGGCGGCGCCCTGAATCAGAACGGCCTGCTGCTCGCCCACACGGTGCTGGTACAGGCCATCACGTTCGTGCTGCGTCCCACCGCCACATACCAGGCCATCGCCCTCGATGTCCCCGCCGCCTGGCTGGGTGTGCTCGCTGCCAGCTTCGCCGTCGTCCCGCTGGTGCTCGCCGCACCCGCCGGACAGATCATCGACCGGCTCGGTGAACGACGGCTACTCATCGCGGGGCCCGCCCTGCTGACGCTGGCGACCGCCGCATTCGTGCTGCTCGGCGACGCGATCGCCGGGCTGACCGCCGCGACGATGCTGCTCGGCACCGGACATCTGTGCTCGGTCGTCGGCCAGCAGGCGCTGGTCGCCAACGCCACCGAACCCGGCCGTTACGACACGGCGTTCGGCTACTACACCTTCGCCGCGTCGCTGGGCCAGGCCCTCGGTCCCGGACTCATCGTGTTCTTCGGCGGTGACCAGACCGTCCCCCACACGCGGGCGATCTTTCTAGGCACGCTGGCCGTCAGCGTTCCGCTGCTGCTCATCGCGGTGTTCCTGCGTTCCTCGGGGCAGCACGGCCGACAGTCCGGCACCGGTAGCGGCGGCTTCCGCGAACTGCTGGCCCGCCCCGGACTCATTCGCGCGCTGACGGTCAGCTGCATCGTCCTCGCCGCCATCGACGTGACCCTGGTCTACCTGCCCGCCCTCGGCGCCGAGCGTGACATCGCCGCCGGCACCATCGGCATCCTGCTCACCGTCCGTGCGGTCGCTTCGATGATCTCCCGCCTGTTCCTGGGCCGCCTCACCGCCGCCTTCGGCCGGCACCGCCTGCTCGTCGGCACCGTCGCCGTCTCCGCCGCCGGCCTGCTGCTGATGCTGATCCCCATGCCGTTGTGGCTGATGGCCGTGCTCGTCGTGGCCGCCGGACTCGGCCTCGGCGCCGGTCAGCCCCTCACCATGTCGTTCCTGGCCGAGTCCGCACCGCCCGGTATGCGCGGACGCGCCATGTCACTGCGCCTGACCGGCAACCGTCTCGGCCAGGTCGTCATCCCCAGCGCCGCCGGCGTCCTGGCCGCCGGAGCCGGCGCCACCGGAGTACTCGCCATCACCGCCGCGGGCCTCGCCGGAGCCGCGGTCGCGGCCGGGGGCCTCCACGAATCCCAAGGAGAAGATCAATGACCAACACCGCTGATCTGTACGACGAGTACGGCGAGCGCCTGCAGTCGTGCGACACGCAACTGCGGCAGTACGGCGGAACCGCCCTGTTCAGCGGCCCCGCCGTCACGGTCACCTGCTTTCAGGACAACGCCCTGCTCAAGTCCGTCCTCAGCGAACCCGGCGAGGGCCGCGTGCTGGTCGTCGACGGCGGCGGCTCGGTGCACACCGCCCTGATGGGCGACATCATCGCCGGTCTCGCCGTCGACAACGGCTGGTCCGGCGTCATCATCAACGGCGCGGTCCGCGACGTCGCCGCCCTGCGCAAGCTGCCGATCGGCATCAAGGCCGTCGGCTCGAACCCGCGTAAGAGCGCTAAGACCGGCGCCGGTGAACGCGATGTCGTCGTCGAGTTCGGCGGCTGCCGCTTCACCCCGGGCGCCCGGGTGGTCAGCGACGACGACGGCGTCGTCGTCCTGCCGTCGGCCTAGTTTCGGCAGGTGGCAGCCACCGCCGGGGTCGTCCGGCGGTGGCTGCGTGGTCAGTGGCCGAGCAGGCCGTAACGAAGGTGAACGACGCCGTCGTCGAAGCGGCGCTGATCGAGGAGCGTGAGGTCGGTGCGCATGCCGGCGGGCAGCCCCGGCCTGCCGCCTCCGACGGCCACGGGCCAGACGAACAACCGGCACTCGTCGACCAGCCCGGCCCGCATGGCCTGCGCCGCCAGGTCAGCGCCTCCGATGATGATGTCGCTGCCGGCCGTGGCCTTGAGTTCCTTGACGGCGGCGGGGTCGAAACGGCGTTCCAAGCTGGTACGGGCGGTCGACACCCCGGTGAGAGTCGTGGAATAGACGATCTTGTCCGCCGCCTGCCAGACGCTCGCGAAGTCCGCCGTGAGATCGGACCTCGCGGCCAGGGAAGCGTCGGTCTCCCAGACGGCCATGGATTCGTACAGGCGCCGCCCGTAGAGGAACGTGCCGGCAGAGCGCAGGATGTCGGTGGTGAACGCGAAGTACCCGTCGTCCGGTGGCAGCCAGGCGAAGGCCCCGTCCTCATCCTCGAAATAGCCGTCGAGTGACACGTTGGTCACGTAGATCAGCTTGGCCATGCCTCGTCCTCCCGGTGCGCCATGGGCAGAAGTATCCACCCCTCACCTCCTCTACGAACGGCTCGGCGCGAATCGGACGCCACCCGGTCGGCCTGCGCTGAGCCGCTCCACATCCCATGGGCGGCCAGATGTTTTCCGAGTGGTTGATAGTTGCCATAGTGGAAAGCATCTGAGATAGTTTCCGTCATGGAAAACAACGTGCATGTCCCGAACCCCGCCGAGGCCCGCGAGGCGCTTGCCGACATCGACACCGCCCAGCGCGCCGTGCGGGACACGCCGTGGCCCACCTGGCTCTACCCGGTCAACGCCCTTCTGCTGGGTGCCATGACGCTGACCTTCGCGCTGGGCGACGACGGCTTCGTTCCCCTCCTCGCCACGAGCGCGGCGCTGACCGCGATCAACGTGCTGGCCGGCTACCGGATGGGTACGCCGTTCACCCTGCCCACCAGCCGCGCCTTCCTCGCCCTGGTCGGCGCCACGATCGCGTGCCTGCTCTCCGCTTTCGTCGTCGCCGAGCTCACCGGGCGGACGTGGCCGATCGTCGTTCTCGCCGTCGCGGCGGCCACCTTCTACCTGGCGGGCGGCGTAGTGCACCGGCGCTCGACCGGGGCGCCTCGATGACCGCGGAACTCGACCCGATCATCCACCCGACACACCGGCTGCGGATCTGCGCCATGCTTGTCGCCGGCAGCACCCTGGAACTGTCGGTCATCAAGGAACATCTCGATCTGAGCCCGTCGGCGCTGAGCAAGCAGGTCGCTGCCCTCGTCGACGCGGGCTACGTGAAGCAGGAACGTCTCGGCTCGGACACCCGGCGGGTGTGGCTGTCGATGACACGCGAGGGACGCAAGGCATACCAGGGGCATGTCGCCGCGCTCCGGGAGATCGTCAACGCGACGACGGTTCCCTCGCCTGGACAGCACAACTAGGCCGCGTTCAGGCAGACCCCAACGATCTCGTACGCGCGGGGGCTCGCCGGTGACCGCTCATCCGAATTCGTCCGAAGACTGCCACGGTGCCCCCACCTCGCGCGCACGATCGTCGCAGGACATCGAGAAGGGAGAATTCGTTGAGCAAGCTCATGCGGGTCGTGGTGACCGTGGCCGCGCTCGCCGGTGTCATGCTGGCGGGGCAACCGGCCGGTGCGGCCGTGGCGCAGGCCGCCCAGCGGTCGTGCACGGTGGCGCCGAGCAACAAGTGGGGATGTAACACCGCGTCGATGTGGCTCGCCGCCGGCGCCAATCCGCACGCCGCCACGTTGAACATCTACTCGCCCGCCACGCCCAACCCGCCCGGTACCGAGGCGGATCCGCCCAGTTCATTCGTCATCATCCGCAATGTCTCCACCGGCGCTGAGTTTCTCCGCGACTACCAGTACCGCAGCGCGGAGCACAACGTCTGGATGATCATCGGGCAGTCCGGCAACTACCGGGCCGAGCTGCACTGCCCGTACGGGTGCGCGGGAGCCACGCTCTACTTCGACAGCTGATCGTCATCAGCGATGGGAACGCCCGGCCGCGCCCGAGAGGGCCGGCCGGGCGGCATCGTGCACCACGTACCGAAGATGTCAGCCGTTGCGCGAGAGGATCTCGCTGATCAGCGCGCTGCCCGGGAAGTCCAGCATGACGATCCCCGTACGCACTACCGGCGCGTGCACCTCCGGCCCCTCGTTCAAGTAGGCCAGCAGGAACGGGTTGACGCCCTGGACCCCGAACGCTCCCCCGGCCACATGCTGCGGATGCGCGAACACGCTCGAGCCGCTGGCGAAGTTGACATACACGGCCGACCGGTCGCCCGCACTGGTCGCGTCGAGGAAACGCCGGACCTGGTCCCGCTTCGTGGCGATGGCGCCCACGTTGGGTACGTCGTACGCGTCCTGCACATAGGTCGACGACCCGCTCCCCCACGCCGCGAACTGCGCGAGGCCGTATCGGTCGACCGGCCCGCCGCCCCGGCCGTGCACCACACCGAGCACGACCTTCCCGCGGATCGCCCCGAGCGACGGCATGGGCGCTCCGGCCCCACGGTTCACCGAAGGTTGCCAGAACAGGTTCGGGTACCGGGACACGTACGAGTCGAAAATGTCAGCGAAGCTGCGCTGGCCCGACACGTCCGTGCACGAGCCGAGCCCGCCGTGGCACTCCTGCTTGAGCCGCATCACCACGGTCTCGCGCGGATGCTCGGCGAGGAACGTACGGAGCTTGGTCAGCACGTCGTCGAAGTTGGCGTTCTGGTAACTCGCGCCGTGGTGAATGGTGAACGTGTTCCCGGTGTTGACCCGCGCCCGGATGTCGATCGCCCGGATCCCGGCGGTCAACTGGCGCGCCAGCGTGCCGCCGCTGTCGCCGAAGTTCTCCTGCGTCTGGGTCAGGCTGCCACCGTGGATCGACATGCTCTGGTGGGTGCCGGGGATGGACAGGGCGGCCAGGCTCGTCGAGTCCGCGATCGAACTCATCCAGTCCGGGTTGTTCGCCGAGCCGAGCGTCCGGTACGACGCATCGGCGGCAAGCGCCGGTCCTTGCGGCACGAGAAGGGCGGCCCCGACGGCGACCATGACCGGGAGAGCAATCCGAAGAATATTCACGAGCTGCAATCTATCGAGGAAACCAGCGATGCAGGGTGAATCGGGAGCGTCTGATCGATGTCGCCCTATCCCGCGCGACCTGCCTCACCCACCTCGAGCCTTCCGGGCGGTCATCCGGATCAAGGAGCCTTTTTCAACCTGATCTTGCAGGTCAGCCCGGGTCAGCAGGGACCGGTGATCGATGAGGGCGAGGCTCCAGGTAAGACAGCAAATCGACCA
>NZ_PVMZ01000023.1 GCF_003001815.1 Actinoplanes italicus
CCGCCGCCTGCCAACGCACCTGCTCACGCCGTTCTCGCTGGGCCTGATTCAGGCCACCACCATCGCCGTACCGCACAAATCCAGCACACCCGAAAACACCGAAATCAGTCGATCCCCCAAAAGCGTCGCCATCAGACCTGGCACAAACCCTGACCGCGAAAGGTGTCTAGATCCAGCGGATGACCTCGTCCGGAGTGGGTCGCCCGGCCGGGTGGAAATCCGTGCCTTTCGTGTACGCCACCGGCGTAAGCACCGCCTGCGCAACCGTTTCGTAGTCGATTCCCAGGATGTCGGCCACGTCCCGCTCACGGGCGAGGTGCATCGACGTCCACGCGGTGCCCAGCGCGCGGGCCCGGGCGGCCAGCATGAAGCTCCACGTGGCCGGGATGACGTTGCTCATGCCGGCGACCGCCCACTTCCGGTTGGGGCCTTCGTTGCAGGCCAGCACGAGCACCGGCGCGTCGCCCATGTGCTCGCCCAGGTAGTCGGCGGAGCTCGCCACCCGCTGCTGCACCGCGTCGCGGGCCTCGTCACCGGTGGGCTTACCGGGGTAACCCGGTGAGGCCTTGTAACCGGCGTACACCTCGCGGTAGACATCGCCGACCGCCCGGCGTTTCGTCTCATCACGGACCACGACGAACCGCATGGTCACGACGTTCGAGCCCGACGGCGCCTGCAGTGCCATCGCCACGCACTCGCGGATCGCGTCGTCGGGCACCGGACGGGTGAAGTCGAGGCGTTTGCGGACCGCCCGCGTGGTGGAGAGCAGCTGGTCCGGGTCGAGATCGAGCAGGGTCATTGCGGTCCTTTGGGATCGAGGTTCATTGCGGTAGGCGGGTCTCGGTCGTAGCGGCGAGGGATCGGTCCATGGCGGCGATGTACTGGGTGAGGGCGTGGGTATGGTGCTCGAGCAGGGCGATGCGCTCGGTCATCCGGTCGCGCTCGCGGACGAGCATCGCGCGTAGCTCGGGGTCGGGATCGGCGACGACGATCTCCTGGGGCTGGTTGAGGCACGGCAGCATGTCGCCGATGATGCGGGTGGGGATGCCGGAGTCGAGCAGGCCGCGGATCTTCTTCACGCGATCGACCAGATATTCGTCGTACTCTCGGTAGCCGTTCTGCTGCCGCCGTGGCGTGATGAGCCCTTGCTCTTCGTAGTAGCGCAGCATGCGCGTCGGGACCTCGGTGCGTTTCGCCAGTTCACCAATCTTCATGACCACCTCCGGCGCAACGTTACAGTCATGTCAAGGTTGACGGGATGTGAGTGAACCCTCGTCGCTCAGAGTTGACATTCACATGGTGTGAAGGTTGCACGATGGTCGCATGGTCCGGACCAGCAACCTCCCACAATGCCGCCCGCAGAGCATGACACCACGGACGATGCGGCGTACCCATGTGAGCTTCGCACCGGGCGGTGCGGCCATCGCCGCGAGGATCGTCGGCTGCCCGGGAAGCAGCGCCATCCCCGTAGGCGATCGCGAATCGGTGATCACCCGGACCCGACCGCGACCCGCCCGGTTGGCTTCACGCGCCAGCTTGTCCGGCCCGGACCTGACTCCTGAGCGCCGATGAATAGCGCACGTCGCGTCGATCGATCTTCCTCTTCCGACCTCCCGAGACAGCGAGCACACATATGAGCACCACACCAAAGCCGGACATCGCCGCTCCGGCACCGACGGTCCATTCCGGTGAGCGACTGCCCCCGGGCGTCGCCCTGGTCATCGGGGTCCTGATGGTGTCGACGTTCATCGTCTTCCTCAACGAGATGCTCCTCGGTGTCGCCCTGCCCACGCTGATCGAGGACTTCGGGGTCAGCCCGAGTACCGGGCAGTGGGTGACGACCGGCTTCCTGCTGACCATGGCCGTGCTGATCCCGGCCAGCGGTTTTGTGATGCGGCGGTTCCACCTGCGGACGATTTTCCTGGTCGCGTTGTCGCTGTTCATCGTCGGGACGACGCTCGCCGCGATCGCGCCGGCGTTCGGTGTCCTGGTGACCGGCCGGATCCTCCAGGCGTCCGGCACCGCCGTCTTCCTGCCCCTGTTGATGACCACGACGATGCGCCTGGTCCCGGCCGGGCGCCGCGGCCGGATGATGGCGCTCACGACGGCCGTCCCGGCGTTGGCGCCGGCGGTCGGGCCGGCGCTGTCCGGTCTAGTGCTGTCCGCGCTGAGCTGGCGCTGGCTGTTCATCCTGATGCTGCCGATCGCCATCGCTGCCCTGGTGCTAGGGGCGTGGAAGCTGCGTAACATCACCACCCCGGAGCCGGTGGCCCTGGATCTGCTGTCGCTGTTGCTGTCCGCGGTCGGGTTCGGCGGCCTGGTCTACGGACTGTCCCTGCTCGGTGAGGCGTCTGCCGGGCACACCCCGGTCTCGCCGTACGTTCCGGTGGCGGTGGGCTTGGCGGGTCTGGTGGCGTTCGTCCTGCGGCAGATCTCCCTGCAGCGCCGTGACAGCGCCTTCCTGGACATGCGGATCTTCCTGCGCAAGTCGTTCACCCTGCCGCTTCTGATGATGGTCTTCGTCGCGGGCAACGGGATCGGTCTGCTTGTCGTGCTGCCGCTGGTGCTGACCCACGTCACCGGCCTGAGCACCCTGCAGCTCGGCCTCTTCCTGCTCCCCGGCGGGGCGGCGATCTCGATCGTGGTGGCCCTCAGTGGCCGGGTGTACGACGGCCTCGGACCGCGCCCGCTGGTGATCCCGGCCGCCATCGTCTGGTTGGCCGTCCTGTGGTTCTTCAGCCAGATCAACGAGACCACGAGCGTGGTCACCCTGATCGTCGCGTGGCTGGTGTTCACCAGCGCGCAGGCCGCGATGTGGGCGCCGCTGACGACCAGTGCGATGGACGGCCTGCGGACAGAGTTCCTACCGCACGGCAGCGCGGCTTTCTCCACGGTCCAGCAACTCGCCGGGGCCGCCTTCGGAGCCGTGTTCATCTCCGCCTACACCATCGGTTCCGGCGCCCGCGACGCCGGCGTGCTCAGCACCGCCCGGGCCACCTCGGCCGGACACGCCGCCTTCCTGACCGCCTGGGCCATCGGCCTGCTCGTACTGGTAGGCGTCTTCTTCATCCGCCGGACACCGAGTCCAGCCGCCGACGCGACGGCCGTAGCCGTACCGGTCAGCGGCGAGACGGCGGCCGATGCGCCGGCCGTCGACGCAGCCGTCGGCGAGACGGTGGCCCGGTGACCATGACGGACAACAAGCTCATCCTCGGTATGGGGCTGATCGACGGATACGGTGGCCTGCACGGCGCCTGGCGTGCCCCGCACGTGGACCCCGGTACCTACGCCGACGTCGACGCCACCGTGCGTCATGCGAAAGCCGCCGAGCGCGGCAAGTTCGCTTTCCTTTTCACCCCCGACTTCCCCGCCGTGCGCAGCGATGTCGAGCACTCGACGATCAGCAACCTGATGGACCCGCTGATCCAGCTGGCCGCCGTGGCGCGCGAGACCACGAACATCGGCTTCGTCGCCACCGGGTCGACGACCTTCCAGGAGCCGTTCAACACGGCACGCCAGTTCAAGGCCCTCGACGTCCTGAGCCACGGTCGCGCGGGCTGGAATGCCGTCACGACCAGCGATCCGGCCGTCGCCGCCAACTACGGCAGGCCCGTCGCCGATCGCGACGAGCGTTACCAGCGCGCCCACGAGGCCATCCAGATCGTCCAGGCGCTCTGGGGCAGCTGGCAGCAGGACGCGTGGGTCAAGGACCAGGCAACGGGCCGCTTCATCGACCCGTCGAAGCTGCGACCGGTCAACCTGCAAGGCGAGTACCTCGCTTCGCGAGGCCCTCTGGGGATCCCTCCGTCGGAGCAGGGCCAGCCCGTCGTCTTCACCGCCGGCGGCCCCAGCCCGCACCTGCTGTCCATTGCGGGCCGCTACGCAAGTGGCTTCATCGCCGAGGTGTGGACGATCGAGCAGGCGCGCGCCCAGCGCGAGCTGGTGCGCAACGCGGCCCGCGAAGCCGGCCGCGACCCCGACGAGATCAAGTACATCCCCGGCATCATGACCACCGTCGCACCGACCGTGCGCGACGGCCTCGACCGTCGCCTGCGGTACGCGGGCGACGTCATCGAGGCCCGCCTGCCCCACCTGTCCGCGATGCTCGGGATCCCGATCCACCCGGACCGGTACGACGAGCCCTTCACACCGGAGCAGCTCGCCTCCGCGCACGCCTCACCCAGGGACCCGCGCTCGTCGAACGCTCTCGCGGTGGCACGCCAGGGATGGTCCCCGCGCGATGTCCTGGCCCATGGCGTGATCGACTTCCACCCCACGGTCGTGGGCCCGGGACAGCTGCACGCCGACCACCTGCAGGAGTGGTTCGAGGCGGGAGCCGCCGACGGCTTCTGGGTAACGCCCGACATCTATGAGGACGGCGTCGACGCCTTCGTCGACGAGGTCGTGCCGATCCTGCAGGAACGCGGCATCTACCCCACCGAGTACCCCGGCACGACCTTGCGCGCGAACCTCAGCGTGCCCCACCAGTACGGACTGGACCCACGCATCACCGGGGCCGGGTAACGAACGACCGGGCTCCGGTAACGCCGCGGACAGCTGACGACAGTTCGCGTGCTGCGCCCGAGCAAACCAGATTCCCCGGCTCTCTCTGATCGCCCTGGTTGTGAGGGCGTGAAGACGTCGAACCGCAGAGCACCGCGCACACGAACGACACTCAGCACGTCATTCAGGAGGAGAACTTCATGAAGATCGGCATCATGGGAGCCGGCAGCATCGGCAGCGTGCTGGCCCCGCGGCTGAGCGCTCACGGCCACCACGTCAAGATCGCGAACTCCCGCGGGCCCGAGACGATCCCCGCCGAGACCCTCGCCACCGGCGCCCAAGCGGTGTCCGCGGGCGAGGTCGCCGCGGACCTGGACGTCCTCATCACCTCGGTCCCCCTGATCCGGGTGCCCGACCTAAAGCCCCTGCTGATCGATCTGCCCGTCGACGCCGTCGTCATCGACACCTCGAACTACTACCCGGCCCGCGACGGGCACATCGCGGCCCTCGATCGCGGGCAGGTGGAGAGCCGCTGGGTCGAGGAGCAACTCGGCCGGTCCGTGGTCAAGGCGTGGAACGCCATCACGGCACAGTCCTTCGTTGCCTATACGAGCCCGAGCGGTACCAACGGCCGGATCGCGATCCCCGTCGCCGCGGACAATGACGATGACCGGGCCCTGGGCATGTCGCTGGTCAATCAGACCGGCTTCGACGGCTTCGACGCCGGCACCATCACCGACTCGTGGCGCCAGCAGCCAGGCAGCCCCGTCTACTGCACCGACCTCACCGCCGAACAGATGCCCGCCGCGCTCGGCAAAGCCATCGCCGAACGCTCCCCGAAGCGCCGGGACCTGGCGATGCACGTCATCGCCGAACTGATGGGCGACCCCACCAGCGACCTCGGCAAGGACTTCCTGGTCCGCGTTAACCGTCTCCTCTACGTGTAGTACGCCGCCTCACCGCGACCACGCGGCCCAACTGCGACCGCAGTGGGCCGCGGTGGCTCGTGATTCCGCATGAGGCTGACGTGGCGGTGTGCGGGTGAGTTCCCGACCTGGGCCGGCTGCGCGACACCATCGGTGCGCTGATGGTCGGCGCCTAGGACCGTGCCGGCAGGTCGCACCTGGTCGGCCGGGTCGGCAGCGGCCTGTCCAGCGTCTCGCGACAGCAGTTGCAGCAACAGCTCGCGCCGCAGCGCCGTAGCACTCCACCCGCTGGTCATGCCGAAAACGTCGCCATGGCCGACGCCACCTGGGTCGACCCGCAGGCGATCGCGCGGATCGCCTACCGGCCCTAGACGGACGGGAGCCAGCTACGGCATCCGGTGTACCGGGTGTCCTAGACGACCGGGACGCATCAGCCGCACACCTGCCCGAGTTGCAGTAGCTGCAACATACGACTGTCTCAGAAACGAGCGCATCTCCTGGTGGGAGCGACCCGGCGGTGTCTGCGCGACGACGCCTTGCCCGTAGCGGGTCGCCGGCGCCCTGGTCCTGTTCTACGGCATCACGGTCACCCGGGTCGTGACCCTCACCGCCGGCGCCCTCACCCACAGACGGAACAGCACCTTCCTGACCCTCGATCGCAGACCGGTACTCCTTCCCCGCGCCTTGGCCCTGCTTATCGACGAGCTCCTCGCCGTCCCCGCGCCTGGATCAGCGACCGTCACCGTCGGAGTCGGCGATGCGCGCCCGTTGTTTCCCGGACGGATTCCGACCGCGACACGTTCCGCGGTATCGCTCGTGCGCCATCTCAACTACCACGGCATCCATGCGCGTCCAGCCCGCAACTCAGCGCTGTCGCCGATCAGGCGCCGTGTAGTGCAGGCGGCGGCCATGGCGCACCGACCGGCGTGACCGCGCGCATCAGCCCGGTGTCGATCAGCCTGGATGACAGCCTGGTCAGGAACTGATGAATCAGGGCGATGCGGTCCTCGCCGATGCGTCGCCATGGTTGGGCGGCTGCCTCATCGGTGACCTGCTCGACCCAGTCTCGCAGGGCCGTTCCTTCGGGCGTGATCCGGCCGTCGAGATCGAACAGACCTCGGTCGAGGAGTCTTGTGTCGGCGGCTCGCCAGCTGTCGTCGTCGATGGAACGGGTGGCGCGCAGCACGGCGGTGTCGGTGTGCTCGCCGGCCCATACCGCCATCAGGACTTCGCTGTCGTGGACGGCGAGGCCGGCGGCGATCAGGGCGGCGATGTGTCCGTCGCCGCGGTGTTCGCGCAGGGTGTTGAGTGCACGCCACAGCCGGGCCCAGGGCTCGGCTGGCGGGGGAACGGCCTGGTTGGCTGCGGCGAGGGGCCGGCCGCTGGTGTCGAGGTGCTGCACTGCTTCGGTGAGCAGGTCCGCCATGTCGGCCAGTTCGGCAGGCGGGTCACCGATCTGCCGAGCCGCTGCCTGTTGAACGGCTACGTGATGGGCGTCGATCGCAGCCTGTGGGGTCAGCCGTTGCCAGGCTTCGCCCAGCACCGCGAACACGGGTGCGGGAAAGCTGCGGAACGTCGATGCGGCGACGGCCGGTGGTACGACGCCCAGGGGTGCTGCCCGGAGCACGACGTAGGCGGCGCGGCCCGGTAGTCCGGCGCGTTCGACGTTCGACGCGGCCTCGGGCGTGAAGAACATGTTGACGGTGAACGGCTCGGACGCCGCCCAGCAGGCGCGGGCCCACTGGGCGGATGTCTGCGAGCGAGTGCTGCTCGTTGGCATGGGCGCGGTCAGCCCTGTGCGGCGTGGGAGACGTGCTCCCAGTCGGTCCAGGTCTGCAGACGCTGCGCGTAGATGTGCTTGACCAGTTGGGTGGGCTGGGAGCCGAAGAGCACGCGCAGCGGCGGGTTCTCGGCGTCGACGATCTGCAACAGGGCCGGGCCGGCGGCGTTCGGGTCGCCGTAGGAGGCGCCGCCGGCGCGGGCGGCCATGGCGTCGCGCAGCGGCTGGTAGGCCGGCTGGGGTTCGGCGTGTACCGCCGACGATCCGGCCCAGTCGGTGGAGAAGCCGCCCGGCTCGACCAGGGTCACCTTGATACCGAAACCGGCGACCTCCTGGGCCAGGGACTCGGTCAGTCCTTCCAAGGCCCACTTGGAGGCGTGGTAGCCGCCGAGGCTGGGGAAGGCGCCGACGCCGCCGATGGTGGAGATCTGGATGACGTGGCCGCTGCCCTGCTCCCGCAGGATCGGCAGGACCGCCTGGGTGACGAAGAAGACGCCGAACAGGTTGGTCTCGATCTGGTCGCGCAGTTGCTGCTCGCTGATCTCCTCGACGGCGCCGAACAGGCCGTAGCCGGCGTTGTTGACCACGACGTCGAGGCGCCCGAACTTCTCGTGGGCGGCGGTGACCGCGGCGGTGACGGCCTGCTTGTCGGTGACGTCGAGGGCCAGCGGCAGCACCTGGTCGCCGTACTTGGCGACCAGGTCGTCGAGGGAGCTGAGGGTGCGGGCGGTCGCGGCGACGTGGTCGCCGCGTTCGAGGGCGGACTCGGCGAAGTTGCGGCCGAGACCGCGGGAGGTGCCGGTGATGAACCAGACCTTGCTCATGGATTTCCTTCCAGCGGCATGGCAGCACGACAGAAGAAACCCCTGTTCAACCGAGGGTCAGGGGCCCGTGCTGCCACTCCACCATACATGAAACCTGGACGGCGTCTAATGTTCGATGGAATCCAGAAAACTGGTATGATCGACCGCAGGAGGACGAGGTGAATCTGCGAGAACGCAAGAAGCTGGAGGCTTGGCGGGCCATCCGGTCAGCCGCGCTGCGGCTGTTCGACGAACGCGGCTTCGAGTCCGTCAGCGTGGAGCAGATCGCCGCCGCCGCGAACGTGTCCCGCGCGACGTTTTTCAACTACTTCGCCAGCAAGGAAGCCGTCGTCTTCGACCAGGACCCGCAGGAACGCGAGAACTGGCAGGCCCTGATGAACGCCCGACCGGCGGACGAGCCGCTCTGGGACTCTCTGACCGCGATCATGATGGCGTTCAACGAGCGCCTCGCCGACCGTATGCCACTGCAACGGCGTCTCAAGGCCCAGTCTCCCGCACTGGCCCAGTCGACCCAGGACTTCGGCGAGCAGTTCACTAGTGACCTCCGCGACTGGGTCATGAGCCGCGCCGATGGCCAAGACGACATGTCGGCGCTGCTGCAGATGAACCTCGCCCGCACCGCGACCGCCACCGCCTATCAGGCATGGCAGGCCAACGAACCCTTCGACGCCTACCTACGCCGACTCCAGCACTGCCTCGATCAGGTCGGTGCCGGCGTCGCAACGCTGTAGCTTCGCACTGCGGCAACCACAGGCTCTGGCGATCACCGGCTCAGCGGGCACAGCCGCCGACGGCGAGTCCGTGATCGCTGCGCCTCGCCTGATCTTGGATGGAATACAGCAGGCCTCGAATACCGCCTCTCTGCCAGTACACCTGCCCGAGTAGCGCCACCCGCTGGTCAGCGCCGGTGGCGGTCACCGCTCGTGCTGCGAGACAGCGGCACGATACGGGCGTGGGCATCGGCGGCATGGCGGCGAAGCACGGTGTTCTCGTTGTGCAGGGCGGCGATCACGGGCATCAGCCTGGGCCAGCGGTACGGCGACGGCGGCTCGGACGGCGACACCACCGCGCCGAGCGCGCCCGGTCAGCCCACGGCCGGAACTGTCACGGCGAACACTGTGGCGCTGACCTGGACGGCCGCGACCGACAACGTCGGCGTCACGGCGTACGAGGTGCTGCGCAACGGTTCCGTCGTGGCCACGGTGTCGGCGACCTCGTACACGGCGACCGGGTTGACGGCGTCCACGGCGTACACGTTCAGTGTCCGTGCCCGTGACGCGGCCGGGAACGTGTCCGCGGCGTCGGCCGGGCGCAGCGTGACCACGAGCTCGGGCGGTGGAAACACCGATGCGGGCTGCACCGCCACGTACAAGACGCTCACGTCGTGGGCGGGTGGTTTCCAGGCCGAGGTGACGGTACGCAACACGGGCACCGCCGCGGGTTCGGCGTGGACGGTGAACTGGACCTTCCCGGCCGGTACCACGGTCGGTTCGCTCTGGAACGGTGTCGCCGGCACGCCGGCCGTCACGGTTCGCAACGCCGCCCACAACGGTGCGCTGGCGGCCGGGGCGTCGACCACGTTCGGTTTCGTCGGCAACGGTTCATCCACCACGTCGGCGCCGATCAGCTGTTCCCTGTCCTGACCGCGCACGCCGGTGTGGTGACCGCTCCCGGTCGCCACACCGGCGCCTGCGCCGCTCCGCCTATGAGTGAGGGCGGACCAGGTACGCGACGACGAACATCGTCATGGACGCGACGACGCACAGAGTGCACAGTGCCCACAGTGTCGGCGCATCGCCGAGCTGCCATTGACCGGCGACGCCGAGGATCGTTGCGATTGTCGTACCGAAGCCTCCTCCGGCCACCAATATGGATCGAGTGATCGCAAGGGGCCGGTCATTGTCGTACGGCGTGGCTTCTCTCCGATGTTCTGTCTCAGGCATGTCGGGTCCTCGGTTCGGCGACGGGGCGGATCAGTGGGGGCGACGTGGTGGAGTCTTGATCACGGGCCCGCGTCGCGAGAATGACTCGTCCAAGGGATGCGGACCGGCGAAGCGATGATGCGAGGGCAGTCGGCGAGTAGCTACTCGCACGTTGCTTGATAGATGAGCGGGGCGTGACCGTGCGGCGCTCCGATCGCCATCCTTCGGCGT
Organism: Actinoplanes italicus; assembly: GCF_003001815.1. Taxonomy (GTDB): domain Bacteria; phylum Actinomycetota; class Actinomycetes; order Mycobacteriales; family Micromonosporaceae; genus Actinoplanes; species Actinoplanes italicus. The sequence goes on from NZ_PVMZ01000023.1 coordinate 10,187, forward strand.
CATCCGGTGCGGCGGAGTTTTCAGCCTCCCTGGGGCTTGACGTGGTTGTTCATCCCGGATTCGGACCTCGGAGCCGAAGTAAGGGCTATCATCAACCCGTGTTGGATCATCAATGATTGATCCATACGTGACTCACTGTGATTTCATCATGAATGATCGACTTGGCAATTGCCAGGGGCGTTTGCTTTTTGGCATTGCCGACGGCGTTTGCCATATGGCAGATTGACAGGTGGCAGGTCCTCTTCTGTGTCACGGAGGTGGCGATCATTCCAGGTCATCCTGGGCCGCTGGTCCGTCGTCGGCAGCTCGGCGCGGCATTGCGACGACATCGCATCGATGCCGGCCTCAGTCTGGCTGAGGTGGCCAACGAGCTTCTCCTCTCGGCATCGAAGATCAGTCGGATCGAATCGGCGCAGAGAAGCATCTCGGCTCGGGATGTCCGCGATCTGATGAACCTTTATCGGGTCACTGACCCCGAGGCGCGTGGTGAGCTCATGAAGCTCGTCGAGGAGAGCCGGGAAACCGCATGGTGGACGCAATACAACCTCGGGCCGGGGTATGAGCGGCTGATCGGCTTGGAGGGTGCCGCGGCGACGATCTGTGACTACCAGATCGGGACCGTTCCCGGCTTGCTTCAGACGCCTGAATACGCGGCAGCGGTGGTCAGGGCTTGGACTGACGACCCGGAAGTCCTCCGGAGCGCCGTCGACGTACGTTTGGCGAGGCAGCAGAACCTGAATGACAGCACTTCCCTGAAGATCGTGATCGAGGAGTCGGTTGTCCGGCGATCGATCGGCGGCCGGCAGGTCATGCGTGATCAGATCCGCAAGCTGATGGCGATGAACGACGGATCTCAGCTCGAGCTCCGGGTTCTGCCGCTTTCGGCGGGGGCGCACAAAGGGCTGATCACCGGCTTTATCGTCCTGCGATTCTCGGAATCGATGACCGCTGGATCGGCGGTCGGCTTTTCTGACATCGTCTACCATGAGGGCGTCGTCGGTGAGGGTACGTATATTGAGCAGGCCGCCGAGGTGCAAGGGTACGTTCAAGTTTTTCTCGGACTTCAGCGAATGGCTCTCGACACGCGGGACACGAACTCACTCCTCGGGGAGATTCTCAGGGAGATGTGATCGTCCGCTGCAGTTCACTGACAGAAAAGGACAACGATGCAATCCGAAGAAGGCGTTGCCGGCGAGTTAGCCTGGCGCAGTTCCTCACGCTGTAACAATGCCGCATGTGTAGAGGTTGCGTTCTCGGGAGACTCGGTTTTCGTGCGAGACACGAAAGACCCGCAACGTCGAGCATTGACATACAAAAACGCCGATTGGCGTCTCTTCATCGCTGGAGTCAAGAGCGGAGTCTTCGACGTCTGACGTCCTCACCGCCGGGACGGTCGCCGGGCGTCGAGCCCACGCCGGTCGGATCAGGTGATGGATCGCAGGTCGTCGCACTCGTCTCCGGAGGGCCGCCGCCCTTCCGGACCCCTGTGTGATGGCCGTCCGTCGAGTCCGATTGGTAACTTTATTCACCGTTTCACGACCACCGTGGCTTGAGGTGCTGAGGCTCGTTCCGGTTCAGCTGAGCGCGAACAGCTGAACGCGCGGCAGCCATCTCAGGTACACGACGGTGCCTCAGTCATGAGGGCACATCGAACTCACTCCGGCAGCAAGGCTGAAGTTTCGGCTGGCAATTGCCAGAGGCACGTACCAGATGGAAATCTCTGGAGGTTTTTGATGAATATCGAGGAAAGCGCTGCTGAGGCGCGTAGTTGGTACTCGTCTTCGTTCTGCAGTAATTCGAGCTGCGTCGAGGTGTGCTTCATGGATGACGGCGTCCTGCTCAGGGACTCCAAGAATCCGCGGGGTCCCCGGCTGGAGTTCAGCCGATCCGAGTGGCATGAATTCCTTGATGGGATCGGGAAGGGCGACTTCGCCGGCCTTTGATTCCTTCCAGCGCGGCGGCTCCGGTCACGCCCGGAGCCGCCGACGTCGTTGGTGACTCCGGGCGATGTCCCTGGCGGCCGGAAGTCGTGCCTATTCCGCCGGTGCCGGGACGGGCTGGAACGCGACGTCGGTGACGTCGGCGACCAGTTCGGTGAAGTCGGTGCCGTACGCGGCCGGTTCGACGATGCGCAGGACCAGCGCGAACGGCCGGTCGGCGCCGTACTGCCGGTCGAGCTCGGGATGGTGGTTGGCCAGATAGCGGGCGCCGGCGAGATTGCTGCCCGAGGTCAGGCCGCCGAGAAAGAACACCGGGTGTCCACCGGCCGGTCCCCAGAACCGGGCGAGCAGGACATAGCTGATCTCCGGGCTGAGGACATATTCGGTGCTGTCGACCGTGAACGACAGGCGGCGCTTGTCCGGGTCGAAGATCCCGTACGTCACGCCGCGCAGGATCGTGCGCAGGTGTGTGGCGCTGCGCGGGTTGTTCTCGCCGGGGCCGCCGACGCAGAACTCGGTGAGCCGGCCGATCTCTCCGGTCGGCTGGCTCTCGCCGACCCGGTCGGCGTGTGCGCCGCATTCGCGGGCGATGGCCGCCAGCTCCACGAGCGCGGCGACGTCGCGGCGGTGGACGCTCATTTCGCTCGGCGACGAGGCGTGCCGGGAGACCGCCATCAGGCAGCTCGCGCCGTCGGTGAGTCCGAAGAAGGCGCGTTCCCGGGCGAGTTTGCGGCGGCGCAGCAGGAATCCGGCGAGCCACACGGACGTGCCGGCGATGATGCTCGCCAGCAGATTGATCAGTAGGTCGTCCACGCCTCGATGATGTCCGATGTGGTCCAACCGCGGTCGGGTGGAGTCGACAGCGATATTGCATACGGTATTCAGACCGCAGTATGCTGGATTTCCGAGTCGATCGGTGTGGAAGTGGAGGCGGGATCGTCGTGGTCAGTCCTGGCACTTCGGTAACGGATCGGGTGCGCGCGCTGGTCGCAGCACATCGCGGCGATCGCGGCGCGCTGATGCCGATCCTGCATCGCATTCAGGCCGAGTTCGGCTACGTCGACCCCGGCGTGGTGCCGGTGCTCGCGGCCGAGCTGAACATCTCCCGTGCCGACGTGCACGGGGTGATCACCTTCTACACCGACTTCCGGTCCGAGCCCGCCGGCGCGACCGTGCTCAAGCTCTGCCGGGCCGAGGCCTGCCAGTCGGTGGGCGCCGAGCAGCTGATCGCGCATGCCGAGCAGGTGCTGGGGATCAAGGTCGGTCAGACCACTCCGGACCGGTCGGTCACCTTGGAGCAGGTGTTCTGCCTCGGCAACTGTGCGCTCGGCCCGGCCGGTCAGATCAACGAGCAGGTGCGGGGACGGCTCACCCGGGCCCGGCTCGACGCCCTCCTCACGGAAGCGGTGGGCCGATGACCACCACTGTCTACGTGCCCCGGGACTCGGCGGCGCGGTCGCTCGGCGCCGACGAGGTCGCGGCCAAGCTGATGGAAACAGCGGACCGGCCGATCCGGATCGTCCGGAACGGATCGCACGGCATGCTCTGGCTGGAACCGCTGGTGGAGGTGGTCACCGAACGCGGGCGTGTCGGGTACGGCCCGGTCGAGCCGGACGCCGTCGCCGGCCTCGTCGCGGCCGGCATGCTCGACGGCGCCGACCACGAGCTGTGCCAGGGTGTGGTGGCGGACCTGCCGTGGATGCGCGACCAGACCCGGCTCTGTTTCACCCGTGTCGGCGTCACCGATCCGCTCTCACCCGACGACTACCTGGCTCATGGCGGACTGACCGGATTGCGGCGGGCGTTGAGCAGTGACCCGGCGGACGTGGTCGCCGAGGTCACCGAGTCGGGACTGCGGGGCCGCGGCGGCGCGGGCTTCCCGGCCGGCGTCAAGTGGAAGACCGTCGCCGGCATCTCCGGCCCGCTGAAGTTCGTGTGCTGCAACGCCGACGAGGGCGACAGCGGCACGTTCGCCGACCGGATGCTGATGGAGGGCGACCCGTTCACCCTCATCGAGGGCATGACGATCGCGGCGTACGCGGTGGGCGCGACCGAGGGCTATGTGTACATCCGCTCGGAGTATCCGGACGCGGTGCGCACCATGCGCGAGGCCATCGGCGTCGCCCGCGAGCAGGGCTGGCTCGGCGACGACGTCCTCGGTTCGGGGCTCACGTTCAATCTGTTCGTACGGGTCGGCGCGGGCGCGTACATCTGCGGTGAGGAGACCGCGATGCTGGAGAGCCTGGAGGGTAAGCGTGGCATGGTCCGCGCGAAGCCCCCGATCCCGGCGATCACCGGCCTGTTCGGCAGACCGACCGTGGTCAACAACGTGCTGACGCTCGCCTCGGTCCCGGCGATCCTCTCCGGCGGCGCGGCCGCCTATCAGGCTCTGGGCGTCGAGCGCTCCCGCGGCACCCAGGTGTTCCAGCTGGCCGGCAACATCGCCCGCGGCGGCATCTTCGAGACGGCCTTCGGCATGACCCTGCAAGACCTCATTCAAAAATACGGCGGCGGTACGCGCAGCGGGCGCCCGATCCGCGCGGTGCAGGTCGGCGGTCCGCTCGGTGCGTATCTGCCGGCGGACGGCCTGGACCTGCCGATGGAGTACGAGGCGTTCGCCGCGGCCGGCGCGATGCTGGGCCACGGCGGTGTCGTGGTCTTCGACGACACCGTGGACATGGCGGCGATGGCCCGATTCGCGATGGAGTTCTGCGCCGAGGAGTCCTGCGGCAAGTGCACGCCCTGCCGGGTCGGCGCGGTCCGGGGCGTGGAAGTGATCGACAAGATCCGCGCCGGGCAGGACCCCGACGACAACCTCGCCCTGCTCGGCGATCTGTGCGAACTGATGACCGAGGGGTCGCTGTGCGCGATGGGCGGCCTGACCCCGATGCCCGTACGCAGCGCGCTGCTGCATTTCGCCGACGACTTCAGCCCCAGAGGAGGAGGCCAGCGATGAGCCTGCTGAAGGAACCCGACCTCGGCACGCCGGCCCGGCCCGGCCCCGCGACGGTGTCGCTCGAGGTGGACGGCCTGCCGGTGACCGTGCCGGAGGGCACCTCGGTGATGCGGGCCGCGGCGCTGAGCGGGATCGACGTCCCGAAACTGTGCGCCACCGACAGCCTGGAGGCGTTCGGCTCGTGCCGGTTGTGCCTCGTGGAGATCGACGGCCGCCGGGGCACTCCCGCCTCCTGCACCACCCCGGTCGCCGAGGGCATGAGGGTGAGCACCCAGACGCCGAAGCTGGAGAAGCTACGGCAGGGCGTGATGGAGCTCTACATCTCCGATCACCCGCTCGACTGTCTCACCTGCCCGGCCAACGGCGACTGCGAGCTGCAGGACATGTCCGGCATCGTCGGTCTGCGGCAGGTCCGCTACGGCTACGAGGGCGCCAACCACCTCGACGAGAAGAAGGACACGAGCAACCCGTACTTCGACTTCGACGCCTCCAAGTGCATCTCCTGCTCCCGGTGCGTGCGGGCGTGCGGGGAGGTGCAGGGCACGTTCGCGCTGACCATCGAGGGCCGCGGTTTCGAGTCGAAGGTGTCCGCCGGCGGCACCGACTTCATGAGCTCGGAATGCGTCTCCTGCGGCGCCTGCGTGCAGGCCTGCCCGACGTCGACGCTGCAGGAGAAGTCGGTGATCCAGCTCGGGATGCCGACCCGCAGTGTGATCACCACGTGTGCGTACTGCGGGGTCGGCTGCTCGTTCAAGGCCGAGCTGCGCGGCGCCGAGCTGGTGCGGATGGTGCCGTACAAGGACGGCGGCGCCAACGAGGGGCACTCCTGCGTCAAGGGCCGGTTCGCGTTCGGGTACGCCACCCACCCCGACCGGGTGCTCACGCCGATGGTCCGGGAGCGGATCACCGACGAGTGGCGGCCGGTCGACTGGGACACCGCGATCGCGTTCACCGCCGCGAAACTGCGGGACATCCAGTCGCGGCACGGGGTCGGGGCGATCGGCGGGATCACGTCGTCCCGTACGACCAATGAAGAGGTCTATGTCGTTCAGAAGATGATCCGTGCCGCGTTCGGCAACAACAACGTCGACACCTGCGCCCGGGTCTGTCACTCACCGACCGGGTACGGCCTGAAGCAGACCTTCGGCACGTCGGCCGGTACCCAGGACTTCCGGTCGGTCGCGAAGTCGGACGTGATCATGGTGATCGGCGCGAACCCGACCGACGGGCACCCGGTGTTCGCCTCCCGGATGAAGCGCCGGCTGCGGGAGGGCGCCAAGCTGATCGTCGTCGACCCGCGCCGGATCGACCTGGTCCGGTCACCGCACATCGAGGCGCGGCATCACCTGCAGCTGGCACCGGGCACGAACGTGGCGGTGGTCAACGCCATGGCGCACGTCGTACTCACCGAAGGGCTGGTCGATCGGTCGTTCGTCGACGAGCGCTGCGAGGACTTCGACGACTGGGCCGCGTTCATCGCCCTGCCCGAGAACAGCCCGGAGGCGGTCGAGGAGCACACCGGCGTGCCGGCCGAGGAGGTCCGGGCCGCGGCGCGGCTGTTCGCCACCGGCGGCAACGGCGCGATCTACTACGGCCTCGGCGTCACCGAGCACAGCCAGGGATCGACCATGGTGATGGGCATGGCGAACCTGGCGATGGCGACTGGCAACATCGGCCGGGAGGGAGTCGGCGTCAACCCGCTGCGCGGGCAGAACAACGTCCAGGGCTCCTGCGACATGGGGTCGTTCCCGCACGAGCTGCCCGGCTACCGGCACGTCTCCGACGATGTCGTACGCGGGGTGTTCGAGAACATGTGGGGCAGCACCCTGCAGGCCGAACCCGGTCTGCGGATCCCGAACATGTTCGACGCCGCCATCGACGGCAGTTTCCGGGCGCTGTACGTGCAGGGTGAGGACATCGCGCAGTCCGACCCGAACATCAAGCACGTGCACGCCGCGCTGACCGCGCTGGAGCTGGTCGTGGTGCAGGACCTGTTCCTCAACGAGACCGCCAAGTTCGCGCACGTGTTCCTGCCCGGCACCTCGTTCCTGGAGAAGGACGGCACGTTCACCAACGCCGAGCGGCGGATCAACCGGGTCCGTCCGGTGATGGCGCCCAAGACCGGCAAGCACGAGTGGCAGATCGTCGCGGAGATCGCCCAGGCGATGGGCTATCCGATGCACTACGACCGGCCGAGCCAGATCATGGACGAGATCGCCGCGCTCACGCCCACGTTCGCCGGGGTCTCCTTCGACAAGCTCGACAAGCTGGGCAGCGTGCAGTGGCCGTGCAACGACAACGCCCCCGAGGGCACGCCGATCATGCACACGGACGGTTTCGTGCGCGGCAAGGGCCGGTTCGTGCCGACGCCGTACGTGCCGACCCGCGAGCGCAGCACCCGCAAGTACCCGCTGATCCTGACGACGGGCCGGATCCTGAGCCAGTACAACGTCGGGGCGCAGACCCGGCGTACCGCCAACGTGGCCTGGCACCCGGAGGACGTACTCGAGATCCATCCGCACGACGCCGAGGTCCGGGGCATCAGTGACGGTGACGAGGTCGTCCTGACCAGCCGGGTCGGTGCCACCACTCTGCGTGCGGTCCTCGCCGACCGGATGCCGGTCGGCGTGGTCTACACGACCTTCCACCACCCGGTGACCGGCGCGAACGTCGTCACGACGGAGAACTCCGACTGGGCCACCAACTGCCCGGAGTACAAGGTGACGGCCGTTCAGGTCGGGCTCAAGAGCCCGGCGATGGCGGGTTGAGGGATGTCGCCACAGGTCAGGATGATCAACGATATCGCCGTACAGTTTCGCCACCAGGGGCTGGACACGGCCGCGGCGGCCATCGCCGAGCACATCCGGACGTTCTGGGATCCCCGGATGCGCGCCGAACTGATCCGGCGCGTCGACGCCGAGCCGGAGACGGTGGACCCGCTCGCCCTGGCCGCCACCCTGCTGCTGCTGACGCAACCATAGGGAGAACACGTGACCGCACACCACCTCCGCTACGACGTGAACTGCTCGATCCTGTTCACCGACCTGCCACTGCTGAAGCGGCCGGCCGCGGCCAAGGCGGCCGGATTCGACGCGGTCGAGTTCTGGTGGCCGTTCGACGAGGCGGTGCCGCCGGCCGCGGAGGTGAACGCGTTCGTCGAGGCCGTCGGCGACGCCGGTGTCCAGCTCGCCGGCCTCAACTTCTTCGCCGGGGACATGCCCGGCGGCGACCGGGGGGTGCTGTCCTCACCGGCTCACTCCGCCGAGTTCCGCGACAACGCCGAACTGGTCGCCGCGATCGGCGCCGCCACGGGATGCCGCTCCTTCAACGCCCTGTACGGCAACCGGATCGCCTTCATCAGCCGGGAACTGCAGGACGAGACCGCGGTGGCGAACCTGGCGTTCGCGGCGGAGACGGTGGCCCGCATCGGCGGCACGGTGCTGGTCGAGCCGGTGAGCGGCCCGTTCCCCTACCTGTTGCGCACCGCCGCCGACGTCATCGCGGTGCTGGACCGGGTGCGGGCCGAACGCGGGGTGCGGAACCTGGAGTTCCTGGCCGACCTGTATCACCTCACCGTCAACGGCGACGACCTGAGCAAGGTCCTCGCCGAGCACGTCGAGCGAATCGGGCACGTCCAGATCGCCGACGCGCCTGGCCGCCACGAACCCGGCACCGGCGGCATCGACATCGACGGCCACCTGAGCCGGCTCGAACAGGCCGGCTACCGCGGCCGGGTCGGCCTGGAGTACGTCGCGACCGAACCGGGCTTCGCCTGGCTGCCGCGGGAGCGCCGCGCCGCCACAGTCGTACCGGCCAATGAAGGGAACGGCTGACATGACCACCGTCGGTTTCATCGGTCTCGGCATCATGGGCGGCCCGATGGCCGTCAACCTGGCCAAAGCCGGGTTCGACGTGATCGGCTACGACGTCGTCCCGCCCCGCCACGCATTCCTGACCCAGGCCGGTGGCCGGTTCGCCACCGGCATCGCCGAGGTGGTGCAGAAGGCCGACGTCGTCGTCACGATGGTCCGCGACTCGGCGGACGTCGAGGCGGTCACCCTCGGCGAGCAGGGCATCCTGGCCCACGCCCGGGCGGGACAGCTCTACGTCGACATGAGCAGCATCGCGCCCAGGACCGCCCGCGACGTCGCCGAAGTGGCCCGTCCGCTCGGGGTCCGGGTCCTGGACGCCCCGGTCAGCGGCGGGGAGACCGGCGCGATCGAGGGCAGCCTGTCCATCATGGTCGGCGGTGACGCCGAGGACTTCCAGGCGGCGCTGCCGATCCTGGAGGTGGTCGGCGCGACCGTGGTCCACGTCGGCCCGCACGGTGCCGGGCAGACGGTGAAGGCGGCCAACCAGCTCATCGTGGCCGGCACCATCGAGCTCGTCGCCGAGGCGATCGTGTTCCTCGAGGCCTACCGGGTGGACACCGAGGCCGCGGTCCGGGTGCTGGCCGGTGGCCTGGCCGGCAACCGGATCCTGGACCGTAAGGCCGCCGGGATGCTGGCCCGCAGCTTCGAGCCCGGCTTCCGGATCGACCTGCACCACAAGGACATGGGCATCGTCACGTCGGCGGCCAGGGAGGCCGGGGTGGTCATCCCGCTCGGGTCGGCGGTCGCGCAGCTGATCGCCGCGCTGAAGGCGCAGGGCGACGGCGGCCTCGACCACAGCGCCCTGCTGAAGCTGGTCGAGCAACTCTCCGGCCGCGGCTCTCAGCCGGCGTAGGCGGTGAGGCGGTCATGGCCGTGCGGTAGCCCGTGGTCGCTGATGAGCAGGTTGACGTTCACGAACTCCGCGCCGTCGAAGAGCCAGGCGGCCGGGGTGTCCACCAGAGCCCGGACGACCCGCCGCTGACGTGCGGTGAGGTCACCGAAGGCGGTGCCCCTGGCGATCGGGCCGTGCGGGAAGGCCTGCCGCAGCAGCACACCGATCGTGGTCAGCGCGGGCTCGGCGCTGACGTGCCCGAGCCGGGTCAGGGCGGGTTCGAGCACGTCATCGGCGACGGACTCCAGGGTCAGCAGCGCCAGCCCCGCCACGTCACCCTCCAGGTAGGCGACCTTTGGCTCGTCGCGGTGGCCGCTCGACGCCCAGCGCAGCAACTCCGCGGTCGCGCCCTCGCCGCCGAGGCGGGCCAGGGCGACTGCTCCCGCCCATCGGTTCAGGGGGTGGTCGTCGCTCAGCGCGCGCTCGGCGGCCGGCACACCTTCGGGCAGGCCGAGCAGTCCCAGGGCGACGATCGCGGTCGGGCTGTCCAGGGCGGCCAGGACGGGCACCGACTCGAGCCGGCCGGGGTACCACCCGAGCAGATACGCGGCGTGGTCGGCGAGTTCAGGGTCGGTGGTGAGGGTGTCGAACAGCGGCAGCCCTTGGGCGACCGCGTCGTATGCGGCTGCCTCATCCGCGTCGAGCGCATCGCGCCGCACGCCTCCCGGCAGCCACGCCGCGTCGGTGCCCACCGCAATCCGGCCGAGGAGATAAAGGAGCAGATCACGATCCGGTACGGCCGAGTCCGCGGCCAGTTCCAGCAGCGATGGCACGGCGGCGGCGCTGGCGGAGTATCGGTTGCCCTGGTGGGTGATGCTCGCGTACAGCTCACCGAACGACTCGCGCCGCTCGTCCTCGTCGGGCGACCGTAGCGCCGCCAGATGCCCGGGAACGTCCTCGGCCGAGCCGTACGCGTGCCGCAGCGCCGCCCAGTCGGTCATCTCGCCATCCTGCCAGCGCCGGACGTCCGTTTCGCGGACGGGCCGAACCGGCCGGGACGGTGAACGGCGCGGGTCAGGACGGCGCCGGCACCCCGGCGGCCTGATCGATCCGGCGGCCGTCCCTGCCGGCCACGACCGTGACGGCCGGCGGCGAGCCGCTGGGTAGCGCGAGCAGTTCCACCTCGTCGCCGGGCCAGCCCGCTGGCACGACCGCGAGCGCGTCCGCCATCGCGGCGCCCCATAGGGAACCGGGTCGGTCGTGTCCGACGGGCAGGGCCGCGGACCCGGCCACGGTGACCGGCACCAACCGGGTGTCGCGGTCGTGCGGTGTCACCGGCCCCGCCAGCGCGGCGGTCGTGACCGGCGGTTCGGGCCGGCCGGACAGCCGACCGAGCAGTGGGGTGACCAGGGTCAGTGCGGCGACCAGGGCCGCATACGGATTGCCGGGCAGGCCGACCACGAACCGGCCGTCCGGCAGCACCGCGAACAGCTGCGGGTGCCCGGGCCGGCAGGCGACGCCGTGGATCGGTACCCGCGCTCCCAGCGTGTCGAGGGCCGAGCGCAGATGGTCGGCGGCGCCGGCCGAGGTGGCTCCGCAGACCACCAGCACGTCGGCGTCCGGGCGCAGCAACGCCTCGACCAGCAGCGCGGCGTCGTCGGTGACCATCGTTTCCCCGACCGGCTCGGCACCGGCGGCCCGGATCATGCCGGGCAGCATAGGCCCGATGGCGTCACGGACCTGTCCCGCCGCCGGGATCCCGCCGCGGCGCAGTTCGGCGCCGGTGACCACGGTCGCGACCCGGGGGCGGCGGTGCACGGTCAGCGTGTCGTGCCCGAGGCCGGCGGCCAGCCCGAGCACGACGGGGCTGACCAGCGTGCCGGTGTCGAGCACCCGCCGGCCGGCCGGGCAGTCCTCGCCGCGGCGGCGGATGTGCCGGCCGGGGGAGAACTCGCCGGTCACCGTGCGGCTGTTGCGGGTGGCCCGTTCGTAGGGCAGCACGGCATCGGCACCGGCCGGCACCACGGCGCCGGTGCCGATCTCGGTGGCGTACCCCGGTGACAGCGGCGGGGGCGGGCCCGGGTCACCGGCGAGGATCCGCCCGACGAGCCGCCACGGCCCGGGGCCCGCGACGGCGTATCCGTCCATGGCGGCGGCGTCGTAGGCGGGCAGCGGCGAGAGCGCGACGAGGGGCTTCGCCAGTACGCAGCCGACCGCCTCGCCGAGCGGCACGTCGACCTCCGGCAGCGGGCTGCCCGCTTTCCGTGCGTAGTGCCGGGCCTCGTGCCATTCGATGCTCATGGCCACTCCTCGTCATCGTCCGGAGCTGGACAGTCACCCGTCCCGTCATGGACAATATGCATTCCACATACTGTATACGATGATCGGTCGGAGGTGCCAGATGACGGATTCCCACGACACGACAGTGCGCGAGGTCAGGGACTTCTACGGCCGTCGCTACCGGGTGGGGGAGAGCGACCGCATCCTGCTGGGACGGTCGCGATCGTGGATGCTCGGGCTGCCCTGGGCCGCGATGCTGGCGATCAGCCTCTTCCAGTACGGCTACGGCGTATCCCTGCCGACCCTCGTCGAGGACAACGGGTGGAGCGTCTGGCAGGCGTTCGGCGTACTCGGGCTCTGGGTTGTCCTTCAAGCAGTCGGCTCGCCCCTGGGCGGATGGCTCTATCAGCGGCTGCGGGTGCGTCTCGCGGTGCCGATGCTGATCGGCGCGGCCTGCTGCCTGATCGCGCTGGTCACCCTGGCGCACAGCGGCGACCTGGTCATCGTCCTGCTGGGCTATTCGGTCCTGGGTGGGCTGGGCGCCGGTCTGGTTTACATGACCTGCATCGCCACGGTCACCGAGTGGTTTCCCGAACGTCTCGCCTCCCGGGTGGCGATGGTGGGAGCCGCGTTCGGCTACGGCGCCATCCCGTTCGTCGTCGTCGCCGGTTACGGCCTCGATCCGGCGAACCGGACGGCCGTGCTGGACGCCACGGCCGTGGTCGTGTTCGGTGTCGTCGCGGTCTGTGGCCTGCTGATGCGCAAGCCGCCGAGGAACTGGTGGCCGGAGCAGATCGACCCGCAGCGCTGGGCCGTCGACCGTCGGCTCAACCGCAGCATCCCGCACAACCGGCCCGCCACCCGGCCGTATCCGCCGCTGGCGGCGCTGCGCAGCGGCATGCTGCCGATGATGTTCGTGGTCGTGGTGCTCACCGCGGCCATGGCGCTGTTCGACATCGCCTACCTGGCCGGTACCGCGTACACGTTGAACCTGCCGGCGACGACCCTGGTCGCGGCGATGGGTGCGCTGGCCGCCTCCAACGGCATCGGGCGGGCGGTGACCAGCTCTCTGGCCGACCGGATCGGCCGCCGCGGAACCCTCGGCCTGTCCCTGCTCGTCGGCGGAGCCGCCCAGTTCGGCCTGCTCGCGGCGGCGGCCAACGACAATCATCCGGCAGCGCTGGTGTGCTTCGCCGCGCTGGCCGGAGCCGGCACCGGTGCTGGGTACTCGCTGCTGGTCAGCCTGGTCCGCGACTGGTTCGGCGACGACGCGACCGTGCCGAACTACGGGATCGTCTACAGCGGGAAGGCGGTCGGCGCGGTGACCGGGATCGTGCTCGCGGGCCTGGTGGTGACGTCGCCTGATTCCGTCGTGCCGTTCGTGGTGGCCGGCTGTCTCGGACTGCTCGGTGCGGCGCTGACCCGCTGGATGCGCCAGCCCCGGCCGGCCCTGGTGCGGCTGCCGTCGACGCTCCCGGCCGACCGGCTCTAGAAGGACGGCCGGCTCAGAAAGGCCGGCCGGTTTCCAAGGAGCCGGCCGGGTCCAGGCGACGAGAAGGGGCGGTGGCGAGATGGGACGGGTGACGAGCCGGCGCAGGGTGCTGCGGATCGTCGACGGGGTGGCCGGCGAACCGGTCGACACCCTGGCGGCCGAGGAGCCGCTGGAGATCCGGGTCAACGGCACCCCGCTGGTGGTGACCATGCGGACGCCGGGCGACGACTTCGACCTGGCGGCCGGGTTCCTGGTGAGCGAGGGCGTGGTGCGGCGGGCCCGGGAGATCGCGGGCATCCGGTATTGCCTGGGCGCCACGGCGGACGGGGTCAACACCTACAACGTGGTCGACGTGGTCCTGGCCGCCGGGGTCGCGCCACCGGACCCGTCGCTGGAACGCAACTTCTACACGACCTCGTCGTGCGGGCTCTGCGGCAAGGCGAGCCTCGACGCGGTGCGTACCGTCGCGACCTGGTCGGTGCGGGACGACCCGATCCGGCTCGACCCCGAGGTGGTCAGCGGCCTGCCCGGCACGCTGCGCGCCGCGCAGCGGGTCTTCGACCGCACGGGCGGACTGCACGCCGCCGGGTTGTTCTCCGCCGGCGGGCGGATGCTCTGCCTGCGCGAGGACGTCGGCCGCCACAACGCCGTCGACAAGGTCGTCGGCTGGGCGCTGCGCGACGGCCGGCTGCCGCTGCGCGACACCGTGCTGACGGTCAGCGGCCGGGCGTCGTTCGAGCTGGTGCAGAAGGCGGTGATGGCCGGCATTCCGGCCCTGGCCGCGGTCTCCGCGCCGTCCTCGCTCGCCGCCGACCTGGCCGACGACGCCGGACTCACGCTGATCGGGTTCCTGCGCGGCAGTTCGATGAACGTGTACGCCGGCGCACACCGCCTGGTACTGAAAGCCCGAACCTAGGGGTTCGGGCGGGAGTAGGGGTCCGGGCGGAGGCCGATCGCCTCCGCCCGGACCGGCGCGACCAGCCGGCGTGGCGTGGACCGGGCCGGCCGGCCGGAGGGCGGTCCGGCCGGCCCGTCGCCGGCGGTCAGCGTCGCGGTAACGTCTCGCGCATCAGGGCCGCGGTCTCCGACGGCGTTCTGCCGACCCTCACCCCGGCCGCTTCCAGGGCTTTCTGCTTGGCCACCGCGGTTCCGGACGACCCGGAGACGATCGCGCCGGCGTGGCCCATCGTCTTTCCCTCGGGTGCGGTGAAGCCGGCCACGTAGCCGATCACCGGCTTGGTGATGTGCTGCCTGATGTACTCGGCGGCGCGCTCCTCCGCGTCCCCGCCGATCTCGCCGATCATCACGATCGCGTCGGTCTCGTCGTCGTCCTGGAACGCCTGCAGGCAGTCGATGTGGGTGGTGCCGACGATCGGGTCGCCGCCGATGCCGACGCAGGTGGAGAAACCGAGATCGCGTAGTTCGTACATCATCTGGTACGTCAGCGTTCCGCTCTTGCTGACCAGTCCGATGCGTCCGGGGCCGGTGATGTCGGCGGGGATGATGCCGGCGTTGGAGCGGCCGGGGCTGATCAGGCCGGGACAGTTGGGCCCGACGATCCGGGTGGTGTCACCGGCGGCCTGCGCGTAAGCCCAGAACGCCGCGGTGTCGTGCACCGGGATGCCCTCGGTCAGGACCACGACCAGGCCGAGCCCGGCGTCGATCGCCTCGATGACCGCGGCCTTGGCGAACCGGGGCGGCACGAAGACCACCGAGGTGTCGGCGCCGGTGGCCCGGACCGCCTCGGCGGCGCTGCCGAAGACCGGGATGCCGTCGACCTCCTGCCCGCCCTTGCCGGGAGTGACCCCGGCGACGACGTTCGTTCCGGCCGCGACCATCCGCCGGGTGTGCCGGGAACCCTCCGCGCCGGTGATGCCCTGAACCAGGATCCTGCTGGAGTCGGTGAGGAAGATGGCCATGCTCACGCCCCCTTGCCGGCGAGTTCGGCGGCGAGCCGCGCCGCACCGTCCATCGTGTCCGAGCTGATCACGCCGGGCAGCGCCGCCTCGGCGAGGATCTTGCGGCCGAGCGCGGCGTTGTTGCCGTCCAGCCGTACCACCACCGGTTTGTCGATCTTCTCGCCCTCGCCGGTGAGCAGTCCGATCGCCTGGACGATGCCGTCGGCGACCGCGTCGCAGGCGGTGATCCCGCCGAAGACGTTGACGAGGACGCTGCGTACGTCCGGATCGCCCAGGATGATCTCCAGCCCGTTCGCCATCACCTCGGCCGAGGCGCCGCCGCCGATGTCGAGGAAGTTCGCCGGTCGTACCCCGCCGAATCGTTCTCCCGCGTACGCGACCACGTCCAGGGTGCTCATCACCAGGCCCGCGCCGTTGCCGATGACACCGACCGAGCCGTCGAGCTTGACGTAGTTGAGGTTCTTGCGGGCCGCCCGCGCCTCCAGCGGGTCGGTGGTGTGGGCGTCGGCGTACCGCGGGTGACCGGGCTGGCGGAACCGGGCGTTGTCGTCGAGGGTGACCTTGCCGTCGAGGGCGAGCAGGCTGCCGTCGGCGAGCTTGGCCAGCGGGTTGATCTCGACCAGGGTGGCGTCCTCGGCGCGGAACACGTTCCAGAGCCGGACCAGCACGCTGGCGACCAGGTCGCGCACGTCGTCGGGAAGGCCGGCGCCGGCGGCCAGCCGCAGCGCCTCCGTCCAGCCCAGCCCGGCGCCCGGGTCCACCCGCAGCCGGGCCAGCGCGTCCGGGTGCTCGGCCGCGACCTGCTCGATCTCGACCCCGCCCTGCCGGGACGCGAGCGCGAGGAAGGACCGGTCGGACCGGTCCAGCAGCAGCGACACGTAGTACTCCTCGACGATGTCACTCGCCTCGGTGACCAGCACCCGGTGCACGGTGTGGCCCTTGATGTCCATGCCCAGGATGCCGGCCGCGACATCACGCGCGGCGTCCGGGCCGTCGGCGAGCCGGACGCCGCCGGCCTTGCCTCGGCCGCCTGTCTTGACCTGTGCCTTTATCACTACGCGTCCGCCGATCTCGGCGGCGGCCGCGTAGGCCTCGTCGGGGTTGTCGGCGACGCGGCTGCGGCTGACCGGTACGCCGTGCTTGGCGAAGAGTTCCTGTGCCTGGTGCTCCAACAGATCCACCGGGCCTCCCTTCAGTGGGGATTCGGGTCCGGATGCGATGGCGGTGCCGAGCGCGGAAAACGTTCCGCGACCCTCTAGACACCTGGCTGTTACATGCGCCACGATATTGCCTACCCCATACGGTATGCAATCCCTGAAGCTGACGGCGGATCAGCACCCCCAGCAGCGGTGGCGCAAACAGGAGGATCGCTCATGGGTAAGGCACTGGAGGGCGTTCGGGTCCTCGACATGACGCACGTGCAATCCGGTCCCTCGTCCACGCAGATCCTCGCGTGGCTGGGCGCCGATGTGATCAAACTGGAGGCTCCGGGGCAGGGTGACATCACCCGGTCCCAGCTGCGGGACATCCCCGACGTGGACAGCCTCTACTTCACGATGCTCAACGCCAACAAACGCAGCATCACCCTCAACATGAAGAACCCGCGGGGCAAGGAGGTCTTCACCCGGCTGGTGTCCGACGTGGACGTCCTGGTGGAGAACTTCGGCCCGGGCGTGGTCGAGCGCTTCGGATTTCCCTGGGAGAAACTGCAGGAGATCAACCCCCGCCTGGTGTACGCCTCCATCAAGGGCTTCGGCGCCGGTCGATACGCGAACTTCAAGGCGTACGAGGTGATCGCCCAGGCCATGGGCGGAGCGATGAGCACCACCGGTTTCGAGGACGGCCCGCCGACCGCGACCGGCGCCCAGATCGGCGACTCCGGCACCGGCATCCACCTGGTCGCCGGCATCCTCGCCGCGCTCTACCAGCGCACCAACACCGGACGCGGCCAGCGGGTCCAGGTCGCCATGCAGGACGCGGTGCTCAATCTGTGCCGGGTCAAACTGCGCGACCAGCAGCGGCTGGCCCACGGGCCACTGGGGGAGTACCCCAACGAGAACTTCGGCGACGAGGTGCCCCGCTCCGGCAACGCCTCCGGTGGCGGTCAGCCCGGCTGGGCCGTGCGCTGCGCTCCGGGCGGGCCGAACGACTACATCTACGTGATCATCCAGCCGGTCGGCTGGAAGCCGATCTGCGACCTGATCGGCAAACCGGAACTGGCCGAGGACCCGGCCTGGAGTACCCCGCAGGCGCGGCTGAACAAACTCGACAAGGCGTTCGCGCTGATCGAGGAGTGGACCGAGCGGCACACCAAGCAAGAGGTGATGGAGCAGCTCAACACGCACAACGTGCCGTGCGGGCCGGTCCTTTCGACCCGGGAGCTGATCGAGGACGAGACGCTGGCCGCGCTGGGGTCGGTGGTCGAGGTCGACCATCCGGAGCGGGGCCCGTTCAAGACGGTCGGCAACCCGATCAAGCTGTCCGACTCGACCGTCGCCATCGAGCGCTCACCGCTGCTCGGCGAGCACACCGAGCAGGTGCTCGGCGAACTCGGCTACACCGAGCAGGGTATCGGCGAGCTGCGTGCCGCCGGTGCCGTCTGACTTCGACCAAGGAGACGACGACATGTCGAAATACGACCGCGAAGCCGTACGCCGGGTGCTCGACCGGGCCGCCGCCGAGGGACGCAGTTCGCTGACCGCGCCGGAGGGCCGGCTGGTGGTCGAGGCGTACGGGATCGCGACCCCCGGCGAGGGCCTGGCCGGCAGCGCCGACGAGGCGGTGGCGCTGGCCGGGAAGATCGGCCTGCCGGTGGTCCTCAAGATCGTCTCGCCGGACATCCTGCACAAGACCGAGGCCGGCGGAGTGCTGGTCGGACTGGGATCGGCCGCGGAGGTCGCCGCCGGCTACGACACGATCATCGCGAACGCCAGGGCGTACAACGCCGATGCGACCATCGTCGGCGTGCAGGTGCAGCAGCAGCTCACGGCCGGCCACGAGGTCATCGTCGGCACGGTCACGGACCCGACCTTCGGCAAGATCGTCGCGTTCGGACTCGGCGGCGTCCTCGTCGAGGTGCTCAAGGACGTCACGTTCCGGCTCGCCCCCACCGACACGGGCACCGCGCTGTCGATGATCGACGGCATCGCCTCGGCCGAGATCCTGCGCGGCGTGCGCGGCGCCGAACCGGCGAACCGGGAGGTCCTGTCCGACCTCATCGTCCGGCTCTCCGACCTGGTCACCGACTTCCCGGAGCTGGCCGAGGTGGACCTCAACCCGGTGCTGGCCACCGCCGCCGGCGCCACCGCCGTGGACGTTCGTATCCTGGTCGACCCGCGGGCCGCCGAACGCCCGGAGCAGTTCACCGACGAGGAGATCCTCGCGAGCATGACCCGGATCATGCGGCCCGCCTCGATCGCCGTGATCGGCGCCTCCGCCGAGTCCGGGAAGATCGGCAACTCGGTGATGAAGAACCTGGTGAACGGCGGCTACCAGGGCGAGATCTACCCGATCAACCCCAAGGCGGCCGAGATCCTGGACCGCAAGGCGTACCAGAGCATCTCCGACGTGCCGGGCCCGGTCGACGTCGCGGTCTTCGCGATCCCGGCCAAGTTCGTGCCGGCCGCGCTGGAGGAGGCCGGCGCCAAGGGCGTCGCCGGAGCGATCATGATTCCGTCCGGTTTCGGTGAGACCGGCAACCACGAGCTCCAGGCGGAGGTCGTGGGGATCGCCCGCCGGCACGGCGTACGCATCCTCGGCCCGAACATCTACGGCTACTACTACACCCCGGAGAACCTGTCCGCGACGTTCTGCACCCCGTACGACGTCAAGGGCGGGGTGGCGCTCACCTCGCAGAGCGGCGGCATCGGGATGGCGATCCTGGGCTTCAGCCGGTCCGCCCGGATGGGTGTCTCCTCGATCGTCGGGGTGGGCAACAAGGCCGACATCGACGAGGACGACCTGCTGACGTTCTTCGAGAGCGACCCGAACACCCAGCTCATCGCCATGCACCTGGAGGATCTGAAGGACGGCCGGTCGTTCGCCCGGGCCGCCAAACGGGTGTCGGCCACCAAGCCGGTGCTCGTGCTCAAGGCGGGCCGCACCGACCAGGGCGCCAAGGCGGCCAGCTCGCACACCGGCGCGCTGGCCGGCAACGACAAGGTCTACGACGACATCCTGCGCCAGAGCGGCGTGATCCGCGCCCCGGGCCTCAACGACCTGCTGGAGTACGCCCGTGGCATCCCACTGCTGCCGACCCCGCAGGGCGAGAACGTCGTCATCATCACCGGCGCCGGCGGATCCGGGGTGCTGCTCTCGGACGCCTGCGTGGACAACAACCTCACGCTGATGGAGATCCCGGACGACCTCGACGAGGCGTTCCGCAGGTTCATCCCGCCGTTCGGGGCCGCCGGCAACCCGATCGACATCACCGGCGGCGAACCGCCGTCGACGTACCGCAACACCATCGCGCTCGGCCTGTCCGACCCGCGCATCCATTCCCTGATCCTCGGCTACTGGCACACGATCGTCACACCGCCGATGGTCTTCGCCGAACTGGTGGTGGACGTGGTCGAGGAGTTCCGGGCCAAGGGCGTCAACAAACCGGTGGTCGCCTCGCTCGCCGGAGACGTCGAGGTCGAGTCGGCCAGTGGACACCTGTACCGGCACGGCATCGTGGCCTATCCGTACACCACGGAGAAGCCCGTCGCCGTGCTCGGCGCGAAGTACCGGTGGGCACGTTCCGCCGGCCTGCTCGGCGACCGGCCGGACGGCCGCTGAGTCGTGCTCAGTTCCACCACACCAGTTAGTTGGAGGGGCCACTAGCGACACAGCGACCGCTCCGCGGCCAACTCTCAGGAGGTCCAGCGTGGACGCTTCGAGTTCTCCCTCGCCCGAACCGGCGAGCAGTACGTCACCCCCCACCGCCACGGCCACCGCCACCGCTTCCGACGAGCGGGTATGGCGGGCCGGCCGGCTCGAACCGATGCCGATCCGGGAGCTGCCGAAGGCGCCGCCCTCGGTCCACCTGCTCGGCCCGACCGTGTTCCTCGTCGCGCTCGGCGTGGGCATGGGTGAGTCGTACATGTGGCCCCGCCTGGTTCTGATCTTCGGACCGGAGATCAGGTGGCTGTTCCTGATCGGCGTCACCCTGCAGGCGTTCGTCATGCTGGAGATGGCCCGGTACGCGATGGCGACCGGTGAGAGCATCTTCTTCGGTGCCGCACGGGTCTTCAAACCGCTCATGTGGTTCTTCTTCGGCACGGCGATCCTGGTCTACATCTGGCCCGGCCATCTCTCCACCGGGGCCGCCGCCTTCGAGCAGGTGACCGGCATACCCTGGACCGTCACGGCCTGTGTCGGACTGATCCTGGTCGGCGTGCTGTTCAGCCTCGCCAAAGTGATCTACCCACTGCTGGAGAGCCTGCTCGGCCTGCTGATCGGCCTGCTCGTGGTGAGCACCTCGATCGTCGCGTCGATGGTCGGCCGGTGGGCCGACGTCACCTCGACCCTCAGCGGCATGTTCCACTTCGGCTACCTGCCGGGCGAGGCGATGTCGGCGACCTGGTTCCCGGTCATCGTCGGCGCGATCGCCTTCGCCGGTCCGTCCGGCATGCAGCAGATGTGGTACACGCTGCACCTGCGTGACTCCGGCGCCGGCATGGGCGCGCACATCCCGCAGATCCGCGGGCTCCGGCACGCCGGCGAGCAGGAGGCCATGCCGTCGCGTGGCTTCATGTTCGACACCGACGACCCGGAGGAGATGAAGAAGTGGAAGGGCTGGCGGCGCTGGGTGACCTTCGACGCCCTGCTGCTCTTCTGGGGAATCACCATGCTGGTGACGGTCTCGTTCACCGTGCTGGCCCAGACCGCGGTCCGGGTCAACCCGGACGTCGGTGACCTGATCCGCGAAGGTGACCGGGAGGTCGCGCTGACCGCCATGGCGGACGCCTTCGCCTCGGCCGGCACGCCGGTGCTGCACGGCGTGTTCCTCGGGTTCATCGCGCTGATCGGGCTCAACGCCACGCTCGGCCTGTTCGACTCGTTCTCCCGTGGCCAGGCCGACATGACGTACCACTTCGTCCCCGGCGCGAAGCGGTTCAGCATGTCCAAGCTCTACGCCGGGTTCCTCTGGGGTGTCATCACGTTCGGCATCCTGATCCTGAACTTCGGCCCCGCCGACGGCCCGGGCGCGATCCTCGACGTGCTGGCCTTCCTGTCCACCTTCGCGATGGGCGCGTACTGCGTCGTCCTGCTGCTGGTCAACAACCGGATGCTGCCCAAGCCGATCCGTCCCGGCATCCTGCAGAACGTGGTGATCGGGTTCGGCGCGGTGTTCTACCTGGGGATGTTGATCTACAGCCTGGTCCGTTTCGGCGTGGTCATCTGATGGCCGAGCCGAGCTTGCGTCACCTGGGCCGGCTCGCGCTGCCCGGCGCCGCCATCGGAGCGTTCGC
The DNA here is from genome assembly GCF_003001815.1 of Actinoplanes italicus. Lineage (GTDB taxonomy): Bacteria > Actinomycetota > Actinomycetes > Mycobacteriales > Micromonosporaceae > Actinoplanes > Actinoplanes italicus. The sequence continues at coordinate 31,933 of NZ_PVMZ01000023.1, forward strand.
CGGGCCGGCGGCCCTGGTACTGGCACTGGTCGCGGGTCAGCCCGCAGACTGGGCGCTGGCCACCGGTGTGGCTCTCGGACTGCCGCTGGCGCTGCTCGGCGGCGGGTTCGGGCTGCTGATGGCGGCCGGGGTCATCTCACCGGGGGTGTTCGCCCCGACGGCGCTGTACTGGCTCGCCGGGTTCCCTCTCGCCCGGCTGGCACACGAGGCGCTGGTCGGCCTGCTGCTGGTCGGACGGCCCGTCCTTCCGCCCGACCCGGCAGGTTTCCTCGCGTACCAGGCGATCGTCAGCCTCGGCTTCGCCATCGGATTCAGCTGGTTGTACGAACGGATCGCGCCGGGCTGGCTACGCCGGATCCGGCACGGCAACCCGCGGGCCGAGCGGCTGTATCAGTTCTACCTGCGGCATGCCGAGGCGCAGTGGAAGGCGCGAGAGAGCCGCCGTCAGGCCCGGGCCGCAGCCCGTGCCGCCTCCGGAAAAGGAGCGTCATGAATTTACCGCTCTGGGTATGGGCCGTGACGATCATCGGCTTCACCGTGATGATCGCCTTCGACTTCTACCTGGTCGCCCGCAACCCTCATGAACCGTCCTTCCGGGAGTGCGTCGGCTGGGTGAGTTTCTACGTGCTGGCGGCGGTCGCCTTCGGCTTTCTGCTGATGGCGACGGCCGGAGCGAGTTACAGCGGCCAGTTCTTCGCCGGCTGGCTCACCGAGTACTCACTCAGCGTCGACAACCTGTTCGTCTTCATCATCATCATGGGCCGGTTCGCGGTGCCGGTGAAGTACCGGCAGAAGGTGCTGCTGATCGGCATCGTGCTGGCGCTGCTGATGCGGGGCGTCTTCATCGCGGCCGGTGCCTCGGCGGTCGCGCGGTTCGACTGGCTGTTCTATCTGTTCGGGGCGTTCCTGATCTACACCGCGGTCAAGCTGGTCGGCCCGCAACTCCAGGACGAGTTCTCGGAGAACTTCGCCCTGCGTACGGCGAAGCGGATCCTGCCGACCACGGAGACATATCAGGGCTCCTCGGTGCTGGTCCGGGTGAACGGCCGGCGCATGGTCACGCCGATGCTGATCGTGATGGTCGCGATCGGCACCACCGACCTGCTGTTCGCGCTCGACTCGATCCCGGCGATCTTCGGGCTGACGCAGGAGCCGTACCTGGTCTTCACCGCGAACACGTTCGCGCTGATGGGCCTGCGGCAGCTGTACTTCCTGCTGGGCGGGCTGCTGGACCGGCTCGTCTACCTCAGCAAGGGCCTGGCCTTCATCCTGGCCTTCATCGGCGTCAAGCTCGTGATGGAGGCGCTGCACCACGACGGCGTGTCCTGGGCGCCGGCCGTGCCGATCACCGTCTCGCTCGGAGTCATCGTCGGCACACTGGTGATCACCACGGTCGCCAGCCTGATGAAGTCGCGCCGTGACGAGCGGGAGCGGCAGCCCGCCGTCACGGGTGTCCACGAGACCGTGACGGCGGACCGGGACGCGGGCTGACCCGCTGTTCAGGCCTCGATCATGAGGTCTTGATCAGGCCTTCGTCCGGGGCGGAGCCGCGGAGGAAGCGCGCGATCTCCTCGTCGCTCGGCCGGGCGGACCGGCGCTGGTTCTCCAGCGCGGCCGCCAGGCCGAGCCCGAGGGCGCGGCCGTCGGCGGGGGAGCCGGACGGCAGGGCCAGCCGGTCGGTGAGGCGGGCCAGAGAGCGTGAGAACTTCCGCCAGGTGGTCATGACTACATCACTCCTGCTTGTCGGTCTTCCCGGGAGACGACGCCTCCCGGGACCGTCTGTCGCCGGAACGACGGCCGGCGGGGGTCACCCGAGCCGTCCTTTCCGGGCGCCTACCCGATGCCGTGCCACGGGAAACTCCCGCACCCGTCCGGCCGGCGACAGTGCCTGTTCGGCAACCCCAGAATACAGGCTTCGGTATACAATAAACGATCTAGTGACCAAAGCCACCGTGCCCCTAGACACCCCGCCGCTCCATGGTCCACGATTATTGCCTACCCCATACGGTATGCAATCGGCAGGACCATGACGGAGGGCTCGGGTCATGACCATCGCTTCAATCCGGGAATCAGAGGCCGGCGACGTCGTCAGCGCCGACAGGCTCACCGACGGCATCCATCTGGTCGTCGACGCGCTCAAGCTCAACGAGGTGGAGGCCGTCTACGGCGTCGTGGGCATCCCCATCACCGATCTCGCCCGCCTGGCACAGGCCTCCGGCATCCGCTTCGTCGGCTTCCGGCACGAGAGCGCCGCCGGTCACGCGGCGGCGGCGGCCGGATTCCTGACCGGGAAACCGGGAATCTGCCTGACGGTGTCCGCTCCGGGCTTCCTCAACGGGCTGGTGGCGCTGGCCAACGCCACGGTCAACTGTTTCCCCATGGTGCAGATCTCCGGATCCAGTGAACGGCACCTCGTGGACCTGCAGCGTGGCGACTACGAGGAGATGGACCAGCTGGCGGCGGCCCGTCAGTTCGCCAAGGCGGCCTACCGGGTACACCGGGCCGAGGACATCGGCCGCGGCATCGCCCGCGCGATCCGCACCGCCGTGTCGGGACGGCCGGGCGGGGTCTACCTCGACATCCCGGCCGCCGTCCTCGGCGAGGTCATCGACGCGCAAGCGGGCGCGGCGTCGCTGTGGCGCGTCGTCGACCCGGCGCCGCGGCAGGTGCCCGAGCCCGCGGCGCTGGACCGCGCCATCGACCTGCTCGCAAGCGCCCGGCGGCCGCTCGTCGTGCTCGGCAAGGGCGCCGCCTACGCCCGGGCCGACGACCAGATCCGTGAGTTCGTGGAACGTACCGGCGTGCCGTACCTGCCCATGTCGATGGCGAAGGGCCTGCTGCCCGACGACCACCCGCAGTCGGTGGCCAGCACCAGGTCGCTGGCGCTGCGCCGGGCCGACGTCGTGATGCTCGTCGGCGCCCGCCTCAACTGGCTGCTCGGGCACGGCGACGCGCCGCAGTGGAACGCCGACGCCAAGTTCATCCAGGTGGACATCGCCAGCACCGAGCTGGACAGCAACCAGCCCATCGCCGCACCGCTGGTCGGTGACGTCGGCTCGGTGATGCAGGCCCTGCTCGACCGCACCGGGTCCGGCCGGATCACGGTCCCGTCGCAGTGGCGCGACGAACTCGCGGCCCGCTCGGCGGAGAACGTCGCCAAGATGGCCAAGCGCCTGGCGGCCGCCGAGACCGCGCATCCGATGAGGTTCCTGGGCGCGCTGCAGGCCGTCCGTGACGTCCTGCGGGAGAACCCGCGGGCGTACGTGGTCAACGAGGGCGCGAACGCCCTCGACCTGGCCCGCAACACGATCGGCATGCAGGTGCCCCGGCACCGGCTCGACAGCGGCACCTGGGGCGTGATGGGCATCGGCCTGGGATTCGCGATCGCCGCCGCGGTCGAGAGCGGCGACCCGGTCGTCGCCATCGAGGGCGACAGCGCGTTCGGGTTCAGCGGCATGGAGCTCGAGACGATCTGCCGCTACGGGCTGCCCATCGTCACGGTCGTGCTGAACAACAGCGGCGTCTACCGCGGTGACGCCGCGGCGTCGGAGTCCGGGGACCCCGCCCCGACGGCCCTGCAGGCCCGGCACGACCTGATGATCGCCGCGTTCGGTGGCAAGGGCTACCGGGCGACGACTCCCGACGAGGTCACCGCGGCCCTCCGGGAGGCTCTGGCGCTCGGCAAGCCGGCGCTCGTCGACTGCGTCATCGACCCCACCGACGGCACCGAGAGCGGCAACATCGCCCACCTCAACCCGAAGGGCATCACGGTTCAGCGCTGAGGGCGACCAACGGAGGCTCAGAACCCCATGTACACAGTGACCGACCCCGCGACGGGTGAACTGATCGAGAAGATCGAGAACGCGACCGACGAGGAGATCCAGGAAGCCATCGATCGCGTCCACCGTGGATACCTGTCGTGGCGGCGCCGGACGGTCGCCGAACGGGCCGGGACAGTGGCGCGCGCGGCGGACCTGTTCGCCGCGCGCGCCGACGAGCTCGCGGCGACGATGACCCGGGAGATGGGTAAGCGGATCAACGAGGGCCGCGGTGAGATCGGCGTGGTCGTCGACATCTTCCGGTACTACGCCGACAACGCCGCCGCCCTGCTCGCCGACGAGCCGCTGGAGATCAGCGGCGGCGCGGCGGTCATCACCAAGAACCCGATCGGCCCGCTGCTCGGCATCATGCCGTGGAACTTCCCCTGCTATCAGGTCGCCAGGTTCGTGGCGCCGAACCTCGTGCTCGGCAACACGATCCTTCTCAAGCACGCCTCGATCTGTCCCCGCTCGGCGATCGCCATCGAGCGGATCCTCCACGAGGCCGGGGTGCCCGGGGACGCGTACGTCAACATCTTCGCCGCCAGCGCGAAGATTCCCCGGATGCTCGCCGACCCCCGCATCCAGGGGGTCTCGCTGACCGGCAGCGAGCGGGCCGGCATCGCGGTCGCCGCCGAGGCCGGCCGGAACCTCAAGAAAGCGGTCCTGGAGCTCGGCGGCTCCGACCCGCTGATCGTCCTGGACACCGAGGACATGGACCAGACGGTACGGGCCACGGCGACCGCCCGGATGCGCAACTGCGGCCAGTCGTGCAACGCGCCGAAGCGGATGATCGTGCTCGGCGACCTCTACGACGAGTTCGTCGGCCGGCTGACGGAGTATGTGGCCGCCACGTTCGTCCCGGGCGACCCCGGTGACCCCGCCACGAAGCTGCCGCCGCTGGCGTCGGTCGCGGCGGCCGACGAGGTGGCCGGTCAGGTCGAGAAGGCGATCCGGCAGGGCGCCACGCTGCGCACCGGCGGCCGCCGCGTCGACCGGCCCGGCGCCTACTTCGAGGCCACGGTGCTCACCGGCGTGACTCCGGACATGGACGCCTACTACGAGGAGATATTCGGCCCCGTCGTGCTGGTCTTCCGCGCGGAGACCGAGGAGGAGGCGATCGCGATCGCCAACGATTCGCCGTTCGGGCTCGGTGCCAGCGTGTGGGGCACGGATCCGGACCGGCTGCGCCGGGTGGCCGGCCGGATCGAGTCCGGCATGGTGTACCTCAACAGCGCGGGCGGGTCGCAGGCCGACCTGCCGTTCGGCGGGATCAAGCGCTCCGGGATGGGCCGGGAACTCGGCCCGGCCGGCATCGAGGAGTTCATGAACAAGAAGTCGATCCGCCTGTAGGAGACGACGATCCGGCCGGGCCCGCGGTGGGCCCGGCCGGATCCCGTCAGCTCAGGGCCTCCTGCTCGTCGGCCTCCTTGCGCCGCTGGTGGTACGACTCGCGCGTGCGCTCGGTGTGCTTGCGCATCAACTCGCCGGCCCGCCGGGTGTTGCCCTCGGCGATCACGTCGATCAGAGCCGCGTGCTCGTCCCACGCCTCGCGGCCGCGGGACCGGGCGATCGGCGAGTAATACCACCGCACCCGGCGGTCCACCATGCCGATCAGCTGGGCCAGCACCTTGTTGCCGGACATCTCGACCAGGTGCGCGTGCAACGCCGCGTTGGCCTCGACCAGGGCCACCTGGCTGTCCTCGCTGAGCGCCTCCTCGCCGGCGCGCTGCAGCTCGCGGAGCCGCTCGATCTGCTCCGGTGTCGCGTTCTTGGCGGCCAGCCGCGCGGACTCGGTCTCGAGCAGGGTGCGGGTGGCGAGGAGCTGGTCGGCCTCCTCCTCGGTGGGCACGTGCACGAAGGCGCCGAGCGCGGGCCGCAGGTCGACCCACCCCTCGTTGTGCAGCCGCTGCAGGGCCTCCCGGACCGGCTGGCGGCTCACGCCCAGGTGGGCGGCGAGCTCGTTCTCGACGAGGTGCTCACCCGGCTGCAGCTCACGATTGATGATCATCTCGGCGAGGGCGTCGTAGACCGCCTGGCGCAGCGGCGCGGGCCGCTCCAGAGGCTGACGCGCGGCCCTGGCTCCGCCCAGCGGCCGGCGCCCCGGTGAGGTCGTGCCTCTCCGATCGGTCATGGGTTACCTCCGCCTGCGAGAAACGATCGGGCACGCACCCGAGCTGGGTTATAGCATACAGTCGCCGAGATGCAATAAGGAGCAGCCGCCATCCGACGCGGCTGCTCCCGACCGGCACTCGCTTACTCGAACTCCTTCACCGCCGCGATCGAGAGACCGTGCGACGTGTTCGCCTCCCGCTCGATCATCACCTCGACCAGCACCGGCCGGCTCGTACGCCTGGCCTCCTTGCTCGCCCAGGCCAGCGCGTCGGCGATCTCACCCGGCTCGAACACGCGGCGACCGGCGCACCCGTACGCCTCCATGATCTTGACGTTGTCGGTGCCGTAGGCGTCGTAGTGGATGTCGACCTCGTAGTTCATGTCGTAGCCGATCTCGGCCTGCCGGATCAGGCCCAGGTACTCGTTGTTCAACATGACCAGCACGAAGCCGATGTCGTACTGCGCGGCGACGGCCAGCTCCTCGACCAGGAACTGGAACGAGTAGTCGCCGACCACGCCCACCACCTCGGCGTCGGGCTGTGCGGACTTGACCCCGATCGCCGCCGGGATCTCCCAGCCCAGCGGCCCGGCCTGGCCGCAGACCTGGTAGTGCCGCGGCTTGAACACCTTCTGAAACTGCCCGGACCAGATCTGATAGAGGCCGATGGCGGTGACGAAATACGTGTCCGGGCCGTAGAACTCGTTGATCTCCCGGAACACCCGCGGCGCCTTGATCGGGACCGCGTCGAAGTCGTCGCGCCGGCCCAGCCTCTCACGGAGCTCACGCACTCTCGAGACCCAGAGATCCCCATCCCGCCGTACGTCACGACGCTGCACCGCGCCGAGCAGAGCCGCGAGGAACGCCCCGGCGTCCGACACGATGCCGAGGTCGGGACCGAACACCTTGCCGAGCTGGGTCGGCTCGATGTCGACGTGGATGAACCGCCGGTCGCCGCGATAGGTCTCCAGGTCGCCGGTATGGCGGTCCCCGAACCGGGCGCCGACCGCCAGCACCAGATCCGCCTCCAGGAACGAGGCGTTGCCCCACCGCTGCGTGGTCTGGATGCCCGTCATCCCCGCGAACAGATCGTGGTCCTCCGGCAGCGCGCCCTTGCCCATCAACGTCACCTGCACCGGCACGTCCAGGGCCTCGGCGACCTCCCGCAGCAGCTCGGTGGCCTCGCCGATGATCACCCCGCCACCGGCCAGGATCAGCGGACGCTCGGCCGCCAGCAGCATGTCGAGGGCCCGCTCCACGCGCGGCGGATGCGGCTCGACCCGGGCCACCGGCAGCGGCGCGTCGATCGTGGCGTCCCACTCGATCTCCTGCCGCGCCACGTCGACCGGCAGGTCGATCAGCACCGGCCCCGGCCTCCCGGAGCGGGCGATCCGGAACGCCTCCCGGAAGATCCAGGGGGCCTGGGCGGCCTCCTTGACCTGCACCGCCCATTTCGTCACCGGCTTGGCGATCTCGACGATGTCCACCGCCTGGAACGCCTCCTGGTGCAGCTTGCCGGTGGGCGCCTGGCCGGTGATGCAGACCATCGGGACGGAGTCGGCGTGCGCCGTGTACAACCCGGTGATCATGTTGGTGCCGGCCGGACCGGACGTGCCGATCGCCACGCCGACCCGGCCGTTGGTGCGGGCCCAGCCGTCCGCCATGTGGGTGGCGCCCTCCTCGTGCCGGACGATCAGATGCCTGATGTCGCTGTGTTGCAACGCGGCATAGAGGGGAAGGATGGCGGCGCCCGGACAGCCGAACGCGATGTCCACGCCCTCCGACACGAGCACCGCGACGACCGCGTCCATGCAGGGGATCTTGGCCATGGTTGTCAGACCTCCGGGGTGCTCAGGCCGGGCTCGGCGTGGGAATGATCGGTGCACGGCGGGCCATCGTCGTGGCCAGCAGGTCGGTCGCGGCGTACACGGAACGCAGGGTCGGAGCCGGCGCCCCGGTGATGTCGGCCATCTCGACCACGGCCGCCACGACGGCGTCGAGTTCCAGCTGCTTGCCGGCCTCGAGGTCCTGCAACATCGAGGTCTTGTGGTGGCCGACACGCTGGGCGCCGTCGAGCCGTTTCGCGATGGAGATCTCCGGGGTGCTGCCCACCCGGGCGGCGATGTCGAGCGTCTCCTCCATCATCTGCTCGACCACCCGCCGGGTTCCGGCGTGCTCACAGATCTCGACCATGGTGGCGCGGGTGAGCGCGCTGATCGGGTTCAGCGAGACGTTGCCCATCAGCTTGATCCAGATGTCGTCGCGCAGCCGCGGCTCGACCGGGCACTTCAGGCCCCCGGCGACCATCGCCTCGCTGAAGCGCAGACATCGTTGCGACACCGTCCCGTCCGGCTCGCCGATGGAGAACCGGGTGCCCTCCAGGTGCTGGATCACCCCCGGCGACTTGACGACGGTCGCCGGGTAGACGACGCAGCCGATCGCGCGGTCCGGCGCCATCACGGCCGAGGTCTCGCCGTCCGGGTCCACGGCCTCGATGCGCTGGCCCTCGTACGGGCCCGTGAGCTTGTGGAAATACCACCAGGGAATGCCGTTCTGCCCGGCGACGAGAGCGGTCCGCGGGCCGAGCAGGGGAGCGAGCAGGGGACCGGCGCTCGCGTACGAGTGCGCCTTGAGGCCGAGGAAGACGTAGTCCACCGGTCCGACCTCGGCCGGATCGTCGGTGGCGTGCGGGTGAGCGGAGAAGTCACCCCGCGGGCTGAGCACCCGTACCCCGTAGGCCCGCAGCGCGGCCAGGTGTGCCCCGCGGGCGATCAGATGGACGTCCACTCCGGCCCGGCACAGCGAGGCACCGACATAGGCACCGATGGCGCCGGCTCCGAGCACCGCGACTCGCATGGGCTACCCCCTTATCGCGTGCGATTCTGTATGCATTATGGGGAGTACAGTATGCAATCTGAGAATCGCTGACAAGCCTGATCGATACCGGTCACCGCGTTGCGGCTAGGCTGCCGGCATGGCGGACGCGGCACTGGACGGGCTGGAAAAGAACCCGGCGCTGCCGGAGCCGCTGATCCGGCGGCTGATCGCCCGGCGACGCGGATTCGGCCGCGTCGCCTCACGACCGGACCTCACCGCCGGCCTGGTCGAGGAGATGATCGCCACCGACTGGATGTGGCTGCTCACCTCGCTCGCGAGCAACCGGAACCTGCCGGTCCCGGTCCGCCCACGGCTCGTCCGCCACCGCGACGACGTGGTCCGCGGCGCGGTGGCCGGGGGAGCGGCGGGCGAGGCCGACCGTGACGTGTTCGAGCGTCTCCTCCACGACCCGGATGTGCAGGCGCGCCGCTATCTCGCCGAGAATGACGACATGCCCGCCGACCTGCGGGCCCGCCTGGCCGGCGATCCCGACCCGTCGGTCCGCGCGCTGCTGGCGCGATCGTGGACGGAGATCCCGGCGAAGGCACAACGGCAACTGCTCAAAGATCCCGACGATGACGTACGGGCAGCCGCCTGCTCCACCTACTACACCCGGCTGCCGCACCCGTCCATGCCGGCCGACCTGCTGCCGGAGCTGCTCGAAGATCCCGTGACCAGGGCCGGTGCGATCCGCTGCCTGGCACTGACCCCGGAGATCGCGGCCCGGCTCGCCGACGACCCGGACTACGCGGTACGCCGCGCGCTGGCCCGTCACCCCGATCTGCCGGACGATGTCCGCGACCGCCTGGCCCGCGACCGCAGCGGCACCGTGCAGGCCGCGGTATTCGCCCGGCCGGACACGCCGCCCTCGGTGCGGGCGCTGATCCATGACGAGGTGCAGCGGAAGGTCACCGACGTCGACGACCTGATGGACCTCGACGACGACGCTCTCATCCAGGCGGTCGAGGACAACCAGGCCATCGAGGAACTGCGGTACGCCCGCCTGCCGTGGGTGACCGCCGACCCGCTGCCGCACGTCTCGTCGCCGTACCCCGGCTTCCGCGCCGCCGCCGCCCGCGCCGCCGCCGCGCTCCCTCCCGGCGTGGTGAAGTGCCTGCTCGACGACGAGGATCCCGGTGTCGCGGTCGTCGTGCTCCGGCATGCCCCGCACCTCGTCGACGAGGCCACCGCGGAGCGGCTCGACCGGGCGAATCCGCAGCCGCTGAAGGGTCGGTTCCGGCGCCCGGCCGACGGTTACCCGTTCACGCCCGAGACGCTGCGCCGATTCGCCGGCGACCCGGACCCGCGGATGCGTGCCCTCGCACCTCGCGACCCGGCACTGCCCGCCGCGGTGCTCGCCGCCCTGGCCCGCGACACCGATGCCGGTGTCCGCCGGGCCGCTGCCGCACACGCCCGCATACCCGCCGCCGAGCTGGTCAGGCTGCTGGACGATCCGGTCGACCGGATCGCCGAGGCGGCCGCCGCCAACCCGGCACTGCCCCGGCCGGCGATGGAGGGCCTGCTGCTTCGCGCCGGCCTCTGACCGAGAGGTCAGGTCACGAGCCCGTCAGCCGTACCTGACGGATGTCTCAGCCGTGGAATCGCACTCCTGAGGGTGGCTCAGCTACGGCTGGCGGGCCCTTGCGGAGCCCTTGGCCGCGGAAGTCTCTGGCGTCGGGGCGCTACGTTGAGGCATCGACAGTCGCCGCGCTCCGTCGCCGATCACTATCGTGCTGGTCGGTGCTGCCGCCGCGCTCGTCGGCAACCTGGCGACCAACGAGGTGGACCCGCCGGACAGCTGGCGGTGGTGGCCCTGGGCGGTGTGGGGTCTCGTCGCGGCACTGATCGGCGGATCACTGTGGATCGAGTACGCCCGCCGCCGCGCGGGTCCGGAAACCGGCCTCGACGAGGTGATCGCCGGGCTGCTCGCGCCGATCGAGAACGGGTGGGCCCGTGAGGCGGTCCGCCGCGAGGTGACCCGCCCCGCGCCGGTACTGGTCCGCTGGTCGTCGACCGGGCGCCCGGCCGCCGACCGGCAGGCGGTCCTCGGCGACCCGTCCGCCGGTGGCTGGCGGGAGTTCCCGCTCAGCGGCACGACCGACGCCCTCAACACCGAGATCGTCGCCGCGTTCCGGCAGCTTCCCCGGCGCCAGCTGGTGGTGCTCGGCGGCCCGGGAGCCGGCAAGAGCGTGTTCGCGCTGCTGCTCACGCTCGGCCTGATCCGCGACCGGATCGACGGCGAGCCGCTGCCGCTGCTGGTCCCGGTCAACGGCTGGCATCCGGCCGACCCGCTCGACGACTTCCTCGCCCGCAGGCTCGCCGAGGATCACCTTTCGCGGTACGGCGACGCGCTGGACCTCGCCCGGCGGTTGATCGAGCACAACCGGGTGCTGCCCCTGCTCGACGGACTCGACGAACTGCCCGCACCCGCGATCGAGACGGCGTTCCAGGTGCTCGACGACTACGTGGCGGCGGGACGGCCGCTCGTGGTGACGTGCCGTGTCCGCGAGTATGAGAAGGCCGGCCGCATCCTGACCACAGCCGCGGTCGTGGAACTGGAGCCGGTCTCGGTGGACGCCGTGATCGCGTACCTCTCCTATCCGGAATCGGCCCGTGCCCGCTGGGAGCCGGTCTTCGCCCGCCTGCGCCGCGCCGACCGCACGGATCCGCTGCTGCGCACCCTCGCCACGCCGCTCATGGTGTCCCTGGCCCGGTCCGCCTACCAGGACGGCGCCACCGATCCCGCTGAACTGCTGATGCTGAAGTCCCGCCCGGAGGCCGCCGCGCGACTGATGGACGCCTTCCTGGCCGCCGCGTACCCCGGCGAGAAGCAGCGGCGCTGGCTGGGCACCCTGGCGTATCACCTGTACACGGCCGGCACCCGCGACCTGCGGTGGTGGCAGCTGGATCCGGGATTGCTCACCGGTCGCCCGGACCGCGCCCGCCGGTCGGTGGTGATCGCGGTTGCGGTGGTCGCGGCCCTGATCGCCGGGGTGGCCGGGTTCTTCGCCGGCCTGTGGGTCCCGTGGGCGATGGCGTCGGCGGCGATCGTCGTGTGGTCAGCGGCCACGGAACGGCTGCGTGCCACCTGGCCGCCGCGATACCCCCGGACCGCCTTCAGCCCGGAGAGAACGCCCCGCCCCGGGACGTTCCTGGCCGTGCTGTTCGAGGTCGTCTCCCCGACGTTCGTGGCGGGCCTGATCGGCGGCGTCCTCGTCGGGTTCATGACGTCACGCTGGGTGGCGTCGCTGCTCGGGGGCCTGATCTGCGGTGCTCTCGCCGCGGCCTGGGCCAGGCGCCGGACCGCCGGCCGTACCTCAGCCATCGAATCGGCCGCGAGTGACGGGCCGGACGTAAAGCCCGCGGGTTCGCGGGGGAACACGCCCGGCTCGGATCCGGATCACCGGTCTGGTGTACGGCCGGCGGGTCCGGGCGGAGACCGGCTGCGCCGCGGGGTCCTCATGTTCACGGTCGTGCCCGGCCTGGTGTTCGGTGCCGTCGCGTACTGGACCAGCGGCGCGCCCGTGCTGGTCGGAACCGTCGCGGCCGTGCTCCACGGGTCGACGGCGGCGCTCTGCGGCGACGGGTGGACCCACGTGCGGTTCCGGCTGGCCCATGCCCGGCTCGCCGCGCGCGGGTGGCTGCCCTGGCGGCTGGCCTCGTTTCTGGCCGACGCGCATCGGCGTGGTCTGCTGCGCAGGCCCGGTGCCGTCCATCAGTTCCGGCACGTCCTGCTCCAGGACCGTCTCGCCGGAACGGTGCGGGTGGCCGACCTGGAGATCCGGGCGCTCGCCGGCAACGTCCCGGCCGTCCGGACGCTGGCGGAGCTCCTGGACGAGCAGGGCGCCACCGACCAGGCCGTCGAAGCCCTGAGCTGGGTGGCCCACCGTGACGTCCGGTCGGCCGACCGGCTCGCCGGGCTGCTGGCGGAGCTCGGCCGGATCGATGAGCTGCGCGAGCGCGCCGACCGCGGCGACGGCTCCGCCGGCCGGGTACTGGCCGATCTGCTGGCCCGACGCGGTGAGTTCGACGAGCTGCGGTCGCGGGCGGCGGCCGGAGACACGGCGGCCCGTGCGCGGGTGCTCGCCTTGCTGGCGGAGCAGGGTGACATCGAGGCTCTGCGGGCCAGGGTGGCCGAGGGTGAACCGGGCGCGGCCTTTCATCTGGCGGATCTGTATGTCGCCGCGGGACGGAGGGACGAGGCGGTCGCGCTGCTCGAAGGCGTGAACGGGGACTGGGCCGCGGGACGCCGGCTGGCCGGACTGCTGCAGGAGGCCGGCGATGACCGGGAAGCGATCCGCATCCTGGCGGATCAGACCCGAGCCGGGGACAGTCTCGCCTCGGCGCAGCTGGCCGACCTCCAGCTGCGGCACGGCCAGATCCACGAACTCTGGGTGGACGCGGTAACGGGTGACGCATACGTCAGTGAGGTCCTCTCCCGGCATCTCTACGAGCAGAGGGACGAGGAGACGCTGTTCGGCCTGGCCGAGTTCGGGGCCGCGGGAGCGGCTGCTCGCCTGGCGGACCTGCTCGTGGAGCTCAGCTCGGACGACCACCACCGGGGCCGGTTGCGGGCCCTGGCGGAGCGGGGAGATCTGGCGGCGGCATGTGGGACGGCCCGGGTCCTCGCCGCTGAGGGACGGACCGCCGAGGCGATCGGCTTTCTGCTTACCTGGGCGGATCTGCGCGACGGCGACGCGGCTCGGCTGCTGGCGGAGCTGTACGCACGGCAGGGCGACGTCGATGAGGCGATCGCGATCCTTCGTCCGCGGGCCGAGGACGGTGACGAGAAGGCGGCCGAGCAGCTGGACGCGCTGCAGCGTACCGATCAGGAATAGAACTTGATCATTTCGGTGATGCTGGCGCGCATCATGTCGACCAGCTCAGGCGGGCCCAGGACCTGGATGTCCTCGCCGAGTCGCAGGAAGTCGGCGTGGGCGTGCCGGACCGATTCGATCGGCAGGGTGACCGTGGTCCAGCCGTCCGGGTCGGGCTCGCCGACCGTGTCGCGGACGTTGCGGGCCATGGCCCGGGTCATCAGGTACGGGATGCGGTCCAGCCCGGCGGGGGAGAGCCGCACGGTGGCCTCGTCGCGGTGCAGGCGCCGTTCGAAATCGGCGGCCCACTCGGCCCAGACGGCGGCCAGGTCGAAGCCGTCCGGCCGTTCGAACGTCTCGTCCAGTACGGCCAGATCGAGGATGGTGGCGACCCGGTAGGTGCGGATCTCCTTACCCGCACCGGTCACGGAAGCGTCGACGCGCGCCAGGAAGTACCAGACTCCGGCCTTGAGCACGATGCCGAGCGGTTCGATGTCGCGCTCCACCTCGCGCGGCGCCCGCCAGCGCAGGTAGCGCATCCGCGCCCGCCGCCGGTTCCACACCGCCGCCGCCAGGGCCGCGAGGTGCGGGTGCGTCTCGGTCTCGCGGAACCAGCCGGCCGCGTCGAGGTGGAACCGGTCGCGGATCTCGTCGACGTGCCGGCTCAGCCGGGCGGGCAGCGCGGCCCGCAGTTTGAGTTCGGCCGTGGTGAGCACGGCGCCGAGGCCGAGTTCCGCGGCCGCGTCCGGGATCCCGGCCAGGAAGATCGTGCCCGCCTCCTGCGGGGTGAGCCCGGTGAGCCGGGTCCGGTAGCCGTCGACCAGCTGATATCCGCCGTTGGCGCCGAGCTCGGCGTAGACCGGGACCCCGGCTTCGCCGAGCGCCTCGATGTCGCGGTAGACGGTCCGCACCGACACGTCCAGCTCCGCGGCGATCTGCTGCGCGGTGAGCCGGCCGCGGTCCTGCAGAAGGAGGACCACGGACAGAAGTCGGCTGGCTCGCATTCTCGAAGACTGCCACAGGATGTCAGTCATGGCTGGCAGGGTCATCAGCGAAGAAACAAGAGCGGAAGGAAACACCACCATGGCTATCGCCACCTACGCCGGATTCTCGCTCGACTGTGACGACCCGGTCGCGCTCGCCGATTTCTACGTGAAGCTGCTCGGCATGGAGGTCAGCTACACCAGCGACGAGTTCGTCTTCCTGGGCGGGACCGGCAACGGGATCGGCTTCGTGAAGATCGACAAGTACGTGCCACCGACCTGGCCCCAAGCCGACGTGCCGAAGCAGGCCCATCTGGAGCTGAGCGTCGCGGATCTGGAAGCCGGCGAGGCGGCGGTGCTCGCCATCGGCGCCACCAAGCCGGACTTCCAGCCGCAGCCGGATCGCTGGCGGGTCCTGCTCGACCCGGCCGGCCACCCGTTCTGCATCTCCGTGATGAGCTAGCGCCCGTACACCTCGATCTCATAGGTGGACAGGCCGTACTGGGTCGCGCGGGTGACCCCGGTCAGGCGGACGTAACGCGCGGTGCTCGCGGTGAGCGCCACGACGTCCTCGCCTCCGTTACCTCCGGTGACGGAGGCGACCTGGGTCCAGCTTGTCCCATTGGCCGAGGTCTCTATCCTGTACGCCGACGCGTACGCGGATTCCCAGAAGACCCGCACGCGTCCCACCGGCACGGACGAGCCCAGGTCGATCCGGATCCACTGCCCGTCCGCCCATTCGCTGGCCCACCGGGTCGACATGTTGCCGTCGACCGCGTTGGCCGCCGCGTTGCCCGACTGGCTGCCGGACGCGGTGACGCTCCGGCCCGCCGCCAGGTTGGCGAGGTTGTCCCCGCGCTTGGCCGGGAACGAAACGACCTGCTGGTAGGTGGGCCGGTTCTGCCACCCGATCAGATTGTGGGTGATGCCGCCGAGCGGGGACTGCAGGATGGCGTCGGCGCACCACTGGTTGCCGGCCGCGCAGTGGTCGTCGGCCGGGTAGGTGGTGGCCGCCGGCTCGGCGATCGCCGCGGACAGGCTGGTCAGCAGTGCGCTACGGCAGGCACTCGCGGTCCCGGCGCCGCAGTACTCAGTCGACCAGTTCGGCACGCTGTCGCCGAGGACGGCCCGCAGGTCCTTCTCGACCCAGCCCCACCAGCCGTACTGGAAGGAGCTGCCCTTGTGGCCCTGAGCCGTGTTCGCCGAGTGCGGCAGCGACGACACCTGGCCGGTCTGCTTCCCCGACGGTGACTCGTTGATCTGCAGCGTGTCGACCAGTGCCGTGTAGAGCCCGGTGCCGAGCCCGCTCTGGAACTGCGCCTGCACGAGCCGCGGCCACCACGCGTCGAAGATCCGGATCGCTTCGGCGTCGGCGTACACCTTGCTACCGGACGCCGTCTCCCTGCGCAGCGCGCCGTTGGCCAGCCAGGTGCGCAGCTTGGCGACGGCGGCGGCCTGCGTGGCGTCGGTGACCGTGGCGGTGTCGATCATCCGGAGCAGGCTGGGCAGCACCTCCTTGCCGCGCAGGTCGGTCAGTCCGGCCTGCTGCACGATCTTGAGCAGCGACGCCCGGTCGTACTTGGTGCCGGCGGCGATCCCGGCCTTGAGCGGCGCGTCCAGCAGGTCACCGCGGTGCACCGAGGAGAAGCTGAAGTTGCCGTCGGCCGCTGAGTACCCGGCCGCCTGCTTGTTGTTCCAGCTCACGAAGTAGTCCTGGTTGACCGCCTGCACGTGGGCCGAGGCGGGGCGGACTCCGGTCCACTGACTCGCGGCGTCGCCCCAGGCGGGCAGGTTCGGGTCGGCCGTGGACGGGCGGATCGGCTCGGTGCCGGAGGTGAACATCGCGGTGTCGGCCGAGTTCACGTAGAACCAGTTGAACGCGAACGCGATGTTTGCCGCCGAGTTCTGGAACGCGGCGGGCGTACCCATCTGATCGGGCTCGTTGAACATCTGGAAACCGATCGCCGAATCGGCCTCGTGACCGTAGGTGGACCTCTTCGCGGCGAACGCCACCGGCACACCGCCGACCTTGCCGCGCCACGTGACCAGGCCGTAGTTCGTGCGCTGCACGGTGAGCCGGTAGGACCCGGCCGGGGTCGAGTCGGCGGTCGTCGGCGCCCACGAGTTCGTCCTGGTCAGTGCCTCCATCGCGGTGCACGTGCCGTTGTGCAGGTAGTGCGCCGAAGCCGTGGTGGGCGTGCTGCCGTCCGGGTTGCACAGGCGGATGGCGTACGTGTCGGTGATGTCCTGCACCGACGAGGTGGCGCTCCACGCGTAGTCCGGGCCGCGGCCCAGCAGCGTGTAGAGGTTGAGCCCGCTGAACGCGACGCCGCGGCTGCTGATCCCCGGTCCCTGCAGCTCCTGGAGCATGAGCAGCTGCGGGGCGAAGTAGCCGGTCTGCGGCCCGAACACGGCGACCGGGTGACCGGTGGCCGAGTTGGCGGCGTTGACGACCGCGGCGTTCGACATGCCCCGGTGCGTGCTGCCGATGGTCAGGGTGCTCAGCGAATCGGCGATGGCACTGGTCCCGCTCACACCCGTGGCGGCCGACCCGGTGCGGTCGTAGACCAGCGGTTCGGACGTCGCGGTTCCGGCGTCCGGCATGGCGACCCCGGAGGCATTCGGATTTCCCTGGCTGTACGGGAACGACTGCCCGGCATGCAGGGTGACCACCGCCTCCGGGTCGTTCTGTGACCGGAACTGCTGCCACACCTGGTCACCGATCGTGGTGCCGTACTTGGCGCGGGCCGCGATCCGCACGAGCGCCGACTGCATCTCGTTGCCGCCACCGCCGCCGAACAGCCCACCGATCACACCGGCGATCGCGATCAGGTCGGTCGCCACGAAGTCGACCGGGCCGCCCGCGTTGGTGACCGAGTCGAGGTGACCGGTCAGCACGTACTCACCCGGGCAGTCACGGGCCGCCATGCAGTCGTCGATGTACCTGTTGATGCCGGCCAGATACTGCTGCACGTCGTCGTAGAGCTGCGCTCCCCTCGTACCGGATGCCCTCAAGCCGTTGATCTGGTTCTGAAGATCCGCCTCGGTGTAGGGGGAGTTGCGCCAGACGCTCTGCTCGAGATCGCGGTTGCCCTCGGCGCCGCCCGCGAAGCTGGTGAGGCTGCCGCGGGCCACGTGCCGCATCAGGTCCATGAGGAACAGCCGGTCCTGCGCGCCCGCGTAACCGGCGCCGAACATCGTCCCGGCCCGGGTCGTGCCGGTGATGTGCGGGATGCCGAGCTGCCTGTCGCGGACGATCTTGACGTCCGGGCGTGGCGTGACCGTGCTGGCCACGTTGGCGGCGGCGACCCCGTAGGAGGCGTCGTTGAAGAACGAGTTGATCTGTCCCGGGGTCAGCCCGGTGTAGCTGTAGGTCAGGTTCGCGTAGGGGGCGAGCTGGTTGGTGGAGTTCGCCGGCATGGTGCCGAACACCTGGTGGGCGAGGATCGCCGCGAGGTCGGCGTCGCCGTTCTGCCCGGGCGGCAGGATGTCGGAGCACTCGCCGAGGCAGTAGTCGTTGGTCGCGAACGCCGCCGTGGCCGGCTGCGCGCCGGCCACGGTCAGCGCGGCGGGAATCAGGAGGAGGGAGGCAGCGAGGAGAGAAAGGCGCCGGCGCATGGGGAGTCCCTTCGGGTACGCCAGAAAACGCGAAACTTTCTCGCCGATGCTAAGACATTGACGAATGTGAAATCTAGGTTTCGCGGAAGAAGGCGACCGCCTCGATCAGGGCCCGATCGGTGAGCGCCGGATCGTGCCGCGGACCCACGTCACGCATGAACGCGTGCTCCCCGCCGGTGTAGACGTGCAGCTCCAGATCGGTCAGCCCCGCCGCGTAGAGCCGCTGCAGGATGTCGAGCCGGGCGTCCGCGGGCACATGCGGGTCCTGACTACCGAAAACGATCAGCAGCCGGCCCCGGATGTCGGCGGCCCGTTCCATCGACCCGGCATCCGCGTCGGCGCCCAGAGCGCCGTTGTGCAGGCCGGTCGGATAGAAGCAGACCGTCGCCTTCACCCGCGGATCGAATGCCGCCCGGAACGCCAGATGCCCGCCGATGCAGAACCCGGTCACGAACAGGTCCGACACGTCCGGCCGTGACTCCAGATAGTCCAGCACTGCTGCCCGGTCCGCGTCGAACGACGCCGTCGTGGTGGCGGCCGCGCCCGCAAGCCCGTGCCGCTTGCCCTCGTCGTCGAACTCCAGCGCCACCCCGGCCAGCGGCCCGTGCGGGTAGATCTCCGGCACCACCACCACGAACCCGTCCGCGGCCAGCCGCCGGGCCGTGCGCAGCGTCGACTCGGTCAGCTGGAAGATGTCGGTGTAGAGCAGCAGCCCCGGCCATTCCCGGTCGCCGACCGGCCGGATCACGATCGCCCGGATATCGCCCACCCGGGTCTCTTCCTCAAGCAACTTCATGATCAGCACATTAGGGGCAGGGTGGGGCCGGTTGGCTATCGTGCGGACGGTGCCGAGTACATTTCCTACGCATCCCGCCGGAATCCTGCCCCTGAAGCTGTGGCGTCCCCGCTGGTTCGACGGCGTCGCGCTGGTGCTGGGAGCCGCCTCACCCGACATCGCGTACCTCGTCGACGGCAGCGGGCTGCCGGTCTGGCCGCTCTCGCACCAGCTGCACGGCCTGATCCTCTTCTGCCTGCCGGTGACGTTGCTCGGCTGCCTTCTCGTCCGCCGGGCCGCCCCCGTCGTCGCCGCGCACCTGCCCGCGGGTGGCCCGTTCGCGCTGCGCGACTACGGGGCGTTGCGCTCGTCCGGGCACGCGTGGTGGATCACCGCCATCTCGGCCGTGATCGGCGCGGCCAGCCATCTGCTGCTCGACGGGCTGGAGGCGTGGGTGCCGGCTATCGAGTACCCGGCGCACCTGGTCGGGCTGGTCGCGATGCTGGCGCTGGCCGCGGTGATCGGGCGGCGGCGCCTGGTGCACCGCTGGCACGGCCCGGCGCCTTCGGCCCCACGGCATCCGAGCCTCTTCTGGTCCGTCGTGGTCGCGGTCGCACTGCCGGGGCTCGCGGTGGTCCCGTTCCTTCCGGCGGCCTTTCTGCCGCACACCACGGGCGTACGGGTACTGACCGCGCTCGCCGTGGCCCTGCTCGTCGCCGCCGCGGTCACCGGCCGCCGCCGGACTCCGCACCTCGTCAACGGCTAGCCCGCTTCACCCCGTGGTGACCTGTGGCTCGCGGGTGGGTGTAGGTCACCACGCAGGGGGGCGGCGTTCAGGCGTGTGGTGATGTGTGGCTCGCGGGTGGGCGTAGGTCACCACGCAGGGGGCGGCGTTCAGGCGTGTGGTGATGTGTGGTGCGGAGCGGACCATGGATCACCGCGCGGTTCAGCGGGGCGGGTCGGCGGGGTCGGGGCGGAGCTCGCCGGAGCCACGGCGGATCAGGGTGGTCGGGATCCAGTGCTCGGCCGGTGGAGTGGTGTCGCCGTCGATGCGGCGGAACAGGGCCTGTGCGGCGGTGCGGCCCATCGACGCCGGATCCTGGGCCACCACGGTGATCGCCGGCTCGAGCAGGTCGGCCAGCGGGAAGTCGTCGAAGCCGACCAGGGCCACGGTGCGGTGAAGGCCGAGGCGGCGCAGTGCGCGCACCGCGCCGACGGTCACCGCGTTCTGGCCGGTGAAAAGGGCGGTCGGCGGGTCCGGGCGGTGGAACAGTTCCAGCACGCGGCTCTCGGCGAGCGCCTCGGAACCCAGGTCGGAGAGGATCAGGCGATCCTCGGGCTCGATGCCGGCCTCACGCAGGCCGGCCAGGTAACCCTCCTGGCGGAGCTTGGCCGTCGGGATCCGGACGTGGTCGCTGAGGCACGCGATCCGGCGGTGTCCGTGTGTGATCAGGTGCCGGGTGGCCTCGGTGGCGCCCAGGACGTTGGTGGCCAGCACCGTGTCGCCGGGGAAGCCGTGACCGGGGCGGTCGACGAAGACCACCGGGGTGTCCACCCGCAGCTCCGACGCCAGATAGCTCTGGTCAGCGCTGACGGTCGCCATGATCAGGCCGTCGGCGCGGCGCATGGTGATGGCGCGGGCCAGTTCACGTTCGCGTTTGGAGCACTCGTCGAGACTGCCGGTGATCACCTGTACGCCGCGGTCACGGGCCTCGTCGTCCACGGCCCGGTGCAGGGTGGCGAAGAACGGATTGCCGACGTCCTTGAGCAGCAGCGCGATCATCTCGGTACGGCGATCGCTGCGCCGCAGGGTGCTGGCCCCGATGTCGGGGCTGTAGTTGAGGATCTCGATCGCGCTGCGCACCTGGGCGACCAGCAGAGGGGAGACGTTCTCCTCGTTGTTGACGACACGGGACACCGTCTTGAGGCTGACCTTCGCGATCTTCGCGACGTCGTTCATCGTGGGCCGGCCGCTGCCCCGCCCACGGGACGTTCGTTCCGGTGCCACGCCGCTCCTCGCCCCCGTGATGCCGCCGGCTCTCACCCCCGGATGCTGACCGGCTAAAGAGTAAACGCCCCGCCAGAGCCGGACAACGATGTCAGTGCAGCGCGATCGTCGATACGCTTCGCTGACCACGGTTGACAAACCTGCCTGAAACAATCAGTTGACAACGATGGGTGGCTCGCGTTCACTCCGTTGACAACGTTGTCAGGGACGCGTTGCCACCCCGACCACAGACCTTTGTCGTGACCAGGAGCCCCACACCAGATGACGAAGGCCGACGACCTCGAAACGGTCCCGCCGCCGCCACGACCGTCCCGCCGCCCGGTGCTGATGCTCGTCGGGGCGACCGCTCTGGCCGTGCTCGGCTACGGCGTCGCGGCGATCGTGGTGCTCGGCGAGGAACCGTCTCAGCCACCGGTGTTCGCGCAGCCGCCGCCACCACGCTCGTCGCCCGCCGTGGAGACACCGCCCGTCTCCCTGCTTCCGGCGCCGCCCACCGAGCCGGCCGAGCCCACCCGCGACGTCGAGGGGGTTCGCGCCGAGGGCACCGGCCGGCCCGGTCGCGGCACGGCCACCCCGAGCCGGACGGCCGCCTCACCCGTGCCGGACCCGGCCTTCACCGTCGGCCGCACCGTCGGCGTCGGGATGGCCGGGGTGAACGGATACCGGCTGCGCAACCGTGACTTCGTCGCCCGGATCGAGGCCGACGGCACGGCCAAGGGTCCGAGCGGGCGGTTCACCGTGCGGCAGGGGCTCGGCGACGGCCGTTGCGTCTCGTTCGAATCGGCCGAGTTCCCCGGCTTCTATCTGCGGCATCGTAACTACGTCCTGCTGGTGGAACGGGCCGAGCAGAACGACCTTTTCCGGTACGACGCCACGTTCTGCCCGGTGGCGTCGGCGGGCGGGTTCGCGCTGCGCTCGGTGAACTTTCCCGACCATCACCTGATCCACGCCGACGGGCTGGTCCGCCTCGTCCCGTCGGCGCCCGTGCAGGCGACCGTGTTCCGCGCCCTGCCCCCGATCTGACCGCGCCCTGTACGCCTGCACGCCGAACGGAATCCACCATGCCCCTCACCCCGGCGGACATCCACAACATGGAGTTCCGCGACCCCCTCCCGGGTGAACGCGGCTACGACAGAGAGCAGGTCGACGCGTTCCTCGGCGTGGCCGAGCGAGCCTTCACCCGCCTCAACGGCCAGAACCGCGCGCTGCGCGAACGCCTCCAGCGGGCCGCGCCGGAACCGGAGGCGGCCGGTGTCGCCGCCGGTCTCGCGGCGGAGCTGGAGCGGACGCGGGCCGAGCAGGCGCGGGCCGAGCAGCGGGCCCGCACACTCGAGGCCGAACTCACGCGAGCCCGGGAGGAAGCGCGAGCGCGTGAGGGGGCCCGGGAGGAACAGCGGCCCTCCGAAGGCGGTGACCGCGTGCTGGCCGTCGCCCGGCGCCACGCCGACGACCATCTGCGTGAGGCCGAGCAGAAGGCCCGGGAACTGCTCGACGCCGCGCGCGCCAAGGCCGACCAGGTGACCAGCGACGCCGAGCTCCGGGCCGCCACCATCGACGGCGATGCCCGCCACCTGCACGCCACCGCGGTGCACGGCCTGGCCGCCGAACGTGAGGCCGCGCTCGTCGAGATCGAACGCCTGACCGGGCTGCTCCGTGAACGCCACGCACGGATGCGCGATCTGATCGAGGATCGGCTGCACGAGTTGGGTGGGTAGCCCTCAGCCACCGCATCCGGCCCGGCGGTCGCGCTGCGGCCTTGCGCCGCAGCCCCGTCGCGCCGACGCTACGGGACTGTCCGGGCTGCGTTTGAAGGCTGCTCCTTCCGTACCATATGGTCCGGTTCTCGGCGAAGCCCCAGATTCGAGACCGGACCGAGATGGCCGAGTTTGTCGGGGTTGACCACCGACCTCGCCACATGGACCATGCCGTCGGCCACGTCCAGCGACATCACCGCCACCACCCGGTCGCCGGCGTCGCGGAAGACCGCGCCCGGCTGGCCGTTCACCCAGGCCGGGCTGAGGGTGACGCCGATCCGCAGGAAGCGGCGGAAGAGGCCGGCGAAGAGCCGGGCCACCGCGAGCCGGCCCACCGGCGGAGTCGCCAGGGCCTGCGCCTTGCCGCCGCCGTCGCCGATCAGCACCACGTCCGGTGCCAGCAGCTCCATCAGCACGTCGATGTCGCCGCCGGCCGCCGCGGTGAAGAAGCGGTCGGCGAGTTCGGCGGCCTCGGCCCGGCGTGCGCCGCTGCCGGCTTCGGGCGGACCGGTGTGGATACGCTGCCGGGCCCGGGTGAAGATCTGGCGGCAGTTCGCCTCCGACCTGCCGACCAGCCCGGCGATCTCCGGGTAGCCGTAGCCGAACACCTCACGCAGCATGAACACCGCCCGTTCGACGGGCGACAACGACTCCAGCAGTACGAGGAACGCCATCGACAGTGAGTCGGCGAGTTCGGCGTGCTCGGCCGGACCCGAGTCGACCAGCGGCTCCGGAAGCCACGCGCCGACGTACGTCTCGCGGCGTACCCGCGCCGACCCCAGGTGGTTGATGCCGAGCCGGGTCACGGCGGTCGTCAGGTACGCCTTCACGTTCGACACCGCGGTGCCCGACCGCTTCGCCTTGACCAGGCCGAGCATGGCGTCCTGCACGATGTCCTCGGCGTCGCCGACCGAGCCGGTCATGCCGTACGCGATGGAGAACAGCAGCGGCCGGTAACCGGCCGCCGCCGTCGTCTCGTCGATCGAGGTCACGCGAACTGACCCGGCTGGTACCACCCGGCCGGCTGCTGCACGATCACGTTGAACCGGTTGAACGCGTTGATCGTTGCGATCGTCGCCACCAGTGCCACCAGCTGGTTCTCGTCGTAGTGCTTCGCCGCGTTCGCCCACACCTCCTCGGGCACCCCGCCCGCGGCGTCCGCGATCCGGGTGCCCTGCTCGGCGAGTTCGAGCGCGGCCCGCTCGGCGTCGGTGAACACCGTCGCCTCCCGCCAGGCCGCCACCAGGTGCAGCCGCTGGGCGGTCTCACCGGCGGCGGCGGCGTCCTTGGCGTGCATGTCGACGCAGAACCCGCAGCCGTTGATCTGACTCACCCGCAGGAGCACCAGCTCCCGCGTCGACTCGGGCAGACCGGCGTCCTTCACCGCCTTACCGGCCGCGGTGAAGTGCTTCATGATCTTTCCGGCGACCGGGTTGCTGAACAGGTCGAGGCGAGCTTCCATGACTGACTCCTCTGTCGTGTTTAGTTGCTCGCCCTCTTAGACAGATCACGCCGCCGATCTGTGACAGTGTGAAAGTGACCGTGCTCACCATCGAGTTGCTGCTCGACGACCGCCTCGAATCCGCGGTCCGTGACCTGTGGGAATCGCTGCACGCCGCCGGGCTGCGCAGCCTCGCGACACACCGGCATCCCACCAACCGGCCGCACATCACGCTGGTCACCACCGGGTCGCTGGACGACCTGCCCGGACTCGACCTGCCACTGCCGGTCACTCTCGGGCCGGTTCACCTGCTCGGACGGGCGTTGGTGCGACCGGCCGAGTCCCCTGAGCTGCGTCTGCTGCATGCGCTGGTGTGGCGGTCGGCCGGTTCGATCAATCCGCTGTACGAGCCGTCGGCCTGGGTGCCGCACGTCAGCCTGGCCCTCAACCTGCCGGTTCCACAGCGGTCGGACGCTCTGGCGCTGCTGGCGGGCCTTCCCCCTCTGTCCGGCCACTGTGTCGCGGCCCGCTCCTACGACACCGAGGCCCGCACCGTCCACGAGCTGTAGCCGTGACCGTACTCACCGGCGTCCTCCCATCGGTCCGGCGAACCGGATCAACGTCCATGAGGTAGTCGTTCTTGAAGGCGGAGCCCCTGTACATCCAGCGGATTTGATCCGCATCCGGCGGCCTCTACTTTGGTGGCGGCCGCGAAGCGCACGTCCACGCTCCGGTTCGCACGCAAGGAGAAACTCTGATGTCCTTTCCCCAGTACGCTTCCGCCCCGGCTCCGAAGAGGCCGATGGGCCCGCACAAGAAGGCCGGTCTGGTCACTGGCGGCGTATTCCTCGGTCTGGTCATCATCGGCGCCGCCACCGGTGGGGGCGGCGGCACGCCCATCGCGACACCCGTCGCCGTGACCACCACCGCTGTGGAGATTCCCGCCGCGCCCATCGACACGCCGGAGCAGGCGGCGACCACCGAGCCCGCGGCCGCACCCACCACCGAGGCCACCACGGAGCCGGAGCCGGTTGCCGAGCCCACCAAGAAGCTGACCGTCGCCCAGGAGAACGCCGTCGAGAAGGCCGCCAGCTACCTCGAATTCTCGGCTTTCTCCCGTACGGGACTGATCAAGCAGCTCAAGTTCGAGGGGTTCTCCACCAAGGACGCCACCTTCGGCGTGGACGCGCAGAAGGCGAACTGGAACGACCAGGCCGCCAAGAAGGCAGCCGAGTACCTGGACTTCAGCTCGTTCTCGCGTTCGGGCCTGATCCGGCAGCTCAAGTTCGAGGGATTCACCACCAAGCAGGCCGAATACGGTGTCAAGAAGGCCGGTCTGTAGCCGGATGCGGGGTGGCGCTCCTCACGACCGGTACCTGTCCGTCACGACATCGGGTGTTCCTACCCGCCGTCCATTCTGATTCCGCCGCCGGCGGGAAGGACGAGGACCTTTCCGGCGGTACGGGGACGCGCCCGCCCCGCCACACTCACGCAGATGCCGTAGACGCGGGCATGACCGGTCCACCCGTTGACCCGGCCACCGCGTCCAGGGCTCCCATACGCGACACGCTGTCAGGGCGTCACGGATCGTGCAAACGGGTTGAGGGTGGTGGCGGTTCGTTGATCATGGTCGTACATTCGGGCCATGAGTGTCGATGCGGAAGTCCGGGCGTGGCTGCGGGAACGCGGAACCGAGACCGTCAAGCATCCGGGCGGCACCCTCTACGCCCACCTCTGCCGGGTCCAGCAGCGGCTCGCGGCACTCGGCCATGACCAGCACGTTCAGTTCGCCGGGCTGACGCACGCGGCCTACGGCACCGACGGGTTCGACCTGGCACTGCTGTTCTGGCGTGAACGCGAGACATTGCGCGATCTGGTCGGGCCGCACGCCGAAGAACTGGTCTACCTGTACGCCGCGTGTGATCGCGATCGGTCATGGCCCGACCTGGCGGCCACGCATCAGATCACCGACCGTTTCACCGGCACGGTGGTGCGGCTCGCCGACTGGCAGCTGACCCCGTTCGTCGATCTGTCGACCGTCAACGAGCTCGACGTGCTCGAACACGACCCGTCGCTGCTGGCCGAGCACCGCGATTACTTCACCGACCTGTTCACGGCCTGGGCGCCGATCACCTCACCAGCCGTGTCGACCGAGATCCGCCGCGTGCTCGCCCAGTGACGCCAGGTGGGTGAGCTGAGCCTCGCGGGTCAGCGGTGACTGCGCCTGGACCTGCAGGAACAGCGCCTGCCGGGCGTACATCTGCGCGGTGTCGCCGAGGCTGAGACCCCGCCCGGCACGGGCCGCGAGCAGGGCGCGGGTCAGGGCGGTCAGCGCGTCCCCGACGGCGATCTTGACGGCCAGGCGTTCGGCCACGCGGTGCGGGCCGCCACCGGCCCTCACGGCCTCGTCGGCCAGGCCGTAGGCCTCGGCGCGCATTCGCGCGATCGACGGGGTCCAGGTGGCTGCCACCGCTTGCGCCAGCGGGTCGGCCGAGGTTGCCAGCTCATCGAGTACGGCCGAAGCGAACCCGAAGAGGTGGGGCCGGGCGTCGCTGCCTGCGGCGTGATCGGCGTGCGCCCACTCGGCGAGTGTCTGGATCGCGAGGACGTGCTCGTCGGGCACCCGGACCGAGTCCAGCACGACCCGCTCGGTGCGGCTGCCTGCGACCGCGGCCAGTTCCAGGGGAGTGGCGTGCATGCCGTCACCGATCGGGAGCAGCGCCGTCACGACGGTCGCGGGCGGCTCGACGGCGGTCACCACGAGGGCCTGGTTCAGTCCCCAGCCGCTGACCCAGCTCACCGTGCCGCCGAAGTGCCATGCTCCGTCCGTACGATCGGCTCTGATGTATCTCTCGGGGTAGCGCCGCACATCGCTGACGCCTGCCCCGAGGACGATCTCGCCACGCAGCACCCGTTCGGCGAGGTCGCTCGCCGGTTTGCCGGCGGCGACGAGCCGGCCCACGAGGGACGCATGCTGCGCCCAGACGAGCCAGGTGTTGAGGCAGGCTCCGGCTAGGACTTCGTGCAGCTCACGGTCGTCGCCGCGGGAGAGTCCGGCGCCGCCGTACTCGACCGGGGCGAGATGGTTGAGCGCACCGAGCGAGCCGAGCTGTTCGAGGAACGCCGCGGGCACGGCGGAGCGGTCGGTGTGCAGGGCGGCGGGTCGCAGGACCCGGCCGGCGAACTCCCGGACGCTTTCGACGAGGGCATGCATCCCCCTCACCGTATCCGTCAGCTCAGCCGGACCAGGCCCGGGAGATCCAGATCCCGGCCTGTCCGGTACGGGCGTCCGCGCGCACATCGATCATCGCTAAAGTCGTGGGCCCGCGACGGACGTCTATGCGGGGGGATGGGTCACCGATGAAGTGGAACCCGAGGCGATCACACCGGAGGCCGTGCGTCAGGTGTTCGACGAACTCTGGACCGATACGCGCAAAGGCGGCCGGGACCGTCTCGAAGGCGCCGGTGCCCTGTTCGCCGCGGGCATCCTCAAATTCGAGTGGCTGGCCCTCGAGGACGGCGATCCGAAGCACTACCGGCACACCTGGTACGACGCGACGGTGTACGTGGTGGCCTATGTGCCGTGGCTGACAGCGGCTCAGAAGCCGAAGAACCCGGCGATCGCCCTCGCCGCGTCCAGATCGGTGGCGGTACGGCCCATCAGGGCGGGGGACGGCTTCGGTCCGGGGATGGTGTGCCCGCCGCCGTGCACGGTGTAGAGCGTCACCGGCGGGCGTCCGTCCTGCCGGTGGTCGGTGCGGCTCACGGTCGTCCTGCTCCGGCCGCCGGCCGGCAGTTCCGTCGTGACCGGGGGAGCGGTGATGCCGTTGCGGTGCGCGAAGTAGGCGGCGGTCTCCGGCGCGGACAGCATGCCGCCGCCCACCCGGAACGCGACGCGCGCCCAGGCGGCCATCTCGCCGCCGGCGTACGGCACGATCCGGTCCTTCGTGCCGTGGATCAGCAGCACCGGTTTCGGAACCACCGGCAGGCCGGGGACCAGCAGGTTGTCCGGCGCCGGCTGCTGGGCCGCGATGACGGCGCCGCCGGCGATGAGATCGGGGCGCTCGTGCAGCAGCCGGATGACCATGCCGCCGCCGTTGGAGTAGCCCGCGGCGTACGTCTCCCGGCCGTCGGCGGCCCGCTTGACGACGGCCTCGGCGAACGCCACGTCGTCGATGTCCTGCGTGCGGGCCGGGAAGCGACTGGCCTTGCGGGCGTCGTTCCAGTTGCCGCGGAACCCGTCCAGGTAGGCGACCGCGGTGCCGGGCAGGTGGTCGAAGGAGTCGCCGGTGAACTTCCGGAACACCCCGGCGTTCTGCGTGGAGCCGTGGAAGACCAGCAACAGCCGGTCGTAGTCGCCGCTGTCCGGGGTGACCAGCGTGTACGTGCGGGTGCGACCGCCCACGTCGATGGACTCCATCATTCGCCTCCCTGAAATGGATGACCTATCCGCTTCAACGTAGCACGAGGTGGATGAGCTATCCGGTTATGCTCGTCACGTGACGGTCTCCCCGCTGCGCAAGGACGCGGCCCGCAACTGGCAGCACATCGTCGACACGGCCCGGCGGTTCGTGGACGACGGGACACCGCTGCGCCTCAACGACGTCGCCCGCGTGGCGTCCATCGGCGTAGCCACCGTCTACCGCCATTTCCCCACCCCGGAGGCGCTGCTCGAGACGATCGCCCGGCCCGCCCTGGAACGCCTCGCGGAGGCGGCCGGCGAGGCTCTCGCCGGCGGGGACCCGTGGGAGGCGTTCGCCGGCTACCTGTCGGCCGGTATCGACGCCCAGCTGGCCGACGCCGCGGTCCAGCCGGTCGTCGCGGCCACGGAGCACGCGCTGCCCGAGACGGCAGAGCTGGTGAACCGCCTGACCACGACGAGCGGCCTGCTGCTCGACCGGGTTCGCGCCGCGGGCGCGGTCAGCGCCGACCTGACCCCCGAGGACGTCGTTCGCCTGATGTGCGGCGTGGTCTTCGCCGGTTCGGTGCACGCGACGCCGGACGAGAGGCCATTGTTGACCCGGCGGTACCTGGAGACGATGTTGCGCGGCCTCCGGCTGGCAGGTTGTGTGGAGGTTTAGCGCACGGCCTTCCACGGACGGCGGGAACGGGCGCACGATCTCCGCCATGAGTATTCGGGGGAATCTCAACGCCGATGGTGAAACGCGGATGACCTTCCTGTGGGATTCGGGCGATCCACCGGCCCCGGAGCCCGCCCGGCGCGGGACGCCGGTGTGGAGCCGTCGCGGGCTGCTCCAGATAGCCCTCAGCTGTGCCGGCTGGCTGCTGCTCGTCCCGCAGATCCGGCGCGCTCAAGCTCCTCTGGTCGGCGGCTTCTACGTCGGCGTGTCGATCCTGCTGGTGGCGTTCCTCCTGGTCGCCCTGGTGTCGATCACCGTCATCCTGACCGCCTGCGTGCAACGTTCATGGGGAGTGGCCGCGGTGAGCCTCGTCCTCACCGTCACCGCCATCGTCGTCGCCACCCGCCAGGACTCGCACGGCGACTACGTCGACCACCAGTACAGAAGCCATCGCGCCGCGCTGGCCGCACTGGCCGGGGAATACCGTGCCGGCCGCCTGAACGGCAGGCTGACCCTGCCGCCGGAGGTGCGCTCGCTGTCCCCGTCCGCCTACGCCTACGCCAGCCGTGACGTGCTCTTCGTGCAGATGTGGCAGAACTGGCGAGCCGAGTCGGGCACCGGCCTCGCCTACTTCACCACGCCACCCACCGCCCAGACCGTCGTAGCCACCGCCGAGGGCGACTTCGGCCGCCCGCAACGCGAGGTCGGCGACGGCTGGTGGTGGGTGTCCTGACTCGCCGGGTCGACCTCGACGCCAGTGCCGATCCTCAACGTCAGCCGCGTGACGTCAGAGCCCATGCCGGCGACCCGGAGCGTGAAACCATACGTGTCGATGGAGGAGGCGTGGGTTGATCCGGTTGTTCGGTCGCGGCATCAGGCGGAGATCAGTGCAGTCATGGTGGGGACTACCCGTGCCCGCGGATCTGCGGGTGGTGTCCAGCGACGAGCTGACGATGCTGATCAGCACCGCTGAGCAGCGAGGGTTCAGCCGCACCGCGAAGGGCCTTCATCCGCAAGGCGGGGAGACGTTCGCCTTGATGCCTTACCTCTTCGAGGGCTCTCCGGAGTCTTCGTGGATGTGCTTGGTCGTTCAGGTCAACGACTGGAATCCACCGCCCGGTTCCCGGCCTGAGGTCGCCTTCGGCCGTCTCGACATCGCGTTGCCCGACTTCAACTCCCTACGACGTGCCGGGCGGCACCAGCGAGACCAGATACTCCACTGGACAGCGTGGCTCGCCTCCAAACGCGGAGCAGCTTCTGGGAGTGGCGCTGAAACCGGCTGACACCTGGTACGCCACGACGCTGACCAGAGCCTGCTCGGCGCGGCGGCGGTGTTCCCGCAACCGGACCGTAGCCTCGGAACGGCCAGCTCGATGGTGCCGACTCTGGTGTCCCACTCCCGCCGGCGGTTGCCGTTGCGCGAGAGGTCCGCTCGGCTGTGCGTTCGCCGTAACCGGCACCGCGGAGGGCATCGGCCTCGGCGGACATCAACGCGTCGGCGAACGTCTTGACCAGGGACTGCAGCACATCAGGGCTCGCGGAGTCCGAATGCGCCCAGCAAACCGGCAAGGTCCGAACTCGGTTCTGCGGCCATCGCAGGTCTCTCCTTCGTGATCTTCAAGCAATCCGAGGGATCTGCGGTGGCCGCCCCGTTCATCACAGAAAGTCCGGGTCGTACACCTCTTCGGTGGACGTAACCACGGGCGGCAGCGCAACGCTGAGTGGGACGGGGCCGAGCGTGGTCGAACCGGGGCGCTGCGTCGGTTCAGTGAGCAGGAGCGGGCGACACCACCTCATTTGAAGGCCCGAGTCCCGGATGGCGCCGAGGCGACGGGGCCGCGCGAGGCAGGCGCCAGACCCTGATGTGGCCTGTGGCGGCCGGGTGCGGTGAAGTGCCAGGGCCTGTGGCGGCCCGGTGGGGTGAAGTGCCAAGGCCTGTGGCGGCCGGGTGGGGTGAAGTGCCAGGGCCCGTGGCGGCCCGGTGGGGCGATGAGCGGCGACAGGTGGCGGGGTAGTGGGCAGCGGGCGGGAGAGCCGGAGCCCGGGGCGGCCGGTGGCGGCCGGCCACCCCGGACGGTCAGGAGGCCGGGCTGTTCAGGCGGCGGTAGACCGGGGCCAGGCGTTTGTGCAGGTCCTGGTAGATGTCGTAGATCTCCAGGTATCGGGTGTGGTCGGCGCCCGGGGTGAAGACGTGGTCGTTTCTGGTCAGGGCTGGGATGTCGTTGAAGGAGATCAGGCCGGCGCCCACCGCGCCTATCCAGCCGGCTCCCCTGGCGTTCACGGTCACCGGGTTGGCGTCTCGGCGGATTTCTACGCCCAGGACGTCGGCGAAGATCTGGCACCACGAGTCTGAGCGGGCGGCTCCGCCGGTGATCACCATTGACTTGACCGGGGTGCCGAGGAATTTGTCTACGGCCCTGGCCAGCCAGCGTGTGTTCAGGGCTACGCCCTCGAAGACGGCGCGTAGCAGGTCGGAGCGGGTGGTGTCGAGGGAGATGTTCAGGAACGCGGCCCGGAGGTTCGGGTCGTCGACCGGGGCCCGTTCGCCGTACAGCCATGGGGTGTAGATCACGCCGTTCGCTCCGGCGGGGACACCTGGGATGATTTTGTCGAAGGCGTCGAAGATGGTGCCCTCGTCGCGGGAGACGTGGCCGGCGCTGACGATCGGGTCGTCGTATTCGACGATCTTGTCGCGCAGCCATGTGAGGTTGGCGCCGGCTGTGGCCTGCAGCGCCGTCATCAGGTACCGGTCGGGGATCGCGCACGGGATCGAGGCGATGCCGGTGGTTATGTCGGTCTTCTTTTTCGGCACGTGTGCGGCGATCCATGACGAGGTGCCCAGGTAGAGGTGGGTCTCGTTGTCGTGGATCGTGCCGGCGCCGATCGCCGCGGCGGTGTTGTCGATGGCGCCTGCCACGACCTGCACCGTGCGGGGGAGGCCGAGGTGATCGGCAGCGTGGGGGGCAAGCGTGCCGATCACCTCGGTGCAGGCCACGATCGGTGGGAACTTGTCGGCGTCGATCCCGCTGGCGGAGACCAAGGCGGGGGAGTACCGGATGGATGGGGCCTTCCGGTTGTCCGTCACCCACGAGGTCAGGATCGAGTCGACGGTCGCCACCGTGCGGCCGGTCAGCTTCAGATTGATCCAGTCGAGGACGTTGAGGAAGGTTCTGGTCTTTCTGTACACGTCCGGCATGTCGTCGCGGACGAGCAGCATGTGCGCAGCCGGGTCCTTACCGGTCACCGACGGCATGCCACCGGTCAGGCGCAGCCAGCGGGCGATTTTCAGGACCGACATCCCGTCGTACGACGGGAAGCCGCCGAACTGACGCCGGAGGTGCGGTGCCCCGCGCATGTCCAGCCAGCTGATGCACCTGGTCAGCGGGTTGCCGGCGGCGTCCACCGCGATCGTGCCCTCGCCCTGCGTCGACGAGCAGATCGTCGTTACCGCTCGCAGATGGTCCGGGAAGTCGCGGCCGAGGTCGGCGACGACCTCGGCCAGCGCGTCCCACCACGCGATCGGGTCCTGTTCGGCGCCGCCGCCGTGCAGCACGACGAGCGGGACCGGACGCTCGGCCCAGCCGGTCACCGTGCCGTCGGCGGCGACCAGCGCGGCTTTCATCCCCGACGTACCGAGGTCGATCGCCAGGATCTGCGGCGGGATGGCCAAGGTCAGACTCCCTCGACCTGCGCGAAGACCTGGTCGAAGCGGCTGAGCGCGTCGTCGATGACCTCGTCGGTGTCGGCCATCGAGGTGTACATGCGTGAACCGGCCAGCGTGATGATGCCGTGGGCGGCGTAGGCAGCGCCCATCTGCTCCATCAGCGTCTTGCGGCCCTTGTTCTCCTTGAACAGCTTGATCGGATTGCGCATGTCCAGCATCAGCACGCCGCTGGACTCCAGGTGCACGATCGAGCCCTGGTTGTAGGCGACGTACGGCAGGCCGTACTTGTCGATCAGCCTCTGCAGGCCGCGGGTCAGCCGGTCACCGGCGCGCCCGGCGATGACCGGGGCGTTGGTGCGGGCCATCTCCTGGATCGCGAAGTAGCCGGCCGCGCAGGACAGGGGGTTGGCGGACAGGGTGCCGCCGACCTGGATGTGCGCGCCGTGCTTGCCGTCGAGCCCTGAGCCGAACACCGCCATGACGTCGGATCGCCCGCCCACACCGCCGGCCATCGGGTAACCGCCGGAGACGGCCTTGCCGAACACGGTCAGGTCGGGGGTGACGCCGAAGTAGCCGGCCGCGCCGCCGAGGCCGGTGCGGAAGCCGGTCACCACCTCGTCGAAGATCAGCAGGGCGCCGAACTCGTCGCACAGCTTGCGGACGGCGGCGTTGTAGCCCTTCGGGACCGGGCGGGTGCCCGACTCGGGGCCGAGCGGCTCGACCACGACGGCCGCCGTGCCGCCACGCACCCGGTTCTCGATGAGCTTGCGCTTGAGCAGGCCCAGGTCGTGCGGGAACGCCTCACGGGTGCGGCCGGTCGCGCCGAACGGGATGCCCTTGGCGTTCATCCGGAACGAGCCGGGGACGCGCAGGCCGTAGACCATGGTGTCGGACCAGCCGTGATAGGCGCCGCCGACCTTGATGACCATCTTCTTCTTGGTGAACGCCCGCGCCGCGCGGACAGCGGCCATGACGGCCTCGGTGCCGGAGCCGAGCGACCGGTACATCTCGATGTGCGGCATGTACTGGTTGATGATCTCGGCGAGCTTCAGCTCGTATTCGTGGAACAGGCCCGTGACCGGGCCGGACTCGCGGATCACCTCGGCGACGCGCTCGTTGACCGGGGCGTAGTTGCTGCCCAGGATCGTCGGGCCGCCGGCCTGCAGGAAGTCGATGTAGACGTTGCCGTCGCGGTCGGTGAGGTAGGCGCCTTCGGCCTTGTCGACGGCCAGCGGGAACGGGTAGTTGAAGGCCAGGTTGTGCTGCACACCGCCGGGGATGCGCTTCTTGGCCCGCTCGGTGATCTCCTTGGAGGCCGTGCACTTAGTCTCGAAGTAGTTCAGCGTGTCGAGCAGGGCGTCGTGACGCAGACCGCGCAACGGCTGGGCGACCAGGGCCTTGAGGCGACGGATGGTGTCGTCCACGTCGAGATACTCGCTGATCGAGTAGCCGAGTTCGGCGGAACTCGCGGATTCGGCGGGCGCCTCGACGGTGCCGCTCGTGGGCAGCTCCTCCTCGTCGGGCACGCGGACCGGCTCGACGGCCTCGGTGATCTGCGCGGCGATCCGCTTCTCGTCCTTCTTCAGCTTGCTGAAGGCGATCTCACGGATCGTGTCGGGGATCGTGTAGACCTTGCCGGCCTCGCTGGTCAGCGCCATGAGGTAGGCGATCGACACCTTCTCCAGCAGCGCCATGTTGAACACCGCGCGGGCCGGGTCGGTGCCGAGCGCCACGACGCCGTGGTTGGCGATGATGAACGCGTTGTCGCCGCTCGCGACCTTCTTCTGCACGTTCTTCGCCAGGAAGCCGGTGCCGGACGGGGCGTAGTCGATGATCGCGACCTCTTTGCCGAGGAAGCGGACCTGCTCGTCGGTGAGCGCCGGGATCGGCTTGCGGAGGAAGGCCAGCGCGGAAGCATATGGCTGGTGGGTGTGCACGATCGCGTTGACGTCCGGCCGCTCGCGGTAGACGTTGGCGTGCATGCCGCACTCGATCGACGGGACCAGGCCGCCGGCGCCACCCGGGTCGGGCACGTGCTTGCCGTTGAAGTCGACGATGCAGATGTCCTCGACGCGCATCTTGTCGTAGTCGTAGTTGCTCGGCGTCACCGCGTAGAGCTCGTGGCCGGGGATGCGGACCGAGACGTTGCCCTCGGTCGCCTTCAGGTAGCCACGGTCGAGCATCGTCCGGCACATGTCGACGACGTGCTGGCGGGAAAGGCGATGTTTCACGGGCTGATCCTCAGGTCGCGGGGGTCCTACTCGAACCATCGTCGTCTGTGGGCCGCGCCGAAGCATCATCGGCGAAACAGCAAGAATCGCCGGGTTACTTAGCACGGCGTGACAAAATCGGTGGCGATGACTACACCCTGGCTCAACCTGCCCGGCGACTTCAAGATCGCCATGCGGCCCCGCCTGCCCGACGCGGTGCGGGCCATCTCCGACGCGGTCGGAGAGAACACGGGTGCCGCTGCCGCCGGTGAGAAGTTCCAGCGCGACGTGCGTACCGCCGTGAAGGTCGCCCTTGATCGTTTCGTCGATCTCGCCCGGACCGACGAGCCTGCCCTGCCGCCCCGCATCCGCGAGGTGTTCGTCGGGCTCGGCGCGGCCGAGGCCAGGGAGAACCGCGGCCCGGAGACCGTGCTCGCGTCGCTGCGGATCGCGGCCCGGCTGCTGCTGCGCGAGGCCACCCTGGCACTGAGCGAGCAGCGGCCGGTCAGCGTCGCCGAGGTGATCGACCTGGCCGACGCGACCAGCGCGTTCATCGACGAGCTGGCCACCGCCTGCACCGACGGCCTGGCCCGCCAGCTGCGCGAACAGGCCGGCGAGGGCGACCGGCGACGCCGTCAGCTCGCTGATCTGCTGCTCGCCGGGGGCAGCCCGCCCGAGGTCGTCCGGGAGGCCGCGGCCGGGATCGGCTGGCCCGCCGTCGACGCGATCGTCCCGGTGCTGCTGCCGCCTGACCAGGCCCGCGACGCCCGGTTCCGGTTCGGTGCGGACGGTGTCGTCGCCGAGCGCGGACGTGACGCCGTGCTGCTGCTGCGGGCCGGGGTCCGTGCCGAGCGAGCGGTGCTCGCCGAGGCACTGCACGGCCGGGACGCGGTCGTGGGGCCGGCGCTGTCGTGGACCGAGGTGCCGCAGGCCGTCCGGCTGGCCGAGCGCACCGCCGAGCTGATCACTTCCGGTCCTGAGCCGGTCTTCGTCGACGACCACTTCGCGGCGTTGGCGCTGCGCGGCGAACCCGGGGCGCTCGCGGTGCTCACGACACGGCGGCTGGCGCCCCTCGCGGGGCTTCGCGACAGCCAGCGCGAGGCGTTCCTGGTCACGCTTTCCAGCTGGTTACGGCATTGGGGATCGCGTACGGCCGTGGCCGCCGAGCTGTTCGTGCATCCGCAGACGGTCAGTTACCGGCTCAACCGCATGCGCGAGCTGCTCGGGGACGACCTGGACGATCCGCGGATCCGGTTCGAGCTGCAGCTGGTGCTCGCCTATCGGGCGTGACCGGGTCAGCGGATCCCCGAACGGGCCGTCGGGTGCAGCCGCAGCCGCTCGGTCCTGATCACTTCCAGCCCATCCGGCGGCTCGACGTCGACGGTGTCACGGGTCAGCCAGACGAACGCGTGCTCACCCTCGCGCACCGGCAGGGCGGGGAAGTCGTTCGCCGCATACTCCGTCGTGAAGGCGGCGATGGCGTCCGGGACCAGGCC
This sequence comes from Actinoplanes italicus, assembly GCF_003001815.1. GTDB lineage: Bacteria > Actinomycetota > Actinomycetes > Mycobacteriales > Micromonosporaceae > Actinoplanes > Actinoplanes italicus. The sequence continues at coordinate 68,588 of NZ_PVMZ01000023.1, forward strand.
GGCGACGGTGTCGTCGAACGGGCTTTCCGCGTACCAGATGGTGATTTTGATCTCGGATCTCCCGCCCTCGCGTGCGGTCGCCGGCGGGGGCACGAGCGCGCGGAGCAGCAGGACGTCGTCGGAGTCGACCATCGTGTCGTTCGCGGCGGGGCCATGCTCCTTCCACACCGGGCCGCCATAGAACTCCTGCAACCCCCGCAGTCGTACGCCCATGTCGGCGAAGCCGCGCAGCCAGACGAACCGGTCGGGATCGTCGAGGTCGCGGAACTGGCCCAGCACGGCCATGCCGAGCTCCTCCTGCGACTCGACGAACTCGGCGTCGAAAAGCTCGACCAGGTCGTCGCGCCGTCCGGGTCGCAGCGTGTACTGCCGCAGCTCCACGATCACTTCAGGATCCTCTCCAGCATGCTCGCGATCGTGCGCCGTGACAGCGACGCCCGGAACGCCTCGGTCGCCTCGTCGTAGACGTCGGTCAGCTCCGGGCGGATCCCCGCGCCGACCGGGCACTCCAGGTTGGGCTCGGAGTTGTGCAGGGCCAGCAGCGGCTCGGCGGAGACCGCGTTCCACACGTCGAGCATGGTGATCTCCTCGGCCGGGCGGGCCAGCGCGAAACCCGCGCCCGAACCGCGGCGCGCCTTGACCAGGCCCGCGGCGCGCAGGTCGCCGAGACTGCGCCGGAGGATGACCGGATTCGTGTTGACGCTCGCGGCGACCTCGTCGGAGGTCAGCCACGGCTTGCCGCGCCTGCGCGCGAGCTCCAGCCACGCCAACGCGTGCGCCGCTATCGTCACCCTGCTGTTCGCCGCCATCGTAACCATTCTTATTACATCGGCTGGTCCGGTGCAACCCATCGGCGGAAGGCGTGCAGCGTCACCGCGAAGGCCGCCGTGGCGACGGACATGAGCACGATCGGGGGCGCGGGGAAACCGCAGCGCCGCCAGGGCCAGCAGCCCGAGGGGGAGCGCGAGCGCCAGGACGGCCTGCGGCCGTTCCAGGATCCGGCCGTGGCGCGTCATCAGGAGCATCGACACTCCGGTGGCCACCAGCAGGACGGACATGGCGGTGCTGAAGCCCCGCATGAGCTCGCCGACGGTGCGGCTCGGGGTCATGTCGAAACTGACCCGGGCCGGCCCGCGGGCGTGCGCGGCGGCCCTCGTTCACGCGGCCCTCGCCTGATCTTCGTGGCTGTGCCTCACCGCTGTCTCGGCTGCCTTGAGACAGCGGTGTGACACAGCGGGTCATGTGGGGGTGGTGGTCCACATTTCGGGGTGCACGGTCAGGGGGAAGGCGGGGCCGGGGGTTTCGGGGCGCCAGCCCTGGCCGTGGGCTTCTCGGATCATGGCGGCGACCATCAGTGGGACGGCCGGCGGGGCGGCGGTGCCCATCCAGTCGGTGGGGCGGGTGTCCGGGGCGGTGGCGATCAGGACGGTGCCACGGCGGTCGGCGCGCTCGATCGCGAACGAGAGCGGGCCCTGGTGGGCGGGGCGGCGGCGGACCCGCCAGCGGTAGACGACGCCGTCGACGGTGATCAGCCGGGAGCGCTTCTTCACCACAGTCATGTATCGATCCATGCCCGGATGCGGGGTGGATCAATCGGGTCAGGCTCGATCCGGGGAGCCGCGCCGGTCCGCGGTGGTAGCCCGGTGAGGGATCGCCCTCAGCCCCGGCGGGCGCGCCGGGGGTCGGACGGACCGCATCGCTTGCGGTGTAGGCCCGGTTCGCGGTGGTGCGATCGGTGAGTGCGCAGGGCGTACCAGAGTTGCGTTGTTGATTTGAACCGTGATTCACTCCTTGCCTTGAAGTGAATCAGGATTCAGATCTTGGGGGAGACCGGATGCCCTACCGGCCGACCGCGTTGACCAGGAAGAACGCGGAGGACAAGCGCGACGGTTTTCTGCGCGCGGCGCGGGCGCTCGTCGCCGCGGACGGCTTCAAGGCCGCCACCGTCGCCGCCATCGCGTCCCGGTGTCAGGCCAGCGTGGGGTCCGTCTACTCGTATTTCGACAGCCGTGACCGGCTGCTCGCCGAGGTGTTCCGCAGCGCCGCCACCCACGAGGTCGATCTGGTGCGCACGGCCGTGTCGGACGCCGGCATGCAGGCCACGGAGCGGCTCGGCGAGTTGATCCGGATCTTCAGCGGACGGGCGCTGCAGGGGCGGCGGATGGCGTGGGCGCTGCTGTTCGAGCCGGTCAGCCCGGTGGTGGAGGCCGAGCGACTGGTCTATCGCGGCTCCTACACCGACATCGGCGAGCAGATCATCCGCGACGGGCTGGTCAGCGGCGATTTCGTATGGCAGGACGCCCGGCTCGCGTCGTCGGCGGTGATGGGCGCGGTGTCGGAGGCGCTGGCCGGGTGGATCCGGCCGGACAGCCCGGAGCCCTCCCGGGCCGAGCAGGCGGGCGTGATCGACGGCATCCGGGGGTTCTGTTTCCGGGCCCTCGGGGTTGCATACAGTGGGGGAGATCGATGACCGTGACATCCGCGCTGGCGGGCGCTCAACGGGTGCTCGCCGACCAGTCCGTCAGCCGGATGCTCGGGACGCGACTCGTCTCGTTCGGAGAGGGCAGCGCCGTCGTCGAGCTGGACATCCGGCCCGACATCAGCAACCAGGACGGGGCGGTGCATGACGGCATCGTGGCGTACGCGGCCGACACCGCGCTGGCGTTCGCCGGTGGGGCGGCTCTTGGAGAGAAGGTCACGACCTCGGGGCTGACCGTCGACTACATCGCCCCGGCGACCGGCCGGACCCTGCGGGCGCACGGCATCGTGATGCTGGCGTCCGGCCGCCGGGCCTCGTGCCGCTGCGAGGTGCACGCGATCGGTGACGACGGCGCCGAAACCCTGGTGGCGGTCGCTCAGGGAACGATCGTGGCACCGGAGAAGGCCGAGGGCACGGTCGCGCAGATCGAGCGCGCGGCCGTCGCGACCAGGAAGGCCGCCACGCGGCTCGGGCGGCTGGGCACACCCACCGTCCAGCAGGTGCTGACCGAGCGCCGGCGCACCGGGAACAACGACGACGGTGCCACGGTCGCCCTGGTCATCGAGGGTGGCGGGATGCGCGGCATCGTGTCCGCCGCGATGGCCGCCGTCATCGAGGAGGAGGGCTTCCTCGACTCGATCGACATGATCGTCGGTACGTCGGCGGGCGCGGTGAACGCCACCGCGATCGCGGTCGGGGCGGCCGGGCCGATGGCCGACTCGTACGCCGAGGTGTTCTCCTCACCCGAGTTCATCGACGTACGGCGCGTGGTGCGTGGCCTGCCGGTCATCGACGGGCCGCTGCTGGTCCGCCGGGTCGACGAGCTGTTCGGGTTCGGGTCGCTGGTGGGCGCCGAGGGCGCCGAACGGCTCGTCATGGTCGCCACCGACGTCGACACCGGGCGGGCCGAGGCGCTCACCGACTTCACCGACCGCGACGATCTGGTCGGCTGCCTGCACGCGTCGGGACTGCTGCCGCTGCTCGCCGGAGACCCGGTCGAACTGCGCGGCCGCCGCTGGCTCGACGGCGGCATCGTCGAGGCGGTGCCGGTCGTCACCGCGGCGGCGCGGGGCGCCACCCACGCGATCGTGCTGGCCACCCGGCCGCCGGGCACGCAGCCCGCCTACGGCGCCGCCGACGTCGTGGTCGAACGCTATCTGCGCCGGATGAACCCGGAACTGGCCGCCGCGTACCGGGGCCGTCCGCACCGCTACCGGGAGACGTTGCAGCAGGTACGCGACGGATGGTCACACGGGATGAGCACGCTGGCGCTGGCACCGCGGCTCGGCGATCCGCTGCCCGGCCGTCTGGAACGTGACCAGACCGCACTGCGAGCCGCCCGGGCCGCGGCGGCCGCCACCGCACGATCAGTCCTCGAGGAGCTCCGGTGACCCATGACGTCGTCAACCAGGTGCCGCCACGCGCCGGACTGAACGAGTACCTGATCAACCCGGCGCTCGTCGAAGCGGTGACCCGCTACGACGCCGGGTGGGCGGCCGCGTCGCTGACCACCGTCGGTGAGCTGGTCGGCCGGGCCGACTTCCAGCGCGACGCGGAACTGGCCAACACCTCGCCGCCGGTCTTCAGCAGTCACGACCGGTGGGGGCACCGGGTCGACGCCGTCGACTTCCACCCGGGCTACCACCGGGTCGTCGGTGCGGCGATCGAGCACGGCGCGCACACCGGCTGCTGGGCCTCGCCGGGGCCGGGCGCGCACGTGGCGCGGGCCGCGACGTTCATGCTGTTCGCGCAGATCGAGCCGGGGCACGCCTGCCCGGTGAGCATGACGCACGCCGTGGTGCCGTCGCTGCGGTTCACCCCGTCGCTGGCCGACGAGTGGCTCCCGCGGGTCTATTCGCGCAACTACGACCCGGAGCTGCGAGCCGGGAAAGCGTCGGCGATCTTCGGCATGGCCATGACAGAGAAACAGGGCGGATCCGATGTACGGGCAAACTCGACCCGTGCCATCGACGGCGGCGACGGCACGTGGCGCCTGACCGGGCACAAATGGTTCTGCTCGGCGCCGCAGTCCGACGCGTTCCTGGTGCTCGCCCAGGCGCCCCGTGGCCTGTCGTGTTTCCTGGTTCCGCGCGTGCTGCCCGGCGGCGACCGTAACGTGTTCCGGATCCAGCGGCTCAAGGACAAGCTCGGCAACCGGTCGAACGCGTCGTCGGAGATCGAACTCGACGGGACCGTCGGCTGGCTGCTCGGCGAGGAGGGCCGCGGCGTCCGCACGATCATCGAGATGGTCGCGCAGACCCGGCTCGACTGCGTGCTCGGCAGCGCGGCCGGGATGCGCCAGTCCGTCGCCGAGGCGGCCTGGCACGTGCGGCACCGCAGCGCGTTCGGCGCCGTGCTGATCGACCAGCCGGCCATGACCGCGGTGATCGCCGACCTGCAACTGGAGGCCGAGGCGGCCACCTGGACGGCGATGCGGCTCGCGGCGGCGTACGACAACGACGACGCCGAGTCGGTCGCCTTCCGCCGGCTGGCCACGGCCGTGGGCAAGTACTGGGTGTGCAAGCGTGGGCCGAACCACGCCTACGAGGCGCTCGAGTGTCTCGGCGGTAACGGGTACACCGAGGCGTTCCCGCTGGCCCGCCGCTATCGGGAGCAGCCGGTGATGGCCGTCTGGGAGGGGTCCGGGAACGTGATCGCGCTCGACGTGCTGCGGGCCATGGCCCGGGAACCCGAGTCGGTGCAGGCATTCGACGCCGAGCTCTCGTCGGTGGTGGGGGCACATCCGGCGTACGACGCGCACGTCGCCGCCACCCGCAAGCTGGTCGCCCATGTGGCCGCCGACCTGTCCGGGGCCGCCGGTTCGGCCCGGCGTGTCGTCGAGTCGCTGGCCCTGGCGTTGCAGGCCGCGGTTTTGATCCGCGAGGCGCCTGACGAGATCGCTGATGCGTTCGTCGCGGCGCGCCTCGGTCCGGATCGGAGCCTGGAGTACGGCGCTCTCGACCCGTCGCTGCCCCTGGCAAGGATCGCGGCCCGCGCCTGAGGCACGGCTGGCGCTGGCTGGCGGGTGCCGGACGGCCGGATCGGCCGCCGGGCAGCACCCGCGGCCTCGACGGCCGGTTCGTGCGGTCGTGTGTGGTGACTTGCGGCTGGCGGGTGGGCGTAGGTCACCACGCTGCGGGGTTTGCGGTCGTGTGTGGTGACTTGCGGCTGGCGGGTGGGCGTAGGTCACCACGCTGCGGGGTTTGCGGTCGTGTGTGGTGACTTGCGGCTGGCGGGTGGGCGTAGGTCACCACGCTGCGGGGTTTGCGGTCGTGTGTGGTGACTTGCGGCTGGCGGGTGGGCGTAGGTCACCACGCGAGAAGGGCGGTGTGCGGGCAGGGGGTTACGGCGGGGGCATGTAGGTGGCTCGGACCGTGACTCGTGCGCTCGGCGTGGACTCGAGACCCGCCGCGTCGAGGGTGACGACCGCGTACTCGTGGGTGGTGGCCGCACCGACCGGCAGGGTGAGCGACGTGCCGGTGGTCTCGCCGACCACCTGGGCGCCCTCGTAGAGCCGGTAACCGGCGCCGCCCGCCACGGCTGACCAGGCCAGCGTCAGCTGCGCTCCGGAGGGCCAGGCGCCGGGCACGTTCTCCGTGACGGCGAGGCCCGTGGGCGCCGCCGGCCGGGCCGCCGGACCGTCCAGGGTCGTCACCGCGGTACGCCGGCTGCGGGGCGTGTCCCCGCACGCCTGCGGCAGAGTGGCGACCACGCGGTACACGTGCTGCGACGCCGATGCCAGACCGGTCAGGACGATCTCCGGATAGCGGGTGGTCGCGACCGCGGTATCCCGGTCGAGGACGGTGTACGAGGTGGCCGCCGCCTCCAGGCTCCAGGACAGCCGCACCGAGCTCGCCGACAGGGCGGTCGCGACCGGTGTGGCCGTGCGGGGCGGCGAGCTCAGGCAGGTTTCCGTGCCCGTCGTGACGGCGGCGGTATGCGCGGACTCGTTGCCGGCCGCGTCGAGCGCCGCCACGGTGAACCGATGCCAGGTGGCGTGGTGGAGCCGGCCCACGGTGACGGACGTCCCGCCGGTGACGGCGGCGAGCGTCGCGCCGTCGTAGACCGCGTACCGCGCCGGTCGTGGCCCGGGCGGCGCGGTCCAGGTCAGGCCGACGCTGGAGTCGCTGCGGCCGGTCACGGTCAGTCCGGTGGGCGGCTGCGGCGGCGTGGCACTGCCCGTGCCGGTCGTGACGGTCAGGGACCCCACCGGGACGATGCCGCCGGGGCCGGTGTGGCAGCGGTTGGGGCGGTACAGCACGACCTGATGGTCCGTCGCGGGTGTCAGGCCGCCCACCCGGGCGCCGGTCGCCGAGATCGGCCCGAGGCTCCGGCCGTCGACCCGCAGTTCCAGGTCACCGCCGAGCGGGTGCCGCGTCCACGACAGGCTGAAGCCCGTCGCCGTGATGTCGGCGGCCGTGATCGTCACACCGGAGGCCGGCATGCACTCCGGGTTGTAGCCGTACTGCCAGGAGCGTCCGGTGACCGGCGCGGTACGCACCGACTCGCGACCCCGGTCGTCGACAGCCGCCACGGTGTAGGTGTGCGTACTGCCGAACGGCACCTCCAGGTAGGCGGCGGTGGTGCTCACTCTGGCCGTCACCTGATCGTTCTCGTAGACGCGGAAGGACGTGGCCGGAGGCCCGGAGCGGGGCTGTTCCCAGGCGAGTGAGATGCCGGTGCCGATCGTGCTGGCCCAGAGCCCGGTGGGCGTGGCCGGACCGGAGGGTGCGGCGTGGGCGGGCACCGCCGTGGTGAGCACCGCCGTCGTGGCAATGGTGAGCAGGGCGGCGCCACGGCGGCTGATCGACGGGCTCACAGGCATCCCTCCACGGCAGACATTGACGTTAGTCGAATCGATGTACCTGCGTGCTGTCAATCGGCCATGGGAGCCTTCCCAGGTTCCGGGAGCCGGAGCCTGCCCGCTAAGCATGCCTAGACGCCTCAGGTGACCGCCTAAGCATGCCCTGAGCAGCGAAGATACGTAACAGCTCCCGATGTGGCGGCGCTGTCTCCGATCGAAGATTGATGCATCGACGAAGAACGAGGAGACAGAGAATGTTGATGCATCCGGGAACGATGTTGGAGCTGGCGAACGAGCGCAACCGCGACCTGATCGCCGAGGGTGACCGGGGCCGGTTGCTCGCCAGTGCCCGTGCCCGCTTCCGCCGGGAGAGGAAAGCGGTACGCGGACAGCCCACCGGTACTGTGGCGTCGTGCGACCCATCCGTGGCGGTGCCGGCTCGGTGATGATCGGCAGGGAGAGCGAGCTGCGCCGACTGGCGCGGCTCGCTTCTTCACGTGACCCGGCGGTCGCGATCATCGCCGGTGAGCCGGGCATCGGGAAGACACGGCTGGTGCACGAGCTGCTGGCGACCCTGACGGACGAGACGGTGGTGCTGGTCGGACAGGCCGAGCCGGGCTCACTGTCGCGGCCGTACGAGGTGCTGCTCGACGCCGTCGAGGGCCGCGGCGAGGTGGACGAGGACCTGCTCACGGACCTTGCCGATCCGCGGCGCAGCCCGGTGGAACGGCTGCACGCCGGACTGGCCGTGGTGGCCGACCTGATCGGTGACGCGCCCGCGGTGATCGTGTTCGAGGACCTGCACTGGGCCGACTCGGAGAGCGCGGCGCTGTTCGAGCGGCTCGCCGACCAGCGCGGGCCGCGGCTGCTGATCGGCACCTACCGGCCCGAGGACGTGACCCGTCGCCAGCCGGTGGCCGGACTGCTGGCCCGCATGGAGCGGCGGCACGCGGTCTGTCACGTACGGCTGGATCGTCTGACCCTGTCGCAGACCGCGGCGTGGCTGGCCGCCGAGACCGGTGCGCCCGCGCCGTTGCGGGCCGCCACGGCGCTGCACCACCGCACCGGCGGTAACCCGTTCTTCCTGGAGGAACTGCTGCGGGCACTGCCCGGCCACGACCTGGAGTCGCTGGTCGAGCAGCCGCTGCCGTGGAGCCTGGCCGAGGTGCTGCGCCGGCAGGTCGACGACCTCGAACCGGTCAGCCACAAGATCGTCGAGGCGGCGACCGTGCTCGGCCACCGGATCCTGTTCGACCTGCTCGCCGAGGTGACCGGCACCGGCGAGGACGACCTGATCGCGGTGCTGCGTGACCTCGTCACCCGGGGTGTGCTGGTGGAGTCGGGCGACGACGAGTTCGCGTTCCGGCACGCGCTGGTGCGTGAGGCGATCGCCGACCAGATGCTCGGCCGGCAGCGGCGGCGGCTGCACGAGACCGCGCTGGACGCACTCCTGCGCGCCGGCTCCTCCGACCCGGCGATGGTGGCGCACCACGCGCGCGGGGCGGGCCGCTACGACGACATGATCGACGCGGCACGCCGGGGTGCCGCCTTGTACCTGTCGATCGGGTCGGCCTATCAGGCGCTGCAGCTGGCCGAGACGGGCCTGGACGAGCTTCCCGACGACACCGAGCTTCTGGGGTACGCCGCACGCGCGGCCTGGCTGGCCGGGCTCCTCGACGACGCACTACGCCACGGGCGGCGCTGGCGGGATCTGGCCGAGACGAGCACGGACCGTGCCGAGTCGCTCTACCTGCTGGTCCGCATCGCCTGGGAGTCACGGGAGACCGCCGAGATGCGGGCCCTGACCCACGACATCGAGACGCTGATCGCGCAGCTCCCACCGGGCGCCGACCAGGCACGGGCGATGACCGCGATCGCCCAGTCCGCCTACCTGCGCGACGACCTCGACGCGGCCCTGCGCTGGTCGGAGCACGCGCTCGACCTGGCGGGCGAGTTCGACCTGCCGACGGTCCGGCTGGCCGCCCTGATGGAGAAGGGCGCGACGCTGACCGAGCGGTCGCACACCGCCGTGCACGGCCGCAAGATCCTGTCGGCGCTGGTCGACGAGGCGGAGCAGGCCGGCGAATGGGTGCTGGCGGCCCGCGCCCTCAACGCGCTGGTGCAGGACGAGCCGCCGACATCACCGGCCGAGCACGCCGCGATCCTGGAGCGGATGCGGGCCGCCGCCGAGCGGGCCGGGTTCGAGTCGCTCGCGGTGGCCACCTACTTCCAGGGCCGGGCCCGGCTCGCGGTGCGGGCCAGCGACCTGCGGGCCGCGATCGAGGCCCTCGAGGAGGGGCGGGAACGCGACCGCGGGTTCCAGCGCCGGGGCCGCTGGGCCGACTATCACGGCGTCTTCCTGGCCGGGCTCTACCTGGAGGCCGGCGAGCTGGACCTGGTCGAGCGGGTGATCGCGGACCTGGCCACCCTGCCGAGCAACGTGCCGACGACGATTCCCGGCCTCGTGTTCCATCTCGCCTGCCGCCGCGGTGATCTGCCGCGTGCCGAGGCAGCCATGGACGAGCTGCTCACCGCCCTGTCGGGACAGACGTGGCGCAGCGGCGAGCAGGCCCACGATCTGGTCTCGGCGGCGCTGGAGCTGGGACTGCCGCAGCCCCGGCTCGACCGGCTGGTCACCGTGCTGCTCGACGCCGACGTGTGGGACGCCTACCGGACCCTCGTCGACGCCCAGATGGCTGAGACGGGAGGCCGGCACGCGGAGGCACTGGACGGGTATCTGTCGGTGGCCGACGCACACGTCCTGGCGCCGGCGATCCGCGGCACGGTCCGGGTCGGGGCGGCCCGCTGCCTGCTGGCCGCGGACCGGCGTGCCGAGGCCGCCGCGCACCTGGAGACGGCCGCCGAGCTGCTGGACGGGTGGGACGGCTGGCGGGTGGCGCAGCTCGACCGGGTACGCGCCGGGCTGGGGCTGGCCCCGGCCGGCACCGAGGGCGCGGTCACCGGCCCGGCCGCCCTGACGCCGCGGGAGCGGGAGGTGGCGGTACTGATCAGTGACGGGCTGACCAACGCGGAACTCGCTCAGCGGCTCTACATCTCACCCCGGACTGCCGCCGTGCACGTGTCGAACATCCTGCGGAAACTGGGCGTCGGGTCGCGTACCGAGGTGGGCGAACTGGTCGGACGCCGCTGACCGGGCCTCGTACGTCTGGAGCCGTTCCTCGTCGTCGCCGGTGAGGGTGTCGCAGATCCAGCCCCGGTGAGCGACCGCCCGCCGGCCCGCGTACGCCCACGTGCCACCGGTACGCCGAGACGGTTGTGGATTGCTATGACGAGCATGAGCAGCTCAGTGGCCCGTTCGCCGTGATGAGGACAATCTGGCGGTGCCGTTCGAGACCGAGGTTCTCGGTGTGCCGGTGGGGGTCCGGAAGGTGGATCTGCGTTCGGCGGGGATCGTGGCGATCTGTCATCGTGGCCGACTGCGGCAGGCGATCGGGATCTTGGATCTGCCGTTGCCGGATTCCGCGCCTGATGGTGCGCATTGGATCGAGGCGAATTTCGTCAACGACTATCAGCGGGGCGATCTGAAGGCGGATCCGGCCAAGTGGATAGAGCGGTACTTCGACGCGCACCTGTATCTCGCGTACTGGGGCACCCGGCGGATCACGCTGCGGTTGCCGAAGGCGGTACTGGCGCCTGACGGACCGTAGTTGGTCGGTGCTTTCGGGGAAGCGCTTCCCGGCCAGCGAGAGATCCGGATGTCGCAGTGCTTGAACGGGGGAGATATGGCAGGCACTGGCTGGCGCACCCCTTTGCCGACAATGGATCATCGTAGGACATGCGCTGACCAGGGCATCTTCGACTGAGAGCCCGGTCGATCACCGCTGGGCGCTTCTCGACCGGGGCGCACTTCGGCAGCCGGATTCTCACGGGTGTCGATGAAACCGTTGTGAGGCGATGACGAATCTGTTAACTTTTCCACACCTCGGAGAGAGCGCTCTCCGAGGTCGAGGCCAGAGAAGTCGACGGCACTGCACGCCGCCCACTCGCCGTCAAAGCCGCCACGTCCACCGACCCACCGCCCCGCCCCCATCGCGGCGCCGCACGAGCCTTCACCGAGGCGTGACGTGTCGACGACCCCCCACCGCCGGGACAGACGTGACACCGCGATGTGCGTCCCCGGCCCTCCCCGCGCAGTCGCATACCGCGGCCACGTTCGAGACGTGATCGGCGTACGTCTCGGCTGCTTCCTCACGAGAGGTACCCAACCGATCATGATTCGCAGAGTGCTGCTGATCGTCGCTCTTGTACTGGCCGGGACGGGCGTCAACGTCGCCCCGGCATTCGCGGCCGACTTCTCGGTGCTGATCTTCAGCAAAACCGCGGGGTTCCGGCATGACGCGATCCCCGCAGGGATCACCGCGATCCAGCAACTGGGCGCGCAGAACAACTTCACGGTCGAGGCGACCGAGGACGCCGCCCAGTTCACTGATACGAACCTGGCCAGGTTCAAGGCGGTCATCTGGCTGTCCACGACCGGCGACGTGCTCGACGCGACCCAGCAGGCCGCGTTCGAGCGTTACGTCCGCGCCGGCGGCGGCTATGTCGGCGTGCACGCCGCTTCCGACACCGAGTACGACTGGCCCTGGTACGGCAACGTCGTCGGCGCGTACTTCTCCGGCCATCCGGCGATCCAGCCGGCCACCGTCCGCATCGAGGACACCGCCCACCCGTCCAACGCGGGCATTCCGGTGAACTGGAACCGCACCGACGAGTGGTACAACTACCGCACCAACCCTCGCTCCCAGGTGCACGTCCTCGCGAATCTCAACGAGGCCACCTACACCGGCGGCACCATGAACGGGGACCATCCGATCTCGTGGTGCCGGCCCTACGACGGTGGTCGCTCCTGGTACACCGGCCTCGGCCACACCGCGGAGAGCTACGCCGAGGCCCACTTCCGTACCCACCTGCTCGGCGGGATCAAGTACGCCGCGCAGAACATCGGCAACTGTTCGGTGCAGGCTCCCGGCGGGACGTTCAACCAGGTGAACCTGGCCAAGGGCGTGGCGGAGACCGGTGAGCCGATGGGCCTCACCGTGCTGCCCAACCGGGGTGTGCTGCACACCTCGCGCAACGGCGTCATCCGGTACACCGACGTCAACGGCAACACCAAGGTCGCCCTGACGCTGCCGGTCTACAGTCACGACGAGGAGGGTCTGCAGAGCATCAAGGCCGACCCCAACTTCGCCACCAACCGCTGGGTGTACGTCTACTACGCGCCACCGCTCAGCACGCCGGGCGGCGACGCCCCGTCCACCGGCACGGCGGCGCAGTTCGCCCCGTTCAACGGCTCCAACAAGCTGGCCCGGCTCACCGTGCGGGACGACAACACGATCGACCCGGCCTCACTGGTGACGATCCTCGACGTGCCGACCAGCCGTGGGCTGTGCTGCCACGTCGGCGGTGACATCGACTTCGACGCCGCCGGCAACCTGTACCTGTCCACCGGTGACGACACCAACCCGTTCGACTCGGCCGGTTTCGCGCCGATCGACGAGCGGGCCGACCGCAACCCCGCCTACGACGCGCAGCGCACCTCGGCCAACAGCAACGACCTGCGCGGGAAGGTCCTGCGGATCAAGCCGGGTGCGACGGGTGGCTACACCGTCCCGGCCGGCAACATGTTCGCCCCGGGCACGGCGAACACCAGGCCGGAGGTCTACGCCATGGGCTTTCGTAACCCGTTCAAGATGAGCGTCGACAAGGCCACCGGGGTCGTCTACCTCGGTGACTACGGCCCCGACGCGGGCTCGGCCGACCCGCAGCGCGGGCCGGCGGGCACCGTCTCGTTCGAGCGGATCACCCAGCCGGGCTTCTACGGCTGGCCGTACTGCTCCAACTACAACACCCCCTACCAGGAGTTCACGTTCCCCAGCGGGCCGTCGTCCGGTCCGTACGACTGTGCCGGTGGGCCGGCGAACAACTCGCGGAACAACACCGGCATCACCAAACTGCCGCCGTCTCAGGCGGCCTGGCTGCCCTACGGCGGGCAGGGGCCCTGGCGGCCCGAGCTGGGCGGGGGCGGGCCCATGGCCGGTCCGGTCTACAACTTCAACCCGGCATTGGCCTCTGACGTCAAGTTCCCGGCGTCCTACAACGGGAAGGCCTTCCTCGGCGAGTTCACCAGTCGCTGGATCAAGGCGGTCACCCTGAACGCCAACGGCACGGCCGGCGCGATCGAGCCGATCCCATGGTCCGGAACCGCGATCATGGACATGGAGTTCGGTCCTGACGGCGCCCTGTATGTGCTCGACTACGGCACCACCTGGTTCGGCGGCGACGAGAACTCGGCTCTGTACCGGATCGAGTACAACACCGGCGGCAACCGGGCACCGATCGCACAGATCGCCGCCACCCCGTCCTCCGGCGCCGCGCCGCTGGCCGTGCAGTTCAGCTCGGCGGGCAGCAACGACCCGGACGGCGACCCGATCACGTACGCCTGGGACTTCACCAGTAACGGCAGCACCGACTCCACGGCGGCCAACCCGACGTTCACCTATCCGGCGAACGGCGAATACACCGCGACGCTGACGGTACGGGACAGCGGCGGCAAAACCTCGACGGCCAGTACTGTCGTCGGGGTCGGCCGGCCATCCATCCAGTTGATCGCACCGGCCGACGGATCGGTGTTCCAGTACGGTGACCTGGTGCCGTTCGAGGTGCGGGTCACCGATCCGAACGCCGGCACCATCGACTGCAGCCGCGTCGTGGTCAACTACATCCTGGGGCACGACAGTCACGGTCACCCGATCACCAGCAAGACCGGCTGCACCGGATCGGTCCAGACCACCGTGGACGGTGAGCACGACGCAAGCGCGAACATCTTCGGGGCGATCGCCGCCGTGTACACCCCGGTCAGCGGGGTCGCGGTCCAGGACCAGCACGTGCTGCAGCCGCGGACCCGGCAGGCCGAGCACTTCAACACCATGAACGGCGTCCAGGTCGCCGCCAAGGCCAGCGCCCACGGCGGCAACGCCATCGGCTACATCGAGAACGGCGACTGGATCTCCTTCACGCCGTACAACCTGGCCGGCGTCACCGGCATCAAAGCGCGGGTCGCCTCGGCCGGCGTCGGTGGCACACTGACTGTGCGGGCCGACTCGCCGACCGGCCCGGTGGCCGGCACGGTGCAGGTCGCCCCGACCGGTGGGTGGGAGACGTGGGCCGACGTCACCGGGACGATCAACCCACCGACCGGTACGCGCCAGCTGTACCTGGTGTTCACCGGCGGCGCGGGATCGCTGTTCGACATCGACGACTTCACGTTCACCTCCGGCGGCACGACGCAACCGCCGTCGGCGAACCTGGCGTTGAACAAGCCGGTGACGGCGTCGAGCACGGAATCCGGCACCTTCCCGGCCTCGGCCGCGGTGGACGGTTCGCTGACCACCAGGTGGGCGAGCGCCGCCGCCGATCCTCAGTGGATCCAGGTTGATCTCGGTCAGTCGACCTCCATCGACCGGGTCAAGTTGACCTGGGAGGCGGCCTACGGCTCGGGATACCAGATCCAGACGTCGGCGAACGGGACGACCTGGACCACGGTCCGGACGGTCACCGGCGGCGACGGTGGGGTGGACGACAACACCGCGCTGGCCGCAACCGGCCGGTATGTGCGGATCAACGGTACGGCCCGTGCCACGGCCTGGGGCTACTCGTTGTTCGAGTTCGAGGTCTACGGTGGCGGCGTCGTACAGCCGCCCTCGGGCAACCTGGCGTTGAACAAGCCCGCGACGGCGTCGAGCACCGAGGCGGCCGTCTACCCGGCCTCCGCCGCGGTGGACGGATCGCTGACCACCCGGTGGGCGAGTGCCTTCGCCGACCCGCAGTGGATCCAGGTTGATCTCGGTCAGTCGTACCCGGTCAATCGGGTCAAGCTGACCTGGGAGGGGGCGTACGGCTCCGCCTACCAGATCCAGACGTCGGCCAACGGGACGACCTGGACGACGGTCCGGACGGTCACCGGCGGCGACGGTGGGGTGGACGACAACACCGCGCTGGCCGCAACCGGCCGGTATGTGCGGATCAACGGTACGGCTCGCGCCACGGCCTGGGGCTACTCGCTGTTCGAGTTCGAGGTCTACAGCTGATCGGGTAGACCGTGTACGGCAGGGCGCGAGGACCTTCGACGGTCCCCGCGCTCTGTCTGTCCCGGCCATCGCTGCATGACGGGCGGCGTCCCGCAGGCGGCCGGTGAAGAGTCACCGACGGCGGGCCCTGGCCGAAGGTGTTGTTTCGCAGCATGTCACCTTCCGGCGAGGTGAACACCGGGTCGTACAGCCCCGTTCGGTGGCCATTGCCCGCACCGACCAGGTTCTCCTCCTGCACGAAGCGGCCGTCGATCACCTGTTGGACCGCGTCCGCTTCGTCGATGATCAGCAGGTCGAGGTGCCATTGAGCCGCTTCGAACCAGCGGACCGAGACCGTTGCCGGCTCCGTCCGGCTGACCAGTAGACAGTGCGGTGTGGTCACCCAAATATCCGCCTCGGCGACCTCCCGGCGCACCCGTTGCGCCGGGCAGATCGACAGCAGCGGGCAGTCGTGCCGGGTGTTGCGGCCATCGGTCGATCGCAGCGTTCCGCGGCAGGGAAAGTCTTTGGGCTCGAGCGGTGCCCAGCCGGGACCGGAGCAGATGACCCGTTTACGAGAACGTCATGCGCGTAAGCCGAGCCTGCGACCGCTTCGACCGGGCCCGGCTCGACTGATTCGGCTGTCGGGTCCGCGGCGACCGGAGTGTGAAGACTTGCGGATCGGTTGCGGTATCAGTCGGGCGTGCTGAGCACGGCGGCGACGCCGTCGACGAACCATCGCTCGAACCGCTCGACCGGCCACCCGCGCTCGCGTACCAGCCAATCGTAGTTGCGGATGTCCTGCGCGAGCCACAGCACATCGGCGGCTCGCTCCTGACTCACCCGGACCTCGCCGGTGGCCGCCAGATCGGCGGCGAACATCGCCATACCGCGGCGGCGGTCCTCGAGGTTCTTGCGCCAGATCGCCGCGGCGTCGGCGTCGGCGGTCGCCGCACCGGCCAGTGCCAGCATCACGTGCACTTGCCGGGCATGGGTCTCGCTGAGATGCCGGGCGTACCGGGTCAGTTTCGCGCGTAGGCCGGTCAGCGCCCGGATGTCGGCGACGAACGACCGTTCCGCCATCGCGATCCGCTCGTCGTCGCCCACCAGGGTGACATCGACGAGGTCGGAGAGCAGTTGGCGCTTGTTGCCGAACACCGCGTACAGGGTCTGGACGGCGACGCCTGCCTCGGCGGCGACGGCGGTCAGCGGCGTGGCGGCGTAGCCCGGGTCCACGAACAGTTTGGCGGCCGCGTCGAGGATCGCTCGCCGGGTCTGCCGGGCTTGTTCCTGGCGCCGGGGGGAGACGTAACGACGGTTGACAGTCACGCATGCACCGTAGTCCACTATTAGATAGAGCTTCACTCTATCGATTCGAAATCAGGGGACAGCCATGCCGTACGGCGTCGTGCAAGACATGCCCGGAGTCAGCGAGCAGGAGTATCGGCAAGTGGAGAAGCACCTCGGTCCGGACCGGCCGCCGGGTCTGCTGGCCCATGTGGCAGGCCCGTCCGACGACGGCTGGCGGATCATCAACATCTGGGCCGACGAGGCCGCGTTCCGCAGGTTCCAGTCGGAACGCCTGGTCCGCGCCGCCGGACTGGCCGCCCAGGAGGAGGGATTCGATCCGGCGAAGGCCGCCGGCTTCCGATCGGCGAGCGTCGACGGCGCCGAGATGCCGTTCTGATGGAGGAGACCGCGACGCTGCGCGCCCGCAACTCCGACTTCTGGGCCCGGACGGCGCCGGGGTGGGTCCATCAGGCCGACCGGCACGACGAGATCGGCCGGCCGATGGGTGCCGTGGCACTCGACTGGCTGCGACTGCAGGCCGGTGAGCGGGTGCTGGACGTCGGCTGCGGATGTGGCGGAACGACCGCCGAGATCGCGCGGGTCGTCACTCCGCTGGGCAGCGCAGTTGGTCTCGACCTCGCGGAGGCGATGGTGGCGACGGCCCGGCACCGGTTCACCGCGCCGGGTGGCGCGGGACCGCGGTTCGTCGCCGGTGACATCGAGACGCTCGATGCCGTGCCCGGGGCGCCGTTCGACGCCGTCTACTCCCGGATGGCGTTGATGCTGCTCGCGGATCCGGTCGCCGGCCTGACCACCGTCCGGCGGTCGATGCGTGCCGGCGCCCGGTTGGCCGCAACGGCATTCCGCGACGGCCGCGTGAACCCGTGGCTGTCGACGGCGCTGCTCGGTGCGGCGGCACACCTGGGACCGTTGCCGCCGCTGCCGATCGGCGATGAGCCGGGCCCCTTCGCGTTCGCCGATCCGGCCCGGGTGACGCGCCTGCTCACCGCCGCCGGATTCACCGACATCGGCATCCACCCGTACGACGTCGCTCTCGAGGCCCCGGACGACCCGGAAGTGGTCACCGAATGGCTCATCGAGATCGGTCCCGCCGGCGCGGCCTACCGGGACGCCGAACCGCACATTCAGGGGCAGGCCCGGGCCGGGGTGGGGCGCCTGCTCGAACGGTTCCTCACCACCGGCACCGGTTACCGGCTGCCGACCGGACTTTGGTTGATCACCGCTCGCTCAGACGGGACCAGTACACCATGACCTCTCACCGGCGTCTTGCCGCCACTCTCGTACTGATCATCAGCATCGGCGTGCTGTCCGGCTGCGCTGCGGCCGATACCGAGCCGCCGTCCACCGACGCACCCACGTCGGGCGGTGGCGGAGACACCCGGGCGGGCGGCTCCTATTCAGCGACGGACGTCTGCACCTACCTGCAGGGCGAGATCCCAGCGCTGAAGGAGATCGGCAGCCCGGTCGGGCGGCACGCCAACCTGGCCGGAAAACTGGCCACCTTCTTCGAGTCACACGGCAAGCCGGAGAACGGCGCCGTACTGGACGCCGCGCTCAAGGCGGAGTGCCCGGCTGTACGTACCGAAGTGCTCACCCTGATGGGAGTGGACAGCTTCAGCTCGTTCTAGCCCACACGGCCGCCCCGCGGTGCGGCCGTCCCGCCGGACAGCAGCGCGAGCAGCGCCAGGTTGTCGTGCGAGCTGCTGCCCGGGTCGGTGTGGTAGAGGAACAGCACCTGGTCCGCGTCGCCGGGCAGCGGCAGCGCCTCGTACCGCAGCGTCATCGGGCCCACGGCGGGGTGAGCCACCCGTTTGACGCCATGGGTGCGCTCGTGCACCTGGTGTCCGTTCCACCACGCGGAGAACTCGGCGCTCCTGATGGTGAGCTCACCGACCATTTCGTTCAGCCGTACGTCATCGGGATGGCGCCCGGCGTAGAGGCGCAACGTGCCGACCACCTCGGCCGCCACCGTGCGCCAGTCGAGGAACAGCTCGGCCGCCGCCGGGTCCAGGAACATCCACCGCGCGTAGTTGCGTTCCCGCGGCGGCATCCGGGTCCAGTCGGTGAAAAGCTCCCGGGCCAGCGTGTTCGAGGCGAGCACGTCGGTACGCCGGCCGAGGATCAGGGCTGGATGCTCGCTCATCGAGGCGACCAGCTGTTGCATGGCCGGCCGCACACGCTGCGCGGGTGGTTGTGCCGTCTTGCGGCGTACCGGACGGGCGAGGTCGGACAGGTGTGCGCGGGCCGCCGGTTCGAGCCGGAAGGCGCGAGCCAGCGCTTCGAGGACCGCCTCCGACGGGCTCGAGTGCCGGCCCTGTTCCAGCCGGGTGTAGTAGTCGACGCTGACCCCGGCGAGCTGAGCGACCTCCTCGCGCCGCAGTCCGCGCACTCGCCGTTTCACCGGGCCACCGTCGTCGAGTCCCACGGCCTCCGGCGTCAGGCCGGCCCGGCATCTGCGCAGGAAGTCGCCGAGATCCGTACGCGAAGCTGCCATGTCCCGATGGTCGCACCATCCCCGCCCGGTACACACGGTCTGGGTGGGCATGCCGTTCCCAGGTAACGCTGGGCCTGCTCAGCCGTGTCCGTCCAGGTCGGGACGATCAAGCATGGAGCCATGTCCAACACATGGTTCGTCACTGGCACCTCCCGGGGCCTCGGCCTCGAACTCGTCCGGCAACTGCTGTCGCAGGGGCACGATGTCGCGGCCACGTCCCGCTCCGCCGAACGCCTCATTGCCGCCCTCGACGACGTCGACCGCACGCGGCTGCTGCCGATCGAACTCGACCTCACCGACGAGCGGGCCGTCACCGCCGCGATCACCGCGACCGCGGACCGCTTCGGCGGGATCGACGTGGTGGTCAACAACGCCGGTTACGGGTTCCTCGGCGCGGTCGAGGAGACCAGCAGCGCCGAGGTCCGGCGCATGTTCGAGGTGCAGATCTTCGGCGTCTGGAACGTGTTGCGTGCCGTGCTGCCCGGCATGCGGTCCGCCCGCCGCGGGCATGTCATCAACGTGTCGTCGATCCTCGGCCTGACCGCGTTCGGAGGGTGGGGGCTGTACTGTGCCGGCAAGTTCGCCCTGGAGGGACTCTCCGAGTCGCTCGCGGCCGAGGTCGCCGATTTCGGTATCAGGGTTTCGCTGGTCGAGCCCGGCTACACGCGCACCGACTTCCTGCGTCCGGTCTCGCTCGGTCTGCCCGCGTCGACCGTGGACGGCTACAGCGCGATCCGGGAGATGACCGCGGCACACCTCGCGATGCCGGGCACCCAGCTCGGTGACCCGGCCAAGGTGGCGGCGGCCGTCATCGCGGTCGCCTCCGACAGCACGTCGCCACTGCACCAGGTGCTCGGCTCCGACTCGTACGGGCTGGCGAAGGCTCGTGTGGAGTCGCTGCTCAGCGACGTGGAGGCGGGCCGTGACCTGGCTCTGACGACGGACGTCAGCCCCGGGAATCCACTGTAGAGAGCCGCGTCGGGCTGTACCTGTCTCCACTGACGGTAAAGACCCGTGGCGGCCCAGGTGCCGCGTGGTGTTCCTCATCCTCCGGGCGCCCGGAGGATCCGCGGAGCGTCGGCGGGCCCGAACGCCAGCGACCCCACCGGCGCGGTGGCCTCCGGCTGGGGAGGTCCCAGCACGGCCAGGGCCTCCACCCAGTAGCGGACCATCGCCCGGCTGGTGCTCTCCTCTCGAGTGACTCCCGCGTCGAGCCGGCGGCGGGCGGCCTCCGGGTCGGACAGGGCGAGGTCGGCGGCGAAGAGGTCGCCCCAGACCGTGGGCTTGTCGCCCAGTTCCTTCTGGCGGGCGGCCGACGGACCGCGGTAGAACGCACCGGCGGTCAACGGCAGTAGCTGGATGCCGAGGACGGACTCCGGCTTGGGGTCGAACCAGGTCGCGTAGTCGATCTTGGCGTCCCAGACGATCCCCGCGGTGGTGTGCGCGTATCCGGCCTCGCGGGTCAACCCTTCGCCAAGCCAATACATCCTGGCTGTCGCCGCCTCCAGCGCGTAGTGGGCGATGCCGTATCCGGTCATCTCCTTGTTGCCGCGGACGACTCCCCAGCGGACCACGGCCTCCCAGGCGGCGACGGCTTCGCTGGACGACTCCTGATTGTTGCCGTCCGCGAAGGGGGCGAACCCGGAGGCGGCCGAACTGCCCAGATAGGCGTTGAAGGCCCGGAAGGGCGGCAGCCCGCTCGGAGGGCCGATCGCCAGTGAACCGGCGTAGTCGCGGACGATCAGGTCGACCACGTCGCCGTAGTCACGGGCGAAGGTGGGATCGGCCCCTGCCAGCACGGCTGCGGCGCGGACCAGGTAGCCGTACTGGAAATGATGGTCGTTGTAGTCCTGTGCGCCGAACTCGGCCGGGACGGCTATCAGTCCACCCCAGGCCGGGTCGTAGCCGAAGTAGCGCCCGTCGGACGGTCCCGTGTAGGTCAGCCAGTCGACGAGTTGCGGCCGCAACCGATCGAGCGCCGCCGTGCGCTGTGCGTCCGCTCCGGAGGCGGTCGCGACCTCGGCGACGGTGGACAGCCGGCCGAGTTCCTTGAGCCCGAAGTAGCTGCCGCCCGCGCCGGGTGGATCGGCCAGGTCGCGGTCCAGGTCGGCCAGCACGGCCCGGTTCCCCGTCTCGCTCAGCGGCACCTTCGGCATGGCCGTGAGCAGGCCGGGCATCGAGACCCCGACCTGCACCGAACCGGCGCTGACCAGGGACATCGTTCCCCGTGCGTCCGGGTAGGAGCCCGCCAGCGGCGCCGGCCCGGCGGCCAGGCCGGCTTGGTGGTGCGGCAGCAGGGCCCATGCCCCGGTTCCGCCGGTGGCCCGGCGTGCGGTGAGCGTCTGAGTGACCGTCCCGGCCGCGGCGTCGTACACCGTGGCGGCCGTGGTCTGCACGATCGGATCGCCGGTGCTGGCCTTCTCCCAGCTCGCCCGATCGGCGCCGATCGGCACCCGTGCGACGGCGAGTTGCCGGCCCGAGCCGGTGACGGTGGATGCGGTCTGCGCCAGATCGGTGCCGAGAACGTCCCAGCGCCCGCCCGCGATGTCGAGCCGAACCCGGGTGGGCGAGCTGCCGACGTCGCGGAAGGTGCCGTTCACGGTGGGCGCCGCTCCGTCGAAGCGCAGCCACACCACCGGGCTGCCCTGCGCGAGGGTGACATCGACCCGGCCGCCGCCGGCGAGCCCGACCCGCAGGACGACGTGGAAAGCGCCGTAGCTGACGACGGTGACGGCGCCGGTCGCCGTGCCGACGGTGAGGGCGGGCAGAAATGGGGTGATGACGGCGTTCGCGGAGGCGGTGAGCGGCGCGCCGCTGATCTGCAGGCCGCCGGCGGCGGCCTGCACGGCCAGCGGGTGGGTCCAGATCGGCTGGGTACGGGGTCCGGTCAGGGCGGAGCTCCACCACTGGTTGGTCGGCACCGCCTGGCCCGTGAGGTCGCCGGCCTGTGCGGGGGCCTTGGCCGGGGCGGAGCCGGCCGGCAGCTTCTCGGCGATGCTTCCGCTGCCGGTTGTCACGGGAATCGTGAGCGGCGAGGCGGCGGCGTCCTCCATGACCGTTCCTGAATTCTGCGGTGGCGCGGCCGGACCGCGGTCCGGCGGCGCGGCGTCCGGTGCCGAGGTGCACGCCGTCAGTGCGGTGAGCGCCGCGATCGCGGTCATGGTCGCGATACGGCGGTTCATGCGCTGTTCACGGCGGGGGTGCTCCCGACGGCCGTGGTGGTGTCGACGACCACGGCGAACTGCAGCCCCGGCACCAGTGTCCGCACGGTCGCACGGGCCGCCGGGTCCGGCCGCAGCACGACTGTCAGCTCGTTCTCGGCGCTCGTCTGCCGGCCGGCATCGACCTTCGGCTCGACCTTCTCCAGCGTCGCGGTCATCCGGCCGGGGACGCCGGGGCCGGTCACGTAGGCGGTCATCCCGAGCCGGAACTGGCGCAGCTTCTCCAGCGGCACGTCGACCGCGAAGGCGACCTTGGCCGGGTCGTACAGGGTGACGATCGGCTCACCGGCGCGGGCGATCTGCCCGGGAGCTACGTTGATCTTGGTGATGATGCCCGCGGCGGGTGCCTGCAACTTCTGCACTCGTCGCGTGTTCCCGTCCCCGTCCGCGGTCAGCGTGATCGTGGCCAGGACGGCGCCCGCGGTGACGCTGGTCCGCTCGGTGGCCAGCATGTCGGTGACGACGGCGGCGTCGGCCGAACCGACGGCGATCGGCTGCGCGATGAGCACGGCCGTACCGGCATCCACCATGTTCCGTTCGGCGAGGCGCTGCCGCACGATGTGGGTGCCGCCGGCGCCGGCCGCTGCCAGCAGGATCAGCACCACCAGGCTGGTACGCACGACGCGCAGTGCGCTGCGTCCTCGGCGCTTGGGCGGCGGGGCTACCGGCGCGGTGTGCTGAATGACTCTGGTGGAGTCGTTGTCGTAGGTTCTGACGTTGTCGATCGTGGCGCTCATGGTCGTACCTCTCGGCGGTGTGGACCGGGGTCAGGCGGTTGCCGCGGCGTGCTGCGGCTGGGTGGGGGTCTGTTCGCCGGCGGCGGGCAGCGGGGCGTCCGACGGTCCGGCCGACGGCTTCGTGCCGTGCCGGAGCCGGCCGCCGGTGACCGATTCGAGGATCATCCGGCCGAGAATCAGAACGATCATGGAGGCCCAGCCGACGGACAGCCAGGTCGGCGCGGGATCGGCCATCACGAGCACGCCGACCACGATGGCCGTGACGTTCAGTACCAGGAGCGCGAACAGCGGCATGACCGCCCACAGCGACCGGGTGCCGTCGCCGCCGGCGTTGGTGGCCTTCCACTTCGCCGGCCGGCCGAGCAGCACGCCGCCGAGCGCTCGCAGATGAACCGGCGTAGAGCCGATGCTGGCCACGATCGCCGAGAGCTTGAACCCGCCCGACTGCAGCCAGGTGACCAGCAGCACGGCGGCCTGGAACGGCAGGTAGTGGGTCGCCCAGGCGAGGCCGTCGGCGCGAATCGGGCTCAGTGCGAAGAGCAGGTAGAGCGCCGGGAAGAGCATGAAGGTCAGCATCGCCACGGACAGCAGGTAGTGCGTACCGCAGAAAAGGTATTGCAGCCGCTGGTCGATCGTCAGGCCGATTCCCCGCTTGAACAGGCGCCCGCGTAGCAGCACCTCGAAGCCGCCGCTCGCCCAGCGCAGCTGCTGCTTCAGGTACGACGGGACGTCCTGTGGGGCCAGTCCGCGAGCCAGCACCTGCGGGACGTAGATGGACTTCCAGCCGCGCTTGTGCAGCTCGATCGACGTCCAGATGTCCTCGGAGTTGCTGCCCGTCCAGATGCCGCCGATGTTGTCCAGCGCGGCCCGCCGGAACATCACGTTCGTACCGACGCAGAACGCGGCGTTGAAGTGGTTCTTGCCCGGGCAGACGAGCTCGTAGAAGATGCGCTGAGCCTCGCCGGAGCCGGTGGCGACCAGATTCACGTTGTTCGTGTAGAACTGCGGGGACTGGACGAATGCCACGTCCGGGTCGTGGAAGTGCGGCAGGATGCTGAGCAGGAAACTCGGCTCGGGCACATGGTCGGCGTCGAAGATGACCACGAACTCACCGTTGGTACGGGCCAGTCCGGCATTGACATTGCCGGCCTTCGCATGTGCGCCGCCCGGCCGGCGCAGATAGTCGACGCCCAGCTGGTCCGCGATCTCGCGCAGTTCGTCGCTGTCGCCGTCGTCGAGCAGGAACGTCCGGTGTGGCAGGTCCATGTCGCGGGCCGCGATCATGGTGCGCCGGACCAGCGCCGGCTCCTCGCCGTACGCGGTGATGAAGACGTCGATGGACGGTACGTCCGAGCCGGCCCGCAGCCGGTTGCGCCAGACGGTGGCGTCCACCGGTTCGGGCCGGTCGTCGTGAGCCAGGATGGTCCACCACGTGCCGATCAGATGCAGGGCGGTCAGGCCTTCGGCAGCCAGCATGGCGAACCAGAGCCAGCCGGGCCCGCGGTACGCCGGATTGAGCAGGAACAGCTGATAGAACAGGGTGGCGACGAGCGCCGCGATGATGGCTACGCGCGTCGAACGCTGCAGCGGCCGCCACGCCAGGCGAGCTGCCCGGGCCGGCGGAACTGGCGGTGCCGTCATGGATGCCCCCGAAGGCCTTCGATATGTAGCGCCGTGGATTCGGTGCCGTAGACCAGGGAACAGGAACATCTTCCGGCGCGCGACATATCGTTCCGAACATTTATATTCGGCTCGGGTTTCGGTTCAATGAAATCGCGGTCATCCGCACTGTTGGATGATCTTCAAAAATTGTGTCACATGCCATCTGAACTGCTACTAAGCATTTGTGAGCGTTAAATTCTGGTGACTTTCTGGTCTCCTTCATCCCACCGCGAAACATTGGTCAGTGTGTGAGGTCACATGGTTCGCCGGCGCGATGACGGGTCCTATCAATGCGACCGAAACCTTGCCGAAACGGCCGGCGCGAATTGGCGGGAGGCCAATATCCGGTGAAGCTCGTGCCACACGATGATTTCCCGGGATGGCAGCGGTCTGCGACGATCATCGCCATGCGCAAGATTGCTGTGGCGTCGGTCTTCGTCCTGATGGCGTCGGGGTGCGTCGCCGAGCCCGCCGGCATGAGCGGCGGCACGGCATCGCCCTCGGTGCACTCCTCGACCGCCGTCGGTGCGTCACCCGAGGCCACCGTCTCCGACACACCGGCGCCGGCCTGGCGGCTGGCCACGATGCCGGAACTGGCCGGGCCGACCAGCATGCTGTGGGACGTCGTGTCGGTGGACGCCGCGCATGCGTGGGCCGTCGGCAGCGAGGCCTACTCGCCCGAGCGCCCGGACGACACCGGTACCCCGCTGATCCTCCAGAAGGAGGGAACCGGCTGGGCGCGCGCGGAGCTGCCGGCGATCGGGTGGCACGGCCGGTTCGACCTCGTCGCGGCCGACTCGCCCGCCAATGTCTGGGTGGTCGGCAGCACGACCGCCGCCGATCCCTGGGCTCAGGTGACGCACGTCCTGCACTACGACGGGACCGCCTGGCGCGAGGTGCCGTTCCCCCGCGGTGCCAAAAAGGACTACACGCTGATCACCGGGCTGACCGTCGTGGAGGGACAGCCGTGGGTGGTGGGCAACCGCCAGAGCGACGTGATCATCGAGCAGTGGGACGGCCGATCCTGGCGGTCGCATCAGTCGCCCGCCGAGTGCCGCACCGGCGGTACCTCCTTCGGCGGCATGCCGAACTTCTGCACCTTCACCGCGATCAAGGCCTTCGGCCCGGATGACGTCTGGGCCGCCGGCAACGGCGCGTGGAAAGGGTTCAAGGGCCCGCTGCTGTTCCACTTCAACGGCTCGGCCTGGCGTACGGTCCAGGTGGGCATCAACGAGCAGGAGTCGGGCTTCGACGCGCTCGCGGGTCGCTCGTCCGGTGAGCTGTGGGCGGTCGGCGACGGCGGGCTGGCCGTGCGCGGTGCTGGTGGATCCTTCGAAGTGCTCCCCGGCACTCCGGGTGATGCGCTGCCCGACCTGGCGACGGACCCGGCCGGCCTGCCGTGGCTGATCGGGAACTCGACGGCGCCGAGTGCGAAGCTCTTCTCGTACGGCACGGATGCTTGGACCGGAGTGCCCGCGCCGCAGCCGCCGGATGCGGTCGGCATGAGCCTGAACGGCATCACCGGAACCCCGGGCAGCCCGCTGATGTTCGCGGTGGGTGCGGCCGACCTCCCCACCGACCCGCGCTATCTGAGGGCTGTCCTGCTCGAGTACGTGCCGGCCGTGCCGGCGGGATCGAGCGTCTAGACACCTTTTACGGTCAGGGTCTGGTGGGGACAGTCCTGTCCCGGGCCGCCTGATCGCCCAGCCGTGCCCGGTGAGCCCTTCCGCGGGCTGTTGATCGTCCAGCCGTGGGCAGCGAACCCTTCCCCAGGCCGCTTGATCGCCCAGCCGTGGGCGGTGAACCCTTCCCCGGGCTGTTGATCGCCCAGCCGTGGCCGGTGAACCCTTCTCCGCGCCGCTTGATCGCCCAGCCGTGGGCGGCGAACTCTTCCCCGGTCCGGAGGCAGCGATATCCCGGAGCCCGGCTCCGAAAACGGCCCTAGTTGATCGTCCAGCACCGGGTCGCGGCGGTAACCGACCCCGCGAGCCCGGAGCCCACGACGGTAACGCCCGGCCATCAGCCGACCGAGCGCCACCGACGGCTCAGACGGATGCGGCCGACGGGCCCGGGAACCCCGACTGCGAAAGCTCTCTAGGCCGTGGTTTCGTAGGCGCGCTTGCGGGGTGTGAGGCTGTCAGCCGTATGTCGGGCCTGGGTTCCCCCTGCCCTGAGGTGACTCGGCTACGCCAGCTCGCGGGCCGTCAGGTGTCGCGTGGTCGTGGTCGTCGGCTTGCGTGGGGTTCTGCTGCGTGATCAGGTCGGCCTGGGAGGGGTGCGTGGGTATCGCGTCCGGGGAATCGGCAGGATCGTGAACCTGGCGCAGACGTGGGCCAGGCCCTAACCGGGCTCGTCGGCGCTGACCCTCGTCGAGTTCGATCATCGGGGCGTCGCCGCCGGCGTACTGGAGCAGGTGCATCAGCGTCTCGGAGAGATTGTCCGGTGCGTCGGGCAGCCGGGCACGCAGACGATCGGCACGCCGGCTGGCCGGTACCCCGGTCTCCGGCGACGACGTGCGCCGGCTCTGCGGCCGGGTGGCCGATGTGCTGCTCGGCGCGGCCGGGGTGGGCTCGGCGATCCAGGTGTCGTTGCTGGATCTTCCCGGCCGGCGCCGAGGTGGACGAGCTCAGCTCGTCGACGGCCGCCGCGAAGGCCGTACCGCAGGAGAGGGAACAGCCGTCACGCGGTGCGCGAGTCGCCGTGACCACCCCGGCCCCGTCGTTCGCCGCGTGGTTCTCGGCGAGGTTGCGGGCGTAGGGCCTGACCCTGGAGGCCGCGGCCCGCCGCCTGGACGTGTCGACGAAGGCGGTCGGCCGGTGGCTGTCCGGCGCGACCGAACCCGGCTACGCGATCTTTACCGGATCCGTTCCGCCTTCGGCGGGCCGCCGCTGTGAGCGCTTGCGGGTCCCGAAGATCAGCAGATAGCCGATGATCCAGAACTCGCCGATGGTGGCGGGGAAGGCCAGCGGGTCGAACCGCAGGAAGGCGTGCAGGACGTAGCCGACGCCGCTGACGATCAGGAGCCAGCCGAGCGCCTTCGGCATCAGTCCGGTGCCGAGCACGGCCGTGCCCATCGGGATCAGCCACAGCCCGAAGAAGATCGCGCCGACCGCCCAGAGCTCGCCGCTGATCGTGAACAGCAGCTGGACGGTGTTCGCGGCGTCGCCGAACGGGTCGGTGGCGATGTTGTTCGCGGCTCCCAGCAGGCCCGCGCTGATCAGGATGAGTGTCGAGTTGATCAGGCCGAACGCGGCGATTCCGGCGGCCGAGACGGGGTCCGAGGTGCGGAAGAGCCGGTAGAACCAGGCCGCGGTCAGTGCCTGGGTGAGGACGATCAGCAGCTCGAAGACGACGAGGGCGGTCGCGAGATTCGGGTTGCCGGTGAGGTTGGCGAGGGTGGCGGTGGGGTCGGCGGCGTCGTACAGGCGGGGCCGGGTCCAGAGAAAGCCCAGCATGCCGCTGATGGCGAGACCGAGATAGAGCAGTCCGGTGGTACGGGCCATGGCTACTTCCTTACAACGTAAGGTTGATGTCTTACGCAGTAAGGTAAGGCCTGTGCGCAAGGCGTTGACCCGTGACCGGGTACTGCAGGCAGCCGTCACGATCGCCGACCGGGACGGGATAGCGGCCCTGACCATGCGTCGGCTCGGCGCCGAGCTCGGGGTCGAGGCGATGTCGCTCTACCACCACCTGCGCGGCAAGGACGCCCTGCTCGACGGGGTCGCCGAGACGTTGGTGGGCGAGATCCTGGAGGCCGTCGAGCAGGTCGTCGCCGACGGGGATTGGCGGGCGCTGCTGCGGGCGCGGTTCCTCGCCGCGCGCGAGATCATGCTGCGTCACCGCTGGGGGCCGGGCGTGCTGAACTCCCGGGCGGACGTGCCGTTCGGGGTGCTGCGCTACTACGACTCGATCATCGGGGTCATGATCGGGGCCGGGTTCTCCTACCGGATCGCGCACCGGGCGGTGCACGCGTTCGGGAGCATGCCGCTCGGGTTCGTGCAGGAGGCGTTCAGCCCTTCCGCCGACGACACCGGTGGGGACGACCTCGCGGCGGTCGCCGACCTGCTGCCCAACCTGGTGGCGATGGTCGCGAGCGAGGCACACGAGGCCGAGCTGGGCTGGTGTGACAGTCAGGTCGAGTTCGAGTTCACTCTGGACCTGCTGCTGGACGGTCTCGACCGGGCGCGCTGAATCCCGGTGACTGCTCCCGCCCGTCCTGGGCCGGGCGCGCCGAACACCAGCAGAAAAGTGTCGGTGGGCTCGCGTATGCTCCGGCGCGGCGAGGTCGTAGCGCAGAGGTCGTCGCGCCTTGGCGTCAAGCAGGAGGACGCCGGTTCGAATCCGGCCGGTCTCGCCACCTGTTCTCTGGCCGCGCGGGGGAGGCGTCGTCGTGTTCATCCGGTGCCCGGCAATCACCGACCCTGATCGCGGGCTGGCCGACCCCGGCGACTTCGACGGCCTCCTCGGCCGTCTGGCCGCGCCCGAGCCGGTCACCGCCAACGAGGAGTTCGCCCGCGGCCTGCTGCGCCCCGACGGCCGTGTCGACCTGTGCAAACAGGGCGTCGGCCCGGTCCAGGCAGCCCGCGTCGTGCGGGCCGCCGTCGGCTCACCGCACGCCACCCATCTACTGCTCGGCACCAACGGGCTCGGCACCGAGGGTGCCCGCGCGGTCGCCGGGGCGCTGCCGGCCGGACACCGGATCAGCACGGTCTATCTCGGCTGCAACCGCATCGACGCCGACGGGGCGGGAGCCCTCGCCGACCGGCTCACCACCGATGGCGCCATCCGGGCGCTGTGGCTCAAACGCAATCCGATCGGCGACGACGGGGTGGCCCGGATCGCGGCCGCGCTCGTGGGCAACCGCACTCTCCGTACTCTCGATCTGGTCAACACCGGACTCACCGCGACCGGCCTGGAACCGCTCGCCGACGCACTCGCCGCCCGGCCAGGTGGGCTGGAACGCCTCTTCCTCGGTGGCAACGGCCTGGGTCCCGACGCCGTCGCGGTGCTCACGCGGCTCGTCCGTGAGGGCGGGGTCCGCGAGCTCTACCTCGCCGTCAACCGGCTGGGAGACTCCGGGGCCGCGGCACTCGCCGAGAACCTCTCCGGGTACGCGATGACGCTCGGACTGGGTGGCAACGGCATCACCGACGCCGCGCCGCTCGCCGCGCACCTGCACTCGTGGACCGCCCTCGACCTGGCCCGCCCGCCGTCCGAACGCGCCCTCGGCGGCCGTTCCAACCTGCTCGGCGACACCGGAGCGGCCCTCCTCGCCGCGGCCCTGCCCGGCAGTGCGCTGCGCCGCCTCGACGTGCGGTTCACCGGCATCACCGGCCGCGGTGTGAAACTGCTGCTCGCCGCCGGGGCCGGGCTCGACCACCTGGCCGTCGGCGGTGGCGTGCCACGACGGTTGCGGCGGCTCGCGCCGAAGTCGACCGGCGCGCCGCACGAGGACATCAACGCCATCGTGAGCGTCTACCGGTGAACGCCTACCTGGCTGACTGGCAACGGATCCGCCGGTACACCGTCCCGCAGCGCATGATCACCGAGTGCGCGGAAGCGCGGGAGCGCGGTGACTGGCGGGCCGCGTGCGACGCGGCACGCTTCGACGTGGCCTTCGACCCGGAGCTCGCCGAGGAGGCCGCGCAGCAGGCCGCCCACTTCGCGCCCGACCTGCTGCGATGGCACCTGCCGCGGGTGCTGTTCGGGTCCACCAACCTGCTCAACGCACGCCGCTATCTGCTGATCCCCGACGAGCCGGTCGGGCCACGGACCGTGCTGCTCACCGTGCAGGCGCCGCCGTTCGTGAACGGGTCGCAGCGGCTCACCCTCGGCACGGTCCGTGGTGCCGCCGAGCTGCGGGGCGGCCGGGCGATCCCGGTTCCGGCCTACCTGTGGGACGTCCGGCACGCCCACGGCCTGCGTGCGGCGCTCGGCGGGACCCACGACCGGCTGCCGCTGTTCACCCCGGCCGGAGACCCTCTGCCGGAGGAACTCGCCGGCGCCGGCGACGACCCGCCCGCACGGGCCGAACGGGCATGGCAGGCGCCCCGGATCGCCCGAGGGCTCGCCGCCGCCGGGATGGAGGTCAGGAGCCGGGGCGACGGCTGGTCGCGGCACAACCACGTCACGCACGACCTCGACCCGGTGCGGCTCGTGCACGACGCCCGCTGGTTCGCCGCGCGGTTCACCGAGCCGACCTGGGCGGTGTACGGATCCTCGTACACCCATATGAAGATCCTGACGGACACCGAGCCGATGCAGATCTCCTGGGTGGACACCCACCTCGAACGCACCGATCCGGACCGGTTGCCGCCCGGCCTGCACGCCGACATGCTCCGGAACAGCGCCGACCTGAAACTCGTCCACGGCGGGAAGCTCCCACCGGGCGCCCTGCACCCGCTGGTCCGGGCCGCACTCTTCCCCGGCGCGTCACCGGCGCCGCCTGAGCCCGGCACGTTCGACGGCGGCGAACCGGTCCGGGTGCGCTGCCGGGGTGACTGGCACGAGATCGAGGTCCGGCTGGGCCGGCTCGATCCACTCGCCCACACTCCCGAGGAGAGACAACGGGAACGCGCGATGCGTGCCTTCGGCGGTGCCGGCATCGGGTGCTTCGAGGTCGAGAACATCTGGTACGGCGCACCCGGACGACTGCCACGGCGGCTTCGCGCCTACCGCGCCGACCTGTGGCAGCGCCTCATTCACGGCGGCACCCGCCTCCTGGTCGAGCTGCTCGACGCCGGTCTCGACCCGCACCTGCGCGACAGCGCGGGAGGCACGCTGTTTCATCAGCTCCCCGCGTTCGACCACCGGCTGCTGCTGCCGCGGCTCCTCGCCGCCGGCGTCGACATCAACGTCCGCGACCGGGCCGGCCTGACGGCCCTGCACCGCGTCGTCGTCGAGTACGGCTCGGCCGACGTCATCATCGCGCTGGTCGACGCCGGCGCCGACGTGTCGGTGCCCGACCGCGACGGCGAGACGGCGTTCATCCGTGCCGGGCAGGCGCTCAAGTCCAGGGGCGGCCTTCGCGACGACTACCGGCAGGCACTGCAACACCTGCACGACCGGGCGCGCTGACAGACGTGTCGCACTCGCTGACCGACTGGGAGCGTGTCCGGCGGTACGCCGTCCCGGAGCGCATGATCGTCGCCTGCACGGCCGCGCGGGAGCGGGGTGACTGGCGGGCCGCCTGCGAGGCCGCCCGGATCGACGTCGACTTCGAACCGTCACTGGCCCTCGAAGCGGAGGCCGTGGCCCGGCACTTCGCGCCCGACCTGCTGCGGTGGCACCTGCCGCGCGCGCTGAACGGGCGGACGACCCTCGACCAGGCGCGATACCTGCTGATCCCGGACGCCCCGGTGTGGCGGGGGAGCGTGCTGCTCACCGCCGAGACGCCTCGCGACCGGGAGGGACACCAGCGGATCCGGCTCTCCGCCGTGCGCGGGGCGGCGGATGTCACCGGGCGGACCGCGATTCCCGTTCCGGCGTACCTCTGGGACGCCCGGCACTCCGATCGCCTCGCGGTCGCCAGCGGAGTCCGCGCCGCAGGCGGTACCTCCCCGCTCGAGGCGTTCACCGAGGCCGGGATCGAGGTCGCCCCCGGACAGGAGGAGACCTGGTCGATGGCCGACGAGAGAAGCCGCCTCGCCGAGGTCGACCCGTGGCGGCTCGCCCACGACGCCCGGTGGCTCGCGGCCCGCCTCTGGGAGCGCACCTGGCTCCTCTGGGCGGTCCACAACCGGTTCCTGAAGATCGTCGTGGACGGCGACACGGTCCACGTCGCCTGGCAGATGATCTTCCACGAGGAGGGCCTGCCGCCGCCCCTGCGGATCGGCATGCTCCGCTGGTCCGCCGACCGTGAGCTGGTCCGGCGTGGCCGCCTCGCCCCCGGCTCGCTGCACCCGCTCGTGCGCGACGCCCTGTTCCCCGGCACGCCATCGGCGCCGGCGGACGTCACGGCGGGGCTCGACGACCTGGTCCGGGTCCGCTGCGGCGGCGTCTGGCACGAGATCGACGTACGCCTGGGGCAGCTCGGTCTGCTCGCCCACGATCCGGCCGACCGGCAGCGGGAACGCGCCCTGCGGGCCTTCGGCGGTGAGGTCACCGGCTGCTTCGCGGTCGAGCAGGCGTGGCACGGCGCACCCGGCCGACTGCCCCGGCGGCTGCGCGACTACCGCGCCGACCTGTGGCAACGCCTCGTCCACGGCGGCACCCAGACACTCGTCGACCTGCTCGACGCCGGGCTCGACCCCCACCTGCGGGAGAGTAACGGCGGCACGCTGATCCACCGGCTCGGCGGGTTCGACCACCGGCTCCTGCTGCCCCGGCTCCTCGCCGCGGGAGTCGACCCCGACATCCGCGACAAGGAGGGCAACACCGCCCTGCACCGGGTCATCGTCCAGCACGGGCGGGCGGACCTGATCGTCGCGCTGGTCGACGCCGGTGCCGATCCGAACGTGCCGAACCGCGAGGGCGACACCGCCTCGGGGTACGCCGAGCGGTCGCTCCGGCACTCCGACCGCCTGCGCCACGACTTCCGGCAGGCACTGCGCCACCTGCTCGGACGCCCGCTCTGATCGAAATGTCGGTGGGGGCGCGTAAGCTCCGGCGCGGCGGAGTCGTAGCGCAGTGGTCGTCGCGCCTTGGCTGCAAGCAGGAGGACGCCGGTTCGAATCCGGTCGGCTCCGCCCCGGACGGCCGTCGGCCGGTCTCCGCCCGCACCGGGTGGTTGCCGGTTGGTGACCGGTTCGGTTTGCCCGGACGGCCATCGGCCGGTTCCGCCCTCCGGGGTGGCCGTCGGCCGGTGATCGATCCGGTTCGCCCGCGACGGCAGGAGACAGTGGTGGGGATGCACCGGTGAGCGGCCACGATCCGCTCGCGCTCGCCGAGTGGCAGCGCGTCCGCCGCTATGCGGTGCCCACCTGGATGATCGCCGAGTGCACCGAGGCGCGCGAGCGCGGTGACTGGCGGGCCGCCTGCCGAGCCGGCCGGATCGACGTCGGTGAGCTCGGAGCGGCCGCCCACCACGCCGTGCACCTCGCCCCCGACCTGCTGCGCTGGCACCTGCCACGGGCGTTGGGAGGCGACACGACGCTCGCCGTGGACCGGCGCTATGTGCTGATCCCGGGGGAGGGGACGCTCGAGCCGGACAGTTCTGTCCTGACCGTCGACTCGCCGGTTTCCGTGGAGGGATCCCAGCGGCTCACGCTCGGGGCCGCCCGCTGGGCCGATCTGGTGGGTGAGCGGGTCACGCTCCTGCCCGCCTACCTGTGGGACGCCCGCTACGCCGGGGACCTGCGTGCCGCCGTGGGCGGTTCCGCCGTTCGGGTGCC
Source organism: Actinoplanes italicus (assembly GCF_003001815.1). Classification (GTDB taxonomy): domain Bacteria; phylum Actinomycetota; class Actinomycetes; order Mycobacteriales; family Micromonosporaceae; genus Actinoplanes; species Actinoplanes italicus. The sequence goes on from NZ_PVMZ01000023.1 coordinate 102,715, forward strand.
GGGCTTCTCGGCCGACGGTGAGCCGCTTTCCTTCGACGCGCTCGGTGCCGGTGACGGACCGCCGGGCCGCGCGGAGCGGAGCCGGCAGGCGCGCCCGTTGACCGACTCGTTCGCCGAGGCCGGCTTCGTGATCGACGGGGTGGTGGGCCTCAACCGGCCACCGCCCGAGTGCGTCCAGCTCCCGCTTCCGGTCCCGTTGCCGGTCGTGTTCCCGGGGCCGGGACGACGGGCCATCGACCCGATGCGGCTTCATCACGACGTCCGGCTGCTTGCCGCCCGCACGGGGCTGCCGACCTGGGCGCTCTGGCTCGACGGCGACCGATACCTTCGCTTCGACGTGGCGGGCGAAGGGGTCTGGCTGACGGAACTGACCACGTCGGCGCTGGAGCTGCCGGAGCTGCCCGGCGACATGGCGCGCTACTTCGTCGACCTCGAACTGATCCGATGCGGTCGTCTCACACCCGGCGAACTGCATCCGCTCGTGCGCGCGGCGCTCTTCCCCGCCCCCGAGTCCTCGGCCCGTTCCGTTCTCGAGTCCGCGGCGGCGCCGCCCTCCCCGGATGCGCCGGCTGTTCTCGCTCCTGGTGGAGGGGCGGTCCCGGGCTCGGGCGGTGTGTTCGGCGGGCCGGGTGCGGATCGGGATGCGGGGCCGGTCCGGGTTCGGTGCCGTGGTGAGTGGCACAAGGTCGGCGTCCGGCTGGGGCGGCTCGGGCTGGAGTCGCACACCGAGGCCGAGCAGCGGCGGGAACGCGCTCTGCGGGCCTTCGGTGGTGAGGTCAGCGGCTGCTTCGCGGTCGAGCACGCCTGGCACGGCCCGGTCGGTCGGCTGCCCCGGCGCCTGCGCGCCCACCGTGAGGACCTCTGGCAGCGCATGATCCACGGCGGGACACGGACCGTGTTCGAGCTGCTCGACGCCGGGATGGATGTGCGGTTGAGGGACAGCCGTGGGCGTACCCTCATGCATCGGGTCCGTTCTTTTGATCATGCCCGGCTGCTTCCGCGTCTGCTTGCCGACGGCCTTGACGTCAACGCCCGCGACAAGGAGGGCAGCACCCCGCTCTACCTGGCGATCGTGCACCGCTGGCCCGGATCCCTGATCATCGCCATGGCCGACGCCGGCGCCGACCCGCACCTGCCGAACCAGGGCGACATGTCGGTGATCGAACATTTCGACGACATCCTCGACTATCACGAGGATCTACCTGCCGACTTCGAGGCCGCGGTGGCCTACCTGCGCAAACGGGCGTGACCGAAAAGCCCTCCAGAACTGTCGGTGGGCTCGCGTATGCTCCGGCGCGGCAAGGGCGTTCAGCGGGGGAGACAGCGGTGGCGGTGAATCGATGAGCGGTCACGACCCGCTCGCGCTCGCCGACTGGCAGCGCATCCGCCGCTACGCGGTGCCCACCTGGATGATCGCCGAGTGCACCGAGGCGCGGGAGCGCGGCGACTGGCGGGCCGCCTGCGAGGCCGCTCTCGTCGACGTCCGGGTCGACGATCCCGCCCCCGTGGCCGAGCTGCTCGCCGGTCTCGCGCCCGACCTTCTGCGCTGGCACCTGCCGCGGGCGCTGGGTGGTTCGACCGAGCTGGCCGGCCCGAAGTCGTACGTGCTGGCGCCGGACGGTCCGGTCGGCCCCGGCACACCGGTGCTGGTGGCCCGGGTGCCGCCTCGTGTTCCCGGCGCCGACCCGCTGATCCTCGAGGCGATGCCCGCCGGCGCGATCGACGGTGACCTGATCTTCCCCGTCCCGTCGTATCTGTGGGATGCCCGCCGCGCTGCCGGGCTCGGTGCCGTCGCCCGGCCGTCCGCCGGTTCCGCACCACGGCCGGCCTCCATTGCCGCTGCTCGCCCACCCGGTTCCGCCGCCCTGCCGTCCACCGGTGCCGCGGGCGGTGACCTGGCCGCCTGTCTGGAGGAGTGGACCGCTGCCGGGTGGTCGTTCGGCGATGACGACTCCGATGACTGGCGGCCCCGTGAGGCTGCGCTGCTGAGCCGTCTCGACCCGGTGTCGACAGCCGGTGAGCTGCGGCGGGTGACGGCACAGTTCGGCCGCCGGTCCTGGGGGATCTGGGCCGACCACTACCGCGAGGAGCTGCGCTTCCGGGCTGACGGTGACCGGCTCCGGATCACCACGGGCTGGAACGTCCCGTCCCAGCCGAACTCGCTGCGCGCCGTGCCCTGCCTGCATCCGGGTCTGCTGCGGCCGTCAATCGACCTCGATCTCCTCCAGCGCGGCCTGATCGGCCCCGACGACCTGCACCCACTGGTCCGCGGCGCGCTGTTCCCACGCGCGGTGCGATCGCCGGCGCTGCCCTCGGCCGAGATGCGGCCGGCGGCCGGACGTGGCGGGGCCGTGCGTGGCGGGGCCGTGCGTGGCGGGATCGTGCCTGTCCGGGGGAGCGCCGCAACGGGGGCGGATGCCGGGTGTGCCGGGGTGAGGTCTGCCGGCGACGGCACCGCGGTGCCGGTGGATGCCGGGCGGGCCGGGGCGGGGTTCGCCGGGGGCGGTGCCTCGGCGAGGCCGGTGGCGGGGATCGTGCCCACCTGGTTCGGGGACGAGGAGCGGATCCGGGTCCGGTGCGGGAACGGATGGCACCGCATCAGCGTCCGCAACGGGCGCCTCGCGCTGCCCGAGCACACCGAGGCCGAGCGCGGGCGGGAACGGACCCTGCGCGCCCTCGGCGGGGTGAGCGGCGGCTGCTTCAACGCCGAACTGGCGTGGAACGGCGGCGGTGACACCCCGCCGCCGAAGAGGCTGCGTGCCTACCGGCGGGACCTGTGGCTGCGGATGCGCCACGGTGGTACCCGGACGGTTCTGGCATTGCTCGACGCCGGCATGGACCCGCACATCCGCGACGGCCGTGGGCGGACCCTGCTGCACCGGATGCACGGGTTCGACCACGTGCGCCTGCTGCCGCGCCTGCTCGCCGAGGGCCTGGACGTGAACACCCGCGACCGGGTGGAGAGCACGCCGCTGTTCGAGGCGGTGATGTACCGGTGGCCGCCCGACCTGGTCATCGCCCTGGTCGAGGCGGGCGCCGACCCGCGGCTGAAGACTGTGTACCGCAGCCCGCTCGACGTGCTGGACGAGATCGAGAGCTCGGGCAGCGCCCACGGCGACCGGCGGTGGCACGACGTCACCACCTATGTGAGGGAGAGAGCATGACCGCCGGGCTCGACGCCGCCGACGCGCTGCTGCGCCAGATCCGGGTCACCCGGACCGAGCCGGGCACCGACCACCGGGCCGCCGCGCTGGCGCTCTGTGTCGCGGCCAACCTGCCGGTGCTGCTCTGGGGTGAGCCCGGCATCGGCAAGTCGGCCACCCTCGCCCAGCTCGCCGAGGGTCTGGACGTGCCGCTCGAGACGGTCATCGCCAGCGTGCACGAGCCCTCCGACTTCGCCGGCCTGCCGATCGTCGGCGACGACCCGGCGGTGCAGGGTGTGCCGATGGCTCCACCCGACTGGGCGGTCCGGCTCGCCCGGCGCGGTCGTGGGCTGCTCTTCTTCGACGAGCTGTCGTCGGCGCCGCCCGCCGTCCAGGCCGCCCTGCTGCGGGTGGTCCTCGAGCGGCGGGTCGGCAGCCTGACCCTGCCGGACGAGGTCCGCATCGTCGCCGCCGCGAACCCGCCGTCCAGCGCCGCCGACGGCTGGCATCTGAGCCCACCGCTGGCCAACCGGTTCGTGCACCTGCTCTGGACCCATGACCCGCGGGTGGTCGCCCGTGGCCTGGCCGGTGTGTGGCCGCGGATCGACGTGCCGGTCGTCTCGGCGGACCGCGCGCCGAGCGCCCTGGCCCGCGCCCGCGGTGTGATCGCCGGTTTCCTCACCGCCCGGCCGGGTCTGACCCACCACCTGCCCGCCGACGCCGAGGCCCGTGGCGGCGCCTGGCCGTCCCCGCGCACCTGGGACATGGCGTTGCGCCTGCTGGTCTTTCACTTCTGCGCCGGTACGAGTCGCGAGGCCCTCGCCACGGCGGTCATCGGTGCGGTCGGTGACGGCGCGGGGCTGGAGCTCACCACCTACCTCGACGAGCTGGACCTGCCCGATCCCGAGCGGGTCCTGGCCAATCCGGGCGCGTTCGCGCTGCCGGAGCGGGGTGACCGGCAGCTGGCGTTCCTGACCGCGGTGGTCGCGGCCATCGAGTCGCGGGTGACGCGCGAGCGCTGGGAGGCCGGCTGGGAGGTCCTGGCCAAGGCGGTCGACGCGGGAGTGCCTGACGTGGCCGCGCGGGCCGCCTTCGACCTGGCCCGCATGCGCGATCCGGGCTGGCCGGTCCCGGCGTCGATCGACGCGTTCCTCGACGTGCTCACCGCCTCCGGATTGCTGACCGGTGGCTCCTGACCCGGACCGGGTGGCTGACGCAGGGCGGGCCCTCGACCGGACGAAGTTGCTGGCAGCACGACTGCGCGCGGCTGGAGCGCAGCCCTACCTGGCGTCAGCGCTCTACAGCCTGACGGTCGTCCCCAGCCACGGCGTGCCGACGATGGGCGTCGACAAGCACTGGCGCTGCTACGTCAACCCGGCATTCGTCGACGCCACTCCGGTGCACGAGCTGGCCGCGGTCTGGGTGCACGAGGTCGCCCACCTGCTGCGCGACCACCATCGCCGGGCGACGCTGGTCGCGCCGGAGATCCGGCACGACCATCACCGGCTCAATGTCGCCCAGGACTGCGAGATCAACGACGACATCTCGTCACTGCCGTCGAACGCCCTGCGCCCGGCCATGTTCGGCCTGCCGGACGGGCAGATGTTCGAGCAGTACCTTCCGGGCATCCCGGCCACCCCGGAGGCGCCGGAGTGCGGTTCCGGGGCACACGGCCGTCCGATGCCGTGGGAGTCGTCCGACGGTGCGAAGGTGAGCCCGGTCGAGGCCGACGCCATCCGCCGGCAGACCGCCCAGGAACTGCGCGCCCACGTCAAGTCCCGGGGCCGTCTGCCGGCCGGCTGGAAGCGCTGGGCCGACGAGATCCTGGAGCCGACGGTCGACTGGCGGCGGGCCTTGACCGGCGCCGTCCGTGAGGCGGCGTCGTGGGCCTCGGGGGCGGTGGACTACACCTACCAGCGACCGTCGCGGCGCGGCGCGGCCGTACCCCGGGTGGTCTTTCCGAGTCTCCGCCGTCCGATGCCGCGGGTCGCCGTGGTCGTCGACACGTCCGGTTCGATGGGCACCGACGAGTTGCGTGCCGTGCTGGGCGAGGTGTCCGGAGTGCTCCGCGCGGTGGGCATCGGCCGCAACCGCGTCACCGTCCTGTCGTGCGACGCCGACGTCCACGCCGTCCGCCGGGTCAACACCGTCGGTGACGTGGTGCTGGCCGGAGGCGGTGGCACCGACATGCGCGTCGGTATCGACCAGGCACTCCGCGCCGCCGAACGCCCCAACATCATCATCGTGCTGACCGACGGGTACACCCCGTGGCCGGACGCCCGTCCCGGCAACGTCCGCGTCATCGCCGGTCTGGTCGGTGAGACGGCCCCCGAGCCCCCGCCCTGGATCGAGTCCGTCCACATTCCGCTGGGCGAGGTCACGGCGACCGGTCAGTAATGGGCCAGGCCACCGCCGCTTCGGCCGCCTCGGCGGTCGGCTGCCGATACAGGTCGTCGGGAATCAGCCGGATGTAGGAGTCGCTCACCGAACCAGCATGGTCGACGCGATAAGTTAACCGTCACTGACGTACATCATGTGCAGGTGATGTGCAGACTAGCTCGAACACCTTCACAAGAAGTTAATCGTGACTTACCGTCACGACATGGATAAAGGTCTCTTCGACGACAGCGCGGTCATCCGGCGCGTGGCCCGCGAAGGCCTCCTGCTCGCCGGTGGCGGCCGCGCCACGCTGCTCCAGATCGCACACCCGGGCGTCGCTCAGGGCGTCTACGACCACAGCAACTTCACCGAACGGCCCCTCGACCGGCTGCGCACCACGATGAGCTACGTGTTCGGCGTGCTCTTCGGCACCCTGGAGGAGGGCCGGGCGATCAGCCGGGCCGTCATCGCGATGCACCGCAAGGTGACCGGCCCCGGCTACTACGCCGACGACCCCGACCTGCAGGTCTGGGTCAACGCCACCCTCTACGACACCGCCGTCCTGATCTACCAGCGTGTCTTCGGGCCGCTCACGGAGGCCGAGCTCGACGAGTGCTTCCAGCAGTACAGCGTGCTCGCCACGTCGATCGGCTGCCGCGAGGACGCCTGGCCGGCCGACCGCACCACGTTCGACGCCTACTGGGCTCACACGATCGACACACTGCGGGTCAGCGACGAGGCCCGGGAGATCGCGGCCGCGCTGATGCGACCCAAGAACATCCCGCTCGTCATGCGCCCGGCCAAGCCGCTGAACCGGCTGGTCACCGTAGGGCTGCTGCCGGAGCCGATCCGGACGCGGTTCGGCTACACCTGGTCACCGCGCGAGCAGCGGCTCTTCGACGGCTTCCTCGGCGTGACGAAGGCCGTCTACCCCCGCCTGCCGGGCAGGCTGCGCGACACGGTGAAGGACTACTACCTCAACGACCTGCGCCGACGCCTCGCCCGGCGGCGCAACCCGCTCACCGCCGGCGGGAGACAGTGAGAGTTCGATGAGAGCTGACGAAGGTCGAACCTCCTGGGGAAGGGCCTGCTGGCTCCTGCCTTCCCTCACTCCCCGTGCCCGGCGGCGTCACTGCCGGAATCGCCGAGGGCGCGCTCGCCGCCTCCGGCCGACACTTCAAGGTCAAGGCCAGATCCGTTGAGGGTACGGACGTCGCGGCGTACCTGGACACGGCGCGCGGCGTCGACGGCACCCACCACCCGGTGATGCTCGCCGGCGTCGGGCAGGCCCCGCTGCGCGACGTCTGCACATCGGCGGTCGTGGAGAGCACGGCCTGGTCGGCCAAGTGCCTGAGCACGTGTTGCGGTCCCATGGGCGTGGCATCGATGATTCCGCTGTCGGCTCCAGAAGTCCGATCCGTGGAGGTCCTCGATGTACCACCGCATCGTCGCGTCCAAAGTGCGCGCGGTCTTCGACCAGATCAACAACGGGAACTACGAGCCGATGCTCGCCTCCCTCGCGCCCGAGTTCAGGTACCGGTTCTACGGATCACACGCGCTGTCGGGGGAGCGGCGCACCGTCGCCGCCATGCGGCTGTGGTGGGAGCGGGTGTTCCGTCTCCTCCCCGAGGCGCGATTCCGGGTCGAGGAGGTGATCGTGGCCGGTGGCCCGTGGTTCACCCGGATCGCCACGGTCGCCCACGTGTCTGGACCGCTGCCCGACGGCACCCGCTACGACAACACCGTCCACCAGATCCTCCACATGCGTTGGGGGAGGATCACCGAGGTCCGCACGCTGGAGGACACCGTCACGCTGCAGCGGGCGCTGGACGTGGTGGCGGCCGCGGGCAACGTGGAGGCGCACGCCGCACCGATCACCGACGAGGCGGCCGCGACCCGCGGGTGACCGCGGCGGCTGCCAGCATCGGCATCCGGCCGGATGCGTTGCAGCAGGCGACGGTATCGCCACCGACCGCCGCCACCCTCTTGACCAGCAGATTTCCGCCGTCGAGCAGCACCGCGTCGCCGCGGGCGGCATGCTGGGACCAGGTGTCGACGACGACCCGGTCGCCGGGGGTGATCACCGGGGCCATCGAGGCGGTCGGTACGGCGTGGACGCGGTAGCGGAGCAGGAAGTAGCCCGTGGAGCCGAGCAGCAGGACGAGCCCGCCGGCGAGAGCGACGCCGCGGGCGCGGTGTGGCCACCGGCCGTTCATCGACGGCGATCCTGGCCATTATGCAACGAGTTGCACAGCAACGAATTGCATAGCAGGATGCCTGGCATGGCGCTGGAACACGCGATCCTGGTCTCCCTGCTGGAGCAGCCCGGATCGGGATACGAGCTGGCCCGGCGGTTCGAGCGTTCGATCGGCCGGTTCTGGACCGCGACCCACCAGCAGATCTACCGGGTGCTCAAGCGGATGGAGTCGGACGGCCTCGTGGTCGCCGAGGAGATCGGTCAGGACGGGCGGCCCGACAAGCGCAGCTTCTCGGCCACCGGGCCCGGCAAGGACGTGCTGGCGGAGTGGCTGCGGGCGCCGGTTCAGCCCGAGGCGGTGCGGCACGAACTGGCCGTCAAGATCCGGGGCGCCGCGTTCACCGACGACGCCGGGCGCGCCGCGCTCATCGGCGAGGTCGAACGCTACCGGGCCGAGCATGAGGCGCTGCTACTCACGTACATCAATGGTGAAAAAAGGGACTTTCTTGATCTTGGCGGGCTGGACGCGGGTCAGCAGCTCCAGCATGTGGTGCTGAGGGGCGGCATCGCGTACGAGCGGATGCTGCTCGACTGGCTCGACGACGTCCTCAGAACCCTCCGGGCACTGTGAAAGGAACGCTCGTGCTCTTCAACCCGAACACCTACGACCCCGCGCACCTCGATGAGGGGAGCCGCCGGCTGCTGCGCGCCCTCGTCGGCTTCTTCGAGGAACGGGGCAAGAACGCGCTGGTCAAGAGCTACATCGACCGGACGTGGTACGACGATTTCCTCGCGTTCTCGGCGAAGGAGGGACTGTTCGCGACCTTCCTGACGCCCGCGGCCGACGGTGACGGTGACAAGCGCTGGGACACCGCACGCAACGCGGAGCTCAGCGAGATCCTCGGGTTCTACGGGCTCGACTACTGGTACACGTGGCAGGTGACCGTTCTCGGTCTCGGCCCGGTCTGGCAGAGCGCCAACACCCTGCAGCGACAGAGGGCCGCCGAGCTGCTCGACGACGGGCACGTGATGGCGTTCGCGCTGTCCGAGCGCAGCCACGGCGCCGACATCTACGCCACCGACATGATCCTCACGCCCACCGGCGACGGCGGCTTCACCGCGAGCGGCACCAAGTACTACATCGGCAACGGCAACGTCGCGGGCCTGGTGTCGGTGTTCGGCCGCCGCGCCGACGTCGAGGGCCCGGACGGGTACGTGTTCTTCGCCGCCGACAGCCGGCACGAGAACTACCACCTGATCAAGAACGTCGTGAACAAGCAGATGTACGTGAGCACGTTCGAACTGCGCGACTACCCGGTGCGGGAGCAGGACGTCCTGCACACCGGCAAGGCCGCCTTCGACGCGGCGCTCAACACCGTCAACGTCGGCAAGTTCAACCTGTGCACCGCCGCGATCGGCATCTGCGAGCACGCCATGTACGAGGCGGTCACCCACGCACACCGGCGCATGCTGTACGGCCGGCCGGTCACCGCGTTCCCCCACGTGCGGCGGGAGCTGACCGACGCGTACGTCCGGCTCGTCGCCATGAAGCTCTTCAGCGACCGGGCCGTGGACTACTTCCGCAGCGCGGGGCCCGGTGACCGTCGCTATCTGCTGTTCAACCCGATGACGAAGATGAAGGTCACCACCGAGGGCGAGAAGGTCGTCGACCTCATGTGGGACGTCATCGCGGCCAAGGGGTTCGAGGCGGACACCTACTTCGACAAGGCGGCCATGGACATCCGCGGCCTTCCCAAACTCGAGGGCACCGTGCACGTCAACCTGGCGCTGATCCTCAAGTTCATGCCGAACTACCTTTTCCACCCGGCCACCTACGAGCCGGTGCCGACCAGGCACGACGCCGCCGACGACGAGTTCCTCTTCCGGCAGGGCCCGGCGCGCGGGCTCGGGGCCATTCAGTTCCATGATTGGCGTACGGCGTACGACTCCCGTGCCGACCTGCCGAACGTCGCCCGTTTCCGGGAGCAGGCCGATGGCTTCTGCGAGCTGCTGCGATCCCACGCGCCGAGCGACGAGCAGCAGAAGGATCTCGACTTCCTGCTGGCGATCGGGCACCTGTTCGCGCTGATCGTCTACGGGCAGCTGATCCTGGAGAAGGGTGGCGTCGACGACCGTCTGCTCGACGAGATCTTCGCGATCCTCGTGCGGGACTTCTCCGCGTACGCCACCGAGCTGCACGGCAAGACCGCCACCACCGACGAGCAGGCGGCATGGGCGCTGGCCCACGTCCGCCGCCCGGTCGCCGACGCGTCCCGCGACGACGCCGTCTGGCAGCAGGTGCTCGCCCTGGTCGGCGCCTACGAGATGCGTCCCTGAGGTCCGGGTGCCCGCCCCGCCCCGCCTCGGCGGGGCGGGGCGGGCACCCGTCGTTCTCAGCCTGTGGCGGTCTTCCAGAAACTGCAGGTCAGCCCATCGACCTGGCCGTTGTCCTGGAGACAGACCCGGAACGCGACCTTGCTGCCCGAGTAGTAGTTGTGGGAAAAGCTCGTCGAGGTGCCGGAGCCGCCGCCCCAGTAATGGCTGGAGCGACCCATGTATGTGCCGTTGAGCGACCAGTATTCGATCTCGCCGTACACACCGGCACCGTCGGCCCGATTGTCGTAGAGGTAGAACCGGTCGAGGACGTTGTCCCACTTGGCGGTGCCGGCGCTCTGGATCCACGAGCCGCTCGCTCTGGTGTAGGTCCACCAGACGTCGGCCTGGGCCGGCTGAATGCTGACGCCGAGGGCCACGACCGCCACCGAAGCGACGGCGAGTACCTGCTTAACCATGCGGCGCATGTCTCTCCCGAAGTCGATCGATCGATATGACGCCGATTGTCGGCGGGGTCTCTCCTGAACGTCTCTCACATCTCTTTCGCGGCCCGGTTGTCCTCGGATCGCGGGCTCACCGTCCGATACAGCGGGGAGCATCGGAGGGAGAACGACCGTTGACCGACACCCAGCCGGGCCTGACCATGGCCGGCCACCTGCGCCGTGATCCGGTGCTTCGTGGCCTGCTCGGGTTCTTCCTGCTCGGGTGCGTGCTGTTCGTCCTGTTCGACGGGGATTCGCGGCGGCAGGCGCAGGTCTACTGGCTGTTCCAGGTGCCGCTGGACGCGGCGCTCGCCTACGGCGGCTGGCGGCTGCGGGGGCTCGCCCACGAGCGCTACCGCCGTTTCTGGTCGATGATCGCGTTCGCCGGCGCCTCGTTCACGGTCGGTGACACGTACCAATGCCTGCAGGTCCTGATCTCCTCCGGCGAGCCCTCGCTCACCGGGGGAAGCGTGCAGACCGTGCTGTTCGCCATCGGGATGAGCAGCAACGTCATCGCCTGCCTGATCTTCCCGCAGGGTCTGCGGACCGCCCGCGAGAAGTTCGTCTTCTGGCTGGACGCGACGACCGTGCTGGTCGGCGGCGGCGTGGTGGCCTGGTGCTTCGCGTTCAACCCGCTGAACGGCGACGGCACCGACCGGGTCAACGCGAGCGTCACCGCGGCGCTCGTGCTGGTCGCGACGTTCTCGGCGACCAAGGTCGCGCTGATCAGGAACCCGCCGATGGCCCGGATGGCGGCCTGGCCGATGGTCTCCGCCGCGATGGTCCAGGGCATCAGCACACTTCTACCAGGCGATTTTCAAACCCTTGATCATGCGTACGTGTACGCGATCCGTCTGCTGCCGAGTCTGCTGATCGCCGTCGGCCCGTGGATCCAGGTGATCGTGCTGCGGGTCGGCGATCCGCGCCACACCGCCAAGCGACGCCCCTACAGCCTGCTGCCGTACGGCATGATCGCCGTGACGTTCGTGGTCTTCCTGCTGATGCTGCCGTCTACCGCGTCGTCGCAGCTGGTCGGCGCCACCGCCGGTGTCGTCGTGATCACGTGCCTGGTGGCCGGGCGGCAGCTGGTCGCCTTCCACGACAACATGAACCTGATCACCCGCCTCGACGTGGCGCTCGGCGACCTGCGCGACCAGGAGGTGCAGCTGCGCGAGCAGGCGTCGTTCGACGGGCTGACCGGGCTCGCCAACCGCACCCACTTCAGCGCCGAGATCCCGCGCCTGCTCACCACCGACTCGTCGCTGCTGGTGATCGACCTCGACGATTTCAAGACGGTCAACGACACGATGGGCCACGCCGCCGGAGACGCGCTGCTGGTCATCGTCGCCTCCCGGCTGCGTGACGCCGTCCGCTCGGGTGACCTGGTGTGCCGGCTCGGCGGTGACGAGTTCGCGGTGCTGCTGCCGGGAACCGGCCCCGACAGCGCCGCCGCGGTCGCCGGGCACCTCCTGCGCCGCCTCGCCGAGCCGATCGTGCTGCTCCAGCACACGCTCGTCACCCGTGCCAGCATCGGCATGACCGGCGCCCGGCCCGGTGACGACCCGTCCGCGCTGCTCAGCAACGCCGACATCGCCATGTACGAGGTCAAGCACCGCGGCAAGGGTACGTGGATCGCGTACACCGACGAGATGGGCGCCCGGATCAGCGCCGAGGCGGTGCTGATCCGCGAACTCGACCGTGCCGTGGAGGGCGAGGAGTTTACCCTGCTCTACCAGCCGATCGTGCGGCTGTCCGACGGCGCGCTCACCGGCGTCGAGTCACTGATCCGCTGGAACCACCCGGCCCGTGGCACCGTGTCGCCGATCGAGTTCATCCCGGTCGCCGAACGTACCGGTCAGATCGTCGCGGTCGGCCGCTGGGCGCTGCGCGAGGCCTGCCGGCAGGGCGCCGCCTGGATACGGGAGTTCCCGGACAGCCCACCACTGTCGGTCGGCGTGAACGTGGCCGGGCCGCAGCTGCGCGATGCGAACCTGGTCGCCGACGTCACGGCGGTCCTCGCCGAGACCGGCCTGCCCGCCGGCAGCCTCACCGTCGAGGTCACCGAGACCGCGGTCCTCGACGACGAGCAGTCGCACGCCACGATGATCGCCCTGCGGGCGCTCGGGGTGAAGCTGGCCCTCGACGACTTCGGCACCGCCGCGTCGTCGCTGGGCCTGCTGCTCACCTGCCCGGTGAACACCCTCAAGCTGGACCGCTCGTTCGTCGAGTCGATCACCACGGTGAGCCGGCAGGCGGCGGTCGCGACGGCGGTCAGCCAGATGGCGGCGGCGCTGGAGTTCGGGTCCGTGGCCGAGGGCATCGAGACCGAGGAGCAGCGGGACCTGCTGCGCGGGCTCGGCTACGAGTACGGCCAGGGCTATCTGTACTCCCGCCCGGTGCCACCGGACCGCATCAGCGAGCTGCGTGGCGCGTCCGTGCTCACCGGGGCGTGAACGTGGCCAGTGCGCAGATGATCAGGGCGGTGGCACTGAGCAGGCATCCAGCGGTGCGGATCACGTCGGCGGTTCGCAGCCTGCGGTAGGCCGACGGGGTGAAGCCGTCACGTTGCAGTCGCACGTGTGCGGGGATCGCCCCGCCGAACGTGGTGGCGAGCGCGGTGACACCGCCGGCCGCGACGAGCAGAGCGGCCCAGGCGGGAGCCGTGTCCGGTCGCAGGAACGGGAAGACCACCCAGGCCAGGAACGTAGGGAAGCCCGGCGCGATGATGACCGCTCGGATCCGCCTGTTGTAGCGGGCGTGATAGGCGACGAAGGCCTCCTTGGGCACGGAGGCGTACATCGGATAGCTCACCTGTGTCGTCATCAGCGAGACGCCGACGAAGTAGACGGCAAGCCCGGTGACGACGACGAGATAGACGTGTGCCTGATCCACGGTCCGCTCCTTCCGAGGCGCTCCTACGCGCGCCCGCCCCGTCCCGTTTGCGCTGCTGACCGTACGACATGGTTATGGTTTCCGGGTGCCCCGCGTCTCCGAAGCTCACCTCGCCGCCCGCCGCCAGCAGATTCTCGACGCCGCGGCGCGGTGTTTCGTGCGCAACGGGTTCCATCAGACGTCCATGCAGGACGTGATCAAGGAGGCCGGGCTCTCGGTCGGCGCGTTCTACCGGTATTTCAAGAGCAAGAACGAGCTGATCACGGCGATCGCGGGGGAGAAGATCTCGGCGGTCACCGGTGTGCTGGACGGTTTTCTCGAACTCGATCCGATGCCGCCCATCCCGGAGATCATGGACCGGCTCCTCGAACTCGTCGACCTCGCGTCGGTCGAGGACGGCACGGTGCGGATCGCCGTGCAGGTGTGGGGTGAGGCGGTGCACGATCCGGAGGTCGGCGCGCTGGTCGCGGAGATCTACGGCAGGGTGCGGGACCGGGCGGTGCGTACCGCCGAGCGAGCCCAGGCCGCCGGTCAGCTCCCGCCGGACGCCGATCCCGTCGGCATCGGGGCGGCCTTCTTCGGCCTGGTCCAGGGCTACATCCTGCAGCGGATCCTGCTCGGCGGCATCGACCGGCAGACCTACGTGAACGGTGTGCGCGCCCTGCTGGCCTGACTCATCGGCTCATCGCCGGTCCCAGGAGATGCTCGAATCGCGAACGGGGTCACCGCCACGGTGAGCGCCGCGAGCGCGATTGCCGCCGCCGGCACGCCCACCGTCCCACGCTGCCCGGGTCAGTAGCAGCAGATATCAACGCCTTCGATGACAGATGTCATGTGTCCTGCCGGGGTGCCGCGTGTCGGCCGAGGGTGACCGGGACCTTCGGCCCCTGAACGGCCCGCTGGAGATCGGCTAGCCTTGCCGTCATGAGTGAGCGGGAGCGTGCGCGGCCGATGACGGACCCGCACGTGCGCCGGGCCTTCGACGAGCGCTGTCCCAGCCAGCGCGACTGACGCCCCGCAGCCGACATCCGGCGTGGCCGGTGTGTCACGGTTGGCCCCGCCCGCTCACCACCTGAGGAAGTTCCGTGCTGGAAGACATCCGCGCCTACTGCCGGCGCGACCCCGCCCTGTACGGGATCAACGTGGCCGAGGTGCTGCTCTATCCCGGGCTCTGGGCGCTGTGGGGGCACCGGGTCGCGCACCTGCTGCACCGGGCGCGCATCCCGTTCCTGCCCCGGTTCCTGTCCCAGCTGATGCGGTTCCTCACCGGCATCGAGATCCACCCGGGGGCGGTGATCGGCAGGCGGCTCTTCATCGATCACGGCGCCGGGGTCGTCATCGGTGAGACCGCCCGGATCGGTGACGACGTCACGATGTACCACCAGGTCACCCTGGGCGGGCGCGGCTGGCAGCGGGACGCCAAGGGCAGCCGTCGTCACCCGGAGGTGGGTGACCGCGTCATGCTGGGGGTGGGCGCCACCGTGCTCGGACCGGTGCGCATCGGCGACGACGCCGAGATCGGAGCGCTCGCCCTGGTCCTGGCCGACGTGCCGGCCGGGGGACGCCTGCGCGCCCCGGCCGCCGAAACCGTTCCCGTCTCTGATACTCCGAACGTCACAGCAAACGCCGGCGCCAACCCAGGAGCGAGGAAATGATCTACAACGACGTCACCGAGCTGATCGGTCGTACCCCGATGGTGCGGCTGACCCGTTTCGAGCCCGGCCTGCCGGCCAAGCTGATCGCGAAGCTCGAGTCCGCCAACCCGGGCGGCAGCGTCAAGGACCGGATCGCGCTCGCCATGATCGAGGCGGCCGAGGCGACCGAGGAACTGCGTCCGGGGTCGGCGATCGTTGAGGCGACCAGCGGGAACACCGGGATCGGGCTGGCGCTGGTGGCGGCCGCTCGCGGGTACAGCCTGACCCTGACGATGCCGGACAGCATGAGCGCCGAGCGGCGGGCGCTGCTTCTCGCGTACGGTGCGAAATTGGTCCTGACCCCCGCCTCTGAGGGAATGAAGGGCGCCGTCGCGAAGGCTCTGGAGATCGCTGAGGAGCAGCGGGCCTGGCTGCCCATGCAGTTCGACAACCCGGCAAATCCCGACATGCACCGGCGTACGACCGCGCTGGAGATCTGGAATGACACCGACGGGCAGATCGACCTGTTCATCGGCGGTGTCGGCACCGGTGGCACCCTGACCGGTGTCGGCCAGGTGCTCAAGGAGAAGCAGCCGGAGCTGCGGGTCTACGCGGTCGAGCCGGACGAGTCGCCGGTGCTGTCCGGTGGCGAGTCGGGGCCGCACGGCATTCAGGGCATCGGCGCGGGCTTCGTGCCGGAGGTGCTCGACCCGACCATCTACGACGAGGTGTTCCGGGTGACTGTGGAGCAGGCACGGGAGGCGGGACGGCAGGTCGCCCGTACCGAGGGAATCCTCGCGGGTGTTTCCAGTGGTGCCGCGCTGCACGCCGCACGGGAGCTGGCGTGGCGGGCCGAGAACGTCGGCAAGACCATCGTGGTCGTCCTGCCGGACACCGGTGAGCGCTACCTGAGCACTCCGCTGTTCGCCTCGTCCTGATGTGGGGCGGTGCGTCCCGGCGCGAGCCGGGACACACCGTTCGATCAGTACTTGACGGTGACGCCGACCTTCTTGCAGGCGGCGTTGAACGCGGCGCCGGTCTTCGCCGACTCCGGGGTGTCGAGCGCGGTCGTCGGGTCCTTGGCCTCGGCGGCCTTCAGCGACTGCGCGGCGATGTCCTGCATGCCCTTGGCGACCTCACTGGTACCGCCCTCGGCGGCCTTGTTGAGGCTGTTGGCCAGGTCCTTCAGCATCGCCGAGGCGTCGGCCGGAGGGATGTCACCGCTCGGGTTCGCCTGGATGAGCGTGGTCAGGGCCTTGCTCATGGCGTCGCTGGCCTTGCCTGCCTCCTGGCACAGCTCCTTGTCGGAGAGCGCGGCGGCGGCCGGAGCGGTGCTGGTCTCCGGGGCGGCGGCGGCCGTCGTGGTGGCGGCCGCGGCCGGCTTGTCGGCGGTGGTCGTGGTGGCCGGCTCGTCGGAGCAGGCGGTCAGTCCCATAAGAGAAACGCCGGCGAGCACGGCGGTGGCAAGACGCAAAGTGATCTTCACGGGCCGTGACGGTAGTCGATCATCCGTACGACGATCAAGTTGGTTCCTCCTCACAACGCCTTGGTCACGACCCCGCCGCCAGTCTGGTTCGGACGGCCGGCGTGGAGCACGATCGATCACACGATCGATACGGGGGTGTCGTGCGGAACACGTGGAGAAGGCTCGCGGGTGTGCTCGTCCTGGCACTCCTCGCAACGATGACGGCCGCTTGCGAACCGGTGTCGCAGGCACGTCCGTACTATCCCGGGCTCGCCCGGATCGGCGACTCCTACCAGCTCTTCATGCCGTTGTGCCCCACCGACGGCCTCCTCGAGGTGACGGTTCGCGATGGGCAGGCGGCCGGGAAGGCACCCGCCTGGTGGCGGGTGACAGGCGTGAAGGATCAGGCCGGCCTGAGTGAGTTCCTGGTGCTCGGCGATGACGGCCCGTTCCTCGAGACCACCGGCAAGGCCGCCGCCCGGCCGCCGGTGCCCGCCGAGATCGTGGTGGAACTGCGTCAATCCGACCGTGGCGGCGCCAGCGACGTGAACACGCTCTATGTCAAGCTGGCCGCCGTCCCGTCGTACCCGCGGGGCGCCGACATCCGGACGATCCGTTACACCACGGGGACCATCTCCTCCGACGGCGACCTGGCCACACCGGAGGAGATGCGGCAGCGGTCCGAGTGCGCGATCGGCGGGCCGAATCCCGGCGCCGCGCCCCGCCTCCAGCCGGCCACCTCGCTGCGACCCGGCGCCTACGACCGGGTCAAGAAGGCCACGCTCAACACCGACGCGGTCACCTGGATGAACGTGTACTCCGCCGCCCGGCCCGACGAGGACATCGCCTCGCACGTCTGCGACAACGGCCCGGCGGACGGCGCGATCGTCGCGGCCCTCGGACGTGGCGTGAGCTGGCAGGGCAAGACGGACGACGGAGCCTGGGACTGGCGACGGTTCATCTGGAACTACGTCGGCGCCTACGGCACGATCAGCGCGGCCGACGCCATCGGGCAGGTCGACGCCAAGCTGGGGTGCGGTCACTACCCCAGGGGTGACATCGAGATCACCAGGGTGGGCCGCGTCGGTCTGCCCCCGCTGCCTGGCGTCGATCGGCAGCTGCTCTTCTGCGAGCGGGGCGAGCAGCAGGACGAAGAGGTCGCCTTCTGCACCCTGCTGCTCGCCCGCCGCGACATCCTGAGCCGCGTCGTCGTCAAGGCGCCCACCGAGGACGAGGCACTGACCAGCGCCCGGGCCCTCACCGGCGACGCAGCGGAGGCTCTCGCCCGCACCTAGGGTCTGCATCGGAAGATGGACAGATGTGTTGAGCTGCCGGAACGGGCGCCGCTAGCGTCGCGCCATGCCACAGGTCACTCTGTCCGCCGGCACCCTCGAATACTCCGACACCGGCGGTGACGGTCCCGCCCTGGTCTTCCTGTCCGGGCTGTTCGTCGGCGGGTCCCTGTGGCGCCACGTCGTCGCCGACCTGCGGCGGGACCACCGCTGTGTCGTACCGGAGATGCCCCTCGGCGCCCACCGGATCGCGATGAACCCGGCCGCCGACCTCAGCGCCCGCGGCCTGGCCGCCCTCGTCGAGGAGTTTCTGCAGGCCCTGGACCTGCAGGCGGTCACCCTCATCGGCTGCGACTGGGGCGGCGCGCAGCTGGTCGCGGCTCACGGCCACGCCGGGCGCGTCGCCCGCCTCGTCCTGTTGCCGCAGGAGGCGTTCGAGAACTACCCGCCCGGACTTCCGGGCAGGATGGCCGCGGCGGCGGCAAGGGTTCCGGCCGGCGTCACTCTCGCTCTACAGACTTTGCGGGTACGGAGTCTGAGGCGCGCACCGATCAACTTCGGACTCATGTCGAAACGCCCCGTCCCCGACGAGGTGATGGACACCTGGCTCGCCCCCGCGCTCGGCTCCGCCGCGATCCGGCGCGACGTGGTGAGATTCCTGCGCGCCACCCGCCGCGGCGAATACGTCGAGGCAGCCCGTGCCCTGAGCACGTTCGACCGCCCCGCCCTGGTGATGTGGGCGCCGGAGTGCCGGATGATGCGCCCCGGCTTCGGCGCCCGGCTCACCGAGGCGCTGCCGCAGGGCCGCCTCGTGCACGTGCCGGACAGCTTCACCCTCGTCCCGGAGGACCAGCCGGTCCTGTGCGCCACCGAGATCCGGGCGTTCCTGGCGACCAGTTGACTCCCCGTTCCGTCAACAGGTGGACAGGTATTGATCGACGTGCACGACGCGACGAGCATTGGCTGTCGTGCACGACGACTTCTACACGACCCTCAGCCAGGTCCTCGGTGTACTGGTGCTGTCCCTGATGTGGGACTCCCAGTACCTGCAGCGACTCGCCCGCCAGGAACGACCCCGCCGACAGGCCGGCACCCACGGCGTCTGGTTCTGGACCAAGCCCCGGGTACGGATCTACTCCCTGATGGTCGCGGCCGCGCTGATCGGTGGGATAGGGGCCGCGATGAGCGTGCTCGGCGGCTTCCTGAAGGACACCGCGCCGCTGCGGATCACCCTGATCGCCGTCCTCGCCCTCGGGCTGGTCACCCTGCTGACCCGTCTGAGCAGCGACATCATCACCGCCACCCGCGCCACAGCCGCCACACCCGTGATCCCGCCACCGGAAGACTGACGTCGGTATCGCTCAGTTGAGCCCGGTTCCGGCCGATCTGGGTGCCGGAGGACACCGGTGATACGGGCAGGTGAGAGCGCGACGATGAGTGGATTCCCGGGTCCGCGGCCACGGGACCGTGCTCTGACCGTACCGCTGCTCGTGGTCCTCGCCGCGCTCACGTTCCTGCTCGTGTGGCTCTGGGTTCGCGAACCGGACGATCGCCTGGCCGGCTTCATCGCCGGCATCGTCATCGTGATCGGCGCGACCGTCGCATGCCTCCGGGTCGCGCGTCTCGCCGAACCCGGCCCGATCCGCGAGTTCTGGCGGCTCTGGGCCGGATCGGCGGCCGCACTGCTGATCAGCAGCATCTCCGCCACCATCGCGGCGATCCGCGGTGACGGCGGCGGTGGCATGCCGCCCTACGAGGCCGCGTCGAACGTACTCAGCCTCGTTCTGGCGATGGTGGCCTTCCGGCACGTGCCGATCACCACCCGGACCCGGCTCGACTGGGCCCGGCTCCTGCTCGACGGCGCGGCCGTCATCGTGGCCGGGTCGGTGTTCTTCAGCTACGTCGTCCTGCAGACCCTGCCCCGGGGCACCGACCTGGCCACCCGCGCCGGCGCCGGGGTCGTCGGCATCTTCTGCCTGCTCGGCCTCGTCATCTTCGGCCGGGCGGCGGTCAGTCCCGAAGGCCGCGTCGACCCGGTGTCGCTGGGCATCCTGGCCCTCGAACCGGTTGTCGGCCTGGTCACCGTCTGGGCCTTCCTGGCCGGCGGCGAGACCAGCGTCGTGGTGATGGGCTACCTCGGCTATCCGCTCGTCGGCCTCGGCATGGCCGCGGCCGCCTACCGCCAGGGCCGCGTCCTCGGCGTCGAACCCCGGCACATCCGCTGGTCCTTCGCCGACCCGTTGCAGTTCCTCGCGGTCGCCGCCACCGCCGTCATGGTCATCATGGTGTCGGCCCGCGACCTCGACATGCGAGGCCGCGCCGTGATCGTCGGCGCCGTGCTGATCGCGGCGATCATCGTGGCCCGACAGTTGCTCAGCCTGCGCGAAAACACCCAGGCACTCCGCGGGATCCGCCGCCAGCAGGCCGAACTCGAACGGCTGGCCCTCACCGACAACCTCACCGGACTCGCCAATCGCAGCGGTTTCAATCTCGCCCTCAGCGAACGGCTGGAGGCAGGGCTCCCGGCGACGGCACTGTTCATCGACATCGACGACTTCAAGATGGTCAACGACACGCTGGGGCCGGCGGCCGCGGACCAGCTCCTGGCCCAGGTGGCGCGGCGCCTCCAGGAAGGCGGGCTGATCTCCTCCGGCTCTGAGGTCGGCACTGGCTCCGCCGTTCCGGCCTCTGCCGCCGGTTCCGTCTTCGCCGTCTCTGCCGCGGGCTCCGTCTCTGCCGCCGGTTCCGGCTCCGCCGTCTCTTCCGCCGGTTCCGGCTCCGCCGTCTCTTCCGCCGGTTCCGGCTCCGCCGTCTCTTCCGCCGGTTCCGGCTCCGCCGTCAGCGGCTCCGCTGTCGTCGGTTCGCCGTCTTCCGCGGCCGCCGGGGAACTAGTCGCTCGGCTCGGGGGCGACGAGTTCGCGATCATGCTGCCGTCCGGCGAACCGGCCGCGGCCGAAGCCGCCGCCGCCCGCTTCCAGGCGATCATCGGGCGGCCGGTGCACTCGGGTGAGCAGCAGTTGATGCTGCACGCCAGCGTCGGCATCGCCATCGCCGGGGCCGGTGAGACCGCCGACGAGGTGCTACGCAACGCCGACATCGCGCTCTACGCCGCGAAGGAGTCGGGCAAGGCGTCGTGGGTCCGCTTCGAGCCCCGGATGCGCCACGACATGGCGGCCCACGCCCGCCTGGCCGGCGAACTGCACGACGCCATCCTCGGCGGCCAGCTGAGACTGCTCTACCAGCCGGTGTACGACCTGGTCACCGCACGCATGCACGGCTGTGAGGCGCTGGTCCGCTGGCAGCACCCGGAACGCGGCTTCGTCTCACCCGGCGACTTCATCCCGGTGGCGGAACGATCCGGACTCATCGTCCCGCTCGGCGCCTGGGTCCTGCGCGAGGCCTGCACCCAGCTCGCCGCATGGCAGGCGACCCTGGGCCCCGACGCGGTCGAGGCGGTCAACGTGAACGTGGCGGTCCGCCAGCTCCGCGAGACAGGCTTCGTCGACGAGGTGGCCGCCGTGCTGAGCGACACCGGCCTCCAGCCGCGCAACCTGATCCTCGAGGTGACAGAGTCCTCGGTGGTCGACGGCCCTCAGGTCGCGGAGACGCTGAGCGCCCTGCACGAGATGGGCGTGAGCCTGGCCCTGGACGACTTCGGAACCGGCCAGTCCTCACTGAGCCTGTTGAGAGCCTTCCCGGTCGACGTCCTGAAGCTGGACAAGTCCTTCGTCGACGGTATAGCCGACGGCACCGACCGGGGCCGTCTCGCGGTAGCCGCCGCAGTCGCCCAGCTGGTCGAATACCTGCAGCTCAAGGCTGTGGCCGAGGGCATCGAGAGCCTGGCTCAGCTGGAGCGGCTGCGCGACATGGGATACCGGTACGGCCAGGGCTACTTCATGGCCAAGCCCCTGCCCCCGGACGAGTGCGGCGCCCGGATGGCGGCCGCTCTCGAGCCCGCCTTCCCGCACTGACCCAGCAGGCCCATCCACCGGCGACGCGTCTCGCCGGAAATTGTCGGTGGGTGCCGGTAGCCTCCCGTCGATTCCGCAGCCGACGAATGGTGGAGGCCTCATGTCCGACCTTCCGGAGACCGACGACCGCGTTCCCGCCGAGGTGGTGACCGGGATGATCACCCAGGTTCTGGACCTGGCGTCGACCTGGACCGGGTGGGACGGCCGTCCCCTCCTGACGGACGACCGCGAGTACACGCCGCACAAGGCGATCCGCCGCGTCACCGACCACCTGATCGATCACCTGGCCGAGATCGAGGCCCGGCTCGCCGGCGTCCCCACGATCCCGGACCACTGGCACGCGTCGGCGATCACGACCGCAGCCGACCTGGCACCCTTCAGCAGCGAAGACCTCGACGAGGCCCGCAGCCGCCTGACCCGCCTGGCCCAGGTGTTCCAGCTGCGCCTCACCGGCCTGCCCGCCGCCGACCTGGACCGCCGTGACGGCGACGCGTGGTCGGTCCGTCAGATCGCGTTCCACTTGGAGAGCTCCCTCTACTACGCCACGGCGGTCGGCCGCCTGCCCTGACTACGCACGGCATTTACGCCACGGCGGTCGGCCGCCCGCCCTGATTACGCACGTCATTGCTCAAAGCGGTTCACGCCAACGCGTTCTGGGCTCACGGTGTTCTGGGCTCACGGTGTTCTGGGCTCACGGTGTTCTCGGCTCACGGTGTTCCGAGCTCACGGCGGTCGGGCCTATGGCGGCCCGCGCCTGGTGGCGGCCCGCGCCTGCAGCCTTCCGTGCCCGTGTGGTCGGGTGCACGCCACCCTTCGCACTGCCACGGTGTGGGGCTGATCCGACACCGTGCGGTTCGCGTCGCGCTTCGCGCATTTGCACTCGTATGGTGTGGGGCCGATCCGACACCGTCCGGTTCGCGTCACGCTTCGATCATTCCGGGTCCGTGCGGCTCCCTCCTGGGGCGGACGCCCCACGCGCGCGTACCTCCTGGGCCGGTGCCGCCGGGCGCCCGCGAGCGTCGGCGAGTTCGTCGACCAGCAGCAGGTCGCGGCGGAACAGCCCGGCCCGATACCCGGTCCGCCCCACCATGTGCGCCGCGACCGGCGCGGTGACCAGCTGGAACACTCCCACCAGGACCAGCGTCGTGATGTCGACGACGGTGGCCAGCCGGATCGCCGTTCCGGCGAGGATCAGCAACAGGCCCAAGACCTGAGGCTTCGTGGCCGCATGCATCCGCGACAGCAGATCGGGGAACCGGAGCAGCCCGACGCCGGCGGCAAGGCTGAGAAGAGCGCCACCGAGCAGGCAGGCTCCGGCAACGGCGTCGAGCACCGCCGTGACGTTCATGACCCCCTCCGAACGGCCGCCCCAAGGTCGTCGTCACTCCCGGCGGACTCTCCACCCCGCCCGGGACGCTCCTCGCCGTTCCCGGCCGACTCTTCACCCAGGCCGGGGCTATTCTCCCCGTGCCCGGGTGGCTCTTCGCTCCGGCCGGGATGGTCTTCGTCGTGTCCGGTTTCCGCGGTACCCGCCCGCCGACCGCGATCGAGGCGGATGCCCGCGCCAGGCGCGGGTGCGAGCTCCGGCGAAAGTTCGGGAAAGGGATCGGACGCGGGCCGGGCGGCCGGGTCGGCGAACCGGGCCACCGCGACCGAGCCGACCGCCCCCAGCAGCGACAGGCCGAGAAGGATGGACAGCCCTGTGGCATCCCGGCTGTAGGCCGCCTCGGTCGCGATCGCGCACACCGTGATCGCCAGCAGCACATCGGTGGCCACGACCCGATCGAGGGTCGACGGACCGCGAATGACCCGCGCCAGCGCCATCCCGGCCGCCGCCGCGAGGAAGACCGCGGCGATGACGGCAACGACGATCATCTCGAGCTCCCTTCATCGATCATGCCTGGCCGTTCGGCTCCGGAACCGGTCGTCTCGTCGTAGACGCTGGTGAGGCAGGAGATCTCGGCGTCCGAGCCGACGGCCCGGACGATGCGGTCCTCGATGTCGCGCACGTCCCCGCGGAACCGGTACACGTCCGAAGGCCCGGTCACGTCGAACACGTGGATGTAGAGCACTCCCTCCGCCCGATCCATGTCGACGATCAGGCTGCCTGGCACCAGCGACACCGCCTCCGCGCACAGCGTCAGGTTGAGGTCGGATCGCACCCGCAGCCGCACGGCGATCACCGCGCTGCGGGGCACCCGCCGTCCGGCGAGCGCCGTCCAGGCCAGCTGGAAACTGGCCACCACCAGGTCGGTCACGAACCTGACCGCGAGCCGCAGGAGCCCGCCGAGCCGCAATCGGCCGGCGAAGGTCACCGGCGGCAGCGGGAACACCGCCAGCGTCAGCATCGACACCAGCAGCCCACCGGCCAGCGTGAGCAGGGAGAACGAACCCCACAGCAGCACCCATACGACGGTGAGCACGGCGGCGGCGAGGATCCGGTCCCGTGCGCGGGCGATCACGGCAGGACCGCCTGCACGTACGGGGTCCGCTCCATCAGATCCCCGGCGACCGCGTCGGTCAGCGAGTACAGCGGACCGGCGGCCAGCGTCAGCGCCGTCCCGGCCGCCACCAGCAGGGCGGTCGGGGTGAGCATCAACCCCGGCGAACGCAACGGTGCCGACGCCGGTTCGGCCGATGGGTCGCGCCAGAACGCCAGGTTCCACACGCGGGCCAGGGCGTAGAGGGTGAGCAGGCTGGTCACCGCCGACCCCGCCACGAGCAGCCAGGACAGCGCCGTGCCGTCGTCGACACCGGCCTGGATCAGGCCGAGTTTGCCGAGGAACCCGGAGAACGGTGGTATTCCGGCCAGGTTGAGAGCGGGAACGAAGAACAGGATCGCCAACACCGGGGCGGTACGCGCAAGGCCGCCCAGCCGATCCAGTGCCGTACTGCCGCCACGCCGCTCGATCAGCCCGGCCACTAGGAACAACGTCGTCTGCACGACGATGTGGTGCACCGTGTAGAAGACAGCGGCAGCGATGCCTGTACGTGAGGCCAGCCCCACCCCGAAGAGCAGATAGCCGATGTGGCTAACCAGGGTGAACGACAGCAGCCGCTTGAGATCCGACTGCGCCACGGCACCGAGGATGCCGACGATCATCGTGGACAGCGCCGCGACCATCAGAAGGTCGGCGACGCGTCCGCCGGGGAAGAGCAGTGTCTCGGTCCGAATGATCGCGTAGACACCCACCTTGGTGAGCAGCCCCGCGAAGACGGCGGTGACCGGTGCCGGAGCGGTGGGGTAGCTGTCCGGCAGCCACGCCGACAGCGGGAAGATCGCCGCCTTGATGCCGAAAGCGAGCAGCAGCATGCCTTGCAGCACCATCCGCACGCCGTCCGGCAGTGTGTCCAGCCGATCGACCAGCTGCGCCATGTTGAGCGTGCCGGTCGCCGCGTAGATCAGTCCGATCGCGGCCAGGAAGATGACCGACGACAGCAGACTGACCACGACGTACGTGGTGCCCGCCCGGATCCTCGTCTCGGTGCCGCCCAGCGTGATCAGCACATAGCTGGCGGCCAGCAGGATCTCGAACCCGACGTACAGATTGAACAGATCGCCGGAGAGGAACGCGTTGGTGACGCCCGCCGTCAGGATCAGGTAGGTCGGGTGGTAGACCGACAGCGGATGCTCCTCGTCGCCGTCCGCGCCGCCCTGCCCGATCGAGTAGAGCAGCACGCACAACGTGACCGCGGCCGAGACGACCAGCATCAGGGTGGCCAGCTGGTCGGCGACGAGCACGATGCCGAGAGGCACCGGCCAGCCGCCGACCGCCACGACCAGCGGCCCGTCGGCGGCGAGCACCAGCAGGACCGCGGAGACCAGGAGCGTGGCGGTCAGGACGCTGACGCTGATCGCACGCTGCACCCGTGGACGGCGGAACATCAGCAGCGTCGTAGCGGCACCGAGCAGCGGCATGATCACGGGAAGGGGCACGAGCCAGGTCATCCGCGTACCCCCTCGGCGGCGTCGAGGTCCTCGGCGTCCGAGCCCTCGTCGCGTTCGGCGAGCTCACGGACACGGCGGTCCTCGGCGTCGTCCTGCACCTCGTCGTGCCCGCTCAGCCGCCAGCTGCGATAGGCCAGGGCCAGCAGGAACGCCGTCATCCCGAGGGTGATGACGATCGCGGTCAGGATCATCGCCTGCGGCAGCGGATCGGTCATGCCGGCCGGGTCAGCGGTGCCCACGATCGGCGGCGACCCGGGTGCCGCGGCCGCGAGCACGAGCAGGTTTGCGCCGTTGCCGAGCAGCATGACGCCGAGCAGCACGCGGGTCAGTGTTCGTTCCAGCAGCAACGTCGTCCCCGCTGCGAAGAGCACGCCGACGGCGGCGAGGAGAACCAGGCTCGGTCTCATACCAGTTCCCCTTTCAAGGACGATGAGTCTGTGGATGACGACGTCACGAGCGCTGCGGGAGGGTCTGAGGGGCCAACCGGTGACGACGAGTCAGGCCGGGCGTGGCGGTCGATCTCGGCGCCGAGGCTCCGCAACACGTCGAGCACCAGTCCGACGACGATCAGATAGACCCCGATGTCGAACACCGTCGAGGTCACGAGGTGCAGGTGTCCGAGCACCGGCAGGTGCAGGTCAAGTACCGCGCTCTGCAGCACCTCGCCGCCGGACAGCAACGCGGCCGCGCCGCTGCCGACCGCGATCAGCAGCCCTGCCCCGAGAACCGCCCCGGCGTCCACGGGTGCGGCCGCGGCCAGTTCGTACCGGCCGCCGGCCAGGTACCGCACGATCAGCGCCAGCCCGGCGACGAGCCCGCCGGTGAACCCGCCGCCCGGCGTGTCATGACCGGTCAGCAGCAGATAGACCGACAGCACCAGGATGACGTGGAACAGCAGCCGCGTGACGACCTCGAGCATCGTCGACCGCCTGCCGGCTTCCACCGTGTGCCCGGCCATCAACCACACCGGCTCGTCGCGCGGCGGTTCGGGAGGGGTCTCCACCGGCCCGCGCCGGTTCAGCCGCTGCGCTCTGCGGAACGTCAGGCTGGCCACTCCGGTCGCCACCGCGACCAGCACGGCGATCTCACCCATCGTGTCCCACGCCCGGATGTCGACCAGGATCACGTTGACGATGTTGTGTCCACCGCCGTAAGGCACCACCAGCTCCGGGTAGGCGCCCGACACCGGGACGGCCTGCCGCGCCGACACGGCGAGGAATCCCACACCTGCCATCACGGTGCCGACGGCTGCCCCGATCCCGACGCGGACCCGGCGCCGCCACGGTCCAGGACGCTGCGAGAAGTGACTGGGCAGCCGTCGCAGCACCAGCACGATCATCACGAGCGTGACGGTCTCCACCAGGAACTGGGTCAATGCCAGATCGGGCGCGCCGTGCAGCAGGAAGACGCCGGCGTTCGCATATCCGGTGACGCCCACCAGGATCACGGCGGTCAGGCGCCGGCGGGCGGGCACCGCGAACACCGCAGCCACGATCAGGACGCCCACCGGAACCAGATGCAGCGGGGTGTCCCACCACCGGAAGGGGGTGCCCACCGGCCAGGCGGCCACCATCGCGGATCCCGCTGAGGCGATCAGCACCAGCAGGATCACCGCCAGATAGAACGGCAGCGATCCACGCTGGGTCGCGCCGGTCACCTCCACGGCGAGGCGGTCCGCCGCGGTCATCACCCGCTCGTAGACCCCGCCTCCCGGCTTGGGGCCGGATCGTCCGGCGGGCATCCGGCGGAACAGCACCAGGCCGCCCGCCAGGGCGATCACGGAAAGGGCGAGCGGCAGACCGGGACCGTGCCACAGCGCCAGGTGGGTGGTTTCTCCACCGAAACCGGCGGCGTACGGCGAGAGCACCCGCTCGACCAGCGGAGCGCAGAATCCGGCCGCCACTCCGGCGAACGCCAGCACCGCCGGAGCGAGCAGCAGCGATCCGCCCGAGCCGGATCCGGCCGGATCCGCCGAGCCGTCGCCGTGCGACCGCGCCGTGGACCTCCGGGCGAAAGCGCCCCACACGAATCGGATCGAGTAGGCCACGGTCAGCATCGATCCGGCCACCACGACGGCCAGGACCAGCCGCCCGGTCGTCCCCGCGTCGAGCAGTGAGGCGAACACGGCCTCCTTGCCGGCGAAACCGATCGCAGGTGGGAGGCCCGCCATCGACGCCGCCGCGAGGATCGCGATGACCGCCAGCACCGGCGCGCGCCGGCCCAGCCCGTCCAGCTGCCGCAGGTCACGGGTGCCGGTCGTCTTGTCGATCACGCCGACGACCAGGAACAGGGCCGCCTTGAACAGGGCGTGCGCGAACAGCATGGCCACTCCGGCCAGGGCCGTCCCGGTCGTGCCGAAGCCGAGGACCGCGGTCAGCAATCCCAGTTGACTGACCGTGCCGTACGCCAGGAGAAGTTTCAGATCGTTCTGGAAGAGCGCCGCCCAGCCGCCGTAGAGCATGGTGACGAGCCCCAGGGCGACCGTCAGGGCCTGCCAGGTCGTCGCTGCCGTCCCGCCCGCCGCGATGATCATCGGCGCGAACCCGGCCACCAGGAACACGCCGGCCTTGACCATCGCGGCCGCGTGCAGGTACGCGCTGACCGGTGTGGGCGCCGCCATCGCCGCGGGGAGCCAGAAACTGAACGGGAAGATCGCCGACTTGGACAGTGCCCCGAGCAGGATCAGTGTCACCGCGACCACCAGAACGGCGCCCCCGGGCAGCGACTCCGCGATCTGTGACCAGCGGTAGCCGCCGGCGTGCTGCCCCAGGATCACGATGCCCACGAGCATCGCCAGACCACCGGCCGTGGTCACAATCAGCGCCTGCAGGGCGGCCCGCCGGTTCGGCCGGGCGGTGCCGGTGTGGCCGATGAGCAGATATGACAGGACGGTCGTCAGCTCCCAGAACACATACATCAGCAACAGGTCGTCGCTGGTCACCAGGCCGAGCATCGCGCCGGCGAAGCCGACGAAGACCGCCGCGAACCGCCCCAGGCCCGCGGTGCCCGGCGGGAAGTAGCGGGCGCAATAGGCCAGCACGAGCGCGCCGACGCCACCGACCAGCACCACCAGCAGCCACGACAGGGTGTCGACGCGGAACGCCAGGCTCACGCCGAGGCTCGGCACCCACGGGTGGACCCAATCCCCGGTGCGGTGCAGCATCGCCCAGCCGAAGGTGGCCAGCGGCACGGTCGCCAGCGGATAGAAGGCGCGGGGCCCCAGGAACCGGACCAGAACCGGCGCCACCAGCGCGGCGGCCAGGTGGGCGGCCAGGAGGATCAGCACGGCGCCGCCAGCAGGTCGTGCAGCCGGGCCAGAGCCGGCGAGCTGCCGACGGCCAGCAGCACGTCACCGGGCCGGATCTCGAGCGTGGAATCCGGGTGGGGGAGCACCCGGATCCCACGGATCACCGCGATGATCTCGGCGCCCCGGGGGGAGGTGAGGGGCCTGTCCGCGTACGCCGAACCGGCCGGCACCCGGATCCTGACCGCCTGTGCCTCGCCCGCCGCCGCGGCCGGACCGTCGACGTGATCGAGGGTGACCGTCGCATGAAGCAGGTCGGCCACGACGTGCGCCTCGTCGGCGCACAGCACCACCGTGCCGGCGGCCCGGTCGGGCTCGGCCGGGTCGTAGACGGCCAGCTCACGGCACCCGTCCGGGCGCACCACGATGCCGAGCCGGGCACCGTCGCGGTTGGTGAGCAGGTGGGACACGCCGACTCCGGGCAGACCGATCCGTTCCAGCGTCATGTCGGCACCTCCCACTCGTTCCTGCACGGCTTCCCATCCAATCCGCTCGGGCCGCCGGCGACCATCGGGCCTGCCCTCCATTCGAGGTGCGGGCTGCCACCCATTTCCTGTTCGGGTAACCGAACCGCGAATGGGTGGCGGCCCGTATGGACGCTTCGTGTCCCGATCGGGGACGCTGGGCCCGGAAGGCAGTCGAGGATGGGTGGGATGTTGGACGAGACACAGCGGTTGTCCCTGTTCTGGCGGATCTTCCTGCTCAACGCGGCCGTGGTGACGGTGGCGTTCGCGCTGCTCATGGTGGGACCGTTCACGGTGTCCACCCCGGTTCTGCTGACCGAGGCGATGATTCTCAGTGGGGTGCTGGTGGTGATGCTGGTGGCGAACGCGGGCCTGCTGCGACTCGGGCTGGCTCCGCTGGAGCGGCTCACCCGCACCATGAACACGGTCGATCTCCTGCGTCCAGGGCACCGCCTGGCCGTCACCGGCCGCAGCGGCATCGCCGACCTGATCCGCAGTTTCAACACCATGCTCGACCGGCTCGAAGCCGAGCGTGCCGCCAGCGCCGCCCGCGCACTGTCGGCGCAGGAGGCCGAGCGGCAGCGGATCGCACAGGAGCTGCACGACGAGGTCGGGCAGACACTGACCGCCGTGCTGCTGGAGCTCAAGCGGGTCGCCGATCACGCTCCCGAGCCGGTCGCCGGCGAGGTGCGGCAGGTGCAGGAAACCGTTCGCAACGGTCTCGACGAGATCCGCCGCATCGCCCGCCGGCTGCGGCCGGGCGTGCTGGAGGAGCTCGGCCTGTCCAGCGCCCTGAAGTCGCTGGCTGGCGAGTTCTCGACGGCAGGGCTCACGGTTCGCCGCACGATCGACGGTGACCTGCCCGCATTGGGGAAGGAGACGGAGTTGGTGCTGTATCGGGTCGCGCAGGAGTCACTGACCAACACCGCCCGGCACTCCGGTGCGCGGCAGGTGACGCTCAAGCTCACGCACCGTCCGCGACCACGTGACGTGCGGGCTGGCGAGTCGGCAGGAGGGGAGATCGAGTTGCGTCTCCGCGATGACGGGCGTGGCGTGGCCGGTGCCGCGGAGGGCGCGGGTATCCAGGGCATGCGGGAACGCGCGCTGCTGATCGGAGCCGATCTGACGATCGGGCCGGCTCCCGGTCGCGGCACCGAGGTCCTGCTGCGAGTCCCGCTCGGTGAGGAGGATCAACGCGGCACCGAGGTCCTGCTGCGAGCCCCGCTCGGCGAGGAGGATCAGCGATGACCGACCGTGAACCCGCCCGCATCCTGCTCGCCGACGATCACGCCCTGGTGCGCCGAGGGGTTCGGCTGATTCTCGACAGCGAGCCGGATCTGACCGTCGTCGCCGAGGCGTCCGATGGCGCCGAGGCGATCACGCAGGCCCGCGCCGAGCGCCCTGACCTGGCGATCCTCGACATCGCCATGCCGCGGCTGACCGGGCTGCAGGCGGCGCGTGAGCTGTCGCGGCTGCTGCCCGACATGCGCATCCTGATCCTGACCATGTACGACAACGAGCAGTACTTCTTCGAGGCGCTCAAGGCCGGTGCGTCCGGGTACGTGCTCAAGTCTGTCGCCGACCGTGATCTCGTCGAGGCGTGCCGGGCCGCGGTGCGGGGCGAGCCGTTCCTCTATCCGGGGGCGGTCAACGCCCTGATCCGCAGCTATCTGGAACGTGTGGCGGACGGCGAGGACCCGGCTGCCGGGCGGACCATCACCGACCGGGAGGAGGAGGTGCTGAAACTGGTCGCCGAGGGCCACTCGTCGAAGGAGATCGCCGACCTCCTGGTGATCAGCATCAAGACCGTGGAACGGCACCGCTCCAACCTGCTGCAGAAGCTGGGGCTTCGCGACCGCCTCGAACTGACCCGCTACGCCATCCGCGCGGGCCTCATCGAGCCGTGACGCGGCGTCAGGAGCTCAGCTTCCGGATCGCCGAGGTCAGCCGTGGCGCGTTGAGTTCCGTGCCGCTGACCAGCGCCTGGAGTATGAACCCGTCCAGCAGGGCGCAGATGTCGCGGGCGACCTCCGGGCCGACCGTGGCGACGAGAGTGTTCGGGGTGTCGTTGAGCCAGGCCTCGGCCAGGGGACGCAACGCGGCGTCGCGGGCCGCGGCGACGAAGAGCTCGTACTCGATGCGGACCTGACTGCGGTCGGCCAGATACTCCTGCACGAGCTGTGTCAGCGCCTCGGCCATGTCGGGGGCGGCCCGGAGGCGTTCGTCCCAGGCCTGCGAGTCGGCCTGCAGGGCATCCAGGGCATGGCGCAGGCCGGCCGCGATCAGATCGTCGAGGGTGGGGAAGTAGTAGGTGGTCGCGCCGAGGGGTAGCCCGGCCCGGGCGGCGACGGCGCGGTGCGTGGTCCGGCCGACGCCGTTCTCGGCGATGACCTCCATGGCCGCGACGGCCAGGGCCGCACGGCGGGCCTCCGGATCGCGAGTGCGCTGCGGACGGCGCCCGGTCAATGGGCCCCGCTGGTGTTGAGATTGAGCATCACGACTCCGGCGATGATGAGGGCGATCCCCGACACCTTAATGGTCGTGAGTGGTTCGCCGAGAAAGACCGCGCCGATGGCGACGATCGCGGCCGTCCCGACACCGGACCAGATCGCGTAGGCGACCCCCACCTGAATGCTCTTCACCGCGTGCGCGAGCAGCACGAACGACACGCCGTAGGCCGCCAGGACCGACAGGGTCGGCCAGAGCCGCGTGAATCCGTGGGTGCTCTTCATCAGGCTGGTCGCGAGGAGTTCGGCGGCGATGGCGCCGAAGAGGAAGAGGTAGTGCACGGGGAGCCTTCGATCTTCTTGTACGGATGTACAAGTACGATCGTACAAGATCGGCTCATCGCCTGGCCAGAGCGAGGAAGGCCACACCGATGACATGGCCAGGAGGGCTTCGGCGTTATCCGCCGGGACGAGGCGTTACCGTCCGGGACGAGGCGTCCTCCTCTGGGGACGAGGCGTTACTCTCCGGGACGAGGCGTCATCCCCCGGGACGACTGCACGGGGTGCCGATCGACAGCTCCACGGTGACCTCACCGGTCGCCGTGGTGATCCGGATCGGGACGCAGTCGGGCTCGATCACCCACGTGCCGCCCGTGAACACCGCCCATCGACCCTCGCCGGGCTCCTCGCCGCACGACACGATCCGCACCGAGGTTGCCGGCTCCGAGGTGGCGTCACCCCAGTTGATCCTGGCCCGGCCGTCCCATCCGGGCAGCAGGCTCACGTCGACCGTCGTGCCGGTGTGAACCAGCAGCCCCCACTTGGCGAACAGCCGGGTCGGGCCGTCCCCGGAGTTCTGTTCCGCCGGCTCCAGCATCCGGTCGCTGCCCGGGACGGCCACGACACCGGCCACCACCCGGTAGCCGTCACCGGGCTCCGTCACCCGGTTGACGGCGTCGGTGCACCGGGCGACCGGACTGGTTCCGTACGACCCGCTCGCCGCCATCGACGGCGGCGGATCGAGGATGTCCGGCCTGCCGGTGCAACCGGTGACGGCTGTCAGCATGAGCAGCGCGGCGGCCTTGCGCGCTATCGGCATACGGCGATTCTGTCAGGGGGTCCGTCTACTGTCCTCCGCATGGATCCCGTACGCCGTGGCCGGGTCGCCACCTCCCTGGTCTTCCTGCTGTTCGGCACCGCGCTCGGGGTGTGGACGGCACGGATCCCCGCGGTCAAGGAGAACCTCGGTCTCAGTGACGGACGGCTGAGCCTCGCCCTGCTCGCCTTCGCGGCCGGCTGCATCACCGGGATGGCACTGATCGGCCGGCTCACCGACCGGTTCGGCAGCTCCCGCGTGCTCGTGCCGGCCGCGCTGCTGGAAGGCGTGCTGCTCATCCCGCCGGCGCTCGCCGGTGGCCTGACGGCGCTCTGCGCCGCGCTGTTCGTGTTCGGCGCGGTGCACGGCACGCTGAACATCGCGATGAACGCCAACGCCGCCGAGCTCGAGCGGGCCCACGGCCGGCCGATCATGACGTCGTTCCATGCGATCTACAGCATCGGCGGTTTCCTCGGGGCGATCGTCGGCAGCCTGTTCGCGCACTCCGGTCTGAGCGTCGCCTCGACGTTGATCAGCGTGGGGCTGACCGCGCTCGCGCTGGCGGCGTGGGCGTCGCGGTGGGTGCTGCGATCCGAGATTCCGGCCGATGCCATGACTGCCTCGGACGCGGCCGGCGCGGGCCGCCACCGGCCGCTGCTGATCTTCTTCGGGATCGTGGTGCTGGGCACGCTCGTCGGTGAGGGCGCGGCCGCGGACTGGAGCGCGGTCTATCTACGCGACGATTTAGGAACATCAGAGGGCTTTGCCGCGTACGGCTACGCGGCTTTCGCGATCCTGATGACGGCCGGCCGGCTCGTGGGCGACCGGTTCGTCGCCCGGTTCGGGCCGGTGACCCTGATTCGGGCCAGCGGAGTGCTCGCCGCGGCAGGGCTCGGCGCGGGCCTGCTGATCGAGCATCCGGCCGCCGGAGTCGCCGGTTTCGGGCTGCTGGGCCTCGGGGTGTCGTGTGTCGCCCCGCAGTTCTTCTCGGCGGCCGCCGGCGTGGATCCCCGGCGCGCCGGACAGGCCCTGTCGACCGTGGTGAGCATCGGCTATGTCGGGTTCCTGCTCGGCCCGATCGCGATCGGCGCGGCCGCGACGGCTGTCGGGCTGCCCACGGCGCTGTGGATCCCGGTGGCGCTGGCCGTGTTCGTCGCCCTGAGCGCCGGCAGCATCCGGCGCACGACAGGGCCGGCCGGTGACCGCAGCACCCGAGAGCGACCAGCACCCGCCACCTGACCCGCGCGTCGGGCGGTGGGCTGAGGCGGCGTCGGGCAGTGTGCTGGGAAAGCGGCTGGCGGCGGGCCGGGTGCCATCAGGCGGCGCCGGGCCGGAAAGCGGCCGAGGCGTCAGACCGCGGGTACCAGCAGGTCCCGGGTGATGGCGGCGATGTCGCGAGTCCCGGTCAGGGCCATGGTCAGGTCCAGCTCGGCGATCACGTTGCGGATCACGTCCTCGACGCCGCTCTGCCCGGCGAGTGCCAGCCCGTACATGTAGGGGCGTCCGAGCAGCACCGCGTTCGCGCCCAGGGCCAGAGCGGTGAAGACGTCCGCGCCGGTGCGGATGCCGCTGTCCAGCAGCACTGTCGCGTCCGGGCCCACCGCCTCACGCACGCTGACCAGCGCGTCCAGCGACGCGACCGCGTTGTCGACCTGGCGGCCGCCGTGGTTCGACACGACCACCGCGTCGGCGCCCAGGTCGAAGGCGCGCCGGGCGTCGTCCGGGTGCAGGATGCCCTTGAGAACCACGGGCAGCCGCGTCCGGTCCCGCAGCGTGGCCAGGTGATCCCAGCTCAGGCCCGGGTTGGAGTAGATGTCGAGGAACGTCTCGACCGACGCTCTCGGCAGCGGCGAACGCAGGTTGTCCCAGAACCGGCCGGGATGGTTGCGGGTCATCGCGATCAGGGTGCGGATCGCTCCTAGGGTCACCTCGGGCTTCGGGGAGGGCTGCCCGGCTCGTTCCGCGGCGATGTCCCGGAACCGGGGGTCGGATGTGTACTGGGCGATGCCCTGACCGCGGCTGAACGGCAGCGAACCGAGGTTGAGATCCTGCGGCCGCCAGCCGAGAACCGTGGTGTCGAGGGTGACGACCAGCGCACCCGCGCCGATCGCCTCGGCCCGCGCGATGAGGCTGTCGACGAGCTGCTCGTCCTTGCTCCAGTACAGCTGGAACCACCGGGCCGCGTCGCCCATCGCGGCGGCGCAGTCCTCCATCGGGTTGCACCCCTGGTTGGAGAAGACGTAGGCGGTGCCGGTCGCGGCGGCCGCGCGGGCGATCTTGACATCGCTGTCGGTGCCCATCAGCGCTCCGGCCCCGACCGGTGCGAGCAGCAGCGGTGCCGCGTGCCGGGCGCCGAGCAGTTCCACGGTCAGGTCACGATCGACGGCTCCCGACGCCATCCGCGGCACGATCGCCCAGCGGTCGAAGGCCTCCCGGTTGCGGCGCATCGTCCGGCCTTCGCCGGCGCCACCGGCGACATACGCCCAGGCCCGGGTACTGCTGGCCCGGCGTGCCCGCCGTTCCAGCTCGGCGAAGTCGGCCGGGACCGCGGGCCGGCGGCCCAGCACGCCCTGACGGTAGATGGTGCTCAGGCGGGCGAGTCCGGCTCCGGACATGGTTTCCTCCGGCGGGTGCGGCTCGGGGTGATGGCTGCCACGCTAAACCAAGTCACCTGACTTGGAAAGGTAGGATGCGGAGGTGGCGGACGGAACCCGGGCGGCACGCCGGGAACAGGCGGTCGAAGCGCTCCTGGACGCCACCCTGGAAAGCCTCGCCACCGAGGGCTTCGCCGCCACCACCACCCGCGGCGTCGCCCAGCGCGCCGGAGTGAGCCAGGGATTGCAGCAGCATTACTTCCCGACCAAGGCGGCCCTGATCGACGGCGCCATCAACCGTCTCGCCACCCGGCTCCTCGACGAGGCGTCCCGTCCGGTGGAGGGCGCCACCGAACGCCGCCGTGCCGAGATGCTGCTGCGCCGCGTCTGGGACAGTTACCGCTCACCGGCCCTCGCCGTCGTCGCGGAACTGCTGGTCCTCGCCCGCACCCACCCCGACACCGCGGAGAAGACCGCGACCACCCTCGTCGCGGTGACCGACCGGCTGGTCGCCGTCGCCGAGCGGGCGATGCCCTCCTGCGCGGCCCGCCCCGGCTTCCGCGACGCGCTGCTGCTGGCCCTCAGCGCCATCCGTGACACCACGACGGTCGCCCGGATCGCCGGCACGGAGCCCGCCCTGCCCAGCCTCGAAGCCGTCACCACCGCATTCCTAGGAGCAGTCGGCGAGCCATGATCTGACGAGGCCCGGCGAGGCTGAGAGGTCGACGAGGCTAGGAGGCCGGCGGGGTCCGGATTCCCAGGTAGGTGATCGGGCCCGGATCGGGGACCGGGATCACGGTGAAGCCGAGCCGGTCGTAGAAGCCGCGCGCTTTCACGTTCGCGGTCAGCATGCCGACGTGGACGCCGGGCGCGTCGACCGTACCGACAAATTTGTTTATCAATCGGCGGCCGAAGCCGCGCCCCTGATAGGGAGGCAGAAGGTCGATGTGCAGGTGTGCGGGGTAGCCGTCGAGTCCCGGCACCAGCATGTGTTCCGGACCGAAGTGCAGGGCGATCATGTCCTGCTCAGGGGTGCGCGGCGGCGGTGGTGGCACCGGGTAGCGATCACCGACCAGCGGAATCCACTCGGCACGATGGCGCCGCACGAACTCCGGCGTGTCGGCGGTGCCGACGACGTAGCCGACCACCTCGCCGCCGTCGTCGACCACGAACGCCAGGTCGGGCTCGAGATACGCGTAGGGCCCCGCGAACAGGTCACCCATCAGATCATCGGAGGAGTACACGCCACGGGCGTCGCCACCGGCGTCGGCGGTGCGGACGCAGATGTCGTAGAGCGCGGCGCGGTCGGCGGGCCGGTAAGGGCGAATCTCTGGCACGCCCGCACGCTATGCGGTGTAACCGCTTCCACCACAACAACTTCCTTTGTGCGGTACGGGCATCGCAGTCGCCGGCCGCAACCACGCGTCCCGTCATCGCGAGGCGACGCAGGCGTCTGGTTGCGGCCGCGAGGCGGCTGCGGGGCTGAGGCGCGGGGTTGCGGTCAGACCTTCGAAAGGCCGTCGAGGTAGTGCTGGTTGTACATGACGCCGAGGATGTTGCCGAACGGGTCGGTGACCGAGGCTGTGACGTAGCCGGGCCCGCGTTCGGTCGGCTCGTCGTGCGGGGTCGCGCCGAGTTCCAGCAGCCGCCGGTAGGCCGCCTCGACGTCGTCGACCGCCCAGTAGATCACCGCACCGGACGGCCGCCCGGCGGGCCGGTGCGGCGCGAACCGGGCGTTGAGCAGCCCGAACTCGTGCTGGTAGTCACCGGTGCGCCATTCCAGGTAGGCCGTCTGGTCGCCGGCGTCACGGACGAAGTACGGCTCGGCCCCGAAGACCGTCGTGTACCAGGACCGGGCCTCGGTCATGTCGTCGGCGAAGAACGTGACGGTGGTGAATCCGCGGAGCATGTCGGTGTCCCTTCGTCGTGCTGCTGTCGACATGGATACTTCCGGCTTAAGTGCTCACCTTCTGAGCACTTTTCCTGAGAACCTGACGACCATGCGCGCGGACCGGCTCGTGGCCACCCTCCTGTTGATGCAGACGCGCGGCCGGGTCACCGCCGCGGAACTCGCCGCCGAGCTGGAGGTCTCGGTCGCCACCGCGCGGCGCGACCTGGAGGCGCTCTCCGCCGCCGGTGTTCCCGTCTATCCGCAGCCCGGCCGGCACGGCGGCTGGTCACTGGTCGGCGGCGCCCGTACCGACTTGAGCGGCCTGTCGGCACCGGAAGCGCGGGCGCTGTTCCTGCTGGCGGGACCGTCGGCGGCGTCCGGAGAGGCGAAGGCCGCGCTGCGCAAACTGCTGCGGGCACTGCCTGCCCCGTTCCGTACCGAGGCCGAGGCCGCCGCCGGGGCGACCCTGATCGATCCGTCCGGCTGGGGCGAGGGGGAGCGGCGGCCGTCCGATGTGGTCGCCGTGCTTCAGGACGCGGTGATCGGTCACCGCCGTATCCGCTTCACCTATCGCGGCGCCGGCTCTCGCGAAGCGGGGGACGAGCGGGAGGCCGACCCGTGGGGTCTGGTCGACAAGGATGACGTGTTCTACCTGATCGCGGGGACGGTCAAGGGCAGGCGGACGTTCCGGGTGGACCGGATGAGTGCCGTGACGGTCACCGAGGAGACCTTCGAGCGGCCGGCCGACTTCGTCCTGGACGAGGCGTGGGGACAGGTCGTCGGACGGGTGGAGGACATGCGTGCCCGTACCTGGGCCACGTTGTTGATCGCGGAGCGATTCGTCTGGGTTCTGCGGGACCACTTCGGCCGGCACTGCGAGGTGCTGGAGACGCTGCCCGACGGCCGCGCCCGGGTCCGGGTCGGCGCACCTCAGGCACGCGACATCGCCCGGACGCTCTCCGGCTGGGGCGCGGCCGTCGAGGTGCTCGACCCACCCGAGGTGCGTGCCGAACTCTGCCGTATCGGCATCGAACTCGTCGATCTCTACTTGACAGGAACCGGCGCCGGTGAAGAGACTCATTCCACTAGTTGACTAGTGGAATGGTGACGTCGTGATCTTCCGGATCGATCGCCGGACCGGGACCGCCGTGTACGTCCAGCTGATGCAGCAGGTCCGGCAGGCGATCCGGATGGGTCGGCTGGCGCCCGGAGACCGTCTTCCGACCGCTCGCGAGGTCGCCGAACATGCCGGCATCAACCCGAACACCGTGCTCAAGGCGTACCGGGAGCTCGAGATGGCAGGTCTCGTGGAACCGCGGCAGGGGTCCGGCACCTACGTCCGTGAGCACCCGACGGTGCTGCCGGACATCGCCGGCGAGCTGCGGCGGGATCTGGCGGTGTGGGCCGCCCGTGCCTCCGCGGCCGGTCTCGACGTACGGGACATGCAGGCGCTGGTCGCCGAGGTCATGGCGGGAACGGAACCGACGGCAGAGGAGACGCACCGTGTCCGCTGACAGGACGACGCCAGCCGTGGACGTCGCCGGGCTCACCCACCGGTTCGGCCGGCGGTACGCGCTTGACGGCTGCTCGTTCACGGTGCCGGCCGGTGCGGTCACCGCCCTGGTCGGGCGCAACGGGGCAGGCAAGAGCACCCTGCTGCGCACCGCGGCCGGCCTGTTGCGCCCCGACACCGGCGCCGTGCGGGTGTTCGGTGAACCCGCCGGCGACGCAACGCTGCCCCGGATCGGTTACGTGGGGCAGCAGGCGCCGCTGTACCCGATGCTGACCGTGGCGCAGACGCTCACGCTCGGCGGCCGCCTCAACCCGCGCTGGGACGCCGCGTACGCCCACCGGCTCGCCGATGACGCGGAACTCCCGTACACGGCACCTGTCGGCACTCTCGCGGCCGGGCACCGTACCCGCCTGGCGTTGATCCTCGCCTTGGCCAAGCGACCCGGCGTGCTGCTGCTCGACGAGCCACTGGCGCCGCTCGACCCGGTCGCTCGCGCCGAGATGTCCGGCACCCTGATGGCCGACGTCGCCGACCGGGGGACCACCGTGGTGCTGTCGTCGCATGTGGTGGCCGACATCGAGAGCCTCTGCGACCACGTGGTGGTGCTGGCCGAGGGGCGGGTACGCCTGACCGCCGAGGTGGAGCGGGCACTCACCGGTCACCTGATCGCGGTCGGAGCCACCGAGGACGTCACCGAGCTCGACGACATCGTCGAGGTACGGACCGCGGGCCGCGACGCGACCGCCCTGATCCGTTCTACCGGACCCCTCCCGTCCGCGGGCGGCCTGTCATGGCACCGGCCGACCCTGGAGGAGCTGGTCCTTGGCTATCTGCGCGCGCCGCGCCCGCGGCCGAAGCGAAAGGTCACCACCACATGAACTGGCTCGCGCTGCGCCTGCTCCGGCCGTACCTGATCGTCGCCGCCACGCTGAGCGCGGTCTCCACGGCGATCGTCCTCGCCGGGTCCCGCACCATCCGGGAACACGTCGTGGCGTCCGGCATCGTCGTCGAGGACTACGCGCCCGACCGCACCGGCCTGTGCGAGGAACTCGTCAGCTGCCTGCCCGCGGGTACGGCGACGAATCTGGCGCAGGTCATCATCCTGGTCGCCACGTTCGTGCCGTTGCTGATCGGACTGATTCTGGGCGTGCCGCTGTTCGCCCGGGAGCGGGAGGAGTCGACCGACGCCTTCGTCCTGACCCAGTCGGTGCCCCGGCTGCGCTGGATGTCCACCAAACTGCTGTGGGCCCTGACGGCCGGCGCGATCTGCACGGCCGCGGTGGCCGTCGCCTTCCGCCTGGCGGCCGCCCGGTACACGCTGATCGTCAACGACGCGGCCTACGCCGTGCTGCGTGAGCTGCACCAGAACAGCATCGGCTTCATGGTGATGCAGACGGTGTTCATCACCGCGCTGGCCGGTGTGGTCGGGCTGGCCGTCGGCCGCACGCTGCGCACCCTGCTGGTGACCGTCCTGGCGTGGCCGGCGGCTCTCATCGTGGCCCAGATCGGCGGACTGCTGCTCGGCCTGATGGTCTACCTGCTGACGTCGTGGTCGCCATCGCTGTCGATGAGATTCGGAACCCTGACCGAAGGCGAAACCGCGACCTTCGATGCCCTCGCCCTGGCCGTCTGCACCATCGTCACCGTGCTGATCGGCCGCCGGATCGTCGCACCGGATCCGGCGTCGTCACCGCTGCAACCGGCAGATCTCAGCATCGAGCACCGCCAGGCCCGCGATGTCTGAACCGTCCCACCAGAGGATCTCGTCGACCTCGTCGTTGGGTTTGAACGGGGTTGAGGACGAGGAGCGTACGACCCTGATGGCACGCCATGACGAGCGACAGTGGAAGCGGTATATCCGGGTCGAGTCGCTCGAGATCCCGCTCGTGGCCCGCCCGGAACTCCAGTAGCTCGTTGCGATCGCGGTGTACCTGCCGGCGCATGTATGCGTGCCGATGGGGAAAGCGCGGGCCAGCAACGCGCCCCCATACTGGCGAGGAGCCGTGATGACCCATAGTGATCAGCACCGTACGGAGATCGTCGTCGGTTTGGTCGCCACTCCGCCGGACCACCCGGCACGGGTGACGGCTCGGCTGGCCGCCGAGCTCGCCGGTCTGCTCGCCGAGCAGGTGGACGCCAGTGTGCGGTGGGCGGTCCGGCAGAGCTGGGGTGAGGTGGCGCCACGCCGCGACGGCGGTGCGGATGCACTGCTGGACGATCTGGTCCAGCGGTGCACCGACGACGGGTGGGACGTCGCGATCTGCCTGACCGATCTGCCGTTGCAGGCTGACCGTACGCCGTTGATCGCGCAGATCTCCACGCGGCGGCGTGCCGCGATCTTCTCCCTGCCCGCACTGGGCCTGAGCCAGCTGCGAACCGTCCGCGCGGTTCTTCCCTATCTCGTGGGCGCCGTACTCGCCGGCGCGCCCGGCGTGCCGGGCCGCCGGGCGCCCGTGGACCTGACCAGCCGGGTCGCGGTCATCAAGCGGACGATCGGTGACGACGATGACGGTGAGGTCCGGTACGTCGCCTCTCGAAGGATCGGACGGGCGCGGTTGCTGGCCGGAATGGTCAGAGCGAACCGGCCGGGACGCGCGCTGCTGGGCCTGTCCAAACTGTTGGTCGGCGCGTTCGGCACGGCCGCGATCGCGCTCACCACCAGCACCATCTGGCAGATGGGTGATGCGCTCGGCGGTCTGCGTCTCACCGTCGTCATGTTGCTGGGGCTGAGCGGACTGGTGAGCTGGCTGATCGTCGCCCACGACCTGTGGGAGAAGCCCGGCCATGACACCCCGGCTGAGCTGGCCCGGATGTTCAACCTGGGCACGATCCTGACCCTCGCCCTGGCCACCAGGGTGTCCTACGTCGTGCTGTTCCTCGGCACCATGCTGACCGCGGTGCTGTTGATCGACACCTCGGTGCTGGAACAGACCCTGCAACGGCCCGCCCACGCCACCGACTATCTGACACTCGCCTGGATCATCAGCTCCCTGGCCACCGTCGGCGGAGCGATCGGCTCCGGACTGGAGGACGAGAAGACGGTACGGAGCGCCGCCTACGGATACCATCCCGAACCCTCCGACCGGGCCGACGAGGGCCGGTGAACCGGCGGCCCGCCAACCCGGATCGGGACCGGGCGCCCGCTCACCGGCTACGAGTCATGCCCGGGCCCCGGCGGCGGCGATCTGCGGGCTCTTGGCGAACTCCCGCACTATGCGTTCGCAGAAGGCCGGCAGGTCGTCGGGTGATCGGCTCGTGGTGATGTTGCCGTCGGTCACGACCGGCTCGTCGACCACCTCGGCACCGGCGTTGCGCAGGTCGGTCCGCACACTGGGCCACGAGGTCAGGCGCCGCCCGCGCGCGACGTCGGCCTCGACGAAGTTCCACGGGCCGTGGCAGATCGAGGCGACAGGCTTACCCGACTGTACGAAGTCCCGGACGAACCGCACCGCGGCCGGTTCCATCCGCAGCTTGTCCGGGTTCACCGTCCCACCCGGCAGCAGCAGCGCCTCGTAGTCGTCGACCGACACCTCACCGACCAGCCGGTCGACCGGGAAGGTGCCGGCGTCCTCCAGGTCGTAGTTGCGCGCCTGGATCTCGCCGCTGCTGATGGAGACCACGACGGTACTGGCCCCGGCGCCGTCCAGCGCCTGCCGCGGCTGCTCCAGTTCGACGCGTTCCACCCCGTCGGCGGCGAGGATGGCGATCCGGCGCCCGTTCAGCTCTCCCGCCATGTCAGGCACCCGCCCCCGCCATCGCCGGGTGCAGGACGACCTTCGTCCAGCCGTCGTCGCGGTTGTCGAAGTGCTCGTAGGCCTCCGGCGCCCGGTCCAGAGGCAGCTCGTGGCTGACGATGAACGACGGCTCGGCCTTGCCGCCGGCGATCAGGTCGCGCAGCTGCCGGTTGTACTTCTTGACCGGGGCCTGCCCGGTGCCGATCCGCTGTCCCTTGAACCAGAACATGCCGTAGTCGAAGGCGAGTCTGCCCTGCTTCGCCAGCTCGTCACTGGCACCGGGATCCTCGGGTACGAACACGCCGACGTTGCCAATGCTCCCGGTGAAGCGCACCGACGCGACCAGCCGGTTCATCGTCAGGTTGGCCTGCTCCCGGCCGTCGGGCTCGTGCGCCTGGTAGCCGACGCACTCGCAGCCGTTGTCCGCACCCAGCCCCATCGTCTGCTCGAGCACCGCCTCCACCGGGTCGACCTTCGAGTCGTCGATGGCGATCGCGCCGATCGACTCGGCCAGGCGCAGCCGGTCGGGGTGCCGGTCGACGACCATCACCTTGCTCGCGCCGCGAATGGTCGCGGAGAGGGCCGCCATCAGACCGACCGGACCCGCGCCGTAGATGACCGTCTGGTCGCCGGGCCGCACGCCGGCCATCTCGGTGGCGTGGTAGCCGGTCGGGAAGATGTCGGCGAGCATCACATAGTCGGTCTGGCGCTGCTCGGCGTCCTCACCGAGCCGCAGGCAGTTGAAATCGCCCCACGGCACGCGCAGCAACTCGGCCTGTCCGCCGCCGTAAGGGCCCATGTCGGCGAAGCCGTACGCGGCGCCGGCCATCTTGGGCTCGGGCTGAGCGGTCAGACAGTAGTTCGTCAGCTGACGCTCGCAGTTCTTGCAATGCCCGCACGAGATGTTGAACGGCAGCACGACCCAGTCGCCGACCCGCACCTTGTCCACCCCGTCGCCGACCGCGACCACCCGGCCCAGGTTCTCGTGACCGAACCACCGGCCGGGCTCGAAATCGGTCCTGCCCTCATACATGTGCAGGTCCGACCCGCAGATGTTGGCCGACGTGATCTGCACCAGCACGTCGGTCGGCCGCTCGATCCGCGCATCCGGAACATCCTTGACGCTGACCTGCCGCGGTCCCTCGTAAACCACTGCCTTCATCACTACCTCCTCATCACGGACACCTCTTTTCGCCCGCCATCGGGCCAGGTCCTCCACTGGTTACACTCGACGGAACGACGCGGGCCGACACGAGCTTGGCGTTGATCAGGCCCTCGCGTGCCGGATC
Source organism: Actinoplanes italicus (assembly GCF_003001815.1). Lineage (GTDB taxonomy): Bacteria > Actinomycetota > Actinomycetes > Mycobacteriales > Micromonosporaceae > Actinoplanes > Actinoplanes italicus. The sequence goes on from NZ_PVMZ01000023.1 coordinate 146,785, forward strand.
CGGCACGGGCCACCGAATGAACAGACCGCACCGTTGCCGACGCCGGCGGGCACGGTCATGCCGTGGTTCTGAGGACCGGGTGACTGGGGAAGAGGCGGGCCGCGGCCGGTGCCTTGCCGAGGGCCGCGTGTGCGGCGGCTGCGGCGATCTCCTCGACCGGGTGGGTGGCGGTCGTCAGGGCCGGATGGGCGTCAGCAGCGAACGGGACGTCGTCGAAGCCGGTGACGGCGATGTCGTCGGGGACCCGGATGCCGGCAGCCGCAAGACACTGCAGGACGCCCAGCGCCGTCGCGTCACTCACCGTGGCGATGGCGTCGGTGTCGGGCCATCGGCGCAGCACGGTCCGGGTGGCGGCGCGTCCCCGCGCGGTGGTGAAATCGCCGGCCACCGACCGGACGGGCAGGCCGTACTCGCTCATCAGCCCGGTGTAGGCCTCCAGCGGGGCGCGGCTCGCGGCGAGCCAGGGCGGGCCGGTGACCAGTGCGATCCGGCGGCGGCCGGTCACGTGCAGGTGGCGCAGCAGGGCGCTGACTCCGGCGGCGCTGTCCACATCAGGTCCGCCGGCGCCGATCGTGCAGAACCGGCCGCGCAACGACGACGGCAGACCGGCGAGCAGGGCGCGATCGTGACCGGCCAGCACCACGGCGGCGATGCTGCGGTCGGTGGCCATCCGGTCCAGTTCGGCCGACGCGTCCAGGGGGAGATGCCGCACGGTGACGCCGAGGCCGTCGGCGTCCGTGGCGGCGGCCATCGCGGTGGCGGCGCGGGTCACGAACGGGTCCCGCAGGATGTCGGGACGCCGGTCGCGGACGGCGAACAGGATCCTGGTCCCGGTACCTCGGGCCAGCCGGCGGGCCACCGGGTGTGCCACGTAACCGAGCTCGGCGGCGGCTCCGCGCACCGCGTCACGGCTGGCCCCGGAGGCCGGTCCGCGGCCCGACAGGACCCGGGACGCGGTGGCGACCGACACCCCGGCCCGGCGGGCCACCTCGGTGAGTTGGGGTCTGCTCGTCATTCCGGCAAATATGCCGGACGCCGCGTCCCGTCGGCCAGCGCCTTTCGCGGCCGGAAGGGCCGTCCGGAAAGTTGTCACACCCCCGGCCTAGGGTGGGTGCCATGACGACGCTGACCGATCGGCCCCACACCGCCCTGCTGGTGATCGACGTCCAGGTCGGGGTGGTCGCCGGCACCCCACGCCGCGACGACGTGATCGCCAACATCAACACGCTGGTCGAGAAGGCACGTGCCGAGCAGGTGCCTGTCGTCTGGGTGCAGCACTCCGGCGAAGGCCTGGCCCAGGGCAGTGACGAGTGGTGCTACGTCCCGGAGCTGACCCGCCGTGACGACGAGCCCCTCGTGCACAAGAAGTACGGCGACTCCTTCGAGGCCACCGACCTCGAGGCGCTGCTCGCCGAGCGGGGCGTCGGCCGGCTGGTCGTCACCGGCGCCCAGAGCGATGCCTGCATCCGCAGCACGCTGCACGGAGGCTTCGTCCGTGGTTACGACGTCACCCTCGTCTCCGACGCGCACACCACCGAGGACCTGTCCGCCTACGGCGCGCCCGCCCCCGAGCAGGTCATCGCCCACACCAACCTCTACTGGGATTTCCAGCGCGCACCCGGCCGCACCGCCGGGACCGTCGAAACCGAGAAGGTCGACTTCACCGCATGACTACGGTGAAAAATGTGACCGACGAGTGCCGCTGAGTCTCGCCGCGCTCAGCTCGATAGAAGAGGAAGCCACCGCACCATGAGCACCACCGACAACCTCTGGCTGCAGAAGATCGCCGAAGACCCCGGCCACTCCCGGTGGTACATCGACCGTTTCCGAGCCATGGCCGAACGCGGCGACGACCTCGGCGGCGAGGCCCGGATGATCGACGCCATGGTGCCGCGCGGCTCTCGCATCCTCGACGCGGGCTGCGGCACCGGCCGGGTCGGTGGCCGTCTCGCCGCCGCCGGTCACCACGTCACCGGTGTCGACCTCGACCCTGAGCTGATCGCCGAGGCTCGTGATCAGCATCCGGGTTCGACGTGGCAGGTCGGCGACCTGAGCGAGATCGACCTACCGGATCCGTTCGACGTGATCGTGTGTGCCGGCAACGTGATGGCCTTCGCCGGGCCGTCGACGCGGGTGGAGATCCTCCGCCGGTTCGGTGTCCACCTCGCCGGGGGTGGCCGTGCGGTCGTCGGGTTCGGCGCGGGACGCGGCTACGACTTCGACGACTTCCTCGCCGACGCGGCAGCGGCCGGTCTCACCTCGGATCTGCTCCTGAGCACCTGGGATCTGCGCCCCTTCACCGCGGGCGCCGACTTCCTGGTCGCGATCCTCCGGCCGGCGTGAAGCGCGAGCACCAGCCGGCGTGAAGCGCGATCGTCCGGCCGGCGTGAAGCGCGATCGTCCGGCCGGCGTGAAGCGCGATCGTCCGGCCGGCGGAAGGCTCGGTCCTCCGGCCGGCGTGAAGCCGGTCGGCTCAGGCCCAGTGTCTGCCGGGGCGCTCCTCGAGGGCACGCTGCAGGGCGCGGGTGACCATGTTGAAGACGCGTGGTTCCCCGCTCTCGTACAGGTCCACGGTCTGACCCTGGTACCGGGCCTGCAGCACCCACACCTGCTTGGTTCGCCACACCTCCCACCAGTCCCGCTCGATCACCTTGACGGCGACCTCACCGATCTCGGCGATCGCGTAACTCGTCGAGGACCCGGCCGGGTCGCGGATGAACACGTCACTGGTGACCTCCGCGTCGTAACTCCGGTAGTACACCCTCCTCACCAGCACTCCTCTCGCGTGCCCCCGCCAGTCATGGTCACACGGGTGTCGATGCTGCTCAATCGGTAGGAGATGCGGATCAGGGAACGGACCCTCGAGAACGGGTCGAAGGTCCCTGTCGCCGGGCCGCGCCCTGACGATTCTGGAGTCGACCCGCTCGACTGCCCGGCCCGCGCCCGGCCACCGGGAGGACCGGTGGCCGGGCGCGGTTCCGCGGCATCCTGGCGGGCCACCGGTCCTCCTCCCGGTGGCCGGGCGCGGTTCCGCGGCATCCTGGCGGGCCACCGGCTGCGGAGACGTGCTCTCGGCTGCATTAGATTGCCGCGCGTGGGGCTCAGCGGATTCGTGTACTGCCGTTGCTGGAAGGACGCCGGCCTCGACGGCTCGATCGGCTTCGACGAGGACGGTTGGCTGGACCTGCTGACGCCGGACGACCCGGCGGCCAGGCAGTGGTTCAGGACCGGGTGCGAACACGAGGACTTCCAAGCCGCCTGGGCCGACCTGGGCAGCCTGAGCGGGCAGAGTGCCGTCCGGCGGACGTGCGAGGCGATCGGATGGTCGCTGTTCCCCACGTTGCGTGACGTCCTGCCGACCACGAACGACGGCTGGATTCCGGTTGCCGACGTGCCCGCCGTCCTGGCCGAACTCGACCTCTTCGAAAATCAGGTGAGCACGGTCGCCGAGACGGTGCTGCTCGACGAGGCGACCGGTCACGCGATTCACGGCTGTATCGGGTCGCACGGTTCGGTGTTCGGATGGAACGGGGCCCTGCACGCCGGGATCGACCCGGACGGCTTCTTCATCCTGGACACCGGAGCCGATCCGCCGGCCGTCGTGTTTCGCGCGAAGCGCTTCACGCAACGCGCGCTCGGCGGAGACCTGATCGAACGACGCGCGCTCGGCGGAGACCTGATCGAACGACGCGCGTTCGGCGGAGACCTGATCGAATTCGTCGGAGACATGGGTACGGCACGGTTGCCGTTGTTCCTGGTCGGCCGCGTCCTGCCGGTGACCCCGGAGCGATTGGCCGTGGTGACCCGCCACCAGTCGGCGGAGAGCTGGAGCCGCTGGCTCGGGTTGCTCCGCATGCTGTGTGCCGCCTCGCTGGCCACCGGCAACCCCGTCAAGTGGGGTTGACCGTTCCGTGGGAGACCAGGCGGTGACCAGGAAGTCGAGGATCGCGTCGGAAACGTCCGGCGGTGCCCGGATCGATTCATTTTCGGCCATGCTGCGGCCGGGTGAAACACCTCAGTCATGATCTAGGGTGGAACGCATGTTCGAGACGGCGCTGGTGAATCTCTACACCCGTGACATCGAGGCGGGCATCCGCTTCTACCGTGACCTGCTCGGCTTCGAGGAGGCCTTCCGGACTCCCGCCGAGGGCTTGCCGTCGCACGTCGAGCTGCGTCTCGGCGGGTTCACCGTCGGCCTCGGCGACGTCGAGGCGGCACGACAGATGCACGGCGTCGAACCCGAGCCTGGCCGCCCGAGCATGGTGCTGGTCATCTGGTCCGCCGACGCCGACCAGGCGTTCGCCAGGCTCGTCACCGCCGGGGTGCCGGTCGTGCGGCCACCGCACGACTCCGGCAACGGCAACCGGGCCGCCCTGCTGCAGGACCCGGACGGCACGCTCGTGGAGATCGTCTCGAAGATCAGGTGACCGGCCGTCAGACGTTGGAGGAGACCCGTGACCAACGGCGAGCGACGTGATCCGATCAGGATGGTGCCGTACGACCCGGAGTGGGCCACCGGCTTCGAACGCGAGCGCGACCGTGTGACCGCGGCCCTGGCACCATGGCTCGCCGGTCCGGTGGAGCATATCGGCAGCACGGCGGTTCCCGGCCTTCCGGCGAAACCGATCATCGACATGGCGGCCCGCATCGCCGACCACGATCAGGGTGCCGAGGTGCGCGCCGCCCTCGCCGGAATCGGCTGGGTGCACGCGCCCGAGCCGGGCGACGACGCTGCCCGAAAATGGTCGTTCTGCTTCCCCGACCCCGGCTGGCGCACCCACCACCTGCATGTCTACGAGCACGGCGACCCGATTCCCGGATCCCTGACCGCCTTTCGTGACCACCTGCGCGCCAGCCCCGCCGACGCCGCCGAGTACGGCCGTATCAAGACCGCGCTGGCCGCCGCCGACGCACACGACCGGCCGCGTTACCGGGCCGGCAAGGCGCCCTTCATCCAGGGCGTCCTCGCCCGGCTCACCCCGGATTCCCCTGATGCGCGGCCCACTCCGGCGCCAGAATCGACATGACCGTCGAGTCGGCCCATCCGTCACCGTCGCGCAGCACCTGACGCAACACGCCTTCGGCGACGAAACCCACTTTCTCGTACGCCCTCCGCGCGCGCGGGTTGTGCGAGTAGACCTCCAACGAGATCCGGTGCAGCCCCAGCTCCTCGAATCCGTAGCCGACGATCAGCCGTACCGCCTCGGTGCCGAGCCCCCGATCACGCCCGGCCGCGACCAGCAGCGTCCGGAAGTTGCAACTGGCGTTCCGCGGATCCCACTCGTTGAGGACGACCTCGCCGACACAGGCCCCACTGTCCCGATCGACCACCGCCAGGTCAAGGCGGTCGTCCTGGGCGTTGCGACTGCCGTACCACTCCCGGGTCTGTTCCTCGCCGGGCCCCTCACCGGGCGGGCTTCCGGTGAGCCGCGCGATCTCCGGATCGGTCAGGGCCTCAAGGAACACCGCAACATCCGGGTCGGCGAACGGCCGCAGTACGACGAGTTCCCCGGTGAGCACGGGCTTGATCGAGAAATCGGACATCCGATGATCCTTCCGTGTCGGTGATCGGTCGGCAAACGCATTGCATCCGGACGCCTACACTGGCGTCGATGTCGCTGGTGTCGGGTTCGGACTCGGGATGTTGATTGCGCAGCGGGCTGGTACGGCGATGGCGGTCCACGTCGACGGCCGTGAAGATCATTTTTCCGGTCATGTTCGCGCTCGGGGCGGGGATGCTCGCCCTCGGGATGCGGGGCGACGCCAGCGGGTTCTGGGAGGACCGGCCGTTTCTGACGAACGTCTTCTCGTCGTTGACGGCGGCGATGTTCGGCATTCCGATCGCGCTGGCCGTTCTGCAGCAGATCGCCGCCGCGCAGGCGTCACATGCGGCCGGGGTCCGGCAGCGTGACGCCGCCACGAAGCTGCTGGAGGGGATGGTTCATCAGATCGGAAACGGGTTCCCCGAGCTTCTGTCGGTGGGGGAACTCATCGGTCTCATCGACGCGCTGGGCCGCATGGTCCGGTCGGACGAGAACCGGAGCGAGTACCGGGCGCGGACCATGGAACTGCTCGACCGCTGGGCCGACGCGTTCTCGCGACCCCGATACGACCACTCCATCGCCGCCCTCGTCAAGGCGGGTGAGCAGCTCAGCGTCATCCGGGCCGTGGCCATGGAGAACGGCTTCTCGTGGAGCGGCGCCATTCCCGCCGACGTCACGCCACCGCTGGACAGCGCGGGGATCAACGACTGGCGGCGGCGGGCGTTTCCGGGGCCCCGCCAGGGATCGGGCTGGAACGAGGACGAACCGAGGTGGGAGGGACTCGCCGAGGCCAGGGAGTGTGCGCGCCGCGTGCAGGAGTACCACACGAGCATTCACAACGCCTGGTACCTGCTCCGGCGGTGAGGCAGGTCGGCGAGCAGAGCGTCGAGAGTGTCCGGGTCCGCCCAGCCGTTGACGGCGACAGCGCCGGAGGCGGTCACGGTCACCTCCACACGGTCGGGGGCGGTGACGTCGCGGAGGCGGTCGGTGAGGTGCACGAACTCCTGGTTCGTCGAACCGGCCCACGGGCGGTCGTGATCGAGCAGGTCCTCGCGGAACGGGCCGGCCACCAGCAGGTCCGTGGCGTCCAGCAGGGCCGCCACGGCGCGGTCGCCGTCGCTCGACCTCTGCCTCAACACCGCGTGGTCGTACCCGCTGAAAGTCATGACCGTGAGGCCGGCCTCCCGGACGCCGGAAGCGACGGCGGCCAGGCCCGCCGGTTGGTCGAAGGGTTCGCCGCCGAGCAGTGTCACGCCGGAGGTGCCGGCCGCCAGCACCCGTGCCACCAGCGCGTCCGGGCTGGTCAGGGCTCCGCCGCGGCTGCTGAACAGGTGTGGGTTGAAGCAGCCGGGGCAGCGGATCGAGCAGCCCTGCACCCAGATCGCGGTACGTTCGCCCGGGCCCTCGGCGGTCGTGCGCTCGAGGAACCGGGCGATGCGCACCGGCGGGTCAGACATCGACGATGCGGCCGTACGGCTCGTCGCGGTCCGGACCGGGAGCGGCGGGCGGGCTGCAGGTGAGCCGGTCGCGGACGGCGGCGAGCTGGTGCGGGGCCAGGCCGGCGGCCGCCGCGAACTCGTGCACGCTGCCGAAACCGTTGCCGGCCTCGCGGGCGGCGACGGCCCGGGCCACCTGCTCGGGGGCGATGTTGGGCAGGGTGGCGAAGTCGTCCTGGCCGGCCTTGTTGACGTCGAGCAGCGTCGCCGGGTGCTCCGGTGGGTCGGCCCACGGGTCGGACGGCGGCGGCATCGACGGGTCGGGGTCCGGTGGCGGCTGCGGCGGGGGAGTGGGCGAGGCGTAGTACTGGTACGGCGACGGCACGATCGGCTGGATCTGCGGCGGCACCGGGGTGTGCGGGTGCGCCTGCGGGGGCGGCTGCGGGTACGTCCACGGCACCGGCCGTGGGGCCTGCTGTGCGGCGAGCCAGTGCAGCCAGGAACTGTTGATCGCCACGGCGTGGGCCACCGACACCACCCACGCGAGCACCCAGAACAGAGCGAGCAGGGCGCCGGTGTCGGAGTCGTTCGGGAAGGTGGAACTCCAGTACAGGCACAGGCTGCCGACGGCGCTGTAGACGATGCCGGCGATCCACCAGGACGGGCGGCGGGCGCGCAGGCCGACGTAGAGGAACCCGGCGACGCCGAGGCAGCCGAAACTGACGATCGGGGCGAGCACCCAGAGGCTGTGCGCCAGCTTCCACGACGCCTTCTGCGGCGGCGGGGCCGGTGGGTTCTGGTAGTAGCCGCGGTCAGGCGGGGTCCACGTCACGATTCACCTGCTGTTGCCACTCGCTCTGCGTCTCCCGCGTGTAGTCGGACGTGTAGGCGCTGTCCTCGACCCGGCCGTCGACCAGGTCTTCCAGCAGGGCGATGTAGTCGAGGCACCGCTCACCGCGGATGTCGACGGTCTCGGCGTTCACCGTGCCGTCGGGCTTGACGGTGACGACGATGCGGGGCCGGTCGCTCATGATCGCTCCCGTTCCACCTCGAAGACCATCCGCACGGCGTCGGTGTCGTCGACCGTCTCGGACGTCAGGCGGAGCCCGGCCGCCGGAGCCTGCTCGCGCAGCCGCTCCAGGACCGCCTGCTGCACGAGCCGTCCGTAGGCGGTGTCGACCTCCGACACCTTCTCGATCGCGCGCTGCTGGTCCGTACCGTCGAAATGGGCTGACCAGATGCCCTCGGCATCGCGGGAGAAGACCGCCGAGAAGTCGGCCCAGCCGGCGGTGATCCGCTCCTGGTCCGTGTCGACGGCCGCGCCGGTGTCGCGCAACGCGCCGGCCAGCAGGGTGACGTCGCGCATCCGGGTGGCGACATGGCAGACGCCGTCGGCCCTCCGGTCGGCGACGGCCTTCACCGCGGCGGCGCCCGCCATGGCCAGGGGCACCAGAAGCATCGTCACGCTCACCCCGGCACCCTATCGTTCGGCCAAACCCCAATTCTCGTCGCCGCTGGCAGAGACCGCGCGTACGCGGGCCCAGTCACGCAGCGCACCGATGCGCTCCGCCTGCGTGACGCTCAACGGGACGATGCTCATCACCGCACGCACCAGATCGTCCCGGCGCAGCGCGCGCCTCTCGGAGTACGCGTCGAACAGCGCCGCCACGACCGCCTGCTCGATCTCGGCCCCGGTGTAACCGTCGGTCAGCCCGGCCAGTTCGGTCAGCATGTCGTCGCCGATCGCGAGCTGCGGCGAGCCGGCCGCCCTCGGGTGACGCATCGCACGCCGCAGATGCACCCGCCACACCGCGGTCCGCTCCGCGCGGCTCGGCAGATCGACGAAGAACGTCTCGTCGAACCGTCCTTTCCGGAGCAATTCGGACGGCAGGCCCTGGGAGTCGTTGGCGGTCGCGGCCACGAACACCGGCAGGCGTTTCTCCTGCATCCAGGTCAGGAACGTGCCGAACACCCGGGTACTGGTGCCGGAATCGCCGCCCGAAGCGCCCGCGAAACCCTTCTCGATCTCGTCGATCCACAGCACGCACGGCGCCAGGGCCTCCGCGACACGCAGCGTGGTCCGCATGTTGTGCTCACTCGACCCGACCAGGCCGGAGAACACCTTCCCGATGTCGAACCGCAGCAGCGGCAGGTTCCAGGCGGCGGCCATCGCCTTCGCGGTCAGCGACTTGCCACATCCCGGCACACCCGTGATCAGCACGCCGCGCGGCGCCGGCAGGCCGTAGTCGGCGGCGTCCGCCAGCCACGATCCGTTGCGTTTGACCAGCCACGACTTCAGCTTCTCCAGTCCACCGACATCCTCCAGGACGACGTCAGCCGAAATGAAATCCAGAAGACCCGACTTTCGTACGATCTGACGCTTCACCTCGTGCACGACATCCAGCCCGGTCAGGTCCAGAACGGGACTGTTCACCATCGCGCGGGCGAAAGCGTTCTCCGCCTCCCTGACGGTCAGCCCCGCCGCCGCGGCCGCGAACCGTTCCAGACCCGACGCGTCGAGGTCGACCCGCAGACGCCCGTTCGACCGGATCATGGCGTCCAGCAGAGCTCGCCGCTCGTCCGCTCCCGGCAGCGGGAAATCGACCATCGTGACGTCCTTGGCCAGTTCCACCGGCAGTTGCGACGTCGGCGACATCAGCACCAGCGTGCGCGGGTGACGGCCGGAGCGGAACGCCTCCGCGATGTCCCGCAGCAGCCGGACCACCTCGGCGTCCTGGAAGTGCGGGTGCAGGTCACGGAACACGAAGACGGCCGGTTCTTCGAGGCGTTGCACGGCCCGTAGCGCGTCGGTGGCCCGGTTCGTGCCGGAACGGGTCTCCCCGCCGGGGTTGACCAGGCCGCCGGTGAGCGTCCACGACCACACCGGCCGCGCGATGCGCACCAGGTCGGTGTGCCCGGCGACCGCGCCGATGCGGTGCAGGGCGCGCTGCTCCTCATACGTCTCCAGGTGCAGCAGCGGGAAGCGCGCCTTCAGCAGCTGGGCGAACGTCTCCGCGAACGGCCTGTCCATCGCCACGGCTCCTCCTCCAGGTCAGCTGGCGGTTCCGGTTCCGCGGATCGGTTGTACGGCCGGGGCGGTGCGTTGCAGGACCACGAGGCGTTTGGACGGGCTGACGTAGATCTGGCGGAAACCCATCTGGTCGAGCTGCGTCTTGATCTGCGGAAGTTCCTTGCGGCCGATCGGGCAGCTCGGGTTCCAGTTGTCGATGATCGCCCAGTCGCCGGAGTCGACATTGGAGCCGATCAGGGTGACCTCGTTCGTCGGGAGCAGTGGGATGAGCAGGTTGTTCGTGGCCCGTACCGTCACGCCTCCGGGAATGAGGGAGAGGGCCTCAGGCGCCTCGCCGACGATGCCCACGTTGTTGAACTCCGGCGCCGTGCCCTGGTACCACTGCACGATCTTGTGGTCGCGGGCGTCCTGGACGGCGAACCAGACGAAGACGGGCGCCGCGATCGCCGCCAGGATCGTGGCGGTCCGCGGGTTCCACCAGGCGCGCTTCGCCGGCGTCTCGACCGGTTCCCCGTCCGGCTTCTCGTCCGGCTTCTCCTCCGGCTCCGCTGCCGGTCTCCTCGGCGGCAGCTGGGGATCGGGGTCCGGGCCCAGGCCGCGGGCCCGGTCGACGAGGCTGCCGATGCGCCGGAAACCGTCGGCGGCCGCAGCGAACAGGATCGGCATGAGGGGCATGTCGTAGTACAGGTCCGACGACCACTGCGTGTCCCGCGACGACAGCATCCGGCTCAGCATGATCGGCACGATCAGCAGGGCGAGCGGCGACGCCAGCGCCGCGAACCCGACCGGGATGAACAGCTGCTGCCAGGTCTCCACCTTCGCCGGCTGGTCGCTCATCAACCCCAGGATCTCCAAGGGATGGGTGAGCATGTACGGGATGCCCGCGAACAGCCCGTCCGCATGAAGGCTGGCCTGGTAGTCCTTGGCGTAGGTGAAGCCGCCCGGGTTGAGGTTCGGGATGATGAACTTCAGTGTCACCACGAACCACACGACGCCCCAGCCGATCAGGAACGCGCCGTGCCGCCACCGCCGGTTGAACAGCGCGTACAGGCCGAGCAGCGCACACATCAGCCCACCGTCCTCCTTGACGGTGACCAGTGCCGCGAAAAGGATCGTCGCCTGCGTCCACTTCCCGGCGAGCATCCGCTCCAGGCCCCAGGCCAGGAACAGCGCGCCGAACATCACCTCGTGCACGGGGAACGCGATGGTGCCGAAGACAGCGTGGCTCGCGAGGTAGGCGAGGAGCATCCCGGAGCCGACGAGGATGCCCCAGCGGCGCCGGAAGATGTGATAGATCGGAATGCCGGACAGACAGATCAGCACGATTTGGGCGTACACCAGGGTGATCGCCTCGTCGTGGATCCAGACCAGCGGCGCCAGGAGTGCGAACGCGGGGGAGAAGTGGTCGCCGAGCTGGACGTATCCCTTGATCGGGACCATCGGCCAGCCGCTGCCCGCCCATCCCTGCACAGCCTGGTAGAAGATGCCGAGGTCGCAGGCACCGACGGTCAGGGCGTCGTACTGCGCCTTCGCCCACTTCGAGTAGAAGACGATGGCGATCGCCACTATCCACCCGGCGGGGGACAGAAGGGTCCGGATCGCCGCGTCCCGCACTTTCACCAGCACGGACGCACAACCTAGTCGATCAGCCGGTGGCCTCGCCGCCGGGCCGGGCCGTGCCGGATGACAGACTCTGGGGCATGGGCCTGTTCACGCTGCAGGAGGCCCGCGCCGAACTGGCCCGCCTCCGCCCGACCATCGCCGAGATCATCACGCTGCGGGCCGACATGGTGGAACTCTCCGCCGCCCTCGTCCCCGGCGGTGCACCGACCGACCTGGGTGGCCTGCCCGAGCGTAAAGCCGTCGAGGCCCGCCTCAACGAGCTGATGACCACCGTCCAGGAGACCGGCGCCGAGCTCAAGGGCATGGCCCCGCTGCTGCTCGACTTCCCGGCCACCCTCGACGGCGTCGACGTCCTGCTCTGCTGGCTCGAGGGCGACGCCGACATCACCTGGTACCACCGCGCCGACCTGGGCTTCGCCGGCCGCCGGCCACTTCAGGAGCCGTGATGCCGCTTCCGTACGCCGACGCCGTGATCACACCCGGGCTACGCTTCCGTACCCTCACCGAGACGGACGCGCCGCTGCTGGTGGAGGCCACCGCCACGGAGACCGCCCCGGCCCTGTGGGGCCCGAATCCGCCCGGGCCCTACACCCTCGCCGACGCCGCTACCGCCCTGCGGGAATGGTCGGACGAACAGGTCTCGTTCGGCCTGCTCGACGGCGACCGGTTGCTGGCCACGTTCGGCCTGATGGCCGAGGCCGAGATCTGCTACTGGACACCGCCCCCGCACCGCGGCAACGGCTACGCGGTCACCGGCCTGCGTTTCCTGGCCCGCTGGAGTCTCGAACAGGCCGGACTCGGGCGAACCTGGCTGGAGATACAACCGGGCAACGAGCCGTCCCTGCGGGTCGCGGAACGCGCCGGCTTCCGCTTCGACCATCTGGCCGCCGGCCACTGTCCCATCTGGGAGGACGGCCGTCTCACCGGCGCCCGCCACGATTGCCTGATCTACGTGTCCTCCGGCTCTCGGACGACCAGCAGTCCCGGCGCGGAGCCGTACTGAGCGATGTGCTGCAACGGCCCGGCGACGGCCGGGTCTGTCCAGCCGCCGGCGCACACCACCCGCCCGGCGGGTGCGCGGCCGTCCGGATCGCGTTCGGGTTCGGGTTCGTCACCGTGTGTTCGGCGCCGTGTCGTCGGCCCGGCGCCCGAGGAGCAGGCCGAGGGCGAGCATGCCGAGTCCGAGGGCCAGGGCCAGGGCCAGCCCAGCCACGCCGTGCGGTGGCAAACGGATGAACTTGCGGCGGTCAGGGCTGACGCGACAGCGCCGTGCCCAGCCACTCACCGAGGCGGCGGCGGGCGCCTCCCCGCCGATAGCCGCCGTGTACCTCGCCGGTGGCCGGGGCGGCGAACAGCGACCCCGGGCCGGGGGGTGCGGCGGCCGGGCCGGTCACGAACCGCGCACTCCACCAGCCGACCACGTTCTCGGTGGCGGCGGGCGCGATGCGATGGGCGACCAGTCCCAGGTGCGACACCACACCGGCGGTGGCCTGACGGCGTGGACGCCGGGCGACTGAGAGGATCTTGGCGGCCAGACGTTCGGGCGCGTACGCGGGCGGGATGGCTCGTAACCGCCGGCCGGAGTGGTTGGCGGCGCGCTGGAAGAACGGCGTGTCGACGGGGCCGGGCAGCACCAGGCCGACCTGGATCCGCGGCTCCCGGGCGACCGCCCGTTGCAGGTTCAGCGCCAGTCCCCGTACCGCGAACTTGCTCATCGAGTAGAGCGGCACCATCGGGTTGGGGAACAGGGACAACAAGCTTCCGACGAAGACGACTGTCCCGTGGCCCTGCTTCCGGAAGGTGGTCAGCGCAGCCCGGGCGCACAGCGTGGTGCCGAGCACGTTGGTGTCGATGAGGCGGCGGATCTCGTCCACGGTCTCGGAGCCCAGCTGCCCGGCGATCCCGACGGCCGCCGCCTCGATCCAGACGTCGATGCGCCCGAACCGCTGGACCGCCGAGTCGGCCAGCCGCTCGACCGCCTCCGGATCGGCGATGTCGGTCGGTACGACCAGCACCTTCGCGCCCTTGGCCGAACAGTCGATCTCCACCTCGGCGAGCGCCTCCGCGCCGCGGGAGGCGAGGACCAGCGAGGCCCCTTCGGCGGCGAAGGCCAGCGCGGTGGCGCGGCCGATCCCGCTGGATGCACCCGTGACCACGACCACGGAGTCACGGAAGCTTGCGTGCCGGACCATCAGACCTCCCACGAAGCGGCTCGTGACAGGTCTACCCACCGTCGCGGCGATCACTCCCCGGGCAGGGGGATCCCCGTCTCGCGGGCCGCCAGTTCGGAACGGACGACCTCCAGCAGCCGTCCGATCCAGTTGCTGCCGTGCTTGCCGGGGGACGTCCAGTAACCCGACCCGAGCGTGGCGCAGAGGATGCGTGCGTCGCCGGTGGCGAGCAGGGTGCGCGCCATGTCCGGATGCTGCTCGAACTTCGCCCGCATCAGCCGTGTCATGACCGCGAGGCGGGCGGCGGGCCAGCCGGGGCGGCGCGGTGCCTGCTCGGCGAGTTCGACGACGTCGTACGTGTCCGCGGCCGCCGCGATACGGTCGTGCCACGCGGGGTCGCCGGTGGACAGGGCCCAGTAGGCGTGGGTGACGGTCGGATATGTTCTGCCGTCCACGGTGATGCTCGCCGGGTAGCCGTTCTGCAGGACGCCGTTCTCCGGATGGTCCTGCCGGCCGGTGTAGATGGTCAGCGACGCCGTTTCGGGGTGGTCCGGACCGTCGGCCGGGATCCGTGTGATCGCCTGGACCCGGTGGGTCTCCATGTCACGGAAGTACGCGACGGCCTCCGCGTGCATCTCCGCGGTGGCGATCTCGTCGTCGTAGTGGTCCTCGACGAGGTCACCGATCGCCGTCGCGAGGACCTTCAGCGGCCAGTCGCGGTTGTCCATGTCGCCGAGGGCGTAGACGCGCAGGTGCCCGGGGATGGCCAGGTAACCCTCGCGGACGCGCAGCCGGTTCTCCTCGGTGCTGTCGGCCAGATAGGCCCGCACGGCCTCCATGCAGCGGCCGGTCGAGTCGGGCCGGTCGTTGAGCCGGTCGATCTCGTCGGCGACCTCGGCCAGCAGCATCTCCGCGTCCATCGCGGAGGTGGCCTCGGCGAACCGCCACCGGGCGACGTGGTGTGCCGACGCCCAGGCGCCGTCCTGCAGGCTGGTGGCCACCCGGCCCGAGGAGAGCAGCTGCGCCAGCCCTCGGAGGTCGGTGAGCCCGCCGGTACCGGTGTCGATGGCCCCGTCGGCGTAGACGACCAGGTCGGCGAGGTAGTAGTTGTCCCCGTTGCGGACGAAGACGTGCCGCCAGGTGCCGTCGACCTGCCGGCCGTCGGCGTCGCGGTAGGCACGGCGCGATCGTGTCACCGCGGCACGGTACCCCAGAGTGATCGTCAGAACGTCAGCATGTGCTGCTTGAGGCGGCCGGCCGCCGCGCCCTGGCCGGTCGACACCATGGCCCAGCCGTCGCCGAGGGCGGTCAGCCAGCCACCGCGGCGGGCCAGCTGCTGCCCGGTCCGCGCGTCGAGGATCAGCACGTACGGCCGGTCACCGGTCGCGCCCATCACCGCGACCAGGTCGCCGCTGACGGCCGACTCCCAGCTGGCCGACGTGCCGGGCAGGCCGGGGTCCGGCACGGTCCACAGTCGCCGGCCGTCGGTCATGTCGAGCAGCGACACGGGGCCGGTCTCGGCGTTGTCGCGGACCAGCAGGTGCCGGTCGTCGCCGGCGATCGGGACGCCCGGTTCTTCGGTGGTCCAGCGGGTCTTGCCGGTGGTGAAGTCGGTCAGGGTGGTGCGACCGTCTCGGGTCACCGAGGCCACGTTCGCGCCGGAGCCGAGCATGACGGTTCCGGACCACCCCTCGCTGAGCCGCTTGTGGCAGGCGTCGTCTGCGCGGCGGCCGCTGTAGACCGCGCCGCTCCAGGCCGGCTCGCCGGTGCGGCCGTCGACCGCTGTCACGGCGACCGTGCAGTCGTCGTCACCGCGTGGCGGATCGTGGTCGGTGGCGACCACGATGTCTCCGGCGGCCACCAGGTACCAGGCCCGCGTCTCGACCCGGCCGGAAAGCAGGCGCCCGGTGGCGGTATCGAGCAGGGCGCCTCCGGAGCCGGTCGCGACCGGCAGGTACGCGGTCGGCGCCGGGGCGAGTGGCCGCCGCCCGCCGATCACGTCGCTCTGCAGGGAGTAGTCCGGGTTCTTCACCGACCAGAGCGTGGTGCCGTCGGTGACCCGGTGCTTGGCGGTGACGCAGACATCGGCCGGTTCGCGCCGGTCGGGGCACGAGTCGACGTAGAGCGCGTCGTCACGGGCGACCAGGAGTGCCGGATCCTTCGTCGACCAGGCGACGCTGCCGGTGGACGGGTCGACGACGTCGACCGGGCCGTTCCGGCCGCTCTGCACCACGGCCATGCCGCCGGCGACCGTGAGGGTGGTGTCCTCGGCGACGTAGGGCAGTTGCCAGCGCCGGGCCCCGTCGGTGGCGTTCAGGCCGAGCAGCGACTCACCGTCGAGCACCACGGCGGTGCCGGCGACGACCCACGCGTCCCGTGTCCCGTTCCTCGTGTCGATGGTCCAGGCGATCGTGCCCCCGTCCCCGTCCGGGGCCTTCGGGTCGTCATCGGAGCGGACGCTGAGCGCCATGGCTGCGAGCGAGGCGAGAGAGATGACGACGACGGCCGCCGTCGCCCACAGGAAAGCTCGTTTCGCCGGCACCGCGCCACCCTATCGTCGGTCGTCGAGTCCTGCGGATCGCAGGCGACAGCGGTACTTTTCGATCAGTCGATATCGTCAAGGTTCCTAACTGCCACGGGGGCGTACATGTTCGCAGCTGGTCGCTTCGCCGCGGTCTCGGCATCCGAGCCGCCGACCGACACCAGAATCCTCTTCCGGCGGGCGATCGTGCTCGGCGGCAGCGTCGCCGGGCTGATGGCCGCCCGTGTCCTCAGTGATCACGCCGACGAGGTGCTGATCATCGACCGGGACGATCTGGCGGCACTGGCGATCCCCGACGACCGGATCGCCGCGGACCCGGTCACGTCGATCGGCCCTCGGCCCGGTGTGCCGCAGGGCAGCCAGGTGCACGCGTTGCTGCCGTCCGGCCAGATCCAGCTGGAGCGCTGGTTCCCCGGGTTCAACGAGGAGGCGCTCGAGGCCGGCGCGGTGAACCCGCCGCCGGACACGAACCGGTTCTACATGGACGGTGAGCTCCGTGACGAGCCGCCGTCCGGCCCCGCGGCGCAGGCACTCATCTCGAGCCGGCCGTTCCTGGAGGCGCTGATCCGTCATCGTGTGCTGGCGCGCGCGAATGTGCGTACCGCAAAGGGAAGGGCCGAAGGCCTGCTCTTGACCGGCGACGCCGTGACCGGGGTGCGTTTCGTCCCCGACGGCTCGTCCGAACCGGTCGAGGAGCGCGCCGACTTCGTGGTCGACGCCACCGGCCGGTCGAGCCGTCTCAGTGACTGGCTGGAGGCCGGCGGCTTCGTCCGGCCGCCGATGCAGCGCATGGCGATCAAGCTGAACTACGCGACCGCCCTCTTCCGCCGCCCCGAGCAGGCCGACGTGTGGACATGCATCTCGGTCGCCAATCCGGGGCCCGGCCGGACCGCGCGGATCGGCGGTTTCACCCCGATCGAGGGTGGCCGGTGGACGATGCTGGTGTCCGGTTACGCCGACGACCGTCCGAGCCGGGACGCCGCCGAGTTCCGCCGGCGGTGCGTGGAGGACTTCCCGGACGAGTTCGGCGAGGTCGCGACGGGTGCCGAGCCGGCCGGTGACGTCGTCACCTATCACCAGGCCGACAGCCGTCGCCGCGATTTCCACCGGCTGCGTCGTTTCCCGGCCCGGCTGGTCGCCGCCGGCGATGCGGTGGCTTCCTTCAATCCGGTGTACGGGCAGGGCATGACCTCGGCGATGCTGCACGCCTCGTGCCTGTCGAAGTATCTGCGCGGCAACCCGCGCCTGAACCGGCCGGCGCGCTCGTACTTCGCCGACGTGAAGGTCGTGGTCGACGCCGCCTGGCAGATCTCCACCATGGCCGACCTGGCGCTGCCGCACGTCGACGGGCCGTACCCGCGCGGTTACCGGCTCCTGCAGTGGGCCAGCGGCCTGATCTTCAAGGCGTCGATGCGCGACCACCGGGTCAGTCAGCGGCTCAACCGGGTGACCACGATGCTCGCGCATCCGAGCTCGCTGGCCAGCCCCGGTCTCCTGCTGCGCGCGCTGACCGCCCGCGGCTAGGACGTCCGGGCGACCGCGCCATATCCGGTGGCCTCGGCCGGGGTGGGCCGGGGTCCGGGCTGCGGCCGCCAGTCGGAGACCGAGACGATACCCGGCTCCAGCACGTCGAGCCCCTCGAAGAAGCGGGCTACGTCGGCGAACGGGCGTGGGCTGAACAGCGGCCTGATGTTCTTGTTCACCGCGTCCATGGCGGCGATCGTCTCGGCGTCCAGCGGGTCGAACGTCGCATGCGACAGCACCAGGTAGCTGCCGTCGGGCAGGGCGTCGACCAGATGCCGCACGACCGCCCACGGGTCCTCGTGGTCCTCGACGAAATGCAGGACCGCGACCATGAGCAGGGCGATCGGCTGCGAGAAATCCAGCGTGCTGCGCAGTGCCGGATCGGCGAGGATCCTCTCGGGGTGGCGCGCGTCGGCGTCGATGTAGGCGGTCGCGCCCTCCGGTGAGCTGTTCAGCAGCGCCCGGGCGTGGACGAGCACCAGCGGGTCGTTGTCGACGTAGACGATCCGGGACTCGGGGGCGATCCGCTGCGCCACGTCGTGCACGTTGTCCGCGGTCGGCAGGCCGGTGCCGATGTCCAGGAACTGCCGGATGCCCGCCTCGGCGGCGAGGTGGCGCACGGCTCGCTGCATGAAGGCACGGTTCTCACGCGCGGCCGTGCGGATGTGCGGGAAGACCGCGGCGATGGCCTCGGCCGCGTCCCGGTCTGCCTGGAAGTTGTCCTTGCCGCCGAGCCAGTAGTCATACCGTCGCGCCGGATGCGGCCTGGTCATGTCGAGGCGGGCCGCGACGTCCGAGCTGTCGGTACTCACCGGGATCTCCCTGTCCTCCGTGACTGAGACGGCAGAGTCTACGAGATCCGTTGCAACCGCTGACCGAACGGATGTGGATATCTGCCGCTGTCCGTGATGACGTGAAGTGTGCCGCACATCGATCTTCCGCCGCTGCCCGGAATCGCCGGACTGCTGGCCGGCTACCCACAGACCGCCGGACCGCTCAACAGCCTCGCCGAGACCCTGTTGCGGGGTCCCTCACCGCTCACCCCGGGGCAACGCGAGACCATCGCCGCGTACGTCTCCCGTCGTAACGAATGTACCTTCTGCGCCGAGACGCACGGCGCCGTGGCCAGGCAGCTGGGCAGAGGCGACGACGATTCCGGCCCGCTGATGACCGCGTTGCTGGCCATCGCCGACAAGGTCCGCGCCGACGGCCGCTCGGTGACCGCCGACGACGTCGCCGCGGCCCGCGCCGCCGGAGCCGATGACCGCACCGTTCACGACACCGTGCTCATCGCCGCGGCGTTCAGCATGTTCAACCGCTACGTTGACGGACTCGGTACCCTCACTCCGGTCGATCCCGGCGACTACGAGCGCCACGCGCACGCTCTCGCCGAGCACGGATATCTGCGGCCGCCGGTTTGAAGCCGGCCGGGTGTCATCTCTCGGCGGTCGCTGCCGATGGTCACGGGGAGGTAGTTCTATCGGGAGGTGATGGTGGGCTCGGCGCGGATGGCTTCGTGGTGGCTGGTCGGCGTGTTCGCCGTCGTCCTGGCCGGCCTGTCCGGCTATGCGGTGTTCGGTAGCTCGCGTCAGGCCGGCATCGTCACGGAACTCGCCGACGACAGCGCCGACACCGACGCCTACCAGGATGCCGCCTACCTGATCAGCTGGGAGATGGCGCTGATCCAGGCGTCGCTGCGTGAACCCGACGGCGAGGAACGCGAGGAGCTCCCCGCCGTTCATGAGCAGGCACAGCGGGCCATGGAGCACATGGCGAACGTCGACACCGAGAATGAGCAGCTCACCTCCGCGCTCGTGGAGGCTCACCGCAGCATGAAACCGGACATCGCCTCGTACCTGAGGTCGATCGATCAGGGCGACATGGAGACCGCGGAGGCGACGCTCGAAGGGTCGATCGAACCCGCGGCCACGACGATCATGGCCTCGGTGCTGGCCGAGCGGCAGCATCACATGGGTGACCACGCCGCGAAGCAGTCGGCCGGCCAGCGCGAGTCGCGGCGGCTGCTGTGGGGCAGCGGGCTGGGCTTCGCGTTGAGCCTGATCGTGCTCGTGCTGTTCGGGTACTCGGCACGCAAGCACCGGCGTCAGGTGGAGACGACCGCCGCCACCGACCCGCTGACCGGCCTGCCCAACCGCACCGCGTTCAGCGCCCGGACCCGCGGTGCGCTCGCCGAGACCGCCAGCCACCGTCGCCGCCGGGACGGGTCCGGGCGGGGCCGCGTCACCGTGCTGGTGGTCAACCTCGACGGCTTCCGTGACGTCAACGAGCAGCTCGGCCACCGCATCGGCGATCTGCTGCTCACCCACGTCAGCCGTCGCCTGCGGGCCTCGGTCCGGGAGCAGGACTTCGTGGCGCGGCTCGGTGGTGACGAATTCGCCGTCCTGCTGCGCGACGCCGACCCGGCCGTCGGGGAGGACATCGCCGGCCGGCTGACCGGAGCTTTCGGCGACCCGTTCGTCATCGACGACCTCACCGTCGACCTCGAGGTCAGCATCGGCGCCGCCACGGCCGGACCCGGCGAGGACGTGCCGACCGTGCTGCGGCACGCCGACTCCGCCATGAATCGGGCCAAGCAGCAGCGCCTGGGATTCCGCCGATTCACCACGGACCACACCGGCGACGACACCAGCGCCCGGCTGACCCTGCTCGGTGACCTGCGCCGGGCCCTGGACACCGGCGACGAGATCACCCTTCACTACCAACCCAAGATCGATATCGGTACGGGTGAGCTGGCCGGAGTCGAGGCGCTGGCCCGCTGGCACCACCCGGCCAAGGGCCCCATCTCACCCGGCGAGTTCATCCCGGTCCTGGAGGCCACCACCCTGATCCACCGGTTCACCCACCAGGTGCTGACCCAGGCGCTGAGGCAGGCCCGCACGTGGCTCGACGCCGGCCACCGGATCCCGGTAGCCGTCAACATCTCCACCCGGACACTGCTGGACACCGCGTTCCCCGAACGGGTCGCCGAGCTCCTGCGGCAGACCGGCGTGCCCGGCGACCAGCTCTGCATCGAGGTCACCGAGCACAGCGTCATGAACGACCCGGACACCGCCATCGAGACACTCAGGCGCATCCGCGTGCTCGGCGTGAAGACGTCCATCGACGACTACGGCACCGGCTACTCCTCGATGACGTACCTGCGGCTGCTGCCGCTGGACGAACTCAAGATCGACCGCTCGTTCGTCAAGGACGTCGCGACCGACCACGGCAGTCTGGCGCTGGTCGCGTCCACCGCCGAACTCGGCCACACCCTCGGGCTCAGAGTCGTGGCGGAGGGCATCGAGGACGCGGAGACGCTGGACGCGCTGCGGGCGGTCGGCTGCGACCTGGCCCAGGGCTTCCACCTGGCCCGCCCCATGGCCGCGTCCGACCTGACCGCCGTCATTGCGCGGCACGCGCCCGTGGCGGCGTGACTCACCCTTCGCCGAACGGCGTGGGGATGCGCCGCAGCGGCAGGTCCGGTTCGCGGTAACCGTCCGCCTTCTGGCGCTTCGGCAGCCTGATGTCGCGCGGCTTGAGCGGCTCGTACGGCACCTGGCTCAACAGGTGGCTGATGATGTTGAGACGGGCCCGCTTCTTGTCGTCGGTGTTCGCGACGTGCCACGGCGCCCACGGGGTGTCGGTAGCGGCCAGCATGGCGTCCCTGGCCCGGGAGTAGTCGTACCAGTGGCTGTACGACTTCAGGTCCATGTCGGACAGCTTCCACACCTTGCGCGGGTCGTGGATGCGGCTCTCCAGGCGCCGGGTCTGCTCGTCCGCGCTGACCTCCAGCCAGTACTTGAGCAGCAGGATCCCGGAGTCCGTCATCGCCTTCTCCCAGGCCGGCACGGTGTCCAGGAACCGCTCGGTGTCCTCCGGGCTGCAGAACCCCATCACCGGCTCCACGCCGGCCCGGTTGTACCAGGACCGGTCGAAGATCACGACCTCCCCGCCGGCCGGGTAGTGGGCCATGTACCGCTGCGCGTACATCTGGGTGCGCTCGCGCTCCGACGGCGTGGGCAGGGCGACCACCCGGAACACACGCGGGCTCACCCGCTCGGTGATGCGCTTGATCGTGCCACCCTTGCCGGCGGTGTCACGGCCCTCGAACACCACACAGATCTTCGCCCCGGTGTCCTTCACCCACTCCTGCATCGCGACCAGCTCACCGTGCAGGCGGCGCATCTCGTCCTCGTACACCTGCCGCTTCATCCTGGCGACCGGGGCCTGGTCACCCTTCGCGCGGTGCTTCTCCTTCTTCGACATGGCCTCGTCTCCGCTTCCTGGCTCAGACAGCGCCGCCGGCCCGAACCGCCACCACCGGACGGGCCGCCACCGTCGCAGTCTCGCCCTGCCCGGCAGAGGCCGCCTCATCCGCCCGGAATGACAAACGCCCTCCTCACATGCGGGAATCCGGCGTCCGATCAGGCGGCCGCCCGTTCCCGGCGGGCGATCCCCGCCGCTCGATGGTTACGGCAACGGCGTCAAGGGCCGGCCGGCGGCGCGGTTCCTCTCGTGCCGCCCCGGATTGACGCTCCTCGCCTCCGAACCGCGGTGAGGTGGGCGTCAGACGGTGAGGGTCCAGGTGTTGAGGTATCCGGCGTCGCCGGAGTAGTTGTCCCGGACGCTGAGTCGCCAGGTGCCGTTGGCGGACTCGGCCGACAGGTTCGCCGTGTACGTGGTGATCACGTTCGCCGCGCTGTCGGAGCTGCTCGCTGGTTTGAGGACGTAGTAGGTGTTGTCGGGCGCGTACAGGTAGATCGACACGTCACCGCGGAACGGGTGGACGATGTTGACGTAGATCGCCGACGCCGCCGAGGCGGTGCTCCGTGAGCAGCCGGAGATGGTGATGGTGCTGGTCACCGCGGATCCGCCGTCGGGGATCGTGACGTCGGTGCCGTTGGACGCCGAGCAGGTGCCGCCGGTCGGCGGGCTCGTGGTGCCGCCGCCGATCACCGTGTCGACCGTGACCGTGCTGTTCGTGCAGGCGGCGGCGTACGTGGTCAGCGCACTCTTCTCGGCCGTGTCGACCGTCAGGGCCCAGCGCGTCTTCACGGCGGTCCACTCGGTGACGTACCGGCAGCGGACACCGGTCAGCGACGGTATCCATTCGGCGGGGTCCTGGTCGCTCTTGGACTGGTTGACGTTGTCGGTCACCGCGACCAGGCTGCGCACGTCGCCCAGGTCGTTGGCGAACGACTGCCGCTGCGCGGAGGTCCAGTTGCGGGCGCCGGAGTCCCACGCCTCGGCCAGCGGGACGAGGTGGTCGATGTCCAGGTCGGCGGGGTCGGTCCAGGCGGCGCCGTCGTAGTAGGACAGCCAGCGGCCGCCGCTGAGCGCGCACCCGGAACCGACGGTGGGCTTGGTGGCTGCCTCGGCGATCAGCACCTCGTAGCGGGTGTTGCAGCCGTCGCCGTCAGCGTCGATCCAGTGGTTGAACAGGTCACGGTCGTAGCCGGTGCGTATCTCGGCGGCCACCGGCAGGTTGGCGACCATGGTGCGCAGCGGCTGCGAGACCGTCGCCGCCTGCGCCGGTCCGGCGGCGGTGACGACAGCGATCAGGCCGCCGGACAGGACACCGGCAGCTGTGATGGCCAGGGCGATTCGTTTCCGGATCATGGGGGTCTCCGGGTCATTCGGGGGACTTTCTGCGATTCTCGGCCCGCCGAGTGCCCGTTTCACATTCAGAGACGCAAATGTTTCATGCCGGTCGGGTCATCGGCTCCGTGGTATGTCACGGTCCGCCGGCAGCTCGCCCGGATTCTTGTCGTACGGGTGCGCCAGCCTTCGGTCGCTGCTGAAGAAGGCCGTGGGGTGAGCGCGACGGCAGCCCGCTCCCGGCGGGCTGCCGTTCCGGCCCCGTCAGCCCTTGCGGCCGTCGAAGGCCTTGGCCTGACAGGCGAGGTCGAGGGCCTCGTCCGGCGCGGAGTCCCACCGGGTGGGAACGGGAACGGCTACCCGCGGTGCCCTGACATCAGGCCGCCGGGTCTATCAGCACCTTGGGGCCCGGCCCCGCCGACGCGGGACGATCACCGGCCAGCACCGCGGCGGCCTGCTCGAGGGAAACGGTCGCCGCCACGAGCGGGCGGGGATCGACGGCACCGGACGCGAACGCGGCGATCGCCGGAGCCAGCCCGGCAGACGCACCGAGGATCCCGACGGCGGTGACATCCTTCAGCACGGCGTCCCGGGTGTCGATGAGGCTCGGCGTGCCCGACAGGCCGATGCAGACCACCCGGCGACCCGGCTCCACCAGGTCCACGGCGAGTCCCGGCATCGACGGCGCGTTGGTGGCGTCGACCACCGCGTCCCACGGCAGATCCGGCAGCGAGTCCCGCGTCCACGACCGTGCGAAACCCAGCGACAGCGCGAAGTCCAGCTCCTGGCCGAGCAGGTGCACCTCGAGGCCCCGGCCTCGCGCCAGCATCGCCGTGAGCAGGCCGATCGTGCCCGTACCCAGCACCAGCAGCCGCTCGCCGGGCTCCAGCGCGGCGGCGTCGACGCAGCGTTGAGCGTTCCCGGCCGGCTCGACCAGCGCGCCCGCGGTCGCGTCCACGGTGTCCGGCAGCGCGTGCAGGTAGGCGGCCGGGAACGCCAGCCGCTCCGCCAGCGCGCCCGCGAGCCCGTCCCTGATGCCCAGCTCGTGCCGGTCCGGGCAGACGTGGTGACGACCCGAGCGGCAGCGGCGGCAGTGACCGCAACCGATCATCGTGTCGCCGGTGACCCGGCGGCCCAGCCACGACCCGTCCACGTCCGGGCCCACCTCGCGGACCGTGCCCGACCACTCGTGACCGGGCCGCAGCGGATAGGACGAGACGCCGCTGTGCAGATAGCTCATCTCACCGGTGAACAGCTCCACATCGGTGCCGCACACGCCCGCCCGCGCGACCTCGATCACCACCTGGCCCGGCCCGGCGACCGGCACCGGAACCCGCAGTACCTCCGCCTTGCCGGGCCCGGTGAGCACCAACGCGCGCATCATGATCGCGATCCTAGAGTCTGCCCTCGCGGTACGCGGCCGGCCGCCAGCCCGGCAACGGCCTGCAGCACCCCGAGGACCACGACCATGACGAGGGTCGCCCGCCACGCCCCGGTCCGCTCGGCGAGCACCCCCGCCGCAACCGGCCCGCCGGCCGCCAGCAGATACCCGAGCGACTGCGCCATCCCCGACAACCGGGTCGTCTCGGCCGACGTACGCCCACCCAGGCTGATCAACGTCAGTGCCGCGACCAGCGAGGCACCCTGCCCCAGCCCGGCGATCGCCGCCCACAGCACCGCGAGCCCCGGCGCCAGCAGCAGCCCGGCCACCGCCACGATCACCGGAAGACTGGCCACGAGCGCCCCGAGCGACCGGCGCCCCGGCTCCCGCAGCAGCACCGGAATCGCCAGCCCGCCGAGGATCCCCATGCCCTGGAACACGAACAGGTGCACGCCCGCTGTCCGCTCCGACACCCCACCGGCGATCTCGATCGTCGGCAGCCACGTGACGAACACGTAGAAGCAGGTCGACTGCAACCCCATGAACGCCGTGATCAGCCACGCCCGCGGCTGCCGCCACACGGCCACGTCACCGCGCGGCCCGCCCGTCTCGATCACCGCCGGTCCACGGGCCCGGGGCGCCCAGGCCGCCGCGACGACCAGTGCCAGTCCCGCCCACAGCGCGAGCGAGAGCCGCCAGTCGACGGCGTCCGCCACCGGAACCGCGATCGCCGAGGCCAGCGACGCCGACACGGTGATGAACGCGGTGTAGAACCCGGTGGCCCGCGACACGTCGGCCGCATAGTCGCGCTTGACGATCGCCGGGACCAGCACGTTGCCCACCGCGATCGCGCACCCGATGATCAGGGTCCCGGCCCACAGCCCCGCGTGCCCCGAATAGGACCGGGCCAGCGTCCCGGCGGCGAGCACCAGCAGCGCCACCAGCACCGCCCGTTCCATCCCGAGCCGCCCGGAAACGCGATGCACCTGCGGCGACACCAGCGCGAACGCCAGCAGAGGCAGCGCGCCGAGCAGCCCCTGGGCGGCCTCACCGAGCCCTTCGGTGGCGCTGATCTGCGGAAGCAGCGGTCCCACCGCGGTGATGGCGGGCCGCAGGCAGACGGCGACGAGGAAGATCGTCGCAGCCGCCGAGACGGCTGGAAGTAAGCGCTTCATCGCGGGTGAGCCTCTTACGCCCGACTTCCCAAGGTCAAGATCCTCATATGGTACGGCCGCGCGCACCCACCGTGCCGCCACCGTGCTCCGGCTGTCTTGTGGGCCGGTTTCGCTGGTCGCGTAGTGCGAACGCGGGAGAGGACTGCGCCGGTGGGACGGCTCGGCGATTTGCAATGATCGACGTCATGGCGACGTCGAGCACCGAGCGGATCCCGGCGGCCGAGCGGGTCGGGGTGACCGACCGGGCCGCCCGGCTGCTCACCGAGATCCTGTCACCGGCGGTGCTGGTGGCCACGGTTCTCTTCGCGGTGGCCTGGGCGTCGGCGGAGTCACCGATGTCGGCGCTCGTCATGGGCGTCATCGCGGCGGCAGCGGCCAGCTTCCTGCCGATCGCCTACATCCTGCACGGTGTCCGGCGCGGTGCCTGGACCGATCGGCACGTCGGCGTTCGAGCCCAGCGGACCCTGCCCATGCTGGTGTGTCTCGGCTCGACCGCTTCGGGAACGCTGGCCCTGGCCGCGGTCGGTGCTCCCCGCGACCTGCTCGCCCTGATCGCGTGCATGGCCGCGGCACTGGTCGTGGCCACCCCGATCACGCTGCTGGCGCACTGGAAGATCTCGATCCACTCACTGGTGGCGGCGGGCACCGCGGTCACCTTCACCGTCGTCTTCGGCTGGGCGCTGCTGTTCACCTGGCCACTGGCCGCGGCGGTCGGCTGGTCGCGCGTCCACCTGCGGGACCACACCGCTGCCCAGGTGCTCGCCGGAGCCCTGGTCGGTGCCTGCGCCACCGGCCTGCTCTACCCCGCGCTGCGCTGACCCCCGAGCCGGAGGCCGAGTAGCCGGCCGGGTCCGGCGCCGCTACGAGCCGACAGATGCCTTGACCCCTACATGGATAACCGTTATCTATTGAGATAACGGTTAGGGGGTGTCATGCGTCAGGAAGTGGTTCTGGCGATGTTGGCCAAGGAGCCATCGCACGGATATGAGCTGCGTGCTCGCCTGCGGGACGCACTGGGCCCGCTCGGTGAGGGCATGAACGCCGGGCAGATCTACGTGACGCTGACCCGCCTGGAGAAGGCGGGCCTGCTCGTCGTCGAGGTCGACGACCGGCCGGCGAACGAGACCCGGGAGGGAAAGGGTGACCGGCCGGCGAACGAGACCCGGGAGGGGAAGGGCGACCGGCCGGCAAGCGAGACCCAGGAGGGGAAGGGCGACCGGCCGGCAAACGAGACCCAGGAGCGGCGCGGCGACCGCGGCGACCGCGGTGACCGCAAGGTCTACTCGCTGACCGCCGAAGGGCAGCAGCGGGTCGCCGAGTGGATCTCCGAGGTCGCCTGGCCGCGGCCGGATCTCGCGGAGTTCCACCTCAAGCTGGTCGCCGCCGCGGCGGCGGGGCTCGCCGACCCGCTGACCGTCGTCGACACGCAGCGGCGGGAGTTGCTCCGCAGGCTGCGGGACGCGCAGCGGGCCGTGCTGGCCGAGCCCGCCGGTTCGCGGGCCGCGTTGCTGCTGGAGGGCGTCGTGCTGCGGCTGCAGGCGGATCTGCACTGGCTGGAGGTCTGCGACAGACATTGGACGCAACGGAGGAGCGGATCGTGAGCACCACAACGGGGACGTCACTGGTTCGTGCGTCGGGACTGCGCAAGGAGTACGGCCGAGGCACCGGCCTGCTCCGCGCCGTCGACGGTGTGGACCTGGACGTGGAGCGCGGCGAGACGGTGGCGGTGATGGGGCCGAGCGGCTGCGGCAAGTCGACGCTGCTGCATCTGCTCGGCGGGCTGGACCGGCCGTCGGGCGGTGAGGTGTGGCTGGACGGCGCACGGATCGACGGCCTGGGGGAGAAGGCGCTGGCCCGGCTGCGGCGGTCGGCCGTCGGGTTCGTCTTCCAGTCGTTCCACCTCATGGAGGAGCTGACCGCGGTCGAGAACGTCGAGTTGTCCGCACTGCTGGCCGGCCGCTCACCGCGCGAGTCGCGGCGCCGTGCCGCGGAGTTGCTCGACCGGGTCGGGCTGGGGAGCCGGGCGGGCGCGCTGCCGTCGGAGCTCTCCGGTGGTCAGCGGCAGCGGGTCGCGGTGGCCCGCGCGCTGGTCAACGAACCGGCCGTGGTGCTGGCCGACGAACCGACCGGCAACCTGGACAGTGTCGCCACCCTCGACGTGCTGCAGCTCTTCGACGACCTGCACAGGGCCGGGCAGACCCTGATCATCGTGACCCATGACGCGCGGATCGCGGCGACCGCCGACCGGCTGCTGACCATGCGGGACGGCGTGATCGTCGACGAGACCCGGCTGACCGGTGGCTCCACCGGCCGGCTGGGCGCGCTCGCCGGGCTGGAGGACTGAGCGCCGTGGGACGGATCCTGCTGGTCGGGCGGCTGGCCCTGCGTGACCTGCGCCGCCGGCCGGTCGAGGCGGCACTGCTGCTGCTCGCGGTGCTCGCTGCGACCACGACCCTGACGCTCGGGCTGGTGCTGCGGGACTCGGCCGCGGCGCCGTACGAGAACACCCGCGCCCTGACCGCCGGACCCGACGTCGTGATGAGCGCGAGGACGACCGGCCAGCTCGCCGCCTACGGCGATGCGGCCGGTGTGACCGCGCGCAGCGGCCCGTTCCCGGTCGCCACGTCGACATTGGCCACCGCCGGGCAGACGGTGGACGTGCTGGTGATCGGGCGTGACACCGTGGACGCGCCGGTCGACCGGCCGCAGGTCACGGACGGTGGATGGGTCCGCGACGGTGGCATGGTGGTCGAGGCGGCGTTCGCGACCGCGTACGGCCTGACCGCCGGTGATCAGGTGACGCTCGGTGGCCGGGCGTTCGAGGTCGCCGGTGTGGCGGTCACGGCCGCGTCGGCGCCGTTCCCGGCCACGACGTGTCTCGGTGAGATCCCCTGTCTGCACGGCGTGGCTCCGGCCGGTGCGGATCTTCCGCCCGGCATGTTGCGCAATCCGGGGCTGGTGTGGCTCACCAGTGCCGACGCCGGGAGGCTGGGCGTCGTCTCGTACGTGCTGAATCTTCGTCTTGAGGATCCGGATCTCGCCGCCACCTTCATCGGGAGCCCGGATGCGCCGAGGGTGGCGCTCTCGACGGAGATCCGCACTGACGCCACCGAGGTCGCGGGCGACTCGCAGATCCTGCTGATGATCGGTGCCTGGCTGCTCGGGCTGCTCGCCGTCGCGAGCCTGTCGGTGCTGGTCGGCGGCCGGATGGCGGAGCAGACCCGGCGCGTGGGGCTGCTCAAGGCGGTCGGTGGCACGCCGGGCGTGGTGGCCGCCGTGCTGCTGACCGAGTACCTTCTGGTCGCCCTCGTGGCGGCCGCGGCCGGTCTGGGGATCGGGGCGTTCACGGCTCCGCTGCTGGCCGACGCGGGCGCGGGCCTGCTCGGCAGCGCGGGCACACCGGCCTTGAGCATTCCCGTCATCGGTACGGTCACCGGCGTCGCCCTGGCGGTGGCGGTCCTCGCGACCGCGGTTCCGGCGTGGCGGGCCGCCCGGTCGAGCACCGTCGCGGCCCTCGCCGACGCCGCACGTCCGCCCCGCCGGTCCGGGTGGCTGATCCAGGCGTCGGCGCGTCTGCCCGTACCGCTGTTGTTGTCACTGCGGGTGACCGCCCGCCGCCCGCGACGTGCCCTGCTCGCGGTGGCCGGGATCGCCGTGACCGTCGGCGGCGTCTATGTGGCCCTGATCCTCGACGGTTTCCTCAGTAAGCCGTTCGCCGCCGGGTACACCGTGGCGCAGGTCGAGACGCTGCGCCGGGTCCTGCTGCTGTGGACGGTGATCCTGCTGGTCCTGGCCGGGGTGAACGCCATCGTGATCACGCTGGCCACGGTGCTCGACAACCGGCACACGGCGGCGCTCGCACGGGCGCTCGGCGCGACGCCGCGGGACGTGACGGCGGCGCTGTCCGGGGCGCAGATCCTGCCGGCGCTGGCCGGAGCGGTCCTCGGGATCTTCCCGGGTGGTTACCTGCTGTTCGAGGCGATCATGGGCATCACCGGCGGTGACGGCGACCGGGCCACCCCGCCCAGCGCCTGGCAGCTGATCACGGTGGTCGTGATGACGGCGTTGATCGTGGCGGCGCTGACCGCGATCCCCGCCCACCTCGGCGCCCACCGCCCGGTCACCGACTCTTTGCGAGCCGAGACCGCCTGACCGGCTGTGCCCCACCGCTGCCTCAACGCCCGAGACAGCGGTGCGGCACAGCCGGTTGATTACAACAGGTAGGCGGCGGAGGGGACCGCCAAAAGCAGGCCGATCAAGATCAACCACAAGATGGCGGTACGGCCTGTGCGGATGTCCTCCCGGCGTGTGGCGATCACCTCGGCGCGCGATTGCTGCGTGAAGACGGTGAGACCGGAACGACTGGGAGTCAGGCCTCGACGGCCGGCCCTGCCCAGGGCGAAGATCTGCCGGCCGCGTGGGACGCGTACTTCGGTCAGGTGCAGACGTTCGCTACGGCGCAGGTCGGCGGCGGCCTCGGCGGCCAGTGGCGGGAGTGGCACCGGCTTGGCCAGGCTGTGTTCCACGCGCGTGACGATGTAGGGCTGCGGATCGGTCATGATCGGGTCGAAGAGCAGCCGGGACGGCGCGACGAGCCGCGGGTCGACCGGGATGCGGTGATCGCGGTCGGTGAGGGTCGCCCACGCCGGCGACTCGATCTCCAGGACCACGTCGTGGTCGGGCCCCGACTCGCCGGACGGCGTGTACCGGGCGGGCTCGCGCAGCAGCGTGACCCGCCACCACACACAGTCCTCGCCGGTGACCGGGGCGACCTGGCGTCCGGCCGTTCCGTACTCGGTGACGCCTTCCAGCGCGACGCGTCCGCGGGCGTCACCGATCGGAACGGGGCGGAGGCGCCGCAGGGTCCACAGGCCCCGCAGGTCGCTGAGAATGAGGAGGAGGAAGATCCCGGATCCGGCCACGAGAAGCATGCCGATGCAGAACGCCACGGTGGCGACGGTCATCACGCCGTCACAGTAGGCGGCCGTGGCGAGCGTCGATATCGTCCGGCACCGTGGATCTGACCGGGATCAGACAGGAGTCCGTTCGTGAACGGCGGCGAGACGGTCCCGGAGCAGGGCGTGCCGGAACTGGTAGACGCTTCCGGCGCAGCGGAGCACGCCACGCCGATGGGCGTCGTCCAGGTGCCGGGCGAGCCGCAACGGGACCTGCCCGCGCGCCGCGAGAACCAGGGTGGCCAGGTGGAACTGTCCCCAGGCGCTCAGCAGTACCGCGGCCAGCGTCATCATCAGCGCACCGATCCAGGCCCACGGCGCCAACGGGCCGTAGCCCAGGGCCAGCAGGACGTACTCGACGGTACCGGCCGTGGCGGCCGAGGTGAGTGCCACGGTCCGGTCCATGGCGAGCGACGCCCGGGGAGCGGCCGCGGACGGGGCCGGCTCCCCGCCGCCGACGAGCGCCGAGACGACGCCGGCCGACAGAGCGACGGCGACGACCTCCATGAGGTCTCCGGCGAAGAAGGGACCGGCCACCAGGATCGGCACCACGACCGCGATGAACGACCGGACCAGTCCGCGCGCGCTCACGCGCCGTGGATGATGCCGGTCGGTGAACAATATCCGCCCGAACGCGAGGAGCACGCCGAGCACGGCTCCGCCGATGGCCAGGGAGAGCCAGACCGGCGCGTCGACAGGGACTGTCTGCAAGCCCAGTGCGCCGCCCGCGAACGGCAGGAACAGCGCGACCGTGATGGCGTACACGACCGACGCCACCTGGGCGGCCGGCGCTGGGCGGATCTCGTGGATACGCCACCAGGCGAGATCGTGGATCCGTTGTTCCCGCAGTTGGGCCGCCAGTGTCGACAGCCACAGCCGGGTTCCGTCGAGCGAGGCTTCCGCGGCGGGCACGCCACCGGCAGTGGCGTAGGCGGCCGGGATCAGGTGGTCCATGAGGTGACGCTCGATGCCCTCCCGGCTGTCGGCCCAGTCGGCGGTCAGCAATTCCTCCGGATTGCGGTCCGGATTCCGGTACACCGTGCGGGCCAACCAGATCATCAGCGGGGTGGACAGCGCCTCGGTCAGCGGGGTCGAGGGCTGCCCGCGCAGCTCGGCCAGCACCGGTGACCAGCGCCGATCGGCTGCTGCGGCGCTGTCGTCCAGGTGCTGCGCCGCCTCCTCCGGCGGGACCGGCTGGAGTTCCACCACCACGGCGGCCGGGATCGGGCCGCAGGCCGCGACGGCCGCCCGATAGGGACGGGTCCGGCAGGTGACGACGAAGTCCCGGCCGGCGGTCGCGGCGCCGGACAGCCCGATGAGTGCGGCGCGCTGCAGTTCGTCGTCGAGTTCGTCGAGCCCGTCGAGTACGGGCAGCAGGCACCCACCGGCGACCAGATCCCGGGCCAGGCTGCGCGACTCGCCGGCCGGGCCGGGCACCGTCCCGGCGAATCGGCGGTCCCGGGCGATCAGCTGGTCGGCGATCCAGTCGTCGAGCGGCTGGACCGGATTCCATCCCGCGACGTCGAGCAGGACCGCGACCGGATCGCCCGCGCCGCGGCAGTCGAGCAGCTGAAGTGTCAGCCGCATGGCGAGCACCGACTTGCCGGCTCCCGGCTCACCGAGGATGACGAGCCGTTTCGGCAAGTCGGGACGGTCGAGCACGGTGGCGATCCCCGCGTAGTCCCCGTCCACCTCGACCGGGCCGGCGCCCGCCGATCCCCGCACCGACGCCCACCGGGCCATCACGGCCTCGGTTCCCGCGTTGACGGCCCACCGCACGTTCAACGGCCACGGCTCGCCGACCCGGCGGGCGGCCTGTTCGGCGGTCCACTGTTCACGTTGTGTGGCGGCCAGGCCCGCGAGCACCGCCTCACGGTCGGTGCCCGCGCTGCCGAGCCGCCACAGCCAGGTGAGCAGGCAGGTGCAGGCGACGAGGGCGCTGACCGAGCCGAAGACGACGCTCGCCCACTTGTCGGCGCGTTCCAGGCCCTCACCACGAAGGAACCAGGCCAGGATCAGCGCGGTCGCCGCCGCCACCACCAGCGTGATCAGGAACCAGACCCGGGGGCGCGACCACTGATTCGGCACCGCACCATGATGGCGGCACGCTTCCCGGATCGCACCACCCGTACGGCTGACTGATCGATGTTGATCTTTTGGTGGAGAGGGGTCAGGTGCGGAACGGGCCGGTGATGCAGTACGTGATGCCGCCCGACGACGAGCCGCTCGTGCCGCGCTGCGACGAGAAGTAGAGGCGGTTGCCGGCCGGGGTGAACGCCGGTCCGCACAGCTCCGACGAGCCCTGCCCGGTGACGCGCAGGAACACCGAGATCTTGTCGTCCGGCGTGATCAGGCAGATCTCCATGTTGCCGCCGTCCTCGGCGACGTAGAGATCGCCGTACGACGAGCCGGTCACGTTGTCGACACCGGTCAGCGGCGCATTCCCGGGGCTGACCAGGTTGTCGTCGTAGGCCAGCTCGTAGGTGTTGTTGAGCAGGTTGACCTGCCACACCCGGTTGTCGCCCTTGGTGGTGAACCAGACCGTGTCGCCGGCGTAGTGGCAGCCCTCGCCGCCGTTGAACGACTTCGAGCCGGACACCTGGCTGCGCGTCCGCGTCGGCGAGCCGTCCGGGTCGGGCACGTTCGCCCAGGTGAACGATCCGGACGTGCCGGAGCCGGCGACCATCACCTGCAGCGTGCCGGACGACAGGTCGCCCCAGGTGGTGGGCACGAACCGGTAGAAGCGGCCGTTGGTCTCGTCCTCGGTCAGGTAGATCACCTTGCGGACCGGGTCGGCCGCGGCCGCCTCGTGCTTGAACCGGCCCATCGCGGGCCGCGCCACGGCCGTACCGCCGAGGGGGTAGGTCTCCCAGACCCTGCCGAGGTCCACCTCTTCGCAGCTCAGCCAGGTGTTCCACGGGGTCTTGCCGCCGGCGCAGTTCTGGTTGGTGCCGGACAGGATGCGCGAGGCGCCGACGATCGTGCCGGTCGAGTCGAACAGGATCCGTGACGCGCCGCCGCCCGCCGACGAGCTGACCTCGGAGTTGGAGACGTAGATCCAGCCGGAGCCGTTGGGGATGACCGCGCCGCCGTCGGGGGCGTCGTGCCAGACGTAGGAGGTGCCCGGCACGGTCTGCCGGGAGCGGGCGATCACCCTGCTGGTGAACCCGGCCGGCAGCTGGATGCCGTTGGCGTCGGCGGCCTGCAGCGCGCCGTACGGTCCGGTGGCGTTCTGGGCGGGTGCCGCGTAGGCGGCCGACCAGGCGGTGAAGGGCAGGGCCAGGCCGGAGGCGCCGGCCACGGTGGTGCGCAAAAGGGTTCGCCGATCCATGTGCCGGACCGTAACGGCGCATAGAAGACGGTTGATTAACGGCGGGCATCGAGTCGATGAAAGGCCGATTCGGGCGTTTTGTAGCCCCGTGCCCGGACCCCCGTCTCAGTATTCCCCGCGCCGTTGTTGATGCGTCGGCGATGAGCAAAGAATTGCTCCAGTAAACGTTTCACACAGGTGGGAGAGAGAAGTGGACAAGGTAATTCCAAAGTTATTCGGAATCGCTGCCGCGGTTGCTCTCGGTGGTGCCGGAATCACTCTGATCCCGGATGCCGACGCGGCCACCGCGTCATTCGCGAAGGGCCCGGCGCCCAGCAACGCCAGCATCGAGGCGGTCCGCGGACCGTTCGCGGTGGCCCAGTCGAACGTGTCCCGCGCGTCGGTGTCCGGCTTCGGGGGTGGCGACATCTACGCGCCGACCGACACCGGCGCCGGCACGTTCGGCGCCGTGGTGATCGCGCCCGGCTTCACCGCCCGCAAGTCGAGCATGGCCTGGCTCGCGCCACGCCTGGCGTCGCAAGGCTTCGTGGTGTTCAACATCGACACGCTGAGCACCTCGGACCAGCCGGCCAGCCGTGGCCGCCAGCTGCTCGCGGCCGCCGACTTCCTGACCCAGCGCAGCACCGTGCGGGCCCGGATCGACGCGGGCCGGGTGGCCGTGATCGGGCACTCGATGGGCGGCGGCGGCGCCCTGGAAGCGGCCGGTAGCCGCCCGGCGCTGGCGGCCGCGATCCCGTTGACGCCGTGGAACCTGACCAAGTCGTTCAGCCGCAACGCCGTGCCCACGCTGGTGATCGGTGCCGAGGCGGACAGCATCGCCCCGGTCCGCAGCCACGCGCAGCCGTTCTTCCAGAGCCTGCCGGCCGTGCCCGGGAAGGCGTTCCTGAACCTGAACGGTGCCAGCCACTTCGCGCCGAACACGCCGAACACCACGATCGCGAAGTTCAGCATCTCCTGGCTGAAGCTGTTCGTCGACGACGACACCCGCTACCAGCAGTTCGTCTGCCCCGGACCGGGCGCCGGCGCGGCGGTGCAGGAGTACCGCAGCACCTGCGACCAGTTCACTCCGTGAGAAGGGCCCGCAGGGCCGGCTCGGCCGACTCGAAGGCGATCGGGCCGCTGCCCAGCAGTGGCCCGTAGAGCACGCCCTCAAGGGTCCGCAGGTAGAGGGCGGCGCGGCGGCGCAACTCCGCCGGGTCGCCCTCGATGCCGGACTCGACGAAGATCCTCAGCTGGGCGTCGATCGCGTGGTGCCTCACCTCGGCGGCCGCGGTGAACAGCACGCGGGCCGCGGTCTGCGGCTCCTCGGCCACGAACTTCCGCATCTGCTGGGCCGAGTCGAGCAGCTCCGTGAAGATCCGGGACACCTCGATCACCCGGTCCGGCCCGGTGCCGCAGGCCTCCCCGGCCGCCTCCGCGATCAGGATCTTGGCGATCGCCCAGAACACCTCGCCGAGCAGGGCGTCCCGGCTGCCGACCGCGCGATAGAGCGTCGCCCGGCTGATCGCCAGCTCATTGGCGAGGGTGTCCATGTCTATTGTGGAATGCTGCAGATAGTGATGTGCCGCGCCCCTCAGGAGTACCTCCGGGGCAATGACGCGCCGTGCCGTGGGAATGGCGATTCTCCTCCCCCGAGAAATGCATCCTGTAGGGGATACGTCTCATGCGGCGCTTCGGTTCAACGGTTCGGCAGATGATCTCGTAACGCCGCTGAAATCTGTGCCAGGGCATCCATTTGCTCAGGCGTGAGCGCCTCGACGAACAG
The DNA here is from genome assembly GCF_003001815.1 of Actinoplanes italicus. Classification (GTDB taxonomy): domain Bacteria; phylum Actinomycetota; class Actinomycetes; order Mycobacteriales; family Micromonosporaceae; genus Actinoplanes; species Actinoplanes italicus. The sequence continues at coordinate 182,860 of NZ_PVMZ01000023.1, forward strand.
CTCCCTGACGGCGGTCAGGTGCGGCACGGTCGCCGCGTGGAACGCCGCCGAGCCCGCGTCGGTGAGGATCACGAAGGCGCCACGGCTGTCCCCGCTGAACCCCTCGCGACGGATCAGTCCGCGCCGCTCCATCCGGCCGAGGTGATGCGACAGCCGGCTGCGCTCCCAGCTGATCGCGACGGCCAGGTCGGAGGGGCGCAGCCGCCGGTCCGGAGCCTCGCTGAGCGCCAGCAGCACCGCGTAGTCGCCGGGGGAGAGGCCGGACTCGGCCTGCAGCCGGGCCGCGACCACGGCGCGCAGCGCCTCGGTCGTCTCGATGAAGTCCCGCCACGTCCGAAGCTGCTCGGACGTCGGAAGTCTCCTGGGCATAAACACCGGCCCCTCACTGTTTGACGTGTCGATCAGCCTAGTTGACACGTCAATCAGTATGGAGGAACCGCCATGATCCTCGGTCTCGACACCTTCGGCGACGTGCCGGTCGACGACGCGGGCCGCCCGCTGTCGCACGCCGCCGCCATCCGCCAGGTGGTCGACGAGGCGGTCCTCGCCGACCAGCTCGGCGTCGACGCGATCACGCTCGGCGAGCACCACCGCCCGGAGTACTCGATCTCCACCCCGGAGACCGTCCTGGCCGGCATCGCCACCCGCACCGAGCGCATCAAGCTCGGCTCCGGCGTCACGGTGCTCAGCTCCGACGACCCGGTCCGCGTCCACCAGCGCTTCGCCACCGTCGACGCGCTCAGCAACGGCCGCGCCGAGGTCATCCTCGGACGGGGCTCGTTCACCGAGTCGTTCCCGCTGTTCGGCTACGACATGGCCGACTACGCGCTGCTCTTCGAGGAGAAGCTGGAGCTGTTCGTCAAGCTGCTCGACGAGAAGCCGGTCACCTGGTCGGGCAAGACGCGGCCGGCACTCACCGACGCCGACGTGTTCCCCAAGACCGAGTCCGGCCGCCTGACCACCTGGGTCGGCGTCGGCGGCTCGCCGGAGTCGGTGGTCCGCACCGCGCGACACGGCCTGCCCCTGATGCTCGCCATCATCGGTGGTCCGGCCGGCCGGTTCGCGCCCTACATCGACCTCTACAAGCGCGCCGCCGACCAGCTCGGCACGACGGCGCATCCGGTCGGCATGCACTCGCCCGGCTTCATCGCCGACACCGACGAGCAGGCCAAGGAGCTGTACTACCCGGCGTACAAGGTCCAGCGGGACCGGATCGGGGCGCTGCGTGGCTGGCCACCGCTCACCCGGGCCGAGTTCGACCACGAGGTCGAGTCGGGCTCGCTCTACATCGGCGCGCCCGAGACGGTGGCCCGCAAGATGGCCGCCTCGGCACGGACGCTGGGTGTCGGCCGGTTCGACCTGATCTACTCGGCCGGCGCCCAGTCGGCGAGCGCACGCACCCGGGCGGTCGAGCTCTTCGGAGCCAAGGTGGCCCCGATGGTCCGGGACATGCTCAATTCCTGAGACCTTCCGTGGGTACGCCCGGAGCACTCCCGTGAGGGTTCCGGGCATACCTCGCGAACCGGCACATGAGACCGGTGCGACGTGCAATCATGCGTTTCGTCGTACCAAATGGGAGGTATGGGTCTTATGGTCGGTACTGTCCAGCGCCGGGCACCGTGGTGGACCCGTCTAGCCGTAGCCCTGGGCGTGTTCCTGCTGCTCCCGGCGGCGGCCATGGCCGGCGTGCCCCGCCCGGTCGCCGGCCTGCGCGGACCGCTCAACGTCCTGCTCGCCGGCATCGACCCGCGCGGCACCCACGTCCGGCCGCTCTCCGACTCGATCATCATCGCCCACATCCCGGCCGACCGGCAGGGCGTCTACCTGTTCTCTCTGCCCAGGGACCTGGTCGTCTGGATCCCGGCGTTCGCGAAGTCGGGCACCGCGGGCCAGTACGCCAAGATCAACGCTGCGATGGCGCTCGGCAGCCAGGTCGGTCCCGGCCGGTACGACCCGGCCCAAGGTCTGGAGCTGCTGGGCCGGACCGCCGGAATCGTCACCGGCATCAAGCGGTTCGACGGCGGTGCCGTGATCAACTTCGGCGGGTTCAAGAAGATGGTCGCGGCGATGGGCGGCGTCGAGATGGTCATCGACCAGGACGTCGTCTCCGAGCATCTCCGGCCCGACGGCCGCCCGCGCCGGCTGTCGGCGGCCTGCCGCGCCTCGAAGAACTGCCTGCGCCCGTACATCGGCGCCCAGAAGACCTACGTCAAGAGCCCGCTGCCCGTACGGCTGCGCCCGTGGGAGGCTCTCGACTACATGCGGCAGCGCTACGGCCTGCCGCGCAGCGACTACGACCGCCAGCGGCACCAGCGCCAGCTCCTGCGATCCGTCGCGAATCAGGTCAGCGGCGACCCGGCCCGCCTCCTGGAGGTGATGACCGCGGTCGGTGACTCCCTCACCTTCGACGGCGGCGGCCACGACGTCACCGAATGGCTGCTCGAACTCAAGGACCTCGACGTCCGCACGGTGACCGCGATCAGCCTGCCCGGCGAGCCCGTCTTCCAGAACGGAAAGTACCTGGGTGAGCGCTTCACCACCGAGGCGGCCGGCTTCTTCACCGCCGTGACCGCCGACCGGGTGGCCCCCTACCTGCTCGACCACCCCACCCTCGTCGACCCGGCCATCCCGGCCCGCCGGCCGTAGCCCAGCCACCCGCCGGCCGCGAGGTGGCTCATCTGCCGGACGCACGGCCGGCGGGCCGGCGACGACGAGCCGCGATCACGGCGATCGCCACGGCGGCCACCGCCAGGCCCAGCCCCGCGATGATCGCGCCGGCCGGGACACGGCGCGCGGCGGACGCGGCCGCGGACTCGGCGGCGGGCGGGTCGGCGCGGGCCGCCGCGGGAGCCGGCGACGGCGCGGTCGTGGCGGGCGCCGCGGGGCTGGCCGGCGTGACCGGCCGGGGCGCGTCCGGGAGCGCGTAGCGCAGCAGGGGCACACCGTCGTCACCGGACTGGCCGGTCACCTCGGAGACGGTCAGCAGGGCGGTGCCGTCGGTGCTGTAGGCGATCGACTCGCCCTGCGGCTCGTTCGGAAGCTCGACCCGGCGCGGGCTGCCCTCGCTGATCGCCTGGATCAGACCGGCCGCTGTCTCGGGGGCGGCGACGTCGAGTTCGAAGGCGTCCGCATAGGTGCGGAGGGCCACGCGCCGGCCGTCCGGGCTCGATCCGGCGCCGGTCACCACCAGCCGGCCGCGGAAGCCGAACGGGTTGTCGGTGCCGGTGACCGGGATCCCGAACACCCCCGCCCGCCGCATCGGCGTGGTCGACGTCGCCTTCAGCGGACCGTCCGGGACGTACAACCCGGCGGTGAACGGGTCCTTGGTGATCACGACCGGGGTGCCGTCCCCGGCCACGAGCAGCGCCTCCGCGTCATGGGCGCCGTCCGGGTAGGACATCCGCAGCAGCTCGGGGCTGTTCGCGCCCGGCGCGAGCCGCCACACCGCGATGGTGGTCCGCTCGCGGTTGTTGTCGCCGATGTCGCCCACCCACAGCGTGCCGTCGCTGCCGCGGGCCAGATCCTCGGTGTCGCGTGGCCGCGACGGATATTTCAGCGCCCGGGTCACCTTGCATCCGCGGTCCAGGAAGAAGATCCGCCGCCCGGAGTCCTCGTCGGCGCCGTCGTTGACCACCACATATCCGGCCCCGTCGGTGACCAGCCCCGAGATCTCCACGAGCCGGTCGTCGGTGACCCGGCACACCCTTTCCGGAGCGGCCGCCGGGAGATGGCTCACCGGCAGGTGGCTCACCGGCAGGTGGCTCACCGGCAGGTGGCTCACCGGAACGATCGCGGCGATCAGGGCCGAGGCCGCGGACAGGACCGTCATTCGTCCCACCCTGCCACGGCTGCGCCACCGCCGGGCGTTGCGGCACAGCGAGTCCACAGGAGCTCGTCGTCAGCCTGGCGCCGGCCGCCCGGTCCCCGCCTCCAGGGCCGGCCGAGGCATGATGAGGGCCCCGCGTCACACCCTGTAACCAGACGCGATCGGCGAAGCCGGCGACCACCGGCCCCTCGCCGGCCGGCGCATCCGGAGCATGGGCACCGGAGCCCCGGCCCGGCAATGGGACCACTGATCTCCCTAGGATCGCGATCATGAACGCGTGGAACGAGGTGGCCGAGACGATCGCGGCCGCGCCCTATCCGGTGCGGGCGCTGACGCCGGACCCGGTACGGGCCGAGGCCGCGCTCGCGGCGTTCGGCATCACCACCAGGTCGTGGCTCGGTGCGGTCGTCGCCAACACCGGAGGCCTGCTCGTCGACCACGGCTGGCTCCGGGTTCTGGGCAGCGGCGCCGACGGCCTGCCCGACGTGACCGCCGAGGCCGACCCGGGCCGGCGCGGCGTCGTCGTCGCGTACGACGTGCTCGGCGGCGTCTTCGACTGGCGCCCCGCCGACGCCGGCCGCCCGCCGACGGTGCACTACTACGCGCCCGACACCCTCGACTGGCAGGACCTGGAGCAGGGGTACACCGACTGGCTGTACGCGGTGCTGGCCGGCTCGCTCACCGCGTTCTACGAGACGCTGCGCTGGCCCGGCTGGGAGGCCGAGGTCGGCGCACTCGCCCCCGACCGGGGCCTGACCGTCTGGCCACCGCCGTCGACCGTGGAGGGCGCCGACCTGTCGCTGGTCAGTCGCGCCCCCGCGCCGCTGCTGCAGGTCGTCGCCTTCAATCAGTGACCTCGACACTGAGCCGGTCGGTTCCCGGAACCGGCCGCCGGCCCGGCGTGAGCAGCCCGGGCAGCGCGTCGACGGCCTCCGAGGGCAGGTCCAGTTCGAGGGCACCGCCTTCAAGAGGCCGCACGGCGTACGCCGGAGCGCGTCGCACCAGCGTGCGGACGTGCCCGTCACCGTCCAGGATCAGATCACGCCCGTGGCCGAGCCGGTCCCGGACGGCCTGCGCCACGAGACCGGCGTTGACCTCCTTGAACCGCAGCAGCACGGCCCCGCTGTCGTCCACAGTCGCGCCGAAGCCGGCGATCATGAACAGGCCGCTCGACGACCCGTCCCGTTCCCGCCCGGCGTCGATGAGGGCGCGCGTGTCCGGATCGTCGGTGATCGACGGCCGGTCCAGGTCGGTGATCAGCAGAGGGTCCCGCTCGGTCAGCAGCTTGAGGACACCGTGCACGTCCCACTGCCGGATCGCGTCGTACTCGTCCGCGGTGATGCCGACGACCTGCAGGAACTGCAGCCGCCCGTGCGGCGTGCCGATGGTGCCGAGCTCGGGGTCCTCGACGAAGGCGAGCCCTCTCATCGCGGTCGGCGGATCCTGCCGCAGCGGACCGCCGGGATCGAGGTGGTGTCCCGCCTCGAACCAGTTGCCGCTCGAGAACACGTACCGGGCGAGGTACTGCAACAGGTCCGCGGCCCACATCGGCGGCTCGTCGTCGTCGATGCTGCGGGCGATGCGGAAGCTGAATTCGAAGCCCCAGCCGGACTCCTCGGTCTCCTCGGTGTCCGACTCGTCCCGGGCGTAGAGCTCGCTCATCCCGTAACTCACCAGATGCCAGTGCGGGACCGGTTCGGCTCGCGGGTAGAAGCTCACCCCGTCCAGCGGGTCCGGGCCGCCCAGCGCGAACCGGTGCATCGTGGCGAAATGCCTCGGCTCGACGCCTGGATAGAACTGCTCGAGGCGGGTGTCGATGGCGTCCCAGCCGGGTGCTTCGGAATTCATGGCACGAGGAAAGCACACCGCCAACGGTTACGCTTCGAGAGTGCCGACCATCGATCTGGACTCGCCGGCCCCGCCGCAGCGGCCCGGCGTCCGCGTGCGACCGTCACGCCCGCTGATCGCGGTGCTGGCCGGTGTGGTCCTGTTCGGGCTGGTCGGCGAGCCGGTGACCCCCGCCTCTCCGCTCAACCCGTCGGCGGTGTGCGCGCAGCTGCCGCCGATCCCCGGACGCGACGCCGGGCCGATGCAACTGACGATCATCGACGAGCGCGACGGCCAGGTCATGTATGTCGTCACGTGTGAGATGCCGTTCAACCAGCTGGGACAGTGATCACCACGTTGCCGGTCCTGCGCCCGGTGTCGACGTAACGGTGGGCCTCGACGAGCTCGGCGATCGGGCACGTCCGGTCGACGATCACCCGCAGGTCGCCCTTCTCCAGCCGTACCCGCAGCTCGGAGAGCGCCTTGTGCTTGCGCACCGACATACCGGCCCGGACCCGGGGCCCGCCGATTCGAGCCTCATCACCCGTACGCCCCGGCGGGGTTTGAATGGTCCGAGAACGACCGGCCCCACCGTGGCCCGCCCCGGCCCGTAGGCGTCGAAGACCATCGCTCGCCTACCGGGATCCCGGGGTGCCGCGCCTGTGGCGACGCTGGGCCCGCCGATCACTCGACGCACTTCTGGCCCTCGGTGGTCAGGATGACCGACGAGACCTTGCCGTCGTTGACGTCGATCCGGTAGCTGCTCCCGCTGCCGCCGGGTGCTTTCACCCACCCGTAGTCGCGTGCGTTGTCGTCCCCGGTCAGGATGGCCTCCCAGTTCGGATACGCGGCCTTGACCTCGTTCACCGTGCTACCGGTTCGGATTCCCTCGGGAGTACGGACCCCGTCGGGTGCCTCGATGCCGGACAACCCGAGGTTCGGGGTGAAGTGGACGTTGTCGCCGGTGGTGCGCAGCCTGGCGACACCGCAGTTGCCGGTGAAGTCCTCCACCTCGTAACCCTCGATGAGTCCGGTGGCTTCGGCCTGCTCGGGAGTCATGCGCAGCTTGAGGCCGCCGAGCCCGTTGGGCCCGAGCACGAGTCGCTGCTGGGACGTCCTCGATGTGCCGCTCGGCGAGGGCGACGAGGCCGTGGACGGCGTGGCCGGAGCCGACGTCGCCGTCGCCGTCGCCGTAGCTGACATGGCCGCAGCGCTCGTCGGCGGTGTCGTGGCGGGGGTCGTGATGCCCGCGGGTGCGGCCTGGCCGTCGAGTCGTTCGACGTCCGGGGAGCAACCGGTGGCCGCCAGTGCGGTCAGCAGGAGCGCGCCGGTCAGCCGGATTTTGTTGACGCCCATGGATTCGTTCCTTTCGCGTGGTCTCGACTTGGTATCAGGTGCGATGCGGGGCCGGCCGGGCCGGTTCGGCAAGAGAGGATCACGGATCGATAACTGACTTGAAACCTTAAAAATGGCCCTCGGGCGGGTCGGGCACGTGCGGGCCAGCAGGAAGGCGCTTTCCTGAGAGGAATCCCGATCATGCGGCCGGGGAGTGTGGTGGGTCACGCCGGTCTGCCGCGCAGTATCAGCACGTAGTAGGCGTTCAGCTACCCTTAGCTGTGACGCTTGACACAACGCGTCATCGGCTCGTAACGTGAATTACATAGTTCGTGAAACGTTTCAACAAACGGAGTTCTCATGCGTCTTGACCGTAGGTTCGCCGGCGCCCTGGCGATCACCACCGCGGCTGCCATAGCTCTGACCGGTTGCACGAAGAAGAACGAGTCGCCTGACACCGGTGCGTCCGGTGCGGCGGGTGGTAAGACGTACAAGGTGGCGTTCGTTCCGAAGTTGCAGGGGGTGCCCTACTTCGAGGCGATGAACGCCGGTGGTAAGCAGGCCGCGCAGGCTCT
>NZ_PVMZ01000024.1 GCF_003001815.1 Actinoplanes italicus
TCACGCTGTGTGAGCCAGCCGAACGCCGCCGTCGGCGGCGTGCAGTCACGCAGCGCCCCGGCCAGCGTCACCAGCGGCGCCGCCTGATCCAGCAGGAACGCCTCCCGGGTCGCGACCGCGATGTCACGTTCGGCAGCGAGGCCGATCACGACACGCAGCAACCGCGACTTGCCGATGCCCGGAGATCCGGTCAGCGTGTGCCAGCCGCCGGCGCCGGCGGCGGTGTCGTCCAGGATGCGGGTGAGCAGATCGACCTCGGCGTCACGGCCGAAGTGTCCCCCGCTCACGAGCGCCGACCCAGAGAGATCATCATGCCGCCCCCGTCGAGGTGTCGGACGTGATGGCCAGATTTCCCCCGTGATGGCCGGTCCCGAATATCTATCACAGGCGATCGGACGATGCACCGCCGACGCGCGCCGGCAACTACCCGTTTCATCAGTGCGGCTGACCGCAGCGTCCTGAACTGCGTAAATGCATCCGGCCACCCACTCGGGCAGTGGGCCCGCCGCAGGCGTCGTCATTAGCTTCGCCCTCACGACATTCCGAACAGGAGGGTGAGGCGATGTACCGCAACGAAACCTTCGGTAGGCGGCTGCGCCTGGGGCACCTCGGCCGCCGCGGCGGCTCGGGACTGCTCCTGGTGCCGCTGGACCACGCGGTGGGCGCGGGCCCGCTGCGCGCCGCCGGTGACCTGGACGCCCTGGTCGCCTCGCTGACCGAGCACGGCGCCGACGGTGTCGTGCTGCACAAGGGAGCGGCACGCCGGATCCGCCCGGCCCGGTTCCGTGACCTGTCCCTGACGATCCACCTGAACGCGAGCACCGCGATGGCCGCCGACCCGGACGCCAAGTACCCGGTCACCACCGTCGAGGAGGCCCTGCGGCTCGGCGCCGACGCGGTCAGTGTGCACGTCAACGCCGCCTCGCGTACCGAGGCCGCCCAGATCGCGCACCTGGCCCGTGTCGCCGACGACTGCGACCGCTGGTCGGTACCGCTGATGGCGATGATGTACGTGCGTGGCCCCGCCGTCCGCGACGGCCTCGCCCCCGACCTGGTCGCCCACGCCGTGGCCATCGCCGCCGAGCTGGGCGCCGACCTGGTCAAGACCGCCCTGCCCGACGACGAGGCCGCCACCCGCCGGATCATCACCGGCGCGGGGGTGCCGGTACTGGCCGCCGGCGGGGCGCCCGGATCCGACCCGGACGCCGTCCTCAGCCGGATGGCGGCCGCCATGCGGGCCGGCGCCGCCGGGGTCGCCGTCGGCCGGCGGGTGTTCACCGCCTCCGACCCGGGCGCCGCGGTACGGCAGCTCTCCGCCGTCGTGCACGACCGCACCCCGGCGATCGTCCGATGAGCGCCGCGATGCGTGACCGGGACTGCTGGCTGGACCTGCGCCGGACCGGCGAATGGCGGCGCGAGGCCGTCGAGGAGGCACTGCACCTGCGGTTCGAGGCGGTCGTCACCGACGACCCGGCCGACCTGGCCGGGCTGCCGCCGACCGTGACACGGGTGCTCGTGGTGACCGGCGACGACCTGCCCGCCGACACCGGCGAGGCCGACCTGCTGCTGGTCGACCCGGTCCGGCACGGCGACCCGGCACGGCTCGCCGCCGGGCACGAGGGCCTGCGGTTCGGCAGCCGGATCGACGTCACCGACGCCGAGACCCTGGAACTGGCCTGCGAACGGGTCCGCCGCGACGAACTGACGGTGATCCGCTTCCACGACCCCACGCACATCCCCCTCGAGATCGTGCTGGCCGCCGCCGACGGCGCGCCGGGCCGGATCATCACCGAGGTGAACGACGTCGAGGAGGCGTCCGTGCACCTCACCGTGCTGGAACGCGGCCCTGACGGCATCCTGCTGCGCCCCTCCGGACCCGGTGACGCCACCAAACTCACCGAGGTGGTCCGGCAGGGCTCACCCGACCTCGAACTGGTCACCCTCACCGTCACCGGGATCAGGCACTGCGGATCCGGCGAACGGGCCTGCGTGGACACGTGCTCCCACCTGGGGCAGGACGAGGGCATCCTGGTGGGGTCACGGTCGCGGGGACTGCTGCTCTGTGTGAGCGAGACCCACCCGCTGCCGTACATGCCGATGCGGCCGTTCCGGGTCAACGCCGGGGCGATCATGTCGTACACGCTGGCCGGCCACGAACGCACCCGTTACCTGTGCGAACTCGAGGCGGGCAGCACCGTCCTGGCGGTCCGCGCCGACGGCCGCACCCGGCCCGTCACGGTCGGCCGCGTCAAGATCGAGACGCGGCCGCTGCTGGCGATCGACGCGGTCGCGCCCACCGGCGAACGTCTCAACCTCATCGTGCAGGACGACTGGCACGTGCGGGTTCTCGGCCCCGGCGGAGTGGTGCACAACTCCACCGAGCTGAAACCCGGCGACGAGGTGCTCGGCCACCTGCCCGGACGGGAACGCCACGTCGGCTATCCCATCGACGAACTGTGCCACGAGCTGTGAGCGGCCGGCTGCCCCGGATCGGGGACTGGACCGACTTAGACGGCCTCGCGAAGGTGCAGGATTCGCTGCTGCCGGGCACCCTGGCGGCCGCGGCCGCGTCGCCGTTCTACCGGACCCGGCGAGCCGGGGTGCCGGCGGACCGGGCCGGGCTGGCGGAGTATCCGCTGACCACCAAGGACGATCTGCGCGACGCGTACCCGTTCGGAATGCTCGCGGTGGACCGGTCACGGCTCGCCACCTACCACGAGTCGAGCGGCAGCACCGGCACGCCGACGGCGTCGTACTACACCGACGCCGACTGGGTCGATCTCGTCGACCGATACGCGCGGATGCGGGTCGGCATCGACAAAACCGACACCTTCCTCGTGCGTACGCCGTACGCGCTCATGCTGACGGGCCATGTGGCCCACGCCGCGGCCCGGTCGTGCGGGGCGACCGTGGTGCCGGCCGACAACCGGTCGCTCGCCACCCCGTACGCCAAGGTGGTCCGTCTCTTGAAGGACCTGGACGTCACACTCACCTGGTCGCTGCCCACCGACACCCTGGTCTGGGCCGCCGCGGCGCGCCGGGCCGGACTCCGGCCGGACCGTGACTTCCCGGCCCTCCGGGCGCTGCTGGTGGCGGGGGAGCCGTTGAGCCCGGCACGCCGGGACCGGATCGCCAGGGTGTGGGGCGTCCCGGTCGTGCAGGAGTACGGCGCCAGCGAGACCGGCGGCCTGGCCGGCGAGTGCCCGCACGGCGAGATGCACCTGTGGGCGGATCGGGCGATCTTCGAGGTGTACGACCCGGCGACCGGCCGGATCAGCGCCGACGGCGACGGCGAGCTGGTGGTCACACCGCTCTGCCGGGAGGCCATGCCGCTGCTGCGGTACCACATCGGCGACCGCGTCGAGGTGAGCCACCGGGACTGCCCGTGCGGCTGGGCACTGCCGACCGTACGGGTGCTGGGCCGCTTCTCCGCCGGTGCCGGAATCACCCAGCTCGGTCTCGAGGAGCTGGTGTTCCGCCTGCCCGCCGAGTACGGCGTGCTGTTCTGGCGGGCCCGGCACACCGCGTCCGGGCTGCGGGTGCAGATCGAGGTGGACGACCGGCACGCCGCCGTGGCGAGCGCTGGGCTGCTGGCCTCGATCGGCACCGCCCACGGCCTCGACGCGGCCGTCGACGCGGTGCCGCCAGGAACCCTGGTGCCGCCCGGCGTGCTCACCGCGATGCCGGAGGTGATGAAACCGCGGGGCCTGTTCACCGCGGACGAGGACTGGGACCGGGCCCTGCGCTACTACTGAGAGGAGGCGTCCGTGCGGCGGATCGCCATCGTGGGTGCGGGGATCGGCGGGCTGACCGCGGCGATCGCCCTCACCCGCCGGGACGCCGAGTGCGTGGTCGTCGAGCAGCGGCCCGCACTCGGCGACGAGGGAACCGGCATCCAGATCTCCCCGAACGCGGCCGCCGAGCTGCTCGACCTCGGCGTCCGCCTGGACTTCGCCGTCCCGGTGGCTCAGCGGGAACTGCGCCGCTGGCAGGACGACCGGGTGCTCGGCCGCACCGACCTGGGCCGGTACGACGTGCCGTACCTGACGATGCCGCGCGGCGCGCTGATCGGGGCGCTGCGGGAGGCCGCCGGAGGATCCCGGATCGTTCTCGGCCGCCGCTGTGTGGCGGTCCGCGACGACCGTACGAGTGCGGTCCTCGGCTTCGACGACGGTACGGCCGGCCGGTTCGACGCGGTGATCGGCGCGGACGGGCTCCGGTCGGTCGTGCGTGGACTGACCTGCTCAGCGACGCCGGCCCACAGCGGTCTGGCGGCCGGCCGCGCGGTACTGCCGCGGGCCGCCGCCGGCAGATTCGTGGACACGGACCGGGTGGTGGTGTGGCTCGGCCCCGGACGGCACTGCGTCACCTACCCGATCAGCCACGATCACGTGAACCTGGTCGTGGTGGCCCCGTCGGCCCGCTTCGACGGCTGGCACCCGTCGGTCCGCGGCCTGATCGCGCTCGCCGGGCGGATGCGGCCGCGGCCCCTGTACGACATGCCGCCGCTGCCGGTCTGGCATCACGGCCGGGTGGTCCTCCTCGGGGACGCGGCGCACCCGATCCTGCCGTTCATCGCCCAGGGCGCCGCCCAGGCGATCGAGGACGCGGTGACGCTGGCGGACCGCCTGGACTTCGCCGGGTTCCAGGCGTCGAGACAGGAGCGGGTCCGGCAGGTGTTCGCGATGTCCCGGGCCGGGCTGCGCGTGCATCACCTGCCGGACGGTCCCGAGCAGCGGATCCGGGACCGGGCGCTGGCGGCGGCCCGGCCGGACGCGCACGACTGGCTCTACGGTCACCGCATCGCGGCGGCCTCCCGGCGCCGCAGCGACGACACCAGCTCCACCCGGGACGCGAGACCCAGCTTCTGAAAGATCTGCCGCAGGTGGTAGTTGACGGTGTGCGGCGACAGGCCGACCCGGTCGGCGATCTGCCGATTCGTCAGGGCCTGCCCGACCAGCTCGGCGATCTCCATCTCCCGGCCGCTGAGCGCGCTCCAGTCGGCCTCACGGGAGACGGCCGGGCGGGGCCCGCGGCGGGCGGCGGCGGGGCGCGGGCGGGCGCCCCGCTCGCTGCGCAGCGCGGCCACCACGGCGCACGGCATGGCCGCCTCGACGACCGGCCGGACGAGGTCGTGACTGAACGACAGCGCCTCGCCGGCGGCCGTCAGCAGCCCGGAGTCCAGGGCCTCCTCGATGGCCGGCAGCAGGCCGAGCACGGTGCTGCCGAGCAGCGCGGCCAGCCGGGCCGGCGGGAACGGCGACGGCAGCGCGGTGGCCGCCTGCACCAGGTGCCGGGCGGCGGGGGAGAGCGCCGCGAACCGCCCGGCGAGCCGGGCCCGGGTGCGATCCGGCAGACGGCCCGGCAGCGGTACGGCCGACCCGTCCACGATCCGCAGCAGCCCCTCCTCACGCAGCCCGGCGATCAGCCGTACCACCGCTCCGGGCCGCCCGGCCGCCACCCGGGTCAGGTCGAGCAGCCGCGGTCCGGGCCGTGTTCCCGGCAGCGCGTGTGCCAGCAGGCGGCGTACGTCGGCGGGGGAGAGCGGGCCGAGCCGGATCCGGTGCACCTCGGCCGGGACGTTCTCCAGCCCGGCCGCCGAGGTGGCGACGATCAGGACCGGCGCCGACGCCACGAGACCGCCCGGGGCGTACGCGTCGACCGGCCCCGCATGGTCGCGGACCACCACGACCCGCTCCCGGGTGACGGCCACGGCAGCGCCGAGCCGGCGGCCCTCGGCGGCGCACTCCCGCAGCAGACGGGCCCGTCCGCTGTCCGGCGGCCCGTCGACGAGGAGCACGGCGGCCCGGTCCGGTGCGACCCAGCCGAGCAGGGTGGTGAAGCATCGCATCTCGGCATCCCGGCCGATCAGGGGAAGTGACGTCTCCATCGGTCCTCCTGGACTGTCGGATTCCGATGGTGTGGGCGGCCGCCCGCGAAGACCCGCTAGAAGTAGCGCATTCGCAAGGACCGGGCCTCTCGGGTAGCGCAACGGGTGATGGATGTGGTTCGATTTGCAGCGAAAGGCCGGGCATCTTCCCCCGTGGATGCCCGGCCCTTCTTCGTCACCGGGGGAGACGATGTCGCTACCTGTCTCTGAGGCCTTCTTCACCGACCCGCACGCGGTGTACGCGCGCCTGCGCGACAGCGCTCCGGCCGTCCGGGCGGACCTGCCGGACGGCTCGCCGGTCTGGCTGGTGACCCGCTACGCCGACGTCCGCGCGCTGCTCGCCGATCCGCGCCTGTCGGTGGACAAGGCCAACGGCGACGGCAGCTGGCGCGGCTTCTCGCTGCCGCCGGCCCTGGACGCGAACCTGCTGAACACCGACCCGCCGAACCACACCAGACTGCGCAGGCTCGTGTCGCAGGCGTTCACCCCGCGCCGGGTCGATGAGTTGCGCCCGAAGATCCAGCGAACCGCCGACGACCTGCTCGACCGGCTCGCCGCCCGGGGTCTTGCCGAGGCCGACCTGATCCGCGACTACGCCGGCCCGCTGCCGGTGGCGGTCATCTCCGACCTGCTCGGGGTTCCCGAGGCCGACCGCGGCGACTTCCGTACCTGGACCGACACGATGCTCGTGCCGCCCGGCGGCGACCGGGCCGCCGCTGCCCGTGCCGTCGGCGCCATCCACGCCTACCTCGAGTCGCTGCTCGGCGCGAAACGCGCCCAGCCCGCCGACGACCTGCTCTCGGCGCTGATCGCGGCCCGCGAGGAGGGCGACCGGCTCACCGAGGACGAGCTGACGTCGCTGGCGTTCCTGCTGCTGTTCGCGGGCTACGAGAACAGCGTGCACGCCATCGGCACCGGCATCCTGACCCTGCTGACCACGCCCGGACTGCCGCTCGACGTCGAGGAGCTGCTGCGCCTCGAAGCGCCCGCGCCGGTGTTGCTGCGCCGCTTCCCCACCGAGGACGTCGACCTGGACGGCGTGGTGCTGCCGCGCGGCGAGACGGTGCTGCTCGTGGTGGGCGCGGCCAACCGCGATCCGCACGCGTTCCCGGAGCCCGGCGCGATGCGGCCGGGCCGGGGTGCCGCCCATCTCACATTCGGACACGGCATCCACTACTGCGTGGCCGCGCCGCTGGCCCGCATCGAGCTGGACATCGCCATCCGTACGGCGATGCGGCGTTTCCCCGCCCTGCGCCTTGCCGTGCCACCCGCCGACCTCCGTTGGCGGCCCTCCTTCCGAGCGCGGGGCCTGGTCGCCCTCCCGGTCCGTCTCACTTAGCCGGAGGTGATCAGAACCGGACGCCACCGTGCCGGTATCCGCCCAGCGTGTCCGCGGTCTTGGCCACCAGGGCGGCACCCAGATCGACGCCCAGGTACTCGGACAGCTCCAGCAGCCGGATCATGACGTCGGCGAGTTCGAGGCTCAGCGCGTCGTCCGGCCGGCGGGCCGCCGGATCCAGATCCAGATCCCGGCTGCGGATCTCCTGCAGCGCCTCGCTCACCTCACTCTGCAGCAGCGCCATCCGCGTCGCCGCCACATAGGCGCGCCCACTCGGATGCGCCGACTCGACATCGTCCGAGCCGGAGAAGAGATCAATGCCGCGGGCGTACGCATGCGCGGCGCGCTGCGCCTCCGGCAGCAACGCCGCCAGCACCTCGATGTGGCGCAGTGCCTCAACGTGGCGCAGTGCCTCAACGTGGCGCAGTGCCTCAACGTGGCGCAGTGCCTCACTCAACGTCCGCCACTCCCTCTCCCGTCTCCTCGGCTGTCCTTGGCGAAAGCGGTCAGCAACTCAATCGTGAAGTCGATCAACTCCTCCACCCTCCCAGACCGACACGCCACCTGCCCACCCGCGTGGTGAGCTGTGGCGCGCCCGTGGTCATAGGTCACCACGTTGCGGCCCGGCCCGGCCCGTGTGGTGATGTGTGGCGCGCGGGTGGGTGTGGGTCGCCACGTTGCGGAGCGGCCCGGCCTGCGTGGTGTTCTGTGGCGCGCGGGTGGGCGTGGGTCGCCACGTTGCGGAGCGGCCCGGCCTGCGTGGTGTTCTGTGGCGCGCGGGTGGGTGTGGGTCACCATGTTGCGGAGCGGCCCGGCCTGCGTGGTGTTCTGTGGCGCGCGGGTGGGTGTGGGTCGCCACGTTGCGGAGCGGCCCGGCCCGCGTGGTGATGTGTGGCGCGCGGGTGGGCGTGGGTCACCACGTTGCGGAGCGGCCCGGCCCGCGTGGTGATCTGTGGCGCGCCCGTGGGCGTAGGTCACCACGTTGCGGAGCGGCCCGGCCCGTGTGGTGATCTGTGGCGCGCCCGTGGGCGTAGGTCACCACGCAGTGGGACCGGCCGGGCCGCGTGGTGATCTGCGGTGTGGATCGGGCTGTGGATCGGGCCACACATCACCACGCGGCGAGGTGGCGTCCGCCGGTCGGCAGCTGCGGTCCGCGGGAGAAAAAGGGGCAAGGGGTGTGATCAGCCCACCGTGCCGGGAGGGTGGCCGGCGGTGACGCTGGTGCGGGTGGTTCGACGGCTTGACCGGCTCGTATGATCGCCGCCATGTCGAGCCAGCCCGACCCCGAGCAGACCGCGCGCATCTCCCTGCCGGGGGAGGAGCCGCAGCCGCCGGCGCCCACCAAGAAACGCCGCGCGCTGCGCTTTGTTCTCATCGCTCTGCTGGCCGGGGCGCTGCTCGGCGGTGGCGGGGCGGTCGCCGGCGGGCTCTACCTCCGCTCGGTGGAGAAAGACATCGTTCGCGTCGACGCCTTCGCCGAGGTGCCCGACGAGGGCCGCCCGGAGAAGGTCGTCCAGAAGGCCCGCAACATCCTGCTTCTCGGCAGCGACTCGCGTGATCCGGACGCCACCGGCGGTTCCCGCAGCGACACGATCATCGTGGCGCACCTGCCGGCCGACCGGTCCAGTGCCCAGCTGATCTCCATCCCGCGCGACACCTGGGTGCACGTGCCGCCCGCCAAGAACTCCAAGAACGGAAACCGGGACGCCAAGATCAACGCGTCGTACGCCTGGGGCGGCATCCCGCTGGTCGTGCAGACCGTCGAGAAGTTCACCGGTGTGCGCATCGACAACGTGGCGATCATCGACTTCGCCGGCTTCCAGGACATCGTCGACGCGCTCGGTGGCATCGATCTCTACATCGAGCAGGACATCACGTCGATCCACGAGCCGTTCCGCAAGTTCAGCCAGGGCGAGCAGCACCTCGACGGTGCCGCCGCCCTGGACTACGCCCGGCAGCGCAAGCAGTTCGCCGACGGCGACTTCGCCCGCATCCGCCACCAGCAGCAGGTGATCAAGGCGATCCTGGACAAGGCCGCCACCGGCGGGACGCTGGCCAACCCCGGCAAGCTCAACAGCTTCCTGCGGGCCACCGCCGACGCCGTCTCGGTCGACAAGACCATGTCGATCTTCGACACCGTGACCGAGATGCGCGACCTGCGCAGCGGCAACCTCACGTTCCTGACCAACCCGTCGAAGGGCACCGGCCGGATCGGCGGCGAGAGCGTGGTTCTCCCCGACAAGGCCAAGGCGAAGGCCCTTTACGACGCGGTACGCGAGGACGCCGTCGACGACATCCTGCGGGCCTCCGGCGAGTGATCGCCATCGTGCGGGCCTCCGATGGGTGATCGCCATCGTGCGGGCCTCCGGCGGGTGACCGCCGCGGGTCACCTCCGCCCGAACCGCCGGACGTCGACGATCTGCAGGGCCAGCGTCGCCGCGAACTCGACCGAGGCCATCCGCACCGCCAGTCCCCGCGTCGGGTGCCGGTGCCCGTTGCGGGTCAGCCGGGCCAGCCAGCGCTTCTCCAGCTGGTGACGGCCCACGTAGGCCGCCGCCGTCAGGCCGACCACCGCGACTCCGAGGATCGCCTTGCGCTTGTCGAAGGCCGGTCCCGGTTCCTCCTCGGCGGCCGGCGGCTCCGTGACCAGGAACGGCTTGTCCGCGACCACCAGCTCCGGCTCGGGTTCCGGTTCGGCCCGCTCCGGGGCCACGGCGTATCCGGCGGCGGCCACGACGGCGACCGTACCGAGACGGGTCAGCCGCCGTCGCCACGGTGGGAGATCCCGGGCGGCGATCCAGGCTCCGCTGAGCCCGGCCTGCAGTGCGGCGGTCGCGACGGCCCGGGGATAGGAGACAGAAGACATGGCAGAACCGTAGCCCCGGAGGTCAACGAGGCCCGGCCGCCCGCTTCACCAGGTCAGCGATCCGGGCCTCGGTCTCGGGGGTCAGCGCGGTCACCGCGAAGTACGTCGCCCACAGGTCACCCTCGTCGAGTCGTGCCTCGTCGCTGAAGCCGAGCATCGCGTAGCGGGACTTGAACTTGGCGGCCGCCTGGAAGAAACAGACGACCTTTCCGTCCCGGGCGTACGCCGGCATGCCGTACCACAGCTTCGGGGTGAGTCCCGGCGCGGCCGCCCGGATCAGCTCGTGCACCCGCGAGCCCAGTACCCGGTCGTCGCCGGTCATCTCGGCGATCTTCGCGAGCACCTCGGACTCCTTGGCGCCCGCCTTCAGCTCCTTGGCGCGCTCCTTCATGGCACCGCGCTCGGCCTCGGTGAAGCCCTCGTACGTCTTCGTCATGATCTCTGTCCTTCCGGTGGGAACGGTGAGCCGGTGACGTCCACCGGCGATGGCGACGGTGAGCAGCAGGGCCGCCAGTTCCTTCTGGTCGAAGTGGGTGGCGGCGGTGTCCCAGAGTCGATCGGGCACCGGATCGAGGCGGGTCACCGCGTCGGTCAGGGCCAGCGCGGCCCGTTCCTCGGTGGTGGCCGCCACGGCCGGGCCGCCACCGCAGCCGTGGATCTCGGCCACCCGCCGCCGGCACAGTGCCAGCAGCGCGTCGCCGGGACCGGCTGCCGCGACCGCACGTTCCAGAGCGGTCAGGGCCTCCCGTGCCCCGGGGATCAGGGTCACCGGGTCCGGCATCCGTTCGATCGGCATCGTCGCTCCCCTCGCTGGAACCAGCTGACCACCGGCCCGTGCCGCCCCGCGCCCGCCGTGGGACACCATGGGACAGTCATCTGGCCTCTCACCAGGGCGGATGTGCTGCCGGAAGGTCGCCGTGGGACGGGACGGTACGGTGTTGCACGTGTCCGGCCCGCACGAGCGACTGGTGTCCCAGCTCGCCCAGATCAAGCAGGTGAGCGGCGTCAGCCTGCGCGCCCTCGCCGGGCAGGCAGGTCTGAGCAGCTCGTCGCTGTCCCGCTACCTGACCGGCCGGCTGATCCCGCCGTGGGAGGCCGTCGTCGCGCTGTGCCGGGCCGTCGGCCGCGACCCCCGGCCGCTGCGCCCGCTCTGGGCAGAGGCCACCAGGGCCGGCGCGACCCCGGCCCCGCGCCGCAACGATCTGCCCGCCGACCTGTTCGACTTCACCGGCCGTGAGACCGAGCGCGACCGCGTCGAGGAGCTGCTGCGTACGGCCGGGGCGGCGGCCGTCGACGGCATGGCCGGTGTCGGCAAGACGAGCCTGGCCGTGCACGTGGCGCACCGGCTGGCCGGCGCCTACCCCGACGGTGGCCTGTACCTGGACCTGCACGGCTTCACGCCCGGTCACGAGCCGCTGGAACCGTCGGCCGCACTGGAACGGCTGCTCGGCGCCCTCGATGTGGCCGTGCCGGCCGGGCTCGACGCCCGGGCGGGGCTGTGGCGTTCGGAGCTGTCCCGGCGACGGGTGCTCGTGGTCCTCGACAACGCCGCCGACGCCGGCCGGGTGCGGCCGCTGCTGCCGGGCGCCGGTCGTTCCGCCGTGCTGCTGACCAGCCGCAATCGCCTCGTCAGCCTGGACGGGGTGCCGCCTGTCTCGCTGGCGCCGCTCGGCGACGACGAGGCGGCGCGCCTGTTCGGCCGGGCCGCGGGCCTCGGCCCCGGTGAGCCGGACGAGGTGACCCCGGTGCTGCGGCAGTGTGGCGGGCTGCCGCTCGCGCTGCGGATGGCCGGCGCCCGGCTGCGTCACCGTCCCGGCTGGACGGTGGCGGTCCTGGCCGAGCGGCTCCGGGACGGCAACGGCCGGTTCGATGCCGCCTTCGGGATGTCGCTGCGCCAGCTCGACGACGGGCAGCGGCGGGTGTTCCGGCTGCTCGGCGTGCTGCCGGGCGCCGGTTGCGACGCCGCCGCGGCGGCCGCGCTGACCGGGCTCCCGGACGGCCGCTGCGCGGAGGTGCTGGACGAACTGGTCGACGCGCACCTGGTGCAGGAGACCGCGCCCGGCCGGTTCCGGATGCACGACCTTATCCGGCAGTACGCGGCCGACCTCGCGGCCGAGGAGGAGCCGGACGCCGAGGCCGCCGTCCGGCGGGTGGTGCGCCACTACCTGGCGGCCGCCCGCTCCGGCGACGAGGCATGGCTCGACCTGGAGTACCCGAACCTGGTGGCCGCCTTCGCCGCGGCGGTGCGCCTCGGCGAGGACGAGGTGGTGGCCGGGTTGCCTCCGGCGATGCGGGTGTGGTTCTTCCGCCGGCGGGGGACCGCGGACCACGTACGCCTCCTCGAAAAAGCCGCCGAGGCCGCCGGGCGTCTCGGCCGGGACCGGCAACGGGCGTCGCTGCTCGCCGACCTCGGGTTCGCGCACGCCGCCGCCGGGCGGCTCCGGGAGGCTCTGGCCGCGTACGAGTCGGTCGAGGCGGCCGACGACGAGCTGGCCGCCACGCTGGCTCTGCGGATAGGGTTCGCCCGCCGGGACGCGGGTGAGCCGGAGACCGCGCAGGCCCGGTTCCGGCAGGCGCGGGAGCTGTTCGAGAAGACCGGCAACCGGGCCGGGCAGTCGCAGGCGCTCGCCTTCGACGGCCTCGTGACGTGCGCGCTCGGGCGGCCGGAGGAGGCCGCCGGGCTGGCCAGGGCCGCGCTCGACCTTGCCGAGGGCCCGGCCCGGATCACCGGTCTGGTCGCGCTGGGCCTGGCCACGTCGTCACTGCCGGAGCTGCACGAGGCGTTGCGGCTGGCCGGGGAGAACCGGCTGCCGCACCAGCAGGCCTGGTGCCACAGTCAGATCGGGGTGGCGCTGCGCGAGTCCGGCGACGCGGCGGCGGCGCTGGAACACCACCGGCAGGCGCTGGAGCTGCTGGAAACGCTCGCCGAGGTGCAGCTGGAGATCGAATGCCGGCGAGAGTACGAGAAAACGCGCACCGTGGCCTGAAAGAGTGAGGTGGCGGCGACTCTCCGTCCACTACGTTACCGGCATGCGTCGGTACCTCGCCCTAGTCCCGCTCCTGTTCCTGACCGCCTGCGGCGCCACTCCGGCCGCCACCTCGCCGGCGGTCACCACTCCTCCTACCGGCTCCACTCCGGAATCCACCGAGGCCGCGCCCTCGCCCTCCCGGGCCGCCGGTTCCGCGGCGCCGGCCGGGCCGCAGTACGCGTTCCTCAAGTCGAGCGATCCGGCCGCCCGGGAGGTCACCTACGACCTGGTCGAGTGGTACGAGGGCAAGGCCGCCGCGAAGGCCTGCGCCGCCGACGGTGAGAAGCCGGCCGAGAACGACTGGTGCGTCGGCTACTACATCCGCAACAACAACACGAAGCTGCGCACCGTGAAGCTGGCCGACGACGCGAAGATCCGGGTCGTGGTGGACGGGGAGCTGAAGCCGGTCGAGCTGGAGACCGTGGGACCGGACATGCTCTTCAAGTTCACGATCAAGAACGGTCAGGCCGTCGAGATGGAGCACATCTACCTGCCCTGATGATATCGACGAACTTGACAGCCTTGGAGCGGGTGCGGAGACTTCTAGGATCCCTGTGAGCGTTCACATTCCCCGATGTGAGCCGAATCTCCCCCATAAGGAATCCCCATGAGCTCCCCCGATCCCCGTCGGCGGTGGCGCGCGGCACTGGCTGCTGTCGTCGTCACCGCCCTGGCCGGCGCGGGCACCGTGTTCGGCCTCCAGCAGGCGAACGCCGCCACGGTCAACACCACGGCCTGGTACGTCCTGGTCAACCGCAACAGCGGCAAGGCCATGGACCTCTACAACCTGGCCACCAACGCCGGTGCCGGCATCAACCAGTACACCCGCAACGACGGTAACTGGCAGCAGTGGCAGTTCACCGACGTCGGAAGCGGCTACTACAAGATCAAGAGTCGGCACAGCGGGCTCGTGCTGGAGATGCCGAACGCCACGGACGGCACCCAGCTGGTCCAGAACGCCGACAACGGTTCCACCCGCCAGCAGTTCACCCTCAAGGACTCCGACAGCGGCTACGTGCGGCTGCTCAACCGGCACACCGGCAAGGCCGTCGAGGTCTGGGAGCACTCCACCGCCGACGGCGCGGTCGTCGCCCAGTACGCCGACCTCGGCAATCCCAACCAGCAGTGGCAGATGGTGCAGGTCGGTACCGGCGGCGGCAGTACCAGCGGCTGTGGCTCCGGCACGTTCCAGTCCGAGGTGACCGTCAGCGGCAGCACCTGGACCGCCCGCAACGCCGCCGGCAGCGCCGTCTACACCGGCACCGACTTCCGCGCCGCCGTCCAGGCCGGCATCGGCAGTCTCACCGCCGGCCGCACCTCGATCCAGCGGGTCGTCGTCCGCGGCAACGGCAGCATCAGCGCCGGCGCCCGCATCTCGCTGGCGAGCTACACGTCCCTGTCGGTCTGCGGCACGATCAATGTGACCGGCTCCGGCAGCGGCGACTACGCCCCGATCTACGCCCGCGGCGTCAGCAACATCGAGGTGCCCTACCTCAACGTCACCGGCGCACCGATCTACGGCATCTTCATGCGCAACGTCACCAACGTGTGGCTCGGCCAGATCGACATGCGGCTCAGCGCCGGCCTCGGCGTCCGCATCGACAACCGCGGCGACACCAGCCAGTGGACCCGCAACGTGCGCATCGACAACGTCTACGTCCAGGGCGCCAGCTCGCACGCGGTGGAGACCTACGGCGTCGACGGCATCACCATCGGCACCGTCACGGCCCGCAGCGTCGGCGAGTCCGGCCTGCTCCTCAACCAGACGATCAACGCCACGGTGGGTACGGTCGACGCCGACAACGCCGGTGCGGGCACGGGTTACGCCGCCTTCCGGATGGCCAACCGCAACGGCCGGATCGGCAGTTCCTACACCAACAACATCAAGGTGGGTACGGTCAAGGCGCGCGGCGGCGGACGCGGCATCTTCTGCGTCTCGGAGAGCGGCGGAGCCACCATCGACCGGATCGACATCGCCAACACCGGCAACAACTCGATCCTGCTCGAGAACTGCTACAACGTGACCATCGCAGCGGTCTCCGGCACGGTCAGCGGCGGTGGTGAGGTCCGCATCGCGGCCCGCACCGAGTTCGCGCCGTCCTCGGGCATCCGGTTCCAGAACCTGACGGTCAGCAACACCAACATCACCTGGAGCCCGTGCACGGGCAGCAACAACACGATCAGCAACGTCACCCGATCGAACTCCACATTGACCTGGTGCTGAATTACGGGGCCGTTCCCGCACCCGGGAACGGCCCCGCTCCACGCCCCGCGCACGACTCGCGAGATCGTCGATCATCGGTAGAGTGCGAGGCGAGGGGAGGCATATCCGGTGGGCAAACTCCTGGTGTGGCTCGGCGCGGCGATCATTTTCGCGCTTTTCGTCAAATTCGTCACCGGAGTGATCGGCGACGTCTACGACAACGCCGTCGGTTACGTCTTCCACAGGGAGGAATGGACCCTTCGCGCTGAGATCGAGAAATTTTACGCCGACCTCGACAAGCAGGACCACGCCGGTCAATTCGATCTGCTCGCCGCCCAGCTGGATCCCGCGGTCCTCCAGGTGTGGTCGCTCGACGAGTGCCGCGAGCGTATCGAGAGCCGGCCCGGCGCCAACGTCGACTCCAACTACGAGATCACCGCGGTGTCCGGTCCCGAGGCGCTGTCGATCACCTTCGGGGACAAGGGCGTGGAGAGCGGCACCGTCTACACGATCGACTGGAGGATCGCCGCCGGAACCCGGACCATGCAGACCTTCGCGGGACGGACCGAGGCCGGCTACACCTGGTTCACCTCCTGCGACTGACCGCCTCTTCCCCGCGCTGAGGGAGGGCAGGGTCGGGTCTTCGTCGGCTGTCAATTGACTGACAGGCGGGTGTGTGAATCGGATAGCGGACATGCGCCGGGCGGCGACCGTTCCATCGATTCCGGCAATGATTCATCGGACGCGCGTCCGCGCGGTTTCGCCGAATCGTCATCCGGAGATCGCATTCATGCCCGCTGACCTCAGTACCCCCGCGCGCCAGGCCCTGATCGCCCTGATGGTGCGTGCCGAGAGGGTGTCGAATCCGGATCTTCGCCGCGATTACCGCATGGAGATCACCAAATCGGCGCGTGAGGAGTTGTCGGCCGCGAAACTGATCGTTTTCGAGAAGGGTCCGCGAAATGCGATCTTTCACGAATTGACCGACCTGGGGTGGGCACGGGCGCGGCAGGAGTTCCGCTCCCCACCGCCGGAGAAGGTCGCCGGAGCCTGGCTGCTGCACTACGCCACCCTGCGTCACCTGGCCGGGTACCTGGACCGCACCGACCAGCAGGCCGCCGACGTGTTCGCCGAGCCCGACCGCGGGCCGGCGCCGGCCGAGGGATCGGTCGAGCAGCGCCTGCGCGAGGCGTACCACGACCTCGCCGGGAACCCCGGCGACCTGGTCCCCCTCGCCGCCGTCCGGCAGCGGCTGGCCGGCGTCGACCGCGCCGAACAGGACCGGATCCTCAAAGACCTGGATCGCCGCCGGGAGATCCACCTGGACCCGGACCCGGCGCGCGGCGAGCTGACCCGGGAGGCCCACGACGCGGCGATCCTCATCGGCGGCGAGGCCAAGCATCTGATCACGATCGGTCGGGCGTGATCGAGCAGGACCAGCGGCGCGCGCTGACCGAGCTGCGGCGCCTGGACTGGGCGCCGACACCCGAGGACGTGTGGACCGACCTCGACGTGCACCTCGACGAGCTGAACGGTGCGGCCGGGGAGGCCGTCCTGCACGCCTTCGAGGAGGCCGCGGCCCGCCGCACCGGCAGTCCGCTGGGCCTGGTCGTCGAGGGGCAGCACGGTTCCGGCAAGACCCACCTGCTGCGCTGGGCACGGGAGAAGGTCCAGCAGCAGGAGGGCTACTTCTTCCTGATGGGCATGGCCGACGGCCGTACCTTCTGGCCGAACATCGTGCACACCCTGCTGCGCGGGTTGCGCCGCTCCGGTTACTACCGGCACACCCAGCTCGCCATGTTCCTGGAACGGCTCAGCGAACGCGCCGAGCTGCCGAGCACGCTGCGCCGCCAGATCCGCGGACAGGCGCCGCTCACCGCCGCCGCGCTCGACGCGTTCGTGGCCGGGGTCCGGATCGCCGACCCCGAGACGGGCCGCGACTGCCGGTTCACGCTGCGCGCGCTGGTCCTGCTGGCCGCGGCCGACACCGACGTCGCCGACCTGGGGGAGTCCTGGCTGCTGTCGCTGCCGGACACCGGTGACGGGGAACAATGGGGCCTGCCGCGGATGGGCCGGTCCGAACAGGACGTCGCCGTGGAGATCTCGCGCCTGCTGGCCCTGACCGGGCCCAGCATGCTGGCGGTCGACCAGATCGACGTCATCTTCGCCCAGAGCGATCCGGGTCGTACCGACGCCATCGCCACCGACCTGGGCCACGGGCTGATGGACCTGCGGGAGAAGCTCTTCCGGACCGTGACCGTGGTCGCCTGCCTGCCGACGTCCTGGCAGCGGATCCGGCACGGAGCCCCCGGCGGCCGGTTCCGGCAGGAGACCCGGCTGCAGCGGCTGCCGTCCCGCGAGGTCGCCGAGAAACTGATCGCCGCACGGTTCGCGCCACTGTTCGAGGCGGCCGAGTTCAAGCCGCCCTACTACACGTGGCCGATCCTCCCGGAGGCCTTCGACCAGGCACTCGACCACACCCCACGGCAGCTGATCGAACGCGCCGACGAACACGTCCGGTACTGCCTCGGCCGCGACGAGATCATCCCGCTGGCGAACCTGGGCGAGCACCGGGAGAGCTCCGCGCCCGCGCCGCCGACGGCCGGCGACGACCAGCTGGCCCGGCTTCAGGAGCGCTTCGACCGGCTCGCGGCCGAGGCCGACGTCGCCGCCGCCGTGCTCCCGGCGACCGAGGACACCGTGATGTCCCGGCTGCTGGAGGCCGGGCTGCGCGCGTGGGCGGTCGAGCAGGGCGACGGACGGTTCCGGGTGCTGCCGGTCGAGCAGGGCAACCCGTCGGCGCACGCCGGGCTCTGCGAGACCCTCGACTCCGAGATCGAGGACGAGGCGCACTGGTACTTCCGCGGCCTTTCGCACACCAACGCCCGCGCGGTCCAGGCGCGGCTGGCCCGGCTGCGCAGCCTGGCCGGGCTCGACCCGCGGGTCACCAAGCGCCGGGCCGTGCTGCTGCGCGACTCGGACTGGCCGACCGGACCGGTCAGCACGCGGGTCCGCCAGGAGTTCCTCGACCTCGGCGGCGTCATCACCGCTGTCGCGCCGGGCGACCTGCGGGCGTTCGCCGCCCTGGCCGTGCTGCTGGAGGAGAACGATCCCGCCCTGCCCGACTTCCTGCGCGATCGCCGTCCGGCGGGCCGGACCGCCCTGTTCACGGCGATCCTCGGGACGCCGGTCACAGCGCGGCCGCAGCCGCCGGACGAGGCCGGCATCGTGGCCGGGACCGTTGTCGAGAACAGTTCACCCGTACAGCTGGATCTCGAATCTCTCCGGAAGCACACGGTGATCTTCGCCGGATCCGGGTCCGGCAAGACCGTCCTTCTCCGGCGGATCGTGGAGGAGTGCGCGCTGCGGGGTGTCTCGGCGATCGTCCTGGACCCCAACAACGACCTGGCCCGCCTCGGCGACGGCTGGCCGCAGCCGCCGGACGGCTGGAGCGACGGCGATCCGGCCCGCGCCGCCGACTACCTGGCCGCCGTCGACGTCGTGGTGTGGACGCCGCGCCGCGAGTCCGGACGCCCGCTGACCCTGCGGCCGCTGCCCGACTTCGCCGCGGTCCTCGACGAGCCGGACGAGTTCGCGCTGGCCCTGGACGCGGCCGTGGCCACCCTCGCGCCGCGCGCCCGGATGGCGGCGAGCACCGCGAAAGCCGATCGGGGGCGGGCCGTCCTGCGTAAGACCCTGGAACATTTCGGCCGTACGGGCGGCAGTGGGCTGGGTGACTTCGTCGACCTGCTCGCCGACCTGCCCGACGAGGTCACCAGCCTGGGCCGGGCCCGCGAACTGGCCGCCGAGATGGGCGAGACCCTGAAGGCCGCGATGGTCAACGACCCACTCCTGGGCGGTGCGGGGACCCCGCTCGACCCCGGCGTGCTGTTCACCCCGGCGCACGGCAAGCGGTCAAGGATCTCGGTGATCAGCCTGATCGGCCTGCCCGGCGACGAGCAGCGGCAGAGCTTCGTCAACCAGCTGCAGATGGCGCTCTTCTCCTGGATCAAGCAGAACCCGGCCGGCGACCGCCCGCTCGGCGGGCTGTTCGTCATGGACGAGGCGCAGACGTTCGCCCCGTCCGGCGCGATGACCGCCTGCACCGAGAGCACGCTGGCGCTGGCCGGGCAGGCCCGCAAGTACGGCCTCGGCCTGATCTTCGCGACCCAGGCGCCGCGCGGCATCCACAACCGGATCGTCGGCAACGCGGCCACCCAGTTCTTCGGTTTCCTCAACAGCCCGGCCCAGATCGCGGCGGCCAGGGAGGTGGCCGCCGCCAAGGGCAGCACCGTCCTGGACATCTCGCGGCTGCGCACCGGCCAGTTCTACGCGGTCACCGAGGGCCGCCCGTTCCGGAAGATCGCCACCGCGATGTGCCTGAGCCACCACCCGAAGAGCGCCCTGACCGCCGAGGAGGTCCTGAACCGCGCCCGCCGCTGACCTTTAGGCTGGCTCGATGCGCCCTGTGATCCTGATAGGACCCGTCCCACTTCCTCGCCGTGATTGAGCGGTACGCGTCGCGGCTGGACCGGGTGGCCCACCGCTGCGCCGTCATCTCCGACTCGCGGGCGTTCGAGGTGCTGATCGTCGTCATGATCGGCGCCAACGCGATCCTGCTGGCCGTCGAGACCTACCCCTATCCCGAGGCGGCCGGACCGCTGCTGCACGCGCTGGAGTGGTTCTTCCGGATCGTGTTCGTCGCCGAGATCACGGTGCGGATCCTGGCGTACGGCCGCCATCCTCGCGAGTTCTTCCGGCACGGCTGGAACGTCTTCGACTTCGTGGTGATCGCCGCCGTCTTCATCCCCGGCCTGCACGGCGACTCGGCCGCGCTGCGGGTGATCCGGATCGCCCGGGTGGTGCGGCTGGTCCGGTTCTCGCCGGGCCTGCGGACCATCGTGTCGGCGCTGCTGCGCAGCCTGCCCGGCGTCGGCGGCTTCCTGGCGCTGGCCCTCGTGACGCTCTACGTCTACGGGATGGCCGGCTGGCTGATCTTCGGCGAGTCCGATCCCGATCAGTACGGCACTCTCGGCCGGGCGGTGCTCACGCTGTTCGTGCTGCTGTCGCTGGAGACGCTGCCCGACCTGATCGAGCAGGGCCTCGCACTGTCGCCGTGGACGCTCGTCTACTACGTCAGCTACGTCCTGATCACGGTCAACCTGCTGGTCAACATCCTGATCGCGGTCATCGTCAACTCGATGGAGGAGGCCCGCCGCCTGGAGATGACCGAGCATATGGCCACCGACGACGACAACGACGGCATCCCCGACGAGATCGACCGGATCATGATCAGTCAGCGGCTCGACGATCTGCGTACCGTGATCGCCGAACTGGAGCGGGAATTGCGGATCGATCGCACCGAAAGGTGACATCCGAGGCGTCCGGCGTGCGATCGTGAGCCCGGAGGGCGTTCACTGGCATCGATACCCGTGCATCGCTGAAGCTGTAGGGGGAGACATGTCCGTTCGATCCATTCCCGCCGCGGCACTGTTGGCCGCCGCTCTGATCACGGTCATACCGCTGAACGACGCCGGAGCCCAGGCACCCGACCGGTCTCGCCCGGCCGTCCGCAACGTCATCTTCATCAACGGTGACGGCATGTCGGCCGCGCACCGGGAGGCCGCCCGCCTCTTCCACGCGGGGCTCGACGGCCGGCTCACGATGGACACACTTCCGGTCTCCGGCCAGCTGACCACCAGCCCCGACGACCCGGAGTCGGCGATCACCGACTCGGCCGCCGGCGCGAGCGCCTGGGCCACCGGGGTGCGCACCTACAACGGCGCGATCAGCGTCGACCCCGACGGCAACCCGCTCCCGACGCTGGGCGCCCTGGCCAAGGCCGCCGGAAAGTCGACCGGCCTGGTCACCACCGCGCAGGTGACCGACGCCAGCCCGGCCGCGTTCTTCAGCAACGCCGTCGACCGCGACGCACAGGACGACATCGCCCGCCAATACCTCGAGAAGACGAAACCCGACGTGATCCTGGGCGGCGGCGAGGACTGGTGGCTGCCGGCCGGCACACCCGGCGCGTACCCCGACCAGCCCGCCGAAGACCCGGAGGAGGGCAGCCGCGGCACCGAGGGAAACCTGATCGAGCAGGCCCGCCGGTCCGGCTACCAGTACGTCTCCACCCCCGCCCAGCTGGCCGCCGCCGGCAAGGGCAGGCTGCTCGGCCTCTTCGCCAACGAGGAGATGTTCCAGCAGCGCGCCGAGGGCCAGGGCGACATCTACGCCCCGGTGGTCAGCCTTGCCGCGATGACCGAGAAAGCCCTCACCAATCTCTCCACCGACCGCGACGGCTTCTTCCTGCTGATCGAGGAGGAGGGCGTCGACGAGTTCGCCCACCGCAACAACGGTCAGCGAACCCTGCAGACGATGGGCTCGCTGGACCGCGCGGTGGCGGTCGCTCTCGGCTACGCGCAGCGCCACCGCGACACTCTGATCGTGGTCACCGGCGACCACGAGACCGGTGGCCTCGCCGTGGAGGACGTCGATCCCGACGACGAGTCCGGCGACGCCGGCTCCGCCTCCGTCGAGGACGGCCCGTTCCCGGTCAAGGGCAGCGGCTTCAGCTTCGTCATCGACTGGACCACGACCGGCCACACCGGCCAGGACGTGCCGGTCACCGCTTACGGTCCGTTCGCCGACCGTTTCACCGGCAAGCACCCCAACACCCACGTCTTCAAGGTCCTCAGGCCCCTGCTCCAGGAACGCCTGTAGCGGAGCGGCGGCGGTCGGCCTTGCCGCTCGCGGTCCGGCATCGCCCGGGTTCTCGACGCGGCGGGCCTGACCACGCCCGCCTGCTCGCCTGTCGCCCTGCAAGGGGAAGGCGATCATGGGAGGTTCCGTCGATCCAGCAGCCGTGAACGCACAAGATCGCGCGGACGGTGGGTCAGTGGGCGAAGGGCCAGCCGTCGGCGTCGTAGCCGATGCTGTTGATGCCCAGGTGCGGCGTGCCGGTGTCGGCGTAGTAGTGGTAGATCAGCAGCTCGCCGCCGGCGGTGTCGAGGACTGCCGGGTGGCCGGGGCCGTGGACGCTTCCGTGTCCGGAAAGGATCTCGGTGCCGCCTCCGGCTGTCAGCGGTGTGCCGTTGCGGTCGGTGAACGGGCCGTCCGGGCGGTCCGAGCGGCCGACGAGGGTGCGGTACGTGCTCGCCGCTCCCTTGCAGCAGGCGTCGAACGACAGCCACAGGTAGTAGTGGTCACCGTGCTTGGACAGGTACGGCGCTTCGACGGCGGTGTCGCCCCGGGTGGCCAGTGCGGTCATGGCCGCGCCGGAGCGCAGGCCTGTCGCCGGGTCGAGGCTGATCTGTTGAATGCCACTCCAGAACGAGCCGAACGTCAGCCACCAACGGCCGCCGTCATCCACGTACAGATGAGGGTCGATGGCATTGAAGTTTGATCCTTGGCTGCTTCCGATCACCATGCCGTGGTGTGTCCACGTGCCGGACTCGCCCGTCGTGCTGGTGGCCAGGAAGATCGCCGAGTGGTTCGAGCCGAAAGTCGACGCCGAATAATAAAGATAGAAACGATCTTTGTGGTACGAGATGTCCGGCGCCCAGAGAGCCGTGCTGCCCTTGGTGTAACCGGTGGTCCAGGCGGCGCCTCCCGGGAAGGCCGGCCCGGCGTCGGTGAACGTCTCCAAGTCGGCCGAGGTTCGGAGGCGCAGGTTGTCGCCGGTGTGCGCGAGCAGATAGCCGCCGCCCGGCTTCTCGACGATCGTCGGGTCGTGCACGCCGTCGTCGCCGAGCAGGAACCGTGGCTCCGGATAGACGCTGGGCGCGACGGCGGTCGGTGCTGCGGGCATGCCCCCGTTGTATGCCCGCAGCACCGCGATGCCCGTCACCAGGGCGGCGACCAGAACGGCGGCGACCAGGGTGGTACGGCGGACTAGCCGCGGAGTCACGGACATTGCCAAGATGTTAACGATCACAATGGTTGCGTCAAGAGCAGCCGGGGACGGACTGCCACACTGGGCCGGTGAGTTGGTGGATGCACGTCATGCCGCTGCACCGGCTGGCCGGTGCTGACGACTGGGCCTGGGTCACCTCGGCCGACGAGTCGCGGGGAGTGCCCGACGTGCCACCGCCACCCGTCCTGTTGCCCACGGCCGCGCAGGTCGTCGACGCGCTGAGGACCGGCGGAGGCCATGGTTCGGCCTGGTTCCGGGTGCCCGGCCTCGAACTGCCGGACTGCCCGCCGCAGTGCACCCGCGTGGGTTGCCTGGGCGAGGTCACCCTCCACACCGCCGACCGTCCCGCAGCGGTGACGACCAGCGACGACCGGGTGGCGAGCGTCGGGTTCCGCGGACCGGAGCCCGCCACTGTCCTGTGCGTCGTCCGAGAGCTGACCGTGGTCGGCGGCGCGCAGCTGATCTGCGACGACGCCGCCGACACGGTCTTCGTGGTGTGGCCCGGCGAGCCGCTCGACGACCTGACCACTTCCTGGCCCTGGTGACCGGAGGCCGGACCGGGACGATCCGGGCCCGGACGAGCGGCTTGGGGGCCTGATCGGGCCCTGGCCGGGCGGCCAGGGGTGAGCGACTGGGGGCTGATCGGCTCTGGGGCCGGCGGTGGTCAGGCGGGGACGGCCCGGGCTCGGCGGGCCCACGCCCGGACGTCGGCGTCGGGGTCGTCGGTGGCCGCGGTGGCCAGGGCGTTCACCACGTCCGGATGGTCCGGCCAGCCGGCGAGAGCGCGGATCGCGGCGCGGCGTACGTCGAGGTTTGGGTCGGTGGCGGCGGCCAGCAGCGGTGGGACAGCCACCTCGGGCGGGGCCGCGGCCAGGGCCTTCGCGGCGCCCTCGCGAACCTGCCAGGCCGCCTCTCCCAGTGCCTCCACGGCCAGTGACGGCAGCGGGCCGGGGCAGCCGATCGGCGCGGCGGCCTGCCAGGCGGCAGCCCGCACCAGCGGGTCGTCGTCGCTGATCAGGCGGTGCACCGCGGACGCGGCCGCCGGGTCGCCGACCGTGCCGAAGCCGTGTGCCGCGGCGACCCGCACCTCACGGGCCGGGTCCATGGCGGCGGCGGCCAGGCCCGCGACATCGTCCCGGCGCACCAGGCCGCGGACCGCCTGCAGCCGGACCGTCACCTCGACGTCCTCGGCGCCGGCCCGGAAGTCCTCGATCGTGCCGAGCCCGATGACCCGCAGCAGCTCGATGACGACCTCACGGACTCCGGCGTCGGTGCTGCCGTAGGCGGTCCGCAGCCGGGCCGCCAGCGCGTCGTCGGCGGGAAGTACGTCGGCCAGCTCGCGCAGTCCGGCCGCGGCTGCCGCGCGCACCGACGAGTCGGCGTCGGCGAGCGCGTCGACCAGGGCGCCGGCCGCACCGGGTGGCGCTACCTCGGTGAGCGTCATGACCGCGGTCCGGCGCACGGCGGCGTCATCATCCGTCAGATACGTCGCGAACGCGGCGAGCCCCGAATCCAGCCCGCCCGGAGCCGCCCCGGAGCCCGGCGCCCCGACAGCCGGGCCGCTGCCGGCCGCCCCGGGGAGAGAGGGCGCCCCCACGGTGCCCGGCGATTCAGCGGGACGATCGGAATCGGACCCGCCGGCGGTGAGCTGGTCGGCCAGAGCAAGGACGGCGACGATACGCGCAGCCGCGCCGGTCGATGTGCCTCCGGACGTACGATCGCCGGATCTTCGATGTGACGCCGTGGTGAACCGGCGCGGTTCCGGGACCGCGATGGGTGCGTCCCCGGCCGGAGGCCGGTAGTCGTCGACGGGAAACAGGTATTCGGCGACCGGTCGTTTGATGAACTCCATCTCCCCGTCGGCGCCCTTGCGCAGGTTCAGGTGATAGAGCCAGGATTCGTCGTCACGCTCCGGATGGTCGGTGCGGTCGTGATAGAGACCCCAACGGCTCTCGGTGCGTACGAGCGAGGCCCGCGCCGCCATTTCGGCGCAGTCGCGGATGAAGGTGACCTCGACGCAGCGCATCAGTTCGTGCGGGGTGCGCCCGCCCATGCCGTCGATCTCACCGTTCATCCGCTGGAACGTCTCGACCGCGATCTCCAGTTTGGCCGCCGATTTGGGCGGCGCGACGTAGTCGTTGACGAACCGGCGCAGTTTGTACTCGACCTGCTGCTGGGGCGGACCGTCCGGATTCTGTTGCGGCCGGTGGATGAGCTCGCGCGCGGCCTCGATCTGGTCCTCGGGCAGCGGCGCGGACGGGCGGCCCGGCAGCCCGGCGGCGTGTGTGCCGGCCAGATCACCGAAGACGAACGCGCCGATCATGTAGTTGTGCGGAACGCAGGCCAGATCGCCGGCCGCGTAGAGCCCGGGAACCGTCGTCGCCCCGTTCTCGTCGACCCACACACCGGACGCCGAATGGCCACCGCACAACCCGATCTCGGAGATGTGCATCTCGATGTCGTGGGTGCGGTAATCGTGCCCGCGACCGGAGTGGAAGGTGCCGCGCGACGGCCGTTCGGTGGTGTGCAGAATCCCCTCGACCGCCGAGATGGTCTCGTCCGGCAGGTGGCTGAGTTTGAGGTAGATGGGTCCGCGGTCGGATTCGAGTTCGCGCGCCACCTCGGACATCATCTGCCCGGACCAGTAGTCGCAGTCGACGAACCGTTCCCCGCGATTGTTGACCTGATAGCCGCCGAAGGGGTTGGCCACATAGGCGCAGGCCGGGCCGTTGTAGTCCTTGATCAGCGGGTTGATCTGGAAACATTCGATTCCGGACAGTTCCGCCCCGGCGT
The DNA here is from genome assembly GCF_003001815.1 of Actinoplanes italicus. Lineage (GTDB taxonomy): Bacteria > Actinomycetota > Actinomycetes > Mycobacteriales > Micromonosporaceae > Actinoplanes > Actinoplanes italicus. The sequence goes on from NZ_PVMZ01000024.1 coordinate 26,036, forward strand.
GGTACGCCATCGCGTACCCGTCGCCCGCGTTCGTCGGATTCTCGTACGTCCCGTAGAGGTAGCCGCTGGCCGGCAGCCCGAGCCGCCCGCACGCTCCGGTCGCCAGGACGACCGCGTTGGCGGCGACCGTGACGAACTCGCCGCTGCGGGTGTCGAAACCGGCCGCACCGACCGCCCGGCCGGCGTCGGTGAGTACCCGTACCGGCATCACGCGGTTCTCGATCTGGATCTTCTCCCGCATGTCACGCCGCCGCAGCACGCGGTAGAGGACCTTCTTGATGTCACGGCCCTCGGGCATCGGCAGCACGTACCGGCCGGACCGGTGGACCTGCCGGACCGCGTACTCGCCGTACTCGTCCTTCTCGAACTTGACCCCGTAACTCTCCAGCCGCTGCACCATGGCGTGCCCACGGGTGGCGGTCTGGTGGACGGTGCGCTGGTCGACGATGCCGTCGTTGGCGCGCGTGATCTCCCGTACGTAATCCTCGGGGGTCGCCTTGCCCGGAATGACCGCGTTGTTGACGCCGTCCATGCCCATGGCGAGCGCGCCGGAGTGCCGCACGTGGGCCTTCTCCAGCAGCAGCACGTTCGCTCCGGCGGTCGCGGCCGACAGTGCGGCCATCGTCCCGGCGGTGCCGCCGCCGATCACGAGGACGTCGGTCTCCAGATGACGGGTCATGCGGGGCTCCGTTGGAACAGGGCGGCGAGCAGCGACTCCCGGGCCGCGCGGACCAGGGGAGTGCCGCGGGTCGCGGGGTCACGGGGTTCGGGTACGTCGACGATCGTGCGGATGCCGCCGGGCGCGAGGACCGCCACCCGGTCGCCGATGAACAGTGCCTCGTCGACGTCGTGGGTGACGAAGACGACGGTCGCCGGGGTGTTCTTCAGTACATCGACGAGCAAGCGCTGCATGGCGCCGCGGGTCTGCGCGTCCAGGGCTCCGAACGGCTCGTCCATGAGGACGGCACGAGGTTCTCCGGCGAGGGTACGGGCCAGCTGCACCCGCTGGCGCATGCCGCCGGAGAGTTGCCGCGGCCGCCGGTGGGCCTGGTCACCGAGTCCGACCTGGCCCAGCCATTGCTCGGCCGTGGCGCGGCGTTGCGGGCGCGGGATCCGGCGGATCGCGAGCGGCAGTTCGACGTTGCGGCGCGCGCTGCGCCACGGCAGCAGCGCGTCGTCCTGGAACACCATGGCGCGGTCCGGGGACGGGCCGGTGATCGGGGCGCCGTCGGCGAGCACGCTGCCACCGAGAGACGGCAGCAGTCCGGCGAGGGTGCGCAACAGGGTCGACTTGCCGCAGCCGGAGGCGCCGACCACGACCAGCACCTCACCGGGCCGGACGTCCAGGTCGAGCCCACGGACCGCGATCTCCGAGCCGTGCCCGAGGCTGACGTCCTCGAGGTGAAAGGCGAGACTCATCGCTCACCCACGATCCGCCGGCCGAGCAGTTCGACCAGTCCGGCGGTCAGCCAGCCCAGCACCCCGATGGTGATCATGCCGACCAGTACGGCCGGGTAGTCGACGATCGTGTACGCGTGCCAGGTGCGGTAGCCGACGCCGAAGTCGCCGGAGATCATCTCGGCGGAGATCACGCAGATCCACGAGACGCCCATCCCGACCGACAGGCCGCTGAACACGCCCGGTAGCGCCCCGGGCAGCACCACGCTGATCAGAACTCGCCACCGGCCGCCGCCCATGGTGCGGACCGCGTCCTCCCAGACGGCCGGCAGCGCACGGACCGCGTGCCGGGTGCTGACCAGGATCGGGAAGAACGCCGCGGTGAACGTGATGAACACGATGCCCTGCTCGTTGCGCGGGAACAGCAGGATCGCGACCGGGACCAGGGCGATCGCCGGGATCGGGCGGACCACCTCGAACAGCGGCTGCAGGATGTCGGACAGCAGCCACGAGCGGGCCACCGCGATCCCGGCCGCGATCCCGAAGACGGCCGCAAGGGCGAAACCGGTCAGGATGCGGACAAGGCTCTGCGCGATGTCCAGGTAGTACAGCGGATCACCCAGCAGCGTCCACAGCTGACCGGCCACCTCGACCGGCGTCGGCAGCCGATCGAAACGGATCCAGGCGGTCACGTCGGTCACGGTCAGCCACTCCCAGAGCAGCAGGGCGGTGACCAGGGAGGCGATCCGGATCAGCCAGCGTCTCGCCTGGCGGCCCGGCGGCCGCTTCGGGCTCGGGGTGGTCCGGGTGCGGCCGGGCGGCGCGGCGACGGCGGTGGTCATGATTCGTTCACCAATTGGTCGTACGAGAGAACGCGCGACCCCGGGTGGCCGGTGCTGAACGTCTTCGCGGCCGCCTCGGTGACGAACGGCAGGAACCGGGCGCCGTCCTGGACCCAGGTGCTCTTGTCGGCGAACCATCGCGTGCCGGTGGTCGCGTCCGGAACGTACGCCGCCCTGATCTGTCTGCCTGACGCCTTGGCCGCCCGGACCGCCTTGACCAGGCACGTCGGGTCCGTCGTCGCGATCGTGGTGTTCTCCCCGGCGAGCCACAGCTCCCCGGCCAGCGCCGGATCGGTCACCGCGGTCCCGCAGATCGCGTCGGTGCCGCTCAGCACGGCTCCCGGCGTGCCGCCGCCGGCCGGCACCAGGCTGTCGTCGACGAACGCGTCCAGATCGATGCCCTGCAGCACACCGATCGACTTGAGGAACGGCACGTCCTGTTCGAGCGCGGCCCGGAACTCGGGCCGGATCGGCAGGTCGAAGGTGGCGATGCCGTTCGCGCCGTTGTAGAGGTAGACCACCTCGGCGGGCAGCCCGGTCGCCTTCGCCACGATCTCGGCGGCCTCCAGCGGGTGTCTCCAGAGGAAGTCGGTGGCGTCCTGCTGAGCCGCGAGGAACGCCTTCACCACATCGGGACGCTGGTCGGCGTACTGCTGCCGGACGACCGTGCCGTGCAGGGTCGGCACCTCGAGCGCGCCACCGTCGTAGAGCACCTTCGCCTCACCGCGATGCACGAGCAGACCCGGCCAGGCGACGAACTGCGACAACGCGTCGACGTTGCCGGACTGCAGCGCCGACGCTCCGACCTGCGGCTGCTGGTTCTCCACCTTGACGTCGGTGTCGGTCAGCCCCGCCTTGCGCAGCGCCTGCACGAACAGGCCGTGCGCGGCCGAGCCGACGCTGGTCGAGACCACCTTGCCGCGCAGGCCGGACAGCGTGGCCACGGGGGAGTCCCTGGCGACCACCACGGTGTTGAGCGCCCCGCGCCGGTTGTAGCCGGTGACCGCGATCATCCTCGTCCGGGTCTGCTCCGACTGCTGGCCGCGAGCACCGTTGATGAGCAGCGGATAGTCGCCCATCGACCCGATGTCGATCTTCCCGGCCATCATCTGCGCGGTGATCGGGGCGCCGGTGTCGTAGTCCTGCCAGACCACGTCGTACTTCCCGCCGAGCCGCTGTTCGAGGAAGCCCTTGGCCCGCAGCAGCGTGCCCGCGGTGACCGTGTTGATCGTCTTGGACTGGTAGCCGACGACGACCTGTTCGACGCCGGCCTCGGCCCGGTCGCCGGCCACGGTGCAGCCGCTCAGAGCGAGCAGGAGTGTGCCCGCCAGTGCCGCCCGCCTCATCGGATCAGTACCGGCATGTCGACGGTCACCGCGCCGGTGGGGCAGCGGGCCGCGCAGGGGCCGCAGTACCAGCACTCGTCCACGTGCATGTACGCCTTGCTGGTGTCCGGGTCGATGGCCAGCGAGTCGAGCGGGCACATGTCCACGCAGAGGGTGCACTCGTCGATGCAGAGGTTCGGGTCGATCGTCACCGGTACGTCGACACGCTGATTGACCAGAGGCATGGGGGTCTCCCGGAATAGCGGTGCTGTGTGGGGAATCAGAAACGGTGCAGGCGGCTGAGCAGGGTCAGCCGGTCGCCGCGGAACCGGATCCACTCCAGGTCGACTGGGCGGCCGTCGGCGAGATGGGTGAGCCGGTCGACCATGAGCAGGGCGGCCCGGTCGGCGACACCGAGCAGGTCGGCGCTGTGCGAGTCGGCGTTGACGGCCTCGATGCTGATGTCGGCGTGGCCCAGGCTCTGCCCGGTCAGCTCCTCGATCAGCACGAAGACGTCCCGCCCGGCCAGGTCCTCGGCGAGCAGCGGGACGCCGATGTCCTGCGGCAGGTAGGTGAGGTCGAGCGAGACCGGCGTGCCGTCGAGGCTGCGGACCCGCTCCAGGTAGACGACCTGTTCGCCGTCCGGAACCCGGAGCCGGCGCGCCACCACGGCCGGCGGGTCGACGAGCCCGACGGTGCGGACCCGGTTGGTGATGCTGCCCTGGTGGTGCAGCGTCTCGGCCAGTCCGGCGAGCCGGTCGAGGCCGTGGGCGTACTTGGCCGAGCACACCAGCGTGCCGACGCCCGGGAGCCGTTCGACCAGCCCTTCGGCGGCGAGCAGGCCGAGGGCCTCGCGGACGGTGTTGCGGGAGGCGGCGAAGTCGTGGCAGAGCTGCGACTCGGCGGGCAGCGTCCCGGCCGGGAACGCGCCGGAGAGCACCTGGTGACGCAGCACGTCAGCGACCTGCCGGGCCCGGTCGGCCCGGCGCCTGCGCGGTTCTGTCATCTGCGTCCTCACCGCCTCACCTCCCTCGGCGCTTAACCTATTTACTTCATAGGAGATGGGGGAAGTGATGGGCGGCTGCGCCACCTGCGCCGGACTCCGTGTGCCTGTTGAGCTGCGTCTCCTTTTCCTGAACCGGTAGTTGCGCCGGGGAAGAGTCCCACATGCTGGATCGGACGGTGTGACCCGACTTATATTTACGAACGGTCGGTCGTTTTGTAGGTTGGCTGTCATGACGCAGGACGGCAGACTCATCCGCGGGGAGCGGACCCGCAGCGCGGTGCTGGAGCAGGCGCTCCTGCTCGCCACCGTGTCCGGCCTCGACGGGCTGTCGCTCAGCCAGGTCGCCGACGCGCTCGGCGTCAGCAAGTCCGGCCTGTTCGCGCACTGGCGCTCCAAGGAGGCCCTGCAGCTCGCCGTCATCGACCAGGCCCGCGTCCAGTGGACCGACCGGGTGATCCGCCCCGCGCTGAGCGCCCCCGCCGGAGTCCGGCGGCTCTGGGCGGTGCACGAGCGGCGGATCGCGTTCTACGAGGCGAAGGTGCTGCCCGGTGGCTGTTTCTTCGCCAATGCCCACTTCGAGTTCAACGCCCGCCCCGGCACCGTCCGCGACCGTCTGGCCGCCGAGCAGACCGACTGGATGACGTTCCTGACGGGCCTGGCCACCGACGCCGTCACCCTCGGCGACCTGCGCGACGACACCGACCCGGCGGCGCTGGCCTACCAGACCGAGGCCCTCGGCGTCTGCGCCGTCATGCAGGCACCCGTCCTGGGTGCCGACACCACGTACCGCCAGGCACGCCGCGCCCTGCTCGGCCACCTGCGCGCCATCAGCACCGACCCGACGATCCTTCCGGAGCTCTCATGACCACCGCGACCATCTCCTACGGCGTCGTCGAGCACACCCCCGTGCACTTCGACGACCTCGACGCCATGGGCATCCTGCACAACTCGCGGTACGCCGTACTCGTCGAGCGGGCCGTCACCAAGTGGTGGACCGAGCGGGGCGTCTCCTTCACCGGAGGCCGGCCGACCACGCCGGACGCGTTCAACGTGGTCCGCGAGTACGCGATCACCTTCCACCAGCCGGTGACCGGCGTGGGCGACATCGCCATCCACTTCTGGCTCGACAAACTGGGCAACACCAGTGCGGCGTACGGCTTCCGCGTGACCTCCCTCGACGGCGCGGTCGTCTACGCCGAGGGCCGCCGCGTCAACGTCCGCCTCGACGCCGCCACCATGCGCCCGGCCCCGTGGACCGACCACGCCCGAGAGATCGCCACCCCACTGGTCCGCGCCTGATCTGATCCATCAGCCGGGCGGTCAGCGTCTGCGGGTGTTCCGATGCGACGAGACCTGGGTCGCGATGAACAGCGCGGTCCCGCCACCGAGCACGGTCACCCAGAAGGTGATCGCGGAGGCCGGTCCGCCGAACGTGACGATGGCCGCCGCACAGATCGCGACGTGGGCGAGGATCTCCAGGGCGGCCGTCGTCCGGCGACGCTGTCGGGGCGGCGGGTCGAAGGTGCCGTTCGCGGCCTTCCAGCAGGTCGGTGGCCGGGCTCCCCGGCGTGGTATCTCGGACCGGATTCGGCCGCGCGCCGGAGGAGAGGTGATGAGCCGGGCGTGGCGGCGGCACCGCGCCCGGCCGTGGAGGGTCAGATGCGGTCGGCGGCGATCAGCAGGTAGTGGAAGCTGCCCTCCTGGTAGGCGGTCAGGAACGCCTCCTCGATGCCCGTTGCGACGTCGGACTTCGCGCGCAGCTGCCAGTACGGGATGGTCGCCTCGGTCAGGTCGACCACGTTGATCGGGACCAGACCGTTGGCGGCCAGGGCCTTGAAGTACTGGCTGCGCGGGTGGATGTCGCACGTGTAGTGCTCGTTGATCTTGCTGACGGCCTTGGAACGCAGGCCGGTCACGTCGTTGGCGCAGCCCGTGATGCAGACGTAGCGGCCGCCGAACTTGAGCAGGCGGGCGAACTCCGTGTAGAGGTCGAACAGGTCCACGTACATGGTGGTCTCGTTCGTCCAGATGGCCTGGCGGGTACCGGCCGGCAGCTGGGTCTCGAGCATGTTGCGGAAGTGGAAGCGGACCCGGGCGTTGATCCCGCGGCGGGCGGCCTGCTCGTTGGCGAAGCCGACCTGGTACTCGGAGATCGAGACGCCGTCGACCTCGCAGCCGAACCGCTGGTGGGCCATGATGCTGGTGCCGCCGCGGCCGGAACCGCCGTCCAGGATCATGTCGTCGGCGGTGATCGGGCCCAGGTGGTCCAGCAGCAGGTCGGCCTGGGCACTCTCCAGGCGGTGCAACTCGGCGATGATCCGCTGCTCACGGGTCTCGACCGGGCCGTCCAGCACCGCGGGGTCGTACGGGCCGACGCCATAGTGGTGGTGGTAGAGGTCGTCGACCTCGCCGAGGCGCAGGTTCACCGGGTCGTCCTGGTTGGTGTTCCAGTACGCGGCTACCGACTTCTCGAAGCTCGTACGCAGGATGGTGCTGGTCATGATCGGCTCCCGTTCTTGTTGTATCGGCCGGTGGTGGCGTGCCAGCGGCGGCTGCCGCCGAGCCAGGCCCAGGTGTCGGCGAGGAAGCGCCGCATGTTCGGCGATCCGGTCGCGCTGAGCTGGGCGGCCAGCCCCACGAAGGTGTGCATGAGCTCGTTGTGGATCTCGACGGTCCGGGCGACGGCCTGCTTCTTCGGCAGGCCCTCGTTGAGTTCGAGCACGCGCGGCAGGTTGAAGTCGTTCTCCGACTCGCGTGAACCCGAGTGCAGGTCGTTGACGAGCACCGCCGCGTTGCCGGCGGTGGTGAAGGCGCGGCGCACGTCCGGGTGGTAGAACTCGTGCGGCGACAGCTCGTAGCCGGCCAGCACGTCGATCAGGATCATCGGCGGCAGGTAGCTGTTGAGATGCCGCTGGACGAGGTACTCCCAGACCGGCGGGGTGCGCTTGTTGACGTGCCAGTCCGCCTCCTGCGTCCACGCCAGGAAGAGGATCGCCATCTGGTGCTGGAAGCGGCCCATCTGGGCCGAGGTGGCGTAGCGGGCCAGGTGCTCCATGGCGGTGCGGAACGCCTCCGAGATCGGCTCCAGCCGGTGGTACCCGGCCATGTCGGTGGCGTAGCGCGGGACCAGCTGCGCCGGGTCGACGATCGACAGCAGCCTGGCCATCCGGGAGCCGACCACCGCCGGGTCGGCGCCGAGCTCCACCTCGTCGACGTAGTAGTCGTCGGCGGCCCACTCGGCGACCAGGCATTTCGTGGCCATGAGCAGGCGGTCCGGGTCGTTGACGGCGGGGTGGGCGAGCATCATGTATCGGCCGAAGCCGTACGACCTCAGCTTGTCCAGGTTGCCGTCGTAGATACCTACACTTCTCGCCCAATCGACGAGCATGTCGTCGACGAGGTCTCCCAGGGCCGGGTCGTCCCTGATCGCGTCGGGGCAGAACAACTGGTCGTCCCGGGGCGGCGCGACCAGGGGTCCGGCGAAGGCGCGCATCGCGGACATGCCGAGCGGTGGCGGCAGGAGGCGGGCGAGGTCCGGAGGCGGTGAGCCCGAGATGTCGGAGATTACGGACATCAGTGGGACAGCTCGACGTGGTCGAGGATGCCGAGCGCGTCCGGCACCAGCACCGCCGCCGAATAGTAGGCGCTCACCAGGTACGACATGATCGCCTGCTCGCTGATCCCCATGAACCGTGCGTTGAGTCCCGGCTGGTACTCGTCCGGCAGCCCGGTCTGGTGCAGGCCGACCACACCCTGGTCCGCCTCCCCGGTCCGCATCGCCAGGATCGACGTGGTGTGGGTGTGGCTGATCGGGATCTTGCCGGACGGCAGGATCGGCACACCGCGCCAGGACGGGACCGTGTGGCCGTCCATCTCCACCGGCGGCGGGTAGATGCCCCGCTTGCTGCACTCGCGCCCGAACGCGGCGATCGCCTGCGGGTGCGCCAGGAAGAACTTCGTGCTGCGCCGCATCGACAGCAGCTCGTCGAGGTCGTCCGGGGTCGGCGGGCCGCTGCGGGTGTGGATGCGCTGCCGCAGGTCGGCGTTGTGCAGCAGGCCGAACTCGCGGTTGTTGACCAGTTCGTACTCCTGGCGCTCGCGCAGTGCCTCGACGGTCAGGCGCAGCTGCTGCTCCAGCTGGTTCATCGGCTCGTTGTAGAGATCCGCGACACGGGTGTGGATGCGCAGGACCGTCTGGGCGACGCTCAGCTCGTACTCGCGGGGGTTGGTCTCGTAGTCGACATAGGTCCCGGCCAGCGTGGGCTCGCCGGTGTGGCCGGCGGCGACCGCGATCTCGGCCTCACCGTGCTTGTTCTGCGGGCGGCGGCTGTTGGCCCGGAACCCCTCGACGTGATCGCGCAGCATCTCGCTGCGAGCGATCAGCTCGGCGAACGCGGAGCGGGGCAGCGCCAGGATGGTGACGGCGGTCATCGCCTTGGCGGTGTACCCCCAGATCGGCTCGTCCTCGACGAGCACCCGCTCGCCGAACTTCTCGCCGTCGGCCAGCACGCCGATGCTGAGCGGGTCGCCGTAGGTGCCGACGCCGACCTTGTCCACCTTGCCGTGCGCGATCAGGTACAGGTTGTCGGCGACCGAGCCGAACTCGACGATCACCTGACCGGGCTGGTACTCCTGCTGGACGAACCGGTCGGCGATGGCGCTCAGCAGCTCCTCGTCGTCGATGCCGCCGAGGACCGCGATCTCGCGCAGCTCCGTCGGGACCACCTGGACCACTGCGCCGGTGTTGGTGAAGGTGAGCCGGCCGTCCCCGAGCCGGTAGGTCATCCGCCGGTTCACCCGGTAGGTGCCGCCGGCCACCTCGACCCAGGGCAGCTTCCGCAGCAGCCACCGGGAGGAGATCTCCTGCATCTGCGGGACGGACTTGGTGGTGTGGGTCAGGTTCCGTGCGGCAGTGGTGCTGAGACTCTGCCGATACTTCTGGTCCTGTTCCTCACGGGTTTCCGCCGGTTTCACTGAACTGGTCACGGTGGTTACGCCCCGTTTCATCCGGAATAAGGCTTACGTCTAGCCCGTTTTATCCCAGCTCAGAGGCCTTTTTCCAGTGTTTGCCGATACCGGTGAGCCGCCCGGGGCCGGACCAGGGATTCACCCTGGGGCGACCCGGGGGTCCGCCGAGCGAGAGTCGTTGCTGTCACCGAAACGCTGTGAGGAGCAAGACGATGGTGGACTTCAAGATCGAGGTCGTGGTGCTGCCGGTCTCGGACGTGGACCGGTCCCGCGAGTTCTACAAGAACATCGGCTTCCGCGAGGACGTCGACTTCTCCGGCCCCGGCGGCTTCCGGGTCGTGCACCTCACCCCGCCCGGATCGGCCGCGTCGATCATCATCGGCTCGGGTGTCACCGACGCCGGGCCCGGCACGTCCAAGGGCGTCCACATCGTCGTGGACGACATCCTCGCCGCCCACGAGCACCTGACCGCCCACGGGGTCGAGGTGAGCGAGGTCTTCCACGACACGGGCGGCGTCTTCCACCATGCGGGAACCGCTGCCCGGGCCGGTGGCCCGCACCCCGACCGGCAGTCCTACGGCTCGTTCCTGTCCTTCACCGACCCGGACGGCAACGAGTTCTTCCTGCAGGAGGTCACCCAGCGCGGCCCGGGCCGGATCAGCCACGTCGTCTACGGCTCGGTCGCCGAGGTCGAGCAGGCCCTCCGCGACGCCGCGACCGCCCACGGCGAGTACGAGGCCGGCGAGCTCGGCGGACGCCACGACGAGAACTGGCCCGCCTGGTACGCCGCCCACATGGCCCGGGCCGCCGGCCTCGGCTCCTGAACCCCTCCGATCCGGCCCGTGCCCCACGTCACCGCGCGTGGGGCACGGGCCGTTGGTGCGTCACGCGTGCGTACGCTCCTCGACCGCCCTGATGGTCCGGTCGAGGGCCTTGCCCAGGAACGGCTTCGCGACCGTGCCCAGCAGGAAGCCGACCACCCTGCCCTTGAGGTTCCGGCCGTCCCGGACCACCACCGCGTCGAGGATCGTGGTGCCGTCCGGCCGGCGGGTCAGGGTGTAGGTGTGCCCCGACGCGCCACCCCACACGTTGGAGTCGGTCGTCGTCATCACGATCCGGTCCGGGTCCGACCAGTCGTAGCTGAGCCGCTCCCAGACACCGCCGCCGCCCTCGGTCACGTCCGCGTACGTCGGACCCAGCTCGTGCACCCGCAGCGCCTCGTCCGCGCTGTTGCCGAAGATCTTCGACCGGCCCGGGCCGAAATCGGTGATCGCGGCGAGGAACTGCTCGGGGGTCACCCTCATGGTTTTGTGGAAGCGAATCGTCGACATGAGGAGAGCCTCGCCGCCGGACGGACCGCGTCGAACCCGGGTATGACCCTGGCGGACACCCGGGCCCGGTAGTGTGCCGACGCCGGGGACCGGCACCGGGCGAAGGGGGCAGCGGGCTGTGGAACTGCGAGGACGCCACCGCGAGCGTGACACCCTCGACCGGCTGCTGCGCGACGTACGCGCCGGTCACAGCCGTGTTCTCGTGGTCCGCGGCGAGGCCGGCGTCGGCAAGTCCGCGCTGCTGGACTACCTGACCGGGCACGCGCCGGCCGGCCGGGTGCTGCGCTCCGCGGGCGTCGAACCGGAGACCGAGCTGGCCTACTCTGCGCTGCAGCAGCTCTGCGCGCCCCTGCTGGAGCACCTCGGCAAGCTGCCCGAGCCGCAGCGCGAGGCGCTGTCGACCGCGTTCGGCCTGAGCAGCGGCCGCCCGCCGGAGGGACTGATCGTCGGTCTCGCGGTGCTCGGCCTGCTCGCCGAGGCCGCCGCCGGGCAGCCGCTGATCTGCGTGGTCGACGACGCCCAGTGGCTGGACCGGATGTCCGAGGTCATCCTCACCTTCGTGGCCCGGAGGCTGGACTCCGAGTCGGTGGCCCTGATCTTCGGGGTCCGCGGCGCTCAGCTCGCGGGCCTGCCCGAGCTGGTGGTGGAGGGCCTGCCGGAGGCCGAGGCCCGGCTGCTGCTCGACTCGGTGCTGCCCGGCCTGGTCGACGCCCATGTCCGCGACCGGATCATCGCCGAGACCCGCGGCAACCCGCTGGCCCTGCTCGAACTGCCCCGCGATCTGTCCCCGGCCGAACTGGCCTTCGGGTACGGCGGCCAGCGAGCCGCCCAGGACGGCAGCGTCGCCGATCGGGTGGAGGCGACCTTCCAGCGCCGCGTCGAGGCCCTGCCCGCCGACTCCCGCCGCCTGCTGCTGGCCGCCGCCGTCGAACCGGTCGGCGACGTGCCGCTGCTCTGGCGCGCGGCCGCCCGGCTGGAGATCGGCCCGGCGGCGGCCGCGCCCCTGGAGACGGCCGGCCTCGTCGAACTCGGTGCGCGGGTCCGGTTCCGGCACCCGCTCGTCCGGTCGGCCGTCTGGCGCTCGGCCGCGGCCGGCGACCTGCGGGCCGTCCACCACGCGCTCGCCGAGGTCACCGACGGCGACCGCGACCCGGACCGGCGCGCCTGGCACCGCGCGCACGCCGCGATCGGCCCCGACGAGGACGTCGCCGCGGAACTGGAACGCTCCGCCGGCCGCGCCCTGGCCCGGGGCGGACGGGCCGCGGCCGCCTCGTTCCTGGAACGGGCCGCCGAACTCACCCTCGACCCGGAGGCCCGCGCCGCCCGTACCCTGGCCGCCGCCCGCGCCCGATTCGCCTCCGGTGCCGTCGCCGCCGTGCCGGAGCTGCTCGCCGCCGCCGAACTCGGCCCGTACGACCCGGTGCGCCAGGCCGGGATCGAGCGCCTCCGGGCGCGGGTGGCGTTCACCGTCAACGCCGGCCGGTCGGCCGTGAACCCGCTGCTCGAGGCGGCCGGGAAGCTGGCCGTCCTGGACCCTGCCGCGTCCCGGGCCACCTACCTTTCGGCGCTCGGCGCGGCCGCGAACGCCGGCCGGTTCGCGCCCGGCGACCTACGCCGGGCCGCCGAGGCCGCCCGGAACGTGCCGCCCGGCGACGAGCCGGCCGGACGCCTGCTGGCCGCCTTCACGGCGTGGAGCCTGGACGGGCACGCGGCCGCCGCGCCGCTGTTCACCCGGGCGCTGGCCTCGGTCAGCGCGGAGAGCGACCTGGACCTGCAGTGGATGGCAGGGATGGCCGAGCACGAGGTCTTCGACGACGCCGGGTTCCTGTCACGCACCGAGCGGACGGTGACGGTCGCCCGCCGCGAGGGGCTGCTCGCGTTGCTGCCCAGTGCGCTCACGTTCCGGGCCACGGCGCTGCTCTACGCGGGCCGGTTCGCCGACGCGTCCGACCTGCTCGACGAGGCGGAGGCGCTGGCGTACGCGACCGGCCCGTCCCCGCATCCGGCGACCGCCGCGATCCTGGCCGCCCACCGGGGCCGCTCCGGTCCGGCGCTGGAACGAATCGAGTCGCTGCGCTCGGAGGCCGAGGAGGGTGGGGTGGGCTGGCTGCTCGGGGTGGCCGGATACGCGCGGGCGGTGCTGCACAACGGGCTCGGCGACTACCCGGCCGCGCTGGCGGCGGCCCGGGAGGCCACCGGGCACGAGGACCTGGCCGTGTTCCGGTGGGGTCTCGGTGAGCTCGTCGAGGCGGCTGCCCGTACCCACGAAATGGATCTTGCCGAAGAGGCCCGGGACCGCCTCGCCGCGCGTGCCGCCGTCGTCGAAGGCGGATGGGCTCGCGGCACGCGGGCCCTGGCGGACGCGCTCGCCGGACCCGCCGGCCGGGCGGAGGAGCACTACCGGGAGGCGATCGAGCAGCTCGCGACCACCCGGCTGGACCTGCAGACCGCGCGGGCGCGGCTGCTGTACGGCGAGTGGCTGCGGCGCGAGAACCGGCGGGCCGACGCGCGGCTCCAGCTGCGCCCGGCATACGACGCGTTCGCGGCGATGGGTGCCGAGGGCTTCGCCGAACGGGCCGGGCGTGAGTTGCTGGCCACCGGGGAGACTGTCCGGAAAAGATCAACGGGGGTACGGGCGGAGCTCACCTCTCAGGAGTCGCAGATCGCCAGGCTGGCCGCCGCGGGACGGACGAACCCGGAGATCGGGGCGGTCCTGTTCCTCAGCCCGCGCACGGTCGAGTGGCACCTCCGCAAGGTCTTCACCAAGCTCGGCGTCACCTCCCGCCGCGAACTGGCCAATTCAGGCTCCTAGGAAGTCCTCGACGAGCTTGACGAACTGTTCGGGCTGCTCCACCCACGGCCGGTGACCGGATTCGGTCATGACTTCAAGATGGGCGTACGGGTGAGCGCCCGCCACCAGCCGCGCCGGCGCCGTGCCGATCATCCCGTCCGAGGCCCCGGCCAGCACCAGCGCCGGCGCGAGCACCGGCCCCGGCGTGGCCGTACCCGCATAGAACGCCTCCCGGAACCACGGCAGCGCGTTGGCGTGCCCCGGCACGTACTCGCGCCGCCGCGCGGGCGTCCACCGGTGCCAGTGGAACGGCGCCATCCGTGCCGCCGCGAACGGCCCCGTCGCGTCCGCGGCCTGCGGATACCAGGGCTCGGCGGCACGGGCGGCCCGGATCGCGGCCACCTCGGCCCGGTCGATGTCCCGCCCCGCCCGCCCGATCGGCGTCACCAGCACAAGGCGCCGCACCCGGCCGGGACGCCGCACCGCGTACTCCTGGGCGGTCAGCGATCCCGCCGAGTGCGCCAGGATGTCCACCCGGTCCAGCCCCAGATGCTCCCGCAGCGCGTCCAGGTCGTCGGCCTGCGCCGTGAACGAGACCGTCGACCGGTCCTCGGGAACCTCCGAACGGCCACCGGCCCGGGCATCGGCCAGGACCAGCCCGCGAACCGCCGACAGGCCGCCCAGATCGCCGAGGTAGCGCACGTCCATGCCGGGTCCGCCGGGCAGCACCAGGAGCGGCGGTCCGTCCCCGGCCACCTCATACCACAGGCGCAGACCGTCGGCGGCGGAGTAGTACGGCATCCGGCGATCCTGCCACGACGATTGGAACGCACGGTCTCGGGCAATCTTGACAGGGTGAACTGGCTCGAATTCGCTCTGCTCCACGTCGACGAGGCCTGCACCGTCCAGGTGGCGGCGCCCGGCCGGAGCCCGGTGCCCGTCGGCCCCTGCGTCATCGCCCGGCGCCCGGACGGCGCCACCGTGCTCTGTCCTCCGGACACCGTAGCCCCGCCGGGTACGCGGATCACCCTGCCCGCCGGCGAGACCGTCGAGGTGGTCGCCACGGTGCATCTGGCCGCTCTCGGCACCCGGCTGCCCGAGCACCAGCAGCTCGACGTGGCCGGCCGCGGTCCGGCTCGTCAGCCCTGCCGGGCGACCGGGAGACGCTGGTAACACTCAAGATCCCCCTCCGGGGTCCGATAGTTGGGACGTGCGGCCCGCATCCCTGTTCTCGGAGATGACACGGCGTGAGCGAGCGGCGTGGTGGGGCCTCGGCGTCCTGCTGCTGCTCCACGTGGTCGTCGTCACGTACGGGAACGGCTTCTCCGGCGGCGCCGCCGCGGGCCTCGTGCAGAACGCCCTGCACTTCGCGCCCGGCCTGCTCGTGGCGGTGCACGCCCGCCGTACCGGCCCCGCCTGGCCCTTCCTCGCCGCGGGCCTGCTCGCCTACGCCACCGGGAACCTGTACTGGTGGCTGTTCGTCCGGGAACTGGACCCGGAGCCCCTGGTGACCCCGGCCGACCCGCTGTGGCTGGCCTTCTACCCGTGTTTCGGGACCGCCCTGGTACTGCTGCTGCGGCGCCGGCTGCCCCGGGTCAGCGGCACGGCCTGGATGGACGGGGTGATCGCCGCCGCCGCGGTGTCGTCGCTGACCTCGGTGCCGATCCTGGCCGCGGTCGAACCCGCCCCGCACTCGACGATGCTCGGCGTCGTCGTGAACGCCGCCTACCCGCTCGCCGACATCGCCGTCACCGGCTGCCTGCTCGGCGCTTGGGCGCTGTGCGGCTGGCGGGCCGACCGGGTGCTCGGACTGCTGATCGCCGGGATGGGTCTGTTCGCCACCGCCGACGCGGTCAGCATGGTGCTGCTGTGGCAGGGCGCGGACGTACCCCCCTGGGTCGATCTGATGTGGATCTTGGGGTTGATCGTGCTGGCACTGGCCGCCCGGCAGCCGGACGGGCGGATCCGGGCGAGCCGGCCCAGCGTGCTGCTGAGCACCGTGGTCCCGTCCGTCCTGGCCGTGTTCTGCCTCGGTCTGCTGCTGTACGCGGCGCTGACCGACCACACCGTGGACGCGGTCAGCAGTGTGCTCGCCGGGACCGCGATCGCCGCCGGCATCATCCGGATGCTGGCCAGCGTCCGCACCGCTGAGGCCCTCGGTGCCGCCCGCCGCCTGGCCCGCACCGACGAGCTGACCGGGCTGGCCAACCGGCGGTTCTTCGTCGAACGTCTCGACTCCGAACTCGACCGGCCCGGCCCCGAGCTGGCCGTCGCCTACGTCGACCTCGACCGGTTCAAGGAGGTCAACGACAGCTTCGGCCACGACGTCGGTGACAACCTGCTGCGCCTGGTCGGCGCCCGGATGCGCGAGTCGCTCGGCGGTGACGTGCTGCTGGCCCGCCTGGGCGGTGACGAGTTCGGGCTGATCATGCCGGGCACCGGCCGGGAGCGGGCCGCCGAGATCGTCGACGGGGTGCTGCGCACGCTGCGCGAGCCGTTCGTACTGCCGGAGGTGGACCTGCACGTCGACGCCAGTGTCGGCATCGCCCTCTGCCCCGACGACGGCGCCGACCGTTCCACGCTGCTGCGCCGGGCCGACGTCGCCATGTACGCCGCCAAGTCCGGGCACGGCGGCGGCCCGGTCTTCGCCACCGGCCTCGACGACCACGCCCGGGCCCGGCTCACCATGCTCGAGGAGTTGCGGACCGGCCTGGAACGCGGCGAACTGGTGCTGCACTACCAGCCGAAGGTGACCGTCGACGCGGACGCCCGGGTGACCGGCGTCGAGGCGCTGGTCCGCTGGCAGCACCCCACCCGCGGGCTGGTCTATCCGGACGCGTTCCTCTACACGGCGGAGAGCGCCGACCTGATGGGCCGGATCACCGCCGTCGTGCTCGACCTCGCCTGCCGGCAGAGCCGCGCCTGGCTCGACGCCGGCCTCTCGGTGCCGGTGGCGGTCAACCTGTCCGTCTCCGACCTGCGCGACCCGGCGTTCCCCGAGCAGGTCGGCGAGCTGCTGCGCCGGTACGGCCTGCCGATCACCGCCCTCGAACTCGAGGTCACCGAGAGCGTCCTGATGACCGACGCCGACGAGGCGCTCGCCCAGCTGGGACGACTCGGCGAGATGGGTATCCGGCTCGCCGTCGACGACTACGGCACCGGCTACTCCAGCCTCAGCTACCTGCGGGTGCTGCCGGTCGACGACCTCAAACTGGACCGGACGTTCGTCAGCCGCTGCGTCTCCGATCCGCGCAGCGCCGCGATCGTGCACAGCACCGTGCAACTCGCGCACTCCCTCGGTATGCACATCGTCGCCGAGGGCGTGGAGGACGCCGACATCTTCGAGCGGCTGCGCGGCTTCGGGTGCGACCTGGCCCAGGGGTACGGCATCGCCCGCCCGCAGAGCGCCGACCGGATCACGGCCTGGCTCCTGGGAAGGGAAATCACCCAGAAGACGGCGGCATGATGTCCGCGCGCTGGCCCACAGGGGTAGCGTGGAGCCTGCGGCGTCGGCGACTTTCAGAAGTGAGGGGACACGGACGCCGGCAACAGGGAGCGATCCGATGAACCCTGACCCCTTCATCTCACGCCTCCGCATCGCCGTCCAGCCGCCCAACCTGGTGCTTTCCGGCGAACTCGACGGCGTCGAGAGCGCCCGTCTGCTCCAAGCGGTCATTTCGGTGATGCACGCCGACCCCGGCTGTCCGATCGGCGTCGACGCCACCGATGTCACGTTCCTCGACTCCGGCGGTCTGCGGGCCCTGCTCATCTGCCGTGACCACGCGGCGGATGCCGGCAGCGGCTTCGCCGTCGTGGCCGCGGGCCCCATCGTGGATCAGGTGCTGGAGATCACCGGCCTGCGGGACATCCTCGGGCCGCCCCGCGCCGGAGCAGCGGCGGCCTAGTTCTGCGCCGGGCCCGGCAGCTCGCCGGTCTCGGCCAGGTCCCGGGCCACTTCCGCGAGCTTCCGGTTCGTGTCCTGGCTGGACTGCACCAGCATCCGGAAGGCCTCGTCCGCGGACAGCTTGTGCCGCTCCATGAGGATGCCCTTGGCCTGGCCGATCAGGTCACGGGCGGCCAGCGCCAGGTCGAGTTCCAGCTCGGTCCGGGCGCCGGCCATCGCGACCGCCGCGTGTGTCGCCAGCAGCAGGCCCACCTGTTCCGACACGTCGTCGAACGCGTACGGCAGCGGGGAGTACAGATTGAGCGCGCCCAGGTTGCCGTCCCGGATGTAGAGCTGGAACGACAGCATGCTGGCGATGCCGAGGTCTCGCGCCGCCCTCGTGAACGCCGGCCAACGGGTCTCGGCCGCCATGTCCGACAGCCGGACGGTCCGCTGCTCCCACACCGAGTCCAGGCAGGGACCCTCGCCCGACTCGTACTGCGCCCGGTCGATCGTGTGCACCACGTCGCTGGTCGCGACCCGGGTGATGATCCGCCGCTGCCGCTCGATCGTCGACAGTCCGGCGTACCGGGCTCCCGGCACCGTCAGGGCCGCGGCGCCGACGATGCCCAGCAGGGTCTGTTCCAGGCCTGCCTCGGCCCACAGCGATCGGGCCATCAGGCCCAGCCGCTCCGCCAGCAGATTCTCCGGGACCTGCCCCGCGAACTGCCCGGACGGCTGCCCGCGCTTGTCCGGACGGTCACCGGGCCGTACCATCTCGCCTCCCCACAACGTCACCTGCCACCATAGCGACGCGCCCCCGGCATCTGCCGGGGGCGCGTCGTCACTCGTTTCAGGCGGCCGCTCGGGCGACCTTACGGACCTGCTCGTCGATCAGGTGGGCGGCGAACCTGACCACCTCGGCCTCCCGCCCCTCCGGGCTGAAGTCCTTGCCCGGCTTGACGTCGGCGACCCAGCGCTCGGACCGCTCCACCAGGCGCAGCAGGTCGGTCACCGCGCCCGGATGCTTGCGGCACAGCTCGACGGCCATCCGCATGCGGCGCTCCGGGACACCCTTCACGTACTCCGGCAGGCCGGCCTTCCACGCGAGCGGGTGAACCAGATAGCCGGCGGGCAGGTTGCCCGCACCGCCCATCGGCGCCAGGATCTGCAACGGATCGAGCTTCAGCGGCGGCGCCTTCACCCCGGTCCAGGCGAGCCCGGCGAGCGCCAGCACGATCATCACGAAGATCGCCAGAATCGGGTTGCCGGTGCCGATCGACAGGACGATGCCGAAGGCGACCAGCACGAGCCCGCCACCGGTCAGCGTCCCGGTGTTCCCGGTGGTGTCGCATGCGTCACGCCGGGCCTCGTCGATGTACTTCTGGATCACGCTGTCCAGCATGGGGTTCACCGGTCTCCATCGGTCACCCCGAACTGGAACAGCGTGTTCGGTCAACTGGGTCATGGGGGATTTCGAGTCCTTCCCGCTCGTCCGTGTGCGGGTTCCCGGCCGTCCGTGGCCGAGCCCTCTCCGGTCGTGCCGCGAGAATCGGCATCCCCCACTCCCACTTGAGGCTTCTCCTCAGGCAGCCCCCCGGGCGGTCGGGACGGTGCTTCCCAGGCGGCCCCTCCGGGTGGTCGGGACGGTGCTTCCCAGGCGGCCCCCCGGGTGGTCGGGACGGTGCTTCCCAGGCGGCCCCCCGGGTGGTCGGGACGGTGCTTCTCAGGCGGCCCTCCGGGTGGTCGGGACGGTGCTTCCCAGGCGGTCAGGACAGCGGCGCGGTGAACTCCCGGCCGGTGCCCGGAACGGGGGTCGCCAGCCCGCGGCGGGCCCGCTCGGCGCGCACCGCCACCTCGGCGATGTCGTAGATCGCCCCGGCCACCGCGATGGTGATGGTGATGCCGGTCAGCCACCGCAGCGGATCCTGGGTGCCCCAGTCCACGCCGGCGATCCACTCCGGGTTGAAGAACTGCTCGGTCGCGGCCAGCCACACCACCGGAGCGGTGAACAGCACGGCCAGGAGCGCGTTCACCGCGGTCACCGTGTGGGACCAGGCGCCACGCCGGAAGACCCAGACCCCATAGAGACCTTCGAGGATCAGGACCACGATGAGGTACGGCCACCAGAACGACCAGTTGGCCGGGTCCAGCACGGGCTCCTCGGTGAACGCGAATTGCTGCAGCACCAGCGCCGCGATCATCAGAACCGGCCACAGCACGGTCGCCCACAGCTGCGCCGGGGTCAGGAACCCGGGCTCGTAACGCGGCAGATCATCCGGCGTCCACGCCCGTCGCCGCAGATCCGCCTTCTCCACACCGGCCCGATCCAGCAGCGCGAACGTCAGCGTCACCCAGAACACCATGTGCGCGCCGACGGTGAGGGTCGTGCCGACCACCGTGCCGATCACGTCGCCGAACGTGGCGTCCTGCAGCACCCGGATCACCACCGCGATCGTCACCACCGCCGGCAGCACGATCGACAGCAGCGTGGTGAGCAGACGCTTCCACAGCGGGTAGAAGATCGGGCCGATCAGGTACTGCGGCCGGCCCGCATAGCCGTCGGCCAGCCGGTCCGGGTCGCCCAGCTCCAGCAGGGCCGCCTCGACGGCGGCCTCCCTGGCCTCGCCCCCGCCGACCCGGGCGTCGACCGCGTCGTCGATGGAGGTGCGCAGCTCGCGCTCGATGTCGGTGCGCTGCTGCTCGGGAACCCGGCGCAGCACGGTGAAGACGTAACGGTCGATGAGGGTGGTCATCACTCGCTCCCTGAAGAGGTGCCGCCGGGGGTGTGGTCACGGGTGCCGTCGGCCGCGTCGCCGCCGGGCCCGCTGTCGGGGGTGTCGAGGTCGCCGATCGCCTTGTCCAGCCGCATCCACTCGCCGCGCAGAGCCGCCGCGATGGCGTCGCCCTGCTCGGTGGTGCGGTAGAACTTGCGCGGCCGTGCCTCGTCGGTGTTCCACGAACTGGTCAGCAGTCCCTGTGACTCCAGGCGTCGCAGCAGCGGGTAGAGCGTGTTCGCCTCCACCTCGAACCCGGCCGCGCTCAGCGTCTCGAGCAGCGAATATCCATACCCCGGCTCGCGGAGCACGGTGAGACTCGCAACGACGACCGTGCCACGCCGCAGCTCCTGCAGATGCCCGGAGAGCGTCGCATCCATTGTCATGCCAGAAACTATACTGTGTCTCACACACCATTGCAACACACGCAGCATTGTCTCTGCCGCTGGCCGACCGCCGGCCCGTCTCTCCGCCCTGGAATGCCGGTGCTAGACACCTTTTACGGCCAGGGTCTGAGGCTGGTGGGGATAGCCCTTCCCAGGCCGCGCGATCGTCCAGCCGTGCCCGGCGAACCTTCCCGGGCTCTTGATCGCCCAGCCCTGGGCGGCAAACCCCTTCTCCAGGCCGCCTGGATCGCCCAGCCGTGCCTGGCGAACCCTTCCTCGGGCCGCCTGATCGCCCAGCCGTGCCCGGCGAACCTTCCCGGGCTCTTGATCGCCCAGCCCTGGGCGGCAAACCCCTTCTCCAGGCCGCCTGGATCGCCCAGCCGTGCCTGGCGAACCCTTCCTCGGGCCGCCTGATCGCCCAGCCGTGCCCGGCGAACCTTCCCGGGCTCTTGATCGCCCAGCCCTGGGCGGCAACCCCTTCTCCAGGCCGCCTGGATCGCCCAGCCATGCCCGGCGAACCCTTCCCCGGGCTGTTGATCGCCCAGCCGTGCCTGGCGAACCCTTCCTCGGGCTGTTGATCGTCCAGCCGTGCCTGGCGAACCCTTCCCCAGGCCGCTTGATCGCCCAGCCGTGCCCGGCGAACCCTTCACCGGGCCGGAGGCAGCGATATCCCGGAGCCCGGCTCCGAAAACAGCCGTAGTTGATCGTCCAGCACCGGGTCGCGGCGGTAACCGACCCCGCGATTCCGGAGCCCACGACGGTGACGCCAGGCCGTCAGCCGGCCGAGCGCCATCACGGCTCAGACGGATGCGGCTGACGGGCCGGCAACCCCGACTGCGAAAGCTCCCTAGCCCTGGAGTCCCGGTGCTGTTTTATGGCTACGGCTACGGCAGTTCGTCACGAGCGGGCCGGGGGTTGTTCGAAGGCCGAGGAAAGCCACCTGTCGATGTTTGATCGACCAGCCCCAACTCGTGCACACTTCCCCGGCCCCGGAAGCAGCCATCGGGCACAGCCGGCCTTCAAAACCGGCCACGATGATCATCCAGCTCAGCGATGCTGCGGTCATCGAAGCGCCTGACGTGTCCATCTCTTCGATCCGCCCCTTCATGGAGCCGAGCCTTTCGCCGGGCTCGGCGACGGGCCGCGCGCGGTGAAGGATCGGAGTCCTGCAGCCCGTAGCGCAAGCTCGGCTAGCCACTGCGGACCCTGATCGAGGAGGGTGTCCGGCAAGTCATGGCAGGGGTGGGACGCCGGTGGCGGCCCAGCGGGCAAGGGCGGCCCGGTCGACGAGGGTGATACGGCAGCGGCGGGCGACGTCGCGTGCCTGGCGGGTGGGGTGGCCGGTGGTGACGAGCAGGGCGATGTCGGCGCCGTGGATGTCGCGGGCGGTGCCGGCGAACCGCTGGACGTGCGGACTGCCGAGCGGACCCGTGTAGCGCTTGCACTGGACGACCACCCGGCGGCCGTCGGGGGCCTTGCCGGTCACGTCGGCGCCCATGTCCCCGGCCCCGCCGGACACGCGGACGGCACGGCAGCCGCTGGAGCGCATCAGCCTGGCGACGAAGTGTTCGAACTCGGTGCCGGTCATCGCGTCGGTGAGCGCGATGTCGCGCTCGTGTTCGGCCAGCCGTCGGCCGGCCTCCGAGCGCAGGTAGAACCAGGCGCCGCCGGCCGACAGCACGGTCGCGGCGGCCGCGGCGGCGATCCAGGGGTGCTCCCGGACCGCCTGGACGAGCAGCGAGAGGGCCAGGAAACCGCCGCCCAGGGCGGCCAGCGCGGCGGGCGGGCTGACCCGGCGCCGTCGTCGTCGTCTTCGTCTCGCCACCGTCGAGCTCCTCTCGCCGTGTCGTCGTACGCACACGCAATGTAGGCGGAGGGTGCGACAGAAAATCGCGGCACGAAGTCGTGACCGGGCCGAGAGAGTTTCACTAGTAGGCTCGCTCCTGTTCTGGTTCGGGGCTGGGGTTAAAGGGACGGATATGAGTGACGAGGCCGAGTTCCACGCGGACCGCACGCAGGAGTTCTACGTGTCGGCTGTGGTCCCGGCCGTGCCGCCCAAGCACGGTGGTGCCGAGGTGATCGAGGTCGCGGCGTACCGCGGCGAGACCAAGTTCGAGAACGAGGTCGTCGAGAAGATCGCCTCCAAGGCGGCGCGTTCGGTTCCGGGTGTGGTCGAGCTCGGTGGCGACGTGGCCCGGTTCTTCAACTCGGTTCTGGACAGGATCGGCCTGGACAAGGTCGGCGACGCCACCCGGGGTGTGTGGGCCACGGTGGACGGGACCGATGTGGAGATCAAAGTGATTCTGGTCATCTCCGCCGGTGAGGTGGTGGCCGACGTCACTGCCAAGGTTCGCACCGCGGTGATCGAGGCGGTCGAGCACTACGGGCTGCACGTCAGTGACTGCACGGTCAAGGTCGACGACATCCGGTTGCCGGAGCACTGACTTTCCGGTACGCCCGGAAACGCCGCCGCGCGACCGGTAACGTGCGGTTCGTCGACGGCGTTTCACCGGGGGGAATGATGATCACCGTGCCGGCGGGGAGCAGCCTCACGCTGCGGTGCCCGGGTACGCAGGCCATCGTCCTCGTCTCGCTCGCCGAGGTGCGGGCGCCGTTCCTCGCCGAGCTGCCGCCGATCCCGGTGCTGAGCCTGGACGGTCCGGGCGTGCGCCGGATCGGGGTCCTCGAGCTGGTCACCGCCACCGGGGTGACCTGGGTCGAGGCGGAGCTGCGCAACGATCAGCTCAACGTGATCGGCGACGCACCCACCGATCTGGTGCAGCGGCGGGCTTCGGCGCGCCGCCCGGGCGTCTATCCGGCGACCGGCACCGCCCAGGTCGAGAACGTCGATGGCCGGCACCTGGTCGCGCTGACCGGGCGGGTCGAGGACATCTCCGCCGACGGTCTGCTGCTGAGGGCCACTGCCGAAGATCAACTGCCTTCTCTTCCGTACGGGATCGAACGCGCCCTTCTGCACGTCGCGATGCCGTGGGGTGAGCTGACCGCCGCCGTCGCGGCCGTCGACCAGCGGGCCGACCTGCTGCGCGGCACGTTCGAGTGGATCGATCCGGCCGACTCCGCCGAGCTCACGAAGTTCTGCGGGCCTCGCTGAGGTCGGGGCGTCCGCCCGGGTGACGGACGGCGACGCCGGACGCGGCGACCGCCCGCCGTGCGGCTGCCTCCGGGGTCTCGCCGTTCAGCAGGGCGGCGGTCAGCGCGGCGACGAAGGCGTCACCACCGCCGGTGGTGTCGACCACCTCGTCGCCGGTGAGCGGCAGGAGCGTGTGGCCCGTACTCACCGGGGGTCGTCCCAGGCGAACAGGTTGCCGTCCGGCGGGCCCAGCGCCACCAGGCCCGGCCCGGCCGTCAGCAGCGTGGACTCGGGAGGTCCTGCAGGTGGCGCCAGTGTGCGTGGCTGTCGAGGACCTCGACGATCAGGCCGGTCGCGACATCCGGGCGCCGGAGGACGTACGAGATGTCGATGCCGTCTCGGGCTGCCTGTTCGAGCAGCTCGGCGCCGCTGACCGGCGACCACCGCATCAGGAGTCACGGCCGAGGGCGTACCCGGGGAGATGGGGTGAAAACCGACGGCCCGGCCGGAGCCCTCGCGTGGAGGGCGCCGGCCGGGCCGTCACATCAAGATCAGCGCACGACGAGGGTCTTGACGATCTTGTCGGCGAAGGTCTGCTTCTTCGCGTCCCACAGCGGGAACAGCCAGCCGATGTAGCAGGCCAGGCTGTCGACGATGTGGGCCAGGTCACGGACGAACGCGTTGCCGGCACCGATCGGCTGGCCGGTGGCCTCGCTCACCAGGCGGATGCCCAGCGCCTTGCGGCCCCAGGTCTGACCGGTCTTGCCGGCCAGGAACCAGCGGTTGTAGCCGGACACCACGACGGCACCGAGGATGCCGATGTAGTAGAACGCGTTGATGGTCGGCAGGCCGGCGTCGTCGGTGCCCATGCCGAGGACCACCGCGATGATCACGAACGGAACCGTGATCAGGCCGTCGACCAGGTAGGCGCCGAAGCGGGTGCCCCAGCTGGCGTACGCGGCGGCGGGCTGGCCGTAGGGGGACTGGCCGTAGGGCTGCGGCGGAACCTGGCCCTGGTACGGGTCGTTGGCGGGCGGCGGGTAGCTCATTCTTGATCCTTAATAGGGGAGGCTCGATCGGAGCCGGTGCAGTTGGAAAAGCCAGCTCGCGGCGGCGAGCAGCCCAGCGACCCAGCCCATCTGCCGCCGACGTGCGGGCGACCACGGGCTTGGCGGCTCCAGAACGCCCGTGGCGCGCAGTGCCAGGAGCGGACCGGCGGCGACGGTTACCGCCGCGAGGCCGAAGATCAGCGGATTGGCTTGCAGAGCCGTGTCGAACTGGCCGCGGACCAGCGCCACGGCAGCGGTCGTGAGACCGCACGCCGGGCACGGAACCCCGGTCACCGTCCGCAGCGGACACGGCAGAGCCGCGCCGGTACTGGCGGTGACCATCGGCCAGACCGCCGCGCCGGCGGCGACGAGCGCGCCGAAGGCGCCCACCCGCTCGGGCACGGAGAACTCACGCATGCAAACACCTCGAGATCTATAGAGCCCGAGGATCATAAGGGTGCCCCCTGATCTGCGGCGACCCCATAACCAGACAGATTTCAGCAGGTCGATTCGGCGGGACCGTTCGAGGCCCCCGGTTTTCGCGTGACCGTTCCGCTACTTGGCGCTATGGTGACCGGGTGTTGTCGACTGGTGTCGATATGTATTCGGCCCGGCGGGAGATCCGGGCCGGCAGCGAGATCTTCCACCTCCGGGGTCGCGAGGAGACCGTGGCCTCCGACAGGTCGTACCGGGTGCTGCGCGCCGACGCCCGGCAGGCCAGCGCGCGGTCCCGCGATGTCCGCCTGACCAGGCTCGACGTCGTCCGGCCGGGAGTCTGTGCCGAGGAGCGCCGGGCCTTGCTCAAGACCGAGGCGCGGCTCCACGACACGATCCCGGGACTGCCCAGGGTGCTGCTCCGCGTCGATGAGGCCTCGGCGTTCACCTTCGCCACCGCGATGCCGCCCGGGGCGGAGCTTCCGGAGTTGTACGGGCGGCCGCCCTACTCACGTCCCGCGCTGGTGGCGGTGTTGCGTGGGTTGCCGCAGGTGGCCCGTACCCTCGAGGGGTTTCATGCCATCGGGAGAGCGCATCGCGCCCTGCGACCGGAGGTGCTGATCGCCTCGCGTGACCGGCTGTGGCTGCGCGATGCCGGGCTCGCCGCGACGGCGCCGGCCGCGGGTGAGGGCCCGGCCGCCTACCGGGCCCCCGAGCAGGAGTTGGCCCGCGCGGGTCCGGCGACCGATGTTCATCAGCTCGCGGCGATCGTCTACCACCTGGTGACCGGTGAGGCTCCCTGCGCGGACCCGTTGCCGGTGGCCCGGCTGCGACCGGAATGGGCCGCCGCCCTCGATGAACCGCTGATGGCGGCGCTGCACCCGGTTCCCGGACGGCGGCCCGATCTTCGTGATCTGACCCACGCGCTGAGCAGTGCGACCCCGGACTGAGGGCGACGTAACGTTGGTCCGGTGAGCGACGCATCCACTCCCGTCATCGTTCTCGGGCACCGGTTCGCCGACGAGGTGCCGGAGATGGCGGTGCCATGGCAGGCGGCCGAGCCGCCCGCCCCGCGCCTGCTCATCCTCAACGAGCCGCTCGCCGCCGAGCTCGGTCTCGACGCCGACTGGCTGCGCACCGGCGACGGGGTGCGGTTCCTCGCCGGTGTCGACGTGCCCGACGGGGCGAAACCGGTCGCGCAGGCCTACGCGGGGCACCAGTTCGGTGGCTACTCCCCACGTCTCGGTGACGGCCGGGCGCTGTTGCTCGGCGAGATCGGTGATCGTGACCTGCACCTCAAGGGCTCCGGCCGCACCCCGTTCGCCCGCGGCGGCGACGGGCTCGCGGCGGTCGGCCCCATGCTGCGTGAATATGTGATCAGCGAGGCCATGCACGCCCTCGGCATCCCCACCACACGGTCACTCGCCGTGATCGCCACCGGGAAGTCGATCGTCCGGGAGAATCTTGCGCCCGGCGCCGTCCTGGTCCGCGTCGCGGCGAGCCACCTGCGGGTCGGCAGCTTCCAGTTCGCCCGTGCCACCGGCGACGAGAGCCTGCTGCGCCGCCTCGTCGGCCTCGCGATCGACCGCCACCACCCGGACGCGGGCGACGCCCTCGGCCTCTACCGCGCGGTCGTCCGGGCACAGGCCGACCTGATCGCGCGATGGATGCTCACCGGCTTCATCCACGGTGTGATGAACACCGACAACATGACGATCTCGGGCGAGACCATCGACTACGGTCCGTGCGCTTTCATGGACGGGTTCGACCCGGCGACCGTCTTCAGCTCCATCGACGAGGGCGGGCGGTATGCGTATGGCAACCAGCCCGCCATCGCCCAGTGGAACCTGGCACGGCTCGCGGAGGCGCTGCTCCCGCTCTTCGACGACGACCAGGAACGCGCCATCGAGAAGGCGACCGAGGCCCTCGGCGAGTTCCGCGGTCACTACGCGGCGGCCACGCTCACCGGCTTCCGGGCCAAGCTCGGTCTCACCGGGCGTGACGATGTCGACGACGCCACCCTGACCTCGCTCTCCGAGGATCTGCTCACCCTGCTCAAGTCCGAGAAAGCCGACTTCACCTCGTTCTTCCGCACCCTGGCAGCCGCTGGCGACCTGGCGTTCTCCCAGACCCCGGCGGCTGGCGATCTGGCGTTCTCCCAGACCCCGGCGGCTGGCGATCTGGCGTTCTCCCGGACCCCGACGGCCGGCGACCTGGCGGCCTCCCGGACCCCGACGGCCGGCGACCTGGCGGCCTCCGGGGCCCCGGCCGCCGACGACCTGGCGTTCTCCCGGAGCCCGACGGCGGCTGACGGCCCGGCGCTCTCCCGGACCCCGGAGGCGGCTGACGGCCTGGGCGCCTTCGAGGACTGGGGCAAACGGTGGCGCGCCCTCGGGCCGGACACCGATGCGATGAACCGGGTCAACCCCGTCTACATCCCACGCAACCACCTCGTCGAGGAGGCCCTGGCCGCAGCCACCGACGGCGACCTCGGCCCACTCCAGCGTCTCCTCGACGCGATCACCGCACCGTTCACCGAACGACCAGGTCTCGCCCGGTTTGCGGAGCCCGCTCCGGCCGACTTCGGCGTCTACCGCACCTTCTGCGGGACCTGAGCCGTTCGCCTGTCACCGGCGGTAGCGCTCGCTCTAGTCGGCAGCGACCGCCGCTAGCCCGGCCTTATCGTCTTGGGCCTCGTGGCCATGGGCCGCATCGTCCCGGGCCGCATCGTCTTTGGGTGTCGTCCTGGGTCTCATGGTCTTGGGCCTCGTCGTCCTCGGCGAAAAAGATCTTGTCTCCAGTCAGTAACGGCATATGAACGCCTCGAACGACTCGGCGCATAACTCGATCTCGCCCGGATGCGTGGGCGGATCCCGCTCGTGGCCGAAGCGGCCCGCCTGGCCGGCCCGGCTCCCTTCCCAGCTCGCCGGCTCGGCCCTCTGGCCCGGTTTGGTTCTTTGGCCCGGCTCGGCCCTCCGGCCCGGCTCGGTTCTGCTGGGCTGTCCGGGTTAGAGGCTGGTCGGTGGCAGGACGGTGCTGAGGCGGCGGACGGCCTCGTCCATCGCGGCGGGTGGGGCCGCGGCGTAGGTGAGTCGCAGGTATGGGGCGGGCGGCTCGGCGGCGTGCCACGGGCGGCCCGGGAAGACGACCACGCCGGCGGCGGCTGCGGCGGTGGCCACCGCTACGTCGTCGGTGCCGTCCGGCAGCGGTGCCCACAGGTGCAGGCCGCCGGAGGGGATCGCGGGCGGGACCAGCGCCGGCAGATGCCTGTGCAGGGCGGCGAGCAGGGCGTTGCGGCGGGTACGTAGTTCGGTGGCCAGTCGGCGGCGGTGGCGCGGCCAGGCCGGGCTCGTCACGAACTCTACGGTGGCCTGCTGCAGCGGGCCGGACACGAAGAAGTCGTCGAGCAGGCGGGCGGCGCGGAGCCGGGCACCGGCCGGTCCCCGGGCTCCGAGAGCGGCCACGCGCAGGCCCGGTGCCGCTGATTTGGTGAGTGACCGCAGATAGATGACGTGCCCGTCGGGGTCGGTGGCGGCCAGCGGGTGCGGCGCGTCGCCGTCGATGGTCAGGTCGCGGGCGTAGTCGTCCTCGATCAGGAACGCTCCGGCGTCACGGAGCGCGGCAAGCACGGCGGGGCGGCGGGCCGCGGCCAGAGTGGCGCCGGTCGGGTTGGCGTACAGGGGCTGGCAGTAGAAGAGCCGGGCGCCGGTACGGGCGAACGCCGCCGCCAGCTGGTCGGGCAGCACACCGTCCCGGTCAGCCGGTACCGGAACCACCCGCAGGCCCGCGGCGTGCGCGGTGGCCAGCGCCCCCAGGTAGGTGGGCGACTCGACGAGCAGAGTGTCGCCCGGCTCGGTGAGCGCCCGCAGCGCCGACGACAGCGCCGCCTGCCCACCCGGACAGATCACCATGTCCTCCGGCCGGAGCCCACCATCGGCGATGGTCCGGAGTCCGTCATCGGCGATGGCCCGGGGCCCACTGTCGGCGGTGGCTCGGAGTCCGTCATCGGCGATGGCCCGGGGCCCACTGTCGGCGGTGGCCCGGATCCCACCGTCGGCGCGGGTTTCGCGGGCGAACCACGCGCGCAGGTCCTCGCGGCCCTCGACCGGGCCCCGCTGCCACGACGCCGGCTGACGGGCGGCCCGGGCCAGCGCGGCACCAAGCGCATCGGCGGGCTGCAGGTCAGGATCAAGATAACCGCCGGACAACGGAATCGCGCCGGATGGCGGTAACGCCAGTAACGCCTGCATCTCCTCCTCGCCGAACCTGCGGGGCCCGAGCGCCACCGTCTGCCAGGACAGGTCGGGCGGGGGCGCGGACGTGGCCTCGGGCCGGGCAGCGACGAAAGTGCCGCGTCCCGATCTGGTCTCCACCAGCCCGTCCACTACGAGCTGCCGGATCGCGGCGGCGACGGTCACTGGCGACGCCTGGTGTCGGTCGGTCAGTTCACGCACCGACGGCAGCCGGGTGCCGGGCGGGGCGGCAGTTGCCAGGGCACGCAATTCTTGGACGACCCTAGCGGCTGCGTTACTGTAGAACATGAGAGATAAGAGTAGCGCTACCGCTGCCGGAGCGATAACACTCGGGGCGCTCGGAGTGCTCGCCTTCAGCATGTCGCTGCCCGCCACGCGGGTCGCCGTGCAGCAGCTCGACCCGTGGTTCGTCGCGTTCGGCCGGGCCGTCGGCGCGGCGGCACTGGCCGCGGCCTACCTGTGGGTCAGCCGGGCGCCTCGGCCGAGCGGGGCACAGTGGCGGCGGCTGGCGATCGTGGCGCTCGGTGTGGTCGCCGGGTTCCCGCTGTTCACCTCGCTCGCCCTGATCCACTCCACGTCCTCGCACGGCGCGGTCGTCGTGGCGTTGCTGCCGGCGATGACCGCCGCGTTCGCGGTGGCCCGTGCCGGTGAACGGCCGCCTGTCCTGTTCTGGGTGGCCGGTGGCAGCGGTCTGGTGGCGGTGCTGACCTTCCTGATCGTCAGCGGCTCGGTCCGGGGCGGTCTCGGAGTCACCGATCTGTACCTGCTCGCGGCCATCGCACTGTGCGCCCTCGGTTACGCCGAAGGAGGCGTCCTGGCACGGGAACTCGGCGGCGCCCGTACGATCTGCTGGGCCCTGCTCGTGGCACTGCCGGTGACCGTTCCGCTGACCGTCGGGGCCGCACTCGTCCACCCGCCGCACGCGCCGGTGACCGGCTGGGCGGCGTTCGGCTATCTCACCGTGGTCTCCATGTTCCTCGGCTTCTTCGCCTGGTACGCCGGTCTCGCGCGCGGCGGGATCGCCCGCGTGGGGCAGATCCAGCTGGCTCAGCCGGTCCTGACGCTGCTCTGGTCGGCGCTGCTGCTCGGTGAGCAGGTCGGTGCCGGCTCGATCGTCGCGGCCGCGGTGGTGCTCGTCTTCGTCGTCCTCACCCAGCGCTCCCGCGCCTCGCAGCCACCCGCTGCTGCCGGACCGCGTCAGGAGACGACGGCGACGACCGGACCGCGTCAGGAGACGACGGCGACGACCGGACCGCGTCAGGAGACGAGGGCGACGACGGCGTCGAGCAGCGCCGGGCTGTAGCGGTCCGGGCGTGGCCGGAGCGGTTCGGGAGGGAGACCGTCAGAGGGCGGAACCCAGTGGACACGGCCGGGGGAGACCGTGGCCAGAGCGGAGTACCACTCGCGGAGCGGACCGGCCAGCCGGAGGTGCAGCTCGAAGTTGCGGCGCCCGCGGGTGGTGTCGGCGGCCCGGCGGCGCCGCAGCTCGGCCGGGGACGGCAGGGAGACCAGCACCAGGTCGGCGAAACCGAGCGAACCGCCCGCCACCGCGTCCCTGACCGCCGCGACCTCAGCACGCCACGCGTCGAGCGACGCCTCACCGATCCGGTACAGCGACCACACGTAGTGCAGTTTCATCGGATCGTCGTCGCAGACGGCCAGGCCGGTTCGCTGTTCGAGATCGAGGGCCTCGGACCACCGCCGCTCGTAGGTTCCGCACCAGAACGCCGCCTGCGCCGCCGGATCCGGGTCGGCCGGTGGATCCGGCGGGCGGCGCTCGGTGACGGTCGACTGCGGGAAGTGCCGGCGGCACCAAGTCGTCTTGCCGGACGCGCTCGGGCCGGTCACCGTGACGATCACCGGACCATCCTCACCGACCGCGGAATGAGTTAAGGTGCGGACATGACACCGGTCGAGGCCGTCGCCGCCGCCTACGCGCGGTGGATCACGCCTGACCTGCCGCTCTACGGCAACGATCACGATCGGTCCGACTTCGCTCCCTGACCGGCACGGGTTTCCCGCCGCCGTCGTCCACCCCTATCCGGGAGCGATCCGTCATGCCCGCTGTGGCCTCCGAACAACCGTCCGCCCTCAAGTCGGTGCTGCGCGCGACATACGTACGCCGCCTTCTCGTCTTCAGCCAGACCGGCCGCCTGCCGATGGCAGCCGCCCCGCTGGCTCTTCTGCTCTTCGCCCGTGAGGAACACGGCCTTGCCGTCGCCGGGTTGGTCGTGGCCGCTTACACGGCCGGCATGGCGGTCAGCGCGCCCCTGCTGGCCCGCATCGTCGACCGGTGGCGGCAACCGCCGGTGCTGTGGGCGTCCGCGCTGTTGTCCGCCGTCGGGTTCGTGGCGGTGGCGGTCAGTGGGCACGGCCTGCCCGTCATGATCGTCGGCGCGGTGCTCGCCGGGTTGGGCACGCCGCCGCTGGAGGCCTGCCTGCGGGCCCTGTGGCCGATGCTGGTGCCGCCCGAGAGGGTGGCCGCCGCGTACTCGCTCGACCTTGCCGTCCAGGAGGTCATCTACGTGACCGGGCCGCTGGTGACGCTCGCCGCGGTGGGGCTCGCGGGCCCGGCAGCGGGCCTGTTCGCCGCCGCGGTGTTCCAGCTCGCCGGGGTCGCCGGGTTCGCACTGACGCCGGTCGTCCGCACCTGGCGCGGTGAGGCGGGGGAGCGCCATTGGGCCGGGCCTCTGCGCGTACCCAAATTCGTGGTGATCGTCGCCGGGGTGATTTTCGCCGGTGCCGCCGTGGGAAGCCTTCCGGTGATCGTCACCGGCTATGCCGAGGCGGCCGGAAGCCGATCGCTGAGCGGATGGCTGCTGGCCGCGCAGGCGGCCGGGGCACTCATCGGCGGCCTGCTCTACACGCGTGCCACACCGGGCGGGCCCGGCCGGCTGCCGCTGACGGCGGCGGTCTTCGCGGCCGGATACGTGCCGTTGCTGCTGGTCCCGGAGCCGGTGCCGATGGCGGCGCTGCTCGCGGTGAGCGGGCTGTCGCTGCCGCCGCTGCTCACCGCGGTGTTCCTGACCGTCGACCGGCTGACTCCGGCGGGGGCGGCGGTCGAGGCGTTCGCCTGGATCATCACCGCGTTCACCGTGGGCAGTGCGGCGGGTGCCGCGGTGACCGGTCCGCTCGTTTCCGAGAGCTTGCGGTACGGCTTCGCGTTCGCTCCGCTGTCGGGCGCCCTGGCGGTGGCCGCCATGGCGATCGTCGCGCTGCCCACCCGAAAAGCGGCGCGTTAGGACGGCTGCCGGGTCCGGGCGACGCGGAAACCGACGTCGTCCAGGCACAGGGTCGGGTGGCTGCGCCGGCGTACCGAGGCCCGGCAGCTCCAGTGCTCGTCGAACCATCCACCGCCGCGCAGTACCCGGTAGCTGCCGTACACCTGCGGGTCGTAGAAGTCCCAGCACCACTCCCACACGTTGCCCAGCATGTCGTGCAACCCCCACGCGTTGGGCAGCAGCGCGCCCACCTCGTGCGGCCGCTCGCCGGAGTTGCCGCGATGCCACGCGACCTCGTCGAGCGGGCCATGACGCGGCCCGTCAGTCCCGGCCCGGCACGCGTGCTCCCACTCGGCCTCGGTGGGCAGCCGGTAGCCGTCGGCGGTGCGATCCCAGACGACGCTGTCGCGGATGTCGCCGCCCGGCAGCAGACGATCCTCAGGCGGCAGCCGGTGGTTGCGCTCGATCGGCCCGCCGGGCGACAGCGAACCCGGCCGCAACCAGGATTTCTCGGGTTCCGAGGAGGTCAGCTGGTAGGCCGGTGCCAGACCGTCGCGGCGGGACAGCGCGTTGCAGAATCGCACGGCGTCCCACCAGGACACCGAGGCGACCGGCAGCCCGTCGCCCGGGGGGCCGCTCGGGTGCGAGCCGGTGACCTCGGCGAAGAGTGCCCGTGTCACCGGCACGGCGGCCAACTGGAACGGCCGGACCTCGACGGCCCACTGACGCTGGGTGCGGCGATCGGAGAGGACGACCTCGCCCGCCGGAACATCGATCATGGAGCCGCCGATTTTAGCCCGACGCGGGCCGGCAGCGCGAGATCAGTGTTTGACCTGGAGCGCGCTCCAGGTCATAGCGTCGAACCCATGAGCGAAACGCGTATCGGAACCATCGAACTCGGACGTACCGGCCAGCAGGTCAGCAGCCTGGCCCTCGGGGCGATGCAGATGGGCAGCGCCACCGCGGAGCCCGAGGCGGTACGGATCCTCGACCGCTACCGGGAGCTGGGCGGGTCGTTCATCGACACCGCGGACTGCTACGAGTGGTGGTCGACTCCCGGCAGCCGGGGCGGTGAGAGCGAGGAGCTGCTGGGCCGCTGGATGCGCGAGCGCGGGAACCGGGACGAGATCTTCCTCGCGACGAAGGGCACCGCCCTGCCCGCCTACTCGCCCGGTCTGTGGTCGGCGGACGGCACCGCGAACTGGGAGCTGGCCCGGCAGACGTTCGCCGGTGCGGGCGCCGACACCGTGCGGCACGCGCTGGACGGCAGCCTGCGGCGCCTCGGCGTGGATCACGTCGACCTGTACTACGTGCACGTCGACGACCGGTCGACGCCGCTGGAGGAGACCCTCGAGGCGCTGGCCGGGCTGGTCACCGCCGGCAAGGTGCGCCACCTGGGCTGGTCGAACGTGCGGACCTGGCGGCTGGAGCGGATCCGGCAGCTGTGCGACCGGTACGGCTGGCCGGCACCCGTGGCCCTGCAGCAGCAGCACTCCTACCTGCGGCGCCGGGCCGGACTGAACCATGCGTCGATCGTCGACGACGAGCAGCTGGACTACCTGACCGAGCACCGCGACCTGACGCTGGTCGCCTACTCGCCGATCGTGAAGGGCATCTACGACGATCCGGCACGGCGGGCCGAGCACTGGATGATGGAGTCCTATGCCGGGCCGGACGCCGATGCCCGCCTGGAGGCGGTCACGGGGCTCGCCGCCGAGCTGGGCGTGACGCCGAACCAGGTGGTGCTGGCTTGGCTGCTGCACCAGTCGACGCCGCCGGTGCTGCCGCTGATCGGTCCGCGCACCCCCGAGCAGTTCGAGAACCTGGTGCCCGCCCTGGGCATCAAGCTCGACGGCGCCTATCTGAAGCGCCTGGATGAGGCCGGAGCCTGAGGATTTCCAGGTTTGGGCGGGTGATTCGGTATTAGCTGGACACCAGGGGGTGTCCGATGGCGCGCAAGGGTGGGTGGGCCGACCTGCCGGTCATGGTCAAGGTGCTGTGCGCGGTGTTCGTCGCCGCGCTCGCCGCGGCCCTGGCCGGCGGCGTCGGCATCATGAAGCTGGCCGACGTCGATGACGCGGGCGGCGGGATCTACGAGCGCAACCTGCTCCCGATCAGCGAACTCGCGGAGATCGACGGGTTGTCCAACGAGATCCGCGCGACCGTCCTGCGACATGTCATCACTACCACCCCGTCCGAGATGCAGGCTCGTGAGCAGGAGATCGCCGGGTTCCGTGAGGAGCTGGAGAGCCTGTGGGCCGATTATTCGTCGGGGCAGGGCACCGCCGAGGAGCAGAGTGCCAGGCAGGAGTTCCGCGCGGCGCTCGATCGGATGTACGAGGCGGCCGACGACGAGGTGCTGCCCGTGAGCCGGGCCGGGCAGGCCGAGCGGGCGGCCAAGGCCGAGGCGGAGATCTTCGACCCGGCCTTCGACAAGGTGAGCGCGGCCCTCGGGAGCCTCGACGAGTTGGAGACGGAGCAGGCGACGGCGAGCGCCGAGCAGGCGCATGGCACCTACGTGTCGGGCCGGACTCTTCTGATCGTGATCCTGGTGACCGGCCTCGCCCTGGCGCTGGCCGTCGGCTTCTTCGTGGCCCGGTCGGTCAGCGGCCCGCTGGCCAAGGTCGTGGTGGCGCTGCGCCGGGTCGAGCAGGGCGACCTGACGACGATCGTGGACTTGGACTCGCGTGACGAGCTGGGCCAGCTGGCCGGCACCCTGAACGCGACGACCGGCCGGCTTCGGTCGGTGATCGGCGGCGACATGTCCAAGACCGCGGCGAGCCTGTCCGCGGCGGCCGAGGAGCTGGCCGCCGTCAGCGCCCAGCTGCAGGCCGGCGCGGGTGACGCCGCCACGAAGGCGACCAGCGCGTCGCACGCCTCCGAGGAGGTCAACTCGGGCGTGCAGTCGATCGCCGCGGGAGCCGAGGAGATGAGCGCCTCGATCACCGAGATCGCCTCGAACGCCGGTCAGGCCGCGCAGGTGGCGGCGAAGGCGATGTCGGTGGCCGAGCGCACCAACGCGCAGGTCGCCGAACTGGGCGAGGCCAGCGCGGAGATCGGCGAGGTGGTCAAGCTGATCACCAGCATCGCCGAGCAGACGAACCTGCTGGCCCTGAACGCGACGATCGAGGCTGCCCGGGCCGGCGAGCTGGGCAAGGGCTTCGCCGTGGTGGCCGGTGAGGTGAAGGAGCTGGCGCAGCAGACCGCGAAGGCGACCGAGGAGATCACCGCCCGGATCGGGGCCATCCAGTCGTCCAGCGGTGCGGCGGCCTCGGCGATCGCGGAGATCACCGAGGTGATCGGACTGATCGGGGACTACACGACGACGATCGCGTCAGCGGTGGAGCAGCAGACCGCGACGACGACCGAGATGAGCCGCTCGGTGGCGGACGCCGCCGGGAACAGTGGGGACGTGGCTCGTACCATCTCGGGGGTCGCCGATGTCGCCGCCTCGACCGCGGAAGGAGCCCGGACCACGCAGCAGGCCGCGGACGAGCTGACCCGGCTGGCCTCCGAGCTGAACGCGATCGTCGGCGGCTTCCGGCACTGAGACGTCAGGCGGTGACCGTGGACGGGGCGGTGAGCATCTCGAGGATGCCGTCGCCGTCGACCGGGTGGGCCAGCAGGTAACCCTGCGCGTACTCGCAGCCCAGCTCGGCGAGGACGGTCAGGTCGGCGTCGTCGTCGACGCCCTCGGCCAGCGACGTCATGCCGAGCGCGTGTGCCATGCCGATCATGGCGTCGGCCAGGGCTCGGCGGGCGGGGTCGGCGGCGATCCCGTTCACGAACGTGTGGTCGATCTTGACGGTGTCCCAGGCGTGGTCGGCGACGCGGGCCATCGACGAGTAGCCGGTGCCGAAGTCGTCGACGGCGATCCGCACACCGGCGCGGCGCAGCGGGCCGAGGGCGGCTTCGACGGTCTCGGGCATGGCCAGGCCCATCTCGGTAAGCTCCAGGGTGAGCGCGGTGGACGGGGTGCCGGCCTGTTTCAGGGCGGCCAGGACCACCTCGGCGGTGGTGGTGTCGAGCTGGCGCGGCGACAGGTTGACCGCGATCGGCACCCACCGGCCGGTCTGGTTGTACCAGGTGCGCTGCTCGTGCAGGGACTGCTCCAGAACGACCGAGAACAGCCTCGCGACCGTGCCGGTGGCCTCGGCGACCGGGATGAACGCGGCCGGCGGCAGGATGCCCTCGGTGGGATGCTGCCAGCGGGCCAGGGCCTCCACCGAACTGAGGCTGCCGTCGTCGACCCGGAAGACCGGCTGGTAGACGCAGAACAGCTCACCCTGGTGGGTCAGCGCCCTGCGGAAGTCGGCGTCGCGCCGCAGCCGCTGCGTGGCCTCGGTGCGGCTCTGCACGTCGAAGCGGACCATCCGGCCGCGGCCGGCGGCTTTGGCCTGGTACATCGCGGTGTCGGCGTCCTGCAGCAGGGCCTCGGGGTCGGCGTTGAGCTGGTCGGTGGTGCGCAGCCCGATCGACAGGGAGGCGAAGAACTCGCTGCCGTCGGCGAGCCGCATCGGCCGGCCGAGCTCGGCGGCGACCCGGTCGGCCACGGCGGAGGCCTCGTCCTCGGTGACCGACGGCATCAGGATGACGAACTCGTCACCGCCGAGCCGGCAGGCGACGTCGTGCGGGCGGACCGCGCCGCGCAGCCGGTTCGCGATGGCGACGAGCAACTGGTCCCCGGCGTCGTGGCCGAGGCTGTCGTTGACGTTCTTGAAGTGGTCGAGGTCGCAGAAGAGCAGGCCGACGCGGGCCGTGCCGCCGACCGGCAGCGAGGCCAGCGCGAGCGCGAGACGGTCCATGAGCAGGGCCCGGTTGGCCAGGCCGGTCAGCGCGTCGTGCCCGACCCGGCGGGCCAGGTCGTGGATCGGGGCGATCAGCCGCAGCGCGACCAGCACGACCGACGCCCAGGCGCCGATCACCAGTGGCAGGTCGTCGGCCGGTTCCCAGAACAGTTGCACGCTGGGCAGCAGCAGGGCGGCGCCGAACAGGGTGACCGCACGGGTCACGGTGAGCATGCTGACGATCGAGCGGCGCGGTGTGGTGTAGACCATCGACGGGTGCAGGCCGGCCGTGGCGACCAGGATCGGCATGGCCATCCATCCGAGGTCGATCAGCATGCCCTCGACGTACGTGCCGGTGAGGCTCTGATGGGTGTAAAGGGCGTCCGACACGAACCAGGCGATCAGCCCGCCGAGCAGCCAGCGGACGCCGGGCGCGCGCAGTTCCACGCCGAGCGCCAGGGCCAGCGAGCAGTAGAGCACCACCAGTGTGCTGGCCGGCCCCGCCACCGCGACGATCTGGGCGAGCGGTGTTCCGTCCGTTTTGACCAGCGGATTCACCACGAGCAGCCAGGCGATGGCGGCGAACGGGGCGAGGATGACCGCCGAGTCGAGGAACGCGGTGCGCCCGGACCGGGCCGCGAGCAGGGCCGCCCCGGCCGCGATGGCCAGGTGGGCGAGCAGGTAGAACACGTCGGCCACGGACGGGAACGGCGGGCTCATTCCGCGGGCCGTGTAGGTCGCGAAGACGATGTCACCGACGCCGGAGAGTGCCAGGCCGGCCACGATGATCTGCCAGCCGAGCCGGCGTTTCGGCGCGTTGCGGGTGAGCCCGACCCAGGTGGCGATCGGGGCCGTGCAGTTGAGCAGCACGTACACCCAGCGGGTGGCGGCGTTGAACGGCGTCAGGACGTACACCGCCGCTGCCACCGAGGCGAGCACCAGGTAGATCCACCACAGGTGGCGGAGGAACCCGCTCATACGCATGCGGGACGTATCGGCCGTCAGGGCGCCGACACAAGGGTTACCGGGGGTTCTTCACGCCATCGACTGCCAGGCGGTGATCAGCGACTGGCGGAACTCCGCGGCCTGACCGGCGG
Source organism: Actinoplanes italicus (assembly GCF_003001815.1). Taxonomy (GTDB): domain Bacteria; phylum Actinomycetota; class Actinomycetes; order Mycobacteriales; family Micromonosporaceae; genus Actinoplanes; species Actinoplanes italicus. Next base: position 64,676 of record NZ_PVMZ01000024.1, read on the forward strand.
TCAGTTTGGTGATCATCCGGACTTCCAGGCCGCGGACCGGGGCGTCGACCGCCGCGAGCAGCGCCCGCCCCTGCCCGGTGAGGTGGATGAGCAGCTCGCGACGGTTCTCGGCGTTGCGTTCCCGGCTGATCAGCCCGCGGGTCTCCAGGGCGCGGACGAGGTCGGCGATGGACTGCGCCGTCACGAACGAGTCGCGCGCCAGCTGGGCCGCCGACAGGCCGTCGTGGCGTTCGAGAACGGTGAGCGCGGTGTACTGCAGGGCCGTGATGCCGTGCGCGCGGACCACCTCGTCGAGGCGTGCGCGTACCGCTAGTTCGAGCTGTTTGACGAGGTAGAGCAGCGATGGCATGGGTGGCACGGTACCCCATTGACAGGAAACCTGATCGTCCTCGACGATCGAATCATCAGGATTCCTGTTGATGGCGGCCATGCATTCGTGAGAGGTTGATGACTATGGATCTGACTGGCAGGGTGGCCATCGTCACCGGCAGTGGTCGCGGGCTCGGTCTGGCCTACGCCCGGGCGCTCGTCGCCGCCGGCGCGTCGGTCGTGGTCAACGACGTCGATCAGCAGGCGGTGGACGCGGCGGTCGCCGCGATCGGCGGTGACACCGTCGGGGTGGCGGCGGCGGTCGGCGACACCGCGAGCGCGGAGCTTCTCGTCGGCAGGGCGGTGGAGACCTTCGGCAAGCTCGACGTGCTGATCACCAACGCCGGCATCCTGCGCGACCGGGTGCTGTGGAAGATGACCGACGACGACTTCGACGCCGTCATCGGCGTCCACCTGCGCGGCACCTTCACCTGCGCCCGTGCCGCCGCCGTCCGGATGCGCGAGCAGGGGACCGGCGGCCGGATCATCCTGATCGGCTCGCCGGCCGGGCAGCGCGGCAACTTCGGCCAGACCAACTACGCCGCCGCCAAGGCCGGCATCGCCGCGATGGCTCGTACCTGGGCGTTGGAACTGGCTCGCAACGAGATCACCGTCAACGCCGTCATCCCCGTCGCCGCCACCGAGATGACCAAGACGATCCCGGCGTTCGCACCGGCCATCGAGGAGGCCGAACGCACCGGCACGCCGTATCCGGCCTGGCTGCGCCACGACGAGGGCCTCGGCACCGTCGAGGACGTCACCGGCCTGATCACCTTCCTCGCCTCGGACGCCGCCAAGGGCATCACCGGCCAGGCCATCGGCGTCGGCGGCGACAAGCTGTCGCTCTGGTCGCACCCTGCGGAGAAGGCGGTCGTCTACGCCGAGGGCGGCTGGAGCGCCGACGCGATCGCGGCAGCGTGGGACTTCGAGCAGGAGACCTACGGCATCCCGGCGCCGAAGAAGTGAACGCCGACGGCCTGACCGCCAGCGAACTGATCGCCATCGACGTGCACACGCACGCCGAGGTGAGCCGGGACGGCCGCAGTTCGCTGAGCCCGGAACTGCTCGGCGCCTCCGCCGACTACTTCAAGGCGCACGGGCATCGGCAGCCGGCCATCGACGAGACCGCCGCGTATTACCGGGAGCGGCGGATGGCCGCCGTCGTCTTCACGGTCGACGCCGAACACGCCACCGGCCACCCGCGCATCGCCAACGAGGAGATCGCCGAGGACTGCGCGAAGCACCCGGAAACGCTGATCCCGTTCGCGAGCATCGACCCGCACAAGGGCCGGGCCGGGGTCCGGGAGGCCCGCCGGCTGGTCGAGGCGTACGGCGTCCGCGGTTTCAAGTTCCACCCCAGCATCCAGGGTTTCGCCCCCGACGACCGGCTCGCGTACCCGATGTACGAGGCGATCGAGGAGCTCGGCGCGGTCGCGCTGTTCCACACCGGCCAGACCGGCATCGGCGCCCGGGTCCGCGGTGGCGGCGGCATCCGCCTCAAATACTCCAACCCGATGCTGGTCGACGACGTGGCGGTCGACTTCCCGGACCTGCGGATCATCCTGGCCCACCCGTCCTTCCCCTGGCAGGACGAGGCACTCGCGGTCGCGACACACAAGGAACACGTCCACATCGACCTCTCCGGCTGGTCGCCCAAGTACTTCCCACCCCAACTCATCCGGTACGCGAACAGCCTGCTCCAGGACAAGGTGCTGTTCGGATCGGACTACCCGGTGCTCACACCGGACCGCTGGCTCGCCGACTTCGCCGCCCTCGAGATCAAGGACACGGTCCGCCCCAAGATCCTCAAAGAGAACGCCGCCCGCCTACTTCTCAGGGAGAACCCATGACCACCACCGTCAACGGCCTCGACGGACTCAGGAGCCTGGCCGGCCAGGACCTCGGCCACAGCGAGTGGCTGGAGATCACCCAGGAGCGGGTGGACACGTTCGCCGACGCCACCGACGACCACCAGTGGATCCACGTCGACGTCGAACGCGCGAAGCAGGGCCCGTTCGGAGGCCCGATCGCTCACGGATACCTCACGCTGTCGCTGGTCATCCCGCTCTTCGTCGAACTGCTGACGGTCGAGGGCATCACGATGGGACTCAACTACGGCCTGGAGAAGGTCCGTTTCCCGAGCCCCGTCAAGGTCGGCGCGAAGATCCGGCTGGCCGCCAAGGTGGTCAGCGTCGAGGACGTGCCCGGCAACGGCGTGCAGAGCACCTTCGACTTCGTCGTCGAGATCGACGGCCAGGACAAGCCCGCCTGCACAGCCCGCCCGGTCTACCGGCACTACGCCTGAGGACCGGTGATGCGCAACGCGGGGCTGGGGTCGTGGCCGGCCCGCCGGGCGGCCATGTCACCCGGCCACACCGCCCTGATCTTCGAGGAACGGCGCACGACGTACGCCGAACTCCATGAGCGCATCTCGCGCCTGGCCGCGGCCCTGCACGGCGCCGGGGTCCGCCGCGGCGATCGGGTCGCGTACCTCGGCCCGAACCACCCGTCCTTCGTCGAGACCATGTTCGCGACGTGGACGCTCGGCGCGATCTTCGTGCCGCTCAACTTCCGCCTGACCCAGCCCGAGATCGCCTACCAGCTGGAGCACAGCGGCGCGGTCGCTCTGATCCACGCGTCACCGGTCGGCGCGTTCGTCCGTACCACCGTGGCGTTGTCTGATTTTGATCGTTTCCTCGCCGCGGCGCCGGAGGTCTTCGACGAATCGGTGACGCACGACGACGTCGCCTGCATCCTCTACACGTCGGGGACCACCGGGCATCCCAAGGGCGCGATGCTCACCCACGGCAACCTCATCTGGAACTGCTGCAACCTGCTCGTCTGCGTCGACGTCGCGAGCGACGAGGTGACCCTGGTCAGTGCTCCGCTGTTCCATGTGGCCGCGCTCAACCAGTGCCTGCTGCCGACGTTCCTCAAGGGCGCCACGTCGGTGATCATGCCTGCCTGGGACGTGGACGGTTGCTTCGACGCCATAGCCCGGCACCGGATCACCTGGATGTTCGGTGTCTCGGCGATGTTCGCGGGGCTGTCCCAGTCACCGCGCTGGCCATCGGCCGACCTGACGTCGGTGCGCTGCCTGATGACCGGCGGCGCCTCGGTGCCGGAGGCGCTGATCCGTACCTATCAGGAGCGTGGCCTGGCCTTCTGCCAGGGTTACGGCATGACCGAGACGTCACCCGGGGCGACCTTCCTGGAGGCCAGGGAGAGCCGGGACCATCTCGGATCGGCGGGACTTCCGGTCTTCTTCACCGATGTACGTTGCGTGCGCCCCGATCTGACGCCGACCGATTCCGATCCCGCTTCGGCCGCTGTGGGTGAACCCGGCGAGGTGCAGGTTCGCGGCCCGAACGTCACGCCCGGCTACTGGAACGACCCGGAGGCCACCGCGGCGGCGTTCACCGGCGACGGCTGGTTCCGCTCCGGCGACCTGGCCGTCGTGGACTCCGCCGGCCACTACCGGATCGTCGACCGCACCAAGGACATGTACATCTCCGGCGGCGAGAACGTCTACCCGGCCGAGGTGGAGGCGGCCATCTTCGAGCATCCCTCCGTCGCCGAGGCGGCCGTGGTGGGCGTGCCCGACGAGAAGTGGGGCGAGGTGGGCCGCGCCTTCGTCGTCACGGTCCCGGGCGCCGCGCTCGAACCGGCCGACATCCCGGCCTTCCTGACCGGCCGCCTGGCGAAGTACAAGATCCCCGTCTACGTCGACATCCTCGACGACCTGCCCCGCACCGCCTCCAACAAGGTCCGCAAAGGCCCGCTCCGCGACCTGCCGCTGCCCCGCTCCGGATCGGTCCGTCAGAAGTCCGCACCTCAGGGTGCGGGTGGTTCATAGAGCGTCGGCAGGTCGATCAGGACGACGCCCGGGTCGCCGGTCGCGGCCTCGCGCAGTTCGGGGGTGAAGCCGGCGCCGCTGAAACAGGCCAGCCGCGCCGTCCCCGCGCCGGGACGGCGCTGGGCGGTGAGCAGCGTACGGATGTGACGGAGCCGGTCGAGGTGAGCCGTCCCCATCACCTCGCCCCACTTCACCTCGCCGATCGCCAGCAGCGGCTGCCGGTTGTCGTCGTCGAGGCCGAAGACCGCGACGTCCACCTCGTGCGACGTCCGGGACGCCGGGTCGTTGACGGCGCCGCTCGCGACCCGGTTCGGGTAGTCGCCGAACACCTCCGGTCCGGCCAGATGCCGGGCCCAATAGCGGCAGACCTGCTCGAAGTGCGGCCCGAGGACGTTGCCGACGAACCGGCGCCGGCTGCGTTGCCACAGGCGGCCGGCGTCGCGTGTGTGCTCCAGATCGGACCAGATCGGGCGCATCACCGCGTGGTAGAAGGCGACCAGCGGCTCGGCGATCCGGAACATGGTCCGGTTGTCGCGGAACGCGTCCGGATCGCGAGTCACGAGGCCGCAGTCCTCCAGGACGGTCAGCGGATGGGCCAGGTCACCGGCCTTGCGGCCCAGGAACGACGCGATGCCGCCCCGGCTCGCGTTGCCCGAGGCGATGGCGGCCAGAACGGAGTGGTAGAGCCCGGCATCACGCAGGTCGGGCTCGTCGGCGAGCAGGTAGCGGGCTTCCCGGAACAACGGACTGGTAGGCGACAGCACGGTCCGGACCACCCACGCGTCGAAGTCGTCCGGCCCGGCCGGGGTGTCGTCGCGGGCGAACTCCCGGCGGTACGCGGGAGTGCCGCCCACGATCGCGTTGACCATCAGCGCGGTCGCGTGGTGCTCGATGCCCCAGAACTCGGCGGCCAGCCGGTGATCGAGGGTGGGCACCACCAGCTCGAGCCCGGCCCGGCCGCGCAACGGCGCGTTGCCGCTGAGCAGCCGACCCATGAACGACATCGCGGAACCGCAGAGCAGCAGGCTCGCACTGCTCTCGTCGCGTTCGGCCCGGAGCGGGGCCAACGCGTTCTGGATGACCGAGGGGATCTGCGGGTTCGCCCGCACCAGGTACGGAAACTCGTCGATCACCACCGGGATCCGCCGCTCGCGCCCCAGGCCGAGCAGGGCGTCGATCGCCTGATGCCAGCCGTCGAGTGCCAATGGTGCCGGCGCGCCGGTGAATTCGCCGAGCAGCGCGCCGAGCCGGTTGAGGGATTCGCGGTCGGCAGCCTCGTCGGCCGGGAAGTAGAAGCCACCGGTCGCCTGGCACAGCGACCGCAGCAGGAACGTCTTGCCCTGGCGGCGCCGTCCGGAGACGACGCCGAGCAGGGCGCCGGGCTGCGGATCCGTCACGAACGCGCTCAGGGCGGTCCACTCACGTTCGCGGTCGAACATCTCCACGGGTCGTTCCAGCACGATGCCATCCTTTCATAACCACAGTTATCATAACTGTGGTTATGAAAGCGGCCACGCAGCGCTGACCAGGGCGGGGAGCACGGTGGCAGCGGTACCGGTCAGGTTGAATGCGGCGACCGCGTCCAGCGGGGTGGGCTGCGGGTTCACCTGGATGACGGTCGCGCCGAACTTCGCCGCCACCACCGGGATGTCCGCGGCCGGGTAGACCAGGCCCGACGTGCCGATCGTCAGCAGCACGTCGCACTCGGTCGCCGCCTGCACCGCGGCCTCCAGCGGCTCGGCCGGCAGCGCCTCGCCGAACCAGACGACGCCCGGCCGGATCGGGCCGCCGCAGTGCTCGCAGCGGGGCGGGGCCAGGCGGCGGCCCTCCTCGGGCGCCGCCTCACGGCTCGGCTCCGCCGGCCGGGAGCAGGTCGCGCAGCGCGGGGTGAACAGGCTGCCGTGCAGGTGGATCGGCGCGGTCGAACCGGCCTGCTCGTGCAGGTCGTCGACGTTCTGCGTGATCACGACGGTGTGCGGGGCGTGTGCCTCGATCGCGGCGACCGCCTCGTGGCCGGGGTTCGGAGCGACCCGCAGTGCCAGGGAACGGCGCCACTCGTACCAGCCCCAGACCAGATCGGGGTCGTCCTCGAAGGCCTGCGGGGTGGCCAGTGCCTGGGCGTCGAACCGCTCCCAGAGGCCGGTCAGCGCGTCCCGGAAGGTGGGCACGCCACTCTCCGCCGACATGCCGGCCCCGGTGAACACCACCACCCTGCCCGCCCCGGCCAGCGCCTTCGCCGCGTCACGCACGTCCACCATGTCGCTCCCCCGTTCGGTGTCGGACGTATCCAACCGCACCCACGAGCGTCACAGAAACGAATTGGCCCCCTGGTCGTTGGAGGTGCTGTGCCGTTACTCCCCGGTGAACGAGCCCGCCGCCGCCTGCGTCACGCGGGGGACCGTCTGCTGACCGCCGTCGGCGACTGGACCGCGCCCAGCGAACGGCCCTCCTCCTACGACGAGAACAGCATGAGCACCCTGGTCCGGACCGTCACGGCGGTGGCCGGGGCGGTGTTCCTGCTGGCCATGCTGCTCATCTGGTTGCTGCGCTGAGCACGGCCGCCGCGCAGGACTCCGGGTCGTCGGCGAACGGCAGGTGACCGCAACCCTTGAGGGTGATGTGCCGGGCGGACGGGAGCACGGTCCGGGCGCGGCGCGACTGCGGGAACGGGAGCACGGCGTCGCGGGTGCCCCAGGCGATCGTGACCGGGGTACCCGTCTGCTCGTACCGCCAGGGGGGTAGATCGCCGAAGGCGTCCCGTGCCGCCGCGAAGCCGGGAGCGCCGGCGAGAGCGCGTGCCGCCGCGACGGCCCCGGCCGGGTCGAGGCGGCGCGGGCGGGCGTAGAAGAGCGAGCAGAACGCGGCCCGCCCGAGGTTCGACGCCATGATGCCCGGGAGGCGGGCGTCGAGGCGGCCGGCGGCGACCCGGGCCGCCGTGACGACACCCTGGCACCAGCGGCGGCCCGCTCCGCTCCAGAAGCCGATCGGCGCGAACGCGGTGACCGCGCGGGCGCGCCCGCGGCGGCCGAGTTCGAGGGCGATGCCGCCGCCCAGCGAGCTGCCGGCCACCTCGGGATTCTCGACGCCGAGCGAATCGAGGAAGCGCTCGACCTGGTCGGCGAGGTGGGCCACCGAACCGGCGTGCGGCACGGGTTCCCACAGCGGTGACTCGCCGAAGCCGGGCAGGTCGAGGGCGATCACGTCACGGTGGCTGGCCAGCGTCGCGACGATCGGCGCCCACACCTGGCGGTGGCTGCCCAGGCCGTGGATCAGCACCAGCGGCGGGCCGGATCCGCGGCGTTCATGGGCCAGCTCGGTCATCCGTCATTTATGAGACCGATTCGCGCTTAGCGCAAGACCTGGAAGTCCGTTGTTGACATGTTGCCAATAACGATGTGATGGTACGGCGATGTCGTACGACTACGACGTCCTCGTCATCGGCTCCGGGTTCGGTGGCAGCGTGACCGCGCTGCGCCTGACCGAGAAGGGCTATCGCGTCGGCGTCCTCGAAGCGGGTCGCCGGTTCACCGACGAGCAGTTCGCCAAGACGTCCTGGCGGCTGCGCGACTACATCTGGGCGCCCGCGCTCGGTTGCTACGGCATCCTGCGGCTCACCCTGCTGCGCGACGTGATGATCATGTCCGGGGTGGGCGTCGGCGGCGGGTCGCTCGGCTACGCCTGCACCCTCTACGAGCCGCCGGACGCGTTCTACGCCGACCCGCAGTGGTCGGGCGTGACCGACTGGAAGACCGAGCTGGCCCCCTACTACGACCAGGCCAAACGCATGCTCGGGGTGACCGTCAACCCGGTCGCCACCGCCTCCGACCAAGCGCTCAAAGCGGTCGCCGAGGACATGGGCGTGGGCCACACGTTCCGCCACACGCCGGTCGGGGTGCTGTTCGGCGACGAGCCCGGTGTCGCCACGGCGGACCCGTTCTTCGGCGGCGCCGGGCCCGAGCGCCGCACCTGCACGCTGTGCGGGTCGTGCATGACCGGCTGCCGCGGCAACGCGAAGAACACACTGGTCAAGAACTACCTGTACCTGGCCGAGAAGGCCGGCGCCGTGGTGCACGAGCGGACCACGGTCAAGACCGTGCGCCCGCTGCCGGACGGCGGCTACGCCGTCGACACCCGGGGACGCGTGTTCACCGCCGAGCAGGTCGTCTTCTCCGGCGGCGCGCTCGGCAGCCAGCGGCTGCTGCACCGGATGCGCGACCGGGGACACCTGCCGCACGTCTCGCCGCGGCTGGGTGAGCTCAGCCGTACCAACTCCGAATCGATCCTCGGCGCCCGCACCCGCCGCAGAGACCGCGACTACACGCACGGCGTCGCGATCACCTCGTCCATCCACCCCGACCCGGTCACCCACGTCGAACCGGTCCGGTACGGCCCCGGCAGCAACCTGCTGGCCCTGCTCGCGACCGTCCTCGTCGACGAGGGCCGCCCCCGCTGGTGGCACGCGCTCAAGACCCTCGCCCGGGCCGGTCGTGACCTGCGGCTCTACACGTCCCCGCGGAACTGGTCGAAGGAGACGATCGTCCTGCTGGCCATGCAGCCGCTCGACAACTCGATCACCGTGCACACCCGCCGCGGGCTGTTCGGCCGGCGGATCACCAGCAGACCCGGCATCGGCGAACCCAACCCAGTGTGGGTGCCGGCCGCCCACGACGTCGCGCGGCGGGTCGCGGCCGAGATCGACGGGGTGGCCACCGGCGCGTTCACCGAGATCGTCAACCGGCCGGTGACCGGGCACTTCATCGGCGGCTGCGCCATCGGCGACTCCCCGGAGACGGGCGTCGTCGACCCGTACCACCGGCTCTTCGGTCATCCCGGCCTGCACGTCATCGACGGCTCGACCGTCGCCGCCAACCTGGGCGTCAATCCGTCCCTGACCATCACCGCCCTCGCCGAGCGGGCAGTCGCGCTGTGGCCCAACAAAGGCGACGCCGATTCGCGGCCATCCATGAATGACGGCTACACGCCGGTCGAGCCGGTGGCGCCGCGTGAACCGGTCGTGCCCGCCACCGCGCCCGCGGCACTACGACTGACCATCGGAAGGCGACCATGACCAGGATCGCGATCATCGGGGCCGGGTTCGGCGGGGTGGCGGTCGCCGCCGAGCTGCTCAAGGCCGGGTTCACGGACATCGTGGTCCTGGAGAAGGCCGACCGGATCGGGGGCGTGTGGCGCGACAACACCTATCCGGGGTGCGCGTGTGACGTACCGGCGCCACTGTATTCCTACTCGTTCGCGATGAACCCCAGCTGGTCCCGGCGCTATCCGCCGCACGACGAGATCCTCGCCTACCTGGCAGACGTGGCCGAGAGATCGGGTGTCTCACCCCTGGTGCGCTTCGGTGCGGAGGTGACGTCGGCCCGCTGGACCGGTGACCTGTGGGAGATCGCGCTGGCCGGTGGTGAGGGGCTCGAAGCAGACGTCCTCATCCCGGCCGTCGGCCAGCTGTCCCGGCCGTCGATCCCGTCCCTGCCCGGCGCCGACACGTTCGCCGGAGTCGCCGTCCACACGGCCCACTGGACGCCGGACATTCCGATCGACGGCAGCCGGGTCGCGGTCGTCGGCACCGGTGCGAGCGCCATCCAGCTGGTGCCCGCCATCGCCGGGCAGGCCGCTCACATCGACGTCTACCAGCGCACCGCTCCCTGGACGGTGCCCAAACCGGACCGTCGCTACAGCCGGTTCCGTAAGTCCGCGTACCGCAGGATCCCGGCCTTGATGTTGCTCTCCCGCGCCGCCACCTGGGGACTCACTCTGGTCCCCGGGGCCGCGCTCAGCGGCAACCGCGCGGCGAACGCGTTCATCCGCGCGTACTCCTGGGTGCAGCGCCGCTGGCAGATCCGCGATCCCGAGCTGCGCGCCAAGGTGACCCCCGACGAGGCGATGGGCTGCAAGCGGCTGCTGTTCACCAACGCCTGGCTGCCCACTCTGGCGCGTCCCGACGTCGACCTGATCACCGAGAAGATCGTCGCCGTCACCCCGACCGGCATCCGCACCGCCGACGGCGTCGACCACCCGTGCGACGTCCTCGTCTACGGCACCGGCTTCGCCGCCACCGAGTTCCTGGTCCCGATCGAGGTCACCAGCCACGACGGTCACCGCCTCAATCGCCTCGCCGACGAGTGGCGCGACGGCGCGCACGCGTACCTCGGCCTGGCGGTCCCCGGCTTCCCGAACATGTTCCTGGTCTACGGCCCCAACACGAACACCGGCAACACCTCGGTCATCTACTTCCACGAGGCCCAGGCCCGGTGGATCACTCAGGCGGTGCGTGCGGTCGAGGCAGGAGACATTCTGGCGGTACGGCCGGACGTGGCGGCCACCTACGACGGCGAGATCCAGTCCCGCCTGGCCGGAAGCGTGTGGACGACGTGCCAGAGCTGGTACCGCAACGCCACCGGCCGCGTCGTGACCAACTGGCCGGGCAAGGCCAAGGAGTACCGCCGCCGGACCGCCACCCTCAACCGCGCCGACTTCGTCCCGGGTGGGACGCGAGGCTGATCAGGCGGACGCGAGTTGTGGGCGGAGGGTCCGCAACAGGTCGAACGGGTCGGTGTGGACGCCGAAGCGGGTGCGTAGGGCGCGGGTCGCGGCGTGCACGCCGGCCATGCCGTGTACGCCCTGGCCCGGCGGTGTGGAGGCGCTGCAGAGGTAGACGCCGGGCAGTGGGGTCTCGTACGGGTTCCAGCGCGGCGCCGGGCGCAGCAGCAGTTGCCGCAGGGTGGTCGCGCCCCCGGAGATGTCGCCGCCGATGTAGTTGGCGTTGCGGGCCTCCTCGGCGGTGGCGGTCGACACGTGCTGGGCCAGGATCAGGTCGCGGAAGCCGGGGGCGAAGCGTTCCACCTGGGCGATCACGAGGTCGCTGACGTCGCGTACGGAGCCGTTGGGCACGTGGGCGTACGTCCAGAAGGTCTGCTTGCCGTCGGGTGCGCGGCCGGTGTCGACTACGCCGGGCTGGACGGCCAGCACGTACGGCCTCGGGTGATGCCGACCGGCGGCGACGGCCTCCTCGGCGGCGATCGCCTCGGCCCGGGTGCCGACCAGGTGCAGGGTTCCGGCCCGGTGGCAGTCGGGCGCCGTCCACGGGACCGGGCCGGACAGTGCGAAGTCGACCTTGCAGACGGCGCCGCCGTGACGGAAGCGGCGCAGCTGGTCGGCGTATCGCGGGGGCAGCTGCGTCCCGGCGATGCGCAGCAGCTCACCGGGTGCGGTGTCGAACAGGACGGCCCGCGCCTCCGGCAGCTGGGCCAGGGTGTCGACCCGGTGCCCGGTGACGATGCGGCCGCCGTGGGCGGTCAGGGCGGTGGCCATGGCGTCGGCGATGGCCGCGCTGCCGCCGCGGGGCAGCGGCCAGCCGACGGCGTGCCCGAGCGTCGCCAGGACCAGGCCGGCGCCGACCGCGGCCGGGGCGCGGGGCGAGGCGATGGCGTGCGCGTTGACGCCGGCCAGCATCGCCGGGGCGACCGGCTCACGGAAGCGGGCCCGGCTCAGCGGTGTGGACTGTTCGGCCATCCGCACGCCGAGCCACAGGGCGCCCGCCGGGTGGTGGGGGACGCCGCGCAGATCCGACATGACGGTGTCGATCAGCGACGACCAGCGGCTGACCAGCGGGGCGAGCAGGGCACGCCAGGCGGGGCCGTCGGATCCCAGTCCGGCGGCGGTACGGTCGAGGTCGCGCCAGGCGATGCCGGCCCGGCCGCCGTCCAGCGGATGCGCGTACGAGACCTCCGGGTGCAGCAGTTCGACGCCGTGACGTGCCAGGTCGAACGCGGCGAAGAACGGGGACGCCACGGCCATCGGGTGGACCGCCGAGCAGACGTCGTGCCGGAAGCCGGGCAGGGTCAGTTCCTCGGTACGGGTGCCGCCGCCGTAGGTGTCGGCGGCCTCGTGCACCTCGACCTCCAGCCCGGCGGCGGCCAGGACCAGTGCCGCGGCCAGCCCGTTCGGCCCGGAGCCCACCACCACCGCGTCCACGGTCGTCATGATCCCGCTCCCTCCGCCGCGGCCCCGGTGGCCGCTGTGATGATCAACGGGCCGGGGCGATCGGAGGTGCGGGCCGGCGGCCTCACACGGCGGTTCGGGTGCCGGTGGGCAGGCCTGGGAGGGTCGGGATGACGTCCGGCGGTTGCGGGCGGTTCAGGCCGAACCCCTGCAGCAGGTCGACACCAGCCGCGGCCAGGCCGGACGCGGTGGGCTCGTCCTCGACACCCTCGGCGACCACGGTCAGGCCGAGCGCCTTCGCGATCGCGATCACCGAGTGGATGATCGTGGCGTGCGCGGGGGAGTCGAGCATCCGCATCACGAACGACCGGTCGATCTTCAGCTCGTCGATCGGCAGCCTGGGGAGCAGCCCGAGCGAGGTGTAGCCGGTGCCGAAGTCGTCGATCGCCACCCGTACGCCCCGCGAGCGCAGCTCGGCAAGCTGTGCCGCCACCTGCTCCTGCCGGGTGAGCACCGCCGTCTCGGTGATCTCCACGGTGAGCATCGACGCCGGCACCCCCTCCAGGTCGAGCAGGGTGAGGATGGTCCCGACCGCCCGGTCCTGCGCCAGGTAGGCGGCCGGCAGGTTGACCGACACCGGCAGGTGGTGGCCCTGGCCGTGCCAGACCGCGGCCTGCCGCAGCGCCTCGGCGAGCACCCAGTCGGTGAGTTCGAGGATGACGTCGGAGCGTTCGGCGTCGGGCAGGAAGACACCCGGCGGCAGCAGGCCACGTTGCGGGTGCTGCCAGCGCACCAGCGCCTCGGTGCCGTGCATCGTCCGGCTGTTCGCCTCGTGCAGCGGCTGGTAGTGCAGCCGCAGGTTGCCGGTCCGCAGGCCGGCGCGCAGCTCGGTCAGCTGCCGCAGGTCGACCCGCTGGTTGGTGTCGAGGCTCGGGGTCCACTCGACGACGCCGGTGCGCTCGTGCTTGGCCCGTCGCATCGCGGCCGCGGCCCGGCGCATCAGCACCGTGACGTCGTGGTGGTCGGCGTGGCTGATCCCGATGCTGGCCTCGACGCTGATCGGCAGGCCGTCGATCGGGTGCGGGCCCTGGATTCCGGCGGCCAGGCGGCGGCCGGCGCTCTGCGGTGTCTGTCCGGCCGGCAGCTCGGAGAGCAGCACCACGAACTGGTCGCCGTCGAGCCGGGCGGCCAGGTTGCCGGGGCCGAGGGCGCCGCTCAGCGCGGTCGCGACCCGGTGCAGCAGCGTGTCGGCGCCATGGTGGCCGAGTACGTCGTTGGCGTCCTGGAACCGGTCCAGGCCCAGGTGGACGACCGCGATCAGATTGCCGGCGTCGATCCGCCGCTGGCCCTCGGCCTGGGCGGTGGCCCGGTTCGGCAGCCCGGTGAGCTGGTCGGTCCGGGACAGCTTGGCGAACCGGCCCGCCATGGCGGCGAGCAGGTCGACGATGGGCGCGATGCCGTGCCGGCCGTCGGGCCACGAGACCAGGACCGGTTCGTCGCGTTCGGCGGCCGGGCGGGCCAGCGCGGCCTCGGCGGCCACGTCGATGTCGGTGTCGGCGGGCAGTTCCAGGGTCGTTCCGCCGACCAGCTCACCGGCGGTGCGGGGGAGCGCCGGGACGCCGCGGAGCCGGTCGACGGCCGCCCGGCTGAGCAGCCGGTGCCCGCCACCGGACTCGATGATCGCGCCGGGTGCGAGGCTGTCGGCGGCCAGCCCGGCCTCGATCTCGCGTAGCGCGGTCGAGGCCGGCAGCGGCTTCATCGGGATGCCGATCTCGCCGAGCTTGCGGGGCAGGCGAGGGCCGGCCGGGGCGGTCATGCCAGTCCGCCGAGCGCGGGCCGGCCGATCCGGAAGCAGGAGACCACGATCTCGTCCCGGCCGCGCGGGCGCAGCCGGACCATCAGCCGGCCGTCGTGCCCGGCCAGGATCGCGTCGGCCCGCTCGCCGCGCAGCGCCGCGCGCCACAGGTCGAACAAGGCCTCCCGGTCCTCGGTGATCACCAGGGCGCACAGCGCGGGGACCGGCTCCGGCACGGCGGGAACCGACATGGAGAGCACAGCCAGGCGTTCCACCAGATCGTCGAGGTCACGGCGGACGGCCTCGAGATCGAGCTCGGTGTTGCGCTCGTGGGTCCGGTCGAGCAGCATGCCGTCCCAGACGGTCGCGCCGCCCGGCTCGCGGTGCGGGCGCGACGCCCCGTACAGCCAGCGCCGGGATCCGTCGCGGCGGATCACGCTGCCGCGCCAGTCCCAGGGCTCCAGCGTCTGCGCCGACACCAGCACGCTGGAGGCGAACCCCTCCTGGTCCTCCGGCGCGATGGCGTCCAGCAGCCCGGCAGCCGACTCGACGATCTCCTCCGGCTCGAGCTGGTAGATGTCGCGGCAGCCGTCGGAGACGAAAGTGAACGACGCCTCGCCGGTCGGCTCCATCCGGAACTGGTAGAGCATCCCGGGCGCGTTGTTCACGGTGTTCCAGAAACGCTGCTCACCGGCCGCGATCGCGTCCTGGCTGCGCCGCCGCTGGGTGTCGTCGATGGCGATCGTGCAGACCCCGTAGACGGAGCCGTCCGGGTCGGTCAGCGGCACCCGGGTCACCACGTACTGGCGGATCTCGTCGCCGAACGGCACCTCCTCGAGGACCGTCTTGGCGGTGCCGCTCGCGATGACCTCCTGGTCGTGGCCACGGCCGACGGCGGCGACCGCCGCCGACACCAGGTCGGCCTCGGCCCGGCCGACCATGTCGGCGGCGGTGACCTGGAAGATCCGCTCGTACTCGCCGTTGACGAACAGGTAGCGGCCGTCCAGGTCCTTCGCCGAGATCATCGCGGTGGTGTGCTGCAGGATCGCCGAGATCAGCGTGTTGCTGCGCTGCAGCTCCTGCTGGGCCCGGTGCCCGTCGGTCTGGTCGGTGACGAACGCGAAGAAGCCGTCGTCGCCGAGCGCGTCGACGGTCATCGAGATGCGCAGCTCGGAGCCGTCCCGGTGGACCGCGGGCACCTCGATCGGATGGCCCAGGCCGCCGCTGTCGCCGCCGACCAGCCGCCGGGCGAACCCGGCGTGGTGCGCGGACCGCAGCGGTGCCGGGACGATCGTGTCGGCCAGACGGCGGCCGATGACCTCGTCCCGGGGCCAGCCGAACAGCCGCTCGGCGGCCGGGTTCCAGTCCCGGATCACCCCGGAGCGGTCGATCTGCACGTACGCCAGGGCCGAGGCGTCCACGGCACGGTCCCGGAGGCCGGCCGCCGGCGGGGCGGTGATCTGAGGGGCTTCGACGGTGAACACGCACCGTCTATCGACCCGGCGGCAGCCGACTTGAGAGGCCGGTCAGACCGCGGCGGGCGCCGGGGCCGGGCGCCACTGCTCGGAGCCGAACACCTCGTAGCGGATCCGCTCGTCGGGAACGCCCCGCAGGTGCAGGCCGGCGCGTACCACCTGCATGAACGGCGCCGGGCCGCACAGGTAGACCGAAGCGTCGGGGTGCACCGGGATGAGGTAGGTGTCGATCCGCCCGGTGTACGCGTCCGGCTCACCGGCGTGCTGCTCGTACCAGTTCAGGCTCCGGTACGACCGCAGGCGCGACCCGTTGGCGGCCATGTCGGCGCGCAGCGGGTGACGGTCGGGACTGCGGTCGGCGTGCACCGCGGTCACCTCACGGGTCGGCTGGGTACGCGCCACGTGCTCCAGGATCGCCGCCATCGGTGTGATTCCCACCCCGGCACTGACCAGCAGCAACGGCTCGTCGCCGGGGTGCAGGACGAGATCGCCGTACGGCCGGCTGATCGGCAGCTCGTCGCCGGCCCGGACGTGGTCGTGCAGGAACCCGGAGACCACCCCGTCGGGAGCCCCGCCGGCACCGCGCACCCGCCTGACGGTGATCCGCAGGGTGCCGCCGGTCGCGGCCTGCGACAGCGAGTACTGCCGCAGCTGGCGGCCGGCGCCGGGCAGGTCGGCGACGACCGTCACATACTGTCCCGGCCGGAAGTCGGGCGCCGGCCCGCCGTCGGCCGGAACCAGCACGAACGAGACGGTGTCGTGCGCCTCGGTGATCCGCTGTGCGACGGTGAAGGAGCGGAACGGGTCGCGCCCGTCCACCCCGGCCTCGGCGTAGATACGCGCCTCCCGGCCGATCAGCTGGGCCGCGAACAGCCAGTAGACCTCGTCCCAGGCAGCGCCGATCTCCGGCGTGACCGCGTCGCCGAGCACCGTGCCCACCGCGCGCAGAAGGTAGCGGCCGACCAGCGTGTACTGCTCGGGGCGGATGCCGAGCGCGCAGTGCCGCTGCGCGATCCGCTCGACGATGTGCTCGAACGGCACGCCCCGCGGGCCGGCGCCGATGAGGTGCGCGGCGTAGGCGGCGACCGCCCCGGACAGCGCGCCGCGCTGCTCGCCGGTGGCCTGCGCGCTGCGGCTGAACAGGTTCAGCAGCTCCGGGTTCTCGCCGATCATCGACCGGTAGAACTCGGTGGCGATCGCTTCGAGGTGTTCGCCGACGACGGGCAGGGTGGCCTCGATGACCGGGGCGCTGGATGCGGACAGCATGAGGGATCTCCTCTTCGAGAGCGGAGCCTCGGCGGATCTTCAGGAGCCGAAGCGGCCGAGGGTGAGCAGCACCTGACGGACCGGTGGGGCGGCCAGGTCGCCGATCGTGATGGGGTCGAGCGAGGCGTGGAACGCCTCCTGTGCGGCACGCAGCGCCCCGCGCAGCCGGCAGCCGCCGCTGAGCGGACAGCCCGGCTCACCGTCGCAGTCGACGACCTCGGAGTCGCCTTCGAGGTCGCGGACCAGCCGGCCGATGGACGCCCCGGAGGCACCGGAGGCGAGCCGGACCCCGCCGTTGCGCCCGCGGACGGTCTCGAGCAGGCCGAGGTGCTGCAGCCGCTGCACCACCTTGGCGAGGTGGTTGCGGGGAACCGCCACGGCGTCGGCCAGCGTGTCGATGGTCAGCAGGTCGTCCTCGCGGGCGGCGGCCAGCATCAGGACGCGCAGACCGATGTCGGTCGAGCGGTTCAGTCGCACGGTTCGACCCTACTAAAAGAGGTATTACAGAGTCCTGTTTTGAGCCGGAGATCACTGAGGGGGTGCGCGGCACCCCCTCAGTGAGGAATCAGCTCAGCTTGAACGCCGTCGCCTTGGCGGCGACCGTGAGCTGCCCGTTGCGGTGGTGCAGGAACTGTCCCGGCGCGACCCGGATGTTCACGCCGCCACCGCGGGCGGCGATCCGGGTGACCGGCGTGCCGGTCGTGCCGAGCGACACCGTCGTGCCGCTGACCACCAGGAACTTCGCCGGCTCGTCGACCGACTGGACCGTCTCGGTGCCGTCGGCCGCCTTGACGAACCGGAACTGGGTCAGCTCCAGCTCGCGCGGCGCGTGCGCGACTCCGAACGCGTCACCCACGTGCTTGACGAACGAGCGCGGACGGTCCGCGGGCGACAGGCGCACGATGGGCCCGCCCGAGCCGACCGGGATGCCGAACAGCGGCGTCCCGTCCTCGTGCCAGTAGAGCTTCTGCACGCGGGTGTGCCGGTTGGGGTCGTACAGCGGGTCGCCGGTGATCTGCTTGTAGTCCCGGGCGTGGTACACCAGCACGTCGGTCTTCCCGTCCTCGGCCACCGTGAACGAGTTGTGCCCGGGACCGTACCGCTGGGTCTGGTCGTTGGAGACGAAGATCGGGTCCGGGCTCTTCGTCCAGCTCTCGCGCTTGAGCAGATCCGCGCCCGCCGAGGCGGTGAGCAGGCCCATGCAGTAGTTGGCGTCGGTGGCGCTGGCCGAGTAGGTGATGAACACCTTCCCGTTGCGGATCAGCACCGCCGCGCCCTCGTTGACCTTGAACCCGATGATCTCCCAGCTCTTCGTGGGAGTGGCGATCCGGGTGGGCTTGGTCTTGAACGTCCACGGGTTCGCCATCTCGGCGATGTAGAGGCTCGTGTTGACCGCGATCTCCGGCTCGCTCTGCGCCCAGACCAGGTACTGCCGGCCCTTGTGGGAGAAGCTGGTGGCGTCGAGCGTGAAACCGTCCCACTCGGTGGCGAGCTGGCCCTTCAGCACCCAGCCGGCCGGGTCGCGCGGGTCGTCGAGCGCCGACTCCATCACGTACGTGCGGATCCGGAACACGTCACCGGCGTCACCGGCGGCGAAGTAGATGTACCACTTCCCGCCGATCCGGTGCAGCTCCGGCGCCCAGATGTGCCCGCCCATCTTCCCGCTCGTGGGGCGGCGCCAGATCACCGTCTCCTCGGCGGTGGCGAGGCCCTCGATGGTCGGGGCCCCGCGCACGACCAGGCGGTCGTACTCCGGCACCGAGCCGGTGAAGTAGTAGGTGCCGTCGACCGGCTTGGTGATCCACGGGTCTGCGCGCTGGCTGATCAGCGGGTCGACGGTCGGCACACCGTAGATCTCAGCATCGCTGGGCAGTGAGCCGGGCTGCGGCGCGCCGTCGGCGCTCACGGGCAGGACGACGGCCAGGGCACCCACGGCGCCGCCCGTCAGGATGGTTCGGCGGTTCATGATCGGGCTCCTCATCGGGTCCGGATGCGCAGGAAGGTGACCGAGTTCGCGGGGAACTCGCGCGTGAACGTGGACGAGATGCCGTGCACGGTGGACGTGACCGGCAGGATCGGCTCGGCCGACCGGGTGTTCTGCTCGGCCGGGTCACCGGTGATCACGGTCTGCTTCGCTGTCCGGGCCACCTTGCGCCCACCCAGGTCGATCTTCGTGAGCGCCGGGGTGTCCTGCGCGTTGACGACCTTGACGATGATCTCGCCGCGCTTGGTGTCCTCCGTGACGACCTGGGCGAACGGCTCGGTGACGCCGTTGTCGTCGAAGGAGCCCCACTCGACGCCGTCCAGGATCAGGGTGACCTTCGTACCCCGTACCTGAATCTTGAGGTCGTAGGTCTGCCCGGTCGTGACGGTGTTCGGCTTGGTGAGGATCTGCTCCTTGGCGGACGTGATCCCCTTCTCGACGGCGCCCTGCGTGTTGTTCCAGCCACCCAGGTTCCACCAGTAGAACTGGCCGGTCTCCTTGATGCCGAACGCGACCAGGAAGCCCTCGGCGCCGGCCGTCTTGGTGGCCTTCAGCGTGTAGTCGTAATCGGTCTCGTTGATCGTGGCGGCCTTGACCATGGTGTCCTCGGTGTCCGTGGTCGTCTGGGTGTAGGCGCCGTTGGTCACCGCCCAGTTGCCGCGGCCGGTCACCGACGTCCAGCCGGCGGCGTCACCGTCGCCGAAGTCGTCGGCGTACAGCACGGTGCCGTCCGGCCTGGTGACCTTGACGTCGTCGTAGACCGCCGCGGTACGCCAGGTGGAGAGCCCGATCGCGCCGGTGATCGGCTTCGGCTGGGCCACCGCGCCGGTCGCGACCGACGGCAGGACCTTGTCACCGACGTTGTTCATGAACAGCTTCTGCACCTGGTAGCTGGTGGAGCCCCACGACTCGTCGTTGTCGAACCAGATCATGTCCGGCTTCCACTGCACGTTGTCGATGTTGGCGAGCAGCGGCGCGTAGGAGGCCATCTTCACCACGTCGGCGTTGCGCTCCAGGCCGGTCATGTAGGCGGCCTCCGCGAGGGAGTTGTACAGCTTGTTGTCCAGCGACGCGTATTCACCGAGGAAGACCTTCGGGCCATTGCGGTCGTACGCGTCATAGCGCCTGTTGTTCTGCAGGAACCACGCCGGGCTGTTGTAGTAGTGCTCGTCGACCATGTCCGAGCCGTGCTCGCGGTTCTTGGCCCACAGGTTCTCGAACGTGCTGCCCTGGTCGTCCGGGCCGGAGTTGCTGACCACGACGATGTCCGGGTACTTCGCCTTGATCGCCGACTCGAACCTGAGGAAGTTCGCCCAGTACTCGTTGGGCAGGTTCTCCTCGTTGCCGACCGCGATCGTGGTGAGACCGAACGGCTTCGGGTGACCGGCGTCCGCGCGAACCTTGCCCCACGTGCTGGTGGCCGGGCCGTTGGCGTACTCGATCAGGTCGAGCGCGTCCTGGATGTGGCGCTGCAGCAGCGCCTCGTCCACGGTGGCCCGGTTCTGACCACAACCGGTCACCAGGGCGGGGACCACGGGCAGCGGCATGGCGCCGATGTCCTCGGAGAACTGGAAGTACTCGTAGTAGCCGAGGCCGTAGGTCTGGTTGTAACCCCAGAAGTTCTTGTTCGTGGCGCGCGTCTCGACCGGGCCGACGGTGTCCTTCCACTGGTACGAACGGGCGCGCGGGTAGTTGTTCGCGGCGTCGTAGGAGTACATGCTGCCGGTGTTGACCAGGCAGCCACCCGGGAAGCGGACGAAGCCGGGATCCAGCTGCTCGACCTTCTCGGCCAGGTCCTTGCGCAGGCCGTTGGCGCGTCCCTTGTAGGTGTCGCGCGGGAACAGCGAGACCTCGTCCAGCTTCGCGCTGCCGGAGGTCTTGACCGACAGCCGGGCGACGTCGCTGGTGGCGGTGGCCCGCAGGGTGCCGGTGTACTTCTTCCAGGTGTCACCGGAGACGGCGAGGGTGAGCGGCGCGGAGAGCGCGGTCCCGGTCGCGGTCAGGAGGGTGACTTCCAGCGAAGTCGCGGCGCCCGCCCGTGCCCAGACCGAAAAATCGTACTTGTCAGACTTCTTCACCGCGAGGCCGGTGTTGTAGCCGGCGTTGGTCAGGCCGGTCGCGCCGGTGACGCTCAGGTAGTTGCGGTTGCGGTCGTTGATCCGCTGGTCGTCGTTGGTCACCACGGCTGAGCCGGTGACCGTCCACGCCGTCAGCCCGTTGTATCCGGACGCATCGGTGGTGTTGAATTCGAACGAGCGGTTACGGACGAGTTCGGCGTACAGGCCGCCGTCGGCCGCGTAGTTGATGTCCTCGAAGAAGACGCCGTACATGGACTTGGGGATGGCCGCGCCGGTCGCGTCCGGGTTCACGGTGATGGTGTAGTCCGGTTCGACGGCATGTGCGACGACCGGCGGGGCGACCGCGAGCGGGAGCGAGACCAGAACTGCGGCCACGCCCGCGAGGCGGTAGGGGATTCTGCGCATGAGGGGTCCTCCGGTGCGGATCGCAACGGTTTCAGAAGTGTTTCCGGTGGACGGGTTCAGCAATGTGTACGCAAACATCGACATCCCTGTCAAGAGTTCCGAGTCGATGTTTGCAGCGCTGAAATGCCAGGAGAATTAACTTGTTAGCGTTAACCTGCGGGAACCCTCGGGAGCTGGTATAGAGGGAGGTTCACGTCTCGTTCACCTCGGCGACACCGTGCCGGGGTGCTCGGTGTCCACCTGGGCTTTTAGCGTCCGCTCAGCCCGTCGTCGAATGATGGCGGAGGACCGAGGAGAACGAACCGATATGCCAGACTTCAGCCGTCGACTGCTGCCGCTGCTGGGACACAGCGGTGGTAGCCGCGACGCGATGACCTGTCTGTACCGATGTGGCAACGCGTGTGACCACCCCGTGCCGAACGAGTCGGACAACCCGTACCTGGGCGATGTGGTCAACGCCGAGATGAGCCGTCGTGGCGTCGTCCGTGCCGGTGCCGTCGGCGCGATGGTTCTCGGCTTCGGTGGTTCCGCGCTCGCGGCCGCCTCGCCCGCCGCGGCAGCTCCGGTCGGTGCCGCCGCCCCGATCGGCGAGGCGCTGGCGCACGGCCGGCACCACCACAAGGCCGGCAGGCTCACCTTCGAGACCGTCGCGCCGAACACCCTGGACCAGGTCACCATCCCGGCCGGTTACGAGTCGCACGTGGTCATCCGCTGGGGCGACGCGGTCGTGCCCGGCGCGCCGAAGTTCGACGTGGACAACCAGACCGCGGCCGCCCAGGCGAAGCAGTTCGGCTACAACAACGACTTCGTCGGCGTCATCCCGATCCCGGGTGACAAGGAGTGCGCGCTGCTCGTGGTCAACCACGAGTACACCAACGAGGACCTGATGTTCCGTGGCTTCACCAGCCTCGACAACCTCAGCGTCGAGCAGCTGAAGATCGCCATGGCGGCGCACGGCCTCTCCGTCGTGCAGATCACGCGCTCCGGCCGCAGCGGCAAGTGGGAGGTGTACAAGGGACGCGACCGGCGTTTCAACCGCCGGATCACCGCGCTGGCGACCGAGTTCAAGCTGACCGGCCCGGTGGCGGGTTCGGCGCTCGTGAAGACCGCCGCCGACCCGTCCGGCAAGATCGTCATCGGCACGCTGAACAACTGCGCCGGCGGCGTCACCCCGTGGGGCACCGTTCTGTCCGGCGAGGAGAACTTCAACCAGTACTTCGTCGGTGGCGACGCGGCCCCGGCGGACGCCAAGCCGAAGCTGGCCCGTTACGGCATCTCCACCACGGCCCGTTACCCGAGCGGCAACCGCAAGTGGGAGCGCGCGCAGGAGCGCTTCGACCTGGCCCTGCACCCCAACGAGGCCAACCGCTTCGGCTGGATCGTCGAGGTCGACCCGTTCGACCCGCACGGCCGCCCGCGCAAGCACACCGCGATGGGCCGCTTCAAGCACGAGGGCGCCAACGTCATCGTCGCGAAGAACGGCAAGGTCGTCGCGTACATGGGCGACGACGAGCGCTTCGACTACCTGTACAAGTTCGTGTCGGACTCCAAGTTCATCGACAGCGACGCGCCGTGGGCCCGCAAGCACAACCTGACGCTGCTCGAGTCCGGCACGCTGTACGTCGCCAAGGTCACCGGGGACAGCCCGGTCACCGAGATCGACGGCACCGGCAAGCTGCCCACCGACGGGAAGTTCGACGGCAAGGGCCAGTGGATCAAGCTGGTTTCCGGCAACCGGTCGTTCGTTCCCGGCATGACCGCGGAAGAGGTGCTCACCTTCACCCGGCTCGCCGGTGACGCGGTCGGCGCCACCAAGATGGACCGTCCCGAGGACGTCCAGCCGAGCCTGCGTACCGGCAAGATCTACGCGGCGATGACCAACAACACCAACCGCGGTGTCGGCACGAACCCGGCCTCCGACGAGGCCAACCCGCGCAACGCCAACAAGCACGGCCACATCTTCGAGATCACCGAGGACCGGGGCGACCACACCGGCCTGACCTTCTCGTGGCAGCTGCCGATCGTCTGCGGCGACCCGAAGGCCGCCGACACCTACTTCGGCGGGTACGACAAGAACGCGGTCTCCCCGATCTCCTGCCCCGACAACGTCGCTTTCGACAGTGCCGGCAACCTGTGGATCTCGACCGACGGCAACGCGCTGGGCAGCAATGACGGGCTCTTCGCCACCCCGATCGAGGGCAAGGAGCGCGGCCACCTGCGTCAGTTCCTCACCGTTCCCAAAGGCGCCGAGACCTGCGGCCCGTTCATCACCTCCGACGACAGGTCGGTCTTCGTCGCGGTCCAGCACCCCGGCGAGATCACCGGCGCGTCCGTCGACAAGCCGGCCTCGGTCTGGCCGGACGGCGACTTCGCCAAGCCCGGCGTCGTCGTGACCTGGCGCAAGGACGGCGGCCCGATCGGCAGCTGACCGCGCTCGTCGGGTACGGCCGCGGTGTTGCCGGACCGCGGCCGTACCCGATCTGGACACCTGCTGACAGAGGGATCTACTGTGGCGGCCGTGACCGGTCGCCACCCGCTCCCCGTCCTGGTGAGCTCGCTCGTGCTTGCCGTGGCGCTCGGCGTCGCCTTGAACTCGTCCAGCTGGGCGGTCAAGCAGACGGCCTACGTGGGCGGGTTCGCTGTCATGATCATCATGTTGGTGCTGGCCGCCGTCGTGCAACGCGGCCGGGCACCCGGCGTGCTCGTGCTCGGAGCGCTCACCGTGCAGGGCGCGACCCTGTCGGCGCTGGCTCTCGATTTCGGCCCCCTGGGTTCGGCCGTGCTCGCCGTCTGGGCCGCGGGACTGGCGTTCGTCTGGTGGCGGATCCTCCGCCGGGCCTCGCGTGAACGTGCCAATGCCCTCATGATTTCCGGGCTTCCGGAGGTTCACCCGGTCGACTGAGGGAACCCGGGTGCGGCCGAAATGATCCGCACCACCCCCGTCGGCCGTGTCACTGACCGACCGGGAACGGGGCATCGGCCGGGGGTGACGGGATGGGCGAGACGCAGACCAGGGTGAGACGGGAGGCCGTCGTGGTGGCAAGCCCGCCACCGGCGCCCGTCGTACGTACCCGCCCGCGTCCACCGGGCTGGCTGGTCAGCCTGCTGCCGGGGCTGATCATGCTCGCCGCCGGCCTGTTCCGCGCCGACCGTCCCACCCTCAGCTGGGACGAGGCGACGTCCGCCGAGGTGTCGTCCCGCTCGGTGTCGCAGATCCTCGACCTGCTGCCGCACCTCGACGCCGTCTTCGGCCCCTACTACGTGATGCTGCACGGCTGGTCGGCACTGACCGGCACGTCCGAACTGGCGCTGCGCCTGCCGTCGATCATCGCCATGGCCGCGGCCGTGGCGACCACCGCCGAACTCGGGCGCCGCCTGTTCACGCCGCTCACCGGTCTCACCGCCGGCCTGATCCTGTGCCTGATCCCCAACACCTCGCGATACGCGGCCGAGGCTCGCCCGTACGCCTTCGCCTGCTTTTTCGCGATTCTGGCTTTTCTCCTGCTGGTCGAGGCGGTCCGGCAGGGCAGGACGAAGATCTGGATCTGGTACGGCCTGAGCGTCACGTTCCTGGGCCTTGCCCATCTGATAGCCCTCACCACGCTGGCCGCCCACGTGGCCCTGATCGTGATGGAGGGCCGCCACCGCGTCCGCTCGTGGGCGGTCGCCGCCACGGCCGCGATCGTCCCGGTGCTGCCGATCGCCTACCTGGGCGCCACCCAGCAGGGCACGCAGCTGCACTGGGTCGACCCGATCACGATGAGCGGGATCCGGGCCATGCCCGGCGAGATCGTCGGCTCCCGTGAACTGGTGTGGCTGCTGATCGGCCTGGCCGTGCTGGCGGTGTGGTGTCCCTTGCCCCGGCTGGTCCCGCTGGCAGTTCTGGCGATCGTCCCGCCCGCCGTCCTGGCCGCGGTGTCGGCGCTGGCCACACCGATGTGGGTGGCCCGCTACATGCTCGTGGTCCTGGCTCCGCTGGCGATCCTGGCCGCGGTCGCCCTGACGGCCACCCGCACCGAACGCCCCCGCCACACGATCGCCCGGGTCGTGGCCGTGCTGCTGGTGCTCGCCTTCATGGCCGTGCCCGGCCAGCACGCGGTCCGCACGGCGACCGCCAAGAACGGCCCCGACTACCGGACCATCGCGAAGATCATCGGAGCCGATGTACGCCCCGGCGACGTGATCGTCTACCCCGCGAAGAACCGCGCCATCCGCGCCGGAACCGACCACTACCTGGCCGGACAACCGGCGGCCCCGGCCGACCCGCTGGTCCGGGTACCGTCCGCCGAATCGGGCTGGCTGATCGCCGACGAATACCCGGACGCGCTCCCGCATCTGACCGGCGCCCCGCGGATCTGGCTGGTCGTCGGCGACCGCCGCGACGACCCGGTCACCGCCCGTCCCGAGTTGCGCCCGCTGCTCGACGGCGGATATCGGCAGATCGGTTTCTGGCACCCGAAGCGAGCGACCGTGGCCCTGTACGAGAAGCGCGGCTGACGCTCTCCGCTGCGCCTGGCAAGCTGTCCCCCATGAAGGTTCTGCTGCCCGGCACCATCGAACTCGACCCGGTACTGCCCGCCGGTGTGGAGACGGCCGTCTACGACGCGCGGCGGCCGCTGCCCGACGAGCATCTCGACGCCGAGGTGCTGGTTGCCTGGGGAAACGCGCAGGAGAACCTGACCGACGCCGCTCAGCGGCTCACATCGGTGCGCTGGGTGCAGACGCTGGCCGCCGGCCCGGACGCCGTGCTGCAGGCCGGATTCGCGCCGGACGTGGTGGTCACCGCGGGGCTGGGACTGCACGACAAGACCGTGGCCGAGCACACCCTGGCCCTGGTGCTGGCCGCCGCCCGCCGGCTGAATCTGCTGGTCCGTGCACAGGTCGGCCACCGATGGGCGGAGGAGCTGGGCGGACTGCAGCCGCTCCGGTCCGCGAAGTCCTTCCGTACGCTCCGTGAGGCAAAGGTCTTGATCTGGGGGTTCGGTGGGATCGCCGCGACCCTCGCACCGCTGCTGGCCGCTCTCGGCGCCGACGTGACCGGGGTCGCGCGCCGCGCGGGCGAACGGCACGGCTTCCCGGTGGTGACCGCCGCCGACCTGCCGGACCTGCTGCCGTCCACGGACGTGCTGATCAACATCCTGCCGGCCACCCCGTCGACCGCCGGTGTGCTGAACGCCGCGATCCTGGAACGTCTGCCCGCCCACGCCTGGGTCGTCAACGTGGGCCGGGGCGCGACTCTCGACGAGGAGGCACTGCTCACCGCACTCCGTTCGGGCCGCCTGGCCGGGGCGGCCCTGGACGTCTTCGACACCGAGCCGCTGCCGCCGACCTCGGGCCTCTGGGACGAGCCGAACGTCATCATCACCCCCCACGCGGCGGGTGGCCGCCCGTTGGGCGCGTCGGCCCTGCTCAGCGAGAACCTGGCCGCCTTCGTGACCGGAGCCCCGCTGCGCAACCTGATCACGCGCTGACGCCGGCGCCGCGATCCGGGCGGTGGCGCCACGGGTGTCGAGCGGGCCGTGGACGCGGTCGCGGCCGGCGCTCGACCGTCCCGCCGGAACTAGTGGGTCGAGCGGGCCCGGACGTGCAGACGTTCGCCCTGCGGCCCGAAGATGTTGATCAGTTCGGCGGGTTCCGGGCCGTCATTGGCCAGCGAGTGCGGCAGGCGGGTGTCGAACTCGGCGGCCTCGCCCGGCTCGAGCAGCAGGTCGTGGTCGCCGAGACGCAGCCGGACACGGCCGGAGAGCACGTACAGCCACTCGTACCCCTCGTGGGTCTTCTGTTCCTGCCCGCACGAGGGCGGCCCGGGCGGCAGGATCTGCTTGAAGGCCTGAGGCCCGCCCGGACGGCGGCTGAGCGGGATGAACGTGTGCCCGTCGCGCTGGATCGGCCTTGCCCGGACCCGTGGGTCGCCGGTCTCCGGCGCGTCCACGAGTTCGTCGAGGGTGACCTGGTAGGCCTCGGCCAGGGGCAGCAGCAGCTCCAGGGTGGGCCGCCGGGTGCCGGATTCGAGGCGGGACAGGGTGCTCACCGAGATTCCGGTGGTCTCGGCCAGACGGGTGAGTGTGATGTCCCGTTGCTGCCGTAGTTCGCGTAGCCGGGGACCGACGGCGGCGAGCGCTTTTGCCATAACGGCAACGATAGTTGCCAGTGGGCGGGAGCGGGGGCACGGTGGGGCGCAAGAGGACGGGCGAGAGAGGACAACGCCGATGGAGAAGCAGACGTACGACGTCGTGGTGATCGGCGGCGGGGCGGCCGGCCTGAGCGGCGCGCTGGCGCTGGCGCGGTCACGGCGGTCGGTGCTGGTGGTGGACAGCGGTGAGCCGCGTAACGCGCCGGCCGCGCACATGCACAACCTCCTGGGACGCGACGGCACCCCGCCGGGCGAGCTGCTGGCCGCCGGCCGGGCCGAGATCATCGGGTACGGCGCCGAGGTGCTCACCGGCCGGGCCGAGTCGGCGGCCCGCGACGGCGACGGCTTCCGGGTGACGCTGGCGGACGGCGGCACGGTCCGCGGCCGCCGGTTGCTGATCACGACCGGTCTGGTCGACGAGCTGCCGGAGATCCCGGGACTGGCCGAGCGCTGGGGACGCGATGTGGCGCACTGCCCGTACTGTCACGGCTGGGAGCTGCGCGACCATCGGATCGGCGTGATCGCGAACGGGCCGCTGAGCGTGATCCAGGCGCAGATGTGGCGCCAGATCTCCCCGCACGTGCTGATCCTGCTCAACGGCGGGGCCGCTTTCGGCACCGAGCAGAGCGAGGAGCTCGCGGCGCGCGGCATCCCGGTGGTGCCCGGCGCGATCGAGGGACTGCAGATCTCCGGGGACAGGCTGACCGGCGTACGCCTGGCCGGCGGTGACGTGGTGGCGGTGGACGCGGTCGTGGCCGGTCCCCGGTTCACCGCACGCGCCGGGGTACTGGAGTCGCTGGGGCTGGAGTCGGCCGCGTTCGAGATGCACGGGCACCTGCTGGGCCGGCGGGTGTCGTCGGACGAGACCGGCGCCACCACGGTGCCGGGCGTGTGGGTGGCCGGGAACGTGACGAACCTGGGCGCGACGGTGGCGGTGGCCATGGCCGGCGGGCAGACCGCGGCCGCGGCGATCAACATGGACCTGATCGCCGAGGACACCCGGCACGCGGTCACCGCGTACCGGGACCGGATCGCCACGATGTTCACCGAGGACGCCTGGGAGGAGCGCTACCGCGGAAAGGACGCGATCTGGAGCGGCCGCCCCAATCCGGTGCTGGTCGCCGAGGTGAGCGGGACCACCACCGGCCGGGCCCTGGACGTCGGCTGCGGTGAGGGCGCGGACGCGGTCTGGCTCGCCCAGCGCGGCTGGGAGGTCACGGCGGCCGACATCTCGTCGGTGGCCCTGGGCCGCGCCGCCGGGCACGCGGCCGAGGCGGGTGTCGCCGAGAAGATCACGTTCCGGCACGCCGACCTTCAGAAAGACCCTGCGGGGGAGGGGTACGACCTGGTCAGCGCCCAGTTCATGCACCTTCCGCCGGAGCCGCGCCGGGAGCTGTACACCCGGCTGGCGGCGGCCGTCGCGCCCGGCGGCACCCTGCTGGTGGTCGGTCACCACCCGTCGGACCTGGCCACGTTCGTCGGCCGGATGCACTTCCCGGACATGCTGTTCACCGCCGAGGAGATCGCGGACCTGCTGCCGCCGGACGGCTGGAAGATCGTGACGGCCGAGGCCCGTCCCCGCCCGGGTACCGACCCGGAGGGTCACGCCATCACCATCCACGACGCCGTCCTGGTCGCCGAACGCCGCCGATGAGGTGCGGCTGGCGCTCGCCGGCGGGCTGGATTCTGGGCTAAGCGGGCAAATCGGCAACGGAGCAACGGTCGCCTTGCTGGAATGGGCACATGCGGCCGGATGATGCTGAAGGATTCACCGGCCCGGGCGACGACGTCCGGGCCGCGCTCGCGTCCTGGCGCGACGGGATCGTCGACCCCGGCGGCGCCAACCGTCTCATCGACCTGCCACGCGGCGGCGCCGACCTCGTCGAGATCGTCGCCCCCGACCCGGCCGGGGTCGTGGACGCGCTGCGCCAGGGCCGCGACTGCCCGCTGATCGGCGCCGGCGCCAAGAAGAGCACCGGCGCCCTGCGCACCGACCTGCCCGACGGCGTGCTCGAACCGCTGCTGCGCCGCCTGCGCCGGCACACCCAGCTGGAGCAGGCCGACCGGGGCGTCGACGTGCTCTACCTGGCGCTCGGCCTGCTGCACTGGCAGGACCCGGCCGGCACCGCGCACGCCAGCCCGCTGCTGCTGATCCCCGCGGAGCTGGTCACCCTCGGCCCCGGCGAGGTACCGCGGCTGCGGGCCGGCGCCGGCGATCCGATGGTCAACCCGGCGCTGGCCGCCCGCCTGATCCCGCTCGGCGTCACCCTGCCCGAGGTGGACGACCTGCTGGACGGCGCCGGACTGGCCGACTTCGACGTCGAGGCGCTCACCGCCGCGATCGGCGCGGCCGTCAGCAGGCAGTCCGGATGGCGTACCGCCGCGATCGCCGTGCTGGCCCGGCTCGACCCGGCGGCCGAGGCGATCCGCCGCGACCTGCTCGACAACGAGGACCGCATCCTCGCCCACCCGGTGGTCCGCGCGCTGGCCGAGACGGACGGCGCCCCCGGAGCGTTCGCGTTCGAGCCGCTCACCCCGGACGAGATCGACGTCCTGGCCCCACCCGACGACGTGCCGCTGGTCCTGGACGCCGACGCCGCCCAGCGGGCCTGCGTCGCGGCCGCCTGCGAGGGCCAGAGCTTCGTGGTCGACGGCCCGCCCGGCACCGGCAAGTCGCAGACCATCGCCAACATGATCGGCGCGCTCACCCACGCCGGCAAACGGGTCCTGTTCGTCTCCGAGAAGGCGTCCGCCCTGGACACCGTCCAGCACCGGCTGGCCGCCGCGGGGCTCGGCAACTACCTGCTCGATCTGCACGGCGCCCGCGCCTCCCGCAAGCAGGTGGCCGCCACGCTGGCCGCGGCCCTGGAGGCCACGCCGCTGCCCGCGCCGGGCATGGACCCGGCCGCCCGTGACCTGCTCCGCGAGCGGCGCGAGCAGCTCAACGCGTACGCCCGCGCCGTGCATGAACCGCGGGAACCGCTGACCCGCAGCCTTCACGATGTGATCGGACGTTTCGCCCGGCTGTCCGGGGTGCCGGAGGCTCCGGCGCCGGGCCTGCATGCCGCCGCCCTGACCGACGCCGCCCTGGACCGGATCCGTGCCGCCGCCGGACGACTCACCGAGGCGTGGCGCCCGGCACTGGAACGCAGCGGATTCCGGTGGCGCGAGGTGGCCGAGCGTGAACCGCTCGCCGAGGCCCTGCAGGAGGCCCTGCTCGCGCTGGAGGGTCTGGCCACCGCCGCGGGCGTGAACGCGCCGGTCACCAACGCCTTCCACCTACGCCTGCCGACCGACGCGGCGACGCTCGCCGAGATCGCCGAGCATGCCGCGCAGCGCCCGGCCGGCGTCGCCGACTCGTGGCTGACCGCGAACACCCTGCGCCCGATCCGGCTGGCCGCCGAGGAACTCGCCCAGCGGATGGAGGTGAGCCGCCGGGCAGCCGACGCGGTCCGTCACCGCGCCGGCGTCGCCTGGGAGGTCCTGGCCGCCCCGATGGAGCTGGACACGGTGCCGCAGCCGCCCCGGCTCGAACCGCCGGCCGTGCACCTGGAGCCGCTCACCGCGGCCGACGCGAAGGCGCTGGCCGGCCGGTTCACCGCGGACTCCGACGAGCTGGAGCACCAGCAGCGCAACCTCGACCGGGCCACCACCCGGCTCGGCCTGCCCGACGTGATCACCTTCTCCGACGTCGAGCTCGTCCACCTGGTGACCGAACTCGGCGCCCGGACCGACAAGCCGGACCCGTCGTGGTTCGCGCCCGGCGCCCAGTCCGCGGTGCACGCCGCCGCCGGCACGCTGCGGCTGCACGTCGAGGCGGTGCAGGCGGCCCGCGCGGCCGCCCACGAGATCTTCACCGACGCGATCCTCACCGAGCCGGTCGAGGACTTGGCCGACCGGTTCGCCAACGTGCACCGCGGCGCCCGCAAGCTGCTGGCGCCGCACCGGCGCGACAAGGAGGCCGTGGCCGCGCTGACCCAGCCGGGCATCGGCGTCGACGAGGCGGTCGCCGAACTGGGGCTGGCCGTCGCCTGGCGGCGTGCGCACGAGGGCCTGGTCGCCGCGGAACGGCTGCACGCCGGGATGCTGGGCCGGTTCTGGAAGCGGCTCGACACCGACTTCCCGGCGATCGGCCGCGCCCTGCAGACCGTCGCCGAGGTGTTGCGGGTGACCCCGCCGGAGGCGCTCGGCCGGGTCGTCGAGTACGTCTGCGCCCCGCACGTGGCCGGCGACGAGCTGCACCGGGCGGTCACCGAGGCCCGCGACGTGTTCCGGCACTGGCGGGCCACCCTGCGCCCGGAACCCGAGGCCGCGGCCCGGCCGGAGCTCGGTCACGGGCCGGTGCAGCACGCGATCGCCTGGATGCGCGCGCAGGTCGCGCCTCTGCGTGACACCGCCGGGGTGCTGCGGCAGCTCG
This sequence comes from Actinoplanes italicus, assembly GCF_003001815.1. Lineage (GTDB taxonomy): Bacteria > Actinomycetota > Actinomycetes > Mycobacteriales > Micromonosporaceae > Actinoplanes > Actinoplanes italicus. Next base: position 96,410 of record NZ_PVMZ01000024.1, read on the forward strand.
GCGACGCGGTCGGCCGCGACCTCAACGTCGCGGAGGCGATCGGGGTCATCGAGGTACGCCGGGACGTGATCGAGGCCGAGCAGGCGTTCACCGCGGCCGGTCACGGGTACGAGACCACGCTCGGCCCGGTGTACCGGGGCAAGCAGACCGACCTGCGGGCTCTGGAGAACGCGCTGGAGTGGACGGCGCACGCCCGTACCCTGCGCACCGGCACCGACGCCGCCCTCAACAACGAGCAGGCCCAGGCGATGACCGCCGGTCGGCCCACCCCCGACCTGACCGGCCTGATCGACGCCTGGCACACCGCCCGGCAGCGGATCATCGACGCGTTCGGCCCTGCCCGCCAGGTCCGGCTCGGCACCGCCCTCGACCGCTACGAGACGGCTCGTGACCTGCTGCGCGACCTGCTCGAGGACGAGTCCGGCCAGCACGAGTGGTTCGACTATCTGGCCGCCCGCGGAGTGCTGGCCGAGTACGGCCTGGACACCGTGGTCGACTACTGCGCCGATCATGCCGTGGACGTTCGGCGGCTCGGCGACGTGATCGAGCGGGCCGCCTACCGGGCCTGGATCGACCAGATCCTGGCCGAGGACGAGCGCCTGCAGCCACTCGCCTCGGCGGCCCGTGACGAGCTGACCGACGAGTTCCGCCGCCTCGACGCCGAACTGGCGCAGGACGCGGCCGCCGCCGTCATCGAGGCGCTCAACGACCGCCGCCCGGCCGTCACCGGTGACGGCGGTCCCGCCCTGATCCGCGCCACGGGCCGGCAGCCGGACGGTCACCCGCCGGTCCGCGACCAGCTCGCCGCCGCCTGGGACACCGTGGCCGCCCTCAAGCCGTGCCTGGTCATGCCACCGTCAGCGGTCAGCCGCCTGCTGCCCGAGCAGGCCGCCTTCGACGTCGTGGTGATCGACGAGGCGTCCCGGATGACCCCGGCCGCCGCCGTGGCCTGCGCCTACCGTGGCACGTCCCTGGTGATCGTCGGTGACGACGCGCAACTGCCCCCGGCCGGCGACCAGCCGTCGGTGCTGGTGGTCGCCAACGACTGCGGAGCCTTCACCCGGCTCGGCCTGACCAGCCACTACCGCAGCCGGCACGAGAGCCTGATCGCCTTCGCCAACCAGGCGTTCTACCAGGACCGGCTGGTCACGTTCCCGGCCGCGCACGATCCGGGAGCGGACCTGGGCGTACGGCTGCACCAGACCGGCCCCGAGAACGAGGCCACACTGGTCGCCGAACGGGTGCTGCACCACCTCACCACCCGCCCGTCGCTGTCGCTGGGCGTCGTCACGCTGACCGCGGCGCACGCCGACGAGATCGCCGACGCGGTCGAGGCCGCCCTGGCCGGCCGCCCCGATCTGGAGAGCTTCCTGGGCGACTTCGTGGTCGAGGGCGCCGACGTCGCGCAGGGCGACGAACGGGACGTGATCATCCTGTCCACCGGCGCCGGCCTGGACGCGGCCGGCGGGCCCACCGGGGCGCGCCGCCTCGACGTGGCGATCACCCGGGCCCGGCAGCTCGTCGAGGTGGTCTCCGCGATCGGCGCCGGTGACCGGGAACCCGCGGGCGAGGGCGAGCGCCGCCTCGCCGCGTACCTCGACTACGCCGAGCGCGGCGGCCCGGTCGCCGAGCCGGCGCTCACCCCGCTGGAGGAGTCGGTCCGCGACACCCTGGCCGGCTGGGGGCACCGGGTGGACGCGCTGTCGATCGGCTGCGGTGTGCGTCTCGACGACTCCTACGTGCTCGGCGTGCGGTGCGACGGCTCCCTGCCGGCGGCCCGCGACCGCGACCGGCTCCGCGACCAGGTCCTCGAAGGACTCGGCTGGCGGCTGCACCGGGTGTGGAGCGTCGCCTGGTACAGCGACCGGGAGGCCGAGGAGGCCCGGCTGCGGGTCGCCGTCGAGAACGCCCTGGCCACGCCGGACGTCTTCGCCGACCTGCCGGAGGAGACACTGACCGCCCGCCCGGCGCAGCGTCCGGAGTGGGCCCTGCCCTACGAACGCGCCGCCGTGGAGCCGCTGCCGGCGGCCACCCGCCTCGACGACGACACGGCCCGGCGCCTGCTGATCCGTACCGCCGAACGCATCGCCGAGGTCGAGGGCCCGGTGCACGTGACCGTCCTGACCCGCCGGATCCGTGAGGGGTGGAACATCAGCCGGCTCACCCAGCAGATCAAGGCCGCGATCGAGACCGCTGTCAGGGATTCCCGCGCCGGATTCGACGGATCGTTCGTGACCGCCCCGGACTCACCGATCCCGGCGGTCCGCGTCCCGGCCGACGGGGTGACCCGCAAACCGGACCAGGTCGCCGACGCCGAGCTGCAGCTCGCCCTGGAATACCTGGTGCTGGACGCCGGCCTGGTCGAGGGCGAGGACCTGCTCGCGGCGGCGGGCCGGCTCTTCGGGTGGAGCGGCAGCCGCACCGGAGCCGCCCGGCTGGCGGCGATGCTCGACGACCTCGTGTCGGCGGGCAGGCTCATCGCGCACCGCAACGGGCTGATCGCCGCGCCCGAGGACGACCTGCTCGACCTGCCCGACCCGGCGTCCCTGCCGCGTCGCGAGGACGCCGATGCCGGGATGCGGATCGAGGTCAACCTTTGACGTAGTCGTCGTGGGGCACCCCGGCCGCCCACAGGGCGGTCCGGGTCCGTACGCAGTGCCGCACGATCGCCGGGTCCTCGGTGGCCGCGCCGCAGGCGTTGGTGCCGTCCGGCTCGAACAGGGTGAACACCACCCGCCGATCGTCGAAGAGCCAGAAGTCGTCGTCACCGACCGGCAGGCCGTCCGCCGCGGGCCGGGGGAGCCACCGGATCTCCTCACCGGCCTCCACGTTGAACCCGGAGATGTTCAGCAGCCACCGGGTGTAGTCGGCGTGCGGCACCGGGACCACCCGCAGCCGCCGCACGCTGCGGCCGGTCTCGGTCACCTCGCGGACCGTGTCGAGCCACGGCCGCTGCCAGGCGGAGTCGTCGGGTTCGCCGTCCAGGAACCGCTGGAACGGCACGGCCTCCTCGGGTGTCCGGTAGAAGTCGCGTACCTCGAGATGGAATGCGGTCCGCTCGAAGGACCGGAACATCGCGTGGAACGCGTCGGCCGGTAGCAGCAGCATGTTCCCAGCCTGATCACCGTGGAGCGAGTGGTCCACACAAGTCCGCGCGTTGACGCAAGGGGAGGAAAACTCGTGTTCAGAAGTTGCGGGGGAGCTCGCGGTTGAGGACCTTCCCGGTGGCGTTGCGCGGCAGTCCGTCGAGGAACACCACCTCGCGGGGCACGCTGAACCGGGCCCGGTGGGCGCGCACGTGCTCGCGGATCTCGTCGGCGCCGAGCGTCTCGCCGGGGCGCAGCACCACGTAGGCGGCCAGGCGCTGACCCCAGTCGTCGTCCGGCACGCCGATCACCGCGACCTCGCGGATCTGCGGCAGCGCTGCCAGCAGATCCTCCACCTCGGCCGGGAACACGTTCTCCCCGCCGGACACGATCATGTCGTCGGCGCGGCCGTCGACGTAGAGGCGGCCCTTGTCGTCGAGATGGCCCAGATCGCCGGTGCCGACCTCGGTCCGGCTGCCCGCCTCCTGACCGGTGTATCCCTCGAAGAGCATCCCGTTGCTCACGTGGATCTGCCCGTCGACGATCCTGATCCGGGTGCCGTGCGGCGGACGGCCCGCCGTGGTCGGAGCCTCCCGCAGGTCGGCCGGGGTGGCGATGGAGACCCAGGAGGCCTCGGTCGAGCCGTACAGGTTGTAGAGCACGTCGCCGTAGCGGTCCATGAACCGGGTGGCGAGGCCACCCGGCAGGGCGGAGCCACTCACCGCGACTGCCTTCAGTCCGGCATGTCCGGTCGGCAGGTCCATCAGATTCTGCAACATGACGGGTACGGCTACGAGTGCCGTGACTTGCTGAGCCGCGAGCGTGGTCAGCACCTCTGCGGGGTCGAAGCGGCGGCGCAACACGATGGTGGCGCGCAACGCGAGGGCGATCTGCATCCCCGCGTAGCCCCAGGTGTGGAAGAGCGGCGCCGCGATCATGATCCGGTCGCCGGCGTGGAGCGGGATCCGGTCGATCACCGAGCAGAGCGGACTGAACCCGCCGGGCGTCGGCCGTCTCGCGCCCTTCGGCATCCCGGTCGTCCCGGAGGTCAGCACGATGGTGCGGCCGGGTCGTTCGGGCGGTGTGCCGAGCCCCCGCGGTGTGGCCGCGATCAGCTCGTCGATCTGCTTCTCGCCGATCCGGTTGGGCACGTCACCCAGGCGGTCGGTGAACTCGTCGTCGTGGATGAGCGCTGTGAGGTCCTGGGCCTTGGCGATCTCGGCCAGCTGGTGCGCCGACAGGCCGGTGTTGATCAGTACCGGGTCGGCGCCCAGGGTCGACACCCCGATCAGCGCTTCGAGCATGCGCGCCGAGTTCCGGCAGAGCAGCCCGACCCGCTGGCCGGCGGTGACGGGCAGCGCGGCCGCCAGCCGGGCCGACCGGTCCAGCAGTTCCGCGTAGGTGACCTGCCGCTCGTCGTCGACGACCGCCACCCGCTGCGGGCTCCGGGCGGCCGCCTGCCGCAACTCGCCGGCCAGCCCGAAGCCCCACCGCCCCAGGGACGCGAACTGGCGTACCACCCGATCGGGCCGTGCCGGGGTGAGCAACCCGCGCCGTGCCATCGTCGCCGCGATGAACAGCGCGTCCATCAGCGGATCTGCACGCCGGAGACGGCCCGGGCGATCACCAGCCGCTGAATCTCGGAGGTGCCCTCGAAGATCGTGTAGATCTTGGCGTCCCGGTACATCCGCTCGACGGGATGCTCGCGCAGGTAACCGGCCCCGCCGAGGATCTGCACCGCCTTCTCGGTGACCGCGACCGCCACCTCACCGGCCTTCAGCTTGGACATCGAGCCCTCACCCGCGGCGAACGGCTTGTCGTTGCGCCCCATCCAGGCGGCCCGCCACACGAGCAGCCGGGCGGCGTCGATCTCGGTACGCATGTCGGCCAGCGCGAACGCGATCGCCTGGTTCTCGATGATCGGGCGGCCGAACTGCACCCGGTTCTTCGCGTACTCCAGCGCGTACTCGTACGCGGCCCGTGCGATCCCCAGCGCCTGCGCCCCGACCGCCGGCCGGGACAGCTCGAACGTGCGCATCGCGGCCTGCCCCGAGCGCCGCTGCCCTTCTCGGGCCCGCGCGAGCCGCTTGTCCAGAGCCTCCTTGCCGCCGAGCAGGCAGCTACCCGGCACCCGCACGTCGTCGAGGAACACGTCGGCGGTGTGCGAGGCCCGCAGCCCCAGCTTCTTCAGCTTCCGCGTGCCGGCCAGTCCCTTCGTGCCGGGCGGCACCACGAAGGCGGCCTGCCCGCGCGACCCGAGCGACGGGTCGACGCTGGCCGTGACCACGTGGATCTCGGCGATCCCGCCGTTCGTGGCGTAGGCCTTCTGACCGCTGAGCACCCACTCGTCGGTCGCCTCGTGATAGACCGCGCGGGTCCGCATCGACGCCACGTCCGACCCGGCCTCCGGCTCGGTGCTGCAGAACGCGGCCACCTTCGGGTCGGCGGCATCGCCGAAGCACTGCGGGATCCACTCGACCATCTGGTCCGGTGTGCCCGACCCGTAGATCGCGGCCACCGCGAGCGAGGTGCCGGAGATCGCCATCCCGATCCCGCCGTCACCCCAGAACAGTTCCTCGTTGGTGATCGGCAGACTGAGCCCGCTCTGGTCCGACCAGGTGTTGGCCAGGAACTCGAAGCCGTACAGCCCGATCTTCGCGGCTTCCTGCAGGATCGGCCATGGAGTCTCCTCCCGCTCGTCCCACTCGGCCGCGGCCGGCCGCACCACGGACTCGGCGAACCCGTGCACCCAGTCGCGCAACTCGGTTTGTTCGTCGTTGAGATCGAGCCAGAACTCCACGGACAGCCCCTCCGACGGCAGGTTAACTCGCCGGTAACTTTACGAGCGCGCCCATCACCCTGACAACCATCAATGGGCGGGTGTCGTGATCCCATCAGGGTCGCGCCTCTGCCGGACGTGTGCGCCTGCCCGCGTTGATCATTCCCGGTAACCAGTACGGCAGCGGCCGTTCATGATCTGAGCTGGATACCCGGTCCGAGTACCGCATGATCGTCGGTGCTGGTCACGCTCGCCATCGCGGCGGGCGGTGTGGCCGGCGTCGGCGCGAGCCCGGCCCCGGCCGCGGACTGTTCGCGCGGTGTCGGCAACAACATGAGGGCCGGGCGGCCACGGACGCGGACCGTCCGCTGAAGGTCGGTCCGGGTGCCTCCTGCGCCAAGAACGGTGCCGTCGTGCAGGCCCACGGCGACATGGTCTACCTGCACCGCAAGACGGTCAACAGCGCCGGGAACACCTGGTGGTACCTACGGATCGAGGGAACCCGGAAGTACGGCTGGATCTACGACCCGTACCTGACCACGAAGGACTCCGACGAGAACGACGACGGGATCGCGAAGGTCATGTGGTGCTGACCGCCTGAGCGTGCGGGCCGTTCAGGCGGCCCGCACGACCGTGCCGGTCAGATGCGGGCGTTTCGACGCCACGGTCAGCCGCCAGCCGCCGTCGGCCGGCAGTGTCTCGAAACGCACCCGCGACGGCAGCGGGATCGGCTGCTTGAAGGCCACCTCCACGGTGTACGCCTCCGGCAGCCGCCCCTCCAGCGAGGCCAGCGCCCGCGCCTTCGTCCACATGCCGTGCGCGATCGGGCCCGGGAAACCGAACAGCCGCGCACCCAGCCGGGACGTGTGGATCGGGTTGCGATCACCCGACACCGCCGCGTAGTCGCCGCCGACCCGGGCCGGCACCCGCCAGACCGCACCGCCATCGGCGGCACCACCATCGGCACCGCCGCCCGCGCCAGGCTCCGCGGGACGATCGGAGCGCGCGGACGTGATCCGCAGGTACGTCGAGACGCCGCTCCACACCTCGGCACCGTCCACCGAGGCCGTGGCGATCACGTCGAACTGCCGGCCCCGAGGATGATCCCGCAGGTCCGCGACCCGGACGGCCAGGTCCAAGGGGGTGTCCGCGGAGAGCGGGCGGCGCACCGCGATCCGGTTGGCCACGTGCACCAGCCCGATCAGCGGCAACGGGAAGTCCGGGCTCGTCATCAACCGCATCGCCAGCGGGAACGCGAGCACGTGCGGATAGGTTCCCGGCAGCGTGTCGGACAGCCGGAACCCGCACACCCGGTCGTACGCGGCCAGGTGCGACCGGTCCACGACCACCCCGCGCCGCACCACCTCGACATCGGGCAGGGCCCCGCCGGCCTTCCGTGCCCCCGGCAACAGGCCCAGCACGGCCCGCGCGTAGGCGGCGCCCACCCCCGGTTCCGCGCCCAGTTCGACGACCGCCACCACGTCAGGCTCCCAGCAGGCTCTGGCCGCAGACCCGGACCACGTTGCCGGTGACCGTCGCCGAGCCGGGTGACGCCAGCCACGCGATGGTCTCGGCCACGTCGACCGGCAGACCGCCCTGCGACATGCTGTTGAGCCGGCGACCGGCCTCGCGCAGACCGATCGGCATCTTCGCCGTCATCGCCGTCTCGATGAAGCCCGGCGCCACCGCGTTGATCGTGACGCCGCGCTCGGCCAGCACCGGCGCGTACGCCTGGACCAGCCCGATCACCCCGGCCTTGCTGGTCGCGTAGTTGGTCTGGCCGCGGTTGCCGGCTATCCCGGCGATCGACGCGACGCCGACGATCCGCCCGCCGGACGGGATCAGGTCGCGTTCCAGCAGCAGCCCGTTGACCCGCTCGGGCGCGGTCAGGTTGACCCCGATGACCTGGTCCCAGCGGGAGGAGTCCATCCGCGCGATCGTCTTGTCCCGGGTGATCCCGGCGTTGTGGACCAGGATGTCGACACCGCCGTGCGGCCCTGCCGCGAGGTACCCGGCCAGCCGCTCGGGCGCGTCGGCGGCGGTCAGGTCGAGCTGCAGCGCCCGGCCGCGCGTCTCGTTGGCGACACCGGCCAGCGCGTCCCCGGCGGCCGGCACGTCCAGCGCGATCACCTCGGCGCCGTCGCGGGCCAGGACCCGGGCGATGGCCGCGCCGATGCCCCGCGCCGCCCCGGTGACCAGGGCGAGCCTGCCGTCGAGCGGGCGGTCCCAGTCGGACGGCGTCGGTGCCGCACCGGCGCCGACCCGGATCACCTGGCCGGACACGTACGCCGAACGGCCGCTCAGCAGGAACCGCAGCGTCGATTCGGCCGCCGCCTCGCCGCCGGGGGCCACGTAGACCAGCTGCGCGGTCACCCCACGCCCGAACTCCTTGCCGATGCTGCGGGTCAGACCCTCCAGGCTCCGCTGCGCGATCGCCTCCGACGGCGAGGCGGTGGTCTCCGGAGGCGATCCGAGGACGATCACCCGGCCCGAGGCTTCCAGGGCGCGGGCGTACGGGTGGAAGAAGTCGAAGAGAGCGCGGAGCCCGTCCGAGTCCCCGATGCCGGTCGCGTCGAAGACGAGCGCGCTCACCCGTACGCCCTCGCCGGTCTGGTCCTTGATCTCGGCGCCCGCGGCCTCCAGCAGCTTGCGGACCGGCTCGGCCAGCCGCCCGCCCGGCGCCGCACCCAGCAGGACCGGCCCGCTGACCAGGGGATCGCCGGCCTTGAAGCGACGCAGGCGCGGCGGATCAGGCAGCCCGAGGCGCTTGACCACGGTCCGGCCGAGACCGGAGTTGGCGAAGTTCGCGTACCTGTCAGCCATAGCGGTAGCCTACCGGTGAGTAACCCTATGAGCATTCCTGTGTCGATCTGGAGGATAGTCGTGCCGAACGTGCGCCGTGTCGCCGTGCTGGGCGGGAACCGGATTCCGTTCGCCCGGTCCAACAGCCGCTATGCCCAGGCTTCGAACCAGGACATGCTCACCGCGGCCCTGGACGGCCTGGTCGCCCGCTTCGGGCTGGCCGGCGCCCAGCTCGGCGAGGTCGTCGCCGGTGCGGTGCTCAAGCACTCGCGTGACTTCAACCTGACCCGTGAGGTGGTGCTCGGGTCGCGGCTCGACCCGCGGACCCCCGCCTACGACATCCAGCAGGCCTGCGGGACCGGTCTGGAGGCCGCGATCCTGGTCGCCAACAAGATCGCGCTCGGGCAGATCGACGCCGGTGTCGCCGGTGGCGTGGACACCACCTCCGACGCCCCGCTGCAGGTCAACGAGGACATGCGCCGGGCGCTGCTGGAACTCAACCGGGCCCGGTCGCTCGGCGCGCGGCTCAAGGCCGTTGCCAAACTGCGCCCGCAGCACGCCATCCAGCCGGAGCTGCCCCGAAACGCCGAACCGCGTACCGGGCTGTCGATGGGCGAGCACGCGGCGATCACGGCGGTGAAGTGGAACATCGACCGTGCCGCCCAGGACGAGCTGGCGCTGACGTCGCATCAGAGGCTCGCTGCGGCGTACGACCGCGGCTTTTTCGATGATCTTCTGACGCCCTATCTGGGTCTGACCCGGGACCAGAACCTGCGCCCCGACTCCACGCTGGAGAAACTCGCTTCGCTCAAGCCGGTGTACGGCAAGCAGAACGCCACAATGACGGCCGGCAACTCGACGCCGCTCACCGACGGCGCGTCGGCGGTGCTGCTGGCGTCGGAGGATTGGGCCGCGGCGCGGTCGCTGCCGGTGCTGGCCTGGTTCGCCGACTCGGAGACCGCGGCCGTCGACTACGTGCACGGTGACGAGGGGCTGCTCATGGCGCCGGCCTACGCCGTGCCGCGGATGCTCGCCCGCAACGGGCTCACCCTGCAGGACTTCGACTACTACGAGATCCACGAGGCGTTCGCGTCGCAGGTGCTGTCGACGCTGGCGGCGTGGGAGTCGCCGGAGTTCTGCAAGGACCGGCTCGGCCTGGACGCGCCGCTCGGCTCGATCGACCGGGCGAAGCTGAACGTCAACGGTTCCTCGCTGGCGGCCGGCCACCCGTTCGCCGCGACCGGCGGCCGGATCGTCGCCACGCTGGCGAAATTGCTGGCCGCGAAGGGCTCGGGCCGCGGCCTGATCTCCATCTGCGCCGCCGGTGGGCAGGGCGTCGTCGCGATCCTGGAGCGCTAGCGATTCCGCGTGGTGATCTGTGGTCCGCGGGTGGGCGCGGGTCACCACGTTGGGCCGGTGTTGTTGTCGCGTGGTGATGTGTGGTCCGCGGGTGGGCGCAGGTCACCACGTTGGGCCGGTGTTGTTGTCGCGTGGTGACCTGCGGTCCGCGGGCGGGCGCAGGTCACCACGTTGGGCCGGTGTTGTTGTTGCGTGGTGATCCGTGGCCCGTGGGTGGGCGTAGGTCACCACGTTGGGTGGGTGTTGTTGTTGCGTGGTGACCTGCGGTCCGCGGGCGGGCGCAGGTCACCACGCAACGGGGGATCAGCGGGCGGTGCAGGTCGTCGTCGTGGACGGGGCGTTTCCGGTGCCCTGGAAGCCGAACGACGTGCTGGCGTTCGCGGCGACCGTGCCGTTGTAGCCGACGTTGGTGAACGACACCGCGCCCGAGGTGCCGCTCGCCGTGGCGCTCCACGTGTTCGACACCGCGGCGCCGGTGGGCAGGGTGGCGCCGACGGTCCAGCCGGTGAGCGCAGCGGTTCCGGCCTTTACCGTGACGGTGGCGACGAAGCCGCCGTTCCAGGCGTTGACGGCGACGGTCGCGGTGCAGCTCTTGGTGCCGGACGGCTGGCTGGGCGACGGCGAGCCGGGGTTGCTGGGCGACGGCGAGCCCGGGTTGCTCGGTGACGGCGAGCCGGGGTTGCTCGGTGACGGCGACGAGGTGCTGCCGCCGAAGGCGCTCAGCACCGCGTTGTACGCCGCCTTGGGGTTGCCGCTGCCGTCGAACAGCAGCGGGGTGCCGCTGGCACGCCACGAGTCGGTGTCCCGGATGCCCCAGACGGTGATGCCGTTGCACCGGGTGACGGCGAGGCAGTCCTTGACCACGTTGCCGTAGGTGGTGGCCTGCGTGGTGCCGGAGCCCTCGATGTCGAGCTCGGTGATCTGCACGTCGACGCCGAGGTCGGCGAAGTTCTGCAGGGTGGTGCGGTAGTTGCCCGGGTAGGGCGATCCGCTGTTGAAGTGCGACTGGAAGCCGACGCAGTCGATCGGCACACCGCGTGCCTTGAAGTCCTTGACCATGTTGTAGACGCCCTGCGTCTTGGCCCAGCTCCAGTTGTCGGTGTTGTAGTCGTTGTAGCAGAGCTTGGCGGCCGGGTCGGCGGCGCGCGCGGTCTTGAACGCGTCCTCGATCCAGTCGTTGCCGGTGCGCTGCAGGTTGGAGTCGCGGCGGCCGCCGTTGCCGTCGTCGAACGCCTCGTTCACCACGTCCCACGAGTCGATCTTGCCCTTGTAGTGGGTCATGACCTGGGTGATGTGGTTCTTCATGGCGTTGCGCAGCGCGGTGCCGCTCATGCTCTGCATCCAGCCGGGCTGCTGCGAGTGCCAGGCCAGCGTGTGCCCGCGCACCTTGGCGCCGATCTCGTTGGCGCGGGTGATCAGCCGGTCGGCGGTGGTGAAGTTGAACTGGTTCTGCTGCGGCTCGAGAGCGTCGATCTTCATCTCGTTCTCGGCCGTGACCGAGTTGAACTCACGGTTGAGGATCGTCGAGTAGGTCGAGTCGCTCAGTCTGTTGAGCGAGACCGCGGTGCCGAAGTAGCGGCCCTTCTCGGCGGCTGCCGCTCCGAGGGTGGTGGCCGCCTCGGCGGATGGGGACAGGGCGACGAACGTTCCGGCGGCGAGCAGGCCGGTGGCCAGCACGCCCAGGATGGTACGGGGACTCCTCATGGGGGATCTGCCTTCGGTCCAGTCGATTCGGGGTATCGACGGGTGGCTCTGGACGGCCGAAACTTTAGTTATCCCGTCCGTGATCCACCAAGGTCAAATTGTCCTTTCTCCCCGCTAATGATGAGGATGGGAGCGCGCCCATATGGCGGAGAGGCTCCGAAACTTTCGGAACTACTTGGTGGTACGAAGCACCTCGGCGACCGCCGCGGCGGCGGCTGGTGCGTCATCGCCCTCGGCGTGCACGGTGACCGTGGTCCCGGCGGCGGCGCCGAGCGACATCAGACGCAGGGCGCTGCGGGCGCTCGCTGACCTCTCGCCGTACCGGATCTCCACGGTCGCGTGGAAACCCGCGGCGGTCCGGACCACCGCGCCGGCCGGACGGGCGTGGAGTGCCGCGGGCAGGACCACCGCGACCTCAGAACTTGGGGACATCACGGGCCTCCCGGGCGGCGTCGGCGACGGTGTCGAGGTCGGCGCCGGTCGAGGCGAGGACCGCGGCGGCCACCGCGCCCTCCACGAACGGGGCGTCCACCAGCAGAGGGCCGGGTGAGAGATCCTCCAGGACGGTGCGGGTGGTCAGCACCGCGCTGCCCAGATCGGCCAGCACCAGCACGCCGGCCCCGGCCTCGGCACGGCCGATCGCGGCAGCGATCAGTTCCGCGCTGGTGCCCAGCGTGCCGTCCTCGGTTCCGCCGGCCGGTTCCACCCGGACGTCGGGACCGGCGACCTGCGCGAGCAGATCCCGCACCCCGGACGCCAGTGACGGGCTGTGTGACACGAGCACGATCCCCACGTACGCCATGGATCCCGATGGTAGTCACGCCAAAGGCTTGGCCGAATCACTCAGCGCGACCATGCTGAGGGAGGGACCGAGGCAAAGGAGCCGGCCGTGAAGAAATTCATCAACGATCCGAACGACGTGGTGGCCGAGGCGCTCGCCGGGATCGCCGCCGCCCATCCCGGCGACCTGCGTGTGGACACCGCCGGGCAGTACATCTGCCGCGCCGACGCGCCCCGCTCCGGCAAGGTGGCGCTGGTCTCCGGCGGCGGCTCCGGGCACGAGCCGCTGCACGGCGGCTTCGTCGGGCCCGGGATGCTCGACGCCGCCTGCCCCGGCGAGGTCTTCACCTCCCCGGTGCCCGACCAGATCCTCGCCGCCACCAAGGCCGTCGACGGCGGCGCCGGGGTGGTCCACGTGGTGAAGAACTACACCGGTGACGTGATGAACTTCCAGATGGCCGCGGAGCTCGCCGCCGACGAGGGGGTCACGGTCGAGACCGTCCTGGTCGACGACGACGTGGCGGTGGAGAACTCGACGTGGACGGCCGGGCGGCGCGGCACCGGCGCCACCCTGCTGGTCGAGAAGATCGCCGGGGCGCTGGCCGAGGAGGGCGGCAAACTGGCCGAGGTCGCGGCGATCGGCCGCGAGGTCAACACCGCCTCCGGCTCCTTCGCGTACGCGTTGACCGCCGGCACCACCCCCGCGGCCGGGCGTCCCGGCTTCGACCTGCCGGACGACGAGATCGAGGTCGGCGTCGGCATCCACGGCGAACCCGGCCGTCGCCGGGAGAAGCTGCGCCCGGCGCGGGACCTGGTCCGCTCGGCGCTCGACGCGATCCTGGAGGCCAAGCCGGTCGCTGACGGCGATCAGGTGATCGTGCTGGTCAACGGTCTGGGCGGCACCCCGCTGCTCGAGCTCTATCTGGTGTACGGCGAGGTCGCCACGGTGCTGGCCGAGCGCGGTGTGCGGATCGTCCGGCGGCTGGTCGGCAACTACGTGACCAGTCTCGACATGGCCGGTCTGTCGATCACCGTGACCCGGGTGACCGACGAGATGGTCCGGCTGTGGGACGCGCCGGTGCGTACTCCCGGACTGCGCTGGGGTGCCTGACGTGGATGTCGCTCTCGCCACCGCCTGGCTGCGCGCGGCCGCCGACGCCGTCACCGCCGACGCCGATCTGCTGACCCGGCTCGACTCCGCGATCGGCGACGGCGATCACGGCGCGAATCTGCGGCGCGGCTTCACCGCCGTCGTCGCGGTGTTAGACGGCTCGGAGTTCGCCGGCGTGGGCGACGTGTTCGTCCGGGCCGGCGCCACCCTGATCTCCAAGGTGGGCGGCGCGTCGGGTCCGCTGTACGGCAGCGCCCTGCGTGCCATCGGCAAGGCGTTGCCGCCCGGTGAGTCCGCCGACCTGGCCGATCTGGCCCGGGCGCTGCGGGCCGGGCTGGACGCGGTGTCCAAGCTGGGCGGTGCGGCTCCGGGCGACAAGACCATCGTGGACGCGTACGGCCCCGCGGTGGCCGCCTTCGAGGACGCGGTGGCCGGTGGCGCCGCCCTGCCCGAGGCGGCGGCCGGCGCGGCCCGGGCAGCCGGTGACGGGGCCCGGGCCACCACACCGTTGACAGCCCGCAAGGGCCGCGCCTCCTACCTCGGCGAACGCAGCGCCGGCCACCAGGACCCGGGCGCCACCTCGACCTGGCTGCTCTTCCAGGCGCTGGCCGACGTCACCGCCCCCTGAGGTCCCACCCGCCCCTCTCGTCAATCTGGACGAGTCAGCCCGCCGGAGCCATCCGTGCCGGAAGACTGGGTCCGGGCGGCTCTCTCAAGCGCGAACCGGCGGTGCCGATCCTGCGGTCAAGGGCTGGACGATGAGAGATGGGGACACCGGGGATGGCGTTGAGCAGGTTGTTCGATGACCGGTCGCTACGCACCAAGATCGGCGCTGCCGCGATGACCGCGACGGTCAGCGGGCTGATCGTCGGTGGGCTGGCCGTGAACACGATCTTCGAGCTGAACGATAACGCCGCGGTGGCCCACCGGCAGTCGCTGGCGATCGAGACGGCCGTCGGGTCGTTCAGCACCAACATCGAGGCTTTCAGCGGCGGCATGTCCTCGCTGCAGCTCTACCCGTCGCTCGCCGACCGGATCAAGCAGGGCATGGAGGCGAACCAGGCTGCGGTCGCCGACGCCTTCAAGGCGCTCGACCAGCATCTGCCCGGTGACGAGGTGGTCGCCAAGGCGAAGACCGACTGGGCCGACTATCTCGCCTTCATCAGCGCCCCGCCGGCCGGCCGGGCGACTCCGGCGCAGCTCGCCGAAGCGGTCAAGAAGTACGACAGTCTGCGAACCGCCCTCGCCGAGGACCAGAGCGCCCTGCGCGAGCGGGCCGTCAAGATGGCCGAGAAGAGCATCAGTGACTCCGAGTCGTCCGGCTCCTCGGCGGCCTGGACCGTCGGCGTGGTGCTGGTGATCGGCATGCTGCTCAGCCTGGTGATCGGTTTCCAGGTCGCGGCGCGGGTGCGCCGGACCGTCCGTGAGGTCGGCCGGATCGCCGAAGGGCTGGCTGAGGGCGACCTCACCCGTACGTCCGGAGTGAAGAGCCGTGACGAGATCGGCCGGATGGCCGCCGCCCTGGATCAGGGTGTGGCCCGGCTGCGTGAGGACATGGTGAACCTCGGCGGCAGCGTCGGCACCCTGCAGGACGCGGCCGGCCGGCTCAGCTCGGTGGCCGGCGGCGTCGACGCGGCCGCCAGCCAGGCGTCGGTGCAGGCCGGCACGGTCGCCAGCGCGGCCGACACGGTCTCGCACAACCTGCAGGTGGTCTCGGCCGGCTCGCAGGAGATGGGCTCGGCGATCCGCGACATCAGCATCTCCACCTCGGAGGCGTCCGAGGTGGCCGCGCAGGCCGTCCGGGTGGCCGCCGAGACCAACGCGATCGTGGGCCGGCTCGGCGCCTCGTCCGAGGAGATCTTCACCGTCGTCAAGGTGATCACCAGCATCGCCGAGCAGACCAACCTGCTCGCCCTGAACGCGACCATCGAGGCGGCCCGCGCCGGCGAGGTGGGCAAGGGCTTCGCGGTCGTCGCCGGCGAGGTCAAGGACCTGGCGCAGGAGACGGCCAAGGCCACCGAGGACATCTCTCAGCGGGTGCAGGCGATCCAGGCCGACACCAGCGGCGCGGTCACGGCGATCGGCGAGATCACCGAGATCATCGAGCGGATCAACGGCATCCAGCTGACCATCGCCTCGGCCGTCGAGGAGCAGACCGCGACGACCGCGGAGATGAACCGCACGCTCAGCGAGGCGGCGAACGGCGCCGGGGACATCGCGATGACCATCGGCTCGGTCTCCGAGGCGACCCGCAAGACCACCGACACGGTCGGCGAGACCCGTCACGCGGCCGACGACCTGAGCTCCACGGCGGCTCAGCTCCAGGCGGTCGTCTCACGATTCCGCTACTGAGCCCATCGAGACCCATTGAACGTTCGCTCAGGTGATGCCAGGGTGGGGGCATGTACCCGCCCGAGCCCTGGCATCTGCGCGGACAGATGTATCTGTCGGTCTTCCTGATCCCCCGTCGCGACATGCCGGCCCTGCCGCCGGTCCTGGACGCGGCGGTGCGCCCGCTCACCGTCGGCGGGCGCGTCGCCGTCGGCGCCGCCTGGGTGTCGTACGAACCGGGCGGCGTCCTGCACTACAAGGAGCTGCTCAGCGCCGTCCTGGTGCACGAGCGCGGCCGCCCGCGGGTCAGCATCACCGACATCTGGGTGGACAGCGTCGCCTCCCGCGAGGGCGGCCGCCGCCTCTGGGGCATCCCGAAGGAGCTGGCCGACTTCCGGATCGACACGGACGCCGAGCCACTGGTCGACGCGACGATCTCCACCCCGGACGGTGCGTCGTTCGGTTCCGCGCTGGTGCGGCTGAAGCGGCGGTTGCCGGGCCGGTTCCCGCTCGGTTTCACGGTGGCCCAGCAACTGGGCGAGCAGGTGCGCCGCACCCCCGTGCGGGGCCGCGCCGGACTGCGGACCGCCTCCGCGGCGTGGCGTCCCGAGCCGGACGGCCCGCTCGGCTATCTGGCCGGCCACCGTCCCGTCCTCAGCCTCGCGATCACCGACTTCTGGCTGGTCTTCGGACGTTCCGCCGAGGACCGCGCGAAGAACCGGGCCCGCTCGGCCTGACCCCTGCGGCTGTGTCGTTCTGCTGTCCCAGCGCCGCTGAGACAGCAGAACGACACAGCCGCATCGGTCCTTCACCGCCGGGTACGGTTCGCGGGGACGATCCGCCGCCGACCGCGTCGAGGAGCACGATGAGCGCCGAGCACCACCACCATGCCCACGGTGACCTGCCGCAACTCCCGCAGGGACGGCGCCTGACCCTGATGCTGCTCGTCCCGGCGGTGCTGGTGACCCTGGTCGGGATGCTGCTGCTCTGGCCGCGGGACACGCCGACGGCCGAGGGCGCGGACGGGCCGGTCACGGCAACCGGTCAGGTGGTGGCGGTGTCGCCCGAGGAGTGCCCGGCGGTGCCGGAGGGGGAGAACCCGCTGGAGAACTGCGGCACCGTGACGGTCCGGCTGGACGACGGGACGCAGGTCACCACGGACATCCCGGTGGGGCCCGGGGCGCCCGAGATCGAGGCCGGTGACGACGTCACGATGCTGGTGCTCAACGAGGAGGACGGCAGCAGAAGCTACTCGATCACCGACCACCAGCGTGGCGGGCAGCTCTGGCTGCTCGGCGCCGCCTTCGCGCTGGCGGTGATCGCCTTCGGCCGATGGCGGGGCCTGACCGCGCTGGCCGGGCTCGGCGTCACCTTCGCCATCCTGCTCTGGTTCATCGTCCCGGCGATCCTGGACGGCCGGTCCCCGGTGCTCGTCGCGGTGGTCGGCGCCGCCGCGATCATGCTGATCGTGCTCTATCTGACCCACGGTCTCTCGACGACCACGACCATCGCGGTCGCCGGCACTCTGGCCAGCCTGGCGATCACCGCGGTGCTTGCCGCCGCGGCCACCGCGGGCACGCACCTGACCGGCGTCGCCGACGAGACGTCGAACTTCCTCACCATCACACAAGGCGACGTGAACATGCGCGGCCTGTTGCTCGCCGGCATCGTGATCGGCTCGCTGGGCGTGCTTGACGACGTGACGGTCACCCAGTCGGCGACCGTCACCGAGCTGGCCGTGGCCAATCCGGCGTACGGGTTCCGGCAGCTCTACCGTGCCGCCACCCGGATCGGCCGGGCGCACATCGCGTCGGTCATCAACACGATCGTGCTCGCCTACGCCGGGGCGTCCCTGCCGCTCATGCTGCTGTTCGCGGCCGGTGACACTCCGCTCGGCGAGTTGCTCACCTCGCAGATGATCGCGCAGGAGCTGGTACGCAGCGCGGTCGGCACGATCGGTCTGGTCGCCGCGGTGCCGATCACCACGGCGCTGGCCGCCTTCCTGGCCGCCCGAGGCAGTGCCGCCCATGGCAGTGCCGCCCATGGCAGTGCCGCCCACGGGCCCGCCGCTCCTGCCGGGGAGGAGGAGCGACGGGCGGGATCAGAGGGACACCGGCCGGGATCAGAGGGACACCGGCCCGGATCGGCGGGGCACCGCGCCGAGGATCGGCGGCAGCCCCCCGCGGAGGAGGACCGCTGGGCAGCCTTCGTGGACCGCGACCGCTGAGCGGCGCCTACTTGCAGGACTTCCAGGCAACCCGGTACAGCGTGTTGATCGAGGCGTCGGTCGAGTCCATCGACAGGAAGTTGGTGTGCTTCTTGGTATCCGACGTCCCGCGGTTGACCCGCAGGTCGGTGTTGATGTTCAGGTAGCGCTTCTCACCGCACGGCAGGAAGCTCGTCGAGGCGATGGCCACCTGGTCGGTACGCTGCCAGTCGTCCTCCAGCGGGCCCTTGAACTTGTGCTGGCTCATGGTCGTCTTGGAATGCCCCTGGAAGTAGTAGCTGGCATTCTGCTCGCCGTACGCGCCGTCGCGCAGGCTGGCGTATCCGCGGTAGTCGGCACTGGCGATGGCGAACGTGAATCCGGACGGCACCTTGATGTCGAGCAGTAGCTGGCAGTTCTTCCGGAAATCGAGCGGCGTCGCCTTCGGCCCGACGGACGCGGTGTATTCGGAGTACGTGACCGTGAAAGCGGTGTTGTCCGGCGACACCTGGATGGCCGCGCTGCCCTTGGGACAGCCCGAACCGTTGGCCGAAGCCACGCTGATCACCATCATCTTGTCCGGTTTAGGTGCCAGTTCGGGCGCCGCATGAGCGGGCGCGGCGACCGCGAGTGCACCGAGAAGCGCCGTGCCCACCGTCATCGAACGCAACATGAGAATTCCCCCCGTCAGTTTTCAGGACCCTTTTCCAGAAGTGGAGAATGGTTCGGAAAAGGGCCTGAAGAATGGCTTGTAATACCCACACTAGCGAGCCTGGGAACTGTCGGGACCCGGGCGGGGAACAGCCGTACCAGAGTTTCGACAACACGGCCGTTCCGGCCGGATTTCCGCATTCGCCGCCCCAGCGGGCGCCGGGTGTGCTAAGAACCGAGCCGACGGGTCAGTGCCGTGTGCCGGCGGCCCGCCCCGACCGTGCGCACGGCCGCGGCCAGCGCCCGCCGCGAACCGACCAGCACGACCAGCCTCTTCGCCCGGGTGATCGCGGTGTAGAGCAGGTTGCGCTGCAGCATCATCCACGCGCTGGTGGTCAGCGGGATGACGACGGCCGGGTACTCCGAGCCCTGCGACCGGTGGATCGTGATGGCGTACGCGTGCGCCAGCTCGTCCAGCTCGTCGAAGTCGTACTCGATCAGTTCGTCCTCGTCCGTGCGTACCGTAAGGGTCTGTTCCTCGGGCGACAGCCCGGTGACCACTCCCACGGTGCCGTTGAAGACACCGGCCGCGCCCTTGTCATAGTTGTTGCGGATCTGGGTGACCTTGTCGCCGACCCGGAACACGCGCCCGCCCATCCGCCGCTCCGGCAGGCCCTCGCGATTCGGGGTGAGCTCCTGCTGAAGCAGGGCGTTGAGCGCGCCCGCGCCGGCGGGGCCGCGGTGCATGGGCGCGAGGATCTGGATGTCGCGGCGCGGGTCGAGGCCGAACTTGCGCGGCACGCGGTGGCAGGCGACGTCCACGGTGAGCGCCGCGGTGGCCTCGGTGTCGTCGCACGGAAACAGGAAGAAGTCGGTCAGGCCCTCGAAGCGCGGCGGTTTTCCCTGGTTGACGCGGTGCGCGTTGGTGACCACGCCGCTCTCGGCGGCCTGCCGGAAGATCTGGGTGAGCCGCACCCGCGGGATCACGTCGGCGGCCAGCAGATCGCGCAGCACCTCACCGGCGCCGACGGAGGGCAGCTGGTCGACGTCGCCGACGAGCAGCAGGTGCGCGCCCGGCGCGATGGCCTTGACCAGCTTGTTGGCCAGGATCAGGTCCAGCATGGAGGCCTCGTCGACGACCAGCAGGTCGGCGTCGAGCGGATTGTCGCGGTCGAAGGTGGCGTCCCCGCCTGGCTGGAGCTTGAGCAGGCGGTGCACGGTCGCGGCCGGGTGACCGGTCAGCTCGGCGAGCCGTTTGGCGGCCCGGCCGGTCGGCGCCACCAGCTGGATCTTGGCGTTCTTGGCGGCGGCGAGTTCGACGATCGATCGTACGGTGAAGCTCTTGCCGCATCCCGGGCCGCCGGTGAGGACCGCGACCTTCGACGTCAGCGCGAGCCGGACGGCCTCCTCCTGCTCGGGCGCGAGCGTCGAGCCGGTGCGTTTGTGCAGCCAGCCCAGCGCTTTGGCCCAGTCCACGTCATGGAAGTGCGGCATGCGGTCCGCTGTGACGCGCAACAGACTGACGAGCGTCGACGCGAGGGATTGTTCCGCGCGATGGAACGGCACCAGATACACGGCGTCGTCCTCTCGCACCACGCCCTCCTCCTCGACGAGTTCGGCGAGGCAGGAGGGGATCAATGTCTCCGGGACGTCAAGGATCTTCGCCGCGTCCTCCATGAGTGACGAAGCGGGGAGGAAACAGTGCCCGTTGTCGGTGGCCTGCGACAGCGTGTACTGCAGGCCGGCTTTCACCCGCTCGGGACTGTCGTGCGGGATGCCGACGGCCTGCGCGATGGTGTCCGCGGTCTTGAAGCCGATGCCCCAGACGTCCGCGGCCAGCTTGTAGGGACTGTTCTTGACCACGCTGATGCTGGCGTCGCCGTACTTCTTGTAGATCCGCACGGCGATCGAGGTGGAGACGCCCACACCCTGCAGGAAGACCATCACCTCCTTGATCGCCTTCTGTTCGGCCCACGCCGCGGTGATCTTCGCGGTGCGTTTCGGGCCGAGCCCGGCGACCTCGATCAGCCGGTCCGGCGCGGTCTCGATGATCTCCAGGGTGTCCAGTCCGAAATGGTCCACGATCCGTTCGGCGAACACCGGCCCGATGCCCTTGACCAGCCCGGACCCGAGGTAGCGGCGGATGCCCTGCACCGTCGCCGGCAGCACCGTGGTGTACGAGACGACCTCGAACTGCCGGCCGTACTGCGGATGCGACGACCACCAGCCGCTCAGCCGCAGGCTCTCGCCGGGCTGCGCGCCCAGCAGGGCACCCACCACGGTCAGCAGATCCGAGCCGCTGCGGGAGGTCGCGACCCGGGCCACGGTGTAGCCGGTCTCCTCGTTGACATAGGTCAGCCGCTCCAGGACGGCCTCGAGGACGTGCGGGGCGGGTCGGGTGGCTTCCGGTGGCACGCGCCCATCGTGCACGCAAGGTCTGGAACCAGCCAACCCCAGGGCCTAGCGTGATCGTCATGGCGCTCTTTGACCTTCCTCTCCCCGAATTGCGCGAGTACCGGCTCTCCCGTTCCGAGCCCGCGGGCTTCGACGACTTCTGGGCCGGGACCCTGGCCACCGCCCGCCGCGTGGCCCTGCCGCCGAAGCTCGTCGAGGCCGGCACCCCGCTCAGCGGGATCACCACCTACGACGTCACCTTCACCGGATACTCCGGCCAGCCGATCCGGGCCTGGCTGAACCGCCCGGCGAGCGTCTCCGGCCCCCTGCCGGTCGCGGTCGAGTTCATCGGGTACGGCGGTGGCCGCGGCCTGCCGATCGACTGGCTGGTGTGGGCCAGCGCCGGTTACGCGCACCTGGTGATGGACACCCGCGGCCAGGGCGGATCGTGGCGTGGCGGCGACACCCCGGACCCGGACGACTCCGGCGCCGGCCCGTCCACCCCCGGCTTCCTGACCCGCGGTGTGCTCGCCCCCGAGACGTTCTACTACCGGCGGCTGATCACCGACGCGGTGCGGGCCGTGGAGACGGCGACCGAGCTGCCCGGCGTGGACGCCTCCCGTCTCGTGGTGACCGGCAAGAGCCAGGGCGGGGCGCTCGCGCTGGCCGCCGCCGGTCTGGTGCCGGACCTGGTGTCGGCCGTGGTCGCCGGGGTGCCCTTCCTCTGCGACATCCAGCGTGCGATCACGATCACCGACAGCAACCCGTACGCCGAGGTGGTCCGGTTCCTGCGCGCCAACCCCCAGGCCGCCGAGCGGACCCTGAGCACGCTGGACCACGTGGACGCCGTCCACTTCGCCCGCCGGATCACGGCGCCGTCGATCCTGTCCGCGGCGCTGATGGACGACGTGTGCCCGCCGTCCGGGGTGTTCGCCGCCTTCAACGCGATCCAGGGGCAGAAGGAGATCGAGGTCTACCCGTGGGACGACCACGCCGGGGGCCGTAGCTTCTTCGACACCACGGCTCTGGAGTTCGTGGAGGATCGACTCAGCTGAACCCCTATGTAGAGAAACGGCAGAGGGTGAGTTACGGTGTCCCGCATGATCCTGACCCGGCTCACCCGGCAGGCGCTGCGACTGGCCGCCCGGCGCTGGCCCGCCGACCTGCGCGAGGAACTGCATCGCGAGTGGCTGGCCGAGCTCGCCCACCTCGAAGGGCGGCCCGGCACCGCCGGCCGGCGCCTCGGGTTCGCGATCAGCCTGCTCACCTCCCCACCCGTGCGCGACGCGGCCGGTGTCCCGCGCGGGTGGGCCGAGGCCCGGCCGGCGCTGAGCCCGGCCGCGGCGCTCATGCTGACCGCGCTGTTCGGCATCGGCGTGGTCGGGCTGACCCGCTCGCTCCTGCAACTGGTCTTCGAAGCCTCCGGCCGCGAGGTTTCGACGTGGCTCTACTTCGAGGGCGCCCCGCTGGTCAGCACCGTGTTCCTGGTGCTGTGGTGTGTGCCGATGGGCAGGTGGCTGGGCCGCCGCCTGCCGATGGCCCGCGACGGCCGTCTCGGTGTGGCCGGCCCGGCGGTACTCGCCCCGCTGGCCGTGCTGCCGGCGCTGCTCGTCTGGGGGCTGGGGGAGGGGCAGCTTCTCCCGCACCCGACCACCGCGATCGGAGCCGTCGCCTGGACCGTCCTGATCGCGCTCCTCGGCGCGGCCGCCGCCCGCGCCGGCCGTCCGGCCGCGACCGCGCTGGTGCTGGGCGGGGTTCCGGCGGTCGCGGTGGTGGCCACCGTGCTGGCCACCGTCCCGGTACTGCTCGCCCAGGGTCTCGACGCGGGACTGGCCTCCTTGACGATGTCGTTCGACACCGAGGTGCTGCGGCCGGACGAGTCCGGGCTGATCGTCCAGACCGGTGCCCTGGCCGGCCCGTTCCTCGCCTACGGCTGGCTCGCCGTCGTCTACGGGCGCCGCGCGGCGCACGCCCCCGATCGTCCGATCCGGATCGCCGAGCCGGTCACCGCTGAGGAGACCGTCCGGGCGGGGCTGCCGGGCGTGACCCTGGCCGCCGGGGTCACGGCCGTGCTGACCGGGGTGCTGGCCTGGGCGTACACGATCACCTATCTCACCCCGGCGATGCCGGTGATGTCCGAGGCCGCGCCGATGCCCGGCGGGGACGGCGAGATCTACCTGTGGGTCGCCGAGCTGCGCTGGGCCGCGATCCTGCTCACCGCGCTCGGCGTGCTGGTCGCCACCGCCGACCGCCGGTCCGCGCCACGCGCCGCCCTCGTGGTCGCCGTCGGATTGCTCGCCGCCGAGTCGGTGCTGCTGATCCAGGACGTGACCGGCATGGCCGGGCTGCGGATCGCCCTGCTGGTGGCGGCCGTGGTGATCGCGCTCGGCTGGGCGCTCGCCGGCCGGGTCGCCCCGGCGGCCACCCGGACCCGGACGACCGCCGCCGCGATCGCCGCGGCCGGACTCGGCCCGCTGCTGTTCGGCCAGGGCACCCCGCCGGAGAACCATCCGTTCATGCCGCTCGGGCTGCCGGTCACCACGACCGGGGTGGCCGTCGTGATGGTGCTGCTCGGCACGGTCACCGCCGTCACGACCAGCCGGTACCGGCTGCACCCGGTGGTGATCGCGCTGCTCACGGTCGTGCCGACGGTGATCCTGGCCGGGCTGGGCGCCTACCTCGGCAACGGCGTGAGCGACCGGACGTCCATCTACGGTGTCGTGCTCTCGCTGCCGCTCGCCGTGCTGGTGACCGCCGTGCTGCGGCGGCACCGGTCCCGGCGGCGCGGGCGTACCACGGCGCTCTGGGGCATGCTCACCGTCGTCGCGGTGCCGTCGACCATCGCGTTCTACCTCGCGGCGGTCATGCCGCTCGGGTTCGTGGCCCAGATTCTCTTCACGATCGACGGGACCGGGTATCCCGCGGACGGTCTCTCGGTGCTGCCGGGCGCCGCGCTCCTGCTGCTGCCGGCGGCGTTCGTGCTGGCGGGCCGGGCCGGCGGCGCCCCGGTGGGGGAGGCGCTGCCGGCACCCGGCCCGCTGCCGCAGCCGGTCAGAGGAACGAGCGGATGATGCCGATCAGCAGGAAGACCACGATGAACGCCAGGTCGATGGAGACACCGCCGGCGCGCAACGGGGGGAGAACCTTACGGACCGGCGCCAGGATCGGCTCGGTGATCGTGTAGATCACGTCGAGGGCCCGGGCGCGGAAGGAGCCGGGCATCGCCGGGCCGGCCAGCATCACGCTCCAGTCCAGCACCACCCGAACCACCAGCACCAGCTGGACCAGCAGCAGCGCGAAGCTGACCAGAGCGATGACGCTCATCGGAACCTCCGTGTGAGGGGTACGTGCCACCCACTATGCGGCGATTTCCTGTGAAATCGCTTAATGATCACTGAGGCCTGATTGAGGGTCAGTTGAAGTGGTCCGGGTGGGGGCCCGTCCGGCCGTCGCTCTCCAGCGCGTCGATCGCGGCGATCTCGTCGGCGGACAGCTCGAAGTCGAAGATCCGCAGGTTCTCCCGGATCCGGGACGGGGTCACCGACTTCGGGATGACGATCCGGCCCTGCTGTACGTGCCAGCGCAGTACCACCTGGGCCGGGGTGCGGTCGTGGTCGGTGGCGATCCGCAGGACGGCCGGGTCGGACAGCACCGCCGCCTGCGCGAGCGGGCTCCAGGCCTCGATCGCCACGCCCAGCTCGGCCGCGGTGGCCTGGGCGTCGCGCTGCTGCAGCGCCGGGTGCACCTCGATCTGGTCGACCGCGGGCACCGTGCCGCCGAGCTCGGCGACCGCCCGAAGGTGCTCGGGCAGGAAGTTGGAGACTCCGATCGCCCGGACCCGGCCGTCGGCCAGCAGACTCTCCAGCGCGCGCCAGGTGTCGAGGTACCTACCGCGTTTCGGGGTGGGCCAGTGGATCAGGTAGAGGTCGAGCCGGTCCAGTCCGAGCCGGGCGATGCTGGCGTCGAACGCGCGCAGCGTCTCGTCGTACCCCTGATCGTTGTTCCAGACCTTGGTCGTGATGAACAGCTCGTCCCGCGGCAGCCCGGCCGCCTTCAGGGCGGTGCCCACACCTGATTCGTTGCGGTAGATCGCCGCTGTGTCGATGCTGCGGTACCCCGCCTCGAGCGCCGTGGTGACGGCGGCGGCGGTCTCCGACTCGGGTATCTGGAAGACGCCGAAACCGATCTGCGGAATCGTGACGCCGTTGTTGAGCGTGATGACAGGCGTGTCGCCCATGGAGAGTGGTCTCCCTCTTCAGCCGTGCGGCCGCCCGGCTCGCCGACGGTGATCGGCGAGGCGAGCGATGTGCCTCACTTCTACCCCGCGCACGGCTCCACCCCAACCATCACCTCACCGGCACCCACCCAGGGAGCGGACGCTTCACCCGGTTCTGGTCAACAGCTGGTAACAACATGTGACGTTGTGGTCAAATGCCGGACCGCCGGCGATTCACCGGCTCCGGTTCCTGGTGGCGGCCGGGCCGCGTGCTCGGTATCTGGTGGCGGAGCGTCACGCCGCGATCCGCCGGCCCGCACCGGCGTCACCGCGTGTGCCCCGCCCGCCCGGTTTGCGTGAGTGACCGCCTGGAGCGAATCGCCCGCTGTCCGCCCTGCCGCCTCGATCCGCCCGGCCGGCGTGACGGTCACGCGCCCGGGATCGGTGTGCGCGGCGGCGGTCAGCAGCCGCTCCGAGGTCCGTCGTGGGCTGCCACGGCCGCACCGTGGCCGGCACGGTCCGCCGGTTCTGTTCCGCTCGTCCCCCGTGAGCGCACGTGGGTGATTGTCCGAGGGCTCGGAGCGTCCCCGGTCTCGCCGGGGTGGCCGTCCGCCGCGTGGCGGGCCCGGGGCCCGCGTCGTGGCGTTCACAGGCCGACCAGGCGGCGGGTGGCGATCGCGCCCCGGCGGCGTCCGGTCCGGCGGGTCACCGAACCGGAGCCGGTCCGTGTCTCCGCGGGTGCTCCGGGCCAGTCGTCACGCCTCGGGACTCCGGCGGGCACCGGCGGATGTACCGCCGGCCGTACCGCGATGGTGGTTCCGCCACCCGCCGGCAGGACCGGCGTGGTGACCTCTGGGGAAGCCTGGCCGTGGGCGGGCGGCAGCGCCGCCGGCTCTCGGCCGGTGGGGGGCTCGGTCGTGCTCCGGGACCCGTCAACCGGTATCGCCTCGGCTCGATGCATGGCGCTCATTATTGATGAACGTGCATTTAACGCAAGGCTCTCGGAGTGTCTGTAACGGCGTGGAAACAACTTTGCCGGTACGACTACACGCGCGCACTGTCACGCACAGTGACGCTGGCCGGGGCTGGCTATCCTGCCGGTTGTGATCAAGCTGCTCGGGGTGCCGGCGTTCGTGTGGGCCGCCCTCTGCCTGGCCCTCTCCGTCCTCTGGATCTTCGTGTGGCCGTCCGGTCAGGCCGCTGGGACCAGCGGGTTCACGTATGTCGCACTGCGCTGGGCGCACTCGCTGACCTGGCTGATCCTGGCTGTCGCCGCGACCGCTGCGGCGCTCGGCCTCCCGGTCGCGGCCCAGCGCATCGCCATGCTGGCGCTGCCCGCCTACGCCGCGTTCCTCTACGCCACCGTCACGACCGGCTGATCCGGCGGGTAGTCAGGCGCTGCCCGCCGAGGCGGCCAGGTACTCGTTGATCGTCGAGCGGGCTCCGCCGGCTGCCCCAGATGTTGGACCGCACCCGGTACGCCCGGCCGTCCGGGTCGAAGACCCCGCCGCTGGTCCACACCCCCGGCTCCCGGCGGTCAGCGGCGAACCGTCCTCGGTAACGGTGTACCGGCTCTTCCAGACGACGTGCGTTCGACCGTCAGCATGCCGTCAGGGTAGGAACCGCCGTCTCGCCGATCAGGAAGTCCACGAGCCGGGTCGCGGCGGCCGCCGGGGTGGACGACGTCTCCCGCGCCGCGTCGAGGATGCCGGACAGGGTGTGACCGATCCCGTCGATCCGGGCGGCCACCTGCTCCGGCGTCTCCCGGTGCAGCTCGGTGGCGACGGCGTGGATGATGCCGCCGGCGCTGACGACCACGTCCGGCGCCCACAGGATGCCGGCCTCGTGCAGCAGATCAGCGGTCTCCGGCCGGTCGAGCTGGTTGTTGGCCGGCCCGGCGACGGCCGCGCACCGCAACGCGGGCACGGTCGCGGCGGTCAGCAGCCCGCCGAGGGCGGCCGGGACCAGCACGTCCACCTCTGCGGTGAGACAGCCTCGCGGATCGGTCCAGGTGGCGCCGAGAGATTCGACGGCGGTACGGCGGGAGGCGTCCACATCCGACGCGATCACCCTGGCCCCGGCCGCGGTGAGCGACTCCACCAGGTGGGTGCCCACCCGGCCGACCCCGAGGACGGCGCAGCTGCGCCCCTCCAGCGACGGTGATCCGAAACGGTCAGCAACGACGGCCCGCAGGGCGGCGACCGCTCCGGCGGCGGTGCCGGGGGAGGAGTCCGCGGAGCGGCAGAGCACATGGTCCGTACGATCGCCGATGATCTCCATGTCGTCCGGCCCGGTGCCGACGTCCGGCCCGGTGGCGTAGATCCCGCCCAGCCCCTGGATCACGTCGCCGACGTCGTGCAGGATCGCCCGCCGATCCGCCTCCCGGCCGTCCGGGGGCAGCACCACCACGGTCTTGCCGCCCCCGTTCGGGAGGCCGGCGAGCGCGGTCTTCGCGGTCATCGCCTCGGACAGGCGCAGCGCGTCGTCGAGTCCGGCGCGCCAGTCCGGGTAGACGGCCAGGCGGCATCCGCCGAGCGCCTGACCGAGTGCGGTGGAGTGCACCGCGACGACGACCGGGTACCCCGACCGCATACCGCGTTCGACCACGACACGCTGGTGGATCGTCATCTGCTTCTCCCGTACATCTGAAGGGCCTTTGGTTTGAACCTAGGACGCCCGACGGAGCAGAAGTGATCACACCGAACTAAGTTCGGCGAATAGGCAAAGATGATGGCCATGGATGACATAGATTCGGTGATCGTACGGGAATTGCAGTCGAACGCGCGGCAGACGAACCGTGAGCTCGCCGCTACGGTCGGTATCGCTCCGTCGACCTGTCTGGAACGGGTACGGCTGCTCCGCGACCGTGGGGTGATCACCGGGTATCACGCCGACGTCAGCCTCACCGCGCTCGGCCGGGAGGTCCAGGCGCTGCTGCACGTCCAGGTACGGCCGCTGAACCGGGAGGTCATCGAGGGCTTCAAGTCGTACGCGGCCGGCCTGCCCGAGGTGCTGTCGGTGTTCGTCCTCGCCGGCGGCGACGACTTCCTCGTGCACGTGGCGGTCCCCAGCGTCGAGGGGTTGCACGCGTTCCTTATGGACCGGTTCTCGGCCCGGCGCGAGATCGTCGGCTTCCGCAGCTCGGTGATCTACCAGCACCATCGCAACCGGGTCATCGATCCGCTGGATCCCGCTGGAAGTGCCAGATGACCACCTGCGGCAGGCCACCGGTCGCCGCCGCCCACGCGTGCGGCACGAGTTCGGCGAGCGACCAGGGCCACCGGTCCCACGGCCCGGTCTCGCCGCCCGGCAGTTCCGCGCCCGCCGTCAGCGCCGAAGCCGGCCGGGCCGGCGGCTCGGCACACGACAGCACCCGCAGGCCGGCCGGCAGCGCGGCGCCCAGGAAGTCCGGCGCGCGGTGCCGATGCACGGCGAGCAGTGCCGGCCGGCCGTCGGCCAGGCGCACCCGCGGCACCGAACCCATGGCGATCCACTCCTGGCTGATATCGGACACCACGAGGTGCCCGCCCGGCCGCAGCACCCGCGCGAACTCGGCGAACACCGGCTTCAGATCGGCCACGTGCGACAGCGCGAGCGCGCACACCACGACATCGGCGTGCTCATCCGGCACCGGCAGCGCCTCCAGCGGACCCTCCCGGAAGTCACCGTCCGGCACCCGGTTACGGGCCCGGGCCAGCATGTCGGGGGAGGCGTCCACCCCGATCACCCGATGCCCGCGCCCGGCCAGCCACCCGCTGTGCCGCCCGGTGCCGCACGCCGCGTCCACCGCGATCCCCGGTGACAGCTCGGCGAGGATGGCGTGGACGGCCTCCTCCTCCGGCCCGAACAGGCCGTTGCCCGGCACGTCGTAGGTCTCGGCCCACACCCGGTAACCGTCGACGGGAGCCACGCGCTCCGCCGCCACCGGCTCCACGTCCAGTTCCGCCATCTCGAGCAGCCGCCGGATCTCGGCCACCCGGGCCCGCCCGAACTCCGGCCCCGACTCCTCGGTGAACGAGCGCAGCAGCGCGGCGCCCTCGATCCCGAGCAGATACTCCAACGCGCGCTGATGAATCATGTATTGATTTCTATCGTTCCTGCGCGAGGGTTTCTATCGTTCCCAGGGTGCGGGCACACGTACACACGCCATGCCGGCCGCCCGTGCCGCGGCCACACCCAGCTCGGTGTCCTCGAAGACCACGCAGTCCCGCGGATCGACACCCAGCAGGCCCGCCGCGAGCAGATAGCCCTCCGGATCCGGTTTCGGCCGTGCGTAATCCTCGGCACACACCAGAACAGGAAACCGGTCCAGCAGATCAAGAGCGGTCAGCGATGCCGTCACCGACTCCCGCGTGCTGCCCGACACGACGGCGAACGGCACTCTCCCGTACGCCTGGCTGATGTGCTCCATCACGCCCGGAACCGCCGTGATCTCCGGAAGCATCGCCTGGAACAGCTCCTCACGCCGGGCCGCGACCTCGGCGACCGGCATGCTCAGCCCCTGCCGCGCGTTCAGATCCGTGATCACGTCGACGACGGTCCGCCCGCCCCACGCGTAGAACAGTTCCTCCGGGAAATCCCCGCCCCACTCACCGAGAGCCGTCAGCCAGGCCCGGTGATGCGCCGGCATCGAGTCCGTGATGGTCCCGTCGCAGTCGAAGAGGTAGGCCTTGAACTCGCCGTCCGGCAGAGGTAACAGCACTCCGGCAGGCTAGGCCGCCGTTTCCGCCCGCCCTCCTTCGCATGCCACCGCAGTGACATTGACGACCACCCACGCCCGGCCCCTTCGTCTCGAACACGGCGGGTCGCCCGGCCCATGTTGCCGGGGGGCGGTGGGTCGTCGGGCGTGACGGGTTGCCTGTTCGGGCGGTGCGTGGCGGGGTTGTCGGGCGTGATGGGTTGCCGGGCGTGGCAGTTTGTTGGGATGGACTACCGCCGCACCTACCGCTCGGCCGCCATCGCCTTCGCCGACCTCGTCTCGCGTATCCCGGCGTCCGCCCTCGACGGCCCGGGGCTCGACGAGTGGACCATGCGGGACCTGCTCGGCCACACCGTCAGCTCGGCGCTGCGCCAGGTTCCCACGGTCCTTGCCGACCGCGCCCCCACGCTGCTGGTACCCGCCCCCGAAGCCTACTTCGCCCTGGCCCGCACCGCCCCCGCCGACCTGGTGGCCGCCGCCCGCAAGGCTTCCACCGACGACGCCCGAGCCACCGGTGCCGCCCTCGGCGACGAGCCCGCCACAGCCGTGAGCGGCTACATCGGTCGGGCCACCGCCGCGCTGGCGGGCGCCGCCGACGACGATCTGGTGGCCACCCCGGCCGGCGGCATGCGGGTCTGCGACTGGCTCCCGACCCGAACGTTCGAGCTCGTCGTCCACGCCTCCGACGCCGCCGAGGCGGCCGGACTCACCGTCGGCCTCGACTACGAGACGCTCGCCGAGACCACCGCCCTGGCCGCCCGCATCGCCGCCGCCACCGGCCACGGTCTCCCGGCGCTGCGCGCCCTCACCGGCCGCACCCCACTCCCCGCCGCCTTCTCCGTCGTCTAACGCTGTCCGCTGTCCGCTGCGAGCGGCTAGCCAGCCGTTCGTCGTCCGCCACCTGCTACCCGCCGCCGGCCGGCGGCCACTGGCCAGCCGTCCGTCGTCCGCGTCGGCCACCGCCCGCCCGGCCGTTGCCCGCCACCTGCTACCCGCCACCGGCTCTCCTTCGTCGCCGATCTTGTGAGTTTGCGGCTGCCGTGAGGGCAGAACCTCTCAAGATCGCGGCAGGCCGCGAGGCGGTGGGCAGGTGAGCCTCGACGTTGTGAGTTAGGGGTTGCTGGGGCGGCTAAACCTCACAAGATCTGCACTGCGGTGAGGCGGTCACGAAAAAGGGCCCTCCGGGGAGGGCCCTGATCTCGATCGGTCAGAGGACCGCGGCCGCGAGGGGCAGCGGGTTGCCGAACCGGTGCGCGGTGATGCTGATCGCCTGCTCGCGCAGGAACGGCAGCATCTCCACCCGCCCGGCCTCGGTGACCGGCCCCGACCAGACCGCCAGGTCGGGCCGTCCGCCGGTGGCCGCGGCGAGAGCCGACGCGTCGCCGCCGACGAGCCGGACCCGCCCGGCGGCGAGCCCCGCCGCGAAGGCCGCGTCATCCTCGATCGTGACGGATGCGAGACCGGCCGCGCTGCCGGACGTGAGACCGGCCGCGCCGCCGGATGTGAGACCGGCCGCGCCGCCGGACGTGAGACCGGCCGCGCCGCCGGACGTGAGACCGGCCGCGCCGCCGGACGTGAGGCCGGACGTGACGGATGTGAGGGTGGCCGGCAGCGGGACGGCGCTGGACACCCGCACCTCGGCCCCGGCGAGCAGCCCGGCCGCGAGCACCCGGACCAGGTCGGCGACCGACCCGTCGGCCGCGAGGCGGACCGTCACCGGTGTCGGCACGTACCGGAACACGTTGCGTTCCACCGAAAGACCCGTGACGTCCGCCGGTGTGCGGAAGTCGAACGCCGCGTCGCTGCGGGCGGCTCGCTCGACGGAGGCGTACGCGTCCGCGTCCATGATGGTGCGGGCCTCGGCGAGCAGCGCCCGCACACCGGCGTGGGTGATCTCGGCATCGGCTGTCGCCGGGCGCGGCTCCCAGCCGGTGAGCCCGACCAGGTAGTTGGGGCCGCCGGCCTTGGTGCCGGGGCCGACCGCCGAGCGCTTCCACCCGCCGAAGGGCTGCCGCTGCACGATGGCGCCGGTGATGCCGCGGTTGACGTACAGATTGCCGGCCTGCACCCGGTCCAGCCAGGTGCGGATCTCATTTTCGTCGAGCGAGTGGAGTCCGGATGTCAGCCCGTAGTCGACCTCGTTCACCATGTCGATCGCGGCGTCGAGGCTGTCCGCGGTCATGATGCCGAGGATCGGGCCGAAGTACTCCGTGCGGTGGTACGCGGATCCGCGCCGCACGCCGTCGCGGACGCCGGGGCTCCACAGCTTGCCGGAGTCGTCGAGCTTGCGCGGTTCGAGCAGCCAGCGCTCGCCGTCGCCGAGGGTGGTGAGCCCGTCGAGCAGCTTGCCGGCGGCGGGCTCGACCAGTGGGCCCATCTTGGTACGCGCGTCGGCCGGGTAGCCGACCTCCAGCGACGACACGGCGTCGAGCAGCTGGGTGCGGAACCGTTCGGAGCGGGCCACGCTGCCTACCAGCACGACCAGCGACGCGGCCGAGCACTTCTGTCCGGCGTGGCCGAACGCGGACGACACCACGTCCTTGACGGCCAGGTCCAGGTCGGCGCTCGGCGTGACGATGATGGCGTTCTTGCCACTGGTCTCGGCGAGCAGCGGCAGGTCCTCGCGGAACGAGCGGAACAGCTCTGCCGTCTCGTAGGCGCCGGTCAGGATGACCCGGTCGACCAGCGGGTGCGAGATCAGCTCGCGGCCCAGCGTGCCCTCCTCGACCTGGAGCAGGGTGACCAGGTTGGGGTCGGCGCCGGCCGCGGACAACGCGTCGCGCAGGATGCCGGCGAGCACGGTGCCGCAGCGTTCGGCGGGCCCGGCCGGCTTGAGGACCACCGACGAGCCGGCGGCCAGGGCGGCGAGTACCGAGCCGGCCGGGATGGCGACCGGGAAGTTCCACGGCGGCGTGACCAGGGTGAGCCGCGCCGGCACGGGCGTGGCGCCGTCGGTCTGCGACAACTCGAAGGCCCGCTCGGCGTAGTAGTGCGCGAAGTCGACCGCCTCGGACACCTCGGGGTCGGCCTGGTCGATGGTCTTGCCTGCCTCGGCGGCCATCACCTCGAGCAGCGTGTACCGGTGCTCCTCCAGCGCGTCACCGACGGCGTGCAGGACGGCCCGGCGGTCGGCGGCGCCCCAGTTCGCGGCGGCGGCCTTCTCCAGGGCCTCGTCCAGGTGCTCGCGGTCGCTGATCCGGGGCACGTCGACGCCCAGGTCGCTGCCGGAGACGCGGCCCAGGACCTCGCGGACGCGGACCCGGTTGGCGGCGACGGCCGGGTCGGTGTCGGGGGTGTTGACGAACAGGCCGGGCGCTGAGCGGGGCACGGCGGCGTACCGGTCGGCGACCCGGTGCGGGGCGGGGACGGAGGAGTCCAGGTCCCGCAGCGAGGCGAGGAAACGCTCCCGCTCCCGCTCGAACAGGGCCGAGTCGGTGTGCAGCTCGAACACCGCGGACATGAAGTTGTCCGGGCTCGCGCCCTCCTCGAGACGGCGGATCAGGTACGCGATCGCCACATCGAACTGCTCCGGACGTACGACAGGGGTGTAGAGAAGCAACCCGCCGACCTCGCGCCGGACCGCCTCGGCCTGTCCCTCGGCCATGCCGAGAAGCATCTCGAACTCGATGCCGTCGCGGACGCCGCGCTGCCCGGCCAGCACCCAGGCGTAGGCGATGTCGAAGAGGTTGTGCCCGGCCACACCGAGGCGGACGTTGCGGATCCGGTCGGGGTGCAGCGCGTAGTCGAGGACCCGCTTGTAGTTGGTGTCGGTGGCCTGCTTGCTGTCGCAGGTCGCGACCGGCCAGCCGTGCAGTTCCGCCTCGACCCGCTCCATCGGCAGGTTGGCGCCCTTGACCAGACGCACCTTGATGCCGGCGCCACCGCGCTCGCGGCGGGAGGCGGACCAGACCTGCAGGCGCATCATGGCGCTGAGCGCGTCCGGCAGGTAGGCCTGCAGGACGATGCCGCACTCCAGGCCGAGCAGCTCGGGACGGTCGAGGAGCTTGGTGAAGACCGCGATCGTGAGGTCGAGGTCCTTGTACTCCTCCATGTCGAGGTTGACGAACTTGCCGGTCTTGGCGGCCAGCGTGAAAAGTGGCAGCAGCTTGCCGGCGATCTCGTCGACCGCCTCGTCGAAGGCCCACGGGTTGTGCGGGGCGACGGCCGACGACACCTTGATCGACACGTAGTCGACGTCCGGCCTGGCCAGCAGCTTCTCGGTGCTCTTCAGGCGGTGCTCGGCCTCGCCCTTGCCCAGGACGGCCTCACCGAGCAGGTTCACGTTGAGGCGGACGTTGCGCTTCTTGATCCGCCTGATCGCCCGGCCGAGGCGGGCGTCGGACGCGTCGACGATCAGGTGTCCCACCATGTGGCGCAGAGCGCGGCGGGCGACCGGGACGACCACTCCCGGCATCAGCGGGGCGAAGAACCCGCCGGCGCGAACGGCGAGCCGGAGGTGCGCCGGAAGGAAGGCCGGGATGTTGCGCGACAGATCCGTCAACGTGCGTGCGCTGACCCGCACATCCTCCGGCCGGATCACCCCGTCGACGAAACCGACCGTGAACGCGAGCCCTTGCGGGTCGCGCAGAACACCGGCCAGTTGCGCCGCCGAACCGCCGACGGGGACGTCCGCCGCCTCGCGCAGCCAGCGCCGGACAAGGGCGATCGTCTCTTCGGCGATCTCAGACATCGGGATGCTCCTTCCGTGATGCGCAACAGTCTGCAGTCCCGAATCCGCTAAGGAAAAGCGATGCTTTATGAGCGATGTTCTTAAGTTCAGCTAACGTTTCAAGAGTGCTGGAGATCCGCCGTCTGGTTCTGCTCCGCGAGCTCGCCATCCGCGGCACCATCGCTGCCGTCGCCGAGGCGCTCAACTTCACGCCGTCCGCCGTCTCCCAGCAGCTCAGCCAGCTGGAGAAGGAGACCGGCACCCAGCTGCTGCGCAAGGCCGGCCGCCGGGTCCAGCTCACCCCGCAGGCCGAGGTGCTGGTCGCCGAGGTGACCGAGGTCCTCGACACCCTCGAGCGAGCCGAAGCCCGGCTGCAGGCCGCTGCCACCCGCGTCACCGGCCGGGTGCGGGTCGCCGTCTTCCAGTCCGCGGCGCTCGCCTTCATGCCCGCCACGCTGCGCGCCATGGCGCTGCGCTACCCGGACGTGCGCGTCGAGATGGTCCAGCGCGAACCGGAGGAGGCGCTGCGCGAGACCTGGGCCCGCGACTTCGACATGGTCATCGCTGAGCAGTACCCGGCCCACGCCGCGCCACACCATCCCGGTCTCGACCGGCGTGACCTGACCACCGACGCGATCCGCCTCGCCCTGCCCGCCGAGGAGGAGTCGCTGCACCCGGTCGGCTCGCTCGACACCGCCCGGCACATGCCGTGGGTGATGGAGCCGCGCGGCGCCGCCTCCCGCCACTTCGCCGAACAGGTCTGCCGCGTCGCCGGCTTCGAGCCCGACGTCCGCTACGAGACGGCCGACCTGCAGGCCCACATGCGCCTGGTCGAGTCCGGCAACGCGGTCGCGCTGATCCCCGACCTGATCTGGGCCGGCCGGGACACCTCCGCGAGGCTGCTGGAGCTCACCGGATCCCCGCGCCGCACCATTTTCACGGCCCAACGGCTGGCAGGTGCGGCCTCACCCGCTGCCCGCGCCTTCCGCGAAATCCTCGAACAAACAGCCTCATACGGTACGGCTACGAGCACCGACTCCCGCCGGAGTCCGACCGGCGTCCCCTGATCAGAGCCGGGTACGGGTCAGGGACAGGGCGCCTGCCCCGTGCGTACAGCCGAGGTGAAACGACACCCGAAGACCGCGGAAGCGACCGCACGCCGATCGAGGATCGCGTCGCCCGGCGGCCGGTGACCGCGCTCCACCCAGGTGACCAGGTCGTCGAAGCCGCGGGTGAGTTCGGCCTGGGTGAAGCCGCAGTGGGTGACGTCGCGGATCGCCCGGGAGACGAACAGCCGGGAGCGGCCGTTGACGAGCGCGCGACGCGCGTACTCCTGCTCCATGGAGAACGGCACGAACAGGTCGCCGAGACCGTGCAGCGAGAGGACCGGCACCGGCGGCCGGCCGTCGACACGCGGGATCCCGGCCAGCCCGGGATCGGCCGTGGCGGTCCGCTTGACGCGCAGGACCGTCGCGTTCAGCCGGCGTTCGGCGGGGCTGAGCCACCAGCGATCGTCGGCCTGGTAGACGGTGTGCCGGTTGTCGGTGACGTTGCCGGGCGCGATGCCGGCCGTGCCGCCGGTGAGCCCGGGGTAGACGCTGAACAGGAACGGCAGCCCGTTCTGGCTGGCCGCGTTCCAGTAGGCGTAGGCCGCGCCGAAGCCGGGCCGCTCGCCGCCGCTGCGTCGTTCCAGCACGTCCGACCAGGTCTCTCCGGCCTCGGTGCCGGTCAGGGCGGTCCGCATCGCGGCGACCTGCCCGGCCCAGCGCGCGGGGTAGGCGGCGTCCGGCCGCGCCGGGAACTCGATCGGCACGCCGGTGAGCGCCGACGCGGTCACACTCGCGTCCAGGAAGTAGTCGAACAGCTCGGTGTCGCCGAGGACTCCGCAGTACGGCATGGCGCCGTCGAAGGCACGCGGATGCTCTTCGATCGCGACGGCCGTGACGTGGCCGCCCATCGACGCGCCGCTGATGTAGACCTTCCGCGCGTGCTTGCCGGTGACGGTCCGGAAGACGTCGATCAGGGCGTACGTGTCACGCACGCCCTGCCCGACGTCGTAGCCGTTGGTGGCGTAGCTCGACGCGGCCCAGGCGAAGCCCCGGCTGATGTAGTGCGCCCGCAGGTCCGGGTTGCTGACGTAGACGGTCGTGCCCGTCCCGCGATAGCCGTGCGCGTACACGACGAGCCGCCCGTTCCAGCGCTGCGGCACCTCGACGCGGTACGCCGCGCCGCCGCGCACGCCGGTGTGGACGGTCGCACCGTCGAGTGCGGTGAACGGCGTGCCGTTGAGCTCGCAGTCCGGATCGGCGATCAGATAGCCGGGCCTGGTGTCGCTCGGCACGGGCGCCGTGCACGCGGGCGGGGCCGCGGCGGCGGGCGCACCGGTGAGGATCCCGGCGATCAGTGTGGCGACGAGCACGGCACGGCGAACGATCATCGCGTTACCTCCCGGTAACATCCAATGGCCGTCATCGATCGCTGTCAAGCACCCCCTTGAGGGCCGCCCACTGCAGCAGCATGATCGTCTTGGCGTCCGCGATCTCCCCGGTGTCGATCATCCTGAGTGCCTCGTCGAAGTCCAGCTCCACGGCCTCGATGTCCTCGCCGTCGTCGGCCAGGCCGCCGCCCTCGGAGGTCCGGGAGGCGATGCCGTACTCCGCCGCGAAGCAGTGCAGCCGCTCGGTCACCGATCCGGGGCTCGTCCACGCGGCGAAGACCGGCCTCAGCTCGCCGACCGCCACGCCGAGTTCCTCGGCCGCCTCCCGCCGGATCGCGGCCGCCGGGTCGTCGCCGTCGAGCAGCCCGGCCGCGGTCTCCAGCAACATCCCGTCCGGGTGCCCGTTCACATACACCGGATAGCGGAACTGCCTGGTCAGCAGCACGGCCCGCCGGGACGGGTCGTAGAGCAGCACGGTCGCGCCGTCACCGCGGTCGTAGGTCTCGCGCTGCTCCGTCGTCCAGGTGCCGTCGCGCCGCCGATAGTCGTAGGTGGTCCGGCGCAGCACGTGCCATGCGGCGGCGAGCAGCTCCACGTCGCGTACGGTCACGCCGGGATTGCCGCTGAGATCACGGCCTGCCCGGTCCAGCCCGGTGCGGCCCCGCACATCCGGCACGTCGATGCCGGCGGTCATGCCGGGATCTCCGACAGCGAGTGGTACACGGGAATTCCGCGTTTTTGCGCGATTGCCACATCTTGGTCGGCGCCGGCGGACTCCCCGGGCAGCCGGAGAACCGCGTCGCAGCGGGCCAGCAGCCGCTCGGCCACCGGGTACATGATCTGCTTCGCCCCCGGGTCGGCCACGCTCGTGCCACCGGCGCCACGCAGCACCGGCAGGGCGACCCACTCGCCGATCATCGGCACGTGCCCGGCCTCGAAGATCGGCCAGGCGGCCTCCTCCAGGCGGCGCAGATTGGCGTCGAGCAGCGCCGGGTCGTCACCGGTGCCGGAGCGGTACGGTCCGGCGATCAGGATCATCATTGGCTTGTCCATGTCCGGCAACCTACACTCGAGAACGCGCAATATTCGACGAGAATGAGGAGAAACACGGAATGCTGGCGGCCGAACGTCGAGACTTCCTCCTGACGCGGCTCCACGCCGACGGCAAACTGGTCGCCAAACAGATCGCCACCGAGCTGGGCGTGGCCGAGGACAGCATCCGCCGCGACCTGCGCGAGATGGCGGCCGCTGGTCTCTGCCAGCGCGTCTACGGCGGGGCGCTGCCGATCTCCCCGGCGATCGCCGACTACGCGACACGGGCCGGCGTCGCCACGTCGAGCAAGGAGCGGGTCGCGGCGGCCGCCGCCGCGCTGATCCGGCCCGGTCAGACGGTGCTGCTCGACGGTGGGACCACGGCGCTCGCCGTCACCGCGGCCCTGCCCGCCGGCCTGCGGGCCACGATCGTCACCCACAGCCCGACCGTCGCGGCGGCCCTGGTCGAGCATCCGGCGATCGACGTCTGGGTGCTCGGAGGCCGGCTCTTCAAGCACTCCGCGGTCACCTGCGGCGCCGCCGCGGCCGAGGCGGCGCAGGGAGTCAGTGCCGACCTGTTCCTGCTCGGTGTCACGGGCGTGCACCGCGAGGCCGGCCTGACCACCGGCGACCCCGACGAGGCCGCGATGAAACGCACCCTGGCCACCCGTGCCGCCGAGACGTATGTGCTGGCCAGCAGCGAGAAGGTCGGCACCGCGTCACCGTTCCTGGTGCTGCCCGCGGACCGGGTCACCGCGATCGTCACCGACGCCCCGGCCGGCCACCCGGCCCTGACCGGCCTGCCCGTCCTGCCCGCCTGAAGAGGTTGTCCACAGGCGGCGGCCCCGGCGAGCCGGAGAGTGCGGCGGCTGACGTTCAGGACGACTCCACGGGCGGGGCGGAGGACGAGATCGTCGTTCAGCCTTGGTGGATCAAACGTCCGATATCCCAACAGGCGCTGTTGTTAACGTGAACATGGACGGATGGGGCTATCTATCGGCGGATGTCGATGGTTACCGTCCGGTAATGAAACGCGCTCTCATGGCTCTGGCCGTCGTGGCGGGCCCGCTCCTTCTCGCACCCGCACCGGCCCAGGCCGCCGGTGGCTCCTTCAGCGTCCTCACCTACAACGTCGCCGGACTGCCCGACATCATCTCCAGCGCCGAGGTCGACCGGAAGACCGCGCACACCGCGATCGGACAGCGCCTCGGCCCGTACGACATCGTGCAGGTCCAGGAGGACTTCAACTTCCACGCCCACCTGTACGCCGCCGACACCACCCACGCCCACCGCACCCCGACCAGCGGCGGCGCGGGCATCGGCTCCGGCCTCAACACGCTGTCGAAGCTGCCGTACGACTCCGACGACTTCGAGCGTGGCGACTGGAACTCCTGCCAGTGGGACTCCGGTGACTGCCTCACCCCGAAGGGCTTCACCTTCGCCCGGCACCGGCTGGCCGAAGGCGTCTACATCGACTTCTACAACCTTCACACCAACGCCGGTACGAGCAGCGGGGACCAGCAGTCGCGCGCCGACAACCTCAGCCAGCTCACGGCGTTCATCGCCGGTCACTCGGCCGGCAACGCGGTCGTCGTCATGGGCGACACGAACACGCGCTACACCCGCGCGGCCGACACGATCCGCCAGTTCGTGGCGGCCAACGGCCTCACCGACGCGTGGGTGAAGCTCGAACGCGGCGGCACCCCGCCCGCGGCCGGCGCGGACGCGCTGGTCTGCGACCCGGCAGCGGTCACCGACGCCTGCGAGGTGGTCGACAAGGTCCTCTACCGGGGTAGCCGCTTCGTCACGCTCGACGCCACCGGCTACCACAACGAGGACGCCGGATTCCGCACCGCCGACGGCAAGATGCTCTCCGACCACTTCCCGATCAGCACCTCGTTCACCTGGTCGACGAACTCCGCGTACGAGTTCAGCGAGCAGTTCGGCGGCCCGCACGGCGACCACTTCAACGACATCGACGCCGTCGTGGCCCGGCCCGCCACGGTCGGCCTGCGCGCCGGATCCCGGGTCGACCAGGTCAGCCTCGGCGCCCTGGCGCACGGCGGGACCGGCGGCACCGCGAAGTCGCTGACGCTCGGCAGTGGCGAGTACGTGACGAGCGCCCAGCTGTGCCGCGGTCAGTACAACGGGCGTACCCGCGTCTTCTCCGCGAAGTTCACCACCAACCTCGGCAACAGCGTCGCCGGCGGAACCACCACGGCGGACTGTGTCATCAGGACGGCTCCGGCCGGGTTCCAGATCGCCGGGTTCCACGGACGATCCGGTACAGCCGTGGACAAGCTGGGATTCATCTATTCGCGGCGATGACTCGTACGTCTCACTTCCGCGTGTGACGGCATCCGGCCGGGTACCCGGGTGCCGTCATTCCAGCGCGGGAGGCGCTCATGAAACTGTGGCTGCGGGTCTTCCTGACCGGCTTCGCCCTCTGGCTCCTGACCGTCGTGGTCACGTTCGCCACCGGAAACCCGAACCTCATCCCCACCCTGGTGCTGCTCGGCAGCTTCCTGGTCCCGGTCACCTTCGTGCTGTGGGCGTTCACCAGACGTCACAGCAGCGAGGTCACCTCCGAACTGCTGTTCAGCACGTTCGTCACCGGCGGCGTCCTCGGCGTGCTCGCCGCGTCGCTGCTCGAGACGTACCTGCTGCACCCGAACCCGCTGTTCTTCCTCGGCGTCGGCCTGATCGAGGAGGCCGCGAAACTCGCCGCGCTGGCCTTCCTGTGCCGGCGGCTGCAGCACAAGTTCGCGATCGACGGCATCATCCTCGGCGCGTCCGTCGGCTTCGGGTTCGCCGCCTTCGAGTCGGCCGGATACGCCTTCACCGCCCTCTTCACCCAGCAGGGCCTCTCGCTCATGACCCTCGTCGAGACCGAGCTGCTGCGCGGTGTGCTCGCCCCCGTCGGCCACGGACTGTGGACGGCGATCGTCGGTGGCGTCCTCTTCTCCGCGAGCGGCAGCCGGCACTTCGCGCTCACCTGGCGACTGCTCGGAACGTACCTCGGTGTCGCCGTTCTCCACGCCTTCTGGGACGGCTGGCAGAGCATCGCCCAGGTGATCACCGACATCGCCCGGGATCCGCACCTGTTCACGCTGCTGTCCTGGGGCGGCCTGGTCGGCGTCTCCCTCGTCGGCATCGCCTGGCTGCTGGTCGTGCGCCGCCAGGCCGACCGCGAGGTGTACGCCCCGCTCTGGCGAATCCCGGTCGCCCGCTGAAGCACGCCCGCCAGTGAGAGGCCAGGCTCGCGCAACTGGACCGCGACGCCTGGCCCCTCCGCTCCTACCGTGCTGGTGTGCACTCATCTCTCGCCGCCGACCTGGCCGACCTGCCCGCTCTGCTGCAGGCCACCCGCGACTACGCCGTCTCCGTCCTCGCCGGCCTGGACGAACGCCCGGTCGCACCCACCCCGGCCGAGGTGCCGGCCGCCACGCTCCCGGCCGACGGCGCCGGAACCGCGGGTGCCCTTGCCGAGTTCCGGCGCCGCTGGGCACCCGGCTTCTCCGGCAGCGCCGGGCCCCGCTACCTGGGCTTCGTGACGGGCGGCACCACCCCGGCCGCGCTCGCCGGTGACTGGCTGACCGGCGCCTTCGACCAGAACGCCTCCAACCGCTCCGGCTCGTCCGCGGCCGCCCTCGAGGACGAGACGGTGTCCTGGCTGCGTGACATGTTCGGCCTCGGCCCGGACCACAGCGGCGCCTTCGTCAGCGGTGCCACCATGTCGAACCTGGTCGGTCTGGCCATCGGCCGTCAGTGGATCGGTGAGCAGCGCGGCGTCGACGTGGCGCGGCAGGGTGTGGCCGCCCTCGGCGAGATCACGGTGCTGTCCGGAACCGCCCACAGCAGCATCTTCAAGGCACTGTCGATGCTCGGCCTGGGCCGTGACGCGCTGAAGCCGGTCGCCACCCTGCCGGACCGCGAGGCCGTCGACGTGGCCGCGCTGGCCGAGGCGCTGAAGGAGCTGAACGGCCGCCCAGCGATCGTCGTGGCCAACGCCGGAACGGTCAACACCGTCGACTTCGACGACCTCCGCGCGATCCTCACGCTGCGCGAGCGCTACCCGTTCTGGTTGCACGTCGACGCCGCGTTCGGCGGCTTCGCGGCCCTGTCACCCGATCACGCGCACCTGGTCGACGGCCTCGCCGAGGCCGACTCCGTCTGCGTCGACCTGCACAAATGGCTCAACGTGCCGTACGACGCGGCGGTCCAGTTCACCCGCCACCGTGACCTGCAGGTGTCGGTGTTCCAGAATGCGGCCGCCTACCTGCCGCCGGTCTCCGGCGACCCCGACTTCTTCCACCTGACGCCGGAGAACTCCCGCCGGCTGCGGGCCCTGACCGCGTGGTTCACCCTGACCGCCTACGGCGTGGCCGGCCACCGCGAGATCGTCACCGGCGCGATCGATGCGGCCCACCGGCTGGGCGAGCGGCTCACCACGATCCCGGGCGTTCAACTGCTTGCTCCGGTACGGCTGAACGTGGTCTGTTTCAGCGTCCCCACCGACATCCCCAGCCTGGTGCACGCCATCGCCGACTCCGGTGAGACCTTCCTGACCCCCACCGTCTACCGGGGGCGGCCGGCGTTGAGGGCCGCGTTCAGCAACTGGCGAACCGCCGAAGCCGACGCCGACCGCGTCCACACCCTCCTCCGCAAGCTCCTCGCCTGACCCACCCACCCGCACCCGCCACCCGCCTGTCCCGCCGCCCGGCCCCAGCGCGGTGCATCACCAGGTTGTGTGGTGAGGTGCGGCTTGCCGGTGGGCGTAGGTCACCACGGGGGTGGTTGGGGCGTCGCGTGTGGTGAGGTGTGGCTTGCTGGCGGGCGTAGGTCACCACGCGGGTGGTTGGGGCGTCGCGTGTGGTGAGGTGCGGCTTGCCGGTGGTCGCAGGTCACCACGCAGTGAGGCGGCGGGCGGCTCGAGGATGGGTAGCCCGGC
Organism: Actinoplanes italicus; assembly: GCF_003001815.1. Lineage (GTDB taxonomy): Bacteria > Actinomycetota > Actinomycetes > Mycobacteriales > Micromonosporaceae > Actinoplanes > Actinoplanes italicus. Next base: position 139,617 of record NZ_PVMZ01000024.1, read on the forward strand.
CGCTGGGGCGGGGGCCGGGACGACTCGATCGAGGGGGACGAGGTCCGCGCGGCGGCCGTGCGCGCCTCCGCTGATCGAGAGCGGATGGTGATCGAAGGCCGGAACGGATCAGGCTCGGCGTGGATCAGGGCCGGAATGGACGGAAAGCGACGGGAACCAGAGACGGCGTGGATCAGGGCCGGAATGGGCAGTGGCGGCGTGGACCAGGGGCGGCGCTGATTGGGGTCGGCGTGGCTCGGGGTGGAGAAAGATCAGGGCCGGAGCGAGTGCTCCGGCCCTGATCTGCGGCGGTACGGCCTCAGCCGGGGGACGGTTCGGCTGTGGTTGGGACGGCCCGGTCACTTCCGGTGGCGACTACCGGGGGTGGCATGGGTCGGGGGCAACCGGCGCGTACCGCCGGGGTGGCTCGCCGCCTTCGGGTGACGGCGAGCCGGTGGAAGGTCAGACGGCGATGTTCCACTGCTGGCAGGCGTTGCCCAGCGAGGCCCACTGCCGGACCGCGACGCCGTTGGCGGTGCCGCAGTTGGTGACGTCCAGGACGAGGCCGTTGCCTCGGTTGGCGATCAGGTAGCCGCCGTTGATCGGGGTGAGGCTCCACTCCTGGCAGGCGTTGCCGAGGCTGGCCCACAGGTTGAGGGCCGTGCCGTTGGCGGTGCCGCAGTTGACCGAGTCGAGCACCGTGCCGCTGTTCGCGTTGGTGATGCGGTAATAGTTGCTGGTCGTCTTCGTGAACTTCCACTGCTGGCAGGCGTTGCCCAGTGACTGCCACTGGTCGATCGCGGTGCCGTTGGCGGTGCCGCAGTTCACGGCGTCCAGGACCTTGCCGCTGGCCTGGTTGGTGAGCCGATAGGAAACGCCGGCGACCGGGAACGAGACCGTGCCGCCCGGGTCACCCGAGGGGGCCGTCAGCGTGGTCGAGAGCTTGTCCGGCGTACCCAGATTGGGGCTGTCGTCGCTGTTGAAGTTGACCTTCTTGATCCTCGTGGTACGGGTGCCGCCGCAGCCCTGCGCGGTGGTCTCGTTGGCGTGGTAGGCCATCCACGTCTCGGTGCCGTCGGGCGAGGTGAAGAACGAGTGGTGGCCGGGGCCGTAGACGCTGTTGCCGTCGGAGCGCTGGAAGATCGGGGTGCTCTTCTTGGTCCAGGACGAGGCGGACAGCGGGTTGGAGCCGGTCAGGGTGAGCTGGCCGATCTTGTAGTCGGGGGTGTTGCAGGAGCTCGCGGAGAACGTGAGGAAGGTCTTCCCGTTGCGCTGCAGCACGTACGGGCCCTCTTCGGTGTTGCCGCCGACCTTCTCCCAGTCATAGGTGGGGTACGAGATCCGCGTACCGAGAGCGCTGACGGTCCAGGGGTTGCTCATCGGTGCGATGAAGAGGCTCTGCAGATCGCCGACCCACGACGAGTAGAGGAAGTAGTTGGCCCCGTTGATGGTGGCCACACTCCCGTCGATCGCCCAGCCGTTGTTCGCCTGAACATTGAGCTGGCCCTTGAACGTGTACGGGCCGAGCGGGTTGTCGCCGGAGCTCTCCAGCACGAACGACCGCTGGCCGTCGCAGCACGCCGCGGTGCCGGCCGAGTAGTAGAAGTACCAGCGGTAGCCGTTGGGACCGTTGAGCCGGTGCATCGACGGCGCCCAAACGTTGCAGCAGCTGTTGGTGGCGGTGCCGGTGAAGACGACGTTCTCGGTGGCACCCGGAAGGGCCGCGACCGAGGTGGCCCGCTTGATCACGATCTGGTTGTTCCAGGTCGTGGCGGCCAGATAGTAGTAGCCGTTGTAGTAACCCATCCACGGGTCGGCGCCGTACGGGGCGGCCGCGACCGGGTTGGTGAACGTGGCGGCGGCACGGGCCGGCGCGGCGGAGCGGGTTTCGACAGCGACGGCGATCGCCAGCAGGAGGAGCAGGACCGCTCCGACGGATCTGAGACGTGCAAGAGACATGGCAGTCCCTCCGGGGAAAGGAACGCGGTGTGAGAGGCGCCCGCCGGTGGGCAGGGTCGCGGCGGTCCGTCCGAAAGGATGGGGATGAACGAGCCGGTGACTCACGTGTTGCCGCTATGTTAACGATCACAAATATCGTGTCAAGGGCGCTGGGCCCGCTCCACGACCGTGGCCGCCACGTCGCGCAGTTTGCGGTTGGCTGTCTGCGAGGCCCGCGACAGGATCGCGAACGCCTCGTCCGGCCCGCATCGCCGCTGGCTCATGATGATCCCCTTGGCCTGCTCGATGACGGCGCGGCTCTCCATCGCGGATCGCAACTGGCGGGCCAGGGCCGCCGTGGCGTGGTACCGGTCGGCGTTCGACAGCACGACCGCCACGTACTCGGCGAAGTTCTCGATCAGCGCCACCGAGTCGGCGTCGAAGGCCCGTGCCGCCTTGGCGTAGACGTTCACCGCGCCGATCACCCGGTCGTGGATCGGCAGCCCGGCGGAGAGAGCGCTGCACACTCCGACACTTCCGGCATGCTCCGGCCAGCCGGGCCATCGCTGCTCGGCCGCGACCTCGTCCACGCAGACCGTCCTGCGGTCGGCGGCCGCGTCCAGACAGGGGCCGCCGTGGTTGTCGTACTGCCAGCGGTCGAGCACCTCGGCCGGCTCGCCGGTGCTGGCGACCGTACGCGGGCCGCCGTCGCGGACCAGGGTCACCGATACCTCGTACGCCCCGGGCACCGTCTCCTTCGCCAGCTCGGCCACCCGCGCCACGACCGCGTCCAGGCCGGTCTCGCCGAGGTCGATGCGCCCCAGCTCGCGGAAGACGTCGGTGATGTCCAAGCCCACGGTGTACCCCACATCGGTGTCGTACATGCCCGGGCGGCCCCGGCGGGTCTAACCTGAAAGCCGGGTCAAGCCATGTGCCCTGCCGTCGACGGCGAGATGGGGACACATGCCAGGATCACGTCTGCACGTGCGTTCCCGGCATACCTGGATCGGTGGGTTCCGGATCGCCGTCGTCCAGGTCAGCGGCGATGTCGACGCCGACGGTGTGCAGGTGTTGCGGGCCGCCCTGCTGCACGCCCTCGGCCGTGACGCGGTGGTCCGCTGTGATCTGAGCGGGGTCGGATTCTTCGGCGCCGCGGGCGCCAACACCCTGGCCGCTGCCGGGCTCCAGGCCGTCGAGGCCGGCCGCCGTCTCGAACTGTGCGGTGTCCACGGCGTCACGCGCCGTGTTCTGGTGATCGCGGGCCTGGACCGGGTGCTCCCCATCGTCGAGTGACCGATTGGGTAATATCGGCGTCCTGCGGCCGGAGTCGAGCATCGACGACACCGGCGAGCCAGCGTCAAGCAGCGGCGCGGGTCCGTGGGCCACCGGCCCCCGGGCAGCAACATCGATCGAACGACACGGGCCGTCCGAGGCGGCTCGTGTACCGCTGCGGGGATCCTCTGACGTTGATGGCGCACGACCCGACCGACGCCGCTGCCGCTCTCGCGGAGCTCGGTCGCATAAAGCTGAGCGAAACCGATCTCGACGGCGTCCTCCACCAGGTCGCCGACCTGGCCCGCCGTACTCTGCCCGGAGCGGGCGAGGTCTCGATCACCCTGCTCCGGGGGCGACGTGCGGCCACCGCCGCACAGACCGGCGGGACGTCGCTGCGACTCGACGAGCTGCAGTACGAACGGGGTGCCGGTCCGTGCCTCACGGCGGCCGCCGAAAAGATCACCGTCGAGGTGCCGGACACCGCGACCGACGACCGGTGGGACGGCTGGGGCGCCGAGGCGGCCCGGGCCGGGATGGGCAGCGTGCTGTCGCTGAGCCTGCCGATCGGTGAGTCGGTGCGCGGCGCACTGAACGTCTACGGCGGCCCGGCACGCGCCTTCGACGCCGCCGCGGTGACCCTGGCGGAGACGTTCGTGCGGTACGCCGCCGTCGCGCTCGCCAACGCCCACCTCTACGACACCACCGCCTCCCTCGCCCAGCACATGCAGGCCGCGATGGAGAGCCGCGCGGTGATCGAGCAGGCCAAGGGCATCATCATGGGCGAGCGGCGGTGCAGCGCCGACGAGGCGTTCGCCATCCTCACCAGGGTCTCCCAGGACAGCAACCGCAAGCTGCGCGACGTGGCCGCCGCCCTGGTCGAGCGCACCCAGCGAGGCTAGACGGAGCTACGGGTCAGGCGGTCACGTCGAGGCGGCCGCCGCCCGCTCCGCTCTGCTCCAGGTAGCGCAGGGCCGGTTCGAGGTAGCCGGCGATCGGGTTGCGTCCGGTGGGGCTCTGGTCGTACCGGCGGAAGAGATCCTTCAGGTAGACCGCGGTGATCTCCTGCGCCGGTGCGAGGCGCCCGGCGGCCCGGTCGGCGGCGATCGCCGCGGCCAGCTGGTTGATCCACCCGGCGTTCGGCTCGCCGGGCCGGATACGCTGGCCGGTGGCCTGGAAGATCAGCTCCCGATCGCGGTCGGTGAGCGAGGCGGCGTCCTCGCGGGCGGTCTGGTTGCGGTCCCGCGCCGCCGGGCGTGCGGCGGTCACGGGTATCGACAGGGCTGAGCGGTACGGGTTCAACCGCGGAATGGACATGGGCGGCGCGACCTCCGGCCGTGGAACATGCGATGTCCTCCAGATCGGTGCCGGACGGTTGCTGCTGAGGGGTTTTCCGGGCCTGCCCCGGGTATCCGGGAATTGAGGAAGCCGTCTCCCCGGACGCCTGTAACGGACGAGAAGGGACGGATCATGACGACGTGGATGACCCAGGAACGGATCGGCGTCGGCCGGGTGAGCCTCGAGGCTGACCTGACCCTTCCGGAACACGCCATCGGGATGGTGCTGTTCGCCCACGGCAGCGGCAGTTCCCGGCACAGCCCCCGGAACCGGGCGGTGGCCGCCGAGCTGAACCGGCGCGGGCTGGCGACGCTGCTCGCCGACCTGCTCACCGGTGAGGAGGAGGTGCTCGACGCGCGGACCGGTGAACTGCGCTTCGACATCGGGCTGCTCGCCGACCGCGTGATCGCGATGATCGACTGGCTCCTGGTCCAGCCGCAGACCGCGACCCTGCCGATCGGTCTGTTCGGCGCCAGCACCGGTGGTGGCGCGGCCCTGGTCGCGGCGGCCGAGCGGCCGGAGGTGGTGCATGCCGTGGTCTCGCGCGGCGGCCGGCCCGACCTGGCCGGCCCGGCCGTGCTGGAGGTCCGGGCGCCGACGCTGCTGATCGTCGGCGAACGGGACGAGACGGTCCTCGAGCTCAACGAGGCGGCCCGCAACACCATGCGGATCCGCACCGAGCTGCGGATCGTGCCGGGCGCCACGCACCTGTTCGAGGAGCCGGGCGCGCTGGACACGGTCGCGGATCAGGCGGGGGAGTGGCTGGCGTCGCATCTGTCCGCGGCGATGGCGAGGTGACCCCCGATGATCTTCGCGAACCGTGCCGAGGCCGGTCGCGCGCTCGCCGAGCGTCTGGCTACGGTCGTGACCGACGAGAACCCGCTGATCCTGGCCCTGCCGCGGGGCGGACTGCCGGTCGCCGGGCCGGTGGCCGAGCGCCTCGGTGGTGAGCTGGACATCGTGGTGGCCCGCAAGATCGGGGCACCGGGACACCCCGAGTTCGGGGTGGGCGCGATCGCCGAGGACGGCCCGCCCGTCTTCGACCGGGACAATCTGCGCTACGCCGGGGTCTCGGAGGCCGACGTGGCCGGGGTGCTGAGCGCCGAGCGGGTGGAGCTCCAGCGGCGGATCCGGCGGTACCGGGGTGACCGGCGGCCCCCGGCGCCGGCCGGCCGTGCGGTGATCGTGATCGACGACGGGCTGGCGACCGGGGTGACCGCGCACGCGGCACTGTGCTGGGTCCGCGAGCAGGGTCCGGCCCGGCTCGTCCTGGCCGCACCCGTGTGCGCGCCGCAGGCCCGGGATGCCCTGGCCGCCGAGGCGGACGAGGTGGTGTGCCTGAGCGCGCCCGACCCGTTTCTGGCGGTGGGCCGCTGGTACGACGACTTCGCACAGCTCACCGACGAGGACGTGGGAAATTTCATCATGTGTTGAGTTAGGGCCTTGCTCTCTCACCGGGAATTCATCTAGCGTTGATTTCAACACTTGATGAGTTTCCGGGGAGGAACCATGGAAACCGCGATCGAGGTCCGTGACCTCGTCGTGAAGCGCGGGGGGAGAACCGTCCTGGACGGCTTCACCTGCGCCATACCGCGCGGCAGCGTCACCGGTCTGCTCGGCCCCAGCGGCAGCGGCAAGACCACCCTGATGCGCGCGATCGTCGGCGTGCAGGTCGTCGCCGCGGGCGCGGTGACCGTTCTCGGTCACCCGGCCGGGTCGGCGGCGCTGCGCAGCCGGATCGGCTACGTCACCCAGGCGCCCAGCGTCTACGCCGATCTCACCGTGCTCGAGAACGTGCGCTACTTCGCCTCGCTCTACAAGCTCGGCGCCGCCGCGGCCGACGCCGCGGTCGAGGCCGTCGGCCTGGACCGGGCCCGCGGCCAGCTGGTCGCCGACCTGTCCGGCGGGCAGCGCAGCAGGGCGTCGCTGGCCTGCGCGATCGTCAGCCGGCCCGAGGTGCTGGTCCTCGACGAGCCGACCGTCGGGCAGGACCCGGTGCTCCGCGACGAGCTGTGGGATCACTTCCGCGGCCTGGCCGCGGACGGCACCACGGTGCTCGTCTCCAGCCACGTGATGGACGAGGCGAACCGCTGCGACCGGCTGCTGCTCATCCGTGAGGGCCTGCTGATCGCCGACGACACCCCGGCCGCGGTCAAGCGGGAGGCCGGCACCGAGGACCTCGACCAGGCGTTCCTCACGTTGATCAGGAAGCACGAGGTGGCGACGTCATGATCCTCGCCAGCACCGTCCGGCGGATTCTCACGCAGCTGCGGCACGACCCACGGACCATCGCGATGATCATCGTGGTGCCGACGCTGCTGATCACCCTCATCTACTTCATGTACGAGGGCCAGCCACAGGTCTTCGACCGGATCGCGCTCACCATGCTCGGCGTCTTCCCGTTCATCGTGATGTTCCTGATCACCAGCATCGCCATGCTGCGGGAGCGCACCACCGGCACTCTGGAACGGCTCTTCACCACCCCGGTCGGCAAACTCGACCTGCTCTTCGGGTACGGCATCGCGTTCGGCCTCGCGGCCACCGCCCAGGCCGCCGTGGCCGGTGGCTTCGCCTACTGGGCGCTCGGCATGGACACCGCCGGCAGCATCGGCCTCGTCATCCTGATCGCGGTCGCCAACGCCGTCCTCGGGGTCGCGCTCGGCCTGCTGTGCAGCGCGTTCGCGCGGACCGAGTTCCAGGCCGTGCAGTTCATGCCGCTCGTGGTGGCGCCCCAGCTGCTGCTCTGCGGGCTGTTCGTGCCACGCGAGGACATGGCCGGGTGGCTGCAGGCGATCAGTAACGTACTACCGATGTCCTACTCCGTGGAGGCTCTGACCGAGGTGGGTGTGCACACCGAGCCGACGGGCATCATGTGGCGTGACCTCACCGTGGTGGTGGGCGCGGTCGTGGTGGCGCTCGTCCTCGGTGCTGCGACACTGCGGCGCAGGACGGCTTAGCCCGTACAGCAAAAGGGGTTTGATCGATGGTGCGACGGACCGGACGCCGGCCCGGCAACCCGGACACACGCGAGGCGATCCTCTCGGCGGCACGCACCGCGTTCGCCGAGAAGGGATTCGACGGCGCCTCCATCCGGGCCATCGCGACCGGCGCCGGGGTCGACCCGGCGCTGGTCCACCACTATTTCGGCACCAAGGACAAGCTGTTCCTCGCCTCGATGAACTCGCCGATAGACCCGATCGATCTGATCACCGAGGTGACCGCCGGCGACCGCGACGAGATCGGCGTCAGGTTCGTCCGCGCGTTCCTGAACATGTGGGACGGGCCACGGGGCGCGGCCGCGGTTGCCCTGCTGCGGTCGGTGGTCGGCACCGAGTGGACGGCCAAGCTGTTCCGCGAGTTCATCCTCACCCAGATCCTCCGCCGGGCGGTCCCGAAGCTGGGCCTCGACGCGGCGGAGGCGCATCTGCGGATCACCCTGGCGGCGAGCCACCTGGTCGGCCTGGCGCTGGCCCGCTACGTGATCAAGGTGGAGCCGCTGGCCTCGGCGCCGACCGACACGCTGGTCGCCGCGATCGGCCCGACCGTGCAGCGTTATCTCACCGAAGAGTTGCCGGGCGTCTTCCCCGCGTGAGGTCAGGACTCCACGACGAGGCGGGACAGGTAACCGTCGACCGCCTCGCGCATGTGGTCCGGGACGCCCTGGAACTGCAGGCCGATCTCCACACCGGCCGGCCGCTCGACCCGGCGGGCCACCCGCGCGTCGGCCGCCCCGTTCAGCCCGTCGAGGGTGAACTCCGCCCGGACCAGGTCGCCGACGGCCAGCCTGGCCTCGGAGGGAACCACGCAGCCCAGCCCGTCCGAGCTGAGGTCCACCATCTCGGCCGTGATCGGCGCCGGGCGCGACGACGTCTGCAGCCGTACCGAACCCCGCACCGGCATCCGATCGTGCCGCCGCCGCTCCAGCCGATCGGCCACGTCGGAGAGATCGCCGATCTGCGCCATCGTCGCTTCCACGCTGTCGTGCAGCCGCCCGACGATGTCGTCCTGCTGATCGGCGATCCCGCCGAGCTGGCGCATGGCCTCCTCGATGTCGCCGACGTCGGAGATGATCGCGGCCAGGGTCTGGCCCATCTGCGCCACGTCCGACTCGAGGGTCGCGATCGTGCTCGTGATCTGCTCGGTCGAGTCGGCCGTGGTGTCGGCCAGGCTCTTCACCTCGTCGGCGACCACCGCGAACCCGCTGCCGGCGGCGCCCGCCCGGACCGCTTCGATGGTGGCGTTCAGCGCGAGCAGCCGGGTCTGCGAGGCGATCCCGGAGATCACGCTCGCGATCCCGGCGACCTGCCGCAGGCTGGTGTTCAGCGCGGTCGCCGCCTCGTCGGCGCTGTGCGCGCGCCGGACCAGCGCGTTGGCCGCGCCACTGGTGATGCTCACCCGCTCGTTGGTGGCGGCCGCCGCCTCCCGGGCCGAGCCCATCTGCGCCACCACGTCCTGGAGCTTGCCGCCGATCACGTCGGCGGTGTCGTCGATAGCCTCCCGCGCCCGTCGCCGCAGCCGCTGGTTGAGCTCCCGCTGCTGGGCCTGGGCGTTCACCGCCTGCGCGGCGAGCTCGGCCCGCAGTTCTTCGAGCTCGGCGTCACGAGCGCGCAGTGTCTCGACGAGCTCGGCGGCCACGCCTTCCGCGGCACCGCCCGCGGGGGTGACGGCACCGGTGACTCTGCGGTGCACGACCAGCGCGGTGACGCCCATGACGATCAGCATCCCGAGAAGGGTCGACCAGATCGGCATAATGATCAGACGCTACCGCGACCGGTCGTACCCGCGTGGGGTGTTTCAGCCTTCTGTCAGGATGTCGTCGATCTGACCCATCGCCAGGCGCATGCCCTCCTCCATGCCCATGTCGGTCAGGGTCTCCAGTTGCGCGGCGGTGCGGAACGTCGACATCGTCGTCATCCGGGTGCCCGCACCGGACTCCTCCAGCGTCACCACGGCATGCGTGACGTCCTGCGGATCGACCGGCTCACCGGCGTCATCGGCGAAGCCGTCGTCGAACTCGAGGTGGTGCGGCTCCTCCACCTCGGTGACCGCCCACCAGCCGCCGGCCTTCGTCCCGTCCGGCCCGGTCATGTGGTAGCGGACGTCGCCGCCTGGCTTGAGGTCGAACCGGTCGACGGTCGCCGGCCAGGTCGGTGGCCCCCACCAGCGCTCCAGCATCCGGGGGTCGGCCCAGACCCGCCACACCCGGTCGACCGGGGCCGCGAACTCGGCGACGAAGGTCAGGGTCAACGCGTCGACGTTCTTCTCCGAACTGATGACCGGCATCGCTGCTCCTCCTGTCAGGTTTCTCCCACCGCCGGAGTTCCTTCGTACCCCGGATGGAGGTGGAGCCGCTCGTGGTGCCGAAATCCTTCAGTGGGACGGAGCACGGCCGATCGTCGGGTTCCCGCACCGGCGAGAACCACGGAGGCCGCCTTGACCATCAGCATCGGAACGTCGCACGCCCCGTCCACCCGCGACACGCACGCGGCGTGGCTCCGGCGGCGACTCGCGCCGGACGCCGCGGCCACCGGCGGGACCGCCGTGCTGGAGCGTCGTGACCCCGATGCCGTCACGTCACGGTCGGAGCTGCTGTCCCGGCCGTGACGTCCCTGCCAGTGACGTCCCCGCCAGTGACGTCTCAGTGCAGCACCATGAGGGCCTCGGCCAGCACGTCCGTGGCGTCCTTCACGTCGACCTCGCGCATCTGCAGCGGCCCGCCGGTCTCGGTCAGCAGGGCGGCGTGCGGACCGCCCGCGTAGACCGGCGCGAACCCCAGATCGCGGATGATCCGTGAGGTCGCCTCCCGGGCGTCGCGCTGATCGGTGCAGACGTACTCGGCGAGCAGCGGGTCGTGCCCGCGCCGCCGGCTCAGTACCTCGGTCGGCACCGTGTTGAACGCCTTCGCCCAGTGCGCCTCGGGCGCCATGTCGATGAGCGTCTCCAGTCCCGAGACGTCGTCCGGGACGTCCGGGTTGGTGGCGTCGATCATGACCTTGTCGGCGATCACGCCGCGGGTCATGTCGATCGCCTCCCGCGCGGACGACCAGTTCGGGCTGAAGATGACCACGTCACCGAAGGACGCCGCCTCCGGGATCGACATCACCCGCAGTGGCGTGCCTTCCATGCCGAACTCGGTACGCAGGCGCTCCGGATGCCGCGAGGTGACCGCGACGTCGTGCCCGCTCTCGGCGCACCACCTGGCCAGTGTGCCGCCGAGCTGACCTGCTCCAATGACACCGATACGCATGTACCAAGGGTGCGCCCGGGAGCACCCGCCCGGGTGGTGATCGGCGAAATCGCCCGCGAACCCGGGGCCGGGGAGGAGTAGCTACTGTCGAGTAGCAAAGACAACCCGTCCCCGAGCGTGTGGAGTACCGATGAAAGAGATCCGCCTCGCCGCCCGTCCCGTCGGCTGGCCGACCGCCGAGACCTTCGAGATCGCCGAGGCGCCGGTCCCCGAACCCGGTCCCGGCCAGGTGCTGATCCGCAACGTCTACATCTCCGTCGACCCGTACATGCGGGGCCGGATGAACGACGTGAAGTCCTACATGCCGCCGTTCAAGATCGGCGAGCCGCTCGACGGGGGTGCGGTCGGCGAGGTCGTCGCGTCGAACGCCGAGTCGGTACCGGTCGGCGCCTACGTGGTGCACGCTCTCGGCTGGCGCGAGTTCGCGGTGGTCGACGCCGCACGGGCGCGGGTGGTCGACCCGGCCGCGGCGCCGACGCTCTCGGCGTATCTCGGTCTGCTCGGGATGACCGGCCTCACGGCGTACGTCGGCCTGCTGGACATCGCGCAGTTCCGCGAGGGCGACACCGTGTTCGTCTCCGGCGCGGCCGGAGCCGTGGGCAGCGTCGTCGGGCAGATCGCGCGGCTGCGCGGGGCGAAGCGGGTGATCGGCAGCGCCGGCTCGGCGGAGAAGGTCCGGCATCTGACCGCCGACCTGGGCTTCGACGCCGCCTTCGACTACAAGCAGGCGCCGGTGCGCGAGCAGCTGAAGGCCGCCGCGCCGGACGGTGTCGACGTCTACTTCGACAACGTCGGCGGCGACCACCTCGAGGCGGCGATCAGCACGATGAACAAGTACGGCCGGATCGCGATGTGCGGGGCCATCGCCCAGTACAACGACGTCACCGCGCCGTCCGCGCCGCGCAACCTGGCCAGCACGATCGGCAAGGAGATCAACCTGCGCGGCTTCCTGGTCGGCAACCACTCGCACCGGATGCCGGAGTTCATCGCCGAGGTGGGTGGCTGGCTGCGCGAGGGGCGGCTCACCGCGCGGGAGACGGTGGTCGACGGTCTGGAGAACGCGCCGGAGGCCTTCCTCGGCCTGCTGCGCGGCGAGAACACCGGCAAGATGGTAGTCAAGGTCGGTTAACCAGGAATTAAGGTAACCGGCGACCGGTTTGGCCCTGGTCGCCGGGTATCTCCTGGAACTGAACGGTAACTCAGTCGCTCTCGCGAGCCGGCCGGATACGGAACGTACGGTTGATCCCACTCGTCCGTACGGGTGAGGTGACTGACGGAAAGCAGACACTAGCGTTCCCGTGTGGCGAATCGGTTCCCCCTCTGGGGGCAAGCGGGCTGGGCAAGTGCCGAGGTGGTCGGCGAGACGCACTATGCGAAGGCGATACGTGCTCTCTTCGGCAGCGACTTCGACCCGCGAGGAACCGACATAACCGTCCCCGTCGAGCTCATACCCGACCGCAACAACCGGCACGACCGCAACGCCGTCGGGGTCTGGGCGAACGGCAGCCTGCTCGGCCATCTGCCACGGCCCGAGGCCGCACGGTACGTCAAGGTACTCACCGCCCTCACCTCCCGCGGCCTGATTCCCGAGGTCAACGCCCGGATCACCGGCCGGGAGTGGGGTGCCGCCGACGGCCGCCCGGCCGCCTTCGACAGCACCATCCGGCTCGACCTCGCCGAGCCGCACCTGCTGGTCCCGGCGAACGCGCCGCCCGTCCAGGAGCACCGTCTGCTGCCGTCCGGGTCGGCCGTGCAGGTCATCGGTCAGCAGCAGGCGCTCCAGGCGCTGCTTCCGCTGCTGCGCCCCGAGGGTGGCGAGTGCTGGGCCTACGTGACCCTGCACGAGACCGCCGACCACCTCGTCGAGGTGCGCGTCGTCGACGTCCGCGTCGGCGACCTGAGCCCCAAGATGAGCGGCGAGCTGCTGCCGATCCTGCGGCATCTGGCTGAGCAGGGTTTCGTCACCGCCGCGCGGGCCCTGGTCAAGGGCAACGGCGGAAAGAGCGAGGTCATGCTGTACGTCGCTCGCGTCCAGGACCTGCCGGAGAGCTGGCAGCCCGGTCCGGCACGGCAGTCCGCGGGCCGTGGCACGGCGACCGTCCCCGCCCCCGGCGTGGCCAGCACGGGACCGGCCACGCCGGGCACGAACCCGCTTCCCGTATCCATCCCGGTGTCCCCCGCGCCGGCCTCGGCCGGCGCCTCCGCGGTGCCCGGCATGAGCATGCCCGGCGGGCTGATGACCGGCGGCCCGGCGTCCAGCGGTCTGGTGCCGAACTGGGTCACCGCGGCGGACTCGCTGCCGAGCTGGGCCTCACCGCCGTCGGCGATGCCCGCGGTGCCCCCACTGCCGCCGTCGGCCCTGCCGGTCACGCCGGTCTCCCCGGCCGTGCCCTCGAGCGTTCCCCCGGCGTGGAACACCGGCAGTTCGGGTTCGCCGGCGGCGGGTGTCGCGCCGGTCTCCCCGGCCGTGCCCTCGACCGTCTCCCCGGCGTGGAACACCGGCAGCGCGGACACGTCCTACGCCGGTTCCCGCTTCCAGCCGCCGGCCACCGTCCCGGTCCGGCAGACCGAAGGCGCTCACGCGTACGCCCGTGACGTGCGGGAACAGCAGGAGATCGCCGAGACCACGGTCATCCCCGCGCTCGCCGCGGTGGTGAAGGCGAACTCCGGCGCGCTGGCCGGCATCGCCCCGGTCTCACCGGCCCCGGCCGAGGGCAACCTGCACGCGCCGATCCCACCGGCGCCCACCGGGATCAGGTTCGTGGTCCCGCCGGGCTGGCCCACTCCGCCGGACGGCTGGTACCCGCCGGAGGGCTGGCAGCCCGACCCGGCCTGGCCGCTCGCACCGGCCGGGTGGCAGTGGTGGGTGCCCGCCTGGGACTGACACGCAAACGGCCCGGATCTCCCCGTGAGGGTGATTCGGGCCTTTTTGTCGGATTTTTCGGCCGGATACGTCGGATTAACCCGGAAAAACGGCACGGCGACCCACCTCGCCTTGCTGGAATGGGCGCATGCGGTGGGATGAAGCTGACGGGTTGACCGGGCGGCCGGACGCACGCGTCCGCGGAGTGCTCGAATCCTGGCGTGCCGGTCTGCTCGACCTCACCGCCTCCAACCCGCTCATCCATGTGGATCCGTGGGGGCCCGGCGTCGTGGCCATTGACAGCCCGTCGCCACGCGGTGTCCTCGAGGCGCTGCAGCAGGGCCGCGAGTGCGGCTTCCTCGGCGTCGAGGAGCAGGCCGAGGGCCCGCGCCCGCGGACCGCGAGCGTGTTCCAGACCCACATGACCGACGCCGAGATGGACGCCACGCTGCGGGCCCTGCGCCGCACCGACCACCGCGACCAGCTCGAGTACGGCATCTCCGCGCTCTACCTCGCGCTCGGCACCCTGCACTGGAAGGACGACGTGCAGGAGTACGCCAGCCCGATCCTGCTGCTGCCGGTCGACCTGGTCGACTCCGACCCGCTCGACTACCCGCGCCTGCGCGCCCGGCCCGACGACCCGCTGGTCAACCCCGCCCTGGCGGTACGCCTCCGGCAGCACGGCATCGACCTGCCCGCCGTGGAGAGCCTGACCGGACTGGACGTCACCGTCTTCTGGGCCCGGCTCGACGCGGCCATCGGCGATCACCCCGAGTGGCGTACCGACGAGGCGATCCTGCTCTCCCGGTTCACCGTCCACCGCGAGGTCGTCTACCACGACCTGGTCGACAACGAGCGGCAGATCCTCGCCCACCCGGTGGTACGGGCCCTGGCCACCGAGGCCCGGTCGCAGATCGACGCGTTCAAGTTCGAGCCCATCCCGGCCCGCCGCATCGACGACGTCGCCGCGCCCGACGACATCCCGCTCGTCCTCGACGCCGACGCCGCCCAGCGCTCCTGCGTGGCGGCCGCCCTGGCCGGGCGCAGCTTCGTGCTGCGCGGCGCGCCCGGCACCGGCAAGTCGCAGACCGTCGCCAACATGATCGCCGCGCTGATCTTCACCGGGAAACGGGTGCTGCTCGTCTCCGAGAAGGCCGCCTCCCTCGACGTCGTCAAGGACCGGCTCGCCCACGCCGGCCTCGACGACTACCTGCTCGAACTGCACAGCGACCGGACCGGGCGCGACCACGTGGCGGCCACCCTCGCGGCGGCCCTCGACTTCATCCCGCTCCCACCGCCCGGGCTCTCCACCGACGAGCGGCAGGAACTGCGCGAGCACCGGGAACGGCTCAACGCGTACGCCGAGGCGATGAACGAGGTCCGCGAGCCGCTCGGACACCGCCTGCACGACGTGCTCGGCATGTGCGCGCAGATGACCGACGTGCCGGCCGCCCCCGTCCCGCCGGTCCTGCCGCTGCCGCTGACCACCCAGTCCCTGCAGAAGGTCCGCGACGCCGCCGAACGCCTGGGCCGCGCCTGGCGCCCGGCACTGGCCGGCGACGCGTTCCTCTGGCGCGACGTGGTCGACCGCAACCGCCTCGACGCGCGCCTGCACCAGGCGCAGACCGCCCTCGAACACCTCGCCGAGGCGGCCGGCGCCGACCCGCTCGCCACCGCGTTCCAGGCCCGGCACCTGGCCGACACGATCGCGCTGACCACCCTGATCGGGCACGCCGCGCGCCGCCCGGCCGAGGCCGCCGACGAGTGGCTCACCCTGGACAGCCTGGAACCGGTCGCCCGCGCCGCCGAGGGCCTGCTGCGCCACCTCAAGTCGCTGCACCAGGCCGAGGACGCGGTACGGGCACGCGCCGGGGTTACCTGGTCGGCCCTGCCCACCCCGGGCAAGCTGCCGATCGTACCCAGTCTCGTGCACCTCGATCCGCCGCCGGTCGAGCTGCTGCCGCTCACCGCCGCGCAGGCCCGCGGACTGGCCCGACGCTTCGCCGACGAGGCCGACCGGCTCGAACAGCACCAGCACAGCCTGGACCGGGTCACTGCCCGGCTCGGCCTGCCCAACGTGGTCGCGTTCTCCGACATCGGCCGGGTCGTGTCCATCGTCGACCTGCTGTCGCGGCCCGACAAACCGGAGGCCAACTGGTTCGACCCGGTCGGGATGGCCGCCGCACACACCGCGTCCCGGATGTTGCAGCGGGCCGTCGACGTGGTCCGCACCGCCGAGGAGAGGGCTCGCGAGCACTTCAACGAGGGCGCGCTGGCCCATCCGGTGGACGAACTCGCCGACCGGTTCGCCACCGTGCACAAGGGGTTGCGCAAGCTGGGCGCCCCGTACCGGCGGGACAAGAAGGCGGCCGCCGAGATCGCCCGGCCGGACGTCAAACGCAAGCAGGCCGTGGCCAACCTGGCCGCCGCGGCCGCCTGGAAGAAGGCGCTCAACGAGCTCGACGAGGCCGAACGCGAGTACGCCCGGGTCCTCGGCCGGCACTGGAACCGCCTCGACACCGACTTCGACGCGATCCGCAACGCCCTCGGCACCGCCGAGGAGGTGATGCGGGTGACCCCGCCGGAGGCCCTGCCCGCGGTCATCGAAAGGGTCAGCGCCGCCACCCCGAACAGCGCGATCATCCGGATCGTCTCGGAGGCGCGCAAGGAGTTCGACCGGTGGACCGCCGCGCTGCGGCCGACACCGGAACCTGCCCCGAGGCCCCAGCTCGCGGCCGGTCCCATCCACGACGCGGTCACCTGGCTGCGGGCCCACGTCGAGCCGCTCACCGCGACCGCCGAGCTGGTCCAGGCGTACAGCGCGGCGGCCGGGCGGGACTTCACGCTCGCCGAGTCGGCCGCGATCGGGCTGCTCCGGGAGAGTGCCGCCGACGCCGCCTCGGCACTGTCGGCCAACGCCGGCGAGTACGCCCGGGTGCTCGGCCCGGCGTACCGCGGCACCCAGACCGACGTGGAGGCCCTGGCCACCGCGATGGCGTGGACCTCGGAGGCCCGGCGGATCCGGGTCGGCGTCGACACCGCGCTCACCCCGGACCAGGTCGACGCGCTCGGCCGCTCCCGGCCCACCGACACGCTGCCGACCCGGGTCGCCGAATGGCAGGCCGCCCGCGACTGGATCCTGCGCGCCTTCGCGCCCCGGCGGCACGCCCAGCTCACCTCGGCCCTGGACGACTACGGGCACGCCCGCGAACTCATCGGCGCCCTGCTCGATGACGGCAAGGGCCAGCAGGAGTGGTTCGAGTACCAGGCCGCCCGCGAGGTGCTCACCGAGCACGGCCTGGACGCCGTCGTCGACTTCTGCGCCCGTGAGGACCTGCCGGTCGAGCAGATCCTGCCGGTCCTCGGCCGGGCCCTGTTCCAGTCCTGGGCGGACACCGTGATCCGCGAGGACGACCGGCTCCCACCGCTGGACGCGGCGGCCCGCGACCGTCTCGTAGCCGAGTTCCGGCTCTGGGACGCCCGGCTGCAGCGGGCCGCGATCGCCGACGTGATGAACGCCGTCGACGAGATGCAGCCCACCGGAACCGCCTCCGCCGAGGCCGCGCTGCTCCGGGCGTCGGCCGCCCAGCAGGGCCGCCGCCTGCCGGTGCGCGACCTGATCGGGCAGACCCGGCACGCCACGCTCGCGGTCAAGCCCTGCTTCCTGACCGTGCCCGCCGACGTCAGCAGGCTCGTCCCGGCGGACCTCACCTTCGACGTGGTGATCATCGACGAGGCGTCCCGCGTGCCCGTTCCGGACGCGATCACCTGCATCTACCGTGGCGCGTCGCTGATCGTCGTGGGCGACGACCGGCAGCTCACCGCCCTGCCCACGCCCGGCGCCGGCCGATCCGTCCTGGACCTGGCGATCGGTTGCGAGGCGTTCCCGGTGCTCGACCTGAGCACCCACTACCGCAGCCGGCACGAGTCGCTGATCGCGTTCGCGAACCACACCTTCTACCAGGGCCGGCTCAACACGTTCCCGCCCGCCGGACCGGCCGGGCCGGACTCCGGGGTGCAGCTGTTCGCGGCCAACCCGGAGAACGGCGACGCCGGGATCGCCGAGCTGGTCGCCGGCCGGGTCGCCCACCACTTCGTCACCCGTCCCGACCTCAGCCTCGGCGTCATCGCCGGCACCACCGACCTGGCCGACCGCATCGAGGCCGCGGTCGCCGACATGGTGGTGCCGCCCGACGACGACCGGCTGCACGGCTTCTTCGTCAAGGACCTGGACACCGTGCAGGGCGACGAACGCGACGTGATCCTGCTGGCGATCGGCGAGGACCTGGGCGGTCTGGGCGGCACGGACGGCTGGCGGCGGCTCAACGTGGCCACCACCAGGGCGTCGCGGCGGGTCGAGGTGATCTCCGGGGTACGCGCCCGCGACCTGCCGGACACCGAGGAGCTGCGGCCGCTCGCCGCCTATCTCGACTACGCCACGCGTGGCGAGGCGGCGCTCGGGCTCGACGACACGCGGCCGGACGGGCAGACGCCGTTCGAGGACTCGGTCCGTGACGTCGTCAGGGCGTGGGGCTACCGGGTCCGCACCCGGGTCGGCACGGGAGCCTTCCGGATCGACCTGGCGGTGCGCCGCTCGGCGCGGCGCAACTCCCCGTTCGCCCTCGGCATCGAGTGCGACGGCACGACGTACGACTCCGCGCCCGCCGCCCGCGACCGGGACCGGCTGCGTGAGCAGGTCCTCGAGAGCCTCGGCTGGAAACTGCACCGGGTCTGGGGCACCGCCTGGTACCTCGACCGTGAGCACGAGGAACGCCGGCTGCGCGCCGCCATCGAGGAGGCGCTCGCCGAGTTCCCGCCGGAGGAGCAGGCCGCCGAGCTCGACGGCGCCGCGACGCCCGCCGACGAGCGACGCGAGCCGATCACCCTGGTGCAGACCGAGGACGGGTACGCCACCGCGGAACCGGCGGCCGACGTGGTCGCCGAGATGGTCGAGGAGCCGGTCGAGGAGATCGTCGAGGCACCGGCCGAGGAGCTGGCGCCGGTCGACGCGCTGGCCGAGATCGACGAGGAGGCCGAGATCGTCGTCGACGAGGCGCCCGTCGAGGAGACCCTCTCCGTTGAGGAGGCGGTGTCTGTTGAGGAGGCGGTCTCCGCTGAGGAGACGGCTCCCGTCGAGGCCTACCTCGCGGGTGTCGGCGACGTGGAGGAGCACGTCGCCGCCGAGCCGGAGCCGGAGGTCGCCCCGGCAGTGTTCGAGCGGGTCAGCCGCCCGTACACGTTCCCGGAGGCGGAGATCGACGAGCCCCGCGTGCGCCCGGCGGTCTTCGAGACGGTGACGAAGGACGACTTCGAGACGGCGGAGGAGGACACCGGGCCGCGCGTGACAGCCGCGGTGTTCGAGCGGGTGGAACGCTCCGAACCGGTCGCGGCCTCCCCGGACGACGACGAACCGCGGGTCGTCCCGGCCACCTTCGAACGGCTCAGCCGGGAGGACGTGGACCGCGCCGAGGCGGAGCGCGTCGCCGCGATGCTCGCCGAGGCGGGCCGCACCGGACCGGCCTCGGTCGAAGGACTGCCGATCGCCGAGCCGGTCTTCGTGTCACCGGAGTTCGACGAGAAACCGGTGCCGCAGCCCGTCGCCACGCCCGAACCGGCGGTCGCGGTGAAGACGGCGCCCGCCCGCAAGAGCACCACCCGGACCAGGCCGAAGAAGACCGTCGCACCCGGACCGCAGGAGTGGGCGCAGCCGTACCGCAAAGCGAAGTTGACCGCCCTGCCCGACGGTGCGAGCCTCGCCGACCCGGAGTCCGGCAAACGCATCGCGGACGCGATCCGCAGGATCGCCGCGGTCGAAGGACCGGTGCACGTCAGCATCGCCGTCCAGCGGATGCGCGAGGAGTGGGCGCTCGTCCGGATCACCAAGCAGGCCCGTGCCGCCATCGACGCGGCGATCGCGAAGCAGGCTGCCAAGGGCGACGTGACCTGGGAGAACGACTTCCTGGGAGACCCCGGGCAGCTGGTCCCGACGGTCCGGCTCCGGTCCGGGGAGGTGGCCCGCAAGGCCGATCAGATCGCCGACACCGAGGTACGGGTGGCGCTGGAACACCTGGTGGCCGACGCCGGGGCGATCGACGTGGACGGCCTGCTCGCCGCCACCGCCCGGCTCTACGGCTGGTCGTCGCGGCGTTCGCCCGAACTGGACGCCCGGCTCACCACCCTGATCGCCGACCTGGTCGCCGAGGGACGCCTGAACCGGCACGCCGACGGCCTCAGCGCCGTGCACGACCTGCCCGATCCGCTGAGCCTGCCGCGTCACGACACCGCCCCCGCTCGTTCCACTCCCGTAGGTTCCGAGCAGGTGGGAGCCTGACCGCCGGACGCAACCGCACCGTCGGGCCCGGTTCACCCACGTTCCCTAAGGTCCGGCCACATGCGAAAGATCGTCTACACCGGATCGCTGGCGCTCGCGCTCACCCTCACACTGGCGGGCGCGGCCCAGGCCGGCGGTGACCGGGTCACCACACCGACCCTGACCGGGTTCGCCTCCCTGCCGGCCGCGACCTTCGTGGCCGGCAGCGAGCCGTCCGGCGCGCTCGTCACCGGCAACACCAACGGGTTCCCGGTGCCCTTCGCCGACCAGCCGATCCAGGGCTTCTCCGGGATCGCGGACAACGGCGACGGCACCTTCGACGTGCTGTCCGACAACGGCTACGGCAACCAGGCCAACTCCGGTGACTTCCTGCTCCGGATCCAGCGGCTCGCGCCGGTGTTCGCCGGCAACACCGTGGACGTCGTGGGCGGCGTCAACCTGACCGACCCGGACGGCCACGTGCCGTGGAAGCTGACCCGCGCCGACCGGGTGCTCACCGGCGCCGACTTCGACGTCGAGTCGATCGTCAAGGCGAACGACGGCACCTACTGAGCCTTTTTCAACCTGATCTTGCAGGTCAGCCCGGGTCAGCAGGGACCGGTGATCGATGAGGGCGAGGCTCCAGGTAAGACAGCAAATCGACCA
>NZ_PVMZ01000025.1 GCF_003001815.1 Actinoplanes italicus
CAGTCGGTGTTCCTGACGGAGTACGCGAAGGTCGGCGGCACCAACGCGGTCGTTCAGCTGCCCGGCAGTGTGACCGAGCTGACCGACGGCGGCACGAAGCAGACCACCACGCACCCGACGCCCGTCGGCGAGTTCTTCGCGAACAAGCGGGCGCACCTCGAGGAGATGCGGGAGCGCAAGCGCCCCATCATCGAGGCCGAGAAGGCGTCCTGGCGGCACCCCGAGATCGACGTGCTCGGCGAGCTGAAGAAGCGCATCGAGCCGCTGCTCGAGGAGTCCATCTACATGGCGCAGGGTGTAGGCGGCCCGGTCCGCTTCGACCTGACCGACTCGTTCGGCCCCGACGGCGAGGTGGTCGAGCAGATCGTCGTCGACTTCCCGGCCAAACAGGTCCGCCCCTACGCCGACGAGAAGGTCCGCTACCGTTTCAAAACCGGCCGGGCGATCATCGAGCACCTGATCCACATCGACGAGGGCGACTGGGTCAACAGCCTGTTCCTGAGCTGCCGCTTCTCGGCCGCGCGCATCGGCCAGTACAACGAGTACATCTACGCTTTCTTCAAGTGCCTGGGCCGGGAACGCTTGCAGTACGCCGAGGGCTGGTACGACGAACACGAGAAGGCCGTGGAGGCCGAGGACACCCAGATGGGCGACTGGACCCTCCAGCGGCGCTGCCCCCACCTGAAGGCCGACCTGTCCCGTTTCGGCATCCTGGACGGCAACGTGCTGACCTGCCAGCTGCACGGCTGGAAGTTCGACCTGCCTTCCGGCCGATGCCTCACCAGCGCCGGCCACAAGATCCGAGCCACCAAGAGCGACAGCGAATCCACCGGCCCCTCGCGACCGCACTGATATTCATCGGGCCCTTCGGCCGCTCGGTGGATGGCAGTCCGCCACTGGGGTTTCCGGTGCATGGGGTACGAGCACGCGGCCGCGGTCATCAGCTTCGGGCATGTCGCTTGAGCCGGACCGAGACGTCGCCGACCTGTACCGGTCGGCGCTGAACGAGCTGTACGAAACCTCGGTCGACGATCGGGCGCTCGACCCGCTGACCGAGGTCGATCTCACGTACCGGCTGATCCGTGGCCTCCGGGCGGACTCGAGGATCGGCGAGGCGTACACGTTGGCCATCGAGCGGGACGAGAACTTCTACTCGGCCTCCGGCGCGGAGACCCGGACGTCCAGCCTTTTGCCGGAACCCGCGAATTGAGCTTTCCACCGACCATCGGAAATTGTTACGGCGCAGGTAACACCCCTGCTACCTGCGTGAACGACGAAATTAAGGCATCGACGAACGTAATTGACCTAATAAAAAGTTAACGCTAACTTGACGGCTACGTCACCAAAGACCGTCTGGGGAGCCGTATATGAAAGCCGTCTCGGTCGTCGGCAGGTCGCTGCTTGCGGTGGCCATGGTCATCGGGGTCACCTTGACGGGCGTAACGCCCGCAGCGGCGGCAGCCCCAGCGACCTTCTACGTCGCTCCGGACGGCGACGACGGCAACCCGGGGTCGATCACCGCACCGTTCCGCACCTTGCAGCACGCGCGCGATGTCGTCCGCGCGACCAAGGGCACGATGACCGGCGATATCAACGTCTATCTGCGTGGCGGCGAC
This sequence comes from Actinoplanes italicus, assembly GCF_003001815.1. GTDB lineage: Bacteria > Actinomycetota > Actinomycetes > Mycobacteriales > Micromonosporaceae > Actinoplanes > Actinoplanes italicus. Next base: position 1,617 of record NZ_PVMZ01000025.1, read on the forward strand.
TACCCCGTCACCAGCACGATCGACTTCGGTGCCGAGGACTCCGGCACCGGCGGCTTCCGCGTGGTTTACGCCGCCTATCCGGGCGAGAAGCCGGTGCTCACCGGCGGTGTGCGGGTCGGCGGCTGGACGCAGCACAGCGGGAACATCTGGAAGGCACCGCTGGACCGCTCGACCAAACTGCGCGCGCTCTACGTCAACGACAAGCGAGCCCTCATGGCCTCGAAGACCATCAACTCGCAGGGCTGCCAGGGCACATACACGATCACCGCGGGACAGGCGGCGTGGGCGTGGGAGTCCGGGTCACAGTGCGCCGGAGCCCGCTACAGCACCGCCGATTTCCCGGCGATCGCGGCCAACCAGGACGACCTCGAGATCGAGACGGCGACCACCTGGACGACCGCCATCGTGGGCGTGCGTCAGGTGACCACCGAGGGCGGCTCCCGCGTGGCGACATTCCAGCAGCCGGGCGCCGCGATCGCGCAGGGCGCGTTCAACGGCAACGCGCAGCCGGGCGGCACGCACAAGGTGATGAACGCCTACGAGTTCCTGGACACGCCGGGTGAGTTCTACTTCGATCGCACGAGCCGGACGGTCTTCTACTACAAGGCCGCCGCCGACAACCTGGCCACGGCGACGGTCTTCGCGCCCGGCGGCGTGTCCACCGTGCTGCGGATCGCGGGTACCACGACGAGCAACCACGCACGCAATCTGACCTTCTCCGGCCTGACCGTGCAGCACTCGGACTGGAACCTGGTCAACGTCGCCGGCTCGGTGTTCAAGCAGGCGCAGCAGGGCAATCTCAGCGCCATCGCCTATGCGAAGCAGAACTTCCACGCCTACCACTACCGCAACGTCGACCTCACGCCCGGCATCGTCGAGCTGCGCAACGCCGACGGGATCCTGTTGGAGCGCAACCAGATCCAGCACACCGGCGCGGACGGCATCAGCATGGCCAACGACGTGCAGAACACCAGGTTGACCGGCAACCGCACCAACGACATCGCAGGATCAGCGATCTCGGTCGGGCATCCCCAGCACGTCTACATCGGCGATGCCACCTCCGGTAACCGGGAGAAGTATCCGGTCCAGGTCGAGGGACTCACCAAGAACATCGAGATCAAGAACAACTATTTGTACGACAGCGCGGTGCTGTTCAACGGGCACAGCCCGATCTCGGCGTACTTCGCTGACACGCTGACGGTGCAGCACAACCTGATCCGCAAGGCGCCGTGGTCGGGCATCACCCTCGGCTGGGGCTGGTGGAACTTCGACGGCTCGTCCGGCTCGATCGCGCCCGGCCGGCCCACCACGACGGCACGGAACAACACGATCAGCAACAACCGGATCGTCGACACGGTGCAGCGCCTCTCCGACACCGGGCCCATCTACACCCTCGGCAGCCAGCCGGGCACCACGGTCACCGGCAACTACCTGCTGGGCGTTCCCTCCGGCCACAAGTACGGCCTGCATCCGGACGAGGGATCGGCCTACATCAACTTCCGTGACAACGTGCTCAGCATCGACAAGAACGTCACCTGGATGATCAATTCCGACGACTTCGGGCGCAAGCACGACCTGAGCCTCACGCAGACGTACGGGCCGATCAACAAGGTCTCCAACAAGAACCTGCCGAACAGCACGGTGCAGGACATCCTCGTGTCCGCGGACTACGTGTGGCCGGCGGCCGCCTACGGCATCGCGGTGAACTCGGGGCTGGAGGACGCGTACCGCGACATCGTCCCGCCCGGCGAGCTGTCCCTGCCGGATCACGTGCTGCCCGCGAGCACCTACGCCACTGGCGGGTCGTCGCTGCGGATCCGCAGCACCGGCGACGCGACCAGGCGGATCTGGCTGGCGCCCGCCGGGACGACGACGTTCGCCGCCGGGCCGACCATGACCACCGCGGACGGTGCCGCCACCGCGATCGCGGTCCCGTCGTCGGCCGGCGAGTACCGGCTGTTCGTCGTCGACGCCCAGGGCAACCGGTCCGCCGCGTCCACGTTCCTCGTCCGGTCGCAGGGCGGCGGGAGCCAGCAGAGCGGGCGGATCGTCGGCGCGCAGTCCGGCCGCTGCGTCGACGTGCCCTCCGGCACGACCACCAACGGCACGCAGACGCAGCTCTGGGACTGCGACGGCACAGCGAAGCAGCGCTGGACCCAGACCTCCGGCCGGCAGCTGACGGCGCTGGGCAAATGCCTGGACGCCTCCGGCAACGGCACCACCAACGGCACCGCGGTCATCATCTGGGACTGCCACGGCGGGATCAATCAGCAGTGGACCGTCGACGCCGGCGGGTCCATCACCAGCGCCTCAGGCGGATTGTGCCTGGACGCGAACGGCGCGGGTACCGCCAACGGCACCAAGCTCATCCTCTGGACGTGCAACGGCGGCGCGAACCAGCGCTGGACCGTAAGCAGCTGACAGCAAGCAGACCGCTGAACAACGATCGCCTCGGCCGATTGTTCCCCGGCCGGTACCGTCGCCGTGCCGGCCGGGGCGTCGGCTGCCGTGTCCACCGTGGCCGACGCCGCCCTCCAGGTCGCCGGCATCCGATCACCACGCGGCCGCCCGCGGCAGCCGATCGCTCGATGCGACAGCGCCTCCCGAGGTTTCAGAAGATCGCGAGCGGGTTCACCGGCAGGCCTGTCGTGCCGGTGAACCGCGGCACCGCGACGATGAACTGGAAGGTCCACCGGCTGAGACGTGCGCACGTGTCGGCGAGCTCGGCCGGGTCGCAACCGTCGAGCAGCGGGATGGCGAGCTGGCCGAGTCCGAACCGGTGCAGCGCGCCCGGGATCTCGTCCGGCAACGGCGGATGGGCGTCACCGATGTCACCGGCGTAGACGGCGATCCCGTGCTCGTGCATCCAGCGGACCGCGTCGACCGTCATGCCGGGCAATGCTCCACCACCGGCCCGTTCCTCGGCCAGGTGCCAGCCACCGCGGACGACCAGCGCGTCACCCGGCAGCACCTCGACGCCAGCGCGAGCCGCCGCCTCGTCCAGCAGGGCCCCGGTCACGGCGGTGGCCGGGGCGAGCCGCCCGCCGGGGGCCAGGTCGAGCAGCACACCGCGGGTGACGATCCCATCGGCGTACGCGGAGGCCGCGCCGTGCCGTACACCCAGCGGCCCGGAACTGTCCGCCTGGGCCACGCCCGGGTACGTCCTGCCGCCCTCGACCCAGTGACTCATCGCGTCCAGGTGGGTGACCTCGGGATGGTGCGAATTGACCAGCAGGATCTCGCCCATCGCCGGGCTGCCGGCTCCGGTGTGCAGCATGATGGTCTGCACTCCGGTCGAGGCGGTCGTCGGCGCGAACGGACCGGCGGTCAGCGGCGTCGATCGGGTGACCCGCGCCAGCGACACGGACTCGCCGGTGCGCGCCTCGGCCGCGCCCCGTGCCCGCGCCTCGCCGGTGATGAGGTTGACGGCGCCTCTCTCGTCGGTTTCGCCCCAGCGCCCCCAGTTGCTCGGAATGCCGTACGCCAGGTCGTTGTCGGTCATCTGATCTCTCATTCCCTAGACGGAGCCAAGATCATCACAGGGGACCGGCACCCGGCCACAGCCCAAACGGTGCCCATCGGGTGCCCGAACCGGATCGGCTATGGTCGCGGCGTGGCGTCGCTCGGAGAGAAACTGCACCGGCTGCGCCAGCAGTCGTTCGTCGGCCGCGAGGACGAGGTCGCCCTGTTCCGGGCCACTCTGGCGACGTCCGGGATGCTGTTCGTGCACGGCCCCGGCGGCATCGGCAAAAGCACCCTGCTGGATGCGTTCGCGCAGGTTGCCGTCGGCATGGGCCGCACTCCGACCCGGGTCGACGCCCGGCACCTGAGCCTGGGGCCGGATCCGCTGCCGGTCCCGGCCGATGAGGCGCGGCCGGTGCTGCTGATCGACACCTACGAGCGGCTGGAGTCGATCGACGACTGGGTCCGTGAGCGGTATCTGCCGTCACTTCCCGGCGACAGCGTCGTCGTGATCGCCGGGCGGCACGCCCCGGGACCGCGATGGCGGGCCGACCCGGCGTGGCGCGGGCTGATGCGTGTCGTCCCGCTCGGCAACCTGCCGCACGCCGCGGGGCAGGCCCATCTCGCCGTTCAGCGGGTGCCGGAGAGCATGCACGAGCAACTGCTTGCGATCAGCCGAGGCCACCCGCTCACCCTGTCCATGCTCGTCGACGCGGTGCATCGCGGGGCATCGCCGCGCGCGCTGAGCGACCTGCCGGATGTCGTCGGAGCGCTGCTCACACAACTCGTCGACGAAGTACCGACCGTACGCCACCGTGCTGCCCTGGAGGTCTGCGCGCACGTGCCGGTGACCACCGAGGATCTGCTGACCACACTGCTCGGCGCGGACGCCGGTGACATGTTCGCGTGGCTGCGCACGTTGCCGTTCGTCGTCGAGAGCACCCACGGCCTGTATCCGCACGACGTGGTCCGCGACGCGATCGACACCGATCTGCGGTGGCGCGCCCCCGACCGGTACGCCGACCTGTACCGCCGCAAGCTCGCCGCGTTCCTCGACCAGGTCCTTGCCGTCCCCGGCGAGCGGGAGCGGATCCAGCTGCTGGTGGCCACCATCCTGATCAACCGCACCCGGTCCGGCATCCCGATGCTGAGTGCCCTACCGCCCACGCAGGCGTACGTCGACCGCCTGCGAGACAACGACCGGACGGCGATCGTCGCCATGACCGCGGCGTCACAGGACGAGCGGCAGTCCGGGCTGGTGACGCACTGGATGCGGCGGCAGCCCGAAGCCTTCCGGGTCTTCCGGCTCTCCGGCGAACTCTGCGGCTACACCGCCTGCCTCGACCTGACCGCAGCTGACATCGGCGTCGACCCGGTCGTCGACGGCATGTGGGCGTACGTCTCCGAACACGGTTCGCCGCGTCCCGGTGAGCGGGTACGCGCCTGGCGGTTCTTCGTGGACCGCGAGCACGGGCAGCGACCGTCTCCGTCGATGACCCTGTCCCTGGCAGTTCAGATGCTCGACATCATCGAGCTCGGCGACGACGTGGCATGGAGCCTGGTCGGCGCGTTCGACGACCCCGCGCAGTGGCGGCAGGCCATGGAATTCCTCGACTTCGGAGCCGCACACGGCTCGCCGGGCCTCTTCGTCCACGACTGGCGGCGTACCGATCGGGCCGAGTGGTCTGAGCGCATGCACGCCCGGCAGATCGGGGCGCCGGTGCGCCGGCCTGGCCCGGACCTGGACCGGCCGGTGCTGTCCCGGGCAGAGTTCGCCGACGCCGTCCGATCCGCGCTGCGCGGCCTCCACGAGCCGACCACCCTGCGCGACAATCCGCTGCTGCACGCCCGGGTGGTGCGAAGCGGCCGGAACCAGGACGGGCGGACACCGGCCGAACGGCTGCGCGACCTCATCGGCACCGCCGTGCGGACGCTGCCGGCGGATCTGGCCGTCCTGGTGACACGCACCTTCCTGGAGCCGACCACCACGCAGGAACGGGTCGCCGAGAGTCTGCACCTGTCGTTCAACACCTATCGGCGGCACCGGGACAAGGCGGTCGCCCACATCACCAGATGGTTGTGGGACCGCGAAACCGGAGCCGGCGCCGCCCCACCGTGACCCGGTCTCCATCGAGATGGTGCGGCGTGCGTATACCGTGCCCGAAGTCGTCGCACACCCGGTGAGCTTGCAGCTAACGCAGTTTTGGCACGGTACAGCCGCCAAGAAAGCAGCCTGAGTACGCCTTTGCAAGATCCGTGCTGGGGTGCGACCACCTGGCGACCACATCGCCCGAAAACCGGCCCAGGGGATATGCATAAAACTGCATATCCCCTGGGCAAATTGGTCGGGCTGACAGGATTTGAACCTGCGACCCCTTGCCCCCCAGGGGCACCTAAAGGCCCAGCGACGTGCTCAGTAACGTTTTCCCAGGTCGCCGACAACTATAACAGGCCGAGTTAAGGTGTCACCACCAGCGACCTCGCCTACGCTCCACGAAAGCCAGTCTACCTGTGGTTATGCGGGCGCAGATTCTCTGGGCTGCGATTTCTCATGGATTTAGAGTATGGCTCGAAGGTACCCTGCCGTCTGGTTCGCGCCGACGAGCGGCGTGCTAAGCAGTTGGCCGGTACACCCCTTGACTCAACTCGCTCTTCCACGGCATATCACCTCGGTTGAGGGCCTGTTTCCCCGATGGATTGGGCACCCTCCAGGCCCCTTATTAACTTTTCAATAAGAATCTTGGGATGCGCTGCCCGAGTCCAGTCACCGAAATCCGTACACGCCATATTTGGACGCGATTGCTCGCCATACGGAATCCGGCGACGCGCGTACGGCCGTTCAGGCGGCGAGGAGTGGTGTCGGTGGTGCTACCAGGTCGGCGATCTCATGGGCGGCTTGCAGGCGTCGGGTGGCGTTGACGCGGGTGTAGTAGCGCATGAGGGTGGCGGCGTCGTGGCCGAGTCGTTCGGCGACCTCGTGGATGCCGTACCCGGTGTCGAGCACGTTCGACGCGATCAGATGCCTGACCTGGTGTGGTCCGAGTGGGCGGACGCCGGCGGCGACGGCGAGGTCGTTGAACCGGTCGGTGAGGTTGTCCGGCCGCATCGGCTCACGGGTCCGGCCGGTGAACAGGTACCGCGACGTCGGCCCCGCCGCCCACTCGGCGAGCTGCTCGCTGGTGACCGGGTCCAGTTTCAGCGCGCGCAGGCCGTTGTGTGATTTCGGTGGCTTCACCCGCAGTCGGCTGCCCGGATCCTCGACCACGATCTGCCGGCGCACGGTCAGCGTCCCGCGTTCCAGCTCGAGATCACCGCACCGCAGGCCGCAGAGTTCGCCGCGGCGTAGGCCGGTCACGAGCAGCAGCCGCCACATCGGGTACAACCGGTCCTCGCTGACGTACGCGGAGAAGCGGCGCGCCTCGGCGAGAGTCCACACCCGCCGCTCGCCGTCGCTTTCACGGGGCTTGCGCACGTTGAGGTTGCGGCCGGTCTGCTCGATGAACGCCTTCACCAGCACCAGGTTCAGCGTCCGCAGGGTGGTCCGGGAGCAGCCGGCAGTCTCCAGGTCCCGGTAGGCACGCTCGACCATCCGGGCGCTCAGCCGCGAGGCTCGCACACCACCCACGTGCGGGTAGATCAGGCCGAACAGCCACCGGTAGTTGTAAACGGTATTGGGCTCGAGCTCCTGCTCCCGGGCCAGCACCCAACCATCACAGATGCTCTGCACCGTGTCGCCCAGCCGCGGCTTCGGATGCCGCGCGTCCCGCTGCCGGCACAACCGGCGGTACTCGGTCAACGCCAACTTCTCCGTGGCGAACCCGGACCGGCGGACCTGCATCCGGGCCCCGTCACGGCCCCGGCCCATCTCCAGCCGGAACCCGTACAGCCCTGTCTCCTGGTCTTGAACGATCGCATCGGTATCGGAAATGATCCGCACCTCGGCTCTCGGTAAGGGCCCTCCAGATCAGAGAAGCCTTCACCTTTTTCAACGAGGCCTCCGCACCGAGGCGACGAGCGGACGTCGACACCACTCGATCGAGTGACACGTGATGGCTGGCTAATTCAGCCCGCGCGGCCCGTAATCCATATGCCGGAAGCTATCGGCGTTGGACCACGGCGAGTTCGTCGCGCGCACGGGTCGCGGCTACGTATAGAAGTGAGCGAGCGCGAAGCTCGGCATCGTGCCGTTCAATGTCGTCCAGGCCGTCAAGCCGAGCCTTCTCGGCAGCCGAACGGAAGCCGACGTCGGCGAGTACGACCTTGACGAACTCCATGCCTTTCGCCCGGTGCATGGTCATCACCAGCACCCGGCCCTCCGCCGGACGATCGCGATCGATCGCTCGTGCCTGCACGCCGCGTTCGTTGAGTGCGTTGACAACTCGCTCACGCTGGAACTTGTCGTGCACGAGGACAGCGATTGTCTCGGGTGCCGTCCCGCCGTCGAGCCAGGAGCGGATGCGATCGGCAATGGTGTCGAGTTCGGTGATAAGCGACTCCACGGTCTCCACTACCGGCCTCGGCCCCGATCGCGCCGAGCGGTAGCCGGTGGCCTCCGCACGTTCTTCCAGGTCGACGTAGTCGCCGCCATCGAGCATCGCCATCGCGTAGCGCAGGTTCTGCGCGGTCGTGCGGTAGTTGAGGGTGAGCCGCTGCGAGCGGCCGACAATCTTGATGCCGTACCGGACCAGGACAGTCCGGTTGCCGTAGATACGCTGGTGGGAGTCCTCAGCGATGAACAGGTCGTCCTCGCCCTCGGCGACCAGGGCTCGCAGCATTTGCCAGTGCGTCGGTGACAGGTCCTGACCTTCATCGACGAGCACGTGGTCGGCTTGGCTGCCGCTGGTCTCCAGGTGGGCGGCGGCGACGGCTGCGGCCTCGGCGAAATCAAGCGTGCCGTCGATGCGGCACTGAGCGCGGTACGCCGCGATCAACGCCCACACGCTGTCCCGTTTGGCGCGGTCCAAGGCGACACCACGGCTGGGTCGTCGGACACGGCGGTATTCGTTCTCGTTCTTCACCCGTTGGGGCAGGACAATGAGGGCGTATTCGGCGCTGAGGAAGGTCTCGTTGGCGATTTCCGGGGGCAGCTTCGACGATGACGCCTCGATGACCTCTCGCCATCGGCCGTTCGGGGTGCGCGCCGTAGGGGTGGTTCGGGCATCGCCCAGGACGGTCTTGACGGCATCGCCGATGCCGGCGCCGGCAGCGCGGATGACGGCGGCTGCGAGGGCGTCGACGCCGGTCACGTATACGCCGGGTGTGTTGAGGGCAGTCGCCTGCGGAACCGTCGGGTCGAGTTGGGCAAGACCGTCACGTAGGGCATCGGCCAGGTTCGTGGTGAACGTGGTCAGCACGATCCGGGCGTCGGGCTGTTCTCGAGCCAGCACTCGGGCTCGGTGGATGAGTACGACGGTCTTGCCGGTTCCGGCGCCACCGGAAAGCCTGAAGGGGCCCTTGTATCGGCGTACCGCGTACCGGCGCTGCTCAGGGTGGAGGAACACCCGCCACGAACCGAAGTCGCCCTTTTCAATGACCCGGCGAAGTTCTTCCTGGCCGTCGATGAACGTGAACTGTGCCTGGGCAGCGGGTTGCTTGAGCGAGCGCAGCAGGTCGGCGTCTTCGTCACCCGTCTGTTCGGGCGCCTCGAGTTGCAGCCGCTCGGCGATGCTGTCGATCGAGTCCGAGGTGGCCAGGTCGACTAGGAGCAGCCCGAGCCAGCCTTCGTGTTGTTGAGCGAGGTCGAGAACGGCGTCTTCGTCCGGTGCGGCCAATGCCTGGTCGGCGATGTCGGCGGGGACACCAAGCCGGTCGACGAGGTCGGCGCGCGTACGCCCGATCCGTCCCAGCAGAGACTCTGCCGCCGGCCCCGAGGAGCTGGCGGCGGATGATGTCGCCAGTCGTGTGTCGGCCGGCCGAGGCTCGGGCTCGGCCTCCTCGATCTGCGGCAGGCCATTGATCGGGTTGACCTTGAGGCGGACCCGGGCAGCGACGACAAGGGCGTCATCGTGGGGCCACACGCCATGGATGACGTAGTGGCTCTCCCCTGCGCCGTCGAGCCGGAACATCACGGCACGCCAGAACTGGTCGACGCGGCCTGTGCGTACCCGGGAGTCGGCCGCACCGGCGATCGGTTCGATGTGCAAACCGGTTGTGGTGTCGTCGGCGGAGAGCTTCTGCAGGTAGGTCATCGCCTTGGCCTTGACCGAGCCGTCAATCTTGACAGGCCACTTGGTCATGATGATGGTCGGCATCAGCGCTCCCTGCGGTCGGTGGTCTCGGTCAGCGCGGCGACGATGGCGTCCGGGTCCGGCGGCACCACGTGCCAGCCGGCGGAGCTGAGGTCGGCGCGGTCCTCGTCGGGCATGTCGTAGAGGTCAACGGCGATGCGCTGGCGCGGCCAGCAGAAGTCCATCGGGATGCCCTGCGGGCCTTCCACACCGATCAGTGGGGCTTCGAGGCTGCCGCCGGTGACCAGGAGCCGAATCAGCTCGCGCTCCGCACCTGGCGCGGCCGACTCGTACGCGGTTGCCCAGCTGTCGTCCACGACGTCGGGAAGCCCACCGGGGTCGGCCGGCTCCGGTGCCGCCGCAACAGTGACCGGGCTTCCCACTTGACTGGTGGTCGTGATGACAGTGGGCCAGTCACGAAGCGACATCGCGTTGGACAATTGGAGCCACAGCCGCCAGGCGTCGGCGTGCGCAGCGTCGAGGGCCTGCGCCCGGTCGTCGAGCACCAACGCGGCGTGTACTGCCGTCTTCGTCGGCTCGACGACGACGGCGAGCGCACCGAACTGCCGGACCAGAATGGTCCGGTCACCAGGTGGCAGCTCCTCGCTGAGCAGTGCGGCTCGCCCGATCGACGCGAGGCTGACCCCGGCTGCGCAGGTACGGCGGGACTGGCCGTCGACCAGGAACATCGGCGCGGCCCGCGCGACGATCCCGAGGTCCGCCGGGCTGGGCGCGGACACCCACCCGAGCAACCAGGTGATCGGGCCGGCCCGCAGCGCTTCGTACGCGCTGGGCGCGGCCTGGAACGGGGCCTGCTTGATCAGCCGGGCCACGGTGGCCTCGGAGAACCAGGCCGGTGCCACCGGGACTTCCTGCTCGGCCGAGGCGATATCGGCCGCGGTGACGGCCAGCACGATCCGGCCGGTGTCCCGCAGCACCTGTCGTTTCTCGGCGTCGTCGGCGAGCCGGTTACGCGACGCGACGGCGTGAAAGGCGTGACCGTCAGTGAAGACAGCAACGGCCGGCACAGCCGTGTCGTTGGTTTCCAGCAGGAAGTCGGGGCGCGAGTTCTCGACGTTCACCTGCGGCGTCAGCGTCCATTGGCGGTGATCGCCGGGCAGGGTGAAGCGTAGGGCATTGCCCCAAGGTTTCGGCACCTCGGTGGTGGCTGCCCCGACAGCCGTCAGCCGCTTCGCGATCAGCTTGCGGAAGCGTTGTTCCAGGTGTGATTCAGGGCTGTCCCGCGGTGGAGTCTGGACGAGCGTCCACGGCGGCCCGTCGGCTGAGTCGGCGTCCTCGCGCAGGCCGAGCAGGTGGGCGAGGTGCCGCACAGCGGCGGCGCGGGATGTCCGGCGCAATGCGGCGGGCGGGGTGAACGGCAGCAGGCAGCGGTGACAGGCGAGGCGGTCTTCATGCTGGCACTCGCAGTCGCGGACCTGCTGCCAGGCGAGCGTGAGCAGATCGCGGAGCCGGTCCGGGGCGGCCAAGTCAGCGAGGTATCCGGTGCCACCGGGCACCACATCGTGCAGCAGCAGCGCGTCGTGGTTGTCGGTGCCGTCGCTGAGGGTGGGATCGACGACATGTTCGACCCGCAGATGGTCGGGGTGCCCGCCGATCTGTTCCCGCAGCCCGAGCAGGATCGCCGCGGCCAGGCTGGGCACGGCGAAGTCGTCGCCGAGGGTGACCGCGTACGGCAGGCGCAGCAGCAGCCCCTGAGTACGCAGGGTGCGGGAAAGGGCTACGGCGACAGTGTTCTCCACCTCCGCCTTGCGATACGGGCACCACGCGCGATGTTCGTGCGGGCGGTTGCGACCGGAGTCGGTGTCGAGCTTGCCGCATCCACTGCACACCCGGAACAACGCGCCGGTACGTTCGTCGGCCGAGATGATCCGTGATGTGCCGTGGCCGGAGACACCGACGTTGAGCCAGCGCAGGTCCATGCTGCGCAGATAGGTGCAGCCCAGCCCGGTGTTCTCGGCGAACCACTTGGCCGCGATGCCGGCCGGATCGATGTCAGCGGCCGTGATGAGCTGGAACGGGATGCGGTCACGCTGATCACGCCGGTCGGAGATCTTCACCTCGTCACGGCGTACCTCGGCGGAGACGTGCGACAGTTCGACGACGTCGAGGCGCTGGCCGGTGTCGGCGATGCCGGTGCTGCCGCATCGCGGGCACTTGGCGATCTGCTGTTCCCGGCCGGTGGCGGCGATGTCGGCTGCGTAGCCACAAGCGGGGCAGAACGCCCAGGGACGGATGGATTCGCCGTCGATGCCGAGGTCGATCGCGTCGACGGCGATCTCCCAGCCTCGGGCATAGAAGGTGGCACCGGGCGCGAACTCGCGAATGGCCTGCGCCGATCCGCGCTGGAACTGGGCGCTGTCGCTCTCGAATTCGCCGGAGTCGGGGTTCGTCCAGCTGATCCCGACGGCGAGGGTGACGGTGTCGTCGAGCAGCGTGTAGTTGGGCAGCAGCCCGTGCTCCTCCAGCACACTGATCCAGTATTCGCCGCGTAGGTGCGCGAGCTGCCCGCCGATCAGCTTGCGGGTGGTCTTGGCCGATCGCAGGGCCCGCTTGTCGTCGTCGGTGCGGGCTGGCGACGCGTACTTGGCCTCCAACTCGGGCAACACCTTGTTGACCTCGATCTGGCGCCGTTTGAGGGTCTCCACGGTCTGCTGCCACCGTCTGCTGGCGGCGTGTACGTTTCCGGCGAACAGGCTGGTGCCGGCACCGGCCGACGGGCTGACCAAATCGGTGAGCGCGGTGATCGTGGCCTCGGGCAACGATCCGATGGTATCGGTGAACCGGCGGACCGCCGCGGCACCACCCGCCTCGGCGGCGGCGATGAGTTCGCCGAGGAACGAGTCCGGGTCACTGGCTCCGATGGCCTGCTGCGCGCTGGTCGGATGGGTGTGCCGCTCGTCGCGGGCCATGCCGTCGACGAGGCAGGCGGTAAACTGCCGGCGCAGGATCTCCTCGGCGCTCAGATAGGTGGCGGGCGGGCGTACCTCGCCGTTGATGACCGACAGCGGGTCGCCGAGCTTGGGCAGTTGGTCGCCGCGCCCGGTGAGGTAGGCCAGATTGAGGGCGTTTCCGGTGAGACGCCCGGCCCGCCCGACCCGCTGCAGATAGGACGCGACGGTACGGGGCAGCGACGACAGCAGCACGGTGGACAGGTCGCCGATATCGATGCCCATTTCCAGGGTGGGGGTGGCGACCAGCACGTTCGGTGCCTGCGGCTCGGTCGAGGACTTCTTGAAGCCGTCCTCGTAGCTCAGCCGGGTGGCGTCGTCGAGCAGACTGGTGTGTTCACGCGCGACGATCCGGCGCATGTCCGGGGATGCGTAGAGCCGGCGGTAGAAGTTGTCAGCCAGGACTTCCCGGGTGAGCCGGCCGTGGCAGCGCACCAGCATGCACGGCGCACCGTCGAGCTGGTCGACGGTGATGCGGCTGCCCGGCACCAGGGCCCGGCAGGTGTCGCAGGCCAACAGGTGCCGTCGCGCGGCCAGGTCAGCAGGCCGGGCCGGGGCGACCTGAACACCGGACGGCGGGAGCGCGTAGACGGTGGCGCCGCTCCGGCTGGTGACGGTGGCGAGAACACCATCGCGGGCCAGCCGGTCGAGCAGCAGCCGAGCAAGCCGCCCGCCGTCGGCTGGGCTGACCGACAACGCCCGGGAGGTCCAGCGCGCGTACCAGGACTGTGCCGAGGTGACCGCGTCCAGGTCGCTGTCACGTACCGGGTTGGCCGCCCCGCCGACGCGCGGATAGCTCGGAGCTGGCCGGGTGTTGGGGAAGGCGGGCATGCCGTCGCCGCGGGGCCGCCCACCCCAGATGGACCAGCGGTTGCCGTCCTCCTGACGGAAGGTGGTGAACCAGGGATGGTCGATCGCGCCCTGTGCTCGCATCCGGTCCAGTACGCCCCGCACCCACTGCACCAGCGTCTCGTCGGCCGGTTCGCCGTGCTCCGAGCCGAGCGGGTTCTGGACCACGAACCCGGCCAGCACGGTTCGGGCGGCGGCGACCATCCGGGCCGGTGGGCCGGCATCCACCTCGACGGTGGCGGCACCGGTCAGTTCGAGGGTTCGGCCGGTACGCGAGTTGAGCCCGAACTCCAGCGCAACGTCGAGCGCGAGCCGTTTCCGAACCCGGGACATCACCCGTGCAGGCACCCCCCGCAGCGTCTTCGACGTCCAGAACGGGGTGAACGACTCCCGGTCGACGCAGTCGGGACCGAGCAGTCGATAGCGCTGGAAGTGGTCCGTACCGGTGCGCTGGATCACGTCCTCGACCAGCGTGTCCAGGGTGAGGGTGCCGGGGGCGATCGCGGCGTTGAGTGCCGCACGCAGGGTCAGCGTGTGCGAGCGGGCCTCAACGAAACCGGCCCGGTGCGCCGCGTCCTGCACCGAGTCGGTGAAGACCAGCGCCTTCTTCTCCTGTACGTCCAGGGCCGCCGAGCCGAACAGCGTGGACAGCGACACCGACAGCAGGGTGGCGATGGCACTGCCCAGGAAGCGAATCCCGTCCGGCTGGGCACACGACGGGCAGATGTCGAGCCGCGCGTGCTCGTCGGCATCGCGTCCGGCGCTGGTCAGCACCGGCAGAATCCAGCCGTCCCGCAGGTCGCGATCGTCGTCACCCGGGGGTGCGGTGAGCAGTTCGCGGCCACGTACCGAGAACCAGGCCAGCCCGTCGGGGTATGCCGCCCCGTCGTAAGCTGCATCGGCCTCGGCCGGCGCGTACAGCAGGGCCCGGAACCGCCCCTCGTGGTTGGCGTGATTGCGCCGGATGGTCTCGTCGTCGACGGCTAGGCCGGTGCCGACCGGGGCGAGCGCGACACCCCAGCCAGACCGGCCGCAGAACCGGCAGTAGACGGCCGGGAACGACGGCCGGATGTCCTCGGTGTCGCCGCCGGCCACCGGCGGCCCGTCGTCGCCCCAGCGGAAGCGGGCCGTGGTGTCCGCGGCCCGGTCGATGCGAGTCAGCTCACGCACCCACAGGTGCACGTCGACGGCAAGCGCGTCCCGTCCGACGATCGCCCGGATGTGCCCGAGGGCCGCCACCACAGCGGTGATCGCCCGCGCCCAGTCGGCGTCGAAGCCGCCCGCCGCGAGGCTGGAGGTACGCCGGTCGGCCTGGCCCGCGATCCGGCGGACCAGGTCGTCGACGCTGATCGCATCGGCGGTCTCGAAGGCGAGTTCCTGCACCAGCGGGTGCGCTTTCACCAGGGCGAGCAGCAGGTCAGGCCCGGCCGCGGCGAGCCGGTCCCGGTCACCGGCCCAGAGCAGACCGAGGACGGTACGGGCCAGAGCCGCGCCGTCCGGGTCGGCACCGAGATCGTCAACGACCGCGCGTACATCCTCAGCCCTGAACGCCTCCGCGACGGAGAACCCGGCGTCGGCGACGACGGCGTCCGCGTCGCCCACCCACTCGGCGAGCTCCTGCCGGGACTCGGTCACCACCGCGTCGGCGGGAAACGGCTCACCGAACACGGTTTCGGCGAAACCGAGCATTGCGCCCGGATCGCCCTTGTCCCCGAGGGTGGCCGACGTCGCCACCGGTGTGATCAACCCGAGCGGCCGCGTCCGGGCATCGTCGGTGACGGCCGGATCGTCGTCACGCCAGTGGCTCCTCAGGGCCAGGCCGAGGCGGCGCAGCAGCATCGCCACGTCGGTGCCCTGCGCACCGTCATAGGTGTGGAACTCATCGAGCACCAGGTAACGCAGACTGGTCGCGGACTGCCGCCACAGCCTCTGGTCCTCATGACGCAGCAGCAACTGGTCGAGCATCTTGTAGTTGGTGAGCAGGATGTCGGGGGCGGTGTCCCGGATGACACCACGGTCGGTGATCAGTCCCTCCACGGTGACCATGGTTCGCGGCCGGGTCTTCTCCCCGGTGTAGAGCGCCGCGGTGATCGACGCCAACTCCGGATGGCCGGTGAGCAGACTGGTGAGGCGGGCTGCCTGGTCGTTGGCGAGCGCGTTCATCGGGTAGAGGACCAGGGCCTTGATCCCGGTGACACCCTCCAGCCGGGCCCGGCGCACATGATCCAGGATCGGGTACAGGAACGCCTCGGTCTTGCCCGATCCGGTGCCGGTGGTGACCAGCGTCGGCTGCGGGCGCCGCCCGCCCAGCGAGGTCAGCCGGGCGAACGCGGCGGCCTGATGACCATAGGGAGCCGGGCCCGCATACCAGTCGAGGTGCTGCCGCCAGCCCGGCTCGGCTGGTCGGAACGGCAGTCGCAGGCGTACGTACGGACCCTTGAACATGCCGGTGACCGGATCGGACAAGAACGTGTCGAGGCCGTCACGAGGGTCCGCCTCGGTCAGCGCGAACGTCGTCGTCAGGTAGTCGACGAGACTGTGTCGGACGTTGGCCGCCTGGACGGTCGGCAGCAGCTCGGTCATTGACGATCCCGCAGACGCTGCTCGAAGACCGCATACGCCTCCCGCATGTCCGCCTCCCGGTCCAGGGTGACGAACGGCAGCTCATAGGTGTAGGTGTTCCCGGCCTGGTTGGTGGCGGTGCGCTCCTCGGCGGTGACTCGGTCGCCCTTCTTGCGCCAGACCGTGAGCACCGAGTTGGGCACAAGCCGACCGTTCGCGTCGTAGAAGTAGACGTTGCGGTCGTAGCCGCGCAGCACGGCGAACTGGGTCCGGTATATCGCGCACAACTCGTTAGCGGTCAACCCGAGAGCAAGCGCCACCAGCGCATCGATCTCCACCAGCGCCTGCCGCCGATCCGCCGCAACCCGCAACGGCGTCTCCGCTGTCCACTCCGGCCCTACCTGCTCAAGGCCGAAGCGACGGGAATGCACAAGTCCTCCCGCCCAAGCGTCATCGTGAAACTGGTCCGTGTAGCAGCGAGACCAGAGCTCCGCATATACGGCGGTCACACAGTTGAGGCGCAAAACACGAATCATCAACGCATCGCTCAGCTCATGGTCCTCAGAGATGGGAAGCCGTCCGATGGTGCCGAACGAAATCTCCGACTTCGGTGCGCACCGCACTGAGTAGTCAGAGACAATCGACGAGACGAATGCGCTGACCACCGGGAGCTTGCTTGCACCACCACCGGCGACGATCATCGTGTGCACCGGATGCACGTGAGCTGCACCTGGTGGGATGATTGCTGGAATCAGGGTACGTTCGCCCTGGTTGGCGGCCATGCGGCGCCAGGCTATGCGGTAGTGGTCGCGGGCAGGGTCGGGGCGGTCCTCGTTGCCCCAGTCGGTGTAGGCGCAGTCGTAGTCATAGCGGTCGCCTCGGCGCTGGTAGGCCGTCGCCGGGATCGCGTCGGCCGCCAGCGCCTCGAAGTCCGTCACCGACCAATCCTTATTGCTGACTAAGGTGGGATTTGGCGTCTTATTAATAGGCGTCGAGACATACAGATGCGGCCCTTGGAGAATCACGTCATCCCAGGACGACGGCACACTCCACTCCGACTCGAAATACCCCTTGCGTCGATCCGTCGTCTCGTTCCACCCTTGTGAGGAAAGAAGACCGAGTTCCCCGATACGCGGTGCGCGAGACAGCTTTTCAAGAACAGCCGCCGATGACTGGTTAACTGCGTATACCATCCGGGTTTGCCGGATCGGCACATCGCCGGCCTCCATTGTGGCGTGCCAGGCGCGCAACGTATCCTCGGTGACTTTAGTGATCCGCGAGCGGTGCGGACGCACGTCCCAGTGACCCTCGTCGTCCTTGAGTCCAGGCTCCGGCCCGGAGCCGTCGTGCACCAGGGAACGCACCGCCGTATCGGGGTGATAGAGCCAACTCGCCTGGGTGAAGCCCGGCTCACTCTGCGGGAATCCGTGCACCGTGATGCCGAAGTGTTTGTGATTTTGGATTTCAAAGAGCAGCAGCTGGTTGATGAAGTGCCAGTGGCGGCGGAGTCGTGAGTAAAGCTCGGCGCGAAGAGGGCCTGCGTTCTCGTCGGTGAAGTGGGAGTTCAGGTGAATCATGCCGATGGTGCCGCGGGCCGAACCGTGCCGCCACATCACCTCCATGAAGCAGCGGTACAGGTCGGGTCGCAGACCGACAAGATGCGGATATTGCGGCGTCGCACTAACGAACGAACCGATGCAAACGGTGTCCGCCGTGCCGTCGATGACCAGGTTTAGCACACCAGGCAGGTCGAGGGTGGCATCACGCTTAACGGCCACCTCCGCCTGCGTCGGTTTTGGCGCGAGTTGCCACCATGGGTCGCCCTCGGCGAGCAGGGCCGACACGTCGACGTCAGGCCGTACCCAGGGCGGGTTGCCGACCTGGAGGTCGAAGCCGCCGCGAGTGAACACGGTGGCGAAGTCCAGCTGCCAGTGGAAGAAGCCCTGCCGGTGGGCGATGCGCTCGCACACCACCAGCCACGGATTCTTCCTCAGCACCTCATCCATACCCTCGGCGTTGGCGAAGCTGAGTTCCATCGCCTCGGCCTGGTTCAGTTCTTCCCAGTCGATACCGGCCCGGAAGGCTGTTCTGGCTGCCACGCCGACATTTCGGTTCGACAGCGATCGACTGGTCCATCGCGCCACATTGCGCTCTTTGTGGCGAGCCGACTTCAGGTCCGGGTTGCGACCCAGCAGCGCTTGCAAGCCTTCGATCCATTGCGTGACGGTCGGCGGCTCGACCACCTTGCCGTTCACGGTAGCGAGCTCGTCAGTGAGAGGCCAGAACCACAAGGCAGCCCAGGCGTCCATAGCTCGGCGCAGTCGACGGTAGGCACCGCCCTGATCGGCAAGCGCCGATTCGATCTGCTCGCGGGTCACCGCACCCCCGGCGGGCAGGTCCCCAGCCTCCCACACCGGGATGGAACGGCGGATCTGCTTCTCGGCGATGTCCAGCCGACGGTAGGCGATCTGCCACAACGACTCCACGCGGTGCGCCAGTTCGGCGTACGCGTCGATGGTTTGCTTGGTGGGTTTGGTTTTTGTGCTGCCTCGCCAGGTCTTGAGTTTCTTCGCCGCGTCGGGCGCGAGTGCCGCGGCTTCCTTGGCGTCCGCGGCTGAGCCCCAGCCGTCGGCAGGCAGCAGGAAGTGGTGGATGCCGTCGGTGGCGACCCGCTCGGCTTCGATGTCCTCGACCAGCGAGGTCAGGGGCACCTCGTCCGGCACCGCGCCCAACCATGATTTGTCGGCGACCTGGCTGCGGCGGTAGACGGCCCGACGGGCGCCGATCAGCGAGTTGCCGCGCCGCAGGTGCAGGCCGAACCACGGTGCCGACAGGCCCTGCACCATCGTGTCGAGCCAGAGGGTGATCTCGGCGAGTTCGACGGCGGTGCCGTTCAGGTCGACGCCGTACACGTTGTGCAGGGCCAGGTAGGCCTTCACCTCCTGCAGACGTTTCGGGTAGTCGTCCGGGTCGATCCGCTTGCCCTCGGCTGCCAGTTCGCTTTGGCGGCGCTTGAGGTACTGGTCGGCGAGCTGCCGAACCGCTTCGATGGCGAACGCGCCCGAGCCGAGCGCCGGTTCGCAGATCGTCATGCCGAGGATGTCGGCGGCCGGTGTGCGTTCACCGTTCTGGTCGAGCAGTTCCTCCAAGGCCTGCCCGACGGTGAATTTCGTCAGCACCTCGGGGGTGTAGTAGGACGCCGACTGCTGGCGTTCGCGCCCGGCCAGCCGGAACACGAACGAACCCTGCGGGTGCAGCACCGGGCGCGGCTCGCCGGTCACCTTGTCGGGCTGCTTGACGAAGTCGGAGGATTCGATGCCGTCGGTACGGTCCACCGGCACCACCCAGGAGCCCTTGGTGCCGTCACCGCCCTTGGCGACCTCGTACAGGTCGGTGCCGGCGAAGAACCCGGTGTACGACATCAGGCCCTCGTAGACCGCGCCGAGCTGGTTGATGCCCAGTTCCGCGTACGAGATGAAGCCTCGGTCCTTGCCCCGTCGCTCCTTGCTCAGCAGCAGGTGGGTGAGGACCTCCTGGAGGGCGGCGTTGCCGAGGCCGACCGCGTCGATTTGCGCCGTGGCGCTGGGCCGGAACAGGTCGGCGCGCAGCGGGTTGAAGGTGAGCCCCGGCGCGGTCAGCGCCTCGTCGTCCGGGTCGGCGGTCTGGTGTCCCCGGTCGACCAGCTCGAACAACACGCCCAGCGACTCGTAGAGGTGCGTGCCGGCGCGGGCACGCGGGGTGGCCAACTCGACCTGGACGAGTTCCCGCAGCCGGTCCAGGCTGTAGCCCCGGTCGTACTCGGGAGCCCCGACCGGCAGCACACCCAGCTCGGGCGACGCCTCCGCGTACAGCAGGAAGAGGATGCGGTAGAGGAAGCGCAACGCCTGCTTGGCCAGCGGCTGGGCTTCGGCGGCGGGCAGCGGTGCGAGGCCGTGGGCGCGGCGGCGGGCGACGACCTCGTTGGCGATGATCTCGATGGACAGCCGTACGCCCTCGCGAAGGTCCTTGGAGACCCCGACGGTGTGTTTGATCGACTCGTCGAGAACGGCGGTCCACCACAGGTTGCCGTCCGCGTCCGGCGCGATTGACTCGGCGGACAGGCAGGTCAGGATGCGGTCTACCTCGCCGCCGCGTCTGGTGTCGTTGCGTTCGCAGATCAGTTGCAGGTCGATGGCGAGGTAACGGCCCTCCGCCCAGCGATCCCGTTCGGTCAGCACCGCCCACCGGCCGGCCAGGATCAGGATCAGGTCGGGGCCGTCGTCCTCGCCGAACAGGGCGGAGGTCAGCTTCGCCGCTGAGGTCAGCTCGTCGCCGTCGTCGTGGAGGCGCACCGGTGCGGCCAGTGTCCGGCCGTCCTTGGCGAGGATGTCCTCGACCGTGACGACCGGCTGGGCGAGCACCACGACCAGCGAGGCCCGATCGGTGATGCCGGGGGCCGAGACGCGCAGGATCGGCCCGTCCCCGCCGACGACAAGGCCGTGCTCGCGCAGTTCCAGGATGCCGACGATGCGCTCATGGATCGAGGCGACCGCGGCGGCGATGGTCTGCGGGTCGGTGGCGCCGAGGTCAGCCTCCACATCGGTCAGCTCGCCGAGCTTGGCCAGATCGGCTTCCAGCTCCTGCCGGGCCTCGGTGAACCGGCTACGCGGGGTGGGCCGGCGGTTGTCGGCCTCCGCGTCCCACGTCTTACGGCGTTCCAGCACCCGGGCGCGGAACGACTCCTTCGTCGCGTCGGTGGTGAAGTAGTGCTCGGAGATCCAGCCCTCACCGACCAGGATCGCGTCGGACACGCTCACGCCCGCCCTCCCGTCGACGGCACGACGACCAGCAGCGGGCGCACCAGTTGCCGGTCCGGGTTCATGTCGGCGACCAGCCGCTGCTCCTGGCCGATGCTGACCCGACGCTGCTTGAGATCGCGGCGCTGGATGAGTGCATCGGCGTCGTGCTGCCATTGGGCGAGCCGGTGGGACCACTGTTCGACGCGGTGCGCGACGTCCTTCTCGACCACGGCGAACAGGTCACGCATCTGCTCGCGGGCGTGGTGCACGGCCGGTGGGATGAACGGGCCTAGCGCCTCTGCCTCGGGCACCGGGCCGGGGTTGGACCGGGCGGTGTCGAAGCCCAGCGCGGCCAGTGCCGCGGAGGCCGACGGATGTGGGCTCACCAGGGCGAACACGAGGTCGCCGGGCATCGGGAACTCCACGGTCAACCACGCCGCCGAGACGACCTGGCCTCGCCGGTTGGTCAGCGTGCCCAGCAGCAGCACGGTCAGTTCGTCGACGTCGCCGCGGACCGCGAACACCTGGTTGCGGCCCAGCCCGGCCAGGGCCCGGTCGGAAGCCCAATCCAGCACCGGGTGCAGAGGGCTCAGGTAGTGCGCGTCCGGCCAACTGGAGCCGGTGTCGTCGCGCAGCGCCTGCTCCAGCCGGTCCTTGCCCCGGGCCTGGGTGGTGGCCAGGACGAGCTTGTCGGTGACCCGCCGGTCGGCGAGATAGCTCTGCGGCAGTACGTCGAGGCGTTGCACCAGGTCAGGTGGCGGGGTCAGCTCGGCGGTGCCGAAGGCGGGGTCTCGACGCCAGGAGACACCGTTGTTGCTCAGCGGCCTGGTCGGGTCGACGAAGGCGGCGTGCAGCGCCTCGTCGAGGTACGAGACCTCGTCCGGGTAGAGCCCTGACCCGGCGGTTACGGTCGTCTCGGGCAGCGGCTCTTCGTCGGTGTCGTCGGCGTCGACGATGCCGAAGAACATCGCCGACAGGTCGTCACCGGCCAGTACCTCGTCCGGCGTGCGTACCACCTCGTCCAGGTCACGCTGCCCGGCCAGGACGGCACGGATGGCGTCCTCCTCGCCATTCACGTCGTACTGGCCCATCAGGGAGGCCACGTCGCCGAGCGCGCGGTGCGCCTCGTTCTCCTTGTCGACCAGTTTCGCCAGGATGCGGATGTCGCCGGCGAAGCGGTCGCCGTCCGGCTCCAGCAGCAAGGCGGTGATCCGGGGTGGGTGCTGCTGGCCGTACCGGTCGATGCGGCCGTTGCGCTGCTCGATGCGGATCAGGCTCCACGGGATGTCGTAGTGGATCAGCTCGTGGCACTGGGCGTGCAGGTTGACCCCTTCGGAGGCGACGTCGCCGGTGACCAGGACCCGGACCGGGGCGTGTTCCTGCTTGAAGGCGTCCACCACGCGCTGCTGCTCGTCGTCGGGCAGGCCACCGTGCATGATCGCGACGGCCTCGGCGGGCACTCCGAGGTCGGCAGGAAGGTGTCTGTGCAGCCAGGTCAGGGTGGCGACCCGCTCGGCGAACACCACCGCCCGGATCGGCGAACCGGATCCGACGCCGATCTCCCGGAGCCGCTGGACCAGCCGGGTGTACTTGGCCGAGCCGGCCGCCTGCGCCGTCGCGTTCAGGGCGGCCAGCCGTTCCAGGGCCGCTCGTTCGACCGTGGCGGCGGCGTCGTGCTGGAGTCGGCCCAGGCGCTGCCGGACGGTCTCGGCCAGTGCGGCCGGTGACGAAAGGAAGGCCTTGGCCAGCGTCCAGGGGAACAGCGACGCGTTCTGCCCCGAGTAGGGGGTGCGCTGGTCCGGCGGCCACAGCCAGACGTCCTCGAGTTCGCGGGCGACCGCGTTCTCCGCCGGGCTCGCGGGCACCAACAGATTCTCCGGTTCCTGTCGTTCCATCCAGTCTGCACCGACCACCCCGGCCACCTCGTCGCTGTGCCGATGGCGGCGGATCACCAGCCGTTCGATCTCCTCGGCCACCAGCTCGCCGCCGGGCGGGATCGCGGACGGGTCGAGCAGCCGGATCAGCTCGGCGAAGGATTCCTTGCGCCCGTTGTGTGGGGTCGCCGACGCCAGGATCAGCGTCTCGGTATTTCGGGACAGTGTGCGGGCCAGCTTGTTGTTCTGCGTGGACGCATTGGCCAGGTTGTGCGATTCGTCGATGACGACGGCGTCCCAGCGCTGCTTCTTCAGACTGGCCGCGTACCGCTCCGACTTCAGCGTGTCGATCGAGATGATCGCCCGCCGGAAATAGGTGAACGGGTTGCGGTTCGCCGGAAGCTTCTGCCGAACCCGCTGGATCCCGGCGGAGTCGAGGCGGACGAACGGCAGCGCGAATCGCGACCACAATTCCTGCTGCATCTGTTCGAGCACGTGGCGGGGCGTCACGATGAGGATCCGCTCGCCTCGGCCCCGGCGGACCAACTCCGACAGGATCATGCCGATTTCCAGGGTCTTGCCGAGCCCGACCGCATCGGCCAGCAGGATCCGGGGACGTAGGTTGTCCGGGTCGAGTGCCTTGCGCACGGCGGTCTGCTGGTAGCTCAACGGTGTCGCCAGGGCCTGTGTGGCAACGGTGAGCGAGCGATCGGCGAGCGGAACGGCGGTCTTGCGGTACGTGGATTCCAGCCAGAGGCGGGCCTTGCGGTAGCGCGGGCTGTCGTCCGCCACGACGCTCGCTGCTGCCGGGTCGAGTGGTTCGACGCGGTCGAGGGAAGCGTAGAAGCTGGCGCTGGCATCGCGAACCAGTTCACTCAAGCCTCGGACGTGCATGAGGAGCCCGTCCGCGGTTTCCTCCGCGGTCTGCACTAGCCATTCCTCGTCCCGGATGACCACCACCGACCCCGGCGCCAATTCGAGTGGTGCCTCGGAAAGGGCTTTGTCCACGGTCGTCCCACTCTCCCCTCGCGCCATGCGCCATGCGCTCAAAATCCTATGTGGACTGAGAGTACGGATGAGACCGTCCATTCGTCTTCCTGTATGGCACAAAAGGCTGCCATGGATCTATGGATGATGGAACCACCGCAGGCCACGCCGGGTCAGGTTTCGGTGACGCCGCCCAGAACCTCGACGTGGGAAACCCGCTCGATCCGCCCGCGCACGGCAGTACCGGTGACCCGCACATGCCGACGACGCCCATGTGCGTCGACGAGCTGTTGATAGAGGGCGTCCGGCAGCAGTACCCGCACGGACCGTTCCGAGGAGCCGTACACGGTGGAGATCGGGCCCTTCACGGTCGCCTGGCCACCCTCGCCGATATCCCGCCGCAACCTGCTGACCTGACCCTCGACCGTGACCTCCCCGTCGGGAACCGCCACCTTGAGCTGCTCTGCCGCCGTGCGCAGAACCTCGATCCGCCGAGTGCTGAAGCGGAACGACCGAGGCGGCACGGACGAAGGCAGCTGGCTGGCCCAGTTGAACCTGACGTCGTAGGGAACGCCGTCGCGGCCGAGCTTGGCCAGCGCGTCACAGACGTTCGCCGATACACCCTCACCGGTCAGGCGCAGGAACAGTCCGAGATCAAAGTTGCGCTGCGCCTCGCCCGAGGCGGCATAACACGCCCGCACCGCACGGTGCATCTGCAACGACACCCGGCGAGCAAGTGGCGGATCGGCATTCACGTCGGCTCGTGGCACGGCGAGCTGCGCCGCGATCGCCCAGCTTCCCGCGCGCGGAGTTCCCAATCGCACAGTGCGGGCGAAGTCGAGCGCGCTGTCCGGTCGGCGCCCCTGCACCAGCATCGGCTGCTCGCTCATCAGGGCGTACGTGGACGCCACGACCAGTTCCCGCACCCCGGCCAGGGCGTCTACCGCGTTGAACAGCGGGATCGTCCCGGACGGACCGCTGGGCATCAGACGGAACGAGAGCGTGTCCGCGCCGGCAGTCTCCAAATCGTCAAGGAGCAGCCGGATCGGACGCTCCTCGACGGCAGCCACGGTGGTGAGAAAGTCGGAGACGCGGCTCGCATAGTCACGCAAGTCCCGATCACCGGGGACCAACACCTGGAAGTCGCCGTCGTCCTCGCGCCGCGTCCACAAGGTCGCCCGTTCGAGACTTTGTTCCAGCTCCCAGCCGGCCGACGACAGATACTGACTCAGCGTCTCGGGCGCCAGAGCCGAGGCGGCACTCAGCTCATCGGCACTCACTATGACCGGCGGCATCATGATGTGGGTACCCGTTGCACCGGGACGGGATCGAGAAGCGACCGCAGGCCCTTGACGGTAAGCAGATTGCGCTTGGGAACGTGGACCGTGACGTGCCGCTGCACACCTTGGTCGATCACCGGCGAATCGCGCAAGGATGCCCAGTACCCGCAGTGGCTGAGTCGCATGGCCGTCTCATCTACCTGGGCGTACTGGGAGGTATCCGAGGGAACGATGATCAAAAAGAGGTAGCGCGACACAGCGAACCCCTCACCGGCGAGGCTGTTGTAGTGGTTCACGTCCATGGGGTAGTGCCAATGCTGGTCAGTCCCCTTGGGGCTGGACCAGGACTTGACCTGCGCCTCGATCTTGGGGAAGCGGACAGTGCCACGAGTTCCAGGAAAGTCGATGGAGAAGTCGACGCCCGTATGGTCGACGTCCTGCTGACCAGCGATCAGGCCGGCGGCGCTTGCAAGAACGCGCACGAAGCACTCACCGAAATATCCTTGATGGTTATACTTGCCGTAGCTCATCCACCTTGCCCCAGGGCCGTACTCAACGCGCTCCGTGGGCGTAAACCTACTTCTTGTCACCGTTGCAGAGAACCCCTCAATGCCGCCGCGACTCGGCACAGTCGGCGGTTGGGATACCCCACCCCCACCCCCACCGCCCTCGGCTGGAGATCACACGTCCGCTACGGGCGCCGAAAGCCCCACCCGCTCTGGCCACAGTCGACTCAATCGTCGGCGTGAGCGACCAGGGCCAAATCTGAAACCAACCGGCAGGGGTCCCACATCGGTGATCTGGCATACCGGCAGCGGCCACACCAATGCATCGAAGGTGTTCGGGGCGAGGGTCGGCGCAAACGTGAGCGGTACCTATCTTCCGCGAAAGCCGTGCAGGCACGTCGCCCGGCATGGCGGGGTCCTTGCCGGATTGGCTGCCGAAGCGCCAAGGTGATCTCTAGCCACTAAACCAGACCGCCCCTGCTGAAGAACTTCCCGAAGCGGTAGGGAGATGCGTATCGCAGCATCGATGTATTGCTCTGGTTGCGCGGGGATGGGTGGGCTGGTCGATGCCACCCGGGAGGAACAGCGGGACTCAGGGGCCAGGCTCCGCGGATCGGTCGGCCAAGGGCCTCCAGGGTGATGTCGGCAGACTCGGGATTCCTTCATGAGACTGTTCGGCCTCCTTACCTGTTGCTGCGCCAACCGCCTGCCTGGCAGAGGCGATCCGGCAGCCGCCGGCCCCGAAGCGGCACTGGCGGACTGAACAAGGCGGCTGTCAAGCCGGTTGCCGCCGATGACGCCCGCGGCGAACTCCGCAAAACTTGCATCGCGGAGCACCTGCTGAGATGATGAATAACGGAGGGAGGCTTATTCAAATGAACGCTGACATCGGAGAACTGGGTCGACGCATCCGCGAGGCGCGCGAGGTTGCAGGCGTCTCTCAAGACGCGGCCCGCCGGGCGATCGACGTCTCTCAGCCTACTTACTCCCGGATCGAGAGCGGCGAGCGAGTCATCAGGGGCGATGAGCTGGTACAGCTCGCTGACTGCTTCGGCGTCCGCGCGGCCGCGATCACCGGCTTGCCGGAGGTACGTGAGCGCGCCCGGTTCGCTGCTCGCACCGACGGTGACTTCTCCGCGATGACCGTGATGCGGGAACGTCTCTACGCCTATCTGGAGCTGGACTCCTACCTGACCGGCCAGGGCATCACGGGGGCATGAGCTGAGCACCAACGAAGAGCACGCTCGGCAGCTCGCGGACGCCTTCCGCTCCGAACACGGCCTCGGCGACGCCCCGATCAAGGACATGTTCGAGCTCGTGCACGCCACCTTGGGCGTCGACGTGATCAGCATGAACGTGCCGGACACCGAACACGGGCTGTCGATGTGCGACCCGGCCACCGGCCGGGTCGTGATCGCCGTCGCGACTACACCGCATCCGATGCGGCAGCGGTCGTCGATCGCGCACGAACTCGGACATGTGCTCGCTGGCGACCTCGACGATCCTGAACCGCTGGTCCCTGGCGACAGGTCGCCGCAGGAGATCCGTGCGGACTCATTCGCACGCCACTTGCTGCTTCCCCTGAGCGCCGTCCGGCGCCACTTCCCCTCCGGCCATAGCTCGGCGAGCCTCTCGCTGTCGGATCTCTCCGATCTTGTGCAGGAGTTCGAGGTCTCACCGTCCATCGCAGCGATCCAACTGCGCAATCTCTCGTTGATCGACGTCGATACCTGCACGCAGTGGCGTCATCGATCAACGGTGAACCTGGCGACGACGTTCGGCTGGGGCAGCCAGTACCGCAGTCTGGTCGCGGACTCGTCTGTCCCTCGGGCACCGCAGTCCCTGATGACCCGCGCGGTCGAGGGCTACCAGCGCGGGGTGCTCGGTATCACCGAGCTCGTCAGCTGGTACGGCCAGGACGCCGGCACCCTCGAGCAGGAACTCGGCCCCCCGCGGGACGTCGATCAGACCGAGGAATGGGACGAGTGGGATGACGACGCCCCGTTGTTCACCAACGCCCCGGAGGACCAGGCCTCGTGAGCATCCTGCTGGACGCAGGCCCATCGCTGAACTTCCTCGCTGTCGATCAGCAGAACATCTTGATCCAGGTAGCCGCATCGCAGAGTCTGCAGCTTGCGGCACCTGCCCGCGTCGATGGCGAAATCATCGGGATGAGCTTCAACGAGCGGTTCAAGACCACCAACGTTCGCCGCGTCTGGACGACGCTGAAAACCTCCGGGCGCGTAGCGATCCTGCCCGACGAGCTCACTACCCGGGAGTTCACCGCCGCGGTTACCCGAATCAGTGGCATGCCGGCCCGAGATCGCGTCCGCACCAAGAAAAGCCTCGGGGAGATCATGGTCCTGGCGCACGCTTCCGTATACGTGCAGCAGGGCCACGACGTCTTCGTTCTCATCGATGATCGCGACGGGCGCCAGCGGGCTAGCCGAGAGGCCCGCTGGCTGGGCGAGCGGGGCCACAAGAATCGGCTCGATCTATGGTCGACCCGGCGGGTGTTGCAGGAAGCCGGCCGCAATCAGGGGTGGATCACGGGCGAGCTGACCTGGGAGCAGGTCTATGACCAGATGACTGCTTACGATGACGGCCTCATCCCGCGTTCGCAGTGGCGACCGAGACGCTGAGGTCTGCCGGATCGGTTGAGTTCCTCAGCTACTGGCTTGGGCGGTGGCCGACAAGGCTGATGCGAGCATCATCGTGGTGGAGATGGCGGTGCACGGCCAGTGGTTGCCGGCACTCGGCCGTCAGGTGTAAGCCACTCTGCGGGAGTGTGTTGCCGGTCCGGTTTCGGCGGTGATCGTCGACGTGCACGATGTGGGCGATCCCCAAGGGGTTAGCCGACGCACCTCTGGGTGGCGGCACGAACGGCTCAGCGATCCGAACCGGCACAGCGTGAAGGCGATGATCCCGAAATGCCGCGCGAGAGGACTCGGCCCTGAACAGCGATCGACCGGCCGAGACAGACACACCATCGGGTAACCGGGCGACAAATCACCCGTACACCGCCGGACCTCACCCACACTCCCCGCAACCGACCGGTGACCAGACTCAACGGCGGCCAGGTGCCGGATCTGGTGCAGCTCGATCTACCCCACCGGAGCCGCGACGACAGCCCGATCAACCGGCCGGGACTACCGCGGACAACCCGGGACAACCGCAGCCAACTTCCGCACCCCACGAGCAACCACGATCATGGAATCACCGGCCCCGGACGGGACCGGCGAACCTCGGCGAAGATCACCGTACGGGCGTTCGTGTCATCGAGGTGTCGTGATCATCCACATAGGAGGGCGCTGTGGTCGACGTTCGGCATCACCGACAAGGAGACCCGTCACGTGGAGATTCGATCAGTCCGGCCATGAACGCCCTGCTCAACCAGGGGCCCCGGAAGTGGGGCCGATACGGAGGGAAGGCTCAAGAGCTTTTGAATACGAACTGGCTACGAAGATCATCCGCATCATGGCGTAAACCGTACGCGCGTACGTGCAAAAATGCGTGTCACGCCGCCGAAGGTGCATCGACGCCTAGAAATGAAAAAGGCCAGCTAAGCTGGCCTTTAACAAAGTCGGGCTGACAGGATTTGAACCTGCGACCCCTTGACCCCCAGTCAAGTGCGCTACCAAGCTGCGCTACAGCCCGATCCCGCCCGGCGCCCTAGAGCCCCGCGCGACATCTCCTACAGACTAGCAACCTCACCCATGCGCTTTTCCGCGACCCCCCGGGCCTGTCTTCTTTCGAGGCTTCACGGAGACCTCGATGGGGGTACCCTCGAAGCCGAACTCTTCTCGCAGCTTGCGCTCGATGAAGCGCAGGTAACCCGCGTCGAACGGCCCCGTCGTGAACAGGACGAACCGGGGCGGGGACACACCGGCCTGCGTGGCGAAGAGGACCCGAGGAGCACGGCCTCCACGAACGGGGTGCGGGGTCGCCTGCGTCAGGGCGGTCAGCCACTGGTTGAGAGCGCCGGTGGGAACGCGGGTCTCCCATGACGTCAGCGCGCGCCGCAGGGCGGGGGCCAGCTTGTCGACGGCCCGGCCGGTCTTCGCGGAGATGTTGACTCGGACGGCCCAGGTGACGCGCTTGAGGTCGCGGTCGATCTCCTTGTCGAGGTAGAACCGGCGGTCGGCGTCGACCAGGTCCCACTTGTTGAAGGCGATGACCAGGGCCCGGCCGGACTCGATGACCTGGGTGATGACCCGCTGGTCCTGTTCGCTGATGACCTCGCCCGAGTCGAGCAGGACCACGGCCACCTCGGCCGCCTCGACCGCGCCGGCGGTGCGGAGGGAGGCGTAGTACTCGGTGCCGGAGGCCTGGTTCACGCGCTTGCGGAGGCCGGCGGTGTCGACGAACTGCCAGACCTGGCCGTCCATCTCGACCAGGCTGTCGACCGGGTCGACCGTGGTGCCGGCGACCGAGTCGACTACCGCGCGCTCCTCTTTCGCCAGGCGGTTGAGCAGGCTCGACTTTCCCACGTTGGGGCGACCGACCAGGGCGACCCGGCGCGGGCCCCGGATAACGCCCTCGACCACCGGTGGGGTGGGCGGCAGGGCGTTGAGGATGTCGTCGAGCAGGTCGCCGGAGCCTCGGCCGTGCAGGGCGGAGATCGGGTGCGGTTCGCCCAGGCCCAGGGACCACAGCGACACCGCCTCGAGCTCGAGGTTCTGGTTGTCGGCCTTGTTGGCGACCAGGATCACCGGCTTGTGGCTGCGGCGCAGCATCTTCACGGCGGCCTCGTCGACGTCGGTGGAGCCGACCGAGACGTCGACGACGAAGACGACGACGTCAGCGGTCTGTACGGCGATCTCGGCCTGTGCGGCGATGGCGGCGGCGCGATCCTTGGCGTCGGGTTCCCAGCCGCCCGTGTCGACGACGGTGAACCGGCGGCCGCTCCACTGGGCGTCGTAGGGGACGCGGTCGCGGGTGACGCCGGGCTTGTCCTCGACGACGGCCTGGCGGCGGCCGATGATGCGGTTGACCAGGGTGGACTTGCCTACGTTGGGGCGGCCTACTACGGCTACGACCGGGACGGGGCCGACGAATTCATCGGACGACGGGTCCGTGGAACCGTCGGGGCCGGAGAAGTCGAACCCGCCCTCGAAGTCGTTGAGATCGAGGCCGGCGGGGAGTTCAGTCACTTACTTACCTTGCTGTTCAGCAGATCCAGGAGGTGGGCGACGACGTCGTCGATGCCCAGGCCGGTGGTGTCGACCTCGACGGCGTCGGACGCCTGCTTGAGCGGGTCGACGGCGCGGCTGGAGTCGAGCTTGTCGCGGCGGGCCAGGTCGGCCTCGGTGGCGGCGACGTCGGTGGCGTCCTCGGCGCTGCGGCGGGCGGCGCGGGCGGCGGCGGACGCGGTGAGATAGACCTTCAGGTCGGCGTCGGGGGCGACGACCGACGCGATGTCGCGGCCCTCGACGATGATGCGCGGCTGGCCGGCGATGATGGCCTTCTGCAGGGCGACCAGGTGATGGCGTACGGCGGGGACTGCGGCGACCGCGGAGACGGCGGCGGTGACCTCGGGGCCGCGGATCGGGGCGTCGACGTTGATGCCGTTGGCGGCGAAGTGCGGGGCCCGCGGATCGGTGCCGATCGACAGCTCGGTCTCCAGCGCGATCTTGGCGATGGCGTCGGGGTCGGTCAGGTCGGCGCCGCCCTGGAGCACGGCCCAGGTGACGGCACGGTACATCGCGCCGGTGTCGAGGTAGACGCCGTCGACCGCGGTGGCCAGGCGCCGGGAGACGGTGGACTTACCGGATCCGGAGGGGCCGTCGACGGCCACCACGCACTTCTCCGGCCGTTCTTGAAGTGCCACCGTTCCTCCTCGAGGGTTGCCACCGCCGAACCAACCCTCCCATTGTGCCCGTGGGCGCGGGCATCGACGAACCGGGGCTCGTCCGCTATGTTACCCATGGGTAACTAAGGAGGCCTTGCCATGCCGACCCTGGACCGCCACGAGGACGTGTTCGTCCTCGACCTCGGCGACACCGAGAATCGCCTGCACCCCGACACCATCGCCGCCGTCAACGGACTGCTCGACGAGGTCGAGAAAGCCGCCACCCCGGCAGCGCTCGTCACGACCGCCACCGGCAAGCACTACAGCCTCGGCCTCGACCTCGACTGGCTGCTGGCCAACCCGGATCAGCGGATCGCCTACGGCATGTCGATCCATGAACTCTTCGCCCGTCTGCTCACCCTCCCGATGGTCACCGTCGCGGCCATGCCCGGCCACGTCTTCGCCGGCGGCGCCATGCTGTCGCTCGCCCACGACCTGCGGATCATGCGCGCCGACCGCGGGTTCTGGTGCCTGCCCGAGGCGGACATCAACCTGCCCTTCACCCCGGGCATGAGTGCGCTGATCCAGGCACGCCTCACCCCGCAGACCGCGCACGAGGCGATGGTCACGGCTCGCCGGTACGGCGGGACCGAGGCCGCGGAGCGTCACATCGTCGACAGGGCTGTCCCCGCCGAGGAGGTGCTACCGACCGCGATCGCCCTCGCGCAGTCACTGGCGAGCAAGGCAGGCCCGGCGCTCGGCACGATCAAGACCCGGTTGTACCCCGGTGTCCTGCAATCCCTCCGCTCAACCCAGCTCTAGTCGTACGCCGGACGCGTTCCCGCCCCGGCCACAGGGGCGGGAGCACCGCTACACGACGGGCCGGGAGCACCCCCGCCACGACAGCCCCACACGACGGGCCGATCGTGACGAGACCCCTGGTCGACGACGGCCGGCCGGCACAAAAGCGCGGCCGGCCGTCACGAAACCGCGCCCGGCCGGCACGAAAGCGCAGCGTGGGACCGGTAGCGGACAGAACTCGGCATCGAGAGGCACGATGCCCTCGATGAGCCGCAGACAACGGGCGTCGACCAGAACCGTCATGCGGGAGATCCTGCCCGCCGGGTATGACATTTTCCGTCCCGCGGACCGGCAGAAGAACACGCCGACCGGAGGAGATTCAGCCGGGAAGATGGACCGTGAAGACGGTGCCGGCTCCCAGGGTGCTGGCGACCGAGATGGTGCCGCCGTGCGCCTCGACGAGTTGACGCGAGATCGCCAGGCCGAGGCCGGTGCCACCGGTCGCCCGGCTGCGGGATTCGTCGGCACGCCAGAACCGGTCGAAGACCTTCGGAAGATGCTCCTCGCTGATCCCGGTGCCCGTGTCGCGTACCGCAATGGTGTGCTGAGAGGCGGAGACCGTGACCACGCCGCCCGGCGGTGTGTGACGCACCGCGTTCGACACCAGGTTGCCGACCACCTGACGTAACCGCACCGGGTCCGCCGACACGATCGGATCGCCGGAGACGGCCGCTTCCAGCCGTACGCCCGCGGAATGCGCCGTGCCCCGATGGATGTCGGTGACCTGCTCGATCACGTCTCGCACCGCAATCGCCTCGGGGTGCACCCGCAGGGTGCCCGCATCGACGGCCGCGAGATCGCTGAGGTCCTCGATGAGGTGTTGCAGCAGCACCGCCTCCTCGTGCAGCAGCGCCACCAGCTGGTCGTCGGTCGGCGCGAGGTCGTCCTGGGCCGCTTCCAACCACGTGCGGATGTTGGTCAGCGGCGTCCGCAGCTCGTGCGCCACGTCACTGACCATGGCGCGCCGCTGCTGCGCCGAGGTGTTCAGGACACGCGCCAGATGCGCGATCTCGTCACGGCCGGTGACCACCGCGGGCGCCGGACCACCCGCCGCCTCAGCGAGCGCCCGCAGCGGGCGGACCAGCCGCCGTCCGGCGAGGACGGTGACCACGATGGTCGCAAGCAGGACCGCGCCGGTCACCGTGACGATCCGCACGGTGTTCTCGCCGGTGAGGGTGAACGTGGTCCGGTCGGCGCCGGTGTCCGGGTCGGTGACGAACAGTAGCGCCGGCGGGGCGACGTACGGCTGGAGCTGGGTGCGGCGCGACTTCTCCAGGCACGACTGGACACGGGCGGTCACCCGGGTGCCGGTGACCGGCTCGGCGGGGACCGGCGCGATCTTGCGGTCGGCCATCTGTTTGGAGGAGAGGACGTACGGACGGAACTGTGGCGTGACCAGGACGGTTCCGCCGTCGAGCGGACCGGCGCACCGGGCGGTCAGGGTGCCGAGCGACCGCAGCGCCTTCGCCTCGGTGCTGGTCGGGTTCTCGTCCCAGAGCGCCCCGCACTTGGGCAGGGCTCCTTCGGCATCGGTGCTGGTCAGCTCGATGCCGGACCGGCCGCTCGGTGTCTCGACGACCCGGCCGCTGACACCCAGCCCGGCGAGACAGTCCAGCACCTTGCGGGCGGTGCTGCGCAGTTCGGCGCGTTCGCGGGCCGGCAGCAGATAGGGGCCGACCGCCCGCGTGTCGATGCGTTCGGTACCGCCGGTGAGGGCGAGGTCGAGGTTGAGCGGGTCGACGACGGCCGACGGCCGGGCGGCCCGCAACGACGGGCCTGAACCGGAATCGATGAGGACCTGCCGGTCCTCGGTCATCAGAGTGATCCGCCGGCCGAGTTTCGCGGCGCGTTCGTGGATCAGTTCAGGTGCCTGTGACCAGTCCGGATGCCCGGCCGCGTAGGCGACCAGCATGTCGTAGACACCCTTGTCGTCGGTGAGCGACCGGCCCTGTTCCTGGTTGATCGCGCGGGTCGCGGTGCGGGTGGCGAGCCAGGCGGTGGCGGCGATCGCGGCGACGGCGATCAGCACCGACGTGGCCAGCAGGCGGGTCACCAGGCTGTGCCGCCAGGGGACGCGGTTCATGCCGGGCCGGGCGACAGGCGGTAGCCGACGCCGTAGACGGCGAGCAGCTGGACCGGGCGCTGCGGGTCCGGTTCGATCTTGCGGCGCAGGTTCATGACGTGGACGTCGATGGTCCGCTCGGTCGAGCTGCGGTCGATGCCGCGGGTGTGGTGCAGCAGCTGGGAGCGGCTGAACACCCGGTCGGGCTGCTCGGTCATGGCGGCCAGGATCGCGAACTCGCCGCGGGTGCAGACGATCGGCTCGCCGTCGACGGTCACCCTCTGTGTCGCCGGATCCAGGGTCACGCGGCCGACCGTACGCAAGTCCGAGGTTGGCCCATCTCGTTTCGATCGGCGCAACAGCGTCCGCACCCGGGCCATCATCTCGCGCGGGCTGTACGGCTTCGCCAGGTAGTCGTCGGCGCCGAGCTCCAGCCCGAGCAGCAGGTCGTCCTCGCTGGTCCGGGCCGTGAGCATCAGCACCAGCACGTCGGACTCCGCCCGCAGCGTGCGGCACACGTGCAGGCCGTCGAGCCCGGGCATCATCACGTCCAGCACGAGCAGGTCGGGCTGCACCCGCCGGGCCTGCTCCAGCGCGGTCCGGCCGTCGTGCACCACGGTCACCTCGTGACCGTCGGCGACCAGGTAGCGGCGGACCACCTCGGCATGCCGCGCGTCGTCGTCGGCGACCAGCACATGAGCGCACATGGCGGCGACTATAGGTGCCCTCGCAAGCCCCGCAGGGTTCTGCGAGGAGACCTGACAGCTTTCTAAAGATCTTCGCTGAGGCTGCCCGGCATGCTTGCGAACACTGACGCCCCGCCCCGGCGGCGACGCACCCGGCGATGGCTGGCCGCCGGGGCAGCGGTCCTGGTCGCGGCCGGTGCCGCCGTCCTGATCACCCGGCCGCACGACCCGGAGAAGCCGGTGCCGGAGGCCACCGAGGCGGTCACGACCATCACCCTGGAAAGGCGCGACCTGAGCACTTCCAAGAGCATTTCCGGGACCATCGGGTACGGCGGGACGCGTCCCGTGGAAGGCCACAAGCAGGCGACCGTCACGTGGCTTCCGGCACCCGGCGCCACCGTCAAACGGGGAAAGCAGCTGTACCGGGCCGACGACCGGCCGGTGCCGCTGTTCTACGGCGGCATGCCGCTCTATCGGCCGATCACGGGCAAGGGACTGATCGGCCGTGACGTGCGGATCATCGCGGACAATCTGAAGGCGCTCGGCTACGCGATCGGTGTCCAGCCCTCCCCCGGCAGCTGGGTGCAGCCCGGTCCCGTTCAGTTGCGCAAGGGCGAGGGAGTGCTCACCGCTCAGCTCATCGTGGCGATCAAGAAGTGGCAGCGCGATCAGAGCCTGCCGGAGACCGGTGCGGTCGCGGTCGGCGATGTCGAGGTTCTCTCCGGAGCGGTACGGGTCGAGTCGATCGCCGTGCAGCCGGGCGCCCCGGCGAACGGCCCGCTCATGACGGTGACCGCCACCCGCAAGGTGATCACCGTGTCCGCGGAACTGGCCGAGGCCGCCTCGATCGAACGGGGAGCCGCCGTCACGGTCGATCTGCCCGACGAGCGCACGGTCCCCGGCCGTGTCCTCGCCGTCGGCCGGGCCCTGACCGCCGCCGACGGCACGGTCGCCGACACCACCCCGAAGCTGACCATCACCGTGACCGTCGACAACGCGGCCGCCATCTCGAAGATCGACTCCGCTGACGTCGAGGTCAACTTCGCGGGGAAGGTACGGGAGGGCGTGCTCGCCGCCCCGGTCGAGGCACTCGTCGCCCTGGCCGAGGGCGGCTACGCCGTACAGACGGAATCGGGTCTGACTGCCGTGACCACCGGAATGTTCGCCCAGGGCTGGGTCGAGATCACCGGAGACGGCCTGGCCGAGGGCACCACCGTGGTGGTGGCGTCGTGACCGGCGAACCCGTGCTGTCGATCCGCGGTGCCGCCATGGTCTACCCCGGCGGCGTGACCGCGCTGGCCGGTGTCGACCTCGACATCCTTGCCGGCGAGTTCGTCGCCATCGTCGGCCCGTCCGGATCCGGCAAGTCGACCCTGCTCAACATCATCGGCACCCTCGACCGGCCCACCTCCGGCACGGTCCGGATCACCGGCCAGGACATCGCCACCCTCTCCGACCGGCGGCTGTCGGCACTGCGGGCCCGCGAGATCGGCTTCGTCTTCCAGCAGTTCCACCTGACCGACGGCCTCAGCGCCACCGACAACGTCGCCACCGGTCTGCTGTACGCCGGAGTCCCCCGCCGCCGGCGCGCAGAACTCGCCCGGCAGGCCCTCGACCGCGTCGGCCTCGCCCACCGCGCCGGGCATCGCCCCCATCAGCTGTCCGGCGGCGAACGCCAGCGCGTCGCCATCGCCCGCGCCCTGGTCAACGAGCCGTCACTGGTGCTGGCCGACGAGCCGACCGGCGCCCTGGACACCGCGAACGGGCAGGCCGTTCTCGCCCTGCTGCACCGGCTCAACGCCGAGGGCGCGACCATCGCGCTGATCACCCATGATCGGGAGATCGCGGCGTCGCTGCCGCGGCGGGTGGAGATCCGTGACGGGCGGCTGGTCGCATGATCGGCCCGATCGATCTGCTCGCCCTCGGCTTCGTCGGGTTGCGGACCCGGCCGGTGCGGGCCGTGCTGTCCGGTCTCGGCATCGCGATCGGCATCGCCACGATGATCGTGGTGACCGGCATTCCGGCGTCCAGCCAGGCGGCCCTCGTGCGCGAACTGTCGGCGCTCGGCACCGACACACTGCAGGCGATGCCCGTACCTGATCAGAATCCTCCGGCCGAATTGCCGGAGTCAGCGGTGGCGATGGTCCAGCGCATCGGTCCGGTCCGGGCGGCGAGTGCGGTCGGAAACACCCATACGCTGGTACGGCGAAACGACCGCACCGAACGCACCAACGGCAACGGGCTGACCGTGCTGGCCGCGCGGCTCGATCTGTTGCCGGTGCTGGGCGCCCGGGTCGCGTCGGGCCGCTGGCTGAACCCGGCGACCGCCGAGTTCCCGGCCGTGGTCCTCGGGTCGGTCGCCGCCGCCCGGCTCGGCATCACCACCCTGACCCCCGGAGGGTCCGCACCGCAGGTGGTGATCGCCGACCGCTGGTTCACCGTCGTCGGCGTGCTCGCCCCGATCGCCCTGTCGCCGGACATCGACCGGTCGGTGCTGGTCGGCTGGGAGGTGGCCCGCACCGAACTGCGCTTCGACGGCCACCCCACCGTCGTCTACCTGCGCGCCGAGGAGGACCAGCTGGAGACGGTCCGGTCGGTGCTGCCCGAGTCGATCAACCCGGAGCGGCCCGGTCACGTGCTCGTCACCCGCCCGTCGGACGCGCTGGCCGCCAAGCGTGCCACCGAGAGCAGCTTCTCCGTGCTGTTCCTGGCACTGGCCGCGGTCGCCCTGGTGATCGGCGGCATCGGGGTGGCCAACACGATGGTCGTCTCGGTCCTGGAACGCCGCTCGGAGATCGGTCTGCGCCGTGCGCTCGGCGCCACCCGAGGCCAGATCCGGGGCCAGTTCCTCACCGAGTCGATCGTGCTGTCGGCCGCGGGTGGCCTGGCCGGAACCCTGCTCGGGCTGCTGGCCACCGTCGGTTACGCCCGCTGGCAGGACTGGCCCCTCGTCGTACCCGTCCAGTCCGCGGCCCTCGGCGTGGGCGGCGCCGTGGTCATCGGCGTCCTGGCCGGCGTCTATCCATGCGTCCGAGCCGCCCGGCTCCCGCCGGCCCAGGCCCTCACCAGCGTCTGACCCCGCCCTCACGCTCCTTCCGCCTGGGAAATCCTTCCGCCTCTGGAAATCTTTCCGCCTCGGGAGATCCTTCCGCATGGGGAATTCTTCCGCCTCGGGAGATCCTTCCGCCTGGGGAATTCCTCCGCCTCGGGAAATGACGAAGCGGCGGCCGGATCTCCGGCCGCCGCTCTCGTGATGGGGCTACGACTTGGCCGCGACCTCCCGTTCGCAGCCCGACATGTGCTCCAGGCCCAGCCGGATCGACCGCGAGTCGTTCTGTTCGCCGCCCAGTGCGATCGAGATCCCGTCCTGGTCCACCTCGACGAGCTTGACGCCCTTCTTCTTCAGGCACTTCACCACGTCGACCGCGAAGTCACGCGCCTCCGGGTTGGCCGGGTCCTTCTCCCACGGCGGCAACGGCATGTACTGCGGCTCACAGATCCGGTTGGCCTTCACCGCCGCGTCGTCCTCGGTCACCCCTGTCACGGCCGAGTCTCCGGCCCGCTTCTTCGCCTCCGTCGCGTCGACGCCATGCTCACGCATGCACCTGTTGTACGGCTCAAGCAGCGCGTCATACTCCTCACCCGTCATACCGAGCTTCTCCCGCGGCCGTTCCGCCTTCTTCGACGGGGACACGTCCGGCTCACCCGCGGGCGCGGCGCTCTGCAGCGTCGCCACCTTCGCACCGCTGTCCCCTTCGGACTCGTTGCCGGACGACCCACAGGCCGACAGCAGGAAGACCGCGACCACGGCCCCCGCCAGCACACTCCGACGCATCGGAACCCTCCTGTCCGGGCGGGGTCCTTCCCCACCGCGCCGGACAGCCTGACGACCAATGATCAGAAACCGGTCAGGTTCCGGCCCCGATCTCCACCGCAACGAAGTCCTGACCGCCACACCGCGAGATGTTCAGCGGGACACGACGGGCGACGGACTGCTGGTCTTCGGGTGGCTGCGGGAGACGGCGACGCCGGCCAGGCAGAGGGCACCGCCGGCCAGGGTCAGCCAGCCCGGGACCTCGCTGAGGATCAGCCAGGACATGACGACCACGACGGCCGGGACGGCGTAGGTGGTGGCGCCCATCTTGCCGGCCGTGGTGCGGGCCAGCGCGTACGCCCAGGTGGTGAACGCAATCGCGGTGGGGAACACGCCCAGGTAGACGACGTTCAGCGTGGCTGTCAGCGGCGCCTCGGAGATGTCGGCGACCAACTGTCCGGCGAACGGCAGGCACGCCACGGCTCCGATCACACAGCCGAACGTGGTGGCCTGCAGGGCGGTCGCGTGTTTGAGGGCAGGCTTCTGAGCGACGACACCGGCGGCGTAGGTGACCGCCGCGACCAGGCAGAGCACGACGCCCAGGATCGACGCCTGGCCGCCTCGGGACATCGAGAAGCCGACGACGATGGTGCCGGCGAACGAGACCGCTATGCCGGCGAGCAGCCGGGGTGGGAAGCCCTCCTTCAGCAGCCAGCCGGCGAGCAGGGCCATCACGGCCGGGCCCACGTTGACCAGCATCGCGGCGGTGCCGGCGTCGACCAGTTGCTCGCCCCAGTTCAGCGCGACCATGTAGACCCCGAACCAGATCACCCCGGACACGACGATGCCGGGCCAGGCGGCACGCGGTGGCAGGCCCTGGCGGCTGACCAGCAGGAAGATCAGCAGCGTGACGGCACCCGCGAGCAGCCGCCCGAGGGCCAGCGAGCCTGGCGAGAAGTGCGGGGCCGCGGCCCGGATGCCGACGAAGGCGGACGCCCACAGGACGACCGTGACGGTCGCCGCTGCGATGGCGGCACGCGATGGGCGTACGAGATCGGGGGTGTTCATAGGGAAAGCCAAGCGTGTCGCGCGGCCGGGCGCTAGCGAAAAACGGACCTCGCGGTGCCTTTCACGGACCGCGGCCAGGCCGGATAAGACCTGGTTATGACGGCAG
Organism: Actinoplanes italicus; assembly: GCF_003001815.1. GTDB lineage: Bacteria > Actinomycetota > Actinomycetes > Mycobacteriales > Micromonosporaceae > Actinoplanes > Actinoplanes italicus. The sequence goes on from NZ_PVMZ01000025.1 coordinate 41,499, forward strand.
TAGAGATCAGAGTAGGCCGAGTGCGGTCACGGCGTCGAAAGCGGGTGTCCGAACGGCGTAGCGTGTGATGCCCCAGCGCTTCTCGTGGCGTTCGATCGCGGCGCGGATCTCGCCGGCGGTACCGATGAGGAGGAATGGTGCGTCCAGTGCTTCGGCAACGCTCATGCCCAGTTCCTCGGCGTGCGGGGCGACCACCGCTTCGGCGTCGTCGGTGATCTCCATGATCTGCACCAGAGCCTCCAGGGCGGGCGGGTTCACACGGCCGGCCGCGCCGAGTCTGACCTGCTCGACCTGGGCGTCGACCTGCTCCGGGCGCCATCGCGCCTCGTGGCTGTGGCCGTCCGCGAGCGTGCGCCCGAGCCCGGAGAGGCCGACGATGTCGGCGTGGGCGCCGGCCCAGCGCAGCAGCCGGGAGTTGGCGGTGCCGAGCAGCAGCGGTACACGCTCCTGGACCGGCTGGGGCTTGTCGAGGCGGGCCTCGTGCATGTCGAGGTGCGAGGTGTGCACGGTGACGGTCTCGCCGGCCAGCAGTGCCCGCGTGGCCTCAGCCACCGCCAGGCAGCGGTCGACGCGACCACGGACGTCGGGGCGTTCCCTGCCGACGGCACGCCACTCGGCGGGCGTGTGCCCGGCGCCGAGGCCGAGGGTCGCGCGACCACCGGAGACGACGTCGAGGGTGGCCACGTCGGTGGCCAGCAGGATGGGTTCGCGTACGCCGGCGTTGGCCACGTAGGCGCCGAGGCGGATCCGGCTCGTGACGGCGGCCGCAGCGGCCAGTGCTACGTAGGGTGCGGCGCAGGAACCGGGATGGTCGGCGGCCTGCAGGGTGTCGAAACCTGCGGCTTCGGCACGGGCGGCCAGTTCCAGCCAGGAGGCGGCATCAGCAGGTTGCGCCTGCAACGCGAACGAGGTCACGGCCCGAGCCTGCCAGCCCCGACGATGCGACGGACACCGATTCTGCGACCAGCAGAGTCACCGCGAAGCGCTACACGGCCTGTGGGAGTTCGGGTCGCATGTCGGGCTCGAACTCCCGGAACGTGCCCTTAGCGGTCTTCTTCGCCCGGTACATGGCGAAATCCGCCTCTTCGACCAGGCGTTCCGCCGAGCGGCCTCCGCTGTAGGCGACCCCGACGCTGGCTCGTGTGTGGATGGTCCGGCCCGCGATGTCGTACGGCAGCGCTATGGAATCGATGATCCGCTGCGCGATCTCGCGCGCCTGGCCGCGATGGTGCAGCGGCTCGAGCAGCACCGCGAACTCGTCGCCACCGAGGCGGGCGGCCATGTCGGTGTCGCGGACGGCGGCCCGCAACCGGCCGGCCACCGCGCGGAGCAGCTCGTCACCCGCAGCGTGCCCGAGGGTGTCGTTGACCTGCTTGAACAGGTCCAGGTCCAGATAGAGGAGCCCGGCCGCACCGGCCGCCGGCGACGCGTCCAGGGTTTCCTCGACGCGCTGCAGGAACAGGGTGCGGTTCGGCAGTCTGGTCAGCGGATCGTGGCGGGCCTCGTGCACGGCGGCCAGAGTGTGCGCGCCGGTGAGGGCGAGGCTGGCCTGTTCGGCGAAGGCCGCCAGCACGTCACGCCGTTCCGCGTCCCGTACCGCCGCCACCGCCGTTATGACCAGGGCGCCGGCCACTTCGCCCTCGATGTGGACGGGCGCGGCCGTCAGCAGGCCGCACTCCACCTGGCCGCCGCTGCTGATCGCTTGCCGGGCCGCCTCGATCAGGGTGTCGCCGTCGCAGACTCCGGAGCTGACCGAGGCGACCGCGTCGCGCAGCACCAGGGCGACGGCCACGCCGTCGAGCAGGCCCGACGCGGCGGAGGTGATCATGTCGAGGATCTCGGCGAGCGGGGTGCGCTGGTTCGCCGACCGCTGCACGCGCAGCAGTGTCTCCAGCAGGCGTTCCCGGCGTTCCAGCGCCTGCACGAGTTCGAGCCTCGCGCCCGCCTCCCGCTCGCGTTCCAGGCGCAGCTGACGCTCGGCCTCGAGGGTGCGCAGGCCGCGCAGGGCCAGGCCGGTGACGCGGGCCATGCCCTGCAGCATCTGCCGTTCCTCGGCGGCGAACGGCTCGTCGGCTCGGGCGACGATCAGCCGGTCGGGTGTGTCGCGGTCGAGGGTGTGCACGGTGACGTGCATCGGGCCGACGCCGGGGAACGACGCCGTGTCGGTGGCGGTATCGAGGCTGGTGAACAGCGACTCCGACGGGGTGCGGCCGAGGCCGACCGACGCCGGGACGTCGTCGCCGCACACCACCGCGGCCACCTCCGCGTCGGTGGCCTCGGCGGCGCGCTGCACGGCCAGACGGGCCGCGGTGACGATCGTCCCGGCGCGCGTGATGGCGCTGAAGAACTCGGTGAGCTGCAGGGTTGACCAGCCGGACATGACCTCAGCCGAAGGCGAGCGCGACGACGGTCAGATGATGCATGCCCTTGGCCTGTGTCTTGCGGATGATCTCCCCGTTGGAGTAGAAGCCGCCGTACGGTGTCGGCTTGATCGCGTCGCGCAGGCGGGACGCGGCCAGGTCGGTGCCGTCGGCGCCGAGCGCGATCGACCGTACGCAGCAATCGAAGACGAGCAGGCCGAGCGCCTCGGAGCCCACGCCCTCGATGGCCGCGGAGGCGGCGGTGGGCGCGGCGTCGACGAGCCCGTCGGTGTCGGCCTCCATGAACCACACCATCGCGCCCTCGGGGGTGTCGGCGAGACCGAAGATCGAACGCGTCTCCGGGTCGGCCTGGAAGATCACCCGGATGTCCTCGCCGGTACGCCGGGCCAGGCCGAGCGGGCGCACGGTCGCGAACTGCAGGAACGCGTCCGGGTCGTTCGCCAGTTCGGGGGCGCCACCGGTGCGCCGCAGGTAGACGTCGAGGGCCGGTTCGCCGTCGAGTTCGTGGATGATGCCGTTCTCGCTGCGGGAGACGACCATCGGCTCGCCGACGCGACGCCAGCCGTGGGCTGCGCCGATGCCGAACGGAACGGGCGAGCCGAGCGCGGCGCCGAGAACGGCGTTCGGCAGCAGCTGCACCTCGGTGCCGTCGCTGAAGAAGTGGAACGTGCCGGTCTGGGTGACGTTGTCGCCCGCGCAGCCACCGACCAGCGGCACCAGCGCACCGGCCACGGTGTAGGCGCCGCGCACCATCTCCTGCTGATCGCCGCTGCGGCCGTCGCCGAGCAGCAGCACCACCCGGTTCTCGGCGTCGATGTCGTCGAGGCAGCTCGCGGCACGGATGCCGGCCTCGTACAGGTCGACGCTGTCGTGCGGCACCGCGCGCACCGACACGTCGTAGCCGCCGAGCGCGTTGACGACGACGCCGGCGCCGCGGCCGTCGGGCGTGAACTCGCCGGACGTCGAGCAGCCGATCATCAGTACGTCGCCGCCGGCTTCGGCGTGGACGGCCTCGGCCATCTCTCGGGTGGCGTGGGTGAGCGACGCGAAGACGACCAGTAGTCCGGCGCGGCGTCCGCCGAGCGCTTCGCGGCAGGCTTCGGCTCCGGCCTTGGCCGGGTCCGCCGCCAGGCTGCGTCCGACCCCGAACCACCGCTCCGCCGATGCGCCCATGTCTGCTCCCTCGCCTGCGGTCCGCGTCCGCGAACCATCCAGGCCTGTGGTTCGGCAAGAGCAGACAAAACCTTAGATTTTGTACGCGCTACGCGAACCCACCGAGGCTGGGCAGGCGCGACGCGGGCGGGACACCGGCCCGACAAGGCGGCTCGCGGGCTGCACCGGCACTCACCGACGCGGGCCGGGCGTTCCCGAACGGCACGTCGTGGGCCAGCTCCTACACCGGCGGCAACGGCTACTACTACCTGTTCATGTCGTTCGGCTTCTGCTGCCGGGGCGCGTCCAGCACGTACCGCACCATGGTCGCCCGCTCGACGAGCATCACCGGTCCATACCGCGACCGCGCCGGCACCTACACCACCGCCGGTGGCGGCACCGAGATCCTGGCGACACACGGCAGCATCTACGGCCCGGGCCACACCGCCGTCTTCACCGACACCGACGCCGACGTGCTCGTCTACCACTACTACAACTCGTCGGGCACCGCGAAGCTCGGCATCAACCTGCTCGGCTGGGACTCCTCAGCTCATCCAACGTGGCACCGGCAACGATGCGCCGGATATTCCCTCGAGATCGCTCTCAGCCAGCTCGCGGGCGAGGCCGACAGAATCACCCGTCCCACCGAACGCGGCCAGCAAGATCAGATCCATCGAGTCGGCACACCCTTTCCGGCGCCCTTCATCGAAGGCTCGCTCGACGACCCGCCCGATCGTCTCGCCGATGACCTCCCCATACCCTTGGGCGAAACCTCTGGTCCAGTCGCGACGGGCAATTTCGCGGCCGGCCTCAGAATTCTCGGAATTTTCGATCCGTTCCCTGATCAACCGATCGCCCGCAGGTCCTCGAGTGTGACACCGTCGACAATGCGGGCGATGTTGCCGACATGGTCGCCGTCGGCCAATCGGCGGGCAAGATCGTCTAGATCATCGATGTCACCGAATCTGGCCCGCAGCAGGGCCTGCATCGAGTCGAAATGTCCCTCGGCCCGGTTACGACGGGCGATATCGCGGCCGGACTCGGACTGTTCGAGGATGTTGTTCATGCCTCCCCTCTCCAGCGCTTCGAGGATCTGGATTGCGAGCGGGTCGGCGGTCGCGGCGATCCGGTCGACGACGCGTTCGACTACGTCGGGTGGCGCTTTCCTGGACCAGAGCGCGAGCGGCGCCAGCGGACCGGCCAGCAAAGCGGCCGGGTCCAGGTCCTCGGGCACGTTGACGACCCGATAGTCGAGCCGGGCCTGGTCGCGATGAAAGCTGCCGGGATATCCCCCACCGAGCGGCCAGATCACCACCTGATGGATCCGGTGATCGGTGCGGCGGTATTTGAGGACGAGGCCCGCCCAGTAGGCGACCATCCGCTCCTGGAAGTCGTCGGTCCGCTTGACCTGCACCTCGACGTGATAGACGTCGGCGGGCCAGCTGTCGTCGTGGTGGACCAGGAACACCTTGTCACGCTGCAGGCTGCGCTGGCGCGGCAACTCGGTGGGCCCGTCGAGGATCACCTCCCGCTCACCGAGCCGGGCACCACACAGCACCTGTAACGCGTCGCGTGGATGGCGTGCCAGCAGATTCTTGTAGAGGCCGTCGAAGTCGCGGGCCGCTGCCGGCCCAGCGGTAACGCCGTCGGTCACGATTGCTCCTCCCCACGCCCCGGGTCGGGCGTACTACGAGCCTGCCTTGGCTATCGACTAGAAGTCAAGGGTGAACGTGAATTACGACACCTAGGCGTAAGACAGGTCCAAGGCGAGGACGGAGGAACGGGGCGGAGCCGCTGGCAGTGACTCCGTCCCGGTAGGGCTCAGATGCCGGCCGTGCGCACTGCCCCGTGGAGCTCGGCCGCGCGGTCGATCAGGTCCTTCACGTCGCGGGCCGCGGCGGGCAGCGTCAGGTAGACGTGGTCGGCGCCGGCCTCGGCGAAGGCCGCCACGTCGTCGACCAGCTGCGACATGCTCGCGGCGAGCGGCTGCCGCGGTTCGAGGGACTGCGCGGTCAGCGACAGTACGGAGATCTGAACGGTGCAGCTGATCGGCGTCTCGCGTCCGGCCCGCTCGGCCGCCTCCCGCAGGCGCCCGAGGGTGGCGGCCACCTGCTCCGGTGTGACACCGGTGGCGACCCAGCCGTCGGCACGGTCGACCACCCGCTTGAGCGCCCGCTGCGAGGCAGGCCCCGCACCGAGCAGGATCGGGATGCGGTGGGCCGGCTTGGGGCCGACGTCGGCGGTGGTCACCTCGTACCGCGACGTCGCGTAGCTGACCGGATTCGGGCCCCACACGGCGGCCGCGATGTCCAGGAACTCGTCGAGGGCCCGCCCGCGCTCGCTGAGCGGCACCGGCGCGGCGGCGGCGAATTCGTCGGGCGACCAGCCCACGCCGAGCCCGGCGGTGAGCCGGCCACCCGAGGCCGCGTCCAGCGTCGCGAGCTCCCGGGCCAGCCGCATCGGCAGGTGCAGCGGTACCACCAGCACGCCGGTGGCCAGTTCGATCCGTTCGGTGACGGCGGCCGCGACGGTCAGCGTGATCAGCGCGTCGGAGACACCCCGGTAGACGTCCGGCCACGGCAGCCCGGGAACGTTGTAGAGGCCGTGCGGGCCGCTCTGGTCCTCGGGTACGAGCACCCGCTCGAAAACCCACAGGCTGTCGTAGCCGATCTCCTCGATCGCTCGCGCGGCGGCGACCACGTCCGGGCCGGGCGAGAAGTGACTGAACTGGGGCAAACTGAGGCCGAGTTTCACCATGTCCCGACGATTCCACACAGGACACCAGGGCGCTGACTCATTCCGGACAGCACCTCGATTTCGAAGATCGAACGACTTCCGTTGATCCGACACGGCCGGTTATCCGTGGTCTTCCTCAACCGGGACAACCGCACAGGTCATACACAGGTCATGGAGGCACAACGTGCTAGCTGTCGTCCGCTCGTCCGCCGCGCCCCGTCGGCTGACCGCGCTCATGATCGCCGCGCTGGCGCTCGTCCTGTTCGATCCCCGGGCCGCGTACGCCGAGCCCGGCGTGCCGAACCCGCCGAACAACCTCCTGACCGACACGGGCGAGGGCAACGTCGCCGAGGCCGACATCGACTTCGTGATCAAGGTGAAGCTCGCCGGGCTGTGGGAGATCCCGGCCGGCGAGATGGCGCAGACCCGGTCGAACAGCAACCGGATCAAGAAGATCGGGGAGGACATCGCCGCGCAGCACGGGTCGCTGGACGCGCTGGTCGAGGCCGCGGCGAAGAAACTCGACGTCGATCTGCCGGACAAGCCGAACAAGGATCAGCAGGGCTGGCTCGACGAGATGGAGGCCGCCAAGGGCGAGGAGTTCGACCAGATCTACGTCGACCGCCTGCGTGCCGCCCACGGCAAGATCTTCCCGGCGATCGCGACGATCCGGACCAGCACCCGCAACGACACCGTCCGCAAACTGGCCCAGCGGACCAACCAGTTCGTGATGACGCACCTGACGCTGCTGGAGAGCAGCGGCATCGTCGACTTCGAGTCGCTGCCGACCGCGCCGCCGCCGAACGCCGCCGCCACCACGAAGGCGGCCAGCCCGGTGCTGCAGTCCGCGGATGCCAACGGCGGTACGCCGTCGGTGAGCCTGCCCGTGGTCGGTGTCGTGGTCGTCGTCGGCGTGGGTGTGGCGTTCCTGCTGTCACGCAAGCTGATGCAGGACCCGCGCCGCCGCCGGAGGTCGCGCAACCGCAGCTATCAATACTGATCCGTTGATCTCCCGGTGAGGGGGCGCCGTCCGCGGACGGCGCCCCCTCATGCACTGTCAGGCCAGGTTGATGTAGTCGAGTTCGGCGTAACCGGTGCCGCCGGCGAAGAACGGCGAGCCCTTGGCCAGGCGGATGGTGTTCCAGCCGGCACGCAGGTTGACCGTGGTGTTCACCGTCGAGCCGAAGACGCCCCAGGCCGCGGTCGGCGGGTAGCTGACCGTCTGCCAGGCACTGCCGTTGTACGCCAGACCGTGGGTGGCGGTGGCCCCCGTACCGTTGGCGTAGCCGATCGTCATCGTGTACGACCGCGCGGCCGGCACGTTGACCAGGAAGTCGACGAACGACTGGTTGCGCGAGTTGGCGGAGCCGTCGATCTGACCGACGAAACCGCCGCTGGACGCCGACCCGCTGGAGAACCGGTTCGCGTTGACGACCGTGGCGTTCTCCGCCTCGTAACGCTGTTGCCACGCCGGCACGCCCGAGGTCGGGGTGACGAGCAGCTGGTACGAGTCCCACGCGTCCATTCCGGTGACGGGCACGCTGATCACCCCGCCGGAGACCGTGTAGGTGCCGCTCGAGACGCTGATCGGGGCGGACTGGTTGGTGAACCGGCCGGTGGTGCCGCTGCGGGACAGGGTGACCCGCACCTGGGAGCCGAGCGCGCCGAGCCCGGTGACCCGGACCGTGTTGTTCCCGCTGTCGCCGCCGAACACCACGTTCACGATCTTGCGGGTGCCGTCGTAGGCGGCGACGCCCTCCAGCCACGAGCCGGGGACGGTCCGCACGATGTTGCCGGCCATGTCGCCGTACCACCGGTAGGTCCAGTACGACGAGGTGGGCAGGTTGTTGTGCAGCAGGCCGTTGAGGGTGCCGGCCTCGTACCAGTAGGCCCGTTCCGCCGACCGGATCCCGTGCCGTTCGAAGACCGCCATGTAGTGCACGGCCACGCTCGGGATGTCGACCTGCGACGGCGACGCGTACTCGTTGATCGAAATCGGTCGCGCGGAGATGCCGAGGGACCGCTCGATCGCCCGGTAGTCGGCCACGTGCGCTTCGACCTGGAGGTATTTGTCGTTCTCCAGCTCGTGCCAGACGATCACGTCGGGCAGCGTGCCGGTGTCGCGGGCGTTGGTGAGGAAGCTGACCATCCAGTCGTGGTTGTAGACCGAGTGGCTGGGCCCGACGATCGGGGTGACCGTGTCGAGGGATCGGATCAAACGGTGGGTACGGGTCCACCCGGCGTTGAAGGTGCCGGCGGCGCTGGTGTTCCAGGTCCAGTCCGGTTCGTTCCAGAGCTCGTAGCCGTCGACGTTGGTGGTGCCGCCGGCCGCCAGCCGGGTGTTGACCATGGTGCGGACCTTGGACTCCCAGTCGGCCCAGCTGACCCACCGGTACGGGAAGTCCTTGTAGATGTCCGGCAGCCGCCAGAACTGCTGAGCGCCGGCGCTGGTGATCTTCCCGGCGGCCAGGTTGCCGTCGCAGCAGGGTGTGGTGGCGCCGTTGCCGAGCTGCTGCACGCCGGGCGGCGGCTGGGTGAGGTGGTTGAGCCGCAGCGGGTAGAGCTGCTCCAGCGGCGGCTTGGTGCCGGTGTCGACGGCGTAGAGGCCGCCGGACGCGACGTGCGTGACGGGGCGCACGACGGTGCCGACGTCGACGGTGAGGGTGTTGCCTGCGGCCTGTGCCGGGCTGGGGACGGCCAGCCCGGCCAGGACGAGCAACAGTGCGGCGGGGATGCGGTGGCGCACGGTGTCACCTCGAAGGGGGTTAGGGGGACGGTTGGTCCTCCTGTGCGGTGAGCGGGATCCAGACCCGCATCGGGCCGGGTTCCCGGTTGGCCGACAGGAAGTAGGGGACGGCGGTGACCGTCGTGGTCGCCGCCGTGGAGCCGCCGCTGCGCAGGTCGCGGTAGAGCGGCCGGTTCTCGGGTGCCCGGGCACGGACCCGGACGCGCAGCGTGACCGGGAAGAGTCCGGTGCTGTGGAAGGCGACCGCGGCCGGTGACGCCGGGTCGAGTTCGTAGTCCTCGAACAGCGTCCCGCCGGCGGGCATGTCGGCGTGTTCGAGGCAGTACACGATCGGGCCACGCATCAGGGCGGCGGCGCCGCGGACGGCGTCGACCCGCGGGTGCGCGGCGACCAGGCGGGCCGGCATGGCCAGGGTCAGCACGACCTCGTCGCCCGGATGCCAGATGCGGTGCAGGCGCAGGTAGCCGTCCTGCGTTCGGGCCGGGGCCGGGGTGCCGTTGACGGTCAGCCGCACGTCGGAGCACCAGGCCGGCACGCGCAACGACAGGGTCCACGGCTCGGCCGGGGTGTCGGTGACGGTCACGGTGACCTGCTCGTCCCACGGGTAACGGGTGCGCACGTCGACACCGAACCCACTCGAGGCGAAGGTTCCCGCGCCGTAGAGGTGCAGCTGGAGGCCGCTGTCGTCACCGGTGGCGGCGTACGTGTGCAGTGACGCCATCAGCCGGGCCAGATTCGGCGGGCAGCACGCGCACTCGTACCAGTCGAGGCGGTGGCCGGGCGCGTTCTCGTCGCCGCTGTCGTGGCCGGTGCGCCGCTGCAGCGGGGTCGAGTAGAAGAACGCCTTCCCGTCGGCGGCGGTGCTCGCGGCGATCGCGTTGTGCAGCACACGTTCCATCTCGTCGGCGTATTTCACCTTGCCGGTGGCCAGCAGCAGCCGCCAGGCGAGCTGGAAACTGGCGATGGCGGCACACGTCTCGGCGTAGGCGCGGTCCGGCGGCAACTCGTACGCGTCGCCGTACGCCTCGTCGCGGTGCCGGGAACCCTGGCCGCCGGTCAGGTAGGTGCGGCTGTCCAGCGCCGAGTCCCACAGCTGCTCGGTCTTGGCCAGCAGCGCCTCATCACGGGTCTCGACGGCCACGTCGACGGCGCCGGCCAGCAGGTAGAGCTGCCGGACCACATGGCCGCTGACCTCGTCCACCTCACGCAACGGCTGATGGTCCTGGTAGTAGGCGGCGCCGAACCGGCCGGGCCCGAGGGTTCCGTGGCCACGGTTGTCCAGGAAACGGGCGGCCAGGTCGAGGTACGGCCGATGCCCGGTCACCCGGTACAACTCGGCGAGCGCGGTCTCCACCTCGGGATGGCCGTCGGTCTCGCGCGAGTCCCCGTACCGCAGGATCAGAAGGTCGGCGAAACGGCGCGCGACCGACACGACCTGCTGAGCCACCGCATCTCCGGGCGCGGAACGCGCCGCCGCGACCGCCGCCTGGATCAGGTGCCCGGCCGTGTACATCTCGTGGCTGAAGTGCAGCTCGTTCCACTGCCGGTCACGCTTGTCCGGGTCCTGGTAGTAGGTGACCAGGTAGCCGTCCGGGTCCTGGGCCTTCTCCAGCAGCGCGGCCGTCTCCGCGGCGAACTCACCGGCGGTCCCCGACCAGAACGCCGCCTCCAGGCTCTTGTGCACGTCGGTGTCGGCGAACCAGTACCCGCGGTAGTCGGCGTCCGAATCGCCGGTGACCCTGCGCAGGTTGTCGAGGTTGCCGTACGTGTCGAGCCGGGCCACGCAGTGCGGCAGGGTGGCCTCGGTGTTGCGGGCCTGCCAGCCGCCGAGCAGACCGTCCGGCGCGAGCCGCACCGTGTTGGCGGGCAGCGGCCACAGGGTGCCGATCGCCTGCGGGGTGGGCGCGACGGGACCGTGGAAAACAGAGCTCATTGGATCCTCTAGTCCTTGACGGCGCCGGCGGTCACACCGGCGGCCACGTAACGCTGGGCCAGGATGAGCAGCAGCGTCGCGGGAATCGACGCGACCACGGCGGTCGCCATGATCGCGTTCCACTGCTGGTTGTTGTTGCCGATGTAGTGGTAGATGCCGAGGGTGATCGGCTGGGCGTCACCGCCGCCGTCGAGCGTCGTGGCGAAGACGAAGTCCGACCACGCCCACAGGAACGCGAACAGGCTGACCGTGACGATCGCGTTGCGGGACACCGGCAGGATCACCGAGACGAACGTGCGCCACTTCGACGCGCCGTCGATGAGCGCCGCGTTGATCAGCTCGTCGGGGATGCCGGACATGAACGCCGTGAAGATCAGCACGCCGAACGGGACGGCGATCGTCGAGTCCGCGAGGATCAGGCCACCGACCGTGTTGAGGACGCCGAGGCGCAGGTAGATGGCGTAGAAGCCCATCGCCATGATGATTCCGGGGATCATCTGCGCGATCAGCAGGACGAAGCTGAGCGCGCCGCCGCCCTTCGGGCGGAGCTTGGCCAGGGCGTATCCGGCGGGCGCGGAGAGCACGAGCGTCAGGGCGACGGTGCCGAGACCGACGACCAAGGACGTTCCGAGGTACGGCAACTGCTGCTCGAAGACGGCGCGGTAGCCCTCCAGGGTCCCGTTCCACGGGAACAGGTGCGGTGGGTCGGCCCGCATGTCGTTGTCCCTGGTGAACGACACGTTGATCATCCAGTAGACCGGGAACAGCATGATCGCCGTGAAGAACAGGCCGAGCACGGTCTTTGCGTATCTGAGAACTGCCGCGTACCTCATGCCTGCCTCCTCTGGAACCGGATGTAGAGCAGGCCGAAGAACAGTGCCATGAGGATCAGCAGGTTGCCGACCGCGGCTCCGGGACCGAACTCGGGCAGCAGACTGCCGAAGCTGAAGCGGTACGACCAGGTGGCGAACGTTGTGGACGCGTCCGCCGGGCCACCCTTCGTCATGATCCAGATCAGGTCGAAGACCTTGAGCGTGTAGACCAGACCGAGCAGCAGTGTGATCGCCGAGACCGGCCGCAGCAGCGGGAACGTGACCCGCCAGAAGCGTTGCCGGCCGTTGGCGCCGTCCAGTGCGGCGGCCTCGTAGATCTCGCACGGGATGGCCTGCAGTCCGCTGTAGAGCACCACCAGGTTGAACGGGATGCCGATCCAGATGTTCGCGATGATGACGCTGGTCAGCGCCCAGTCCGGCGAGGTCAGCCAGTTGACCGGGTCCACACCGATCAGTCCGAGAGCGTGGTTGACGATCCCGGAGTCACTGTTGAGCATCCACGACCACGTCGACGCGCTGACGATCAGCGGGAGCAGCCACGGCACCAGGAACAGCGCCCGCAACGTCGCCGACAGCCTGAAGTTCTGCGCGAAGAACACGGCCAGGGCGAGCCCGATCGCGAACTGGAACGCGATGCTGACGACCGTGAACGTCAGCGTGTGCAGGAACGCCGGGCCGAACGCCGGATCGGCGAACACGTCGCGGTAGTTGTCGAGGCCGGAGAACGGCGCGTCGCCCTGTACGAAGCTGCGGACCGTGTAGTGCCGCAGGCTCAGGTCCAGGTTGCGGTACAGCGGGTAGGCGTAGAAGGCAAGCAGGTAGATCACGATCGGAGCCAGGAACGCCCAGGCCGTCCAGTGCCCCCGGCCACGCCGGACACGGGCGGTGTTCTCCCGCGTCCGGACGAGGCTGGATACTTCCGTCGTCACTTGGTGGCCGCTGCCGCTGTCGTCTGGGCGGTCTTCAGGGCGTCCGCCGGGGAGGCCGAACCGCTCAGCGCGGCCTGGAACGCGGTCCACAGTGGCTGCGAGATCTTCGGGTACTTGGTGCCGAGGTCGTCACTGGTCCGGCCCTTGGCCGCCTTGACCGCCTCGACCCAGACGGTGAGCTCGGAGTTCGCGGCGACCTGCTTCTGCTGCACCGCTTCGGTGGCCGCGATGTAGGACAGCGTCGTGTCGGTGGTGAGGGCGTTGTCCGCGCTGGTCAGGCAGGCGATCAGCTTCTCGGTGACCGCGTACCGGGCGGTCTCGGACTGCACCGGGGCGGTGACGAACTCGCCGCCGGTCGGTGCGGGTGCGGTGCCACCGGCCTGGGACGGGATCGGGATGATGCCGTACTCGAAGCCGGTCTTCTTGGCGTTGGCCAGCTGCCACGTGCCGTTCTCGCTGAACGCGAAGTCACCGGCGGCGAACTCCTGCCAGCTGGTGGTCTGCGTGTTGTTGAGCACCGAGTTCGGCGCGTACCCGTTCTTGAGCCAGCCGTTCCAGAGCTCCAGCGACGCCACGCCCTGCGGCGAGTCGAGCTGGGTCAGATTGGCGCCCGCTCCCCAGAACCAGGGCAGGAACTGGAACGAGCCCTCCTCGGTGCCGATCGCCGAGAACGTGATGCCCTTCTTGCCGGACGCCTTGACCTTCTCCAGCGCGCTGGTCAGCGACGCCCAGTCCTTGATCGCGGTGGGGTCGACCTCGGCGGCGTCGAGGATCTTCTTGTTGTAGTAGAGGGCGAGGGTGTTGGCGCCGATCGGGATGCCGTACGTCTTGCCGCCGATCTGCCCGGCGGCGAGCAGGTTCGGCTCGACGGCCGAGGTGTCGACCTTGAGCTCGTCGGCCGTGGTGAGGACACCGGCATCGGCGAGGGTCGACACGACCGGGTTGTCGACGATCAATACGTCCGGCGAGTTGCCCTGCTGCGCGGCGAGCAGAGCCTTGTTGGTGAGATCGGTAGTGTCGTAGCCGGTCCGCTTGACCGTGACGCCGGCATCGGTGCCGCACTTGGTCAGCAGCTTCACCCAGTCCGAGCTGTCGTCGAACTGCGGATACGGATCCCAGATCTGATAGTCACCGCCGGCGGCGGATCCGCCGTCGCCGGAACCGGTGCCGGTGGAGTTGGAGCACCCGGTCAGGAGGCAGGCCGCGAGGGCGAGCGCCGCCGCGGAACGCAGAGTGGACATATTGGTTCCCCTTGCACATGGAGGAGGTTGCGGGAGGGGCTGCGATCCGTCGAGAAGGAATCGCTAGGAAATCGATTGCCTAGACGCTAGGTAGCGCCTTGCTCGCATGTCAAGACCAAGTTACGGTCGCATGAAGCACGGCGTGTCAGACACGCTAGGAAACCGGGGAGGAAACAATCAGCACCATGGACCGCGCGGTGACCATCAGTCAGGTGGCCGCGCTCGCGGGGGTCTCGACCGGGACGGCCTCCAAAGCGCTCAACGGCCGCGGAGCCCTGCGGCCGGAGACCCGGTTACGTGTGCAGCAGGCCGCCGAGCAGCTCGGATTCGTCGCCAACGCGGCGGCCCGGTCGCTGCAGACCGGCCGCACCTACACGGTCGGCATGATCACCACGGACAGCATCGGGCGATTCAGCATCCCGGTCCTTCTCGGCGCCGAGGACGCGCTCGGGGCCGGGCAGATGTCGATCTTCCTGTGCGACGCCCGGGACGACCCGATCCGCGAGCAGTACTACCTGCGTACGCTGCTCAGCCGCAAGGTGGACGGGATCATAGTGACCGGCCGGCGGACCCAGGCCCGCGCGCCGATCGGGGTCGGGCTGCCGGTACCGGTGGTCTACGCCTTCATCAGCTCGGCCGACCCGCAGGACTGCTCGGTGGTGCCGGACGAGGCCGACGGATCCCGCCGGGCCGTGCAGCACCTGCTGGCCATCGGCCGCCGCCGGATCGCGCACGTCACCGGGCCCGAGCACCACCACTCGGCGACGATCCGGGCGCAGGGCGCGGTGGACACCCTGGCAGCGGAGGGCCTGCGGCTCGCGACGCCCACCCTGTACGGCGAGTGGAGCGAGGCGTGGGGCCGGCAGGCCGCCGGGATCCTGCTCTCCACGGGCGCGGACGTGGACGCGGTGTTTTGCGGCAGCGACCAGATCGCCCGCGGGCTGGCCGAGGCGCTGACCAAGGCCGGCAAGGTGATCCCCCGGGACATCGCCCTGGTCGGCTTCGACAACTGGGACGTCATGGTCGACGGCTGCCAGCCGGCCCTGACCAGCGTCGACATGGATCTGGAGGGAATCGGGCGCACGGCCGCCGAGCGGTTGCTCGCGGCGATCAACGGTTCCCCCGCGCACGGCCAGCACGCCCGCCCCTGCCGCCTGGTCCCCCGGGCGTCCACGGCGGTGTAACCCCCCAGCCGTGTCATACCGCTGCCTCGAGCACGCTGAGACAACGGTGAGACAACGGTGAGACACAGCCACCAGACCCAGCCGGCCCACACCGCCGTCTCGAGCACGCTGAGACGACAGTGAGACACAGCCGGTGGCCCACGGACCACCGCGAGCGAGAGGCAAACGATTTCCTGGCGAGGCATTGACGGTTGTGGTTTGAGTTCGTAACCTGGCCGAAATCCCTCGTTGACAGAACGCAATCGCTTGCCAAGCGTTCATTTGTTAACGCTCACACGCTAGGGAGCACCCCAGCCTTGGAGCGACCCATGAGAGCCTGGAAAGTCCCCGTCCTAGCCGTGCTCCTCGCCGCGGCCCCCGCGACACCCGTGCACGCCGCCGATCTGCCGGCCCCGGTGCTGGCCTATGAGTTCGACACTCCCGGCGTCGTCACCGACAGCTCCGGCAACGGCCTCGACGGCACCCTGGTCAACGGCGGTACCGCGGTCTTCGCCGACGGCGCCCTGCAACTGCCCGGCGGCGCACCCACCTCGAACGGCGCCTACGTCACGATCCCCCGGGCGGCCCTCGAGGGCCGCACCGATCTCACCGTCTCCACCCGCGTCAGGTGGGACGGCACGACGGCCCCCTGGCAGTGGATCTACGCGCTCGGCAAGGACACCGGCCGCTACCTGTTCACCACCCCCTACAACGGCGACGGCCGGCTGCGTACCGCCGCCACCAAGGACTTCGCGGGCGCGGAGGCACAGGTCACGGGATACGCCGCGCTGCCCTCGAACGCGTGGCGGACGATCACGGTCACCCTCGGCGGAGGGCGGCTCACCACGTACCTGGACGGAGTCGCCGCCGGTGCGGCCGCGACCACCGTGACCGCCGCCGACCTGCTGGACGCACAGACCACGTCAGCGGGTTTCCTCGGCAGGTCGTTCTACCCGGACCCGCTCTTCGACGGGGCGATCGACTCGTTCCGCATCTACGGCACGGCACTGACCCCCGCGCAGGTCGCCGAGGAGTCCGGCGTCACCCCACCCACCGTGACCGGCCTCGCCGAGACCACCTTCGACGTGCGCACCACGATCGGGACGGCGCCGGCCATGCCGGCAGACGTCAGGGGCCAATTCACCGATGGGTACGACCGGAGCGTCCCGATCACGTGGGGAGCCGTCGACCCCGCCCAGTACGCACAGCGGGGCACCTTCACGGTGACCGGTACGGCTGCCGGACGCACGGTGACGGCAGACGTCACGGTGATCCGCGAGGGTGAGCTGGTCATCGACCTGGCCGACACGACCGGCCCGTTCCACGGCGGCGCGTCGGGCACGCTGTACGGCCTCTACGGTGACGGTGTCCCGACGAACAACCTTATCGAGGGCATGCGCCTGCGTACCGTCTCGACCAAGGCCCAGGACGGACCGCAGCATCCCGGCGCCGACGCGCTGGAAGTCGTGAAACCGCTGGCCGACAGCACCGGCGGTGACACCTACATCTACATGACCGACATCCACCGCGGCTTCCCGTACCAGTGGCCGGGCACCACACCCGAGGAGAAGCTGAACCTCTTCAAGGACAAGATCGCCAAGCAGGTCGACCAGGTCCTCACGCTGGAGCCGGAGTATCAGGACAACGTCGTCTTCGTGCCGTTCAACGAGCCCGAGGGCAACATGTTCGGCACCGGCCAGTGGAGTTACGACGGCGTCAGCTGGCTCAGCGACCCGGACGACTACTTCGAGGCCTGGGACGACGTGTACGCGCTGATCAAGGCCAGGATGCCGGGCGCGCGGATCGCCGGCCCGAACACCAGCATCCTGTTCGACCAGGTCAAGGGCTTCCTCACGCACACGAAGGCGGCCGGCACCGTCCCGGACGTCATCACCTGGCACGAACTGAGCCACCCCGAGGCGGTCCGCGAGAGCGTCGCGAAGTACCGGCAGTGGGAGAAGGAGATCCTCGGCGAGGAACTGCCGATCAACATCAACGAGTACGCGTTCAACTACCACACCTCGGTGCCGGGCCAGATGATCCAGTGGATCTCGGCGATCGAGGAGTCCAAGGTCGACGCCGACATCGCGTACTGGAACATCGACGGCAACCTGTCCGACTCGGCGGTGCAGGCCAACCGCGGCAACGGCCAGTGGTGGCTGTACAACGCCTACGGGAGCATGACCGGTCAGACCGTCAAGGTGACACCGCCGTACCCGGGCCGCAACTACTCGCTCCAGGGCGTCGCGACCGTCGACTCGGCCCGCAAGCAGGCGCGGGCCATCTTCGGCGGTGCCACGAGCGCCGGTTACATCCGGTTCGACAACGTGCCGAAGTACCTGGGCCGGACCGTGCACGCGTGGATCCGGGAGATCCCGTGGACCGGGCAGGTCGGCGACTCGGCGCAGCCCCGGCTGATCGCCGAGAGGGACGTCAAGGTCAGTGGCGGTGCGGTGGCGTTCGAGTTCGACGAGCTGGCCGAGTCGTCGGCGTACGAGATCATCCTCGCCCCGGCAGGGAAGAGCTCGACCGCGAAGACGCCCGCCCTGTGGCGGGGCTCGTTCGAGGCGGAGGACGCGAAGTACACCGGCGGTGGTTACAGCCGCAACGGGCCCGAGGGGTCGCCGTCGGACGTGTCCAAGTTCTACACGTCGGGTCGCTACAACGTCGGCGGTCTGCGCACGGGCAGTGACGGTGTCCTCGACTTCACCGTCGACGTGCCCCGGGACGGCGCCTATGACCTGAGCGTGTTCGCCAATTCTCTGAACACCTTCGATCTGGTACGCGAGCAGGGGCCGACGAACGTGTTCCTGCGCGTCGACGGTGCCGCCGAGCAGGAGGTGTTCCTGCCGCTCGGCTACAAGTGGGTGGTCTGGGACCACACCGACACGAAGGTGCAGCTCACCAAGGGAACGCACACCATCTCGCTGGCGGCGAGGAGCCTCGACGGCGTACGGGCCACGAAGGGCGACGCGATCGTCGACCGGATCACGCTGTCCCTGCCGAATCCGGCGGCGGCGACCGACGTCTACGAGGCGGAGCTGGCCGATCTCGATCGCGCCCGTGCCGTCACCGGTGGCGCCGAGCTGGGCCGCGGCGGGACGGCCACGTTCTGGGTGTACTCCCCTGCCGACACCGAGTCCACGATCGCCGCGGTGACCAGCGGCAACGTCAAGATCATGGTGAACGGTCAGGCGGTGCAGGGCCGGAAGGCGGCGGTCTCGCTCTCCGGCGGCGTCAACAAGGTCGTGGTGACCGGCATCGATCGCAACAGCACGATCGACCGTCTCGACGTGCGCCGGACCAGCGGAGGGCTGCGCGCGGTCACCTACGAGGCCGAGGCCGCCACCCTGGCCGGCACCGCCACGGTCACGGCGAAGTCCCTGGCCGGCGGCGGTCAGGCGGTCACCGGGGTGACCGGTGCGAACACGCTGACGTTCACGGTCGGCGCGGACCGGGCCGGCGTCCACGCGATGCGGATCCGCTACTCGAACCCGGAACAGGCCGTGGCCACGCACTACAACCCGGATCCGCTGGCCCGGCACGCGGACATCACGGTCAACGGCGCGGCGGCCGAGCGGGTGCTGTTCCCGCACAGCTTCCACGACAACAACTTCTGGGAGCTGACGGTGCCGGTGACGTTGAAGAAGGGTCAGAACACGGTGACGTTCTCGTCGGCGGAACTGCCGAACTTCGACGGCACGACGTACGCGTCCCAGACCTGGCCGGACGTGCTGCTGCGCTCGAGGTTCGCGCCGTTGATCGACCGGATCACGGTCTCCCCGTACAGCATCGGCCGTTGAATCCGGTCTTGAATCCAACTGGTCCAACCAGTTGACGGGTTGACGTCATGGCGGGCACACTGCCCGCCATGACGTTCGCACCGCTCGACAGGCAGTCCGTCTCGGATCAGGTGTTCGGACGGCTACGAGACGCCGTCCTCGGCGGTCGCTATGCGGCCGGCGACGCCCTGCCCAGCGAACGGGAGCTGGCCACCTCGTTCGGGGTCAACCGGCATGCGATCCGCGAGGCGCTGCGCCGCCTGCAGCAGCTCGGCCTGGTCCGGGTCAGTCAGGGCGGCGCGACCCGCGTGCAGGACTGGCGGGCCACCGCCGGGCTCGACCTGGCCATGGCGCTCACCCAGGCCGGTGACGTGCTGCCGGTGCCGACGCTGGCCCGCGACATGATGGAGATGCGGGTCAGCATCGGCGCCGACGCGGCCCGGCTCTGCGCGCAACGCGGCAGCGGGCAGGCGCGCGCCGCGGTCATCGAGGCCGTCGAGGCGTACGCCGCCGCGGTTCCCGATCTCGCGGCGATGGGCGCGGCCGACCTGGCCGTGTGGCGGCGCATCATCGAGGGCTGCGGCAACATCGCGTACCTGCTGGCGTACAACAGCCTCACCGCGGGCGACCTGGCCGTCGGCCACGTGCCGCCGCATCTGCGTGCCGCCGAGCTGCTCGACGTGGCGGCCCACCGCCGCCTCGCCACGCTGATCGATTCCGGCGACGCCGCGGGCGCCGAAGCCGCGGCCCGGTCGCTGCTCACCCCACCCGTCCCCGCTGCCCTCTCCGGCGGCGGAGAAGCCCCTCCCGCCCCCAGCGAAAGGGCCGAGCGCCGATGATTCCCGCCGTCCTCTACGCCGTACCGGCGTTCCTGCTGCTGATCGTGATGGAAGTCCTGTCGTTCCGGTTCCTGCCGGACGACGAGGAGCGCGGCTACGAGGCACGCGACACCGCCACCAGCCTCACCATGGGTTTCGGCAGCCAGGTCATCGGCGTGCCGTGGAAACTGGTCACCGCGGTGGCGTTCGCCGGCCTGTACGTGATCAGCCCGTTCAAGCTGGACCCGGGCGACTGGTGGGTCTGGGTGCTGCTGTTCTTCGCCGACGACCTCGCCTACTACTGGTTCCACCGGCTGCACCACGAGGTGCGGGTGCTGTGGGCCGGGCACGTGGTGCACCACTCCAGCCAGTTCTTCAACCTCTCGACCGCGCTGCGGCAGAGCTGGACGCCGATGACCGCGCTGCCGTTCTGGCTCGGGCTCGCCGCGCTCGGCTTCCCGCCGTGGATGATCTTCCTGCAGCAGTCGATCAGCCTGGCGTACCAGTTCTTCCTGCACACCGAACGGATCGACAGGCTGCCCCGGCCGATCGAATGGTTCTTCAACACCCCGTCGCATCATCGGGTGCACCACGGCGCCAACGATCCGTACCTGGACCGCAACTACGGCGGCATCCTGATCGTCTGGGACCGGTTGTTCGGCAGCTTCGAACCCGAGGGCGAGCACGTACGGTACGGCCTGACCACCAACATCCAGACGTACAACCCGCTCAGGGTCGCCACCCACGAGTACACGGCGATCTGGCGCGACCTGCGCGGGGCCGAGACGTGGCGGCACCGGGCCGGATACCTCTTCGGCCGTCCCGGCTGGCAGCCCGCGTCATGATCCTCCCGTTCTTCGCCGTCGTCGCCGCGGTCGAGGTCATCGCCGTGGCGGCGGACTGGACCGCCGTGCAATGGGTCGCGAAACCGCTGCTCGGGCCGCTGTTGATCGCCTGGATGCTCCAGCGTGGACGGCGCGACGTGGCCACCCTGGCACTCGGGTTCGCCACCGCCGGCGACATCGCGCTCCTCGTACCGGATCAGATGGCCTTCCTGATCGGTATGGGGTTCTTCCTCGGCGCGCAGATCTGTTTCGTCATCGCGTTCCGGCCGATCCGGGCGATTCACGCGGCGGGTTACTGGCTGCTCTGGGCGCTGGCGAACCTGCTGCTGTGGGAACGGCTCGGCGACCTCGCCCTGCCGGTGCTGATCTACAGCTTCGCGCTGACCACGATGGCGGCGGCAGCGGCCGGCATCTCCCGGAGGGTCGCCGCGGGCGGGGCGCTGTTCCTCGTCTCCGACCTGCTCATCGGCCTCGGCGCGGCGGGTATCCGGGCGCCGGCGCACGACGTCCTCGTCATGACGACGTACGCGGCGGCGCTGTTCCTGCTGACGACGGGCTGGGTTCAGTCCGAGGAGCAAGGGGTGCGGACCGGCCGGATTCGAACCGGCGTCCTCAGCCTGAGCAAGGCTGCACGACGACCTCTGCGCTACGAGCCCGCACCGCCGCGAATCCTACCCACGCGGCCGCCGGACTGACCGGGAGGTTCCAGGGGTGCGGACCGGCCTTCAGGGGTGCGGACCGACCGGATTCGAACCGGTGTCCTTCGGTTCTGGAGACCGACGCGACGACCTCTGCGCTACGAGCCCGCACCTGCGGTGATCATAGCCGCGAGCTCCCGCAGAACCGTTGCGCGGTCACGCATCCGACCGTCACCCGACCGGTCGGCGGCGTGTGCGGCCTGCGCGGCCAGCATCCGCAGCCGGGGCACGTGCGCGCGCATCTCCGCCGACGACGGCAGCCGGTCCGCGAGCAGGCGCAACACCTCCGGATCCTCGTTGTCGATCGCACCGCCGACCGCGTCCGCGGTGACCAGCGCACCGCGCGCCAGCAGCGTGCGGGCCAGATCGGCGGTCACCGCGTGGGCGCCGGTCCGCAGAGTGTTCGTCACCGGCACCCGCCGCTCCAGCAACCGTACGGCCGCGTCCAGACGCCGGTTCACCAGGGCGATATCGATCGGGGTGAGGCCGCCACGGACCGGTTCGGCCAGATCGCAGCCGGCCGTCGCGAGCCGCTCCAGCAGATCCCGATCGCCGGCCGCGGCCGCCCGGTCCAGGGCGAGCCGCCGCAACCGGGGCCGGTCCGCGATCGTGCCCGCGGTCAGCGCCGAACGCCAGTCCAGAACGGTCGCCCGCACCAGCTCCCGCAGCTTCCCGGCGACCCGCGGCTCCCGCTCGGCCAGCTCGTCGACGGCGTCGCGCATCTCAGCGCCGGCATCCGCGTCGCCGGACTCCCACGGGTCGTCCTCGAGCGCCAGTTGGCCGAACAGTTCCCGTACGTCCGCGGCCATCGCGTCCGCCCGGTCGCCCTCGCTCAACTCCCAGCCCGGCGGCAGACCCTGCTGCCAGTAGACGACCCCGCCGTGCCCCGGACCGTCGGCTGTGTCCACATAGAGCCGGTCCAGGTACTCGAAACCGCCGAACGGCAGGAACCGCACCGTCCCCGATCCGGTCTCGTGCTCGATCCAGCCCCACAGGTCGTTGTAGCCGTCCGAGCCGGGGAAGAACAGCTCGGTGAACGAGACCTGCCCGTCCAGCTGGTAGTCGATGCGCCCGCCGAAGGTCGTCCGCCACAACGCGATCAGCGCCTCGGGCAGCGGCCCCGCACACCGCGCCGCGACCGCCTCCAGCGTCACGTCGTCGATCGGCGGCCGCGCGTCGAGAATCAGCCGGTCCGCGAAAACGGCGATGCCGGCCTCACCGGCGATCCACCGGTCCTTGTCATCGAGCAGGATCGCTTCAGGCACGGCCACACCCTAACCATTCGGTACGGACCACGCCGCCCCACAGATTTCAGCCGCTTCCGGACGGCTGTGTCATACCGCTGTCTCGAGAGCGTCGAGACAACGGCCGGCGAACTGGTTCTCGACCCCGGCGGAACCGGGTCGGCCGTCTGGGACGCGGTGCGTGGCAGCGGGATCTTCGTGGCTGGGGTGGGTGGGGTCAGGCCAGCAGCAGCGGGATCAGGGCCAGAGCCGCGGGGACGGTCTGGATGTAGATGATGCGGCGGCTGGCGGTCAGGGCTCCGACGATGCCGGCGATCGCCACGCAGAGCAGGAAGAAGATCACGACTGCCTTGCCTCCGCCGAGCAGGCCCCAGAACAGGCCGGCGGCCAGGAACCCGTTGTAGAGGCCCTGGTTCAGGCCGAGGACCTTCGTCTGCTCGGCGAACTCGGGCGTGAAACCGAACGCCTTGCGGCCCTGCGGCTTGGTCCAGAGGAACATCTCGAGAACCGCGATGTACACGTGGATGAGCGCCACGATCGCGGCGAGGACGTTCCCGATGATCAGCATTCGGCGAGACTACCTGGCTGTTGACCACGGCAATCGGCCCGCAGCGGGTGCTGCGGGCCGTGACACGGATCGCCGGCGGGCGCGTGGCCCGTACCGGATCAGAGGCCGTAGGTCTTCCCGATGATGTCCCGCTGGATCTCGCTGGTGCCGCCGTAGATGGTGGAGACGAGGGTGGCGCGGACGTGGCGTTCCATGTCGTACTCGGTGGCGTAGCCGTAGCCGCCCATCATCTGCATGCCGGCCAGTGCCACCTGGCGCGCGACCTCGGTGGTCTTGAGTTTGACCATCGAGCTCTCGCGCGGGAGGACCTTGGCGGGGTCGCGGTCGACGAGGGTCGCGACGCGGTGGACGAGCAGGCGGCAGCACTCGATCTCGGTGGCCAGATCGGCGATCCGGTGGCGTAGCGCCTGGAACGAGCCGACCGGCCGGCCGAACTGTTTGCGCTGCCGGATGAAGTCGAGCGCGTCGTCGAAGGCGCGCTGGGCGGTGCCGAGCATGAGGGCGGCGAGGATGAGCCGCTCGACGTTGAGGCCGGCCATCAGCTGCTGCCAGCCCTTGTCGACGGCGCCGACCACGGCGTCGGTGGGCACCCGTACGTCGGTGAAGTAGACGTCGTTGACCTCCTTGCCGCCCATCGTCTCGATGCCCTTGATGCTCAGGCCGGTCGCGTCGGCGGGGATCAGCAGCATGGTGAGGCCGTGGTGGTCGCCGGGGCTGCCGCCGGTCCGGGCGACCAGCAGGATCGCGTCGGCGATGTGGGCGTTGGAGATCCACGTCTTCTGGCCGTTGATCACCCAGCCGTCGTCGGTGGCCACGGCGCGGCAGGAGAGGTTCGCGACGTCGGAGCCGGCCTCCGGTTCGCTCATCGCGATGGAGTAGACGCGACCGTTGACCAGACCGCCGAGGACGGTCTTCTTCTGCTCGTCGGTGCCGGAGCGTTCGACGGCGGCGGCGACGATCGCGCTGGTGGTGAAGCCGCCGACGGGGGCCTGGCCGTATCCGACGCGCTCCAGGAACAGGCAGGTGTCGAGCATGCCGGCGCCGGAGCCGCCGAACTGCTCGGGGACGGTGACGCCGAGCCAGCCGAGGTCGGCCATCTTGCGGTAGAGCCCGGGGTGGTGCGGGCCGTCGCCGCGTTGCTCCCGGGTGCCGGCCTCGCGGCGGCAGAAGTCGTCGACGGCCTGAGTGAAGGCCTTCTGCTCGTCGCTGAGATCGATACTCATGTCATCACCTTCCTGGAGTTATTGCAGGTGAATCGCTATGTTGACAGCGACCGTAACATATCAAATATCAAATTTACGCCGAGGAGCCCGGCATGACGACCACCGACGTTGTTGGACCCGCAGTCGCCCAGGCCCGTGAGGCCGCCCGCTGGTGGGGAGGGCTCGGATTCAACGGACGCCGCTCCCGCCTGCTGGCCTGGAAACGGCACATCGCACAGCACATCGGCGAGCTCGCGGCCCTGGTCGCGGAGGAGACCGGCAAGTCACAGGACGACGCGGCGCTCGAGGTGATGCTCGCCGTCGAGCACCTGGACTGGGCGGCCCGCAGCGCCGGCAAGGTGCTCGGGCGGCGCAAGGTCTCCTCGGGGATGCTCGCGTCCAACCACGTGGCCACCCTCGAGTACCTGCCGCTCGGCGTGGTCGGGGTGATCGGGCCGTGGAACTATCCGGTCTACACGCCGCTCGGCTCGGTGTCGTACGCGCTGGCCGCCGGCAACGCCGTGGTGTTCAAGCCGAGCGAGCACACCCCGCGCACCGGGCAGTGGCTGGCCGACGCGTGGGCGCAGGCAGTGCCGGGTGAGCCGGTGCTGCAGGTGGTTCTCGGGGACGGTACGGTCGGCGCCGCCCTCACCTGGTCCGGCGTCGACAAGATCGCGTTCACCGGGTCGGCGGCGACCGCCCGCAAGGTGATGGCCACGTGCGCGGAGACGCTGACGCCGCTCGTCGTGGAGGGTGGCGGCAAGGACGCGATGATCGTCGCGGCGGACGCCGACCTGGAGGCGGCGGCGCAGGCTGCGGCGTTCGGCGGTTTCGGCAACGCGGGTCAGACGTGCGCGGGCGTGGAGCGTGTCTACATAGAACGTTCTGTCTACCAAACCTTCCTGGACAAATTGGGCTCTTTGGCGCCCGGTCCGCAGAAGATGACCACCCCCGAACAGCCCTCGATCGTCCGCTCCCACGTCGAGGACGCGCTGGCCCGTGGCGGTCGCGCGGTGGTCGGCGGGATCGAGTCGGTCCAGCCGGCCCAGGTGGGAGCCGTCGTCCTGGCCGAGGTGCCGGAGGACAGCCTCGCCGTCACCGAGGAGACGTTCGGGCCGACGCTCGTGGTGAACCCGGTGGACAGCGTGGACGAGGCGATCCGGCTGGCCAACGCGTCGAAGTACGGCCTGGCCGCGTCGATCTTCACGAAGGACTCGCACGCCGGGACCGCGATCGCCCGGCGGCTGCGCACCGGCGCCGCCTCGATCAACGCGGTGCTCGGGTTCGCCGGGGTGCCGTCACTGCCGTTCGGCGGCGTCGGCGACTCCGGGTTCGGGCGCATCCACGGCGCGGACGGGCTGCGCGAGTTCTCCCGGGCCCAGTCGGTGACCCGGCAGCGCTTCCACGCGCCACTCGACCTGATGCGCCTGGACCGGGATCCGAAGGCGATGGCCCGGGCGCTGAAACTGTTCCGATTCCGCCACGGCAGGTGATGGCGCGCCGGTGAGGTTCAGGCGTCCCAGATGCCCAGGCCGTCGAGGTGTTTGACCAGGCGCTCCGCCCCATCGGTGAAGTGCCTGGTCATCGCGGTGCGCGCGGCGTCCGCGTCGGCCTCGGCGAACGCGGTCAGCAGTGCCTCGTGGTCGGCGCGCATCCCCTCGCGCCAGCCGGGATCGGCCGAGTAGACGCGGGCGGGGGTGTAGCGGGTGGCGGTGTGCAGGAACCAGCTCAGCTTGCGGGACCGCGCCATCCGGTTGACCGCGCGATGGAACTCGTACTCGAAGGTCTCGACGTCGGCGGCCTTGCGGGCACGGGCCACCTTGTTGTGCGCCACCCGCAGCTCGGCCAGCTGCGCCTCACCGATCCCCGCCGCGACCCGGGCGGCCAGCTCACCGGCGATGTCGCCCTGCAGCTGGAAGACGTCGAGGATGTCCTGCCGGGAGAGCGGCGCCACCACGTACCCCCGGCGGGGCTGCAACTCGACCATGTCCTCGCCGCGCAGGGTGAGCAGCGCCTCCCGGACCGGGGTGATGCTCACGTCGAGGGTCGCGGCGACCTCCTCGAGGCGGATCCGCGCGCCGGGACGCAGCTCGCCGGACATGATCCGGGCGCGCAGGGCGCCGGCGACCTCCTCGGAAAGCAATCCCCTCACCTCTCGCTTTATCGGCCGTCACCGTATCAAATATCAAAAAAGAGGGAAGGTGACCGATGGGCCGCTATGACCTGCGGGACCGGATCGCGGGCCTCGATCCGGAGCGTGACCACCTGGAGATCTACCAGATCTCGTCGGGGCAGGAGTTCCCCTGGGACTACACGCGGGCGCTGGAGTTCGCGCTGTTCCGCACATACTGCGTGCCGAGCATCTCGAAGCTGCTCGCGGCGACCGGCGAGTTCCGGGACCGGCCACAGCGCCGCTACGACGACACGGCGCTGCTGATGGCGGAGATGGCGGCGCACGGTTACGACTCGGACCGGGGGCGGGAGGCCCTCAAGGTGGTCAACCGGGCGCACGGCCGCTATGCCATCACCAACGACGACATGCTGTACGTGCTGTCGACGTTCGTCTACGACCCGATCGACTGGCTGGCGCGCTACGGCTGGCGGCCGCTGCACGACAACGAACGCCTGGCCGCGTTCCACTACTACCGGGCCGTCGGCAGACGGATGGGGATCAAGGACATTCCGGAGTCGTACGACGAATTCCTGTCCTTCAAGAACGCCTACGAGACGGAGCACTTCGTCTACAGCGACACGAACGCGGAGATCGGGAAGTACACGGTGGAGCTGTTCGCGGCGTGGTTCCCCGGGTTCCTTCGCCCCGCGGTCCGGCTCGGGGTGCGCGGCATGCTCGACGAACGGATGCTGACCGCCTTCGGGTTCGGCCCGGCGCCGCGCTGGGTGGGCGTGGCCGCCACGGCGGGGCTGAGGACCCGTGCGTTCGCGTTGCGATTTTTCCCGCCCCGCAGGGAATCGGTCCTCGGCCGGCCCAAGCACAACCGCACCTATCCCGGCTATCCGACCGGCCGCCGGCCCTCCGACCTGGGCGCACCTCCTCCGCCCGCGGACATGCCGGCCGAGTTCCTGCGGTCATCACGTCAGGATCAGGGTCATATTGACATGACCTGATGGATTGCTGACTTTCGATGTCTGAGGGTTTGCTGTGAGGCACTGATCCCCCAGATCCCGGAGGTCGTTCATGAGACGACGGTCCTTCGCGGCCCTTGCCGCGGTTGCGCTCTGCGCGACCGCGGCAGTGTCCGCCTCCTCCCCCGTCGGCGCGGAACCGGTCGTCGAAGCCTCGGCAACCGCCGAATACGAGATCTACGACGTTCGTACGCTCAAGCAGCGCAACACCATCGCCGGCACCGGTGTGTCCATCGAGGACCTCGAGCACGGCGTCGCGACGGTCACCGCCACCGGCGGTGAGGTCACCCGGCTCAAGCGGCTCGGGTTCAAGGTCGAACCGGTGCTGCAGACGCTCGACTTCCCGCCCGCCGACTCCGCGTACCACAACTACGCCGAGACCATCGCGGAGATCAACTCAGTGGTGGCCGCCTACCCGGCGATCGCCAGCAAGCGGGTGCTCGGCAAGACGTACGAGGGCCGCGACATCGTGGCCGTGAAGATCTCCGACAACGTCGGCACCGACGAGTCCGAGCCCGAGGTCCTGTACGACGCCAACCACCACGCCCGCGAGCACCTGACCGTGGAGCAGGCGCTGTACCTGCTCGGGCAGTTCACCAAGACGTACGCGTCCGACACCCGGGTCAAGAACATCGTGGACACCCGCGAGATCTGGATCATCCCGATGGTGAACCCGGACGGCGTCGAGTACGACATCGCCTCCGGCAGTTACCGCTCGTGGCGTAAGAACCGGCAGCCCAACAGCGGTTCCAGCTACGTCGGCACCGACCTGAACCGCAACTACGGTTACAACTGGGGCTGCTGCGGCGGCTCGTCGGGCAGCACGTCGTCGGCCACGTACCGCGGCCCGTCGGCGTTCTCGTCGCCGGAGACCCGGGTCATCCGGGACTTCGTGAACAGCCGCGTGGTCGGTGGCGTCCAGCAGATCAAGGCCGCGATCGACTTCCACTCGTACTCGAAGCTGGTGCTGTGGCCGTACGGGCACACCACCGCCAACACGGCGACCGGCATGAACGCCGACCAGGCCAACACGTTCGCCACACTGGGCCGGCAGATGGCCGCCACCAACGGCTACACGCCGCAGCAGTCCAGCGACCTCTACATCACCGACGGCGACTCGCTCGACTGGCTGTGGGGGCAGCACAAGATCTTCGCGTACACCTTCGAGCTGTACCCGGGAAGCTCGGGCGGCGGCGGCTTCTACCCGCCGGCCAGCGTGATCCCGACCGAGACGGCCCGCAACCGGACGGCGGCGCTGATGCTCGCCGAGGCGGCCGACTGTCCGTACAAGGTGATCAACAAGCAGTCCACCTACTGCTGACCCGCCCTTTCGGAAGGCCCGGCGGCCGCCGGGCCTTCCGTCGCGATATAAGCGAAGCGGGATGTTTATATCTATGAACATCAATGCCATGCTCGGTGCACCCCCAGATCAGAGGAGAACCGAGATGCGCAGATGGCGAACCCTTCTGGCGATGCTGGCCGCGGTCGTCACCGCTGCCACGATGTCACCGGCACCCGCGTCGGCAGCCGACCCGGTCGTCCCCTACGTCGTCGGGGGCAGCCGCGCCGCTCTCGGCGAGTTCCCGTTCATGGTGCGGCTCTCGATGGGCTGCGGCGGCGCGCTCTACAGCCCCACCCTGGTTCTCACGGCGGCCCACTGCGTCAGCCGGACCGGCGCCAACACGTCGATCACCGCCACCTTCGGCGCGATCGACCTGCAGTCGAGCACCCGGGTCACCCGCAAGTCGAACTACGTCTACCGGGCGCCCGGCTACAACGGCAACGGTGACGACTGGGCGTTCATCCGCCTCGCCAGCCCGGTGAGCGGCGCCAACATCGCCACCCTGCCGATCGTGACCTCCACGGCGTACGACTCCGGCACCTTCACCATCGCCGGCTGGGGCGCCAACCGCGAGGGTGGCGCACAGCAGCGCTACCTGCTCAAGGCCACCGTGCCGTTCGTCAGTGACAGCACCTGCAACTCCAGCTCCATGTACGGCGGCCAGGTGATCGCCGCCGAGGAGATCTGCGCCGGTCTCACCTCCGGCGGCGTCGACACCTGCCAGGGCGACTCCGGTGGCCCGATGTTCCGCCAGGGCGCGTCCGGCTGGGTCCAGGTCGGCATCGTGAGCTGGGGCGACGGTTGTGCCCGCCCGAACAAGCCGGGCGTCTACACCCAGGTCAGCTACTTCTCCTCCGCGATCCGCTCCGCCGCCACCTCACTCGGGGGCTGACGCCTTCTCTGATCACACCGGGCGCCCGCGATCTCCGCGGGCGCCCGGTGTGATCATTCACCGATGACGACCAACCCGTGGCTCGCCGGCCCCTCTCCGACGCGACGGCTCGACCGTGACCGGCTCGAGGAACGCATTCTCAACCTGCTGTCCTCGCAGAACATGTGCGTGCTGGCCACCACGGCGCCGGACGGCAGCCCGGCCGCCACCCCGGTCCGCTACTTCCACCTCGGCCTCGAACTCGTCTTCACGGCGCTCGGCAGCTCACCGAAGATGCGCAACCTGCGCGCCGACCCACGGGTCTCGGCCGGTGTCTTCGCCCCACTCGTGGGCCAGGCCAGCAGCCGTGGCGCGCAGCTCTTCGGCAACGCCCGCGTCCTCGAACCCGGCGATCCGGGTTTCGGCGACTACTGGCCGGTGGTGCGCTGGCAGTCCGACCACGTGGAACGCTCCCGCTCCCTGGACGAGCCACCACTCGGCACGATCGGTGTCATCACCCCGGACCGGATCGTCTACACCGAGCACTGGCTGCGCCGCGAGGGCTACGCCCCACGCCAGATCCTCACGCTGCCAATTCGGCGCGGACCCGCATCAGGGCAAAACCCAGAAGATTGAGACCACGCCAGCGGTACGGGTCAGCCGCCCGCGGGTCGTCGCCTGCCAGGCCGATGCCCCAGATACGGTCCAGTGGGCTCGCCTCGACCAGCACGCGGCTGCCCGTGGTGAGCAGGTAGTCGTGCAGCTCCGGGTCGGCACGGAACTTGGCCAGGTTGCCCGCGACCACGATCGGGGTGCGGTGCTCGTTCCAGGCCTGCTGATCGAAACCGGCCACGCGACCGCCGAGTTTCTTGGCCTCGTGCGGGTGCCGGGCGGCCAGGATCCGCTCTGCCATCGGCTCGTCGGCGAACAGCACCGCCTTACGCCACATCATGTAGTGCTCGGCGGTTGCGAAACTCCGCCCCTCGGCCTCGAACCGGCCCGGCCACCACTGGCTCAGGCAGCCACGGCCGGCGCTGCCGTCGCGTTCCCGGTCGTGCTTCCAGAAGTACAGATACTTGAGCCTCTCCCCCGCCGCCTTCGCGGCGGTCAGGTCGGCGACGCTGTGTATCGACATGCCCAGAGAGTCTGCCGTCGCGCCACGTCCACCGCCTGCCATTTTCCGGCGTGCTCCGACGGGCGGCTCAACGCCTGGAGCGGATGGACTGCAAGGTCTTCCCGGTCTCGGTGACGAACCAGAAGTCGAAGCCGCTCCGGTTCGGCGAAACACCGGGGTTGAGCACCTCGACAACCGCCTTCGCCGCCCCGCTGGGCGAGCGGAACCACTTTCCACTGAGCGGACCCGAGGTGATCGTCAGACTCGAGGTCTCCGGATCGAACTCCGCCGTAACGCGCTGCCCCTGGTAGACCGCATGAATCGGAACCGCCTCCGGTTGTGCCAGCACCGGCTTCGGCGCGACCGCCGAACTTCGGAACCGTTCCACCAGCAGCGTCACGGCCTCGCCGGGTGTCATCCCGACCGCACTGGCGATGAGTGTCAGGTCACGGTAGGTGCCGTTGTCGATCTCGATCTTCACCACATCAACGAGCATATAACTCCTCAGGAGGAGAATGAGTAGAGAATTTGAGCGACATGAGTATCTCCGCTACAGTCACTACCGCACTACACCCGACTACGCTGTAGTCATGACTGCTCCACGTTCAGTTCGCTTCGATGAGGGGGTGCTCGCCCGCTTGGACCGATACGTTCGGGAACACCCGGGGACCTCGTCGTCGTCCGTCGCCAACATGTTCATTGACGAGGCCCTCAAGTCGTATGAACACCCAGGAGTCAACTTCCGGCCCGGCCCGACCGGTCGCCGGGCGGCACTCGCCGGCGGCCCGGACGTCTGGGAGGTGATCACCGCTCTGGACGACATCCGCAACGAAGACCCTCAAATCAGCGAGGCTGACCTGCTCGAAGAGCTCGGCACTGTCACCGGGCTGACGACCACGCAGATCGGCATCGCGGTGCGCTACTACGCGGCGTACCCGGACGAGATCGACGAGCGGATCGCACTCAACCGGGACGTCGCCGACCGAGAGGAGAAGTTGTGGGAAGCCCAGCAGAGCCTTCTCCGGAAGCGGAAGACGTGACGGGCCTCCTTCTCGGCGAGATGTATCCGCCGAGCCTCGCGCAGCAACTCAGGGACGCGGGTCATGACGCGGTCGCCGTATTGGACATCGAGGTCGGGCTCGCCTCGAAGACCGACGAGGACGTACTCGCCTGGGCGGCGCGTAACAACCGTTGTGTGGTCACCGAGAACGTGGCCGATTTTCTCCGCCTGGCGCACCAGGGCGCCGGACATGCGGGGCTGATCCTCGTCACCCGCCGGCGATTCCCTCGAACGCGATCCGGCCTGCACCGGCTCGGCAAGGCGTTGACCGACTTCCTCTCCACCGAGACTCCGCCCGGCCGGGATCAGATCCTCTGGCTACCGGATTCCTGACCAATCGTCCGCCGTACGACTGATCGCGTCAGCCGGAGAAGTGCGGACTTCGGGCCATCGTCCGGTAGGCGGACAGGGAGGCGCTGTCGGTGTCGAAGCGGAAGTTGTGGTCCGTACCCTCCTGGATGTCTGTGTCGAACCAGACGAC
The DNA here is from genome assembly GCF_003001815.1 of Actinoplanes italicus. Lineage (GTDB taxonomy): Bacteria > Actinomycetota > Actinomycetes > Mycobacteriales > Micromonosporaceae > Actinoplanes > Actinoplanes italicus. The sequence goes on from NZ_PVMZ01000025.1 coordinate 73,782, forward strand.
CGCGCCGACCTGTGGCGTGTCCTCCACCCAGGACCGCAGCCGCTTGATGTAGCGCGTCCTGTCGCGTACCGCCGCCGTCTCGCTGAGGATGATCGGCTTGCGGCTGCCGTAGAGCGACGTGACCGGATCGAACAGGGTGGACGGTGACTCGTCGTAGAAGTTGTAGCCGGAGATCCCGACCCAGTCGACGTAGTCGTCACCCGGGTAGTAGCGCTGCACCCGGTTCCAGCTCTCCTCCGGTGACGAGTTCCAGTTGGGGCTCCAGACCCACGACACGTTGGTGACGTCCTGGGCGGCGAAGACGCGGTGCAGCCGGCGCCAGACCTTGACGTAGTCGTCGGCGTCGCTGCCGTTGCGGGCGCCGGACCACTCGAACCAGTCGCCGTTCATCTCCCAGCCCCAGCGCAGCAGGATCCGGCGGCGCATGCCCTTGAGTTTGCGCGCGACAGAGCGGATGTTCGCGTCGGAGCCGCCGTCGAGGATCCCGGCCCAGGGCGCACCGTGCCAGGAGACCATCAGGACGCTGTCGTCGGCGATATCCGGTTCGGAGGTGGGCACGTAGCCGTCCCACGGGTAAAACCGGTGGACGATCCGCTGTTCCCGGCCGAGCTGCCCGCGGCGCAGGGCGAGGCTCTGCCGGAGCGTCCGGCCGCCGAGGGCCAGGTAGGAACCGAGCATCACGGCGCCGTCGGGTGCCTCGACGGCGCCACCGCGGCCGCTGCCGGCCGGCCGCGCCGGCGTGGGCGTGGGCGGAACGGGTGACGTGGTGGTGAGCGCCGGTGCCAGACTCGCGGCTACCGGGGGTGACGACGGCGCGGCCGAAGACGAAGGCGGAACCGGTGCCGCCGCGGTGCCGCAGCCTGCCAGGCCGGTGAGCCCGACGAGGGACAGCAGCTGACGGCGCTTCACGGATTTCTCCTGCCCACGACGGAAGGTGACCGCAGGCGATCATGCCCGCGGCGACCGCCGTACCGTCTCCGCCGAACGGTCGGTGAGCTGGGAGAATGTTCGGCTGAACGGTGCGAACCGGTTGGGCCGAAAGGCCCACCGCCGCCGGTTCTCCTGCCCCGCCTCCGGCCCGCGCGTAGTTTTTTCATCGCCGGGACGCCAAGCCGGCGCCCCGGGAATCACGGGGAGGAAAGTGTCATGAACCTTCGTAAGAGCTGCGCTCTGGCCGCAGGATCGATCTTCCTGGCCTCCGCCGGAATCGCCGTCACGACGACACCGGCGGTCGCGACGCCCGCACCCGCCGGGCAGACCGTGGTCTCGGCCGACCCGTGGCCGCCGAAGCCGAGCAGGGCGTTCCGTCAGGGCTTCCGGGACGGCCGTAAGGACGGCTGGCGCGAAGCCCGCGACGAATGCCTGAACCCGAAGAGGGCGCTGACGAAGATGAAGGGTCTGTGGGAGGACCCGGAGTCGGCCTACATGCGCGGGTACGAGGAAGGCTGGGAACGCGGCTACGCAGAGGGCTACAAGGAGTTCTGCTACTGAGGACAGTGGACGTACCGGCCGGTGGACGTGCGCCGGCCGGTACGTCGCCTCAGCCCTGGTAGAGCGCGCCGATCTCGTCGGCGTAGCGGTCCTGGATGATCCGGCGCCGCAGTTTCAGCGTCGGGGTCAGTTCGCCGGACTCCGGTGACCAGCCGCGCGGCAGGATCCGGAACGTCTTGACCTGCTCCGGCCGGGACAGTTTCGCGTTGGCCACGGCCACCGCGCTCTCGATCTCGGCACGCAGCACCGGGTCCTCGGCCAGATCCGCGACGGCCGTGGTGGGCAGGCCCTTGGAGCGTGCCCAGAGCGGCGCGATCTCCTCGTCGAGGACGATCAGGGCGGTGATGTACGGGCGGCGGTCGCCCACCGCCACGGCCTGGGCGATCAGCGGGTGCGCCCGCAGAAGGTTCTCGATCTGGGCGGGCGAGATGTTCTTCCCGCTCGAGTTGATGATGAGTTCCTTCTTGCGGTCGGTGATCGTCAGGAACCCAGCATCGTCGAGCACACCGACGTCACCGGTGGCCAGCCAGCCGTCCTCGTCGGTGATCGGGTCGATGCCGCCGTCGGCGCGCAGGTAACCGGCGCAGACCAGCGGCCCGCGCACCAGGATCTCGCCGTCGGGGGCGAGCCGGATCTCCATGCCGCCGTTGGGCCGGCCGACCGATCCCGTACGGAACGCCTCCGGGATGTTGATCGTCGCCGTGCCGGTGGTCTCGGTCATGCCCCACACCTCGAGCACGTCGATCCCGATGCTGGCCAGGTAGAGCAGCACCTCGACCGGGATCGGCGCGGCGCCGCTGCCGGCCCAGAGCATGTTGTCCATGCCGAGCTTGGCGCGCAGCGGCTTGAGGATCTGCGCGTCCATGGCGGCGTGCCTGGCCGCCAGCTCGGCCGGGATCTCCTGTCCGGCCTCGCGCAGCCTGTACACCTCGGTGGCCACGGCGCGGGCCGCGTCGACGGCGGCCTGCACCGGCGGTTCGGCGGCGGCGAGCTGGCCCTGCACGCCGGCGACCATCTTCTCCCAGATCCGGGGTACGCCGAAGAACGACACCGGGCGCACCCGGACCAGCCCGGCGAGCAGCTGCGTCGGATCGGGGCAGATGGTGACGTGCCCGGCCCGGTAGAGCGGGTTGTAGACGCCGAGCACCCGTTCGGCGATGTGCGCGAGCGGAAGGTACGCCAGCGAGTCGGCGTGATCCGGGGTGTCGATCGTGTTCTGCATGACCACGCACTGGTACAGCACGTTGTGGTGGGTGAGCACGACACCCTTGGGGTCTCCGGTGGTGCCGGAGGTGTACAGCAAGGTGACCGGCTGCTCCGGCCGTACCTCCCGCCAGGTCTTCTCGAAGGTCTCCGGGTCGGCCCGGTGGGCGGCCGTGCCCCGGGCGGCGACGTGCCGAAGCGAGACGATGCGGTTCTCGTCGTCACCGTCCCGGTCGACCACGATGACGTGCCGCAACTCCGGCAGGTCGGCGATGATCGGTTCCCACTTGCGCAGCGCCTCCTCGTTCTCCAGCACGACGATCCCGGCGTGGGAGTGCCGGGCCAGATAGCGCAGCTGGTCGACGGAGAGGGTGGCGTAGACGGTGGACGGGACCGCGCCGAGGCAGGCGGCGGCCAGGTCGACCAGCCAGTGCTCGGGACGGCTGGACATCATGATGAGCAGGCGGTCACCGGAGCTCAGGCCGAGATCGGCCAGGCCTCGCGACAGCACTGCCACCTCGTCGCGCACCTGCCGCCAGGTCAGCGTGTCCGCCGATCCGAGCAGGCTGAGGGCTGGCAGGTCGGGGAACTCGGTGGCGTTGCGGTGCAGCAGAGCGGGAGTCGTCAGTTCGCGGGCTATGTCGGCGCACCGCTGATTGAGGGCGGGATCCATGAGCTGCCTCCTGGGAAGCCGTAGACGGGCGGCTATGGCGCGACTGTAAACGCGCATTAACTTCCTGGGAAGGCACCATGTGAATCTGGACTAACTTTTCAGCGATCTTTCAGGCACTTCAGTCAGGCACGCAGCACGGTCAGCATCAACCGGGTGAGGTGCCGGTCCATGCCGGAACGGCGATCGAAACGGACCAGCCGGCTCAGGTCGGTGGCCAGGTTGAGGGCGGCGTGCACCAGCACCCGGGCCTCCGGAACCGCCAGACCGGGACGCAGCCGGCCGAGGAGGCGAACCCACTCCTCGACGTGCAGCCGCTGCACCTTGCGCAGCTCATGCCGGTCAGCCTCGGGCAGATTGTTGTTCTCGGCGAGATAGACCGAGACCAGGGCACTGCGCTCGAAGGTCAGCTCCACGTAGGAGCGTGCCATCCGGTCCAGCGCGTCGTCGTCACCGGTGGCGCCGGCCAGCGCGGCCGCGGTCGACTCGGCGACCCGCTCGGTGGCCCGATAGAAGGCGGCGGCCAGGATGTCGGCCTTGCCGGGAAAGTAACGATAGACGCTTGACGCGTTGATCCCCGCGGCCCGGCCGATGTCCTCCACCCCGACCGCGTGGTACCCGTGCCGGTGGAACAACTTGATCGACTCGGCCAGCAGGATCTCGCGACGGGCGGTCACCCCGAGCACCGGCTCGGGCGGCGGGTACTCGGTGGCGGGCAGCGCGGGCGTGGGCGGCTCCTCGTACAGCAGCGCCCACGCCACCCGGTGCAGAACGGCCTCGGCCCGGCCGCGCGCGATCGCCGCACGGTGCGTGCCGAGACTGCCGAAGACACTGAGGGCGGCACGGACCAGGGCATGTGCGTCGCGGTTGGTCAGTTCGGGACGCAACTGCCGCAGCGGTACGGCCAGACGAGCCGCGAAATCGCCGAGCTCGGCCAGGAACTCCTCGCGGTGCGCGGGCTCGAGGTAGCGCCACTCCCACTGGTAGAGCCCCGCCACCCGGCGGTGCTCGACGGCGAGCCGGGCCAGCACCGCGAGCAGGTCGTCGAGCCGCTGCCGGGGGTCACCGCCCTCCGGCAGATCAGTGGCGGCCTGCACCGCCTCGACGAGCTGGCGGGTGGCGTGCACGAGCATCGCGTACTTGTTGGAGAAGTGCCGATAGATCGCCGGACCACTGATGCCGACGGCGGTGGCGATCTCGTCCAGACTTACTCTGTGGTAACCACGCTCGCAGAACATCTCCGCGGCGGCCAGGGCGAGCTGCGTCTTCCGGTTCTTCGGCCGCTTGCGGGCCCCTGCTGGGGCCGGCTCACCGGCCGCGGCGATGCTCATGACGAACAGCCTAACGGTGATCTGTGGTTCGCCCGACCTTCGTCTCCGTATCCTTGACACCTAGCGGAAACATCGGCAAAAGTTAGTCGCAATTCGCATCCAGGGGAGCAGTCGATGACGACCGAGGCCTATCTGTACGACGCCGTGCGCACCCCGCGCGGCCGGGGGAAGAAGACCGGATCCCTGCACGGGGTGAAACCCGTCTCACTGGTGGTGGGACTGATCGACGAGCTGCGGCGGCGCTACCCGGGCGTCGACCCCGCCGACATCGAGGACCTCGTCCTCGGCGTGGTGTCCCCGATCGGCGACCAGGGCGCCGACATCGCCAAGACCGCGGCGCTCGCGGCCGGTCTGCCCCACGAGACGGCCGGTGTCCAGCTCAACCGCTTCTGCGGCTCCGGACTGGAGGCGGTCAACATCGCCGCCCAGAAGATCCGCTCCGGCTGGGAGGATCTGGTCCTCGCCGGCGGCGTCGAGTCGATGTCGCGGGTGCCGATGGGTTCCGACGGCGGCGCCTGGGCGATGGACCCGGACACCGCGCTCAACACCGACTTCATCCCGCAGGGCATCAGCGCCGACCTGATCGCCACGCTCGACGGCTTCAGCCGCGAGGACGTCGACGCGTACGCCGTCGGCTCCCAGCAGCGCGCCGCCCGCGCTTGGGAGAACGGCTGGTTCGACCGCTCGGTGGTGCCGGTCCGTGACCGCAACGGCCTGCTGATCCTCGACCGTGACGAGCACATCCGCGCCGACAGCACCGTGGAGAGCCTCGGCAAGCTGCCCGCATCGTTCGCCGTCATCGGTGACCAGGGCGGCTTCGACGCGGTGGCGCTGCAGAAATACCACTGGGTCGAGAAGATCACCCACGTGCACAGCCCGGGCAACTCGTCCGGCATCGTGGACGGCGCGGCGCTGGTCATGATCGGCTCCGAGCGGGCCGGTCAGCGCGCCGGTCTCGCCCCGCGCGCCCGGATCGTGGCGGCCGCGCTCAGCGGCGCCGACCCGACCATCATGCTGACCGGTCCGGCCCCGGCCGCCCGCAAGGCCCTCGACAAGGCCGGCCTCACCGTCGACGACCTCGACCTCGTCGAGATCAACGAGGCGTTCGCGGCCGTCGTGCTGCACTTCATCGACGACCTCAAGCTCGACCCGGAGAAGGTCAACGTCAACGGCGGCGCGATCGCCATGGGCCACCCGCTGGGCGCCACCGGCGCCATGATCCTCGGCACCCTCGTCGACGAGCTCGAGCGGCGCGGCGGCCGGTACGGCCTGGCCACGCTCTGCATCGGCGGCGGCATGGGCATCGCCACCATCGTCGAACGGCTCTGAGGAGAGAGACTTCCATGACCGACACCATCCGCTACGACCGCGGTGACGACGGCATCGTCGTGCTCACCCTCGACGACCCGAGCCGCGGCGCCAACACCATGAACGACGCCTACGTGGCCAGCATGGAGAAGACCGTCTCCCGGCTGGAGGCCGAGCGCGACCAGATCACCGGCGTGATCATCACGTCGGCGAAGAACTCCTGGTTCGCCGGCGGCGATCTGGACCAGCTCGGCTCGGTGCCGGCCGACCGCGGCCAGGACGTGTTCGACCTGTCGACCAAGGTCAAGGGCCAGCTGCGCCGGCTCGAGACGCTCGGTAAGCCGGTCGTCGCCGCGATCAACGGCTCGGCCCTCGGCGGCGGCCTGGAGCTGGCGCTCGCCACCCACCGGCGCATCGCGCTGAACAACCCGAAGACCGAGCTCGGCCTGCCCGAGGTCACTCTCGGCCTGCTGCCCGCCGGTGGCGGCGTGGTCCGTACCGTCCGGCTCCTCGGCCTTGCCACCGCCCTGATGGAGGTGCTGCTCAAGGGCACCCGGCACCGCCTGCCCAAGGCGAAGCAGCTCGGCCTGGTCGACGAGATCGTGGACACCCCGGAGCAGTTGCTCGCCTCGGCCCGCGAGTGGATCGCGGCCAATCCCGAGGCGGCCCAGCCGTGGGACACCAAGGGCTACCGGATCCCCGGCGGCACGCCGTCCACGCCGTCGCTGGCCGCGATGCTGCCGGCGTTCCCGGCCAACCTGCGCAAGCAGCTCAAGGGCGCGTTCTACCCGGCGCCGCGCAACATCCTCTCGGCCGCGGTCGAGGGAGCCCAGGTCGACGTGGACACCGCGTTCGTCATCGAGACGCGGTACTTCGTCGAGCTGGTCACCGGTCCGGTCGCCAAGAACATGATCAAGGCGTTCTTCTTCGACCTGAACGAGGTCAGCCAGCGGGACATCGGCGAGGTGCCGCCGATCACCAAGGTGGCCGTGCTGGGCGCCGGCATGATGGGCGCCGCGATCGCGTACGTCTGCGCCCGATCCGGTCTTCCGACCGTGCTTCGCGACGTTTCGCTGGAGGGTGCGCAGCGCGGCAAGGGCTACTCGGAGAAGCTGGTCGCCAAGGACGTCGGCCGCGGCCGGATCTCGGAGGAGAAGGGCAGGGCCCTGCTCGACCTGATCACGGCCACCGATCAGGTCGCCGACCTGGCCGGCGCCGACCTGGTGATCGAGGCCGTCTTCGAGGACCCGGCCCTCAAACACAAGGTGTTCGCCGAGATCGAGGGCGTCGTCGCTCCGGACGCGCTGCTCTGCTCCAACACGTCCACGCTGCCGATCACGCTGCTCGCCGAGGGCGTCAGCCGCCAGGCCGACTTCGTGGGCCTGCACTTCTTCTCCCCGGTCGACAAGATGCCGCTGGTAGAGGTGATCAAGGGCGAGAAGACCGGAGACCTTGCTGTACGCCGTGCGCTCGACGTGGTGCGGCGGCTGCGCAAGACGGCGATCGTGGTCAACGACAGCCGCGGCTTCTTCACGAGCCGGGTGATCGGCACCTTCACCAACGAGGGCATAGCGCTGCTCGCCGAGGGTGTGCCGCCGGCCAGCATCGAGCAGGCCAGCAGCCAGGCCGGCTACCCCGCTCCCGTGCTGCAGCTGATGGACGAGCTGACCCTCACGCTGCCCCGCAAGATCCGCAACGAGTACCGCGCCGCCGCCGAGGCCGCCGGCCAGACCTGGGAGGCGCACCCGGCCGACGTGGTCATCGACCGGATGATCGACGAGTTCGGGCGGCCCGGCCGCTCCGGCGGGGCGGGCTTCTACGAGTACGCCGACGGCAAGCGCACCGGGCTCTGGCCGGGCCTGTCCGCCTTCGCGAAGCCGGACGTGACGATCCCCTTCGAGGACCTCAAGGAGCGGCTGCTCTTCATCGAGGCGATCGAGACCGTGAAGTGCCTGGACGAGGGTGTGCTGACGTCGGTCGCCGAGGCCAACATCGGCTCGATCTTCGGCATCGGCTACCCCGGCTGGACCGGCGGTGTACTGCAGTACATCAACCAGTACGAGGGTGGCCTGCCGGGCTTCGTGGCGCGGGCCCGTCAGCTGGCCGACCGCTACGGCGACCGGTTCACCCCGCCGCCGCTGCTGCTGGCCAAGGCCGGCGCCGGTGAGCAATTCGTCTGATCGGTGATATAGGTCGCGTCTTGTGGATCAGCTGATCCACAAGGCGCGGACCTGCACCGATTCCTTCATCCGGCAACTTCCGGTCGGACACCCGGCCGATGCATGATCGATGATCTCCGGGCTACCGTCCATCCCGGAGGTTGATCATGAACATCGACGCGGAGTTACCCGGCGTCTCAGTCGAGGAGCCGTGGGCGCCCGCGGTGCGTGCCCTGCTGCTGCACCTGGAGAAGTCGGGTTTCGACGGCGCGCCGCCGGTCGGCGGCGACCCGGCCGCCGCCGCGCTCCCCTGGCCGGAGTGGGCCCGGGAGGACGACACCCTCTGGCAGGTGGCCCAGTGGCTGCGTGAGTACCACGAGGCCGTCGCCGACTTCGTACCACCCGCGGACGCGGTTTGGCGCAAGGGCGGCGACTGGGAACCCGGCCTGATCATCGGCCACAACGACGCCGCGCCGTACAACGCGACCCGCGCCGGCCGCCGCCTCACCGGCTTCGTCGGCTGGGACTTCGCCGGCCCGGTCAGCCGCGACGCCGACCTCGCGTTCACCGCCTTCGCCTGGGTGCCGCTCACCGCGTACACCGACGCCACCGCCGAGGGCTGGACCGACCTCACCGACCGTCCCCGCCGCCTGCGGATGCTGCTCGACGCCTACGGCTGGCGCGGTACCGCCACCGACATGGTCCGCGAGGTCCGCGACCGGATCAGCGCCGCCATCCACGACATCCGCCGCCTGGCCACCGACGGCGACCACGACTGCCGCGAACTCATCCACTCCGGCCTCGACCTGCGCCTCGCCGCCGCCGTCAAGGAGCTGGCCGTCTTCCCCGGCTAGCCTCGCCCACCCCGCGTGGTGACCTACGCCCACCGGCAAGCCGTACATCACCACACAACACCGCCCAACCCGCACCGTGGTGACCTACGCCCACCGGCAAGCCGTACATCACCACACAACACCGCCCAACCCGCACCGTGGTGACCTACGCCCACCGGCAAGCCGTACATCACCACGCGGTTTTGGGGGGGTGACAGCGGGCCGCAAGCGCGCGGCAAGCGGGGCGGGGCATGGTCGGCACATGAGAGACGACATCGCGAAACTCGGGACCGTGCTCGGGGTCTGGGCGCATCCCGACGACGAGGCCTACCTGTCCGGCGGGCTGATGGCACTGGCCCGGGACGCCGGCTCGCGGGTGGCCTGTGTGACCGCGACCCGTGGCGAGCACGGCACCGGCGACCCGGAGCGCTGGCCGCCCGACCGGCTCGCCGCCCGCCGCACCGTCGAACTCGACGACTGCCTGCGCGTACTCGGGGTCGAGGAGCATCACTGGCTCGGGTACGCCGACGGCGGCTGCGCCGAAGTTCCGGCAGCCGAGGCCGTCGCGCGCCTCTGCGACCTGATCGACGGCATCCGGCCGGACACGGTCGTCACGTTCGGGCCGGACGGCAACACCGGGCACCCCGACCATCGTGCGGTGGGCCGCTGGACGGCCGCAGCCGTCGACCGGGCCGCGCCCGCGGGGACCCGGCTGCTGCAGGCCGCCGTCACCGACGACTGGGCCGAACGCTGGCGCCCGCTCAACGACCGCTTCGACGTGTTCCTGCCGGGCTTCCCGGTGACCTGCCCGGAACCGGCCCTGGCGCTGCACCTTCAACTGACCGGTGAGCTGCTGGAACGCAAGGTCCGCGCGCTGGCCGCGCAGGCCACGCAGACCGAGGCGCTGATCGCCGCGATGGGTGCCGACTATCCGGCCTGGGTCGCCGACGAGGCGTTCGTCGAGGCCGTTCCGGCCGTTCCTCCGCCGTGCGACCGCTGCTGGTGGGATCTGTCCGAGGCACGCTGGCACTGCGCGGGACCGGTGGAAGCGATTATGGTTGGCCGATGACACGACCCCGCACGGTCGTTCTCAACGGCGATCTCGGCAGCGGCAAATCCACCGTCTCGGTTCTGCTCGCGCGGCGGCTGGGGCTGCGCCGGGTCAGCATCGGTGACCTCTACCGGCAGATGGCGGCCGACCATCAGATGACGGCCCTGCAGCTCAACCTGCACGCCGAGCTCGACGACAAGGTCGACCACTACATCGACACGCTGCAGCACGACATGGCGGCCGCCGGTGAGGAGCTGGTCGTCGACAGCCGGCTGGCCTGGCACTTCTTCACCGGGGCGCTGAAGGTGCACCTGATCACCGACCCGGTGGTGGCGGCCCGCCGGGTGCTCGGCCGGCCGGGCGACGCGGTGGAGAACTACCGCGACCTCGACGAGTCCCGCCGCCGGCTGACCGACCGCAGCGAGAGCGAAAGACGCAGATTCCTCATCCGGTACGGCGTGGACAAGACCCGCCTGCGCAACTACGACCTGGTCTGCGACACCACCCGCGCGGCTCCGGAGGAGGTCGTCGAGCGGATCGTGGACATGCTCGGCGAAACACCCGGCGACCGTCCGGTGTGCCACCTCGATCCGCAACGGATACAGCGGGAGCCGGACACCGGGGCGGACGGTGAGATCACGGTCCGTCACCTGGGGCCGGACTTCGCGGCGGTGAGCGGCAGCCGTCGTCTCGACGCCTCGGTCCGGGCCGGTGAACGGCTCACCCGGATGGTGCTGGCCGATGACCACCGCTCCGGCGGGACCGCTTCACCCGTACCGTAGGAGGGGTGCCGCCAGGCGTCGGTAATAGGGGCTGGATCGCAGCAGCTCATCGTGGGTGCCCGAGCCGGTGACCAGCCCGCCGTCGACCACGAGCACGCGCTCCGCGGATCGCACGGTGGAGAACCGGTGCGCGATGATCATCAGTGCGCAGACCGCCGAGATCTCGTGCAGCGTCGCGGCCAGGACGTTCTCGCTGTCCGGGTCGAGATGGGCGGTCGGCTCGTCGAGCAGGATGAGATCCGGGCGGGCCAGCAGGCAGCGGGCGATGGCGACGCGCTGACGCTGGCCTCCGGACAGGTGCCGCCCGTGCTCACCGACGGGTGTGTCGAGTCCCGACGGGAGCCCGGCGACCACCGGGAGCAGACCGGTCATGGCCAGCACCCGGCGCAGTTCGCGGCTTGTGACCGGCCCGGCGCCGTACAGCAGGTTGTCCCGCAGCGTGCCGGCGAGCAGCGGGGAGTCCTGCTCGACCAGACCGATCGAGGCACGATATCGGGCGTACGGAAGGAATCGCGCATCCCGGCCGTGCAGCAGCACCGACCCGCGATCCGGATCGTAGAACCGCTCCGCCAGCGCGAAGATCGTCGACTTGCCGGCGCCGGACGGCCCGACCAGCGCGACCTGGCCACGGGACGGCACCGTGAAGCCGATCCCGCGCAGCACCGGGCGGCCCGGCCGATAGCCGAACCAGACGTCGCGGAACTCCAGCACGGGCGCCACCCGGCGAGCCGCGCCGCGGACCGTGGCGACCGCGACCGTTCTGTCCCGTTCCACCGGCAGGGCCAGCACCTCGTTGATCCGGTGCAGCGCCCCGGAACCCTGCTGGACCGCGCCGACCGCCTGGAAGATCTCGTAGACGGGTGCCGCCAGATACGTCATGGCCAGCGTGAACGCGACCAGTTCGCCGAGCGTCATGGCCCCGGACGCCACCCGGCTCGCACCCGTGAGCAGAACGGTCAGGAAGGCGCCGCTGACTGCCAGGTCGTTGGCCGGTCCGCTGAGCGCCACCATCCCGGCCATCCGCAGGTTCGCCAGGTAGACGCGCCCGGCCGAAGTGTCCAGCCGCTCAGCCTCGAGCCCTTCGGTACGGCAGGCGCGCACCAGCCGGATGCCGCCGAGGACCCGTTCCAGGTCGGCGACCAGTGCCCCCTCGGCCGCGCTCGCGGTCCGCGAGGCGAGACGTACCCGCCGGACCACCGCGAGCAGGGCGCCGAACGAGCCGCCGAACAGCACCACCACGGCGGCCAGCAGCCACGGATCCAGCCAGGCCAGCAACCCGATCGCCGCGGCCAGTCCGACCACACCGGCCAGCCCGGTGCCGAGGCTCTGCGCGATCAACGTCTTCACCACGGCCGTGTCACCGCAGGCGCGGGCGATCAGGTCCCCGATCCGGCCGTCGTCGAGGACCGACAGGCGCACCCGCAGCAGGTGCCCGGCGACGGTGCGGCGCAGATCACGCGTCATCGTCTCGCCGGTCTGCGCCTGGAGGTACCGGGCCAGCGCCAGCGCCGACGCCTGCGCGGCGAACAGACCGGTCAGCGCACCGATCACCGGCCACGGCAGGGAACCCGCGGCGGCGCCGTCGACGGCCACACGGGCCAGCAGGGGCTGGGTCAGGGCGAGCAATGAGCCGAGGAGGCTGAGCGCCGCCGCTCCGAGGATCGACCGGCGGTATCCGCGGGCCAGCCGGCTCAGGTCCCGCCACCGGGCCAGATCGGCCATGACGCCCCCTCTCACCAGGAGATCCCGACGTTAGGCAGGCATTTCGGACGGCAGCAACGAGCCGGGAGGGATGCCAGCGCGGCAAGAGGGTGGCCGGTCGTCCTTTCGTAGGATCCGGTGATGCGCCTGCTCACCTCGCTGCACTCCGCCGACGACCGGCCCGGGGCGGTGGTCGCGCTGGACGGGGCGCTGTCCCGTCACGAACTGCTCGCCCGCGCCGGCGGCGTGGCCGCCCGGCTGCGGGGCCTTCCGATCGTGGCGGTGGACGCCGTTCCATCGCTGTCGACGATCGTCACGGTGACCGGGGCGCTGCTGGCCGGGGTGCCGATCGTGCCGATCCCGCCGGACGCCGGCGTCCTCGAACGCGAGCACATCCTGCGCGACTCCGGAGCGACGGTGCTGCCGGACCTGCCACCGCCGGCGGGTGACGTCCCCGCGGAGCCGTCGGCGAATGCCGCCGCTCTCGTCCTCTACACCAGCGGGACCACGGGCGCGCCCAAGGGCGTGGTCATCTCCCGGGCCGCGATCGCCGCCGACCTGGACGCCCTCGCCGGGGCCTGGCAGTGGACCGCCGACGACACCCTGGTGCACGGCCTGCCGCTCTATCACGTGCACGGCCTGGTCCTCGGCGTCCTCGGGCCGCTGCGGATCGGCTCCAGGTTGATCCACACCGGAAGACCGACCCCGCGGGCGTACGCCGAAAGCCGCGGAAGCATGTACTTCGGCGTACCCACCGTCTGGTCGCGGATCGCCGCCGACCCGTCCGCCGCCCGCGCCCTCGCCCCGGCCCGGCTGCTCGTCTCCGGCAGCGCCCCGCTCCCGGTCCCGGTCTTCGACGACCTCGCCACGCTCACCGGGCAGTCCCCGGTCGAGCGGTACGGCATGACCGAGACGCTGATCACGGTCAGCGCCCGCTCCGACGGCGAACGCCGCCCCGGACACGTCGGCCTGCCCCTGCCGGGCATCGGGACCCGGCTCGTCGACGAGACCGGCGCGCCGCTGCCCAACGACGGCCGGACGATCGGCCACCTGCAGGTGCAGGGACCCACCCTGCTCGACGGCTATCTGCGCGACGGCGGGGTACGCCCACCCGACCTCGCCGACGGCTGGTATCCGACCGGTGACGTGGCCACCATCGGCCCGGACGGCTGGCACCGCATCGTCGGGCGCGCCTCCACCGACCTGATCAAGTCGGGCGGCTACCGGGTCGGCGCCGGCGAGGTCGAGGACGCGCTGCTGCTGCACCCGGCCGTACGGGAGGCCGCCGTGGTCGGCGTCCCGCACCCGGACCTGGGCGAACAGATCACCGCCTTCGTGGTCGCCGAGCCGGTCGGCGCGGCCGAGCTGATCGACTTCGTGGCAGCCCGGCTCGCGGCGCACAAGCGCCCCCGGGTGGTGCACCTGGTCGGCAGCCTGCCCCGCAACGCCATGGGCAAGGTGCAGAAGAGTTTGCTCACGACCGAATGACTCAAGCGGCACCCCCATGGTGCCGATCGAAGGGCTCGTGACGAGACCATCCCTCCGCCCGGCCACCGCCGTGCTCGCCCTGACGGCGGTCTGGCTGCTGGTGGCCGTCGCGTTCGGCGTCGCCGGCGTGCTGATGCCGGTGCCGGCGTGGTTGTTGTGGCCGTCCGCCATCGGAGCGACCGGCACGGCGATGCTGGCCTGCCGGATCGCCGCGGCGACCGGGCAGCCGGTGATCAGTGCCTTCTGGCGGCGGATCACGGCGACGATGGTCTGGCTCTGCGTCGGATCCGTCCTGCAGCTCGGCCACCGCCTGTTCATCGCCGACACCGAGGAGCTCACACCCGCGGCCGGCGCCTGCTTCGCGGTGGCGGCCGCGTTCGGGATGATGGCCGTCGTCCGGCTGCCGCACCCGCGCCGCACCTGGCGTGCCGGAGTAGCGACCGGCCTGGACATGGCCATCGTCGTCACCGCCGCGGCCATCGTCTTCAGCCACTTCCTCTGGAGCGCCGACAACCCGGCCATCGGTGGCGGCGCTGCGACCGCGGCGTTCCTCATGATCGTGATGATCGCCGGCTCCGCGGCGGTGGCCGCGGTCATCAAGGCCGGTGTCACCGGCGCCGGGCCGGTACTCGCCCCCGCGCTGTGGACGCTGACGCCGATCGGGCTGCTCTCTCCCGCTGCCTGGATCCTGACCCCGGTCCTGGCACCCTGGCCGCATCTGGACCCTTCGGTGGCATCCCTGCCGGTGGCCTCTCTCCTCGTCTCGGCCGCCGCGTGGGTGCAGGCCCGGACGAACACCTCCGGCCGTGCCGCGGCGGCGCAGCCCACGATCGTCCGGCGTCACGGCGCGTGGCGCAGTATCAGCGTGGTCCCGTACCTCGCCGTCGCCGCGGTAGCCACGATGCTGACCGTCGTGACAGTGCGCAACGGGTATCTGTCCTCGGGTCTGGCCTGCGGTTCCGTAGTGCTCACCGTTCTCGTGGTGACCCGGCAGCTCCTCGCGCTGCTCGACAACGCCGTACTGCTCGACCGCCTGGACTCCCAGGCCAACCACGACGACCTCACCGGGCTCCCGAATCGCCGCCTGTTCACCTCCACGCTGGCCCGGCGGACCGCGCCGACCACGGTCGCGGTCTGCGACCTGGACGGCTTCGCGGCGCTCAACGATCAGCTCGGCGACGAGACCGGCGACGCGCTGCTGCGCGCCGCTGCGGAGCGGGTCGGCACGGTCACCGGCCGGGACGCGGTGGTGGCCCGGCTGCTCGGCGACGAGTTCGGCCTCCTCGTCCCGGGCGGCGACACCCTGCTCGCCGAGCGGTTGGTGCTCGCTTTCCGTACTCCCCTGCGGGTCGATTCCCGCGATCTGCTGGTCACCGTGACCGCCGGGGTCGCCACCGGCGCCGGCGACGAGGTGCCCGACCTGCTGCGCCGCGCCGAGGTGGCGCTGCAGGCCGCCAAGTACACCGGCGCCGACCGCAGCCGCGAGCACAGCGGCGCACTCGACGCCACCGCACAGCACCACGCCGAACTCGCCGCCGCGCTGCGCCGCGGTCTGGAACTCGGCGAGTTCCGCCTGCTCTACCAGCCGATCGTGGAGCTGCCCAGCGGCGCCGTCACCGGGGTCGAGGCGCTGGTCCGCTGGCAGCCCACCGACAAGCCGATCGTCTCGCCGGCCGAGTTCATCCCGGTCGCCGAGCACAGCGGCCTGATCATCGACCTGGGCGCGTGGATCCTCGACCAGGCCTGCGCCGACGCGGCCGCCTGGCAGCGCGGCCACGGCCCGTCCGGTCCGCGGGTCAACATCAACGTCTCGGCGCGGCAGCTGCTCGACCCGGACCTTCCCGGCCTGGTCGCCAGCGCCCTGCACCGGCACGGGCTCGACCCGGACCGGATCACCATCGAGATAACCGAGACCGCGGTCTTCGCCGGTGGCGCGGCCCTCGAGACGGTACGGGAACTCCGCGAGCTCGGCGTGGGTCTGGCGCTCGACGACTTCGGCACCGGGCACAGCTCGCTGACTCTGCTGCGGACCTGCCCGGTCACCACGCTCAAGGTCGACAAGTCGTTCATCGACGACCTCAACGGCACCGCCGAGCAGGAGGCGATCGCCTCGTCGCTGAGCACGATCGCCAGCACGCTCGGTCTGCGCGCGGTCGCCGAGGGTGTCGAGACGCGCGATCAGGCGGACCGGCTGCACGCGCTCGGCTACCGCTACGCCCAGGGCTACTACTTCGCCCGGCCGGTCCCGGCCGCCGACATCGCGGCGCTGCTGGCCGACCCGGTACCGGTGCCGTGAAAACCCATGCCGAATCTCAACACCACCGATACAAAGGATCGATATAGTCCCCGCCCGTGCGCCCCCTTTTCGCAGCCAGCGACATGCACGGCCATCGCGCCGAGTTCCGCGCCGCCCTCCGTGACAGCGGCCTCGTCGACGCGGCCGGAGACTGGTCCGGCGCCGACGCCCGGCTGTGGGTGCTCGGCGACTACTTCGACCGCGGCCCGGACGGGATCGGCGTCGTCGACGACATCCGCCGGCTCACCGTGCAGGCGGCGGCCGCCGGCGGTGAGGTGGGCGCGCTGCTCGGCAATCACGAGGCCCATCTGGTGGCGGCACACCGGTTCGGCGTCGCACCGATCCCCGGATGGTCGGCCCGCACCGACGGCTACTACGGCGCCTGGCTGACCCTGGGCGGCCGCCAGGACGACATGCGCCGCCTGACCGGCGAGCACCTCGCCTGGCTGGAGGCCCTGCCGGCGATGGCGCTGATCGACGGGCACCTGCTGATGCACTGCGACAGCACCCGTTATCTGGAGTTCGGCGACACCGTCGAGGCCGTCAACAAGGCGGTCGCCGGTCATCTCGCCGGACACGACCCGGGCGAGTGGCTCACCTTCTGCTCGCGGGTCAGCGGGCGCGGCGAGCTGCATTCGCCGGAGGCCGCCGGGTTCCTTCTCTCCGCCTTCGGCGGCTCGCTCATCGTCCATGGCCACAGCACGTTGATCAGCTCGTTCGGCCTCAGCCGGGAGCAGGCACGCAGGCCCCATCGGTACGGCGGAGGCCGTGTCCTGGCGATCGACGGCGGCGTCTTCGAGGGCGGCGTCGTGCTCGTCACCCGTCTGATCTGAGGACGGTCCCTCTCCCCAGGGGTTGCGACCGTACGGTACCGTTCTGCCGCGCCGGCTCACAGGCACCTTCTTCGATGCCGGTATGTCCGATAACAGCGGAACGGGGCAGCGAGTGAAGAGACGTTTGGGTGTGATGGCCTCCGCCGTCGCGGTGGTCCTGAGTGGCTGCACGTCGGACTCCGGCACGGTCGATACGCCAGAGCTCGAGGCCAGGGGGACCGTGCTCACCACCGTGCAGCCGACCCGGCAGGACCTGACCAACCAGATCAGCCTGAGCGGCAAGGTCACCATCAACCCGGTGTTCGGGATCGTGGCCCCGGTCGCCGGCGAGCTCCGGTTCACCACCCGGCAGCCGACCACCGTGGCGGTCAGCCGCGACACGTGGGTGGCGTCGGTCTGGAACGACGGGGCCCCGCGCAAGGTCTTCGTGCCGGAGGGCGCCATGATGGCCGGCCGGCTCATGGCCGACCGCTCCGAGGTGTCCAAGGGCATGCCGATCGTGTCGGCCAAGCATGTCGGTTACGGCATCACGGCCGAGATCGACAGCGCGCAGGCGTACCGGATCTCCGGCGCGGTCAAGTCGATCAAGGCGCAGATCAAGAACGGTCCGGGACCGTTCGAGTGCGAGCCGGTCGGCACCATCGCTGCCCTGCCCGCCGGGACGTTCCCCGAGCCCGAACCCGAGAAGACCACGGCGCCGGCCGCCGGCCCGTCCGGCGCACCGGCCCCCATCGAGAACAAGGACCCGGCGGCGTCCGCCCCCGAGGGCTCCGAACCCACCGGGCTGCGGATCGTCTGCGTCGCCCCGGCCAAGGTACGGCTGATCAACGGCTCGGACGTGACGCTCGACGTCATCACCGGCCGGGTCGAGGACGCGCTGGTGCTGCCGGTCGAGGCGGTCGCCGGCCTGCAGGGCAAGGGCAAGGTCGACCTGGTCGACGAGAACAAGCAGCGCACCACCATCGACGTCGAGCTGGGCATCTCCGACGGCAAGGTCGTCGAGATCAAAAAGGGCCTGACCGGCGGCGAGACCGTCGCGGTGCCCGGCCCCAACCTGCCCGCCCCCGACCCGGCCGAGGTGACCGGGTGACGGCTCTGATCCAGCTCTCCGGGATCACCAAGGTCCTCAAAGGCCAGGAGGAGCCCCGCACCATCCTCGACGGCGTCAATCTCGACGTGCACGCCGGAGAGAGCGTCGCCATCGTCGGACGGTCCGGCTCCGGCAAGAGCACCCTGCTCAGCGTGCTCGGCCTGTTCGACCGCGCCGACCAGGGCAGCTACATCCTGACCGGCGACGACATCAGCCGGCTGCCGGAACGCAAGGCCGCCAAGCTGCGCAGCTCGCACTTCGGTTTCGTGTTCCAGCGGTTCTTCCTGCTCAAGCACCTGACCGCGGCACAGAACGTGGCGATGGCCCTGGTCAACGGACAGGGCTGGCTGCCCCGGCGGCAACGTAAGGTCAAGGTGATGGCGGCGCTCGAGGAGGTCGGCATCGCCCATCTGGCGAAGAACCGGCCGTCCCGGATGTCCGGCGGTGAGCAGCAGCGGGTGGCGATCGCCCGGGCGCTGGTCCGCGAGCCGCGCATCCTGCTGGCCGACGAGCCGACCGGCGCCCTCGACACCGAGACCGGCGCCCTCGTGATCGACGCCCTGCAGGCGGTCACGGCACGTGGTTGTGCCCTGATCCTGGTCACGCACGACCGCGACCACGCGGCCCGGATGGGCCGGATCATGCACCTCGAAGCGGGCGTGCTCACCGAGCGGACCGGAGCCACCGCATGAGGCGCCTCTCCGGCCGCGGACGGTCGGCACTGATCATCGGGCTGCAGGGCATCCGAGCCCGTAAGACACGCACCCTGCTGTCGATGGTGAGCCTCTTCCTCGGCGTGCTCGCCGTCGTGGTGGTGCAGGCCGGCGCCAGCATCGCCGAGCGCGCGCTGCTCTCCGACATGGAGCTGTACGAGGGCGTCGACGGCACCGTGGTGATGGACATGGGCGGCACGTCACCGCGGCTGGGCACCATTGTCACGAGCACGGTCGCCGGACGCTCCGACGCGGTCGCCATGACGAGCATGCAGGCGATCATCGGTGAACCCGGGGTGCGGGCGGTCAATGAGGGCGGCGCCCCGTTCGACGGTTCCTGGGGCGATCCGGGCCCGCCGATGGAGTGCGACGAGACCGGCTGCCGCGAGTTGCCGGCCGCGGAGATCCAACCCAAGGGCCAGGCCATTGAGGTACGCCTGACAGCGCTGACCGGCAATGTGCGGCAGTTCCGGCCGTACCGCCCGCAGTCGGGTCAATGGCTCGACTTCTCCACGATGCCGTCGCTCGGCCCGCGGCTGGTGCTCAACAAGGAGGCCGCGAAGGGCTTCGCGCAGTACAGCGTGCCCGCCGAGATGCGTGTGCCCGGCGCGTCGGCCAACATGACCCCGCACTTCGTGGGCGTTGTCGACGACGGTGACCAGCAGCCGCGCGCCTACGTGCGGCTGGACGAGCTGAGCCACTGGGTGCCGGAGGGTAAGCTCGTCGACCCGAACATGGGCGAGGTCCGGGTCCTGATGGTCGCCGGTACCCCGGTCGAGCAGGTCCTGTCCACCAAGCTCAAGGCGGTCGGGGTCGAGCCGATGGTTCGTACCGTCAACTCCAAGAAGGACATGGCCGACCAGCTGTCGCTGATGCGGCTGGTGTTCCTGGCGATGGCCGGGCTGGTGCTGCTGATCGGCGTGGCCGGCATCCTCAACGTCGGCCTCGCCACGGTCGGCGAGCGGGTCGAGGAGTTCGCGCTGCGCCGGGCGGTCGGCACGCCCCGTGCCCTGCTGGCCGGCATCGTCCTGGCCGAGACCCTGATCACCGGCCTGCTGACGGCCGCCCTGGCGATCGGGGCGAGCGCGCTGGCACTGAAGGCGGTGATCGCCTTCGCCGGCTCGTCGCAGCCGTTCCTGCAGGGCATGCAGTTCCCGTGGGAGGCCGGGGTGGCCGGCGTGATCGCCGGTCTGGTCGCGGGCGTGCTGGGCGGGTTCATCCCGGCCATCCGTGCGGCCGGTATCCCGATCGCCACCGTGATGCGCGCCTGACACTCGTTCCCGGCATCGGCTTTATGGTCGCCGATGCCGGGATCACCCGATAAATCAGCACTTAGCAGCCTGAGACAATTAAGGCCGACAATTCAATAAGTGGGGTAGAGCGGCGATCACCTCGTTGTTATCGTCAACATCCGTTCCGGGAATTGATCATTCGATTCGCAGATGACGGGGGCTCCTCCATGCGAAGACGTTCTTTCGTGACCTTGAGCGCGGCAGGCGTGTGCTCGGTCCTGGCCGGCTGCGGCCGGGACAAGGACGGCTTCAACATGCGCGACGCGCCCAGGGGGCCGATCATCCTGGGCTTCTCCCAGGTCGGCGCGGAGGGCGGCTGGCGCAAGGCGAACACGGCCTCGATCAAGAAGGCCGCCGAACGCAACCGGATCGACCTGAACTTCAAGGACGCCGGCGGCGACCCGGAAAGACAGATCGCCGACGTCCACTCGTTCATCGACGCCAAGGTGAGCGTCATCGCCTTCGCCCCGGTGGTCGAGACCGGCTGGGGCGAAGTACTGAGGCGGGCGAGGGACGCGAAGATCCCGGTGGTGCTCACCGACCGCCTGATCGACGAGCCGGACACCTCACTCTGGGCCAGCTCGATCGGCGCCGAGTTCGCCGCCGAGGGCAACCTGGCCGCGCTCTACCTGGAGAACGACTACACCGCCGCCCAGCAGACGGTGAACGTCGTCCAGATCCTCGGGGTGGCCGGCGCGACCCCGACCAAGCAGCGGGCCGAGGGCTTCGCCGCCACCGCCGCGAAGGGTGGCCGACTCAAGATCATCGACGAGGAGACCGGCGACTGGACCAAGGACGGCGGCAAGGACGCCATGACCAAGCTGCTCCGCCGGAACAAGCGGATCGATGCGGTCTTCGCACAGAACGACGATATGGGATTAGGCGCTGTTATCGCTCTCGAAGCGGTCGGTAAGGAACCGGGAAAAGAGCCAAAAATCGTCACCGTGGACGGCACGAAGGCGGCCCTTGAGGGCCTCATCGCCGGAAAGCTGAACTACGTCGTCGAATGCAGCCCAGAAATCGGCGAGCCACTCATGGCCGTCGTGGTCGACCTGTTCCACGGCGGACGGGTGCAGAAACAGATCAGGTCCGAGAAGGCGGTCTTCGACCCGCAGAACGCAGCCGACGAGATCGCCGACCGCACTTACTAGGGCCACGCAACTTACTAGGGCCACGCAACTCACTAGGCCACGCAACTCACTGGGACACGCGCGGGCACGGCGGCCGCCAAGCCGTCTGCCCACCCCAGCCCTCCCGACCGGTCACCCGCCCCATCTCGCCCGCCCCATCCCACCGGTTCCCAGCCACTCACCCATCCCACCGCCCCGGCCCTCCTCCATGCCACCCGCCGTCCGTCTGGCGAGCCCGCCAGCCTGCCCGACCCGGTCTCCAGGTCATCCGGCCCGACGGCTGACAGACGGGATCTTGTGCCCCGTTACGGCCCCGGAGCAGTCCTGACGGCAACCGCGCACAGCATCGTCCGACTGTGGTGGATCTTGGATGCCGGCGATCACCAGGAAGAATCGCCGGAACGATGAGATGCGCACAAGATCTACCGAAGGCGCGAGTCAGCTGGCAGATCTTGTGAGGTTGTGGTCGCTGGAGCGGCGCAGCCGCACAAGATTGCCCGCCGCCACGCCGCCACGCCGCCACGCCGCCACGCCGCCTCGCCGCTTCGCCTGACGGCAGATCTAGTGAGGTTCGGGTCGCTGGAGCGGCGCAGCCGCACAAGATCGCCCGCCGCCTCGCCGCCACGCCTTCTTGACGACAGATCTAGTGAGGTTCGGGTCGAGATGGCGGCCGAACCACACAAGATCGGCCGCGCTGGTGGGCGGGGCGGCAGGGCGGGCACCTGGCCACCCTGCGCCGCGAAATTTGACAGCGACCTTCACAGATCTTGGGAGGTTGCGCCGTTCAGGCAGCCAGAACCTCCCAAGATCTGTGCCAGCGCTGACCGAGATCCGCGGGCGCGGACGCCGACGCGCGGGGCGCGGGGCGCGGGGCGCGGGGGCGCTATCCCGGCCGGCTCGAGGTGGGCCGGCCGGGGACTGGCTCGGGTCAGTCGCCGACGGCCTTGAATAGGGCTGCCACCTCGGCGGCTGACAGGTGGCGGAAACCGCCGGGACGCAGGTCGCCCAGGCGGATCGGGCCCACGGCGGTACGGATGAGGCGGGTCACCGGGTGTCCCACGGCGTCCATCATCCGCCGGACGATGTGCTTGCGACCCTCGTGCAGAACGATTTCCACCTGCGCGGTCTTGCCCATCGCGTCGACCAGGCGGAACGAGTCGACCTTGGCCGGGCCGTCCTCCAGCTCGATACCGGACTGCAGGGCGCGGCCCACGGTGCGCGGCAGCGGTCCGACGACCTCGGCCAGGTAGGTCTTGTTGATCTCGTACGACGGGTGCATCAGCTTGTGGGCCAGGCCGCCGTCGTTGGTGAACAGCAGCAGGCCCTCGGAGTCGGCGTCGAGCCGGCCGACGTGGAACAGCCGCTGCTCGAAGTTGGCGCCGAGGAAGTCGGCCAGCTCGGTGCGGCCCTTCTCGTCGTCGAGGCTGGAGACGACGCCACGCGGCTTGTTCAGTGCCACGTACACGAGCTTGGTGTTGGTGATCACCCGCTGCCCGTCGACGTGGATCTCCGCCGTGGCGGGGTCGACCTTGTCGCCGAGCTTGGCGACCCGGCCGTTGACGGTGACGCGCCGGCGGAAGATCAGATCTTCACAGGCGCGCCGGGATCCAACACCGGCCGCCGCCAGGACTTTCTGGAGGCGTTCGGCGGTGTCAGCCTGAGGCATCGAGCACTTCTTCCACATCGTCGGGCAGGAACGGAGCAATCGGCGGCAGCTGGTCGACCGAGTTGAGGCCGAGCTTCTCGAGGAACAGCGAGGTCGTCCGGTACAGGTATGCCCCGGTTTCCGGCTCGGTCCCGACCTCCTCGATGAGGCCGCGAGTGACCAGCGTACGCATGACCCCGTCACAGTTCACACCGCGGATGGCCGAGATGCGCGATCGGGTCACCGGCTGTTTGTAGGCGACCACGGCCAGTGTCTCCAGCGCTGCCTGGGTGAGCCGCACCGACTGGCCGTCGAGGACGAAACGCTCGACGTACGCCGCGTACTCCGGACGGGTGTAGAGGCGCCAGCCGCCGGCCACCCGCCGCAGGTCGATGCCGTGCCCCGCCGCGGTGTAGCGCGCCGACACGTTCTCCAGCGTTCGCGCGATGCGCTCCACCGGCTGTTCCAGAACCTGCGCGAGCTGCAGCTCACCGACCGGTTCGTCGACCACCAACATGATCGACTCCAGCGCGGCGGCGAGTTCGGCCTCATCCATCAGAACCGGTGCGGGTGTACGGGCCACGCTCTCGGCAACCGCCGGAACGTCGTCCCGCGGCCGGCGCGGCTGTGACGGCACCGTGGCCACCACAACGGGCACGGGCGCCGGCACTGTGACTTCCGGCTCGGCCTCCACGACAGGCGCGGTCTCCACGACAGGCACGGTCTGCGCGACAGGCGCGGTCTCCGCGACAGGCGCGGTCTCCGCGACAGGCCCAGCCTCCACGACAGGCGTAACGGCCGATCCCGCAAAGGCCTCACGCTCCGCGATGGCCTCAGACTCCACGAAGCGCGCAGGCTCCGCGACGGACCCAGGCTCCGCCAAGCGCCCAGACTCCGCGACGGACCCAGACTCCGCCAAGCGCCCAGACTCCGCGACGGACCCAGGCTCCGCCAAGCGCGCAGACTCCGCGACGGACCCAGGCTCCGCCAAGCGCGCAGACTCCGCGACGGGCTCACCGACCGACTCCCCTGCCGCCGCAGCGTCGGACTCCGGCCCGGACGCCGACTCCGCCGACGGCTCGGACGGAGACCCAGGCGGCGGCTCGGACAGAATCTGCGGCGCCGGCTCGGCGGCGGAGACCGCGACCTCAGCAGAAGAGACCGTGGGCTCGGCAGAAGAGGCCGCAGCCTCGGCTTCGGCCTGGTACTCGCGGTCGGGTTCCCGGCGCCGCTCCCACGGCGGCACCCATGCGGCCGCCTGTGCGGCCAGGGATTCGGGACGCTCCTCGCTGCTCACGATGTCTCCTCCACAGCCACCGGCCCGCCGGCCGGGGCCTCGTCGTCACCCGTGCCAAGATCGCTATCGGGAGCGTCCGAGTCAAGCCGCGCGGCCGGGGCATCGTCCGAACCGGTGTCGTCGTCTGCCGGTTTGCTGCCCTCGTAGTCGTCGACGTCGAGTTCGACGTCACCGTCGCCACCGATCCACCGGACGGTCAGCTCGTCGAGGGAGACCGGCTGGTCGAACTCGATCAGCCCTTCGCGGTAGAGCTCGAGCAGCGCCAGGAACCGGGCCACCACCTCGAGGGTGTTCTCGCAGTCGGCGACGAGCAGGCTGAACGTGGCGACACCGGCCCGGCGCAACCGGTCGCGCAGCAGGTTGGCGTGCTCGCGGACACTGACCCGCACCTGGTGGATGTGCGCGATCGAGACCTGCGGCGGACCGGGTTTCGGCAGGAAACTCTTGAGCGCCATCTTGAGCAGGCGCTCCGGCCCGATGCCCAGAACCAGTTCGGGAAGCGCGTCCGCGTACCGCTGCTCGAGGGTGACCATCCGCGGCCAGCGACGGGCCCCGGTGGCCTCGAGTTCCGCTATGTGCGCGGCCGCCTCCTTGAAGGCCTTGTACTGCAGGAGCCGGGCGAAGAGCAGGTCGCGGGCCTCGAGCAGCGCCAGGTCCTCCTCGTCCTCGACCTCGGCGGCGGGGAGCAGCCGGGCGGCCTTGAGGTCGAGCAGCGTCGCCGCGACGAGCAGGAACTCGCTGGTCTCGCCGAGGTCCCAGTCGTCGCCCATGGCCCTGATGTAGGCGATGAAGTCGTCGGTGACCTGATGCAGCGCGATCTCGGTGACGTCGAGTTTGTGCTTGCCGATCAGCTGCAGCAGCAGGTCGAACGGACCGGTGAAGTTCTCCAGCCGGACGGTGAATCCGCTGGCCTCGATCTCCACGCCGGCGGTCGGAACGCCGGCGTCGGCGGCCGGGGCTGCGGCGTCGGTCTCCGGTGGCGACGGGGCGGGCTCTTCAAGCACGTGCCGACCGTAGACCATGCCTGTGACGAGTTCCTCCGGGCGCACGCTCTTCCAACGTCACAATCGGCGCGGGGTTGCTCCGCGAGCGGGTTACCGGCCGGTTACATTTCCTCGTGATCCCGGTTACGCTGCGGCGATGCGGTCACTGATCTCACCCAGGCTGCTTCTGCGCGAGTGGGAGGAGAAGGACATCGACTTCCTTCTCGACATGTATTCGCGCTGGGAGGTGGCGCGTTTTCTCGGCGCGGCGCCACGTGTGCTGTCCGGTCGCGACGACGCGGTCGCGACGCTGACCCGCTGGCGGGACCGGCAGGACGACGTGCACACGATCTGGGCGATCCAGGACCGGGCCACCGGTCATCTGCTCGGCACCGCACTGCTTGTCCCGCTGCTGGCGTCGGGCGAGAAGCTGCTTCCGGCCGGGGAGACCGAGATCGGCTGGCACCTGCACCCGGACGCCTGGGGCAAGGGGTACGCGACGGAGGCTGCCAACGCGGTGATGTCGTACGCCGCCCGTTCGGGGGTGAATCCGGTGCTGGCCGTGACCTATCCGGAGAACACCGCGTCACAGGCGGTGTGCCGGCGGCTCGGCATGCGGCACGTCGGGCCGACCGACCGCTACTACAACGTCACCCTGGAGCTGTTCACGACCGGCGAGTGAAAGAACGGGCCGCCGACGAGAGGCGCGGCGGCCCGGCAGATCACTTCTTCTTGTCCTTCTTGGACTTCTTGGCCTTGGCGGGGGCCTCTTCGGCGACCGGGGCTTCCTCGACAACCGGCGCTTCCTCGACAACCGGCGCCTCTTCGACAACCGGCGCCTCTTCGACGACCGGCGCCTCGGCGGCGGCCTTCTTGGACTTCTTGGCCTTCTTGGCCTTGACCGGCGCCTCGACGACCGGCGCGGTCTCGACCTCTACCGGCGCCTCGACAACCGGCGCAGCCTCGGCCTCTACCGCCTTCTCGGCCTTCTTCTTGGTCTTCGCCACGTCGGCCTCCTTTCACCTGTAACCCTCACGCGGTACCAACCGGCGCGCGTGTGCAGGTGACTGTAGATGATCTTGCGAAACCTGTGGTTAGCGAGAGCGAAGTCAAATGTTCACCATCCTGCAGACCGGAAAGAAAGGTCGGGCCAAACCCAATTACGACTCCCGGTGACACAAGCAGACGTAGGGTGAGCCGGTGGTCCGCAAGCGAGTCCTGGTGTCCGGCCTGGTCCAGGGCGTTTTCTTCCGCGATTCCTGCCGCCGGGTGGCCTGTCGGCACGGGGTCCGGGGATGGGTTCGCAACCTACCCGACGGCCGGGTCGAGGCGGTCTTCGAGGGCGACGCCGATGGCGTGGAACGCCTGCTGACCTGGTCCCGGACCGGCCCGACCCGGGCGCGCGTGGACGGCGTGGAGGTCCACGACGAACCGGCCGAGGGGTTCGACGCCTTCCAGATCCGCTGACCGTCCGAACTGGACTCCGTATTCGAGTTGCCGCACCTCCCGGGCACCGGTAGACGTGGAGGCATGGCGAAACTCGACGATCCCGGACTGTTCGGCCGCCATTGGGCGGCGCACTACGACAGCCCCGGCAACCCCGATCCCGCACCGGCCGTGGACTTCCTCGCCCCGCTCGCCGGCGACGGCCCGGTGCTGGAGCTGGCGATCGGCAGCGGCCGGGTCGCCCTGCCCCTGGCCGAGCGCGGTGTCGAGGTCGAGGGCATCGAGGCGTCGCCGGAGATGATCGAGCTGATGCGAGGCAAGCCCGGCGGCGACCGCATCCCGGTCACCGTCGCCGACATGGCCGACGTGCCGGTGACAGGCGGCCCGTACCCCCTGGTCTATCTGGTCTTCAACACCCTCTTCAATCTGACCGTGAAGGGCCGCCAGGAGGACTGCTTCCACAATGTGGCCCGCGTTCTCGCACCCGGCGGCCGGTTCGTGATCGAGGCGTTCGTGCCCGACGACGCGAAGTTCGACCAGGAGGAGCGCGAGGTCCAGGTCTGGTCGGTCACCGAGGACGAGGTCAGGGTCAGGATGCATCGGTACGACCGGACCGAGCAGTCCTTCGTCCGGCAGACCGTTGTCTTCACCGACGGCGGCGTACGCCTGCAGCCGTTCGGCATGCGCTATCAGTGGCCGGAGCAGATCGACGCGATGGCCGCGGCCGCCGGCCTGGAACTGGAGGCCCGTTACGCGAACTGGCAGCGCGAGGAGTTCGGCCCGGAGAGCACCGACCACATCACGGTCTATCGCAAGCCGTCCTGACCGTCACGGCTGAACATCACCGCGCACTCCACGGCGCGCCGCCAGTTCGCATACTCGCCTGCGCGCCGGCCGGAGTCGAGTCCGGGCTTCCAGCTCCCCGCCCGGTGCCGGTTGGCCCGCAGATCACGCTGGTCCGACCAGTACCCGACGGCCAGCCCGGCGGCGTAGGCGGCACCCAGCGAGACGGTCTCGGCGACCATCGGGCGTACCACCGGGACCTGCAGGAAGTCGGCGACGATCTGCATCAGCAGGTTGTCGGCGGTCATGCCACCGTCCACGTTGAGGGCGGTCAGGGCCAGGCCGGAGTCGGCGTTCATGGCGTCGACGACGTCACGGGTCTGCCACCCGGTCGCCTCCAGCACCGCCCGGGCCAGATGGGCCTTGGTGATGTACGAGGTCAGGCCGACGATGACGCCACGGGCCTCGCTGTGCCAGTACGGCGCGAACAGCCCCGAGAACGCCGGGACGATGTAGCAGCCGCCGTTGTCCTCGACCGTCCGGGCCAGTGTCTCGATCTCCGAGGCGGTGCCGATCAGGCCGAGCCCGTCGCGCATCCACTGCACCAGCGATCCGGCGATCGCGATCGAGCCCTCCAGCGCGAACACGGGCGGACGGTCGCCTATCCGGTAGCCGACCGTGGTGATCAGGCCGTGGCTCGAGCGGACGGGGGTGGTGCCGGTGTTCATGAGCAGGAATCCGCCGGTGCCGTACGTGCACTTGGCCTCGCCCGGTTCGAAGCAGGTCTGCCCGAACAGCGCGGCCTGCTGGTCACCGATGGCCGCAGCGATCGGCACGCCGGGAAGAACGGCGCCGGCTGTCCCGTACACCTCTGAAGATGATCTTATCTCGGGGAGCATGGCGCGCGGGACGCCGAAAAGGTCCAGCAGCTCGGGGTCCCAGTCCAAATCGGTCAAATTCATCAGCATCGTACGGCTGGCGTTGGTCACGTCGGTGACGTGCAGAGCTCCGCCGGTCAGGTTCCAGATGAGCCAGGAGTCCATGGTCCCGAACAGCACGTCGCCGCGCTCCGCCCGCTCACGCAGGCCCGGCGTCCGATCCAGCAGCCACTGGATCTTGGTGGCCGAGAAGTACGTGGCGGGCGGCAGTCCGGTCCGGCTCTTCAGGAACTCGGCGTCCAGAGTGGAGACGTCGGTGCGGGTGTCCTGCCAGACGATCGCGGGCGCCACCGGAACGCCGGTCGACCGGTCCCACAGCACGGTCGTCTCCCGCTGGTTCGCGATCCCGATGGCCGCCACCTGCGACGGGTCGACACCGCGCAGAACCTTGCGGATCAGTCGCTGCAGGTCACGCCAGATCCGCGCCGCGTCGTGCTCCACCCACCCCGGCCGCGGGTAGGACTGCGGATGCTCGGCCCGCTCCACCGCCACCACGGTGGCCCGCCGGTCGAACAGGATGCACCGCGTCGAGGTGGTCCCCTGGTCCACCGCCAGCACGTAGCTCATCCCGCCACGTCCCGCGAGATCGACCGTGCCGCCGCCACCACGTGCTCGACCAGCGCCGGCCGGGCCTGCCGCCGGGTGTCGGTGAGCCGCTCCACCGGCCCGGCGATGCCCACCGCCCCCACGACGAGGCCGCCCGAGGTGCGTACCGGCGCGGCGATCCCGGCCACACCCGGACGCCACTCCTCGACCGAGAGCCCCCAGCCACGGGTGCGGGTCTCGGTGAGCGCGTCCGCAAGCTCACGGCGATCGATCAAGGTCCTTCTGGTGTACGGGTCGAGCCCGGCCGCCACGGCCGACTCCTCCGCCGGCGCCGAGTAGGCGAGCAGCACCTTGCCCAGCGCGGTGGCGTGTAGCGGTAACCGGACCCCGGTGTCGAGGGACTGCGCCGAGTCGTCCGGCCGGAACACGTGGTGCACGACGAGGACCCGATTGTCGTCGAGCACGCCCAGGCGTACCTCCTCGCCGCTGCGCGCGGCCAGCGCGTCGGCCCAGTTGAGGGCCCGTCCGCGCAGCTCGTTGGCGTCCATCCCGGCCGAGCCGAGGTCGAGCAGTCCACGGCCGAGCCGGTAGCGGGCGGTCCGCGGGTCCTGCTCGACGAACCCGACGTGTTCGAGCGTGCGCAGGATGCTGTGTGCCGTCGATTTCGGCAGACCGAGCGCGTCGGCGATCTCCTTGACCCGCAGCCGGTCGGGCCCGGCGGCGAGCAGGCGCAACACGGCCGACGACCGTTCGATCGACTGGATCATCCCCGGCACGTGCGACATTGTCGCACGCCTCCCGTTGCCGCACCCCGGATCCGTTCATAGCGTCGGCGGTCAGAGAGCACCGGGTTCGGCGGGGAGGGCACGTGGCGCAGTACGTCGGGGCGATCGATCAGGGCACCACCAGCACGCGGTTCATGATCTTCGACCGTTCGGGCACGGAGATCGGCCGCCACCAGCTGGAGCACCGGCAGATCCAGCCGCGCTCCGGGTGGGTCGAGCACGACGCCGCGGAGATCTGGGAGAACACCCTCAAGACCATCGCCGTGGCGCTCGCCGACACCGGGCTCGCCGCGTCCGACCTGGCCGCGATCGGCATCACCAACCAGCGCGAGACGGTCGTGCTGTGGGACTCCGCGACAGGCACCCCGGTGGCGCCCGCGATCGTCTGGCAGGACACCCGCACCGACTACCTGGTCGCCGGCCTCGACGAGGAGCTCCTGCGCGAGCGGACCGGCCTGCCCCCGGCGACCTACTTCTCGGCGCCGAAGATCCAGTGGCTGCTCGACCACACCCCCGGCCTGCGGGACCGTGCCGTGCGCGGCGAGGTGCTCTTCGGGACCGTCGACAGCTGGCTCATCTGGAACCTGACCGGCGGAGCTCTGCACGTCACCGACGTGACCAACGCCAGCCGTACGATGCTGATGAATTTGACCGATCTTGATTGGGACCCCGAGCTGCTCGGCCTGTTCGGGATCCCGCGGGCGATGCTGCCGGAGATCCGGTCGTCGGCCGAGGTCTACGGCACCGCCGGGACGGTGCTGCCCGGCGTGCCGATCGCCGCCGCCATCGGTGACCAGCAGGCCGCGCTGTTCGGGCAGACCTGCTTCGAACCGGGCGAGGCCAAGTGCACGTACGGCACCGGCGGATTCCTGCTCATGAACACCGGCACCACCCCCGTCCGCTCGAGCCACGGCCTGATCACCACGGTCGGCTACCGCTTCGGCGACCAGCGGCCGGTGTTCGCCCTGGAGGGCTCGATCGCCGCGTGCGGCTCCGCCATCCAGTGGCTGCGTGACCAGCTCGGCGTCCTGGACACCGCCGGTGACAGCGAGACCCTCGCCGGGCGGGTCGACGACAGCGCCGGCGTCTGTTTCGTGCCGGCGTTCTCCGGCCTGTTCGCGCCCTACTGGCGGCCAGACGCCCGCGCCGCGATCGTCGGCCTGTCCCGCTTCCACACCGCCGCCCACATCACCCGGGCCGCGCTCGAGGCGATCTGCTACCAGACCCGCGACGTCGTCGAGGCGATGGCCCAGGACTCCGGGACCGTCCTGGACTGTCTGCAGGTCGACGGCGGCGTCACCGCCAACGCGCTCTGCATGCAGCTGCAGGCCGACATCCTCGGCGTGCCGGTCAGCCGGCCCGCCGTCGCCGAGACCACCGCGCTCGGCGCCGCCTACGCCGCCGGGCTCGCGGTCGGCTTCTGGGCATCGCTCGACGACCTGCGCGCCAACCGGCACGAGGACCGGCGGTGGCAGCCGTCGTGGACCCCGGCCCGGCGCGCGGACGGCATCACCCGCTGGAGAGCGGCCATCGACCGCAGCCTCGACTGGGTCAATCTCACGGAAGAAGGACCACGATGAAATCCGGAGTCATCTCACCCCAGGCCCGGGAGAAGGCACTCGCCACCATGTCGTCCGGCGAGGAACTGGACGTGCTGGTCGTCGGCGCCGGCGTGGTCGGGGCCGGCTCGGCGCTCGACGCCGCCACCCGCGGCCTCTCCGTCGGCATCCTCGAGGCCCGCGACTTCGCCAGCGGCACCTCCAGCCGCTCCAGCAAGCTGATCCACGGTGGCCTGCGCTACCTGGAGATGCTCGACTTCGGCCTGGTACGCGAGGCGCTGCGCGAACGCGGCCTGCTCATCCAGAAACTGGCGCCGCACCTGGTACGCCCGGTGCCGTTCCTGTACCCGCTGCAGAAGCGGGCCTGGGAGCGCCTCTACGTCGGCGCGGGCGTGGCCCTGTACGACATCCTGGCGCTGTCCGGGGGCGGTGCCGGTGTGCCCGTGCACCGGCACCTGAGCCGGGTCGAGGCGCTCAAGGCGTTCCCGTCGCTGCGGCCGGAGACGCTGGTCGGCGCGATCCGCTACTACGACGCCCAGGTCGACGACGCCCGGCACACCATGTTCCTGGTCCGCACAGCCGTCGCGCACGGCGCGCACGCGGCGTCCCGTACCGAGGTCATCGGTTTCCTGCGCGAGGGCCGCCGGGTCGTCGGCGTCCGCGCGCGCGACCTGGAGACCGGCGCCGAGCTGACGATCCGCGCCCGCACCGTGATCAACGCGACCGGCGTGTGGACCGGCGACAGCCAGGCGCTGCTCGCCGGCGAGCGCGGCGAATTCAAGATCACCGCGAGCAAGGGGATCCACCTGGTGGTGCCGCGCGACCGGATCGCCGGCCGCACGGGCATGATCCTGCGTACGGCCACGAGCGTCCTTTTCGTGATCCCATGGGACCAGCACTGGATCATCGGCACGACCGACACGAAGTGGGACCTCGACAAGGCCGACCCCGCAGCGTCCGCCCACGACGTCGACTACCTGCTCGACGAGGTCAACAAGGCCCTCGCCACCCCGCTGACCCGCGACGACGTGCAGGGCGTCTACGCCGGTCTGCGCCCGCTGCTGTCGGCCGAGGCGGCCAGCACCGCCAAGCTGTCCCGCGAGCACGCGGTCGGCAACCCGGTGCCCGGCATGATCGTGGTGGCCGGCGGCAAGTACACGACGTACCGGGTGATGGCCCGCGACGCCGTCGACGCCGCCGCCCGTGACATGGCCACCCGGGTGCCCCCGTCCTGCACCGACCAGGTCCCGCTGCTCGGCGCCGACGGCTACCGCGCCGCCTGGAACCGGCGCAACGCCCTGTCCCGCGAGTCCGGCCTGCACCCGACACGGATCGAGCACCTGCTGCGTCGATACGGCACGCTGATCGACGAGGTGCTCGCCCTGATCGAGGCCGACCCGTCGCTCGGGCTGCCGCTCGACGGGGCGCCCGGGCACCTGCGCGCCGAGGTCGTCTACTCGGCCAGCCACGAGGGGGCGCGGCATCTGGAGGATGTGCTCGCGCGGCGTACCCGCATCGCCTTCGAGACCCCGGACCGCGGTGTCGCGGCAGCCCGCGCCGCTGCCGCCCTGATCGCGCCGGTCCTGGGCTGGACCGGGGCCGAGGCCGGCCGCGAGGCCGCCGCCTACGAGTCGCGGGTCATCGCCGAGCTGGCCGCCCAGGAACAGCCCGACGACGCCACGGCCGACGCCACCCTCCGCCGGACGGCCCTGGCCGCCGCCTGATCCCCGGGGGTTCCGGCAGCTGAGGGGTCTGCCGGAACCCCCGTCCTCACCTCAGCAACTCCCCGCGCAGCCGCTCGTCGCGCAGCACGCCGACGACATCCGCGACGTCCGCGAGAACGATCGCGGCACCCGGAAGATTCACCTGCCGCAGCATCGCCTGACAGACGTCGGCGCACGGCTGCTCCCGGATGATCCGGACCAGGGCCTCCGGCCGATAGGCGCCCTTCCCGGCTGCGGCCTGCGGCCAATGCCGCAGGCACATCACCACCACGCTGTACGCCTGCAGACGCCCCCGGGCCAGGACGGGCCGGTTCAGGCCGAACACCTCGATGCTGCGCTCGCCCTTGTCGGTCAGCGGGCGGTACTCGCCGACCGACAGCGACAGCATCAGATGCTCGAACGGATCCTCGGCAGACGGGTCGATCAACAGCGGCCTCCCCCGCTCGTCCACCGGGAACCGGTCGCGTTTGTGGTGGCTGTTGCAGTGCGAGCAGGCCAGCAGATGGTTGAGCCAGTCGAAGGTGCGCAGCGGGTTGCGGGCCAGCGGCTCGTGATGGTCGATGTCGGTGCCCTGGTTGTCGCCGCAGTACATGCACCGCTCGGCACCCGGCGCCATGCCCGCCAGCACGGCCCGGACCGGGACGGTGACCTGCGTGCGGGTGCTGCTGCGCTGCCACAGCTCACGTGCCGTACCCGCGCGTTCGCCGGCGTCCGCGTCGCGGATCCCGGCGGTCAGCACCGCCATCCGGCTGCTGACGTGAGGCGGCAGCGCGGCCCGCACGATCGGGATCACGTCGGCGGTCAGCCGGCGTCGGCCAGGAGCCCGGCGGCCAGTTCCACGGCCCGGGTCGCCGGTGAGCTCGACAGCCGGTGGCGGAGCTGCTCGTAGCGGCGCACAGCGTCGGCACCGGCCCGCCCGGCCAGCACGTCGGTCTCCAGGGAGACGAGTTCGCGGCGCAGCCGGACCGCCTCCTCCGAGTACGGCGTGTCCAGCCCGAACAGGTCGGAGACGACCGCGTCGTCGCCGCTGCCGTACACGATCCGCTCGTATCGGGCCTGGTCGACCACCGTCGGCGGCTCGTCCTCACCCGGGGCCGGCAGCCGGATCAGGCCCTGCTCGTCGGCGGCCTGGCAGACGTAGGGGCTGTGCGTCGTGACGATGAACTGGATCCGCGGGAAGTGCCGCTTGAGCCAGACCCCGATCCGCTTCTGCCAGAACACGTGCAGGTGGGCGTCGACCTCGTCGATGAGGACCACGCCCGGATCGGTGACCGTCGTCGTGCCGTCCCGCTCCTCGACCGCCAGCCGCCCGTACGTCCGATGCAGTTGTTTGAGCAGGTCGACCACGAGTGCCGCGACGGTCCGGTAGCCGTCGCTCATCTCCCGCAGCGGGAATCGGCGGTTCCCGTCGCGCACCCACAACCCGTCCGAGTCGACGTCATGGATCCGGAAGCCGTCCGGCAGCAACCCGTCGCCGAGGACCGCGAGGGCAGCCTGCTTGAGCTCGGCCGCACCCGGGCGGCCCTCCAGCGCCCGCAGATGCTGCTCGATCAGCCAGGTCACGCCTTCGGCCAGGGAGGCGTCCTCGTGGAAGAGGCTGGTCATCCGCCCGGCGGGACCGGTGTTCAGCATGAGCCGGTGTGCCTCACCGGAACCGCCGGCGAGCCGCCGGAACGGGCCGTACGCGGCGCAGAACCAGCCGGCCGGGTTCTCACTCCACGGCCCGGCCTCGGCGAGGCGATCCACGCCGTCCCCGAAGTACACGGGTCGCAACAGGGGACGCAACTCGGTCCGGTTGGGTGAGGTGGGCCGCAGCAGGCGCCAGCCCAGGCCGATCCGGAAGATGTCGGCGGCCGGGAGATCATCGCCGAGAAACCCGTCGGCCTCCGGGTCGGGTGTCAGCCACACCGACGACAGGCCGAAGTCGGCACCGGCCGACACCCACGTCCCGAAATCGTCGACCAGGCCGCGCGCCACCGCGGGACCGGCGACAGCGAGCGCCATCGCCCGTAGCAGGGAGGTCTTTCCCGAGCCGTTGCGCCCGGCCACCACCGTCCAGCCGGCGAGCGTGCCGTCCGGCCGGGTGAGATCGAGCGAGACGCGGCGCGCACCGCGGAACCCGCGCACGTCCTCGAGCCTGATCTCTTTGATGTACACGGCCACAGCTTACTGAGCCGCCCCTGCCGCCCCACCGGACGCAACCGAGCCGTCTCACCCCGTCCCGGCCGCCGGGTGGCGGGGTACGCGGTGTGCGCTCGGGTGGCCGCCCGGCGGCTCGGCAGCGGCGCCGCCGGGCAACGGCGGCGGGCCGCCGAGTGGGGAGGACGGACTGCCGGCCTGCGGTGGTGGTCGCCCCGAGTGGGCGGCCGTGCCGAGGGCGAACGTCACGGCCGCGCCCATCGTGACGGCACCGCAGAGCAACAGCGTGCCGGTGTAACCGAGCAGCGAGACGGCGCCGCCCGCGAAGACTCCGGCGACCACCATGCCCGCGGTGGTGGCGTTGGAGAACAGTGTGGTGGCGCGGCCGGTGGCGGGAGCCATCACGTCCTGGAACCAGCGGATGCCGGCGGCACCGACCACGGCGACGGCGATGCCACGGATGACCTGGCCGACGATCAGCAGGGCCAGGCCGCGGGCCGCCACGGTGACAGCGAAGAAGAACACGAAGCCGCTCATGCCGGCCAGGATGACCAGGCGCTGACTGATCCGGGCCGGCACGGCGGCCAGCAGCAGGGCGGCGACCACCTCCACGGCGGCGCAGACGCTGAACAGCACGCCGACAGCCGAGTCGGACTGGGCGAGGTCACGGGTGACGAACAGCGGCAGGGCCACCGAGCCGGCGAACATCGCCGTGTAGAAGAGGGTGACGCTGCCGGTCAGCAGGACGGCGGCGGTTCTCGGCAGGCCGGGGCCCGGGTCGGCGCCGTGCCGGCCGGGCGGGCCCGGCGGACCCGGTGGGGGCACCGCGACCAGGACCCAGACCGCCGCCACGACGAGGACCACGGCCGCCGAGCGGAGGATGGCGGAGAATCCGGCGGCGGTGAGGACGGCGGCGCCGAGCAGCGGGCCCGTCGCCCAGGCCAGCGACCACACCGACCGCAGCAACGGCACCGAGCGGCCGGCCGCCGGTCCGTCGCCGAGGACGTGCCGGGCCAGCGAGAACAGTTGCGGGAAGGCTGCCGCCAGGGCGCCGAGCAGGGTTACGGCGAGAAGGATCAGCAGCGGGTACGAGCGGATGACGGTCATCAGCCACAGGGCGACACCGCCGGAGAGCATGGCCGCCGCGGCGTACCCGCGTGACGGCCGCACATCGAAGCCGCGCCCGGCCAGCCAGGCGATCAGAATGCCGCCGGCGCCGTGGATCGAGACGAAGAGGCCGGTTTGCAGCGGCGTCAGTCCGGCGACCTCGGTCACGAAGAGGACGAAATAGGAGCCGACCATCGAATCGGCGACGCCGAGCAGCAGCACAGCGACAGCCAGTGACATCGACATCGCTCAAACAGTAGCGCCGGTGACCGAGAAAATCAGCAGCGATTCCGGCTCCGGGACACGGAAACCACGGAACCGGCCGGGATTCAGGCCCAGATTCGCAGGAAGAAGAACCCGAGGAAGTCGATGATCGTCAGCAGGATCGGGTAGCCGGTCGGGAAGAAGGCGCAGACCAGCAGGACCAGCGCGCCGATGTTCTTGTCCTCGAACCAGAGACGCATCCAGCTCATGCTCGGGCCCGGTGTGCGCAGGGCGTTCCACAGCACGCCGAAGCCGTCCAGCGGAGGGATCGGGATCAGCGCCAGCAGGCCGAAGCAGAGCAGCCCGCCACCGAGCGACAGGACGGCCTGCGCGCCGTACGGCAGCGGCAGCCCGCGCAGGATCCAGCCCGGATTGATCCCGCCCAGCACCTCCGCCGGATAGAACAGCGCGAACCCGGCGATCACCACCTCACCGGCGAGGATGCACGCGACCGGCCCGGCGGCGAAGACCGCGGCGGCCCGGCCCCGGCCACGCCAGCGCGGCACCTCGTCGACGGACAACTGCCGGCCCCACCCCGCGCCGGCGATCAGAGCCGACACCGCCCCGAACGGGTCGATGTCCTGACGCGGGCTGAACCGCATGACCGGGCGCCCGTCACCGAGCCCGACGACGCGCGCCGTGAACCGCATGGCGGCGGAGCGCAACACCAGAGCGAGTAGGAAGGCGACGAGCAGGGCGGCGAACGCCACCGGGTCGCCTAGCGCGAAGAGCACGGATGCAGGACCTAGCCTCGTTCCGCCTGTGCGGCGATGACCTCGCGAGCGAGCTGACGGTAGTTACGGGCGCCGGACGACGCCGGATCCAGCGTAGTGATCGGAGCGCCGGCAACGGTCGACTCCGGGAACTTGACCGTCTTGGTGATGACCGTCTGGTAGACCTTGTCACCGAATGCCTCGACCACACGCTGCAGGACCTGACGGCAGTGGGTGGTACGGGAGTCGTACATCGTGGCGAGGATGCCCTCGAGTTCGAGGTCGAAGTTGAGCCGCTCGCGGACCTTGTCGATGGTGTCCAGCAGCAGCGCCACACCACGGAGGGAGAAGAACTCACACTCCAGGGGGATCAGCACGCCGTGCGCGATGGTCAGCGCGTTGATCGCCAGCAGGCCCAGCGAGGGCTGGCAGTCGATCAGGATGAAGTCGTACTCCTTGCGCACCGAGCGCAGCGCCCGGGCCAGCGCCATCTCCCGGGCGACCTCGTTGACCAGCTGGATCTCGGCCGCCGACAGGTCGATGTTGGCGGGCAGCACGTGCAGGCCGTCGACGTCGGTCTTGATGATGACGTCCTCGGTGGCGACGTCGTCCTGCATGAGCAGGTTGTAGATGCTCAGGTCGAGGTTGTGCGGATTGACGCCCAGTCCGACCGAGCAGGCGCCCTGCGGGTCGAAGTCGACCAGGAGGACCTTGCGGCCGTACTCCGCGAGGGCTGCGCCCAGGTTGATCGTGGTGGTCGTCTTACCGACGCCACCCTTCTGGTTCGCCAGCGCGATGATGCGGGCCGGGCCGTGCTTGTCCTTCGGCATCGGCTCGGGGATCGGGCGGCGCATCGTGTAGGCGGTGGGGTCGGCGGGACCCAGATCGGCACCGAGATCCAGGGAGTTCTGCTGTTCGCGGAGCGTGGAAGTCCAGGCCTCCGCACGCCCGCTGTTCCCTGACATCAACCTCGCCCCCCTTCGACTCGCAGCCGAGCCGATGCCCGACTGTACGCCAACCGTGCCGCCACGCCGGGCTCAGTCGTCGGCGTGTCGCGCCTACGCATCCATAGCCTCTAACGAGCCCGCGGGTGTGCGGTCGCGTACACCTCCCGGAGGCGTTCGACGGTCACCAGGGTATACACCTGCGTCGTGGTGACCGAGGCGTGTCCCAGCAGTTCTTGCACCACCCGAACGTCTGCCCCGCCGTCGAGCAGATGCGTCGCGTACGAGTGACGCAGTGTGTGCGGGCTCACCGCGTACGGACCCTCCACCGGAAGACCCGCGGCGATGGCGCAGCGGTGCAGGACCGTCCACGCGCTCTGCCGTGACAGCCGGCCGCCGCGCGCGTTCAGGAACACGGCCGGTGTGCCCCGGCCCGACTCGGCCAGCGCGGGCCTCGCCCGTACCAGATAAGCCTGAACAGCGGCCCGGGCGTAACCGCCGACCGGGACCACCCGCGTGCGCCCGCCCTTGCCCCGCAGGATCACCGCGGGCTCGGTGTCCAGTGTGAGGTCGTCGATGTCGGCGCCGACCGCCTCGGAGATCCGCGCGCCCGTGCCGTAGAGGAACTCCAGCAGCGCCCGGTCGCGCAGCCCGAGCGGCGAGTCGGCGCCCGGCACGGCGAGCAGCCGGCCGACCTGATCGGAGTCCAGTGCCTTGGGCAGGCGTTTCGGTGGCGCGGGAAGCCGTACGTCCGCCGCCACGTCGTGCGCCACGAGCCGCTCCCGGGCCGCGAACCGGTGCAGACCGCGCACCGCCGAGATGGCCCGCGCCGCGGACGCCGAGGCCAGACCCTCCTCGCGGAGCCGGGCCAGATGCCCGGTGACGTGCGCCTCCCGCACGTCACCGAGATCCTCGACACCCTCGGCCACCAGACCCTCGGCGTAACGGTCGAGGTCACGCCGATAGGACGCGAGCGTGTTGCGGGACAGGCCACGCTCCACGGTCAGGTGGTCCAGATAGGCCTTCATCACCCGGTCGAGAGTCAGCGGAGCACCTCCGTCAGCGATATCGAGCGCATCCCGTGCGCCTCCGCCACCGGTCCGTAGACCACGTCTCCGTCGAACGTGTTCAGACCCGCGGCCAGGGCGGCATCGGCACGCAACGCGCCGCGCCATCCGCGATTGGCCAATTCGAGAGCGTACGGCAGGGTGACGTTCGTGAGTGCGTAGGTGCTGGTGTGCGGCACCGCCCCCGGCATGTTCGCGACGCAGTAGAACATCGACTCGTGCACCGGGTAGGTCGGGTCGTCGTGCGTGGTCGGCCGCGAGTCCTCGAAACATCCGCCCTGGTCGATCGAGATGTCCACCAGCACGCTGCCGGGTTTCATCCGCGACACCAGGTCGTTGGAGATCAGCTTCGGCGCCTTCGCACCCGGCACCAGCACGGCGCCGACGACAAGGTCAGCGTCGAGGACGGCCTTCTCGATCTCGTACGCGTTCGACGCGATCGTCTGGATGTGTCCCCGGTAGTCGGCGTCGACCGCCCGCAGCCTTGCCACGTTCTTGTCCAGCAGCAGCACCTCGGCCTGCATGCCGAGCGCGATCGCCGCCGCGTTCAGTCCGGACACGCCCGCGCCGATGACCACCGCCTTCGCCGCGTACACGCCCGGCACACCGCCCATCAGCACGCCGCGCCCGCCGCCCTGGCGCATCAGGTGATACGCGCCGACCTGCGAGGCTAGCCGTCCGGCCACCTCGGACATCGGCGCTAGCAGCGGCAGCGAGCGGTCCGGCAGCTCGACCGTCTCGTACGCGATCCCGGTCACCTTCCGCTCCAGCAGCGCGTCCGTGCACTCCTTGGACGCCGCCAGGTGCAGGTAGGTGAAGAGCACCTGGCCTGGCCGCATCCGGTGGTACTCCTCCGGCACCGGCTCCTTGACCTTCAGGATCAGATCACCGGCGCCCCAGACCTCGTCGGCGTCCGGCAGGATCGCCGCCCCAGCAGCGCGATAGTCACTGTCCGTGATCGACGAACCCGCACCGGCACCGGACTGCACGACGACGTCGTGGCCGTTGCGGGCGAGCTCGTAGACACCCGCCGGGGTGATCGCCACCCGGAACTCGTTGTTCTTGATTTCGGTGGGAATGCCGACCTTCATCTGCCGGACGTTACCCCTGACCTGCTGATCTTTCCCGATTCGTGCACCGGCGTCCCCCGGTCGGCGGTCCTGGCTGTACGGTTCCACCCGATGAGCGGCTTTCCCTGGCTTCTGGTGGACCAGAACACCGACGACGGTGAACTCGTGATCGCCGCCTGCTCCGAGATCGACGGGCTGTTCGTGGAATCACCCGAGCCGCCGGTCGAGACGTACACCCTCCTCGGCTGCGAACCGGCCGGCCGGCTGCGCGCCGCCTGCGACGGCACCGGGCCCGCCCGGCTGGGCAACGTCGGCCTCGACGCGATCCACCCGCCCGGCTCCAAGCACCCGCCGCACTGCTGGCACTGCGCCGAGGAACTGCTCGACATCACCGTGGTCGACGCCCGGCGCTCCGATCTCGGCCGCGGACTGCTCGACGTGACCCTCGAGGGGCGGCTGCGGATCGAGGAGCTGGCCCGGTTCACCCGCGGCGCCGACCGGGCGCCCGACGCCGACGGATACCTGCTCGTCGGGGTGGCCGGGCACGGCGAGGAGGACTTCGGGATGTGCCGGGAGGTGGCCGGGGTGTTCCGGTCGCGGCCCGCGCCCGCCCCGCGCGGCGCCGCTCTGCTCGGCTGCCGACCCGAGCCACCGCTGCAGCGCGCCATCGACGCACTCAACCGCGGCGCGCCCGGCCGCCGGCGATGGGTCAAGGGTTCCATCTTCAGCGTCGACCGCGACGGTACGGCCGTCGGCATGGTCGGTGCCGGGCTCGGTGCCGAGGTCGCCGAGGTGCATCCGTCCCGCCTCGGCGACGGACTCGTCGACGTCATCCTGGAGCCCACCTACGGCGACGCCATCGGCGGCCCGCGTCCGGCCGGCGCCCGCACCGTCTGGCAGCGCTGGCGGGCCGGGCGGCCCGACGTCCACGGCGAATGGGCAGAGTACGACGCCGACCTGCGCCACGAGTGGGCCGGTGTCGCCCTCGCCCATCACGCGGTGCGGCCCGACCGGCCGTCCGGCACCCGGTATCACATGGCCGGGCGGCACGTCACCGACGTCGAAGGGTTCTTCTGCGCCATCGGTGAGGCCGTCAACGGCCCCGGCGGCTACTTCGGCTGGAACCTGGGCGCGCTGCACGACTGCGCTAACGGCGGGTGGGGAGCCGCGCCCGGATTCCACCTGGTCTGGCACGATTCCGAGGTGGCCCGCACGCACCTCGTACCCGGTTATGACCGGCGCTGGTGGACGCCCGCCGTGACGATGGACGACCTGCTCGGGTACCTGGCGGATTCCGGGGTCGACGTCGAGCTGCGCTGACCGGTTCTGGTCAGGCAAGACACGCACGGGTAGATTCCGGACATGCCCGTCGATCTCAACACTTCTCTGCCGCATTCGGCGCGGATCTACGACTTCCTGCTGGGCGGCAAGGACAACTTCGGCGCCGACCGCAGGGCCGCCGCGGAGATCGTGAAGCACTCCCCCAGCCTGCCGATCTCGATGCGCGCCAACCGCGACTACCTGGCGCGGGCGGGCCGCTATCTCGCGGCGGACCTGGGCATCCGTCAGTTCCTCGACATCGGCACCGGCCTGCCCACCTCGCCCAACCTGCACGAGGTGGTCCAGGCCGTCGACCCGGCGTCGAAGGTCGTCTTAGTGGACAACGACCCGATAGTGCTGGTCCACGCCCGGGCCCTGCTCACCTCGGGGCCGGCCGGGTCGACCGCCTATCTCGGGGCGGACCTGCGCGACACCACCGCCATCCTCGGCTCCGACGAGGTCAGGGCCCTCGACTTCGACCGGCCGATCGCGATCAGCCTGATGGCGATCCTGCAGTTCATCGTCGACGAGCAGGAGGCCTACCGAATCTTGGACGCTCTGCTGGAACCACTCGCCCCCGGCAGCGCGCTGGCCGTCTCGACGGTGACCGCCCACAACGAGCAGGCCGTCCAGGGTGCGAAGGCGTACACGGCCCGCGGCATCCCGGCGAAGCCGCGCACCGACGACGAGGTCCGCCGTCTCTTCCGCGGCCTCGAACCGGTCGACCCGGGCATCACCCTGGTCAGCCGCTGGCGGCCCACCGGCCCCACCCCCGACGACTTCCACGTCCAGATGTCCGGCGGCGTAGCCGTAAAACGCTGATCACCGCACCCGAACCCGCGCCGCGCCGCCCGCACCGCGCCGCCCGCACCGCGCCGCCCGCACCGCCCGCCGCCGTTTCGCCGTCTCGCCGTCTCGCCGTCTCGCCGTCTCGCCGGCGATCTTGTGAGGTTCGGGTTGCGATGGCGACGAAACCTCTCAAGATCGCTGGCGGGGTTGTGTCAGGCGGGGATGTCGCGCTTGTGCACGGTCAGGCTGTGTGCGTCGCTGTCCGGTTCGTCGAGTCCGAAAGCGATGACCCGCCGCGGGTGGACACGGATGATCGGCTCGGGCCCGTCGACCGCCTCACCGACGCCGCGGATCTCCAGGCAGCGGACCCGCCACGGGTCCGTCGACGGCAGGTCGTCGACCACGAACGCGACCCGGCCGTTGGCCGCGACATTGCGGAACTTCCGGCTCGCCGCCATCCGGAAGCCGCGGATGTCGATCGTCGACGTCTCCTCGTTGTAGTGAAAGCCCACCGGACTGACCTGCAACGTCCCGTCCGGCTGAACCGTGGCCAGCCTTCCGAGCCGCTGCCCGGCAAGGTATTCGATCTCGACCGAGTTGAGTGCCATCCGCCCAGCCTGAAACCTCAATCGAAGTTGAGGTCAAGGGGTCAGGCGACGAATATGCAGAAGATGTGGCCGTCCGGATCGGCGTAGGCCCTCAGCGGCTCGTCCGGGTCGTCGCGCCGGTCGAAGCGCAGCGTGCCGCCGAGTTCCAGCACCCGCTCGTGCTGGCGGTCCAGTTCCTCCACCGAGTCGA
This sequence comes from Actinoplanes italicus, assembly GCF_003001815.1. Classification (GTDB taxonomy): domain Bacteria; phylum Actinomycetota; class Actinomycetes; order Mycobacteriales; family Micromonosporaceae; genus Actinoplanes; species Actinoplanes italicus. Next base: position 117,070 of record NZ_PVMZ01000025.1, read on the forward strand.
CCGACGTGTCCAGGTGTGCCTGCTGGGGCACCTCGGCGTCGGGCCAGCTCGTCGGGCGTACGCCATCGGTCTGCTGGAACGCCAGGCGCCACGAACCGTCGGGTGGCAGCAACACCAGCCACCCGGTCTCCCGCTGGTCCCCCGAGCCCGCCGGAGGCGGCTCGTCACCCTTGCGGTACTCCAGGCCGAGCAACTGGCGGTAGAACTCGGCGAGACGACGCGCGTCGGTGGTGTCCAGCACGAAAGACTGGAGCTTGGGTACGGTCATGGCCGTCCACGTACCCGCCTAGAGTGTATTGATGCGCGTTCTCGTGGTTTCGGCACCGCTGGTGGGACACGTGTTCCCCCTGGTTCCGCTGGCGCGGGCACTGTGCGACGCCGGGCACGAGGTGCTGGTCGCGACCGCCGGTGACGGTTTGCGCGTGGCGGAGGCCGGCTTCGAGGTCCGCGACGTCGCGCCGGGGTTCCGATTCGGGCCAGTGGCGGCGGGCACGATGCTGCGGCGTCCGATGCTGATCAGGGCGGAGCTGGCCGGGACCGCCGGTACACGGGTGGTCGGCCACCTGTTCGGCGCGGTGAACGATCGGTTGCTCGGCGGCCTGGAGCGCGTGGCCCGCGAGTGGCGGCCGGATCGGATCGTGTTCGAGCCGCTCGCGGCGGCCGGTGCGGTGGTCGCGGCCCGGCTGGGGGTGCCGGGCATCCTGCAGGAGAATTCGCTGTTCGACGGCCCGGCGCTGCTGGCCGCGACCCGGATGCGCGGGCGGCCGGAGTTCGCGGCGCCGGCCGCGGTGATCCGGGTGACGCCGGCGAGCGTGGCCGGGCGGGGCACGCACCTGCCGATGCGGTTCGTGCCGTACGCGGGTGACGGCCCGCTGCCGGAGTGGCTGGCCGGCCCGCCGTCGCGGCCCCGGATCCTGGTGAGCCGCAGCACGGTGCCGCAACCGGGCCGGGACCGGGTGATGGCCCGGGTGGCCGAGGCCGCCGGCCGGATCGACGCCGATGTCGTCCTGATCCGGCCGAACCTGCGGAGGCTTCCGCCGAACGTGCGGGCCACCGACTGGGTGCCGATTCCGGCGGCGCTGGCGGCGGGCGCGGTGATCGTGCACCACGGCGGCGCGGGCACCACGCTGAGCGCGTTGCAGGCGGGCGCCGCCCAGCTGATCGTCCGGGGCGCCGGGGACCGCCGGCACAACGCCGAGCTGGTCGCGGCCCGCGGCGCGGGCATCGCTGCCGATGAGCGGGACATCTCCGCGGCGCTGCTCACCCGCCTGATCACCGATCCGGTGGTGGCGTCGGCGGCCCGGGAGGTGAGCGCCGAGATCGCGGCGATGCCCCCGCCCGGGCAGCTGGTGGAGGCGATCAAGCAGGCGGCCTAGCTCCCACCGGTCCCCAGGACCGCCAGGACCGGCGGGATCAGGGACTGTCTGCCGCCCCGCCCGCTGCCCCCGAACGGACCGCCGCCGGCCGCAGCGCCGTCAGTGCCAGGTCGACCATGTCATCGGCGTAGCCCTCGGTGAGCGGGCCGGTGCGCATCATCCAGCGGTGATAGGCCGGCCCGATCAGCAGCTCGACGGCGTGGTCGAGGTCGACGTCGTCACGCACCTGACCGGCGGCGCGGGCGGCACGCAGCCGCTCCTTGATGGTGTCGAGCTGTGGTCGCAGCAGCCGGTCGCGCATCCGCTCGGCGAACTCGTCGCTGGACAGCGTCTCGATGGTGAGGGCGCGGGTGGTGGCCGACAGCCGCCTGTCGGCGAGCTCGGCGACGATCGCCCGGAGAACGAGCCGCAGGTCGCCCTCGAGGTCACCGGTGTCGGGCAGGCTGGGGGGCCCGTCGGGGCCGAGGTGGTCGATGAGGGCGTCGAGGACCACCGGGCCACGGCCGCCCCACCACCGGTAGATGGTCTGCTTGCCGACACCGGCACGGGAGGCGATGGCCTCGACGGTGAGGTCGGCGTACTCCTTCTCCTCGAGCAGGGCCACGGCGGCCCGGAGGATCGCGGAGCGGGAGCGTTCGCTGCGGCGGGAGGCGTCTGGCATGTCGGCGATCCTACCGCATAACGAGACGCGACGTCTCGTCTTGACAAGCCGCGCGGGAAACGAGACGCTACGTCTCGTCTTGTTGAACGACCTGGAGGACCCAATGCACATCGCCATGGTCAGCATCCCGTTCCCCGGCCACGTCAACCCCAGCATCGAGGTCATCCGCGAGCTCGTCGCCCGCGGCCACCGGGTCACCTACGCCAACGACCCGTCCTGGGCCGCGATCATCGAGTCCACGGGTGCCGAGTTCCGGCCCTGCAGATCCACCCTGACCGGCGGCAACGACGGGTCCGACGGCGACGCCATCGACCAGCTCACGCTGTTCCTCGACGACGCGATCGCGATGCTCCCGCAACTACGTGAGGCCTATCAGGACGATCGGCCCGATCTCTTCCTGTACGACATCGCCGGCGCACCGGCCCGGCTGCTCGCCGAGCAGTGGGGCATCCCGTCGATGCAGCTGTCCCCCACCTTCGTCGCCTGGGACGGCTACGAGCAGGAGATGGCGCCGATGGTCGAGGCGATGCGCGCCGACCCACGCGGCGCCGACTACTACCGCCGCTTCGAGCAGTGGCTGACCGAGAACGGCTCGTCCGTCACCGACAGCATGGCGTTCCAGGGCCGCCCGGACCGGTCGCTCGTCCTGATCCCCCGCGCCATGCAGCCGAACGCCGACCGGGTCGACGACAAGGTCTACTCCTTCGCGGGCCCGATCCTCGGCGAACGCGGCGACCAGGGCGGCTGGACCCGGCCGGCCGACGCTGAGAACGTCCTGCTCGTCTCCCTGGGCTCGGCGTTCACCGAGCATCCGGAGTTCTACCGCGGATGCGTCGAGGCCTTCGGCGGCCTGCCCGGCTGGCACGTCGTGCTGCAGATCGGCAAGCACGTCGACCCCGCAGTGCTCGGTGAGCTGCCCGGCAACATCGAGGTTCACACGTGGGTGCCGCAGCTGGCGATCCTGCGGCAGGCACAGGCGTTCCTCACCCACGCCGGCATGGGTGGCAGTGTCGAGGGGCTCTACTGCGGCACCCCGATGCTCGTCGCGCCGCAGGCGGTGGACCAGTTCGGCAACGCCGACCGGCTGGTCGAGCTGGGTGTGGCCCGGCGGATCAGCACCGACCTCGGCGCGGCGGACCTGCGGGAGGCGTTTCTGGGTCTGATCAACGACCCGGACGTCCGCCGCACGAGCGCCGGCATCAGCCGGGAGCTGCGGGAGAGCAGCGGCGCCGCCTACGCCGCGGCGCTCATCGAGAACGCCGCAGCGCTTACCGGGAGATGAGGTCAGGCGGTCCGCAGAAGCGTCCAGCCGGAGTCGCGGGCGCGGGCCGCGGCCAGCACTCCGGCGACCGCGGCCGCGTTCGTGATCTCGCCGCGGAACACCATGGCCACGCACTCGTCGAGGTCGACGCGGCGCACCTCGAGGTCGGCCTCCTCGGCGGTCCGCTCGTGCCGGTCCGTCTCGGCCACCGGCGCGAGGTCGCGGGCGAGGAACACGCGGACCGCCTCGTCGGAGAACCCGGGCGAGGTGTGCAGGTCGATCAGCGGCTCGATCCGGCCGGCCGTGAGGTCGGCCTCCTCGGCCAGTTCGCGGGCCGCGGTGACCGCCTCGTCCTCACCGGCCACGTCACGCAGGCCGGCCGGCAGCTCCCAGAGGTGCCGGCCGACCGGGTGGCGGTACTGCTTGATCAGCACCACCCGGTCGGAGTCGTCCAGGGCGACCACGACCACGGCGCCCTGGTTCTCCACCACGTCGCGGACGGCGGTCGTGCCGTCCGACATGGTCACCTGGTCGCTGTAGACGGAGAAGATCGCACCGTGGTAACGCTCGTCCCGGGACACCGTCTCGTGGGCGAACGTCATCTCAGGGAGCCTCGACGTCGATCTCGACGGGCAGCTCGTCCGCCGAGGCGTACGCGATGGCGGCCTTGACCAGCCCGTCGAAGAGCGGGTGCGGGCGGGTCGGGCGGCTCTTGAGTTCCGGGTGCGCCTGCGTTGCCACGAAGTACGGGTGCGTCTCCCGGTCCAGCTCGATGAACTCGACCAGGCGGCCGTCCGGGGAGGTGCCGGAGAAGACCAGACCCGACTGCGACAGCTTGTCCCGGAAGTCGTTGTTGACCTCGTAGCGGTGCCGGTGCCGCTCGGAGATCTCGGTCGAGCCGTACACCTCGGCCACGATCGAACCGGTCTTGAGCTTCGCCGGATAGGCACCGAGCCGCATGGTGCCGCCCAGGTCGCCCTTGCCCGCGACGATGTCCTCCTGGTCGGCCATGGTGGAGATGACCGGGTAGGTGGCCTTCTCGTCGAACTCGACCGAGTTCGCGCCGGCCAGGCCGGCCAGGTTGCGGGCCGCGTCGATCGTCATGCACTGCAGGCCCAGGCACAGCCCGAGGATCGGGATCTTGTTCTCCCGGGCGTACCGCGAGGTGTTGACCTTGCCCTCGATGCCGCGGACACCGAAACCACCCGGGATGACGATGCCGTCGACGCCCTTGAGCGCGGCAGCGGCGCCGGCCGGGGTGACACAGTCGTCGCTCGGCACCCAGCGAAGCTTGATCTTCACGGTGTTGCCGAACCCGGCGGCCCGGATCGCCTCACTCACCGAGAGGTACGCGTCCGGCAGGTCCACGTACTTGCCGACCAGTGCGACCGTGATCGTCCGCTTCGGGTGGTGGACCCGCTCGAGCAGGTCGTTCCACGTCTTCCAGTTGACGTCCCGGAAGGACAGGCCGAGCCGGCGCACGACGTACGCGTCGAGGCCCTCGTCGTGCAGGACCTTCGGGATGTCGTAGATGCTCGGCGCGTCCGGGCAGGCGATGACGGCCTCGGCGTCCACGTCGCAGTAGAGCGCCAGCTTGTGCTTCATCTTCTCCGGGATCTCCCGGTCGCTGCGGCAGATCAGGGCGTCCGGCTGGATACCGATGTTGCGCAGCGCGGCCACCGAGTGCTGAGTCGGCTTGGTCTTCAGCTCACCCGACGGCGCGAGGTAGGGCACGAGCGACACGTGCAGGTAGAAGACGTGGTCACGGCCGACCTCGTGACGGACCTGGCGGATCGCCTCCAGGAACGGCAGCGACTCCATGTCGCCGACCGTGCCGCCGACCTCGGTGATCACCACGTCCGGGACGTTGCCGTTCTCGTCCGGGTCGGCCATCGCGAAGATGCGGCTCTTGATCTCGTTGGTGATGTGCGGGATCACCTGAACGGTGTCGCCGAGGTACTCGCCGCGCCGCTCACGGGCGATGACCGCCGAGTAGACCTGGCCGGTCGTCACGTTCGCCTTGCCGGACAGGTCACGGTCGAGGAAACGCTCGTAGTGCCCGACGTCGAGGTCGGTCTCCGCCCCGTCCTCGGTGACGAACACCTCACCGTGCTGGAACGGGTTCATCGTGCCGGGGTCGACGTTGAGGTAGGGGTCCAGCTTCTGCATCACGACGCGAAGACCGCGGGCGGTGAGCAGATTGCCGAGGCTGGAGGCGGTGAGGCCCTTGCCCAGCGAGGAGGCGACGCCCCCGGTGACGAAGATGTGCCGCGTGTCGCGCACTGTTGAGGCCAAGGCCCGCTCCCGTGGTCGCCGTTAACAGGTTCTTGCGGCCGGGGCAGGACCCCATCCACGGGAGTTCACCGTAACACTGTTTGCCAGGAGCTCCACGTTCGGGCTGGTGGACGTGCGTGTCATGGCACAGTTAACGGATCTCCGTCGGATTTGCGTAGTAGTGGGCCACCAGGACCGTCCGTCTCCCCCGGCGCCGGGGTCCGGTCGGCGGCGTGCAGCAGCACCCGCAGGGCCGTGAGCACCGCGATCGGCGCCGCCGTGGCCGCCGCGGCGCCGGCCACGCCGAGGGCCGTTCCGCCGAGCACACCGGCGATCAGCGTCGCCACCACCGTCCCGGCGACCCCGCCCCGGACCGCCGGATGCAGGCCATACACGCGGTTCAGGCCACCCCAGGGGGAAAACTGGCAGAACACCAGCATCACCGCACCGCACAGAGCCAGCAGCGTGAGCGGGTTGTCCAGCAGCGCCTGCCCGTTCGCCGCCGCGGCGCGCTGCATCGCCGGACCGGCGGTGCCGTCGCCGAGCGCGGTCAGGAACCGGCCCAGCGTGCCCTGCTCCAGCGGCGCGCGCCGCAGGTCGAGCACCGCGAACGTGATGGTCACCACCACGCCGGTCAGCGCCGACCAGGCGAACCGCGGGAAGGTCAGCCAGCCGCCGGTGCTCATCACCGCGGCCACGCAGGCGCCGGCCGTCACCGCGATCGCCCCGACCGGGTCGGCGCCCAGGTGGGAGCTGCCGACCATGACCACACCCAGCCCCCCGAAGGTCACCATGACCAGCGGGCGCCAGCGCCGGGTCACCCACTGCGCCAGCGAGCCACCGAGCAAGAACAGCCCGGCCACGAAGACACCGAGACCGACGCTGCCGAGCCCGGCATACCGCACTCCGTGGATGGCCGAGTAACCGGCCACCCCGTTGAGCTGCAGCCGCGCCCCCGTCGCCAGGTCCACCGCCACCGCCAGCGCGCTGATCGCGGCGACGGCGGCCATCGGCCACAGCGTCCGCTGATAGCGCGGCGCGAACCGGATCAGCAGCGTCCCGGCGGCCATCAGCACGGCCGTCGCCGACCCGAACATCCACGCCGGGTGGGCGCTGCTCCACCACGGCACCACATCGGCGAGCAGGGCCGCCGGGATCGCCAGCCCCGCCGCGATCAGCGCCAGCTCGGCCAGTTCGACCAGGCGTCGCGGCGGCAGCGGCGGGCCGAGCGGGCCGGCGTGCCGGCGTGCGCGGACCAGTACCGGGATCACCGCGATGAAGAGCACCAGCTGCAGGACGGCCAGCACGGTGAAGAAGATCTCGGCGACGCCGCGCTGGGCGATCGCCCGCCGGTCGGCGTCCTGCCGTCCCTGCATGGCCTCGGCCGGATCGCTCGGACGGCCCGGCGTGACACCGGCCGTGTAACCGGCGAACAGTTTCTCCGGCGCCGGTTTGCCCAGCGCCGACAGCACGGTCGGCGCCAGATCGACCAGCTGCAGGTAGCCCTCGCGGCCGGTGCCCGCAGAGGTGAGCCAGCCGCCCTCCCAGCCGGGGCCCTCGACGATCGCCACGTGCAGGCGCGACGTCGTGTCGGTGTCGGCCAGCCCGGCGATCAGCATCAGCGAGCGTTCCGGACGGGCGGCGAGGACCTTGGCGAGGGTACGGTCGGCGGCCTCCACCTGGGTGCGGCGAGCCGCCCCGTCACCCTCGATCGTGCCGAGGTCGACGATGCTCAGCACACAGTCGGCGAGCATTTCGGCCGGGTCCGCCGGCAGTTCGGCCACGTAGCGGTCGACGCGGCCGAACGGGCGGGCCGCCGCGATGGCCGCGCCCGGGCCGACGGCCACCGAGCAGCGCACCGACTCGGCCAGGGCTCCGGGCGTCGTCCCGTACGGCAGCCGGTCCTGATTGTTGCGGACCACCGTGGGCTGATCCGTGAGGTTGGCACCGCGCCCGTCCGGCTGGGTGAGCCGTGGCTCGGCCGCCGGGCAGCGGCCGGTCACCGAACGGGTGTCCCAGGCCGCGTAGTTGCCGGCGCCGAGCGTCAGCCACCCGTCGGACGGACACGTCACCGAATGCGCCGAGCGCACCGACAGCCAGCCCGCCGAACCGCGGGTCGCCTCCTGCCAGAGCGCCGGGGTGCGCTTCGGGTCGAGATCCTCCCAGCGCAGCCCGGCCGCGGCGGCGATCACCACGTAGTCGGCGTCTCCGCCCCGCTGCCGTTCGGCGGGCCGCAGCGCCAGCACCGCGAGACTGGCCGCGGCGACGAGCACCACGAGCAGGTAGGGCACCCAGGCGGCGACGACCGGACCGCGGGGGGTGCCCGGCGGGCGGACCCGGCGCAACCGGTCGAGCAGCCCGTGCTTCTCCGGAACCCGCGAAGGGACCCGCGAAGGCACCGACGGAGTCACCGGCGGACCGCCGCGACCTCGGCATAACCGGACCGCACGTCGGCGACCACGTCGGCCTCGCCGGGCCAGGTCGCCGCCTGCCGCGGGCCGCGGGCCGCGTAGTCGGCGCGCAGCAGCGGATCGCCGAGCAGTCGCCGGACCGCCGTGTCGAGGGCATCGAGGTCGTTCGGCGGGATCTGCACCGCCGCGTCGCCGACCAGACCGGGCAGCCCGCCGACCGCGGTGGTGACCAGCGGCACCCCGGCGTGCAGCGCCTCCTGGGCGAACAGTTGCCGCGCCTCCCAGTCGCTGGTGATCACCGCGAGGTCGGCGCCGAGCAGCAGGTCCGGTACGTCGGTGCGGTGCCCGAGCAGGTGGACCGGGGCGTGCAGCCGGGACGCGCGCTGCGCCAGCGGCATGTAGCTGGGCCCCGAGCCGGCGATCACCACGACCGGGGCGGGATCGAGGTCACGCCATCGGGCGGCCGCGTCGATCAGCAGATCGTGGTGCTTCTGCGGGTGCAGCCGGCCGACCGACAGGATCAGCGGGGTCTCGCCGCGCAGCCGGAACTCGGCGCGCACCGCCGCACGGGTCCGCTTCGGCGACGCCAGCTGCGGGGCGGCGACCGGGCCCAGCCTCGCCTTGCGGGCGCCGAGCGCCGTCGCGCGCTGCACCAGATCGTCGGAGGCGCCGAGGGTCAGCGCGGCGTTGCGCGCCACGATCCGCTCCAGCAGGGCCCCGGCTTGGCCTCTCAGGCCCCGGGCGAGGACCGCGTTGTGCCAGGTCACCACCAGCGGTACGCCGGTCCGCGCGACCGAGGCCACGAAGGCGGCCCGCAGGCCGTGCGCGTGGATCACCTCGGCGTCACGCCCGGCGACCGCCTTGCGCAGCTGCCGGATCGCGCCGGAGTCCTGTGGTCCGGGGTCGGCCGGGATCTCCACCACCGAGAACTCGAGGCCGCTCGCCGTGAACCCGAAGTGCTGGTCGACCGCGGACGGCCCGCACACCAGCACCCGGCAGCCGCCGGCGACCAGGCCGCGGGCCAGTGATGCGACGTGCTGGCCGATCCCGCCGGTACTGGACGCCACCACCAGCACGACCGAGCCGCGCCATTCCCCGTCGCTGCTCACGACCGCTGACCCCTCACTCTTCCCAGACGTCGTCCCAGCGTGCCGGCCAGCGGCCCGAGGTCACGCCGATCCAGCACGAAGGCCACCGCCAGGTACACGGCGGCGACCGCCACACCGCCCAGCATGCCCGCAACGAGGCTGCCGGGCACTCCCGGGGTGGGCCCGAGACCCGTCACCACCGCCCACCCGGCGAGTCCGGCGGCCACGGCCGCGAGCACCGCCGCCACGGTGGCGCGGCCCAGCCCGGCCAGTGCCTCGCGGCCCGCGTGCCGGCGTACCGCGAGGACCAGCAGCACCCCCGTGACGGTCATGCCGATCGCATTGGCCACACCCAGCCCGAACACCCTGGCACCACCGCCCGGCACTGCCGTGACCACGATCACGGCCACCGCGGCCGTGAGCCAGCCCACGGCCGAGGCCACCGCGGCCGCGGCCGTCGCACCCCGCGCGTAGAGAGCACGCGACAGCAGCGCGAACAACGCGTAGCCGAGCAGCCCGGGAGCGAATCCGACCACCCCGGCCGCCGCTCCGCGGGCGTTCATCAGCGCGGTCATCGGAATCGCCAGCCCGGCCAGCGCGGCCGTGCCCAACCCGGCGAACAGCACGATCGAGCGTGCCGTGCCGGAGAGCGCGGAAGCGTACCCGGCCTCGTCCCCGCCCGAGAACGCCGCCGCGAGCCGTGGGTAGACGGCCGTCGCCAGCGGGACGGCGAGCACCGCCCACGGCAGCAGGAACACCGTCTGCGCACCGGTGTAGTGAGCCATCTCCCGTGCGGCGAGAACCACGATCAGCGCGGCCACCACCTGCTGCGCGCCGACGGTGACGGCACCCGCCCAGCCCAGCCGGACCGCCTGCCGGCCCTCGCCGCCGGGGAACCGCAGGCTCGGCCGCAGTCGCAGCCGCAGCCGCGCGACCGGGATCAGCAGGCAAAGGCTGAGCACGACGACGCCGAGGGTGGTGCCTACGGACAGGGTCAGTTCACCGGCACGGCTCAGCCCGGCGAACCCGGTCCGCGGGCCGTCGATCACCGCGTACGCGAGGTAAGCCGACATCACCGTCACGCTCGACAGCAGTGGCGCGATCACCGGCCACGCGAACCGGTGGTGCGCCTGCAGCACACCGGTCAGCACGATCCCGACGCCGTAGAGCGGCAGTTGCGGCGCGAAGATCCGCAGCATCCGGGCGGCGATCTCCTGATGCTCCGGAGGCACGCCGTCGAGCAGGCCGCTGATCGGCCCGGCCGCCAGGAACACCAGCACGGCCAGCGGGAGGGTCAGCAGCAGCACCCAGGTGAGCAGGGCGGACGTGACGCGGTGCACCCGGTCGCGGTCGCCGTCCGCGACCGCGCCGGCCAGCAACGGAACCACCAGGCTGGCCAGCGCGCCACCGGCGACCAGCTCGAAGACGATGTTCGGCACCAGGTTGGCGGCGAAGTAGAGGTCGGCCAGGCCGTCCTCGCCGACCGTGTAGAAGAACACCAGCGTCCGGCCGAACCCGGCGAGCCGGGCCACGATCGTCAGCGCCGTGATCAGCGCGGCCGCACCGGCGAGCCTGGTCACGCTTGCGATTGCCGGCGCCCGAGGTCGTCGAGGGTACGCAGCCACGGGGTGTCCTGGATGACCTTGGTGAAGCTGACCTTCTCGCTCGCCGCGGTCAGGGCCGCCAGCGCCGCGAGGGCGCCCGCCCGGCCGGTCGTCGAGGTCCGCGCCACCAGCGCGACGCCGAGCAGCGCGCCCAGCGCGTTCGCCCCGGCGTCACCGAGCATGATCTCCTCGCCGAGGTCGCCGGGCAGCAGGGCCGCGCCCGCGCCGAGCGTGCCCGCGGTCATCGACGCGTTGCGGCCCACCGCGAGCGGCGCCCCGAGGATCGCGCCGGCCTTGAGCGCCCGCCCGGGCCGCAGATCCAGCAGGTTGAGCAGGTTCGCCGTCCCGGCGATGACACCGGCGCCGAGCAGAACGTCGACGCCACGCCCGAATCGCGAGGACCGGCCGCTGCCGATCAGCGCGGAGGCCGCCAGCCCGGCCGCGCCCACCCCGGCGATCTTGACGAGGCCGCTGGTGACCTTGCCCTCGCGCAGCGCGCCCAGATGCCCGGCGAAACCCTTCGCCGCCTTCTGGTCGGGCCGGTTACCGACCAGGTCGTCGTAGAACCCGACCGCACCGCTGACCGCACCTGCCGCGACGGCCGCCGCCGCCAGACGGCCGGACGCAGCCCCGGACGCCGCCCCGATCGTGGCACCGGCCGCCAGTGCCGGGCCACCGGCGAGCGTCACGGTCCGCCCGTGGAAGTTGGTCCGTTCCAGCTCGCGGGCTCTGGGATCACGGCGCACCCAGGCGAGCACGTTCCTCGCGACCAGGGCGCCGACGGCTGCGGAGCGGAGGTAGGCCATGGCCGCAGAGTCTAGACGGGCAGGACTACGGCGCGGCCGACGGCACGATCGAGGTGGCGCCCGTGGCCAGGCCGTACTGGCCGACCTTGTTCTGCACCAGTCGCTCCACCGTGACCAGGGAGGTCGCGACCTGACCCTGCACGGTGCTCACGTTGTCCACCGTGGAGATCTCGGTCACCAGCGCCGGGTCGTTACGGACGCCGGCGACCAGATTTCCCTCGCCCGCGTCGTCACCGGCCACCACCAGCGGCTGACCCTGACCGAACTGGGTGGCCATCATGACCGCGTACTTCGTCTTCTTGCCGGCTTCCTTGTCGGTCGGCGGCACCCCGGCCACCAGCACGATCGCCTCGGCGCCGCCGGTCGCGCCCTCCTCGGCGGTGACATAGCCGGGCTGCGCGAACGCGGCCAGCACGGCGGTCACGTCCTCGGCCGTCGGCGGCGTCGGGCTCGTACCGCGATACAGGGTCCGGGCGAGCAGCGCGCTGGCCGTCTCGACACCGTCGCTGTTGAGCGGCAGCCCGGCCAGCGGGATGCTCGGCTGGGACAGCTCGTCGACCAGGAACAGCAGCTCGTTGACCGTGTTCGGGTCGAAGAACTTCTCCTCCACCCGCACGCGGGCGGTGATCGTGGCCCCGGCCACGGTCAGCATCTTGACCACGCCCTCGGTGGGTTCCTCGGTGCCGGGCAAGGCGACCACGGCGACCTTGCGACCGGCCAGCTTGCCGCCGAGCAGCATCGGCGCGATCTGGGTGGCGAACTCCTGGTTCCGGTTCACCTCGTCGTTGAGCTTGTTGACCTGCTCCCGGCGGACGTTGTTGTCCTTGTTCAGCGCGGCCAGGTTGTTACGCAGGTTCTCGGAGACCGGGCCGTTGAGCGCCGCGGTACCGACCACCAGGCCGATCGCCAACGCCAGAAAGACCGCGGTCAGCGACACCACGTGGTACCGGAAGTTGATCACAATGCCCTCAGCACAACGATGACCTCAGAAAAGATTGCCGAGCTGGAAGAGCAGATTGTCCCACCACTCGGACACGACGGTGAGATAGGCCTTCCCCACCGTGGACACCGCCACCGCCGAGGCCATCGCGGCCACCGCGGACAGCACCAGCAGCAGCACCGCCGACCCGGAGATGCTCTGCCGGTAGAGCCGGCTCACACCTTTCGCGTCGACCAGTTTGCCGCCCACCTTGAGGCGGGTCAGGAACGTCGAGGCCATGCCGCCACGGCCCTTGTCGAGGAACTCGACCAGGTTGGCGTGCGTGCCGACGGCCACGATCAGGGACGCGCCCTTCTCGTCGGCGAGCAGCATCGCCAGGTCCTCGCTGGTAGCCGCGGCCGGGAAGGTCAGCGCGTCGACACCCAGATTCTCCACCCGTTTGAGGCCGGGCGCGCGCCCGTCCGGGTAGGCGTGCACGACGATCTCGGCGCCGCAGCGCAGCACGTCGTCGGTGACCGAGTCCATGTCACCGATGATCATGTCGGGGGTGTAGCCGTTCTCCACCAGCGCGTCCGCGCCGCCGTCCACACCGATCAGGACCGGCTTGTACTCCCGGATGTACGGCCGGAGGACCTCCAGGTCCTCCTTGTAGTCATACCCGCGCACCACGATCAGCACGTGCCGCCCGCCGATCCGGGTCTGCACGTCGGGCACCCCGACACCGTCGAGAAGCAGGTCGCGTTCCTGCTTCAGATAGTCCATGGTGTTCGCCGCGAACGCCTCGAGCTGCACCGACAGGCCCTCGCGGGCGTCGGCCATCGACTTGGCGACGCTCTCCGCGTCCTGCCGGGTGCCGGACGCGACCGGCTCACCGTCGAGCAGCACCGTCGCGCCGTCGATACCGACCGTCTGGCCCTCGCGCAGGGCGGTGAAGACGTCCTCACCGAGATCGTCGACCAGGATCACACCGCCCTGGATCAGCACCTCGGGGCCGAGGTTGGGGTAGCGCCCGGAGATCGACGGCTTCGCGTTGAGCACCGCCATGACCCCGGAGGCGACCAGCGAGTCGGCCGCCACCCGGTCCAGGTCGACGTGATCGATCACGGCGATCTCACCGGGCCGCAGCCGGCCGGTCAGGCGCTTGGTCCGCCGGTCCAGCCGGGCCACGCCGGAGACCGGACCAGGGTCGACGCTCCTGGTCCGGCGGAGGGTGGGAATGGGAAGTCGCATCCCGGCCATCCTGACATGCCACCGCACCCGGGACCCCCGCGACATGCGCCAGCTCACCTTCTTAGGCGCGTTTCTCCCGAGCGGCCACGGAGAGTAGCTCCTCGGCATGAGCAATGCCCAGGTCTGAATCGGGCAAACCAGCAAGCATCCTGGACAATTCCCGAGCTCGCTCGGTTTCTTCCACAATGCGCACACCACTCGTGGTGATCGCCCCACCGGTGTCTTTCGCGACCACCAGGTGACGATCGGCGAATGCCGCGACCTGCGGCAGGTGCGTCACGACCAACACCTGGTGGGTACGCGCGAGGCGCGCCAGCCGCCGGCCGATCTCCACCGCCGCCGTGCCGCCCACACCCGAGTCGACCTCGTCGAACACCAGGGTCGGCGGCCCGCCCGCACCCGCGAACACGACCTCGATCGCCAGCATCACCCGGGACAGCTCACCACCGGACGCACCCTTCTGCAGGGGCAACGCCGGCGCACCGGGATGCGCGTGCAGCCGCAGCTCCACCTCGTCCGCGCCGTCCGCCCCGGCGGCCAGGGTCTCGCCGTCGACCGTCACGGCCGGCTCGTCACGCACCGGAGCCCGGGTCAGCACCGCGACCTCGACCCGCGAGTGCGGCATCGCCAGCCCGGCCAGCTCCACGCTGACCGCCTCGGAGAACCGCGAGGCCGCCTCCCGCCGGGCCGCCGTCAGCCGCCCGGCCAGCTCGCCGACCGTGGCCTCCAGCCGCTGCCGCTCCTTGTCGAGCTCGTCGAGCAGCTCGTCGGAGGAGTCCAGCAGACTCAGCTTGGTGCGCGCGTTCTCCGCCCACGCGATCACACCGTCGATGTCGTCGGCGTATTTGCGGGTCAGCGCCCGCAGCGCGGCCCGCCGCTCATAGATCGCCTCCAGCCGGGCCGGGTCTGCGTCGAGCGTGCCCAGATAGGCCGACAGCTCCGACGACACGTCACCGACCAGGGTCGCGGCCTCCTCGATGCGGGCCGCCAGGTCACCGAGCGACGAGTCGACCGCCGACTGACCCTCCAGCGTGCGCCGGGCCAGGCCCAGCAGCTGTGTCGCGTCGGGGGTCTCGTCGGCCGCCTCCACCCCGCCGGCCAGCGCCTGCGCCGCCAGGGTCGCCGCGACCCGCAGCCCCTCGGCGTGCTCCAGCCGCTGCACCTCGTTACGCAGATCCTCGTCCTCACCGGGCTGTGGGTCGACCCGGGTGATCTCGTCGAGGCCCAGCTTGAGCAGATCGGCCTCCTGCGAGCGCTGCCGCGCGTTGCGGCGCCGGTCTGCCAGGTCCTCGACCACGGCCCGCCACCGGCTGAACGCCTCCTTGTAGGAGTCGATCAGCTTCTCGTGCCCGGGGCCGGCGAACCGGTCGAGCGCGGACCGCTGCTCCGACGGGCGCAGCAGGCGCAGCTGGTCGGACTGGCCGTGCACGGCCAGCACCTGCTCGCCCAGCTCGCTCAGCGTCGACACCGGCATGCTCCGGCCGCCGACGTGCGCCCGGGAGCGGCCCTCGGCCGTCACCGTCCGGGTCAGCAGCACCGAGCCGTCGTCGTCGGGCTCGCCACCGGCGTCGGTGATCCGGGTCCGGACCGCGTCGCCCAGGGTGCCGCGCAGGTTGAGCCGGCCCTCGACCACCGCCCGGCCCGGGTCGGCGCGGACGCGGCCGGCGTCGGCCCGGCCGCCGAACAGCAGCCCCAGACCGGTCACCACCATCGTCTTACCCGCCCCGGTCTCGCCGGTGATCACATTCATGCCCGACGTGAGCCGCAGCGTCGTGTCGTCGATGACGCCGAGCCCGGTGATGCGCAGTTCCTCCAGCACAGCCAGACAGTATCGGGACCCTCCGACAATTGCCCAACGACGGGGGTCTGATCAGCGTCGATTCCCCCGCCAGCCGACGACCGGCAGACCGAACTTCGCCACGAGCGTGTCGGTGAACGGACGCGGCGCGAGCCGGACCAGCCGAACAGGCAGCTGACCCCTTTCGACCGTCACCTGCGAACCGGGCGGCAGGTCCCAGGTCCGCCGTCCGTCGCAGCACAACACCGCAAAAGACGTGTACGGGTCGACCGTCAGCACGAAAGTCGACGTCGGAGCGGTCACCAGCGGCTTGGAGAACAGCGCGTGCGCACTGATCGGCACCAGCAGCAGCGCCTCCACCTCAGGCCAGACGACCGGGCCACCGGCCGAGAACGCGTACGCCGTCGACCCCGTCGGTGTGGCGCACACCACACCGTCACAGCCGTACCGCGACAGCGGCCGGCCGTCCACGTCCACCATCAGCTCGAGCATCTGGGCCCGCTGGCCCTTCTCCACGGTCACCTCGTTGAGCGCCCACGACTCGGCGATCAGGCGGCCGTCGTACTCGGCCCGCACATCGAGCGTCAGCCGCTCGTCCACGGTGTAGTTGCCGGCCACCACCTCGGCGACCGCATGGTCGATGTGATCGATCTCGGTCTCGGCGAGGAAGCCGACCTTGCCCAGGTTGATCCCGAGCAGCGGAGCCTTCGCCGGACGGGCCAGATCGGCGGCACGCAGGATGGTGCCGTCACCGCCGAGCGCCAGCACGATCTCCACACCGTCGGCCACGTCCGGGCCGAACACCGGCTCCACTCCGGGCGGAAGCTCCAGATCGTCGACCTCCTCGGCGATCACCCGCACCTCGAAGCCGGCGGCGATCAGGTCCAGCGCCACCGCGCGGGCGTGCTGCGTACTCTGCCGGCGCCCGGTGTGCGTCACCAGCAGGGCCGAGCGCGTCATTTCTCCTCCACAGGGTCAGCAGCATGCGGACCGGCCTCGACCACCGTCTCGATCCGGGCTCGATCAGCCGGCGGGGCGTCCCGCCGGAACCACACGAAGAACTCCACGTTCCCACTCGGCCCGGGCAGCGGGCTGGCCGTCACGTCCGCCACCCCCAGGTCCAGCCCGGCGGCGGCCACCGCCACGTCCAGAACGGCCTCGGCGCGCAGCCGCCAGTCACGCACCACACCACCCGAGCCGACCCGCTCCTTGCCGACCTCGAACTGCGGCTTGACCATCAGCGCCAGGTCACCGTCCGGCCCGGTGCACGCGGCCAGCGCGGGCAGCACGAGCCGCAGCGAGATGAACGACAGATCCGCAACGGTCAGATCGACCAGCCCGCCGATCGACTCGGCAGTGATGGAACGGACGTTGGTGCGCTCCTGCACCACGACCCGCTCGTCGGTGCGGATCGGCCAGGCCAGCTGGCCGTACCCGACGTCCACCGCCACCACCTGCCGGGCCCCGGCGCGCAGCAGCACATCGGTGAACCCGCCGGTCGAGGCGCCCGCGTCCAGGCAGCGACGCCCGGCCACGGTCAGCCCTCCCGCCCCGAACGCCGCCAGAGCGCCGGCCAGCTTGTGGCCACCCCGCGACACGTACTCGTCCTTCGGGTCCTCGCCGGTCACCACGATCGGGTCGGCCGGGTCGATCATCGCGGCGACCTTCTGCGCCACGGTGCCACGGACCTGCACGCGACCGGCCGCCACGAGCTCGGCGGCCTGCGGCCGGGAGCGGGCGAGCTTGCGACGGACGAGCTCGGCGTCGAGACGCGCACGACGGGCCATCAAATTCCTTTTATTCGGTACGGGTGGACGAGCGGCCGGTCCACGGCGGCGGGAGCCGGTGTGAACCGGTTTCCCGCCGCCGTTTCCCGTGACCACGGACAAGCGTCAACGATCGATGCTGGCCAGAGTCTCCTGGAGCACCTGGTGCGCGGCCTCGTACTCCGCGATCTGTTCCGCCGGAGCCAGCCGAGCGGCGTTGGCGAGCGACCGTAGCACCGCGTCCACGGCCGGATGCCCGGTGTCCTCCCCGCTGTGATGGGAGACCGGCGGCACGACCTGCGGACCGCCGCCCACCGGCAGACCGGGCCGTGGGCCCGGCTGCATGCCGGGCTGTGGGCCGGGCCGCGGTCCGGGCTGCGGAGACCAGGAATGTGTCACTGCCTCACGCCTCCGAACTCTCGGAACGGCTGACCGCCTCCGACGCGGGCTTCGGCTGTGCCGGCACCTGCGCGGCCTTCTTGGCCGGGGTGGCCCGCCGAGCGGCCTGTCTGGCCGGTGCCTGCTTGGTGGCGGCCTGCTTGGTAGGGGCCTGCTTGGTGGGGGCCTGCTTGGCAGCCGTGGCGGGGGCCTGCTTGGTGGGGGCCTGCTTGGCGGCCGTGGCGGGGGCCTGCTTCGCCGCCGCCTTCCTCGCCGGTGCCCTCCGCGGCGCCGCCGGACCGGCCGGCTCGGTCGCGACCTTCCCAGCCGTGTCCGGCACCGGGGCGCCGTCCTGCTCCGGCTTCACAGCGGGCTCCGCCGTGGGCTCGACGAACACCGGCGCGACCACAGCCTTACGCGGCGCACGCCTGGCGGGCGGCTTCTCGGCCGAAGCGGACGTGACCGGCGTGGCGGGCAGCCCCTTGGCCGGCGCAGCCTCAGTGGTTGCCGCCGGGCCCGCCTTCGTCGGAGCAGCCTTCGCCGGAGCAGCCTTCGCCGCAGCGGTCTTGGCGGGCGCCTTCTTAGCGGGCGCCGCCTTCACCCCGCCGGACTTCACCCCGTCGGCCTTCGCCGCGGTCGCGGTCTTCGCCGGCGCTGTGGGCGCTGTGGGCTCGGTGGGCTCGGTGGGCGCCACGGCTCCCACCGAAGGCTTCTTCGCCGGCGCGGCCTTGGCCACTTTCACCGGCGACGCCTTGACAGGGGCGTGCTTGGCCGGGGCCCGCTTGGCCGGAGCGCGTTTCACCGGCACGGACTCGGCCACCGGAGCGGCCACCGGCCCAGCCACCGCGTTCGCCGGGCCGGGGGCCGGTTCGGTACCGGCGGCCGGCATCGCGTTCGGCTTCGCCTTGAGCGCCTTCTTGGCGACCGTCTTCCTGGCCGGTGCCGGCTGTGGCACGGGCGCCGGCTGTGGCACGGGCGCCGGCTGTGGCACGGGCGCCGGCTTCTCCAGCCGGGTACCCTCGGCCGCGCTGACCCGCGTCTGCGCGTCGCGCAGCTGCCGTTCCAGGTCACGTACCTTGGTCGTGAGGTCGGACACCTCCTCGGCGGTGGCCAGTCCCACCCGTCCGAGCGCCCGGTCCACCTCGTACCTGACGATGTTGGTCAGCGCCTCACGATTCGCGATGCCCGCCGACAGCAGGTCCTCCACCAGGCCCTGCACCTGTGCCGCCGTGGCCCCGCCCCGGTCGAGCAGCTCCCCGGCGACCTGTTGCGCCTTCTTCCGGGGGGCCTCCGTCAAACCGAGTGCCAGGTCCAGATATGCCCGCCATGCGTCCGGCATGTCTCGCCTCCTCTCGCCGCGTCGGGTGCCACGCTACCGGGCACCTCCGGGAAACTCCTGAGGTACCGTGCTGGTGTCGTGAGGGAGGATGCGCTTATGGCCACCGTGGACGACTGTCGCCAGGCGCTGTACGACCTAGCCGCCCGACTCGACATCAACGCCGAGGCGCAGGGGCGCCTCGATCTGGATCGCACCCTCGCCTGCCGGATCACCGATCTCGGCACCGCCTTCCACGCCCGGATCAAGGGCGGCCGGCTCGTTGACATCACCGACGGCGACGACCCGAAGGCGAAGATCGCGCTGATCACCGGGAGCGACGACCTGCTCTCGCTGGTGGCCGGCAAGCTCGACGTGACCCGAGCGATCGCCTCCCGGCAGATCAGCATCAAGGCGAACCCGTTCGACCTGCTCAAGCTCCGCAAACTCCTCTGAGACCGACCCGCACCGGCTGTGCCCGGAGATACGGGCACAGCCGGCGGTCAGTTCAAAGGATCAACACCATCGATCACGGACGGTACGGCTTCCCGCCGCGGCCCACCAAGTCATCGGCCGGTCGCCGCGGACAGGGTCTGCAGCCCGGCGAGGACCTGGTCGGCCGCTGAGGTGGCAGCCGACAGCTGGGTGGTGACCTCGGCAAGCACCGCCGCCTGTTCCTCCACGGAGGACGCGATGTTCAGCTGGAGTTCGTGGATGTCGTCGACCGCACCGGTGGTGGACGCGAACGTCTGCGCCACGTCCCCGGTCTCCGCCACGATCGCCGAGATCACCTGATTGACCTTCTCCACCGAGGTCGCCGTCTCCCGGGCCAGGTCCTTGACCTCACCGGCCACCACGGCGAAGCCCTTGCCGAGCTCCCCGGCACGGGCCGCCTCGATGGTGGCGTTCAGCGCGAGCAGGTTCGTCTGCTCCGCCAGCGACGCGATGATCGCGTTCACGTCGGCGATCTCCCCGACCGACTTCTCCAGCCGCCGGACCTTCTCCCCGGCCGACGCCGCCGCGTCCTTGCCCGAGGAGGCGGTCCCGGCGGCCTGCGCCGACCGTTCCGCGATGTCGCGCACCGACGCCGTCAGGGCCGACAGCTCCCGGTCGACGGCGGCCACCGCGGAGATCGCCGTGTGCGCCTCCGCGCTGATCTGTGCCACGTCGGCGGTGATCCGCCGGGCCTGTTCGGCCGACTCCTCGGACCGCACGCGCAGCTCCTCGGCAGCGCGTTCCCGGGAGTCCCGCTCGGCCCGTTCCACCTCGCGGCGGGCGTCCTCGGCCTGTCGCGCCAGCACCTCGTTCTCGCGTTCCGCCTGCTCCGCGAAGTGCCAGAAGATGACGATGCCGGCCACCTCGACCGTGACGAGCCCGGCGTGCAGCGCAACCATCCCGATCGCGGCGGCGATGCCCATGTGGTGCTCGCCGAAGACCCGTTCCGGTGACACCAGGCCCAGCACGCCGTGATGCACGACCACCACGACGATCGCCGACACCAGCGGCGCCCACTGCTGGTAGAGCGCCACGAAGATGAGCACGGCGTACAGGTGGATGTGCGTGGACATCTCCCCGCCGGTGAGCTCGATCGCCACGAACGTGCACGCGATCAGCCCGACGCTGACGTGGCTGGCCCGGCCCTTGGCCGACGGCACCAGCGGAGCCAGGGCGGCCCACACCGCGACGGCGGCGGACAGCAGTACCGCCTCCCACGGCGACCGCGGCCCGAGAATGCCGACGACCAGGAAGACCGGAACGTGGAACCAGAGCAACCGGCTGACGATTCGGTGCCGGGCCTGCCACGACGCGTCAGAGAGCCGGGCACCCCGCGGCAACGTCAGAGAACTCACACCCCTCTGATCGACCGGCGGACGGCCACCTTGACCCCTTCGGGCAAATGGCGGAAGGCCTGCCTGCCCACCCGCGAACGGTGCCACGATGAAGGAAGGGAATCCAGACGGCCGGCGGCCGTGCCGGCCGGTATCAGGGAGGGACCATGAAACAACCCCGTCCCGGCCTCCCCCGCTTCGACGCCACGGTGACCACCGCGAACGTGCACGAGCGGGCCGAGCAGGTGGCAGTGCCCGATTTCGACTGGATGAGCACACCGGTCGTGGCGATGGTCGACGGCATGCTGCACATCGATCCGGACGCGCCCCTGCCGGCCCGGCGCCGTCACCAGATCCCGCGCCCGGCCGGAGCCCCGCAGACCGGCCCGGTCGACGACGCGGCCCAGAGCGCCGCACTGCTCCTGGCGGGTCTCACCAGGATCCACCACTGACGCCGGAACCCGCGTGGTGATCCACCGGCGATCACGCGCCGCAGATCACTACGCGGGTCACGGCGTGGACGAGTCAGGGGGCCTCGGAGCCGTTCGTCAGGCCCCAGGACTCGAGCAGGTGCCCGGCTTCGGAGGAAGCGGCGGTGACGGCTGAGACGGGCACGCCGTCCCACGTCGCCGCACACAGCAGGCGCAAGGCGTTCACCGGGTCGCCCGAGCCCGTCAAGGTGGCGCTACCGCCCTCCCGGGACAGCCGCCAGCCGCCCGCCTCGTCACCGGCGGCCGGGACACGGGCGTCGGCGGCCGGGCGGAACAGCGCGGACAGGTCGGCGGCCACGTAGGTCGGGCGCCGGTTCTCCGGGGCCGACAGCAGGTCGGCGGGGCCGCTCACGCCGGTCAGAACCAGCAGGCTGTCCATCCCCGCGGTGACGGCGCCCTGGATGTCGGTGTCCAGGCGGTCGCCGATCGACAACGGCCGCCGGGCGTCGGAGCGACCGGCCGCGGTCCGGAACAGAGCCGGCTGCGGTTTGCCGACCACGACATCAGGATCACGATCCAAAGCGGTTCGGAGTACGGCCACGAGCGAGCCGTTGCCCGGCAACGGACCGCGCGGGCTCGGCAGGGTCCGGTCGGTGTTGGTCGCGAACCAGGTCGCTCCGGCGCGGACCGCCAGCGCGGCCTCCGCCAGGATCTTCCAGCCGACCTCGGGGCCGTACCCCTGGAGAACCGCGACAGGCTCGTCCTCAGCGGAGTCGACGGGGGTGAGGCCCGCGTCCCGGACCTCGGCACGAAGCGCCTCCGCACCGACCACCAGGACCGGCGCACCGGCCGGCAGGCGCTCGGCGAGCATCGCCGCGGAAGCGCCGGCCGAGGTCAGGACCTCGGCCGGCTCCGCGCTCACACCCATGCCGGTCAGCAGCGACGCCACCTCGGCGGCCCGCCGGGAGGCGTTGTTCGTCGCGTACGCGATCGTCGTCGCGTCCGCGCGCAGCCTCTCGACGGCCTCGGCCGCACCCGGAATCGGCTTGTCGATCAGGAAGACGACGCCGTCCAGGTCGAAGATGACCAGGTCGTAGCCACCGGCAAGGTGATCGGTCACGCGTTCGGCTTCTCCTCGTCGCCCTTGGCCGAACCGGCCACGGACTCGTCGGTCTTGTCGGAGTCCGCCTCGCCGTCCAGCGCCTTGTCGACGGAGCCGGTGACGGACTCGTCGACGCTGTGCTCGGCGGTGAACTCGTCGGCCGGTTTCTCCAGCGATTCCGTGACGCCACCGGTGACCACCGGCACGCCCTTGTCGCCGTCCTCGTCCAGGCTGAGCGGGTCCGTGTTCACGTCGGTGTCCCCGACGTCCGCCCGCGCGCCCTCGCCGAGATCGTCGTCCTGGTCCTCGTCGAGATCGTCGTCCTGGTCGTCGTCCTGGTCGTCGTCCAGGTCCTCGTCCAGGTCGTCGCCGTCCTCGCGGTCGTCGTCTTCGTCGTCCTCGTCGTCGAGGTCGTCGTCGCCGAGGTCGTCGTCGCCGTCCTCGTCGTCGCCGGAGTCACGGCGGTCCTCGCCGTCCTCGCGGTCACGGCCGGTCGCGGAGCCTTCGCCGGTCTCCTCGTCGTCCTCGTCGTGGTCGTCACCCTCGATGGTGACGCCGTCGAGTTCGAGCAGACGCTCGGCCGCGTCGGTGACCTGCTCCTCGTCGGTCGCGGCGGTCCGGGCGAACCACTCCCGCGCCTCCTCGCGACGGCCGGCCGCCAGCAGCGCGTCCGCGTAGGCGTAGCGCAGCCGCGCCGCCCACTCGGCGTCCTCGTTGCCGGTCAGTTCCTGAACCTGCAGCATCGCCACGGCCGCGTCGTGCTGGCCCAGGTCGCCCCGGGCTCCGGCGGCGACGATCAGCAGCTCGATCGCTCCGGCCTTCTCCAGCTTCGCCACGTCCGCGCCGCGGAACAGGTCGATCGCCCGCTCCGGCCGGCCCAGCGCCCGCTCGCAGTCGGCCAGCTCGGCCAGGTGCGTCTGCCGGCCGGTCATCCGGTGATACGTCCGCAGCTCGGCGATCGCCGTCGTCCAGTCCCCGGCCGCGTACGCCGCCAGGCCGACAGCCTCACGCACGACAGCGATCCGCGAGGCGAGCCGCCGGGCCGCGATCGCGTGCCGCAGCGCCAGCTCGGAGTCCTCGTCGATGATCGTGCCGGCCGCCACCAGATGCCGGGCGACCTTTTCGGCCACGTCCCGCGCAAGGCTCAGCAGCTCGGCACGTACCTCCTGGTCGAGGTCTGCGGCCGTGATGTCCTCGGGAATCTCGGGGGCCTCGAACGGCGCCTGACCGGCGTTCGCCTGATCGTCCCGGTCGCCCTGGAATCCACCGCGGTCCCGGTCGCCGCCACGGTCGCGGTCCCCACGGAATCCGCCGCGGTCGCCACCGCCCTGGTAGCCGCCACGGTCACGGTCGCCGCCACGGAACCCGCCGCGGTCGCCGCCACCCTGGTAGCCGCCCCGGTCACGGTCACCACCGCGGAATCCGCCACGGTCGCCGCCACCCTGGTAACCCGGACGGTCACCACTGGGCCGACGGTCGCCACCCTGGTAACCCCCACGGTCGCCGCCGCCCTGGTAGCCACTGCGATCGCGGTCGCCGCCACGGAATCCACCACGGTCGCCGCTCGGCCGGTCACCACGGGGCCGGTCGAAGGACCGCTCACGGTCACCGCCCCGGAAGCCGCCGCCCTGCGGACGGTCACCACCCCGGTCACGGTCGCCACCACGGAACCCACCGGAACCGCCCTGGAAGCTCTCGCGCGCGCCGCCACGGTCGCCACCGCCCTGGTAGCCACTGCGATCGCGGTCGCCGCCACGGAATCCGCCACGGTCGCCGCCACCCTGGTAACCCGGACGGTCACCACTGGGCCGACGGTCGCCACCCTGGTAACCACCACGGTCGCCACCACCCTGGTAGCCGCCACGGTCACGATCGCCGCCACGGAACCCACCGCGGTCGCCGCCACCCTGGTAGCCGCCCCGGTCACGGTCACCACCGCGGAATCCGCCACGGTCGCCGCCACCCTGGTAACCCGGACGGTCACCACTGGGCCGACGGTCGCCACCCTGGTAACCACCACGGTCGCCGCCGCCCTGGTAGCCGGGGCGGTCACCACTGGGCCGACGGTCGCCGCCACCCTGGTAGCCGCCACGGTCGCGGTCACCACCACGGAATCCACCGCGGTCGCCGCCACCCTGGTAACCCGGACGGTCACCACTGGGCCGACGATCGCCACCCTGGTAGCCGCCACGGTCGCGGTCACCACCACGGAATCCACCGCGGTCGCCGCCACCCTGGTAGCCACCACGGTCACGGTCACCACCACGGAACCCACCACGGTCGCCGCCACCCTGGTAACCCGGACGGTCACCACTGGGCCGACGATCGCCACCCTGGTAGCCGCCACGGTCGCGGTCACCACCACGGAAACCGCCACGGTCGCCGCCACCCTGGTAACCCGGACGGTCACCACTGGGCCGACGATCGCCACCCTGATAGCCCGGACGGTCACGGTCGCCGCCACGGAAACCGCCGCCCTGGGAGCCGCTGCGCTCTACGCCACGGTCGGAGCCACGGAAGCCGCCACGGTCACCACCGGAACGGCCACGGTCGTCGCTGCGGAAGCCACCCCGGTCGCCGCCACCCTGGTAGCCACCACGGTCACGGTCGCCACCACGGAAGCCACCACGGTCACGGTCACCACCGCGGAAACCGCCGCGGTCGCCGCCACCCTGGTAGCCACCGCGATCACGGTCACCACCACGGGGGGCTCCACGGTCACGGTCGCCGCCACGGAAACCGCCGCGGTCGCCACCGCCCTGATTGCCGCCACGGTCCTGCCGACGCCCGTCGCCACCTCCGTCGCGACCGCCTCCGGAACGGCCCTCGCCGTCGCGGTTGCTGGAGCCGCCGTCCTGCGGTCCTGTAGTCACGGATCAATTCCTTCCAGTACGGCGGCGGGCTACTTCGGCCCGGGTGGCCTTGCTCCGACACACGCTGTTCTCGACACACAAAGTTACTAGGGGATCTGCCCATAAACGCAGTCGAGGGCCGACCCCGAAGTGGGGCGGCCCTCGACCGATCAAGTTTAGTCCGGCGGCGTCCTACTCTCCCACACCCTCCCGAGTGCAGTACCATCGGCGCTGGAGGGCTTAGCTACCGGGTTCGGAATGTAACCGGGCGTT
>NZ_PVMZ01000026.1 GCF_003001815.1 Actinoplanes italicus
ACGCCAGAATGATCCTCGCCCGCTTGGCCAGCACCTGCGCCGTCGACCCCCGACGCGTCCAGTTCGTCAGCGTCACCCGCTCCCGCTCAGTCAAATCAGAGGCACCATCGGACGACCAGCACGCGACATCCTCCGACGCTACACCGAATAACCGGCGAACTTCAGGCGCAGGACACTAGACGGAAAGCGGGGACTGGAGGTCGGTGGCTCCGGCCAGCAGGTCTTCGGCGTCGTCGTAGCTGTCGGCTATCGCTTGGAGCAGGCGGGCTCCGATCGCGGCGGCCGCGGCGGCTCGGTCTGCGGGTGGGTGGTCGTCGGCCAGGAGGGTTATCGCCTCGGTGGAGAGCATCACCTCGGCCAAGGTGGCTGCCAGGTCTGCTCGGGCACGCAGCATCCAGCTTGTCAGGGCGTCGGCCAGGTCGGCGGTGGCCTCCATCCGGTGGCCCAGACTGTCGGGGCCTCCGTTGAGGTGCTCGGCGGCGCCTCGGCGGGCCTTCTCGTAGGCCTCGGCAGCCTCGCCCGACCAACCGCCGGCCGGCGGTAGCGCGTCGGCCAGGTCGGCGTAGGCGCGGGCGTCGGCTCGCAGCTCGGGGACCGCGTCCAGCATGGGTGCCGGGTGCAGGGCGGCCACCGCGCGGGCGGCGTCGCCGGGTAGCAGGCGGACCCGGCGCAGCTCGCGCCAGACGTCGTGGCCGCCGGGCGCGCCGACGCCGGACAGAGCCTCGTCGACCCTGGCCAGCAACGGCGTGGCGGTGGCCAGCAGCTGATCCAGCTGGTCCAGCTGGTCCATCACAGGCCTCGCTGGAGTCTGCGGCGGACCAGGTCGTCGGTCTCGGTGTAGTGGCGTGCGCCGGAACGGACGGAACGGGCCATCTCCGTCAGGTGGGCGGAGGCGTCGGCGGCCTCACGGGCGCGGGCGGCGAGGATCGTGGACCAACCGGCGTAGAGGGCACGGCCGATCCGCCCTGGGCGGCCGGCGTCGTCGGCACCGAAGTCGGCGGCTCCCGGCACCAGCTCCGGCACCCGCCGGTCCATGATGGCCAGTGCCGCTGCGGCCTGGTCAATCTGGTCAGCGACTCGGTCCACGTCAGTGCCCCTCCAGCGTGCGGAACGATCCGAACACCTCAGCGTGCAGTTTCTCCCGTGCCCAGCGTGCGGCCTCGGCCGCGCTGGTCACCACGGAACGGATCTCCCGGGCGAACTCGGCCGGCTGACGATGCTGCAGACCGCCGTGCACCCGAACGTCCACGATGTCCCCCACGGCGGTGACGACGACCTCGATCGACTGATCCGGCGAGTGGACCGAGACGGTGTGTGCGGCCACCGCCTTGTCGAAGTCGGCACGCAGCTCCTCGATGTGCCGATATCGGTCGATCGCCTCGTCGATCCACGCCTCGTCGATCTCGCGGGCCATCCATGGCTCCTCACCGCGCGTCATGTCGCCGTCGCGTTCCGGGTTGAGACCGTACCCCCTCGGGCGACCGCCTCGCTACGGCTGTCCGTCCCCTGTGGATAACTCCGAACGACAGTACGCTCCGTTACCGTAACGACTCGAAGGGGCTACCTTGAGTGATCAACTCACACCGGTGGCGGTTTCTGTCGGTGGCTCGCCATACGATCGTCGGGTGAGTCACCAAGACGTCTTCTCGGAGCTGGTCGGCCAGGACGAGCCGGTCGAGGCCCTGCGCCGGGCCGCCGCGGCGGCCGCCCGGATCGTGGCGGGCGAGCCGGGCGGTGGCGGCATGACCCACGCCTGGATCTTCACCGGGCCACCGGGGTCGCGGCGCACGGTCGCGGCCCGGGTGTTCGCTGCGGCACTGCAGTGTGTGCGCGACGGCGCCGGGTGTGGTGAGTGCCACGGCTGCCACACGACGCTGGCCGGCACCCATGCCGACGTGCAGGTGGTCACGACTGAGGGCCTGACCATCAAGACCGAGGAGACGCGCGGGGTGGTGCTGCGGGCGGCGAGCGCGCCGACCGGAGGCCGCTGGCAGGTGGTGATCATCGAGGCGGCCGACCGGCTTCACGAGCGGGCCAGCAACGCGCTGCTCAAGGGGATCGAGGAGCCCCCGCCGCGCACGGTCTTCCTGCTGTGCACGCCGTCGGTCCATCCTGACGACATCCTGGTGACGATCCGGTCCCGGTGCCGGCTGGTCTCGCTGCGCCAGCCGCCGTCCGCGGCGGTCGCCGACTTCCTGGTGCAGCGGTTCGGCATCGCGCCGGATCAGGCCGGGTGGGCGGCCGCAGCGTCGCAGGGTGACGTGGAGCGAGCCCGTCAGCTGGCCGCCGACCCGGAGGCGCGGGGCCGGCGCGAGGAGGTTCTCTCCGTTCCGCGCAAGCTGTCCAACATCGGGGCCTGTTTCGACGTGGCCGCAAGGCTGGAGGCGGCCACGAAGCTGGAGGCGGCGAGCGCGGTGGCCGAGCTCGACGTGGCGGAGCGGGCCGCCCTGGAACGGGCGCTCGGCGCGGGCGGCACCGGCCGGGGCGCGACCACGGCGATGCGGGGTGCCGCCGGCCAGCTGAAGGAGCTGGAGCGCAATCAGAAGCTGCGGGCCACCCGCGCCCAGCGGGATGCGCTCGACCGGGCGCTGCAGGACCTGATCGGTTTCTACCGGGACGTGCTGGTCACCTCGATGCGGGCGCCAGTGCCGGTGGTGCACGGCGATCTTGCGGCGGTGTCGGCCGCGGCGGCCGAGAAGTGGTCGCCGGAAAGCACGCTGCGCCGGCTGGAGGCCGTGCTGACCTGCCGTGAGGCGATCGACAAGAACGTGAAGCCACAGGTCGCGCTGGAGGCCATGATGGTCACCCTCTGGAAGGGTTGATCTCCGGAAGTTGCGACCCCCCAGGGCAACACGGAAGACATCGACGGTCATCTTGACGCCGTGATCGGGGCGACCCTACGTTACGAGGGCTCGACCGTCCTGTTTCCGAAAGTTTCGGAGTACCGATGTCGACTCGACGCGAGATCCTGGCTCTGGCCTCCGGCGCCGCGGTCACCGCTGCAGCCCTTCCCGCTCCGGCGTACGCGGGTGGCCGCGACGACGGCTGGACCGCGACCTGGGCCGCCGCCCCCACGACCGTCCCGCCCGGACCCCCGGCGGAGCTGACCGCCCAGACCGTCCGCCAGGTGGTGCACACCAGCCTCGGCGGCGACCGGATCCGGATCCGCCTGACCAACGAGTTCGGCGTCACCCCGCTGCGGATCGGTGAGGTGCACGTCGCGATCCGGGCCGGTTCCGGTGCGAGCACCGACGCCCGCCCGGGGACCGACCGGCGGGTCACCTTCGGCGGACGCGATTCGGTGACTGTCCCGGCCGGATCACCGCTGGTCAGCGACCCCGTCCGGCTGACGGTTCCGCCCGGCGCCGACCTGGTGATCAGCATCTACCTCCCGGAGCGCACCGCGGTCACCACCCTGGCGGCGTTCGCCTTCCAGGAGAACGTGATCGCTGCGGGCAATGTCACCGCGGCCGCGCACGTCACTCCGACCAGCACGATCACGCAGTACCCGTTCCTGTCCGGCGTGAGCGTGTCCAGCGGGGCGGGTGCGGTCGTCACGCTCGGCGACTCGATCACCAATGGGGCGAACACCGAGACGAACGCCAATCACCGCTGGCCGGACCTGCTCGCCGCCCGGTTCCGGGCCGCGGGTATCAGGCGCGGTGTCGCGAACGTGGGAGTCTCCGGGAACCGGCTGCTGCACGATCCGAACCCGGCGCCGGGTTCCCCGGCCGAGACGTTCGCGGCATATTTCGCGCACAGTGCGCTGCGGCGGTTCGACCGGGACGTCGTGGCCCAGCCCGGCGCGAGCTACCTGGTGGTGCTGCTCGGGGTGAACGATCTCGGTCATCCGGGTACGGTCGCGCCGCTGACTGAGATTGTCAGCGCGGACGATCTGATCTGGGGGCACCGGCAGCTGATCACCCGCGCCCGGCAGGCGGGGCTCAGGGCGTACGGCGCCACGATCTTGCCTTTCAAAGGCGACACCCTCGGCTTCTACACACCGGAGAACGAGCGGAAGCGGTCGGCCCTGAACCGCTGGATCCGGACGTCCGGCGAGTACGACGGAGTGATCGATTTCGACGCGGCGGTTCGTGACGCGGCCGACCCGGAGCGGCTGGCCGCCGCCTACGACAGCGGCGACCACCTGCACCCCAACGACGCGGGAATGGCCGCGATGGCCGCAGCCGTCCCCCTACGCCTGTTCAGGTAGCCAGCGCGGGCCCAGAAAAGGGGCCGGCGCCGGCCGGAAAAGGTATCCGGGGCGCCAGCAGGAAAGGCGTCCGGCGCCGGACGCAGGAGGCCGACGCCGACCGAGGAAGGCGCGGGCTGAAAGCATCAACTGACCGAAGCCTCGGCAGGGCTGAGCAGGCCCGATATCCGCTGGACGACGGCGTCGGCGATCTCGTCGACCGGCCGGGACGCGTCGAGCACCAGGTAGCGCTTGGGGTCGGACGCGGCCAGGTCGAGGAAGGCGTACCGGACCCGCTCGTGGAAGGCCCGGGACTCGCTCTCCAGGCGGTCGGTACCCACACCGCGGGAGTCGACCCGGGTCAGCCCGACGCCGGGGTCCACGTCGAGCAGGACGACGAGGTCGGGCTTGAGGCCGCCGGTCGCCCACGCGGAGAGCCAGGAGACCTCCTGGACCGGCAGGGTACGCCCGGCGCCCTGGTAGGCCAGCGAGGAGTCGACGTACCGGTCACTGATCACGACGGCACCGCGGGTCAGGGCCGGCCGGACCACCGTGGCGACGTGGTGGGCCCGGTCGGCGGCGTAGAGCAGCGCCTCGGCCCGCGGTGACGGCGCCTCGGTCTTGTCACGGTCCAGCACCAGGCCGCGGATCCGGGCCCCGATGTCGGTGGCACCGGGCTCACGGGTGACGACCACGTCGCGGCCCTCCGCCTTGAGCGCGTCGGCGAGCCGGGTGACCTGGGTCGACTTACCGGCGCCCTCACCACCCTCGAAGACGATGAACATCCCGGAGCGGACGAACTCCTCCGGCGGCGACAGCGGACGGCCACGCAGCGAGCCGATCAGGTCGGCCAGCACCGGCACCCCCCGCTTGTCGTCCATCTGGCGGAAGGCCCCTATGCCGACCCAGATGCCGATCGCGCCGGCGACCAGCAGCAGGATCCGGGTGGACGAGACGTCGAAGCCGATCGGCCCGAACTGCACCCGGCGGGAGCTGCCCAGGCCGACCAGGACGCCGGCCACGGTGATGGCCAGCAGCAGCACGGTCCGGACGCCGATCTGCACGACCGCGAAGACGCGACCGCGTACCGCGTCCTCGATCTCGCCGTAGAGCAGTGTGGTGCCGGCCAGGAAGGCCATGCCGGCGCCGGCACCCACCATCAGTGCCCCGACCAGAGCCATGGACAGATGGAAGGCGAACCCGAGGAACATCACCGATCCGCTGGCGAGCACGATGCTCATGCCGAACCAGCGACGCCGGGACAGTTCCTTGACGATCATCGGGCCGAGACCGATGCCGAGCGCCAGACCCATGAAGATGAAGCCGAACAGCAGGGAGAACGCGGCCTCGCCGGCGCCGAGCGAGTAGGCGAAGGTGCGGGCGGCGCCGATCACGACGCCGCCGGCCGCGAACGCGCCGAAGATTCCGAGCACCAGACCACGGACCAGCGGGGTGCTGCCCAGGTACTTCCAGCCGTCGAGGAACTGCCGGGTCATGCTCTGCTCGGCGGCGCGCCGCCGTTCCTCGCTCTTGCCGCCGATCTCCTTGATGCCGAAGAAGACGACGAGCGCGGTGGCCAGGCGGGAGAACGCGTTGATGTAGAGGGCGATCTGCACCGGCTGCGCCCAGGACGGCAGCGAGACACCGGACTGCTGGAGGCCCGCGGTCAGCGCGGAGAGCATCAGCGCCGCGAGGATCGGCGTGATGCCGTACGTGGTGATCAGGGTCAGCTGATTGGAGATCTCGATCTGCGACTTCGGGATCAGGTTGGGGACCGCGGCCTCCTTGGCCGGGATCCAGATCAGCGTGATCGCCTCACCGACCAGGGTGGCGATGGTGGCCCAGGCGACGGTCTGGGCCGGGGAGGCGCCGAAGACCGGGGCGAGCGGGATCGACCCGTAGATCAGGAAGCGCAGCAGGTCGACGATCACCATCGTGTAGCGGCGGTCGAACCGGTCGGCGAGAACACCCGCTATCGGCCCGAGAACAAGGGCGGGGAGCAGGCGTACGGCGATGGTGCCACCGAACGCGGCCCCCTGGGCTGCCGTGTTCTCGAATTGGGCGGACGCGAACAGCGCGGTGGCGAGGATGCCGATCCAGTCGCCGAACGAGGCGGCCGCGAGCACGAGCCAGAGACGGCGGAAGCCACGCAGGCGTAGAACCGAGCGCAGTGCCGCCACACCTGAGAGGTCGACGGGTGCAGCAGGGTCCTGTTGCTTGTCGGTGTTTATGGCCCTACCTCCCGTGGTCAGTGCTCGGAGCACTGTAACCGGCCACTCCCCGGTGTGAGGGGCAAGCACGATCGGGTGGAGCAGAGATGAATGTCTTTCGTGTTACCCGCCTCACGGGATACCGTGCTCGCGTGCTCACTGACCGCATCGCCCTGCGCCGGCGGCTCGACCGGGTAACCGGCCACCTGGAGACTCCGGTCGCGGTGATCGACCTGGCCGCCTTCGACGACAACGCGGAGCGCCTCGGCGCCCGGGCGGCCGGGAAGCCGATCCGGGTGGCGAGCAAATCGGTCCGCTGCCGGACG
Organism: Actinoplanes italicus; assembly: GCF_003001815.1. GTDB lineage: Bacteria > Actinomycetota > Actinomycetes > Mycobacteriales > Micromonosporaceae > Actinoplanes > Actinoplanes italicus. The sequence continues at coordinate 6,729 of NZ_PVMZ01000026.1, forward strand.
CTGCTCACGCGGGTGCTGTCCCGTCCCGGATGGCGCGGTGTGATGGCCTACACGCTGCCCGAGGCGATCTGGCTGGTCCGCTCCGGCGTGACCGACGACGTCCTGGTGGCGTACCCCTCGGTGGATCGTGCCGCTCTGCGGGAACTGACCGCCGACGCGGATCTGGCCGCCGCCGTGACCCTCATGGTGGACCATCCGTCGCAGCTCGATCTCGTGGATGACGTCGTCTCCCCGGAGGGCCGTCCGGCCGTACGCCTATGTATTGATCTCGATGCTTCCTGGCGTCCCGCCGGGCCGTTGCATGTCGGCGTACGTCGTTCACCGGTGCATTCGGCCGTTCAGGCCGGGACGCTGGCGCGGACGCTGACCAGCCGCAAGGGTTTCCGCCTGGTCGGGCTGATGTGTTACGAGGCGCACATCGCGGGCGTCGGCGACGACCCGCCCGGACGGGCACTGCGGGGCCGCGCCATCCGGCTGATGCAGAGCCGCGCCTTCCCCGAACTGCGCGAACGCCGGGCGGCCGCGGTCCGTGCCGTCCGGGAGCACGCCGACCTCGAGTTCGTGAACGGCGGCGGCACCGGCAGCGTCTCGGCGACCAGCGGCGATCCCGCGGTCACCGAGGTGACCGCGGGATCAGGCCTCTACGGCCCGGCCCTGTTCGACAGTTACCGCAGTTGGCGGCCCACCCCGGCGGCGTTCTTCGCCTTGAGTGTGGTGCGCCGCCCCGCACCGCGGATCGCCACGGTGCTCGGCGGCGGCTGGATCGCCTCCGGCACCGCCGAGACGTCTCGCCTACCGGTGCCGTGGCTGCCCGAGGGGCTGCGGTTCAAGTCCGACGAAGGCGCCGGCGAGGTGCAGACACCGCTGCTGGGCGCGGCCGCCGAGCAGCTGCGCCCCGGTGATCGGGTGTGGTTCCGCCATGCCAAGGCCGGCGAGCTGTGCGAGCACGTCAACGAGCTGCAGCTGGTCGACGGCGAGACGAGCACGCCGGCCCTCACGTACCGCGGAGAAGGCCGTGCGTTCCTGGGCTGACCGGGTCTCAGGCCGAGACGTGCCGGTGCAGATATTCCCTTATGAGGGCTTTGGCTTCGGTGAGTACGGCTTCGTCGCCACCGGAGTCGCGGCGGAACGCCAGCTTGATCAGCGCGTCCGCGGCCTCGACCGAGATCTGCAGCGCGAACCGCAGCCGGCCCCGGTCGGACAGGTTGAACTGCTCGATCAGCAGCTCGGCCAGGCGCTCGGCGATGACCGCGTTGTTGTCCCGGTCGGAGTCCAGCAGATGCAGGTCGACCACGTCACCGAAGTGCAGCGTCCGGAAGCCCGGCACGCTGCGGTGCATGTGGATGTAGGCGTCGATCGCCGCATCGACCGCATCCCACCAATGGGTGAAGATCTCGCTGGCGAAACGGTCGGACAGACTCTGGAGATAAGCGTCCATGTTGCGCAGCGCCAGCGCCTGAACGATGGCCCGCTTGTCCGGGAAGAACTGGTAGACCGAGCCGATGGCGACCTCGGCGCGCTCGGCGAGCAGCGTCGTGGTCAAGCCCTCATAACCGACCTCGTCCACCAGCTCAGCGCATGCGTCAAGCATGCGCTGCACCCGGGCAACGCTTCTGCCCTGCACCGGAACACGCCTCAGCGGTCCAGTGCTGACGGTTGGTGTCGACACGCGTCGCCACTCCCTCTCAGCAGTATTAAAAAGGAACGTTACTCGGATCAACGAGCGAGGCGCATCGACGGGACGCCGGGTCACGGTGTCCGCTCGGACGGAGGACAAAGCCGGAATGACTACACCCGTTAACGCCCGCCGGTGGACCAACTGGGGACGCAACCAGGAGTCGATCGCCGAGGTGCTGACTCCCGGCAACGTCGACGAGGTCACCGCTCAAGTGAACCAGGCCGCCGAAAGGGGCCGCCGGATCAAGGTGGTCGGCAGCGGTCACTCGTTCACCCCGATCGCGGTCGCCGATGACCAGCGGATGTTCGTGCACCGTCTCAACGGGCTGGTGTCGGTGGACGGGCCGCTCGTCACCGTCCAGGCCGGGATGACGCTGTCCGCCCTGAACACGGTGCTGGCCCAGAACGGCCTGGCGATGCCCAACCTCGGTGACATCGACGCACAGACCGTCGCCGGAGCCGTCTCGACCGGCACGCACGGCACCGGTCTCGCGCACTCCACACTGGCCTCGTGCGTCGAAGCGGTGACGATGGTCACGGCGAACGGCAAAGTGGAGCGTTACACGACCGGGGATCCGGAGTTCCCGGCGGTCCGGCTCGGGCTCGGCGCACTCGGGGTGATGGTCGAGGTCACCCTGCGGTGTGTGCCGGCGTTCACGCTGCTCGCCGACGAGCGGCCGATGCCACTGACCGAGGTCCTGGCCGGGCTCGACGAATGGCTCCCGGATAACGATCACGTCGAGTTCTTCTGGTACCCGTACACCGACCGGGCGTCGTTGAAGCGGAACCGGCGGGTCGACACCGACGATCAGCCGCTGTCACGGTTCCGCGGCTGGCTCGACGACGACTTCCTCTCCAACACCGTCTGGCAGGGCGTCTGCGCGGTCGGACGGCGGTTCCCGGGTGCCGTTCCGACGTTCAGCGCCATCTCGGCCCGGGCACTCAGCGCGCGCACCTACACCGGGCCCTCCCACGAGGTCTTCTGCTCGACCCGCAAGGTCAAATTCACCGAGATGGAGTACGAGGTACCGCGCGCCGCCCTGGCCGAGGTCCTCGACGAGCTCCAGAGGATCTTCGACCGGCTGCCGTTCAAGGTTCAGTTCCCCGTCGAGGTGCGATTCACCGGGCCGGACGACATCTGGCTGTCCCACGGGTACGGGCGTGAGTCCGCCTACATCGCCGTGCACCAGTACATCGGCGCGCCGTACGAGCCGTACTTCCGGGCCGTCGAGGAGGTCTGCGCGGCGCTCGACGGCCGGCCTCACTGGGGCAAGCTGCACTACCGCGACGCGGAGTCGCTGCGGGCGGCGTACCCCCGGTTCGACGACTTCCTGGCCGTGCGGGACCGCCTCGACCCGAACCGGGTTTTCACCAACGACTACCTGAACCGGGTTCTCGGGCCCTGAAGATCAAAACCGGCTGTGTCGTACCGCTGTCTCAGCAAGGCTGAGGCAGCGGTACGACACAGCTGCGGGTTTACTCGGCGGCGGTGGCTGCCTTGCGCGGGGCTGCCCGCTTCGCCGGGGCGGCCTTCTTGGCGGCCGTCGTCGTCTTCTTCGCGGCGGTGGCACGCTTGGCCGGCGCCTTCTTGGCCGGGGTGGCGCCGTCCTCGCCGGCGGCGGCCTTCGGGGCGGCCTTCTTGGCCGGCGCCTTCTTGGCGGTGGTCTTCTTCGCCACCGGGCCCTTGGCACGCTTGTCGGCGATCATCTGGGAGGCCTGCTCCAGAGTGATCTCCTCGGGCGTCTGGTCGCGGCGCAGCGTCGCGTTGTACTCCCCGTCGGTGACGTAGGCGCCGAACCGGCCCTCCTTGATGACCAGCGGCTTCTGGCTGACCGGGTCGGCACCAAGCTCGCGCAGCGGCGGCTTGGCCGTCCGGGCCTGGCGGGTCTTCGGCAGCGCGAGCAGCGCGAGCGCCTCGTCAAGGGTGATCGTCAGAAGCTGGTCCTCGCTGCCCAGCGAGCGCGAGTCCTTCTCCCGGGAGATGTACGGCCCGAACTTGCCGTTACGCGCCACGATCTCGTTGCCGTCGGCGTCCTTGCCCACGATCCGGGGCAGCTTGAGCAGGTCGAGCGCCTGTTCGAGAGTGAGCGTCTGCGGCGACTGGCTCTTGAACAGCGACGACTTGCGCTCACCGGCCGAGACGTACGGCCCGAACCGCCCCGACTTCACGGTGACCTCGTCGCCGGTGGCCGGGTCGTCGCCCAGTACCCGGTCGCCGTTGCCGGCCAGGAAGAGCTCCTCGACCCGCTCCGGGGTCAGCTCGTCGGGGGCGATGCCGTCCGGCAGCGACGCCTTGTCCTCGGGGTCGTCCTCGCCGCCACCGACCACCTTGCGCTGCAGGTACGGCCCGAACTTGCCGACCCGGACGACGACCCGGCGGTTCTCCTCGTCGACGAAGAGCGGGATCGAGTTGACCTCGCGGGCGTCGATCGCGCTCAGGTTCTCGGTGACCATCTTCTTCAGGCCACCGGCCTTGGCGATCTCGGCGTCCGCCCCGGCGTCCTGGCTCCCGAAGTAGAAGGAGGTCAGGAAGGCGAGCTGGGTGCCGTCACCGGCCGCGATGTCGTCGAGCTGGCCCTCCATGGCTGCGGTGAAGTTGTAGTCGACCAGCCGCGGGTAGTGCCCCTCGAGCAGGCCGATCACCGCGAACGCCAGGAACGACGGGATCATCGCCTGGCCGCGCTTCTCCACGTACCCGCGGTCCTGGATGGTCTGCATGATCGACGAGTAGGTGGAGGGACGGCCGATGCCGAGCTCCTCCAGCGCCTTGACCAGCGAGGCCTCCGTGTACCGCGCCGGCGGCGTGGTGTGGTGGCCGGTCGCGTTCAGCGCGTCGGCGGTCAGCGGCTGGTCCTTCACCAGGTTGGGCAGGCGGCGCTCGGCGTCCTCGGCCTCGGCGTTCTCGTCGTCCGAGGATTCCACGTAGGCCCGCAGGAAGCCCGGGTCGGTGATCGTCTTGCCGGAGGCGGCGAAGTCGGCCTCCTCGTTCGCCGCCGTGGTCGCGCGGATCCGGACGCTGATCGAGTTACCGACCGCGTCGGTCATCTGCGACGCGATCGTCCGGCGCCAGATCAGCTCGTAGAGCCGGAACTCGTCGCTGCTCAGCTCCTTGGCCACCTCGCCCGGGGTGCGGAAGTTGTCACCGGCGGGACGGATGGCCTCGTGCGCCTCCTGTGCGCCCTTGGCCTTGGTCGTGTACTTACGCGGCTGCGGCGGCACGTTGTTCGCGCCGTAGAGCTCGGCGATCTGGCGGCGGGCGGCGGCCACGGCGGTCTCGGAGAGGTTCACCGAGTCCGTACGCATGTAGGTGATGTAGCCCTTCTCGTACAGACTCTGCGCGGTTCGCATCGTCTGCTGCGAGGAGTAGCGCATCTTGCGGGCCGCCTCCTGCTGGAGCGTGGAGGTGATGAACGGCGCGTACGGCCTGCGGCGGTACGGCTTCTCCTCGACCCGGGTGACCTGGAACGGGCGGCCCTCCAGGCGGGCGGCCAGCCCGCGGGCGCCGTCGCCGTCCAGCTGCACCGCGGTGGAACCGGTCTTGAGCTGCCCGGTGGTGGGCTCGAAGTCCTTGCCGGTGGCGATCCGGTCGCCGTCCAGCGCGATCAGCGTGGCCTGGAAGTTGCGCGGGCCGTCGACCTGGCCCTGCACGGCCAGGTGGGCCAGGATGTCCCAGTACTCGGCGGAGCGGAACGCCATCCGCTGGCGCTCACGCTCGACGACGATGCGGGTGGCGACCGATTGCACACGGCCCGCCGACAGGCCGCGCATCACCTTCTTCCACAGGACCGGGCTGACCTCGTAGCCGTACAGCCGGTCCAGGATGCGCCGGGCCTCCTGCGCGTCGACGAGCGAGCGGTCGATGTCACGAGGGTTGGCCACCGCGGCCTGGATGGCCGGCTTGGTGATCTCGTGGAAGACCATCCGCTTGAACGGGACCTTCGGCTTGATCGTCTCGATCAGGTGCCAGGCGATGGCCTCGCCCTCACGGTCCTCATCGGTGGCGAGGAAGATCTCGTCGACCTCCTTGGCGAGCCGCTTCAGCTTGGCCACCTGCTGCTTGCGGCTCTCGGAGATCACATAGAGGGCGTGGAAGCCGTTGTCGACGTCGACGCCGAGCCGTGCCCACGGCTGGCCCTTGAACTCCTCGGGGACCTCGTCGGCGTTGCGCGGCAGATCGCGGATATGCCCGACGGAGGCCTCGACCAGATAGTCGGGGCCCAGGTAACCGGCGATCGTCTTGGCCTTCGACGGGGATTCGACGATGACCAGACGGGTCGTCCTGGCGTCACTCGGCACGGCACTCCTTATTGACCTTCAGCGCTCCCTGCTCCGTTCGTGCGGAGCACAGACGTTCAACGTAACGCGCCGGACAAGCACACATTCCCGGGTCGCCCCGCAGTCGGATGGTAACGGCCCGGCCACCGCATGCGTCTGACCGCGACACCGTACACCGGGAAGTGACTGTAATGTCGGACACAATCCAGGAAGATCACGCGAGTACGCCGCCCGGCCAGAATTCCTCCGGGGCCGCCGGTGGACGCTCTCCGACCAGTTCCGCGAGCCGTCGCAGCCGTCGGGCGCCGGAGATGAGATATCGCCGTCCGTCATCCGACACCCGGCCCGCCAGACCGGCCCGGACCAGCGCGGCCTCCACCGCGTGGCGGTCCTTCTCCGGGTCGAGGCCGAGCACCCAGCCACCCGCTCGCGGTGCGCCCGCGGCGGCCACCCAGAGCCGCAACCGCGGTCCGGAGAGGAAGAGCTGAGCGGATGCCTCGGGCCAGGCCCGGGCAAGACCATTCAATCTTCGGGAGTACGCCGTACGCACCTCGAAGAACGGCCGGGGCGGCTCGGGGGTGTGATCCTCGTCCTCGACAGGTTCACCCGTGTCGACGTCGGCCGGCGCGTCAGCCGGCTCATCCACCTCCGCCTCGGGGGCCGGGGTGACGATCGCCTCTTCGTTCGCCGGGTGCTCGTCGTCGCGTACCGCATCAATCGGCTCCCACGTGGCCGCAAGGCCACGGGTGACCAACTCGCTGACCAGGACGTGCACCCGCCACGCCGCATCCACCCGGACCGTCACGCGGGCCGTGCCGCCCATCCGCCCCAATCGGCCCGGACCGGCCAGCAGACCGGCCAGATCCGCGGGTGAGGGCTCGGTCGTCTCCGCGCCGAACATCGACAGCTGGCGCCCGGCCCCGCTCGCGGACGTACCGCGCGGAGCCGCCCTCTTCGCCACCGGGACCGGCGGAGGCAGGACCTCACGCGGGATCAGCGGCCAGCCGGTCTCGGTCATCCGTTCACTGGCATTCGGGCAGGGAGTCGAAGGCCTGTCTCAGCTCGACCGACTCCAGGTTCGTGGTGTCCAGGTCGCTGCGCTGATATTCCACCGACAGCTGCTCCACGACCTTGCCGACCTCGGTGTAGAAGTTGTTCGGCGGATTCGTGGCGAGCGCCTGGATGCCGCTGCGGGCATGGCCGTACGCGTCGCGGATGCCGGCCAGCGAGCTGAGGAACCCGTCGGCGATGGCCTCGCCGTTCGTCACGTCGGGGACGCCGGCCCTCTCCACTCCGGCCCGTGCCGTCTCGCTCGCCGTCGCGGCGCCGTCGAACAGCCTCGCCAGATTCTCCTTCGCCTGGAAGGGCGTCGTCTCGGCGGTCATCTGCTGCTGGGTCCGGCTGGTCAGAGTGTCGATCTCGCTGCGCCAGGGGCTCAGCGTGGTGCAGACCACCGCGGCCCATGCCTGCGCGCCGGGATTGCTCGAGCAGGCGGTCAGAGGTGCGGCGAGCACCAGGACGAGAGCCAGGGAGATCGGTCGGACCGCGCGCATGGAAGCAGGGTACGACTACCGGCAGACAGTCCACACGCCTCGATCGAGTCATAGCGAAAGGCACCCGGTTTCCCGGGTGCCTTTCGTCCTGCTCGGACTGGATATCAGACGTTGTCCTTGATCCGGCTCGCCTCGGACGTGCGAGCGTCCTGAACCGCACGGCCGGTGTCGGCGGCACCGACGGCGGCCGCGGCGGCGCTGTCGTCACCCATCGAGATGGGCTTGCGCTTGCTCCAGACCACGGCGGCGGTCACGATCGCGACCGCCAGGACCGCGATGCCGATGCGCAGGCCCGGGTTGGCGTCGCTGCCGTAGCTCCAGGTCACGACAGCCGGGGCGATCAGCAGCGAGACCAGGTTCATCACCTTGAGCAGCGGGTTGATCGCCGGGCCGGCGGTGTCCTTGAACGGGTCACCGACGGTGTCACCGATGACCGTGGCGGCGTGCGCCTCGGAGCCCTTGCCGCCGTACGACCCGTCCTCGACCAGCTTCTTCGCGTTGTCCCACGCTCCACCGGAGTTGGACAGGAAGACCGCCATCAGCGTGCCGGTGCCGATGGCGCCGGCCAGGTAGGCCGCGAGCGCGCCCGGGCCCAGGCCGAAACCGACCGCGATCGGTGCCATGATCGCCAGCAGACCGGGAGTGAGCAGCTCACGCTGTGCGTCCCGGGTGCAGATGTCGACGACCCGGCCGTACTCCGGGCGCTGCGTGCCGTCCATGATCCCGGGGAACTCCCGGAACTGGCGACGGACCTCCATCACGACCGCGCCGGCCGAGCGCGAGACCGCGTTGATCGCCAGACCGGAGAAGAGGAACACCACAGCCGCGCCGATCAGCAGGCCGACCAGGCTGCGCGGGTTGGAGATGTTCAGCTGCTCCAGGATCTCGTTGCCGACGTTCGGCACCCCGGCCTCGGTCAGCGCGCTGGCCAGGCTGTTGGTGTAGGACCCGAACAGCGCCGTGGCCGCGAGGACCGCGGTCGCGATGGCGATGCCCTTGGTGATCGCCTTCGTGGTGTTGCCGACCGCGTCCAGCTCGGTGAGGATCTGCGCCCCGTGCTCGTCGACGTCACCGGACATCTCGGCGATGCCCTGCGCGTTGTCCGAGATCGGGCCGAAGGTGTCCATCGCCACGATGACGCCGACCGTGGTGAGCAGGCCGGTACCGGCCAGCGCGACCGCGAACAGCGACAGGGTCAGCGACGAACCGCCGAGCAGGAAGGCGCCGAAGACGCCCGCCCCGAGCAGGATCGCCGAGTAGACCGCAGACTCCAGGCCGACACTGATGCCGGCCAGGATGACGGTGGCGGCACCGGTCTGCGACGACTTGCCGATGTCCTGGACCGGGCGACGGTTGGTCTCGGTGAAGTAGCCGGTCAGCGCCTGGATGGCGGCGGCCAGCACGATACCGATCACGACGGCGCCGACCGCGACCCACTGCGGGTTCTGGCCGCTGTTCAGGATGTCCTCGGCGATGCCCGAGTCACCGAAGCCGGCGAAGCTGTCCGGCAGGTACATGAAGCTGACCACGGCCACCGCGACCGCGGAGAGCGCGGCCGAGATGTAGAACGCCCGGTTGATCGCGGTGAGACCGTTGCGGTCGCTGGCGCGCAGCCGGGTGATGAAGACACCGATGATCGCGATCAGCACGCCGATCGTGGAGACGATCAGCGGGAAGATCAGACCGTCCTGGCCGAAGGCGGCCGAGCCCAGGATCAGCGCCGCCACCAGGGTCACCGCGTAGGACTCGAACAGGTCGGCGGCCATACCGGCACAGTCACCGACGTTGTCGCCCACGTTGTCGGCGATCGTCGCCGCGTTCCGCGGGTCGTCCTCGGGGATGCCCTGCTCGACCTTGCCGACCAGGTCCGCGCCGACGTCGGCGGCCTTGGTGAAGATGCCGCCGCCGACCCGCATGAACATGGCCAGCAGCGCGGCGCCGAAACCGAAGCCCTCCAGGACCGTCGGCGCGTCGCCACGGAAGATCAGCACGACCAGTGCGCCACCGAACAGGCCGAGGCCGACGGTGAGGAAGCCGACCACCCCGCCGGTACGGAAGGCGATGCCCATCGCCTTCTCCCGGCCGCCCTGCTCACCGGCCGCCGCGGCGACCCGCAGGTTGGCCCGGGTGGCCAACGCCATGCCGGCACCGCCGATGAACGAGCTGAACACCGCTCCGACGATGAAGAACAGCGAGCGGCCGATCTTGACCAGGGTCTCGTTGTCGGTCTCGTGCACCGGCAGGAAGAACAGCAGGACGACCGCGATGACGACGAAGATGGCAAGAGTCTTGAACTGCCGGAACAGGTACGCCGAGGCGCCCTCCTGCACGGCGCCCGCGATCTCCTGCATCTTCGGTGTGCCGCGCGCGGTACGCAGCACCGATTGCACGAACGCCGCCGCGAAGCCCAGCGCCACCAGGGCGAAGACCAGAGCGACGACGACGAATGTGATGTTTGACCCGCTGAGGGACACTCCGCCGCCCTCAGCGGCGAGGTCTATCGAGGTCCCGGCCATCCAAAGTCCTCCTGTGCACCAATGGCGCCCGGACGCGGACGAAAGCCCCCGGACGCATTCCCCGGGGAGACGGGGAACGACCGGCCAGACCCGCGGACGCGGGACCAGCAGTAGCTGACAACTCGCGTACTGTATAGGGCTTACGTGTCGGTCGTCACATGTAGCACCAGCCGTGTCGCGGTGATGATCGCCGCTGTGTTAATCCGTAGTCGATCTCGGGTAGACGGGTAGCCGCGAGTGTCTGGATTCTGGCCTGCTCCAGGACACTATTTCAGGAAATATCGCCATGAAGTGGGCGCGGCGTTCGGGCGTACACCCGTCGGGGTTGATCTTTGAAATTCTCGCCACGCGAAAGGTGTCCACCCAGCCGGCGACCTACGGACCTGGATCTTCCATGCCGCCCTGGTCAATCTTGAGCGGCCGTCGCCCCTCTGACGGTCAGGGGACGGCTGATCGGTGGCTGGAGCGAGGGCCCCGGGGGTCAGCGGCGGGTTACCGGCCAGACCATGCGGACCTCGGTGCCCGGGCCGTCGTCCACCGGTCGCACCTGGAGGTCGTCGACGAAGCCGGCGAGCAGCGCGAAACCCACGCCGGTAGTGAGGGCGTCGTCGGTCAGCGACTCGGCGGCCAGCTCGTCCGGGGGCAGTTTCGTCAGGCCGACGCTCGCCTCGATCGGGGCGTGGTCGATGACCCGGACCGTGTACGAATCCGAGTCGGACATCTCGACCGTGACGAGGTCGGTGAGGCCGTACTGCCGGTGCAGTGTGACCGCCCGGGTGCAGGCCTCACCGATCGCGAGCCGAACCTCGTCGAGCAACTCCTCCGCGACCCCGGCACGCCGTGCCACGGCGACGCCGACGAGCCGGGCGGTACGCACGTGCACCGGCGCCGGAGAGAAGGAGAGCCGAACGGTGGCCATCACGAAGCGGGACCGCTGCCGTCGCGTTCCGTCGCCGCATCGACCGTCGGGAAGATCGGGAAGACCTGGTCCAGCGCGGTGATCCGGAAGATTTTGAGAAGTGGCTCCTTGGAGCAGACCAGCCCGAATGTGCCGTGTGCCGTCCGCAGCCGCTTGAGGGCGCCGACCAGCACACCGAGCCCGGTGGAGTCGAGGAAGTCGACCCGTTCCAGATCGACCACCACGTCACGCGAACCCGCGTCCACCAACTCGATGAGACGCTCGCGCAGCCGGGGGGCGGTGTAAACGTCGACCTCACCGCCGACCTCGAGCACGGTGTGCCCGGCGACGGTCCGGGTCGTGAGTGACAGCTCCATCGGTCCTCCTCCCTGATCTCTCCCCCGCGAAATCTAACCACCGACGGGAAGGGGGCGACGCGTGGCACCCACCGTCCTACCCGTTTGAGGTTCGGGGCACACCGGTGTCACAGTGCAATGCGTGACCTCCACCGCCTTCGGTCCTGCTGAGCTGCTGCACCGGCTGCGGGCTCGCGGCAGCGGTACTGCAGTGTCGCCGGTCACACACATCGAGCGGGTGCCCGCCCGTGAGGGCCGCACGGCGCCGTGGCCCGCATGGACCGACCCCGCGGTGCGTGACGCGTTCACCGCGCAGGGGATCAGCGCCCCGTGGGAGCATCAGGCGGCCGCCGCCACCCTCGCCCGGGAGGGCACGCACGTCGTGCTGGCCACCGGCACCGCTTCGGGGAAGTCCCTGGCGTACCAGCTGCCGTCACTCGACGCGCTCGCCACGGACCCTAGAGCGACAGTGCTGTACCTGTCACCCACCAAGGCACTCGCCGCCGACCAGTTGCGCGGCCTGATCCGGCTCGGGCTGGACGGGGTGCGGCCGGCCACGTACGACGGTGACACCCCGCGCGAGGAGCGCGAGTGGATCCGGCTGCACTCGCGGTTCGTGCTCACCAACCCCGACATGCTCCACCACAGCATCCTGCCGGGACACGGCCGCTGGGGGGTCTTCCTGCGCAGGCTGCGGTACGTGGTGATCGACGAGTGCCACACCTATCGCGGTGTCTTCGGCTCGCACGTGGCGCACGTGCTGCGACGCCTGCGGCGGGCCACCACGCGGTACGGCGCCTCACCCACCTTCATCCTGGCGTCGGCCACGTCGGGCGATCCGGCCGGTTCGGCATCCCGCCTCACCGGGCTGCCCGTGACAGAGATCACTTCAGACGCGTCGCCTCGCGGGGCCGTGACGTTCGCCCTGTGGGAACCGCCGCTGCTGCCACCCGTGTCGTCCGGCCCCTCACCGTCACCCGACGATCTCGAACTCGGGCAGCCGATCCGTCGATCAGCCCTGCGCGAAACCGCCGACCTGCTCACCGATGCCGTGGTCGCCGGTACCCGGACCATCGCGTTCGTGCGGTCCCGGCGCGGGGCCGAGGTGATCGCCTCGACCGCCCGGCAGTCACTCGACGAGGCCGTCCCGGGGCTCGGCGACCGCGTGGCCGCCTACCGGGGCGGCTACCTGCGCGAGGACCGGCGCGCCATCGAACGGGCGCTGCTCTCCGGCGAGCTGCTCGGGCTCGCGTCGACCAACGCGCTCGAGCTCGGCGTCGACCTGACGGGGCTCGACGCAGTCCTGATCTGCGGTTACCCCGGCACCCGGGCGTCGCTCTGGCAGCAGGCCGGCCGGGCCGGGCGGGCCGGTGACGAGGCGCTCGCCGTCCTGGTGGCACGCGACGATCCGCTGGACACGTATCTGGTGCACCATCCGGAGGCGGTGTTCGGCCGCCCGGTCGAGGCGACCGTGCTGGACCCGGGCAACCCGTACGTGCTGGGGCCGCAGTTGTGCTCCGCCGCCTCCGAGGCCCCGCTGACCGACGCTGACCTGGACCTCTTCGGCGAACCGGCCCGTGACCTCGCCGAGCGGCTGGTCGGCGAGGGGGTGCTGCGAAGACGGCCGTCCGGCTACTACTGGATCCATCGTGGACGGCCCGAGGTCGATCTCCGCGGCACCGGTGGGGCGCCGGTCTCGGTGGTCGAGGCCACCACCGGACGGCTGCTCGGAACGGTCGATCACGGGTCGTCGCACGCGATGCTCCACCCTGGAGCGGTCTACCTGCACCAGGGCGTCACCTACCTGGTGGACGACCTCGATCTCGAGGACGCCATCGCGCTCGTGCACCAGGAGGAGCCTGACTGGACCACCCATGCCCGGGACGTGACGAACCTGTCGGTGGTTAACGTCCGCTCGTATGTGGACGCCGGGCCGGTCGGACTGTTCCTCGGCGAGGTCGATGTCACCAACCAGGTCGTCTCCTACCAGCGGCGGCGCCTCGGCAGCGGCGCGGTGATCGACACCCGGCCGCTCGACCTGCCGGTACGCGAACTCCGTACCGTCGCCGTCTGGTTCACCGTCTCGCCGCAGGCGCTGACCGCGGCCGGGGTGGACGCCGGCGAGTTCCCCGGCGCGCTCCACGCGGCCGAACACGCCGGGATCGGCCTGCTGCCGCTGATCGCCACCTGTGACCGGTGGGACATCGGCGGGCTGTCCACCGCCAACCACGCCGACACCGAGGCGCCGACGGTCTTCGTCTACGACGGGCACCCCGGCGGGGCCGGGTTCGCGGAGCGCGCGTACGGCACCGCCGAAGAGTGGTTGCGGGCCACCCGGGAGGCGATCGCGTCGTGCGGGTGCGAGGCCGGATGCCCGTCCTGCGTGCAGTCACCCAAGTGCGGTAACGGCAACAATCCACTGAACAAAGAGGACGCCGTGAAAGTCCTCGACACGGTGCTCGCCGCACTCGCCGGAAATTCCGAGCGTTTATCGCATTAGTGATCGGGGAACAGGCAGATCTTGGCCGAGACCTGACGATCTCCAATCGTGGAAGAGGTAGCCTGCCTCACCGATGATTCGACACGACGAACGCGCCGAGACCACTGACCGCAACAGGACCGCCGGGCCCCGCCTCGCGGCGCTCGACGGACTGCGCCTGATAGCCGCACTGGCGGTCGCGGTGTTCCACCTCAGCGTCTCGTGGCGCATCGACGGCAGCAGCCCGCCGAACCACTTCCTGCCGGACCTCACGCAGGCTGCCGTCTACGGCTTCCTCGGCGTCGAGCTGTTCTTCCTTATCAGCGGCTTCGTCATCGGAATGAGCAGCTGGCGGCGCGGGCTCGGCGACTTCTTCGTCTCCCGGGTGAGCCGGCTCTACCCGGCGTACTGGGTGTGCATCCTGATCACCGCGGCGGTGGTGACGATCGCGCCGGTGACCGGTGGCGTGCCGGTCAGCGGCACCCCTGATCTGCCGCAGATCGCGGCCAACATGACCATGCTTCAGGAGCCGCTCGGCATTCCCGCGGTCGACACCGTCTACTGGACCCTCTTCGTCGAACTGCGGTTCTATCTGTTGTTCGCCGCACTCGTGGCATTCGGCCTGACGTACCGCCGAACGGTGATTTTCTGCGCCGCCTGGATGGTCGTCGCCGTGATCGGGCCGACGCTCGACAGCCGGCTCGTCAACATCATCGCCATTCCGGAATACGCGCCGTATTTCATCGCCGGGATCGCCATGTTCCTGATCCACAGATTCGGCAGGTCGCCGTTACTGTTCGCGATCGTCGGCTTCTCCTGGCTGGTGAGCGTCAACCGGGTGGCGGACCGGGTGGCCGGCGTCAACCCGGGCTTCGAGGTGCCGACGTGGCCCGGCATCGTCATCGTGTCGCTGTCCTATCTGGTCGTGCTCGTCATCGCGCTGGGCTGGACCGACCGCATCCGATGGTCGTGGCTCACCACCGCGGGCGCCCTGACCTATCCCTTCTACCTGCTTCACCAGCGCATCGGGTACAGCCTCATCCGGCACACCCACGAGCGCACCGGGCTGCCCGCCTGGCTCCTGATCGCGGGCGCGATCCTGGTGGTGCTGGTGATGGCGTGGCTGGTGCACCGGTTGGCCGAGCGTCCACTGGGGCGGCTGCTGCGCCGGGTGCTGCGGAAGTCCGTCGCCGATGTACGCCGGGACTCCGAGGCCGAGGCCCGGGCCGAGACCGTCCAGGCCGGGCACAGCGAGGGCCTCGGCAAGCCGCGACGGCCGGGGGTCAGCCCGTCGCCGCGGCAACCGTCGTCCTCCCGTCTTCAGGACGTCTCACGCTGAAGACGGTTCCGAGATCGGGCCCGCGCGGGAGGCGGCTCCGGCGTTCGCCGGGAACACCGCGAGCCTGACCTCGGCACGGACCACGATGTCCAGCCCGGTGACCCTGCAGGCCGTCATCCGCGCGTGGTTGGCCTCGACGTATCGCCGTGCCTCGGCACACGCGGCGACTTCACCCTCGATCGCGTGCGGCCCACCGGCGAGCGCGCCGAAATCGGCTGCCACCTTGGCCTGGTGCCGGGCCACCCGGGCCGCGCCGACGGTGGCTCCGGCCGAACCGAGCAGAACCAGAGCCAGCCCGACGGCCAGCACGAAGATCGACGCAGCTCCACGATCGTCCCGCAGCCGGCTCACGGGATCACCACCTCCTCGGGCTCACGCGCCGCCACCGCTTCGCCGCTCACCAGGACGCCGGGAAGGTCGGTGCCGAACACCCGGACCCGGGCGGACACCGCCGCCGTCACACTGTCCCCACTCGCGCCGACCGCGATGGCGGCACCCTCCGGGGCCAGCCGGGCCGCTGCGGCGGCGCCGTCCTCACCACGGGAGGCGGCGAGGGCCGCTTCCCGGGCCGCGTCCAGGCACTGCATCCTGGCCGACACCGCCATGACCGCCGTGACGCCGAAGCCCAGCATGAGCATGAGCGCCGGCAGCCCGGCCGCGAGTTCGGCGGTGAAGGAGCCCCGGTCGCGGCCGGGCCACCGGCGCCGGCTCACTTCAGCGCCCGGCCGATGACCGCGCCGAGCGCCGACTGGACCGGCCCGCTCGTCACGACCTTGAGCAGGACCCCGGCGAAGGCGACCGCAGCGAGCGTGCCGATGGCGTACTCGGCGGTGCTCATGCCGGCGTCCGCGGCCTCCGCCTGGAGCCGCCGGTAGCGGGCGATGAGTTTGTACACAGGACCTCCTCGGTTGCGGTGGTACGGCGCAGGGCACGCCGCACCGGGTTTCACAGCACGCCGCGTCAACAGGTGCGGCGGGGTCTACAGGGCCCGGCTCAGCAGGGCGATCACGGTCGGCACGAGCCCGGCCAGCACGAAGGCCGGTAGGAAGCAGAGGCCGAGCGGCAACACGATCAGGACGCCCGCCCGCTGGGCCGCGGCCTCGATCGCCGTCCCACGGTCGGCCCGCAGGTCACCGGCGAGGCGTTCCAGAGCTCCGGCCAGGGCGCCGCCGCTGGCGCTGGACCGGACCGCCGCCGCGATCAGCCGTTCGGCGTCCGGCACCCCACTCAGATGCGTCCAGGCCTCGGCCGGTTCGGCGCCGAGCCGTAGTGAGCGGGCGGTCCGCTGGAGCCGATCACCGAGCGGTCCGCCCAACGCCTCGGCGACCGCGCCGATCGACCGGTCCACCGCGGTTCCGCCCTTGAGCGCCGCCGCCAGCAGGTCGGCGCCGAGCGGCAGGTCTGCGAGGGCCTCCTGGCGTTCCCGGCGCACGTCGGCGGGTTCCCGGCCGCGCAGGAAGCGGTCCGTGCCGACGGCCACGGCGAGCCCGGCCGGCACGCCCCATCCGGTGCCGATCAGTCCGGCGACCGCCAGCCCTGCCAGCATCGACAGCAGCAGCCGGGTCCGTGGACCGGAGTCCGGCCGCGCTTTCGGCCGGGGCAGCCGCAGCCGTCCCGGCGGCGGCAGCAGGAGAAGCGCGGCCACCAGCGTGCACATCGCTACGACGGGCCCGCTCATCGTGAGACCTCGGCCGGCTCGACCCGGCGGGACGGGGGTTTCTCCGGCGCGGCCGCGCACCTCGTGACCGCCCCGTCGGCTCCGACGAGAGCCGCCACACAGCACTCGCGCAAGGGCACCCGGACCGGGCCGCCGGGCCGCAGCAGCGCGGCCACCCCGCAGGCCGGCTTCACGGGACCACCCGCTCGGAGAGCCGTTGTGCCCACTTGAGCCCGGCGCACTGCAGCAGCACCGCGACGGTCAGTGCGGCCGCGCCGAGCGGGGTGCCGAACAGCACGCCCAGCGGGTCGGCCCCGATCCCGTGCCCCAGTGCGATCCCGGCCAGCGGCAGGGCCGCGAGCAGCAGCGCCGTGGTCTGCGCACCGGACGCCTGGGCGGCGGCGGTCTTGGCGGAGCGGTCCGCCGAGCGGGCGTCGGCCTCGATCCGTTCCAGCAGGTCGGCGGCGGGCGCTCCGGTGCGTTCGGCGAGGCTCCACACCGCCTCGGTGAGCCGGCCGAGCCTGCCGGAGCCGGAGCCGACGGGTCCGGATCCGGAGCGCCCGGCGGCCAGGACCGCCGCGGGGATTCCCGCTCGCAGGTCGGCGACCAGAGTCGACAGCTCGTCCAGGCCGGCGGCACGGTCGGTCGCGGCCTGTTTCCGGGTGGCCCGGCGCCGCCACTCGTAGACGATCACCGCGGTGTAGACCGCCGCCACGGCACCCGCGACCGGGCCGGCGTTCAGACCGGCGAGAGCGGCGGCCGGTACGGCGGCGACGACGGCCGTCCGCCCCACCGGTCCGCCGACGAGCCGGGAGACGGTGCGCCGCAGGCGGGCCGGGTCGATCACCCGTCGCTGCCGGCCCGGCAGCCGGTCCCGGGCCGACTCCCCCGATCCGGCCACCAGAGCCGCTCCGGCGATCAGCAGCGTCGCGAGCATCCAGATCACGACGGCCGTCCGGGGCCGAGGAGGGCAGGAACCGGCACACCGCGCTCGGTCAGCAGGCGAGCCAGTGTCGCGGCGCCCGGCCCGAGGCCGCTATCGCGGTGCCAGGCCGGCATCACGGTGGCCAGACGCTGCTCACCGGAGGGCACCAGGACACTGATCGACTCCAAGGTGCGGCCTTCGCCCGTACGCCGGACCTGAAGAACCACCTGGAGCGCGGCGACCACCTGGGCGTGCAACGCCGCTCGCGGCAGGCCGCCCAGCAGACCGAGCGCCTCCAGCCGGGCCGGCACGTCACCGGGCGCGTTGGCGTGCAGCGTCCCGGCACCGCCGTCGTGGCCGGTGTTCAGCGCGCCGAGCAGGTCGACGATCTCGGCGCCCCGGCACTCGCCGATGACCAGGCGGTCGGGCCGCATCCGCAGCGCCTGCCGCACCAGGTCGCTGAGGCCGATGGCGCCGGCTCCCTCCACATTGGCGGTACGTGCTTGAAGTGCCACCACGTGCGGGTGCACCGGCCGCAGTTCGGCCGCGTCCTCGACGAGCACGATCCGCTCGTCCGGCGGCACGAGCCCGAGCAGGGTCGCCAGCAGGGTGGTCTTGCCGCTGCCGGTACCGCCGGTGACCAGGTACGCGAGTCTCGCCGCCACGACCGCGGCCAGCACCGCAGCGGCCGCCATCGGCACCGTTCCGTGCCCGACGAGGTCGTCGAGGGTGAACGGCCGCTGCCGGAACGTCCGCAGGGACAGGTAGGGCCCGGTCGTGGCGACCGGCGGCAGCACCGCGTGCAGACGGGTGCCGTCCGGCAGCCGGGCGTCGGCGTAAGGCTGCCCGTCGTCGAGCCGCCGCCCGCAGGCCGCGACCAGTCGCTGGGCGAGCCTCCGGACCTCGGCGGCGTCGCTGAACCGGATCGATGTCCGTTCCAGCCCGGAGCCCCGGTCGACCCAGACCTGCAGGTTGTTCACGAGCACATCGGTCACGGCCGGATCGGCGAGCAGCGGGGCGAGCGGCCCGGCACCGATCAGTTCGTCCCGGACGCGGCCGGCGATCCGGAGCACGGCCGTGTCGCCGAGCACGGCGTTCTCCCGGCGGACGGCGCTGACGACGGCGGCCGGGGTCGCCTCCATCCCGTCGTACGCGAACCGCCTGCGCACCCGATCGGCGACCGTCACGCCACGGCCGCCTTCGAGCCCGTACCCATGAGGTCTTCGACCAGCCGGCGGCAGAGGACGGCGAGCGCGCCCTTGCCGTCGGCGGTCGGCGCCGTCCCGCGTTCGATCCCCTGGCAGACCGCCGTCTCGGGCCGCAGTGTCCCGGCGAGCGGCAGCCCCAGCGCCCGCGCGATCTCGCGGGCACGGAGCTTGCCGGGCGCCGGACCGCGCACCACGACGGCGATGTTCTCGCAGTGTGCCGCCACGGTGGCCGCGGTCCGTGCGGCCGACGCGGTGGCCCGCAGCTCGGCCGGGACGACGAGCAGTGTCCGTTCGGCGGCCTGCAGCGCGAGGACGGCCGCGTCGTCGAGTTGCCGCGGCAGGTCGGCGACGATGACGTCGCGACCCCTGCGGGCCGCGTCGAGGGTGGCGGCCATCGCCTCGATGGGTACGCCGGGCAGTTCGTCCCGGTCGAACGAGAGCAGCACCAGGTGACCGCGGTGCGGTAGCGCGCTGAGCAGGGTGGGCGGGTCGACGCGGCCGTCCGCGCCGGCCAGGGCGGGCCAGCGGAGTCCGCCGACCTGCTCCCAGCCGAGCACCAGGTCCAGGCCGCCGCCGAGCGGGTCGGCGTCGATGAGCAGCGTCCGATGACCGGTCCGGACCGCGGTGGTGGCCAGTCCGGCGGCGAGGATGCTGGCACCCGCGCCGCCACGGCCACCGATCACCGCCAGGGTCCGGCCGTCGCCGGCCGGGCCGGGCGGTTCGTCGGTGGTGAGCTGGTCGACGACCCACGGTTCGGCGTCGGGCAGGACGGCCACGTTCTCGGCACCGAGCAGGTCGGCGACGTTGAAGGCGGGGTCGGCGGCACCGGCGAACCCGATCAGGATCACCCGGTGCCGGCGCGGCAGCCGGGCCCGCAGGCAGGCGACGGCCTGGTCGGCGCCGATCAGAACGATCGGGGCGGTGGACCAGCGGGCCCGGGCGCCGGCCGGGTCCGGTGACACTTCGGCCTCGACACCGCTCACCGCGGCGAGGCGCAACAGTTCGTCGAGCAGGTCCGGGTCGGCGGTCACGATCAGGGGACGACGCGGGGCGGGCATCGCTGACCTCCAGCGGGGACGGCGGGTTGGGGCGCCTACCCTCGCCGGGCCGTTCCGGCCGCGACAAACCCCGGCCCGTCCGGGCTGTGGACAACGTGGATCGGTGGACAACCCGCCGTCCGCGGTGATGATCTGCTACGCGCAGGCATGTCCTTCGCGCGGTTGGGTATGTTGGGGAATCTGTTCAAGCGCTGGAGTCAGACATGGAGAGTTCGATTCGTACGACGCTCGCGGAGGACGGCACCGTCACCGTGACGGTGACGGGCGAGGTCGATTTCTCGAACTCCGAAGAGGTCGCCAGGGGTATCCACGACGCGGTCACCGACTGGTCACCGCCGGATGTCGAGGTCGACCTGCGTGATGCCACGTTCATCGACTCCACCGGGCTCGGTGCGCTGATCGAGGGTTACCGCTCGGCCACCGCGGCAGGCGTGGGTTTCCGGGTCGTCAATCCGAGTGACACGTTCCGCCGGGTGCTGACCGTGACCGGGCTCTCCGGCTTCTTCGGGCTGATCGATGCGGGCGAGACCCCCGCACGTGACGGCGAGCCGAGCCGGGCGACCGGAGCCTGAAAGGGAACGACCCCCGTCGGGGGGCGACGGGGGCCGTCCTGGGATTCGGCTCCGGGGGGGTCGAGCCGAATCGCTCGGCGACCGCGGGGGGCGCGATCACCGAGGCTTGAGCCCGGGGTCGAGACCCGGGGGCGAGGTAACTGGGTGAAGCGGGAACAACACACACCTCGTAACAAACACAAGTTTGCCTCAGGATCACGGTCCCCGTCGAGTACCGATTGTCACGTCGGTGGGCATCTTCTGCCCTCTGCCCGATTTCACAGCGCGTCACCGACGGGTGCGTCGGCCGCGCGGGGCAACCGTTGCGAGCGTGTTCCGGCTACACTTTCGGCCCGTGGGCCTGAGCGCCGCGTTTTTCGACCTCGACAAGACCGTCATCGCCAAGTCCAGCGCGCTGGCCTTCGGACGGCCGTTCTATCGGGATGGGCTGATCAGCCGCCGTGACGTGGTGAAAACCGCCTATGCCCAGTTGATGTTCAGGCTCGGCGGCGGCACCGATGAGCAATCGATGGCCCGGACCCGGGACTACATGGCCGCCCTCTGCAAGGGCTGGCGTGTGGAGCAGGTTCAGCAGATCGTCTCCGAGACGCTCAACGATCTGATCAACCCGTATGTCTACGCCGAGGCGGCCGCGCTGATCGCCGAGCACCAGGCGGCGGGCCGGGATGTGGTGCTGGTCTCAGCCTCCGGTGACGAGATGGTCCGCCCGATCGGGGCACTGCTCGGCATCACCGACGTCATCG
The DNA here is from genome assembly GCF_003001815.1 of Actinoplanes italicus. Taxonomy (GTDB): domain Bacteria; phylum Actinomycetota; class Actinomycetes; order Mycobacteriales; family Micromonosporaceae; genus Actinoplanes; species Actinoplanes italicus. The sequence goes on from NZ_PVMZ01000026.1 coordinate 27,985, forward strand.
CGACGCGGATGGCCATCGTCGACGGCCGTTACAGCGGTGCGGTGGAGTTCTACTCGGCCGGTCCGGCCAAGGTGACGGGTGTGCGCCGGCTCGCCGACGAGCGCGGTTACGACCTCAGCGAGTGCTACGCCTATTCGGACTCCAGCAGTGACCTTCCGCTGCTCGAGGCGGTGGGGCATCCGAGCGCGGTCAACCCGGACCGCACTCTGCGCCGGGTCGCCTCGCTGCGTTCCTGGCCGGTTCTCGAGTTCCGCCATCCGGTTCCGCTCGGCCGGCGACTCCGCGACCGCCCCGCGGTTCCGGTCGCCGCGGCGATCAGTGTGGGCGTCGGCGTCGCCATCGGTTTCGCGCTCTACGGCCGCCATCGGCGCACCCGCGCTGCGGTCGCCTGAGAACCTTCCCCATTTCGTACGGCTACGTGAGTGACGTGGCATCGAAGCGACGTCGCTGCGGCGTCCCGGCCCTGACGCCGCTTCCGGGCGTATGCGTCCCTCGTCGCAAAGACTGGACGTGGTACGCGCGTGCCCGTACATCGGAAGCGGTTGTTGTTTGGTCTGAGCTTTTCCCTTTCGGTCGCGTTTCCGCCGGAAATCTGGCGATCAAGCGAGCCGGGGCGTAGAAATGACTCGCGGGCCCGGAAACATCGGGCACCGTGCACGGCCACCGGGAACCCACGCGCGATCAGCCACGGCAGGCACGTTGCGACGGGACCTCCGCCCGAGAGGGCTATGGACCGTCGACAACGACCCAGGTGCACGCCTGATAACCCGGTACGGACGCGCACAGCCGGCGCCCCCGCGAGGGACGCCGGCTCTTCCACGTCTCAGGCCTTCTTCTCCCCCGCCGCCCGATGACGGTTGCGGATCTCCTGGTAGACGGCCCGGAACAGTTTGGGGCGGGCGTGGAAGTCGACGCCCTGCGCCCACAGCTCGGTCCCGACCGTGGCGCCGTCATTGCGTTCGATCACCACGGTCATGTCCCGTTGCAGCTCCCACCGCCCCAGCCGGTGGATGGTGTGGTGCAGGCGCACACCCGCGATGTCGCGCCAGCTCATGGTCCGGGACCTGACCAGGCCGCGTATCAGCACACCGTCGCGGCTGACGTAGACGCCGTGCTGGATGATCCGCCAGGCGCCGACCGCCCAGATCGCGGCGAGGCTGCCCGCGAGCGCGCGGACCCCGTGGCCGATCAGATCGAACTGGCGGATGGTGGCCCAGGCGAGGAACAGCAGCGCGGCCGCCTCCCAGGCGATCACGATCCAACGCCCGGTGCCGGGCGGATAGGGACGGACCCAGTACGAACCCACGCAGCAAAGTATGCCGGGGCTTAGACGGCTGCCAGTACTCCGTCGCCGATGACGGTGATTTCCTCGGCACCGGCCGTGATCGCCGCGGCGTAGTGACGCAGCCAGGACCGCACCCCGTCGGTGGTCCCGGTCGCGTAGGCGCCTGCCGACCCCACGTACTCCGGCTCTCTCGAACGGTGGCCGACCTCGACCGTGACCAGGCCGCGTGGGTCGAAACCGCGCCCGATGAGGGTGAGCCGGGCGGCGGCCCTGGCCACGACGCCGGACGGCCCGGCGAACGGCTGGAGTGTGAGCAGCTCGGCGTGCACGATCGCGGCGAGCAGCATCGGCGGGGTGGTCTCGTTGCCGGCGACGAGCCGGGCGAGGGCGTCGATCCGCTCGGCGCCGCCGGTGAGCCGGCCGAGGTCGTGGTCGTGGACGACGCCGCGAGCCGCGAGCACGTGCAGTTTCGCCAGCACCTGCCGGGGCGCACGGGACCAGAGGTCGACCAGGCCGGGCAGCGACTCGGCGACCCGGAGGGCGCCCTGCATGACCGGGTCGGTGACGGTGCCGCCGCGTACCTCCTCCAGCTCGTGGACGCTGCCTTCGAGAGCGGCGCTGGCGACGGCGGCGCGCAGGCTCGCCTCGGCCGCGACCTGACCACCGTGCCGGCGCAGGGCCCGGTGCCGGTGGGCGGCGTCGACGGCCTGCCGGGCGTCGGCGAAGGCGGGCGCGATGTCGGTGAGATCGAGCAGGGGTGCCAAGGGATCCACATGACCACGGTAGTGAACGCCGCCGGCGGTAAAACAGCGGAAACAAGGGCTGCACAAATGAGCTTGGAACTGGCAAGATTCGCGCAGTAGTGAGCATCAATGCACCAGTCGGCGCGCGCACGGCACCATCGGGCGCGAGCTGAGACGCAAACCTTCGTCGGGTCCTCCGGCGCAACTAGTGTGCAGTTGAAGAGATCCCGGTCACGGCAGAGGAGCCGCCCTCATGAGCGAGACATTGGAGAACCTGTCGTCGGAGACGCGGCAGTTCCCGCCGCCCGCCGACCTCGCGGCGAACGCGAACGTCAAGGCGGACGCCTACGAGGAGGCGGCCGCCGACCGGCTGGCCTTCTGGGCGAAGCAGGCCGAGCGGCTGGCCTGGGCCAAGCCGTGGGACCAGATCCTGGACTGGTCGAACCCGCCGTTCGCGAAGTGGTTCGTCGGCGGCGAGCTGAACATCGCCTACAACTGCGTGGACCGTCATGTCGAGGCCGGCAACGGCGACAAGGTGGCCATCCACTGGGAGGGCGAGCCGGGCGACACCCGCACGGTCACCTACTCGGACCTGCTGAAGCTGGTCAGCCAGGCCGCCAACACGCTCACCGACCTCGGCGTGACCGCCGGCGACCGCGTGATGATCTACATGCCGATGATCCCCGAGGCCGCGGTGGCGATGCTCGCGTGCGCCCGGATCGGCGCCACGCACAGCGTCGTGTTCGGCGGCTTCTCGGTGGACGCTCTGGCCACCCGGATCGACGACGCCGACGCCAAGGTGGTGATCACCGCGGACGGTGGCTACCGCCGGGGCAAGCCGTCGGCGCTCAAGCCGACCGTCGACGAGGCGGTGGCGCGGACCGGACGCATCGAGCATGTGCTGGTTGTCCGGCGTACCGGCCAGGAGGTCGAGTGGACCGACAAGGACAAGTGGTGGCACGAGACCGTCGAGCAGGCCAGCCCCACTCACGAGGCTCAGGCGTTCGACTCGGAGCACCCGCTCTTCATCCTCTACACCTCGGGCACGACCGGTAAGCCGAAGGGCATCCTGCACACCACCGGTGGCTACCTGACCCAGACGTCGTACACACATCACGCCGTGTTCGACCTCAAGGCCGACACCGACGTCTACTGGTGCACGGCCGACATCGGCTGGGTGACCGGGCACTCGTACATCGTTTACGGCCCACTCTCCAACGGCGCGACCCAGGTGATGTACGAGGGCACGCCGGACACCCCGGACCGCGGCCGGTTCTGGCAGATCGTCGACAAGTACAAGGTGTCGATCCTCTACACCGCACCGACGCTGATCCGCACCATGATGAAGTGGGGCGACGACATCCCCGCCAAGTACGACCTGTCGTCGCTGCGGGTCCTCGGCAGCGTGGGTGAGCCGATCAACCCGGAGGCGTGGATCTGGTATCGGGAGCACGTCGGCCGCGAGCGCACCCCGATCGTGGACACGTGGTGGCAGACCGAGACCGGCGCGATCATGATCTCGCCGCTGCCCGGCGTGACCGCTGCGAAGCCCGGCTCGGCGATGACCGCGCTCCCCGGCATCGGTGCCGACGTGATCGACGACCAGGCGCAGTCGGTGCCGAACGGCGGCGGCGGCTTCCTGGTGCTGACCGAGCCGTGGCCGTCGATGCTGCGCACCATCTGGGGTGACGACCAGCGCTTCATCGACACGTACTGGTCGCGGTTCGACGGGTACTACTTCGCCGGCGACGGCGCGAAGAAGGACGCGGACGGCGCGCTCTGGCTGCTCGGCCGGGTCGACGACGTCATGCTGGTCTCCGGCCATAACATCTCGACCACCGAGGTGGAGTCGGCGCTCGTCTCGCATCCGTCGGTGGCCGAGGCCGCGGTGGTCGGCGCGACCGACCCGACGACCGGGCAGGCGATCGTCGCGTTCACCATTCCGCGGGGCAATGTGGACACCGCGGGCGATGCGGGCGAAGCGCTCATCAAGGATCTGCGCAACCACGTGGCCAAGACGCTCGGTCCGATCGCCAAGCCGCGTCAGATCATGCTGGTCGCCGAACTGCCGAAGACCCGGTCCGGGAAGATCATGCGGCGACTGCTGCGTGACGTGGCGGAGAACCGGTCACTCGGTGACGTCACGACCCTTCAGGACTCAACGGTCATGGACCTCATCTCCTCCGGACTGAAGACGGCCAAGCCCGAAGACTGACAAAGATTAATAAAGGCTGGTGACACAATTGTGTCACCAGCCTTTTGTCTTATTTGCCGGTCTCCGTGTTATGACCGGACCATATCGAATAACCGTTGGCCATCAATATGCTTGGCGATCCCCGAACATCGTTTGGTTTGCATACGTTCACCTGAGTCCCGAACGACGGGACCGTTTCACGCCGGACGCCCGTACCCCAGTGATCCGGCTGGCGAAAGCGGAGGTAAACGTAGTGCGCAAGGTGGTCGCAGGACTACTCGGCGCCGTGGTCGTGACGAGTGTCGGGGCGATGGCTCCTACGTTCGCCGTGGCGGCGCCACCCTCGGACCCAGCCCCGGCGGCGCCGGCCAGCGAGTCCGCTCTGGTCGACGACCATGACCTGCCCAACCCTCTCGAGGAGAAGCGCCGCGCACTGCGCGAGCAGGCAGTCTCCGAGGTGGTCAGCGGTAAGGCCAAGGTCGAGACCGTGAACGGCAGCAAGGTCGTCAAACTGGGCAAGACCTACGGCAACGGCGGCTTCGGTCACCCGGGCAAGAACCAGTACGTCGAGCTCGCGCGCGAGAAGACCGACAAGATCTTCGTCATCCTGACCGAGTTCGGCAACGAGCGGCACCCGTCGTTCCCGGACCAGGACACGACGCCGCAGTTCGCCGGTCCCTCTACCTTCGAGGGCCCGCTGCACAACGCGATCCCGGAGCCGGACCGGTCGGTGGACAACTCCACCATCTGGCAGGCGGACTACTCGCCCGCCTACTTCAAGAAGCTGTACTTCGGCACCGGCAAGAACGTCGAGTCGGTCAAGACCTACTTCGAGGAGCAGTCGTCCGGCCGTTACAGCGTCGACGGCCAGGTCTCCGACTGGGTCAAGGTCAAGTACAACGAGGCACGGTACGGCCGGTCGAGCGACAACCCGACCGACGCCAACGGTGACGACCCCGCCGTCTGCGCGAGCAGCAACTGCACCAACGTGTGGGAGCTGGTCAAGGACGGCGTGAACCAGTGGTACGCGGACCAGCTTGCGTCCGGCAAGACCGAGGCCCAGGTCAACGCCGCGCTCAAGGAGTACGACGTCTACGACCGTTACGACTTCGACGGTGACGGCAACTTCAACGAGTCCGACGGCTACCTGGACCACTTCCAGATCGTCCACTCCGGCGGCGACCAGGCCGACGGCGACCCGTACCAGGGTGAGGACGCCATCTGGAGCCACCGCTGGTACGCGTTCGTCAACAGCGCCGGCGCGACCGGCCCGGCGAACAACAAGCTCGGTGGCGCCAAGGTCGGCAGCAGTGACCTGTGGGTCGGTGACTACACCGTCCAGCCCGAGAACGGCGGCCTGAGCGTCTTCGTTCACGAGTACGCCCACGACCTCGGTCTCCCGGACGACTACGACACCAGTGGTCTGGGCGACAACAACAGCGAGTACTGGACCCTCATGGCGCAGAGCCGTCTCAGCGCCAAGAACGACCAGGGCATCGGCACGCGTCCGGGCGACCTCGGCGCGTGGAACAAGCTTCAGCTCGGGTGGCTGAACTACGAGACCGTCAAGGCCGGCCAGAAGAAGGTCGTCAACCTCGGTCCGCAGGAGTACAACACCAAGAAGAAGCAGGCCCTCGTGGTCAACCTGCCGGACAAGCAGGTCACCTCGGATCTGGGTGCTCCGTTCGCCGGGACCAAGCAGTTCTTCTCCGGCAACGCCGACGACCTGAACGTCTCGCTCTCCAAGGCGATCGACCTCACCGGCAAGACGACCGCGGCCGTCTCGCTCAAGGGCCGCTACGGCATCGAGATCGACTACGACTACCTGTACGCCGAGGCCTCCACCGACGGTGGCGCCAACTGGACGAAGCTCGACGGCACCGCCGCCGGCGCTCCGTTCATCAAGGACGGCGCGGGCAACCCGGCGATCAGCGGCTCCACCGCCGGCGCCTGGGTCGACATCAACGTGCCGCTGAACGCGTACGCGGGTCAGAAGATCGACTTCCGCCTGCACTACGTCACCGACGGTGGCGTGTCCGAGGGTGGTGTCTTCGCCGACGAGCTGACCGTCACCGCTGACGGCGCGGTCGTCTCCACCGAGGGCGCCGAGGGCACCTCGACCTGGACCCTCGGCGGGTTCACGATCGTGGGCGCCACCAGCACCGCGAACTTCCCGAACTACTACATCGCCGGTTACCGCAGCTACACCGGGTACGACAAGTACCTGGCGACCGGCCCGTACAACTTCGGGTTCATGAACACCAAGCCGGACTGGGTGGAGCACTACAACTACCAGACCGGTCTGCTGATCTCCTACTGGGACACCTCGCAGGTGGACAACAACACCAACGAGCACCCCGGTGAGGGCCGCAACCTGTACGTCGACGCCCACCCGAAGCCGCTCCTGAACCCGACCGGGGTTCCGTGGCGCTCGCGGGTCCAGGTGTACGACGCCCCGTTCAGCTTCTACCCGACCGACGGAATGACGCTGCACCTCAACGGTGCGAAGTCGGTCATCAAGCCGCAGCTGGGCAACCCGGTCTTCAACGACAAGGGCAAGTACTTCTACGAGGAGCTGCCGAACCACGGCGTCAAGCTCCCCGCGGTCGGCGTCAAGATCGCGGTGCTGAGCCAGGTGGGCACCTCGATGAACGTGGCCGTGTACTGATCCACGCACGACACCAGGACGGCGCCCGGGGCAACCCGGGCGCCGTTCGCGTGTACGGAGTCTCGCTTGTACGGAACCTCGCGTGTACGGAACCTCGCGAGCACGGAACCGAACCGTCCAGCGATTCGTCCTATCTTCGACGCCTTACGCGGGAAGGATGGGCTTCATGCGCACTCGAACAACATTCCGGATCGGCCTGGCCGTGGTGGCCGGGACGGTGATCGCCGGTTGTGCGAACGGAGTGGAGTCACCCGCCTCGTCGCCCTCATCGGCTTCTCCCCCGCCCTCGATCACCACTTCGTCGTCCCCCTCACCGGAACGAACCACCGAGAGCAGCCCGGTGACACCGTCGGAGCGGCCGCTGCCGACCATCACACTGACCGACAAGCCGCCCAAGGAGCCCACCGACAAGCAGCCGTCCACCGGCTGGGTGGCCGGCATGGTCACTCGCGGGGGTACCGGTCCGTGCTACGGATTGATCGCCGACGACGGCAACAGGTACGCCCTCTACTCCACCGCCGGTATCGACCTGAAGCAGGGCGACCGGGTTAAGGTGCAGGTGGAGGCCACGCCGCTGCGGATCTACTGCGGCCCCGGCGACCTCATGGCGATGACCGATGCCGAGACCATCAAATGATCACGGTGCGGCTCCATTTCGCCACTGCCCGGCTTCATGTGTGACAGCGCGGCCTAGGCTGACGACATGGGCGGTCGGGTGGACGAGTCGTGCGTGCTGACGGAGGGACCGTGGAGCCACCGATTCGTCGGCGCCAACGGCAGCCGCTTCCACGTCGCTGAGGTCGGCACCGGCCCTCTCGTTCTCTTCCTGCACGGCTTTCCGGAGTTCTGGTGGGCCTGGCACGACATCATGCTGCGGGTCGCGGACGCGGGCTTCCGGGCCGCCGCAATGGACCTGCGTGGTTACGGAGCCAGCGACAAACCCCCTCGGGGGTACGACGGGTACACGATGGCCGCGGATGTCACCGGTCTGATCCGGGCGCTCGGCGAGCGTTCGGCGACCGTGGTCGGTGCCGGAGCGGGCGGCATGATCGGCTGGGCCGCCGCCTCGTTCCACCCGAAACTGGTGAACCGGCTGGTCGTGCTCGGGGCCGCGCATCCGTTGCGGTTGCGGGCGGCCCTCTTCGCCGACCCCCGGGGCCAGCTCGCCGCGTCGTCCACGGTGGCCCGCTTCCAGGTGCCGCGGTTCGAGCACGTACTGACCCGCGACGATGCCGCGATGGTCGGTGAACTGATGGCCCGGTGGAGCAGCCCGCGCTGGGCGGCCACACCGGAATTCGCCGAGTACTCCGCGCGCTGCCGGGAGGCCATGCAGATCCCGCAGGCCGCGTTCTGTGCGCTGGAGGCGTACCGCTGGGTGGCTCGCAGTGCGTTGCGCCTGCAGGGCTACCGCTTCGTCAAACTGATGCAGCCTCCGTCGAGTGTGCCGACTCTGCAGCTGCACGGCGCCCTGGACACCGCCGTGCTGCCCCGCACCGCACAGGGCTCCGGACGCTACGTGACCGCGCCGTACGAGTGGCGACTCATCCCGGACACCGGCCACTTCCTCCACCAGGAAGCGCCCGACGTGGTGACCGGCGAGATCCTGCGCTGGCTGAAGACGCCTTCCTGATCTTCGTCTTACCCTCACCTTAAGTGATCTTTAAAAGATCAACTTCGCTCCGGATCTGCCCTAATCTCACGATCTGTGGCGGTCACCTCCCTCCAGAATGTGACGCCGCGTAGCCGTCGTATTCCGCTGAACCCGTCCCTTCGCACCCACCCTCCCCATCGGATCCGACCGGCTGACATCCCCCACCTCCAGCCGATCACGATCTCCGGATGCCGGGGCCGGCCCTCGAAACCCCTTTCGCGGCGGCCGGCTCCGGCACCCGGCACAGTCGACTCGTCACTGGCGGAACGGTCCCCTGCACCCACCGCGAGCGACGACCGATCCGGCCGACACCGGCGCCCGGCGGCCATCCCTTTCTCTCCTCCAGGTCACCGGGCATCAGGACGGCCGACGGGCTCCCCGCTTCAGATGCGGGGAGCCCAACCTGTCTTCTGCCGTTTTCAGTCGACTCCCGTCGTTCCAGTCGACTCACGTCGTTCCAGCCGACTCACGTCGTTCCAGCCGACTCACGTCGTTGCGGCTGACTCTCGTCGTTGCGGCCGATTTTGCCTTCGCCTGCGCGGCTGGCTGCCTCCCTTGCGGTGGGCCTTCGGCTGCGCGGTGGCTTCCTAGCCCACGTCTGCGTCAGGTCCACGATCGTGCCGATTCCCCGGACGTGATGCCCACGCCCAACCGACCCGACCCGATCACCCAGCAGCACCCCACGCACCCCTCCCAGGCCGGCCCGATCACCCAGCGGTGTCCCACGCACCCTTCCCGGGCCGGGAAGCAGCCATATCACGGGGCCGGCCTCCGCAAACAGCCCACGATGATCGTCCAGCACCGGGAAAAGGCGGTCATCCCCCACGCAAGCCGACGACCACGACCACCCGACACCTGACGGCCCGCGAGCTGGCGTAGCCGAGTCACCTCAGGGCAGGGAAACCCAGACCCGAGATACGACTGACAGCCTCACACCCCGACTCGGAAGCGCGCCTACGAAACACGGCCTCGTTGCAGCCGACATTGCGTTCGCCCTCGCGGCCGACTACCAACCCTGCGGCGGCCTTCGCCTTTGCGGCCGGTCCGACTCGGATCAGATGCGGTGCTCGTAGCGGTCGCGAACCTCGTGGGCCGGAGCCCAGCCCTGGTAGACGCCGTAGTCGAACTCCTCGAGTCCCAGCTGACGGGCCACCGGGGCGCGGCCGCCGGTGTACTCCAGCCGCAGCCAGGAATCGGCCTCGGCCAGGACGATGAACGGCTCACCGCGCCAGGTGCACAGCGTGCGGACGTACGCCATCTCGTCGTACTCGTCGGGTTCGAGGACCCGGACGTAACGGCCCGGCTTCGTCTCCTGGAAGCCCTCGGCCGGGCTGGTGGCGTAGATGCGGACTTTGTCGCCGTCAGGGGCCGCGTCGTACTCCTGGCCCTGCCAGGTGACCACGTATCCGTCGCGCATCACTGCTCACCCACCCGGCGCCACTGGGGGCCGTCCGCGTCGAAGATCGCCATCATCCGCTCGTTGCCGTCCGCGTCGATGCTCCACAGCTGCGCGCCGTGCGGCAGCCGGACACTGTCCACCTTGAACTCGGCGATGACGTCGCGGCCCTCGCCGGGGGCGAAACCGTTGCCACGGAACGGAGGACGCTCGATCACCCAGCCGTCCATCGCGCGCAGCGCTTGCTCGTTCTGCCCGCCATAGGGGATCCGGTACAGGCTCGGCCGATACGCCGGCCAGCGCAGCACGAACGCCTCCTTGGCATCCGGCTGGAACGGCGACGAGTCGTAGTAGAGCCCGAGGGCACCGAACAGCTCGCCGGGAGTGCGCAGGTGCTCGACCTCGGAGGCGCGGTGCACGAAGCCGGCGACCCGGTCGTAACCCCGGTCCAGGTAGTAGTCGACCTGCTCCGCGGCGATCGTCTTCTGCATGACCGTGGCCTGCTGGGCCTCGTCGCTGGCGGGCTCGGGCGCCGGCACCGGGGCGGCTTCCGTCTCGGCCGGCGGTGCCTCCACCGGCTCGGAGCCGAGACCGGCCTCGGTGGCCCAGTTCGCCAGGGCGATGATCTGGGCGCCCGGGTACTTCGCGCCGACAGGCGTGCCCGGGTTCACCGCGAACGACCAGGTCGGGTCGGGCCAGTTGCGGATCAGCTCGTAGAAGCGGACCCCGACCGTCCGGGTGGGCTCGCCGAAGTGCTCGGAGAGCCGGTCCTTGCTGGTGAAGACGATGAGGTAACGCTCGCCTTCGAACTCTTCGGGCTGGAAGGCGAAGCCGGACTCGCCGGGCGCGCTCCCCGGACGGGAGTGGCTGGCGACCGGCACCATGACCTGCGCCAGCAGAAGCGTGGAGAGGAAGACGTCGTTGTTGCCGGTGTCGGCTGCGTCCTGAAGCTCGCGTTCGACGTCGTTGGCCGGGACGAACACCTCGGAGGCCGGCCCCCGCGAACCGGTGGCCGACCCGGAGACGCCGAGGTTGGTGGCACCGGCGGGGGTGTAACCGCCGGTCGCCACGGGCAGCGCCTGCGTCGCGAAGGCCGAGCCGCCGAGCGCCTGGGTCGCGTACGCCGACGCCGGGCTGCCCTGCGGGGGCAGGCCGTAGGACGTGCCCGCAGCGGGCGGCGCGGGAACGGCCGGTGCCGCGGACGACGTCGGAACGGCGGAACCGTAGCCCGGCCCGGCCGGGTAGGACGACGATCCGCGACCGGCACCGGAGGCGCCCGGGATCACCGGCGGCAGCAGATTGGTCATCGTCGTCGCGGCGGGCGAGTCGGCCTCGGGCCGCGGGGTGATCGACGGAGCCGGCCCGGACGGTCCGAACCGGTCGACGGCCTGTGGGGGCGCCGGACGGTCCCAGGCGGGCGGGGCCTGCTCGGAGGCCGGAGGCCGGGCGCCGAGCGCCTGGGCCGCGGCGGCCATAGAGGCGGGTCGCTCCGACGGCGGGGTGACCTGCCTGCGCGGCAGGGCACCGCCGGGCCCACCGGAACCACCGACGGCGGCCGGCGACCCGGAGCCGAGCGGCGGCGCGGCCGGCGAACCAGCGCCGTACGGTGACGCTGCCGACGATCCGGTGCCGTACGGGGGTGCGGATGACACCGGCGGCGCGGCCGGGCTGACCGGTTGCTGGCCCCCCGGTCCGGGGTAGCCGGATACCGCCGCGGGACCGCCGAAGCCGGGGCCTGCAGCCGAAGGCCCACCGAACCCGCCGTTCGAGGCCGGACCACCGGGCCCGGCACTCGGAGCGGACGACCCACCGCCGAAACCCGTACCCGAGGCAGGAGCACTCGACCCGGCGCTGGGAGCGGAAGCCCCGCCGTTGAAACCCGAACCCGATGCAGGACCAGCCGACCCGGCACTCAAAGTGGAAGGAGCGCCGTCGAAGCCGGTAGCCGAGGACGCTGGCGAGCCTGCGAAACCGGACACCGGAGCCGCGGATGAACCACCGAAACCGGAACCGGGCGCTGCGGGCGGGCCGCCGAAACCGGAACCGGGGGCGGAAGAGGTGCCGGCGAGACCGGACACCGGAGCCGCGGAGGGACCGCCCGTGGCAGTGGCCGCCGGGGAGGCCGGTCGGATCGGGGGCGGCGGCGTGGCGTTGCCACCGGTGTTCGCCGCATTGGTCGCGGCCGGCACGAAGCCCGCCATGCTGGACATCGATCCGCCACCGGTGGACTGGCCGGGCTGCCGTCGAGGCAGAGCACCACCGGAGCCAGAAGGCATGGCACCACCGGAAGCCGGAGGCAGGGCTCCGCCGGAGACCGGACCGGCCGGGGGGATGGGCGGAGCGGGCGGCGCACCGGCCGGTTTCGGGCTCTGCTTACCGGCCCAGTTCGGGTCGACCAGAGCCTCAGCCGGGTTGTACGGCGCGACGTGTTCCGGAACGGGCGGCGTGTTCGCCATCGGGGTGCGGACCGGCAACGGCGCCTTCAGGTCCTGGAGCGGACCGCGAGGGTCCTCCTCCGGACGGAACGGCACGACGGGCTTCTCCCACCCCGGAGTCGCCATCCCGGAGCCGATGTTGCCCCGGCTCGGCGGCAGGGGATGCGCGGCCGGAGCCGGCGGGGCGGCCGGGCTGCGCGGAACGTCGGCGGAAGGAACCGCCGGAGGAGCGTAGGCGGCCGGTGCCGGGGGCTGGTAAGCGCCGGGCACGGCCGGGGAGACGGGGGTCCGGACCGGCAGCCCGCTCGGCGAGGTGCCGCTCGGGGTGCGGATCGGCAGACCACCGGGGCCCATCGGCGGCGTGTTGCCGACCGGCGGGATCGGGGCCACCGCGGGCGCGACCGGAGACGCGGGCTGCGGAAGCGGCGGCGGGACCGCTGCCGGAGCCGGGGAGACAGACGGGCTCGCCGGGACCGGCGCGGAACCCGGGGCCGACGTGGCGCGTGGCCCACCGGCCGTGGCCTGGTCGTAGGTCGGTCCCCCGACACCGTTCTCGCCACCGGACCGGCTCGCCGCGAGGGCGGCCGCACCGAGCTCCTGGATCTTCGAGCCGGCGTGCGATTCACGACCGGGACCGCGGGTGGGCAGCCTCAGATCACCACGGGCCAGCTGAGCGACGAACCACGCCGGCAGATATCCCTCGATCGGCAGGCCTGGATTGACGGCCAGCCACCACTCGAGGTTGGGCCAGGTGTTGGCCAGCTCGGAATATGGCACACGGCGCGCCGAACCCGAATAGTCGGCAAGGCAGGCCTGTAGCGCGGCGTTCGACGTGAACGCCAGCACGTGGGTGCGACCGCCGGTGCTCCACGTGCCCCAGCCCATCGGCGCCGTGCCGGCCAGGACGTCGGCGGAGACCGGTAACAGAAGGTCGACACCGGCGAGAATGCGGAAGTAGGACTCCTGGTCGTCGGTGCGCAACGCATCGCGCATCGCAACCTCGGCGTCCGTAGCCGGTTCCCACTCGGACACGTCCACCTCTCCCCACGCGTGTCAACGAGCCAACTCAACGCGTATAACCTACAAGGTCAGGCCACAATCACAATGGGCGGCGGCATGCTGACCGTCAGGTTGGGCAGACTAAGCCACTGAGAAGGGGCCGTCCGGGCCCCGCGGGCAGGCACCGATAGCTCGATGTGATCACCCAACAACCGATGGTAACCGCGGGAACCGGCTAAGCCATTTACGCGAACGGGCGACCCGACTCGCGTATGCGACTACTGGAACCGCTGGGCCGCGGAGTGCTCGGTGTCCCGATAGTCGTCCGTCGACCGCTCGAGGGCCGATCCGATCTCCGTCAGGATGATCTGCAGATCGGCGGAGGCAGCCTGCCATTTGCGCTGACGGATGTTGTACGCCTCTTCAGCCTTGCCGGACCAGGTGCCCGACAGTTTCTTGCCCTCACCCTCGAGGTACTCGAGGTCGGCGGTGAGCTTGTTCACCGCCTTGGCGATGTCGACGCGGGCCTGGCCGAGCGCGTGGAAATTGACGAGCAGGTGACCGTCGTTCATGACTTCCTCCGGTGGGTCAGAGCGGCAGGGTGAAGTTGCCACCGGTCCGGCCGATGCTGGACGCGGCCTCGGTGTCGGAACGCTCGTAGCTCGCCCCGGAGGTGCGAATACCCTCGGCGGTCTCGGCGAGGGCCTCGTTGAGCCGCTTCAGGTCGTTCGCATAACGGATCTTTACGTCCTCGAACGCCCTGGCGCCCTGCCCCTTCCAGGTCCCGCTGAGCGCCGAGAGCTCATGCATCAACTGGCTCAGCATGCTCTGCAGCGAGCCGTTGATCCGATCGAACTCGTTGGCGGTACTCGCCATCTGTGCGGACTGGCTCTCAGTCAGCGACATCTGGGCGTCACCCCTTTCGCAATCTGATCCGTTGTGGACCACGCTTGCATCGACACGGGCCACTAGGTTAGCCGCTCACGATCGGACACGACGCCCGCCGCGAAACAACAGCGACGACGTTAGCCGCCTGACACGAGACACGTCTGCCCCGGACCTTCAACCTGTGGATAACCGTCCGGTCGGGCAGCCGGGCTGTGGATAACTGCCCTACGATGACCCGCGCATGTGGGTGAATGGATGCCCGGCGACGGAGAGGGGCGAATCGTGAGCATCGAGGTCGCCGTTCCGATGGCCGAGTCTCTGATCCGCCCGCGTCGCGGCGGCCGGCTGCTCGGCGCCCGCGCGGAGCAGATCGTCGCCACCCAGATCGCGGCCGTCCTGATCCTGGCCGGTCTGGCCATCGGTGGGCTGGCCATGGTGCCGGCCGTGATCGGCGCGGCCGGCCTGCTCGCGCTGACCTGGCTCCGGCTGCGCGGCCGGTGGGCCTTCGAGTGGCTCGGTGTCGCGGTCAGATACGCCGGCCGCCGACGGACCGCCGCTGTCACCAGTCCGACCGCCCTGCTGGCGTACGCGGCACCACGCGTCCGCCTGACGACCCTCGATCTGCCGGGTGGCACCGCCGCGGCCCTCGCCGACGACTCGGGCCTGACCGTTCTGATCGAGCTCGGCGATCCGGCCGACGAGACGTCACGGATCCCCTCGTTCGCGGCCCTGCTGCACGCCACCGGCCGCGATCAGGCGGTCGGCGACCAGCCACGACTGCGGGTCCAGCTCGTGCTCAGCGCGGTCTCCGCACCTACCGCACGGGGTGGCACCGGCCCGGCACAGAGCTCCTACCGCACCCTGGCCGAGGGCAGCTCGCTCGGCCACCTCCGCGCGCTGCTCGCACTGCGGGTGTCTCGGGCCGGCGGCTGGTCGGACGAGGAGCTTCACCGCAGCCTGGCCGGGCTGGCCCGCCGCCTCACCCGCCGCCTCGGGCCAGCGATGGCCCGTCCACTGGGTGACGTCGCCGCCCTGCGGGCAATCGCCGACCTGGCCAACGCCGACACGAGCGGCACCGACAGCGCACGGGAGAGCTGGTCCGGCCTGCGCCTGGGCGGTCTGCTGCAGGCGACCTTCCGGTGCCGGCCACCCTCCGGGACCGAGCTGAGCAGCAATCTGATCACCCGGATCCTGCACCTGCCGGCGGCCGCCACCACGGTGTCCCTGACCGCGGAGGGCCTGTTCGTCCGGCTCGCCGCCCCCGACGCTCCCGGGCTGGAGACCGCCGTCCGGGCACTACGCAGCCAGCTCTCCACCGACCGGATCCGGGTCAGTCGGCAGGACGGCGCTCAACTGCCGAGCCTCGCCGCGACGCTGCCGCTGGGTGCTCAGGCGGTGGACGGCCGGGCCATCGGTGCTCCGGAGCTACCACTCAGCCCAGCCGGTCTGATGATCGGCCGCAATCAGAGCGGCGGTCCGGTTCTGATCCGCCTGTTCCGGCCGGAGCCAACACGGGCGCTGCTGGTCGGTGGCCTGCCAGGGGCGCAGCTGCTGGTGTTCCGCGCGATGGCGATCGGTGCCCGGGTCCTGGTCCGGACCACCAGGCCGCACGCGTGGGAGCCGTTCGTCCGGGGCGCGGCCAACCCGGGTGAGGCGATCACGATCCTGCCACCGGGGCGGCCGTTCGACGCCCCGGCCGGTTCGGTACGGCAGCCCACCCTCACGGTACTCGACACCGGTTCGGCGCCGAGTGGTCCGGAGCCTGCCCGGGACGCGGGCTGGCAGACGACGCTGGTGGTCCGGGACGAGTTCGGCGCCTCTGATCTGCCGCACGCCACCGAGGCCGACGTGGTGGTGCTGCAGCGGCTGACGTCGGCCGAGGCGGCGCTGCTCGGCGGCACGCTGGGGCTGGGCGAGACCTCGTCGTACTTCCCACGGATGCGCACCGACATGGTCGCGGTGATCAACCGGCGGGCGGTCCGCTGGGCGGTGTTCTCCCAGACCCCGATCGAGCAGAGCCTGATCGGCGAGCCGGTCCGTCGCTGAGCAAATTCCACCCGAGCAAAGCCCGACGCGGCCTGAGCAAAGCCCGACACGCGGCCCGAGCAAAGGCGGACACGCGGCCCGAGCAAAGGTGCGTGTGTCCCGAGCAAAAGGCGGATGGGCCACCCAAGCAAAGGGCGGCGTACGGCACAGCCGGAATCGGGCGGCCGGTCCAAGCGGAGGCCCGGCGGCCAGCCCGAGCAACAACTGGACGGGCGACCTGAGCCAAGGCCGGACAGCCCGGGCGGGCGGGAGCGGAACCCGTGACTTGATCCTTAACTCCGGCATAGATCTCACAAAGATCGCGGGGTGTCGTTTCCACTGGTGGACGGGCCATGGCACCATTCCCGGCCATGGGCATCCTCATCCGGCTGGTGATCACGGCCGTTTCGCTGTGGATCGCGACTCTGGTCATCGACGGCATCGATCTGACCGCCGAGTCCACCACGACCAAGGTGGGCACGCTGCTCGCCGTCGCGGTGATCTTCGGGCTGGTCAACGCGGTTCTGCGGCCGATCATCAAGACCATCGGCTGCGGTCTGTACGTGTTCACGCTCGGCTTGGTCGCGATTCTGGTCAACGGCCTGCTCCTGCTCCTGACGAGCTGGATCGCCGACAAGCTGGACCTGGCGTTTCACGTGGACGGCGTCCTGCCGGCGGTTCTCGGCGCGCTGCTCGTCGGCATCGTGAGCTGGCTGCTGAACATGCTGGTCCCCGACAACGACTGACAGCGTCCCGACAACGACTGACCGCGTCTCGGCAACGACTGACCGCGTCTCGGCAACGACTGACAGCGTCTCGGCAACGACTGACAGCGCCCCGACACCGGCTGACGGTGTCCCGGCAACCGGTGGACGGTGTCCCGGCAACCGCTGACAGCGTTACGACGACGACTGACACGCTGTGAATGCAGGCCAGTGAGGCGGAATTGGCCTCGTGACCTGCTTCATATTCGCAAGGACCGGATCACGCTCACCCCCTTACCGTAGGGGCATGAGCGACGAGCGGCGCGGGTACGTGTACGGCCTCACGGCGTACGTCATGTGGGGTTTCTTCCCCATCTACTTCAAGCACCTGCGCCCGTCCCCGCCGCTCGAGATCCTGGCGCACCGCGTCGTCTGGTCGGTCGTCTTCGTGGCCCTGCTACTGGCCGTGGCCCGCAACTGGCGATTTCTGGGACGCCTCGTCCGTACGCCCAGGCTGCTCGGTGGCGTTTCTCTAGCCGCGCTGCTGATTGCGATCAACTGGGGCACCTACATCTACGGGGTGAACTCGTCTCGGGTCGTGGAGACGGCGCTCGGCTACTTCATCACCCCGCTGCTCGTCATCGTGCTCGGTGTGACAGTGCTGGGTGAACGGCTCCGCCCGCTGCAGTGGACGGCCGTCGGGATCGGCGGTCTGGCCGTGGCGATCCTGACCATCGACTACGGACGTCTGCCGTACATCGCTCTGATCCTGGCGGCATCGTTCGGCTGCTACGGCCTGATCAAGAAGCGGATGTCCCTGCCGCCGGCGGAGGGCCTGTTCGTCGAGTCGGCTGTGCTCCTGCTGCCCGCGCTGGCGTTCCTGACCTGGCTCAACCTGACCGGTGGCGCCGAGTTCGGCCACGTCTCGGTGCTGCACACGGTGCTGATGCTGATCGCCGGCGTGCTGACCGCGATCCCGTTGCTGCTGTTCGCCGGTGCCGCCAACCGGGTGCCGCTGGCCGGTCTCGGCATCCTGCAGTACGTGGCCCCGATCCTGCAGCTGGCCGTCGGTCTGCTCATCTACCACGAGCCGATGCCGCCGGCCCGTCTCGCCGGTTTCGGCCTGGTCTGGCTGGCTCTGATCGTCTTCACCGCCGACGGCATCCGCAGCGCCCGAGCCTCGGCCCGGATCCGCGCGGCGGCGGTCACGGCTTAGGCCGCATCCCGCTGTTCGATCGGCCAGCTGTGCCTCGCGCACCCTTCCCGGGCCGGGAAGGGTGCGCGAGGCACAGCCAGCCTCAAACCGGCCAGGATGATCGTCCAGCACAGCAATGTCGCGGTTGTCGAGACCTGACGCACCCACGCGCGCCTGATGCCGGGATCAGCCACGACCTCACGCACACCCCGGTCGAGAAGATCTGGCCGAGCCACGAAATGGCACTAAGAATCCCCAGGGCTGAGATGCGGCCGGCGGAGTCTCTAGCTCGGCGGCTCGTAGACGAGCATCACCTTGTCGTCGGAGCGGACGAGTTCGAGCCGCGACAGGCTGCCCTCGGTGAAGTGTGTGGCGGCCGGCAGCAGGAACTGCTTGCCCGGCTGCGCCAGCCATGACCCGAGCTGCTCGGTCTGTTCGTCGGGGCCGTAGGCGACCAGCCGGAAGGTGTACGGCTTGGCCGTCGGCGAGTAGCTGCACTCCATCTCGACCCGGCTACCGGCTCCGGTGCTGGTGATCCGGACGGTGGCCGAGATCGGCGATCCTGGGTCGATCCGCGTCATGGCGACCGCGGGCCCGGGTGGTGGCGCGGTCGTCTCACCCGCGGTCAACCCCCAGTACGCCAGCCCGCCTCCGATGGCCAGGAACAGCACGAGCGCCGCGATCGAGCTGACGATCCGGATCGGGCGGGCCCGCACCTTCTTCAGGGATGGCGCGTGCGCCGGCCGTGACAGCGACGACAGACTGGGGTCGAGCAGTTTGGCGAACTCGTCCGCGTCGAGCCGGTCGAGCATGTCCGGCACGAGCGCCAGATCGGCCACCGCCTCACGACAGAACGAGCATGTAGCCAGGTGTCGTTCGTACGCGGCCCGCTCTATCGGCGACAGCGCGCCGAGGACGTAGGCGGCGTCGTCGTGCCCGTCCTCGCATCGCATCCGTACCGCCTCCAACCGGGTTGCTGCTCCCGGTCTGTGTTACGCGGCATCGGGCTCTAAGGTTCAACGAATCATTAAAGCCCCACGTCAAGCCGTGGCGGCCTGGATCCGGAGAGCGACCACCCCGTTCAGGCGGTCGCCGACTCCCCTCCGGACAGGGCTTCCGCCACGTTCCGGGCGGCTGCGGTGAGCTTGGCCCGGACCACTCGTGCCGAGGTCAGCATCTCTGCGGCCGGCATGGAGCAGGCGAGAACGAGGCGTCTTTCCATGTCCCGGTCGGCGACGACGACCACGGCGGCGGACGCCAGGCCCTGCCGGAACTGTCCCATCTCGATCTGCATGCCGCGCCGCTCGCCGGCGGCCAGATCGGCCTCGAGCGCCTCGGGTGTGGTCAGGGTGGCGGGGGTGAAGGCCCGCATCCCGTAGTCGCGTAGATAGCGTGACCGCTGGTCGGGAGTGAGGGTGGCGAGCAGCGCCTTGCCGAGCGCGGTGGCGTGTCCGCCCTCGTCGAAACCGGGCGCCACGTCGTCCATGAACGGGGACCGGGCGCCCTCGGCGGACGCGGTGACGGCTATCCGGCCACCGACGAACCGGCCCAGGTAATGGCTGTATCCACTGTCGACGGCCGCCCGGCGCAGCGCCTCACCGACCGCGGGCGGGCCGCGGAATGCCGAGACCAGTTCGCGATACCGATCGGCGATCTCGAGCCCGACGATGTACGTGCCGTCCTCACGACGGATCACGTAGCCCTCGTAGGCGAGGGTCCGGACGAGGTGATAGGTCGTCGCGACGGTCAACTCGCATCTGCGGGCGATCTGCTTCACGGTCAGCCCGCGTGGAGCCCGGCCCACGGACTCCAGCACACGCAGGGCACGCGACACGCTCCGGATGAGATCTGACGGCTCCGCTAGGGGGTCACGCACAGCTACCTCCGAGGCCAGGGACTTACACCATATGAACAATCGGCCTCGGAAGGAATGCCAAACGGAAGTGGATCACGATCGATTTACACAGCGCGTGTGATCAATGGGACTGTCCGCATCGAGACGAGAGTGAGCAAGCCCACACAACATCGACTCCACCAGCGCAAACGCCTGAAGCGCGTACCACGGTGGAGTTTGGTTCGATATCCGTCTTCCCGGTGCTCAGCCTGTGCGGTCGGCGATGAAGTCGCAGAGCGCCTCCATCGTCCGCCGCGCCTCGCCGGTGGGCAGCTGCGCCAGACGGGCCCGGGCATCCTCGGCGTACGACCGCACGGTCTCGCGGGCCCGCTTGAGCGCCGCCGACTCCCGCAGCAACGTCAGCGCCTCGGCGTGCAGGTCGTCGTCGGTGATCGGGCCGGCCGACAGCAGCTCACGCAGCCGGACCGCGGAGGCGTCGGTGTCGTCGCCGGACAGCGCGTAGAGCACCGGCAGCGTCGGGATGCCCTCACGCAGATCGGTGCCGGGGGTCTTGCCGGATTGCACTGACTCGCTCGCGATGTCCAGAAGGTCGTCGGAGAGCTGGAAGGCGATGCCGATCGCCTCGCCGTAACCCGCCAGCGCCTCCACGAACTCGGGCCGGGCGCCGGAGAAGAGACCGCCGAACCGGGCCGCCGTCGCGATCAGCGAGGCCGTCTTCTCGGTGATGACGTGCAGGTGGTGCTCGATCGGATCGGTGCCGCGCGGGCCGACCGTCTCGGCGATCTGACCGTGCACCAGCCGCGCGAAAGTCTGCGCCTGCAGGTGTACCGCCTCGGTGCCGAGCGTCGCGGCCAGATCGGCGGCCTGGGCGAAGAGGTAGTCGCCGACCAGGATGGCCACCGAGTTGCCCCAGCGTGCGTTCGCACTCGGCGCCCCACGCCGGACCAGGGCCTCGTCCATGACGTCGTCGTGGTAGAGGGTCGCCAGGTGGGTCAGCTCGACCACGTTCGCCGCGTCGACGACCTGGGGCGACGACGGATCCCCGAACTGTGCCCCGAGCGCGACGAGCAGCGGCCGGAACCGCTTGCCCCCTGCGTCGGCCAGATGCCGGGCGGCCTCGGCCACCAGAGGATCGGCGCTGGCCACATGTCCGCGGAGGGCAACCTCCACGGCGGCCAGCGTCGCAGACACCGACTCGTCCATCGCGGGATCGACGTCGAGGCCCAGCGATGACAGCGCGAGTTCGCGCGGGGTCAGATCACCGGTGCTCACCACGCTTTCACCTTGCCATACCGGTCTGTCGCATTCAGTCCCAGGGTGGCACGCGACAAGATCAAAAATCCGACACCTGCGGTACGGCCTCAGCCGCGCGCCCGGACACGGGAGCGGATCGCCCGGTACTCGGCCCACGGAACGGCCGGACGGGCCAGCTGACGGCGTTCCAGGTACCGCTTCGTGGCGGCCTTGGTCTCCCGCAGGATACGGATCTGGTCCCGCGCACCGCCCCTGTGCCGCGCTCCCGGCTCGACCAGGCGGTCCGGCATGAGCACCCAGCCGTCCCCGTCGGCGACGAGTTCGCCCCGCACGCTCGCGTTGTAGAGATTCCACAGCTTGTCGTCGTGCCGATGCACCAACAGCCCGGCCGGCCCGGCGGCGACCGGCACGCCGGCCGGTACCTCGACCCGGTATCCGGCCGGTGTCGCGGTCACCGTGGTCCGCAGCAGCACGGGCGCGCCGGCTTCGTCCACCGCGGTCAGCACCACCGAGTCGAAGGTGTCCAGAACCTCGGCGCCGAGGAGGCCGCTGTCCGCCAGTGAGGCGCCGGACCGGACCGGCAGCGGACGCTCGACGATCTCGGTCGGGGTGACCGTGATCTTCAGGCGCATGTAATAGAAATCGGTCATCAGGTTCATCGGCCAGTCCAGGTAGGACTGCGAGTGGGGCTGCCGCTCCAGGAGCAGCTCCCAGAGCGCCGCCAGATCGCCGTCGGGTCGCACGTGGACCTCGTCCGGGCAGATCGCCTCACCCCGTACCAGAATCTGCTCCGGTTGCGGCAGACCGCTCGCTGTGGGGTTGGAGAAGAGCAGTGCCACCCGGCCGTCCCGGCGGACGTTGAAGGCCTTCTGCGGGTAACCGAGAGACGTGGTGAGCAGGATCGTCCCGTCCGGCCGGACCAGACCGGAGGTCGGCCAGGCAACCGGCGAACCGCTCTTGGTCAGTGTCGCGAACTCACAGGTCCGGTAGGCCTGAAGGGTCTCGTTCAAAACGGTCGGGTCAGACACGCGGCGAGCATAGACGCGCATCATCGACAACCGGTGAACGCCCCTCCCACGACGAAGGCCCCGGCGATCGCCGGGGCCTTCACGCACTGATCAGAATCAGCGGACGAACTCTGCCGCCTGTTGGGTCAACTCGATCAGCGGAGCCGGGGCGACACCGAGCGCCACCGTCACGATCAGGCCCAGAGCGAGCACCGCCGAGGTGAGGAAGCCCGGGATGGAGACGGCCGGGGTCGTCTCGCCCGGCTCGGACAGCCACATCAGCACGACGACCCGCAGGTACGGGAACGCCAGCAGCATGCTCGTGATGACGCCGAAGATCACCAGCCAGGTCTGCCCGCCGTCGACGGCAGCGCCGAAGACCGCGAACTTGCTGGTGAAGCCGCTGGTCAGCGGGATACCCGCGAAGGCGAGCAGGATGAAGGTGAAGATGCCGGCGAGCAGCGGGCTCTTCCGGCCGATACCGGCCCACCGGGACAGGTGGGTGGCCTCGCCGTCCGAGTCGCGCACCAGGCTGATGATCGCGAACGCCGCGAGCACCGAGAACCCGTACGCCACCAGGTAGAACATCGTGCTGCTGAGGCCGTCCGGGTTGAGCGCGAGGACACCGACCATCAGGTAGCCGGCGTTCGCGATCGACGAGTAGGCCAACAGGCGCTTCAGGTCCGTCTGGGTGACCGCCAGGATGGCGCCGACGAACATGGTGAGCACCGCGATGCCGCCGAGGATCGGCTGGAAGTCCCAGCGAACGCCCTCGAAGGCCACGTAGAGCACCCGCAGGAGGGCCCCGAACGCGGCGACCTTGGTGCAGGCCGCCATGAACGCGGTGATCGGCGTCGGCGCGCCCTGGTAGACGTCAGGCGTCCAGACGTGGAACGGCGCCAGCGCGGCCTTGAAGAGCAGACCGATCGAGATCAGGCCCAGGCCCGCGTAGAGCAGCACGGGGCTGCGCTGCGGGTTGGAGACCGCCTCGTGCACCACGCTCAGCTGGATCCCGCCGGCGTAGCCGTAGACGAAGGCCACCCCGAACAGGAAGAACGCCGAGGCGTACGAGCCGAGCAGGAAGTACTTGAGCGCGGCCTCCTGGCTGAGCAGGCGCCGGCGGCGGGCCAGCGCGCACAGCAGGTACAGCGGCAGCGAGAAGACCTCCAGCGCCACGAACATGGTCAGCAGGTCGTTCGCCGCCACGAACAGGAGCATGCCGCCGAGCGCGAAGACGCTGAGCGGGTACACCTCGGTGGCGCCCGGCTGTCCACTGGCCTGCTGGGCGTCCTTCTGCGAGCCGACGGTGATCGCCGCCTGCGAGACGAACGCGCCGCCCTGCTCGATCGTGCGGTCGCCGATCAGCAGCAGCGACACCCCGCCGAGCACCAGGATCGAGCCCTGCAGGAACAGGGTCGGGCCGTCAACGGCGACCGAGCCGCCGATGGTGACGGTCCGGGTTCCGCGCTCCATGATCACCGCGACCAGGGAGGCGACGACGGCGATCAGGGCCAGCGACAGCTGGACCACGTTACGCGCCCGCCGCGGCACCGCTACCTCGACGAGGACGCCGAGGCAGGCCGCACCGAAGAGGATCAGCATCGGCAGCAGTGCCCCGTAGTCGATCGGGGGCAGTTTCAGGGGATCCATGGTCAGCCGCCTGCCTTTCCGTCAGCCACCACGGTGGGGGCCGGGTCTTCCTTGCCGACGTCCTGCATCGTCGCCTGCACCGCGGGGTTGATGACGTCGGTGACCGGCTTCGGGTAGAAGCCGAGCACCAGCAGGAGCACGATCAGCGGCGCCACGACCGCCTTCTCGCGCAGGGTGATGTCCTTCGACATGGCCGGCACTTCGGCCAGAGCCGGGTTGAGCGTGCCCTGGGTGGTCCGCTGGATCATCCACAGGACGTACGCCGCGGCCAGCACGATGCCGAGCGTGGCCACCACGGCGTACGCCGGGTTGGTGCTGAACGTGCCGATCAGCACCAGGAACTCACTGACGAACGGGGCGGTACCGGGCAGCGCCAGCGAGGCGAGACCGGCGAAGAACAGCACGCCGGCCAGCACCGGCATCAGCTTCCCGGCCCCGCCGAAGTCGCTGACCAGCGCCGATCCGCGTCGGGCCACGAACATGCCGACCACGATGAACAGCAGGCCGGTGGCCAGGCCGTGGTTGACCATGTAGAGCACCGCGCCGGTGCCCGCCTGGGTGGTGAAGGCGAAGATGCCGATGCCGATGAAGCCGAAGTGCGCGATCGACGTGTACGACACCAGGCGCTTGAGGTCGTTCTGACCGACCGCCAGCAGGGCCGCGTAGATGATGCCGATCACCGCGAGGACCATGGCCGCCGGCGCGAACCACTTCGACGCCTCCGGGAAGAGCGAGAGGCAGTAGCGCAGGATGCCGAACGTGCCGACCTTGTCCATCACGCCGACCAGCAGCGCGGCAGCACCCGCCGGGGCGGCGCCACCGGAGTCCGGCAGCCAGGTGTGGAACGGGAAGAACGGCGCCTTGATCGCGAACGCCACGAAGAAGCCGAGGAACAGCCACCGCGCGGTGTTCTGGTCGATCGCGGCGGTCGCCTCGGCCAGTTTCGTGAAGTCGAAGGTCTTCCCGCCGAGCACCCACAGCCCGATCACGGAGGCCAGCATGAAGAGGCCGCCGACCAGGCTGTAGAGGAAGAACTTGACCGCCGCGTACTGCTTCTGGCCGGTGCCGAACGACCCGATGATGAAGTACATCGGGATCAGCATGATCTCGAAGAACACGTAGAACAGGAACACGTCCGCCGCGGCGAACACCCCGATCATCGTGAACTCGAAGGACAACAGCAGCGCGAAGTAGGCCGGCGCCGACCGCGTGCTCTGGTCGACGTCGTTCCAGGACGCCAGGATGACGACCGGGAACAGGATCGCGATCAGCATCAGCATGACGAGCGCGATGCCGTCGGCCGCGAAGGTGAAGTTCGCGCCCCACGCCGGGATCCAGGTGTACGACTCACGGAACTGGAACCGCTCACCGCCGTCGACGGTCCAGGCGATCCACATGAAGACGCTGAGCACCAGGACGACCAGCGACCAGATCAGCGCGACCAGCTTGGCCAGCTCGGCCTTCTTGCGCGGGATGAAGGCGACCACACCCGCACCCACCAGGGGCAACAGAGTGAGGATCGAAAGGAACGGGAAGTCTTTCACGCCAACCACCCCAGTTGGATCGCGATGAAGGCGCCGACCACGAGCATGGCGCCGGTGAGAATCGACGTGGCGTACGAGCGGACGAAGCCGGTCTGCAGCCGCCGGAGCCTGCCGGAGCCGCCGCCGATACCGGCCGCGATGCCGTTGACCAGGCCGTCGATCCCACGGTTGTCGAGGAAGACGAGGGCCCGCGTGAGGTAGATGCCGGGCCGCTCGAAGACCGCCTCGTTGAAGGCGTCGGTGTAGAGGTTGCGCCGCGCCGCGGTGACCAGCACCCCGGCCGGCTCCGGCTCGAGCGCCGTGCCCTTACGGAACAGCGCCCACGCCAGGCCCGCGCCGAGCACGGTGACCAGCAGCGACAGGATGGTGATGACGGTGTGCGACAGCACGCCGTGCGCCTCCCCCTCGCTCTCCCCGAGGACCGGCGTCAGCCAGTCCGGCACGGTGCTGGCCATGAGGGCACCAGCGCCGACCGAGCCGACCGCGAGCAGGATCAGCGGGATCGTCATGATCGCCGGGGACTCGTGCGGGTGCTGGTTGTCCTCGGTCCAGCGGGCCGGGCCGTGGAACGTGAGCACGAACAGCCGGGTCATGTAGAACGCGGTCAGACCGGCGCCCAGCAGAGCCGCACCGCCGAAGACCCACGCCTCCCAGGCCACCTCGCGCTCGAAGGCGGCCGCGATGATCGGCTCCTTCGAGAAGTAGCCGGACAGCGGCGGGATGCCGATGATCGCGAGCCAGCCGGTCCCGAAGGTCAGCCAGGTGATCTTCATGTGCTTCGACAGGCCACCGAACCGCCGGATGTCGACCTGGTCGTGCATACCGTGCATGACCGAGCCAGCCCCGAGGAACATGTTGGCCTTGAAGAAGCCGTGCGCCAGCAGGTGCACGATGGCCAGCGCGTACGCCCCGCCGCCGAGCCCGACGCCGAGGAACATGTAACCGATCTGGGAGACCGTCGACCAGGCCAGCACGCGCTTGATGTCATCCTTGGCCGCGCCGATGAGACAGCCCATGAGCAGCGTGATCGCGCCGATGCTGACGACGATCAGCTGCAGCGTGGTGTTCGCTGAGAAGATCGGGTTGGACCGGGCGATCAGGTAGACGCCGGCGGTGACCATGGTCGCGGCGTGGATGAGGGCGGAGACCGGAGTCGGGCCCTCCATCGCGTCCGGGAGCCAGGCCTGCAGCGGGAACTGACCGGACTTACCGCAGGCACCGAGCAGCAGCAGGATTCCCATGATCAGAATCGTGCTCGCGGCCAGCGAGTCGACGCCGTTGAAGACGTCGTCGTACTGCGTGCTGCCCAGCTCGGTGAACATCAGGAAGATGCCGATCGCCAGGCCGGCGTCGCCGACCCGGTTCATCAGGAACGCCTTCTTGCCGGCGGTCGCCGCCGACGGCCGGGTGTACCAGAACGAGATCAGCAGGTACGACGCCAGACCGACGCCCTCCCACCCGAAGTACAGCATCACGTAGTTGTTGCCCAGGACCAGCAGCAACATCGCCGAGACGAACAGGTTGAAGTACGCGAAGAACCTGCGGCGGCCCGGGTCGTGTTCCATGTACCCGACCGCGTACAGGTGGATCAGCGAGCCGACACCGGTGATGAGCAGGACGAAGACGCCGGCCAGCGGGTCGAAGAGCAGGCCGAAGTCGACCTTGAGGTCTCCGACGACGATGAAGTCCCAGAGACTCAGCTCAGCGGACCGCTTCTCGGCGTCCAGACCGGACAGGGCGAAGAAGAAGACCAGGCCGAGTACGAACGACGCGGCGACCGAGGCCACGCCGAGCCAGTGCCCCCACTTGTCGGCCCGTTTGCCGAGCAGCAGCAGGATCGTCGCACTGGCCAGCGGGATCGCCACGAGCAACCAGATGTTGCTCAACACTCCCGTCGCCGGGGCGAATGTGTGTTCCACGAAATGCCCCTTCAGTACTTCAGGAGGTTCGCGTCGTCGACACTCGCCGAGCGTCGCGTACGGAAGATCGACATGATGATGGCGAGGCCCACCACGACCTCAGCGGCAGCGACGACCATCACGAAGAACGAGATGATCTGGCCGTCGAGGCCACCGTTGATACGGCTGAAGGTGATGAGCGCCAGGTTCGCCGCGTTCAGCATCAGCTCGATGCACATGAACAGGACGATCGCGTTGCGGCGGACGAGCACCCCGGCAGCGCCGATGGTGAACAGAATCGCCGCAAGCACCAGGTAATAGTCAGGTGTCACTTCTCGGTTCCCTTCGGCGCGGCCTCGTCAGCCGTCAGCTCCCGGATCGGAAGGATCGGCGAGATGCTCCGCTCGGCTCCGTTGCCGTCCGGCAGGCGGGCCGGTGCGGCCACCGACATCGTGTTCGCGTAGACGCCGGGACCGGGCTTCGGACCCGGGTAGTTGCCCGGCCGGAACCGCTCCTTCATCCGGGTCACCTGGTCGCGTACGTCCTCCTTGGCCTTCTCGACGTGCGCCAGGATCATGGCGCCGACCGCGGCGGTGATCAGCAGCGCCGAGGTCACCTCGAAGGCGAAGACGTACTTGGTGAACAGCAGCGAGGCCAGGCCCTGCACGTTGCCGTACTGGTTGGCGGCGTCCAGGCCGACCGCCTCGGTGCTCCCGAGGGACCGGGCCAGGCCGGTGCCGATCAGGGCGGCGAAGGCGACACCGAGCACGATCGCGGCGATCCGCTGACCCCGCAGTGTCTCGATCAGCGAGTCGGACGCGTCCCGGCCGACCAGCATCAGCACGAACAGGAACAGCATCATGATCGCGCCGGTGTAGACGATGATCTGCACGAAGCCGAGGAACGGCGCCGAGTTCATCACGTAGAAGAACCCGAGGTTCAGCATCGTGAGGACCAGCCAGAGCGCGGAGTGCACCGCGTTACGGGCCAGCACCATGCCGAGCGCGCCGATCACCGCCAGAGATCCGAGAATCCAGAAGGCGACCTGCTCGCCCGTGGAGACCGCTGTCATTCCGGGTCCCCCTGAACAAGCGGGGCCTTCTCGGCGCCGGCCGAGGTGCCCGGGTTGGTGAGGGCGCCGACGTAGTAGTCCTTGTCGGTCTCGCCCAGGCGCATCGGGTGCGGCGGCTGCTCCATGCCCTCCAGCAGCGGGGCCAGCAGTTCCTTCTTCGTGAAGATCAGGTCCTGCCGGTTGTCGCGGGCCAGCTCGTACTCGTTGCTCATCGTCAGCGACCGGGTCGGGCAGGCCTCGATGCACAGGCCGCAGAAGATGCAGCGCGCGTAGTTGATCTGGTAGATCTTCGCGTACCGCTCACCCGGCGAGAACCGCTGCTCGTCGGTGTTGTCGCCACCCTCGACGTAGATCGCGTCAGCCGGGCAGGCCCAGGCGCACAGCTCGCAGCCGATGCACTTCTCCAGGCCGTCCGGGTGCCGGTTGAGGATGTGCCGCCCGTGGTAGCGCGGTGCCGGCTTCGGCGGTGAGAACGGATAGTCGGTCGTGATCACCTTGCGGAACATGTGCGCGAAGGTCACGCCGAAACCCTTGAAGGAGCCGGTGAACGTACCCACGTCACACCTCCTTCGTTTCTGGCTCGTCGCCGTCCGCCGAGGCGGGGACGGTGGCCGGGGCGCGTTCGGCCACGGCACGGCGGGCGCGGGGACTCGGCGGGACCTGCAGGTCCATCGGCGGCACCGGGAAACTGCCCGGCGGCCGCTGGTGCAGCTGTTCCTCGATGGAGAGCTGCTTCGGTTTCTTCGGCGACGGCCAGCCCCAGGCGACCGCCAGGACCAGGATCGCGACCACGCCGGTGGTGATCCACCGGGTCTGGTCGGAGATCTGGCCGCTGCGGGCGACCTTGAAGAAGGCCAGGATGAGGATCCAGACCAGGTTGACCGGGATCAGCACCTTCCACCCGAAGCGCATGAACTGGTCGTAGCGCATCCGGGGGAGCGTGGCCCGCAGCCAGACGAAGCCGAAGAGCAGGATGAACACCTTGCCGAAGAACCAGAGCAGCGGCCAGTAGCCGGAGTTGGCGCCCTCCCAGAACGTGGTGATCGGAGCCGGAGCCCGCCATCCGCCCAGGAAGAGTGTGGTCGCGAACGCCGAGACGGTGATCATGTTGATGTACTCGGCGAGGAAGAAGAGCGCGAACTTGAACGACGAGTACTCCGTGTGGAAACCGCCGACCAGCTCGGACTCCGCCTCGGGCAGGTCGAACGGCGCCCGGTTGGTCTCACCGACCGCGGCGATCAGGTAGATGATGAAGCTCGGCAGGAGCTGCACCGCGTACCAGCTCGGCGCGGTCACCTCGAAGCCGAACAGCTCCACCGGGTTGCCGTGGGCCTGCGCCTTGACGATCTGCGAGGTGCTCATCGTCCCGGCGGTCATGAAGACCGCCACGATCGACAGACCCATCGCGACCTCGTACGAGATCATCTGCGCGCTCGACCGCAGACCACCCAGCAGCGGGTAGGTCGAGCCGGACGCCCAGCCGGCCAGCACGACGCCGTAGACGGCCATCGACGAGCAGGCGAGCAGCACCAGCACCGAGACCGGCACGTCGGTGAGCTGCAACGCGGTCTGCTGGCCGAACATGTTGACCACGCCGCCGAACGGGATCACCGCGAAGGCGGTGAACGCCACCGTCGCGGAGATGACCGGAGCGATGAAGTAGACCACCTTGTCGGCGGTCTTCGGGATGATCTCCTCCTTGAACGGCAGCTTCATGCCGTCGCTCAGCGAGGTGAGGTATCCGCGCCAGCCCACCTGGTTGGGGCCCGGCCGGACCGCCATCCGGGCCACGACCTTGCGCTCGAAGTTGATCGTGAAGAGCGTCAGGACCAGCAGCAGGACGAACAGGCCGACCAGCTTGATCAGCGAGATCCACCAGACGTCGTTCTCGAACGTCTCCAGAGTCGGGTCGACGGCGGTAGCCGCGAGCACGATCTGATTCATCACGCCACCCCCTCGGCGAGGATCGGGCCGGGGACGCCGGCCGTCAGCTTGACGACCGCGCCGGCGGTGACGCCGAGACTGCGCCGGACCGTCGAGCCCGGTGAGTTCGTCGGCAGCCACACCACTCGCGGCGGCAGGTCGGTGATCGCGGCCGGCAGCGTGACCGAGCCACGGATCGTGCTGACCGTGAGCAGGTCACCGTCGGCGATCTTCAGCGACTCGGCCAGGTCCTTGCCGATCCGCGCGACCGGCGGGCGGGCCGTACCGGCCAGCACCTGGTCACCGTCGAGCAGCGAACCGAGGTCGATCAGCTGGTGCCAGGTGGCGAGGACCGCCTCGTGCTCGCCGGGCCGGGCCGCGTCCGCGGCTGCGGCGGCGGGCACGGCCGGGCGGGCCACCGCGGAGCCGGGCAGACCGCCCAGCTCACGGCGGATCGCCATGACGTCACCGGTGTTCAGGGTGGTGTCCAGCAGGGCGGCGATCGCCTCGAGCACACGGCCGTCGGTCATCGAGGTGCCCTTCAGCACAGCGTCGAACGACCGGAGCCGGCCCTCCCAGTCCATGAACGTGCCGGCCTTCTCCACGGCCGGTGCGATCGGCAGCACCACGTCGGCCCGGCGGGTCACGGCGCTCTGCCGGATCTCCAGGCTGACCAGGAACGGCACGGCGTCGAGCGCCTCGTCGGCCAGCTTCGGGTCGACCAGGTCGGCCGGGTCCACGCCACCGACCAGCAGCGCACCGAGGGTGCCGTCCGCCGCCGCCGCGATGATCTGGTCGGTGTCCCGTCCGGGCGTGCCGGGCAGGACGCCCGACCCGACCTTCCAGGCCAGGCCCAGTTCGGCGCGGGCCGCGGCGTCGGTGACCGGACGGCCACCGGGCAGCAGGTTCGGCAGGCACCCGGCGTCGATCGCGCCACGGTCACCGGCCCGGCGGGGCACCCACGCGAGCTTCGCGCCGGTGCGGGCGGCCAGGGCGGCGGCCGCGCTGAGCCCGCCCGGCACGGTCGCCAGACGCTCGCCGACGAGGAGCAGGGCACCGGGGGCGCCGAGGGCCTCAGCCACCACGGGGTCGGACGCGAGGATGCGCGCCTCGTCACCGGGGACTGCCGCGACGAGCGCGGCACCGAGCTTCTCCAAACCCCGGCTGAGGTACGGCGAAACGGCCGTCACCTGGAGCTTCTTGCGAATGTGGCCCTTGCGCAGACGCAGGAAGAGGATCGGTGACTCCTCCTCCGGCTCCAGTCCGGCGATCACCACCGACGGGGCGTTCTCGACCTGCTCGTACGTCACGTCGGTGACCCCGGCGACGGCGGCGGCCAGGAACTCGGCCTCCTCCGTCACGCCGAGCGGCGAGCCGGTGGCGCGGATCGGGCGGGCCCGGAAGTCCACGTCGTTGGTGCCGAGGACGGTCCTGGCGAACTTCGCGTAGGCGTACGCGTCCTCGACCGTGAGCCGACCGCCCGGAAGGACGCCGACACCTCGCTCCCGCGCGGCCTTCAGGCCCTCCGCGGCCGCGAGGAGCGCCTCGCTCCAGGCGGCCTCGCGCAGCTCACCGGTCTTGGCATCGCGGATCAGCGGGGTGGTGATGCGGTCGGTGGCGGTGGCGTAGCGGAAGCCCCACCGGCCCTTGTCGCAGTTCCACTCCTCGTTCACCGCCGCGTCGTCGCCGGCCAGCCGGCGCAGCACCTTCCCGCGCCGGTGGTCGGTGCGCTGGGCGCAGCCGGAGGCGCAGTGCTCGCAGGCGCTCGGCGAGGAGACCAGGTCGAACGGGCGGGCCCGGAACCGGTACTGCTCGCCGGTGAGCGCCCCGACCGGGCAGATCTGGATGGTGTTGCCGGAGAAGTACGAGTTGAACGGGACGTCGCCCTCGCCGTCACCGACCTCGCCGTCACCGGTGCCGTCGCCGCCGAAGAAGTCGTCGCGGTAGACGTTGATCTGCTCGCCGGAGGACCGGTCCATCAGGTCGATGAACTTGTCGCCGGCGATCTCCTCGGAGAACCGGGTGCAGCGCTGGCAGAGCACGCAGCGCTCCCGGTCGAGCAGCACCTGGCTGGAGATGTGGATCGGCTTCTGGTACTCCCGCTTCTCCTCCACGAATCGGGAGTCGGCACGACCGCTGCTCATCGCCTGGTTCTGCAGCGGGCACTCACCGCCCTTGTCGCAGGTGGGGCAGTCGAGCGGGTGGTTGATCAGCAGCAGCTCCATCACGCCGGCCTGCGCCTTGGCGGCGACCGGGGAGCTGAGCTGGGTCTTCACCACCATGCCCTCGGCCACCGTCTGGGTGCAGGAGGCGACCGGCTTGCGCTGGCCCTCCACCTCGACCAGGCACTGCCGGCAGGCCCCGGCCGGGGCGAGCAGCGGGTGGTCGCAGAACCGCGGGATGGCTGTACCCATCCGCTCGGCGACCCGGATGACCAGCTCGCCCTTCTCGGCGACCACCTCGACGCCGTCGATGGTGAGGGTGACCTGGTCGGCCCTCTTGGCTACATCGGTCATCAGTGCGCTCCTACAAGGGACTTCTCGGAGAGCCGCGGCGCGGTGCGGCCCTCGATGTAGCCGAGGTAGTCGTCCCGGAACCACTTGAGCGTCGACACGACGGGCGTCGCCGCGCCGTCGCCGAGGCCGCAGAAGGACCGGCCGAAGATGTTGTCCGCGGTGTCCTGGAGGGTGTCCAGGTCGGCGACGGTGCCGTGCCCGGCGAGGATCCGCCGGTAGGTGCGGACCATCCAGTAGTTGCCCTCACGGCACGGGGTGCACTTGCCGCACGACTCGTGGTGGTAGAACTCCAGCCACCGCCACGTGTTGTAGACCGGGCAGTCCTGGTCCGAGAAGATCTGCATCGCCGTGGTCCCGAGGATCGACCCGGCCGCCGCCACACCCTCGAAGTCCATCGGGGTGTCGATGTGCTCGGCGGTCAGCAGCGGCGTCGACGAGCCACCCGGCGTCCAGAACTTCAGGTTGTGACCGGGCTGCATGCCGCCGGCCAGCTCGATCAGCTCCCGCAGGGTGATGCCGAGGCCGCATTCGTACTGGCCCGGGTTCACCACCCGGCCGGACAGCGAGTAGATCATCGGGCCGGACGACTTCTCGGTGCCCATGCTCTTCCACCAGTCGGCGCCGCCCAGCACGATGTACGGCACGCTGGCGATGGTGCCGACGTTGTTGACGACGGTGGGGCTGGCGTAGAGGCCGGCGATCGCCGGGAACGGCGGGCGCAGACGGGGCTGCCCACGGAACCCTTCGAGGGAGTCCAGCAGTGCGGTCTCTTCACCACAGATGTACGCCCCCGCGCCGCTGTGGACGACCAGGTCGAGGTCGAATCCCGAGCCGAGGATGTTCTTACCGAGGTACCCCTTGGCGTACGCCTCCTGCACGGCGTGGCGCAGCCGTCGGGCGGCGTGCACCGCCTCACCGCGGATGTAGATGAACGCCCGGTCCGCGCGGATCGCGTAGGAGGCGATGATCGCGCCCTCGATCAGCGAGTGCGGGTCGTACGTCATCAGTGGCAGGTCCTTGCAGGTGCCCGGCTCGCCCTCGTCCGCGTTGATCACCAGGTAGTGCGGCTTGCCGTCGCCCTGCGGGATGAAGCCCCACTTGAGCCCGGTCGGGAAGCCGGCGCCACCCCGGCCGCGCAGTCCGGAGTCCTTGACCAGCTGGATCAGGTCGTCCGGGTGCACGTCGAGCGCCTTGCGCAGCGCGAGGTAACCGTCGAGGCGTTCGTAGACCCCGATCTGCCACGCGTCCGGCGAGAGCCAGCGCTTGGTCAGGACGGGGGTCAGCTTCTGAAGGACCTCCGGCCGTGGCTGGGTCACTTCTCCTCCTCGGTACCGGGCCGGACGTTCTGCCACCCGGGGTTCGGGTCGACGGTGGCCGGCTTCTGCTCGGCATTGCGCTGGGTGACGATGCTTTCGCCCCGCTGGGTGTCGCCGGCAGGCTTGCCGTCGCCAGCCGGCTCATTGCTCGCCACGCCGGCCCGCTCGGCGGGATTGCCGGGTGCCGGTGAGGTCGTCGCCGGATCGCCCGGGGTATCGCCGGTGGGGTTGCGCGACTCCGCCGCGCGGACCTCGGGGTCCTTGACGTCGCCGGTGTCGGTGGTCCGGCCGGCGTGCCGATGCTCCCCCACCTTGTCGGCGACAGCACCGGCAGCGCTCTTGGCCGCTGTGGCCGCCTTCTTGACCGCCGAGGCGATCTTGCCCTCCGGCTTGGCCTCGACCGGCTTGTCCGCCTCGTCCGTGCGGGGCGGGAGCCCGCCCTCGGCCCGGGCCGGCTTGGTCTTGGTGATCGGGGTGTCCGGGTCGAACCCGGCCACCGCGACACCGTGCTGCTGGGCGAGCCGGACGCCGCGCAGGGTCGGCGCTCCGGCCACCCCGTCGGCGACCGCGCCGTCGCGGGGATCGGCGAACCCGGCGAGCTGGTACTGCATCTCCTTGAGCGAGCAGATCCGCGCGCCACGCGCCGGGGTCTGCTCCTTGCCCTGGCGCAGGTTCTCCACCAGCTCGACCGCGCTCTCCGGGGTGGCCTGGTCGACGGTGAAGTCGTAGTTGACCGTCACCACCGGCGCGTAGTCGCACGCAGCCAGGCACTCGGCATGCTCCAGCGTGATCTTGCCGTCGGCCGAGGTCTCGCCGTGGCCGACGCCGAGGTGCTCGACCAGCCCGTCGTAGACCTCCTGGCCGCCCATCACGTTGCAGAGGGTGTTGGTGCAGACGCTGACCAGGTACTCGCCGGTCGGCCGGCGCTTGTACATGGTGTAGAACGTCGCGACCGCGCCGACCTGGGCCTTGTTGATGCCCAGGATGTCGGCGCAGAACGCCACCCCGCCCGGGCTGACGTAGCCCTCCTCGGTCTGCACCAGGTGCAGCAGCGGCAGCAGCGCTGAGCGCTCCCGGCCGGCCGGGTACCGGGCCAGGATCTCCCTGGCCGGTTCGAGAAGCTTCGCCGCCAGAGGCTCGGCGGCCGGCGAGAATTCCACCGTTGTCATCGGTCACACCCACCCATCACGGGATCCAGCGAGGCGCCGCCGGCGATGACGTCGGCCAGCAGGGCGCCCTCGGCCATCGCGGGGATGGCCTGAAGGTTCACGAAGCTCGGCTCGCGGTAGTGCACCCGGTACGGATGGGTGCCACCGTCGGAGACCGCGTGCACGCCGAGTTCGCCACGCGGGTGCTCGACTGCGACGTAGACCTGCCCGGCCGGAACCCGGAAGCCCTCGGTCACGAGCTTGAAGTGGTGGATCAGCGACTCCATCGACTGACCCATGATCTTGGCGACGTGCTCGAGCGAGTTGCCGAGCCCGTCCAGGCCGAGCGCGAGCTGCGACGGCCAGGCGATCTTCTTGTCCGCGATCCAGATCGGGCCGGGCTTCAGCCGGTCCAGAGCCTGCTCGACGATCTTGAGCGACTCGCGGATCTCCGCCATCCGGACCAGGTAACGGCCCCAGACGTCGCCGGTCGTCGCGGTCGGCACGTCGAACTCGTAGTTCTCGTAACCGCAGTACGGCATGGTCTTGCGCAGGTCCCAGGGCAGGCCGGCCGAGCGCAGCACCGGGCCGGTGATCCCCAGGGAGAGGCACCCGGTCACGTCCAGCACGGCGACGCCCTGCGTCCGCTGCTGCCAGATGACCTGGCCGGACAGCATGGCTTCGTACTCCTTGAGCTTCTTCGGAAGGTACTTCAGGAAGTCGCGGATCTTGCGGACCGCGGACTCCGGAAGGTCCTGCGCGAGGCCGCCCGGCCGGATGTAGCCGTTGTTCATCCGCAGGCCGGAGGTCTCCTCGAAGATGTCGAGGATGTACTCCCGCTCGCGGAAGCCGTACAGCATCATCGAGATGGCGCCGAGCTCCATGCCCGTGGTGGCCAGCCAGACCAGATGCGAGGCGATCCGCTGCAGCTCCATGAAGAGCACGCGGATCGTGGTGGCCCGATCGGTGATCTGGTCCTCGATGCCGAGCAGCTTCTCCACCGCGAGGCAGTACGCCGTCTCGTTGGACATGTTGGCCAGGTAGTCCATGCGCGTGACGAAGGTGACGCCCTGGGTCCAGTTCCGGTACTCGAGGTTCTTCTCGATGCCGGTGTGCAGATAGCCGACGACCGGGCGGCACTCGGTGACCGTCTCGCCCTCGAGCTCGAGCACCAGCCGGAGCACGCCGTGCGTGGACGGGTGCTGCGGACCCATGTTGACGACGATCTTCTCGTTGCTGAGCGGGTCGATGTTGGCGGTGACGCTGTCCCAGTCGCCGCCCGTGACCGTGAAGACCCGGCCCTCGGTGGTCTCGCGCTCGCTCGCGTACTCAGATGTGGTCACTGGTAGACCCTCCGCTGGTCGGGAGGCGGAATCTCGGCGCCCTTGTACTCGACGGGCACGCCGCCGAGCGGATAGTCCTTGCGCTGGGGGTGGCCCTCCCAGTCGTCCGGCATGAGGATCCGGGTGAGGTTCGGGTGGCCCGGGAAGACGACGCCGAACATGTCGTAGATCTCCCGCTCCTGCCAGTCGGCGGTCGGGTAGACCCGGGTGACGCTCGGGACGGGGACGCCGTCGGCCACCGCGACCTCCAGGCGCACCCGGCGCCGATAGGTCATCGAAGTCAATTGATAAGCGACGTGAAAACGGCGCTCATCCGAGCCGAGATAGTCGACCGCGTCGACCGAAGAACAGAGTTCGAACCGCAGCGAGGCGTCGTCGCGCATTACCTGACATACGTCGACGATGTGCTCGGCGCGTACGTGGAGTGTGAGCTCCGCCCTATCCACGACCACCTTCTCGATGGCTTCCGAGATGGCCGGATAAGCTTCTTCCAACGCGTCATAGACGTCGTCGAAATATCCGCCGTAAGGCCGTGGGCTGTCAAAAACAGCAGGTCGGGGGCGGACCAGGCGACCGAAGCCGGAGACGTCTCCGGTCCCCTGGACGCCGAACATGCCCTTATCCGGGCTGGGCGGCGTCTGCGCCGGAGCACCCAATTCGGCACCCGCCGGAACGCTACCCTCAGTTCCGGGCTGAATACTCATTTGTGAACCTCCCGCAAATGCGGCTGGAGCTTCATCCAGTTCTCGATCCGCAATTGCTCTTCGCGTCCCTCTTTAACGGCCTGGGTCCATTCCTCGCGACGGACCTTGTCCACACGGTAGGACGACGGCATCGCACCGGGCGCGACGATCGGAACTCGGCCCTCGGCCTGCCGAGCTTCGAGCATCTTGCGTCCGTTGGGGCCGAGCGGCTGGGCCATGACCTTTTCGCGCATCTTCAGGATCGCGTCGATCAGCATCTCCGGCCGCGGCGGGCAGCCCGGCAGGTAAACGTCCACCGGGACGATGTGGTCGACGCCCTGCACGATGGCGTAGTTGTTGAACATGCCACCGGACGAGGCGCAGACACCCATCGAGATGACCGAGCGCGGCTCGGGCATCTGGTCGTAGATCTGGCGGACCACGGGGGCCATCTTCTGGCTGACGCGACCGGCCACGATCATCAGGTCGGCCTGCCGGGGCGAGGCACGGAAGACCTCCATCCCCCATCGCCCGAGGTCGTAGTGGGGACCGCCGGCAGCCATCATCTCGATGGCGCAACAGGCGAGGCCGAAAGTGGCGCCCCAGAACGACGACTTACGGGCCCAGTTGGACACTTTCTCCACGCTCGTCAGCAGGATGCCTGACGGGAGTTTCTCTTCGATTCCCATGGCGCATCAGTCCCAGTTGAGGCCGCCACGCCGCCACACATACGCGTAGGCGATGAAGACGGTGAGGATGAACAGGACCATCTCGACGAACCCGAACAGGCCGAGCGCGTCGAAGGACACGGCCCACGGGTAGAGGAAGATGGTCTCGATGTCGAAGATGATGAAGAGCATCGCGGTCAGGTAGAACTTCACCGGGAACCGCCCGCCGCCGATCGGTTGTGGCGCCGGCTCGATACCGCACTCGTAGGCGTCGAGCTTCGCGCGGTTGAAGCGCTTCGGCCCGACGATGGGTGCGATGGACACCGAGAACAACGCGAAAAGGGCGCCGAGGATCAGCAACCCGACGATCGGGACGTAAGGGTTGATCGTCATTTCTACTCCCGTACGACTGTTAGCCGCTTAACACTAGATACTGAGCTTCTGTAGTCCTTTGGTCGGGGTGCCCCCTGTGTCCGATTAGCCCGGTCATCGCTCAAACGGAGGGCGCCACCTTGGTCAAGCCGTTGATGATGCGATCCATGGCGTCGCCACCCCTGGGGTCGGTGAGGTTGGCCAGGAGCTTGAGGACGAACTTCATGAGCAGCGGCTGCGGCATGCCGTACTTGGTGGCCAACCTCATGATCTGCGGGTTGCCGATCAACTTCACGAAGATCCCGCCAATCCGGTAGTACCCACCGAACCGCACGCTCAACTCGGCGGGGTACGCCTGCAGGGCCCGCTCGCGCTCGGGGCCGAACGGACGGGCCAGAGCCTGCACCGCCACCTCGGCCGCCATCTCGCCGGACTCCATCGCGTACGCGATGCCCTCGCCGTTCATCGGGTTGACCATGCCGCCGGAGTCGCCGACCAGCAGCACACCGCGGGTGTAGTGCGGTACCCGGTTGAAGCCCATCGGGAGCGCGGCACCGAGGGTCGGGCCGTCGGCGTTGGCCTCGTCACGCAGGCCCCACTCCTCCGGGGTGCTGCCCAGCCAGTCGGTGAGCAGGTGACGGTAGTTCGTCTTGCCGAACGCGTCGGAGGAGTTGAGGATGCCCAGGCCCACGTTGACCCGGCCGTCGCCCAGGCCGAAGATCCAGCCGTAACCGGGCAGGAGCCGGGCCGGGTCCTGCGCGCTGCGCAGCTCGAGCCAGGACTCCAGATAGTCGTCGTCGGCCTTCACGGCCGAGTGGTAGTAGCGCCGGACCGCGACACCGAGCGGCCGGTCGTCGCGCTTGGCCAGGCCGAGGGCCAGCGGGAACTTGCCGGAGACGCCGTCCGCGGTGATCACCAGGGGCGCGCGGTACTGGACCGGCTCCTTGTCGGGGCCGATCTTCGCCTCGACGCCGATCACGTACCCGTCGTCGTTCTGCACCGGCCCGGTCACGTTGACACCGGTCTTCAGCAGGGCGCCGGCCTCGACGGCCCGCTGCGCCAGCATGTCGTCGAAGTCCATCCGGGTCCGGACCAGGCCGTAGTTGGGGAAGCTGGCCAGCTCGGGCCAGTCCAGCTCGAGGCGCACGCCGCCACCGATCACCCGCAGGCCGCGGTTCTGCAGCCAGCCGGCCTTCTCGGAGGTGTCGACACCCATCCGGATGAGCTGGCGGACCGCACGGGGAGTGAGGCCGTCGCCGCACACTTTCTCGCGCGGGAACTCGGTCTTCTCGAGAAGCAGAACACGTACGCCGTGCCGGGCGAGGTGATACGCGGCGGCCGATCCGCCGGGGCCCGCTCCGACCACGATCACGTCTGCCTCGTCGGCGACGATCCCCATCGTTCCGCGGTCGCTCACGGCCAACCTCCCTCGCGCGACGCTCGTGAATTAGTTCACAAGCATGCCTCGATCGGAGTGTAGGCCGACTATCGAAGATCTTTGCGCTTAGGTCCGCCTAATTGTTCCTCCGACACTAACGCCCCTGCTCAGGAGCCCGAAGGACCCGGTCCGCCACGCCGAGTGCCGGGCCGTCGAGGTGCTGCCGGATGGTCCCGCCCATAGCCCGGTCCAGGGCTGTGATCAGCTCTTCGACCAGGTCTTGAGCAAGATCGGGATCCTGCGCCGCCACCATCCGCAGCCGGCTGGCCAGCTCGGTGGCGCGGCGCTCGCCGGCCTCACCCTCGTCGATCGCGAGGTCGATGTCAGTGTCGTCCAGTTGCCCGATATCAGTCATGATCCGAGCTAAACAGCGCATTTACCGCTTTGCTGGGAGAATTCCCGTTTTACACCCTGGTAGCGCGGTGCAGCGCCACGATCCCGCCGCTCAGGTTCCGCCAGCCCACCCGGTCCCACGGTCCGGCGGCGGCGATCCGGGACGCCAGGCCCTCCTGGTCCGGCCACGCGCGGATGGACTCGGCGAGATAGACATACGCCTCCGGATTGCTCGCCACCGCGCGAGCCACCGTCGGCAGCGACCGCATCAGGTACTGGAGGTAGACGGTCCGGAAGGGTCCGTTCGTCGGGTGGCTGAACTCGCACACGACGAGGCGGCCACCCGGCCGGGTCACCCGCGCGAACTCACGGAGCGCAGCCGCCGTGTCCACGACGTTACGGAGCGCGAAGGAGATCGTGACCGCGTCGAAGACACCGTCCGCGAACGGCAGTTTCAGCGCGTCCCCGGCGAGCAACGGCACCTCGGCCCGCACCCGGCGGCCGGCCCGCAGCATGCCCACCGAGATGTCGGCGCCGACCGCGAACGCGCCCGAACGGCTCAGCTCCTCGGTCGAGACGCCGGTGCCCGCGCCCACGTCCAGCACCCGCTCCCCCGGCCGCAGCCCGAGGGCCGCGCGGGTGGCGCGGCGCCAGCCACGGTCCTGGCCGAACGAGATGACGGTGTTGGTCAGGTCATACCTGCTGGCCACGCCGTCGAACATCTCGGCGACCTCATGCGGCTGCTTGTCCAAATCTGCGCGCGTCACCAGGCAAGCCTGCCAGATAACAGCGCGGGCGGGATGGTCACCCATCCCGCCCGCGCCTTGTGCGTTATATATACGACCGCCATCGGTCGGGTCCGACTGCTCGTCACCAACGCTGACCGCGGCAGGCGACGTATAAGTTGTTCCGGTGCCTTACACAGGCAACGTAACCAGCGGAAAGGACCCGGTACAGCCAACCGGCGGGCTCGTTACGAAGGAGCAACCCGGCCTCACCGGTCCGACGATCCGAACCTGGCCGAACGGCTGACTGCCACCCCCCGAAGGGACTGGTTTAAGTCAGGACGCCTCGACCAGCGGGAGCTGTTTGCGGACGCCGCCGCCCGGCAGGGCGATCGACGAGAAGTGCGAGACCACCCGGTCGTCGGTCGGGTCGTCGGCGGGCGTCCAGTGCACGGCCAGGTGTTTGTACCAGGTGTCGCGCCACGCGGGGATGCGGTCCGCGGTGCGGATCATCGAGATCAGCTCCTGCAGGTTCGACCGGTGCTTGGCTCCGGCCGAGGAGATCACGTTCTCCTCGAGCATGATCGAGCCCAGGTCGTCGACACCCATGTGCAGCGACAGCTGGCCGATGTCCTTGCCCGTGGTGAGCCAGGACGCCTGCAGGTGGGCCACGTTGTCGAAGAACAGCCGCGAGACCGCGATGAACCGCAGATACTCCATCGTGGTGGCCTGGGTGCGGCCCTTCAGGTGGTTGTTCTCGGGCTGGTACGTCCACGGGATGAACGCCCGGAACCCGCCGACCTCGTGCGACTGTTCGACGGGCACGTCGGAGTAGCCGTTGGCCACGGCCAGATCCTGCACGTCACGGATCATCCGGATGTGCTCGATGCGCTCGGCGTTCGTCTCACCCGTACCCATCATCATGGTCGCGGTCGAGGAGAGCCCGTGCCGGTGGGCGATCGCCATCACCTCGAGCCATCGGGCGCCGCTCTCCTTGAGCGGGGCGATGGCCTTGCGCGGCCGGTCCGGCAGCATCTCGGCACCGGCGCCGGCGATCGAGTCGAGGCCGGCCGCCTTGATCCGGATCACCGCGTCCTCGATGGAGACGCCGTCGACCTTGGCCATGTGCAGGATCTCGCTCGGGCCGATCGAGTGGATCGCCAGCTGCGGGTAGGCCTGCTTGACCGAGGAGAAGAGATTCTCGTAATACTCCACGCCGTAGTCGGGGTGGTGGCCGCCCTGGAGCATCACCTGGGTGGCGCCCAGCTCGACGGCCTCACCGGCCCGGCGCAGGATCTCCTCGATCGGGTGCGACCAGCCCTCGGAGTGCTTGGGGGCCCGGAAGAACGCGCAGAACTTGCACGCCGTCACGCAGACGTTGGTGTAGTTGATGTTGCGGTCGATCAGGTACGTGACGATGCCGTCCG
This sequence comes from Actinoplanes italicus, assembly GCF_003001815.1. Lineage (GTDB taxonomy): Bacteria > Actinomycetota > Actinomycetes > Mycobacteriales > Micromonosporaceae > Actinoplanes > Actinoplanes italicus. The sequence goes on from NZ_PVMZ01000026.1 coordinate 70,340, forward strand.
GATAACGCCGGCGCCGTACCGCGTCGGCCGCCTCGCCCAGCGCGTGGAACGGGGCCTCGGTATAGAGCAGCAACGCCTCCTCGGGCGTGATGCGGCCGCCGTCGGCTCCGCGCTGCAGGATGCTGTCGATCTCCGGGTTCGCGGTCACGATCTGAAGCGTACGTCCAGCGGGCGTCGATCGTCAGCGGCGAGGGTCACCGGGACGACCCTGTACGGCGGATAGGCTCGACGGACATTTCAGGGGGTGGAAGTGCTCGTCGTGCACGGTGGCTGGGTGCCCGGAAGTGGACTGATCATCTGGGCCGAGGATCCCGGCCTGCCGCTGACCACGACCTCCCGGTCACGGTCGCGTCCGCACCCGTTCGCCACGTCTGACCTTCCCGGCATCGACGCCGCGGTCGCCGGCACGGTGCGGCTCACCCTTCCCGGGACCGGACGGGGACCGCTGCCCTCGCCGGAGACCGGCCTCGAGAGCACGGCCCGCGGGGTCAAGCTCGGCGAATGGACGGTCCCGACGCTGACCGTCCCGGGGGACGAGGCGCTCGCGGTCCTCGGCGAGCTGGCAGAGCCCGACCCGGACGGCTCGTGGGTCGCCGGCGCGTCACTGCGTTATCTGAGCCTGCTCGCCGGTTACGCCTGCGACCTGGCCCGGCGCGGCCGGATGCTGCCTCAGCTGGTGATCGAGGGCGGAGTGCCGGCCGCCCGCTGGCGGCCGGTGCTGACCGGGGCCGACACGGCGGCCTTCCGGGACTTCGCGGCCGGGATGCCTCCGGTGGTCCGGGCGATTGCGGAGAGTCAACCGATCGGCCGTACGCTGCGTGACGCTCTGGAGTGGCTGCTCGACAGCGCGGCCCGCTCGGTGCTGCCCGACCGGCTCATGGTCGGCCAGCGTCCCGGCCCGAAGGCGGCCCTGCCCGACCGCTGGCTCGCCGCCCTCACCGCCGAACCGACACTTCCCGGGGCCGCCGACGCCGACGTGCGCGACCTGCGCCGGGCGCTCGAGGACTGGATGCGGGCCGCGAACGAGGCGAACGGGCCGGTTCGGGTCAGTTTCCGCCTGATCGAGCCGGGCGAGGACACCGACGAGTGGTGGCTCGAGTTCGCGCTCCAGTCCGCCGAGGACCCGGCGCTCTATCTGCCGGCCGAGGACGTGTGGGCCGGTGGCCGCTTCCCCGGGCTCCCGCAGCGGCCGGACGAGACGCTGCTCGCCGGGCTGGGCCGGGCCGTTCGGCTGTTCCCGCTGCTGCACGTGGCCCTGCTCGAACAGCGGCCGGCCGCGATGTCACTGAGCACCGCCGAGGCGTACGAGTTCCTCCGCCAGGCCGCGCCGCTGCTGCAGGCGGCCGGGTTCGGTGTGCAGCTCCCGGCGTGGGCCGGGCGCAAGGCGGTCGGGCTCAAGCTGACCACCCGGACGAGATCGAAATCGGGTACGTCGTCGCGAGCGGCCGCGGACTCCGGGTTCGGGCTGGAGCAGCTGGTCGACTTCCGGCTCGACCTGGTCATCGGCGACAGCGTGGTGAGCGCCGCGGAGCTGGCCGAGCTGGCCCGCCTCAAGGTGCCGATGGTGCGGGTGCGCGGGCAGTGGGTGGAGCTCGACGACCGGCAGCTCAAGGCTGCGCTCAAAGCGGTCGGCAGCCGGCGCGAGGGCGAGATGACCGCTGGTGAGCTGCTGCAACAGGTGGTCGAGGGCGGCGAGGAGGATCTGCCGCTGGTCGAGGTGGATGCCGACGGCGATCTCGGCGACCTGCTCTCGGGGCAGGCTTCCGAACGCCTGAGCCCGATGCCGACACCGCCCGGATTCCAGGGCGCGCTCCGTCCGTACCAGGAGAGGGGTCTTTCGTGGTTGAACTTCCTGGGTCGTCTCGGGCTGGGCGGCATCCTCGCTGACGACATGGGTCTCGGCAAGACCGCGCAGACCCTGTCGCTGCTGCTCACCGACGAGGGTTCGAAGACCCTGCTGATCTGCCCGATGTCGCTGGTCAGCAACTGGTTCAAGGAGGCCGGGCGGTTCGCGCCGAGCCTGCGCGTGTACGTGCACCACGGTGGCACCCGGCAGCGTGGGAGTGAGTTCGACGCGGCGGTGGCCGAGGCCGATCTGGTGATCACCACCTACGGCACGGCGCTGCGCGACCTGGAGACGCTGCGCGGGGTGCGGTGGAGCCGGGTGGTCTGCGACGAGGCTCAGGCGATCAAGAACAGCGGGACCCGGCAGTCGCAGGCGGTCCGCACCATCCCGGCCCGGACCCGGCTGGCCCTGACCGGCACGCCGGTGGAGAACCATCTGGCCGAACTCTGGTCGATCATGGACTTCTGCAATCCGGGGCTGCTCGGGCCGGCGAAACGGTTCCGCCGCCGGTTCCAGGAGCCGATCGAGACCCGGCAGGACGAGGACGCCACGGCCGCGCTGAAACGGGCGACCGGGCCGTTCGTGCTGCGCCGCCTCAAGACCGACAAGACGATCATCTCGGACCTTCCGGAGAAGAACGAGATGAAGGTGTGGTGCTCCCTCACGCCCGAGCAGGCCACCCTCTACCAGGCGGTCGTCGAGGACATGATGGCCGAGATCGAGAGCAGCGAGGGCATCCAGCGGCGCGGCAACGTGCTGGCCGCCATGATGAAGCTCAAACAGGTCTGCAATCACCCGGCCCACCTGCTCAAGGACGGCTCCCGGCTGCCCGGGCGGTCCGGCAAGCTGGCCCGGCTCGAGGAACTCGCCGACGAGATCGTCGAGGACGGCGACAAGGCCCTGATCTTCACGCAGTACGCCGAGTGGGGCACCCTCCTGCAGCCGTACCTCGCGGCGCACACCGACCGTCCGGTGCTCTGGCTGCATGGCGGTCTGAGCAAGTCCCGACGCGACGAACTGGTCGAGCGGTTCCAGACGTCGGACGAGCCCATGCTGTTCCTGCTCTCGCTCAAGGCCGCCGGCACCGGCCTCAACCTGACTGCCGCCAACCACGTCGTCCATTTCGACCGGTGGTGGAATCCGGCCGTCGAGGACCAGGCGACCGACCGGGCGTACCGGATCGGGCAGTCCCGCGACGTGCAGGTGCGTAAATTCATCTGCACCGGGACGCTGGAGGAGAAGATCGACGCGATGATCGAGCGGAAGAAGGCACTGGCCTCCTCGGTCGTCGGCACCGGCGAGGAGTGGATCAGCGAGCTGAACACCGACCAGCTGCGTGAACTGTTCGCCCTCGACCCGGCGGCGGTGCGCTGAGATGGCCTTCTTCGAGCACGCCGCCCCGATCAAGGTCGACGGTGGCCTCGCCGTGCGGTCGAAACGCGGCAAGATCGGCGAGCAGTGGTGGTCGCGCCGGTTCGTGGACGTGCTGGAGGAGGTCTGCGACGCGGGCCGTCTCGCTCGCGGCCGCACCTACGCGCGGAAGGGGCAGGTCATCGACTTCGCCCTGACTCCGGGACGGGTTCTGGCCCGTGTGCAGGGATCACGGCCCAAGCCATACGAGGTCAAGATCCGGATCTCCTCGTACGACGACGCGCAGTGGGCAGGCGCGATCGACGCGCTCGCGTCCCGGGCGCTGTACCGGGCCGCGCTGCTCGCCGGCGAGATGCCGCACGAGATCGTCGACCTCTTCACCGAACTGGGCCTGCCACTCTTCCCGGACCGGCTGGACATCGACTGCTCCTGCCCGGACTGGGGTGTGCCCTGCAAGCACGGCTCGGCGGCGCTCTACGTGATGGCCGAGGCCTTCGACGACGACCCGTTCCTGGTGCTGGCGTGGCGCGGCCGCGACCGGGAACGGCTGCTCGAAGCGCTGCGCGGAACACCGGTGCCGGAGGAGACCGTCGATCCGCTGGCGATCGAGGACGAGCCACTGGACGCCCGGCTGGCCGATTTCTGGTCGCCGGGTATCAGCCTGGGCCGCCTGCGCGAGCGGCCGGCCCGGATGGCACCGCCTGAGCTGCTGTTACGTGCGCTCGACGCGCCGCCGGTCAAGGTGCGGCACGTCCCGCTGACCGACGTGCTGCGCCCGCATTACCGCGATCTGGCCCTCTCCCCGGAGGAGGACTGACCGAGGGGCCGCGTCCACCATGGACCGATCGTGGGTAAGTCCATGATGGACGCAGCGTTACGTCACGCTACCAGGCGTGTTCATCGACAACTAGTTACTTGGAGTGGTTCATGAGCGAGATGACCTACCGCCGCCTGGGCGACTCGGGTCTCGTCGTGTCCGTGGTCGGCATCGGCTGCAACAACTTCGGCCGCAAGCTCGACGCCGACGGCACCCGCGAGGTCGTCGACGCCGCCCTCGACGCCGGCATCAACCTGTTCGACACCGCCGACATCTACGGCACCCCGCACGGATCGTCCGAGCAGCTGCTCGGTGCCGCGCTCAAGGGCCGCCGTGACGAGGTGGTGCTGGCCACCAAGTTCGGCATGGACATGGAGGGCCTCAACGGGCGCGACTTCGAGGCCCGCGGAGCGCGGCGTTACATCGTCCGGGCGGTCGAGGCCTCGCTGCGACGGCTCGAGACCGATCACATCGACCTGTATCAGATGCACGCCCCGGACGCGGCCACCCCGATCGAGGAGACCCTGTCCGCCCTCGACGACCTGGTCCGCTCGGGCAAGGTCCGCTACCTGGGCAACTCGAACTTCTCCGGCTGGCAGATCGCCGACGCCGACTGGGTCGCCCGCAGCGGCAACCTGACCCGGTTCATCAGCGCGCAGAACCAGTACAGCCTGATCGAGCGCAAGGTCGAGACCGAGGTCATCCCGGCCTGCGAGCGGTTCGGGCTCGGATTCCTGCCCTTCTTCCCGCTGGAGTCCGGCCTGCTCACCGGCAAGTACCGGCGTGGTGAGCAGCCGCCGGCCGGCACCCGGATGGCGAACGAGCGGTACGCGTCGTGGCTCGCCCGCGCCGACTGGGACACCATCGAGGCTCTGACCGCCTTCGGTGCCGAGCGCGGGCACAGCGTGCTCGACGTGGCCATCGCCGGGCTCGCCGCCCAGCCCGCGGTGACCAGCGTCATCGCCGGCGCGACCACGGCCGAGCAGGTCCAGGCGAACGCAGCGGCCGGCTCCTGGAGTCTGAGCGCGGCCGACGTGGCCGCGCTCGACACCCTGTTGACCGACTGACGGGTCCTACTCGACGACCGTGACGATCCGACGGCGGCGGGCCAGCCGGAAGGCGATCAGGCCCGCCGCCAGCAGCACGACGCCGCCACCGGCGACCATGCCGGCCGGCGCACCCGTGATCGGGAGGCCACCGCCCGTACCGCCGGTGGTCTCGACCGTGAGGGCCGCCCGGTTGTTGCCTCGCTTGGCGTCCTGTACACCGCCGTCGACGGTGACCGAACCCGCCTTGTGCTCGGCGTCCTGGATCTCGGCGGACAGGGTGAACAGGTAGCGGCCGTCGTCCGGCACGCTCTCCAGAACGATGCAGATCAGGTCGGTGACCTCGGACAGGTCGGTGACCGTCTCGTCGATGTCGGTGGGCGAGGTACCCGGGATGCACCGCATGTCGACCGTAGTCAGCAGCACCCCGGTCGGCAGCTTGACGTGCGCGTACTGGATCCAGGCGAGGCCGGGTGGGATCGTCCCGGACGGGCCGAGGTTGTGCACGCCCACCTTGACCGTGCGGTCGTCACCGGCTTCGCCCTTGAACACGCCACCAACCGCCGCGCTGTCCGCGGCCGTCTTCGGCACGGACACCGTGAACTCGCTGAAGTTGTCGTCCTCGTTGAGGTCGTCGACGGCGTCGGGCTCCTTGGCCGAGATGGAGGCGGCCGACTCGAGCTTCAGCTCCCTGCCGGAGGCTCCGGCGGTCCGCTTCGCGAAGTCGAAGACGTACTTGTCGGTGAGACCGACCGCAGCCACCAGGACCGGGTAGTCGTACGGCCCGGCCACACCGGCCGGCACCTTGATCCGCAGCGGTGTGTTCTCCGGCAGGCTGAAGACCCCACCCGCGGCGAGCGTGTCGTTGAAGACACAGACGAAGCCGCCGAGATCGGGGTCCTGCTCGCAGTTGCTGTAGTTCAGTGCGGGCGTCAGGCCGGCCGGGGCGGCCACCACCAGGCCGAGGGCCGTGACGTCCTTGTTGCCGCTGTTGCGGATCCGGACCGGGACCTCGGCCGATCCGCCGGCGCTCAGCTTGAGATCGGCGATGTCGTCGACCTCGATGTCGGCGCCGGCCTTGTCCGTGCCCACCACGGCGATCGACGTCTCGTCACTGGCCTGCCCGCCGACCGACGTGGAGAGCACGATGCTCTTCGCCGGGTCGAGAGCGGTCGGCTTCACCGTGAATTTGACGCCGCGCCGCTGTCCCGGCTTGAGGTCACCGATGACACACGAGGTCTCGTCGCAGCCGGCGGGCGCGGTGAAGCCGAGGTCCGCGCTGATCGGCTTCGCGGTGCTGCCGAAGTGCAGCACCACGCGCTCGGCCGTCACCGTGCTGAGGTTGTAGAGGTCGAACTTGACCGTCTTCGACTGACCGTTGATCACGGTCACCGTCTCCGGGCTGAGGATCCCGACGTAGGCGAAATCCCCTACCTCCGACTCCGCATGGGCCGGCAGGGCGAGGCCGCCGGCGGCCAGCCCCGACACCGCGACGGTCAGGGCAAAACGGCTGATCAGGGCACGCAGACGCATGGTCACCGATTTCGAACTCGGACGGCCGGTCGAAGGTGATCGGCCGGCGAGTCCGGGGATCTTAAGGCCGCACCGCCGTGAAGATCAAACGTCGGCGAAGGCCGGTCCGTCGGCGGGCAGCGGCGGCACCTCACCGCGCTCGGCCGCACGCCGGGCGAACTCACGGACCCCGGCGATCTGCCGCTCCCCGAGGGAGAAGTCGAGCGCCCGGAAGTAGTTGGCCAGCGTCGCCGCGTCGAAAGGCTCCCAGCGGGCCGCCGCCTCGGCGACCTCGTCGAGTTCGCCGAGACACAGATCACGGGATCGCTGGAACGCCTCGTGCACATCCTTGACCAGCCCCGGGTGCGCGGCAGCGAAATCCTTGCGGACCGCCCAGACCGCGAACACCATCGGCAGGCCGGTCCACTCCTTCCACGCCTCGGCCAGGTCGATCACCTGCAGGCCGCGGCCTGGAGCCTCATACATCGCCCGCAGCGCCGGGTCACCGATCAGCACACCGGCGTCGGCCTCCATGAGCATCTGCGACAGGTCGGGTGGGCAGCGGAAATACTCCGGCTCCGCGCCGTAACGCTCGGAGAGCAGCATCTGCGCCAGCATCACGCCGGTCCGCGAGGTGGAGCCGAGCGCCACCGGGCGGCCGTCCAGCTCGGCCGGCGGCCGGGTGGAGATCAGGTTGACCGAGAGCACCGGACCGTCGCTGCCGACGGCCAGGTCGGGCAGCAGGAGCAACTCGTCGGCGTGGCGCAGGAACTCGACCAGCGTGATCGGGCCGATGTCCAGGTCACCGGCGACCAGGCCGGCGCTGAGCCGCTCGGGGGTGTCCTTGTGCAGGTCGACGTCGAGCAGAGCGCCCGAGCGCATCAGCCCCCAGTAGATCGGCAGGCAGTTGAGGAACTGGATGTGCCCGACCCGGGGCCGACGGACGCTGTCGCTCATGCTGCGACGTTATCCCCGATCTCGTCCCGCATGGTGGTCCGCGAGGCCGGTGGTGGCTGAAATCGCACCAGCGGCAGGCAGGCGAGCGCGGCCAGTAGACCGGCCGCTCCGGCACCGACCACCAGAACCCGTGGATCGAACATCTCGGTGAGTGGCCCGGCCACAAAGAACCCGACGATGCCCGCCGCCTGCACCGAGGCACCGAACAGGGAGAAGGCCCGGCCATGCGCCTCCGGAAGCACCCGGTCGGCGATCAGCACGCTGGTGGTGACGTTGAGTGCGCCGTTGAAGACGCCGCCGAGCATCCAGAGCGGGACGAGCCACCACGCCGACTGTGCGACCACGCCGCCGACCAGGACTGCGGCACAGGCGCCGCCCAGCAGGAACAGCACCGTCCCGACGGTGCGCCGACGCTCCGGCAGGCGCCCGGCGATGGGGTTGCCCAGCAGCATTCCGGCCGTCCACGAGGCGGCGACCAGGCCGTACAGGGTCGTGGAGGCGCCCAGGGTCTCGCGGACGAAGAACACGTCGAAGACGTTGATCGCGCTGACCCCGGCGACGACGGCCGCGACCGCGACGGTCATCACCAGCAGCGTCCGGTCGTCACGCAGGCGGAACGCGGCCTCGGCCTTCGCCCGCTCCGTCCCGCCGTGCCGGCGGGTCCGCACCAGCAGGCCCACCACCACCAGTCCGAGATAGCTCACCGCGTCGAGCAGCAGGGGCAGACGCTGGCCGGTCTGTCCGACCAGGATCCCGGCCAGCGCGGGAGCGACCAGCATGCCGATCTGTCCGGCGCTCGCGACGATGCCGCTGGCTCGTGGGAAGTCGGCACGCGACACCATGCGTGGGACCAGCGCGGAGATCGTCGGCATGGTCAGCGCCAGACCGCAGGCGAGCAGTGTCACCAGGCAGATGATCAGGACCGGGTGGGTGCTGAAGGCCAGCGCCGCACAGACCCCGGACTGTGCCAGGCCCACGACCACCAGGATCGTCCGGCTGTCCACACGATCGGCCAGCCGGCCCGCCAGCGGCGCGAGCAGGGCGATCGGCAGGGTGGACGCGAGCAGCAGCCCGGAGACGGCCAGACCGCCGTGCCCCGCCTCCTGCAGGACGAGCGCCAGGGCGAACGTCGCCAGCACGTCACCGCAGACCGAGATCCCCCGGCCGGTGGCCACCAGATAGACGTCGGCCCAGCGCGGCGTGGCAGATGTGAAGGACATACTTCGAAAGTAATCCTTCACATCTGCGGGGCGCAAGGCCGTACGTCGGTCACCGCATGGGAAAGACCCGATACTGGAGGGTGACCTGGCGGGCTCCGGCCGGCGCGTCCGCCTGCCGCTCGCGGAGCCGATAGGGCTCCGTCAGGGCGCGCACCTTCTCGTTGAGTTCGGCCAGCTCGGCCGCGGTGACCAGCAGCTGCTGACCCATCAGGGCGCTGGCCTCGCGCCACTCCCGCGGCTCGTCGACCTGCCGCTCCATGAAGTCCCGGACACGGGTGATGTCCCGGTCCATGTAGACGTCCACCAGGGCCCGCTCGGCGGCCAGCGACTCGGGGGCGTCCACGTCCCCCTCGATCGACAGACTGGAGTTCACCGCGCGCCACAGTCGCTCCCGGCCGTCACCGCGACTCGGAGCCTGCTCGACCAGGCCGTATTTCGCCAGCTCCCGAAGGTGATAGCTGGTGGCGCTCGGCGACAGCCCGACCAGTTCGGCGCACTCGGTCGCGGTCACCGAGGCTCCGGTCGTCGACAGATGGTCGACGATCTCGATCCGCGCCGGGTGTGCCAGCGCCCGCAGTGTCCGCGCGTCCGTGATCCGCGCGTTCGCCGCTCCATCCACCTGCTCCGCCATCCCCCCATTCTTTCCGGTGGGGATCAGTTCAGACGCAGGCGCTCCACTCGCTGCCCAGTGGCTTCCGAGATGATCTCGAAGTCCTTGTCGACATGAAGCAGGGTCAGGCCCGCATCCTCAGCGATCGCCGCAAGAAGCAGGTCGGGAACAGAGGGAGCCCGATGTCTCCCCTGCCCGGCAAGAATGTCCTGAACCTCGACCGCCCGGCGCTCCGCCGCAGGTGTCGCATATTCCACCGGCATCAAGGAAATCGGCTAGAGTACCGCGCCCGGCAGTCACCTGCGGGAGTGATAAATCGGTAGCGAAGCCGACACTTCCTCCGTACCGTGGAGGACCGCTTGACGGCCGTGGTGAGCAAGCACCGCAGCGGGCGTCCCCGCGCCGCAGGGCGGCCGACCCGCCCTCCGGATACGCGAGCAGCTCGTTCAACTTTCGAGGACGACCTGTGCCCACCACTGATCTCGACACCGAACTCTCCACCGAACGCACCCACCTGGAGAGCTCACGGGCAGCGCTGCGCCGGATGCGCGACCGCGCCCAGGCCCTCTTCTCCACCGGTGACAAGGTCGCCGGCGACTCCTACACCGCCGAGCAGCTGGGCCGGCACATGGCCCGCCGGGTCAAGGAACTGGCCGACGACCCGGACACCCCGCTCTTCTTCGGCCGCCTCGACATCGACGAGGAGGACGCGGCGTACCACATCGGGCGCCGGCACGTCACCGACGACGCCGGCGAGCCGATGGTGCTGGACTGGCGGGCACCGCTGTCCCGGTCGTTCTACCGGGCCAGCGTGCGTGATCCGCAGGGCATCTCGACACGCCGCCGGTTCGGGTTCGTCAAGGGTGAGCTGACCAGCTTCGAGGACGAGCACCTGGATCGCGGTGAGGAGCTGGGCACGAGCAGCCGCATCCTGACCGCCGAGATCGAGCGCCCACGCGTCGGCCCGATGCGGGACATCGTCGCGACGATCCAGCCGGAGCAGGACGAGCTGGTACGCGCCGACCTGGCCGATTCGATCTGCGTGCAGGGCGCGCCGGGCACCGGTAAGACCGCTGTGGGCCTGCACCGCGCCGCCTACCTGCTCTATCTGCACCGGGAACGGCTGCGGAAGTCGAAGGTGCTGATCGTCGGTCCGAACACCGCGTTCCTCTCCTACATCTCGGCCGTGCTGCCGACGCTCGGCGAGGTCGAGGTGCTGCAGTCCACGGTGGACGAGCTGGTCGGCCGGGCGCCGGTCAAGGCAGGCGATCCGCTTGCGGCCACGGCTCTCAAACATGACGTACGAATGGCAGAGGCGCTCCACCGCATGCTGTGGGACCGGGTCAGCAAGCCCACCGAGCCGATCATGGTCTCGGACGGCTCGTACCGGTGGCGCATCGACGTGGAACCGCTGCGACGGATCGTCGACGAGGCCCGGCGGGAGGGCCTGCCGTACTCGGTGGGCCGGGAACGGGTCCGCGCCCGGGTGGTGGGCCTGCTGCAGCGCCAGTCGGAGTACCGGACCGGCAACTCGCCGAGCGACCCGTGGCTGCGCAGGATGAGCCGGATCGCGCCGGTGACGGAGTTCCTCGATGCCGCGTGGCCGGCGGTGACCCCGGAGTCGCTGGTGGTGGCCCTGCTGACCGAGCCGGAGCTGGCCGGTGACGTGTTCACCGAGGAGGAACGCGAGGCGATCCGCTGGGTGAAACCGCCGAAGACGGTCAAGTCGGCCCGGTTCAGCGTGGCCGATCTGCTGCTGCTCGACGAGGCGGCCGGGCTCCTGGAGCGGGAGACCAGTTTCGGTCACGTGGTGGTGGACGAGGCGCAGGATCTGTCACCGATGCAGGCTCGTGCGATCGCCCGGCGCAGCGAGCACGGGTCGATCACGCTGCTCGGCGACCTGGCGCAGGGCACCGCCCCGTGGGCGACGACCGACTGGCGGGACATCCTCGCGCATCTGGGCAAACCGGAGGCCGCCGTCGTGCCGCTGACCATCGGTTTCCGCGTACCGGAGGCTGTTGTGGCTCTTGCCAACCGCCTGTTGCCGGCCCTCGGGGTGAACGTGCCGGAGGCCGTGTCGTTGCGCCGCGACGGTGACCTCTCCGTCATCGCCGTGCCGGACCCCGACGACCTGGACGCGCGGACGCTGACCGAGGTGACCGCCGCGTTGACGCACGAGGGTTCGGTCGCGGTGATCGCGGCCGACACGGCGGTGGACCGGCTCCGCGCGCACCTGGACGCGGCCGGTCTCGCGCACTCGACCCCGGATCAGGTGGACGACCCGGCGCGGATCACCGTGGTCCCGGCGACGCTGGTCAAGGGCTTGGAGTACGACCACGTGATCGTGCACGAGCCGACCGACATCGTCGACGCCGAGCCGAAGGGCCTGAACCGCCTCTACGTGGTCCTGACACGCGCGGTCACCCGGCTTTCGGTATTGCACTCGAAGCCGCTGCCGGAGGCGCTTAGTCTCGCGTGATGTCGCGAATCGGAGTCATGTTCGACTGTAACCGCGCCCCCGAGGAGCTCCCGGAGTTCGCCGCCGCGTGTGAGGCGGCCGGCGCCGACGACCTGTGGGTGGTGGAGGACCTCGGCTGGAACGGTGGCATCAGCGCCGCCGCGCTCGCCCTGGCCGCCACCACCCGCCTGCGTGTCGGCATCGGCATCGCCCCGGCCCCGTTCCGCAGTCCGGCGGTCTACGCCATGGAGATCGCCACGCTGGCCCGCGTGCACCCCGGTCGCATCGTGGCCGGAATCGGTCACGGCGTGGGTGACTGGATGCGCCGGATCGGCAACGCGCCCAAGTCTCCGCTGGCACTGCTGGAGGAGAGCATCGTCGCGATCCGCGATCTGCTCAACGGGGAGACGGTCGATGTCGACGGCCGTGAGGTGCAGCTGGAGGGCATCAAGCTGGTACACCCGCCGCGGGTGGTGCCGCCGATCGTGACGGGTGTGGTGAAGCCGCGCTCGCTGGAGCTCTCCGGCCGGGTCGCGGACGGCACGATCCTGGTGGAGGGCCTTCAGCCACCGCAGATCGCCGAGTCGCTCGGACACATCCGCCGGGGTGGTGGGGGTGACGACCACGAGATCATCACGTTCGCGTTCCTGCACGTCGAGGGCGACGCGGCGAAGGCCGCCGCGATCCGGGCGACAGCGCTGACCGGTCAGGCCGGGTTCCTCGGTGTGCCCGTGGACGAGGTGTTCGGGCTGATCGGCCCGGCGTCGGAGGTCCCGGCCAAGGTGCGGACGCTGGAGGAGAGCGGCGCGGACACGATCGTGCTGCGGCCGTTCGGCGACGACCATCTCGGGCAGGCCCAGGCCGCGCTCAAGGCACTAGGTGTTCTGCCCAGAGAGGTTGGGAACGCGGCTGGCGGGAGGGCCGTTGACGGCGGTGTGGTGGCGATGGTGATTGTAGGTGTGCAGGAATCGGGGTAGGGCTTTGCGGCGGGCATTTTCGCTGGTGTAGGGCTTTGCGTAGGCCCATTCCTCGGTCAGGGTGCGGTGGAAGCGTTCGACCTTGCCGTTGGTTTGTGGCCGGTAGGGGCGGGTCTTTTTCACCCGGACGCCGAGCTGGGTGCAGGTCTGATGCCACAGCCGCGACACGTAGCAGGATCCGTTGTCGGTCAGGACCCGGACGATGGTGATGCCATGGCCGGCGAACCAGGCATGGGCTCGCCGCCAGAACCCGGCGGCGGTTTCCTTGGTCTCGTCGGCCAGGATCTCGGTGTAGGCCAGCCGGGAGTGGTCGTCCAGGGCGGTGTGCAGGTAGGCGTAGCCCAGCCGGGCGCCGCCCCGGGCGTCGGTGGTGTGCCACGGTGTGGCGGTGCGGTTGAGTTTTCCCTGGTGACGTCCTTGGGTTCGCCAGCCGCCGCCGTCGGGGATGTTGCCGAGTTTCTTGATGTCGACGTGGATCAGGTCACCGGGAGCCGGATGTTCGTAGCGGCGGATGGGTTCGGCGGTGGCCCGGTCCAGGTGGGACAGGCGGGCGGCGCCGGCCCGGCGCAGGACGGCATGGCAGGTCGAGGCGGGCAGCCCCAGGCGCCAGCCGATGCGGACGGGTCCGAGGCGTTTGCTGCGGCGTAGGTGCAGGACCCGGCGTTCGATCGGGCGTGGTGTGCGGTTCGGGCTGGTGTGTGGCCGGCTCGACCGGTCAATCATCCCGGCTACGCCCTCGGCCCGATATCGGTCGGCCCAGCGTTTCGCGGTAGTAGGACTGACCTGGAACCGGTCCGCCGCTCGGCGCAGCGGCCATTTGTCGTCCACGACGCACCGGGCCAGCCGCAATCGGCCGCGTTCGGTCAGTGGAGCGTTAGCGTGTGGCATAGAGGACCTCCCGGGTGAAACGGAACCTTCGACAAGCTCCACCTCACCCGGAGGTCCTCACCTATTTCCGGAACTCCACCGCGTTACCAACGTCCGTGGGCAGAACAACTAGGCCGGTAAGCCGATCCATTTCGGACATCGGCAGTGACGGGTTGATGGCTGCCGCAGCCGCCACCCGGTCGTCCTCGTCACCGAGCAGTTCGACGATCCGGTCCACCGGCAGCGCCGGGTGAGCGGCGGCGATCGACCGGGCCTGCGTGTCGGTCAGGCAGAGTTCGAGGGCCGCGGCGGGAGCATCGGGGCGCCGGGCGATCTCGCGGAACACCTTCTGCACCCGCGGCACGTGCCGGGCAAGGTCGAGCAGCAGGGCCGGTGAGGCGTCCGGGTTGGTGGCGACCTTCGCGATCACCCGGACGCCGTGCCGGGTCACCATCTCGCGGAGCAGGTCCTCGGACAGTCCCCGGTGCGGCGCGACGGCCTTGACGACCTTGGAGTCCGGATCCCGGGCGAGCCGGTCACGGACATCGGGTGGCAGGTCGCGGCGCTCCGCCACCAGTGCCCGGAGCTGCGGTTCCGAGCTTGTGGCGAGGTGCCGGACCTCGTCCGGGCCGGCCACGGCGATCCGTGGGAGCAGGGCGGATCCGGACGCCCGGGTCAGCAGTTCGAGCGGGACGTTCGGGTTGTGGGTGACCCGCCGCCGCACGTCCGGGCTGGTGTCCCCGGCGAGCCGGCGGATCAGGTGCTCGGACAAGGACGGGTTGTCGGCCAGGTCGGCGCGAACCCCCGGAATCGGGTCGTCAGCAAGGCGCTCGGCCACCTCCGCGGGTAGGTCGGGACGGGTCGCGAGGGTCCAGCGAACGATCATCGACGGATGTTCGACCAGTTCAGCGGCCGCACTGGCGGGGGTAGACGGGTTATCCACAGCCCGGTAGAGCAAGCTGTGGATAACCGATTCGTGAGTGCCGTCGCAGGCCGCGCCGGGCGGCAGATCACAGTCGAGCCGCGGGCACTCGGGGTGGTGGACGAACGGGATCGGTTCGCGCTCACAGACGTCACACGTGTCCGGCGGCGAGCCCGCCCCGCGCCAGTGGACCGCGACCAGGGCCGCCAGCACCTCCGGCGGGGTGGCCGGGTTCGCCGCGACCCCGGACCGGACATCGGCGTGCGGGTGACGGGCCAGGCTGGTGAGCAGGTCACGGTCGGTCGTGAAGATCGCGAGTTCGGTCACCACCCGCATGTCCGGGTCGGCGGCGAGCCGCACGTTCACCTCGGCGGGCAGACCGGGGCAGGCGGCAAGCTTCTCCCGGCGCGCTGGGTCGGGGTCGGCCGCGAAGAGATGGGCCCAGTCCCCGAGCCCGTGACCTTCGTCGAGCAGGGCCAGCGCGATGCTCGGCCGGTCGACCGGGTCGACCCGGTCCGCGGTGAGCCGGCCGTCCCGGACCAGCCGGGCCGCCGCCCATTCGGATCGCCGGGCCAGCTCACGGACCTGGTCGCCGTCCAGATCGGACCGATCGGCCAGCTCGTCGGCGAGATCCAGGTCGGCCGACAGGATCAGGCGGTCGACCATCGGGGCCGGCAATGCCGGATTGCGTGCCAGAGCCTCCAGCAGCTCACGGGCTCCCATGCCGACGCATGATCCTCGAAGCATCCGCACCCGGCAAAGCCGTTATCACCGACCAGAGCCACCAAGCTGCCGATCTTGAGAGGTTCGGCGTCCAGCGCAGCCAAAATCCCACAAGATCGGCGTGGGGCGGGAAACGCCGCAGACCTTGCCCGGCGCGCCGGAGCCTCACAAGATCGGCGAGGAAGAAGCGGGCGCCGGTAAGGGCTTCACCCAGCGGGACCAGTCGGACTGCCGACGATAGCCGTGAGCTGCCCAGATGCGGTGAGCGGCCGGGTTGTCGTCGAGGACCATGGCGTCGACCCGGGTGCCGCCGAAACTCCGGAACCGTTGCTCGGCCGCGTCGATCAGAAGACCGCCGATACCCTCGCGCCGACGCCACGGCGCGACCGCGAGCCGGTAGAGGTGACAGCGCCACCCGTCCCATCCAGCGATGATCGATCCCACGATCCGGGCGCCGTCGACGGCGAGGATCAACGCTTCGGGATCGCGCGAAAGCAGCGCCTCGACGGCCTCCGGGGTGTCCGGCGGCCGGCTCTCGTTCTCGGCCGCCACCTGCCAGAACTCCAGGATCGCGGACAGCTCCCCATCCGTCGCCGCTCGCAAGATCAAATCACCCATGCCGACACCCTAGTCAACTTTGTGGCACAAAGTTCTTTGACTTTGCGCCGTAAAGTCGAGGCATGACATCGAAGGATGACGAATCGATCTTCGGAGATCCCGGTGACGCCCTCCGGCTGATCGAGCGCGAGCGGGGCAACACCATGCGGCACGTCACACCGGATCCCCGGCTGATGTATTGGCCATGGGGACTCACCTGGCTGATCAGTTTCGGCTTGTCGTTCCTGCGCTTCGGCCCCGACGGCCGGACCCTCGTCGCCATGCCGGCCTGGGTCCCCATGACCGCCCTGACCGCGCTGCTGATCGCGGCCGGCATCTTCACCGGCATCGTCGGTGCACGCTCCAGCCGAGACATCGCCGGCCGGTCCAGCCGGCAGGGGCTGATGTACGGGATCTCCTGGTCGGCCGGATTCACCAGCCTCGCGGTCATCTTCGGACGGGTCAGCGACTCCATGCCGGAGCCGTTGCTCGGCCTGCTCTGGGGCGGCGGCATGGTGGCCCTGGTCGGCGTCCTCTACATGGCCGGCAGCGCGATCTGGGTCGAGCGCGACATGTTCGTGCTCGGCGCCTGGATCAGCGTGGTCAACGTGATCGGCGTCCTCTGGGGACCGGGGTGGCACGCGCTGGTGCTGGCGGTCGCCGGTGGCGGCGGGCTGCTGGTCGCTG
Organism: Actinoplanes italicus; assembly: GCF_003001815.1. Taxonomy (GTDB): domain Bacteria; phylum Actinomycetota; class Actinomycetes; order Mycobacteriales; family Micromonosporaceae; genus Actinoplanes; species Actinoplanes italicus. The sequence continues at coordinate 86,950 of NZ_PVMZ01000026.1, forward strand.
GCCTCGTCGGATGGCTGCGCCGCCGATGACCGCCATCGACGGCGATCTGCCGGAGCTCGACCCGGTCATCCACGCACAGGCGCGCCTGCGGGTGGTGGCGGCCCTCTCCCAGCTCGACGGAGGTGACCGGATCGCCTTCCCGCGGTTGCAGGAGATCCTGCGGATGACCGCCGGGAACCTCTCGGTACACCTCCGCAAACTCGAGGAGGCCGGCTATGTCGAGGTCACCAAGACCCACCGCGGCCGGACCCCCGCCACCCTCGTGCATCTCACCAATCGCGGCCGATTCGCCTTCGAGGAGTACGTCAACGCACTGCGCACCCTGATCCAGCCAGGAGAGGAGACGTCATGATCCACGCACGCGCTGAGGGCGCCACGAAGCGCTACGGCTCGAAACTCGCGCTCGACGGAGTCGGCCTGGAGGTGCGGAGAGGCGAGCTGGTCGGCCTGCTCGGTCCGAACGGGGCAGGCAAGAGCACCCTGGTCACACTGCTCACCGGCGGCCGCCGCCCCACCGCGGGCCGGGTGGAGCTGTGCGGCGGCGATCCGCGAGATCCACGCAACCGGCGCACGCTGGGCGTCACACCGCAGGAGACGGGTCTGCCCGCCTCGCTTCGCGTCGGCGAGGTCATTGATTTCGTACGTTCACACTTCCCCGACCCGTTGTCGCGCGCCGAGCTGCTGGACCGGTTCGGGCTGAGTGACCTGGTCCAGCGACAGACGGGCGGCCTCTCCGGCGGTCAGAAGCGCCGCCTCGCGGTGGCACTCGCGTTCGCCGGCCGGCCCGAGATCGTGTTCCTGGACGAGCCGACGACCGGACTCGACGTGGAGGCCCGTCGCGACCTGTGGGAGGCGGTACGCATGTTCCACGCCGAGGGCGGCACCGTGGTGCTGACCAGCCACTACCTGGAGGAGATCGAGGCGCTGGCGGAACGCGTGGTGGTGCTGGCCGACGGCCGGGTCCTGGCGGACGACAGCGTCGCGGCCGTGCGCGGCCTGATCAAAGTCAGCCGGGTGAGCATCACTTCACCCGTACAGCCGACTGATTTTGATCTTGATGGGTTGGTGTCCTTCGAGCAGGCGGGCGATCGCCTGCACCTCCTCACGCCCGACGCGGACCGGATGGTTCGCGAACTCATCGCCCGTGACGTGCCGTTCCGCGACCTGGAGGTCCGACCCACGTCCCTGGAAGAGGCGTTCCTCGCATTGACCGGCTCGTTGACCGGAAAGGATCTGTGATGACGACCCTCACGCTGACCCACGCGAAGTTCTCCACCCTCGAGCTCTTCCGCATTCCGATCGCCGTGGTGGGCAGCGCGTTCTGGCCGGCCGCGTCGATGCTCGCGTTCGTGGTGCCGTTCGCCGGTGACGATCCGGTGGCCTCCACGTTCGCGACCGTCTCGATGATCACCTTCGCGGTGATGAACACCAACCTCTTCCAGTACGGCATCGGCGTCTCCGAGGACCGCGCGCAACCGTGGGACCCCTACGTGCGCACCCTGCCGGCCGGCGCGACGCCGCGTTTCCTCGGCCGCATCCTGACCGGGCTGCTCATGATGGTGTTCTCGCTGGCCCCGGTGGTGCTGATCGCCGCGCTGTTCACCGAGGCCACGGTGAGTCCGGCCGCCTTCGTGGGGGCGATCGCGGTGTGCGCCCTGATCTCGGTGCCGTTCATCCTGATGGGGTTGTCGATCGGATACTCGCTGCCGCAGAAAGCCGCGCTGGTGGTGGCGCAGATCCTGTTCCTGCCGCTGGCGTTCGGCGGCGGCCTGCTGACACCGCCCGGTGGCGCACCCGGTTTCATCGAGACGCTGGCGCCGTTCCTGCCGACCGGCGGCGCAGCCCGTCTCATGTGGTGGGTGACGGTCGACGGCTTCCCGTTCGACCTCAAGGCGACTCTGGCACTGCTCGGCTGGACCGTCCTGTTCGGAATCGTTGCGGTCTGGGCGTATCGCCGGGACGAGGGACGTCGTTTCGGCTAACCGACAGTTTCATGCGGGCGCAGGCATGGAAATGCCACTATCCGATGCATGACCGTTCCATCGCCCGGCGTGCCGAACTGGGTGGATCTGGCCACCGCCGACCTCGATGACGCGATCCGTTTCTACACCTCGCTGTTCGGCTGGACCGCCGAGATCTCCGGCGACGAATTCGGCGGCTACACCACGTTCCTACTGAACGGGCTGCCGGTGGCCGGGGCCGGGCCGCTCCTCGGCGAGGGCCAGCCGACCGCGTGGAGCACCTACATCGCGACCGCCGACGCCGTCGCGGTCGCCGCCCGGGTCGAGGCGGCGCAGGGCAAGGTGCTGGTGCCACCGTTCGACGTGGCGGATCAGGGACGGATGGCGGCGTTCCTGGATCCGGCCGGGGCACCGTTCAGCGTCTGGGAGGCCGGCACGATGCGGGGCGCCGAGGCGTACGGCGTCCCCGGCGCCCTGACCTGGAACGAGCTGAACACCCGGGACCTCTCGGGCGCGCTGGCGTTCTACGGTCCGGTGTTCGGCTGGACGTTTCGGGAAGCGCTGGTCGGCGGCCTGCCCTACGCGTTCTGTGAACGCAACGGCGCACCGGTCGCCGGCATTCAGCTGATGGTCGGCAGCGGCTGGCCGGACGATCTGCCGCCGCACTGGCAGGTCTACTTCGCGGTCGGTAACTGTGACGCGGCGGCCGAGCACGCGACCCGGATCGGCGGCCGGATCGTCCATCCTTCGACGACGATTCCGGGCGGACGTTACGCGGTCATCACCGATCCGCAGGGCGGCTCGTTCTCAATCCTTCACAAACATCGATAGAAGTCGTTGTCGGCATCGTGAAGAATCGTTGATCGTCAATTGACGGTTTCTTCCTAGCGTTCTCGTCAGGCGTCCAATCCCGACGCCGGGAACCTGGAGGAACCCCTATGCGACCCGTCACCCGAGGTGCCGCGATCCTCGTCGGCACGACCATCGCCCTCTCTCTGAGCACGCCCGCCTTCGCGAATCCCGCGACCGGCGTGGTCCACTACGCGGAAAGCGCCACCGCGATCGGTGGCTCCTACGTCGTCGTCCTCAAGAGCGGCGAGGCCGACCGAGTCAAAGCCGACAAGGTCACCAAGCGTTACGGCGGGACGGTGTCCCGGGTCTTCGGCAGCGCCGTCGAGGGCTGGACAGCGAAGCTCACCCCGAAGCAGGCGGCCCGGCTCGCGGCCGACCCCGCGATCGCGTCCGTCGAAGCGGACCAGACCATCCGGATCGCCGCCACGCAGACCGGCGCGCCGTGGGGACTCGACCGGATCGACCAGCGCGCGCTTCCGCTCAACACCACGTACAACTACACCGCGAGCAGTGGCGTGACCGTTTACGTGATCGACACCGGCATCACGGTCGGTCACCAGGACTTCGGTGGGCGTGCTTCGTACGGTTACGACGCCGTCGACGGTGACAACGTCGCGCAGGACGGCAACGGTCACGGGACGTTCGTGGCCGGTGTGGCGGTCGGTAACACCTACGGCGTCGCCAAGAGCGCCGATGTCGTCGGTGTCCGGGTTCTCGACAACAGCGGGTCCGGCACCACCGCCGGAGTGATCGCCGGCATCGACTGGGTCACCGCCAACGCGACGCCCGGCAGGTCGGTCGCCAACCTGAGCCTCGGCGGCGGGGCCAGCAGCACCCTGGACGCGGCGGTCCGGCGGTCGATCGCGGCGGGTGTCCCTTACACCATCGCGGCCGGCAACTCCGGCGTGAACGCGGCGAACAGCTCCCCCGCCCGGGTCACCGAGGCCCTCACCGTCGGGGCGACCGGTAACACCGACGCCAAGGCCTCGTGGTCCAACTACGGTTCGGTGCTCGACCTCTTCGCACCCGGGGTCTCGATCACCTCGGCCTGGCGGACCAGCAACACCGCGACCTACACCGGCAGTGGCACGTCGTTCGCGGCACCGCACGTGGCCGGGGCTGCGGCGCTGTACCTGGCCGACAACCCGGGCGCCTCGGTCAGCGCGGTCAACGCGGCGATCGTCGACAACGCCACCACCGGCGTGGTCACCAGCCGGGGCACCGGTTCGCCGAACCGGCTGCTCTACACGGGCGCATTCTGACCCCTTCGACACCGAAAAGGCCGCCCCGGTCGGGGCGGCCTTTTTCGACGGTTTCTGATCGCGCTGCGTAAAGGTCAGGCGAGCAGGCTCGGGATCTTCTCGAACAGCTCGACGGTGAAGGTCATCATCTCGCGAAGCATCCAGTTGCCGGTGAGCAGCAGTGCCGCGCCGATCGCAATCGCCTTCGGCACGAACGAGAGGGTGGCCTCCTGGATCTGGGTGACCGACTGGAACAGGGAGATGGCGAAGCCGACCGCGAGGGCGGTGAGCAGCACCGGAGCCGACATCTTGGCGGCAACGGTCATGGCCTGCAGGGCGATCTCAACAACCAGCGTGTCCGTCATGCCCATCAGTTCGGGCCGTCCGCGGATCCCCGGAGTGCAGACCGGTCGCGGCACGGTTGCCGTTCGGTTCGCAGACCAACTTTTCTCAAGTCGACGCTGCGGCGGTCGCACCCGGCCGCGGTCGGTCGCGGTCGCACCGGGTCGCGGTCGGTCGCGGTCGCACCGGGTCGCTCCGGGTCGCACCCGGTTGCACCCGGTTGCACCCACAGCTTCCGTCTCAGTGGCTTCCGTCTCAGTGGCATCCGGTTCAGCGGCATCCGGTTCAGCGGCATCCGGTTCAGTGGCGCACCGCGACGACCAGCGGGCCGTGATCACCCGGGATGATTCGGACTTTCACCCGATAATGCTCGGCGAGGTTGGCTTCGGTCAGCACCTCGGCAGGGGTGCCGGCCGCGACCACCCGGCCTCCGGCGAGCAGCACCATCCGGTCGGCGTACTCCCCCGCCGTGGTCAGATCGTGCATGGTGGCGAGCACGGTCAGCCCACGCTCGGCGCGCAGCCGGTCGACGAGCTCCAGCACCTCCTGCTGGTGGCCGATGTCCAGGGCACTGGTCGGTTCGTCCAGCAGCAGGATCCCGGCGCCCTGGGCGAGCGCCCGGGCAAGGAAGACCCGCTGCCGCTCACCCCCGGAGAGCGTGTCCAGGCGACGCCCGGCAAACGGCACGAGGTCCAGCGCGGCGATGGCTTCGTCGGCCGCCGCCAGGTCTGCGGCCGATTCACGACCCAACGGCGGGATGTACGGGGTACGCCCCAGCAACACATAGTCGAAGACGCGCATGGCAGGCGGCACCACCGGCGACTGCAGAACCGTGGCCACCGCTTTGGCGCGCTCCCGCCGATGCAACTCCCCGATGACCCGGCCGTGCCACCGAACCGTCCCGCCGAACGGCAGCAGCCCACCTATGGCCCGCAGCGCCGTCGACTTCCCGGCCCCGTTGGGCCCGATCACCGTGACCCACTCGCCTTCGGCCACATCGAGATCCACACCGTCGACGATGAGCGTCCCGTCCAACCGCACGGTCAGCCCTTCAACCGCTATAGCGGCCCGCCCAGTGTTTCCACGCCCGCCCGAGCCAGGCCCCCCGACCGTCGGCGCGGCAGCGGCGGGCGAGCCGGCCGGTCCGCCCGAAACCGGTCCTCCGCCCGCGGCCCACCTCCCGCCCGTGTCGGCCGGTCCGCCCGAAACCGGTCCTCCGCCCGCGGCCCACCTCCCGCCCGTGTCAGCCGGTCCGCCCGAAACCGGTCCTCCGCCCGCGGCCCACCTCCCGCCCGTGTCAGCCGGTCCGCCCCGGACCGGTTCTCCGCCTAGGCCCCACGGGCCGCCCGGTGCCGGTTGTCCGGTCATGTCGGCTCCGTCTTGCTCGTGCGAAGTAGCAGCACGAAGAACGGCGCACCCAGGAAAGCGGTGATCACACCGATCGGAATCTCCGCGTCGCCGCCCGCGGTGCGGGCCAGCAGGTCGGTCAGGGCCAGGAAGGCGGCCCCGAACAGCACGGACAACGGCAGCAGAGCACGGTTGCCCGGACCGACCACGAGCCGCAGTGTGTGCGGCACTATCAGGCCGACGAACCCGATCAGACCGGAGACGCTGACCGCGGCCGCCGTACCCAGTGATGCCGCGAGAATCAGCAGGTAACGGCTGCGCTGCGGATGCAGGCCCAAACTGGTGGCCTCGGCGTCGCCGACGGTCAGGACGTCCAGTTCCCGACGCTGTGCCAGGACGATCGCGCCGGTGATCACCGCGTACGGCAGGATCATCCGCACGTCGTGCCAGCCGGCCGTGGAGAGCCGCCCCAGTAACCAGGAGTAGACCTCACGCAGCGACTCGACGTGACGCTGCAGCAGGAACGTCTGGGCAGCCGACAGGAACGCCGACACCGCCACCCCGGCCAGGATCAGCGTCGCCGGTGATCGGTTCCTACCTCCGGCCGCACCCAGCACCCAGGTCAGCGCCACCGCACCGACCGCGCCGACGAACGCCGCCGCCGGCACTCCGACCGGCAATCCGGTCATACCTTCGCCCGCTCCGGCGCCCAGGACGATCGCGACGGTCACACCCAGCCCGGCCCCGCTGGCGACCCCGATCAGGTGTGGGTCTGCCAGCGGGTTGCGGAACGCCCCTTGATAGGCGGCACCGGCCAGCGCCAGCATGCCGCCGACCAGGAGCCCGAGAACCACGCGCGGCAGCCTGAGCTCCGTGAGGATCGCAACCTCACGGTCGCTGAGGCCGCTGTCCACCTGCACCTCGGGAAGAAGGTTGATCATCTCCATCGCGACACCACCGGGCGGCAGAGAGACCGTCCCGAAGGCCAACCCGAAGACCATCGCGACCAGAACCGTGACAACCCCCGCGGCCAGCCACCCCGGGCGCAGCCCGGCGGGCCGGCCCGGACTCACGGCAGGACCCCGAACCCGGTCCCGTTGACGGCCGGGTCCCCCGACCTGGCCCCGGCCCGGCTCAGCGCAGGCAACCTGGAACCGGCCGCGCTCGCCGCGGGCTCCCCGAAGCCGGACCTGACCCCGCGCTCCGCAAGAATCCCGGAGCCGGACCTGACCCCGCGCTCCGCAAGAATCCCGGAGCCGGACCTGACCGCACTCAACGCAAGCTCCCCGGAGCCGGACCTGACCCCCCTCAGCGCGGAACCCCCGGAACCGGACCTGACCCCACTCAACGCAAGCTCCCCAGAGCCGGCCCAGCCCCACTCACCGCGGGACCCCGGAGCCGGGCCCGCTCGCCGTGGCGCGGTCGGTCACGCGGGGACCTTGGCCACCGCGTCGGCGACCGACTTCACCAGGTCGACGGTGCGGGGGCCCCAGCGCGAGGCGATGTCGTCGTCGAGGGCGTAGATCTGACCCTTCGTGACGGCGGTGACCGACGACCAGCCGGCCCGGGCCTTCACTGTCTCGGGAGACTGCTGGCAGCACTTCGCGTCGGCCAGAAAGACCGTGTCGGGGTTGGCCTTCACCAGCGCCTCCTGGGACATCTGCGGGTAGCCGCCGAGCTTGCCGTCCGGGTCGGCGGAGTCGGCCACGTTCGTCATGCCGAAGAGGTCGAAGACCGAGCCGATGAAGGTCTTCGACGTCGCCGAGTAGAGGTCCGGGCTGAGCTCGTAGTAGTAGCTCAGCGGCTTGCTCCGGGCCGGGACCGACTTGACGATCGCGTCGATCTCGGTGGCCATCCTGGTGTTGAGCGCGGTGGCCTCGGCCGGGTGGCCGGTGAGCGCGCCGAGGTCGGTGATCTCCTCGTAGGTCTTGTCGAGAGTCGGCGCGGCCGGCGACACGAACACCGGGATCGCCAGCTTGCCGAGCTGCGCGACAAGACCGTCGGTGTCGGCCGAGACCACGACCAGATCGGGGTCCTTGGCAGCGATCGCCTCGACGTTCGGCTTGAAACCGGACAGGTCCGTCTTCGGCGCCTCAGCCGGGTGGTTCGACTGGTCGTCGACCGCCGTGACCTGCGGGCCGGCCCCGATCGCGAAGAGCATCTCGGTGGCGGTCGGGCTCAGCGAGACGATCTTCTCCGGCCGGGCGGCGAGGGTAACCGACCCGACCGTGACCGGGAACGCCGAGGCCGCACCGGAGGCGGCGCTGGTGACGGTCGGTTGCGGATCGTCGCCCGCACACCCGGTGAGGAACAGTGCGGTGGCCGCTATAGCGGTGGTGAGCAGACGTTTCATCGGTCCTCCTGTCGGCCGGGCTTGTGGTGCTTCGCCGACAGGGACCACGCTGGCCGCCGCCCGCGAGGCGCCCCTCCCCGAGAGCGCTTGATCGCGACCGCGTCCAGGCGACCTGGCTAGACCTCTGTCAGGAGGGATCACAGTTGCGGGACAGCTCCGGTTTCTCACCGGATTCGCTGTGGCGCGGTCACTGAAACGCTAACCCACACCGACCTCAGTGGCCGCAACCACCTCAGACGATGACTCGACCGGTGACCTTGTTCTCGCTGATCACACCCCAATGACGGGAATCCTGTGCGACGTCGCGATTGTCACCGAGTACGTAAATCGCACCATCCGGAACGGTCACCGCAGCGCACTCGGTGCCGATCACCTGGGCGTCGGACGGCAGGTATGGCTCGTCGAGCGCGGCACCGTCACGCAGCACCCTGCCCTCGCTGCACTCGATGCGGTCGCCGGGCAGCCCGATGACCCGTCGCAAGGTCTGAAAATCGTCCGGACCGTCGGGCACCGGGAAGGCCACGATGTCGCCGTGATCGATGCCGGTCACCCGGAATGCGACCTGGTCGAGGACATGTCGGCTGGTGACGGCGATCGTCGGCTCCATGCCGTGGCTCGGCACATAGTGGACCGTGACGAGGAACGGAACCGCCGCCAGCGTGGCCAGAGCCATGGCCGCCAGGCGATAGCGGGCGGGGTGCGACGAATATCTCTCCCGGAAGGCCACCCGCAGGCCGCCGGATGCCCATCGCAGCGCCGCTCCGGTGGACGTAACGTGATCGAACTCGGCCAGGACGGCCTCGCCCCAGGGACCGCCACGCTCCCTGCGCCCACGGACGGCGAGCAGCAGCACCCGATATGCCGTTCTTCTCATGCCGGCCTCACGATCGACACGCCCGCAGCGCGTTTCGCCGACGATCTGGCCATCGCGTCGGCGATCCGGACCTTGGCCAGCGCGATGCCGTCACCGGTCAGCCGGTAGGTGTGTCGTGGTGGACGCCCCGGCTGATCGGAGGGCTCCCACCCGGCCTCGAGCAGCGCCTGCTCGGTGAGACGCATGAGGATCGGATAGAGCGTCCCGGAGGCCAGGCCGGTCTCTCGGCTCAGGTCATAGCCGTAACGCCAGGTCGACGGATCTTTCATCAGCGCCTCGAAGAGCCGCAACGTCTGCGGCGAGGCATGCGGTGTTCTCGGCATGGCCGAAACTCTACATAACTCGACTTACGGGTTGTCAAGCGCCCGGCATCGATCCGATGCCGGGTCAGGCGTCGCGCTTGGCGTGCTCGACGATGTCCGCCGCGGTGACCCGGTCGCCCTCGGCCGCCGCGTAGTCGTCGCCGGCGAGCGCCGAGCGCAGCCGCGCCTTCTCCGCCGCACGCCGGGCGGCGATCTCGCCGAACTGCTCCGCCGACTCGTCGCGCCAGCGGCGCAGCAGGATCAGCGACAGACCCGACGCCGCGATCAGCGCGACCATGGCTTTGACCAGGATGTTGAGCGGCGTCGTCGGGATCAGCACGGCGAACACGACCAGGAACAGGCCGAGGCGGCCGAGCGCGTACTTGACGGCGGGCTTCATGTGCTCTCTCCCTCAGCCGGACCGATGGCTGAGCCACCGGAGGCCGTAGAACCAGACCAGGCAGTAAACGACCGTACCGGTGACCGCGCCGGAGCCGCCGCTGACCAAGGGTGGAGCGACCTCGGCCACCAGACCGGCCACCGTCATACCCGCCGCGGCGCCGAAACCGGCGCCCAGACCACCCACCATGATCCGGTGGGCGCCGAATCCCTCCGCACGAAACTCCTCGGTGAACAGCCAGACGGGAAGGATCAGCACCAGCCAGCCGTTCGACTCGCCGAACTCGCCGAGGCCGGTCAGCGCCATCACCGTCTCGAAGACCAGCAGGACCCCGGCACCGACGGCCAGTCCGGCGAACGCCGACCCCAGCAGGTCGCTGATGGTCGCCAGCCGACCGCCTGCGTCTTTCTGCTGGGTCATCGGCTCACCGTCTCCCGTGTCAGGCCCAGATCTTCTGGGGCTCGCTGCGGCGCTCGGCCAGCGACGGCGCCTGCTCGTACTCGCGTACCACCTGATAACGAGTGTCCCGCTCGACGGGCTGGAAACCCGCGTCCCAGATCAGGTGAAGAAGGTCGTCGCGATGCATGGTGGCGGGTGTGCCGTACGAGTCGGCGTCGTGGGTGATCTTGTACTCGACGACGGAGCCGTCCAGGTCGTCGACGCCGAAGTTCAGCGACAGCTGGGCGACCGACAGGCCGTGCATGACCCAGAAGTTCTTCACGTGCGGCACGTTGTCGAACAGCAGGCGGGACACCGCGAACGTCTTGAGCGACTCGGCCGGCGCCGCCATCGTGGTGCGCTCCTGGATCCGGTTGCGGACCTTGCCGTCCTTCGAGTCGTGGAAGTCGTGCTGGTAGCGCAGCGGGATGAAGACCGCGAAACCGCCGGTCTCGTCCTGCAGCTCACGCAGCCGGAGCACGTGATCGACTCGATGCCGAGGCTCCTCGATGTGGCCGTACAGCATGGTCGCCGGGGTTTTCATGCCTTTCTGATGGGCCAGCCGGTGAATCCGCGACCAGTCCTCCCAGTGGCAGTCGTGGTCGACGATGTGCTGCCGGACCTCCCAGTCGAAGATCTCGGCGCCGCCGCCGGTCAGCGACTCCAGCCCGGCGTCCATCAGCTCGTCGAGGATCTCGCTCGCCGGCAGGCCGCTGATCTTCTCGAACCACTGCACCTCGGTCGCGGTGAAGCACTTGAGCTTCACGTTCGGGAGGGCGGCTTTCAGCTCGCGCAGCACCTTCGGGTAGTACCGCCAGGGCAGGCTCGGGTGCAGGCCGTTCACGATGTGCAACTCGGTGAGCTGCTCGTCCTCCATCTCCTTGGCCTTGCTGACGGCCTCCTCGATGCGCATCGTGTACGCGTCGGGCTCTCCCGGCTTGCGCTGGAAGGAGCAGTAGGCACAGCTGGCGGAGCAGACGTTCGTGAGGTTGAGGTGCCGGTTGACGTTGAACATCACGCGATCACCGTTCAGGACCGTGCGCCGATGATGTGCCAATCGGCCGAGCCAAGCGAGATCGTCGGACGCGTAGAGTGCGATGCCGTCCTCCCGGGTCAGTCGTTCACCCGCGTAGACCTTCGCCTCCAGCTCACGCTTCAACCCAGCATCCATGTGCACGAGCGTACGACGCGCCCCTCGACTGGCCTGCGGCACCGTTGAGGCGAATAATTCTCAGCGTGCTTTCACCTTCATTCGATCGACATCGGTACGGCGCTTGCGGTATGAACCATTAGGGACGACAAGCGACGGGTCGGCCGTCGCGGACGGGGAGCTCATGAGCAAGGCATCGCGGCACGGACGCCCGCAACGCATGCGCTTCTTCATGCACCCCCGCCTTCGGCCGCTCGTCTGCTCGGCTGCCGTCGCGGCCGCGATCGCGGCCCTGTTCCAGCCCATCCCGGCCATGGCCGACCCGGTCAACACGACCGGCGGCGTGGCCTCGGTCCCCGATGCCGGCTCGCGGCCGACACAGACCGGGTCTCTGGTCATGCCCGGCGCGCCGGTGACCCCGAGCCCCACCACCCCCTCGCTGATCACCCCCGGTGTCGCCGCCAGCCCGATCATCCAGAAAGTGGAGAAGGGCCGGTCCGAGATCGCCACCCTCGGTGATCAGCTGATCCGCGTGGGCCAGGAGCGCGACCTCGCGCAGACCCAGCTGACCAACGCGACCCAGCGGGTCACCGCCACCGAGCAGGCAGTCGTCCAGGCCCGCGCCGCCGCCAAGGACGCCGCGTCCGACACCATCCAGCAGGCCGCCGCCCTGCCGCCCGGCGCGATCGACTCCGGCATCGCCGAGCTCGACGCCCTCGCCCGCATGCAACTCGGAGACGCCAGCTCGTACGAGGCCGCGGCCCGTCGTCTGCTCGCCGCGGAGGAGGCCGCCAAGGCCGCCCTCACCGACCAGATCGCCGCGAACACCAAGTACACGACGATCGCCGCCCAGTGGACGACCCTCAACACCAACCTCGGCAAGAAGCAGGCCGCCCAGGCCAAGCTCGAGGCGGACAACCGCGCCGAGATCACCGCCGCCGAGACCCGGGCGACCGCCGCCGACCAGCAGCTCGGCGCCGAGTACCTGTCCGGCAGCGATGCCGGCCGCGGTGCCGACCCGCGTGCCGTCAAGGCGCTGGAGTTCGCGCTGGCTCAGCGCGGCGACCCGTATGTGTGGTCCGAGGAGGGCCCGGACCAGTACGACTGCTCCGGCCTGATGTTCGCGGCCTACCGCGGGGTCGGCTACCCACTCGTCCGGGTGTCCCGCGACCAGTACTACCAGACGCGTGACCGGCAGGTCTCCCGCTACTCGCTGCTCCCCGGCGACCTGCTGTTCTTCAGCTCTTCCAGCAGCTGGACGGGCATTCACCACGTCGCGATGTATGCGGGCGAGGGCATGATGGTCGAGGCCCCGCGCACCGGCCTCAACGTCCGTCTCACGCCGGTCCGGTGGACCCGCCTGTTCGCCGCCACGCGGATCTTCGGGTCGATCGAGGGTGAGACCGAGACGCCCGATCTCGGCGCTCCCGACCCCGACGAGCCGGTCAAGTCGCCGACACCGGGCTCCACCACGACCAAGCCGTCCGGCAGCCCGTCGCCGAGCAAGACGACGAAGCCGCCCACGGGTGGTGGTTCGCCGAAGCCGGGCAACTCGTCGTCGTCGCCGAGCACGTCACCGTCGACCTCGCCGAGCACGTCACCCTCGACGTCGCCATCGCCGTCGCACAGCCCGACGCCGAGCCCGACACCCAACCCGACCACCGACGAGCCACAGAGCCCGACCACGCCGGCCGAGACGAAGTCGAACACACAGTCGGCGACGTCGACCAACCAGAACTCGTCCTCCGCGACGAAGTCCTCGGGAACGACATCCTCGGGAACGACCTCTTCCGGCACGAGCTCCTCGTCGGGATCGGCCTCGAAGTCCGTTTCCTCCAGCAAGTCGTCCGGCGACAATTAGTTCCGGAAGCAGACAAAGGCCACTGCGAGCACCGCACCGGAACAGCCAGTCGGCCATCGGAGCGTCGTAACCGGGCGGGCGACGCCGATGCCGGGTGTGTTCACACCGGCTGATGTGGCACGGTTAAGGTCAGCGCCCGGCGTCCGAAACGTCGTCGGCAGCGGTGGTCGGGAGGACCCATGGACGAGCAGCAGGCGACCAGGGACGGCGAGATCGAGACGCCGTCCGCTGCGCGGCCGCCCGCAAAAGACCTTGAGGGGTACGCGCCACCGCCACCGCCCGCACCGGGTGCTCTCTGGGCGTCCAGCACCGACTCGGCCCCGGCATCCTCCTCGCCGGCCGCCACCGCGGCCACTGATTCCGCACCGGCCGGGGCTTCCAGGTCCTCGGACGCCTCTGGCGCCAAGCGCTCGGGTGCCGAGCCTTCAGACACCGAAGCCGCCACCGAATCCTCGAACGGCGCTGCCTCCACCTCCTCGGAGGTCGCCAGCTCCAGCGATAGCTCGTCGGACGCTCCCAGCTCCAGCGATGACCCCTCGGCCACCGCCAACTCCAGCGATGACTCCACGGCCACCGCCAACTCCAGCGATGACTCGTCGGACGCTGCCAGCTCCCCAGCCGCGAACCCAGAGGCGGTCGCCGCCAGCGACGAGTTCCCGAACGCAGCCGTTCCCGGTAGCGATTCCTTGACGGCTGCCGCCAGTGGCTCGGCCTCGGACGTCGCGGCCGCGCCCTCAGAGGCCGCTGGCGACAACGACAGGGCCCCGGACGACGCGCTGGCTGTGGCCACGCCGTCCGCGACGGGTTCCGCGTCTTCCGACTCCGCCCCGTCGGCGTCCGAGCCCGCCGCCTCTGACGCCGACGCGTCGCCCGACCCGGCAGTGAAAGCGTCGGCGTCGGTGCCTTCGTCAGTCGCCGCGTCCGTTCCGGTCTCGGCGGCACCAGCGGTTCGTGCGTCTGTGGCTCCTGTTTCTGCGGCACCGGCCTCCGCGGCATCCGGTTCCGCAGCATCCGGCTCCCCGGCATCCGGCTCCGTAGCGCCCAGCACCAAGATCGCCGCCTCAGCGGCACCTGTTTCGGGAAGCCCGGCGGATTCCGCGGTGCCGGGCGGCGGGCCAGTGGCCACCCCCGGCTCCGGCGCTGCGGCCGCACCGGTCTCCGGCAAGCCCGTTTCCGACTCGGGGTCGACAGGTGCCGCTTCCGAGGCTCAGGGCTCGGGCGCACCAGTCATTCGTGCTTCCGCGTCGGTGTCCCCGGTATCCGCTGCCCCCGATGCCGCGTCTGCTGCCCGGGCGTCCGGATCAGCGACCCCCGTATCCGCGACGCCGGTCTCCGGCGCTTCGGACTCGGCGATGCCCGCAGGCCAGGCCTCTGCCTCAGCGGCTCCGGTCTCCCCGGCACCCGTCGTTCGGGCATCCGCATCCGTGGCTCCTGTTTCTGCGACACCGGCCTCCGCAGCATCCGGCTCCCCAGCATCCGGCTCCCCAGCATCCGGCTCCGCAGCGCCCAGCACCAAGATCGCCGCCTCAGCTGCACCTGGTTCGGGAACCTCGGCGGATTCCGCGGTGCCGGGCGGGCCAATGGGCACCCCCGGCTCCGGTGCTGCGGCCGCATCGGTCTCCGGCAAGCCCGCAGCCCTGCCGTCCAGCGGGTCGGCACCAGCGTCGGTTTCCAGCGGGACGGTGTCAGGGTCCGCGGCGGCACCCGTTTCCAGCGGGCCGGCGTCTCGGCCGGTTTCGGGGGCTCCGGGGTCCGGGATCGCACGGGTCTCGGTTCCCGGTGTGGTTCGTCCGACGGCCGACGAGGTGCCTGCTTCAGCCCGTGCCGCGGCTCAGCCGACCGTGTACGGCGGCCCGGTCGGGTCCGGTAGTTCTGCGTCGATCGCTGACGCTGAGGTTGCTAACGCTGTGACCGGTGACGCTGAGAAGCCCGCCGGCCTGACGCCAGCTGAGCCTCGACTCAACGAGCCGACACCGGACGACCCGAAACCCGCTGACCCGCAGCCGAACGAGCCGCCAGCCCCGGACGAGCCGGAGCCCCGCAATCCCGAGCCCGGTGAGCCGAAAAAGCCCGCCGAGCCGGAGCCGGGCGACCCGCCGGCGCCCGACGAGCCCGAACCTGCCAAGCCGCAGCCGGTTCCACCGCACCCCACCCGACCTAACCCGGCCGAACCGGAGCCGGACCGTCCGCCGACGCCGTTCCCGACGCCGGCTCCAGAACCGAAGCCGACGCCAGGCCCGAGTCCGGCCCCGCCCGGACCGGTCCCACCGCGCCCGGTCCCACCGGGCCCAGGTCCGAATCCGGTCCCGCCAGGTCCCGGCCCCAGTCCGACTCCACCAGGCCCTGGTCCGGCTCCGGCCCCGCCGGGCCCCACGCCGCCCGGCCCGAATCCGGTCCCGCCGGGTCCCGGTCCCAGCCCGGTACCGCCAGGCCCCGGGCCCCATCCGGTACCGCCAGGCCCAGGCCCCAGCCCGGTACCGCCAGGCCCAGGCCCCAGCCCGGTCCCACCAGGCCCCGGGCCCAGCCCGGTGCCACCCGGCCCCGGGCCGATTCCGCCCGGGCCAGTGCCGCCGCCCCCGATGATCGGGAACGGTCTGCCCAGCTACACCCTGCCGCCCAGTGCCGCCTCGGCAGGCCTGCCACCGGCCCCGCAAGGCGCTCCTCGTGGAACGCCGTACCGGGGCTACCCGTCGTCGCCGGAGAACATCGAGATGACCCAGCCGGTCTCCGCCGGAACACCGCAGCCGACCCAGTACGGCAACCCACCGACCACCCCGATCAGCCCGGTCGCGGACGGCCTGCCGCAGCAACGTGGCCAGGGAACCGTTTACAGCACGGGCGGCTACCCGGCGATCGACATGACGATGCCGGTCTCGGACCCGGTGGAGAACTCCGGTTCGCTGACCGGCCACATCCTCGCCCAGGGGTGGCACGACGCTCCGGTCGACCAGCGCAGCAGCAACCTCAAGGTCGTCATCGCGATGCTGGTCGTCCTCGGCCTCCTGGTGACGGTCAGTCTGGTGTTCGTATTCACAGCCGGTGACGCTTTCACCGACTTTCTGAGCAACCTGACGGGCTGATCGCACGGCTCGAGAACGCGTACTGACGCAGGTCCGACAGTGTGCGGGGCCCCGGCGTTTTGGTGACCGGGGCCTCGAGCATTTAAGCTGGCGAGGTTGCGCTCCGGGGTGAGCAGGCCCACTACCCGGCCGGAATGCGGTCGGCGGTTCAGACGTTCACCCGTACACTGATGGTAGTTATTGACGCGGCGTGCCCACCCGGTGCACGCCACGGGCGTTCTTGCGGGCATTTCAGCGAGCGGTCGTCAGAGACCGCGGCGGGCCATTCGCGAGCATGCGCCCCCGTAGAGAGGTTCTCTTGACCACTTTCGCTGATGCCAGCACGTTCCCGTCCGTCTACGACAGCACCACCCCGGAAACCGACACCCCCGAGACCCTCGTCGCCGAAACGGCGATTGAGACGCCCGTCACCGAGACGGAGCCCACTCCCGCGCCGGTCAAGACCTTCGCCGATCTCGGTGTGCCGTCCGAGATCGTTCGCGTCCTGAGCCGCGAGGGCATCACCACCCCGTTCGAGATCCAGGCCGCGACCGTGCCGGACGCGCTGGCCGGGCGGGACGTCCTGGGCCGTGGCCAGACCGGCTCCGGCAAGACCCTGGCGTTCGGCCTGCCGGTGCTCGCCCGCGTCGCACAGGGCGGCCGGGCTCGCCCGCACCACCCCAAGGCCCTGATCCTCGTGCCCACCCGCGAGCTGGCGATGCAGGTCGCCGACTCGCTGATGCCGGTGGGCCGCTCGGTCGGCGTGTTCCTGAAGACCGCGGTCGGCGGGGTTCCCTACGACCGCCAGATGGACGCTCTGCGCCGCGGCGTCGAGGTGATCGTCGCCACCCCGGGCCGGCTCGCCGACCTGATCGAGCGTGGCGCCTGCAGGCTCGACGACGTCGAGGTGACCGTCCTCGACGAGGCCGACCAGATGGCCGACATGGGCTTCCTGCCCGAGGTCACCGACCTGCTGTCCAAGACGCCGGAGAACGCGCAGCGCCTGCTGTTCTCGGCCACTCTGGACGGTGACGTCGACGCGCTGGTCAAGCGGTTCATGCACGACCCGGTGACGCACTCCACCGCCCCGGCGGAGGCGAGCGTGTCCACCATGGATCACCACATGCTGCTGATCCCGCCGGCCGACAAGTTCCCGATCACCTCGTGGATCGCGAACCGGGAGGGCAAGACCATCGTGTTCGCGCGCACCCAGATGGGCGTGGACCGGCTGGTCGACCAGCTCGCCGCGGTCGGTGTCCGGGCCGGTGCTCTGCACGGCGGCAAGACCCAGCGCGTGCGTACCCGTACGCTCGCCGAGTTCAAGGAAGGCCGGACGAACGTCCTCGTCGCCACGGACGTGGCGGCGCGTGGCATCCACGTCGACGGCATCTCGCTGGTCATGCACGTGGACCCGCCGAAGGACCCGAAGGACTACCTGCACCGGGCCGGCCGTACGGCTCGGGCCGGCGAGTCCGGCGCGGTCGTCACGCTGGTTCTGCCGAAGCAGCGCCGCACCACCCAGGCGATGCTGTCCAAGGCCGGGGTCGCCCCCGCCGAGTTCCGCGTCCGCCTGGGCGACGAGAAGCTGGCCGAGATCACCGGCGCCCGCGAGCCCAGCGGTATCCCGGTTGTCGAGGAGCCGGAGCCCCGTCGCGAGCGTTCCGGCGGTTCCCGTGGCCGCTTCGGTGATCGTCCTCGTGGCGACCGTCCGCAGCGCTCCTACGGCGACCGTCCGCAGCGCTCGTTCGGCGACCGCAACGAGCGGCCCTTCGGGGACCGTCCGCAGCGTTCGTTCGGCGACCGTGACCGCACCTTCGGCGACCGCGGAGACCGCGGCGGTTTCGGCGACCGGCAGCGTTCCGACCGGCCGTATGGTGACCGCTCGTACAGCGACCGCCCGTCCGGCGACCGCCCGTCCGGCGACCGTCCGTCGGGTGACCGTTCGTTCGGCGACCGGCCCTCCGGTGACCGTCCGCAGCGTTCCTACGGCGACCGTCCGCAGCGTTCGTTCGGCGACCGGCCCACCGGTGACCGTCCGCAGCGCTCGTTCGGCGACCGCCCGGCCGGCGACCGTTTCGGCGACCGTCCGTCGGGTCCGCGTCGCGAGGGCCCGAGCGGCCGTTACGGCACCTCTCGCCCGGCTCGCAGCTACTGATCCACCCCACCGAAGCCCCGATCGCCATGCGGTCGGGGCTTCGGCCTTTTCGGAAACGCCGTACAAGGCAGGCGGCGCACAGCAGGCCGTACAAAATAGTCAAAATCAGGTAGGTTACCGACATGCCGTTGCCAATCGCGGTGTTCTGGGAGCGCAGTGACGTCCCCGGTGCCGAGCATGCCCTGCTGGCAGCACGCGACGGTCTGTATGCGCAGGGCACCATGCTGGCAGCCGCGCCGGTGCCGTTCGCCTGCCACTACGAGGTCCGCACCGGGCCGGACGGGACGACCGTCGGGGTGGACGCGCGGGCCGAGGGTGCCGGCTGGGCACGCGGGGTGCGTCTGGAGCTGGCGGCGGGCCGCTGGCGGGTGACCGCGTCGGAGCAGGGGGACCTCGATGCCGCGCTGACCGAAAGCGGTCACGCGCGGGCGGGTCTGCCCGGGTGCGGCGATCCGGATCTGCTGTATGGCGCCTTCGACGTCGGCCTGGGTGGGTCGGCGCTCTTCGCCACGCTGCCGATCCGCCGGCTGGCGTTGCACGAGTCGCGGGCCGGTGTGGCGCACCGGCTGAGCGTGGCGTGGGTGCTGGTGCCGAGCCTGGAGGTGGTGCAGTCGGACCAGATCTGGACGCCGCTGGGCGACGGCCGTGTGCGGTTCGCCGACGAGACCACCAGCGTCGATCTGACCTGCGACGACGCTGGTTTCGTGACGGACCGTCCAGGGCTGGCCCGACGGGTCAGAGCTGCTTCTTGATCCAGCTGACGCAGGCCTTGTCGACGGTCTTGAACGGCTTGTCGAGGGCCACCTGACTGGCGACGTCCGGGGTCACACCTTCTCGTATGACCAGCGCCACGAAGTTGAACATCTTCTCCTCACCGAACTTCTCGGCGATGCAGCTCACCCCGAAGTGACCGGTCGCGTAGAGCCGGGTGACTGCGATGTCGTCGGACTTGGCGGTGAGACGTGGCAACGCGATCGTCTTGACGGCACCGCGGCGCGACTGGACGTAGCGCAGCGCGTCGCGACTGTAGCTGTTCCCGGCCTTGCTCGGCTGGTACCCGATGTACTCGGCGACGCCCTCGATCAGCCACTGGTCGTCCTCGCTGTCCCAGTTGCGGTTGTCGTTGAGGGTGACGGCGTGACCCATCTCGTGCTGGATGATCTCGGTGACTTGGCGGTCGGTTCCGGACATCGCCCTGCCGGCCTTGAGGACGATGTCTCCGCCTGTTCCGTTGAGCTGCAGGTGGTAGGCGACGAACCACGACGGGAGCTTGCCGCCGTACCACGTCTTCCATGACTTGTCGTCGGCGATGTAGACCCGGTACTTCTTCTGCTCGTTGCGCAGCCGTGTGCCGTAACGATCGGCGACCACGGCCGCCTTCTCGGCCAGCGGCAGCGCCCGGCGTACGTTCACCGCCTGTGACTTCGGGCCCGCCACGATCACGCGCTGGCCGGTGGCGAAGGTCAGCTCGGTGTTCTCCCAGGGTGCCGGTTGCAGGTAGTTCTTCACACCGGACGCCCCCATCGCGGTGATCACGTAGGAGTCGGCTCGGGGCGTCAGGGTGAGCGTGTTGATCATCACAGGGGCGCCGGCCCAGGGGTCGGACCGGTGGGCGGGGCAGTCGACGCCGCTGAAGCAGTAGTTGAGGTCGACCCGGATCTTCATCACGGCGCCGGCCATCTTCGGCTGGCCCTCGATCGTCATGTCCGCGTCGGTCAGGTCGAGCGCCCGGAGGTTTTTGAAGATCGTCCGGTACCGGCCGTGGAGTTTCGCGTCGACCGGGGCGAGCCATCCCGCCTCGTCACCCTTCATCAGCGCCGCGACCTGGCCCGCGACCAGGATCTCCGCCCGCTGGAGCGGGGTGGCCGGTGCGGCCGACGGCGAGGCGGAGGCCGAGGGCGGCAGGGAGGCCGACGGGAGCGGGGTGGCGGTGGCGGGCCCGTCGCTCTCCGGCCAGAACACCACCGCGCCGACGCCCGCGACCAGCGCGAGAATCGCCAGCACGATGGCGAGTACCGGTGGTTTTCGCGGCGGGGGTGTCTCATCCATGATCGGGAATCTAACCATGGCCTCGGAGATCGGTCAGACCCGCTGTTTGATCCAGCGGACGCACGCCCGGTCGACGGTGGTGAAGGGCGAGCCGAACGACGCCCGGGAGGCCGGATCGAGCTCCTGACCGTCCCGGACGACCCGTTTGACGAAGTCGAGCGTCCGGTCCTGGCCGTACTGGTCGACCATGCAGCCGACCGCGTAGTGGCCGGTGGCGTAGAGCGCACTGACCGTCAGATCGTCGGATTTCTCGGTGAGCTCCGGGCGGACGATCGACTTGATGTCGCCGTGCTTGCGGATCCACGTCTGCAGGGCGTAGCGGCTCTCGGTGCGCTGCGGCTGTTCGGGATTGAAGCCGATGTACTCGGCGATGCCCTCGATGAGCCACAGGTCCTTCTGCGGGTCCTGGTTGGTGGACGGTACGAGGGTCGCGGCGTGTGCCATCTCGTGCTGGACGGTGAGGCCGAGCTGGCGCGTGGAGTCGAGGACCTCACTGGCTTTCAGGACGATGTCACTGCCGGTCTGGTTGAGGGCGATGTGATAGCCGACAACCCACTTCGACAGCTTCCCGCCGTACCACCGTTTCCATGCCTTGTCGTCGGCCAGGTAGATCCGGTACCGGTCGGGCTTCTCGGTGGTGAACCGGTCGACGACGGCGGCGGCCTTCTCGGCGGCGGTGAGCACGCGCTTCAGGTTTCTGGCCTGCCCGGCCGGACCGGCCACGATCACGCGCTTTCCCCGTACGAATCGCAGCTCGGTGTTCTCCCACGGAGTGGGCTGCAGGTAGTTCTTGTTCTTGACGTCGGTCATCGACGTGACGACGTAGGCGCCGCGGCGCAGCGTGAACGTGAGGTCGTAGAGGACCTTCGGGGCACCGGCCTCGCTGCGTTCGTCCCAGGTGGGACAGCGGGCGGCGGCACTGAGGCAGTATCCGAGCGTGACGCGGGTGTTCACGGCGGACTCGGTGCTCCGGTCCAGCACCTTCACGTCGTAGTCGGCCCGGCTGACCTCCAGGCCCCGCAGGTTGCGATAGATGGCCCGATAGCGGCTGCGCACCTTCGGGTCCACCGGCGCCAGCCAGGCCTTCTCGTCACCGTTGAGCAGCGCGTCGATCTGGCCCTGAAGCACACCGCTGACCTTCTGTTCGAGCATGGTCGGCAGGTCGGGTGCGGCGGACTCGACGGGGGCGGCCGTCGCGGGCGTGGCGCGCTCGGAGTCGGGCCAGAAGACCAGACCCGCGGTCACCGCCAGCAGGAGGACACCGAGGGCGCCGAATGCACGCGCCACCCAGTCCGACGATCGAAGATCCTCCTCCACGAGCCGGATCTAATCACGGCCCGTCGATGTGTGTCAGCCCGGCCAGTCCCCGCCGTCCAGGAATCGCCGAATCACCCCCGCATGAGGGGCGATCTTCAATCCCTGCGCGGCCACCCAGTCGTCGGAGTAGTAGGTGTCGGCATAGCGTTCACCGCCGTCGCAGATCAAGGTCACCACTG
The DNA here is from genome assembly GCF_003001815.1 of Actinoplanes italicus. Taxonomy (GTDB): domain Bacteria; phylum Actinomycetota; class Actinomycetes; order Mycobacteriales; family Micromonosporaceae; genus Actinoplanes; species Actinoplanes italicus. The sequence continues at coordinate 108,830 of NZ_PVMZ01000026.1, forward strand.
ATCCGGTACGCCCGGCCGCGCGCATCTCGGCGATGAGCCGGAACGCGCCCCACAGGTTGGTGCCGGTCGAGCCGCCGAGGCGCCGCCCGAGCACGGCCGACCCGGCCCGCATGGCCGCGAGCGAAGCCGCGTCCGGCACCTGGATCATCCGGTCCACCACCGAGGGCAGGAACGACGCCTCCACGCGTGGACGGCCGATCCCCTCGATGCGCGAGCCACGGCCGGTCACCGCGGCCCAGTCGCCGGTGACGTAAGCCTGCCAGAACGCCGATCCCTCGGGGTCGACAACGCAGACCTTGGTGTCCAGGCGGCGGTACCGCGCGTAGCGCCCGATGGTCGCGCTGGTGCCGCCCGTGCCGGCGCCGACCACGATCCAGGCCGGCACCGGATGGCGTTCCAGGGAGAGCTGGCTGTGGATCGACTCGGCGATGTTGTTGTTGCCGCGCCAGTCGGTGGCCCGCTCGGCGTAGGTGAACTGGTCCATGAAGTGCCCGCCCAGGTCGGCGGCGAGTTTGCGGGCCTCCGGCACGCACTGGGTCGGGTCCGGCACGAGGTGACATCGGCCACCCTGGAACTCGATCAGCGAAATCTTCTCGGGCGAGGTGGCGGCCGGCATGACCGCGATGAACGGCAGGCCGAGCATCCGCGCGAAGTAGGCCTCGCTCACCGCGGTAGATCCCGACGACGCCTCGACGACGGTGCTTGCCGGGCCGATCCAGCCGTTGCACAGCGCGTACAGGAAGAGCGACCGGGCCAGGCGGTGCTTGAGCGAACCGGTGGGGTGCGACGACTCGTCCTTGAGATACAGGTCGATTCCCCACGACGCCGGCAGCGGGAACGGCAGCAGATGCGTGTCGGCGGAGCGGTTGGCGTCCGCCTCGACCTGGGCGATCGCGTCGCGGGCCCAGTCACGGGCGACGCTGTCGGAGCGGTCGAGCCTGGTGAGATCCATCCCCGGCCTCAGCCCAGGCCGGGCTGCGGGCGGTTCTCCCACTTGGTGGAGAGCGCGATCGCCGTCCGGGTCGAGGCGACCCCGGGTGTCCGGTTTATTCGCACGATCAACTGCTCCAGTTCCGCGATCGTCCCGACGCGCACGGTGAGCTGATAGGACTCGACACCAGCCATGAAATAGCAGCTCTCCACCTCGGGCATGGCGCGGACCGCGGCGAGGACGTCGTCGGTGTCGGCGCCCGAGTCCTCGATGATGCCGATCAGGGCGGTCACACCCAGACCGATCGCCTCATGGTCGATGTCGGCCCGGTAACCGCGGATGGTTCCGGCGGTCTCGAGCTTACCCACTCGCTCGTGCACGGCGGGGGCGGAGAGGCCGACCTTGCGGGCCAGTTCGGCGTACGACGAGCGTGCGTTCTCCCGTAGCAGGTCGATCAGCCGGAGGTCGATGGAGTCCATGGGAGAAACCCTAATCGGGTGGCGCTCCGGCCTTCACGCCCGGTAGCGGCGAATGGGGGGCAGGATAATGACCACTGTCGCAATCGGGGCTTTTTCCGCATTTCACGGACTTGGTTCAGGGGCGGTGCTCTAATGACTTTACGTCCAGATCGAGCACGCCGACACTCACCGTGACCACCGGCCGCTCCAGAAACCGAACCGAGGAGGGGGTTGTGGACACTGGAGATCGTCTGCTGACACCGGGCGAGGTGGCCGCGTTGTTTCGCGTCGACCCTAAGACGGTCACGCGCTGGGCCGCCGCCGGCCGCATCGGCAGCATCCGTACTCCCGGTGGACACCGCCGATTCCGTGAGTCCGAAGTTCGCGCGCTACTAGAGGGCGATGGCGTTATCGAAGAGATGCGCGAGGACGACGCCGCCAACAAGCCCCGTAACAACGGTCCCAGTAACCCTGGGCAAGGTTACGGTCCGCCCAACGGCCTGCGTTAAGCGTTCCTCTCACCCAATTCGCCGGTCCATCTGCGAAAAAGCGTGTGCGGTACGCCTAAAGCGTCCAGGACTTTTCCAGCCACGAAATCGACGAGTTGTTGTGCTGTCGCGCCGGCCCCGGAGCCATAGAAACCGGGGCTGGCCGGCAGCACCACCGCACCGGCGTCGTGAAGTGCGATCAAGTGCTCCAGGTGACTCCGGGTGACCGGTGTCTCGCGGGGCACGACGACCGTACGGCGCCGTTCCTTCAAATTGACCTCCGCCGACCGTTGCAGCAGGTCTTTCGACAATCCGATCGCGATCCCGGCGCAGGCCGCGGTGCTGGCCGGTACAACCGCCATCCCGCGGGCCGGGTACGACCCGCTGCTCGGGCCGGCGGCCAGGTCTCCGGCGGGCCAGTAGGCCAGATCGCCGAGATCCCGGCCGAGCCAGGCCGTCACGTCGTCCTTCCAGTGCGCGTCCCGGATCGTCGCGCCCGTCTCGTCCAGCAGGGTGAGCCGGGCGGCCCGGGAGACGACCAGGTCCACGGACTCACCGGCATCCAGCAGGGCGCTCAGCACCGCCTTGGCATAGGGGGTGCCGGAAGCCCCGGAGACGCCGACGATCCACGGTTCACGCATGCCGTCAAGTGTGCCGCTATCCGGTCCCCAGCCGGGCGGAGGTGGGGAACGCCTCATCCACCGGGTACCACTTGGCCTCGTCCGCCAGGTCGCGGTCGGCGACCGTGGACTCGAAGATCCGCCGCACCTCGCTCAGCGGCAGACCGCCGCCGTCGATCTGCAGGAAGCGGTCGCCGGCCAGCGGAAGCACGCACAGCGCGTCCTCGACCGGAATCTCGTTGTAGGTCGTCATCCCGCTGCCGTTCTCCCGGCACTCGGGCTGTACCGCCTGGCCCGGCCGCATGCCGACCCGGAACGCGAGGTCGACGCCCGCGGGGTTCCGCAGCGTCACGTTCGAGACGTTGACCTCCGCGCCCGGCTGAGAGATCACCTCGAAGATCCGATAGCCGACCGGCATGTAGCCGACCCGGTAGGCGATCCGGATGGCCCGCCCGCCGCCCGGGTTGAAACGGTCGGCCAGTGCGCGCAGATCGGCCTCGGTGAGTCCGCTGCCCTCATCGGGGGTCAGGATCGCGTAGGCGTCGTCGGTGTACTTCCAGACCATGATGTTGCGTTTCAGGCGGTTCTGCTGGTAGCCGAGCTCCGGACCCTCGTCCGGCACCACCCCCGGCCGGTAGACCTCCAGCCGGCCGACCGACTCCTGGGTGCCGGCGCGATACACGTGGGCGCCGCTGTAGTCGCGGTAGAGCCAGGACGCGTCACCGGCCTCGTACGCGCCCGCCGAGTAACCCCGGAAGGCGAAGACCGGGCCCGAGACCTCGGGTGTGGGGACCGCCGGCAGCACCGGCGGTCCCCCATCCGCCCGGGTGATGAATTGCGGCACCCCGATTACGGCGGCCAACGCCGCCGCAGCCACAATCGCCCACCCGGTGTTCCTGCGGCGCCGCCGCCGGCGCCCCGCCGCCACCACCTGCTCGACGCCGTAGCGGGGCGGTGGCGCGTCCGCCTTCACCTCCAGGAGCAGCTCAGACAGCGGCTTCATGACGAGCCTCCAGCTCCGGGCCCAGAATCTTGCGCATCGCATCGAGCCCACGGGACGTGTAGACCTTGACCGTGCCCTCCGGGCACTGCAACGCCTCCGCGGTCTGCTGGACACTGAGCCCCTCCAGGAAGCGCAGCACCAGCACCGCGCGCTGCCGCGTCGGCAGGCCGTCCAGCGCGGCGCGCATCCTCAGCCGTTCGTCGACCGCGTGCGTGGCGTCGTCGGGCAGCGCGGCGTCCGGCATGGCGTGACTGCGGGACTGCTCGCGGCGCCACCACGGGCGGCGGGTCTCATCGATCGCGGCCCGCACGACGGCGGTCCGCGCGTACGCGTCCGGGTTGCTCACCCGGTTCCACTTCACATAGAGCTTCGCCAGGGCGGACAGCACGGCGTCCTCGGCCACCTGCCAGTCCCCGCACGTGAGATAGGCGAGCCCACGCAACGGCTCCATCCGCGCCGCGACGAACTCGCGGAACTCGGCCTCTCGATCGCTCACGCGGATAAGACGAAGAGATCCACGGATTCGGTTACAGGAGAATGAGATCGATCACTGCGAACACGAACAGCGCGATCGCGATGAAGCCGTTCGCGGTGAAGAACGCCCGGTTGACCTTGGAGAGATCGTTCTCGGTCACCACCACGTGCTGGTAGACGAGGCCGGCGCCGGTCAGCAGCAGACCGATCCACCAGAACCAGGTGAGCCCGGCGAGCTGACCGAAGTATCCGAACAGCGCGAAGCAGACCACGTGCGTGACCGTGGAGATGTGCAGGGCGGTCCGCACGCCGAACCGTGCCGGGGTGGAGTGCACCCCGATCTTCCGGTCGACCTCGACGTCCTGGCAGGCGTAGATGATGTCGAAGCCACCGATCCACAGGCCCACCGCGACGCCGAGCACCCAGGCCGGCCAGGAACCGGCGAACGTGCCGGTGATCGCGAGCCAGGCGCCGACCGGGGCGACCGCCTGAGCCAGGGCCAGCACGTAGTGCGGGAAGTTCGTGAACCGCTTGGCGTACGGGTAGATCACCAGCGGGACGACCGCGAGCGGCGACAGCACCAGGCAGAGCGGGTTGAGCAGCCCGGCCGCAACGACCAGGATCACCAGCGAGACGATCGCGCCGGTCCAGGCAGTACGCACGCTGACCGCGCCGGTGACCAGCTCCCGGTTCTGCGTCCGCGGGTTCTGCGCGTCGATCCGGCGGTCGAGGATGCGGTTGGCCGCCATGGCGAAGGTACGCCCCGAGACCATCGCGATCGTGACGAGCACCAGGTCGAGCCAGTGCTCGCCGACCGTGTCGTCCAGCGACTCGATGGCGACCAGCGACGACAGGTAGGCGAACGGCAGCGCGAAGATCGAGTGCTCGATCATCACCAGCCGGAGGAAGGCTTTGACCTTGCCGGGCTTCTCCTCGAGAGCTGTCACAGCCCGTATTCCTTCCACCGTTTGTCGACCAGGCTGACCACCTCGGGAGACATGGCCATCTCCTCCGGCCAGCCGCGGGTGTAACCCTCGGTCGGCAGCTTACGAGTCGCGTCCACGCCCGCCTTGCCGCCCCAGAACTGCTGGTAGGACGAGTGGTCCAGGTGGTCCACGGGGCCCTCGGTGAGCAACAGGTCGCGGGCGTAGTCGACGTTGCCGAAGGCCCGGAACGCGACGTCGTTGTAGTCGTGGACGTCACAGTCCTCGTCGACGACGACGATCAGCTTCACCAGCGACAGCAGGTGGGCGCCCCAGATGGCGTTCATCACCTTCTGCGCGTGCTTCGGGTACCGCTTGCGGATCGACACGATGAGGCAGTTGTGGAAGACGCCGGCCGCCGGCATGTCGTAGTCGACGATGTCCGGGATCAGGATCTTCGCGAGCGGCAGGAAGATCCGCTCGGTGGCCTTGCCCAGGCCGTGGTCCTCCTGCGGCGGCTTCGACGTGATGATCGAGTGGTAGATCGGCTTCTTGCGCATCGTCATCGTCTCGATGTGCAGCACCGGGAACGGCTCGACCGGCGTGTAGTAGCCGGTGTGGTCGCCGAACGGGCCCTCCGGCAGGCGCTCGCCGGGCTCCAGATAGCCCTCCAGGACGATCTGCGCCTCGGCCGGCACCTGCAGGGGGACGGAGACGCAGTCGACCATCTCGATCCGCTCGCCCTTGAGGAATCCGGCGAACAGGTACTCGTCGATGTCGCCGGGCAGGGGCGCGCTCGCGGCGTACGACACCACGGGATCGCAACCGATCGCGACGGCGACCGGAAGGCGCTCGCCACGCCGCTCCGCCACCGCGTGGTGCGCGGTGGAGTCCTTGTGGATCTGCCAGTGCATGCCGAGCGTGTTCTTCGAGTGCTGCTGGAGCCGGTAGAGGCCGAGGTTGCGCTTACCGGTCTCGGGGTGCTTGGTGTGTGTCAGCCCGAAGTTGTGGAAGATGCCGCCGTCGCCTGGCCAGATCTGCAGGCCGGGCAGCTTGTTCAGGTCGACCTCGTCGCCCTTGAGCACGATCTCCTGGCAGGGGGCGCTCTTCACCTTCTTCGGCGGCATCGACTTGAGTTGCAGCACCTTGCCGATGCCCTCGCGGATGCCGGACCAGCCGACCGGCAGCTCCGGCTTGGCGATCGCGCCGATCCGCTCGCCGATCTCGTCGAGCCGGTCGACGCCGAGCGCCATGGCCATCCGCTTCTCGGTGCCGAACAGGTTGATCACCACTGGCATCTCGCCGCGGGTGGGCCGCTCGAAGAGCAGTGCCGGCCCGTCGGCCCGCACGGTCCGGGTGACGATCTCACTGATCTCCAGTGTCGGGTCCACCGGAACGGTGACCCGGTGCAGCTCACCGGCGGCCTCGAGGGCGGCGATGAAGCTCTGCAGATCGGCATAGGGGAATCCACGCGGCGCCATGGCACCCAGTCTGGCACCAGGGTCCGTCACTGGAGATCCGGGACTCCCGTTGGGGCTTTCATGAAGCTGCGTGTCGTGACCCGATGGTGTCTGCTGACCGGTCTGACCGCGGCTCTGGCCGTGGCGCCGGCCGTCTCGGCGACCGAGATCCCACTGCCGGAGTGCGCGCCGGGGCCGGCGTCGACCCGACCGCCGACCGGTCCGGCGACGCTGGACAGCCCGCGCGCCTGCCGCGCCGACCGGCCCGTGCTGGAGTCGACGAAGACCGGTTTCACCCCGAGCGGCTACCACCACCTCGGCGCCGGTACGAGCGGCGACTGGGGTGGGGTGTCCGGGCGGTTCTCGGTCGTCGACGGGTCGGTACGGCCACAGACGTACGACTTCGTGGTCGGCCGTTTCATGGCGAAGCGGGACATGGGCGGCGGCCGGATCGCCTGGCTGGAGGCCGGCTGGGCGGAGACGGGCTGGGCCTCACCGGGCCGCCAGCACGTCTACACCTTCGACACGAACACCAACCGGTGGCAGTTCTACGACCAGTACGCGGTCCGCCCCGGCGACCAGGTGTGGCTCGACATCGGCACCGACCGGAGCGGCGTCTGGCGGGCCTGGCTGTGGTGGAACAACCGGTGGAACCTGCTCACCCAGCAGCGGCTGCCGCTCGGGGTCGCCGCCCGCATGGAGCAGTACGTCGAGGTGCACGTCGACCCCACCCGGCAGGCCAGGATCGACGTGCCGAAGGTCACGGTCGACAACGTACAGCTGCGACCGGCCGGTGGTGGGCCGGCCCGGTACTGGCGCGAGGACGTCGCGACCGAGACCGCGCCGGCCACCCGCGGAGGTTTCTGCCTGGACTGGGTGACCAGGTACGACACGTGGACGGCGGGCGACTGCCCGGACGACTAGAGCGCCGTGCCACCGGAGGCGTCGATGACCTGACCGGTCACCCAGCGGCCCTCGTCGGAGGCGAGGAAGGCGATGATGCCTGCCACATCCTCCGGCTCGCCGAGCCGGCCGAGGGCGACGCGCGCCACCTGCTGCGCCGCGAGTTCCGGATCGTCCCTCAGGTATTGGCTGTTCCGGGTCATCACGATGCCGGGCGACACCGAGTTGACAGTGATCCCGCGCGGGCCCAGGTCCGCCGCCAGGTCGAGGGTGAAGGTGTTCAGCGCCGCTTTGCTGACCCCGTACGCCAGCAGATCCGGGCTGGCGACGGTGGCGGCGAGGCTGGAGAGGTTGATGATCCGGCCGCCGTCGCGCAGTCGCGGCAATGCGAGCTTCGTGATGAAGAACGGCGCCTTCACGTTCACCGCGATGACCTGGTCGAACTCCTCCTCGGAGAGATCGGCCAGCCGGGCGAAGCTCCCCTTGGCGGCGTTGTGGACCAGGATGTCGAGCCTGCCGTCGGGCACGTACTCACGGCCTGCCTCGTCGAAGGCGTCCCAGAATCGAGCCGCGTCGCCCTGGGTGCCGAGTTCGGTGTGCACGGCGAACGCCCGCCCACCGTCCTTGCGGATGCGCAGCACGGTGTCGCGGGCCGCAGCCTCGTCGTGACCGTAGCCCACTCCTACGACGGCTCCGTCGCGGGCGAATCGTTCGACGGTCGCCCGGCCGATCCCATGGCTGCCCCCGGTGACGAGGGCGACTTTGTCCCGCAGTGCTCCTGACATGACAGCTCCTTTGTTGAATGATCGCTCACGAAGAGAGTAGCCGCTTCTTGAGTGATCGACCAACAAATAGGCCGCGTACTTTGAGTGATCGCTCTAGAATGGGGGGCGTGAGCGCATCAGAAGCGCGGCGCGGCCGGCCGCCGACGTTCGACCGGGAGGCGGCCCTGGCCGCTGCTACCCGGCTGTTCTGGCAGAACGGGTACGAGGCCACCTCGATCAACGACCTGACGAGCGCGATGGGGATCCGGCCGGGCAGCCTCTACGCCGCGTTCGGGGACAAGAAGGCGCTGTTCAACGAGGTCATCGAGGCATACGGCCGCTCTCCGGCCGGCGAGTTCGTCTGGGCCGCCATGGCCAGGGAACCCACGGCCTTCGACGCGTTCCGCCGCATCCTGCTCGACGCTGCGGCGATGTACACCGACCCGGAGACACCGGCCGGGAACCTGCTCTGCAGTGCGGCGGCCGCCGACGTCGATGTCGCCGTCTACATGCGCGACCTGCGCAACGCCAGCGTCGACACCTTCGAGAAGCGCCTGACGAGCGCCCGGCAGGCGGGCGAGATACCGGCGACGGCCGACCCTCGAAAGCTGGCCGCGTATTTCACCGCCGTCATGCACGGCATGTCCCAGCGCGCCCGGGACGGCGCCACGGGCGCGGAACTCGCCGACACCGCGGATCTGGCCATGGCCGCCTGGCCCAGGGCCTGAATCGAAGGTCGGCCGCGGGTCAGGCGTACGAGTGCAGGCCCTCGAAGAACAGGTTCACGCCGAACAGGTTCATCAGCATCGTCACGAAGCCGGCGATCGCGATCCAGGTCGCCGTGGTCCGCTTCACGCTCGGCGTGGCCCGGGCGTGAAGGTAGGCGGCGTAGACGATCCAGGAGATGAACGCCCACACCTCCTTCGGGTCCCAGCCCCAGTAACGCCCCCAGGACGCCTCGGCCCACAGCGGGCCGGCGATCAGCGCGCCGAAGGTGAACAGCGGGAAGGCGAACGCGTGCAGGCGGAACGTCAGCCGCTCCAGCGCCCCGGCGTCACCGACGTGCCGGCCGAGCGTGTAGGGGAAGCTGCGCCGGCCCGCGTCCCAGCCGTTCTTGATCAGGAACATCGCGGCCGGGACCGCACCGAGCAGGAAGATGCCGGACGAGATGATGATCGTCGAGACGTGGAAGATGAACCAGTACGAGTTCAGCGCGGGCACCAGGGGGCCGACCGGGGTGTAGGCGAGCAGTGCCGCCGCGCCCAGCAGCACCACCAGGCTCAGCGTGGTGAACAGCCCCAGGTGCCGGGCGGCCGGACGGCGCAGCAGCACACCGGCCCAGACCACGGAACCGACCAGGGTCGCCGAGAGGATGTACTCGTACATGTTGCCCCAGGGCATCCGCTCCGCGGCGATACCCCGGGTGACCGTGGTGCCCAGGTGCAGGACCACACCGAGCAGGTTCAGGCCGACCGCGGCACGGCCGACCCATTCGCCGCGCGCCGATTCCTTGCGGACCTCGGTGGCCTCCTCGTACGTGGCCGGGCCGCCGGCCTGCTCGTACGTGCCCGGGCCACCCGCGCCGACCAGCTGGCGGGTCGCGGCCCTGCCGATGTGGCTGCGCCTGCCGAACGCGTACTCCCCGGCGTAGCAGACCATGGCGGCCAGGTAGGCCAGCACGGTCAGCGCCATGAGCTGATTGGACAACTCCGCCATCAGGGCGTCCCTTCCTTCATGTGCCGGGTGAGCGTCGCGAACTCATCGCCGAACCCCGGATAGTCGGTGCGGGGCAGGCCACCGGCTTCGATCACGCTACCGCCCGCCGGATCACCGCCGACCGGCAGAACCCGGAACCAGACCCGGCGGCGGTGCACGTACAGCGAGAGCATCAGGCCGATCAGGCCGGCCACCGAGCCGACCAGCAGCGACACCTTCGTCGGGTCGTGCCGGATGGAGATGGTGGCGAACCGGCGGGTGTCGACGAACTCCAGCGTGGTGCCGTCGTCGAGGGTCCACTTCTCGCCGGGTCGCAGCACGTACGGCCGCTCGTCACTGATCTTCTTGAGGTCACCGTCGGCGATCTGCTCACGGTTCAGGGCGTAGACCGATCCCGGCCGGCCGGAGTCGAGGCCCAGGTCACCGCGGTAGGCGGTCAGGTAGAGGACCGGGTTGTTCTCGGCCGGGAACTTCGAGACAGCGCTACCGTCGGTGCCACCGGTCGGCAGGAAGAGGCCCTCGAAGCCCATCTGCAGCCTGGGGTCGCGCTTGCCGGTCGCCGGGTCGATGTTGACGTCCGGGTACTGGACGACGCCCTCACTGGTCAGCATGCCGTCGATCGGCAGGAACGGGACGACCTTGGTCTGTTGTGCGCCGAACCGGTCGGTGAACCGCAGCACCGGGGCGTAGCCCTGACCGATCAGGTTCACGGTGGCGCCGTCGAGCCGGAGCGGGTCGTTGACGGTGAACCTGTCCGGCCGATAGTGATCGCCGCCGTCCTCGCTCACGTCCACGGTCGCCTGGAACGACTTCGGCACGCCGTTGGTCTGGAACGTCGCGTCGAACGCGGTCATCCGCAGGCAGAAGTCCGGCAGGTCGGACGGGTCCACGCGGGGGCCGAGGACCGATTCGTCGTGTTGCGTGACGCTGTTGCAGAAGCCCTGATCGGTGCCCTCCACCAGCAGGCGGTTGCCGTGCCAGCCGTACCACTGCCCGAAACCGACGCCGACCAGCACGCCGAGCATGGCGATGTGGAAGAGCAGATTGCCGGTCTCCTTGAGGTAGCCCTTCTCGGCCGAGACAGTCCAGCCGTCCGGCGTCTCGCGCACCCGGGTGCGGAACCGGCTGCGGCGCAGCCGTTTCGCGATCTCCGCGGCCACGGCCGCGGGCTCCTCCGGGCGTTGCTGTCCCTGATCATGGTGCGGCAGGCGGTCCAGACGCTTCGGGGCATCCGGCGGTACGGTCGTGAGCGCCCGGAAATGATCACGCAGCCGGGGCAGGACGCACCCGATCAGCGAGGTGAACAGCAGCAGGTAGATCGCCGCGAACCACGGTGACGCGTAGACGTCGAAGGCGAAGAACCGGTCCAGGGCCGGCGCCAGTTCCGGGTGCTCGGCGAAGTACTCCGCGACGTTCTCCCGGTTGACCCCGCGCTGCGGGAAGATCGAACCCGGAACCGCGGCCACCGCGAGCAGGAAGAGCAGCACCAGCGCCGTGCGCATGCTGGTGAGCTGTCGCCAGGAGTTGCGCAGGAACGCCCACAGCGGGTTGCCGCGCCGCGGCGGCGGCGCGTCGGCGGTGGCGGGCCGGTCCTCGACCACGGTCACAGCAGCGTCCCCTGGTTGAAGTCGAAGGTGGTCAGCAGCCAGATGAGGAACTGGTCCCAGGCGCCGGTGATCAGAGCCAGCCCGACCAGGATGAGCAGGCCGCCACCGATCCGGGTCACCCAGAGGCTGTTGCGGCGGATCGCGGTGAACACGCCGAGCAGCTTGCGGAAGAAGAGCCCGAACAGCACGAACGGTACGCCCAGCCCGAAGCTGAAGGCCAGCGCCAGCACGATGGATCGGTCGGTCTGTCCGGTCGTGGTCGCCAGGCCCATGACGGCACCGAGGGTCGGGCCGACGCACGGTGTCCAGGAGATCGCGAAGACCGCCCCGAGCACGGGCGCACCGAGCAGGCCGGCCGCCGGCAGCTTGCTGACCCGGGCTTCACGCTGGAAGCCCGGAATCCAGCCGAGGTAGCCGAGACCCAGAACGACGATGATCACGCCGACAACGGTGTTCAGCACGTCCTGCTGGGCTTTGAGCTGCAGGAAGAGGTTCGCCACGAGGGTCACCATGAGCGTGAAGACGACCGAGAAGCCGAGCACGAAGAGGACGCTGCCGGCCAGGACCCGGCTCTTGAGCGCCACGGTCCGGGTCTTCGTCATCGTCGCCGTCGTGCCGCGACCGGTCACCGCCTCCATGTCGGAACCGGCCAGTCCGGTGACGTACGAGAGGTAGCCTGGCAGCAGCGGCAGCACACACGGCGACAGGATGCTGACCAGCCCGGCCAGCAGCGAGGCGCCGATCGCCAGCAGCATCGGCCCGTCGGTCACCGCACCCTCGAAAGCACCGCCCATCAGCCGGTCGCCTCCGCGGCGATCTTCTCGACGAGCGGCTGCAGTTCGGTGATCGTGGTCGCCCGGCGGATGCCGGCCGCGATGCGACCCTGGCGATCCAGGATCAGGGTGCTCGGGATCGCGTTCTGGGTGACGTCGAACTTGAGGCCGGCCCTGCCCTCGTTGTCGTACAGGCTGGGGTAGGTGACCTGGTAACTACGCTCGAACGCCTTGGCCGGGTCACGCTCGTCGCGGGTGTTGACCCCGAGGAACGTCACGTCCTTGGCCTTGGTCGCCTGGTACGTCTTCTCCAGGTCGTCGGCCTCGGCCCGGCAGGGCGCGCACCACGACCCCCAGAAGTTGACCACGACGACCTTGCCACGGTCGTTCTCGATGTCGTAGGTGCCGCCGTCGAGCAGTTCACCGGTGACCCCGGTGACCAGCGGCCGCTGTTCCGGAGTGCACTCCACCACCATGTTCGTGGTGGTGCACTTCTTCGCCCAGTTCTCCTCGCCGCCGCAGCCGGTCAGGACTCCGGCGGTGGCGACCGCGGCGACGGTGACGGCGACGAGGCGGCGCATCACGCCCCCTTGGCGGTCTTGGCCGTGGCGGACATGGCGACCAGGTGGGCGGCCGGTTCCGAGTAGTCGATACCGACCACCTTGGACCCCTCGAAGCGGAACGAGGTGAGACTGGCCAGGCCGCACTCACGCCGTCGCGGGTCGTGCCAGAGGCGCTTGCTCTCCACGTACCGCCGCAGCGTCCAGATCGGCAGCTGGTGCGAGACGCAGACCGCCTCGTGGCCCTCGGCGGCGACCCGGGCGGCCTGCAGCGCAGCGAACATCCGCTGCGCGATCACGAGGTAGGCCTCGCCCCAGGACGGGGTGATCGGGTCGCGCAGCACCCACCAGTGCCGCGGGTTGCTGAACGCGCCGTCACCGACCGAGACCTTCTTGCCCTCGAAGTAGTTCGCGCTCTCGATCAGGCGTACGTCGGTCGCGATGTCCAGCTTGAACTCGGCGGCGAACGGGGCGGCCGTCTCCTGGGCACGCTCCAGCGGGCTGGCCACCACGTGCGTGATGTCCCGCCCGGCCAGCACCTCGGCCGCCGCCTTCGCCATCTGGTTGCCCAGCTCGGAGAGGTGGAAGTCGGGCAGGCGCCCGTACAGGATCTTGCCGGGGTTGTAGACCTCGCCGTGCCGCAGCACGTGCACCGTGGTCTTGGTCGGCTCGCTCAAGATTGCGCCCCCGCGGCGGCTCGGGCCGCGAGCGGCGCCGCGGCGGCGATGACGTTCAGTGCTGCGTCGTCGATCGCCGTCGACACGAACCACGACTCGAAGGCGCTCGGCGGCAGGTAGACGCCGTTGGCCAGCATGGCGTGGAAGAACGCCTTGAACGCGGCCGCGTCCTGCGTCTTCGCGGAGTCGTAGTCGACGACCTCGGCGTCGGTGAAGAAGATCGAGAACATGTTGCCGGAGTACTGCAGCCGGTGCGCCACGCCCTCGGCGGCCAGCGCGTCGGCACAGAGCGAGCCGATCGTGCCGGCCAGCTCGTCCAGACGCTTGTAAACGGCCTCGTCGGCCAGGCGCAGCGAGGCGAGGCCGGCCGCGCAGGCCAGCGGGTTTCCGGAGAGCGTGCCGGCCTGGTAGACCGGGCCCGCCGGAGCGAGCCGGGACATGATCTCCCGGCGTCCGCCGAACGCCGCGGCGGGCAGTCCGCCGCCCATCACCTTGCCGAAGGTGAACAGGTCGGCGTCGACCGGGTGCAGCCCGGCCCAGCCGCCCGCGGAGACCCGGAAACCGGTCATCACCTCGTCGATGATCAGCAGGGCGCCGTGCCGGTGGGCGATCTCGGCAAGCCCGGAGTTGAAGCCGTCGCGCGGGGTGACCACGCCCATGTTTCCGGGCGCCGCCTCGGTGATGATCGCCGCGATCTCGTCGCCGTCCGCCGCGAAGGCGGCCTCGACGGCGGCGACGTCGTTGTACGGCAGGACGATCGTCTCGCTGGCCGCCGCGCCCGTGACGCCGGGCGAGTCGGGCAGGCCCAGGGTGGCCACACCGGAACCGGCCGCGGCCAGCAGCGCGTCCACGTGGCCGTGGTAGCAACCGGCGAACTTCACGATCTTCGACCGGCCGGTGAAACCGCGGGCCAGCCGGATCGCGGTCATGGTCGCCTCGGTGCCCGAATTGACCAGCCTGACCTCGTCGATCGGGGTCCGCCGGACGATCTCCTCGGCGAGGTCGACCTCACCGGAGGTGGGTGTGCCGAAGCTGGTGCCGAGGGTCGCGGCCCGCTGCACCGCCTCGATGATCTCGGGGTGCGCGTGACCGTGGATCAGTGGGCCCCAGGAGCAGACCAGGTCGACGTAACGCCGCCCGTCCACGTCGGTCAGCCACGGGCCGGAGCCCGATGCCATGAACCGGGGAGTGCCACCGACGGCGCGAAACGCTCGCACAGGTGAATTCACCCCGCCCGGCACGATTGCCTGGGCGCGGTCGAACAGAGCCTGGGAAACCGGGGCATCCTCCGGGTACGGAAGATCCGCGGCGGGATATGTCGTGGTCACAGCGGTCCCCATTCTGTCAGCGCCATGGAACGAGTATTGCGAGAGGGTTGTTCACGTCACCGGATGATGTCCGGAAGCGCCCGATCTGACCGCGCCGGACGGGCTGATTCGCCACGAAGAGGATAGGCTGAGCCGCGTGGAGCGACCGGAGCTGTCCATCACGGTTCAGCGCGCACCCGACGAGGTGACGATTCAGCTCGCCGGGGAAATCGACGTGCTCACGGTCACCGAGTTGTCCACGGTCGTCAACGAGCTACTCGGCGATGACCAGCTGATTCGCATCGTCCTGGACATGTCCGGGGTGACCTTCTGCGACTCGCAGGGCCTGGGCACGCTGGTGGTGCTGAGCCGCAAGGCCCAGCACGCGCAGGTCGTCCTCGCCCTCGCGAACGTCGGCGAGTTCCTGATGCGTGTGCTCGACATCACCGGGCTCCGCTCAGCCCTGATGATCAGCACCGCCTGACCCCAGAACCGAGCTGTGTCTCACCGGGGGTCAGCGGAAGTCGCCGCTCACCTTCGGGGCCGCAGCGGCCTCGGTCGTCGCCGCGGCGGCGTAGAGGTCGCCGGCGGCGTTCCGCCCGCCCTCGACATGGGTGTACCTGGCGGAGAACGTGTAGGTCCCCGGTTCCAGTGTGTCCCCGGAGGACAGCACGAACCGGTAGACGATCGCGCCCGGCTCCTCGGTGACGGTGCTGGTCACGCTCGCGCCGGGCACCTGCTGGCTGCCACCGCGAGCCGTCAGGCCGTCGGTGCGGGCCAGCCGGATCGTCACCTCCAGCGCGGTGAGCCGCTCGCTGGTCCGCACCGTCACGACGCTGCTGCCCTGCGAGTCGCTGTCCGGGACGACCGAACCGTCCGACCAGAGAGCGCCCTGTGCCGTGGCCTGGGTGACCGGTGAGGTCGCGCTGCTCGCCGGAGCGCTCGGGGACCGGCCGGGCGGCCGTGACCTTGGCGATGTCCTACTCGGTGACGCGCTGGGCGTACCCGCTGATGGGGAAGGGCTTGAGGACGCCGGACCGCTCGGGGAAGGCTCCACGGTGACCACCGGGGGTGTGGGGTTGCCGTCACCGGCCATCGCCCATTGGGCGAAGCCGCCGGCCCCGAGGATGGCCGTGACCGCGACCGCGACGCCGGCGACCCGGAAACGGGGAGCCTGCCGGTTGCGTATGGCGGCCTCGGTGATCCGGTCAAGGATCGCCTCACGGTCGGGACGGTGCGCCGCCGCCTCGGCGCGCAGTGCCGCGCGCAGCTCTGATTCGATGAGCGTCATCGCGCCGCCTCCCAACCGTTGATTCGTGCCAGGGCGACGCTGCTGCCGCCGAGTAGTTCCGCGAGTTGCCGTGCGCCGCGTGACGTCGCGCTCTTGACCGCGCCGACCGAGATGCCGAGTGCCGAGGCGACCTCCTTCTCGGAGAGGTCGAAGGCGTACCGGAGGACCACGCAGGCCCGCCGCCGGTGCGGGAGCCGCCGGAGCGCGGTACGCACGTCGACGACCGCCGACACGTCCGGGTCCAGGGCCCTCCGGAACGGTTCCAGGGAGAGAAGCCGCTCCCGGCTGCGACGCCGGACCCAGTTGCGGGCCAGGTTCATCAGGATCCCGTGCCCGTACGCGGCCGGATCGTCCGCGGCGGTGACCCGGTCCCAGTGCCGCCACACCTCGGTGAGTGCCTCGGCGGCCAGGTCGTCGGCGATCTCCGCCTCGCCGGTCATCAGGTAGGCGAGTCGCGACATCGAGTCGTGGTGCCGTTCGAAGTACTCGCGGAAGGCGGCGTCGCGCATCGGCATCCCTGGGGGTTCCGGGCCGTGGCCGCCGGCAAGAGCCTCCGGCGGCCACGGACGATCACTTGAAGGTGATGTCGGACTCGTTGTAGATGCAGTTGACGCCGTCCGGGCCGGTGCCGATCTTGGTCGGCTCCTTGCCGGAGCTGTTGCCGGTGAACTTGACGCAGATGTCCAGGCTCTTCTTGCCCACGATCGTCACGCCGGAGATCTTGGCGGTGTCACCGAAGTTGGCGTTGATGCCGACCAGGCTGCCGGCCGGGGCGGTGGCGACGACGTTCTGCACGACGACCGCGCGCTTGTGCTGGGTGGAGCAGTTGCCGCACGAGCGGTACAGCTTGCCGAAGTCGGAGACCTGGAAGTTCTTGATGGTCAGCGTGCCGCCGCCGTTGTGCTGGAACACCTTGTCGTCGGCACCCTTGGCGCCGCCGCCGTCGACGGTGTACGTGGCCGACGTACCACCCTTGAACGTGGCCGCGTCCTCACCGACGTTCTCCCACCACACGTTCTGCAGCGTGCAGGAGCCCGAGCAGTGGATGCCGTCGGCCGCCGGAGCACCGAGGATGACGTTCTTGAGCACCGCACCGTCGGCCAGCTTGAAGATCGGGTCCTGACCCTCGTCCTGGCCGTCGCCGCCCAGCGCGCCGCTGCCGAAGTAGCGGGCGTTCCCGCCGTCAAGCGTGCCGGACACCGCGATGGTGGCGGTGACGGCCTTCTCACCGGTCGCGGCCGGCCACGACGTGGCCGGTGCGGTGGTGGTCTTCGTCGGGGTCGGTGTCGGTGTCGCCGTCTTCGTAGCGGTCGGGGTGGCGGTGGCGGTCTTCGTGGGGGTCGGGCTCGCCGTCTTCGTGGCCGTGGGAGTCGGCGAGCTCGTCGGGGCGGCACCGAGCGGCGCCACCGACACGTCGTCGAACTCGGCCGACGCGAAGCTCGTGACCAGGCCGATCCGGCCGGTGCCGGCCAGCGAACCGGCGCCGGAGGCGACCTTCGTGCCGTCGACGTAACCGGTGATGGTGCTGCCCGAGACGTCCACCTTCAGGGTGTGCCAGGCGGTCGGGCTGCCGGCCGCGGCCGAGCCGATGACGGTGATCGTGCTGCCCTTGACCGCCTGCAGCTCGGCCTTGCCGGCCGAGGTGAGCGCGAGCCGGTACATGGTGGAGGAACCGCTGGCGCGGGCCGCGACACCGGCCAGGCCCTTGCTGAGGTCGAGCGCCTTGACCCTGGCCTCGACCGAGTAGTCGGTCCAGGAGGTCTCCCCGGCGAAGACACGGGCGAGCTCGCTGTCGGCCTTGGCCTGCTTGTAGACCTGGGAACCGTCGGAGACAACGGACCAGGTGCCGCCCGACTTCGACCAGTTGCCCGCGCCGCTCTCGAAGTCGTCGCTGAACAGGGTGCTCGCGGAGGCGGAGGGGGCGAGGACGGCGACCAGGGCCGTGACGGCTCCGGCCGCACCGGCCGCACCGACTCCCACGACGAGACGACGACGCCGCCGGCTCGGGGTCCCGCTGGGCATTGCGTGCCGCATGTTGCTCCTACTCAGGGAATGAGGCCGCCGTCCGGGAACGGCGGGCGTCGCATGATCAAAGCGATCACGCCCCGGTAGTGGTGCGGCTGCCCGGCAAGGTTGCCAGCAGTGACCCAGGTCACACTTGACCCGCGTTCAGTCTCCCCAGCGGGCCTTCTCCAGCAGATCGAGCGCCTCGGCCGCGGCATCCTCGCCGCCGGCACGCAGCACCCGGGCGGCGTCGTCGACCGTCCCGGTCAGCCGCTGCCACTGGGCCTCGCGCTCCTTGGAGGCCTCGGCCTGCACTTTGAGCTGCTGGTTCTTCGTCCAGAGTTCGACGAAGATGGAGACCTTCGCCCGGAGCACCCACGGGTCGAAGGGTTTGGTGAGGTAATCGACGGCGCCGACCGCGTAACCGCGGAGCGCCAGCTGGGCGTCCCGGTCGGCGGCGGTGAGGAACAGGATCGGCACGTGCCGGGTACGTTCCCGCCGCTTGATGTGACTGGCCGTCTCGAAACCGTCCATGTTGGGCATGTGCGCGTCCAGCAGGATCACCGCGAAATCATCGGTGAGCAACTGTTTCAGCGCGGCCTCGCCACTCTCCACGGCGACCGCCGTGACCGGCAGACCCTGGAGGATCGCCTCCAGAGCCAGCAGATTGTCTCGCCGGTCGTCGACCAGTAGCGCCTTGGCACGCTCACCCACCCGCGCTCACCTCACCCACCGGTAGTTCCCTTCCATGGCGCTTCCCCGTCACGACCCTTTTCAGGCGTGATTCGGCGCTCCGGTTCCCTCCGCGTTCACCCAGCGGTCCATCAGCTCGATCAGTTCGTCCAGATCGACCGGCTTCGTGATGTAGTCACTCGCACCGGCTGCGAGAGCCGATTCCCGGTCGCCCGGCATCGCCTTCGCCGTGAGGAACACTACCGGTAGGTCCTGGAAACGCTGATTGCGCCGGATTCCTCTGGTCGTCTCGTAGCCGTCCTGGTCCGGCATCATCGCGTCCATCAGCACGATGTCGATCTCCGGGTGTTCGGCCAGGATCCGAACCCCGTCCACCCCGTTGTCCGAGTACAGCACGTGGAGTCCATGCATCTCGAGGGCACTGGTCAGGGCGAAGACGTTGCGTACGTCGTCGTCGACGATCAGGACCGTGACACCCTCCAGTTTGCGGCCCGCCGGGCTCACCGCGGGCTTCTCCTCGGGCCTCGGCGGCATCTCCATCAACGGCAGACCCAGGGAGGCCACCGGGCGCACCGAGACCGCCTTGGCCGGCACCGACGGCAGCACCGGCATCGGGATCGCGTCCGGTGTGAGCGCCTCCGGCATGTAGAGCGTGAACGTCGAACCGTGGCCGGGTTCCGAGGAGACCGCGATGGTGCCACCGAGCAGGGCGGCGAACTCGCGGCTGATCGACAGGCCCAGGCCGGTGCCGCCGTACTTGCGGGTCGTGGTGCCGTCGGCCTGCTGGAACGGCTCGAAGATGATCGCCAGCTTCTCGTCCGAGATGCCGATGCCGGTGTCGGTGACCGCGAACGCCACCACCTGCTGCGCCGAGTGCAGCGTCGGCGGCGCGTCGACGTCGGATCCGAGGGTCGTCGGGAAGATGCTCAGCGTCACCGAACCGCTGTCGGTGAACTTCACCGCGTTGGACAGCAGGTTGCGCAGGATCTGCTGAAGCCGCTGCGGGTCGGTCACGATCGAATCGGGCAGCTCGGGCGCCACCGCGACCCGGAACTCCAGGCCCTTGACCTCCGCCTGCGGGACGAACGCCTGCTCGACGTAACTGCGGATGCCGTCGAAGTCGAGCACGTCCGGCTCCACGTCCATCCGGCCTGCCTCGATCTTGGACAGATCCAGGATGTCGTCGATCAGCGACAACAGGTCGGAACCGGCACTGTGGATGGTGCGGGCGAACTCGATCTGCTTGCTCGTCAGGTTGCGCTCGGTGTTGTCGGCGAGCAGGCGGGCCAGCAGCAGCAGCGAGTTGAGCGGGGTGCGCAGCTCGTGGCTCATGTTGGCCAGGAACTCCGACTTGTACGTGTTCGCCCGCGACAGCTGCTGCGCCTTCTCCTCCAGGCCGAGCCGGGCCAGCTCGATCTCCCGGTTCTTCAGCTCGATGTTCGCCTTCTGGTCACTGAGCAGCTTCGCCTTGTCCTCCAGTTCGGCGTTGGTGCGCTGGAGCTCGGCCGACTGGTCCTGCATCTCGCGGGCCAGCCGTTGCGACTGGGCGAGCAGTTCTTCCGTACGCCGGTTGGCCTGGATGGTGTTGAGGGCGATGCCGATCGTCGCGACCAGCCGCTCCAGGAACGTGAGATGCAGCCCGTTGAAGGCGGCCACCGAGGCGAACTCGATCACGCCGAGCATCTCGCCCTCGAACAGGACCGGCAGCACCACCAGGTCGTTCGGCGGCATGGCGAGCAGCCCGGACCGCATCGTCAGTATGCCGTCGTGGGTGGCGCGGACCCGGATCGTGCGTCGGGAGACCGCGGCCTGACCGACCAGTCCCTCACCCGGACCGAAGATCACGTCGTGGTCGCGGGCGACGTAGCCGTAGGCCGCGTTGAGCCGCAGGCGCATGACCGCCTCTTCGTTGTCGACCAGGAAGAACGCGCCGAGCTGACCGTCCACCAGCGGCGTCACCTCGGTCATGATCATGCGGCAGACCTCACCGACGTCCCGCTGGCCCTGCAGTAGACCACCGATCCGGGCGAGGTTCGAGTCGAGCCAGCCCTGCTCCGCGTTCGCCTTCGTGGTGTCGCGGAGCGTGACGATCATCCGGTTGATGTTGTCCTTGAGGTCGGCCACCTCGCCCATCGCCTCGACCGCGACGCTCTGGGTCAGGTCACCGCGCGTCACGGCGGTGGACACCTCGGCGATGGCGCGCAGCTGGATGGTCAGCGTCGAGGCGAGCTGGTTCACGTTGTCAGTGAGGTCGCGCCACGTACCGGAGACGCCCTTGACCTGGGCCTGGCCGCCGAGCTTGCCCTCGGAACCCACCTCGCGCGCGACACGCGTGACCTCGTCGGCGAACGACGAGAGCTGGTCCACCATCGTGTTGACGGTGTTCTTCAGCTCCAGGATCTCGCCGCGCGCGTCGACCGTGATCTTCTGCGACAGGTCACCCTTGGCGACGGCCGTGGTGACCGACGCGATGTTGCGCACCTGGGCCGTCAGGTTGGACGCCATGTAGTTGACGTTGTCGGTCAGGTCACGCCACGTGCCGGCCACTCCGCGCACCTGCGCCTGGCCGCCGAGGCTGCCCTCGGAACCCACCTCGCGGGCCACACGCGTCACCTCGTCGGCGAACGACGACAGCTGATCCACCATCGTGTTCACGGTGTTCTTGAGCTCGAGAATCTCGCCCTGCGCGTCGACCGTGATCTTCTGCGACAGGTCGCCCTTGGCCACCGCGGTCGAGACCTGGGCGATGTTACGCACCTGGCTCGTCAGGTTGGAGGCCATCGAGTTGACGTTGTCGGTCAGGTCACGCCACGTGCCGGCCACACCCCGCACCTGCGCCTGACCGCCCAGCTTGCCCTCGGTGCCCACCTCGCGGGCCACACGGGTCACCTCGTCGGCGAACGACGACAGCTGGTCCACCATCGTGTTGACCGTCGACTTCAGCTCCAGGATCTCGCCCCGGGCGTCGACGGTGATCTTCTGCGACAGGTCACCCTTCGCCACGGCCGTGGTGACCGACGCGATGTTCCGCACCTGACTCGTCAGGTTGGACGCCATGTAGTTGACGTTGTCGGTGAGGTCGCGCCACGTACCAGAGATGCCCTTGACCTGGGCCTGGCCGCCGAGCTTGCCCTCCGAGCCGACCTCACGCGCGACACGCGTGACCTCGTCGGCGAACGACGACAGCTGGTCCACCATCGTGTTCACGGTGTTCTTCAGCTCCAGAACCTCGCCGCGCGCGTCGACGGTGATCTTCTGCGACAGGTCACCCTTGGCCACCGCCGTCGAGACCTGGGAGATGTTGCGCACCTGGGCCGTCAGGTTGGCGGCCAGCTGGTTCACGTTCTCGGTGAGGTCGCGCCAGGTGCCGGAGACGCCACGGACCTGGGCCTGACCGCCCAGCCGGCCCTCGGTGCCCACCTCGCGGGCCACACGCGTGACCTCGTCGGCGAACGACGACAGCTGATCCACCATCGTGTTCACGGTGTCCTTGAGCTCCAGGATCTCGCCCTGCGCGGCCACCGTGATCTTCTGCGACAGGTCACCCTTGGCCACCGCCGTCGAGACCTGGGCGATGTTACGCACCTGGCTCGTCAGGTTGGAGGCCATCGAGTTCACCGAGTCGGTGAGGTCCTTCCAGGTGCCGGCCACGTTCGGCACCTCGGCCTGGCCGCCCAGCTTGCCCTCGGTGCCCACCTCGCGGGCCACCCGCGTCACCTGCTCGGCGAAGAGCCGCAGCGTGTCGGTCAGCCCGTTCATCGTGTCGGACAGCTCGGCCACCTCGCCCCGCGCCGACACCGTGATCTTCTGCGACAGGTCGCCGCGGGCCACCGCGGTCGCCACCTGCGAGATCGACCGCACCTGGTGGGTCAGGTTCGACGCCATCGTGTTCACCGAGTCGGTGAGGTCCTTCCAGGTGCCGGCCACGCCGCGTACGTCGGCCTGACCGCCCAGCTCACCCTCGGTGCCCACCTCGCGGGCCACCCGCGTCACCTCGTCGGCGAACGACGACAGCTGGTCCACCATCGTGTTCACCGTGCGGCCGATCCGCAGGAACTCGCCGCGCAGCGGCCGGCCGTCCATCTCCAGAGCCATGTGCTGTGACAGGTCGCCCTCGGCCACCGCCACGATGACCCGGGAGATCTCGGTCGTCGGCCGGGCCAGGTCGTCGATGAGCGAGTTCACCGAGCGGACGCTGTCCTCCCAGGAACCGTCCAGCCCCTCCTCGTCCAGGCGCTCGGTCAGCCGGCCGTCACGACCGACGATGCGGCTTATCCGGCGCAGATCGAGGTTCTGCCGCTCCTGGAGCGAGACCACCTCGTTGAACGCCTCCGCCACCGCCCCAGCCGCGCCGCCCCGCCGGGGCAGACGCACCTTGAGATCACCACGTCGCACTCGATGCAACGCCTCGGCGAGTTCACCGAGCAGTACGGTCTCATCGAGCTCTTTTGCCGCGGTCATGTTGTTCCTCACCTGCCGTCTGCTGCCGGGGGGCTACCTATCCTCTCTCGCTCGACCGGGTCAATGCGAGACACGACTTTGTGCATCCACCCGTCCACGGGAGAGGATGCATGGGTGCCAGCCGAGGTCGGAACCAGGACGAGCATCCCGTCAGGAGCCCCGTCCGAGGCTTTGGTGCGCAGGACCAGGTTGCCCAATGATCGTCGTACCCCCGCGGCGGCCCGCGCACTCGTCCGCTCGGTGCTGGAGGAGACCGGGCTGGTCGGCCTGCTCAACGAGGCTCTGCTGCTCACCACCGAGCTGTCGACGAACGCCGTGGTGCACGCCAACACCGAGCTGGAGATAGAGGTCTCCGCCGACCCCGGCGGCCTCACCGTCACGGTCACCGACTTCGCGACCGGCCCCGTCGAGCAGCTCACCATCGGCCCCAAGAACGAGAGCGCCGAGATCGGCGAGGTCGCCGAACGCGGACGCGGCCTGCTCCTGGTCGACCACTTCGCCAGCCGCTGGGGCACCGTTCACGAGGGCGACGGCAAGGGCGTCTGGTTCCGCCTCGACCAGCGCGAAGGCGCCGGCGTCCCGGTGCGACTGCCCAGCGCCGCCGAGACCCCGAGCCTCGGCGCACTCACCGGCCTGCTGCGTAGCGGCACCGACCGTCACTCCGACGAGGGCCTCGCCGACCTGGCCGCCGACCTGCTCTCCCGGCTGGCCCGGCTCACCGGTGCGGCCGGCGGCGTGGTCCGGCTCGACCGGGGCGACGGCATGGGAAGACAACTCCTGGCGCGGTACGGCCGTGCGCCCCGTGACAACGCCGACACCATCCGGGTGCCCCTGGCGGTGCAGCGGCCCTACGCGGGCGAGCTGGAACTGGACGCCGCCCCCGAGGGGTACGCCCTGGCCCTGGCCACCATGGTCGCCGAACGGTTCGCCCTCCACTTGGAGAACGACCGCCTGCGCCGCGCCGACATCCGCCGACAGACCTGGATCACGTTCCTCGCCGAGGCCAGCGAACTGCTCGCCCAGTCCCTCGACGTGAACCTGACGATGGCCCTCATCCCGCAACTCGTCGTGCCCCGCCTCGGCCAGTGGTGCGCCGTGCACACCACCGACGCGTGGGGCCGCCTGCAACTGGCCGCCGCCACCCACGCCGACGAGTCCGCGCTGGCCCAGCTGCACGTCACGCTCGCCGAGCCCGGCCCCGAGTCGCTGCTCGCCCGCCTGGAGGAGGCATCCCGCCTCGGCACCCAGGTGATGTTCAACTCGCCCCTCGAAGGCTATGCGGTGCCGCTCGTCGCCCGCGGCGCCAGACTGGGCACCCTGGCCGTCGGACGGCACCCGAAGCACCGGCACGACGCCGACGAGGTCGCGGTCCTGGAGGACGTCGCCCGCCGGGCCGCGCTCGCCATCGACAACGCGCGCATCCACGACGAGCGGCGCACCGTCGCCCGGACCCTGCAGGCTTCACTGCTGCCACCGGCCCTGCCCCGGGTCGACGGCATCGGCTTCGCCGCCGAGTACGTACCGACCGGCTCCGAGGTCGGCGGCGACTTCTACGACGTCGTCCCGTCCGGCGAGAACCAGTGGCTGGTCGTCGTCGGCGACGTCTCCGGCAAGGGCGTCCAGGCGGCCACCGTGACCGGCCTGGTCCGCGACGTGATCCGGATCCTGGTCGACGACGGCAAGGCGCTCGGCGAGATCCTCTGGCGCGTCAACAGAACCCTCGTACAGCGGGGCGGTGGCCGCTACTGCACACTCGCGATGGCGTCGGTCACCCGCCAGCCGAACGGCACACTCACCGTCTGCCTGCACCTGGCCGGCCACGACCGCGCCGTCCTGGTCCGCGCCGACGGCAAGACCGGGTTCGTGGGCGAGGGCGGAACGGCCCTCGGCCTGCTCGAGACGATCACCTCACCGGACGTGACGGTCACCCTGAACTCCGGCGACTCCCTGATCTTCTACACCGACGGCGTCACCGAGCGCCGCCGGGGCCGCGAGCTCTTCGGATCCGCCCGGCTGCGCGAGGCCTCGGCCCCGCTGGCCGGCTACCCGGCGGACGTGATGGCGGCCCGCCTACGCTCCACCACGATCAACTTCTCCGTCGAAGAACCACGCGACGACATCGCGATCCTGGTCCTGCGCAACGACGCCTGATCAAATTCTTCCTTTCGTACGGGGGCCACGCGCGCTCCCGCACAGGGAGCGCCGGCCGCCGCTGCACACGGAGCGCCGCCCGCTCCTGCACACGGAGCGCCGCCCGCTCCTGCACACGGGATTGTCGCCCGCTGCTGCACGGTTGTCGCCCGCTCCTGCACACGGCCGGTTCGTCGAGGGTCCGGTCAGCTGTGTCCTGAGCAGTATGGATACAAGACACCGGCCCGACGATCCGAGATGTGAGAGTCGGTCCCGCACCCCCGCCCGTTGGAGTACGGTGTGGGACCCCGCAGCCGGATTTGGTCGCGTCCACTGGCGTGGTGTAAGAGGCGGCCAGCGCTGATCCGTGTCTGTTGATCTTATGCGGCGATTGCGGTCGTTTCGATTGTTTCGGTA
>NZ_PVMZ01000027.1 GCF_003001815.1 Actinoplanes italicus
GCGCTGCTGCCCACGCCGAGCCACCGCGATCGTGCAGGCCATCCTCGTTCTGCACCACGTCGAAGCCAACCGCTACGCAGGATGAAAAAGGCTCAAGGTTCATCGGAGCTCTCGTAGTCCCTCATGTAGGTCAGCTCCGCAGTCAGCTGCGAGCGAGCAGCCTCCTCCACATCGCGCCGAGCGCCCGGTCCAGCAATCAGCACCTGCCCTGAGGGCGACCACGCCGCCCAGTGGACCGATCCACCGTCGGAGACGACAGCGAAGTCCATCGGAAAGACCTTTATGGAGACATCACCAAAATGGAACACCACATCCAGACGGTCGAGATCCTCCTGCGCGCTGGTGAGAGCACGTCCCACAATCGACGACACCGCCGCCCTCATGTCTGGCTGGGCGTCCTCGTGTCCCACCATCGGCTGCCCAGCGACGTCCAACCGCCACGCGGCCATGTAGATCCACAGGACAGCATCGTCGAAGAGTTCCGCAGGACGTTCGGCCGATCCGACGAGATCGATGATCACGAAGCTGCCGGCCTGGAGCACGACATCTTTCACCTGAATGCCGACCAAATGCCGCATGAACGCGGTGAAAGAACTCGTCGTGTCCGCCTTGAATGCTTCCACCATCATTCACGCGAGGTGCTCCAGCGGGAGGTCAGGCCAGGTCCGACGGACAACGCCGCACCTTCCGGAAGCCGCAATTTCCAGTAGGGCAGCGGTTCGGAACCGTCCTCGCTTCGCCACCCTGACGGCTGGTAGCCGGACGGAACAATTCGGACCGCCGCTACGCCGAGAGCAATCGACACCTCCAGGGAAACTGGGTCTACCGCTATCTGCTCGACGGTCATACCCATGGGCAGCTTTCCGACAGTCCGCGCCGCGATGGCCGGCTCCCTCGATCCGAGGAATGTGCCATCCGGCAGCTTCAACCGTCAGTCGGCGTTGTAGGTGGCAAGCCGCCGTTCGCCGCGTTGCACGCCGCCCTCGTCCGCCCGACGGATCGGGCGGCCGAAGTCCAGCACCAGCCCATGGTCGCTGGTAGCACCAACACGGCCTACGGCCTCCCCAAGCAGGCTCTGCACCGCCGCCAAAACCATGGGAGCTAAGCCGGAAACCAACGCGTTACTGGCTGCTCATGCAGTGGCCACCCGGAGACGAGGAGCCCAGCGACTACTGGCTGTCCGACCTGCCCGCCGACACCACCATGCCCGACCTGGTTCACCTCGCCAAGAGCCGTTGGCGCACCGAGCATGACTACCGCAAATTGAAGATCGGCCTCGGCCTCGGCCTCGGCCTCGAGGATATCGAAGGCCGTTTCTGGATCGGCTGGCACCGCCACGTCACCACCACCGCGCAACTCTTCCTCACCCAACTGAGGCTCGCCGACCGAAAAGCAGCAGGGCAGCCCTGAGCCTCTACGCCGTCCTACGGCACCTGCAATACCAACTCAGCACCTGGCTCGGATTCTACCCACCAACAGTTCTTCAGCTCACCCTCTTTATGATTCGCAGAGCTGAAGAGCAAATTTGACTGAATGGAAACTTGGCGCCAACCGGAAGAAATTCGAGATCACTGTACCTGATATCCGATTATCCCTGCTTCTTCCCGCGCATTCAGCACATCTGCCGAAGCATTCAATTCACGAATAACGCTATCAGTCAGCGGATCGCCTCGCCAGATCGCAATTGCGGCTTCACGAGCGATCTGACGATCGTAGTATGACTCGGCCGCCTCCAAGTAACTCAAGGGGGTTTCATCAATCAAGGGGAACAGCATTCCCGAGCCGTCTATGTCGGTACCAGAAAACGACACTTCTGCTAGCTCAAGATCCCCGTGCCGCCACAAGCGGTCCTCGGGGGTCCGCCATGCGAGGAACGTAGCAGACAAAATGCCATCATCATCAATTAAGCTAGGATCCTCCAGAACGCTTTGCAGGAAATCCGGAATTCCATCCATCATTCCGGGCCACACTTCATCATCATTCACTGAAGGGCTCAGCGGCGATTCATGATGAAATCCTTTAATTAGCGCACCCTGCGGAACAAATGCTATCGACAAGTCATTACCGACATTGTCGTCCATCCAGAAAAGCTGACCATCCGGACGCCAAGCATCCGCGAAAAAATATCGACGACGCTCCTCGTCGGGCATTAGCACAGCCTCTATCATCGCAATAGAGCGCGCCCGCCGCAGGAGTGCATCAATCGTAGGTAACCGTTGCCCGATATCTACAATAGACAACTAGACCTCCATTTTCTCCAGAAGGTGGCAATACTCGAAAACCATTACTCCAGGGCGCCGCATGTTGCACAACGTCTGCAACCACCGGAATTCTAACGCACTCGGAGGTAACAGATCGATCCGGACACATCATCGCCCAAGGGCCAAGTGGCCACGCCGACAACTTCCCACGAAGCAAGGCAGTCATCGCAGGGCGACCCTTACTCAGAGTCGCAGCGATGACTGCTCCTACTACGCGGATAAGTTCTGGCGCCTCAAGCCAGAAATCGCCGGATACCAGCTGTCACGATTACCCCGACTACAAATAGACATGAAATGCTTAGCGGCAGTCACCGTTTAATCGGGCAGCTTCACAGATTGATAAGGTTTAGACCGGTAGCATCAAGCAACATTCCCGCCTCATCCAAGGTTCTCGCATCCCATTGCTCTACCGTTTCATTCGTCTTATCTCTATTGCACGACCGGCAAGCCACGCATCCATTATGAGAGGAGCCGCATCCGCCGAGATCCTTCGGGAGCACGTGATCGATCTGGGCATCATCGGTGCGCCGGGTGAAGACGTCAACACGGGCGTCGACGCCGGACTCGTGCACTACCACCGCGGCACCACCAACATCACCATGTGGACCGGCGCCGGAGTGACCGGTGCCGCGGAGAACGACGACCGAGTCGGCTACTCCCTGGCAGGGTCGCCGACCCACCTCGCCGTCGGCTCACCCGGCGAAGCGATCGTCAGCGCCACCTGGCACGGAATGGTGTCCCTGTTCACTCACGAGATCACCGGCACCGTACTGAAGAACATCGGTGTCGTGGGCGACAACGCAACGACCCTGGGCGACGCGATCAACCAGGGCGACAACCTGGGCAAATCACTGGCAATGGCTCCGTACACCGTCAGCGGGGCACCCGGCTCCCTGCTGCTCATCGGCGCACCCGGCGAAGACGTCGGGACCAAGACCGACGCCGGCAAGGTCTTCCGCATCGCGGTGAGCGCCACGTCGTGGACCGCCATCGGTGCGGTCACCGACGCCAGCCCGAACGACGGCGACTACTTCGGCGAACAGGTCCAGCTGGGAGGTTCCACGCTGACCGGCGTGGCCGGGATTCCCGGTAGGGACGTCGGCGGCCACGCCGACGCCGGGGCGCTCGCCGTCTTCCCCGCCGCCCCCGCATCGGTCACGCCGGTGACGCTGACCCGCGAATCCGCAGCACTGGCCGGCACCCCTGCCAAGCAGGAACTCATCGGCGCCTATCTCGGCAACTCACCGGCGCAGCTGTACGTGGGGAGCCCTGCCCGTCAGACAGTCCAGTCGGTGCCGTGGAGCAGCCTCGCGAGCGACAGCCCCACGGCCGGAAACACGTGGACCGCAGGAGCCAACGGCTTGCCCGCCGGGGTCACCTTCGGAGTCGCCGCGAGCTGACCGGTGAATGGGCTGTGCCGGCAGCAATGCTGCCGGCACAGCCCACGGCCTGATCTGCGCGGACGTACTTCGGCAGGTACGGGGTCCGGTCAGCTCGCGTAGGCCTCGATCGCCGACAGCTGCCCGGCCGGCCAGCCGGAGTTCGCCGTCGCGGTGACCCGCAGGTATCGGGTGGTGGCGGCCGGGAAGCTGACCGTCACCGTGTTGCCGGATGCGGGATCGAAAGCCCGCCCGGCGGCCGCGGCGAGCGTGGTGAACGCGGACCCGCTGGTGCTTCCGGAGATCGCGAGCGTCTGGGTACGCGCACCCCACGAGGGCGGCAGTTTCAGGACCACCCGGCCGACCGCGACGGCCGAGCCGAGGTCGACCTGGATCCACTGCGGGAAGGCGTTGTTGGCGCTCTCCCAGTAGCTGTTCGTGTCCGCGTCGACGGTGTTGCCCGGCCCGTACGCCTGGGCCTGGCCGCTCGCCGTGGCCGGTTTGCCGCGCGCGAGGTCGGTGACGGGCGGTGGGGTTGTCGGCGCGTCCCCGTACACCTGCAGTTGCGCCAGCTGGGCCGCCGGCCAGCCGGTGTTGGCCGTGAACGCGAGCCGCACGTAGCGGGCGGTCGCGGTGGAGAGCGTCACCGTCACCGCGTTGCCGGAGCCGGGGTCGAAGACGTGGCCGGCGGAGGCGGCCAGGGTGCTGTAGCTCGAGCCGTCGGTGCTGCCCTGCACGGTGACCGTCTGAGTACGCCTCTCCCATCCGGCGGGCAGGCGCATGACCAGGCTCTTCACGGTGTAGGCACCGCCCAGGTCCACCTGGAGCCACTGCGGGAGCGCGCCGCTGGACTCCCAGTAACTGGCGGTGCTCGTGTCGACAGCGTTCGCGGCGGCGTAGGGACCGTTCACGCTGCTGGCGCTCACCGCCTTGCCGGCGGCGAGATCTCCGGTGGGTTGCGGGGGCGGGGTGGTTCCGGTGGTCGGCTGCGTCGGGCGTACGGAAGTCAGGGGAATTTGACCTTTGAGCATTCTTCCGGCGTCCGTGGTGATCCGCAGGTAGTAGTCGGCGGAGCAGAAGGTGCCGTCCTCGTCGAGCGCGCGGATCCCGGTGCCGGCCGGCACGGACGCGGCCGTCTCGGCGGTCTTGGCGATCTGGTTGCCCTCGTTGAACTCGTCGAACATGGACACGTAGAGACCCTGTGCGCCCAGCCGGATCATGTTGTAGACGCTGCGCCAGTAGAAGTCGCCGTGCCTGCGGTGCCCCGACGAGAGATCGCCGGGCAGCACGCACGGCTGGTAGTCGATGCCGTGCGCGTTGCAGTCGGCCTGGTCGGCGGCGTTGACGTTGGTGGCGAACCAGTCGAGTCCGGCGAGGTCGCCGGTGCGGCCGACCATCCACGGCGACAGCATGTTGAAGGCGTGGTAGACGTCGAGGAACCCGGTCCGGCTGTCGTTCTTTCCCTCGCGCCAGTACGTGGGTACGCCGCCGATCACGTAGCAGCCCTGCGCCTTGAACCAGTTGACGACGTCGAGGCATTGGGCCGGGGTGAACGGCCGGCCGTCGTCGTTGAAGCCGAAGCCCCAGATGCAGACGACCGGTTTGCCGTTCTGCCTCGCGTACGCGCTGGACGCGGTGTGCGCCGACATCTTGGTCGTCCAGTCGGTCTTCGTCTGGGTCTGCATGTTCGCCCAGCCGGTGACGTCGTACATGATGTAGAACTTGCGGCCGGTCCGTTCGGCCGCGGCCCGCACCTTCTGAGTCATCGCGTCGCGGGTCGGGCCCTCGTCGCCGAACGGGTTGAACCGCTGCAGCGCGGCGGTGTCGATGCCGTAGGTCCGCATCCAGTCGAAGTGCGTGTCGACGGTCTGCTGGTCGTAGGACGAGAACAGCGTGGCGGGCCGCCCGTCGCCGAGGTTCGGGTACGCCGTCGGGTACGTGTGCGTGAAATCGCGCAGGTCTGGCCAGGACACGATGGTGGTGTTGGTGGGTGACGGCGGCTGGAAGCGGTCGCGGCTCCAGTGCCACCAGCCGCCGATCGGCGCACCGTCGCCAGGGCAGGCGAACCAGCCCTGGTAGCCGACGCTGACCTTGCCGACCACGTCACCGACGGGTGATGCGGCGCGGGCCGGTGCGGCGCCGGCGAGGAGGGCGGCCGGCGGGCCGAGGGCGGCTGAGGACAGCAGGCTACGCCGAGTGACTGCCATGGGAACTCCAGTCGATCCGGGAGAGGGGGAAGGGATCGACGGTCATCGTGACAGTCGCGGTCACAGAACCGCAATAGTTGAACGGTTTCTTGCAATATCTCGAACACAAGCCGGAAACTTGGGCCGCAGCCCCGGCCGCTATCATCCCGGCGTGGGATGGGATCTGGTCAGCCGGCTCTACGGACTCGCCTGGCGGGTCACGCCGCGATTGCCGGACCCGGTCGCCGTGTTCGTCTTCGACTCCATTGCCGCGGGGATGCGGTGGTCCGGCGCGGGCGGGGTTCGACAGCTGCGGGTCAACCTGGGCCAGGTCCTCGGCCAGGCCCCGGACAGTGCCGCTGTCGCCGCCGCGGCGGCGACGGGCGCGCACTCCTACCTGCGTTACTGGCGGGAGTTCTTCGGGCTCACCGGCTGGAGCCGGGACCGGATCCGCGACACCGTGCTCTTCGAGTCACTGGACCGGGTGGCCGCCGCCCGTGACGCCGGACGCGGCGTGGTGCTGGCGCTGCCGCACAGCGGCAACTGGGACCTGGCCGGGGCCGCGCTGGTGCTCAACGGGCACCCGTTCACCACGGTCGCGCAGCGCCTGCGCCCGGAGCGGCTCTACCAGCGGTTCGTCAGCCACCGTGCCGCACTCGGCATCGAGGTGCTCCCCGCCGACGAGACCCGGCGGGCGGTCACCGCGCTCGCCCGGCGGCTGCGAGACGGCGAGGTGGTGTGCCTGGTCGCCGACCGGGACACGTCCGCGGCCGGCATCGGCGTCCGGTTCTGCGACGCGCCGACGACGTTCCCGGCCGGGCCCGCTCAGCTGGCGCTGCGCACCGGGGCCGCGCTGATGCCCGCGACGCTCTGGTACGACGGCCCGCAACTGCGGGTCCGCATCCACCCCGAGATCGTTCCCGGCGATGACGGCACCGTCCGGGCCCGGGTGGCGGCGATGACGCAGGAGCTGGCCGACGTCTTCACCGACGCCGTCCGGCGGCATCCCCACGACTGGCACGTGCTGCAACCGGTCTGGACGTCCCCCACCCGCTGACGGCGCTCGCGCCCGCTGCGCACCGCCGGCCCCACAGCGACGAGCACCGTCACCGACAGAAGCACCACCCCGGCGGCGAGTGCCGTGGCGGTCACCAGCGCCAGCGTCGCGGCCAGGGGCACGCCTGACGCGACTGCGGTGGCGGCGATCGCGCGTACCCGCTGGCGAAGCCCGCCTTTGATCAGGTCGTTGACGTCGGCGGGCGAAGGCCACCGCCTGGCCGGCGCGGACAGGGCGAGGTAGGCGTCCACGATCTCGGCGCCCCACTCGTCGCGGTAGCCGGCCGGGTAGAAGAGCCGGATCAATCGTAGGTAGCGGCGTTCCAGCGTGCCGGGGCGCAGCGACACACGGCCGTCGGGCAGCCGGGCCACTTCGGTGATCAGCCCGTAGCCGTGCAGGGGCTCCGCGGCCAGGGCCGTGAGGATCAGAAACGTGGGTTCGCGCAGCGGTGTCTCCACACCGCCGATATATCGGCTGCGAAGATAAAACGTCAGCCCCACCTATCCATCGGCGGCGCGTGGCGGGCACAGGGCTGCGGTGAACGCGGCAGCACGACTGCGGGGTGCGCGACGGCGGCCCCGGTCAGGTTCCGGGCAGGCCGGCCAGCCCGGCGGCCAGGCCGAGAAGCGCACACACCCCGAGAACCCGCAGGACCGACCACTTCACCTTGAAGATCAGTACGGCGGCGATGACCGCGATGGCCACCGGCACCCAGCGGATGGTGCCGAACTGCGGCACCTGCAGATCGAACGGCCCCGTCGTCACGGTGCGAACCTCGGCGAACAGGGTGTGCACAGCGAAGTACAGACCCAGGTTGGCGATGACCCCGACGACGGCAGCGGTGATGCCGGTCAGCGCTGCGGACAGGGCGTGGTTGCCGCGCAGCCTCTCGACGTAGGGGGCGCCGAGCAGGATGAACAGGAAGCAGGGCACGAACGTGACCCAGGTGGTGAGCAGGGAGGCGACGACGCCGGCGACCCAGGGGTCGAGGACGCCGGGGTTGTTGTAGGCGCCGAGGAACGCGACGAACTGGACCACCATGATCAGCGGTCCGGGCGTCGTCTCGGCCAGGGCGAGGCCGCGGACCATGTCACCGGCCGACAGCCAGGCGTAGTGCTCGACCGCCCGCTGGGCGACGAAGGCGAGGACGGCGTAGGCGCCGCCGAAGGTGACGACCGCGGTGCCGGAGAAGAACAGGCCCTGCTGGGTGTAGACGCTGCCGACGCCGGTGGTGACGGCGACCAGGGCGACGGGCACGAACCAGGCGATCAGGCCGATCAGCAGGATGGTGCCCGCCCGTTTCGCCGACGGCCGGTCGTGGTGCAACGCGTCGTCGGAGATCAGCGGCTCGGGGCCGTCACCGCCGCCGCCGTGACCGCCGCCGCTGGTCACCAGCTGTGGACGCCATCGGTGCAACGCCCATCCGGCGGCGCCGGCCAGCGCGACGACGATCGGGAACGGCACGCCGAAAACGGCCAGCGCCACGAACGCCACGACGGCGAACCCGATGAGGATCCTGTTGTTGAGGGCGCGGCTGCCGACGCGCCACACCGCCTGGGCGACGATCGCGACCACGGCGGGGGCGAGTCCGGCGAACAGGGCGGTGACCACGGTGGTGTCGCCGTATCCGACGTAGACGGCCGACAGCGCCAGCAGCGCGATCATGCCGGGGAGCACGAACAGGGTGCCCGCGACGAGACCACCGCGCAGGCCGTTGAGCAGCCAGCCGACGTAGATGGCCAGCTGCTGGGCCTCGGGACCGGGCAACAGCATGCAGTAGTTGAGCGCGTGCAGGAACCGCTTCTGCCCGATCCAGCGGCGTTCGTCGACGAGGTGGCGTTGCATGACGGCGATCTGCCCGGCCGGGCCGCCGAACGTCTGCAGGCTGATGGCGAACCAGGCCCGCACGGCGTCACGGAACGGCACCACGTCGCGCTGGACCGGTTCGGTGGTGGTCATCGGGTTCTTCCTCCGGTGCTCAGGCGGGCGGGCGGTCGAGCAGCAGTGCGCGCCGGTGGTACTCGTACAGGCCGTCGAACATCGGGCCGGTCAGCCGCAGGGTCTGCTCGTCGTCGCAGATCATCGACAGGCCGCGCAGGATGACGTCCAGGCCAGGGGCCTCGGGTGCGTCGAAGCGTTCGTCGTCGATGTCGGCCTCGTGCACGATCTCGGCGATCTTCCACAGCACCGGGTCATGCAGTTCGTACCGGCGCAGGATGGTCTCGAACGTGCAGTCCCCGCCGTGATGGCCGAGGTCGACACCGCGCATGTCGAACGGTGTGGCGTCGGCGGTCACCGCCGACGGGTCCGTGACAAAGACGAACACCGCGTCGGGGTCGACGTGCCGACGGATCAGCCAGGCGCACGCGGCCCGGTCGATGTGCACGCCGGCGCGGGTGGCCCACTTCATGCCCGCTCCTCGGTGGCGCTGTCCAGGATGTCGGTGCCGACCAGCGCCTGCACGGCCGCGCGGGCGGCGTCACGCTCCGCGGGCGGGAAGAAGTCACGGCGCCCGATGCGGTGCAACTCGCTGCGCAACCGGCGTACCGCCCGCGTCCGCTCGGCGCCGGAACCCGCCTGCGCGCCGACGGCTTCGTCGATCACGGCCTGATACTCCGCGGCCCGGGCGATGCGCATGCCGGTGGCGATCTGCTGCTCCTGACCGGTGGTGGTCGGCCTGCCGAGCCAGACCATCGCCGTGCCGTCGGCTTCGGTGATCTCGTCGGCGATCCAGTCGAACTGCTCCCGGGTGCGCGCGTCCGCCGGCAGGGCGACCAGGCCGTCACCGAGGCGGGCGACGCCGAGGCGTTCCAGCTTGCGCCACACGGCGATCCGCGGGCGTGACGGCTCACGTGGGATCCGGTACGCGAGCAGCACCCACTGTCCGATTCCGTCGTCTCGTCGCGCCGACATCATGGTCAACCACCCCCTGCCACACGAATGTAACCACGGTTACTCGTTCAGTGGCAAACGGTTGGGTCACGGATCGGCACCTGACCGGCCGCGGTCTGGAAGCGGAACCGGCCGACGAGCGTCTGCAGGCGGCCGCCCAGGGCGGACAGCCCCACGGCCGCTGCTGGCCGAGTCCGAGATTCTTGACGCCAAGGTCGGGAGCGGAGCGCCCCTGCCGGCAATGCACCGATCCTGACATGATCGCCGTCATGTCGATGACTCGCCGCCATGTCCTGAGCGCCGGCGCCGCCGCACTCACCGCCGCCGCTGCCGGATGCGACCGCGACGTGAGCGTTCGGCAAGGTGAGCCCAAATCCGTCGGCGGTACGGGTGGCGGGGTGGCCGCTGCAGCGACACCCGCCTACGTCGCGCCACTCACGGCGGTGCTGACCAAGTACCTGAAGCCGACCACGGCGAACCCGAAGCATCCCACGTACGCCGGGGCCGCCCTGGTCGTCATGGTCAACAACGCGACGACGGCGAGCCTCGCTGTCGGGCACGCACTGCGCTACGGCGCCGGACCGGTCGAACTCGCCCCGGCGAAGCGGGTCGCGATGCGTACCGACTCGATCTTCGACCTGGCCTCGCTGACCAAGGTCTACGTATCGGTGCTGCTGCTGCAACAGGTCGACAAAGGCAAGATCAACCTGGGTGCTCCGGTCGTCCACTATCTGCCCGGCTTCACCGGCGCCAACAAGAACAAGGTCACCGTACGCATGCTGCTGACCCACACCAGCGGCCTGCCCGTCGGGGCCACCGGGGTGAAGGGCCTGAGCGCCGCCGCCCAGCGGGCGAAAGTGCTGGCCACACCCTTGGTCGGCGGCGCGGTGCCCGGCAAGACGTTCCGCTACTCGAGCGTCGGGCTGATGGTCGCCGCCCAGCTCGTCGAGAAGGTCACCGGGCAGAGCCTCGAGGCTGCCCTCAAGACCGGCATCACCGCCCCGATGGGCTCGACCACGACCGGGTTCACCCCGCTGAAGTGGCTCAGCAAGGCCGACCAGGCCGCCAGGCTGGCCGCCACCGACGCCCGCACCTCCCGCGGCCTGCTGCGCGGCGTCGTCCACGACGACATCGCAGCCCAGATGGGCGGAGCCATCGGCAGCGCGGGCCTGTTCGGCACCGCCCGCGACGTCGCCCTGATCGGACAGATGCTGCTCGCCGGCGGCGTCTACAGCGGCAAGCGGCTGCTCTCGGCCACAATCGTCCAGCAGATGCTGACCAACCACAACGCCGGCCTGCCCGCCGTCGACCCGGAGCGCCCCGGCCGCCCTTCCCACCACGGTCTCGGAGTGACGCTCGCGCAGCCGTGGTTCATGGGCGCGCTGTCATCGCCCACCACCTTCGGTCACACCGGCTTCACCGGCACGTCCCTACTGATCGACCCCCGCCGCAAACTGGTCGTCTCGCTGATGACCAACCGCGCCCATCCGAACTGGAACTGGGCGAACCCCGACCCGATGCGCGCCGAGATCGCCAACGTGCTCGCCAAACACCTCTGACCGGCGGAGCAGCGACATCGCCGACACCCGTCGTACGCCGTAGCCCTATCCCACGGCTCTCGAGGCGAAACGACGCGATCACGGCGAGGTGGTCAAGGCCGCATGCAGCACAGCCGCCACGACGGCCAACGACAACAGGAACGCTGCCGATGTCAGCCGGTCATGAAGTTCGGGATTGCTGGCCAGTGGCCGCTGCAGGACTAGCCACGTGGTGCCGCCGAACAGGGTCATCATCAGAGTCACGAGAACGATCACGGTGGAACCTCCGCTGATCGGAGCCGACGACCTTCTCCTTCCCGGCTCGGCGCACAGCCGGCCACGGCAGGCGGAACGGACGGCGAACGCCATCCGTCATCCGCTGTCAGACGTTCTCGAGTACGCGTTCCGGCTGGCCGGTGGTTGCGGTCTTCTGAGCGCGTTCGTGCCGGATCGGGATGGTCACGCCGAGGGTCAGCATGGCGGCGCCGAGCAGGATGAACGCCACCGCGACCGGGGCACGCCACGGGTCGCTCAGGTAGACGGCGGCGAACCACAACCGGCTCTCGCCGCCGTTGAAGATCATGAACAGTGGGACGAGGGATCCAGCACAGCGTCCACAACGCGGTGACCAGCGCCGACTTGCCCTTGGGCAGCTTCGCCGCCGTCGACGTGCGCTTGGTGGAGGCCAGGGTGACCGTGCCGCCGCCGCGCATGGCGGCGAGCAGTTCCGGGCCGGTGGCTCGCAGGCGCCGAACGGCTCGGCGTCCGCCCCAGACGGTGAGCAGCGCATCAAGTCGCGCGACCAGGTGCGCAGCTCCTTCGCCGCGACTGTGCCGGTCGCGCCGCGAGCGGCGAGACGGTCCAGCACCGACCCGGACGCGCCGCTGCCCTTCGGCGCCCACTGCGACGGCCGGGTGGTGATACGCCGGACCAGCAACCGCGCCCAGAGCACGAGCACACCGGCGATCAGCACGACCAGCCCGCCGAGCGCGGCCGCGACCAGCGCCCAGTCGCCGCGCCCGGCGGCCTCGACCGCGACCAGGCCCCACGACGACGGCAGCCAGTGCAGCACCGTGGCGAAGCGCGGCGGGAAACCGTACGTCAGGATCAACGCGCGCCGATTCTATGCGGACATGGAGCCCCCGATGTGCCCCGCCGGAGCGGGGCTGCGCTCAGCCGCCGTGGTCCTGCCGGTGGCCGATGGACTGCTGGATCCAGCCGTCGACCTGCCGCGTCCAGTCGATCGAGTCGCTGGAGACGTGGTCGACGGTGTAACGGCCGAGACCGTCGCCGCGCCTGTCGAACTCCAGGATCACCTCGACGGTGTACGGGGTGGTCACGAACGTCAGCTCGACCTCGTTGACCGCGTGCGAGTACTGGGGCGCGGCGACGTACTCGATCTCCTGGTAGAACGGCAGCGTCTGCGGGGCTCCGGCGATCTCCCCGTACTCCAGATCCGCGCTCTTGAACCGGAAGCCGAGCTGATTGAACGCGTCCAGGATCCGCTGCTGCACGGGCAGCGGGTTGACCATGATCGCGTCGAGGTCGCCCTTGTCCACGGCCCGGGCGATGGAGACCTCGGTACTCACGCCCATCACCATGCCGTGCAACGGCTGGCCGTACACGGCGGTGATCGGTGTCTCCCACGGCAGCTCCAGCTGGAACGGCACCGACAGGTCCGTCCCCTCGGCCAGGCGGATCGGCCCGCTGACGATCACCCGGTGGAACTCACCGGTGGCCACCTCGCCGTACTCACCGCCCTCGACCTCCATGCGGGTCACCAGTGCCAAGGTGATGTGCTCGATGTCCACGTCGTGCCCGCCGCCGGTCAGGTTCACCTCACCGGACACCAGCCCACCGGGGTAGGCGTCCGGGTTCGACAGCACCGTGTCGACGGTGGGGCCGCCGACGCCGAACGCGCCGAGCATCCTCTTGAAGACCACGTCTTTCTCCTCCATGAGAGCGGGGTGGACCTGCATCCGCCCGGCCGGGTTTCCGCCGGCCTGGCGGAACTCAGCGAGCGGTTCCGGTGCGGCCGGCGCGCCGTGCCGCGTCGACGACCGGGTCGGTCTCGTCGTCGAACTGGCCGATCACCTGTTCCAGCAGGTCCTCCAGCGTGACCAGGCCGATCACGCTGGTCGCGTCGGACACCAGGGCGAGGTGGCTGCGTCGTTGCCGCATCGCCGCGACAGCGTCCAGGACGCTGGTGTCGGCCGGCAGCGGCAGCGGAGCGGTCATCAGCTCCTGTGCCGTGACGGATCCGCCGGTGGCGACGGCTTTGGCCGCCTCGCGGACGTGGACGACGCCGACGATCGTCCCGGCACGGTCGGTCACCGGCAGCCGGGATCGGCCGGTCTCGGTGCTGCGCACCTCCACAGCGCGGGCGTCGGCGTCGGCGGGCACGTCCAGGATCTGCGCGGTCGGAACCATCACCTGGCGTACGGTCATCGACTGCACCTTCAGCATCGCCGACAGCAGTTCGTGTTCCGCGTCCTCGATGGTGCCGTGTTCCTTCGACGTCTCCAGCAGCATGCGTAACTGGTCGGCGTTGTGCACCTGCGCCAGCTCGTCCTGCGGGGTCACCTTGATCAGCCGCAGGCAGGCGTTGGCCAGCCCGTTGAGGGCGACCAGCACGGGCCGCAGGACGGTGGTGAACCCGACGAACGGGATCGCCAGGATCTGCGCCGAGCTCTCCGGGTGGCTGATCGCCCACGACTTGGGCGCCATCTCCCCCACGACGACGTGCAGGAACCCGACCAGGGCGACGGCGAGGATGAACGCCACCACGTACGCCGCGTCGCCGGGCAGGCCGACCGCGGTGAACACCGGTTCGAGAAGATGCGCCACGGTCGGCTTGGCCAGGGCGCCCAGGCCGAGGGTGCACAGGGTGATGCCGAGCTGCGCGCCGGCCAGCGTCATCGACAGCTGCCGGGTCCCGGCCAGCGCCGCGCGGGCGCCCCGCGAACCGTCACCGGCGGCGGTCTCGAGCCGGTGCCGCTTCGCGGCGACCAGCGCGAACTCGGCGGCGACGAAGAAGCCGTTGAGCGCCAGCAGCACCACGGAGACGATCAGCGACCAGGTGGTGCTCATGCGGACACCTGCCCCTCGGCGTGGTCGTGGACGACGGTGAGGGCGACCCGGTCGGGGACGAGGCGGCGTACGGCCACGACCGTCAGCCGGGCCACGCCCCGCGACACGGGTTGGCCGTCGGCGTCGACGCCCGGCGGCAGCGGGACGTCGACCTGCTCACGGGCCGCCGGAAGGTGGCCGAGCCGGGCCAGGATCAGGCCGGACACGGTGTCGTACATGTCGTGCTCGGGCAGCCGGACGCCGGTGGCGTCGGCGATCTCGTCGATCCGGGCGCGGCCCGGGATCAGCCAGGCGCCGTCGCCGTCGGCCTCGATGACCGGCTCGGGCAGGTCGTCCTCGTCGCGGATGTCGCCGACCAGTTCCTCGGCGACGTCCTCGAGGGTGATGATGCCGGCGAAGCCACCGAACTCGTCGACGACGATCGCCATCTGCCG
This sequence comes from Actinoplanes italicus, assembly GCF_003001815.1. Classification (GTDB taxonomy): domain Bacteria; phylum Actinomycetota; class Actinomycetes; order Mycobacteriales; family Micromonosporaceae; genus Actinoplanes; species Actinoplanes italicus. Next base: position 14,838 of record NZ_PVMZ01000027.1, read on the forward strand.
GTGTGCGCTCTTCAACGCCTCCAGCACCTCGGGCAGTCGTACCGAGTCGGGCAGCGCCACCGGCGCGGTGGCCAGCGATCCCACGGTGGTGGTGGGCCGGGCGGCCGGGTCGAGGGTGACCACGTCGGCGATGGAGACCACGCCGATGACGTCGTCGACGCCGGAACCGATCACCGGGAACCGGGAGTGGCCGGTGTCGAGCAGTTCGACGACCCGCGAGGCCGGCTCGCTCGCGCCGATCGTGGTGACGTCCACCCGGGGACGCATCGCCTCGGCCGCCGTCCGGTCCCGGAAGTCCAGGCCGTGGTCGAGGAGCCGGGCCGCACGCTCGTCGAGGTCACCCTCGCTGCTGGCGTTGGCGATGATCCGGTCGAGGTCCTCGGTGGTGGCGCCCTGCGGCAGCTCCTCGATCGGTTCGATGCCGATGGCACGCAGCAGCCGGTTGGCGGTGGCGTCGAACACCCGGATCAGCGGGCCGACCACGGCCAGGTAGATCAGCGTGGAGCGCGACAGGGCCCGCGCGAGCGTCTCCGGTTTGGCGATGGCGAGGTTCTTCGGCGCCAGCTCGCCGAGCACCATCTGCACCACGGTCGCGAACAGCAGCGCGAACACCATCGAGATCGTCTTGCTGACCGTCTCGGACATCCCGGCCATACCGAGCAGGTCGGCGGTGCCGCGGCCCAGGTAGGGCTCGGCGACATAACCGGCCAGCAGCGCGGTGACGGTGATGCCGACCTGCGCGCCGGACAACACGAACGACAGTCGCTGCGTCACTCGCAGAGCACGCACGGCCGCGGGGTCGCCGTCGTCGGCCATCGTGCGCAGCTTCTCGCGGTCGACGGCGACGTAGGCGAACTCCTGCGCCACGAAGTAGCCGGTCGCGGCGGTCAGCAGGACGATGACGAGAACACCGATGGCGATCAGCACGGGAGATCACCGCCCTCGCGGCGTCCCTCGCGGGGAACATGGGGCCGGGTCACGCCCGGCCATGTACTACAACCTTCGACAGCACCATCTGACACTGTCGCAAACTAACACGTACAACTGTATGGTTGCTGAAAGCTGATCTTCGGGAGGTCGACCGGTTGAGCAACCTGATGCGCATCGGAGAACTCGCGGCCCAGGCAGGCGTCAGCACCCGCACCGTCGACTACTACACCCAGCTCGGCCTGCTGCGGACCGCCGAACGCACCGGCGGCGGGTTCCGCCTCTACGACCCCGCGGCCGCCGACACCATCGCCACGATCAGACAGCTCGAAGACCACGGTGTCAGCCTGCAGACCATCGCGGCCGCACTCAACGGGGCGGGCGACACGGACCTCACCGCGACGCTGAGCGACCTGGCGGCCGGGCTGGAGGCTTTGCGGCAGGCAGCCGCGAACGCCCCGCACTCTCAGGCGCTTCTCACCCTGATCAGCGCCCGCGCTCGCGCCCTGATCGACCTGGCCCTGTCCATCGCCGACCCACCACTCGCCTGACCAGCGGTCAACTGCCGCATCCGATCCCCGAGCCGGGACACGGCGTGTAGGCCAGACTGGGAACCAGCGGCGGTGGAGCTGGGATTGGCCGGCGCCGCTGCGGGATATTGACATCACGGGTTGCCAGGGGTGATCCGAAAGGGCCCGTCGGTTTGCCGGAGGCTGTCGTGGATCTGCAGTTGTCAGCGCGGGCGGGTAAGGCCTGCACGGTGGTGAAGGTCGGCGGCCAGCTCGACATGGCTACCGCACCTGAACTGGATCGATGCATCCGGCAGGTCGCTGACGACGGCGGTCTTCAGGTGGTTCTGGACCTCGCCGACGTGTCGTTCCTGGATTCCAGCGGGCTGGGCGTTCTTCTGGCGTGGTTCAAGGAGCTGCGCAGCGCCGGCGGCCGGCTGTGCGTCGCCGCGGTCCAGGAGATCGTCGCCTACGTGCTGCAGGTCGCGGCGCTGGATCAGGTGATGGAGGTCTACGACACGGTGGGAGCGGCCGAGGCGGACATGCCGCCGCTGACGGCGTGAGCGCAGCACGGCGGTCAGCGGTGGTCGGCTGAGGTGGCCGCGGACACGTCGGCGCCCGCATGGGTACGGCGTTGGCGGCCGTGGTGCCCGTGCCAGTCGATGATCAACAGGGTGGCGTCGTCCTGCAGGGTGGGGCCGGCCACCGCGAGGACGCCGTCGGCAAGGGCACGCGCGGCCTCGCGGGGGTGCAGGTCGGCGAGCGACAGCAGCCGGGCCGGGAGATCGAGGGCGGCGGCTCGGCGTTCACGCATGCCGTCGGTGACGACGACCAGACGATCACCGGGTTCCAGCGTCACCGCACCGGGACGGACCTTGCGATCGGGGAACATACCGAGGCCGAGGTTGCGGGGCAGATTCAATTCCTCCGGGTGGCCACGGCGGATCAGGATCGGCGGAATGTGCCCGGCGTTGACCAGATCGCACCTGCCGGTGGCCAGATCGAGGCGTCCGAGAATGGCGGTGATGAAGGCTCCGCGGGCCGGGGCGTGCTCAGCGACCACGGCGCCGGCCCGGTCGGCCTGCTCGATGAGGCTGTGCCCGGCTCGACGCGAGTTGCGCAGGCTCCCCACACCGAGGGTGGCGATCAGCGCGCTGTTCACCCCGTGCCCCATGGCGTCGGTGACGCTGAAGTGCAGGGTGTCCCGGGCCAGGCTGTAGTCGAACGTGTCCCCGCCGACGCTCGCCGACGGTTCCAGCCAGCCCGACAGCGTGAACGATCCGCCCTCACAGGTGAAGGCGCCCGGGAGCAGGCGGCGCTGGATCTCGGCGGAGAGGTTGAACGGGGTGGTGCGCTGTCCCCACTCGAACAGGTCGGTGTGGCGGCGGTTGGCGATCACCACGAAAGCGAGCGCGTGTGCGGTCCGGGCGATCTCCCCGAGCGCCTGGGGCGCGGGCTCGGCCGGGACGACGATCTCCAGCAGGCCGATGACCTCGCCGCGTTCGGTGACCGGCGCCAGCACCGTCCATTCCGGGCCGCCGCCGTGCACCTGCACCGCCTGCGTGCGTAGCGCCTCCTCCTGGGGGCCGCCGTCGAACGGAAGCACGGTCGCGACCTCGCCGCCGTCGCGGCGTCCGTCAACCGGCCCGAGCGGGACGTGTGCCAGCCGGACCAGAGCCCGGCCGCTGAGGTCGGCGATGAGGAAGGAGACGCTGGTGGCGTGCAGTGCCGCACCGAGTTCGCGGGTGACGGCCTCGACCGCGTTCACCGGTGTCGCGTCCTCGGCGGCCGCCAGCATCCCGGACAGCGCCATCTCGACCGATGGATCCATAGCCGCAGCATACGGACGTACCAGGCGGACGCCGTAACCGAGACCGGACTGTGCCGGACGGGGTGCATAGTGATCCATCCGGCCGGGTAGATCACGGCCGTGACTGCACATGAGGAGACGGAGACGTCGCATGCTGGGCGCACCGCCGCAGCCATGCACCACACGGCCGCGCAACTGGAAGTGGCGGAGGCCATCCTGCATCGCAGCGCCGCGCAGACACCCAACCCCGACACCGCCGACCGGCTTGATTCGCTCGGTGAGCAGGTCACCGCCCAGGCGCACGACATCGACCGGCGCGCCGACCGGCTTGCGGGCCCGCCCGGCCCGGACCCCGCGCCTCACCAACGGTCGTTGCCGGGGCATAAGACGACCGCCCCGGGGAACTCGGATGATTCCGAGGTCGCATAGCGGGTCACCATCTTGTCGGCAAAGGCCCGGTGGAGGAGTTGACGCCTGTGTCCGAAACGCTGACCTGGCAGTTGGAGCTCCATGACGGTCACACCGTCGTCACGGTGAACGGGGAGGTCGACGGCGGGTCCGGACCCGCCGCCCTGTACCGCACTGTGACGCAGTGCCTGGACCGGGAATCCGGTGCTGTGGTGGTCGATCTGTCGGATGCCGGCGTAACGAGCCCGGAGGCGGCGGCGATCCTCACGCGAATCCTGGACGCGCCTCAACTCCGGCTCGGAACCCTGGTGCTGGTCTGCAAGCCCGACTCGGCCACCGCCGCCGTCCTCAAGGCGGCGGCCACCGAGCGGCCCTCGCCGATGTACGCCACCGTGGCGAAGGCGCTGTCCGCGCTGGCCGTTCGCAACGACCTCAGGGAGGTCCTGCTCCCCGTGTCCGGTGCCGCGCGCCGAGCCCGCGACATCGTCACCGAGGCATGCGTGATGTGGGATGTCGCCCAGCTCGTCGCCCCGGCCACGATCGTCGTGAGTGAGCTGGTCACGAACGTGGTGATGCATGCCCGCACCATGATGACGTTGCAGGTGGCGTTACGACCCCGCTACCTGTATCTCGCGGTGGCCGACGGCTCCCCCGCCGTGCCGCTGCCCCGTACCGAAGTTCGTCTCGATGTCATCGGCGGACGAGGTCTCCGCCTGGTCGACCATGCCGCCGACCGATGGGGGCACCGGCGGCGACATGACGGCAAAGTCGTCTGGGCCCGCTTCGCTCACCCATAGGACGTTCCTGTACGGCGCCCGCCGTTCGCGGATCTGAGCCGTTTCCTGGTTCGACTCGCCTGTGCGTGCCGGTGCCGGGCGGGGTGAAACCGACTGGCTGAGGTGCACGACGGTGCGCCAGTCGTTCCCGTGGCGGGTGGGTGGGTGCCTGCGACCAGGGCGCGGGATTGGGCAGCGATCGGCGCACACGCAGCGGCACCGAGGGCTCCGATCGCCGCCAGGACGACAGTGGGCGTCCGTGGATCCGCAGCGTGTGCTCCGGCCGTCGCCGTCCGCGACGTCACGCGCACACCGAAAGCATCAGCGTGCGCCCGACACTCGCTATTGGCGGTCCTTCCCTGCTGTGGCGGCGAACAGGCCCGCCGCGCGCCGTTGAGTTTCAATCGGCATCGGCACGGTCGAAATCCACCCTGGCCGCAATGAAGAATCCACGCAGTGTCGCGGCCAGCGCACCGAGCTTGTCGTCTTCGATGAAGACCATCCCAGCCGCCGCCAGGGCGTCCGCGGTCCGCTCGGCGATCTCCATCATCGTGTCGTCCGTCGCCGTGGTCATCGCGGGCCGTCGAATTCGCCGTCCTTGACACCCTGGACGAAGGCGTCCCACTCGGCCTGCGTGTACCGCAACACGGCACTGCGGTCGTCCGCGCTGTGCCGGATCGCCACTCCCCCGGCCGCCAGGAAGCGGGCCTGCACACACCGGGCCGTCCCGGTGCTGTGACTGGACTTGAACCATCCCTCGTCACCGATCACGTCGTACACCCCTATCGATAGTCGTCACGGCTCGCGGCGCGCCCATTTGAGGAAGCGCTCGAACAACTCAGCCGGCGGCTCGTGCCGCAACACGCCCGCCGCGGTCTCCAACTCCAGCCACAGCCGCATGTTGAGCTGCACCGGATCCGGTGTCGTCGAGAGCAGGTACTCCCGAGCCGGATCACACGGCCATGGCTTTTCACAGGCTCGGCAGTCGTAGCCGGCCGGATCCGCCTGATGGTCCGCCCCACTGCCGATCGCCCCGCTCACGCCACCGACCTGCGGCAGTACGGCCCGGCCGCAGGCTGTTCGGCAAACCGCAGTCTCCTCTGTCGCCTGTGCTTCATCTCGGCTCCCGGCAGGTTGCTCGATCGGCAGGTATCGCCCCGGCCCGAATCTCGACGAAGCGCCAAGATCACAATGCGTTGCGGCTCGGAGACTAGAGGCAACGGTACAAGTACCTCATGTACTTTTACAACAGATCAAAGATGATCCCCCGCCACGGCTCACCACATCGTGCGAGGGAAACTTGCCGAAAGGACGCCGAGGATGGAGTCGAGCCGCATGCCCACCCGCAGGCAAGCACCGACCGTCGCAAGACGCCGGCTCGCCGCTGAAATGCTGGAACTACGTCAAACGGCAGGCCGCACGCGTGACGCGGTCAGCGCTGATACGGGGATTTCGCAGGGCGCTCTTCATCGGATAGAGATCGCGAAGACCACGCCGCAGGCCGGCACTCTCAACCATCTTATGGACTACTACGGCGTGACCGATGCCGACAAGCGTGCCGCGATGCACGAGCTACGCAAACGGTCTCGCCAGCTCAAGTGGCTGGAGCTGTTCGAAGGCGGAACCCTTCCCGACAGTTACCGGAGCTTCGCCTCCTTCGAAGCGGACGCAGCCCGGATCTCGGGCTACGAAAGCCTGTTCATCTTCGGGCTGCTTCAGACGCACGGCTACGCTGAGACCGTGATCCGAGCGATGACGCCGGAGATCTCCGACGAAGAGGTCGCGACGCGGCTTGAAATCCGAATGCGCCGCCAAGAGGTGTTGACCAGTCCAACCAGCCCGCACTTGTGGGTCATCATGGATGAAGCAGCGATTCGACGCAGAGTCGGCGATCCCGAAACCTACCGTGAGCAGCTACTTCACCTGGTCGCCCTAAGCCAGCGCCCGAAGATCACGCTCCAGGTGATCCCGTTCACCGCAGGTGCCCATCAAGGAATGCCTGGCTCGTTCCACGTCCTGGAGTTTCACGCGGAAGACCCACCCATGGTTTACATGGAGAACGCTGGCGGCGGCCTCGTCGTGGAGACCACGTCCGAGGTCGCTTGGTATCGGAACAGCTTCCAACGGCTTGCCGCGCAAGCATCGAGCCCGCAAAACACAGTGCAAATGATTGAAATGGCGGCTAACGCCATCTGATAGCTGGAAGGAGCGATGCGTGGACCTCACCAACGCACGCTGGAGGAAGAGCAGCCGAAGCGGCTCAAACGGGGCCTGCGTCGAGGTGGCAATCACCGACGAGGGCGTCGCAGTGCGAGACACCAAAGACCGCAACAAGCCCGCGCACATCTACACGCACGCCGAGTGGAGCGCCTTCATCGACGGCGTCAAGGACGGCGAGTTCGATTGCGACACGAAGTAGCAGGTGCCAAGTGGATCGGCCGTGCGGAGAGGGTGTGGTGGCGGCCGGTCCCGAGCCAGTGCCCGTGGCTCGTCCCCACTATGACGTGCGTCGCTGGTAACGGCGAGGTGCGGAGCTCGTAGGAGAAGCCCGAGGGTGCCCGGCCCTCACCGGAGCGTCGGGGAATCCGAGTTCGCCAGGAGACGGACGGTGAACTAGGTGCCGGCGCCGACGGTGCTCTCCACCTCGATCGTGCCCCGTGAGCCTCGACCAGCTTGCGGGATCGGGTCGGCGTGCACCACCGGCCGGCCCTCGGCGGCCGCTTCCAGCCGTACGTCCGCATTGTTTGCCATCCGGGACTCCCAGAGCCCAAGCCGCGAGCCTCTGATCTTCGACGCCAACGAATGGGGCTGCTTCCTCGACGGCGTCGCCAAGGGTGAGTTCCCTGCAGCTACAGGTGCTCCCAGATGAGGACCCTCCCGTCGTTGCCACCGGTGGCGAGCTGCTTTCCGTCCGGGCTGTAAGCGACCTTGTCCACCGAGCCGATGTCGCTGGTGAGGGCTCGGTGGCGTCCGGTGACCAGGTCCCAGACGAGCACGGCATTGGCGAAGCCGCTGGTGGCGAGTTGCCGTCCGTCAGGGCTGTACGTAACCGCGATAGCCGTGCCGGTGTTAACGGCGAAGGGGCGGGAGGCGCCGGTGTCCAGGTCCCAGAACCGCACCGCCTCGTGGGTTCCGGCGGCGGCGAGCTGCTTTCCGTCGGGACGGTACGCCAGAGTATAAATTCCCATGCTGAGACTTCCGGTGAGGACACGGAAGTCTCCCGTGTCCAGGTCCCAGACCCGCACCCTATCGTCGCTTCCGGCGGTGGCGATATGTCGCCCGTCGGGGCTGTACGCCACCACACCCACGTCACTGTTGTGGCCGGTGAGCGTACGGACGTCGCCGGAGTCCAGATCCCAGACCTGCACCGTGTTGTCGACGCCGGTGGTGGCGAGATGCCGCCCGTCGGGGCTGTACGCCACCGCGGTCATGTTGGCGAGGATGCGCGATTTCCCGGTGTCCAGGTCCCAGACGCGCACCGTGTCTTCGTTGCCGTAGGTGGCGAGATGCCGCCCGTCAGCGCTGTATTCCACCTCATGAATCTCGCCGGTATGGCCGACGAGCGTACGGGAGCCTCCGGTATCCAGGTCCCAGACGCGCACCTCCCTGTCGGCTCCGCCGGTGGCGAGCCGCCGCCCGTCGGGGCTGAATGCCACGTCGTAGACCTGGCCGGCATGGCCCGTCAGGGTGCGGGTGATCCTCCATTCCGGAAACTCGGCACTGCCGGTGGGACCAGCACCGGGGCCGGGGCTGCGCTGCTTGTTCGCCTGCCACGCCGCGACACCGATGGTCATGACGATGACGGCCACCATCGCTGCGCCGATACGGTGCCGCCGGGTCCACCACGGCCGGGCCGCAGCCGTGTGCGCCGCCGGCGACGGCATTGTCAGCTCCGACTCGGGTCCGGTGGGTGTGGGCGGTGGCGGGGTGGCCTCGGACTGCGGCTGCGGTGAGGGCTGGGAGTCGGTGGGGGCGGCGATGGTGGGCGGCGGCGCGTCCAGGGTTGCGGGTACGTCCTCGGCGCTGCCGGTCTTCTGGCGCCGCGATCCCGCCGGCCGGTCAGATCCGGCGTCTCGGCCGGCGGGCGCGGGCTCGGGCTCGGCGACCTTCGCCAGCAGTGGGGCGGCCCGTTCGGCGGTCAGCCGCTGACCGGGGTCCTTGACCAGCAGCCCTTTGATCACCGGCCAGAGCCGGCCGGCGTGTGCCGGGGTCACCGGCTCAGCGGTCAGCACGGCGGCGACCGTGGCCTGAGTGTCCTCGCGCTGGAAAGGTGACCGGCCGGTGACCGTCGTATAGAGAGTGACGCCCAGCGCCCACAGGTCGCCGGCCGGGCCCGCCGGACGGCCATTGATGCGTTCCGGGGCCAGGTAGGCCGGCGAGCCGAGCAGTTGCCCGGTTGCGGTCAGTGCCGTCTTGTCGTCGATCACGGCGATGCCGAAGTCGGTCAACACGACCCGGCCGGTGTCCTCCAGCAGGATGTTCGCCGGTTTCACATCCCGGTGGACGATCCCGGCCCGATGCGCGGCCCGCAGCGCCCGCAAGACCGATAGCCCGATCTCTGCGGTCCGACGTTCGGTCAGCAGGCCGTGCTCCGCGATCGCGTGGGCCAGTGATTGCCCGTTGACGAGCTCCATCACCAACCACGGCCGGTCCCCGTCGGTGACCACGTCATGCACGGTGACCACGCTCGGGTGCCGCAGCCGGGCAGCGGCTTGCGCCTCCCGCAGCGCGCGCCGCACCAGCGTTTCGTCCGGGCCGTCCAGGTCGTCGGCGCCTGCTATCCAGATCTGCTTGACCGCCACCTCACGATCGAGCAGCTCGTCGTGGGCCTGCCAGACCGCGCCCATCCCGCCTCTGCCGACCGCCCGCATCAGCCGGTAACGGCCCGCGACCACCCTCGCCGCATCCGCAGTCATAGCAGGTGACTCTACTGTGGAAGCGATCGATGGAGACACATGGCGTACCGTGATCGCGTCGGCCTGAGCCGCGACGGTGACGGTCCCGCCCGGCCCTCGGCGGCCGCTTCCAGCCGTACGCCCGAACGACTGCTCAAGTCGGGGCCGTGCCTGCCGATGGTGCAGGTCATGAGGATCGGCCGGCAGCGCGGTGTCAGTGTGCACCGCAACCTGGTGCATGCCGGGTTCGTCGTGCTGGCTCTCGTCGCGGTGGCCGCGTGGGCGTTCGGTGACCTGACCGTACGACTCGGTGTGGTGACGGTGATCGGCGCGCTCCCGGCGGCCGGGATTGCCGTCGGGATGCGGATCAACCGGATCGTCAACCGCACCGCCTGGTACCTGTTGCTCGCCGCGTCGGCGCTGTTCACGGTCTTCAACTACCTGTGGTTCATGCAGCTCGGTCTCGGCCGGGAGGTCGGTGCCGACGGACCGGCGAACCTGGTGCTCCAGGTCTTCGCCTACAGCAGCATCATGCTGTCGGCGTTGCAGGTCATCCGCAAACACGGTGAGGGCGACCGCGGCGGCATCATCGACGCCACACTGCTCGGCGTCGGCCTGATCACCCCGGTGTGGGAGTTCGTGCTGCGCCCGCACCTGCTGGATCTGGACGTTTCGGGTCCTAACCAGGGGATCTATCTGCTCAAGATGCTGCTGCTGATGGGCACCCTCGGCGCGCTGCTGCGGATCGCGCGGACCGCCGGCACCGCCCGCACGTCGTTGATCTACTTCTTCATCAGCATGGGCGCGACCGTCGTCAGCGTGGTTTCGTCGTTGTTGTCGACCCGGCCGGGAAGTGACTACTACTCGCCGCTGGTGGATCTGTTCGCGATGATCGGCTATCTGGGGCTGGCCGCGGCGGCGCTGCACCCGAGTTCCACCGAGTTCACGCAGCCGGCCGGGTGGCGCCGGAGCCGTCTGCGGCCGGTGCGGCTGTCGCATCTCGGACTGGTGCTGGCGCTGGTGCCGATCGTCGGCAGCGTTCCCGCACTGTTCGGCGGCACTCCCGACGACACGCTACTGACGTTCGGGACGCTGCTGGTGATCCCGCTGGTCGTCTCGCGGATCGGGCTGCTGATGGCGGAACGGACCGCCGACCAGGAGGCGCTGCGATACCAGGCGCACCATGACGAGTTGACGGGGCTGGTCAACCGCCGCCGGTTCTTCGCCCTGCTGGAGGAGGCGGTCAGGTCCGGCGCCGGGGTGGCGGTTCTCTACTGCGACCTCGACAGATTCAAAGCGATCAACGATCAGTACGGCCACGAAGCGGGCGACGAGGTGCTGCGGGTGTTCGCCGACCGACTGCGCAGCACCCTGCGGGACGAGGACATCGCGGCCCGGATCGGCGGCGACGAGTTCCTGATTCTGGGCACCGGCACGACGGCCGGTGACCCGGTCGTGCTGAGGCGCAGGATCGAGGACGCGACGTCGGCACCGGCCGTGTGGCGGGGGCACGAACTGTCATTCGGGGTGACCGTCGGGGTTGCGTACGGCAGTGGCAAGGACATGAGTGCGGACGGGCTGATATCGGCCGCGGACGCCGACATGTATCGGCACAAGACCGCGCGGCGGGTCCCTCTCGAGAGGGAGGACACTCCCTCCGCGGCGGGAGGTGACCGGGTGCGCTCGCTCATACCGTGAGCGGCATGAACATGAAGGCTTACGGGCTGGTCAGGATCGCCGCGGCAGTTTGGCTGATCGCCTACGCCCTGGTCCACGTGTGGTGGGCGATCGGCGGTGAGCCACGATTCCTGAGCGGTCGCGAGTCCTATTTCCCGGGCGGATCGGTTCCCGTGGTTCTCGGCGTTCTCGGCGCGGTGGGGTGCCTTTGCGCCGCGGCCACCACCCGCCGCCAAGTGGGCGACAGCAGTCGCTACGCGCTCGCCGTACTCACTGCCGTTGCGGGCGCCGCCTTGTGCGTGTATTCGTTCCTGTTCCCGGTGGTCGTGGCGTCCCTGCTGTTCGAGGGCTTCCGAACCGACGCCGTCGCCAGCCTGCTGGCAACCGGCAGCGGCATCGTCGGCGGCATCCTCTGCCTCGTCGTCGCGGCAGGCGAGAGGAGGCGGGCCGCGCATACGTGTGCGTCGTGCGGACGGGTCCACGGCAGGTCGCCGGAGAGCCGTGAGGAGCAGGCTCCCGGTTGGGCCTTCGCCGGCGCCTACCTCGCCGTCTGCGGATTCGCGGCCCGGATGAGTGTGTGGCTCGTCGACACCATCGCCGGGCGGTGGCCGACTCCCGAGAGCCAGACGAACGGCCCGTCGCGGACCGCGCTGGTGGTATTCGTGGCGCTGATGAGCCTGGCCGGCACACTGCTGCCTCTGGCGCTGGCGCATCGCTGGGGGCGGCTGTGGCCGGCATGGGTCAGGCCACTACGCGGCAGGCCGGTGCCCCGGTGGCTGGTACTCGGCACCGGCCTGTTCATCGGGGCGAGTCTGACCGCGTACTTCGGCATCGCCGGAATGATCGCGTGGATCCGGGGTGACGTCGGCGGTGCGTTCCTGCCCTTGCTGCTGGAGATGGGCGGCTACACGCTATGGGGTGTGGGGCTGTTGGTCGCCGCCGCATGGTACTTCGCGTCGACCCGGCCTCCGTGCCCGCCGACCGCAGGTCAGGTGACGTGCTGAACGCGCACCCACGCGCCGGAACTTCCCGCTTTGTGGTCGCCCGTCAAATAGGCGCGCAGCCAGTACTTGCCCTTCTTGGCCGGCTTCCACGTCAGTGTGATGCGGCCGTTCGCCGGCGACGTCACCGTCTTGACGGTGTGCCACCCGGATCCCTGCGTGGCCCATTGCAGGAGGACCTTCCGCGGTGAGGGAACCACGGTCGCGGTCATGGTGACGGTCTTCCCCTTCTTCGAGGCTCCCTTCGAGACCCAGCCGGTCAGCCCCGCGTTGACGACAGGCAACCGCATCTCGACGCTGGCGGGCGGATAGTCGGCGTCACCGTCGAATCGCGCCCGGACCTTGCCGTTGATCCGCTGACGGAAGTCCTTGCAGAAGTGGTCGTAGTACCCGTCTGTCGTAATGGTGGCGAGTTCCTCCCAGGTCGTCGATCCGACCGCCTGGAAGTCGATGATCACCTTGCCCGGCCGCGTCGGGCCGGCCAGGCTCCCGCAGATCGGTGTCCGCCGGCCGTTCAACCGGCCGTAGCCACTCTCGTCGACAGGATCCAGCCGGAGGTCGGTCCGGTTCGGAACGGGAGGGTCGTCGCAGGGCCGCGTCGAGGCGAAGTCCTGGACCGACTCGGCTGAGCTCGCCGGCATGCTCACGGTTACCGGCACGTCGGACCAGTCCAGATCCCGGGGCGCGTTCGGGGCGACGTTCACCGCCAGCTCCACCCAGCCCACGCCACCGGCGAACATCTCCACGTCCGGGCACCACGCCCGTTGGGCGAGCCGGTCGACGGGGCACTCGTTGAGCATCCCGTTGCTCATCTTCAAGATCTCGAAGCCCGGAGGCATCCCGGTCAGCGGTACGGAGAAACCCACCGCCCCGGCTTGGGCGTCGGACGGCGCCCGCAGCGAGAAGCTGATGATGCCGATGTCGCCGGGAACGATGTGCCGGTCGGTCTCCCGTTTGACGACGATGTCGGCGGCGGAGTACGGGGCCGCTGCCCGGGCCGTGGCGGTGCCGTCGGATCCCGGTCGTGAGACTCCTGTCGCCAGGGCGCCGGTGGGCAGCGCGGCCGTGGCCACGGCCGAGGCGGTGACCGCGGCGATAGCCGGCTTCAGGTGCCGCAGGTAGTTCACCACGATCTGGTCATCGACCGAACACCACTCAAGGTGAGCAATCCCCGCTGGTCAGGCTCGGCGCGGCATGGCACATCGATGACCGGCGGCTTACCGATGACGTTGTAGTGGTGATTTGTCTCCCACGAGCCAGAGATGACCGTACGGATCGAAGAACCCGCCTTGGCGATGCGTTCCCCACGGCGCGGCGTGGTCGCGGATCGGATCGTGGTAGTTGGCTCCCGCCTCAGCGGCACCACCGATCACGGAGTCCGGATCATCGGCGAACACCTCGATCCGTGTCGTGGTGCTGCCGAGCACCGAGGGACTCTCCCACTTGTTGTTCGCGGGCTCCGCGAGGAAGAACGGCGCCCCTTGGAACTCCAGGCCGATGACCGAGCCGAGGTTCCACAACTCGGTGGCGCCGAGGGCGCGCTGATACCAGGCGGAGGCTGCTGCGGCGTCCGGCACCGCGAGCATGACGGAGATAGCGGTCATGAGTGGCAGGCTAGCCGGAAGCACAGCGCCAACAGGACCCCGCAAGCAGCCGCACACCGGAAGATTTCGTGTGTCGGCCGCGGCGAAACGTCAGCCGCAGCGCGTTCCACATCCTGACACGCTGCGTCCGCTCTCGGATCCAGTGTGTAACTTCATCGACATGAGTCGATTCGCGCCGCGTGTGTCCGCGGTCCTGGCCGCGCTGCTGGCCGGACTGGCGACGATCACGTTCACTGCGGGACCCGCCCAGGCCGCGACCGCCGTGTTCCTGAAGGAGAACGCCTGGCCCACCGGCTATCTGGGCAGGATGACGGTGACCAACGACGGAGCGGACCGCATGGCGGCCTGGCGGGTGGAGTTCGACCTGCCGGCCGGCACCACGCTCGACTACAGCTGGAACGCCGTGGTGACCCGGAGCGGTACGCACTACGTCATCACCGGTGCTTCCTGGAACGCGAGTCTCGACCCGGGCGCGTCGACGTCCTTCGGCTGGATCGCCTCCGGCCCCGGCGCACCGCACTCGTGCCTGCTCAACGGCGGGTCGTGTGACGGCAGTCCGGCCGCCCGCGACGCCCGGCCGCCCAGCACACCGGCCGGCCTCCGCAGTGACACGCAGGGCAACACCTTCACCCTGCACTGGGATGCATCGACCGACGACACCGGCGTCGTCGGATACGAGATCTACACCGGCACCAGCTCGGGCCCGATCGCCACGGTGACCACCACCAGCCACAGCATGCCGGTCCCGCCGCCGATGGTGATGACCTTCGGGGTACGGGCGGTCGACGCGGCCGGCAACCGTTCCCCGTTCGCGACCCTGGGCCTGGGCACGTCACCGGACGTCACCCCGCCCGGCCCGGTGACGAACCTCCGACTCGTCAGCCCGAGCGGCGGCTTTTTCACCGCCCAGTGGGACGCACCCCGGGACGACCAGTTCGTCGCCGGCTACGAGGTCGCGCTGGACGGCGCGGTCGTCAGCCGGGTCGGCGGCACCACGGCACTGGTGCGGCTCGGCTTCGGGACACACTTCGTCAGCGTTCGCGCGTTCGACGGCGCCGGCAACCTCGCCACCCCGACGCAGGTCATGATCTCGATCGACCCGGGCCCCAGCGCCTCGGCCACATCGAAAGCCCCGCCCACATCGGGATCCTGAATGGCTGCGGGCCGCCTGGCGCGGGAACGCGCCTCGGCCGCCGCCGAGGCGTGGCCCTGAGTTCCACTGCGATGAAGATCTCCGCGTCACAGGGAGACGAACTGACCGGCAACTCCGGCGGGGTGGTGGAGGTCGGCAAGTGGCTGTTCGGCGGGGTGACCGAAGGGCTGTTCGAAGTGGCCGGCCACCAGGCCGAGCCGCCGGCCGGCCCGGACGCCCTGCTGGCGCACGTGCGCGGGCCGGTGGTCGCGCTGTACGACCGGGCCCGGCGGGAGTTCGTGCTGCGGCAGGGCGGCTCGCCTCGCGCGGTCGCTGACCCGGTGCCGCAGGTACGCGACGGCCTCGACCCCGACCTGCGGGAAGAAATCTCGATCGCCGCCAACCTCCGGGCCCGGCTGATCGCCGGAGATCCGATCTTCTGACTTGCGGCTATTGCACCATGTGCCGCTCGATGTGATGGATTTTGCCGGCGGTCCCGTGCAGTGTCACCATCCCGCCTTTGGGGATCGTGGTGTCGGCCGGCCGGGTGGCGGTGCGTTGGCGGCACAGCTCACCGAAGAGTTCCTCGAGCCCCGCCGTGTGGGCGCAGATCACCGCGGACTCCCCGGTGTCGAGGGATTCGCCCGCGATCCGGAGTGCGTAGTCGATGTCGAAATGCTTTCCCCGCAGGCGTTTCGTGTCACGTACGGGCAGGTCCTTGGCCGACGCGTACGGCTCCACTGTCTGCAGGCAGCGAAGGCTGTCGGCGCTGTGCAGAACCTGCGGACCGTACGCGGCCAGCATCGAGCCGAAGCCGCGTGCGGCGGTCAGGCCGGATTCATCGAGCGGGCGCTCAGACTTCCGGCCGGTCCAGTCGGCCTTGGTGCCGGCCATGCCGCCGTGCTGCAACAGGATCAGGGTGCTGCTCCTCGCCATGACGCGATGCTCGAGTTCGGTGAGCAGCCGGACGTCGTCGGGCCGGCTCAACATCCCGGCCGCTACCGGGACAGGCAGCCAACGCACGTCGTCGATCTCGTCCGACGGGATGAAAGTGTTCACCTGGCCTGAATCGGCCGGGACCTCGCCCGAGAAATAGTCGACCTGCTTGGGCCAGCCGTTCTTGACGTAGGCGGTACGCCCCAGCCAGGGGCCGAGCTGAATGCGGAATCCGGTCTCCTCGCGGACCTCCCGGACTACGGCCGAGACGAGTTGCTCGCCGGGATCGACTTTGCCTTTGGGAAAGCTCCAGTCTCCGCGCGGACGGTGCACGACCACCACCTCGCGAACCCGCTCGCTGCCTTGCCAGAGGAGGGCACCGGCGGCCCTGATAGGCACCGAGTATGTGTCGTCAACGATCATCTCGCCGCCCACTCTCGGATCGGATGAATTTCCTGGACCATACCCGACCACTGCTCAAATGGAATTCCCACGACAGGGGCCGTCCATCCAGACGGTTGCCGGTGCTGGGCAAGCGTGATCGGGTGTCAGAATGAACGCTCCGGAATCAGCGCGATGATCGATCCATGGACGATGTATCAAGCCGGGAAGTTCGGCTACAACGCGGCGAAGTGGCTCACCGAGCCGGTCGAGCGCGAGCTTTCCCTGATCAACAATTTTGACGAGAGCGGCAAGATTTATGTCGCGATCTGCGTCTTCACCGACACAGGATCCGTCTCGGTCGGCTGGATCCGAGTCAATTCCGGGGAGAGCTAGAGCGTCGGCATCCCGGTGCCGAGAATGTTCGGCAGCACCTGGGTCGCGATTTATTCACGCACCCGAAAGGCTAAGCACACGTTCACCGGCAGGGGTACCGAGCAGCGCCCCTTCCACGTAGCGGTGCCGAGCTATTCGAACCGTCTCGAATCTGGAGCATCTTTCACGGTCCAGGATAGCGCCGGCAGCCATCCCCGGATGGTGATGAATCAGGGCGGCGTCGACCGGATGAGCCGGGTCGCGGGCCAACTGATCAACATGACGGGCGATTTCAAGTTCACCTATCATTGAGGCATTAAGCGTTTCATTGAGGAATTAAGCGTTTCATTGAGGCATTATGCGTTCATGGAGCGCCCGCAACTCGGTGCCGCCCGTCCCGCGTCGGGAACGGTCCAGCAGAAGCCGGACGGTGGCGGCCAGCTCGGGGCACGTGCGCACATGCTGCGGCGCGACGCGTTCCGCGGTGATCAGGAAGCGGGTCGCCTCACGGTCGCGTCCGCCGATGCGGGCCAGAGCCCGCGCGGTGTCGGCGTAGTAGTAGACCTGCCGGACACCGGCCGGGATCGCCGCCGGGTCGGTGCGCCGGGCGATCTCCACGACCCGGACGGGGTCACCGTCCTCGACCTCGATGCTCATCCGCCAGATGTCCACGTTGGTGGGACCGAAGAACATGCCCATCGTGTTGGTCTCCCCGGTGCGGCGCGCCAAGCCGGACGCCTCGGCCAGCCAGTCCCGGCTGTCTTCGAGCCGCTGCCGGAACCGGCTCGCCAGCGCCGCGACCAGATGCAGTGATCCGAGCACCTCGGGACCGCCGGGCCGGGCAAGGTGCGGGCTCAGGTCGTCCACCGCCCGCTCGGCGAGCGTCTGCCCACGCTGGTGCGAGCCGCATGCGATCGCCGCACTCGCCAGCACGTACGCCGCATGCCCCTGAAGCACCGGGTCGCCGGCCGCGTCCGCCGCGTCGCGGCACCGCTGCGCGCCCAGCCAGGCGTCCGACGGATGTTCGAGACCCCGCAGCACCGACGAGGCGGTGTGGGTCGCCTCGCAGAGCAGCCGCAGCGCCTCGAGATGGTTCGGCCCGGCTGTCTCGGTGTGCAGGTCACGCAGCAGATCCGGAAGCAGGCGTGCCGCGCCGGCGTAGTCGCACGCCCGGTGCAGGGCCCCCACCAGAGAGACACTCCGGCGAAGATCGGCGATCGGCGGCGCGGCCTGCCCGGCGGGCGGCTCGGTCAGGTCGATGTCGACCAGAGCAGTACGCAGGCCGAGCACGCCGGCCCGGGCCGCCGCGGTCGCCCGGTCCGGGGCCGGCACGACGGCCCCGGCCAGTTCGGCCGGAGTGCAGTCCAGCGCGCCGGCGATGCCGGCGAGCATGAAGCGGTTGTCGGCCGTCTGCAGCCCCCGCTCGATGCGGCTCCAGGTGGCATGCGAGACACCGGCTCTGCTGGCGGCGAACCGCACACTCCACCCGCGGAGCAGGCGGCGCGCACGGATCTCCGCACCGATCGCGGGGTCCGGGGTCCGTCGTGGGGTCATGCGCCCGACGGTAGCCCCGCGGCCGGGCCCGGTGGACCGACCCTGTACCACCGCGAGACTGTCGACGTCAGCGTGACGAGCGACCGATCAGCCGTACGGCGTCGCCCGGCTCGATCGTCCCGGCGACGATCACGCGGGCGTTGAGACCACGCAGCCGCAGCGCCTTGGCCTCGTCGGTCCAGACGAACTTGTGGGCCTCGCGCCCGTATCGGGCGGCGAACTTGGCGCAGCCGGTGTGCGGCTGCTCGGTCACCTCGATGACGGCCTGCTCACCGATCGCCAGCCGGGAACCGGCCGGGAGAGCGTCGAAGCTCAGGTCGAGGTCCACATAGAGCTGGTCACCGGCGAGTGCCCAGGCGTCCCGGTCCGGGCCGGCGATCAGTTCGACGAACCGCGAGTTGATGACGTTGAGCTGCATGTCGGGATGCGGGGTGTTGTCGGGTGTCCGGGAGCTTGGCCGCAGGCTCCAGCTGTCGCCGACCAGCCCCTCCTTCAGGCTCAGATCGGCCCGGGCGAGCACTTCCCGTTCGCCGCTGGAAGGCCGGCGCACGGCCAGTTCCAGGGTGCCGGCGCCCCGGGGGGACTGCCGCACGAGGTCGAGTCCTTCCAGGATCTCGGCCAGTGACAGATGCCGTACCGCGATGGTGTCGTCCACGGCCCGACTGTGCCCAACGACCGCAACCGCGGTCCACGGGGTTTCCCGAGCCTCGGAACCGATCACCCCTGTCTCACCTCGCGGCTCAGCAGGGGCAGCAGGGCCGCGCCCAGGTAGGCCACGCCCGCCAGGCCGGCGACCCGCCCCGCGCCCAGCGCGGCGGCGAGCGGTCCGGCGGCCAGCTGCGACAGCGGAATCGCGATGAACGAGAGCAGGTCGTCGAAGGCCGACACCCGCGACAGCGCCTCCCGCGGCACCCGCGCCTGCAGGGCGGTGTCCCAGGTGATGGCCGAGATCGTGAAGCCGAGACCACCCGCGAACGCCGCCGCGGCCAGGATCCACGGTTCTCCGGAGAATCCCAGCGCCAGCAGCGGGATGGCCGGCAGGACACCGAACAGCCGTCCGGTACGCAGCGGCCGCCGGAACACCAGCCGGACCGCGACGACGCTCATCAGCAGCAACCCGGCCGCGCGGATCGAAAGCACCGCGCCCCACCCGAGCGGGCCGCTCTGCTGTGACACGAGCATGGGGCCGAGCACATTCCACGGGCCGACGTTCACCGCGTTGATCACCGCGAACGACACACTCGTCAGCACCACCCAGCGCATCGATCGGAAGATCCGCCACCCGGCCAGCAGCTCGCGTCCCAGCGCGGGAGCGGCGGCCGGTGCCCGGCTCCCGGCGGGCAACCGCAGGAAGAGTGCCGCCGCCAGCAGATAGCTGCCCGCGTCAACGGCCAGCGCCCAGCCGCCGCCGGCCGTGGCGGTGAGCAGGCCGGCCACGGTCGGGGCGATGATGCGTACGGCGTGGCCGCTGCTGGCCAGCAGCGCGTTGGCCCGCTGCAGGTCGCCGCCGGCGACGAGGTCGGGCACGATTCCGCGCAGTGCCGGCGAGGCGAACGCGCTGGCGGCCCCGGCCACCAGCGAGAGCACCACGATCACCGTCAGGTGGTAGCGGCCGGTGAGCAGGATGACGGCGACACCACCGATGGCGGCCGCGCTGACCGTGTTGGCGGCGATGAGCAGCAGACGACGGCTCGTCCGGTCGGCCAGGGCGCCGCCGACCAGCAGCAGGGCGAGCATCGGGACGATGTTGGCGGCGAGCACGACGCCGAGGTCGGTGGCCTGGCCGGAGGCTTGGAGCACGGCCAGCGACAGCGCGACCGTGGTCATCGAACTTCCGAACATGTCAATCGTACGACCGGCGAGGAACCACCCGAAACGGCCGCGCAGCAGTCGCCGGACTCCAGTGGCGGAGAGATCGGTTGTCACGGCGGTCATCGTCGTCGCGTACCGCAGCGGATTTGAACTCTTGCGGCAGATGCCGCAAGGTCGGGGCATGACCCTGATCCGCCTGGGGCCCGACGGCCTGCGTGCCAGCCGGTTTGCGCTCTCTCCGCTGGCCGAGACGCTGAGCCTGCTGATCGCGCTGCGATGCGAGATCGACCGTGGGCGGCCCGGCCCGGAGGCACAGGCCCTGGCGGGTTGGCTCGACCGCGATCCGTTCGCCGCGGGCCTGCTGCGGCTGGTGTCCGCGACGAAGTTCCTGCCCGACTTCGTGGCCATCCCGCCGTCCTCGATGACGACCCGGATCGACGACGAGCTGGCCCGGATGCGCGCCGTCCCGGACCACGTCGCGCGGGCCACGATCGCCGAGTCGCGCCGGTTCGCCTGGATGCCCGGCGGCATCGCCTGGGCAGACCCGGACGGGGTCACCACGTCGGCCGCGGCGGTGTTCGCCCGCGGCTGGCAGTGGTTCGTCGAACCGGACTGGCCGCGGCGGCGGGCCGTGATGGAACGCGACATCCGGCACCGGGCGGGCGTGCTCGCGGCACACGGGTGGCGGCAGGCCATCGACGGGATCGGCAAGATCCGATGGGCGGGCCCGGACGCGATCCTGTTCTCCACCCAGACGCACGCGGACCTGTCCATCGGTGACGAGGGACTCGTGCTGGTGCCGCACACCGGGACCAGCGGACAGTGGATGTGTGAGGCGCCGCCGCGGTTCGCCCTGGTCTATCCGGCGCGGGGTGCGCTGGAGCACCTGCACGTCGCCGCCGAGGGGGTCGCGAAACTGATCGGTGAGGGCCGGGCACGGATCCTGGCCGCTCTGGCGGATCCGACGACGTCGTCGCAGCTCGCGGTGCTGCTCGGGGTGTCGCTCGGCACCGTGTCGGGGCACCTCGCGACACTGCGTGACGCCGGGGCGGTCGTGGGCCGCCGCAGCGGCCGGGCGGTGTACTACGAGCGCACCTCGCTGGGAGACGCCCTGGCCACCCACCTGGGGTAGGCGGGTGGCCGTAGGGTCGTCAGGCCCAGGTGCGGGAGGACCAGTAGCTGCCGCTCCAGCTGCGGGCCGACCAGGAACGGGCGGACCAGGAACGGGCGGACCAACCGGTGGCCGTCCAGGCGGCGGAACTCCAGGAGCGGGCCGTCCAGACGCTGCCGGACCAGCTGCGTGCCGTCCAGGTGGTGCCGTTCCACGTCTTCGACGACCACGACGTGCCGTTCCAGTCCGACCCGGCCCAGACGGCGCCGTTCCAGGTTCCGGCGGTCCAGGACTTGCCGGCCGCCGCCGTCACCGTCCAGGTCTTGGGGTTCCAGGCCTGGCCCATGATGTCGCGCTCGCCGGTCAGTTCGACGCCCGAGTCGGGGTCGGCGACGTGGGCGGTGCCGCGGGCGCCCTCGAGGGTTCCGGTGCCCAGAGCCTTGGGGAACGTCTGCGCCGCCTTGGCGGTGGCCGGGGTCGCCGCGGTGATCGCGGCGTTGACGTTGAGCTGGCCGGCGCCCTGCGCGATGCTGTCGACACCCTTCATCGGTACGGCCGTGCTCGTCAGCAGCTTCTTGACCTGGTCGGGGGTGAGCGTCGGGCGTTGCTGCAACAGCAGCGCGGCCGCTCCGGACACCACGGCCGCCGCCTGCGAGGTGCCGCTGCCCTTGAAGTAGCGGCCCGTGCCGTCGGCTACCAGGCCCTCCGGATAGGTGGCGTCGATGAACGAGCCGGGGTCGCGCAGCGATCCGATCGAACGGCCGGGCGCGACGAGGTCGGCGTGGCGGGTCGTGTCGCCCTTGGTGCTGAACGCGCCGATGGTGTCGTCGTTGCGGGTGGCGACGGTCCCGGCGATGTCCGAGCCGCCGACCGCGATGACGTACGGGTTGAGCGCGGGGTTGCCGACCCGTGTCGCGGTGGCGCCGTCGTTGCCGACGGAGACGACCACGACGATGCCGGCGCGCCACGCTGCTTCCACCGCGTACGACAAAGGATCGTAAAGGGGGTCCTGCAGCGAATCCGTGCCGAAGGACAGGTTCAGCACACGGATGTTGACGCCCGGGTCGTTGCGGTGGGTTGTCGCCCATTCGATCGCGGCGATGACCTGCGACACGTCGACGGCGCCGTCGGCGGTGGCCACGCGCAGGTTGACCAGGTGGGCGTCGGGTGCCACGCCGACGAAACCGGTGCCCTTGCTCTCGTCGCCCGCTTTCACGGCGGGGTCGCGTCCGGCGATGATGCCGGCCATGTGCGTACCGTGGCCGAAGGTGTCCTGGTTCTTGAGGTTCGGGGCCTGGGATTCGAAGGAGAGGTCCGGGCCGTTGACGACCTTTCCGGGCTGAGCGAGGCCCGTGACCGGGGCGATGCCGGAGTCGATCAGCGCTACGCCGACGCCCTTACCGGTCAGTTGCCGGCCGGCAGTGTCCTTCCTCGCCCACACGGCCTGTGTGCCGATGACGGCGTTGACCTCGGGCAGGGTGGTCACGGACGGGTCGATCCACCAGGACCTCTTCGCTGTCTTGGTGCTCGTCGGCGTGGCGGCCGTCTCGCCGGTCGCGGCTTTCGCGGGACTGCCGAACGCCGGAGCGGCCAGTGTTCCCGCTGACACGGCCAGTGCGGCGGACAGCACCGCCGCCGACCACCTCCTGTCGGAAGCCGGGCGCCGGGGGGTGTCGGTACTCATCCACTCTCCTTCGATCAGTGGCCTCGACGTCGGCAGGCCCGCCCCCGAGCTGAGCCTTTCCGCAGGAATCTCCCGGACGGATGCCGGCCGCTGATTCTCAGGTGATCGCGGCGCCGACCGATGAGGCTGGCACTGTCCTGCACAGCGAAGCGGAGTGACGATGACGCGACGGTGGTCCCGGCCGGATTGGCAGGTCGCGGCACTCACTGTTTCGTTGGGGGTCACGGCGCTGGTCTTCGACGGCGCTCTCCTGGCCGCCGACGACAGGCCGCTGCTCGACGGGTTCGGTCCGCTGGCCTGGGCCTCGGCGCTGCTGGTGATGTTCGCCCTCACCGAGGGCTTCGCCATCCACGTGCGCGTGCGTCGCGGCGGGCACGCCATGAGCATCACCGAGATCCCCATGGTCATCGGGCTGACGATGCTGAACCCGCTGATGGTGGTCCTCGCCCGTACCGTCGGCGCGGCCGCCGGGCTGGCGATCCTGCGACACCAGCGCGGGCGCAAACTCGCCTTCAACATCGCGCAGATCAGCCTGCAGGCCACCGTCGGCATCGCCGTGTTCGGCGCCCTGGGAGACCCCGCGGACGGGATGAACGGCCCCCGCGACTGGCTGGCCGCCTACGCCGCCATGCTGGCCGCCGACCTGCTGGCCATCATCCTGCTCACCGCGGTGATCAGCCTGCACGACGACCCGTCGGAGTGGCGGCGCCTGCCGTCGGCCATGAAGGGTCTCGGGCTCGTCCTGATCGCCACGAGCATCGCTCTGATCAGCGCCATCGCCATTCAGAGCAGCCCGTACACGGTGGCGATCCTGGCGGTGCTGTACGGCGTGGTCCATGTCGCCTACCGCGGCTACGTACGCCAGAGCCTGGGCAACGAGCAGGTGGAGAACCTCTACGCGTTCACCGGTGTCCTGGACAGTTCGCAGGACACCGACCGGCTGACGCGGATGGTCCTCGAACAGGTGCGTGACGAGTTGCGCTCGAGTGACGTCGAGTTGATCCTGCCGCCCGACGCCACACAGCCGGGCATGCGGATCCGGCTGTCCGGTCAAGGACGAATCGACCAGACCATGATGTACGAGTCCGCGCCGGACTCCTGGTGGGGACCGGCCGGCGCCGGCGAACTGATCCTGCTGCCCGCCGACCCGTCGCGCACGGACGGCCCGGTCGACGCCATGGCGGTTCCCGTCCCGCTGGGCGGCGAGGTGACCGGCGTGCTGCTGGTGACCGAGAGCCTCGCCGACATCGCCACGTTCACCGCGGAGCACCTGCGGCTGCTGCAGGCCATGGCGAACCACGCCGGCGTCGCCCTGGCCAACGCCCGGCTGGTGGACCGGCTCCGCGAGGAGGCCGTGGAGAAGGAACACCTCGCGCTGCACGACTCGCTCACCGGCCTGCCGAACCGGCAGCACGTGTACCGCCTGCTCGACGCCGCGCTCGCGGCACAGCCGGACACGGTCACCGCCGTCCTGCTGATGGACCTCGACCGCTTCAAGGAGATCAACGACGGGCTCGGCCACGAGGTCGGCGACGCCCTGCTGCGCGTCGTGGGCGAACGCCTGCGCGACCGGCTGGACGGCCGCGGCACCGTCGCCCGACTGGGCGGCGACGAGTTCGCCGTCCTGATCCAGGTCACCTCCCCGGAGGACGCCACCGCCCTCGGCGGGGAACTCGCCCGCGACCTGGAGCGGCCGGTGCACGTCGACCACCTGACCCTGTACGCGCGCGTCAGCATCGGCATCGCGCTGGCACCCGAGCACGGACGAGACAGCGGAACCCTGCTGCGCCGGGCGGACGTCGCGATGTACGCGGCCAAGCAGGCACGTTCCGGGGTGCGCGTCTACCGGGCGTCCGACGACCAGAACACCCCTCACCGGCTGGCGCTGATCGGCGACCTCCGTGAGGCCGTCGACGCCGACCGGACGCTGGTGGTCTTCCAGCCGAAGGTCGACCCGGCAACGGGTACGGTCGTCGGCGCGGAGGCCCTGTCACGGTGGGAGCACCCCGAACACGGCTTCATCGCTCCGGACCTGTTCGTGCCGCTCGCCGAGCACTCCGGCCTGATCCGCCCGCTGACCCTGCACGTGCTGGAGATCGCGCTGCGCAACTGTGCGGTGTGGCGCCGTACCGGCCACGATCTGCACGTCGCCGTGAACCTGTCGCCGAACACGCTGTCGGACGACACGCTGCCCGAGGTGATCACCCGGCTGCTGGCCGAGAACGGCGTCCCCGCGTCGGCGCTCACCCTGGAGATCACCGAGGGCACCCTGATGGCCGATCCCGACGGCGGGCTCGTCACGCTCGAACGTCTGCGCCGCCTCGGGATCAAGATCTCCATCGACGATTTCGGTACGGGCTACTCGTCCCTGGGCCGGCTGCGCGATCTTCCCATCGACGAGGTGAAGATCGACAAGTCGTTCGTGCAGAAGGCGGCCCACGACCACCACGACCAGGCGTTCACCCGCTCCATCGTGCAGCTCGGTCACGCGCTCGGTCTGCAGGTCGTCGCGGAGGGGGTGGAGGACGAGGCCACCTACCGCCACCTCGCCGCAATCGGCTGCGACGTCGTGCAGGGCTACCACGTCTCCCGGCCGCTGCCGGTGGACGAGTTCACCGCCTGGTTGCGCACGACCCCGGCCCACCGGACCGCCATCGGCGATCTCGCGGTGGCCCAGACCTGACGTTCTCCTCAGCGGCCCGCCCCGGCCGCACGTCCGCGGCCAGCCGCAACCACCTAGTCTCGCTGAGTGACATCATCGACCGGACACGCCTCGGCACCGGCACGACGTGTTCCACTGTGGCGGGTGCTGGCCGTGGTGGTGCTCGCGTACGCCGCCGGCGCGTCTCTGGCTTTCGTGAGTTTCGGCGCCCCGTCGATCGTGGTGCTGTTCCTGCCCGCGGGGGTCACCCTGTCGGCGCTGGTGCTCAGTCCTCGCCGCAGGTGGCCCTGGATCCTGGCCGCGGTGGCCGTCACGGAGATCGCTGTGGACATGTCGCACGGCATGGCCCTGCGATGGGCCGCGGGCTTCGCTCTCGCGAACACGGCCGAACCACTGGTCGGAGCACTGTTGCTGCGGAGGTTCCTACCGGCTGAGGTGGATCTGCGACGCCGGCGAGACCTTCTCGTGTTCCTCGCCTGCTGCGTGGGCGCGGGGCCGATCACCGGCGCCACCATCGGCGCCACGATGCTTGCCGGGAGCCTCGGCGCGCCGTGGCCGCAGTCGTTCGTGTCCTTCTGGGCCGGCGACGCGACCGGGGTGCTGACCGTGGCCGGCACCTTCCTGGCCTGGCGCTACCGCCCCGACCCGAAACCCGGGGCCGTCCGAGGGGCCGTGAGCGTGGGGTCGGCGGTGGCCGCGACGGTGATCGGCTTCTGGCCGCACGATGTGCCGCTGTTCTACCTGCCCATCCCGGTCCTGTTCGCGCTCGCCTTCAGCCGGACGCTGGAGGTGACGCTCGCGGCCGGCCTGGCGACCACGGTGACGGCGAACCTGATGACCAGCACCGGCCACGGCCCGTGGGCGGCGCTGCAGACCTCCGAACAGCTGATCACCATGAGCCTGCAACTCTTCCTGGCGACCACCATCCTCGGCGCGTGGATCCTCGCCGTCGGCGTCGCCGAGCGGGATAGCGCGCGCTGGGACACCTCGGTGGAACGAGCCGCCCGGCTTCGTCTGCACGCCCTGCAGGTGCTGACCACGGACCTGGCCAAGGCCGTCACCTCCGAGGACATAGCCCGAGCCGTCGTACGGGAGGGCATCGGCATGATCGCCGACCACGGCAGCGTCGCCGTCGTGCCACCCGGTGGCGGAGAGACGGTCCTGTGGACCTCGCCGGACCGGCCCGGAGGACAGGCCCCCGACGTCCGCAGCAGTCTGAGTGTGCCGATTCCCGGCGACGACGGCCAGGCACTGGGTTCACTGACTTTCAGCTTCCACCGCGAGCACTCCGCCGACGCCGACGTCGTGGCCTTCGCCGAAACGCTGGCGAACCTGACCGCGCAGGCACTGCGCCGCGCACACGTCTACGAACGCGAACACAACGCCACGCAGCAACTTCAGCAGGCGCTGCTGCCGGTGCTCGGCAGCGAGCTCGATTCCGTCCAGGTCAGCGCCGACTACCGGCCCGCCGACGTGGCCCACCAGGTCGGCGGGGACTGGTACGACGTGTTCACCCTGCCTCACGGACGGATCGGTTTCTCCGTCGGCGACGTCGTCGGCCATCAGCTGGCCGCCGCGGCGGCGATGGCGCGCCTGCAATCGGCGTTGCGCATCCTGGCCCAGGCCGCGCCCGGGCCGGCGCAGGTCCTCGACGAACTCGACCGGGCCAGCTCCCTCATCCCCGACGCGAAGACGACCACCGTCGGATACGCCGACTACGACCCTGCCACCCGGATGCTGCGGTACGCCTGTGCCGGGCACCTGCCACCCCTGCTGGTCACTGGCGACGGCGCTGCCTACCTGTGGGGCGGCCGGTCACTGCCACTCGGAGCCGGAACCGCCACACGCGGTCAGGGCCAGGTCGTCGTACCTGATGACGCCGTGTTCGTCTGGTTCACCGACGGCCTCGTCGAACGCCCGGACGAGCAGCTCGCCGTGAACATGCAGCGGCTCGCCGACGCGGCCGGCAGCCTGCCCGGCCCGGACGCCGCAACGCTCTGCCGTCACCTCCTCGCCCACATGGCCGGCGACAGGACGCGCACCGACGACACCGTCATCCTGTGCGTCCAGTTCACCGGCGCAGGGCCGGTCACGCCCGAGAACGGTTGACACCCGAAGTTCCTCCCGATCATGCTGAGCGGGGCATCACGGGCCCTTCATGTCCGCTCGGAAGGGTTCCGCACAGTTCTCATGTCCGACTTCGAGACGCACACGAGGCGAAACGCCGACACACTGGTGGTCGTCCTGGCCGGCGAATGCGATCTGCGCAGCCGCGACGAGATGACGGCGGCCCTGCTGGACGCGGTCGGGTCCAGTGCCAGGGTCGCGGTCGATCTGGCCGGGGTACGGTTCCTCGACTCCAGCGGCCTGCACGCGCTCGTCACCGCCCACCACGCCGCACTCGAACGTTCGGGCATCCTGTACGTCGTCAACGCCACCGGCACCGTCGAAACCGTCCTGCAGATCACCGGCATCCTCGAGCTGCTCCAACAGCCCGCACCAGCGGAGGACACCGCCGAGACCGGACGGGCCGATCAGCGTGGTTGAGCCGAGCCCAGAGACCGTTCCCGTCGAGGTGATGGCCTACCACCAGCCCGATGACCTGCCGAGGGTGCGTGCCTTCGCGCAACGGCGTGCCGAGGACCTCGGCATGACCGCTGACCAGGTCATGTCGCTGGTCATCGCCGTCAGTGAACTGGTCACCAACACCCTGCAGCACACGTCCGGCGGCGGCCGGGTCCGGATCTGGGCCGAGAACGGCCAGGTCACCTGCGATGTCATCGACCACGGACCGATGCGCGCCCTCGGCCGGCGAATGCCCACACCGGACGCGGAACGGGGACGCGGTCTCGCCATCGTCGAACGGTTGTGCGGCCGGGTCGACGCCATCGCCGGAGACGAGGGAACGATCGTCCGGCTCGGGTTCGCGATCGGACGTTGACACGCCGGAGCCACCCCGGCCGGTTACCGCTCGGCTCCCGGCGAACGCCGGAGCCGTCGCGTCAGGTGGCCGGGACGTCCGGTTCGACAGTGACGGCCAGCATCTTGTGGACGCCACTGATCCGGAGCACCTGGTAGACGAGGCCGGTCGCGTTGACCACCCGGAACTCCCGGCCCGCCCGCTGGGTGGCCACACGGCCGCGCAGCAGAGCCCGGACACCGGCGGCCGCGATGAAGGTGACCCGTCGCAGGTCCACCACGACCTCCGCCACGTCGTGATGCTCGGCCGCGTTGGTGATCAGGTCAGCGCAGCAGTCGCAGGTGTCCTCATCGAGCTCGCCCGCGATCATCAGCCGGTGCACCCCCGCACCGTCGTCGCGCTTCGTCACGGCGAAGGGCGTCACCATCGCACTCCTCCCGGCGGATCGTTGCCGCAGCGCAACTACCGGTGGATATCCGCGATTGACATGATCAAACGTCGATTCGCAGGGGCAGTGTCGCCCAGACGACCTTCCCGCCGTACCCCGGAAGTGTTCCCCACCGGTGAGCCATGGTCTCGACCAGCAGCAGACCACGCAGATCGGCCGGATCGGACGAGGCCGGCGGCGGCTGCACCGGCACGGCGTCACTGCCGTCACGAACTGCCACGATCAGATAGCGGCGACACAGCGTGAGCCGGAAATCGATCATCGTCTGAGCGTGCACCACCGCGTTGGTCACCAGCTCACCGGCGACCACGCTCGCCGGGCCGGCCAGATGCGGCAGCTCCCAGCGCAGGCAACCTTCGGTGACCAGCGCACGGGCGTGCCGGGCTGCCCCGGACGCGGGCAGCAGAGTGTCCATGATGGTGGTCGCCTGCTCCCGGATCGGCGCGTCCAGCGCTTCTCGCACCGACGCGTAGACCGTCAGTCGCCCATAGCCGTTGGTGAGCAGCTGCGCCAGGGGCGGATCCGGGGCGGCCAGCAGCAGCGCTGTGCCCGGCCACAGCGAGGCGTGACGTGCGGCGGCCAGGAACACCGACGCCGCCACGGGTTCGGCGATCCTGGTCGCGGCGAGGTCCACCACGACCGCGTCAGGCTGCTCCACGAGGGATTTGAGCAGCGCGGCCCGCACCGCGGGAGCCGACGCCACCGACAGCTCGCCGCGCACGTGCACCACCAGACGCGTGCCCACCGGCTCGATATCGCACTGGACATCAGGCATACCACCATTGTCCCTCACCACCCGCGAGCACAGAACCGACGTCACCGTCACCGTCAGCGACACCGGCGCCGGTACCCTGACCATCACCCTGCCCGCCGCGGCGCCGCTGGACCGGGCCGGTGATCAGGGTGCGGCCAGACCGCGGCCGAGGGCGGTGGCCCGATGCACGATCGCGCCGCCGTCGCGGCGGCTCGACACCAGCCCGGCGGCCCGCAACGCGGACAGGTGCTCCGACGACGACGAGACGCTGATCCCGGTATGCCGGGCGATCGACGAGGTGGTGTGCCGTCCGGGCCGGGTGACCTGCACCAGCACCGCACTGCGGGTCCGGCCGAACAGGCCCGCGAGGGGGTCGGCCGCCGACCGTCCGTCCAGCCCGTCCGGCGCCTCGACGGGGTAGACGACCAGGGCGGGCCGACCGGCACGGATGAGCACGCGTGGCCGCGGGCCGGTGAACGGTGACGGCAACAGGTACAGGCCGTGCCCGCCGAGGCGCACGTCGCCGTCCTGCCAGGTGTCCACCTCCAGCACCGGGCTCTGCCATCGGATCGCCGGATGCAGGCCGGTGAGCAGGCCTTCCGCGCCGGTGTGGGCATAGCGGGCGGCGGCCTCGGCGACGAGCTGCCGATGGCTGCGCGACAACACGGCCCAATCGGGTTCCAGTACCTGATGAAAGTACGTCCGCATGGCGGTCACCAGGGTGTCCAGCACCTCCGCGTCGGCGTCGGCGAACCGGCGGCGGGCCGCGCTGACCGGCGCGTGGGCGTAGGCCGCGGACACCTGCGCCCGCACCTGCCGGATCGGCGCCGACCGGATCACCGTCAGCCCGTCCTCGAGCGTTTCCACGCCGTCCCACGGGGTCACGAAGTCCGGCGCGGCACCCTGCGCCGGAATCAGATGGTGCAACGGCCGCAGCTCCGGCTCCGCCGAGCTCACCCGCCGCGCCAGCACCGGCAGGGCCGCGGCGACCGACGGCCTCCGCAGGGCCTGGCTGGCCATCAGCACCGTGCTGGCCGGATGCAGCCGGTCGGTGAACCGGACCCGCGCCAGGTCCGCGTGCTCCAGCCACAGACGCAACATCCGCCCAGCTTGCCACGGGTTTCGGCGCTCGCCGAAACCGTTGACCGGGCGCAACGGCCGGCCGAGGCTGCCCCGAGGCGGTCGGCAAGAAAAGGAGAGGGACCTTTGCGGCGTACGATAAAGATCTTGGTGTTGGTTTGCGGCCTCGCGCTCGCCGCCTGCAGTTCTGCTCCGCACTCTCCGTCGGCACCGGCCTCGCAGCGGCCCGCCGCGGGTGACCACCGGCTCACCCTCGACGTCGGTGGCAGGGAGCGCGCCTTCCTCCTGCACGCGCCGCCCGGCTGGACCGGTGACGAACCGGTGCCGCTGGTTGTCGCCATGCATTTCTACCCCGGCACCGGCGAACGCCTGCGCGCCATGATCGAGATGGACGCCAAGGCGGACGAGCACGGTTTCCTGGTCGCCTACCCGGACGGCGTCGACGGCGGTTTCAACGCGCTGATCTGCTGCGGCGCCGAGGACGACGTCGCGTTCCTCAAGGCGCTGACCGGCCGCCTGATCACCGGCTGGCGGGTGGACGCCGACCGGATCTACGCCACCGGCATCTCCAACGGCGCCGACATGAGCTTCCGCGCCGCGATCGAGGCGACCGGCGTGTTCGCCGCGATCGGCGCGGTGAGCGGCGGCTACGGCGGGCCCAAGACCGAGGACGCCGGCTACGTCCCGGCCGAGCCGGTTTCGGTGATGAGCATCGTCGGCCGGCAGGACAGGTATTACGACATCTTCGACGCCGGTCTGAAGAAGTGGCGCGAGCGGCTCGGATGCGCGCCGAAGCCGGCATCGCCGACCGGCACGGACCGGGTCGAGCGGTTCAGCGCGCGCTGCGCCGACGGCTCGGACGTCGAGGTGTACGTGGTCACCGACATGGGCCACTCGTGGCCGGGCGCGCAGTCCGGGGAGCTGGCCCAGCCGGGCGCGCCGATCGTCGCCACCGACCTGCTGTGGGACTTCTTCGCCGCCCATCCCCGCCTGAAGTGACACGGGCAGAGCGGCGCACGACGGGAGTGGCTCAACCCGGCCGGGCCGGACGACTGACGGCACGGTGCCGCGGCCCTCGCCCACGAGGCCGGCGCGGGATCAAGCGGACCGCCTGAACGGTTCCGGACATACACCGGCGAGTGTGAGGTTCAGCAACCGGAGCGCCCCGTCCGGTTCGTGCTCCATGGACAGGGCGATACCGGTGACCAGCGCGAGCAGGTCAGCGATCGTGACGCCCGAGGCGAGCGTGCCGTCGGCGGCGGCACGGTCCACGAGTGGACCACCCGCCTCGGTCAGCCGGGCGGTAGCGCAGTGATCGTGTACCTCGCCGGGAGCGGCGCTCCGGTCCCGGCTCAGGGCAACGGCCAGCCCTCGCGTGGTCACGCCGAAGGCGAGCACGGCCTGCAGCCACTCCACCAGCGCCGCGCGGCTGTCCGGGGCGGCGGCGAGGTCGTTCGCCCGTACCGCCAAGGTTTCGGTTTGTCGGCGGAAGACCGCCGCGAGCAGGGCGTGCCGGGTGGGGAAATGCCGGCGCACGGTGCCGGACCCGACCCCTGCGGTACGGGCGATCTGTTCCAGTGACGCGTCGGCGCCCTGCTCGGCGATGGCCTTCTCGGCGACCGCGAGCAGCAGCGCGTAGTTGCGGCGGGCGTCCGCGCGCTGGCCGGGCATCGCTTCTCCTCGCAGTTGCTAAGTGGCGGGGGTCGCCGTATCTTAACGCCAACGAAACGGCGACCCCCGCCGTTTAACGCCGCCAGGAGGTTCCCTCATGTCCGATCCCGTGCTGGTCACCGGCGCCACCGGGCAGCAGGGCGGCGCGACCGCACGCGCACTGCTGGCTCAGGGTGTACCCGTGCGCGCCCTGGTCCGCGATCCGGACAGCGAGAAGGCGCGGGCGATCGCCGCACTCGGCGCGCGCCTCGTGACCGGGGATCTGAAGGAACGCGCGTCGCTGGTGAACGCAGCGGCCGGGGTGCGGGCCATCTACTCCGTGCAGATGGCCGAGGTCGTGAACGGCGCGTTCGACTTCGCCGGGGAGCTGCGGCAGGCCGAGAACCTGATCGCTGCGGCGCGGGCCGCGGGGGTGCCGCAGTTCGTGCACTCCTCGGTGTCCGGGTCCGGGCGACTCGCCTCAGCCCCCGGCTACGACACGGGACGGTGGGCGCCGATGGAGCCCTACTACGCCGCCAAGAACGGCATCGAGCTACGCGTACGCGAAGCGGGCTTCTCGTCGTGGACCTTGATCAAACCGGCCTTCTTCATGGAGAACTTCCTGTTGTCGGCGTCCTATCTGATGCCGCGCGGAGTGGAGGGCGGCATCGCGACCGTCCTCAAGCCGGACACGTGGCTGTCACTGGTCGCGGTGCACGACATCGGCGTGGCGGCCGCCGCGGCCCTCACCGAGCCGGAACGGTTCCACGAGGTGGAACTCGAACTGGCCGGCGACCACCTGCCGATGACGAGGATCGCCGAGGTGCTCGGGCGGGCTCTCGGCGTGCCGCTGACCGCGCCCGACATGACGGAGCGGGAAGCGCTCGACGCCGGCATGCCGCCTTACGCGACCCTGTCGATGGAGCTGATGAACGTGGCCGGTCAACCGGCCCGGCCCGAGTACGCGCGTGCGCTCGGCATCCCGCTGACGCCGTTCGAGCAGTGGGCGCAGAAGCACATGACGCGCTGACAACTGCCGGCCGCTACCGCAGCAGCAGACCGGCATCCCGGCTCGGCGGCGCACCGAACTGACGGCGGTACTCCCGGCTGAACTGTGACGGACTCTCGTAACCGACGTGCCGGCTGACGCCCGTCACGTCGCCGGGGCGGGTGGCCAGCAGGAGCCGGGCCTGCTGCAGCCGGATCTGCTTCTGGAACTGGATCGGGCTCATCGCGGTCACCGACTGGAAGTTACGGTAGAACGCGGACACGCTCATCCCGGCCAGCTGAGCCAGCTCCTCCACCCGGAACGCCGTCGGATAGTGGTCGCGGATCCACCGGACCGCCCGCGCCACGTGCGCCAGGTTGCTGTCGGCGAGGCCCAGCTGGCGGACCGCGGCGCCCTGCTCGCCGGTGATGACCCGCCACAGGATCTCCCGTTTGATCAGCGGCGCCAGCACGGCCGCGTCGCGCGGGTGGTCGAGCAGGCGGACCAGCCGCAGCACCGCGTCGAGCAGTTCGTCGGGCGCGTCGCTGACGGCCAGGCCGGACGGCACCCCGGCGGGCGGCGGGAGGTCGCCGGGACCGGCCTGGAGCAGCAGCTCGGCGACGACGGCCGGGCGCAGGATCAGGCCGAACCCGAGCGCGGGACAGTCGTCGGTGGCGCCGATGAAGTTGCCGGTGACCGGCATGTCGACGGACGCGACCAGGTACTGGCCGGCGGAGTACTCGTACACCCGGCTGCCCAGCGCGAGCCGTTTCGCGCCCTGGGCGATGACGGCCAGCACCGTGCCGGTCATCGACGGCTCCGACACCTCCGGCTCCACGAGCCGCGAGAGCAGCACGTCCTCGATGGCGGTGCTCTGATCGGCGCGCGCGTGCCGGGTGATCAGTTCCCGGAGCTCGACGAGACTCATGCACCGATCCTCTCCAGAATTGGAGTATCAGGCAAGAGCTGACGAGCATCGTTCTAACGTTTTCGCAGCCCGTATTGCTTTCATTGAGTGGTCGAGAGTTCACCCGATGAGAGGAACTGACAATGGCCGCGAACCACGGGTTCCACGCCACGATGACCGCCCTGCCCGGCAAGGGCGCCGAGGTCGTCGAGCTGCTGCTCAACGCGCCGTCCCTGCCTCACCCCGACTGCGTCGTCTTCCTCGTCGGCCGGTCCGCCGCCGACCCGGACACCGTCCACGTCACCGAGGGCTGGACCAGCGAGCAGGCCCACCAGGCGTTCTTCGCCACCGGCCCGGCGCAGGCCCTGGTCGCGGCACTGGAGCCGCTGCTGACCGGCGACTCGAGATACACCGACGAGGTGCCCGTCGGCGGAAAGGCCGTGTTCTGATGCGACCCGCCTACGACCCCGACCTGTCCGATCTGCTGGCCGGCATGCCACCGATGCCGCCACTCGACACCGAAACCCTCGAGCAGATCCGGCCGTACGCCTCCGCGCCCCTGCCCGGCAGCAGTTCCTTCGAGCGGCGCGAGGTCACCTTCCCGGCCCCGGACGGCACCGAGATCCCGCTGACGATCCTGAGCCCCGGCGACGTGACCGCGGCACCGTGCGTCTACTGGATCCACGGCGGCGGCATGGTCATGGGCGACCGCTACTCACAGATCGACATCCCCCTCGAATGGCTCGACCAGCTCGGCACTGTCGTCGTCTCCGTCGACTACCGCCTCGCGCCCGAGGCCGGCGGCACCACCCTGGTCGACGACTGCTACCACGGCCTGGCCTGGGTCGCCGAGCACGCCGCCGAGCTGGGCATCGACCCGCGCCGCATCATCGTGGCGGGCGCCAGCGCCGGTGGCGGCCTCGCGGCCGGGGTGAGCCTGATGGCCCGAGACCGCGCCACCCCGGCGATCGCCGGTCAGGTGCTCATCGGCCCGATGCTCGACCACCGCAACGACAGCCCGTCGAGCCGGCAGTTCTCCGGCGGGCCCGGAGTGTGGACGCGCGAGATGAACGACTTCGGCTGGCGGTCGGTCCTCGGTGACGACGGCACCGTCTCCCCGTACGTCTCCCCCGCCCTCGCCCTTGATCTCGGCGGCTTGCCCGCCACCTACATCGACGCCGGCTCCGCCGAGGTGTTCCGCGACGAGGACGTCGACTACGCGAGGCGCATCTGGGCAGCCGGCGGCCACGCCGAGCTGCACATCTGGGCCGGCGGCTTCCACGGCTTCGACGCGCTGTTCCCCGAGGCGCCGATCTCCTCCACGGCCAGGCGGACCCGCACCGACTGGCTCACCCGACTTCTCAGCGAGGTGCGTTGATCATGAAGGTCGCCATCGTCACCGGCGCCAGCTCCGGCATCGGCCAGAGCGCCGCCATTCAAATCGCCCGGCGCGGCATCGGGGTCATCCTCACCTACCAGGGCAACCGGTCCGGCGCGCTCGACACCGTCGCCGCCATCGAGAAGGAAGGCGGCACCGCGGTCGCGCTGCCGCTGGACCTGGGTCGTTCCGAGACGTTCCCGGCCTTCCGCGACGCCGTGTCCGGTGCGCTGCGCGAGCACTGGCAGCGCGACACCTTCGACCACCTGGTCAACAACGCGGGCGCCAGCCGGATCGCGCCGTTCGAGGAGACCACCGAGGACACCTTCGACACGCTGATGCGGGTGCTGCTCAAGGGGCCGTACTTCCTCACCCAGGCACTGCTGCCGCTGCTGGCCGACGGCGGCGCGATCGTCAACATCACCAGCGGCGCGGCGACCACCGTCACCGAGCCGGGCTATTCGGTGTACGGCGCGATGAAGGGTGGCCTGGTGGTGCTGACCCGCTACCTGGCGAAGGAGCTCAGCGGGCGCGGCATCCGGGTCAACTCCGTCGCGCCGGGCGCCACCCGCACGCGGCTGGCCGACAACGCGTTCGAGCGCTATCCGGAGGTGATTCCGGGACTGGCCGCCAGGACCGCGCTCGGGCGCCTCGGCGAACCCGACGACGTCGGGGCGGCCATCGCCGCGCTGCTCAGCTCCGACATGGCCTGGGTCACCGCGCAGGACATCGAGGTGTCGGGCGGCTACAACCTCTGAGCCGAGCGGCGGAGCCGTTCCGCGCGCGGCGGCCACGAGAATCGACCTATGCCCACCGGGCCGCCGCCCGCCGCCCGCCGCCGCCCGCCGCTGTCCGCCGCCGCTGCCCGCCGTCCGCCGCCGCCGCTATCCGCCGCCGCTGCCCGCCGTCCGCCGCCGCTGTCACCTGGCCTGAGCAGCAGTCCCGGTCACCTGTGTGGTGACCCGCGGCTCGCATACGGGCACAGATCACCACGCAACCTCCAACGGCCGCACGCGTGGCGACCTGCGGCTCACATACGGGCACAGATCACCACACAATCCGCAACGAACGCACGCGTGGCGACCTGCGGCTCACATACGGACACAGATCACCACACAACCCCCAACGGCCGCACGCGTGGCGACCTGCGGCTCACATACGGGCACAGATCACCACACAACCCCCAACGGCCACACGCGTGGCGACCTGCGGCCCACATACGGGCACAGATCACCACACAACCCCCAACGACCACACGCGTGGCGACCCGCGGCTCACATACGGGCGCAGGTCACCACGCTGCGGACTGGGCTGCCCAGGTGAATCAGCCGACGCCGACGGTGTCGCGGATCCAGTCGGCGATGTTGTCGGTGCGCGCGGGGATCTCGACACCGGTGTGCGGGCAGCTCGGCCCGTCACTGACGACCGCCACCAGTTCCGGCGCGTGCCGCTTGGACTCCCGGAAGAAGGGGCCACCGGAGTCGTACGGGCAGGGCGTGGTGTCCGGACGCGGAGCATAGCCACGCACCCCGAGGGTCGAGGCGTCCACCGACTCGACCTGGAGCTGCCCCGTCTGCAAACGAGTCGCCGGAGTCGCATTGGCGCTGGTCAGCGAGCCGTACCCGGTGAGGCGCAGCACGTCGCCGACCTCGGGGGCGTCGTCGCTGACCTTCAGCGGCTTCACGTCGCGGACGGGTCGCGCCAGCTTGGCGAGCGCGACGTCGGCGGTGGCCGACTGGCGTACGGCGACGATCTCCAGGTCATGCCCGCCGGTGCCCGTGGCCAGGTCGGTACGGCCGATCGTCGCCACTGTCGACGCCGCGACCGGACGCTCCACCCGTACACCGTTCTCGTCCCGGAAACAGTGCCCCGCGGTGATCACCCATTGTCGGGCGATGAGCGCGGCCGAACACGCACTGTTGCGGGTGCCGCCGCCGAGCACCGGGATACCGGTCATGGTCAACTTGGTGGAGAACCGGTACCGCCCGTCCTTGACCGGCTCCCCGTTGGCGATGGCGTGCGCCGGCGCGGTGCCGAGCGCGGTGACACCGACCGTGACCACGGCTGTGGCCGCCGCGGCGATCATGGTCTTCCTTCGTGACACAAGTGCCTCCTTAGGATCAAGCGCCATCTATAGCCCATGTCGGCAAATCCGAACCTCATGCCCGTAAGTTGGGTTGATGCTCCGCAACAGATCGATCTTGGAGAGCGCACGCCGATGAAGGCCGTTACGAGCGAGGCGGAACTGCGCGAGATCGCTGGCCACCCGCAGCCGATCATCCGGGACAAGGCCATCACGGTGATCGACGAGCAGACCCGGATGTTCCTTGCCAAGTCGACGTTCTTCCTGCTGGCCACGACCGGCGCGGACGGCAGTGTGGACGTCTCACCGCGCGGCGAGCCGGACGGCGGTGGCGTGGTCGTGCTCGGCCCGAGCACGCTGGCGTTCGCGGACCGGCCGGGCAACAAGCGGACTTCGCCGGCGGCGGCCTCGGCGTGGTCGTCGAGGTCGAGGAGCTGTTCCTGCACTGCACACAGGCCCCGAAACGCGCGGGCCTCTGGGATCCGGAGAAGTGGCCCGACCCGTCGACCGTCCCGACCGCCGGCCAGATCTGGAAAAGCCACCTCACCCACATCGAGGGCCGCCCGTGACGGTCACCTCACTCGGATCCGACCTGGCCGGATAGGTCGACGGGCCGAGTACCCACCCGGCCGGCGGCGCACGCAGCGGCTCCACGCCGACGCGCAGGGGCAATGCTGAGCCGTCTGATCTGGCATGCTCCCGCAATTGCTGTGACATACATCAGGATCACTGGGAGCTGAGAATCTTGCGGAAATTGCTTCACTTCGCTGTCTCGATGGTCGCCGCCGTGACACTGGCCGTGGTGGCCCCCACTGCGGCTCACGCAGCCACCTGGGACGAGCTGCACAGTAATGTCTGGACCCCCGGCACCGACGGGGCTCCGCAGGTGCTGTCGATCCGTGGTGGCGAGGGCGAAGCGGCCGGTGCCGAGGTGATCGCCTGGACGCGGTCGTTCAAGCCCAACGGAGCTCGCGTCGGCGATCAGATGTGGAGCATCGAACCCGCTGGCGACGGCAGCTACTGGATTCGCAACGCGGGAACCTCGAACCAATTCGCGCTGTCGGTGAAGGGCAACGCGCACACGAACGGCACACCGCTCGTCCAGTGGTGGTTCGATCCGATGAACCAGTATCAGCGCTGGGTGCCCGCCCACCGGGAGGACTACCGTGAATGGTGGTTGCGCAACAGGGCGACCGGCAAGTGCCTGGGCATCACAGGCGGTGGCAACGGTCGCGCCGAACTGGGAGCTCGCGCTGTCCTCTGGGACTGCGGCTTCGGCGAGGACCAGGGCTGGTTCCACGACTCCCTGCCCAACTAGGGCAGCACCCGGATCAGCGAAGGCCCCGGTCCGGCATCACTGCCGGACCGGGCCTTCGCCCGGGTTGAGCAGTCCCGCGCGC
The DNA here is from genome assembly GCF_003001815.1 of Actinoplanes italicus. GTDB lineage: Bacteria > Actinomycetota > Actinomycetes > Mycobacteriales > Micromonosporaceae > Actinoplanes > Actinoplanes italicus. The sequence goes on from NZ_PVMZ01000027.1 coordinate 53,700, forward strand.
TGGGCGAGCATCGCGGCCTGGACCCGGTTCTCGCAGTTCAGCTTGGTGAAGACCCGGTACACGTGGGTCTTCACGGTGCCTTCGGAGACGAACAGCTGCTGGCCGATCTCGGCGTTGGACAGCCCCTGCGCCAGCAGGATCAGCACCTCGCGTTCCCGGCCGCTGAGACCTTCGACCAGGGCGAGATCACGATCCGGTCGTACGGCCGACGCCGGCAACCGGTCCAGCACCTGGCGGGTGATCTTCGGGGACAGGTAGGCGTTCCCGGCGGCGGCCGCCCGGATCGCGTACGCCAGCTCCTCGGCGGCCGTCTCCTTGAGCAGGAAACCCGCCGCTCCGCCGGTGAGTGCCTGCGCCACGTAGTCGTCCTGACCGAACGTGGTCAGCACGACGACCCGCACCGCGGGCGCCGTCAGGCGGATCTCCCGCAGCGCGGCCAGGCCGTCCATGACGGGCATCTGGATGTCCAGCAGCGCCACGTCCGGCCGGTGCCGTACGGCTAGCTCCACCGCGGTCCGGCCGTCGGCGGCCTGTGCGACGAGTTCGATGTCGTCGATCGGCCGCAGGATCGCGTCGATGGCGGTCCTGATCAGCGAATCGTCGTCGGCCAGCAGCACCCGCAGCGCCTGCGTCACGACTTCTTCTCCCATTCCTGCTTGTCGACCAGCGTCCCGTCCCGGAAACAGAATCGGTAGATCATCTCACCGTCCTCGACCCGGAGCTGTTCGAGCAGGCCCGCCGGATAGTCCACGCAGCCGGCGGGGGCGCCCGGTTCGGCGACGTCGGCCTCCGGGAGCACGGCGCGCACGGCGGTCTCGGACTGACCGATCCGGATCGCGTCGTAGGTTTCCCGGTCGACGGACACCATGGCGGTCATCAGCCAGGCGCCGGACCCGCACAGCACCAGGAACCCGGCGATGGAGACCGCCGTGGTCGCCAGCACGATCCGGGAGCGGCGGCTGTGGCGCTCGACCACTGACACGAAGTCCGCCCCGTTGGTGGCGACGGCCGGTGGCGGCGGCGGTTCGTCACCGGTGTAGGCGAGGGTGGCGGCCAGACGGAACCCTCCGTCGGGTGTCGGGCCGTGGAAGAGCACGCCGCCCGCGACGCGGACCCGTTCGGTCAGGCCGAGCAGCCCCTGCCCGGAGGTCTCCTGCACGGCGGGCCGGCCGGCCGTGTTGGTCACGCGAGCTATCAGCGCATCTGACTCGTACCGCAGAAGAATCTCGATGGAACCGCCGTGAGCGTGCCGCAGAGCGTTGGTGAGGCCTTCCTGCACGACGCGGTAGGCGGCGTGCTCGGTCATCGCGGGCACGGGACGCGGTTCGCCCTCGCGGACGATCTCCACCCGGGCGCCGGAGGCCCGCGCCTGCTCGGCGAGCTCGTCGAGGCCGGACAGCGGCCGCACCTGCGGCTGGGTGCCGTCCTGCCCGAGCAGTCCGAGGATCTGCCGCAGCTCGGTCATCGCCGACGACGACGCCTGCCGGATGAGGTCGGCCTCGTCGGTGCGCATCATCCCCGCGTACAGGGAGATCAGGGTCAGCCGGTTGCCGAGCGAGTCGTGCAGGTCGCGGGCGATGCGGGCCCGCTCCCGGATCTGCGCCTGGCGGGCGATCTCGGCCTGCCCGCTGTGCAGCTGCACGTTGCGGTGGTGCATGGCGGCGAGCAGGATCCGGCGGCGGCGCACCAGCCGGGCGACGCCGGCCGGTGCGCAGGCCAGGAAGGCGAAGAAGGACGACACCAGGATCGCCCACTCCAGGGTCAGCGACATCTCCCACAGCACCGAGAGCACGAAGCAGATCCAGCCGACCACCAGCCCGGCGACGACCTGCCACGCCCGGGCGGCGCGGTAGCCCAGCGACGCGCTGAGCACCGCGAGCAGCACGAAGCCCTGCCCTCCGGTGCCGAGTCCGACCAGCGCCGCAGCCGCGTACGCGCCGAGCGGGTGGATCAGCCGCAGCAGCATCAGGATCGGTGTGGTGATGCCGACCAGCCAGGGCGCGAGCGGGTACCAGTCCCCCGAGACGGCCGACACCGTGGTGGCCACCGACAGCAGCGTCACCAGGCTGACCTCGTAGATCAGGCGCCAGGCGCCGGCCCCGGCGATCCGCTCACGCCATCGCGCGATGATCATCCGTACCCTTTCAGCGGTTTTCGCGGGCGATCCGGCGGACCGCGTCGTGTGCTTCGAGCAGGCCCGCACCGGTCCGCTCGCGGTAGATCCTGACCGATGCCGTCCAGCCGTCGCGATGCAGAGTGGCGTGCACCTCGGCGCGCACCGCCTCGGGATCTCGTTCGGTCACGGCGCGATGCCCCAGATACTGGGCGGCGATCAGCATGACCAGCCCGGCCCCGCCGAAGACGAGGCCGGCGGCGATCAGCGGGGTCACTTCTCGTCCGGAATGGTCAGGGCGCTCTTCTCGGCGAGCTTGCCGTCGACGAAACACAACCGCCACAGCTCGGGGCCCTCACCCGTGATGGGGCTGATTCCGTAGTAGACGCAGGACGCCCCGGCCGGCGCGCCCTTGCGTCCCGGGTCGTTGCCGTACAGGTCCTTGTCCTCGATGCCGGTCAACGGTGCGGGCAGGGCGGCCAGCACCGTGGCCTGCGGGGTTCCCTCCCGCTGCGCGTCGAACTGTTCGCGGGTGATACTGGCCTTGCTCAGCTCCAGTCCGGTGTCGAACAGCTGGTAGACGGCCCAGCCGAGGCCGCCGCACATGACCGCGAGAACGATCGCGATGACGATTACCACGTTGCGCATTTCGATTCCTCCGTCGTCGTCGTGGCGATGCCATGAGACTGCCGGGAATCGATGCGCGAATCGTCAGCACAACGTCGGAACGCGAACGCCCCACGAGTCAACCGAAGTGATACGCGCCGCGACCGCTGCCACGGGACCGGCAGGCCGCGCATGAATGAAACCGCTGGTCAACACTGTCTTGTCAGCGAGATCGGTCAGCCTGCGAGTGCCGGCATGACTGACCACCCCACGCGCGCCACCAGACACTCTTACCGAAGGCGCGAGGCTAGTTGGCACTCTCAAGAAGAGCGTTTGTCTGCCGTTGTCCGTCGGCAAATGCCTGCGGGTATTGTTCGGCCAACGGCAGGTATATCTCGTGGGCCTGCTGTGCGGCTGCGTGGGCCTCGCGCGGGTCCAGCCCGCCAACGGTCAACACCGTCGCCAGGCGGGACAGTCGAGCGGCCAATTCCGGCAGGTAGTAGGCCGGGTGTTCCCGCGCCAAGGGCTCGCATACCGACACCGCCTCCCGGGCGGTCACCGCTGCGTCCTGATGAGCGCCTCGCCGCGACTCCTGCAGGGCCCGATTCGCCAGTGCATGAGACAGTTCTTCCCGGTCCAGGGACGGATCGTCGTGCTCCAGCGATCGGAAGATGGCGATCGCCTCCGTGATGGCGGTCAGGGCTTCAGCGTCCCGGTCGAGTTCGGCCATCCGTTCGCCGAGGCTGTTCAGCGCCCGGGCAAGCCCTTGACGGTGGTCCGCCTGCTGGAGGTCGTCAAGAGCCCGGTAGGTCGCGACTGCTTCCTCGGTGACGGCGACCGCCTCGTCACGTCGCCCGACTTCGGCGTACCGCACGCCGAGGCCGTAGAGAGAATTCGGCAAGCTGTCCGGGAACGCGTCCTCGCACCGGCGGAACCGCTGCACGGCTTCCTCGGCCGCGGCTACGGCTTCATACCGTCGGCCGATCCGGGCCGACTGCAGGCCCAGTGTGGACAGGGCGCCGGCCAGCCATTCCTCGTACATCGCCGGGTTGGCCTCGGCCAGCGGGCGGAAGATTCCCAAGGCCTCGGCGGTCAGGTCCAAAGCCCGCTTGCGATCACCCGTATTGGACACATTGACGCTCAGGTTGAGCAGGGTTCTGGCGACAGCCGGCCGGTAGGTGCCAGGATCAGTCACGCACAACCGTCGGCGGATCTCCAGGGACTCCTCAGCGAACGGCAGAGCACTCTCCTCCTGGCCGAGCGCACCGAGGTCGATCGCCAGGTTGATGAGCGACGACGCCAGATCCGGCAGGAAGGCGCCAGGGTTCGCCGCCACCAACTGGCGGTCGATGCGCACCGACTCGCGGGCGCAGAACAGGCTTTCGTCTCGCCGGCCAAGCTCCGATAGCACATTGCCGAGGTTGTGCACCGCCACGGACAGACTCGGCAGATACAAGTTCGGATCGGTTTCGGCGAGCGAGCGGTAGATGTCGACGCCCTCCCGCATGAGTGGGAGGGCGTCGCGTGGGCGGGCGAGTTCGTAGAGCCGGGTGCCCAGACCGTCGAGCGAGAAGGCCAAGGCCGCCAGGTGGGCGGTGACGGCCACCCGAGCGTTGAGGTCCCGCAGGATGCGGACCGCTTCTTCGGCGGGCGCGAGCGAGGCGTGCAGCTGCCCGAGGTCCGACAGGTAGATGGAAAGGTGGTGCAGCGAGTTGGCCATCGAGAGGAGGTCCGCCTCCGAGGTGGGGTCGCCGTAGCGACGTTCCAGGGCAATCAGCTCCTCAGCCAGTGCCAACGCCTCCTCGGTGCGGCCCAGATCCGAGAGCGCAATCGCGTCGAGGTGCAGCGCCCGGATCAATGGCCGGCGGAAGTGTTGCGGCGCCGTTTCCGCTAGGCCGCGGTAGATGGCGACGGCCTCCGCCACGCACTGATGCGCCTCGCGGTACAGACCGACCGCCTGTTGCCGAACGCCGAGGGCGGCCAGGAGCCCCGCCCTGGTCTCGTCGTCCTCGGTGTGGGTCAGCTTCGCCCTGGTGACGACCTGCACGACGCGGGCAGCGCCGACATCGAGATCGACGTGCCGGTCAATGGGCAGCAGCGGGAGGATGGCGTCGAGGAGCTCGCTGTCGATACCGTCGATTTCGGCGAGGCGCGCCAGGGCGAAGCCGCCCGCGTCGACGGCGAGCCGTGGGTCGGCCAGCAATATCGGCTGCAGACTGTCGCGGACGTGCGGCCACCGGTGCGCCGCCTCGATCAGTACGCCGAGCACCGGCCGGGTCAGGGCCGCGAAATCGCTCTCCTTGGCCAGGGCGAGCAACCGTTCCGGCGCAGTGCGCGCCCACGGGTCGGGGGCGTAGTCGCCGTGCCCATGGCCGGGTATCCGCAACGCCAGGAAGTCCTCGCCCAGCCGATCCGGGTACAGGGGCTCAAGGCCGAAGCCCGCAGCCGCCGGCGGGTAGCAGCCGGCATGGTCGTCGACGACGGCGAGCACCTCCGGCTCGGCCGCCACGCCCGTGCCAGCGAGGATTCGGCCGGCGAGGGCGCGCGGCTGACGCTGGGTGAGCGTCGCGGTGTGAACCGTGCGAGCCAGCACGGCCGGTGCGGTCGTGAACTGCGCATCATGGTCGTAGCGGCTCTGCCAGTAGTCGTACTCGCGGTTGAGCAGGTACGCCGACAGCCCCACCAGGTCGGCCGGGACTCGTCTACCGTGTGCCAGCGCGTCGACCGCGACGAGCGCCGCCATGTGTACGCTGAGGACGGCCTTGAACTCGTCGCCGTCAAGCCGTTCCGGGAGCTGTATCAAGTTCGCCCGTACGCCGAAGACCCTGGCAAACGCATCGCCGGCCGCCATGAACGCGTCCCTGCGTTGCTCAGGGGAAGCGGCCAATGGTGCCAGATCGACGCTCTCGCCGACGGCTATCTCGGCCTTCGTCAGCCGGTGGCGGATGCCCGGCCACCAGGAGCCGGCCGAGCGGCTGACCAGCAGGACCCGCGCCCGTTGGGGAACGCGCAAGATCGGGTTCTGCAGGAACAGCTGCAGATCATCGACGGGCCAGCGCTCGGCGTACTCGACCACCACGACAAGAGCCGAACCGGTTTTCCCTGGAGCGACCACAGTGGTGGCAGTCGGGTCACTGCTGTGGTGTCCGGCCCAGACCGTCCAGTGGTTCGCGGCCGACGCCAGCGCAAACTGGGCGGCGAGCCGGGTTTTCCCCTGACCGCCAGGACCATGTACGAGCAGTACCGACAGGCCCGGTTCCGGGTCGTCGCGCCACGACGTGAGCCGGGCGAGTTCGTCGCCCCGGCCGGCGAAGGGCACGATCCGGCTTTCCGTGGCCAGTACGCGGCTCGGCTGGAGTCGGGCCTGCGTCGGGTCGACCGGCCTCGGCTCGAGCGCGAACGACTCGAACCGGTACACCGGGTGGCCATTGCGGACGTGGATGTCACCGTTGAGCACGGCGTAGACGGTGCTACCGGGCTCGGCGCGGATCCGCTGCTCGAACTCGCTCACGGGATCACCCGCCGGCATCCTTGCCTGGACACACAGACCTGATCATCTGCGCCGCCGGTACGGCCGGCTCGCAACCCCGGGCCGACGACTGTGGCCTGTATCCCGCCACCGCCGTAGCGCCTCGATGTGCTGTCGATTCATGCGGCAATCCGACTCCTCATCGTCCGCCTGACAGCGGACGTCCAACGGGTTCTGACGGACAGCAGGCTGATAGCTTGGCGACGACAGGCTCGCAGTAGCTGCGGAGGCAAATGTGAGTGATGCCGATCTACCTCAGGGACCGGCGCAACGAGACCTCGTCTCCGAGTCTGTCCAGAACATCATCGCGACGGGCCAAGGCAGCACCGCGTTCGGTGCCATGCACGGCAACATCATCCACCATCCCCAGATCGCCTCACCGCTGAAAACCAACCGCCGAACGGGCGCAGACGACCACCGCATCCGGATTCTCATGCTGGCGGCGAACCCGCAACCGGGCGCCAGGCTGGCCATCGACGAGGAAGCACGGGAGATCACCGAGAAATTGCGGCTCTCGCAGGACCGCGACGACTTCGACCTGATCACCAGGTGGGCGGTGCGGCCAGCTGACCTGCTGCAATCCCTCAACGAACACCGGCCACACATCGTGCACTTCAGCGGACACGGAACGACAACCGGCGAGATCATGCTGGCAGCAGCTGATCGCGGCCCACAACAGGTCAGCCCTGAAGCGCTCGCCGCGGTGTTCCGCGCCACCCCGGACAACACCCGCGTCGTGCTGCTCAACGCCTGCTACTCGGCGGTACAGGCTCAGGCGATCGGCACTTACATCGACTTCATCATCGGCATGCAAGCTCCGATCAACGACCGATCGGCCACCATCTTCGCCGCGGCCTTCTACTCCGCACTGGGCTTCGGCCGATCCCTACGGCAGGCATTCGAGCAGGGTGTCGCCGCACTGATGCTGCACGGGATGCCCGATCATGACGTGCCGCAGCTGCTCATCCGCCACGGAGTCGACCCGGATGAGACATTGATGGCCTGACGTTCGTCCCAATGGCGGTGCGACCTGTCACGCGGTCCTCTCGCGCTCTCTTCAACGACGATGCGCTCCGGAGGGGGCGTTGCTGGTCGCCCGTCCGGACAACATCTGTCCGCGCCTCACCGCCATCGCTGTCCGTCAGTAACCAACGACGACAGCAACACTTGGGGGTGACCGCATGAGCGAGCCGTCCTCACCGGAGGCGGAGCCGACCACACGACAGACTGTGCGCGCCGAATCCGGCTTTGCCTACGGCGCCATCGGTGCCGACATACATGTGTTCGGTGATGGATCGCCCGTTTACCTCCTGGAACGTTGGGTCCCGAGCCGATCTGCTGACAGCGAGTGGCTCCGCGAGGTTCCCAGCCGGATGCTCAACTCACGATTCGCGGTGGTCGAGTTCGTCGGCCGGGATGTCGAGATGGCCGACCTTCGTTCCTGGCGCGAGGATCGGCGATCACGGTCGGCGCGATGGATGTACGGCGCCGGAGGTATCGGCAAGTCGCGGCTGGCCGCCGAGTTCGCCGCCCAGTCGGCAGCCGAGGGCTGGCTGGTGGCGATGGCCACCCACGGACCCGGCTCCGTACTGCTCCCGCCCGGCAGCCAGGACCTGCGCCCCGACGGCACAGCCGGTCTGCTGCTGATCGTGGACTATGCCGACCGCTGGCCGTTCCAGCACCTGACCTGGCTGTTGAGCAACGCCCAGTTGCATCAGGTGGGACGACCCACACGCATCCTCATGCTCGCGCGCACGAACGACGTGTGGCCGGCAGTGCGCGGAAGCCTGGCCAACGCGCAATTCTCGGTATCCAGCACACACCTGGCCTCCTTGCCGGACGATGCCGGCAGCGGCAATCGGACCGAGATGTTCACCGCCGCGCGAGTCGCTTTCGGCGCCCGCTACGGACTGAGTGAGGTCGCATCGATCGACTCCCCGCTGCCGCTGAACGACGAAGACATGGGTCTGACTCTGGCCATCCACATGGCAGCGCTCGTCGCAGTCGACGCCTACGTTCGGGGGCGGCCTCCACCGCGCGACATGGCGGACCTGACGATCTATCTGCTCGACCGGGAGCACACGCACTGGGCACATCGGCATGCCACGGATCCCGGGCGCCTCGATCCGCCGACGATGGACCGCGTCGTCTTCACCGCCGTACTAGGCGGCCCGGTTCGCCGTTCGCTCGGCACCACGCTGGTGCAAGCCCTGCAGGTGGCGCCGCCGAGTGATCTGGTCCTCGACGACCACCTGTCCTGCTATCCGGCAGCCACGGATGGCAGCGTACTGGAACCGCTGTACCCGGACCGGCTCGCCGAAGACTTCCTGTCGCTGACCCTGCCCGGTCACGAGACCGACTACCCGGCCCAGAGGTGGGCGGTCGCGACGGTCGGCCAGGTGGTGCGGAGCCGCGAACCGGCGGTGCTGGCCCGGTTGGCAACCTTCCTGACCGCGGCTGCCGAACGGTGGCCGCATGTGGGCGAGACCTGTCTCTTCCCGCTTCTGAGGGAGCGGCCGGAGATCGCCGTGGAAGCCGGCAGCGCAGCGCTGACCGCCATCGCCCGGCTCCCCGCGGTGGGTGTTGACGTGCTGGCAGCTATCGAACCGCACCTTCCGCCGGCCCAGCACATGACGCTCGACGTGGGCACGGCAGAGGTCCTGGCCGAGCTGACGCGCCGCCGGTTGGCCGCCACGACGGATGTGCTCGAGCGGGCCGAACTACACGCTGCGCTCGTTCCCCGGCTGCACCAGGCGGGACGGTTCGACGAGGCGCTGGCTGTCGCGCGCGACGCGGTCGCCGGCTTCCGCGAGGTTGCAGGCCCGGCCCGCCCGGCACACCAGGAGGCCCTGGCCCACGCCCTGATCAACCTGTCGGCCGCCGAGAACAGGGCGAATCATACCGACGCGGCGAACAGTGCGGCGGCCGAGGCGGTGTCGATTCTCCAGGACCTCCCCGGTACCGGCGCGCTGGAACTCGCGACTGCTCTGGCCGCCCAGAGCCGAGCAGCTTTCGACGACGGTGACCGGCCCGCAGCGGTCACGGCGCTGCGTCGAGCCGTCGAGACGTTAAGGTCCTCACGGGTGCAGGACCAGGCCGTCCAGACCCTGCTCGCCGGCACCATGATGAACTTGAGCGGTATGCTGCCGGGCCTGGCGTCGCGTTCGGCGGCCCACGCCGTCGCGGCGGAGGCGGTCGCCATCTATCGGGAGTTGGCTGCGAGGGATCCGCAAACGTACCGGCCGGACCTAGCCGGCGCCCTGATCAATCTCGCCGGGCACACCACCGGCCGTCGATTCTCCGGCGGCCTGCGCCGCGGAACCGCTCAGCGGTTGCTCCGCGAATCAGTCTCCCTGTTCCGCGAACTCGAACGCAGCAACCCGGACTTCTACCGGGAGCCTCTCGCAATGGCGCTCAGCAATCTGAGCATCGTGCTCTCCGGGCGCGAGAACCGCACCGAGGCGTCAGCCGTGGCGGCCGAGTCGGTGCAGCTCCGACGCCGGCTGGCCGAACGTAACCCGGTACGGCACCTACATGACCTCGCGAGCGGGCTGGACACCTATGGCTCGCGGCTCGCCATGACAGATCGGCGGGACGAGGCGCTGGCGGCGATGACCGAATCAGCGGAGATCCTCCTGCGCCTGTTCCAGGCGGATCCGCGGCGGTACGGCGAGCGACTCGCCGCCTCGCACCGGCGCCTCGGCACTTACCTGAAATCACTCACCTTCTACGAACGCGGCAATCCGCGCCGGATGCGCGCCATGTTGCAATCAGCCGCGTTTCGCGCGGCGATGGAGGACGGGCGCCGCGTTCACGCCGCGATCACCACCGCGTTGACCAGCGACGCCGCACCCATCCTGGCCAGGGAGAGGGATGAGCCGCGGTCCGCGGAAACTCCCGATCGCCCGATCACTCCAGTCAACCCGGAAGAACATGACGACCCTCATGGACATTTCGAGCAGGCGATCTACCTGGCCGACCGGCTGCACGCTCGGATCGGGGCGTTCCTCCAGGCGCCGGGCGACGCCACGCCCCTGCTGGCCGAACAGGCGCGCGCCGAGGCGGACACCGTACGCAGGATCGGCGCGGACTACCGTTCGGATGCCGCTACCGGACTGTTTCAGACGCTGGCCATGTTCCACGCGCTCCGATTCCAACTGACTGAGGGCGTGGGCAAGGCCGAGGAAATCGCGTACGCCGCCGCGGCACTGGACCGCCTGGACGAAGAGGACGCGCCTGTCGGCGACGTCGTCCGGACGACGGTCGCGGAGGGACTCGATGTCGTCATGGACTACGCGGCTGCGGTCGCGGACCAGCACCCGGACGAGGCCGCCGCACTGTTCGCGCCCTTGGCGCGGCACCTGCCCCGCGGCCATCCCCGGCGGGGGGAACTGCTGAGTGACTACTGGGATGTGGTCTATTCCCGTTATGAGCGGACTCGGCAGTCGGGGGACCTGGACCACGCCGTGCAACTGGCGCGGGAGGCGGCCGCACTCACCGCGGCCGACGACCCGAATCGCGCGGCCCGCTTCTCCAAACTAGCGACGTCGCTGAGATCCGCCTACTTGTCGACCGGGAATGCCCGTCTCGCGGCCGAGCAGGTCGACTCTGCCCGCGAATCGCTGGCAGCCACCGCACGTGAGCACCGCTCCTACGCCTATCGACTTCGGGGCCTCTGCCAAGCGCTCTGCGACAGGTTCGAGGCCGACCGATCCGGCGCTGATCTCGAGGAGGCCGTCCACATCGGCCGGCAGGCGCTCGAGGCGTGGCCGGGCGGTGACCCGGTGAAGGCTGAGCTCCAGGCGGTCGTCAGCCGGGCGCTCTTTCTGACGTACGAGCACCGCCTCGGCCGCGCTGCCCTCGACGAGGCAATCGAGCTCTCCATCTCCGCTGCCCGCGGGATGCCCGCCGGCCATTCGCATCGGCGCACCGCCCTGATCAACCTGGCTCGCCACCGGCATGCGAGAGCGATGCTGACCGGGTCCTACGACGATCTCGAGGGCGCCATCGCGGCCGTCCGTGAGGTGCTCGAACTGACGCCGCCCGAAAACCCGGATCGGGCACACTACGCCACGATGCTGCGGCAGTTGAGCCACACGCGGTCGACCCAGTTCTCCGCAGACGGTCTCGGTAGCTGAACCGGCAGTCGTACCCCCCGCTTCGACCGGCCGGCCCTGGCCCTGATCGTGGAGATCTGCGGCCGATGCTTCATGTCGGTTCGGAGTGTGAGGGTGGCCTCGTCAGCACCGCTGAAGGTCATCCGTTTGAAGTGGCCGAGGTCGACGCCGACAAGGCTGAGCAGCCGGCCCTGTGGGGCCGCAGCGCGCGAGGCTGCGTTCGCGCACCGGGTGCACACGGCGCGCCGAGGCCGTGGGTCACTCCAGGCTGCGCCCGCCCGCGCGGACGAGCCCCGACTCGTACGCAAAGATGACAGCCTGGACGCGATCACGCAGGTTGAGCTTCATCAACACCCGGGCCACGTGGGTCTTCACCGTGGCCTCGCCCACGGTGAGCGCCGCGGCGATCTCGGCATTCGACAGGCCGCGCGCCACTAGCCGCAGCACTTCCGCCTCACGCGGTGTCAACCCGCCCACCTCGGGTGGCGGCAGCGGGCCGGGCTGGCCGGCGAACGCCGCGATCACCCGCGTGGTGATCGCCGGATCGAGCAGTGCCTCGCCCGCCGCGACCACCCGGATCGCAGTGATCAGATGCTCCGGCGAGGAGACCTTGAGCAGGAAACCGCTGGCCCCGGCGCGCAATGCCCGGTAAAGGTTCTCGTCCGAGTCGAACGTGGTGAGCACGATGACCCGGGGCGGATTCGGTGAGCCCAGCAGGGTTCCGGTGGCGGACAGGCCGTCCTGGCGGGGCATCGCGATGTCCATGAGGACGACATCCGGCCGCACCCGGCGAGCCACCATCACCGCCTCGGCCCCGTCTCCCGCCTCGCCCACCACGACTATGTCCGGCTCGGTCTCGATGACCATGCGCAGGCCTGCCCGGACCATCCGCTGGTCGTCGGCGATCACCACCTTGATGCTCACCGGGCCACCGCCGCGGGCATCGGCAGCCGGGCCTCGACCGCGAACCCGCCCGTCGCCCGAGGGCCGACCCTCAGCTCGCCGCCGAACAGCGCCGCCCGTTCCCGCATGCCGATCAGCCCCTGGCCGCCGACGTTCACGACGACCGCGCCGCCATCGTCGAGCACGCTCAGATACAGGCCGTCGGTTTGATACCCGACGGTCACCGTGACCCGCACCGGGCCCGCATGCTTGAGGACATTGGTCAATGCTTCCTGGACGATCCGGTATGCGGACAGGTCGACCGCGGGCGGCAGCGGCACCGGCGCCCCCCGCCGTCGCATGGTCACCGTCAGTCCCGCCTCGCGGACCTGGGCGATCAGCTCGTCAAGGCGGTCCAGTCCGGCGGGAGGCTGAGCGCTATCGGCGTCCTCGCCCCGCAACAACCCGAGCGTACGGCGCAGCTCCCCGACCGCCTCCCGCCCCGACGCCTCGATGCTGTGCAGCAACTCCCGGTCGACGCTCAACCCCGCGTCGAGCCGCCGCCGGACCACGCCGGCCTGGATCACCATCACGGTCACGCTGTGCGCCACCATGTCGTGCAGCTCGCGGGCAATCCGCACCCGCTCCTCCATGACCGCCTCGCGTGCCTGCTGCTCCCGGATCGCCGCGCGCGCCGAGGCCGCCTCGTCGGTACGGCGCGCCTGCACCGCCACGGCCACGCCCAGCCCGTACGGAGCCAGGGGGAAGAACAGCGCGGCCATCGGGTCGCCGTCGTCGAACCACAGGTACATGCCTGTGGTGAGGAGTATCAGGGCGATGCCGAGCACGGTCCGCCGGCAGCGGCTCGTCGGCGGAACGCAACGGCCCACCGTGTACGCCGCGATCATCATGGCGACCATCTGCCACAACCGGAAGTTGACTGTCTTCTCCCCGGCGATTGTCGCCTGGACGTAGAACATGTCGATCGGCGCGACCACGTGCGGCAGCATCGCGAGCAGCGGGATGCTGCGGCGCACCAGGATGAGGGCGCATACCCCGGCCAGCACGTACGGCCACCAGCCGCCCGGCATCCGGATGAAGTACTCCTCGAGGAGCCCGAACGCCGCGAAGCCACCGGCCAGGGCGACATCCGTCGGCCGGATCGCGCGCAGCCCATCGGAGATCATGCGCCGACGGTACGTCCCGAATCGCGCCACCGAACCCCTCCCGAGGATGACGCGCCGTCCCCCGCGCGGCGGAGCCGAGTTCCGTCCGCGTGCGGGTGACCGCCGGGCCGGCCTTTCGTAGCGTCCGTCGCCAGAACTTCGAGGAAGGACTCTGCAAATGTGGCGCAAAGCTACGGCGGCCTGCCTGGTGCTCGCCCCGATCGCGTTGACCGTCTCCACGGCGGTGGATCCGGCGCTGGGCACGGTGGAGGAGTACGGCGTCTACCGGGCCCATCCCGATGCCACCCAGTGGCATTCACTGCTCCTGCACTGGGCCTGGGCGCTGTTCGTCCCCGGTTTTCTCGGCCTGCTCGCCCCGGTCCGCCGGCGCGGCGTGGTGCTCGCGATCTTCGCCTGGGTGGCGACGGTAGTCGGCCTGGTCACCTTCGGGGCCCTCATGTCGGCAGACTTCGCCCTGCTCAGCCTCGAGCAGCAGAGCGGCGTGACCGACGCCCAACTGGCCGCCTGGGACGACCGGATGGCCGACCAGACCTGGGCGGTGCTGGGCTGGCAGCAACTCGGGATCCTCGGCTGGGGGCTGGCCCTGATGCTGACCCCGATCGCCGCCGCCCGGGCCCGGGTGATCAACTGGTGGACCGCGGGCCTGGCCCTCGCCGGGACGGTGCTCTACCTGCTCTTTGCGATCTCGCCGCTGCCGCTGTGCATTCTCGGGCCGGTCACGCTCGTCGTTGCGTACACCATGGCAGCCCGGCAGGTGCTCGGCTTCCGCGCCGCCGGCGATGAGCCGGGCGTGTTCGGCAGATTCCGGCGGCGCGCGGGCCAGATGTGCATGATCGCTGCCCCGCTGAGCTTCGCCGTGGGCATGGCCACCGTGCCGCCCGGCTCGCCCGAGCCCGACTCCATCCTCAAGCACCCGGATCTCGGGCAGGCAAGCGCGTTCTTCCTGCACCTGGCGTGGGTGCTGTTCATCCCCGCGGTGCTCACGCTGGCCGCCCCGGGACGCCGCGTCACCCGGATCGCCAGCGGCCTGACCGTGCTCGGTCTGATCAACTTCAGCGGACTGATGTTCGGCGACTACCTCGACCTGGCCGCCCGCCAGTCCCTCGGCAACACAATCGCCGACCAGGCGGCCGAGACGCAGGGCGGGTACCTGACGTTCAGCCTGGGCTGGGTGCTGCCCGGCATGCTGCTGGCATTGCTCGGCCTGATAGTGGTGGCAACCAGCGCGGCCGTCGACCGAGTGGTGCGCTGGTGGGTGCCGGCCCTGGTCGGGGCAGGTTTGGCCGCGTTCTTCCTGCTGGGTCTCGGCCCGATCGGGGTGATCGGCCCGCTGCTGTTGCTGGGCGGCTTCGGGGCGGCCGCTGTCACCCTGCGAACCCCGGCGGCCACCGAGGTCAGCGCGGTTCCGGTGGGCTGACCTCGGAGGCCGCCCCAGAAATGCGCCTGCACCATCGCGACCAGGGCGAGGCGGGAGCGTGCCGTTGACAGAATCGGGCTTCAGCCGAGCGGACGCCTACGCAACCTGATCGAGATAGTGCCTTCGCTGCGGCCCGAAGGCACTATCTCTTCGAAGTTGCGTGGATCGTGACCGCGCCAAATCGCGTCACGGAATGAGCGAGGACATGCGTGCCGTCGTCGCGCGCATGCTCGAACCCGGCAATGCGACTCACCTCCCCGACATGGTTCGTGACCTGCAGGTGAGTGCCGCCTCTGCCGGCGCGGACACAGTTGGAGCTCGGCCGCCGCCTCGGCCCGTCGCCGAGGGCCAGCCCCTGCAGCCCGGACGTCCTCACATGCTCAGGCTCGAAACCTGTCTGCCTAACGTCTCCCAGCGAGCATTCTCCGCGGCAGATCCGGATATCCGCTCTACGCTGGTGAGAGTGTCAACTTTTATTTAGCGACGCCTGTAGTGGCTTTTCGGGTCGGATACCGATATGCAGCCACGAGCTGTGGGGTCGAACGCCTCGGGCCATTTGGTCCTTGCATCGAACTTCGCACCGTTCAGCACTGCACCATTCAGATTCGCACCGGCAAGATCGGCCCCCCATAGCATCGCTCCCGCAAGGTCAGCGCCGGAAAGATCTGCCTCACGCAAATCGCAGTCACCAAGATCGGCGCCTACTAGGGAACAATCACCGAGTCGAGCACCAGCGAGAGAAGAGACGCCAAAGAGTGCGTGATCGAAGCAGAGGCCCCACATGCGAGCCCTTCGTAGGTCCACGAATGTAAGGCGCGGTAGCTCGCTACTTGAAGCTCGGTGAAGCCGTCCGAGAACTGTGACTGCACTCTGGACATCGCTGGCGCGCATTGCAAGAGTCGGCTGCTGCAGAACAGGGAGTACGTCACCTGCCGAAGATGATCCTGGCCACGGTGCATGACCTCGGACGAAGGCGCTGAGAATTGCCGTGACGGCGTCGCAGTCGTCCGGAGAATTGCGGGCGATCCGCTCCAAAGCATAAATCCCGCCAATCCGTACATCCATGTTGGTTGCGCCTAGGTGGTCGACAGCCCGCGTAAATCGCTCAGTCACTTGACCGTCGCGTGAGACCCTAAGTTCAGCCTCATTGACGCGGAGTCGGCGAAAGGCGGCGTAAGCGCCCAGCAATACAGCAGCGCCAGCTATTGCCTGTGTCAGCGTTTGGCGCGCTTGCCCCGTAGCTTCTATTCGCTTTACGCCGTCGAGGGGCTGGTCGCCCATGTCGAGATCGACAATTAAGCCAGGGGCCAGAAAGATGATCGCGAAGGCGCTACAGATGATCGTCGTCGAGGTAAGGGCGACACCTACCGCCTTGGCGGGTAAACGACTCCACTGCTTCCTCATGTTCCGATCGAATCAAATCACTGCAATTGTGAATATTCCTCGCGTCGACATGGGTGGGAGCGCGTGGATCGCCTGGATGGTACCTGTTTATCGCGCGCTCGCTGTTCCTTGAGGCCGGTGCGGATCTGATCTTCGCCGCACTCTCATCGGCACGACCGCGTGTTGATGCTGGCTACGTTCCGGAGGCCATGAAGGTGGCGAGGATGTAGTTGGGGTGGCGGTCGAGGTTCTTGCGGGCGGTCGTAGTGGATGGTGGTGCGGGGGTCGGTGTGTCGTGCGGCGATCTGGACGTCGCGGAGGCTGACGCCGGCGTCGAGCATGGTGGTGACGAAGGTGTGGCGCAGCATGTGCGGGTGCATCTTGGGGATCCGCAGCTCGGCGGTCTCGGCCAGGTGCTTGAGCCGGCGGGTCGCCGCGTGCCGGTCCATCCGACAGCGGCGGGCGTTGCGCAGGATCGGCCCGTCATCGCGGTCGTCGACGGCGCGGTCGATCGCTCGGGCCACCGCTGGCGGTAGTGGCACGAGGACTACCTTGCCGCCTTTGCCGCGGACCTTGAGCACGCGGTGGCCGTGCTCCTCGCCGAGGTCGGCGATGTTGGCGCCGCAGGCTTCGAAGATCCGCAATCCGAGCAGTCCGAGCATCGCGACGAGTGCGTAGTCGTTGATGTTGGCCGACAGCCGGGCTGCGGTGATCATCGCCTCGAACTGCAGATGGCTGAGGCCGAGAGTGGGTGACTCGGGTGGCACCAGTGGCCGGCGGACGTAGTCGGCGGGTGAGTGCGGCAGGATCTCGTCGATCACGCAGACGCGGTAGAAGCCGATCACGACCGACAGCCGCCGGGACACCGTCGAGGGCTGGTAACAGTGGACGTCCTGCAACCAGCGCACGTAACGCTCGACGTCCGTGCGAGCCGCGGCGAGCGGGTTCAAGGGTTGGTCAGCCGACCACTGCAGGAACACCTTCAGGTCGGAATCGGTGTGCAGCCGGGACTGACCGCGGTAGCGGCCGAGGTAGGCGGCCACGGCGGCCATCAGGAGGCGCGAGTCAGAAGTGGCGAGGTTGGGCTGGGATGCTGTTGAGGTAGTCATACCCCACGCTTCGACCGGCCAGTTCGCGCCCTGATGGTCCAGGTCCGCCACCGGAGATGCGCCTGACGAGCGCCTACTATTCGGATGCCGGGCCGCGGCGCACCTTCGTGAGGTTCTCCCCGAGCGATGACCGCTGCCCGGCACCTCGTCGTCTCGAACGGCCACCGCCCATCACGCTCGCAGCTGCAGATCCGTACGCTATGCGGCGACTATCTCGGTCGGCGTCGTCGTGATCGTGGTCATGCAGCCCTGCACGCCTGTTCGGGGCGGATCGAGGGCTGACTCTGAATCTAGAGTGGCACGGTGAGAAACCAGCCGGTCCGTGACGCTTACTCGTACATGTCGGAGCAGTACATCGCCTTATTCGATGGTGACTGGCAGGCCCACGCGGATGACACGGCCCTCGTCCGAGAGCACCTTGTCGGCTTGGACGGGACGGTGTTCGATCTCGGCTGTGGCCCCGGGCACTGGAGCGCCTACCTGCATTCACTCGGCGCAGACGTGACCGGCGTCGACCTGGTCCCTGAGTTCATCGACCATGCCCGGACACACTTTCCCGGGCCAGAGTTCCGGCTCGGATCGATGGTCGACCTGGAGCTTCCCGACCATTCGGTGGCCGGCATCCTCTCCTGGTACTCGACCATCCATCTGTCACCACCGGAGCTGGACGCAGCACTCATCGAGTTCCGCCGGATGCTGGCATTTTCCGGGAAGCTGGTGATCGGCTTCTTCGACAGCGACGACGAAGTCGCCGCGTTCGACCACAAGGTCTGTACGGCATACCGTTGGCCCGTGGACGAGTTGTCCGCCCGCCTGGCAAGAGCCGGTTTCACCGAGCTTCAGCGCTTGAGGCAACAGTTCCCGGAGCACCCAGACCGCAAGTACGCGGCCATCGCCGCAACCACCGCTGGCCGATAGCGGCCGACTCGCAGAGCGAACGCCCCCCTGCGGCCAACCGATCTCGTTACCGGGAACCAGCCACTGAGCCCCGGTCTCGACGGAAGTGCCGCCCCGACCGGCGGCAGAAGAGGACGGCCGCCGAGCGGGAAGCACGGAAGATCTCACACCAGGGTGGCCCGCCTCAACGATGGGCGACAAGCCGTCGATTCAGCTCGGCGAGCAGCGCCGACGGTCCGGGCGTCATCAGGCCGACGTCGACGATGAACGCGGGGGCGCCCGAGCGCCGGCGTACCCGTGGTGTCCACGCCGACACGGCGGCGACGGTAGCGGCGTTCAGGCTCGTGGGAGTTACCAGCAGTTCGGTCAACGGGCCGGTGAAGCGCAGCCCGACCGACTGAACCGCCGACCACGGCAAGAACACCGGGTGGCGGCGGGTGGCCGCGAACTCCAAGCCGGCGGCCGATGTGCGTATCCATCCGAGATTGCGGCCGGCACCGAGGACGGCTCCGGTTGCTCCGGCGATCGCCGTCAGCAGCACCCAGATCACCGTTTCAGTGAAGTCCCACTCCCCCAGCGAGAGGCCGATCACGATCCCGCGGACCAGCAGAAACACGGGAATGAAGATCAGTGCCATCCGCAGCCACAGCCGCGACCGGCGCAGACGGAATGTCACCGCGTCGCCGGCTGGGGCGGGGATGAGATCAACGGTGGCCATCAGGGAAGTATCCGCAGCCCGGCTCGTCCTCGGATCAGCCGAATGATCACAGCCCGAGCCGTGGTCGCAGGCCAATGCCGGTTACCGGCGCATCTTGAAGAATGGCGACGTGCATGACCCCGCGGCGCTGGTGAGCCGGATGGCTTCTCGTGTGACACGGCAGGGTCAGTTGATGCCGGCGTCGCGGGCGCGGACTATCGCCTGGGCCCGGCTTGCCACGTGGAGCTTGCTGAAGACGTTGCTCACATAGTTGCGCACCGTTTTGGGACTCAGGCTCAGGCTGATGGCGATGTCGTCGTTCGCGAGGCCGCGCGTCATCAGGCGCAGGACGTTGCGCTCGCTTTCACTCAGGGCGGGGAACGGCTCGGTCGTACGGCCGGCGAAGAATGCCATGATCCGGGTGGCTATCGCGGGGCTGTAGATGGCCTCGCCGTGCCCCACCGCCAGGATCGCCCTGGTCATCTCTTCGTCCTCGGTGTCCTTGAGGACGTAGCCCCGGGCGCCGGCGCGCAGGGCCGCGAAGACCGAATCGTCGTCCTCGAACATTGTCACCACCAGGATGTGCGGGTGTGGATCGCTGCCGGTCAGCTTGCGGATGGCGGTGAGGCCGTCGCCGCCGGGCATCTGCAGGTCCAGCAGGATCAGACGCGGATCGAGGCTTTGCGCCAGGCGTACGGCCTCGTTGCCGTCGGCGGCCTCGCCGACCACCTCGATGCCGGGCATCGTCGCCAGCAGCGCCCGCAGACCTCTGCGGAACATCGGGTGGTCGTCGGCGAGCAGGACGGTGATCGGCTCAGTCATGAGTCCTCATCGGAAAGGTGACGGCTACCCGGGTTCCGCCGCCTGGCGCGGTGCCGATGTCGATCGTGCCACCCAGCTCGATGCTGCGTTCACGCATGGAGAGGTGACCGACCCCCGCGAGGTACGTCTCGGGCAGTCCCCGTCCGTCATCGGTGACGGTGAAGACCACCTCGTCACCGGAGGTGGTGAGCTCGACCGCGCACCGGGTCGCGTTGGCGTGCCGGGCGGCGTTGTGCAGCGCCTCAGCGGCTATCCGGTAGATGGCGACCTCGACGGCCGCGGGCAGGACCGGCATCGGCGCCGGCACCGAGACCGTTCGGGCCAGTCCATCGGTCGGATTGAGGTTGCGCAGGGCGTCGACCAGGCCGAACTCGTCAAGCATCGGCGGTCTCAGCGCGTACACCAGGCGTCTGATCTCCGCTGTTGCCTGCCGGATGCCGCTGCGCAATTCCCCGGCCAGGAGTTCGGCCGCCGCCGGGTCGGTTCGCAGGGTGCGTTGCAGGACGCCGAGCTGCAAACCCAGTGAGGCAAGCGTGGGCGCGAGGCCGTCGTGCAGATCGCGGCGGATGCGCCGGCGTTCCTCCTCGCGTGCCGTGACGAGTTGTTCGCGTGAGTGCTGCACCGCGGCGGTGAGCTGGGCGGCGTGCAGGGTGATCGCGACGTGGCGCGCCAGGTCCTCAAGAAGACGTACATCGGCAGCGGACAGCCAGTCCCGGCGGCGGCGTGCGCTCGCCCGCAGCGTGCCGAGTGTCAGATGGTGGTACGTCAGTGGGATGGCGACGACGGCCGCGCCCTCCGGCACCGCTCCGTGCGAGGTGATGACACGGCCGTCGGCCTCGATCTCGACGTACGGCAGGGCGAGCGTGTCGGCGAGCAGCGCCGCGACCGCCGGTAGCAACCCGTCGATGTGCGGGTCTGCCTGCAGTTGCCGGTAGACCTGGTCGGCGACCTCGTACGTATTGTCACGCTGCCCGTACGCAAGCTGGTGAACGCCGCGTTCGACGCGTGACGCCACCGGCGACCAGGTCGCCACCACGATGGCGAACGCGACTGCGTGCGACCACCATGGGATCT
The DNA here is from genome assembly GCF_003001815.1 of Actinoplanes italicus. Classification (GTDB taxonomy): domain Bacteria; phylum Actinomycetota; class Actinomycetes; order Mycobacteriales; family Micromonosporaceae; genus Actinoplanes; species Actinoplanes italicus. The sequence goes on from NZ_PVMZ01000027.1 coordinate 74,533, forward strand.
CGGCGAGCGAGCCGATCGGCCGGGACGGAAACGTGACCACCACCGCCACCAGGCCGGCGACGACGAAAACGTACCAGATCATCAGGAAGGGGACGAACAACTGGTACAGCCATCGGCTGCGCTCAGGCCGCACTGACGACCCGTTCCCGCCATAGGCACAGGGTGATGACGACGACGTGGTGCACGAGCATCACCGCGGCGAAAGTCAGCTCCGCCACGGTCGCATCGAAGAGCAGCGAGCTGATCGCCTGGATGATCCAGAACGCGTTGACCGCGATCAGCAGGACCGCACCCCACTTCTGGCTTCGCCAGGCGCCGTACGCCGCCACGAGCGCCAGCACGTCGGAGGTGAAGCTGCCGAGCACGAGCGCGAACGGGCCGTCGCTGTCGCGTGCGCCGAGCACCAGATTGGGCAGGTCGTACAACCCGATGCCGATGAGTGCCACCAGCACGGACAGGACGGCCGCGGTCTTCAGCGCGGTGGACCGGGTCATGGTTACCATCAGAGATCCTCCAGGTGTCGGCTGTCGAGGGCATTGACGCTAGGAGGTCGCCGACCCCTCGGTCACGAGGCAGATGTCCTCATCTGGTGGGACACGCTCATGGGACGTCAAGTCACCGGACGGCCGAGGTGACCCTTCGGATGGAGGCACGTGCGGATTTGAGCGTGGGATCCAGGCCACGCGTCAGCCACTGATTCTGGTGGCGACCAGCACGTAACGTGGCGCCCCGGGCGCGCAGGCGCGGATCCGGATCAACCGCTCTTCAATCATTCTCGCAATGCACTCAATTCGGCACGACGAGACGCTGGCCCGCAGCCGTGACGGCGGTGCTCGCCGGACGCGCACAGTGCCAGTTGGGGGTGCCCGATCAGTGATTGGGGGGGCGTTGGTCGGCTGAAGCGCAAACGCCGCTTCGACGTCGGAGCTGACGTTACGGACGTTCAGTCGTCGATGATCAGCCAGGCGGTCCGGGTCAGCGGGCTTGTGACCATGCGGTCGTCGCGCACCACCCACAGACGCTGTAGAGCGGGCAGGTCGAGGGGCGTGGAAAGCGTAGAATGGCCCGTACAGCTCCAGCCCTTCGACGGATGACGCCGCCGACATCCCGGTGATGTCGCCCAGCCGTCCGTACACGGCGTGCGAGTTCGTGAGCGGTTCGAAGACGCCGAGCGTCAAGCGCCTCACCCGTGGCAGCCGGGCGACGGCGAGTGCGGTGACGCAGCCGGCGTAGTCGAACTGGCGGCCGGCCAGAGACCGCGGGTTCGGTCGCCGACTGGGATCTGTGCCCAGGCAAGCTGTTGCACGACCAGGTGCGCGCCACGGGCGGTGACCTCGTCGGCGTGCCCGGTCCGAGTGTGCAGGGCGTCAGCGTTGATCAGCACCCCCGATCAGGGTGTCGAGCACCTTCTCCACGGCGTCGACCAGCGGTGTGAACGACGTGATCTCGTTCGACTGTTTGTCCACCGTGACCTGGGCAATCGCGATCCCGGTGGTGGTGCCGAGGGCGGACAGCAGATGAATCTGACGGCCGTCGCCGAGGCGGGCGCCTCGCAGGGTCTTGCCGTCGACCGCGATCACCCGGTGATATCAGCGTGGCGGCAGGCCCGACCGGCGGATCCATCAACGGCCTCGCGGCCCTGGTACGACAGCCGGGACGTCCGGCGCGATCGCTGCCGAGAGCGAATCCGGGATCGGCCGGTCAGGGTGAATCCGAGTCGAAGCACGTGGTCATTTGCGGGCCGGTTCGGCGCGTAAAACTCGAGGCCGGCTGTTCGGTGCGCGATCGAACGTCGCCGCCTCGACCGCGCCGGTGCGGCCACGGTGTGCGGCGGCGGCACGGTCCAGCGCCGCTTTCAGGCGCTGCTCCTCGACCGCCCGATCGCGGTACCACGCCAGCGCCCATGCCCGGTGCAACCGCCACCCCAGGCCGATGAGCACCTGGTCGTTGAGGCGGTCCCGGTCGCGGGTCGCGGGGCAGTCGCGGTAGGCGGGGCCGTCGCAGCGCACGCCGAGCAGGTAGTCGCCGGCCGGGTCGTCCGGGTGGCGCACCGCGATGTCGACGCGCCCGCCGGCCGCGCCGAGGCCGGCCTGTGCCGGGTAGCCCCAGGACCGTACGGTCTCCAGCACCGAGGTGACGAACTCGCTGGTCGTACCGGACGGGTCGGCGCCGTCGCGGCCGGACTCGTGCTGCACGTAGTCGAGGTAGGCCGCGAGCTGCCGTACCCCCTCGTTGTCCGACTCGGGGATGTCGCGGGCCAGGATCGACGTGACGATCTCCACGCGGCGCCGGGCCCGGGTGATGGCCACGTTGAGCCGACGCCAGCCGTTGGGCCGGTTCAGGGCGCCGAAGTTGGCGCTGATGCGGCCGGACTCGTCGTACCCGTAACCGATCGAGAAGATCATCACGTCGCGTTCGTCGCCCTGGACGGATTCCAGGCTCTTGACGAACAGGCCGTGCAGCCGGTCGTCGGTGATCGCCTGTTCCAGGGCCTGCGGCCGGTCGGTGATCTTCTCGAGGGCGCGTTCGATGGCTTCGGCCTGGGTGACGGAGAACGTGACCACGCCGAGGGTGCTGCCGGGGCGGGCGGTGAAGTGGTGCACGATGCGCTCGGCGACGCGTGCTGCCTCGACCGGGTTGTCGCGGCCGCCGGCGCGGCGGTAGACGCCCGCGACCGGGAACATCTCGACGCCGGTGTCGGGCCCGCCGTCGACGGGGGCGGGGAACGTGTTGAGCCTGCCCTGGTAGAACGCCTCGTTGGCGAACTCGACCAGTGCCTGGTGCCGGCTGCGGTAGTGCCAGGTGAGGCTCATGCCCAGGAAGGCGCCGCAGGCCTTGGACAGCTCGAGAACCGACTGGTAGTCGAGGACTTCGCTGTCCTGGCCGACGGCCGAGAAGGAGCGGTCGAAGAACGACGTCGGTGGCAGCTGACGGTCGTCGCCGGCGGTGATCAGGGACCGTCCGCGGTAGATGCAGTTGACCGCCTCGGCGGGGGTGACCTGCGAGGCCTCGTCGAAGATGACGGTGTCGAAGACGACGTCCGGCGGCAGTGACTGGCTGACGGTCAGAGGTGAGGCGAGCACGCAGGGGCGGACCGACAGCACGGCGTCGCGGGCGTTGGCGATCAGGTCCCGGACCGGAAGCTGCCGGTCGGACTTCATGGCCTCGCGCCGCAGCAGGCCGGCCGCGGTGCTGTCGGCGGCCGGGCGGCGGGCCTCTATCGCGGCGGTGATCTCGCGCGCCGCGAGCAGCGCGAGGTTCTCGTCGGCCTGGCGGAACTCGGCGATCAGGCGGTCGCGGTCCTCGCCGCGCCAGGGGCGCAACCGGTCGTCGGTGCGGACCACCGCGTCCACCCAGCCGTGCAGCAGCGCCCGCTCCAGGACGCGGGGCACCTCGGCCCGGTCGAGGCGCTGGTCGGCGCAGAACTCGACGGCCGCGTCGAGGCCGTACGTGGTGAGCACGTCACGCGCGTCGACGCAGGCGAACCACTCCTCCTGGCCGCTGCTGTCGTCGCGGAGCTGCCGCAGCACGGCGCCGGCCCGCCGGTAGTCGTCGAAGTGTTCGCGCAGGCCGGCCTGCCGGGTGGCGGTGAACCCGGCGAGGACCGCCTGGCTCGCCTCGGCCCATTCCCGGGCGCGGTCGGCCAGTCCCGGGATCGGCCGCAGGTCGCCGAGGGCGGCGGCCTGTTCCTCGGTGAGCGGCCCGCCGGCGAGGTCGCGAGCCGTCTCGGCCCAGGTGACGGTCGCGGTGAGCGTGGCGGGGTCGACTTCGGGCATTTCTTCGGTACGGTCCGCGGCCGCCTCCTCGGCGTGTTGCGCCGCGGCGCGCAGTTCCGCCAGCCGTACGGTCTCGGCGTAGTCGAGAGACCGCCCGGTCGCCGCGTCGTAGGCGCGGACCGTCTCCGCCGCCGCGTGCAGCGCCGCGCTGTGCGCGGTCAGCCAGGCGACCGCGTCGTCGATCGTCCCGGTCACGAGTTCCGGCCGGGCGGCCGGGCTGGGAGCCGGGCGCAGTGTCGCCTGCCAGCGCAGCAGGGCGTCGCGCGCCTCGGTGACCACCTGGATCGGCGCCGGGTCGTTCTCGGGCGCGCAGAGGTAGCCGAGCACCGCCTCCTGCCCGCCCGGCGGGACGGCGGTGAGGGCCGTGGCGGCGACCGCGATCGCGTCGTCGAGTGCGGCGAAGTCGGTGCCGCGGCCCTGCCAGTACCGGCCGAGCGATGTCGCGTACGAGTGCTCGGCCGCGGCGAGGTCCTGCAGTGCTCTTTTCCACGCGACGGCGGTGCCGAGCCGGTTGATCGCGTCGCCGAGGTACGCGCTGGGCAGCACGAATCCGGCGACCTGCCGCTTGTCGTGCCGGTAGGCGGCGGTCAGCTTCCGCCATCCCCGGTGCACGTTGGTGAACCGTTCGGCGAGTTCCTCGACCGGTTGCGCGAGGATCGCCTCGGAGAAGTACGGCCGTGCCTGGATCTCCGCGCCGACCAGGACCTCCAGTGCCCGGCGCAGCACGCTGGCCCCGGTCTGCACCGCCGTGAGGGTGCCCGGCCGGAACCAGAACCGCTCGGGCTTGTGCGGCCGGTCGCCGAGCTCCACGACGGTGGCGACGCGGGAGATGTCCCTGATGGTGGTCACCGGGGGCAGGCCGAGCCGGGTGGTGACCCGGTCGACGGCGCGGCGGTGCTGTTCGAGCTGTTCGGCGGCCCGGGTGAAGGAGCGGGCCAGCTCGTCGGCGTCGGTGGCGGTGAGGGTGCCGAGGTCGACCGGTGCGTGCAGGTCTTCCACGGAGGGAACCTCGGGGAGGTCGCCGGGGTCCGGCAGCACGGTCCAGGGCACCCCGGCGCGCTGTTTGACCGCCGTGGCGGCCCGGGCGGCGACCGCGAGCTCGATACCGTGTCGTTCGGCGGCCTTGCGGATCGGGTCGAGGTCGGCGGCGGTGAGCCAGGAGTCGGGGACCTGCGCCGGCCGGGCGCCGGCGTGGTCGGCGAGCCTGGCCAGGACGTCCGCGCCGGACGGCCGGTGCAGCCCGAACACCCTGGCGGGCGCGTCGGCGGTCCGGGCGGTGCGGATCAGTGCGGCGAGGGCCTTCTCTGCGCGGCTCAGGGCAGGGTCGAGGGGCTCGCGGGTGGTGACGTCGCGCCACAGCAGGTCGGTGCTGCCGGACATGGCCCGCCACGAGCGGGACAGCTGGTCGGTGGCCTCGCGGATGCGGTGCACGATGTCGGGGGTGAGGTCGTCCGGGACGATCGCGGGAACCGGTGCGGCGGGCAGACCGGACAGCACGGCACAGCGCCCGATGATCGTGTAGAGGCTGGCTCCGAAGGGCTGCCTGGTCTCGTTCATGGCGGCGGCGAAGGCGGTGAGCCGCTGGCGCGTCTCGCGCAGGGTGACACGGTCGACGGCCGGCGCCGCGGCGGGGGCCACCGGTTTCTCGTCGACGGCAGCGGCCAGCAGGGTCGCGACCTCTCGCCGGCCGGCCTTCTGACCGTGCAGTTCCAGCAGGTACCGGTCGAGTCCCACCTCGGCGAGCCGGTTGCGGACCACGTCGAGCGCGGCCACCTTCTCGGAGACGAACAGCACCCGTTTGCCGGCGTGCAGCAGCGCCCCGATCATGTTGGCGACGGTCTGCGACTTGCCGGTGCCGGGCGGGCCGTCCATCACGAAGCTGTGCCCGGCCAGCGCCGCGGCGACGCAGGCTCGCTGGGACGAGTCGGCGTCGAGGACCAGCGGCACGTCCTCGGGTGGCGCGAGCCGGTCCACGTCCTCGGGCCGGATCGGGGTGAACCGGAACTGGCCGGTCTGGCGCCGCTGGTCGGTGACGGCGAGGGCGCGCACGACCGGGTGCGCCAGGATGCGTTCCTCGTTGTCCTGCAGGTCCCGGTAGATCGCCTCCTTGTGGAAGGTGAGGCAGGCGAGGATCACGGCGGGTTCGATGTGCCATCCGTGCCGGCGGGCGACGGTGTCGGCGAAGTCGGTCCAGAACCGGGACACGTCGAGGTCGGCGCCCGGGTCCGGCGCCGGAACGCTGATGCCGCTCTGACGCAGCCGCAGGGCGAGGGCGGGGTTGAACACCGGGTCGGCGTCGCGCAGCCGCAGTTCGGGCGGCTCGCCCTGCTCGCCGGTGACGAGCTCGACCGGAAGCAGCAGCAGCGGGCTGGCGTAGCTGGCGAACTCACTCTCCGGGTCCTCGGCGTCCTCGGCGAGGCGCCAGTGCAGCAGCCCGAGGGCGAGGTGCAGCACGGCGACGCCGCGGTCGAGGTGTTCCTGCTGCGCGCGGCGCATCATCCGCCGGAGCAGCGGTCCGAGGGAGCGTTGCGAAAGTTCGGTCCGGAAGGCGGTGGCCTGCTGGCCTTCACCGCCGTCCGGGCCGGTCAGGGTGCACTGGCCGCCGCGGGTCAGCGCGTTGACCACCTGGTCGGCGTCCGGCGAGGTGATCGCGAGCAGGTCGCCGCCACCCCCGGTGAAGTTGATCAGCCGGTTGTTGTCGCCGAGGTCGATCAGGCTGTCGCGCCAGGCCCGCACGGCCGCGTGCACCCCGGCCCGTGCCGGTCCCGGCTCGGGCCGGTCGTCGTCCCGCCGGGTTCCCATGATCCTGATTGCAGCAGAACGAAACCCTTTCATGCTGGAGATTCGGCTTCTTCGCCTTTGTCGTATTCGTGGTGGACCCTTGTGGCGGCGTTCGCCGGGCGGTGATACCCGGGTGGGGGCAGGTGGCAGGTTTCGGCCAGGCGGTTGATGAGCACCCCGGTGTCGGCCGCCGGCTGGATCAGGTGGAGTTCGGCCGGGCCGAGCGGCGGGACCTCCACGTGCGAGATCAGCGGATGGAAGGGCCGCCGGTCGGTTTCGCCGACACCGAACAGTGTCTCGGCCAGCTTCTCGCCTTGACGCAGACCGGTGTGGACGATCTGCACGGACTTACGGGACAGCGCGACCATCTGCCTCGCCACCTCGGCGATGCGGACCGGGGCGCCCATCTCCAGGACCAGGGCCTCGCCGTCGGTGCCGATGGCCGCGGCCTGGATGACCAGGCTGACCGCCTCCTGGGTGGTCATGAAGTAGCGGGTCACGTCGGGATGGGTCACCGTGACCGGCCCGCCGTCGGCGATCTGGCTGCTGAACGTGGTGAAGACCGAGCCGCGGCTGCCCAGGACGTTGCCGAAGCGGACACTCAGGAACGTTCCTCCGCTGCGCCGGGCTGTCCATGCCGTCAGGCGTTCGGTGATGCGCTTGGAGTAGCCGAGCACGCTGGACGGGTCCGCCGCCTTGTCGGTGGAGATGTTGACGAACCGTTCCACGGAGTCGGCGGCCTCCAGGACGTTGAGCGTGCCGAGCACGTTGGTCTTGACCGCCTCGGCCGGGTACTTCTGCAGCAGCGCGAGGTGCTTGAGGGCGGCCGCGTGGAAGACCACCTGCGGGCGCCGCTCCTGGAAGATCTCCCGGATGCGCCTGCCGTCGCGGACGTCGGCCAGGATCACCGACGGGTCGTCCAGGCGGGCCCGCGGGTCGATCGACAGCTGCACGGCGAGCAGGGACGTCTCGTCGCGGTCCAGCATCATCAGTTCGGCGGGCCGGAAGTGGTGGATCTGCCGGCACAGTTCCGATCCGATCGATCCGCCCGCACCGGTCACCAGGACCCGCTTGCCGGTCAGGTAGCCGCCGATCGTGCTCAGGTCCATGTCGATCTGGTGGCGTCCCAGCAGGTCGGTGACCTGGACCTCGCGGATGTCACCGACCTCCACGGGCTGCTCCATCAGCTCGCTGACCGACGGCACCACCTTGAACGCGGCGCCGGCGGCGAGCGTGAGGTCACGGATCTCGCGGACCAGGACCGCGTCGGCGTTGGCGACCGCGAAGATCAGCAGCTCGGCGCCGGTGCCGGCGAGCGCCCGAGCGATGTCGTCCCGGCCGCCCAGCACGGGAACGCCCTGCAGGCGCAGACGGCGCTTGCCCGGGTCGTCGTCGAGCAGCCCGGCGGGCAGGTAGCGGCCTTTCGGGTCGTGCAGCATCGAGTCGAGCAGCACGGCCGCCGCCGAGCCCGCGCCGAACAGGACGACGGGAGCGGCGGTGCGGTGGTCCGGGCGCAGCCGGCGGATCAGGCGGGCCCGCCAGGCGTAGCGGATGCCGAGCATCAGGGCCAGCGCCGCGGTGGCACCGATGGCGGGGACACCGACCGGCACCGGCGGCCGGGACATGATCACGACCGTGGCGGTCAGCAGGCATCCGACCATGGTGGTGGTGATGGCGACCGCGTTGGCCTCTTCGAAGCTGGCGAAGCGGTAGATCCCCACGATGCGCTGCCGGGCACGGTCGAGGACGGCGTGCAGGAGCGCGGCGGCACCGATCATGGCCGTGGCGCCGATCAGAGGGCGGTGGCCCGGGGCGAAGTCATACCTGGTGAGGACGGCGGCGAACAGGCCAATCACCCAGGCGGCGCCGTCCACGAGTAGCGGCAGCAGGCGAGCGCCCCTCATGTTAGGCAGCGTATCAGAATCTAAATCATGATAAATTTGTGTTCTCGGCTATTCGAGCTATACATCCTTTTTGACCCGTTAGCTTGGGCGGTAGTGAAGGTACGGGGAGGTCTGGGTGGGCCTGCGCGAATACCTCCGTGTCGCCAGGCGGCACTGGTGGTTGCTGGCCGCCTCCGTGATGGCCGCCCTCGGCGTGGCGTTGATCATCAACTTCAACACCACACCGAGGTACGCCGCCCGCGTCACGTTCTTCTTCTCGACACCGATCGCCGGCGCCTCGGACCTCTACCCCGCCAGCATGTTCAATGTCAGCCGCCTGGCCACCTACGCGAAGCTGCTCACCAGCGACGAGGTCGCCACCCCGATCGCCGGGACACCCGGCGTCGACCTGAACCCGGAGGAGGTCCGCGAGGCGATCGCCGCCGAGACGGTCGCCGACACGGTGATGATGGAGGTCAGCGTCGAGGACCGGGACCGCAACCGGGCCCTGCTGCTGCTCACCCGGATCGCCCGCCGCTTCACCACCGCCGTCGAGGAACTGGAGCGGCCCACACCGTCCCAGCCGTCGACCGTCAAGGTCACCGTCGTCTCCGGCCCCGCCCTCGACGAGGATCCGGTCTCACCCAACGTGCTCAACAACCTCGCCCTCGCCGCGGTCGTCGGCCTGGTCGTCGGCGCCGTCGGCTCGGTCGGCCGGGAGATCTCCGACCACACCGTCCGCACCGCGGAGGCCCTGCAGATCCTCGCCTCCGCGCCGGTGCTGGCCCGGGTGCCGATGGACCCCGGCGGGCCGTTCGTCTCGCCGAGCGCCTCGCCACGCACCGAGGCGCTGCGCGGTATCCGCACCCAGGTGCAGTGCGCCGCCGCCGCCGGCTCGGTGAAGACCCTGGCCGTGACCAGCGCGGTGCCCGGCGAGGGCAGATCGGCCACCGCCTGCGGGCTGGCGCTGCTGTTCGCCGAGGCCGGCCAGCGAGTCCTCGTCGTCGACGCCGAACTGCGCCACCCCCGGCTCGCCGCGTTCCTCGGCCGGGAGGATCAGGCCGGGCTGAGCACGATCCTGGACGGCACCGCGGTACTGGAGCAGGTGCTGCAGCCGTGGGGCGCCGGCCTGTGGCTGCTGCCGAGCGGCCGGACCCCGCCCAATCCCAGCGAGCTGCTCAGCTCACCGCGGATGACCGAGCTGGTCGACGAGGCGCGCAAGAAGTTCGACGTGGTGATCTTCGACTGCCCGCCGCTGCTGCCCGTCACCGACGCCGGCGTCGTGGCCGCCCGCACGGACGGCACACTACTCGTCGTACGAGCCCGCAAGACGACGTCGGCGCAGGTCACCGCTGCGGCCCGGGTCCTGCACGCGGTCAACGCGACACTGCTGGGCTGCGTGCTGAACATGGTCGCCACCAAGGGCCCGGACGCCGTGCCCAACTACGACACCTACCTGTCGGGCCCGAAACGGCCGCGAGGCGACCAGGGCCGCTGGAAGCAGCAGGCCGCGTGATGACCTGCCACCCATCCCAGCCACCGCATGCTCGGCGGTAACCATCTCCGGCTCCGATCACTGCTGCGACTCGTGCCCGCAGCCGTGCGACGCGACTATGTCGCCACCCTGGTCGTCCAGAACTTCGTCCTCGCCGTGGGACTGCTGCTGTTCCACCTCGTCGCCCGGCGCGGCAGCGTCGACGGCTTCACGTTCTACCAGATCGCCCGCAGCGCGGTGAGCACGCTCCAGCCGGCTCTGCTGCTGGGACTCGGCGTCGGCCTGTACCGCTACCTGCCCCGCGCCGAGCACACCGGCCGCCGGCTCGCCCGGCACGCGCTCTACATCGAGGCCGCCGCCGTCACCGCGGTCACACTGGCCGCCATCGCGGCCGGAGACGACATCGCCGCGGTGCTCGGACTGCCCGGTGGGCAGTCCGCGGTGACCGCCGTCCTGATCATGCTCGCAGGCAACTGCCTGTGCACCGTCTCGCTGGCCGCGCTGCGCGGAAGCCAGCAGGTCATCGACTCGAACCTGGCGCTCGGGCTCGGATTCGGACTGATCCCACTGTTCGCGTTCGCGCTGACCGAGAAGATCGAGGACTTCCTGGTCTTCCAAGGCATCGGGGCCGCACTGGTCGGCGTGTGGGGCACGCTGGTGGTCCGGCCGGCGCCGGTCACGGCCGCCGCGGTACCGGAACCCGGCATCAAGACCCTGATCGCGTACGGCGTACGCAGGATGCCCGGGGAACTGGCCCTGCCCGCGCTCTACACCGTCCCCACCCTGGCGGTGGCCGTGACGATGCCCGGCAGCGGCGAAGCCGGATACGTCGGATTCACCACCTCGGCCGTCACCCTGATCTGCTCGATGTTCGCCATGCTCACGCCGGTCCTGATGCCCCGGCTCAGCCGGCTGTTCCAGCGGCCCGAGGAACAGGGCGGCGTACGGCAGCTGCTCGCCACCCTGCCCCTGCTGGCCGCCGTGGCCGCCGCCGTCCCCGCGATAGTGATCATGCTGTTCGCCCCGGCGATGACCCGGGGATTCCTCGGCCCCGAGTTCTCCGCCGCGGTACCGGTACTACGGCTCGGCGTGCTGGCGTCGATCCCGCTCGCCATGTTCTACGCGGCGCGCCCGACGCTGGACACCCTGCTCGACGCCAAGGTCATGAGCCGGCTGCTGCTGGCCTGCCTCGGTGTGGAACTGGCCGCGACCGGCATCGGGACACTGTTCTTCACCCCGCCGTACGCGGCCATGCTGGGACTGCTGGCGGCGGCGGTCACGCTGGGACTCAACGCCGCGGGGCTCAGCACGTACGCCCTGCGCCAGCAGCGGCGATGAACACCACGGCAGCACCCCGGCCGGGGCTCGTCGTCCTGATGGCCTTCGTGGTGTCGCTCTCCGGCCGCTTCACCCTGGAACGGGTCGGCCTCGACGTCCCCGTCGTCAACGACGTGCGCGTACCCCTGTTCCTGGTACTGCTGCTGGCCCTGGTCCTCGAGGCGCACCACATCGGCCCGCGCCCGGTCGAGGGCGGATTCGCCCTGCTCGGCATCCTGGCGCTGCTCGGCTACCAGGGCCTGTCGGTGCTGTGGGTGCCGCCTGGCACGGTCACCGGCCCGGCGGTGGGCGACCTGTGCGCGATCGCCGGCCTGCTACTGGTCTACTTCAACCTGGCCGCCTGGGACCGCGACCGGGTGACCGCCACGACCCTGAAACTGTTCCACGCCGCGGCCTGGGTCTACTTCCTGGCCGCCGCGTCCGGCCAGGGCCACTACTCCAACGGCCGCTGGGCGGCGCTCGGCGGCGGCCCGAACGTCTTCGTCCGCATCATGATCCTCGGCGTGATCACCTCGCTCTACCTCTACCTCCGCAGCGGCGAGCGGCTGATCTGGCTCATGCCGATCCCGGCGTTCCTGTTCGGGGCGGTGGCCTCCGGCTCCCGGGGCGGCATCGTGGCACTGGCCGTCACCATCGCCGTCGCCCTGCTCGCCATCCGGCCCCGCATCGACCCGGAACGGATCGCCAAACCGCTCGCTCTGGTGGCGGTCGTCGGCACCGTCCTGGTGATCGTGGCCGGGCCGTCCATCGCCGGATACGTGCAGCAACGGTTCGTCGAGGCGACCATCGGGCAGGGGTACGCGTCGTCGCGTGACGTGCTGTTCCAGATGGCGTTACGGATCTTCCTGCAGCGGCCGATCCTCGGCACCGGCATCAACGGCTTCAACATCGTCAACGACATGGGACTCGGCGAGCAGTACGTGCACAACCTGCCGCTGTCGATCGCGGCCGAGGGCGGGTTCACCGGACTCATGCTGCTGCTGGTGGCCTGGCTGGGCCTGTGGCACGGCTACACGGCAACACCAGCGGGCGAACGGAGCCTCGAGGCCCGCACGGCGGCCTACTGCGGCATCTTCATCGGTGCCACCAGCCTGTTCTCCGGCGACTACTACGACGCCCGGCTGATGTGGATCTTCCTGCTCCTGGCCGCGGTACGCCCCGCCCGCGACCCGGACACACCACCGCGGTGACCGGCGGGAACGACCGCCGCACTCAGGACCCGCTCGAAGTCCTCGAACAGCAGATCACGGTCGAACCGGTCGCGGGCCAGATCGTGCGCCGCCGACCGCGCGGACGCACATCCCGCCTGGTCGCGGACGAAACCGGCCACCGCGGCGGCCGCGGCCGCGGTGTCGTCGGCCGGCAGGACCAGCCCGGCGCCGCTCGCCGTGATCAGATCGGCGATCCACCCGCCGTGGTTCACCGCGACCGGCCGGCCGGCGGCGAAGGCGTCGAAGACCTTGTTCGGCGAGTTGTCGCCCAGCTCGGGGACGTCGACGAACACCGACGCCGCCAGATCGCACGCCCCGAACAGCGCCACCACCTCCGCCTTGCTGACCGGACCCAGCAGGAACAGGTTCCGGTCCAGCACACCCAGCTCGGCGGCCAGCTCCCGGACCTGCGCCCGCATCCGGCCGTCACCGACGATCGCGACACGCACCTCGGGGTCGACATCGGCGAGCCGGGCCGCCATCCGTACCAGATAATCCACGCCGTTGGCCGGGCCGAGCGCCCCCGCATACAGCACGAGCGGCCGGTCCCCCAGCCACGGCGTGCGCGCGCGCAGCGCCGCACCCGCAGGGGCGGCGCCGGCGAACAGACCCCGATCGCAGCTGTTCGGCACGACGGTGACCGCGATGCCGGGGAACCGCCGCCGGATGCTCGCGGCCATGCCCGGCGACAGGGCGATGACGTGGGCCGACCTGTGGTACGCCCACGCCTCCAGCCGCCCGGCCGCCCACCGGCTGAACGGCGACCGCAGCACACCCAGCGCGATCGGCAGCTGGGGCCACACGTCGCGCACCTCCAGCACCATCGGCACCCGCCGGCGCAGCGCCGCCCACGCGCCGGGGATCGCGACCGTCAGCGGTGTGCTGGTGGCGACAACGAGATCGTGGCGCAGACGACCGGCCTCCACCGCCGACCGGCCGACGAACCCGGCAAAAGCCAGGAGCCTGCGCCGGTACGACATCGCGTTGCTGTACGGCACGGGAAGCCAATGCACCACGATCCCGGCCTCGTTGCTGATCCTGGGCCGGACGCCGTCCGGATCACCGGTGATCATGTGCACCTCGTGACCCCGCTCGACCAGCCGCCGCGCGAACTCGTACGACCGCGTCCCGCCGGACATCGCCGGAGTCTTGAAGTACTGGTGGATGTAGGTGATCCGCACGCTGCCACCTCCCCTATCTGGCCGGCACACCCTTGACGATCCGCCCGGCGTCGACGTCGCGGACCACGCAGGCGCTCGCACCCACCGTCGCTCCGTCGCCGACCGACCGGCCCTGCAGCACCACGGCACCGGTGCCGATCAGCACCTCCCGCCCGATGTCGCAGTCACCCGACACGGCAGCGAGGGGATTGACCTGCACATGTTCGCCGAGCACCGAGTCGTGACCCACCGTCGCGTTCAGATTGAGGTGGCTGTGCCGGCCCAGCGTGACGTTCGTCGTGACCTGGGCCCCGGCACACAGGACCACACCGTCGGACAGGTGGTTGTCCGGCCCCATCGTGGCCGCCGGGTGCACGAGGGTGGCCGCCGGCCGGCCGAACGGTTCCAGCCGGGCAGCGACCAGGGCCCGGATCCGCGGGTCGCCGATACCGATGACGTAGTGGGCGTCCAGTTGCCCCAGCGTCTCGTTCGGGCCGAGCCAGGCCGCGCCGAGCCGGTCCAGGCGGCGCAGGTTCGTCTCGGCCGGGGTGTCGTCGAGGAAGCCGGTAACCTTCCACGAGTCGCTGACGGCGTTGACGGCGGCGATGACGACGAGCATCTCCCTGCCGTAGCCGCCGCACCCGACGATGACGATCGGCTCAGGCATCGCCACCGGCCTCCGGCCGAGCTCGCGGCGAGCCGGTGAACAGCGGCATCGTCGACTCCCCGGGCGCTGAGATCCCGTCGCGCCGCAGCAGCGTCAGCAGCGTGCGCAGCAGGATCCGCGCGTTCAGCGCCAGCGAGCGGTGATCGACGTACCAGACGTCCATCGCCAGCCGCTCCTCCCAGGTCTGCCCGTTGCGGCCGCTCACCTGGGACAGCCCGGTGATCCCCGGCCGGACCAGGTGACGGCGCGCCTGTTCCGGGGTGTACACGTCGAGGTACTGCATGAGCAGCGGACGCGGCCCGACCAGGCTCATGTCGCCGCGCAGCACGTTCCACAGCGTCGGCAACTCGTCCAGGCTCCAGGCACGCAGTGCCCGGCCCAGACCGGTGAGCCGTTGCGCGTCGGTCACGAGGCCACCCCTCTCGTCCACGTCCCGCATCGTGCGGAACTTGATCAGGGTGAACGGCCGCCCGTTCAGGCCGGGCCGCTGCTGACGGAACAACACCGGCCGGCCCAGCCCGGCCCCGACCGCCACGGCGACCCCGGCGATCAACGGCGAACCGGCGGCCAGTGCCCCACCGGCGACGACGACGTCGATCGCCCGCTGCACCACATCGGTGACCCGCGCCGACCGCCTCACCGCGGGTCGTCCAGGAACGCGGCGATGTCGTCGAAGACCCGGCGCATCCGGTCGTCGCCGATGACCGACCCGCTGGGCAGGACGAGACCGTCGGCGAACAGGCGGTCCGCGGTGCCGTTGAGCACGGCGCGGGCTCCCGCGAAGACGGGCTGCCGATGCATGGGCTTGAACACCGGCCGGGTCTCCACGTGACGCGCCGCCAGGTACGCGGCCAGATCACGGGCCCGCCAGCCGGTCCGCTCCGCTTCGACCACGACAGCGGTCAGCCAGCAGTTGGCCGCCATGTCGTCGCCACCGAGCAGACGTACCCCGTCGAGACGGGCGAAGACCTTGGCGTAGCCGTCGCGGACCGCCCGGCGGCGTTCGATCATCTCGTCCAGCCGGCACAGCTGAGCGCGGCCCAGCGCGGCCAGCACGTTGCTCAGCCGGTAGTTGTAGCCGACGTCGGTGTGCTCGTAATGCTCCGCCGGCAGCCGCGCCTGACCGGCCAGATACCGGGCCCGATCGGCCAGGCCCGCGTCGGCGGTGACCAGCATGCCGCCACCCGACGTCGTCAGGATCTTGTTGCCGTTGAACGAGAACGCCGCAGCCAGCCCGAACGAGCCCGCGGGCCGGCCGGCGTACGCCGAACCGAGCGCTTCGGCGGCGTCCTCGACGACGGGAACGCCGTACCGCTCGCACAGCGGCAGGATCCGCCCGTAGTCGGCGCACGCTCCATAGACGTCGACCGTCGCCACAGCCCGGGCCCGCACGCCCTCGGCGTCCAGGTCGGCGAGCAGTCCGGACAGCAGGTCCGGGTCGATGTTGCCGGTGGCCGCGTCACCGTCGACGAAGATCGGCGTCGCGCCGGTGTACACGACGGCGTTCGCCGTGGCCGCGAACGTGAGTGTGGGCACGATGACCACGTCGCCCGTGGCGGCACCGACACCGAGCATGGCCAGGTGCAACGCGGCGGTCCCGGAGCTCACCGCGACCGCGTGCGGCACCCCGGCCCGGGCGGCGATCTCCCGCTCGAACAGGTCCAGATCGGGTCCGGCCGGCGCGACCCAGCCCGAGCGCAGCGCCGCCAGCACGTACTCCTGCTCCAGATCGCCGATGTCGGGAGCGGACAGCAGAACGGCCTGATCGTCGACGTGCATCCCCCACCACCCATCCGGGACCGGCGCCGAGGGGGGATTGATCGGCAAGACCTTTCGCCCGCCATGCTAGCCCGCGCCGGTTGCCGCGGAGGCAACTCCGGCAACCGCATGACGAGCACTCGAGCCGGAGGTTGAGCCACCAGGGCGCGGGTAGTCACCGCCAGATCGACCGAGAGGACTGCAATGACCGAGCGGACAGTTTCGGATCTGGTGGTGGAACGGATCCTCGCCTGGGGAACCGACCGCGTCTTCGGGTACTCCGGTGACGGCATCGACGGCGTGATGGGCGCGCTGCGCCGATCCGGTGAGCCCGCGTTCGTGCAGGCCCGGCACGAGGAGGCGGCGGCGTTCATGGCGGTCGGGCACGCCAAGTACACCGGCCGCGCCGGTGTCTGCCTGTCGACCCAGGGCCCCGGCGCGGTGCACCTGCTCAACGGTCTCTACGACGCGAAACTGGACTCCCAGCCGGTCGTCGCGATCGTCGGACAGCAGATGACCACCGTGCTGGGCAGTGCCTATCAACAGGAGATCGATCTGGTACGGCTGTTCGCCGACGTCTGCGCCCAGTTCGTGCAGGCCGCGTACACCCCCGAGCAGGTGCCCATGCTGCTCGACCGCGCCTTCCGGACCGCCCTGGCGACCCGCAGCCCCACCTGCGTGATCCTGCCGCACGACGTGCAGTCGGCGCCCGCTCCCGACCCGGCCGAGCAGAAGCACGGCGTGCTGGTGACCAGCCCCGGACTGCGTCCCGCCCGGCTCGTGCCGCGCCCCGAGGACCTGCGCGAGGCCGCCGGCGTCCTGACCGCCGGCGAGCGCGTGGCCATCATGGTCGGGCAGGGCGCCTACGGGGCCCGGCAGGAGATCCGTGATTTGGCCGAACGCCTCGGCGCGGGCATCACCGCGTCCCTGCTCGGCAAGCCGGTGCTCGACGAGACACTCCCCCGCCACACCGGCGTCATGGGCCACCTGGGCACGACGGCCAGCGAGGAGTTGATGCGCGACTGCGACACCCTGCTGCTGGTCGGCACGAACGACCCGTGGACCGAGTTCTATCCGAAACCCGGACAGGCGCGGGCCGTGCAGATCGACATCGACGGCAGGCGTCTGGGCGTACGTTATCCGGTGGAAGTGCCGCTGCTCGGTGATGCCGCCGAAACGCTGCGGGAGCTGCTGGAACTCATCCCGGACCGGCCGGGCACCGCGTGGAGCGGGCAGGTCGAGGACTCGGTCCGGCGCTGGCACGGCATCGCGGAGGCCCGCGCGGCCGCGCCCGCCGAGCCGCTCAACCCCCAGCACGTGGTCCGGTCCCTGAACGGCCGGCTGCCCGGCGACGCGCAGGTCGCCGTCGACGTCGGCTCGGTCGTCTACTGGTACGCCCGGCACCTGCGCCTGCCGTCCGGAGTCCCCGCCCATCTGTCCAGCACCCTGGCGTCGATGGGGTGCGGGCTGCCGTACGGGCTGGCCGCGAAACTCGCCGCACCGCGGCGTCCGGTCGTGGTGCTCACCGGCGACGGTGCCATGCAGATGACCGGCCTGGCGGAACTCGTCACGGTGGCGGCCCGCTGGCGCGACTGGGCCGACCCGAGGTTCGTGATCTGCGTGCTCAACAACCGCGACCTCGCCGAAGTCAGCTGGGAGCAGCGAGAGTCCGAGGGCGAGCCGCGGTTCGCGACGTCGCAGGATCTGCCCGACGTGCCGTACGCCCGGTATGCCGAACTTCTGGGTCTGCAGGGAATGCGCGTCACGGATCCGGACGAGATGGCGAAGGCGTGGGAAACGGCGCTGGCCGCCGACCGGCCGGTCCTGATCGAGGCGCTGACCGACCCGGCGATCCCGCTGCTGCCGCCCGGCCGCCCGTACGAGCAGGTGAAGGGCATGTACGAGGGCCTGGCCGCCGAACCCGGCGACCTGGCCCGCCGAGCCGAGGCCCACCTGCGCCGCGAACGAGCCGACGAGGGCTACGACGACCCGGGGCTATGACGCCACGAGGGCCCGGTCGCTCACATCCGGTGCCTCCGGGGTGAGGCGGCGGATGTGCTTGGCGATGGTGAAGGCGAACGTGGTGCCGTCGGTCCGGGTGGTGTCGACGCTGATGGCGCCGCCGTGGTGCTCGACGACACGCTTGCAGATGGCCAGGCCGATGCCGGTGCCGGAGTACTTCTCGCGCGGATGCAGCCGCTGGAAGATGACGAAGATCTTGTCGGCGAACTCGGCGTCGACACCGATGCCGTTGTCGCTGACGGTGAAGCTCCACTCGTCTGCCACGGAGGCGGCGCTGATCGTCACGTGCGGCGGCCGGTCGGGGTGCCGGAACTTGAGGGCGTTGCCGATCAGGTTCTGCCACAGCATCGCCAGCAGGGTGGCGTCGCCCTGCACGGTCGGCAGGTCGGGCCGGTCGATGCGGGCGCCGGTCTCCTCGATCGTGGCGGCGAGCGTCTGTTCGACCTGGTCCACAAGGCTGCCGAGGTCGACCGGCTTGCTGCTGTCGTAGACGCGGCCGATCCGGGAGAACGTCAGCAGGTCGGTGATCAGACGCTGCATGCGGGTGGCGCCGTCGACGGCGAAGGCGATGTACTGCTGGGCGCGGTCGTCGAGGGAGCCGGCGTAGCGGCGCTGGAGCATCTGGCAGAACGACGCCACCTTGCGCAGTGGTTCCTGCAGGTCGTGGGAGGCGACATAGGCGAACTGCTCGAGGTCGGCGTTGGAGCGGGCCAGCGCGTCACGGGTCTCGCTCGCGGCGACCAGAGCCTGCACGAGCCGTTCCCGCATGGCGTCCACGTCGTGGCCGAGGGCGGCGATGTCGCTCGGTCCGTGCGGGGACAGGCGGTGGCCGAAGTCGCCGGCGGCGACGGTCCGGACCGCGGCGCTGAGCCGTGTCAGCGGGCGCAGCACGATCAGACGCAGCAGGACCGCGATCGCGGCGACGGCCGCGAGCAGCAGGGCGGCGAGGCCGAGGAAGACGATGTTGCGGACCTGCCGGGAGTCGTCGAGCGCCTGCCGGCCCCGCGTGCGCTCGTCGAGCAGCGCCGCGTCGAAATCGGTCAGCTGTGCCCGTACCGCCGCGAAAGCGTCCGAAGGTTGAGAAACGGCCGGGGAGATCTGCCGGGCGGCGATCAACGGCTCGGCGGAGTCACGCCGCCACTGTGCCGCGAGCCGTTCCAGTTCGTCGAGCTCCGCCAGCAGCCCGGCCTCGTCGGCGAGCAACTCGTGCAGCCGCGCGGTGGCCGCCAGTTCGCCGGTGATGCCGGTGCGATACGGCTCGAGCAGCTCCGGCCGCCCGCTGACCGCGAAGGCGCGCAGGCCCGAGACCTGATCGCCGAGAGCGCCGTCCAGCTGCACGACCGTGGTCCTCGCCGGGGAGATGTGATCGTTGAGGCGATTCGACACCGCGGTGGTGTCGGCCAGGACCTGCGTCCCCAGTCCGGCGCCGGCCAGGATCAGCACGACCATGCCGGCCAGGACGCAGCCGAACCACGTCTGACTCGTCCACCGCCGGGTGAGGTTGCTCGATGTCACAGGGGCACCGTACGCGATCGGTCAGACAGATTCGCTTCACCGTTCACGCCGCGGTTCCGGCGGCTTGACCCTCGACCTGGTCGAGCGTTCACGATCAGCGCCGCGATGGAACAGATTCGCAAGGCCCAGGAGATCTTTGACCAAGGTCTACACCGCGATCCTCGTCCTGCATCTCGTCGACCAGGGCGAGGTCGCTCTCGACGCACGACGTCCTCGCCGAGTGAGCTACCGGTCGGCATACTGACCGCCGTGGATGACGAATGGCGGCTCGGGCCGACCGGGTACGGGCACGGGTTCACGCACGAGCTGGTCTTCGTCGAGGAGGTCGCCGGCGAACGCGAGGACCTGGTCGCCGGGATCGTCGAGTTCCTGCGCACGGTGCGGGGTGTGACCGCGGTCGAGCACGCCGACCGCGAGGCCGTGCTGATCACGGCCGAGGGCGTACCGGCCGGTCGGCTGTCGGCGCTCGTACGCCGCCGGTGGGAGAAGGCCAGGAAGCAGCGGCCGGCGTGGATGGCCGCGATGGACCGCGCGGCCCGGACGGTGTGGGAGCTCACCGGCTTCGAACGCGACGGCTGGCAGCTGACCCGGGTCGTCGACGACGGGCTGAGCCACCTCATCACGCTCGACCACGGGTTCGGCCGCGAACCCGGCGAGCATTCCGTCACGATCACGGCGTACGTCCGGCTGGCGCTCCCCGATCGTCATCACCACGAGGTCCTGCGTCACGTCGGTGACCTGGGCGACGCCGGGCAGCTCCGCGAGGCCGTCACCGGCCGGGTGCTGCCCGCTCTTGAACCGCTGACGTCGGTGGACGCGCTGCTGGATCGGTGGGGAACCCGGAAGCTGCCGGAGATCCAGTTGCGCGGCCGTGTCCTGGTGTCGCTGGGGCGTCTCGACGAGGCCCGCGACGTGTATCAGATCGAGTTCGACCGGACCCAGCCGCGCCATCGCCCGTACCTGCTGCGGAGTCTCGCCGACCTGGGGGTGCCGCCGCTGACCACGGCAGCGGATCCGCGGCTGAGCGTCGGTGAGGCGGCGACGCTGGCCGCGTGGCACACCAGCACGCTGCCGCTGACCGACCGGTTGCGGCAGCTCAGCGGCCTGCGCCTGGACGGGACGCGGGGATCGCTCGACGAACTCTGGGCGTGGCTGCGCGATGCGCGCGAGCAGCTCCGGGCCGCGTTCGCCGACACGCGACCGGCGCTCCCGATGTCGTCCTACGGCGTCCTCGCCGGTGGCACCAACGCGGCCGCCGCTCCCCGCGATCCGTGGTACCGGGTTACGGTCGAGCTCGTCACCGCGTACATCGGTGAGGTCGTCATCGCCCAGGCCCCCGGAACCGTGTGGGCACTCGGCGACGGCGGCGAGCTGGCGCTGGTCCGCCGTTCCGGAACCGGCCTGCCGTGGCGGGTGCTGGCCATCGTCCACGAGGTGTTCGGCGTGCCGGCCGACGAGTTCGACCCGCACGAGCTGCGCCGACTCGCCGACGACATGCTCCGCTGGCTGAACGCGGACTCCGCCCCCCAGGTCTGGATCACTCACTCCGGCGCCTGACCCGGCGTGCACAACACATGCTACTGTGCGCATGTATGCATGGGATGGCCGACGGGGAGAGAACAGCCGATGGGACACGGACACAGCCACGACCACGGCCCCGCCACGGCGACCGGGCGGCACCGCGGCGTGCTCATCGGCACCCTGGCGATCTCGGTGGCCATCTTCCTGATCGAGGTGGCCGGCGCCCTGATCACCGGCAGCCTCGCCCTGCTCGCCGACGCCGGGCACGTTCTCGCCGACGCGGGCGGCGTCGCGCTCGCCCTGGGCGCCACCCTGCTGGCCGCCCGGCCCGCGTCCGGCCGGCACACCTTCGGCTGGGCCCGCGCGGAGATCCTGGCCGCCGCCGTCAACGGCCTGATCCTGTCCGGCATGGGCGTCTACGTCTTCGTCGAGGGCATCCGGCGGCTGTTCGAACCCGCCCACGTCGACGCCGGCGGGATGGCCGTGTTCGGTGTGATCGGCCTGGTCGGCAACCTGATCGGTGTGGCGCTGCTCTACCGGGCCCGCGAGGCCAGCCTCAACATGCGCGGCGCGTTCCTGGAGGTCGCCACCGACGCCGTCACGTCGGTGGGCGTCCTGGCCGCCGCCGCGGTGATCGCGCTGACCGGTTACACCCGCGCCGACGCGATCGTGTCGATCCTGATCGGCCTGGTCATCGCCCCGCGCGCGGTCCGGCTGCTGCGTGAGGCGGTCAACGTCCTGCTCGAAGCCGCCCCCGAGGACGTCGACCTCGAGAACGTGCGGCGGCACATCACCGGCCTCGACCACGTGTCCGGGGTCCACGACCTACACGTCTACACCGTCACCTCGGGCCTGCCGGTGCTGACCGCGCACGTCGTGGTCGACGACTCCTGCTTCCACGACGGGCACGCGCCGCAGCTGCTCGACGCCCTCCAGGCGTGCCTGGCCGGGCACTTCGACGTCGAGCACTCCACGTTCCAGCTGGAGCCGGCCGGCCACGCGGGGCACGAGCACGCCACTCACGGCTAGGTTCCGCCGGCGCCGTCGTTCGTGATCATGCTGGACCCGGAGGCTGTGATGGCCGGTCGTGCGATCGCCGGGTGCGCTGCCGACGCTGCCGGCTTACCGGGTGTCGTCGGGCTTTCCTGCGCCGTCGGGCCTTCCGCGCCGTTGGGCGCACGCGGGCGCTTTCCATGTGCGTGTGACGTCGTGGCGGCGACTGTTCAGTCGTGGGCGGCGACGGCGGGAGCACACGCTGCGGATCCGTGGACGCGCATGGTCGTCCTGGCGACGATCGGAGCAAACGGTGCCGCTGTGTGTGAGCCGGTCGCTGCGAGTGCGACGGCCGCAAGCACCGCTGGCCGCTGCATGTGCGCTCGCCGCTGCCGTGTCAGCAGGCAATCGGCCCATGATCTTGACTGAACTCTCGCGCCATGCCGGGACCGCACCGGGATTAAACTGCTGCGCGTGTATCGGCTGACCGCTGTCATCGCCGAAGCCGGCCTGCTCCGGGAACGCGTGACCGAACTGAGCCACGGAGTGCTCGCCGTCCTGCGATGCGGCCTGGCCATGGTGCCGGTGAACGAACCGGACCGCGCGCTCGTCGAAGAGCGGCTGGCCGAATGGTCCACGGCCGGCGTGCTCGCCTTCGTGGAGGCCGACTTCTTCGGCGGCGACGGGCACCAGACGGCGACGGTGTGGCGCGACGGAGCATTGGCCTGGGGCCCCGTCGTCGACGACAGGTTCGACGGTCCGCGGGAGCAGTGGCCGATCAACGCCGCTCTCGCACAACTCGGGGTGCGGCCCAGCGGCGGGCCCAGGGACCTTTTCGACCAGGTCGGCCTCGGCATCGAGCGGGACGTGGCCGATTGGCTGGCCTACGCCCGTGCCGGTCTGACACCGGAACACCTCGAGGCACAGGCCCGGGAACGCGAGCTGGCACGAACTCCCGCCGACCTCGACGGCCGGGCGATCATGGCACTGCTGGACATCCCGCCCGGGCCGTCGGTCGGCGCGGCGACCCGCCGGTTACGGCAACTGCGCCTCGAACGCGGCCCACTCCCCCGCGAGGAGGCCGAGTCCGAGCTGCGCGAATGGGCCTTCGAGCAGGGCATCCGCCGGACGCTCGACGTCGACGGGCACCTATTCGCCGTCCGCGCGAACGCCTCCGGCGGTACCGACTACACGTGGCTCGACGGACCCGACCCCGGCTACGGGTTCACCAGCAGTGCCGCCACCACCGGCCTGACCGTCGACGGGCACCGGGCGAGCATCCGCGCCTTCCTGGCCGCCGTCGACCCCGCCACGGGGCACGTCGACGACGCCTGAGCGCCGGGCGAGTTCCGCGAGCATGGCGTTGTAGGCGGCCAGCTCGGGATCCTCACCACCGGCCGCCTCGGCACGGTCGGCTGCCCGGTCACGGCGGCGGGCCTCACGGTCGTCGGCGCGCATCCACTGCACCAGCAGCGCACCGAGCACGACGGCCATCGGCAGTTCCCCGAACGACCAGGCGATGCCGCCGCCGGTGTGCTGGTCGGCGAGCGGTGACACACCCCAGGGGCGGGCCAGCGAGTCGTACCAGTCGGCGGCCAGCAGCCGGGTCGTCGACATCAGCGCGATGCCGAGGAAGGCGTGCAGCGCCATGGCCGCGAACACCATCACGACGCGCAGCGGGTGGATCGGGCGGCGCGGGCCGGGGTCGACGCCGATGACGCAGGAGAAGAACAGGAACCCGGTGGCGAGGAAATGGCCGACCATCGCCAGGTGGGCGGCGTGCGAGCGCAGCGCCAGCTCGTACAGGCCGGTGAAGTACATCGCGTACATGCTGCCGACGTAGAGCACGAACACGACCAGCGGATGCGCGACGATCCGCGCGGGCCGCGAGTGCAGGGCCGCGAGCAGCCATTCGCGGGGGCCGGGCCAGGCCGGGTCGGCGGCCGGGCGCAGCGCGCGCAGGGCGAGGGTGACGGGTGCGGCCAGCACCAGCAGGATCGGCACGACCATGTTGAGCAGCAGATGCTGGAACATGTGGACGCTGAACAGCACCGGCGCATATCGGGCCAGCCCACTGCTGGTGGCCACCGCCAGCACGGCGCATCCGGCGAGAAAGAGCAGGATGCGGTGTACGGGCCACGCGTCCCCACGACGGTGCAGCCGGACGGCACCGGCCAGGTAGAGCCCGGCAGCGACCATGGCGACGCTCAGGTACAGCGGCTCGGGCAGCCAGTCGCCGAAAAACGCCCCGGCGCTGACCGGCCCGGGCATCGGGAAGCCGAGCAGCGCCTGCGCCGGGGTCTCCTCCTGCTCGATGATCGCCGGCGGGGTCCGGGACAGCGCCACGGCGGCGCCCATCGCCACGGCGAACAGCAGGATCTCTCCCGTGGCCACCAGCGCGAAACGGCGGCGGTCACCGCGCTCGAGGGCCGGCATGGCGAGCCGCCGCTGCAGCAGGCCGAGCAACACGAGCCCGGCCAGGACGACCGCCTTGAACAGCATCAACTGCCCGTAGCCGCTGGTCACGAGAGCGCCGGGGCCGGGCACGCGGATCCAGGCGGAGATCAGGCCGGACCCGATCACGGCGACGGCACACCAGGTGGCCAGCGGCGAGAACCGGCGCACCGCGACCGCCGGCGTCCGGCCGCTGAGCAGCAGCGCGCCGAGCCCGCCGGCCCACAGCACGACCGCGAGGACGTGGATCAGCAGGCCCGAGACGGCGACCTGGTGATTGCCGCCGGCGGCCGCGTGGCCGGTGAAGATCGGCGGCACGACCGCGAGGACCGCCGCGATCAGGGCGAGGACGCTTCCGCCGTACGTCAGCGTCCGCAGGCAGATCACCGCGGTGACGCCTGCCAGCACCGTGGTGAGCAGCAGCGCCTGACCGAGGGTCAGCGAAGTGACGAAGTTGCCGACGGTCGTCGGTGTCACGATCTCCGCGACCGGCCTGCCGAGCAGATCCGAAACGGTCAGGCAGATCTGTGCCACGGTGGCCGCCGCCCACAGCAGCGCCGTCCGGCGGGCCGCGCGGATGCGACGGTAGGCGTCGGCGGACAGCTGCCGGCCGTGCCGGGGCGACAACGCCACGGCGGCCAGCAGCAGTCCGACGGTGCCGATCGCGGACAGCTCACCGATCAGCTCGGCGGTCGGCAGCAACCAGGTCGTCCATCCCGGATCGGGCAGTCCCGGGATGACTTCGCTGGTCGCGCCTCCGCCGTACCACAGGAGAATTATCAGCAGACCGACGGCGACGGCCGCGAGGACCGCGACCGTCGCCAAGCGCCGCGGCAGTGTCCCGCTCACAGATATCACTCCAGATCGTCGTTCCACGAGCCGGGAAAGTTCCCGCGACTCAGATCAGGGTGCTCCAGTAGTCCCGGAACTGGACGCCGATGAGACTGATCAGAATCAGCAACCAGACCAGCGGTACGGTGCTGTGCACCGCCAGCAGCAAGCCGGTGAGACGGCGCGGCGCCGGCAGGTGTCCACGTTCGGCGTTGTGCAGCGTCAGATACGAGAAAATCAAGATCATGACTACCCACACCACCATGCAGTACGGGCAGAGCGCACCGATCCGGTAAAGGCTCTGCACGAACAGCCAGTGCACGAAGACGACCCCGAACAGCGCCCCGGCCTGCAGTGACAGCCACCACCAGCGCGGCAGCCGAGCCCCGGCCAGGACGGCGACACCGGTCGCCGCGACCACCGGGAACGCGGCCACACCGATCAGCGGATTCGGAAAGCCGAACACCTCCGCCTGCGCGGTCGTCATGACCGAACCGCAGGACAGGATCGGGTTGATCGAGCACGACGGCGTGTAGGACGGATCCTTGAGCAGCGCGATCTTCTCGACCGTCAGCACGAAAGCGGCCAGCGCCCCGATCAGCCCACCGACGGTGAGGATCCAGCCGATCAGCCGGTCGGAGAGGACCGGCCTCATTCGCCGAGCCCCTTGTCGACGGCCGCCTTGAGCGCCTCGTAGGTGGGCGCGTCGGTGAACCGCTCGCCGTTGACGAAGAACGTCGGCGTGCCCTGCACCCCGAGCGCGGCACCGTCGGCGGCGTCCGACCTGACCCGCTCGGCGACCTCCGCGCTGGCCACGTCGACCTTGAACTTCGCCATGTCCAGCCCGAGCTCGGCGGCGTATCCCTCGAAGACCGGCGCCCGGGACTCCTCGGTGTGGCCCCACGCCGCCTGGTTGTCGAAGAGTTTGACGTACATCTGCTCGAATTTGCCCTGCCGCGCGGCGGCCTCGGCGGCATGCGCGGAGTTGTAGGCGTTGGGGTGGCTCGCGATCGGGAAGTATCGCACCACGTAGGTGATCCGGTCGCCGTACTCGGCCCGCAGCTTCTCCACGCCGGGGTACGCCGCGCCGCAGGCCTCGCACTCGAAGTCGAGGAACTCGACGACGGTTACCTTGCCGTCGGCCGCGGTGGAGAGCCGGTGGCTGTCCTCGCGCACGACCTCGGCGGCACCTGCCGGCGGTTTCGGTTCGGTGAGGTCGACGGCCACGATCAGCAGCAGCACGGCGAGGGCGGCGCCGAGCACGCTCAGGGTGACCTTCAGGTTGGTGCTCATGCCCGGTCTCCTGGTCAGCTGCCGGGCGGCCTTGCCCGCCCTCCGCGACGGTTTCGTTCCGGTCCTGCTCGACGACATGGCTGGTCCTTCCTTCCTTGAGGGGATGACAAAGTCCTTGAGGGGATCACAAGGTGATCGAGATGCGTTGATGTTCCGGTGCGGACTTCCGCCCAGGCAGATTCCGGCGACAGGTTCAGGCCGCCCGCGAACAGACGCGGTGCGGCGTGCGGTGCCGGATCAGAGGTTTGCTATATGCGCAGAACGCCCGGCCGGGCAGGCACCGCATCGGTGGCGGTGACACAGTCGGCGGCCGGGAGCGGCACGGCGACGAGACCCGGTGCGGTCAGCACGACGGGCAGGATGAAACCGGTCATCTCGACGGGCGGACGCAGCCGCGGCTGCGCGGCCGTGGTCCAGGTGTCACCTTGGCGCTGCTCGTGCGAGGGTGCCGGATCAACCGGATGGCCATGCCCGCACGAAGCCTGCATGACGGCGACGACCGGGCTCTCGACGTCAGCGCCGAAGTTGCCGGGCGGCGACAGCAGGCTCACCGCGAGCAGGAACACCGCCATGACCGCGGCCACGATCGCGGACGGCCGGTGGCCGGGGCGATGTGGACGCGCGGGCATGCTGGAAGACTACAACCCGGCCGCCGTCGCCACGGGGAAGGATCCCGGGAGTGAAGAGGTACATCCTCTTCGATCATGGCGGCGTTCTGGTGGACACCGAGTTCTGGTACTTCAAGGCCGGCGAGCGCGCCCTGGCGGACATCGGCTTCACCCTGGACAGGGAGCGGCACCTGCGGGACATGACCGACGGGTCGGGCACCTGGCCCAGGACTTCTCACCGGCCACCTATCGGATCAAGACTCTGACCGGCCTGAACGACATCATCCGCGCGCCGGCCGGGTAGCCGATGCCGCGGCCGTGACACGTCGGCGGTAGTACCTGGCCTGGCGGTCGCGGTGGGCGCAGGACTCGTGACAGTACCGTCGGCGCGGATGGTGCTGCACGAAGAACAGGCAGCAGTCGGGGGCCTCGCAGCGGCGGAGCAATCGCGCCTGGCCCTCGGTGAGCAGTTCGATGCAGGCGGAGGCCAGGCCCCCGAGGAGCGCGGCGTCACCGGTTGCGGTGCCTCTGCGGCTGTCCGCGGCGAGCGCCCCGGTGGACCGCCAGATCATCTGCGGGGACGTCGGCGCCTCTGCGGCAACCTCGTTGACGTGCATGATCGCGGCCGCGGGTGGCTCTGTGCCGGCGACAGTCGCCGTGAACAGGTTGTGGACGCTGTCGCGCAAGGTCCTGGCCGCCGCCGTGTCCCGCGCCGGGTGCGTGCCGGCCGTGGTGAACCACAGTGTGGCCAGTTCGGTCGTGCCGAGGAGGTCCTCGCCGCCGTACAGCGTGTTGGCGAACTCCACGACCAGCGGTTCGGTGCCCAGGATCGGCAGCTCTACGTCATCCACCCGCTTATTCTATGCTGACGGTATGAGGGGCATGTTACCGTCAGCCGCATGATGGCCTGGCGACACGTCACCCCCGACGACTTCCCGCTGCTCGCGCGCTGGCTGGCGCAGCCACACGTGGCCCGCTGGTGGAACCACGAGACGTCCGCGGCCGCCGTGGAACGCGACTTCGGGCCCTCCGCCCGCCGCGAGGAACCGAACGAGGACCTTCTCGCGTTTCTCGGCGGCATACCGGTCGGACTGCTGCAACGCTCGTTCCTGCACGACTATCCCGAGTACCTCGACGACTTGGCGCCGCTCACCGCGGTGCCGCCCCGCGCGATGACGATCGACTATCTGATCGGCGACGCGGCAGACATCGGCCGCGGCATCGGCACCCGGATGATCCGCTCGGCGCTCGAACAGATCTGGGCCGACCACAAGGACGCCGAGTGTGTGATCGTGGCGGTGCACGCCGACAACCCCCGGTCGTGGCGGGCGCTGGAGAAGGCGGGCCTGACCCGCGTCGCCCACGGCGAGATCGCCCCGGACAACCCGATCGACGACCGGCGCCATTACGTCTACCGGACGGATCGGCCCACGAGCTGACGGGCGCAGCGAAAAGTCCCACCCGCGAGGTACCGGGTGACAGGCGGTTCGTTGCCTTGAACACCAGTGGCGTCCTGGCGCTAAGCGGTGGGGCGACGTGGCCGATCCAGCATGCGACGTTCCGGTTGCCGGCGAGGCTGAGGCCCGTTGCAGGGAGATGGTCATGGCATTGCTCGTAGTGGCTGACGACGACACCGACATCCGGGAGGTGCTGTCGCGCCTGCTCCGGCGCGACGGCCACACCGTGATCGCCGCCGACAACGGCGAGACGGCGCTGCGGGAGATTCTGGCGCGGCCCGGCGTCGACGCCGTCGTGACGGACATCGACATGCCACAGATGTCAGGCCTGGAGCTGTGCCGCAGCATCCGAGCCGACCGGGAGCGATCGTGCCTGCCGGTGATCCTGGTGAGCGGCAGCCTCATGCCGGGTGACCAGCGACCACAGCAGGTGCAGGCAACCGCCCTGCTGCCGAAACCGTTCCGGTCGGCCGAACTCCTGCGATGCCTCCGCGCGGCTCTTGCCGACGGTCATGAGCCCGGGCAGGCGCCGTGCGTCTGCGGCAAGGACGCCGCCACGATCTGACCGAGGCTACGCTCGCCACCATGGGTTTCGAGGTCGCCGCTGAGGCGTACGGGAAGTTCATGGGCCGCTTCTCCGAACCGCTGGCCGCGACGTTCGCCGATCTCGCCGGCATCGGCCCGGCACGACGGGCGCTCGATGTCGGCTGTGGACCGGGAGCGCTGACGGCGGAACTGATCCGGCGGGGCGGGACTGTCACGGGGATCGATCCCTCGGAGGCGTTCGTCGCGGCGAGCCGGGCACGGTTCCCCGGCGTCGACATCCGGCTCGGCTCGGCGGAGGACCTGCCGTTCGGCGACGACGCCTTCGACTGCGCGCTGGCGCAGCTCGTGGTGCACTTCATGACCGACCCGGTGGCGGGACTCCGCGAGATGGCCAGGGTCACCCGACCCGGCGGTACGGTGGCCGCCTGCGTATGGGACCACGCCGGCGGCCACGGTCCGCTGTCGCCGTTCTGGCGGGCCGTCCGCGACCTCGACCCGGATGCCCGCGACGAGTCACGGCTGGCCGGCACCCGTCAGGGCGAGCTCAACGAGCTGTTGACCGCCGCCGGGCTGCGCGACGTGACCTCCACCGTGCTGACGGTCACCACCCGGTTCGCCGGCTTCGAGGAATGGTGGGAGCCGTACACGTTCGGCGTCGGTCCGGCCGGTGACTACGTTCGCGGCCTCGACCCGGCCCGCCGGGAGGCGTTGCGCGACCGGTGCGCGGCGGCCTTCGGCGTACGGGGGCCGTTCGATGTCACCGCCGCGGCGTGGGCGGCGGCCGGGCGCGTCTAGGACGTACGGGTCCCGGCTCCCCTCAAGGGCGGCCGAGCAGGCGCAGGATGCTGTGCCGCAGTACGGCGGCCGCGGCGTCGCCGGTCATGCGGCCGGCCGTGACCTCCGCGGCGGCCGCGTGGCCGAGGGCGACGGTTGCCGACACCAGCCACGCCGCGCTGACGGTGTCGTCGATCTCGCCGGCGTCCTGGCCGCGCCGGATCAGCGGCTCCAGGCGTGCGACGACCGGCTCGTGCTGCCGTTCGGAGTCGGCCGGGCCCGCGACGGCGGCCGATGGGTGCCGCGTCAGCGGGTAGCGGTCGGACAGTTGCCACGTGACGTCCAGCCACGAGAGCAGCGCGTCGGTGACGGTGTCGCTTCCGGCGACGGCGGCGTCCAGGGCGGCGACGGCTTCGGCGGTGATGCGGTCGATGACGGCGGCGACCAGCAGCGGACGAGACGGGTAGTGCGCGTACACGGTCTGCCGGGTGACGCCCGCCGCTGCGGCGACCTCCTCCACCGTCGCCTCCGGATGGCGGCCGAGCACCCGCACCGCGGCCTCCAGCACCGCGGCGGCGCTTCGTTCGGCGTCCGATCGGCGCCGCCGCCTTACCTCTGACACGTTGTCCAATTTACATGGCGGCCGTTATCCTTGACAGCATGTCAAAGATAGATCGCCTGATGGACATTCTGGTGCGCTATCCGCAGGAGGCCGGGCTCACCGACGAGGAGCCGGCCGCCGTTCTGGACCGTTACCACACGCCGGACTTCGAGCTGATCAACGATGGCGTGCTGCTGGACCGGCAGCGGCTGCTCGACCACATCACCCCGACCCGCAAGCGGGTTGCCGCCGTCCGCGTCGAGGTGGATCAGGCACTGGTCGACGGTGACCAGGTCGCCGCCCGTACCCGGCTCGTCGCGCAGATGCGCAACGGGCGGACGATCGCCACGGAGATCTACATGTTCGGAGAGATGGCCGCGGACGGCCGGTTGCGCCGTGCGGTGCAGGCGACGCGGGCACTCCCGGCCGAGTGACTCACCGGCGACGACGAGTGAGCCGCCACCCCGATGGGATGGCGGCTCACGTACGGTGCCGGTGGGTCAGCCGAGCTTCACGTTGAAGATCGGGTTGGCGGCCAGCTTGCGGAACGCGGCCAGGCCGGCCTTGGTGCTGTCGATGCTGATGTCCCGGTTGCCCTCGTCGTCGTTCTTCGTGTCGAAGTGCACGATCGCCTTGATCGCGGGCCGCTTGGTCAGCTGCGGGATGACGCTGTTGTACACCGCGGACTTGTCGGTGGTCCGGCCGATGCGGTGGTAACCGCCCCACTCGGCGATCATGATCGGCTTGCCGGCGTGCTTGGTGGTCGCCCACTCGTAGAAGCCGAGGCCGCCGCCCTTGGGCTTACGGTCCAGCAGGTCACCGAAGGTGCCGTAGTGGTAGTAACCCTTCTCGACCGAGACGTACGAGTCCAGGCCGATCCAGTCCACGACGTCGTCGCCCGGGTAGAGGTCCTTCCACCAGGACTGCGCCATCCACTTCTCGTTGCCCATGTAGGCCATGACGTTCACGACGTTGCCGGCGCCCTGGGCCCGCAGCCGCTTGATCGTGTGCCGGTACATGGCGGCGAAGTCCTTCGCCTCCCAGCCGGAGCCGCGCTTGGCCACGACATCGTTCTCCGGCTCGTGGTTGAGAACCAGGAAGACCTTCTTGTCGTACGCCTTGATGCGCTGAGCGAAGGCGTCGATGCGCCTGTTCTGCTCACCCTTGGCGACCTTGGCCCAGTTCGAGCCGTACGCGATCTTCCAGTTGAGCAGCAGCACCCGGGGCTTGGCCGGGTCCTTGGTCATGGCGATCTCGGCCTTGGTCGGGAACGGCTCGTCACCCTTGTGGTACGTGTGGAAGATCGTCGCGGTCCGGCCGCTCAGCTTCTCCCAGTTCTTGTGCTCCACGTCGCGCGGCTTGCTGGTGAAGCCACCAGCGGCGCCACCCCACATCACGCCACAGGACGGCACGAGCTTGGCATCGGTGGTGCAGGATCCTGCTGCTGCGGCGGCCGCGGTCGGCGCCACAACGTTGGTGATACCCGCGATTACGGCGGTCAGAGCTGTCAGGAACATCGGCAGCTTGGCACGTCGCAAAAAACTCTCCCCCGGTTTGTCCGGCGCATGTCCGCCGGGCATGGGAAAGAGATTCCAGGTCGTGGGGTGCGGGACCAGTGCCCGTGCCGGTGCCGCACGGTTGCGCGTTTCCAGCCCCCGGGGCGAGCGACTCGCCACGGGTGATCGGCCACCTGAAGGCGGGGTTTACGGTCTTGTGGAAGCGCGAGGAGGCAGCATGGCCACGCACCCGGACGAGCCGCACGACGAATCCGTCGCCGGACGCCTGAACTGGTTGCGCGCCGGGGTACTGGGCGCGAACGACGGCATCGTGTCGACCGCCGGCCTGGTCGTCGGCGTCGCCGGCGCCACCACCGCGGCCGGCCCGATCCTGACCGCCGGCATCGCGGGCCTGGTCGCCGGTGCGGTGTCGATGGCGCTCGGCGAGTACGTGTCGGTGAGCAGCCAGCGCGACACCGAGAAGGCACTGCTGGACAAGGAGCGCCGCGAGCTGGCCGAGTTCCCCGAACAGGAGCTCGAGGAACTCATCGCGCTGTACGAGCAGAAGGGCCTGAGTCCCGGCACCGCCCGGCAGGTGGCGATCGAGCTGACCGCCCGCGACGCCTTCGCCGCACACGCCGACGCCGAGCTGCACCTGACGCCGGACGAGCTGACCAGCCCCTGGCAGGCCGCGATCGCGTCGGCGATCGCGTTCACCACGGGTGCGCTGCTCCCACTGGTGGCGATCCTGATGCCGCCAACGGGCCTGCGGGTGCCCGTGACGTTCGCCGTGGTGGTCGCCGCGCTGGCCGGGACCGGATATCTCAGCGCCCGCCTCGGCGGGGCCCGCCCGCTGCGGGCGGTGCTGCGCCTGGTGTGCGGAGGCGCGCTGGCCATGGCGGTGACCTTCGGCGTCGGCGCGCTGGTCGGCAGCACGGCCATGTGAGCGGACGTCGTTCGCCGGTTGGCGAGCTCGCCTCGTGCCCCCGGCTCAGTCGCTCTGGCCCGTCACCACGGCGAGCAGCCTCTCCTCGAT
Source organism: Actinoplanes italicus (assembly GCF_003001815.1). Classification (GTDB taxonomy): domain Bacteria; phylum Actinomycetota; class Actinomycetes; order Mycobacteriales; family Micromonosporaceae; genus Actinoplanes; species Actinoplanes italicus. Next base: position 107,749 of record NZ_PVMZ01000027.1, read on the forward strand.
GGTGGTGGCATCGGTCAGGCGGAGCAGCGTCCAGCCGTTCCTCGCCGCCCATTCGTCCTTGATCCGGTCGCGACGCCGTACCCCGTCGAACAGCGCGTCGGCCACCTCCTGCGACATCGATCCCCACCTGACCGGGCGGCTGTGCTGAATGCCGTCGAACTCGATGAGCAGGCGTTGCTCGACGAGCGCGAAGTCGAACGCCAGAGGCCGGATGTCCCGGCAGTCGTGGTCCCGCCACTGATGCTCGTAGCGCAGGCCGAGCGCGCTCAGATGACGGGCGACCGCGCTCTCGCCTTTCGAGGTCGAGCAACGTGGGCATCCGCTGCCGGCGAGATGCACGGGTGGAACCTGAAGGAACCGGCCGTGCCGGGGGCAGCCGATGGCGACCCGCGTCATCGCGTTGCGGTAGTCGACGCTCGAATAGTCGTAGGTGTCTCCGTGCACGACACGAGACCGGGTGACGAACAGATCCGTGGTGCCGGCGATCGCGATCCGTCGTGCCTGCACCCCACACGACGGGCAACCGGATCCGTTGAGGTGGCTGGCCGGCGTCTGCTGGAACTCACCGTGTTCCCGGCAGAGGATCGTCACCTTGACATGCGACCCGGCGAACACCGTGCCGCCGTAGTCGAACCTGCTGCCGTGAACGACGAAGGCTCGTTCGAGGAAGGCCTCGAGGTTCCCTGCCCGCGCGACGGAGATGCGGCGGAATCCGCACTCGGGACAACCCTGACCGCCCAGATGCGCGTTGGGAGCCTGGCGGAACGGGCCGTGCTCGGTGCAGACGATCGTGACCGCGACATGGCTGCGCGTGTAGTCGACCCGTGAGTAGTCGTACGTGTCACCGTGCACGTCGCGGGCCTTGCCCACGAACGACGCCGTCGTGCCCGCTTTGGATTCGCCGATGGCGCGGTTACCGCAGACCGGGCAGCCGCACCCGGCCAGGTGGCTGGACGGGACCTGCTCGAACGGCCCGTGCTCGGTGCAGACGATCGTCACCTTGTTCTGGCTGCGGTGGTACTCGACCCGCGAGTAGTCGTACCGTTCGCCGTGCACGCGTAGCGCCTTCGTCATGAACGCCTCGACGGTGTCGGCGCGCCCGCGGGCGTTGCTCTCCCGCGCGCAATCAGGACAGCCCTGACCGTTCAGATGACCGTTCGGCGTCTGCGGAACCCGCCGTGGGCGGGACAGACGATCACCACCTCACGCTGCGCCCGCACATACTCGACCATCGAGTAGTCGTAGGTGTCGCCGTGAACCGTCCTGGCCTTGCGCACGAACTCCCCGGTCGAGCTGGTGTGGCTCCGGGAGCGCGCCACGTTGGCGCACGCCGGGCAGCCGGAGCCTCTGAGGTGGCTACCGGGAAGCTGCTCGAACGGCCCGTGGTCCCCGCAGACGATCGTCACATCGGTCTGACTGTCGACGTACCGGACTTCGGCGTACGAGTAGCGGTCACCGTGCGCCTCGGCCGCCGCGGCGAGGAACTCGTCCGTACTTCCCCTGCGAGCGAGACCTCGTTCCCGGTCAGCGCATCGCGGACACCCTGCCCCGGACATGTGGCCGTCGGGCACCTGGAGGAACGGCCCGTGATCGCCGCAGACGATCGTGACGCCGGTCCGGTTGTTGACGTATTCGACCCTTGAGTAGTCGTACCGGTCGCCGTGGACCCGGCGGGACCTGTCGATGAAGAGGTCGCTGGTCAGCCTCACCCGGCCACCGCAGGAGGCGCAGCCCTGGCCGAACAGGTGTTTAGCCGGTGTCTGCTGGAAGCCGCCGTGTTCAGGGCAGATGATCGTCACCTTGACCTGGCTGTTCACATAGAGGGTCTGCGAGTAGTCGTACCGGTCGCCGTGCCTCTCCCGGGCCCGGGCGACGAACTCGACAGCGGTGAGTCGTTGCGCCACCGCACCACCGTACGGACCCCGGGCCCGGCGGTCATGACCGGTGACCGCCGGTGAAGCCCCAGAACCGGGCACAGGAGCCACGGGCGGGACGATGTGTGGCACATCGCAACCGTTGTCGACCGGCCATCAGCGACATACCGTCATCGATAGATGCTTCCGCGTGACCACACCGCGAAGCCCTCCGAGATGATCCCCCTGGAAGGCCTGGTCCCCCATGCGCCGTCTCCCCCTGCGCGCCCTCGTCCTGGCCGGTTCCCTGCTGCTGAGCATGGTGCTGCCGCCGGTCTCCCCCGCCCACGCCACCCCGCCGACCATGGCGAGCCGGATGGCCGCGGTCCAGTCCGCGAAGACGATCAACTACTACCCGTCCAACGCCGGGTGGACGTTCATGTGGACCAATTTCGACCCGGTCCGCATCGACGCGGACCTGACCAGGGCCGCCGCGCTCGGCGCCACCAACGTGCGGGCGATCATCTTCCCGCAGACCTTCGGATATCCCACACCGGCTCCGGCGTACGCCCAGAAGCTCAGCCAGTTCATCGGCATCGCGGACACGCACGGCCTGAGCGTCAAGCTGACGCTGTTCGACTGGTGGTCCGGCTACTCCGACGTGGCGAACAGCATCACCTGGGCGCAGTCCCTGGTGACGCCGTACGCCACGGATCCGCGCGTGATCGCCGTCGAGGTGAAGAACGAGTTCCAGCCCGGTGACGCCGCCGCGGTCACCTGGGTCCGTCAGGTCATCCCGGCGATCCGTACCGTCGCTCCTGCCATGCCGTTGACCCTGTCCGTCGACGGAGGCACCGGCGCCACCGGGATGGCGAGCATCAGGTCGCAGCTGGCCACCACTCCGCTGGACTACTACGACTTCCACTTCTACGGCGCCTCGGAACGCTCCCTGGCCGAGATCCGCCGCGCCCAGAACGCGGTGGCCCCCGACCCGATCGTGATCGGTGAGACCGGCGTCAGCACCCACACCGGCACCGAGGGCGAACAGTCCGCCTATCTGGCCCGGGTGTTCCGCGCGTCCTTCGAGGCCGGTGTCGGCTCGGTGGCGCCGTGGACGCTCAACGACTTCGCCGCGGGCGCGATCCCGCCGAACTCGGCGGTGTCCACCATGCCCGCCCAGTACAAGTTCGGCCTGTACCGCACCGACACGACCGCGAAGAGCAGCGCGTCGGTCACCGGTACCGCGTGGACGACCGGGACCACCTCGAACAGCGTGCTGAACCTGGGCTTCGAGTTGCCGCTGATCGACTCGCCGTGGCGCAACTACCAGCCTGCCGCAGGCACCGCCGCGATCACGTCGGAGTCGTCGCGTACCGGCAGCAAGTCGGCCCGGTTCCACGGCACGACCCGTAACGGCAGCAACCTGCCGTCACTGCTCACCTCGCCGGTCACGCCGGTTCAGGGCGGTCATCAGTGGCACGCGGAGGCGTACGCCCGCGGGGTCTCCGCCACCGGGATCACCGAGATCGCGCTGAGCTGGTTCGACATCAACGGCGCCTGGATCAGCCAGAACACCTCGAACCGCCTGCCGGTCGGGAACTCGAGCTGGACCCTGTTGTCGGTGGACGCCGTCGCCCCGGCCACGGCGACGAGTGTCCAACTGCACCTGAAGTCGGGCGACAACACCGGGACCGTCTACTTCGACGACGTCGCGATCTCGTGATGATCTCAGTTGATCATTATTGATAGACTAACTTGCGCTGCCATCCAATACTCTAGGGATGGATGTGAATACGGGGGGTAGCTCCGCCGAGGGACCCGCGGATGTCGTCGTCGAGCTGACCGCAGCCGAAGCCGCGTCCGGTACTCCAAAGACGATCACGCCGCCGAACGGCGAGCCCGTCATGATCTATTTCCCGCCGGGCGCCCAGGACGGCATGGTGCAGAACGTCGACCTGCCGTGGGTCGACCCGGCCACCGGATCGGCGACCACCCGGACCGTGTCGGTGTTGATCCGGGTCGTTCCCGGCGGTCCGCTCCCGCCGTACGGCCCGCCGCCCGGTCCTCCCGGATATGCGCCGCCCGGCTACGCCCAGCCCGGCTATCCCCCGCCCGGCTTCGCCGCGCCCGCCCAGCCGCGGTTCGGCACCCGCGCCCGGGTCATCGCCGGTGCTCTGGGCATCGTCCTCATCGGCGGCCTGTGCCTGGTGCCGACCCTGTTCCGGGGCAGCGACGCCAAGACCACCGGGAGCAGCACCACGACGACCACGGCCGCGGCCGATCCGACCGCGGAGGCCGTCGTCACCAGCCCACCGCTGGATCCGGCGTCGTTCCAGAGCGCGCTCGACGCGGCCAACCAGCAGCTGACCGACGGCATCAACAAGCTGCGGCAGGCCACCACGCCCAAGGCGGTGTCCGCTGCCGCCGACGACCTCGCCCTCACGGTCAGCTCCCAGGCGTCGTCGCTGTCGGCGATGACGCCGCCGGAGGGCGCCGCCACGGCGCACCGCGACCTCGTCGACGCCCTGTCTGCCTTCGAGGACGACATGACGGCGGTGTCCAGCTCCGCCGACAGCCGCAACGTCTGCACCGGTGGCTCCGCGAGCGCCGAACTCAGCCGGACCGAGGGCGCCGCCGATCTGCGGACCGCGATCGGGGCACTCGCCGCCGCCGACCCGGCCGCGAAGTTCAAGTTCGGGTCGTTCCTTCCGGGGCCGACCAAGGACCAGAACCGCCGCAAGGCCAACGGCAGCTACATCACCCGCACGACCGGCGGCAGCGGCCAGCTCAAGATCGACAACGGCAACAACGTCGACACCGTGGTCAAGCTGGTGAAGGTGGGGTCCAAGAAGCCGGCGGTCTCGGTCTACGTGCGAGGCACCAAGAAGGTCACGACCGGCCGCATCAAGGACGGCACCTACCAGGTGTTCACCTCGTCGGGCGCCGACTGGGACGGCAAGCGGTTCGCACGCAACTGCCAGTTCAGCAAGTTCGACTCGAACATGAAGTTCACCACCACATCCCGGCAGTACACGATCTGGGAGATCGGCCTGAAGACGCGCCTCGGCGGGAACGTGCGATCGTCCGAAGTCGACCCCGACTCGTTCCCGGACTGACAAGACCAAGGACCGAAGCAGAACGGCCCGGTCGTACGGCGAATCGCCGCACCACCGGGCCGTTTTGCGGTCCGTGAATGTCAGGCGGGGGTGGCGAACACCTGGGTCCAGTACTGGGTGCCCGAGGACGACTTGGCGATACCGACGCCGATCTCCTCGAAGCCGCAGTTGAGGATGTTGGCCTTGTGGCCGGGGCTGTTCATCCAGCCGTCCATGACACTGGCCGCGCTGGTGTAGCCGGCGGCGACGTTCTCACCGAGCCCCCGCCACTTGTAGCCCGCCGCGGTGACCCGGTCACCCATGCTCGCCTCGCCGGGCAGCTGGTGCGACATGGTGTTCTGGTCCGCCTGCAGGTCGGTGTGCTTCTGCGCCGCCTCCACGAGATTCGACTCGCTGCTGAGCGCCGAGCAGCCGGCCTTCGCCCGTTCGACGTTGACCAGTCGCAGCACCTCACCGGCAGCCGTGGACGAGCCGGGAGTGGAACCGCCACCGGACGGCGCCTGGGTGGTCCTGGTCGGCGCGGTGGTGCGCCGCTTGGCCGTCGACGAGGCCGGCTTCGACTGCGTACGGCTCGGGGTGGCGCTCGCTTTCGGTGACGCTGATGCCGATGCGCTGGCCGAGGGCGATGTCGGGGCGGACGGCGACTCGGTCGCCGACGTGTCGGTGGTGTCGGCGTCCGTGACGGCGTCGGCCGTGATGCTGGTGTCGGGGGTGGTCGAGGCGAGACTGATCTCCCGGTCCCCGGAGCCGGTGCCCGCAATGATCGTCGCCGAGCCGGCTCCGATCAGCCCCAGGGCCCCGATGGTCGTCAGGATGTAGCGGGTCCGCCGGTTGGAAGGGCTCGGCACGAACTATTCACCTCGTCGACTCGTCTGACAGCGATCGCGCCGGACTCCCGGGTTCCGAAAGTTCCAGCCGACTCACTATTCATGCCCACCGCGACGAAAGATCTTTTCTAAGGAAGCCTTAAGGCTCGACTCAGCCAAAGCTAACGGTCCGCGCTCTCAACGGCCGTGGCGGTCCCGGAGCGGAGCCTTCACGCCGCCGGACAGCGGCGAGTCGTGAAGCTCGAGACTGTCCAGTTGTACCCGCTCGGGCACGTCGAAGACGAGCTTGCCGGACACCTTCTCGCCGGGGCCGAGTTTCTGCAGGAACGCTTCGGCGCCGCCGTTGACGTACAGGCCGGCCAGTTCGTCGCTGTCGTAGGTGGCACCGGAGGTGTCGTACGCTGTCTGGGCGCGTCCCAGGAAGTACTTCGAACCGTCGCCGATGTTGCGCACGGTCAGCCCGACGATGCAGAACTTCCCGTCGGCGGTCCGCTTGAGGCGTTTGAGGCTGACCGTCGCCGAGGAACAGTCCACCCGGGTGACGGCGAACTCGAACTTCCCGTCACGTACCGCCTCGCCGAAGGCCGGCCCCGCTTTCACCGGATCCGTCTTCACCGGATCCCCTTTCCGCGGCGCCGCTTGCGCCGGCGCCGCGGAGGTGGCCGTCGCGTCGGCCGGCCGCCCGTTGCTGAACCGCTCCGCCGCGATCCCCGCCGCGAACAGGGCGACCACGACGACGCCCGAGACCACGACCGCCACCGTCACCTTGACCGGCGAGACACCTCTGGCGGCACGAACCGGCCGCCGCTGCTGACGAAGGTCGTGCGACATCTGACCGCTCCAGGTGGCTCACCGAATTCCCTCCCTCACTGTCAGCCACGAAGCGATATCAAAGCAGTAATCGGACCCGATCGGCGGCATTGTTCGCTCGAAAGGACATCCAGCCCTCATCGGCACCGGGCGAGCCGCCTGCTAGATTCCTGTCGGAAGGCCGGCCCGGTGGAGGGCCGCTGACGTGTCGCCACCCTCGGGCCCGGTACCCCGCAGGCGACGCGGTGAAGGTGTGGCGCACCTATCCACCAACTCCACGTTCACGGATCTGATGGTTCCTCGTGTGACAGCGCCGACCGGGCGGCCCGAAAGGTCACGATGGTCAACCGTGGATCAGCCACTCGCTTCCGCGCCGAACGGACCGGCGAAGACCCGGTTACGGCACGGCAAGGCGTCCACCGGCATGGACTCGGCCTCGACGAGTGCACGCCCGCCCAACACAGCCTCCGTACGCTGCTCGGACAGCATCTGTTCAACGGCGGCGACAAGAGTGCGCTGCCGTACCGGTCGATGGTGCACGTCCTCACCAGCTACACGCTGCTGATGTCGCCGCGGTACGACAGACTGGTCGTCATCACCGACGCAGCGCCCAACGTGGTCGGCTACCTGGTCCCCAACGGGCAGGCCAGACGCCCCGGTCCTTCGTCCTTCATCCCGGGGCTGCGACTGGAACAGGTCACCGGCGCCCACCACGCCGACGGGCCGGATTACCACCTGATCCATCTGCCGACCGGCGCTCGCATGATCGTCACCGAGCAGACGCGCACCCACTTCGAGAACAGACCGTCCCACGGCTCTCGCTGTCCTTTCGGCTACGAGTGGTGGACCAGCGACGTGCCGGTCACCGCTGAGGAACACGACCAGGTGATGGACCTCGTCCCACCACCGGCCGGCGTCGCCGCGATCGTCAACGCGCTCGTGGTACGCATGCGTGCCCGCGACCCGCACCATCGGTGGGCGATGGGCAACTGGTGGAATGATCCGCTGCAACGCCCGGGGCGTCCGTGCGATTTCCACGAGTCGAGCCGGCGTCTGATGCCCGGCGGGCGCCACTGGCTGCTGGAATGGTGCGGCTATCCGTACGCCTCCGATGTCGCGGCGATGCTCTGCGAACCGCGCTTCGGCCTGCCCGGCGCGGAAGTCACTCCGGGATCCGGCCACTTCACGATCACTCTCGGCGGCGATGCCCTTCGGGTCCGGAACCGGCACATGGAGTGATCCGTACTCAGGGTGACCGGCGGTAGGTGCCGGGCGGGGTGCCGACCTCGCGGTGGAAAGCGGTGCTGAACGCGAACTCGTCGGCATAGCCGACACGAGTGGCGATGTCGGCGAGTGTCACCGATGGCTGGTCGCGGAGCAGGTCGCCGGCCAGGGCCATCCGCCAGGCGGTCAGGTGGGCGATCGGTGTCTCGCCGACGAGTTCACGGAAACGGGCGGCGAACGTCGTGCGGCCCAGGCCGGCGGTCCGGGCCAGGCCGGCCAGGGTCCAGGGGCGTTCCGGTGCGGTGTACATGGCGTCGAGCGCGCGGGCGATGTTCTCGTCGGCGAGAGCGGCCCGCCACGAGCCGGGCGTGGCGGGCCGTTCCAGCTCGGTACGGATGCCCTGTACCAGCAGCAGTTCGGTGAGCCGGGCGACGACGAGATCGGCGCCGGGCCGGGCGGTACGGACCTCGTGGCGCAGCAGGTCGAGCAGCGCGTCCAGGCCCGGCACCCCACCGGCCAGGTGCACCACCGGAGGCAGAGCCCGCATGAGCGACGCCCGGCCCGCTCCCGCGACGTCGAGGTCGGCGCAGAGCAGGACGGTCCGCGGGCCGGGGCCACCGTAGCGGCGGCGCACCGACAGCGTGTCCGGCCGCGGCCGGGCGGGTTCGTCGGTGACCGGCGCGCCCGGCTGGTGGCGCAGTTCGTACGGCACCCCGTGCGCGAGAATGACCAGATCGCCCGGCCGTACGGCGATCTCGTCCCCGCCACAGGTCAGCCAGCCTTCACCGGCCAGCACGTGATGCAGTGACACGGTGTCGTGCGCGGCGACGCGGACACCCCACGGCGCGCCGAGTTCGATGCGCCCGAGATGCCCCGTGGTGATCCGGATGTGCCGCAGGACGGCGGTGAGCACATCGGGGGCCGGACGATCGCGCATGGCATCCGCACTCTGCCACATACCCGCGCGGCCGGCCGCTGCCTAGCGTCGGAGGCGACCCCATTCACACGCACCGAGGGAGACAGTGTGGACGTTTTCGTGACCGGAGCCAGCGGATACATCGGTTCGGCCGTGGCCCGTACGTTGCTCGCGCACGGGCATCGAGTTCGTGGCCTGGCCCGCAGTGACGCCGCCGCGGCCCGCGTCCGGGCCGTGGGGGCGATCCCGGTGCGCGGTGGCCTGACCGACCTGCCGGTGCTCGCCGCCGCGGCGGCCGCGGGTGACGCGGTCGTTCACACCGCCGCCGACACCGGCGAGGACCGGCCGCGGATCGACGCGGCGGCGGTGACCGCGATGCTCGGCGCCATGGACGGCGGCGCGTTTCTCACCACGACCGGTGCTCCGCGGGCACGATCCTCGCGGCTGCCGGTCGCCGAGGACGACACCGCGCAGCCGGTCGGGCCGCTCGCCTGGCTGGCCGCCGCCGAGCAGCGGGTGCTGACGGCCGGGCGGGTGCGGGGCGCGGTGGTGCGCCCGCCGATCGTGTACGGCGCGGGCGGCGGACCGGTCGCCGGCCTGGTGCGGCAGGCCCGCGCCGACGGGATCGCCCGGTACATCGACGCGGGCGAGAACCGCTGGTCCACCGTCCATGTCAGTGATCTCGCTTCGGCGTACACGCTGATCCTGGAAAAGAAAGCGACCGGTGCGTTCCATGCCGCCGAGGCGGTGCCGGTCACCATGGCCGATCTTTTCGAGGCGATCGGGTACGCCGCCGCAGTACCCGTGAAGTCGTGGACGCTGGCCGAGGCGCTGGCCACGCACGGCCCGCTCGCCGGGTACCTGGCCGGCGACGCCGCACTGGACGCCGGCCGGCTGCGCGCCCTGGGCTGGACACCCGCGACCGGCGACGCCCTGGGCGGGATCGGCGGCGCGCTGCGCGATCCGGCCCAGGGTTACACCGTGTGACGCCTGCCGGGTGACCGGGTTCAGCCGCCGAGGACGACCAGTTCGGTGCGGCCGCTGGCGGTGCCGGTCTTCTGCACCATCATCAGATCGGGGCGGCGGTCGCCGTTCCACTCGGTGATCAGCATGTCGAGGTGGCCGGAGACGCCGGGTGCCGTGTCGGTGCGGGCCTGCTGGCGCTGCAGGTTCGCGGCGCCGTCAAGGATCCGCAGCTGGGTCTTGCCCGTGGCGGTGAGCGACTTCTGGATCACCACGAGGTCGACCCGGCGGTCATCGTTGTAGTCGGTGACCGCCACCCGATGCGCGGTGTTCCCGGGCTCCGCGGTGACGATGACCGGCGCCAGCAGCCGCTGGAAGTTCGACGCCCCGTCGAGGACCTGAACCTCCATCTTGCCGCTCGCGGTGCCGGACGTCTGGGTGACCACCAGGTCGGGGCGGGCGTCGCCGTTCCAGTCGGCGACGGCGAAATGGTGCCGGTCGTCGGTGGCGGCGAGTGCCGTACCGATCTCCGCCAGCGCCTGCCGGAAGGACGACGCCCCGTCGAGGACGACCACCTCGGTGGCGGAGCCGGCGGAGCCGGACTTGCGGACGACGAGCAGGTCGGGCCGGTTGTCGCCGTTCCAGTCGGTGACCGCGTACGTCTGCGGGTTCTCGGTCGCGGCGATGGCGGTGCTCGTGGTCAGCAGCAGGCCGGCGAAGTTCGAAGCGCCGTCCATGATGCGGACCTCGGCGCGGCCGGTGGGCGAGCCGGAGCCGCGCACCAGCATCAGGTCGGGGTGCTTGTCGGCGTTCCAGTCGGCCAGCAGCAGGTCGTTGCGGCCGGCGAGGTCACCCAGTTCGGTGCCCGCCGTGATCAGGGCCTTCTGGTAAGGACCGGACGGCGTTGCCGGCGTCGCCGGTGTCGCGGAGCCGGCTGCGGGGATCGGCGCGGGAGCCGAGCGGCCCCACAGCTGCGCGACGATGAGGTCCGCGTCGTGTACCTCGGGCGAGTACGCCCCGGGGTAGGCCGAGCGCTGCACCCGCTGACAGATCGCGCCGATGTCGCCGGTCATCCAGCCGTCGCCGGGGTGGTTGCGCAGCATCGAGCTCAGGAACGCGTTGGTCGCGTACTCCACGTTCGTGAGCTGGGCGGGCCGGCCCCAGCCTTGCGAGGGCCGCTGCTGGAACAGGCCGAGGCTGTCGTGGTCGTGGGCGACGGCGTGGTTGTTCAGCGTGCTCTCGGCGATCGCGGTCGTCACGGCGATGACCGCGGCTCGCGGGCCCAGGCCACGTGCCTGGACGGTGCCGACGATCACGCGGGCGCAGGCGATGCTGCGGCCGCTGACGGCCGAGCCGAGCCGGGGTCCGTTCATTGCCGGGCGCAGCCGGTCGGCGATCGCCTTGTCGGCCGCGGTCACCGCGCCGTTGCCGCACGGGGCCACCGGCGCGGCCGCCGCCCGGGCCGTGAACACCGGCGGTGCGGCCTGTGCCGCGGCAGCCGGATACAGCACCGCCGCCGCGATCGTCGCCAGGGACAAAACCCGCGGTCCGGTGCCACGCGTGATCGACGCGATCGCCCGACGCCGCTGCCGTGCTCGTGCCTGTTTCGATGCCATGTATTACCGGCCCCCCGCCGCCCCACTCCGTGCCGCACCAATCTGTCACAGAATGGCACTCACCCGAAAGGGGTAACCACCCGCCGGGTGTCCTGTTCGGAGGGGTCAGCTGCCGTCGCGGCACTCGCGCGGCGGTCTGCCGGTGTGCCGCGAACCGCCGAGGGACGCGGGCTGATCTACTACCTGATCGGCCCGCGTCCCGGCGAGACGTCATACGCGATAGACGGCGATCGTCTGGCGCAGCTCGGATGCCATCCGGGCCAGTTCCTGCGCGGTCGACTGGGTCTCGGTCGCGCCGGCGGCGGTGGCGCCCGCCGACTGGGCGACCCCGACGATGTTCCCGGCGATGTCACCGGCGCTGGTCGATGCCTCGGTGACGCTACGGGCCATCTCGTTGGTGGTGGCCGTCTGCTCCTCCACAGCGGCGGCGATGGTGGCGGCGTAGTCGTTGATCCGCGCGGTCACCTCGGCGATCTCACCGATCGCCGAGACCGCCTGGTCGGTGTCGGCCTGGATCGCGCCGATGCGGCGGGTGATGTCGTCGGTGGCGCGGGCGGTCTCCTGGGCGAGGTCCTTGACCTCGGAGGCGACCACGGCGAAGCCCTTGCCCATCTCACCGGCGCGGGCCGCCTCGATGGTGGCGTTCAGGGCCAGCAGGTTGGTCTGCTCGGCGATCGCGGTGATCGTCTGGACCACACTGGTGATCTCGGTGGAGGACCGGCCGAGGTTCGCGACGATCCCGTTGGTCCGCTCGGCGTTCTGCGCGGCCTGCGCGGACACGGAGGCGGCCTGGGTGGCGCTGGTCGAGATCTCGCGGATCGCGACGCCCATCTGGTCGGCGCCGGCCGCGACGGTCTCGACGTTGCGCGACACCTGCCCGGCGGCGTCGGAGACGGTTCCGGCCTGCGCGGAGGTCTCCTCGGCGGCCTGTGACAGCTGCACCGACACCGCCGACAGCTCCTCGGAGGCCGCCGCCACGTGGTGGGCGTTCTCGGCGACCTGGCGCACCATGTCGCCGACCGCCGTCGTGGAGGTGTCCAGTGCCTGCGCGAGAAGGCCGACCTCGTCCTTGCCGGTCAGGCCGGTGCGGGCGGTCAGGTCGCCGTCGCGGATGGACATCAGCACCTTCACGCAGCGCGCCAGCGGCTTGGTGATCAGCCGGGCGATGCCCATGGCCGCGGCCACGCCCACCAGCAACCCCGCGACGATCAAGGAGATGACCAGCGTACGGCCGGTGGTGTAGGCGGCCTGGGCCGCGGCCTTCTGCTCGTTCGCCTTGACGAGGGTCTGCGCCGAGAGGGTGTCCATGGCGTCACGGGCCCGCGACACCAGCGGGTTGATCTGTGCCTTGCGGATAGCCGTGACCTCGGCGGACTTGCCGGCGCGGCTCAGTGGCAGCAGCTTGTCGTTGAGCACCGACACGTACTCGGCCCAGATGGTGTCGAACTCGGCGAGGGCCGCCAGGCGGATGGGTCCGAGCGCGAAGCCCTTGTACCGGGCCTCGGCGTCGGCGAGTTCCTCGAGGTCGACGGCGAGGGACTTCTCCGCCTCGGCTTTGACCTGTGCCTCGCCGGAGGAGAAGTGGTTGAGCGAGTCGATGCGTACCCGGTTGAAGGCGTTACGCATCTCAGCGATCGTGCTGAGCTGCAGACTGCCGTTGTACACGGCGTCGGTGCTGCGGTTGATCTCCGCCATCTCCATCACCGCGTACGACGACACGCCGGTGCCGATCGTGGCGACCACCAGGACCGCGGACAGGATCTTGGTGCTGACCCGCAGATCGGCCACCCGTCCCAGCATTCCGTGCCGTCGTTCCGGTGCCTGCAGTGGCGTCGACCCCATTCAACTCTCCCCCGATGAAGGCGGCCCGGTGTGATCCGGGCCGCGTCACAGGGCCACTTCGAGCGGGAGCCGTAGGAATTGAGCGCGTGGACGACCGGCTCCGAAGTTGCAACCGCGCCGTACCGGCTGAGCAGCGGGCGGTGCATACCTGCTGCTCAGCCGTCCCAGGTTTCACTCCCGCCGGCACCGGCGGCGGCCGGTCAGTATCCGAAGATCATCCGGTAGGCGACCTCGGGCAGGAACTGCCCGGCGCTGGATCCGGCGCCGACGCCGCAGTTGCCGTCGGACTCGCCGGGCGTCTTGAGCCACAGCAGCATCTCCGCGCCGCCGCCCAGCTGGGTCGGGGTGCCGATCCGGCGGCCGGCCGGGTTGCACCACTGACCGTTGGAGCCGTTGCCGTTGCGGCTGGTGTCGATCACGAACGGCTTGCTGTATCCGAAGCGCCGCAGTTCGCCGGCGACCCGGTTGCCGTAGTTGCTGTTGTCGCCCGTCGGGAAGTAGTTCGACACGTTGAGCGCGAAGCCGCGGGCGCCGGCGGCTCCGGCCAGGTTGAGCCGCTGCGCCATCGTCGCGGCGTCCACCCATCCCGGGTTGCCCGCGTCGAGGTAGGCCCAGGTGTTCGGCGCCTTGGTCCGGAACTGGTTGATCGCGCGGGAGAGCATCCCCACCCGGTCGTTGATCTGCCCCTGGTTCATGCAGTTGAAGTCGCCCAGCGAGTCCGGTTCCAGGACCACGACGGCGGGGCGGTTGCCGATGGCGGCGGCGAAGGAGGAGATCCAGGAGTCGTACGCGGCGACGCTGCCCGCGCCTCCGCCGGAGTGTCCGCCGCACGCGTCGCGGCCGGGAAGGTTGTACGCCACCAGCAGCGGAAGCTTGTCGACGGCGTCAGCAGCCCCGACGTACCGCCCGACCGCGCCGCCGATGTCGCCGCTCCAGCTGCCGAACCAGCTGGCCATCGGCTTCTGAGCGATCGAGGTGCGGATCGCGGCGGCCCGTCCGTCGCCGGGGTTGGCGGCGGCCCACGTGGCCGGGCTGGAGCTGGGATTGACGTAGAAGCCACTGGTCTGGCTCAGCGGGTCGGCGTGGGCGGCCGGAGCGCCGAGAAGGACGGCGGGGATCACCAGGGCCAGGGTCGCGAGAATGCGGGTTCGGATCGGTCGTTTCATCGACGTTTCTCCTGATGGGGGATGCGTCGGCCGCGTGTTCCACCGTCGCGGCGACGTGGGGCGGGTGGCTGGGGATGCCACGGAGAACGACCGCAAACTGGAAGCGCTTCCAGGAGAGGCGATTCGTAACTCTCGATCGATGCTCGATGTCAGGGCACTGATTGTCAAGAGGTCCGTCGATGCATGGCAAGCCTCGGCTGGGACCGCTTCCAGTGGTGGTCTTGAATCGACCGATATGATCAGCCGGCCGACCCGCGACGGGTCTGTCACCCCGCATCGGACAGGAAGGCCCGGCATCGAGATGGCAGCGAACCCGCGGCGACAGCCCACCCTCGACGAGGTGGCCGAGCGAGCCGGCGTATCCCGTTCCGCGGCGTCCCGGGTGATCAACAATGCGCCGCACGTCAGTCGCGCCACCCGCGACGCGGTCGAGAAGGCCATCAGGGAGATGGGCTACCTTCCCAACCGTACGGCCCGCGCACTGGCCACCCAGCAGACCGGGATCGTCGCGCTCGCGATCCCGCACGACGACCCCGAGTTGTTCGCCGACCCGTTCTTCGCCCAGGTGATCGTCGGGGTGTCCACGGCCCTCGAGGAGACCGACCTGCACCTGCTGCTGTGCCTGGCCAGTTCCGGCCGGGGCCGGTCCCGGCTGACGAACCTGCTGCGCACGCGCGGGGTGGACGGCATCATGCTCATCGCACTGCGGGAGAACGATCCGTTGCCCGACATCGTGGAGCAGGCCGGCCTGCCGGCCGTCTACGGCGGCCGGCCGGTGCATTTCGAGCCACGGTGGTACGTCGACTCGGACAACCTCGGTGGAGCACGACTCGCGACCGACCATCTCATCGGGCTCGGCCGGAGGCGTATCGCCAGCATCACCGGCCAACTGTCCACGGAGGTGGGCAGGGTCCGGTACCGCGGCTACCAGGAAGCGATGATCATCGCGGGCCTCGCCCCGCACGGCACGGCGGAGGGCGACTTCACCGAGGCCGGCGGCGCCGCGGCGATGAGGGCGCTGCTCGAGGCGCACCCCGACCTGGACGCCGTGTTCGCCGCCAGCGACAACATGGCGGCCGGGGCCGTCCGAGCACTGGCCGAGGCCGGGCGGTCGGTGCCGGACGAGGTGGCCGTGGTGGGCTTCGACGATCTAGGCATAGCCGAACGAACCGACCCGGCGCTCACCACCGTGCACCAGTCGATCCAGTCCCTGGGGCAGGAGATGGCGCGGATGCTGGTCGCGGTGATCGCGGGACAGGAACCCGCGTCACTCATCCTGCCCACGCGGCTAGTCCAGCGCGGATCCGCATGAGCGTCGATTCATCGGCCCGAGCGCCGGCGCGCCCCCACAAGCGGTAAAGTTGCGTCGATTCGCATGTCGTTCTGAAGACCGGGGTACAGACCCGCCGCAGCTTCGAAGGCCTCGGCCTTCGCGGGTGGTGACGACGAGTGTGTGGGGAGGTGACTCGCTCGATTGAGTACCTTGACGGCTCATTTCGACCTGCCGCTGGACGGCTCGGCGCCCGGCTGGGCGCGCAGCACGGTGACGGCGGTGCTCGGCGGGTGGGGCCTGCGCGATCGCGCGTGGCTGGACGACACCGCCGTGGTGGTCAGCGAACTGGTCTCCAACGCGGTCCGGCACGGCGGCGGCGAGATCGTCGTCGCGATCGAGTCGCACGCCGGGCAGATCACGGTGTCCGTAGCCGACGGCTCCTCGGTGATACCGCGGCCCCGCGACCCCGACGGGACCGGTGGCCTCGGCCTGCGGATCATCGACACGCTGACCGACCGGTGGTACGTGCAGTCACACGAGGGCGGCAAACGGGTGTGCGCCGAGCTGCCGCCATGCCCCGGCAACGGCACGCCCGCGACCGGAACCAGCAGGACGGAGGCAGCATGAACATCACCACCAGCCACGACGGCGATCGCGTCACGCGCCTGGCCCTGACCGGCGACCTGGACATGGCGACCGCGGTCGGCCTCGACGACGCGGTGGCCGCGGCCCTCACCGCGAACCGCCCGAACCAGCTGGTCATCGACGTCGGCGGCCTCGACTTCTGCGACTCGTCCGGAATCCACGCCCTGATGCGCGCCCGCGACCGGGCTCAGCTGTGGGCGGCCGGCTTCGTGGTGACCAACCCGGGCGGCATCACCCGGCGGACGCTGGAGATCAGCGGCCTGCTGGACGTGCTGACCACCGTCAGCGGCACCCCGGAGACCTGAGACCAGGTTTCAGCGCGTACGTGATCGCGCGGGGCACGGTGTCGAACAGCGTGAACAACGCGTCCAGGCGAGCGGCACGCAGAACCGACACGAAGAACGGCGAGGCGGTCGCCAGCAACAGGTCGCCGCCCCGCCGGCGCGCCGCCTCACGCACGGCGATCAGCACGCCCAGGCCGACCGAGTCGACGGACTCGGCACGCCGCAGGTCGACGATGACCCAGGCCGACTCCTCCAGCGCCGCCTCGAACGCCGTACGCAGTCGGGCCGCCGTTGAAAGATCGACGTCACCGGCCACGCGGACCACCGACGCGCCGGGCATGGCATGCCACACGATCTCAGTGCCGCCGTTGACGGTGGTGTCGTTGCCGGGATCCTCGATGACCGGTATCACGCCCATGATCACAATCCCCCGCTTTCTCCCGATCATCCGGGACAGGTCCTACTTCCCCCCGGCGGCAGCCCTAAACGTGTATCGATACGCCCCTCGGACCGGACCGTCCACGCTTTCACTACCATGTACGCTCATCTATGTTTGGGAGCGCTCCCATTCCCCCGTTCCCGAGGAGGCACCCCCATGCGTCCCCGTCCCCTGCTCGCTGCCGCGGCGGTCGCCGTCGCGTCCGGCGGGATCATCGTCGGCCTGCACGTCCCCGCGGCTCAGGCTGCCACCGCCTGCACCGTCGACTTCACCGTCAACCAATGGGCCACCGGATTCACCACGGACGTCAAACTCACCAACACCGGCCCCGCCGTCACCTCCTGGGCCCTGACCTGGACGTTCGGCGGCAACCAGACCATCTCCAACGGCTGGAACGCACAGATCACCCAGTCCGGCGCCAAGGTGACGGCGTCCAACGTGAGCTGGAACGGCTCACTGAACACCGGCGCGGCGACGTCGTTCGGGTTCCAGGCCACCTACTCCGGCACCAACGCCAAGCCGACCGACTTCGCCCTCAACGGCGTCTCCTGCGCCGGCGACGTGCCACCGTCGAGCCCTCCGCCGTCGAGCCCCGCACCGTCGAGCCCCGCACCGTCGAGCCCCGCACCGTCAAGTCCGGCACCGTCGAGCGCGTCCCCGAGCCCGTCGACGTCGACCGGGCCGGCGCCGGCCTGCGGGACCGGGATCCGCTGTGACGGATTCGAGACCCAGGCCGCCGGAACGCCGACCGGGGACTGGACGGTCACCTACCCGGACTGCCAGGGCGCCGGCACTGCCACGGTCGACAAGGCGGTGGCACACAGCGGCAGCACCTCGCTGCGGATCAACGGCGCGACCGGCTACTGCAACCACGTCTTCGTGCGCAACGCCGCGATCCTGGGCGACGCCACCTACGTCCGCTACTGGGTGCGGCACACCACCGCCCTGCCCACCTCGCACATCACCATGGTCGCCCTCCGCGACACCAACGACGGCAACCGTGACCTGCGCCTCGGCGGCCAGAACGGCGCTCTGCAGTGGAACCGCGCCTCCGACGACGCCACACTGCCCGAACAGAGCCCGGCCGGGGTCGCCCTGTCGCGCCCACTGCCGGTGGACACCTGGAACTGCGTCGAGTTCAAGGTCAACGGCACCGACGGCACGATGGAGACCTGGCTCAACGGCACGTCGGTACCGGGCCTGCTGCAGGACGGGGTGGCCACCCACGACATCGACGGGCAATGGCTCAATCGCACGTACCGCCCGAAGCTCACCGACCTGAAGCTGGGCTGGGAGAGCTACGGCGAGGGCGCCGACACTCTCTGGTACGACGACGTGGCGGCCGGCAGCTCCCGAATCGGCTGCTGAGGAAGGACCCGCAGACGCGGGCGGGGTGCGCGAGCCGGTAGAACGGCAGCGCGCCCCGTCTGCACGAGCCCGTTTCGGCCCCGGAGGCCACCACGGCCGGCAGGCCTCACTTCCACATGGTGGCCGCGTGAACCGAACTACCGCCAGCCGCACCATCAGTAGCGTCGCAGGCGCGGACAATCGGCAGTGCGCTCATGACCTTGCCCCCGGGTCCAAGCCCTGATCGAGCCCGGTAATGACGGGGCCACACTCTCGGGTCACACGTGCGCTCAATTCGGACCGGCGGCGCACGCCGAGCTTGGCGAAGATGGTGCGCAGATGCGCGTCCACGGTGTGCCGGGAGATGTACAGAGTTTCGGCGACCTCGATGTTCGTCTTGCCGACCGCGACCTCCATGGCCACCCGCCGTTCGGCGGGTGACAGCTCCGGCAGGCAGGAGGCGGATCGTGAGCCGGCAGAAGCAGTGGCGCCACGTGTGCCGACCAGTACCTCCAGCCGTTGCCGGGCGAGCACGGCACCGACCGAGGTCGCGATGGACAGCGCCTCCTTGAACCACCGGAGCGTTTCAGCGTTACCTGTAGCGCGTCCGAGCAGCCCTGCGTCCTCCAGTGCCGACGCGAGCGCCAGCGGCCGGCCGGCCGCCCGGAACTCGGTGATCGCTCGCAGCAGCTCGTTGAGGTCGCCGCTGAGCAGTCCGGCGGCGTGCGCGGCGGCGCCGGCCGCCGAGCGGGAGCCGGGGTTGCGCGCGGCGAGGCTCCGGGCGG
>NZ_PVMZ01000028.1 GCF_003001815.1 Actinoplanes italicus
GACTGGATCGCCGACTGGAACACCAACCCGCGCCCGTTCATATGGACCAAGACAGCCGAAGAAATCCTCGAATCACTCGCCCGATTTTGTAGCCGAATTTCTGGCGCAGGACACTAGACACCTTTCGCAGTCGGGGTTCCCGGCCCGTCAGCCGCATTCGTTTGAGCCGTCGGTGGCGCTCGGTCGGCTGATGGCCGGGCGTTACCGTCGTGGGCTCCGGGCTCGCGGGGTCGGTTACCGCCGCGACCCGGTGCTGGACGATCAACTAGGGCCGTTTTCGGAGCCGGGCTCCGGGATATCGCTGCCTCCGGCCCGGTAAAGGGTTCGCCGCCCACGGCTGGGCGATCAGGCGGTCTGGGGAAGGGTTCGCTGGGCATGGCTGGGCGATCAACAGCCCGGGGAAGGGTTCGCCGCCCACGGCTGGGCGATCAGGCGGTCTGAGGAAGGGTTGGCCGGCCACGGCTGGGCGATCAGGCGGTCTGAGGAAGGGTTCGCCGGCTACGGCTGGGCGATCAACAGCCCGGGGAAGGGTTCGCCGGCCACGGCTGGGCGATCAGGTGGCCCGGGACAGGACTGTCCCCACCAGCAGGTGGCCCGGGACAGGACTGTCCTTACCGGCCCCAAACAGACCCTGACCGTAAAAGGTGTCTAGCGCTCATCGCTGCAAAGCCCCGACCAAACTTCTTGCAATGCTGCCTGCCCGCCATTCCCATTTAGACGGCTTCCGGAGTCGGGGTCAGGGCTTCCCGTGCCGGTCATAACTTCCCGTGCCGGTCAGGACCTATCACACCTGTTAGGACCTTCCACGCCGGTCAGGATCTCCCTTGGCGGTCACGTCGGACAGGGAAGCCGCATGCCCGACATTCGATCGGCCAGCCGCGCCTTGCGCACCCTTCTCGGCCGGGGAAGCAGTCATAGGGCACAGCCGGCCTCGAAAAGCCGGCCAAGATGATCGTCCAGCACAGTGATGTTGCGGTTTTCGAGGCCTTGGAACGTTAATCCGCTGGTTGATGTCGGGGATCAGCCACGGCTCGCTCAGACCCTGATCGAAAAAGGTGTCCAGATCTTTTATTGTCGAGGTCCTCCCCGTCAGCCGTCCCTCCGACGTAGAGTCCCGGTGCAATTACGTGGCTCGGCTACGGTTCTTGGACTTCGGCTCGCGGGCCTGCCGGAGACCCTGACTCCAGAATTTCGTTGGGCCTTCTGAGTCAGGGCCCGCGCGAGCTGTGAATGACCCCGACCCGACCGGCTCAGCGCCATCCGACGCGATGCAATCCGATCCGGCCGGCTGGGGCGCGAGTCCATCCGCCCGTCTCGGCACGATCCGATCGGACTCGATCGGATACGCCCGGCTGGGCGCGATCCGATTGAGTCGCGCGATCCGATCCGACCCGCCCCGTCTCGGCCCGATCCGACGCGGCGCGGCGACCCGTCTTGTCCCGATCCGACGCGGCGCGGCGCGGCGACCCGCCCCGTCTTGTCCCGATTCGACGCGGCGGTCCGCCTGGATCGGACCGATCCGACGCGGCGCGGCGACGCGGCCCGTCTCGGCCCGATTCGACGCGGCGGTCCGCCTGGTTCGGACCGATCCGGCGCGACGATCCGTCCGGTTCGACCTGATCCGCGCGCCTGCCGTGATCCGGTCCGATCCGCCTGGCTCGCCGCGATTTGATCCGGTCCGAACGGAACCGGCCCGACTCAACGCGACGCTCGGTGTTTGTGGGCCGCGGTCAGGGCTGGTTGCGGCGGCGGCGGGTGGTCAGGGCGATCGCGCCCGCACCAAAGATGATCAAGGCGGCTCCGGTGATCAGCAGTGGAACGAGGCTGGGGCCGGTGACCGGCAATCTCGCAGTACCGGCGCCGGGAGAAGCGCCGTGCTGGGTCGGACCGCTCTGGTGAGCAGAACTGCCCTGGCCGTGACCGCCTTGCTGGGCCGAGCCGCCTTGCTGAGCCGAGCCGCCTTGCTGAGCCGAGCCGCCCTGCTGAGCCGAGCCGCCCTGCTGGGTGTGACCGCCCTGCCGGGACGGCGCGCCGGAGCGGCCGGCGATGCCCTTGGGGGCTACCGCCGCGGCTTCGAGCATTCCGATGCCGAAGTCGGCCACCAAACCGGACGGTGCGTGGTCGCCTCCATCCACATTGCGCGTCAGCGTCACCCGGATCGCGGTGGCTCGGGCGGCGATCGCGTTTCCCTTGGTCGCCTGGCGTACGTCGCCGAGTCCGATTCGGAGTGTCGCTCCCGGTTTGTCGCCCGTTTTGGGAGTGTGCTCGGTGTCGGCGATTCGCGGCAGGTCGGTGACCTTCGGCAGCGGCATGTCCCCGATCGGGTCGAGTCGACCGGGGAGTGACTCGAGCAGACGCATTTCATTACTCAGTGTGATGTCAAGATAGTCACCAGGTGTAGTCAGGCGGGTCTGTTTGCCGTTCTTGCCGGAGATCTCGACGACCGCCGGCTGGTAGTCGACACGGCTCTTGCCACGTGCGGTCATGCTGACGTGCAGCTCGGGGGCTCGCAGTACCCGGATGCGCACCTCGTTGTCGGCCAGGCTGATCCGTCCGGCGGTGATCGTGGCGGACGCGACCGACTGCGGATCGCCGCCGCGACGGCGCATGGCGGTGCCGCTGCGGCTGGTGATCTTCTCCGGTACGCGTACCAGCGCGGCACTGCCTCCGCCGGCGATGGTGACCCGGCTGATCGCGGCGGTCGCCGTGGATGTGTCGCCGGTCGTGTTTCCGCAGCCCATGGCGTGTGCCCAGATCGCGCGGGCGCTGAGGTTGCCGGCACCGACCTTCATCGGCCCGTACTTCTTCGAGCCGGTCCGTCGCGTGTTCGCCTTCGGGCTGACCGGTGGCGCCTGCTGAACGACCAGTTCGTCACGATCGGTCGAACCGGCCACCTTCCCGTTCAACAACCGTGCGGCGCCGGCCGAGTTGACCGGCCCGTCGGAGATCAGCACGCTGCGGGCCTCCCCGAGCCCCACGCTGCCGAGTACGGGATCCGCCCCGCCGCCGCCCCGTCCGCCGCTCGTCCGTTCGAAGGCGGGCAGCGTCCGGGCTTCCGAGGCGAGGTCGTCAGAACCAGCCCCGCCAGAGGAGGGCGCCCCGGAGGCGGGCCCGGACCGGGCGAGGTCAGGCGAACCGGAGCGGCCGCCGGAAGACCCGACAACGGGAAGTACGCCGTCAGCCGAGCCAGGCCCCACAGAGGAAAGCACGCCGCCGCCAGACCCGGACGCGCCGGAGGAAGACCCGACGGAGGGGGAGCCCGATCCTCCCCCGGTGCCGGCTTCACCCGTACCGGAGGAGGCTTTGGCACCCGGGGAAGGGGAAGCCGGATCCGGATCGCTCGCCTTGTTCTCCGCCGGCTTCCGGTTTGTGATCTTGGCGGCCGGACCGAGGTCGAGCCGATCGATGCGGAGGAGCTCGGCGCCGGACTGCGCGGCGTAGTGCTCGGGCCGATCACAGGTGGCCGGCGCATTGAACGCGGGCGCCCCGAAGGCCGGGATCGGAACGGTCAGCGTTCCCGCCAACCCGAGTGCTACGACGCTGGCGGCCACCGAGCGGGCGGGTGTCATGGTCAGTTCCTTTCGAGGCGTGGTGCTTCTACGGGACTGGCCAACGAGGGTCGATTGGGGCGGTTGCGCGGCATCTATGCGACAACCCTCGCGGGTAGTTCAAATCCGGCATTTGGTGCGGCTTGCCAACCGTCGTAGGGTTGATCGCATGGGCATGCTGTGTGCGGTCAGCTTCAATCGGTATGGCCGCCTCTACTACCTCGATCCGGCCGGCTTCACCCCGGCCGTCGGCGACCGCGTCCTGGTGCCGACCGATGACGGGCCCGAGGTGGCGGAGTGCGTCTGGGCACCGCAGTGGGTCGAGGAGGACACCTCCGGATTCCCCAAGATCGCCGGCTTGGCGGACGACACCGACGTTCGCCGCGACGAGACGTTGCGTAAGCGCAAGGCGGAGGCCAAGGTCGCCGCAAAGAAGCTGATCAAGGCGCATGAGCTGCCGATGAAGGTAGTCGCGGTCGACCATGTGCTGGATGCGCCGGGTAACGGCGGTGCTCGCACGACGATCTATTTCACAGCTCCGCACCGAGTCGATTTCCGATCACTTGTCCGCGATCTCGGCGCCACGCTGCACTGCCGCGTCGAGCTGCGCCAGCTCTCCGCTCGTGACTCCGCCCGGGTCCAGGGCGGCATCGGGTCATGCGGTCGCGACCTGTGTTGCGCGACCTTCCTGACCGATTTCGAACCGGTCACCATCCGCATGGCGAAAGATCAGGATCTGCCGCTCAACCCGCTGCGCATCTCCGGCGCGTGCGGCCGCCTGATGTGCTGCCTCAAATACGAGCACCCGCTGTACCAGCAGTTCCAGGCCTCGGCGCCGGCGATCGGCACCCGCGTGACGACTCCGGAGGGTGACGGTCGCGTCGTGGCGCACAGCGTTCCCAAGGACTCGGTCGTCGTGCGCATGGACGCCGATGGCTCCCGCTGCTCCTGCAGCCGGGCTTCGGTCTGCGCCCCTCGCCAGGCTCACGACGCTCAATACAACAACGGATAAAGACCATCATTTTGTACGGCTACGCGCGCCCCGGATCAGTCTGTGTGAGTTTCGCGACCTGGGCGCGGAGGACGCGGATCGTGTTGTCGAGATAGTCGGTGATCACGGCCATCTCCTGCTCGTCGTAGCGGCTCTGGAACTCGCCCATGGCCCGGCCCAGATCCGCGAAGATGCCGCCGAGGTCGGGCGTCTTCGTGGGATCGGCCACGAGCAGGGTCCGCCGGCGGTCGGCCGGATCGGGCTGGCGTAGCACGTATCCGGCCTTCTCCAGCCTGTCGACGATCCCGGTGAGCGCGGTCGCGCCGACTCCCAGCTCGGGCGCGAGCGCCCCGATCGGCATGGGCCCGCCGCGCAGGATCACGCCGAGGGCCTTGTGCTCGGCCGCGTTGAGTCCGAGCCGGCGCGCGACCGCCTCGTGAAAGAGCACGACCGCGGTGCTCAGCTCCCAGCCGTAATCACGTGCCACGACCACCCCTTTACTTCATGCATCTGGATAGTCCACTCTAGTGGAATATCTGGAGGTTGCCATGAAAGACACACTGTCACTCGGCAGCGCCGCCGCCACCTGGGCCGGCGGGTTCTACCTACGCCACTTCGTGCTCGTCTTCGGTCTGTCACTGATCCCGACGCTGCAACGGTTCGCGGTCGTCCGCTGGGATCTCCCGCCCGCCGTCTCGATCACCACAGAGGTGCTGGTCGCACTGGTCCGCATTCTGCTCGTCGCGCTCGCCGTACGACTGATGGTCCTTGAATGTGGTTTTCCGGCTCCTGAGGCCTGGGCCCGGCTGAAGTTCGGACTCGACGCGCGCCGGATCGCCTTCTGGGGTCAGTGGGCGCTGCTCGCGGTCGCGTTCGCGACCTTCGACCTGGTGCCGAATGTGCTGATCGCCACAGTCGTGCCCGAATCCGGGCGGGAGCTCGTGACCGCCTGGCTGGTTGCGGTGAAGAACCCGACGATCATCGCGTTCACCGTGCTGTGGATGGTCGGCATCGCCCGCACCCTGATCATCGACCCGGATCCGGCACTCGACGATCAGACGACGTCGACCGGCGGCTCGATGCGGTGAACGGTCAGCGGGGTCTTGGGCCGCACCCACGACGAGTGCGGCTCACCCTCGGGGGCGGTCGTCCAGCTCTTGCAGATCCGGTCGATGCCGAGGGCGTGGATCGTGAGGGTCCCGTCGGCGCGGATGTGCATCCGCAGGAAACTCTTCGCGTGCTCGACGCCCTGACCCGCGTACAGCTCGTTCAGATTGACGTCGAAACGGGCGCCGATCAGCAGATACAGCGCCAGCAGCTGCGTGGAGACGATGGCGATCAGGGGGCCGTACGCGAGCGCCGCCACCGCGAGCGGCCCCGGCCACATCCAGTCCCGGAACGGGAACTGCAGCCACACCCAGGTGCCGGCGACCGCCAGCCCGATCTGAGCCAGCCCGTGCGCCACCCCGAAGATCCAGTGACGCGCCTTCCCGTCCGGTTTCGCGAACAGGATCGTACCCAGCATGATCAACACCAGCATCAGGACCAGCGGGATGCTGAACAACCGCTGGATGTTGCCGCCCTGACTGGCCGCGCCGGCCATCGCGAGCATGGTCAACGTCTGAATGATGCCCAGCATCGTGGCGAACCCGGGATTGCGCCGCGGCACCCGGTGGAAGACGCCCCAGCCCATCCGCCACGACTTCTTCGTGTCCGGAAAGGTCGCCTCCCGCTCGTAACGCCGGCTGCGGCTGCTGCTGCGAGCCAGCGTCTCCTTCGGCGGCACCATCAGATGGTCCGGCAGGTTCTGCGTGCCCAGCGTGTACGCCCCGCCGCCACCGCAGGTGATCAACTCTCGATCCGCGCCCGAGTACCGCGCGTAGTGGTGCAGATCCCCGGAGACCAGCACCCGGACGTGCGCCTGCGTCGGCGCCAGGATGGTCCGGATGAAGTAGTCGATCGCGTCGTACGCATCCGGGTTCTGACGGGCTTTGACCCAGGTGGGCGACGGCGTCATCAGGATGATCCGGTCCTCCGGGCCGACATGCTCCGCGGCGCGCTCGAAATACAACAACTGCGGATCATCGATGTACGCCCCGAACTGCTCGTCGACCGCGAACAGCCACCAGTTGGCCGGCAGCTTGACCGCGAAGTACGACCGCCGCTGCTCGGTCCGCCACCCGCCGATGTGTCCGTCCTTGCGCCGCGCGAAGAGCCGGAGGAACGCGGTCAGGCCGTCGTACCAGTCGTGGTTGCCGGGAAGCGCGAAGAGCGTGGGCCGCGGCTCTCCCGCAGGGGCCTCCGGCAACGCCGCGCGGTAGGGACCCTTCGTCCGGTTCTCGTAACCGTCACCACTGGCCAGCGGATAGACCTGGTCACCGCCCATCAGCAGGAGCCGCCCCCGCGGCAGACGCTCGCCGTCGACCTCGAGCTCCTCCTGCGCCAGCAGATAGGCCACCGAGTACGTGGCATCGAACCCGTCCCCAAGATCGGCGACATAGTCGAGCCAGAGCTCACCGGTAGCGGTGGCCGAGTGGTCGAAGACGTCACTGTCGAGCGAGTTCTGCAGTTCCCGCTTGTCCAGGTAGGCCCCGAACAGGATGTGCAGCAGAGTCCGCAGCCCGGTGCTGAGCAGCAACAACGGCGCGAGCCAGCCGATCGGCCCTTCCCGGGTGAACCCGAGCTCCTGCGGATCGAGGCTACGTGGCCGATTCGGCACACTCGTCTCGGACTCGACGGGTCGCTGTCGGGGAACGATGGCCACCGAACGATCCTCCCCCGGTGAGACCGTGTCCGTCTATGCAGTAGAATCAGTCTCGTTGCCGCCTTAGCTCAGTCGGCTAGAGCGACGCACTCGTAATGCGTAGGTCGACGGTTCGATTCCGTCAGGCGGCTCAGAGGGAAAGCCCAGGTCACTGACCTGGGCTTCTTCTTTTGAACAGGCCGACCACCGTGCTCCCGACCGTGCTGGTCCGCACCCTGCCGAGCCGCCTGGTCGAGACGGTCCGCCACCTCGTCCCCGATGAGGTCCGTGTACACGACCAGCGTCATGGCCGCCGAGGCGTGGCCGACCATCCGCTGGACCGCCTTGACGTCGGCGCCGGCCGCGACCGCGAGTGACGCCGCGGTGTGCCGCAGGTCGTGCGGAGTGAGCCCAGTCAGATAGCGCCAGCGTTGCGGTTGCTACCGCCGAACCGTCAGCGCGCCGGACTACTTGGGAAGACTGTACGGACTTCCGTGTGCGGGCCCTGTGGACCATGCGGCTGCGGCGTACGCGGAAGCCGTCGAGAAACTTGACCATTCTTCACTGCGCCGGACTTCACCGGCGGAACGCCCGTCGGTGAAATGGCGCCATCCAAGATGAGGTTCTCTCAAGCTGTCTCGATCGACGGAAACAATCTCGGCTGACGGCTCACTGCAACCCGCGGGCCCTAGTGTGTTTCGAAGTGGGGTTCGGTTCTGGACCGGACTTGACCGCACTACCATTCTCGCCGGTCCGTGGAGCCTCAAGTGACCTATCCGCCGCCACACGACCCGAATCAGCCGGCGAGTGGCCCACCGTCCTACGGCCAGCCACCCGAGCCGCCGCAGTACGGCACCCCGCCACCGGGTCATCCGGCCGGTCCACCGCAGTTTGGTGCCTACCCCGCGCCGATGCAGCAGCCGCCGAAGAAACGTAAGAAATGGCCGTTCATCGTCGGTGGCATTGTTCTGGTGATGATCCTGGGATGCGTCGGCATTTTCGCCCTTTTCGTCGGTGGGGCGGCGAAAGTGGCCGAGGATCTGGACGACAATCAGAGCGGCAAGAACGCCGCCGCGGGCGAGATGAACAAACCCGCGACGGACGGGAAGTTCCAGTTCACCGTGACCGGCATGAAGTGCGGTGTGGCGGAGGTCGGTGGCGAGTTCGCGAATGAGAAGGCGCAGGGCGAGTTCTGCTTGATCGACGTCACGATCAAGAACGTGGGCACGTCCGCGGAGATCTTCAACGACGGTTCCCAGAAGGCTTACGACGGGGCGAACACCGAGTACTCGGTCGACTCCGGCGCGGCGATCTTCGCCAACGAGGATTCCTCGACGTTCCTGGAGCAGATCAATCCGGGCAACTCCGTCAAGGGGAAGCTGGTCTTCGACGTGCCGAGCGGAACGAAGCTGACCTCCGTGGTGCTGCACGAGTCGGCGTTCACAGCGGGAGTGAAGGTTCCCCTCGTTTAGGCCATGATGATCGCGTGAACGCGCAGCGGTCTCCATCGATCTGGCTGGCTGCCGGGTGTGGGTTGCTCGCCGTGGTCGGGGGCGCGCTGCTGTGGCTGCCGTTCCACACCTTCGGCATGCTCGACGACTGGAAGGACGAGCTCAGGGCCACCGGCATCCCGGCACGGGCGACCGTCTACGACCGGGTGACGGAGAAGGGCGGCAACCGGGAGAGCGCGTCGACCACGATGTATCTCCGGTACGTGGTGAACGGCCGGATGCACTGGGAGGAGGTCGGTTGCACGCAGGTGTGCCTGCCGCCGGACACCGAGGTGCCGATCTGGGTGAACCCGGCCGACCCCACCGACTTCGCGACGGATTTCGACATGCTCAGCGGGCACCGCGGACGCCTTCAGGGCGGGCTGGGTGTAGTGGGATTGCTGCTGCTGACGATCGGGGTTCCGGCGATCCTGGCGAAGATCGGGCCACGCAGGAAACGGCGCCGGCCGGCCGTGCCGGTTCAGGGTGGCGGCCGCTTCACGGGCCGTACCAAGCACAAGCGAGACGGCCGGCGCCGATGACGTCAGCGGGCCGGTTCGCGTAGCGCGGGGGTCAGGGCGATCGACAGCACCAGCAGCATGGCTACGGCGAGCAATCCGCGAGAGACCGTGAAGTGGTCGCCGAGGAAACCGATCAGCGGCGGCCCGCCGAGGAACGCGCAGTAACCGATCGACGCGACCACGCCGACGCGGGCCGGCGCCTTCGCGGGCTCGTCGGCGGCGGCGCTCATGCCGACCGGGAAGCCGAGTGAGGCCCCGAGTCCCCAGAGCATGGCGCCGCCGAACGCGATCGCCGGGTTCGGGCCGAAGACGAAGATGAGCAGACCGGCCAGCCCGGTGACGGCGAGTAGCCGGAGCACCGGTACCCGACCGTAACGGTCGAGCAGGTTGGGCCCGAACCAGCGGCCGACGGTCATCGCGGCCAGGAACAGCGCGAAGCCGAGGGTACCGGTGGACGCCTCGGTGCCGTGGTCGTCGATCAGGGCGATGCTGATCCAGTCGATCCCGGCGCCTTCGGTCAGGGCGAAGGCAAGGACGAAAAGGCCGATCAGGAGGGTACGGGGTTCGCGCCACGCCGCCAGGGCGCCGCCACCGGACTTGCCGGATTCGTGCTCGGGCTCGGTCTCGTCGGCCACGAATCCGCGCACCGCGACGACCACGGCCGCCGTGACGATCACGCAGGCGATCACCACGTGCTCGGTGACCGGGAGTCCGGCCTTGACCGCGCCGGCGCCGGCCAGCGCGCCGGCGACGGTGCCGACGCTGTAGCCGGCGTGGAACCGGGACATGATCGACCGGCCGAGGCGGCGTTCCACCACCGCGGCCTGCACATTCATGGCGACGTCCCACGCGCCGGTCGCGAAGCCGTAGACGTACAGCGCGATGACGACCGGGGCGACGCCGAACTCGTAGCCGATCGCGGTGGCGGCCAGGGCTGCGCCCAGCACCACGGCCATCGTGCCGACCATGGCACGCGAGCCGAATCGGTGGACCAGGTGCCCGGCCAGGGGCAGCGAGGTGATCGATCCGGCCGCGATGGCGAGCAGCACCAGTCCCAATTCGGACGGGGTGAGTCCGAGCTGGTCGCGGATCTGTGGGATACGGGCGGCGAAGCTGGCCATGGCCACGCCGAGGAAGATGAAGGTGACGTAGACCGATCGGGTGGTGGCCCGCAGGTCGGCTGTCTCGACCGTACTCAAACGATGACTCCGTGTGGCTGTGAGAGCGTTTGCTCCGCTCAAGGTACCCACAGATTTCGTGAGCAGCATTCGGGCGGGTGGCCAGTCCGGCCACCCGCCCGGTGCCTCAGGCGATCAGAGTGAACGACGTTGCCAGGGCGCCCACTGGATCGGTGCGGCGAAACCACCGCGACGCGCGTCCCGGGCTCCGGCCGCCGACAGCGGCCCCTCCCGGTCGGATTTGACGCCCGTGCCGATCAGCCGGGTCTCGAACCAGGACCCACTCAACCCACGGCGTACGCGTTCCCACAGCCCGCCTTCGATGAGCGCGTCGGCGTGCGTGCGCAACTGCTCGGCGAGGAGTTTCGGGTCCTCGTCGCAGATGTCGCAGGCGCAGGCCGGCAGCGTCTCGGTCCACCAGCGCCCGAATCGCACCATCAGTCCCGGCTCGGCGAAGTTGATCGCCAACGGTGCGCCGGTGGGCATGCGGGGGATGAGCCGGACGGTCCGTACGAGCGCGTCGTCGAGCCCGAGCGGTTCCTTGCTCTCCCGCCGCTCCACGAGGTAGCGGTCGGTGAGCTCGTCCAGCAGGGATTCGGCCGCCTCATGCAAGGTGGCGAAGCGGTCGGTCTCGGTGGCACCCGGTTTGCCGTCCACCATTGCAGTATGCCGCGCTCGGCCCGCGACATCCGGGTGCACCGAAGGAAGGTGAGTCATCAGAAACCGAAGGTTCCCGCCTTGACTCCTGCCACGAACTCCTCCCACTGCTCCTCGGTGAAGCGGAGGGGCGCGATGTCGAGGTCCTTGGAGTCGCGGACCAGCATTCGGTCCCCGACTCGGGCCACCTCGACGCAGGTGCCGGTCGCACATCGTCTGCTCCGACGCCACTGCGGCACTTCCGTCGCTTTGATCATGTTGTGTGCACCTCCGTGACGGTTCGGAATCCACGTTAAGCGAATGGACCGGACCTGACCGGGCACGAACATGAATGAAACAGAGAAAATGCCGCTTACCTCACTCAATGAGAAGTATGCGGCGTCAAATTGTTGCTATTTAACTGTTATGCGAGTATTTTGGACCGTCCCGCTCTGCGAAACGTGATCGCAGAGCGGTCGGCACGACGACTTCAGAAGCGGAACTCGCCCGCGGCCACACCCTCCACGAAGGCGTCCCATTCCTCCTGCGTAAAGCTGAGAGCGGCGGCCTCAGGGTTCTTCGAGTCGCGGATGAGGTACTGCTCGTCCACCTTCGCGACTTCGACACAGGTCGACGTTCCGCAACGGCTGCTCTTACGCCATGCGGGCACGTTCATCTCTTCCATTGGGGACCTTTCAAGAATTCTTCTGGTGTTGGTGGTGTTGTATTTTGTTACCGGGGCGACCGGTCCGTATCGGCCCGCTCCAGGTCTTTGATGCGCCGTTCGATGAATTGAATCGTGTCCGCCTCATCCGCGGCCTCCTGCCAGACCCGGTCGTATCGCGCGCGATGTTTCGCGGCCGTCCCCTGGTCCTCGATCATTTCGTCGCCGAGACCGGTCTCCCGGTACAGCACTTCTCCCTCGCCCAGCTTGAGCAGGTCGAAGCTGGCGTTGTTGGTTACCGAGGCGTCGAGCGAGAAGGGCACCATCCGCACCCGGATCGAGCCGTCCTCGCTGTGTTTCCTCAGGTCACGCAGTTGTGCGGCGAAGACCGCCGGACCGCCGACGGTACGACGGAGCACCGACTCGTCGACCATGAGCAAAATCTGCACTTCGCTGGACCGGGCGAGCAGCGCCTCGCGACGCTTCTTCCTGGCCTCGACGCGCAACCTGCGCTGATCCTCGGACAGCTCGTCCTCGTACCGGGCCATCAGCGCGGTCGCGTAGTCCGGCGTCTGCAGAGGACCGGGTATGTAATAAATCGAGTACGAGCGGATCTCCGATGCGTCACCTTCGTACTCGATCAGTTTACGCAGGTCATCGGTGAGATTGTCGCGGAATTCGGTGGCCTGGTACCACGCTTTCTGCTGCCGGGTCCGCGCGATACGTGCGTCGGCCAGCAATGCGGCGGCGACCGTCTTGTCCTTGATTCCGAGATAGGCCAGCAACGGCCGCAGATCGTTCGTGGAGATGGTGACATCCCCGTTCTCGATCCTGATGACCTTGCTGTGCGACCACTCCATCGCTTCGGCGACCTGAACTTGGGTGAGTTTGGCTCGCTCGCGCGCTTCACGGAGCGCGAGACGTACGCGCCGGCGCGCGATCGTCGGCGAGTCACCCTCAGTCATGAGTCCTTCATCGTCGAAGTGTTCGGTGACGTTCTGTAGCGGCTGAGATGCACTCCGCCACCTCGCTGACTGCTAGGTGGCAACCAGCGAGGTCGCGGACATCCTATTACTGTCCTATCAGAACGACGGCTGCAAGGTGCGGTTTTGATCAATTCGAGATCTCACCCGAGAGGTCCTCACGAATTCCCAGCTCAGGCGGCTGCGAGACCGTAGCCCCACGCGGAGGGGCGCCGGTCCTCCATGGCGCGCCGCAGCGCCCGGCTCACCTGGTTGAAGACCCGTGCGTCGGGGGAGGAGTAGAGCACGACGGCGGTCCCGCGGTACTGCGCGTGGAGCTCCCAGCGGCCTGGCTCGCGCCACATCATGGCGACGCCCGGTATGGCGAGGCCGAGGAAGGCGAGGACGTACACGGTCGGATCGGGAAGCAGGAGCCAGCCGGCGGCGGCCGCGGCGATGGCGACGGCGGCGGCAGCGGCAGCATGGGGACGGACTCGGGCCGGTGCCTGGACCAGGCCGACGTTGCGAAGATCCGGAATGGCGAAGACCTGCGGTGCGGTGGTGGGGTGCCAGACGAACCGATCGTCGGACACCAGAGCGTCCGGCCCGCGATAGTAGATCCGTGTGCGCATGGCGAACTCCTCTTCGCGGATTCTTGCGAGAGGGGATGGAGCGGGGCCACCATTGGCGCGAGAGACCCATTCCCGCCTCGCTCGAGTCGCAACGAACGAAGTCGCAGAGGTGGACAACGGCTCCCGTTTGCCGCCGGGAGCCGTTGTTTGTCTCTCCCTCCAACTCCGCCCTTTGTTGCCCTACTAGCAGTGAAGCACGCCACCCGGCAGACCGCCATCACTCAATCTGCCATGTTGCAGATTGCGTACAAGCTGTGCGAGGTTCGTGTACGGCGTCCATCGGCGGTCGCCTACGTGTTTGCGCCCGGAACCCACCGGGTAGGCCAAGCGCGGATGCCGTTACAAACCTGTATTCGTGCAGGTGGGAAGGCGATAACGGAATGGAAAGCCGATTGAGTGTCGCCGGCCAGGCGGTGCAGCCCATTCTCGTGATGTTCCCGCTCGGGCTGTTCGCTATGGCCGTCATGTTCGATATGGCGGATTTGCTAGGGGGACCTAGCATCCTCGGTGCCCTGGCCTACTGGAACGTCGTGGCCGGCCTGGTCGGTGGGGCTCTGGCCGCCGTGGCCGGTGCCGTCGACGTCATGTTCGTCCGCCGCTCGCAGGACCGCCGGCTCGGCGCGCTGCGCAGCCTGATCAACATGGGCGTGCTCGTGGTCTTCGCTGTCATCGCGATGCTGCGGGTCCAGGCCGACGACCGGGTCGTCGGCGGTGGCCTGTTCACCGTCGAGTTGCTCGCCCTGGGGCTGGCCGCTTTCGGCGCCTGGTTCGGCGGGGAGCTCGCCAACGGCCGGCCACCCGCGTTCGCGAAGGCGGCGGTCGGAGCGCGCGCCGCGGCCGGTGGCCGGAACTACTGACGCCATGCCCGGCGGCGACCTTGGCTGAAAGCGGCAAAGCCGTTTCGGTTCTTTCGATCTGACTGTTCGGCCAAGGTCGCCGATACCGTAGGTCAGAAGTGGCCTCGGTGGCTGGAAAGTGACGACCGGGTGCATGGAGGATTGCCACGCGATACGACGGTACGGAACCGTCCGTTCGCCTGGGGAAGGGAATCCATGCGCAAGTCTCTTGCTCGCCGCGGTGCCGCGGCAGCTCTCGCCGTCTTCACCGGACTGGCCACCGCGGTACTGACCGCCTCACCGGCGCAGGCCGAGCCCGCTCTCGTCGGCGTCACGTTGTCGACGAGCACCGTGGTGCTCGACGGAGACGCGGGGTGTGCGAACCGGGTGAAGGTGACCTTCAAGGTGTACGACCCGCTGGCCGAGGAGAACTACGCGGGCGTCACCGCGGACGTCGTCGGGCCGGACGGCGACTGGGCCGACTTCCTGTACCCCGCTCAGTCCTCGCGCAGCGGGGACCATGCCTATCTGACGGATTACATTTTCATCTGCGGAGGCCTCGACGGGCCCGGCCGGTACACCATCCGCACCGAGCTGGAGTGGTACGGCGACGACTTCACCCGGCACGTGGTGGAGCGGGTCAACACGTTCTACGTCAAGCGGCCGACGTCGCTCACCTACAACGCGACGCCGGAGCCGGTGAAGCGGAACAGCGCCCTGACCCACAGCGGCGTCCTCAAGGTCGACCCGGTGGGCTACGGCGCGAAGTACGGCCTCAAAGGCGCGGTGCTGAAGTTCTACTTCAAGGCTGCCGGGACCAGCGCCTACGTGTACAAGGGGCAGACCACGACCGGGACCGGCGGCAAGTACAGCAAGAAGATCAAGGCCACCAAGTCCGGCACCTGGATGGTCGTCTACGCCGGCAGCAGCATCCGGCAGCCGCAGACCCGGTTCGATGCGGTCAAGGTCAAGTAAGAGAGTCCGCCACCGTCGTGCTCACTGTCCGCGCCGGGAGTCGGCGGTGGCGTTCCACTCGTCGTCGGCGGCCTTCTTGAGGGCCATGCCGTGTTCGCCGTCGTAACGGAGGAACTTCGGCAGCGCCGCGGCCAGGGCCAGGGTCCCGGCCACGCACAGCACACCGCCGACCCAGATCGAACCGGCGACCCCGAGGCCGGTACGCGCCATCGCCCCGGCCCGGAGCTGACCCAGCAACGGGCCGGTGGTGTACGACAGCATCTCGATGCCGGCCAGGCGCCCGCGCAGGTGATCGGGGATCGTCTGGTTCCAGATGATCATGCGGAACAGCCCGGACACCATGTCGGCAGCGCCGGCGAAGGCCAGGCAGAACAGGGTCAGCCACAGGGTGTTCGACAGACCCACGCCGACGATGCCGACACCCCACAGCGCGGCGGCTATCAGCACCATCAGGCCGTGCCGGTGCACCCGGGCCGTCCAGCCGGACCCGACCGTAGCCAGCAGCGAGCCGACCGCGGGAGCGGCGTAGAGCAGGCCGAGCACCTTCGGGCCGCCGAGATCGTCGGCGAGGAACGGGTACAGCGCGGACGGCATGCCGAAGAACATGGCGTTGATGTCGACCAGGTACGTGCCGAGCAGCTCGGGGCGCGACTTCGCGTACTTCAGGCCGATGACCACGCTCTTCACCGACGGGCGGTCGGCGGCCACCGGTGGCGGGACCGCCCTGACCAGGAACAGACAGATCAGTGACGCGGCGAAGGTGAGCAGGTCGAATGCGTACACCCAGGCCAGGTCGAAGGAGGCGAGCAGAATGCCGGCCAGCGGCAGACCGGCGAGCTGGGCGAACTGCATGCTCAGCGACTGCAGCGACATGGTGGCCGGCAGCTCCTCGGGCTTCACCAGCCGGGGAACCATCGCCTGCAGGGCCGGGCGCTGCAGGCCGGCGACCGCGGCGGTGAGGAACGCGGCGACGTACAGCAGCCACAGGTGCGGCTCGTCGGAGAGCGAGTTGACCAGCAGGATGCCGCAGATCACGGCGAGTGCGGCCTCGCTGCCCCAGACCAGCAGCCGCCGGTCGATGTAGTCGGCCAGGGCGCCACCGACGAACGACATGAAGATCAGCGGCAGCAGCTCGCAGACGCCGATCAGGCCCACCATCAGCGGGTCGTCGGTCAGCTTCGCCACCTGGTAGGGGATCGTGACGTAGCTGATGAACGACCCGAACGCGGTCACCAGGCCGGCGATGAAGACGAGCCGGAAGTCCCGGGAGGTGCGTAACGGGGACAGGTCCAGGCTCAGGCGGCGCTTACTCGTCACGAAGGGCCATCCTGCCCCAGCGGACAGGACGGCGCATCGCGATTTATCCCACCCTTACTTCATGACCAGGATGCCCGTTTCGCGGAACGTGGCAAGGTCGGCGAGGGCCTCGTCGATCACGAACGACTTCTGTCCGGGAAGCGCGTCCAGCGGGAAGAAACCGGCGTCCACGCTCTCCTCGGTCTGACGGAGCAGCTCACCTTCCCAGGCGTTCACCACGAAGGTCATCAACACCTGCTGGTACGTGTGCTCGTACTGATTGGTGTAGGTGTAGGCGGTGTAGAACGCGTACGGCGTCAGGGAGGTGGCCCGCAGGCCGGTCTCCTCCCACAGTTCCCGGACGGCGCACTGCTCCATGCTCTCGCCGAGCTCCATGGCGCCGGCCGGGATCGCCCAGCGATGGTTGTCGGACCGCTGGATCAGCAACAGCCGGTCCTGCTCGTCGAAGACCAGTGTGCGGGCGCCGACGAAGAAGATCGTGTCGGTGTCACCGACGCTGGCGCGAACCCTCCCCAGGTAGGACTCCGCCCAAGTCAGCGCCATCGGGACACCCCGCATGCAAGACCCATGGGAGAAGCCTAGTCATGCCGACTTCTTCGTGGCCTTCGCGGCCGTAGTGGTCTTCCTCGCGCTCGCGGTCTTCTTGGCGGGCGCCTTCTTGGCGGCGGGTGCGGCCTTCTTCGCAGGAGCACTCTTCTTGACCGCTCCGTCCGTACCGGATGAAGGGTTTTCGCCTCTTGCCTGCTTCGCACGTTCGACGGAGGCCTTGAGTGCCGCCATGAGGTCGATGGCCGCTGCCGGCGCCTCCTCGGCCTCCTCCGGCTGGACCACCTCGCGGCCCTCCACCTTGGCGTCGATGACCTCCTGCAACGCGGCCCGGTAGTTGTCGGTGAACTCCTCCGGCTTGAAGCTGCCGGCCATCGAGTCGATCAGGGAACTGGCCATCGCGAGCTCGGCCGGGCGGGTCTCGATGTCGTCGTCGAGGAAGCCGAATTCGGGCGTGCGCACCTCGTCGGGCCACATCATGGTGTTGAGGACCAGCACGTCGTCGCGGACCCGGAGGGTGGCGAGCTGCTCACGCTGCCGGATCGCGATCTTGACGATGGCCACCCTGTCGGCGTCCCGGAGAGCGTCGCGCAACAGCACGTACGGCTTGGCGGCCTGCCCCTCGGGTTCCAGGTAGTACGCCTTGGCGAAGAGGATCGGGTCGATCTGCTCGGACGGCACGAATTCCAGCACGTCAATGGCTCGGGACGTGCTCAGGGGCAGCTCGGCGAAATCCTCATCGGTCAAGATCACCATTTCCCCGCCGCCGATGTCGTAACCCTTGGCGATGTCGTCGTAGGTCACCACCTCACCGTCGACCGAGCAGGTGCGCTGGTACTTGATCCGGCCCCCGTCGGTGCGATGCACCTGGTGGAAGCGGATGTCCTTCTCCTCGGTCGCCGAATACAGCTTGACGGCGATCGACACCAGACCGAATGAGACAGCGCCCTTCCAGATCGCTCGCATGACCTCAGAATGGCATCACTGAGACGCCTGCGTAAGGTGATTGCTTTTGCCTATGGTGATCGAGTGCCGGGACCACCACTGTCACCGATGCTCGCGACCGCGGGCGATCTGCCGGTGGGCGCGGACTGGAGCTACGAGTTCAAGTGGGACGGGGTCCGGGTTCTCGCACTGTTCACCGACGACGCGCCCGCCCTGTTCGCGCGTTCCGGCGCGGTGGTGACCGCCGCCTACCCGGAGATCGCCGGCCTGCACCTGCCGGAGGGGACGCTGCTCGACGGCGAGATGGTCGTCCTCGACGCAGCCGGCCGGCCGTCGTTCACCGCCCTGGCCGAACGCATGCACGTCCGCGACAAGAACCGCGCGTCCCGGCTGGCGATCACCTCGCCGGTCACCTATATGGTCTTCGACCTGCTCTTCCTCGACGGGATCGACTACACCGGGCTGCCGTACCTGGCCCGTCGTGAACGTCTCGAGGAGCTAGACCTGGCCGGTACGCACTGGATGGTCCCGCCGTCGTTCGGCGACGGGGCGGCCACCGCCGCCGCGGCCCGGGAGAACCGGCTCGAGGGCGTGATGGCCAAGCGTTCCGACTCGGTCTACCTGCCCGGACTCCGATCCGCGGACTGGGTGAAGGTCAAGTTCGACCGCACCGGCGACTACGTGATCGGCGGCTGGCGGCCCGGCGCCCGCAAACTCGGCGGCCTCCTGATCGGCGTGCCGACCCCGGACGGCCTGGCCTTCCGGGGCCGGGTCGGCGGTGGCATCGGCGCGGCCGCCGAGAAGGATCTCCTCTCGCGGCTGGCGCCGCTCGCGACCCCCGCTTCGCCCTTCGCTCCCGGTGCGGTGCCGCGAGAGGATTCCAAAGGAGCACATTGGGTACGTCCGGAGCTGGTGGCCGAGATCCGGTACGGCAACCAGACACCCGACCGCCGTCTGCGCTTCCCCCGCTTCCTGCGGCTGCGTGACGACAAGACGCCCGGAGAGTGTGCCGACGATGCCTCGTGACCGGATCCCGGTGGCCATCGAGGGCCGTGACCTCGAGCTCTCCAACCTGGACAAGGTCATGTACCCGGCGGCCGGTTTCACCAAGGGCGAGGTGATCGACTACTACACCCGGATCTCGGAGTTCATGCTGCCGCACCTGGCGGACCGTGCCGTCACGCGGATCCGCTACCCGAACGGCGTCGACGAGGCGCACTTCTTCGAGAAGAACAAACCCGGCGGTACGCCTCCGTGGGTGCGCCTGGAGACGCTGCCGGTGCCCGGCTCGACCAAGAGCCGGGAGACCATCGACTTCGTGGTCGTCGACGAGCTGGCCACCCTCGTCTGGCTGGCGAA
Organism: Actinoplanes italicus; assembly: GCF_003001815.1. Lineage (GTDB taxonomy): Bacteria > Actinomycetota > Actinomycetes > Mycobacteriales > Micromonosporaceae > Actinoplanes > Actinoplanes italicus. Next base: position 19,344 of record NZ_PVMZ01000028.1, read on the forward strand.
TCTCGCGGCCATCGAACTGCACACCCCGCAGTGGCGGATCGGCACCGACCCCGACCTGCTCGTCGTCGACCTGGATCCGGGCGCGCCCGCCTCGTTGAAGGAGTGCTGTGCCGTGGCGGTCCTGATGCGGGACCGGCTGGCCGCCTCCGGGATCGCCGCGTACCCGAAGACGTCGGGGAAGAAGGGCATGCAGCTGTGCTGCCCGATCTCCGGAACGCAGCCGGCCGAGGTCGTGTCGTCGTTCGCGCGGTCGGTGGCCGAGGAACTCGCGGCGATGGTGCCCGGCTCCATCACCGCGAAGATGGCCAAGCAGTTGCGGCCCGGGAAGGTCTTCATCGACTGGAGCCAGAACAACGCGGCCAAGACGACGGTCACGCCGTATTCGCTGCGTGCGGGCTCGTCGCCGACCGCCTCGGCGCCGCTGACCTGGGACGAGGTCGTCGCCATGGCGACCGGGGAGATGCCGGCCGCGCAGTTCGGATCTTCTCAGGTACTCGAACGGGCCGCTCGTCTGGGCGATCTCATGGCTGACCTCCTTCAACCGGGCCCGGAGGTTCCCGAGTAGCCAGCAGTTGTGTATAACTGTTCTAGAACTCAGTTCTAGAACAGTTGGAGGCTGTCATGACCGAGGTCGCGTTGCCGCGCCCGGCCACGGGTGTCACTCGTCCTGCCGCCGGCGTCATGTCCGACCCCGGCTCGTCCGGTCGCTTCGGGGAGTACGGCGGCCGTTACGTGCCCGAGTCGCTGATCCCCGCGTGCGCCGAGCTGGAGGAGGCGTTCCGCGACGCCTGGGCCGACCCGCGGTTCCGCCGCGATCTCGATCGGCTGCTCGCCGTCCACGCCGGCCGGCCGACCGCGCTCACCCCGGCCTGGCGGCTGTCCGAGGAGCTCGGCATCAACCTCCTGCTCAAGCGCGAGGACCTGGCGCACACCGGCTCCCACAAAATCAACAACGTGCTCGGGCAGGCGCTGCTCGCCAAGCGGATGGGCAAGACCCGGCTCCTCGCCGAGACCGGCGCCGGCCAGCACGGCGTCGCCACCGCCACCGCGGCGGCGCTTCTCGGCCTCGACGCGACGGTCTTCATGGGCGAGGTCGACATCGAGCGGCAGGCCCTCAACGTCTTCCGGATGAAGATGCTCGGCGCCGAGGTCATCCCCGTCACCAGCGGCACCCGCACCCTCAAGGACTCCACCAGCGAAGCGCTGCGGCACTGGGTCACCTGCGTGGACGAGGCCCACTACTGCCTCGGCTCGGTGATGGGACCGCACCCCTACCCCTGGATGGTCCGGGAGCTCCAGCGGGTCGTCGGCGACGAGGCCCGGCGCCAGTGCGCAGCCGAGCTCAGCACTGGCACCCCCGACTACGTGGTCGCCTGCATCGGCGGCGGCTCCAACGCGGCCGGCACGTTCGCCGGATTCGCCGACACCGGGGCGCAGCTCGTCGGCGTCGAGGCCGAGGGTGGCGCGGCCGTCGCGTTCGGGCAGGTCGGCGTGCTGCACGGGTTCCGGTCGTACCTCCTGCAGGACGAGAACGGGCAGGTCACCGAGGCTCACTCGATCGCCGCCGGCCTCGACTACCCCGGCATCGGGCCGGAACACGCCCACCTCAGGGACACCGGCCGGGCCCGCTACGTCACGGTCGGCGACGCCGAGGTCATCCCGGCCCTCCAACGGCTGGCCCGCACCGAGGGGATCCTGTGCGCCCTCGAGTCGGCGCACGCCATCGCCTGGGTGATCCGTGCCGCCGAGTCGGGCGAGCTCCCACCGTGGTCGACGGTGCTGGTGACGCTCTCCGGCCGGGGCGACAAGGACATGGCGACGCTGATGGAGGCATCGTGATCGAGACCCACCTGCGGCGGCGACGTTCCGAAGGCAGGTCGCTGCTGGTGCCCTATGTGACCGGTGGCATCCGAGCCGACTGGATCGACTATCTGACCGCATACGCGCGGGCCGGTGCCGACGCGATCGAGATCGGACTGCCGTTCTCCGATCCGATCCTCGACGGGCCCGTCATCCAGGAGGCCTCCGGCCGGGCGTTGCGGCGCGGTGTCACGGTTCGCGGCCTGCTCGACGAGGTGGCAGCGGTCCGGATCGACGTCCCGCTGATCGCCATGACCTACTACAACCTCGTCGTCCACCGTGGCGCAGCCGACTTCTGCCGTGACCTGGCGGCGGCCGGGATCCACGGGTTGATCGTTCCGGACCTGCCGATCGACGAGTCGGCGTCGCTCGCCGAGGCGGCCGCAGCGGCCGGCGTCGATCTCACACTGCTGGCCGCGCCGACCACCTCAGCGGAGCGGCTCGCCGAGATCGCCGCGGCGTCCCGCGGATTCGTCTACGCGGTCTCGACCATGGGCACCACGGGCGCACAGTTCGCGGCCTCGGGCGGCCGGCTCGCCGCCGACCTGCGGCAGCTCACCGACCGGCCGGTCCTGCTCGCCTTCGGTGTCGCCACACCCGATGACGCCCTGACCGCGGTGCAGTCCGCCGATGGGGTCGTCATCGGGGCCGCGCTGATGCGGCGCGTCCTGGAGGGCGGCACACCGGACGAACTCGGCGCGACCGTGGCCGGGTTGCGCAAGGCGCTCGACCTTGATGCCGGCCGGCTGCCGGACGGCGCTCGACCATGATGGCGGCGCTGGGTGTGCTCGGTGTGGCCGCGCGGCCGGGCTCGGGTGGCGTTCGATCGTGAGGGCGGTGCTGGGTGTGCTCGGTGTGGCCGCGGCCGGGTTCCGGAAGGCGTTCGATCGTGATGGGCCAGACTGTGAGGTGTGAGGGTTCCCGCGTACCGGCGCATTGCCGCTGATCTGGCCGACAAGATCCGGGAAGGGACCTATCGGCCGGGTGATGCCCTTCCGGCGCAGCGGGATCTGAGTGCTCAGTACGGCGTCACGCTGATGACACTGCGTCAGGCACTGCAGGAACTCCGCGACGAGGGACTGATCATCCAGCAGGCTGGTCGCGGGACGTTCATCGCGCCGGTGCAGGCCGCCTATCGGGTCGACACGCTGCGCAGCTTCGTCGAGGACCTGCGCGAACAGGGCCATGCCGTGACCACCGAGGTGCTGTCCGTCTCGCTGGAGGACTCGGCTGACGTCAGCGGGCGTGGGTTGCGACTGGAGCGACTACGACTGCTCGGCGGCAAGCCGGTGATCCACCAGACGTCGTGGGTACCGGAGCCGCACGGATCCCGGGTCCGCGGCGAGGCCTTCCGGCTGATGTCGCTTTACGTGGCGCTCGCGGAAGCGGGAGTCACCATCGTCCGGGCCTCGGAACGGATCGTTCCGGGCCTGCTCGAAGAGCCGATCGCCGGCCACCTTCAGCGGCCGGTCGGCGGGGCGGTGTTCGTCAGCGAGCGCACCACCTACGCCATGGACGACCAGCCGGTGGTCCACGATCGAGCCGTCATCCTCGGCGACCTCATGGAGATCCGCGCCGAGCGGGCCGCCACCCGTCTGTCTCTACAGTGGAGATCGACATAGTTGACCAAGGCGGGTGGAGCCCATCGCCCCGCTGCTGGCTTTCAAGGCGGCTTGACGATCAAGTCGCCGACCCGTTCGTCGAAACGGGTCAAACCCGCCCAGCGTATGCGTCCTCCGAGGCGGGATCCTGAGCGGGAAAGTCCGGGCGTGCGAGTCCGGGCGTGGGAGACCGGGCGTGGGAGTCCGCGGCGGCGGCCCGGGGAGGATCCGGGGCGGGAAAGTCCGGGACGTGGGGGTCGGGCGGCGGGTCCGAGACCGAGTCCGAGGCGCCGGGGGCCAGCGCGTGGGAGTCCGGGCGCGGGGGTGCGAGGCGGCGGGTCCGAGGCGTGGGTTCGGGGCGTGGGTCCGAGGTCAGGGGCTCGGGGCGGGGAGGTGCGTCCGGGCGGCGGTGTCTGCCGCTGGCGTATGCCGGGTCATCCGCAGCGGTGGTTTGCCGGGCTGATGAATCAGGGCTTGATGGCGGCTCGTGCGGCGACGAAGGCGTCGAACGTGGCCTGGTCGTCCGGGCTGAAAGCCGCTCGGGGGATCGGGAGCTGGGTTGCGCCGTTCCGTACCATCCAGGCGTGACGGTGGGTCTTCACCCACGTCACGCCTGGCCAGGTCACTCGCACGTCGCTGGTGGCCGTGTGGACGTGGAGCCCGGTGTCGTCGAGCTCGTAATGGGTCGGCTGGTTCGCCTGCTGTCGCTGAGGGAACCAGGACAGCAGGGCGAACAGCTCGGGCATCACGACGCAGAACGCGAGCCCGACGATCGGGACCGTCTTGTCCGACTCGACGCCGGTGAACAGGATGAGCACCAGACCGATCGCTCCGACTCCCTGGAGAACGTGCCTTCTGGGGAAGGCCTCAAGGCATACGAGACGGAACGTTCGGTAGGTGAACTGGTGATTCCCCGTGATCTTCACGGATGGAAGTATGTCAGTCAGTCGATCTTGGGCAGGGGCGGGCCGAGCACGTCATCGGCGTCGATGATCTTGTAGGCGTAGCCCTGTTCGGCCAGGAAGCGCTGACGGTGGGCGGCGTACTCCGTGTCGATGGTGTCCCGGGAGACCACCGTGTAGAAGTGGGCCTGCCGGCCGTCGCCCTTCGGACGCAGGACCCGGCCCAAACGCTGGGCCTCCTCCTGACGTGAGCCGAACGTGCCGGACACCTGGATCGCGACCGCCGCCTCCGGCAGGTCGATGGAGAAGTTGCCGACTTTCGACAGCACCAGTGTCCGAAGTGAACCGTCCCGGAATGCGTCGAACAGACGCTCCCGCTCCTTGTTCGTCGTCGAACCCTGCACGATCGGGGCATCAAGATATTCACCGAGCTCGTGCAACTGGTCCAGGAAACCGCCGATCACCAGCACCTGCTCACCCGGGTGCCGTTCGACCAGAGCCTTGACCACCGGCAGCTTGGTCCGGGCGGTCGCCGCCACCCGGTAGCGCTCCTCGGCCTCGGTCACCGCGTACGACATCCGCTCGGCGTCGGTCAGCGTCACCCGGACCTCGACACACTCGGCCGGAGCGATCCAGCCCTGCGCCTCGATGTCCTTCCACGGGGCGTCGTAGCGTTTCGGGCCGATCAGCGAGAACACGTCACCCTCGCGGCCGTCCTCGCGGACCAGCGTCGCGGTCAGGCCGAGCCGGCGGCGGGCCTGCAGGTCGGCGGTGAACCGGAAGATCGGCGCCGGCAGCAGGTGCACCTCGTCGTAGATGACCAGGCCCCAGTCACGCGCGCCGAACAGATCCAGATGCGTGAACGCCCCACCCCGGCGGGACGTCAGCACCTGATACGTCGCGATCGTGACCGGGCGGATCTCCTTACGCTCCCCGCTGTACTCGCCGATCTCGTCCTCGGTGAGCGTGGTGCGGGCCAGCAACTCCCGTTTCCACTGCCGGCCGGCGACCGTGTTGGTCACCAGGATCAGCGTGGTCGCCTTCGCGGTCGCCATCGCCGCGGCGCCGACCAGCGTCTTTCCGGCACCGCACGGAAGCACGACGACCCCTGAGCCACCCGCCCAGAAACCATCAACGGCCTCTTGCTGGTACGAACGGAGCGTCCAGCCGTCCTCGGCTAGATCGATCTCGTGCGCCTCGCCGTCGACGTAGCCGGCCAGGTCCTCGGCCGGCCAGCCCAGCTTCAGCAACGCCTGCTTGAGCCGGCCCCGCTCGGAGCCGTGCACCGCGATCGTCTCGTCGTCGAGGCGGGCGCCGAGCATGCCCGCCAGCTTCTTCGACTTCGCCACCTCGATCAGCACGATCTTGTCGAGGCCACGCAGGACCAGCCCGTGCACCGGGTCGTTGAGCAGCTGCAGACGACCGTAGCGATCCATCGTCTCGGCGACGTCCACGAGCAGGGCATGCGGAACCGGGTAGCGGGAGAACTTGATCAGCGCATCGACCACGCTCTCCGCGTCGTGGCCGGCGGCCCGCGAGTTCCACAGGCCCAGCGGGGTCAGCCGGTAGGTGTGCACATGCTCGGGCGAGCGCTCCAGCTCCGCGAACGGCGCGATCGCCATCCTGCAGGCTTGGGCGTCCGGGTGATCCACCTCCAGAAGCAGGGTCTTGTCCGACTGCACGATCAGTGGTCCGCCGCTCACCCGTACAACCTCCGAAGGCCTAAAAAGACGACCCTCAAGTGTGCCACGAAATTCGCTTACAACCTTTCGGCCCTCTCGCGCGTCGGACCTTACGGCCGGGTCGTGCGCTGTAAATCGGGGGCGCACGACCCGGCAAAGACCACTACTGGTCGGCGAACAGCACGGTGAGCCTGTCCAGTTCGTCGAAGGCGGCCCGTTCCGCCGCAGTGTCGGCATCCTGTGCGACGAGTGGATTCGAAAAGCGAAGGTGAGGTCGGGTGGTTCGTCGATCCGGCTGGGTGACGTGCCCTCGCCGATGACGTGCTGGCGGGCTCGACTCGAAGCAGGCTCCGGTAGATCAGCATGCGGTCCGCCATCGTGCGTCCGCACGTCGCTGAAACTCCAGATGCGTTTTGTCACCACGGCGTACTGATTGGCTACAGGCGTGATGGCACTGCCCGCCTCGTTGATAAAAGCCAATGACTAGATGGCGAAAGGCTACTGTCCTTTCGCCATCTAGTCGCAAGCCGGATAAGTCAGGGACTACTCCTCGGTGACCGCCGCGGTGATGCGGTGCAGGGCGAAGGTGTGCAGGCTCTCGCCCCGTTCGTCCTCGGCCCGCAGGTAACCGGCGGAGAGGGAGACCGGCCGGACCAGACGGGACAGGGTCGCGCCGTGGGAGTCGACGTAACCGACCCAGACGCGGGCCTTGTCGCGGACCGCCTGCTGGAGGACCGCCATGGCCTGGGTGTGCTGCTGGACCGCGGTGAGGCCGGGGATCGCCTGGCCATGGGCGGCCCGCACGGTGACCGGCGCGCGTCGGGCGGCCCTGGTCGCGATGTCGCCGCGGCGGAGCTGTTCGACGACGCCGGCCAGGCGCGGGCCCGTCAGCACAGGGCCGGCCGGTTCGACGGTCCGCGGGGAGCGGGTCGGTGACCGCCTGGCTTTCGGTCTGGTCAGGACGGTCGCGCCACCGGCGTCCTCGGCGACCGGGGCGTAGCCGGCCTCGCGCAGCGCACCGAGCAGACGGGCCACCGGGCGTGGGCTGACCAGCACAGTGGGCGCGATCCGCCGCAGGTCCAGGCCGGTCACGCGCTTGTCGGCGACGACCTCGGCGAGCAGGGCCTCGTCGTCGCTGCGCAGGTAAGAACCGGCCGAACCGGTGCGCAGGCCGCCGTGCCGCCGGGCGGCGTCGTCGATCAGGTACGTCAGCGTCTGCGGCACCGGGGTGCGGGAGCGGCGCCGGAACAGTTCGTGCAGGTCGGCGGCCTGATAGCCGACGTCGAGGGCGCGCCGGACGCTGGCCGGGGTGACCCGGAAGACGCTGGCGCCGCCCGCCGACTCGGGGTCGGCCAGGACGTCGAGCTCGCCGGCTAGCTCGGGTTCGGGCGGTCCGGGGACGATCACGGTCAGGTCGGCCTGCACCAGGATGTGGTCGACGGGCGCGGGCAGCAGCTGGTCGAGGGCGCGGACCGCGTCGGCGTGGGCGTCCTCGGGGTGCAGTCCGAGCGGATCGCTGTCGTCCGGGCCGGCGTCGGTCAACAACACCCGGGAGTACGAGGTGAGCGCTCCCAATCCGGTGACCCCGAGCTGGGCCGCTCCGGCGTACGCGTCGGTGTGCACCGCCTCCCGGCCGCGGGCCCGCCGTGGCGCCTGCCAGGCGAGCAGCGCCAGCAGGTCGTCGAGACCGGGTGCGGCGCCGGGTTCCAGGTCGGCGAGGGCGCCCAGCACCTCCCGGCGGGCCTGGGGTGACCCGGCCCGTTCGGCGTCCGGCGCGAGGGCGTTGATCGGCCGGTCCCGTTCGTCGCGGCGGCCGACGAGACCGGGCTGCCGGGTCATGGCGAGCCACGCCCGGGCCAGGGCGGCCCAGCGGTGTGCGATGCCGGTGGCGCGCCACAGGTCGTACGCCCCGGTGGGCATGAAGACGTCCTGGGACGGGCCGATCTCGGACTCACCGAGCAGGCCCGCCGCGTATGCCGTCTCGATGAGCAGCGCCGCACCGGCCTCGTCGATGCCGGCAGCCTTGGCCAGGCGTTTCAGGTCGCGCACGCCGAGGCCGCCGGTGCGCAGGACCGGGGCCGGCTCGGTGGCGAGGGCCTCGAGCAGCGACTCGGTGGCGCGGACCGCCTCCATGGTCTGCCCGGCGCCGGCCGAGTCGGCGGCCCGCGGACCGCGGGACGAGCCGTCGGGCACCGGCGGTTGCGGGCGCAGAACGCCGAGCGGGCCGGTTTCGCGACGCAGCAACATGCCGATCTCGCGGGGAAGTTCGACCAGCTCACCGTCGGGCCGCGGGCTCCGGCCGACCTCTGAGACGGGCACCAGCACGTGCTGCTCGACCAGCCAGCGCACCGGTTCGGCGACCGAGTCACGGGCGAGGGCCCCGACCGGGGGACCGGCGGCGAGCCGGTCGAGGACGGCGCGGGCGCCCGGCGGTGCGGACAGCACGGTGCGGCGCAGCCGGGCACGGTCGGCACAGAGGGCGGCGGTCTGCGGGTCGAGGAAGTCGGCGGGCCGGCCGAGCCCGGCAGGGTACGGCGAGGTGACCTCGTCGACGGCGCCGACCACGTGCAGCCCGTCCGGTGGACCGTGCAGCAGGAAGCGGACGCGGAGCCGGTCGATCGCTGCCACGACGTCGCCACCGGGGATGCCCGGTGTCAGCTCGAGAATGGCGTCGACCGAGGTCAGCGCCGTGTCGGCGGCCCGGGTGAGGCGGGCCGCGTCGAGGACGGCGAGGGTGAACTCGTCGAGGCCGTCCAGACAGCGGGCGACCGAGTTACGGGATTGTGCGCGCACGGCGAGGGCCGAGATGTCGGCCGGCACCGGGATGACGAGATCGGGGCGCAGCGCAATGAGCGCGCCCAGAGCCTCGTCGGGGAGCGACCGGAGTTGATCGGCGAATGTGGTGGCCATCGTCTTCAACGCTAACGTTCATGGGACGATGGTGGTGGGTCCGGGCGTGGCCGGACGTTCGATCTGAGGAGGACCGAAGTGGCGAAGGCCAACCTGCCGGGCACCAAGGTGCCGACGGGGGAGAACTCCCATGGCCCGCGGGGCGTGGACATGAAGGGCCGGATGCACGTCTCCGAGCTCATCTCCGACCGCGCGGCGGCCCCGTCCCCCTTCGGCGACGACCAGACTTTCCCTCTTCCGGTGGAGAGCCTGACCTACCGGGCCACCCACGGCCAGGGTGACTGACGTCCCAGCGGTCGGTTTCGACCTGGACATGACGCTGATCGACTCCCGTCCGGGTATCCGGGAGGCGTACCTGGCACTCACCGCCGAGACCGGCGTCTTCGTCGACGCCGATCTCGCGGTGTCCCGGCTCGGTCCGCCGTTGCGGACCGAGCTGCGGTATTGGTTCCCGGAGGAGCAGGTGGAGGAGGCGGTCACCGCCTATCGCGCCCTCTACGAGGAGCTGGCGATCACTCCGAGCCTGCCGACACCCGGCGCCGTCGAGACTCTCGAGGCGGTACGCGCGGCCGGCCTGCGGATCGTGGTGGTCACGTCGAAACTCGGCCGCCTGGCCCGTCTGCACCTCGACCACCTGGGCATGCACCCCGACGAGTTGGCCGGCGACCTGTTCGCCGAGGGCAAGGCGACCGCGCTCGTGGAGCACGGCGTGCGGTGGTACGTCGGTGATCACGTGGCGGACATGGTCGCGGCACGGACCGCGGGCGTCCCCGGAATCGGTGTGGCGACCGGGCCGTGTTCGGAGGCGGAACTCCGCGATGCCGGGGCCGCACACATCCTGCCGGATCTGACCGTGTTTCCGACGTTACTCAGTGAGATTGCAGTTGGGCCGCGGGCTATCCGCTAGATAGCCTTGGCGTGAGCGGTTGTGTCCATTGAGTGAAGTTGAGGTCAGCGGTGCCCACGGGTCGAGTGAAGTGGTACGACGCTACGAAGGGATTCGGCTTCGTCACCAGTGATGAGGGCGGAGACGTGTTCCTTCCCAAGGGTGCGCTGCCGGCGGGGGTCACGGAACTGAAAACGGGTCAGCGGGTCGAGTTCGGCGTCGTCGACAGCCGGAAAGGCGCGCAGGCCATGGGTGTGAAGCTCTTGGACGCTCCGCCGTCCCTGGCCGAGCTGCGCCGCCGCCCGGCGGACGAGCTGGCCAGCATGATCGAGGACATGATCAAGGTGCTGGAGAGCTCGGTGCAGCCGTCGCTCCAGCGGGGGCGCTACCCGGACAAGAAGACCTCGCTGAAGATCGCGCAGCTGGTGCACGCGGTCGCCCGCGAGTTCGAGACCTGAGCGGCTACCGCAAGGACGCCGTTACAGCAGCGACGGCACAGCAGGCGTCAGACCCGCCGCCGCCGCACGTCCGAGCAGGGCGTCGGCGGCGGCGAGTCCGTCTTTGCCCAGTTCCAGGGTGAATTCGTTGACGTAGAGCTCGATGTGCTGTTTCACCACGGCCGGCTCCATCTCCTGCGCGTTGGCGAGGATGAAGTCCTGGCTGACGGAGGGGTCGCGCCAGCCGTACCGGAGGGATTCGCGGATCCACTCGGTGGCTCGCACCGGATCGACGGTGTCCCGCTTGGCGAGGATGGCACCGAGCGGGATCGGCAGGCCGGTGTCGGTCTCCCACCACTTACCGAGATCGGCCAGAGCGGTCAAACCATATCGCTGGTACGTGAATCGGGCCTCGTGGATGACCAGGCCGGCGTCGAAGCGGCCTTCGGCGACTCCGGGCATGATCTGGTGGAACGGGACGACCTCGATCTTCGCCGGCCCCCGGTCGGCGGCCCAGAGGCGGAACAGAAGGTACGCCGTGGTGCGGTCACCGGGGACGGCCACGGTCGCGCCGTCGAGGTCGGTGCGGCCGTTGGTGAGCACGAGCGGTCCGCAGCCCCGGCCGAGCGCGCCGCCGCAGGGCAGCAGCTCATAGTCGTCCAGCAGCCACGGCAGCGCCGCATAACTGACCTTGACCAGGTCGAATGTGCCGTCGAGGGCGGCCGTGTTGGTGACGTCGACGTCGGCGAAGGTCAGGTCGATCGGCGGGGCGCCAGGGACGAGACCGTGCACGAGCGCGTGGAACACGAAGGTGTCGTTGGGGCACGGCGAGACCGCGAGAGAAAGCGCCACCCTCTCACGCTAGTCCGTTCTCCAGGGAAAAATATTCACGTCTTCCTCTGGCTTCCGAGGTGTGATCCTTCCTACACTCCGCTTTGTTGGATCAAGTGATCGACCAAGGGGGTGCCGCGTGGCTCGTAAGCTGGTCGCGGGCGTCTTGGTGCTCGGCCTCGTCGGTGGGCTGTCCGCGCCCGCCCAAGGAGCCGCGAGCTGGACGCCCGCTAACGACCTGGAGGGCGCTTGCGTCACCCTCCAGGCTTTCAACGGATCGAACTCGCTGGGGTACGTCTGGAAGGACTCGGTCGGCTACGGCTTCAAGAGCTCGGTGTCGAGTGCTGAACCGTTCCGGCTCGAAGCCACCCAGCTCGGCCGCTACGTCCTGCGTGACCAGGACGGCGCGCCGCCCTATCAGAGCGTGCTGAACTGGGTGTGGGCCGGAGCCGAATACGGCGTCCGCGCCGACTGGACCGTCACCACCGACGGCAGCACCCACAAGTTCGTGAACACGTCGACCGGTCAGCAGATGGGCCAGTACCTCGGCGGACTCGGCACCGGCGGCAGCACCTTCAAGCTCGCACCGGCCTCCGGCTGCGCCGCGATCCCGGACATCGCCACCGGTGTCAGCGGCACACCGGCTCCGGGCGTCGACGCCAACGGCAAGCTGGTCGGCTGGATCGACGCGCACGCGCACGTCACGGCCGGTGAGGCCTTCGGCGGAGCACTGCACTGCGGTGACGCGTACGCCCCCGGTGGTGTTTCCGTGGCCCTCAAAGGCTGCGCCTCGCACGGAACCCTCGGCTGGGGCGCGCTGCTCGAGGCGATCCTCTCCGGCACCGACCCGATCAACTCGGCCGAGGACGGCTGGCCCACCTTCGGCGACTGGCCGCAGTACGACACGCTGCTGCACGAGGCGTCCTACTTCCGCAGCCTGGAACGTGCCTGGATGTCCGGCCAGCGGGTGCTCAACGTGCTGCTCGTCGCGAACCGGGTGATCTGCGAGCTCACGCCCGAGCACACCTCCTGCAACGAGATGGACCAGATCCGTGCGCAGGCCACATACCTGAAGAAGATGCAGGACTATGTGGACGCCCGCAGTGGCGGTCCCGGCAGGGGCTTCTTCCGGCTGGCCAAGACCCCGGCCGAGGTACGCAGCATCGCCGCGCAGGGCAAACTCGCCGTCACGATCGGCGTGGAGAACTCCGAGATCTTCAACTGTCGTGAGATCAACAACGTCGCGCAGTGCACCAAGGCCGACATCGACGCCGGGCTCAACGAGCTGGAGAGCATCGGGGTCAGTGGCCTCTACCCGGTGCACAAGTTCGACAATGCGTTCGGCGGTACCCGGTTCGACGAGGGCGTCACCGGCGCCGCGATCAACGTCGGCAACCTGCTCTCCACCGGTCGCTGGTGGCAGGCGACGAGCTGCACCGGGCCGTCCGACAACGAGCAGCCGCTGGTCAGTGACGACTTCGCGAAACTGCTCCAGCTCGGCGTCGGTCTGCCGGCCGGCACGATCCTTCCGGTCTACCCGAGCGGCAAGATCTGCAACACGCGAGGCTTGACCGAGCTCGGCACGTACCTCATCCAGAAGATGATGGACCGGGGGATGATCATCCACCTGGACCACATGGGGGTGAAGACCGCGTCGGCGGTCCTCGACCTCGCCCAGCAGGCGAACTACCCCGGCGTCGCGTCGGTGCACACCTGGTCCGACCCGGCGCTGGTCAACCGGATCCTCGGCCTCGGTGGCTTCGTCGCAAGCTACGCCTTCTCGGCCAGCGACGACGGCCAGGACACCGGCACCTTCCTCGACGAATGGCGCACCCACCGGGCACTCGCCAACGGCTCCAAGATCACCGGGTACGGCGTCGGCACCGACGTGAACGGGCTGGGCCCGCAGGCAGCCCCCCGCCTCAACGCCGGGTCCAGCCCGCTCACCTACCCGTTCACCGCGACCAACGGCACCACGGTGAACAAGCAGGTCTACGGCAGCCGGACCTTCAACCTCAACACCGACGGCGTCGCCCAGTACGGGCTCTACGCCGACTGGATCGTCGACCTGATCAACCAGGCCGGATCCGATGGCCCGCTCCTGAAGAAGCAGCTGCTCAGCGGTGCTGAGGCGTACACGGTGATGTGGGAAAGGTCCCGTGCGTGACGCTCGTTGAAACACCGGTCCGCCGATCATGGATGGTCGCTTACGCGCTCGCCATGATCGGCGTGGCCGCCGGTTGGTTCGGGCCGATCCAGATCCTGCTCCCCGAGCAGGCGGCCCGGCTGGCCGGGGACGACGGCAAGGAGGCGCTGCTCGCCCTGGTCACCGCCTGGGGCGCGGCGGCGTCGCTGGTAGCCAATCCATTGTGGGGACTGATCTCCGACCGGCTGGGCTCACGCCGTCCGATCTTCATCGCCGGGACCGCGGTCGGTGTGGCGGGGCTGCTCCTGCTCTCGATGGCGGACGGCACGGCGCTCATGGTCACCGGGTGGATCCTGGTGCAGGTCGGGCTCAACGGGCCGCTCGCGGCGCTGGCGGCGATGATCGGCGATCGGGTTCCCGAGCGGCAACGCGGCACGGTCGGGGCACTCTTCGGGGTGGCTCAGATCATCGGGGTCATTCTCGGTACGGCCGTCGCGGTCGTCGCGGGTAGCCAGACGGTGGGCTACATCGCGATAGCCGTGGCTGTGCCCGCCCTCGGCGCGGCCATCCTGATCGTCCACCGCGAGACGGTCATCGTCCCGATCGATGCGCCGCGGCGGTGGCGGTGGCCCGGCGGGCAGTTCGCCTGGGCCTGGGTGATCCGGTTCCTGCTCAACCTGGTCAACGCGCTCGTACTGGTCTACCTGCTCTACTACCTGTCGGACGAGGTCGGTGTCGACGACGCGGCCACCTGGGTTCTCATCGTGACCGTGGTGAACGTGCTGTTCGCCGGCATCTTCGGCTTCGCCGGGGGAGTCCTGTCCGACCGCTGGGAGAAGCGTCGCGTCTTCGTGGCGGCCGGCGCGGTCGTCCTGGCGATCGGCACCACACTGATGGCCCTCGTCCCGGTCGTGCCCGTGGTGATCGCCGCGTCCGTGCTGGTCGGTGTCGGCTGGGGCGCCTACATCGCGGTCGACATGGCCGTGCTCACCCAGGTGCTGCCCGACCCGGAGACCCGGGCCACCATGCTCGGCGTCGCGAACGTGGCCGGCACCCTGCCGCAGATGCTCGCCCCGGTACTGGCCGCGCCGATCGTCACCACGCTCGGCGGCTATCAAACGCTTTACCTGGTCACGGCCGGTTTCGCGCTGCTCGCGCTGGCCCTGTTACCCCGCCTTCGGGCGATCCACTGAAAGGATCCACCTTGTACCCCCAGTTCCCACCCGGTTTCCGGTTCGGCATGTCCACCTCGGCGTACCAGATCGAGGGCGCGGCCGACACGGGCGGCAAGGGCCCGAGCATCTGGGACACCTTCACGGCCCGCCCCGGAACCGTCCGGAACGGTCAGGACGGTCGGGTGGCGATCGACCACTACCACCGGTACGAGTCCGACATCGCTCTGATCGCCGCGGCCGGCGTGCAGGACTACCGGTTCTCGTTCTCCTGGCCCCGGGTGCTCGGCGGTGACCTCGGTTTCTACGACCGGCTCGTCGACTCGATCCTGGAGAACGGGCTTCGACCGGTCCCGACGCTCTACCACTGGGACCTGCCCCAGGAGCTCGAGGACGCCGGCGGCTGGATGAACCGGGACACCGCGCACCGGCTCGCCGACTACGCCAGCACGCTCGCGTTGCGCCTCGGCGACCGGGTCCGGGACTGGATCACCATGAACGAGATGAACGTGCACACGCTGTACGGGTACGCGCTCGCCGATCACGCCCCGGCGCGTGGCCTGGGGCTCGGCGCGTTGCCGGCCGGGCATCACCAGCTGCTCGCCCACGGGCTGGCGGTGCAGGTTCTGCGTACCCATGGGGCTCGAGGCGTCGGGGTCGCGAGCCAGCACTTCCCCGTGACGTCGGCCACCGAATCCGCCGAGGACGTCGCGGCGGCGACGCTCTTCTCCGACCTCACCAACTGGACCTTCTCCGACCCGATCCTGCTCGGCGACTATCCGAGCGAACTGATCCGGGCCGGTGTGGGTGTGCCGGACGCGCAGCTCGACCGGGACCTGGAGCTGATCGGGGCGCGGCTCGACTTCTACGGCGTCAACTACTACGAGCCGACGATGATCGAGGCGCCGAAGGCCGGCAAGGACTACAGCGGCGTGCTCGAAGTGGACATTCCGGATGGTATGCCGTTCTCGCCGGTGCCGGTGAAGAGCGACGAGCGTACCGATTTCGGGTGGGCGATCGTGCCGTCCGGGCTCACCGAGATCCTCGTGACGCTGAAGAAGCGCTACCCGTCACTACCGCCCGTGATCATCACCGAGAACGGGGCCTCGTTCCATGACGCGCCGCCCGGGCCGGACGGCCGGGTCCACGACGAGCGGCGCATCGCGTACCTCGACGCCCATCTCTCGGCGGTGTCCGACGCCATCTCCGCCGGCGTCCGGGTGGACGGCTACTACGTGTGGTCGGCGATCGACAACTTCGAGTGGGCCGCCGGCTTCGACGAGAGGTTCGGCCTGATCTACGTCGACTTCGACGACCTTTCGCGTACGCCGAAGGACTCCTACTACTGGTACCAGGAGCTGATCAAAGCTCAAGCGCGCAACTGATCGACGAACTGGTTGGCGAGGCGGGACAGCCGGTCGGCGCGTCCCTCCTCGGCCCAGCCGTCCACCAGCATGAGCAGGGTGCTGCCCTCGACCAGGATGATGAAGTCGTCGATCACGGCCTCATCGTCGACCCCGGCCCGCAGCTCACCCAGCTCCCGCGCCTCGCGCAGGCAGTTGATCAGGTGTCCGCGGATCACCCGGTGCGAGTCACGCCGCGACTCGGCCAGCCGCGGGTGCGACAGCGCGGCCCCGGCGAACGCCACGTTCACGTGCGCGTCGGCGGCCCGCTCGTCGTCCAGCGGCAGCACCGCCTCCAGCGCGGCCCGCAACCCGTCCAGCCCGAACAGGTCGCCACCGATCTCGAAGGCGCGCTCCACGATCCGGTCGTAGATGGCCTTCTGCGCGGCTACCAGGATGTCGTCCTTGCCGCCCAGGAAATGTGCCAGCACGCTCAGCGAGCAGCCCGCTTCGTCCGCTATGGCCCGGGTCGTGGTGCCCTCCACGCCGCGTGACCGAACCACCCGCCAGGCGGCAGCCAGCAGCTCCGCCCGTCGCAGATCGTGATCCACCAGCTTAGGCACGCGGACAGCTTAACCACCGCGGTCGATCACGCTGAGTGGCCGTCTCGTCTCCGATTTCCGCGGCTGTGCCGTACCGCTGTCTCAGCGCGCCTGAGACGGCGCCACGACACACCCGGGTCAGCTGACGGCGGGTTCACGGGTGGTCAGGTGACCGACCCGGCGGGCCAGCGGCAAGGTGGCGATCACCGCGACCACCGGGATCGCGAACGCCCACTGCAGGCCGATCGGCTCGGACAGCGCACCCAGCAGCACCGCGCCGAGCAGCGCGCCGCCGTAGTTGAACAGGTTGACCTTGGCGATGACCTCGTCGCTGCTCTCCAGCGCCGCCTCACCGGCCGCGCTGAACGCCAGCGGCACCAGCACCCCGACCCCGATACCGGCGACCGCGAAACCGGCCACCGCCGCACCGATGGCCGGAAGCGCCACCACCAGGCCGCACCCGATCCCGCAGAAGATCAGCGCGCCGACGGCGATCAGCACCCGGCCGGCCCGTGGCACCACGTGATCGGCCACCAGACGGCTCACCAGTACGGCGCCCTGGTAGGCGGCGTAGCCCAGCGGGGCCACCGCCGGAGCCGCGGCCAGCGAGTCCTGCAGGTAGACCGAACTCCACGTGCTGACCGCCGAGTCCACGAGGAACGCCGTGAAGATCAGCATGCCGCAGACGATGACGATCGGGCGTACGCTCCGGCCGCTCTCGGCATGCGCCACGCTCGATCGCAGGGTCCGGCCCGGTTCGAACAGCCGCCAGCCCGCCAGCCCCACCAGCACCGCGAAGACCGACGCCACACCGACCGCCACGGCCGCGCCCGCCCCGGTCTTCAGCGCCCCCGACATGAGCAGCGCGGCGGCGATCGCCGCCGCCGTGTACGCGGCGAACAGCCGGCTCATCACGCTGCGGCCCAGCCGGGCCTGCACCAGGACGCCCTGCATGCTCAGCGAGGCGTCGACCGCGCCGAGGCCCACGCCGTACGCCAGAAAGATCGCCGCGAAGATCGCATTGGGTGACCAGAACGTGGTCCCGGCGAGGCCCGCACCGATCAGGAACAGTCCGGACGCGAGTGCGTACCGGCTGCCCCAGCGGGCCGCGATCCGATCGGCCAGCATCGATCCGCCAGCCGCCGCGACGACCACGAGCAGCAGAACCGCCGAGACGAACGTGTCGTCGATGCCCTGCCGGTCCTTGAACGCCGGCAATGCTGTCACGACCGCCGCGTAGCCCAGCCCCTGCGCGGCATACCCGGCGCCGATCAGCCGGGCGCGCGCACCGGCCGACATCTCGGAGGCCTTGCCGTCGTTCATCGATGCCTCGCTCGGGTGTTCGCGACGTGGTTTCGATCACATGCCTTTCAGCGCAGCATGCCGCTCACGATCGACAACAGCAACAGCTTCGCTGTAAACGATCCCGCGGATGCCCGGCTCGGGGTCCTGCCGCCCGTGACCCACTGTTGCCGGCCTGAGGTGTCAGGGAAGGGCGGCGAGAGCAGGGGCAGCGGCGCGTAGCGCGGCGAAGGCGTCGCCGAGGCGCCAGGCGGCGCGGTCGCGGGGGCCGATCGGGTTGGAGATCGCGCGCAGTTCGGCGAACGGGACGCCCACGCCCGCGGCCGCGATGGCCACGCCGTAACCCTCCATCGCCTCGGCCACGGCGTCCGGGAACCGGGTGGCCAGGCGGTCGGCGGTCGCGGCGGTGCCGGTGACCGTGGCGAGCGTCAGGACGTCGCCGGAGACGGCGTCCGGCAGGGACGACTGCAGGGCCTTGACCAGCTGCGGGTCGGATTCGAGGATGCTGGTTCCGAAGCCGAGTTCCTCGATCGGCAGGAAGCCGTCCGGGGATTCGGCGCCCAGGTCGGCGGCGATGCTGCGGGTCCCGATCACCAGGCCGCCGACGGCCGCGCGGCCCGGGAAACCACCGGCGATGCCGAGGCTCAGGACGGCGCGGCAGGTGCGTCCGGCCAGCAGCCGGGCGGTTCCGGCGGCAGCGGCGGCGGGGCCGACGCCTACGGCCTCGACCAGGACATTCCCGGGGTCGAGGTGGGCGCGGACGGCATCGGCCTCAGCGGTCACCGCGGTCACTACGAGGATGGGGTACGACGTCACGAGTCCTCATTCTGCGCCGGCTCACCATCCTGCGTCCCGGCCGACGACGGCCGGTACACGTGATAGCCGGGAGGGGCCACCGACGATGCGCCGTCGTCCACATCCCGAGCGGCATCGTCCCGCTCGCTCGGACCACCCGATCCGCCACGAGTGCTGCCGGGGCCTCCGGCCGTGCTGCCGGGGCTCTGGCGTGCCCGCTTCCTGGTCTCCCGGGTTCCGGCCGTGGCCGTGCTCCTCGACTTCCGCCGCCACCAGCGACGGCCGTCGGGCTCGGTCTCGTCGCCGAGCCGCTGCGTGTCACCGTCGCGGGAACCGAAGCCCGGCCGGCCGGTGCTGTCACGCGGAGTGCTGCCCGTCTGCTCCACGTCGTCTCGTGGACCGGACACCGGCCGGGCGGTGTCGTCGCGGGGCCGGCCGCGGCCAGCGAGCCGCGTGTCGGTGTCGTGGGCGGCCGCGCCGGGGTGGCGCTGGGACGGTGTGCCACGACCGGCGCCGAGCGGCACGGTCTGGTCCTGGTCGGCCCACGGGTCCTCGGCGTCGACCCACGCGTCCGTGTCGATCCGGCTGGTCGGCTGGTCCGCGGCGTCCGGACCGCGGTGCGGCCCGGCGGGCGCTGGCGGGCGGGGACCGGCTTCACCCGTACCCCCATCGTCGGGAAGGTCTGGGGAAACGGCGCCGGGCCGGCCCGCAAGGCGTTCGTTGTGCAGTCTCGCCGCCGCCCAGGCGGCCCGGGCCGCGGCGAGGACCGCGAGGAGCGCGGCGAAGCCGAGGCCGAGCCGGCCGTCGAACGGGATGATGCCGAGGCCGCCGCCTGTCACCCAGGCGAGCATGAGAACCGTCTCGGAGTGGGCGAACGCGGTGGCCCGCTGTCGTTCCGGGACGCGTTCCTGGATGCTGGCGTCGACGGCCAGCTTGGCGATGCCGCTGAAGACCGCGGTGAGCAGTGCCAGCAGGGTGACCATCGCGAGGTTGTAGAAGATCGTGGTGAGCACGGCGACGCCGGCCGTCACGATCAGGCCGCTCGATTGCAGCGCCAAGGGCCTGCGAATGCGCAGACCGGTGCCGGCCGCCGTGGACAGGAACGTGCCCAGGGCCAGTGCGCCGCCGACCAGGCCGGCCGCGGTGTTACGGCCGAGCTCCATCCCGAAGACCTCGGTGGTCAGCTGATCGCCCATGATCGCGAAAGTGAGGAAGAGCAGCAGGAATCCGTAGAGCAGGCGGAGACTGCTGCTACCGATCAGGGTGGCGACGACCAGGCGGTTGGAGAGCGGGCGCTCCGAGCCGCGGCCGATGCCGAGCACGGTGCGCCAGGCGCGGGGGAGTGCCTCCGGCGGGTCGGAGTCGGCACGAGGTGGCAGGCGCAACGCGACGACCATGCCGACCATGAAGATGATCGTGGCGACCCGCAGCGGCCACTGTGGCCCGAACTTGAAGGCCAGCAGGCCGATCGGTGCGACGAGGATGCCGGCGAAGGTGCCGTAGACGCTGGCACGCGCGCCCACCTGAGACAGTCCGATGCCCTCGGGCAGCAGACGCGGGACCGCGGCGGAACGGGCCACCCCGTACGCCCGGGACAGCGCCAGCACACCGAAGGCCGCCGGATAGAGCCCCCAGCCGAGCAGGTTGTCGGACATCACGTAGGCCAGGAAGGCCCGGCCGAGGAAGGTGCTGGCCAGGGCGTACCGCCGGCCGTGCCGGAAATGGTCGAGCAGCGGGCCCACCACCGGCGCCAGCAGGGCGAACGGCACCATCGTGATGAGCAGGTAGAGCGCCACCTTGCTGCGGGCCTCGCCCAGCGGGACGCTGAAGATCGTCCCGGCGAGCCCGATGGCGATGAGCGCGTCACCGGCACAGGAGACGGCGTGCAGGTCGAACAGCCGGATCATGCCGATCTCGTTGGCGGCGCCACGGGCGCGCGCCGAGCCGACCCGGCGGGTGGCCCACGCGCCGCCGCGCACCGAGCCACGCACGATCAGCCGGCCCGCCTTGATGCCGGTGCCGACGATGCGTCCGAGCGCGGAGAACTGCGGCATGGGAACCATCCTGACTGATCCGGGCGACCCGCGTCGCCTCTGACGCTCGGCTATCTGGGGAGTCGTTGCGGGTCACCGGGTGTGATAGGCAACAATGGGCGGGTGACCTCCAGGACCACCGCCCGCGCCGCCCGACTCGACCAGGTCTGTGCCGATGCCGTCGGTGTGGCCCGTGGTGCCATCACCGAAGTGGACCCCGCCGACATCGGTGAGCATCTCGAAGTGATCGCCGAGGGCGATCGCGTGGTGACCCACTTCTTCGAGAGCCACCTCGACGGCTATCGCGGCTGGCGGTGGGCGGTGACCGTGACCCGCGTCCCGCGCAGCCGCCACGTGACCGTCTGTGAGACCGTCCTGCTGCCCGGGCCGGACGCTCTGCTCGCCCCCGGCTGGGTGCCGTGGAACGAGCGGGTGCAGCCCGGCGACCTCGGCGTCGGTGACCTCATGCCGACCGCTCCCGACGACGACCGGCTCACTCCGGGTTACGTGCTCAGCGACGACGCCGCGGTCGAGGACGTCTCCTGGGAGCTGGGCCTGGGCCGGTCCCGGGTGATGTCCCAGGAGGGCCGGATGGAGACGGCCCAGCGGTGGTACGACGGGGATGCCGGTCCGGAGGCGCCGATCGCCTCCGCCGCGCCGCGTAACGCCCGCTGTGGCACCTGCGGGTTCTATCTGCCGCTGGCCGGTTCGCTGCGGTCGATGTTCGGGGTCTGCGGCAACCTCTACGCGCCCGACGACGGCCGGGCGGTCAGCGCCGACCACGGGTGCGGCGCCCACTCCGAGGCTCTGCTGAGCGCTGCCGAGCAGCCGGTCGAAGAACTGCCCACGGTGTACGACGACAGTGAGGTCGAGACGGTGGCGGTCAGCCGTGGCCACGGCTCGGTCGAGTCGGGTGAGCCGGCCGAGGATTACGGCCACAGCTAGGGCTGGTCCACCGCGTGGAACTCCGGGTGCGTGAGCGCCCGGCGGCGCTTGCGGTGCCGATCGTGGACCACCATGGTCAGTGTGCCCGGGATTCCCCACACCAGGCCCGCGACGCTGATCTCGACCCACGACTGCGGCGCGTTGCCCAGCCAGGTGATCAGGGACGCGAGGGCGAAGGCGGCGACGCCGGCGAGCGCGAACGGGACCATGGGTGGGTCCAGCGGTTCGGGCCTCGGTTTCGTCCCGGTCACCACGGCGAGGACCGGCAGGGGTTCGCCGGTGTGCGTGGCGGGAGACAGGTCACTCACTCCGACAGGGTACGACCACTACGCATTGCATCGGTGCAGCGCGTGAGAGTTGTAACATCACTTCCCTTTTACCTAGGTACTTGCATCTGAAAGCATGCGCGCGTTCACCCCTGCGCCATCTTTCGGAAGGTCCGCATGTCTGCTGATACCGAATCGGCAACCGCGAAGAACGGGTTCGACCGGTTCTTCGAGATAACCAAGCGCGGCTCGACGCTGAGCCGGGAGATCCGTGGCGGCGTCGTCACGTTCTTCACGATGGCCTACATCGTGGTCCTCAACCCCCTCATCCTGGCCGGTGGTGTCGACGCCGACGACCAGAAACTCCCGATCACCGCCCTCGCCGCCGGGACCGCCCTGGTCGCCGGTGTGATCACCATCCTGATGGGCGTGGTGGGCCGGT
The DNA here is from genome assembly GCF_003001815.1 of Actinoplanes italicus. GTDB lineage: Bacteria > Actinomycetota > Actinomycetes > Mycobacteriales > Micromonosporaceae > Actinoplanes > Actinoplanes italicus. The sequence continues at coordinate 41,499 of NZ_PVMZ01000028.1, forward strand.
TCCCGCTGGCCCTGGCCGCCGGTCTCGGCGTCAACGCGCTGGTGGCGTACGAGATCGCGCCGGAGATGACCTGGGCCGACGCGATGGGCCTGGTCGTCATCGAGGGCGTGCTCATCCTGATCCTGGTGCTGACAGGGCTCCGTACGGCCGTGTTCAAGGCCGTGCCGACCCAGCTGAAGACCGCGATCGGTGTGGGCATCGGCCTGTTCCTGATGATCATCGGTCTGGTCGACGCCGGGTTCGTGCACCGCATCCCGGACGCCGCGAACACCACCGTCCCGGTCGAGCTCGGCCTCGGCGGCAAGCTGGTGACCTGGCCGACCTTCGTCTTCGTGATCGGCCTGCTGTTCACGCTGGTGCTGTTCGTCCGCAAGGTCAAGGGCGCCATCCTGATCGGCATCCTGGGCACCACGGTGCTGGCGATCATCGTGGAGGCGGTCGCGAACCTGGGCCCGGCCGTGCTCAAGCCGGGCGGCTGGTCGCTCAACGTGCCGGCGCTGCCGGACCAGATCATCGACACCCCGGATCTCTCGCTGGTCGGCCAGTTCAACGTGCTCGACTCGTGGACCACGGCCGGTCCGCTGGTCGTGCTGATGTTCGTCTTCACGCTGCTGGTGACGGACTTCTTCGACACGATGGGCACGATGGTCGCCGTCGGCCAGGAGGGCGAGCTCCTCGATTCCGAGGGCATGCCGCCGCGGACCAAGGAGATCCTGCTCGTCGACTCGGTGGCCGCGGTGGCCGGTGGTGCGGCCAGTGTGTCCAGCAACACGTCGTACGTGGAGAGCGCGTCCGGTGTGGGCGAGGGTGCCCGTACCGGTGTGGCGAGCCTCGTGACCGGCGCGCTGTTCCTGGTCGCGATGTTCTTCGCCCCGCTGGTGAAGGTGGTGCCGTTCGAGGCGGCGTCGACCGCGCTGGTCGTGGTCGGCTTCCTGATGATCACCACGGTCCGCCAGATCGACTGGTCGGACTACACCATCGCGGTGCCGGCGTTCCTCACCGTCACGCTGATGCCGTTCACGTACTCGATCTCCAACGGCATCGGGGCCGGGATCATCACGTACGTGGTCCTGAAGGTGTTCACCGGCAGGGCGCGCGAGATCCACCCGCTGATGTACGGAATCGCGGCGCTGTTCGTGCTGTACTTCGCCCGGGGTCCCCTGGAATCCTGGATCCTCTGAGGTTTCAAGCCGTCACCGGGTGCTCCATCAGACCCGGTGACGGCTGTCATATGGGTCAACAGATGTCGTTAGCCATGCTCATTAGCTAGGCTAAGGATTGTGACGGAGCGGGTGATGACGACGGAGCGCACAACAGCGGACACGCTGGCCAAAACGCTGCGTGACGCGATCATCCGGTTCAGCCGGCGAGTCCGGCAGGCCCGCCCGGTCGGTGACCTGACGTTCAGTCAGCTCTCCGCGCTGACCAGCCTCCAGCTGGCCGGCGCGCTGACTCCGCGTGAGCTCGCCGACATGGAACGGGTCCAGCCCCCGACGATGACCAAGATCGTGGGGAAGCTGGAGGAGCGCGGGCTCGTGGCGCGGACACCCCACCCGACCGACGGTCGTCAGGTCATCCTGGCCCCGACCGACGAGGGCCGGGCGGTCTACGCGTTCAACGAGCGGGCCCGCAACGAGTGGCTGGCCGGGGAGTTGGACCGGCTCACCCCCGAGGAACGGGAAACCCTGGCGCAGGCGGCCGAGATCATGCTGCGAGTCGCCCGGGGCTGAGAAGCCCCCGAGGTCGTTCCGCTTCGTCACGTGCTCATGACGCGTACGACGAAACTAGGGGGCGGCCGCTCTGAACGCCATGTTCCGATCCCTACAGGTCAAGAACTACCGGCTCTTCACCGCCGGGCAACTGGTGAAGCTGATCGGCGTGTGGATGATGTTCACCGCCCAGGACTGGCTGGTCCTCGAACTCTCCGACAACTCGCCCGGCGCACTCGGCATCGTCACGGCGCTTCAATTCGTACCCGTCATGCTCCTGACCCTCTGGAGCGGCAAACTCGCCGACCGGTACGACAAGCGCAAGCTCCTCATCGCCGCGAACGCCGCCTTCGCGGTCTTCGCCGTCATCTTCGCCGTGATCGTCGCCGCCGGGGTGGTCGAGCTGTGGCACGTGTTCGTCGCCGCGCTGTTCCTCGGCACCGCCAGCGCCGTCGAGACCCCGGTCCGGCAGTCGTTCGTCTCCGAGCTGGTCGAGTTGCGGCTGCTCCCGAACGCGCTGGCGCTCTCCGCAGCAACCTTCAACGTGGCCCGGATCAGCGGCCCGGCCCTGGCCGGAGTGCTCCTCGCGCTGCTCTCGACGCCCGCTGTGTTCCTGATCTCGACCGCGCTGGCGATCGCGCCGGTCTTCACCTACGTACGGATGCGCCCCGAGAACCTGTACCGCTCGGAACGCCGGAACCGCGGCGGCGCGCGGGTGATCGACGGCCTGCGGTACGTCGGCAAGCGTCACGACCTGCTGCTGCCGATCTGCTTGATGGCCGTGATCGGCATGATCGGATTCAACTTCCCGGTCACCCTGGCCGCCCTCGCGAAGATCGACTTCAACGCCGGCCCGTCGACGTTCGGACTGCTCACGACGTGTCTGGCGATCGGCTCGCTGGGTGGGGCGCTGGCCGGCACCCGGCGTCGCTCCCGGCCCAGCGCCTACCTCGTGATCAGTGCCGCCCTGCTCTTCGGGATCTTCGAGTTCGCCGTCGGGTTCGCGCCGAACTTCGTGACCGCGGCGCTGCTGCTCGTACCGACCGGATTCTTCTCGATCTACCTGGCCCAGGGCTGCAACCACCGGGTGCAGATGGGCGTGGACGCGGAGTTCCGGGGGCGGGTCATGGCGCTGTACGTGCTGGTCTTCCTCGGTACGACCCCGATCGGCGCGTCGCTCTCAGGATGGTGGGGTGAGCACTTCGGGGTGCCGTCGAGCATCTGGGCGGCCGGGTTGATCAGCTTCGTGGCGGCGCTCGGTGCCCTGGTCTGGCAGTTGCGGGTGAGCGGCGACCGGATCCGGATCGAGCTACGGCCGCGTCCGCGGTTCCGGATCGTCAGCCCGTCGGCCGCCGTCTCCTCTGACGCCGCCTCAGAGCCCGCCGCTGCATCCGTCTCCGCGCCTGGTGCCGGGTCGGGTGTCTCCGCGCCTGGTGCCGGGTCGGGCGCCCTCACGCCTGGTGCCGGGTCGGGTGTCTCCGCGCCTGGTGCCGGGTCGGGCCTCTTCACGCCTGGTGCCGGGTCGGGTGTCTCCGCGCCTGGTGCCGGGTCGGGTGTCTCCGCGCCTGGTGCCTCCGTGTCCGATTCTTCATCGGCGGCAGGGGATCCGGCGCCCGTCCAGCGTCCGCATGCCGAGCCGCTCGCCCCTTCCAAGGCCGGCGCCTACCGGTGATGTTGGCAGAACGGCTCCCCCGAACGGGTATTCCCGACTGGCTGGTCAGGGCCTAGCGTCGAACCGTGGCGATTGCGCACATAGCTGTGCTCTCGGCGGCGCTGTCGGCGCTGCTCATCCTGCCGTGTGCCGCGACCATCCTGATCACCGGCGGATCCGCCGACCTGCGCCGCCTGCTGACCCGCCACGGCCGTCGTGAGCTGCGCGCCGAGCGCCTCCTGGAACGGTCCTCCAGCCGCCGCCCCGTCCGGCGCTACCGTCGCCGGATCATCGATCGGGGCCCACGTGGCCGGGCGGACCGGGCCCACCGGCGTCTGGACCGTTCGCTGCGCGGCTCCGACCAGTCGGCCCGGCTGGCGTCGCTGCGGCCGCCCGCGATCGAGCAGATCGCCTTCGACCTGCGGCGTCTCGACCACCAGCGCCGCACCGGTCCCGGCATGAACTCCGAGGTCTACCTGGCCGCCGTGATGATCGCCTATGACACCCGGCTGTGTCTGGCCTGCCAGTGCCTGGGCATCACCGAGTACCTGGAGAAGCTCGAAGGCGTGGAACTCGACCTCGAGCGCCTCCGGGTCGAGGGCCTGCTCGAGGAGGCCGGCCTGGTCCTACGCCACGAGGCGGGCCCGGCCTTCTGACCCCGGTCCTGGCCCCGGTCCTGGCCCCGGCTCCGGCCCCGGCCCCGGCTCCGGCCCTGGCCCTGGCTCCGGCCCTGGCCCCGGCTCCGGCCCCGGCTCCGGCTCCGGCCCCGGCTCCGGCCCCGGCCTTGGCGCCGCCGCCGTCCGCGCCGCTCCTCACCGCCGATCTTGTGAGGTTGCGCCGCCTGCCCAACCACGACTTCGCAAGATCTGCCGCGGTGGGTAGGTGGGTGGCTGATGTTGTGGGGTTGTGCCGTCCCGCCGGCCGTGAACGCGCAAGATCTGCTGCGGTGGTAGGTGGCGCTTGATGTTGTGGGGTTGTGCTGTCCCGCCGGCCGTGAACGCGCAAGATCTGCTGCGGTGGTAGGTGGCGCTTGATGTTGTGGGGTTGTGCTGTCCCGCCGGCCGTGAACGCGCAAGATCTGCTGCGGTGGTAGGTGGCGCTTGATGTTGTGGGGTTGTGCTGTCCCGCCGGCCGTGAACGCGCAAGATCTGCTGCGGTGGTAGGTGGCGCTTGATGTTGTGAGGTTGCGCCGCCTGCCCCACCACAACGTCGCAAGATCTGCCGGTGGGTAGGTGGGTGGCGGATGTTGTGGGGTTGTGCCGTCCCGCCGGCCGTGAACGCGCAAGATCTGCCGCGGTGAGCGGGTTGGTGGCGACGGTGAAGTGGGTGGGTGAGTGGATGGTGGTGGTGAGTGGGCGGCGAGCGGCGGTGGGTGGCGGTGGCTGTCAGGGAGACAGCGGGCGCTCCCAGACCGGCAGGTAGTCGCCGTCGGCGCTGTGGACCAAGGCCAGCTTCTCGACCGGCCAGGGCGGTCCGGCGTAGTCGGCGAGGACTGTTGCGATACTTCGGTCGTACCGATAGGTGATCGTCAAATGCGGCCGGAACGGCCGCTCGTCGATCGGGAACCCGGCACCCTCCAGCGCACCCCGGACGTCCTCCCGGAACGCGCCCAGCGCCTCCACGTCGCCGCGCAGGCCGGTCCAGATGACCGGCCCGAACCGTCCGGTGCCCGCGAGCCGCAGCGACATCGGGCCGGGAGGTGGCACTGTGGCCAGCGCCCGGGAGACGAGGACCGTGTCCCCGTCCGGCACCTCACCCAGGAAGGCGAGCGTGACGTGCCACTTCTCCGGGCGCCGGGCAGCGCGATGCGGCAGACGGGCGCGCAGATGATCGCGGGCCTCCTCGGATGGGAAGACCGCGACGAAGAGCCTGCTCAGGAGGATTCGCGGGCCGCCGGACCGCCGCCGAACAGGACGTCGTCCCAGCTGGGGAGCCGCTTGCGAGGCTTGGCGCTCTCCTCGGACTCGGTGCTGGCCGGAGCGGGCTGACCCACCGTGCGGCGTGGCCGGAGCACCGCCAGGGACGGCACGGCCGGCACCTCCTTGGGCAGGTCGGCGTCGTCGTCGAAGGCGGAGCCGGAACCACCGCCGAGCAGGGCGGCGGCGCCACCGGCGACCGGGCGGCGGGCGGGCGTGTCCAGGCTGCGCCCGGACGAACCCTCGAGCGGGCGGTCGAGCGAGGCGAGCAGGGCGTCGCGGCTGGCCCGGATCGAGTCACGACCCGAACGGGCTGCGGCCTGGTCGTGACTGGGCAGGCCGTGACCGCCGCGGGTCGGCTCGGAGCTGCGCGCCGGACCGGGCAGGCCGTGGCCGCCGCGCTCGGGGGCCGGCTCCTGGCCGAGGATCTGGGTGGGCCGCTCGGCGCACAGATACTGAGCCATGTCGTCGTGCGGCGCGACCACCTGGCGACCCTTGTCGAGGTCCCAGATGGCCTGGGCGGTGGCCTTGCCGGACGGCCAGGTCGCGACGATCCGCCAGGTGCCGTCGTCCTTGCGGAACGCGTCCCAGGAGATCTTCTCGGTGTCGATGCCGTGCTGCGCGAGGCGGCTGTCGACGACCTCGGCAAGCGGCTGACCGGAGTCAGACGTCTTCAGCCGGGTGCGGCGGGCGTGCTGCGCCAGCATGGCGCGTTCCTGCAGCACCGGGCCGGCGTAGCGGAGCACCCGGTCGACCGGCACACCCGCGATGCGGGCCACGTCCTCGGCGGACTCGCCGCAACGGATGCGGGCCTGGATGTCACGTGGGGACAGAACCGGCGCGTGCTCGGGTGAGAGCACCGCCACAGCAGTCCCCGGAGCGACCGGACCCTCGTTCAGCGCACCGGCCACCCTGTCGTCGATCGGGAGGGCCAGTAGCCGGCCGACCTCGTCGGCGAGTACGAGAGCCTGACCGTCTTCGGAGAGGGCGACGAAGCGTACCGGCCGCATGCGTTGCCTCCGTCTCGTCGCGTTGGCCTGACATCCCCGAGAGTCATTCACCCGGGCGCGTTTCGGAACACGGTACGCGCCTCGGTCACCCGATGGGGGTAAGCCACGCCGTCAAACTGCTGACCAGCCCCGATGATCTTCGTCTTCCAAAACCCGGTTCCATTCAAACCCAACAAGACATTTATCGGTACGGGGGGAGCGAGTCAACAGCAATGAGCCCGGTCACTGAACTCGCTGGCTCCGCTTCGCTGCTCGGCAAAACGCCTTGTAACCGGTGACGAGGCAGGCGATTTCCCGCCACCCGGCGGGGTTTGCTGGGCGCCGGCAACCGACTGCCTCGTCACCGGCGGCGTTTTGCGGGTCGTAACGTGGCTCCGTCCTCGCGGAGATTGCGGGCGCGCGGCCATTACGAGAGCTCGGGATCTTGTGAGGTTGCGCCGAGTTGTCGGCCACAACCCCACAAGATCTGTGGCTGGGATTACAGGTGTTCCACCACGTAGTCGATACAGGCAGTCAGGGCTGCCACGTCTGACGGGTCGACTGTGGGGTAGAGGGCCACTCGTAGCTGGTTGCGGCCCAGTTTGCGGTAGGGCTCGGTGTCCACCACCTCGTTGGCGCGCAGGATCTTCGCGATCTTCGCGGCGTCGATGTTCTCGGCGAAGTCGATGGTGGCCACGGCTGCGGAGCGCAGGGCCGGGTCGGTGACGAACGGCTCGGCGAACGACGAGCTGTCGGCCCACCCGTAGATGGCCGCCGCGCTCTCGGCGCTGCGCTTGGCCGCCCAGGCCAGACCGCCCTGCGCGTTCATCCAGTCGACCTGCTCGGCGGCGAGGAAGACGGTGGCCAGCGCCGGCGTGTTGTATGTCTGCTCCAACCGGGACTGCTGGATCGCGGTCACCAGGTCGAGGAACTGAGGGATGTAGCGACCGGTCGCCTTGATCTCGAAGGCCCGCTCGATCGCGGCCGGCGACATCACGGCCAGCCAGATCCCGCCGTCGGAGCCGAGCGCCTTCTGCGGGGCCAGGTAGTACACGTCGGTCTCGCTGACGTCGACGTGCAGGCTGCCACCGCCCGAGGTGGCGTCGGTGAGAAGCAGGGCGCCCGGGTCGGCGCCGGCGACCCGGCGGACCGGGACGGCCACGCCGGTGGAGGTCTCGTTCTGCACGGTGGCGTAGACGTCGACGCCGGCCTCGGCGGTCAGGTAGGACGCCTGGCCGCCCGGTGCGCGGTGGACGGTCGGCTCGGCCAGGAAGGGCGCGTCGGTGACCGCCTGCACGAACTTGGCGCCGAACTCACCGAACTCGGCGAACTGCGCCTTCTCACGGACCAGGCCGAAGGTGGCGGTCTCCCAGAACGCGCTGGTGCCGCCGTTGGACAGGATGACCTCGTAACCGTCCGGGATCGAGAAGAACTCGGCCAGGCCGCGGCGCAGCCGGGCCACCTGGTCCTTCACCGTGCTCTGCCGGTGGGAGGTGCCCATGAAGGTGCGGGACACCGCGGAGAGCGCCTCGACGCCTTCGGGACGAACCTTGCTCGGCCCGGAGCCGAACCGTCCGTCGACGGGCTTGATCGCGTCAGGAATCCGGATGTCGTTCACGGTCACACATTATGCGGGAGCTGATCCCAGCCCTCGACCTCCTGCGGCTTGCGCGGCTCCGGTCCCACATAGTGGAGCCCCGGGCGCAGGATGCGGCCCAGCTTCTTCTGTTCGAGGATGTGCGCGCTCCAGCCGGCCACCCGGGCGCACGTGAACATCGAGGTGAACATGTGCGTCGGGACCTCGGCGAAGTCGAGGAGAACGGCGGCCCAGAACTCGACGTTCGTCCACAGCTCACGGCCGGGCTTGCGCTCGCGCAGCTCGGCCAGTGCGACCGCCTCCAGCGCGGCGGCCACCTCGTAGCGGGGTGCACCCAGATCCTTGGCGATGCGGCGCAGCACCTTGGCGCGCGGGTCCTCGGCGCGGTAGACGCGATGACCGAAACCCATCAGGCGCTCGCCGCGGTCGAGGACATCTTTCACGTACGCCTCGGCGTCGCCGCTGCGTTCGACCGCTTCGATCATGTGCATCACCCGGGTGGGCGCGCCACCGTGCAGCGGGCCGGAGAGCGCGCCGATCCCCGAGGAGATGCAGGCGGCCGCGTCGGCGCCGGTGGAGGCCACGATGCGGGTGGTGAAGGTGGACGCGTTCAGCCCGTGCTCACAGGCGGCGATGAAGTACGCGTCGACGGCTTTGACGTGCCGTGGGTCGGGTTCGCCGCGCCACCGGCGCATGAACCGCTCCACGATGGTCTCGGCCTTGTCGATGTCCTTCTGCGGGACGGCCGGCAGACCCAGCCCCCGGGCCGCCTGGGCGACGAAGGAGAGCGCGGTCACCGACACCCGGGCCAGGTCGCGGCGGGCCTGCTCGTCATTGATGTCGAACATCTGCGACAGGCCCCAGTACGGCGCGAGCATCGCCACCGCGGACTGCACGTCGACCCGGATGTCGCCGGAGTGCACCGGGACCGGGAACGGCTCGGCCGGTGGCAGCCCCGGCCCGAACCTCCCGTCCACGAGAAGGCCCCAGACGTTGCCGAACGAGACCTGTCCGATCAGGTCCTCGATGTCGACACCGCGGTACCGCAGGGCACCGCCGTCCCGGTCGGGCTCGGCGATCTCGGTCTCGAACGCGATGACGCCCTCGAGCCCCGGCTTGAAGTCGGTCACGGCACTCCCTGTGGAACCGAACTGCGGTGGGTGTTTCATCTTGCCCGCGGGTAACCGCACGGTCGACCCGTCGCGATTGTGCTCTGGATGACACCCATCCTGGTTCAACTGACGATTCGCGGCGCGCGACTTACCGTCGTTTCCGTCGCATGGATGCGTCGAGACGTGAACGAAGGAGCCGGTGTGGCCACCGAACCGCTGTCACCAGCCGGGATGCGCCGGGACTACACCGAGTGGCCGCCGCTGACCGAGGAGTCGCTGGCCGCCGACTGGACCAGCCAGTTCGCCGCCTGGTTCGCCGACGCGGCGGCGGCCGCGCTGCCGGAGCCCAACGCGATGATCGTGGCCACGGCCGGCGGGGACGGGCGTCCCTCGGCGCGCACGGTTCTCCTCAAGGCGTACGACGAGGACGGTTTCGTCTTTTTCACGAACTATGAGTCCCGCAAGGGTACGGAGTTGGCGCTCAACCCGTACGCAAGTCTGGTCTTCCCCTGGTTTCCGATGCAGCGCCAGGTGATCGTCGCCGGGGGAGTCGAGCGCGTGTCCCGCGAGGAGACCGGCGAGTATTTCGCGTCACGGCCGCGCGGCTCCCGTCTCGGCGCCTGGGCCAGTCCGCAGTCGCGGGTGCTGCCAGGCCCGGAGGCGCTGGAGGCGAACCTGACCGCGGCCGCTGAGCGTTTCGGTGATGGGCCGGTTCCGGTTCCACCGCATTGGGGCGGATTCCGGGTACGCCCGGACACCGTGGAGTTCTGGCAGGGTCGCAGCAGCCGACTCCATGATCGGCTGCGGTTCCGGCGGGTCGAGGACGACTGGGTCGTGGAGAGGCTCGCGCCTTGAGCCAGGGCACCAAGGAGCCCCGGTCCTGGATGATCGACACCCGGCCGTTGAGCGTGCGCACGTTCCGGCGGACCTGGGTGGGCAACGGCGCCGCGTATTTCGGGTTCCAGTTCACCGCGGTCGCCGTGCCGGTGCAGATGTTCGCCGTCACGGGCTCGACCACCTGGGTCGGCCTGCTCGGGGTCGCGGGTCTCGTACCGCTGCTGATCTTCGGTCTCTGGGGTGGCGCCGCCGCCGACGTGGTGGATCGCCGCAAGCTGCTGCTGACCGGCTCGGTGGTGACCTGGGTGACCACCCTCGCGCTGCTGGTGCAGGCGATGCTGGGGGTGCGCAGCGGGCACCTGCTGCTGTTGCTGACCGCCGTGCAGTCGGCCGGGTTCGCGGTCAGTTCGCCGGCCCGTCAGGCGATCGTCCCGCGGATCGTGCCGGAGTCCCTGGTCCCGGCCGCCAACACGCTGAACTACACGGCCAGCACAGCCGGTGGGGTGCTCGGCCCGCTCGCGGCCGGCGTGATCATCGGCATCTGGTCCACCGGGACCGGCGTGATCGTGGCGTACGCGCTCGACGCCCTGCTCTTCACGGTCACGTTCTGGGCCACATGGAGACTGCCCGGCATCCCGCCCTCGACCCCCTCGGGCGCGACGGAGCGGCCGAGCGCCGGATTGCGCGGCATCGTGATCGGGCTGCGGTTCCTGGTCACCCAGCCGGTGCTGCTGCTCTCGTTCGCGGTCGACCTGGTCGCCATGGTGTTCGCGATGCCGCGGGCGCTGTTCCCGGCGGTCGCGCAGGAGCAGTTCGGCGGTGGCTCGGCGGTCGGCTGGCTGTACAGCGCGATCGCGATCGGCGCCATGGCCGGTGGGCTCACCTCGGGCTGGATCGGCCGGGTGAAGCGTCAGGGCCTCGCCCTGATCGCCGCGGTGGTCGCCTGGGGCGTTGCGATCGCCCTGTCCGGTCTGGCCCACAGTCTGTGGCTGATGGTGCTGATGCTCGCCGTGGCCGGCGCGGCCGACCTCGTGAGCGCGGTCTACCGGCAGACGATCATGCAGACCTTCGCGCCGGACCACCTGCGCGGCCGGCTCCAGGGCGTGTTCACCGTGGTGGTCGCCGGTGGACCACGTCTCGGCGACCTGCGTGCCGGCGCCACGGCCGACCTGACGAGCGTCACCACCTCGTGGGTGGGCGGCGGCCTGGTCGCGGCCGGCCTGGCCGTCGTGCTGGGGCTCACCTCGCCCGCACTCATCAGATACCGGCCTGAACAGGGCCCGTCGGACGACCGATAGTGTCGCGGGTATGAGCGCAGAGTCAGCCGCCAAGTCCGGCATCCAGTGGTCGATCGAGGCGGACGGCCACCGTGCCGTCCTGGTCGAGGTCGGCGGGACGCTCCGGTCGTACTCGGTGAACGGGGTCGAGATCCTGGACGGGTTCGGCACCGACGAGATCTCTCCCGGATCGGCCGGGCAGATCCTCGCGCCGTGGCCCAACCGGATCCGGGACGGGCAGTACGAGTTCGAGGGGCAGGCCTACCAGCTCGCGCTCACCGAACCGCCCCGGCGGACGGCCATCCACGGGCTGGTCAACTGGTCCCGCTGGCGGCTCGCCGAGCGGACCGCCGCGTCGGTCACGCTCGAGTACGAACTGCCGGGCCAGGTCGGTTACCCGTGGTCGCTGCTGTTCCGGACCCGGTGGTCGGTCTCGGCCGACGGGCTGCGCTGCGACCAGGAGGTCGTCAACACCTCCGACGCGAACGCGCCGTTCGGGTACTCGGTCCACCCGTACCTGCGGCTGCCCGGTGTCTCGGTGGACGACACCGTGCTGCACGTCCCGGCCCGGTCGCGGATCCAGGCCGACGCCCGGCTGCTGCCGATCGGTGCCACCAAGATCGCCGGCACCGAGTTCGACTTCACCGAGTCACGGCGGATCGGCTCCCTCGTGATGGACGCCAGCTTCGGCGACATCGACTTCGACGCCGACGGGATCACCGCGGTCACGCTGTCCGACCCCGGCAGCGACGCGCGGATCGTGGTCTGGGCCGACGAGAAGTTCAGGTACTGGCAGGTCTTCACCGCGGACACGTTGCACGGGGAGCGGTTCCGCCGGTCCGTGGCGGTCGAGCCGATGACCTGCCCGCCGGACGCTTTCCGCAGCGGCCGCGATCTGACCGTCCTGGCTCCGGGCTCGACCTGGGCCGCGTCCTGGGGCATCCGCTTCTGATGGACTTCGATGAGGTTGTCCGTCGCCGACGCATGGTGCGTGGCTACGACCCGGACCGTCCGATTCCGCCCGAGCTGGTCGACAAGATCGTCCGGCACGGGCTGCGGGCGCCGTCGGCGGGTTTCTCGCAGGGCTGGAGCTTCCTGGTCCTCACGTCGCCGGAGGATCGCGGGCTCTACTGGTCCAGCACCGCGGAGGACGCGGGTCCGGCCGAGGGCTGGCTGGCCCGGATGCGGGACGCGCCGCTGATCATCGTGGCGCTGTCCAACAAATCGGCGTATCTCGACCGGTACGCCCAGGCCGACAAGGGCTGGACCGATCGGGACGAGTCGCGCTGGCCGGCACCGTACTGGGACATCGACACGGGGTTCGCCGCCCTGCTCATGCACCTCACCGCGGTCAACGAGGACCTCGGCTCTTGCTTCTTCGGGCTGCCGGCCGGCCGGGTGGGTGCGTTCAAGGCCGCGTTCGGGGTGCCGGACGAGTTCCACCCGATCGGGGCGCTCACGGTCGGGTACCCGGGACCCGACAAGAGGTCACCGTCACTGCGGCGTGGCCACCGGCCGGTGGCCGACGTGGTGCATCATGGCCGGTGGGCTTCGTCGGGCGAGGTCTGACCGGCCCGCGAGTACGCTGGCATACGGTTCTCACGGAAAGGGCAACCGCCGTGATCTTCAAAGCGGTCCGGGATGGAGCCCCGTACCCCGATCACCAGACGACGCTCAAGGAGTGGGCGGAGATCCCGCCGCGCAAAGTGTGGCTGGCCGACCTGATCACCACCAAGCGTGAGCTGGCGCTCGACAAGCTCCTCGCCGAGGACTCGACCTTCTACGGTGACCTCTTCCCGCATGTCGTGGAGTATCAGGGTTACTACTACCTGGAGGACGGTCTGCACCGGGCACTCCGCGCCGCTCTGCAGCAGCGTAAGGAGATCCACGCCCGGGTGCTGGTGCTCGAGGACTGACCGGTCGGAGCTCTCCGGTCGCGGATTGTCGTACCCCCTCCGTACCGTATGGGTATGGCCGAATCGCCCACCCCCGATCACCCCACCAGCGAATATCCGGCCGTGCCCGATCGGCCGGAAGACTCGGAACCCACCCCCGAGCAGGTCAGGCCGAGCGGCTGTGCGCGGCTGCTGATCTTCGTCGGTTTCGTCTTCGCGTTGATCGTTCTCACGTGCTTCGGGCTGCGCGCCGTCAACGTGCTGCCCAGCTTCGACAACCCGTTCGCTGAGGAGACCACCGACCGCAGCCAGCCGGTGCTGCTGCAGTCCATGCGCGACCTGCACCGCTATGTCGCGGCCGACGGCACCTTCCAGGTCATCGTGGATCTCCAGGAGAACCGGGACAACATCCCCGACTTCCTGGTCAACCGTCGGACGCTGTTCGTCGGCTCGGGCACCGTCGAGACCTACGTGGACTTCAGCGCCCTCTCCGGCGACGCGCTGAAGATCGACGAGGAGAAGAAGACGATCGAGCTGACCCTGCCGGCGCCGCAGCACTCCACCGCGGCGCTCGACATGCAGCGCAGTTACGTGGTGGCGGAGGAGCGCGGCCTGTTCAACCGGATCGGCGACGCCTTCGCCAACGATCCGGCCAAGCAGCAGAAGGTCTATCAGATGGCCCAGGAGCGCATCACGGAGGCGGCCCGTGCCAGCGGCCTCGACCAACGGGCGCGCGACAACACCCAGCGGATGCTGGAGAGCCTTTTCGCCCGGCTGGGGTACACGACGGTGACCGTCACGTTCGCGGCCCCCTGAGAGGTCTGACATACGGCGGGCCGCACCCCTGGCTTCGTTGCCCGGGGTGCGGCCCGTCGGTTGTATCCGGGCGTCCCGCCACGGGGGCAGGGGCGGGACGCCCGGAGTCACGGTGCCGGCGTCACAAGCTCGACATGACGGCCCGTCGCGTGCGTGGCATCCGAGCCGTCACTTGCGTGGCATCCGAGCCGTCACTTGCGTGGCATCCGAGCCGTCACTCGCTCGGCATCCGAGCCGTCACTCGCTCGGCATCAGGGCCCAGAGGGCCAGGTAGATCAGGATCTGCGGGCCGGGCAGCAGGCAGGAGACGACGAACAGGATCCGAACCATGCCGGGACTCATCCCGAAGCGCTGGGCCAGACCTGCACAGACGCCGGCGATCCGGCGGTTGTGACGCGGGCGGGAGAACGAGCGGGTCCTGAGGGGGCTGGTCACTTCATCCACTCCTTCGGTGGCCCCGGCTTCCTGCCGTGGCCACTTCGACGGTAGGTACGGGAGTGACGGCGTCCCTCGTTCCCGAGGTGGATGCCGGCGGTGCAACTCCCGTAAGGGTCTCCCGTACCCGCCCGACGCCCGCTGTTAACCTGATGCCGTTTCGGCCCTGGTGGCGGCGTCGTGCCGAACCCTTTACAAGGAGGCAAGCGTTGACGCTGGCCGTTCTGACCGCTCGAACCGGCCACGCCCTCCCGGACGACGACGCCGATCGGCTCGCCGGTGAGCTGACCGGGGCGCTGCGGGCCGCCGGGGTCTCGGCCGTCGACCGGCTCGTCCCCGGCACCGACGAGGCGGCCCGTCTGCGCGAGCTGGCCCGGCAGGCCCGGGACGCCGGCGAGCCGCTGCTGATCTGCGCCGACAACCTGGTCGCCCACGGCAGCCTGCTGTGGACGCTGGCCACCGAGCCGGCCGGGCGCAGCACCGTGCTCGTCGTCCCGGACGCGTCCGGCGGTCTCAAGGAGGACCGGGGCCGGGTGATCGCCGCGCCGCCCGGCGGCGGTTCGGTGCGCTACCTCGGCGCCATGTGCGTCGCCCCGGCCGACCTGCCGCTGATCGAGAAGGCCGCCGACCACCCCGACCTGCTCGGCGAGATGCTGGCCGACGGCTTCGTGCCGGTCGCCACCCGGGTACGCCTGCTGCACGCCGAGCAGGTGGAGTCCCCGGAGCAGCTGGCCGCCGCGCGGGCGGCGATGGCGGGCGTCGACGAGGACGCGGTGCGCCTGCGGCTCGCGGTCAAGGAACAGGACGACTTCTTCACGACGTACGCGGTGAGCAGCTGGTCGCCGTACGTCACCAAGGCGGCGGCGCGACTGCGACTCAGCCCCACCGCGGTGACCGGGCTGTCGGTGCTGTTCGCGATCGGTGCCGCGCTGCTGTTCTGGCAGGCCTCGCGGGTCGCCATGGTGCTCGGCGGGGTGCTGCTCTACCTCGGGTTCGTGCTGGACTGCGTGGACGGCCAGCTGGCCAGGTACACCCGCAACTTCGACGCCTTCGGCGGCTGGCTCGACACCATGGCCGACCGCGCCAAGGAGTACACCGTCTATGCGGGGCTCGCAGCCGGCGCGGACCGGATGGGGCTGCCGTACGCGTGGCCGCTTGCGATCACCGCGATCCTGCTGCAGACCGCCCGGCACATGACCGACACCTGGTACGGCGCCCTCCACGACGAGGCGGCCGCCCGTCCGGCGCCGGCCGCGTCCGCAGGCGTCGGCGCCCGGCTCACCGCAGCCTCGGTCAAGGCACAGAGCCAGCGTGGGTCGTTGATCTACTGGGCCAAGCGGATCGTGGTCTTCCCGATCGGCGAGCGCTGGGCCCTGATCTCGGTGCTGGCCGCGGTCACGAACGGCCGGGCGACGCTGGCCGCCGTGGTCGGGTTCGGGCTGCTCGCGGCCGGTTACACGCTGGCGCTGCGCTCACTGCGCGCGCTGTCGATGCGGGTGGGGGTGCTGCACACGGTCGACACGGCCCGGCATCGCGACGACGGGCCGCTGGTGCGGTCGGTGCTGAGCCGGGTGGGTGCCGGGAGGCCGCTGCCGTTCGCTGCGATTTTCACGGTGTACGCGCTGGCCGCGGTTACCGTGCTGGCGACGGGCGAACCGGCGGGTCACCCCTGGCTGCTCGCTCTCGCGGCCGTCGCGGTGCTGATCGCCGGATTCCCGGGGCGGGTCCGGCACGACGGGGCCCTGGACTGGCTGGTGCCGGCCGCTCTGCGGGCCGCCGAATACCTGGTCGTGGTCGCGGTGGGCCTCTACGGGGCGGTGCCGTGGCCGCTGGTCTTCCTGCTTCTGTTCACGCTCACACTGCGGCATTACGACCTTACGGCGCGGATGGAGAAGGGCGCGCCGGCTACCGGGGCGGGCCTTGCCGTGCTCGGCTGGGACGGCCGGGTGCTGCTGCTGGTGCTGGCCGCTATCGCCGGATTCGCTACGGTCGGGACGGTCTTGCTCGCCGTGCTGGTGACCGGCGCGTTCCTCACGACGGCCGCCCGGGACTGGCGCGCCTCCCGCTGACCCCGCCATCGGTCGCCCGCGGCTGACCCCCGTCGTCGGTCGCCCGCCGCTGGCGGCCCGTCGTCGGTCGCCCGTGGCTGACCCCGCCATCGGTCGCCCGTGGCTGACCCCCGTCGTCGGTCGCCCGCCGCTGGCCGCCCGTCGTCGGTCGCCCGCCGCTGGCAGCTTCTCGCCGCCGCTTACCTGGCCGATCTTGTGGAGTTGCGGGTGCCGGGACGGCGGAACCCCCCAAGATCCGCGTGGGCGCCGGGTGTGGGGTGTGAGTCGCGGTCGGTGCCGTCTACCTGGCCGATCTTGGGAGGTTGCGGCTGCTGGGACGGCGGAACCCCCCAAGATCCGCGTGGGCGCCGGGTGTGGGGTGTGGGGTGTGAGTCGCGGTCAGTGCCGCCCACTTGGCCGATCTTGTGGAGTTGCGGCTGCTGGGGTGGCGGAACCTCACAATATCGGCGCGGGGCGCGGGGCGCGGGGCGCGGGGCGCGGGGCGCGGGGCGCGGGGCGCGGGGCGCGGGGCGCGGGGCGCGGGGCGGCCGGGTGCGGGGTCGCGGTCAGCGCCGCCCACTTGGCCGATCTTGTGAGGTTCGGGCTGCTGAGGCGGCGGAAACTCGCAAGATCGCGAGGGAATCGGCGAGTGTGAACGTGCACAGCCGAGACGTGCAATGTTCGCCGTTCTGTAATTGATTGATCACTATGCGCAAATGGCACTTTCGTCCGATGGTGAACCATCGAAGGCACTCGCAGAGTTAGTGCCCGATCGCCGACCGTCGTGGGTCCGGGATCGCAACTCGATCGCGGGAGGTAGACGGTGTCCACCGTCGCACTCAAAGACGTCACCAAGATCTGGCCAGACGGCACCTACGCCGTCGACAACGTCAGCCTGGATGTGCAGGACGGCGAGTTCATGGTCCTGCTCGGGCCATCGGGCTGCGGCAAGTCCACCGTGCTGCGGATGATCGCCGGGCTGGAGGATCCCACGCGGGGGGGAGATCCTGCTCAACGGTGAGCCCGTGCTGGAGCTGCCGCCCAGGGACCGCAGCATCGCCATGGTGTTTCAGGACTTTGCGCTCTATCCGCACATGACGGTGTCGGAGAACATCGGCTTCCCGCTGAAGCTCTCCGGGATCGAGACGTTGCCGCGGCAGGACCGGGTCGACGCGATCGCCGGCGCCCTCGGCATCGGCGAGGTGCTTGGCCGCCGTCCGAGCCAGCTCTCCGGCGGCCAGCGGCAGCGCGTGGCGATGGGCCGCGCCATGGTGCGCCGTCCCGGCATCTTCCTGATGGACGAGCCCCTGTCCAACCTCGACAGCGGGCTGCGCGCCGAGCTGCGCGCCGAGATCAGCAGCATGACCCGTGAGCTCGGCGTGACGACGATGTACGTGACACACGACCAGGCCGAGGCGCTGACCATGGCCGACCGTGTCGCGATCATGCGCAAGGGAGTGCTGCAGGACCTCGGCACACCGACCGAGGTCTACCGCCGCCCCGCCACGCTCTACACCGCCGCCTTCCTCGGCTCGCCGAAGATGAACCTGCTGGAGGCCGCGGTCTACGTGCACCTGGATCGCTACATCGCGCTGGGCTTCGGCGAGCAGACCCTCTACCTGCCATGGTCGGACCCGCGGGCACGGGCGGTGGCCCGGTACCACGGCGAGCGGATCGTGGTCGGCATCCGGGCCGAGGCGCTCACCCCGGTCACCCCGGACACGCAGGGACACGTCTTCCAGGGCCGGATCCGGTACCTGGAGCACCACGGGCACGAATCCCTGGCCTACCTCGACGTCGGTGCCACGGCCATCGTGGTGGACGAGATCGGTGCCGCGGTCACCGATGACGGCCGTAGCGGCGCCGGTGGCGCGTTCAAGCGGCTGGGCGGTGCACTGCAGCGACTCGCCAGGCCGGGCGCCTCGGACAATGTGGCCCCGGAGGGTCAGAGTGGTGTTGCCACCGATCCGGGACGGCATCACCGCAAGCCCGCCGAGCTCGGTGTGCGGCTCGCGCCGTACCCGCAGGTCGCGCCGGGTCATCCGCTCGCCGTGTCGGTCCGGATGGACGCCGTGCACTTCTTCGACCAGCGGGGTGATCGCATCGATGTGGGCTGGCGCTGACCGCCTGCCCGGCGTCACTTCCGGGCGCGTTCGACGATGCCTCCCGCCAGCGGTCGGCCACAGCGCGTAGGCTGCACGACGGTGGAGGACAGGATCGGCCAGAGCGTGCGTTCGGCTCTCGACGGGGAGCCGACGGCCGATGCCGCCCCGCCCCGGGAGTGGCCGGTGCTGCTGGATCGCTCCTTCGGCCCGGACGACATCACCCTCCTGCGGCACGAGATCACCCGGCTGCTCGCCGCGGCGGGTCTGGCCGCTGACCGCCAGGACGGGTTCGTGCTGGCCGTCAACGAGGTGATCACGAATGTGGTGCTGCACGCCGGGGGCAACGGCCGGGTCGTCCTGAAGATCGAGGACGGTTCGTTGTGGTGCGTGGTGACCGACGCCGGCCCCGGGATCCCGGGTGCCTATCTGGACGGCCTGCGCACCCCGGAGGCGTTCGAGGTCGGGGGACGCGGACTCTGGCTGGCGCACCAGTTGTGCGACGAGGTCACGACCGCGACCGGGCCCATCGGCACCTCCATCGGGCTGAGGATCATCTTGGATTCCGCAGCTTGAACGGCTTGTAAACCATCGTGGAAATGTGAAGGTGCCCTTCGGCTCTCGCCCGGGATCGGGTCCGGCTACATTGGGCGCGTGCTCGGACTTCCCTCACAGGTGACCGCTTGCTTATTCGATCTTGATGGTGTGTTGACGCAGACCGCGTTGGTGCACAACGCTGCGTGGAAACAGACGTTCGACGCGTTCCTGCAATCGTGGGCCGAACAGCACGGGCAGCCATTCGTGCCGTTCGATTCCGCAGCCGACTATCACCAATATGTCGACGGCCGGCAGCGTGCCGACGGGGTCCGGACCTTCCTGGCCTCGCGTGGCATCCTCCTGCCAGAGGGCGACCCCGACGACACCCCCGATCGGGAGACCGTCAACGGCATCGGCAATCGCAAGAACCTGCTCGTGCTACAGAAGATCAAGGAAGGCGCCGTCCAGGTCTACCCCGGATCGGTGGAGTACCTGAAGGCCGCACACGCCGCCGGTCTACGCCGGGCGGTGGTGTCGGCGAGCGCCAACTGCAAGGACGTCCTGGAGGCGGCCGGGATCGCCGACCTCCTGGAGGCCCGCGTGGACGGGGTCGTCGCGCGTGAGCTGGGTCTGCCCGGCAAGCCCGCGCCCGACACCTTCCTGAAGGGTGCCGAGCTGCTCGGCGTCGACCCGGCGAATTGTGCCGTCTTCGAGGACGCGCAGGCGGGTGTCGCCGCCGGCCGGGCCGGCGGGTTCGGCATCGTGATCGGCGTGGACCGGGTGGGCCAAGCCGAGGCGCTGCGGCAACACGGCGCCGACGTCGTGGTGAAAGATCTCAACGACCTCCTCTGAAATCGGTTACGAGAGGCACGACCGTGATCCGTGAACGGGCTTACCCCGTCGACCCCTGGCACATCCGGGAGACCCGCCTGGACCTGGACCTGCTGGCCCAGTCCGAGTCGGTGTTCGCGCTCTCCAACGGCCACATCGGGATACGCGGGAACCTGGACGAGGGCGAGCCGCACGGCCTGCCGGGCAGCTACCTGAACTCGTTCTACGAGCTGCGGCCGTTGCCGCACGCCGAGGCGGGATACGGCTTCCCCGAGTCCGGCCAGACCATGGTCAACGTCACCAACGCCAAGCTGATGCGTCTGCTCGTCAACGACGAGCCCTTCGACGTGCGGTACGGCGAATTGCGATCCCACGAGCGCTGCCTCGACCTGCGGGCCGGCACGCTGGAGCGGGTCGTCGAGTGGGTGTCACCGTCGGGTCAGGGCGTCCGGGTACGCACCGTGCGGCTGGTCTCGTTCACCCAGCGTGCGATCGTGGCGTTCCTCTACGAGGTGGAGCCACTGGACACCTCCGCCCGGCTGATCCTGCAGTCCGAGCTGGTGGCCAACGAGCAGCTGCCGCCGATGAGCAAGGACCCGCGGGTGGCCGCGGTGCTGGACCGTCCGCTGCAGGGCGAGGAGATGCTGGAGCAGCGCACCGGCGGCATCCTGGTCCACCGCACCAAGGCCAGCGACCTGCGGATGGCCGCGGCCATGGAGCACTCGGCGGAGACGCCGGGCCGGCACGCCATCACCACCGAGGGCCACCCCGACTGGCTGCGTACGACGGTCGCCTGCCGCCTGGAGCCGGGTCAGAAGCTGCGGGTCGTGAAGCTGGCGGCGTACGGCTGGTCCAGCATGCGCTCGCTGCCCGCCCTGCGCGACCAGGTCGGCGCTGCGCTGGCCAGTGCCCGCCTGGACGGCTGGGAGGGTCTGGTCCAGCAGCAGCGGGACTACCTGGACGCGTTCTGGGACCACTCCGACGTCAAGGTCGAGGGCGACCCCGAGGTGCAGCAGGCGGTCCGTTTCGGGCTCTTCCACACGCTGCAGGCCGGTGCGCGGGCCGAGCAGCGCCCGATCGGCTCCAAAGGCCTCACCGGGCCCGGGTACGACGGACACACGTTCTGGGACGCCGAGACTTTCGTGCTGCCCGCTCTGACGTACACGCAGCCCTCCGCGGCGGCCGACGTGCTGCGCTGGCGGCACTCGACCCTGGACCTGGCCCGGGAGCGGGCACAGACGCTCGGCCTGCAGGGCGCCGCGTTCCCGTGGCGGACCATCCGTGGGCAGGAGTGTTCCGGCTACTGGCCGGCCGGCACGGCGGGCTTCCACATCGCCGCCGACATCGCCGACGCGGTCCGCCGGTACGTGCAGGCCACCGGCGACTACGACTTCGAGCGTGAGGTCGGCCTGGAGCTGCTGGTGGAGACCGCGCGGCTGTGGCGCTCGCTGGGGCACCACGACCGGCACGGGCGCTTCCACATCGACGGTGTCACGGGGCCGGACGAGTACACGGCCGTGGTGAACGACAACATCTACACCAACCTGATGGCCCAGCAGAACCTGATGACCGCGGTCGACGCCTGCAAACGGCACCCCGACCTGGCCCGCAAGCTGGGTGTGGACGACGAGGAGACGGCCTCGTGGCGGGACGCGGCCGCGGCCGTGCACATCCCGTACGACAAGGAGCTCGGCGTCCACCAGCAATGTGAGGGCTTCACCCGGCTTCAGGAGTGGGACTTCGAGAACACCCCGCCCGAGGGGTACCCGCTGCTGCTGAACTTCCCGTACTTCGACCTGTACCGCAAGCAGGTCATCAAGCAGGCCGACCTGGTCATGGCGATGTACATCCGGGGTGACGCGTTCACGCCGGAGGAGAAGGCGCGCAACTTCGCCTACTACGACGCCCGGACCGTACGGGACTCGTCGCTCTCCGCCTGTATCCAGGCCGTTCTCGCGGCCGAGACGGGGCATCTCGAGCTGGCCCACGACTATCTGGGCGAGGCCGCCCTGATGGACCTGCACGATCTGCACCAGAACGCCCGGGACGGCGTGCACGTCGCGTCCCTGGCCGGCACCTGGATCTCGCTGGTCGCCGGGCTCGGCGGCATGCGCGACTTCAACGGGCAGCTGAGCTTCGCCCCGCGCCTGCCCAGCCGGATCAACAACCTGGAGTTCTCGCTGCTCTGGCGTGGCCTGCGGCTGCGGGTGAACGTGACCTCCGACGAGGTCACCTACTCCCTGCGTAACGGTGGCGGTCAGGCCCGGCTCACCCTGCTGCACCACGGCAAGGAGCTGGAGGTGACCCAGGTCCGTCCGGTGACCATGGCGATCCCGGCGGCGGTGCCGGCCGGCCCGGCGCCGTCCCAGCCGCACGGACGGGCCCCGGTCCGTCGCGCGGTGCACTGACCGACACGGCAACGAGAACGGCCCCCGCCCAGCAGGGCGGGGGCCGTTCTCGTCGTGTGTGGCGCTAAAGCATCGAGACGTGTACGTGGTCAGTGTGCGCACTGGCCCCGTGGTAGTCGCTCCACCCGTTTGCCGGGAACCAGATCTTCCTGTTCCAGATGACGTAGTAGATGCCGAGTTTGTCGCCGTTACGGACCAGGAACGCCATCAAGTCGTTGCCGTACTTGAATTCCTTGTCCGTGTCGTAGGAGGAGAATCCGCTCTTCTGCAGGGACCAGTCGCAGGCCCGTCCCTTGGGATGTTCATACGGCCCACCGGTGCGGTGGCAGCCCACGAACATGTTGAAGCCGGCCTTCTTGGTCTCCTTGTACATGTGCAGAGTGCGCTTGGTCACACAGCCGTTCGTGGTCGGGTCTTTCTCGGTGCAACCCTCGGACGAGAAGCCGCCACTGGAATTGCGCGGCGCAGGAGCGGCGTCCGGCGAGTCGGCGACCACGAAGCCCTTGGTGACACCCTTGCCGCCGACCAGCGCGAATGCGTCCGCGGCCTGGTCCTTCTGCTTCTTCATCAGAGCGGCGTCCTGCTGCTGCTGCTTGACCTCGGCGTCGAGACGCTTCTTGCTCTCGGTGATCGTCCGGACGGCCTCGTTCAGCTCGTGGAGCTTGGCGTCGTGCAGCCGGTTGATCTCCTCCAGCGAGACGGCCTTCTCCATGAAGTTGCCCGAGGAGGAGGACTTCAGCAGGTAGCTGACGGTGCTGAGGTTGCCCGTCATGTACTGCTCTTTGGCGATCCTGTCGACCTCGGGAAGCAGCGCGGTGCGACGGGCCTCGGCCTGCTTGATCTGGTTGGCCAGCTGAGCCTGCACCTTGGTGGACTTGTCCACGGCAGCCTTGGCGGCCACATAGCGCCGGTTTGTGGATTCGATCACATCGGAGAGAAGAGCGTCCTCGTCCTGCTCCTGCTCTTGAGCAGTGGACGAGGAACCGCCGGGCTCGGCCGAGGCCGGAGACGAGGGCGCCATGACCAACATGGCGGCCGCCAGCGGTGCCAGGGCGAGTATCAGCCACCGGCGGGGACTTGCTGTCATCAACAGTTCCTTCCGTGTCACCGCCGACCGAGTTAGCTGACGGGTTCGGGACGGAAGCAATCCCTACCGCAAACTGCGGATACACCCCAGTGACCTGGTTCCCCGGCTCGTCTTTCGACGATTGGGCGGCGGCCTGCCGGCAACTCGGGGGCGGTGCCGTCCTGGCAGGACCGGCGGTCAGCTTACCTGAGATATCGCCATGGATCAGACCCGAGGAACGGCGAATAGTGTTACCGATCAACGACTATCCGTAATTCCGTCACCGTTCGTGTCGAGGCAATCGCGAGGCGTGCGAGAACTGTCGATCTGTCGATCGAATGGGTATGGTCGGTGCGGTTCCCGTACGGGAGCCGCCGCCTAATCGCCTTAATGGCGAGCCGGGGATCCACTTATGCGACTTGTTCACGACGGCGAAGGCCGCCGTAGTTATCTCACCGAGAGCGAGCCTCGAGGTGGGCCGTGAACAAGCTGCAATCCTCGGGGTGAATCCGCGCTTCAGCGGTAGGGATTTCCTTCGTCCCGAACCCGTCAGCTAACCCGGCCGGCGGCCGACGGAAGGAAATGCCTGTGCAGCAGAACACTGCGCGGCGATTAGCGGCGTTGCTGGCGCTGCTCGTCGCCGCGTGCGGACTGGCCGTCGCCCCGACGCCGGCCACCGCGGCCCCCCGGCTGCTCGCCGCTCCCGGCGACTCCGGTGACGACGGTGAGGGCGGATCCGCGTCACTGATCGACAAACTCGAGAAGGCCTCCAAGGGTTTCGTCGAGGCCAAGGCCAAGCTGAAGACGTCCAAGGAGCAGCAGGCCAAGCTGGACGCCGAGCTCAAGCGGCTGGACTCCACCCTGGGGCCGCAGCAGAAGGTGCTCGACGAGATGGCGGCCCAGGCGTACGCCACCGGCCGGGCCGGCCCGATGGCCGCTCTGATCACTTCGAGCAGCCCCGAGGGCTTCCTGGGCAAGGCGGAGACGCTGGCGGTCGTCGCGGCCGACCAGAACCGGGCGATCCAGGACCTCAAGACCACCCGCGAGACCCAGCAGAAGGCCAAGACCGCCATCGACATCGCCATCAAGGACCAGCAGAAGCAGGTCACCGTGATGGCGAAGCAGAAGCAGCAGGCCGAGGCCGCGCTGAAGGCGGCGAACCAGGGCAACGACGCCAGCTCGTCGTCCGACGGCGGCAGCAGCGACGACGCGGCGCCGGGTCCCACCGGCGGCAGTTGCAGCCAGACCGACCCGACCGGCACGGGCGGCTGCGTCACACCGACCCTCCTGCACGCCTACAAGGAGGCCCGGGCCGACGGGTTCACCCGGTTCACCAAGTGCTGGCGTGAGCAGAACAGCGGTGAGCACCCCAAGGGTCGCGCCTGTGACTTCTCCAGCGAGAAGGGGACCTTCGGCGGTGACGCCACGGGAGCCGACAAGACCTACGGCGACAACCTGGCGAACTACTTCATCAACAACGCCGACGATCTCAACGTGCTCTACGTGATCTGGTACCGCCGGATCTGGCTACCGAGCAGTGGCTGGAAGTCGTACAGCGGGGCGGGCGGAGACCCGTCCAGCGACCACACCAACCACGTGCATCTCTCGGTCAACTGACGCAGAAGGGCTGTCACGCACCATGGTGTGTGACAGCCCTTCTGGAAGAAGGCCTACCTGCGGGAGAAGGCCTCGTACTCCTTCATGACGTCGCCGGTCGGGCCGTCGGCGCGGATCTCGCCGGCCTCCAGCCAGATGCACCGCTCACAGGTGTCCCGGATCGACTGCTCGCTGTGGCTGACCAGGAAGACCGTGCCGGCCTCGGCGCGCAGCTCACGGACGCGCTGCTCGCTGCGCTTGCGGAACTTGGCGTCACCGGTGGCCAGGGCCTCGTCGATCAGCAGCACGTCGTGCTTCTTCGCGGCGGCGATGGAGAACCGCAGCCGGGCCGACATACCGGACGAGTACGTACGCATGGGCAGACTCGAGAAGTCGCCCTTGTCGTTGATGCCGGAGAACTCGATGATGTCGTCCTTGCGGGCCTTCACCTCGGCCGGCGTCATGCCCATGGCGAGGCAGCCCAGCTCGACGTTGCGGTCGCCGGGAAGCTCGTTCATCAGGGCGGCGTTGACACCCAGCAGCGACGGCTGCCCGGCGGCGTAGATCGCGCCACGGGACACCGGCAGGAGTCCGGCCACCGCGCGCAGCAGGGTGGACTTGCCGGAGCCGTTGGTGCCGATCAGACCGATCGCCTCGCCCTTGTAGGCCACGAAGCTGACACCCTTGACCGCGTGCACCTCGCGGATGTTCGCGTTCTTGCTGCGGGTGGTGAGCCGCTTGAAGCTGGCGAGCGGGCTCGAACTGGCCGAGCCGGCCTGGTGGATCTTGTAGATGATGTGGGCGTCGTCCGCGACGACGGTGGGGATGCGCTCGCTGTCAGCCACGGCCGTAACCCTTCTCTCCGCGCCAGAAGTAGACGTAGCCGCCGACGCCGACGGTGAGAGCCCAGATGGCCGCCTGGATCCACAGCACGGTGGGGCTGTTGGCCAGAGGCGCGCCCTCGATCAGCGCGTGCCGCATCAGCTCGATGAAGACCAGCATCGGGTTGGCCTCGACGACCTGCAGCTGCCAGCCGGACAGGACGTCGGCGAACTTGGTCACCGGGTAGAGGACGGCCGAGCCGTACAGCCAGAACCGCATGATGAACGGGATGAGCTGCCGGATGTCGCGGTTCTTGGCGCCGTAGCGTGCCATGAACAGCCCCAGCCCGGTGTTGAAGACCGACTGCAGGAGCAGGGCCGGCAGTACGAGCAGCCACTCGAGGGTGAGCGGCTCGCCGGTGACCAGCACGATGCCCATCAGCACGACCAGGGCGACCACGAAGTTGCGGATCTCGACCAGTGCGGCTGACAGCGGCAGGCTGGCCCGCGGGAAGTGCAGCGCCCGGATCAGGCCCAGGTTGCCGACGATCGTGTTCTGACCGGTCTGGACCACCGACTGGGTGAACTGGAAGACGAAGACTCCGACGCACAGGTAGGCGATGAAGTTCGGCATGTTGCCGTGGGCCTTGAGCACCACACCGAAGATCACGTAGTAGACCGCGGCGTTGATGATCGGCGTCAGCACCTGCCACACGGCGCCGAGCTTGGTGTTGCCGAGCGCGGAGGTCATCTTGGCGCTGGCGTGGGCTCCGATGAAGTGCCGGTACGCCCACAGCTGCCGGGTGTACTCCGGCAGGCTGGGGAGCCGTCCGGAGGCGCTCAAGCCGTTACGCCGGGCCAGCTCCTTGAGGGAGAGCCCGGCGTCGGCCGAGGCGACCGCCGTCTCTGTCATGGGGTGGTGCTCCGATCTGGTCGGCCCTTCGGGCGCGGCGGGATCCGATGCCTGGTGCTCCGGCTCCTGGTAGAAGGACACAGGAAGCAGCATGACAGGCTCCCGGCCGTGCCGATGGAACGGGTTCGTATCGACGTTGCCGTGACGGTAGCTGACCAAACGGCGGAACGCAACCGTTACGTCGTAGCGCTATAGTGACTATGTGGCGACTATCAAGCGCGCACCTGCCGGAGCGGCGGTGCTCCGAGGCGACATCACCGTGGCGATCCGCAACGCGGTCATGAGCGAGCTGGCGGAGGTGGGTTACGGCAGGTTGTCCATCGAGGCGGTGGCCCGTCGTGCCGGCGTCGGCAAGACCGCGATCTACCGTCGGTGGAGCAACAAGCTCGAAATGGTAATGGAGATAATCTCGGATGTCGCTGAACGGAAGGTTCCACTTCCGGACACCGGGAGTTTCTCCGGCGACCTCGCGCTGCTACTGCTGATCGTAAGCACGGCACTCAAACACCGGATGGCCTCGCAGATCATCCCGGACCTGATGGCTGAGGCCGCCCGCAACCCGCAGATCGCGGAGACGTTGCAGCGAGCCCTCCGGACCCACCAGCAGGCGGTCGGGGAGAAGCTGATCGGTCAGGCCGTGGCACGGGGCGAGCTGCCCGAGGGCACCGACCCCGACGTGGCGGTCGACCTGATCCTCGGCCCGCTCTACTGGCGCCTCGCGGTGGCCCGGCAGCCGATCGAGGACGACTACCTGGA
The DNA here is from genome assembly GCF_003001815.1 of Actinoplanes italicus. Taxonomy (GTDB): domain Bacteria; phylum Actinomycetota; class Actinomycetes; order Mycobacteriales; family Micromonosporaceae; genus Actinoplanes; species Actinoplanes italicus. The sequence continues at coordinate 68,811 of NZ_PVMZ01000028.1, forward strand.
GAAGTTCACCACGGCCGTCACCGCGGCGCTGCGGGCCACCGTCTGACCTCCGCACCCGTACACGCACCGGTTCGCTCCCCTTTGCAACTCAGAAATCCAGAGGCGGCGGGCCGGTGGTGCCGACCGGAGAGGCCGACCCCCCGACCCCGCCGGAGCCGGAGACCATGGCCACCTCCTGTGAACACCGCGTCGACTTCACCGTGCTCGACGCCGCCTCCATCCTCGCGATCGCCATGGGTGGCATCACGAGCTCGTACGCCGGGCCAGAGGATCTCCACCCGAGGGCGGTGACCGGCGCGGCCGTGATCGGCGCCTGGCGCAGCCAGGACGGCGTGGTGAAACTGCAACTGCGAAGGGACGGGACGTACGCCGGTGAGGTGGCCGGGCGGCGCCGGGCGGCCCGCGGCACCTACCTGATCGAGGGGGAGTCCGTCATGCTGCGCGACGACTCCGGGCTGCAGACCGCCGTGCAGGTGCACGACGGCGAACTGGAGATGGCCGGGCACCGGCTGCGGCCGACCGCCGCGGTGAACTAAGGAACCGCCTCCTCGGTCCGATCGGTAGGGGACACCGAACCGGGGGGACGTATGCGGCACACCAGGATCGCGATCGCGCTGGCGACGGCTTCGCTGGCGCTCGGCGGCTGCGCGGCGCTCGGGCTCGACGAGTCGACGGCCGGTGACTCCGCGACGGCGGCCGAGGGTAAGCAGTGGCTCGTCGTGGACGCGGGCAAGGCGACACCGTCACCGGGCGAGACGACCGGCAAGGCGATCGCGACTCCCGAGGTGTCGCTGTCCCTGCCTGCTCCGGACCCGAGCTGTACGAAGCTCTGGCCGCGCACCGAGCCGGTGATGATCCCGGTCGAGGTGACGCCGGGAGCAGGCTCGCTCGCCGTCGAGTGGCCGACCCAGGGCCTCTCCGACTACAAGATCACGGCAGTGCTCCAGGACCTGGTCGTCGGTGCGCAGCCGGAGCCGGTGTGGATCCCGGTGCCGCCCGGCAAGGGATGCTCGGTGAGCACCACGATCAGCGGGTTGATCCCGGGCGAGGCCTACATCGTCTGGCTGGACGCGCCGAACACCGGCCGTGAGGTGGACGGCACCCGCCGTCTGTACAGCGGCCGCTCGGGTGTGGTGTACCCGCAGTAGGCGGTCACCACTGCGCGCCGGCGCGCTCCACGGTCAGGACCTCCAGGCCGGACGGGTGCAGCCGGTACTTGGTCATGCTGGTCAGCGCGGGGCCGTAGACGTGCACGCTCACCGCGGGCCGGGTCGAGCGGTTCTCGATCCGGTGGATGTGGTGGGTGCCGAAGCGACGGCCGGCGCCCTCGCCGAGCTCCCGGGAGACGATTCGGGTCGAACCGCCGCCCACCGAGACGGTGTCCTCGATCAACGTGCCGCTGTGCAGGTGGAACGCCCCGGCCGAGCCGCCGTGGTCGTGGATCTCGGTGCCCTGGCCGGGCATCCAGGTGAGCAGCCAGACCTCGTAGTCGTCGGTGCGGGCGAGGCGGTGATACCAGCGCTCGACCGGATCGAACCGGGGCGCGACGGCCCAGTCGGCGGCCGCGGCCGAGAACCGCTGAGCGATGGCGAGATGATCGTGCCGCGATGAACCTCTTTCAACCTGGCATGGCGCCGGAGCCTCCAGGTTCGCCTGCCGGCGCGGAGTTGCTGGGCCCTCGCCAAGTTGAAAAAGGTTCACTGCACTGCCCTCCGGGAGGCTCTATATAACCTATAGACAAGATAGGTTTTACCACATGATCGACGGCGGTGTGCGGCTTTCCGCCGGATGTCATGGTCTCGAAAGAGGCTTGTTGAACTTTGCCTCTTTCTGGAGGTGGTGCGAAAAACTTCACACAGCAATCGATCCGACACGCTGCGTTGATTAAATCGGTCGATGTGTCACCGAATCGGCCTACCCCGATCGGCCGTTCCGCCGAAATACGCTGCTCAGACGGTCCCTGCCTAATAGGGAAGGCTATATGGTGACCAGCGCGCCCGGAACCGGGTCGCCGGAGGCCCCCCTCTGATGTCCTGACAGCGAGGACGGACACGTGTTGAAGTCACGCCGCGGACTGCTCGCGGCCGGCATAACCGCCGCCGTGGTCGGCTCCATCGGAGTCGTCTCGACTCTCAACGCGGGCGCGGAGCAGATTCCGGAAGCCCCTACCCCGGCGGTCGCCCCGGCCGATCCGGCTCCGGCGACCGCGACGGAAGCCGCCGAGGCGGCCCCCAAGCTGACCCCACCCGCAAAGCTTCCGTGGGGCGAGCGGCCCGGCAAGATCCGCACCGGACGCGGCGGCGCCAGCAGCAAGTCGCTGAAGGCGGCCGGCCTGGACGCGGCCGCGCCTGACGCGACCGGCGAGGAGGCCGACGAGGAGTACGCGCCGAAGGGCCGCTCCTCCCGCAAGTCCTTCCTCAAGTCGGAGCGGACCAAGGTCATCCCGCCGACCCCACCGGCGGTCAACGCGGCCGCCGACGACCCGAAGGTCTACTTCCACTACGGCGTCGGCTCACAGGCCGCCGTCACCGAGGGTGCCTACGCCAACTTCTCGATCAGCAAGCCGGCGCTGGCCAAGGAGGACTACCACACGCTGGCCGAGCTGGCCGTGCAGAAGGGCGACCGCGAGAACGCCCAGATCGTCGAGGTCGGCTGGAACGTGGACCGGGTCGTCAACGGCGACGACGACCCGCACCTGTTCGTCTTCCACTGGGTCAACGGCAAGGGCAAGTGCTACAACGGCTGCGGCTTCGTGCAGTACAGCAAGAACATCCGCCCCGGCGACACCCTGCCGCAGGACGTGACGAAGCGGTTCGGCATCCAGTACTTCGACAACGCCTGGTGGATCGCCTACGACTCGGAGTGGGTCGGCTACTTCCCGGCCAGCCTGTGGACCGTCGACTTCTCCAAGAGCGAACTGGTTCAGTTCTTCGGTGAGGTGGCCTCCCCCAGTGCGAAGCCCTGTAGCGACATGGGCAACGGCGTCGAGCCCCTGATCAAGGAGGTCGACAAGGAACCCGTGCCGGATCCCAAGGCCGCCAAGATCGGTAGTGTGTCCTACCTGAACGGTCCGAAGGTCGACCTGTACGTGCGTCCCGAGGGCGTGCACGAGAAGCTCGAGGACAGGATCTACCCTCCCAACAAGCTGAGCGCTCGAACGTTCAGCTTCAGCGGGCCGGGAGCCTGCTGAGAATCGATCTTTCCGACGTCGATGCCCGGTCCTCGAACGAGGGCCGGGCATCGACGTTTTCCGGTTTTCCGGGCCACCTTTGAACCTGTCCACGTGCCACGATGTACATCCGGGTGGCCGGGCCGAACCCGAGGGGAGAGCTGGCGCCGATGAAGCGACGGGGAAACCCCGACGAGCAACTGATGACCGCGCTCTACACCGAACACTATTCCGTCCTGATCAACTTCGTCTCCCGGTACGTCAACGACCGGCACAAGGCGGAGGACCTGGTTCAGGAGACCCTGTTACGAGCCTGGAAGCACATCGACCACCTCGACCCGGAACCGGGGCGGACCAGGTCGTACCTGCTCACCATCGCTCGCAACGTGGTGACCAACGCCTGGCGCGCCGAACAGCGCCGGCCGAAGCTGGTCGCCGATGAGAACGCGGTCAACTCGGTGCCGTCGGCAGACAATGTTGATCAGATGGTGGAAGGCTGGCTGGTGGCGGAGGCGCTGGAACGCCTCTCGCCGGAGCACCGGGCGGTGATCCAGCAGATGTACTACGAGGGGCAGAGCGTGGCGGACGCGGCGCGAAGACTTTCGGTGCCGGAGGGCACGGTGAAATCGCGCGCCTACTATGCCGTTCGCGCGCTGCGGACCGTCTTCGAGGAGATGGGGATGCTGCGATGAGCGACCTCGACGACCACCAGACCCTGCACCGGTTGCTGGGTGGCTATCTCCTCGGTGGGCTGGACGAGGCGGACACCGAAAAGCTCGACGCCCACCTCGCCGAATGCGCGGAGTGCCGGGCCGAACTGGACCGGCTGTCACCCGTACCCGAAATGCTTCAGAGAATGCCGGACGCGCGGCACCTCGGAGGTGGGGCGGCGCTCGCGGTCAGTCCGACCGCGAGGCCGAGCTCGCAGAACATCGAGACGCTGCTCAGCAGGATGCGGGCGGAGAAGTTCAAGGAGACCCGGACCAACCGGGTGCGGTGGCTCGCCGCCGCGGCCGTCACGCTGATCGCCGCCGCCGGTGTCACCTACGGGATCTTCACGAATACCGGGACACCGTCCAAGGAGCCGACGGCGATCTCCAGTGTGCAGTTGATCAACGCGCGGTTCCAGCCTGCACAGGGCAGCCGGCTGGCCGGAGAGGCGAAGCTCACGCCGAAGAAGTGGGGCGTCGAGGTGTCCCTCGACGTGACCGGCATCAGCGGCAACGGCCCGTTCCTCTGCCTGGTCCGCAACAAGGCAGGCCAGACCGAGCAGGCCGCGGTCTGGGGCGGTACCACGGACGGTGAGGCGAAACTGACCGGCGCGAGTTCGAACATGTCGGCTGACGTCGACGCGGTCCTGGTCACCGACCGGGACGGCAAGGTGCTCGGCACGGCGACGGTGACCTGACCATCGCGAATCCGGTTGCCGGGGCGGGTTGAATGATGACCATGAAACTCAGCCTCGGTGACCGTGTCGCCGTCGTCTCGCCCTCCTTCGCCGCGCCGGCGATCTTCCCGGCCGTGCACGAACTGGGCCTGCGGCGGATCCGTGACGAGCTCGGCCTGGAGCCGGTGGAGTTTCCCACCACCCGTCAGGCCTCGTCCCCGGCCGACCGGGCCGCCGACCTGATGGCGGCCTATGCCGACCCGTCCATCCGTGCGGTGCTGGCGACCATCGGCGGCGACGACCAGATCACCGTGCTGCCGTACCTCGATCCCGCGGTGTTCCGGGCCGACCCCAAGCCGTTCCTCGGGTTCTCCGACAACACGAACCTGCTGAACTGGCTCTGGTTCCACGGCATCCCGGCATTCCACGGCGGTTCGACCATGGTGCATCTGGGGCGCGGCGCGGGGATCTCCCCGGAACACCTCGTGTCTGTGCGGGCGGCCCTTTTCGGCGGAGGCGAGCTGGAGATCGAACCGGTCGCGGATTTCTGCGAGGAGGAGATGAACTGGGAGGATCCGCGGGCGCTGGTCGAGTCGCCGCCGTCGGTGCCCAGCCCGGGACGGTTCTGGCACCGCCCGGACCGGGTGGTGACCGGCAGCACCTGGGGTGGCTGCCTGGAGATCCTGCACTCGAACCTGGCAGCCGGGCGCTGGATCCACCCGGCCGAGCGCTATGCCGGTTCGGTGCTGCTGCTGGAGACCTCCGAGGAGATGCCCTCCGGCGAGCAGGTGTTCCGGATGCTTCGTGACTTCGGCGAGCGCGGGCTGTTGCGGCAGTTCCCGGCCGTGCTCGTGGCGACCGCGAAGGCCAGCGTCTTCTTCAACCCCCGCCCGGTGGAGCAGCGGGACACCTATCGGGAGGAACAGAGGGCCGCCGTGCTCAGGGCGTTCGAGACGTACCACCCGGAGGCCATGGTGGTCTTCGGGGTCGATTTCGGGCACACCTCGCCGCAGTGGGTGCTGCCCTACGGCGGCCCGATCACGGTCGACGGACTGAACCGCCGGATCACGGCCCGTTATTAGGCCGTGTGCCGGTACGGGGCCGGTGCCGCTGTCTCCTCGACCACGGCGTGCCGGGCCGCGAGCAGGGCGGCGCGGGCCGCCGCCGCCGAGCGCGCCGCGGAACTGGGCTTGGTCCGCAGCAGGGTCTCCAGGTGTGCCGTCAGCTCGGCCCGGCTGAACGGCTTGGCCAGGAAGTCGTCGGCTCCGGCGTGCAGCGCGGTCATGATCTGGTGTCGGTGCACGTCAGCGCTGACCACCATGATCGGCAGGAGTTGGGTCTCCGGCGAGCTGCGGATCTGGCGGCACAGTTCGATGCCCGAGACGCCCGGCATCCTGACGTCGATCAGGGCGGCGTCGATACCGCCCGCGTTGAGCAGGGCGAGTGCGCTGGAGGAGTCGGCGGCGCTCACCACGTCGTAGCCGAGCCGGTGCAGCGCGAGGGTCAGCAATTCGCGATGGTCGACCTCGTCGTCGGCGATCAACACGGTGGGCACGGGAACCTCCCGGAAATGAGGCGGACTGCCGCTACTCCTGTTCGGCAACCGGGAAGATCGGCTGAGCGCGAAATAGGGTGGGGGCATGCGTGCAGCCGTTTTCGACGAGCCGGGCCCCGCTTCCGTACTGCGTATCGCCGACCGTGGGCTGCCTGTGGCCGGCGCCGGGCAGGTGCGCGTCCGCATCGTCCTGTCGGCTGTGAACCCGACCGACACCGGTACAAGAGCGGGCCGTGGCGTACCCGATGGGGTCGCTCCGCCGCGGGTGCCGAACCAGGACGGCGCCGGTGTGGTGGACGCGCTCGGCATCGGGGTGACCGGTCTGGAACCCGGTGACCGGGTCTGGGTGTGGGACGCCGGTTACGGCCGGGCGAACGGCACCGCCCAGGAGTACGTGGTGCTGCCCCGTCACCAGGTGGTGCGGATGAACGACGACGTCCCGTTCGAGGTCGGCGCCGATCTGGGCATCCCGGCACTGACCGCGCACCGCTGTCTCACGGTGGCCGCCGACGGCCCGGCACGGCTGGCGCCCGGCGCGCTGGCCGGCCGCACGGTGCTGGTCGCCGGCGGTGCGGGCGCGGTCGGCAACGCGGCGATCCAGCTGGCCAAGTGGGCCGGGGCGACCGTGCTGACCACGGTCAGCTCGAAGGAGAAGGCGGAGCTCGCGCTCGCCGCCGGCGCCGACGCGGTGATCGACTACCTCCAGGAGGACGTCGCGGCCCGGGTGCGCGAGATCAGCCCGGACGGGCCGGAGTTGATCGTCGAGGTCGACACCGACAACCTCGACGTGGACCTGGACGTGATCGCTCCCGGCGGCAACATCGCGATCTACGTCGCCGGGAGGCTCAGCCTGCCGAGTTTCAAGGCGATGCTGAAGAACGCGAGCCTCGACTTCGTGCTGACCTACACGACCACGCCCAAGGAGAAGGCCGACGCGGTCGCGGCGGTCGCCGAGGCGGTCCACGCGGGCGCGTTCCGTGTCGGCGAGGATGCCGGACTGCCGATCCTGCGGTTCCCACTGGGCCGGATCGCGGAGGCGCACGAGGCCGTCGAGAACCACGCGATCGGCAAGGTCGTCGTCGAGGTCACTGCCCCCTGAGCAGGGCGTCCGCGACCCGTTCGACGCCACGGCCGTCGACCGCCGCCCATCCGCGAACGGCGAGCGCGGTGCGTTCGGCCGGGTTCAGGAGCAGCCTCCGCAGGGTGGTCACCGCATCGTCGCCGAGTTCTCCGAGACGGCCCAGCCCGGCGGCGTAGCCGTGCGCGACGGTCCGTTCGTACCCGATGATCTGGTTGTCGACGACCCAGACCAGCGCGGCCGCCCGGCCCAGGCAGAGCAGCTCCCAGGTCGACGTGCCGCTCGCGCTGACCACGAGATCGGCGTCGGCGAGCAGCTCCGGCAGCCGGTCGGTCGGGTCGATGATCTCGAAGTGCTGGCCCTCACCGGCCGGGATCGCGAGCAGTTCGGCGCGCAGGGACGCGTCGGCGGCCACGACGGTTGCGTCGAAGGGCACCGCGGCGTCCGCGAGCAGCCGGGCAACCTGCGGCGCGGCACGATAGGCGTCGGTCCCGCCGAAGAAGGCGACGACCTTGGGCGTACGGGCGAACGAGCTCACCGGTGCCGCTGAGGGCCGCAACCGCCGTACCGAGGCCCGCAGCAGTGCATGATCGAGACCGGCCAGCCGGACGTCACCTATGTCGAGCACGGCGTCCAGATTCTGGTCGACGTAGATGTCGGCGTCCTGCCCGCGCGGATCACCGTCCACGATGGCCAGAACGATCGTTCCGTCCGCCCGGACCGCTTTGCTGTGCGACGGCGGCAGCGTGTACGAGTCGATGACCAGCGCGTCCAGTGCCAGCCGGCGGCACGCCGCGACCAGGCCCACCTCGTCGTAGGGCGCCGGATGCCACGACAGCCCGCGCTGTTCCAGCTGCGCCTCGGCCCAGGCCACCCCGCCCAGATCGCTGAGGAAGTGAACGTCGACGCCGCGTGCGGTCAGTTCCTCGGCCAGCGCCACGCACCGCACCAGATGCCCGACCCCGGTCCGTGAACCCGCGTCACACCGGATCCCGATGGTGTTCAAGCCTGCTCCAGGTCCTTCTGCATGATGTGCGCGTTCAGCTCCGCCAGCTCCGGACGCAGACCCAGCCAGTCGGCGATCTCGCGGACCGCCACCGGCGCGTCGCCGAAGTGGTCGACGATCGCCTCGATGAGCCGCCAGTCGTCCTCGGTGTCGAGGGTGAGCCGCAGGCCCGACATGTCCGGCTGCGCGGTCAGGCCGATCAGGTCGAAGTCGGCCGGATGGGTGTAGACGTACGACGTCACGTGGGTGCGGTGATGGTCGTACGCCAGCTTGTCGATCTCCTTGAGCACCGCGGCCCGGACCACCTCGACGTCCAGGCCGCGCGGCAGCGTCCGGGTGATCGACGTGGTCAGGTAGTCGACGCCGGCCGCCGCGAACACCCGGTACGCCCGCGCGACCAGCCGCGGGTCGAGCAGCGGGCAGTCGGCGGTGAACCGCAGCACGTCGTCGGCCGACCGGGTCTCCAGCACCCCGAGGAACCGGGTGAGCACGTCGTCGACCGGCCCGCGGTGGCAGTCGACGCCGATCGCCGCGCACTCGGCCTCGATCGCGTCGTCGTCGGGCAGGATCGTGGTGGCGACGACGAGGTCGTCGAGGACGCCGCTCTCCCGGGCGGCGTGGGCCACCCGGTCGAGGACGGTCCGTCCGCCGAGGCGGCGCAGCACCTTGCCGGGCAGCCGGGTGGAGCCCATCCGGGCCTGAATGATGCCGAGGGTGGTCATGATCGTCCTTTGCGGAGGCGGTTGCGGGCGGCGCGGGCCAGGACGAGCCCGGCCTTGGCGGCGCGGAAGCCGAGGTTGCCGCTGAACGCGGCGATCTGTGTCTTGGCGCGGCCCAGTTCGGCCTCGCGTTTCTCGAGCTCCACCTCGAAGAACCGGCTGCGGGCCTCGGCGTCGGCGAGCCGGCGGCGCAGGGCGTCGAGCTGTTCCTCGTGTTCGCGCCGGCCGTCCGGCGCCGGGAGCGGGTCGTCGGGCGCGGCCGGTACCTCGGTGAGCCCGGCGGCACCGGCCAGGACCGCGATGAGCCGCGGCACGTCGGTGACCCCCGGCCACGGGTGGTGATAGCCGCCGGTGAGCAGCGTGTGCGCGAGCCGGGCCAGCGCGTCCGGCTGATCCGGAACGGTCGGATCGAGCACGGTGAACCGGTCGCCGTCGACCAGCACGTTGTCGGCAGGGACCATCGGCAGCGCGGTCATCCAGCCGGTCAGCAGCCGTCGCAGGTACGGCAGGTCGTGGGCGAGTGCCGCGCCGAGCAGCCGCTCCTCCAGCAATCGCCCCGCCGGAAGCGGACCGTGCGAGGAACCCGGCTGTGTCACACCGGCCGCAACCGGCCCGTGCGCAAGACCCGGCTGTGTCGTACCGCTGTCTCCCGGCCCGGGCGACAGCGGTACGACACAGCTGGAAACGACGCGACGCAGCCAGGTGCCGTCCGGCATACCGACGATCTCGGTCACGGTGCCGGACGGGCCGGCGAACACCGCGGGCGGCAGGGTGATGGTCGGGCCGGGGCGGTGGGCGCGCTGGGCGACGGCGAGCCAGGCGGGGGCCATCTCTGCGCCCAGGCCGCGGCGCACGGCTGCGGCGGCGAGCCGCCGGGGATCACTCAAGACTTGGTCGTACGCCGGAGCGACCGCTGCCGACGCGAAAGCCGCGAGCGCGTCGAGTGGCCCGTACCGCAGCGTCTCGGGGTTGATCAGAAGTGTCGGGCGCCCCGGCAGTGGCCAGGCGGCGGCCATCGCGGCGACCGGCAGACCCTCGGCGCCGAGCGCTGCCGCGAGCCGGTCCGGCCGTCCGGGCGCGGTGCCGAACTCGCCGAGCGGACGCCACGCGTCGCCGGTCCGGGAGGCGGTCGGTGCGTGCGGATCGACCAGGCGGTGCACGCCGAGTTCGTTCTCGACCGTGAGCAGCAGCGTGCCGCCGGGGCGCAGGGCACGCCTGAGGACGCGGACCGATTCGGCCCAGTCCAGTTGCGGGCCCTCGGGCGAGCAGAGGCGGCCGGTGCCGTCCAAGGCGACCACGACGTCGTACCGGTCCGCATCGGTGAGCTTGGAGAGGGTGCCGCACAGGACGTTACCGGGCAGCGCCTCGGCGTCCGGTTGTGATCGGACCAGGCAGGTCACGTCGCGGCGGTCGGCAAGGGCGCCGATCAGGTCGGTGTCGTGCGGGCCCGCGATCAGCACCCGGATCCCGGTGGGCAGGCGTTCGAGCAGGTGGCGGTAGAGCGGGCCGCCGGCCGGTGCATGTTCCTCGGCGTACTCCGGCATCTCGCCGCCGAGCATCGTGATCATGCGGCGGCCCAGCCGAGCATCGCACGCAGCTCGGCCGGGGAGGCGAGGTGGCCGTCACCCAGTTCGGCGAGCACGATCTCCCTGGCGGTCGCCGGGTCGGGGGCGGGACCGTGCAGTTCCGGCCACTCGCGGCGGATCCGGTCGGCCGTGGGAGTGTCCTCTTTGTCCAGGTACATCGGGTCGCCGTAGACCGCCGGTTCGCAACCGGCCGCGGTGCCGTAGAGGACCGCGGTGCTCAGCCGGTTCGACGCGACCCGGCGGTGCCGACGCAGTTCGGCGAGCTGGTTCTCGAGGAAGCCGGGGTCGGTCCGCATCCGCATGTACCCGCGGTAGCCGTGGCAGATCACCCGGCCGGCACGCTCGTAGAGCGCCCGGATTCGCCTGTCCTGGTACTCGTTCCAGTACAGGCAGAACGTGATCGGCCCGCTCTCGGTCGCGCTGATCTCGTCGATCAGCCGGTGGTGGTCGCCGCTGACCTTCTGCCCCTCCCAGCCGTGGAACGGGTACCAGATGGTCCCCTCCCGCTCCGCTGCCGACGGCTCTCCGCCCGACCGCAGCAGGTACAGGAACGGAGCGCCGGTCACGGTGGCCAGCGGACGGCCCATCGACCAGGCCCGGCGGCGGGTGCGCTCGGACCACACGAAGATCGGCAGGCCCGGCGCGTACGGCGTACCCGCGCCCAGCCCGTCCACCACGTTCCACCCGTGCTGCAGGTAGCCGTCGATCCGGGGCGGGTCGGCCGGGTCCAGCCCGCAGTACCCGGCGAGCACGTGGGCGTGACCGTAGAAGTGGTTACCGTGGTGCACCCGCTAGCTCCCGAGGATCCCGCGCAGTGCCTCGACGACGCGGTCCTGGTCGCTGTCGCTCAGGTCGGCGAAGAGTGGCAGGGACAGCTCCTCGGCGTAGAACCGCTCGGCCACCGGGCACATGCCGCGCCGGTAACCGAGATCCTCGAACACCGGGTGCCAGTAGACGGGGATGTAGTTGACCTGCACCCCGATGCCGGCGGCCCGCAGCCGGTCGTACACCTCGCGCCGGCGGCCGTCGAGAATCCGTACCGGATAGAGGTGCCGGACCGGATCCACATCGGATCGCCGCACCGGAAGACGAAGGCCGGGAACGTCGGCCAGAAGTTCGTCGTAGCGTGCCGTCAGGCGCGCGCGCCGCGTCTTGAACTCGGCGAGACGCCGCAGCTGGGCCGAACCGAGCGCGCAGAGCACGTCCGGCAGCCGGTAGTTGAGACCGAACTCGTGGACCTCCTGATGCCACCCGCCCTCGTCGGGGTGCCGGAGCCGGTCCGGGTCGCGGACCAGGCCCACGGTCCGGAACGTGCGGACACGCTGCAGCAGGTCGGGCCGGATGGAGGCGACCGCCCCGCCCTCGCCGGTGGTGAGGTTCTTGGTCGGGAAGAACGAGAACGTGGTGAGGTCCGCGAGCGAGCCGACCGGCCGTCCGCGATAGGTGGATCCGATCGAGTGCGCCGCGTCACCCAGCAGGATCGCGCCCGCCTCGTCGGTGACCTTCCGCAGCCGGTCGTAGTCGGCCGGGACACCGGCGTAGTCGACCGCCGCGATCACCCTGGTCCGGGAGGTCACCGTGGCCTCGACGGCGGCCGGGTCGATGTTGGCGGTGTCCTCCTCCACATCGGCGAAGACCACCGTGGCGCCCAGCAGGGCCGCACCCGAGGCCGTCGCGACGAACGTCATCGGCGTGGTGACGACCTCGTCGCCGCTGGTCACACCGGCCGCCGCGTAGGCCGCGTGCAGGGCCGTGGTCCCGTTGGTGACCGTCACGCAGGGCGCGCCGGCCACCTCCTCCAGATCCGCCTCGAACCGCGCGACCCGGGGGCCGGTGGTGAGCCAGTCGCTGCCCAGCGCCGCGACGACGGCGTCCACATCGGAGTCGTCGATCGACTGTCGTCCGTAGGGCAGCATCAGTCCTCCGCGAGCAGGTCGCGCATCTCGTCGACCGAGAGCCAGAGGTCGTTGTTGTCCGAGCGGTAGTTGAAGCCGTCGGCGACCTCCTCGCCACCCTCGGGCGTCGTGTAACCCCAGCTCGCAACGACCGGCTGAACCACGTACCGGTCCTTGAAGCGCAGCGTCCGGCGGCTGTCGTCGGCGGCGATCATCTCCTCGTGCAGCTTCTCGCCGGGGCGCATGCCCATCTCGTGGGTGCCGGCGCCCGGCGCGACCGCCTCGACCAGGTCCATGATCCGCATGCTGGGGATCCGCGGGACGTAGAGCTCGCCGCCCTGCATGACGTCGAACGAGTCGACGACGAACTTCACGGCCTGGTCCAGCGTGATCCAGAACCGGGTCATCCGCTTGTCGGTGATCGGCAGGCTCTTGCCGTCGGCCGCGAGCTTGCGGAAGAACGGGACGACCGAGCCGCGCGAGCCCATCACGTTGCCGTAGCGGACCACTGCCAGCCGGGTCGGGTGGGTGGCGGCGTAGTGGTTGCCCGCGATCACGATCTTGTCGGCGGCCAGCTTGGTCGCGCCGTACAGGTTGATCGGGCTCGACGCCTTGTCCGTGGAGAGCGCGACGACCTTCTTGACGCCGTGGTTGATGGCCGCGTCGATCACGTTCTGGGTGCCGTTGATGTTCGTGGCCACGAACTCCGACGGGTTGTACTCGGCAGTGTCGACCTGCTTGAGTGCCGCGGCGTGGACCACGTAGTCGATGCCGTGCATGGCCCGGTCGAGGCGCTTCTCGTCGCGGATGTCACCGATGAAGAAGCGCAGCCGCGGGTCGTCGCCGAACATCTGGCGGACCTCGTACTGCTTGAGCTCGTCACGGGAGAAGACCACGATGCGCGCCGGGTCGAGGTGCGTCAGGGCGTACTTCAGGAAGGCCTTGCCGAACGACCCGGTGGAGCCGGTGACAAGGATCGAGGAGCCGGCGAGTTCAGACACGAGTTTTCTCCGGGGGTTTAGCGGCAGGCCGGTTACGAGCCGGAAGCATAACCAGCTCGGAGGGCATTTCCAGAAGCGCGGAGAAATGCTTCGCGCAGTTCATTTCCAGTTAATCCGGGATTGGTCGCCACGACTGGGAACCTGCGGATCGTAGGTCTCCTCTGATCACCCCGACTTGGAGTTGCACCGTGACTGAGCTGCAGAGACTACGCGAGGCGTTCCGTACCGCCCTCGATCTTCCGGCGGACGAGCCCGTGGACGACCTGCGCTACCAGGACAACGAGAAGTGGGATTCGCTCGCGCACATGTCACTTGTCGCGACCATTGAAGATGAATTCTCGGTAATGATTGACACCGACGACGTCATCAATATGTCCAGCTTCGCCGAGGCCGTGCGAATCCTCGGTAAATACGGGGTGGACGTCAAGTGAGCGTCGCCCTGGTCACCGGGGCGTCGCGCGGGATCGGCCGGGCGACCGCGCATCGTCTCGCCGAGCAGGGCTACGACCTGGTGCTGCACGGACACGGCGCGGCCGGCGTCGAGGAGGCCGCGGCCGCCCTGTCCGGCAAGTTCGGGATCACCGCCGTGCACGCGGCCGGGGACATCGCGGATCCGGCGACGAGCAAGGCGCTGGGCCGGCTCGCCTTCGAGACGTTCAAGCGGCTCGACGCGCTGGTGGTGAACGCCGGCACGCACGAGGCCGGGATGCTCGGCATGACACCGGACGCCACTATCGAGCGGCTCTTCGCGGTGAACGCGGCCGGCGCCGCGTACACGCTGCAGAACGCGGTCCGGCTGCTGGCACGCGGGCAGAACCCGGCGGTCGTGCTGACGGCCTCCGTGACCGGCACGTACGGCGTCGCAGGCCAGGCCGTCTACGCGGCGTCCAAGGCCGCCGTCGCCGGGCTGACCAGGTCGGCGGCGAAGGAACTCGGCCCGCGCGGCATCCGGGTCAACGCGGTCGCGCCCGGGTTCATCGCCACCGACATGCTCGACTCCCTGGACGAGGCCGGTCGCGCCGAGCGCATGGCGAACACCGCCCTCGGCCGTCTGGGCACCGCCGACGAGGTCGCCGACGTGATCACCTTCCTTCTCTCCGAGCAGGCCCGTTTCGTGACCGGCCAGGTGCTCGGGGTCGACGGGGGACTGACGCTTTGACTTCTTCCCCTCCTGAAGAGGGAGATTCCCTTCGGCCTGACGGCCGAACCGGCCTACGGCGGATGCCTCGCGGCGTGGGGTTCCTGTTTCACGGCCGACCGCAGAAGGGAGGACCCTCGGTTGCGCAGCATGTTCGCGACGGCGAGGTCTTCAACCACGATCGTGTCGGCCTGCCGGACCAGCGTGATGCTGGTCTTGTGCAGGAAGTCGCGGCGGGCGTTGCGGGCCTTGCGTTCCAGGTGGCGGGGGTTGGCGATCCGGTCGCCGTCGCTCGTGACCGCGAAGTCCTTGATACCGAGATCGATGCCGACCTCGTGCCCGGTGGCGGGCAGCGGGTCGGGCTGGTCGACTTCCATGGCGAAGCTGACGAACCAGCGGCCGTCGGGTTCGCGGGAGACGATCACCATGGTCGGGTCCATGGTGGCCAGGTCGACGTCAGGCCGCGACCAGGCGACCCGCAGCGGGCCGTCAGTCTTCGCCACCCTCAACTGGCCGTCCTTGATCCGGAACGCCGACCGGGTGTAGTGCGCCGACTGGCGGCCGGTGCGGGACTTGAACCGCGGATACCGGGCCCGTTCGGCGAAGAAGTTGCCGAACGCGGTGTGCTGGTGGCGCAGCGTCTGCTGCAACGGAACCGAGGACACCTCGGACAGGAACGCCAACTCCTCGGTTTGCTTCCTTGCGGTCAGCGCCGCGTCGGTCTGCTTGCACGAGGTCTTCTGGCCGTGCTGGAAGAACGCGGCGTGCCGGTCGGTGAGGGTTTTGTTCCAGGCCAGGCGCACACACCCGAAGGTGCGGTTGAACACCGCAGCCTGTTCGGGGGTCGGGTAGGCCCGACACTTGTACGCCGTACGCGTGTTCGAAACCTTGCACAAGATCTAATCATGAGTAAGGTGCCGGCAGTCCTGCCTCCGGAATACGTCCTGAGACCGTCCCGGCCACGCCGGGCCGCTTCTGACGGAGTCCGAATTCCTCCCCGGCCTGAAGGCCGGAGCATCCTTCGGAGGTTCCGGTGAACCTGCTTCACCCGTCCGCGAAGGTCGTCGACGCGGCCACCGGCGAGGTCCTGACTCCGGCACTGATCGACGAGGCTGCGAAGGCGCTGCCTCCGGAGTCGCCTGTCTTCCTTCCGATGACCACGACCGTGCGGTCGATTGCGTCCTACCTGGCCGCGCTGCGTGCCGACAGGCCGGTTCTGCTGCTCGACCCGGACCTGGACCAGACCTCGTTGCGTGCCCGGTTCGCCACCGACGAAGTGCACCCGGACCTGGCACTTCTGCTCACCACGAGCGGCTCGACCGGCGACCCGAAACTCGTCCGGCTGTCCCGCTCGGCGGTGCTCGCCAACGCGGAACAGGTCGCCGAAAGCCTCGGCATCACCTCCGACGACGTCGCGATCACCACGTTGCCGCTCTTCTACTCGTACGGCCTGTCGGTCCTGCATTCGCATCTGCTGCGGGGCGCGACCGTGGTGCTGGAGCGGACCGGGATCATGCAGAGGGACTTCTGGGCCGCCGTGAACGAGCACGGGGTCACGTCGATGGCCTTCGTCCCGTCGCAGTACGAGATGCTGCGCCGGCTGCGCTTCGACCCGGCGAAGTACCCCACCCTGCGTACCCTCACCCAGGCCGGCGGCCGGCTGCGTGCCGAACTCGTCACCGACTTCGCCGGCCGGATGACCGCCGTGGGCGGCCGGATGTTCGTGATGTACGGCCAGACCGAGGCGGCACCACGGATGGCCTGCCTGCCCCCGTCCCACCTCGCCGAGAAGCTCGGCTCGGCCGGCCGGGCGATGCCCGGTGGCGCTTTCACGATTGACGACGGTGAGGTCGTCTATCAGGGACCCAACGTCATGATGGGGTACGCCGAAACGGCCGCCGATCTGGCGCGGGGCGACGATCTGCGTGGCGTGCTGCACACCGGTGACCTGGGCCGGATCGACGACGACGGGTTCCTCTTCCTCACCGGCCGGATCAAGCGGATGGGCAAGGTGTTCGGCGTCCGGATCAACCTGGACGACGTGGAGCGGCAGTTCCCGGTCGCGGCCGTGGCCGGCGACGACAGGCTGCACGTCTTCGCCGAGGGGGCCGACGCCGACGGTGTGCGCGTGCTGCGCACCAAGATCGCCGATTGGCTCGGGACCCACTTCACCGGCGTCGACGTCCGTGCGATCGAGACCCTTCCGCTGCTGCCGAACGGCAAGACCGACTACCGTGCCCTGGAGGCGTCGCTGTGAGTGTCTTCACGCTCTCCCAGACCGACCGGGAGAAGACGCTTCTTCCGGAGCTCGTCGATCTCGTCGATCACCACCGGCGCAACTGTGTGCCGTACGACCGGATCCTCTCCGCCTCGGGATTCGCCGGAGCATCGGACATATCCGAATTGCCGTGGCTGCCGGTGCGTCTGTTCAAGACGCTGGAACTCAAGAGCATCCCGGACGACGAGGTGTTCAAGGTCCTTACCTCGAGCGGCACCACCGGTGAGGTCAGCCGGATCTACCTCGACAAGGCCGCCGCTGCCACGCAGACCCGGCAACTCGGGGCGACCCTGCAGACCGTGCTCGGACCTCGCCGGCTGCCGATGCTCGTCGTCGACACGAAGTCGATCCTGAAGGACCGCCGCTCGTTCAGCGCCCGTGGAGCCGGCGTGCTCGGGATGTCCACTTTCGGTCGTGACCACTGCTGGGCGCTCGACGCCGAGGGCGTGGTGGATCTCGACGGCATCCGTGCCTTCCTGGCGAAGCACGGCGACGAGCCGTTCCTGATCTTCGGGTTCACCTATCTCGTGTGGCTGCACCTCTACGAGGTCGCCCTGTCACACGGGCTCGACCTGGGCAACGGCATCCTGATCCACTCGGGCGGCTGGAAGAAGCTCGTCGACCAGGCCGTCTCGCCGGCGGAGTTCCGCTCGCGCCTGGCGGGCGTCGGGATCACCAGGGTGCACAACTTCTACGGCATGGTCGAGCAGATCGGGACGATCTTCCTGGAAGGCCCGGACGGTGGTTCGCTGTACTGCCCCGACTTCGCGGACGTGGTGGTCCGCGACCCGGAGACGTGGGCGGAGCTCCCGCCCGGCGAACCGGGCCTCATCGAGGTGGTGAGCACCCTGCCCACCTCGTATCCCGGCCACGTGCTGCTCACCGAGGATCTCGGTGTGGTGCACGGCGTCGACGACGGCGACTGGCCCGGAAAGCGCTTCTCGGTTCTCGGCCGGCTGCCCCGCGCCGAGGCCCGGGGTTGCTCGGACACGTATCGGAGTGCCGCATGATTCACCGTTTCGGCGTCGAGGGTGACCTGACGGCGCCCTCGGAGGAGCGGCTCGCCGTCGGTGACCCGCGGATGGTCGACTTCCTCGCGAAACTGGCCCGGAAGCTGCTCGCGCCCGCGGTGGCGCGGCGGCACCCCGAACTCGGATCGCTCGGCTACTTCCTGCGCCCGGCCGAGCTGAAACGGTCGGTCGAGCGGATGACCGCGCGCCAGGACGCGCTGGTCTTCCCCCGGGGCAACGTCTTTCACCTGCCACCGGCCAACGTGGACACGATCTTCGTCTACTCCTGGGCGATCTCCGCGCTGGCCGGGAACCACAACGTGGTCCGGATCTCGTCACGGTCGGCAGGGGCGGCCGAGGTCATCCTCGAGGCCCTGAACGAGACCGAGGCCGACCCGGTGATCGCCCGGACCCAGCGGATGGTCACCTACGGTCACGACGATGCCGTTACCGCGGCGCTGAGCCGGTGGTGCGACCTGCGCGTCATCTGGGGCGGCGACACGGCCGTCGACACCATCCGTAGACAACCGCTGCGGCCTTCCGCGCGGGATCTGACCTTCCCCGACCGTACGTCCTGGGCGGTTCTCTCGGTGCCGGGGTGGCGGGCCGCCGATCCGGCCGCGCGCCGGGCCGCCGTGGTCGGGTTCGCGAACGACGCGTACTGGTTCGACCAGGCGGCCTGCTCCTCGCCACGGACCGTGTTCCTGGTCGGCGGTGGCGGAGACACCGGTGGGGTGCGGGCGGAGTTCCTGGATCTGTTGCTCGGCGTGGTCGACCAGCGCGGCTGGACCGTCGACCCGGCGATGGCCGTGGAGAAGCGGGTCAATGCGTACGGCCTGGCCGCGACCGGGGCCGCGACCGCGCTCGACTTCCCGGACAACCGGATCACGGCGGTGACCCTGGCCGGGACCGACCGGGCGCCGCGGCGGTGGATCGGTGCGGGCGCCTTCCCGTTCGCCGAGGTGGACTCCCTGATCGACCTGGTGCCGGCGATGAACCGCCAGGATCAGACGGTCAGCCACTTCGGGTTCACCCCGGCCGAGCTGCGAGCCTTCGCGGTGGAGCTGGGTGGCCGCGGCGTGGACCGGATCGTGCCGTTCGGCTCGGCCCTGACGTTCGGCGCCATCTGGGACGGCTACGACCTGCCCGCCGAGTTCACCCGCCTGACCACCCTCCAGCCCTGAACCCCGGCGGTGTCATACCGCTGTCTCACCGTGCCTGAGACAGCGGTGTGACACCGCCAGGTTTGTTTTCCGCCTTTCAGCGGCGGCGCCAGACTCCCACCTGACCGTCGTCCTGGCTGGCGCCCAGCAGCTCGTAGCCGTACTTCGTGCCGTCCCAGTGGAACGGCACACCCGGGTAGTAGCGACCGATCACCACGTCGACGTCCGGCTTCGTGTCGTCCGGTAGTTGGGTCAGCTCGGTCCAGTAGACGTCGTGGTAGAGGACGAAGTACCCCTCGTGGGTCATGTCGCCGGTGAAGCCGATCGAGTCGCCGGGGCCGACGCCGAGCTCCGGCAGGTCGATCGGCAGGGTGTAGCGGGCCGCGATCGGCTCGATGAGGCGGTCCCGCATGACCGCCATGGTCACGCCGTTCAGCGCCACGACCAGCGCCAGTACCGGAATCATCAGCCTGCGCAACCGGGTCACGGCCAGCAGGACGGCCAGTCCGGTGAGACCGATGGCGGTCCCGACGAGCGGCCGGAACTGCTTCCACCCCGCCGTGATGGTGATGATGTCCGGGCCGCCGAACAGGCCGTACCCGAGCCGGTGTCCCTGTTCGGCGACATAGCGGAGCCGGAACGCGATGACCGCCCCGCCCACGCCGAGGATCAGCACCGGCACGATCGCGTATCTCACCAGCGTGCGGAGCCGGCTGTCGGCCAGGACGGCGAAACCGAAGAGCAGCCAGAACGGTACGAACACCTGCACGTACCGCGAGTAGATCGCGTCGGCCGGGAGCCCGACGAGTCCGGCCAGGATCAGAGCCGCACCGAGGGCGGTGCCGACCGTGCTGAGCAGGGCCACACCGGCGGTCCACCGGAACGCCGCGTCCCGCCCACCCGGGGGACGGAACGTTCGTTCCGCCGGGTTCACGCCGGCCGGCCGGAAGATCTCCAGGGCGGCAGCCACCCAGGCCAGGCCGGCCAGACCGGCGGTGACCACGCACAGGTACCAGATGTTGGTGCCGAACGCGGCGATGAACACCTGGAGCCGCTGGCCGTCGGTGAACACCTCGAGAGTGCCGCCACCGACGATGTCGCCACGCAGGTGGACCCGGTCGCCGACCAGCAGGATGACCACCTGGTTCAGCACGATCAGCGCCATCACCGGCACGAGCGACAGGGCGGCGGATCGCACCCTCGCCAGGCGCCGGAACACCAGGAAGGCCAGGAACGCGAAGTAGACGAGCAGCAGGATCGTGCCGCGGATGTGCACGGTGTAGAGCACGCCGGTGATCACGCCCGCGGTGATCGCCGCACCCTTGCGAGCCGTGTCGCCGAGCCACCGATGGATCGCCAGGAACCAGCCGAGCATCAGCGGCGCCATGATCGAGTCGGTCATGCCGACGAGCGACCAGAAGACGCCGGCCGGGATCGTGGCGGCGGCGAGCGCGGCGGCCAGCGCGATCCAGGGCTTCAGCCCGAACATCCGGCGGCCCAGCAGATACGCCAGCGGCAGCGTCAATGCGCTGATCATGGCATTGACGACATGCACGATCTTGTACGAGGTGGCGAAGTCCAGCCCGAACAGGAACGCCGGTGATACGAGCAGTGGGTACCCGATGCGCCGGAACAGCGGCGTCTCCGAGCTGAAGCCCTCGGGCCCGCCGGCGATCGCCCGCGCCGCGTTCATGTAGCTGTCCTCATCGGTGTGCGCGATGGGATGCGTGATCGGGTTGCCGAGCCAGAGCCGCCACAACACTCCGGCCAGCCACCCGAGCACGAGGACCGCCACGATGACGGTTCCCGTCCGGTCGGGGGCGGGTTTCGCCGGCGTCGCTTGCCGTCGCGGGGCCGGAGTGACGTCTGTCGTCATCGTGATCGCTTTCGCCTGTGAATGAACGGCGACACGCTAACAGCAGACAGTGCCTGTTTTTCGATCCCTTGGGTCATTGTCCGCACTCGACAGCAGGCGGACATGTCGCGTCCACTTGACGTCTTCCTGGTTCATGTCGGAAAGAAATTTTCATCGCCAATTCTCTATTCCGCGCATCGGGGAAGTTTCAGACGGCGGGGAATCTGATGAGGTTGGTCTTTGTGACGGCCGCGACCGGGGTCGTCATGGTGGTCGTGATCTTCGAGCTGCTGCGCAGACGGCAACTGCGTGAGAAGTACGGCGCGTTATGGCTGGTGGTAGCCCTTGCCGTGCTCCCGCTTGCGTTCTTTCCGACTCTGCTCGACGGGTTCACCTCGGTCCTCGGCATCGCCTCCGGACTGAGCCTGTTCCTGTTCCTGAGCGTCGTCTTCCTGCTTCTGGTCTCGGTGCATCTCTCCTGGGAGAGCAGCCGGCTCGAGGAGGAGACGCGGTGTCTCTCCGAGGAGATCGCGCTTCTCCGTGCGGAGGTCGCCGAATTCAAGGAGTCGCGAGAGAGGGTGAATGCGCCGTGACCGCGACCAATGAGCGCCTGCTCACGATCCTGCCCGCCTGGAACGAGGCGGAATCGATCACCGCGGTCATCAAGGAGATCCAGCGGGAACTCCCCGAGGTGGACATCCTGGTCGTCGACGACTGCTCCCGGGACACGACGGCGGCGGTCGCCCGGGCCGCCGGAGCGAAGGTTCTGCGGCTGCCGTACAACCTCGGGGTCGGGGGTGCACGACGACTCGGTTATCGGTACGCCGCCGAGCACCACTACGACATCGCCGTGCAGATGGACGCCGACGGGCAGCACGATCCGCGGTACGTACGCGACATGGTGGACGCCCTGGCGACCGCCGACCTGGTGATCGGCGCACGGTTCGCCGGCGAGGGCGCGTACCGGGTCAGTGGCCCGCGGCAGTGGGCCATGAAGCTGCTGTCGGTGGCGCTGTCCGCGATCGCCGGGACGAGGCTGACCGACACCACCTCCGGGTTCCGGGCGTGCCGCGGTGAGCTGATCGAGTTCTACTCCCGCAACTTCCCGGTCGAGTACCTCGGCGACACGGTCGACACGATCGTCCAGACCCGGCGGTCGGGATACCTGATCAGCCAGATTCCGGTCTCGATGCGGCCGAGGCAGGGCGGTACGCCGAGCGCGTCGCCGGCCAAGTCGATGGTCTACCTGCTGCGCTCCGGGCTGGCACTGCTCCTTGCGCTGGTCCGGCGGTGACCGCCGGGGTCGACTCCGGCCGGTCCGTGCTCCGGATCACCCGCAGCAGCGGCTTCCGCTTCCTGGTCGTCGGCGGCACGAGCGTGGTGGTGGACGCGGGCCTGCTCTGGGTGCTGCACGGCCTGGTCGGCATGTGGCTGGAACCGGCCACCGCGCTGTCGTTCCTCGCCGGTCTCGTGGTGAACTTCGCGCTCAACCGGCAGTGGTCGTTCGCCTCGACCGGGCGGATGCGATCCCAGGCCGTCCGGTACGCCGCGCTCGTGGCCGTGAACCTGCTGGTCACCGTCGTGCTCGTCAAAGCACTCACCACCCTGGGCGTGATGTACCTGATCGCGAAGGTGTTCACCACGGCACTGCTGTCGGTGGTCAACTATTTCGTCTCGCGGAAGTGGATCTTCAGCTGAAGGTCGGGTTATCCCTACCCTCGGGTGGGCGGCTCACGGGATCGCCCCGGTGGGCGCGGGTGAATAGCGTCTTGGAGCATGACGACGACACACGTTGAGGCGGCACCCCACCGGAGCCTGTTCGGCCGCCTGCTTCGCCAACTGGGGATCGACACGCAGTACGTGCTGCTCGGCTTCCCGATCGGCCTGATCACGCTGGTCGTCGGCCTCACCGGATTCGCACTGGGCATCGGCACCGCGATCATCTGGGTCGGCCTGCCGATCCTGGTCGGCACGCTCATGGTGTCCCGCGGCTTCGCCATGACCGAGCGGGTCCGGATCAGCCCGGTGCTGCGGCGCCCCAGCCCGCACGCGATCTACAAGAGCAACCGTGGGCGCGGCTTCGTCCGCCGTACCCTCGGCCCGCTGTCGGATCAGCAGACCTGGCTCGACTGGACCCACGCGATCTTCCGGTTCATCCCGAGCACCATCGGCTTCTGCTTCGTCGTCACCTGGTGGGCCGGCACGCTGGCCGGACTCAGCTACCCGCTGTGGGACTGGGCGCTGCCGCACCCGCCGGACAACTACGAGCTGCACGAACTGCTCGGCTTCTCGGACACCGTCGGCACCCGGATGATGTTCAACCTCAGCATCGGGGTGTTCTTCGCCGGCACGCTGTACTGGGTGGTTCGCGGTGTCGCGCTGATGGAGGCCTGGTTCGCCCGGAGCCTGCTGGTAGCCGCCTCCGAACTGCGCCTGCAGGTGGCCGAGGCCGAGGAGGCCCGGGACGTGGCTCAGCGGCAGAAGCAGGCGGCGGTCTCCGCTGAGGCGGTGGCGCTGCGCAAGCTGGAACGTGACATCCACGACGGCCCGCAGCAGCGGCTGGTCCGCCTCGCCATGGACCTCGGCCGGGCCGAGCAGCAGTTCACCGAGGATCCGGAGCGGGCCAGGGCGATCGTGGCCGAGGCGCTCAGCCAGACCCGGGAGACACTCGACGAGCTGCGTGCCCTGTCCCGCGGCATCGCCCCGCCGATCCTGGTGGACCGGGGCCTGCGGGCGGCGCTGACCGCGCTGGCCGGCCGGTGCACCATCCCGGTGGACCTGGACGCGCCGCCGATGGACCGCCTGGACCCGGGAGTCGAGTCGACCGCCTACTTCGTGGTCGCCGAGGCGCTGACCAACGTCGCCAAGCACAGCCACGCCAACGAGGTGCAGGTCAGCGTGCAGCGGATCGACACCGGCCTGATCGTGACGGTCGCCGACGACGGTGTCGGTGGGGCGAGCCTGGCCAAGGGACACGGCCTGGCCGGCCTGAACGACCGGGTGGAGGCCGCCGGGGGAGTGCTCGCGGTGGACAGCCCGGCCGACGGCGGGACGCGGCTCACGGCGGCACTGCCCCTCTGAAGCCCTGCGGATCTGACAGCATGACCGCATGCGGGTGGTCATTGCCGATGATGCGGTGCTGTTGCGGGAGGGCCTGATCCGGCTCGTCGAGGAGAACGGTCATACCGTCGTCTCGGCCGTCGGGGACGGGCCCTCGCTCGTTCAAGCAATCAAGGAACACCGTCCGGACGTCTCCATCGTGGACGTCCGGATGCCGCCTTCGCACACCGATGAAGGTCTCCGCGCCTCGGTCGAGGCCCGTGCCGCGGTGCCGGGCAGCCCGATCCTGGTGCTCTCCCAATACGTCGAGGTCTCGTACGCCGACGATCTTCTGGCCGACCGCCGTGGGGCGGTCGGCTATCTGCTCAAGGACCGGGTCTCGGTAGTCGCCGAGTTCCTGGACAACCTCCGCCGGGTGGCCGAGGGCGGCACGGTGCTCGACCCCGAGGTGGTCGCCCAGCTGCTGGTGCGGCGCCGGCGTGACGACCCGATGCGCAGCCTGACCCCGCGGGAGCGGCAGGTGCTGGGTCTGATGGCCGAGGGCATGTCGAACACCGCGATCGCGCGCAAGATGGTGGTAACCGACGGTGCGGTGGAGAAGCACGTCCGCAACATCTTCACGAAGCTGGGTCTGCACCAGGACGAGGAGCAGCACCGGCGGGTGTTGGCGGTGCTGGCCTACCTTCAGGCGTAGGGCTAGCACTACCCCGGACCGGGGTGTCTTCCGTATCGATTGGCCACTTCGGACTCCATAGCGTTTTCCCCATGGAGAACAGGGAAAACGTCAAGGGAATCGCGGCTCGTGTCGCGATCTGGAGTGCCCGCCATCGGGTGCTCGCGATACTCGGCTGGATCGTCTTCGTCGCCGCCACGGTCGTCCTGAGCGGCATGATCGGCACCAAGCAGGCGGACGAGGGCACGGCCGGGCACGGGGAATCCGGCGACGCCGACCGGATCATCGCGGCGGCCGGGTTCCCGGAGCAGCCGGCCGGCGAGATGGTGCTGATCCAGAACCGGGCCGAGTCGGACCGGACGGCGGCCAGCGCGGAGATCACCAGGGTTCTCGGTACGACCACCGGCGTCACCGACGTGCAGGAGCCGATCCAGTCCGCCGACAACCGGTCGACCCTGATCAGCTTCAACATCGCCGGTGACCCCCAGACCGCCGAGGAGCGGGTCGGGCCGGTCATGGACGCCGTGGCGAAGGTGCAGGCCGCCCATCCCGGCCTCTACATCGCCGAGGCCGGCTCGGCGAGCGCCGACCAGCTTGTCACCGAAGAGCTCGAGGGCGGCCTGAACCGCCTCGGGATGCTGTCCATCCCGGTGACGCTGGGCATCCTGCTCGTGGCATTCGGCGCGGTGGTCGCCTCGTTCCTGCCCGTCCTGCTGGCGATCATGTCGGTGGTCGCCGCGATCGGCCTGATGGCGGCGGCGAGCCGCTTCGCTCCCGCGGTCGACGAGACCACGCACGTCATGCTGCTGATCGGCCTGGCCGTCGGTGTCGACTACTGCCTGTTCTACATCCGCCGGGAACGCGACGAGCGCCGCCGGGGAGCCGACCCGCACCGGGCGCTGACGATCGCCGCGCAGACCTCGGGCCGTTCGATCTGGGTCTCCGGCCTGACCGTCATGATCGCCATGGCCGGCATGTACTTCACCCAGGACGTCGTGTTCGTCAGCTTCGCCACCGGCACCATCCTGGTGGTGGCCACGGCCGTGCTCGGCTCGCTGACCGTGCTGCCCGCCCTGCTCTCGGCGCTGGGTGACCGGGTCGACGCCATCAAGATCCCCGGCCTCTACCGTCGCAACAGTGATGGCCGCGTCTGGAACGCGCTGCTCAACGTCGTACTCGCCAAGCCGTTGATCTCCGCGATCGTCGCCGTCGCCGCACTCGCCGCACTGGCCTACCCCGCCCTCGATCTGAAGACCCGTGGCCAGGGCATCCAGGACGTCTCGCCGGACGCCCCGGTGGTCCAGACGTTCCTGGCCATCAGCGAGTCGTTCCCCAGCAAGACCACGCCGGCGCAGATCGTCGTCAAGGACGACTCGGTCAAGTCCGCCGAGTTCGACAAGGCCGTGGCCGGGCTCGAGGCCGCGGTCCAGGGCAGCGGCGGGAAGCTGGTCGAGCCCATCGATGTCGATGTCAATCCGGCCGGGAACGTCGCGATCGTGTCGGTCGGCCTGGCCGGCAAGGAGAGCGACAGCGTCGCCGTCGACGCGCTGAACCTGCTGCGTGACAAGGTCGTGCCGGACACCTTCGGCCGGATCGACGGTGCCACCGCGCTGGTCACCGGCTCCACCGCGGGCGGTGTCGACTACAACGAGCAACTCGACAAGACCCTGCCGCTGGTGTTCGCCTTCGTCCTCGGACTGGCGTTCATCCTGCTGCTGGTGTCGTTCCGGTCGGTCGTGGTCGCGGTCACCGGGTTGCTGCTGAACCTGCTGTCGGTCGCGGCCTGCTACGGCATGCTGGTCTACGTCTTCCAGTGGGGCAACTTCGAGGACCAGCTCGGCTTCGTCTCCGGCGGCGGCATCACCAACTGGATCCCGATGTTCCTGTTCGTGATCCTGTTCGGGCTGTCGATGGACTACCACGTCTTCGTGGTCAGCCGGATCCGTGAGGGCCACGACCGCGGCCTGCCGACGCGGGACGCGGTCCGTGAGGGCATCGGACAGACCGCCGGCGTGATCACCAGCGCCGCCGTGGTGATGGTCGCGGTGTTCGCGCTCTTCGCCACCCTCCCGCTGACCGCCACCAAGGAGATGGGCGTCGGTCTCGCCGTGGCGGTCCTGCTGGATGCCACGATCATCCGGGCCGTGCTGCTGCCCTCGGTGATGACGATGCTCGGCCGGGCCAACTGGTGGCTGCCGAAGTGGCTGGGCTGGCTGCCGGAGATCGCGCATGAGCCGCCGGCGCAGGTCACCCCTGAGCGCCCCGAGCGGGAGCTGATCCCGATCAGCTGACCACGGTACGGGCGAGGGCGCCGCCGATCACGGCGGCGCCCATTCCGGCCGTGATGCTGAGCAGGGCGTACCCGCAGGCGGTCAGGATCTCCCGGCGCCGGGTCAGGGCGAGGATCTCCCAGCTGAACGTCGAGTACGTGGTGAGCGCCCCGCAGAACCCCGTGCCGAGCAGCGCGACCGTCCCGGCGGACAGCGGCAGGCCCAGCACCAGCCCGAGCACGAACGACCCCACGATGTTGACGGCGAGCGTCCCCCACGGGAAGGCCGTGCCGAACCGGGCCTGCAGATATCGGTCGGTCAGGTAGCGCATCGGGGCGCCGGCCGCCGCGCCGAGGGCCACGAGCAGCGCGGTCATCGGGCCAGCAGGCTTCCCGCCGTCACGGCGACGACCGCACCGATCAGGGTGGTCGCCAGATAGATCAGTCCCGCCTGGGAGACTTCCACGATCGCGGTCGAGAACGTGGTGTACCCGCCGAGGAATCCGGTGCCGAGCAGCAGCCGCGGCAGCCGCCGCTGCACCCGGGTGTTGAGCACCCCGATCAGGAAGCAGCCGGACACGTTGATCACCCAGGTCGACCAGGGAAAATCCCCTTGGGTGTACGGATAGACAGTGCCGATTCCATAGCGTGCCAGAGCGCCCAGCACCCCACCCGCAGCGACGGCGGCGAGGTCGGCCCGTTTCACGTCGAGATCCATCACCCGGAACTCTATGGTGCCGGCCGGGGAGACGTGGCGGCGTCCGCCCCGGCCGGTTTTCCAGGCGCTCCTGCTGGAGAGCGGACCTGTCCGTCCACTGTAGATCAAGATCTTGAAGACCCCGGTGCGGGGCCGCCGATCTGAATTCTGGCCGTCCACGCGGTGACGTCTTGTGCCGGATACCCCGAAGCAGCAGAAACCACCCGAATCGTCATGCCGAAGATTGGTACCGTGCGGCGCGATGCACCACGCCAACCACCACTACGGGCACTCGCACATCCTGGCCCGCTACTGCGAGATGCCGGAGCCGCTGCACCCGCCCCGCATTCACGGATACCTCCAGCACGGCTGGAACATCGGCGACGGCCTCGCACCCGGCACGCCGTACGTCGCGGGCAGCCGGCTCCTGGTCTGGTCCGAGGAGACCCGGCGCCGCTCCTGGTCGCAGGGCCGGCGCAACGTCGTGGTGGTCGGCGCGCCGTTCGCCTATCTGGTCGAGATGACACCACCGGCCGACGAGCCCGGCGAGGGAACGATCTTCTACCCGTTCCACGGCTGGGAGGGGCAGCAGGTCCACGGCGACCACCAGCGGCTCATCGACGAGGTGAAAGCGACCGAGACCGGCCCGATCACCGCGTGCCTCTACTGGAACGAGTACCGGACGCGAGCGGTCCGCGCGCTCTACGAGCGCGCCGGCTTCCGGGTCATCTGCCACGGTTACCGCGGTTTCATGTGGCGCGACCACAACCGCGACTTCCTGGTCGGGCAGCTCGCCGAGCTGCGGCGGCACCGGCGGGTCGTCTCCAACCGGTTGTGCAGCGCCATCTGGTACGGCCTGCTGGCCGGCCGGGAGACGGCGGTCTACGGCGACCCGATGATCCTCGACAACGCCGACATGACCTTCGGCGGCGAGCCGCGCCTGCACCGCCAGTGGCCGGAGCTGTACGGGCACACGACCGACTACGCCACCTGTCACCGGCTGGCCCGCGTCCAGCTGGGCGCCGACGAACTGGCCGGCCCCGACGAACTGCGAGAGCTGCTCGGCTGGCCGAAGAGAGAGCACGTCTGATGCCGAACCTGATCCGCGCCGGTGGCGAGATGTTCAACTTCCACGACCGGCCCGGCGCGGGCGGTCCGCTGCTGCGGCACCTGGTTCTGCCCCTGGCCGGTCCCGGCCGTACCGTCCTGGTCGCCGGTCCGCATCCGGACGACCTGATCACCGGGCTCGTCGACGGCGGTGCCGAGGTCACCTGGGTGCTGCGCTCACTTGCCGACGCAGAAATGGCCGCGGCGGCCCATCCGGCGGTCACCGTGGTGGCCGGGGCCTTCGACGTGGTCTCCGTGGCTTTCGGCGGGGTTGCCGGGGCTTTCGGCGTCGCGTCCGGGGCTTTCGGCGTCCCGTCCGGGGCCCTCGGCGTCGTGTCCGGGGCTTTCGGCGTCGTGTCCGGGGCCTTCGGCGAGATCAATATCGCTTCCGGGTACGACCTGGTGGTCGCCATGGACGGCCTCGGCCGCCTGAACTCCGCAGAAGGTGGCCTGCTCCCGGCCGATGAACTGCTCGACCGTCTGACCGGCGCGGTGCGGTCCGGTGGCGCCATGATCCTGATGCACGACAACCAGCTCGGTTTCCACCACACCGTCCGTCTCGACCCGGGCCACCGGTTCCGCGACGACGCCGCCTGGTCCTCGTGTGAGGGCCCGGCCTCCCGCGGCCAGCTGACCGACCGGTTGACCCGTGCGGGTCTGGTGGTGGACGTGGCGTACGCGGCGTTCCCGGAGCCGTCTGCCCCGGCCGTACTCATCGGGGGCGAAGTCCTTGGAGACGTCTCGTCGCCGCTGCGACCGTGGCTCAAGACCGTGCTCGCGCAGGCCTGCACCACGGCATACCGCGGGCGGCCGGTCCTCAGCGACCCGCGCCGGTTGATCCACCGGGCGCTGCTGGCCGGAGCCGAGGACACCATCGCCGGCGGCTGGCTGGTCGTCGCACACGCGCCCGGGCAGCCCGGCCCGGCCCGCGAATGGCCCGACGTGCTCGTCGACGACGTCGCGGGCGTCTACACACTCGCCGAGGACGGCCCCCGGGCGGCGCTGCTACCACGCAAGTCTCCACCGAACCCCGACGGCCAGCCGGTCCCGGACAGTCTGCCGGTCACCCACCACCTGCCGGACGCCGACCGTCTGCCGGGTGCGGACGGCCTGCCGGACGACGACGGCCTGCCGGGTGGTGACGGGGTGCTGGACGGCGACGGTGTGCCGGGTGGTGATGCTGTGCCGGGCGGTGAGGGCCTACCGCGTGGTGACGGGATGCTGGACGGCGACGGTGTGCCGGGTGGTGATGCTGTGCCGGGCGGTGACGGCCTACCGCGTGGTGACGGGATGCTGGACGGCGACGGTGTGCCGGGTGGTGATGCTGTGCCGGGTAGTGATGCTGTGCCGGGTGATGGTGGGATGCCGGGTGCTGACGGGTTGCGGCGGGCTGCGGTGCTGCGGCCCACCCACGGCCGGCAACTGGAGGAACTGCTTCTGGAGTTGTGTGCTACCGCGGACGTGCGTGCCCTGCGGCACGAACTCGCCCGCTACGAGTCGTGGCTGACCGCCCAGGCCACCGATGGCGTGGTCGACGGACCTGCCGCGCTGGCCGATCTGTCCGGCATCGGTGTCACGGCGGACGGTCCGGCGTTGCTCGTGGCCCGCTGGGAGAAGGCTGTTCCCGTGCGGATCGCGCTGGTTCGGGCGCTGTGGCAGTTCGCGGTCCGGTTGATCACCTGGGGCCGCCCGCACCCGTGGCCGATCACCGTGAGCGCCGCCGATCTGGCCGCGATCCTGGTCGCCATGGCCGGCCCCGGTCTCACCGACGAGGAGTTGAAGGCCGCCATCGAACTGCAGGTGACGATCGACGCTGCCGAGTTCGGGCTGGGGAAGTCCGAGCAGCGGGCGCTGCGCCTCACGCTGTCGGCGGTACGGCCGGGCACCCCGCCGGTCGACGTGGCCGGGTACCACGAACTCACCGAGGCACTGTGGCGTCAGCGGTACGAGGCGAGCCACCTGCTCGCGATGATGGAGTGGACCGATGACGTGATCCGGATGCGTGACGACCAGCTCAGCCGGATGGACTGGGAGCTGCAGTTCTACCGAAGCCGGCTGTCCGGCCGCGCGCTCATGGCGGCCAAGCGAGCACTCCGGACCCTACGCACGAAGTCCCGCCGCGGCTAGCACCTGCATCCCGCACCCGCACCCGCGTCTCGCGCCCGTATCCGCGTCTCGCGCCCGCATCCCGCATCTCTCGCGCCCGTATCCGCGTCTCGCGCCCGCATCCCGCATCTCTCGCGCCCGTATCCGCGTCTCGCCCCCCGCACCCCAAGCCCGCCGATCTTGTGAGCTTGCGCCCGCGCAGCGACCGCAACCGCACAAGATCGGCGGCGCTGTGCCCAGGCCGCCCCCCGGGCCACGCCCAGGCCGGTCGATCTTGTGCGGTTGCTACCGCCACGGCTGCTCGCCACGGCCGCCGCAATTTCACAAGATCTGCGGCGCTGATCCCGGACCGCGCCCAGGCCGGTCGATCTTGTGCGGTTGCGCCCTCGCAGCCGCCGCAAACCCACAAGATCTGCCCCGCAGCTCCGAGGCTGCTCGCAAGCCCGCCGATCTTGTTAGCCCGCGCCCTCGCAGCGACCGCAAGCTCACAAGATCTGTGAGGGTTGCACCCAAAGCCGCTCCCAGACCGCCCCGGACCGCGCCGGGGCCGATCGTTCGTGTGTGGTTGCGCCCGCGCAGCGACCGCAATTTCACAAGATCGGCGGTGCTGTGCCCGGCCGCGCCTGGCGCCGCGCCTGGGCGGGTCGTTCTTGTGTGGTTGCGTCATTACGGCCGCCGTAAGTTCACAAGATTGGCGGCAGCCTGCGAGCGGCGCGTGAGGTTGTCAGATGAGGTCCCAGGTCAGAGGGGTGCCCTTGGCGGCGTCGACGGTGAAGGTGCGGCCCAGCACGGTGCCGATCTGGTCCGGCTCGAGACCGCCCGTCGGCCGGATGGAACGAACGTTCTGTTCAGTGACTACGTCGCCGGCCCGCACGTCGGTGACCACGTAGAGCGACCTCCGGAAGCGCAGACTCTCCTTCTCCGCCCGGGTCGGCCCGATCGCCGTGGTACCGAGCGCCTGCCACGCCCGCTCGGACTCGGTCACGAGCAGCCGCAGTTCGTCCTGGTCCAGCGAGAACGCCGAGTCCACACCGCCGTCGGCGCGGTCCAGTGTGAAGTGTTTCTCGATCAGGACGGCGCCGTACGCCACCGCGGCGATCGGCACGCCGATGCCCATCGTGTGGTCGCTCAGCCCGATCGGCAGGTTCAGCGCCTCGGCCAGCACCGGGATGCGGCGCAGGTTCGTCTCCTCGGGCGGGGCTGGATAGGAGGCGGTGCAGCTCAGTACGGTGATGTCCGTGGCACCGGCGCCCTCGGCGGCCTCGACCGCCGCGGTGATCTCGCGGAGTGTGGCCATGCCGGTGGAGATGATGATCGGCTTGCCGGTCGAGGCGGCGAGCCGGATGAGCGGAAGGTCGGTGATCTCCGAGGACGCGATCTTGTACATCGGCGCGTCCAGCTTCTCCAGCAGCTCGATCGCGGTCCGGTCGAACGGGCTGGAGAACGGCGTGATGCCCTGCTCCCGGGCGCGTTCGAAGATCGGGCCGTGCCAGTCCCACGGGGTGTGCGCCCGCTCGAACAGCTGGTAGAGGTAGTCGCCGCCCCACAGGTCGTGGCCCGCCGAGATCTGGAACCTGGGGTGCTTGACGTCCACGGTCATGGTGTCCGCGGTGTACGTCTGGATCTTGATGGCGTCGGCGCCGGCTTCGGCCGCGGCGTCCACCAGGGCCAGCGCCCGGTCCAGCGAACCGTTGTGGTTGCCCGACATCTCGGCCACGATGTACGGCTTCGTGCTGCTCATCTGTTTCTCTCCGTCCACACGACGGTCTTCGGCACGCCGTCGACCAGCCGTTCGTATCTGCGTGTCTCGCGGAACCCGAATCGCCGGTGCAGGGCGAGGACCTGCGTGTTGTCGGCGAGCGTCTCGCCGCCGAGGGTGTCGAGGCCGAGCGTGCCGAACGCGTACTCGACCGCCTCGGACTCCAGCCGCATCCACGCGGGCAGGAGGCGTGGGCCCAGTCCGTCCACGTCGAGGTAGAACGACCAGGTCGAACCGTTGAAGATCACCACCCCGGCAGGGACGCCGTCCGCCTCGTAGATCAGGACGTCGCCGCTGCGCCGCGCCCACCAGGCGGCGTGTTCGTCGGGTCGGATCTCGTGCGTGGTCAGGCTGACGGCACGTACCGACGGGTGGTTGCGCCAGGGGAGGACCAGGTCACGATCGGAGTCACGGGCGGGTCGAAGCACGCCCGTCAACGTATGGACGTGGTCTTGACCCGCTGTGGCGGCGACGGGATGTCCCGGGAAACCGCAGGTGTCCGTTGGGTGGACCGGCGTCGTATCCCGGCCACCCGGTATCCCGCGCGCAGGGCCGCATACATGCTGTAGCTGTTTGCCGCCACGAGCCGGTGCTTGAGTCCGGGCGTTCCGGCCGGCGGCAGGTAACCGGCCGGGCGGTGCCGCCGGTACAGCGCCGCGATCTCACGGAAGAACGCGCGGCGCCGACGCGGGTGCACCCGGCTCTCGTTGCCGGCGACCACCAGGAGGTGGCTGATCATCAGAGTGAAGATGCGTACGCGCAGCGCGGGCTCGCCACCGGCGGCGTCCAGCCAGGTGTAGAAGCGGTCCCACTGCTCGAAGGCCTCGAAATGGCGGTCGCTGCGGGTCGCGGTGATCGCACCGAACCGGCCGACGCGGTAGTGGTAGCAGACCCGGTCGAGCACGTCGAGCCGCTCGGCGGCGATCAGCACCGGATTGCTGAACGGGACGTCCTCGTACCAGCCCGCCGGGAAGCGCAGGTCGTGCTTGGCCAGGAAGTCCCGCCGCATGACCCGGTTCCACGCGGTGTGCTGGACGCCGATCAGACGATCCAGGTCGGGGGTGCCGGTCAGCAGCACCGAGCTCGGGTCGGTCTGCAGGCGGCCGCTCTCGTGCACCCGCAGGTGGTCGATCAGCAGCACGTCGGGCTCGGTCTCCCGCAGGCGTTCCAGCACCGCGCGGACCGAGCCGGACGGCAGCCAGTCGTCGCTGTCGACGAACCAGACGTACTTGCCGCGGGCCTCGGCCAGGCCGGCGTTGCGGGCCAGGCCGAGTCCGACGTTGTCGCTGAGGTGGAGAACACGCAGGTCCCCGTGACGAGCGGCGTAGGAGTCCAGCATCGTGCCGCACCCGTCCGGGGACGCGTCATCGACGGCGATGACCTCCACCGAGGCGTTCTCGTCGGGGCTCAGCCCGGCGCGGATCGACTCGAGACACTGGTAGAGGTAGCCCTCGACCGCGTAGACCGGCACTACGACGGTCAGCAGAACATCCATGCCGACCACCGTCAGCCCCGTACGTGAAGTCGAGGGGAACCACAGTTGTCGCTAGTGGGGGTCGATGGGGAACAACAGGTCCTGCATGGCCTCGGTGGTCAGCGGTTCGGCGAAGTAGTAGCCCTGGCCGAGCTCGCAGTTGCCGTCGGCGAGTTCGCTGAGCTGCCCGGCGTCCTCGATGCCCTCGGCGACAGTGGACAGCTGCAGTGCCTGACCGAGCTGGATGATCCCCAGGGTCAGGGCCGCGGCCGCCGGCACGTCACCGACATCGTCGACGAACGACTTGTCGATCTTGATGATGTCGACCGGGAACCGTCGCAGGTAGGCCAGCGACGAGTAACCGGTGCCGAAATCGTCGATCGCGAGCCGTACGCCCAAAGCCTTGATCGTATTGAGGCGTTCCAGGGTCTCCTGCCGATGATCCACCAGCAGTGACTCGGTCAACTCGATGACCAGGCGGTGGGCCGGCAGTCCACTGTCGGCAAGTGCCCGGTCCACCACATCGGGAAGATCAGGACGATCCAGCTGTACGGCCGACAGGTTGACGCTCACCGTCAACGGCTTGTCGGGGTCGCGCTGGCGGTTCCAGCGGGCCGCCTGACGACACGCCTCGCGCAGCACCCACTCGCCGATCGGGACGATCATCCCGGTCTCCTCGGCCAGCGGGATGAAGTCCAGCGGCGGGATCATCCCGCGTTCCGGGTGCTGCCAGCGGACCAGCGCCTCCAGTCCGGAGATCTCATTCGTGGCCAGCCGTACGATCGGCTGGAACCGCAGCTCGAACTCGTGCCGCAGCACGGCCCGCCGCAGGTCGGCCTCCATCTCCAGGTGCCTCTGGAAGGACTCGCGCATCGACGGTTCGAAGAAGGCGTACTGGTCCTTGCCCTTCTTCTTCGCCTCGAACAGCGCCAGGTCGGCGCGGACCAGCAGCTCCTGGGCGTCGAGTCCGCCGACCTCACCGTGCGCGACACCGATGCTGACGGTCACGAACGTCTCGCGGCCGTCCAGATCGAACGGTTCGCGCATCGCCGTGACGATCCGGCGGGCCACCGGCAGAGCGGCCTCCACGCTGGCGGCGTCCGGCAGCAGCACGGCGAACTCGTCGCCGCCCAGCCGCGCCGCGGTGTCCTCCAGCCGCAGGCAGTCCCGCAGCCGGTCGGCCGCCAGGGTCAGCAGCCGGTCGCCGGACGTGTGCCCGAGCGCGTCGTTGATCACCTTGAACCGGTCCAGGCCGATGAGAAGCGCGGCGACCCCACCGGTGCGGGCCGTGCCGAGGGCGTTCTCCATCCGGGTGACGAACAGCGAACGGCTGGCCAGCCCGGTCAGCGCGTCGTGGAACGAGGCGTTCATCTCGCGCAGTGTGCGGGCGTCGGTGACGGCCAGGCTGGCGTGCTCGGCGAAGGCCTGCAGCATCTCCTGCGAGCCCTTGTCCCACTCCCGCGGCTCGGTGTACGAGCCGGCGAAAATGGCGCCGACCACCACGCCGTTCTCGTGCACCGGTACGGCCATCACGCTCTTGATCTGGTTCTGCACCATCTCCGGCACGGCGATCGGCGAGTTGGCGTAGTCGTCCACCGCGACCAGTTCGTCACCCATGATCGCCAGTCCGGCGACACCGAGCGAGGTGACCGGGATCCGCTGCATCCGGGCGATCACGTGCTCGGGGATGCCGGCCCCGGAGACCAGGCTCATCCGGCTCGGCTCGTCGTTCTCCAGCACGGTCAGACCGGCGATGTCGACCTGCAGCAGATCGGCGACCCCGGCCGTGACCAGGTCCAGGACCTTGCGCAGCGGCTCGCGCCGGGCGATCGCCCGCTGCACGGTGCTCAGCTCGTCGAAGACCCGCTGACGGCGTTGCAGCGAGTCGATCAGCCGGTTGTTCTCCACGGCCTGCCGGCGCTCGGCCTCGACCAGATGCAGCGCCTGCAGGCTCAGCTCCAGCACACGGGCCATGCCGCGGAGCAGGCACACCTCCTCGTCGGTGAAGTCGTTGGACGAGTCGTCGGAGCGGCGGCCGAGGATCAACATGCCCGAGGAGGCGCCGCCCAGCGGGGCGACCGCCAGCGAGTAGCAGGTGTCACCGGCACGCAGCGTCGGCGGCCGGCCCACGTGGTACCCGGCGGTGAGCGCGTAGACCGGGATCTCGTCGGCGGGCAGTCCGACGGCGGCGGCCACACCACCGTCGACCGTCAGGACCGCGAGGTCGGCACCGAGGGCACGCGACGCGCATTCGACCGCGGCATGCTGTGCGGCCGCTTCGTCGGGGCGGTCCGCTACGACGGCGAGGAACTCCGTCAGTTGCTGAGTGGCTAGCACGTGGTTGCAGTCGGCGAGCGGAACCCTCAGCTGAGGGAAACCCGCAAGCCGTTCGGTGTTCGTGCCAACCTGGTCACGAACGGTCAGTGCACCGATACGTACGGTTGTCAAAGGTGTGGCCGTACGACTGAATGGATCCGTGGAGATGTCCGAGGAGGATTCGTCGCACGGGCTCGCGCCCGGCCGGGTGGGCGCCGCCTCGATCGCCTTCCTCGGCCTGGCCGCGACCGCACCGATCGTCACCCTGGTCACCGTGATCCCGGCCGTCCTCGCCGACGGGGCCGGTCAGCTCGTGCCCTGGTCGTTCGCCGGGGTCGGGCTCCTGCTGCTGGTCTTCTGCTCCGGCCAGGCCGCCATGATCCGCCGGTTTCCCAGCGCCGGAGCCGCGTACTCCCAGGTCTCCCGCGGGCTGGGCCGTCCCGTCGGGCTGGCCGCGGCCTGGCTCGCGATCGCCGGCTACCACGCGATCCAGTTCGGTCTCTACGCCCTCGCCGGTGTCGCCGCGGCTCCACTGTTGAGCAGCTTCCTCGGCCTGACCGCGCCGTGGTGGACGGTCGCCGCCGGTTGCTGGGCGATCGTCGCGATCTGCGGCACGATGCGCATCGAGATCGCGGCCGGGGTGGTCGGTCTGTTCGCGGTGGCCCAGGTCGCCGTGCTCGCCGGCATCGGCGCGGCCAACGTGCTCCAGCCGTCCGGGGGCCGGGTCGGCCCGGACACGATCCTGATCGCCGACCCGGCCGTCCTCGACCGTCCGGCGCTCGGACTGCTGCTCGCCGTGGCGGTGCTGACCTTCGCCGGCTTCGAGTCCACGGCCACCTATCCGGAGGAGGGTTTCCAGCCGCGGCGCAGTGCCGGCTTCGGCGGGTACGGCGCGGTGCTGCTGATCGCCCTGCTGCTCGGCGGCTTCTCCTGGTCGATGATCGTCGCCGCCGGACCCGGCCGCGCCGCCGGGATCGCCGCCGCCCGCGGGCCCGAGATGCTCTTCGACCTGGCGGCCGAACGGCTCGCGCCGTGGGCCGTGACCCTGGGCCGGTTCATGCTGCTCACCGGCGTGGTGGTGGCGATCCTGGCACTGCACCAGGCGATCGCCCGCTACCTGTACGCACTGGGCCGTGAACGGGTGCTCCCCGCCGTACTGGGCAATATCCGTCGCCGGACGGCCGCGCCGCGCGCCGCCTCGATGACCCAGTCGTTGATCGCGGGTGCCGCCCTGGCCGGTGCCCATGCCGCGGGCGCCGACCCCGGTCCCCGTACCGCCAGATGGTTGATCGCCGGAGGCGCCCTCAGCATCCTGGTGCTGCTGCTGTTCGTGGCGCTGGCCGCGCTGTTGCACCTGAACCGCGTTCCGGGCCCCGAAGGCGCGTGGGGCCGGTTCGTCGGGCCCGTGGTGTCCGTCGTGTCGCTGGCCAGTCTCGGCTTCCTGGCCTTCCGCGACCTGCCCGCGCTGCTCGACCTGCCCTCCGGATACCCGCTGGTCAAGGTCATCCCCGGCGCCTTACTGGCCTGCATCCTCTTGGCCGTGACACACGCCCTGCTGCTGCGCCGCTTCCACCCGATCGTCTACGCCGGCATAGGGCTGGCCGGCACCCCGGTGGTGATCACCCCGGTGAGCCCGGCTCCGCACGCCGAACCCACCGCCCCGAAGATCCCCCGCCAGCGCGATCCGGGAGCCCATCGCCCCGAGCGCGTGAACACCTCTAACCAAAGAAGTCCTGGACCTGAGTGAGCGTCAGATAGCCCTGGTGCTCCAGTTCGCGGGGGATCGAGGGCAGGCTCTTGGCCGTGATCGGCACCTCGTCGGCGTCCTCCGGCGGGGCCGAGGGCGCCGGGGTGGGCGGCAGGTCGGGCAGGGCCATCGCCTCCCGGATCACCTCGAACATCGTGCGCACCTCGGTGGACGCCCGCTGGACCAGTTCGTCGCGGTCGGTGCCGGCCGGCGGCAGGGCGCAGGTGAAGTTCGCCCGGAGCTGGTCGTCGACGCGGCGGATGTCGGCGCTGGGACGCAGATGGTCGAGCCGGCCTTCGGTCACGATGCCGAGCTCACAACCGCGGAAGCCGGACCGGTGCCACCACTGCTGCCAGCGCGGGTCGGCGTCCAGGCTATGTGCGGCGTGCTGGAGTGCCCTCAGGTAGTAGCGCGGCTGCTGGCCGTCCCGAGTTGCCGTCCCCAGCCGTGGGTGGAGCCAGAACTCGTCCATGGTTCGCAATGGTCGCAAATCAGACGGCAAACGGCAGGGATTCCGGGGTGGCGCGTTCGGGTGGATCGGTCGAGCATCCAGAGGGATTGCGCCCTTTATACATAAAATGCACCTTATGAGGTGGTGTACCGGCGTGGAAGGGTGATACTGCCCAGCAAGCCCTTGACCATATGGGGTTAAACGGACACAAGGGGCTTGGTATGAGAAGGTTCTGGGCAGCCGCGACCGCGGTGGCTCTCTGTACGGTCGGTGCCGCTGTCACCGGCGCGCAGGCCGAGACGGCGCGCCGCGTGCCGGCGTCGATCGCCTGGGGCGCCTGCACCGAGGGCACGCTGAAGTCGCACGGCGCCGAGTGTGGATATCTCTCCGTGCCTCTGGACTACGCGAAACCGGACGGTACGAAGATCGAGCTGGCGGTGTCGCGGATCAAGTCCACCGCACCGGCGGACAAGCGGCAGGGCGTGATCCTCGTCAACCCGGGCGGCCCAGGTGGTTCCGGCCGGGCGATGGCCGCGCTCGGTCAGGCCGTACCGAAGCAGGGTGGAGCCGGTTACGACTGGATCGGCTTCGACCCGCGCGGTGTCGGCGCCAGCAAGCCGAAACTCACCTGTGACAGCAAGTACGCCGGGTACAACCGGCCGGCGTACGTGCCGAGCACGCCGGAGATCGAGAAGGCCTGGCACGCCCGGACCACCGCCTACGCCGCGGCCTGTGCCAAGAGCGGCGGCGCGCTGCTCGACCACATGCGCAGCGAGGACACGGTCCGCGACATCGACAGCATCCGCCAGGCGCTGGGCGTCGAGAAGATCAGCTTCTACGGGTTCTCCTACGGCACCTACCTCGGTCAGCTCTACGCCAGCCGCA
Organism: Actinoplanes italicus; assembly: GCF_003001815.1. Classification (GTDB taxonomy): domain Bacteria; phylum Actinomycetota; class Actinomycetes; order Mycobacteriales; family Micromonosporaceae; genus Actinoplanes; species Actinoplanes italicus. The sequence goes on from NZ_PVMZ01000028.1 coordinate 108,195, forward strand.
ACCCGGAGCGAGTGCACCGGATGGTCCTCGACGGCGTGGTCGACCCGGGCCGGGTCTGGTACCAGTCGAACCTCGACCAGGACGTCGCCTTCGACAAGGCCATCAAGATCTACTTCGCGTGGATCGCCAAGTACGACTCGGTCTACAAGCTCGGCCGGACCGCGGCGGCCGTGGAGAAGCTCTACTACCGGCAGCTCGAGGAACTGGGGAAGAAGCCGGCCGGGCAGATCGGGCCGGCCGAACTGACCGACGTGTTCCTGCAGCCCGGCTACTACGTCTTCGGCTGGGAGGAGACCGCCCGCGCGTTCTCGGCCTGGGTCCACGACTCCGACGTGTCTCAGCTCAAGCGGCTCTACGACGCCGACCACAAGCAGGACGAAGGCGCCGACAACGGGTACGCCGTCTACCTGGCCGTCCAGTGCACCGACGCGCCGTGGCCGGCCAGCTGGAAGAAGTGGGCCCGGGACAACTGGCGGGTGCACAAGCGGGCGCCGTTCGAGACCTGGGGCAACGCGTGGTACAACGCGCCCTGCCGGCACTGGGCCGGTGACGCCGGCAAGCCGGTCGAGGTGGACGGCAGCAAGGTGCCGCCGCTGTTGATGCTCAGTGAGACCCTCGACGCCGCCACCCCGTTCACGGGTGCGCTGGAAGCCCGCCGCCGGTTCCCGCGGTCCGTCCTGATCGAGGGCATCGACGGCACCACCCACGCCGGATCGCTGTTCGGCAACGCGTGCGTGGACAACACGATCGCCGACTACCTGGCCACCGGCGCGCTGCCCGGCCGGGTCAAGGCGGACCGCGCCGACAAACAGTGCGAGCCGATCCCCAAGCCGACCCCGCTCGCCGCCACCGCCCGGAAGCCGGACCTCCGGCGGCTGCTGCAGCACAACATCAAGTGAACGGGCTCACGTCCTGGTCACCGTGCTGGTGACCAGGACGTGAGCTAGGCTCGATCCCGCGAAGGGGAGTAGCTCCCAATGTCGCGGTCGACATACTGACCCCGGTTCTCCGGGTTCCGGCCGCGCGGCCTCGTCACGAGGCGAGCGAGACCTTCGACCAGGCCATATTCGTCATGGCCGGGTCGAGGTCGCCCTGCGCCAGAACCCGGTCATGTTTCACCGGGAGTTTTCGTGGAAGGTTTCCTCGCCGCGCTGGCCATCAGCTTCGCGGTCATCTTCGTCGCCGAGCTCGGCGACAAGTCGCAGCTCATGGCGATGACGTTCGCCACCCGTTTCAAGACCATGCCGGTGCTGATCGGGATCACCGTCGCCACCGCCGTCGTCCACCTGGTGTCCGTCGGTATCGGGTACGGCCTCGGCGCTGCCCTCCCGACCGGCTGGATCTCGCTGGTCGCCGGTATCGCCTTCCTCGGGTTCGGTGCCTGGACCCTGCGCGGCGACAGCCTGACCGACGACGAGAAGGGCAAGGCCGAGCGGTCCACCGGCTCGGCGATCTGGGCGGTCGGCGGTGCGTTCTTCCTGGCCGAACTCGGCGACAAGACCATGCTGGCGACGATCACCCTGGCCACCCAGCACGGCTGGTTCGGTGTCTGGATCGGCTCGACCGTCGGCATGGTCGCCGCCGACGCGCTCGCCATTCTCGTGGGTCGATACCTTGGGAGACATCTACCGGAAAAGGTCATCAAGTACGGAGCTGCCGCACTCTTCGCTATCTTCGGCATCTGGTTGATCGCCGAAGGTGTGATCGAACTGCGATAAAAAGGAGCCGCCGTGCTGGACTACCGGGCCGAGTTCGACGCCGAAGTCACCCTCGACGGCGGGGGCGAACTGAGGGCGCGCGGCTTCCGCCTGAACATCCCGCACGCCGACGTCACCGACTCCGAGATCACCGCGCTGCTCGTCGCCGCGCTCGCCCCGCAGCGGGTCGAGCGGGCCGCGGTCAGCGACGTCCGGATCATCGCCGAACCGCACCCGCCGGCCGGGGACACCGAGGCCGAGCGGGTCCGGTTCGTCGAGCTCAGCCACGTCATCACGGCGGGGATGGTCACCTACCCCGGCCTGCCCGCCCCCGAGATCACCCCGCACCTGAGCAGGAGCGCGTCCCGCGGTCACTACGCCGCGGGCACCGAGTTCGTCATCGACCGGATCAGCATGGTCGGCAACACCGGCACCTACCTGGACAGCCCGTACCACCGCTACGCCGACGGCACCGACCTTGCCGGGATCCCGCTGGAACGCCTCGCCGGCCTGCCCGCCGTGGTGGTCCGCGTGGTCGGCAGCGAGCGCGGTGTCACCGCCGAGATGCTCGCCCACGTCGCCGTCTCCGGCCGGGCCGTGCTCCTGCACACCGGCGGCGACCGGCATTGGGGCACCCCCGCGTACGGCGTCGACGCGCCTTACCTGACCCGCGAGGGCGCCCACCTCCTGGCCGACCGCGGTGCCGCCCTCGTCGGCATCGACGCCGTCAACATCGACGACGCCTCTCCGGAGGCCGCGGGCGAACGGCCCGCCCACAGCCTGCTCCTGGCCGCCGGCATCCCGATCGTCGAACACCTCACCAACCTGCGCGAACTGCCGCCGCTCGGCGCGCGCTTCACCGCCGTACCGCCGAGGGTCGCCGGTTTCGGCAGTTTCCCGGTCCGTGCCTTCGCGACCGTCCCCGCCGACGAGCCACCCGCGTGAGCCGCGACCTCGAGCTGGCCCGGATTCAGCTCAGCCGGGGCGAACCCGAGGCCGCGGCCCGCCTGCTCGGCCCACTGCTCGCCGCCGAACCCGACGACGTGCCGGCGCTGGTCCTGATGACCCACGCGCAGATCGCCCTGAAACGACTGGACCTCGCCGACGAGCTGTCGCGGCGCGCGGTCGAGCACGCGCCCGAGTCGCCGGACGCGCTGTCCGCGCTCAGCCGGGTCCACAGCGAGGCAGGCCGGCACGCCGAAGCCATCGCCGCTGCCCGCGCGGCCGCGGCACGGCAGCCGCTGAACCCGTACCGGCATCACCGCCTCGCCTGGGCGCTGCTCGAGGAGGGCCGCAACGCCGTCGAGGCCGAACACGCGGCCCGCGAGTCGATCCGTCTCGACCCCGAGAAGGCGGATTTCCGGATCACGTACGCCATGGTCATGAAGCAGCTGAACCTCAACGACCGGGCCCGTCAGGCCCTGCGCGACGCCCTGGCGCTGGAACCGGACAACGCGGTGGCCCGCCACGAGCTGGCCGCCCTGGACGTCATCCACCGCAACCCGTTCGCCCTTGCCCGCATGGCGCGCGGCGCGTCCGGCCTGGTCGGAGCACTGCGCGCCGACCCCAAGCAGGAGGCCAGCCGCTTCCTGCTCGACCTGGCCCTGCGCCAGTTCCTGGTCTACACCGCGATCATCCTGGTCCTGTTCGCCTACCTCGGCTGGCGTACCGCCGACTCGTCCCCCGGCGTCGCCCGCCTCTTCGCCGCCCTGGCCGCCCTGGCACCGTCCGCCTACGCCGGCTACTTCCTCTCCCGGCTCGACCCGGCGCTGCGCTCCTACCTGCGCGACCTACTCACCCACGGCCGTCAGCGCATCGCCCTCGCGGCCGCCGCGCTGGCCGTGTTCCCGCTGTTCATGGCACTGGTCGTCCCGGCCGGCTGGCTGCCCGTACTGCTCGGCACTGCCACCTTCGCCGGTTTCGCGGTCCGCCTCCTCACCGCGCCGGTCGAGGAACCGGGCGAACGCGTACCGGGCCTGAGCAACCAATCCCTGCGCCTGATCGCCGGGACCTGTGCCGCCGTTTTCGTCGGCGTCGTCGCCACCGACGCCCTTGCCCGCGAGTGGCGCTTCCCGGCCGCCCTCACCGCCGCCATGGCCTTCCTCCTCTGCATCGCGGTCCTCACCCGCCGCAGAAAACCTTCCTGATGTACGGCTACGCGGGGCACCGGCGCTCCGCCGGCGACGCAGGCGGTGGTCCCGCCCATTAGCGCCCCTTTCGGGCTGAATCCGTGCTCACCGCCTGTGTCGCGGAAGCGGAGCCCAGGTGCTCCGCGTGGGCGTACATCCAAGAAATCGGCGGGAATCGCCTCGGGTGGGCGGGAGGCTCAGAAACGGGAGTTCTCCGCCGATGTGAACCTCGTGATCCCCAGCCGTATCCCCGGAGCGGACCGATGACCGAACTCGCCCCCTCCCCGGGCCTGACCGCAGGTTCCGCCGACGCGTCTGCCAGGGCCTTCGCCGATCCGAACGACCTGGGCGTGGCGCGGGCCGCCGCCCTGTTCGAGCACATGCAGCCGGAGAAGGCGGCCGAGATGCTGCATCCGGTGCTGGCCGGGCGGCCGGACTCCGCGCCGGGGTGGATCCTGATGGCGCGGATCCGGCTGGCGCTCGATCAGGTGGAGGCGGCTCTGGAGGCGGCGACCCGGGCGGTGGACCTGGCTCCGGAGGATCCGCGCCCGCCGGCGATCGCCAGCCGGGCGCTGACCCTGCTGGGGCGGCACGAGGAGGCGATGAGCATGGCCTACCGGGCGGTGATCGTCGAGCCGAAGAACCCGCTGTGGCATGACCGCGTGGCGTGGGCGCTGCTGGCCGCGGACCGGCAGCTGGGTGACGCCGAACAGGCGGCGCGGACCGCGGTGGGACTGGACCCCAACGAGGCGCACTACTACTTCACGCACGGGGTGACACTGGCCGCGCTCGGGCACGTCGACCAGGCCCGGCAGGCGCTGGAGACGTCGCTGCGGCTGGAGCCGGAGAACCCGGTGGCCCGGCACCGGCTGGACGTGCTGAACGGGGCCGCGCAGCCGGTGACCGAGAAGAAGAAGCGCGGCTGGCGGCTGTTCGGGCGTAAGGAGTCGGCCAAGCCGGTTCGCCCAGAGGAGTTCCGACCCTGATCCGCTGCACGGGCACAATACCGCACAAGTAATAATTCGGGCATGCGATCAGGTATGTCCGCGGCGGTTCTGGCATCCGTGGCCATTGTCGTCGCCCCCGCGCCGGCGTGGGCGAGCGACCCACCGCTGGTGACCGAGATGACTGCCCACTACGGCTTCAACGGGCGGTCCAGCAGCATCCTCGACGAGTCCGGCAACGGGCACACGCTGCGGGTGATCTCGTCCCAGGGCGGGCAGGTCCGGTCGGTCGCGCACGGGCCCGGCACGGCGCTGGCCTTCCCGGACAAGTGCACCGAGCAGGTGTGCCCGCACGTGGCGCTGCAGAGCGTCGAGTCGGCGGGACTGAACCCGGGCACCCGGGACATCGCGTTCGGCGCCGACGTGCTGCTCGACCCCGGCCAGACCAGCACCGGGCAGAACGTGCTGCAGAAGGGCTACTCCACCACGGGCAGCCAGTACAAACTGCAGATCGACGGCGCCGCGGGCCATCCCAGCTGTGTGCTGGTCGACGAGCGGTGGCCGGCCATCCGGATGGTCCGCAGTTCGATCACCATCGCGGACGGGCGCTGGCATCGGGTGCGTTGCCAGCGGGTCGGGACCCGTCTCGAGGTCTACGTCGACAACGTGCTGCGTGGGCGTACATCGGTGCCGTCGAATTTGAACGTCTCCAACGACCTGCCGCTGAGTATCGGCGCAAAGGGCGCATATCGCGACAACGATCAGTTCAACGGCATTCTTGACAACGTCTGGGTACGGATCAGCCGCTGACCCCTTCCCCGTCCGGTTCCGCACGTCCCGGTGTGTCATCGTCGGGGGGTGGCCATCAGCAGCCGAATGCACACCCTGCTCCGACGGGTCCGAGCCGTGCTGCGCAGCGCCCTCACCACGTTCGTGGTGCTGACCCTGACCCTGTGGCTCATGCCCGGAGTGGCCGGCACCGACGTCGTGGACACCCTCGGTCTCGTCGTGCTCGTCGCCGGGGTCGGCGCGGTGCTGCGGCCCCTGCTGTTGCTCGGCATCACCGCGCTGGGCGGCTGGGCCGCGATGCTGCTCGGAGTGGTCACGCAGATCGTCGTCATGGTGGTGGCGCTGCGGTTCGACCCCGGCAACCGGATCAGCGGCCTGCCCACCCTGGTCACCGCCGCGATCCTGGCCGTGATCGTGGCCGCCCTGCTCGACTGGATGGCCGACGCCGGCAGCGACGACACCTTCGTCCGGGAGGCCCGCCGCCTGATGCGCGGGATCCGCCGGCGCTCCACCGGCCGGCTGCTCAGCTTCCGCCGCCCACCGCCCGGCACCGACGCGGGCCTGCTGATCGTGCAGCTGGACGGGGTTGCCGAGCCGGTGCTGCGCTGGGCGATCCGGGCCGGGAACCTGCCGACCATCGGGCACTGGCTGCGGACCGGCAGTCACACGGTCCGCGGCTGGCACACCGGTCTGCCGTCGACGACCCCGGCGTCACAGGCCGGCATCCTGCACGGCGCGAGCCGGCAGATCCCGGGTTTCCGCTGGTACGAGAAGGAGACCGGCAAGGTGATGGTCTCCAACCGCCCCCGGGACGCCGCGATCATCGAGTCCCGGCTCAGCGACGGCCGCGGCCTGCTCCGCGACGGCGGGGTCAGCATCAGCAACGCGTTCAGCGGTGACGCGGCGACCAGCCTGCTGACCGTCAGCCACGCGGCCCTGCCCGGACGGACGGCCCGCGGCTGGGCGGCGTTCATGGCCTCGCCGTACGGCTTCACCCGCGCCCTGGTCCTCGGCGGCGCCGAGGTGATCACCGAGCTGTACCAGGCCCGCCTGCAGCGTCGGCGCAACCTGCAGCCGCGGGTCAGCCGGTCCGGCGCGTTCCTGGCCCTGCGCCCCGCCTCGATGTTGCTGCGCGACGTGAACATCTCGCTGGTCGCCGAGCAGATGGCCCGCGGCGTCCCGGCGATCTACTGCGACCTGGTCGACTACGACGAGGTGGCGCACCACGCCGGTCCGGCGCGGCCCGAGTCGATGCGCCAGCTGGAGAGCCTGGACCGGATGCTCGGCGTGCTCGGCCGGCTCGCACCCGAGGCGGCCCGCCATTACCACCTGGTGGTGCTCTCCGACCACGGGCAGAGTCAGGGACCGACCTTCCGGCAACGGTACGGCGAGACCCTCGACGAGCTGGTGGCCCGCCTCGCCGAGGACGTGCTGGTGGTGTCCTCGGGCAACCTGTCGATGCTCTACCTGACCCGGTTCCCGAACCGGCTGAGCCAGGAGGCGATCGAGCACGCCCACCCCGACCTGATCCGCGGGCTCGCCTCGCACCCGGGCGTCGGGATCGTGGTGGTCCAGGGCAAGGACGGAGCGATGGCGTACGGCTCGGCCGGCTCCCATCGGCTGAGCGACGGAACGGTGATCGGCATCGACCCGCTGATCCCGTACGGCCCGCGTGCCCGCGCCGACCTGCTGCGTCACCAGCTCGCCGCCCACGTCGGCGACGTGGTCGTGATCAGCTCGGTGAACCCGGAGACACAGGAGGTGCCCGCCTTCGAGGAGCTGGTCGGCTCGCACGGGGGACTCGGCGGCTGGCAGACCGACGCGATGCTCGTGCACCCGGCGTCCTGGCTGGTCTCGCACGATCTCGACGGCCCGGACGCGGTACACCGCCAGCTGGTGGACTGGCTGGTCATGCTCGGTCTGCGTACCGCCGACCCGGCCCTTCCGGCAACGTCGCCCAGCCCTCTCGAAACGGGCGTTCCAGCGCGACTTTCCCCCGTCCGGGAGAGTTGAGCCGATGTGCGTCTCCTCGTCCTGACCCTGCTGTCCGTCCTCGCCATCGCGGCACCCGCACGAGCCGTCGAATCGGCCGCCCGGGTGGCACCGACTTTCAACGGGACCGTGTACGCGGTCGCCTACCAGGGCAGCACGGTCTATGTCGGTGGGTCGTTCACCAAGGCGAGCTGGAACGGGCGCACCCATGCACGTAACCGGCTGGCGGCCTTCGACGGCCGGACCGGTGCGCTGCTGAGCTGGGCGCCACCGGCCGACGGGACGGTCCGCGCCCTGGCCGCGTCACCCGGCGCCATCTTCGCGGCCGGCGGGTTCCACCGGGTCGCCGGAGAGAAGCGGGACTCGATCGCGCAACTCAGCCCGACCGCCGACACCGTCACCCCGTTCGAGCACGACATCGACGGCACCCCGTACGCCCTCGCGGCCGGCGACGGCCGTCTCTACCTGGGCGGCAGCTTCACCGCCGTCGACGGCCGCAAGCAGCGGAACCTGGCGGCGTTCTCGCTGGCCACCGGCAAGCTCGACAGGACCTGGCGTGCCTCCGCCGACGACCGGGTGCACACCCTCGCGGTGACCGGTGAGCGGGTGCTCCTCGGTGGGGCGTTCCGGCGGGTCAACGGGGAGAAGGGCAGGTCGCGGCTCGCGGCGGTGCACGCCACGAGCGGCCTGCTGGACCGCCCTTTCCGGCCGAAGGTGGCGGCCGAGGTCAACGCCGTCACGGTCGACGCCTCCGGCGTGTACGCGGCCACCGGCGGGCAGGGCGGGCGGGCGGTCGCCTACCGGTTCGACGGCACCACCCGCTGGCAACGCGTGTTCGACGGCGACGCCACCGCCATCACCACGATCGCCGGGACCGCGTACGTCGGCGGCCACTTCGACCGGGTCTGCCTGACCGCTCGCAACGGGCCCCAGGGCAACTGCGTGGGCGGTTCGACACCACGGGTCAAGCTGGCGGCGGTCACGGGTGACGGCCTTCTCACCGAGTGGGACCCTCAGGCCAACGGCGTGATCGGGGTACGGGTACTGAGTGCCGACCCGAGCGGTGCGCTGTACGCCGGCGGCGACTTCACCACGATCGGTGGCCAGGTCAGGGCTAGGTTCGCCCGGTTCTGACCCGGTGACCTGATCAGGCCTGGCTCTCCTCGACCTGCTCGGCCGCCCGCGCCCGCCGCCTCCGGATGTGCCGGACGTGCAGGGTCACGTAGATCCCGACCGCCAGGACCAGGAACCCGATGACCGGCCACTGGTAGCGGTGCGCGTACTTCATCACCGTGCCGATGTTGTCGCCCAGCTGGTAGGCGAGCGTGCACCAGAACGCGACCCAGAGCGCCGCCCCGATCGCGTTGTAGAGCAGGAACGTCTTCCACGGCATCCGGGTGATCCCGGCGATCACACCGTTGAGCTGTCGCAGCCCGTCGATGAACCGGGCGATCACGATGACCCGGTTGCCGCGGCGGGCGAAGAAGTCCTCGGCCTTCGCCAGACGGGCCGGCGTCACGAAGATGTACTTGCCCCACCGCTCCACGATCCTGCGGCCGCCGCGCAGACCGATCCAGTAACCGATGTTGTCGCCGATCACGGCCGTCACGAAGCAGATCAGCGCCACGACCCAGATGTTCATCCGTCCGAGGCCCGCGTAGATCGACCCGGCCACCATGATCGTCTGACCCGGCGCCGGAACGCCGAAGCTCTCGACCACGATCACGCCACCGATGGCCCAGTAACCCCAGCGGTCCAGGATCGGGGCCACGGTGTCCAGGAACCCGGGCAGCTCGGCAGAAGGTGGCATCCGCTACACGGTAGCCGGAGCCGGTAGCGACGGCTGAGTGGACCGGGGTGTTCACACGACGGCGGCACCGGTCGGGGAGGACCGGTGCCGCCGTCGTGTGAATCAGATGGGGTGGATCAGAGCGCGTCCGCGGCCAGCTGGCCACGCAGCTTGGTCAGGGCCTTGGTGAGCAGGCGGGAGACGTGCATCTGGGAGATGCCGATCTGCTCGGCGATCTGGCTCTGGGTGAGGTTGCCGTA
>NZ_PVMZ01000029.1 GCF_003001815.1 Actinoplanes italicus
GCGCGAACGCCAGAAACGGAACTTCCTGGCTACGCTGCTGCTGAGCCAGGGCGTGCCGATGATCGCCCACGGTGACGAACTGGGCCGCACCCAGCGGGGCAACAACAACGTCTACTGCCAGGACAGCGAGATCGCCTGGGTCGACTGGGAGGGAGCGCGCCTCGAGGACGTGCTCACCGGTTTCACCCGTAAACTGCTGGCGCTACGGGCCAACCACCCGATCTTCCGGCGGCGGCGGTTCTTCACCGGCGAACCCGCCGGCGACTCGAAACTGCCGGACATCGCCTGGCTGCGCCGCGACGGCGAGGTGATGACCGAGGCCGACTGGAACACCCGCAGCGGCATGACCATGACGGTGTTCCTCAACGGCCACGGCATCCCGGAACGCGACGCCCTCGGCGAGGAGATCGTCGACGCGTCGTTCCTGCTGCTGTTCAACCCGCTCGACGAGGACGTGGCGTTCACCCTGCCGGACCGGGAGTACGGCCGGACCTGGGAGGTCGCCGCGAACACCGCCGACCCGCTGCTCGCCGCCAAGCGCAAGACCGCCCGTGCCGGGACCCAGTTCAAGGTCACCCGGCACAGTCTGGTCCTGCTGCGCTGCCGGTACTGAGGGCAGACCCCGGCGGTCAGTCCTCGACGCAGAAGACGTTGCCCTCCGGGTCCTCCATGACCGTCAGGTCCGGACCCGGGCTGACCACCGTGGCACCGAGCTTCTCCAGCCGCGCCACCTCGGCCTGCACGTCCCCGTTCGGGGCGCGCAGGTCGAAGTGGAGGCGGTTCTTCGCGGTCTTCGGCTCCGGCACCCGCTGGAACCACAGGTTGGGGCCGCCCCAGCCGGGCGCCTCCACGTACGCCTTGGCGCTAGTGCCGTCGGAGTCCAGCTCGCCGCCCAGGGCCGCGGCCCAGAACCGGGCCACCACCAGCGCGTCGGCGCAGTCGAAGGTCAGGCTCTTCACCCACGCGACGGTCATTGCGTCACCGACCTGTACCAGGCGATCTTCTCGCGTACCCGCCGCTGTTCCACCCGCAGCTGCTCCACCTTCGCGTCGATCTCGCGGTCGTGCTCCTCGAGCAGCGCGGTCCGCTGCTCGGCGCCCTCGTCGCCCTGCTGCAGCAGCTCGGCGAAGCGCCGCAGCCGCGCGATCGGCATTCCGGAGTCGCGCAGGCAGCGCAGCAGCCCGAGCCGGGACAGATCGTCGTCGGAGAAGACGCGACGGCCCGCCGATGTCCGCTGAATGCCGTTCAGCAGTCCGATCTTCTCGTAGTAGCGGATCGTGTCGATGCTGACGCCGAGCCGCTCGGCGGTTTCCCCCGGTGTGTATGGCACCGGGTCAGGTTAACCGCTCTCTCTCCGGCACGCGTTCCCACTGGTGCCGGATGCCGGTCGATGCCACGCTGAGGCATGGAACGCGAACCGCGGCCCCGGGTGCACTTCACCCCGCGTGCCGGCCACGTGGGCGAGCTGTTCGGCGTGCTCACCTCCGGCGGGACCTACCAGGTGTTCTACGAGTACCTGTCCGGACACGACCCGGCCTGGGGCTGCGCGGTCTCCGACGACCTGATCATCTGGACCGAGCAGGCGGCCGGCTCGCCACCCGTCGACGGCTCGGCCCGCTGCGGCACCGTCGTGGCCGGCCCGGACGGTCCCGTGCTGTTCCACACCCTCGACGGCGGCGGGGTCGGCCGGGCGGTCGCCCCCGCGGGTACGGCCACCGCGGTCTGGCACGCCGAACCCTCGGGCCCGCTGCTCGGCGGCCCGCCGTCCGGGTCCACCGAGATCCGCGACCCGTTCGTGTTCTGGGCCGGCAGCAACTGGCGGATGCTGCTCGGCGCGAGCCTGCACGGCGGCGGTGCCGGCGTGCTGCAGTACCACTCCGCCGACCTGCTGAACTGGTCCTACGACGGGGTGATCGTCTCCCGTGACGGGGCGTCGTGGGGCTGTCCCCGGCTGTTCCCGCTCAACGGCTCCTGGGTGCTGCTGCTCTCGAGTGGCTCGTCCGCCGAGCTGATCTACGGGATCGGCAACTACGACGGCATGCACTTCACGGCCCGCGCCTGGGGCGCGTTCGGGCACGGCCACTTCGGACCGGCCGTCACGTTCGTCGACACGGCGGGGCGTCGCTGCGCGCTGGCCCGGCTCGGTGAGGACGAGGCGGCTGCGGGGCAGGCGGGTCCGGGCCAGGCGGGCGCGGGGTCGGCGTGGGCGGGGTCGCTCAGCCTTCCCTGGGTTCTGTCGGTACGCGACGACCGGCTGATCGCCACACCGCATCCCAATCTCGACCCCTACCTGATCAGCGGTGCGGCAGGGCTGACGGCCGCCGGGGGAGAGGTACGCGACCACGGCGACCTGATCCTGACGATGCCCGCCGGTGGCGAGACGGTCCTGTTCGCCGACGCCGACATCGTCGAGGTCACCGTCGAGGGCGTCAGCGGGCTGGGCGTCGCCCGGCGTACCGGGCCCACCGCGCCCGGTGTCCGGTTCGCGCGCTTCGGTGGCGCCGCGCCCGGGTTTGCCGCACCCCGCCCCGGGCAACCCTGAGGACATGCCCGGACGCGACGAACTCCCCGAGACCCTCAAGCGCTCCCCGAAGAAGGCACAGGACACCTTCATCAAGACCCACGACTCGGCCGTCGACCAGTACGGCGAGGGCGAGCGCGCCCACCGCACCGCGTTCTCCGCGGTCAAGCACTCCTTCGAGAAGGTCGGCGACCACTGGGAGCCCAAGAAGAAGAAGGGACCCAGCGACGCCAAGGCCGCGGGCGGCCGCGACACCAGGGCCGAGACCGCCGGCGGCGTCGACGCCAACGCCAGCAAGGAGCACCTGCTCGGCATCGCCCGCAAGCTGGACGTCTCCGGTCGTTCCCGGATGACGAAACCGCAGCTGGTCGAGGCCATCCAGAAGGCCAACGACCGGGAGACCCGCCGCGCCCGCAACAGCGGCTGATCATCCGATCGGGAGAGGCGGCATCGGAACGGGGCCGCCTCCCGCCGGGCCCGTGTGACACTTCGCGTCGTCCGATCCCGCTGCCGAGGACCGTCCGATGCGCTGTCTTCCCGCCCTGGCGGCACTTGTCGCCGGCACTCTGCTCGCCCTGCCGGACCCGGCCGTGGCGACCCCCGCCCGGACGGCGACCGCGGCGATCGCCCGGACCGCGCAGGTCCAGGCCGTTCAGGCCGAGCTGGACCGGATCCTCGACGATCCGCGGCTGGCCGGGGCTACCGTCGCCGCCGATGTGCGCGACGCGGCCACCGGAGCCGTCGTCTACCAGCGCAATCCGCTGTTGCGGGTGCTCCCGGCGTCGAACCAGAAGCTGCTCACCGCAGCCGCCGCCCTCGAAGTCCTCGGGCCGGGCCATCGGTTCCGCACCACGGCCGCGACCGCCGGGCGCAGCCTCCACCTTCACGGACAGGGCGATCCCACGCTGACGTACGACCGGATCGACCGGCTCGCTGAGGCAGTCGCGCGCACCGGCGGCACACGGTACGACAGGCTGATCGCGGACGCCTCCTGGTTCGACCGCGTTCCGCTCGGGCTGGACTGGTCGTGGCAGGACGAGTCGTCCACGGCGCCCGTGTCGGCGCTGACGTTCGCGGCGAACGCGCGGTTCGACAACGCGGCCGTGGAGATCCGCTACGCCGGTGTGGGCGGGCGGCGGCCGGTCGTGCGGGTATGGCCGCCGGACACGGGTGTCCGGGTCGTCAACCGGGCGGTCACCGGCGGCAGCGGCGACACGGTGAGCGCGGTGCGGGAGCACGGAACCGCTACGGTCACGCTGCGTGGCTCGGTCGCGGCCGGACGCTCCGGGACCGCCTTGGCCACCGTTCCCGACCCGGCGGCGGTGACCACCCGGCTGTTCCGGGCCGCGTTGCTGCGGCACGGGGTGACGGTCGGTGGTCGTACAGCCGAGGGGGCCGCCCCCGCAGAGGCCCGGGAGCTCGCCGCCCAGGTCTCGCCACCGCTCGCCGAGATTCTGCGGCCGCTCCTCAAGCTCTCCAACAACGGCATCGCGGAGATCCTGGTTAAGGCCATGTCGCGGGCCGCCGAACCGGGGCGGCCGGGAAGCTGGCCGACCGGCCTGCCCTCCGCGACCGCCGCCCTCGGCCGCCTCGGCGTCGACACCCGCCTGCTCACCATGGGTGACGGATCCGGTCTGAGCCGCCGCAACTGGGTGACCGTGTCGCAGATCGCCACGCTGCTGCAGAAGGCGCAGCGGTGCACCTGGTTCCCGGCCTTCCGGGCGGCCCTGCCGATCGCCGGAGACCCGGACCCGATGGTCGGCGGCACGCTGCGGGAGCGGATGCGCGGCACTCCGGCGGCCGGCAACGTGCGCGCCAAGACCGGAACGCTGACCGGGGTCAACACACTCTCCGGCTACGTCACCGCAGCCGACGGCCGCCGACTGGTCTTCGCGCTGATCGTCAACGGCTCGCTCACCAGTGCCGCCCCCGTCCTGGACGAGGTCGTGGTGACACTCGCGGCCGCGCGCGGCCTGGAATACGTGCCCGCGATCCGCTGAACGACGGTGGTATGTTGCCCGTCAGGTCATGAGTGTCAGCGTCAAGCCCCGGCTCGCTGGCCGGCAACCCTCCGCGTCACGGGCGGGGTGCCCCGGGTGATGACCGGGTCCGGCGCGTCGCGTGCCGGGCAAGCCGCGACCCGAGGGGACCCTCATGGATCATCCTGTTCTGCACGGCCGCCTCGTACGCCTCGAGCCGCTCGACCGGCGGCACGTCCCCGGCCTGGCCGCGGCTGCCGCCGAGGACAGGAGCCGGTACGCGTGGACCTGGGTGCCGGACCCCGGTACCGCCGCCGCGTACGTCGACGAGCAACTCGCCACCGCGAGGACGGGACGGCTTCTCCCGTACGCCCAAATCTGTCTTTCGTCCCATCGTGTGGTGGGGGTGACCGCCTACTGGGACCCGCGCCCGTTTCCCAGCGGTGACCGGCTCGCCCAGATCGATGTGGGTTTCACCTGGCTGGCCGCCTCGGCGCAGGGTTCCGGGCTGAACCTGGAGGCGAAGTATCTGCTGTTCCGGCACGCCTTCGAAGCGTGGGAGGTGGTACGGGTGGGCCTGAGCACCGACGCCCGCAACGCCCGCTCGCGGGCCGCGATAGCCGGAACCGGCGCGCGGTTCGAGGGCGTGCTGCGCAACTGGTCCCGGTCGTGGGCGCCGGGCGAGAGCGGCCTGCGTGACTCGGCGCTGTACTCGGTGGTCGCCGAGGAATGGCCGGAGTGCCGCGCGTACCTCGAGCACCGGTTGTCCGAAACGGAACAGGGCGCCGCCGCAGCGGCGCCCCGCACCGTCAGCTGGAGCAGGTGTTGAGCATCGTCTGCAGCGACGTCTTCTCCGACGACTGCAGCTTCAGCGCGTAGTAGTACTTCACGGCGATCCACATCTTGGCGTACGTGCACCGGTACGACGAGATCGACGGCTGCCAGGTCGACGGGTCCTGGTCGCCCTTCGACTGGTTCACGTTGTCGGTCACGGCGATGAGCTGCGGCCGGGTCAGATCGTTGGCAAAGCTCTGCCGCCTGCTCGTGGTCCAGGCGCTCGCGCCGGAACGCCACGCCTCGGCCAGCGGAACCACGTGGTCGATGTCGACATCGGACGCCGCGCTCCAGGTGGCGCCGTCGTAGGGGGAGTACCAGCTGCCGGAGGTGGCGGCGCACGCCGAGCTGGTCACGACGTTGCTGCCGTCCCGCTTCAGCACGGTCTCGCGGGTGTTGCAGGTGCCCGAGATCGTGATCCAGTGCGGGAACAGCTCGCGGTCGTAGGTGCCCGCGTTCGCCTCGGCGGCGACGGTCAGCGCGTTGAGGTAGGTCTGTGCCGTCGACTTCGACGGGACGCCGGTCGGGGCGGCCTGGGCGGGGGAACCCAGCAGGCCGAGAGCGATCAGTCCGGCGGCGGCGCCGGCGATCAGGTGACGGGGGAGGGGCATGACGGCTCCTTCGTGTCGTCCGATTCGGACGACTCAGGTCTACGGGAGCCGGACGTCACCAGATCATGATGCCCGTGAATTTCTCGTGTCCGAACAATCAAGTTCAAACCCCACCCCGGAAACAAGAACGTAATATTTCGTACGGCTACGAGGAGGCACCCTGGCTCCGGGCGCGACGTCCGCGATCCCCCGGTCCCAAGGCGACTCACGGGCGTATGCGGTGGTCACCGGAGACCGCCGGCCGTGGCCCGATCGGATGCCAGAATGCCGGTGTGGCCATCGACAGGCGGTACTGGAACACGACCGGAGCGGCGAAGACCTTCACCCACCCGGTCCACCGTGAATGGCTGGCCGGTGTGGACCGGGACGCCCGGATCCTCGACTACGGCTGCGGCTACGGCCGGACGATGGCGGAACTCGCCGATCACGGCTTCACCGATCTGACCGGCGCCGACATCTCGGCCGCCCTGATCGCCCGCGGACGCGACCAGCACCCCGGCCTGCGGCTCACCGTCATCGAATACCCGCCGGTACTCGGCCTGCCGGCCGCCGGTTTCGACGTCATCCTGCTGTTCGCGGTGCTCACCTGCGTGCCCGCCGACGCGGACCAGCGTGCACTGGTGACCGAGTTGGATCGCCTGCTGGCACCCGGTGGCCTGCTCTGCGTCAGTGACGTGCTGTTGCAGCCCGACGAGCGCAACCGGCGCCGTTACACCGGCGACCCGTACGGTGTCTTCACCACCGGCGACGGCGCGACCTGCCGCCACCATTCCGCCGGCCATCTGCGCGGCCTGTTCCCGGAATACGACCTGGAGGCGGAGCGGCACATCGCGGTGCCGTCGATGAACGGTCACCCGACCGGCGCACTCCAGCTCCTGCTACGGAAACAGTGGTGACCGGATGCGGACCGGCCCGGCGAGCGTCGAACGCCGGGAGGACTGGCGCGCCGCCTCGATCCTGGACAGCGCTCCCGGCCTGATCACCGTGGAGTTCCTGGACTCGCTCGGCCAGCCGGCGCGGAGCCGGACCGACATCACGCTCAGGGCTTTCGGCTGGGAGGTCGCCCCGACGCCCGACGGCCCCACCTTCCGTTCCACTCCCTGAAACCATTTGTGGCGGTGCCACAGTGCTGGGCATGCACGGGGCCGTGGTCGGCCCGGGCCGGCCGACGGATGCGTGTGGTGACCGGCGGCGTGGGGTGGGGCGGCGGGGAGCGCCGCGCCGGTCGCCCGGTGGGGAAGGATCCGGGGACCGGCGCGGACGGGCGAGTGGTGGTCAGCGGCGGCGGAACTCGTTCAGGTAGAGGTAGACGCTGGTCTTGGCGCCCACGACGGCTCCGGCGGTGTCGGCCGAGCGGAAGTGGATGCCGCCCCACACGCGGGCGTTGATCAGTTCCTCGAGGGCGCCCGAGAAGCTGGTGTAGTAGCGGGTCGTTCCGGTGGCCTCGCTGGTGGCGTGGAACGCGATGTCGTCGCGGCCGAAGAACAACCGCAGGATCGTCATGTTGGAGCCGGTCGCGCAGGCGTGGCCTGAGGTGTAGTCGGGGCTGCCCGGCGTGATGAGCAGCGGCATCCACGACGGGTCGGCGGTGGTGTCCGGGTTGCCGTCGGTGTCGGCGAGCTGGACCGCGGTGACCGGCCGCCAGAAGCCCCAGTGCCGCTTCTCGTTGAAGCAGGCGGTGTTGGCGTCCGACGCGGCGACGTTGACCATGGCGAGCAGGCGGGCCGACTGCAGGACGCTGAGCCGCTGTGTCTCGGCGAGCTGCCGGTTGATCTCCCACTGGCCGAGCTTGCGGTCGTGCCACCAGCGGGCCGCGTCGGTCTGGTCGGCGGTACGCAGCGTGCTGGTCGCGCCGCCGATCGCCTTGATCTCGTTGAGGTCGCGGGTGTAGGCGGCGCTGGTGAGGGCGGGCGGCCCGGCCGTGCGGAAGATGTCGTTGCGCGGCAGCACGAACGCCTTCAGATCGGCTGACCAGGCGCCGGAGTTGGCGAAGGTGGGCGGGGTGGGCCGCCACTGTCCGGGTGCGGTGCCGACCGGGAACTCCTCGACGCCGAAGGCGCCGTCGCCGGCGCGGGAGGCGAGCATGGCGGCGGCGGTCTGCTCACCGACCGTGACACCGCCGCGTTCGGCCCGGCCGTCCGGGATCCCGGCGAGGTATCCGTCGTACTGTGCCTTGAGCCGGTCGCTCTGCGCGGGGTACAGCGCGGTGAGGACCCGGTACGAGGCGGCGGCGACGGCGGCGTCGGTGGACTCGCGGCCGGTGGTCCTGGGGGCCGCGATGAACGGCTGGTACGGCTTGCCGGCGATGGCGTTGACGGCGTCGTAGACGGCGCCCTGCACCATGGCGAAGCTGCGACTCTGCACCCACGGGTTCTCGCGGGCGACGTCCCAGATCGCGGTCTGGGCGTTGAGGTTCCACGTTATGACGGAGTTGCCGGCCGGGGCGGCCGCGGCGGCGGCCGGGACCGCGAGCGGCGCCAGTACGGCGGCCATGATCAGTGCCAGTGCACGCTTCATGCGGCCCATCGCACCGGATCGATCTGGCAGAAACCTGTCACCGCATGTTGTACCAGTGGGATCTGTCGCGCCGGGCGGCCACACCGGCGGCCGCGAAGTGGGCGGCGACCCGGTCGCGGGCGACCTCGATGTCGAGGTCACCGGTCAGTTCGCCGGTGCGGACCAGCTCGCGGAGGTAGTGCACGAGGTCGTCCTCGAGATCGAGGCCCGGCGCCGGTGGCGGCCGCAACCCGGCCAGTGACGTGAAGTGGCCGACCAGATCGGGCAGCGCCGAGTGCTCCGTCGTGACCGAGTACGACCATTCGGCCCCGTCGTCGTCGCCGCGGGCGTAGTACTCGTGGTTCTCGAAGAACCGGATGCCCTGAGTGGGCCCGATCTCGATGTTCAGCGTGTAGTCACAGCCGGGGGCCGTGCGCCGGGCGTGCAGGATCTCGGCCTGGCGCAGCGGCCGGTACCGGCGGGACGGCACACCGCCGCCGATGACCAGGCCGGTGATCGCGCCCCAGTTCCCGAACCGGGGCATGTCCGGTTTCAATAGCCCGCGGCTGACCATCGTGGCGAAGGACCCGGCGATCCGCGGCTCGAGGAGTTCCCGCGTGATCACGGTCCCGAGGTGCTGTTCGAGGTGTTCGGCGAGGGCCGGCAGGTCGGCGAGGGCGATGTCGACGGTGGAGAAGGTGCTGCCCCATCCGCCGGACGGGCGGTAGTGCTCGCTGATGTGCAGCCCGGTTGCCCCGAAGCTGAGCGTGAGGGACAGCCGGTCGCTGTTCAAGAGGTCGTGGCGGGCCTTGCGGGGTGTCGACCGGTGGGGGACTCCCGCTTCGGCGCACCAGGCGACGATCCGGTCGCGGGCTTCGCCGGGTGCCAGGCCGGGGCCGATCTCACCGGCCGCGACCAGGCCGGTGAAGAACGCCTCGGCACGCCGGCACGGGTCGTCCGGCGGACGCGGGCCCGTCCGGGATTCGATCATGTCGGCGAGCACCGCGAACGCGGGGAGGCCGACCGTCACGTCGTGCGCCCGGAGGAGGTGCGGGCTGCCCGGGCACGCGAGACCCTCCACGAAGTGGACACCGCGGCCCGTCGGGCTCACACGTACCGATACGAGCCATTCCTCGCCCTGGTGGGTGGCCGTCCACAGTGGCACGTACGTCCGGGTGAGGTCCTGGCCCTTGTTGCCGATCCTGGTGAGGACGTGCCGTATCCCGGCCCGCCGGCAGTGTGTCGCCAGGCGTTCGGTGTTCTCCCAGTAGGCGGCCGCCGGCTCGCGCAGTTCGCCGCGTCCGATCAGGTTCGCGATCACGGCGGTGAGCCGTTCCTCGACGGTCGTCCCGGCGGCCGGTCCGTACCGTTCGTCGAAGTAGCCGGCGAGTCTCCGCAGGTCGTCGCGGGCCACCCGGACCGTCTCGGGCCGGCCGTGGAACTCGATCCGGCCGGAGAACACGGCGCCGTCGGCGGTGAACTGTGCCAGCATGCCGCCAACGTAACGATCGCGGGCAATCAGGCCGCGTCAGCCAGTTCGCCGGAGGCCGCAGGCGGTTCGAGGGACTCCTGCCAGATCGCCCAGCGGGTCTGGGGTCCGAGCGACTTCGCCTTGTCCATGGCCAGGCCGGCGCGGTGCACGATCCCGTCGTGGGTGAGCGTGCCGGGCGCGGCCACGGCCACGCCGATACCGGCGGCCAGCGTGACCAGGCGGCCGTCGATGAGGACCGGCCCGAGCGACGCGGCGATGCGACCGGCTGTCTCGTACGCCTCCCCGGGGTTCCTGATCTCCGGCAGCACCACCGCGAACTCGTCGCCGCCCAGCCGGGCCGGGAGCCCGGGGCCCTGCACGCAGCGCCGCAGCACTCCGGCGAACTCGACCAGCAGCCGGTCACCGGCTTCGTGGCCGAGGGTGTCGCTGATCTCCTTGAACCCGTTCATGCCGATCATCAGGACCGCCATGTGCCGGCCGGTACGCGCGCCGCGGTCGATCGCCCGGTGGGAGACCTGCCGGAACCGGCTGCGATTGCCGAGCCCGGTGAGCCTGTCGTGCTTGCGCAGCTGAGCCACCGCGATCGCGAGGAGCGGCAGCCGGCGCCCGATGCCGGGGGTGCGCCTTCGACCCGCAGTGTGCACGACGCCTCCTCCTTGTGGCTGGACGCCGCTGCAGATCGGTCCGGGTCGCGGTCACTTGAGGGTCGGCGGTTCATAGGATCTGGTGATGGCCGTACCCCAGACCCATGCCGAGGCGGTCACCACCGCCTGCCAGCTCGCCGAGTTCCTGATCCCGGGCGCGATCCAGCGCGACCGGGACGGCGCCGACACGGTCCCGCACGAGGCGGTCGCCGCCCTGGACTCCTCCGGTCTGCTCGGCATCACCGTGCCGGCCGCCGACGGCGGTCCCGGCCTCGGTCCGCGGACGCTCGCCGAGGTCACCCGGATCGTGGCGGCGGCCGACCCGTCGATCGCGCAGGTGCCGCAGGCGCACTTCCTGATGATCGACGTGCTGGCCGTGCACGCGGGCGCGGAGGCCCGCAAGCGGATCTACGGTGACGTGCTGGCCGGCCGGAGGCTCGGCAACGCGCTCGCCGAGCGGGGCGGCAAGCACGCCCAGGATCTCAAGACCCGGATCGCCGGCGGACGGCTCGACGGCGTCAAGTACTACACCACCGGTGCGCTGACCAGCGCCTGGATCGCGGTGAGCGCCCTCGACGAGAACGGCCGGCTGGTCCTGGCGCTGGTCCCGCGCGACGCCGGGGGCGTCACGGTCGACACCGACTGGGACATGATCGGCCAGCGGGCGACGATCAGCGGCACGGCCACGTTCCGGCAGGTCCCGGTCGAGCCGGGGCTGCGGATCGACTACGCGGGCGCCTACGAGGTGCCGCAGCAGCTCGGCGCGCGGGCCCAGCTCGTGCACGCGGCCATCGAGGTGGGCATCGCCGGTGCGGCGCTGCGCGACGCCCGTTCCTACCTGCGGGAGAAGGCGCGGCCGTCGACCGAGGCGGTCCGGCACGGTGCCACGGCCGCCACCGACGACCCGCACGTGCGGCACCGTTACGGGCGTCTGGCCGCCAGGGTCCGCGCCGCCGAGGCACTGCTGGAGTCGTCCGCCCGTACCCTCGAGGAAGTGGGTTTGATCCCGGCCGACGCCGAATCCGCGGCACGTGGCTCACTCGCGGTGGCGGCCGCGAAGGCGTTCGGCAGCGAGGTCGCGCTGGAGGCCGGCTCGGAGCTGTTCACCCTCTGCGGCACCAGCTCGGCCGCCGCGAAGTACGGTCTGGACCGGCACTGGCGCAACGCGCGCACCCACAGCGTCCATGACCCCCTGGACTGGAAGTACGCCCACATCGCCGCCTACGACCTCGCCGGCCAGCTGCCCCCCAACCACGGCCAGCTGTAAAGCCGGCTGGGTCACACCGCTGTCTCAGCTGGGCCGAGACAGCGGTGAGCCACAGCCGGTTCAGACCTTACGGAACGCCGCGAAGACGACGTCGGCGCTGTGGGTGAAGCCGAGGCGGCCGTACAGCCGGATCGCGTTCTCGTTGTCGTGCACGGCATGCAGGAACGGCAGCTCACCGCGGGCCAGGATGCCGGCCGCGACGGCGAGGGTGAGCCGCGCGCCCAGGCCCTTGCCGCGGAACGCGGGGTCCGTGCAGACGGCGCTGACCTCCGTCCAGCCGGGCATCCGGAAACGCTCGCCGCCCATCGCGATCAGCCGGCCGCCGTCGTCGCGGATGCCGAGGTAGCGGCCCAGGTCGATGGTCCGTTTCAGGAACGGGCCGGGCTGGGCGCGGGCGACCAGGTCGAGCATCTCGGGCACGTCCTTCTCGGTGAGGACGACCGCTTCGGGGTCCTCGACGCCGGACATGCTCTGGCCGATCATCTGGACGCCGGACGTCACCTCGACCTGCTCCCACCCCGCGTGCGGGGTGATCGAGCGGCCGACGAGTACGGCGTAGTCGGTGATCGTGGCCAGGTCGCGCCAGGCGGACGGGTCGGAGGTGTCGCTCAGCGCGGCGAACGGGGCGATCTCGGGCAGGAATCGGGCGGCGTTGCCCGCGGCCTCGGCGAAACACGCCTGCGGCCCGGTGAGGGCGGCCCACACGGGGTTGTCAATCACAACCCTGACCCTGCCCTCTACCGGGCCGCAGCGCCAGCAGATATCCGTCTAACCACCCATCAGACACGCTGCATGGCGGGGTGTTCCTGGTACTCGGCGGCCAGTCCGGGGATGTCGCCCGGCCACAGCGGCCTGGCGAAGTGGTAACCCTGGCCGTACTGGCAGCCCATGGCGTCCAGCGCGGCACGCTGGCCGGCCTCCTCGATTCCCTCGGCGACGACGGCGAGGTCGAGGTTGTGCGACAGGGTGACGATCGCGTCGACGAGCGCGTGCTGCTGACGGCTGTGCAGGATGTCGTCGATGAACGACTTGTCCAGCTTCAGCACATCCACCGGCATCTGACGCAGGTAGCTCAGCGACGAGTAACCCGTACCGAAATCGTCGATCGCGACGCGCACGCCCAGGGCCCGCAGCGCCTTGAGGTCGGCGATGACCTTGTCGGCGTCCTTGAGCACCAGGCTCTCGGTGATCTCCAGTAGCAGCCACTCGGGGCGTGCGCCGGTCTCCGCGAGGGCCTCGCGCACCCGGTCGGCGAAGTCCGCGGTACGGAACTGGCGCGCCGACACGTTCACGCTCACGTACCGCAGCGTGGTGTCCGGGTTCTCGTTCTTCCACTGCGAGAACTGCCGCAGCGCCTCCCGCAGCACCCAGGTGCCGATGCCGACGATCGCGCCGCTCTCCTCGGCCGCCTCCACGAAGTGGTACGGCCCGAGCAGCCCCTTCGCCGGATGCTGCCAGCGCACCAGCGCCTCCACGCCGCTGATCTTCTGGTCGACCAGCTCGACGATCGGCTGGAACTGGAGCACGAACTGCTCCTCCTCGATCGCCTCGTGCAGGGCCGTACGCATCTCGAGCCGCTGCATCATCGCGGTGTGCAGGTCGTTCTGGTACCGCTGCCAGCCGCCCTTGCCGTTGCCCTTGGCCAGGTACAGCGCCAGGTCGGCGTGCCGGAGCAGCTCGGTGGCGGTCTCGGCGTCCCGGTTGGTGGCGACGCCGACACTGCACTGGGCGCTGACCACGTGCGTGCCGCCGTTGTTGTCGGTCACCTCGACCGGGGTCGCCAGCGCCTCCAGCAGCTTCGCCGCCATCTGCTCGGCGGCGTCCACCGAGTCGCTCTGCTCGACCAGGACCGCGAACTCGTCGCCGCCCATCCGGGCCGCCGTGCTGCCGGTCCCGATGCTCGCCGAGATCCGCTCCGCCACGGCCAGCAGCAGCTGGTCGCCGGCCGCGTGCCCGAGGGTGTCGTTGACCTCCTTGAAGTCGTCGAGGTCGACGAAGAGCACGCCGAGGGTCGCGCCGTCGCGCTCGGCCACACAGAACGCCTGCTCCAGCCGGTCCCGGAACAGCACCCGGTTGGCGAGCCCGGTCAGGGCGTCGTGGAACGCCTGGTGGGTGAGGTCCTTCTCCAGGCCACGCCGCTCGGTCACGTCCCGCAGGGTCACCACGAGCCCGGCCACGGTCGGGTCGTTACGCAGGTCGCGCAGGTCGCACTCGATCTCCATGGGGCGGCCGCCCGCGCGTACCGCGGTCAGTTCGATGTCGTCGAGGTCGCCGACGCCGGACCGT
Source organism: Actinoplanes italicus (assembly GCF_003001815.1). Taxonomy (GTDB): domain Bacteria; phylum Actinomycetota; class Actinomycetes; order Mycobacteriales; family Micromonosporaceae; genus Actinoplanes; species Actinoplanes italicus. Next base: position 14,131 of record NZ_PVMZ01000029.1, read on the forward strand.
ACCCGGAACATGATCTCCCGCAGCGTGCCCTGCGAGTTCTCGGCGATCAGGCCGGACAGCGGGTCGCCGGTCGGGTCCTCGCCGAACAGCGCCTCGGCCGACGGGGTCGCGTACCGGATGGTGCCGTTGGCGTCCAGGATCAGGATGACGTCGGCCGCGCTCTGGATCAGCGTCCGGAACCAGGCCTCGCCCTCCCGGCGGCTCACCTCGGCGGTCAGCGAGATCCGTTCGAGCACCACGGCGATCTGCGAGCCGAGCGTCTCGAACGCCGGCAGCAGCAGGTGCAGCACCGGGTCGGACGCGCCGATGACCATCCGGCCGGTCCGGTGGCCGGACAGCGGCTGCGTCGCGTGCACGAGGTGCTTGAATCCGCCGGAGGAGAAGCCTTCGGGCAGGTCGGAGGCGGGCAGCAGGCGGACCAGGGTCTCGCCGGCGACGCCCTCGGCCGGGGGCAGGAACTGCAGGTGGTACGGCTGGTCGGCGGGCATCAGCGTGGCGACGGCCTCGCGGACCGCCGTCGTGACGTCCTCCTCGCTCGCCGCGGCGAACAGCAGCGTCCCCGCCTCGCGCAGCGCCCGTTCCCGGGCGCCGGCCTGCCGCTGTGCCCGGGCCAGGTCCGCGACCCGGGCCAGGACCAGCAGGAACATCGCCGCCGCGGCGGCCGCGATGATCGGGGCGTCGACGACGCCGCCGCGGGCGATCTCCGCCTCGCGTCCCTGCAGGTACTCCAGTGCCAGCACCGCGGGGGCGATCAGCGCCGCCGTGCTCAGCCAGAACAGCCGGTGGCTGCCCATGCCCGGGTTGGGGCGCTCGATCGGCTCGGACAGCGACCGCATGGACGGGCGCAGCGCCGAGTAGCCGATGGCCGAGTAGAAGACGATCCAGCCCAGGTCGACCGGCCCGCCCAGAGCCCACGCGCTGCTCAGCTGCGACTGGCCGTAGAACACGTCCGAGACCAGCAGGCCGAGCATGGCGACGCCGATGGTGGCCACCGAGTCCATCCGCTTGCCGGAGCCGGTGAACATCCGCAGGATGACCGACAGCACCAGCACGTCACCGAGCGGGTAGCCGATCGAGACGAGCTTCTCCAGCAGCGACAGGTGATCGGCGCGGGTGAACGGCGCGATCCAGTAGACCCAGGCCAGCAGGCCCAGGCCGACCGTGGGCACCAGGGCGTCCAGCAGTGCCGCCCGGTTGGCGTCCCCGCCGTTGCGGGCCCGGATCAGCATCAGCAGCCCGGCCGTCAGCAGCGGGTAGAACACCAGATAGAAGAAGTCGGCCAGGCCCGGGAAGGACGGCTCGTGGCCGAGAGCGAGAATCAGGTTGTAGGTGCTGTCGCCGGTCGTGAAACAGGCGATCGACATGCTGATCAGGTACCACGGCAGCTTCCGCCGCGGCTGGTGCATCCGGACGCCCAGCAGCACCGCGATCGCGCACGAGTAACCGAGCGCCGCCCAGCTGTACAGGTGGGCGTCCGGGAAGGCGTAGTAGACGCCGGTGATCACCAACGTCCAGGCGCCGAAGCACGCACGAGCCATTCGCGACGACAATGCGTACTCCGTTTCGTCGGGTGGCGATTTGCCGACCCGCCGAATCGGAGCCGCGACGCCTGACCTGAGGGCCCGGCCCCGCCCGCACCCGGACGGCAACCGTCAACCGGCCAGAGCGTCCACCAGCCGCCGCGCCGACCCGGCCAGGTTCCACCGCTCGGCGAGCGCGAGCAGCGCGTCCGGGTGGCGGGGCGACGCCGGGAGCGCCGGGTCGAACTCCGGCAGCGGTACGTCGGTGGCGACCTTGCAGACCGGCAGCGCCTTCGCGAGGTAGTCGCGCGAGGCGGCCAGTTTCGTCCGCACGCCCGGCGCGAAACCGGCGTCCGGGTCGTCCAGCGCGGCCACGATCTGCTCGACCCCGCCGTACCGCTCGATCAGCCGGGCCGCCGTCTTCTCGCCGACGCCGGCCACACCGGGCAGCCCGTCGCTCGGGTCGCCGCGCATCGCCGCGAAATCCGCGTACCAGCGCGCCTCGACGCCGTACTTCGCCATGACCAGCGCCTCGTCGGCGTCCTCGAGTTTCGCCACGCCCCGCCCGCAGTAGAGCAGCCGCGTCCCGCGCGCGTCGTCGACGAGCTGGAACAGGTCACGGTCGCCGGAGACCACCTCGACCGGCGCGGGCTGCCCGTGGGCCAGCGTGCCGAGCACGTCGTCGGCCTCGTAGTCCTTCACCCCGAACGCCGGGATCCCGATGGCGGCGAGGGTCTCCAGCAGGATCGGCACCTGCTTCTCCAGCGACGACGGCACCTCCTCGACGTCGCCATGGGCGACCCGGTGCTTCTTGTACGACGGCACGAGCTCCACCCGCCACGCCGGGCGCCAGTCCGCGTCCAGCGCGCAGACCAGCCGGTCCGGCTTACGGGTGCGGATCAGCTGGGCCAGCATGTCGAGGAACCCGCGGATCGCGTTGACCGGCTCGCCGGCCGCGGTCTGCGCCGCCTTCTCCGGGATCCCGTGGAACGCGCGGAAGTAGAGGCTGGGGGCGTCAACGGCCAATAGTGGTCGGCTCACCGCACCACCCTAATCGTCCCGGCCCTCCAAGGCGGCCGCCGCGTCGTCGCGATAGGTGCGCTGGCCGCGGAGGACGATCAGACTGCCAACGACCAAGGGCAACAGCACGACGGTGTACGCCCAGCGCAGCGACCCGGTGGTGTCGGAGGCGAGCCCGATCAGCCACGGTCCGAGCGCACCGCCGAGGGTGACCAGCATCTGCAGCACCGCGAAACCGAGACCGCGCCGGTGTGCCGCGACCACGTCGGCGTTGGCGGCGGTCAGGTTCGCGATGGCCCCCGCGAACCCGGCGTTGGCGAGGGTGAAGCAGATCGCCTGCGGCACGAGCACGGGCACGCTGACCGCCCCGGCCAGGAAGACCGTGCCGAACAGCAGTGACCAGCCGCCGATCGCGACCCGGTCGTGGTGCCGCCGATCGCCGAGCCAGCTGCCGGTCAGGATGCCGGCGACGATCCCGACCAGGCCGGCACCGCCGCCGACGGCCGCCGCGGACGCCTCGGCCAGCCCGAACTCGCGGGCGTAGAACGACGGCATCCAGAAGAAGAGCCCGCCCAGCCCGAAGAACAGGATGCTCAGGCCGATGATCACCGAGCGGAGGGTGCGGATGCGCAGCAGCGCCGCCAGCTGTGCCCGCATCGGGACCGTCGCGGCGGTGGCCCGCGGCTCGGCCGCCGGGGTGTCGTCGTACCAGCGGGAGAGCCGGTCGCCGACGCCGCGGACCGGTTCCCGGACGGTCAGCACGAGCAACGCGATCACGATGCCGGGCACCGCGACCAGGAAGAAGCCGGTGCGCCAGCCGACGGTCTGCGCCAGCGCGCCACCGGCGATCACGCCGATCGGCAGGCCCGCGAAGTAGGCCATCCGCTCGTAGCCGTAGGCCCGGGCCCGCCCCGGCCCGGGGTAGAGGTCGCCGAGCAGGCTGGACGACGGCGGGTTGTAGAGCTGACCGGCCGCCCCGAGCAGCACCCGCACCGCGAACAGTGTCGCGTAGGTGCCGGCCAGGCCGGTGCCGACGGTCAGCAGCGCCCACACTGCCACGATCGCGGAGATGATCCAGGTGCGCTTGCCGGTGTCGGCTAGCTTGCCGGCCGGCAGCAGCAGCACGATGGCGGCGATCGCCCCGGCGGTGGCGATGGCGCCGCCCTGGCTGTCGCTGAACCCGAACTCCCGCTGGATCGTCGGCAACGCCCCGGCCAGCAGGTTGTACTCGATGCGGTCGATGGCGGCGACCAGGGCGATGCAGATCGCCGGCCACCATCCGAACGGCGCTCCCGCGCCGCGCCGGACGGTGACCGGCGGTCGTCCCTCGTACGCCGTGACCTGTTTGATCCGCTCGGACTCCTCGGCGATCATGCGGGCACCTTACCTACGAGAAACGCTGTTCCGCTAGTGGAGACAGGGCTACTCGTTGTGCAGCACCCGCGCGATGCTCAGCCGGGCCGCCGACCGAGCCGGCAGCAGCGCCCCCACGATCGCGATCAGCACCCCGCTGACCACCATCAGCAGCAGCGTCACCGGATCCCAGATCTCCATCACGTAGTCCGGGAAGGTGACCTTCGCGGCCTCCGCGGCGAGCGGCACCACCAGCCGGTGCGCGGCCATCCCGAACGGTATGCCGATCAGCCCGCCGATCACGCCGAGCGCCGCCATCGAGGTGATCAGCATGGCGATCACCTGCCGTGGGGTCATCCCGATCGACTTGAGCATGCCCAGGTCACGGCGGCGGTCCTGGACGTTCAGCGCGACCGTGTTGAGCACCCCCAGCGCGGCGACCATGGCCAGCAGCACGGCCAGCACCGTGGAGAAACCCGTCACCACCACCGCGACATCCGTGGTGTCGCTGTTGTCCCAGACCGTCAGCCCCGGATCGGCCGCCCGCACCGCCGCCATGTACCCCTCGAGGTCCGCGCCCTCGGCCAGCTCGACCTGGTAGTAGAACTCGAACGGGTCGCCCTCGCCGAGGTCACGCCAGGAAGCGAACAGCCCGGCCCCGGGACCGGGCAGGCCCTGCACGGTCTCGCCGACGATCGTCACCGTCGTCCGGACCTCGGCGATCTCCAGGGTGAGCGTGTCGCCGACCTTCAGCCCACGCTTGTTGAGCAGCTCGGCGGAAGCCACCACCTCGTCCGCCCCGTCCAGCCAGCGGCCCTCCAGCAGCTGCTTCTGATAACCCATGGCAGCCGTGTCACCGCGGATGAAGTTGACGTGCACCGGTTCGCTCTGGCCGAGCGCCGGCACGGTGCGGCCGCGGGAGGCGCCGACCTTCGCGGCGCCCGGCGTGCTCCGCAGCAGCGCCTCCACCTCCTGGTCGGTACGGGTGGAGCTGGTCCGGTCGCGGTTCGGGCCCTCGAACCGCTCCGGGCGGACGCCGACGTCTCCGCCGGCCTCCGCGTCGATCCGGGACACCTCGAGCAGCGAGTCGGTCAGACCGGCCGTGAACGTCACCGTGGTCACGCCGAGCAGCAGCGACGCCAGGGTCAGTGCGGTCCGGCCGGGCCGGGCGAACGGCAGGCCCAGCCCGAGGCTGACCGAGCGCGGAAGTCGCGTACCGCCGAGGGCTCTCTGAACGCGCAGACCACGACCGCGTCGCGGCGCGCTGCCCGCGCTGATCGCCGCGGCGGCGGAGAGGCGGTGGGCCCGCAGCGCCGGAAGCAGCGCGGCCAGCAGGACCAGCGCGGGCACGCCCAGCAGCCCGGCCACCCACACCCACGGCTGCACGCCGGTGTCCTGGCCGTATCCCATGCCCTGGAACGTCTCGTTCAGCAGCGGATTCGCCCCCGCCACACCGAGTGCCGTGCCGAGCACCGCGCCGGCGGACGCCGGGACGGTGACCATGGTCAGGTAGACGGCGACCACCTGGCGCGGGGTGAACCCGAGCGACTTGAGCACCCCGATGTGCCGGAACCCGGAGATCACCGCACCGCTCACCACGTTGCCGACGATGATCACCGCGACCAGCAGCCCGAGGATCCCGAACGTGCCGAGGAACGGCAGGTAGACCCCGGCCGTCTCGGCGGCCTCCTCCTTGACCACGTGGTACGGCTGGGCGGCGAGCAGTGCCCCGCCGGGGAGCCCCGTGGCCACCCCGGTCAGCCGCTGCTGGACCGCCTCCCTGGTCGACACGTCCCCGGTGAACCGGTAGAGCATCTGAACGGCGGACGGTTTCAGGGCCACCGCCTGCTCCGGAGTCACCCAGCCGTCGGCGGTCGCGCTCACGCTGTACGCCCACCCGACGACGGTCAGCGGCACACCGTCCGCGGTGACGGTCCTGACCTCACTCATCGGGCCCAGCCGGAACGACGTCTCGTCCTCCGGGATCGCGGCCAGCACGATCTCGCCCGGAGCCGACACCCACCGGCCGCGCCACAGGTCGAGCCGGTCCACCTCGCCGCCCGGATCCGCCCGGCCGGTCAGGGCCAGCGGCCCCTGGAACATCGGGCCGTCCGTGCCGGTCCCCTCCACGGTCGCCTGCGCGAACGGCCCGGCCACCGCGGCCACACCGTCGCGCGCCGCGGTGAGCTGCGCGTCCGTCACCTTCGCCGGGTCGTACGCGGCGACCGCGTGCGGGCCACGCTGCTGCGCGAAGGCCCGATCGAACGGTGCCGACATGGCGTCCAGCAGGGCCAGCGACACCACCACGGTGGCCGTGCAGAACAACGCCACCAGCCCGATCACGAACGTCTGCAGCTTCCGCCGGCGCACCGCGGCCCGGGCGGTCGCCCACACGGCACTCATACCCGGTCCAGGGTCGACTCGCGGGCGATCCGGCCGTCGGCCAGCTCCACGAGACGGCTGGCGCAGCGGTGCGCGAGCCGCTCGTCGTGGGTCACGATCAGCAGCGTCTGCCCGATCTGGTTGAGGTCGATGAGCAGGTCCATCACCTGCTCGCCGGCCTTGCTGTCGAGCGCGCCGGTCGGCTCGTCGGCCAGCAGCAGGGCGGGCCGGTTCATCAGCGCGCGGGCCACCGCGACCCGCTGGCGCTCGCCGCCGGAGAGCGCGGCCGGATAGACGTCCCGCCGCCCCGCGATGCCCAGCTCGTCGAAGAGCTCCAGGGCCCGGCGCCGCGCGGTGGCCGCCGACGAACCGGTCAGCTGGGCGGCGAGGGCCACGTTGTCCAGGGCGGACAGATCGTCGAGCAGGTTGAAGAACTGGAAGATCATGCCGAGGTGGTGCCGGCGGAACAGCGCCAGCTTCGTCTCGTTCATCAGGTCCAGGCGCTCGCCGTGCACGTGCACCTCGCCGGCGGTGGGCCGGTCCAGGCCGGCGATCATGTTGAGCAGCGTGGACTTGCCGCACCCGGACGGGCCCATCACGGCGACCGCCTCACCCCGGCGGATCGTCAGCGACACCCCGTCCAGTGCGGCCGTCTCGCCGTACTCCTTGCGCACCTCGTCGAGCCGGACCACCGTCTCTGTCGTCATGGGACGGGACGCTACGGACCACCACCCGGGCGGGTCATCCACCTCCGGATCCCATCTCACCGCGGGGTCATCCCCGGGATGTACGCGGGACCCCGCCCCGGGTTGATGCGGCCCGGTGCGCCGCCGTGACAGGGTGTCGGACATGGAGACGGTGGCGCTCGTGGTGGCGGTCGCGGTCGCCGTGCCGCTCGCGGTCGCCGTCGCGCTCGCCGTGGCGCTGCGGCGGGCCCGGCTGCGCCACGAACGCGCGCTGGGGGAGCGCGGCTGGCTGCTGGAACGCGAGCGGGAGGCCGCCGCGCACGCGGCAGTCGGCGAGGAACGCGCACGGATCGCCCGCGAGCTGCACGACATCGTCAGCCACAACGTCAGCGTCATGATCGTCCAGGCGGGCGCGGCACGGGAGGTCCTGGCCACGATGCCCGACGAGGCGGGCGCGGCGCTCGCCGCGGTCGAGCGGGCCGGGCGCGACACGATGACCGAGCTGCGGCACCTGCTGGGCCTGCTGGCCCCGGCCGCCGACGGCGCCGACGCCGACGACCCGGCCGATCTGGCGCCTCAGCCGACCCTGGCGCGGCTCAGCCCGCTGGTCGACCGGATCGCGTTCGCCGGGCTGCCGGTCGAGGTGCGGATCTCCGGCGATCCGCGGCCGCTGCCGACCGGCATCGACGTCACGGCGTACCGGATCGTGCAGGAGGCGCTCACCAACGCCCTCAAGCACGGCTCCGGCGGCAAGGCCGAGGTCACCATCCGCTACGCCGAGCACGCCCTGCGGGTGGAGGTACTGACCACCGGCCCGAGCGTGCTCACCGGTGACGCCGTCCCGTCATCGCAGGCCGGTGACGGCGCCGGCCGCGGACTGGCCGGTCTGCGCGAGCGGGTCACCGTCTACGGCGGGGACCTGGACGCCCGCCGGCGCCTCGGCGGCGGTTACCGGGTGCGGGCCCGCCTGCCGCTGGACGCCTCATGACCGGCCCGCGTGTCCTGATCGTCGACGACCAGGAGCTGATCCGGACCGGGTTCCGGCTGATCCTGACGGCCCGTGGCATCGAGGTCGCCGGGGAGGCCGCCGACGGCGCGGCGGCGGTCGAGGCGGAGCGGCGCCTGCGCCCGGACGTGATCCTGATGGACATCCGGATGCCCGGCATGGACGGCATCGAGGCGGCCAAGCGGATCCTGGCCCGCTCCGCGGACTGCCGGATCCTGATGCTGACCACCTTCGACCTGGACCGGTACGTCTACGCCGCGCTCGCCGCCGGGGCCAGCGGCTTCCTGCTCAAGGACGTGACCGCCGACCACCTGGCCGCCGCGGTCCGGCTGGTCGGCACCGGTGACGCCCTGCTCGCCCCGTCGATCACCCGCCGGCTGGTGCAGCGGTTCGCCGCCGACGGCGGGACTCCGGCCGTGCACCGCGACCTGTCCGTCCTGACGCCGCGCGAGCTGGAGGTGCTCACCCTGATGGGCCGCGGCCTGTCCAACGCCGAGCTGGCCGGGTCGCTCACCCTCAGCGAGGCGACCGTGAAGACGCACGTGGCCCGGATCTTCTCGAAACTCGATCTGCGCGACCGCGCCCAGGCGGTCGTCGTGGCCTACGAGACCGGCCTTGTCACCCCCAGCGGTTAACGGGCGTTAAGCTGCCGGTATGACCGTGGATCGCATGCTTCCCACCCCTGAAGCGCACGACCTGCTCGACCTCACCACCGAGATCGCCACCCGCGAACTCGCCGGCAAGGCCGACGACTTCGAGGCGCGCGGCGAGTTCCCCCGCGAGGTCCTGCGGACCCTGGGCCGCTCCGGGCTGCTCGGACTGCCCTACCCCGAGGCCGACGGTGGCGCGGCCCAGCCGTACGAGGTGTATGTCCAGGTCCTGGAGATCCTGGCGGGGACCTGGCTGGGCATCGCCGAGGCGGTCAGCGTGCACACCCTGTCCTGTTTCCCGGTCGCCGGGTTCGGCACCGAGAAGCAGCGGGCCATGCTCCCGGACATGCTGGGCGGGGAACTGCTCGGGGCGTACGCCCTCTCCGAACCGCAGGGCGGCAGTGACGCGGCCGCCCTGACGACCCGCGCGGTCGCCGAAGGCGAGGAATACGTGGTGACCGGCACGAAGGCCTGGATCACCCACAGCGGCCACGCCGACTTCTACAACATCTTCTGCCGCACCGGCGGCCCGGGCGCCCGCGGCATCTCCTGCCTGCTCGTCGACGCCGACACCGTCGGCCTGCTGCCGCAGACGCCGGAGAAGCTGATGGGCCTGCGCTCGTCGGCGCCCGCCGCGCTCGTGCTGGACGGCGCCCGCGTCCCGCGCGAACGCCTGGTCGGCACCGAGAACGAGGGTTTCGCCATCGCCATGAAGGCGCTCGACTCGGGGCGGCTCGGCATCGCCGCGTGCGCGGTCGGGCTGGCCCAGGCCGCCGTCGACTACGCGACCGGTTACGCGAAGGAGCGCGAGCAGTTCGGCAAGCCGATCGCCCAGTTCCAGGGCATCGGCTTCATGCTGGCCGACATGGCCACCCAGGTGTCCGCTGCCCGCGCGCTGCTGCTGCACGCGGCCCGCCTCAAGGACGCCGGACGGCCGTTCTCCATCGAGGCCGCCAAGGCGAAACTGTTCGCCACCGACGTGGCCATGAAGGTCACCACCGACGCGGTGCAGGTTCTCGGCGGCGCCGGGTACGTCTCCGACCACCCGGTGGAGCGCTGGTTCCGCGAGGCGAAGGTGCTGCAGATCGTCGAGGGCACCAACCAGATCCAGCGACTGGTGATCGCGCGTTCCATGACCGCCTGATCGATCCCTATGATCACTGCCGACACGGGGGAGTGGTCATGGGGCAGCGCGGTCGGGTCATCGGGCCCGCGGAGATCGTCGGCATCGCGGTGGTCGCCGTCCTGGTGCTGGTGGCCGTCGGTCACCGCACCGGATGGACGTGGCCGGGAACGACCGGTGAAGCCGCCACGGCCTCGGAACCGGTGACCGCGGCGGTCTGGCTGCGCGGCACGCCGGCCGAGGCCTATCCGCTGGGCGCGGCGGGCATCACCCTGCCCGCCGCGACGGCCGTTCCCGGTTTCAGCGCCGCCGAGGTGGGGTCCGCGCTCGGCAAGGTCCGCGCCGCGATGATCGCCGGCCGGCTGGACCAGCGGATGCTCACCGGCCACGACATGACGGGGTTCCTCGGACTGCTGGCCCCGGCCGCCCGCGACCAGACCGCGAAGCACTTCACCGCCCAGCAGCTCACGTCGATCGCCACCAGGATCGACCCGGCCGCGAAGCTCGATCCGGCCGAACAACCGCGGGTCAGCGGTCGGATGACCGTCGCGGGCACCCGCAGCGACGGGGTCGACCGGCTCCAGATCACCACGAACTTCGTCTGGGTGTACGCGTTCAACGCCGGCAACCCGCCGGTCGCGGCCGTGCACGACGAGATCCTCTGGGAGGTGCCGAAGGCCGCGAACCTGCGCCCGGACGACCAGGGCCTCTGGGTGCGCCAGGCCGAGTCGTACTCCGCGTGGATGGACTGCGACGCGTACCGCAAGGGCCTGCTCGCACCGGGTGGCGCGACACCGGTCGCCGGGACGGGCGCGGACGGGGACCCGGAGGACGTGCTGCGCGCCGATCACGGGTTCGACAAGGTACGCGGCACGTGCTGACCGGTCCGCCGCTGGCCCGTACGTGACCGATCGGTAATGTGACGCCGTGGAAGAGATCGACCGGGCGATCATCTCGGCCCTGACCGCGGACGGCCGCTTGTCGTACACCGATCTGGCCGAACGGGTGGGCCTCAGCGTCTCCGCCGTGCACCAGCGTGTCCGGCGGCTCGAACAGCGTGGTGTGATCAACGGGTACACGGCCAAGGTGTCCTACGAGGCGCTGGACCTGCCGCTGACGGCGTTCGTGGCGATCCGCCCGTTCGACCCGTCCCAGCCCGACGACGCCCCGGACCGTCTGGCCCACCTGTCCGAGATCGACTCCTGCTATTCGGTGGCGGGCGAGGACTTCTACATGCTTCTGGTACGGGTGAAGAGCCCCGCCGATCTGGAACGGCTCCTGCAGGACATCCGTACGGCCGCGAACGTCACCACCCGGACCACGGTGGTGCTGTCCACGCCGTACGAGAATCGCCCGCCCCGCATCGGCTGACTTCTCGTCGTGGAGAGCCTGACCAAGAACCGTCAGACGCCGGCCACCCTGCGGGCGATGATCGAGCGCGCCTACGGCCCCGATGAGGTCCCCGGCCCGGCCACCGACTGGTGCACCGAGCTGGGCCACGGCTGGTTCAACGTCGCCTACCGGATCCGGCTGCGCTCCGGCGCCCTCGTCGTGCTGAAGATCGCCCCGCCGCCCGGCGTCGAGGTGATGACGTACGAGCGCGGCGCGATGGCCACCGAGCTGGCCGCGCTGGAGCTGATCCGCGCGCACACGACGGTCCCGGTTCCCGCCGTCGACTTCGCCGACCGCAGCCGTGAGTTGTGCGACGCCGACTGGTTCGCCATGCCGTTCATCGACGGTGACAACCTCGGCATGCTCCGCGACACCCTCACGGCGGCCGAGCGCGACGCCTACCAGGAGCAGCTCGGCGCGGCGACGGCCGAGCTGAACACCATCCGCGGGACTGCGTTCGGCCCGCTGACCGGCCCCGGCTCGGACAGCTGGCGAACGGTCTTCACCGCGATGATCGGCAGCGTCCTCGACGACGGCGAACGCCGCGGCGTCGGCCTCGGCCACTCGTATGCCGGGCTGCGGGCCCTGATCGAGAGCCGCGCGGACAGTCTCGACGAGGTGACCGAGCCGCGTTTCGTCGAATGGGACCTGTGGGACAACAACGCCATGGTCCGCGACGGCCGGATCGTCGCGATCATCGACCACGAGCGGGCCTTCTGGGGCGACCCGCTGATCGAGGCCGGGTTCACCGCCAGTGAGCTGCCCGCCTTCGGCGATTCAAAGGCCTTCATGCGTGGGTACGGCCACGCGCCCCTCACCCCCGTCGAGCAGATCAGGCGCCGCCTCTACGGCCTCTACCTGGCCCTGATCATGGTGATCGAGACCGAGTATCGCGTCATGACCGACCCTGGCCACCTGGCCTGGGTCCGCGCCCGCCTCGACGAGGCCGTCGCTCTCGTCACCGCCACCTGACCCGGCCGCCGGTTCCGTCGGACCGGCCGGGCCCCGGGCTCACGTCCGGCTGACCTGGTGCCGGCGACCTGACCGCGATTCCGGGCGGGGACCATGGCGATCGAGGTATTGAAATACACTCCCGCCCATGATCCACTTTGTTGGACGGCGGGCATGTCTCGCCGTCGTGACGGCGTTGTCTCTGACCGCCGTGGCAGTTCCCTTTCCCGCTGACGCGTTCGCGGCGCGAACCACCGCGCTGAACCCACTCGCCACTTTCACGGACACCGATCCGGAGACGGTGGCATCTCGGGAGGCCCGCCGGACCGGCCGGCCCGTGGAGGTCGAGGCGCTCGGCTCCGAGACGACGCGGGTGGTCGCGAACCCGGATGGCAGCTTCACCGCCGATGTTCACGTCGGTCCGTCCCGGTTCCGGGACGAGTCGGGCAACTGGCGGACCGTGGATCTCCGCCTGGAGAAGCGTGCCGACGGAACGGTGGCTCCCAAGGCACACCCGCGTGGCCTGGTCCTGGCGGGTGCGGCGGGCGAGGGCACGCACGACCTGGCCCGTGTCGCCTCCGGTCCGGCCGCGCTGTCTCTCGGCTGGGAGGGCACGCTGCCCGACCCGGATCTCGAGGGCACCAAGGCGACCTACGAGGAGGTGCGTCCCGGCATCGACCTCGTGCTCGAGGTGACCCGTACCGGCTTCGAGCAGTTTCTCGTGGTCAAGAACCGGGATGCGGCCGCCGGGGTCAAGAGTCTGGCCATGCCGTGGCGTACGGAGAATCTGACGCCGCACGCCACCAGCGGTGGCGGCCTGGAACTGCGGGACGCGCAGGGCCGCTACGTCGGTCACGTGCCGGCCGCCGAGATGTGGGACGCGTCTACGGGCGTGAAGTCGGGCGAGAACCTCCGGCGCGCGCCGGTGGGAATGAGCGTCCGCAAAGCGGAGCGGACGTCCGCCCTCTCGCTGTCGCCTCAGGAGTCCTTCCTGAACGACCCGAGGACGAAGTACCCGGTGACGATCGACCCGGCTCCCACCCTCAAGCCGGGCTTCGACGCCTTCGTGCAGAACAGCTTCAACAGCGACCAGTCGGCGTCCAAGGAGCTGAAGCTGGGCTACGTCGAGGAGGGTGGCGTCTTCAAGGCACGCTCCTTCCTGCGCTGGTCGACGAGCGTCCTGCGCGGCAAGCAGGTCACCGCCGCCACGATGTACCTCTGGAACCACTGGTCGTACTCGTGTGACGCCGCGAAGTGGCAGGTGTGGATCACCGGGGGCGTCGGCACCAGCACGAATTGGGACAACCAGCCCGCGTGGGGCGGCACCGGGAAACCCGTCGTGGAATCGACCATGACGAAGGGCTACGGAGTCGGCAACTGTGGCGACGGATATGTCACGGCCAACGTCCGGAGCACCTTCCAGTGGGCCGCCGAGAACAACGCCTCCACGCTGACGACCGGCATCCGGGCGTCCCAGGCGGACGAGGACAACGGCAACCAGAAGACCTGGAAGCGGTTCTCCTCGTCCGAGGGCGAGAAGGACCCCTACATCTCGATCACGTACAACTCGAAGCCGAACGTGCCCACCGAGTTGAGCGTCGGCGGCAAGCGATGCGAATCGGGCCAGCCTCAGGTCTTCGTCTCGCGTACGCCGTACTTCCCGAACGTTCAGGCGAAGGTGACCGACCCGGACGGTACCGAGCGGACCCTGCGAGCCCAGTTCTACCTCGCGGAGAAGGGCAAGGCCCTCCCCACCGCCCCGACCATGCAGGACGACGCCACGAACGGCACCTACGCCATCAAGCCCATTCCGAGCGGGTTCCCCCTGACGGAGAACGTCACCTATGTCATGCGGGTCGCGAACACCGACGGCCTCGACACCTCGGATCTGTCGGCGACCTGTGAGTTCACCGTGGACAGCGCAGGCCCCGCCAAGCCGCCGACGGTGACCTCCACGATCTATCCCGAGTGTGTTCCGGCGGTCTGCAACACCGGTGGCAGCGCGGGAAGCAGCGGTGAGTTCCAGTTCGGCCCCAACGGCGTCACCGATGTGAAGAGGTATCGCTACTGGTTCGACGGGGGCGCGAAGGTGGAGGTGACCGCGGCGACCGGAGGAGCGGTCACCAGCGTTCAGGTCGCCCCGCCGCTGGCGCAGAGTGGTCTGCACATCGACGACCTCGCCATCGGCGGCCAGCGCGTCCTCCACGTGGAGAGCGTCGACCAGGCCGGGCGTTCGAGCGCCGAGTACCGCAACGAGACGCAGCCCGACGAGGCCGCCGGTTACAGCATGCTCGTCGGCACCGCTCAGCCGGAGTTCGCCCGATGGAAGCTCGACGAGCCGGCGGGTTCGACGACGCTCGCGGACTCGGCCGGTAACGGCAGGACGCTGTCGGTGAGCGCCACCGGCATGTCCAAGTCGGCCATGGGATCCGGCGACGGTGGTTCCGCCTTCACCTTCGACGGGGTCAACGGTGTGGCCGAAGGTGCGATGATCTTCAATCCGGCCCAGAACGTGACCGTCGGAGCCAACGTCCGCCTGACGGCGAAGTCGGCGGACCGAGTGGTCTTCCAGCAGGCACGACGGCAGGGAGGCTTCGGCGAATTCCTGCCTTATGCGTACTTCACGCTCTTCTACGACTCCGCAGTCGACCGCTGGTGCGTGCAGACCTCCGAGTCCGCCTCGAAGGTGGTGGTCGACCAACCGAAGACCTGGATCAACAAGCGGACCGTGTGTTCCGTCGTCTCGCCGCAGCTGTCGGTATGGACAAGCCTGTACGCCACCCTCGACGCGGGCACCAAGAAGCTCGACCTGTACGTCGACGGCGTCCGGGTGGGAGTGGACAACACCGCGGGATCAGCACCCCTCCCGCCCATCAACAGCCAATCGCTGCAGTACACCCGGCTCGGCGCCGGCGGCTACAACGTCGGTGCCTTCAAAGGTGAGATCGACGAGGTTCGCCTGTGGAACCGTATGCTGCACCCGGACGAGGTCGCCGCGGCGGCGGTGTTCGAGTCCGGCCGGTGGGATCTGGACGGCAACGGATTCGACTCGGCGCCGACGCCGAGCCCCCGCGACCTGGAGAACCCGGCCGTGAACGAGGAGTGGTGGCTGGAGGTCGGCCACCAGGAGGGTGATGCGGGCTCCGTCCGGCTCGCCGACAAGCGGTTCCTGACCACGTCGGGGCCGGTGATCCGTACCGACCAGTCCTTCACCGCCTCGGCATGGGTGAACCTGTCGTCACCGGAACTCGCCACCAAGGCCGCCGTTTCGCAGGACGGTACCTACAAGGGCGGTTTCTTCCTGGGAGCGCGCGAGTTCGGTACCGGTGTCCGGTGGGCCTTCACCATGGCGGGCGCGGACGCGACCACGTCGGACCCGGTACTCCACGCGGAGAGCGCGTCGCCTCTGGTGGACGAGGACACCGGCACCTGGGTGCACCTGGTCGGCGTCTACGACGCACCCGCGCAGCAGATGCGGTTGTACGTCGACGGTCAGCTGATCAAGTCGACGGCCCGGACACCGCGCTGGAACGCCGGTGGCCCACTCGCCGTCGGCCGTTACCGCTGGCACGGCTCGAATCTGGGCGTGTACGACGCGGACTTCTGGACCGGTGGCATCGACGCGGTCCGCGTCTTTGCCGGGACGTTGAGCCCCACCCTTGTCGCTCGCCTTCACGCCACCACGGACGGCCGACTCTGATGAAAATGATCCTCGTTCGCCGGGTGGCGGCCGGACTGGCCGTCCTGATGGCGTGCACGTTCACCCCCGAGATCCCCGCGTGGGCCGCCGAACCGGACCGGCCCGAGCAGCACGTCCAGGACGTGTTCTCGGTGCCGGGCAGCCCGGCCGAGCCCCGTACCACCAGGCCCGCACCGGTGAAGCAGTTCACCCCGCCGAAGCCGGTGTGGCCGGCCGCCGCCTCGGCGGTCGTCGACCTGGGCGGCTCGGCGACGGCCCGGGCGACGGCTGCGGGTCGGATGGCCAAGGCCGGATCCCTGCCGGTCTCGGTCGCTGCCGCCCCCGGCGCGGCCTCGACGAGCCGGGCGGTGGCCGCCCCGCCCGGCAAGGTACGGGTCGAGATGCTCGATCGCGCGCGGGCACAGTCCTCCGGAGCCGCTCTGGCGGTCCGTCTCTCCGCGGCCGACGGTGCACCGGCGGCCGGCTCGGTCCGGGTCCGGATCGACCATACGGCCGTCGCCTCGGCGTACGGTGCCGGCTGGGCGGATCGTGCCCGGCTGGTCCGGCTCGACTGCGACCCGGCCGGTGACTGCCGTGCCGAGCCGCTGCCCACCGCGAAGGACGCGTCGGGTGTGTCGGCCGAGGTTCGGCTCGCCGCCGCTGGCACCGTCGTCGCGATGGCGGCGGGTGCAACGGGCAACTCCGGTGACTTCGCCGCGACCTCGCTGTCGCCTTCGTCCACGTGGTCGCACGGTGGATCCAGCGGCGGGTTCGCGTGGTCGTACGACGTGCGCACACCGCCCTCCCTGGGCGGCCCGCAGCCGAAGGTCGGCCTGAGCTACTCGTCGCAGTCGACGGACGGGCGGACCGTCTCCACCAACAACCAGTCGTCCTGGTTCGGTGAGGGCTTCGACTGGGCTCCCGGATACATCGAGCGGCGGTACGCCTCGTGCAGCGAGGACATGTCCGGCGAGAACAACAACACCACCAAGGTGTGGGACCAGTGCTGGAAGACCGACAACGCGACGATGCTGCTCAACGGGCGGTCCGCCGAGTTGATCTACAACAGCACCGACAAGCGGTGGCACTCCCGTAGCGAGGACGGTGCCTACATCGAGCGCAAGATCGGGGCAGTCAACGGCGACGACGGTGAGGCCGGTGCCGACGGTGACAAGGGTGAGCACTGGATCGTCACCACGAGCGACGGCACGAAGTACCACTTCGGCCTGAACCGGCTTCAGGGCTGGACCACGGACAAGGCCGAGACCAACTCGGTGCTCACCGCGCCGGTCTACGGCAACCACCCGAACGAGCCGTGCCGGAAGACCGCCTTCGCCGACTCCTCCTGCATGCAGGCCTACCGGTGGAGCCTCGACTACGTCGTCGACCCGCACGGCAACACCATGTCGTACTGGTACGGCAAGGACGAGAGCAAGTACGGGCGCAACAAGTCCGAGACCGATCTGGCGACGTACGATCGGGACGGCTACCTCAAGCGCATCGAGTACGGCACCCACCAGCGCGACAAGGTCGCCGGTGTCGCCACGGACACGGTCTTCACCGCGACCAAGGCTCCGATGCAGGTCGTGTTCACCCCGGCGGACCGGTGCGTGACGAACTGCACCGACAAGGCCAACTGGCAGGACACCCCTGCCGACCTGGAGTGCACCACCGGGAAGAAGTGCCTGAACTGGAGCCCGACCTTCTGGTCGAACCGCCGCCTGCAGAGCATCACGACCAAGGTCTGGAACGCCGCGGCCGGTGACTACCGGGACGTGGAACGGTGGACCCTCACCCACAGCTTCCCGGACAACGGCGACGGCACGCCGGGCAGCCTCTGGTTGTCGGAGATCGCGCACGAGGGACTCCTCGGGACCCGGACGACGGTGCCGAACATCGTCTTCACACCGGTCGCCATGGACAACCGGGTCGACACCGCGCTCCAGAACGGTCTGCGGCCGATGCGGCGGCCCCGCATCGACACGATCGTGACCGAGACCGGCGGCAAGATCGACGTCAACTACAAGCCCGCGGAGTGTGTCGCCGGCTCGCTTCCGACGCCGGAGACCAACACCAAACGGTGCTACCCCGTCCGGTGGGCGCCCGAGGACCTCGGTCAGGAGGCCGGCAAGGAGATCACCGACTGGTTCCACAAGTACGTGGTCGACAACGTCATCGAGAACGACGCGACGTCCCGTCCGACCGGGAGCCCGCTCGCGACGACGACCACGTATGCGTATCTGGAGGGCGCGGCCTGGCGCTACTCCGAGCTCGACGCGTTCACCAAGGCCAACCGCCGTACCTGGAACCAGTTCCGTGGCTATGGCGTCGTGCGCACCACCATCGGTGAGGCCGGCGAGCAGTCTGTCAGCGAGACCCGCTACTTCCGCGGCATGCACGGAGACCGTCTCAACTCCGACGGCGGGGCCAAGGTCGTCAGGATCACGGACTCGAAGAACCAGGCCGAGCTGGACGACCTCGACGAGTTCGCCGGCATGCGCCGGGAGGAGATCACATACAACGGCCTCGGCACCCCGATCTCCGGCGCGATGGACGTTCCGTGGATGAGTGCCCCGACCGCCTCGCGTACCACCGGCACCCAGACGATCCACGCCCGGTTCGTCTCGGTCGGAGAGACCCGTACCTGGACGGCGCTGGACGGTGGCCGGCCGGACCGGTGGACCCGGACGCAGCACGAGTTCGACGCCCACGGGGCACCGGCCAGAACCACCGACCACGGCGACGTCGCACGGACCGGTGACGAGCGATGCACGCTCACCGACTTCGCACGCAACACCGTGAAGTGGCTCACCTCGTATCCCTCCCGTGTCCGCCAGATCGCACTGACCTGCACCGAGGCGACCAGGACCGGACGGATCCTGACCGAGCAGGACGTGGTCGGCGACGTCCGGACGTCCTACGACGGTGAGGACTGGGGCGTCGCCCCCGTTCAGGGCGAGCCGACGCGGATCGAGGAACTGAAGAGCTGGGCGAACAACACCCCGCAGTACCTCGAGACCAAGACCATGGCGTACGACGACTACGGCCGCATCACCGACATGTGGGACGTCGCCGACCGGCGCACCGGGACCGCCTACACACCGTCGGCGGGTGGCCCGGTCACCAAGGTGGTCGTCACGAACCCGGCGCTGTGGACGGACACGACCGAGGTCGACCCGATGGGTAACGCGACCGCGGTCATCGACGTCAACAAGCGGACCACCACGAAGAAGTACGACGGACTCGGCCGGCTGACCCACGTCTGGCTGCCCGGCCGCAGCCTGAGCGCGACACCCAACTACGAACACGCCTACGGGATCAACAACACCGAGGCGAGCTGGGTCGAGACCAAGACACTCAACCCGGCCGGCGCGCAGACCACAACGATCGAGTTCTATGACGCGCTCCTGCGGGTACGGCAGCGCCAGTACACCTCGGCGACCGCCGGGCGCATCGTCTCCGACACCTTCTACGACTCGGCCGGTCGTGCCTACCTCAGCTGGGGGCCGTACCACGAGACGACGAAGCCGGTGGAACGCGCGGTCTGGCTCCCCTCGGACGGGCACGACCGGATCGACATCTGGAACCGGACGTTCTTCGACGGGGCCGGACGCGCCACCGAGCAGGTGCAGTACAGCCGCCTCACCGAGACCTGGCGCACCTCGACGCGGCACACCGGTGACCGGACGACGGTGATCCCGCCCAGGGGCGGCACCGCGACCGCGACGGTCGTGGACGCCGCCGGGAACACCGTTGAGCGCCGGCAGTACCACAACCGCGACCTGACCGGCGGATACGACCGCACGACCTACGAATACGACCGCAAGGGCAAGCAGACGGCGGTCCGGGTCAAGGCCACGGAAACCGCCGAGACGGTCTGGACGTTCGGCTACGACCTCCGCGGCCGGCAGACCTCCGCCGACGACCCGGACAAGGGCCTGACGACGACCAGGTTCGACGACGAGGGCCGGGTCACCACGGTCACCGACGCCGAGCAGCGCAGTCTCACCTACGCCTACAGCGACCTGCTGGGGCGCCGGACGGGGCTGTTCGACGGCACCGAGGCGACTCCCGCCAGGCAACTGGCGGCCTGGGGCTACGACGAGGTGCTCGACACCGCGGGCAACAGCATCTCGCGGGGTGTCGAGACCTCCAGCACCCGGTATGCCGGCGGAGCAACCGGAGCCGCGTACAAGAAGGCCGTCACCGCGCTGGACAGTGCCGGGCGGCCGACGAAGAACACGATCACCATCCCGTCCACCGAGGCCGGGCTGGCCGGCACCTACGAGTACCAGACGTCGTACAAGGCCGACGGCTCGACGGCGACCACCCGGATGCCCGCCATCGGCGGTACCGGCGGTCTCGGCGTCGAGACGCTCACCAACGGATACCAGCACACGGGTCTGCCCACGACCCTGGCCACCACGCTCGGTTCCAGCTACGTGGTCTCGACCGACTACACCGCGTTCGGTGAGGTCGGGCTGATGTCGCTGCGCAACGCGAGCGGCCGGGTGACCCAGATCGGCAACTACTACGAGGAGAAGACCCGGCGACTCAATCGGATCTGGACCACGAGGGAGGTCAACCCGGCGACGGTCTCGGACGTCTATTTCGGGTACGACGAGGCCGGTAACGTCACCTCGGCCGCAGAGTCGTCGGCCACCGCCGGTGCGGAGCGTCAGTGTTTCCGCTACGACCACCTGGCGCGGCTGACCGAGGCGTGGACCCCGAACGCCACCGACTGCGCCGCCGATCCCACGGTCGCGAACCTCACCGGACCCGCGCCGTACTGGACCTCGTGGCGTTTCGACGCCGCGGGCAACCGTGACACCCAGATCGAACACCGGACTTCGGCGGGCGAGCGTACGACGAAGTACACCTACCCGGCGCCGTCGGCCGACCTGCCGCACGCTCTGAGCAGCGTCGCGGTCACCGACTCCGGCGGCACCAAGACGTCGTCCTACGCCTACGACGACAACGGCAACACTCTCAGCCGGCCGGCGGCCACGGGGACGCAGTCCCTGGAGTGGAACACCGAGGGCAAGCTGATCAAGAGCACGGACTCCACCGGCGTCACCACGTACCTGTACGACGGTGCCGGCAACCGGCTCATCCGCAAGGATCCGGGCGGTTCGACGCTCTACCTGCCGGGCCAGGAACTGCGCGTCAACACGAGCGGCCAGCGGCAGAGCTGCACCCGCTACTACCAGCACGCCGGTCGTACCGTCGCCATGCGGACCCTGACCGGTGTCACGTGGCTGTCCGGCGATCACCAGGGCACCGCGAAGGTCGCGATCGAGGCCGCCAGTCAGGCGTTCTCACTGCGTCGCCAGGACCCGTACGGCAATGCTCGTGGCGCCACCACGGGCACCGCTTGGCCGGCCGCCATGGACAAGGGCCTGGTCGGCGGCACGCTCGACAACTCCGGCCTCACCCATCTGGGGGCCCGCCAGTACGACCCGGTCATCGGCCGTTTCGTCTCGGTGGATCCGGTCGTCGACTTCAACGACCCGGTTCAGATGCACGGCTACGGTTACGCCAACCACTCCCCGGTGACGCTGAGCGACCCGACCGGTCTCAAGCCCATCGGTGCCTACGACGAGGAGCTGCCGCCGAACAACACCGGCGGACAGCTGGACAGGAACAAGGACGGCCACAAGAAGAACCCTTGGTCGTCCGACGCTGAGGAACGCCGGGCCACCGCCAACAATGCCGAGAGGGACCGCATCCGCCAGCTCCGCAAGCGGCAGATCATGGAGGGGCAGTTCGGAATTCGCGCCCGGCTGGAGGAGCTGGTGGACGTCGACAAGAGCATGCGGTCCAGTGGTCAACGAGGTAATGGACTGCTGAGACTTCTCGGTGAGGTGGTCGAGGACTGGACCGAGGACAAGATGGTCGAGTACCTGGTCGACAAGGCTCTCGAGAACATCGATGAGGGTCGGCACGAGCCGGGCGAGGAGGCCAAGGGCAATGTCGCCTTCAATGACGTCGAGTTCAAGATCGCCTTCGAGCTGGCGATGCGTGGAAGCACCGTCGAGTCCCGCGATGAGAAGCTCATGACGATCACGAACCCGAACAACAGGGCTTTCGACGCCTACGTCGACGACGTTCGCTCGGAGTTCAAATCGGTCGATGTCCATGATCGCGACAACTACATGGATCACATCAGATCCGCCAACAAGCAGCATGCGGTTCGGGTGTACTTCTGGACGGACGAGGACGACGATGCCGGCTTGATCCAGAGCGCTATGGCGGGGTATATGGGCAATGCCGACAAGCGGAAATACAAGCCGCTACGTGAGATTCAAGTAATGGGGGCGGTGGATGCTCCGCTGCAGGAGCTCAGTGACGATCTTGACTGCACCGGCTTCGACTGGTTTGAGAGTTGCTAGTGCCAGAGCCTGAAATCGATGCGCTCGGCTTGGCCGGCATGCGCGAGGCTGTGCTGCCCTCGGGCGTCCGGTTGCTGAGCGGGAAAATCCCGCCGGGACAGCACGACGCGGTCTGGCGGAGGCTTCTGGACCATCATCCGGCGACGGGTTGGTATCCGGTGCTGGGCCAGGACGTCGAATCGGCTGCCGTACGGGCGGCTCAATTTCCGGCTGACGTTCAGGGACCGGAGGCGCTGGTCGCGGCTCGTGCGGCCGACCCGGTCGAGCGAATGCGGATACTCCACCAATCGGCTCTTGAGGAGACGACGGAGGAGTGCGACGAGGAGGAGGCGTCCGAGTGGTACGCCGCCTACGATCCGGCGACCGTCGTGGCGAGATTCGATGCTGTGAGCCCACCGGCTCGAGGTGTGCATCGGGAGACGGACGGCCACCCCCCGACTCAGGTGCTTCTGGTGGAGGCCGCTCAGGGGTACGAGGTGCCGGTTCTCGTGCCGGGGCTGATCCACCCGAACTGGTACGGCGGCCCGTCCTATCCGTCGCTGATCCCGGAGGACCATCTGGCGGTTCTACGACTCTGGCATGAGCGGCACGGCGCGGAGCTGTACTACGCGGGTGGGACGTCCCTGGAGCTCTCCGTGGCACGGCCGCCGACGACGAAGGCCGAGGTGGCACGCTGTGCGGTCGAGCAATCGGTCTACTGCCACGACCTGCTGGGCATCTTCGGTAAGCCGGCAGACGTGGCCGTCAAGCAGGTGAGCAATCACCACTGGTCCTTCTGGTGGGACTGACGGTTCCGCCCCGCCGCACCGCGAGGTGCGGCGGGGCGGAACCCCTGCATGAGACCGGCGGACGCTACTGGCGGTAGTTGGCCAGGAAGGAGCGGAGCCGCCCGATCGCGTCGTTCAGCACGTCTACCGGAGCGAGGTACACCACCCGTACATGATCCGGGGTGTCGATGTTGAATCCGGTCCCGTGGGAGAGCAGCAGGTGCTTCTGCTCCAGCAGGTCGATGATCAGGCGCTCGTCGTCGCGGATCTTGTGGACGGCCGGGTCGAGGCGGGCGAAGAGGTAGAGCGCGCCCTCCGGCTTGACGCAGTCGACGCCGGGGATCGTGGTCAGCGCCCGCCAGGCGTGTTCGCGCTGCTCGTAGAGGCGGCCGCCGGGCACGATGAGCGCGTTGATGCTCTGGTAGCCGCCGAGCGCGGTCTGGATCGCGTGCTGGGCCGGCACGTTCGGGCACAGGCGCATGTTGGCCAGCAGCTGAAGGCCCTCGAGGTAGTCGGTGTCGCGCCCGCTGAAGCCGGTGATCGCCAGCCACCCGGAGCGGAACCCGGCCGCCCGGTGCGTCTTCGACAACCCACCCATGCTGATCATCGGTACGTCCGGGGCCAGCGCCGCCGCGGTGTGGTGCACGGCGCCGTCGAAGACGATCTGGTCGTAGATCTCGTCGGTGAACACCAGCAGCCCGTGCCGTCGGGCCAGGTCGAGCATGCCCTCCAGGATCTCCCGTGAGTACACGGCGCCGGTCGGGTTGTTCGGGTTGATGATCACCATGGCGCGGGTGTTCGGGCCGATGCTGGCGGCGAGATGCTCCAGGTCGGGCTGCCAGCCGTTGCTCTCGTCGCAGCGGTAGTGCACGGCCCGGCCGCCGCACAGCGACACCGCGCCGGTCCACAGCGGGTAGTCGGGGCTCGGCACCAGCACCTCGTCGCCTGTGTCGAGCAGCGCCTGCAGGCACATCACGATCAGCTCGGAGACGCCGTTGCCGAGCATCACGTCTTCCGGCTGCACATCGGTGGCACCCTGGATCTGATACTTCTGGGCGACCGCGACCCGCGCCGAGTAGATGCCGCGGGCGTCGCTGTAACCCTGCGCGTTGCCGAGATTGTGGACCACGTCGGCGATGATCGGCTCGGGCGTCGCCAGACCCCACGGCGCGGGGTTGCCGATGTTCAGTTTGATGATCTTGTGACCGGCGTCCTCGAGCGCCTGGGCGCGGCGCAGCACCGGCCCGCGAATGTCGTACCGGACAGCCTTGAGCCGTTGCGCCTGCTTCACCCGGTCACTCTCCCACGTCGCCGACGGACCCCGCGACAGAGAACCTACCCGCCGAAGATCAGATCGAGCTGCGCGTCGAGCGCCGCCCGCGCCTCGTCGGGGGTGTACTGCCCACCGAGCAGGTAGACCCCAAGCCCCTCCATCTGGGCGAGCAGGCCACGGGCCGCGATCTCCTCATGTCGTACGGGCAGCAGGCTCCCGATGAAGCCGGCCATCTGCGCTGTCTCCTCCCGCAGCACCGCCGAAGCCGTCGGCCGCACCGCCGTGTAGGCCAGGAACGCCAGCGCCACCCGGCCGTCGGCCCGGCTCTCGTCGTCCAGTGGCAGCAGCGTCGTGATGATCGTGCGCAGCAGCTCGCGGGGCGCCGGAGTGTCGCCCAGCGCGGCGACCGCCTCGGTGACCCGCACCTGGTTGCGTTCGCGGACGACCTCCATCGCGAACGTCATCATCTCGTCCTTGGTGCGGAAGTAGTGCTGCACCATCCCGGCCGACACCCCGGCCTCGGCGGCCACGTGCCGCAGACTCACCGCTTCCAGCCCCTGCTCGGCGGCGACCCGCATCAGCGCGTCGGCGATCCGCGTGCGGCGCTCCAGCCGGTCCACCTTCTTGGGCATGGAGTACATGATGAGGCACGTGACATCGATGAATGCGGACGACCTCGACACCGCGGTCGCGGAGATGCTGGAGCTGCTGCTGCCGCTTCGACATCACGATTGGGATGTACGGGCCGGCGAGCTGGACTGGACCTGCCGCGAGACGGCGGCACACGTGGCACACGACCTGACCGCCTACGCCACCCAGCTGACCTCGCGCGCCGACGACGCGTACCTGCCCCTGGACCTGGAGGTCCACCCCGGCACCGCCCCGGGTGGGGTGCTGCGGATCGTCGCCGCCTGCGCCGGCCTGCTGGGCGCCGCGTTGCGTACCGCCGCCCCCGGCACGCGGGCCTGGCACTGGGGTCCGACCGATCCGTCCGGGTTCGCGGCCCTCGGCGTCAACGAGACCCTGATCCACACGTGGGACATCGCCCAGGGTCTGGGCCTGACCTGGACCCCGCCGCCGGACCTGTGCACCGCCGTGCTGGACCGCCTGTTCCCGGACGCCCCACCCGGCGACCCGGTCCAGGCCCTCCTCTGGTCCACCGGCCGGATCGCCCTCCCCGGCCGTCCCCGCCTGACCGGCTGGAAGCTGAAGGCCGCCCTGTCCTGACGCCTCACCGCCCCGAGGCCACCCCGCCGCCCGCTCGTTCGCCGCCCGCTCGTTCGCCGCCGCTCGCCGCCGCCCGCCGCTCGCTCGCCGCTGCCCGCCAGCCGCCCGCCGCCGCGCGCTTCAAATGTGGCGATGTGTGGCTGGGGGGTGGGCGTGGGTCACCACGCTGCTGGTCTGGCTGGGTTGTGTGGTGGGGTGTGGCTCGCGGGTGGGCGTGGGTCACCACGCCGGCGGTCGCACCGGTGATTGTCGGCTGGGTGAGGTGGGCAGGGTGGTCCAGGCGCACTCGGTGACGTAGGGCAACGCGAAGGTGTCACGGCCGAGCAGTGCCGGGTGGGTGGCCAGCAACTGGCGGACCTGGGCGAGTACGGCCGCCCGCTCGTCGGCCGGGAGCAGGATCATCGCGCTGCGGGAGCCGGCGAGGCCGAGCAGGCCGGTGGCGGTGAGCGTCTGGCTCCAGCGGAACCAGGTACGTGTCAACGGCCCGAACGGCGGTCCGAGCCGGGGTCCGGCGTCGGGGCCGGCGCCGCCGAGGATCTCGCCGAGGCGGGCCACCCAGTCGGCGCTCTCGTCACGGATGTTGCGGATCAGGCCGAGCCGTCCGCCGGGGGTCAGGACCCGGGCGATCTCGGGAAGGGCGCGGTGCGGGTGGGGCCACTGCCAGGCCTCGGCGATCAGGACGACGTCGGCCGAGGCGTCCGGCAGCGGGATCCGGTCGGTGTCGCCGCGGTGCACGGGAACCTCGGGGTGAGCGCGGCGCAGTTCGGAGAGCATCGCGCCGGACGGGTCGACGGCCACCACGTCGAGTCCGCGGGCCCGTAGCTGCCGGGTCAGGCGGCCGGTCCCGGCGCCGAGGTCGAGGACCCGCGGCGCACCGTCGGGGAGGAGCCAGTCGAGGGCCTCGGCCGGGTAGGTCGCCTGCCCGCTGCCGGGTGCACCGCCGAGATCCCGCACGCGATGATCATAACCAGCATTGTCCTAGGACGCCTTAGCGGGTGTGACGTGTTTCAGATGCCCGTGCAGCGGGCATCAGTTGATCAACGGCAACGAAGACGGCCAGGAGGGTTGACGCATGAGCTTCACCGACAAGGTCAAGAACAAGGCCGAGGAACTGACCGGCAAGGCGAAGCAGGGCATCGGTGAGGCGACCGACAACGAGCGCCTCTATGCCGAGGGCCAGGCGCAGGAGACGGCGGCGCACGCCAAGCAGGCCGGCGAGCACGTCAAGGACGCCGGTCGGGACGTTCGCGACGCCATCCGCTGAGCCGCGGAGCAGAAACCGACCGTTAGGCCGCGGAGCAGACACCGCGGGTCAGAACGAAGCAGGGGAAGCGCACCAGCGCTTCCCCTGCTTCGTGTCGTCGACGGGTCAGTCCGAGGCCTGCTGCTTGCGCCACCAGGCCTGGCCCGAGGCCGGGAGCGTGTCGATCGGGTCGTAGTAGGCGTACAGCTTGGAGAGAGCCTCGCTGTCGCCGGCCTCGATGGACGTGCGGTAGTTCTTGGTCCAGTAGGAGATGCCGTGCTCGCGGTCGTAGTCGGCGATCATGTGCACCCAGCGCTTGCCGACGAACGGCACGTCGCAGACGATCCGCGGGGTCGCGTATCCGGGCAGGTAGCCCATCAGGTCGTGCTGCAGCTGCTGGGCCTCGTGGACGGCGACGCGCCAGTGCTCGGCGTTGGGGATCATGTCGCACATGTAGAAGTAGTACGGCAGGATCCCGGCCTCGCCCTGCAGCGCGAAGCACAGGTCGAGCAGGTCGGGGGCGGTGGCGTTGACGCCGCGCATCAGGACGCCCTGGTTGCGGACGTCACGGACACCGACTTCGAGGAGGGTACGCACAGCGCGCGCCACCAGCGGTGTCAGTGAGTTCACGTGGTTGACGTGGGTGTGCACGGCCAGGTTGACGCCGCGCCGTTCGGCGGTGACGGCGACCCGGTGCATGCCCTCGACCACGTCGTCCTGCAGCCAGTGCTGGGGGAGTCCCATGAGCGCCTTGGTGGCGAGCCGGATGTCACGGACGGTCGGGACCGACAACAGCCCCATGAGGTACGCCTCGAGCTGTTTCCACGGCACGTTGGCCACGTCGCCGCCGGAGACGACGACGTCGCGCACGCCTGGGTGCTCTTTCAAATACCGCAGGTGGGCCTCGTAGCGGTCGACCGGCTTCTGGAGGAGCTTGAGTTTGGCGACCGTGGGGGTGCTGTTGCCGACCAGGTCCATCCGGGTGCAGTGCCCGCAGTACTGGGGGCAGGTGGAGAGCAGCTCGGCGAGCACCTTGGTGGGGTAGCGGTGGGTGAGGCCCTCGGCGACCCACATGTCGTGTTCGTGCAGGGAGTCTCGGGTGGCGTGCGGGTGTGACGGCCAGGCCGGGTGGCGGTCGCTGGCGACCGGGATCATGTAGTTGCGGACCGGGTCGGCGAGGAACGACGCGGTGTCCGGTGTCCGGCCGGGGACCATCGTGTTGATCATCTGGGGCGGGATGAGCATGGACATCGTCGCGTGCTGCTTCTGGTCGGTCTCGAGGTCGGTGTAGAAGCTCTCGTCGACGAGGTCGCCGAGGACCGTACGCAGCTGCTTGATGTTCTTGACGCAGTTGACCCGCTGCCATTGCGCGGACTGCCACTGTGCCGCCGTCACGTCGCGCCAGCCGGGGAACCGGGTCCAGTCCGGCTCGATCAGCTCGCGCCGCTGGTACTCGTACGGCTGGCCGGCCTCGTTGTCGGTCACCGGTTCCTCCCTCTTTCGGTTCGGATCAAGCTACCGGAGAATCTCCGGTCTAGTAACCATGTATACGCAGGATTTACGGTGAAGGCAGCTCTGTGAGAGTGTTTTTAACGCGTGGAGATCGTGAGGAGCTTGAGCATGGTGGGGTTGCGGCGGGTACTCGAACCGGTCGGCGTGCTGCCGCAGGCGGCGTGGAAGCTTGATGCGTCGCCGGAGATCGGGCCCGATGAGACGCGGATCCGGGTGCAGCGGCTCAACCTCGACGCCGCCAGTTATCGGCAGCTGGCCGAGAAGCATGCGCACAACGGGGACGCGATCCGCGCCGAGGTGCTCGACATCGTCGGCACGCGCGGCAAGATGCACAATCCGGTCACCGGTTCGGGCGGGATGCTGATCGGGATCGTCGAGCAGGTCGGGCCGGAGTCGCCGCTGCCCGTCAAGCCGGGCGACCGGGTGGCCACGCTGGTGTCGCTGACGCTGACGCCGCTGCGGATCACCGACGGGCTGGCCGCGTGGGACGGGCTCAGCGAGCAGGTGCCGGCCGAGGGGACGGCGATTCTCTTCGGGCGTTCGATCGTCGGGGTGCTGCCGGACGATCTGCCGCCTGAGCTGGCGCTCGCGGTCTACGACGTGTGCGGGGCGCCGGCGCTGACCGACCGGGTGGTGCGCGGGCATCACAAGTGGCGCGGGCAGGCGAGCGCGGAGGCCGGTGAGGACGCCGGGCGGGTGACCGTGGCGGTGCTCGGGGGCGCCGGGAAGAGCGGGTCCCTGACTCTTGCCGCCGCGAGGCGCGCGGGTGCCCGTACCAAGGCGGTCGTCGTCAACGAGGCCGAGCGGGACGCGCTGATCAAAGCCGGGCTTGCCGACGAGGTCGCGATTGCCGACGCCCGCGACCCGGTAGCGGTGAGTGAGGCCGTGGGGGAACCGGCCGACGTGACCGTCGTCTGCGTGGACGTGCCCGGATGCGAGCACGGCGCGATCCTGGCGACCGCCGGGGGCGGCACCGTGATCTTCTTCTCGATGGCGACGAGCTTCCCGGCCGCCGCGCTCGGCGCCGAGGGGCTGGCCGCCGACGTGACGATGCTCATCGGTAACGGGTACGTGCCTGGTCACGCCGATTTCGCGGTGGATCTGCTGCGTCAGGTTCCCGCGGTCCGGGAGTTGTTCGAGGCCCGGCTGGCGGCAGACTGACGGTCATGACGAACACTCCCTCGGTCCGCTACGTCAACGGCCGCTTCTACTCGGCTGCGGAACCCCGCGCCACCGCCATGGTCACCAGCGGCGACACGATCGCCTGGCTGGGAGACTCCGCCGACGCCCCGTCCGCCGACGTGACCGTCGACCTGGACGGCGCTCTGGTCACGCCCGCTTTCGTGGACGCGCATCTGCACGCCACCGACACGGGTCTGGCGTTCGACGGCCTGGATCTGTCGGTGGTGCGGTCGCCGGGTGAGCTGCTGGAGCGGGTGGCGGCGTTCGCGGCGACGCGGCCGGCCGACGGGGTGGTGCACGGGCACGGCTGGGACGAGTCGACGTGGTCGGATCAGACGCCGCCGAGCGCGGCTGAGCTGGAGCGGGCGGCGGCGGGCCGGCGGGTGTATCTGTCGC
The DNA here is from genome assembly GCF_003001815.1 of Actinoplanes italicus. GTDB lineage: Bacteria > Actinomycetota > Actinomycetes > Mycobacteriales > Micromonosporaceae > Actinoplanes > Actinoplanes italicus. The sequence goes on from NZ_PVMZ01000029.1 coordinate 43,885, forward strand.
AGGCGTCGGTGCATTCGGCGCTGGCGTCGTCGTCGCTGCTGCCGGCGGCGCTCGGGGTGGACGGCTACGACGAGTCCGGGTGGGTGAAGGAGGCGGCCCACCATGCGGTACGCGCGGTCGCGCTGGGCTCGCTGACGGCGGCGCAGCGGACCACGGCGCAGACGACGGCGCTGCGCCGGGCGGCCGAGATGGGGATCGCGGCGGTGCACGAGTGCGCCGGTCCGGGCACGTCGAGCGAGGCGGACTTCGCGTCGGTGCTGGCGCTGTCCGGGCAGGGCCTGCCGCGGGTGTTCGGGTACTGGGGTGAGCTGGGCGGCGCCGAGCGGGCGCGCGAGCTGGGGGCGCACGGTGCGGCCGGTGACCTGTACGCCGACGGTGCGCTGGGTTCGCGGACGGCGTCGGTGCGGCATCCGTATCTCGACGGCGACCACGGGTGCGGTGAGGCGTTCCTGACCGCCGAGCAGGCCGCCGCGCACCTGCTGGACTGCATCAGGGTCGGGTTCCAGGGTGGTTTCCACGCCATCGGTGACGCCGCGATCGAGACGGTGCTGGAGGGGTTCGCGATCGCCGCGAAGAGCGTCGGGGTGGACCGGCTGCGGGAGGGTCATCACCGGATCGAGCACGTCGAGCTGATCGACAAGGCGATGATCGCGCGGATGGTGGAGTTCGGGGTGATCGCCTCGGTGCAGCCGGTCTTCGACGCGCTGTGGGGTGGTTCGGACCGGATGTACGCGCAGCGGCTCGGTGTGGAGCGGGCGCTGGCCAGCAACCCGATCGGGGCGATGCACGCGACCGGGGTGGCGCTGGCGTTCGGGTCGGATTCGCCGGTGACGCCGCTGGACCCGTGGGCGATGGTGGTGGCGGCCGCGGCCCCGCGTAATCCGCGGTTCCGGATGACGGTGCGGTCGGCGTTCGCGGCGAGCAGCCGGGGTGGCTGGCGTGCCGCGGCGGTCGGCGGCGTGGGGGCGCTCAAGCCGGGTTCGTCGGCGACGTTCGCGGCTTGGGAGACGCCGTCGGGAGTGGTGGACGGGCTGCCGGCGGTGCTGCCGGACGTCGACGGCGTGGAGCCGGTCCGGCCGGTGTGTGTGCGCACGGTGCTGCACGGCGACACGATTTTCGAGAGGTAACAGGAGGCGTTTTCGTTGGCCGGGAAGCTGGATCTGGATGCGGCCGTGGTCGCGCGGGCAAGGGAGCTCGCCGCACGGGCGGGGCGGCCGGTGGTCGACCTGGCGCGGTCGCACACCACCGTGTCGGTGGAGCGTGCGGTGCTGCGGCTGGCGGGGGTGACCGGCGCTGACCCGGATGGCATCCCGTGGGTGAACCGGCTGGTCGACGCGGTGCGTGCGGACGTCGGGCTCGGTCACGGGGTGGCCGTCCCGGTGTTCCACGCGATGGAGACGACCGGTGTGGAGGACGTGACGGTCCTGGCGCAGAAGGCGGCGGCCGGGTCGGTGCGGTTCTCCATGCCCTCCCGTCCCGCGAAGGCGCGGCAGCGGGCCAGGCGGGCCACCGCGGCCGGGCTGAGGACGATCGACCGGCGGCGGGCCGAGCGGGACCGGCTGATCAAGCGGTTCGGCGATCCGAAGCAGCGGCCGTGGATCTACCTGATCGTCGCGACGGGGGACATCTACGAGGACATCCCGCAGGCGCAGGCGGCGGCGCGGGCCGGGGCGGACGTGATCGCGGTGATCCGGTCGACGGGGCAGTCGCTGCTGGACTACGTGCCGGAGGGCCCGACGCGGGAGGGGTTCGCCGGCACGTACGCCACGCAGGAGAACTTCCGGCTGATGCGGGCCGCGCTGGACGAGACGTCGAAGGAGGTGGGCCGTTACGTGCGGCTCACCAATTACGCGTCCGGGCTGTGCATGCCGGAGATGGCGACGATGGCCGGGCTGGAGCGTCTGGACATGATGCTCAACGACTCGATGTACGGGATCCTGTTCCGTGACATCAACCCGATCCGTACGTTCGTGGACCAGCGGTTCTCGCGGCAGATCCACGCCCGGGCCGGAATCATCATCAACACCGGCGAGGACAACTACCTGACCACCGCGGACGCGGTCGACGCGGCGCACACCGTCACCGTTTCGCAGTTGATGAACGAGTACTTCGCCCACGAGGCGGGCCTGCAGGACTGGCAGTTGGGCCTGGGGCACGCGTTCGAGATCAACCCGGAACTGCCGGAGTCGTTCCGCATGGAGCTGGCGCACGCGCTGCTCGCCCGGGAGCTCTTCCCCGACGCGCCCCTGAAGTGGATGCCGCCGACCAAGCACATGACCGGCGACGTGTTCCGCGGCAACCTGCTCGACGGCTTCTTCAACCTGGCCGGCGCACTGACCGGCCAGGGGATCCTTCTCGTCGGCATGATGACCGAGGCGGTCGTCACCCCGTGGCTCTCCGATCGGGACATCGCCCTGCAGAACGTCCGATACGTCCTGAACGGTGCCGGGAACCTGCACGAGGACTTCACACCCGGCGAGTTCATCCGCGGGCGCGCGAACCAGGTCCTGAGTGAGGCGATCGACCTGCTGGAACGGATCGTGGACGACGGCATGCTCAACGCGATCGCCGACGGGACGTTCGGGATCATGAAGCGGCCCGCCGACCGGGGCAAGGGCCTCGACGGCGTCTCCAAGATCGACGAGGACTACTACAACCCGGTGGTGGAGTCATGATCATTCGCCCCTATGGCGACACCACGGGTGACGGCATGGTGCAGCTGTCCTTCACGCTGCCGATCCCGCACGACAAGCGGGCCGAGGGTGCCGCGCTGCAGCTGGCGAACAAGATGGGCATGGACCCCGCCATGCTGGTCCACGCCAAGCAGATGAGTGACGATTTCACGTTCTTCGTCGTCTACGGGAAGGTCAACCATCTCGTCGACACCGACAGGGTGCAGGTCGTCGAGCGCGACTATCCGCTGCTGAGCGCCAAGGAGGTCAACGCGGCGATCAAGCGGGGCCTGCGGCGGCGGCTCAACGTGGTCGGCGCCTGCATCGGCACCGACGCGCACACCGTCGGCATCGACGCGATCCTCAACCTCAAGGGCATCGCGGGGGAGAAGGGCCTGGAGTACTACTCGGAGCTGTCGGTCACCAACATGGGCGCGCAGGTGTCGGTGCCCGACCTGGTGGAGACGGCCCGGGAGAAGAAGGCCGACGCGGTGCTGGTCTCCCAGGTGGTGACCCAGCGCGACGCGCACCTGCAGAACACGCGGGCCATGTCGGCGGCGTTCCGGGAGGCGCTGCCGGCCGGGAAACGGCCGCTGCTGATCGTCGGCGGGCCGCGGTTCGACGAGCTGATGACCGGTGAGCTGGGCGTCGACCGGATCTTCAGCCGTGGCACCACGCCCCGCGAGGTCGCCTCCTATCTCGTCCACGCCCTCGTCGGGAGCTCGAAATGATCACTGTGACGCATCGCCGGTACGTGCCCTACTCGCACGCCCACTACGCCGGGAACCTGGTCGACGGGGCGTACTCGCTCGCGGCGTTCGGGGACGTGGCCACCGAGATCTGCATCCGGCTCGACGGCGACGAGGGGCTGTTCGCGTCCTACGACGACGTGCAGTTCAAGGCGCCGGTGCGGGCCGGGGACGTGCTGGAGATCAGCGGGACCGTGACGAGGACAGGCACGAGGTCCCGCAAAATCGCGTTCGAGGTGCGGGTGGTGTGCCGGGGCACGTCGGGTTCGGCGGCCGAGGTCCTGGCTGAGCCGATCGTGGCGACCACCGCGGTGGGCACGGTCGTGGTGCCGCCGAAGCCGATCGGTGAGGCCGCCGCGGAAGACGCGGCCGGGGTGCCGCCGAAGCCGTGACGACCGCCGTCTGTGTGGACGTCGGGTCGACGTACACGAAAGCCGCCCTGATCGATCTGGACGGTGCGGAACTGGTCCGCCGGGCGGAAGTGCCGACCACGTCCTCCACGGACGTCCTGGAAGGTCTGGACGCCGCCGTCACGGCCGTGGGTGGCGGCGACGAGCTTTACGTCTGTTCCTCGGCCGGCGGCGGTCTGCGTCTGGCGGTGATCGGCTACGAGCGTCTGGTCACCGCCGAGGCCGGGCACCGGGTGGGGTTGTCGGCCGGGGCACAGGTGGTGCACGTGGCCGCCGGGCCGATGACCGGTCCCGATCTGACCCGGCTGCGCGCCGCCCGGCCGGACGTGCTACTGCTGGCCGGCGGCACCGACGGCGGCGACGCCGAAACCCTTCTGCACAACGCGCGGCGGCTGTCCGCGGCCCGGATCCGCATTCCGGTGGTTCTGGCGGGCAATTCGGCTGTACGGGAGGACGCGCTCACACTTCTGCGGGGCAGGGGAGTGCCGGTTACGGCCGCGGCGAACGTGCTGCCGCGCATCGGCGTGCTCGACCCGCTGCCGGCCCGCGCCGCGATCCGTGACGTGTTCCTGCGGCACGTGATCGGCGGCAAACGCCTGTCGCGGGGCACCCGGTTCACCCGGCTGGTGCGTGCCGCCACCCCGGACGCCGTGCTGGCCGGGGTGGAGACGCTCGCCGACGCGACCGGGTACGGGATCCTGGTCGTCGACGTGGGCGGCGCGACCACCGACGTGTACTCGGCGCTCGTGCCGGACGCGGAGGCGGAGACCGGGCCGCGCCGTGACGTGGCCGGCACCCTGTGGCGGTCGCGGACCGTGGAGGGTGACCTCGGGGTGGCCGTCGGCGCCGACGGCACCCGGGCGGCCGCCGTGGCCGAGAAACTGCCCGCCCCGGACGGCGATCGGGAACTCGCGTCGGCGGCCGCCGTCGTGGCGATGCGGCGGCACGCGCGCGGCCGTCCCGGGCTACGTGACGTACGTCTCGTCATCGGATCCGGCGGGGTGTTGCGCCACGGCGGCGGCGAGCGGGTCCTGCAGGCGGTGCTCTCCGATGTGGGCGGTGGCTGGGCGCCCCCTGAGCAGGCCCGCGCCGTGGTTGATCAGCAGTACGTCCTCGCCGCCGCGGGTCTGCTCGCGGCCGATCATCCGGGCGTCGCGGCCCGGCTGCTGGGTAACTCGATCAGGTACTGACGATGACACGCCGATGAATGAGACACGCCGGGACACGGGACGCCCGGTTGACAGACGGCCGGGGGCGGGACGTACCGTCTTCAGGTCCTGTTCCACGTGTCCTCACCCACTGGCCCGCAGTCCCCGCAGGGGTCGCGCGTTCTGCCAGGTCCAGGGGGCGGGCGACACAGACGGCACGAGGCGGGCCACGCACGGGTGGCCCCTCCGGAGGCCGGGTCCATGACCAGTAGACAACGGCACGACGCGGGCAGCCGGCACGCGGCGGGTCGGTCCGAAGGTCATGGCGAGTCCGCCGGATCACACCGGCCGTGAAGAGGGCGGAAGCACTCGAGGGGCGTGGTCGAAACTGTGACCGCGCCCCTCCGTCGTCCCTGCTCACCGGCGGGTAGCCTGCCTGGCGTGGAAATGACTATGCCTCCGCCGGCGCTGTCCGAGCCGGGTCCCGCGGCGCAGACGCCCGGGCCCCCGCTGCGGCTGCCGGTGGCGGTGGCCCTCGCCGTCGCCGCGGGTGCGGCCCTGCTGCTGGCCCTGCCGCCGTACGACCTGTGGTGGCTGTCCCCGGCCGGGGTGGCGCTGCTCGCCGCGGCCGTGCACCGGCGGCGTCTGCGGGCCGGTCTCGGTCTCGGCTTCCTCGCCGGGCTGGCGCTGTTCGTGCCCCTGCTCGACTGGACCGCGATCGCCGCCGGCTGGCTGCCCTGGATGATCCTGTCCTTGTCGCAGGCCTTCTACGTGGGTCTGGCCGGGCTGGCGGGATCGTGGCTGTCGCCGGTCGCCGACCGGTGGCGGGCGTCGTGGCCGCTGCTGACCGGCCTGATCTGGACCACGCAGGAGTTCCTGCGCGACCGGACCCCCTTCGGCGGCTTCCCGTGGGGCAGGCTCGCGTTCAGCCAGGGCGACGCGCCGGTGCTGCGGCTGGCCGCGTGGGGCGGCGCCCCGCTGGTCACGTTCGTCGTGGCCGTCACCGGCGGCGCCCTCGTCGCGCTGGCCTGGCGGCGCTGGACGAGGGCCGGTCTGCTCGGCGCCGCCGGATTCGCGGCCGTGGCGGTCGTGCTGACCCTCGCCCCCGCGGCCGTGCCGCTGACCGCACCGGCCGGTGCGTCCACCACCGTCGCGATCGTGCAGGGCAACGTGCCGCGGCTCGGCCTGGACTTCAACGCCCAGCGGCGGGCCGTGCTCGACAACCACGTCAACGCCACCCTCGGCCTGGCCGCCGACGTAGCCGCCGGAAAGCAGAAGCAGCCCGGCCTGGTCGTCTGGCCGGAGAACTCCAGCGACATCGACCCGCTGCGCAACGACGACGCGGCCGCCCTGATCCAGTCCGCCGCCGACGCGATCAACGCGCCGATCCTGGTCGGCACCCTGCAGCGCACCGACGTGGACGGCGACTTCTACAACGTGGGCATCCTGTGGCGCCCCGGCGGCGCCGGCCCGGACCTGGACCAGCAGTACGCCAAACGCCACCCGGTGCCGTTCGCCGAGTACATGCCGCTGCGCCCGATCGCCCGGCTCGTCAGCGACAAGGTCGACCTGGTCCGCAACATGCTCGCCGGCGACCGGCCGGGCGTCGTCGACACCGGCGCGGCCGTGCTCGGCGACGTGATCTGCTTCGAGGTCGCCTACGACGACATCGTCCGCGACACGGTCGTCGGCGGCGCGCAGATCCTCGCCGTACAGACCAACAACGCCACCTTCAACGAGGCCGAGGCGCGCCAGCAGCTGGCCATGGTCCGGCTGCGTGCCGTCGAGCACGGCCGGGAGGCGCTCATGGTCTCCACGGTCGGTGTGTCCGGCTTTGTGGATGCCCAAGGTGCTGTATACGGTTCGACCGGTTTCAACACCGCTGCGGTGGTGGTGCGTGACATGCGACTGGACGGACCCAGTACGCTGGCGACTCGTTCGGGCATCTGGCCCGAGGTGTCGATCGTCTTTGGTACGGTCGTCGCCCTCCTAGTCGCGCTGCCCCTGCGCCGCCGGCGGGCGATAATCGACAGTGGCGACGTGACGGGTTCGGAGGAACGGTGAGCGAGGCGGAAGGTTACCCGGGAGTGGGACGGGTCCTCGTGATCATCCCCACGTACAACGAGGCGGACAACGTCCGGGTGATCACCGAGCGGGTGCGCAAGGCCACCCCTACCGTCGACATCCTGATCGCCGACGACAACTCCCCGGACGGCACCGGCGCCATCGCCGACGAGCTCGCCGAGGCCGACGGTCAGATCTTCGTCATGCACCGGGCCGGCAAGGAGGGCCTCGGCGAGGCCTACAAGGCCGGCTTCCAGTGGGCCAAGGAGAAGGGCTACGACGCGGTCGTCGAGATGGACGCGGACGGCTCGCACGCTCCCGAGGAGCTGCACCGCCTGCTCGACGCGCTCGCCGACCACGACGCCGTCATCGGCACCCGCTACATCCCCGGCGGCACCGTGCACAACTGGCCGCTGCGGCGGCTGCTGCTGTCGCGGTGCGGCAACCTGTACATCCGGATGGCGCTGGGCATGCCGTTCAAGGACGCCACCGCCGGCTACCGCGCCTACCGCATCGCCGTCCTCGACAAGATCGACGTCGCGACGATCGCGTCCACCGGCTACTCGTTCCAGGTCGAGATGACCTGGCGCTCGTACCGGCAGGGTTTCCGCATGATCGAGGTGCCGATCACGTTCACCGAGCGCGAAATCGGTGTCAGCAAGATGAGCGGCAACATCTTCAAGGAACAGCTGCTGCGGGTCACGCTGTGGGGCGTGCAGTCGCGCAAGGAGAGCCTGCTCACGCTGGTCGGCCGCAAGCCCCGCTGAGTACGCCTTCCGGCACGCCTCCTGTGTGTCTGCTGGGAACGTCTCCGGCTCTGGCTGAGAAGGCCCTCAGTCAGAGGTGTCATGCTTGACCGAGCCCGTCGTGAGGCGGGCTCGGGACACCCTCGGAGGATCACCCATGCGGCGTAGCAGACTGGCCTATCTACCTCTCGCGTTCCCGCTGCTCGCCTTCGCGGAGTTCCTGGCCTTCGTGTCCGTCGCGCACGCCATCGGCTTCCTCTGGGCGGCCGTGCTGCTCGCCGCGTCCAGCGCCGCCGGCATCGTGCTGCTGCGCCGCGAGGGCGTCCGCGGCTTCCGCGCCTTCCAGGAAGCCGCCCGCGCCGGCCGGCCCCCGGCCACCGAGGTGACCAACTCGCTCATCGGCCTCACCGGCGGCCTGCTGCTGGCCCTGCCCGGCTTCATCACCGGCGTCGTCGGTCTGATCGCCCTGCTGCCCCCCAGCCGGGTCCTGATCCGCCGCGGCGTCGAGCGGGCCGCCGAGCGCCGCCTCGGCGGAGCGGCCACCGGAGACCTGTTCGGCCCCCGCCGCGTCCGGGTCCACCAGAGCGACCCGGTCACCGTCGTGGTCGTCGACGAGCCGCGCGCCACCACGCCGGCCGCCGCCATCGAGGGCGAGATCGTCCGCTAGCGCGGCGGCTTCCCGCCCCGGTAGACGCCCCGCCTCGGCCACCCTGCTCAGCACCGTCTCCGGCTGGCACCGTCTCCGGTTGGCACCGTCTCCGGCCAGTACTGTCTCCGGTTGGCACCGTCTCCGGCCAGTACTGTCTCCGGTTGGCACCGTCTCCGGCCAGTACTGTCTCCGGTTGGCACCGTCTCCGGCCAGTACTGTCTCCGGTTGGCACCGTCTCCGGCCAGTACTGTCTCCGGTTGGCACCGTCTCCGGCCAGTACTGTCTCCGGTTGGCACCGTCTCCGGCCAGTACTGTCTCCGGTTGGCACCGTCTCCGGCCAGTACTGTCTCCGGCTGGCACCGTCTCCGGCCAGTACTGTCTCCGGCCGGCACCGTCTCCGGCTGGCACCGCCTTCGGCCGACGCTGACAGGAGTCGGCACCGCCACCGGCCGTTTGCCGTCAGCCTGCACGGTTGCGTCGAGCGCCTATCCGTCTCGGCGCCGCCGTCTCGCCTCACCGCTTCCGCCCTACCGCTCCCGCCCTACCGTCTCGCCTCACCGCTCTCGCCTCACCGTTTCCATGCTGGCGATCTTGTGAGGTTGTGGTCGCTCGAGCGGCGTAGTCGCACAAGATCGCCCGACGCTTCGTCGCTTCGCCTTCTTGGCGGCAGATCTTGTGAGGTTCAGGTCGAGATGGCGGCTGAACCTCACAAGATCTGCGCATCTGAAGGGCGTCGCGGGCGTCGCGGGCGTCGCGGGCGTCGCGGGCGTCCGGGGCGGGGCCTGCTCGGGGTGGCTGAGCCCTGCCTACTTCTGGCGGCCGGGGACCTTGTGCAGTCGTTACGGTTCGGCGTGAACCTGTGCGGCGATTACTGCCCCGGCGATAAGAGTTGTTCAACATCGGTTGGTCGCTGTGGACCTTGGATGCCGGTTGCGCGTGGGAGCCGCGTGGGTGGTGAGGCGTGCACGGGGCCGCGGCGGGCAGCGATGGGTGCACAGGGTCGGAGGCGGGCGGTGGCGGGTGTCCAAGCCCGGCGCGAGCCGGCTGGCCGTAGCGTGGCGCGTGGGGATTTGTGGTCTGGGGGCGGGTTTCGGGGGCCGTGCGAGTGGGATTCGGTTGAGTGTGGTGATCGGTGGTCCGGTTTGCGCACGGGTGGCCACGCAAGGTGACACGGCCGGGGCAGCCGCGTCGGCCGTTGACCGGTGGCGAGGGCGGCCGCTGACAGCGAAAAGCCGCCCCGGCAGAACCGGGGCGGCTTTCTCGTTGTCGTGCGGGTTACCTCAACGGCCGCGGCGGGTGCGGACCTCCTGCAGCCGCTCGTTGAGGATGTCCTCCAGCTCGGCGATCGAGCGCCGCTCCAGAAGCATGTCCCAGTGGGTGCGCGGCGGCTTGGCCTTCTTCTGCTCCGGCTCGCTGCCGTCGACCAGACGGGCGACGCTGCCGTCGAACTTGCACTCCCAGGTGGTCGGCACCTCGGCATCGACGGCGAACGGCACCTCGAACTGGTGACCCTTCGCGCACAGGAACTCGCGGGTCTGTCGGGGCGCCAGCTCGGTGTTACGGTCGGACTCGTAGCTGACTGCGCCAAGACGGCTGCCGCGCAGCATGCGTTCGCCCATGATCGGCTTTCCCCTCGCTCGTGGTGCTGCTTCCGTTGGTGTAACGAAAGGGACGGCCGCGGGATTCCTCCGCCGGAACCCCCGACGGCCGTCAAAGTCTGTTCGCACCGCTGGTATCAACAGTGTTAACGCTATGAGCGTAACCGGCCACTCACCCCAGCTCGCAAACCGAACCGGCGTCCGAATGGACCTTGGTCCACTTTATGATTGTTTGACGCTTCTTCGGTTGGTGCGATGTCGGTCACTCGTTCGGATTCACTCGTAATTCACGGCACCTTCGGTCACTCGGAGCTGCCCACACCGTAGTGATCGGCTATGACAGCCTGCGCTGAAGGCTTCCGCACACTCGCGAACCCCCACCGAACGTGAGAATGTTCACCACTCGGTCCTCCTCCCTTGATGCCTACCCCGGATCTCGGCGCACACACCCGTCAGCTGTTGCCGGAGGCGGTGGGCTGAGCGGGGGCCGGAGCGGAGGCGGCGGGCTGGGCGGACGCGGTGAGCTGGGCCGGGGCGGAGGCGGCGGGCTGGGCGGACGCGGTGAGCTGGGCCGGGGCGGCAGGCTGCGCGAAGGCCGGTGCCGGACCGGGGCGGCCGCTGCCCAGAGCGGCCAACGCCGCCGCCAGGTCACTGACCTGCGACGTCAGCTGGGCGACCCGCTCGTGCGCGGCGTCGGCGTCGGCGCGGGCGGACGTGAGGCGCCGTTCCAGGTCGGCCTGCTCCCGCACGGCCCGTTCGAGAGACCTTTCAAGATCTTCGTGGGTACGCCGGAAGCCGTCCCGTTCGGCCGTGACCGCGACCAGGCTCTCCTGTGCGGCGGTCGCCTCCGCCCGTGCCCGGCGGGCCTGTTCGGCGGCGTCGTCACGGTCGCGTCCGGCGGTGTCGGCGCGCTGACGGTCCGCGACGGCCGAGGCCGAGACCTGTTCCAGCTGCTCCCGGACGGCTGTCAGTTCCTCCTGCGCGTGGCGTTGCGCTGCTTCGGCCGTACCGCGGAAGTCCTTGAAATCTTGAATCGCCGTCTTCAGGTCACGTTCGGCGGTGTCGCGCTGCCCGCGGACCTCCTGCAGTTCACGCCGGGCGCCGCCGAGCTCGTCGGCCGCCGTGTCCCGCTCGGCCTCGGCCCGTTCCCGCAGCGCCACCGCGGTCGTGGCGGCGCGTACCGCCTCGTCGCGCGCCGTCAGCGCCTCCTGCGCCCGCCTGTCGGCCTCCTCGGCGGTGCGCTGGGCGTCGGTGGCCTGCTGCCGTGCCTCGTCACGTTCGGCCGTCGCCGCCGCTGCCAGCTGCTGCGCGGCGGCCGCCGCGGTGGTCGCCTGGTCGGCGTCGCGGCGGGCGTCGTCACGTTCCGCGTGTGCGGCCGCCACCTGTCCGGACGTCTCCGCCCGCACCTCGGCGACCTGCCGCTCGACACCGGCCGGCGACATCTCCGAATGCAGCGCCTCGGTCAGTGAACCGACGAGCTGATCGAGACGGTCCACCACCTCCCACGTCCGGGCCACCTGCCCGGCGAGCCCCGGCGACTGACGGTGCCGCATCCGAACATTGCGGGAGGCACGCTGACATTCACCGTCGTTGTCGCGGCAGTAGCGGAACGGCCGCCCGGCGGACGCACGCTGCGGCACGGGGCGCCCGCAGTGGGCGCAGGGACGGGTCTCGGTTTCGGAATCCTGCACAGTCATAACACCGCCAACCCTATGCGCGCCGACCCCGGCGGCCCGGCAACCACACCGGTACCCACCTACATGATCAGCCATCCGTCTCTCCCGGACCACGCCGTGCCGGGCGGAGCACGGGGCAGCAGTGGAGAGCCATGAACACCGGGTGGCGCCGCACGGCGTCGCGGGTGGTGGTTGTGTGGGCGTACCCGAGAGGCTTTAAGGTTCTCCGATGGGACGCACTGCGCTGGTGACCGGGGCCTCGTCGGGGATCGGGAAGGCTACCGCCGCGGCGCTCGCCGCTCGTGGGTTTCGCGTGCTCGGGACCAGCCGTGACCCGGAGTCGCTGAAGCCGGAGCAGCGGGCCGACGGTGTCGAGTATCTGCCGCTCGACCTCGGCGACGACGCGTCGATCGAGAGTCTCGCGCCGGCGCTGGCCGGGGTGGACGTGCTGATCAACAACGCCGGGGAGAGTCAGTCCGGGCCGATCGAGGAGCTGCCCGGTGAGGCGCTGCGGCGGATCTTTCAGGTCAACGTCCTGGGGCCGGTACGCCTGACGCAGCTGGCGTTGCCGGGGATGCGTGAGCGTGGCTACGGGCGGGTCGTGATGGTCGGGTCGATGCTGGCGTCGTTCCCGCTGGCGTACCGGTCGTCCTATGTCGCGTCGAAGGCGGCGATCAAGGGGTTCAGCAACGGGGCACGGCACGAGCTGACGCCGTTCGGGGTCTGGCTGACGACCGTGGAGCCGGGGTCGATCGCGACCGGGATCAGTGAGCGGCGCACGAAGTACATCGGGGCCGGCTCGCCGTACCGGGAGGACTTCGGGCGGATGCTCGCGGCTCTGGACCGTAACGAGCGGGCCGGGATCACGGCGGAGAAGGTGGCGGCGACGATCGTGTCGGCGGTCGAGGCGGCGCGGCCGAAGGCACGGTACGCCGTGGGCAGCAACGCTCCGGCGGTGTTCGCGCTGCGGCGGCTGCTGCCGGGCGGTGTCGTCGAGAGGATCGTGCACCGCAGGCACGATCTCAGCCGCTGACGCGCTGCCGGTGACGTAGCTCGCGCAGGGTGCCGATCGCCCGGGTCGCGGCGAGGGCCCACAGCACCAGCAGCGGCTGGAAGAACAGGCGGACGAACCGCTTCGTGTCGGTGTCCAGGCCGAAGCCGTCCTTGTGCTCGAGCCACTGGGCGATGTTGCCCGGGAAGATCACCACGAAGAACAGCGCCGCGATCGCGCCGACGATGCCGCGTGCCGGCTGTTTCCACACGGTCAGCAGCGCCACGCCGAGGGTGATCTCGACGACGCCGGACGCCAGGACCACGAAGTCGGCGTCGATCGGGAACCAGTCCGGCACCTGAGCCTGGAACTCGCTGCGGGCCACGGTCAGGTGGGTGATGCCGGCGAACGTCAGGACCGTGCCGAGGAGGGCCTGCCCGAACGCTCTCACGATGTTCATGGATGGCATCATAACTGATGATCTCATCAATTATGAGGTGGCATAAACTGGCCGCCATGACGGGGCGACTCGAACGGCGCAAGGCACAGACCCGCGCCGCGCTCATCGACGCCGCTCGTACGCTGCTGACCAGCCGTGACCCCGCCGGCGTCAGCATCCAGGAGATCACCGACGCGGCCGACGTCGGATTCGGCAGCTTCTACAACCACTTCCCGTCCAAGCAGGAGCTGTTCGACCTGGCCGTCGCCTCGGTCGCCGACGAGCACCGTGCCCTGATCACGGCGGCCACCGGCGGGCTCACCGACCCGGCCGAGGCGCTCGCCGTGGCGGTGCGGCTCACCGCCCGCCTCCCGCGCACCCACCCGTCGCTCGCCCGGGTCATCGACCGCGCCGGGCTGAGCTACCCGGGTGCCTGGCCGATCGGCGACCTACGGCACGCGCACGCGGTCGGGCGGCTCTGCTTCGACGACGCCGAGGTGGCGTTCGCGTGCGTCAACGGCTCTCTGCTCGGCGTGCTGCGGCTCAACCTGGCGGCCGACGACCCGGGCCTGGTCGATCAGGCCGCGGACCGGCTCGCGGTCAGCCTGTTGCGGATGTTCGGGCTGGTCGAGGGGGACGCGCGGAAGGTGGTGGCCCGTCCGCTGCCGGCCGGCCGGCGGTGAACCACGACAGGTCGACGGCGTCGGCGATCGCCTGGAACCCGTCGGCGGACGGGTGCAGGTGATCGCCGGAGTCGTGACGCGGCAGGAAGCGGGTGGGACGGGCGGGATCACGGGTCGCGGCGTCCTGGTCCAGGACCGCGTCGCAACCGCTGTCCGCGGAGCGCACGAACGCGTTGACCTGGGCCCGGCCCCGCTCGGCCCGCTCGTTGAAGTAACCCGCGCCCTCGAACGGTGTCAGGGTCGAGCAGATCACCCGCAGGCCCGCGGCGTGCGCCCGGGAGATCAGCTCCCGCAGCGCGGCCACGATCCGGTCCGCGGACGGCGGATCGGCGGCCCCGAGATCGTTCAGTGGATCGTCGGAGATTATCGCCCATCGGGCGCCCGGCTGCCGGAGCACGTCCCGTTCGAACCGGCTCATGCCGCTCGGGCCGCGGTCGTCGGCGAGCAGGCGATTCCCGCTGATCCCGGCGTTGAGCACCGCCACCGGCAGACCCGCCGCGCGCAGCCGGTCCGACAGCAGGTCCGGCCAGCGGCGGTTCGCGCCGGACGCCGAACCCAGCCCGTCGGTGATCGACGCGCCGAACGCCACCACCGCCCCGGCGTCCGACCGCACGTCCAGGCCGGCCAGGAAGAACCAGCTCGACTCGTTCTTCGGTGCGGTCAGCCGCCCGGCCGACGTCTGATCGCCGGCGGCGACCTGGTTGTGGCGCACCGCGATGGCGTGGCGGGTGCTCGGGCCGGTCGGTGACGGCAGGTACATGCTGACGGTCACGTCGCCGCCGGCGGGGACGTCGAACGGCACCTCGTCGCTGGTGGCGGTGCCACCCGCGGGGATCGTGACCGAGGCTGTGCCGCCGAAGGTCACCGGGACGGATCCGCCCAGCCGCACGGCGCCGACCATCAGCGGCCGGTCGCCGAACTCGTTGGTCAACCGGAGGCGGGCGATGTCACCGCCGATGCTGGTGTGCACGCTCTGACGCAGCGTGTGGCCGTCGAACGGGCGGCCACCTCCCTCGACAGCCGTGGCCCAGGTGCCGACCCAGGGCAGCGGCGCGGACGGTGACGGTGACGGCGGTTGTCCCGGCGGTGGCACGGGGGCGGGAGCCGTGCAGCCCGCGGCGAGCAGCAGCAGAAACACCGCCGCTCGCCGCATGACCTCATCCTGTCATCGGAACGCGGCTCAGATGCCGAGCTCGCCCGTGCCGGCGCCGGCCGTGACGATCGACTTCACGTTGGCCGCGGTGTCGAGCGTGCAGGCGTACGAGATGGCCTTGACCGTGCCGTTGACCTGGGGACGGCGGAGCTCAGAGGACGGGGGCGGGGGTGCCGGCCTCGGTGGCGGCGGGCAGTGCGGTGCGGGGTGTGCAGGGCAGGGAGAGCACGAACATCGCGCCGCGCGGCTGGTTGGGTCGGTACTCGATGGTGCCGCCGGAGGCTTGGGCCAGGCGGGCCACGAGGTAGAGGCCGAGACCGGTGCCCGGTTTGGTGGTGGCCACACCGGTGTCGGCCCGGGTGAAGCGCTCGAACAGGTGCGGGACGAACGCGGCCGGTACGCCCTCGCCGTGGTCACCGACCTTGACGAGGACCCGGTCGCGGTCGGGACGGACCGTCACGTTGATCGGCGGGGCTCCGTACTTGACCGCGTTGGCCAGCAGGTTGCCCAGCAGCAGCGCGAGGTGGACCGGGTCAGCGGTGGCCATCGCCTGGTCCGGGGCGGTGACGGTGACGCCCTGGGCGGTGTCGTAGCCCTGGGCGGTGACGGCCTGCCGGGCGGCGTGCGCGACGTCGAGCCGGACCGGGCGGGCGGTGAGGGCCCCGGCGTCCAGCTGGGCGAGCGTGAGGATCTCGCTGACCAGCTGTTCGGCCCGGTGGCCACCGGTGGTCATGCGGCGCAGGTAGTGCCGGCGGGTCTCGTCCGGCATGTCGGTCCAGTCGTCGAGCAGCATCTCCCCGGCCGAGACGATGGTGGTGAGCGGCTGGCGTACGTCGTGACTGAGCATGGCCATGAAGTCGGCCATCTGCTCGTTGGCGTGCTCGAGGCGTTCGGCGTGGCGGGCCAGTTCGGCGGCGTCCTCGCGGCGGGCGCGTTCCAGCATGCGGCGTTCGGTCACGTCGATGATCTGCGTGGCGAAGTACTGGTTGCGGCCCTCCTCGTCGCGCAGCAGACCCGCCGTGATCACCACCTCGACCGGATGGCCGTCGTCGTGGACGTAGCGTTTCTCCATGTCGAAGCCGTCGATCCGGCCGGACAGGCAGTCGCGGATGCACCGCTGGCAGGATTCCAGGTCGTCGGGGTGGGTGATCTCGGCGAAGTTGACGCCCACCAGCCTGGCCTCGGAACGGCCGAGCATGTTGCACAGGGCCGGGTTGACCCGCAGGAACCGGCCGTCGAGGTCGGCCACGGCCATGCCGATGCGCGAGTTGTCGAACAATTTGCGGAACCGCTGCTCGGTGGAGTGCAGCTCACGGCGGTTGCGGCGGGCCCGGGCGGTGGCCGCGACGACGAGCAGGCCGACGCCGGAGGCAGTGAACAGCGCGGCCCGTCCGGCGGCGCGGCTACCGGCGGTGTTGGCGAACAGCACGTCCTCGGGCACGGCGGCCGACAACCGCCACGGGGTGCCCTGCACATGTAGCGAGGTGTATCGCCACCACTGGTCGCCCGCCCGGTACCGGCCCTCGTCGGCGCCGCGCAGGGCGGCTGACAGGGTGGGCTCCTCGTTGGCCAGCAGGGCGACGTTCTCGGCACGGTCCTGGTTGGTGGCGACGATGGCGTCCGAGGTGTCCACCAGCTGCACCCGCACCTGGTCCAGGGTGATGGCGTTCTTGAGGTAACCGGCGATCGGGCCCTTGCCGACGGCCACCGCGCCGGAGAAGACGCGCAGGCCGTACGGCGTCTCGAACGGCACGGCGAACGCGACGACCGGCAGCCCGCGCGCGGCCGAGGCCACCACCGGGGAGACCGCGGGCCGGAGGTCGTGCACCGCGGTCCACAGATGCGGGTAACGGTCGGCGAGGGGTTCGCCCAGCAGAGCCGGGTTCGACGGGATGACCCGCAGAAGCCGGCCCTCGCTGTCGAGCAGCACGGCCGCCGGGTAGCCGAAGCCGCCGACCGAGCGGGTGAAGTCACGCTGGCTGACGACCTCGTCGGTGAGGAACGCCATGGCCTGGGTGCGTTCCCGCTCGATCAGGTCCTTGACGGTGCTCTCGACCAGGTTGGCGGTCAGGCCGACGCGGTCGTGGTAGCGGTCGATGACCCCCTGCTTGGTGGTGAGCTCGACCCAGAGGAGCGCGCCCGCGCCGAGGCAGGTCAGTACCAGCCACACCGCGAACGGCGCGGCCAGGAACCGCAAACCCGTCCGCATATTTCCGACTATGGCACTGCTTTGCCTAGGACCAGGTCAGGACCGTCAAAGGCAGCGTGCCGCACGGCGTCAGATCGACCCCGCCGGGCAGGGTGAGCGGTGTGTGCTCCAGCAGTGCGGTACGGATCTCGGCGTCCCGGATCAGGGAACCGGCCAGGTGCTGGGCGGTCGTGCCGGCGACCACCCGGCCGTGCGTGTTGACCAGCGCCGCCGGGCTGCCGACCGCGCGCAGGGCGGGGCGTACCGCGCGTTCGAAGTCGGCCACGAACACGTCCGCGCCGGCGATCCCGGCGAACCGGCCGTCCTCGATGATCGGGACGGTGAAGGTGAGCGCGTACTGCTCGGCGCAGACGTAGTCCACGTACGGGCCGGTCACGTGGCGGCGGCCGGTGTCGCGGGGGACGGCGAACCACGGCTGGCGGCCCAGGTCGACGAAGGTGTCGCTGGCCGGGTCGAGGTCCAGGACGAGCTGGGTGCGCTGGGCCGGGTCGGCGCCCATCCACCACTCCAGCTCCTGCGGGCGGCCCGCGGTGATCACCCCGGCGCCGCTGATCAGGCCGCCGAGCGCGGCGATCACGTGTGGCCGCAGGCCGGCCAGATCACGGTTTCCCTGAAAGCGGCGGCGCAGTTCGTCGGCGGTGGCGAAGGCGTGCTCGGCGATCTGTTCGGTCAGGGCTGCGGCTGCTGTTTCATGGGTGGTCGTACGTCCCATGGGACCCGCCTTCACTGCTCGATCAGCGTCAGGTGCAGGGTGACCAGGCGCTCGACGGCCTTCTCGATGTGTTCCTCGGTGAGCTGCCGGGCCAGGTCGCCGTCGCCCGCCGCGATGGCGGCCGTGATCGCCCTGTGGTCGGCGTGCGGATCATATGCGCGGTCGTCGCTCGGGAGAACCGGCGACCACAGCAGTGTTCCCAATTCGGTAGCGAAGCGCACCTCCTCGCGGGCCAGTCGTGCGGACTGTGCGACAGCTGCCACCTCGAGGTGGTACGCCCGCTCCATCCGGTGCAGCGGACCGGCGACGTCGGCGTCGACCTCCTCGATGCGCAGGATGTCGTCGGCGTCGGCCCGCTGGGCGGCCAGCCGTGCGGCGGCGCCCGCGATCGCCGCGTAGTGGTCGGTGGTGTCGCGCAGGTTGGGCAGGCTCAGCTCGGCGACGCGGGTGCGCAGCCCGCCGCCGGACGGGGCACGCACGAAACTGCCGCCGCCACGCCCGCGGCGGGTCTCCACCAGGTTCTTGTGCCGCAGGGCGACCAGGGCTTCGCGGACGGTCACCCGGGAGACGCCGAACTGCGCGGCCAGGTCGGCCTCGCTGGGCAGCTGTTCGGCGTCGGTGAGCAGCCCGAACGTGATGGCGTCGGTGAGCCGCCGGACCACGGTCTCGGCGCGGCTGTGCGGATCCAGCGGTGCGAACACCACGGATCGCCCGCTGGCTCGGCCCGTCTCCATGTCCTTGATTCTTCCGCACGGCTGTTTACGCGCTGGTTACCGGGCTGTCTTGACCTTTAAAGTCTGACGCCATACGTTTTCGGCACCGCTCTCAGGGACTTCTCAGAAGGTGCTCTCCACGTGACCGATTCCTCTGACCCGGCGATCCGGCTCACCGGGCTCCGCAAGTCGTTCGGCGCCGTCGACGCGGTGGCCGGCATCGACCTCGACATCGCCGACGGCGAGTTCTTCTCGATGCTCGGCCCGTCCGGCTCCGGCAAGACGACCGTGCTGCGGATGATCGCCGGATTCGAGCTGCCCACCGCCGGGACCGTCCATCTCGGAGGCCGGGACGTCACCCGGCTGGCGCCGTTCGAGCGCGACGTCAACACGGTCTTCCAGGACTACGCGCTGTTCCCGCACATGAGCGTGCTGGAGAACGTCGAGTACGGGCTGAAGGTTCGCGGCGTCAAACGGGCCGAACGCCGCAGGCGGGCCGAGGAGGCGCTGGCCGGCGTGCGGCTCGAGGGCTTCGGCGCACGCCGTCCGGCGGCGATGTCCGGCGGGCAGCGGCAACGCGTGGCCCTGGCCCGGGCGCTGGTCAACCGGCCCAAGGTGCTGCTGCTCGACGAACCGCTCGGCGCGCTCGACCTGAAACTGCGCGAGCAGATGCAGGTGGAGCTCAAGGCCATCCAGCGGGAGGTCGGCATCACCTTCGTCTTCGTCACCCACGACCAGGACGAGGCCCTCACCATGAGCGACCGGGTCGCGGTCTTCGAAACGGGGCGCATCGCGCAGGTCGGAACACCCGAGGAGGTGTACGAGCGTCCGGCGAGCTCCTTCGTCGCGGGCTTCGTCGGCACGTCCAACGTGTTCACCGGTGCCGCCGCCGCGGCACTCGTCGGACGGCAGGGCACTTTCTCCGTACGCCCGGAGAAGATCTTGATCTCTGACGACTCCGGTCCGGAAGGCACCGTCGCCGAGGTCGTCTACGCGGGACCCGTCACCAGGTACGTCGTCGACCTCGACGCGGGCAGTCGTGTCGTGGTCGTCGCCCAGAACCGCCACAGCGGCGCGCCGCTGGTCGCCCGTGGTCATCGCGTCCGCCTGTCCTGGCACGACGAGCACATCGTCGAGATCCCCTCTGCAACGAAGGAGACCGCGCATGCGTAGCGGAAGAATAGTCATGGCGGCGCTGGCCGCCGGGGTGCTCACCCTGGCCGGATGCGGCGATGGCGGATCGAGTGGGTCCACCGGCTCCGGTCCCGGCGGGCTGTCCGTCCCGAAGATCGACAAGCTGGCGTCGCTCGGTGCCGGTGAGGGCACCGTCAACGTCGTCTCCTGGGCCGGATACGTCGAGGACGGCAGCACCGACAAGGCCGTCGACTGGGTGACCGGCTTCGAGTCCGAGACCGGCTGCCAGGTCAACAACAAGATCGCCGGTACGTCCGACGAGATGGTCGCGCTCATGAAGACCGGCGAGTACGACGTGGTGTCGGCCTCCGGTGACGCGTCGCTGCGGCTGATCTACGGCGGTGACGTCGCGCCGGTCAACACCGACCTGATCAGCAACTACAAGGACGTCTTCGAGGGGCTCAAGAACCAGCGGTGGAACTCGGTCGACGGCGCCTCCTACGGCGTCCCGCACGGCCGCGGCGCCAACCTGCTGATGTACCGCACCGACCAGGTGCAGCCGGCGCCCACCTCGTGGAGCGCGGTCTTCGACCCGGCCTCGCCGTTCAAGGGCAAGATCACCGCGTACGACTCGCCGATCTACATCGCCGACGCGGCGCTCTACCTCATGAAGACCAAACCCGACCTCAAGATCACCAATCCGTACGCCCTGGACGACACCCAGTTCCAGGCGGCCGTCGACCTGCTCAAGCAGCAGAACGAGCTGATCGGTGAGTACTGGTCCGACTACACCAAGGAGGTCCAGGCGTTCAAAGCCGGCAACTCGGTGCTCGGCACCACCTGGCAGGTCATCGTCAACCTGACCAAGGCCGACGGCGCGCCCGTCGAGGCGATCCTGCCCAGCGAGGGCGCCACCGGCTGGTCCGACACCTGGATGATCTCGGCCAAGGCCGCGCACCCGAACTGCGCGTACCTCTGGATGAACCACATCATCTCGCCGAAGGCCAACGCCGGCGTCGCCGAGTGGTTCGGTGAGGCCCCCTCCAACAAGCTGTCCTGCGCGCAGACCGCGGACAAGAACCACTGCGCCACCTTCCACGCCGAGGACGAGGAGTACTTCGAGCAGGTCTGGTACTGGACCACCCCGTTGGCGCAGTGCCTCGACGGGCGCACCGACGTGACCTGCAAGGACTACTCGGCCTGGACCCAGGCCTGGACGACGATCAAGGGATAGCGTGACCAGTCTCGGTTCGTACCTGCACCGGCACCCGCGCCTGCGCCTGGCCGGCCTGCTCTCCGCGCCCCTGCTCTGGCTGGTCGTCGCCTATCTCGGCGCGCTCGCGGTGCTCCTGGTGTCGGCGTTCTGGACCGTGAACGGCTTCACCGGGGAGGTGGTCCGGGAGTTCTCGCTCGCGAACTTCCGGACCATCCTCACCGAGGAGGTCTACCGGAACGTCTCGCTGCGCAGTCTCGGGGTGGCCGTCTCGGTCACCGTCATCTGCGCGGTGATCGCGATCCCGATGGCGTTCTACATGGCTAAAGTTTCCAAGTACAAAAATGCACTGGTCATAGCCATTCTTACGCCCCTGTGGGCCAGTTACCTGGTCAAGGCGTACGCGTGGCGGATCCTGCTGGCCAACGGCGGGCCGATGGACTCGATCTTCGGTGGACCCGGGTACGGGATCGGCGCGACCATCCTCGTGCTGTCGTACCTGTGGCTGCCGTACATGATCCTGCCGATCTACGCCGGGCTGGAACGGTTGCCGGACTCGCTGCTCGAGGCCTCCGCCGACCTCGGGGCGCGCGCCGGGCGTACCTTCCGGTCCGTGGTCCTGCCGGTGTTGATCCCGTCGGTCCTCGCCGGGTCGATCTTCACCTTCTCGCTGTCGCTCGGCGACTACATCACCGTCCAGATTGTCGGCGGGAAGACCCAGCTCATCGGCAACGTCGTCTACGCCAACATCGGCGCCGCGAACAATCTGCCGTTCGCCGCCGCGATCGCCTGCGTCCCCGTCCTGATCATGGTGATCTACCTGGTCGCGGTCCGCCGTTCCGGCGCCCTGGAGGAGCTGTGACCCTCTCCGCATCCGCCCGCTGGGCGCTGCGTGCCGTGATGGCCGCCGGCCTCGTCTTCATCTACGTGCCGCTGCTGCTCGTGCTGGTCAACTCGTTCAACGGCGACCGGACCTTCGCCTGGCCGCCCCGCGACCTGACCACCCGCTGGTGGTCGGCGGCCTGGGAGAACGAGGGCGCCCGGCAGGCGCTGCTCACCTCGGTCCAGGCCGGGCTCGCCGCCACCGCGATCGCGCTGGTGCTCGGCACGATGATCGCCTTCGCCGTGCAGCGGTTCGAGTTCTTCGGCCGCGACACCGTGTCGCTGCTGGTGGTGCTGCCGATCGCGCTGCCCGGCATCGTCACGGGCATCGCCCTGGACAGCGCCTGGCGGTCGGTCATGGGCGACCTCGGCATCGGCAAGGGCCTGTTCTCGGTGGTCGTCGGGCACGCCACGTTCTGCGTCGTCACCGTTTACAACAACGTCCTCGCCCGGCTGCGGCGTACCGGCGTCAACCTGGAAGAGGCGTCGGCCGACCTCGGCGCCTCCGGCTTCCAGACCTTCCGGTACGTGACGTTTCCGCTGATCCGGTCGGCGCTGCTCGCGGGTGGGCTGCTGGCGTTCGCGCTCTCCTTCGACGAGATCATCGTGACCACGTTCACGGCCGGGCCCGGAGTCACCACACTGCCGATCTGGATCTTCAACAACCTGTTCCGGCCCAACCAGGCGCCGATCGTCAACGTCGTCGCGGCGGTGCTGATCGTGCTGTCCGTGGTGCCGGTGTGGCTGGCGCAGCGCATCGCCGGGCCTTCATCCGGAGTTCTCCGTGGTAGCACTGATGCTTAGAGGCAGGGTCGCGGCAGACGATCGGTTCAACCACCACCGAGGGGGAACCGATGACATTCGCCAGGCTCCAGACCACCGCCACCCGGCCCGAGGGTGACGACCTCGTACCCGAGCTCACCGCGATGATCTCCGGCCATCCCGGTTTCGCCGGCCTGCTCCTGCTCGAAGGGGAGGAACGGGCCGGTGCCCTGCTCACCCTCTGGCAGACCTTCCCGGACGCCGAGAAGGCCTCCGAACGCAGCCGTGCCGACGGCGGGCAACCGCCCGTCACGATCACCTCCGACGAGATCTACGAGGTCGACGACGACGAGGCCGCCGTCGCCGCCGGGCGGCCGGTGGGTGCCGCGCTTCTCGGTGTCTTCGACGGGCCGCTCAGCGCCGAGCGCGAGACCCTGGCCCGGCGACGCGGCCGGGAGAGCATCGGCCCGGTGGTGCGGCAGGTGCCCGGCATGGTCCGTACGCTCGTGCTCTGGCACCCCGGCAAGCGCGGCTTCGTCATCGTGCACCTCGCCGAGTCGGCCGCGGTGCTCGACGCGGTCGGCGCCGCCGTGCGATCGGTGCCGCTGCGCGACGGTGACGACCCCGCCCTGCTGACCGGCCCCGACCGGGTGTCGGTGCACCGGGTCGTGGCGTACGAGCCGGTGGCCGGACAGGTTCTGGCCCTTCGCGGCCGCCGCGTACCGGATCTCTGGTCGAGGTAGTGCTGGCGTTACCTCCAGGACTCCACTCTGGACGACTGTTTCGGGCGGCACGGTCCGGTTGGCTGTACGACATGACGACGTTCGGACCCGCCATCAGGATCGCCGCGACCACTGCTGCGCTCGCCTCCGCTCTGCCGTTTCTGCCGGCCACACCAGCCTTCGCGTCGCCTGCCGTGTCGCCCTTCTCATCGCCGGCTCTCGCGTCTCTCTCCCCATCGCAGGCGTTCGTCTCGCCGTTCGCTCTGCCACGACCGTCGGGGCCGTTCGCCGTCGGCCGGGAGGTGCTGCACCTGACCGACCGGTCCCGGCCCGACCCCTGGGTGCCGGACAGCCCTCGTGAGCTGATGGTCTCGATGTTCTATCCAGCCGTTGCGCTGCCGGGCCGCCCAGCGTCCTACCTCTCGGTTGCCGAGGCCCGGCTGCTCATCGACGACCGCAAAGTCACCGGCATCATCGAGCCCGAGGAGCTCAGCTCCACCCGCACGACCGCCGTGGCCTCCGCACCACCGCGCCACGGCCGGTTCCCGCTCGTCGTGCTGTCGCCCGGCTTCACCCTGCACCGGCACACCCTCACCCACCTGGCCGAGGAGCTGGCCAGTCGCGGTCATGTGGTGGCCGTCGCCGACCACGCGCACGAGTCCGCGGGCACCGACTTCCCCCGTGGCCGCACACTGAACTGCACCGCCTGCACTGTGGTCGAGGGCCAGGGCACATCGGGCTATGCCCGTGTCGCCTCCGGCCGGTCACGGGATCTGTCGTTCCTGCTCGACCGCCTGACCGGCGACCGTCCGGTGTGGCGCCACGCACGCATGATCGACCGCACCCGGATCGGTGTGGCCGGCCATTCGATCGGTGGCAACGCCGCCGCGGTCACCATGGCGGCCGATCCGCGGGTGCGCGCCGGGATCAACATGGACGGCAGCCTGTTCGAGCCGGTCCCGGCCGGAGGATTCGGCGGGCGGCCGTTCATGCTGCTCGGCGCGCCGTCCCCGGCCCCCGATGGCGCCCCGGACAAGACCTGGGTGCGTGACTGGCCGGTCATGGACGGCTGGAAACGCTGGCTCACCGTCACCGGCAGCGGGCACCTCGACTTCACCGACATCCCGGTGATCGGGGAACAGGCGGGTATCCCCGACCCCGGATTCCCACTGCCCGGGAGCCGGGCCGCGCAGATCACGCGCGACTACGTGGGTGCGTTCTTCGACCTGCATCTGCGCGGGATCCCGCAGCCGTTGCTCGACGGCCCGGCACCTAGCCATCCGGAGGTGCTGTTCCAGCAGCCCTGAGACGGCCTCACCCGGCCGGGGCGTCCTGCCGACGGTCTCCGTGAGGTGGCGTATGCCCTCAACCGGGCAGTCGTCGGTGTCGGGCCTGTGGGGCTTGGCCCGGCCGGGGGTGTCCTGTCCATGGTTTCCGTGAGGTGGCGTATGTCCCCGATCGGCCAGTCGTCGGTGTTCGGGCCTGTATCGAAGTGGGAGACGGGCTGCGGCGTGCGGCCCGACGACATCTGGACTCCGCCTCGCTCCGGCCCGCACCGCGATACATGCCTCGTGCCTGCTGCGGAGGAGTCTCGAAGGTCTTGGGCCCGGGGCGGGGGTCTCGGCAGGCCCTCTCGGGGCTGATGTGGAGGAGCCGAGTTCCGTGGCTCCTCCACATACGGCGGGGCGGGATCGGGTGGTCAGAGGAGCACACCGGTCGAGGACTGCTCGGCGACCCGGGCCGGGTGCGCCGACCGGCGCCGGGAGGCCAGCCACAGGATGACCGCGGTGTAGGCGGCCAGCACCGTCAGCCCTGCCCACCACGGCAGCGGGAAGTATCCGGTGGACGGCGAATAGTAGGAGGTGATCTGCGGATACTCCACCGCTGTCTGCTTGACCGCGAAGGCAGCGGCCGGAGTGACGCGCAACAGCCACTCCGCGACCGTGTCCGGCAACAGCGGGATCACGCTGACCGCGAAGGGGACGGCGACCAGCGCCACCGCCAGACTGCTGCCGGCCCAGCGTCGCCGCGTCAGTGCGCCGAGTCCGTATGCCAGCATCGCCGACAGGGCGAGTGCCACGGCCAGGCCGACGACCACCCGCAGGCCGGTCGGCAGGGTCAGGGCCTGCACCGGCATGTTCTTGCTCCGGGCGATGGCGGCGCCGATCGGTACGACCGCGCCGGCCGCCACCAGCCCGACCGCGAAGGCGGCCGCGCCGACGGTGGTGACGCGGCGCCGGTGCATCCCCGTGGAGGCGCCGTACCGTGCCGCGACCACCAGCACTATGACCAGCGCCGCCAGGAACCCGGCCAAGGACTGATCGGTGGTCCAGGCGAACTCCTCGCGGGCGGGACTGATGTCGCCGGTGCCGCTGATCCGGATCACGCTGCCGTTCTGGACCACTCCGGACGGGTTGGATAGCTTCTCCCAGTCTGTCTGGTTCATCTGCCCGACCGGCTCACTGACCCATTCGCCGTCGCCTCCCTCGACGGTGACGCTGTCGAAGACACCGACGGCCTGGGTGAACCGGCACGCCTGGGTGTTGCCGCCCAGAGCGGTCTCGCGCAGTGTCAGGTCGCACGGCGAGGTGGCGAACAGGCCGACCCGCACGGTGTCCGGAAGGCCGGCGAGGCGTGCCGTGCCCACGGTGTGCCACTGGACGCCGTCGGCGGACTCGGCGCCGGTGACCGTGTCGCCGGAACGGGTCAGCCGCAGCCAGCGTGGGGAGTCGGCGGAGACACCGCCCGGCCGACCGGCGTCGTCGTGCCGATAGCCGTGCTGGAAGTGGACACCGTGACGGCCGGTCATGGCCAGAGCCGCATAACGCGAACCCTGCCGCGTGCCGTCCTTGACGATGACACCGGATTTGGCCCAGGGCACCAGGCCGGGAACGATCTCGTCGTGATCGGGTGGAGGATAGGTGATCGTGCCGGTCATCGAGGTCATCCGGGCCGTGATCGTGCCGCCGGTGCCGAGTTCCTGATGCAGGAACCAGAACCGGTCGCCGACGACCGATCCGTCCTCGGCCACCGGGGCGACCGGGCAGGGCCCGTCGCAGGTCACCCGGAGGCCGGCGGCGGACAGCCCGCCGACCGCGACGACGGCCACGGCGGCGACGGTCAGGGCCACGACCCGGGCCGGGCGGAGGAAATCCGAAGCGAACATGCCGTCGGTTCTACGGATCGGTGCCTAACATCGGCCGAACACGTTCTGTCATGCCGTTGTTAGGCCGGCCCGGTCATGCTGTAGCGATGTTGAGTCGGCGTCGAGGTGCTCCGGGTGCACGGACGGGCGGCGTCGCTGCCCGGAGAGGCACCGTCGGTACCCGGATCACCCTGCTCTACGTCAGCGCGTTCTTCGTGTCCGGGGTGATTCTGCTGCTGGTCGCCTTCGCCTTCTCGAGCGGCAGCCGGACATCGGTCGCCCGGCCCCCGGGCCCCGCCCCGACGGCCGGCCCCGCCGATGCCCAGCAGCAGCTCGCCGCGCTGCAGGAGCAGATGGCCGCCGAGAACGCCGATCAGGCCAGGCGGTTCGTCTGGGGCTGGGTCATCGCCCTGATCGTGATGGTGCTCCTGTCCCTGCTGATCGGCCGGTTGATGGCGGGGCACGCGATCGCGCCGCTTCGGCTGATCACCGAGGTGACCCGGCGGATCTCCGCCGACAGCCTGAACGAGCGGATCGGGATCCGCTGGCCGAACGACGAGGTGAAGGATCTCGCCGACACGATCGACGGTCTGCTGGAGCGCCTCGAGGCGTCGTTCACGGCCCAACGCCGTTTCGTCGCCAACGCCTCCCACGAGCTGCGCACGCCCCTGGCCACGATCCGGGCCAGCCTCGACGTCGCGGTGGCCAAGCCCGATCCGGCCGCCTCGACAGTGGCGCTGGCGGCGCGTCTGCGTACCCAATTGGATCGGGTTGATCATCTTCTCGACGGCCTGCTGATGCTGGCCCGCGCCCAGCACAGCCGGAGCGAGCAGACCGTGCCGGTCGACCTCGGTGAACTGGTCGACGCGGCCCTGCGCGACCGGTCCGCCGACGTCGTCGCCAAGAGCCTGACGGTGACCGTCGGCGTCGCGCCCCGGACGATGGTGCGGGGCCATCGGCCGCTGCTTTCCAGGCTGGTGGCGAACCTCGTCGACAACGCGGTGACCCACAACGAGAACACCGGCTGGGTACGGATCACCGGCGCTTCGGCCGGCGACTCGGCGGAGCTGATCGTCGAGACCGGCGGCCGTGTCTTCGACCAGGCCGAGGTCGATCGCCTGACCCAGCCTTTCGAGCGGCTCGGCGACGAACGGGTCGGCTCCTCCGGGCTGGGACTGTCCATCGTGTCCGCTGTCGTCACCGCGCACTGCGGGCGGCTCCGGCTCACCGCCCGCCCGGACGGCGGCCTGCGGGTCGCGATCGCGCTGCCGGCCCCGAGTGCGCCGGCCCCGAGTGCGCCGGCTTCGGGCCCGCCGGCCGGGACGGGGCGGGAATGAGGATCCTGGTCGTGGAGGACGACCACGCACTGTCCGAGGTGGTCGTGGAAGGGCTGACCGACGCCGGGATGGCCGTCGACGCCGCACACAGCGGGCTGACGGCCGCGGAGAAGATCGATCTCACGGATTACGACGTCGTGGTGCTCGACCGGGACCTGCCCGGCCTGCACGGGGACGTCCTCTGCCAGATGATCACCGATCGGGAGCGGCGGCCGATGGTGCTGATGCTGACCGCGGCCGGTGAACCCGGCGACCGGGTCAGCGGCCTGATCCTGGGCGCCGACGACTACCTCGCCAAACCGTTCCACTTCCCGGAGCTCATTCTCCGCGTCAGGGCGCTGGCACGGCGCAAGCCCGCCGCCCGGCCCCGCATCCTGCGCGTCGCCGGGATCGAACTCGACCCGCTGCGCCGCACGGCCCGGCGCGACGGTCGCGACCTCGGCCTGACTCTCAAGGAGTTCGCCGTGCTCGAGGCGTTGCTGCGGGCCAGTCCGGGGTTCCTCAGCGCGGAGTCGCTGCTCGACGGCGTCTGGGACGAGAACGCCGACCGGTTCACCAACACGGTGACGGTCACGGTGGGCCGGCTGCGCCGCAAACTCGGCGAGCCACCGGTCATCACCACCGCTGTCGGTGTCGGCTACCGGATCGGTTGACGCACCGAAAACCATCGACGAGGATCTGATCGACGCGCCTCGATTATGGACGTTCGGCCCATCCCGCGATCATGCGTTTGTGCGATCGGATGCGAGGAGACCGGTAACGACCGTCCATAAAGGAGGTTCCGTGCGCACACCATCCCGTGCGATGGCGGGCACCACCACAGCATTAGTCGCAGCCGTGCTGATTCTCGCCCCCTCAACCGGCGGCAGCGCGGCACCAACCAGCCCGGCCCAGGCGGCCGGAACCCCGGAAGTGCATGGCGACAGCGACCACGCCGACACCATCGACAACCGTAAGGGCCAGGTGGCGCCGACCTCGGCACAGCGCACCCGTGCCGCCAAGTCGAGCGCCTCCGCCCGGTGGAACGTCTTCGGCACCCCGGCAAGCCTCACCGCCAGCAACGCCAAGCCGCTGGCCACCGGGCTGCCGGCCGACCCCGTTGCCGCCGCCCGCGCCTACGTCGCCGGGAACCTCGAAGTCCTCGGCATCACCACGGCCGCCGCCGAGTCGCTCGAGGTGCTCACCACGCAGAAACTCGGTGAGGGCAGCATCGTCCTGCTCCGCCAGAAGTTCGGCGACCTCGAAGCCGGCCGCGACGGCCTGCTCTCGGTCGGCATCCGCGACGGCAAGGTGTGGTATGTGAGCTCCTCGCTCGCCCGCGACGCCGCCGCCCCGCAGCCCGCGACCCTGACCGCCGCCGACGCCGAGCGCATCGCGGCCGAGAACGCGGGCCTGACCAACACCACCTCACTCGGCACCAAACTCGTCGCCGTCCCGACGCCCGACCAGGGTGCCCGTGCCGCCTACCAGGTCGCCTTCGGGGCCGGCCTGACCAGCGCCGAGCCGGAGGCGTACACCACCTGGGTGGACGCCCGCGACGGCAGCGTCCTCGTCCGCGAGGACATCGTCGACCACGACTCCGACAACCCGGAGTGGGACGTCTTCCCGAACTCGCCGCGCACCGACTACTCCTCGCGCGACACCCGCAAGACGTTCTGCTGGACCTGGCAGCGCGGCTGTGACGAGGTCGTCTCCGGTCCCGCCTCCCCGCAGGCGTGGGACGTCGACCCGGCCACCGGCGCGTCCACCAACACGACCAGCGGCAACAACTCGTTCGCGGTGCACAACTGGCTGTCCAACGACCCGTTCACGGTCGGCACCGAACTGGCCACGCCCAGCCCGACCCGCGAATACACCTACCCGTGGACCAACCAGTGGTACACGTCGAAGTGCTCGCCGACCGTCTTCGACTCGCCGGCCCGCAACGACATCGACGCGGCCCGGGCCAACCTGTTCGTGCAGCACAACCGGATGCACGACTGGTCGTACCTCCTCGGCTTCACCGAGGCGACCTGGAACATGGAGAAGGACGGCAACGACCCGGAGCAGGGCAACGCGCAGGCCGGTGGCATCACCGGCGGCCCGCCGGACTTCGCGGCCCGCAACAACGCCAACCAGATCACCCCGCCCGACGGCGAGGCTCCGATCACCAACATGTACCTGTGGCAGCCGGTCGCCGGTGCTTTCTACGGCGCCTGCGCCGACGGTGACTACGACATGTCAGTCATCGGCCACGAGTACACCCACGCCATCACCAACCGCATGATCGCCGGCCCGAACGCGGGCCTCAGCTCGCCGCAGGGCATGAGCGAGAGCTGGTCCGACCTGCTGGCCGTCGAGTACCTGGCGGAGCACGGCTACGCCCCCAAGGGCGAGCGGGGCTTCACCGTCGGCGAGTACGTGACGAGCGACCCGGTCGCCGGCATCCGTAACTACAACATGAGCAACAACCGGCTCAACTACAGCTCGGTCGACTACGACTTCGTCGGGCTGCAGGTCCACGCCTCCGGTGAGGTGTGGAGCGCCACCAACTACGACATCCGTTCCGCGTTCATCAAGCGTTACGGGTACGGCTCGTCCGCGCTGCAGAAGGCCTGCGCCACCGGTAAGAAGGCGGTCACGTCGTGCCCCGGCAACCGGCGGTGGATCCAGCTGGTCTTCGACTCGTTCCTGCTGATGGCCAACAGCGCCAACAGCCAGGTCGACGCCCGTGACGCGCTGATCGGCGCCGACCTGGTCCGCTTCGGCGGCGCCAACCAGGACATCCTGTGGAACGCGTTCGCCAAGCGCGGTCTCGGCGAGGGCGCGGTCAGCAACGGGGCCGGCGACGCGAACCCGACGCCGAGCTTCAGTTCGGCGTACGCGAAGGAGGCCGCGGTCACCTTCCGCCCGGTCGACGAGAACGGCAAGGCCGTCGCCGGCGCGAAGCTGTACGTGGGTGACTACCAGGCCCGGGCCGTCGCGGTCGCCGACACCGACCCGGCAACCGCCCTGCCCGACACCGTCAACCTGGTGCCCGGCGTCTACACCTTCGTGGCGCAGGCGCCCGGACACGGACACTCCCGGGTGTCCCCGTCGTACTTCAAGTCCGGAACCAAGACGCTGACCGTCAAGCTGCCGCGCAACGTCGCCTCCGCGACCAGCGGCGCGACCGCCACCGGCGACGGCGTCAACCAGGCCCGGCTCCTCGACGACGACGAGGCCACCAACTGGGCGTCGCTGGGCAGCGCCGTCACCGGCAAGGGCGTCACGGTCGATCTGGCCGGCGACGCGCAGCGGGTCCGGCGGGTGCAGGTGAGCGCCCTGCTGCGCCCGGCCATCACGGGTGACGTGGACGCGGGCACGCAGAGCCGCTACTCGGCCCTGCGACAGTTCCGGGTCCTGGCCTGCAAGGCCACGGCGACCGTCACGTGCTCGGCCCCGGCCGACTTCAAGGCGGTCTACACCAGCCGGCCGGACGCCTTCCCGGCGGGCTCGCCGCGGCCGCGGGCGCCGCAGATGCTCGTGAAGTCCTTCGACATCCCGGACGTCACGGCCACGCACCTGCGGATCGAGGCGGTCACCAACCAGTGCACCGGCGCGCCGGACTACGCCGGTGAGCAGGATCTGGACCCGCGTGCCAACACCGACTGCACCACGGCCAGCCCGCAGGCGCTGAACGTGCGCATCGCGGAGTTCCAGGCCTTCACCCGATAGATCCACAGCGGGTGGGCGAGCCATGCGGCCCGCCCACCCGCTCTTTCGGCGGCGGCCACCAGGCCGTCCGCGTCCTTGCCGGCCGTCGCGCCGGCCTTTCGGCGGTGACGGGCTTCAGGCGGTTGGTGTTCCGCCCCGCTGCCTCGCCGGCCTTTCGGTGGTGATGGGCTTCAGGCGGTTGGTGTTCCGCCCCGCTGCCTCGCCGGCCTTTCGGTGGTGACGGTCCTCAACTGGCCGGCATCTGTTTCGCGGTTCTCGGTGAGGGTGCGTGACAACCGGGCCGCTTCGGTGACGAGGCGGCTCCGGCCGGGCCGGGCGGCGGCCGAGGTCAACTCGGGAACGTCGTCGCAGGCGCCCGATGCCGCTGCCGCCGCCTCGGCGACCAGTAGCAGGTCGGGCAGGCCCGCTGCGGCCTTCGGCGCACTGAGCAGGGCCGGCAGCATCTCCCGCAGCGTGGTCCAGACGTCGGTGGCCGCGCCCGCCGGCAACGCATGTCCGAACGCGTCGGCGACGCGTTTCAGGAACAGGGAGCCGGCCTCGAACAGCCCGGTCAGCTCACGGCCGACCAGGCAACCGTCGAGGTCACCGCGGACGGCCAGATCGACGAAGGCGTCCGCGGCTACGAGGCGGCCCTCCGGCAGGGCGTTGTTGAGCCCGTAGGCCAGGCACAGCGCCATCGCCGGGCCGAACGGACCGTCGCAGGCAGCCAGGGCCGGCAGTACGGCCAATTCCGCGGCGGAGCCCCTGACCTCGGTCCCCCCGACGAAATACGGCTGGAGGTGGGCGGCGGCGATCTCCCGGTGACTCGGCACGATCATCGGCCAGCCGGCGATCGGGCCGTACGGGAGTTCGTCGTCGACCCGCTCGCGCGCAGACTCGGCAGGCAGGTGGAGCAGCCCGGGCGGAACGGTCAGGTCGTGCTCGATCGGCTCGAACGCAACGGCACGCCGGCTGGGTCGCTCATGACAGAGGCAGGCGGTGAGGCCGTGCCGGCACCGCCCCACCATCGTGAACGTGACGATGACCGGGTCGGGGAGCCCGCCACCGTTCAGGAACGCGGCGAACGCCTTGCCTGCCGGTGAGGCGAGCCGTCCGGCCGCCGCACGCGTGGCCGGCTCGATCTCGCGCGGCAGGCGCAACAGTGCCTGCGAAAGGTCGAACGGCTCCGGCTCCCACCCCTCGCCGAGCAGCCGCAGCATGCGCGCCGGGTCGACGTGACCGTCCACCGTGGCCGGTGTGGCCAGCAGCGCCGGCGGCGGCGTCCGGCACATCTGCCGGGACAACTCGGCCATCCGCTCGACCAGCATCCAGAACGGCGGTCGTTCCCTCTGCTCCCACTTCGACGGGAACCAGGCGACGAACTCGCCGGTGACGACGGCATGCAGCAGGTTCGGGAACGGCTCCACCCTCCAGGAAAGGAGGGGTTCGAGAGCTTGCGCCAGGGCGGGCCGGTCGGCGGCCGTGAAACGGACCAGTGCGTCGAGGACCAGCTCGACACGGACCGGATCCTGCTGATCGCGTAATAGATGCCGAGCTTCGGCGACCAGCTCCGGAATGGACGCGATCGGCGCGGGCATCGGTGCGGCCGGGACGACCGCGGGCAGAACCGGCGGCGAACTCGTGCCCGCGCCGGCCGTGCCGGCCGTGTCAGCCGTGCCGGCCGTGTCAGCCGTGCCGGCCGTGTCAGCCGTGCCGGCCGTGTCAGCCGTGCCGGCCGTGTCAGCCGCGCCGGCCGCGGCGGCCTCAGTGCGGCCGAGCAGGGCGAGAACCTGGCGGCGCAGATCGCCCTGGAGGCCGTCGGTGGCCGAGGCCAGCAGCGCGGTTCCCGCCTCACCGAACGACGGCAGATACCGGGCGATCAATCCGAGGGCCCGCTCCGCCAGATCGCCGGCCGGGTTGGCCAGGCCACTCACCAGCGCCTCGAAAAGCGATGGATCGGGATCGGCGGCCAGCGTCGCGCCGAGCCAGTCGAGCTGGGCGCGGACCAGCTTCTTCTCCTTGCGGGACAGGACCGTCAGGGCCGCCTCGGCCACCGTCGGAGTTTCGAGCAGCTCGGCGTCGGCGGCGCGGCGCAGCGCCAGGAGTGCGAGCCCGGCCACCGTCGAGTCCGGACTCGACAGCATGCCGCAATACTCCCCATGGCGGGCCGCGACCTCCTCCGCCGAAGGGCTGAGCAGCCGATGCAGCACCACGAACCGGCGCAGCGGGCCAGTCCGGTCACCGGCGCGCAGGCGTAGCGCACAACCGTCGAGCAGCGCCTGCCGGTCGAGGAGCCCGTCGGCGGCGAGCCTGGCCAGCGCCTTGGTCCATTCCTCGTCGAGCTCCTGGCCGACGAGCGGGATGGTGAACACGTGCGGCAGCATCTGTTCCAGGCGCGGGTCGGCGCGCAGCAGGTCGGCGAGATCCTCGCGGTATCTGGCTTCGCCGACCGCACGCATCCAGCCGCGCACCGTCGCCTCGGTGATCGGCA
This sequence comes from Actinoplanes italicus, assembly GCF_003001815.1. Classification (GTDB taxonomy): domain Bacteria; phylum Actinomycetota; class Actinomycetes; order Mycobacteriales; family Micromonosporaceae; genus Actinoplanes; species Actinoplanes italicus. The sequence continues at coordinate 77,858 of NZ_PVMZ01000029.1, forward strand.
GTGGCAGCTCGGCCTCGTCGAGCAGGCGGATGACCAGCGGCCACTGGGTGTCGACCTGGGCCGGCCGCAACCTGTCGGCCAGCGGACGCGCGATCGCCGGAAGCGACGGCCGGCCCGCTGCCCGCAACACCCGGACGACGCCGTCGACGGATTTCGGCAACGGTTGCAGCGGGAACCGGTCCGATCGCAGCCAGGAGACGATGTCGGCCGCGCGGGGCAGGCACGCGGCTCCGGCGATCCGCAGGGCGGCCTCGGACCTCTCCGAGAGAGCCCACTGCTGCGGGAGCATGTCCCTGCGGCCGGCGGGAAAATCCATCAGACCCATGACGACATCGGGGTTCGGCCAGCTCAGCCTGATGCCTTTGAGGTCGGTGGCCAGGGCACGGCGGGCCGGCTCGTCGGCATCCAGCAACGCGGTGACGACACGGTCGATGTCACCCGCGCGGATCCATGACTCCAACTGTGTGAAGGTCACCATGGCGGACAACCTAGCGGGGCCCTCCGACAAGAACAGGCCGCGTCTCCGGTCTCCCCGCCCGGACCGGGCGTGAATCGGCGAGCCTTTCCGGCTGGTCCGCTGAGGCCGGGAGCGCGTGTATCGCCGAGCCGTCCGGAGCCGCCTCCGGGAACGGCAATGGGGCACAGACGGCGCACGGGTGTAGAGGCCGGTTCCTTCTACCGCCGGCCGTCGTGACGTAGGTCGGTGGGCGCCGGCTGGGGTGGCGGTGAGGTAGGTCGGTGGGCGCCGGCTGGGGTGGCGGTGAGGTAGGCCGGTGGACGGCGGTGAGGTAGGTCGGTGGGCGCCGGCTGGGGCGGCGGTGAGGTAGGCCGGTGGGGGCGGGCCGTGGCGGCCGTGAGGAAGGCCGGTGGGAGCGGATCGCGGCCTACTCCGGGCGGGCCCGGTTCTCGGTCAGGGTGCGGGAGAGGCGGGCCGCTTCGGTGATAAGGCGGCTTCGGCCGGGCCGTGAGGCGACCCCGGTCAACTCCGGGATGTCGTCGGTGGCCCTGGCCGCGGCGGCTGCCGACTCGGCGACCAGCAGCAGGTCGGGTAGGCCGGTGGCGGGCTTCGAGCCGGTGAGGACGGTCGGCAGGAACTCCCGCATCGTCGCCCAGGTCTCAGCGGCCGCACCCGCCTGCGATGCCTGGCTCAGCGCGTCGGCGACGCGTTTCAGAACCAGGGAGTTGCCCCTGAACAGCGCGGCCAGCTCACGGCCCACCAGCGAACCGTCGAGAACCCCGCGGGCGGCCAGGTCGACGAAGGCGTCACTGGCGGCGAGGCGGCTCTCGGGCCGGGTGGCGGTCAGGCCGTAGGCCAGGCACAGCGCCATCGCGGGGCCGAACGGGCCGTCGCAGGCGGCCAGCGCGGGCAGCACGGCCATCTCGGCGGCGCCGCTCCTGCTCTCGGCGGCCTCGATGAGGCGCGGCTGGATGTGGGCGGCGGCAATCTCGCGATGACTGGGCAGAATCATCGGCCATCCGGCGATCGAACGCCCCAGCTGGTGGCCGTCGACGCGGTCGCGGGCGAACTCGGCGGGCTGATACAGCAGGTAGGGCTGGACGGTCAGGTTGTGCTTGATCGGCTCGAACGCGACGGTTCGCCGCCGGGGACGCTCCCGGCAGTTGCAGCCCGCCTTGACGACGTGCGGGCAGGGCCGCACGGGCGTGATCGCGACGACGTCCGGATCGGGCAGCCCTCCGCCCGCCAGGAAATCGGCGAACGCCTTCCCGGCCGGTGACTCGAGCCGGGCGGCGGAGGCCCGGATGTCCGGAGCCACCTCGCGCGGCAGACGCAGCAGAGCCTGGGACAGGTCGAACGGCTCCGGCTCCCAGTCCTCACCGAGCAGTCGCAGCACCCGGGCCGGGTCGACGTGACCGTCCACCGTGGCGGGAGTGGCCAGCAGAGCAGGCGGCGGGGTCTGGCACATCTGCCGTGCCAGCTCGGCCATCCGTTTGACCGGCATCCAGAACGGCGGGCCGGCCGTCCGCTCCCACGCCGACGGCGCCCAGGCGACGAACTCGCGGCTGACGACGGCATGCAGCAGCCCGGAGAACGGATTGCGCCAGGCCGGGACGATCGGTTCCAGAGCCCGCGCGAGAGCGGGCCGGTCGGCGGCCGTGAACCGGACCAGAGCGTCGAGGATCAACTCCACCCGGATCGGATCCTCCGCCTGATACAGCAGATGCTTGGCCTCGGCGACCAGCTCGGGGATCGAAGCGATCGGCGGCGGCATCGGCGCGGCCGGAACGACAGCCGGCAGCACGACGATCCCGGCCACCGGCGACCCGACGAACCCGGCCGCTGGCGACCCGGCCACCGGCGACCCGACGAACCCGGCCGCTGGCGACCCGGCCACCGGCGACGCGGCGGGCCCGGACGGCGGTGGCGTGGCGATCCCGGCCGTCGGCGCGGCGGAACCGGGGTCGGCGCGGGCGAGCAGCGCGGTGGCCTGCCGGCGCAGGTCGCCCTGCAGGTCGGCGGTCGCGGTGGTCAGTTGCTCGTGCCCGGTCTCACCGAACGACGACAGGTGCGCGGCGGCCAGCTTGAGGACCCGCTCGGCCAGGTCGGCGGCCGGATTGGCCAGACCGCTCAGCAGCGCCTCGAACAGCACCGGTTCGGGCTTGCGGGCCAGCGCCGCCGCGAGCCAGTCGAGCTGGGCCCGGACCAGTTTCTTCTCCTTGCGCAGCAGCAACGCCCACGCCGCCTCGGCCACGGCGTCGGCGTCCAGCAGCCCGGCGTCGTCGGCGAGACGCAGGGCCCGCAGCGCCGCGTCGGCCACCGCCGAGTCCGGAGCGGACAGCATGCCGCAATACTCCGCGCGGCGGGCCGCGGCCTCCTCAGCCGACGGGTCGAGCAGCCGGTGCAGCACCACCATCCGGCGCAGCGCGGCGGTGCGGTCACCGGCGCGCAGCCGCAGCACGCACCCGTCGAGCAGCGCCTGCCGGTCGAGCACCCCGTCGGCGGCGAGCCTGGCCAGCGCCCTGGTCCACTCGTCGTCGAGCTCCTGACCGAGCAGCGGGACGGTGAACACGTGCGGCAGCATGTGCTCCAGATGCGGGTCGGCACGCAGCAGCTCGGCGAGGTCCTTGTGATGCCGGTCGGCGCCGATGCGGCGCATCCAGCCGCGCAGTGCGGCCTCGGTGACCGGCGGTGGCAGCTCGGCCTCGGCGAGCAGCCGCTCGATCAGCGCCCACTGGTTGTCGACCTGGGTGGGCCGCATCTTCTCGGCCAGGGAGCGTGCGATCGCCGGCAGCGACGGCCGGCCCGGCGCCCGCAGCACCAAGGCGACGGCGTCGATGGCCTGCGGCATCGGTGGCCGCCAGAACCGGTCGGATCGCACCCAGGAGACGACATCGGCGGCCCGTGGCAGGCAGGCCGCGCCGGCGACGAGCCAGGCACCCTCGCGCCGCAGCACGCGACGCAGGTGTGCCGAGTAGGTGTGCATCAGGCCCGGGACGGCGTCGGGGTCGACGCTGAGAGAGTCGGCCTCCGGGTCGGACCAGTGCAGCTGGACGCTCTTGACCTGCGCCGCCAGGGCACGTCGCGACGCCTCGTCGAGACTCAGCAGACCGGTGACGACACTGTCGATGTCACCGGCGCGGATCCACGACTCCAGCTGCGGGAAGCTCACCATGGCGGACAACCTAGCGGCACCCTCCGACAAAAACTCAGGCCGCGTTCCAGGCCTTCTCGAACTCGGCGGCGCTGATCTCGTACCGCCGAAGATCGGGGTTGTAGAGGTCCCTCGGCGGGTTGAAGGGCCAGTCGTCCGGCCCGGTGCGGATCATGGTCCCGTCCGCCTCGACCGTGACCTGCCGGAGCCGGCGGCCGTCCGGCCCGAGTTCCTCGAAGTAGATCTCGTCCTCGTAGGAGGTGTCCCGGATCCAGACCCGCTCCCGCCCGGCGAGCTCGCCGAATCCGGGCAGGTCACGCTGGGCGTCGCGTTCCTCGCGGGCCTCGGCGAGCCCGGGCGGCATCACCGGGTCGTCGATGTTGACCTCATCGAGGTTCCCGTCGGCGAAACGGGCCAGGTTCTTGGGGTCGTCGACCACCTCCACCTCGGCGAACGTCTCCATGATCTCCCGCTCGGAGCGGGCGTGGATCCACCACCACAGGCCACCCATGCCGTAGTCGTGCAACACCAGAAACCGCTGGAGAGTCAAGATCAGGACCTTTCGTGGGTACGCGGAGAGCCCGAACCCTAACCGCAGACCGCGAGCCGTACCTGAGGCGAATCCGGCCGAGCCGTCTGATGGCAGCGGGCTTCTCAGGCCGGGTTGCGGGCTGTTCCGGTGCCGGGGTGCGGTGTGGCGGAGGGCTGGTGCTGCGGCTCGCGGCCCGATACCGCCACCCTCCGGTGCTGGACGATCGACTACTGCCGTTTCTCGGGTCGGGCTCCGGGATATGGCTGCCTCCGGCGCCGGGAAGGGTTCGCCGGCCACGGCCAGGCGATCAACAGCTACCCGGCGCCGCGGCTGGCGGGGCTGGGCCCTAACCACGAAGGCTCCAGCCGGGTCCGAGGCATGTCGTCCGAGCGTCCCGAGGCCCGCTTCAGGTACGACTGAGAGCGCCGGCCGTGCCTGAGGCAGGGAATACGGGCGCTCGAGGTCGCGAATGCGGTCTGGCTACGGCCGGCGGGCTTCGGTTGCCTAGTATCGCCGGTCGTGGATGATCGCCGGTTCAGATGGGCGCTGGGTGTGTTCGGCGGGCTGCTGGCCGTGACCTGGTGGCGGCCGCCGTTCCCGGCCGAGCAGGCCATGCACCACTCGCTCACGGTGGCCGGCCTCGTGGTGCTCATCCTGGTGCACCGGCGCCGGCGGCTGCCGTTCTCCTCGTACGCGCTGATCCTGATCTTTCTGGGGTTGCACTCGGTGGCGGCCCGGTGGATGTACTCGTTCGTGCCCTACGACGACTGGACGCGGGCGCTGTTCGGGACGTCGCTGTCGGAGGCCGCCGGATGGGAGCGGAACCACTTCGATCGGCTGGTCCACCTTGCCTACGGGTTGTGTTTCGGACCGGTCGTCCTGGGGTTCCTGCGTGGCCGATGGGCGCCGTTGATCGCCGTCGAGGTGGTGCTGTCGACCAGCGCGCTCTACGAACTGTTCGAGTGGGGGATTGCTCTGACGCTCGCTCCCGCGGACGCTGAGGCCTACAACGGCCAGCAGGGCGACATGTGGGATGCGCACAAGGACATGGCGCTGGCCACCGCCGGTGCCGTGCTGGGCGTGCTGGTCACCCGGTGGTGGCAACGCCGAGCGGATCTTGCATCGGTCTGCTCCGATGAGGCGAGTAGCAAACCTGCGGGATAGCTGTCACCGTATCGGGGGGAACGTGACGGATCGTCGTACTTTGATGCGAGCCGGAGGCCTGCTGGCCACCGGTATGGCGGTGGCGACGGCCACCGCGGGCCCGGCCCGGGCCGCCTCGCCCACCGCCGGCATGCCGCTGCTCAGCTGGCATGCGGCCCTGGCCAACCGCCGCTGGGCACCGGCCGTCGTGGCCGTCCTGGGTTCGTCGAGCAGCGAGGGCGTGGGCGCCACCGGCCCGGGCCGGGGCTACGTGCCGGTGCTTGCCGAGAACCTCCGTGACGGATTCCCGGTCTCCGGAGCGGGAGCCGGTGGCGGGGACAACTACGTCGCGGCGTGGGGCACCCCCCGCTGGTGGCCGGTGACGATGCGCGGCGACGGGGTCCGGTCGAAGACGGCGGGCTGGGGCCTGAAGGCGGTCGACCTGGTCGCGGCCGGGCAGAGTCTCACCCTCACCTTCACCGGCACCAGCGTGCGCGTCTGGTACTCGGCCGTCCCGGCCGGCGGCACGTTCTCGGTGGCCATCGACGGGGCGCCGGCGGGAGCCGCGGTCGACACGGCGGGCGCGGGTGACGCCGCGACGTGGCGGTCCGGTCTGCTGGCGCCCGGACGGCACACGATCGTGGTCACCGGCGAGGGCGGCGGGACGGTGCGGGTGCACGGGTTCGCCGTGTTCGACGGCGACGAGGAGCGCGGTGTCCAGGTCTACAACGGCGGGCACGGCGGCCGGACCAGCGGTGACTTCGTCAAGGGCGCCACGGCCTGGGCGCCGAGACTGCGCTCGATGCAGCCGCACCTGGTGATCCTGCAGCTGGGCGTCAACGACTGGCGGATCGGCGTGCCGGCCGCGGCGCTGAAAAAGAACCTTCAGAAGATCATTGCGACGGTACGGGCGAGCACGGCCACCGAGCCGTCGTTCGTGGTCTACGGTCCGCCCCGGGTCGGCGCGGACCGCCGGGTGCAGGACTTCGCGCACTACACCGAGGCGTGGCGGGAGGTCGCGGCCGAGGACACCGGCGGGCCGGGCGGCGGCAGCGGGGTGGCCTGGTTCGACCTGGCGGCACGTCAGCTGTCTCCGTCGTCGGACAACCGGCTCGGCCTGTACTGCGACGACCTGGTGCACATGACGGACCGGGGCGCGGCCTTCACCGCCGACGCCCTCACGGCGCTGATCCGTCCGTAGTCAGAGCATGGGCAGCGGGCCGTTCGGGCGGACCCGGGCGTTCTGGTCGTCGATGACGACCGCCTGGGCAAGGTCGCGGCTCGACCGGCTGCTGCCCGACGTGGACGTCGAGCGCTCGCGGCCGGCGTCCGGCTCAGGTGTCGAGACCCAGCTCGCTGAGGATCTGGGTGACCCGGCCGTCCTGCCGGCGGAGGAAGGCGCCGAAGTCCGTGCCGGGCAGGTAGGCGTCGGACCAGCGGAAACCGGCCATGGCCTGCTGCCACGTCGCTGACGCGCGCAGCCCGGCGACGGTGTCGTCGAGAGCCCGCAGCTGAGTCTCGTCGAGACCGGGCGGGGCGACCAGCCCCCGCCAGTTCGCGAACACCACGTCGAGGCCCGCCTCCCGCAGGGTGGGGGCCTCGACGCCGCGGCTGCGCTCGCTGCCGGTCGTCGCCAGCACGCGCAGCTGGCCCGAGTCGATCTGGCCGGCGAACTCGCCCAGACTGGACACCGCGGCGGCGACCCGCTTGGAGAGCACGGCGGCCAGCAGCACACCGCCGCCGTCGAACTCGGCGTAACGGGCCGACCGGGGCGTCACCCCGGCCGCCTCGGCGATCAGCATGGCGGCCAGGTGGTCCGGCCCGCCCGGTGCCGAGCCGCCGCCGACGGCCAGCCCGTCCGGGTCGGCCCGCCACGCCCGGACCAGGTCGTCCAGGTCCCGCAGCGGCGAGTCGCCGGTGACGACCAGAACCTCCGGCTCCTCGATGAGGCGGGCGACCGGGGTGACGGCGTCGAGCGTCACCGGGACCGGCGAGGTGTGCTGCGCCCCGACCAGGCCGAGGCCCATGAGCATCATGAGGTCGCCGTTGCCGCGTTCGTAGACCAGCCGCCGGAGCCCGACCGTGCCGCCGCCACCGGCCAGGTTGAACACCTCCACCCCGGAACGGACGTGGTCGACGTCCAGAGCGGTGGCGACGGTCCGGGCCGTGATGTCATAGCCACTGCCCGGCGCGTTCGGCACCATGAGCCGCAGCGCCGGGTCGGTGCGGGCCGAACAACCGCCGGCCGAACAGCCGCCGGCCAGGACGGCCAGCGGGGCGGCGAGCAGCGTACGGCGGCGCACCCGACCAAGATAGCGTCGGAGACGGTCGACCGGACGCGGGCAGGAGGGCAGATGCGCTGGAAGTTCTCGCTCGCCGGGCAGTTCCTCGTGCTCCAGTTCGGCATCGTGCTGCTGGTCGTCGGCGCGGTCGCCGCGGTGTCACTCGCCGAGGCCGACGCCGCCTTCCGCCGCGACCAGGGCGCCAAGCTGCGCTCCAGCGCGGAGAACCTGGCGGCCACCGACGTGATCCGGGCCGGGATGAGCGGTGTTCCCTGGTTCGACGCGCTCGCCGCGCGGGCCGAGACCGCCCGCAGCGTGTCCGGGGCGTCGTTCGTCGAGCTCACCGACGAGGGCGGGGTGCTGCTGACCGGGCCCGAGCGGGGCCGCCCGGCGGCGCTGGCCGACAGCGGCGCGCTGACCGGACGGGCCTGGCTCGGCGTGGTCGAGCACAACGGGCGGGCGCTCGTGGCGCACGCGCCCGTGCTCGACCCGGAGAACGGCGGCGTGCTGGGCCTGGTCATGGTCGGCAAGACCTATCCGACCTTGCCCGAGTCGCTGGCCAGCGCCACCGCCGACCTGCTGACCTATCTGCTGCTCGGTTCCGTGCTCGGCGGCGTGGGGTCGATCCTGCTGTCCCGGCGGATCAAACGGCAGACCCTCGGGCTGGAACCGGTCGAGATCGCCGGGCTGGTCGAGCATCGGGAGGCGATGCTGCACGGCATCAAGGAGGGACTGATCGGCGTCGACCCGGCCGGTCACGTGACCCTCGCCAACGACGAGGCGCGCCGGCTTCTCGGGCTGTCGGGTGAGGTCAACGGGCGGACGTTGCGGTCGCTGGGCGTACCCGAAGAGTTGTTGACCGGAGGTTCCGACGAGCCCGACCGGGTGGTGGTGCACGATTCCCGGGTGCTGGTTCTCAACCGGATGCCGGTGGTGGTCCGCGGGCGCGCTGCGGGTTCGGTCACCACCCTGCGCGACCGCACCGAGCTGACCTCGCTCGAACGTGAGCTGGATCTGAGCCGGCACACCACCGACACGCTGCGGGCACAGGCGCACGAGTTCACCAACCGGCTGCACACCATCTCCGGCCTGGTGCAGCTCGGGCAGTACGACGAAGCGGTCAACTTCATCATCACGGCCGGTGAGCTGCACAACGCGCTCAACCACGAGGTGCAGTCGAGGATCGCCGACCCGGCCCTGGCCGCCCTGATCATCGCGAAGGCCAGCGTCGCGTCCGAGCAGCACGTCGAGCTGCGTGTCGCCGAGGAGACCAGCATGCCCGCCCCCGTCGGCGACCGGCTCGCCGCCGACCTGGTCACGGTCGTCGGCAACCTGATCGACAACGCCCTCGACGCGGTCGGCCCGGACGGCTGGGTCAGCGTGGCCGTCCGTGATCTGGGCGACGAGATCGAGGTGATCGTGACCGACTCGGGTGCCGGGGTGGCCCAGGAGCACGCCGACAAGGTGTTCAGCAGCGGGTTCACCACCAAGTCCGGCGACGGGCACCGTGGGCTCGGCCTCGCACTGATCAGCCGGGTCTGCACGGCCCGCGGCGGCGGCATCACGGTGGACGGGTCGGCGTTCACGGCCCGCCTCCCGGTGGACGCGGAGGAGCCGGAGTGACCCGGGTGCTGGTCGTCGACGACGACTTCATGGTGGCCCGGATCCATCAGGGATTCGTGCAGAAGGTGCCCGGCTTCACCGTCGCCGGCACCGCGCACACCGGAGCGGCGGCGCTGGAGGCCGTCGAACGGCTGCGGCCCGACCTGGTGCTGCTCGACATCTACCTGCCCGACATCTCCGGGCTGGAGATCCTGCGCCGGCTGCGTCAGGAGTCCAGTGCCGTCGACGTCATCGCGATCACCGCGGCCCAGGACGCCGAGACCGTGCGGGCCGCGCTGCGCGGTGGCGTCATGCACTACATCATCAAGCCGTTCACCTTCGACACGCTGCGCGAACGGCTGGAGCGATACACCGAGGCGGTGTCCCGGCTGACCGGGGCGCCGGCCGCGGTTCAGGCCGACGTCGACCGGTTCTTCGGCGGCACCCCGGACGGCGAGGCGGCCCTGCCGAAAGGGCTGGCCGGACGGACCGCCGACCTGGTGATCGCCGTGCTGCGCGAGAGCGACACCGACCTGTCGGCGGCCGAGTGCGCCGAACGGGCCGGCCTGTCCCGCGTCAGCACCCGCCGCTACCTCGAACACCTCGTCCGGCTGGGGAGGGCCCAGGTACGGCTGCGCTACGGCGGGGCCGGCCGGCCCGAGCATCGCTACCTGTGGAAACGCTAGTCAGTCCTCGTCGCTGAAGGCCAGGCGCTCGGTGCTCTCCCGTCCCTTGATCCGGGCGATCAGCTTCGGCAGGTGGGGCAGGCCGAGCGCCGCCACGGCGAGCAGCAGCAGGACCAGGGTGAGCGGGCGGCGTACGAAGATGGTCAGGTCGTTGTCGGCCAGCAGCAACGCCCGCCGGAACTGGATCTCCATCATCGGCCCCAGGATGACGCCGAGGATCACCGGCGCGATCGGGAACTCGAACCGCCGCATGAACACCGCGATCACCCCGATCGTGAACGCGATGAAGACGTCCACGATGCTGCCCGACACCGCGTACACACCGAGCGTCGCGAACACCAGGATGCCGGTGTACAGCAGCGGCCGCGGGATCCGCAGCACCTTCACCCAGATCCGGATCATCGGCAGGTTCAGGGCCAGCAGCATCACGTTGCCGATGAACAGCGACGCGATCAGGCCCCATACCAGGTCCGGCGACTTCTCGAACAGCTGCGGGCCGGGCGCCAGGTCGAAGTAGCCGAACGCCGCGAGCATCACGGCGGCTGTCGCCGACGTCGGGATACCGAGCGTGAGCAGCGGCACCAGCACACCGGAGAACGACGCGTTGTTGGCGGCCTCCGGACCGGCGACGCCCTCGATCGCCCCGTTGCCCCACTCCTCGGGGTGCTTCGAACGGCGTTTCTCCAGCGTGTAGGACACGAAGGTGGGGATCTCGGCGCCACCGGACGGCAGCGCCCCGAACGGGAAGCCGAGTGCGGTGCCGCGCAGCCACGGCCGCCACGAGCGTGACCAGTCCGAGCGGCTCAGCCAGGCGAAACCCTTCCCGGGCGGCTCCAGCGGGGTGACGTGGGCCGGCAGGTCGCGCAGCCGCAGCGCGATGAACAGCGTCTCGCCGATCGCGAACAGGCCCACGATGATCGTCACGATGTCGACGCCGTCCAGCAGCTCGGGCACACCGAAGGTGAACCGCGCCTGCCCGGTCAGGGAGTCGATCCCGATCAGGCCCAGGAACAGACCGAAGGTCAAGGACATGAGGCCGCGTACGAGTGACGCGCCCACCATCGCTGTGACGGTCACCATCGCCAGCACCGCCAGCGCGAAGTAGTCCGACGCACGGAACGTCACCGCGACCCGCGCCATCGGGGCCGCCACGAACGCCAGCAGGATCGTCGAGATCGTGCCGGCCACGAACGAGCCGATCGCCGCCGTTGCCAGAGCGCTGCGGGCCCGGCCGTTGCGGGCCATCTGATAGCCCTCGATCGACGTCGCCACCGACGCCGACTCACCGGGGGTGTTCAGCAGGATCGAGGTGGTCGAGCCGCCGTACATGGCGCCCGCGTAGATCCCGGCGAACATGATGAGCGTGCCGGTCGGGTCGTCGAGCTGTAGCGCCACCGGCAGCAGCAGCGCGATGGTCAGCGCCGGCCCGATGCCCGGCAGCACACCCACCAGCGTGCCGATCGTGACGCCGATCGCCGCGTAGAGCAGGTTCTCCCAGGTGAGGACCGTGCCGAAGCCGGAGAGGAGGTCCATGAACGAACTCACAGCGGCAGCACTCCCGCGGGCAGGACGATCCCGAGCAGCCGGGTGAAGAGCAGATAGATGCCGACCGACAGCCCGACCGCGGTGGCCAGGTCCCGGACGATCACCTCACGCCACGGGCGGGTGCTCAGCAGCCGCGCCGAGACCAGCACGAACGCCACGGTGGCCAGTACGTAACCGAGGACCGTGTACTTCAGCACCACGGAATAGACGATCAACGCGACGAGCAGCAGCACCGGAGTCCGCCACGCTCCTCGCTCGAGGCGGTCCGGGGCGGAGACCCGCTTGCGTACGGCCTCGAGCAGATACCACGCGGCGACGACGACCCACAGGCCCGTCACCACGAGCGGCGCGAGTGTCGGACCGCCGAGGGTGACACCGTTGTCGGCCGCGGCGCTGACGGCCTGCCACAGCAGGGTGAAGCCGGTGAGCAGCAGGACGGCGCCGACGGCCAGCGGGCCGGAGGCGGACGGTTCCGCCTCCGACGCGGCCGGGGCACCTGGGGGGAGTGCCGGATCCATGTCGGTCAGCCCAGGCCGATCTCGGTCAGGACCGTCTTGATACGGGTGCTCTCCGACTCGTAGAAGGCGACCGCCTCGTCGCCGGACTTGTAGAAGTCCTGCCAGTTCTTGGCGGTCAGTTCGGCCTTCCACTGCTCGGAGTTGTGCAGGTCGTCGACGAGCTTGAGCACCGCCGTCCGCTCATCGGCGCTGAGGCCGGGCGGGGCGACCACGCCGCGCCAGTTCATCAGCTCGAGGTCGTACCCCTGCTCCTTGATGCTCTGCGTCGGCGTGCCGGCGCCCGCGTCCTGGCCGGTGGCCGAGGAGACCGCCAGCGCGCGGACGTCACCGGACTTGACCAGGTCGGCGAACTCGCTCGTGCCGGAGACGGCCACGCTGACGTCCCCGGACAGCAGCGCCGCCTTGGTCTCGCCGCCGCCGGAGTAGGCGACGTACTGCTTGGCGACCGCCTTCGCGTCCGCGCCGGCCGCCTTGGCGAACAGGCCGACCAGGATCTGGTCGGTGCCGCCGGCCGAGCCGCCGCCCCACTTCACCGACGTCGGATTGGCCTTGATGTCGTCGGCGAGCTGCTTGAGCGTCGTGTACTTGGAGTCCTTGCGGACCACCACGACCTCCGACTCGGCGGTGAGGGTGGCGATCGGGGTGGTCTTGCTCAGGTCGATCGGGGACTTGTTGGTGACCACGCCGCCGACCATCACGAGGCCGGTCACCATCAGCTGGTGTGCGTCCTTCTGGTGACTGGTGACGAGCTCGGCCAGGCCGATGGTGCCGGCCGCGCCGGTGACGTTGCGGACCTCGGCGGTCTGGTTCTTGAGCAGGCCGGCGTCCTGGAAGACCTTCTGCATCGAGCGGGCCGTGGTGTCCCAGCCCCCACCGGCTCCGGCCGGCGCCATGATCTGCAGGGTCTTGCTCGGGTAGTCCGCCGCCGCGGATCCCGCCGAACCGGGCTTCTCGCCGACGCTCTGGTCAGCGCAACCACCGGCAAGCAACAACGCGGCCGGCAGAGCGACCACGAGAGTCCTTCTGAACATCAGGATCGTGCTCCTGTCACAGGGGGAAGACGAACGTGTTACGCACCCTTGCAGGAGTCAGTGACGCCGGTCACTGTTGTGAAATCTGCGAGCATATTGGTCTTTCTGGTCGCTACGCCCCTCGGTCGGCGGGTTCGGCGTTCAGCGTCCGGGCATAGAGATGCGCCAGCTCGGAGACCAGGCCCAGATCGGCCAGGACGGCCATACCCGGCTCGGCGAGCAGCCGTAACGCGTCGCGGGCCGCCGGGTCGAGGGTCGCATAGCGGCGGCCGACCGACAGGTCGCCGGCGCTCAGGGCCGACAGCCGCCGATCAGCGGGAGCGAGCCGCCGGGCCAGGTCCGCCATCGTCCAGCCCGGACGGGTCGCCAGCCGGTTCCCGGCGGTCCGCAACGCCAGTGGCAGGTGCCCGCAGTACCCCGCGACCGCCCGCGCGTGCCGGCACTCCGGGAGCCCGGTGATGGCGGTCAGCAACCGCACCGACTCGTCGGCGGCCAGCGGTGCCAGCCGGATCTGCTCGGTCGCCGGACTCAGTCGCCGGGCGGTGATCAGAATCGCCCGCCCCGCCGTCGCCGGGACCACCGAGGGATCGGCGACATCATCGAGAACCACCAGGTCACCGGCCTCCCCGGCACGGGCCAGCCGGTCGGCCACCTCGTCCGGCGACGCCGGTCGGGAGCCGTTGCCCCGGCAGTCCACGAAGCGCACTCTTCCCGCGAACCGGGTGGCGGCGTGCACCGCGAGGGCCGTCTTGCCGACACCGGGTGGCCCGGACACGACCGTCACCGTGTCCGGCCGGCAGGCTTCGGACAGGTGGGCCAGCTCGGCGCGGCGGCCGGTGAAGTCGGGCAGGTCGCGGGGGAGCGCACACACGCCGGAGCCGGTGTTGCGGGCGGCCCGCGCGGCGGTGGTCAGCGCGTGGCGGTGCATGGCGCCGAGACCGAGGGCGGTGGCGAGGGCGTCGATCGTACGGCGCTGAGGCGCCCGGCTGAGCCCGCGTTCCATGTCGCCGATCGCCCGCACACTGATGCCCGACCTGACGCTCAGCTCGTGCTGGGTCATCCGGGCCGCGCGCCGGTGGTCACGGAGCAGTGTGGCGAACAGCGGTGCGGTCATGCCGCCAAGCCTCCGGCGCGGTCGTGTCCCGGGGCTTGAGTAGAACGACTGCGCATGTCGGAAGCGGTAGGCCCCGATGGCAGGATGCGGGGATGCGCGCGGGGGAAGCACTGTTCGGCCGGGACGGCGAGCTGGCGTTGCTCGACCGGTTGCTGGCCGGGGCGGCCGCCGAGCGCGGTGCGGCCCTGGTGATCCGCGGCGAGCCGGGGATCGGCAAGACGGCGCTGCTGACATGGCTGGCCCGGACGGCCGGGGAACGCGGCATGCGGGTGCTGACGTCCTCCGGGGTGGAGAGCGAGTCGCGCCTGCCGTACGCCGCCCTGCATCAGTTGCTGTATCCGCTCGCCTCCGCGATCGACGCCCTGCCACCGGTGCACCGGGCCGCGCTGCGTGCCGCCTTCGGTCAGCAGGAGGGGACCCCCGACCTGTACGCCGTGGCGCTGGCCGCCCTCGAGGTCGTCGTCGACACCGCCGTGGACCGGCCGGTCGTGCTGGTTCTGGACGACCTGCACTGGCTGGACAAGGCCAGCGCGGACGTGCTGGCCTTCGTCGGCCGGCGGATCGGCAGCGACGCGGTCCTGGCCGTGGGCGGCACCCGGACCGTCGCGCTCGACGACCCCCAGCGCCGGGCCGACCTGCCCGACCTGGAACTCGGGCGGCTCACCGCGGCCGACTCCGCGGCACTGCTCGACTCGCACGCCCCGCGACTGTCCCCGGCGGTGCGGGACCGGTTCCTGGCCGAGGCCGCCGGGAACCCGCTCGCGCTGGTGGAGCTGCCCCGCAGCGCGGCGGTGAACGCCGTGGCCGGCTCGCCGAGCGCGGCGCTGCCGCTCAACAACAGACTGGAGGCGGCGTTCGCGGCACGGGTGAACGATCTGGGCGTACGAGAAGGTGCCCTGCTCCTGACCCTTGCCGCAGACGCGGCCTGCAATGTGCGCCGGCTGCTCGCTGCGGCGAGTGAGACGGCCGGCGAGCCGGTGACCTTGAGTGACGCTCAGCGGGCGATGGACGCCGGCCTGATCGAGGTGGCCGGATCGTCGCTGCGGTTCCGGCATCCGCTCATGCGGTCGGCCGTCTACCAGCGGGCACCGCTGCTTACCCGTCTGGCCGTACACCGCGCACTGGCCGGTCAGCTCGCGGACTTCCCCGACCGCCGGTTGTGGCACCTGGCGTCGGCGACCATGGGCCCCGACCCGGAGCTCGCCGCCGAACTGGAACGGTACGCCGAGCGGGCCGGGCGCCGCGGTGCCACGATGTCGGCGGTGTCCGCCCTGCATCGGGCCGGTGAGCTGACCGAGCAGCCGGCCGCTGCGACGTCGCTGGTGCTCCGGGCCGCCGAACTGGCCAGTGAGATCGGCGCCCGTCACGAGGTCGAGCGGCTGATCACCGAGAGCGATCCGTCGGCACTCGGCCCGGTCGAGCGGGCCCGGCTCGCCAACATCCTCGAGGTGGTGCGATATCCGGCCTACCGGGATCCGGCCGCCCGGGTCCGGGAGCTGACCGACCTGGCCGTGGCGGCCCGTGACGCGGGTAGCCCGTACGTGTTCACGCAGCTTCTGTGGCGAGCCGCGTCGCGCTGTTTCTTCCAGGACACCGGGCCCGACCCGGCCGCGGCACGGGGCCGGGTCGCCGCGCTGGCCGACCCGGACGGCGACGATCCGCTGACCCTGGCGCTCCTGGCCTACACCGTTCCCGAGGAACGCGGCGCCGAGGTGCTCGGCCGGCTCGATCGGGCCGCGGAGACCGATCAGGGGCCGGAGGCGATGCGGTTCCTCGGCAGCGCCGCGCTGGTGCTGGGTGACTTCGCCCGGAGCACGGCGTGGCTCGACCGCGCGGTCGCGGACGCTCGCGCGCAGGGCCGCCTCGCCGTGCTGGCCCGTCTGCTGAGCAGTACCAACTGGGGCCGGCTCTGGCTCGGCGAATGGGATCGCGCGATCGCCGAGCTGACCGAGGCCAGGACCCTGGCCCGGGAGACCGGCGAGGCGTTCTACGCGGTCGCCGCGCAGACCAGCATCGGTGCGATCAGCGCGCTGCGTGGCGATCTCGACTCGGCGCAGCGGCTGCTCGACGAGGTCGCGGCCAGCCCGCTGGCCGCGGGCATGAGTTACATCCAGGTGGCGATGGCCCAGGCACGCGGTCTGGTCCATCTCTTCCGCGGCGACGCACATCGGGCGTACGCCGTACTGGCGGCCACCTTCGACCCGGTGTCGCCGGTCTTCCACCGGTACATGCGATGGTGGCTCGTGCCGGACCTGATCGACGCGGCGGCCGCCGCCCAGCGGCCGGACGACGCGCGTGACCTGATCATCGGGTTGCCCGAACTGGCCGCCGCCGTGCGCGCCCCGATCGTGGTGGTTGCCGCCGAGTATGCGGCCGTCGTGCTGGACGGCGGCGAGGACCTGACCGGTGAGATCGGACGGTGGCCGCTCTACCGGGCCCGCCTGCAACTGCATCTGGGCCGCCGGGAACGCCGCCGATATCGCACCACCGAGGCTCGTGACCTGCTGCGATCGGCCCGGGAGACATTCGACGCTCTCGGCGCGCAGCCGTGGGCCGAGGCGGCGCGTGCCGAGTTGCGGGCGGCCGGCGAGAACAGCGGGACCCGCGTGTCGGCGGCCCGGGAGAGCCTGTCACCGCAGGAGCTCCAGATCGCCACGCTGGCAGCCGATGGGCTGACGAACCGGCAGATCGCCGAACGGCTGTTCCTGTCGCATCGTACGGTCGGGTCTCATCTGTACCGCATCTACCCGAAGCTCGGCGTGACCCGGCGCGCCCAGCTCGCCGGCGCGCTGGCGAACTCCGTATGACGGTTTTGGTATGAGACCCCTGGGGGCCAGGTAGCTCACACTGAAGGCTGTCTATACAGCCTGGCGAACGGAGCCCCCCATGCCCGGTCCCACACGACATCGGCGCATAGTCGCGCTGCTCGTACCCGCCCTCGCCGGTATGCTCGTCGCCACCCTCACGGTGTTCGGGTTCCCCCAGCCCGCCGCCGCGGCGACCCTGACCGTCGCGCAGGCGATCAGCTCCCAGACCGGCGCCGGTGCCACGGTCGCCGGCTACATCGTCGGCGAGCCCACCGCCACCAACACGGTCCGGTTCAGCGGCTTCACCGGCGACACCGCGCTGGCCATCGCCGACAGCGCGTCCACGACCAGCACGGGCAGCATGCTGTACGTCCAGATCACCAGCTCCTACCGGTCGTCGTTCGGACTGCTCAGCAACCCCTCGCTGATCGGCAAGAGGCTCACCGTCACCGGGACGCTCACGGCGTACTTCACCCACGCCGGCCTCAAATCGCCGACCGCCATGACGCTCGGCACCGGCTCCACCACCAGCCCGACGGCCACCGTCTCCCCGACGGCGTCGAGCGGCACCGACGCCTACTACGCCGCGGCGCTCGGCAAGACCGGCCCCAGCCTCAGGTCGTCGCTGCACACGATCATCTCGACCGGCGTGACCAGGCTGTCCTACGACGGCGTCTGGGAGGCCCTCAAGGTCACCGACCAGGACCCCTCGAACCCGTCGAACGTGCGCCTGTTCTACTCGAACGTCAGCCGTTCCAAGTCGCTCAACGGCGGCGCCTCCGGCAACTGGAACCGGGAACACGTGTGGGCCCAGTCCCACGGCGACTTCGGCACCACCGCCGGACCCGGCACCGACCTGCACCACCTGCGTCCCGAGGACGTGGCGGTCAACGCGCTGCGCGGCAACCTCGACTTCGACAACGGCGGCAGCGCGGCCTCGGGCGCCAGCGGCAACTACTACGATTCCGACTCGTGGGAGCCCCGCTCCGCCGTCAAGGGCGACGTGGCCCGGATGCTGTTCTACATGGCGGTCCGCTACGAGGGCGACGACGCGTTCGCCAACCTCGAGCTCAACAACGTGACCGGCAACGGCGGCGTGCGCTTCCACGGCAAGCTGTCGACCCTGATGGCCTGGCACAACGCCGACCCGCCGGACAGCGCCGAGCGGGCCCGCAACCAGACGATCTACGCCAGCTACCAGCGCAACCGAAACCCCTTCATCGACCACCCGGAGTGGGTCGCGTCGATCTTCGGCTGAACCCGGCCCCCCCCGAAGCGGCCACCGTCACCCCCGCGGCGGTGGCCGCCGCCGTCCCTCCCGCCGGCTGTGTCGTACTGCCGTCTCCACCCCTGGTGATGCAGCGGTACGACACGGCCGGGTCCGACGGTGACCAGACGCCCTCAGCCCCGGCGGTCGCGTTGGGGCCTTGCGCCGCGCATCGCGCGCGTTCGCGATGGCGGTGCGGCCCTGATTGCGGTTGGTCACGACTCCGTGCGTACCCCATCGTGAATGTCGGCAGCGGAACCCGGGAGCCTGCGGTGAG
The DNA here is from genome assembly GCF_003001815.1 of Actinoplanes italicus. Taxonomy (GTDB): domain Bacteria; phylum Actinomycetota; class Actinomycetes; order Mycobacteriales; family Micromonosporaceae; genus Actinoplanes; species Actinoplanes italicus. Next base: position 96,273 of record NZ_PVMZ01000029.1, read on the forward strand.
TGACCGGATCGCTCGGCGCCGTTTAGGCGCGTACCAGCGTGGTATGTGGCCGTCGAGCGAAAGGAGCAGGCATGAGTCGCACCGGGAAGGTGTTGTTGATCGCCGGGCCGTTCGTGGCGGGCGCCGCGGCCGTCGCCGTCGGACGCAGGGCGAAGCGGAGGACGCCGGCCCGGCACCGGCATGTGGTGACGGTGTACCGGCCGCTGGTCGAACTGGAGGTCACCCAGCTGCCAGGCTCTCTCAGCGAGATCGTCGACCGGGTCGAGGTCAGCCTCGCGGCCGCGCCCGGTGGACGCGGGACCGAGATCGCGATCCGGATCCCGGACGGCTCCCCGATCACCGACGGTGAGGTGCGGCGGGCGCTGCGGGAGACCCGGTCGCTGCTGGAGGCCGGTGACGTTCTGTTGCCGTCCGGGCCGCCCACGACCGTCTCGACACCACTGAACCGGCCGTTGCAGAAGGTTACCGCGCACGGTCGTGAAGGAGGTCTGCTGTGAAGGCGTTGCAGTGGCAGGGCATCAACAAGCTCGCGGTCGGAACCGTCCCTGACCCCGAGCTGCGCAACCCGGGCGACATCATCGTCAAGGTCACCAGGACGGTGACGTGCGGCTCCGACCTGCACCTGATCGGCGGCTACATCCCGTTCATGGAGAAGGGTGACGTGCTCGGGCACGAATTCCTCGGCGAGGTCGTCGAGGTCGGCCCGGACGTGCGCAACCACCGGGCCGGTGACCGTGTCGTGGTGTCGTCGTTCATCTCGTGCGGCAGCTGCTGGTACTGCGACCAGAGACTGTTCTCGCTGTGCGACAACGGCAACACGAACCCGGCGATCACGGAGACGATGTGGGGTCAGGCGCCCAGCGGCTGCTTCGGCTATTCGCACGCCATGGGTGGCAACGCCGGCAGTCACGCCGAGTACATCCGGGTGCCGTTCGCTGACGTCGGCGCGTTCACCGTGCCGGACACCGTCAGTGATGAGCGGGCCGTCTTCGCCTCCGACTCCGCCTCGACCGGCTGGATGGGCGCCGATCTCGGCGGGGTGGGGCCCGGAGACGTCGTCGCGGTCTGGGGCGCCGGGGCGGTCGGGCAGATGGCGGCCCGCGCCGCCGTGCTGCTCGGCGCCGATCGGGTGATCGTCATCGACCGTCTGGAGAACCGCCTCGACCAGGTGCGGCGGCACGTCGGCGCCGAGACGCTCAACTACGAGAGTGACGACATCGCCGGTGAGCTGCGTGAACGCAGCGGCGGCCGCGGGCCGGACGTGTGCATCGAAGCGGTCGGCATGGAGGCGCACTCGCCGGGTCCGCAGTTCGCCTACGACCAGCTCAAACAGCAGCTCCGGCTGCAGACCGACCGTCCTGTGGCGGTCCGCGACGCGATCCACGCCTGCCGTAAAGGCGGCTCCGTCTTCGTCCTCGGCGTCTACGCCGGGTTCGTCGACAAGTTTCCGCTCGGCGCGCTGATGAACAAGGGTCTGACGGTACGCGGAGCGCAGATGCACGGGCAGCGTTACATCCCCATGCTGCTCGAGCGGATGGCGAAGAACGAACTGGTCACGGAGTATCTGGCGACGCACGTGATGCCGCTCGGCGAGGCGCCGGAGGGCTACCGCATCTTCAAGGAGAAGAAGGACGACTGCGTACGCGCGGTGTTCGTACCCTGACGACGCGGACGCCATCGTGTGACGAGGGCGGCGGCGAGGAGAAGCTCGGCGATGTCTCCGCCGTAGTACATCAACTCGGCGCCGCCCTCGCGCTCGGCCCGCGGTGTCGCCGGATCGCCGACGACCCCGGCGAACATGAGTTGCGAGAAGACCGCGTGAAAGGCGATCGCCACCCCCAGGACCATCAGCCGTACGGGAACCGACGGCCGTCGTGGCGCCGGGTCCGGTCCGGCCACCACCCACGCGAACAGGTACCCGGCCAGCAGGAAGTGCACCTGAACCACCTGGATGCCGATTCCCAGCACCACCCCCGGCAGGGTGATGCCGCGGCGCCGGAGCGACGCGGCAATCCGATGCGCATGGCGAGGTTCCCGCACGTGCCGTTCGACTTCCGGGCCACCGGCATGATCACAGCCGAGGACGAGGTCCGGCACATCTGCTCATGCTGTGTCGCCACGATCGGCGGCCGCCGCGGTGAGCGCTCGTGGACCCGTACCGCACCCCGCCCTTGATCTGGTCGTTAGGCTGCCGCCCATGTCGTTCCGCGCCGGTGACGTGCTGGTTGTCTCCTGCCCCTTCGCGCCGACCGTCGTGACCGGCCTGGACAGGTACCACGTCAGCATCCGATGGCCCTGGTGGGAGATCGATCCGGAGTCCGAGGACGTCCGGTGGAGCGGTGACGCCGCGCTGGGCCTGGACGATCCGGACGAGCTCTACGTGACCGAGCCGCCGACCGGCAGCCTCACCGTCGGTGACACGTGCCGGGTCGGCATGCCGCCGCGGATCGTGCACGTCCTCGAGGCCGACGAGTTCGACGAACCGCAGCTGACCGGCTGGCTGCCCCGGCCCACGAAAGTCCTGCTCGTGCTGCGGGCGGGGGAGGAGCCGAACCCGGAGTACGAGTTCCAGGGCACCACCGTGGAGGTCGACGGCGGTGTGCCGATCACCTTCGAGACGATCTTCCGGCCGTACGCGTTCCTCGAGCTCGGTGACGACGTGGCTGACGCCGCGGGGCGGGCCTGGCGCTTCGGCGGGGCTCTCGGATGGACGGCCTACGACGACGGGGAGGGTGTGCCGGCCTGGCCGTTGACGCTGCTCAGCGGCTGCGCGGATCCGGCCGCCGTCACCGCCGCGACCGCTTCCGGGTCCCACGACGACGAGGTCGCCCGCTGGCGTGCGGCGGCCGGTCTCGAACCGCGGAACGCCGTCCGGTAGGCGTGCGGGCTCGCGCCGACGATGCGCTTGAACCGGTCACGGAACGCGGTCGGTGATCCGAAACCGACATGACCGGCGATGGTCTCGACCGGCTGGTCGGTGGTCTCCAGCAGGTGCTGGGCCTGCCGGACCCGGGCCCGCAGCAGCCACTGCAGCGGCGTCGTGCCGGTCTGCTCACGGAAGCGGCGGTTCAGGGTGCGGATGCTCATGCCGGACCGGGCGGCCAGATCGCCCAGGGTCAGGTCGATGTCGGTGTTCTCCTGCATCCAGCGCAGCAGCGGTTCGAGGCCCTCGCCGCGGGGCACGGGCGGCTGCTCGGGGATGATGAATTGGGCCTGGCCACCCTCGCGCTCCAGCGGCATGACCGACAGCCGAGCGGCGTCCGCGGCCACCGCCGAACCGTGGTCCCGCCTGATCAGATGCAGACACAGATCGAGGCCCGCGGCGGCTCCGGCCGAGGTCAGGAACTGGCCGTTGTCGACGTAGAGGACGTCCGGGTCGACGTCGATCTCCGGGTACCGGGCGGCGAGCGCTCCGGCGGCCAGCCAGTGCGTGGTGGCGCGCAGCCCGTCGAGCAGGCCGGTGGCGGCCAGGACGAAGGCTCCGGAACAGATGGAGGCGATCCGGGCACCGTCCGCCGCGGCTTTCCGCAGGTGATCAACAACCTCCTGCGGTACGGCCACGCCGGGATCCGCACACCCCGGCAGGATGATCGTGTCGGCGTCGAGGAGCGCGTCGAGTCCCCACGGCGCCCGCAGACTGAACGCGCCGGCGTCGACGGACGGCGTGGCCGCGCAGATCCGCACCTCGTACGCGGTGCCGCCCTCGGCGAGCCGCACCCGGCTGAACACCTCGATCGGCGTCGACAGGTCGAACGGGATGACCCCGTCCAGGGCGAGAACCACGACCGTGTGCATGCCGCCACCCTACGGCCACCGTTGGCCGGAATCCGTTGCAGGTGGGCAATCCTGCCAGTTCCGGCGCGCTCACCGGATGCCTAGCGTTCCCCGCGTGACGAAGTTGCTCCTCTCCCTGCACGTGCTCGCCGCCATCATCGCGATCGGCCCGGTCACCGTGGCGGCCAGCATGTTCCCGGCCGTGGCGCGGCGCTCCGACCGGTCCCGGCTCACGCTGCTGCACCGCATCTGCCGCGTCTACAGCCTGGTCGGCGTTGCCGTACCGGTCTTCGGCCTGGCCACCGCGAGCAGCCTCGGCGTGCTCGGCGACGCCTGGCTGATCACCTCGATCGGCCTTACGGGGGCCGCCGCCCTGATCCTGGCGCTGGTGATCCTTCCCGGTCAGGAGCGGGTTCTGGCAGGAGAGGCGGTGACACGGCTGGGCATGGTCACCGGGATCTTCAACCTGCTCTGGGCCACGGTCACCGTGCTGATGATCGTCCGCCCCGGCTCGACGACCGGGGCCTGACCGTGCGCGCCGCCTCGTGGGCCGAGCTGATCTCGCTCGCCGTTCTCCTGCTCAACCTGGCCACCGTGCACCTGGACCCGGTCACGTCACTGGGCGGGCCGGTGCACGGATGCGCGTACCTGGTCGTCGTGATCCTCACCCTGCGTCGTCCGGGCCTGTCCGCCGGCACCCGGATGCTGGGCCTGATCCCCGGCGTCGGCGGGCTCCTCGTGCTGCGCCGTCTCAGCTGACGTCGATCAGAACCACGGTCGCGTTGTCGTCGCCGCCCGCCGTCAGGGTCGACTCCAGCAGCTCGTGGACGGTTGCCCGCCCGGTCAGAGCGGCGGCCAGGAACCGGTCGTCGAGCTGGTCGGAGACGCCGTCCGTACAGAGTAGGAATCGGTCACCCGGGCGCAGGCTGACGTTGAGCAGATCGGGTTCCGGCATGCCGGGATGGCCCGCATAGCGGGTCAGCCGATGCCGGTCGATCCAGGCCTCCCGGGAGTTCGGCGCGTACCACCCGTTGAGGATGCCCAGCCAGGCCGCGGTGTGATCGGAGGTGAGCAGCTCCAGGACGCCGTCGCGCACCCGGTAGGCCCGCGAGTCGCCCAGCTGCACGATCCAGACGCTGCCTTCCTCGCCCGGACCGTCAGCGTCTTGAACGAAAGCGGTCAGGGTGCATCCGGTCAGCCCGTCGATGCGGCGCCCCGCGTCCCTGACCGCCCTCTGCACCCCGGCCACGGCGGCACGCAAGGCCGCCGGTCCGGTCACCGCCGCCGTCTCACGGACGAAGACCTCCACCGATGTACGCCCGGCGGCCGTGCTGCCGGGACCGTCGCCCATCCCGTCCGCGACCACCGCGAGCGGACGTACCGTGTCGAGGTGCAGCACGTCGAAGTTGTCCCGGTAACGGTTGCCGACGACGCTGCCGGCCGTCGCGGTGACCAGGCGGCCCGCCACCGTCCACTCGGCCGTCGTGATTTCCATGCCCGAAGGTTACGGCCGTCCGGGAACCCGCGGCCGCGACGGCCCGTCGTACCGGCCATGAGCCTACGATCGGTGATCGCCGTGCTGGCCGTGCTGATGCTCCCGGCGTGGGCGTCGCCGGAGGTGGCCGGGCTCCCCTCACCGGCCCCCTCGCGGTCGGACACGGCTGCCGAGCTGCCGCCCGGATGGCGGTGGGAGTCCTACGGAGGCGTCCAGGTCGGCGTGCCCGGCGAATGGGGCTGGGACGACCGTGCCCTCCGCCTCGACGCGTGGTGCATCGAGACGGACTCGGAACGAAAGCCGATCGTGGCCCGGCCCGGCGCCCCGGTCCCGGCGATCGGCTGCCCCGACGGCGGAAACCTGATCAAGAACACCGGCTGGGTGGTCGGATTCGGTCAGGCGATGCCCGGTGAACCGGAGGGCGTCCTGAACTCCGGTGACCGCACGACGATCCGTACGGCGGTTGTCGACGTGATCGTCCAGACCCCCGCCGAGCGGCGGGAACGCATCGTCGCCACGATCCACCGGGTCGACGTCGACGCGTACCGATGCCCGGCCACCCATCCGATCAGCACGACGACGCAGTGGCGGCCTCCGGCGGGGCCGGACATCGCCGCGCTTCGTGACGTCACGTCGCTCTCCGCCTGCCGCTACGAGCTCGACCCGCGCGGCGCGATCATCTCCAGCCTGCGGCTGGACGCCGGTCCGGCCCAGCGGGCGTTGCAGGGCGTCGTCCGGGCGCCGAGAGGCGGCGGGCCCGACCGTCCACAGGACTGCTCACCCGAGGTGGCCTGGGGCCGTGAGGCGATCGTTCTGCGGGTTGAGTCGGCGGCCGGGCTTACCGAGATCACCGTGCGGTACTCCTCCTGCGTTGGCCACGGATTCGACGACGGCGGCACCGTCCGCGGGCTCACGCCCGCCGCGATGGCGCCGTTCACCAGTGGGGCGAACACCGTGCCGGGGCTCTCGGCCCAGATCGCCGAGGCACTGTCCCCACGGCCGAGTGCCAGCGGCTCCTAGAGGCCCTTGTATCGAAGCGGGAGGCGGGCTGCGGCGTGGCCCAGCCGCCGGCCGGGGTTGTGGGTGGCCGAGGCGCGGGGTTGTGGGTGGCCGAGGCGCGGGGTTGTGGGTGGCCGAGCCGCTGGGTTGTGGGTGGCCGAGGCGCGGGGTTGTGGGTGGCCGAGCCGCTGGGTTGTGGGTGGCCGAGCCGCCGGGCTGCGGCGTGGCCCAGCCGCCGCCCGGCCGGACGCCGCGAACGCCCGGATGCAACCCCGGTGTCCGGGCGCCCACGGCGCCCCACCCGGAGGACACCTGAACCTCGCCTCGCTCCGGTCCCACTCCGATACAGGCCCTGGCCGCAACGGTTCCCGGCTCCCGCCGCAGCCGGGTGTCCCACTCTGCGGTTGTGACATCCCACCGATCGGCTGGCGGACATCCAGGCCGAGCCGTCTGCCGGCGGTCAACCGAGTCCGCCAGTGCGGCGGGTCGCCCCTCCCGCCGCGTGGTGACCCGTGGCGCATATACGGGCGCGGGTCACCACGAAGCCGGGCACGGCGGAGTGTGGTGATTTGTGGCGCGCCCATGGGCGTGGGTGACCACGTAGGTGGGCCTGCCCCGTTTTGACGGACATCCAAGATCAGGGGACCTGGGGTCTCCGGGAGGATGTCCAGCATCATGGAGAGCGTGGGAAAGAAGCGAT
>NZ_PVMZ01000030.1 GCF_003001815.1 Actinoplanes italicus
CCTCGCCCTCGCCCTCGCCCTCGCCCTCGCCCTCGCCCTCGCCCTCGCCCTCGCCCTCGCCCTCGCCCTCGCCCTCGCTCTCGCCGCGATCTTGGCGTTGCCTGTGCTATCGGCGACTATCAATAGTCAAGGTCCACAACCGTTGAGGAACCTGGAGCGATGATCAACTTCTGACCGAAGCTCACATGATCTGGGCGCGAGAACGGAGGCGAAGGGGTCGCTTGACTCAGCCCTCGCCGATCTTGTGAGCTTCCGCCCACCGGGCAGCCCGAATCTCACAAGATCGGCGAGGGGCGCTGTCAAACGGTTGCGACGCGGGGCGGCCGGCCGCCCTGGCCGCCGCCAACGCTCATCGATGCGGCAGATCTTGTGAGGTTCGGCCGTCATCTCGACCCGAACCTCACAAGATCTGCCGCCAGGATGGCGAAACGGCGAAGGGAAAGGCGATCTTGTGCGGCTACGCCGCCCGATCAACCGCAACCGCACAAGATCTGGGAGGCGAGGGTGAGGGGCGAGCGGCGACGCGACCGCCGACTGACGCGACCGCCGGACGGCACGACCGCCGGACAACACGACCGCCGGACGGCACGAACGCCGGACGGCACGACCGCCGGACAACACGAACGCCGGGCGGCGGGGAGGCCGGGCGTGGGAGGAGTGGGGGCGCGGCGGGGCGGTAGCGGTGACCGAAGGCCTCAGCCCCGGCGGTCGCGTTGGGGCCGTGCGCCGGGCCTGCGTCGCGCCGCTATCACGGGACTGTGTGGTCCGGCGAAGGGCTGCGAGTCCCGTACAAAATCAGCGCCTTGGCCCGTGGATCTCGCGATGCAGGCGTTCCATGCGCAGGTCGAGCCGCGCGGCGTCCTCGGCGGCGGCGGTGAGTTCGTCGCGCAGGCGCGGAGGGACGACGTCCGGGTCGTGTTTGTAGTAGATCTTGTGCTCGAGGCTGGCCCAGAAGTCCATGGCGACCGTGCGGAGCTGGACCTCGACCGGCACGGCGACCACCCGGTCGGACATGAACACCGGGATCTCGACGATCAGGTGCAGGCTGCGGTAACCGTTCGGCTTGGGCTTGGCTATGTAGTCCTTGGTGACGACCAGGTTGACGTCGGGCTGGCGGGTGAGCATGTTCGCGACCGTGTAGACGTCGGAGACGAAACTGCACACGATCCGGATTCCGGCGATGTCGCGGATCCGGGCCCGCATGTCGTCGAAGTGCAGCGGGCAGTTGAGCCGCCGGGCCTTCGCCGTGATGCTCGCCGGGGACTTGAGGCGCGGGCTGACGTGTTCGATGGGATTGCCGGAACCGCGGTGGGTCAGCTCCTCGGCGAGGATGGTGATCTTCGTGTTGATCTCAGCGAGTCCGAATTTGTACACCATGAGGAAGTGGTTCAGATCGGTCCACTGCTCGTGCCAGGCCTCGGCATGTCCCCACCTGGCGAGTTGGCCGGGCTGATCAGTCGTCACGTCGCTTTCTCCACGGCATCCGTCATCGTCGACGCGCGGCCGACTTCGCCCGGTACATGGCGGCGTCAGCCTCGCGCAGCAGCAGGTCGGGGTCGGCCGACCCGTCACCGGAGACCGCGGACCCGATGCTCAGCCCCACTTCGACGACCTGCCCGTCGATCGTGTAAGGCTCGGTCACCGTGGCCTCGATCCCGGCGCGGACCGCTTCGTCCCCGCCCGGCCCGGAGACGTCGTCGATCAGTACGACGAACTCGTCCCCACCCAGCCGGGCTACCGTATCGGTGCGCCGCAACGCCGCTGTCAGCCGCCTCGCCACCTGGACCAGCAGCTGGTCACCGGCCGCGTGCCCGAGTGCGTCGTTGACCGCTTTGAACCCGTCCAGGTCGAGCAGCAGCACCGCGAAACGGTAGCCGGGTTCGCGTGCCGCCCGCAGCCCGGCCTGGGTGAGGCGGTCCTCCAGAAGCAGACGGTTCGGCAGGCCGGTCAGGTGGTCGCGCATCGCGGCCGTACGCAGCCGTTCCTCCATCACCCGGTAGTCGAGGGCCTTTGCCAGCAGCGACCCGGAGTGGTTCATCATCTCGCGGCCGGGCGGGGTGGCCGACTGGATGCGGCCGACCGCGGCGAGCATCCCCCAGTCCCGCATCCGGCTGCGGACCGGCACCGTGAACACGATGTCGCCGGCCGGCCCGTCGGCCAGTTCGAACAGATCGGCCGGCGGAAATTCATCCACGGGAAGTACGCCGGACACCCGGCACCGGAACGCGCCCACCACGTTCAGCTTCTCCGGCTCGCCACTGTCCCACATGCCGAGACAACCGGCCAGCGCCGGAGTCTGGTCCAGCCAGTCCAGATGCGCCGGGTCGCCGCCGCCCTGCCCGGCCAGCAGCGCGACGCCCAGTTCGTACTGCACGTTGAGGGTGTCCTGCAGGTAGCGGACCTGGCCGAACAGCTCCCGGGTGTGCTCCTCGGAGACGGCGAGACCGCCGGTCCGGCAGCCGCACGACTCGCGGGGCTGGAACAGCGTCGGCACCTGGAGGGTCTGCGGTGGCTTGTCCATCAGGTCGTAGACGGCCGCACCCAGCGCGTCCAGCGGCTGCCGCACGCTGGACAGGGCGGGGCGCAGGTACGCGGCGTCGGCGATGTCGTCGAACCCGACCACCGCCAGGTCACGCGGCAGGTCGTACCCGGCATCGATCAGCCGCGCGATCAGCCCCATCGCGTTGCGGTCGGTGCCCAGCACGATCGCGGTCACCGGCATCCCGGCCCGGATCAGCGCGTCCGCGACCGACTCGCCGCCCGACTCGTGGTTGTCGCCGGCGTCGAAAAGCAGCGGTGACAACCCGTGCTCGGACAGCCCGGCCACGTACCCGGCGGCGCGTTCCCGCAGGTCGAAGTGGGCCATGTAACCGGCGAAGGCGATCCGTTCGTGACCGTGCTCGATCAGGTGGGCGACCGCGTCGCGGACTCCGCTGCGGTTGTCGGCCGCCACCACCGACATGCCGGGGCCCGCCGACTCGGCCGCCACCATGACGACGGGCAGCCCGGCCCGCCGGGCGGCCGCCGCGTATTCGGGTGACACGGCTCCCGGCAGCACCGCCAGCCCAGAGACGTGCCGCCACGCCACCGGCCGGTGGAAGTCCGGCAGACCGCTGCGGTCCGCGCTGTGCGACCCCGGGTCCAGCGTCTGTACGGCCATCACCCGGTCACCACCGGCCACCGCGGCCGCGTTGATCCCCTCGATGATCGCCCCGTAGTAGTCCCCTCCGACGAACGGCGACAGGATCCCGAACGTGCGCCCAATCACGCTCTTCATGATCCCGCAAATCGGCGGCCGACAGGCGATTCCGGGCGGAAGCGACTATTACCGCTCGCAGGCGATCCCGTCGGAGTCGCGGTCGATGTACCAGTCGTACTCCGGATCGGTGCCGCGGACGTAGGGGCCGTAGCCGGCGGCGTTGGCCTTCGCGCAGGTGTCGAACCGCGGGTCGGTGCCGGTGGCCGGCTCCTCGGTCTCGACGGGCACGTGGTCGTCGCCGTTCGACTCGCAGGCGATCCCGTCGCCGTCGCGGTCCAGTCCGGCGCGATAGCCGGGGTCGCCGCTGGCCAGCTCGCCGGGAGCGGCGTCGCAGTCCGCGTAGTGGACGGTCACCGGAGTCTTCGGCGGGGTCTTCGTCGCGTCCGGCCCGCGCGTGGTCGCCGACGGCTTGGCGGACTTCGACGCGACCGGGGTGGTGCCGGGCTTCTGGCCCGTGGCCGTGGTCGCGGTCCGGGCCGGGCTCTCGTCCGCATCGACGGTGGCCGCCTGCCGTACGGCCGCGGCCGCGCTACCACCCGGATACGTGGCCGGCCCGGACCCGGTGTCGGGCGCGAAGATCACGATCGCGCACAGGCCCAGGGTCACTACGCCGAGGGCGCCCAGCACCGCCTTGTGCCAGGGCTGCCAGCGCGCGGGCGGCCTCATTGCCAGGGGCGCCGGGCTCCTTCCCAGTTGCGCCGGGCTCACCCCCAGTGGCACCGGGTCACTGGGAGGCGCATACGGAACGTAGTGGGTGGGCGGCGGCTCCCCCGGGGCAGCCCACGGGTCCTGAGGAGGCGGCAAGTTCACAGCGTGAGCCTGGTGTCGCTCCGTAACGTACGGTATTGGCCGTCCGGTTGATGCCGCCGCTACCCGGATGGGCGATTAGTTGCGCCTCAGAGGTCCGTGATGTGGCCGCCGTCACCGAACGCGACGACCGCTTCGAGGAGCTTCTCGAGAAACTCACGCAGGTCATCGGCCACGGCGGTGATTCCGGGGCCGCTGTAGACGCCACCCACGTACCCGGCCTCCTGCAGCCGGAAGACCCGCCCGTCGAGCGTTGTCGCATATTGGTCACCGCCGCCGTTGCCGCCGAACACCACGACGTCGACCGCCGCTTCGTCCAGCCGGTCCGGCCGGCCGTCCCGGTGATCGAGAAAGCCGGGCAGGTCGCGGGCCGAGTACAGGAAGTACCCGTTGCAGATGTCCGGCAGCGACGCCGGGCCGACGACGCGCTGCAGAGTGACGATCCCGTCCGGCACCCACGGCATCCGTTCGCGCAGCTCGGCCAGTCGCTCCGGCGGCGCGGGCGGGCCGACCTCGTGCTCACCCGCCTCGAACGGGAAGCCGGCGACGACGTCGCGCAGCGCCGCCCCGACCGCGGCCCGGAGCAGCTCCGCCCATCCGGCCAGCCATTCGTCAGTCAGCACGCGATCATCATTCCGGCCGGGATGGACATCCGTCGCTACGCTCCGCACCGTGCAGCTGATCGAGAACCCATGGGGTGTGACCGCTTTCGGGGCGGCGAGTGTCAAGTCGAAGCCGGATCTCGTTCGCGTGCGTTTCGAGGTGTCCCGGATTGAGCCGCAGCCAGCCGAGGCGTTCGCGCAGGTCAACGGGACGGTCCGAGAGGTCAGGCGGGTGCTGCGGGAGCACGGTGTCCCGGACTCAGCGGTGCAGCGGTCCGGGCTCGATCTGTCGGCGGCGTGGAACGGTTACGGCGCCGAGCGCAAGTTCCGGGGTCACGAGTGCACGGCCTCGTTCGTCGTCGAGTCGCGGAACCTGGACGACACCCAGGGGCTGCTCACCGAACTCATCGCGGCCGGTGTCACCGAGATCAAGTCCGTCGACTTCGACACCGTCACCAAGCCCGACCTGCGGGCGCGGGCCCGGCGGGAGGCGGTCGCCGTCGCCCGGCGCAAGGCTGAGCTGTACGCGGAGGCGGCCGGGGTCGTGCTCGGGCCGGTCGTGCACATCGAGGACGTCGACCCGGAGCGCCCGGGCGCCGAACGCTACCGGAGTCACGGTGGCGGCGGCGAGACCTCGGCGGAGGACCTGGCGCCCGGCCAGGTCGTCGTCTCGGCCGCGGTGATCCTCGGTTTCGAGATCGCCGGGAACTAGGGCCCGCACCGAAGTGGGGGTCGGAGCGAGGCGAGGTCCAGGTGTCCCCCACTTCGATGCAGGCCCTGAGCCTTCTCCGCGAATCGATCAGTCGGTGCCCCCGGCGGCCGGCGCTGTAGTGAAAATGTGTTGCCGAATCGGTCGGCGGGATGCTGGGCTCAGCGGATGGATCATGATGAGGTGCTCGCCCTGTTCGACCGGCAGATGCGGCGGGAGGTCCGGGCCGAGGGCTCGGATTCCCGGATCGAACCGGATGGACCGGCGATCCGGCACGTCGCGACCGATCCGCTGGGGTGGAACGCGGTCATCTGGTCCGGCCTCGGCGAGTCCGATGCCGACGCGGTGATTGCCCGGCAGGTGCAGCGGTTCGCCGAGCTGGGCTTCGGCTTCGAATGGAAGCTCTACGCCTACGATCAGCCCGCTGACCTGCCGGAACGCCTGCTCGCCGCGGGCCTCGTCCCGGACGAGCAGGAGACGCTGATGGTCGGCGCGATCCGAGATCTCAAGGTCGAAGGTCAACTTCCCGATGGCGTACGGATTGATCGCGTCACCGACGCGGCCGGTGTCGAGCTGATGGTCCAGGCGAGTGAGAAGGCGTTCGGTGAGAGCGCCGACTGGCTGCGGCACCGTGCGCTGGACCAGCTGGCCAACGATCCCGGCAACGCGTACCTGTTCGTGGCGATGGCCGGTGACGAGCCGGTGTCCGGCGCGCGGATGGACGTCAACCACGGCACCGCCTTCGCCGGCCTGTGGGGTGGCGGCACAGCGCCGCAGTGGCGGGGCCGCGGCATCTACCGTGCCCTGGTCGCCGAACGGGCCCGGATCGCCGCCGACCTCGGCTACGAGTACCTGCAGGTGGACGCCTCCGACCAGAGCCGCCCGATCCTGGAGCGCCTGGGCTTCGCCGTGCTGACCACGACCACCCCGTACAACATGCCCGCACCCCGCCAGCCGTAGCCCAGCCACAACACCCCACACCGCGCCAGCCGCCGCCCAGCCACAACACCCCACACCGCGCCAGCCGCCGCCCAGCCACAAAACCCACACCGCGCCAGCTGTCGCCCGGCCCACGAACCCCACCGGCCTCTGCCGCCGCCCAGCCCACGAGCCCCATGCCGCAACCGGCCGCCGCCCAGCCCAGAAACCCCACCCGCGTCGGCCGCCGCCCAGCCCACAAACCCCACCCGCCCAGCCCGCAAACCCACCCCGCAGCCGGCCTGACGTTCGGCCGCGGGTGGGGTTACAGCAGGGTGCACGCGTCGCCGGTGTGGAGGACGCCGGGTGACTCGACGGTCGCGACGACGCCGAAGGTCATCCCGTGGTGGGTGGCCAGCGTCTTGAGCAGGTCGTTGCGTGCGGGAGCGGCGTCCTGCGGCATGTCGATCATCACGCAGCGCGTCAGCGGCCGCATCACGCGGAGGATCACGTCCGCGCCGAGGCGCAGGCGGCGGCCTGCCCAGTCGTCCTCCGGGTGGCCGGTGCCGGGCGTGCCGATCAGCAGGTTGGCCCGGAAACGCTGCGGATCGACGGCGGCGCCGTCCGGTCCGCCGCCGGTCAGGGCGGTCAGTGCGCGGATTCCGGCCGTGGTGATCACGCTGATCGGGCCCTCGTCGTGGTGCGGAACCGCGGCCTCGCGTGCCAGCGTGACCGGGCGGCCGAGCACCTCGCTGACCGCCGGGTGGACGCCGGGGTCTTCGGTGTCGAAGCGGCGCCCATCCGGCAACTCGACGACGTGGAGTGGGCCGAGGGTGTAGGCACGGAGACCGAAGAGGCCCGGCATGCGGCGGAACCGGCGGGTGTTCTTGCCACTGCCGAACTTGCCGTCAGCGTCGCGTACCGCCCACAGCCGGTCACCCTCCAGACCCCGGTCGCCGGCCACGGCCACCGGCAGGAACTCGCCGAGCAGGGATTTAACCGGGTAGCGGCGGATCTCGATCAGCTCCACGCCCCGACAGTAGGAGATGCGGGGAAGCGCCGGCCCGATGGTGATGACCCGCTGTTAGGGTCGCCGCTGTGAGTGTCGACATCGAGGTCGTACGGTCGGTCACCGATGAGCTGGTGGAGGCGTTCGGCCGGCTGCTCCCGCAGTTGTCCGGCTCGGCGCCTGTCCTCGACGCGGGGACGCTCGGTGAGCTGGTCGGGTGGCCCGGCAACCATCTGCTGGTGGCGCGGGTCGATGGCCGGATCATGGGCACGTTGACGCTGGTCACCTTCCCGATCCCGACGGGTCTGCGGGCGTGGATCGAGGACGTGGTCGTGGACGGCGACGCCCGTGGGCGCGGGGTCGGTGCGGCGCTGACCACGGAGGCGGTACGGATCGCGCGGGCAGCCGGTGCGCGTACCGTGGACCTCACGTCACGGCCTTCGCGGGCCGCGGCGAATCGGCTGTACGAGCGGCTCGGGTTCCAGGTCCGCGACTCGAAGGTCTTCCGGCTGGCCGCGGACAGGCTGTAGCCGCAGGGGTCGCCTTCCATCCCGGCGGCGGCGCCGGGGCCGGGAGGTCCCGCCTGCGTCGCCGGGGGTGCCCCGGTTCGCGAATGGTGCTTTTGGGTCAGCACTGGCCGTACCTCAGCGTGGTTTGTGGTTTGACGGACGGTGAGAACCGCCTTCCTGGCCATGGCGGACAACCGGGTTTGTGGGATTCCTACAAATTGCGCTGCGCGACATGCATGATCCGGCCCATGGCTCGACCGGTCGGTAGCCGGGAGGGTGAGGGTGGAGATAGCTGGATGGGCGTCAGGGAGGCTCGGCAAGTGTTCAGGCGTGTCGCGATCATCAACCGTGGAGAGGCCGCGATGCGGCTCATCCACGCCGTGCGGGATCTGTCCGCGGAGACCGGGACCCGGATCGAGACGGTCGCCCTCTACACCGACGAGGACCGGACCGCGACGTTCGTGCGTGAGGCGGATCTGACGTATCCGCTGGGCCCGGCGGCCGCGCGCCCGTACCTCAATCATGGGCTGCTGGAGCAGGCGCTGAAGGACACCGAGGCCGACGCGGCCTGGGTGGGCTGGGGTTTCGTGGCCGAGGACCCGGTGTTCGCGGAGCTGTGCGACCGGATCGGGGTGACGTTCGTCGGGCCGAGCGCCGAGGCGATGCGCAAGCTCGGTGACAAGATCGGCTCGAAGCTGATCGCCGAGGAGGTCGGCGTCCCGGTCGCGCCGTGGAGCCGCGGTGAGGTCGCCACGCTCGAGGACGCCCTGCGTGCCGGTGACGAGATCGGCTATCCGCTGATGCTGAAGGCGACCGCCGGTGGTGGCGGGCGCGGTATCCGGCGGGTCGACTCGGGCGAGGACCTGACCGACGCGTACGAGCGGACGAGCCAGGAGGCGCTGCGGGCGTTCGGTTCGGGCGTCGTGTTCCTGGAGCGCCTGGTGACCGGCGCCCGGCACGTCGAGGTCCAGATGATCGCGGACGGTCAGGGCGGCGCGTGGGCGCTCGGTGTCCGGGACTGTTCGGTGCAGCGGCGCAACCAGAAGATCATCGAGGAGTCGTCCTCGGTGGTGATGGCTCCCGAGCAGGCGGCGGAGCTGAAGTCGTCGGCGGTCCGGCTGGCGCTCGCCGTCGGCTACAAGGGCGCCGGCACGGTCGAGTTCCTTTACCACCCCGGTGACGGGCTGTTCGCGTTCCTCGAGGTCAACACCCGCCTGCAGGTCGAGCACCCGATCACCGAGATCACCACTGGCACCGACCTGGTCAAGCTCCAGCTGCACGTGGCCGCCGGCGGCCGCCTCGTCGGTGACCCCCCGGCGGAGCAGGGCCACGCGGTCGAGGCACGGCTCAACGCCGAGGACCCGGACCGTGACTTCGCGCCGTCGCCGGGCCGTATCTCGCGGCTGGCGCTGCCGGCCGGTCCCGGTATCCGGGTCGACACCGGGGTCAGCGAGGGCGACAGCATCCCGGCTGCGTTCGACTCGATGATTGCCAAGATCATCGCGTACGGGAAGGACCGCGACGAGGCGCTCGGCCGTCTGCGCCGCGCCATGGCCGAGACGACCGTCATCATCGAGGGCGGCTCGACCAACAAGAGCTTCGTCCTCGACCTGCTCGACCAGCCCGAGGTGATCGACGGCAGCGCCGACACCGGCTGGATCGACCGGGTCCGCGCCGAGGGCCGTCTGGTCAGCCACAAGCACTCGGCGATCGCGCTGGCCGCCGCCGGTATCGAGGCCTACCAGGACGAGGAGGAGATCAGCCGGCAGCGGCTGCTCGCCACCGCGCACGGCGGCCGTCCACAGGTGCAGCACGACAGCGGCCGTCCGCTCGACCTGAAACTGCGTGGCGTCGGTTACCGGGTGCAGGTCTCCCGGCTCGGGCGCAACCGTTTCCGGGTCGGCATCTCGGCGGGCGAGGCGTTCAAGACCGCTGACGTCGTCAGCGAGCGGTTCGACGAGCACAGCGCGCAGATGTACGTCAACGGCCACCGGTTCCGCTTGATCACGGCGACGCACGGGCCGATCCACACGATCGAGGTCGACGGGGTCACCCACCGGGTCAGCCGGGACGAGGGCGGCGTGGTCCGCTCCCCCGCTCCCGCGCTGGTCGTGGCCACGCCGCTGGCCGTCGGCGACGAGGTCGAGGCGGGCGCGCCGATCCTCGTGCTGGAGAGCATGAAGATGGAGAACGTGCTGCGGGCGCCGTTCAAGGCCCGGGTGCGGGAGTGCCCGGTCGCCGTCGGCAGCCAGGTGGAGACGGGCGCGCCGCTGATGCGCCTGGAGCCCCTCTCGTCCGAGGAGGAGACCGCCTCCGACCCCGTCGCGGCCGTCGAGATCGACCTGCCCGCCGGGGTGCCGGCCGGTCAGGATGTGGACGACCTGCGGGCGCTGCTGCTCGGGTACGACGTCGAGCCGGCCGTCGTCAAGGGTTACCTGACCGACCACGGCCGCCGCCCCGTGCCGGGCGAGATCGACCTGCTCACCATCTGCGCCGACCTGCTCGAGCTCAGCCGCAACAAGCCGGGCGACGACTGGCAGACCGAACCCGGCAACGCCGTCCGCAGCCCGCGCGAGAACTTCCACACCTACCTGCAGAGCCTCGACATCGAGCGGGCCGGTGTCCCGCAGGCGTTCCAGGACCGGCTGTCGCGGGTGCTCGCCCATTACGGCGTGACGAGCCTCGACCGGACGCCGGAGCTGGAGGACGCGGTCTTCCGGATCTTCCTGGCGCTGCAGCGGTCGGCCGCGAACGTCGGCGTCGTCTCGTCGGTGCTGCACCAGTGGATCGCCGGCAACCCGCCGCAGGACACGCTGGCCGAGCGGGCCGGCATCGCCCTCGAGCACCTGATCGAGGCCACCCAGGTGCGGTTCCCGTCGGTGTCCGACCTGGCCCGCGGCATCGTCTTCCGCTGGTACGCCCAGCCGCTGCTGCGGCGCACCCGCGCCGAGGTGTACGCGTCGGTCCGCGCCGACCTGCGGCACCTCGACCACCACCCGGACTCGGAGGACCGCGACGAGCGCATCCAGCGGATGGTGGCCTGCTCGGAACCGCTGGTCCGGCTGGTCGGGCAGCGGATCGGGCGGCCGGGGCGGGACCACATGCCGCTGCTGGAGGTCCTCACCCGCCGCTATTACGAGAACCGTGATCTCTCCTCCTTCTCGGTCGAGTCCGTCGGCGACATCCGGTTCATGACCACGACGCACACCGGTTCCCGCGTCACCCGCGTCGCGGCGGCCGCCGTCGACATCGCGGACCTGCCGGCAACGCTCGCCGCGCTCTCCTCGGACGTCGCGGACATCTACGTCGCCTGGGACGACCAGCCCGGCGCCGATGAGATGGCGGCGCAGCTCAGCGCCCTTTTCTCCGGCCTCTCCCTGTCGGGCACCCGGCGGATCACCACCACGATCGCGGGCACCAGCGGCGCGGTCATGCACCACCACTTCACGTTCCGCGTCGACGAGTCCGGAGTTTTCACCGAGGACCGCCTCATCCGTGGACTGCACCCGCAGATCGCGCTGCGCCTCCAGCTTGAGCGGCTGCGCGAGTTCGACCTGACCCGTCTGCCGTCCACCGACGAGGAGATGTACCTCTTCAAGGCGGTCGCCAAGTCGAACCCGTCCGACGAGCGGCTCATCGCGATGTACCAGGTCCGCGACCTGACCGCGCTCCGCGAGACCGACGGCCGGCTCGTCGCGCTGCCAGCGCTGGAGGAGGGCATCACCCTCACCCTCGATGCGATCCGCAACATCCAGGCGCTGCGTCCGCAGAACAAGCGGTTCGACACCAACCGGATCATGATGTACGTCTGGCCGGTCACCGAGTTGTCCATCGACGAACTGAACGCGCTGGTCCAGCGCATCCTCCCGACCGCCAGCGGGGCGGGTCTGGAGGAGGTGCAGTTCATCGCCCGGCAGCGCCGGTCCAGCGGTGAGCTCACCGAGGTCGCGGTGACCATCACGCTCGAACCGGGCAACGGCGCGAACCTTCACGTCGGCGAGCCGTCGACCGATCCGGTGCAGCCGCTCGACGACTACCGCCAGAAGGTGTTGCGGGCCGCGCGACGCGGGACGGTGTACCCGTACGAGCTCACCGGTCTTCTCGGCAGTTTCACCGAGTACGACCTGGCGCCGTCCGGTGTGCTCGAGCCCGTCGACCGGCCGAAGGGGAAGAACTCGGCGGCGATCGTGGCCGGCGTCGTCACCACGCCGACCGACCGTTACCCCGAGGGAATCACCCGGGTCGTGCTGCTCGGTGACCCGACCAAGTCGCTGGGCGCGCTGTCCGAGCCGGAGTGCGCGCGGGTGATCGCCGCCCTCGACCTGGCCGCGTCCATGAACGTGCCGCTGGAGTGGTTCGCACTGTCCGCGGGCGCCCGGATCTCGATGACCTCCGGAACCGAGAACATGGACTGGGTGGCCGCCGCGCTCAAGCGGATCGTCACGTTCACCCAGGCCGGCGGTGAGATCAACATCGTGGTGGCCGGCATCAACGTGGGCGCCCAGCCGTACTGGAACGCCGAGGCCACGATGCTCATGCACACCAAGGGCATCCTGGTCATGACTCCCGACTCGGCGATGGTGCTCACCGGCAAGCAGTCGCTCGACTTCTCCGGCGGTGTCTCGGCCGAGGACAACTTCGGCATCGGCGGCTACGACCGGGTGATGGGCCCGAACGGTCAGGCGCAGTACTGGGCGCCGTCGCTTCCGGCGGCTCGGGACGTACTGATGGCGCACTACGACCACACGTACGTCGCGCCCGGCGAGAGCGGCCCGCGTCCGGCGTCCACCGCGGACCCGGCGGACCGTGACGTGTCCGACTTCCCGCACACGTTCGCCGGAAGCGACTTCACCACGGTCGGCCAGATCTTCTCGTCGACGCACAACCCGGACCGTAAGAAGGCGTTCGACATCCGCACCGTCATGCGTGCCGTGTCCGATCAGGATCACGCGGTGCTGGAGCGCTGGGCGGGGATGGCCGACGCCGACACGTCGGTCGTCCAGGACGTGCACATCGGCGGGCGCCCGGTCTGCCTGATCGGCATCGAGTCCCGTTCGGTGTCGCGGCGCGGCTTCCCGCCCACCGACGGCCCCGACACGTACACGGCGGGCACCCTGTTCCCGCGTTCGTCGAAGAAGACCGCCCGGGCGATCAACGCCGCCTCCGGCAACCGCCCGCTGGTCGTCCTCGCGAACCTGTCCGGTTTCGACGGCTCCCCCGAGTCGATGCGGAACCTGCAGCTCGAATACGGCGCCGAGATCGGCCGGGCCATCGTCAACTTCGACGGCCCGATCGTCTTCACGGTGATCTCCCGGTACCACGGCGGCGCGTTCGTCGTCTTCTCCAAGGCCCTGAACCCGAACATGACGGTCCTGGCCCTGGAGGGTTCGTTCGCCTCGGTCCTCGGTGGCGCCCCCGCCGCCGCGGTCGTCTTCTCCGGCGAGGTCAACAACCGGACCGCGAACGATCCGCGCGTCACCGAGCTGCAGTCCCAGGTCGCCGCCGCGACCGCCGCCGAGCGTTCGGCCCTCACGGCCAGCCTGGCTGAGGTGCAGTCCTCGGTACGGGCGGAGAAGCTGGGCGAGGTGGCGTCCGAATTCGACCGCGTCCACAGCATCCAGCGGGCCGTCGAGGTCGGATCGGTGGACGCCATCATCGGCACCGCCGAACTGCGCCCGCGCATCATCGAGGCCATCGAGCACGGCCTCAAGAGCTGAGAACGCTGCGCCTCGCCTGAACCCGTCCAACTCCCGCGCGGCGGTCCGGTCTCCGGGCCGCCGCGTTCCCTCTGCGGTGTGGCGTAGCCGTTCTCGTCGCGCCGGCACACGGGCGGATGCGGCGGTCCGGGCGGCTGCCCTCCCAGTCGCGGACGCGGCGGCCCGGGCGCCTGCCCTCCCAGTCGCGGATGCGGCGGCCCGGGCGCCTGCCCTCTCAGTTCTGGAGATAGCGGATCACCGCCAGGACCCGTCGGTGATCGGCGTCGGACGGTGGCAGGTCGAACTTGCCGAAGATGTTGGTCACGTGTTTCTCGACGGCCCGCTCGCTGACGCGGATCGCGCCGGCGATGGCCGTGTTCGAGCGGCCCTGCGCCATCAGGTCGAGCACCTCCCGTTCACGTGGGGTCAGTTCGGTGAGCAGGTCACGGTTCCGGCTGCGGCCGAACAACTGGTTGACCACCTGCGGGTCGAGCGCCGTGCCGCCGGCCGCGACCCGATCCAGCGCGTCGACGAAGTCGTCCAGCTGAACCACGCGCTCCTTCAGCAGGTAGCCGACCCCCTCGGACCCACCGGCCAGCAACTCGGCGACGAAAGCCGTCTCCACGTACTGCGAAAAGATCAGCACCCCCGTCCCGGGCACCTCCCGCCGCAGACGGATCGCGGCCCGCAGCCCTTCGTCGGTGTGGCTCGGCGGAAGCCGGATGTCCACGATCGCCACATCGGGCGGCTGAACGGCGACCGCCTCGAACAGCGCCGGAACGTCGACGACAGTGGCCAGCACCTCGTGCCCCCGCATGGTGAGCAGTTGGGCGAGCCCTTCACGGAGGATCGCGGAATCCTCGGCGATGACGATGCGCATCCGGGTGTTACCGCCTCTCCATCGGTGCCGGACAGGGAATCTCCACGGTCACGGTCGTCGGGCCACCCGGCGGACTGTCGATCGACAAACCGCCGTCGACCACCCGGACCCGCTCGGTCAGCCCGGCGAGCCCGCCACCGGCCCGCGGATGGGCTCCACCCTGTCCGTCGTCGTGCACCCGCAGGTGCAGGACGTCGTCACGCAGATCGACCCGGACCGAAGCGTTGCGGGCGCCACTGTGCCGGCCCGCGTTGGTCAGCAGCTCGCACACCGTGAAGTAGGCGATGCTCTCCAATGCCGGAGGTGGTCGGCCCGGCAGGTCGGTCTCGACCGTCACCGGCACCGCGCTGCCGGCCGCGACGGTGGCCAGCGCCGCGTCCAGACCGCTGTCGAGCACCGGCGGATGAACGCCGCGCACCAGGTCGCGCAGCTCGGCGACGGCGGTGGCGAGCGTCGCCTGCGCCGTGTCGACCGCCGCCACGACACGGTCGGGAGACGCCTGCGCGGTAACGAGCTCGCGAACCATGGCCAGATGCATCCCGACACCGATCAACCGGGCCTGGGTGCCGTCGTGCAGGTCGCGCTCGAGTCGCCGGAGCGTGATGTCGGCGTCGTTGACCGCGCGATCACGAAAATCCTGCAGGTCGCTGATCCGCTGGCTCGCCCGGCTGGGCCCGAGCAGTCCCCGGATCAGCAGACGCTCGACGCCGAGCACGGACCGCACCATCCACGGGCCGAGCAGCAGCAGGATCACGCTGGTCACCATGATGGCGACGGCCTCCGCGCCGAACTCGCCCTCGTAGAACGGCAGGTAGATCAGGCTGATCAAGCCATACAGATAGAAGCCACCGGCCAGCGCCAGGGACACCACCGCCAGCGGCGGCTTGATCAACGCGTAGGCCAGGACACGCCAGCCGACCGGGTCGCTGAGAACCGCCCGCCGCCAGCCGAAAAAGCCCTTGCCCGTCACCGGTAGCCGTGCCGGCGCGGGAACCCGGTCACCGAGCAGGCGGGCCGCCAGCTCACGCCGTCTCGCACCGAGACCGGCGGCACCACGCAGCACCGCCGCCAGCAGCCACGCACCGAGCGGGGTCAGCAGCAACACCGCGCCGAGCACCCCACCGAGCAGGAGAAGGATGCCGCTGATCAGGTCGATCGGGGCGACCAGCAGCAGATATCCCAGCCCTTGGCGTGAGCGGCGATCAAAGATCGGGGCCAATATCCTCTTCATCGCGGTTCAGCATGCCCCGGTGGGTCCTCGGGCGCGATGGTGCCAGCACTAGGAAGGTTGGTTCGGATAACCGAACCATCAGCCGCATGCCTGCCCGACTGTGTCCACGGCCGATTGTGGCCAGGCTCAATGGCATGCCCCACGCCCTGATCAAGTCCCGGAACGCCCGCATGACCGCCGCTCTCGCCGGCCTCACCGGCCTCGCCGTGTGCGGCCTGAGCCTGCCGATGCCGCACGATGCGACGGCCTTCCCTCCCGGATCGCTCGGCGCTCCGATCACCCTGCTCAGACCACCCCTGCCGGGGCAACCTGCCGCCGTCCCCCTGTTCAGACGGCCGCGGGCGGTGGCACCTCCCAGCCCGGCGGTCGTGCACGCCTGGCTGGCCGACCCGCTCTCACCACCGGACCCACTCACCACCACACCCGCCGAGGTCTCGGCATTCTTCGCCCGGGTCTCGTCAGACGAGGCCGCGATACTGGCCCGGAGCCATCCGGAGATCGTCGGCAACCTCGACGGCGCACCGACGGCCCTGCGCTACACCGCCAACGCCGCGCGGTTCCCGCAGTCGGCCGACCGGCAGATCCTGGCGTTCGACGACCACGCCGACGGCCGTGTCGTCGAGGTCCTCGGTGACCTCGACACCGCCGACCGCGTGGTGATCCTGATCCCCGGTGCGGACACCGAGGTAGCCAATTTCGACAACGGGCTCGGCGATGTCGAACGCCGGTCGCCACGATGGCAGGCCCGCCGGCTCCAGGAGCGGATCCAGGCAGCCGATCCAGGTGCGAGGGCCGCCGTGGTGGCCTGGCTGGGTTACGACCCGCCCGAGGGCATGGGCGTCGCGGTGGTCCGCGAGGACAGGGCGGCTGCCGGCGCCGAGGCACTCACCCGGTTCGTCGACGGTCTGCTGCTCGGGCGTCCCGACCGGTCCGTCGCCATCGTGGGCCACAGTTACGGGTCCACCGTGGCCGGGCTCGCCGCGCCTCACCTCAGCGGACGGGTGACCGACATGGTCGCGATCGGCAGCCCCGGCATGGGCGTCGCCGACAGGTCTGCACTCCACACCTCCGCCCGCGTATGGGCCTGCGCCGCTCCCGACGACTGGATCCGGCGAGTTCCAGGCGTGCGGTTCCTCGGCATGGGCCACGGCACCCTGCCATCCGACCCGGAGTTCGGCGCCCTCCCGCTGCCGTGCGACGACGTCGAGGGTCACGACGGCTACTTCGTGCCCGGCGCGTCAGCGTTACCGGCCATCGCCGACATAGTCATAGGCATCCCCTCGCCGTCACCCGCCACCGGCGCTGCCGCATCACGTCTCGTCGCAGGCGCTCTCACGTCAGCATTCGTCGCCGGCGAGCCTGTCGGCTGGGCAGACCCGGCAGCTCAGACGGAGGCGAACTCCCGATGATCATCGACGCTTTCGAGTTGCTCGCCCGCTGGGGCAGGCCCCGTCGTCCATGCGGCATCACCGATCGACCAGAGAGGATCGCCCCTCACACCGGCCATTCCGATGAAGCCGAGGGCTGCGACCAGACAGGCGCACTGTCGGATCAGCGAGTCCAGCGAGATGGCAAAGCCTGCGGGAACACGGCCCAGACAGTCCAGCAGAACGGCGAACCCTGCGGGAGCACGGCCCAGACAGTCCAGGAAAACGGCGGACTCTGCGGGAGCAAGGGCCAGCGCGTCGTCATGCCGGTCAGTGCCCGGACGACTCCATGTTGTGGGTCACCTCGACGGGGCGGAAGCCGAAGCTCTCGTTGATCGTTCGCATGGCGTCGTTGGTCGAGGCGGTCCAGGTGTGAATGTGCTGGGTCCGTGTGTGCCGGCTGACGAGTTCGCGTACGTTGCGAGCCTTTGCGAACGCGCCGAGCCGGTTGCCGCGGTGTGCCTTCCGGACGTAGGTGTCGTCCTGGTGGACGTGGATGCCGTCGGCGTCCACGAGCAGCTGGGTGTATCCGGCCGGTTCACCGGAGTCGGTGGTTATCACGGTGGTGACCAGCGCGTACCCGATGGTGGTGAGACGTTCCTGGTTGGTGCCGAGGCGTTCGGCGTCCCAGCGGGCGGCTTCCACGTCCAGCTCGCCGGTCGGAACGTCGGTGGCCATCTCGCTGGTCAGGTCGGCGAGGGCGGCCAGGCTGCCCGGCGGCATCGGGCCATGCCAGGTCTCGGCCCGATAGCCGGGTTTAGCGAGGTCGTGCGTGGCCAGCACGTGTTCGGCGACGGGCAGGTCGAGCACCATCCGCTCCTCGGCGAGCGCCGACCCGAAACCTCGGGCGAGGGCGAAGCGGCCGCCCGGCCAGCCAGCCAGTTCCCGTCCTCGTGGAACGTGTACCTCGGCGATCACGGTGTCGCGTCCGGTGGTTCGGGCCCGGTTCAGGCCCGCGGTCCAGAGGGCGGCGCCGACACCCCGGCGGCGGTGCGCGGGCGGGACCGCGATGTCGATCTCTGCGCGGTGCAGGTTCTCCTGCAACGCCCATTCGACGAGCATCCCGCCGACACAGCTGTCGCCGTTCCAGGCGCCCCAGGCCTCCCGGTGCCGGTTCGGGTTGGTGGCGTTCGCGGCGAGCGACTTCAGCTGGCTGTCCCGGGACGTGACCAGAGCGGCATACCGGTCCGCGGTCGCGCCGCTGCGCCACGCGTCGTACCAGGCGGCCGCCTCGGGGCCATCGAACGTCGCCAGCCTCCTGATCTCCATCCGGCGAGACTACCGACCACCCATGAACCACGATGCCCGATCAGGTCATCGATCGATCGCGAGCCGTCAAGGTCACCCGGGTGTCCCTTCCGGGGATCGGCAACCGATGGCCGGCCGCACCACTTCGAGTCGTCTGGAGAGCATCTTGGATCTGATCAGGTTCGGGAGCATACCGATACCTACGGCCAACGTCAGGGCGGCGAGTCCGAGCAGAGTCGAACGCCACGGCCATGCTGCTCCGGTGAGGTCGAGGTGACCGGCCGGGTGTTCGGTGAACTTCGCCGTTGTCCGGGCGGTGGCACGGTCGGCGTGCTCGGCGAGATCCCGCAGCAGCGGGTCGAACGCGAACTCCTCCGGCCGCCGTCCGGCGTTCGGGGCGGTGATGTCGAGGCCGCGATCGGCACCCCACGCGGTCAGCTCGGCTCCGGCGTGACCGGCGTCGAGAACGATCAGGCGATCCAACGAGGCGTCGTCGGCTGCCGGTTGCCGGCCACCCCGGTCCGCGCCGGGGCCGGTCGGGAGCGCGATCAGCAGCAGGCCGTGGCGCGTGGTCACGGCCGACCTGCCGGCGATCGGGACAGCACGGGCGGTGAACGACGTTCCGGCGTAGGTCTCGAAGGCCGCGGCCACGTCGATCTCGCCGGCACCGTCGGTCAGGCCGATGCCGACGGTCGGGCGCAGCCAGGGAAAGGCGGCGTTCATCGCGTACGGGAGGTCGGCCACGGCCAGGCTCTGCCCCGGGATCCGGGTGCTCGTGCCCGGTGTCCAGTCGCGGTAGGACACCTCCTGTCCGATCCTGATCGCCTCAGCCCGGCCGGCGAGCAGTTCGATGAGGCGCAGGGAGCCGGCCAGGCCGGAGGTGACACCGGCCGTCGTGAGGATCCGGTCGTCCTCCACGAACCGCTCCCCCGCGATCCAGGTGGTGCCCGGGAAGCCGCGCCGCAGCGCTCCGAGGCGCTGCCAGAACGACGTCGCCCGGCGTCCCGCCAGCAGTCCGGCTCCGGCCACGACCTCGGCTCCGGCGCAGACGCCGAGGACGTACGCTCCTCGCCCGGCCGCGCCGCGCAGCCACCCCTCGAGCGCCTGCTCCCGATGGACGACCGCCGGCACGACCACGACGTCGGGCTCGGGCGCGGTGTCGAAGGTGTGCTCCGGCACGGCCCGCAGACCGCCGGACAGCGGCACCGGCCGCCGCTGCCCGGCGACCGTGTAGACGAAGAATCCGGAGGCACGGGCGAACGCCTCGTAGGGCAGCAGCGCGTCGCTGACCACCGAACCGCCGGTTCCGAGCACGACCGCGACCACGGTCGATCCGGATGGCACGCTCCGGGGCGCCGGCCATTCGCCCTTCTCATCGCTGGTGGGGTAGCTCTCGCATGGTGAAGGTCACGCCGCCGACGGCGATCCCGCCCAGGACGGCGGCCGCCAAGGCGGCACCCAGCAAATTCGACACGGCACGCCGCACGGTCAGGCCGCCCGGCTCGCGGACGGCGGCATGCCGTACCGGTTGCTGTACAGCCGCCGGAAGTGGCGGGCGTCGCGGAACCCGCACCGGGCGGCCACCGACTCGACCGTCAGCGTCGTCTCGGCCAGCAGACCAGCGGCCAGCTCGAGTCGCAGCCGCTGCTGGTACTCCAGAGGTGTGCAGCCCGCGGCCGCGGTGAACGCCCGGCTCAGGCCGCGCGGCGACAGGTTCGCCACGCGGGCCAGGCCTGCAAGCGTGTGTGGTTCGTCCAGGTGCTGGGCCAGATGGTCCTGGACCCGGTGCACGCCCGGATGGAGGTGACCGCGATGTTCGAGGAACGGGCTCACCTGCCGCTGCGAACCGTCCCGCCGCAGGTAGACGACCAGGTCGCGGGCCACTGCGGCGGTCAGCGCCGGTCCGTGGTCGCGTTCGATCAGCGACAGCGCGAGGTCTATCCCGGAGGCGATGCCGGCGCTGGTGCTGACCGGGCCGTCGTGGACGAACAGGACCGCGTCGCGCACGCGGGCAGCCGGGTACCGCACACGCATCAGGTCGACGAGCGACCAGTGCGTGGTGCACCGCCGCCCGTCGAGCAGACCCGCCTCTCCGAGCACGGCGGCACCGGTGCAGACCGACGCGACGCGCGCTCCGGCCCGGACCGCATCCCGCACCCAGGCGGTCACGGCGGTCGCGACCACCGGTCCGGGCGGCCGCAACCGCGGTCCCGGGATCAGCACCAGGTCGCCGGCTGCCACGCCGGGCAGCGGGCCGAGCCCGGCCAGCCGCAGTCCCTGCGCCGAGGACACCTCGCCGGGTTCGGCGGCGACTAACTCCAGCCGGTAACCCGCGCCCCGCTGCGCCGCCGCGTCGAAGGCCTGCACCGGGCCGCCCAGGTCGAGGAGGTTCACCTCGGGCATCACCAGGACGACCACTCGTCCACTTCCACGGTCTTCGCTGCTCACGGCAATGACGGTAAGCGATCTGCCATGCCTGGCAGGAGGGCCGGAAAGGCCGTCGACCGGACGGATCCGGCAGCCGTACGCTCCGGGGATTCCTCTTCCCGATCACCTGCAGCCGTTCGTCCTCCCGGTCGACGCCGTCACGCTGGACCGCCGGGGCGCCCTCGACGTGTATCTGCCGGAAGCCGCCGGTCAGAGCCCGGCGATCGTCTTCGTGCACGGCGGTCCGGTCCCGGCGGAGCTGCGCCCGACACCACGCGACTGGCCGGTGTACCGGGGTTACGGCTCGCTCGCGGCCGCCCGCGGGATGGTCGGTGTGACCGTCGACCACCGTCTCCACGACCTCATCGCCTATCCGGCGGCGGCCGACGTGGCCGCGGCGGTCCGCACCGTACGCGATCTTCCGCAGGTCGATCCGGACCGTATCGCCATCTGGTTCTTCTCCGGCGGCGGCCTGCTGCTCGCCGACTGGCTGCGTACCCCGCCGCCGTGGCTGCGCTGCGTGGCCGCGACATACCCGCTGCTGATGCCGCCGCCGGGCTGGACCGTCGACCCGGCGTTCCGGCCGGTCGAGGCTGTGGGCACAGGTGCTCCCGGACTCAAGATCGTCCTGACGCGGGCCGGCCGGGAACGGCCCGAGGTTGCCCAGGGGGTCGAGGCGTTCGTTGTGGCCGCCCGCGGCGCTGGGACCGACCTGACGATCGTCGACGCGCCGAACGGGCGGCACGGTTTCGACATGCTCGACCACACCGACGAGTCCCGCGCCGCCGTACGACAGGCTTTCGATGTCGTTGCCGGAACCACTCAACAGATCCGAGGTCCCGGCGTGTAGTCATAGGTATGAGAGGTCCTGGGTTCGAAACGTTCCTGCGGCAGAGCGCCGCCGGCCTGTTGCGGCTGGGCAACGCCCTGACGCTGGATCGGGCCGCGGCCGAGGATCTGGCCCAGGAAACCCTGATCAGGGTGGGGCTGGCCTGGTCGCGGGTGCGCAAGGACGGCAATCCGGTCGGGTACGCGCAGCGCACCATGGTCAACCTGTTCCTCAACGAGCGCAGGCGCCGCCGTCCCGTTCCGGTGGCGGAGGTTCCGGACCGGGCACGCGAGGACACCGCGCTGACGTCGGTCGACGACGCGGCGCACGTCCACCAGCTGCTGGCCGGGTTGCCGCCGCAGCAGCGGGCCGCCATCGCGCTGCGCTACCTGGCCGATCTGCCGGACGACCAGATCGGCGCGGCGATCGGCTGCAGCGCGGCGACGGTCCGGTCCCACCTGTCCCGGGGCCTCGCAACACTTCGTACCCAGATGACGGCGGAGGGCTGACATGCCGGAAATCCTGTCCACGACCGATTTCGATCTCCCCGTGACGGAGGAGTTCCTGAACCGGGTCCAGCGTGGTGTCCGCCGTCGGCGGGCCTTCCGGCTGACCGTCGCGAGTTGCGCGGTTCTCGCGGTCACCGGCGGCGTCTTCGCGGTCGCCCGGCCACATGAACCGGCACCGCCAGCGCCTGCCACCGTGCTCGGCCCGGCGCCCGTGGTGATCGGCCACGTTGAGCGCTACCGGATCGGCTTCGTCCCGGACGGCATCACGCTCGACCCGCGGTTGAGCAGCAGTACGTTGATCATCTCGCAGGACGGCGAAGAGGTCACCGACGGCCGACCGGCCGGCCCGCTGGACACCCCCGTGATGCAGTCGACACGCCGTTTCGAGAAGGCCAACGGCGGCTCCTACCTGTGGATCACCGTGTCACGGCCGTTCCCACAGTCCCCGGGGCAGGGCTCCGCCATCCTCCTGAACACCCTGGCGAACCGATCGACGGCGGGCAGTACCCCCGTCGAGACCTTCAGCGTTCCGGCCGGGACCGCCCACCTCACGCGAAAGGCCGAAGGCTACGGCGTAGTGATCATGGCCACCGACCTCTCGGTGATCACGATCGAGGCCAACACGCAGGTCCCCGCCGAGGAACTCAAAGCGGTCGCCGTGGGCCTCACCCCCGCCTGAACCGGACGACCAGGCAGGTCACCGGCCCGGGTCCATCCATCCGGGCGCCGCCCACGGATGCGTCCAGTCGACGATCCGCAAACGGCCGCCGGGTTCCCGGATGACGTTGTCGCGGCGCAGGTCACCGTGGTGCGGCGCATGACCCGGCGCAAGCGCGTCGAGCCACCGGCTCTCCAGCTCGGCAGGAATCGACGGTCACGCCGTCGACGACCTCGTAGGCGGCCACCCGCCAGTCCCGCACTCGGCCGCGCCGAGGAGACGCGGCCCGAGGTCCCCGGCCACCTCGGCCGGCACCACCCCGGGCGCGGGTCGTCGCCAGGGCGATTTTCCCGTCTTGCGCTGATCCGGAACCTGACCCGCCCCTACGTCGTCTACCGCTCCCGCGGCCCGCGCGCGGGCCGGCGCCCCCCATCGCGCCGGCCTGCGCCCCACCGCCCCGGCTGGGAGGGCCCGCCACCCACGGCTGACCGGCCTACCCCTCCATCCGTGAAAGGCCTCGCCTCGGATGCAGAAGACGTCGCTCGCCGACCTCGTCGAGCAGCACCTCGCCGCCGCCCGCACCCCACCAGCCGGCCGCAGCGCGCACACCGTCCCCGGTGGCCACGACGCGATCCTGCGCCAGTCCCTCATCGCCCTGGCCCCCGGACAGAGTCTCGGCGACCACGAGAGCCCGGCGAAGCCACCCTGCAAGTACTGCGTGGCCGGGTCCGCCTCAGCGCGGGCGACGACAGCGCCGACGCCTCCAGCGGTGAACTGCTCGTCATCCCGGACGCGCCGCGTCGGCTCGACGCTCTGCAGGGCAGCGTCATCCTGCTGACCGTCGCCAAGCGTCCCTGACCCAGCGGCCCGGCTCGGCACCGACGCTCGAGTCATGGCGGTCAAAGGTCCGGGCCAACGGCCATTCCAAGGGCGCAAGCCATTCCAAGGGCGCAAGCCATTCCAAGGGCGCAAGCCAATCCAAGGGCGCAAGCCAATCCAAGGCCGCAAGCCAATCCAAGGGCGCAAGCCAATCCAAGGCCGCAAGCCAATCCAAGGCCGCAAGCCAATTCAAGGCGAATGGCCAGGCCAAGACCGACGGGTCCGAGCTGCAGAGGAGGCCCAGGCCGAGCTCGATATCAGGGACCCCGCCAAGGCACCCGGCTCGGGTCGGCGAGCCAGCCAGGCGAAAGACGGCGGCCGACCATGCGACAGACGCCCGAGCCGACCATGCAACAGACGCGCGGGCCGACCAACCGACAGACGCCCGAGCCGACCAACCGACAAACGCCCGAGCCGACCAACCGACAGACGGCGGCCGGCCGGGCCAGGGTCGAGGGCTATTTCATCGCGGCGAGCTGGATCAGGTTGCCGCAAGTGTCATCGAGGACGGCGGTCACCACCGGGCCGTAGTCGATCGGGTCCTGCGTGAAGACGACGCCCAGCCCCTTGAGCCGCTCGACCTCCGCGTGAACGTCGTCGACCGCGAACTGGGTGAACGGGATACCGTCAGCGACCAGGGCGTCCTTGAGCGGTTTGGTCGCCGGGTGGCCCGCAGGCTCCAGGAGGAGCTCGACCCCGTCCGGGTCGGCGGGTGACACCACGGTCAGCCAGCGGGCGTCGCCCGTGGGCACGTCGGTCTTCTTGATGAAGCCCAGCTTCCCGGTGTAGAACGCCAGCGCCTTGGCCTGGTCGTCCACCCACACGCTGGTGAGTTTGACGCGGATCATTAACTCGGTTCCTCTCGCCGTGCGGGCCACCGCTCGACGATCGCCCGCAGCGGACTCGTGTCGAGATGGTGAAACTTGTATCGCCCCTGTCGCCGGGTGTGCACCAGACCTGCCTCCTCGAGCACCGCCAGGTGCTGCGAGATGGCCTGCCGCGAGGAGGCCAGCCCGTGCTTCATGGTCAGCCTGCCGCAGATCTCGAACAGGGTCTGGCTGTCACGCTCGGTCAACTCGTCCAGGATGATGCGCCGGGTAGCGTCGCCGAGCGCTTTGAACAGATCGGCTCCCTCACCCACAGAACCTTCATAGGCAAGTCACCACTTGCATGTCAAGGAGCGACGAACCGTCAGGCGAGCATGCGCGCGAACTCCTCCGGCTCGATGACGGGGATACCGAGCTGGGCGGCCTTCTTGGCCTTGCTCGTGGTGGTCTCGGAGGTGACCAGCGCCGTGGTCTTCGCCGACACGCTGCTGCTGGCCGAGCCGCCGAGGGCCTCGATCCGCTCGCTGACCGTGGTGCGCGTGTAGCCGGGAACCGAGCCGGACACCACGTAGGTCTGGCCGGCCAGCGGTTTCGCCCCGCCGTCGTCGACGACCCGCATGGTGAGCCCGTGGCCGGCGAGGCGGTCGATCACGTCGCTCATCGCGATCAGGCCGTCGACCACGTGCTGCGCCTTGATCAGACCCATCTTGTCGATCTCGGCGATCTCCTCCACCGAGGCGGCCCGCAGGGCCTCCATCGACTTGAAGCGGGCGGCCAGCCAGCGGCCGACGCTGCGCCCGGTCATCCGGATGCCGAGGCCGGTCACGACCCGGTTGAAAGGCTGCTGCTTGCTGGCCTCCAGGCCCGCGATGATCCGCTCGGCGTTGGAACGGCCGAGCATGACCGTGCCCCCGGCGGTGGTCTTGCCGACCGGCAGCTCGGCGATGTCGTCGGCGGTCAGCGCGTAGAGGTCGGCCACGTTGCGGGCCAGCCCGGCCTCGATCACCGCGTCACAGAACGAGTCGCCGGCGCCGTCCACGTCGAGGGCCTCGCGACTGCACCAGTAGGCCAGCGCGTTCGCGGCCGCACACGACGCGGTGTGGCAGCGCCAGAGCAGGGAGGACTTGTCCCACGCCTCGCCGCACTGCGGGCACAACTCCGGTGCGAGCCACGGGGTGAGGCCGTGCGGCTGCTCACCGATCGGTGAGGTCACCCGGGGGATGACGTCACCGGCCCGCCACACCGCGACGGTCTGCCCCAGGGCGAGGCCCTGCTCGGCGACCCACTGCGGATTGTGCAGGGTGGCCCTGGTGACCGTGGTGCCACCGACCACGACCGGGTCGATGATGGCGCGCAGGCTGATCCGCCCGGTCCGGCCGACCCGCACCTCGATGTCGCGCAGCACGGTGGACGCCGTGTCCGGCGGGTATTTGAAGGCGACCGCCCAGTAGGGCGTGCGGCTCGCCAGGCCCAGGCGGCGCCGGGTCGACTCGGCATTCGCCTTGATCACCGCGCCGTCGATCGGGAAGACCAGCGCCGCACGCCTGCCGCCGATCACCTCGATGGCGGCGTTGACCTGCTCGGCGGTGAAGCACTCGCCCGCGACCTCGGGAATCAGCCGGCAGGCGGCCGGGAAACCGAGCTCCTGGGCCCTGTCCATCCGGCCGAGGTGGGTGCCGGCAGGGTCGATGCCGTCACCGGTGATCTCATAGGTCGCGAAGGTCATCGGCGCCTCGTAGGCCCGGTCGATGCTGCGGATCGCCCCGGCCACCGCACCCCGCGAGTTGACGAACGCCTTGCCGCCAGCAGCGACCCGGTTGGCGCTGGCCGCCTCGAAGTCCTCGACCGTCATGTAGACCTCGCCGCGCACCTCGCCGCTCCATGGCGTGGCCAGCTCGGACGGCAGACCGGCGATCCCACGCCGCACCTGGGCGGTCACGTCCTCACCGGTGGCGCCGTCACCGCGCAGCGCGGCAAGGGTGAGCCTGCCGTCGGCATACTCGGCGCGGATGGCGAGGCCGTCGAGTTTCACCTCGACCAGGCAGCCGTCACCGCCGAGCGTGGCGACGAAAGCGTCGGCCTCCTCCGGCGTCTTGATCTTGTCGAGGGACAGCATCGCGGTCGGGTGCCGGACGTCGCCGCCCGCAGAGGCCCCCGCGGCCACTGCGGTGGTGACGCCACGGTCGTCCCACTCGGGATGCGCCGCGACCGACGCCGCGATCCGGTCGGCCAGCTCGTCGTAATCCGCGTCGGTCATCACCGCGTCGCCGGTGTCGTAATAGGCCTGGGCGGCGCCGCGAGCCTGCTCCACCGCCTCGTCGAACTCGGCACGGCCGGCGAAGGCGGATGTTTCCGGTGAACGATTGACCATGCCCGAAGGGTACGGCCAGGGTCCGACAAATTTTGCGCCTTCCATCGCCCACCTGCCCGCCCTCAGCGCGATCACGCGACGGGCCGCGGCACGACCGACAGAGTCAGGAGAAGCGAGAAGCACCGACGGGTCAGGAGAGGTCCGGCCGCACCAGGAACTCCTCGATGCGGCGCAGGTCGCGAGGGCGCAGACCGCGGCTCTCGTTCGGAGCCACGACCAGCGCCCGCCCGTCGGCCGTCCAGGTCCCGCACTCGCCGGCGTGGTGGGCGATCTCGACGTCGTCGGTCCAGACCAGGCGACGCCCGGAGGCGATCACCCGGCGGGCAGCGGCGGCTTTCGCCTGGCAGGCGGCTTCCCCGGCGGCGGTCGAGGCGAACGCGCGGGGCAGCTCGGGCAGCCCGAGACCCTGTTCCAGCGCGGTCGCGTCGCCACACCACGTGGAGCACCAGGTTACTTCGGCCAGCCCGCCCTCATGGACTCGGCGGATCATTTCGAGCACGCGTGGCTCGTACCGGATCCGGTAGAGGTAGTCGTCGGCCGCCGAGTAGACCTGGACCAGGCGAGGGCCGGTGTACCAGCCGGCGCGGAAGGCGTTGACCACGCCGTCCACGTCGAGCAGCCAGACCGGGATCACGACGCCGGGAGCAGCAGCGCCCGCACTCCCGCCACGTATTCGGGCGCGGACGTGGGCGGCAGCAGCAGTCGCTGGAGGATGTAGCCCTGGACCAGGCTCAGCATGGCCGCGCCGACCTGGTCGGGTACGGCGTCGACGGGCAGGTTCCCCGCCTCCTGCCAGCGCCGCGCGGCCTCGGCGCAGTGTCCGCGGAGCCGGACCACGACGCCGGAGACCCGGGCGAGCACCTCGGGGTTGCGGAGTGCTTCGGCCCACACCTGAACGGCCAGGCGAGTCAGGTCGACGCCGATCTCCGGATCGTCGATGAGCTGCGCGGTGATGCCCTCGACCATCGCGCTCGCCACGTCCGCCGGCGAGGGGACGGCGTCCCCGGCCAGCAACCCGGCGAAGACCTCGTCGGCGGTGGACATGACCAGGTCGGCGACCGCCCCGATCAGCTCCTCCTTGCTCCGGAAGTAGCTGTAGACGGCACCGGCCGACAGGCCCGACTCGGTGATGATCCCGGCCATCGAGGTGGCGTGGAATCCGTTGCCGGCGAAGAGCCGGGCGGCCGCGGCCAGGATCTCGGCGCGGCGCTCGGCCCGGTGCGACTCGGTGATACGTGGCATGCGTCCTAAGTTAAAACGAACGGTCGTTCTTGACAAACGACAGAACTCGGAGGACTCTCGAAAACGAACAACCGTTCTCTTAAAACAGGGAGTCGACATGACCAGCGACAAACCGTCGTCCTGGCCGCAGGTAGCCGCGACGGTCGGGCTGCTCACGGTCATCATCAGCGTGCTGCTGACCGCCTTCGCCTGGCCGGCCGTGCGATCCACGGTGCACGACATCCCGATCGCCGTCGCGGGGCCCGCCCCGGCCGTCCAGCAGGTCACGGCGGCCCTGGAACAGCGCCTGCCCGGTGCGTTCGAGGTCACCGCCGTCGACGGCACGGCTGCCGCCGAGCAGCTCGTCCGCGACCGCGAGGCGTACGGCGCCATCGATCTGACCAGCGGAAAACCCCAGGTCATCACCGCCTCGGCGGCCAGCGCCCCGGTGGCGCAGACCCTCCAGGCACTGGCCGCCGGTCTGGCACAGGGCGAGTCGCCCGCGGTGGCGGCGCGTGACCTCGTGCCGCTGCCGGCCGACGATCCGCGCGGTGCGGGCCTGGCCGCCGGCGCCCTCCCCCTGGTGATCGGCGGGATCATGGCGGCCGCCCTGCTCACCGCACATCTTCGCGGCACCGGCCGCCGGGTGGCCGGCGCCCTGGCCTTCGCGATCACCGGCGGGCTGGCGATGGCCGCGATCCTGCAGTACTGGCTGGGTTCGCTCGAAGGCGACTATCCGGCCAACGCCGGCGGCATCGCGCTGAGCATCGGCGCCACGGCGCTCACCCTGCTCGGCCTGGAGTCACTGCTCGGCACCGCCGGTCTGGGTCTCGGCGCCGCCGTGATGATGCTGGTCGGCAACCCGCTGTCGGGTGTGTCGAGCGCCCCGCAGATGCTGCCCGGCTGGGCCGGCGAGCTCGGCCAGCTGCTGCCGCCGGGCGCCGGCGGGTCGCTGCTGCGCTCGACCGCCTTTTTCGACGGCGCCGGCGCCACGCACGCGGTCGTCGTCCTGCTCTCCTGGCTCGCCTTCGGCGCCCTGCTCTGCGTGGCGAGCGCGCTGCGTGCCCGCCGGCGGCCGGCTGCGGTTGCCGCCGGACCGGCCTCGCGGGAAACCGAGCCGGTCACGGTCTGACCGGAAAGGGAAGCGGCCGCCTCTCGGGGCGGCCGCTTCCCGCTGCCTACCTAGAAATCCTCGTCGAAACCGACAGAACCCGAAACCCCCATCTGGTACGCCGAAACGCGGCGCTCGAAGAAGTTCGACAACTCCTGGACGTCCTGCAACTCCATGAACGCGAACGGATTCTTACTGCCGTAGATCGGGTCGATGCCGAGCGCGGCGAGCCGCCGGTCCGCCACGTGCTGCAGGTATTCGCGCATGTCGCCGAGCGAAAGCCCGGAGACGCCCTGTTCGAGCAGGTCCCCGGCGAACTGGACCTCGCACTCGACGGCCTCGGCGAGCATGTCGCGCACCTGCCGTTCCATCTCGGCGTCGAACAGATCCGGCTCCTCGGCGCGCACCTGGTCGACGACGTCGAAAGCGAACGCCATGTGCATGCTCTCGTCGCGGAACACCCAGTTCGTCCCGGACGCGAGACCCTGCAGGACGCCGCGGGAGCGCAGGAAGTAGACGTACGCGAAAGCGCCGTAGAAGAACAGGCCCTCGATGCACGCGGCGAAACAGATCACGTTGAGCAGGAAAGCCCGCCGGTGTTCACGGGTCTCCAACCGGCGCAGCTCGAAGACCGAGTCGATCCACTTGAAGCAGAATTCGGCCTTGCGCGCGATCGACGGGATGTTGTCGACGGCGGCGAACGCGGCCGCGCGCTCGTCGAGATCGGGCACATAGGTGTCGAGCAGGTTCAGATAGAACTGGACGTGCACGGCCTCCTCGAAGAGCTGCCGCGACAGATAGAGACGGCCTTCGGGCGAGTTGACGTGCTGATACAGGTTGAGGACCAGATTGTTCGCCACGATCGTGTCGCCGGTGGCGAAGAACGCGACGAGCCGCGACACCAGGTGTTTCTCGGCGTCACTCAGACGGGCCAGATCGGCGAGGTCGGAGTGCAGGTCGACCTCCTCCACCGTCCAGGTGTTCTTGATGGCGTCCTTGAAGCGGTCGAAGAAGTGCGGGTACTTCATCGGCCGCAGGGTCAGGTCCATTCCGGGGTCGAGCAGCATCACTGACAGGCCTCACACGATTCGGGGTTCTCCAGGGAGCAGGTCTCAGCCGGGGTGAGCTCGGGAATGAGCGACACGGTGGCCTGCTGGATCCGGGTCGCGGGGCGCGACCGCAGGTAATAGGTGGTCTTCAGTCCGGCTTTCCAGGCGTGGAGGTACATCGACGACAGCTTGCCGATGGTGGGCGCCGCCATGAAGAGGTTCAGCGACTGCGACTGGTCGATGAACGGGGCCCGCGCGGCGGCCAGGTCGATCAGGGCTCGCTGCGGCAGTTCCCAGGCGGTACGGAACAGCTGCCGCACGTCCTCGGGCAGCTCGGTGATGCCCTGCACCGACCCCTCGGCGCGCTTGATCCGCTCCCGGATGCCGGCGGTCCACAGATTCCGGGACTTCAGTTCCCGTACCAGATAGGTATTGATCTGAAGAAATTCGCCGGACATCGTCTCGCGTTTGAACAGATTGGACACCTGCGGCTCGATGCACTCGTAGGCGCCGGCGATCGAGGCGATCGTCGCGGTCGGCGCGATCGCGACGAGCAGGGAATTGCGCAGGCCGTGCCCGGCGATCCGGGTCCGCAGCGCATTCCAGCGGTCCGGCTGCGAGATCGGTGCGTTCCATAGGTCCGGATGCAGGTCACCCTTGGCGGCACGGGTCTGGGCGTACGCCGGATGCGCTCCGTGGTTCGCGGCGAGATCGGCCGACACCTCCAGGGCGGTGAGAAGGATTTCCTCCTGTACGCGGGTCGACAGTTCGCGAGCCTCGGCCGAGTCGAACGGCAGGCGCAGCCGGAAGAACGCGTCCTGCAGGCCCATCAGCCCGAGCCCGACCGGCCGCCAGCGCGGATTCGACGCGGCGGCCTGCGCCGACGGGTAATAGTTGATGTCGATGACCCGGTCCAGGAAGACGACCGCCGTGCGGACCGTTTCCCGCAGCCTGACCCAGTCGACACCGTCGGCGCCGACGTGCGCGCCGAGATTGATCGATCCCAGGTTGCAGACCGCCGTCTCGTCGTCGCTGTTGACCTCGAGGATCTCGGTGCACAGATTCGACAGGTGAATGGTGTTGCCCGGCTCACCGGTCTGGTTCGACAACGCGTTGGAACGGTCCTTGAACGTCATCCACCCGTTGCCGGTCTGTGCGAGCGTGCGCATCATCCGCCCGTACAGATCCCGTGCCTTGATGGTTTTGACCGCCTTCTTCTCCGCCCCGCGGTAGGCCTCGTCGAAGGCCTCGCCGAACAGATCGGGCAGTTCCGGGGCGTCCGACGGGTCGATGAGCGACCATTCGGCGTCCGCCTCGACCCGGCGCATGAACTCGTCCGGGATCCAGTTGGCCAGATTCAGATTGTGGGTACGCCGGGAGTCCTCACCGGTGTTGTCGCGCAGTTCCAGGAACTCCTCGACGTCCGGATGCCACGGTTCGAGGTAGACACAGGCCGCACCCTTGCGCCGGCCGCCCTGATTGACCGCCGCCACACCCGCGTCGAGCGTTTTCAGGAACGGGACGATGCCGTTCGACTTCCCGTTCGTGCCCCGGATCAGCGCGCCGCGACCGCGGATCCGCGACCAGGCGATGCCGATTCCGCCGGAGAACTTCGACAGTTTCGCGACCTGGTGGTAACGCTCGTAAATGGAGTCGAGCTCGTCCTTCGGGGAGTCGACCAGGAAGCACGACGACATCTGGGTGTGCCGGGTGCCGGAGTTGAACAGGGTCGGTGAGCTGGGCAGATAGGCCAGGCTCGACATGAGGCGGTAGAAGCCGATCGCCTCGTTCGCGTTCCGCGACAGCCCGCAGGCGACGCGCAGCAGCCAGTACTGCGGCGTCTCGACGACGACGCGGCCGGTGGGGTGGCGCAGCAGGTAGCGGTCGGCGACAGTGCGCAACCCGAAATACTCGAACCGCCGGTCACCGTCCGGGTCGACGGCGTCGTCGAGCTTGCGGGCGTTGCGGGCCACGAACGCCGCGGTCTCGTCGCCGATGAGGCCGAGGCCGTGCGCGAAGCGGATCGACTGGCTGAAGCTCTCGACGCCCTGCCCGCGAACCTCCTTGCCGACGTACGCGGCGAGCAGCCGGGCCGCGAGGCGGGAGTACTGCGGTTCCTCGCCGATCAGTTCGGCCGCCGTCTGAATCGACAATTTGTCCAGCTCAGCGGTGGTCGCACCGTCGTACAGTCCGCTGATCGTCCTGGTCGCCACCCGCAGCGGGTCGACCTCGTCGAGGTCCGCGACCCACAGCTCGACCGCTTTGACGATCTTGTTGACGTCCACCGGCACCAGGTCGCCGTTGCGTTTGCGCACCTGCATCACGTGCCTGCGCTGCTCCGGCACGCCCGACTTCTGCGGCGTGAGTGTCATGCCTGCTCTCTCCTCGCGAGCTCGGCGCGTGGAGGCAGACACCAACGATCCCCGGGCACACGGCCGCGAGGACACATCCGGCGTCGGCCGTCCCACGCGGCCTTCGACCGCCGGACACCACGATGGCGTACGGCGCGCTGGCAGGTCTTCGGACTCATGGGCACGGCTTGACGCCACCTACTGGCCGTCGCTTCCCAGGCCCGTGAAGGCCCAGTGCTTCCTGACGGCGGTCGTTCCCACTCACCGCTGCGGGGCAGTCCCGGATTCACACCGGGTTCCCTCTTGCCTCGGACACGCCCTGATGGACGCGGCCGAACCAGCTGCGAAAGGCACTATATATGGCCGCTCCTCGCGACCGTCGACACCACATGGCGTGTCGTTTATATTGGCGGAACGCCAATAAGAGGGGTCGGCCATGGACGCCACAGCAGCTCGAACCCGCATCACGGAGATCCGCTCCACCGGCGGACAGACCACGATCGATGAGCTGGACGGACTGTGGGCGGCCCTGCCACCGGCCCGCCCCGACGACATCCTCGGCTCCTGGAAAGGCAGCGAGTTCACCAGCGGCCACCGCTTCGAGGGCTACCTGCCGAAGATCCGCTGGCACGGCAAGCGGTTCACCTCGTACACCGATGTCGCCCCGCTCGTCTGCCGCGACGAGAACGGCGAGCTCTTCGACGACCTGGAACGCGCCAAGGGCGGCGCGAGCCTGTGGACCGTCGAGTTCCGCGGCGAGCCGACCGCGACGATGGTCTACGACGGACAGCCGGTGCTCGACCACTTCAAGTGGATCGACGACGACACCCTGCTCGGTGTGATGAACGGCAAGG
Organism: Actinoplanes italicus; assembly: GCF_003001815.1. Taxonomy (GTDB): domain Bacteria; phylum Actinomycetota; class Actinomycetes; order Mycobacteriales; family Micromonosporaceae; genus Actinoplanes; species Actinoplanes italicus. The sequence continues at coordinate 33,382 of NZ_PVMZ01000030.1, forward strand.
GCGTCCTCGACAACGGCCGGCACTACTACTTCGTCCTCGATCGGGAGTGACCGATGCGTATCCGGGCGGCCCTCGTCGAAACGGCCGGCGGGCCGTTCACCATCCGTGACATCGACCTCGAACCACCCCGTTCCGACGAGGTGCTCGTCCGGATCACCGCGGCCGGCATCTGCCACACCGACCTGACCATGCGCCGCCGCTGGCCGGCCCGGATCTCCCCGATGGTCTTCGGCCACGAGGGCGCCGGCGTGGTCGAAGCCGCGGGCGACGCGGTCACTTCGGTCGCGGCCGGCGACACCGTGGCGCTCAGTTACCGCAGCTGCGGCAGCTGCGAACTGTGCCGGGGCGGCCATCCCGCGTACTGCCTGCTCAGCGACCTCAACATGCGTGGCACCCGCGCTGACGGCAGCAGCCCGCTCAGCAGCGGCGGAGACCGGGTGTTCGGCAACTTCTTCGGCCAGTCGAGCTTCGCCACCCACGTCCTGGCCTACGAGAGCAACATCGTCCGGATGCCCGCCGGCCTGTCACCGAGCGTGGCCGCGCCGCTCGGCTGCAGCGTCCAGACCGGCGCCGGCACCGTCCTCAACGTGCTACGCCCCGCCCCCGGCGACACCGTCATCGTCTTCGGCGCCGGCAGTGTCGGCCTGTCCGCCGTCATGGCAGCCGTCTCCCTCGGCTGCGAGGTCATCGCCGTCGACCCGGTCCCCGCCCGCCGCGAACTCGCCGTGTCCCTCGGCGCCACGAGCACCGCCCTCGGCACCGACCCGAAGACCGCCGACCACGCCATCGACACCACCGGCCGCGCCGACGTGATCGCCCAGGCCCTCGGCCTGCTGCGCCGCCGCGGCACCCTCGCCCTGGTCGGCCTCGGGGGCAAGGCCGAGATCGACATCATGACCGTGATGTACAACGGCCTGCGCATCCGCGGCGTCATCGAGGGCGACGCCGCACCCGCCACATTCCTGCCCCAGCTCGTCGACCTGCACCGGCTCGGCCGCCTGCCCGTCGAGAGGCTGGTCACCGAATACCCGTTCGACGCCATCGAGACCGCCGCTTCCGACGCCGCGGCGGGCAAAGTCGTCAAACCGGTGCTGACCTTCGGGTAGACATAGATCCATGACATATCCGCCGCCGAAATACCACGGGGACGACGGGGAGAAGAGCGCGGTCTACCGGCCGGCCGGCACGGCCCCCGACTTCGTCTATCCGAACAACGGCACCCAGGTCCACTATCTGTCCAGCGGGGCCTCGACCGGAGGACTTTTCGGCCTCTACCGCTGGGAATGCGGGCCCGGCGTCACCGGACCCGACCCCCATTTCCACCGTACGATCAGCGAGTCCTTCTACATCCTGTCCGGCGTGATGAGCATCTACGACGGAACACGCTGGATCGAAGCCCAGCCGCACGACTGGGTGCACGTCCCGATCGGCGGCATCCACGGTTTCAAGAACCGTTCCGGCGAACCCGCCTCGATGCTGCTGCACTTCTCGCCGGGCGCGCCGCGCGAGGGCTATTTCGAGGGCCTCGCCGACATCGGAACGATGAGCGACTCGGAGAAGGCCGCGTTCTACCTGGAACACGACAACTACTGGCTGGACTGACCACCCGCGACGGCCGGCCACCCCGCCGGCCGTCCCGGCCACGTCCCTCAGCCACCGTCACCCACGCACCCACGCACCCACGCACCCACGCACCCACGCACCCACGCACCCACGCACCAGGATCTTGGTCCCTTGTCACCGGCGATATCCGCTTGTGGCGGCCTGGTGGGCAAATCACTGCCCCAACGACCACCAGCACCCATATCCACAACGGCGCCTGCCGATGTGATCGGCGACTTCGCCGAGCCGCAGCCGCCACACAAGATCTGTCCATCCAGACGAGCGGCGATCCTGCGCCACCCACCCATCTGCGGATCTTGTGAGGTTCGGGTCGCCTCCACGGCCAAACCGAACAAGTTCAGACCGCCCCTTCCGGTCGGCGGTCGGGAGGGGGCGGTCGGCGGTCGGGAGAGGGCGGTCGGCGAGCGGCAGTCGGGAGGGGGCGGTCGGCGGTCGGCGGTCGGCGGTCGGTGGTCGGTGTTTGACTACAACCCTCCCAGATCTTGTGAGGATCCGGCTACGCCGACGGCACAACCCCACAAGATCGGCAGGCAGCGGACCGCAAACGGCGCAGACAACGCGTGGGCGGCGGCAAGCGCAACAAGCAGCGGGGCAGGACGGCGGTCGGCGGTCGGTGTTTGACTACAACCCTCCCAGATCTTGTGAGGATCCGGCTACGCCGACGGCACAACCCCACAAGATCGGCGGGCCGCGGGCCGCGGGCCGCGGACGGCGGGCGGCGGGCGGCGGACGGCGGACGGCGGACGGCGGACGGCGGACGGCGGACGGCGGACGGCAGACGGCAGACGGCAGACGGCAGACGGCAGACGGCGGACGGCAGACGGCAGACGGCAGACGGCGGACGGCAGACGGCGGACGGCGGACGGCAGACGGCAGACGGCAGACGGCGGACGGCGGACGGCGGACGGCGGACGGCGGACGGCGGACGGCGGACGGCGGGCGGCGCCGGTCGCGGCGGACGGCGGTGAACTGGTGGCGGATGGTGCCTAGGTTGGGGTGGTGAGTGTGGACTGGACGGCTACGTTGCCCCGTAAGCGGATAGGAGCCGGCGTTCTGCTTCGCGATCAGCGGGAGCGGGTGTTGCTGGTCGAGCCGACGTACAAGTCGCACTGGGAGGTTCCCGGTGGCTGCGTCGAGGCCGACGAGTCGCCTCGGGCGGCGGCCGGGCGGGAGCTGCGGGAGGAACTGGGGCTTTCCGTGCCGGTGGGGCGGCTGCTCGTCACCGACTGGGTTCCGGCGCGCGATGGGCGTACCGAAGGGTTGATGTTGATCTTTGATGGTGGTGTCCTCTCGGCTGAGGAGACCGCTGGTATCCGGGTTCCCGCTGAGGAGCTGCGGGGATGGGCCTGGTGCACCGCGGCAGAGGCCGGTGAGCGGCTGCTGCCGTTGCTGGCCCGGCGGATCGCCGCGGCGGTGCGGGTCCTGCCGGCGGGCGGGTGCGCCTACCTGGAGGACGGATACGAGGCCGCGTGAGAAGCGAACGACGCCGCGTCAGAGGCGAACGAGGCCGCCTGACGAAGCCGGGAAAGAGAACGGGTTACAGGCCGCGGACGGCGGGAAAGGCTGGACGCGGCCGCCTAAGCCGCCCGCGCGGCTGCCTAAGCCGCCTGCGCGGCTGCCTCCTCGACCTGGGCCAGGATGCTGGTCGCTCCGGCTTCGGTGGCCAGCTCCCGCGCCTCGGTGATCAAGGGGGCGGTGTCGCGGCCCTCGGCTGCGGCTAGGTAGATCAGGCCGACCAGGTTGGCGGCGACGCCGATGATGAAGCCCGCCTCTCGCCGCAAGGTCGTCGACTCCTCCAGCAGGGCCCGGGCTTCGGGCAGGTCGCCGGCGTGGTGGGCGGCGATGCCGAGGTGCCGCAGCGCGTAGGAGCGCAGCAGCGGGTCGGGGGCCAGATCGGCCGCGCGGCGCAGGTACGGCAGCGCCGCGGGATCGTCGTTCAGCACGAACTGGTGGTAGATCCCGATCCAGCACAGTGCCTCAGCCTCGCCGCGTACGTCACCGATGCCCCGGTAGAGCGTGAGCGCCCGGTCCAGCAGGCTGGACTCCTCGCTGTGGTCGCCGGTTCCGGTGATCAGGCGGGCGTGGGCCAGCTTCGCCCGGGACAGGTACAGGTCCGCCTCCAGCGTGGCCAGATCGCGCTCGGCGCCCGTCAGCGAGCCGGGGTCACCGGCGAAGGCTGCCCGGTCGTAGGCGGCGGCCGCCCGGCGGATGGCCTCCGGCGCCGCCGCGACCGGTGCGTCGGCGTCCTTGCGGAGGTCCTTGCGCATCTGCTGGGAGACGACCCGGTAGCCGGAGGTGCGGTAGAGCTCGGCGGCCACCGGGTTGGCGCCGAACACGTTGAGTTCCAGTGCGGCCGCCCCGCGCGCTCGGGCCGCCTCCTCACCGGCGGTGAGCAGTGCCCGGCCCAGCCCCTCACCGCGGCGGGCCTCGATCACGTCGATGTCGTAGATGAACGCGCAGTCGGCGACCCCGGCCGGGTGGGTGAGCCCGATCCACAGACGGCCGACGAGCGACCCGTCGACCTCGCCGGCCAGCAGCAGCATGCCCTCGGTCCCGAGGCCGTCCGGCAGGCGGGACGCGCTGTCCGCGAGGGCACGGTCGTAGGCGCCCTCCTCCGGCCAGTTACCGGCTCTGACCTTCTCGGCGGCATAGCCGACAGCGAGCTCGTGCTGCCACTGCTGGTACTCCTCGGCGGTCATCGGGCGGACGGTCACTGCGGTCGGCTCGGTCACCCGGAAAACTTTATTCGCCAGACGTGTAGTAGACCGCCCCGCCCGTTCGTCATGCCGGTGTGAGAGATACGAGAAACAGGGACATGGACCTGGTGACGGGTACGGGAGTGACGGTCGAACTCGTTGTGCCGCTACCACCGGAGCAGGTGTGGGAGCTGGTCACGGCCGTCGACCGGATCGGCGAGTGGAGCCCGGAGGCGACCGGTGGCCGCTGGTGCGACGAGTCGCCGGGGCCGGTCACGGGTGCGCGGTTCACCGGGACGAACCGGTTCCCGAACGGGTTCGAGAGCACGGTCACGTGCCTGGTCACGGAGGCACGCGAGCCCGAGGTGTTCGCGTGGGACGTGCTCGACGGCAACGGGGCCACCGGGTCGTCGTGGCGGTACGAGTTGTCCGGCGGCACCACGCCGGGCACCACGATCGTCCGGCAGTCGTTCCGGCACGGGCCGGGTGTGACCGGCGCGCGGCTGGGCGGCCCGATCGAGGGTCGGCTCACGGTCCTCTGTAGCAACATGATGTCCACGATCAACGCGATGACGGGGGTTGCACGATGAAGTACCTGATGCTGGTCTGCATCGATCCCGAGTTCACGCCGGGGCAGGACGACGGCAAGCCGGAGGTCGACGACTGGGCCGGTGAGATGGACGGCAAGGGCATCCGGCTCATGGGTGACCGGACCAGGCCGTCGAGCGCCGCCACCACGGTCCGGGTCAGGGACCGGGAGGTACTGGTCACGGACGGGCCGTTCACCGAGACCAAGGACGTGATCTGCGGGTTCGACGTGCTCGAGTGCGAGGACCTGGACCAGGCGATCGAGGTGGCGTCGAAACACCCGATGGCCTGGACCGGCGCGATCGAGCTGCGTCCGGTGTGGCCGTGGGGCGTCGACTGACGATGGACGACACCATCGCCGGAATCTACGCCGACGGGTGGAGCCGGATCGTCGCCACGATGATCCGGTTCACCGGCGGTGACTGGGATCTGGCCGAGGAGTGCGCGCAGGACGCGTTCGCGCAGGCGTTGCGGGTGTGGCCGGCCGACGGTGTCCCGGACCAGCCGCTCGCGTGGCTGACGACCGTGGCGCGCCGTCGTGCGCTGGACCGGATCCGGCGTGCCGGGGTGGAGCGGGAGAAGCTGCGGGAGGTGGCGATGGAACCGGTGCCTCCGCCGTACGCCGGGGACGCCGACATCCCGGACGAGCGCCTCGAGCTGATGTTCACCTGCTGTCATCCGGCGCTCAACGTCGAGGCGCAGGTCGCGCTGACCCTGCGCAGTGTCGCCGGGATGAGCACGGCGGAGATCGCGCGGGCGTTCCTGGTGCCGGAGAAGACCCTCGGCCAGCGGCTGTTCCGCGCCAAGCAGCGGATCAGGCAGGCGGGCATACCGTTCCGGGTGCCGCCGGGGCACCTGTTGCCGGAGCGGCTGTCGGCAGTGCTCCACGTGCTGTATCTGCTGTTCAACGAGGGCTGGTCGGGCCGGGAGCAGCTGTCGGTGGAGGCGATCCGGATCGGACGGACGCTGACCGTGCTGATGCCGGACGAGCCGGAGGCGCTGGGCCTGCTCGCGCTGATGCTGCTGCAGGACGCCCGCCGCGAGGCCCGGACCGGGGTGGACGGCGAGCTGCTGACCCTGGAGGAACAGGACCGGTCGCGGTGGGACCGTCGACGGATCGACGAGGGCGCGGCACTGGTCGAGCGGGCGCTGCGTCGCGGGCGGGCCGGGGCGTTCCAGTTGCAGGCGGCGATCGCGGCCTGTCACGCGACCGCGCCGAGCATGGACGAGACGGACTGGCCGCAGATCGTGGGGTTGTACGACGTGCTGCGGACGGTCGCGCCGGGGCCGGTGGTCGAGCTGAACCGGGCGGTCGCGGTGGCGATGGCCTCCGGACCGGAGGCCGGGCTGGCGCTGGTGGACACGATCGACGGTCTTGACGGCTATCACCTGCTGCACGCCACCCGCGCCGAGCTGCTGGTGCGGGCCGGACGGGCCGACGAGGCCGCGAAGAGCCTGAGCCGGGCCGTGGACCTGGCGCCGACCGAGGCCGAGCGGCGCCTGCTCACCGAGCGGTCAGCAGCTTCTCGGCGAACCGGGCCTCGAACAGGGCCGCTCTCCGGACCACCGCCGGCAGGGTGACCACGAGGAAAGCGGCGATCGCGGCGTAGAAGGCGACGTTGGTGAGGTAGGCGTCGCCGAAACCCAGCAGCTCGGGCAGCTCGCGGTCGCCGTCGGGCAGCGACCAGCCCCACAGCACCCAGCTCAGGCCGCCGAGGATGCCGGCCCACCACGTCGCGACGACGGTGAAGGCGATCGTGCTCGGGATCCAGCGCAGGGTGGCGTGGGCCAGATCGCGCCAGGTCTGCCCGTCGATGAGCACGGCCCAGAGACGCGGCAGGAGGCGGGACACTTCAGACGTACGATATGAGGGGTTCTGAATCTCTCGTCCCAGGACCCCGGCGATGCGCTCGCGCTCGGTGGCGGCGAAACCGCGGGCCTGCATGAGGGCGAAGAAGGTGAGTGGCACGCCCACCCAGAGCACCGCGAGACCGAGCCCGGCGGACATCGCCGTGGCACAGACGACGACGGCGGCCACCGCCAGCGGAAGGCCGGTCAGGACGTAGCGGGTGTCGGCGGCCAGCCGGGGCAGGACACGGGCGACCGGGGCGGGTGTGAGGACCGGTTCGAGCTGCGTCGTCGTCATGCCGTAGACGCTATTCACGCGGGAGTCCGTTGTGGATATGGCAGGCTTCCCCTTCGATGGTAGTGCTGGCACTACCTCCGGAGGATCTCCCAGTCCACCGCACCGTTCACGACCCGCGGCTTGTAGCGCCCCTCGTAGGGCTTCCCCGTCTCCAGCGACGTCGCGGTCCTCTCCAGCAGTTCGGCGACCGACGCGGGCCAGCGCTCGAAGTTCGTTCCGTCCTCGGGGTAGAACTCGCCGACCCGGCCGTGGCCTCCGGGCCGCTGGTCGACGACCAGGCTGCCGCCGTCACCCGCCTCGGCGAACGGCACGAAGTCCGGGTGCCACCAGGGTTCGGCCCATTCGCCGGCGGCACCCGCCAGCACCTTGCAGTTGACCTGCCAGTCACGGTAGATCTGGTCGACGCTCTCCGGGGCGAAGAAGGGTGGCAGGCTGAACCGGTTGCCGCCGTCGTGCCGCCGCAGTGACGCGACCAGATCGTCGGGGAACGCTACCGACATCCGCCGCTGGGCAACGTCGATCGAGGCGGACGAGGCCGGAGGTCGCAGGGAATCGTGGCTGACCGGCGCGTTGGCGGCCAGCCATTTCTCGATCCGCTGCCAGGCCCGGTCGACCCGGGCAGTGGCGGCCCGGCCGGGACGGCCGACGGTGACCGGGCCGGCGTGTTCGGGGCAGACGTCGGTGGAGAGCCGCTGACGCACCGACGGAACCGGGGGTGGCGCCGCCATCGAGAGGACGGCGGTAGGGGTGAACGACGTCGTGGCGGTCGTCTCGGTCCGATTGCAGAACGCCAGCCCGCACGGGGCAAGGACCATGACCGCGAAGACGCCGGCCAGGGAGACCACGAACCTTCTGCCGCTGATCGTTTCGGCTCGCGGCTCGGCCGGGAGCGGCGGCCGCGTCTCGACCGGGACCGGCCCGACGGGTTTCACCGAGAGGTCGCCGTCCTCGATGGTCAGCACCGACGCAGGGATGCCACGGCCGGAGAGCGCGTCGAGGGCCAGCGAGAGATGGTTCTCCGTGTCCTTCCCCGGGGCGGCCACCACCAGAACGGGGGCGGGAAGCCGCACGGCCAGGTCGACGAGGGTCCAGCCGTCCTTGCCGAGCGGCAGGAGGAGCCCGGCGCCTCCGGAGATCAACACGAGGTCGTACGCCCTGGTCATCGCACCGATGAGGTCCCGAGCCCGTTCGACACTCACACTCTCGGCATCGGTCAGGTGAAGGGCCCCGGCCGCCGGCACCGCATCTCCGGGACCGACGAGCACCGTCGCGACATGGTCCCCTTCGACCAGGGCCTTCACCGCGTCGTTCACCTCGATGTCAGCCGAGGTCGCCGCAATCACCCACGGGCCGCGGCCCGCCCATCCCCGCTCCACTCGGACACTTTAGACACCGGGAGTCCGGTATGCGGCCCCTGCCGGAACGACCGGCTCCGCCGGGACGGCAGGCTCAGCAGGCACGGCGGGCTCAGCGGGAACGGCAGGCTCAGCCGGGATGGCCGCGATACCGGCCAGGATCAGCAGGCCACCGGCCATCTGCAGCGGGGTGAGCGCCTCCCCGACCACGATCCACGCGAGCACCGAGGCGAACACCACCTCCAGCAGCCCGACGAACGACGCGAGCCGCGAGCCCAGCCGGCCGGAGCCGAAGATCCCCGCCGCGTACGCCACCGCGGTCCCGAAGAACGCCACCACCATGAGCGGCACCCACCATGGAACGATCGCGCCGAGCAGCGGCACCTGGTCGAAGCGCGCCTCCATCGGCACCAGCCCGACCGCACCGGCCAGGCCCAGCGCGAGCCCGCCGAGCAGCAGCCCGATCCCGGCCAGCGCCACCGGCGGCAGCCCGTCGGAGGGCCGTGCCGCGACCACGAAGTAGACCGCGCAGCCGACCGCCGCCGCGAACGCCAGCGCCACGCCGACCGGGTCGACGGCGTTGATTGCTCCCGGCCCGATGACCAGGACCAGCCCGCCGATCGCGAGCACCGACCCGAGCAGCACCATCGGCCGGGGCACGCGCCGGGTGGTCACCGCGACCCAGATCACCAGCAGCAGCGGCGCGAGATACTCGACGAGCAGCGCCGTGGAGACCGGGATGAGCCGGATCGCCGCGAAGTAGGTGAGCTGCGTGAACGCCACCGCGATGAGACCCATGCCGAGGATGCGCCAGCGGCCGCGCCACAGTGCGTCCCATCTGCCGCGCAGGGAGAACACCACGAGCGGAAGCAGGAGAAGGCCGGCGACGAGCGCGCGGGCGGTGACGGCGGCGGCCGGTGACCAGCCCGCTTCGAGCAGTGGCTTGATGAAGGCGCCGGACGTGGCGAAGGTGGCTGCGGATGTGACCGCGGCGGCGAGCCCGACGAGCTGCGGCGATTTCACGGCATCCCCTTGTGATGGGCTAAATTACTTACGCCCCTGACGCTAGGCCGCTCTGGATAAGGAGTCAAATTGCTTTTTGCCCCTGACACCGAGGAGGCGCTGAATTTCGTCGTGGACCTCGCCAACACCTCACCGGGCGCTTCCCGGTCCGGCGGCGACGAGCTGACGACCCTCGAACAGCTCGACGCGCTACTGGTCGGCTACACCGGCCGTAAGGACCGCGACAAGGCCGAGCTCGCCGCCGTCCGCGAGACCCGTGACCTGCTGCGCGAGGTCTGGGTGCTGGACCGCGACGACGCTGTCGACGCCGTCAACCGCATGCTCCGCGAGGCACACGCCGTGCCCCACCTCGTCCGCCACGACGACTACGACTGGCACATCCACGCCACCGAACCCGACGCGCCCCTCGCCGAGCGCATCCGGGTCGAGGCAGCCATGGGCCTCATCGACGTGATCCGGATGAACGAGACCGGCCGCCTCCGCGTCTGCGGCGCCGACGACTGCGACGGCCTCTTCCTCGACCTCTCCCGCAACGGCTCCAAGCGCTTCTGCTCGGTCCGCTGCGGCAACCGCGTCAACATGACGGCCTTCCGGGCACGCAGGAACCGCTAGATCACCTCAGGAGACATACCAGTCAAAGACCTTCCAGCCGTACGGGGAAAGCATCGTCACCAGCATCAGGGCACAGACCGTGGTAGCGGCCGCCAGCAGGCGCCAGTGGTCGTTGCCGGCCCGGTACTCACCGCCCCGCAGCAGGACCAGCCCGCCCACCACACCGATCAGACCCAGCACCGGCCCGAAGAGCGTGGCCAGCACCGCGGGGATCGCCCAGGCCGGCGGCGCGTGCTCGGGAAAGGACTCGGCCTCGGTGGCGGCGAAGGCCACGACCCCGTAGAAGTAGGCGGCCGCCACGACCGTCTGGAGCACGACGAGAAACCAGGTCAGACGCCGGGCGGGAACGGTGACGCTCTGCTGCATCGGGGCAAGATACCGTCCCGCACCGCCGCCTATGATCACCGGCCATGACGCCGATCACGCCGCCGCTCCCACTCGACGTACTCGAGCTGTTCCCCGACCTGGCCGGGCATGCGGCGACCGCCACCCGGCTGCACCCGAGGCCCGGAGCGCCGACCATCGCGGACAGCTCGATCGGTGGCCCGCTGCTGTGGCCGGCCGACGAGCCGTGGCCGGTCTGCGAGGACGGCGGCCATCACTACGTGTTCCAGCTCAGCACCCCGGCGGCGGTCCACCGGAGCCGGGCGATCATCGCGGGGGCCTCCGGAGAACTCAACGACCTGACCGGCCAGGATCTAGGCCACCTGATCGAGCAGCCGATCTCCCTGGTCCCGGTGGCGCAGCTGTACCGCCGCGACATCCCCGACTACACCGGGCCCGGCGACACCGATCTGCTGCAGGTGCTGTGGTGCCCGCTCGATCACCCGGAGGAGGGCTACAACCCCCGGCCCCGGGTCTACTGGCGGCGGACCGCCGACATCACCTCGCCCCTCAGCACGGCACCGGAGCCGCTGGTCGTCCGCGACGACTATCTGCCGGCGCCCTGCGTGGTCCACCCCGAGCAGGTCGTCGAGTACCCGTACCCCGACCTGCTGCCCGAGGATCTGCAAGCACTGGTCACCGCTTCGGAGGAGGACGAGGACGACGACGAGGTGATCGGCTATTTCGAGGTGTCCCAGGCGCCGGGCTTCAAGGTCGGCGGTCACGCCAACTGGTCGCTCACCGACCCGGCGCCGATGGACTGCGCCGAGTGCGGCACACCGATGACGCTGCTGTTCACCGCGGCCTCCTCCGAACGCAACGGCCGGGAGTGCGTCTGGGCGCCGTCGGAGGACACGCCGTTCACCCCGACCGGGATCACCATCGGGCGCGGCTACTCGCTGTACGTCTTCCGCTGCCCGGCCTCGTTCGGCCACCCGACCGCGACCGCCATGCAATGACCGTTCGCCGCCCTTCGAGTGGTAAGGGCCACCACCGCGGATCGGCCCGTACTCGATAGATTCGGTGGGTGCCCCGCCGGAACACTGTCGTCCTCACCGTCTGCCTCGCCGCCGCCTTCACCACGCTGGTCGACCAGGCCAGCCTGAACACCGCGATCCCTGCGCTACGCGAGTCGCTGGGTGCCGGACCGGCCACCATCCAGTGGATCGTCGCGGGGTATTCGCTGACGTTCGGGCTGGTCATGGTCCCGGCCGGGCGGCTCGGTGACGCGCACGGCCGCAAGTGGCTGTTCGCGGGCGGGATCGCTCTGTTCACCGCGGCCGCCGTGGTCGCCGGCACCGCCTCGCAGCCGTGGGTGGTGGCTGTCGCGCGGCTGGTGCAGGGTGCCGGCGCCGGGATCGTGAACCCGCAGGTCTATGGCATCATCCAGGACCTGTTCGCCGGCCGGGAACGGGCCCGTGCGCTGGGCGCCTATGCCACGGCCGCCGGGATCGCCTCCGTGCTCGGGCCGCTCGTCGGGGGCGCGGTCCTCGGGGCCGCCGGTGATGAGCACGGGTGGCGGGTCGTGCTCCTCCTGACCGTGCCGTTCGGGCTGCTCACCGTACCGATGGCAATGAAGTTCCTGCCCGGTGGCCGGCCCGCGGGTGCACGTCGCACCACACTGGACCTGCCCGGGCTGGCCCTGCTCGGAACCGTGACACTGTGCCTGCTGCTGCCGTTCGTGCTGCCGTCCCGGCAGGGGTTGCCGACGGCCGCGTGGCCGGCGATGGCCGTGGTCGCGCTGCTGGCGCTGGCCTGGTGGGAGCGGCGGTACGCCCGTTCCGGCCGGACGCCGGTGCTGATGCCGGAACTCCTCGGCTCGCGCGGGTTCAGCCTGGGCACGCTGACCGCAATGTTCCAGTTCGGGGCGTCGCTGTCGACGGTGCTGGTGCTGGTGCTGTATCTGCAGGACGGGCTCGGCTGGTCACCGCTGGCCGCGGCGTCGACCACGGTCTTCGGGGCGGTCGGTTTCGCGGTGGCCGCGTCGCAGAGCTGGCGGCTCCTGTCCCGCTTCGGCCGCGCCGGGGTGGTCGGCGCGCTGATCGGCTCGGCGGTCTCGATCGCGGCGACGATCGTGGTGCTGCACACCGTCCCCGAACCGGCGATCGGGATCGCGCTGTCGGCCACCCAGTTCCTGTCCGGGTTCAGCGGCGGCCTGATGATGTCGCCGAACCAGGCTCTGACCCTGGCACACTCCCCCGCCGGAGCGGCCGGGCTGGCCGGCGCGTTCCTGCAGGTCTCGCAGCGGATCTCGGCGACCCTGGCGACGGCCGCGGTCACCGGCCTGATGGCGGCCGGCCAGCAGGTGACCGCGGCGCTGGCGATCTGTCTGGCGATGATGACCGCCTCCGCCGCCTGCGCGGCCCTCGATCTCCGCACCCCGCGAGCCGCCCCGCACCTCGCCGTCCCCGCCTGACCGGCACCGCCACCCGCCCCTCCGGCCCGCTCGCCGTCACCCCTTGTCGCAAGCCGCCGTCCCTGAGACAGGTATCGCGGATCACCTGTCCCGTGGAGGACCGGCGGTCAGGACGTTCGGGCGGTGTCGAGCAGGCTGTTGACCAGGGCGGCCACGGTCTCCGGGTCGCGGACGGTGGCCAGCAGGTAGCGGTCGTCGGACAGTTCGAGCCGTACGGCCGGACCGCTGCTGCGCAGGATCAGCCCACGACCGTGGCCGTCGAGGCTGACCCGGTATCCCCAGCCGCCCCACTGTGCGATCTGGACGGAGCCGGGCGCGGCCGAGACGATCTCGCGCAACGGCACCCGCACACGGGGCCATCCCCACGGCCCGAACCCGATCGTCACTCCCCTGCCATCGACGGTGAACCGGGCCTGGAGCGCGACCATCACGATCCCGGCGACGAGCACCAGCGGCACGGCGACCCAGGCGTTCACGGCGACGGCGAGCACGGCGGCGATCCCGAGCAGCGCAGCCAGCACCCAGAAGGCGATACGCGGGATCGGCGCGATCTCGGTCCAGGCGGCACGCTGGCCGGGCGCGAGGTCGAGACGGGCGAGCCCGGCCGGCGGCGGGTCGGTGACGCCGGACCGTGCCGGAGCCCTCCCGCACGACAGCGCGACGACCACGCCCCACGCCGCCGCGCCGAGCAGCAACGCCGTCACCTGCCAGCCGGGGTTGGTCACGTCTTCGGCCGTGGCCGCGTCCAGTGACATCCCCGCGGTCATCATCCAGATGCCGGCAGCACCGGCCGAGTGGACGGCGGCCACGGTGATCACGACCCGCCGCACCCGCCAGGACAGGGCCGGCACCAGGGCCACCACGAGCGCGACCAGGACCGCGAGACCCGCGATCACGAGCGTCGTGGTGGTCATCCCGGCGACGCTCGCGGTGCGGTCGACGTGACCGGCGATGTTCCAGTGGATCGGCAGCGGGTCGGGCAGCCGGTCCACCCAGGCCCGCTCGATGAGCGGCACCAGCAGAGCGGGCAGCGCTGTCAGTGCGACGCCCGGCAACCAGCGCGCCCGGCCTCCGTTGTCGATGGTCATGCCAGCCTCCGTACTTCCTCGACTACCTCGTCGATGTCCAGTCCCAGCCGCCGGCCCGCGTCGAGCAGCGTGTGCACGGCGTCGACCAGGCGGGCCCGGTCGGCCGCTTCGTCACGGCGGACCGTGGCGCCACGCCCGCGGCGCAGCTCGATCAGACCCTCGTCACGCAACTGCGCGTAGGCCCGCAGGATCGTGTGCATGTTGACCTCCAGCGCCTCGGCCAGCTCACGGGCCGCGGGCAGCCGATCGCCGGGAACGAGGCGTCCGGCGGCGACCGCCCCGCGCACCTGCGAGGCGATCTGGTCGGCGAGCGGCATGCTCGAGGCCGGGTCTATGCGAACCAACATGTTCGCATTGTATGCAAACAATCAAGGCAAGCGCCAGTTATATGCCGATCGATACGATGGGTGACATGGTCTGTCCCACCTGCGGCTTGGACAACGACCCGGCCAGCACGCTGTGCGCCCGGTGCAACTCCGCGCTGACCCGGCAGACCGCGGTTCACCCGCCCGCACCGGTTCCGCCGCCGCCGAACCGGCGGACCATCCGGATCCCGCTGCTCGCCGGTGTCGGCGTGCTGGTCCTGCTCCTCGCGGTCGCCGCTGGGCTCTACCTGCGATCCGGCCGCGATGAACCGGATCCGCCTGTGCGGGCCGGCTCGTCCCTGACCGTGCCCACGACGGATCCGACGACAGCAGTGACCCCGCCGGCGGCGGCAGCTACCACGCCGAGCGCGGTGACCACGCCGACCGGCTCGGCATCGCCGACGGCCCTCGCCGACCCGCGGGCGCAGGCTCGGGTCGTCGACGCGGTGCTGTCGGAGAGCGTCGCCAGCCGCCGCAAGCTCAACGTGGCGATCGAGCGGGTCGGCGACTGCGAGAACCTGTCCGGCGCGGTCGCGGACATCCGGGCCGTCGGCGTCGAGCGGCAGTCCCAGATGGACACCGTGCGCAACGCCGATCTGAGCGCCGTGTCCGGCGGCGAGACGCTGCGGGCCGGATTGATCGAGGCGCTGCGCTTCGCGTGGGAGGCCGACCAGGGCTTCCTGACCTGGGCCGAGCCCACCCTGCGGGGCGGATGCGACGCGACCGACGAGGCCGGTTACGCCCGTGGCCGCAGCGCCTCGGACAGTGCGGGCACGGCGAAGCGCGCCTTCCTCAGGGAGTGGAACCCGGTCGCCCGGGCCAACGGCCTGAAAACCCGGTCCGCCAACGACATCTGACCCGGATCGACCGGCGACCCAGAACGGCCGGCGACCCAGAACGACCAGCGACCCAGAACGACCAGCGACCCAGAACGACCAGCGACCCAGAACGACCAGCGACCCAGAACGACCAGCGACCCAGAACGACCAGCGACCCAGAACGGCAGGCGACCCAGAACGACCAGCGACCCAGAACGACCAGCGACCCAGAACGGCTGGCTACCCAGAACGGCTGGCGGCTCAGAACGGCCAGTTCGCGGCCACGATGCCGGCGATCACACCGACCGCCGCGAACGCCTCGGCGGCGGTCTGCACGGTGCCGAGTTTGCTGGTCAGCCCGTCGATCGCCTGCTGGATCCGGCCGCGATTCTCCTCGGTCGGGTGGGCCAGCGCCTGCTCGATGGCGGCGACGTCGGACTCGACGGCCGCCGGGTCCGGCGCGGTACGCCGGATCGTCTCCAACTGGCCGACGATGGCATCCCGCTCGTCGCCGTAGTGGTTGGTCTGGCTCACCGTGTTGTGGTCGCCGAAGACCTGTTGTCCACCGTGGAAGGTGAAGTTCTCGAAGCGCTGCTCAGCCACCGGCACCTCCTCTGGGCGTCTTCGGGATGTTCGTCTGGCTGATCCGGTTGTGGCTGCCGAAGACCTGCTGGCCGCCGTGGAACGTCTTCGTGCTGAAGTCGAAGGACATGCTGGCCGCCTTGGCGCGGAACTCGGTGGTGTTGACCCCGTGCTCGTCCAGAAAGTCCAGAATCGACTGTGTGACGGCCTTGTCCAGAAGCGCAATGTACTTCGCGGCGTCAAGATGGTGCATGTACTTGCCGGTCGGCCAGTCCGAGCCGTGCTCCCGGACACTGAGGTCGGCGCCGTAGTCGTAGAAGCGGAACTCGTCGGCGTCTCGCGCCGACTTGGACATCCGGCCCTGCAGGCGGATCACGTTCCAGCCGATCCGGGCCAGGTGGATCACGCCGAACAGGTTGTCACGGAAGAAGTGCCGCAGCGTCGTCTCGGCGGCGTGCACCGGCACCCGCTCGGGTTTCAGGATGTCACCGAGCTGGTAGAGCCGTCGCACCTCGGGCATCACGGTGGCGACGAACTCGGCGTAGAGCAACCCGCCCTCCAGCGCCAGATGGACGAAGGCGGTGACCGCGACGCCGCTGTCCTGCGCCGGCAGCACGGGCCTGCCCTGTGGGGTGCGGACCTCCTTGCCGTGGGCCGGGACGACCGCCCGCAGATAGTGCCGCATGCCGCCCTGCGGGCACGCCTCGATCGCGGCGAGGGTCTCCGGCGAGGCCATGGTGTACGGCGCCCGCGTGGCCGGGTCGACGAGAGGGTCGTCGGTGCGCCGCCACCCGTCGGCGGCCACGTACGGCACGACGAACACGTTCGGGATCTTCTCGCCGTCGCCGAGTTGCTCCGACCGCAGGTCGAGGATCGCCTTCGATACCCGCCGGTTCAGCTCCGCCCCGTCGAGGTGGACGCGCTCCGGCACGGTCTCGCCCTCGGGCCGCTCGGCCGGGCCGAGGGTGATGGCGAACTCCCACCCGTGCTCGAACCAGCCCGCACCGAGGAACGGGTCCCGGTCGTGCACGGCGATGTTGCCCCGCTGCATCCCGGCGACGACGGCGAGCCGCCGTTCCACCCGCGGGTTGGTGCTGCGCGGTGCGGTCGTCGGGGTGCCCGGCGCCAGCTCGGTGGTGATGATGCCGAACACGTGCCGGCGCGACAGGAACAGCACCGCGAACATGGCCGAGGCCAGCAGCAACGGGTAGAGGAAGTCGAAGACCGTCAGCCCGAAGCCGCCGCCATCGAACCCGCTCTCGCCGAAGTCGGATCCGTAGGTGCCGCTCCCGTAGTCGCTGAAGAGGAGCAGATCCTCGAGGTCGCCCATGCTCTGCAGCATCGAGAAGGCGACCGAGCAGAAGCCGACCACCACGATCGCTGCCACGATCGCCCACCGGACCTGCGGTGCCAGTGCCCGCATCACCCGCGAGCGGACGGCCACCACGAACCCGCACAGCAGCAGCCAGCAGAACGTCGCGAGCGGGCTGAGGCAGTAGCCGACGATCAGTACGAACGTGACCAGCGCGTACCGCAGCACCAGCAGCCGCCGGGCCCGCAGGCTGTGCCGGACCACCGGATCGATGTCGAAGCCGTACGACGGTGGCACCGCCTTGCGCTCCGACTCGACGACCTCCCTGATGACGTCGTCGGCAAACGTCACATCCACATAGGGCGCCGCGCACAGGTGCCGGGTGGTGGCGTTCATCGTCTCGGGCGGCCGGTACCCCGGGGTGCTCAACAACGGTTCGGACGGAACCTCCGGATCGACCATCGCCACCCTCCGATATGGAACGAGATGGCCAACGTATCGGCTCGCCGGGGCGGAAGGGGTCCGCCGAGCGGCTGATCGTCATCGGCGTGTCAGGGTCCGGCGCCAGTGCGGCCACGCGTCGCGCACATAAAGACCGAACGGGAGCCACCAGATCAGGTCGTTGGTGAGCAGGATGACGCCCGACGCGAGTGGCCACTCGCCGGTGATGTAGAGACCGAGCCACCCGATCGGCCCGAGCAGCTTGCCGGCCAGCCCGACCGCGGCGATCGCGAACCCGTCCTCGGGACGGCGTGCCACCTCCAGGTACAGCAGGCCGTACAGCCCGAGAACCATGCCGAGTGTCATGAAGATCTGCGGCTGATTCTGCGGCGTCATGCCGGACACCCGGAACAGCCACTGGGGGTCGGCCACGGCATACAGCCCCCACGCGATGTTGTAGACGCCGGCGGCCACGAACACGGCGCGGTGCAGACGGCGCCGCGGCAGATGCGCTTCGATCATGCGTCGCAGTATTCCGCTCACCGATCACCGGGAAGTGCCTCCACTCGCGTCAACCTCGCGGCATGCGGGCGTGGTGCGGCCGGGCGGGCAGGCCACCAGTTGGCGCGTCCGGCCAGCCGCATCAGTGCGGGCACCAGGATCGCGCGGATGATCGTGGCGTCGACAATGATCGCGACGGCGGTGCCGACGCCGACCATCTGCAGGTACATGACCTCACCGGTGGCATAGAGGGCGAACGACACGGCCAGGATCGCGGCGGCCGCGGTGACCAACGGGGCACTGCGTTGCAGCCCCTCCAGAACGGCGCGGGTGTTGTCACCGGTCGCGTCGTAGCGCTCTTTGATACGCGACAGCAGGAACACCTCGTAGTCCATGGACAGGCCGTAGGCGACGCAGAACATCAGGATCGGGAACGCTGGGTCGAGGGTGCCGATCGGCGTGAAGCCCAGGACGCCGGCGAGGAAGCCGTTCTGGAACACGGTGACCAGCACTCCGAACATGACGGCGAGACTCAGCAGATTGAGGACGGTCGCCTTGACCGGGATGAGCAGGCTGCGCGACATCGCGAACAGCACCGCGAACGAGATGGCCAGCAGCACGGCGGCCACGAGCGGGATACGGTCGGTGAGCATGGCCCGGAAGTCGGTGAGCTCCGCCGGGTAGCCGCCGACCAGCGCGCCACCGGGTGGCTGCGGCACGGCACGCACGGCCGCGACCAGCGCGGGCGTCTCCGTGCCGGAGAGGATCTCGCGGGTGGGCACGGCTTCGAGCCGGGAACCGGTGAACGGCGCCGGGCCGACACGGACGCCGCCGACGAACACCCCGGCCGCCGCGTTGACCTGTGCGATGCCGGGAACGCGCGACACCTCCGCGGCATAGCCGGCCACATCCGTCGAGGTGGTCACGATGTGCAGGGCGTCCTGCGGCTCGGTGGGCAGCACGTCACGCATCACGTCATAGGTCTGCCGGGTCGAGGCGGTCGGCGGGAGCACCCGATCGTCGGGTAATCCGAGGCGCAGGCCGAGAGCCGGGGCGGCGAGCACGCCGACGACGAGCAGGCCGAACGCGGCGAACAGGACCGGCCTGCGCATGACCGCCCCACCGGCGCGGACCCAGAATCCGTCGTCGGCCTCGGGCCGAGGGTTGCGTCGGAGCGCCCGCGGGCCGAGAACGGCCAGGGCTGCAGGAAGGATCGTGAGGGCGCCGAGGACGGCCAGGGCCACGACCAGGATGCCGGCGTAGGCGAACGACCGGAGGAAGGCGAACGGGAACAGCAGCAGCGCCGACAGCGACGCGGCCACGGTCAGTCCGCTGAAGACGACCGTGCGCCCCGCTGTGCGTACCGTGGAAATGATCGCGTTCTTGATCGTCGCACCCGCGGTGAGCTCCTCGCGGAACCGCGCGATGACGAACAGGCTGTAGTCGATGCCGAGACCGATGCCCATCACCAGGGTGATGTTCGCGGCGAAGGTGGCCACTTCGGTGAATCCGGTGAGCATCCGCAGCCCGGCGAGGGTGCCGAGCACCGCGAACAATCCGATGGCGAGGGTGAGCAGAGCGAGCCGGACCCGGCGGTAGAGCCACACGAGCAGGATCGTCATGACCGGCAGGATCAGCAGCTCGGCGCGCAGGAAGTCGCGGGTGGCCTGCTGGCTGACCTGACTGGACACCGCCTCGGCACCGCCCACGTCGACCCGGAGGACGCCGTCGTCGCGGGTGTAGGTGGGCAGGATCCGCTCCCTGATCAGCAGGCGCGCACTGGTGGCGTCGCCGGTGACGTGCGCGAGGATGACCGCGTGCCGGCCGTCGGAACTGCGCATCGTCGGGTCGCCGCCGCGTGACCAGTAGGACCAGACGTCGCCCACCGCCTGCTCGCCGCGCAGTTCGGTGGCGACCGCTGTGGCCGCCGCGGCTGTGGCTGGATCGTCGATCGCCCCGCTGACCAGCAGCACCAGATTGGCGTTGCCGGTGCCGTGGTCGCGGGCGAGCAGCTCCTGCACCTGGACGGACTCACTGCCGGGCGCCTCCCAGCGGCTGAGCACCATGGCGTTCATCGCCCCGGCGGCGACCGCACCGAGAACCACGGTCAACAGGCCGGTGAGCAGCAGAATCAAGCGTCGGTGACGAAATGGCACAGGGAGCACCCCCTGGTAGGCTTCCGAGCGGAGAGAAAATACGAGTGGTCGCTCGTGAAACGAGAATACGAGCGGTCGCTCGCATTCGTCAAGGGACGGTGCACTGTGGTCAAACGGCAGGCGCGCGGGCGGCAGCGGATCCGCGAGATCCTCGACGCGGCGCTCGCCCAGTTCGCCGAGACGGGCTACGAAAAGACGTCGACCAACGCGATCGCCGCCCGCGCCGGCATGTCCCCCGGCTCCCTCTACCAGTACTTCCCCAACAAGGAGGCCATCGCCGACGCCCTGTCCCAGCGGCTGCTCGATGAGCTGCGGGAGGCGCACGCCGCCGCCTTCGACGACA
The DNA here is from genome assembly GCF_003001815.1 of Actinoplanes italicus. Classification (GTDB taxonomy): domain Bacteria; phylum Actinomycetota; class Actinomycetes; order Mycobacteriales; family Micromonosporaceae; genus Actinoplanes; species Actinoplanes italicus. The sequence continues at coordinate 53,831 of NZ_PVMZ01000030.1, forward strand.
CCGCGGTGACCGAGCTGCCACTGCCCGACCTGGTCTCCCGGGTGGTCGACCCGCTGGTCTCCTTCCACGTGACCCACCCCGGCGCCAAGGTCCTCATCGGCGAGCGCGGCCAGCCGCTGCACACCGGCGTCGCCGACCGGGTGGCGGCACTGCTGCGGGCCCGCTCATCCGAGTCGCCCGACGACGACGTGCGGCGCAGTTCGGCCGTAGCGGTACAGATCGTCGCCGCGCTGATGGGCGGCATTGTCGCGGCACCCGAGCCGGAGCGGAGTGCGCTGGTCCACGAGCTGAAACGGGCACTCACCGGATACCTGAATCAGCCGGCGGGCCTCTAAGCTGTCGCGGTGCTTCAGGCCGGCGTACGACTAGGCAACCGCTACCTCCTGCAACAGCGCCTCGGCGCAGGCGGGATGGGCGAGGTGTGGCTGTCCGTCGACGAGGTGCTGCGGCGCACCGTCGCGGTCAAGGTCATGCTGCCTTCGGTCGCCGACGACCCGGACTTCGCCAGGCGGTTCGAGGCCGAGGCCACGGCGATGGCCCGGATCAACCACCCGGCCGTCGCGTCGATCCACGACTTCGGCCGGGACCAGGGCGTCCTCTACCTCGTGATGGAGTTCGTCGACGGCGAGTCGCTGGCGCAGCGGCTGAGCCGGGACGGGCGGATCGCCCCCGACGAGACGATGCGGCTCATCGAGCAGGCCGCAATCGGGCTGCAGGCCGTCCACGACCAGGGCCTGGTGCACCGCGACATCAAACCGGCGAACCTGCTGGTCCGCCGCAACGGCACGGTGGTCATCACCGACTTCGGCATCGCCCGGCACGAGGCCGCAAGCCGCCTCACGGTTTCCGGAGCCATTCTCGGTACGCCTACGTACCTCTCCCCCGAGCAGGTACGCGGTGAGCCCGCGGGCCCGCAGAGCGACGTCTACTCACTCGGCCTCGTCGCCTACGAGTGCCTGGCCGGCGACAAGCCGTTCGTCGGCGACAGCCCATACGCGGTAGCCCTCCAGCGTCTGCAGGAGGGCCCGCGCACGATCAAGGTGACGCTGCCGGTCCCGGTCCAGGCGGCCGTCGAACGCGCACTGGCGATCGACCCACGGGACCGCTGGCCGTCCGCAGCCGCGTTCGCCGCAGCCGTGCGTCAGGTGCTGTCCGGCCCGCCCTCGGCCTCGATCGCGGCGCCGGCACAGACACCGCCATCGCTCTCGTTCTCGCTCTCGCCGAAGCCAGGCTCGAAGCGCCTGCCGGTGCTGCTGGCCGCGCTGACCGCGCTGCTGGTGATCGGCGGCGGCGCGATCGCCTGGGGAGTACTCGGCGACGACGAGCCCGACGCGCTCCTGCAGATGCCGGGGGCCGCGGCCGCGCAGTCCGGCGGCCAGCCCGGCAAGCCCGGGCAGCAGTGGGAGCCCGAGCTTTTCACCACCTGCGGTGACGCGTACTGCCCGGTCGAGCCGATGTGCTGGGGCGGGATGACCGCCAACAGCGGCGTCCCCCTGCCACCGCGCCGCGTCGACTGCGAGGAACCGCACTACTGGGAGACGTTCCGGGCCGTGCCCCTGCCCGCCGGCGGCGTCACGATCGACAGCGACGCCCCGCTGATCGAACGGGACGACCTGGCCGAGTCCTGCTCGGAACAGGCGATGACCTCTCGCAGCGTCGAGCCGGCGAAGACCCGCCGCTGGCGGCGCGACGCCTGGCCGATCCCGGTCGGCGCCGACACCACCCTGCACTGCATTGCCAGCGCCCCCGGCGGCGAGTCCACCGGGGGCTACTTCCGCCGGTCCTGACCGCTCCTACGACAGGGCACTCAGCACCAGAACCCCCATCGCGAACGTCGACAACAGCCCGACGACGACGGCGAACACTGCCCGCCCGGTGCCGCGTGCCTTCTCCCGGCGGGCGCGGGCCAGTGCCCAGACACCCAGCCCGAGGGCCAGCGGGCCGAGGACCCACACGACGATCGAGAACAGGGCGAGGTAGCCGGCGACCACCGACTGCCAGGAACGCCCGACCGGCACCACCCAGTGCAGCACGCTGCCCGGACCATGACTCTCCCGCGGCGCGGACCCGGCATGCGAAGCAGCACCCGGCGGATAAACACCAGGCTGCGGGTACGCTCCAGCAGGAACCGCGGGTCCCGAGTAGGCGCCGACAGAACCCGTGGCCGGCGGATACGCGCCAGCCGGAGCCACAGGCGGCGGGTACGCACCGACCGGAACCGCAGGCGACGGATACGCTTCGTGCGCGGCCGCGGGTGGCGGATACGCCCCAGCCGGAGCCACAGGCGCCGCGTAAGCAGCAACCGGAACCGCAGGCGACGGATACGCTTCGTGCGCGGCCGCGGGTGGCGGATACGCGCCAGGTGGATCCGTGGGTGCCGGATAAGCGGCAGTCGGCGCCTCGACCGGCGGATACGCGCCATGCGGCACCGGCGGTGGTGCATATCCGCCGTGCGGCACCGCGGGCGCCGAGTGGGCGGCGTGCGGCTGCGGGGAGGGTCCGGCGCCGGCCATCTCGTAGGTGGGGGCCGGCTGTGGGCGTACGCCGATCGGGCTGCCGCAGCCGGTGCAGGTGGCCGCCGAGACCGGTACGGCGAAACCGCAGATATGGCAATGCATGGCGGCCCTTATCGGCGGTTCCGGTCATGACCTGCGGTTTGGAAGCCATCAGAATCGCACCCGGCCGCCAGCACCCGAGCCCACGTCGTGAAGTCGCCCGGCCACGCCATCACGATCTTGGCCGCTCGCAGTCCCGCGACTTCCGCACTCTCGTTCGTCGTCACATCCGCTGCGTGGTGACCTACGCCCGTATACGTGCCACCAATCACCACGCGCCCTGTCCCCGCCGGCTGCGTGGTGACCTACGCCCACATACGCGCCACCAATCACCACGCGACCCAGCACCACCGACCACGTGGTGACCTGCGCCCACATACGCACCACCAATCACCACGCAACCGAGAGGGCGGGCCTGCCCGAGCGACCGGTTGACGACGTGATCATCGCCCGGCACGCGACCGCGATGATCAAGGTCGAGCCCCTGAGCCTGCCCTTCCGAGCGGGCCCCGGCGAGGCCGATCCCGCGAGCCGACCTCTTTAGCGGGCGTCGGCCAGGGCTGCCAGCGCCTGCGCGGCCCGGAAGTACTTGTTACGGCCCAGCTCGCCGATGGTCTTGACGCCGAGGGCGTCACGGATCAGCTTGCCGCCGCTCTCGCTCACGCCGGCCAGCGCCTCCACCGGCGCGTCCAGGATCTCCTCCAGGGACTTGTCCTGGTACGCCTTGTCCAGCACCTTCTGCAGGTCGGCGGTGACAGCCACGATATCTCCCACGAATGTCGACAATGGATCTTCCGGGCGCGCAGCCTACTTGATCATTTTCGGTCACCCGCGGGCGGTATGGTGCGATCGAAGGACCAGCTGAGACGACCGTACGGAGGCAACGATGCCCGCTACCGAGGCCGCACTTCTCGACGCCGAGCACCGCCTGCAGCAGGCGCAGCGGGACGGGGACGTGGCGGCGCTGGACCGGCTGCTCGACGACCGGCTGGTCGCGGTCGGGCCGGACGGCACCCGTTTTCGCAAGTCCGACGACCTCGACGCGTACCGGTCGGGGAGCTCGAAGATCGACTCGCTGGTCGAGGAGGATCTGGAGATCCTCGCTGTGGGAACTACCGGGGCCACGTTCGCGCTCTGTGCGGTGAGCGGCACGTTCGGCGGGCAGCCGATGTCGGCGCGGCTGCGATACGCGCGCACGTGGACGTACGACCAGGGGGTCTGGAGAATCGTGGCCGCCCAGATGAGCCTGGCCTGAAGCCCGGCCGCGAGAGGCGACCGGGCACCGAAGAAAACCGGATACGACAGCACCCGGCCGCCACGAGACGACCGGGCACCGAAGGAACCGGATGCGACAGCACCCGGCCGCCACGAGACGACCGGGCACCGAAGGAAACCGGATACGACAACACCCGGCCGCAACGAGACGACCGGGCACCGCCGAGAGGGTCAGGACAGCAGCCGGCCGAGGTTCTCGGGAGCGAAGAACTCGGCCGGTGACGTGACGCCGGAGTTGAGGCGGGTGAAGGCGTCCATCGCCTCCTGCTTGCCGGCGATGCCCATGACCAGCTGGATCATCTGCTCGTCCGGCGGCTGCAGCGACGCGATGCCGAGCGTCATCTGGTAGAACGGCATGGCCCGGGCGTCCCGGCGGGCCTGGTATCCGGGCAGGTCGTCGCCGGTGATCGCGTCGGCCAGCAACTCGGCGTCGAGGAACGCGTCGGTGATGCCCTGCGCGGTGATGTAGTCACGGTTGTAACCGGCGTCGCCGACGAGCGCCCATCCGGGGCCGTGCGGCACCCGGAAGTAGTTGTGCACCGACGCGCCGACGAACTTGCTCTCCCGCTTGGCCTCGGCGATCCGGGCCGCGAAGCCGGGCGCCGACTCGAACGTCTTGAACAGGGTGCCTTCGATGTCGTTGCGGTGCTCGGCGAGTTCACTGTGGGCCCAGCCGCCGATCACCAGCGTCAGGTCGTCGTTGGTGGGGCAGACGGCCCAGCCGCGCCCGGGACGGCTGTACGCCTCGAACGTGTCGGTCGGCAGGTTGCTCCAGTAGGAGTAGTAGCCGACGGTGAGGGGCGGGTGCTCCTCGTACGCGGGGGCGTTCACAGCCTTGGCGACCACCGAGTTGCGGCCGTCGGCGCCGACCACGATGGTGGCGTACTCGACCGTGCCGTCCTGGCCGCGGATACCGGTGACCCGGCCGTCGTCGTCGAAGAGGATCTCCTCGACGGTGTAGCCCTCGCGGATCTCGACGCCGGCGGCGGCCGCGGCGTCGAGCAGGATCTTGTCGAGCAGGATGCGGCGGGGCGCGTAGGCGTACGGCGACTCGGGTGTGCCGGGAGCGCCGCTGATCGTGACCGGACCGAAGTCGGTGGAGTACCGCCCGACCGGCGGGGCGCCGGTGGCCACGACCGCGTCGAGCAGGCCCCACCGCTGCAGCGCCGACACGCCCGGCGGGTGCAGGACGTGGGTCGAGACCGTGTCGCTGGGGAACGTGTCCCGGTCGACCAGCAGGGTCCGGTAGCCGCGCCTGGCCAGCAGCGTCGCCAGCGGGGACCCTGCGCAGCGTGCCCCCACCACGATTACATCGAAATTAGTCATATTCTCCCCAGGTAGCCTTACGGAACGCGGCCGAGCCGATCTCTGGGCCATAGTGGAGGCTCGGGTCCGGCATGTCGATGGGCCTTCCGGACGGGTGCAGAGAAAGGCCGGGTATGCGTGGACGCCGATGGATCATCGCGGGAGTGGCCGCCGGGCTGCTCGGCCTCGCAATCGGGGCGACGGCCCTGGCCGCACCCTCGATCGCGGCGATCGCCTGCCCGCAATGCTACGGCCTCTCCGACCTGGGCGGCGGCATCTACGCCGAGCAGGACGACGACCGGTTCCGGGAGATCGTCGCGGCGGCGGACCGGCGGATCGGCGGCTTCTACGGCGAGCGGACGAGCGACGCGCGGGTGCTGATCTGCGCGACGAAGGACTGCTACTCGGGGATCGGCGGGGGCGGCGAGAAGGGCCGGGCGTTCGGGCGGTGGGCGTTGATGCTGTCACCCGACGGGGCGAACGAGACGATCGCGACGCACGAGCTCGCTCACCTGGAGCTGCACAAGCGGCTCGGTTCGGCGTACGACACGGTGCCCGACTGGTTCGACGAGGGGCTCGCGGTGCTGATCTCCGAGGATGTCCGCTACCTCAAGCCGGCGACCGAATCCGATCGGTGCCTGGTGCCGCACGCCGAGGCGGCGCGGATCACCGGCGCCGACTGGGACACGGCGGGACCGCCGGGCGACGACCGCAAGTATCTGCTGGCCGGCTGCGTGGTGAGCCGCTGGGTGAGCGAGCACGGCGGTCCGTCCGCCGTGCACACCCTGATCAGCGAGCTGCGTGAGGGCAAACCGTTCAGTGAGATCGTGTGACGGTTGTCAGGTCCTCGACCCGGTCGGCCCAGCGCTCCAGCAGCGCCGGATCGTGCGAGACGACCAGAACGCCCATGCCGGTGGCCCGCTGCTCGCCGATGATCACCGAGGCGACCAGGGCCTGCGTGGAGGCGTCGAGCATGGTGGTGGCCTCGTCGCAGAGCAGGTGGCGGGGCCGGTGCACCAGCGCGCGGGCCAGGCAGGCGCGTTGCAGCTGGCCGTCGCTGACCGCGTGCGGGCGGCGGGCCAGCAGGTCGGCGGTGAGCCCGGCCCGGTCGGCGAGTTCGGCGACGCGTCCGGCGATCAGGTCGCGCGGGTGGCGGACGGCGAGCAGCGGCTCGGCGATCAGCTGCTCGAGGGTCAGGCGTGGGTCGGCCGAGGCGCGCGGGCTCTGGAACAACACCCCGATTCTGGTACGCACGGACGCCGGCACCCGGTGCCGTGTGCCGGTGATCCGCTCGCCGTCCAGGATCACGTGCCCGGTCTCGGGGGCGTGCAGGAGCGCGAGGACCCGTACCAGAGTGGATTTGCCACTGCCGGAGGGACCGCGGAGGCCGACCGTCTCGCCCGCCTCGACCGTCAGGGAGGCGTCCGTGAGGACGCGGCGGCCACGATATCCGGCGCTGACGCCGTCGGCGACGAGGCTCATGCGGGGACCTCCGCGGTGGTCAGCGGGTGATGGCAGGCGACCGGTCCGGCCGGCTGGACCTTGCATGCGTCGGTCACCCGCGTGCAACGGGCGGCGAACGCGCAGCCCGGCGGCAACGCGGTCAACATCGGCGGATGGCCCGGGATGGCCCGGAAGTCACGGTCCGGCAGGGCATTCAACAACCCTTGGCTGTACGGGTGGGCAGGCGCCCGGAACAGATCAGCAGCGGGCCGGTGCTCGACGATGCGGCTGGCGTACATGACGGCCACGGTGTCGGCGACCCGCTCCGCCGCCGCGAGGTCATGGGTGATCAGCAGGACGGCGGCGCCCTCGTCGCATCGGCGGCGCAGCAGGTCGAGGGTGTGGTCGACGAGCGGCCGGTCGAGCCCACTGGTCGGCTCGTCGGCGATCAGCAGCTCCGGGTCGCTGGCCAGGGCGAGCGCCGTGCACAGCCGCTGGGCCATACCGCCGGACAGCTCGAACGGGTAGCGCTCCAGGTCCGCCGGGTCGAGCCCGGCCTCGGCCGCCACCTGATCGGCGAGCCGGGGGTCGCGGCCGTGCTGCTTGAGCGTCTCGGCCAGCAGCCGGCGGCCTTTGCGCACGACGGTCAGCGCTGTGGCGGGGCTCTGCGGTATGAGGCCGATCCGCCGTCCCCGGATCTGCCGGGCCAGCGTCGTCTCCCCGCACCCCAGTAGATCGACCGTTCTGTCCCCCGGGCGCTCCCCACCTCCCGGTAGAACGAACGTTCTGTCCCCCGGGCGCTCCCCACCTCCCGGCAGAACGACCGTTCTGTCCCCCGGGCGCTCCCCACCTCCCGGCAGAACGACCGTTCTGTCCCCCGGGCGCTCCCCACCTCCCGGCAGAACGAACGTTCTGTCCGTCGAGGTTCGGGCGACCCCGGCCGCGGGCGGCAATGTGATCAACGCCCGGCCCGTGACCCCGGCGTTGGCCGGCAGCAGGCCCAGCAGGGCGTGCGCCAGCACCGACTTGCCGCACCCGGATTCGCCGACGACGGCCAGGAGCTCGCCCCGGCGTACCGTCAGATCGAGGTTGGTGACGGCCTGGACCACCGCATCGCGCAACCGGAAGCGGACGGTGAGTCCGGTGATCTCCAGGAGGTCGGTCAAAGGTTCAGCTCCGCTCGGACTCGGGGATCGAGACGGTCGCGCCATCGGGCGGCCAGCGCCGCGATGGCGAGGGTGACGACGACGATGACCAGGCCCGGCACGAGGCTCGCCCACCAGGAACCGGTCAGCAGCGACCGCTGACCGTCATTGATCATGTTCCCGAGGGACGCCATGTGCGGCGGCAGGCCGAGGCCGAGGAAGCTCAGCGACGTCTCGTGCCAGACCGCGTGCGGGATCATCAGCGTGGTGGCCAGGGCGATCTTCGGAACCACGTGCGGCAGCAGATGCCTGGTCAGGACGCGGGTTCGGCTCGCTCCCCCGGCCACGGCCGCGTCGATGAACGTGCGGGTGCGCAGCGACAGCAGCTCGGACCGGACGATCCGCGCGGTCGACAGCCAGTGGGTCAGCCCGATCGACAGGACCACGGCGCCGAGACTCGGCCGCAGCATGGCGACGATGAAGATGCCGAGCAGCAGGTGCGGCAGCGCCGCGATGGTGTCGACGATCCGCATCAGCACCCGGTCGACCCAGCCGCCGAGCATCCCGGCGAGCCCGCCGACGAGGCCGCCGATGACGGTGGCCGCCAGCGCGGCGACGACACCGACCAGCAGCGACACCCGCAGTCCGTAGATGCTGCGGTGCAGCACGTCCCGGCCCAGGTCGTCGGTGCCGCCGGGATGCGTGAACGACGGCGGCAGGGCGACCCGGCCGAGGGCGACCGCGCTCTGATCGAGCGGGAAGAACAGCGGGACGAGCAGCGCGGCGCCGATCGCCAGCAGGAGCAGGGGCGCGGCGGGGCGCCGGATCAGGACGTCAGCCATCGATGCGCACCCGGGGGTCGGCGGCCGTGTAGGCCAGGTCGGTGAACAGGTTGGCAGTCAGCACCACCGCCGTGGTGATCAGGGTGATCGCGGCGAGCAGCGGGAAGTCGCTGCCCAGTGCCGCGTGCACGCTGACCGCGCCGAGTCCGGGCAGCGAGAACACCGTCTCGACCAGCACCGATCCGCCGACGAGCTCGGGCAGGTGGGTGCCGACCAGGGTGAGGAACGGCAGCAGTGCGGTCCGCAGTGCGTGCCCGAACAGAACGGTCCGTCCGGCGAGCCCGCGGGCCCGGGCGGCGAGCACGTGGTCCTCGCGCAGGCTCTCGGCCACCGAGTCGCGGACGAACAGCAGGAACCAGGGTGCCTGCGAGATCGCCAGCACGGTCACCGGCAGGACCAGGTGATGGGCGACGTCCGCGAACGTGACCGACGTGGCCCGCACGTCGGTCAGGCCACCGGCCGGGAACCAGCCCAGACCGAGCGAGAACACGGCGATGGCGGCGAGCGCGAGCCAGAACGACGGCATCGACTGGACGGCGTACGCCGCGGCCCGCACCCCGCGGTCGAGCAGCCCGCCCCGCCGGTAGGCGGCGATCGTGCCGGCCACCAGGCTGCCGATCAGGACCACGACCAGGGTGAGCCCGATCAGCAGCAGGGTCCAGCCGGCCCGGCCGGCGATCACCTCCCCGACCGCCTGGTGCCGCGAGGTGGACCAGCCCAGGTCGCCCTGGAGCAGGTTGCCCGCCCATCGCAGGTACTGCTCGTGCAGCGGATCGTCGACACCCCAGTTGTCGCGGATCTGGTGCAGGTTCTCCTCGCTCATGGTGAACGCGGCGGCGCCCGCGTACTGCCTGGCCGGGTCCATCGGGGACGCCGCGCCGAGCAGGAACATGCCGATGCTGGTGGCCATCAGCACGGGCAGGGCGAACGCGAGCCGCCGCAGGATCACCCTGATCACTTGCGGGTCCAGGTGTGGATGTTCCACCAGAGGCTGTTGGCGACGTCGTGCTCGTGTGCCTCGACCCGCGGCGTGACTCCGGCGACGTCGTCGCGGACCACGTAGGTGTGCTGCAGGTAGGTGAGGAACACCCAGGGAGCGTCGGCGGCCAGTTGCTGCTGGAACGTGGCGTACGCGGCCTTGCGCCGCTCCGTGTCCGCGTTGTCCCGGCCGTCCTGCAGCGCCTTGTCGACGATCTCGGACCGGTACGAGCCGGGGTTGAAGAACCCCTGCCCGGCGAACTGACCGCCGAAGAGCTTGTAGGAGACGAAATCCGGGTCGTACGGTGTGCCCCAGCCCATGATCAGGGCGTCGTCTCCCATGCGCGGCTCGATGGCGTCCCAGGTCAGCCCTTCCGGCTTGACCTCGATGCCGGCCTTCCTGGCGTCGGCGGTCACGGCCAGCGCCAGTTCCTTGCGGAGGCTGTCGGTGGCCGGGTACATCAGCGAGAACTCGGCGCGCTGCCCGTTCTTCGCCCGGATGCCGTCGCCACCCGCGACCCAGCCCGCCTCGTCGAGGTTCACGGGGGCCGGCTCGGTCGCGGTGTAGAACGCGGAGGTGGGCGGGACCGGACCGTACGCCGGATCGCCGGCCCCGGCCAGCACACCGGTGACCATCGCCTGCCGGTCGACGGCCGCGTCGAGGGCCTTGCGGATGGCGACGTCACCGGTGACCGGGTCGCCCATCGGGAGCATGACGCCGCGGTAGTCGGCGGTCGGAACCCTGTGGACGGTGAACCCGCTGAACGCGGTGGCCAGCTTCGGGGCCAGCTCGACGGCGTCGAACTCGCCGGCGCGGGCCCGCTGGGCGCGGACGTTGTCGTCGGCGACGAACGCGACGATCACACCACTGTTGGCCGGTTTGCCGCCCCAGTACGTGTCGTTGGCGGCGAGCACGAGCCGGTCGCCGGGCGTCCACGAGGTGACCCGGTACGGCCCGGTGCCGACCGGTTTCTGGTTGAAGCCGGCCTTGTTGACGTCCTGCCCCTCCAGCGCCCCGGCCGGGACGATGCCGAGGGTGAGCCGCTGCAGGAACGGCGCGTAGGCGTACTTCAGCGCGAACACCACGGTCGACGGGTCGGGCGCGGTGACGCCGGCGAGCATGTCCAGGTCGGAACGCAGCGTCGAGTCGACCTTCGGGTCGAGTACGGACGTGTACGTGAACACGACGTCGCCGGCGGTGAGCGGGGTGCCGTCGTGGAAGGTCACGCCGCTGCGCAGCTTCGCGGTGATCGTACGGCCGTCGCCGGAGACGGCCGGCAACTCGGCGGCGAGGGCGGGGATGAGGGTGTTGCTCGCGTCCCGGGCGACCAGCCCGTCGAAGATCAGTGCGGCGCCGTCCGTGCCGTACCCGAGCACCGGGTTGAGGGTGTCGGGCTCGCCGGAGGTGGCGACCACGAAGGTGTTGCCGGCCGATGTGGAGCCGGTGGCGTCCGGATTCGAGCAGGCGGTCAGGGCCAGCAGGACGGCGGCGGCCGTCCCCATGAGACGAAGCATGCCGTCATATTTGAGTAGTTGCCAACTACTTGCAATAGTGCGTGATCATGTCGACGGCACTATTGCAAACAGTTGGCAACTGATGAAAGGATCTCAGGCGCGGGCGTACTTCGGCACGTACTCCTGCCCGGAGAGCCCGCCGATCGCCGCCATGATCGCCTCGGTGGCGGCCCGCCGCTCCCGGGCGTTCTCCGGGTCCGTGGCGATCGCGGCTAGCTGCACCGGCTTGCCGAACACCACCCGCACCCGGGCCGGCCGCGGGATCACGCTGCCGGGCGGCAGCACACGGTCGGTGCCGAACATCGCCACCGGCACCACGGGTGCCCCCGACTTCAGCGCCAGCCATGCCACCCCGGTCCGGCCGCGGTACAGCCGCCCGTCCGGCGATCGGGTGCCCTCCGGGTAGATCGCGAACGCGTCCCCCCGCTGCAGCACCTCGAGACAGGTGTCCAGCGACGCGACCGCGGCCCGTTTGTCGTCCCGGTCCACCGCGACCTGACCGTCGCGGGACATGAACCACGACACGAACCGGCCCGCCGGACCACGCCCGGTGAAGTACTCGGCTTTCGCCATGAACGTCACCTTCCGTGCCACCGCCATCGGCAGGAACGTCGAATCGGTGATGGAGAGGTGGTTGGAGGCGAGCAGTAGCGGCCCGCTCGGCGGCACGTGCTCGGCACCCTCGACCCGCAGCCGGACGACCTTCTTGACCAGTTCGTACACGTGCGCCCTCTCAGTGAACCCCGGTAAGGATGAAATTTCGGTAGGCCTGCACCACCGCTACCACCTCCGGAGGCGCGGCATGCGGCGAACCGGCCGCAAAAGGTGGCCGGGGGTCGTACTCGATACCCAACTGCACGGCCTGGGCGACGGTCGCGTCCGCGATCCGGGAGGTCAGTTCGAGGGCCATGTCGATCCCGGCGGACACCCCGGCGGCCGTCACATACTTACCGTCGGTGACCACGCGTTCCCCGGTGGGCACGGCGCCGAGCGGGGCCAGTTGATCCATGGCGAGCCAGTGCGACGTGGCCCTGCGGCCGGTGAGCAGCCCGGCGGCGGCGAGGATGAGGGAGCCGGTGCAGACCGAGGTGGTCCAGGTGCTGGCCCCGTCGGCGGCACGCAGCCACCGGTGCACCGGGCCGTCGGTCATGTGATCGGTCTGCCCCGGTCCCCCGGGAACCACGATCACATCCGGATGCGGCACGTCCGCCAACGTAGCCGTCGCGGTCAAGGCGAGTCCACCCACCTCGTTGCCGACCGGCCCGGCCCGCTCGGCGGCGAACACCACCTCGGTGCCCGGGATCCGGCTGAGCACGTCGTACGGTCCGACGGCGTCCAGTGCGGTGAAACGCTCGAAGAGAAGGATCACGACCTGCATTTCCTCAAACCTCCTTGGGTACGGGACTCAAGCGCCGCTGGTATTCCGAGGGTGTGACACCCAGCACCCGCACGAAGGCGCGGCGCATCGCCTCGGCAGTGCCGTAACCGGTGGCCCGGGCGATCTGCTCCACCCCGGCGGCCCCTGCCCCGGCGGCACGGTCCTCGAGCAGCCGCCTGGCGGTCTCCAGGCGGGTCGCGTCCACGTAGCGGCCGGGGCTCTGCCCGACCTCGGCGGTGAACGTGCGGGCGAACTGGCGCGGTGACAGGTTCGCGCGGCGGGCCAGCTCCGGCACCGACAGGTCGGCGGCCGGGTTGTCGGCGATCCACCGCTGCACCTCGCGCAGACCGGGACGGGCCGCGACCTGGGCGGAGAGCTGGGCGCTGAACTGTGTCTGGTTGGCCGGACGCCGCAGGAACATCACCAGGTGCCGGGCGATCAGCAGCGCGGTGTCGCGGCCGTGGTCCTCCTCGACCAGGGCCAGGGCCAGGTCGATGCCGGCGGTGACGCCGGCCGAGGTGGCGATCGGGCCGTCCCGTACGAAGATCGGCTCCGGATCGACGTCGACGTCTGGGAACCGGCGGGCCAGAGCGCCGCAGACCGACCAGTGGGTGGTGACCCGCCGCCCGCTCAGCAGTCCCGCCTCGGCGAGCAGGAACGCGCCGGAGCAGACCGACATGACCCGTGGGACGGATCCGCCGTGGCGGCGCAGCCAGGCGACCACGTCCGGGTCCGTGGCCCGGGTGCCCTCGCCGCCGGGCACGACCACGGTCGCGGGCAGCGGTGCCGCGCACAGATCGGAATCGGGCACGATGGTGAGCCCGCTGGAGGTGCGCACCGGCGCGCCGCCGGGGCTCGCGGTGACGACCCGGTAGCCGGCGCCCGTGAAGACCTCGAGCGGCCCGGTGACGTCCAGGCTCTGCACACCGTCGAAGAGCAGGATCAGAACGGTCACCCCTCCAGCGTCGCGGTGACGGCCGATGGCGGCAACGTCGGGAGTCCCACCTTTCCGGCCATCGCCGGGGTGCGCTCAGACGCCGCCGATGGCCTCGCTGATCGCCTCGATCAGGCGGGTGGCGATCACCGGCCGGTCGGTCTCGACGATCAGTGTCGGACCGATGCCGAGCGGCTCTGCCTCGGCCGCCCAGCGCGGCCAGTCCTCGGCCAGGCGCCGGTCGTCCTCGTGGACGGCGTGCCGGCCGCGGCGGCGATAGCGGTCCAGCGCCACCTCGACCGGCACCGAGCACCAGATCTCGACCGTGCTGCGGGCACCCGAGCGGGCCACGCCCTCGGTCACGTAGCCGAGGTCGCGGGGACGGAACCACCAGCTCTCCAGGATGACGACGCCCGGTGTGGCGGCCGCCAGCTCCCACATCACCTGCGCGGCGACCCGGCCCACCGCGCTCGGCGGCACACCGGGCACAGCGCCGGCCATCGCCTCCTTCAGGGCGTCCTTGCCGATCAGGGGTACGCGCAGCGCCGGGGCCAGCCGTCCCGCAAGGGTGCTCTTCCCGGACCCGGGAAGCCCGTTGATCAGAATCAGCCGGTGCGCCACAGACTGAATGCTGTCACCCGGGGGCACCCGGCGCACCGATCAACCGGACAGGACCCGGTCCTCCCCCGCTCCGACGGCACGCCAGCCGCTGTTCTGCGGGCGGGTCCGGCACTCGGCCATCACCGCCCAGCGGGCGACGACCCGGCTCAGGTCTGCCACGAACTCGTCGACGACCTCATGGCTCACCCCGGGCATGCAGATGATGTGGCAGTAGTCGCCGTCCACCGACAGGACCCAGCCGAACTCGGCGGCCAGCGACAGCGGCGGGGTCTGCAGCACCACGGTGAACGCGTCCGGGTGCCGGAAGACGGGCCAGCCGGTGGAGCCGATCCGTTCGACGGCGTAGGCGGCGACCCGCCGGGCCCGCAGCGCGCGGGCCTGGTGCCCGTTGCGCCCGTACATCGCGATGGCCGCCCACAGCACGGCCGCGGCCTGCCCGCAGCGGGAACCGAGGACCGTGCTGTCGACGGTGGCGGTGTAGGTGATGTGCTCGCCCCTGGACACCCGGACGCTGTCGCGCATCACCACTACACCGCACGGGATGGGGGTGCCCAGGAACTTGTGGCCGGAGATGGCGATGCTGTCGATCGGGCTGCCCGCCCCGAGCCCGAGCGTCCCGTCGAGTGCCAGCGGGATGCCGGACAGGGCGGCGTCGACGTGCACGTGGCGGCGCATCACCCCGTACGCGTCGAGGATGGTCTCGATCCGGTCGGTCTGGTCGACCGCTTCCCAGAGGGTGGTGCCGGCCGTGGCGACCACGATCGCCGGCCGGCCCTTGTAACGGGCGACCAGTTTCTCGAAGTGGCCGTAGTCCATCTCGCCGTACCAGCTGTCGCGGACCACGACGACGTCCTTGGGGTGCAGTCCGAGCAGGTTGGCGGTCTTACGGATCGAGTAGTGGCTCGCGTGTGTCAGGTAGAGCACCGCGTCCGGGTACCGGTCCCTGGCCACCCGCAGCGCGGCGATGTTGCTCTCGGTGCCGCCTGAGGTCACGTACCCCCACCGGTCGTTCTGCGGCAGCCCGACGACGTCGGCGAACCACCGGACGACCTCCACCTCCAGCGAGTTGGTGTGCGCCTCCCCGGAGGGTGCCGTGCTGGGATCCCCGACGTTGTTGAACAGCCGCGTGAACAGCCGCTGTGTGCGCGACCAGTCGATGTCGGTCGCCGCCGGGAACCCGATGGTCCGGCGCTGGGCCCGGGCCGCGCGGCTGACCAGCGTCGACATGACGGCGTCGACGTCGGTCAGCCCCGGCGCCCGGTCCAGCCGGATCGCCTCCGCCCAATCCTCGGGGCTTATTCCAGAGGCGTCCACTCATTCACCAGACCTGGCCGGCTGGGTTGAGGTGGTCTCTCAAGGTCTTCTCCAGTTCGAGGAACGCCGGCCACGCCTGTCGCAACTGGACCCCGAGCTTGTCCGGCACATTCTGCGTGGTGGAGTAGACCTGGGTCGCGTCGAGCGGATTGTTGCAGATTAAATCATTGCCCCGGCCACGGCGGTTGTCGTCGCGGACCATCCGTATCTCAGAGCCGTCGACGAGCCGGACGGCGCCCTCCCCCGGGACGTAACTCATGGCCTGCAGGCTGCTGATGCCCGAGCTGAGCAGGACGGGGACCACGTCGTACCACTGGCGGGTGTCGGTGTTGAGGGTTTCCATGCCGATCCCGACGTAACGCGTCGGTGTCGGGGGACGCTGTATGTCACCGACATTGACCATCAGGTAGTCCGGGTCCCGCGGGTCCCAGATCCGCTCGACCTTCTCGTGCTGCGTGATGAAGGTCTCCGCGGTGGCGTTCAGACCGGTCAGGAACGCCAGCAGGTTGTCGTACTCGGGTCCGGCGTACCCCCACCGGGAGGCACTGAGGACCTGGTAGCCCAGGTGCTGCGACGGGGCCTCGGTGATGAAGAACAGCGTCACCCCGTGCGGGGCCAGGGGCTGGTCGCGCGAGTGCAGCCGCTCCAGCGCCCGGGTGACGTGGATGGCGTTTATCCCGCGCAGGCTCGTCCCGGCACTGTGCCGCAGGTACGCCCAGCGCCGGTCCTCCGGACTGGGCCCGGACTGGTTCTGGTGCCACTGCGGCGCCGGTGGCGGCTGCTGCGGCGTGGCGTGCTGATGCCACGCCGGCTGCTGCGGCGGGTACTGCTGCGGATAGGGCTGCTGGTACTCCTGTGGCTGCTGCGGCGGATAGGACTGCTGCTGCGGCGGGTAGGGGTCCTGCGGGGGGTACTGCTGCGGGTTCACTGCAGGCCCCCAGGGAGAAGGCTGCGCGCCGTCCTCCCAGGAGGGCTGAGCATGTCGGCCGGGAACGTTGTACGACATGTTGGAGGATTCCTTCGCAGGCTCAGAGGTCGATCCGGTCCGGGACCGCGTACACGCTCGGCACGCCGTGGCTGATGCCCTCGTAGACCTGTGGCTTGGACCGGCGCAGGACGGCGGCCCGCCAGATCCCGGCGAGGGCGGCGACGACGAGCAGGGCGGGCAGGGCGTACGGAGCGAGCGAACCCGGTTTGGCGCCCACGAGGGCGTCGAGCTGAAGGAGCATGGTGACGAGGATGGCCAGACCGAAGGCCAGGCCGAACAGCGGCGCGACCGTGGTGTTCCAGCCGCTCTCACCGGAGTCGGCGTTGCGGGCGAAGTAGCGCAGCGCGGCGGCCGCGGACACGATGAGCAGGGCGAGCAGCCCCATCGCGCCGACGGTGCTGGCCCAGCCGAACAGGGTGGTCTGCGGGTCTGCACCGGAGACGGCCCACACGAGCACGACCACGGCGGCGAGAGCGTTCTGGGCCCGGCTCGCGCCGACCGGGGCGTCGGCCGCGGTGCCCGCGCCGGTGCGGTAGAGGTACTGGTGCAGGACCTGCTCGCGGCTCATCGCGAAGGCGTACCGGTTGATGATGTTGTGGAAGCTGATCAGCGAGGTCAGGATCGCCAGAACCAGGATGACCACGCCGAGGATGCCGAATGCCGGGTGCACCTGGTCGGACAGGATGGTGATCGGCAGGTTCGAGTCGGCGGCGGCGGCCGCGGCGACCTCGCCGGATCCGGTGGCCGACTGCATGGCCCACGCCGCGGCGGTGTAGACGCCGATGAGGCTGAGCGCACAGATCATCATGCCGCGGCTGATCTGCTGTCCGCGCTTGCCGGCCGCGCTGTCCTCCTCCTCGATGAACGCGGCCATGCCCTCGGGCCCGGTATAGGCGGCCAGGGTCAGCGCGACCGCCAGGCCGAGGCCGGGAACGCTCAGTCCGGCCGGGTCGAAGGCGGCGGCCGGGATGCCGTCGGCCGGGTCGAGGAAGCCGACGACCACGAAGAGGCCGACGACCAGCAGGGACAGGATCAGCACGCCCATGACGATCTGCGTGGACAGCACGATGCGCCGGGTGCCCAGGACCGTGACCACGCCGATCGCGACAGCGGAGAAGACCCACCACGCGCCGATGCCGGTTATCCCGGACATGATCGCGCCGAACAGGCCGTAGAGGCTGATCTGCAGGGCGTTGTACGCGAGGAGCGCGACGAAACCGGCACCGACGCCGGCGGTCGGGCCGAGCCCTCGGGCGGTGATCGCGTAGTAGGGCGCGGAGTGCGGAACCGCCCGCACCATGGCGGCGTACCCGACGAGCAGCAGCGTGACCACGCCGCCGACCAGGGCGAAGAGCAGAGGCAGCGCGGTGACCTCAGACCCGGCGTAGGTCGCGACGATACCGCCGACGAGTACGACCATCGGGGCGGACGTGGTGGCGCCCAGAGCCCAGGCAGCGCCCGCAGTCACTGTTCGACGGGCCATGGCCGCGGCTACTGTAGCCATGATTATCTATCTCCTTGAGGGGGGAGGAGTCGGTAGGAGAGAAGTCCTATGTGGACGGATGCAGTAGGTTAATCGGTCCTTTCCGGGCCCCTCCCCTCAGGGGCCAGCAGATCACTAGATCAACTCGCCGCATGCACCTTACGCGTTGAACGGTGGGTATGGCTATCAGTCACATTCAATGCGAGCGCTGTGCCACAAGACCGAAAACTCACATTCGGTCACCACGCTCGGGACCGGTTCCGCGCTCACGTGGCGCTCGACGCGGCCGATCACCGTTACTCATGAGTATTCGGAACCGGCAATGCCTACGCGAGCTGGAATCCATCGACAGTGCCCGCCAAAGCGACGGAAAACGATCTTCAACGCTGAAAATCAGCGGTGTGCACAGACGGTGACATCGCCATTCGATCGCACCGCATAAGATTTCCGTGCCGGAACTCATGTTTCGATGAATTAAACGGAGGCGGCATGCGGGTCCATCACCTCAACTGCGGGACCATGCGTCCCGCGCTGACGCCCGGCGGCCTCGTCTGCCACGTCCTGCTCGTGGAGACGCCCGACGGGCTGCTGCTGGTCGACTCCGGTTTCGGCCTGCGCGACGCCGCCGAGCCGGCCCGGCGGGTCGGCGCGGCGCGGTTCCTGATCCGCCCGGTCCTGGACCCGGACGAGAGCGCGGTGCGGCAGGTGGAACGTCTCGGTCACGATCCGGCCGAGGTACGCGACATCGTGCTCACCCATTTCGACGCCGACCACACCGGCGGCCTGGCCGACTTCCCACAGGCCCGGGTGCATCTGACGGCCGCCGAGTCCGACGCCGCCCAGCGCCCGCGCACCCGGACCGAGCGCTACCGGTACCTGCCCGCCCAGCGCGAGCACGGCCCCCACCTGGTCGAACACTCTCCCGCATCCGGCGACGTGTGGCGCGGTTTCGCCGCGGGCACCGAGATCCGCCCCGGCGTGGTGCTGATCGGCCTGCCGGGCCACACGCGCGGCCACGCGGCCGTCGCGGTCGATGCCGGGCAGCGGTGGATCCTGCATGCCGGGGACGCGTTCTATCACCGCGGGCAGCTCGACGGACGCACCCCGGCGCCGCGGATGCTGGTCCGGTCGGAGCGGATGATCGCCCACGACCGGGCCCTGGTGCAGGCCAATCACGCCCGGCTGGCCGAACTCTGGGCGGAGGCCGGGCCGGAGCTGACGATCGTCAACGCCCACGACCCGGAACTGCTGCGCCGCGCCGCCGCCGAGCCTTCGATGTAGCGGGGGTACGCCGTCCGGCCCGAAACGCCGGGTGCCCGGCTCGCCCCTTTCGAGGGCGGACCGGGCACCGGGCCGGATCTGCGAAACGTCAGCAGGGACCGTCGACGACCTTCGGGTCACCGCTGGTGGTGGCCGGGACGGTCACACAGGCGACGCTGCTGCCGGAGGTCACCTCGGCCACGCCGGTGCGGACGACCTTGACCTCGACGCCGGAGAACGCCATGTCCTCGGCGGCCTGCTTGAGGTACTTCGACGGCTTGCCGCCCTTGCCGAGCGCCGAGACGATGGCCTGCCGGCCGACGAGCTCCGCCCAGGTCTTGGCCTCACCACCGCCCAGGCCGGTGTCCGGGCCGGCGCCGGTGCCGGCGAGGCCCGCGCCCAGCGCCTGGAAGATCGGGGCCAGGTCGATCTTGGTGGCGCCGGTCGGGGCGACGATGTCGGCGCTGCTCGCGATGTCCACCCGGACCGAGGCGCGGCCGGTGTTGCCCTCGACGAACTGCAGCAGGTTGATCTCGAAGGCCTCGAACTTGCCGTTGTCGATCCAGAGGTCCAGCACGATCGGCTTGTCGGCGGGCGCCTTGTCGAGCTCGCTGCCGATCGCCTCTTCCAGGATCGAGGACTGCTCCTTCGTCGCGATCTTCTCGAGCGCCTCGACGAAACGCTTGGCCTCGGCGTGTGCCTTGGTCGTCGAGGTGGTCACCACGAGGTGCTTCTTGTCCTTCTCGTCGCGGACCACGTCCGCGCCGTCGAGCAGGTTCTGCGCGCTGGTCTTCAGCTCGGCGGCGATCTTGTCGCTGTCCTGCTGGCTGGCCGGGCTCGCGCTGACGCCCGCCTTCTTGGTGAACTCCTCGATCTCGGCGCTGTCGATCGAGATCCAGCCACCCTCGATGAGCTTGTCGATGCCGGGGATCTCGGCACCCGCCTCCTTGGCGATCTGGTCGACCTCGTCGGCCGGGGCGCCGAACTTGGCGGCGAGCGCCCGGACCGGGACCTTCACATACGCGATCTTGTCGATCACGCGGATCTCGGCGCCGGTGACGCCGTCGATGGTGGCGTTGAGCAGCGCCTTGTCGTCGGCGACGCCCTCACCGCCCTTGTCCCAGGCGACGGTGAAGGACGAGTTGTAGAGCTTGCGCAGGATGTCCGCGTCCTCGTCGGTGAAGCCCTCCGACCCGGACTCCTTCTTGGCGAGCGCGATCAGGTCGTCGACGCTGCCGCCCGGCCGGATGGTGAAGCCGGTGCTGCTCGCCGCGCCGAGGTTCTCCGCGGCCTTCTTGAGCTCCAGCTTGGGCTCGAGCTGCTGGAGCTGGTTGGCACACCCGACCGTGAGGGTCAGGGCGGTGACGCCGGCCACCGCTGCGGCCACAAAGCGCTTCATGCGCAGAATTCTCCATTCGAGAGGCGGACGACACTCCCCCGTGCCGCGGTTTGGCAGTGTACGAGCATCAATCAACAACTCGCGCGCCAATTCCCCCGCGCGGGGTCGTCCGGTCGCACACTCTGACCGAAAGCCCGACTTCACAGCGGTCCAGCAGAGCGTGTTTCCGCACCTCAACGCTTCCCGTAGGACATTTCGACCGGAAGCTTCACCCGACTCCCGTTTCCCGGCCGAGATCTATTCGTTGCGCTGCCGCGATATTCTGCGAGTGCTCGAAATCACGACACGAAATGGTCTCGGCCGGAAAACGGAATAAGGATCAGGACCCGACGTAGTCGGCCAGATGCTCTCCGGTGAGCGTGGAACGTGATTTCACCAGATCGGCCGGCGTTCCCTCGAAGACGATCTTTCCGCCGTCGTGGCCCGCACCCGGGCCGAGGTCGATGATCCAGTCGGCGTGCGCCATGACCGCCTGGTGGTGCTCGATCACGATCACCGACTTGCCCGCGTCGACCAGGCGGTCCAGCAGGCCCAGCAGCTGCTCGACGTCGGCCAGGTGCAGACCGGTGGTCGGCTCGTCGAGGACGTAGACGCCGCCCTTGTCGCCCATGTGGGTGGCGAGCTTGATCCGCTGCCGTTCACCGCCGGAGAGCGTGGTCAGCGGCTGACCCAGGGTCAGATAGCCCAGACCCACGTCGACCAGGCGCTTGAGGATCGCGTGCGCGGCCGGGATCCGGGCCTCCCCCGCGCCGAAGAACGGCTCGGCCTCGGTCACCGGCATGGCCAGGACCTCGCTGATGTCCTTGCCGCCGAGCTTGTAGTCGAGCACCTCCGCCGCGAAGCGCTTGCCCTCGCACTCCTCGCACGTGGTGGCCACCCCGGCCATCATGCCCAGGTCGGTGTAGATCACGCCGGCGCCCTTGCAGGTCGGGCAGGCGCCCTCGGAGTTGGCGCTGAACAGTGCCGGTTTCACTCCGTTGACCTTCGCGAAGGCCTTGCGGATCGGCTCGAGCAGGCCGGTGTACGTGGCCGGGTTGCTCCGCCGGGAGCCGCGGATCGCCGTCTGGTCGATCGACACCACGCCGTCGCGCTTGGCGACCGAGCCGTGGATCAGCGAGCTCTTGCCGGACCCGGCCACCCCGGTCACCACGACCAGGACGCCGAGCGGGATGTCGACGTCCACGTCCCGCAGGTTGTGGGTGGCCGCGCCGCGGATCTCCAGTTTCTGCGAGGAGACGCGGACCGCGTCCTTGAGCGTGGCACGGTCGTCGAGGTGGCGGCCGGTGATGGTGCCACTGGAGCGGAGGCCTTCGACCGTACCCTCGAAGCAGATGTTGCCCCCGGCCGTGCCGGCGCCCGGACCGATGTCGACCACCCGGTCCGCGATGGCGATGGCCTCGGGCTTGTGCTCCACCACGAGCACCGTGTTGCCCTTGTCGCGCAGGCGCAGCAGCAGCTCGTTCATCCGCTCGATGTCGTGCGGGTGCAGGCCGATGGTCGGCTCGTCGAAGACGTAGGTGACGTCGGTGAGCGCCGACCCGAGGTGCCGGATCATCTTGGTGCGCTGCGCCTCACCGCCGGAGAGGGTGCCGGCCGGACGCTCCAGCGAGAGGTAACCGAGGCCGATCTCGACGAACGAGTCGAGCGTGTGCTGCAGCTTCTCCAGCAGCGGGGCGACCGACGGCTCGTCGAGGCCGCGCACCCACACGGCCAGGTCGCTGATCTGCATCGCGCACGCGTCGGCGATGCTCACACCCCTGATCTTGGAGTTGCGGGCGTGCTCGGCCAGGCGCGTGCCGTCGCACTCCGGGCACTTCGTGAAGGTGATGACCCGCTCGACGAAGGCGCGGATGTGCGGCTGCATCGCGTCGACGTCCTTGGACAGGAACGACTTCTGGATACCCGGGATCAGACCGGTGTAGGTCAGGTTGATCCCGTCGACCTTGATCTTGGTGGGCTCCTTGTACAGCAGGTCGTGCATCTCCCGCTTGGTGTACTTGCCGATCGGCTTGTCCACGTCGAAGAAGCCGCAGCCACGGAAGATCCGGCCGAACCAGCCCTCCATGCTGTACCCGGGGATCGAGATCGCGCCCTCATTGATCGACTTCGTCTCGTCGTACAGCTGGGTGAGATCGAAGTCGTTGACGTTGCCACGGCCCTCGCACTTGGGGCACATGCCGCCGGTGATGCTGAAACTGCGGCGCTCCTTGGTGGTGACGCCGCCCTTCTCCATGGTCACCGCGCCCGCCCCGGAGATCGAGGCGACATTGAAGGAGTACGCCTGTGGAGAGCCGATGTGCGGATCGCCGAGCCGGCTGAACAGGATCCGCAGCATCGCGTTGGCGTCGGTGGCGGTGCCGACCGTGGAGCGGGGGTCGGACCCCATCCGCTCCTGGTC
The DNA here is from genome assembly GCF_003001815.1 of Actinoplanes italicus. Lineage (GTDB taxonomy): Bacteria > Actinomycetota > Actinomycetes > Mycobacteriales > Micromonosporaceae > Actinoplanes > Actinoplanes italicus. The sequence continues at coordinate 76,664 of NZ_PVMZ01000030.1, forward strand.
GACGATGATCGCGGTGGTGAGACCCTCCAGCACGTCCACGTCCGGCCGGGCCAGGCTCGGCATGAACCCCTGCACGAAAGCGCTGTAGGTCTCGTTGATCAACCGCTGGGACTCGGCCGCGATGGTGCCGAACACCAGTGAGCTCTTGCCCGAGCCGGAGACCCCGGTGAACACCGTGAGCTGGTGTTTCGGGATCTCGACGCTGACGTCCTTGAGGTTGTTGACCCGGGCGCCGTGCACGCGGATCGAGCGGTGGGCGCTCATCGTTCTCCCCCTGTGAAGTGAGCCCTGTGAGATGAGCCCGGTAAATGAGCTAGCTGTCCTGGAGCAGGCCGAGCACGTTGCCGTCCGGATCGGTCACGCTCGCCACCCGGCGGCCCGGGCCGACCTCGTGCGGAGCCTCGCTGACCACGCCCCCGGCGGCGGTCAGTCCGGCCAGCTTCGCATCGATGTCGGCCACGTGCCAGTACGCCACCGGCGCTTTGAGGCCCTGGGGTCCGCCGCCCGGCACGAGGCCGATGTGCTGGCCCGCCACGTCGTAGCCGACGTAGTAGGGACTGTCGGCGGTCGGCTCGGCGCCGAGCAGCGCGGTGTAGACCGCTTTCGCCCTCTCCAGATCGGTCACCGGGTGCAGGACGGTCTTGATGCCTTCGGTCGTCATGTCAGTCACGCTAGGTCGTCTCCCGATCTCAGGTGAGCTGGTTGATGCGGACGAGGTTCCCGGCCGGGTCGCGGAAGGCGCAGTCGCGCAGGCCGTACGGCTGGTCGGCGGGCTCCTGGACGACCTCGGCGCCGGTGGCCGCGAGCCGGTCGAACGTCTCCTGCAGGTCGGTCGCGCCCAGCACGATCCCGGCGTAGGCGCCCTTGGCCATCAGCTCGGCGATGGTGCGGCGCTCCTCGTCGGTGACGCCCGGGTCGGCGGCCGGCGGCTGGAGCACGATCGAGGTCTGCGGCTGGCCGGGCGGGCCGACGGTGATCCAGCGCATGTCGCCGTAGCCGACGTCGAGGCGGACCTCGAAGCCGAGGCCGTCGCGGTAGAACTCGAGGGACTCGTCGGGATTGTCGGTGGGCAGGAACGCGGAGTGGATGACAACGCTCATGCCGACGATGCTAGGGATGCCTTCTCATCTGCGGCTTCTCGATTCCTGACCGGTCGTGTCACCTGTTTGGTGATGCAGCCCGGCAGGCCTTCCATCCCGTGGCTGAGCTTGCGGTACGCGCTGGGCGAGATGCCGACCAGCTCGGTGAACCGGGTGCTGAACGTCCCGAGCGAGGAGCAGCCGACGGCGAAGCAGACCTCGGTGACACTCAGGTCGCCACGGCGCAGCAGGTTCATCGCCCGCTCGATCCGGCGGGTCATCAGATAGCTGTACGGCGACTCGCCGAACGCGGCCTTGAACTGCCGGCTCAGGTGCCCGGCCGACAGGTGCACGTGCCGGGCCAGCGCCTCGACGTCGAGCGGCTGGGCGTAGTCGCGGTCGATCCGGTCGCGGACACGGCGCATCAGCTTGAGCTCGCGCAGCCGGGCGTCGGTCACCGGCCAAGAATAGTTCACCTGCCGGCCGCCCCCTTATGTGAATAACCTTTTATATTTACGTCCACCTATATAAGGAGGACGTGTGCGAATCATGCGCTCAATGGCGGCCGGTGTCCTGGTCGCGGCGGCTCTGACCACCCCGGCACAGGCCGCGCCCAGCCGGGCGGAGATCGCCCTGCGCTGGGCCCCGATCCACTACCAGGACGTGGACACGACCGGTTCGCACGCGCTCGGCGGCAAGAGTGACCACATCACGCGCTACGACTTCGACGGGAACCTGAACGGCCGGGACAACTGGGACAACACCGGGACGAACACTGACGCCGCGGTCTACTACTCGGTCCTGGAGACGAGCACGCACTACTACCTCACGTACCTCTTCTTCCACCCCCGTGACTGGATCGACCACCCGTTCTTCGAGACCGAGCACGAGAACGACGGCGAAGGCGTGCTGGAGATCGTCGAGAAGGACGGTTCCGAGTACGGCTCGCTGAAGGGCGCGGTCACGGTGGCGCACAGCGACTTCTTCTCCTACAAGCCGTCCTCCAGCGGCTGGGCCGGCGGCAGCGAGACCATCGACGGGACGCTGCAGCTGCAGTCGTCGCCGCACGACGCGTTCCAGCACCCGGTCACCGCCCAGGAGCGGGGTGGGCACGGGCTCAAGGCGCGGCCGCAGTACGACATCAACGGCGACGGCATCGTCTACTACCCGTCCCTGACCGTGTCCGAGTCGCCCGGCCACGCCGACGACCGTGACGTCCGCTATCAGCTCGTCGACATCTTCGCGCCGGGCGGGCTGTGGGCACAGCGCAACAACACCCAGCTGTTCGCGTCGCTCGGGACCTTCGCCGGTGACACCACCGGGGGCTGCGGCACCGGCACCTACTCCTGCGGCACCAATTCGGCCAACGCGCCGTGGGGCTGGGACGACGGCAACGACGCGGTGAACCGCGGTGAGATCGCCACCGACCCGGCCAAGCTGGCCGCCTCCTACTTCTCGAACACCGGAACGCTGTCGCGCGCCTACACCCACAACCCGTTCACCGCCGCCGCGGCCGCCCTGAAGGCCGCCCAGTCCCTCCCCCCGACCGTCGACTGACCCCCGGCTGTGCGCTACCGCTGTCTCACCAGCCTGGAGACAGCGGTAGCGCACCGCCCGATCTTGACCGGCTGTGCCGCACCGCCGGTCAAGATCCTGCGGAGTGCGGTTCTGGCGACCAAGCTGGGAGGCATGGCTGACACCGTCGTCGAGATACATGTGCCGCTGACACCCAATCCGGGGCTTCAGCCCGGCGACTACCCGTTCCCGTGGATCGACACGGTCGAAGAGTTCCTCAGCGAGCTGGAGGACGACGGGACGGTCGAGGTGCCCGACGACGGCGAGGAGTTCGGCGACGTCTACGTCTTCGTCATCCGCGGGGCGGGTGAGGCCGATCTGCTGGCCGCGGCCTCCCGGGTCGCGGCGCTGGACGACGTGCCTGCCGGTGCGTTCGCCATGGTCACCGACGACGAGGCCCCGGAGTGGGGCCTCGGCCGCCGTGTCCCACTCGGCTAGCTAGGCGTTCGACAGCGCCCGGCTCGGTGGCAGGCGCGCCGCCCGTCCGGCCGGATACAGACCGGCCACCACGCCCACCAGCACGGTCGCGGCGACACCACCGGCCAGCGCCCACACCGGGATCACCGGCGGCCACGACCGGTAGCCGGCATAACCGGCCGTGACCACGCCACCGGTCAGCACGCCGGCCGCGCCGCCGAGTGTCGCCAGCAGCAGGGACTCACCCAGGAACTGCAGGCGGACCTGGCCCCGGGTGGCGCCCAGCGCCCGGCGCAGCCCGATCTCCGCCCGCCTCTCCAGCACCGAGATCACCATGGTGTTCGCGACGCCGACCCCGCCCACGACGAGGGCCACCGCCCCCAGACCGAGCAGCAGCCCGCTGAGAGCGCCGTCGGCGGCCCGGGCGGCGGCCAGCGCGTCGGAGGGCCGCGACACCTTCACCTCGTTGGGCGCCTGCGGATTGACCGTCGCCGCCAGCAACCGGCGGACCTGCTCGACCGCCGGCTCCGCCGAGCGGGTGTAGACGGTCGTCGGCGCGCCGTCGAAGGCGAGCAGCCGCTGCGCCGCGGCCCAGCCGATCAGCGCCGCCGAGTCCAGTTCGGGCGCGAGTGGCACCGCCGCCAGGATGCCCACGACGCTGAACCACTGGCCGCCCAGCCACACCCGCGGGCCGGGCGACGCGATGCCGAGCCGTCGCGCGGCGGCGGACCCCAGCACCACGGCCGGGCCGTCGGCCGACTCGGTCAGCCAGCGCCCCGCCGCCGTCCGGGCACCGACGGTGCCGAGCAGGTCCGGCCGGGCGGCCAGGACGGCGATGCTGCCGGTCTCCCCGGTGGGGATGTGCTCGTTGCGGTAGACGCTCGCGTCCAGCCGCCCGGTAGCGGTCGCCGACTCGACGGCGGCGATCCGCCGTACCATCGCCGGGGCCTCGGCCGGCATCTTCGCGTCCGCGCCGGTCAGGGTCTGCCCCGGAGCGGCGGTCAGCAGGTTCGTGCCCAGTGCCCGCAGGGTGCGGTCCAGGTCCGCGCGGCTGGAGGCGGAGATCCCGACGACGGCGACCATCGCGGCGATGCCGATCGCGATCCCCAGCGCCGACAGCACGATCCGCAGGGGCCTGGTGCGCAGGCCGGCGGCGGCGACCCGGACCACATCCGCCGGGGCGAGCCGGGCCGGACGCGGCCGGGCCGGTCCAGGGCGTCGCGGCGCGCTCATGACGCGTCCAGCCGGCCGTCGCGCATCCGCAGGACACGGGGCAGGCCCGCGGCGATCTCACGGTCGTGGGTGATCACGACGACCGTGGTGCCGGCAGCGTGCAGGCCGCCCAGCAGCTCCATCACCTGCGCGCCGGACGCCGAGTCGAGGTTGCCGGTCGGCTCGTCGGCGAGCAGCACCGCCGGGTCGCCGACGATCGCCCGCGCGATCGCCACCCGCTGCCGTTCGCCGCCCGACATCTCGTGCGGGCGGTGGTGGGCCCGATGTTCCAGGCCGACCCGTCGCAAGGCCTGAGCCGCCCGGCGGCGGCGCTCCCGGCGGCGTACGCCGGTGTAGAGCAGGCCGTCGGCGACGTTGTCCAGCGACGGCACCCCGGGTGCCAGGTGGAACTGCTGGAAGACGAAGCCGATCGTACGGGCACGCAGCGCCGACAGGGAGCGGTCGGGCAGCGCCGCCACGTCGTGCCCGTCGATCCGCACGACGCCTCCGGACGGCAGGTCGAGGGCGCCGAGCAGGTGCAGCATCGTCGACTTGCCGGAGCCCGACGGACCGACGACGCCGACCAGCTCGCCCGCCTCGACGTGCATCGTGACGTCGGTGAGGGCGGCGACGCCACCCGGGTAGGTCTTGCCCACCCCGGTCATCCGGATCACGACGGCATCCCCACGACCGTGCCGTCGGCCAGTCCGCCGCCGCTGACCTCCGCGCGGCCCTCGGCGAACATGCCGACCTCGACCGCCACATCACGGGTGGCGCCACCCTCGACGACCTGCAGGCCGTAGCCGCCCTCGGCGAGCGCCAGCAGGGCCGCGACCGGCACCGTCAGGACGTCCTTGCGCTGCTTCCCGGTGTAGGTGACCTCCACCGGACCGGCCCGCAGGCCACCGGCGGCCTTCGGATCGCCGAGCCGCACGGTGACCGGCACGGTCGGGTCCTTGCCCTCGGCGGCGACGGCCTCGGCACCGACGTGGGTGACCGTCCCGGCGGTCCGCCGGCCGTTGGGCAGGAGCACCGTCACTTTCGTCCCCGGGGCCGCCCATCCGGCCGCGTCGGCCTCGGCGTCGACGGTGACGACCGAGGTCTCGCCGGTGTAGGTGGCGAACGTGCCGGTGGCCGGGTCGCCGACACGCACCTTGAGTTCGGCGATCCGGACCGGACCGGCGGCCACGGTCACCCAGGACGTGTCGACGGTCCCGGTCTGCGGCAGACCCAGCTTCCTCTGCCAGCGTCGTACCACCTGGGCCGTGGCGTCGCTGTACTCGTCGTCGACCGTGAAGCCGTCGTGTCCCAGCGCCCGCAGGTTGCGCTCGAGCTGCAGCACGTCCGGGCCCTCCACGCCCGGCGACAGCGGCCGATACACCGGCAGCACCCCGGTGAGCAGCACCACCGGGCGGTTGTCGGCGCGCAGCAGGGTGCCGCCGCGCCGGATGACGCGGCCGGACCTGGGCAGCCACGTCACCGTGCCGCTCGCCGACGACCGCAGCGGGACGGGTTCGCCGTACCCGAGTTCGCCGTCGACGGTGACCGATGCGGCCAGGGTCTGGCGCCGCACCGTGGTGGTCGCTCCGGGTCCGGCGGCGGGTGGCGGCTCCTCGCTCCCGGCGCCGTGCAGGACCGCCACGACGGCCGCCGCAATACCAGCCGTGACCAGCGTGCCGGCCAGCAGCCACCGGGTCCGGCGGGTCATCGGCCCACCGTGATCCCGGGCATCATGCCCGAGCCGAACTGCTGGCAGTTCTTCGACGCCTTCTCCAGGTCGCCGAGGTCGTCGGCCTGGTCGGGGTCCATCCGGAAGAGGCCGGTCTCGGCGTCCGGGTCGGGGAAGCCGGGCACACCGTTCTCGCGGACGCACTTGGCGTACTCGCGAGCCTTGGCGATGTCCTCGGCCGACGCCTTGGGCGGCTCACCGCCGTCGGGCAGCAGGTCCCGGCACTTCTCCATGGCGGCGTCCATCTTCTTGGCCCCGGCCTCGTCGCCGACGGCCAGACCCGGTATCCCGGCCATGCCGTCGGCGCCGGGGTCGGGCATGTCGATCCCCTCGGCGCGCATGCACTGGGCGAACTTCCGGCCCTGCGCCGCCTCGTCCGGGGCCGCCGACGCGCCACCCCCGGTGGGGGCCGCTCCGGTGCCCCCGCCGTCGCCGGTGCATCCGCCCAGCGCGGCAACCAGCAGCATCATCGGTACGGCGATCAGCCGCGTCGTTCCGTGTCCCATCACGGCTCCTCTCGGTCGGGAGCCACCACACCAGGACGCCGGTTAAAGCGTCGTCAGCGTCGGCACTAACAGGTTTCTAACGGCCTGACCCGGCACGATGATCGCGTGCGAGTGTTGGTGGTGGAGGACGAGGTCGTACTGGCGGACGCGATCGCGGAGGGTCTGCGGCTGCAGTCGCTGGCCGTGGACGTGGCCTACGACGGCGACGCCGCGCTGCAACGGCTGGCGGTGCACAGCTACGACGTCCTGGTGCTGGACCGCGATCTGCCGGTGGTGCACGGCGACGACGTGTGCCGGACGGTGGTGAGCTCGGACTGGCCGGTGCGGGTGCTGATGCTGACGGCGTCCGGCGAGCTGACCGACCGGGTGGCCGGGTTGTCCCTGGGCGCCGACGACTACCTGCCGAAGCCGTTCGCGTTCGTGGAGCTGATCGCCCGGGTGCGGGCGCTGGGCCGGCGCGCCCGGCCAGCCGCCCCGCCGGTGCTGGAACGCGCCGGGCTGCGGCTGGACACGACCCGCCGTCAGGTCTACCGCGACGGGCATCACGTAGCCCTGTCGCGCAAGGAGTTCGCCGTGCTGGAGGAGCTGTTGCGGGCCGACGGTGCGGTGGTCAGCAGCGAGCAGTTGCTGGAGCGGGCGTGGGACGAGAACACCGACCCGTTCACCGGAGTCGTACGGGTGACGATGCTGACGCTGCGCCGCAAGCTGGGAGCGCCACCGGTGATCGACACGGTGACCGGCGCCGGGTACCAGATCCCGTGACGGCGCACCGGCTGACCGTCCGCGCCCGGCTGACCGCGCTCTACGGGGGTGTGTTCCTGCTGGCCGGGGTCATCCTGCTGGCGATCACCTACGTGCTGCTCGCCCAGGCGTTGAACAACGACAGCTTCAGCCGGGAGGCCGTGCTGGCCGTACCGGCGGGCACCGCGGGCGTGGCGGGCCCGATCACGGAGACGAGCCCGGTCACGGAGACGTATCCGGCGGTCGAGCTGCAGCGGTTCCAGCTGGCCGACGAGCTACGCGTGGAGTTCCGCCGGCAGACCCTGACGTCACTGGTGCAGCGCGGCGCCGTCGCGCTGGCCGGGGTGACACTCGTCGGCATCTGGGTCGGCTGGCTGATCGCCGGCCGGACCCTGCGGCCGCTGCAGCAGATCACCGCGACCGCCCGCCGGGTCGCGGGCCGCAACCTGCACGAGCGGATCGGCCTCACCGGCCCCCGGGACGAGTTGCGGCAGCTGGCCGACACCTTCGACGACATGCTGGCCCGCCTCGACGAGTCGTTCGGGGCTCAGCGCCGCTTCGTCGCCAACGCCTCGCACGAGTTGCGCACCCCGCTGACGATCAACCGGACGCTGATCGAGGTGGCGCTGAGCCATCCGGACCCCCCTCCCGAGCTGCGGCGACTCGGCGAGACCCTGCTGGCCGTGAACACCCGGCACGAGCGGCTCCTCGAGGGCCTGCTGGTGCTGGCCGTCTCGGATCGGGAGCTGACCACCCACCAGCCCGTCGACCTGGCGGCGCTGAGCGAACGGCTGGTGGACGTGGCCCGCCCGGAGGCGGCGGCCGCCGGTGTCGGCCTGCGCACCGAGCTGCGGCCGGCGCCGGTGCACGGTGATCCGGAGCTGCTGGAACGGCTGGTGCAGAACCTGCTGCGCAACGCGATCGCGTACAACATCGGTGGTGGTGAGGTTCGGGTGAAGTGCGCCGGCACCCGGCTGACGGTCGCCAACACCGGGCCGGTGGTGCTGGCCCATGAGATTCCGGGACTGTTCGAGCCGTTCCGCCGGCTGACCGACCGCGTCGGTTCGGCCGAGGGCAGCGGGCTGGGTCTGTCGATCGTCCGGTCGATCGTGACCGCCCACGGGGGTACGGTCGCCGCCGAGCCGCGCCCCGGCGGAGGCCTCACCGTCACCGTCGACCTGCCGCCCGCCTGAGCCGTGCCCCGGCGCGCCCGGCGGTGGCTCCGAAACGGTTCTGGCGCCTGGTGAGCGGTCAGGGTACGAGCCCTCCGGCCGCGTCTGCGGCGGTGAGGTCGCACGCAGCTGCTGCGTGCGACCTTGACGTCGCGCGGGCGACGGTAGGCGTCCACGGATTCGCTATGTGGGACCGGGCCGTCGTTGCCGGCGACGTCGGAAGCACACGGGAGACCCGAGTGTGTGCGGCGACCATCTGTCGTGGTCGTCGGGCGGCCTGAGGCGTCTATACCTGGTCGGGAAGGACCGCGAGGCCCGAGCGGGCGACGATCTGCTGCAGCGCCGCGACGTGGCCGGCGAACGCCTCGTGACCGCGCGGGCTGAGCTTGACCGACGTGCGGGAGCGCTTGCCGATGAAGGCCTTGCGGATCTCCGCGTAGCCGGCCTCCTCCAGCGTGGTGAGCTGCTTGGACAGGGCTGAGTCGGACATCTCGAGGCTGTCGCGCAGGAAGCGGAAGTCGGCCCAGTCGGTGGCGGCGAGCAGGCTGACCAGGGAGAGCCGGGTCGGCGCGTGGATCAGCTCGTCGAAGCGGGGCTCGCTGCTCACCGGGAACCCGCCAGCGGCCGGGACAGCATCAGCTTGCGCAGGTGGGCCATCAGACGGGGACCGCCCAGGACGAGTCCGGCGGCGACGGGCAGGATGGCCAGGGTCGCCGGGAACGGCACCGCCAGGGCCTCGAACGCGAACCCCAGGCCGATACCCACCGCCACCAGGGCCGCGGCGAAGCCGAGGATGGTGAGGATGCCGCGGGTGCCGATCAGGGTCTGCCGCACCTGCACACGGGCCTTGCGGACGAGGGCGAGGATCACGGCGCCCAATCCTAGGGTGTAGACGAGCGTGGCGACCGCGATCACCCACCCGATCCGGGTCTCGATGCCGGCCACGAACCCCAGCATCAGGACGCTGACGGCCACCCAGAACCAGGAGGGCACCAGGTTGGTGTCGACGACCTGCTCGCGGCGGGCCCGCATCTCGGCGAGGGCGAGTTCGGCGTCGACCGGCGGAATCTCCATGACTTCCTCCTCAAGAAAGCACTTGCCTACTAGGAAAATACAGCCTCACTTTCCCAGTAGGCAAGTGCTTTCCGTGCCAGGAAGCCGCGAAACGCCCCGACCGGGAGAACGCGGGGAGCGAACCAGTGTCAGGAGATCGCGGAGCGCACCGCCAGGACCGCCGGCAGAGCGACGACCGTGGCCGCCAGGAAGGCAAGCAGGAATCTCACGCGCAGGGAACGGCGCAACGCGTCCCGGCGCTTCGCCTTCTCGGCGCGGACCAGCCGGGACGCGAGGTAGAGATAGGAGCCGACGAGGGCGAACAGTGCCGGAGTCGCGAGCAGGGCGCTGACCAGCCCGGACGTGCCGTGCCAGCCCTCGTCACCACCGCAGCTGACGACCCGGCGGCCGCTGGAGCAGCGCGGCAGGCTGATGTCGTACAGCACGTCGGCGACCGCCCACGTGAGGATCGCGACGGTGACCACGGCTATGGAGCTGAACAGGAGAATGCTTCTACGGAACACGATCGTGATCCTGCACCGCGGGCCGCGTAGAGTCGATGGGTGGACGACGGTGAGTCGGTACGCCTGCGCCGGGTCGACGTGAGTGACGTCGAGGTCTTCTACCTGCAGGAAAACGACCCCGAGGCGCTGCGCCGGGCAAACTGGACGGCCCGCGACCGCAAGACGTTCTTCGAGCACTGGGAGCGCCGGGTGCTCGGCGATTCCACCGTCCGGGTGCGCGCGATCATGGCCGGAGACGAGCTGGCCGGCAACATCGCGGCCTGGTGGCAGGACGGACGCCGCCTGATCGGCTTCTGGCTGGGCCGCGAGTTCTGGGGACGCGGCATCGGCACGCGGGCGCTGTCGCTGTTCCTCGCTCCCGGTCAGGAGGAGACACGCCCGCTCTATGCCGAGGCCGCGGTCCACAACGTCGCGTCGGTCCGGGCACTCAAACGGCACGGCTTCGACGAGCTGGAGGTCGTCGAGGACGGCCCGGACGAGTTCGTGGTGCTCAAGCTCGGTTAGCTACGCGGCACCCAGAACTCGACCTCGGTGCCCTGACCGGGCGCGCTGTGGATGGTGGTGGTGCCGCCCAGGTCGGTGATCCGGCCGCGCATCGACTGGGCCACTCCGAGCCGTCCGTCGCTCTCGGCCTCCGCGAGACGCCCTGGAGCGAATCCGGCGCCGTCGTCGCGGACGGTCACGCGTACCCCATCTCCCTCGTCCTCCAGCAGGATCCAGACGCGCACACCCTCGCCGGCATGCCGCCGGACGTTGTCGAGGGCCGCCTGCACCGCCGCGACCAGCTCGTCTCCGGCTCTGCCGGGCAACATCACCGCGGTGGCCGGGGCCGACAGCTGCACTCCCGGCAGGGCGAGCGCGGCGTTCAGATCAAGATCCTCCTTGGCGGTACGGGCGAGCGAGCCCCCACCCCGCAGCAGATTCCGCAACGCCGCCTCCTGCTCCCCGGCCAGTGCCGCGAGCTCACTGCCCGCCTCGCCGCGCTTGACCATGGCGAGCACCTGCAGCACACCGTCGTGGATGGGCCGGGCCAGCCGCTCGCGTTCGGCCTCGGCCGCCTCCTTGCGGATCTGCTCGGCCCGCTTGCGTTCGGCCCACCGCTCGGTCAGGTACTGCGCCACCCCGATCCCGGCCAGCCCGGCCGCCGCACCCAGCAGCAGCAACGCCGACGTGCTCACGTTCCGGGCGGGCAGCAGCAGTCCCGAATAGCCGCCGGGCACGTCCTGATAGGTCACCTGAACGGTCCGCAGCCCGTTGGTCATCAGCGCCACCACCAGCGGCCCGAGCACGACCGGGACCGATCCGCGCGGTGCCAGCACCGGCGCGATCGCTCCGGACACCGCGGTCCCCGCCGCCGCCAGGAAGACGATCAGCACCAGCGCCGCGACGTAACTCCGCTGCTCGATGAGCTTCTGCGGCTCCCCGCCGGTGGCCGAGTGGGCGAGGTACGCCGCGACGGCAGCGCCGGTGCTCAGCACCACACCGCCGGCGACCCGCCACCGGGTCACCGCGACCCCCGCACCGATCACCACCCCGGCCAGCGCGCCTATCACTCCGAGCCGCCTGTCGTAGCCGAACACCGAGACGGCCAGCAGCATCGGGGCCGACAGACCGACCAGCAGGGCGCCCGCGGTCAGCGTCCCGGCCAGGGCCCACAGACCGGCCGCCGCGGCGAGCACCGCGGTGAGGACGAGGCCGATCGCGCCGATCACCGCGGCCGTCGCGGCCGGGTTCCGCTGCAGCGAGGACCCGCTCACGTCGAGAAGCCCGGCGAGCCGGTCGGTGCCCAGCAGGGCGAGCGGGATGTCCACTGACACGGCGCCGGCACCGATCACGGCGAGGACGAGCCGCCGGCCCCACCACGGCGTGCCGGCCGGGGCCACCGCCTCCGGGTCGCCCCGCCGCAGCCCGAGCAACGCCGGAACCAGAGCGATCAGGCCGAGCACCAGCAGGACGGCGAACCACGGCAGCGCGTCGGCCGTACGCGACCACTCCGCGCCGCGCAGCGCGGAGACGAACAGCACCGAACCCACGGACAGCCCGGCCACGACCGAGCCGAGTCCCGGATGCCGGCGCAGCACCAGGCTCTGCGCGCCGCCGAGCAGACCGGCCAGGGCCAGCGGGTACGGCACCAGGTTGGCGACCAGCAGCAGTTTCGTCGGCACGAGCACGGGCACGAGGTCGTACGCCACCAGTGGCGTCACCAGCAGCCCGGCCGCCATCAGCAGGTACGGCCACCAGCGCGCCAGCAGCAGCCCGGCCAGGGTGACGAGCACCGGGGTGGCGGCCATCGCCCAGCCGAGACCGTGGAACTCGGGGCGGCTCATCGAGACCGGCATCAGCATCGAGCCGAACATGTGCCTCGGCGCCGCCACCGCGATCACCAGGGCTCCACCGAGCCCGGCCAGGGCGATCCGCCACCGCACATCCATGGTCGTGATCATGCTTGATCCATCGCGGCACCGCTGACCCCGGGGTGTGGCAGACGGCGCGGGCGGCCCTCCGGCCGGTACTCGAAGTGCCACCACTCGTTGTCGTAGACCCGGTAGAGATCGTGCCGGGCGCCGTGCTCCTCGAGCCAGCGGGCGCCCTCGGTGGGCCGTACGTCCATGGCCGTGCCCGCCACGTGCCGGGACTCGTGCGGCGGCAGCACCCACCGGCGGGCCGCCTCGGCCGAGCCGCTGCGATGGATCTCCTCGGCGTAGAGCACCGCCTGCCGGGCCGCCGTTCGGTAGCCGGAGGTGAGGCCGATCAGCTCGCCGTGCCACCACAGCGCCCGCGTGCGGGCCGCCTCGAACGCGACGCGGGCATCCGGGTGAAGGCCGTCCAGGGTCTCGGCCGGGAAGCGCAGCGACAGTGCCCACCGGCAGGCGGTCTGCCGGGCCCGGCCGGGCGTGACCAGGCACGCGACCGGGGCGAGGGCGAAAGCGGTCATCCGGGTGATCGTCCGGTAGACCGGATCGCGGCGGCGTTCTTCATGCATGCACAAAAGATCGCCGCTGATGGATCGCCGCACATGGGTACGCGTACTCAATCGGTACTGAGTATTCCGTGCTCCATCGCGTAGCGGACCAGCTCGACCCGGTTGTGCAGCTGCAGTTTGCCGAGGGTGTTCTGCACGTGGTTCTGCACCGTGCGGTGCGAGACGACCAGCCGGTCGGCGACCTGTTTGTACGTGAGTCCCTTCGCGACCAGCCGCAGCACCTCGGTCTCCCGGTCGGTCAGCTGCGGGCGGTCGGTGTCCCGTTCGGCCGGAACGGCGGCGAGGCGGCGGTACTCCCCCAGCACCAGTCCGGCCAGCCCGGCGGTGAACACGGCGTCGCCGCCGGCGGTCCGGCGTACCGCCTCCAGGAACTCGTCCCGGCCGGCCGACTTGATCAGATAACCGTTGGCGCCGGCCTTCACCGCGTCCAGCACGTCCTGCTGCTCGCCGCTGGCGGAGAGCATGAGGATGCGTACGCCCGGAACCGCCGCCAGCAGCCCACGGATGACGTCGACACCGGACAGGTCGGGCAGCTGCAGATCGAGCACGACCACCTGCGGGGCGGCGGCCGCGGCGACGCGCAGGGCCTGGGCGCCCTCACCGACCGCGGCGGTGACCAGGTAACCGGCCTCGGTCAGGTCGCGGGCCACGCCGTCCCGCCACATCGGGTGGTCGTCGACGACCATCACACGTACGGTCACGCTGATCGGGAACCCTCCAGAACGGTCCGGGCGATCCGGGGCCGGTTCCAGAGTGCCAGCAGCTCGTCGGCCAGGTCGAGGACCGGGATCGGGTTGCCGCTGTTCACCTGGATCCCGGCCGCCAGCAGGCTGCGCGGCACGGCCCGGGCGTCGAGCAGCACGCGCCACTCCTCCGGCGGCAGCATCAGGAACTCGAGTCCGGTCAGCCGGCCGATCTCGCGCGGGTCGGCGAGCGTGCCGGGGTAGGCGCTCAGCGTCCGCAGCCGAGGCAGATCGGCGACCGGTTCGAGGCTGAACGGCTCGCCGTCCCAGAACCCGATCTGCAGGACCTCCAGTCCCGGATGTGCGGCCTCGGCGATGCTCCGGGTGCTGTTGATATTCACCCAGACCGCGGCCGGCGGCTCCTCGCTCGCCGCCGCGACCGGCCGGGACGGCTTGCGGCCGGCCACCATATCGGTCAGCGAGTCGGCGTGCAGTGTCGCGCCGGAGCTGTCCTCGTGGCTGATGAAGATGATCTGTCCGGTGTGCCCGGCGGGCCCGGGCGTCAGGTCGACGGCGAACCGGTCCCCGCCGCCGTTGCCGCCGAAGACGATCCAGCCGGGTGAGCCGACCAGGTCCTGCACGGCGTCGCCGGGACCGGTCCGCAGGGTCACGTCGGCGGCGAACTGCCACATCGTCGGCCGGGAGGCGGCGTCCGCGATCTCCAGTCCCTCCAGCGGTGCCAGATCGACGCCGAGCACACCGATGTGGTCCTCGTTCTCGTCCTGCCAGTGCGCCCGGACCACCCGGTACACCGCTTTCAGCTCGTCCGGCAACGCCAGTCCGAGCCGTGCCTCGGCGGCCGCGATCTCGTCCTCGGTGGCGCCGATCGCGTTCGGCAGGCGTTCCCGCAGGGTGCGTTCCAGCAGTGCGGCGTCGGCCGCCGGGGCCGGGCCGCGACCGGGGAACTCCTCCGGACGTTGCCGCCACGCGTGCGCGACGGCGCCCTCGACCAGCAGCAGCGCCCCCGGATAGGAGCCCTGCAGGCCGGGTTCCACCGCCGGTCCGTGGTCGAACAGGTGCAGCACCGGGCGGCCCGGCGTCTCCAGCAGGAAACCGACGCTGTCCACACCGCCGGCGATCAGCGTGTCGCGGACCCGCTGCACCGCGTCCCACTCGTCCTGCATGTCCGAGACCAGCATGGCCCGGCCCGGCGGCGGGGTCCGGCGCGGCATCGGCACGCTCCAGGAGCCGACGCCGACCCGGCCCGTCACATAGCCGCCCGGAGTGGCCAGGGCGCTCGCGTTGCCCTCGCTCACCACACGGATCAGCGGCTCCCAGGTGGCGTAGTCGTGGATCGAGGACATCGGCGTCTCCCGGAGTCGGCGGACAGTGTGGGCGATTATCGCGACCCGTCCGGGTGAACCGCTGCCCCGGCCCCTGCCCCTGGCGCTGACGCGGCGGTCCTACGCTGCACGGATGATCGACGTCGTGGCGGTCCGGCCGCCCCGGCTGCGGGCCGGTGACCTGGTGGCGCTCGTGGCTCCGGCCGGGCCGGTGCCCGAGGACCAGGCGGCCCGCACCGAGCGGATCCTGGCCGGGTGGGGTCTGCGGACGAGACAGGGGCGGCATTCTCTCGGCCGCAGCGGTTTCCTCTCCGGTACGGACGACGAGCGCCTCGCCGACCTGAACGCCGCCCTGCGTGACCCGTCAGTGCGGGGCGTGATGTGCCTGCGGGGCGGTTACGGCAGTCAGCGCATCGTGGACCGGCTCGACTTCGCGGCCGTGCGCGCCGACCCGAAGGTGGTCGTCGGGTTCTCCGACATCACGGCGCTGCACCTGGCCCTGTGGTGCGAGGCGCGGCTGGCCACCGTGCACGGTCCGGTCGGCGTGGCGTTGCGGGAGGACACTCCGGCCGCCGAGGCGGTCCGCCGGAGCATGATGACCGCCGAGCCGGTGGTCGTGACGGCCGGGCCCGCGGCCGCCGGGGTTCCCGGCCGGGCGGACGGCATCCTGCTCGGCGGCAACCTGACCCTGCTCGCGGCGAGCTGCGGCACCCGGCACCAGCCGCCGGTCGCGGGGGCGATCCTGCTGCTGGAGGAGGTGAACGAGGCTGCGTACCGGGTGGACCGTTCGCTGGTGCAGCTGCGGCGGGCCGGGTGGCTCGACGGTGTGGCCGGGGTGGCGCTCGGCCACTTCACGAACTGTCCGGGGGCGGACGCGGTGCTGGCCGAGCACCTGGGCGGGCTCGGTGTGCCCGTGCTGGGCGGCCTGCCGATCGGCCACGACCTGGCACAGATCGCCGTCGGGCTCGGGCTGCCGGCCCGGATCGACACGGCGGCGGGCACCCTGACCGTCGAGGCCCCTGCCCGGTAGCGACATTGCGGAAGGATGGTCCCGTGGCTGACGAATGGGTGGTGTGGCGGCAGGACGACAATGGGAACCGGTACGTCGTGCGGCGCCTGGAGTCGCGTGAGGAGGCCGAGAAGCTGGCGGCCGAGTTGGAGGCTCGCGGGCACAAGCAGCTGTACTGGGTGGTGGCGCCGGAACGGTAATCCCATAACGGACACAACTGCATATGTCACGATATTTGTATGCGGTTGTCACGTCGGTCCTTGCTCAGCGCCGCCCTGATCGGTGTGGCGTCCCCGCGTCCGGGCGGAACCCCCGGCCCCGGCGCGGCCGACTGGCGTGCCCTCGCCGACGGGCTCGAAGGCACCCTCGACCTGCCCGGCAGCGTCTCCTACGAGCAGGCCCGGCGGCTGTTCTCACCGCGCTTCGACCACATCCTCCCGCCCGCGATCGTGCACTGCGCCAGCCCGGCCGACGTCGTCGAGGCGGTCCGGTTCGCCGTCCGGACCGGACTGCCGATCGTGCCGCGCGGCGGCGGCCACTCCTACGTGGGCGCCTCCACCACGACGGGCGGACTGGTCCTCGACGTGCGGCCGATGAAGGGCGTCGGCTACGACGCGCCGACCTCCACCGCGACGATCGGCGGCGGGACCTCGCTGCTCGACGTCTACACCGGCCTCGGCGCCTACAACGTCTCGATCCCGTCGGGCACCTGCGGCTCGGTCGGCATCAGCGGCCTGACCAGCGGCGGCGGGATCGGCGGTGCCGCTTCCGCGTACGGCCTGACCTGCGACGGCGTCGTGGCCGCCGACGTGGTGACCGCGGACGGCCGCTACCGGACCGTCGACGCCGCCCGGGAACCCGAGCTGTTCTGGGCGCTGCGCGGCGGCGGGGGCGGGCAGTTCGGGGTGGTCACCTCGTGGCGGATCCGCACCCACCCGGCCGGGAACACCGGGACGTTCCAGCTCACCTTCGGCTGGACGGACGCCGCCGCGGTGGCCACCGGCTGGCAGAACCGGATCGCGGTGGCGCCCGACAACAGCTGGTCGTCGTGTCAGTTCACCGCCGACCGGGTGGGCGCGCTGTCCGTACGCGTCGCCGGTTTCGTCCTCGACTCGGATGCCGCCGCCGAGGTGACCGCGATGACCACCGCCATCGGCCGTTCCCCGGTCACCACCGTCATCGAGAGCAAGCCGCACGTGCAGATCCTCAGGGAGCGGGCCGCCGGCGCCGCCCGGGCAACCCACCTGATCGGCAGTGAGATCTTCCGGCAGTCGCTGCCGCCCGCCGGGATCACCGCCCTGCTCGGCGTGGTGCAGGCGCGGGCCGCGAGCAGGCGGCCGGGACTGGCCAAGCTGAAGCGGATGACCGGGGCGCCGGCCCGGGTCGCGGCCGACGCCACCGCGTTTCCGTGGCACGGTGCCGCCAGCATGCTGCAGTGGCTGGTGGAACCGCCTGTCGCGGACGCGGCGTCGATCGCCGACGGGTACACCTGGATCGACTCCGGCCACCGGGCCGTGGCGCCGTGGTCGGCCGGGCGCTACGTCAACTACCTGGAGCCGGGTCCCACCGATCCGGTCCGCTATCACGGCGCCCACCTCGAACGGCTGCGCCGCGTGCGTGCCGCCGCCGACCCGAGCCGCGTGTTCCGCTCGGCCTGCCCGATCTGACGGCGCATAGGATCATGCCCATGGCTTCCGATCTCGTCGAGCGTCTCGGTCTGCGGCCGCACCCGGAGGGCGGGTGGTACAGGGAGACCTGGCGCTCCCCGGTCATGTTCGAGCCGGACGGCTACGACGGGCCACGGCACGCCGCCACCGCGATCTACTTCCTGCTGCACCCGGGTGAGCGGTCGGCGTGGCACGTGGTCCGCTCGGCCGAACTGTGGTTCTGGCACTCCGGCGGCCCGCTGCTGCTGCGCCGTGGCGGCAGCGGCGACGAGCCCGGCGACGGCGACGAGGTGCTGCTCGGCCCGGACGTCGCGGCCGGTCAGGAGCCGCAGGTGCTGATCCCGCCCGGCGTCTGGCAGGCCGCCGAGCCGGCCGGTGACGAGCCGGTCCTGGTCAGCTGCGTGGTGGCGCCCGGCTTCGACTTCGCCGACTTCCGGATGGCCTGAGGCGCGATGCAGGCCTCAGGGCACGCCGACCTTGGCGAACTGTCCCGGCTCGACGGTGAGGAAGGTCTTCGCGCCGGGCAGGTGCAGCGGAATGCCGGCGTAGTCGCAGCTGTCGGCCACCGCGAGCACCCGGCCGGTCAGCGGCTCGCTGCGCACCGCGACGCCCCACTCCGACAGCGACAGCAGGCTGGCGCTGTCCGGGCTGAACGCCACGGTCCGCATCATCGGGATGGCGTACTCGACGACGATGGTCCGGTTGGTGCTCAGCTCGACCACCCGTGACCGCCGGTCGAACGAGACGGCCGCGAGGTACTTCCCGTCGGGGCTGAACGCGAGGGTGCGTACGCCGCCGCCGGGGATGAACGGCTCCGCCTCCGGCCTCCAGTCCTCGGTGCGGAAGATCAGCACCTGGCCGCCCTTGCCGATGGCCGCGAGCCGGCTGCCGTCCGCGCTGAACTGCAGGGTGCTGGCACCGTCCAGGTTGATCGCGAACCCGAACTTCTCGCTGATGTCCTTCACCCGCCGCCCGGTCCTGACGTCCCAGATGCGGACCAGATCGTCACTGCCAGTGGCGAGGTACCGGCCGTTCGGGCTGATCGCGAGCGACAGGATGAGCCGGACGTCGTTCTGGCGCCCGCCTGTCCCGATGTTGTTCGGCACGGGGAACGTGCGCACGGCCTTGCCGGTGTCCACGTTCCACACCACGGCCGCGTTCACCCAGCCGATCAGGTTGCTCTTCGTGGGTACCTCACCGTACGCCACCATCAGCTTGCCGTCCGGCGTGAACACGGCGGAGGCGGTCGGGCGGTCCTGATCGAAGGAACGCACCTTGCGGCCGGTGCCGACGTCGAACAGCTCCATCGCCACCTGGTCGAGCACGAACCGTCCGTCCGGGCTGGCCGCGACCGGGTGCTCCTTCTCGGCGAACTCGGCCGGGACCACACCCAGCGGCTGCCCGCACGGGTCCTTCTCACGGCCGCCGGTCAGTCCGAACCAGTCCGTCGTCGCGCCGATCACGATCGTGCCGGCACCGCAGAAGACGGCCGTCACGGTCAGAACCGTGAGGAGCACCCGCTTCCCCCGCGACACCGGCTGCGCCGGAGACCCCTCGGCAACCATGCGAAACTCCCCGTCTGCCGCCCGGTCACGCATCCATCGAAAACGGTCACCATAAACCCACCGATTTCGTACGGACGAAGCGGCCCTCTGGCGGAGCGGCGCGAGTCAGCGCGACCAGAACCAGCGGCGGTAGCCCCGGCGGCGCCAGGTCATCTCGTCGGCGATCATCGCGCGGATGCTGGCCACCGCGATCGTCAGCGCATCCCGCAGACCCGCGCACGTGCGGCAGTCGGGGCCGCCGTCGCATTCGGTGCGGTGGTCCAGGGCGATGTCGGTCACCACCCGGTCGAGGGCGGCGCACGCGTAGGTACCCCGATCGTTGGGGTGCTGCCGGGACAGGATCTCCCGGAACGCGGCTATCTCCTCGTCATCGGTCGCGTACAGGTGAGCCGCGCTCTCCACCTGCCGCAACGCGTCGCGGGCCGTCTCGTTCACGTGCAAGGCACTCCCCCAAGGCCCAGTGACGTGTGGACGGTGAACCTAACGCTGGAACGATCCGGCACACATGGGCCGGTCAGCCGATCATCTCTGTCGAACACACGACTCCTCCCGGGTGAGCGCGCGAACCGTACCAGCCTGCCGCGGCTCCCACCAGGCATGGGACGGATTTCGATCACCGTGATCCGCGTCCTGTCCACAACCGAGGGTGAACGGCGGGAGCCCCGGACCGTCCGGCCCGGGGCTCCCGCGATCACCGCGATCGGTCAGCGGGTGGCCTGCTGGTCGGCACCGGAGTCGACGGCGGTCCGGCTCTCCTCGATGCTGCCGACGAGCGCGTCCGCGTCCTGGCAGATGGTCTGGAACTTCAGCATCGCGGTCCGCAGCTCGGCCAGATGGCCCGCCTCGGTCGGCTCACCCGCCGCCGCCTGCGCCTGACGCACCGGCACCTCGAGCACCGCGGCGGCGGCCGTGATGATCGTGCTCTTCGACGCCTTACCGAGGGTCACGATCCGGGTGGCCGTGGCCACATCGAAGTCGTAGCCGCCCTCACCAAGAGTGGCCTGGTGGGAGATTCCACAGACCTCGGCGGTCGCCTCGTCCAGGCCGCTGATCGTCACGGCCGGGGCCGCGGTAGCGGCCGGCGCGACGGATTGTCCGCTGGTAGCGCAGCCGGTGATCACCAGAAGGGTGCTGGTGAGGACGGCCACGGTGCTGATTCCTCGCATGGCCCGGAGGCTACCGGGCCGGTCCGTTTCGAGGGCCCCGGACCGGACCGGATGTGACGAACGTCGTTCGCATGCGGGGGCCGCTGGTCACGCAGGGCTACCAGGTGCGCCGTGTGGTGGGATGGCATCGTGACCCGCGAAGCGCTGCCCGCACCGCCCTCCCGCGCACCCGACCTGGCCGACGACTTCACCGGGCCGGACCTGCGCGAGGACGTCTGGATCGACCACTATCTGCCGCACTGGACCACCCCGTCGCGATCCCGGGCGCGGTACGACCTCGACGGTGACGGGCTGCGGCTGCGGATCGACGAGGACCAGCCGGACTGGCGGCCCGAGGACGCCCCGCTGCGCGTCTCCAACATCCAGACCGGCAACTTCTCCGGCGCCGCCGGGGAGGACCGGGGCACCCACCGGCACCGGCCGGACGGGCTGACCGTCCGCAGTCCCGGCGAGACGCGGCTGCTCTGGACCCCGTCGGCCGGCCGGATCGACGTGACCGTCAGCGCCGCCACCGATCCGGGCAGCATGCTCGCCGTCTGGCTGGTCGGCAGCGAACACCTGGACCCGCGCGACAGCGGAGAGATCTGCGTCTTCGAGATCGACGCCGAGGCCGTCCGCGGGAGCGAGGTGACCGCCCGGACCGGCATCAAGGCCCACCACGACGACCGGCTGCGCACCGACATGACCGAGGTGACCGTCCCGCTGGACGCGACCCGGCCGCACACGTGGACCGCGATCTGGGGCCCGGCCGGAACCGTGATCGGCTGCGAGGGCCGGGTGGTGGCCCGCTTCGCCCAGGCCACGGACTACCCGCTGATCCTGATGATCGACCTGTTCGAGACGGGCGGCCGCTCCCACACCTACCCCAAGACCGCCCGCATCCACACCCTCCGAGGCTGGCACGCCTGAACCCCGCTGTCTCTCACGCGCGCTGAGACAGCGGTATGCCACAGCCGGGGGTTGGGACTCGTGGCGGTTGGGGCAAGATCCTTCGAGGCGCTACTCACCTGTGTAGGTACGGGACCGCTTTGGGCGTACGACATGATGGCCTTCAAGGGGGTTTGGGGGTTGGCGTGACGGACGTGACGCAGTGTGCGCGGACACGTTTGCAGGCGTGAACGGCATTGTGGTGCTGGAGTTGGCAGGGGGACGGCACTCTCGGCGAAGGCGGTTCGCGGCATGGAGCACGGAGATCTGGTCAGGGCGGCCACCGCGGCGGTGGCGTTCGCGGTCATGCTCGCCGGGCACTACATCGGTGATCATTGGGTGCAGACCAGCGGACAGGCCTACGGCAAGGGCCTCGACAGGGTCGGCTGCGTACGCAAGGTCGCGGTCTGGCACTGCGCCAAGCACGTCATGTCGTGGACGGCCACGACCACGCTCTTCCTGCTCGCCGCGGCCTGGTGGCTGCGTCTGCCGCTGCAGCCCGGGTGGCTCGTGGCGGGCATCGTGCTCAACGCGGTCACCCATTTCGCCGCCGACCTGCGTACGCCGCTCATCCGGCTGGGACGCCTCCTGGGCCGTGGCGGCTACCTCGACCATGTGGGTGTGGTCCGGCCGTCGGGTCCGGCGAACAGCGGTCCGGGTACCGGCCTGTTCGAACTGGACCAGGCCTGGCACATCGGCTGGCTCGCGGTGTCCGCCCTGCTCATCGCCGGCCCGCCCGTCTGACCGGCCGCTTTCCCGCACGTCCCGCTTTCCCCGCCTCCCGCTTTCCCCGCCTCGCCTCGGCCGCTTCCGCCGGTGTGGTGAACTGCGGTCAGGCGACCATGCGGATCACGGCGATCACGCCGACGACGACGATCACGGCTCGCAGGACGGCGTCGGGGAGACGGCGGCCGTAGCGGGCGGCGACCATTCCGCCGGCCACCGCACTGACCGCGATCAGCAGCGCCGGCAGCCAGGCGACGACCCCGGCGACCACGAAGACCACCGCGGCGACCGTGTTGGCCACTCCGGCGAGGATGTTCTTGAGGCCGTTGACCTGCTGAAGGTTCGATGAGACCAGAACTCCGAGCAGGCCCAGGAGCAAGACGCCCAGCGCCGCACCGAAGTAACCGCCGTAGACACCTGCCGAGAAGACCCCGGCGACGAGCGCGGGACTGGAGGCGGCCACGCGGCTGGCCGCGCCTTCCGGGCCCGCGCCCTTGGTTCCGCCTTCCCAGCCCGCTGCGCCGCCTTCCCGGCCGGCACCTGCGCCGACGGTGACGCCCTGGCGGCGCAGGAGCCGGACCAGCCACGGCTGGAGCACGATCAGGATCAGCGCGCCGATGATCAGGACCGGCACCACCGCCCGGAACGTGGCATCCGGCAGGACCAGCAGCAGCCCCGCGCCGACGATGCCGCCGGCCAGGGCGGCCGCGCCGAGCGGGAGCAGCAGGCGGCGGTGCACGGCGACCTCGGCGCGGTAGCCGTAGGCCGCGGCGAACGAACCGGGCACCAGCCCGACCGCGTTGGACGCGTTCGCAACGACCGGCGGGTAGCCGAGGGCCAGCAGGATCGGGAAGGTCACCAGGGTTCCGGAGCCGACCAGCGCGTTGATCGCGCCGGCCGCGGCGCCCGCCGCCAGGATCTGGGCAGCCTCGATGAGTTGCACGGGCTTTCGCCTCTCGCACGGGAACGGTCGCCGCCGGTGAGGGTCGCCGCCGTCCATCAGTTCGTGGTCGGGGTCAAGCCTAGAAAGAGATGATCATGCGGCGGCCGACGGTCCCAGAACCTGGATGGCGGGACCCGTCAGGAACGCGGCGGGCGGTTGCGGAGCGACACCACGAGCAGCACCGCCGCCACCACGACCGTCACGACGAACATGCACGCCAGCAGACCTAGCAGGTGGACCGGCTTCAATGCGCCCATCCGGCCACCCTACTGCCGGGTGCGGCGGCGGGTGTGCCACCCGGGCTCTCGGCGAGCGGCCGGAGGTTCGCGACGATGCTCTCAGGACGGCGACGCGCGGCGCGACCGGGTCAACACGGACCGCTATCCTTTGTGGATGTCCGACAGTTTCGACACCGGGCGGCCTCATCCCGCTCGCGTCTACGACGTGCTGCTCGGTGGCAAGGACAACTTCGCCGCCGACCGGGCCGCGGCGGCCGAAGGCCTGAGGGCGAACCCGAACGCGGCGACCGCGCCCCTGCAGAACCGGGCGTTCATGCGGCGCACCGTCCGGTTCCTGTCCGATGCGGGCATCCGGCAGTTCCTGGACATCGGCACCGGCCTGCCCACCTCGCCGACCGTGCACGAGGTCGCGCAGGCGGCGGATCCGTCGGCGCGGATCGTCTACGTCGACAACGACCCGCTGGTCCTGGCTCACGCGCGGGCGCTGCTGACCGGCACACCCGAAGGCCGTACCGCCTACATCGACGCGGATCTGCGGGACCCGGAGAAGATCCTCACCGAAACGCGGCGGGTGCTCGACTTCGGCGAGCCGGTCGGGGTGCTGCTCTTCGCGGTCCTGCACTTCCTGGGCGACGACGCCGACCCGTACGGCATCGTCGCTCGTCTGATGGCCGAGCTGCCGTCCGGCAGCCACCTTGTCGTCTCGCACATCACGGCCGACCACGACCCCGAGGCGTGGGCCCGGTTCGCCGAGATCATGCGCCGGCAGGGCATCGACTCCCGGCTGCGTGACCGGGTCGAGGTGGCCCGGTTCTTCAACGGGCTGGAGCCGGTCGGCCCCGGTGTGGTGCCGATCCTGCAGTGGCGCCCCGAGGAGCAGACCGGGTTCACCGACGCGCAGGTCGCCCTCTACGGCGGCGTGGCCCGCAAACGCTGACACCCGAACGGTTTCCCAGCCGGGATCTGCGCGTGATCGTGCGCTGACAGTGTGTCGGCTGTGAACACTGTTCGGGGGAGGGCGTTCGCGTGGCTGGCGCATCCGGTGACGGTTGCCGCGCTGGC
>NZ_PVMZ01000031.1 GCF_003001815.1 Actinoplanes italicus
CCGCCCGGAGCCTCGCCGCGCGCAACCCCGGCTCCCGCTCGGCGGCCGGCGCCGCCGCGCACGCCGCCGGACTGCTCAGCGGCGACCTCAACGAGGTGCTGCGAGCGATCACCGAGTTCCGTCAGACCCGCCGGCCGCTGGCGCTCGCGTCAGCGCTGGAGGACGCGGCGCTGATCGGGTATGCCACGTCGTCCGATGACGCGCTCACCCGGGCCCGCGAGGCGCTGTCCATCGTGTCGTCGGTCGGCGCCGTGCAGGCCCGGCTGCGCCTGACGGACCTGCTCGACCGGTGGGGCGCCACGGCTCCGGCCGAGGGCGGCCGGGCCGCTTCCTGCCTGCCGGAGCTGTCACCGGCCGAACGGAAGGTGGCCATGGAGGTCGCGGCCGGCAAGACGAACATCGAGGTCGCCGACACCCTGTACATCTCCCGGCACACCGTGGACGCGCATCTGCGCAACATCTTCGCCAAGCTCGGCGTGCGCCGCCGGGCCGAACTGGCGGCCCGTGTCGCCCGGGAGTGCGGCCCAACCACGTGAACACGGGATTCACGGACGACTCCTCGGCACCGAGCATGGCGATGTAGCCCGCCACACCACCTCCTGCGAGGGGACACCGATGCCGACACCCGCCTTGCGTACGCCGGTGCTTCTGGCCGGGGCCGGTGTCGCCGGCTCGCTGACCGCGCTGGAACTGGCCCATCACGGCGTGCCGAGCATCGTGGTCGAGCGGGCCGGTGGACCGCCCCGCTTCCCGGATCCGGTACTGATCAGCGGGCGTGGCATGGAGCTGCTGCGACGACTCGGCCTGAGCCGGGAGCTGCGGGCCGACGGGGTCGATCCGAGCTGTCCGTTCGACATCCTGTGGGGGCGGGAGACGACCCGGCCGCCGGTGCTGGCATGGCGGCTGCCGTCGGTCGTCGAGCTGCTCGACTCGTACGCCGTGGCCGATGACGGCACGGCGCCGGTGGAGCCGTACCTGATGATCTCCGGACCGGATCTGATCATCAGGTTGCGCCGGGCGCTGCACGCACACCCGCTGATCGACCTGCGGACCCGGTGGACGCTGACCGATGTACGCGCCGACGCGGCCGGGGTCACGGCCACGGTGATCGACGGTGAGGCGGGTGCGCGGCACGTCATCGAGGCGGCGTTCCTGGCCGGGTGCGACGGCGCGGACAGCACCGTACGCCGATGCGCCGGTCTGGTGATGGACGAGCTGGCCCCGCCCGCACCGCATTTCACCGTGTTCTTCCGCAGCCCGGCCCTGGCCGCACTGTGGCCGAATCCGGCGGCGCTGATCACCGCAGAGGCGACCGTGATGGCCGGGCACGACGGTGACATGTGCGTGGCGCATCTGCCGGTCGTCGCCGAGGAGCAGACCGGTCTCGGTGACCCGGCCGCGCTGCTGCGCCGCCGCCTGGGCCTGGCCGACGACCCGCCGGAGATCGTCGCCGTGGCGCAGCGGGCCGGCACCCAGTCCCTGGCCCCCGTCTACCGCCGCGGCCGGGTGTTCCTGGCCGGCCGGGCCGCGCACCAGATGGCGACCCCGGCCGACGACATGGACACCTGCATCGGCGACGCCGTGGACCTGGGCTGGCGGCTCGCCGCGGCGGTGCACGGCTGGGCCGGTGAGCAGCTGCTCGCCGGCTATCAGACCGAACGCCGGCAGCAGGCTCTGCTGGACCGGGAGATGGCCCGGCGGGCGAAGCAGACCCGCCGCCGGTTCCAGCGTCTGGTCGAGTCGGGCGCGAACCAGCAGGTGATGGCTGAGGCGCTGCGGCAGGAGGCGCCGCAGCTCGACCCGGACCGGACCGGGCCGGCCGAATCGACGGGGACGCCGGGGTTCCGGCCGCCGGCGTTCCGGCTGGCCGGCGGCGACCACTTCTTCGACCGGCTGGGTCCACAGTTCACCCTCGCCGACCGGACCGCCGAGCAGGACGGCTGGCCGCTGGTGACGGCGGCGCGGGCCCGCGGCGTGCCGGTCCGGCACCTGACGATGGCGGGTGTCCCCGTGCCGGAGGCGTGGTCCGGCCGGCTCGTGCTGATCCGGCCCGACCAGCGAATCGCGTGGTGCGCCGACGAGCTGCCGGCCGACTGCGACGCGGTGCTCGACGAGGTGACCGGGTCGCGGCAGCGGTTATACGAGAACACGTGATGCCGCCGCCCGGACCGGCTGGGGAGACTCGACATCTCTCAGCCGATCTGGATTGGACAGAGGAACGATGTCGACGGAGATCAGCGAGGATCTGGCGCGTGCCGCCATCGCCGGCTGGTACGGCCGGCTCGCCGGGAACCCCTGTACCCAGCGCAACCACTGGCAGACGAAGACCATGTACTACCAGGCTGTCGCCGAGCTGCTGGCGGCCCGCCCGGACCGTCCGCTCACCTGGAAGACGATCGTCGGCGCGGCCCGGCCGCGCGGCTGCCGCAGCACCTTCTACGAGGTGGCGGGGCAGCACGCGCGGCACGGGATGGTCGGCGACCTGATAGCCGACGGCAGCCTCCGGTCGTACGAGATAGCCATGCGCTACGGCCGGCCCGGGCCGGTCGAGCAGCTCATCGACGAGACGAAGGTGTGGTCGTTCTGGCCGTACCGTCAGAGGTTCGTCGAGTTGGTGACCGGCCGGGGCGGGTCACCCGATCCGGTGCCCGGAGAGCTGCGTGAGGCACTACTGGCCTGGGCGCGGTCGCATCCGGCCCTGGCCGCGGCGAACGCGTTCCGGCCGCCGGCCTGCGCCGTGGAGGACCTGGCGCTGCTGCACGGCGGGCGGCTCGCCGCCACACGGGCGGAGAGCCGCCTGACCGACACGCTCCGGCACTCTCAGCCGGTCTGAGTCACGGTGGCCGATACGCCGGTGATCCTCCCGCCCACGGGGGTGGGTGGCTCGCCGGCGGCGGCCGTACGATCGCCGGGCCGCCGGTTCGCTACGGGTGTTGCGGGCCTGATCGGTCCACTGCCGGAACGCCTCGTCCGGCGTCCAGGTCCGGGCCGTCCCCTTGGCCGTTGCCACACTATTCTCCGGGACATCACGGTAGGGGTGTGTCATGGCGGAGAGAATCTCGCGGGCCAACGACTGGGCACCGGGCACATTCCTGGGCGGCCTCACCCCACGGGCCCGGGACGAACTGCTGCGATCGTGCGTCCGGCGCCGTTTTGCGTCCGGCGGCACGATTCTCCGCGAGGGTTCGATCGGGTCCCACGTCGTCCTGCTGATCAGCGGCTTCGTCAAGGTGACCACGGCCGTCGAGGGCATGGCGACACTGCTCGGCATCCGGATGCCGGGTGAGCTGATCGGTGAGATCGGTGCCCTCACCCGGGCGCCGCGCAACGCGACGGTGACCGCCTGCGGCGTCGTCCAGGTCGGCGTGGTGACGCGGCCCGCCTTCGAGGACTTCCTGCGCCGGAACCCGGACACGTCGAACCTGGTGATGGCGACGATCGCCCGGAAACTGACCTGGGCCAACCGGCGCCGCAGCGACTTCGCCGCCTTCCCGGCACACATCAGACTGGCCCGGCTGCTGGTGGAGATCGCCGAGGTGTGCGGGCGGCCGCTGCCCGACGGCCGGATCGAGATCGGGGTCGCTCTCAGCCAGCCGGAGCTGGCCGCCATGATCGCGATCGCCCGCGCGACGGTGCAGAAGGCGCTGCACGAGCTGCGCGAACGCGACCTCATCAGTACGGCGTACCGGCGCATCGTGATCCTCGATCCGGACGGCCTGGCCGGGCTGACCGACGACTGACGCCCCTCATCACACCGAGGGGAGTCACCGCTCGGGATGTATCGATACTTGTCACTCTCTCGATACATTTGCCGCCGGGCACCCGCCCGTTCCCCCCGAAATGGCAGAAGGGACGTCCAGATGCGCACCTGCGCCAAGATCCTCCTGGCCGCCGCAGTCGCCGTCACCGGCCTGATGGCACCCGCCGCGGCGATGGCCGCACCGCCCGACCCCACCCCGTCCACCCAGGTCGTGGGCGGTGAGCCGGCCACCCAGAACTACTCGTTCATGGTGTACGTGTCAGGCTGCACCGGCTCCCTGATCAAGGCGAACTGGGCGGTCACCGCCAAACACTGCCCCACCCCGTCGTCGGTACGCGTCGGCAGCATCAACCGGTCCAGCGGCGGCACCGTCGTCGCGGTCCGCCGGGCCGTCAACCACCCGAGCATCGACGTCAAGCTGCTCGAACTCGCCTCCTCGGTGAGCCACGCCCCCGCGTCGATCCCCACCACGTCCGGCGCGGTCGGCACCGCCACGCGCATCATCGGCTGGGGCCAGACCTGCCCGACCCGCGGCTGCGGCTCGACCCCGCAGGTCGCCAACGAGCTCAACACCTCGATCGTCGCGGACAGCCGCTGCCTCGGCATCAACGGCCCGTACGAGATCTGCACCAACAACACCAACGGCAACGCCGGCGCCTGCTACGGCGACTCCGGCGGCCCGCAGGTCCGCTCGGTCAGCGGCCGCTGGGTGCTGATCGGCGTCACCAGCCGGGCCGGCAACAACAGCTCGACCTGCGCCACCGCGCCGTCCATCTACGGCGACCTGCCGTCCATCCGCACCTGGGTGAACTCCCAGGTCGGCGGGCTTCCGGCCTGACGATTCGCCGGCCCACTCTAGGGTGGGCCGGTGTCCGTCCTCCGTAAGGCGATCGCCGCGATCATCACCGTGCTCGCCCTGGTCGGCGCGGTCCGGCTGATCCTTCCGGCCACCGACGACCATGGCGTACGGCGACAGCTGGCCTTCCTGCGCACCGAGTTGGAGAGCGGCGCCGACACCGACGCACAGGCGCTGTTCCCGGAGGGCTACTACTTCCTCAACGTGCTGTACGGCCTCACCTGGGTGGAACTGGGCCGGCGCGGTGTGGAACCGGAGCGGGCCGCCGCCGAGGCCGCCTGGGCACTGTCCCGGCTCGAGTCACCGGCCGGGCGGGCGCCGTTCGACGCGGCCGCCACCCCGCCGTACGGCGTCTTCTGGGCAGGCTGGACCAACTGGCTGCGCGGCGGCCTGCTCACGATCCGCGATGATCCCGCCCAGCGGACCCGCCTGGTCGCCGACTCGCGGGCGCTGGCCGCCGCGTTCGACGCCTCGGCCACGCCGTTCCTGCAGGCGTACCCCGGCCAGTCCTGGCCGTGCGACTCCACGGTCGCCGTGGCCTCGCTGCGGCTGGCCGACCGGGTGACCGGCACAGCCGAGTTCGCGCCGGCCGTGGACCGCTGGGTGAGCCGAGCCCGCGGACTGCTCGACCCCGCCACCGGCCTGCTCCCGCACCAGACCGACCCCGCCACCGGCCTGCTCCCCCACCAGACCGACCCCGCCACCGGCGCGGCCGTGACCGGGGCCCGCGGCACCTCCCAGGCGATCATCCAGCGGTTCCTGCCCGACGTGGATCCGGCGTTCGCCCGCGAGCAGTACCCGCTGTTCCGCGAACAGTTCCTGGCCCGCCCGCTGGGCCTCGGCCCGGCGATCCGGGAGTACCCGCACGGCACCGGCGGCGTGGCCGACGTCGACTCCGGCCCGCTGATCCTCGGCATCAGCCTCTCCACCACGGTGGCCGGTCTCGGCGCCGCCCGCACCAACGGGGACGCCTCGCTGGCCGCGGCGCTGGCGAACTTCGGTGAACTGGCCGGCCTGCCGCTGTCCACCTTCACCACCAAGCGGTACGCCTTCGGGCTGGTTCCGGTCGGCGACGCCTTCCTGGCCTGGTCGAAATCGGCCACCCCATGGACCACCGCCACCCCACCAGCACCACCTGCGGCGATCTCGGCATGGTGGCGGTTCCCGCTCCTGACGCTGCTGCTCCTTCTCGGCCTCTCCCCTTGGCTCCCGGCGCTGCGCCGCCGCCTGACCGGCGCCGCACCCCGCCCCGCCACCAAGTGACCGCCCTCATCCCGCCACGATCAACCCACACGCGCAGCCGCCCCACCACCTCCCGCCGACCTTGCGAAGTTGCGGTCACACAGACGGCCAAACTCTCCAAGATCGGCCTGCGGGCGCAGCTGTCTCGCCCGCCGGGGGCGGATCTTGTGGGGTTGCGGTCGGGATGGCGGCCAAAGCGCACAAGATCTGCCGGCATGACCGTCCCGCCGACGCGTGACCCGCGAACCCGGCCACGGGCCGGGCAGGACGCCTGCCCGGGTGATATCGCCTCTGACCTGCGGAATTAACGGTCGCTCACGTCACCACGGGTGGCCCGCGGTCGTTTTTATCAAGATCAGAAAGAGGCGTGCCATGACATTCGAACAACAGGTGGATGCGGCCACCCGGCGGTATCACGAGACCAGCGACGACCGTGCCGAACTGGATCGGCGCCGTGCCCGGGAGGGGGTGGGCGTGACGGACACGGCGGAGCAGGTGCAGGCCCGCGTCGATCGGCTGAGCCGGGCCGGCGTGGTGGATGCCGACTCACTGCTGCGGGCGTCGGCTCCGGCGCCCGGCGGGGACCGGCTGGTGCTCCTGGAACGCATCATCGATCAGACCAGTGAGCTGCAGCCGGCGAACTTCCTGGCCCGCGGTGCCCGGGCGGCGGCCACGGTGGGACGGATCGTGGCCGAGGGGCCCGAACCGCGGTCACCCTGGGGCACCGGGTTCCTGATCGCGCCGTCGCTGCTGCTGACCAACAACCACGTGCTGCCGGATGCCGGAGCCGCGTCGTCGGTGCTGCTCGAGATGAACTACGAGAACGACCTCGACAACCGGCCGGCCGCGGTGACCGCGTACCGCCTCGATCCGGAGACGCTGTTCGTGACCGACGAGCGGCTCGACTACACGGTGGTGGCCGTCGCGGCCGGGCCGGGTGGCGCCGCGCCGGGTGACGCGTTCGGCTGGAACCGGCTGGTCCGGGGGCAGGGCAAGATCGTTATCGGTGAACCGGTGAACGTTATCGGTCATCCGGATGGGCGACGTAAGGAGATCGCCGTCCGGGAGAACTCGCTGCTGTATCAGCTCGACGACTTCCTGCAGTACGGCGCCGACACCCAGCCGGGCAGTTCCGGGTCACCGGCCTTCAACGATCAGTGGGAGGTGGTGGCGTTGCATCACTCCGCCGTGCCGGCCACCGACGAGAACGGCAACTGGCTGTCGATCGACGGTGGCCCGGCCGACCCGGAGCGTCCCGATCGGATTCGGTGGCTGGCCAACGAGGGCGTACGGATCAGCGTGCTGCTACGGGATCTGCTGGACCGGGATCTGACCGATGAGCAGCAGCGGCTGATCACCACGATGGGCCCGCAGGCGTTGCCGTCACCGTCGGCGCCGGAGCGCGCCGGGTGGTTCGGCCCGGGGCTGCGCGCCTCCGGGGCGGCCGGGGCCTCGGGAGTGCACCTGGTGTTTCTGCATGGCCGGGCGCAGCAGGGCCGCGATCCGGTTCGGTTGCGTTCCGGCTGGCTGGCCGGTCTGGCGGCCGGTCTGAGCCGGGGCTCCTTCGCCCCGGTGGAGGCGGCCGACGTGTGGTTCCCGTACTACGGTGATGTGCTCGCCGCCGCGGTACCGGAGTCGCTGTCCGGCCTGACGCCCGCCGAGGTGGCGATCGGCCACAGCACCGCGGTACGCGCCACACCGGCCGAGATGGTTGCCGGCCATGGCTTGGCGGCATTCGCGACACCGGCCCAGTCGACCACCGGCCACACCACCGCGACGTTCGCGACACCGGCCGGCATGACCACCGGCCACGCCACCGCGGCATTCACCACACCGGGCGACATGACCATCGGCCAGGCCACCGCGGCGTTCGCGACACCGGTCGAGGAGTCCACCCGCGACCTGTATGCGTATCTGCTGGAGCAGGCCGCGGCTCGGGCCGGGATGCCGGTTCCGGTGACGGCCGGCGCGAGCAGGGAGGGTTTCGGTGATGATCTGGTACGGCGGGCCCGCCGGGCGCTGGGGTGGCTGGCCGCCCGCAGCCGGCTCGACGAGGCGGTCATCGCCACCGTGTTCCGGGACGTGGCGGCCTACCTCGATCTGCCGGCGGTCCGGGAGCGGGTGCTCGGTGCGGTGCTCGGCTGCCTGCCCGAGTCGGGCCGAATGGTGCTGGTCGGGCACAGCCTGGGTTCGGTGGTGGCGATGGACGTGATCTCCCGGTTGCCGTCCGCGCTGAATGTCGAGGTCCTGGTCACCGCCGGAAGCCCGCTGGGCTTGGACACCGTGTCGGACCGGCTGCTCACACCGGCACCGCGGCCGGCCCGGCCGGTCGGCAGCTGGGTGAACGCCTGGACCCCGGCGGACGCCGTCGCGATCGGCTGCCCGCTGTCCGACGACTGGCCGCAGGCCGTCGACGTGGTCACGGCGAACGCGGACGGCCGGGCCCACGACATCGCCGAGTACCTGAGTGACGCGCGGGTGGCGCAGGCGATCGGGACCGCGCTGCGCTGACGTTCCGCACCGCCACCGGGCCACATCCCGGTGGCGGCATTCCCGCTGGCGGCATTCCCGCTGGCGGCAAGCCGACGACGCCAAGCCAGCGGCGCCAAACCGGCAGTGCCAACCCGGCAGCGCCAAACCGGCAGCGCCAAACCGGCAGCGCCGAGCCGGCAGCACCAAACCAGCAGCGCCGAGCCGGCAGCACCAAACCAGCAGCACCAAACCAGCAGCACCAAACCAGCAGCACCAAACCAGCAGCACCAAACCGGCAGCGCCAAGCCGGCAGCGCCGAGCCGGTGGCGCTGGCTCGACGTGATGGCCGTCCCGTGAGGGTGTCCCCGTGGTGGTGTCAGTCGTCGTCGGCGGCGGGGTCGGTGTCGGTGTCGGCGGCGGGGATGTCGAGCAGGTTGAGGAAGGCGGTCGCGGCGGGCGTACGCCCGTCGCGGCTCCAGATCACATACTCCACGCGTGCCGGGGCGTCGGTGACCTCGATGGTGGTCACACCGGTGAGCTGCGGCGCGTAGGCGGAGGGCAGCAGCGCGACGCCGAGATTCTGGGCGACGAGCTGGGTCATCAGGTAGGCGCTGGTGACCTCGAAGGCGACGTCGCGGGTCAGCCCGGCGGCGGCGAACGCCTGGTCGGACTGGACGCGCCCGGCGGTCTTGGCGGGCAGGTCGACGAACACCTCACCCGCGAGCCGGGCCAGGTCGACGGCGTTCTCGCCGGCCAGCGGATGGTCCGGTGCGACAGCGGCGACGAGCCGGTCGCGGGCCAGGACGCGCGCGTGCACACCCTCGGGCCGGGCGGTGGTCGGCAGGCCGAGAAAGGCGACCTCGATGGCGCCCTGTTTGACCTGCTCGACGAGCTCCTCGCTGGCACCGACGCGGAGGCTGATGCGCACGCCGGGGTAGCGCCGGCGGAAGTCGCGCAGGGCCTGCGGCAGGTCGACGGCAGCGACGGTGGGGATCAGGCCGACGGCGAGGCGGCCGCGGACCTCGCCGACGGCCGCGGCGACCTCGGCGGCCGCGCGTTCGGCGGCGTCGAGGCTCTGCCGGGCGGCCGGCAGGAAGGCGGCTCCGGCCGGGGTGAGCCGGACCCGGCGGCTGGTGCGTTCGAAGAGGCGGGCGCCGAGTTCGCGTTCCAGCCGGGCTATCTGATGGCTGAGGGCGGACTGGACGACCCTGCAGCGCTCCGCCGCCCGGGTGAAGCTGTTGGTCTCGGCGACGGCGATGACGTAACGCATCTGCTGCAGCTCCATGGATCCATCTTTGCTCACGATCGATCAGGTGACAAAGATGCGTTGGACTCATGGATCCCCACCGGGTGAGACTGCTTGAGCGACCGGTCCGGCCGCGCTCAGTGGTCTGCTCGAAAGGGATTCATCATGGTTTCCACGCCCACCACCGTCGATGTCTGGGTCGACCCACGCTGCCCGTGGGCCTGGATCGCCTCCCAGTGGCTGCTGGAGGTCGAGAAGGCTCGCCCGGTCGAGGTGCGCTTCCACATCATGAGCCTGTCGGTGCTCAACGAAGGCCGCGAGGTTCCCGAGAAATACCGCCAGGGCATGATCGAGGGCTGGGGTTCGGTACGGGTGTGTGTCGCCGCCGAGCAGCAGCACGGCCCGGAGGCGCTGCGCCGGCTCTACCTGGCGATGGCCACCCGGATCCACCACGGCAAAGAGGGCCTGCTGCGCGACATGGTGCTCGGCGCGCTCGCCGACGCCGGTCTGCCGGCCGAGCTGGCCGACGCGGCGGACACCACGGAGTACGACAAGCCGCTGCGCGAGAGCCACCACGCCGGCATGGACCCGGTCGGTGACGAGGTCGGCACGCCGGTGCTGCACGTGCCGGGGCCGGACGGCGAGCTGATCGCGTTCTTCGGCCCGGTCATCTCCCCCGCTCCCCGGGGCGAGGCGGCGGCACGGCTGTTCGACGGGGTCCTCGCCGCCGCGAGTACGGATGGCTTCTTCGAGCTCAAGCGTGCCCGTACCCGCGATCCGATCTTTGGTTGAGGGGTTGCGGCATGAGAAACGGCAGCTCTGTCGTGACCGCGGCGGTGACCGCCCTGGCACCGGCCATCTGGGGCAGCACGTATCTGCTGACCACCGAGCTGTTGCCGCCGGATCGCCCGCTGCTGGCCACCACCGTCCGGGCGCTGCCCGGTGGTCTGATCATCCTGCTGTTCACCCGTGTGTTCCCGGCCGGGATCTGGCTGTGGCGGGCACTGGTGCTCGGCACGCTGAACATCGGCGCCTTCAACTTCCTGCTGTTCGTGGCGGCCTATCGGCTGCCCGGCGGCGTGGCCGCGATGATCATGGCAGTGCAGCCGATGATCGTGCTGATTCTGGCGGCGCTGCTGATCGGCGACCGGATCAGACCGGTGCACGTGGCCGCCTGCCTGCTCGGTGCGGGCGGCGTGGTGCTGCTGGTGTTCCGCGGGAACGCGGTGATGGACACCGTAGGTGTGCTGGCCGCGCTGGCCGCCGCCGTGTGCATGGCGGTGGGGATCACCCTGACCAAGTTCTGGGGGCGGCCGGACGGTGTGGGGCTGCTGCCGTTCACCGGCTGGCAGCTGACCGCCGGCGGTCTCGTGGTGCTGCCGTTCACGCTGCTGCTCGAAGGTCTGCCCGGCTCGCTGACCGGCGAGAACCTGATCGGATTCACCTATCTGGTGGTGCTCGGCGCGGTCCTCAGCTACCTGCTGTGGTTCCGCGGGATCGAGCGGCTGCCCGCCCTGGCGGTGTCCTTCCTGGCGCTGGGCAGCCCGATCGTCGCCACCCTGCTCGGCTGGCTGGTCAAGGACCAGACGCTGTCGCTCGCGCAGGTCACCGGCACCTTGGTGATCATCGCGGCGGTCGTGCTCGCCCAGCCACGCCCGGCCCGCACACCGGAACCGGCACCCGAGCCGGTGGCCGGCCGGCATTAGAACGCGCACCCCCACAAAGAGAGAGACGAGATGGTCACTCAGACTGAACACCCGCACTCGACCGCGAGGTCATGGCTGGGCGTCGCCGTCATCACCGCCAGCCTGTTCACCTTCGTCACCACCGAACTGATGCCGGTCGGCCTGCTGACCGCGGTCAGCGGCGACCTGGACGTGTCGGTGGGCGCCGCCGGACTGATGGTCACCCTGTACGGCATCTCCGCCGGCCTCGGCGTGCCGTTCCTGGTGGCCTGGACCCGGCGGGTCAACCGGCGCGTGCTGCTGACCGTGCTCCTGGGCGTCCTCGCCGCCGGCAACCTGATCACCGCGCTGGCGCCGAACTATCCGCTGGTCCTCGGCACCCGCCTGATCATGGGCTTCGCCAACGGCATGTTCTGGGCCATCGGCGTGAGCATGGCGATGCGCATGGTCCCGGGACGGCTCGCCAGCAGGGCGTCCGCGGTGGCGCTGTCCGGCATCTCGATCGCCACGGTGGTCGGCATCCCGGTGGGCACCTTCCTGGAGGATCTCACCGACTGGCGGACCACGTTCATGATCTGGAGCGGGCTGAGCGTGGTGGTGCTGATCGCGGTCGCCGTGATCATCCCGTCGATGCCGTCGCAGAACGCGGTCCCGGTCCGCGAGGTCCTCGGCCTGCCGTTCGCCAACGTGGCGCTGCGCACGGTGATGTACGCGGTGACGCTGTACGTGCTGGGTCACTTCGCGGCGTACACGTTCATCCGCCCCTACGCCGAGCAGAACTCGTCGGCGACCCCGGCGCTGATAGCCGTGCTGCTGATCGTTTACGGCATCGGCGGCGCGGCCGGCAACTTCATCGCCGGTCACACGGTCACCAAGAATCTGCGCGGCAGCTTCATCGCCGCCTGTGTCGGCCTGGTCGTTGCCATGCTGCTGTTGCTCACGATCGGGCACACCGTACCCGGATTGATCGTCGCCGTTGTTCTCTGGGGTGTCTCGTTCGGCGCCGCGAACCTGTGCCAGATCAACATGATGCTGGGCGCGGCCCCGGACAAGTTCGAGGCCGCCATGTCGATCAACACGCTCGGCTACAACACGTCGATCGCCCTGGGCGCGCTCTTCGGCGGGCTGTTCGCCGACCGGTTCGGCGTCCCGAGCGCCGTCTGGCTCGGCGTCGGCCTGGCCAGTGCCGCACTGCTGATCACCCTCGCCACGGGCCGGCGCTCCTCCGCCCAGCCGGCCGACGAGAAGGATCTGGTCCCGAGCAGCTGACGGCACGAACGAAAGACCCCGGCCCGCCCAGGCCGGGGTCTTTCGCTGTCCGGTCACCTCTCAGGCGTGACCGTCGAAGAGGCTGGTCACCGAGCCGACCTCGAACACCTCGTGCACCGCCCGGGCCAGCAGCGGGGCGATCGACAGTACGGTCAGGGCGGGGAACCGCTTCTGCGCCGGGATGGGCAGGGTGTCGGTGATGACCACCTCACGGGCGCCGGATCCGGCCAGCAGTTCGGCCGCCCGGTTGGAGAGCACCCCGTGGGTGGCGGCGACGACCACCTCACGGGCGCCCTCGCCGAGCAGCTGGCGGACCGCCTTGACGATGGTGCCGCCGGTGTCGACCAGGTCGTCGACCACCACGCAGGTACGCCCGCGCACGTCACCGACGACCCGGTTGGCGACCACCTCGTTGGGCCGCAGCGGGTCGCGCGTCTTGTGGATGAACGCGAGCGGCCTGCCGCCGAGCTGGTCGGCCCACTTCTCGGCCAGTTTGGTACGGCCCGCGTCCGGCGACACCACGGCCAGGTCGGCATCGCCGTACCGGTCGCGGATGTGCCGGGCGAGCAGGCTCTGCGCGAACAGGTGGTCCACCGGGCCGTCGAAGAAGCCCTGGATCTGGGCGGTGTGCAGGTCGACGGTCATCAGCCGGTCGGCGCCGGCCGCGGTGAACAGGTCGGCGATCAGCCGGGCCGAGATCGGTTCCCGGCCGCGGTGCTTCTTGTCCTGGCGGGAGTACGGGTAGAACGGCATGATCGCGGTGATCTGCCGGGCACTGGCACGTTTCAGCGCGTCGACCATGATGAGCTGCTCCATCAGCCACGTGTTGATCGGGGCGCCGTGACTCTGCAGGACGAACGCGTCGCTGCCGCGGACCGACTCCTCGAACCGTACGAAGATCTCGCCGCTCGCGAAGTCGTAGATGTTCTGCGGGGTGAGCGGCACGTCCAGGCACGCGGCCACCCGGTCGGCGAGCTCCGGGTGGCTGCGGCCGGCGAACAGCATCAGGTTCTTCGTGTTCATCGGCCTGCCTCACGAAGGTGGCGCGCGTGTGCCGCGGCGAGGCGGCCGCCGACCTCGGCGGTGCTGATCAGCACGGCCATGTTGGCCTGGGCGGAGCGGCCGCCGGTGGCCGCGTCGACGGCGCGCATCAGGTATTTGGTGATCGCCTGTCCGCGTACGCCGTCTCTCTCCGCTGCGGCGATCGCCCCGGCGATGGCCGCATCGACCTCGTCCGCGTCGATCGCCTCATCCTCGCGAACCGGCGTGGTGATCAGGAAGGAGCTGCGGTTGCCGAGCGCCCAGTGGTTCTCGACGGCCCGCGCGATCGTCTCGTCGTCGTCGAGCCGCATCGGGCTGCGATACCCGCTGGAAGTGCAATAGAAGGCCGGAAAATCATCGGATCGGTACGAGACGACGGGCACACACTGCGTCTCGAGGTATTCCAGCGTGAGCCCGAGGTCGAGGATCTTCTTGGCGCCGGCGCAGACCACGGCCACCGGGGAACGCGTGAACTGGATCAGGTCCGAGGAGATGTCCATGCTCCGCTCGGCGCCGCGGTGCACACCACCGATGCCGGCCGACGAGAAGAACGTGATGCCGGCCAGTTCGGCGGCCACCAGCGACGACGCGACGGTGAGCGCACCCCGGCGGCCCTGTGCCAGCACGACCGGCAGGTCCCGGCTGCTGACCTTGGGAATGCCCGGGGTGGAGGCGAACCGTTCGATGTCGTCGTCGGTCATCCCCACGACGATCACGCCGTCCTCGACGGCGATGGTGGCGGGCACGGCGCCGCCGGCCCGGACGGCCTGCTCGACCTTGCGGGCGGTGGCGGCGTTGTCCGGGTAGGGCAGGCCGTGGGTGATGACGTTGGACTCGAGGGCCACCACCGGCCGCCGCTCGTGCAGCGCGTCGGCGACCTCTCCGGTGAAACGCAGGGGCACGGGCATGTCAGTTCGCCTCCGAGCCGTAGTTCGGGACCTTGCCGAGGATGTGCCGCCGGTTGACGATCTCCGGGATGTAGACCTGGTCGTTCCAGGCCTCCTTGTCGATCGGTTCGAGGGCGATCGACACGACGTTCTCGTCGCAGCCGAACGCGTCGGTGATCGCGCTGGTCACGGCGGATACCAGCTGGGACTGCTGGTCCGCGCTGAGCGGGACCGGGAAGAACTTGATGTTGATGTGCGGCATGATCTCCTCCGGGACGATGCGGGCGGGGTCGAGACGGCGGCCGATGGCGGCGGTCAGTTCGCCGAGGTCGGCGCGCAGCAGCGAGTAGTGGTCGGCGGCGAGGTCGACGACCGCCGGGGCGGCGCTCGCGTAGCCGCTGCTGTGTTCCAGGAACGAGTAGTCGTCACCGCGGGCCTTGAAGATCGTGATCGGGGCGGTGATCCGGCGCTCGCGCAGTTCCCGGAAGGTGTAGCTGAACTCGAACGTGGTCCGGGTGACCCGGATGATCCGCCGGATCAGCTCGGTGTCGAGTTCCGGCAGGTGGCGGTGGACGAAGGCGACGAGGCTGTCGTCGCCGGTCACCTCGGCGAGGCCGCGTTCGACCAGGGGCCCGCTGATGGTGCCGGTGAAGACCGACAGCAGGATCGTCACGAACGCCGGGTTGCCGTATCCGGCGCTGCGGTCGACGGCGGCGCCGCGGACCTCGGGTGCTCCGGGGGCGATCAGGAACAGGTGCTCGACCTTGTCGCCGAGCTGTTCGAGCTGGTAGGCGGTCTCGAAGGCGACCCGTGCGCCGAACGAATAACCCCACAGGGTGTACGGCCCGTCGGGCTGGATCTGTTTGATGGCGCGGACGTCCTGCGCCGCCATCTCCCGGATCGTCGGGTACGGCTCCTCGCCCGCGTTGATGCCGTGTGCCTGCACCCCGTAGAACGGCCGGTCGGTGACCGCCCCGGCCAGCGGGCGCAGGTTCATGGTGTAGCCGCCGAGGCCGGGCCAGCAGAAGACCGGCGTGCCGGTCCCGTCGGCGCGCAGCGGCACGAGCCGGCTCGACGTCGTGTCGTCGCCGTCCACCCGCTGCGCGAGTTTCTCGATCGTCGGCGACTCGAACAGCACCTGCAGCGGCAGGTCCGTCGCGAACTCGCGGTTGATCCGGTTGATGAGCGCCACGGCGATGAGCGAGTTGCCGCCGGTGGCGAAGAAGTCGTCCTGCACCGAGGCGGTGTCACGCTTCATCGCCTTCTTCCACAGCTCGGCGATGCGGCGCTCGGTGCCGGTGCGCGGCGCTACGAACGGCCGGTCCGAACCGCCGGCGGTGATGGTGTCGTCGGCGGACAGCGCCTTGACGTCGATCTTGCCGTTGGCGGTGGTCGGCAGCGCGTCGAGAACGATCACCTTGTTGGGGATCATGTAGTCGGGCAGGAAGTTGACCAGGTCGTCGCGGATCATCTCGGCGGGGCCGCGCATGTGCACGACATCCTCGTTCATGCCCTCGTGGCGGCGCTGGTCGTCGCTGACCCGGCCGCCGAGGAAGAAGTAGGACGGCCCGGTCGCCCGTCCCGCGTCACGCAGGATGCCGTCGACGACCCGTGCCGACGGCAGGTCGTCGCCACTGCGGGAGCTGTAGCCCGACGACATGAAGCCGAGGTTCAGGTCGTTCATCGAGAGCCTCTGGAGCGTACGGCCGAGGTCGATGTAGCGTCGCCAGCCGTGCGGGGTCCGGCTGATCACCGAGACGCCGAAGGCCGCCCGGTCGTAGACCGCCTGGTTGATGGCGATGACGTGGCGGCGCTGGATCAGTTCGGCCGAGACCGGTTCGAGGCGCTCGCCGTCGAACGCGTACTGCCCGGCCGGCAGGCCGTCGATCCGGCCCGGGTGGGCCTGCACGTAGAGGTCGACGGCGTCGTCCCACCGCCGTCCGGTGTGGGCGGTCAGCGCGAACGTGCCGAGGTACCAGTCCTCCGGCGCGATGTCGAGGCGGGCGTGTACGTCCGGGTCGAACGTCCCCTCGGTGAGGTCCAGGCCGTAGCCCGGGAGGATCTGCTGCAGCAGCCCGACCATGTGACCGGTCTCGATCTCCAGGACCTCGCGGATGTTGTTCTTGTACACCGGCTCGATGGCCCGTCGCTTGCCGGCGAAGTGCAGCAGCACGGTGGGTTCGGCGGTGTCCGGCAGGTAGGCCACCCGGACCAGCCGGTGCTGCGCCGGATGGTGGTACCAGATTCCCGGCGGCACCGCTTTCACGCCGCTGATCTGCAGGTACAGCTGGGTGGCGTACAGCGAGCCGGGTGACGCGTAGGCGTACTTGGGCAGGAGCCGTTCGGTGCTGGTGTGCGGTCCGAGCCAGCGCAGGATCTCGCCGAGATCGGCGAGGTCGATCTCGGCCGGGTTCCGCGGTCCGGTCGCGGCGGGTGGCTTTTCGGAGAGCAATTGTTGTACGTCCGCGCGCGTGACCGGTTCTGCACCGTCGTAGAAGCGGTACGTCTTGCGCGCGAACGCGAGCCGCCGCTGCCTGTCGGTGGCCTCGCGGCCGGGCAGGTCGACGGTGTCCCGGCCGGCCAGCTCGTGCGGCTCACGCAGCCCGGCGGCGGCCAGCTGTGCCTTGACCTGGAGCTTGCTCGCCTTCGACTGGTGGTGTGCGCCGTGGTTGCCCTGGTCCATCAGGGCCGCCTCTTTCGGGTTCAGCTCCACACAGGCGATGAGATTCTGGAAGCCGGTGCGGGTGTCGTTCTTGACCAGGACCGCGGCGTGCCGCACCCAGTCGTGGGTCTCGATGGCGAGCTTGATCTCGTCCAGCTCGACCCGGAACCCGCGGAGTTTGACCTGGTTGTCGCTGCGGCCGAGGAAGGCGACGGTGCCGTCGGGGTTCCAGTGGGCCAGGTCGCCGGTGCGGAACAGGATGCCGTCACCGGACGGGTGGGGCACGAACCGTTCGGCGGTGAGGTCCGGCCGGTGCAGATACCCCCGCGCTACCTGGATCCCGCCGATGTGGAGCTCGCCGACCTCACCGACGCCCAGCCGGTTGCCGCGCTCGTCGAGGACGAGGTAGTCGGTGGCGTGCACCGGGGTGCCGATCGAGACGGCGTTCGGGCCGTCGGTGATGATCTCGCGGCTGACGGTCAGCGCCGAGGTGTTGATCGTGCACTCGGTCGGCCCGTACAGGTTGATCAGCGCGCTGCCGGGCATGGTGTCGAGGAACTGCTGCGCCAGCGGCCGGGGCAGTGCCTCGCCGCCGGTGAACAGCTGGGTGAGCGAGGTGCATTCCGGCAGCCGCTCGGTGTCGAGCAGGGCCTGCAACAGCGTCGGCACGCACTGGAGCGTCGTGACGTCGTACGCCCGGATGGTGTCGATGAGCCGCTCGGCGTCGCGGTAGATGCCGGGCGTGCCCATCACGACGCGGGCGCCGCAGGCGGGTGCCAGGATCTCCCACTGGGCGGCGTCGAAGCTCATCGGGGTCTTCTGCAGCACGGTCCGGCCCGGTCCGAGCCGGTACACGCCGGCCAGCCACCGCATCTGGCTGACGATGCTGCGGTGCTCGATCATCACGCCCTTCGGCGTGCCGGTGCTGCCGGAGGTGTAGATGACGTACGCCAGGTCGTGCGCCGCCGGGCCGGTGGACGGCGGGCCGGAACCCTCGGCGTCGGCGAGCGTCACGATCGACGTCCCGTGCGGCGCGAGGGCGACCAGACGGTCGGCGAGCTCCGGCATCGTGACGATGACGTTCGTGCCGGAGTCCTCGATCATGTACCGCAGGCGTTCCTCCGGGTACTCCGGTGACAGCGGCAGGTAGGCGCCGCCGGCGAACAGCACGCCCCAGGCGCCGATCATCAGGTCCGGTGACGGTTCGACGAACAGGCCGACGCAGTCGTCCGGGCCGACACCGAGGTCCTGCAGGCAGCCGGCCAGCGCGGTGGACTGCCGCAGCAGCTGCCGGTAGGTGAGGTGGTCGTCGCCGTGGACGACGGCGATGTCGTCCGGCCGGGCATCGGCCTGCCGGGTCAGCAGGTCGGGAAGGCAGTCGTTGAGTGGGCTCATTCGATTCCCCAAACGCCGGGCGCCCACGAGCCGCACCACGGGCGGCCGGGCGCGCGAATGCGGAAGCAGCTCATCGGCTGCTCCGCGGGTGTGAACAGAGCACCGGCGCCGGCGGCAACGGGGGCTGCCGCCGGCGCCGGAGGGTCAGCGGGGCGAGGTGGCCGTCAGGCCGTGCCGCAGTGCTGCGGCGATCTCGACCATCCGCTGGGCCTGGTAGCCGATGGCCGCCAGGTTGTCGTCGGTGACGTTCTCGGCGAGCCGTCCGGGTACGGCCTTCGGGCCGGAGACGGAGCTGACGCCGTACGGGTTGCCGTTGCTGGGGGCGAGCTGGACCGGGTCGGCGACGCCGGGCGGCACGATGATCGCGCCCCAGTGGTAGAAGACGTTGTTGAGCGACAGGATCGTGCTCTCCTGGCCGCCGTGTGCCGCACCGGTCGAGGTGAACGACGACATCACCTTGTTGAGCAGGCCGTTGCGGGCGTGCAGCGGCCACGCCTGTTCGAT
Organism: Actinoplanes italicus; assembly: GCF_003001815.1. Lineage (GTDB taxonomy): Bacteria > Actinomycetota > Actinomycetes > Mycobacteriales > Micromonosporaceae > Actinoplanes > Actinoplanes italicus. The sequence continues at coordinate 19,020 of NZ_PVMZ01000031.1, forward strand.
GAAGTGCTTCAGCGGTGCGGCGAGCAACCCGAACCGGCCCGGTGTTCCCCACAGCACCGCGTCGGCCCAGTCCAGGTCGTCGGGGCTCGCCAGTTCGACGTCGCCGATCGCGGCCGTGTTCTCCGACCACGCCTCGGTCCACTCCGTCATCGACGGCGCCGGGGAGCCGTCGACGAGCTCGGGAATGCGACGCAGGCGTACCGATGCCCCGGTCTTCTCCGCCGCCTCGGCGGCCGCCACGGCGAGCCGGTGCACGTTGCCGGTGCCCGAGTAGTAGACGACGGCCAGGTTGGTCATGGGGTTCCTCCCGCGGTGGGTACGAGGTCGGTGCCGAACCAGCGGTCGCCGAAGTCGCCGATGCCGGGCAGCATGTAGGCGTTGTCGTTGAGGCGCTCCTCGACGGACGAGGTGACCATCCGTACGCCCGGATTCCGCTCGCGGACGGCGGCGATGCCCTCCGGCGCGGACAGCAGGTTGATCATGACGATCCGGTCCTCGGGGACACCCCGGCCGGTCAGCACACCGATCGCGGCCAGGGCGGTGCCGCCGGTGGCCAGCATCGGGTCGAGCAGCAGCACATGCCGTTCGGCGATGTCGGTGGGCAGTTTCGCGTAGTGGAGGTGCGGCTGCTTGGTCGCCGGGTCCCGCTGGATCAGGATCTTGCCGATCCGCACGGCCGGGACGACCGAGCGCAGCCCGGCCTCCATGCTCTCGCCGGCGCGGGCGATGGCGACGCCGCAGAACGGGGGCCCGATCCGCAGCCCGTGGTACGTGCGCCCGACCGGGGTCTGCACGTCGTACGGCTCGAACGGCAGCAGCTCCAGACCTGCCTCGACGAGCTGCCGGATGATCCGGCCCGACGTGCGCACGAACTGGTCGCGGTCGGCGTGCCGGTCCCGGATCACGGTGTGCAGGGCGCGGAGCTGATTGGTCTGCGGCAGCAGGTGCACCGCCTCGCGGACTCCGGTGGTGGTGTGTGCCATCGCCGGGCTCACCCCTGCCGGGTGTCGGCGGCGATCGCGGCGAACGCCTTGCGGGCCTGCTCGACGAACCGGCGGACCTTGGCGCGGTCCTTGCGCCTCGTCGCGTTCTCCAGGCCGGTGTGCGCGTCGACGGCCGCCGGGCGGACCGCCTCGATCGCGGCCGCGACGTTGTCCGGGTTCAGGCCACCGGCCAGCATGAGCGGGCGCGGCGACAGGCGTACCAGCTCGGCACTGATGTCCCAGTCGTGCACCAGGCCGGTGGCACCCTTGGCGCCGGTCGCCGGGTTGAAGGTGTCGGTGATGAACATGTCGACGAACTCGGCCGCACCGTCGACCACGGCGGTCAGCTCGGCGATGTTGCCGGTCTTCACCACCAGGCTCTTGAGCAGGTAGAGGTCCGGCGCGATGCGACGCAGGCGGCGCAGTTCGGCCGGGGTGATGTCGCCGTGCAGCTGGATGGCGCCGACGCCCATGCCGGCGCAGAACGCGGCGATCTCGTCGGCGTCGGTCAGGTAGGTGATGATCACGCCCTTGTGCTCGGGCTGGATCCGCTTGATGATCGCGGCCGCGTCGGCCTCGGAGAGGTCCTCGTTCTTGGCGGGCAGCCGCAGCGCGAAGCCCAGCCAGTCCGCTCCCTCCTCGATGATCAGGTCGGCCTCGGCCTGGTCGATGATTCCGGCTACCTGGATCAAACCCTGCATCTCGGTCTCCTAAAGGTGCTTGAGCTCGCTGACGACCTGCTCGGCGACCAGGGCGGCCGACGCCGGGTTCTGTCCGGTGATCACCCGCTGGTCGTTCTCGGTGTGCGCCACGTAGTTCGGCGACTTGGCGTGCCGGGCGCCCCGCTTGATCAGCTCGTCCTCGAGCAGGAACGGCATGACGCCGACGAGGCCGAGCGAGTGCTCCTCCTCGTTGGTGAAGGAGCTGATCCGCTTGCCGTCGATCAGGTACGAGCCGTCCGGCAGACGCAGGTTGAGCAGGCCGGCCGGGCCGTGGCAGACCGCCGAGACGACGCCGCCGCGCCCGTAGACACCGACGGCCAGCCGGGCCAGATCGGGCGAATCAGGGAAGTCCCACATGGCGCCGTGGCCGCCGACGTAGAAGATCGCCGCGTAGTCCTCGGCGCCGACCCGCGCGGCCGGCCGGGTGGCGGCCAGCTTGGCCTGCGCCGTCTTGTCGGTGAGGAAGGCGACCACCTCGGGTTCGTCCTCCTCGCCGTCGAAGACGACGGCCGGTGGTTCGCCGCCCTTCACCGACACGAAGTCGACCTCGTGCCCGGCCGCGGTGAACACGAAATAGGGGTGGGCTGCCTCGGACACGCTGTACCCCGTGCGGTCGCCGGTGTCGCCGAGAACGTCGTGACTACTGACCGCCAGAAGAATTCGAGCCATTGTTTCCCTCCATTCACCTCAATGCGGGTGGGCGCTTTCCTCCAGCGCCCACCCGTTTTCTCCGGTCAGGCCTTTCCGAGGAATTCGCCGACCAGCTTCATGAAGTCCTGCGGCTGCTCGAACAGCACCATGTGGCCGCTGTCCATCTCGATGTAGCGGGAGTTCGCGATGCCGGCGTGCAGTTCCCGGGAGTGGTGGGTCGGGACGGCGGCGTCCGGGAAGGCGGCGACCACGAGGGTCTCGGCGCGCACCTTGGCGAGCAGGTCGCTGATGTCGACGCGGACCAGCAGCTCGAGCTGACGCAGACGGCCCGACGACGGGCTGAGCTCGGCGCCCAGCGTGTCGATCTCCTCCAGGCTGTCCAGGCTGTTGAGGTACTGCGGGCTGAACGCGGTGCTGGTCAGCACCCGCCCGAACGCGACCGGATCGTGGCGCTGGCTCAGCGTCAGGCCGATCAGGTTGCGCATGTACATGTCGGTCTTGACCAGGCCACCGATCGGGACGAGGCGGCGGATCTGGTCGGGGCGCAGGGCCGCGGCCGCCGCCACGACGGCGCCGCCGAGCGAGAAGCCGATCAGGTCGACCGGCGTGGTGCCGTAGTCGTCGATCACCGCGTTGACCTGCTCAGCCAGCACCTCGACGGTCAGCGGGGCACCGTCGTCCTCGGCCGCCTCACTGCCGGACAGGTCGGGCAGGATCACCGTGTGGCGCTCGGCGAACTCCTCGACCAGGTGGCCGAAGGCGCTCTGCCCGCCCTTGCCGACTCCGTGCACCAGCACCACGACCGGCCCGGACCCGGTCACCGTGTACTTCACCCGTGCATTTCCCACGGACACCGTACGCATGATGGATCTCCTTTTCTCGTTTCTCTGTATTGGCTCCATGCTGACACGGGAAAAGCTGACGCGAACCCCTCAGCATGTTGCATGGCAACAAGGGGAAACAAATGCTTTCTCCGGGCATGCGAAAGGCCCGGGCGAGCCCGGGTCGAATGTGGAGTTCAGAGGTCGAGAAGACCCTGTTTCGCGGCGAGATAACCGGCCTGGAAACGGCTCTGTGCACCCATTTGTTCCAGCACCTCGGCGATGTGCCGCCGACAGGTCCGCACCGACACCCCGATGCGGCGGGCGATGCTCTCGTCACGCATGCCCTCGGCCAGGTAGTAGATGATCGCCCGGCGCACGTCGTCGCGCAGGACCCGCCCCTCGGAGCGGGAGGTGCTCTCGCCGTGGAAGGGTTTCGCCCGGCTCCAGATCTGCTCGAACAGGACGCCCACCGCGGCGGCGACCTCCGGCTGACTGACCAGGACCGCTCCGCAGCGGTGCAGGACGAGGAGCATCTCCTGGTCGATGACGCAGAGGTTGGTCCAGAGCTTCTCGACCGTACGGATCTGCCCGCCGCCCGCCGTGACCGCGGCGGCCTGCTCCTGCACGTCACCGTGATGGCGGGCCGCGTGCTGATGCAGCACGCACAGCCGCACCCCGTCGTTCGCCGCGAAGGGCGACCACTCGAACCGCCGGGCGGGCTCGGGGTCCGGGCCGCACATGACCAGGACCTCCTTGCGGGCGCCGGCGATCCGGTCGCGCACCAGCTGCCGGGCGGTGTCCGGGTCGGCGATCGCGTCGATCAGGCCGTCCTGCCGGTTGCGGTGCTCCATGGTGGCCTTGTAGACCGCCATGAGCCGGTCGAACTCGCCGGAGATCCGCCCGATCCGCTGCTGCGCCTCGCGGATGCCGGACTCCAGCGGCCGGATCAGCGTCGACGCCGCGACGTCCGGCCGTAACACCGCCAGGCCGCCGTCGCCCGGGACCGGCCGCACCAGGCGGGCCTCGGTCAGCGTACGGATGGCGCGGCGCGCACCGTCCGGGCCGAACTCGCGTTCCAGTGCCGCCAGGTCGAGCAGATCCCGTTCCAGGATCCGCCGGTAGACCGTCAGCAGTTCCTCGTCGACCACCGGCAGTGCCGGCGCATCATCATGGACCGTGTCGTGATCCCGCATCCCGGAGCCCCCGTACTCCTCGGCCTACATGCACACGCGGTCCGGAGTGTCACGGCCCGTACTGAAGAACCGCTAGAGCCGTACTAGAGAACCCACTCCTCCCGGCCGAAACGCCTCCCGTGCCGACCCGCGGCTTGCGGGCGGACACACCTCACCACGCAGCCCGGCAGAGTAGCTCGCGTGGTGACCTGCGGCTTGCAGGCGGGCACACCTCACCACGCAGCCCGGCAGGGTAGTTCGCGTGGTGACCTGCGGCTTGCGGGCGGGCACACCTCACCACGCAGCCCGGCAGGGTAGTTCGCGTGGTGACCTGCGGCTTGCGGGCGGGCACACCTCACCACGCAGCCCGGCAGAGTAGTTCGCGTGGTGACCTGCGGCTTGCAGGCGGGCACAGGTCACCACGCAGCCGACCGGAACGCCTCGCGTGGTGATGTGTGGTGCGGATCGGACCGCGGACCACCACGCGGCGCGGTGCGGGGTTGCGACGGTGGGAGCGCTCCGGGCGAGAAGGTGTCCGAGGAGGCACGGCGGGCCGACCGTCTAAAACCCGAGCCGATCGTTCAAAGCCATTCATTGTTGGCATCGGATTCCCAGATCAATCGATTGATCCGGACAAATGACGGAGTGGTCTTCGCAATAGTTGCGGGACCGCCGTGACCGCAGACACCCAGAGCGATCCCGTGTAGACTCCGAGTGACTGAGGATATCGATGCTGCCCATTGGCATGCACCGCGATCGACATGCGGCCGATGGTATGGAACGGGGGCTCGCGCAACGTCATGTGACATCGTCTTCGCAGGTGAGACACATCAATGACGATGCGCTCCCCGGCTTCGCATCCATTTTTGATTGCCACTGCCGGGCGCGGATATCCAGGTCAGCAATTCACATCCGGAAAAGTAAGGATTGAGCTGCCGCATGCATCCTACGGGAACCAGCACCCACAAGGAATCGGTTGACATCGGCGTTCTAGGCCCGATTCGGGTCGAAATCCGGGGCACGTCACTGGTGCCCTCCGCGGGAAAACAACGGCAACTGCTCGCATTACTTGCGCTGCGTTGCAAACAAATCGTGCCGGTGCCGGCTCTGATGGAGGAACTCTGGGGCGACGCCATCCCGCGCACCGGCCCGACCACCCTGCAGACGTACATCATGCAGTTGCGCAGGCTCATCGCCACGAGCCTGCCCGCCGGTGGCCCGAACGCCAAGGACGTGCTCGCCACCGCCTTCAACGGGTACCAGCTCGACCTCGAACCCGGCGGCTTCGACCTGCACGAGTTCGAGCGGCTGGCCGAGGCCGGTGAGCGTGACCTGGACCGCGGCCACCCCGCCGAGGCGTCCGCCCACCTGAACGCGGCCCTCGCCCTCTGGCGCGGGCCCGCCCTGATCGACGTGCCCGTCGGCCGGGTCCTCTCCCTCGAGATCATCGGGATGGACGAGGCCCGCATGCGCGCCGAGGAGCAGCGCATCGTCAGCGATCTGGCGCTCGGCCGGCACGCCCAGCTGATCCCCGACCTGCGCAGGCTGGTCGCCCAGCACCCGATGCACGAGAACCTCAGCGCCCTGCTGATGATCGCCTTCCAGCGCATCGGCGCCGAGTGGCGAGCGCTGGAGGTGTTCCGCACGCTGCGCGCCACCCTGCGCTCCGAGCTGGGCGTGGAACCCTCCAACCACCTGCAGCGACTCCACCAGGCGCTGCTGGCGAAGGCGCCCGAGCTGTCCGCGGTCGCCGGCCTGCACCTGGCCAGATCCCGGTCCCCCGCGTTCTGAACGGGACTCCAGGGGTCGCGAGCACCGTCTCGCAACCCCTGGAGGCGGGTGATTCCTTCAAGTCGCGGGGCATACGGTCGATGACTGGGCTCATGAGACCCCGCCGGTTGTTCGCCCAGAGCCTCGGTGGCGCGATCGTCACCTCCGCGATCGCGGCCACATCGCTCGTGCCGGGCACAGCGTTCGCGTCCTCGGGCACCGAGACTCTGTCGGTGACCGGGACGGTCCTGTCCGCCATCGTCGACCCCGAACACGACGAGCACACCGACCACGTGACACAGGAAGTGGCGATGGTGCGGGTCGACGGGTTCCTGCTGCCGGTCCCGCCCGGCTCGCTGGCGGGTGCCGACACGGGCCAGAAGGCCACGATCAAGCTGCGCGTACGCCCCGGCACGAGCCGGGCGGCGGCGCTGGCGGCCGCGGCGAAGGTGCCCGCCTCGGGTCCGGTCCGCGCCCTCGGCCCGACTCCGGCGGCCGTCGTCGACGCGACGCTGGCCGACTCGGCGGCGTCGACCGGCCCGCAGGGGGTGACGCTCGGCGCGCACAAGCTGAAGGTGCTGCCGATCTTCTGGTCGGGCAAGGACGCCGAGACCCAGACGTCACTCACGGCGCTCGCGAACCAGGCGAAGAGCTACTGGGCCGAGCAGTCCGGCGGTGGCATCGACATCGGGCTCGAGGTCCGTGACTGGCGGCAGGTGATCGCGCCGTCCGGCAGCTGCAACTACACCGGCATCTACCAGGCCGCGCTCGCCGCGCACGGGGTCTCCGAGCCGGTGAATCCCAACGAGCACGTGGCGATCTACTTCCCGAAGCAGGCGGACTGCTCCTGGGCGGGCCTCGGTTCGGTGAACGGGTCGATCATCTGGATCAACGGCTACCCGCTGGAGGACGTGCTCACCCACGAGTTCGGCCACAACCTGGGCCTCGGGCACGCCAACAAGGCGACCTGCACGGCGTCGGGCGCCCGCGTCACCCTGTCGGACACCTGCACGATCGCCCAGTACGAGGACGTCACCGACGTGATGGGCTTCGCGATGCGCGGGGTCCGGTCCGGGAACCTCAACGCGGCGTTCGGGGACTATCTGGGCCTGCAGAAGACCGTCACGGCCTCCACGTGGGAGAAGACCACGGTCGAGCTGTCGGCGCTGTCGGCGCACACCGGCACCAGCGGCCTGAAGATCCCGACGTCCGCCGGCACCGTGTTCGTCGACTTCCGCCCGGCGGCCGGCCGGGACACCCGCGCCCCGTCGTGGGCCGGTGTGCAGGCCCGTCTGCGGACCGCGACGAACCCGCCGACCACCCAGCTGCTGGATCTGCAGCCGGGCACCGCGACGGCGTTCTCGGCGGCGAACCTGCCGGTCGCCGGCAGCTGGCAGATCCCGGGCGGGATGACCCTGAAGGTCACCATGGTCAGCCCGGTCAATGCGACGGTCGAGGTCCTGCCCGCGGCGGCGGCGGACACCACGGCCCCGTCGGTCGCCCCGGTCATCGTGACGGCGGCGGCCGCAACGAAGGCGGCCGTGCAGACGATCACGTGGAGCGCGGCCGTGGACAAGGAGTCCGCGATCTCCGCCTACCGGGTGCTGGTGAACGGCGCCGTCGTCAAGGAGACCAAGGGCGACGCACTGACCGCCGACGTGCCGCTGGCCGAGGGCGAGAACACGGTCGCGGTGGTCGCGGTCAACGGTGTGGGCCTGACCAAGAGCAGCGCGCCGAAGGCCTTCCGGCGTGACTCGACCGCACCGGCGGCGGTCACCGGCCTGAAGGTGAGCGTGGACGGCAAGTCGGTCACCTGGACCGCCCCCGCCGACACGGGCACGGCCGTGTCGTACGCGGTGAGCGTCGACGGCCTGCTCGTCACCACGGTGACCACCCCGACCGCCAAGGTCTCCATCCCGGCCGGTCAGCGGACCGTCTCGGTGAAGCCGTCGGACGCGGCCGGCAACGTCGGCCCCGCCACCGAGGTCAAGGTGTGGATCGACCCGTCCGCCCCGGTCGCACCGGTCATCACGGCCCCGGCGGCCGACACCTGGGTGAAGAGCCGTGACGTGAAGGTCGTCTGGAACGCCGCCTCCGCGCCGGGTTCCGGAATCGCCTCGTACACGGTGGCGCTGAAGGACAAGTCCACCACGGTGGCCGGGAACGTCACCACCGCGACCGTGACCGTACCGGCCGACGGCATCCACCCGATCACGGTCGCCGCGACGAACCTGGCCGGCGTGGTCTCGAAGACCGCCACCGTCTCGGTGAAGGTCGACTCGGCCGCCCCGGACGCGGTCAACACCGTCAAGGTGTCGGCCGACCAGTCGAAGCTGACCTGGACCGCCCCCTCCGACAAGGGCTCTCCCGTGTCGTGGAAGGTGCAGACCGACGGCGGCGCCCCCGTCGTCGTCACCAAGCCCGAGGCGCTGATCACGGCCAACGACGGCGCTCACACGTGGACGATCACCGCCGTCGACGCGGCCGGCAACAGCGGCAAGGCCACCCCGTTCGCGGCGACGGTCGACCGCACCGCACCGTCACCGCCGGTCATCGTGTCGCCGGAGGCCGACAGCCTCACCCGTACCGGCCCGGTCACGGTCACCTGGAGGGCGTCCACGGACCCCGAGAGCGGCATCACGTCGTACCTGGTGTCGGCCGGCAACCAGAAGGCCACGCTGCCGGGGACCGCGACCAGCTGGTCGTTCAAGCCGACCGACGGCAAGCAGACGGTCACGGTCACCGCGGTCAGCGGCATCGGCGTGTCCTCGAACACCGCGACGACCGTCTTCACGCACGACCAGACCGCTCCGACCGCGGCCGCCCAGGTCACGGTCGGGAACAACGGGACCGTGCTGACGTGGAAGGCGGCCACCGACCGTCTGAGCGGCCTCGCCGAGTATTTCGTGTCCCTGGACGGCACCAAGGTCACCACCGTCCCCGCGACCGCGACGTCGACGGCCGTCACCACGCCGCCCGGCAAGCACGTCTGGTCGGTCACGGCCGTGGACAAGGCCGGCAACGTCAGCACGGCCGCGCTGTCCGCCCCGGTCTGGATCGACACGACCGCCCCGGTCGCGGCCCAGCCGGCGAAGCTGCCCGCCGCCCAGGCGGTCAAGGCGATCAAGGTGTCGTGGGCGGCCGCCGTGGACGCCGAGTCGGGCATCAAGGGCTACACGATCACCGCGGCCAACGGCACCAAGACGGTCAAGGCGAACGCCACCGCGACGGCGACGACGGCCACCGTGACGGTTCCCGAGGACGGGTCCTGGCAGGTCGTCGTCCAGGCCACCAACCAGGCCGGCCTGAGCACCGACGCGCCGGCCGGAACGGTCATGGTCGACTCGGCCAAGCTCGCGGCGCCGGTCATCACCAGCCCGGTCGCGAAGGGCACGACCGGCAAGTCGTTCACCGTCACGTGGACGGCGCCGGCCGCGGGCTCCTCCGGGATCAGCGCCTACCTGGTGACCGTCAACGGCAAGGTGTTCGCCACCGTGGACGGGACCACCCTGCAGGCCCCGGTCACCGTGACCGCGGCCAAGGCGACGCCGGTCACGGTGCTGGTGACCGCGGTGAACGGGGCCGGTCTGGCCGGTAAGGCCGCCAGCGTGAGCTTCACGGCCGCCTGACCTCGGCCGCGATGGCCGGATCCGCCGCGGGGCGGGTCCGGCCATCGGCGTGTTTCGCCGGGTTCAGCCGGACGGGGGCGTAGCGGGCGCGGCTGTTGCCGGTCACATGGGCCCAGTACCGCTCGCCGTACGACCAGTGCCACCACTCGGTCGGATAGTTCACCAGGCCCGCCGACGTGAGCGCCGCCGACATGGCCCGCCGGTTGCGCCGCGCCGGCTCTCCGATGTTGCCCGCCGCGGTGAAACAGGCGTTCGCGCTCTCGACGGGCGTCGCGTCGACCGGGGTGCCCATGTCGAGCTCGACGCCGTCGGAGGTGCACAGCGTCAGGTCGACCGCGCCGCCGGTGCTGTGCGGCGCCACGTGCACGGGCGAGACGTACTTGGTGGCCTCGACGTACACCCGGTCCTCCGGCCACTCGGGGTACCGGGCGCGAAGCTCGCCGAGGTAGCCGTCGAACAGCGACTGCTGCCGGTCCAGTGGGCGATACCCCTCGGTGATCAGGAACCGCAGGCCGCCGGGCAGCGCGGCCTGGGCGTCCAGCAGCCGTGACACCACGCCCTCACGCAGATGGCCGAACGCGCCGGCCTCGTCGGCGTAACGCCGGTCGAGCCGGAGCCCGGACACCGTACGCAGATCGACGAGGGGCTCGCCCGAGTCCCCCGCCTCGATGGCGTCGATGCGGGGGTCGGAGAGCAGGACAAAGGAATCGGCCGTCATGCCGACCCATCCTTGCGTACGCCGATCTCGGTCTCACTGACGCTCGCCGGTTCGAGGACGCGGTGCAGGAACTCGCGGGTGCGCTCCTCGCGGGGCCGGCCGAACACGTCCGCGGGCGGCCCCTGTTCCACGATCACGCCGCCGTCCATGAAGACGACGCGGTTGGCGACCTCGCGGGCGAACGCCATCTCGTGGGTGACCACGAGCATGGTCATACCCTCGGCGGCCAGCCCGCGCATCACCGCGAGCACCTCGCCCACGAGCTCCGGGTCGAGGGCGCTGGTCGGCTCGTCGAAGAGCATGAGCTGTGGGTCCATCGCCAGGGAACGGGCGATCGCGGCGCGCTGTTGCTGACCGCCGGAGAGCTGGGCCGGGTAAGCGGCGGCCTTGTCGAGCAGGCCGACGCGGGTCAGGTTCCCGGTCGCGATCCGCTCGGCCTCGGCGCGGCCGCGCTTGAGGACCCGCCGCTGGGCGATCGTCACGTTCTCCCGCACGGTGAGGTGCCCGAACAGGTTGAACTGCTGAAAGACCATACCGATCCCACGGCGTACGGCATCGATGTCGCAGTCCGGGTCGGTGACCTCGACGCCCGCCACCCGGATGGAACCGGCGGTCGGCTCCTCGAGCAGGTTCACGCAGCGCAGCAGCGTCGACTTGCCCGACCCGGACGGCCCGATGACGCAGACCACCTCGCCGGGCTCCACCTCCAGGTCGATGCCGCGCAGCACCTCCAGGGCGCCGAAGGACTTGTGCAGGCCGCTGATCTCGATCGTCGACATTCCACTCACCTCTCCCGTCCGGCGCGGCGCTCCAGACCGCGGACCAGCTGCGACAGCGGCAGCGTGATCACCAGGTAGAGCAACCCGGCCACCACCAGCGGCGTCGGGTTGACCCGGGTGTTGAGCGCGTCGCCGGCGAACTTGGTGAGCTCGATCGTCGTCGCGGTGACGCCCAGGACGTACACCAGGGACGTGTCCTTGGTCAGCAGGATGATCTCGTTGGTCAGTGGCGGGATCACGATGCGGAACGCCTGCGGCAGGATGATCGACACCATCGCGCGCGGGTGCGACATGCCGAGGGTCCGGGCCGCTTCGAGCTGCCCCTTCGGAACGGCCTGGATGCCGGCGCGGATGGTCTCGGCCATGTACGCGGCGGCGGTCAGGCCGAGGCCGACGGTCACCGAGCCGTACACGCCACCGGGGATCTCCCGGTCCGGGAACGCCAGTGGCACGCCGTACCCGACCATGAAGAGCACGAGCAGCGACGGCAGGCCCCGGAACAGCTCGATGTACGCGGTGGCGAACCAGCGGTACGGCAGGATCGACGACAGCCGCATCAGCGCCAGGATCAGCCCGAGCGTCAGACCGAAGACGAAGGCAAGCAGGGTGTACGTGATGGTGTTGCGCAGAGCGACGGTGATCGCCTCGGGGAACATCTCCCCGGCGATGTCGAGCCGGAAGAAGGCCTCGGACAGGCGCGCCCAGTCCGCGGCGCCGACGACGGCGAGGATCGCCAGGCCGAAGACGACGTAACCGGCGACACGGAAGACCTTCCTCCGGCGACGTGGACTCAGTTTCATGCGGCGGGTTTCTCGCCGATCCAGGTCGCGTAGATCTTGTCGTACGTGCCGTCGGCGCGTGCCGCCGCGATCGCCTCGTTGACGGCCTTGAGCAGCTCGGCGTTGCCCTTCTTGACGGCGAAGCCGTACTGCTCGCCGGTGTCGAAGCCGGCCGCCACGGCGACCTTGCCGGGGTTGGCCTTGATGTACTCGTTCCAGACCGGCAGGTCGTTGACGGCCGCCTCGACCTGGTTGGTGGCCAGTGCCTGCTGGAGCGCGGCGAGGTCCTTGTAGGAGACCACCTCGATGTCGAGCTTCTTCTCCGCGACCTGCGCCTTGATGTAGTCCTCGCCGGTGGTGCCGCCCTGCACGCCGAGGCGCTTGCCGACCAGCTGGTCGAGGCCCTTGACCTGGCTGCCGGTGTTCACGGCGAGCGCCTGGGTGGCGTCGAAGTACGGGTCGGAGAAGTCCAGGACCTTCTTGCGCTCGTCGGTGATCGTCATCCCGGCCGCGGCCACGTCGCACTTGCCGGAGTTGAGGTCGGCGCCGGACTTGATGCCCTCGAACGGCGTGTCGACGATCGCCTGCGTGACGCCCAGTTTCACGGCGACCAGGTCGATGAGCGCCACGTCGAAGCCGACGACCTTGCCGCTCGCGTCCTTGGACTGGAACGGTGCGTACGGAAGGTGCGTGCACGTGGTCAGCGAGCCGGTCTTGATCAGCGGGACCCCGCTCGCGGTGGTGCCGCCGGTGTCCTCCTTGGCGCACCCCGCCATGCCCATCGCCAGCACGGCGACCGCCAGTACAGCCGTCCTCGGAATGTGTCCGAGCATGCTCATATGTCTCTCCCGGCCCGATCAGAACCATAGTGGACCATGACAGACTAATCCAATGTGGCCTACCGGGCGGGTGGGCACTCCCCCGGCGCGGGCACGACCGCCGGAAGTCCGTTTGCGATTAACCGGTTAAGACTCCACCCCGAGTGGGCACTCATACACACATGTCGATCGTCAGCGAAGATTTGAAGGTTTGCCCGGCCAGGATCACGCTCGACGCCGCCCAGCTCGCTTTCTTCAACGAGCTGCCGGCCGACGCGCCGAGCGTGCAGTCGGCCCTGCGCTGCGAGCTCGAGCAGGGCCACGAGGGCTCGCACGCGGCACTGGGCCACCAGGGAGGCACGACGACGTGGTGGGTCCAGTGGACGCTGAGCGCCTCCGAGATCAATCCCTACACCTGGTGCTCGGCGGCGAGCACGCCTCAGTCCGCCGAACCCGACGAGCACGACGAGCACGACGACCGGGACGACCGGGACGACCGGGACGACCGGGACGACCGCGACGACCGGGGCTGCGCGCTGTTCGACGGGCATCCCGGCACGTGCTCGCTCGGCGTGCGACCTCGCCCGGTCGAGGTCTGAATCGGTTCAGTACCCGCTGGTCAGGCGGCGGCGAGCTGGTTGCGGCCGGCCCGTTTGGCGACATAGAGGTGGGCGTCGGCCCGGTCGTACAGGTCGCGGCCCGCCTCGCCGGGGCGGCACGCGGCCAGGCCCATGCTCAGGGTGACCGTGAGGCCGGGCATGACGGCGTCCCAGTCGCGGGACTCGATCACGCGGCGGATGCGTTCGGCGACCTGCCGGGCCTCCTTCTCCGTGGTGGCCAGGAACAGCGCGAACTCGTCGCCGCCGAAGCGGATCGCCACCTCGTCGTGGCGGCAGTGCGCGCGCAGGACTCCGGCGATCTCGCCGAGCACCCGGTCGCCGACGCCGTGCGAGTAGCGGTCGTTGATGGCCTTGAAGTGGTCCACGTCGATGAGCAGCAGCGATCCGCCGGCCATGACGGCGCCGATCCGGCGGTCGAACATCCGCCGGTTGCCCAGGCCGGTGAGCGGGTCCGAGGTGGCGGCCATGTCGGCACTGGTCCGGGCCGCCTCGAGCTCGACACGCCGGTAGGCCTGCCGCAACATGGTGCGCCGGTCCATCCGCAGCTGCCACAGCGCCTGGACGTGGTCGTGCAGCGACTCCAGCATCGACTGGGTGGCCTCGCCGGGGAACTCGAGCGCGGCGGTGACCGCCAGTTCGTACTGGAAGAGCAGCCGCTCCGCCCGCAGGACGGCGTGCTCCAGGCCGGCCCGGAACTCGCGGCGGGCGGCCCGCCATTCGCCGGTGGCGCGCAGCGCGAGCCCGTGCGCGAGGTGCAGCAGGCGCGACTCGTGCAGCTGGCCGGTCGCGCGCATGCGGGGCAGCAGGTCGCCGACGATGGCGAACGCCTCCGCGATGCGGCCGGACTTGGCGTGGCAGACGGCGAGCAGCGCCGCGCCCAGTGGTGTGTCGATGCCCTGCTCCAGCCAGTACCGCAGGACCGGCTCGCATCGGGCGATCAGGCCCGCCGCCTCCTCGGTACGGCCGACCTGCTCCAGCCGCAGCGCCCACTCCAGCCACAGCTCGGCGTGGGTCAGTTCGGCGCCGGAGCGGTACAGGTCGTCCGGGGAGTCGAACGACTCCAGGCAGCGCTGCATCGCGTCGTCGGCGAGTTCGAACAGGTCGGCGCTGCGGGCCGCCTCGCCGAGTGACGACATGGCGGAGAAGTAGCGCGCCCCCTGTCGGGGTGCCACGTCGAGCAGGGTCATCGACCGGGCCACGTGGTGCAGGCCGTCGTCGATGCGGCCGAGGTGGATGAGGACCCGGGCGGCGTCGGCGAGGATCTTGGCGTCGGTGGCCTTGGGGCCGCCCAGCAGCGCCTGGTCGGCGATCAGCTCCTCGGCGATCTGCAGGGCCTCGTCGAGGCGGCCGAGCGCGTTCAGGGCGTACATCCGGCCGAGCCGGACGATCCGGTGGGTGCGCAGGTCGCCGAGCGTCAGCGCGATCGCCTCGGCCTCGTCGGCGGCGAGCAGCGTCTCGGTGTGGTGACCACGGATGGTCAGGTCATGCACACGCAACGCGAGGCCGGGGTGCGGCCCGTACGGTGACACCAGCACCGGCAGGCGGTTCTTCGGCAGGGCCCCGTTTCGCATGGTCCTATGGTCGGCCACGAGGACCCGGATGTGAGGTGTCCGCCGGCAGGCCCGGGCACCTATCCCCCGCGACTGGTGAGGTGGCCCAGCACGACGGCGGTCCACCAGGCGCCCTGGGAGATCAGGGTCGCCAGACCGGATCGGATCAACAACGGAGTGGGCGGTACGGTCCACCGGCTCAGCTCGCGCAACAGCGCTCCGGCGTACACCCCGTTGACGCCGACGACCAGGACCGCGATCGCCTTGGGCCCGGCCGGCAGGCCGAGGAGGGCACCTGACGCGAGCAGCCCGGCGAACCCGAGCCACGTCGGCACGTGCGCGCCGTGGGCGGTACGCAGCACGTCGGCGAACGTGCGCCGGCCGGCCAGCCAGAGCAGCCCGAACCAGTCGACCATCAGCACCGCGCCGAACCCGGCCACCACCGACCCGAGGTGCAGCAGCAGCGCGACGTCGTGCACCACCGGTGAGATCCGCTGGCGCCCGCTGACGGCCAGGACCGTCAGCCAGCACAGCACGACGGCCGCCAGCTGCCATGTGAGCGGGGCGGGGCGCCGGTGCCGGCCGGGTGCGACGACTTCCACGTACGGGAGACGGGCACCCGGCCGGCGGACAACAGAAATCCGTCAGGCGGTGCAGGCGGATCCGTTGAGGGTGTACTCGGTGGGCGCCCCGCTGTTCCCGGTGTGGGTGGCCTGGAACCCGAAGCTGGCCGACGCGCCCGGTGCCAGAACCCCGTTGTAGCCGACGTTGGTCGCGGTGACCTGCCCGGAGTTCGGGCTGTAGCCGGCGTTCCAGCCGCCGGTGATGGTCTGGCCGGAGGGGAGACGGAACACGAGTCTCCAGCCGTTGACGGTCGTGGTTCCGGTGTTGGTGACGGTGATGTCGGCGGTCAGCCCGTTGTTCCAGGCGTTGACCTTGGCCGTGACCCGGCACGCGCCGGGGACGGGCGGGTTGCTGCTCGACACCGACGGGCCGGGGTTCGACGGGCCGGGGCTCGAGGGGCCGGGGTTCGACGGGGAGGGTGAGGTGGTGCTGCCGAACTGGGTGAAGAACTGCCACACCTCGCTGGACACCCAGGAGGTCGAGGCGTTGCGGTCGGTCGGCAGCGGCACGTGGTCGCCGTCGTGGGCGGCCCACCGGACCGGGTATCCGGCGCGGCATCCCGCGTAGTTGGTGCTGATGTGGGTCCCGCTGTTCTGTGCCGGCTCCGGCGGGTTCTGGGCGGTGCACCCGTTGAGGCGGACGAAGGTGTCACGGATCGAGCGGCCCTGCGAGATGTTCAGGACGCTGTCGCGGGTGCCGTGGATGCCGAAGTACGCGACCGGCTGGGACGCCGAGGAGCATCCGCTGAGATTGGCGCCGGCGATGGGCGCGACCGCGCGGAACACGGCGGGCCGGGCGCAGGCGAGGGCGTAACTCATCGCGCCGCCGTAGCTGAATCCGAGGGCGAACCTCTGTGACGTGTCGACGCAGAGGTCGTTCTCGACCGTACGCAGGATGTCGTCGACGAGGGTGACGTCGCGTCCGCCGGTGTTGGCCCAGCCCGCGTCGAGACCCTGCGGCGCCACGAAGATGGCGCTGTTGCCGGATCGCTGCTGCAGGCCGTAGAAGCCGTTGCCGACCACGTCGTTCGCACTGCCGTTGAGCCAGTGCAGGCCGACGACGAGCCGGTACGCCTGGTTGCTGTTGTAGTTGCCGGGCAGCCGCAGGATGTACGTACGGGCCCGGCCTCCGCTCTGGATCGTGTAGGTGCCGTCACGCAGCGTCGGGGCCTTCCCGCAGCCGGCGGTGGCCGCCATGACGCCGACCTGCCCGGCCGAGGCGATGCCGCCGGACACCACCGTTCCCACCGCGGCGATCAGCACCGCCACTGCGGCCGCCGACGCGGCCAGGAGCCTGCGGTTGCGCGCTCTTCGTTCCGCCATCGGGCTCTCCCTCTCGTCGCGTCCGAATATCCGCATTCGTCAATGAGTAACAGAAATAGTCGGGCACGGAGGAATTACTGGCAATGCTTTCAGATGAAGGAGGGGCGCAAAAAATAACTCACTGAAAAGTGTTACGGCCGAACGGAACACGAGGTCGCGACATCGGGCAGCTTGAATGTGGTGAAACATGGTGGCAACCTTCAGGCACCGCTGTTAGCGCTCCCATGGATCGCCGAAACTCAACGATCGCGAGCCTGTGAGCGATAACTAAACCCCATCCCCCAGGAGGAGTAACCATGTCTAGAATAAGGCGCTGGTTATCTACGGCAATTCTTATCACCGCGTTCGCCGCCGCTGGAGGCGTCGCGTTCCCCGGCGCGGCTTCGGCGGAGTCCAACGGTGGTGTCCGCGTCATGCCGCTGGGCGATTCCATCACCGAGGGAACGCAGGTTCCCGGCGGCTACCGGATCGGCCTCTGGCAGCGGATGGCCGCCGGTGGATACCGGGTCGACCTGGTCGGAAGCCAGTTCAACGGGCCGTCCTCGCTCGGCGATCACGACCACGAGGGCCACCCCGGATGGCGCATCGACCAGATCGACGCCAACATCGCCGGCTGGCTGCGCAACACCACCCCGCGGACCGTGCTGCTGCACATCGGCACCAACGACATCCTGCAGAACTACAACGTCGGCGGCGCGCCGGCCCGGCTGTCGAGCCTGGTCGACCGGATCACCAGCACGGCGCCCAACGCGGACGTGTTCGTCGCCTCGATCATCCCGCTGAGCAACTCCGGCCAGAACAACGCGGCCCGCACCTTCAACGCCACCATCCCGGGCATGGTGCAGAGCAAGGTCAGCGCGGGCAAGCGGGTCCACTTCGTCGACATGTACAGCGCGCTGACCACCGGCGACCTGATCGACGGCGTGCATCCCACCGCGGGTGGTTACGACAAGATGGCCGCGACCTGGTACGCGGCACTGCGATCGGTCCAGGGCTCCATCGGCGACCCGGTCACCGGCACGGGTCAGTCGCTGGTCGGCATCGCCTCGGGCCGCTGCCTCGACGTGCCCGGCAGCAGCACCACGAACGGGACCCAGCCGATCATCTGGAGCTGCAGCGGCGCCACGAACCAGCGCTGGGCCTACGACGGCCAGACGCTGAAGGCGCTGGGCAAGTGTCTGGACTCACCGACCGGCGCGACGTCCGGCTCGAAGGCGCAGCTGTGGGATTGCAGTGGCGCCGCCAACCAGCGCTGGGCGTTCACGTCGGGCGGGACGATCCGCAACGCGCAGTCGGGACTGTGCGTGGAGGCCGGCGGCACCGCGAACGGGACCGTCGTCACGCTCCGGACCTGCACGAACGCCGCCGGCCAACTTTGGAACCGCGGTTCGTAACTTTCGGAGCTGCTGTCGGTCTTTTCGGTGCCAGTTTACGGCGCGCTGGCGTACCCACGTCTCGTTTGAAGCCTTTGAACTGGGTTTTTGTTCTCCAGAGCCCTTAAAGATCAAGTTCGGTATTTCCGCCTGATGTCCGGAAGTTGTTGACAAGATGACGGCGAGAGGGCCAGGATCTCGCAATGACGGGCCTCGATGGTCGTCATCCCCGCCACGAGCCACGACACCGATCCCCCGGAGTGCTCAGTCGTGCCCGTGGGGCTGTTCCCCGCCAGCCATTCATGAGGAGGAACCACTCACATGACCCCAGATCTCCCCCAGCCGGCCCGCGGCAGACGGAATCGCATCCGTGTGCTCGCGGGGGCCGCCTGCGCCATCGCCATGTCGATCGCCGGAGTCACCGTGGCCGGCACCGCACACGCCGAGGCCGACCGGACCCTCACCTCGAACCTGACCGGCACCCACAACGGCTACTACTTCTCGTTCTGGAAGGACAGCGGCAACGCCAGCATGACGCTGCGCGCCGACGGCCGGTATTCCAGCAGCTGGGACCGCAGCACCAACAACTGGGTCGGTGGTAAGGGCTGGGCGACCGGCAGCCGCCGGACGGTCACCTACTCGGGCACCTACAACCCGGGCAACAACAACACCTACCTGGCCCTGTACGGCTGGACGCGCAACCCGCTCATCGAGTACTACGTCGTGGAGAACTTCGGCAGCTACAACCCGAGCAGCGGCGCCACCCGTCTGGGCACGGTCACGACCGACGGCGGCACGTACGACATCCTGCGCAGCCAGCGGGTCAACGCGCCCTCGATCGACGGCAACCAGACGTTCTATCAGTACTGGAGCGTCCGGCAGCAGAAGCGCAGCTCGGGAACCATCACGACGGCCAACCACTTCGACGCCTGGGCGCGGGCCGGCCTGAACCTCGGCACCAACCACGCCTACCAGGTGATGGCGACCGAGGGTTACCAGAGCCAGGGCAGTTCGGACATCACCGTCCGCGAGGGCAGTGGCTCCGGGCCCACCAACCCGACCAGCCCGACCCCGGGCAACCCGGGCAGCAACTGCACCGCGGTGCTCTCCGCCGGCCAGCAGTACGGCGACCGCTTCAACCTCAACGTGGCCGTCCAGAACACCAGCAACTGGACCGTCACGCTCAACCTGAACGGCGGCCAGAGCATCCAGAACAGCTGGAACGCCGCGGTCAGCGGCACCACCGGCACGATCACGGCACGGCCGAACGGCAGTGGCAACAACTTCGGCATAACGATCATGGCCAATGGCAACTGGACCTGGCCGACGGTCAGCTGCCGACAGGGCTGATCCTTCGGATGGCGCGGCGGTCCAGGGGCCGCCGCGCCACCTCCTGCGAGAGGTTGTTGCATGACGATCGCCAAGGCCGCCGTCTCCACGATCCGGAACCCGGTGCTGCCGGGTTTTCATCCGGATCCGTCGATCCTGCGGGTCGGCGCCGACTACTACATCGCCACGTCGACGTTCGAGTGGTACCCGGGTGTGCGGGTCCACCACTCCACCGACCTGGTCGAGTGGCGGCCGCTCGGTGGGGTGCTGACCGAGCGCCGGCTTCTCGACCTGGCCGGGACCGCCGACTCGTGCGGTGTCTGGGCGCCCAACCTGACCTACGCCCACGGGCTGTTCCACCTGCTCTACACCGATGTGGCCACGTTCGCGGGTGGCTACTGGGATCCGCAGAACTACCTGGTCACGGCGCCGACCATGGATGGGCCGTGGTCGGACCCGGTCGTCCTGCACGGCCGTGGCTTCGACGCGTCGCTGTTCCACGACGAGGACGGCACGACCTGGATGCTGTCGATGCGCGCCGATTGGCGCCCCGGCCACAACCGCTTCGCGGGAATCTCCATCCAGCGGTACGACCATCGCGAACGCCGGCTCGACGGTCCCGAGCACCTGATCTTCGAGGGCACCGACGCCGGTCTGACCGAGGCGCCCCTCATCTACCGCAAGGACGGCTGGTACTACCTGATGACCGCGGAGGGCGGCACCACCTGGACGCACCAGATCACCGTGGCACGATCAAGAGACCTTCTCGGCGGGTACGAGGTGGACCCGGCCGGCCCGATGCTGACCTCGGCCGGCCATCCCGATCTGACGTTGCAGAAGGCCGGCCACGGCAGCCTCGTGCAGACCCCGGACGGCGAGTGGTACCTGGCACATCTGGCCGCCCGGCCGTACACCCCGTCCGGCCGGTGCGTGCTCGGCCGCGAGACCGCCCTGCAGAAGGTGGAGTGGCCCGAGGGCGGATGGCCCGCGATTGCCGGCGGTGTGCCGGCCGAGCACGTCCCGGCGCCCTCCACGTCGTCCCGGCCGGTCCGCGCCGGCCGGACCGGTGACGACGACTTCGACGCCCCGGTGCTCGGTCCCGACTGGTCGACCCTGCGCCGCCCGGCCACACCGGACTGGCTCGACCTGTCGGCCCGCCGGTCGCACGTGCGCATCCACGGCGGCCAGTCGCCGATGGCCCGCCACCGCCCGAGCCTGGTGGCGCGCCGGGTGACGTCCCGCCGCTGCACCTTCGAGGCGGTCTGCGAGTTCGAGCCCCGCAACTACCGGCAGCTGGCGGGCATCACCGCGTACTACAACTCGCGCAACTGGTACTACCTGCACGTGACCGCCGCCGACGACGGCCGGCCGGTGCTGGACGTGCTGTGCTGCGACAGCGGACGGGTCACCACGCCGCCGGGGCTGCGGATCCCGCTGCGCGACGTACGGCGGGTGGGCCTGCGCGCCCGGTTCGACGGCCCGGCCCTGACCTTCGCCTACACCACCGACCCGGACGCCGAGTCGGTCTGGCACCGCCTGGGCCGCACGTTCGACGCCACCACGCTGTCCGACGAGTACGCCGTCACAATCGTCCCCGGTGAACCCGAGGCGTGGGGTTTCACCGGCGCGTTCGTCGGCCTGTGGGTGCAGGACCTGGGCGCCGAGGGCGGTTACGCCGACTTCGACCGGGCCGTGTACCGCGCCGGCTGACGGCTCAGCACAGGGCGTACGCGTACCGCCCCGCGGCGGTGGTCCTCGTAACCTCCTTGCCGTCGACGGTGATGGTGCAGGTCACCGGGCCGTTGTCGCCGCCACTCTTGCGCTGCGCCTCGAGTACCAGCGGGTGGCGTTGCGTACCGACAGGGAAGGTCGTCCGCCACGGCAGCGGGATCCCGTTGCGGCGGATGATCTCGCCGTCCTCGTCGGTGTAGCTGATGCTGCCCGTGTTGCCGGAGCCGCTGGCCGTCACCTCGTAGACCACCGTCGTCGTCGGCGCCGCCGACGACGATGCCGGTGACGGTGCCGGTGACGGTGCCGGTGCGGAGGTCTCCTCCGTGGTCTCCTCCGTGATGATGACGGTCGGCGTCGAACGCTGTGTGTCGTCGTCCGCCCGGAACCGGTCGATGATCAGCGGCAGGGCGAGGAGCAGCGCGCAGCCGATCAGGGTCGCGATCAGCACGGGCCGGGCCTTGCCACGGCGGCGCCGCTCGCTCTTCACGGCGAAGACCGGATGGGTGTACGGCATCGTGTCCGGTGGCGGGGGCACGCTGAAATCGCGCATCGTCGCCGGGTCACCGATCGGGGACGTGGACGCCTCGGTCAGCCAGGGATCGGCGGGCGCGGCCAGGATCTCCGATTCGTCTCCGGCCGGTCGCCCGGCCGCCGCGTTGCTGTGGGTGGATCCGTCGCCATCGAGACCGGTCACAGCGCCGAGGCTAAATCACCTGCGCAATCGCCGAGTTCCGGAACCGCGATCTGTTGACCGGGCCCCTCGGGGACGGTGAAGATCATGCATGCGTCGTCACCGCCCCCTCGCACGGGCCGGGGCCGTCACCGGCCTCGCCGCGCTGCTGATCGCGACCATGGCCTCCCCGGCCTTCGCGGACCCGCCCCGCAACCTCCCGCAGAACGCCGGCGGATGGGAGCAGTCCTTCTCCCCCGCGTTCGACTACGACACCGACGGCTGTTACGCCACGCCGGCCATCGGCCCGGACGGCACGATCGCGGGCGGTCTCAAGACCACCGGCGCGGTCAACGGCAGCTGCCGCGACCAGTCCGATCTCGACAACTCTCAGACGTACGCCCGGTCGAAGTGCAACAACGGCTGGTGCGCGATCGTCTACGCCGGCTACTTCGAGAAGGACCAGGCCGTCGCCGGCAGCGGCCTCGGCGGCCATCGGCACGACTGGGAGCACGTCATCTCCTGGGTGAGCCAGGCGTCCAACCAGGTGGAATACGTCAGCACCACCCAGCACAGCTCACAGAAGACCTACCCCCGGTCACAGGTGCGGTTCGACGGCAGCCACCCCAAGGTCGTCTACCACAAGGACGGCCTGTCGACGCACTTCTACCGGCTGGCCAACAGCAACGACGAGCCGCCGGAGAACCACTACCACAACTGGCGCTACCCGCCGCTGGTCGACTGGAACGGCTTCCCCAGCCTCGAACTGCGCGACAAACTGATGTCCGCGAACTTCGGCTCGGCGACCATCAAGATCAAAGACGGCTCCTTCGAGTATCTGCTCAACGCCGCCAAACCCGCCGGAATCCCCTTCGATCCGTACGCCTGACGCGCGGCCCCGCACCACGGCGGTACAGCCACACGGCAACCGCCACCAGGACCAGCACGATGCCCACACCGGACAATCCCCGGACCACGGACGTACGACCGGAGCCGTCGCACTCCCGCACCGGGTGGTCGTGGGTGAGCGCGCACGTCATGGTGGCGGCCCGCCGTGGGCCGTACTCGCGCCGCAGTGATCTGGTGAAGTCCTGCCACTGGCGCCGTGTCTCGACCACGGCACCGGTGACGGCCTTCTCGAAGTTGCGCCTGACCCGGCCGCGCGGTGTGGTCGGGTCGGTGGTGGTGCCGGTGACCGGGTCGATGAGACCGGTGTCCCCTTCTTGAGGGCGGCGCGGGTGACCCGCCGCCCGCGCGACCACCCGCCCCTTGCCCGTCGAGCAGGTCACCGGCCCGGCCCGGCCCACGGCTTCCTGGAACCGTCCGCGCTGGTGGTCGACGCAGCCGAGCAGGCGCACGGTCGCGTCGTCGCGGCTCTGCGGGTAGTCGCCGGTGACGAAGTCGGCGTCGGCTCGGTGAACCGGCCGGAGCTGCGGCTCGCAGCCCGATACCGCCACGTTCCGGTGCTGGACGATCAACAACGGCCATTTCTCGGGCCGGGCTCCGGGATACGGCTGTCTCCGGCGCTGGGAAGGGGCCGCCGGCCACAGCCGGACGATCAACAGGCGCTGGGAAGGGGCCGCCAGCCACAGCCGGACGATCAAAGGTGCCGGGAAGGGGCCGCCAGCCACAGCCGGACGATCAAAGGTGCCGGGAAGGGGCCGCCAGCCACAGCCAGACGATCAAAGGTGCCGGGAAGGGGCCGCCAGCCACAGCCAGACGATCAACAGCCACCCGAACCCTGCGCTGCGACTGGCGGGCTGGACCCTGACTACGAAAGCTCGTTAGCTGGTCGATCGACCGCGGTTCGAAACAGTCGTCGGGGACGCCTTCGGCCTGCGAGACAGAACGTTCTCTCGCGGACAAAACCCTGGACGAGACAGAACGTTCTTCCCCAGAGGAGAAATCCGGCGAGACAGAACGTTCTCCCTCGGATAAGACCCCGGACGAGACAGAACGTTCTCCCCCAGACGAGAAATCCGGCGAGACAGAACGTTCTCCCTCGGATAAGACCCCGGACGAGACAGAACGTTCTCCCCCAGACGAGAAATCCGGCGAGACAGAACGTTCTCCCTCGGATAAGACCCCGGACGAGACAGAACGGTCTCCCCCATACGAGAAAGCCGACGAGACAGAACGTTCTCCCCCGGGGCTGGGGACGGCAGGCGAGCGCGGCCCGGGTGATCCGCTCGTGCTCGCGATGCTGTCCCCCCGCCCTCGACCGTTCCGAACCCGGTGGCCGGGCCGGGAACACCACGACCGCGGCTCCGAGAACCAGGGGCGCGAGCAGCGCCGGCACCTTCACGTCAGGTGTCGCGGAAGGTGCGCATCGGGGTCGTCTCGTGCGGGAGGTTCCGGTGCAGGGTGTCGTCGCCGGGCAGCCCGGCGGTGGCGCTGATCCGTTCGTTCTGCTCGCGCAGCGCCTCGGCGGCCGGCGTCCAGCGGGCGGTGAGCGCGAAGAGGACGACCGTGTCGAGGGCGATCATCAGGATCGACCAGACCGGATACGCCCCGAGCGACACCACCTGGACGACGGCGTGCAGGCCGACGATGACGATCGCGACTATCCTCGCCCAGTTCATGCCGGAGAGCAGGAACCCTCCGACGCAGAGGACCGCCACCCCGAAGAACAGGAGCGTCCATCCCCAGGAGGTGGTGTCCACCAGGACGAACGCGTCGGGAGTGGCGACCACGTGCTCGTCGTCGAGCAGCGCGATCAGCCCCTGACAGATATTGATCAAGCTGGTCACGATCATGATCGTGGCCGCGAAGGCGATCCATCCCGCCCACGCTCGGCTGCTTTCCTCGGCCATCTCCGCATGTCCCGTCTCGTGCCGGACTCTCGGCGCTTCGGGCACCCATGCTGGCCGCACAGAGATGCCCGGGACACCATCCCTGACGGATGAGTGTCCCGGGCACCGGTGGTTCAGGGCGTCACTTGGCGCCGGCGGGCCAGTTGATCTTGAACCAGAGGCGCTCGCTCTTGGCGTTGCTGTTGGCCAGGCCCTGCACGTAGCCGACGTCGTAGCTGTCGTAGTCCGGCGTGCTCAGGATCGAGCGGACCTTGAGCGTGGTGGTGTGCGACTCGCCGGCTTCGAGGCGGGTACCCTCGCACAGCCACTGCGACAGGTTGTAGTCGTACAGCACGCACTGCTGGCCCGGCACGAGCCGCGCGGTCTGCGGCATGTGAACCAGGAAGCGGCCCTCGTCCTGGAACTCGGTGGTGTTGGTGACCGTCACCTTCAGCTTGCCGACCTGCTTGTCGTCGCCCTTGAGCTGGACGTCCTGGGCGACCGCGGTGATCGGGCCGTCGTCGGCGGCCGAGGCCGACGCCGCCATCGAACCGGCCAGGGTCGCCGCCACCGCCGCGACCGCCACCGACGCCACACCGTAAGCCAGACGCTTGTACATCGCTTTCCCCCGTATCCGAGCGGCCGTGTGCCGCTCTGTCATCAAGTGCGATGCGGCCTTGGGGAGGTTGGTTCGGAGATATTGATAACGGTGAGGTAACGAAGAATTCGGTCACGTGGGGGCCGTGCGTAACGTCGATTCCGCGTCCGGTTCAGCATCCAGTGTGTCCAGCGCCGGCAGGCGGCGCCGGCACCGGCGGTCACCACCTGCGGCGGCGGCATCCTTCAGCTGTCGCGAATGGCGGTGATGAGGGCTTCCCGGACCGCGGCGAGACCGGCGTCGAGGGCGCCGACCAGGACCGCGTCGTCCTCGATGGTGGTGACGGCGAACGAGCTCTCCAGCGGGGCGGCCCGCCGGAACGCGGTGTTCACCGCGGTGAGCAGGGTGACGCCGCCGGCCTGGGCGATCGGGCCGGCGAGGACCACGAGGTAGGGGTCGAGGATCGCGGTGACGGCCGCGAGACCCACCACGATGCGGTCGGCGAGGGTGCCGAGGAAGTCCTCGGCACCGGTCGCGGCGGCGGTGGCGACCACGGCGGCCGGGGTGGCGCCGGTGAGGCCGTTGTCCCGGGCGAGGTCCATGATGGCCGCGCCGCCGAAGAGGTGCTGCAGGTCGAGCTTGCGGTGCGGGGAGTCGGGCGAGTACAGCGGCACGTAGCCGATCTCGCCGGCGCCACCGCGGGTGCCGCGCAGCAGGGTGCCGTTGATGTCGATGGCCAGGCCGAGGCCGTCCTGGCCGATCCAGAGCAGGGCGAAGTTCTCGGCATCCTGTCCGGCGCCGCGCCGCCGCTCGGCGACGGCGGCCAGGTTGACGTCGTTGTCGGCGCCGACCGGCGCGCCGAGCCGGGCGGCGATCCGTGGCACCAGGCCCGGGCGGTCGAAGCCGGGCACGTCGACCATGCGGATGGTCTCGGTGCGCGGGTCGTAGGAACCGGCCACACCCAGTTGCACGTGCCGGATCCGCCCGGCTTCGACACCGGCCCGCTCACGCAGGTCCTCGACCACCCCGGCGACGGCCGTCACCGGATCCGTGCCGAGGAAGTCGATGCGCGACTCGAAGCGTGCGCGGACCGCGCCGGTCAGGTCGCAGAGCGCGGCCGCGACCGACGGGGTGCCGCTGGTCCCGACGTCGCGGACCGAGATGGCCGCCGCGTAGGCGGCGTCCGGGTTCGCGGCGTAGATCTCGGCGTTCGGC
Organism: Actinoplanes italicus; assembly: GCF_003001815.1. Classification (GTDB taxonomy): domain Bacteria; phylum Actinomycetota; class Actinomycetes; order Mycobacteriales; family Micromonosporaceae; genus Actinoplanes; species Actinoplanes italicus. The sequence goes on from NZ_PVMZ01000031.1 coordinate 45,689, forward strand.
CCGGGACGCCCGCTGGCGTGCCCGACGACGTCGACGAGCCCGGCCTCGGTCAGACGGCGGAGCACCTCGGAGATCGTCGGGGTGGACAGTGCGGTGAGCTTGCGGAGATCGGCCCGGGTGAGGTTGCCCGGGTCGAGCAGGTGCTCGAGCGCGGCGCTCTCGTTCATGGCCCGCAGCAGTTTGGACGAGCCGGCCAGCCGCGCCATCGGACCTCCGCTAATAGGCAAAGTGTTTAAAAGTTCGCTCATCGTGCGCCACCGGAGGACCGCCGTCAAGCTTCATCGGTCGATATTGATAAAGCTAATTAACAGTCGTAGAGTCCGTCCCCAGCGCGCGCCACCACCCCCATCATTCCCCATCCCACAGGAGCGCCATGATTCGCGTGAGGACAGTCGCCTACGTTACGTCAGGCCTGGTCATCGCCGGTACCGCCGTGATCTACGGACTGCTGCCGGCCAGCGCCGCCACGGCCGGTCCGATCAAGGGACTGGGCGGCAGGTGCATCGACGTCGCCGGCGCGGCCACCGCCAACGGCACCGCCGTCCAGCTCTACGACTGCAACAACAGCGCGGCCCAGCAGTGGACGGTGGGCAACACCGACTCCTCGATCCGTGCTTTCGGCAAGTGCCTGGACGTCACGGCGGCCTCGACCGCCAACGGCGCCAAGATCCAGCTGTACGACTGCAACGCCACCGCGGCTCAGAAGTGGACCGCCAGCGGCGCGACGCTGGTCAACTCCGGGTCGGGCAAGTGCCTCGACGTCACCGGCAACAGCAGCGCCAACGGCACCCGGCTGCAGATCTGGACGTGCGCCGCCACGGCGAACCAGACCTGGACCCTGCCGGGTGGCACCACCACTCCCCCGACGACGGCACCCGCCGGCAGGAACCTCGACGATCCGGCGAAGAAGGACGTCGCCATGCAGATCGTCTCGGCGGCCGAGAACTCGTCGCTGAACTGGCGCGGGCAATTCGCCTACATCGAGGACATCAAGGACGGCCGGGGCTACACCGCGGGCATCATCGGCTTCTGCTCGGGTACCGGCGACATGCTGGAACTCGTCGAGACCTACACCGCCACCAAGCCGTCGAACGTGCTGGCCAAGTACCTCCCGGCGCTGCGCAGCGTGAACGGCACCTCGTCGCACGCCGGCCTCGACCCGAACTTCACCAGGGACTGGAAGACGGCTGCCGCCGACCCGGTGTTCCAGGCCGCGCAGGAGGCCGAACGCGACCGGGTGTACTTCAACCCGTCGGTGCGGGACGGCAAGTCCGACGGCGTACGGGCTCTCGGGCAGTTCGCCTACTACGACGCCTCGGTGGTGCACGGCTACGAGGGGATGCGTTCGATCCGTACCCGCGCCCTGAAGAAGGCGAAGCCACCCGCGCAGGGCGGTGACGAGCGCACCTGGCTCCACGCGTTCTTGGACGAGCGGGTCGTCGAGATGAAGAAGGAGGCCGCACACGACGATGTCACGCGCATCGACACCGCCCAGCGGGTCTTCCTGAACAACGGCAACTTCGACCTGAACACGCCGCTGGACTTCCACGTCTACGGCGACGCGTTCCACATCGGCTGAACCGGGCCCGGCGTCCGTGACCCGGTCACGGACGCCGAAAACCGAGATGGACCCCGGATGCCGGTACGCGCGGACTGTTCCGCGCGGGCGACCCGCGGCCAGAGCAGCCCGGCACCGGGCGGGGCGGGAATCGACGCCGAAGCCGAGGAGTGACACCCGCGACGCGGCGGTGCGAGCGATCGGTCCTTCCCGGGGTGGAGAAGGACCGGGCGGCTCGGGGTCAGACGGTGCCGGTCCGCTCCCGGCACTCGTGGTCTCGCTGGTACTGCAGGGCTTCTTCGAGCTGGTCCTCGAGAATGATGATCCGGCAGGCCGCTTCGAGGGCGGTACCCTGGTCGACCATCTCGCGGGCTCGGACGGCCAGGCGCAGCTGGTACCGGGAGTAGCGGCGGTGCCCGCCCGCGGAGCGGAACGGGATGAACAGTTTCGCCTCGTCGAGGCGGCGCAAGAAGTCCTGCGAGGCGCCGACGATCTCTGCGGCGCGGCCCATGGTGTAGGCGGGGAAGTCGTCGTCGTCGAACATGTCTTCGGATGGGGCCATGCATACCTCTACTTCGGGGGCTTAATCACGAACGAGGGTCCCGGCGCATGTTGCGCCGGGACCCAGGGTTACGGGTTAGATACACCATCTACCGACAGGTTCGTCGGGTTCTCGTTTCCGCACCGTGCCGCTATCGGCGATATCGGGTGCGAGGATCGCATAAGCGTGACCGGAGACCACCTCACGTTCGATGTGACTGCGGTGTCCACCTCAGAACCTGAACCGCGTTCTGATGGTGGGCGATCCAACGGCGTCCATCCCTCCCTTTCCTCTGCTTGCAATACCTGTCGTGTTGCCAACCGCCGGCGCCGGAGCTCCACGCAACTTCTCAGCCCCGTCCACGTGCGGCGGATCCTGCTGCATCAGGCGGAGCCCTGAACCTGCATCAGCCCCACCTGCGTCGCCCTGACCTGGAATTACGTCAAGGTCTTGTCCTGCACTTACTTCACTTCCACTTGCTTCACTTGCATTCACTGCACTGGCCGAGCGAGCCACGAAAACTTCCGGGCCCTGCTTGACGCTCGGTCCATTTCGTCGGCGTCTTCATCCGATCTCTGTCTACGAGAGAGACCTTACCCAGCCCTGCCGAGAAAATCTAGTCCCAACACGCAAGGTTTTCTCGGCCGAATTCCGAGGCTTCGTCCGGCGGGCACAGCCCGGCCCACGATGCGCTCGCTGAACGTGGAGAGGCCGACCGACGGCGACGTCAGTCGAGACGGCCCGCGATGAGGCGGAGGGTGAAGGCGCCGGGAGCCCGATCCAGACCGACGAACGCGCAGACCTGATGACTGATCCAGAGCCCGAGGCCGCCGTCGCCCACCGGCCGCTCGGCGGGGATCAGTCCCGCGTAGGGATCGGCAGGGCCGTCACCGGCGTCGGTGACCGTGACCACGACACGCCCCGCGGCCGGCCACGCTCTCACCACCACCGGCGGCAGTCCGTGCAGGAGCCCGTTCGCGACCGCCTCACTGACCGCCAGCCGCAGGGCGTTGCGGTCGTCAGGGGTCAGACCGGCCGCCGCGGCGACCGCGTCGACGGCGGAACGTGCCTGCCCGGGGGCCGGGTTGAGGAGCTCCAGCGCCGGCGGGCTCTGCTCGACCGGGTCGTACCAGGTGTCCGTCCGCGCGCGGAGGAAGTCGGCGGGGTCCTCGAAGGCGGGGTTGCCGGCGTGGGTGCGGCCCTGGGCGATGTGCGGATGGGTGCGGCGCACCTCGGCCATGACGTGCGCGGGTGTGGTGCGGACGTCGTACGGGCAGATGCCCCACACCGGGAACGAGTCGTAGGCCCGGTTGACGGCCGCCTCGTATCGGGCCCACCAGTCCCACGGGGCACCGGCGCCGGGATGGGGAACGTCCCCGGCGACACGGATCTGATGTGCTCCCCTCGCCGCGTACTCGCCGAACAGCTCACGGTACCGGCGGATCGCCCCGGCCGGCCGCGCGTACTGCGAGTCGCCGTCCACGAACCGGATCCCGCTGCCGGCGCCGAAGGCGTCCCGCACCAGACTCTGATTGGCGGCGGCGAAAGCCGAGATCACCGGCTCGCCCGCTTCCAGGCCGTCGGTGAAGAACGGCACGATCAAGGCGAGGAACTCCTCGCCGGAGTCGTAGAAAGCCGTCTCGTGGAAGTATCCGGAGCGGTCGGCGGCTGCGCCGGATCTCATGGTGACACCACTCGCACTTCAAGTCCGGACATCGGTACCAGCCGGGCGATCATACGAGCCGCGCTGCTCTCGGCGGTGTGCAGGACCACGGTCGCGCCGCAGGCGGCGGCGTAGTCGGCGAACGCGGTCAGGCCGTGGTGGTCGATGAACGTCAGCGCGGTGGCGTCGATGGCGAGCCGGCCCGCCTCCGGCGCCGGGCGGGCGTGCCGCAGAGCGGCGGCGAGAACCTGCCGGTTGCCCCGATCGACCTCACCCGCAAGCGTCAGCCCGAGTCCGGTGCCGGCCGTGGTGTGGAGCCGGAACCCGCTGGCCGCGGGGTTCAGCACCGGATGCAGGCAGAGCGCCTCGGCCAGCGTGTCGCGGGGTACGACCGCCCGGTCGAATCCACACATACCCGCGACCGGGTGCCCCGCCATGAACCTGTCGGCCAGGTGCTCGTAGCGGATCCAGGCCTCACGCTGCCGCTCCCCGGCGACGAGCGAGGTGACGTCCGCCGCGACGCGCAAGCCGGTCCAGCCGTCGGTCAGGGCCTGCTCGGCCGCCGCCGCGAAGACCTCGACCTGCCGCTCGGGTTCGACCGGTTCATCACGGCCGTACATGACCGACACCGACGTGACCTGCGCCTGGCCACGAGCCACGGCGGCGTCCAGACCGTCGATGCCGGCCGGGGCGGCCGTCTCGTCGCCGCCGATGTACATGACCCGCTGGCGTGCCCGGAGACCTTCGGCGAGGAAGTCGCCGGCCTGTGACCGGAACTGCCCGGGTTCGTCGAAGGCCCAGCCCACATGGTCGTGCAGGCCCAGGCCCTGAGCCCTCTCGAGAACCGTCGAAAGCCGCACCGGCACAGATTACCTGTGATCGGGGTGGATGCTTCCGGGCGAACACCGATGCCACCCGGTCGGAGTTCCCGCCCGTCACGTCGCCGGTGGCGCCTGGTCGTCGTCCGCGGTGAGGGCCAGGGCCGCCTGGACCGCGCGCAACCGTCGCTGGGCCCGGCGGTACGGGCGACGATCCCCTCGGCGACCGCTTCGAGGTACATCACCTCGCGCGCCGTGAGCACGACGAAGTTGCTCCCCCGCCGGCCGACCACCGGCCGGATGCCGCCGGCCTGCTCGCGAACGCCCGCCACGAGCAGCCGGACCACGTCCATGTGGTCGAGCGCGTCGAACACGATCACCGGGCAGGATCATCCGGAGGCCGACGAGTTCCTCGATCGCCTTCTCGCCGAACTCCAGCGACCCGTAGTTGGCCACGAAGATCCTGTCTCCCGCCGGATCGTAGAGGGCGAACGTCCCGGTCGCGCCGACAGCGCCGTACGCGTCCGGCATGCTGAACAGCAGGGGCGACAATTCGCGGAAACGGAACTGCATGACGCCCATGCCGTAGTGGATGCCCTTCTCGTACTCGTGCTCGAAATCGGTGAGCCGCGCGAGTGTCCCGGCGGAGACGATCTCGGCGGAGGTGAACGCGCGGATGAAGGTGACCAGATCGGACGTCGCCGTCACGACGCCACCGCCGGCCCAGTCGACCGACATCGCGTTCCGATCGCTCAGATCCACGCCACGGGCGGTCACGGCCAGGACGTCGCCGTCCTTGCCGTACGGTCGGCGCTCGATCCTTTCGAGGGCGAGCCCGAGCAGGATGTAGCCGGTGTCGGAGTTCCGGCGACGAAGAGCCCGTCCAGAACCGTGGCGCCGAGCCATCTGCCGACCGGATCGTCGAAGGTGACGCGCCCCTCGTCGACCAGTTGCCCGTGGACCGCGGCGAGCATGGTCTTCCCGACGCTCGCCGAGTGGAACCGGCTGTCCACCCGCGCCGCACCGGCCGCGTAACGGTGCAGCGCCCCGGTCCGCCCCGAATAGGTGGCGAAGAGCGCGCCCGTCACGGATTCGTTCCCGGTCACGGTGTCCTGAAGCCGCTGCTGGATCGCCGCGTCGACGCCGGCCTGCGACAGCGGCCGGTGGAGGTAGGCGAGCAGCCCCCACGCAGGCCACGATGACCACGGCCAGTCCCGCCACGATCGACAGTGCGATCCGAGTTCCCTTACGCATGCCCACGCCTTCCGTAGTCGTGGGCACGACCGTAGGAAGACCCGCGGGTCACGGGGAACGACCTGAGCCCGAGCGGCCGGATCGCGGGGCCGAGTGGTCGTCAGGAGCCGGTGAACTTCGGGTACTGGAACCACGCGTAGTCGATGGGCTGCGGCGCGTTCCACTCCGCTGCCAGGGCGGCGTCGACGGGCTTGAAGCCGGCCCGCTCGTACGTGCGGATCGCCGGTGTGTTGTCGGGGCGGACCCGCAGGAAGATGTTCGCGTGGTCGTGCTTCGACGCTTCGGACAGGAGTGCCCGCACCAGCCGGAGGCCATGGCCCTTCCCCCGGTGCTCCGGCGCCACGATGATGCGCGCCAGCTCGATCTCGTCCTCCTCGTCGTCCAGCCACAGTTCGCCGTACCCGATCGGGGTCTCGCCGTCGAGGAGCAGGAATTGCACGATGTCGTCGGCGGTCTTCGGCCAGCTGCCGAGCAGTTCGGCGGGGAACGGGAACTCCTCCCGGCCGCACAGCAGGGCCACCTCGTGCGCCGACGTGGCCCAGCCGGCGACCGATGCGGCATGCCTGACCTCGAACGAACTCAGACCCATCGGTTCTCCCCGTGTTCAGCTCACCGGCGCAGCGCCGCCGTCACCACGACATTGTCGCGGTAGTGCCGGGTCTCGGGGTCGAAGGGGCCGCCGCAGGTGATCAGGGTGAGCCGGACCGCGCCGTCGCGGGCGAAGTACTCCTGCAGCGGGATGGCCGTCTTCTGGTAGCGCTTGCGGGCGACCACCTCGAACTCGCGCGCCTTGCCGCCGGGCCCGGTGAGGGTCACCGTGTCCCCGGCGTCGAGGGAGCCGAGCTTGAAGAACGCGCCGTCGCCCTCGGCCGCGCTGTCGACGTGCCCGGCGATGACGATGGAGCCCGCGCCGGCTGCGAAGCCGGGTCCGTACCGGTACCAGCCGACCCGGTCGACGCTCGGCGGTACGGCGAAGTCACCGGTCGCCGGTTCGATGCCGACGGCGTCGACGACGGCGTCCAGGTCGAGGGCCGGAATGCGCAGCCGGGTGGGCGCCGCCGTGCCGTCGGCGGCCGGGATCGTGCCGTCGGCTATCGGCACGCGAGCGGTAGGCGCAGACGCCGATGCGGTGACCACCGGAGCACCGAAGTCCTCCGCCGGCTGCGACCGGCAGGCAGCGGCACCGGCCCCGGTGGCCAGCGCGACGCCGGCTGCGACGAGGAGCAGGGCACGCCCCGGCGACTGCCGGGGCGTGCCGTCGCGGCGGACGACGCTCATCGGCGGGCGGTGGCCAGCCGGGTCAGGCCGAACGCGGCCAGCAGGACGCCGAAGATACCGACGCCGTACCAGGGCAGCGAGCCGTTGCCGTCGGCGCGGCCGCCGTCGCCGCTGGGCACGCCGCCCGGAGCCGAGTGCAGGTTGTCGATGCTCTGCGAGACGATGTCGAGCGTCTTGTCGTCGGCCGAGCCGACCGCGTACACGATGGTCGCGGTGCCCTCACCGAGGTTCAGGTCGGCCGGGCCGAGGACGCGGGTGTCGGTGCCGGCCAGCACCACGTCGGCCGAGACGCTGCCGGCGTCCAGATCGATCTTGCCTTCCTTGCCGTTGGTCACACCCTCGAAGACGGGCTTGCCACCGGCGCGGATGTCCACGGCGGGCGCGGCCGCGGTGTGCCGCACGATGAGCCGGGTCTTGCCGGCCGCCAGCTTGCCGACGTCGTTGACGAACGGGGTCAGCGTCGGCTGGCCCTCCGCGTTCAGGTGCGCGACCAGGCTGATGTTGGCGTCACCGGGCACCTCGGCGTCGTCGACCTTGAGCAGCGCGCTGCCGATCGCGTCGCCGGGCTTGGTGAGGGCGATGTCGTACTGGCCGGCCGGCAGGCTCAGCGGTCCGGCGACCTTGCCGGGCTGGAAGTCCGGGATGGTCTTCTCGCCGTTGACGTAGACGTCCACCGCCTGGCCGGGGATGCCGTGCACGACCGACACCTGCGAGTCGGCCGCGGCGTACGCGGGTGACGAGGCCAGCCCCGCGACACCGCCGAGAGCGAGCATGGACACCGCACCGACGGCTACGACACGGCCGAGAGGCAGAATGCGCATCGGATCTCCTTGAGGTGATCGTCGTTGATTGCGTACGCCCTGTCCTTCGCCACGGCGGCACTGTTTGGATGCAGGTGAGAGAAAAAAGCTGCAACCGGCGGCGGTACGGGGAACGAACTGTCAGTGAGTGCGAGGACCGGGAAGGAGGTCGATGAGTTCCGACGACGAACTCGCCGAGCGGCTACGCGCCGGCGACGAGACAGCGTTACGCGAGGTGTACGACCGGCACGGCGCGGCCGTGCTCTACCTGGCCCAGCGCCTGCTGGGCGACCGCGCCGAAGCCGAGGACGTCACACAGGTCACGTTCGTGGCGGCCTGGACGGGCCGGGACGGGTTCGACCCGGAGCGCGGCACGATGCTGGGCTGGCTGCTGGGCATCGCCCGGCGCAAGGTCGTGGACCGGGTCCGGTCGTCGGCCCGTGAGCAGCGCGCCACCCGGACCGTGCAGGAGCGGCAGCCGGCGTCCCCGGCCGAGGAGTCACCGGAGCACATCGTCGACCGGCTCGTGGTCGCCGACGAGCTGAAGCGGCTGCCCGACGAACAGCGACGCACACTGGAGTTGGCGTTCTTCGACGATCTGACCCATCCGCAGATAGCGGAGGCCACCGGGCTGCCGCTCGGCACGGTCAAGAGCCATCTCCGCCGGGGGATGGCGAACCTGCGACGCCGTTGGGAGGTGGACGGTGCAACATCTGGATCCCGATCGGCTGGTCCTTCTCGCGCTCTCTGAAGAACTCGAGGAACTGACCGAACTCGATCACCTGGAAAGCTGCGCCGCCTGCCGGGGCGAGATGCAGGCGCTGCGGGACGTCGCCGAGATCGGTTCGCAGACCGCTGAGCTGCGTGACCTGCCCGCTCCCCCGGAGCATCTGTGGCAGGCGATCTCCGCTGACATCACCGCTCCGCGGGCGCCCGTCGTCCACCTGGCGGAACGCCGTTCACGGCCGCGCTGGCTCGTGCCGGCCCTCACCGCGGCGGCCGCAGCCGTGCTCGCGGTGGCGGGCACGGTCGGCATCGGACGGCTCATCGACCGGACGCCGGCCGACCAGTTCACGGCGCGGGCGACACTGTCCCCACTGGAGACGGTTCCGCCGGGCGCGGGCGGCGACGTGCGGGTGTCGTCCGACGGGCGACTGCGCATCGGCGTACACGATCTTCCGTTGACCTCGGGTTTTCATGAGGTGTGGCTGCTGGACCCCGACACCCCCGGCAAGATGGTGGCCGTCGGCAATCTGCCCCCTGGGCCGGAGGCCGTGCTGACCGTGCCGCGGGGCACCGACCTGAACCGGTATCGGCTGGTCGACGTCAGCGACGAACCGCACGACGGGGACGCCACCCACTCAGGGAAGAGTCTGCTCCGCGGAACTCTCACGAAATAACTGCATCCATCCGCCGGGGTCCGAGCGAAGTACGGGTGGTGGCTGTCGGAGCCACCACCCGTACCGATCGGAAAGAGGCTCGAAGATGAGGTTCACCCGTCTCGGCAAGCAGGCCGCCGCCGTCGTCACCGCCGCGCTCGTCGCCTCCGCCCTGGGGGCCGCCCCCGCGCAGGCCACCGGCAAGAAGCCGCTGAAGACCAAGTCCCTGGCAGCGGTACTGACCGCGGACAAGAGCGGCTTCGACCGCAACGGGCACGACTACGACATCCTGGCCGCCGCGGTGGGCGCCGTGCTCAAGGCCAAGCCCGGCAGCCCCGTCAAGGTCCTCGCCGACGGCAAGACCGCGCTGACCGCGTTCCTGCCCAACGACCGCGCGTTCCAGCTGCTCGTCGCCGACATCACCAAGTCGCGCAAGCTGCCCAGCGAGAAGAAGGCGTTCACCGCGGTCGCCGGCCTCGGCATCGACACCGTCGAGTCGGTCCTGCTCTACCACGTCGTCCCCGGCGCCACCGTCACCAAGAAGGCCGCGCTCAAGTCCGACAACGCCAAGCTCGCCACCGCGGCCGGCGCTCCGATCAAGGTCAACGTGTACGGCCCGCGCTGGCACAAGCGCATCTCCCTGATCGACGCGGACCGCAGCGACCGCAACCCGCGCATCAACCGCTTCGACATCAACAAGGGCAACCGGCAGATCGCCCACGGCATCGACCGGGTCCTGCGCCCGATCAACCTCCCCTGATCCATATCCCTCAGCACGGCCCGGGCGTGAGGCGCAGCTCATGCCCGGGCCGTTCCCGTTCCCCTCGGGCGCCTGATCCTCCGGCGAGGTTCCCGTAGAACTCACTGACTGCAACTGATCACCAAGATCGATCTCCTGCCGCCGCACCGTACCGCGTTTTCGCAGCTCGATGATCATTTCTGATCGACGCTGCTGAACCTGACGGACGTCGTTGTGGTACACCTCGGTCGTGATGAGAAAACACGTCGCCGCCCTCGCGGTTCTCACCGTGTCGGCGCTCGCGTCATCGGCACCGGCCCTCGCGAGTGCCGAAGCGACCGCACCGACCCTGGTGGCCGGGGTGGGGCGGGCGGCGTTCAGCGGCGACGGCGGCGCGGCCGTCCAGGCGAGCCTGAACAGGCCGCTGGGCGCCGCGGTGGCCGCTGACGGAACGGTATACGTGGCCGATACCCTCAACCATCGGGTGCGGGCCGTGGGAACCGACGGCGTCATCCGTACTGTCGCCGGCAACGGTGAGCAGAACGCGCAGGCCGAACCCGTTCCGGTCGGGACCAAGGGCACCGGCATCGCCCTCGGCTCACCCAACGCGGTGGCCGTCGGTGCGGACGGAACCGTTTTCATCGCCGACAGTTCGGTGTCCCAGGTGTACGCGCTGGCCGCCGACGGCACCATCACCAGCCGGGTCACCGGAGATCTGCTCGGCGGGCCCATCGCGACGATCAATTCTCTGGCGGTCACCTCCGCCGGCACCCTGTACCTCGCCGACAGGGAGAACAGCCGCATCGTCGAGATCGCGGCGGGTGACCGCGCACGTCCGGTGTCGACGCCGGTACCCCTGCCGACCGGGCTCGCCGCCGATGCGACCGGCGCCGTCTGGATCTCCAGCGCGACGTCTCAGCTGAGCCGTCTGCAGGACGGGAAAGTGGCGACGATCGTCGGCTCCCCGAACGATGGCTGGACAGCCGACGAGAAGCGGCCGGTCGCGTCACCGTTCGGCGCCACCGCGGTGACCGCGGGCAAGGACGGCGTCTACATCATCGACAACGCGCAGCGGACGGTGCGGCGGCTCGGCGCGGACGGCACCGTGAGCACGGCAACCGCGCTGCCCGCGGATCCTTTCGGCGCACGGGATCCGGTGGTGCTGGCCATGAGTGTCACCACCACGGGTCCGCTCTATCTGGTCGACACGGTGGGCAGCCGGATCTTCTCGACAGCGGTGGCGGCACCGGACAGTGGCGACACCGCAGACCCTGGCGCGGTACCGGCCTGGCCCTGGATCGCGGCCGGCGTGGTGGCCGTGCTTCTTGCAGTGTTGTTCATGGTGGCCCGCCGCCGGCGGGCTTGAGTCGGGGGGAGTTCGCGACATGGCTGGCGAAGTGACCGGCGGTGATCTGTTCCATCTCTGGCGGGTGTCCGAAGTACTCCTGCCCCGTGTCGCGGACGTCTTCTACGACGCGAACCGCTTGCTCGGCGGATCGACGGGCGGGGGTACGTCGTTCCGGGCCAACGCGCCGGCCTACCCGGGTTCCAGCGTCATGACCAGCGCGATCGGCACCGCGTGGGAAGACCTGCGAGCCGAGATGCAGGCCATGATGGAACAGGTCGGCACCACCGTGCTGGACGCGGGACAGGGCGTCCGCAACGCCACCGAGGCCTACCTCGAGGCGGACATCGCGAACGCGAACCTGCTGCGCGACTACCTGGCCGACCAGAACAACCTCGACGTGACCGACACCCCCTCGAACCCACCGGCACCCGGGTCGGACGAGGACCCCGGCCGGCCCTATCCGGCCGCCTGAGCCGGACCGGCTGAAGGAGGCATGGTGGCGGACACCGATCTGACGACACCGGCGGATCTCGCCGGGCAGACATACGAGACTGCCGTGCGCGAGAAAGCCCTCAAACTCAAGCAGGAGCTGATCCGGCAGACCATCCAGGACTCCACGTCCTGGACGAGAGCGGTCAACGACAGGTGGGCCAACGATCACCCCGGCGAGTGGGACGGCGTTCCCATCCCGCCCGAGGAGACCGAAAGGTACCGGGAGCAGGTGCGGACAGAGGACTACGAATGGGTCGTGCCGTCGTTCGAGCGGTTCCTCGAACCCGACCCAGACGCCCTCAATCCGATCATCGCGTCCTTGGCGAGCATCGAGGGAATGCTGGAGGGCCGGGCGAACGCCGACGGCACCTGGGTCGGTGCGGCTGCCGCCCTGGGTCGGATCAACGACGTACGCACCGAGCTGGCGTTCTGGCAGGGCAGTTTCAAGGACAACTTCATCGATCGCTTCGTCACGCCGCTGGAGGCGGTGGTGCCGAACCAGCGGGAGCTGATCAGGTACTCGCGGAACGCCGTCGAGGGAGCGAAGATCATCCACATCCGCTTCCGCAGGTCGGTGCTCACCATGCTCGACAACGGGATAAAGGCCACCCAGCAGCTCAGCAACAGTGCCTGTACCGGGGCCGACGCCTTGAAGTGGGGAAGTATCGCGCTCTGTGCGCTCGGTACCGTCGGCGGCGCGCTGACGGCCGGCGCCGGCGTGCTCGTCACCGCCGTAGTCATCGACGTGGCCGGGACGATCGGGGGCGGCCTGGTGCCGCCGGACCGGGAGCAGACGAAGCTCGACCTCGCCGCCGACACGGCGACCGAGGTGGCCGCCAACATCCTGAACGCGCAGAGCGTTCTCGGTAACGACACCTTCCGGGCGGAGGAAGACGTGGCGAAGTCGCTGCGCGACCTGAACCGAGGCCTCGCCGCCGAGCGCCTGAAGACGCTCTCGTCGAACACCTCAGGCCCGTTCGGGGTGGCCACACCCGCGCTTGCCGATGCGAGGGCGGACCAGATCATCGCCGGCGCGTTCCGCCCCCGGCGCTGACCCGCGTCACGGACGTGCCGGGCCGGGTTCTGGCGGGCCCGGCCCAGCGGACGCCCGGCTTCACCGGGACCTCGAAGGCTCGCTCGTTCACGACCGGCGGGTTGACGTTGAAGTGGGCGTACGAACCGAGACCCCACGCCTGGTGGTGCGGGCGTCCTGCTGCTCTTCCTCGTGCTGGGATTCGGTGTCGGCTGGGCCCGCCACGTCATCGGGTGACCCTAGAGCCTTCGTAGTCAGGGGCCAGCCCGCCAGCCGCGGCGCCGGGTTCGGGGGCTGTTGATCGTCCAGCTGTGGCCGGCGAACCCTTCCCCAGCGCCTCTTGATCGCCCGGCCGTGGCCGGCGAACCCTTCCCAGCGCCTCTTGATCGCCCGGCTGTGGCCGGCGAACCCTTCCCCGCGCCGGAAGCAGCCGTAACCCGGAGCCCGACCCGAAAAACGGCCGTAGCCGATCATCCAGCACCGGAACGTGGCGGTATCGGTCCGCGAGCCGTAGCCCAGGCCGGCATCACCGAGCCGGCCGCAGGCCGAACACCGCCGACGACCCGGCCACAATCCGTCCCCGGGAGCCCGCGCGCCGTACCCGAAACCCCGAAGCGGCTCGCCGGTTCCGCACCCCGATCATGAAGGCTCTCCAGACGACCGCGGCCGGCGACGATTCGTCACCGGCCGCGGTCGTTTCAGATCAGGGGCCGGTGACCAGGTAGGCGACCTGGCTGCCGCTGTTCACGGTTGCGCCGCTGTTGTTGATGACTCGGTTGATCGTGCCGGTGCCGCCCAGGGACACCGTCACCATGCTGTTGAAGCGGACGCCCGGCTTCACCGGCACCTCGAAGGCTCGCTCGTTCACGACCGACGGGTTGACGTTGAAGTAGGCGTACGAACCGAGACCCCACGCCTGGTGGTTGTTGACCGCGTTGTTGACCTTGTAGGCCGCATAGCCGCGGGTGGAGCCGTTCATGTAGGCGGCCTGGTTCGGCGGGTCGTACGGCATCTCGTTCTGGTAGAAGTACGTGCGGCCGTTCTCGCCGTTCCAGATGGTCTGGTACTTCTGGTAGTGCTCGACGAACAGGCCGTAGAAGGTCATGTCGTCGCCGTTCACGATCAGGCCCGTGTCGGCCGTGTTGATGTTCCAGCCGACGGTTCCGCCGTTGCCGTGGTCGGCACGCCAGATCCAGGTGTGGTCGCCGATCACGTCGTCGCTGTTGACCTGCAGGCTCACGGTGGCCTTGCCGGCGATCGAGCCGCCGATGCGGAAGAACACGTCGTGCAGCGAGGTCGGGTTGGCCGAGTGGTCCGTGGCCGAGCCGTTCGGGCCGACCTCCATGAGGACCGGCGAGTTGGTGGTTCCGGCGTCGAACATGATGCCGGCGACCTTCACGCCGTCGACGTCGGCGACGCGCATCGGCACGATGCCGTTCTGGGGCACGAACGTGGCCAGGCCCAGGCCGAGCACCACGGTGTTCGCCCGGTTGATGTTGATGGTCTGGTTGATGTTGTACGTGCCGGGCGTCACCAGCAGGTGCCGGCCGCTGGCGAGGGCGGCGTTGATGTTGGCGGCGTTGTCACCGGGCCGGACGATGTAGAACTGGCTCAGCGAGATCGACTCGCCGGCGGGGCTGCCGTTGGCCCAGGTGATGCCGCTGGTGTTGCGCCGCAGCGCGGGGACGAAGACGCGGTAGGCGCCGGCGGCGTCGACATACAGATACGGCTTCTCCCGTACGACCGGAGATTGTCCGACGTTGGTGTAGGGAGGATTGGGGAAGCTGGTGGCCGGGGCGCCCTGCACACCGACGAACACCTGGTTCCAGTTCCGCCCGGTCCACGAGCCGATCTGCGAGTTGCGGGTGATCCACTGCTGCTGAGAGCCGGAGTCGATCTGCCCGTCGATCTTGGTGTCGCTGATCCAGCCACCCGACGACCAGCCGCCGTCGGACAGGGCCAGATTCCCACGGACATGCATGCGGCGGTACGGAGCCGCCTGCGACACCGACCAGCGGTCGAGCCCACCGGTCGGGTTGACGGCCAGGCCCTCGGCCGCGCGCCAGAAGTTCTGCGTCGCGTTCTGGGAGCCGTCCGGCCACCAGTCCGCCTCGACGTGCACCCGGCCGTTGATCGTGGTCTGGCCGGGCACGAGGCCGAGTCCGGCGACCTGGGTGAAGAAGCCGACGTTCGCGTCGACGTTGTAGCTGCCGGGCTTGAACAGCAGCGCGAACCGCTGGGTGCCGAACTGGTTGGTGACCTGCTGGTTGAAGACCGTGTTCAGGCGGTTCTGGATGGTCGACGCCGCCATCGACGGGTCGAAGACGGACACGTTCGGGCCCAGGTCGGGGTTGGTGACCGGGGTGTCGTTCGGCGGGGTCGTGGGCGGGGTCGTCGGCGGCGTGGTGGGGCCACCGGACAGCGTCCAGCGCTGGTTGGCGGATCCGGCGCACGCCCAGATCTGCAGGCGGGAGCCGTCGGCGGTGCCGTTGCTCTGCACGTCGAGGCACTTGCCGCTGGCCTGGTTGACGAGCGTGCCCGAGGCGCTGAGCGTCCACTTCTGGGTGGCCACGCTGTCGTAGCAGGTCCACAGGTGGGTCAGCGAGCCGTCGGCGGTGCCGTTGTTGGCGACGTCCAGGCACTTGCCCTGGCTCTGCACCTGACCGTTGTCGGCCAGCGTCCACTGCTGGCTGGCCACCGTGCTGTAACAGGTCCAGATGTGGATCGCGGCGCCGTCGGCGGTGGAGCCGTTCGCAACGTCGAGACACTTGCCGCTACCGGCGCCGACCAGCGATCCGGCACTGGCGGCGAAGGCGTTCGTGACACCGAGGACACCGAGACCGGTGACCACGGCGGTGGAGGTGAGGACAGCGAGCAGGCGGCGCCGGCCGGGACGCCGGCGATCAGAGGCTGGGGGCATGGGGGACTCCAGGTGGGGACAACGGAACGTGGCGGACTTCCTGCCCAGCCGACGTAACGCAGATGGAACACTTGCGGCTTATACATGTCAATGCGGCTCCCGCAGTGCCGACATATATGCGCTGGTCGAAACCGGTTCCGGATCTGTTACATTGTTACATTCAGACATGGAACGCCGGATGGGGAACGATGTTGAAGAAGCGCGCGACGGTACGCCAGATCGCCGCCGAGACCGGTCTGTCCATCGCCACGGTTTCCCGTGTCCTCAACGGTCAGGACAACGTCGCGCCGCGGACCCGTGAGCTGGTTCTGCATGCCGCCGGGCGGCTCGGTCACGACGGGCCCGCCCGGCGGGCCGCAACGACCGGCGGCGTGTTCGTGCGTTGCCCGTACCTGCTGGATGATTATTTCGGTCCGATGGTCTCGTCGATCATCGAGACCGTGGAGCTGCACGGCCTGACCGCCGTCGTCAACGCGGGCACCGCGGCTCGGCGGCCGGGCATGCTGACCGGCCTGCCGAAGACGGCCGGGCTGGCGGGCGGGGTGCTGATCCTGCCGCCGGAGGAGCCGGAGGAACTGGCCCGGCTGCGTGACCAGAGGTTCCCGTTCGTCGTGCTGGACCCGCGGACCAGCCCGCCGCGCGACATCGTGGCCGTGTCGAGCGCGCACGTGACCGGGGCCCGGCTGGTGATGGCGCATCTCGTGGAGCTGGGTCATCGGCAGGTCGGCATCATCGCGGGGCCGAAGGAGTGGCTGGTCACGACGTCGCGGATGGCCGGGCACGTGGCGGCGCTCGCCGACGCCGGGGTGCTGCCGTCGCCGGAGCGGATCCGGTTCGTCAACGAGCCGAGCGTGGAGAACGGTTATCGCGCCGCCTGCGAGTTGCTCGACCGGCCGCAGCGGCCCACCGCGCTGGCGTGCTTCAACGACAAGACCGCGGTGGGCGCGTTGCGGGCGGCCCGTGAGCGGGGCTTGCGTGTCCCTGACGACCTGTCGATCGCGGGTTTCGACGACGCCGACATCGGACAGGCCACGCACCCGATGCTCACCACGGTCCACCAGCCGCTGGCCGAGATGGGCCGGATGGCGGTGACCATGCTGGTCCGCATGCTGAAGGGCCACGATCTGGACGCCCGCCACGTCGAACTCGGCACCGACCTGGTCATTCGCACCTCAACCGGCCCGGTGGCACCGATCATTCAACGGGAACTCGGGCCCGGAGGCAGCGGCTCGACGTGCTGATCACCAACGCCGGCCTTCGCCGCCGGTGCGAGAACCGGCCGCGCCAGAACCAACGGCACCGTGAGCCAGGCGGTGACCGCTACCGCGCCCAGACCCCAGGTCAGGCTGGTCGCCTCCGCGAGGAAGCCGATCGCGGGTGGCCCGACCAGCAGCCCGGTCGTGCTCATCGTCGCCGCCGCCGTGAGCGCCGCCGCGCCGTGCCGCGCGGCGGCCACGTAGAGGCACGGGCTCACCGCGGCCATGCCCAGCCCCACGCAGGCGAACCCGGCGAGCGCCGGAACGGCCCCTCCCACCAGCAGCGCCGTGAGCAGTCCCGCACCGGCCAGACCGCTGCCCGCGACGACGACCGCACGGTCACCCCAGCGATCACGCCAGCCGTCGGCGAAGAGCCTGGCCAGCAGCATCATGCCCGAGGTGACCGCGATCCCGAGCGGCAGCAGATGCTCGGCGGCGCCGACGCTCTCGAGATACAGCGCCGACCAGTCGGTGACCGCGCCCTCGGTGATCGTGGCGAGCAGCATGGCCGCGCCGAGACAGACGACGACCACGGACGGGCGGGCCCATCGGCGGCCGACGGGCTCCTTCGAGGACGGCTCGTCGCTGAGCAGTCCGGCCGCCGCCGCCACCACGGCTGTGACCAGCACCGCGCCGGCCACCGCGAAGTGCGCCGCCACCGCGTCCGTCATCGACGTGATCGCCGAGGCCAGCAGTGCGGCGCCGAAGATCCCACCGCTGAACGTGGCGTGCAGCCTGGCCATCGTGGTCCGGCCCGACCGGCTCTCCAGCGCGGCGCCCTGGGCGTTCATGGCGACGTTCAGACAACCCACCGCAACGCCGTCGATCAGCAGTACGGCGAGCAGCCACCCGTAGGCGGGCGCGGTCGCGAGACCGGCCAGTGCGGCGGCCAGCACCATCACGGCCGACAACGCGAGACGACGCGAGCCGAGGGCCGCCATCAGCTTCGGCACCAGCGGGGCGGAGATCACCGCCCCGGCACCGGCGGCCAGCAGCAGCATGCCGACCTCGGCGGTCGACAGGTGCAGGCGGTCGCTGATCGCGGGAATGCGCGACGCCCACGTCGAGTACTGGAAGCCGAGGGCTCCGAACAGGGCGGCGATCGACAATTGTGAACGGCGGAACGACATGCCTGCCCTATCCGATCTCGCGGGTCATGTAGACGGCTCCCGGCCCGTACGACTCGGGCGGGGTGACGCGCCAGTGGGGGTGGAACCCGCACGCGGCCCAGAACCCGGCGGTCGCTCCGACGGAGACGAGCGAGATCCTCTCGTACGCCTGCGATCGCCCGATTCTGATGAGGTGCCGCACGAGTTGCCGGCCCCGGCCACGGTCGCGGAGGCCGGGGACGATGACCAGGTCGTGCAGGTGCAGGTTGGCGGAGCTGCGGGCCCAGGTCTCCGGCCGGCTCAGATCCGGGAACGCCCCCTCGGGGTACGGCAGCGCGAGCAGGTAGCCGCCGAGCCTGTCACCGGTGTCGAGGACGAACGACGTCGGCGGGTGTGCCCGTGTGCGCAGCACCTGTCCGCCTTCGGCGAGGCCCTTGTCGCCGTACGTGTCGGCTTCGAGCGTGACGATGGCGGGCCAGTCGGGTTCCTCGATGGGACGCAGGCGCTCGGTCTCAGGCATGCGGCAGCGGGGTCTCGCGGGCGGCCGCGACGAGCCCCTCCCACGCGTCGATCAGGTCGGCGTAGTCCTCGATGTCGCGGCGGGCCTCGAAGAGCAGGGTGTCGCGCTGCTCGCGGATCCGGTCGGCGACACGGGTGAATCGGCCGCCGAGCCGCCGGTACGCCTGCTCCATCAGGTGCGCCTGCGCCTCGTTGCCCGCCCTCGGCTGCCAGGTGCTCTCCCGTACGATCGCGGAAATGTCCTTGGGATCGTCGGTGGTCATCCGGTCGTAGATGTAATGGAAGTAGTACATCGACAGGATGAACTTGGCGAATCGCATCTGATAGGCGAGGAATCCCGCGTCGCTCTTGCGTTCGGCGGTGTGGAAATTGACGATGTGCCGGTTGTGCAGCACGCCGGGAAGGCCCGCCCGGTCGGCGACGTGAATGAGGAAATAGTCGCTGCCGATGGTGTCGGTGGCCGGTGGCAGCGGCACCTTCTCGTGCAATCCGTGGAAGCTGATGTTGTGCATGTCGACGCGCATCGGGTCGACCACGGAAAGCACGGAATGGTCGCCCTCGAACGGGGCGCTGCCGGTGAAGGAGTCCTCGACCAGGGCGCGTTTCTCGGCCTCGGTACTGCCGGGCGCGGCCCAGAGGCTGACCAGGTCGTAGTAGCCGTCAGCGTCGCGGATGTCCTCGACGTCGACCGACATGTCGCCGACGAACGACGCGCCGACCATCGCGACGGGCATGTCGCGGCGGCTGTCGTCGAGAATGTTCTCGGTGGTCACGACGTCGCGGGCGGGCCGGCCGAGGGCGGAGAGTTCGATGTGGATCGGGAAGATCTTCTCTCCGGCGTACGTCTGGAAGTACAGGTCGGAGTCGCGCCGGTGCACTGACTCGCAGCCCAGCGCGGCCGCGATCAGGAAGGCCCGGTTGGTGCACGCCCCGTACGACGGCTTCCGCGGCAGGAGCAGGTCGAGCAGGCGGCCGGGTTCGCTCACCTCGGCGTGGCCGACGACCTGCCGCAGGAAGTCGCGCTGCTGAGACTCGTCGAGGTGAAGGGCGTCGCGGGCGCCGGCGAGGACCTTCGCGTGGGCGGTGAGGTCGTCGGAGGAGTCCAGTACCAGCAGCCGCACGTCGACGTCGTGGTGGCGTTTGGCGTACTCCGCCTCGGCCATCACCTCGGCCAGGGTGGCGGTGCACTCCCGGTTGGTCGGCACTACCAGACAGATCTGGCGCTTCACGCTTTTACACTCCCGAAACAGCCACTGTGGGACAAGCCGCAACGAACCTAGTGCGCGATCTTGACGGCCACAAGGCCAGATGTACGGGAATGCCGGAAATGGCTGGTCGTCGCCGGTTCCGGAACCCGGGCCGGTGTCGTCCGGCCCGGGCGGCCGCGGGTCAGCGAACCTGTTTGGCGCTGAACTGCATCCGCGGCGTGGCGTAGAACTCCTGGGCCTGGATCAGCCGCAGCTCCCGCTCCCCCGACCGATAGGTCATGTCGATCAGATCAAAGACGCTGGAGGCGGTACGTTCCAGAGCCACCGAGGCGTCCCTGGTGGCCACGTAGTGAGCGGTGAACAGAGCGGCCGTGACGTCACCGGATCCGTTCGCCTTGAACGGCAGGTGCGGGGTGGTGACGATCCAGGCGCCGGCCGGGTCCACGACGAGCATCTCGATCGTGCCCTCCTCCCGGTCAGGTCGTTCGACGCTGGTGACCAGCACGGTCGACGGGCCCATGGCACGGGCGAGGTCGGCCGACTCGAGCGTCGACTCGAGACTCGCGGGCTCGGTGCCGGTCAGGAAGCCCAGCTCGAACTGGTTCGGCGTGATGATGTCGGCGACCGGCACGACCCGGTCGCGCAGCAGGACGGGGATCTCCGGGGCGACGAAGCAGCCGGACTTGGCGTTGCCCATGACCGGGTCGCACGCGTAGACGGCCGAGGGGTTCGCGGCCTTCACCCGGCGCACGGCGTCGATGATGACGTCGGCGATGCCCACCCCACCCTGATAGCCGGACAGTACCGCGTCGACCTGCGGGAACACCCCGCGCTCCTCGACACCGGTAAGGATCTCGGCGACGTCGGAAGGCGGGATGAGCGGCCCGCGCCAGGCGCCGTAGCCGGTGTGGTTGGAGAAGTTCACCGTGTAGACCGGGACGACCTCGACACCGATCCGTTGCAGCGGGAACACGGCCGCGGAGTTACCGACGTGACCATGGGCGACCGCGGACTGGATGGACAGAACCTTCATCCCGCCAGCCTAGAGACCCCTACGCGGCACTGGACTGCCATCCCGCCGCGCCGCGGGCATTCACCTGACCGGTCAGGCACTTTGGATGCCGTCACCGTCCGGCTCTTCGAATCCCGGCGAGTACGATCGTGCGGTGAGTGACCCGGCGCCCGGACTGAACGCGGAGCAGCTCGGTGCGTACTTCGCTCTGATCGAGGTCAGCAGCCTCCTCCAGTACGCGGTCGACGAGCATCTGCGCGCCGACGGCGACCTGAGCTTCGTGCAGTTCCAGATCCTCGCCCGGCTGGTCGACGCACCGGAGGGCAGGCTGCGGATGACCGACCTGGCCGACGGTGTCGTGTACAGCCGCAGCGGGCTCACATATCAGGCCGGGCTGCTGGACAAGCGCGGCCTGATCACCCGGTCGCCGTCGCCGGACGACGAGCGCAGCGTCATGGTGACGGTCACCGACACGGGGCGGGCTCTGGTCGCGCAGGTGCTGCCCGGGCACGTCGACCGGGTCCATGAGCTGCTGTTCGCGCCGATGACCGGCACGGATCTCGCCGCTCTCAGCACCGTCCTCGAACGGGTGCGCGATCACATGCGCGCCGTTCCGCCGCGATCCGCCAAGCCGCGCGCCACGCGCCGGCGGTAGACCGATCCGGCTTTTGTCGGCCGGCTCACACTGAATCCCACTTGCTTCGAATTCGAAGCGAGCTATGGTTCAGGAGTGCTTCGGATTCGAAGCAACTAGCTCACCAGAGGCGAGGACAAGGCAATGAAGGCGATTCGATTCCATGAGTACGGCGACCCGACCGTCCTGCGCCACGAGGACGTCGAGCAACCCGTCCCCGGCGCCGGACAGGTGCTGCTGCGCGTCGCGGCGACGTCGTTCAACGGCGTCGACGGAAACATCCGCGCGGGTTTCATGCAGGGCCCGATCCCGGTGACGCTGCCGCACACTCCCGGCATCGACGTGTCCGGCACGGTCGCGCGGCTCGGTGACGGCGTGACGAACGTCGAGCTCGGCGACCGGGTCGTCGGGTTCCTGCCGATGACCGGTGCCGGCGCCGCCGCCGAATACGTCGTGGCACCGGCCGAGATCCTGGCACCGGCACCGACCGGCATCGACCTGGCCGACGCCGCCGCACTGCCGATCGTCGGCCTCACCGCGTGGCAGGCGCTGTTCGAGCACGCGAAACTCAGCAGCGGGCAGCGCGTGCTGATCAACGGCGCGGGCGGAGCCGTCGGCGGCTACGCGGTGCAGCTGGCCAAGAGCGCCGGCGCACACGTGATCGCCGTGACGAGCGCCCGCTCCGCCGGCCGCGCCAGGGCAGCGGGCGCCGACGAGGTCGCCGACAGCGCCGCGACCGGCCCGGTCGACGTGGTGCTCAACCTCGCCCCGGTCCAGCCCGAGCAGCTGGCGGCCCTGCTGGACGTGATCCGCCCGGGCGGCGTGCTGGTCAACACCACGGTGTGGATGCCGGCGCCGAGCGATGAGTCGCGCGGCGTACACGGCATCAATCTCTTCGTCCGTAGTGACGCCGCCCAGCTCTCGCACCTGGTGTCCCTGGTCGACGCGGGCGAGTTGCGGGTCGAGGTCGCACAGCGGGTCCCGCTCGCGGAGCTGCCGGACGTCCACGCCCGGGCCGCCGCCGGCACGCTGCCCGGCAAGACCGTCATCGTCGCCTGACCGACGATGGTCGATAGGCTCTCGCGTGAAACAGCCCGCCCCCTGGTGACGGACCTCAGATCTGGCCGAGATCGACCTCGACCGGGAAGGGCGCGGCCACTTTCACCACTCCGGTGAAGACCTCGCCGTCGCGGTAACGCCCGGCCGCCGGGTCGAGAACGTACGTGTAGACCAGGGGCACACCGGTGGCGGCCTGCTCGACACGCCAGTAGAACGGGATGCCGGCCCCTGGCGTACTGATCGACCTTCACGATCCGATCGGTCGTCTCCGACCCGGGTGAGACCACCTCGACCACGAGTAGAACGTGTTCGGGCCGCGTCGGGGTGACGTCGATCGTCTCCGCGCGGTAAACCGTCACATCAGGGCGACGATTGTTCAGTGGCACATCCTGCAGCCGGACATCGAAGTCGGTGTCAGCGTTCCAGTCCGGCCCCGCGGCGGCGTCCAGCGCGTTCGCCAGGAGCCGGGCCAGGCGGTTGTGCCGCTTGGACGCACTCGGACCCACGAGAACCATCCCGTCCACGATCTCGATGCCCGCGCACTGCTCTTCAGTCCATGCTGCGTACTGCTCGGCCGTGACCTGCTCATGCATCCAGGCCGGCGCCACCATCTCGGCAGTCACACGAATCTCCTCCAGATGCCGCCGGGCTACGACCTCAAGATACCGCCATCATCGTCTGGCCGAGGCGTGCCGGCCGGGTCATGCAATGCCGGTAGGCCGGCGACGACTGAACCGCCGGCGACCAGGGTGATGATCAACCTGGGAACGGCTCGGTCCGCACTGCTCCCATCCGCAGCACCGGCGCTCGGGATGCGTGCCGTTTGCAGCAGAGTCATCGCCGCGGCCGGGAAGACCCGCTCGCGTTCACGTCCTCTCGGCCGCACTGACCTGCTCGGCGACACGACGGTGACCCGGATTCCCGAGGTGGGCGGATATGCCCCGCGGTGGATCAGAGACCCACCGCGTCGGCGCCATAGGCGGCTTGTGATCGGGTAAAGCCCTCGCCCGCGTCCGAGGACAGCTGCTCGATCAGTCCCTTACGGGAGAACGCACCGCTCCTCAGATAGCTCCTGGCAGACTTCACTGCCTGCTTGTTGTAATCAATTTCCAGGGAGTCCACCGCGAACGTCGCCGCCTCCAGCGAAAACCCCTCACCCGCCTCCGAGGACAACTGCTCGATCAGTCCCTTACGGGAGAACACACCGTTCCTCAGATAGCTCTCGGCCGACCGTACAGCGTTCTGATACTCCACCGACAACGGCTTGCGGGCGGTGCCAGCACTGGCTTTGTCGACCGAGGAGGCGGTTGTCCGGTCCACCGGCGGCGTGGATCCGGCCGCTCTCCGCAGATCGGGGGACGGCGGCCACACCTTACTTTCGGTCGCATGCCGACGTGACCCGGACAGGTAGTCCACGATGACGGCGACGGCGAAGTCGGCTGCGTTCTGTGCGGCGAGCGGCTGCGAGCCCGCCGCGTCGACGATCTCTTTGTCCCCGTCGGCCCGGTCGCTGATGCCCCGGATGACCAAAGCGGGCACCCGGCATGTATGACAGGCCCTGGCCATGCCCGCGCTCTCCATCTCGATCGCGCCGGCGTCGTCGTAGTGATCATTCAGCTGTTCCGACAGTGGCTGCTTCAGGGAGTTGAGCACCACGTCCCCCGCAGCGACCGGCCGGAAGTAGACCGGTGGCAGGTCAGGGCGCTCGCGGTAGGACCGGGCGATCACTCGAGCCAACTGTTCGAGTTTCAGATCCGCATCATGGGCACGGGGCCGGGCGCGGAACCCGCGGTCGTCCATAGTGCCGCTCTGGTAGGCATAAACGCGGACAGCGGTGACGACGTCGCCGATCTGGAGATCGCTGTGAAGGGCGCCGGCGATCCCGACGAAGAGGATGGCGCTGGGGCGGAAAAGTTCGACGGCATGCACGACCGCCAGCGCAGCATCAATGTTTCCCTGGCCCAGCTCAGCGATCGCCACCTGGCCTTCTGCACCCTGCAGAGCGCCGACTTCGAACTCGATGCCCACCCAATGCGTACGCCGATCCCGGTCGAGTAGGTGTCGTCGCACCGCGTCGTATTCCACGGGCAGTGCGGTCAGCACAACGACTTCGACACCGCCCTGTGCGCTCATGGAAACAGGCTAGCCGTGGGCACCACTTCCACCCTGGATGGGTGGTTGCGCTGAGCTCCCAGCCCCGGGGACGGTGCTCAGCCCTGAAGCGCCCCGAGGGTCCTGATCTAGGGCGCCGCGAGGACAGGCCTCTCTACAGGCCGAGTTCGACAGGATCGTCCGGTGGACCAGCGGTGAGGAGCGCCGTCAGGGGCGTGGTGAGGTCGCGGGGCGAGAACAACTCCGGTCCTGTGTAGCCCGCGATCTCGGAGAGCCGCCACCAGCGGAACCCGGCCAGGTTCTCGGAAGCGGCGAGTTCGTCGTCCGAGAATTCGCCGTGGGGCTGGAAGTGACTCGTACGAACGAGGAAGTAGTCGTTGACGATGCCGTCCAGGCCCGGCGCGATGTCGGGGGACACGACCACCTGGTGCCAGACGTGCGGCGGATCGGTGGTGACCGCCAGTCCGGTCTCCTCGCGCATCTCACGGCGCAGGGCCGTCAGCCGGTCCTCGCCGGCTTCGATACCGCCACCCGGAGCGGCCCACACGGCCAGCGCCTGCTCCGGGACCGCCGGGTGCGGGAAGACGAACCGGCAGAGCAGGATGCGTTCGCTCTCGTCCAGGATGATCGCCCGGACCGAGTGGCGCAGACGCGGCGTCATGAAACGGCGGTGATCGGCACCGCCGCAGGCTATCAATCACCGGACAGCGATCGGCCTTGTCAGTCGAGGGGGTCGGCCGATCGCTGTGGCCAGTGGCGAGGTAGCGCAGCGTCCTGACCCCCGTGTGTCAGGATGCCCGTCGCTCGAAGATCCTCGTCGCGTCGAGTCTCCTGCACGGAACCGCTTCCGTGGCGAAGTCTGGACGAATTTGGACGACGGTATCGAGCGGCCTAGATTCGAAGCCGCCGAGCCGCCGAGCATGATCCAGGGAGTGAGCGATGCCGCTACCGCAGGAGCCGGTGACCCCTGGGACGTTCGCCACTCTGCCCGATCCGGTGCAGGCCGGTTCGGTCAACGAGCTGGTCGAACGGCTTCGGCTGCTCAAGGCGTGGGCCGGCGATCCGTCGTACGAGATGATCAAGGACCGGATCAACGTCGCCTGGATCGGGGCGGGCCGGCCGGCGAGTGAGCTGGCCCGGCGGTCCACTGTGGCCAACTGTTTTCAGCCGGGCCGGCGGCGTTTCAACACCGACCTGGTCCTGGCCGTGGTCGAGGCGCTGCACCCGGATGTGGGCTATGTGACCCAGTGGCGGCAGGCCCTGCGGGTGATCGCCGGTGAGACCGAGGCGGTCGCGCTCGTCCGGGTGCAGGACTCGCTGCCCGCCGACCCGAACACCTTCTGCGGCCGGATCGGCGAGCTCGACAGGCTACGCGAAGCCGTGCGAAGCGGCGCCGCGCGGGGCGGGGACGCGGTGGTGATCTCCGCGATCGAGGGGATGGCCGGAGTCGGCAAGACGCAGCTTGCCGTGCACGCCGGGCATCTGCTGGTCCGGGAGGACGTGGTGGACCGGGTGCTCTTCGTCAACCTGCGCGGTTTCCATCCGGACGAGACGCAGCCGCCGGCCGATCCGGCCGCGGTCCTGGACGGTTTCCTGCGGCTGCTCGGCGTGCCCGGCCAGCAGATCCCGCACGAGGTGGACAGGCGGACCGCCGCCTACCGGGAGCGGCTCACCGGCACACGGACGCTGGTGCTTCTCGACAATGCCGCGACCGCCGACCAGGTGCGGCCGCTGCTGCCGGCCACTCCCGGTTGCGTCGCTCTGATCACCAGCCGGCGGAGCCTCGCCGACCTGGGGCCGGCGGCCCGGTTCACGGTCGACGTCTTCACGCGGGACGAGGCGCTGCAGTTCCTCGCCGACGCCGTCCCGGACGTGCCCGTCGGGTCCGACCCGGATGCCGCGGCGCGGATCGCGCAGCGCTGCGGCCATCTGCCTCTGGCTCTGAGCCTGACGGCCGGGCACATCCGTGGCACGCCGGGCTGGACCCTCACCGACCACGCCGACCGGCTCGACGAACGCCATCACGATCGGCGGCTGGACAGCGGCATCGAGGTGGCGCTGAGCCTGTCGTACCAGTCTCTGCCCGGCGACCTGCAACGGCTGTTGCGCCTGAGCGGGCTGCACCCGGGCCAGGACCTCGACTCCTACGCCGCGGCGGCGCTGGCCGGCATCGATCTGGCGGCGGCCCGGGCGGGGCTGCGGCAGCTGTGCCGTGACCATCTGCTGCAACCGGCCGGGGAGGACCGGTACACCTTCCACGACCTCGTCCGCGCGTACGCCACCTCGCGTGCCCACGACCAGGACGCTCCGAGCCGGCGCCGGACCGCCCTGACCCGGCTGTTCGACTACTACCTCGCGACCACCGCCGCCGCCATGGACACGATCTACCCGGTCGACGACCATCGCCGGCCCGACGTTCCACCGGCGAGCACGCCGGCACCGGACCTGACCGGCAGGGACGCCGCCGTGGCCTGGCTGAACGCCGAGCGTCCTAACCTGGTGGCCGTCACCGGGCACACCGCGACGCAGGGCTGGCCCACCCACACCATCAAGCTGGCACAGACCCTCTACCGCTACCTCAACACCGGTTACCGCACCGACGAGCTGATCGTTCACGGCCACGCCCATCACGCCGCACGTGACAGCGGCAATCTGCTGGAGCAGGCGTGGGCCCTGACCAACCTCGGCACCGCCCATCTGGGGCTGGGGCAGGCCGGGTGGGGTGGTGACTACTTCCGGCAGGCGCTCGACCTGTTCCGCCGGGCCGGTGACGCGGCCGGTCAGGCCCGGGCGCTGTCCAGCATCGGCATCGCCGAGGAACGGTCGGCCAACTACGACGCCGCCATCGAGAACAAGGCGAAGGCCCTGGCGGTGTACGAGGAGCTCGGCGACCCGGTCGCGCAGGGCCGCAGCCTGCGCAGCCTCGGACTCTCCTACCGCCTGGCCGGCCGCATCCCGGAGGCGCTCGACTTCTACGGACGGTCCCTGGCACTGGCGCGGCGGATCGGCGACCGGATCAGCGAGGCGACGACGTTGAACTACCTCGGCGAGATCGAGATGCAATCCCAGCGGTACGAACCCGCGCGCGCCCATCTCGAACAGGCCGTGACCCTGCACCGGGAGCTACGGAACCTCACCAGCGAAGCCTCCTCGCTGGACAACCTGGGCCTGCTCCACACCCGTCTCGGCGATCCCGGGAAGGCCATCGACTGCCACCTGCAGGCCTTGGACATCCTGCGTCAGACCGGCGACCAGTACTACGACATGTGGGTGCTCAACGGTCTCGGTGAGGCGAGCCTCGCCGCCGGCCGGCCGGCCGACGCCGTCACCCACCACACCGCCGCCCGTGTCCTGGCCACCGACACCGGTGCCCGCGACCAGCAGGCCCGCGCCCACGTCGGGCTCGGCCACAGCCACGCCGCCCTGAGCCGGCGTACCAGGGCCGTGGAACACTACGAGCAGGCACTGGCCCTCTACACCGATCTCGGCCTGCCGGAGGCCGACGAGGTCCGCACCCGCCTGTCCGGGCTAGAAGACCGATGACCTCAGGTCGTACGTGTCGCTGTAGTTGACGGTGCAGACGATGGCATCGCGCCACGGCGGTGTGCCCGGGCGGCCCACCAGCGGTGAGGCGTTGTGCAGGAAGGCCGCGTCCCGGAAGACGATCATCTGGCCGGGCTCGAGGGTGACCCTGTACACGATGCGGGCCGGGTCGTCGACGGCGTGCAGGGTCGTCTCGGCGCCGTCGGCGTGCTTGTCGGCGACGTACACCATGACGTACTCCTCCTCGTCCTGATGCGGGCCGGACACCACGTTCGTCCGGGTGCGCAGGAAGTTGACGCCGAAGGTGCCGTCCTCGTGGCGCAGATGGGGCGGGACGAGCGTCATCGCGGATCGCACCCAGGCCTCCATCAGCGGGTCCGCCAGCAGGGGGACCCGGGCGTGGGTACGTGAGCCGGCGACCCCGCTGCGATCCGTTATCACTATCTCGTCGTGTTCCCGCAGCGCCAGCCGATCGCCGTTCCAGCGGTACCGGAGGACGTCCCGGGCACGGTCACGGTCCCGGTGCACCGCGGGATGGTCGCCCTCGAGCACCTGCTCGGTGAAGTACGTCGCGGTGATGTGCCGACGTGTGCCCGGGTCCAGCCGCAGGTCCTCGTCGTCGACGACGACGAAGTCGTTCTTCGAGATCTCTTCCCAGATGTGGTCGAGACTCTTCACCGATTGATCCCTCATCGCCTTATCGGGACCGGACCGCGGCCCGGATCAGATCGCGGGATGCTCGGGTGCTCAGCGAGCGCCGTTGCAGTTCGTCGAAGTAACGACGGTATTGAGTGAGGCTGTCGGCCGTCTCGAGCAGCAGGTATCCGGCGTGGGTCTCGACATGCACGACGTCGCGGTCCAGGGCGTCGCCGAACTCGAAGTACGTCCACATGCAGGTCGACGTGAACGGCGGCGACGCGCTGAACGGCAGCACCCGCATCTCCACGTTCGGCCGGTCGAGCCCTTCCAGGAGGGTTTCCAGCTGCCGGCGCAGGATCCCCTCGTCGCCCACCACCTGCCGCAGCGCGGTCTCGTGGCACACCGTGGTGATCTGCAGCGGCGGGCGGCCCTCGGTTTCGTCGAGCAGTTCACGGCGTCGCTGTCGTAGCTGAGCCAGTTGATCGATCTCCTCGTCGCCCCGCCACGGCTCGAGCGACCTGTACAGCGCCCGCACGTATTCGTCGGTCTGCAGCAGAGCGGGGAAGAACGGGATGGCGTACGTGCGTGCCACCGTCGCCTCGGACTCGTAGGCGACGTGCACGTCCAGGCCCGCGGCGAAGCCCTCGGAGGTGAAGGAGTAGTCGGTCCACCAGCCCTGGCGGCGGGCGGCGCTCACCCACCGCATCATCCGGTCGGCCATGGTGCTCTCGACGCCGTACTCCCGGATCAGGTCGCGCACGTCGCGCGGCTGCGGGCTTCCCTGGGCGTTCTCGAGCCGGGAGAGCTTGGAGGTGGAGATCAGGAGGGCCCGGGCGACGTCTTCGAGGCTTCGGCCGTCCTCGAGGCGCAGCCGCTTGAGCTCTTCGGCCAGCCGGCGGCGAGGAACGATGGGGCCCGTAGCACCAGGCATACCTGACTCCTCCCGAATGTCCCTTTGATGGAAGTGCGAGGAAGGTGCGCCTCAAAGACTAGCCTTGCGAGGCGCAAGGGCTTCTTTTGGGATTCCCATTCTGTCAGCATCAAGATAGGCCCTTGCAAATTAGTCGTTGCAGAGCGGGTGGAGCGGCAACTCCACCCGCGGGGCCGAGGCAGGCGCCTGTCGCATTCACTCGGACGGAACCCGGAGGCCCAGGGCGGACGCCCAGATCCGGGACAGGTGGTCGACCATCTTCTCAGTGTCGAGGGGCTCGCGGAGCTCGTTGATGATCACGGCCACCTGCTCCACCATGGCACCCAGCGCGATCGCCGTCAGGCGCGGGTCGAGGCCGGGGTCGGCGAGTCCGGCCACCTGCAGACGCCGGATGCCCTCCTCGCTGCGGCCGACGTAGAACTCGCGGATCTCCAGGAGCAGGCGGCGGAGGTTGTCGTCGAGGTACGCGCCGTGCTCGACCATCCGCAGCACCTTCGCGGCCCGGCCGGTGGCGGCCAGGTAGCGGCGGTTCGCCTCCACGATCCGCGCGTACGGGTCGTCGAGGGTGTCCGGCACCCGGCTGGCGGCGTACATCTCGTCGGCCGCCGCCTGGACGATCTTGCGGAGCAGGTCGTCCTTGGATTCGAAATACGTGTAGAAGGTCCCGTACGACACGCCCGCCGCCTGGGTGACCGCCTCGGGAGTGAACCCCGCCCAACCGTGCTCCTCGATCACCTCCCGACCGGCGACGATCAGCGCGTCGTGGGTCCGGCGGCCCCTGGCGGTGGCCGGCGCGGTAGGCGCGGGGTTCGTTCGAGCACGTCCCACCGGACACCCCTCTCGTTACTTGACTACTTTGTCAGAAAGTCTAGTGTGGCGGTCACCCACTACTCACTGAGGTGTTGAGCCTGACAATGCGTACGATCCGCATCGGGAACTGCTCGGGCTTCTACGGTGACCGCTTCTCGGCGATGTCCGAGATGATCGAGGGCGGGCCGCTGGACTACCTGACCGGGGACTACCTGGCCGAACTGACCATGCTCATCCTCGGCCGGGACCGGCAGAAGGACCCGTCGCTCGGCTACGCGAAGACGTTCCTGCGGCAACTCGGCGGCTGCCTCACGCTCGCCCGGCGACGCGGGGTGCGGATCGTGACCAACGCGGGCGGCCTTAACCCGGCCGGGCTCGCGGAGGCCGTCCGGTCCCTGGCGAGGGAACAGGGCGTCGACGTCGCCGTGGCCCACGTGCAGGGTGACGACCTGATCGGCGAGGCCGGGGCACACGGCTGGGCGGGCGCGCTGACGGCCAACGCCTACCTCGGCGCTTTCGGGATCGCCGAGGCGCTCCGCGCGGGTGCCGACATCGTCGTCACGGGCCGTGTCACCGACGCGGCGCTGACGCTGGGACCGGCCGTCGCGGAGTTCGGCTGGGAGCGCACCGACTTCGACCGCCTGGCTGCCGGGGTCGTCGCCGGTCACGTCCTCGAGTGCGGCACGCAGGCCACGGGTGGCAACTTCTCCGGCTTCGCCGGCGTCGACACGACCCGTCCGCTGGGCTTTCCGCTGGCCGAGCTCAGCGCGGACGGGACGGCCGTGATCACCAAACATCCCGGCACCGGCGGGGCGGTCACGGTCGACACGGTCACGGCACAACTGGTGTACGAGGTCGCGGGCCCCCACTACGCCAATCCCGACGTGACCGCGTGCCTGGACTCGGTCGAGCTGGAGCAGGCCGGCCCCGATCGGGTGCGGATCACCTCGGTACGGGGTGTCGCCCCTCCCCCGACGACGAAGGTCGCCCTCAACAGCGCCGGCGGGTGGCGCAACTCCGTCGAGTTCGTGCTGACCGGCCTGGACATCGAGGAGAAGGAGCGCTGGGTACGCGAGCAGATGACGAGCGCGCTCAGTGCACGGCCACCGGCGGAGGTCGTGTGGGATCTGGCGCGGACCGACCACGCCGACCCGGCCAGCGAGGCGGCGGCCTCGGCGGTGCTGCGCTGCCACGTCAAGGACACCGATCCGGCAGTCGTGGGCCGCGCGTTCAGCAGTGCCGCCGTCGAGCTGGCGCTCGCGTCCTACCCGGGTTTCCACGTGACCGCGCCACCCGGGGCGGGCGCCCCGTTCGGGATCTACCGTGCCGCCTACCTGCCCCAGGATCAGGTGCCGCACGTGGTCGTCCGGCCCGACGGCACCACGGTCGGCATCGGGCCGCCACCGGTCACCGCGGATACGCCCACGACGACACCGACAACGGCGGCACGCCACAGCCGTACCACCGAAGTGAATGTGCCTTTGGGTCGTCTGGTCTTCGCCCGGTCCGGGGACAAGGGCGGAACCGCGAACGTGGGGGTATGGATCCCGGCGGACCATCCCCGGCGAGCCGACGCCTACGCGTGGCTGAGCGCCTGGCTGACGCCGGCCGAGGTCGCCCGGCTCCTTCCGGAGGCGGCGGGACTCGGCGTCGAGGTCTTCGCGCTGCCGAACCTGGCCGCCGTGAACATCGTGATCGACGGACTTCTCGGTGACGGTGTCGCCTCCTCCACCCGCTTCGACCCGCAGGCCAAGGCCGTCGGCGAGTGGCTGCGCGCACGAGTCGTGAACCTGCCCAAGGAGCTTCTCCCGTGAAAACCAGCGTCGACTCCACCTCGCCCGGCTACGCCGCCAACCGGGAGGCGATGCTGGAACGCGTCGCCGATCTGGCGGAACAGCAGGCCACGGCACTGGCCGGCGGTGGCCCCAAGGCCGTCGAGCGGCACCACCGGCGCGGCAAGCTGACCGCCCGCGAGCGCATCGAGCTGCTCGTCGACCCCGACTCGCCGTTCCTCGAGCTCGGCGTCCTGGCCGGCTGGGGAACCGACTTCACGGTCGGCGGCTCGGTCGTCACCGGTCTGGGCGTGATCGAGGGCGTCGAGTGCATGATCATCGCCCATGACCCGACCGTGAAGGGCGGCGCTTCCAACCCGGTGACCGTGCGGAAGATCTTCCGCGCCAACCAGATCGCCGGGCAGAACCGGCTGCCCACCGTCACGCTCGTCGAGTCCGGCGGGGCGGACCTGCAGACGCAGAAGGACATCTTCATCCCCGGCGGCGCGGTGTTCCGCAACCTCACCGTCGCGAGCGCCGACCGCCGGCCGACGATCGCGCTGGTGTTCGGCAACTCCACGGCCGGCGGCGCGTACGTGCCGGGCATGAGCGACTACACCGTCATGGTCAAGGGCGGGGCGAAGGTGTTCCTCGGCGGGCCGCCGCTGGTCAGGATGGCCACCGGCGAGGAGTCCGACGACGAGTCGCTCGGCGGGGCCGAGATGCACGCGCGGACGTCGGGCCTGGCCGACTACCTGGCCGTCGACGAGCTCGACGCGCTGCGGATCGGGCGTTCCATCGTGCGCCGCCTCAACTGGCGAAAGGCCGGGCCGGCCCCGAGGAGGGAGTACGCCGAGCCGCTGCTGGACACCGAGGACCTGCTCGGCATCGTGCCGTCCGACCTCAAGGTCCCGTTCGATCCCCGCGAGGTCATCGGCCGCATCGTGGACGGCAGCGACTTCGACGAGTTCAAGCCGCTGTACGGCCCGTCGCTGGTGACCGGCTGGGCACAGCTGCACGGCTATCCGATCGGCGTCCTCGCCAACGCGCAGGGCGTGCTGTTCAGCCCGGAGGCGCAGAAGGCCGCCCAGTTCATCCAGCTGGCCAACCAGAGCGACACGCCGCTGCTGTTCCTGCACAACACGACCGGTTACATGGTCGGCGCCGAGTACGAGCAGGGCGGCATCATCAAGCACGGCGCTCAGATGATCAACGCGGTGTCGAACTCGACGGTTCCGCATCTGTCGGTGGTGCTGGGCGCCTCGTACGGGGCCGGCAACTACGGGATGAGCGGCCGCGCGTACGACCCACGGTTCATGTTCAGCTGGGCCGGCGCCAAGTCGGCGGTCATGGGTCCGGCGCAGCTCGCGGGGGTCATCTCGATCGTCTCCCAGCAGGCCGCCGCCGCCCGTGGGGTGCCGTTCGACGAAGAGGCCGACGCGCACATGCGCGCCGCCGTCGAGAAACAGGTCGAGGAGCAGTCCCTGGCCTACTTCACCTCCGGGCTGGGCTACGACGACGGGGTCATCGACCCCCGCGACACCCGCACCATCCTGGGCATCTGCCTGTCGGCGATCCACAGCGCGCCGGTCGCCGGCGCCCGTGGCTACGGCGTCTTCCGTCTGTGAAAGGAGGTCCAGTGATCCGCAGAATCGTGGTCGCCAACCGTGGGGAGATCGCGCGCCGGGTGTTCCGCACCTGCCGCGAGCTCGGTATCGCGACCGTCGCCGTCCACTCCGACGCCGACGCCGCGGCCCCGTTCGTCACCGAGGCCGATCAGGCGATCCGGCTGCCGGGCAACGCTCCCGCCGACACCTACCTGCGCGGTGACCTGATCATCGAGGCGGCACTCGCGGCGGGCGCCGACGCCGTCCACCCCGGGTACGGGTTCCTCTCCGAGAATGCCGGCTTCGCCCGGGCGGTCGAGCGGGCCGGTCTCACCTGGATCGGCCCGAGCCCTGAGTCCATCGAGTCGATGGGCAGCAAGATCGGCGCCAAGCGGATCATGGCGGCTGCCGGGGTGCCGGTCCTTGCGGCCGACCTCGCGACGGTCACGGCGTCGGACCTGCCGCTGCTGGTCAAGGCGTCGGCGGGTGGCGGCGGCCGGGGCATGCGGATCGTGGATTCACTCGACCGGCTCGCCGGGCAGGTCGCGGACGCCGAGGCGGAGGCGGC
Source organism: Actinoplanes italicus (assembly GCF_003001815.1). Classification (GTDB taxonomy): domain Bacteria; phylum Actinomycetota; class Actinomycetes; order Mycobacteriales; family Micromonosporaceae; genus Actinoplanes; species Actinoplanes italicus. The sequence continues at coordinate 80,291 of NZ_PVMZ01000031.1, forward strand.
CTCGGCGTTCGGGGACGGGACCGTCTTCGCCGAGCCGTACCTGCCGACGGCACGGCACGTCGAGGTGCAGGTTCTCGCCGACATGCACGGCACCGTCTGGGTGCTGGGTGACCGGGACTGCTCCATCCAGCGTCGCCATCAGAAGGTGGTCGAGGAGGCGCCCGCGCCACATCTGGCGATGGAGACCCGTACCGCATTGCATGCCTTCGCCCGAAAGGCCGCCGAGGCGGTGGGGTACCGCGGAGCGGGAACGGTCGAGTTCCTCGTCGATCGGGAGCGGATCTTCTTCCTCGAGATGAACACCCGTCTTCAGGTCGAGCACCCGGTCACCGAATGCGTCACCGGCCTCGACCTGGTCGCCCTTCAGGTGGCCGTCGCCGAGGGCAAGCCCCTGACCGGCTCGGCGCCCGCGATCTCGGGTCACGCGATCGAGGTGCGGCTCTACGCCGAGGATCCGGCCGCCGGGTTCGCGCCACAGACCGGTCGCGTCCGTGCTTTCGACATTCCAGGGCATCCGGGCGTACGGGTGGACTCCGCCGTCGAGGCCGGCAGTGAGGTGGGCGTCCACTACGACGCCATGCTCGCCAAGGTCATCGCCTACGCCGCCGATCGTGACGCCGCGATCCGCATGCTCGACGACACTCTGCGCCGGGCACGGCTGCACGGCGTCACCACCAACCTCGACCTGCTCCGAGCCGTGATCACCGACGACGAATTCGTCGCCGGGCGGATGCACACCACCCTGCTCGACGAACGCCTCGACCTGTGGACCGCCGGTCCCGATCCGCGGACGCTCGCCAAGGCCGCGCTCGCCGCCGCCATCGGGCAGGCCACCCGGACCGCCGCGGCCGCGCCGGTGCTCGGCCGGATCCCCGCAGCATGGCGCAACGCCGCCGCGCAGCCCCGCCAGCGTGTCTACCGGCGGGGCTCGGAGACGTACGCCGTGACCTATTCGTCGATCGGCCGCCGGCTGGTGTCGGACTTCGTCGACGGCGTCAGCGTCGTCGACGCGCGGGATGACCGGGTCGTTCTGAGCGACGGCCCGATCCGGGAGACGTACCGGGTGACCGTCGCCGGGGACTCGGTGGACGTCGACGGGCCGCACGGATCCGCCGGTTTCGAGCTGGTCCCGACCTTCGTCGACCCGGCCGAGGCGGTCGCTCAGGGCTCGCTGCTGGCGCCGATGCCCGCGGCGATCACGGCGGTGGCCGTCGAGGTGGGCGCCGTGGTGAGCAAGGGCGATCCGATCGTCGTACTGGAAGCCATGAAGATGCAGCACACCGTCACCGCGCCGACGGACGGAACCGTCACCGAGCTCACCGCGAGTGTGGGCCGGCAGGTCGTCGCGGGCGCCGTGCTCGCCGTCATCGAGGAGAAGTCGTGATCAACTTCGTCGAGTCCGAGGAGCGGCGCGACCTGCGGGCGGCGGTCCACCAGCTCGGGAGCAAGTACGGCGAGTCGTACTTCTACGGGGCCGCGGCCCGGGGAGCCAAGACGACCGAGCTCTGGGACGAGGCCGCCAAGGCCGGTTACCTGGGAGTCTCGATTCCCGAGGAGTACGGCGGTGGCGGCGGCGACATCGGTGACCTGGCCGCCGTCGTGGAGGAGCTGGCGACCGCCGGGTGCCCCTTGCTGCTGCTGGTCGTGTCACCGGCCATCGTCGGCACGATCATCGCCCGCTCCGGTACCGACGAGCAGAAACAGCGCTGGCTGCCGGGGCTGGCCAGTGGTGAGTCGCGGTACGCCTTCGGCATCACCGAACCGGATGCCGGCTCGAACTCGCACCAGATCGTCACGCGGGCCCGCCGGGACGGTGGCGACTGGGTGCTGAGCGGGCGCAAGACGTACATCAGCGGAGTGGACGAGGCCGGTCACGTGCTCGTCGTCGCGCGTACCGAGGACGCGCGGACCGGCAAGCTCAAACCGGCGCTGTTCATGGTGCCGACCGACGCCTTCGTCCACCAGCCGATCGAGACCGGGCTCGTCTCGCCGGAGAAGCAGTTCACCCTGTTCTTCGACGACGTCCGGCTCCCCGCCGACGCACTGGTGGGCCGGGAGGACGCCGGCCTCGACCAGCTGTTCGCCGGGCTCAACCCGGAACGGATCATGGCGGCGTCGCAGGCCACCGGCACCGCACGGTGGGCGCTGCGCAAGGCCGTCGAATACGCGAAGCAGCGGGAGGTCTGGGGTGCGCCGATCGGCACGCACCAGGCGATAGCGCATCCGCTCGCGCAGATCCACGTCGAGATCGAGGCCGCCCGGCTGCTGACGCAGAAGGCCGCGGCCCTCGACGCGGCGGGCGACCTGCTCGCGGCCGGGGAGGCGGCGAACATGGCAAAGTACGCCGCCGGTGAGGTCGCGTGCAAGGCGGTCGACCAGGCGATCCAGACCCACGGCGGCAACGGGCTGGCGGTCGAGTACGGGCTGGTTCAGGCCCTCGCCAACGTACGGCTGTCGCGGATCGCACCGGTCAGCCGCGAGATGGCACTGAACTTCATCGCGCAGTTCTCCCTCAAGCTTCCCCGGTCGTACTGATGCTCGTCCACCTGGCCGCCGACGCCGGCATCGCCACGATCACGCTGGACAGCCCGCACAACCGCAACGCGCTGAGCAGGCAGTTGCTGACCGAGCTCGGCGATCACCTGGCCGCCGCCTCGCAGGACCCTTCGGTACGCGTGGTGCTCCTACGGTCCAGTGGCCGGGTGTTCTGCTCGGGTGCCGATCTCAGCGAGGCGCAACAGGGCCTCTCCCCCGAGGGGCCGCGCGCGATCGTCGCTCTCCAGCGTCGGATCGCCACCCTGCCCAAGCCGGTCGTCGTCGAACTGGCAGGCCCGGTCCGCGCCGGTGGGCTCGGTATCGTCGGCACGGCCGACATGGTGATCGCGGCGGAGTCGGTGACGTTCGCGCTCACCGAGGTGCGGCTCGGGCTCGCACCCTCCGCGATCTCGCTGAGCCTGCTGGCGCGCCTGGCGCCCCGGGCGGCGGCGGACATCTTCCTTTCCGGCCGTACGTTCTCCGCCGCCGAGGCCGCCGCGATCGGCCTGGTCACGCGCGCGGTGCCGGATGACGAGCTGGCAACCGCCGTCACCTCGGCCCTCGCCGACCTGGTCGAGGGCAGTCCGCAGGGACTGGCCGAGACCAAGCGGCTGCTCACCGCCGATCTGATCGCCCGCATCGACCGCGACGGCGAGGAGGCGGCGCAGCGGTCGGCGGCGCTGTTCGCGAGTCCGGAGGCCCAGCGGGCGATGCAGGCGTTCCTGTCCCGCAAGAAGCCCGCCTAGCCGCCCGGACCCGCGACGCCCGGTCGTGTCAGATCTTCGGAGCGGACCGTGCTCGTGACAGCAGTTCGGAGAACCAGGCGGCCTGCTCGATCGGAACGAACTCGACGCTGGACCAGAACCTCTCGGCGGCAGCGACCGGAGACGGCTCGCCGGCACCCGGACCAGCGCCACCGGAACCGGTGAAGTACACCGTGACGTTCTCGAATGCCGTTCCGGGCCGGGCGGCCGCGATCGTGCCCTGCCGGACGCACCGCCCCGGGTCGTCGCCGCGGCGGATGCCGGCGCAGGTGTCGGTCGGCTCGGCGGAGAACTCGACGACGGCCCACACGCTCGGGTCCCCGAAGGTGTAGCTGTCGGCGACGACGCCGGTCTGCAGCCCGGGCGTCATCTCCGTGAGGCCGGCCGGTTGCGTCTTGGGGACGTACGAGTAGTCACGGGCGCCGGTGGCCCGTGCCGCCTCGATCGCCAGCACGCTCTCCAGCAGCTTGCCGTCCGGGAGGGAGGTGTCCACGGCGCGGGTGTCGGGCTGCTGCGCCTCCGTGGACGACTGGCATGCCGCCAGCTGTGTCCCGGCGGCGAACGCGACGAGAACGGCCAGTACCGTTCGTGTGCCTCTGCTCAGCAAGGTCATCTACCTTTCGCGCATCTGTCGACGTCCGTGAACCAGTGTCTGCGTCCCTCGGCGAGCACCGTGATCCCGTCCGCGTCGACGGTCCAGGTCTTCGCCAGCGCGCCCGGCGCGGACGTGTCGTTCACACCGATCACCAGGCAGTCGACCGGGCGTACCGGGCGATGCCCGGATGCCGTCCGGCCGCTGCAGAGGCTGGGTGCGGTCAGGATGCCACTGATCGGATCGGTCCCGTCCGGGACGACCGCACCGGCGTACGCCTGGCAGTACTCGTCGGCGTAGGCCACGAGCGCCGGGCTCACGTCCTGTTCCCCGATCCGCATCCACAGTGCGTCCGACAGCTGGGCGGCGGCCTTCTGATCGACGTCACCGGAACCCGCCCGCCAGTGCAGGGAGGGCTCGGCCGCGGTGCTGATCGCGGCGGCGACGAAAGCACTGGCGACGTCGAAATCGGTGACCGGGACGCTGCGGCCGGCCAGTTCGGTCGAGGTGCCCGCGTATCGCCGCAGGACAAGATCGACGTTACGCCGGACATCGGTGGTGGTGCACCCCGAGCATCTGCCGGCCAGCGCCTTCCACAGCTGCTCGGTACGGGCCTGCAGGATCGTCGCGTTCGATGTGCCCGGCGCGGCCGCGGGCCGTACGAGAGTCACGTTGCCGACCATGTCGTCGATGTAGGAGTACCGGACCGCGCCGAACGAGATCGCGGCCATGTCGAGGGTCTTCAGGCCCTCCTTGGCCATGATCGCCGACAGGACCTCTCGGTACGTATCACGGGTCCATCCGTACGTCCCCTGCCCCCACGGGCACTGCATCCGCGGTGCGGCGGCGGATCCCAGGGCACGCCAGTCGCTGCGGGCGGCCGCGTAGAACTCACCCGAGGAGGCGGTACAGGACGGGTCGAAGGTTCCGGTGACCCAGGGCTCCTCGATCAGCAGCAGGTTCTTCCCGGCGGTCGTCGCGCCGAGCTCCGCGCGGAAGCTGGTGGGATAGTCGACCGGGAGGACGCCGGACAGGCTCATTCCCGGACCGCCGACGTCGATGAGCAGACCCGCGTCGGACGACCCCTTCTCCGGGGCGGCCAGGTAGTAGCGGTGGATCCGCCCGGCCACCGTGATCTCCCGGCAGTTCTCCGCGATGGTGTCCTGGCACGGTTTCCGGTCGGCCGTGCCCGCGGCGCCCGGACTGGGCCTCCGGTCGGTGGGGGGCTCGGAGGTGGTGCACCCGGTGACGGCGAGCAGCGCCGCGACCGCCAGAGCCACCCTCCGGCCCCTCGGTGAACTGTTCACTCAAACGCTTTCTGGTCAGTGAGGAGTACGCCGCGGACGGAATCCAGCTCCCGTCCGCGGCGTACGGTTACGTGGGGGTCAGATCACCAGCCGGTGTCGTTCCACCGGACGTCCTTGTTGCTGCTGAAGACGCCCGGATCGAAAGTCGCCCAGATGTAGTCGGCGAAGCTGGGAACGTAGCCCTCCTTGACCTTGAAGCTGCCGAGGGCCTCGATGCCGATCTGGTTGCGGGTGTCGCCACCCCAGTCGGCCCCGAACTCGTAGGCGGAGTCACCGACGGTGCCCAGCCCGGAGATCGACGAGCAGGTGGTCCGGGGAATGGTGACGCCGGCCTGCGCGAACCCGACCCCGATGGCACCGTTGTCCGAGCACGACGTCGACGTCCCGCTCGGCGCGTTGTCGACCATCTCCTTGAAGTTGCCGCGCGTGCCGCCCCAGGGCCGTGACCGGATCGTCAGATCGACCAGGTAGTGACCCGACGCCTTCGCCTGGGCCTCCCCGCGGCGAGCGTAGATCCAGAAGTCCGAACCGGACCGCTCGGCGGCGGTCAGGTACGTCGACTCACGGCTCTCCTCGAGGGTGAACTTCCACCACCAGCTCTGCAGGAAGTTCGAGGAGATGTCGCTGTCGTCGGCGCTCTTGACGAGGTGGTTACCCGACTTGTCCTGCTTGAAGCCGACAGCCGAGGGTCCGGCGGCGAACCCGATGACAGGTACCGAGGCCCCGGATGCGGCCGCTCCGGACTCGTGGGTCCGCAGCCCGACACCGGCGACCCGCCCGTCGACGGTGCCGATGTCGATACCGTCGATCGCCTCCACGTCGGTGGAGGCGACGATGACCCGGGCGGCCGGGTCGGTGAGCAGCGCGACCTGGCTGGCGTCCAGGAGCGCGCCGCGTCGCGCGTTGTTCTGCACGAACGCGTCACGGGTCGCCGTCATCTGCCGGCGAACGGCGCTGCCGGCCTGGCTGACCGGCCGCAGGGTGCTGCGGTCGTGCCGGGTCACCGTGCCCTCGGCGGGCCTCTGGTCCGAGGCGAGCGCCGGAGTTCCCGTAACGGCGACGCCGGACACGGCGAACACGGTGGCGAACGCCACGGCCACTGACTTCTTCAAGGTGGTCCTGGTCACGGAAGTCCCATCCTGTCCTGCACGAGAAGGAGTGTCGAACCTGTCGGAGGAATTCCCGCTCACCAGCCGGTGTCGGTCCACTTGACGTCCTTGCGGCCCATCGGCCCGATGTTGAACGACGCCCAGATGTAGTCGGCGAAGGAGGGGGTGTAGCCCTCCTTGACCTTGTACGCGGCCATCGCCTCGATCGTCGTCAGGTTGAAGGTCGAGCCGTCCCAGTCCGCACCGAACTCGTACGACGAGACGTTGGTGGCACCCTTGACGGTCTGGCAGGAGCTCTGCGGCATGACGACCTTGTACACACCGAACGAGATCTCGAGGTTGCCGCCGGACACGCAGTTGGGCGCGGCGCCGAACGGCACCCGGGACTGCAGCTGCTTGAAGTTGCCGGACGTGCCGCCCCACGGACGCGACCGGATGGTCAGGTCGACGAGGGCGGCTCCCTGCAGATCCGACGTGCGCCCGTCGGCGTCGCCCCGGCGCGCGTACACCCAGAAGTCGGAACCGGACCGCTCCGACGCGGTGAAGACGTCGCTCTCCTTGCTCTCGGCAAGGGAGTACTTCCAGTACCAGCTCTTCACGTGGTTGACGAGACTGCCGCCGGGGATCGCCAGGTCGGGATCGTCGCCGACCGTGACGACGTGCGAACCCGAAGCGGCACGCTGGTAGCCGGTCGGGTCCGGCTCGCCGGCGAATCCGATCACCGGAGGGGCCGCGGCCGTCGTGGTGGTGGTGTTCCCCTCGTGGGAGCGGATGCCCACACCGGCGAGGTAGCCGTCGGCCGTGCCGATGTCGATGCCGTCGACGACCTCGCCGTTGCCCGCGGCGACGATCACCCGTGCGGACGGGTCGGTGAACGTCTCCACGGCCCGGGTGTCGACGTTGCTGCCCCGCCGGGCGTTGTCCTGCACGAAGGCGGTCCTGGCGGCGGACATCCGCTGCCGGAGGTCTCCGGTTGCCGTCTCGGCCGGGCGCAGGGCGGACCGGTCGTAACGGTCCACCTTGCCCTGGACGACTGTCCCCTCAGCCGCGGCAGCCGGCGAAGCGACTGCCACCGAGGCGGCGAGCGCGATCAGAACACCTGTCACGGTGATCGATCTCTTTGTTGGTACGTTCCGCACTTTCTCCCCGTTCTGGTGGACAGCCCGCCGCGGAAGGGGCGGGCCGGTGTCCACCGTTGGTAATGGCAGGCCGGATCTCGAGATCGGCCCGAGTGAACGCCCGCGGCGATGAACCCTCGGTGCCGGCGCTGCGGTCACTCGCGCAACAGGGTGCCTGTGTGACATTGATGAGCACAAGATCCAAAAGCCGGTCGGGACGCTAGGATGGCGCTGACCAGTTAACTTTCCGACCAGTTGGGATGCGGGACGGGACGGGCCGAGGGCCCCACTCGCCGCATCGATGACCACCTACGGCCACGGCGCCCATGGATAGACGCGGGTCTCGGAAAGCAGGAGGCAGGGTCGCCTCCCTCGATCATGAACGGAACGTAGATGCACCAACTGACAGGCCCGGAAACCATCGCGCGGCTGTTGCAGGGATGGAAGATCCGCTCTGGGCTCAGCTACAGCACCCTCGCCGAGAGGACTTTCCTCAGCCGCTCGGCACTGCACCGCTACTGCTCCGGCACCGCCGTCCCCACGGACTTCGCCACACTCACCCGGATCGCCCGGGCCTGCGACGCCACGAGCACGGAACTGCTGGAGCTTCACCACCTGTGGCACGCCGAGACAGCCGGCGGGCCCGCTGCGCAGATCGGCGAGGAGCAGCGCCGGGAGGACGTCGTACCGCATCCGGAACCGGCACCCGCCCCGTCGGCCCGGACCTCGAGCCGGCGGCGCCACACCGTCGCCTTCGGGCTGCTGGCGATGGCAGCCGGGGCGGTGCTCGCTCTCTCGATGATGATCATCTGGCTGGCGGCCTCCGGCTACTCCCTGGTCGGCCCGGCCGCCGCGGTGCCCGTCGGCCCGCAGGTCGCCGAGCATGGCGCCGGCCCGGGAAGTCCGTAGGAGGAACACGAAGGCGGTTCCGGAGAAGGCCGGCCTTCTCCGGAACCGCGATGTGAGCCGCTCCTCGCCGGGGCGGCCGTGCCGTTCCAGCTGACGTTGGTGACGGTGTGACGGTTGCCCGAGACGGGCTACGCGGTGGACGCGCTCGCGGGCAGGGCGGTCAGGACCATCGATCTCCTCATGCGGTGCAGGAGGGGGTGGCGGTGGGTCCGGTACCGGTGCCCTGGAAGCCGAACTCGGTCCAGCCACCGGCCGGGACCTGGCCGTTGTAGCTGACGTTGCGGAACGTCACCTGGCCGCTGGTGCCGGTGTTCGTGGCGTTCCAGGCGCTGGTCACCGCGCCGCCGGACGGCACGGTCACGCCGACGCTCCAGCCGTTGAGCGCGCCGGAACCTGCGGTCACCCGGATGGTGGCGGTGTAGCCGCCGTTCCACGAGTTCAGCGTCACCTGGGCGCTGCATCCGCCGGGAGCGGGCGGCTGCGAGGAGGCGGAAGGTGAGACCGAGGGTGAGCCGGGGGTCGTCGGGCCGCCGGCGTTGAGGGCGTTGAGGACCGAGGTGTAGGCGGCCTTCTTGTTGCCGTTCCCGTCGAACAGCAGCGGGTTCGCGCCGGTACGCCAGGATTCCGGGTCCCGGAGACCCCAGACGGTGATGCCGGTGCAGCGGGCCACGGCCATGCAGGCGCGGGTCACCGAGGCGTAGATGTTCGCCTGGTTGCCGCCCTGCTGGACGTCGAGCTCGGTGATCTGGACGTCGACGCCGAGGTCGGCGAAGCGCTGGATGTTCTGCTGGTAGGTGGAGTCCAGTGTGGTGCCCAGGTGTGACTGCAGGCCGACGCAGTCGATCGGCACGCCGCGGGACTTGAAGTCACGGACCATGTTGTAGATGCCGGTGGACTTCGCGTTGATGCCGTCGGTGTTGTAGTCGTTGTAGCAGAGCTTGGCGCCGGGATCGGCGGCCCGTGCGGCGCGGAACGCGGCCTCGATCCAGTCGTTGCCGGTGCGCTGCAGGTTGGAGTCGCGGCGGCCGCCGCTGCCACCGTCGGCGAACGCCTCGTTCACCACGTCCCAGGAATGGATCTTCCCGCGGAAGTGGGTGGCGACCTGGGTGACGTGGTTGATCGCGGCGTTGCGCAGGGCGCTTCCGGACATGCCCTGCGCCCAGGAGGGCTGCTGGGCGTGCCAGAGCAGGGCGTGACCGCGTACCTTCATCCCCCGGCTCTGGGCGTGGCTGACCAGCCGGTCGCCGTTGGTGTAGTTGAAGCGGCCCTGCTGCGGTTCGGTGGCGTCCCACTTCATGTCGTTCTCGGCGACGATCGAGTTGAACTCGCGGTTGAGGATCGTCATGTAGTTCGTGTCGGAGAGCCGGAACGCACTGGTGGCGACGCCGAAGTAGCGGCCGGTCTGTGCGGCCGAGGCACCGAGTGTGGTGGCCGCCTCGGCGGAGCCGGTCACCGCGACGCCGGCGGCGACGAGGACGGTGGCGAGGGCTCCGGAGAGCAGGGCGAAGCGCCCGTTTCTGGGGATGCGCATGGCGAACGGAACCTTTCCGGGGTTATCGGAGGAGGGTGAGCAGGCCGGGACGGTAGGGCAGCAGACCGTAGTCACCGCCGGAGCTGGGGGAACGTCCCTGGTAGAGCAGTTGCAGATTGCAGGGGTCGATCGTGTTCGTCTGGTCCGCGCTCGTACGGAGGAGTTCGCCGTGGCTGATGTCGTTGGTCCAGGTGGCGCCGCTGTTGGCCTTGCCCGCGAACGGGTTGTTGTAGGTCGTCGCGTTCGGCGTCCAGGTGCCGCTCAGGCTGGTCGCCGTGAAGGAGCGGAAGTAGCGCTCCCAGGAGCTGGTCCTGGCCTCGATGATCATCAGGTACTGGTTGCGGCCCTGCACCTTGTAGACCTGCGGCCCCTCGAAGATGTTCTCCGAGGTGTCGCTCATGATCGTGGTGTAGCTGGAGCCGAAGCTGCCCGGGAAGTTCCCGATCGGCATGATCTGGCGGTAGATCCTGCCGTTGTCACCGGCGAAGAACAGGTACATGTTCTGGTCATCGCCGATGATCGTCTGGTCGATCACGCCGGTGCTGGAGTCGGTGATCTTCGCGGTCGACAGCGTCTGCGCGGCCGACCAGCCGTTGGCGTTGGCCGGGTTGGTCGACGTGCGGTACGAGAACGACGTCGGACCCCACTGGTGAGCGAGGATCCAGATGTTCTTCGGCGCGAAGTAGAACAGCGACGGCGCGACGGTGCTCTGGCTCATGGTGTTCTGGCTGGCCGAGCCGAGCTGGTTGAGGTTGTCGACGAGACCGAAGTTCATCGAACCCCAGCCGCCGGTGGCGCTGCTGCTGTGGGTGGTGGCGTACACCAGTTGCTTGCCCTGGTAGGGGGCGATGGTGAAGTCCTTGAGAGAAGCCCAGCCGGACTTGGGCTGCGCCAGCGGGCCGGTCGACGACCAGCGGTAGGACGACGGCAGCGTGCACGACGTCGGCGGCGGGGGTGAGGACGACGGCGGCGTGGACGGCGACGACGGTGGTGCGGACGGCGACGAGGGTGTGGTGCCGCCGGTGCAGGCCACGCCGTTGAGGGTGAACCCGGCCGGCACCGGGTTGCTGCCGGTCTGCGAGCCGTTGAACCCGAACGAGACGCTGCCGCTGGTGGCGATCGCCGCGTTGTAGCTGACGTTGCGGGCCGTCACCGCGGCGCCGGACTGGGTGACTGTCGCGTTCCAGGCCTGGGTCACCTGCTGACCGGCGCCGTAGGACCAGGTGAGCGTCCACCCATTGATCGCGTCGCCGAGGTTGGTGATGGTCACGGCGGCGCCGAAACCACCTCCCCACTCCGACGAGACCGCGTAGTTCACCGAGCATCCGGCGGCAGCGGCGGCGGGCAGCGTCACCGCGGCAGCTGCCGAGCCGGCGAGCAGGACACCGCTGATAGCGGCGGCTCTGAATTTGCGCATGCTTTTCTCCTGACGGGGATAACGGCCGGAGATCGCGGGGGATCGATCGTTACGTACGTTTAAAACGGCCGTTTCCCGCATGCTACGGGAGCGCTCCCAGTCATTCAAGCGCAGCTCAGAGGCAGTGACGACTCACCGATTGCCCTTCGCGTAACACTTTTCGCCCCGCAATTGCGATGAACGAAAAGTGTTACGCCGAGGCCTCGAAAATACACAGCGCGAGAGTGGCGTCATCGAACTGCTTGCCGCGAATTCGCTGACCGGAGGCGACGGCGGACTCGGCCTCCCGTACGCCCTTGAGAACGGCTCGCGGGCCGTCGCGCTCAGCGAGTCCGAACAGGTCCGCCCAGGTGTGCCCGAATCGCTCGACGTACCGTGCCGCCCCGTCGCTCAGCACCACGGCACGACGAACCTGACCCACGGGCACGGTTCCGGCCAGCGCCTCGTCGGCCGCCCGCGGATCCGTCGAGGCGACCCAGAACCCACCGGGGGCGTTGCGCAGCCTGGCGACCGATGCGATGTCGTACGCGGGGAGCCGAGCGGTGCGATCATCGGTGACGACCTCGTACCCGTCGTGCCGCTCCAGGACGACCGAGGAGTCGCACAGCACGAGGTAGTCGAGGTCTCCCCCACGCAGGCGAAGCATCGCCAGTGTGGCCGAGGGGCTGTCCGGGTTGCTCAGGTCGCACGTTGCCTCATGGCGTCGGCGGAGACCCCGGATGGCGTCGGCCGTGACAGCGCGCAGAGTCGCATGCTCGTCGTCCGACAAGCCCGCGACCAGCAGATCCGTCAGGTTACGCACGAGCCAGGGCACATCGTGCACACAGCCGGTACGGACGCCGGCGGGCACCGTGACGCCGTCGATGACGATGACGAACGACGCCGTGGCGATCAGATGGTCTTCGTTCGGGCGGCCAGGAGTGGCTTCCGTGGCGAAGGTGACGTCCATGGTGACGCGCCCACCACCTTCAGTCACCGATCGCCGTCGCCTCGATCGCCTCGCGGAACACCCGTGACCGATGCTGCCAGTTGTCGAAACGCCCGTAACTCGGAGCGGCCGGCGACAGCAGCACGACACCGCCCGCCGGTGTGTGCTCCCGGCTCAGGTGCACGGCCTGAACGAGGTCGTCCGCCAGGATCGTCCGTACGCCCGGCAGGTCTTTCAGCAGGTCCAGGATCAGTTCGCCGCTGTCCGGGATGCCGACGAGCGTGGCGGAGACCTTGCTCTCCTCGAAGAAGGCACGCAACGGGCTGTAGTCGACGCCCCGATTCTCACCGCCGAGAATCACGGTCAACGGACGATCCGCGTACGCCTCGATCGCGTAGATGGCCGACTGAGGGATCGTCGACAACGAGTCGTCCACGAAAGTCACACCGGATGGATCCGGCAGTACGGTGAGCCGCTGCTCGAGCGCTTCGTAGGCGGCGACCGCCTCGGCGATTACCGTGCGATGGGCCAGTACGTCGACGCCCTCGCTCTGCACCGTGGCGAGCGCCACGCACAGGTTGGCTTCGTTGTGCCGGCCGACGGGCCTGAACAGGTTCCGCGGGAACAGCGGCTCCCCGGCGAGGAAGACCCAGCGTTCGCCGTCGGCGCGCTCGGCGACGTGGAAGGAGTCCGGATGATTCGCCGCGACGAGGGGCAGTTCGGATCGCTGAGCCTGCAGTTCGGCGAACAGGCGCTGATCCTGCGCGTTGTAGACGACGGCCTCGGCCCCGTGCATCGCCACGTTGAGCTTGTCGCGGTAATACCCGCTCTCGCTGCCGGACCAGTCCAGGTGCTCGGGGAACAGCGAGGTGAGGGCCACGATCCGGGGTGAGTCGTCGAGGTCGGCGCACTGGTAGACGCTCAGCTCGAGCACGTACCGTTCCGACTCGGGCAGGGCGAGCGCGGCGACGCCGATGTTGCCACCGAGCGTGTTGGGCCGTCCCGCGGCCTCGAGGAGCTGGCTGACGAGCGTCGCGGTCGTGCTCTTCCCCTTGCTGCCCGTGACCCCGACCGTGCGGGACGCGTGGTCGGCCATCCAGAGCGCGGTGCCGCCCGTGACGATGCCGCCACGCGCGCGGTGCTCGACGATCCGCGGATGGACCTGACCGATGATGGGCGAGCGGACGATCACGTCGATCGACTGGAGCCGGCGTTGCGCGTCCTCACCGACATACAGCGGCGCGATCTCGGCGAGATGACCGGACCAGTCGGTAGCCAGGAAGGTCGCCTTGTCCTGGACGGCGATCATCTCGCTCGGTTCGTGCGGGGCGATGGCCTCAGCAGCGGCGATGGCCTCCCGGCCGGTACCCCAGACAGCGACGCGCCGGCCTCGAAGATCTTGCAGATGCACAGCGCGCTCCTGATACCGCCGGTCGTGTCATTTCCGGTGACACCTTACCCGCGGGGCACCGTCTGCCCGTCGGCAATCCTCAACGGCGCCCGGAGAGTGAATGTCCTCAGGGGACCGCGCCTGCCATAGTATTCGTGGCGCGGCGACCCTCGAAGGAGAGATATGGTGACGTTCGCGCCCGTCGACCTGCCCGTCTGCGAGCCCGGCTTCCAGCCGGACAAGACCGACGACCAGATCCGCGATTGGGTGACGTCCGAGCCGATACGGGAGCTGGTCTCCGCGTACGGCGGCAGCCTGCCCGACACTCAGGTCGAGGACGTGCTGCTCTGGCTCGACGACTTCTCCGGGGAGCACTGGGACTTCCGCCGCCGGGGCGGCGTCGAACGCGATCAGGTCACGGCGCCGGAATTCGACGAGGCGACCGCCGATCTGATCCTCGCCGCGGCGAGGGCACTGCGGCTGGTGGACGCCGCTCAGCCGGCGCACTCCTCGTACGATCACATCCTCGTCCTCGGCGGTCTGGGCCGTGCCTGCCTGCAGCGGACCCGGTACGCCGCGGACATCGTGAAGTCCGGGGCCGCGACGGCGCCCGAGCTGGCCGCACTGGGCAGCTTCCGGCCGCTCAACGCGGCGGAGACCGCGCTGCCGGAGCTGGCCGGCGCGACGTACGAGGTCGACGCCATGGACGCCGGGGTGCGCATCGCCTTCGGACTGGACGAGCCGGCGGACCGGGCGATCTCCGACGGCGACGTCACGCACAGCTCCTGGGAGGTGCGCACGTACAGCGGTGGAGCGGTTCCGGAGATCCATGTGCTCGCCGCGCCGTCGAGCGAGCCCGACACCCGCCGCGCCAACACCCCGGACACGTACGAGTTCTGGGCGAACCGCGTTCAGCTGCAGACCACCGACCGCATCCTGGTGGTCACCTCGCCGATCTACGTCCCGTTCCAGCACAGCGACGCCATCCGGATGCTCGGCATGCGATACGGATGCGGACTGGACACCATCGGCTTCGATCCGGCCCGCGTCACGGTGCCGCTCGCACCCGGCGCGACGAACCCGGACCGGTATCTGCAGGAGATCCGCAGCGGGATCCTGTCCATGCTGCGCCTCCACAACGCGCTCACCGATCCGGCGAAGACGGCATGACGGCCACGTTCGCGCCCGTGGCACTTCCGAGCGACCTCGACGGAATAGCGGCGTGGATCGACTCGGAGGCGATGGCGGCCCTGCTCGCCGAATTCCGGCACGAGCCGCTGCCCACAGGATCACTCGGCGATCGCCTTGCCGCACTGGAGGCGGTCTCCGCCCGGTGCTGGGACTACCGGAAGGGTCTCGAACGGCATCAGGCGACGGGCGAGACCTTCTCACCCGAGCGAACGGCGCGCATCGAGGCGGCCGCGACGGCCCTCGGACTCCTGGGCCATCGCCCGCCACCCGCCGACGACTACGACCACATCCTCGTCCTCGGCGGCGGTGTGCGGACGATGCTGGCACGCGCCGACCTCGCCGCGGATCTCGCACGTCAGGGTGTCAGCACGACGACCATCGCCGGCCTGGGCAGTGTCCGGCCGCTCGACAATCCGGCTCAGGTCGCACAGGAGCTCGGCCTGCCCGAGAGCCCCACCGAGGGCGACGCCGTCGAGGTGGGGCTGCGACGGGCCCTGAGACTCGGACAACCTCCCAGCCGCAGGTCGGGCGTCAGCGACACGGGCCAGCCGTGGTGGATCCGGTCGTACGAGGACACGCGACCCCCCGTGCACGTGCTGGCAGCGCCCTCGACCCGTCCCGGCATGCGAGCCAACACGGGAGACACGTTCATCGGCTGGGCCGAGCTGGTGGAGCCCCGACCCGAAGGGGCGCGACTGCTGCTCGTGACGACGGACATCTTCGTGCCTTTCCAGCACTGCGATGCCGTCCGGCTCCTGACGCTGCAATACCGATGCCATGTCGACACGGTCGGCTTCGACACGAGGTCGAACCCGTGGGTCAAGACTCCGGAGACTTTTCAGGTGCTGCAGGAGGTCCGCTCCGCTGTCCGCTCCATGCAGGCGCTGCATTCCGCACTGGACGGTGAGCAGGCCGCGATGTAGGGATCAGGGCCGGGTGAGGCTCTGCGCCGCGTCCGCGACGAGGACCGTGCCGGACACCGCCGGATTGTCGACTCCGATCGAGATCAGGGAGTCGGCGGCCTCGTCCGGGCTGAGGACCCGGCCGCGCGGGATCTTCGCGCCGATACGGCCGAAGTCCGCCTGCCGGCCGAGTTCCTCAGCGAGGCGCACGAAGTTGGCGGTCCGCGTCGTGCCGAGCGCGACGGCGTTGATCCGGATACCGTCCACGCCGAGGGGACCGGCCAGCGCGCGCACCATCCCGTGCAGGCCCGCCTTCGCCGCCGAGTATCCCGGCGCACGATAGCCGCCCAGCGCGTTCGTCGACGAGACCAGCGTGTATGACCGGTCACCGCCGGCCCGGCGTACCTCGTCGATCGTCGCCTGAATGACCGCAAAAGCCGAGATCAAATTCAATCCGATCGTACGGCGGAACGCGTCGAGCGGGACCTTCGTGAGATCCTCCACGCCCAATTCGGCGGTGTCCGAACCGCCGACGACGTGGAAGACCGCGGTGAGCGGCCCCAGCCCGGCCAGAGCCCCCGCGGCCCGCGTGGGAACCGTGTCACCCGAGAGGTCGACGGTCTGCCACCCGGCGACGGGCACACCGTCCACAGCGGGCACGATGTCCCACCCGACGACGCGGAACCCGCGCGCCACGAGTTTGTGGCACAGGCTCCGCCCGATGTCCCCGGCGGCGCCGGTCACCAATGCCAACCGGCCGTCATTCGTCATTCCCGCTCCCCTTGCCAGTGGCCCTCAGAACCGGGTCGAAAGTCCCTTCCAGGGTCTCCCGACCGGGTTCTACCTTCGACGCGGCCGTATTCATGGGTCAAGGTCGTTCAGGGTCAAGGTCGTTCATGGTCAAGGTCGTATTCACGGGTCAAGGGAGCAAGACGGTGCGGATCACGGGCACGGGACACGCGAGCATGCGGATCGACACCGCCGCCGGCAGCATTCTGTGCGACCCGTGGGTCAATCCGGCGTTCTTCGCGTCGTGGTTCCCCTTCCCGGACAACTCCCTGCTGGACTGGGAGACACTCGGCGACGTCGACTACCTGTACGTGTCACACCTGCACCGCGACCACTTCGACGCGGAGCACCTCAAGCGCTTCATCAGCAAGAAGGCCACGGTGCTCCTGCCGGAGTACCCGACCAGCCAGCTCGAGGACGAGCTGCGCGACCTGGGCTTCACCAGCTTCCTGCGGACGAAGTCGGACGAGGTGCACGAACTCGACGGCGGCCTGAAGGTCATGATCCAGGCGCTGATCAGCCCGACCGACGGCCCGATCGGCGACTCGTCGCTCTGGATCGAACACGACGGCATCCGCCTGCTCAATCAGAACGACGCCCGCCCGACCGACCTGACCAGGTTCACCGAGCTGGGCCATGTGCACGCGCACATGCTGCAGTTCTCCGGCGCCATCTGGTATCCGATGGTCTACGAGCTGCCCGAGTCCGCGAAGACCGCGTTCGGCAAGCAGAA
>NZ_PVMZ01000032.1 GCF_003001815.1 Actinoplanes italicus
GCGCTGCTGCCCACGCCGAGCCACCGCGATCGTGCAGGCCATCCTCGTTCTGCACCACGTCGAAGCCAACCGCTACGCAGGATGAAAAAGGCTCACTGGATCGGGGACGAGTTCGGCCCGTACCTGCTGCACTTCGACCGGGCCGGCCGCCTGCTGTCCGCCCCCGTCGCGCTTCCCGGCGTGACCGCTCCGGAGACGGCCGCCCGTACCGGCAGTACCGCCAACCTGGGCGGCAGCAAGGGCTTCGAGGGCCTGGCCGAGTCGCCCGACGGCCGCTACCTGTACGCGCTGCTGGAGGGCTCGGTCACCGGTGACACCGCCGGCGACCTGCGGCTCAACGAGTTCGACACCCGCACCGGCAGGTACACCGGCAAGCGGTACACCTACCGGCTCGGCGCCGCGAACCTGGCCATCGGCGACGCCGTCGCGATCGACCGCAACCGTTTCCTGATCATCGAGCGCGACGGCGGCCAGGGTGCCACCGCCGTGATCAAGCGGATCTACATCGCCGACACCCGCGACCGCGACCGCGACGGCCTGCTCGACAAGACCCTGCTCGTCGACCTGATGAACGTCGCCAACCCGCGCGGGGTCGGCGGCTTCGGCACCACGTTCACCTTCCCGTTCCAGACCATCGAGGACGTGGTGATCCTGGACGAGAAGACTATCGCGGTATTGAACGACAACAACTTCCCGTTCTCCAGCGGACGCACCGCTTCAGCGGCCGACAACAATGAGTGGATCAAAATTGCGCTGCCCGGGTCGCTCCACCCCGACAAGCGCATCTTTCCAGATCGCAGCCGGTAGATAGACGTCGGGTAAACCACGGGAAAACGTTCGGGCGCGCCGTCGCGGAATTGCGGGAATGAATTACCGTGACGGCGTGCCCGCGATGATTCTTCGGCGCGAAACACCGATTCGCCTGCGATTGATCGCCACCCTCACGGCGGTCCTCGCCGCCGTCCTGCTGCTCGCCCTCACCCTCGTCATGATCAGCGTGCAGGACCGGGTGCGGGTCATCGGCCGGGAAGCGGCTCCGCAGGCCGCTACCGCCGCCGACCTCTACTTCGCCCTCAGTGACCTCGACGCCCAGGTCACCCGCATCCTGCTGGCCGGCGACAGCGACGAACTCGCCGGCAGCCGCGTCGACGCGCTCGGCGCCTACCGTGACCGCGGCTACCAGGCCGACCACGACCTGCAGACCTTCCTCAGCAGCGGCGCCGGAGAGGCCGAACAGGCGACCGCGCTGCGAATCATGGACGGGCTCGCCGTCTACCGGCAGCGGGTCGGCCAGGCTCTCGCCGCCCAGGCCGCGGTCGCGTCGACCCCGGCGGGGAAGGTCCCGCCCGACGCTCTCGGCTACTACACGCAGGCCACCGACCTGCTGCACCTGCGTCTGCTGCCGGAGGCCCAGCAGTTGCGCCGGCACAGTCAGGGCCGCCTCGACGGGGCGTACGCCCAGAAATCCGCGACCGAAGCGACCGGGGTGACCATCGCCGTCCTTCTCGGCGGTGCCCTGCTGGCGTCGCTGATCCATCTACAAGTGTGGATGACCCGCCGCTTCCGCCGCACCTGGAACCCGGCGCTCACCGCCGCCACCGCCCTCGGCCTGCTGCTGCCGCTCGCCGCGACGATCGTCCTGCAGGCGCAGTCCCGGCAGCTCGCCGACGGCCGCGACCACGGCCTCGCCCCGTACCTCGCGCTCGCCGAACTCCGCGCCCTCGGCTACGACGCCGCCGCCGACACCGGCCGCTACCTGGTCTCCGCCAACCTCTCCTACTACCGCGACGACTTCACCCAGAAATCCGCCTGCCTCACCGGCGACCCGGCCTGCAGTCCCGCCTCCGCCCGCGGTGGCCTGCCCGAACTGGCCGGAACCCGCGCCGCCGACCGGTGGGACGCCTACCGCACCGTGCACGACCGCATCCTGGAGCTGGCGGACGCGGGCCGGACCGGTGAGGCGGTGCGGCAGCTCACCGGCATCCGGCGCGGCGACGCGGCCTTCGACTTCGCCTACTTCGACGCGGCGGTGGCGGAGACCACCGCAGCCCGTGAACGGGACTTCGACCGGGCGCTGCGCGCCGCGGAGACCACCATGACCGGCTGGTCCCTGCTGCCCGGCGTGATCCTCACGGTGGTTCTGGCCCTGATTCCCTTGGGCGTACGCCCACGCCTGGCCGAATACCGATGACCCCTGTGGTTTCCGGCCCGCGTCCGGTTCCGGCTGTGCCGTTCCGCTGTCTCGGCCCGCTGGAGACAGCGGTGAGAGCCAGCTCGTTGATTTCAGGAAGGATGCGATGAAGCTGCGAGCCGCCGCCGTCACGGCGCTGCTGCTGGTGGCAGGTTGTGAGTCACCCGCCGAACCCGGGACGCCGATCGCCTGCGCCGCCGGGTCCGCCGCCGGTCAGGGCTCGTCCGCGCAGACCAACGCGGTCAACGCCTGGATCAAGGCGTACCAGATCGCCTGCCCCGACGCCTCGATCGAGTACAACAGCACCGGCTCCGGGGCGGGCGTCCGCGCCTTCCTGGCCGGAACCGGCGACTTCGCCGGCACCGACACCCCGCTCACCGCCGCCGACGAACAGCGAGCCGATGCCCGCTGCGGAACCGGCCAGGCGATCCACCTGCCACTCGTGATCGGCCCGATCGCCCTCGCCCACAACGTGGCCGGCATCGAGGACCTACGGCTGTCCCCGCCGACCATCGCCAAGATCTTCAGCGGGAAGGTCACCGTCTGGAACGACCGCGCCATAACCGACGACAATCCCGGTACGGCCATGCCCGCCACGAGGATCCGCGTCGTCCACCGGTCCGACGGCTCGGGCACCACCGACAACTTCCTGCGCTACCTGACCGCCGCCGCCCCGGCCGACTGGCCGCACGGCACCGGCAGCGAATGGCCCCTCCCCGGCGGCCTCGGCCAGCGCGGAAGCCACCGGGTCGCCGCCGCCGTCGCCCGCACCGACGGTGCGATCGGTTACGTCGAGTCCTCGTACGCCCGCGTCACCGACCTGGCAACCGTCCAGGTGGGCACCACCGACGGCAGTTTCGTCCCACCGACCGACCACGCGGCGGCCCAGACCGTCGCGGCGGCCCGGGTGACCGACGACCTGCGCCTGGAGATGGACCACGCCGCCGCGAACGGCGGCGCCTACCCGATCGTCCAGGTCACCTACGAAGTCCTGTGCGGCAGCACGATCTCGGGGACGGCGCGGAGCTTCCTTGTATACGCGGCGAGCGAGGCCGGCCAGCAAGCCGCCGAACGGGCCGGCTACGCACCACTCCCCGCTTCCCTCCGTGCTCAGGTGACCCAGGCGATAGCGAACCTCCGCTGACCACCCGCCGGTTGTTCTCGGCATTGTGGTGGTTGGCGACTCTCTGCTGTCCGTCGGCCGGTTGTTCTCGGCATTGTGGTGGTTTGCGGGCCTCCGCTGACCGCCGGCCGGCAGGCATCGCGCCGGGAGCCTCGTTGGTTACCGGCTCGACTTCCGCACGTTCTGGCCTGGCGCCACCTGCTGTGTGGTGACTTGTGCCCATGCGCGTGCCGTGGTTCACCCCCGCGACCGGGAAGGAGGCCTGCCGATGCGGGCGGCAGAGACGGTGGGACCTGGAGACGGAGCGGCAGGACGGGCCGGACGTCTCGATAACCGCATCATCACTGAGCTGGATGATCATCTAGGCCGGTTTTCAGAGGCCGGCTGTGCACTATGGCTGCTTCCCGGGCTGGGAAGGATGCACCAAGCGCAGCCGGCCGATCAACTAGCGCGCTCCGCCTCGGCGCTCGGTCTCGGCGCTCGACCTCCGCCCAGCCCTGACCTGCCGCTGACACATGAGGAAATACACCAAGCACGGCTCGAGCCCGCCCCTGGCGGCTTGCGTGGTGACCTGTGGCGCGTATGTGGGCGTAGGTCACCACGCTGTCGGGGGTGGCGGTGTGCGTGGTGACCTGTGGCGCATATGTGGGCGCGGTTCACCACGCAGCCAAGGGTGGCGGTGTGCGTGGTGGTCTGTGGTGCGTATGTGGGCGTAGGTCACCACGCTGTCGGGGGTGGCGGTGTGCGTGGTGACCTGTGGCGCATATGTGGGCGCGGTTCACCACGCAGCCAAGGGTGGCGGTGTGCGTGGTGGTCTGTGGCGCGTATGTGGGCGTAGGTCACCACGCTGTGCGTTTGACGGGGTGTGCCGGGCAGCCGGTCACGGACGGGGGTTGCCGTAGTAGGCGCCGGGCCCGTGCTTGCGCTTGAAGTGGCGCTCCTGCAGGTGGGCAGGGGTGCTGGCGTTCGGGTTGAGGGCCAGCGTCTTGAGTGCCATCTCGGCCACCGCTTCGAGGATGATGCCGTTCTCGACGGACTTCTGCGGGGTGGCGCCCCACGTGAAGGGACCGTGGTTGGCGACCAGGGCGGCGGGGGTGGCGGCGGCTGCCTCGTCGTCGCCGATGGTTTCGATGATCACTCGGCCGGTGTTGAGTTCGTAGTCGGTGGCGCACTCGTCGGGGGTGAGGGTGCGGGTCACCGGAACGGGGCCGTTGAAGGTGTCGGCGTGGGTGGTGCCGAGTACGGGGATGTCACGGTTCGCCTGGGCGAAGGCCACGGCGTTCGTCGAGTGCGTGTGGGTGACGCCGCCGATGGAGGGCCAGGCCAGGTAGAAGGCTCGGTGGCTCTCGCTGTCGACGGACGGGCGCAGGTCGCCGGCCAGGACCTTGCCGGTCTCGAGGTCGACGGGTACCAGGTGGTCCTCGGTCAGCTCGTCGTAGGCGACGCCGGACGGCTTGATCAGGTAGAAGCCGCCCTCACGGTCGATGCCGCTGACGTTTCCCCAGGTCAGTTGGGCGAGGCCGGCCTTGGGGATGGTCTGGTTGGCCAGCAGCACGGCCCGGCGCAGGGCCGGCGAACCGTAAGTCACGTCGCTCTTCTCCTCGACCGCGGAAATGTTAGCGCTAACGATAACCGAACGGATGTGCGCCGACACAAGGCCGCGGTGGTCCCGACTTGGTCGCGTTCAGTGGCGGGTGGCCTGGGTGACGACGCGGACCATGTTGCGGAGACGGGAACGGAGGCCGCCGGCCGGGGTCGGGGCCGGGGTGCCGCGGGTGTTGTTGGTGCGGGGTGGCGGCGTACGCAGGTTCCGGGGGAGATTCGACGCGGCCGGGCGCTGCTGCGGGATGCCGTTGGGCGGCGTCGACGATGCGCGCCACGTGAAGGTCACGTCGTCGAGGGCGATGGTCTGCCCGGCGGCGCAGAGGCCGGATGCCAGCTCTTTTGCGGATTCGTCCCGGCTGTAGACGATCATGAGGCTGGTCTCGGCCGCCGGGGCGGTGGTGTGCACGGCCCACACCTCGCCGTACCCGGAGAGCCCGGTGCCGCCCGCGGTCAGCAGTGAGGCCCGCCCGCGCAGCGTGATCACCAGCTCGTGACCGGTGGCGTCGCGGATGTGCAGGGTGCCTGAGAGCCGGGGTGTCCGTCGGCGGAACCATCCGTTCGATCCCGGAGCCATGGGCTCACCGTCCCTTTCATCGCGTCGTTGCGGCGTTGGGTGCTGGAGAAGACGAGTGTGTCGTCGCGGCGGTGGGCGTAGAAGAGGGAGCGGCGGGCAAGGCCGGTGGTTGTTGGAGGGGGAGCGGTGGGCGTAGGCAAGGCCGGTGGGCGCTGGAGGAGGAACTGTAGGCGTAGGGAAGGGCGGTGGGTGGCTGGAGGAGGAACGCGACGGGCGCGCTCGGGTGGGCGAACTGTCGGTGCAGGGGTCGGCGTCCCTGATGGCGAGCGTGTCGTCGCTGCGGTGGATGTCCTGGAGGCGAACGTCTCGTTACCGGAGGGCGTGGCTCCGGGGGCTAGCGGGCGTCGGGCACTCCTCGGACTGTAGCGGCGTGAAGCCACGACGCAACCGCCCGTCACCGCCGTGGGTGAGCGGGGGTGGGTGAGCCGGCCACACCGGAGAGTGTGGCCCGGCCCCGGACCGGGGTGCTGGCGCCGGTCCGGGGCCGGGGGTCGGGGAAGAGCCGGGTGCGGAGTTCAGGCGAGGGACGAGGGCGGAGGTCAGGAGACGGACGAGGGTGGGGCCGGGGACGGCCGGGGCGGGATCAGGGGAGCGATGGTCGAGGAGGGATGGCGCTGACCCGGGGGATCAGCCGGGGCGCGACCACCACGTCCTCCGGAGCGTCGCCGTCGGGGAGGCCGAGGTTGCGCAGCAGCAGGGCGAGGGCTCGCCGCCCGAGTTCGGCGAAGTCCTGGTGAACGGTGGTCAGCGGGGGCAGGAAGTAACCCGAGTCGGGCATGTCGTCGAATCCGACGACGCTGACGTCGTCGGGCACGCGGCGGCCTGACTCGTGCATGGCACGGAGCACGCCGAGGGCGATGCGGTCGTTGGCGCAGAAGACCGCCGTGACGGAGGGGTCCTCCGCGAGGCGCCGGCCCTGTTCGTATCCGGCGGCGGCGTCCCACCAGCCGGCGGTCACGGGAGGAACCACGGCGCCGGCCGCGTACAGCGTGTCGCGCCAGCCGTCGACGCGGGCCTGGGCCTCCGGCCAGTCGAGCGGGCCGGCCACGTGGTGGACGGTGGCGTGTCCCAGGTCGAGCAGATGCCGGGTGGCGAGACGGGCGCCGGCCGCGTTGTCGACCCGTACGGTCGGGAAGCCCGCCTGTCCGCCGTCGCCGCCGACCGCGACGCACACCATGCCTCCGGGGGCGTGGGTGAGTGCCGTGGTGACGGCCGGTTTGGGGGCGATCGCGATGATGCCGTCGACGCCGTGCTGGACGAGCCGGTCGACGGCTTCCATCACCGGGCGGTGTGACAGGTCGCGGACGGTGGCGACGCTGACCAGGTATCCGGCGGCCCGGGCGGCGCTCTCGATCCCGTACAGCATGGATTCGGGTCCGAAGAGGGTCGTCTCGAAGCCGACGATGCCCAGAGTGTGGGACTCGCGGGTGGCGAGCGTACGCGCGGCCAGGTTGCGCCGGTAGTTGAGCGATCGCATGGCGGCCAGCACCCGTTCCCGCGTCTCGGCGCGGACGTTGGGATGCTCGTTGATCACCCGCGACACGGTCTGGTGTGAGACGCCGGCCAGTTTGGCCACGTCACGCATGACGCTGCCGCGCTCCTTGCCGGATCTCGGCCGGGGCGCGGGCACGGGCAGATCGGTGGCCGGTTGGACGCCCGGTACCGGGTCAGATGTCGCCATTGAACGATTCCTAGCAGCTTCCGTTCGATCACCCCGGGTGAGGTGGGAGCTATTGCAACAGATCTGAAACAGCGATCCAAGTCTCTTGACGACCGGGATGAGAACGGTAACACTCCAGAAACGCAAGCTGTGACGGCGGTCGCAGAAGGACGCCGAACTTCGCGGATCTGGGCTGGTAGCCCTACCCGCTGCTTATTTGTGAACGGTAACAGTTTCTGGAGGTTGTAGTGCGTAAGAGCCTGTCTGTGGCGGTGTTCGGTGGCCTGCTGGCCGTCTCGGCTCTCGCCGGTTGTGGTGGCAGTGACAGTGGCGGCGAGAATGGTGGCGGCGACGACGGCAAGATCGTCCTCGGCTTCTCCCAGGTCGGTGCCGAGAGTGGTTGGCGTACCGCCAACACCGAGTCGATCAAGGCGTCCGCTGCGGCTGCCGGCATCGAGCTCAAGTTCTCCGACGCTCAGGGCAAGCAGGAGAACCAGATCAGCGACATCCGTGGCTTCATCACGCAGAAGGTGGACGTCATCGCCTTCTCGCCGGTGGTCACCTCCGGCTGGGACGCGGTGCTCAAGGAGGCCAAGGACGCCGGCATCCCGGTGATCCTGACCGACCGTGCCGTCGACTCGACGGACACCTCCCTCTACGAGTCCTTCATCGGCTCGGACTTCAAGGTCGAGGGTGAGAAGGCCGGCGACTGGCTGGTCAAGGAGTACGAGGGCAAGACCGGTGAGGTCGCCATCGTCGAGCTGCAGGGCACCACCGGTTCGGCTCCGGCCATCGACCGGCAGACCGGTTTCGCCGAGAAGATCAAGGCGAACCCGAACCTGAAGATCGTCAAGACCCAGACCGGTGACTTCAAGCGTGCCGACGGCAAGACGGTCATGGAGACGTTCCTGCAGTCGGTTCCGAAGATCGACGTGCTGTACGCCCACAACGACGACATGGGCCTCGGCGCCATCGAGGCGATCAAGGCGGCCGGCAAGAAGCCCGGCCAGGACATCAAGATCATCACCGTCGACGCGGTCAAGGACGGCATGACGGCCCTGGCCGCCGGCGAGATCAACTTCATCGTCGAGTGCAGCCCGCTCCTCGGTGACCAGCTGATGGAGACCGTCAAGAAGGTCAAGGACAAGCAGCCGGTGGAGAAGCGGATCCTCACCAAGGAGGGCACCTTCACCCAGGAAGAGGCCAAGGCGGCTCTGCCCACCCGCAAGTACTGATTGATTGCCCGCAGGTCGCCCCGGTCCGCCGGGGCGGCCTGCGGAGCTCGAAACGGAGCAAGTGATGGGCGAGCAGTCTCCGGTCCTCGAGATGACCGGAATCCGAAAAGTATTCCCCGGCGTCGTCGCCCTCGACGGCGTCGATTTCCGTTTGTTCCCCGGTGAGGTCCACGCCCTCATGGGTGAGAACGGGGCCGGCAAGTCGACCCTGATCAAGACCTTGACCGGCGTGTACGAGATCGACGGCGGCGAGATCAAGCTGGGCGGGGTGCCGGTGCGCATCTCCGGGCCGCTGCAGGCGCAGCAGGCCGGTGTCAGCACCGTCTACCAGGAGGTCAACCTCTGCACCAACCTCTCCGTCGCGGAGAACATCTTCATCGGCCGTGAGCCTCGTAGGTTCGGCAAGATCCAGTGGGGCAAGATGCGGCGGCGTGCCGCGGAGCTGCTCGCCCGGCTCGACCTCGACCTCGACGTGTCCGCGCCACTCAGCTCCTACTCCCTGGCGATCCAGCAGATGGTCGCCATCGCGCGCGCGATCGACATCGAAGCCCGGGTGCTCATCCTCGACGAGCCCACCTCCAGCCTCGACACCGCCGAGGTCGCGCAGCTCTTCCGGATCATGCGCCGCCTCAAGGAGTCCGGCGTGGCGATCCTCTTCGTCTCGCACTTCCTGGACCAGATCTACGAGATCTCCGACCGGCTCACGATCCTGCGCAACGGCCAGCTGATCAGCGAGCACCGGGTCGAGGAACTGACCCAGGTGCAGCTCGTCGAGAAGATGATCGGCAAGGAGCTCGCGGCCCTGGAGGACCTCGAGGACAAGGCACAGAGCAACCGGGAACGCGCCGCCGAGGCCAAACCGATTCTGGAAGCCAAGGGCCTTGGTCGTACGGGTGCGATCGCCCCGTACAACCTGACCATCCACCAGGGTGAGGTGGTGGGTCTGGCCGGTCTGCTCGGTTCCGGCCGCACCGAACTGGCCCGCCTGCTCTTCGGCGCCGACAAGGCGGACTCCGGCGAGCTGTGGGTGGACGGGAAGAAGACCACGCTGCGTGACCCGCAGGCCGCCATGAAGCACCGGATCGCCTTCTCCTCGGAGAACCGGCGCACCGAGGGCATCATCGGTGAGCTCAGCGTCCGGGAGAACATCATCCTGGCGCTGCAGGCCGCCCGCGGGTGGACCCGTCCGATCCCGCGCAAGAAGCAGGACGAGATCGTCGACAAGTACATCAAGGCGCTGCAGATCAGGCCCGCCGACCCGGAGCGCCCGGTCCGCAACCTCAGCGGCGGCAACCAGCAGAAGGTGCTGCTCGCGCGGTGGCTGATCACCGAGCCCCGGCTCCTGATCATCGACGAGCCGACCCGCGGTATCGACGTCGGCGCCAAGGCCGAGATCCAGCGGCTGGTGGCCGAGCTGTCCGACGGTGGCATGGCGGTGCTGTTCGTCAGCGCCGAGCTGGAGGAGGTCCTCCGGCTCAGCCACAAGATCGCGGTGCTGCGGGACCGGCGCCTGGTCGAGGAACTGGAGAACACCGCGGACGTCGACGCCGACCGCATCATGCAGACCATCGCCAGCGGAGCAACCTCATGACGACCATCTTCAAGAACCGGCTGTTCTGGCCGGCGCTGATCCTGGTGGTGATGCTCGGCATCAACGCGTTCACCTCCAACCAGTTCATCACGATCAAGGACGGGCACCTCTTCGGCTCCCTGATCGACATCCTGCGCGGCAGCGCCCCGCTGATCCTCGTGGCGCTGGGCATGACGCTGGTCATCGCGACCGGCGGCATCGACCTGTCGGTCGGCTCGGTGATGGCGATCTCCGGTGCGGTCGCCTGTCTGCTGATCAGCGACCTCGACAATCAGAACAGCCTCAGTGGTGTGTTCATCGCGATCGGCGCCGCGATCCTGGTGTCGCTGGCGGCCGGACTCTGGAACGGCACGCTGGTCGCGGTGGTCGGGATCCAGCCGATCATCGCGACGCTGATCCTGATGGTGGCCGGGCGCGGCCTTGCGCAGCTGTTCACCGAGGGCCAGATCATCAACGTGCAGTCCGGGCCGTACTCGGCTCTCGCCTCCGGTTTCTTCCTGACCCTGCCGATCGCGCTGCTGATCGCCGCGGCCGCGGTGGGCCTGACCGTCCTGCTGACCCGGCGCACCGCTCTCGGCCTGCTGCTGGAGTCGGTCGGCGGAAGCCCGACGGCCAGCCGGCTGGCCGGCATCGGCGCGCGCCGGATCACGATCATGACGTACGTGGTGGCGGGAGCGTTCGCCGGTCTCGCCGGCCTGATCGCCAGCGCCGACATCAAGAGCGCGGACAGCATCTCGGCCGGCAACCTGATCGAGCTCGACGCCATCCTGGCCGTGGTCATCGGTGGCACCGCACTCATCGGTGGCCGGTTCTCGATCATCGGCACGGTGCTCGGTGCGGTCATCATCCAGACGCTGCGGGTCACCGTGGTCGCGATCGGCATCCCCGCCGAGGCGAACCTGCTGTTCAAGTCCGTCGTGGTGGTGGCCCTCTGCCTGTCGCAGTCGCCGGAGTTCCGGGCGAAGGTCTTCGGGCGCTTCAAGTCACGTCCTGCTGCTGAGAAGGTTGGAGTACCGGCATGACCACCACGGACATGACTCCGGTCACCAAGGGCGGGGAGGGTCCGGAGCTCAACAAGCGGCGCCGGGTCTACAAGCCGAACACCAAGTACGTCCCGATCCTGGCGACGCTCTTCCTGCTGATCGTCATGTACAGCAGCGGTGTGGCCAACTACCGGAACTTCGACGACCCGAGCGTCATCGTCAACCTGTTCCGGGACAACGCGGTGCTGCTGGTGGTCGCGGTCGGCATGACCTTCGTGATCCTCACCGGCGGCATCGACCTGTCGGTCGGCGCGGTCATCTCGCTGACCACGATCCTGACAGCCACCCTGCTCAAGGCCGACTGGCCGCCGCTCGTCGTGCTGCCGGCGGTGCTGCTGCTGGGCGCGCTGATCGGCGCCGGCCAGGGAGCGGTGATCCACTTCTTCAAGGTGGAGCCGTTCATCGCCACGCTGGCCGGGCTCTTCCTGGCCCGCGGCGCGGCGCTGACCATCAACGACGAGTCGGTCCCGATCCGCGACGACATGTGGCGGGAGATCTCGGACTACCGGATCGTGCTGGCCGACGGCGTCGTCACCAAGCCGATCGCCATCATCGCGGTGCTCGCCGTGCTGGTCGCCGCGGCGGTGCTGGCCTGGACCCGCTTCGGCCGCAATGTCTACGCGATCGGCGGCAACTCCGACTCGGCGCTGCTGATGGGTCTGCCCGTCGGTCGTACCAAGATCGCCGTCTACACCCTGAGCGGTTTCTGCGCGGCGCTCGGCGGTGTGCTGTTCAGCATCAACTCCACCTCCGGCTGGGCCCTGCAGGGCAACGGCATGGAGCTGGACGCGATCGCCGCCTGCGTCATCGGCGGCGTGCTGCTGACCGGCGGTTCCGGTTTCGTGTGGGGCACCCTGCTCGGCGTTCTGGTCACCGGTCTGATCCGGACGATCATCAACTTCCAGGGCGATCTGAACGCGGCCTGGAGCCGGATCATCATCGGCGTGCTCCTGTTCGCCTTCATCGTGATGCAGCGGCTCGTCACGAGAAAAGCGAAGTAATCAGCATGACTTACACAAGTACGAGAAAGGCGACCACATGAGCAACGGGGAAATCTGGTTCCTCACCGGCAGTCAGGGGCTCTACGGGCCGGAGACCCTGGATCAGGTCGCCTCCCAGTCGCGGGAGATCGCCGCCAAGCTGGACGCCCAGCTCGACGCGGACGTGGTCTGGCAGCCGGTGCTGACCAGCGCCGAGCAGATCCTGGACGTGTGCCGCCGGGCCTCGTCGACGCCCGGTGTGCTGGGCGTGGTCGCCTGGATGCACACGTTCTCCCCGGCCAAGATGTGGATCGCCGGTCTGGACGCGCTGCGGGCGCCGCTGCTGCACCTGCACACCCAGCACAACGTCGAGCTGCCCTGGTCCGAGATCGACATGGACTTCATGAACCTCAACCAGGCCGCCCACGGCGACCGGGAGTTCGGGTTCATCGAGGCCCGGCTCGGCGTGCCGCGCAAGACGGTGGCCGGTCACGTCAGCAACCCGGCCGTGGTCGCGCGCATCGCGACCTGGGTGAAGGCGGCCCGCGGTTACTCCGCGATGCGCAACCTCAAGCTGGCGCGGTTCGGCGACAACATGCGCGACGTGGCGGTCACCGAGGGCGACAAGGTCGAGGCCCAGCTGCGGTTCGGCGTCTCGGTCAACACGTACGGGGTGAACGACCTGGTCGCGGTCGTCGACCAGCAGCCGGACGCCGAGATCGACAAGCTCGTCGAGGAGTACAAGGACACGTACGAGGTCGCTCCGGAACTGCTCGGCGACCGGCTCGACTCCCTGCGCTACGGCGCCCGGATCGAGCTCGGCCTGCGGCAGTTCCTGACCGAGGGCGGCTTCCGCGCGTTCACGTCGAACTTCGAGGACCTCGGCGGGCTCCGTCAGCTGCCCGGTCTCGCGGTCCAGCGCCTGATGGCCGACGGCTACGGCTTCGGCGGCGAGGGCGACTGGAAGACGTCGGTCCTGGTGCACACGCTGAAGGCGATGGCCCCCGGCGGTGGCACCTCCTTCATGGAGGACTACACCTACGACCTGACACCGGGCAACGAGGTCATCCTCGGCGCCCACATGCTCGAGGTGTGCCCGTCGATCGCCGCGTCCAAGCCGAAGCTGGAGATCCACCCGCTCGGCATCGGTGGCCGTGAGGACCCGGTCCGCCTGGTCTTCGACGCCGCTCCGGGTAGGGCGATCGTGCTCGGCCTGGCCGACCTGGGGGAGCGGTTCCGCCTGGTCGCCAACGAGATCGAGGTGGTGCCGCCGACCGCTCCGCTGCCGAAGCTGCCGGTCGCGCGGGCGGTCTGGAAGCCGGCCCCGTCGCTGTCCACGTCGGCCGAGTGCTGGCTGACCGCGGGCGGCCCGCACCACACCGTGCTGTCCTCGGCGGTGGGCGCGGAGGAACTGGCCGACCTGGCCGAGATGGTGGGCACCGAGCTGCTGGTGATCGACGAGTCGACCACGACCCGCTCGTTCGCCAAGGAGGTGCGCTGGAACCAGGCGTACCACCGTCTGGCCCGCGGTTTCCGCTGAGCCGTCGCCGCCCCGCCCGGACATCGTGCCGGGCGGGGCAACCGGAATTACCGTAAGATCCGCCGGTCTCGCCCATGTGGCTCGAGGCCCGTTTCTCTTGTGCGTCTCAGAGCCTCACGTTATTCGACTTGTTAACGGTAACTAGAGGCTTCGGGACCATGGCCCCGTAATTCGCAGAGCACCCGGCCGACCACGGTGGAGCGCCGGACGAAACCCCAGGTCCGTGAGTCCGCGCTGTCGGGGTTGTCGCCGAGCACGACGCAGGACCCCGGCGGGACCACGCCGGTCCCGACCGTCGGCACGACGGCGCGGGGCACCGGGTCCCCCGGTAGGGCCGCCATCCGTTTGACCAGGTAATCGCTGGCCCCCCGAGGGCGCGACGCCGCGTCCGGATGCCGGATGAGGATCACGTCACCACGTCGCGGCTGCGCGCCGCGCAGGGCGAGCAGGCGGGCGCCGCTCCGGTGGGCGGGTTCCATGCTGTGGCCGGTCACCTCGACGATCAGCAGCGACCGGCGCAGCGCCAGCACGCCGAGGATGCCCAGCCCGAGAGCGCCCACCAGGCGAGCGATATGACTTCTCATCATTCCCGAGCCTGTGATAGATAGCGCTAACATTCAAGTATTGACATCAATTACAGGCGAGGTTACTTTGCGGTGATCGTGGAGTCGTCGAATTCTTCGCCATGACCGACGTCAATGCGCTCCACGGTAAAACGCATCAGGAACGGGGGTTCCACCTTGATCGTTTTCGCCGTTGCCGTGCTCATCGTCGCGGCCGTCCTTCTCGTTTCCGCCGCCTCGATACCGCGGTCGCGTGACGCGTACGAACGATTCCGCGGTGGAGCCGTGGAGCTCGGCACCGTTCCCGGAAGGCCTGCCGGCCCCGCCCGCTGAGCGGGTTCCCGCCCTGCCGTCCCCGCTGAGCGGCTCCCGCCGGCACCGCCCGACGGGTCCGGCGCTCCCTCGCACCGGCTCCGCTCCCGGGCCGGCCGTGTCTTCGTACCGGAAGGATCTGCTCGTGTTGCTGACCGTAGCGGTCGTGGCCCTGACCGTCTTCGTCCTGATCGACCTCCTGCTGACCGCCGCCGTCATCCGGCGGCTGCGCGAGACCGAGGCCCGTCTCGCCGAGCTCACTCCGACGACCCGGCCGGGGGTGATGACCGGCACGTCCATGCCGGACTTCAGCGCCGCCGAGGACACGTTCACCCGGGCCGGCGTCAGTGGAGCCCCGCTGCTGCTCGCGTTCTTCGCCACCGGCTGCCGCTACTGCCCGACCCAGGCCGAACAACTCGCCCACCGCTCCGCGGAGATCACCGGCCAGGGAATCCGGACCGTCTCCGTGCTGACCGTGATCGACGACGACGCCCCCGACGACCTGACGCCGATCCTGGAGAAGTCCGGCACCGTGGTGACCGAGCACGGGCCGGGCGGCCTGATGGCCACCTTCTCGGTCACCGGCACGCCGACGTTCCTGCTGTACGACCGGAACGGCACCCTCCTCGGTTCCGGCAACGCGCTCGAGGAGGCCATGGAGCGATGGATCCCGTGAGGACCGGCGGCCTCCGGGTCGTCCGCGCGGCGGTCGTCCTCTGCGTGCGGGCCGCACCCGGCACCGTCGCCCTCTCCTTCGTGATGATGTTCGTCGGGGGCGTCACGCCGGTGGGTCTGGCCTGGTCGACGAAACTGCTGCTGGACGGAATCACCGCCGGTGATCCGGCCGGGCGCAACGCCGGGGTGGCCGGGCTGGTCGTCCTCGGTGTGCTGACCGCCCTGCTCTCGCACGTACGCCGCTACTGCGACCAGGAGCTGTCCCGGCGGGTCAAGGTGCGGACGCAAATCGAGCTGTTCACCGCGGTGTCGGCGTATCAGGGCCTGGCCGAGATCGAGGACAGCGCCTTCCACGACCGGCTCCGGATCGCCCGGGACGCGAGCGAGTTCGCCCCGGTACAGATCATGTCGTCGCTGCTCACGCTGGCGTCGTCGGTCATCACGCTGGCCGGGTTCGGGTACACGCTGCTGCGGGCCAGCCCCTGGCTCGCAGGCCTGGTGCTGCTGTCCGCCCTGCCGACGCTGCGGGCGCAGATCCGGCTGGCGCGGCGGCACGGCGAGATGATCGTACGAGCCAGCCCGTTCTGGCGGCGGCAGGCGTTCTACGCCGCGCTGCTGCTCGATCCGCGCGCCGCCAAGGAGATCCGGCTGTTCGGGCTGGCCGGGAACCTGCGTACCCGGATGGCCCGTGAGATCCACGCCGGCCAGGCCGAGGAACGCGCCCAGGACCGGGAGACCCTGCGTGTCGACCTGGGTCTGGCGGCGATGACCAGTGTCCTGAGCGGCGCGGCACTCGCCTATCTCGCGGCGCGCATCGCCGCCGGGCACGGCACGGCCGGGGACCTGGTGGTGCTCATCGCCGCGCTGGCCGCGACGCAGACGGCCCTGACCTCGGCGGTCCTCGACGTGGCCACCACCGGTGAGCTGATCACGACCTTCGGGCACTACATCGATCTGACGAGCCGGGCACGCCCTCAGCCACGTCCGGTCGCCGAGCTCGCGGCGCTCACCGGCGAGATCGCGTTCCATGACGTCTGGTTCCGTTATGCGCCGGGGCAGGAGTGGGTGCTGCGTGGCCTCGACCTGGTGATCCCGCGTGGCAGGTCGGTCGCCCTGGTCGGCGAGAACGGTGCCGGCAAGTCGACGATCGTCAAGCTCCTGTGCGGCTTCTACGCACCGGTCCGCGGCCGCATCACCTGGGACGGCGTCGACCTCGCCGACATCGAGCCGCTCGAGCTGCGCCGCCGGATCCGGGCCACCTTCCAGGACTTCATGACGTACGAGCTGTCCGCGGCCGACAACATCGAGGTCGGCGACATCGGCGGCGGCCGCGGCCGGGCGGACCTGGCGGCCGCCGCTGACTGGGCCGGTATCGGCGAGACCCTGGCCGGCCTGCCGAGGGGTTACGACACCCTGCTCAGCCGTACCTTCAGCGACAGTGCCGGCGACGGCGGCCACGAACCCACTCCCGGCGTGGTCCTGTCCGGCGGGCAGTGGCAGCGGCTCGCGCTGGCCCGCGCGGTCCTGCGTACCTCCGCGGACCTGCTGATCCTCGACGAGCCGTCGTCGGGACTCGACGTCCGCGCCGAGCACGAGATCCACCGGCGGCTGTCGGAGCTGCGCCGGGGGCGTACCTCCCTGCTGATCTCGCACCGTCTCAACACGGTGCGGGACGCCGACACCATCGTGGTGCTGCGCGACGGCGTGGTGGCCGAACGCGGCGACCACGCCGCGCTGATGGCGGCCGGTGGCGTGTATGCCGGGTTGTTCCGGCTGCAGGCCGCCGGATTCGCCGACGAGACGGTCCCCCGATGACCGTCGCGGTGACGCTGCTCGGCCCGCTGCGGATGACCGCCGGCGGCCAGGAGGTGCGACTCGGCGGGCAGGGGCGCCGGGCGGTGGTGGCCATGCTGGCGCTGCGGCCCGGGTCGGTGGTCAGTGTCGGCTCGCTCGTCGACGCGCTGTGGGACGAGACGCCACCGATGACCGCCGTCACCAAGCTGCAGGGCCACATCTGCGGGTTGCGGCGAGAACTCAACCGCCTCACCCCGGGCGCCGGGGCGGCGATAGCCACCGTGGCGCCCGGGTACCTGATGTGCGACGACCTGGTCACCACGGACCTGGCGGAGTTCGAGGTGCTGGCAGCGCGGGGGAGCCGCGAGCCCGATCCGGGCAGCCGCGCCACCGTGCTCGAGAAGGCGTTACGGCTGTGGTACGGCCACGCGTGCTCCGACGTGCGCAGCAGCCGGGTGGCCGCGGCCGCCGCCACGCTCGACGAGCGGCGCGCCCGCATCCGGGAGAACCTCGCCGATGCCCGGCTCGGGCTCGGTGACGTCGAGCCGGCGCTCGACGACATGCACCAGCTCGTGCTGGAGCAGCCTTTCCGCGAGCACGCCTGGGAGATGATCATGCGCTGCCACATCGCCCGCGGGGACTCCGCCGCGGCGCTGGCGACGTACCACCGGGTCGTCAGGCTCCTCGGCGCGGAGCTGGGCGCCACACCCGGCCGGCGACTGCGTTCCCTGGCCGCGGGAGTGGGCGCGCCCGTCGTGCCGGACCTGCCGTTAGCGGCGCGTTAGCGCCGTCGGCCATCGTCGGCAGAGAACCGAAGCGATGAGGAGGTTCCATGACCACCCTGCTCAAGACAGCCGGGGACAGGCTGCTCGGCGCGCTCGTGCCGACCCGTCAGGCAGCGGCCTGTTCCTATCCGGCTGACTGCACCTACGTGAAGCACGGCTGTGGCGGCGGCCAGTGTTACTACTACTACCAGTGGGGCCGGACCTGCTACGTCGGTCAGAGCCCGCCGTCCTGCTTCAACTACTTCCGCAAGTACTCGGGCTGCTGCTGAACGGTCTCCGTCGAGGCGGCCCGGCGGGGCGAGAGAACCGTCAGGCCGCCTCGACGGTTATCCAGTCGAGGTCGCCGGCGTAGTAGTCGCAGCCCACCTCGATCTGGTCGCAGTCGAGTTTGCCGCCGATCGACACCGGCCAGTCGTTGTCGATCGTGCCGGTCCAGCCCTCCCGCGACTTGGCCAGGATGCCGTCGACGGTGAGGTAGACACCCTGGCGCAGCCGGGTGCAGCGGACGACGTGCCAGGCGCCGTCGTTGATCTGGTTCGGGGCGATCAGCTCGATGGTCCCCTTGGAGCCCCGGTACGTGCAGGTGGCCCGGCCGTTGGGCAGCTGAATCTTCCAGCTTCCCCCGCGTACCGTCGCCTGGCCCTTCTGAATGATGTTGCCGAACTTGTGGGTGGTCCGCAGCCGCAGCGTCACGGCGAAGTCCCGATCCACCGGGTCGAGGTCCGAGTGGTCGGCGATCCTGACCACATGGCCGGGCCGGGTCGGCGGGGTGTCGGGTTCCAGGCGTTCGAACGTGTAGCCCATCCCGTACCCGGTGGACATACCTGTGCCGACCTCCAGTCCGATCTGGCCGTGGTGCCCGCGTCCGCTGGAGTCGAGCATCCAGGTGCTTCCGGCGGTCTCGTCCATCGGCCAGATCGCCATCCGATGGTCGGCCGAGGCGGCCCGCACCGGTGCCGGGGTGAGCGCGAACACGCAGGTCAGCACGGTGATTGCGGCCAGTGTGGGTCGGCATCGCATGGATCGTCCTCCGGTGGGTCCGACACAGGATCCAATTGAGCCTAAAACGTGATTTAGTTAGTTTTGTCGTAATCGTGGAAATTGCCTCTTCAGGTGATGGTGCGCGCACCCTCGCAAACGGGCAGCTCAGCTTGGTAGCATCCGCCGATCATGGCCAGCGTTCCGGCCTCCCCTCAGCATTTCCGGCCGGACGTCTGTGGACTCACCCCTCGAGTAAGGATCGTGTCGAAGTGCTGCTCAATGGGACGGACAGTCAGACCTCGGAGCATGCGATGATCGCCCCCAACCCCGGCATGCCGAACCAGGCTCTCCAGGTGCTCGCCCTGGCGCAGCGCACCGCCGAGGAGCACGTGGCGAGCGCCCAGCACCACGCGGACAAGATCCGTACGGACGCGCTGGCCGCGGCCGAGCAGATCGCCCGGGACGCCCAGAACCACGCCGGCAACGTGCGCCGCGAGGCCGACCGGGTGCTGGCCGAGGCCCGCGCCGGCGCCGAGCAGATGGCTCGGGACGCGCAGGCCCGTGCCGAGGAGGCACGGCGCACCGCGGAGAAGATCGTGGCCGACGCCCGCGCCCGGGCGGAGACCATCGGCGCCGACGCCCTGGCCGGCGCGGAGCAGCTCAAGCACCAGGCCCAGCAGCGCTTCGACGACGTGGTCGGCAGCCTGGGCGCCAAGCGCGAGGCACTGCAGCAGCAGATCGAGGCGCTGGAGCAGTTCGACCGGGAGTACCGCGGCCGGCTCACGGCCTTCATGCAGAGCCAGCTGCGCGCCCTCTGGGTCGACGCGCCCCAGATGAACGAGTACGTCGAGGAGGAGCCGGTCGCCGAGGTGATCGAGGCGGCTCCGGTCCAGCAGGCGCGGCACGCGCAGGCTGCCGAGGAGGCCGACCGCCACGACGAGCAGGACGACGACGAAGAAGAGAAGTGAGAACACGGGGCCCCGCGAGGGGCCCCGTTCCTCATGCGCCGTACACCCGGCGGCCGTCGATCCAGGTCCCGGCGACCCGGGCGCCGGCGATCTCGGAGGCCGGCGCGGCGAACGGATCACGGTCGAGCACGATCAGGTCGGCCCGGTTGCCGGTACGGATCGTGCCGGTGTCGTCGAGCCGGTTCACGTACGCCGAACCGGCCGTGTACGCCGCCAGCGCCGTCGCCAGGTCCAGCCTCTGCTCCGGCAGGAACGGCTCGTAGTCCTCACCCTGATGCACCCGGTTGACCGCCACGTGGATCGCCTGCAGCGGGTCCGGTGTGCTGACCGGCCAGTCGCTGCCGGCCGCCAGGTGCGCCCCGGAACGCCACAGGTCACCGAACGGGTACTGCCGCGCGACCAGCGCCGGATCCAGGAACGGGATCGTCAGGTCGTCCATCTGCGGCTCGTGCGACGCCCAGTACGCCTGCAGATTCGCCGTCGCGCCCAGCCGACGGAACCGCGGCACGTCGTCCGGGTGCACCACCTGCAGGTGCGCCAGGTGCGGCCGTGTGTCGGTGAAGCCGTTCTTCGCCCGGGCCGCCGCCACCGCGTCCAGGGCGTCGCGCACCGCCCGGTCGCCGAGCGCGTGGAAGTGCGTCTGAAAGCCGAGCGCGTCCAGCTCGGTGACATAGGAGGGGAGAAGTGAGGGGTCGATGAAGGACAGGCCCCGGTTGCCGGTGGCGCAGCCGCAGTCGTCCCGGTACGACTCGGTCATCGCGGCCGTGAAGTTCTCCGCCACCCCGTCCAGCATCAGCTTCACGCTGTCGCAGCGCAGCCGCCCCACGGTGAGCCGCTCCCGGTTGGCCACCAGCTCGCCGATCTGCTCGGCGCCCCGGTCACGGTCCCACCAGAGCGCGCCGACCACGGTCGCGGTCAGCCAGCCCTCGCTCGCCGCGGCCAGGTAGGCGTCGGACACCTCCGGATACCCGTTGGTCGCGCACACCATGGCGTCCTGCCAGGCCGTGATCCCGAGCGAGTGCAGCAGCTGCTGGGCCCGCTTCAACGCGGCGATCCGGTCGGCCGTGGTCACCTCCGGCAGCAGCGGGGTGATCAGCTCCATGGCGCCCTCCTGCAGCCCGCCGGCCGGGCTGCCGTCGGGCGCGCGGTCGATCCGGCCGTGCGCCGGGTCGGGGCTGTCCGCGGTGATCCCGGCCAGCTCCAGGGCCCGGCTGTTCACCCAGGCGCCGTGATGGTCGCGGTTGGCCAGGAACACCGGCCGGTCCGGAACCACCCGGTCGAGCAGCTCCTTCGCCGGCACCCCGCCCGGGAACGTCTCCATCGACCAACCGCCGCCGACGATCCACTCCACGCCCGGGTGCGCCTCGGCGTAGGCGGCGACGCGGCGCAGATACTCGTCCAGATCGGTGGTCTCGGTCAGATCGCACTGGTTCAGCTCGACGCCGCCCATCACGGCGTGCACGTGGGCGTCCTGGAAACCGGGCAGCAGCAGCCGCCCGGCCAGGTCCACCACCTCGGTCGACGGGCCGCGCAGATCACGCAGGTCGTGGCCGGTCGCGACGATCCGGCCGTCCCGGACCGCCACCGCCGTGGCCGGCCCGCCACCGGCGGAGAACACCGGACCACCGGTGAAGAGCAGGTCAGCGTAGGGCTGCGACATCAGCGGTTCCGATCTGTGGGTACGACGCGTGCCCTCATTCAATCGCGGAGTGCTTGGTCGGCCGCAAGGGGCAAACTATGGTTGGCGGATGGCGTCGACCCTTGTCGATCAAGAGCACGCGTCGTATCGGGACGAGGGTTTCTGCGCCGCTCTCGAGCTCGCCGTCGCCGCCGCCCGTGAACTCGGCCCGCCGCCCGGCCCCGGGGACGCCGGCCTCGACGACCGGATCCAGCGTGAGGCGATCCTGCGGCTGCGCTCCGGTGCCACCGTCAATCCGGCGCTGCTGCCGCTGCTGGCCGACGGCAGGTTCGCCGATCCGGGCGAGCACGAGCCCGGCACCGACGAGGTGAGCCGTGCTCTGGCCGTACCCGATCTGTTCTGTCTCGAGGCACCTCCCGGGACCGCGCGGACCCTGACCGTGCTCGAGATCGTGCGTTCGGCCGCCGGACGCGGTGAGCGCGTGCTGCTCGCGGCCCCTACGGCGCCGCAGGTCGACGCGGTGCTGGCGCGCCTGCCGGACGGCGCGACCGTGATCCGCGTCGATCAGCCGGGCTCCGGTCCCGGCAGCCTGGCGGCCGCGGCGGCCGGTGTGCAGCAGCGCATCCTGGCGAGATCCCAGGCCGCCGCCCGTTCGCTCGAACCGTGGCTGGGGGCGCCCTCGCCGGCTCTCGGGTGGCTGCGGCGGCTGACCACCGCGCTGGACGAGGCGGACGAGGCCCGTGGGCGCGCCGACCGGGCCGCCGCGCACCGGGAGGCGACGGCGGCGGCAGCACGGGAACGTCTCGGCGCCGATCTGCGGGAGCACGCGCGGGCGAGCGAGGCGGCCGAGACGTCCGTGGCGGCGGCGGACGCCGTGGTGGAAGAGCTGAGTGCGGCATTGCGGCGGTCCGAGTCCGCTCTGCACCGCCGGTGGCGGGCCGGGCGGCTGAGGCGTCGGCTCAGCGATGCGGTCCGGTTCGCCGCCGCGGCCCGCTCGCGGTCTTTCCAGGCCCGGGCGGCGTACGAGGAGAGCGCGCATTCGCTCGAACGCGGGGTCGAGCAGGACGCGACGGTCCGTGCGGCGGTGGACCGGGCCGCGTTCGCCGACCTCGCCGCGCGCCGCGCGCTGGAGTCCGCGGAACGCGCCGCTCACCACCTGACCCGGCTGCTCGACGGGGTCGCCGACGTGCCCGACTGGACCGCCGACCAGGCCGGACTGGCCGATCTGGCCGGTCGTTGCCGGGAGCTGGAGCCGGTGCTGCGCGGCCGCGCCGGGCTGCTGCGCGAGTGGCGGCACCGGACCGCCCGGCCGACCGCCCAGTTGCATGCCGAGCTGCTGCGATACGCCGACGTGGTCGCCGCGAGCTGTGTCGGCGCCGGCCGTCCGGAGTACGGCGACCTCGAGTTCGACCTGCTGATCCTGGAGGACGCGTCCCGGGTGCCGCTGCCCGCCGCGCTGGTGCCGATGGTCCGGGCCCGCCGGGCGGTGCTGGTCGGCCAGACCGGCCGGCCGGCCCTGCGCGACCCCGAGGTGGTCCGCGCCTGGGTCGCCGCGCGCTGCCCGGCCGGCGCCGACGCCGAGGAGCTGTCCGCCCTGCTCACCGGCAGTGTGTTCGAGCGGGTGTCGGCCCGGGCCCCGGCACGCAACCGAGCGGTGACTCGTTGAGCGAGGCCGCGCATCTGCCGATGCGGGAGGTGGTCCGGCGGGTCGGCGCGTTGCCGGGAGTGCGGCCGCTGCGGTTCGTGCCGCTGCTGCTGCCGATGTGGGCGGTCGAGGTGGTGGCCACGGTCCGGCAGGCGCACTCCTACGACGTCTTCGACCGCTACCTGTCGCGGGCGCTGGCCGAGGCCGGGCTGTCCGGGGTCGGCGAGCTGGCCCGGTTCTTCGGGGTCGAGCCGGTGCTGGTGGAACGGACCGCCCGGTTCCTGGAACGGATCGGGCACGTGCGGCGGGCTCCGGACGGGCTCACACTGACCGAACTCGGACGGCGATCGATCGCGGACGGGCGTCGCTATCGGCTGTCGCACGGGCGGCGGCTGACACTGCGGTTCGACGGCGGCGCGGGGGAGCCGGTGCCCTGGGCGCACGCCACGCACGCCGTGTGGCTGGCCGAACCCACGCTCACGCTGCCGGACGGGACGGTTTTCACACCGCTCACGGCCGGTGCGCAGCTGCCGCCCGACGCCGTGGACCGGCTGCTGGCCAGGGACGACGTCGTCGAGTTCACCGGGCCGTCGGTGCCGGTCGAGGTGGAGGTGGCGGGGCCGCGGGCGGTGTGGCTGCCGGTCTATCTGGTCGAGTGCGCGGACGATCCGCTGGTCTTCG
This sequence comes from Actinoplanes italicus, assembly GCF_003001815.1. Classification (GTDB taxonomy): domain Bacteria; phylum Actinomycetota; class Actinomycetes; order Mycobacteriales; family Micromonosporaceae; genus Actinoplanes; species Actinoplanes italicus. The sequence goes on from NZ_PVMZ01000032.1 coordinate 23,586, forward strand.
GCTGGGCGGTGGACGGGCCCGATCCGTACCTTTTGAAGGTTTATCGGGGCTGCGCCGGGTAATGGGATCCCAACGTTCCGCAGTGTGGGGACCGACACGGTCCCCGACGGACCAGTCTGGTCCATAACGGTCTACGGTGGTCCCCATGCCCCGTCCCACCAAGCAGCAGATCGACGACGAGATCCTCGAGGCCGCGGCGCACCTGTTCGCCCGGCACGGGTTCAAGGAGACGTCGGTCCAGCGGATCGCGGACACGGTCGGCTACTCCAAGACCGGCCTGCTGCATCGCTTCCCCACCAAGGAGGCGCTGCAGACCGCGGTCATCGACCGGTGCGTGGAGCAGATCCGCGACACCGCCGGTGACGTCGCCGGGCTCCCGGCCGGGCCGGAGCGCGACCGGGTGGTCCTCACCGGGCTCGCTCACCTCGCCGTCGCTCAGCCCGGCATGGTGGCGTTGCTGCTGTCCTCGATGCTCGCCGAGCCGGAGAGCGACATCGGCCACGCCTGCTCGGTGCTCGGCCAGGCCCTCGCCGAGGCCTTCGGCGACGAGCTGAACGCGGACACCGACCGGGCCCTGCGGGTCACCGGTGCGCTGGGCGCCGTCGCGGTGGCCAGTCTCGCCCTGTGCGACCAGCTCACGCCGGATGCGCCGGCCCGGCTCGCCGAGATCGGATTCGACGCGCTCGGTCACTGATCGGCCTTCACCTCGACGGCTGGCGCCCCTCGTACAGCCGGTTTATCGGTTTTATCGTGAGAAAAGGACCCAGAATGGCAACGCTGCTGCACCGGCTCGGGCTGGCGTCAGTACGGCACCGCTTACTCGTCACCGTCGCCTGGCTGGTAGCCCTCGTCGCGGTCGGCGTCGGGGCGGGCACCCTCTCCGGCGCCACCGCGAACAGCTTCAGCATCCCCGGGCAGGAGTCGACCACGGCCCTGTCGCTCATGAAGGAGAAGTTCGGCGACGCCTCCGCGGGCGCCACCGTCCAGGTGGTGCTCGAAGCCCCGGCCGGTCAGAAGATCACCGACCCGGCGAACGCCGCCGAGGTCGCACAGATCGTCGCGACGCTCGGCAAGCTGCCCGGCGCCGTCGGCGCGACCAACCCGCTCGACCCGAAGGCGCCCGCCGTCTCCCGTGACCAGGTCGCGGCGTACAGCTCCGTCACCTACCCGGTGCAGCCGTCCGAAGTCACCGACGAGCAACGGGCCGCCGTCACCGAGGCCGTCGAGAACGCCCGGGCCGGAGGCCTGACCGTCGAGGCCCGCGGCGAGGCGCTCAGCAACCCGGCCGACATCGGCGGCGCGTCCGAGATCCTCGGCGTCGTGGTCGCGCTGATCGTCCTGGCCCTCACCTACGGCTCCCTGGTCGCCGCCGGGATGAACCTGTTGACCGCGATCGCCGGCGTCGGCATCGGCGCGGCCGGCATCGTCACCCTCACCGGCTTCACCGAGCTGCAGTCCACCACCCCGATCCTGGCCGTCATGCTCGGCCTCGCCGTCGGCATCGACTACGCGCTGTTCATCGTCACCCGGTTCCGGCACGAACTGCGACGCGGCCTGCCCGTCGAGGCCGCCGCCGCGATGGCCGTCGGCACCGCCGGATCGGCCGTGGTCACCGCCGGCCTCACCGTGGTCATCGCCCTGGCGGGCCTGTCCGTCGTCGGCATCCCGTTCCTGTCCGAGATGGGCATCGCCGCCGCGGCCACCATCGTGATCGCCGTCCTCGTCGCGATCACCCTGGTCCCGGCCATCCTCGGCTACATCGGCTCGCGGGCCCTGCCGCGCAAGCAGCGCGCCGTACCATCGGTCGAGGTCGGGCCCTACATCCCGCCGGCGCCTGCCGTCCCCACCGACGACCTGCCCGCCGGCCGTGGCTTCATCCGGGGCTGGGCGCGGGTCGTCACCGAGCAGCGCTGGCTCAGCCTGATCGCCGCGGTCGCCGTGCTCGCCGTCATCGCGATCCCGTTCTTCTCGATGAAGACCACGCTCGCCCAGCGCGCCGCCGAGGGCACCACCCAGGCCCGCGCCCAGGCGATCATCGACACCCGCTTCGGCCCCGGCGTCAGCGCCCCGCTGCTGGTCCTGGTCGACGGCCCGAAGTCGGCCGGGCACGCCGCAGCCGTGCAGAAGCAGGTGGCGACCCTGCCCGGCGTCGCCGTGGCGCTGCCGGCCCGGCCCAACAAGGAGAGCTCCGCCGCCCTGATCACGATCATCCCGGCGTCCGGCCCCGAGGACCAGAAGACCGTCGACCTCGTCCACGCCATCCGTGACCAGGTCGCCGACGCCCCCGGCGCCGAGGTCTACGTCACCGGCAACACCGCGGTCAGCATCGACGTGTCCCAGAAGCTCAACGACGCCCTGCCGGTCTACCTCGGCCTGGTCGTCGGCCTGGCGTTCGTGCTGCTGGTGCTGGTGTTCCGCTCGCTGCTCGTACCGGTCGTCGGCGTGCTCGGCTTCCTTCTCACCATCGGCGCGGCCTTCGGCGCCACGGTCGCCGTCTTCCAGTGGGGCTGGGCCGCCGACGCCGTCAATGCCGGCTCCACCGGCCCGATCCTGAGCCTCGCGCCGATCATCATCGTCGGCATCCTGTTCGGCCTGGCCATGGACTATCAGGTCTTCCTGGTCTCCCGGATGCACGAGGCCCACGCCCACGGCGCCGCTCCCCAGACGGCCATCGTGACCGGCTTCCGGCAGGCGGCCCCGGTCGTCATCGCCGCGGCGACCATCATGTTCGCGGTGTTCGCCGCGTTCGTCCCCGAGGGCAACGACACCATCAAGCCGATCGCGTTCGCGCTCGCGGTGGGTATCGCGTTCGACGCCTTCATCGTCCGCATGATCGCCGTGCCGGCCGCCCTGGCCCTGCTCGGCCGCTCCGCCTGGTGGCTGCCGTCCTGGTTGCGCTGGCTCCCGGAGCTCGACGTGGAGGGCGCCGCCCTCGAACGCCACCCGTCGTCCCCGTCCGACAGCCGCACCCCGTCCGACCAGATCCCGGCCGGCGTCTGACGTCGATCCCACCGTCAGCCGGGCAGATACCGAACCGTCCCGCGTTCGGTGTCTGCCCGACGGGGTCTATCCGGTCATGGGACCAACGCCGTCGTCTCGTGGTGCTGGGTTTCCTTCGTCGGCCGTACAAGAAGGAGAAGCCCGGTCCGGCTTCTGCCGGACCGGGCCGTCAAGCGGGACCGGGGGTCACGCCGTCCACTTGATGTAGGGGTTGACCTTGCCGCCCCAGTCGAAGGTGGCCATGTTGTCCCACCCGTCGCCGGTGCCGTTGATGTTCGCCGGGTCCCAGCCGTTGCCCTTGATGGCGTACCAGGTCGGCTCCCAGTAGAAGACACCGATCGCGCCGGCGTTGCGGGCCGTGTTCTGCACCCAGGTGAACTGCTGGGCCTGGCCCGCCGAGGTGGCCGGGATGTTGTCGCAGAGCACGGTTCCGGGGATGGAGTTCTTCTCGCTGTCGGCGTCGCCGGTCGTGAACTGGTACGCCGTCTCGACGATCGCCACCGGCTTGCCGTACCGGGTCCGCGCGTCGACGATCACGTTGTACAGGTTGGCGAGCGTGCCGTGCCACATGCAGTAGTACGACAGCCCGGTGATGTCCCAGGTCACGCCGGCGTTCCTGATGCCGTCGTAGAACCACCGCATGTTGCTCATGCTGTCCGCGTCCGCGGTGTGGATGATCACCTGCGTGCCGCTGTTGCAGGCCTTCGTCGCGTTGTAGCCCTGCTTGAGAAGCGACGCCAGCGGCGCGAAGTTGCTGTTCACCACCTGCCCCCGCGGCCACAGCATGCCGACGTTGATCTCGTTGCCGATCTGCACGCTGTCCGGCGTGAGCCCGGCCGACTTGAGGCTGGTGCACACGTCGTAGGTGTAGTTGTAGACGGCCGTCTGCAACTGGCTGAGCGAGTAGGAGGCCCAGGCGGCAGGGGGATACTGCTTGCCCGGGTCGGCCCACGTGTCGGAGTAGTGGAAGTCGACCATGAGCTTGAGACCCTTGGCCTTGATCGCCGCGGCCTGCTGGAGCACCTTGGCCTTGTTGTTGTAGCCGCTCGCCGGGTTGTTCCAGACCCGCAGGCGGGCGTAGTTGACGCCCGCCGTCTTGAGGATGTCGTACGGGTTCGCCTGGACACCCGAGGCGTTGTAGTACTTGCCGCCGAGGTCGAGCGTGCGCTGCAGCGACGACACGTCGGCGCCGAGCATGGTGAGGGGGGCTGCTTGTGCGGGGGCGGGTGACACCACCAGCGCGACCGCGAACACCGCGGCCGAGAAGGCGGCTCTGAGGGACGGTTTCATGGACTGCTCCTTTAAACGGGGATTTACCGGAGCCAGCGGACGTAGGGGTTGATCCGTCCGCTGTCGTCGAAGGTCGCCATGTTCTCCCAGGCGTTGCCGGAGTTCTCGATGTCCTCGGTGTCCCAGCCGTTGCGGGCGATGCCGGTCCAGGTGGGTTCCCAGTAGAAGACGCCGATCGCCCCGGCCGCGCGGGCGGTGTTCTGCACGGCGGCGAACTGCTGCGCCTGCCCCTGCTGCGTGGCGGGGATGCCGTCGCAGGGCGCGGGGGACAGGATGATGTTCTCGAGGTGGTCAAAATTCTCGGTGGTCCACGGGTACGCCGTCTCGGCGATCACGACCGGCTTGCCGTAGCGGGCCTTCACGTCACCGATGACCGTGGCCAGGTTGGCCAGGTCGCCGTGCCACATGCAGTAGTACGACAGCGCCGTGATGTCCCACTTGGCGCCGGCCGCCGTGATCCCGTCGTAGAACCAGTGCGCCGCGTCGATGTTGCCGACGAGCGCCGTGTGCACCATGACCTGCGTCTTGCGGCTGCACGCCTTGGTGGCGTCGTACCCGGCGTTCAAGAGAGAGGTGAGCGGGCCGAAGTCGCTGTTGTTGACGTAACCCGTGGGCCACAGCATGCCGACGTTGATCTCGTTGCCGATCTGCACGCTGTCCGGGGTGGTGCCCTGGCGCTTCAGGCTGGTGCAGATGTCGTACGTGTAGTCGTAGACGTCCTGCTGCAGCTGAGCAAGGTCGTGCCCCTCCCAGGCCGCGGGTGTGAACTGCTTACCGGGGTCGGCCCAGGTGTCGGAGTAGTGGAAGTCGATGAGCAGCTTGTGCCCGGCGGCCTTGGCTGCCCGCGCCTGCTTCAACACCTTCTGCTTGTTGGAGTAGCCGCTGGTCGGGTCGTTCCAGATGCGCAGCCGGACATAGTTGACGCCGGCCTGTTCGAGGATCTCGTACGGGTTGCCCCGGCGGCCGCGGGCGTCGTAGAACTTCTGCCCGAGCTCGATCGACCGCTGGAGGGTGGAAACGTCGGCGCCACGCATTGTTTCCTTTGCATGGGCCAGGGCGGGTGCGGGGATGAGGGCCACCGCGAGGAAAGCGGCGACGGCAAGGGACGGTTTCATGGCACTCCTTTGTGGTCGTCCATGACGAAAAGGGGTGTTGACGGGGGAGAAACGTCAGGCGGGGGAGCTGCCGCGGACCACGAGACTCGTGGGCACGGTGATGGAGAGCGGGGTACGCCCGGCGATCACATCCGTGAGCAGCCGGACCATCTCTTCGCTGATGCGTTCCAGCGGATGACGGACCGTGGTGAGCGGCGGTTCGGTGGTGGCCGCCAGCCCGGAGTCGTCGAAGCCGACCACCCGTACGTCGCCGGGCACCTCGCGCCCGGCCTCGCGCAGCACCGGCAGGGCGGCCGCGGCCATCGCGTCGGACGCCGCGAACACGCCGTCGACGTCCGGCACCCGGTCGAGCAGCGTACGCATCGCGGCCGCGCCGCTCGCCCGGCTCCAGTCACCGTGCACGACGTAGGCCGGATCGACGGTGATCCCGGCCGCGGCCAGCGCGTCGGTGTAGCCGCGCAGCCGGAACACCCCGCCGAACGTGTCCTGCGGCCCGGTGATCGTGGCGATCCGCCGGCAGCCCTGGGCGAGCAGGTGCTCGACCGCCGAGCGGCCACCGCCCCAGTCGTCGGCCGACACCGAGCTGATCCGGTCCTCGAAGCCGAGCACCTGGCCGCACGCCACGATCGGCACCTCGGCCTCGACCAGTTGCCGCAGCAGCGGGTCGCCGGAGTGCGGCGACACGAGCAGCACCCCGTCGACGTGCCCGCCGGACAGGTAGGTGACGGCCCGGCTGCGTTCCTCCGGCGTCGACGCGATCATCAGGATCAGCGTCAGCTGCCGGTCGGAGAGCGCCTGCGCCACCCCGCGCAGCAGCACCGAGAAGTTCGGGTCCTCGAAGAGCAGGTGCTGCGGCTCGGTGAGCAGGAACGCGATCGACCCGGACTTGCCGGTCGCGAGCGAACGGGCGTGCGGGTTGGCCGTGTACCCGGTGCGGGAGATGGCGTCGCGGACGGCCCGGACCGCTTCCGGACTGACCCAGTCCCGTCCGTTGAGCACCCGGGAGACCGTCGCGTAGGACACTCCGGCCTCACGGGCGACGTCGCGGATGGTGGGCCGTTTGCGCGACACGTTCGGGATCATAGTCACGCCTTCACACCACCGGCGGCCAGGTCGACCTGCCAGTAGCGCTGCAACGTGAGGAACAGGGCGATCAGCGGGATGATCGAGACCAGGGCGCCGGTCACCACCGAGGTGTACATGGCCGGCTGGTTGGCACCCTGGTTGAGCAGGCCGTTCAGCCCGACGGTGATCGGGTACAGCCGGTCGTCGCCGAGCATGATGTACGGCAGCATGAAGTTGTTCCAGATCGCCACGAACTGGAACAGGAACACCGTCACCAGCCCGGTCCGCATCATCGGCAGCACCACCGTGCCGAACGTGCGCCAGTCGCCGGCGCCGTCGATGCGGGACGCCTCCAGGATCTCGGTCGGCACCGCCGCGGCCGCGAAGATCCGGGCCAGGTAGATGCCGTACGGGCTGATGAAGCTGGGCAGCAGCACGGCCCAGTAGGTGTTGGTCATCCCGAGTTTGGCGAGCAGCAGATACTGCGGGATCGCCAGGATGACGCCGGGCACGAGGACCCCGGCCAGGATCACGTTGAAGACGGTGCCCTTGCCGGGGAAGTCGAACTTGGCCAGGGCGTACCCGGCCATCGCCGAGATCAGCGTGGAGACGGCCGCCCCGATCCCGGCGTAGACGACCGTGTTGCCCATCCAGCGCCAGTAGAGGCCGTCCCGGTAACCGGCCAGGTCGGCGAAGTTGTCGAACAGGTGGGTGCTCGGCGCCAGGGTGAACGTGGAGAACAACTCGGCGGAGCTCTTCGACGAGGCGATGAGCACCCAGAGGACCGGGAGCAGGCAGTACGCGGCGCCCAGCAGGAGCAGCGTCGTGGCGAGCGGGCTGCGCCGCAGCGTCGTGGTCATTCAGTCCTCCTGGTTGAAGGCCCGGCGCCCGACGAGCTTGAGGAAGCCGAAGGACAGGATGAACGTGGCGAGCGCGATGATCACCGAGGTGGCGGCGGCCGCGTAGAGGTCGTTGCGGGCGAACGCGTCCCGGTAGACCTTCATGAGCGGCGTCCACGTCGTGGAGATCGTGTTGGCCAGCGGCTTGAGCGTCATCGGCTCGGCGAAGACCTGCAGCGTGGCGATGAGCGAGAACACGAACGTCATCACCAGTGACGGCATCACGATCGGGATCTTGATACGCCAGGCGATCGCCACCTCCGAGGCGCCGTCGATCCGGGCCGACTCGTAGAGACTGGTCGGTACAGCCCGCAGCGCCGTGTAGATGACGATCATGTTGAAGCCGGTGCCACCCCAGACCGCGATGTTCGCGACCGCCCACAGGGTCAGATCGTTGGAGAGCAGGTTCGGCGCGCTGATGCCGAGCGCTTCGAGGGTGTCGTTGATCGGGCTGACCCGCGGCAGGTACAGGAAGCCCCACAGCAGCGAGGCCACGACGGCCGGCACCGCGTACGGCAGGAAGATCGAGATCCGGGCGAACTTGCCGACCGTCTCCCGCGTCCGGTTCGCGTCCAGCAGCAGCGCGAACAGCAGGGCCAGGCCGAGCATGGTGGGAACGACGATCAGGCCGTACGCCCCGACGCGTCCCACGCTCGGCAGGAAGTCCGGGTCGGTCAGCGACCGGGTGTAGTTGTCGAGCCCGGCCCAGATCTCGGTGCGCGACTTGGCGCCCAGCCCCAGGCCGCTCACCTTCACCTTGCGCAGGCTCAGGTAACCGGCGTAGACGATCGGCGCGGCCAGGAAGGCGGCGAAAAGGATCAGGGCAGGAGCGAGGAAGGCGTACGGGGTGCCGGCTCGCCGGGCGGCCGGACGGCGGCGTGCCGCGGCCGCGGGTGTGGCCGGTTTACTGGGTGCGGCAGTGGTGATCAGCGACATCGCCGACTCTCCTTGTTCGAGGAGCGCTCCTCCCCGGGCGTTCTCTCACAACCCGCCCGGGGAGGAGCCGATCTCATCCGGCGACGTTGAACCCGGAGTTCTTCAGGTCGTCGACGGTGGTCTTCTGCATGGTGGCCAGCGACTCGGTGAAGGCGGCGGCCTTCTTCGACTCGGCAGCCTTGCCGAAGGTGTCGTTGAAGGCGCTGTAGGCGACGTTCACGTTCGGGCCGTAGGTGAACGGCTTCAGCTGCTTGGAGGCCTCACCGGCGATGGTGTAGAAGTCGGCCTGGTCGGCGAAGAAGGCCGGCGGGCTGGTCAGGATGCTGGTCGACTCGTTCGCGGCCGGGTACACGAAGGCCTCGGTGGCGAGCAGCTTCAGGGCCTCGGGGTCGCTGTTGAGCCAGGCCACGAACTGGGCGGCCTGCTTCTTGTGCTTCGACTGGGTGGTCACGCTGGTGGCCGAGCCACCCCAGGCGCCGGTCGCCGGAGCGGCGGCGTCCCACTGCGGCATCGGGGCGGCCTTCCACTTGCCCTTGGTGTCCTTGGCGCTGCCGTCGAGCACGCCCGGCGCCCACACCGCGCTGACCCAGCCGACCTGGGTGCCGTCGTTGAGGGCCGCGTTCCACTCCGGGGTGTACATCGGCTTGTTGTCGATGACGCCCTTCTCGACCAGTCCACCCCAGTACGCGGCGACCTTCTGCGTGGCCGCGTCGTTGATGTTGACGGTCCAGGACTCGCCGTTCACGCCCCACCAGGAGGCGCCGGCCTGCTGGGCGAGACCGGTGAACAGGCCCGCGTCGTTGGCCGAGAAGGTGCCGAGGTACTGCTTCGGGTCCGCCTTGTGGATCTTCTCCGCGGCGGCCGCGTAGTCGTCCCAGGTCTTCGGCGCCTGCAGGCCGTTGGACTCGAACACGTCCGAGCGGTAGAAGAACATCAGAGGACCGGAGTCCTGCGGTACGCCGTACACCGCCTCCGAACCCAGGGTGACGCCGTTCCACGTACCCGCCGGGAATTTGTCCTTGATCGAACCGACCTCACCGGCGATGTCGGCCAGTGCGTCCGAGGAGACCAGGGTGGGGATCTTCTGATATTCGGCCTGCATGACGTCCGGCGCGCCGGAACCCGCCTTGATCGCGGTCAGCAGCTTGGTGACGGCCGGGTCGCCGCCGTCCTGCTTGTTGACCGTGACCTGGATGTTGGGGTTCTTCGCGTTCCAGGCGGCGGCGACCTTGTCCATGTTCGGAGCCCAGGTCCAATAGGTCAGCTCGACCTTCTGGTTCGGGTCGGTCGTCTCCTCCGGGGAGTCGGTGCTGCTGCAGGCGGTGCCGGTGAAAAGAGCCGCCGCGGTCAAAGCCGCCATGAGCGGTGCGAATTTAGTCTTCATCGATCCTCCTTGATCGGCTTGGCCGGATGACGGGAAGCCGTGACGGAAGCCGCCGGGAAGCGTTTCGCTCCGGTCGGCCCCTGTGACCGGTTACAGTGCTGGTGTTACGTCGATGTGTCAAGCCCTTGCGTCCTACCCGTTACGCCTGTGTATCGTTCGGGCTCGCCGGGCTGTGACCGGTTACAGTCAAAGTTGCAAGGAGCTGATCCATGTCCGAGCCACTCGCCGTACGCCACCAGGCCTGGGCGACCCCGCTGCGCCGGCCGCGGATGAGCAACGACGAGGACGCGCGCCCCGGGCTGTCACTGACGAACCGCTACCTCAGCCGTGACGGGGTGCCGCTCATCCCGGTCTCCGGCGAGCTGCACTACAGCCGCGTGCCGCGCGAGCGCTGGGCCGAGCGCCTGCGCCAGATGAAGGCCGGCGGTGTCACCGTGGTGGCCAGCTACATTTTCTGGCTGCACCACTCACCGGAGCCGGGTGTGGCCCGCTTCTCCGGCGGCCTCGACGTCGCCGCGTTCGTCGACCTGGCCGTCGAGACCGGCCTCGACGTGGTGCTGCGGATCGGCCCGTGGTGTCACGGCGAGAGCCGCAACGGCGGCTTCCCCGACTGGGTGCAGCAGGCCCCGGTCCGGCACCGCACCGACGACCCGGCCTATCTGGCGCTGGTCACCGACTGGTTCGCCCAGATCGCGGCGGCCGTCGGTGACCGGTTCGCCCACGTTCTCGGCATCCAGCTGGAGAACGAGTTGTACGACCAGCCGCAGCACCTGGTCACCCTCAAGCGCCTGGCCCGCGAGGCCGGCATGTCCGCGCCGCTCTGGACCGCCACCGCCTGGGGTGGCGCCGACCTGCCGGCCGGGGAGGTGCTCCCGCTCTACGGCGGGTACGGCGACGGCTTCTGGGTCGACGCCGACGCCCCGTGGGACCCGACCTTCCGCGACCACTACTTCTTCTCCCACGTCTGGGACGACGCCGGCATCGGCGCGGACGTGCGGCGCGCCCAGGCGATCGAGGCCGCGTCCGGCGGCCCGCGCACCCCGTCCGACGAGTTCCCGGCCGCCACCTGCGAGCTCGGCGGCGGCATGGCCACGGCGTACCACCGGCGCCCGCGCCCCGAGGCCCTCGACGTCGCCGCGATCGCCCACTGCAAGATCGGCAACGGGTCGGCCTGGCAGGGCTACTACATGTACGCGGGCGGCACCAACCCCGGCCCCGGCCTGCAGGAATCCCACGCCACCGGTTACCCGAACGACATCGCCCGCCTCGGCTACGACTTCCACGCCCCCATCGGCGAGGCCGGCACCCTGGCGCCCAGCCACGCCGCCCTGCGCCGGCAGCACGCCTTCCTGTCCGCTTTCGGCCATGTCCTGGCGGAGATGCCGTCCAGCCTGCCGGACGTGCGGCCGACCGGCGTCGAGGACTCGTCGACGTTGCGATGGGCGCTGCGCAGTGACGGCGAGAGCGGCTTCCTGCTGATCTCCTGGCATCAGCCGCACTTCCCGCTGCCCGCCTACCGCGGAGCCCGCTTCCGGGTCACACTGTCCCCGTCGCAGGTGATCGAGTTCCCCTCCCGGCCGATCGACGTCCCGCCGGGCACACTGGCCCGCTGGCCGATCAACCTCACTGCAGGTGGCACCACGATCACCTGGGCCACCGCCTCGGCCCTCACCCTGCTGCCCGGCGAGGTACCCACACTCGTCCTGCTGGCCGACGACGGCATCGACGTGGAGCTCGCCGTGTCCGGTTCCGTTCACGCCATCACTCCGGACCTCACCCCGCGACGGTTCGGCGGCCTCGACGTACTGGTCCTCCCGGCCACGACCGCCGAATCGGTCTGGGTCGCCGACGACGGCACCCGCCGCCTCTTCCTCAGCGACGACGAGCTGCAGTGGGACGCTTCCGGAGCGATAACGATCAAGTCCTTCAAGGCCGCGGACGTACGGGTGTACGACCCGGCAGTCGGCGCTTTCGCTCCGGTGCCCGTGCCCACGCCGACCACCCCGGTGCCCGTGTCCTCGGTGACCACTCCGGTGGCCGTGTCCTCGGTGACCACTCCGGTGGCTGTGCCTCGAACGGCCGGTTCCGCTCACAGTCCCGTGGCCGTGCCCCGGGCGGCCGACCCCGCGAGCGCCCCCGCGGCCACCCCGGTGACCGTGTCGGGGGCGGCTACCCCGGTGACCGTCGAGCAGCTGCGCCCGGCCGCCCCCACGGTTCCGGTCAGCTACGGCAAGCACGACGGCCGCCCGTCCGCACCGGCTCCGGAGGTCTTCGACGAGCTCGCCGCCGTCTACCGCCTGCGCCTGCCGTCCTGGGCCGCCGACCCGGCCCGAGACCCGCTGCTGCGCGTCCTCTGGGCCGGCGACGTAGGCGAACTGCGCGTCGACGGCCACCCGGTCACCGACCGTTACTGGGACGGCTCCGGCTGGACGGTCAACCTGACCGACGCCGGCTATCGCGAAGGCGCCCAGGTCACCCTCCACCTGCTGCCACTCGCGGCCGGCTCCCCGGTCTCGCTGCCGGCCGAGGCCCGGGCCCGCCTGGCCGCGACCGACACCCAGCTGCTGGCCATCGACGTCGTCGAGGTGTCGGCCCGGACAACCGTGACCGTCACCCCCTGACCGGGCGGGGAGCGCGGGCTCCGCCAGGGCCGGCGCTCCCCGCCCCCGCCGCCCCGTGGTGTTTTGTGGCGCGTCCGTGGGCGTGGTTCACCACGCTGTGGTGCTGGCCGTCGGGCGTGGTGTTTTGTGGCGCGCCCGTGGGCGCTGGTGACCACGCTGTGGTGCTGGTCGTTCGGGCGTGGTGTTTTGTGGCGCGCCCGTGGGCGCTGGTGGCCACGCTGTGGTGCTGGTCGTTCGGGCGTGGTGATTTGTGGCGCGCCCGTGGGCGCGGTTCACCACGCTGTGGTGCTGGCCGTCGGGCGTGGTGACCTGTGGCGCACCCGTGGGCGCGGTTCACCACGCTGCGCCAAGTGCCCGGTTGCGTGGTGACTTGCGGTGCACAGGTGGGCGTAGGTCACCACACAGGGTGTACCGCCCTGTGGCGTGGTGATTTGTGGCGTACGGGTGGGCGTAGGTCACCACACTGCGCGGATGGCGGCGGGTGAGACGTCCGAATCTGACTTCACGCCCGGCTGTTCGTGGAGCCGGGTGGGCGTAGGACGGCGACGAGCTGCCCGACGGGACGGTCGGCCCGCTCGGGGTGATCACGCCTTCGCGTACCCCCGGATATCGGAAGAACCCCCGGCTCACCGCGAGTTTCGAGCTCAACGGGTTCTGGCTCACCGGCGACGTGGCCAGGCGCGACCCCGAAGGCAACTCCTGCCACCTCGACCGTACGGTCGACGTGATCGGCACCTCCGGCGGCCCCGTCTACAGCCTCCCGATCGAGGAGGTGCTGATCGCCGACTGCGCCGACGTGGTCCGCGACTGCGCGGTCATCGGGGTGCCCGGCCCGGACGGGCACGCCCAGGTGCCGATCGCCGTGGTCCAGCCGCAGGACGGCGCCTCCCCGGACGGGCTGCTGGAGAAGGGCGGCAAGGAACTCTCCGCCGCCGGCCTGGCCACGCTCGCCGCCGTGGAGGTCGTCCAGGACTTCCCAAGGGCCTCGCCGAGCTCGTCACCACCTGCCCGCAGTACTGCGGCCACTGCACCCGGATGGACCTGGTCGGCCAGTCCACACCCGCGGTCGGCAGGGCGAGGTTCAGCCTGCGCTCCGGCACCCGCCGGGAGCTGATGCTCGACTATCTGAAACGCATCCCGGCGTACGTGACGTCGTCGTCTCCGGCGGTGACGTCGCCAACGTGCCCTGGCCGCAGCTGGAACAGTTCGTCACCGCGTGCAACCGTCCGTAGTGGAGGGGAGGTGTAGTCCTCCCAGGCTTGCGGTGTGAACTTGATGCTTAGCCGCACGCCGCGGCCTGGGCGTCGCCGTCCGCCCGGTCGTTGAGGGTGTCCGGGGTGACGAGGTCGTGTTCCTCGATCTCGCCCTTGTCGGCCTGAGCGATGCTCTCCAACAGGCGCCGGGCTGGCGGCGCTCCCGAGGACGTGCAGTGTCTCCCGCATCGAGTGCCACTCGTCGAGGGAGACGATCACCACCGCCTTACCCTCACCCCGGGGAATCACCGTCTCCTCGGCGTCGTCGATCACGGCGTCCACCACTGCCGCGAAGTTCCGCCGCACCTCACGGATCGTCATGACCTTCGTGTTGTACCTCCAGACGTACCTCTCAGCGCACGCCGCGTGCGAGGTCTGATTCGTGGTATTCACCAGGTGGAGGACTGGGCCGCGCCGGAGGGTGAGGTCGTCGCTCGTTGAGTTGAGTGGCCGGGTGCGCCGGGCGACCGGACGGGTTGTTGCGTAGTAATGTCCGTTCCATGGGCGATGATCGATCTCCGGCCCGTGCTGCGCAACGCCTGGCCGAGGCGGAGTCCAGTGCACCCGCCGTGCACTACGACGACGAGGAGCGGCCCGCCCGGGAGCTGAGCGGGCGGGTCGGCGCGGCCGTGTCGATCGCCGCTTTCGGGGTCGCCGTGCTGGTGCTGTGGCAGGTGTTCCGGCCGCTCGCTCAGGGCAGCCAGTTCTACCTGATCATCTTCCTGGCCGGGACACTGCCGCTCGTCTTCCTGGCGTACAAGTCGGGGTTCGGCAAAGGGCGGGAAAGGCCCACCGTGACCGACTGGGTTCTCGCGGGCGGTGCATTGCTGGTCTGCCTCTACCCGGTCAATCCGTTCGCCGGTGGATACAACGCGTTCCTGAACCGGCAGGGTCTTCTCGAACCGGTCGACATCGTTTTCGGTGCGGTGCTGCTGATCCTGCTGATCGAGGCCTGCCGGCGCACCACCGGCTGGGCGCTGCCGGTCGTCTGCCTGCTGTTCCTCGGCTACGGCTACTACGGCGGCCTGCTGCCGCAGACCTGGCCGATCGCCCACGCGGGGCTCGATTTCGGACAGATCGTCGACGCTCTCTACAATTCCGGGAGCGGCTTCTACGGCACCCCGCTCGACGTCGCGGCCACCTACATCGTGCTTTTCACGATCTATGGCGCGGTGCTCGACCTGTCCGGTGCGAGCCGATTCTTCGTCGACCTCTCGGTCGCCGCTTTCAGGAGATCACGGAGTGCGGCGGGACGCACGGCGGTCGCCGCCGGGTTCCTTCTGGGCACGGTCTCCGGCTCCGGTACGGCCACCGCGGTCAGCGTCGGCGCGGTCACCTGGCCGATGCTCCGCCGGGCCGGATATCCGCCGGAACAGGCCGGTGGGATGCTCGCCGCGGCCGGAGTCGGCGCGATCCTCTCGCCGCCCACCCTCGGCGCGGCCGCGTTCATCGTCGCCGAGTACCTCAACGTCTCCTATCTGACCGTCCTCGGCTGGGCGATGATCCCGACGGTCCTCTACTACCTGGGCATCCTGCTCGCCGTGGAGATCGACGTGCGGCGGTTCGCGGTCCGCGCGATCGACGCGCCCGAGACGAGCGCCTGGCGCCTGCTGGCCCGTTTCGGCTACCACTTCTCCTCGCTGATCGTCATCGTCGTGCTGCTGGCGCTCGGTCAGAGCGCGACTCGTTCGGTGGTCTACGCGACCGTGCTGGCCGGGCTGCTGTCCTTCCTGGACCGGTCCACCCGCCTGACCCCGCCACGGATCTTCGCGGCCCTCGCGGCCGGTGTCCGCGGCGTGCTGCCGGTCGTCGCCGTCTGCGCCGCCGCCGGGGTGATCACCGCGACGACCACCAAGACCGGACTGGGCGCCCAGCTCGCCTCACTGCTCGTCAACGGTGCCAAGGCGGTCACCGACGAACCACAGGTGGTGCTCGCGCTGACCGTGGTGATGGCGGCGTTCGCGCTGGCACTGCTCGGCCTGGCGGTGCCGGTGACGGCCAGCTTCATCATCGGCTGGGTGATCATCGGGCCGGCGCTGCTGGCGCTCGGGGTGCCGGCGCCGGCCGCGGCCATGTTCGTCTTCTACTACTCGGTGCTGTCCGAGGTCACCCCGCCGACCGCGCTGGCCGCCGTCGGGGCGAGCGCGATCACCGGCGGGCGCACGATCCCGACCATGTGGCAGGCGCTGAAGTACGCGTTGCCCGCGTTCCTCGCGCCGATCGCGTTCGTGCTCACCGCCAACGGCGAGCACCTGCTGGCCCGCGGATCGCTGGGCGGCATCGTGTGGACGACCGCGGTGGCGGCGCTCGCCGTGTTCGGGCTGGCGATCGCGACCGGCGGCTGGATCCCCGGTGCCGGACCGGCCGGTCCGGTGAGCCGGGTGCTGGCGGCGGTCGCCGGGCTGCTCCTGCTCTACCTGGAGCCGGTCGTCGTCGGCGCGGGACTGATCGCGCTGCTGGTGGCCGTACTCATAGCTGGTTTGCATCGCCGTCGAACCGTGCCCGCGGAAGTGCCCGGGCCGGACGCACCGCCGGCGCCCGTGGAACCGCCGGCCGAGCCGGCGCCCCGTCCGCAGAGCCGGACCGAGACCCCCCAGTAAGTCGCCCTTGCCGCAGCACCCTCTGGAGAGGAAACGCATGAGACGAATACTGAACCCCCGGAAGATGGGCAGCATCGTGCTGGCCGGCACGCTGGCGGCCGCCACCGCCGCGTGCGGGGGCCGGCAGGACGCCGCCAGCACCGACACCGGGGGCGCCGTCACCTGTGAGGTGGGTCAGGCCACCCGGGTCGGCATCGCCACCGGTAACGCCACGGGTGTGTACTTCGCCCTCGGCAACGCGTTCGCCGAGCAGGTGAACTCGGCCGGTAAGAACGTCCAGGCCACCGCGTCGGAGACCGGCGCGTCGGTGCAGAACATCCAGCAGCTGGTCGCCGGCACCTACGACGTGGCGTTCTCGCTGGCCGACACGGCCGCCGACGCGGTCAACGGCTCCGGCAGCTTCACCACGAAGCAGCCGGTGACCGCGCTGGCCCGGATCCACACCAACTACACGCAGGTGATCGTCCGCAAGGAAGCCGGTATCAAGGACGTCGCCGGGATGAAGGGCAAGCGGGTCTCCACCGGTTCCCCGAAGTCCGGCACCGAGGTCATCGCCAACCGGGTCCTGAAGGCGGCGGGTCTGGCGGAGACCGACGTGCAGGCCCAGAAACTGGACCTGACGAAGACCGTCGACGGGATGAAGGAGGGCACCATCGACGCCCTGTTCTTCTCCGGCGGCCTGCCCACGCCGGGCATCACCGATCTGCTCACCACCAGCGCGGACAAGGTTGAGTTCCTCGACATCACACCGCTGCTGCCGGAGATGCAGAAGATCAACGAGGTCTACCAGGAGGGCACGATCCCGGCCGCCACCTACAAGACCCCGGCCGACGTGAAGACGATCATCGTCCCGAACCTCCTGCTGGTCCGCGACAACCTGGACCCGAACGTGGCGTGCGTGCTGACCAGGGCGCTCTTCGACAAGAAGGCGCAGCTGGAGCAGGCCAACGCGGCGGCGAGGGAGATCAGCCTGGAGACGGCCCGTAAGACCGCCCCGGTCACCGTCCACCGTGGCGCCGCCAAGGCGCTGGACGACCTCGGCGCTCCGAAGTAAAGAAAGTGTGGAGAGGTCGGTCCGGCGGCCTCTCCACACTTATTTCGGACTTATTTCACTCGTGACACGCGGTTTCGTAATTTCTGAGTGATATCGGTCACAGTCGTGGCCTTGCCGTCAATCCACTTCGGAACTAGCATCCTCCGTGATCAATACGCTCTATTGGAAAACGGGGAGTTCCAGTGCGTAAGGGAATGGTTGCCGCCGCAATGGTGGCTGGGTTGGTTTCGACGGCTCTCGTTGGTGCGGCCCCCGCCTTCGCCAACCAGGTCTGCATCGACAACGACCTGTGTCTCTACGAGGACGGCCGCATGAGCGGCGGCTACACCTGGTTCGAGACGAACGACTCGCTCTACTCCGGCAACAGCTTCGACAACGGTCACAGCATCAACGACCGCGTCAGCTCGGTCTCCAACATGGACCACCGTTGCTGGAGGTTCTACACCGATTCGCTCTACCGTGGCTCGAGCTGGACCATCCAGCCGTACACGGCGACCAACCAGGTGCCGCACAACGACCAGTACAGCAGCCACAAGACCTGCTGACCTGGTCGTCGTGTAGTCGGTTTGCAGCAGTGCGGGGGCGTTCGCTGCGCAGTCGAGGTGTCGTTCCCGCACTGCCGCATCGTTGCTGAACCGAGGATTGTCTTGAGTGGGTCGAAAGTCGCCGCGTTCCGTCGCGTGCTCACCGGCGTCATAGTCGCCTCCGTGCTCGGCGGGTGCTCCGAGACTCCAGCGCGGGACATGCCCGAGCCCGCGATTCCGCAGGTCGTGCCCGTGGTCGAGATGAAGACTCTCACCCTCCCGCTGGACCGGTACGCGCCCGACACGGCGCAGTACAGCCTCGTCGAGCACGCCCGCGTGGTCCTGATCATCGAGTGCCTGCGCGGATTCGGCATCGATCATGAGATCCCGCCGCCGTCACCGCCCGGCCCGTCCGGGAAATACGCCGAGCGTTACGGGATCGCCGACGCGGCGCAGGCCCGCACCCACGGGTACCATCCGGCGCCGCAGGACACCGAGGCCGCCGGCCAGGCCGGAGACTTCTCCCTGAAGCCCGAGGCCCGGGCGATCGCGACGGGTCAGGTGGCCACGGCCGCGGGCAGGAAGGTCCCGGCCGGCGGATGCACGGGCGAAGCGGACCGGAAATTGCTCGAAGGCGTCAAGTACGACCTTCCGGAACTGTTCTACGAGAAGCTATTCTCCGAAGCTTTCGATCGCGCCCGAAATGACAGCAGGGTCCGGTCGGCCTATGCGGTGTGGTCGGCCTGCATGACGAAATCGGGTTTCAAGTATCCGGATCCCTGGGCGGCCAACAACGATCCCAGATGGCTGGAGTCCGAGGTGGCGTCGAAAGACGAGATCGCGACCGCCACAGCCGATGTCACCTGCAAGCAGGAAAGCAATCTGGTGAACATTTTCGCGGCGGTGGAACGTGCTTATCACGAGCAGGTGATCGAGCGGAACCCGGCACCGTTCGCCAAGCTCGAGGCACGCCTGCAGGCCCAGGTCCGCAACGCCCAGGCGGTCACTGCGGCGTGACACGACCGTTCACTGTCGTGAACCGGATGGCGGTCCCGGTGGTACATCCCTGATGATGTGATTTCACAGGGGGAGACCGGGATGACCGCCGTGACCCAGCCACAACCGCTCGCCGTCCGCCGCTATCCCGACCTGCTCGCGCGTGCCGCGATCGGGATGTTTCTCGTCGTCAACCTGGCGATCATCCATCTGATGTTCGTGAGTGCCGGGCCGCCCGCGTACAACGCGTTCGGGTCCGTGGGCCGGCTGCTCGGGCTCTACCTCGCTTTCGCGATG
The DNA here is from genome assembly GCF_003001815.1 of Actinoplanes italicus. Lineage (GTDB taxonomy): Bacteria > Actinomycetota > Actinomycetes > Mycobacteriales > Micromonosporaceae > Actinoplanes > Actinoplanes italicus. The sequence continues at coordinate 42,620 of NZ_PVMZ01000032.1, forward strand.
GTGGTGCAGGTGCTGCTGGTGGCCCGTCTGCCGCTGCTGGACCGCGCGTTCGGCATGGACCGGCTGACCGGCTGGCACCGGTGGACCGGTTTCACCGTCTTCTGGCTGGCCGTACTGCACCCGTCGTTCGTGGTCCTGGGTTTCGCCAGTCACGACGGGGTGTCCGTCTTCCGGACCGCGCTCACCCTGTCGGCGCAACTGCCGGTGCTGCTCGGCCTGGTCGCGGTCGCGCTGATCATGCTGATCGTCGGGCTGTCCGTGCGGATCGCGCGGCGCCGTCTCTCGTACGAGATGTGGCACGCCGTGCACCTGCTGCTCTACGTCGTGCTGCTGCTCGGCATCGTGCACCAGCTATACGAGGGCACCGCCTTCGCCATCAACCTGCTGACCTGGCTGTACTGGTGGGGGCTGTGGGTGTTCGCGCTGGGCGCCCTGATCACCGGCCGCCTGATCGTGCCGCTGCTGCGTAACAACCGGCACCGCCTACGGGTCGCCGCGGTGGTCCCGGAGTCCGACGACGTCGTGTCGGTGCACGTCACCGGCCGTGACCTGGACAGCCTGCGGGCGCGATCCGGGCAGTTCTTCCTGTGGCGGTTCCCCGGTCACAACCGGTGGTGGCAGGTGAACCCGTTCTCGCTGTCGGCCGCCCCCAACGAGCGGTCGCTGCGACTGACCGCGAAGGGTGTCGGCAGCACCAGCGCCGGGCTGCGTGACCTGCCGATCGGGGCGCGCGTGTTCGCCGAGGGGCCGTACGGCGCGTTCACCCTGGACCGCCGTACCCGTACGGCCACCCTGCTGATCGCCGGCGGCATCGGTGTCACCCCGATCCGCTCCCTGCTGGAGGACCCGGCACTCGGCGGTGACGTGGTCGTCCTGTACCGGGTTCGCAGCGGCGCCGACGCGGTCCTGCTCGGCGAGATGCGCAACCTGGCCCGCGAACGCGGTGCCCGGCTGCACGTCCTGACCGGCCGCACCGGCGGCGCCAACCAGCCGTTCGCGCCGGAGAACCTGCGCGCCCTGGTCCCCGACGTCACCGATCGCGACGTTTACGTGTGCGGCCCCATGGCGCTGACCAACGCGGTGCTGGTCTCGCTGCGCCGCTTGAAGGTCCCGTCCCGGCAGGTGCACGCCGAACTGTTCCGGCTGGCCGGCTGAGGTCAGTCCCGGTGTTCGCTCTCCATCAGGGCGATCAGGTTCGCCAGGTCGGCGGCGAGCACCTTCTCCAGGCCGGCGAATCCGTCCGCCAGCTCCCCGGCACGCGGGCCGTCGATCCGGGCGTGCAGTTCCAGGCGGCTGCCCGTGCCGAGCTGGTGCGACTCGTGCCGGACGGTCAGCTCGCCGCCCTCGAGCAGCAGCGTGTCCTGGAAGGCGAGCCCCGGCACGAGGTCGCTGACGAGGAACAGCGTCTCCTCGCCCTCGCGCGCCTTCATGACGCCGCGTGCACCGACCCGCAGCGGCCCCTCGAGGCGGATGTACTCCATCCCGGGTGCCCACTCGGGGTGCGTCGCCAGGTCGCACCAGCGGGCGTGGAAGTGCTCCGGAGCGACTCGGGACTCGGCGGTGATCAGCGGAAACTCGATCATGACGGTGGATGCTAGCTCATCCACCTGCGGAGACCAGTCCGCACTCGTACCCGAGGATGACGGCCTGGACCCGGTCGCGGAGGCCCAGCTTCGCGAGGATCCGCCCGATGTGGGTCTTCACCGTGCCCTCGGAGACGCGTAGCTCGACGGCGATCTCGGCGTTCGACAGGCCCCGCGCGATCAGCGTGAGCACCTCCCGCTCGCGGGCGGTCAGCGGGTCCAGCCGATGATCCGGGCGGGCCGTCGCCGCGGCCGGTGCGCTGACGAAGTGGGCGATCAGCCGGCGGGTGGCGCTCGGCGCGGTCACCGCCTCCCCGGAGACCACCACCCGGACCGCGGCCACCAGGTCCTCGGCCAGGGTGTCCTTGAGCAGGAACCCGCTGGCACCGGCACGCAGCCCGGCGAACAGGTAGTCGTCGAGGTCGAACGTGGTCAGGATGATCACCTTCGGGGCGGGGGAGAGGGCCCGGACCCGGCCGGTCGCGGTGATGCCGTCGACGCCGGGCATGCGGACGTCCATCAGCACCACGTCCGGCCGGGTGCGGGCGACCACCTCGAGCGCCGTCGCGCCGTCACCTGCCTCGCCGACCACCTCGATGTCACCGGTCTCGTCGAGGATCATCCGGAAGCCGGTCCGCACCAGGACCTGATCGTCGACGAGCACCACCCGGACGGCCATCAGCCGCTCACCACCGGAAGCGCGGCCGGCGTGAGGGGCAGGCGGGCCAGCACCCGGAACCCGCCGTCCGGTCCCGGCCCGGTCTCCAGGGTGCCGTCGAGCAGCCGGACCCGCTCGGCGATGCCCCGCAGACCGTTGCCGGTGTCCCGGCGGAACCGGAAGGCCGGCGTGCGGCCGTCGTCGCGCACCTCGATCTCCAGGTGATCCGGGGCGAAGCCGAGCCGTACCGCCGCGGCGGCGCCCTCACCGGCGTGCTTCAGCGTGTTGGTCAGCGCCTCCTGCGCGATCCGGTACGCGGACAGGTCGGCCCCGGCCGGCAGCGGCACCGGATCGCCCTCGACGGTGAACGTCACGGCCGTGCCGGTGGCCCGGATCCGGTCGATCAGCTCCGGCAGCGACTCCACACCGGGCTGCGGCGCGAGTTCCGGCTCCTCGCGGACGATGGCGAGCAGGCGCCGCATCTCGGCCAGCGACGACCGGCCGGTGGTGACGATGTCACGGAGCGCGGTCTCCGTACGATCGGGATGTCTCTTCAGAGCCGCGGCCGCCCCCTGTGCCTGGACCACCATGACGGAGAGGCCGTGCGCGACGACGTCGTGCAGCTCGCGGGTGATCCGGGAGCGTTCGGCAGCCGTCGCCAGGGCGACCCGCTGTCTCTGCTCACGCTCCAGGTCGGCGGCGCGCCGCTCCAGGGTCCGCAGATGGATGCGCCGGCCGCGCAGGTTGTCGCCGAGCAGGTAGGCCGCCGCCACCACGAGCAGCAGGCCGCTGCTCTGCATCAGGCGATCCCCCACGCCGTCCTGCTCCTGCTCGACCATCATCGCCGGAGGTCTCTCGGGCCGGAACGCGACGGCCCGTGGATCCGGGGTGAAGGCCGGCTGATCGCCGGCCGAGGTCGGGCCGAGCAGGCTCACCCCGGCGATCGCGGCCATCAGAACGCCGCACGTGATCGCGCCCGCCCGGCGTGGCCGGTCTGCGGCGGCCAGCGCGAACAGGGCGATCAGCACGGTCAGGTCGAGTGCCTCGACGCCGGTCGGCTCGGGCACGTGATGGCCGAACGAGCCGATCGCCGTCAGGACGACCGCGAGCAGCGGGCGGTGCCGGCACACCAGCAGGCCCGCCACCATGAACAGGGTGAAGATCCACCACCGGTCGACGTCGTCGCGCAGCTCCTCGGCGGACGCGGCGGTCAGCACGATCGCGGCCGTGAGGTCGACCGCGAACCACCGCAGGCGCATCAGCCAGGACATTCGTCCAGTTTAGATACGGCGGGCCGCCGCGACGTCGGTCCGTGGTCGGACGTTCGCGTACGACCGGGGGCATACGCGCGGCCCGGACCATCCGACCGCTCGCGGACGCCCGGCGGGTGCCCCGGCGGCCACCCTGTTCCCATGAGAGCCAGGAGAATCGCCATCCGATGCGTGGCGGCCGCCGTGCTGGTCACGCTCGCCGCCTGTTCCGGCAACGGCACACCCACGTCGTCCGCCTCCTCGTACGTCCCGGCCATGTCCGACGAGGCGCTGCTCGCCCTCGGCAAGGAGGTCGTGCAGTGCATGCGGGACAACGGCCTGACCGACATGCCGGACCCGTACGTCGAGGACCACCGCCTCGCCGTGCCCGACGACGAGATGGACGCCGCCGAGGAGAAGGCCGGTGAGCAGAAGTTCGAGGCCGCCAGGGACGCCTGCCAGAAGGCCTTCGACAAGATCCCGCAGGGCGCGATCGCACAGGAGGATCCGGAACAGGCGGCGCCGCCCGGCCCGCAGGACGTCGAGACGCTGCGCAAGCTCGCCCAGTGCTTCCGCGACAACGGCGTACCGGAGTGGCCCGACCCGGACTCGGAGGGCCGGTTCCCGCTGCGTGGCACGGCGCTGGAGGGCGAGCGGCCCGAGCCGGGCAACCGCCTCCACGCCGCCCACGAGGCGTGCGAGGGGATCTGGTCCGGCCCGATCGGGATCTCATGAGCGGCCGGCGAAGGGGCCGGACGGTCGCCGCGTCACTGACCGGGGTGGTGGTCGCGGCCGGCGTGCTGGTCACCGGCTACACCCTCACCGCGACGCCGGAGGCGCCGGCCGGCGCGGCCGAGGTGCCGACCGGCACGGTCGCGGTGAAGAAGGGGACGGTCACCCAGCGGTTCCGGATCTCCGGCACGTACGGCTTCGACGGCACCTACACCGTCATCCACCGCGGCGCGCCCGGCGTGCTGACCGGCGCCGTGGCGGCCGGTTCCACGATCGGCAGGGGCGGCGTCCTGTACCGGGTCGACGGCGCGGCGGTGCGGCTGCTGTACGGCACCGTCCCCGCCTACCGTGACCTGGACATCGGCGTCACCGACGGCGACGACGTGCGCCAGCTGGAGCGCAACCTGAAGGTCCTCGGCATGGATCCGGACGGCGAGATGACCGTCGACCGGGACTTCACCTGGGCGACGGCGGCCGCGGTGAAGCGCCTGCAGAAGAAGTGGGGCGTCACCCGGACCGGCGCCCTGGAGTTCGGGACGGTGGCGTTCCTGTCCGGTGAGGTCCGGGTCGCCGCGGCGTCGATCGAGGTCGGTGCCTCGGTGGGCCCGGATCGGCCGGTGCTCACCGGCACCACCACGAAGCGGGTGGTCACCGCTGACCTCACCGCTGACCGGCAGAACCAGGTCCGGGCCGGCGACAAGGTGTCGGTCGCCCTGCCCGGCTCCGGTGCGGTCGACGGCGAGGTGCTGCGGGTCGGCAGGGTGGCCACCTCCACCACCGGCGACAACGGCGAACCCGGGCCGGCCACCGTGCAGGTCGTCATGCGGATCGCCACGCCGAAGGGCGGCTCCTCGCTTGACCAGGCGTCGGTGCAGGTCAACCTGGCCACGTCGCAACGCAGAGGCGTGCTGATCGTGCCGGTGTCGGCGCTGCTGGCCGGCCCGGGGACCGGTGGGTACCGGGTGCGCCTGGCCTCCGGGGCCCATGTGGACGTCGAGCCCGGCCTGTACGACGACACGTCCGGGATGGTCGAGGTCGGCGGTGCCCTGAAGGAGGGCGACCAGGTGGAGGTGCCGGAACAGTGACAGCCGCCCTGGAACTTCTGAGCGTGCGCAAGACGTACCCCGGAAGCCCGCCGGTCGAGTCGGTCCGCGGTGTCGATCTCACGGTGCGCGACGGTGAGATGGTCGCCGTGGTCGGCCCGTCCGGCTCGGGCAAGAGCACCCTGCTGAACCTGGCCGCCGGACTGGACCGGCCGACCTCCGGATCCGTGCGGATCGCCGGCGAGGCCCTGGAGAAGCTGAGCGAACGACGGCTCGCCGGGCTGCGCGCGCACCGGCTGGGCGTGGTCTTCCAGCAGTTCTTCCTGCTCGACCACGCCGACGCCCGGGACAACGTGGCCACCGGCCTGCTCTATCGCGGGGTGCCGGCCCGGCAGCGGCGCGCCGCCGCCGAGGAGACCCTGGAACGGGTCGGGCTCGGGCACCGGATGAACCACCGGGCCCGGCTGCTCTCCGGCGGCGAACGGCAGCGGGTGGCCATCGCCCGCGCGCTGATCGGGCGGCCCGCGGTGCTCTTCGCCGACGAGCCGACCGGCAATCTCGACTCAGGCACCGGCGACGGCATCCTCGCCCTGCTGCAGGGGCTCAACGAGGCCGGTACGACCATCGTGGTGATCACCCACGACAGCCACGTGGCCGCTGCCGCACAGCGCCGGGTCACCATCCTCGACGGGAGGGTCGCGTCATGAGCCCGCTGTCCCGGCTGCGCCTGGCCGACCTGCTGCCGGTGGCGACGATCGGGCTACGTACCCGGCCGGGCCGCGCCGCGCTGTCGGTGCTCGGCGTGGCCATCGGCATCGCCGCCCTGGTCGCGGTCCTCGGGGCGGTCCGGTCCAGTCAGGCGCAGGTGCTGGCCCAGCTCGACCGGCTCGGCACCAACCTGCTCACCGTCACCAGCGGCCAGCCCCGCGGCGGTGCCGAGGAGCAGCTGCCCGACTCCGCGGCCGCGTCGATCCGGCGTACCGACGGAGTCCTGTCCGCCTCCGCGACCGCACTGCTCGACGACGTCCACGTGTTCCGCAACGATCAGATGCCGGACAACCGGCGTGGTGGCCTGGACGTCCGGGCCGCCGACACCGCCCTGCCGTCCACCCTGGACGCGTCGCTGCTGCGGGGCCGGTTCCTGGACGGGGCCACCGCGCGGTACCCCGTCGTGGTCCTCGGTTTCCAGGCCGCGACCGTGCTCGGCATCTCCGAGGTGACCGGTCAGGACCGGGTCTGGCTCGGCGATCGCTGGTTCGTGGTGGGCGGCGTCCTCGAACAGGTCGAGCTGGCACCGGAGATCGACCGGGCCGCGCTGATCGGGTTCGGGGTGGCCGCGACCGAGTTCGGCTACGACGGGCACCCGAGCCGGGTGTACGTACGGGCCGGCACCGACCTGGTCGGGCAGGTCCGGGTGATGCTGCCCCGCGCGGCGAACCCGGAGAGCCCCGGCCGGGTCGCGGTCAGCCAGCCGTCCGAGGTGCTCACCGCCCGGCTGGCCGTCACCGAGACAACCACGTCGCTGTTCCTCGGTCTCGGCGCCGTGGCCCTGCTGGTCGGCGGGATCGGCATCGCCAACGTCATGGTGATCTCGGTGCTGGAGCGGCGTGGTGAGGTGGGCCTGCGGCGGGCCCTGGGCGCGGCTCGCCGGCACGTGGCGGCCCAGTTCGTCATCGAGTCGATGCTGCTCGGCACGGTCGGCGGGGGAGTGGGCGTGCTGCTCGGAGCCGCGGTGACCGTGATCCTGGCGAACCATCAGGGCTGGCAGCCGATCGTCCCGCCGGAGGCGGCCGCGGGCGGGCTGGCGGCTGCCGTCCTGGTCGGCACGCTCGCCGGTCTCTACCCCGCGTTGCGGGCGGCCCGGATGGCCCCGACCGAGGCCCTCCGGACGGCCTGATCACACCGTTACGGCCCGCTTCGAGACGACGCCGAGCAGGGTGTCGCTGAGTTTGCCGAGCACCGCCAGCAGGATGATGGCCAGCAGCATCACATCGGTACGCCCGGTGTTCTGGCTGTCGATGAGCAGGAAGCCCAGCCCCATCGACGAGGCGATCAGCTCCGCCGCCACGAGGAACAGCCAGCCCTGTGCCAGCCCGAGCCGCAGCCCCGACAGGATCGCCGGGGTCGCGGCCGGGAACAGCACGGTCGCGAGCAGTGGCAGTCCCCTGCGCCCGTACGCCCGGCCGACCTCGATCAGGTGCGGGTCGATGTGCGCGAGCGCCGCCGACACGGTGGTGTAGACCGGGAAGAACGCGCCGATCGCGACCAGCACGATCTTCGGGGTCTCGCCGATGCCGAGCCAGAGCAGCAGCAGCGGAACCCAGGCCAGCGACGGGACCGCCCGGATCGCCTGCACGGTCGGCGAGATCACGGCACTCGCCGCACGGGACAGACCGACCAGCCCGCCGAGGGTGAGACCGAGCGCCGACCCGGCCGCGAATCCGATGAGGACCCGCTGGGTGCTGATCGCCAGGTGGTGCCAGAGCTCGCCGCGCCGGACGAGCTCGCCGAGCGCGGACAGCACCTCGCCCGGTGGCGGGAGCTGCGCGGCCGAGTAGATCCCCGCCGACGCCGCCAGCTGCCAGACGACCAGGATCGCCGCCGGGAGCAGGGCCCCGGCGGCGATCCGGCCGATGTGCGGAACCGTCACGAAACGGTCCGCGCGGTGGCGTACTTCGGTTCGAAGAGGGTGTCGATCGCGGTGCGCGCGTCCGCCTCGCTCTTGACGTTGGCGTCGGCGACGAGCACCGGCAGGATCTTCTCGAAGACCGCCTTCTGCGCGGCGCCCGGCACCGGGTCGATGTCGAGCCTGGTGCGCTCGGTGAGCACGGCCTTCGCCACCGGCTCACTGATCTTGGCCTCCTTGGCGTACAGCGCCACCGCCTGGTCCGGGTTGTCCTTGATCCACTGACGGGCCTTCTCGTACGCGTTGACGACCGCCTGCGCGAGGTCGGGGTGCTCGGCCAGGAACTTCTCCCGCGCGTTGAGCACGCCGTAGGAGTTGAAGCCGACGTTGCGGTAGATCAGCTTGGACCCGGCGTCCACCTCGGACGTCGCCATCAGCGGGTCGAGGCCGGCCCACGCGTCCACGTCACCGCGTTCCAGCGCCGTCTTGCCGTCGGCGTGCTGCAGGTTCGTCACCGTCACGTCGGCCGGCTTGAGGCCCGCCTCATCGAGCGCCTGCAGGAGGAAGAAGTACGGGTCCGTACCCTTGGTCGCCGCGATCTTCTTGCCCTTGAGCTGCGCCACCGAGCTGACCGTCGAGTCCTTCGGCACCACGATGGCGGCCCACTCGGGCTGGCTGAACACGTCGATCGTCTTGATCGGCGAGCCGTTGGCCCGCGCCACCAGCGCCGCGGCCCCGGCGGTCGAGCCGACGTCGATCGCCTCCGCGCGCAGCGCCTCGTTGGCCTTGTTGCTGCCGGCCGAGAGCTGCCAGCTGACCGTGACGCCCTTGCCGGCCAGCTCGGTCTCCAGCCATTTCTGCTGGCGCAGCACCAGGCTGGCCGGGTTGTAGTAGGCGTAGTCCAGCCGCAGCGCGACGGTCTTCGCCCCGTCCGTGCTCTCGGCGGGCGCGTCCTCGCCCTGCACGCAACCGGCCAGCAGCGCGGTCGCGGCTGCCGCCGCGGCAACGGCGCGCAGAATCTTCATATCGGTCCTTCCAGGGGATCTTCTCACGGTGGTGCGGTGGTTCAGGGGGCGACGGCCGCGGGCGTACGGACCCCGAGCTCGCCGAGCAGCGACGAGCGCAGAGCGGCGAGCCCCGCGTCGCCACGGTCCCGGGGGAGGGCGCCGGGCACGTCGAGCACCAGGCGCACGGACGCGGGGCCGTCCGGGGAGGCGCCGAGCAGGACGATCCGGTCGGCCAGGTGCAGCGCCTCGTCGACGTCGTGCGTGACCAGCAGCACCGTGGTCCCGGCCTCGCGCTGCACGTCGGCCAGCAGGTCCTGCATCCGCAGCCGGGTCAGCGCGTCGAGGGCCGCGAACGGCTCGTCGAGCAGCAGCACACCGGGGCGCCGGGCCAGTGCGCGGGCGAGGGCGGCGCGCTGGGCCATGCCGCCGGAGACCTGCCGCGGCCGGTGCCGGGCGAAGTCGGCGAGGCCCACGACCGACAGCCAGTGCGCGACCTCGTCGCGGGCGCGGTCGCCGGTGACGTCGCGGGGCAGCCCGAAGGCGACGTTGCGGGCCAGGGTGCGCCAGGGCAGCAGCCGGGGCTCCTGGAACACGACGGCGCAGCGGGGCTCGAACTCGCGTACCGGCTCGCCGTCGACGAGCACGCTGCCGGCGGTGGGGGTGTCCAGTCCGCCGGCCAGCCGCAGCAGCGTCGACTTGCCGCAGCCCGAGGGGCCGAGCAGGGCGACCACCTCACCGGCGGCCACCTCGAGGTCGACCCCGGCCAGGACGGCGTGCCGGCGCCCGCTCGCGGTGAACTCCTTGGCGACACCGGAGATCTTCAGGGGTACGGCACTCATGGCGCGGAGCTTACCTAGTATTCCTACCTATTTACTAGATCTAATGGGTTACGTAATGACGTGGCGCCCGCCGCGTCTTTCACCGAAGATCGTCGGCATGAGCGCCAGACTTCGCGCGATCGCGCACGAGACGGTCTCCATCGTGGAGCGCGGGTGGTACGAGGGACCCGAGGGTGGCGTCGTCGACATCGCGGACGCCGTGACCCGCTCGGTGGCCGGCACCCGGTTGCACCTGCCCGGCGACGAGCTGCCCGAGCCCGTTCCCGCGGCCGGGCCGCCGGTGATCGAGGTGACCGGCGAGAGCAGCCTCTACGCGGCCCGGCGTCTCGGCGGCTCGGTGGCGTGCCTCAACTTCGCGTCGGCCCGCAACCCTGGCGGCGGCTTCCTGACCGGGGCGCAGGCGCAGGAGGAGAGCCTCGCCCGCGCCTCGGCGCTCTACGTGTCGCTGCGGGAGGCCGCCGACTTCTACGCCTTCCACCGGGCGGAGCGGAGCCTGCTCTACACCGACCGGGTCATCTACTCGCCGGCGGTGCCCGTCTTCCGCACCGACCGCGGGCGGTTTCTCACGGAGGCGTACAACGTCTCGTTCCTGACCTCGGCCGCCCCGAACCGGGCCATGATCACCCGCAACCAGCCGGATCTGCTGCCGGAAGTGCGCGGAGCGCTCGCCCGGAGGGCGGCGCGGGTGTTGCGGGTCGCCGCCGCGCACGGCCACCGGGAGCTGGTCCTCGGCGCGTGGGGATGCGGAGTCTTCGGCAACGACCCGGGCGAGGTCGCGCGGGTGTTCGCCGAGGCGTTGCACGACGGCCCGTGGTTCGACCGGGTGGTGTTCGCGATCCTGGACCGCCGGGAGACCGTCCGTGACGAGTTCCGGGCCGCCTTCGGCATCTGACGGTAACGTTGCGGCCGGGGTGCCGCATGACGACCGTTGCCGAGGATCCGCTCGTCCGTCTCGGGCGCTGGGCGCTCGCCAAGATCTGGTTCGGCGTGGTGCTCTCCGGTGCCTGGGCCCTCGGGCGGCATTTTCACTGGCCACAGGCGTTCCTCACGGCAGCGGCGGTGCTCGGCGCCGTCGGGCTGGCGCTCGCCTCGTCGTTCCTGCCGATCTGGACCCGGCAGCGGCCCAGCGGCATCCCGGTCGCCGACATCGGCCTGCGGGTGATGGTGTGGGGCGGTCTGACCGTCTCGGCGATCGCCCTGCTGGTGGGCGAGCCCGCGGTCGGGATGGTGGCCGCCGCGCTACTTCTCAACACGGCGGCCCGTACCTTCGGTGACCCGTTCGGCCCGCTCCTGCGCCGGATGCGGATCACCCCGCATGCGCGATGGGTCAGTCCTTCTGCGCCTGCCGCCAGTCGCGGACGGCATCCCGCGTCCGGTCGAAGATCGCCAGCGGCGGACCGGCGATCAGGTTCGCCACCGGATTCTCGCCCGCGGCCGGGTGTGGCCGGGTCGGCGAGACCGCCTCGGCCGCCCGCACCGCCCCGGCCATCCGGACCAGAGCGTCCGGATCGGTCTTCGTCCGCAGCAGCGGGAACTCCTCCTGCTCCTCGTGCAGGGCGTGGCTGAGCACCGCGGCCTCGAACGCGGCGAACCGCTCGTCGAACCCGGGTGACTCCACCCCCAGGTCGTAGAGTTCGGACAGCGCCCGCTTGGCGTCGTTCTCCTCCTGGAGGCGCGCCTCCACCACGGCGTCCCCGGCGTCGTTCCGGGCAGCCGGGTGAACCACCTGCTCCTCGGCGCTCTCGTGCACCGCGAGCAGCCGGGTCAGCTCGTGGAAGGCGTCCCGCCTCTGCTCACCCGTGGACTGGTTGACCCTCGTGAAGAGGGCCTTGATCTGTTGATGCTGGCTCAGCAGCAGCTCGATGACGTCCTGTTCGCTCTGCACCGTCGTCATGTCTGACGTCTACCCGCGGGCATGCCGGCCTAACGTCCCGGCGGGGCCTGCCGACGAGATGGTTACAGGCAACTCTCCAGCACCCGAACCGGGGGGAATCAAGGATGAGTGGAGTGGCCGGTGGTCGGTCCCTGTGGGCGGACCTCAGTGTCAGCTTCAAGATCATGACGACGGTAGCGGTGGCCGCTGTCGTCGCGTTGCTGGTCGGTGTGCTCGGTCTTCGCGCGCTCGCCTCGGCCAGCGACTCGGCCCAGGGGATCTACCGCAGCAACGTGGTCGGGGTCTCCGCGCTCGGCGAACTCAAGGCCGGGATCAACCAGACCCGGGTCGACCTGCTCAACCATGTCGTCTATCGGGACGCCGCCACGAAGGAGAAGTACCGGAAGGCCTTCGCGGACGATCTCGCCGAGGTGGCCGCCGCCCTGGAGGCCTACGAGGCCAGCGGCCCCGTGGTGAGCACCGAGACGCTCGACGGCGTCAAGGCCGACTGGCAGGGCTACGTCGGGATCGCCGAGCAGGAGCTCTTGCCCCTCTCCGACCGCAACGACCTGACCCGCTGGGCCTCCATACGCACCGAGAAGATCGGCCCGCTGGTCACCGCTTTACGGGAAGCCCTGGACGGCATCGAGGCAGCCGAGAACAAGGCGGCCGCGGCCTCCGCCGCCGACGCGCGCTCCGCCTACGAGTCCAGCCGGCTTCAGTCGATCCTGCTGCTCGTCCTCGGCATCGCCCTCGCCGCGGCGATCGGACTGATGGTCGCCCGCGGCATCGTCCGCTCCCTGACCCGGGTCACCGTGGTCTGCGAAGGCCTCGCCGACGGCGACCTCACCCAGCAGACCGGGCTCACCAGCCGCGACGAACCCGGCCGGATGGGCCGCGCCCTCGACGCCGCCGTCGCCCGGCTCCGCGACACCGTCAGCACCATCGGCGGCTCCGCCGTCACCCTCGCCAGCGCCTCCGAGGAACTCTCCACCGTCAGCGCCCAGCTCCAGGCCGGCGCCGCCGACGTCGCCGACAAGGCCGGCACCGCGAGCCACGCCAGCGAGAACGTCAACGTCGGCGTCCAGTCCATCGCGGCCGGCGCCGAAGAGATGAGCGCCTCCATCACCGAGATCGCCTCCAACGCCGCCGACGCCGCCCGCGTCGCCCAGGAGGGCATGGGCGTCGCCGAACGCACCAACGACCAGGTCGCCCAGCTCGGGGCGGCCAGCGCCGAGATCGGCGACGTGGTCAAACTGATCACCAGCATCGCCGAGCAGACCAACCTCCTGGCACTGAACGCCACCATCGAGGCCGCGCGTGCCGGTGAGCTCGGCAAGGGGTTCGCCGTCGTCGCCGGTGAGGTCAAGGAACTCGCCCAGCAGACCGCCAAGGCCACCGAGGAGATCACTGATCGGATCGGCGCCATCCAGGAGTCCAGCGGCTCCGCGGCCACCGCGATCGGCGAGATCACCCAGGTCATCCAGCGGATCGGCGACTACACCACCACGATCGCCTCGGCCGTCGAGGAACAGACCGCGACGACCGGCGAGATGAGCCGCTCGGTGGCCGACGCCGCCACCAGCAGCGGCGAGGTCGCCCGTACCGTCTCCGGGGTCGCCGAGGTAGCCACCGCGACCGCCGACGGCGCCCGGGCCACCCAGCAGGCCGCCGTGGACCTCACCCGGCTCGCCGGGGACCTGACCAACCTGGTCGGCGGCTTCCGCCACTGACCTGACCACGGCTCGGCAGAGAGGACGCCGGTGATCACGGAGACGCCTTACGGACTGGCACGGCCCACGATGGACGACGCGCGGGCCGCCATCCACCGGGTTCATGCCGGGGACGGCCCGCAGGTCTGGAGCCGGTTGCTGAAAGCGACCGGGCTCACCGGCGACGAGGGCGACGGGCTTGAACGGATGCTCGCCGCGATGCACGACGCCGATCCCACCTCACGGCTGTGCGCGCTCGCCCTCCGGATCCGGATCACCTCACACACCCAGCTGGCCGCCGCCGCCCGCGTGATTCCGCCCTCGTCCCCTCTTTCGCCTTCGTCATCCGGGGAGATGCTGTGAGTACCGACCTGTTCGACCGTCTCGGCGTACCGGAACGCATCCGCGAGATCGCCGGATACGACCTCTTCGACCCCGACCTGCGGACCAGTCTCGACGCCATCGCCCAGCGCAGCGCCGGACTGCTCGAAGCACCCGTATCACTGGTGTCGATGGTGCTCGACATGTCGCAGTTCATCATCGGCTCGCACGGGGTGGCCGGGTGGGTCGCCGAGGCCCAGGGCACCCCCGCCGAATGGGCCCTGTGCACGCACACGGTTCTCGCCGGTGAGCCGTACTGCGTGGTCGACGGGAGAACCGACCCGCGGCACGCCGACAACCCGTTCCTGCGGATGACCGGCCTGCGCAGTTACCTCGGGGTGCCGCTGATCGGGCGCGGCGGGCACGCGCTCGGCGCGCACTGTGTCATCGACGCCAGGCCGCGCATCTTCTCCGATGTGGACCTGGCCGTTCTCAACGACGGCGCCGAGAAGTCGATGAAACTGCTCGACGCGTACCGGCTCAGATAGCCTTCGCCACGGTTCGGGTCGCCTTCTCCGCGGCTCCGGTTCGGGTCGCCTCCTTCGCGGCTCCGGTTCGGGTTGCCTTCTTCGCGGCTCCGGTTCGGGTCGCCTTCTTCGCGGCTCCGGTTCGGGTTGCCTTCTTCTCGGCCCCGGCTCAGGTCGCCGGGGTGCCGTTCCACTTCCAGTTCTCCCGGCGCGGCAGGCCGGGCAGCTCGATCCGGCCGGCCGCCCACAGCAGCGCCGCCCGGCGGGATTCCACCTCCGCCGTCGCGTCCTCGACGTCGCGGAACAGGCGGCGCAGCGCCCGGCCGCACAGATCCTCCGGCGGTGCCCACGACCAGCCCAGACCGATGGCCACGTCATACAGGTGGACAACGGTCTCCACCACACCCATGGCGGCGAAACCCGCAGGATCCGAGATGCCGTACGGGTGGAACGCCCGCCGTTCCGCCGGCGCCACCTCGACGACCGCCGCGAGCAGGCCACCCGACGACTCGAGCACCTGCACGAGCCCCTCACGGTTCGTGGTGTCCCCGCCGAAGATCGTCAGCGCGGGACCCCCGGGCCGGTTGCGCCGCCAGCCGAACGGCACATAGGACGACGCCGGCGTGTTCTCGGCGGCGATCTGACCCGCGTATGCGAAGAGGTCGTCGGCGATGTGCTCGATCGTCTCCCAGCAGGTCCAGATCAGGTCACCGGCCGGGACGTGCCAGTCCATGTCGGAGGCGGCCCGGAGGGTGCCGGCGGCGAGCGAAACGGCGGTGCGCACATCGGCGGCAGAGGTCATTTCGGGAATCTATCCGTACGGGTGAGTGCCGGCCCACGCATTTTTGTCATACCCCCGGCGCATCATCGGGATATGGGAGAACCAGCAACGCCGATTCGCCGCCGGATCGAACTCACGGTCGCTGAGGCTCGCCTGCGGTTCCAGCAACTGGTCCGGGTGACCGGGCTGACCGGGCAGGTCACCGTCCTGGTCGACAACGGCCGGCCGATCGCCGCGATCGTGCCCGCATCCGACGTGATCGACAATCGTCGCGCGGCACCGGGAGATCCATCCGCGTCTACTGTTCCCGCCATTCCCCTCCACCGCCCCGATTCTGTTTCCCCCGCTTCTCCACCTACTTCCGCTTCTTCTCCTCCTTCCGTGAATCCCGCTTTCGGCCGCCGTCCCCGTCCCGGCGTGCCGGTCCCTCCAGCAGGCCCGTCACCGTCCGTCCCACCCGGCCCTTCGCCGGCCGCCGCCTCACCCACCGGCCCCTCGTCGGTGAGTGCCGAAGGCTGGATGCGGCGGATCGAGAAAGTCCGGGAGGACGTCCGGCGGCAGCATGCCCAGCGGATCGGCGAGCTGTCCCAGGCTCTGGACGAGGCCTGGCGGATGCTCGACGCCGTCCGGCCACCGGGCACCGACCGGGCCGCCGACACCCTGCGTGCCACGCACGCCGACCTGCGAAAGGCCCGGTGATCAATCACGACTTGGCCGATAGGAGCGGGGTTAAGATCGGACGATGGCTCGACCGCTCGACCTCTTCGTCCCGGGAGTCGTCTACCTCGACGTGATCTTCACCGGCCTCCGCGAGCTGCCCGCACCCGGCGCGGAGGTGTGGGCGAGCGGCATGGGTTCCTGCCCCGGCGGTGTCGCGAACCTGGCGGTCGCCGCGAGCAGGCTCGGCCTGCACACCGGTCTGGGCACCGCGCTGAGCAGCGACGCCTACGGCGAGTTCTGCCATCGGGTGCTCAGCAATCAGGAGGGCATCGACATGTCCGCCTCGCGCCGGGTAGACGACTGGCACTCTCCGGTGACGGTCTCCCTGGCGTACGACCGCGACCGCAGCATGATCACTCACGGCCATCCACTGCCCACCGACTCCGACGGCCTGGTCAACGGCCTGCCACCGGCCCGCAGCGCCGCGGTGAGCCTGGCACCCGAGGGCATGGGCTGGGTGCGGCGGGCCCGAGCCGGCGGCACGATGGTCTTCGCCGACGTCGGCTGGGACGAGACCGACCAGTGGTCCTGCGACGTTCTCGGCGTCCTCGCCGACTGCCATGCCTTCCTGCCGAACGCGGTGGAGGCTATGCGTTACACCCGCACCGACGAGCCCCGCCAGGCGCTGGAGAAGCTGTCCGGCCTGGTCCCGGTGGTCGTTGTCACCGACGGCGCCGACGGTGCCCTGGCCGTCGACGGCACCACCGGCGAGGTGGCGACCATGCCCGGCGTGCCGGTCGAGGCCCTGGACCCCACCGGTGCCGGTGACGTCTTCACCGCGGGTTTCATAACCGGCACCCTGGGCGGCTGGCCCCTGGCCGACCGCCTGGCGTTCGCCACCCTGGTGGGAGCCCTCTCGGTCCAGCACTTCGGCGGCTCCCTGTCGGCACCCGGCTGGGGCGACATAGCCGACTGGTGGCACACCACCCGCCACACTCCCGGAAACGCCGGCCTGATCACCCGCTTCGGCTTCCTCGACGACGTGATCCCACCCGGCCGGCGCAACGCCGTCCACCGAGCCACCGCGACGATCGCCCGCCTCTCCGACGCCCAGCCCGACAGCTGACCCGCCCGGAAATGCCCCATACTCGCCCGGCTGTGTCCTTCCGCCGCCTCAGGACAGCCGGGGTTGGTGGCCGGGTCTCACCGTTGTCTCAGGGTGGCCGAGACGACGGTGAGACACAGCCGGGAAGATCGGTTCGCGGTGAGCGGGGCTGGGGGTGCGGTGAAGTGAACTGGCTGGAGATGGGATGCGACTGACGATTCTGGGTGGCGGCGGCTTCCGGGTGCCGCTGGTGCATCGGGCGCTGCTGGCCGACCGGCGGCGTACCGGGATCACCGAGCTCGTCCTGTACGACGTCGACAGGGTTCGCCTCGACGCGATCGGGCGGGTGCTCGCCGCACAGGGCCGGGACGTTCCGGACGCGCCCGCGCTGGTCACCACCACCGACCTCGACGAGGCGGTCACCGGTGCGGACTTCGTGTTCTGCGCGATCCGGGTCGGCGGGCTGCGGGGCCGGGTCGTCGACGAGCGCGTGGCCCTGGAACTGGGGGTGCTCGGGCAGGAGACGGTCGGCGCGGGCGGTATCTCGTACGGTCTGCGGACCGTCCCGGAGGCGCACCGGATCGCCGGACGGATCGCCCGCCTCGCCCCCGGCGCCTGGACGATCAACTTCACGAACCCGGCGGGTCTGGTCACCGAGGCGATGGTCACCCATCTCGGCGACCGGGTCATCGGCATCTGCGACTCCCCGTCGGGCCTGGTGGACCGGGTGGTCCGGGCGATCGGAGCCGACCCGGCCTCGGTGCGCGTCGACTACGCCGGCCTCAACCACCTCGGCTGGTTGTACGGCGTCCACGCCTCCGATCGGCACACGGCGACATCCGCCGGCGGTTCGCGGGGAGAGGCCCACGTGCCGGGAGCGGCTGACCGTGGCGGAGCGGGGCCAGGGCGCCAGTGGGCGGACGGCGGGGGCACCGCGGAGGCCGTGGCCGGGCTGCTCGACGTGCTGCTCGACGATCCGGTGCGGCTCGGGTCGATCGAGGAGGGGCGGCTCTTCGGTGCCGGACGGCTCCGGGAGCTTCGTGCCGTACCCAATGAGTATCTGCACTATTACTACGACGCCGCCGGAACCCTGGCCGCCGTGCGGGACGCGCCGCAGACGCGTGGGGAGTTCCTGCTCGGCCAGCAGCACCGCTGCTACGCCGAGATCGCCGGGCGGCCGCCCCTCGACGCCTGGTTGCGGGCGTGGCGGGAACGCGAGGCGACCTACATGGCCGAGAACCGGGAACTCGCCGGCGCCGGAGACCGCGAGCACGACGAATCACGCCCGGCCGGGTACGAGGGTGTGGCCCTGGCGGTCATGCGGGCTCTCGCACACCACGAGCCGGCCACCCTGATCCTCAACGTCCGCAACCGCGGCACGCTCGGCGTCCTCGACGATGACGCGGTCGTCGAGGTGCCCTGCACGGTCGACGGCAACGGTGCCGTCCCGCAACGGGTCGCCCCGTTGCCCGCGCACGGCGTCGAGCTGGTCCGGGCGGTCAAGTCGGCCGAGCGGCACGTCCTGGAAGCGGCCGGATCCGGGTCGCGGTCAGCGGCGATCCGTGCGATGGCCGCTCATCCGCTGGTCGGGCCGGAGGTCGCCACCCGGCTGCTCGACGCCTACCGCGCCGAGTTCCCCGAGCTCGGCTACCTGCGACCGGACACGCTCGTGTAGGCAGCCTCGACGAGCTCCGGACCGGAAGATCGCCGCGAAGTGGCCAGGCCTCACTCGGGTGGGAGGCCCAGGCCGCCCAGAACGGTGATCTCGCGGCTGGTGAACTCGCCGGTCAGCAGTGGCATGGCCTCGGCGATCGCGGCTCGCGTCTCGGGTAGTCGCAGGGAGGCGTCGTGGGCCTCCCTGGTGTCCCACACCTCGTTCACCCAGATGGTCTGCTCGTCGTCGTCGGACACCCCGATCACGTAGTGGTGACAGCCCGCGGTGCTGAGACCCTCGGCGGATCGCAGCAGCAGTTTCACCACCTGGTCACGCTGACCGGGCTTGGCCTTCATGGAGCCGAAGTAGCCGTACCGCATAAGTCTTCTCCTCCTCGCCCTCACCATGCCAGCCGGGTACGACAAGTTTCCGCGGGAACGCCGATGCCCGGCCGCGAAAGGCGGCCGGGCATCGGCGATGAGAAGCGGTGGAGGGTCAGGCGGCGACTTCGGCCGGCTTGCGGGGCGGGACCGCGTGGTCGATCGGGCGGGCCGGCTTGCGGTTCGGGAAGGCGAGGCGGAACACCTTGGCCCACGCCGACGCGACCTGCACGACGAACGGGCCGGTGACGTACTTGAGCTCGTACTTCTCGAACAGCGCCCGGACCTTCGGCGCGATCTCCGCGTAGCGGCTGGCCGGCAGGTCGGGGAAGAGGTGGTGCTCGATCTGGTGCGAGAGGTTGCCGGTCATGATGTGCATCAGCTTGCTGCCGGAGATGTTGGCCGAGCCGAGCATCTGGCGCAGGTACCACTCGCCGCGGGTCTCGCCCGTGATCGACGTACGCTCGAAGGTCTCGACGCCGTTCGGGAAGTGGCCGCACATGATCACCGAGTGGCTCCACAGGTTGCGGACCACGTTGGCGACCACGTTCGCGCCCAGGGTGCCGAGGAACGCGCCGAACGGGTTGCCGAAGGCCAGGCCGACCGGCACGGACAGGGCCGGGTGCGCCACGTAGTCCTTCAGCATCTGGTTGCGGATCTTACGGCCGACCTGACGCAGGCGGGCCCGGAAGTCGGGGTTGTTGCGGCGCCTCTTGCTGGAGAGGTTCCGGCCGAGCTCCAGGTCGTATGCCGCGATGCCGTACTCGAAGAGGCACGCGTTGACGAAGTTGTAGAGCGGCTGGCCGAGGTGCGCGGGCGCCCACTTCTGCTGCTCGTCGACGCGCATGATGCCGTAGCCGAGGTCGTTGTCCCGGCCGATCACGTTGGTGTACTTGTGGTGCAGCTCGTTGTGCGAGTGCTTCCACTGCTCGGCCGGCGCCGCGAAGTCCCACTCCCAGGTGGTCGAGTGGATCTTCGGGTCGCGCATGAAGTCGTACTGCCCGTGCAGGATGTTGTGGCCGATCTCCATGTTCTCCAGGATCTTGGAGATGGAGAGGCCGATCGTGCCGAGGATCCAGGCGGGCGGGAAGACCGAGAAGAGCAGGACGGCACGGCTGCCGACCTCGAGCCGTCGCTGCACGGCGATCATGCGCCGGATGTACTTCGCGTCCTTCTCGCCGCGGACGGCGAGGAACTCGTCCCGGATGGCGTCGAGCTCACGACCGATCTGCTCGATGTCCTCCGGGGAGAGGTGGGCGATCGGGTTGACTTCCTTGCGCTGCAGCGTCGTCACGGAACTTCACTTCCTTGTCACAGAAATACGGAAGGGGTTTCAGGCGTCCAGACGGCACGGCCCGGCGGCGGCCGAGATGCAGGTCTGGATGAGGATCTTGTCGCCGTCCACTTCGGAGGCGGTGGTGATGGTGCCGTCGCGCATGTCGCGGACGATGCCCTCGCGCATGGGAAGCACGCACTTGTAGCAGATGCCCATCCGGCAGCCGGACGGCATGAGCTGACCGGCCGCCTCGCCGGCCGCCAGGATCGACGTGCCACCGGGGGCCTCGACGACCTGGCCGGACTTCTCGAAGGTGACCGTGCCGCCGTCGCCGGCGACCAGCACGGTGGGCCGGAAACGCTCGACGTGCAGGCGCTCGGCGGCACCGGCGTCGGCCCAGTGCTCCTGCAGGTCGTCGAGGAGGTCGCCGGGCCCGCACGCCCAGGTCTCCCGCTCGAACAGGTCGGGCACCAGGTCGGCGAGCTCGGCCGGCTTGAGACGTCCGTCGGAGCGGGTGTGCCGCTCGATCAGCCGGATCCGGCCCTGCGCGGCCAGGTCACGCAGCTCGGCGCCGAACACGACGTCCGCCGCGGTCCGCGCGGAGTGCACGACGATCACGTCGTCCAGCTCGTGCAGCGCGCTGCGCAGCATGCCCATCACCGGGGTGATGCCGCTGCCCGCGGTCACGAACAGCGCCTTGGCCGGACGCGACTCGGGGAGCAGGAAGTCACCGGTCGGCAGGTCGAGATGGACCAACATGCCCTTACGGGCGTTCTTGAGCAGGTACGAGGAGACGGTCCCGTTCTCGACGGCGTTGACCGTGACGGTGAACCTGCCATCGGACCGGTCGGCCGCGCTGCTCACCGAGTAGGCACGCCACAGGCGTACGCCGTCGACGTCCACGCCGAGCCGGATGTACTGGCCCGGCTGATGCGGCTCCCAGCCACGCCCGGGGCGCAGCTCGAGGGTGACCGCGTTGTCGGTCTCGGGGCGCACCGCGTCGATCCGGGCGCGCAGGACGGTCGGGTTGCGCAGGGGCGCGATCACGTCGAGGTAGTCGGCCGGCACCACCGGGGTGGTGATCAGCTCGACCACCCGCCACGCACCGTCGCGCAAAGTCCGTGTAACTGCCACGTGACCAAGCCTCCTGCCTGCGAAAGGCAAAGTCCTGACCAGGAAAAGTGAATCGGACGCCGCATAATTGTTCGCAGGGGACAAAGATGGCCACCGGGGGTGGGCCGTATCGTCCCTGATGTCGTGATCAGGCCATCACGGCCGGACGGAATGTGAGGGATCGCGTGAAACAGCCGCTGCGCGATGTCAGGTCCTATCGCCTGCCGACGGAGGTGATCGACCCGCTCCGGAACGGTCTGCCGAAGGTCTCCTCGCAGACCATCGCGGCAATCGTCCGCGAGGTTCCGGCCTACGCCGAGCCGTTCGCGGGCGTGCTCGGTCACAAGATCGCGCGGGCGGTCCGGGCCGCGCTCGGCACCTTCCTCAACCTGGTCTCCCGGCCCGGAGCCGATCCCGGTACGCCGATGGCCTCGGCGGTCGAGGCTGCCTACGCGCTCGGACGCGGCGAGGCCCGGTCCGGGCGCAGCCTGGACGCGCTGCTGGCGGCGTACCGGGTGGGTGCCCGGGTGGCGTGGCGGGGACTCGCGGAGATCAGCGTCGAGGCGGGGCAGCCGGCCGCGACGATCGCCGACTTCGCCGAGCTGGTCTTCGCGTACATCGACGAGTTGTCCGCGGCGAGCGTGGCCGGTCATGCCGACGAGCTCGCGGCGTCCGGCCGTTTGCGGCAGCGCCGGATGCAGGAGCTGACGCAGGCCCTGGTCGCGGGCGAGCCGGCGCACGTGCTGCAGGGGCTGGCCGAGCAGGCGGAGTGGGTGCCGCCGCAGACGCTCACCGCGCTGCTGCTGCCGGAACGCGGGGCGCGGTGGGTCATAGACCTTCTGGATCCGCGTACGCTGCAGCTCGCCGACGCGGTGCCCGACCTGCCGGGGATGACCGCGCTGTTCGTACCGGATCCGCAGGGTTGTTCCCGCCCGACCCTCCACCGTCTGCTCACCGGCCACAACGTGGTGATCGGCCCGGCCCGGCCGTGGGCTGAGGCGAGCAGCTCCCTGGACCGGGCCTGCCGGGTGCAGCGACTCAGTCCGCCGTCGGACGGCGCGGTCGTCGACACCGAGGAACATCTCGCCGCCGTGGTGGTCACCGCCGACCCGAGCGCCCTGGAGGATCTGCGGGCGTGGGCGCTGATGCCGCTCGCCGGGGAACGCGGTACCGCCGCCGCCAAGCTGATCGAGACGCTGCGCAGCTGGCTGCTGCACCACGGCCGGCGTGAGGACGTCGCGGCAGAGCTGTTCGTCCACCCGCAGACGGTTCGCTACCGGATGGCCCGATTGCGTGAGCTGTACGGGGATCGCCTGCGCGATCCGCAATGGGTCCTCGCGCTGACCATCGCCCTGGCGATCCCGGAGCCCTGATCCGGGTCAGTCTCGTTCCCGCCGCATGTGGCCCGGGTCATATACCAAAGTCTCGGATCATCGACTTCCGGCAACTGGCCGGGCTCCTCCGGCCGGGCATAGCGTCATCGGCAGGCAAGCGGCGAGGGACGGTACACATGAGCGGCGACACTTCACGGGACTCGACGGTGCTCGCGTTCTCCCCGGCCGGCCGGGCACTCGTGCTCGCCGGGCCGGCGCTGCTCGGCGTGCTCGTGGCGGTCGTGGCCCCGATGCTCTCCCGCTGGCTGGTGGACGTCGGCTTCCCGGTGCTCGGCGTGGTGTGGCGGGTGGTCGCCTCGGTCGACACCTGGTGGAAGGTCGCGGTGCAGGCCGCCATCCTCGCCGTGCTGGGCGCCCTGGCCAGTGCGGAGATCGTGCGCCGCAGCACCCGCGTGACGATCGGCCGGGCCCTGGTGCGCCTGGAGACCGGCGACCGCGTCGTCTCGGTCGATCGCCCGGAGATCGACTTCGTGTTCATGGACGGCAGCTTCCTGATCATCCTCGACCGGGAGTCACGGCAGCTGTTCCACGGTGAGCCACAGGCCGACCGGGCCCCACTGGAACGCGTCTTCCGTGAGTACGGCTACCCCTGGCGCGACGGTGACCCGTTCCGCGACCTCTACCAGCCGTGGGTCCCGGACAGCGGCCTGCTCCCGATCGAGGTCGACGCGGTCCTGTCGGCCCGTGCCGTGGCGCTGGGCAAGAAGGCCGCCCGCGAGGCCGCCGAGCTGCGCGAGACCCTGGAGAAACTCGGGTACGCGATCCGCGACGACGGTGACCGCCAGCTCTGGCGCCCTCTGGTCCGCTCATGACGACCACCTCGGACCGGCGATCCGTGACGCCGAGCCGCGCCGGCGACGCACCGGCGACGCGCCGCAGACCTCTGGCCGGGCGCGGCTGGGACGTCACGGCGATCGTGGTCTCCTGGTTCGGCGGGCTCCTTCTGGTCGGGGAGGCGGCGGAGATCCGCGATCTCTCCGAGGAGGCGCTGCTCCTGCACTTCGTGGCGGGTTGCCTCCTGTCGCTGGCCCTCTGGTGGCGGCGCAGCCATCCGATGGCGGTGGCGCTCTTCCTCGCGGTGGTCTCGGTGGTGGCCGACGGCGCGGGTCTCGCCGGGCTGATCGGGCTCTACACGGTCGTCTCGCTGCGCCGTGGCCGGCCGGTCGTCCTGATAGTCCTGGCGAATCTTGTCGGCGGGTTCGGCTATTCGCTGGCCTACCCGGAGATGACCGACCCTCCGGTCGTCAACGTCGTCCTGACCGTCGCCATCCTCGCCGCCACGGTGGCGACGGGTATGGCGACGCGCTCCCGGCGGGAGCTGATCGAGTCGCTGCGCGAGCGGGCCGCACGGGCCGAGGAGGAGGCCCGGCTGCGAGCCGACCGGCTCCGGGCGCTGGAACGCGAGCGGATCGCCCGCGAGATGCATGACGCCCTCGCTCACCGGATCTCCATGGTCAGCCTGCACGCCGGGGCTCTGCAGATCCGCCCCGACCTCACGCCCGAGGAGGTCGCCAAGGCCGCCGCGACCATCCGGGACAGCGCCCACCACGCCCTCGAGGACCTGCGCGAGATCCTGGGCGTCCTGCGTGCCGGCCCCGACGACGCGTTGCGACCACAACCGGGCCTGCAGCACCTGGAGGAGCTGGTCGGCCAGGCCCGGCAGGTGGCCGGCATCCAGGTGACGACCGACAACCACCTCGACGGCCGGCCGGTCGGCCCGTCACTGGGGCGGACGGTCTACCGCCTGGTCCAGGAAGGCCTGACCAACGCCGGCAAACACGCCCCCGGCAGCCCGGTGACCCTGCTGCTGGAACGCACCGGCGACGGCGAGTTGCACGTGCGCCTCTCCAACCCGCTGTCACCGTCCCCGAGGACCGCGATCAGCCGTCCGGGTGCCGGCGGCGTGGTGCCCGGCGCGGGCAACGGCCTCATCGGGCTGGCCGAGCGTGTCGAGTTGCTCGACGGGCGGCTGCGGCACGGCGTGCACGGTGACCCCAGGACGGGGCTGACCTTCGATCTGGAAGCCTGGTTGCCATGGCCGACACCGTCCGGGTCCTGATCGCCGACGACGACCCGCTGGTCCGGGTCGGGCTGTCGCTGGTGCTGGGTGCCGCACCGGAGATCGAGATCGTCGGCGAGGCCGGGGACGGTTCCGAGGCCGTCGCGATGGTCCGTGACCTGCGGCCCGATGTCGTGCTGATGGACGTCCGGATGCCGCGGATGGACGGCCTCGCCGCGACCGCGGAGCTGCGCCGTGACGGTCCGGAGCCGGCCATCATCGTGCTGACCACCTTCGACACCGACGAGAACCTGCTCGGCGCGCTGCGACTCGGAGCCAACGGCTTCCTGCTCAAGGACATCGCCCCGACCGAGATCCTGAACGCGGTCCGGCGCGCGGCCGCGGGTGAGTCGATCCTGGCGCCGGCGGTCGTGCCCCGGCTGATCGAGTACGCGGTCGGCCGATCCGGCGGCGACCCGGCCGGCGGCGACCCGGCCGGCGGCGACCGGGGCGGCGGCGACCGGGGCGGCGGCGACCGGGGCGGCGGCGACCGGGGCGGTGACGGTCGCGGCGGCGGCGGCGGCAGTGCGGGCGGTGCGGCCGCCGCGGGTCGGGACCGGGCGGCCGGCGGTGGGGCTGCGGCAGGGGAACGGGCAGCCGACGCTGCGACTGCCGCGCGACGGGAGCGGGCGGCCTCGATCCTCCGGCGGCTCTCGGCGCGGGAGCGGGAGGTGGCCGAAGCCGTCGCCACCGGGCGGTCCAACGCGGAGATCAGTGTCGACCTGCACATGAGCGTTCCGACGGTGAAGGCTTACGTGTCCCGGGTCCTCGACAAGGTCGGCTGCGCCAACCGCGTGCAGATCGCCATCCTGATCCACGAGGCCCGCTGACCACACCTGGGTGAGGCTGCCGTCTCGCGGCTTCGCTGATCCTGCGGCGTGCAGGGACTCGTTGGTGAAAGCCGCCCGGATCTCGATGGCGTCGGACCCGAGGTTTGCCGGCGCCGCCGGGGCCGAGGTTTGCCGGCCGCCGGGGCCGAGGGTTGTTCGCGGCGTCGGGTTGAGGTCTGTTCGCGGTGCCGTGGCCGAGGGTTGTTCGCGGCGTCGGACCGAGGTCTGTTCGCGGCGTCGGACCGAGGTCTGTTCGCGACGCGGGACCGAGGTCTGTTCTCGACGCGGGACCGAGGTCTGTTGGCGGCGCCGGGCTGAGACTTGTTGGCGGCGCCGGGCTGAGACTTGTTGGCGGCGTGGGGGTCGAGACTTGTTGGCGGGGCCGAGGGCTGTCGGTGGCGCCGGGGTCTGTCACTGACGCCGGGACCGAGGTCTGCCGGCGCGGGTGTCGCGGTTCTCGGAAACCCCGCCGGATTGAGGCTCGTCTGGGCGGGTGGGCTGTGTCCGTGCTCGTGGGAGGCGACGAACGGCCCGATCGTGAAGGCGGCGATCGCGGCGACGGTGCGGCCGGGTCCGGGTGGTGGGCGGTGAAAGCGACAAAAGTCGTGAGGGTCGTTACACGGGGTGGCTTGCGGGCGTTGTGCGGGCTAGCGTTGGGCCGGTCGCGAATGCCCACTAAGTGAGTAGGCATTGCGACGCTCGTCACAACTGCTGACCAGGGTGTTTACGTGATTGAAATAAGCGGTCTTCGTAAGACGTACCGCTCCCGGAAAGGGTCCGTCGTGGCCGTTGACGGGGTGGACCTCAGCGTCGGTGAGGGCGAGGTCTTCGGGGTCCTCGGGCGCAGCGGTGCCGGCAAGAGCACGCTGCTGCGGTGCGTCAACATGCTGGAGCGGCCCGACGCCGGTGCTGTCACCGTCGGCGGGCTCGAGCTGACCCGGCTGGGGCGGCGGGAGCTGCGGGTGGCGCGGCAGGGGATCGGGATGATCCACCAGCACTTCGCGCTGCTGTCGTCGCGCACCGTCGCGGGGAACGTCGCGTTCGCGCTGGAGGTCACCGGGGCGCCCCGGGCGGGTCGCAAGGCTCGGGTGGCCGAGTTGCTGGAACTGGTGGGGCTCGCGGATCGCGCTGACGCGTACCCGGCTCAGTTGTCCGGGGGCCAGAAACAGCGGGTGGGGATCGCCCGGGCGCTCGCCGCGCGGCCGAAGGTCCTGCTGTCCGACGAGGCGACCTCCGCGCTCGACCCGGAGACCACCGAGTCGATTCTGCGGCTGCTGCTCGACCTGAACAGGCGGCTCGGCCTCACGATCCTGCTGATCACCCACGAGATGAACGTGGTCAAGCGGATCTGCACATCGGCCGCGATCATGCGCGACGGCCGGTTCGTCGAGTCGGGCCGGATCACCGAACTGCTCCGGCGGCCGGGTTCCGAGCTGGCCCGCGACCTGTTCCCACTGGACACGGCCGCACCGCTCGACGCGGCGGGAGTGCCGCTTGAGGCCGCGATGCAAGGCGGCGCGCGAGTGGAAGCGGGGGCGCCGGCGGTCGCGGGTGCCGAAGCGGGCGCGGGACTGCAGGCGGGAGCCGGAGCGGGCGCGGGACTGCAGGCGGGAGCCGAAGCGGGCGTGGGCGTGCAAGCGGGAGCCGAAGCGGGCGTGGGCGTGCAGGCGGGAGCCGAAGCGGGCGCGGGAGTGCTGACCAGCGTGGGAGCGCCGACGAGCCTTGACACGGCCGGAGCAAGGCTGCCGGGCGGCGGTGAGGCGACGACGATCGTCGACATCACGGTCAGTGGGCCCGAGGCGGATGAGCCGATCATCGCCGACCTCGCTCGGCGGTTCGCGGTGGACGTACGCATCCTCGGTGGGTCTGTGGAGACGCTCGCCGCGACGCGCGCCGGTCGCTGGAGGATCGCCCTGCCGGGCACGCCGGAGGCGAATCGGGAGGCGGTCGAGTATCTGCGTGAACGGGGTGTGACGTCGTGACCTGGTCCGAAGTGTTCGAGCTGCTCACGCCCGGCGTGCAGGAGACGGCCTGGATGGTCGGGATCGCGGCGCTGCTCACCGCGGTCGGCGGCCTGCTGATCGGGGTGCTGCTGGTGCTGACCGACCGGGGCGGCCTGCTGCCGGCTCCGCCGGTCAACGCGGTCCTCGGCCTGATCGTGAACGTGGGCCGCTCGCTGCCGTTCATCATCCTGCTGGTCGCCGTCATCCCGTTCACCCGCCTGGTCGTCGGCACGACCATCGGCACCGATGCGGCGATCGTGCCGCTGACCATCGGCGCCATCCCGTTCTTCGCCCGGATCGTCGAGTCGGCGCTGCGCGAGGTGCCACCGGACGTGGTCGCCGCCGCCACCGCGATGGGCGCCACCCGCCGGCAGATCGTCGGCAAGGTGTTGCTCCGGGAGGCGCTGCCCGGCCTGGTCGCGGGCCTGACGATCACCGTGATCGCGCTGGTCGGCTACTCGGCGATGGCCGGTGTGGTCGGCGGCGGTGGCCTCGGCGACCTGGCGATCCGGTACGGCTACCAGCGCTTCGAGACCGAGGTCATGATCGCCACGGTCGTCGCGCTCGTCGTTTTCGTCCAGCTCGTTCAGATGGTCGGTGACCTGCTCGTCCGCAGGCTGTCACACCGCTGAGCCCGGGGCGGCTCGTGGGCTGCCCGTCGCGTTTCGGGCGGCCCATGGGGTCGCTCGTCCCAAATCCTGCAATACCCATAGAAATGAAAGGTCCCATTAGATGCGCCGCCGCTCCTTCGCCGCCGTTCTGGCCGCCGCCACCCTCACCCTGGGCCTGGCCGCCTGCGGCTCGTCCGATGACAGCGAGGCGAAGCCGACCGACACCCTCAAGGTCGGCGTCAGCCCGGTCCCGCACGGCGAGATCCTGAAGTACGTGCAGGACAATCTCGCCGCCGCCGAGGGCCTGAAGCTCGAGATCGTCGAGTTCAACGACTACATCCAGCCGAACGTGGCCCTCAGTGAGAAGCAGCTCGGCGCCAACTACTTCCAGCACATCCCGTACCTGGAGGAGGAGGTCGCCGCCAAGGGCTACAAGTTCACCGCCCTCAAGCCGGTGCACATCGAGCCGCTCGGCGTCTACTCCAAGACGGTCAAGGCGATCGCCGACGTTCCGGCCGGTGGCGTCGTCGGCATCCCGAACGACCCGTCGAACTCGGGCCGTGCGCTGAACCTGCTCGCCAAGAACGGCCTGCTCACGCTCAAGGACGGCGTCGGCGTCAAGGCGACCGAGAAGGACATCGTCGCGAACCCGAAGAACCTGCAGTTCAAGGCGCTCGAGGCGGCCCAGCTGCCGCGGAGCCTGGAGGACACGGCGATCTCGGTGATCAACGGCAACTACGCGATCGAGACCGGTCTCAAGCCGGCCACCGACTCGCTGGCGCTGGAGACGGGTGACGACAACCCGTACGCCAACCTGGTCGTGGTCCGCACCGGCGAGGAGGCCGACGAGCGCGTCGTGAAGCTGGAGAAGCTGCTGCACTCGCCCGAGGTGAAGAAGTTCATCGAGGAGAAGTACCAGGGTTCGGTCCTGGCCGCGTTCTGACGTGCATGAGGGGGAGCCGCGCGGCTCCCCCTCATGTGACAGAAATCAGCAGGCGCCCTGGTCGGCCCAGACGTCGGCGACACCGGGCGTCTCGCCCTGCGTCCACCACTTGGCCCGCCAGGTGCGGTTGTTGTGCGACGCCAGATTGCCGCCGACGTAGACCGCGCTGCTGCTCCACGCCGCCGCCGAGCAGGGGCCGGGCGGGGGAGTGGTGGGGCCGCCGCCACCACCGGTGCCACCGATGTTGACGTCGATGCACGAGTAGAACGCGTTGGTCGTGTCGGCGACCGTCCAGACGGCGAGGACCTTCTGCCGGCCGGAGAACCCGCTGAGGTTGACGGTGTGCGAGAGCGTCGCCGGCGGTTGCTGGCTGTTGCCGGCGAAGTAGCCGACCCGCGTGCCGCCGATGAAGTACTCCCAGCTCGCGGTCGCGTGCCTGGCCGTGTTGATCCAGGTGAACGTCTGCGAGGTGCCGACGTTGGTGGCCGGCCAGCCCCGGCTGTCGTCGTTGAGCTCGGCGAACTGTCCGTTGTTGCCGTGACAGTTCCGCAGGCCCTTGGGGCCCTCCACGCTCTGCGGCTCGTACTTGATCTGCCCGCAGGCCATCTTGCCCTGCGCGCAGAGCGCCTGCCGGCTGGGCGGCGAGGAGACGTAGCCGTGCGCTGACGCCGGCGACGTGATGAACAGTGATCCGGCGGCCCCCATCAGGGCGACCGCGAGCAAAGCGAACAGTCTGCGCATGCCACTCCCCAAAACGATGAACATCGATTGACGGATATGACGAGAGTATAAATAAACTTTCCTAAATGAAAGCGGTCTCGCATACCTTCCGCAAATGAGGGCGAGACGCGGGCCCGCGGCCGGGTGCATCATCGGTGCATGACCGAGGAAGAGCAGCTCGCCGAGGCCACCGTCGCCCGCGCTCGCGCCGCGCGTTTCGGCACCATGCCGCCCCGTATCCGCCCCGACGACTATGTCGAGTCGGTCGACACCCGGCACGCCGACCGCGACATCTCCGCCTCGCTGGAGCTCGAGACGGAGCGCATGCTGCGCAACGCCGGGTAACGCTTCCAATCACCCCTGGCGGAGGGTGTCCGGGCGCCGCCGCGGGTTCACAGTGACGGGATGGACGACACCTACCCGTACCGCCCGGCGGGTCTGGCCGCCCGCGACCGTGGCCACGCCCTGTTCGCGCAGACGATGGGCTACGTCGCGGCGACCACCGGACTGTTCGCGCTCGGCGCGTACCTCGGGCGCAACCTGCCCGCCGGCATCGCCTTCATGGCCTATCTCGGATCCTTCGCGGCCCTGATCGCCATGAACTTCTCCGTCCGCCGCTCGCAGGGGGCGACGATCGGGCTGCTCGCCGCGTTCGGGCTGCTGATCGGCGTGGCCGTCGCTCCGACGCTGGTCTACTACGCGAGCACCGACCCACAGGCGTTGTGGCAGGCCGGCGCGGCGACCGCGCTCTTCGTGGCGGCGTTCGGCGCGGCCGGCTGGGCGACGCGGCGCGATCTGAGTGCGCTGGCCCGGATCTGCTTCTGGGCGCTGGTGGCCCTGCTGGTCTTCGGCATCGTGCTGATCTTCGTGAACATCCCGTACGGCTCGCTGATCTATTCGATCCTCGGCCTGGTGATCTTCGCGGGCCTGATCATGTTCGACTTCCAGCGGCTGCGGCGCACCCGCGACATCGAGGCCGCGCCACTGCTGGCCGCGTCCATCTTCCTCGACATCCTCAACGTCTTCCTGTTCTTCCTCCGGATCTTCCGCGCCGGCAACCGCTGAACGCGACCGCTGAACGCGCGGTCGGGCAGGAAAGGGCGGGCAGGAAAGGGCGCGCCCTCCGTCTTCACTGGCGGGTGACGGAGGGCGCGCGAGGGGCCGGATCAGGCCAGGACTGAGCTGATCGTCTCGGTGGGGAGGCCGAGCGCAGATCCGACCAGGTCGTTGGTGAGGACACCGGCGTGCACGTTGAGGCCAAGGGCCAGAGCCGGGTCGGTACGCAGAGCCTCGCGCCAGCCGAGGTCGGCGAGGCGGAGGACGTACGGCAGGGTGGCGTTGGTCAGTGCGTAGGTCGAGGTGTTCGGCACCGCGCCCGGCATGTTGGCCACGCAGTAGAAGACCGACTCGTGCACCCGGTAGACCGGATCCTGGTGGGTGGTCGGCCGCGAGTCCTCGAAGCAGCCGCCCTGGTCGATGGCGATGTCGACGAGCACCGAGCCGGGCTTCATCCGCTTCACGAGCTCGTTGCTGACCAGGGTCGGCGCCTTCGCGCCGGGCACCAGCACCGCGCCGATCACCATGTCGGCCTCGATGACCGACTGCTCGATCGTGTACGAGTTCGACACCAGCGTCTTGACGCGCCCGCCGAACTGGGCGTCGATCTGCCGCAGCCGCGGGAGGCTCAGGTCGAGGATCGTGACGTCGGCGCCGAGACCGAGCGCGATGGTGGCCGCGTTCACGCCGGACACGCCGCCGCCGATGACGGTCACGCGGGCAGGAGCGACGCCGGGGACACCGCCCGGCAGCACGCCGCGGCCGCCGCTGTTGCGCATCAGGCTGTACGCGCCGACCTGCGGGGCGAGCCGGCCGGCCACCTCCGACATCGGGGCGAGCAACGGCAGCGAACCGTCGGCGAGCTGCACCGTCTCGTACGCGATCGCGGTCGTACCGCTGTTGAGCAGTGCCTTGGTCCCCTCGGCGTCGGCCGCGAGGTGCAGATAGGTGAAGAGCACCTGGCCTTCGCGCAGCCGGTGGTACTCGGAGGCGATCGGCTCCTTCACCTTGAGGATCATGTCGGCCGCGCCCCACACGGCGTCGGCGTCGGGCAGGATCGTCGCACCGGCGGCCACGTAGTCGTCATCGGTGATCGCCGAGCCCGCACCGGCGCCGGCCTGCACGGACACCTGGTGCCCGTGGCGGACCGCCTCCACCACGCCGGCCGGGGTGATCGCCACCCGGTACTCGTGGTTCTTGACCTCTGCCGGCACGCCGATGTGCATGGGACTTCCCTCCGCCATGATGTTGCTCTTGGCGATAGAGTGGAACGATGTGCAGCATACGGGCAAGTCGAGCGAAGAAGATTCTGTCTGTAACGCTACCAGGGCAGATAGTTCAATCCGGCGGTCGTGAGTGACCGAGCCACCGAAGGATGTTCGAGGCCTCGACAACATCGACCTCGAGCTGCTGAGCCTGCTCCAGGCCGACGGCCGGATGCCTAACAACGCCCTCGCCGACCGGGTCGGGATCGCCCCGTCGACCTGCCTCACCCGGATCCGCCGGCTCCGCGAGATCGGTGCGGTCCGCGGCTTCCACGCCGACGTCGACCCGGCGTGGCTCGGCCGCCCCATCCAGGCGATGATCGCGGTCCGGCTGCGGTCCGACGCCCGCGAGGCGATCGGCCGGTTCGCCGAGTCGCTGGCCGGCCTGCCCGCGGTCCGCGACGTCTACTTCGTCTCCGGATCGTACGACTTCCTGCTGCACGTGGCCTGCGCCGACGTCGACGACCTGCGCGCGGTCATCACCGAACGCCTCAGCGGCACCCGCCTGATCGCCGGCACCGAGACGTACCTGATCTTCGAGCATCGCCGGGGGCTCGCCTGATGCGCACGACCATCGTGATCGCTGTCGACGGCGTGGAGCGGCACCCGTTCTGGCCCGACGGCACCGAGGTCACCCAGCGGTCCGGCCTGGAGTACGAGGTGCTCCTGCCCGGCGGCCGGACGCTGAGCTCGGGCGACAGGTTCACCGCGACCGCGGTGATCGACGACGGGGGCGCGATCGACTCCGAGAAGATCAGCGGCTTCCTGTCCTTCTGCGAGGTGCCGGACGCTCCCGTCCTGTTCGCCGACGCCGCGTCGATCCAGGAACCGGGGCGATGAGCTCCCCTCGGCGCGGCGTCCGTCCTCCACTCCTCCGACAGCCGGCTGATCGACGAGCCCGGCTGGTTCCTCGGCCCGGTCGGCCAGGGTGGTGACGACTACCGGCTGACCGATGCCGGCCGTGCTGGCCGAGGCGGAGGACGCGCCGGCCGTACGACCGATGACCCTCGATGTTGAGAATGGGGCGATCAGGTAGATCGCAACGCTCGGCGCGCGGAGCGCGCTTCCGGGCTGGACGGCGGCCCTCTCACCGGACGGTGCGTGGCTGGCCTTTCAACAAGACGATGTCGTACGGGTGCACGCGCTCACCGGTGGCGTCGACTCCGGGTTGCCGCTCCCGGTGGGTGCCAGGCTCGCCGGCTTGGGCGCCTGGACACGCGACGGCCGCGGCCCGCTGGTGGCCACGGTCCGCCGGGTGTGGGCGCTACGTCGCCGGACCGGCCATTTTGCATGATCACCTATAGTCCGGCGATGGGGAGGGCCGGATGGGTGCGGGAGTGTTGCCGAGATGGGCCGGACGGCTGGCGAAGTCGGCCGCCGCGGTCACGGTGCTGGCGTTGCTCGTCATCTGCTGCGGGGCCGTCGGCGTGCTGCGGGAGTGGCATCCGATCGGCGGGTCGCCGCAGCCGAGGGCACAGGGCGCGGGCACGCTGCCGGCCCGGATCGGAGCACCGTCACCCTGGACGCCGGACGCCGCGACGGCACCGATCGGCGCGGCCTCGGTCCTCTACTCGTCGAACACGTGGTTCCCCGACGAGTCGGGCTGGCTGGCGGGGATGGTCGGCCGCGCTGACGACACCTACCGGGTCGCCGAGTGGTATGGCGCCGCCGGCATGGGCGCGGTGCTCTCCCCGGACGGCTCCCGGCTCGCCTTCGACGAGGGCGTCGCCGACCTGGCGACCGGCCGGGTCACCGGCTACCGGGGGCTGCCGGGACAGCTCGACGACCTCCGGGTCGAGGCGCAGGCGTGGTCGCCGGACGGCCGGACGGTGGCGCTGCTCGTCTCCCGGCTGCTCGACCACGGCGACCCCGACGACATCACCCGTCTGCTGATCGCCGACGCCACCACCGGCGCGACCAGCGAGATCGCGACCCTGAGCACCGTGGCGTCACTGTCCGGATGGACGGTGGCGTTCTCCCCGGACGGCACCCGGCTCGCCTATCAGAACCGTGACCGGATCAGCATCCGCACTCTGGCGGGCGGGGCCACCGTGGACGTTCCCGCGACGGGGCGGGTGGCCGGCAAGGGCGCGTGGACCAGGGACGGCCGCGGGCTGCTCGTGGTGTCCGGCGTGAAGTGCGACTGCCCGGGCTGGCCGGTCCGCTGGACGGTCACCCCGATCTCCGCGGCCGACGGGGCGGTGACCGGTCCGTCGTACGGCAGGGACGGCATCTACGCGCTGCGCGTGCTCGGCTGGTGGCCGTCGGGCGAGCCGGTCGCGGTCGAGTACACGCCGACCGGCCACGCCGAGTCGACGCTCTTCACGAGCCTCAACGAACAGTACGAGCTGACCAGTCAGGACGGTATCGAGGCGGCGCGGCTGATCGCCCTCGCCAGCGGGCAGCGCCTGCTGGCCGGCGACGAATCCGGAATGGCCGGCGACGTCGAGTCGATCGATGTGGCCGACGACGTGCTGGCCGCCGGGAAGACCCGGCCGGGCGACCCGCCGCTGCTGGACATCGACACGCTGGCCGTGGTCCTCGCTACCGCGGTGGTCGTCCCGCTGCTGCTGCTCCTGGCCCTCGCCGTCTGGTGGCTGACCGCCCGCCGGGGCTCTCAGCGGTAGCCGGTGGGGCAGTGCGGGGAGGCGGGACGGCGCGGTGGGGGCGGCGGGCGCCGGGGCGGGCGCGGCCGGCCGGGCCGGTTCATGCGGGAAGGGAACACGTGGTCCTCACCGGGCGGAAGAGTCGGGGCCGGTCAGCCGGGAAGTGGCCGGACCGGCCCGCGAGGTTGCTCGGGTGTGACCGGCGTCACGCTGAAGGGTGGTGGCCGCCGCGGATCGTGGGCTGGTCGTCGCCCGGGAGCGGCGGGGCCAGGCGGTCGCTGATCACGTGGGCGGCGAACAGGTGGAAGCCGATCACCAGCGGGATCGTCGCCGGGACCGACAGGGCCAGGAAGAACGCGAGGATCCCGGCCAGCGCCGGTGCGAACGCCACCCACGGGCGGGTGGTCGACCGCTTCCAGGCCCAGCGCAGCGCGGAACGCCACGACGTCTCCGGCTCGCGGCCGAGCGCGACCAGGGTGAGCGCCGCGAGTCCGGCGAGCCAGGAGGCGGCGATCACGGTGACGACGAGCACCGGCATGCCGCCGGGCACGAGGCCGCGGCTCAACGCCAGGAGGTCCATCAGCAGCAGCGCCGCGACCAGGATGAACGGCAGGCCGGGCAGCAGGCTCCGGCGGAACTGCCGCAGCAGGGGCCGGAACTCCGGCATCCGGCCCGCGGTGTAGCGGTGCCGCACGGCGGTGGAACCGGCCGCCAGCGCGGCGGGCAGGGTCAGCACCGGCAGGGCGGCGACCGTGACCACGATCCCGATCAGGGCCAGGTCCGCGCCGAGGGCGAACCGCTCCCGCCAGTCCGGGCGGGGCTCCGGCTCGTCCTCACGCGGCCAGTCCATCCGGGCATTCTCGCGCGCAGAGGAAGGACTCGCGGGCGGCCGGGAGGAGGCGGCTGGATCGGGGGCGCCTTCCGGCGTACCGGAGGAAGTGTTCGAAGCCGAAACGGCGAAGGACCGGGCGGCGGACCCGAACCCGAGGGAAGGGGACAGGTGGGCCGGCGGCCCGCCCGCCGCGGAAGCGGCGAGCGGGCCGGGAAGACCGGCGTCCGGCGGGGTCATCCCTTGAGTCCGGACGTGTTGATGCCCTCGACCAGCATGCGCTGGAAGGCCACGAAGAACAGGAAGACCGGAGCCAGCGATAGCACCGACATGGCGAACATCGGACCCACCGACGACTGGCCGCTCGAGTCGATGAACAGCGTCAGCGCCACCGGGGCGGTGTACTTCTCCAGGTCGGAGAGGTAGACCAGCTGGCGGAAGAAGTCGTTCCAGGTCCAGATGAACGAGAAGATCGCCGTGGAGACCAGGGCCGGCCGCGAGAGCGGCAGGATGACGTGCCGGAACACCCCGTACGGGGTGCAGCCGTCGATGGTCGCGGCCTCGTCGAGCTCGCGCGGCACGCCGCGCATGAACTGGACCATCAGGAAGACGAAGAACGCCTCGGTGGCCAGCAGCTGCGGGACGATCAGCGGAGCGTACGGCCAGTCGCCGCCCACCCAGCCGAAGGTCTTGAACATCACGAACTGCGGAACGATCAGCACGTGCCCGGGCAGCAGCAGCGTCCCGATCATGATGGCGAACCAGAAGCCCCGCAGCTTGAACTTCAGCCGGGCGAAGGCGTAGGCCGCCAGCAGGCACGAGACGCAGTTCGCCACCACGGTCAGTCCGGCGACCATCGCGCTGTTGACGAAGAACCGTCCGAAGCTGACGTCGAAGTTGCTCCAGCCGTCGGAGTAGTTGCTCGGCGTCCAGGTGTTGGGCAGGATCGACATGTTGTTCAAGACTTCTTCCTGGCTCTTGAACGAACTGCCGAGCATCCACACCAGTGGGTAGAGCACCACCGCCGAGAGCAGGACCAGCGTGAGCGGCCGGGCCAGGCGCTGGAGGGTCATCAGTCTTCTCCGTCCGAGTAGTGCACCCAGAACTTGCCGGTCCGGAAGACGACGGCGGTGACCAGGCCGATGAAGAGCAGGAACACCCAGGCCATCGCCGAGGCGTAGCCCATCTGGTACTCGTTCCAACCCTTGATGTAGAGGTGCAGCGTGTACATGAGCGTCGAGTCGACCGGCCCGCCCGTGCCGTTGGAGAGCACGAACGCCGAGGTGAAGCCCTGGAAGCCGTTGATCGTCTCGAGCACCAGGTTGAAGAAGATCACCGGCGACAGCATCGGCAGCGTGATGCTGATGAACTTCCGGAACGGGGTTGCGCCGTCGACCGACGCCGCCTCGTACAGCTCACCGGGAACCTGCTTGAGGCCGGCCAGGAAGATCACCATCGGGGCACCGAACTGCCAGACCGCCAGCAGGATCAGCGTGCCGAGCGCGAAGTCCGGGTCGTTGACCCAGGCCTTGCCCTCGATGCCGAACCACGCCAGGAACGAGTTGAACGCGCCGTCCCGGTTGAACATGTTGACCCAGACGATGGCCAGCGCCACGCTGCCACCGAGCAGCGACGGCAGGTAGAACAGGCCGCGGAACAGGCCGGCGCCGGAGAACGGCCGGTTCAGCAGGAGCGCCACGCCGAGCGCGGCGGCCAGCTTCAGCGGCGTCGCCACCAGCGCGAACACCAGGGTGGTCTGGACCGCGTGCCAGAAGGACGGGTCCTCGGTGAACATCGTGCGGTAGTTGTCCAGGCCCACCCACTCCATCGACTCCCAGTCCGAGAGCACGTCGTAGTTGGTGAAGCTGAGGTACAGCGACATCAGCATCGGGACGGCCGTGATGGTCAGCAGCCCCAGCAGCCAGGGTGAGAGGAAGACGTAGCCGGCGACGCCGTCGGTCTTGTGCTTGGCGGGGCGGCCCCGCCGCTGGTGAGCGGCGGGGCCGGCCTGATGCCGGGTCGACGAGGGCCGAGCCGTACTTGTTGCCACGGGACTCACCGGCTGATCGCGGCCTGGCTGGCGGCGAAGAACTGCTCGGCGGCCTGGGCGGGGGTGGCGCGACCGTACTGGGCCTCTTCAGCGGCCTTGATCAGCTCGGAGCGCACGGTGCTGTGGCCCTTCGGCGGAACCGTCGGCGCCGGGCCGAAGTTCTTGCCGAGCTCGTCCATGACCGCGATGGTCTCCTTCATCGCCGCGTTGTCCGTCGACGCGGCGACCTGGGCGCGGATGTCGAGGTTCGACGGCAGGCCACGGTCGGTGCCGAGGATCTTGCCGGCCTCCGGGTCGTTGACCAGGAAGTTGAGCACGTCGGCTGCGACGTCCTTGTTCTTGCTGCCCCGGTAGACCGAGAAGTACATCGAGGCGCGGGCCCACTGCTTGGAGGCGTCACCCGGGTACGCGATGACGTTGAGGTCCTCCTTGGTGTTCTTCTGCAGCTCGGGCAGCTGGTTGGCCCACACCCAGGAGGTGAGCGCCTTGCCGGTCACCACGAGCTGCTTGGTGACGTCGGTGGCGTTGCCCTCGTGGATCACGTCGGCGGTCGGGGTCGACTTGCCGTCGCGGGCGCCCTTCCACAGCTCGAACCAGGCCTGCACGTCGGCCTGGGTGAAGCCGAGCTGGTTGCCGTTGTAGAACTCCTTGCCGTTCTGGCGCAGCCACACCCAGAACGCCTTGTAGTCGGCGCTCGGGTCCATGGTGCCGGCGACCTTCGACTTGACCGCGGCGTCCTTGGCCCAGGCGATGTGCTCCTCCCAGGTCTGCCCGGTCTTGGGCAGCTCCACCCCGGAGGCCTCCAGCTTGGCCTTGTTGAAGACCAGGCCCTGGGTGTTCTCACCCATCGCCACGGCGGCGACCTTGCCGTCGACGGTGCTGTACTCGACGAGGCCCTTCTGGAACTTCGAGACGTCGAGCTTGCCGGACTTCTGGTACTCGGTCAGGTCGGCCGTGACGTTGCGGGTCGCGTACTCGGCCAGGTAGTTGTCGTCGATCTGGAAGATGTCCGGAGCGTCGTTACCGGCCGTCAGGGTGGCCAGCTTGTCGAAGTAGCCCTGGTTGGCCTGCCAGGTCTTCTTGAACGTGACGTTCGGGTGCTTCTGCGTGTAGAGGGCGAGGGCCTGCTCGGTGAGCTGGGCGCGGGCCTCGCCGCCCCACCAGAAGAAGCTCAGCTCGACCTTGCCGTCAGCGGCGGGTTCGTCGTCGCTGCTGCAGGCGCCGAGCGCCAGGGGAACAGCCAGCATGGTGGCCACCAGGCCGCTGAGCACGCGGCGCCGGGGAAGGGGGTGGGATGCGGTCATGGGGTCTCGTCACTCCTTGACGTGTGCGGCAGCAACCTCAGCGGTGATCGCGACGGCCGGGGCGTACGGCCCTGGGCCGGTGGAATTGCGGATGATCAAGTCGGTCCGGAGGGTGACCTGCCCGGTCGCTCCGTCGTCGCCCTGCTGCAGGAGCATGTCGACGGCGGTACGGCCGGCGGCCGCGGTCGGGTTCGCCACGGTGGTGAGCCGTGGGCGGACCAGCCCGCTGTACGCGATGTCGTCGATGCCGACGACGCTGACCTGCCCGGGAACGTCGACACCGCGGTCCTGCAACGCCTGGAGCAGGCCGATGGCCATCAGGTCGTTGTAGGCGAGCACCGCGGTGGCGCCGGTGCGCAGCACGGCCTCGGCGGCCGCGGCACCGGTCTCCTCGACCGGCTGGTTCGGGCCGAGGACGGTCAGATCCGCGCCGGCTGCCCGGGCTGTCGCCCCGGCGGCCCTGCGGATCTCCCGGTTGGTCCAGGAGCCACGTGGCCCGGCCAGGTAGACCAGGTGTCGGTGGCCCAGGTCCAGCAGGTGGCGCACGGCTTCCCGGGCGCCGTGTCCCACGTCCATGACCACCGCGGGCAAGCCGGTGATCATGCGGTTGACGACGACCAGGGGAACTTCTCTGCGCACCTGTTCTATCTGGTCGTCGCTCATCCGGGGACTGCACAGGAGGATCCCGTCGACCTGCTTGGCCAGTGCCTGCACCAGGTCGAGCTCGACGATCGGATCCTCGTCGGTGTCGGCGACGAAGACGTGGTAGTCCCGCCGCCGTGCGTGGGTCTCGGCCGCCTTGATCAGGGGCGGGAAGAACGGGTTCGCGATATCGGCCACGATCAGGCCGATGTTGTGGGTACGTCCGGTGATCAGTGCCCGGGCCGCCCGGTTCGGGCGATAGCCGAGCTGCTCCGCGGTGGCCAGGACCCGGGAACGCGTCTCGGGGTTGACCAGATGCGGTGCGGAGAACGTGCGCGACACCGTGGAGATGTGCACTCCGGACGCTCGAGCGACGTCCCGGATCGTCACGGCCACGATGCCTCCCTTGATGGCGACCCGGTGTGACCCGGGTCTCTCGGTGAGAGCCATTAATGCAAACGGTTGCGGTGGTGTCAACGCCTCTCGATGTCGCTTCTGTTGCGTGATCATGACTCGGCACGGGCAAATACGGACAAATAAGCATGGTGCATTGACTTTGGTCGTAGTGAAGTCCCTAAGCTGTTGCAAACGTTTGCCGAATGGAGGCGACGGAATGCCCCCTCATCCCCGCCGCCGGTATGCCCTCGTGGGCGCCGGCTCACGGGCCGGAATGTTCGTCCGTGCGATCACCGGTGACCACGCGGACGTGGCCCAGCTGGTGGCGATGGCCGACACCAACCCGGCCCGGCTCGCCGCGCACAACAAGCGGCTCGCCGAGCCCGTACCGGTCTACGCCGCCGCCGACTTCACCGAGATGCTCAAGCGGGAACGCGTCGACGTGGTGCTGGTCGCGACCGTGGACCGCTATCACGACCACTACGTCGTGGCCGCCCTCGAGGCCGGCTGCGACGCCATCACCGAGAAGCCGATGACCGTCGACGCCGCCGGTTGCCGCCGCATCCTCGACGCGCAGCGGCGGACCGGCCGCGACGTCCGGGTGACGTTCAACTACCGCTACAACCCGCTGCACGAGGCGGTGAAGCGGGTCATCTCCTCCGGCGAGATCGGCGAGGTCGGCTCGGTGCACTTCGAGTGGTTGCTCGACGTGCGGCACGGCGCCGACTACTTCCGCCGCTGGCACCGCGACAAGGAGAACTCCGGCGGGCTGCTGGTGCACAAGGCCGGACACCACTTCGACCTGGTCAACTGGTGGCTCGACGACAGTCCCGAGCAGGTGTTCGCGGCCGGGCGGTTGTTCTTCTACGGTGATCAGGGACGGCGTCACGGATACGCCCGCGACTACGACCGGGCGCACGGCGCGACCACGGCCGAGGGCGACCCGTTCGCGCTCCGGCTGGCCGACGAGCCCGCGATGCGCGAGCTCTACCTGGAGGCCGAGCAGCACGACGGCTACCACCGGGACCGCAACGTGTTCGCCCCCGGCGTCACCATCGAGGACGACATGGCAGTGCTGGTCCGCTACGCCGGCGGCGCGTCGATGAGCTACCACCTCACGGCCTACGCGCCGTGGGAGGGCTACCGGGTGATGTTCAACGGCAGCCGGGGCCGCCTCGAGCTGGAGGTCGTGGAGAGCGATCACGTCTCGCCCGGGGCCGCAGCCGGCGTGAAGGGCGAGCCGGGCGCCGAGTCGACCGCCGAGCAGGGCTCCAAGCGGCTGCTGGTCCGGCCGTTCTGGGCGCCACCGCGGGAGATCGCCGTGGAC
Source organism: Actinoplanes italicus (assembly GCF_003001815.1). Lineage (GTDB taxonomy): Bacteria > Actinomycetota > Actinomycetes > Mycobacteriales > Micromonosporaceae > Actinoplanes > Actinoplanes italicus. The sequence continues at coordinate 83,795 of NZ_PVMZ01000032.1, forward strand.
GGGCTGTCCCGCCACGGGCACGGCGGCGCCGACGTCCGGATGCTGACCGACCTGATCCGCCCCGACGCCCCCGCCGACCCGCTCGGCCGGACCGCGAACGCCGTCGACGGCGCGCAGGCCCTGCTGACCGGCCTGGCCGCCAACGAATCCCTGGCGCAGGGCCAGGCCATTCGCGTGCAAGAACTCCTAGATCTCAAGGACTTCAGGTGACCGACGAGAACCATCTCTTCCCCGCCGAGCCGAACCAGCGGCAGATCGCGCGTGAGCTGTACCGCCACGCGAGGGACCTGCCGCTGATCAGCCCGCACGGGCACGTCGACCCGGTGCTGCTCGCCGACGACGTGCCGTTCGGAGACCCGGCCCGGCTGTTCGTGGTGCCCGACCACTACGTCACCCGGATGCTCGCCAGCCAGGGCATCCCGCCGGCACGTCTCGGGGTGCCCAGTGTGGACGGCTCGGAGGTGGAGACCGACGGCCGCGCGATCTGGCGGCTGCTCGCCGAGAACTGGAAGCTGTTCCGGGGCACGCCGTCCCGGCTCTGGACCGAGAAGGTCCTCGCCGACGTCTTCGGCATCACCAAGACCTTGAGCGGCGGTACGGCCGACGACATCTACGACGAGCTGTCGGCCCGTCTGGCCGAGCCGGACTACCGGCCGCGTGCCCTGTTCACCAGGTTCAACATCGAGGTGCTCGCCACCACCGAGAGCCCCCTGGACGAGCTGCAGGCGCACGCCAAACTCGCCGCGGACGGCTGGGGCGGCCCCGGCGGCCGGGTGATCACCACGTTCCGCCCGGACAACCTGGTCGACCCGGAGTGGCCCGGCTGGGCCCAGCGGGTCGCCGAGCTCGGTGACCTGACCGGCCTCGACGTCGGCACCTACTCCGGCTTCCTGGCCGCCCTGCGCAGCCGCCGCCAGGCGTTCATCGAGGCCGGCGCGACCAGCTCCGACCACGGTCACCTGACCGCCGCGACCCTGGACCTGAGCGAGGCCGACGCGGCCGTGCTCTACCGCAAGGCCCTCGGCGGTGGTGCGGACGCGGCCGACGCCGAGGCGTTCCGGGCACACATGCTCGTCGAGTTCGCCCGGATGTCGCTCGACGACGGCCTGGTCATGCAGCTGCACCCGGGTTCGGTGCGCAACCACAACACCGCCCTGTACGAGCGGCACGGCCGCGACACCGGCGGCGACATCCCGTCGGCCACCGACTACGTGCACGCGCTGCGGCCGCTGCTGGACGCCCACGGCACCGACCCCCGCCTGCGGATCGTGCTCTACACGCTGGACGAGACCGTGTTCAGCCGGGAACTCGCCCCGCTCGCCGGCGGCTACCCGTCGCTGTACCTCGGCGCTCCCTGGTGGTTCCTGGACAGCCCGAACGCCCTGCGCCGGTTCCGGGAGTCGGTCACCGAGACCGCGGGCTTCTACAACACCTCCGGCTTCGTCGACGACACCCGCGCGTTCTGCTCCATCCCGGCCCGGCACGACGTGGCCCGCCGGATCGACGCCGGATACCTCGCCAAGCTCGTCGCCGAGGGAACGCTGCCCCTCGACGAGGCCGCGGAGACGATTGCCGACCTCGCGTACCACCTGCCCAAGAAGGTGTTCCGCCTCGACGGACCTCGGAGCGGGGACGAGGCATGACCGTGACCTACCGCCTCGATCGCGGTGCCCTCGAGTCGCTGCCCGCCGCGGCCCGCCCGGCCGTCGAGCCCGGCTCGGTCCGGCCCGGCATCGTCCACCTCGGGCTCGGCGCCTTCCACCGCGCCCACCAGGCCGTCTTCACCGAGTCCGCGGTCGCGGCCTCCGGCGGTGACTGGGGCATCGTCGGGGTGGCGCCGCGCTCCCGCGAGATCCTCGACAAGCTGCGCGAACAGGACGGGCTCTACAGCGTCCTGACCGTCGGCGGCGGCGAGGACCGGGCCCGCGCCGTCGGCATCCTGGCCGGCTTCGGCCACGCGGCCGGCGACCCGTACGGCGTGGTCGCGGCGATCGCCGACCCCGGTGTCCGGATCGTGTCGATGACCGTGACCGAGAAGGCGTACCGGCTCGATCCGGCCGGGCGGCTGCTGCTCGACGACGAGCTGCGCGACCAGCTCACCGGGCACGCGCCGCCCACGAGCATCCCGGCCCTGCTGGTCCGCGGCCTGCTGCGGCGGCAGGCGGCCGGCGCCGGCCCGCTGACCGTGCTGTGCTGCGACAACCTGCAGGGCAACGGCCCGCGCATCCGCGGTCTGGTCGAGCAGGCGCTCGACGTCGCCGGAGCGCACCTGCCGGCCGGCGTGGCGTTCCCGGCCACCATGGTCGACCGGATCGTGCCGGCCACCAGCGCCGACCACATCCGGCGTACGGCACTCGCGCTCGGCGCCGACGACGCCGCCCCGGTGGTGGCCGAACCGTTCACCCAGTGGGTCATGCAGGACGACTTCCCCGGCGGGCGGCCCGACTGGGCGGGCGTCGGAGCGATCATGACCGACGACGTCACGTCGTGGGAGAAGCTGAAACTGCGGGCCCTCAACGCGGTCCACTCGGCATGCGCTTACCTCGGGGCACTGGCGGGCCGCGAGCTGATCGCCGACTCCCTGGAGATCCCCGGCCTGCCGCAGACGCTGCGGCGGTTCATCGCCGAGGACATCGCCCCGACCTTCGAGCCGCCGAAGGGCGTCACGGTGATCGGCTACGGCGAGAAATCGCTGGAACGCTTCGCCAACCGGGAACTGGGCCACCGCAATCTGCAGGTCGCCATGGACGGCTCCCAGAAGCTGCCCCACCGATTGCTCGGCACCATCTCCGACCTGCGGAGGACCGGCGTCACTCCCGCCCTCGCGGTCCTCGTCCTGGCGGCGTGGATGCGCTTCGCGCGGGGGTACGCCGACAGCGGCGCGCCACTACAGCTGGACGACCCGCTGGCCGGCCGGATCCGGGCCGCGCTCGCCGCGGCACCGGACACCCCGGCCGGTGTGGTCGGCGCGTTGCTCGCCCTCGGTGAGATCTTCCCGCCCCACCTGGCCGGTGACGACGTGCTGCGTTCCGAGCTGATCCGCTGGTACGGCGAACTCGAGCGGCACGGCGTCGAGGCGACTGTCGGCGGACTGGCCCGATGACGACGCGGGTCGCGCTGATCGGCGCGGGAGGGCACGGGCTGTCGCACCGGCGGGTGCTGCAGCGGCTCTCCGACGCGGGACAGGCCGAGGTCGTGGGACTGTGCGACCGGCAGCCGGTGGAACCGCACCCGGACGCACCGCTGCCCGGCGTGCCGTTCTTCACCGACCACACCACCCTGCTGGCGGTCGCGCGGCCCGAGGTCGTGATCATCTGCACTCCGCCGCACACGCATCTGGCCATCGCGCTCGACGTGCTCGCCGCCGGCGCCGACCTGCTGCTGGAGAAGCCGCCGGTGATGTCGCCGGCCGAGCACACCACGCTCGCCGCGGCGGTCGAGCGTACCGGGCGGATCTGCCAGGTCGGTTTCCAGGCGCTCGGGTCGGCCGCGCTCGCCGAGCTGTGCGTGGCGGCTCCGGCCGGCGAGATCGGGGTGACCGGCGCCTGGTGGCGGCCGGACACCTACTACCGGCGGGCGCCGTGGGCGGGGAAACGCACCGTCGACGGCCGCCCGGTGCTGGACGGTGCGCTGGTCAACCCGTTCGCGCACGCCCTGATGCAGTCGCTGGTGGTCGCCGACGCCTGCGAGCCGGGATTCGGTCCGGTCTCGATCGAGCTGGAGCGGTACCGGACGCGGGACATCGAGACCGACGACACCACGTTCCTGCGCCTGACCGGCACCGGTGAGCGGCGGATCACCGTGGCCGTGACCCTCGCGTCGCCGGTGTTCATCGCGGGCGAGATCCGGGTCGGCGACGCCGTCCTGGAGTACCCCACCGACCGGCTGAGACTGCCGGGGGAGCCGGAGTTCCAGCACGTCCCGGGCCGGATCGGCCTGATGGAGAACCTGCTCGAACACCGGCGCGACCCCTCGGCGCCGCTGCTCGCGCCGCTCGCGCGCACCGCCGGGTTCACGGCGGTCGTCGAGGCCATCGTGGCCGCGCCGCCGCCCGCGGAGATCGGTTCGCGCTGGCTCGAACCGCACCCCGACGGTGGCGGTTCGATCGTGCCCGGCATCGACCGGCTGGTGCGGGAGATGACCGACACGGGCCGTCTGCCGTCCGAGTCCGGCGTGCCCTGGGCCCGCCCCGGCCTGCGGATCCCGATCGCCGCGCCGGCGAAGGTCCACTGAAACACCAGAGCCACGGCGGGGAGGCCGGTGTGCTCGTGCTCCTGCCCGCCGTACCGGAAAGGGTTTTTCTAGAGAAGGGATCTGATGAAGTGAATGCTCTGTCGGGTCGGGAAACGGTCGGGTAGGCCGTGCGTACCGCTCTCGCCGCGACCATCGGCCTCGTCCTCACCGCCGGTGTCGCCTCTGTCCCCGCCGCAGCAGCCCCGCCGGCAGTTCCGGCGGAGGCACGGGCGGTCCTGCCCGCGAACGACGGGTGGGCCGCCGCCACCACCGGGACCACCGGTGGCTCAGCGGCCGACGACGCGCACGTGTTCGTGGTGCGCAACCGCGCGGAACTCGTCGCCGCGCTGGCCGGCGGCACCGATCCGACCCCGCGGATCGTGCTGATCAAGGGCACCATCCGAGCCAACGAGGACGACGCGGGCAACCCGCTGACCTGTGACGACTACGCCGATCCGGCGTACACGCTGGACGGTTACCTGGCCGCCTACGACCCCGCGGTGTGGGGTCGCGCGACCCGGCCGACCGGCCCGCTGGAGGAGGCCCGGGTCCGGTCGCAGCGCAATCAGGCGGCCCGGATCCAGTTCCGGGTCGGTGCCAACACCACGATCTACGGACTGCCGAACGCCCGCCTGATCGGCGGCAACCTGCTGATCCAGAACGTGGACAACGTGATCGTGCGCAACGTGCGGTTCGAGGACGCGGCCGACTGCTTCCCGGCCTGGGATCCGACCGACGGCTCGCTCGGCAACTGGAACTCCGCCTACGACCTGGTGACCCTGACCGGGGCGACGCACGTGTGGGCGGACCACAACACGTTCAGCGACGGTGACAACATCGACGCGTCCCAGCCGCTGTATCTCGGGCGGCCCTACCAGGTGCACGACGGCGCGCTCGACATCATCCGCGCGTCCGACTACGTCACCGCCTCCTGGAACGTGTTCCAGGAACACGACAAGACGATGCTGATCGGATCCACCAACACGGTCGGCGCGGATGTCGGGAAACTGCGGGTCACCCTGCACCACAACGAGTTCGCGAACGTGGGGCAGCGGGTGCCGCGGGTCCGATTCGGACAGGTGGACGTCTACAACAACTACTTCTACCAGACCGATGAGGACGCGTATTCGTACTCGTGGGGTGTGGGGGTCTACTCGGCGATCTACGCCGAGAACAACTTCCTGCTGCGTAGTGCGGACCTCGCCCTGGAGGACGTCGTCTACGACTGGGGCGGCACGGCCATCACCGAGATCGGGACGCTGACGCGGGTCGGCACCGGGCCGGTGCGGGCGGTCAGCCTGCTCGACGAGTACAACGCCACCCACGACCCGGACCTGGGCGCGGATGCCGGCTGGACGCCGGTGCTGCGGGCCGGGCCGGTGACACCCACCGCGCAGGTTCCGGCGGTGGTCGGCAAGGGCGCCGGCGCGGGCCGGTTGTGAATGACGGTTCCCGGCCGGTGCATGACCGGCCGGGAACCGGATTCCGGAACGCCGGTGGCTCACCTCGATTACGCTGACCGCAAATTCGGTGAAATATCCGGTTATGCGGAGTGTTACTCATGAATATTGTTGCCCGTCGGCTGGCGGCGATCCCGGCCGGAATCCTCCTCCTCGCTGGCCTCGGCGGGCCGGCGAGCGCAACCGGTCCGACCGGTGTTCTGACCCCGCCCGGCACCGGATCGGCGGTCCTCGAGCAGATGCGCCGGGACGTCGCGGCGGTCACCGGCAAACCGGCCGTCCCGTGCTGGCACGACATCACCATCAGATCGGTGGCCAACGGCCTCTACGTGTCCGCCGAGATCGGCTGGGAGGCCGGCGACTACGGCGCGCTGCGGGCCCGCGCGGCGGCGCCCGGCAAATGGGAGAAGTTCATCGTCTGCCGCGACGCCCAGTCCGGGGTCACGAAGCTGCGTGCCCAGGCCAACAACGAGTTCGTCTCGGCCGAGCTCGACAACGCCGGAGCCCGGTACGGCATGCTGCGCGCCCAGGCCGAGAAGGCCGGCGGATGGGAGCGCTACTACTCCAACAGCGCCCCCGGCGGACAGTTCTCGTTCTACGCGCGGGACAACCGCCGCTGGGTCTCCGCCGAGGTCACGTTCCGTGGCGATCTTCAGGGAGTGCTGCGCGCGCGGGCCACGAGCGTGAGCGCCGAGCAGACGTTCGTATGGTGAGTTTCCTTTAAAGTGGAAGCCCTCGAACCTTAAGTTTCTCTTTATTTCGATCTTCGGTGATCCGCGCTTGGGAGCGTTCCCGTATGGACCGGCGAGAAGGTGGTCCAAGAGGAAGGCACGCAGATGAAGCGGTACCGGAGCTACCGGAGCAACGCGGGGGCATCGAACATCCGGCGCTGGCGGGTCGCCGGTGTGGCGGGTGTCGCGGTGGCCCTGGTCGGTGTGGGCCTCGGCGTGGCGGCTGCCGCCGACAGCCCTGTACCCACAGTGAACTGCCAGACCGTCGCCGACAAGCTGGGCGCCGTGCCGGCCCAGGCGCAGGCGGAGATCGCCCGCAACCTGCAGCTGCTCAACACGCAGATCCAGGAGGCCAACAACCGGATCCGCACCAGCCAGGGTCAGGGCGGACCGGCCTTCATCCAGAACGCGATCCTCGGCCCGCTGAAGGACAAGCGCTTCGCCACCATCAACCGCATGGAGACGGCGATCGGCCGGACCATCGCCAAGCCGAACCTGAACGCCGAGGGCCTGGCCCCCTGCAGCCTGAACGCCAGCGGCGGCGGCAACGCCTCGCCCGAGCCGGCCCAGGTGCCCGCCAAGTCGGTGCAGGCCGGTGCCGCCGTGGTCGCGAACGTCGGCTCGATCTCCTGCCCGGACGTGCGGATCAACGTGGCGATCCCGGCACAGGCGCAGGCCGAGATCGACCGCAACCTCGCTCTGCTGCAGACCCAGATCAACGAGGCCAACACCCGGCTCAAGAACTCGGTCGGCCAGGGCGGCGCAGCCTTCGTGCAGAACGCGATCCTCGGCCCGCTGAAGGACAAGCGATTCGCCACCATCAACCGCATGGAGACGGCGATCGGCCGTAACGCCGCGAAGCCGAACCTGAACGCCGAGGGCCTGTCGACCTGCTCGCTCAACGCCGCTGCCGGTGGTGGCGGCGCCGCGGCCGAGCCGACCGCGGCTCCGACCACGCAGCCTCCGGCGAACAACGGCAACGCCGGCAACGGCAACGCCGGCAACGGCAACGCCGGCAACAACCAGGCCGCGGCCAGCCGGAACACCGGCAACGTCGGCATCAACGACGGCACCGCGCAGGTGGACTGCCCGGACGTCGCCATCGACGTGGCGATCCCGGCGCAGGCGCAGGCCGAGGTCGACCGGAACCTGGCGCTGCTGCAGACCCAGATCAACGAGGCCAACGCCCGGATCAAGAGCACGGCCTTCCAGGGTGGCGTGAACTTCATCAACAACGCGATCCTCGGCCCGCTGGAGGACAAGCGGTTCGCCACCATCAACCGGATCGAGACGGCGATCGGCCGTAACGCCGCGAAGCCGAACCTGAACGCCGAGGGCCTGTCCGCCTGCAACCTGAACAAGTGACCTGCTCCGCCTGATCACCGAAGAGCCCGGCCGCTCGTGCGGCCGGGCTCTTTCGTGGTTCCGCCGGGTGGCGTCACCCCAGCACAATCGGCGTCATGGCGAAGCCCGAAGTTCTGGCCAAGGTGGACGCCGACCTCGAACGCGGCCACACTCATCTCGCCGCCCAGCGCCTGAACAGCCTGATCGCGGCCGATCCCTTCGACCTCGGCCTGCGCGCCCGGCTCGCGGCCGTGCACCGCCGCACCGGCAACTTCGCCGAGGCCGGCCGCTGGGGATATCTCACCGAGGATGTCACCGAGGCCGAGCTCAGGGCGTTCGCCAAGGCATACAGCGATCAGTTGCGTGCCCTTGTCCTCCACGGCGAGACGCCTCGCGATCTGGGACCCCTCGCCGCGGCCCGCCTCGCCGCGCTGCCCCACCCGCCCGTCTTTTCTCCACGTCAGGTCCCTGCCCAGCGGGTCGAGGCCTACAAACCGCCGGAGGACACGAGCGCGGGCGAGGTGATCTTCGGGCTGCTCCTGATGGTGTGCGCGGCCATCGGGGTGATCTCGGTCATCCGGTGGTTCCTCTGACCGGCTCGTCCTCGACGAACAGTTTGTCCAGGGTGGGGCGGGCCGCCTCCTGTGCCTCCCACGCCTCCACCGCGTCGACCTCGGCGTTGCGGGCCTCCTCCACGAGGACCTCCGCGGCGACCGAGGCGACGTGCGCCTGTTCGCGGACCTGCACCGTCTCGGCCACCGCCTCCTCGTAGGCGCGCCGCGCGTCGCGGACCCGGCCGTCGTCGAGCAGCGCGGCCGGCGGGCCCGCGTGATGCCAGATGCCGTTCAGCTGCTCCGCCGACAGCTCGCCCCGACGGTACGCCGCCAGCGCCGCACGCTGCACCAGCAGATGCGACTCGTCGGCCGTCGCCATCTTGGCCTGCCACTGCGCTTCCAGGAAACGGTCCTCCGCCTGGTCGCGTGCCCCGGCCGCCGCCTCGGCCCGGTGCCGGGCCTCGTCGGCCTCCGCCGCGGCCCGGTCGGCCGCGGCGCGTACCGTCTCCAGATCGTCCAGCAGCTCCTGCACCTCGCCCGGCACCGCCGGGCCGGAGCGCGGCCGCTGCCAGACCGCCACCGCCGCCACACACGTCAGGATCGCCACCACCGCCGCGGCGGCGCCGGCCGCCCACGTCCAGACCATTGCCCGCACTACCCTTCCCGGCGCTGTCTCCCCATCGATACCGACCGTAATGGGATGAATGGATCTTCGCCACCGCCATCCCGTGATCGCGGATGGATAGCACTATCGGATAGCCTCATGCGCTCGCGCGTGGCACGTCGAGTCCGTAACGCGGACGTGGTAGAAAGCCCGCCGACACCGGCGACGCAGAGGAGAGCCAACCGTGCCAGGCAGTACCCACACGATCACCGGCAGCGTCGTCGTCTACCTGCCCGTCGGCGTGCGGTCCCGGCTCCGCGAGCAGGCCGCGGCCACCGGCCGCTCCCACACCCAGCTGGTGTTCGACGCCCTCAACGCCACACACACGCGGCTCGCCGACCTGATCGGCACGAGCGGCGAACCCGCCGGTGAGACCGACGGGATCTTCGTCACCCAGCGGTCCGGGCGCCGTCGCCACCGCGAGGACCGGGTGCAGGTGTCGCTCCGTCCCCACCCGGCCAACCTCGCCGTCATCGACGATCTGGCGGCACGGCACACTACCGGCAACCGCTCCGCGTTGATCGCCGCCGCGCTCGACGAGTTCCTCCCGGCTCCCCCTCCGGCCCCTTTGAAAGGCGTCACCCCGTGAAGCAGTTCAACGACCTGATCGCCGACTTCTGGCGTGACTATGCGGCCCTGGTGCTGCTGGCCGGCGGCGTGCTCGGCGTGGTGCTGCTGATCAGCTTCGCGATCTGGGCCAAGCGGTCGAGGAAGCCACTGCGGCCGATCGCGCTGGCCTTCAGCATGAACCTGGCGCTGCTGCTCAACGCCGAGGGCATGTGGGTCATCGCGATCGACCAGCTCAAACTGCCGGCGATCTTCGCGGTGCTCGTGTTCGCGGTCTTCGAGATCTGCTTCCTGACCGCCACGTCGCTCGCGGCCGAGCAGTACCGGCGCACGTCCGTCTACGCGCCCGACGGGACCATCGTCACACCCGGCCACCCGGGCGCGATGCTGTGGATCGCGGCGCTCATCGCGGGGCTCTCCGGCGTCATCGTCGCCAGCAACGCGGTCACCTTCACCGAGAAACTGCTGCGGCTGGCCGTACCCTGCATGATCTTCCTGATGTGGTGGGCGGCCCTCACCGCCGCCGGTCAGCGGGTGCGTCGCGGTCGCTTCGCCTACAGCCCGCGCCGCCTCGCGGAGCGCTGGGGCTGGCTCATTCCCGACGACGACCCCGATCTGGTACGGATGGCCGCCGAACGCCAGGTGCGGCGCATGGTCGTCAACTACCACCGGGTCAGCGCGGGCCGCTTCCCCAAGCCGTGGTGGCGCTCCCGGCTGCTCAAGGACGCCCGCACCGCCGGGGAACCCGTCGTCGACGAGGTGATCGAGCAGCTCTCCCGGATCCAGCGGGTCATGGACCTGCTGGTGCCCGGCGCGGTCCGCATCAGTGTGCCGGTCAGGACCCCCGCCGCCCCGGCCGCCGCCGCTCCGGTGCTCGCCGCGCCTTCCGAGAGCTCGCCGGACGTGCTGGCCCGGGTGCTCGCGCCGGTCTCGCCGCCGGCTCCGGCTCCGTCCGGTCAGGCCGTTCAGTTCGTCGAGCCGGTCCAGTTCGTTCAGCCCTCGCCCTCGGCGGCCGACGTCGCCGCCGAGAGCCCGGCGCCCGTCAACGGGCGGGCAGTCGCCCCCGTCGCCTCCGAGGAACCGGCGCCCGTTCCCATCGAGTCCGCCGATCCCCGGCGCGCCACCGTCGCCGAGCGGGCCGCCGCCGCAGGTGGCGGGGTGCTGCCGATCCCGGCGCAGCGCGGAATCGACCGGGACGGAGTGGCGGCGCCCGGGGCGGTGCCGGTCTCTCCGTCGCCGGTCGCGCCCACCTCGGTCCCGCTCGCTCCGGTCGCGCCCAGCTCGACCCCGGCCTCTCCGGTCGCGCCCGTTCCGGTGTCTCCCGTTCCGGTGTCTCCCGCTCCGGCCGCCCCGGCTCCTGTCCCGTCGTGGGCGTCCACACCCACCGGGGCCCGCCCGGCCGTCAGTATCGCGGGGTCTCCCTGGTGGCGGCTCGCCGTCGACCGGCTCAGCAAGATGGTCGCCGAGGAGATCACCCCCGAGGACCTGCCCGAGATGAACTACATGCGGCGCACCGAACTGGCCCGCAAACTCGCACCGCGTGTCCAGGAACTCGGCGAGGGCGTGGTCCGCACGTTCATCAACGAGTACATCAGCGAGCTCGACGGGGAGCACGTCGAGTCTGCGTACCCGTGGCGCGACTTCCTGCCCGCCCCGGCCCTCGCCCAGCCCGGCTCGGAGGCGTGGCACAACGCGCTGCTCGACCTGCGTACCGCCCTCGAGGAGGAACTCGGCGAAGGCCAGCCCCTCGACCCGGAGGAACTCGCCGACCTTCTCGCGCCGAGCGCCCCCCGGCTCGACGACGCCACGATCCGCCGGTTCATCGGTGACTACGTGCTCGCGCTCAGCGGCATGACCGCTCCCGGCAACGCCCAGCCGTGGGCCGAACTGCTGCCCCGGCCGCAGAGCGTCCGGCCGGCCAGCGACGACGAACTGCTCGAGATGCACGGCGCCGAACTCTTCGAGCACCTGCGCAGCACCGGGCGGTTGAGCCGTTACAAGGTGCAGGCCGTCACCGGTATCAAGAGCCGCGTCCAGGCCGACCGGATCAAGTCCATCATCGAGGAACGGGCCGCTGAGACCGCCACCGCCTGAGACCGCCCAGTTGTGTGGTGACCTGTGCCCGCCGGCGGGCCGCAGGTCACCACGGGTGGCTGTCTGCCTTGTGGTGTGGTGATCTGTGCCCGCGGGTGGGCCGGAGGTCACCACGGGTGGCTGTTTGCCTTGTGGTGTGGTGATCTGTGCCCGCGGGTGGGCCGGAGGTCACCACGGGTGGCTGTTTGCCTTGTGGTGTGGTGATCTGTGCCCGCGGGTGGGCCGCAGGTCACCACGGGTGGCTGTTTGCCTTGTGGTGTGGTGATCTGTGCCCGCGGGTGGGCCGCAGGTCACCACGGGTGGCTGTTTGCCTTGTGGTGTGGTGATCTGTGCCCGCGGGTGGGCCGCAGGTCACCACGGAAGGCTGTTTGCCTTGTGGTGTGGTGATCTGTGCCCGCGGGTGGGCCGCAGGTCTCCGCGGAAGGCTGTCTGCCTGTGGGCTTGACCCGTTTCGACGGACAGGGTCGATGAGTTGGTCTTCAGGCTACGTTTAGTGCGGGTAGCAGGCTGATGTCGGTGCCGTTCTCGTAA
>NZ_PVMZ01000033.1 GCF_003001815.1 Actinoplanes italicus
CGTGAAGGCGACCTTGCAGGAGGTGGCGACGGCACTGGCGGGTCTGACCGGGGAGCCGCACCCGCTGGCTTTGCCGGAGCAGGAAGAGTAGGAGCGATGGTGCGGGTGGGGGGGGTGATAGGCGACCCCCACCCGCACCAGGTGTTCTGAGGATGCGGCGGTCCGGGTGAAGTCCACGGGGACTGGATCACGGTGCCGCTCCGAACCACTCGACGGCTCGCCACTGGCCAGACACCAGCCTCGGGGTCCATGCCCGGATTCGCGGATGTCGGCGCGGGCGGTGAACTTGGCCGTCACAGCCCGGCGCATCACGTCGTCTTTGACCCGTTCCCAGTCGCGGCGCATCGGCCGGGACCGGTCGCGGCCCAGCTCGGCTACAGCGTGGCGCTCCCGTATGCCGGACACGCAGAAAGCTGAACAACACCGGCACCACCGCCCGCTACGTCAAGGCAACCTTGCAGGAAATCGCCACCGCACTGGCCGGACTGACCGGCGAGCCGCTCCCGCTAGCCCTCACTGACCGAATGGAGGAATAGGCAATAGGCGCTGCTGCGATGAGCATTTCTAGATTCATCGCAGCAGCACTGCGCCCCGGTTGCGAAAGTTGACCGCATCTCGAAGAAAGTAACGGGACGTCGAGGCCGTTCTTGGCTACTGGTCCGTCGGGATATCTAGCGGGCATGCGTGGTCAACCAAGGTCCGTGCGAGTGCGTAGGCGCTGTGCGCCTCGTCGGGGCTGGGAACGACGCCGCCATGGGCTGCGCGATTGCGTACCTTCGCGAGGCGATCGGCGACCCGGTTCTTCGAAACAGGAACAGCATCACCGAGAGAGATAGCCAGTGCCGTCAGTCCGGCAACGCCGTTGGCGTTGATGATCGCTGACTCGATGAACGATGTGCTGACGGCGCGGGCTTTCAGTTGGCGAGATATCGAGGTTGCGAGCGCTACTTCGGCGGCGGTCCCGGCGTCGATGACCGAGCGGCGGAAATCGTTCTCAAACAGCCCGGCTCGGGCCGACAGCAAGAGTTGGCGCTCTGGCGGTATGCCCTGGCCTGTCGACACCCGATCGAATATTTCAGCGACTTGGTGTCGCTTGAGCCCGACGATGCCGCCCAACGATAATGAATGCTGCACTCCACCGAACCCGCTTTGGACCGGGTGCAGGGTAGTGGCGATCCGCAGGGTAGTACCGCGTGACAGGACGTCGCCGGGGTCAGCGGACAGCTGTCCACCGAGGATCGCACCCCACTGCTGGACGGTGTGAAGCGACTCGAACAACGTGTCGGCAATTGCGGACAGTTCCGTAAGTTGATCCTGCACTGAACCGAAGTCTTGGAAGAAACGGATCCGTAGCGATCTGATGTTGTACAGGTCGTTCCTAGCGCGAAAGCCCCAAGACAGAGCAGGTTGACGGCCTCGTGGCTCTCGTAGCTCTTGCCCGAATTCATCGAGAGGCGCAGACATCTCGCCGTCGATGAACGACGGAAAGATCACCCACATCGGGCGCCTCTCGACGTGGATCGTGAATTGCGCACCGAGAACTTCGGGGTGCACGGCTAGTCGCCACGGAAGGAGGGCAATTCCGTCGTGGTATTGGATCACTGATATTCCCGCTCTAGTTGATGCTCAGAATTTGCGGAGACATGGGAACTCGATTTGCATCGCCTGTCCAGCTTGTTTCGTGGTCCGCCGGGCCAAAGCTGGTACGGATGGAGGCCGCTCGGCGCTTCCGCCGTGCGGTACGGTTCCGATGAATACATTACGCTGCAGTAACGTGCTGGATGGACTCGGCGATTAGTTGACGCACCGTGCCGTCGAGCAGCAGCGGATTGCCGCTGCGCGCCGCGTGGCTGAGCTGGATCTGTTTGTTGAAAACCTGTTCGTCGTCGAGGGCGTCGAGCCAGCCGGACACGGTAGCCGAATCTGGTGATTCGGGGTGCAGTGCCAGTGTGTCGGCGATACCGAGCCGAACTACTGCGGCTTGCATTCGTCGGCTCATCCGTTGCGCGGCGGGGACTGTTCCTGCCTCTGACAGCGCCGCGTAGGTGTCGTCGTATCCGATGCTCGTGTCGAGCTGAGGAGGTAGCGGTGTCACGTCGGTTCGACCCGCGATGAGGACGGGGAGTGCGATGGTGCGTGCCCAGGTCTCGATCTCACCCAGTTCTGTCATGGCCACGTGCCAGGTCCCAGTGTGTGGCCTTTGGATCGATATCTTGGGCCAAATGGAGAGGGGGATCCGCTGGTAGCGGGGACCTGTTGCCAGGACGTCTCCTGCTTGGAGAGGTTTGTCCGGCCCGGAGGCTAGGACAAGGTCAGATGCACGCCTGTCAGGGATGACAGCGCCGAGTAGGGTCGCGGCTACGGCGGGTGTGCGGTGTTTGGCGAGGTTGGTGTGTTCGGCCAGGACTCGCAGGGGGTGGTCGTCAGGGCGGGGATGCTGGTAGGGCTGCAGCCTTCGGATGCGCTCGAATAGCGGTGCGCCCACGTGTAGCGGCGTGATGGAGGCTCGGCGGCGGTCGTTCGCCCATGCGATCAAGTCAGCATCACGAGCACATGTAGGCATCTCGATCCGCCGGCCTTCGCCGGCGCTCAGCGGGCGGCCGAGTTGTTGTTCCACCTCGGCGAACAGGGTGTGCTCGATCGCGGCACGGAGCTGAGTGAGAGCGGCCGCTGCGTTCCGCGATACCGCGGATGGCAGCGGGGCGACAGCAGTGACAGTCACATGGGCAAGGTGGCCATCACCGATGTTGGTGAAGGTGAGCGGCCCAGGTGGTGAGGCGTACCCGAATAGGACCTCACCTATCTGGGCGATCAGTGCGTCGGCGTGTGCCACGGTGAAGGCAACGTGTTGCTGGTGAGAGGGGAGCCAGGAATAGTCACGCGCCATGATCCGAGAATAAAGACGGTAGACCAGCCCTGGAACCAGCGTCCGAGGTCCTGGCCTCGTAGACGACCGGGCAGGGCCACCGACCAGGGCGAGCTCACAACTCGATGGTTTGCGGTCGGGCTTCACTGTGGCCGTCGGGCGTGCAGACCGCTGATCCAATCTGACGCCGGTAGGTTCCCCCGGATTGAGGCATGGTCAGTTGCCGGGGGTGGTGGCTGCACATGGTGGTGCAGTTCGTCGTGTTCCTCAGCGCATACAGCAACCCTGGCAGCCGGACCGGTGAGTGGCCGGTGTCGGACTTCGGCGCCGTACGACCCGTACTCCTGGTGGTCGCGGTCATCTTGGCGGAGGTCTGCTGCATCGATAGGTGACAGATCAAGTCACGCGGACTGACGGTCCGGTGAGGTCATGATGGTTTCGTACTCGATAGGCGTCAACCGGGACAGCGATCGTTGGCGTCGGCGGTGGTGGTAGGTCCGTTCGATCCAGGTGACGATTGCCGTCCTCAACTGCTGCCGGCCCGGCCCGGCCCGGCTCGACGGTCGAGGACGTTGTTCTGCAGCAGGCCGAAGAAGGACTCCATGGCGGCGTTGTCGCCGGCGGCACCGACTCGGCCCATCGATCCGATCATGTGGTGCTGGTTCAGCGCGTGGACCGCCCGAGTGACGCCGCCGCCCGCACCGAACTTTCAGCGACCTCCATGTTGCAGATAGTAATGCCAAGGTTCGAGATCGATCCAGCGGAGATCGGCCTTGCTGCCTGTTCTCGAGGATCGGCGTCGTGCCGGATTGTCGGTCCCATGGGCTAGAGTCCGCTATCGATGGACGATGTGCGTAACGAGTCGACTCCGGAGAGTGTGCGACGCGGGCCTGAGCGCCTCGTCGACCTCCCGGTCGATCGGGGTAATCCGGCACCACAAGTGCGGGCGTATTTCCAGTTCCAGGATGACTGTGCGGCCTTGGTCCTGCTGGGGCATCTCGGCGATGCGGCACTCGAGGCGGTCGTTATTGAACGAGCCACGGATCTGATACTGGTGCCTACGGTCGGCGATCCCGAGTTGGTCTCGATCAAACACCGCGAATCCAACCGTAGCGGCACCGTGGCCTGGACCTGGGCGGCGTTGCAGAAGGACAACGTCCTGACCGACCTCCATGCGAAGTGGCTGATGTACGAGAAGAAGGCCACTCTGGCGTTTTGGTCTAGTGCCGGGTTCGCGGACGCGACATACGAACTGTGGAAAGTCTGCGCGCACCGCGACGAGCCCTCACCACAACTGTTGAGTCAGGTCAGCCGGTATCTGGGTGTGTCGCTGGCCGAGGCCCGCGACTTCCTCGCGGCGTTGCACCTGCCGGAACAGCCGTTGCCGCGGCGAAAGGAGATGGAGGACGTCGCGGTACGACGGACCGCTGATGTTCTGCGGCCGTTACGCAGTGATGCGGACCGAACTGCCGCGGCGTGTTTCGAGGCGCTTCGTGCTCGGATACGTGAGGCGAGCACGGATACGGCCGCCCGGAGTACCGAACGTGCTGCGCGGGCGGCGACGCTCGCGCGGGCAACGGCACGCCGCGACAGCCTGCGCATCCGTCACGAGTACATCAGCCGCGCCGAGGCGATCGATCTGCTTCTGCGGACCCATGATCGATTGTCGGCGCAACGGGTGGATTCGGGCAGTACCCGTTGGGAGGTGGATCCGCACTTCGTCGGCCGGGCTGCTGAATTGGCAGACCTTGAACGGGCGCTCAGGCCCGGCGATCCGCATGAAGTGGCACCCGTCCTGGTGTGCGGCATGGTCGGAGCTGGGAAGACCAGCCTGGCGGTTCAATTCGCTGCCCTGCACAATGACTCGCTGCGAGCGGTGGTCATCCCTGGTACGTCACGTAGTGCTGTACAACGCGCCGTAGCTCGTCTTCTGCACCCACCGGGGAATTCGGTGCCTGCCGGCGAGAACCCGGCTGTGGTGGGCTCCGTGGTCAATGCTGACTCGATCGACGAGGACCAGGACCAGCATCTACCGGTTGCCCTGCCGCGAAGCGCCGCTCTGCTGCTGGTGATCGATGGCGTGACAGACGCCTCCGCCATCGCCGGGCTGATCCCGCGCCGATCGCTGTGCCGGGTACTGATCACCAGCACCGTCCGGCAAATCGACCACGGATTTCACAGGATCGAACTGTCCACCTGGAGCCCGACCGAGTCATCACGCTTCATCCGGGCAATACTGCCGGATGCCACGCCGTCGGATGCGGCATCGATGGGAAGCTCTCTCGGGCATCATCCCCTCGCGGTGTCACAGGCTGTCAACTATTGCCTCGCATCCGGTCGTCCGATCAGCGGATTCCTGGCCCGGCTCAAACGGCAGCCGGACATCGCCCTGCAGCGCGGCAAGGTGGCTGGCCATCCCGCCGGCCTGGTATCCGCTATCGAGCTTCACCTGCGTCTGCTGCGGCAGAACGATGAGGTCGGACACGACCTGCTCATGTTGCTGGCGCACCTGGGCCCCGAGCCGATCCGGGAGGAACTGCTTCAGCGAGTCGGCGCCTACGTGCTGGTGGCAACGCCCTACCTGCAAGACGTCAAGGTGTCGCGATGGGCGCGACTGAAAGCCAAAACGACCGGACGCCCGCTGGCGGATCGCTTCATCGTTGCCGAGATCTCGAAACACGTGCAGCGAATCTCGGCCGAGCTGGCTGACGATGCTGCACGTGAAACAGCGGTCGACAACCTGGTGGAACGCACCCTGGTACGTCGCGCCGGTACCAATCTGACAGTGCATCCTCTGATCGCCACCGTCGTGCGTCAGAGTGACAGCGAGCCGCTGACCTGGATCGAACTCGGGCTGGGCCTGTTTTTGGACCAGATGCTGTTGGACGAGCCCGACGATCTGACGGCAGCCCTCGACGAGGATATGGATCATGTTGTCGCGCTAGTGTTGCTCGCCCTGCAACACGGGCACTCCGGGCCGGCGGTGATCGTCGCGAGTATCGCCGTCTGCCGGTATCTGGCCAACCGCAGCGGCATCCCGCCTCTCGACACCGTTGAGGCGGCTGCCGAGTTCGCAATGAACACGCTCGCCATGACGGATGGTCTTGAGGAGCGGAACCTGGCGCCGATGTGGATGGTGGTGCGATACCGGAAGGCGGCCGCCGCCTTGCTGCAGCGTGCCGGTCGGATCGACACCGCGATCGAACAGCTCCAACGAACAAAAGAGATCATTTCGGCAAGTCCCGCCCTCCCAATTGATGCCCGCAAACTGACTCTCGGTGTGCTGCTTGACCTCGGTGCCATCGTCGTGAGTACACCGCGCCGCGAACTCGCACCGGACATCCTGGCGGCACTGGACGAAGCCCTCACCGAAGAACTCGACATGGGCCCGGACATGTGGGCATCGGCCGGTCACATCCGCGCCTCGCTGCTGCGCCTGCTCGGACGCACCCAAGAAGCCACATCAACCAACGCGGCTGCCCTCGATGCCGCCATCGCTGACGGGAACGTTTCGCCCCGGTTGATCGCCGACCTGCACGACAGTGCAGCAACCCTGGCCCGTGACATGCGAGACCCTGTTGCCCGCCTGCATCACGAGATGGCGGTTCTGGACTACTACCGCACCATGCCCGGTAAACGCGTCAGCCTTCGCATGATGCATGCCCTCCACTCCAGCGCCGATGCCACACTGGAAGTCGGTCAGCTCGAAGCCACCATCGAGCTGCTGACCGAGTTCGAGGAACTCGCGCGAACGGTATTCGGTGTCGACAGCACTCAGTACGCCAAACATTTGGCCATCCGCGGCCGGCTCAACCTGCACCGCGACCATTTCGAGGATGCGCTGTCCGACCTTGAAGCGGCGGCAGCGGCGTTACGCGCAGCGGGTGAACCCGAGCAAGGATTTCTGCCTGCCGTCCTGGTCCATATCGGGCACGTCGCAACCTGGCTAGGGCTCCCCGACCGCGCTTCGACAGCGTTCGCCGAGGCAATAGACATCGATACCCACGTCTACGGCCCTGACCATCCCGAAACCCGCGCAGACATCGAGATCCGAGACCATGCGGCAATATCATTCGCAGCGCACCGAGGGATGATCGAAACGAATCGGTTTCGTTTCAGGGCGACGCCCTCGGTGCCCGCAGGCCAGTACGAAGTCATGAGCGGCCGCCTCGAGATCGGCCGGGATCTCACCGGAGCCGTCCGCACCTGGCGGCTGCATCAGCCAGGTATCGGCCTCCTCAACGGCGTCATCCACGGACCGGGCCGCAGCGGGCGCAGCACGTTGCTGCGGTTCCTCCTCAGTGTTGCCGCACGCAGCCGCCGGTTCAGGATCATCCCGACGGGACACGCCTGGTCGTCGCGGGACCGAAGAACCTGGGGCCGCCATTTAGAAGCCACCGAAGGCCCTGCGGCGGTCGAGCACCGGCTCCGACGAATTCATGACGAACTCGTCGCCCTCAATGACGAAGAACTCTTCACGGAGCCCTCCGCCGATACCCCGGCTACCCTCATCGGAATCGATGACGCCGACAGCCTCCTGCATGCGGCACCCGGCCTGGTGGCGATCCTCGAACGAATTGCCGTCGAAGGGCCCGCCGCCGGTATCACCGTTATTCTGATCACCACCGACACCACGCTGAACAGCTTCGGCGGCAGCACCGTCCTTCGGGACGCGGTCCTCGAGGGCAATCAGGTCGACCATCATCCCGACTACCGGCCCCGGAGGCGGTGAACGGGATGCAGTACGCCGTTAGAGTCGCTCGTAGCCGGGAACGTCTTGAAGTCGACCCGTGAAGGTGGCGTGCCGGCTTGGAGCGCCTCCCGCCGGTGGGTCAAATGTCGCGGTCGGGAGCTGGTGCGGTGTGGCCGTGTTTGTAGAAGCGGCTTCTCTCCACGGCCGGGGCGATCTGATGCTGGAACGCTTGGCGTGCGGCCATCAGGTCGAAGGAGGATTGGCCGGACGCGAGCGTCAAGGCCGTGGTTAACGGCAGGTGGAGTAGCACTCCTTGCCATGCCAAATAGACGCTGATCGACTGGATCTCGAAGCGATCGTCGACATCACACAGTACGTAGCCCAAGAGCTGATCCACAAAGGCACCGATCGAGGGACTCGGATCCAGGTACGCCTTCACGTCCACCAAGACGCCTCCGACAACAAGATCACCGATAGCGAACGCGTCATCAAAGACCGGGCGGACGACACGCGGGCTGCCCAACGCCACCAGAGCGGCGTGGCCGCGCGTGACATAGGCGTGCCACAGCGTCTTCAGCGCCTCTTCGATCTCCGGGGTGTACATCTGATCGCCGAACATGGTCAGCCACAGTTGGTACGACTGACGCCACTGCTCCGGGTCCGGGGTCCTCACCCGCCGCAGAATGCCGGCGTACTGAGAAAGAGTCCACGAATCGCGAAGGAGCCTGGGATCGGGTTCTGCCGGTGCCCAGGGCGTCGGCCGATGCCACGCCTCGAGGCTGGTGCTTCCGGTCGGGCTCTCGGCGTTGGGCCGGAGGCCGGCACCGCGGAGGATTCGTGCCGCCTCTTCCTGGGGAACCAGGTCGAAGACGTCGGCGTACGGCACCGTGTCAGCCATGCTGAGGCCGATACTCCACTCGATCGCACCACCGACCGCGGCGCGAGAACTGCTTGCGAGTCCGGTGGCAACAGGAGCTAAACGCTCAACCTCGCAACCCCAGATAGCGGAGATGGCGTCTCTGGCAGGGAAGAGGTCGCGCAATAACCGAGCGGCGGCCGACTCCGGATCGGCCAGCTCCGCGGTAAGGGTCATGTGGCTCCTCACCCAGCGGTAGGCATCAATTAATAGCAGGTTCTCGCGGGTAGCCGCGCGGCTGCTGAAAGTACGGCCGATGGACTTGGACGTACAGCAGTGCCTGGTGATGCTGCGGGAGAAAGGCAACACGTTCCGCCGCCAGCCGGTCTCACCGACGCTGACGACCTTCCTGCTGCACCACCTCCACCAGCGCGGGGCACTACCGGACGAGCAGCTGCTGCGCTATCTGACCGGTGGTCCGGTGGGGCCGGCGCCGCTCCGACGGGCTGTTCGTGCGGATCGGCCGGACTCTGCCGTGGGTGACCGCCCAGGGCATGTCCGCGCACTGGCTGCGCCACACCACCCCCACCTGGGTCGAACGCACCCCCGTTACCCCACGGCGCGACCTGGCAGCATTCTTTCGACGAGTACGGCGTGGATGCCGTAACCACCCGCCATCAGCATCGGCAACCTCGCCTGCCTCGGCGGGGCGGACGGCAAGCGTGTGATGTGCTCCCGGTCACCGTCGGCGTTGGGTGGAGGCGAGGCGGCCGTCGGCTTTTGCGTTGTTGTGGATGATGCGGAGACTGTTCGTGGCGCCGTCTTCACCGGTCACTTGCCAGAAGTCGAGGCCGTCGCATTTGTCGAGTCCGGAGACCGCTCTGCCCGCTTCGTCCACGCTGACGAATGCGTCGCCGGTGGGTAGCCAGATGATCCCGTCGCCGTCGATCGTGGCGCGATAGTTGCTGGCGCGAGCGAAGATCGGTACTCCGTCCGGGAGGATGCCGTGTTTCATCATGCGCGCGATCGCGGTTCGGGCGTTCGGTGTGGGGCGACGGCGTGGCGGTGGCGCAGGTTCGTTCTGGCGTGCCGGTTCTGCCAGTTCAGGAGGCTCGAACGTGGGGAAGCCGAGTCGTTGCGGCTTCCAGATGATCTGGCACAGCCGTCGGTACAGTTCGGTCCGGCTGGCCACGACCGTTTGCATCTTAGGATCAGTGCCGAAGTCGTGGAAGTGCTCGCCCAGGTCGTTGTCTTTGTTGTCTTTGTCGTTGACGAAGTCTCGGATGAACGTGTTGTTGCGGCGGTGGCCTGGGTCGAGAACGGCCGTGAGGTTGTTCTGTCTTCCATACCGCTGGATCTTCTCGTGGAAGCGCATGTCGTTGAGGCTGGCGTTGTCCTTGCGGTGCAGCAGCACGAGGGATCCGATCCTGGCCCGCAGGACCAGGAAGTCGCCGCGTTCAGGGATTTCGTGGTTGTACCAGTCGGGATGATTTGGCCAGAGATGTTCGACCTGCCAGGCGCGATCCTCGTTGAGGTACTCGGCGCTCAGGTCATGTTTGCCGCAGCCGACTTCGACGTAGGCGGTGAGGCGGGTGAGCAGGTATCGAACCTGGGCCTTGTTGTTGCCTCGTAGCTGGAAGTTGTAGATCGCCTGGAAACTCTCCGGAGGGAGTGCGGCGGCCAAGGTCTCGGCAACCTGCGGCTCGGTTTCGCACATCCGCAGTTGCGGGATGAGGACGCGGTATTCGGCCTCGAAGTCCCGGGCGCCGAGCGGCTGGTCGCTGAGCATGCGAGAGACGTAGAGGCGGTCCAGGTAGTTGGCGACCAGGCGAGCCTTGCTCTTGGCGTCGGTTGCGGTGTCTCTCGGTCGCACTGCTGCAAGGACGAGCTGCAGCTGGTTGGTCAGGCCGTTCACCGCGTTGTAGTAGACGGCCTCCAGATTGTCGCTCAGGTAGGGCTTCGACAGTGCTTTCTTGAAGCGGACGTAGTGCTCGGAGAGATAGATGAGGTCGTTGACGAAGGTGAAGTAGTCTTCGCTGGTCTTGAGGCCGACGCGGGCTTCCGCCTTCTTGCGCACCCAGATGTTGAGTGCCTCTTCGATTTCGCGCATGTCAGCGCTGCTTTCGTCGCCCATCGAGGCGTAGTGGGCGATCAGCGCTGCTTTCAAGAACTCCTTGGGCGCGTTGGCGTCCTCCCGGTCGGTCGTCACCCGTGCAAGCATCTTGCGCCAGCGCTCGTTGAGTTCGTCCTGGTGCGCGCCGACTTGGGAGATGAGGAAGCTCTTGACGAGGTCGGCTGAGGTGAGACGGGCGCCGCGGTCGTTCATCGACTCGAAAATCTTGAAGCCGCTGGCCTTGTTGCCGGCTTTGATGCCGATGAGCACAGCGTGGTTCAGTAGCCAGTCGACGAATGGGGCGCACGATTCGGCAGTGAGTTGCTGGTCGAGTAGTTCCTTGATCAGGCCGCTGCGGAAGGACATGTTTCGGACTGAGATCGGCGCGCCGACGTCGAGTTCGAAGCGGACGCCGTTGTAGAGGCGGGTGAGGAACTCACGGCGTTCGTCGATGTCGATGCGGAACCGGAGCCGGTTGCCGTTGAACTCGCCGATGACTCTGTTCAACTTGTCTACCGTGGTGGGCTGCCGGTAGGAGTCTGCGATGCGGCGCAGATGCATGAAGAGCAGGTGAAGGGTGGTGAAGCGTTGCTGGCCGTCGACGAGAAACCGGACGCCGCGGGATTCCTCGACGTAGACGAACGGCCCAAGGAAGAAGTGTTCAGGCTCGGTGCGTTGCCATCGCCGTCGACCGTCCTGCCAGTGTTCGTCGAACGCGGTGAAGAGGTCGGTGACCAGTGTCCGGACGTCGTCGGCGGACCACGCGTACTCGCGTTGGTAGTAGTCGATCTGGTAGAAGGGTTTCTCGAACAGTGCGTTCAGGTTGAAGGCTTTACCGGAGATCGAACTGCCCATGAGACCCCCAAGATCGGCTTACTCTGTCTCGCAGTGCGGCGGAGATGCGTCACCCGAAGTGACGAAATGACTACACTCTAGGCAGTTTCTGAACGTCAGAGAAGAGTCCGGAACGACGGCCGCTGCCGCCCTCCAAAGACGGTTCCCCAGCCGTACACCTCTTCGCTGCGGTAGGCGGCATCTACCAGCGCGCCGTTCGGCCGTCAGTAGTCCGGGTCCGCGGTCGCCCACCTGTAGGCGCGGCACACCGACTCCACAGACTGCGCCACCACCGGTTTCTCCACGAGAGCGGCCCTGCGGAAAGTCGCTCACGCCCTCGCCGCCCTGACGGTGACCCGCCGCACCCGCTCGCGATGCCCGACCCATGACCGTGCTCCGCGCCGCCGTTCATTGGAACCCGGCACCGGCGTCCACGGTGCGCGGCGTCCGGTGCCGGAGACGCCCGACGGGGTGAACTCGGCTCACCTTTCACGGTGAATGCCCACGCCGGAGGTGGGCAGAGGCCTTCGAGCCGCAGTTGCCTGGAAGCAGGAACCGGATGGTGTGAGGTGGACGGTGGGCAACGAGGGGCAGATGCCGAACACGCTGCAACAGTGGCGCGACGCCCGCGTGCTGCCCCGGCAACGCGGCCAGCGCGAACGAGAGCCGTCCGGGTTGCTGAGGTTCGCGTTCTACGGCCGTTTCTCCACCGTGCGGCATCAGCACCTCGAGACGTCACACCGCTGGCAACGGGACTGCGCTGTCGGCGTGATCGACGGCCACGGCGTCATCGTCAGCGAGTACCTCGATGTCGGGGTGAGCCGCCGCCGGTCCTGGTTCAACCGGCCGCGAGCCGCGGCCCTGCTCGCCGCCGCATCGTCCGGTGACGCCGGCTTCGATGCCGTGGTGGTAGGTGAGTATGAGCGAGCCTTCTGGGGCCGGCAGGCTTTCCACATCGTTGCCCTGCTCAACGAGCACCGCATCGGGTTGTGGCTTCCGGAGACTCTGGGCCCGGTTGACCTGGCCGATCCGGTACACCGGACGGTGATCATCGAGATCGGCGCCCGGTCCGCGCGTGAGATCGCCCGCGACCGGCACCGCGCGCTGGAAGCGATGCGCGTCCAGGCCCAGCACCAGGGCCGTTACCTCGGCGGGCGGCCGCCGTACGGTTACCGGCTCGCCGACGCCGGTCCGCATCCGAACCCCGACCACGCCCGCTGGGGTCGGCAGCAGCAACACCTGGAACCGGATCCGGTAACCGCGCCGAACGTGCAGTGGATCTTCTCCCAGCGGCTCGCCGGCCGGTCCATGACCGGCATCACCCGCGCCCTCAACGACCGCGCCATCCCGTCGCCGTCAGCCCACGACCGTGCCCGCAACGCCCACCGCACCGGTACGACGTGGAACGTCACCACGGTCGCGGCGATCCTCGCCAACCCCCGCTACACCGGCCGGCAGGTGTGGAATCGCCAACCCCGCCACTACCGCGACGACACCAACCCCGGAAGCACTACGTTGCAGCGCCGGAGGGTGTCTCGCAACGATTGGGTGATCTCCGACCAACCCGCCCACCAGGGGCTGGTCAGCGAACCCGACTTCGTCGCTGCCCAAACGATCAGCGCCCTTCCCGGCCCTGTCGACGGGAACCGTCGCTGCTACCAGTTGGTCGGTGTCGTGCGTTGCGGGTTGTGCGATCGCCGGATGGAGTCTCACTGGGCACATAGCCGCCCCGGCTATCGATGCCGTCACGGCCGGATCAGCGGCACATCCTCAACGGGCCGACCAACCACCCTCTACTGGCGGGAGGACCGGCTGCTGCAACAGATCGGCCATGCTCTGCGCGTCGCCGGATGGGGTGATGACGGCGTTGAAGTGTCCGTCGCTGACTGCCTGCGATGTCACCACCTGACGGTGATGTGTGAGAGAAGCGCCGTTTGCCTCCGCGCGGAGTGACTCTGGGTTTCAGGAGTGGGAGCCGCAGTCACTCTTGCAGGGGACCGGGTGCGATGAAAACACGCCGCGGCCGAGCGCCTCGCCGTTCCGCGAAACTGGTTGGTCGTACGCTGATCCGGCAGGCCAGGGGTGAGGTCTGTCGCCCTGCAGAGCGCTGTCCCGGAACAGTGACTTCGGCGACAAGGGTTGGAGCCCGATCCCCTTCAACGACCGTACTGACGAAGGCCACAAGGCTGTCGCGTCCGCACCCTGGCGGCCGCGGTCCGGGACGCGGCTCAGCTGGAGATGCTCATGCCTCATACCTCCGACCGGCGGCGCCGTGCGCAACGCTGCAACATCACCGGGGAGCCGGCTCGCCTCGCCGTGACCGGTCTGCCCACACGCAACGAGACGATTGCCATGAGCCCGGGTCAGAAGGCCTTGCAAAGTGCGCTGATGCGCGTTTTCGCCAATCAAGGCCAGCACGCCTGGGATCCGCTGCGTGGCCGCCGTCTTGCGGGGCTTTTCGACTACTACGGCACCTGGATCTCTCCCCAGCCCGACCGGGTGGTCATGGCGGCGACCGTAGCCCACCGGCTGTGTGGCTACCTGCTGCCGTACACCGATCCGGATGAGCAGCACCCGCGCTGCGCCGGAATTCCCGGGCTTCGGCTCCGTGCCTACACCACCTACGGCTACGAACTGGTGCACCTTCCCACCAATACACCGGTCGAGATCCACGACGATCAGAGCCGCTGTTCGCCCCGTTTCCGCGAGGAGGTTCTCCGCACCGAACGCCGGATGCATCGAGGCGAAGAAGAGCGCACCTTCCGACCGGTCTGGCGTGAGCCGGCACTTACCGGACTCGAGCAGCGGTGGGCATCGGTCTGGCAGCTCCAACCCCACACTGAGATCACCAGCGCCCTGTTCTGCATCCAGCCGGTGTTCCTGCATGATCCCGCAGGCCCCACCCACAGTGCGGGGAACTGGGCCAGGCACCTTCAGCTGGCATGTTCACCGGCCCCGGACACACCGTCGGTGCTCACCTGGTGTGACGGACTACAGCCCGGCCGAATCGCGGAATACCTGGAGACGCTCGCGCTCATAAGTCCGGGCATCGCGCGTATCGACGCGGCAGGGCCGAACTATGCCACCTTGACTCTGGGGAGGGCGTCGATTGAGATGCACCGACGTCATCTCTGCACGCAGTGCCATCTGGACAAAGCGTTCACGCCGACGCGGCCGGATCCTGCCGCTGCTTGAACGGTGACCCGGCTGGCGGCCGGAAGTATCCGGCCGCCAGCCGGGCGCCGATTCGCTATCGATGGATAAGGGACGATTGCTCTCCAGTATCGCCGTGCGGGCGGCGAGCGATTGGTCACGGCCCGCCATGATGTCTGACCATGAACAGCTATCCCGAAGACACCGATCGGCGGCAGGGCATCACCAAGGTCGTCGAGATGGGGATCGCAGCGGTGCCGGGCGTCGGCGGACCCCTGCAGATCGCCTTCCAGGAAGCTGCCGGCCGGCGTTTGGCTGATCGGCGGGCCCAGTGGTTGAACGACTTAGCTCAGAAAGCTCATCGTCTCGAGAGCCGCATCGGCGACTTCGAGCACCTCCTCGACCAGGACACGTTCATGGATGCGGTGACGACGGCGTCGCAGATCGCCGACAGGACGTCGCGGGCAGCGAAGTTGGAGTTGCTGCGCAATGCCGTTGTGAACTCCGTTCTGCCCGATGCGCCGCACGACGATACTCAGCAGCTGTTCTTCGACATGCTGGACCGGTTCACACCAACCCACGTACGGCTGCTCACGCTGCTGTCGGACCCGCCCGGATGGTTCGCACGGCACGACATCAGTAGGCCGAACGTGACGATGGGCGGCAAGTCCGTGATCATTGAAGCGGGGATGCCAGAACTCGCGAGCCGTAAGGACCTCATCGATCGGTATGCGGCAGCGTTGAGCAGCTCTGGCCTGATCGCGCAGTCGCTGAGTGGCGTGATGTCCGCAGCCGGGCTTTGGGCGGCAGCGACGACACCGCTGGCCAGCGAATTCTTGGCATTCATCTCGGATCCGGAGACGGACGAGGCGGGCTGACAAGTAGCTGGAGCCGCGGGGCCAATCATCGAACTGTTCAGGAAGCTCCGCGTATAGCGGCGAACCGTCACATGGCGTATCCCCGTGGTCTCCGCGGTGCTGATCGGCTGGGCCGTGATCAGCACCAGGGCCCGCTGCCTCGCCCGCGGCCGACCTGCCGCTCCCGGGAGCCGCCGGACACTCGGTACGCCCGATAACAGTCCTCTCAAGCACTCATTCAGATGAAACCAAGACCTGACAGCAGCCAATCGGCCATGCGGCTGATGCTGTGAGCGGCCACCGGATTGTCGGGTTCGTTGAGGTGGCCGTGGTGGGCACCGACTTCGCGGATCATGAGGACGTCGACGCCTGCGGCGGCGAGTTCGGCGCCGTACTGCTGTCCAGAGGCTCGCAGCGGGTCTATGTCGGAGTTGAGGATCATCGTGGGTGGCAGGCCGGTGAGGTCGTGGCCGCCGGGGAAGGCGTAGGGCTCGCCCAGGCCGGCGGGGTCTCGCACGTAGTTGAGGTTCATCCGGTGGATGGCGTCGGCGCCCACCAGATCGGGGTCCGGCAGGGTCGTCACCTTGGCGTGCAGCTCGGCGGACATCGGAGGGAGCTCGCTGTGCAGCACCGGATAGACGAGCAGTACGGCGCTGGGTAGCGGCAAGCCGTTGTCGCGGAGCCGGAGGGTGGCGCCGGCGGCCAGGTTGCCGCCGGCGCTGGCTCCGCCGATGGCCCAGCCCGGTACGCGGATGTCTGAGGCTGCTGCCCAGGAGAAAGCCGCGGTGAGTTCCTCGGAGGCGACCGGGTAGTGGAAGCGCTCGCCGGGCTGGGCCGGTGCCTGTTCGCCGGTCGTCCAGTCCATGATCGGCGCGAGCCGGTAGTCCACCGTGACGACCGCGATGCTGCGTTCGGCGAGTTGCCGGGCGACCCAGTCGCTTTCGGGCATGTCGAGGTCGCCGCCGAAGAAGGCGCCGCCGTGCGCCCAGACCAGACCGGCGCGGGCGTCGCCGTCAGTGGTGTGGACGCGAATAGGAATCGTGCCGTACGGGCCGTCGATCCGGCGGTTCTTGATCGTGATGCTCATAGGGCTGCGGTGGTGCGCCGCACGACCAGGGTCGGTGACAGTTTGACCTGGGCGGTGCGGCGGTCCCGCTGGCCGATGCGGTCGATCAGCAGGCGGGCGGCGTTGGCGCCCATCTGCCGGCCGTCCTGGTCGACGCTGGTCAGGGAGATCGGGCCGAACGCGGCGAGGGCGCTGTTGTCGTAGCCGGCCACGGAGATGTCGCCGGGCACCGACAAGCCCGCTTCGGCGATCGCCTCCAGCGCTCCGAGGGCGACGACGTCGGCGCCGGCGAAGATGGCGGTGGGCCGCACCAGGCGGTCGAGCAGTTGTTGGGCGCCCAGGTATCCGCCGTCCTGGGTGTATGTGGTCGACGCGATGTCTATCTCGGCTTCGAGGCCGTGGGCGATCATCGCTTCCCTGTAGCCGTGGGCGCGTTGCGCGTTGGGCATCTCGGCGAGGCGTACCCGGTCGGTCTCGTGGTGCTCGATGTGTGCGATGCGGCGGTGGCCGAGCTCGACGAGGTGGTCGACGACCAGGGCAGCACCGGCGAGGTCGTCGTCGGTGACGCTGTCGTAGGCCGGCGAGGTGCCGTGCCGGCCGACGAC
Source organism: Actinoplanes italicus (assembly GCF_003001815.1). Classification (GTDB taxonomy): domain Bacteria; phylum Actinomycetota; class Actinomycetes; order Mycobacteriales; family Micromonosporaceae; genus Actinoplanes; species Actinoplanes italicus. Next base: position 17,044 of record NZ_PVMZ01000033.1, read on the forward strand.
CACGGTCGGCACGCTGCGGGCGACCTCATTTAGGCGGCTCTTGGCCGACACCGGGGCGATCAGGACCAGACCGTCCATGCTGCGGTCGATCATCGCGTCGATGACCCGGGCCTCGGCCTTCTCGCCGTTGCAGCCGGGCGCGAGCAGCACCTGGTAATCACTGTCGCCGAGCTGGGCGGTGATGCCGTCGAGGATGTCGGCGAAGAACAGGTTGCGCAACTCCGGCAGCATCACGCCGATCGTGTAGGTCTGCCCGCGCAGGCCGCGGGCGGCGGCGGACGGGCGGTAACCGAGCTCGGCGATGGCCTGCTGCACTTTGGTGCGCATGGCCGGGCTGGCGCCGTACGCGTTGCGCAGAACCTTGGACACGGCGGTGGTGGACACCTGGGCGTGGCGCGCGACGTCGACGATGGTGACGCGACGGGTCGCGGGCTTGTCCACCTGGTCTCCTTGGGGTGAGTGAAGATTGCTCGGGGTCCAGCAAAAGCGTACTGATCAGCGTGGCGGCCCGGTCGTGCCCCGTACGACGGCGGTGGGAGAGAGTTTCACCTGAGCTGCCGGGCGGGTGTGATCGGTGATGCGCTCGAGCAGCAGCCGCGCCGCCGTACTGCCGATCCGGTGACCGGCCTGGTCCACGCTCGTCAGCGAGATCGCCCGGAACCCGGCCAGGGTGATGTTGTCGTAGCCGGCGACGGAGACGTCGCCGGGCACGGACAGGCCGGCCTCGGTGAGCGCGTCGAGGACGCCCAGGGCGACCACGTCGGCGCCCGCGAAGATCGCGGTGGGCGGGTTCTTCCGGTCGAGCAGGATCCGGGCGCCGTGGTATCCGCCGTCGCGGGTGTACGTGGTGGAGGCGATGTCGATGTGCTCGCCGAGGCCGTGCTGGTGCATGGCGTGGCGGTAGCCGTCGGCGCGCAGGGCGTTGGGCATTTCGGCGAGCCGGATCCGGTCGGTTTCGTGGTGCTCGATGTGGGCGATGCGGTGGTGCCCGAGGCCGGCGAGGTGCGCCACCATCAGCCCGGCGCCGGTGAAGTCGTCGTCGTTGACGGTGTCGAAGCGAGGGGAGTGGCTGTGCCGGCCGATGACCACGGTCGGCACGGTCCGGGCGAGGCGGTCGAGGTGGGCGGGCGGCGAGACGGGGGCGATGAGGATGAGGCCGTCCATGCTGCGGTCGATCATCGCTTCGGTGACCCGGGCCTCGCTGGTCGCGTCGTTGCAGCCGGAGGTCATGAACAGCTGATATTCGGTGTCGTCGAGGTGTTCGCCGACGCCGTCGAGGATGTCGGCGAAGAACGGGTTCCGCACGTCGGGCAGCATCACGCCGAGGGTCCAGGTGCGTCCGCGCAGGGCCCGGGCGGCGGCTGAGGGCCGGTAGCCGAGCTCGTCGACGGCCGCGCGGACCCGGCTGCGCATGTGCGGGCTCGTGCCGTACGCGTCGCGCAGCACTTTCGACACCGCGGTGGTCGACACTCCCGCCTGCCGCGCCACGTCCACGATCGTCACCCTTCGGGCGGTCGCGGGCTGTTGATGCATGCACTCTCCCTGCTTAGTGAAACGTTACCCACCATAGAGATCATCGTGGCCATGCGGAAGCTGAAGCTCTGCGAACGGGTCCCGCCAGCGAGTGCTCAGATTCGTGGTCGCGAACCTCTTGACGCTGTTCGGCACGCGCTCGTAAGGTCGGCGAAACATTTGGAAAACGTTACCCACATCACTCCGGCGCCGTGGTGGCCGCCCCGATGCGGCGTCGGTGCCGCGGCCGTCCACCTGATCATGAAACGATTCAGCAAGGTGGGTTCTCCGTGACAACCGAACTGCAAAAACGACTCCCGGAACGGACCGCGGTCGCGACCCGGTCCCGCCGGGGACGTGCCGCGCCACCCTGGTGGTTCACCGTCCCGGCGCTGCTGCTGTTCACCTTCGTCGTGCTCGTCCCGAGCGCCCGCGGCGTCTACTACGCCTTCACCGACTGGGACGGCCTCGACCCGGACCTCGCGTTCATCGGGCTGGACAACTTCACTGCCATCGCCGACGACCCGGACGCTCTGCAGGCCATCTGGCACACCCTGCTGGTCGCGGTGGCGATCACCGTCCTGCAGAACGGCTTCGGCCTGCTGCTCGCCCTCGGCGTCAACACCATGATCAAGAGCCGCAACTTCCTGCGGGCGCTGCTGTTCGCCCCGGCTGTCATCGCTCAGATCGTCACCGCCTACCTGTGGCGCAACCTGCTCAGCCCGGATGGCGCGGTGAACAGTCTGCTCAGCGCGGTGGGTCTGGACTCCTGGCGGCAGAACTGGCTCGGCGACCCCGACCTCGCCCTGTGGATGATCGTGCTCGTCGTGGTCTGGCAGTACGCCGGCTACTCCATGGTCATCTTCATCGCCGGCCTGCAATCGATCCCCAAGGAGATCTACGAAGCGGCCGCCATCGACGGCAGCGGCCCGATCCGCCGCTTCTGGTCGGTGATCCGCCCACTGCTGGCGCCGGCCCTCACCATCAACCTGATGCTGTCGATCATCGGCGGGATCAAGCTGTTCGACCAGGTCTACGCGCTCACCGGCGGCGGGCCCGGGCACGCCACCGACACCATCTCCACGCTCATCTACAAGGACGCGTTCACCCTCGGCGAGTTCGGCTACAGCATCGCCCTCGCCGTCGTGCTGACCGCCATCGTCGCGATCATCTCCGCAGGCCAGTACGCCGTCCTGAACCGCAACGAGAAGGCCGCGTCATGAACCGCTACACCCGGCGTACCCTCGCGCTCGAAATGCTCATGATCGCGGTAGCGATCGTCTTCGCCTTCCCGGTCTACGTCCTGGTCAACCTCGCGATCCGGGCACCGTCCGACACCTCGTCACCGATCAGCCCCACCACCGCACCCACCCTCGCCAACTTCACCCAGGCCTGGCAGGAAGGCGGTCTCGGCGGCGCCCTGATCAACAGCGTCATCGTCACCGCGGTCAGCGTCCTGATCGTGCTCGCCGTGTCGTCGCTGGCCGCCTACCCCCTCGCACGCTCCACCGCGCACTGGTCCCGCGGCACCTTCCTGGTGATCATGCTCGGCCTGATCCTGCCGTTCCAGCTCGCCGCGCTGCCGCTCTACCAGACCATCCGCGACCTCGGCCTGCTCGGCTCTGTCTGGTCGCTGATCCTCTTCTACTCCGGGTTGCAGGTCCCGTTCACCACGTTCCTCGACGTCGGCTTCCTACGGGCGCTGCCCCGCGACTTCGAAGAGGCCGCCACCATCGACGGCTGCGGGCCGCTGACCGCGTTCCGCTACGTCGTGCTGCCGATGCTCAAGCCGATCACGGTGACTGCACTGGTGCTCAACACGGTCAGCGTGTGGAACGACTTCTTCACCCCACTGCTCTACCTGTCCGGCAGCGACCAGCAGACCATGCCCGTCGCGGTCGCCGGCTTCGTCGGCCAGTTCGTCTCCGACTGGAACCTCATCTTCGCCGCCCTGCTGATCAGCATCGTCCCGGTCCTCGCGGTCTACCTGGCCCTGCAGCGCAGCATCATCAACGGATTCGCGGGAGGGCTGAAGGGATGATCCCCTACGGCTTGCAGACAGAACAGCGCATCGAACCCCTCGGCCTCGGCGAACCGCAACCGCGGCTGTCGTGGAAGCTGCGCAGCGACCGGCGTGGCGCGGCACAGAGCGCCTACCGCATCACCGCCACCGCCGACGGCGAGACGGTCTGGGACACCGGGCGGCGGCAATCCGCCGACACCATCCTCATTCCCTGGGAAGGCGCGGGGTTGCGCTCGGCGACCCGCTATCACTGGCGCGTCGAGATCTGGGACGAGACGGGTACGGCGGGGAGCACCGCCGAGACATGGTTCGAGACCGGCCTGCTGCACCGCGAGGACTGGCCCGCGGTGTGGATCGGCCGGGACCCGGTGGCCCTGCCGCCCGTCGACCCGCCGACCGACGAGGACCTGCTCGCGCCCGGCCCCGAGGAGGCGCCGCTGTACCTGCGGCACGAGTTCCAGCTGCCGGAACGCCCGGTGCGCGCCCGGCTGTACGCCACCGCCCACGGCGTCTACGAACCGGAGCTCAACGGCGCCCGCGTCGGCGACCGGGAACTCGCGCCTGGCTGGACCGAGTACCACCACCGGATCCAGTACCAGACCTACGACGTCACCGAGCAGGTGCGAGCCGGCGACAACACCCTCGCGGCGGTCGTCGCCGACGGCTGGTGGAGCGGCTACGTCGGGTTCGATCCACGCCGCCCGGCCCGCCACTACGGCGACGCACCCGGATTCCTCGCCCAACTGGTGGTGGACCTCCCGGACGGATCCCAGCAGACCATCGCCACCGGCAGCGACTGGACCGAGAGCGACGGCCCGATCCGGGCCGCCGACCTGATGATGGGCCAGTACGTCGACGCCCGCCGCGCCGTGTCCGGCAACCGGCCGGTCGCTGTGCTCGACACCGCGGTCGGACCGCTGGTCGCTGAGCCGGACGAGCCGATCCGGGTTGTCACCGAGCTGCCGGCCGTCGCGGTGGACCGGCGGGCGCCGGACCGGTTCGTCATCGACTTTGGGCAGAACTTGGTCGGCCGGGTGCGGCTGACGTTGCCGGGAATGCCCGGCGGCCGGCGGATCACCGTCCGGCATGCCGAGGTGCTGGAGGACGGTGAGCTCTACGTCGCGAACCTGCGCCGGGCCGCCGCCACCGATACCTACCTCACCGCCGGCGGCGACACCGAGGTCTTCGAACCGCGGTTCACCTTCCACGGCTTCCGGTACGCCGAGGTCACCGGCTGCACCGAGGCACCCGGCGCGGTGGCCCGGGTGCTGCACAGCGACACTCCCTGGACCGGCCGGTTCGAGTGCGACGACCCGATGGTCAACCAGCTGCACGCCAACATCGGCTGGGGGCAGCGCGGCAACTTCGTCGCCGTACCCACCGACTGCCCGCAACGCGACGAACGACTCGGCTGGCTCGCCGACGCGCAAGTGTTCGCGCCGACCGCCACCCGCAACGCCGACGTGTCCGCGTTCTTCGCACGGTGGCTGCGCGACGTCGTCGACGGCCAGAACGACGACGGCGCGTTCCGCGACGTCGCCCCGATCATCGCGTTCGAGCGGGAGGGCGCCCCGGCCTGGGGCGACGGCGGCGTCATCATCCCGTGGCTGCTCTGGAAGACCTACGGCGACCGGCGCGTCCTCGAGCGCAGCTTCGACGCGATGGCCCGGTGGGTCGAGCACATCCACCGGCACAACCCCGGCCTGCTCTGGGAGAACCGCACCGGCAACTCCTACGGCGACTGGCTGCAGGTCGACGCCGAGACGCCGCGCGACGTCCTCGCCACCGCCTACTTCGCGCGCAGCACACAGATCGTGGCCCAGGCCGCCGAGGTGCTGGGCCGCCCGGCTGCTGGGTACCGGTCGTTGCACGCCGCAGTCACGGAGGCGTTCCAGGACGCGTTCGTCGGTGACGACGGCAGCGTCAAGGGCAGCACCCAGACCGGGTATCTGCTGGCGCTCGCGTTCGGCCTGCTTCCGGACACCATGGTCGACGCGGCCGTCGGTCACCTGGCCGCCGACATCGAGCGCCGCGGAAACCGGTTGACCACCGGCTTCGTCGGGGTGTCGTTGCTGTGCCCGGTGCTGTCCGAGCACGGCCGCGCCGATCTGGCCTACGCGTTGCTGCACCAGGAGGAATACCCGTCCTGGGGCTACTCGATCCGGCACGGCGCCACCACGATCTGGGAGCGTTGGGACGGCTGGACCGACCACGGCGGCTTCCAGTCCGCGGCGATGAACTCGTTCAACCACTACAGCCTCGGCAGCGTCGGCGACTGGCTCTACGGCCGGGTCGCCGGCATCGACCAAACCCCCGACTCGGTCGCCTACGCCGAGCTGCTGCTGCGCCCCACCCCGGGCGGGCTCCTCACCTGGGCCAGCGCCGAACAGGAGACCGCCCGCGGCCTGGTGGCCTGCGGCTGGTCCCGCGACGACGACCGGCTCACCGTGACTGTCACGGTGCCGCCGGGCTGCACCGCCGTACTGCAGATCCCGACCGCCGACCCCGGCAGCGTGCGCGAGAACGACCTGCCCGCCACCGAAACAGCCGGGGTCATCCAGGCCGAACCGTCCGCCGCAGGTCTCACCCTGCGGCTGACGTCCGGCCGCTACACCTTCACCGCTTCCACCACCCCCGTCTGATCCATCTCCACAGTGGGAGAACCCATGCGCACACGCAGAATGACGGCCGTCGCCGCCGCGATGACCGCCGCCACCCTGATGGCCGCCTGCTCCAGCGGGACCAACTCCGGCGACAGTGGTGACAACCAGACGTTGACCATCGCGTCGGTCGACCAGGGTTCCGTCGAGAAGGTTGTCGACGCGTTCAAGGCCGCCAACCCCGGTGTCACGGTCAACCTGACCACCAGCGGCGCCGACCAGTACCAGCAGCAGATCCGGACCCAGCTGTCGTCCGGCACCGCGCCCGACGTGATGACCGTGTGGCCCGGCAACGGCAACCCGGGCGCCACCTACGTCATCGCCAAGCCGGGTTACCTGCTCGACCTGTCCGACCAGCCGTGGGCCGCGCAGCTGCCGGAGGCGTTCAAGAAGGTCGCCCAGTACGAGGGCAAGACCTACAACGCGCTGTTCGGGCTCAACGGCATCGGCGCCGTCTACAACGACCAGGCCATGACCAAGGCCGGCCTGACCGCGCCGGGCACGTGGACCGACCTGCTGAAGTTCTGCAAGGACGCGGCCGGTAAGGGCACTCCCGCCTTCGCCCTCGGCATCCAGGACAACTGGGTCACCCAGATCGCCCTGTACGCGCTGACGGCCACCACCGTCTACGGCGCCGACAAGGATTTCGACACGAAGATGGCGGCCGGGCAGGCCACCTTCGCCGGCTCGCCGTGGACCACCGCGATGGCCAAGTACCAGGAGATGAACAGCGCTGGCTGCTTCCAGAAGGACCCGTTGGGCACCAGTTACGAGGCCAGTCAAACGCTGGCGGCTACCGGGAAGACGCTCGGCATCATCCAGGGCAACTGGATCATCGGACTGCTCAAGCAGAAGAACCCCAGCGGCAAGTTCACCATGAGAGCCCTGCCCGCCACCGACAACCCGGCCGAGTTCATCATGCCCGCGGCCGCCGGCGCCGGGTACGGCATCAACGCCAAGGCGAAGAACAAGAACCTGGCGCTGAAGTTCGTCACCTTCGTGATGTCGCCGGAGGGCATGAAGATCTTCAACGAGGCGCAGGGCAGCCTGCCGACCCTGCCGGATGCTGGCACCACCGTCGACCCCGGCCTGACCGACCTGACGACGTTCGTCAAGGACAACCGGACCGTGCCGTTCATGGACCAGCTCTGGCCGAACGCGAAGGTGCAGCAGACCATGCTCAGCGGCCTGCAGGAGGTCTTCAGCAACCAGGCCACCAGTGACGAGGTCCTCAAGGACATGGACACCGACTACAAGGCGGGATCGTGAAACGACGTACAGCACTCGGACTGTCCCTCGCCGTGCCCTCCGCAACCTTGCTGACCGGCAGCCCCGCCGAGGCGACCGGCACCAGCCGTGGCCCTGGCTTGCGAGTCGTCGGCCTGCGCGTCGACGGCCGCGCCGACCAGCCGCTCGGGCTCGACAGCGTGACTCCGGTGCTGAGCTGGCGGTTCGCCGAAACCTCATCGGCTGCCGCGGACCGGCAGACCGCCTACCAGATCCGGGTCTGGGACGCCGGCCGTGACCGGCTGCTCTGGGACTCCGGCAAGGTCGGTTCCGCCGTCCAGTCCGGCGTCCGCTACGGCGGCAAACCGCTCACCTCCCGGCAGCGGCTGCGCTGGCAGGTCCGCGCCTGGGACGCCAACCGGCATGCCACCGACTGGAGCGCGCCCTCGTCCTGGGAGATGGGCCTGCTCGACCAGGCCGACTGGGGTGCCGCCCGCTGGATCGAACACCCCGGACGGGCCGAGACCCAGCCGATGCCGATCTTCGCCCGGCAGTTCACCGCCGACCCGCGCCGCAAGGTCGCCCGGGCCCGGCTGTATCTCTCCGGCGTGGGCATGCACCTGGCTACCGTCAACGGCCGCAAGTTGACCGATGAGGTGTTGGCGCCCGGCTACTCCAACTACCAGCTCTCCAGCGAGTACCGGGTCTACGACATCACCGGCGATCTGCAGAAGGGCAAGAACACCGTCGGGGTACGCCTCGGCAACGGCCCCGCCTACGTCCGGCGCAGCGTCACCAACCCGGCCGTCGGCAGGACCGCGCCGTACTCCTGGTGGCAGAGCCAGCTCAAGGGTGCCGGCACCCTGGCCACCGACGTCGAGGCCGGCGCCACCACTGTCACGCTGAGCGCCGTAACTGGCTACCACGTCGGCGGCACGATCAACGTCGACACCGGCGACGGCGGCGTCAACCTCGAGTCGCGTGTCATCACCGCGATCGGCGCGGACAGCATCACCTTCACGCCCGGCCTGTCCAAGCCGCACCCGGCCGGGGCCACGGTCACCGGCTCGGGCAACAACGTCGCGGCGAGCGATGCCAGTGCCGGGGCGGCCGTCACACCCCGGTTCATCGCGCGGCTCGAGATCACGTACGCCGATGGTCGGGAGACGGTGATCGTCTCGGACCGTGAGTGGCGCACCGCGCTGGGCCCGCTGATCACCGATGCCTGGTATTCGGGCTCGGACTTCGACGCCCGGCGTGAGCAGCCCGGCTGGGATCAGCCTGGTGCTGACCTGTCGGCGGCCGGGAAGCGGCGGGACGGCACGCCCACCGGGTGGATCACCGCCGGGATCGCGCCGCCGCCGAACCTCGCCACGAAGCTGGGCGGCCGCACCGCACCGCCGATCACGATCGCCGACCGGTACGAACCGGTGAAGATCACCAACCCGGTGCCGGGCACGTGGGTGTTCGACTTCGGCCAGAACATCGTCGGGTTCCCACTGCTCAAGCTCACCAGCGGCGTGCCGGCCGGCACGACGATCCGCATCTCACCGGCCGAATCCCTCGCGGCCGACGGCACTGTGGACCAGGCGTCACTCAAGGGTGGCGGCGGCAGCCGCGGTGTCGACCTGTTCAACACCTACACAACGGCCGGGCTGCGCGGCGGGGAGACCTGGCGGCCGGACTTCAACTACTTCGGCATGCAATGGGTGCAGGTCACCGGCCTGCCTCTCGACTACGTCCCGGCCAAAGACACGATCACCGGGCTGCGGGTGCAAGCCGAGACGCCGATCGCCGGCGCGGTGACCACGTCGAACGCGCGGGTCAACCGGATCCACAAGATGGCCTGGTACTCGTTCGCCGGCAACATCATGAGCGTCTTCACCGACTGCCCAGGCCGGGAGAAGCTGTCCTACCCGGCCGACTACACGATGCCGATGGGCTCCATCCACCGCAACTTTGACCTGTCCGCCTACCTGCGCACCCACGAGCGGCACCTGGTCGAGGGGCAGTCGGTCGCGGACACCCCGATGGCCGGCAACGTGGCGCTCAAGATCCCGGTCTACGACTGGGGCTATACCGGCCGGTTCGGCGACGAGATCAACTGGGGTAACGCGATCATTCTGGTGCCGGGCTTCCTGCGCCAGCTGTACGGCGACACCGAGACGGCGGCCCGCTACTACGAGCCGATGGTGCGGTTCGCTGACTACATCGCCCGGCAGAAGGCGGTCGGCAACATCGTCGACGCTGCCCTGGCCGACTGGGTGTCGGCCGAGCCGGTCTCCGGCCGCATCACCGGCACGTGGGGCTACTACCTGATGATCAGGGAGCTGGCCGAGCTGGCCCGCCTGACCGGACATCAGGCGGACGCTGCCAAGTACACGACCCTCGCGGGCGACATCAAGACGGCGTTCAACAACGCCTTCTGGGACCCGGCCCGGCGCCTCTACGCGGACAACGGCGCTGTTTCCCAGTCCGCGCAGGCGCTCGCCCTGGACGCCGGTCTCGTGCCCGAGCCCGAGCGGCAGGCGGTCCTTGACGGCCTGGTGGCGATGATCTACGCGTTCCACCCGAACGGTGACGGCCCGCATTTCAGCGGCGGCACCATCGGCATGGCCCCGATCGTGCGGGCACTGTCGGCCGGCGGCCGCGACGACGTGCTCTGGGACCTGATCCAAGAGGACGAGCAGCCCAGCTACGGCTACTTCATGGAGTCCACCGTCGCCAACCCGGGCGGCATGACGACCATGGGGGAGCGGTGGAACCGCGGCGACTCCAAGAACCACATGATCCTCGCCCAGATCGAGGAGTGGTTCCACGCCGGCCTGGCCGGCATCCGCGCCGCCGAGGGCACCACCGCCTACCGTGAGCTGGTCGTCCAGCCCAAGGTCGTCGGTGACCTGACCTTCGTCAAGGGCCACTACACCACGCCGCAGGGCACCGCCCGCTCCGAGTGGAAGCGCGAGGGCAACCGGCTGCGGCTGACCGTCACCGTCCCGCCGAACACCGCCGCCCTCATCCAGGTGCCGACGTTGGGCGGCCGGGTCACCGGTACCCCGCGCCGGGCGAAGTTCCTGCGCACGGACGGTGGCTACGCCGAATACCAGGTGCCGTCCGGCACCTATACCTTCACCACCCGATGAGACCCGGCCCGGCCTCCGCACCGTCCGCGGAGGCCGGGCCGGTCACGGCGAGAGGCACCACGTGGACTTCCCCGACGACTTCCTGTGGGGCAGCGCCACCTCGGCCCACCAGGTCGAGGGCGGCAACACCAACAACGACTGGTGGGACTTCGAACACGACCCCGCCTCGCTCGCGCGAGCGTCGTCCGGCGACGGCATCGACCATTTCCACCGGTACGCCGACGACTTCGCGCTCCTGGCATCGCTGGGACACAACACCCACCGGCTGTCGATCGAATGGTCCCGCATCGAACCGGCGCCCGGCGAGTTCAGCCGCGCCGCGCTTCTGCACTACCGGCGGGTCCTGACCGCGCTGCGGGGCACCGGCATGACGGCGTTCGTCACGCTGCACCACTTCACGCTGCCTCGTTGGTTCGCCGCCCGCGGTGGCTGGCTCGCCCCCGACTCGGTCGACACCTTCGCCCGCTACTGCCGCCACGTGACCGCCGAACTCGGTGACCTCATGCCGTTCGTGTGTACCGTCAACGAACCGCAGATGGTCGCCCTGCACGGCTACCTGGAGGGCTACCACCCGCCCGGCGTCACCAACCCGATGAAGTGGCGCCGCGTCGGCGGGGTCCTACTCGACGCCCACTTCGCCGCCGTCCGCGAAGTCCGCGCCACCAGCGACGCGCGGGTAGGGCTCGCCGTGCAGCTGCCGCTGCTGGAACCCGCCGACGCGGCCCCCGAGACCGCCGGCTTCCGGGCCATCCGGTACGAGATCGTCGACCGCCACCTCGACGAACTGACCGGACCCGACGCCGGCGACTGGGTGGGCGTGCAGTACTACCGCAAACAATGGGTCGACCCGGCGTCGCCCACCCTGTTCGCCCCGCCACCGCCCGGCACGCCGCTGACCCAGATGGGCTGGGCCGTCCACCCCGACGGCCTGCGCCAGATGCTGCACCGGGCTGCGAAGACCGGCCTGCCGCTGTACGTCACCGAGAATGGCATCGCCACCACCGACGACACCGAACGCCTCGAGTACCTCACCACCCACCTGGCCGCGCTGGCCCAGGCCCGGGCCGAAGGCGTCGACGTTCGCGGGTACCTGCACTGGTCCGCGTTCGACAACTTCGAGTGGAGCGAGGGCTACCGGCCGAAGTTCGGGCTCATCGCCGTCGGTGACGACTTCTCGCGTACGCCCAAACCCAGCGCGTACGCCTTCGCCCGGCTCGCCCGCACGGGACGCCTGGACGCACTGCCCGACCCCGGCGAACGGACGCCATCGCCGTGACGCTCCGATCGCCGGGCCGACTGGGGCTGTCACCCCGCCGTGGTCATCAGGGCGCGGGCCGTGGCCGGCACCAGGGGGCAGCTGCTGCGGTACTGCCGGATGCCGGACTGGTCCGCCAGCGGGCAGAGGAACTGACTGAACCGGGTGTCGTTGTCGACGAAGATCTTCAACCAGGGGATCATCGTGCGGGCCAGAGTGGTGCTCGGCTGGCCGATGTAGTTGTGGCCGGCACCGGTGATCTCGAGGTAAGCGCGCTCGGTCGTGGCCGGGTTGGTGTTGTACAGGCTGGTGAGCCGGGACGGCGGGACGAGGGTGTCGTTCTGCATCGCGTAGATCAGCGTCGGCACCCGGTCGCCGGCCAGGCTGTTCGAGGGCAGATACGGCGCGTTGCCGATGGCGGCCTTGAGGGACGGACGCCGCAGGGCCGCGTCGAGCGCGCCGCCGCCGCCCATGGAATGTCCCGCGACAGCAAGCCTGCCCGGGTCGAGGCGGCTGCGTACCGAGCTGCGCTGCGCCAGGTAGTCCAGCGCCGCGAGCAGTTGCGTACCGCGGCTGGTGGGGCTGTCGTTGAGGTTGTTCGTTTCGATCCCGAACACGATGAAGCCCTGACTGGCCAGTCGCGGGCCGAGCCAGGCGATGCCGGGCCAGGTGCCGTTGAGGCCCGGGGAGATGGCGAGGCCGCCGAAGGTTCCCTGGCTGGTGTCGGTCGGGTAGTAGATGACACCGCCGCCGAAGCCGTTGCCGCGCGGCACGCTGACCGAAGCGGTGGCGAACGGTCCGGTCACCGCTGCCACGCTGGCGGCGGTCGGGGCAGGGCCGCGCTGGTACGGATTCGCTGCGGCAGAGGCGGGCTGCGCTGCTGTGGTGGCGACCAGGCCGGCGGCGAGGGCGATCGCGGTGAATGCTCGTCGTACGAGCGTGATCGATGGCCGCCGGTTCGCGGACGGCGTGCGGTCCTCGTCTGTCATCGGGCTCCTCCTCGAGAGTGGCTGCGGCTACTCGCCAGCCGTCGGTTCGATCGCAAAACATCGATGATGCTGGATGAAAAACGTTATCCGCGTCAAGCGATACATCCGTACCTCATCGCTCGCCCTCCCGGGGAAGTGAATGAGGGGATATGGCTATCTGCCTGTAAATATCGACCTTGACCGCTGAGGTATCGATGTCTATGTTCGGCGTAACGCGCGAGAAACGTTGTCCGGGGACGAGCCCATACGGCGTCCGCGACAGTGGCTGCGTGCGTCAATCAATGTTCGATGACCGCCGCACCGCACCCCCGCTGGATGAAACGTTACAAAGCACCGCGAAGAGCGATGCTCCGCCGAAAGAATGAGGTCTGATCATGGACGCGCGAATGACCCGGAGAACCTTGATCGGCGGGTCGCTGTCCGTGGCCGCCGCGATGAGCATGCCGGCGGTAGCACACGCCGACGGCGGACGACGCGACGTGGCGGCCACCCGCTACGGGCAGGTGCGCGGGCGGCGCGAGGACGGCATCGTCAAGTTCCTCGGCGTCCCCTATGCGACCCCGCCACTGGGCAAGCTCCGGTTCCGGGCCCCGAAGCCACCCCGGCCGTGGTCCGGCGTGCGTGACACGGTGGACTTTCCCAACCCAGCCTTCCAGGCCCCTGGCGGCGAGATGGGACCGAACGGCAACGGCCGGATGCCGGCACCCTCCGAGGACTGCCTCTACCTCAACATCTGGACCCCGGCAGCCGACCGCCGGCGCCGGCCGGTGATGTTCTACAACCACGGCGGCGGCTACATGATCGGCTCCGGTTCGGCCACCGGGCAGGACGGCAGCCGCCTGGCCAAGCTCTACGACGTGGTGGTCGTCGAGTCCAACCACCGGCTCGGCCTGCTCGGCTACCTGTTCCTCGACGACCTCACCCGCGCTGACTATGCCGCCAACCAGGGCATGCTCGACATCCTTGCCGCGCTGCGCTGGACGGCCGAGAACATCGACAACTTCGGCGGCGACCCGGACAACATCATGGTGTGGGGCGAGAGCGGCGGCGGCGCCAAGACCGCTGCCGTCTACACCATGCCCGCCGCCGCGCCGCTGTTCCACAAGGCCTCGATCGAGAGTGCCGCGCCGCTGCGGTTCCCCACCCGCGACGGCGCCACCGCCCGCGCCGAACGTACCCTTCATCTGCTCGGCCTGACCCGCGCGGACATCGCGAAGCTGCACGACATCCCCGCCGGCCGGCTCCTGGAGATCCAGCAGTCCGAAGCCGCGAACGGGGTCGCGCCGTGGGGCGACCCGGACCCGCTGCCCGGCTTCGGCGCCTTCGTCGACGGCCGCATCATCCCCCGGCACCCGTTCGCCGACGGCGCCGCTCCCTGGTCCGCCGGCAAGCCACTGATGGTCGGGACCACCCGCGACGAGACAGTGTTCTTCAGCCTCTTCGGCCCGCCCGACATCTTCCGCATCGACGACGCAGGCCTGCGCCGGGAACTGAGCCGCACCTACCAGGGTGCCGAACTCGACCGGATCATCGCCACGTTCCGCGCGTCGCGGCCCGCAGCCACCCCGGCACAGCTCTACTTCGCGATCACCACGTCGCCGATCTGGCGCGACGCCATCAAGATCGCCGAAGCCAAGGCCGCGCAGCGCCGGGCACCGGTGTACATGTACCAGCTCGCCTACCAGGACCCGACCCTGGTGCCGGGCACCGACTTCCCGCTCGGCTCACCGCACGCCGCCGACATCCCCCTCAAATTCGCCAACACTCCCGACGACCAGCCGGCCGGCGAGCGGGCGACCGCCCGGCACATGAGCGCACTGTGGGCCGGCTTCGCCCGCGACAGCCACCCGAACGCGCCGCACGTGCCGCGCTGGCCCGCCTACACTCTGACCAGCCGCGCCACGATGTGGATCGACGCCCAATGCAAGATCGTCAACGACCCGGACCGAGCGGAACGACTTTTCTGGGGGAACCGCGAGCCGAGACGTTCCTGAAACAGCGCTTACGTCAGGTCAGGCGAGGTTCTGGGTGAAGAACTCGTCGAGCCGGTCGAAGGGGATGAGGTCCTTGCGGTCGTACAGGTCGACGTGGTCCGCGCCCGGGACGATCACGAGGTCGACGGTGCCGGGGGCCATCGCCTGGACGTCTTCGGAGTAGTAGCGGGAGTGCGCGTCGGCGCCGGCCACCAGCAGGGCCTTGCGGGGCGCCAGCAGGTCGATGTTGGTCATCAGCGGGAAGGCGAAGAACGACATCGGCGTGGTCGCGGTCCACGCGGTGTTGGAGTTGATCGACCGCGGGTGGTAGCCGCGCTCGGTGCGGTAGTAGTCGAAGAAGCTCGCCAGGACCGGGTCCGCGTTCGCCGGGAGGGTCTTGGGCAGGACGCGGTTGCTGGGGGCCACATTGCCGTCGGCGTCGAACGGGACCTCGTGGGAGAGCCGCGCGGAGGTGCCCTTCTCCGCGTCGATCCAGCGCTGCCGGCTGAGGTGGTCCACGACCTTCTGCCGCTGCTCACGCGAGTAGAAATCCTCATGACCGCGCGACATACTGCGCGACATGTCATACATCGAAGCCGTGGCGACCGCCTTGATCCGGCTGTCCGCAGCCGCCGCGGTGAGCGCCATACCACTCAGACCGCAGACGGCCTGCGCGCCGATCCGCTCGCGGTCGACGATCCGTTGCAGGCCGAGGAAGTCGACGGCGGCGCTGAAGTCCTCGGTGTAGATGTCGGGCGAGGCCACGTCGCGCACCGGGCCGCCGCTCTCCCCGGTGAAGGAGGGGTCGAAGGCGAGAGTGACGTAGCCGCGGCGGGCGAACTCGTTGGCGTAAAGACCGGAGGACTGCTCCTTGACCGCGCCGAACGGGCCGCTGAGCACCAGGGCGGGCAGCTTGCCCCGGGCGTTCTTCGGTACGTAGAGATCGCCGGCGACCGTGAGGCCGTAGCGGTTCCTGAACCGCACCGAGGTCCGCTTGACGTTCTTGTCCAGCGTGAAGGTGTAGTCGCCCTTGCCCGGGGCCCTGCCCTGCCCGGCGGGAACGGCGGCGCGGCCGGTCTCCGCACCGAAGGCGGGCAGAGCCGGGAAGGCGGCGGCCGCGCCGGTGGCGGCGATCAGTCCGAGCGCTTTGCGACGTTCCATGGAAGTGAACCTCATCTTTCGATTGGTGGGAACGGCGCAGACATCGGCGCCGTGTCGATTCCCTGAGTTCGCAGAGACGTTGTCCTGCAGGCTTCGTCGACCGACCGGTGCGGCCACGCACTGCTGGATGCTGTTTCTCCCGCGTGCCGGGCGGTCCGAACGCGCTGGTTCGGCTAGTCCCGGCTGCGGAGGTTCGGAGCGGCCGGTGGTGATGGCGCCTCAGCCGAACTGCCTTGTGCGCCGGCCGGGCCAACGTGTGGCCAGAAGGTCGCGTCCTCCTGACCGGTTGGCCATGCGTCGAGCGTAGGCCGTACGACACCGATGAGGGATTCCCTGTCGGTACACCCATTAACAAGGACTTCTTCGTCCTCGCGCGGGCACGTTGACTAGGTGCCGTGGACCTCGGTGGGGTCGCTCTCGATCGAAGGGAACGGAGCACGCCACGATGCTTCAGGTTGTCCCGTACAAGCCCATGGACCAGCGCATCGCCACCAAGGTCCTTCTCGCCTTCTGACGTGATGCCCTAACCCGATACGGGGAGATGCCATGCCCACCTCACGCACCATCGCCCGCGTGGCGCTGTCGGCGATCCTCGGCCTGGCTCTCGCCGCCTGCGGCGGCAACGGCCAGGCCGGTGCCACGCCCACTGCAACGTCCACGACATCGCCCGACAGCGCCAGCAGGGCGACGGCACCACCGAGCGACACGGCCGCGCCCCGGGAGGAACAGATGAATATCCAGATCACCATCAACGGTCAGCGCTTGCAGGCCACGATCTTCGACAGTGCCGCCGGCCGTGACCTGCTCGCCCACCTGCCGCTGACCGTCGATATGACCGACCACGGCGCGGTGGAGAAGACCGGCCCGCTGCCGGCACCGCTGTCACTGGACGGCCAGCCGGACGGTGCGGACCCCGACGTTGGCGATGTCGGCTACTACGCTCCCGGTAACGACCTCGTCCTCTATTACGGCGACCAGTCTTACTACCCCGGCATCGTGATCCTCGGCCGCCTCGACGGCGACGCCGCCAGCCGCATCGCCGACATGGACGGCGCCGTCACCGCGACCGTCGAACCCCGCACCGCCTGAACCCACCACGCCCGACCTCAACGGGAGCCATCAGCGGCGCCCCGACATGTCAACGGACGCCGCAAAGCCGGCTCCCACCCAGCTCCGCGGACACCGCCCGCATCAACCGATGCCGTCAAAGGACGTGACATGACCAGCACAGGCCCCACCCGCGAACAGACGTTCACCGGCAAAGTCGCCTTCGTCACCGGCGCCGCCGGCGGTATCGGCAAGGCCACCGCGCGAGCGTTCGCCGCCGCCGGTGCGACCGTGGCCCTGGCCGACCTCGACCAGGCCGGCGCGCACGCCGTCGCCGCCCAGATCCAGGCTGACGGAGGCACCGCCATGGCGTTCGGCCTCGACGTCACCGACAGCGACGCTGTCAAGGCCACCCTCGACCAGGTCGTCGCCGTCTACGGCCGCCTCGACCTCGCCTTTAACAACGCCGGCATCGAGCAGAGCCACACCACCACCGCCGACACGACCGAGGCGGACTTCGACAAGCTGATGACGGTCAACGTGCGCAGCGTGTTCCTCTGTCTCAAACACCAGCTCCCCCTCATGATCGCCGGTGGGGGCGGCGCGATCGTCAATACCTCCTCCGGCGCTGGTGTCATGGGCATCGCCCAGCAGGCCACCTACGCCGCGACCAAACACGCCGTCATCGGTCTCACCAAATCCGCCGCGCTCGAGTACGCCGCCCAGGGCGTACGCATCAACGCCATCTGCCCCGGCATCATCGATACCAAGATGATCGAGCGCGTCAGCGGGGGAACCGACGAGGGCTACGCCCAGATGATCGCCCAGGAACCCATCGGCCGCCTCGGACGACCAGAGGAGATCGCCTCCGCGGTGCTCTGGCTGTGCTCGCCCGGCGCTGCTTTCACCATCGGGCACGCCCTGGTCGTCGACGGCGGCCAAACCGTCTGAGCTATGTGGCTGCCTTTCGGCCTGTTTTCGCAGCCGGCACTGACCATGGGCCTGCCGGACTTCGTCTCCGGTGCTCGGCTCGGCGTCACCGTGAGCCGATCCGAACACCGGAGACAGGGTCCCCTCCCGTCACGTGCCGATGGCTGACAGGCCGCGGTCGGTCGACAGCTTCCGGGATGCTTAAGCCCCGTCGCCGACGCCGGCTTCTGGACGCGGTTGTGCCAGGTCACCGGCTCGCGCACGTCGTCCACCTGACCGGCGAGGTCGAAGTGGTGGAGTCGCAGGTCGCGGCCCGAGCCGGCGTCCGGGTGATCAGCGACCGACGAGCGAGATGTGCTGCTCGTTGTAGCGGTTGCCCCGCACGCCGATGCGGGCGGCGAGTTCGTTGAGGTCGGCGAGTTCGTCGGCGGACAACGGCACCCGCACCGCTGCGGCGTTCTCCTCGATCCGTTCCCGGCGCCGGGTCCCGGGGATGGGCACGATCGAAGGGTGCTGGGCGAGCAGCCAGGCCAGGGCGATCTGCCCCGGGGTGGCGTCCTTGGCGCCGGCCAGTCCGGTGATGTGCTCGACCAGTGCCTGATTGGCGGCGCGGTTGTCGCCGGTGAACCGCGGGATGCTCGCGCGGATGTCGCCGGCGGTGAATTCGGTGGCGGCGGTGACGGTGCCGGTGAGGAAGCCCTTGCCGAGCGGGCTGAACGGCACGAACCCGATACCCAGCTCGGCGCACGTCGGCAGCACTTCGGGTTCGGGGTCGCGGGTCCACAGCGAGTACTCGCTCTGCACTGCGGTCACCGGGTGCACGGCGTGGGCGCGGCGGATCGTGTCCGCGGCGGCTTCGGAGAGGCCGAAGTGGCGGACCTTGCCGGCCTTCACGAGTTCGCCGACGGTGCCGGCGACGTCCTCGATCGGCACGTCCGGGTCGACGCGGTGCTGGTAGAACAGGTCGAGCGTGTCCACCTGCAACCGGCGCAGCGACGCGTCAGCGACCCGCCTGATCTGCTCGGGCCGGCTGTCGAGCCCGACCGACTTGCCGCCTTCGATGCGCCACCCGAACTTCGTGGCGATCACGACCTGGTCGCGCAGCGGCGCGAGGGCCTCGCCGACGAGTTCCTCGTTGACGTACGGGCCGTAGACCTCGGCGGTGTCGAAGAAGGTGACGCCGCGTTCGACAGCGCCGCGCAGCACGCCGATCATGGCGTCGCGGTCGCCCGGGTTGGGCCCGTAACTCTGGGACATGCCCATGGCGCCCAGGCCGATGGCCGAGACCCGCAGGCCCTGGCCGAGGATTCGTGTGTGCATCGATGCTCCAGTCGTTGTGTCGAGGTTCGGGCAATGGCGCAGCAGGGTTTGACGGCGCGCCGTGCGTCCACGCCGGGCCAGACGTGTCGACGCGGTAAGGCCGGTGATCGGTCAGTGTGATGCGAGGGCCGCCGCTTCGCCGGCTGTTGGTACACAGTCTGGGCTCAGCGGGCGGTGTAGCCGCCGTCGACGGGAAGGGCGACGCCGACGACGAAGCCGGCGCCCGGGCTGCACAGCCACAGCACGGCGGCGGCGATCTCCTCGGGTTCCCCGAGCCGGTTGATGGGCTGGTCGGCGATCGCCTCGTCCCGGTCGAGTTCGCCCTTGTCGATCATATCGGTGACCATGGGGGTGGCGATGGTGCCGGGGCAGACCGCGTTGATCCGGATACCGCGGGGCGCGTATTCGAGGGCGGCGCTGCGGGTCAGGCCGATGACGCCGTGTTTGCCGGCGTGGTAGGCGGCCCGGCCCGGCAGGCCGACGAGCCCGCCCAGGGAGGAACAGTTGACGATCGCGCCGCTGCCCTGCGTGCGCATCTGGGCGAGCTCGTGTTTCATGCAGGCCCAGACGCCGCGCAGGTTGATCGCGTTGACCCGGTCGAAGACGTCGGCACTCTCGTCGGCGGCGTCGCTGGGCGGCACCTGGATGCCGGCGTTGTTGGACGCCATGTCCAGGCGTCCGAACCGTTCGACCGTGGCGTGTACGGCGGCGGCGACGCTGGCCTCGTCGGCGACATCGCACGGCACGCCCAGCACCCGGTGCCCGGCGTCGGTCAGCTCGGTGGTGACCGTGTGGAGTGCGTCGGCGTTGATGTCGGTCAGCGCGACCGCGGCACCGGAGGCGGCGAAGGCGCGGGCGGTTGCCAGGCCCATGCCGGAACCGGCGCCAGTGACCAGGGCCACCTGGCCGGTGAAGTCGTAGGTCGGATTCACAGTCGGGCACCCTGGTTGGCGCTCGGGTAGTGCTCGTCAGTGACCGGTTCGAGCCAGGTGGTCGGGTCGCCGCCGTCGGGTTTGGCTTCGAGCATCGCGAGGTGGCTCATGAACGTGGTGTCGGCGGCGCCGTGCCAGTGCTCCTCGCCGGGTGGGCAGAGCACGGTTTCGCCGGCGTGGATATGCAGCACCGAGCCGTCGCGGGTGCCGACGAGGCCGACGCCTTCGGTGACGTGCAGAGTCTGGCCGACGGCGTGGGAGTGCCAGTTGGTGCGGGCGCCGGGGGTGAACCGGACCAGGGCGACGGTCATCCGCGACGGTCCGGTGCCGTTGTAGACCGGTGTCATGTAGACGTCACCGGTGAACATTCGCGGTGGCATCTTGACGGTGGGCTGCACAGCCTGAAGGTGCATGACGGTCTCCTCGCAAGGACGGTGGCCGACACCGGGCGTGCCGGCCACCGGGAACGATCACGGGCGAAGCAGGGCCTTGATGGCGCGTCGTTCGTCCATCGCCTGGTATCCGGCGGCGGCCTCGTCGAGTCCCAGTTCCAGGTCGAACACCTTGCCCGGGTTGATCTCGCGCTTGAGGATCAAGTCGATCAGTTCGGGCAGGAACCGCCGGACCGGGGCCGGCCCGCCGTGCAGGTGCACGCCGGAGAAGAACAGCTCCGTGCCGGGCAGCGTGACACCGTGCGCGACGCCGACGTAGCCGACGTGACCGCCGGGGCGGGTGGAGTTGATCGCCTGCATCATCGACTCCTGGGTGCCGACCGCCTCGATCACCGAGTGCGCCCCGTACCCGCCGGTCAGTTCTTTGATCTTGGTGACGCCGGCGTCACCGCGCTCGGTGACGATGTCGGTGGCGCCGAATTCGAGGGCGAGTTTCTGCCGGTCGGCGTGCCGGCTCATCGCGATGATCCGCTCGGCGCCGAGCTGCTTGGCGGCGAGCACGGCGAGCAGGCCGACGGCGCCGTCACCGACGACCGCGACGGTCTTGCCCGGGCCGGCCTGGGCGGCGACCGCACCGAACCAGCCGGTGCCAAGGACGTCGGAGGCGGCCAGCAGCGACGGGATCAGATCGGCGTCCGGCAGCTCAGGGGTGGCGATTAGGGTGCCGTCGGCCCACGGAACCCGCAGGTACTCCGCCTGCGCACCGCCGCTCTCGTCGACGATGAACTCCAGGTGGGGGCAGCGGGACTGGTAGCCGGCCTGGCAGATCTCGCAGGTGTTGTCGGAGGTGAAGAAGGAGCCGATCACGAACTGGCCGGGCGTGATGTCGCGGACCTCGGTGCCGACCTGTTCGACCACGCCGACGTACTCGTGGCCCATCGGTGTCGGCCCGTTGACCGCTTCGATGCCGCGGTACGGCCACAGGTCCGAGCCGCAGACACAGGCGGCGGCGACGCGGATGACCGCGTCCGTGGGCTTGAGGATGGCCGGTGTGTCGCGCTGCTCCACGCGAACGTCGCCGGGGGCGTGCATGACAACCTGACGCATGTCAGTTCTCCTTGGTGGTGAAGATCGCTTGGCGACGGACATCGCCTCGATCGGTTCAGACGGGGCGAGAACGTTCTGCCGTCGAACGTTCCCTGGGTGCCGAGGGCTCGTCGGCCTCGCGTGACTCCTGGCGAGGACTGATCTTGAGCGTGGCGTGACGGGCCTGCGGGGCGACCATCCGGTCGACGTAGCTCGCGCCGTAGCGGCGGTACTTGGTGCGGTAGCCCGCGTCGATACGGTCGTTGATCGCCGCGTCGTCGACGGGGGTGAACGTGACCTCGATGTCGATACCGCCGGCATCGATGCGGCCCTGTCGCTGGGTGAGTGCCCGGCGGTACCAGGCGCTGCTGGTGCCGTAGGCGGAACGCAGGTACAGGTCGTCGCCGTCAGCGATCACCCAGACCGGCACGACTCGGCGTGGGCTGCCGTTCTGGCCGGCGGTGACGACGCGCAACTCGTCCGCCCCGCCGATCGCGGGGAGTTCCTCAGGCGACCAGTCGGCCATGATGACAATTCCTTTCCGCTGTGCCCGCTCGTTCCGGGCTTACCTCCATGGGATCGGAAACCTGGGGCGTGGGGGAGTTCCTGACAAAGCGTGTACTGACAGAGCACCCTTGACCGGCTTCGAGGCGCTGAGAGTCGCGGGTACCCGGAGGCCCCCGGGTACCCGCGAGATCGTTGCCCGCCGTCGTGCGGCAGCCATCAACTCAGTCCGGCCCACTCGCCGACGACGGTGGGCTCGTACGGGCAAGTGGTCACCGAGTTCGGCGAAGGGCTGCCCGGCTCGATGACGAGGATCAGCCCGGATCCCGCCTCCGGCGATGCGGCGCGTGTGGTCGCGCCGGGCCCGACGGCGAACAGTGCTGCGGCGGCGAGGAACAATGCTGCCGCTACTGCGGTCGGTCGCATGTCACACCTGCAACAGGGTCTTGATGGCGCGGCGCTCGTCCATCGCCCGGTAGCCCTCGGCGGCCTGATCGAGCGGCAGCGTGAGATCGAAGACCTTCCCCGGGTCGATGGTGCGGTCGCCGATCAGCCGCATCAGGTCGGGCAGGAAGCGGCGTACCGGTGCGGGCCCGCCGTGCAGGTGCACCAGGGCGTTGAACATGTCCATGCCGGGCAGGCTGACGTCGTGGGTGACGCCGACGAAGCCGACGTGCCCACCGGAGCGGGTCGAGTGCACGGCCTGCATCATCGACTCCTGTGTGCCGACGGCCTCGACGACCGAGTGCGCGCCGAGCCCGCCGGTCATGTCCTTGATCCGGGCGATGCCCTCGTCGCCGCGTTCGGTGACGATGTCGGTGGCGCCGAACTCCGTGGCCAGTTTCTGCCGAGGCTCGTGGCGGCTCATCGCGATGATGCGTTCGGCCCCGAGCTGCTTGGCGGCGAGGACGGCGAGCAGTCCCACCGCGCCGTCGCCGACGACGGCGACGGTCTTGCCGGGGCCTGCCTCGGCGGCGACCGCGGCGAACCAGCCGGTGCCGAGCACGTCGGAGGCGGCCAGGTAGCTGGGGATCAGGTCGGCCGGCGGCAACTCTGGTGTGGCGACGAGGGTGCCGTCGGCCAGAGGTACGCGCAGGTATTCGGCCTGGGAGCCGATGGTGCCCATCAGTACGCGGTGCACGCAGGCGCTCTGGTAGCCGGCCCGGCAGATGTCGCAGGTGTTGTCGGACGCCCAGAACGAGCCGACGACGAACTGCCCTTTCCTGATGCTGGTGACAGCGCTGCCGACCTCTTCGACGATGCCCACGTACTCGTGGCCCATCCGGGTCGGCCCCTGCAGTTTCTCGATGCCCCGGTACGGCCAGAGGTCGGAACCGCAGACACAGGCCGCCGACAGCCGGATGATCGCGTCGGTCGGCTGCTCGATCCGCGGATCGTCCAGCGTTTCCACGCGGACGTCGCCGGGCGCGTACATGACTGCACCGCGCATTATTTCCTCCTCGTTAATGGTCGCTGCGATGATGCCGAATTCCCAGCCGGTTCGTTTCCATACCGGGCGAAGGGTGCCCTGTCAGTACCTGTTTCGTCGCGCGGCAATGTACTCACGTCGCGGATTGCCGCAGCCGGTATCCGCGACCGACCACCGTCTCGATGGATTCCGGGCCGAGCTTGCGGCGCAGCGTGCCGACGGTGACCCGTACGGTCTGTGTGAAGGGATCGGCATGGGCGTCCCAGACGTGTTCGAGCAGTTGCTCGGCCGAGACGACCTCGCCGGGACGGGTCATGAGGTACCGCAGGACCCCGAACTCCTTGCGGGTCAGGTTCAACGCGGTGCCACCGCGGCTGACCAGATGGCGGGCCGTGTCCAGTTCGATGTCGCCGGCGACCAGCGTCGCAGTCGAGTGGCGGTTCTCCCGCCGGAGCAGCGCTCGCAGCCTAGCCAGCAGTTCAGGCAGGTGGAACGGTTTGACCAGGTAATCGTCGGCGCCGCCGTCCAATCCCCGGACCCGATCGTCCAGGCCACCACGGGCGGTGAGGATCAGCACCCGCAACTCTGCCGCACCAAGCGCGGGTATGCGGTCCTGACGTAGGTCGCGACAGAGAGTGAAGCCGTCGCCGTCGGGCAGATTGACGTCGAGCAGCATCACGTCGTACTCGTTGACCGTCAGCCGTTCGTATGCCTCGGCCACGTCCAGCGCGACATCGACGGCATAGCCGTCACGGGTCAGACCGACGCGCAGACCTTCGGCCAGATCGGGCTCGTCCTCGACCACCAGCACTCGCATTTGCGCAACGCTATGGGCAGCGGTCATCGTCTGGAAGTCATTGTCGAGGGGTGTATCAACAGGGAACCCCTGATGGGTTGACATCATCCGAAATCCGTATCTCGAATGCACCCCGCACTGCGGCCGGTTACTTTCGGATTATTTTCGGGCGCTGCTGATCTGCTTCTCAGATCTCGACGTCGGCCAATGCCTTCATACCGTGAGGATGGGAAACATGTCCGAAGAGTTACCGAAAGGATCCGTGTCACGGCGGACCCTGCTCGCCAGCACGGCCAGTCTCACCGGCGTAGCGGCCACCAACACTCTGGTAGCGCCGGCCGCCGTGGCGAGCCCTGCGCCGGCGGTCGACGCAGCAACCTCGGGCCAGGTGTCGCTACGTATCAACGGCGATCAGCACACCCTCACGGTGGACAACCGCACGTCACTGCTCGATCTGCTGCGCGAGCAGCTCGGGCTGACCGGAACGAAGAAGGGCTGCGACGCCGGCGCCTGCGGGGCCTGCACGGTGCTGGTCGACGGCCGCCGCGTCAACGGTTGCCTGACCCTCGCCAGGCGCCTCGACGGCGCGGAGGTCACCACCGTCGAGGGCCTGGCCGACGGCGACGAGTTGCACCCGTTGCAGCAGGCGTTCATCGACCACGACGCCTTCCAGTGCGGGTTCTGCACGCCGGGACAGATTGTCTCCGGGACCGCCTGCATCGCCGAGGGACACACCGGGTCGGCTGCGGAAATCCGGGAGTGGATGAGCGGCAACATCTGCCGCTGCGGCGCGTACACCAAGATCGTGACAGCGGTGCACCAGGCCGCCGGGAGGCGATGACCGATGTTCCCCTTCACCTACACCCGGCCCACCAGCACACCGGCGGCCCTGGCGGCCGGCGCGAGCGGCGGGCGGTACATCGCCGGCGGCACCACCCTGGTCGACCTCATGCGCGAGACCGTGGAACGGCCGGACAGCGTGGTCGACATCGCCGGGCTCCCGCTGGGCGGCGTCACCGCGACCCGCGGCGGCGGCCTGCGCATCGGGGCACTGGTGAGCATGACCGACGCCGCCCGGCACCGGCTGGTCCGCACGGCGTACCCGGTCATCTCTCAAGCCCTGGAACTGAGCGCCTCACCGCAGCTGCGCAACATGGCCAGCATCGGCGGCAACATCCTGCAACGCACCCGCTGCACCTACTTCCGTGACATCAGCGCCGCCTGCAACAAACGCGAGCCGGGCTCCGGCTGCGCGGCACGCGAAGGCTGGAACCGCACGCACGCCATCCTCGGCACCTCCCAGGCGTGCGTGGCCACCCACCCGTCCGACCTCGCCGTCGCCCTGACCGCGCTGGACGCCACCGTGCACCTGATCGGTTCCGCCGGGACACGCCAGGTCGCTTTCGGCGACTTCCTGCTGCAGCCCGGCGCGACCCCGCACCGCGAGAACGCCCTACGGCCGGGTGAACTGATCACCGCTGTTGAGATCCCGGCACATCCGCGCCCGCTGTCCTCCGGATACCTCAAGGTCCGCGACCGGCAGTCGTACGAGTTCGCCCTCACCTCCGCCGCGGTGGCACTGCACATCGACGGCGGCGTCATCCGGACCGCGAAGGTCGCCGCCGGTGGCGTCGGCACCGTCCCGTGGCGGCTGCGCGCCGTCGAGCGGCAGCTGGTCGGCCGGCGCCCGACACCGCAACTGTGGGCCCGAGCCGCCGGGCACGCCGCGGACGGCGCCCGCCCGCTTGCCCACAACCGTTTCAAGCTCGGCCTGCTGGAACGCACCGTCGAGCGTCAGCTGCGCGTCGTAGGAGGCACCCGATGACCCAGCCACGCAACGCCGTCGGGGTCGGCCACGCCCGGGTCGAAGGCCGCCTCAAAGTCACCGGCCAGGCCGGCTACGCCGCCGACCACAACATCGACGGCATGTTGCACGCCGTCATCGTCGACGCCACCGTCGGCCGGGGCCGCATCACCGGCATCGACGCCACCCGCGCGCAGGCTCAGCCCGGAGTCGTCGCCGTGATCAGCCACCTCAACGCCACCCGGCTCACGTACCGGGAGAACCCGAACTCCAACCACCCGCCGGGCGAACGGCTGCAGGCGTTGCAGGACGACCGGGTCCGGTTCTTCGGCCAGCCGGTGGCGGTCGCCGTCGCCGCCACGCTGCAGCAGGCTCAGCACGCCGCGAGCCTGGTCACCGTCGCCTACGCCGCCGAGCAACCAGCGCTCGGGCTCGGCGAGGGCACCCCCAACGCCGCCGAGAGCTACGCGCGCGGCGACACCACCGGCGCCCTCGCCGCCGCCGACGTGCGGATGACCATGGCGTACGCGCCCGCGCGCACCCACCACAACCCGATGGAGCCGCACGCCACCGTCGCGCAGTGGGACGGCGACCGGGTCACCGTGTGGGACAAGACCCAGTGGATCAACGCCACCCAGGCCGAACTCGCGTCGGTCTTCGACATCCCCCGCGCCCAGGTACGTGTCGTCAACCCGTACGTCGGCGGTGCCTTCGGCAGTGCGCTGCGGCCCTGGCCGCATGTGATCATCGCGGCGCTCGCGGCGCGGATGACGCGGCGCCCGGTCAAGCTCGTCCTCACCCGCCGCCAGCTGTACTTCGGCACCGGATACCGGCCCGCCTACGACTACCGGATCACCCTGGGCGCCGACCGCCGCGGCCGGCTGACCGCGATGGAACACACCATCCGGGCCGAGACATCCTCCTACGAGGACTTCCGCGAAGCCGTCACCGCGGCCGGGGAATCGCTGTACAGCATGCCGAACGTCCGCATCGACTACCGGTCGGTCGCCCTGGACGTCAACACCCCGATCTGGAAACGCGGACCAGGGCCGGCCACCGCCGCGTTCGCCATCGAAGTGGCCCTGGACGAACTCGCGCACCGCGTCGGCGTCGACCCGGTCGAGCTGCGGCTGCGTAACGAGCCCGAGAAGGACGAAGGCAGCGGGCTGCCGTTCTCCACCCGCCGGCTGCGCGAGTGCCTCACCACCGGCGCCCGCGAGATCGGCTGGCAGCGCCGGGCCCGACCGGGAACCCGCCGCGACGGCGACTGGTTGATCGGCATCGGCATGGCCGCCGGCAACTACCACACCGTGTCGGCGCCGGCCCAGGCCCGTGTCCGGCTGAACGCCGACGGCACCGCGTTCGTCGAGACGGCCAGCAGTGACATGGGTCCTGGCACCTACACGTCGATGACGCAGGTCGCCGCGGACGCGCTCGGGTTGACCCTGGACACCGTTCAGATGCGGCTCGGTGACTCGCTGTACCCGCCCACCCCTCCGCACGGCGGCTCGATGACCATGGCCAGCATCGGTACGGCCGTGCTCAACGGCAGCGACACCGTACGCCGCCAGGCCATCGACCTTGCGGTCAAAGACCGGAACTCTCCGTTGTACGGCACGGCCCCGGACAAGATCGTGGTCCGCGCCGGCCGGCTCACCGTGCGGGATCAGCCCGGCCGGGCCGACACTTACGAGCGGCTGCTGGCCCGCAACAACCGCGACCACCTCGAGGCTGTCGGCTCCTACACCCCCAACGACGCCGGACAGCGGTTCTCGATGAGCGCCTACGCGGCCACCTTCGCCGAGGTCGCCGTCGACGCCTCCCTCGGCTTGATCCGCATCCGCAAGCTCGTCGGGGTCTACGACGCCGGCCGGATCGTGAACCCGCGGCTGGCCGAGAGCCAGGCGATCGGCGGCATGGTCGGTGGCATCGGTGCCGCCCTGCTGGAACACACCGTCACCGATGTCCGTGACGGCCGCATCGTCAACGCCAACCTCGCCGACTACCTGGTGCCGGTCAACGCCGACGTCCCCGACCTGAAAGCCGTCTACCTCAACGGCGAGGACCCGCACATGGTGTCGCTCGGTGTGAAGGGCCTCGGCGAGGTGGTGCACGTCGGCGTCGCCCCGGCGATCGCCAACGCGGTGTTCAACGCCACCGGCCGCCGCGTGCGCTCCCTGCCGATCACCGTGGAGGCGTTGCAGTGAGCGGGCTGCGCGAGGTGTGGCCGTTCGTGGACGCGCATCACCGGGCGGGCCGGCCTGTCGTGCTGGCCCGCCTGGTCGGGCGCGACGGCCCCGGCGCCCGGCCGATCGGCGCCGTCATGGCCGTAGCCGGCGACGGCACGTGGCGCGGCTCGCTGTCCGGCGGCTGCGTCGAGGGCATCGTCATCGACCACGCCCGCGCGGTCCTGGCCGGCGCACCGGCGTGCCTGATCCCGGTGTCGCCGGGCGGCGAGCTCATGCCGTGGGAACCGGCTCCGGCCTGTGCCGGGGAACTGCGGGTTCTGATCACCCCGGCGCCACCGTCCGCGGTGCACACGGCGATCACCGCGGCGCTGGACACGGACGAGGCCCTGGATGTGGGCACGGCGCTGGAGTCCCCGCACGACTGGCGGCTCAGCGCGGCCGCGGGCGCCTTCGTCGAGCGGCTGCGGCCGCGGCGGCGTCTCGTGCTCGTCGGCGCCACCGATCTGGCTGCCACGATCGCCGACATAGCCGAGGGTCTCGACCGGCGGGTCGTCATCGTCGACCCGCGGGCCGGGCACCTCGGCTCCGGGGCGTTTCCGGCGAGCGCCGTGCTCGTGCGCTCCTGGCCGGACGAGTGGCTGCGACATCACCCGCTCGAGGAGAACGATGCCGTGATCACGCTGAGCCACGACCCCCGCATCGACGACCGGACCCTCCGCGCCGCCTTACCAGGACCGGCTCGTTACGTCGCCGCTCTGGGCAGCCGCGCTACCCACCGGCAGCGCCTGGCCCGTCTCGACGGCACGCCCGGGCTTGCCCGGCTACGCGGTCCGGCCGGCCTCGATCTCGGCGGGGCCGGCATCGGCGAGACTGCCTTGTCCATCCTCGCCGAGCTTGTCGCCCTGGACCACGGCCGCACCGGGCAGCCCCTGCGCGCCGGGCACCTGCCCATCCGGGCCGACCCGCCAGCGTGTCCCAGCTCGGACGAATCGCTGATGCCACGGCTGACCGTGTCGACGCGGTAGTGCCGGGCGATCCGTCAGTGCGATGCGGTGGACGCCGCTTTCGCCGGCCGGGCCAGCACCAGGCCGGCCACCGACAGCACCGTGCAACCGATCATGAGAAGCGCCATCGGTACGGCGGTGTCCTGGCCGCCGAGGCCCGCGATCGGCGCGATGACACCCGCGGCCACCCACGTCACGAAGCCGAGCATCGCCGACCCGGTGCCCGGATGCTCGGGCACCTCCGCCGATGCCAGCGCGCCACCGTTCGGGCCGATCAGGCCCTGCGCGGTCATCAGCACGAAGAAACAGACGATCACCAGCAGCAGTGGCGTGCCGAACCACAGCGCGCCCACCAGCATCGCCACACCGGCGCCCAGCGCGGCGACCTGCCCGGCCAGGATGACCTTGCGGGTGGCGACCCGGCCGGCGAGCCGAGCGGCGACCAGCGCGGCGAGGGTCATGCCGGCGGCGTTGGCGGCGAAGTCGACCGAGTACGCGACCGGCGACATGCCGTTCATCGACTGCAACACGAACGCCGACGTCGCCACGTACGCGAAGATCGCACCCATTCCCGAGCCACTGACCAGCACGTATCCGACGTACCGGCGCCGGGCGAGGACCTGACGGCCGGCGACCGCGAATGCTCGTAGGCCGCCGCCGTGCCGCCGGTGCGGCGGCAGCGACTCGGGCACCGCGATCAGCACCGCCGCCACCATCGCCACGCCCAGAGCGGCGACGGCCCAGAACGACATCCGCCAGCCCGACAGCTGCAGGATGGCGGCACCCAGCAGCGGGCCGGCGATCGGCGCGATCCCGCCGACGCCGGCGATCACGTTGAGCACCCGGACGAGCTGGGCGCCGCGTGCCAGGTCGACGATCACCGCCCGGCCGATCACCATCGCCCAGCCACCGGCGAAGCCCTGCACGAACCGGGCGGCCATCATGACGCCGATCGACGGCGTCAGCGCGCACACCACCGACGCCACCGCCATCACGGCTACCGAGGCCAGCAACAGCCGCCGCCGGCCGTACTGGTCGGAGACCGGCCCGCCGATCAGCTGACCCAGCGCCATGCCGACGAAGAACGTCGTCAGGGTGAGCTGCACCTGCGTGGCCGTCGACGACAGGTCATCGGCGACCTCCGGGAACGCGGGGACGTACATGTCGGTGGCCAGCGGCGCGATCGCGGTCAGGAAGATCACCGTGGCGATCAGTGTGGTCGTCAGCTGTGCCTGACGCCGTACCCGATCAGGCGTCGACTGTTCGACGAGAACTGCACTCATGCGTCAAGAACACCGGACTCGAGCGGTGGAAGGAAGTCACCGACGATGGGTGTACCAGCAGTACATTCCAGGTGAGCGGTCCGCGTCGTACCGTCGAAGACATGAACAATCGAGCCGAGGTCCACGACTTCCTCACCACCCGCCGCGCGAAGATCACCCCGGAACAGGCGGGACTGCCCGCCGCAGGCCAGCGCCGGGTGCCCGGTCTGCGGCGCAGTGAGGTCGCCGCGCTGGCCGGCATGAGCGTCGAGTACTACGCGAAGCTGGAACGCGGATCGCTGGCCGGTGTCTCCGCCGGGGTGCTCGAGGCGATCGCCCGCGCCCTGCAACTCGACGAGGCCGAACGAGCCCATCTCATGCGCCTGGCGCAGGAGGCCAGCGGCACCAGCGCGCTGGTCCGGCCCACCCGCCGGCCCAAGCAGTGGACCGTACGGCCCAACCTGCAGTGGACGCTGGACACGATCACCGCCCCGGCGATCGTGGTGAACAACCGGCAGGACCTGCTCGCCGCCAACCTGCTCGGCCGGGCCATGTACAGCGACGTCTACACCAACGCCAACGGCGTGCCCAACTTCGGGCGGTTCACGTTCCTCGACAGCACCGCCCACCGTTTTTACCCCGACTGGAACCTCGCCGCCGACATGACCGTGGCGAACCTGCGCACCGCCGCCGGCAAGGACCCGCACGACAAAGGACTGCACGACCTGGTCGGTGAACTGTCCACCCGCAGCGAGGACTTCCGCCGCCGCTGGAGCGCCCACAACGTCCGTACCCACGGCACCGGTACCAAGACGTTCCACCACCAGGTCGTCGGTGACCTGGAACTGGCCTACGAGACGATGGACCTGCGTGCCGAGGACGGAGCCGGGATGACGATCTACGCCGCCGAACCGGGCTCACCCACCGCACAGGCCCTCACACTGCTCGCGTCCTGGGCCGCCACCAACGAAAGCACCCCTGCCACATCGCAGCGCTAGCTCGAGCCGGGGAAAGCAGGACCATGGCTCGCGTCTTCATCACCGGTTCGGCCGACGGATTAGGCCGAGCCACTGCGGACACCCTTCTCCACGAAGGGCATGAGGTCATCGTGCACACGCGCAACACCGAGCGGCTGGCCGCGGTGAAAGATCTCGTCCATCGCGGCGCTTCGGCAGTCGTCGGAGATCTGGCCGACGCGGGGCAGACCCGTGACGTGGCCGCTCAGGTCAACCGGCTGGGCTCCGCCGACGTGGTGATCCATAACGCGGGGGTCTACAGCGGCGCGCAGGTCCTGCCGGTCAACGTCGTCGCGCCGTACCTGTTCACCGCGCTGATCCAGCGGCCGCGACGGCTGATCTACCTCAGCAGCGGCATGCACCACGGCGGACGCGACACCCTGGCTGGGCTGGACTGGAGCGGTACCCGGCCGACGGGCTCCTACTCCGACAGCAAGCTGTTCGTCGCCACCCTCGCCCTCGCGGTGGCGCGCCTCTGGCCCGATGTGCACAGCAACGCCGTCGACCCGGGCTGGGTACCCACCCGAATGGGCGGGTTGGGCGCCCCCGATGATCTGCGGCTGGGCCACCTCACGCAGGAGTGGCTCGCCACCAGCGACGACCCGGCGGCGCTGACCAGCGGCGGCTACTGGCACCACCAGCAACGCCGCGAACCGCATACGGCGGCCCGCGACGTCACCTTTCAGACCGGGCTTCTCGATGCGCTGGCCGGCTACACCGCGACAACGTTGAAGTGAAACGGGTGACTCTGCCCTTGCCGTACCGGTATCCGGCTCGTCCTACCGGCCGCCGGTCGAACAGGGGGCGATGTCGACTCGCTGGTCCGGATCGCCGTTGACCGTCGGGTAGATGGGGGCTTCCGCGGCGGTGTGCCACGGCAATGCCGGCCACCACGGCTGTTGTGCGGCGACCGCATCTTCGGTCGGCTCGGTCGGCACCCCGGGCACGAGTGCCAGGTAGCGCTGCCCGCGGCATGCCGCTTCGGCTCGTACCCGCTCGACCGGTTCGGTCCAGCTGTGCGGGGCGAGGCTGAACCGTCCCCAGTGCACCGGAATCAGCAGCTCACCGCGCACCAGGGCGTTCGCTTCGACGGCGAGCTCCGGGCTCAGATGGGTGTCCGGCCATTTCGGGTCGTACTGCCCGGAGTCGATCATGGTCACGTCGAACGGGCCGAGACGTTGCCCGATCTGCGCGAGCTCGGCGAAGTACCCGGTGTCGCCTGAGTACCACATCCGGTGCTGCGGGCCCCGCAATGCCCACCCGGACCACAGGGTTTCGCTGCTGCGCAGCGGGTCCCGGGCGGACGAGTGCCGGGCCGGTGTGGCAACCAGCTCCACAGAGCCGACAGTGGCACTGTCCCACCAGTCGAGTTCACGGATCCGGTCCGCCGGGATGCCCCATCGCTCCAGGTGAGCCCCGATTCCGAGTGGTACCACGAACGTGGTGGCTGACCAGCCCGCCATGGCCCGGATTGTCGGATAGTCGAGGTGATCCCAGTGGTCATGCGAGATGAGCACGACATCCATCCGGCCGAGGTCGGCGAGGTCCGCCGGCGGCGGATAGAACGCCTTGGTGCCCAGCAGTCTGGACGGTCCGGCCTGTTCTCCCCATACCGGGTCGATCAGCACCCGCAGACCGTCGATCTCCACCAGCGTCGAGGAGTGACCGAACCAGGTGACACGCAGTCCGTGCGTCGGCGCGACAGCGAGCCGGCTGGTATCGGTTGCTGCGATACTCAGGGGCTGATCCGGGCTGCTCGTGTCGCTGCCGCCGCCGGGGATCGACGCGGTGGGCGAGATCCACTGCGGCCAAGGATCGGCGAACTCGCCGTCTTTCCATTGCGGTGACCGTTCGATGCTGGCCAGCCGGTCGCCCGACGGGGACGCGCCGAACGGTGCGGTGCGCACGTAGATCAGACCACCGGCTACGGCGATCACCATCAGGGCGCCGATGACGGCCAGGGCCCGGCGTACCCAGCGCCGTCGACGTCGGGGGCGGGCAGGTGCAGCCTTACCCGGGGCGTCTAGGGCGTCTTCAGGTTTAGTGGCGACGTCAGTGCCGTCGTCACTGTCCGGTCGTCCCGTCATACGGGGATCCTCCTGTGTAGGGAGCAGGCGTGCGCCCGCTTGGCGTCGGCCAGATGGTTGAAGTACTCAGCAGGGGTGGGTTCGGATCCTGGCCTCGCCTCATGACGGCGTCGACCGCGCCCGTTGCCGGCTCGCGGCATCGGCCGGTGAGAGGTCGCGATTTCAGCCGGTGGCCCGAAGTGCCCGGCCGGCACCCCGGGCCACCGCGCCGGATCAGCGGTTGCGCAGGACCTCGTCGAGGATCCGGCCGGCGTCGGCGGCCTGCCGGGAACCCACTTCGTTGCCCAGGACTTGTACCAAACCACGCAGCTGGCCTTCGGTCAGGCCGGTGTTGAGCCCGATGGCGAAGTGCGACCGCAGCTGTGATTCCGTGCCCTTCAGCGTGGCCAGAGCCGCGATGGTCGCCACCTCACGGCTGCGCCAGTCGAGGTTGTCGCGGCTGAAGATGTCGCCGAACAGGTGCGTCTTGAGGAACTCGTCGATCGCCGGCGCGAAGTCGAACATCGGGCCGGTGACCGGGGCGCCGGTGAGCTCGGTCTGGTTGTCGGTGCCGAGCTTGAGGATGTCCGTGCCTTCGGGCAGCGGGGCCGGTTCCGGACCGATCTCGTCCGTGATGCCCTTGTCCTTGCGCTGCTCCAGCACGGCCATGAAGGTGCTGATGGCGTTGAGGCTGCGGGGGAAGCCGGCGTAGGCGTACATCTGCACCAGCACTTCCTTGACCTGGTTGACCGTCACCCCGGTGTCCAGGCCTTTGTTCAGCGCGGTGGTCAGCCGGGGCAGGTCGCCACTCGCGGTGAACGCGCCGATCATGGCTACCGCTGCGTGCTGTTCGCTCAGCTCGCCGGTCTGCTGCTGGTCGTCGGCTACCTGCCCGTTGTACTGCTGGTCGGAGACGTGTTCCATCCAGGTCACGTTCTGCCCGTCACGTACGCCGGTCAGGGCCATGTGGGTCATGGCGCTGTCGGGGGCGGCGCCGTGCCAGTGCTTCACGCCCGGCGGGCACCACACCACGTCCCCGGCGCGGATCTCGTGAAGCGGGCCGCCCCATTGCTGGGTGCGGCCCACGCCCTCGGTCACCACGAGGCGTTGCCCGGCGGGGTGGGTGTGCCACGCCGATCGGGCGCCGGGCTGGAACGTCACGTACGCGCCTGAGTACGGCGCGGTCTCGTTCGCGGGAAACAGGGTGTCGACGCGTACCTCGCCGGTGAAGGTGGTCGGCGAGCCGGCGGTGGAGGTCTGGTCCTGGCTGCGGGTGATCGTCTGCTTCTTCCTGCGGTCTTCCTTGTCTACGGCGGCCGCCGGAGTGCCGGCCAGAACCAGCAGCGGCAAGGCGAGTGCTGCGAGTGCTCTTCTCATGGGTTGCCTCCGATCGGTCCGGGATGTGCTCGTGGTCTGCGCCGGCCACGGCGCGGGTGCCGGCGAGTGCAAACGGGGGACCGCAGACCTGCGGCGGGCCGCGACTCTGTCGCTCAAGCCCACCGCGCTGGTCGCTGCTGCTGCGGTGTTACTTCGCGAGGTTCTTGGTGAAGAAGGTGTCCAGGGCGTCGAAGGGGATCAGGTCGGTGCGGTCGTAGAGGTCGATGTGCCGGGCGCCGGGCACGACGACGAGGTCCTTGGGACCGGTGGCCTTGGCGTGCACGGCGTCGCTGAACCACTTCGAGTGCGCCTGGTCGCCGGTGACGAGCAGGATCGGCCGGGGCGCGATGTCGGCGAGGTGCCGCAGTTCGCCGAAGTTGATGTGCGCGGCGTCGCTGGTGATGGTGAATCCGCCGATCGACCGGGGGTGGCGGCCGCGGTCGGCGACGTAGTACTCGAAGAACTCCGCCGTGATCGGGTCGAGGCCCTCGGCCGGGATCTCGGCCGGGAACGTCGGGCTCAGGGCCGGCTCGCCGGCGTCGACGTCGGCCCAGCGCTGCTCGGCGATACTCGCGAGGGTGTTCTGCCGGTCCTCGGCGGTGCCGCTGTCGATCCAGCCGTTGCGCTTGACGCCGCTGATGTCGTACATCGCCGAGGTGGCGACGGCCTTGATCCGCGGGTCGGCGGAGGCGGCGCTCAGCGCGAAGCCGCCGCTGCCGCAGATGCCGATCACGCCGATACGTTCGCGGTCGACGTAGCCGAGGGTGCCGAGGAAGTCGACGCCGGCGCTGAAGTCCTCGGTGAAAATCTCGGGGGAGGTGATGTGGCGGGGCTCGCCGCTGCTCTCGCCGTTGTAGGACGGGTCGAAGCCGATGACGACGAAGCCGCGGCGGGCGAGCTCGTGGGCGTACACGCCGGGGCCTTGCTCCTTGACGCCGCCGTGCGGCGGGCCGACAACCAGCGCCGCGTGCGTGGCGGACTCGTCGAGGTCGGCGGCCCGGTACAGGTCCGCGGCGATCTCGATGCCGTAGCGGTTGCGGTACCGCACGGGCGTACGGGTCACGCCGTCGGAAAGGACGAAGGTGTAACCATCAGACTGCAGAGGCATGAGGGATGTTCCTTTCAGCGAACACCTGGCGTTCGGTTCGTATTAAGTCAAGGCCCAAGCCGACGAACGAAGAAGTCACTCTCGAAAGGTGTACTGACAGGGCACCCCACCACAGATGTCAATGCGAATGATGTGACTGCTGGGGTACTCGTCGCCGCACTTCGGCGCAGCCCGGGCTGTGGATCGGCGGCGCGACGGTCGACCGGCGCTGAGACCGATAACGTGGCTATATCCTGCCGACCTTCACTTTCGGTCCTCTCCTGTGGTCGCCAAGAAATTCCACGACTACTGCCGCATCCGGGCGGAGACCGTCCGCTCTTTCATCGAGTGGCATGGGTTGCCGGAAGACCGTCATGGTCAGCGCTGCGTCTTCTTTCTGTCGGCTTTCGCCGGCAGATGATGCTGTCAACGCTGGACCCGACCCGCGATCGCGAACGGGCCGTAGTGACCGAGGAGAGACACCGATGATGCGTCGACGACGGACCTTGCTGGCAGCTGTTCTGGCGGTGACTACCGTCGCTGGTTGCGGATCCGGCGGATCCGGATCTGACACCAGCGTGCCGGCGGTCACCGTCGCGACCAGCCCAGCCTCCAGTGTTGCCACCGGCAGCCCCGACCTCGACGCGGCCGAGGTTATGGCTGAGGGGTTGGACGTGCCGTGGGGTCTGGCGTTCCTGCCTGGCGGGGACGCATTGATCACCGAACGCGACTCCGGCCAGGTGCTGCGGTTGGCAGCGGGCTCCGGCCAGGCCCGGCCGGTGTTCCAGGTGCCCGGGGTGGCTGCCGTCGGCGAAGGCGGGTTGCTCGGGGTGGCGGTCTCGCCGGACTTCGCCCGCGACAATCTGGTGTACGTGTACTTCACCGCCGAACAGGACAACCGCATCGGCCGGTTCCGGCTCGACGGCGGCGACTTCGAAGTCGTCTTCGATGGCATCGCCAACGCGAGTTACCACAACGGCGGGCGCATCGCGTTCGGCCCCGACGGTCTGCTCTATGTCGGTACCGGGGATGCCGGCAACACCGCCAGCTCGCAGGACCCGGCCAGCCCGAACGGCAAGATTCTGCGTCTGACCGTGGACGGCGATCCCGCGCCCGGCAATCCGACGTCCGGGTCGCCGGTCTACAGCCTGGGTCACCGCAACGTGCAGGGACTGGCCTGGGATGCGGCCGGCAGGTTGTTCGCCACCGAGTTCGGCCAGAACGACCTCGACGAGGTGAATCTGATCGAAGCCGGCCGCAACTACGGCTGGCCCGAGGTCGAGGGGCGAGGTGGCACTGGTGGCGGACGATTCACGGATCCGCTGGTCACTTGGCAGGTTCGTGACGCGTCGCCGTCCGGCATGGCGATCGCCGGGAACACCGCCTACGTCGCCGCGTTGCGCGGGGAACGTCTGTGGACGCTGCCGCTGGACGGCCCGGGCGTCGGGGAGCCGGTCGCTCGGCTGCAGCAGTACGGGCGGCTGCGGACCGCACAGGTCGCCCCCGACGGCGCCTTGTGGGTGACGACGTCCAACACCGACGGCCGCGGGGACGTCCGCGACGGCGACGACCGGATCCTGCGTTTCGCCGCTCGCTGACGGCGGGGATGCGGGAGTCATTGCCATCATTGCCCTCGGGGGAGCGGGGCGACTGCGTCCGATAACAAAACCAGGCCAGGTCGTGATCGACCTGGCCTGGTTCCACTGTGATGGCGTCAGAGCGTTGCTGCGGCCGGTTCGTCAGCGGCCGCAGAACCGGAACTGCCGCTTTTCTCGGGACAGTCCCACTCGCTCGTGGACGCAGTACCGCCGTCGCCCAGCGGC
Organism: Actinoplanes italicus; assembly: GCF_003001815.1. Classification (GTDB taxonomy): domain Bacteria; phylum Actinomycetota; class Actinomycetes; order Mycobacteriales; family Micromonosporaceae; genus Actinoplanes; species Actinoplanes italicus. Next base: position 55,051 of record NZ_PVMZ01000033.1, read on the forward strand.
ACGGCTGGGCTCACCTCGGCAACAACCGGCACCGACGTTTCGGTCTGTGCCGCGGCCAGCGCGGTTCCCCCGACGCCGGCCGCGACAGCGGCGGCACCGGCCGCGACGGCCAACCCAATGACAGTTCTCATGCGCATCTTCTCGCTCCTGACTTTCGCACTGTCGGATGCGACCAGCAGACCAGCCGGCACCGAAAATCCCTCGAAGCTCGACCCGGTCGCGGCTTCGCCCGGCTTTCGGTGCCGGTTGCTGTCATGAGAGTCCGGGGCGGGCGCTCGGTGCATTCCCCCCAGCCCGGGCGCTCGCCCTGCCAGCTCTGCCGCAAGCCTTCAAGGGAGACTCATGACAACCACCGCATCAGATACCGACACGCGGCTGCTGGAGCAGACGCTGTTCGAGGTCAAGAAGGTCATCGTCGGTCAGGACCGGCTCGTCGAGCGGCTGATGACCGCGCTGCTCGCCGGTGGGCACTGCCTGCTCGAAGGTGTGCCGGGTGTTGCCAAGACCCTCGCCGCGGAGACCCTGGCCATCGCGGTAGGCGGCGCCTTCCACCGCATTCAGTTCACCCCGGACCTGGTGCCCTCCGACATCCTCGGCACCCGCATCTACCGGCCCAGCCAGGAGACCTTCGACGTCGAACTCGGCCCGATCATGGCGAACCTGGTGCTCGCCGACGAGATCAACCGGGCGCCGGCCAAGGTGCAGTCGGCACTGCTGGAGGTGATGGCCGAGGGCCACATCTCGATCGGTGGCCACACCTACCCGGTGCCCAGGCCGTTCCTGGTACTGGCCACCCAGAACCCGATCGAGAGTGAGGGCGTCTACCAGCTGCCGGAAGCGCAACGCGACCGGTTCCTGATGCGCGTCGTCGTCGGCTACCCCAGCGACGAGGACGAGCTGGGCATCCTCTACCGGATGGGCGGCCGGCGACCGACCGCCCGGCCGATCCTGGACGCCGCTCGCCTGGAGGCGTTGCAGCAGCGCGCCCGGGACGTGTTCGTCCATCACGCGCTGGCCGAGTACGTGGTCCGGCTGGTGGTCGCCACCCGCGATCCGGCCCGGTTCGGAGTGCCGGAGGCCGCCGGGCAACTCGCGTACGGTGCCAGCCCGCGCGCCACACTGGGCCTGGTCGCCGCCGCCCGCGCGCTCGCGCTACTGCGCGGCCGCGACTACGTGCTGCCCGGCGACGTGATCGACATCGCACCCGATGTGCTGGCCCACCGGCTGGTGCTCGCCTTCGACGCGGTCGCCGACGGCGTGCAACCCGAAACGATCGTGCACCGCCTGCTCGAGGCGGTGCCGCCACCGGTGATCGCCCCGGCCCAGCAGAACACCGGCTTCGGCCTCGGAGCCGCCGCATGAACACCGGCGCGTCGATCAACGAACTCGCACCGGAACGCCGGCTGCGGCGCCTCGAACTCGTCGTCACCCGCCGCCTCGACGGCCTGCTGCACGGCTCCCATCTGGGACTGCTACCCGGACTGGGCAGCGAACCGGGCCGGCAGCCGCGAATACCGGGCCGGCGAGGACGAGGTGCGGCGCATGGACTGGGCGGTCACCGCCCGGACCACCGTGCCACACGTGCGCACCGTCGACGCCGACCGGGAACTGTCCACCTGGGTGCTCGTCGACGCCACCGCCAGCATGGACTTCGGCACCGCCGAATACGAGAAACGCGAACTGGCCGTCGCCGCGGTCGCCGCCGTCGGGTTCCTCACCACCGGTGGCGGCAACCGGCTCGGCGCGCATCTGCTCACCGCCGACGGTGTCCGGCGGCATCCGGCACGCGTGGGGCGTACCCCGCTGCTCGGGATGCTGCGCACCCTGCTGGCCGCGCCCCGCGCCGCCGAAGCCACCGATCAGATCCCACTGGCCGACGCGATCGACGGCCTGTCTCGGGCCGTGCCGCGCCGCGGCCTGATGGTGGTCGTCTCCGACTTCCTCGACGGCCTCGACGAGGACGGGCTCGGCCCCGGCGCGCCGGACTGGGAACGTCCGCTACGCCGGCTGGCGGCCCGGCACCAGGTGCTCGCTGTGCAGGTCACCGACCCGCGCGAACAGGAGCTCCCCGATGTGGGCCTGCTAGCTCTTGTCGATCCGGAAAGCGGACGGCGCCGCGAGGTGCACACCGCCAGCCGCAAACTGCGCCAGCGGTACGCCGAAGCCGCCCGCCGCCAGCAGCAGAACGTCACCGACGCGGTCCGCCGGGCCGGTGCCGCCCATCTCGCCCTGAGCACCGACCGGGACTGGATCGCCGACATCGTCCGCCACGTGTACGCCCAGCGCCGCCTCGCCCGCGGCACCCACCGACCCATGACCCCACCAGGAGCATCCGCATGACCTGGCTCTCCCCGGAACGGCTGTGGCTGCTCGCCGCCGTCGCCGCCCTCGCCGTCGCCTACGTGATCACCCAGCGCCGCCGCAGCCGCTACGCCGTCCGCTTCACCAACCTCAAACTGCTCGACCGGGTCGCACCGAAGCGGCCGGGCTGGCGCCGGCACGTCCCCGCCGGGCTGTTCCTGGCCATGCTCGGCCTGCTCGTCGTCGGCTTCGCCCGGCCGCAGGCCGAGGTGCAAGTGCCGCGGGAACGCGCCACCGTCCTGGTCGCCGTGGACGTGTCCCGCTCCATGCTCGCCGCCGACGTCGCCCCCGACCGGCTCACCGCCGCCAAGGACGCCGCACGCCAGTTCGTCGCCGAACTACCCGAGCAGTTCAACGTCGGCCTGGTCGGGTTCGCCGGCTCCGCGTCGGTGTTCGTGCCGCCGACCACCGACCGGGTCACCGTGAACGCCGGTGTCGACCGGCTCGCCGAAGGCGCCGCCGGGCCGGGCGGCACCGCGATCGGCGATGCCATCGCCACGTCTTTGGACGCGATCCGCACGCTGGACGCGCAGGCCGGCGAGGACGTGCCACCGGCGCGGGTGGTCGTGCTCTCCGACGGCGCCAACACCGCCGGCCAGAACCCGGACGAGGCGGCCCGGCTGGCCACCGAACTCGGCGTGCCGGTCGACTCGATCTCCTTCGGCACCGCCGCCGGGACGATCGAGGGCGGACAGGCCGTGCCCGTCGACGGTCAGACGCTGCAGGCCGTCGCGGAAACCACCGGCGGCAACTACTTCGAGGCCGGCAGCGCCGATGAGCTGCGCGCCGCCTACGCCGACATCGGCAGCTCGGTCGGCTACCAGACCGAGGTCGAAGACGTGTCGGCCCGATTCATCGGCATCGGCCTGGTCCTCGCGGTCCTGGCCGCCCTGGCCTCCCTGTTCTGGTTCGCCCGCCTGCCATAGAAAGGCCAACCGCCATGATCAACAACGGATTGGGTACGGCACCTCGCGGCCCCGAATTCCTGTCTCCCGCCCTGTCCTCCACACCGGCTCCAGCGCTGCCGCCGTCAATCTCTGCCTCTCAGCCTCCCGTGCCTTCTGCCGTGCCCGGGCAGCGACCGCCCGGTGAGCCGGCTCCCGACCCGCACCCCGTCCAAGCCCCAACCGGCCGGCGCTGGACACGGGTGCTTGCCGGCGGCCTCGCGGTCATCGCCGTCTCGGCCGGCACCGGCGGCGTCGCCGGCTACGCCGCCGGCCGCGACAACCCGATCGAGGCGCCCCCGTACGCGGCCCCGGCACCCGCTCCCGCCGGAGTGCCCGCCGACCTGGTCGCCGCCGCGGCCCGCGCCCTGCCCGGCGTCGTCTCGGTACAGGTCCGCACCGGCTCCGGCGGAGCGTCCGGATCCGGGTTCGTCTTCGACGACCGAGGGCACATCGTCACCAACGCCCACGTCGTCGCGGCAGGCCGCGGCGGCGGCGCGGTGAGCATCGTGGGCGCCGACGGACACCGGATCACCGCCGAGATCATCGGCACCGACGCCGGCAACGACATCGCGGTCCTGCGGGTACCCAGCGCGGCAGCACCGAATCGGCTGGAGCTCGCTGACCCGCGCACTCTGCAGGTCGGCCAGCCGGTCCTGGCCGTCGGCTCCCCGCTGGGCCTGTCCGGCACCGTCACCGCCGGCATCGTCAGCGCCACCGACCGGCCGGTACGCCTCGGCGGCAGCACCCGGCAGACCGCGGTACAGACCGACGCCTCCATCAACCCCGGCAACTCCGGCGGCCCGCTGGTCAACGCCCGCGGCGAGGTGATCGGCGTGAACACCGCGATCGCCACCCTCGAAGGCGGCGGCAACATCGGCATCGGCTTCGCCGTACCGATCGAACGGGCCCGGCAGGTGGCCGCCACCCTGATCAGCCGTGGATAGTCGACAGATGCGCCTACTCGTCGTGGAAGACGAAGAAGACCTGGCCGAAGGCCTGCGCGTCGGGCTCACCCGCACCGGCTACGCCGTCGACGTCGCCGCCGACACCGCCCAGGCCTACGACCATCTGACCCTCAACGAGTACGACCTCATGCTGCTCGACATCAACCTGCCCGACGGCGACGGCTTCACCCTGTGCCGGCAGTTACGCGACGGTGAGGTGGACACCCCCGGCAACGGCGACCTGCGGGTACTCATGCTCACCGCCCGCAGCGGCCTCGACGACCGGGTCCGCGGCCTCGACGGCGGCGCCGACGACTACCTCGTCAAACCGTTCCACCTCGCCGAACTGCTGGCCCGGGTACGGGCGCTGCTGCGCCGTGACACCACCGGTACCACCGCGACCCTCAGCGTCCACGGCCTCGTGCTGGACACCGCCCGCCACACGGTCACGCTCGACGGCGCACCGCTGGCGCTGACACTCAAGGAGTTCGGCGTCCTGCAATACCTGATGACCCGCCCCGGCCATGTGGTGTCCAGCGAGGAACTACTCGAGCACGTGTGGGACGCCAACACCGACCCGTTCACCCAGACGGTCCGGGTCACCGTCGGCACCCTGCGCCGCAAACTCGGCGACGGCTGGATCGACACGGTCGTCGGCCGCGGCTACCGGCTGTCGCAGGAGACGCCGTGAAACGCCCCGAAGTGTTCCGGTCCATCCGGTTCCGGCTCACCGTCATCTACTCCACCCTGCTGTTCGCCCTGGCAGCGCTCACCCTCGCCGTCATCTACCTCGCGGTCGCCCAGTCGACCGCACCGCAGCAGATCACCGAACGCACCGCGAAGGTCTACAACGACAACCGGCAGTACGTCGGCACCATGACCGTCGCCGACGTCAGCCAGATCGAGGCCGCGGTCAACTACAACACCCTGCAGACCCTGCGCACCTACTCGATGATCGCCCTCGGCGGGCTGTTCCTCGCCAGCCTCGGCATCGGCTGGGTGCTGTCCGGGCGCGTCCTACGCCCGGTCGGCGCGATCACCCGCACCGCCCGCGACATCCAAGCCACCGACCTGACCCGCCGTATCCACCTGAACGGCCCGCACGACGAACTACGCGACCTCGCCGACACCCTCGACTCCATGCTCGACCGCCTCGATCAGGCGTTCCGCGCCCAACGCCAACTCATCGACGACGCCTCCCACGAACTACGCAGCCCACTCGCGATCATCCGCACCCACCTCGACGCCACCTTGACCACCCCGGACGCCACCGCCGAGGAACGCCACCGCGCCGTCGCCGTCGTCGACCGGGCCACCACTCGCATGTCCCGGCTCGTCGAAGACCTGCTCGCCACCGCCCGCCGTGACGCCGGCGCACTCAACGAGACCGAACTCGACCTCACCACGGTCGCCCACGAAGCCGGCGAAGAATCACCCCTGCCGGACCGGCCACTGCACCTGCGCTACCAGACCACCCGCGGGCTGCGAATGATCGGTGACAACGACGCGCTGCGCCGCGCGGCCGGCAACCTGCTCTCCAACGCCGTACGCCTGGCACCCACCGACTCCACCATCACCATCGCCACCGGCCGCAGCGGATCCTGGCTGTGGCTCGCCGTCGCCGACCAAGGCCCCGGAATCGGCCCCGACGACCTCACCCGGGTCTTCGACCGATTCTGGCGTGGCCCCAACGGCAACGGCACATCCCAGCAACGGCGCACCGGCCTTGGCCTGGCCATCGTCCGGCAGATCGTCGAATCCCACGGCGGCCACATCGCCGCATTCTCCGAGATCGGACTGGGCAGCACCTTCGTGCTCTGGCTGCCCGCAGCCGACCCCACCGCAGCGACTCCGCCACCCACCGGCAACCCCCTGCGGTAAACACAGCACACCGCCGGAGCACGCGAAGTCACGGGTCTACCGATCCGGTGGCGCACTGACATTTCCGGCGTGGGAACTTCCACGCCGTGTCAGCGGTGAGATCCGCGAAGATCGCGGGTCAGAACTCGATGAAGGGCTTCGATGTCTTCGCGGCCGCCCATGACCCGGGTGGACCGCGAAGACATCGTCGAGGCGGCAGCGGCGTCGACAACGCCCGGCAGCAGCTCGGCGATGCAGGCCCGCACGGGTGCCAGGCCGCCGTCGAAGGTGAGGTTACGGCCGAACAGGCCGGCGAAGCTGACGGACGCCTGCTCGTACCGGGGTGCGCCGCCGCGACTGGTGACACCGCGCCCACGGATGATGCCGACGGCCTGATCGAGGCATGCCGGTGCCCCGACCACTTCCAGCGCCCTGGAGGCCCGCCGCCGGTGAGTTCGCGCACGAGGGCGACACCACCTCCGCGGCCCGGTCCAGCCCGGCGCGACAGACAGGGATGCCCTGCCAGTACACCCACCATCAGAAACTCCCCGCCCGCCGGTTGACGCGGTTTGCTGATAACCAGCGGGCGGCACGGCCACCAGCCGCAAGCGCAGGCCCAGCAGCTGCCCGCCACACCCCCCGCAAAAAGAGAAGGAACTCAGGAGGCCAAGTCACCGGGCAATTCCTCTTCCAAAGAAAACCGGAGGACCGCGTTCACCGCCGTGTACGACGAGGCAGCGCAGGACGCCTTGGTCTCCGCCTTCACCGAACGCACGGGGATACCGCTCAGCTGAGCGCGATCCAACCCCTGCAGAAGAAGACGTCCCTGTCAGGACCCCTGCCGCCGGGACTCCCGTTCCCCAGCGAGATGGGGTCCGCGGCTGCGGATTCCCCGAACCTTCCCGAGAGGACCGACTTCACATGCGCTCCACCACACGCACCCGCGTCGGCAGGCTTGCGGCGGCGTCCCTCGCCGTCGCTGTGACGCTCATCGTGGCTCCCGCGACTCCCGCGCAGGCCCACCACGGATTCGACGACTTCGACACCGACCGCCTGTACTACATCTCGGGCACCGTCTCGGAGGTCCGTTGGGGCGACCCGCATTCCTTCTTCAATCTCACTCTGCAAAGCGACCGCCCCGCGGACACGCCCGAACTGGCCCTGCCCGAGCAGCTCCAAGCCCCCGAAGACAGCGGCCCGATCAACGATGCCCCGTCGTACAGCGGCTCCCATGACGAGCTGGAGGTCGTCATCGCACCGCCGGCCTACACGGGACGGTGGGGTCTCGACCGCCCGCTCGCCGACGGCGAACGGGTCGAAGCGGTCGGCTACATCGGCAGGAGTCACGACGACGAGTTCCGTCCCGTCGTCTTCTGGTACGGCAACGGACAGCCGGTCAACCAGGTGCTCGGCAGCGAACTGCCGGCGCGGCCGCTGCCGGTCCCGTACCCCGACAGCGACGCGTCGACAGCCGACCGGAACCAGGATGCGACAGCGGCTGGGGAGAACTCCGACGGTACGTCGCCGATCCTGGTGTGGGGCACAGCCGGCATCGTCTTGCTGCTCGGCGTGGTGGGCGGAACGCTGTACCTGCGCTCACGCTCGCGCCGAGCGTGAGAGCGCTAGTCATGGACGACGTCTTCTCCTGGCTCCAGGATGGCCCGCTCGCCGAAGCCATCCGTGGCACGGCGTACCTGTATCCGGTGCTCGGGAGCCTCCACATCCTGGGTATCGCCCTGCTCATCGGCCCGGCTGCGGCCTTCGACCTTCGGCTGCTGGGGCTCGGGCAGCAGAAGTTGCCGGTGACTACCGTGGCCGGCTATCTCCTCCCGCTGTCCCGCTTCGGATTTGGGATAGCGGCCGTCACCGGCGTACTCATGTTCGTGCCAGGCGCGAGCGTCATGGCGGAACGTGGCAGCGCTCCGTTCAAGCTCGGCCTCCTGCTGATCGCCGGTCTGAACGTCCTGATCTTCCACCGGCGCACCTTCCGCAGTGTGTCCGACTGGGACTTGGGCAAGCCATCGCCTGCGGCCGCCCGAACCGCTGCGGTCGTCTCCCTGACGTCGTGGGCGGGTGTCACGGTCGCTGGCAGCCTTCTGGCCTACACATAACCGCGGCGCCCCGTGGCCCGGCACGAACCTGAAGTAAGGAGTCCTGGGCTTCGAAGGCGCCATCCACCCGACCACACCGAAGGCAAGTCCAGCCAATGATGCTGCGCGCGCGAGCAGGACGCCGCTCTATAGGCCACACCAAGTCTCCTGGCACACACACGACGGAATTCTCGACAGGACGAGCACCCCGCAACGCGAACAAGATCAATAGCCCGATACGGTGCTCACCAACATCCTGGCCGAAAGGTACAACTCCATCGTGGCCACAGCGCACGACACCAGTGGCCTCGCCCGATGGCTCCAAGACCAGCCCAGCCCTCGCCGTCGCGGCCTCAAGACGCCCCCGCCTGCACAAAGTCGTCTACGGTTCGCCTTCTACGGCCGCGTTTCCACCGCGAACCACCAAGATCCCGTCGCCTCACACCAGTGGCAGCGCGAGGCCGCCACCCAGGCAGTCGGCACCGCCGGCGCCATCGTGTGCGACTACTTCGACATCGGCTGTTCCCGTAGCCTCCCCTGGCACGACCGCCCTCAGGCCAGCCGCCTACTCGATGCCATCCGCAACCCGAAGCGCGAGTTCGACGCGATCATCGTCGGAGAATCCGACCGCGCCTTCAGCGGCAACCAACTTCAGCAACTCCTCCCCACCCTGACCCATAGCAACATCACACTCTGGCTCCCGGAACTCGGAGGCCCCCTCTACCCCGGCAACCCCACCCACAGAGCGCTCATCGCCCTCCTCGGCAACGACGCCCGCCGCGAGGTCCTGCGCGCCCGGCACCGAACCCTCACAGCGATGCGCGCTCTCGCCCGCGACGGAGGCCGGTTCCTCGGTGGCCGTCCGCCCTACGGCTACCACCTGGCCGACGCCGGACCGCACCCCAACCCGGCACACGCCCGCTGGGGACGACGACTCCAGCGCCTCGAACCCGACCCGGCCACCGCCCCGCACGTCCGCTGGATCTTCACCCAGCGCCTCGCCGGCAACAGCCCCGCCACGATCGCGGCCATGCTCACCCACCGCGGCGTCGCCTGCCCCTCCGCAGCCGACCCCGGCCGCAACCCGCATCGCAACGGCAAGAGCTGGGCGACACGGGCGGTGGACGGCATCCTGGCAAATCCGCGCTACACCGGACGGCAGGTGTGGGACCGGCAGAAGATCCTCCACCATGAGACCCGGCCCGGCGGCGGTGACACCGGCGGAACGACCACCCGGCGGGCCAGCACCAAGGATCAGTGGGTGATCTCCGGTGTACTGGCACATCCGGCCCTGATCGACGAGGCGACTTTCGTCGCAGCACAACGGATCTCCTCCCTCGCTGTGCCAGCCGACGGGCAGGAACGTCACTACCTGATAACCGGTCTCATCATCTGCGATGTCTGCGAGCGCCGAGCGGAACCGCTGTGGGTACACGGCAAAGCCGCGTACCGCTGCCGGCACGGCTACCGAACCGCTCGTCCCGCCAACTCGCCACTGCCGTTCTACGCGCGCGAAGATGCACTGTTGGCCGCGGCCGCCAGCGAATTGGAGAGGGTGACCGGTGACACCCAGACGCTATGGGACCGTGTGGCCTTGTCCGGCTTCCTGCGGGCACGGCAGGTGACATTGCGCTGTTCACGCGACATTGTCGCGCTGGTCGGGCCTTTGCCTGAAAACGTACAGCTCGTCATTCCGGACGTCATCGGAGTCAGCAGCGCAGATCTGGCAGGCGTGACAGGGGATGCGGGAGGCAATCCGATAGGATTTGGTCGTTTCCCGCTACCGAAAATAGGCCGCCCGACAAAAAGAAGACCTCGCCGTATAACGGCGAGGTCGGTCACTAAAAGAAATCCATAACCCCGTAGGGGTTTACGTGTCCGAGGATCGACACGCACCTATACCCACAATAGCATACTGCTATCTAGCACTATTCCACTCGCATAGTTCACGAGGAACCCGTCCGGGAGAAATTCACCCGGACGGGTTCCTTCATGTTGCGGTCACAGAGGGGCAGCTTGGATAGGCGTATTCGTGCCGCTTCGTCGCGGGGGATCAGCTCGAACACATCGGCGTACGGCACGGTGTCGGCCAGGCTGGGGCTGATGCACCACTCGATGGCGCTGCCGACTTTGGTCCGGTCGTCTCCGGCGAGACCGGCGACGACCGGGCGTAGCGCCTGAACCTGGGAGCGCCAGTCGCTGGTGATGGCGTCGTTGTTGGGAAAGAGGTCGCGTAACAGGTGCGATGCGGGTGAGTCCGGGGCGGCCAGCTCCGTAGTGAGAGTTATGTCCCTCCTGTCAATGTGGTAGGCATCCGGTAAGAGCGTGCGTCAGGGCCTGCCGAGTGTCGACTGGCTAGGCTGCGCCCGGGTGCCGAGAGTGGATTAACCAGCGGCGTGCTTCCGAGCAATCGAGGCTGGCGAACACGGCGTCGGTGTTGAGGACGACGCCGGCCATGGCGGAACACTGATCACGTAGGCCCGCGGCTCGGGCCGGCGGATGCCCTGGAAGGGACCTACCAACGCCGTCGCGAAGCGCGGACCCGCTCCGCCCTCGGCGCGGGGCGAGGGGCGGACGGACCACTAGCGTCAGATGCTCCACGTTATGTGCGGCGAACGCCTTTTCGGGTGGGCCGTCGGAAACGGCTGTGTCCGCTGACGATTGCTGGTTGGCGCGGAACCAACTTACTGTCATGCCGAGTTGAGTGCGTTTTAAGGGACGATAAGACTTCTACCAATGGTCGGTAGGTGCATCACTCTCGACGAGTGATGATAGCCGATCTCCTTCCTCCTCTTCGGCGGTCTTGCCGCGGAATCCAGGTATCCCGAGTTCGTCTTTCCAGTGCAGCTCTTGAGAAACTTTGAGTAGCGATGCCGCTACGCTCTTGCCAGTTATTCGCGCCCTGTCCCTTAACGGGGTCCAGTGATCGACCCCATGGGGCGGGTGGACGATGTCCATGACATCGTCACCCTGTAGTTGCATCTCTTGACCTCGGAAGTGATCTTCTTCGAACGCGAGCGAGGTGGAGCTACGGCAGAGTTCATCGAGGCTCGACCATGCATTGGAGGTCGCGAACATGATGCCACGTGCACTTAGGGGACGCGATAGCTCGTCACCGCCGACCATCAGTGCAATTCCGATAGCTTTGCTCTGATAGAACTTGATCCGCGTGACGTCGTCTCCAAAGAAAAATCTCCTGGACCGAATCAGGCACTCGCGATCATCAGGACTTCTGGGAATTTCGTTGAACAGCCCATCAAGATAATGATCAAGCGGCTCTCGATACGCGAAATCGCCCAGTGCTCCCACCTGCGCTAAACGCACGGCGCAAAGCGCTCCATACATCCGCAGCTCCGCAGCGCTTTGGATTCTTTCTACCGGTGGCAACCTCATGGAAGTTCCCAGCATAGCTGCCAGAACATGGCGTTGCTTCCGGTCAGCGAACGCACTCTCCTAATAGGTTTCGTCAGCCTGTAGGTGCAGGATGGCTCCAGTAGCGGCTGGCGGGTCAGCACTCCACTCTTCGGACCCTTGTTGAGGTCTTGCGGCAGACCGTGCGCCCGCTGGTCGTGAGGAGATGAGATAGCTGATGAGATGACGTGCCCCGCGGTCGTGGTGAGCACTTGACTATTAGATCGCTGGCGTCTCCTCCACGCTGCTACCAGGCAGTTTCCGGAGTCGGAGGTGCGAGATGATCTGGATAGGTGACGACTGGGCCGAAGACCACCACGACATCGAGATCCTCGACGAGGGCGGCCACCGGCTGGCCCGGGCGAGGCTGCCTGAAGGGCTGGAGGGCATCACCCGGCTGCACACGTTGATCGCCGAGCACCTGCCGGATTCGTGGTCCGATCTGGACCCGGTGCAGGCGTCGGGGCAGGTCGGGATCGGGATCGAGACTGATCGCGGCACCTGGGTTCAGGCCCTGCTCGCGGCCGGTTACCAAGTTTATGCGATCAATCCGATGTCGTCGGCCCGATACCGGGAACGGCATTCCACCTCGGGCGCGAAGTCCGACGCCGGTGACGCCCACGTGCTGGCCGAGATCGTGCGCCTGGACCACGACCATCACCGGCAGGTCGCCGGCGACAGCCCTGCGGCCGAAGCGGTGAAGCTGCTGGCCAGAGCCCATCAGAGTCTGGTCTGGGACCGCACCCGGCAGGTCCTGCGACTGCGGTCGGTGCTGCGAGAGTTCTTCCCCGCCGCCCTGCAGGCCTTCGACGACCTGGCCGCCAGCGATGCCCTCGAACTGCTGGACCGGGCGCCGGACCCGGACCAGGCCGCCCGGCTCACCCGGTTGACCGTCGTCGCCGTGCTGCGCCGGGCCGGGCGCCGTGACCTCGACGGCCGGGCCATCACACTCCAGCAGATCTTCAAGCAACAGCAGCTGCGTCAGCCGCGGCCAGTCCAGACGGCCTACGCCGCGATCGTGTCCAGCCAGGTCCAGCTGATCAATATCTTGAACATCGAGATCGACGAGTTGGGTCGGGTGATGGCCGACCATTTTGGCCGGCACCGGGACGCTGAGCGCTATCTGAGCCTGCCCGGCCTCGGCATGGTGCTCGGCGCCCGGATCCTCGGCGAGTTCGGCGACGACCCGCACCGCTACACCGACGCCAAAGCCCGCCGCAACTACGCCGGGACCTCACCGATCACCCGCGCGTCGGGCCGTCGCCGGGTCGTGCTGGCCCGCTACGCCCGCAACCGGCGCCTGGCCGACGCCGTGCACCAGTGGGCGTTCTGCGCCATGCGCGGCTCACCCGGCGCCCGCGCCTACTACCAGGCACTACGCGGACGAGGTATCGGTCACCAAGCCGCCCTGCGCCAGCTGGGCAACCGCCTGGTCGGCATTCTGCACGGCTGCCTCAAGACCAAGACCTCCTACGACGAAGCCACCGCCTGGGCCCATCTGCAGCCAACCACTTGACAACGAAAAACATGGGATGTCTGCCGCGATGAAGCAACAGGAGCGTCAAGGTCATGTGCCGGTCGGGTACAGCTTGACGGGGCCGACGACCAGAGCAACCGCGGTACCGTGACGCACGTCGATCGAAGGATCATCGACCTCAACCTCCGCAAGGCCTTCGGCGATGCGAATCGTCAGGAGATCTTGCTTCTGCATCTCGACGGTGCCACGTAGCCGCGGGCCTTCCCGAAGAGTCAACTGATCGTCGTCAACGGCGATCGAGTGCCCCCATTTCAGAGCCTCATCGATACCTAGCTCCACGTCAGCGACATCGCCAGCGGCCGGCCGAGGACCGACCCATTCCGCCGTCACCCTGGTACCCGCCAGCATCGCGTCCACCATCGTCGGCACGCCGGCATACACAGCAGCGACTCGAACTTTCATGGACTGGATCATCGCAGCCGACATCCGGATCTGCCGCTGATGGCGCCCGTGGCCGATCGCCGCAGATGCCCGGGCCGCTTTCACCCGGCGCCTCATCGGACGTGCGGCGGCCATGCGATTATTCGGCGTGCGGATCTTGTTGGCACAGCGTCGGATGTGCCGCCGGTTCGGCGTCGCCTCGCTTCGGCCCCGGCCCGGTACGATGATCGGTGTCGCGCTGGGGCGGCCGGCGGACATGGAGCCGTTGAACGCGGTTCGCCATCCGCCCGTCGGGCAGTCCAACGGCTGGTACGTGTGGCGAGGTGGGCAGATCCCGCAGGACGACGATGATTTCTTCAGCCCCATGCACATCGAGCACGCGAGACGTCGCTTTCCCGAGTTGCTTCCGTATCTCACGCTGCCACCCGGTTTCGGCGTGATTCTGGCACCCGGGTACGAAGATGTGTGGCGCGACGAAGCGCTTCTTGCGCCCTGAAACGCCAGCCGCTCGCGAGGCGCCCTCTGGCCGCGATCAGGCCGGTGTTGGCGGGTTCAAAACAACGTGATCTGGCCCGGTAGCGGCTCGTCCGGCGGTGACGAAGGCGCCACTGCCACGGGAGGTTCTGCAACCGTTGGGTGTGCTGCTTCCTCGGCTTTCTCCAGCCAGGTCAGCATTGGACGCAGTCGGACGCCCTGCTCGGTGAGGGGTCGATAGCGGAAGTCTGCGGCTGCAGCCTGCAATGATCGGAGAAGAGTGTCCTCGACCGGAGGCAGCCCGAGAGCCCTTCGCAGGCGGTCACGGTTCGCGTCGAGTTCCGGGTGGTCCTCGCGGATCTCGGAGTCGGTGCGACCGAGGAAGTCGCGTAAGTCCCGGCCGTCGTTCTGCTCAGCAGGAATCGTGGTGGCGTCGTGCAGGCTGGAGACCCCGACGACGAGAGCCAGGGCGTCACGGAGACTTCTCGCGACGAGGCCGCCCTCGCATTCCGAGCCGACATAGAGCACTGGCCGCAGATCCCCGGTCCCGACGAGGAGGAAGCATCCGCCGGTACCGTCGCCGGCGATCGCCTCCAACGGCTCTCCGCTCGTCAACGTCACCGGCTGGATCGGTCCGTCCGCGGCCCGTGCCACCTCGAAGTCGAACCAGGTGAGCAGGTCAATGATCCACGGGGTGCCATGGATCATGTCGAGTAGCCCGCGATCCGTCACGCCACCTTGATACCAGACAACGGCTTAGCCGCTGGTCAACGCATTCTCATGCCGCGATCCGCTCGCAACCCAGCGCCGCGGCTGACCGCTGCTGGCGGCGCTCGGTCGTGCCGATGTGTGCGCACCCGATCACAGCAGGATCAAGGATCGACAAATCATTCTCTGGATGCAGCGATCACCACCGGCTCGTCTGTGCTGTGCCATCATGCTGCCGTGGCTGAGGAGCGGGCCGACCTACGCAACATGGTCGACGACATCGTGAGACGGCGCGCCCGGAATAGGTTTGATAGGGCGTGTTAGGACGCGTCCTCGGCGAGCGCGGTCAGCTGATCGGTGATGGCTGAGCGTACCGCGTCGCCGGTGGCGTCCACGACCTGCACGTTCGCCGCCGGCGTTCCGGACCCGACCGTGATGAAGGTGACCTTGGGGTAGGAGCCGGCCCGTGCGGTGACGGCGTCGATCGGGGCTTTGCCGGTGGCGACAATTGTCTGGCACCCGGTGTAGGCGAGTGTGGCCAGGTGGGTGGTGGCGTTCTCGGTGGTCTGCGGTCCGTCGGTGCGTTGGTGCTGGACGCGCACCAGGGTGGTGGCGGAGATGTCTTGCATGGTGGGCCAGACCGAGTCCGCGGGTGCCGTGGTGAGGCCGTTGTTGTCGGTGAGCAGGCAGGCGGTGGCGTCGAGGTACTCCCGCTGACGCGGCTGTTCCGGCCAGAGTGCCCAGGCCAGGAGTCCAGTGACGGCCGCGAGTCCGATGCCGGCGGCGGTGCCGGCCCGCCAGGGGTGCCGGACGATGGTCTGCCGCATGGCGAGTTGAGCCGTCGTCATCGACGACTGTGACTCGCGCCACTTTGGACCGGCGGAAACTGACTTCTTGGACACGGCTGGAGGGTATGCATGTGAACAGGCGGTAATCAAGATCTTGCAGAGATTGATCATTCTCCCGCAGGCTTCGCCTCGCCTATGAAGTTTCTGTGAGAGCGGGGCTCACTATGAGGCGGCGGATCGCTGTCGTCACTGCGCTTACTGTCGGTCTTTCCCTGGGTGTGCCTCCCGAGGTGGTCCCGGAGGGCGACGGATGGCCGTTGTCGGGTCTGGTGTCGGTGCTGCGGCAGCCACCGGCGCTGGCTGCCGTGACCGGCTTGCCGGTGCAGGTGACCGCCGGTGACCCGGCAGATGCCAGTGATGCCGTGTCGTCGGCCGCGACCAGCGCCGACGTCGGCCCGGGCAAGGGCGCCACCAAGGCGCCGGAGACGACCGATCCGGGTCAACCGGCCAGTCCGGAGGCCAAGCCGTTCACGACGCCTCCCAAACTGGGTGACGAGAGCAGCTTCGACGAGGCGACCAGTGAGCGGTTGCCGGAGAAGTCGTCGGCGACCTATGACGAGTTCCGCAACGAGGACGGGTCGATTACCCGCCACATCTATGACTCGCCGGTCAACTACAAGGCGTCGGACGGCACCTATCAGCCGATCGACGCGACCCTGACCCCGCAGGGTGACCGCCTGGAGGCGGGTGCCAATTCGATCGACGTCAGTCTCAGCGCGGTGGGCGCGGACGCGGCGGCACCGGCCACCACCGAGCCGTCTCCAGTCACCACCGAGCCGTCTCCAGCCACCACCGAATCGCCTCTGGCCAGCACTGGTCCGTCTCCGGCCTCGACGGATGCCTCGCCGGAAACCGCGTCCCTCCCGGCGGCCGAGCGGGTCGAGTCCGCCGACGAGGCGCTGGTGTCAGTGACGGCGTCCGGCCGGACGATCGCCTACGACCTGGCCGGCGCGGCCGCAGTCCCCGCCATTGTGGACGGCGAGACGGCCACCTACCGCGACATCCTGCCGCACACCGACCTCGAACTGCGGTCGCTGAACAACGGCCTGAAGGAAACCCTGATCCTCAAGTCGCCGGCGGCGGGCAACGAGTGGGTGTTCCCGCTCAAACTCGAGGGCCTGACCGCGAAGAAGCAGGCCGACGGCTCGTTGCACCTGCTCGCCGCCGACGGCAGCGTGGCCATGCTGGTGCCGCGGGGCTGGATGGAGGACTCGAAGGTCGACCCGCGCTCGGGCGCCCCGGCGGAGTCGTCGCAGGTGCGCTACGACTTGATCACCGTGGACGGTGGTCCGGCGTTGAAGGTGACGGCCGACGCTGCCTGGCTCAACGATCCGGTGCGGCAGTATCCGGTGCGGGTGGACCCCACGCTGCAGACGGCCGACACCGGAGATGTGTTTGTCGACGACACCAGCACGACCGGTAACCACAACGGCGACGATCTACCGGTCGGCACCTGGGACGGCGGAAGCACCCGGTCGCGGTCCTTCATCCATTTCGACAGATTCGACAACGACAAGCTCGTCGGCACGCAGATCATGTCGGCGAAATTGAGCCTGTGGCACTCGTGGTCCTACAACTGCACCAACACCGAGCCGGTCTACGTCCACCGGGTGACCCAGAGCTGGACGGTCGCGGACATCGTCGCCGCCGGCGGCACGCTGGCATCCGGCCCCTCGTACTCGACACCGATCTCCGCCGAGACGATCAACAGCGACACCGCCGCCTGCCGTAACACCGGCAGCAATCCCGGCAACGGCACCCGGGTGGCGATGGATCTGCCGATCCACATCTTCAACGGCTGGTCCCTGGGAACCCTGTCCAACTTCGGACTGGCCCTCACCGCGTCAGAGACGCAGTCGGCGGGCTTCAAGCGATTCACCTCGGCCAACTACGGCACCTCGACCAACCCCTACCTGGAACTGACCTACGACTACAACGCCGAACCGCAGGTCAACGAGCAGTACCCGGGTTATGGGGCGGCGACCACGACACTGACGCCCGAACTGATCGCGGACGCGCTAGACCCGGACAACTGGCCGAAGTCGTTGCAGTACAAGTTCATCGTCTACGCCAAGGACAACAAGACGACGATCGCCGAGACTGACTGGACCACGAAGCGATCCTGGGTCGTACCGGCCGGGAAACTGCAGTGGAACGAGTCGTACTACTGGACCGTGCTGGTCCGCGACGGCTTGGCCGACAATTCCAGGTACGCCACGAAGCACCTGTTGGTGACGCCGGTTCCGCAGCCCTCGGTCACCTCCAGCCTGTCACAGAACTCGGGGCAGGGATTCGACCCGGTGATCGGCAACTACACGACCTCCGCCCGTGATGCGATGGTGAACACGGTCGGCCCGCCGCTGGAGATCGTCCGCTCGTACAACAGCATCGATCCGCGCACCGATCAGGCCTTCGGTGCCGGCTGGTCCAGCGTCGCCGACGCGAAAGTCGTCGAGAAGTCGCAGACGACCAGCGGTTCGACAGTGCTGAACACGGTCGTGGTGACCTACCCGACCGGGCGTGAGCTGGCCTTCGGCCGTAACAGCGACGGCTCGTACTCCTCGCCGGCAGGCAAGAGCCTGACGTTGGCCGCGATTCCAGCCGCCCAGGAGGACGGATACCTGCTGCGGGAGAAGGACGGCACCACCTATCGCTTCTCCAGGAAGCCGGTTGCGGGCAAGCTCGTGCTCCTGTCGATCACCGACAACGGTGGCAGGCAGCAGAAGTTCCACTACACCGGCAACCGGCTGACGTCGATCGAGTCGGCGTCGGGACGCAAGCTGCATCTGGCGTGGACGACGACCACACCGCCGCGGGTGTCCACGGTTTCGACCGACCCTGCCTTCCCGGAGAACCCGAGCAGCGTCAGCACGTGGACGTACCGGTACACCGGTGACAACCTGACGGCAGTCTGCCCGCCGGTGAACCCGGACAAGTGTCACACCTACCAGTACGGCACCGCCAGCTCCTTGTATCCGACCGCGGTCACCAATACCCGGCCGAGCTCGTACTGGCGGCTCAACGAGACCTCCGGCACCCGCGCCGAGAGCACGACGCTGGAGAACGGCGGTGCCGACGTCGGCACCTACAACAACAGCGTCGCTCTCGGCCAAGCCGGCCCGATGGCCGGGACCACCTCCACCGTGGCCGGCTTCGACGGCACCTCCTCGCAAGTCCGCTTGCCGGCCGGCATCGCCAACGACGCCTCGAATCAGGCCGTCGCCATGTGGTTCAAGGCGACCGCCGGCACCGGTGTCCTGCTCAGCCAGTCCGGGGAGGACGCGAACTCCACCGCGACGACAACCCACCGGGCGTACAACCCGACCCTGTACGTCGGCTGGGACGGCCGCCTGATGGGCTCATTCCCCAAAGCCCTCAGCCGCGACCAGAAGACCCCGCTCACCGTCGCCGCGACAGGGAAGTGCCTCGCAGTCAAGGGCAACTCGGCGGCGAACGACACGATGGTCGAGCTCACCGGCTGCAACGGCGCAAACAACCAGCTGTTCACCTGGACAACGGTGGGCCAGCTCAAGGTCGACACCGGCGGCGAGACGAAGTGCCTGGAGCCCGAGGACCAGAACACCACCAACGGAACCCTCATCGTCACCCGGCCCTGCAGCCCGAACTCCGAGTACCAGCGCTGGGACGTGCGGGCGAACGGTCAGATCGTGCACCTCTACTCGTACGCCTGCATGGATTCGTCGGTCAGCGTGAAGCTGGAGAACATCGTTGGCGCCGCCATGCGGATCATGGCGTGCGGTAAGGACCGCCCGCTCGACCAGACGATCCTTCCCCGCACGCATGACCCGCTCGCGTCCAGCGTCAACATCGTGGACGGCAAGTGGCACTTCGTCGTGTTGTCCACGTCGGGCAACAAGCAGGAGATGTACCTCGACGGCAATCCCACGCCGGTGGACTACCAGACCGGGATCACGATCCAGGACATCGGCCCGCGCAGCGCCTTCCTCGGCAAGGGATTCCTCGGCGGCGGCTGGCCGAACGGCGGCATCCAAAGCAATCACGACAACAAGGGGACCCGCAACCACTTCAAAGGCTCCATCGGCGAGGTGGCCGTCTTCGACAATGCGGTCGACTCGAAGGTGGTCACCGAGCTGTGGGCCGCCCAGACATTCACGAAGCCGGCGACGAAGCTACTGACCCGGGTGGCCCGCCCGTCCGAGGCGGCAAGTGCCAGCATCACCTACAACACCGTCACAGGCAGGGTCAGCGAGGTCACCGACGGCAACGGCGAGAAGTGGACGCCAGAGCCTCCGACGGTAACCGGCACAACCCAGGTCTACGAGAGCGCCGTCCTCGGTGGCGCTCCGACCAACTACTGGCGGATGGCTGAGACCGGTACTCAGATCGCCAAGAACGAGATCAACGGCAGCGACGCGAACTACAACAACGTCCTGCTCGGCCGCGAGGCCGGCCCGTTCGACGCCCCGGATCCGATATTCCCAGGGCGACGAAAGAACCCGGCCCCCACCTTCAGGGCCGAGGACAGCTCATACCTGGCTCTGCCGGCCGGAGTGACACCACCGAACAGCAGCTCGGTGTCGATGTGGTTCAAGACGTCCAGCACCGCCCGCACCGTTCTGCTCGGCATGCAGTACAGCTCCACCCAGAGTGCGACCCGCTACGACCGGCCGACGATGTGGATCTCCCCGGACGGCAAGCTGCGCGCCCTGTCGCCCTCGAACACCCCGACCGGCCCGATCAACGCCGTCCAGGTCGCGGGCAAGTGCCTCGACCTTAACGGCGGTGCCAGCGCTGACGGCACCGCCGTCCAAAGCTGGGCGTGCAACGGCAGCATCGCGCAGAACTGGCAGCTCGTACCGGTCGGCACGGATTTCTCGAAGTACACGATCCGGGCGTTCAACAAGTGCCTCACTCCGGCCGGTGGCGCCACCGCGAACGGCACCAAGCTGACGCTCTGGACCTGTAACGGCGACACGTCTCAGCAGTGGCAGGCGTCGGCCGGCCGGCTCTACAACCTGAAATCCCAGCGTTGCCTCGACATCCCCAACGGGTCCGGCAACAACGGCATCGATCTGACGCTGTGGGATTGCAACACCACCGTCGCCCAGGGCTGGCTGCCGTCGCTGACCAGCAACACCAAGGTGAACGACGACAAATGGCACCACGCCGTGCTGACCACCAACGGTAAGAACCAGACGCTGTACGTCGACGGCGCCAAGGCACAGTCGTCCACCGGTTCGACTGATATGAACCCGAACACCACGGCGAGGTACACCCTCGGTGCCGGATACGTCGAGGGTGCACCGGCGAACTTCTACTACGTCGACTCCGCCGCAACCAGCTACTTCTCCGGCAGCATCGCCGAGGTTGCGTTCTACTCCTCGGAGATCGACGCGACGCAGGCGTCGTATCAGTTCAAGGCACGTGACGCCGCCAAGAAGGGCCCTTTCGGCCAGGTCGACTACACGATCACCGGGCCGGACGGCATCAAGACCACCACGGTCAACGACCTCGTTTACGGGCGGAAGGTCGCCGACGTCAACGGGCGCGGGAACGAGACCCGCTACGGCTACAGCGGCAAGGGCCACCTGCGTACGGTCACCGACGCCAACGGCAACATGACGATCAACGAGCACGACGACCGCGGCAACGTGGTATCGGTGACCACGTGTCAGGACCGGTCGGCCGACAACTGCTCGACGTCGTACTCCAAGTACTTCCTGGATACCAGCGACCCGACCCACATCCGCAACGACCGACTGATCGAACAACGAGGCCCGGGCTCAGAATCGGCAACCCAATCGAATTACCTGACGACGTACACGTACGACCCCGTCACCGGTAACCGGCTCACCGAGACCGACCCCATCGGCCGCCGAACCACCATTACCTACACCACGGCGAACAGCGCCAACGGTGCTTTCGACGGTGTGCAGACCGTGGCCGGCCTGCCGTGGCGGATCGTCAAACCCGACGGCGGCATGCAGACGATCCGGTACCACCGCAACGGTGACGTCGCCGAGGTCATCGACCCGGCAGGTGCCGTCACCCGGTACAGGTACGACGGCCTCGGCCGTACCGTCGAGGAGGTTCAGCTCGCCGATCCGGGCGTCCCCGGTAGCACCGATGCCACGACGACCTACGCCCACGACGCCCTGGACAGAGTCGTCGAGGTGCGAGCGCCCGAAGTGGCGAACGCTGTAAACGGCGAGAGGCACCGCCCCGTCACGACTGTCGTCTACAACGTCGACGGGCTGATGGAGTCGGAGACAGTCTCCGACGCGCGCGGCGGCGACGCGTCCCGCACCGTCAGCTACGGCTACGACGGCAAGGGACGTCGAATCTCCGAGACCGACGAGAACAACGACACGACCCGGCTCAAATACGACGCGTACGGGCGGGTGGTCGAGCAGATCCACGCCGACGACAGCGTGGTGAAGACCGAGTTCGACGCCGCGGGCAACGAGACGGCCACCATCGTGGTCAACGGCACGCGCGACGAGCTGGGTAACAAGAAAGACCTGACCGTCCGCAAGCTCGCCTACGACCCGGCCGGCCGGCTCGCCTCCGAGACCGACACGATGGGCGTCACCAGCTACACATACACCGACAACAACCTGCTCGTGACGACCACCCGCACCAGCGTCTGCACCGACAAATCGCCGCAGTCCTGCACCCCGCAGTCCTACGTGCTCGAGCACAACAGCTACGACAAGACCGGCAAGGTGGAGGTCCAGCTCACCAACAACAACCGGACGAAGACCACCCGCGCGTACGACAACGCGGGCCGCAACATCAGCTCCATCCTCGAGGTGACCGAGCCCGGGAAGCCCACCACCTACCGCACGACAACCTTCACTTACTCGCCCGACGACGAGGTCCTCAGCACGCAGGCCTGGAACGACAAGACCCTCCTGAGCCGGTCCGACACCGCGTATGACCGGCTCGGACGCCGGCAGCAGCAGACCACCTACCTGTCCGCCGGGCAGACCCCGGTCGCGCGGTGGAAGCTCAACGAAACAGCTGGTGCCACGGCTACGGACAGCGCCGGTAACAACCACGGCACTGTGACCGGCGGCGTCACCTGGTCCGAAGCCCACGCCGGAACAGCGGCCGACGCACAGAACAGCCGTGCCGCCAGATTCGACGGCACCGCGCCCGGCGGAATCATCGGACAGCCAGCCGTGGACATCCAGCGGCCCTACACCCTGACTGCCTGGGCCAACCTGGAGAGCACCACCGGCCAGAGCGACCGGTACGTGGCGTCGATGAACGGCGACACCGGCAGTTCGGCACTGAAGCTGCTGTACCACAAGGACTCCGCGTCGTGGCAGCTCGCCATGTCGTACCGCAAGGCCGACGGCACCATCGACTGGCTGACCAGCCAGGAGAAGGTCCCGGCCACCACCGGCGCCTGGACGCATTTGGCCGTCGCGGTCAACCCGGCCACTCAGGCCGGCGCCACCAGCACCGCCGACCTGTACGTCGCCGGGGTGCGTAAGGCGGGCATCTCGACGACCGAACCACTGAACAACCGGGCGACCGACCTGCGCATCGGCGCGGCCGCCGACTCGACCGGAACCTTCCTCGGCACGATCGACGACGTCCGTCTCTATCAGAGCGCCCTGACCGCCGCCGAGATCGGCCAGGTCCGCGCCGGCACACTGGAAGCCTCCGGCCAGGTCAGCCGTACCACCTTCGACCTGAGTACCGACGGTTCGGTCACCTCGGTGACGGACCCGCACGGCCGGATCACCAGGATCGAGAACGATGCGATCGGCCGGGCCGTCAAGACGTTCCAGCCGGAGGTCCACGTCGAGGGCCACGGCTCGGTGCTGCCCACCACCAAGATCGGCTACAACACCTTCGGGGAGGTCACCGACCAGGAAGACCCCAACGGCAACAAGTCGGTCAACCGGTACGACGGTGTGGGCCGCCTGGTGGAGTCGCAAGCCCCGTCGTACACCAGGCCGGACAAAGTCACGGTTACGGCGAAACGGACCGTCGTCTACAACGAGGTCGGACAGGTCACATCCAGCACCGACCCGCGCGGCTACACCACCGAATACCGCTACGACGAACTCGGCCGCACCACCGAGATCACAGCGCCCGACACCGGCAAGACCAGATACGAGTACGCCGACAGCGGGGACCTGCTGAAGCTCACCGACCCCAACGGTGCGGTGACCGCGTCAACCTACGACTACCTGGGCCGCACCGTCAGCAGCACCACCGCGGTACGCGAAGACAACGCCGGATACACCACCAACTACGCCTACGGCGACGGCAGTGACTGGCGCATGTCGGTGACGAGCCCGAAACTCGTCGTCTCCACCGTCAAGTTCAACAGCGCCGGCGAACCGATCGAGGCGATCGACGGCGCCACCAACTCCACCAAAACCACCTACGACCTGCTCGGCCGTCCGGTCACCACACTCGCGGCCGACGGCACCTACTCCACCGTCACCTACGACTTCGCCGGCCGTGCTGTCCGGCAGTCTGACCACGCGGCGCCCGCGACAGCGGGGGATGTCGGTGCTGAGCTGCGGCGCAAGGAACAGACCTACGACATCGCCGGCAGCCCAGTGCGGATCACCAACGCGTACAAACCGGGGTTGAACGACCCGGCATCACCGGACGCCAAACACGAGACCACGTTCGAGTACGACGTGCTCGGCCGACTCACCGAGCAGTACGAGCCGGTCAGCGCATCCGAGACGATCCATACCTCGTTCAGGTACGACGCCGCCGGCAACCGGACCAAGTTCACCGACGGCCGGCGCCACGACTTCCTCACCGAGTACAACAGCTGGGGCCTGCCGGAAAAGCAGATCGAACCGGCCACTGCCGCCACGCCCAACCCCACCGATCGCACGTTCACCATGTCCTACAACGAGGCCGGGCTACTGGCCCGCCTCGACTCACCCGGCGGCGTCTCCATCGAGTCGCGATACGACAACATGGGCCGCCTCGAGCGCAGCATCGGCAGCGGCGCGCAGGTCGCCACCACCGACCGGACCTACAAGTTCGACAAAGCCGGCCGGATGACCGAGTTCAGCGGCTCGGCCGGTACGAACACCATCGAATACAACGACCGTGGTCTTCCCGAGAAAATCACCGGTGTCTCCGGCAACTCGGCGTACACGTACAACGAGGACGGCGCGCTCGCTAGCCGCACCGACGGCGCTGGCACCACCTCGTACCTCTACGAGTTCGGCCGTTTGAAATCGACCACTAACACGGCCGCCAGCGTGGACATGACCTATGAATACAACAATCTGAATCAGGTCAAGTCGATCAGGTACGGGGCGACCGGCGGTAACGTCCGCCAGTTCGGCTACGACGGCCTTCACCGTCTGGTGTCGGACGAGTTGAAAACCAACGGAGGCACAGGCGCCACCGTCGGGAAGATCGCCTACGGCTGGAACACTAGCGGCACCCTCAACTCAAAGGTCACCACCGGTTTCAACGGAGCCTCGTCCAACAGCTACAAGTACGACTGGGCCGGACGACTGACCGAGTGGAACAACGGCACCAACCCGGTGCTGTACGTCTACGACCAATCCGGTAACCGCCTGCAGGCCGGAACCAAGACGTTCACCTACGACGAACGCAACCAGCTCGTCGACGACTCGGCCGGAACCGTCTACCAATACACGCCACGCGGCACCCTGGCCTCGACGACGCTCGCCGGCCAGACCACCGAAACTCGCACCGACGCGTTCAACCAGGTCATCCACCAAGGCACCAAGACCGGCGGTACCAGTACCTACAGCTACGACGGCCTCGGCCGGATGATCCAGCCCGGGCTGACCTTCACCGGCCTCGGCAACGACCTCGCCGCCGACGGCACCACCGCCTACGTCCGCGATCCGGCGGGTGACCTGGTCGGTGTCGCCTCCGGCAGCAACAAGCGATACGCATGGACCGACATCCACACCGACGTGGTCGGCGAGTTCGGCGCCACCGGTGCTGCGTTGACCGGCTCGGTGTCGTACGACCCGTGGGGCAAGATCCTGGCCGGCGGCGGGATGGTCGGCAAGCTGGGCTACCAGCAGGAATGGACCGACCAGGGAACCGGCAAAGTCAACATGTGGTCGCGCTGGTACGACCCGGAGACCGGCGCCTTCGACACCCGCGACACGGCGAACAACAACCCGACGCCGACATCGGGTGCGTCCAACCGGTTCGCATACGCCGAGGGCAACCCGGTCACCAACACCGACACCACCGGCAACGCCGTCGACGGCAAGTGCGGCGAGTACGACTACGCCTGCGAGCTGAAGAAGTACCAGGCCGCGATGAAGCTGTACACGGCCGCCATGGAACAGCGCGACCGCGACATGAAGGCCGTCGGCCTGGAGATCGCGGCACAGGAGGCCGAGTATCTGCGGGCGGAGCGCGAGAGCAACACCCCGCTGCTGGACATCCTGCTGCAGGTCGGCATCGGGATGCTGCTCGACATGATCGGCTACAACTCCCTGATGGGCTGCATCGGCGGCGCCCTGATGGACTGCGTCGATCTGGCCTTGAACGGTCTCGGCCCGTTCAAGGCGGCCAAGATGCTCGGCTCGCTGATCAAGGCAGTCGACCGGGCACTGTCGGGCTACCGCACGTGGAAACGCATCGTCGAGGGCGCGCAGGCCGCGATGCGGCAAGCACAGGGCGTACTGAACGCGGCGCGTAAGCACCTCAACGACATCGTCGCGAAGGTGCCGTTCAAGCCCAAGATGCCGAAGAAGAAGGTCAAGCCGCCGGAGAAGAAACAGAAGAAGCAGAAGCAGGAACAAAAACGCCAGGAGTCGAAACAGAAGCAGGAGGAGAAGCCGCAGGCGTCCAAGCAGGCGAGGGAGAAGGCGCCGCGGACCGATCCGAAGGAGCAGAGCCGGCCGAAGGGCGCCACCAAGCCGGAGTCACCGGAGTCTAAGAACAGCGGCCAGCAACGCAAGGACCTGGAACGGCCGGAACGCAACGTCGTCGAGCCGGACAACAACCAGCCGGTGGAAGCCGGGTGCCCGAAACACAGCTTCGACCCGGACACCAGGGTGCTGATGGCCGACCGCAGTACCCGCGCGATCTCCGAGATCACCATCGGCGACGAGGTCCTGGCCACCGACCCGGAGACGGGGGAGGAAGGTGCCCGGCAGGTCACGCTGCTGCACGCCAACCTCGACCGGGAACTGACCGACGTCACCGTCACCTCCGCGCCGGCTGACACCGAGGCCAAGCAGGTGAACGAGGGCAAGGGCGACCGCAGTACCCGCGGCCCGACCGAGTCCTCGGTACTGAAGACCACGGCACACCATCCCTTCTGGGATGTCACCACCAGCACCTGGGTCAACGCCGCCAAACTGACCCCCGGCGAATCCACGCTGATCGGCCCAGCCGGCGAGATCCAGTACGTCACCAAGGTCCGGAACCACACCGGCGCCGAGGTGATGCGCGACCTCACCGTCGACGACATCCACACGTACTATGTAATCGCCAGCAACGCCCCAGTCTTAGTTCACAACTACAACAACTGCAAACTCGACTTCTACGATTTCGGGGATAGCACCAGTGGGCCTGGTGGTCAGGTCAGATATGGAAAGCTGGATCACCTCGGACGTCCCACCGGCATGTGGGCGACTGTTACACAAGACATGCTGGACCAAGGGCAGCCTGCAAGAGGGCTGACGATCAAGGGCCTTCCCAAGGGGCAGGGGACTATTCAGAATCTTGCGAGGGGCCACCTTCTTGCGGATCGCCTGGGAGGAAAACGTAATAAGAGCAATCTCGCTGCCATCACGCAAGATCCTCTCAATTCGCCGATCATGCGGGACGGGATCGAGCAGACCGTCTATGATGCAGTTAAGAGTGGGCAAAAGGTGCAATACATCGTTGAGCCGCTTTATGATGGTGATTCGCTTGTTCCGAGGGCTCTGCGGATCAGTGCCTACGGGACCGGACCTAACGCCCTCAAGATTGATCCGTTTGAGTTGAAGAATCCGGCAGGCATGTTCGGGGTCGGGGATGAGGATTGGTGATGAGCGACGTCGAGAGGCTTCGAGGCGCAGTCAAGCCGCCATCGGAGGAGTTGGTTCCTTTTCGGGAATGGAGCGAGCTTGAGCGCCGTCTCGGGGTGGCGGTTCCCCCCGATTATCGGCAACTCGTGGCCACCTTCGGGCCGGGCGTATTTGACGAATTTATTCATATTCAACAACCGAAATCAAGATTTGAGGCCATTCGGCTTGTTTCCTTCTCGCTGGCTTATCGAAAGCGTCTTTTTGCTCAGCGGGAAAGTGGGCGAGATCTGCCATACGATCCGGAGGATCTTTTGCCGGTTGCAAGGACGGAAGACGGAGACGTCATCTGCTGGGTGATGCAGCCGGTCGATTCTCCGGCGAGGTGGAACTTGACCGTGAGTAATGCCGGCAGGAGTGAATGGATCGATTTCTCGGGTGGTATTTCGAAGTTCCTTACGGCGGTCTTTTTGGAAGGCTTCCGGATGCCTTTCTTTCCGCCGGATTTTCCTTCGAATCATCCAACTTTTCATACCTATCCATCGATTGAAGAGCTGCAACGAATTTTTCCGGAAAGTTCTGCAGGTACTTGATTTGTGTCGATCTTGCTGGTTCAATAACCCATTGATCAATTCCGCGCAAAGTTCTGACTACTGCCGGTCGTCATGTAGTGCGGTCGTGCTCGATGCGGAGCACGGCCAGCGCGGCGGCGGCGATCTTGCCGATTCTCTCGGTCGAGGGTTGATGCGGATCCGGCCGATGAAAATCCAGGTTAACGGCATGCCAACGTAGGTAACTATCCGTCTTGGCCGTGAATATGGCACACGTACTATGTACTCGTCGGCCTTACGCCGGTCCTGGTTCATAACTGCGGCGACGGAATGGAGCTGTTTCAAGCTCGTCGACAGTATGCGGTCCACTGCTGAGGATTACGGCAAGATTGGCGGAAGTGAGTGGCAGGTTCAGAATGGAAAGGTCACTGCGGCGACGATTTCGGCCAGGGTTCCCGATGGGCAGGGTGGATGGGTCGAGAGGACCTTCGTCGGTAACAGCGACGCGGGCATGACCGTCTCCCAGTTGCCGCTCGCGAAGAAGCTCGGTCATATCCCCGTGGAACACAATAGGGAGGGCCTGACCCATGCCGAGCACAACATTCTTCTAGCGATCAACGATGCCGGAGGAGTTCCCATTGCGGGGGCTGCTTCGAGAAGTGTCTGCAAGGGCAAAGGTCTGTGCGACAGTCTCATCCTGGGAACCGAGGGTTCGATCCAGGGCAAACCCTTACGATAACGAGAGCGGCTGGCAGACCAGAACCTTCTATTGGGTCGGCTCGAGGATATATAGTTGCAAATGATTCTGGACAGGTTGTTGACTGATGGGTCGTCGGTGCTGGCTGCAATCTTCGTCGCGGCCTGCGCGGAGCGTGCCATCAATATCGCCTCGTGGGCGGCGGCGCTCGATAGCCGACCCGGCGATGCGGCGATCTATGTTGAGACCCTGGAGTTCTTGTGGCGTCCTGGGGCCGTCGATCCGCAGGATGTTCGTGTGCGCATGGCGCGCCTCGAGGAAGCCCATGAGATGACCATGGCGGACGAGCTGAGCGGACTGCCCCTTTATGGGCTGGGTTCGGTGCTGGTCCTTCATTCTGGTCTCGGTGTGCTGGCCGAACCCACGCCGGCTAATCTCGAGGATTGTTCGATGGCTGCCCGCAACGCTGCCTTTCATTTGGAAGGCCTCGTTCCCGCTCAGCGGTTCCTCAGCGGGGAGAAGCGCAGTCAGGACGAGGACATCAAAGCATTAGCGGAGGGCGTTTCCGCGGACGAGCTGCGCAACCGGGCGAGAGCGGCTGGCCGAGATCGCCTGAATCTCATCCGTTCAAGAGCCTGACCGGCTGTGAGCTCAGGCGATGTGGGTGCAGGTCATTTCTATTGGCGGCCCAGGTGTGCCAGCGGCCGTATGGCCATTCCAGTTGGTTAGGATCAGTGAGTTGGGCGAGGAGAAGCTCCAGTTCTTTCGGGTAGCGCGTGAGTTCGGATGCTCGGGCCGTCCTGACAGCTTCGAAGAAGGCCTGGCCGTCGACGCCTACCGCGTAGGCGAAGGCGACCACGTCGCCATCCGTCAAGGGCAGCAAGTCCAGCACACGAACCTTGTCGTCGAAAGCAGTACGCAGAGCACGGTCGACCCCGGGCAGCCAGCCCGCCGTACGACAAGCAAGGACCAAGCGAATACCGTCCGGTAGCTGCTGCGCGACCTCCCGAATGAGGCTGACCAACTGCGTGGTCGGCATGGCTGCCTCGTCCACGCCATCCAGCGCCAGCAACCCGCCAGGGGCAACTCGCCCCAATTCGCCAGATGCAAGAGCGATCTTGGCGGAAAGATCCCCGTACGATCCGAGCGAGATGCACCGCCCCCGCTCCCCGAATCGTTCAACCAGCCGGTTTAGATCTGTTGTTTTGCCGGCCCCTGGCGGTGCGAGCAGAACCGTGCAGCGACCGGTAACGGCATCGGCGAGACCCATCCGAGCCTCACCCTGAAGGCGTGCCAGCTCCGGATCACGGATGCCGTTCTCGCGCTCCATCCAGTAGCGAGGGAGATCTGTCATCGGCTTCACCCAGCGATCCTAATCTGGAACTATCACCGGCCTACTCAAGCCCGAGGACCGGCGCGTGCTGGTCGTTACCAAGACCAGGTGCCTCATGGCAGTTGACTCACGACAAGCGAAGCGTTCCGACGATGCTGCTGAGGTCACGGGAGGCGGGGGTCAGTCCTCCGACGGCTCCCTCGATGCTTCCCGGGAAGCGCAGCGTGGCGGCGCTACACGCGATGAACTACCCAATGTGTTTCAGCCTCATATTTAGCCATTGGCCTGCTAATTAGAACACCCGTATGGTCTCGGGTGCTAATCCCTTCGGGGATTCTTGTTGTTGCGTAGCAGCGCTGTGCGATACGTTGTGCGGCTCGCTGCTGGGTCGTATCGCGATCCGCTAACCCGCTGTTCGGCACGAGGCAAACGCGGCGACTGTCCACGGCCGATAGACCGATGGGATTCTTGTGGTCGCCGAACACTCTCCGCAACGTGTCCTGCTGACGTGGGCGGACATCGCCGACGAGGCGCTGAGGCTCGAACCGGGCATGCGAGACCTGCTTCTGGAGCTGGTCGAGGCGCACAACCCCTCGACGGCAACGAGTGTGACCACGGCCGAGGGGCCGTGGTATGTCAGTGCGGTACATGTACGAGGTCACATCGGTGTCGGCGCGGACGCCGTCGACCTGCCGCTGAGCCAGGCCAAAGGTCTCACCATCGTCACCGCCCGTAATGGCACGGGTAAGACGAGTGTCGCCGACGGTATTAGGCACGTCATTGGGGGCGGCAGCAAGAGGTCCTATCAAGTGTTGGCTGAAAACATTCACTATCCACACCGCGACATTGTGGTCACGGTGAGCAATGGATCTCGTGATATTGAGATCGTCTGCGGACCGAACGAAACCGTGCAGTGGCGTTCACCCGAGGGCATCCTCAGCGAACCGCCAGCCGAATGGACGGAGGCATTCGCCCGCTACATGCCGGTGCTTCTGTATCCAGAAATGTCCCAGGTGATTCAGGACCCGAGCAATCTGCATGCCTTCCTGAAGGACGCCCTGGAGCTCACCGCACTCGAAGAGCTCCAGAACATCCTCAAGGCCGAGAGCAGCAAGGGCAAGGCGTCACGGCGGACAGTAGAGACCGCACACCAGGCCGCGGTCGACGGAGTCCTCAAGGCAGGCCATGACGAACTCGCTGCCATCCTGCAAGACTGCGGACCCTGCCCCGACACGGCAACCCGCACGCGGATCATCACGCTGTCCGAAACCCTGCCGGCAGCCGCTCCGCCACCGCTCGGCCTCGTGGACTCTTGGACCGTAAACGAGCAGATCCGGGCGAAGGCCGGCGCGGCCCTCGAACGGCTGGCTCACGCCGCCGAGTCTGACGCTGCCATGTCCAGCAATCTGCTGACCGCCCTGCAGAAGGCGCTCGTTCAGAACGATGCCCGGCTCGACGAACTGAGAAGCCAGGACGAGTGCCCTGTCTGCGGCACCATCGGACAGGACTGGGTGCAGCACGCCATCGAAGAGGCCGGCCGGCTGACCCGAGCGACCAAGGAACTACGCGACGCCCGAACGGCAGCAAGCACAGCAATCCGACACCTGCATCAATGTCTACCCGCCCCGCTGACCAGCTCTCTACGCCGACGCCTTGAATCAGAGGGCGGCGAGGTCGCAGCCGTCCGAGTCAAACAGTGGGACCGGCTGGTTCACGCAGCGGCCGACCTCCTCACCGGCATCCCTTCAGCGACCACGCTGAGCAATCTGCTCGATGAAAGCGCCGAGCTGGCTACCTGGTACGGACAAGTGCGCGACGGACTCCTCGCCCGACGCGACGACCTCATCGCCGCTCAAGCAACCGTCCGCACCCACATCGGCACCTGGCTCGACACCAGCGACGCACAAGGACCAGCACTGGCCCGCCTTAACGTCGTCGAGCGCCTCGACCGCCGAGTCAGCCAGTGGATCAAGACCGCGCGAGAGGAGATCTTCGCCCCGATCGCCAAGGAGGTCACCGAACTGTGGTCGGTCCTCAACCCTGACGCGGACCTCAAACTCAACGGCATCGCACTCGCCGGCGGCACGAAGATCCGGCGGACCGTGACGCTCGATCTCGCTGACGGCAGCATGGCACTACCCACAGGCAAGGATAGCTCCGCAGTGCTGAGCACCGGCCAACGCAACGCGCTGTCACTCGCCACCTACCTGCCCCGGGCTACCCAACCGGAAAGCCCATTCGGCTTCCTCATCCTCGATGACCCCATCCACGCGTTCGACACCGGCCGAGTGCGGTACCTGGCCAAACACCTGATGACCCTGGCCGAACGCTTCCAAGTGGTCGTCTTTACCCACGACGACCGGCTCTGGCGCGAGCTACGCGCCCACGGGGCCCTGCCGACACACATCCGGATGGACCGACACGGAGACGGGCAGCCGCAGGTGCGGGTCAGGCACGTCGCCAGCCCTGGAATCCAGCGCCTCGATGACATCCAGAAGATCCTTGGCGCCGAGCGGGGTGCGTCGATCGGGACACCGGAAGCCGTCACCGCCATGACGCTGGCCATCTGCCGACAGGCGGTCGACACGGAAGCCGTCGCTCAGATCGAAATCCTCGGGCGCCGCATCGGGCTGCCCGAGGCCACCGTCGTGGCCGACCTGAAGAGAGCCCGAAAGACCCTGGACCAACTGGCACTGCTCAACAACTACGCCGGCCGAGTCGGCCATCGGCCCATCAACATCGACAGCTTCACTCCGACCGTCCACGCGCTCAACGGCGCCTCACACGGGCGCGCTCCGCAGGGCGACCCGCAACTGTGGGTCCGCCAGACCAGGCGGCTCATCAAGACGGTCCAGGAGATCAGGCACTGACATGGCGACGTATCCCGAGATCCATATCCGTGACCTCCAGGCCGCATACAACCGATGGCCGGGCAGACCCGCCGAGAAGACAGCTCTCGCAGCAATCGTCCTGCGCGTCCGAATCGAACGGGCCGCCGCACGCCTGCCGCGGACGGTGATCGCGGCCCAGCCCGACATCTCGATGGTCGAGCGGCGCCTCTATCTCAGCATTGGTGAAGCCGGTCTTTCACATGAAGGCCAGGTACGGCGCATGCAGGTGATTGCTGGCGCACTGGAGGCCTACGGAGCGATCTGCGAGGTCCTACACGGGCGCAACCCCGACCCGTTGCCTCCTTTGGAGGACCTTGAGTCTTGGACTCGCGCGGTCGATGCGCTCGAGAAAGACCTCTATCCTGGCGACGATTTCGGGGCTGCGGCCGGGCACGCTCTACTCAACGCACAAACGGCCCCGCGCCCGACACTCACCGCGGGTCGGTCTCGGTCCAATCCCATTACCAAATCGCCTGGCAGCACGGCGTGACGGTTACCGAGACGGTTGGCTGGCTCGGGGGAGTGGTGTCGTGGTTGTGGTGAGCGTGGTGGGGGTGAGGTTGCTCGATCGGGCGGCGACGGTGGTCGGTGGTGTCGGGTATCGATGGGTTAGTGGCTGGTTCGTCTCTGTGTGAGGTGATCTGTGATGCCGTCTTCTTCCCTGTCTTCGACTCCATCGGCTGGTTCGTTCGACGCGTGGCTTCAGGCCGACCCGTCGAAACCGCGGGCGCGAGGTCGCATGCGGCCGCTGGCCCGGGGTGGTCTGCGGTTTGCGTTTTATGGGCGGATTTCGACGGCGGAGTATCAGGATGCGGTGTCGTCGCGGGCGTGGCAGGTGGAGTCGGCGCAGCGGCTGGTGGCTGGGCGGGGTCGGATCGTGGTGGAGTTCTTTGATTCGGGTGCGTCGCGGAGCCTGCCGTGGCATAAGCGGCCTGCGGCCGGCGCTTTGCTGGCTGCGGTAGCTGCGTCGGATCGTGGGTTTGATGCGGTGGTGGTGGCGGAGTTCGAGCGGGCGTTCGCCGGCGGTGGTGAAGCCCGCCGGGTGATCGAACAGCTGCACGTGTGTGGGGTGCAGGTGTGGCTGCCGGAGGCCGAGGGTCCGGTCGATCTCGATTGTGCGGATCATCGGGCGTTGTTGTTGATGTTGGGGCATCAGTCGCAGCGGGAGGTGTTGCGGACGCGGTTTCGGGTGCGGGCGGCGATGAGTGCGCAGGTGCGGGAGCAGGGT
>NZ_PVMZ01000034.1 GCF_003001815.1 Actinoplanes italicus
CGGGTGAAACGGAACCTTAGACAGCTCCACCTCACCCGGAGGTCCTCGCCTATTTCAGGACTTCCGCAGCGTTACCAACGTCCGTGGCCAGTACATCTAGAGAGCTTTCGCGGCCAGGATCTCCGGCACTCCGCCGGGCACGGACGGTCGTGCCGGGCCCGGCACGCGCGCCCTCATACCGCCCCGCTTCGCCACCCACCCGCCGCCCGCGGGCACGCGCGACCCCGGACCGTCCAACGACCGCGACGGACGGGCTCCCGCATACCGCAGGACACACACCCGGACTGCACGTGTGCTCCCGACGTCGCCGGCAACGACGACCCGATCCCACACAGCGAAGCCGTGGACGCCCACCGTCGCCACCGCGACGTCCGAGTCGCACGCAGCAGCTCCGTGTGACGCCGCCGCAGCAGCACCGGCCCACCACAGCACCGGCCCACCGCAGCATCGGCCCACCACAGCACCGCTCTCCAAGCACCGCACCAGGCGGCACCCTTCAACTCAGCCGGAGAATCCCGCTCCCATCCTTTGCCAGCCGGATTCCGCGTCTGAGACGCGGCCGGCGGGCTCGCACCCTGATCGCGAAAG
This sequence comes from Actinoplanes italicus, assembly GCF_003001815.1. Classification (GTDB taxonomy): domain Bacteria; phylum Actinomycetota; class Actinomycetes; order Mycobacteriales; family Micromonosporaceae; genus Actinoplanes; species Actinoplanes italicus. The sequence goes on from NZ_PVMZ01000034.1 coordinate 589, forward strand.
GTGCCGGGAGTCCCCCGTGGGCTGACCACAGTGGTCCGGCGAGCCTCAGCCGAGGTTCGTCACGAACGTGACCATGACGTTCACCGCTTCCAGCGCCTGCGTGATGATCGCCAGCACGACGACACAGGCCGCCAGCCGACGGCGCGTCCTGACCCACCGTCCATCCGTCTCTCTCATACCCGGGAACAGTGCGGCCCGCCCGGGACGGATCCGCGTCGGTGACGTACCGGTGCACGAATGGAACGCCGGGCCGCGTCGGTGAAATAGCGTGTGCTGACATCGGAGGGAGAATGCGATGTCACGATCTGCCAGCCCTGACCGCACCATCGGTGAACGGATCAGGGCACGCCGCCTGATGCGCGCCTGGACCGTCCGGCACGCCGCCGACCGGGCCGGCATCTCGCACGCCTCGTGGAGCCGCATCGAACGCGGGCTGCAGGCGGCCGACAACCGGTTCGTCCTGGCCAAGCTCGCCGCCGCGCTGGACTGCTCGGTCGTCGACCTGATCGGCACGCCCATGCCGTCCGTGGACCGGCGGGCGGCCGAGGCCCAGGCCGGGGTCGCCGCCCTGCGGGGCGCCCTGGTCGAGATAGACCCGACGACCGAGTCCACAGCGCCGCAACGCCCGGTCATCGAACTGGCGCGTGATCTGTCACTGATGCGGGACCTGCGCCACCAGTGTGAATACGACCGGGCGATGGCACTCGCCGCGCACCTCGTCAGAGACCTGTATGCGGCGTGCCACGGGCCGGAACGCGGAACGGCGCTGCGGATGCTCTGCGAGGCGACGTTCCTGGCCTCGTCGCTGCTGCGCTCGCTCGGTCATCCCGGCGAGGCCTGGCTCGGCGCGGAACGCTGCCGGGACCTCGCCGACGAGATCGGCGACCCGGTTCTGTCCGGCCTGGCCGCATTCGCCCGCGCCTGTGCCGCCATCAGTTGCGGTTCCTACCGGCGGGCGCTGGCCATCGCGGAACGGGCGGTCAGCGGCCCCCACCCGGGCTTGGAGGTCACCGGGGTACTGCACCTGGTGGGCGCGGTCGCCGCCCGCGACGACGCGTGGGCCGTGGAGGCGGCGGGCATCGCCCGCCGGACGGGCGAGACGACCACGCACGCGCTCTTCTTCGGACCGGCGAACGTCAGCCTCTGGCGATTCGGGATGATGATCGACGCCGGCGATCCCCGCGGCGCGCTGATTGTCGCCCCGCCGGCGGACTCGAGTGTCGCCCGGGTGAAGTCCCGGCTGGTCTTCTTCCACGCGGACCTGGCCCGGGCACACGCGGGGCTGCGTTCCGACGAGGCGGCCCTCCGGCATCTGCTCATCGCGGAACGGGTGGCTCCGCAGCATGTCCACTCCTCACCGCTGTTGCAGGAGACGACCCGGGCGCTGCTCAACCGCAGTCAGCCCCGAGCCGGCGCGGCGCTGCGGGGGCTCTGTGAGCGCATGCAGGTGACGCGCTGAGCCGAGGTTCCCCCGCCGCCCGCCGCGACGGCGGGCAATCCCGGCGCGAAAGGGCCGTCGTCAGAGGCATCGGACCCATTCCAGGACGTTGTCGACGTCGGAGCGGGTCCAGCCGACGGCTGGGTCGACGGAGACCAGCAGGGTCGGCGCGGGGCGGGCCGCGGCCCAGCGCAGGCCTCTCGGCGTGTGGTTGTCGTCGATCCACGCGGCCGGGCGGTCCCCGGCCACCCGGTCGACGGCCGGGACCTTCAGTTCCGGCTCGAACGGCACCGTCGGGAACCTGACCACCGGCAGCGGGTCGACGCCGAGCAGCGGCAGGAACAGCTCGTTGGCGTAGTCACCCCAGCCGGTCGCCCACCACAGTTCGCCGGCTGCGGCCAGTTCACGGATCCAGCCGGCGTGCGCCGGGCAGTAACGCTGCGGATCCTCGCCCTCGAAGCACACATGCTCCAGGTAGCCGTCGGGACAGGCCGCGGCCGCGAACGGGTTCAGCACACCGTCGAGATCGAGCAACAGAATCGGTGCCTTGCTCATGTTCCCACCCTACGAACGGCACCCCGCCCGCGCTGCCCCGACATCACGCGTCGTGTGCCGAGGACCGGGTCGGTCACCGGACGAGGTCGGCGGGCACCGGGAGGTCTCCGGAGGCGTACAGGGCGGCGAGGGCCGCCGGGTCGTCGGCGGCGCAGGTGGCGGCGATCGTGTCGATCAGCTCGTCGTAGTCGGGACCGGTCTCGTGGCGGTAGGAGGCGCCCATGCGACCCCACTCGTCCCACGGCAGGGTCTCGATCTTCTGCAGGGCGGCGAGGTCCCGGACGGCGTTGCCGCGGATCTCGGCGGGGCCGAAATTCTCGGTGCCGTAGACGCCGAACCTCGACGCGTCGATCGTTCCGCGACGGTAGGCGGCCCAGGCCTCGCCTCCGGTGAGGAATTCGCCGACGGCCAGGTCGTCGGGCTGTTTCACCAGGGTGCCGCCGAGGATCTCGGTGTCGACGCGCACCCAGCGGCCGTCGCGGCGGTACTCGGTGATCCAGTGGTCGAGACCCTGACCGGGCTGGAAGTAGGTGGCGAACCCGCACCGGGTGCGGGCCTCGATCCCCCGGTGACGCATCAGGGCGCAGCTGAGCACCGCGAAGTGCCGGCAGGTGCCGACCACCCGCTGCTCGGGGCCGCGTGGCACGGTCAGCGGGGCCGCGTCGATCGCGAGCAGGGCGGTGATGATGTCGGCGGCGGCCCGTAGCTGGTTCGAGGCGAACCGGTGCTCGGGAAGTTCGAGTTTCCCGGCGTCGCCCGGCTGGATGACCAGGTCGTGCACGGCCCGGCAGATCGCGACCGGATCGGGCGGCAGGTCGGCGAGCGCCGGCTCGTGGCGCGAGCCGATCGTGGTGAGCGGACCCGGCGTGGCGTAGTCGATCGTCTCCGTCATGCCGGGAATCGTAGGATTTTCAGTGCCCAATAACCATGCGCGTGAGCCGCCTTGGGGCCGCACGCACCGCGGACGTCGCGGTGTAGTCAGGGACCGCGTGGATTCGGCGGGACCCGGAGGGCGTACGAAATCATGGCTTGATGGGGTTGGAGAGGTCGGTGACGATCCGATCGATCTCGGCCAGTGCGTAGGCGGCCAGGCCCCGCTGTGCCGTCTCGGCGGCCGGGTCGGTCTCCTCGAGGTCACCGAGCACGACCACGTTCTCGTCGTTGAGGGTGTTGGCGGGCCCGGTGAAGTTGAAGCTCCCGGCGATCACCAGGCGCTCGTCGATGATCATGAGCTTGTGGTGGACCTTGCGGACGCCGTTGCCGGGAGTGTTCTCGTAGAGCTCGGCCCCTGCCGCCAGCAGCCGTCCGGTGGCCGCCCACTTCTGCGAGCCCTGGCCGCGGTCGAGCACGCCGCGGATCGGCATGTCGGCCTTGAGCAGCCATTCCATCGTGTCGTCGATGCCGGAACTCTGGGCGAACGTGAACATGGCGAAGTCGACACGTTCGCGGGCCTTCAGCATCTGCTTCATGATCTCCATCTCCGGCCCGTGGTAGGGCGCGAAGATCGGCTTGACCCGGATCCGGCCGAGCCGGAACTCGGCGGGGCGCGGGTTGACGCGCTCCTGGAGGGCGCCGAACGTGCCGGAGCGCATCCGCTGAAACTCGGCGAGATAAAGAGCCGCTGCGGTACGGCCACGCAGGACCACCAGGTGGTTGAGGTTGTTGCCCCGCTGCTCCGGGTTGTCCGGCGGGTTGGTGCCGGTGTCGGTGCGGGTGAAGTTCGTCGACCCGGTCAGCACCGCGGCGCTGTCGGTCGCGGCGTCGCGGACGATGAACTTCTGGTGGAAGATCTTCGGGTTCAGGTCGGTGATCAGGTCGACGCCGGAGCGCAGCAGAGCCGCGTGGATGACCCGGTTCGTCTCGTTGTCGCCGGCGGCCGCCCACGGGTCGCCGCGGGGCGGGTCCTCCCGCAGGTAGTCGCCCTCCAGGATGATCTGGATGCGGACCTTGCGCCGCTTGGCGGCCAGGACCGACTCGGCGATGCTGCGGGAGTCGAGTTCCTGCACGGCTATCAGCAGCGACTCGGTCGCGTCGTCGATGAAGTCACGGATCACGCGGTCGAGGTCGTCCGGGCCGCCCAGGATCGGCGGTCCGGTGTAGAACTCGACACTGCCCAGGTCGATGCCCACGACGCCAGTCTCGGCCGCCGGCGGCGGCCGGGCCTCGGATGATCGGACTGTCCCTTAGGGCGAGATTGACGCGGTGACCGTCATCGACGGAGGTGTCCGCCGTGGACCGGCTCGTCCTGGACCACCTGCGAGCCGTGCGCCCGCTCGCCTAGGATCCGAAATCATGATCGATGCGGATGCCATTCTCGACGGTACGGACTGGGCCGAGCTCGGCCACGCGTACGGCTCGGCCGAGGACGTCCCGGAGCGGCTGCGGGCGCTGCTCAGCGAGGACGAGGGCCAGATCGCCGAGGTGTGGGACGACCTGGCCAACGCGCTGACCCACCAGGAGTCGGTCTATCCGGCCACGGCTCCGGCCGCGCTGTTCGTGGCCGCGATCCTGACCGACCCGCGGACCGATGTCCGGTTCCAGGGCCGCCCGCTGCGCGCCGAGCTGATCGACTGGCTGGAGATCGTGGCGGCGGGCGCGATCGAGGCCGGCGACGAGTTCGACGAGCCGGGCATCGCCGAGTGCACGGCGGTCATCCCGCAGCTGCGGGAGTCCGTGACCGCGCTGGCCGGTGATCCGGACGAGTCGATCCGGGAGTCGGCGGAGACGTTCCTGGAGACCACCGCGGACGAGGAGTGACCGTTTTCGAACTGGGCTCCTCGGGCTGGGATCTACGCGGTCGCACCGCCCGGCGAGCGGGCCTGCTGAGGGTGCATGTCCTCGAAGCTGGTCACTACAGCCTCGGCAGCCTCGGCGGCCTGCTCCCACCCGGCCTCCGGCGCCTGTGCGGTCACGACGACGGTCCGGTCGCCGCGGTACGGGATCGTCCAGTGGCACTGCCACCACTGCTCGCCCTCGTGACGGTAGCCCAGCTCGACGGCCTCGGCCCCCTCACCGATCGTGCTCCGCCGCAGGACCGTCTGGCCGGGTGCCACCAGAGCGCCGGGGCCAGCCAGCCGCCCCCGCGGCACGGGCCCCTGCGTGAAGATCATCGAGGTGCCGGGGCCCAGTAGGTAGAACGGGGTGGCGTCGCTCTCGTCGCTCGGTGACTCCAGGACGAAGCCGGCCGGCCAGCGGGTGCGGAACACCGAGGTCTCGATCGTCCAGTACGGCAGCTCGGGGCCGTCCGCCACGTCGAAGACCTCACCGCCGTCGACCTCACGGCCCGGCTGAAGGACAGCGTGCAACGGTCCGGACGGGGTCCAGCGGGTGACCCGGATGTCGTCACCGTCGCGCTCGAACGCATACGGCCAGTGCGGCACGAGAACCATTCCGAACCCGGCCAGCCGGGCGAGCACATGTCCCACGGACGGCAGCGTAGTCGGCCTTGCTCCACCTGGAAGGCTGAGGGGATGACGCACCGGATCATCGCGATGGCCGACGAGCACGCCCGGCAGGTTCTGGAGATCTACCGGCTCGGCATCGAGGGCGGCAACGCCACCTTCGAGACCGAGCCGCCCACCTGGGACCGGTTCACCGCCTCCCGGCTGCCCGGGCTGCGGTTCGTGGCCGTCGAGGACGACGGGACGGTGCTCGGCTGGGCCGCCTGCAGCCGCGTCTCCGACCGCTGCGTCTACGCCGGAGTCGTCGAGCACTCCGTCTACGTCCACCCGGACGCGCACGGCCGCGGACTCGGGCGGGCCCTGCTCCAGGCACTCATCACGGGCACCGAGAAGGCCGGGATCTGGACGATCCAGTCGGGGATCTTCCCGGAGAACACCGCGAGTCTCGCCCTGCACGCGGCCTGCGGATTCCGGGTCGTCGGCACCCGCGAGCGCGTCGGGAAGCACCACGGCGTCTGGCGCGACGTGGTGCTCCTCGAACGCCGCAGCCCCGAGATCAGCTGACCAGCGGGAGCGTCACCGCCAGCGGCCACGCCACGACGACCCCGCCGGTCACGGCGATCAACCAGGTCGGCACGGCGAACCGGTTGAGGATCGCGCTCCACACCGTCTGCCAGAGCAGCAGCCCGATCAGCGGGAACAGCACCAGGATCACGAAACCGTGGGTCAGCCCGGTGACGGCCGCGGCGGCCAGCACGGCCACGAACACCGCCGAGATCGCCAGCAGGTGCAGCGACACGCCACCGGTGAGGCGTTCGGCGGCGTACGCGAACAGGGCGAAGGCCGCCCACACGATCAGCAGGAGCCACCAGCGGGCGCCGACCGGCAGGGCGTGGGTCAGGCCCAGGTGCACCGGCACGGCGATCGCGACCATCGCATAGGGCACGAGCACCAGCAGACGAAGGCGGCCGGGGCGCGGGGTCGAATCCTTCGAACGCCATCGGGCGTACGCGAGAAGCAGCGCCCCGATCACGGCCGCGTACCCGGCGACGTAACCGGCGATCGCCAGCGGCAGGTCGCTGGCGCAGGAACCGGGCCGCCACCGCCGCGGCCACGGCGACCGTGCCGACCGCCGCCAGCCCGACGACCGCGGGGATCAGGCGTGTGGTGCGCAGCCCGGACGGCGGCCACCGCCCCTCGGACGAGCCCGCCAGCAGGGCGACGAGCGGGTAGAACCCGATCAGGAACGCCAGCACCAGCAGGGCCGCGCCTACCAGCCGCCGTCCCGGGAACGGGATTCCGTCATCGCCGCGGGTTTGATCCAGCCACGCCACGGTCTCCCGGTGCGTCTCGGGCGCGTACAGGACGGTGATGTGCTCCACGCCCGGCACGGTGTGCACCGCCCGGTCGTCGCGCTGCGCGGCGGCGCCGGTCGCGGCCTCCTGGAAACCGGGGAACTCCAGGCCGCCGACGATGGTGAGCAGACGCGCGGGCCCGTCGGCTGTGGCCGCGGCGGCGTCGGGCAGGGAGATCGCCACGGTCGCCGTCACGTCCGGGTGCGCGGCCGCATAGCGGGTGACGGCCCCGGCGCCCATCGAGTGCCCGACGAGCGCGATCCGCGACGGGTCCACGTCCGGCAGCGACCGCAGGTGGGTCACCGCCGCGTCCAGGTCCCGTTGGAGGGCCGCGGTGGACTCCGCGGTGCCGGCGGCCTGGTCCGGCAGCGGCCGGGTGTTGGCGCCGTGGCCGGAGAAGTCGAGCAGCACGACCGCGTAGCCGCGCGCCGCCAGGGTGTCGCCGAACGGGGCCATCAGCCGCGCCGACCCGGAGAAACCGTGCGCCACGACGACACCCGGATGCGGGCCGCCCGACGGCGGGAGCACCACGTCCAGGGGCACGCCGGCCGCGGCGGTGTGTGAACGGCGCACGTCCGGACCGGCGCCGGCGAGCAGCCAGCCGCCACCGGCCGCGAGTACGAGCAGTAGCAGCAGGACACGTCTCATGGGGGGCACTCCCTGCGGCTCGACTGCGGACGCCGATCGTACGGCCATGGTGAAGATAGTCTGATCTCCATGCCGAACGCTGAGCTGGAGGAGCTGATCGTCGCCGATGCCGGAGAGCTGCGCGCGTGGCTGGCGGAGAACCACGCGACGTCGCCCGGCGTGTGGCTGGCCCTGACCAAGAAGGGCGGCACCGTCACCACGCTGACCTGGCGGCAGGCGGTCGACGAGGCCCTGTGCTTCGGCTGGATCGACGGGCAGGCCCGCAAACGTGACGAGGGCTCGTCCTGGATCCGGTACACCCCGCGCCGGGCCCGCAGCATCTGGTCCCAGCGCAACGTCGAGAACGTGGCCCGCCTGGAGGCCGGCGGCCTGATGCAGCCCACCGGCCGCGCCGCCGTGGACGCGGCGAAGGCCGACGGGCGGTGGGCGGCCGCGTACGCCCCGCCGTCGGAGGCCGTGGTGCCCGACGACCTGCTGGCCGCGATCGCCGCCGAACCGGCCGCGCAGGCCATGTTCGACGTCCTCACCAAGGGCAATCGCTTCGCCCTGATCGGCCGCCTCAACATGGTGAAGCGGCCCGAGACCCGGGCCCGCAAGATCACTGAGTTCGTGGCGATGCTGGCCCGGCACGAGACGCCGTACCCGCAGAAGGCGAGGCCCGCGACCGGGCCACAGTGATCAGCCGCAGGTCGCCCGGATGTGAGCGGCGACGGCCTGGCGGCCGGCCCGGGCCTCGGGGACCGGGAGCAGCGGGTAGACGTGCACCGCGCCCTCCTGTTCGTGGTAGGTCAGCGGCACCGACGGCGGGAGCCGGTCGCGCAGCAGGCGGCAGTCGGGCAGGGTGATGTCCCGGGTGCCGACCAGGATCTGCAGCGGTGGCAGGCGGGACAGGTCACCGAAGAGCGGGCTGAGCCGTGGATCCTGCAGCGGGACGTCGCCGGCCCAGGCGGCGGCCAGCGGGCGCAGGCCCGGCCGCATCAGCCACGGGTCGTGGGGCTCGACCCGGTCGACCTCGGGATTGCTGATCGACAGGTCGAGCCACGGAGCGATCGCGGTCAGGCCGGCCACTCCCCCGGCGGGTCCGCCGACGGCCTGCGCGGCCAGCAGCGCCAGGCCGCCGCCGGCCGAGTCGCCCGCGAGGTAGCAGCGACGGCCGCCTGCGGTCTCGGCGGCGATCACGGCGGTGACGAACTCGGACGCGGCCAGGCCCTGGTGTGCCGGCGCGAGTCCGTAGATCGGCACCGCCACCTCGTGGCCGGTCGTCCGGGCCAGGAACGCCACGAGCGCCCAGTGCTGCCGCACGATCTCACTGGTGTACGCCCCGCCGTGCAGGTAGATCACGGTGACACCGGTGCCGGGCCCGGCCGGGCGTACCCGATGAAGATCGAAACCGTGATCGCGGGACGTGCTCACGTCGAAGGACTTGCGCAGCGCCGCGGGTGGGCCCGACGGCCCCTTCGGGCGCGCGAGCGTCCGCAACCCGGCCGCCTCGGAGGTGAATTTCCGCTGGTAGGCGAGCCGGGTGAAGGCCGCCACCACATTCATCTGCCAGCTCGTCACGGCGCCGATCATAGGGCCGGCCACCGGCAAAATCGATCGTGTGATCATCTCGGCGGGGCTAGATTGTCTGCTTCCGCTTCGACCTTGTGGGGTGCTTGCATGCGTGTCTGCGTCGGTTCCGTTCCGGTCATCCGTACGTCCGACGTGAGGAATCGTAGAAGTGGAACTGGCACGTAGTCATGTGATCCGGGAGCGGGATCACCGCATCCACGACCCGTTCACCCCCGAGAAGCTGGCCACCCTGGGAACGGCGATCCGGCTGCGGCCGGGTATGTCCGTGCTGGACCTGGCGTGCGGCAGCGGCGAGATGCTGTGCACGTGGAGCCGTGACCACGGCGTCACCGGCACCGGCGTCGACATCAGCACCCCGTTCCTGAGATCGGCCCGTGAGCGCGCCACGGAGCTGGGCGTGAGCGACCGGTTGTCGTTCGTGCACGGTGACGCGTCCGGGTTCGTCGCCGGCGAGCCGGTCGATGTGGCCGCCTGTGTCGGGGCGACCTGGATCGGCCGTGGCGTCGAGGGCACCCTCGCTCTGCTCGAACGCAGCCTGCGGCCGGGCGGTCTGTTGCTGGTCGGTGAGCCGTTCTGGCGGCTCGACCCGCCCGACCAGGCGGCCGTCGAGGGCAGCGGCACCTCGTCGCGGGAGGATTTCCTGGACCTGCCCGGTCTGGTGGAGTCGTTCGGGCGGCTCGGGTGGGATCTGGTGGAGATGGTGCTGGCCGACGAGGACGGCTGGGACCGCTACGTCGCGGCCCAGTGGTTCACGGTCCGGGCCTGGCTCGACGAGAACCCCGACGACGAGCTGGCGCCGGCGTTCCGGGCCGAACTGGACACGGCACCGCTGGCGTACGTGCGCTACCAGCGGCGCTATCTGGGCTGGGGCGTCTTCGCGCTGAAGCGGCGCTGACGACGGACCCGTCGTCAGGCGGGCCGCGGCTCCAGAACGATCACGGTGGTGGGCGTGGTCCGCCGGCCGGCGAACTCGTCGAGGTTCGCGCTGGTCTCGCGCCACAGCGCCCACAGCCGATCGTGTTCGTCCGGCCGGGCGGCGCGTGCGCGGACCTCCCGGTGCGCGCCGCCCGGCAGCACCACGTGTGCGTCCGGGTTGGCCTGCAGGTTCAGCCACCAGTCGGGCTCGCCCTCACCCCAGCCGTTCATGGCCATGGTGTACAGGTTGGGCCCGTCCTCCAGGTAGGCGAGGATGACGACCCGCTCCCGGCCGCTGCGCCGCCCCGTCACCGTGACACTCATGGTGCCCCACTTCGTCGGCTTCGCCCGCTGCAGGGCGAACCGGCCGCCGCTCACCCTGTACATCGCCCGGTGCACTGCCCACGCGGTCCTGATCACCCAGCGCGGCGGCAGCCACGGACCACCGGACTTCTCTTCTGCCATGGTCATCACCCCTGACGGAGGCGGTTCGTCGATGTGACAATCCACTGTGTCAGCTGTGCGCACCCCGAGAGCCGGCCCGGACCGGCGGTGATTCGTATTGCGGACGCGTCGTGACCGTAAATCGCCATAGCGTCGTGCCCATGACGACGACATTGGTCACCGGAGCGACGGGGAACGTCGGGCGCCACACCGTGGCCGCCCTGGTGCAGGGCGGCCACGAGGTCCGGGCGCTGACCCGTGACCCCGCGAAGGCCGAGCTGCCGGGCGCCGAGCTGGTCAAGGGTGACCTCACCGAGCCGGGCTCGCTCACGGCGTCTCTCGACGGTGTGGAGGCGGTGCAGCTCATCACCTTCGCCGGGGAGGATCCGCTGGATGAGCGGACGAGCGCGGCCATCGTGGCGCGGTTACGGGACGCGGGGGTACGGCGGGTCACCGTGCTCAACGGCGGCGGTGACAGCCCGCTGCAGACCGCGGTGCAGCACAGTGATCTCGAATGGACCGTTCTGGTGCCGGTGGAGTTCATGTCCGGAGCGCTGGACTGGGCAGGCTCGATCCGCGACGAAGGGGTGGTGCGGACGGGTTTCGTCGGGCGGCGCAGCGCCATGGTGCACGACGCGGACATCGGCGCGGTCGGCGCCGCCGTGCTGGCCGGAGGCGGTCACGGCGGACGGGAGCTGCCGATCACCGGCCCGGAGGTGCTGACGCCGCCCGACATGGTGCGGATCATCGGCGAGACGATCGGCCGGGAGGTACGGCTGATCGCGCTCACCGAGGAGCAGGCCCGCGACCAGTGGCGTGCCGAGGGCTTCCCGGACGAGGTCGTCGAGTTCTTCGTGTGGGCGCACGGCAGCACCCCCGAGATCGGCTACACGGTGACGCCGGCCGTCGAGGAGGTCACCGGCCGTCCGGCGCGGACGTTCGCCCAGTGGGCTCGGGAGAACGCCGACCGGTTCCGCACGGTCAGGTGAGGTTCAGGACGTACGAGTCGCCGTCGCGGTGGAAGCCGAGGCGGCTGTAGTACGGCGCCCGCATCCGGGGCGGGGTCACGACCGTGTGGCAGCCGCGGTCGACGAAGTACCGGCTGCGGCGGAACACGAACTCGCCCGGGGTGAAGTCGCGGTATCGCTCGGTGACGTAGTCGAGTTCCACCTGTGCCACGCCGCTGCCGGACGGGTGGAACACGACCACGCCGACCACCTCGTCGCCGTTGAGGACCAGGAAGGCCGCGGCGTCGCGGCGGTCCAGGTCGGCGGCCGTGAAACCGGGGTTGAACCGGGCGATGTCGTCGTGGTGGGTCCGCAGGACGTGGCCGAGCAGCGCGTCGCCGGTGCCGACCTCGACGACCTGGTACGCCTTCTCGTCGTGGCGGGTGGCCAGCATCCTGACCAGGTACCAGATGTTGATGACGGCGAGCACGACGTTGAGGCCGACCATGGGCCAGACGCCGACGGCCGCGTTGAAACCGATCAGAACCAGGCAGCCGAGCAGGTTGAGGGCGCGCAGGCGCAGCAGCCGGGTCTGCAGGAGCGACCAGACGAGCAGTGCCGAGCCCGCCCAGCCGATGATGTCGAGAACTTCCACACGGCCAGCCTAGAGGTCGCAACACGCCGGAAATCCAGCGGATACACGCCGCCGTGCTCGCGTCTCAGCGACAGGGTTGAGGGAGGGGCTCGTCGGGGACGTGAGCGTTCCAGGTCGCTGCGCTGACGGTTCCCGCTCGATCACAGAGGTGAGTCAGTGGATTGCGGAACTGCCAGAGATCCCACAACCGCACCGAATCATGGTCGTTGAGAGCCAGCATGCCGCCGTCCGGGCTGAACGCTCCGAAGGACGGCGTATCTACGGCCAGCGGTCCGGCAGTCGCGGTGCTCGTCATCAGGTCCCACACACGAACCGGCCGGTCGAGTCCCCCGACCGCGGCGAGCAGTTCGGAATTCTGACTGAAATTGATCGCCGGAGCCATCCCGTCGGGAGCCTCTACCGGACCACGGATCGGCTTTCCGGTTCTCGGATCCCACAACCACACGGTGGCATTGCGGCCGGGGCCGTTGACGACGGCCAGCTGATCACCGTCCGGGGTGAAGAACATTTCTGTCACCGAGTAGTCGCTGCCCTTGAAAGGCCCGTGGACCAACTGTCCGGTGCGTGGATTCCACAGCCGAACCCGACCGTCGGCTCCGCCGGTTGCCAGCAGCGTGCCGTCCTGGTTGAAGGCTATGACTGCCGTCTGCCCGTCGTCGCCTCGAACAGGGCCGCTGATCTTCTCCCCCCTCTGCGGATCCCAGATCTCAACGCCTCCATCGCCTCCAGCCGTCGCCAGGAGTGCACCGTCTGCACTCAACGCCATGCTGTCCGTCTGCTCGATGTCTGCGGGAAGGAACTCACCGACCGGACGCCCAGTCCAAGCATCTCGCAATCTGAGTGGTCCGCCGAGACCGGTGACGGCCCGAAGGACGCCGTTCGGACCTCGGCCGACTGCGGCGATGCCAGGCAGCGGTACGCCCGCGACCGGTGGACCGCCCAAAGTCCACACGGTCCCGGTACCGGCGCTTTCGGCCAGGACCACTTGCGTACCGTCACCGCTGAAGACCGCCTGTCCCGGCAAGGTGGATCCTGGTAGCTCATCGGCGGGGTGGGCGGTGGCAGGGTTCCACAGCCGTACCGCGGACTCCAGCAAATCGGCGGTCACCAGCAGTTTGCCGTCCCGGCTGAACAACGGCCGCGCGGGCGCCCGGCCGTTGCTGATCAACGGGCCACCGATCGCCCGCCCAGTACGCGGATCCCACAGTCGCATCGAGTCCGCGGCGCCGCCCACGGTGGCCAGGCGGGTGCCGTCGGGACTGAAGACGATCTCCCTGACCGTTCCGGTCTTCAGCCGGCCGGCCGCTTTCGCTGTCCGGGTGTGCCAGAGCCGGACCGTACCGTCGTGGCCTCCGATCGCCACCAGGTCACCGTCCGGGCCGAGCGCCACCGGCGCGCCGGTGGCGGTGCCGGTCATGGGAGGGGCGACGGACCCGCCGGCCTGCCAGTTCCACAACCTGACCGTCCCGTCGTCCCCACCGACGGCCAGAAGGCCGCCGGTGGCGCTGAATTCGATGCTGCGAATGCTCCTCCCACCGAGGGCCGGCACCGTTCCCGCCTGTCGCCCCGACCGGGTGTCCCAGAGCCGCGCTGTTCCGTCGGCCTCGACGGTCGCCAACCGGGTGCCGTCAGGGCTCAGGAAGTCCGTCGCCTGGTCGAAGGCGCCGAACGGCCAGTCCAGCAGCCTGCGGGTCCTCGTGTCCCACCGCTGGGTGCCCTGGTCTCCGACGATCAGCAGGTCGTCGTCGGTGATGAACCGCAACATCATCACCACCCCAGAGGTGGCGGCTATCGGGGAACCGGCGAGTCGCCCTGTCCAGGGATTCCACATGCGTACCAGCCTGTCGGCACCGGCGGTCGCCAGCGTCCCGCCCGGGCTGAAAGCAGCCACGCCGAATGCCGCCGGCAGGACACGCCGATGATCGCGAAGTAGGACACCTGCGGCATCGAGGGCATCACGGGTCGGGCTCGCAGCGAGTGCCGCGGCGGCGAGTTGTTCGGAGACCACGCGGTCGGTGGCGTCACGACTGAGCCCGGCGAGCAGGCGTGACACCGCGACGGCACGTTGCCGGTCGGCCTGCAGTGCGCTGAGCCGGGCGCGTTCGGCGCTACGGTTCTCGCGTACAGCGGCGATGCCGGCCAGGACTACGAGCAGAACCATCGATGCGGCTACACCCCGGTAGGCGCGGCGTCGGCGCCGGGCGCGGTGGTGGCCGGCCCGGAGAAAGTCGGTGGTCTCCGGATCGACCGCGAAATGCTGTGCGGGATCGGCGATCCAGCGCCGGAGGGCGTCGTCGACGGCGAGGAGCCGGGCGCCCTGGTAGAGGTAGGACGGGTCACGCCGGCGTTGCCGCCACTCGTGTGCGTCGCCGGTGAGGGCCTGGTGCAGGATCTGGTCGGTGAGGCTCGGATGCAGCCAGTCCCGGAGCCGGTTCCAGGAGCGCAGAAGCTCCTCATGGGCGATGGTGACCGTGTCGTTGTCGGAGACGGTGAGCAGCCGTTGAGCGGCAAACGCCTCGACGACGACATCGGTGGCGTCGCTTCCGACTGCGACACGCAGGGCACTACGCGTGCTGGGGCGCCGGGTGAGCCGGCCGCCGGTCGTTGCGGTGAGATGGAGGAAGACGGGGCGAACGGCTTCCCGGTGGCTCGGGGCGAGGGCTTCGTAGGTCTGTTCGGCGCTGGTACGGACGATGTCGGCGATACCGCCGGTGCGGTGATAGCCGGCCACCGTCAATCCGGCGGACTCACCGGCCTGCCACATGACGAACATGACCTGCGACAGCAGGGGCAGGGATCCGCTGTCGAACCCGACGGGCAGGTTGTGTTCGCGCAGGTCGTCCAGAATCGCGGTGCACAGGTCGTCAGGAACCCGGGCACCTGCTTCGGCAGCCGGTCCGGTGATGGCCTCACGCAGTTCGGACTCGCTCATCGCGCCGACGGTGAAGGCGCCGGCTTCGGTGGCATGCCGAACCGGCGGGTGGACCAGGGCCTGGTCGAGGAAGTCGGCGCGGATGCCGGCCACGATCAGGGCGCCGGGAAGCCCGCCGGGGAGGACCGGTTCGGTGGCCAGACTGTGCAACGCCGCCAGGAAGCCCTGCTGTTCAGTCGTGTCGGTGGTGAGGGTCAACAGCTCCTCCAACTGGTCCACGACCAGCACCAGGCGCCCGCCGCCGGAGGCGGCCAGCGCTTGACCGGCGAGCAGATGTGCCTGTCCGGGGCGCGCAGTCAGTGTCTCCCGTACGGAGAGAGCGTCGGCACCGGCGAGTTCGGCCAGGTGGATGGCGAGTTGTCGCACGGGCTCGCTGGTCGGGGTGATCACCCGTCTGGGCCAGAACTGGCATCCCGGCGTCAGGGCGTCGGCGGCCAGAGACCCCATCAGTCCGGCGCGCAGCAGTGACGACTTGCCCGCGCCGGAAGGGCCGAGCACGAGCAGGATTCCCGCATCGGCGGGGTGCCCGCGGAGACGGTCGAGGAGCCGGCCGGTCAAGGTGCGGCGACCGTAGAAGACGGGGGCGTGTTGTTCTTCGAACGGCAGCAGGCCCCGGTATGGGCAGCCTTCCCATCCGGGCCGGCGCGGCCGTGTGGCATCGGCGGTGCGCTGGGCGGCCCGGTCGGCCTCTGTTCCTTCGGCGTAGTGCCGGATCCGGGCCTGCTCCCGGTCGGTGGCTTTCAAAGCCTGCGCCACGCGTACGGCCACGTCCGGGCCGGGAACGGTCTTGCCGGCGAAGATCTGGCTGAGGTAGCCGACCGACACTCCGCACACAGCGTTGATCTTTCGCAGTGACGGATCACCCGCGCGTTGCCGCAGCTCGATGAGTAGATCGCACAACCGGCGATGATCACCGACCGGGACACGCCCCGGTCTCTGCCCATGATCACTATCCGAAGCCACAGCGTCGAAGGTAGAGATCGCAGGCCCTGCCGTTCGGGCTGTTCGTCAGCACACCAGCCGTTAGTGCGACACGCACATCGACGCCGCGGACGACCGGCGGCGGCGGGGCCGGGGCGGCGGCCGGCCGAGGGCATGCCGGCGGCCAACACCGGCGGGTTACTTCGTGCAGCTCGTGGTCGCCGACAAGGCGGCCGCCGCGAGTATCGACGGCTGGTCGGAGGGGCTCAGCGGCTGGCAGGGGTGGATCATCATGAGTATTGCCGTGGCGGTGCTCGTGGCCCGTACGCGAAGATCATCCGATGTCCGAGCTGAGATTCGTCAAGGGTGACGCCACCAGCCCGCAGGCGAAGGGGCCGAAGATCATCGCGCATGTCTCCAACGACATCGGCGCCTGGGGCAAGGGCTTCGTCGTGGCGATCTCCAAACGATGGCCCGAGCCCGAGCGGGAGTTCCGGCGCTGGCACCGGGAGCGGGCCGGCAACGACTTCGGGCTCGGCGCGACCCAGCTGGTGCAGGTGCAGCCGGACGTCTGGGTGGCGAACATGGTCGGCCAGCGCGGTATCCACCGGGCCCGGAGCACCGGCGTGCCGGTCCGGTACGAGGCGATCGAGAGTTGCCTGCACACGGTGGCCGGGCACGCGCTGCGGCTGAACGCCTCGGTCCACATGCCGCGGATCGGTTGCGGCCTGTCGGGCGGCAAGTGGGAACGGATCGAGCCGATGGTGGTGGCCGCCCTCTGTGACCGCGACATCCCGACCACCGTCTACGACTTCGACTGACCGCCGGAACATGATCAAGAAGCAGCAGGGCATCATCCTGTACGGCCACGAGGCCGATGCCGTGGCGGCGGCGTTGTCCCAGCTCGGCTCCCGGCGCCGGACTGCCCGCCCGGCGACGTGGACGTGGTGCTGCCGAGCGGCGATCTGTGGGTGCTGACCGAGCCGCGATCCGGGGAGATCATGGTGTGCCGGACCTGCGTCGCCCGGCATGCCTGACGCGGTCGATCAGCGTACAAAATCAAGGTCGTCGCACTTCATGGGAGGGTGCCCGGCCCTGACCGGAGGGCTGGTGGCACGGTGGCGGCATGGATTTGACCGTGATCCTCGGCCCGATGAAGGGCGGCAAATCGCTGGAGATGATCAGCCTGCTGTCGCCGCTGCAGTATGCCGACATTCCGCACCGGATCTACCAGTCGGCCCGGCACGGGCGGGACACGGCGGTCACGTCACGGTCGGGTGGCAGCCTGCAGACGGTCAAGGTGCACGACCTGACGGGGGCCGCGGACGGAGGCGTCGAGGTGATCGGCGTCGACGAGATCCACATGTTCACGGTCGACGACATCGCGGTGCTCGGCGCCGCGGTGCGGTCCGGGGTCAAGGTGGTGGTGGCCGGAATCGACCTGGACCACCGCGGCCAGCTGTTCGCGCCGGTCCGGGCCCTGTTCGAGCTGGCGCCGGCCGAGGTGATCTACCGGCGGGCGGTCTGTGACGTGTGCCGGTCGCTGGACGCCACGCACACCCAGGTGCTGGAGCACGGCAAGCCGATGATCCGCGAGCTCGCGCCGTCGACGGCCCTGCCGGACGACGGCACCTACACGTACGAGGCCCGCTGCCGCCGGTGCGTGGTCCTGCCCTGAGCCGGGCGACGTTTCGATTCGCCGCGATCCGGCAACCCCGTTCTGCGGATCGAGGCTCACGAATGGAGACGGGGATGAGCGACGCAGCCGAGACGGAGAGCACTCGAAAGACCGGCCGCTCCGCCTACCGGAAGGTCTGGTGGCTGCGCTTCTGCCTACCGGTGATCGCCCTCGCCGTGTGGGGGTACTTCGCGACCACCGCGGTGTCGGCGTACCGCCTGGCGAACGAGGGCGAGGTGGTCTCCGGCGTGGTCACCGAGGTCGAGAGGTACGGTCGCACGCACACCAACACCGTACGTTTCACCACGGTCGACGGCCGGCAGATCGAGACGACCATCGCGCCGGAGACCTGCGAGCTCAAGGAGCCCGGCGCCGCGATCCGGATCCGGTACCTGGCCTCGGACCCCTACAACAACGCCCAGGACACCTGCGACCAGGCCCGTAACGAACTGTCGATCGGTGCCGCGCTGGGGGCGCTCGCGCTCACCGCGCTGAGTGTGCAGGCGTGGCGGTTGTGGCGCCGGCATCGCGGGAGCGGCCAGCTGCCGCCGGAGTACCGCATCTGACCGACAGGCTAGGGTCGGGGCGGTGGAGCGCATCGCATTGATCTCGGACGTGCACGGCAACCTGACCGCTCTCGAGGCGGTGCTGGCCGACATCGACGCCCGCGGCATCAGCCGGATCTTCAACCTCGGCGATTACGTGGGCAAAGGCCCGCGCGGCCGGGAGGTGATCGACGTCTGCCGGGAGCGGTGCGAGGTCAACATCCTCGGCAACTGGGACGACTTCCTGCCCGACCCGGATCGCGAGTTCGACAGTGAAGGGCTGGCCTGGTGGCTGGCGCAACTCGGCGAGGGTCAGGGCGAGTGGCTGCGTGCGCTGCCGTTCTGTCACGATTTCCTGGTCAGCGGGCGGCGGGTGCGGCTGTTCCACGCGTCGGCGACGACCGTGCACCGCCGGGTCCGGTTCGATCACGACGAACAGGAGTTCCTCGGCATGTTCGCCAGCACCCCGGCCACCGGTGAGGGGCCGGTGCCGTCGGTGGTCGGTTACGGCGACACCCACGACCCGTTCTACGAGGTGTCCGGCGAGAACCTGACGCTGTTCAACACCGGCAGCGTCGGCAACAGCATGAACGACCCGACACCGGTCTACGTGATCCTCGAAGGCGTGATGGGCTCGACCACGGCGGCGCCGTTCTCGCTGCAGTTCGTGCGGGTGCCGTACGACGTGGAGGCCGAGATCGCCGCGGCCACACTGCTGGGCATGCCGGAACTCGACGGCTACATCTCGGAGCTGCGCGACGGCGTCTACCGCGGCGCGATGAACGACCCGAACCGGCGGATGTACCACCGGCGCCCCCGGTGAACGACGAGCGTGCCACGGTGATCGTCGCCGGCATGGGCCCGGTCGGCGCGTTGCTGGCCGCGCTGCTCGGCGGCCGGGGCGTCGCGACCGTCGTGGTCGAGCCGCAGCACCGGCCGTATCCGAAACCCCGCGCCGCCGTGCTCGACGCCGAGGCGATCCGGGCGCTGAGCCTGGTGCCGGGCCTGCCACCGGCCGAGGCGTGGGCGACGCCGGTGGACCGTAACGGTGTGATGGACGCCCGGCACCGGCCGCTGTTCATGACGGAGCAGACGGCACGGGTGTTCGGGCATCCGCAGATCGCGCGTCTCGACCAGCCCGCGCTGGAGGCCGGCCTGCGCGCCGCCGCCACCGGCACCGGCAACGTGCGGATCCTGGCCGGGCGCAGCGTGACCGCTGTCGAGCAGGACGACGACGGGATCACCGCGGTCCTCGACGACGGCGGCCGCGTCACCGGGCGGTGGCTGGTCGGTTGCGACGGCCTCGGCAGTACGGTCCGCACGGCGGCCGGGATCGGCTTTCCCGGCGACACCTATCCACAGCCGTGGCTCGTCGTCGACGCGTCGAACCGGGAGCCGGCCGACATCGCGTCGAGTGTGGCGTTCGTGCTGGATCCGGCGCGTCCGTGCGTCGCCATGTCGCAGCGTGACCGCCGGCGCTGGGAGTGGATGCTGCTGCCCGGCGAGGACCCGGACCGGATGGCGGCTGACGAGACCGTTCGTTCACTGGTCGGGGCCTGGGTGGATCCCGGTGGCCTGGACATCGACCGGGCGGCCGTGTTCACCTTCCACGCCCGGACCGCCGAGCGGTGGCGCGCCGGCCGGGTGCTGCTGGCCGGCGACGCCGCCCACGTGATGCCGCCGTTCGCGGGCGCCGGTCTCGGCATGGGGATCCGCGACGCCGCCGCGCTGGCGTGGCGGCTCGCCGACGTGGCCGGCGGCGCCGATCCGGTGCTGCTCGACGGCTACGAACGCGAACGCCGGCCGGACGTCGAGGCCATGACGACGCTGGCGTCGCGGATGGGACGGATCGTGCAGTCCCGCAGTCGTACGACGGTGCGCCTCACCCGGCTGGTGCTACGGATGCTGGCGCCGCTCGCCGGGCTCGGGGCCCGGCCGCTACCGGCCCGCAGGCTGCCCCGCTCCGTTGCGGGTCGCCTGCCGGGAGCGGGGCGGCCGTTGCCCAATCCACGGGTCAGTGTCGGTGGCGGGCCGCCGCAGCGTCTGGACGACGTCGTCGGGTACCGGTGGGCGTACATCGGCCACGGTGTCGATCCCCGGACCGTGACCGCCGGTATCCCCGCCGGTGCGGTGCTGCTCGCCCTGGACCGCCCGGATCCGGCACCCGGCTGCCTGCCGATCGCCGACCTCGACGGGCTCCTGACCGCCCGGCCGGGCAGTGTCACGGTGGCCCGCCCGGACCGCTTCCTGCAGGGACGCCTGACGGGTCACTCGTAGCAGCCGGCGCGGTCACTCTCCAGCCCCACGCTCGTGACCTTGCTGTCCTGGATGTTGATCCGGTAGTGCGCGCCGTCGCCCTTCACCACGTCGACCAGCACGTCACCTGAGGTCCGCTCGGCGTCGGTCGTCTCGTCGCCGTCGACGCGCCAGGTCAGCCTCGGGTATGCCTCACGCACCGCGGCCAGGGTGCTGCCGGGCCGGATGCCCTCCGGGGTCCGCTGGTTGCCGAACGAACCGAGCGCGCGCAGCCCGTACTTCCCATTGAAGATCATTCCGTCGTCCTCGGACCGGCCCTTCCAGTAGGCGGCGACGCATCCCTCGGGCCCGCGGTCCTCCTGGCCGGGGATGACCACGATCAGGCCGGTCGCCTTGGCCGCGGTCAGGCTCATGCCGATCCTCAGCCGCCCGATGCGGTCGGGGTCGATCGTCAGGTCGGTGAGGGCGGTGCTCGTCGTCCGGCTGGGCGGAGGGCTCGACGGCGTCGGGGACTTCGATACGGCCGACGGGACGGCAGCCGGCTCCGACGTCAGCGAGGCAGCGGGCGAGGCGAGACCTGCGGGGGCGGCGGCGCCGTCGACGTGCTGGGGGCCGCTGCTGCACGCGGCGGTGAGGCTGACGAGCGCGGCGACGACGAGGATCTGGACCGGACGATGCATTGGAGGGTTCCCTTTCCCACTCGGTTCGTCAGGTGTGATGCGTCGTCCGCTGACTTGGTTCTGGTTTCCGATAACGAAGACGTAACGGAAGATCAGGTGACGGCTCCGCGCTCGATGCAGAACTCGTTGCCCTCCGGGTCGAGCAGGGTGACCCAGCCCCGGCCCTCGGGTCCGCGATGGTCCTCGTGCAGTTTCGCGCCGAGGCCGATCACGCGGTCGACCTCCTCGTCGCGGGACCGGTCGGTGGGCTGCCAGTCGAAGTGGACACGGTTCTTGACGGTCTTGCCCTCGGGGACGCGGATGAACAGCAGGCCCGGCACCGGCGCGGGGGCCTCGACCAGCACCTCGTCGTCGCCGGGCTCGTCCTGGCCGGACACCGGCCAGCCGGTCACCCTGCTCCAGAACGTGCCCAGCTCGTACGGGTCGGCGCAGTCGACGGTCACGTGGCGAAGTCTCATCCGGATCACTCTAGAGAGCTCTCGTGGTCGGGGTGTGAACCGGCGAGCCGCATCGGGGGCATCGGATACGGCTCTCGGGCTCCCCGGGACGGCTGTCCGGCTGAGTCATCATCCTAGCGACGGGTCGATCAGCACCTTGGCCTCTCTGCCCGCGGCGAGGTCCTCGAAGGCCGCGGGCACGTCGTCGAGGCCGACGACCTTGGTGATCAGACGGCGGGCGTCGACCCGGCCACGGGCGATCATGTGCAGGGTCTCGTCGAAGTCGGCCGGGTCGTAGCAGAACGAGAACCGCATCTGCAGTTCCTTGTTGATCGCCATGGTGGGCCGGAACGTGTCGGGGCGCATGCACACGCCGACCACCACGATCGTCGACAGGAACGGGGTGGCCGACACGATCTCCTCGATCACGCCGGGCAGGCCGACGCATTCGAACACGACCGGGCCGCGCGGGCCCGCGCCGAGGCGCTTGGCGACCCGCAGGACCCGGCGCCACGGCACCAGGCGCACGGCCCGCAGCGCGTGCAGCGCCTCGAGGCCCGCGCCGTAGTACTCGGGTGCGCTGGTCACCAGGCCGGGTCGGTCGCCGAGACGCTTCCACGGCGAGTCGGTGGCGGGGTCGACGACCACGTCGGCGCCGCACTGCCGGGCCAGCTCGCGCCGGCCTGGCGAGTAGTCACTGGCCACGACGTGGCGTACGCCCGCGGCTTTGAGCATGAGGATCACCGCGAGCCCGATGGGACCGCAACCGATCACGACGGCCGGGTCTCTGCGGCGAAGGCCGCCCATCCGGACGGCGTGGCGGGCGACGGCGAGCGGTTCGGTCAAAGCCGCAAGATCAGGATCAAGGCCATGGGGTACGGGCAGGAGCGCGTCCTCGTCGGCGAGGACGTACTCGGCGTAGCCGCCCGGTGCGGCCTCGGACAGCCCGGTCATGTGCACCTCGCCGTCGACCCGGAGCAGCGGCAACGTCACGACCTGGCTGCCGGCCCTCCACCGCGCCCGGCAACCCGGCCCGTAGGAGACGATCTCGCCGGTGAACTCGTGACCCATGACGACCGAGTGTTCGCGGCGCATGAAATGCGGGTAGCCGACCTCGGCGGCGATGTCGGCACTGCCGTCGGCCTCGACACGCACGTGCAGGTCGGAGCCGCAGATCCCGGTGCGCAGCACCTTCAGCAGCACCTGACCCCGGCCGGGCGCCGGAGTGGGCATCTCGACGACGGACAGGACGGTGTCGTGCACGGTCACGGCTCTCATCGGTACACCAGTCCGTTCGTGAGGTCGGCGCGGTTGGTGGCGCGGGCGTCGGCCATCACGTCCTGCCGGATCGCCCACGGATACCGTGCGGTGGCCCGGGGCATGAGGTGCGCGGCCCGCCGCAGGTAACCGGACTGCATGTCCATGAACGGGAACGTCTCGCCGAGATCGCCGGGCGCGATCGGTTCGACGACGGTCCGGCCGGTGTCGCCCATGTGCTTCAGGATCCGGGCGATGAGCCGGGCGGTCATGTCGGAGCGGACCGTCCACGACAGGTTGATGTATCCGATGCAGACGCCGAGGTTGGGCAGGCCGCTGAGCAGCGCGCCGTGCCAGGCGACACTGCCCGGCAGGTCGACCGGTTCGCCGTCGCGGCGGATGTCGGCGCCGCCGAGCAGCTTGAGGCGCAGCCCGGTGGCGGTGACGATGATGTCGGCCTCGAGGATGCGGCCGTCCTTGAGCTGTACGCCCTCGGGCACGTACCGGTCGATCTCGGCGGTGACGACCGACGCCGAACCGTCGCGGACCGCGGTGAACAGGTCGCCGTCGGGCACGATGCACAGCCGCTGGTCCCAAGGGGCGTACGGCGGTGCGAAGTCACGGTCGGCGATGGCCTCCGACCCGGTTCCGGCGATGACACCCTTGCGCAGCAGGGCCCGCATCCGGTCCGGGAAGCGCCGGGACGCGCGGTAGAGCAGCCACTGCATGGTGATGTTCTTGGCGCGGGCGATCCGGTGGGCGGGCCCGGCCGGCAGGATCCGGCGCAGCCAGTCGGCGATGACGTCGCGGCGTGGCTGGGCGAGCACGTACGTGGGGGTGCGCTGCAGCATGGTGACGTGCGCGGCGTCGCGGGCCATGGCGGGCACGACGGTGACCGCGGTGGCGCCGGAGCCGATCACCACGACGCGGCGGCCGGAGTGGTCGAGGTCGGCGGGCCAGAACTGCGGATGCACGAGCTGCCCGGCGAAGTCACCCTTGATCTCGGGGTCGTGCGGGTCGTCGTAGTCGTAGTAGCCGGTGCAGAAGACCAGGAAGCTGGCGACGTGTTCGCCCTGGTCGGTGCTGACGTGCCAGCGGGAGTCGGCCGTCGACCAGTCGGCGCCGGTGACGCGCGTGCCGTACGAGATGATCTTGTCAATGCCGGTCTCGCGAGCCGTGTCGGTGATGTAGTCGCGGATCCGGTCGCCGTCGACGATCGACTCCGCGCCGCGCCACGGCCGGAACGGGAAGGACAAAGTGAAGAAGTCGGAGTCGGAGCGGACGCCGGGATAGCGGAACAGGTCCCAGGTCCCGGCCATCGCGTCGCGGGCCTCGAGAATGCGCACGGTCAGGTCGGGGCGGGCCTGCCGGACGCGGTGGGCGACGTTGATCCCGGAGATTCCGGCACCGACGACGAGCACATCGGTGGTCTGTGCCATCGCGCCTCCTTCACGTTGAGACCTCTCAGTGTGGGATCGCCACCGCCCGCCGGTCTTGACCCGGGACGACAACCTCACCGCGGATGCTGCGCGGGGCGGCACCCCACCAGCGGTGGCAGGCGCGGGTGAGGGTGGCCTGCTCGGCGAACCCGATCCGGGCCGACACCTCCTGCAGCGGCATGGTGGTCTCGGCGAGCAGGTGACGGGCCTCGTCGCGGCGGACGCCGTCGACCAGTGCCGCGAACCCGATGCCGTGGCCGTCGAGGCGGCGTTGCAGGGTCCGCGGGTGCATGGCCAGCGCCCCGGCCACGGCGGTCAGCGACACCGGGCCGCAGCGGAGCAACTCGCGGACCCGGCCCAGGACGTCGGCGTCGGACGGGGACAGCACGGTCAGTGAGGCCTCGGCGCGGCGGTGCAGGCCGGCGTCGGCCCCGGCGATCGGCATCCGGAACACCTCGTCGCGGACCCGCAGCGTGCAGGCGGCGCCGCCGGCGGTGACGGGAACGCCGAAGAACCGCTCGTAGGTGGCCAGGGACGCGTGCGGCCGGTAGCCGAGGCGGACGTCGAGCAGGCCGTACCCGTCACCGAGCAGCAGGCACATGGCCCGGTGCAGGAAGCCGAGCCCGGCGTCCATGAGGTGCACCAGCGGTGGCCCGCCGGTGTTCCAGGCGAGCCCGATCGCGGCGACGCCGGGCTGCCCGAGCGGGTCGGGCACGGCGGTCAGGTGCAGCGCGTCGGCGTGGACGGCCAGGTAGCGCACGGCCGAGCGCAGCGCGTCGGCACCTGTCGGCGAGTTGGCCAGCAGTGCGGCGACCGGGCCGAGCATGCCGAGGTCGTGCTCGGCGGCCATCCGCAGGCCCAGGTCGGGCAGGCCGAGCTCGCGGGCGGCGTGGTCGAGCAGCCGGGCCAGGCGGTGGTCGGCGACCGGGATGTCGTCGTGGTCGAGGACGGCCGGGTTCAGGCCGACCGCGCGGACCAGCGCGGCCGGCTCAGTGCCGCGTCGCCCGGCGATCGCCGCCAGGCCGCGGATCCCCGCCGATCGTGTCGTCGCCATCCGATCCTCCCGCTCCGGAGCCTCCCGCGCCGGGACCCGCCGCAAGACCCGCAAGATACAGCCGGGACCGCTCGGTGAGCATCAGCCGTGGGTCGATGCCCTGTTCTCTGGCGAGCCGGTGTCATTTCTGGGTGGCCTGCATCAGGTCGTAGAAGCGGGCGGCGTCGGCCGGATCCGGGAGCGGCACCGGCCTGCCCCGGCGCAGCGCGGTCAGCGGCGCCGACGGCGGCTCCTCCAGCACTTCGGCCAGGGGTGTCGCGGCCTTCGCGGGTGACGTCCCGAACAGCGCCGCGGACACACCGATCACCGAACGCAGCGGCTGGTCGAAGTAGCGGTGCATGCCGCTGTTCACGAACAGCGGGTTGTACAGCACGTACCGGACCGGACTGCCCGGATACCGCTGCGCGAACCCCGCTCCGAGCAGGTCGTTCGCCCGCGCGCCCTGCATGGTCATGGTCAGCAGCGAATAGCCGCCGGTCAGCTGCGGGTCGTCCCAGTGGATCCGTCCCGCCCGGATGCCGCCGACCCCGCACAGGTTCAGGATCACCGGTCGCGGTGCGCGTTCCAGAGCCGGACGCAGTCCGTCGGCCAGCAGATACTTGGCCACGACCCCGATCGCCCAGGTCCGTTCCAGGCCCTCGCCGGTGACGATCCGCCGCGAGGAGAACCGGCCTGCCGACAGGACCAGGGCGTCGATCCGCTCCGGCAGCCGGCCGATCAGGGCCCTGGTGTCCTTCATCGACGACAGGTCGGCGTCGGCGCTGCCGAGCGCCACGACGTTCCAGCCGGTCAGCCTGTCGGCGAGGGCCCGGCCGATTCCGCGGGTGCCACCCGCGATCACCACAGTGCGCATACTGGGATCGTCTGTCCGCCCGGCCTGCCCGCGAAAGAAGGCACATCCATGTCACCGGTCCTGCCGCTGCCCGTGACCACGGCCGAACGCGAGACGTGCGCGGCCACCGACATCCTCCGGATGGTCGGCGAGAAGTGGAGCGTCCTGGTCCTGGTCATCCTCCGCGACGGCGGCCCGTCCGGGTTCAACCGACTCGATCGTACGATCGAAGGCCTCTCCCGCCGCATCCTGACGCGCACGCTGCGCAACCTGGAGTCCCACGGCCTGATCAGCCGCGAGGAGACCCCTCAGCACGTCGAGTACGCGATCACCGACGCCGGCCGCTCCCTGCTCCCCCTGATCATCGCGGTCGGCGAGTGGGCGATCGAGCACGCGGCCCGTCAGGCGAGCGGCTTGCGATAGCGGTGGTGCCGGGAGACGACCCGGAACCCGAACCGCTCGTACAGGCTGCGCGCCCCGGCCGGGTCGTGCCCCTCGGTCCGCAGCCTCGCCGGGCCGCCGAGCCTCTCCAGCGCCCGGGCGAGCAGCGCCGACGCCAGGCCGCGACGCTGGAAGTCCGGGTCCACGGCCACGTCCTCGATCTCGTCACCGGAGACCGCGACGAACCCGGCGACCCGCTCCCCCGCGGTCGCCACCAGGAACGACGCCCGGTCCGAGCGTTCCAGCCAGGACCGCAGTCGCTCCTCCGAAGGCAGGACGATGAACGGGCGCCCGGCCCAGGCCCGCTCGGCGAGCCGCCGCCACGCCCCGGCGTCGTCGACGGTCGCGGTCCGCACCTCGAACCCGGCGGGCATCGGCCTCCGCGGTACGGGTGACGCCTCCCGCCACATCCACACCATCGTGAAGGTCCGCCGATAGCCACGCCCGGCCAGCAGCGCCATCCGATCGTCCTGCCCGTCGTCGGCGTTGCCGCCGAGCATCACCGTCGCGGTAACCCCACGCTCCGCGACCAGCCGGGCCGCGGCCGTCTCGGTCGCGTCCAGCAACCGCCCGCCGAGCCCGCGCCGCCGATCCGACGGCCGCACCTCACCCTGGGTGAGATACAGGTGGACGCCGTCGTCCTCGGTCCACGACCGCAGCGCCGCCCAGCCCGCGACCGTGCCGTCCGGCGCCTCGGCGACCAGCGACCACTCCGCGCCGTCCCGCCGTGCCGGCCGCAACACGTAGTCCATGCACCGGAGTCAATCAGAATCCGGGACCGGCCGGTCCCGGATCCACGCCGCGACGGCTGTCACATTCGCGCGCGCCCACTCGTCCTGTGGATATGAATCGCATCCTCGTCACCGGTTCGACCGGCGCCCTCGGCCGCCCGGTGGCCGACCTCCTGCAGTCCCTCGGCGCCGAGGTCCGCGGCCTCAGCCGGCGTGCCGGACAGGCCTCCCACCAGGGCGACCTCGTCACCGGCGCCGGACTCGACGCGGCCCTCGACGGCGTCGGCACGATCGTGCACTGCGCCAGCGACACCCGCGCCCAGGGCAAGACCGACGTTCAGAGCACCCGGCACCTGCTCGACGCGGCCGCCCGCGCCGGCCACCCGCACGTGATCTTCGTGTCGATCGTCGGCGTGGACCGGATCCCGTTCCCGTACTACCGCGTCAAGTTCGAGGTCGAGGGCCTGATCGAGGCGTACGGCGGCACCACCCTGCGGGCCACCCAGTTCCACGACTTCGTCCTCGGCGGTGCGCGCCTCGCCGCCAGACTGCCGTTCGTGCCGGCCCCGGACGTACCGGTCCAGCCGATCTCGACCCACGACGTCGCGGCCCGCATCGCCGAACTCGCCGACGCCCCGCCCGCCGCCGGACGCGTCGCCGACCTGGGCGGACCCGAGGTGCTGCACACGCCGGACCTGTTCCGCTCCTACCTTCAGACGATCGGCAGCCGCAGGCGGGTGGTCCCGGTCCGCCTGCCCGGCGCCGCCTTCCGCGCCTTCCGGCAGGGCCATCACCTGGCGCCCGGCAATCCCTCTTCCGGTGAGCGGTGGTCCGGATTCCTCGAATCCCTTTCCGGTACGCCCACCGAGCGCTGAGTCCACGCGGTGTGATGAGTTTCCGCGGCCGCGCCCGTCATACGTGCGAAGGGACACGACGAGACGGAGGATGACGTGATGGGTGCGGACACGCGGATCGAGGAGCCGGCGTTCTCGGGCATGGCCGAGCGCCACCGGCGGGAGCTGCACGTGCACTGCTACCGGATGCTCGGCTCGTTCGAGGACGCCGAGGACACCGTGCAGGAGACGTTCCTGCGGGCCTGGCGCAAGCGCGACACGTTCCAGGGCCGGTCCACGTTCCGTGCCTGGCTCTACCGGATCGCCACCAACGCCTGCCTCGACTTCCTCGCCAAGCACCGCCCCGAACCGGCGACCGGCGGCGAGGCGGTGTGGCTGCAGCCGTACCCGGACCGGCTGCTCGACGAGCTGCCGGCCGGGGACGCGGACGAGCCGGAGAGCATGGCCGTCGCACGGGAGACGATCGAGCTGGCGTACCTGGTGGCCGTCCAGCATCTCGCCCCGCGCCCACGGGCCGTGCTGATCCTGCGCGACGTGCTCGGCTGGCCGGCGAAGGAGGTCGCGGAGCTGCTCGGCGACTCCGTCAACTCGGTCAACAGCGCCCTGCAGCGGGCCCGCGCCGGTATGCGCGAGCACCTGCCCGCCGAGCGGCAGGACTGGACCGGCGGCGAGGACGACTCCGGGACACGCGAGCTGGTGCGCCGCTTCACCGAGGCGAGCGTGACCACCGACATCACAGCGATCACCACGATGCTGCGCGACGACGTCCGCTTCTCGATGCCGCCGCTGCCGGGCCTGTACGTCGGCCGCGACGCGGTCGTGAACAACTGGATCGAGGACGGCTTCGAGAGCATGACCGGCCTGCGGACCGTCCTCACCTCCGCGAACCGGCAACCGGCCGTCGCCGCCTACCACTGGCGCGAGCGCGAGGGTGTGTACCTGCCGCTCACGATCGACGTCCTGCGCATCAGCGGAGGGGCCATCACCGAGGTCACCATCTTCCACGCCGACCGGTTCCCGAGCCTCGGCCTCCCGGAACGCCTGCCGGCCGACGGCACCGAGTAGCCCGGCGTGCGGACGCTCGCGCTGCCCGGCGGCGCGCGAGTCGAGGTGGTCGCCGCCGAATGGCGCCACGCGTTCGCCGTCGTCACCCGCGGCCGTGTGCAGCTGGAGCTGCGCGACGGCCGGCCCGGACCCGTCCTCGGACGCGACGCCGCGTTCTGGCTCCACGGCACCGGCGTCCGAGCCTTGCGCAACCCCGGCCGTCGTACCGCGACGGTCCACATCGTCACGCCCGGAATCCTGGAGGAAACCATGACCAGCACCGATGACACCGCCGTCGCCGTCCCGGCCGCGGCCCGTACCCGCCGGTTCCCGCGCCTCGCCGGCACCGGCCTCCTCGCGACCCTCGCCGCGATGGTCCTCACCACCGCCGCTGCCGCCCTGGCCGGTGCCGCGGGTGCCGACTTCGAGATCCCCGACGGCGGCGAGACGATCCCGCTGCCCGGCTTCGCCGTGATGACCGGCCTCTTCTCACTCGTCGGCGTCGTCATCGCCGCGGCGCTGCTGCGCTGGAGCCCCCGCCCCGCCGTCCACTTCCGCTGGACGGCCGTGACACTGACCGTGCTCTCGTTCGTGCCGTCCGCGCTCTCCGGAGCCACCACGACCACGGTCCTGGCGCTGATCGCCCTGCACGTCGTCGCCGCCGCGGTCATGATCCCCGCTCTGACCCGCAGCCTCTCGTCGTGACCCCGAGCCCGCCGGCCGTACCCCAGGCCGGGAATGCGTGCCGGAATCGGTGTCCTCCGGTTTCCGAGGCACGGCCGGCGGTCCGGTCGCGGAAATCCGGTGGCCCCGCGGACCGGCGGTACGCCATGGTGAGCCGTGATCACCATCCAGCGGGTGCGCGTGCGGTGGAGCGCCTCGGGTCGCGGCGCCGCCGAGGCGAACGCCCGTCGCGGACTGTCCGTTCCGGTGCGGCTGCCGTCGGAACTGCCGGACGCCGGCGTGGTGCTTCACGACGTGATCGCCGACGAGGCCACCGGCTACACGCGGACCGAACGGTTACGTGGCGGCGGGACCGAGGTGTCCCATCAGGTCGGCCTGTGGATCGACAGAGACGGCGACGTGCTGACGGTCGACCGGTTGCCCGGCTTCACGGTCTTCCCGTACCCGAGCGGATCGGACCGGCTGTTCCGGCTGCGTCCGCGGCAGCTCGGCCAGTACCGCGCCAACTTCCGGTCCGCCGGTTCCTGCTGCGGGCTGACCTGGCACTACGAGGACTGGCTGATCCGGGTCGGGCACACCATGGTGCGGCCCGAGGAGTTCGACCGGCGCCGACCGTCCCGCGACGTCGACCATCGGCGCCACCTCTACGGCGGGCGGAGACGGCGTGAGCCTTGACATCGCGGTGTGGGTGCCCGTCGACAGCGCCTATGCCGGGCGGAAGGTCCAGCGTTCCCGGGCGATCGGCGGCGGCGTCATCGTGTGGTGGCCGCCGGTTCCCAGATCAGCATCTGGCGGTGGTGGGCGAAACCGGTCCGCAGGTAGAAGTCGACCGCCCGGCGCCCGGAGTGGACCGTCACGTGCAGAAGCCCGCGCCGGCGGGCCTCGGCGAGGATCGCGTCCATCAGAGCGGCGCCGATGCCCCGCTCGCGGTGCTCCTCCCGGACCATGACGGACTGGACGTCGCCGTACTGCCGCTCGAACGACCCGTTCCCCGGCACCCGATCGGCGATCAGCAGCCAGGCGCACCCGACCACGACACCGTCCACCTCGGCGACGAACGGCAGATGCGTGTCCCGGTGCGAGGCGATCCATGCGGCGTACGCCTGAAGGTCGTCGGGCCCGATGTCCCGCAGTTCCGCGAGAACCGCTGTATCCGCCGCACCGGCGAGCCGAACGATCACGCCGCGGAGTATAGGCGCGGGAGCCCGCAGCCGGAGTGCACGGTGAGGTCCCACAACGGTGCCCGGATCCTGACTCGGGAAGCTCTCTATGCGCGGGCGGGGTCGGCCGGAACTCGGCTGTCGTGGTCGTCGAGGACGTAGCAGGCCGTCGCGCGGGCCCGGTAGAGGCGGAACTCGGCCGGGGACACCACATCGGCGACCGCCCAGGCACGGCCGCCGGCGGCGACCGAGCGCGCCGAGTACACCGCGAGCGCCGGCTCCAGGTCGGCGTCCGGGACCTGCCCCGCGACCGCCTCGATGTAGACCGCCTGGCCCTGGCTGATCGGCACGGTCGAGTCGAAGACCGTGATCCCGACGTCCGGGCGGGTCGCGATGTTGGCCGAGTGCCTGGTCGACGGGCGTGACAGCCAGAAGAAGTCGGTGTACCGGTCGGCGGCGAACCACAGCGGCGTCGCCCAAGGCCTGCCGCCGGCGTCGGCGGTGGCCAGCGTCAGGTAGCCGTTGGCGTCGATGATCTGTCGGGCGATCGCGGCGAAGTCGTCGGTCATCAACCATTTATAGACGCGGTTCGCGCACATTGCTGGCCATGGCCGTACGGTGATGGAAAGATCGGATTTTGTGGTCGATCCGGTGAAGAAGGCGTTGCTGCGCCGTCCCGATGAGGGCGAAATGATCCGGGTCGGCGGAGTGGACCACCTCTTCAAACTGACCGGCGCCGACACCGGCGGGCGGTTCGCGATGGAGGAGTTCACACTCGCGCCGGGGATCGTCGGCGCCCGGCCGCACGTTCATCACGGCCACGACGAATACTTCTACGTTCTCGAGGGCGAACTCACCGTTCATGACGGCGAGGGCGAGGTCACCGCCGGGCCGGGGCATTCCCTCTCGGCGGTACGGGGTGCGCCGCACGGCTATCGCAATGCCGGCGACTCCCCGGTCCGTGGATTGTGCCTGTACACGCCGGCCGGTTATGAGGACTATTTCCGCCAGGTCCACGCGGCCGTCGACGCCGGTGCGGAACTGACCGAGTCGCTGCTCGCCGAGTTCCGCAGCCGTTTCCGTACCACTCCATTCTGACGCGACAAGGGGAATCATGCGCATCACCGTGCTGGGTGCGGGTTCGTGGGGCACGACCGTCGCGTCGGTGCTCACCCGCCGCGACCACGAGTCGCTCATCTGGGCGCGCAACCCGGAGACCGCCGACGAGATCAACGCCAAGCACAGCAACGAGCGGTATCTCGCCGGGTTCCCCCTTCCCGCGCGGCTGCGGGCCACGTCGGATCTCGCCGAGGCGGCGGCCCACGCGGAACTGCTGGTCGTCGGTGTGCCGACGGGCGCTTTCCGGGACACCCTCGAGCGGGTAGGCCCGGATCTGCACCCGTGGATCCCGGTGGTGAGCCTCAGCAAGGGCCTGGAACGGGACTCGCTGCTGCGGATGACCGAGGTGATCAAGCAGGTGCTGCCCGGCCATCCCGCGGCCTCCCTGACCGGCCCCAACCTCGCCAAGGAGATCATGGCCGGGATGGCGGCGGCCACCGTCATCGCCACCGAGGACCTGACCGTCGCCACCGAGATCCAGCGCGTGTTCCGGCGCGGCCTGCTGCGCGTCTACACCAACCACGACGTGATCGGCTGCGAGGTCGGCGGCGCGCTGAAGAACGTGGTCGCGATCGCCACCGGCATCGCGCAGGGCCTGGGCGTCGGCGACAACACCCGCGCCGGGGTGATCTCACGCGGTCTCGCCGAACTCACCACGCTCGCGGTCGCGATGGGCGGCGAACCCAGCACGCTGGCCGGGCTGGCGGGCATGGGCGACCTGGTGGCGACGTGCATCAGCCCGCACAGCCGCAACCGGCACGTCGGCGAGCAGCTCGGCCGCGGCCGCACCCTCGACGACATCCTCGCCGAGATGGGACAGGTCGCCGAGGGCGTCAAGACGGTGCACGCGGCGGTTCAGCTCGCCGACCGGCACGACTTGGCAATGCCCATCACGCGTACGATCCATCGCGTCGTCACCGGCGACATCACCGCCGAGCGCGCCTACGACGGCCTGCTGCGAACCCACCCGGCCGGCCACGAGTCCGAACCCGGCTGACCCGTCACTCCCCCAGCAGGCCGACCAGGACCCGTGACACCGTGTCCTCGAAGTCCGGGGCCGGGGCCGGTGGAGCGCCGGTCAACGCCGCGGTCAGGTGGGGGTGCCGGCCCGCCGCGACCGCGTGGGCCAGGTAGGCGACCTGTCCCGGACCGGAGCCGGCTTCAGCATGGCCTCGTTCGACGGCCGCGACTCCGGCGGCTCCACCCACTTCGACGATGTCCCGGTCGGCGACCCGGTAACCGCGTTGTTCCGCCGCCGGCCGCCCGCCTACACCGCCGAGGACATGGCCCACCCTGGTCCTGCAGGGTGAGCAGGACCCGCTGGGCCGCCCCGCCGCCGGGCGCCGCATCGCCGCGTCGGTGCCGGACGCCTGCTACGTCGAGCTGCCCGGCGTCGGGCACGCCCTGCCCCGGAGATCTGGCCCACGGTGGCACGCGAGATCCGCAACCATGCCGGATAGCGGCGGAACCACCCGGACCGCCATTCATCTCCGTACCTTCTCAATGCCTCGCCGGGTGGCCGGGACGCAGACACCTCCCGGAATCTGGGCCGGGCCGCCCCTCAGCGGTCACGTCGGACAGGGGACCCACATGCCCGACAGCCGATCGCCCAGCTGAGATGACCGGGCAGCACCCGCCTCACGGGTCCCGGCGGCCGGCGGTTTCGGCCAGACGCTTGATGTGAGTGGCACGGCGGATCAAGAGGCGCTTGAGGTACGGCGCGAGCAGCAGTCGGGTCACGATCGCACCCAGGGGACCGCCGGGGGCACGGATCGCCATGCGATCGACCATCCGGGTGCGGCCGTTCCCGAGGTCCTCGAAGTTGTGCTCGTGGCGCATTTCCCGGAACGGTCCGCGGGTCTGTTCGTCGACGAAATGCGCCGGACGGTCGTACGCGGTGACCTGGCTCGTCATGCGCCATTTCACGCCGAAATGGCTGGCGCGGAATGTCACCTCGTCACCGGGTCCGAGCCGGCGGCGCCCATCGGCAGTCGCCGCGGTCTCCCCGCTACGGGCCAGAGAGTCGGCGTGCACGTCCACGTCGAGTTCCAGGTCGAACACCGTCGCGGTGCCCGCATCGATGATCGTGGCGACTTCGATCATGGCTGGCACGACGACAGCCTAGTCCCGCCCGAGGGTCTACGACTGGGGCGAGGTGTCCGAGAAGAACGCCCGCCGCCGTGACGGGCGGCGGGCGGGACCGAGATGGTCAGGCGTCGGAGGGCAGGAGACGGCGGCCGAACTCGATGGTGTCGAGGTCGCCGTGGAACTGGTCGGTGTCGATGTCGCTCTGGGCGGCGTTGACGCGCTTGCCGCCGATCACCACGTTGCCGCTGGGCAGGATGTCCCGCAGCGGACCGGTCTGCTGCGCGGGCGGCACCACCTGGCGGCCGGTGGCCGGGTCGTGGACGCGGATCTGGAACAGCACCGGCGACAGCCGTACGCACGTCACCCGGTACCAGGTGCCCACGGCCAGCGTGAGGTCGGCGGGAAGAAGCACGAACTCGGTGCCGTCGGACCAGCGGCACGACGGACGACCGCCGTCGACCTGCATCTTCCACTGGCTGAGGCCCGCGCCCGCGGCACCGAACTGGAAGACGTTCTGCCCGGCGGCGCTGGACGGCGGCTCGGTCAGGCGGATGTCGGCGCCGAACACGAACCGGCCCTCCCCCGCGTCACCGGGCACCAGGGTCACCGTGCGAGCGGGGCGGACGATCGCCTGCGGGCAGGGCGCGGTCGTGCAGCTGCCGCCGGGGAACCTCAGGAAGCGGTTGCCGTTCGCCTCCGTCATCGAGGTCACGGCTCCGCCCGTACCGGAGAGGATGTTGCCGTTGAGGTCTTTGCCGCTGCTGTCGGCGACCTGGCCGGAATCGGTGAGATCGCCGAGGTAGCGGAGTTCCAGTTCGCCGGGAGGCGGCGCGGCCGTCGCGGGGGTCGCGGCGGCGAGGGCGGCCGCGCAAGCCGCGCCGATGAGGGTACGCACAAACGTCATACCCGGCAGTGCACCGGAGCGTCCGGCCGGAATCGTGCGTTTCTGTGCGACCGCCGGGCGGATCACCTGACAGGCTGACCCGCTTTCAGTCGAGACAGAACTCGTTGCCCTCGATGTCCTGCATCACGATGCACGATTCGTTCACCCCGTCGGCGATGAGCACCTGGAAGCAGGTCGCGCCGAGCGCTTCGAGGCGGGCGCGCTCGGCCTGCAGCACGGCCAGGCGCTCCTCACCGACCAGTCCGGTGCCGACGCGGACGTCGAGGTGCACCCGGTTCTTGACGACCTTGCCCTCGGGGACGCGCTGGAAGTACAGCCGCGGGCCGTCCCCGGCCGGGTCGACGCAGGCGTACCAGCCCGCCCCGCTCTTCACCGTCTTGGCCGGGACGTAGCCGAGCACCTCGCACCAGAATCGGCCGACCCGCTCAGGGTCGGCGCAGTCGAAGGTGACCTGGAACTGCCTGACCGTCGCCATGCCGTCACCCTAGACCGAAGATCCTTCACGGCCGAGAACACGGCCGGCTGTGTCGTTCCGCTGCCTCGAATGCCGAGACAGCGGAACGACACAGCCGGGAGCTGACAGCTGTCGCGTACCGCTGTCTCAGGGGCTGAGACAGCGGTACGCGACAGCCAGTGGAATTACAGGGGCAGCCAGAGCGACAGCGCGTTCGGCGGCTCCCAGCCCACCAGCGACGTGTGCGCCTGGCGGCACTGGTAGCGCGTGCCGCTGTAGGTCACGGTCGCCCCGACGGCGTACGCGGTGTTCGCCGCCCACGTCGTGGTCCCGGAGGTCGGCGGGGTCGTGGTCGGCTGGGTCGTCGGCGCGGTGGTCGGGGCGACGGTGGTGCCGCACGCTCCGTACACCTTGAACTCGAAGAGCGAGTAGCCGTACGGCGTGGCCCTGGTCGTGCCGTTGACCCGGACGTAGCGGCCGCTTCCGGACAGGTTGACCGTGTCGGTCCCGCCGTCGCCGCCGGTGACGGTGGCCGCGGTGGTCCAGTTGGTGCCGTCGGTCGAGCGCTGGATGGTGTACGCCGAACCGTACGCGGCCTCCCAGAGCAGCTCGGCGCGGGTCAGCGCCTGGCTGGAGCCGAGGTCGACCTGCAGCCACTGCGGGTCGGCGAACGCGCTGGACCAGCGGGTGGCGGCGTCACCGTCGACGGCCCGGCTCGCCGGGTAGTCGGCGTTCTCCAGCGACGACGCGGTGGCCGGCTTGCCCTGCGACAGCAGCGGCCCGGTGGTGCAGCTGGACGGCGGCGGGGACGACGGCGGCGGGGTCACCACCCCTCCCCCGCTGGCGTTGCCACCACTCCACGTCAGGGCACCGGCGGTGACGGTCTTACCGGCGGGGACGCTGACCGAGCGGCCGTCGGAGAACGCGACCGTCAGGGCGCTGTTGGTGATGTTCGAGGCGACGTACGTCTTGGCGCCGTTCTTGCTGAACACCTTCGCCAGCGGGTGGTTCGCGGTGACGGTCTTGTCGATCGTGCCGAGGGCGGCGAGGTTGCGGATCCAGTGGAAGGTGTGTGCTTTGCTCTCACCCTCCTCGGAGGTGTAGTTGCCGCCGCTGGCCCGGAACTTCGACAGTGCCCCGTCACCGTCGCCGAGGGCGAGGTACTGCCAGTGCATGTCACGCCACTGCTGCGGTTCGCCGCCGTTGTTGCGGACCAGCTCGGCGTAGGTGTCGCGGACCGACTGCGGGTGGTCGCCTAGGTAGAGCTGGCCGCCGGTCATCGGCAGCATGTTGATGCCGACGACGAGGGCGTGCTCGCCGCTGAACCAGGTGGCGTAGGCACCGCCGGAGCCCCAGACGATGGCCGCGTAGTTGTGACCCCACTGGGTGGGGAAGTTCTCGCCGGTGACGTCGAACCAGTACTCGTTGATCGCCGCGGCCTGCGTGGTGTGCAGCCAGATGCCGGCGTCACGGACGGCCGCGTTGCCGGTGGCCTGACCCCACTGGATGAGGGCGTTGGAGAAGTTCTGGCCCTCCGACGAGGACTCCTGGTTGTTGCCGGCACCGAACGCGCCGTGCCCGGAGGCCCAGTCATGACCCGCATAGATGTCGAAGTCACGCAGGTACGGGAAACGCGTGTCGTTGCGGTCGTAGTTGTTGGCGTCGCGGATCAGCAGGTCGACCATGCCACCGTACTGACCGGCCGACGCCCAGTTGGGGTCGAACTTGGCCAGCGTGGCGGCCGCGGCCACGTAGTAGCCGTAGTGGAAGTGGTGGTCGTTGAGGTCCTCGTCGCTGGCGTACGACGCCGGGTAACCGATGAGGGTGCCCCAGTTCTTGTCGTAGTAGAAGACGCGCGCGCTCTTGCCGGACGTCGCCGTGAACCAGTCCGTGATCCGGGTCTTGATGACGCTGAGCGCCTTGTCCCGCACCGCGGTGAGGTTGAGCTGGTCGGCGATCTCGGCGATCCGGGCGGCACGGCCGAGGCCCTTGCCGGTCCAGTACGTGTCGTCACCACGGAAGTCGGCCGGGTTGTTCAGCTCGGCGTTCAGGTAGTTCGTGATGGTGGTGAGGTCGGCGCCGCTGTTGTCGGCGACGGCCGGGATCTCCGGCAGCACACCGGTGTACTTCATCGTGGTCTGGAACTGGGTTCCGGTCACGATCTTCATGCGGCCGCGCGGGGAGACGTACGTCTGCGTTGCCGGTGTCGACCCGGTGAGGTATCGCCACTGATGCGGGTAGAGCCCGATGACCGTGCCGGAACCGCTGCCCTCACGCGCCGTGGTGGTGAAGCCGTAGGTCGTGCTGACCGTGCCGGTGGCCTGGTTGTACGAGTACGAGACCCGGGTGCCGGTCACGTGGTTGTGCGCGAACTGGTTCCACGAGTCGGCCAGCGCGATCTTGTCAGCGGTGCTGTTCGCGGTCGTGGTCGGCAGCACGGCGACGGTGTAGTAGCCCTTGCCCGCGAGGTTGGAGCGGAACGTGTTGCCGCTCGCGCTCCAGGTCGCCCCGCTCGGTGCCCAGGCGACGTAGTCCTGGCCGGCGATCGAGAAGCCGAGCCGGTTGCCGCTGTTCTGCCAGGCGGTCGGCGGCCCGGTCACGCTCAGCAGCGCGTCACCGCCGGTGACCTGGTAGTAGGACAGCGGCAGGCCGTGCCCGATGGTCGCCTTCAGGGTGCGGGTGCCGTCGCTCCACGACGGGGTGACGGTCCAGTCGGTCCAGCCGTCCACCAGCGCCTTCGGCGCGTTCAACCCCGCAACCCCGGCGACGACCTTCTGGGCGTACGGGAAGTGGTACTCACCGAGGCCGGTGGCGCTGCCGCTGATCGCCGGCGTCTGCTCGTAGGAGAGCCCGAGACCGGTGGCGGACGGCCGGTAGGCGACCGGGTGGGCGTACAGCGCCTGCGAGAAGTTGCAGTCGTCGCCCTTCTTGAACAGCAGCGACGACCACCAGTCGTTGGTCGGCACGGCGCCCTTGGGCGCGTTCGCGGTGACGTTCTCCCGTGGGTTGGTCGACACCGATCCGCAGCCCGACGGCAGCTTCGCGCCGGCCGGGAGGGTCTCGGTGTAGCTGCCGGCGCCGATCGTGCCGGCGCTGGCGGTGCCGGTGAACGTGACGGCCAGCAGACCGGAGCCGGCCGCGACGACGGCCGCGGCGGCGAGCCCGGCCCATCGTGTGGGCCGGCCGGCCCGGTGTCGGCCGGGTGCCGGTGTGGCGGGTGAACCCATGGACAAGCCTCCGATGGGGATGGTGCTGCGGCGTCAAGTCGCGCAAGCGGGGGGTGAGAGGGGATGCGCGAGAACGTGAGAGCGCTCTCTTGGGCGAGACGCTAACTGTTACCAGCCACTTCGGTCAATGTTTCCAACCAGTTACCCGCGGTCATACGGTGAACCCATGAAGTTTCTTCTCACCTCGTCGGGCATCTGCAACCCGAGCATCGCCGGCGCTCTCGTCGACCTGCTGGGCAAGCCGATCGCCGAGTCCACGGCCCTGTTCGTCCCGACCGGCGTCTACCCCTTCCCCGGCGGAGGCGAGAGCGCGTGGAAGGCGATCCACGGCCGGCCCTCGACCCCGCTGGCCGAGCTGGGCTGGAAATCCGTCGGGATGCTGGAGCTCACCGCGCTGCCCACGATCAGGCGGGAGAACTGGGTCCCGGCGGTCCGGGAGGCCGACGCCCTGCTGGTCTGGGGTGGCGATGTGCTGTACCTGACCTACTGGCTGCGCCGCTCGGGGCTGGCCGACCTGCTGCCGTCGCTGGACGACACGGTCTGGGTGGGGGTCAGCGCCGGGAGCATCGCGGTCACCCCGTACAACTGCGACGCCGAGTTCGACCTGCAGTTCGTCCCCGACGGCAGCGACATGGGGCGGGGCGCCGACCGGGCGCTGGGACTGGTGGACTTCACGCTGTATCCCCACCTCAACCATCCGGACATGGAGGACACCACGCCGGCCAACATCCGGAAGTGGGCGTCGGGAATCCCCGTCCCGACCTACGCCATCGACGACAGCACCGCCATCAAGGTCGTCGACGGCGCCGTGGAGGTCGTCTCCGAGGGCGACTGGGAACTGATCGACCCCTGAGCGGGGTCAGCGGTTGCGATTGCGGGGGTGGTTCTTGGCGGTGCGCTCGTTGCCGTGCCGGTAGTTGCCGGTGAGCCGGGCCATCAGCTCCTGCGGGTCCTGGTCCTCGACGTCGACCAGGAAGCGGGCCGCCGCGGCGCCCCGCAGCACTCCGGCCGGGCGGCCGTGGTGCAGCATCTCGATGTCGCCGTTCTTGCGCTGCCGGTAGGTGAAGCCTTCAGGAGCATTCGTCACCCGCGCATCGTGCCCGCGACCAGCACCGGCCGCGACCGGTTTATCGGCGGAGCCCGGCGCGCCGCCCGGTCACCGGCGTGTCAGGCCGCGGCGGTTCCCAGCGCCCATTCGACGACCACGGTCACCGTGAGACTCTGGCGTCCCGGCTCGATCGGCGCCGCCGCGTCCGCCGAGGCCATCAGGGTCTTGTGGCTGTAACCGCCGAAGGTCGGCGTCTCCTCGCTCACCCGCACCACGCGGCCGAGCGGGCGACCGGCCTCACCGGCGTAGAGCACCGCCTTCGCCCGGGCGTCGGCGAACGCCGCCTTGCGGGCCTCGGCGAGCAGCGCGTCGTCCTTCTCGATCGCGAACGACACGTTGCTGAGCCGGGCCGCGTCCCCGCCCGCCTCGACGGTCTCGGAGATCAGGGTTCCGGCACGTGCCAGGTCACGGACGGTCACGGTGAGCCCCTGGCTCGCCGTGTAGCCGGTGATCTTCCCGTCGT
This sequence comes from Actinoplanes italicus, assembly GCF_003001815.1. GTDB lineage: Bacteria > Actinomycetota > Actinomycetes > Mycobacteriales > Micromonosporaceae > Actinoplanes > Actinoplanes italicus. Next base: position 40,827 of record NZ_PVMZ01000034.1, read on the forward strand.
CCTTCTGGGTGGTGCCGACGGTGACGTTCACGGTCTGCATGTCGTCGCGGGCCGTCCCGGCGCGCACGAGCGAGTCCCGCATCTTGATGGCTGCCGCGGTGGCCCGGTCCAGGGCCTCCTTGACCGTGGCGCCGGTGGTCTCCACCGCGAAGTCGGCGGTGAGCGTGTCGGGCTCCCCGAACACCTCGCCGGTGCCGGTCACCGTGATGCCCTCCCGCGGGTCCTCGGCGAGTCGCGAAACCATCGGCGCGCCCGGCGACGCGGCCGCCGGCAGGCCGCTGATCAGGGAGGACGGGACGGCGGTGAGGGTCGCCAGGACGAGCGCGGGCACCGTGGCGCGGTTGCGGTTCATTTAATCCACTTTAACACCTTTTGCGCGGGTACGAACTCAGGCGTCACGGGGTTTCCGCACCTCGATCAGGCGCTCGTCCGAGTCGACGAGGAGACTCCCCGTGTCGCCGATGCGGCCCACGACGGTTCCCGGGGCGGTGAATCCGAACTCGGCAGCCGCCCAACCGGCGACGGCCGGCTCCAGTGACGCCTCGTGGTAGTCGCACTCGACGATCTCCAGAGCGTGGACGACGACCGTGACGTGCGCGGACGGCTCCGCGCGGGCGATGTCGGGACTGACCCGCAGCAGCCCGGCCCGCAACCGGCCGATCTCACCGGCGCTCACCCGCAACGGGCCGCCCCGGAAGCCGTCGACGATCCGGGAGGCCTCCAGCCACAGCCGGTCAGCGACGGGCTCGGCTTCGGACGGGGGCGTCGCTGACCGTACCGCCTCGGCCTTGATCCCGAGAAAGAGGAAGTAGCGCGGCTCCTTGAGACGGCCCCGGAAACGGTGGTTTCGCACGGCGGCCAGTGTGCCGGAGCGGGGCCGTGACGACGCGGACGGATCGTTCTCCTAAGGTTGTCGGCATGGAAACACATGCACTCGAGTCCGATGCAGGTTTCGCCGGACTGGGGCTGCGGGAGGAACTGCTCCGTGCACTGACCAACCTCGGCTACGAAGAGCCCACCCCCATCCAGCAGGAGTCGATCCCGCCGCTGCTGGCCGGCAACGACCTGGTCGGGCAGGCCGCCACCGGCACCGGCAAGACCGCCGCGTTCGCGCTGCCACTGCTGCACCTGCTCGCCGACGGCAAACGCGGCACCGGCCCGATGGCGCTGGTGCTCGTGCCGACCCGTGAGCTGGCCGAGCAGGTGTCGCAGGCGGTCCACCGCTACGGGCGCGATCTGGGCGTGCGGGTGCTGCCCGTCTACGGCGGCCAGCCGATCGGCCGGCAGCTGCAGGCCCTGGCACGGGGTGTCGACGTGGTCGTCGGTACGCCCGGGCGGGTGCTCGACCACATCGAGCGGGAGACACTGCAGCTCAGCGACGTACGCACGGTCGTGCTCGACGAGGCCGACGAGATGCTCGACATGGGCTTCGCCGAGGACATCGAGGCCATCCTCTCCGAGACCCCCGCCGAGCGGCAGACCGTGCTGTTCTCCGCCACGATGCCGCCCCGCATCGACAGCATCGCCCGCCGCCACCTGCGCGAGCCGGTCCGGATCACGATGGGCCGCAAGGCCGTCGCGCCGGGCGAGGTCCCGCTGATCCGGCAGACCGCCTACATCGTGGCCCGCGCGCACCGGTCGGCCGCGCTCGGCCGGATCCTCGACGTGGAGGTGCCGACCTCGGCGATCGTCTTCTGCCGCACGCGGGAGGAGGTCGACCAGGTCACCGAGACGCTCAACGGGCGCGGTTACCGGGCCGAGGCGCTGCACGGCGGCATGAGCCAGGACCAGCGAGACAGGGTGATGGGACGGCTGCGGGCCGGCACCACCGAGCTGCTCGTCGCGACCGACGTGGCGGCCCGCGGACTGGACGTCGAGCAGCTGACCCACGTCATCAACTTCAACCTGCCGGTCGCTCCGGAGGCGTACGTGCACCGCATCGGCCGGGTCGGCCGGGCCGGGCGCGAGGGCTCCGCGATCACCCTGGCCGAGCCCCGCGACCAGCGGATGCTCAAGGCCATCGAGCGGCTCACCGGGCAGCGCATCACCCTGGAGAAACTGCCGACCGTCACCGACCTGCGGGCCCGGCGCCTCGAGGTCACCCGCACGGCGCTGCAGACCAGCCTCGAGACCGACGACCTGGAGCGGTTCCGGGTCGTGCTCGACTCGCTGACCGACGAGTTCGACGTCGAGAACATCGCACTCGCGGCCGTGAAGCTGCTCCACGAGGCGGCGGGCGGCGACCGCGACGAGGACGAGATCCCCACCCCGTCGGTGGCGCCCGAACGGCGCACCCCGCAGACCCGAGACCCCCGGCCCGGCGGCCGGCGCGACCGCGGGCACAACGCGGAGGTCGCCCGTCTGTTCTTCGGTATCGGCCGCCGTGCCGGGCTGCGCCCGCAGGACCTGGTCGGCGCGATCGCCGGCGAGTCCGGGCTGGCTTCCCGCGACATCGGCGCCATCCAGATCACCGACCGGTTCTCGCTGGTCGAGGTCCCGGAACCGGCGGCCGACATGGTGATCGCGGCGATGCAGCGCGCCACGATCAGGGGTCGCCGGCCGACGGTCCGGCGTGAGCGTTTCGTGCGCTGAGGGTTTCTAGAAGGGTGCGGGGCCGCTGCCGGCGAGCGACACCAGGATCTGCGTCGCGAGCAGCTTGCGCACGCCGGTGACGGCCACCGAACCGGTCTGGTCGTATGGCAGCTCGAGGGTCAAGCCGTCACCGGCATTCCGGATGTCGTCGTCGGTGCGGTCCGGGCGGAAGGTGCCGCCCCATCCGTCGACGCCGCCGCGCTGGTTGGTGCTGAGTGAGGCCATGCCGGACACGCGTGTGCCGTCGACGAGGGTGAGCCTCGCCGGACCGGAATAGGTCGTCATAAACCCCAACCGTAGTCGGCGGCCCGGGCGGCGAACGGCCCGACGGTGCGATGTCCCCGTCCGTCTGTTCCGAAACCGGCGTGAAAGGAGGCGCAACCGTGCGAATTACCCTGCGGCCGGCGCGTGCCGGCGAGGCTGCGGCGCTGACTGATCTGGCAATGAGATCAAAGGCACATTGGGGGGTACGACGACGCGTTCCTCGAGGCGTGCCGGGCCGATCTGACGTTGCACCCGGACGAGGTGCACGCCAAGCGAGCCGTCGTGGCCGAGGCGGACGGCGCGGTCGCCGGCTTCTGCACTCTGGAGGGCGTCCCGCCGGAGGACGGCGAACTCGGCGATCTCTGATCGACCCGGCGTACCTTCGCCACGGGATCCCCGCGCCGGCACCGTCCCGTCGACGGCGATCCCCGGCCGCCTACTGCCGCGGATGCGGTACCGCCTCTGACACGGCCCGGATCAGCGCGTCGGCACCGGGCCGGGCCGCGACCACACCGGGGCGCTCGCTCAGCACCTGCGACCAGCGGCGTTCCCAGGACTCACGGTCGAGCGTCACCGGCTCAGACTATGGCCAGCAGGATCGCCTGCCCCTGCTCGGCAGCCGATCGGTAGAAGTCGCGCAGCGTGCCGAGATGCTCGATCAGGTCGTCGGCGGCGACGTCGGTCCACACGTCCGGATAGATCTCGGCCGCGGACATGGCCGCCGGGTCGAACCGGGCACGCAGCGCCTCCGGGTCGAGGTCGTCGAGACCGGCCGCGACGGCCCGCACCAGGTCGGCGTCCAGCAGGCGGGCCGGTCCGTAGCCGCCGTCGTCACCGATCTCGGTTCCGCCGAGGATCGCCGCCCCGGCCGCGCCGTCGCCGACGTCCCAGGCCGTGCCGGTCAGCAGGTAGTGCACGCCGTGCCAGAACTTGTCCAGGTCCAGCTCGGGTTCCGGCATCTCGGCGTCGTCGTCGTCGAGGTCGCCGTAGAGCAGGTCCTCGGCGGTCGACGGGTCGTCGATCAGCGCCCGCAGTTCGCCGGCCGACAGGCGGCGGCCGATGAGCTCCATACCCATGACTCAGTCCAGCCTTCCGGTGAGAAGGGTACCGGGCGGTGAGAAGGGTAACGGGTTCCCGTAGCCGATCATCGCCGCATCACCCAGGCCGGATGCCCGGGGTCGTCGTTGTGGACGATGACGTCGACCTTCTCGGTGGGACGGACGGCTGTGTCATAGAGCCGCTGGGACGGGAGGTAACGCTCGTTCCAGCGTCCGGGCCGGTGGACTCGACGATCGCGGTGATCTGGGCTTCGTCGATCGTGCCGCTCGCCAGGAGGGCGTTCAGGACACCGAGATGCAGGCCGCGGTCGGGGAAGACGATGGTCACGGCACCGACCCTATCCGCGATCAGCGGCGTAGATCGGCTGTGTCAGGATCGCTCGGATGACGACCGCCGAGAGGTATGCCGAGTTCGCCGCACGGGAGGCGCACGGGGTCTCCCCCCTCTACGAGCGCCTGTCGCTGGCCGTGGCAACCGATGCGAAGCTCCTGACGCTGCTGGACACCGTTCCGGAGGGAAAGCGGCAACCCAATCTCCTGTACGCGGTGGTCCGGCTACTCGGCGGGCCGGTGAACGATCCGGAGGCCTTCCACGACTTCACGGTCGGTAACTGGGACCGGGTGGCCGCTCAACTCCGCGTCAGGGCGACGCAGACCAACGAGCCCGGCCGTTCGGCGGTGCTCCTGCCCGTACTCAATGGATTGCCGCAACCCCTCGCCCTGCTGGAGGTCGGCGCATCGGCCGGCCTCGGGCTTTATCCCGACCGCTACTCCTACCGCTACGGTGACCAGCGGCTCGGAGCCGGAGGCCCGGTCATGGAGTGCGAACTCACCGGGACGGAGCCACCGAGCCGGCTGCCGGAGGTCGTGTGGCGGGCCGGGCTCGACCTGAATCCGCTGCGGGTGACCGATTCTGATGACATGGCCTGGCTGGACGCGCTGATCTGGCCCGAGCACACGCATCGGCGCGAGCGCCTGCGTGCCGCGGTCGAGATCGCCGCCGCAGACCCGCCCACCCTGGTCCGGGGCGATCTCGTCGACGACCTGCCGGCGCTGGCCGCGCAGGCGCCGGCCGGGGCGACGCTCGTTGTCTTCCACACATCGGTGCTCTATCAGGTCCCTGAGGACCGGAGGAGAGCCTTCGAGGATCTGGTACGGACGATGCCCGGCCACCGGATCTCGGTCGAGGCGCCCGAGGTGGTGCCGTTCCCGGATCTGCCGCCGGCGCCCGACGACACGCTTCACAACGTGGTCGCCCTCGACGGCGTCCCGCTGGCCTGGGCGCGTGGCCACGGTCAGGCCCTGTCCTGGTTCGGGCCGCGCTGACCGTGCCTGGTTCCGGCCCACCGCCGGATGTCGGCGGTGATCGTCAGCAGCATCGAACTTCCCCGAGGAGGGTGGACATGGAACAGGTGAGCAGCCGCGTCGTCTACCGAAACCCATGGATGACGGTACGAGAGGACGAGATCCGCCGGCCCGACGGCAGCCCCGGCATCTACGGCGTCGTCGAGAAGCCGGACTTCGCACTGGTCCTGCCGCGCTGGCGGGACGGGTTCTGGCTGGTCGAGCAGTACCGCTATCCGGTCGGGCGGCGGGCCTGGGAGTTCCCGCAGGGCAGCTGGGGCGCCGGAGCCGGCGGCGATCAGGTGGCGCTGGCCCGGCGGGAGCTGGCCGAGGAGACCGGCCTGCGCGCCACGGAGATGATCCATCTCGGTCACCTCTACGAGGCCTACGGTTACTGCACCCAGGGCTTCGACGTCTACCTGGCCACGGGACTGGCCGAGGGCGAACCCGATCGTGAGGCCACCGAGCAGGACATGGTGCACCGCGCTTTCAGCGACGCCGAGATCAACGACCTCATCCGTACGGGCGGGATCGTCGACGCCCCGTCGCTGGCCGCGCTCACCCTCTACCGCTTGGACGGGGTGGTTGTCCAGGGGACGGACAGCGATCTAGCCTGACCGGACACGACTGGCGCGGGTGGTCCACCATCGGGGAGTGACGTCGGGGCATCGACCGCCTGGGCGCTCTTCATCGATCACGATGAGGAGCGTGTCCATGCCCGGGAAGACGACCCACCGCATCCTGCACCTGTCCGATCCGCATCTCACGGCGTCCCGCGCCGACGAGGACGGCGTCGACGCGGCGGACTCACTCGACCGGATCCTGCACGACGTGCGGTTCGTCCCCGGCATCGACGCGGTCGCGTTCGCCCGCGAGCGCGGGATCCCGCACATCTAATGCACCGGCAACCACGACGCCCGCGACACGTTCGCGGAGGTGTTCGGCACCGGCCCGCGGCTCCGACGGCCGCGATGCCGGGGCCGGCTGCCGCGGGGTCGATCGTGGTGCTGCATCACCCGCCGATCGCGCTGCCGTCGTCGAAGCTGATGCCGCTGGTGAACCTGCGCAACGCCGGGCAGCTGGCCTCGGCGCTCGCCGGCAGCGACGTGCACGCCGTCCTGTGCGGCCACTTCCACCTGCAGCTGTCCGGGACGCTCGCCGGCATCCCGGTGTGGGTCGCACCCGGCGTGATCACCCGGATCGACCTGACCGCTCCCCCCCGCACCTCGAACGCGCGGTCCGCGGCGCGGGCGCGACCGTCGTCGACCTTGGCGGCCCGTTCTCGCCGATGTTCCACACCGTCCAGGCCCGCGACCCCGACGCGGGCACGCAGGTGTACCTGGCCGACGCCCTGTCCGGCAGCGACGTCGCGGTCGAGTAGGGCCCGGCACCCGTTCGGAGGTCGTTTTCCGGGTCCGGGTGGTGCAGTGTGGACGGCGTGGTGTCGCGGATCCTGATCTCACACGCCGGCCGGGATCGGCCGTGGGCGGAGTGGGCACGCTGGCATCTGGAGGCCGCGGGGCATCAGATCGAGCTGGACAGCGCCGACCGGGCGCCGGGCACCAACTTCGTCGAGGCGATGGACCGGGCGCTGCACCGCGACAACCCGATGCTCGTACTGCTGTCGTCGGCCTATCTGGATCCGAAGCGGTTCACCGCCGACGAGTGGACGGCCCGCTTCGCGCAGCGTCGCAAGGACCCGGACGCGAAACTGATTCCTATCCGGATCGAGAACATCGATCTGAACGGCGGCCTGTGGGCGCCGATCGTCGTGCCGGACCTGTTCGACCTGCCCGCGGACGAGGCGGTCACCGTGCTGGTCGAGGCGGTCCGGCGAGTGGTGACCCAGTCTCCGGCCGGAGCGCCGCGGGCCGCGCCGCCGGTCTTTCCCGGGCGACGGACGTCGGTGGCGGCGGCTACGGAGGCGGGACCCAGGCCGCCGGGCTCTCTGCCCGCGGTGTGGAACCTGGCCCGCCGCAACCTCGGTTTCACCGGCCGTGACGGCATGCTGAACAACCTGCACGACACCCTGCGGGGCGGCAGCCGGGTGGCCGTGCAGGCGTTGCACGGCATGGGTGGGGTCGGCAAGACCCAGCTGGCCCTGGAGTACGCCCACCGCTTCGCCGGCGAGTACGACCTGGTCTGGTGGATACCCTCCGAACAACCGGAGCTGATCAGCGACCACCTCTCCGCGCTCGCCCTGAAGCTGCGGCTGGTCTCGGCCGGCACCGCCATTCCGGAGGCGGTCGAGGCACTCCGGGAACACCTGCGCCGAACCGGCCGGTGGCTGCTGGTGTTCGACAATGCCGAGGAACGTGACGAACTGGCCCCATGGCTGCCCGACGGCCCAGGACATCTCCTGATCACGAGCCGGAACCACAACTGGACCGGTGTCGCACGGCCGGTGGACGTCGACGTCTTCATGCGTGGTGAATCCGTCGATCTGCTGCGCGCCAACCTGGCGGGGCTCACCGAGATCGATGCGGACCGGCTCGCCGACGCTCTCGGCGACCTTCCGCTGGCAGTCGGGCAGGCTGTGGACCTCCTGACCGAGACCCGCATGTCGATCGACGTCTACCTGAGCGATTTGACCGCCCACACTGCCGACCTGATGAAGGAGGGTCGTCCACCGGGCGGATATCCGCTGTCGCTCGCCGCCTCCGTGGCCCTGTCGGCCGACCGGCTGCGAGCGGCGGATCCGGCCGCCGGGGAGCTGCTCCACCTCTGTGCACGACTGGGATCGCAGCCGATTCCCGCTGATCTGTTCACCGCCCGGCCGGATCTGCTTCCCGCGCCACTGGACGACACGGCGCGCAAGCCGTTGGCCCTCGCCCGCACGACGGCTCGGCTCGGCCTCTACGGGCTGGCGCGGCTGACCGATGCCGGTCCTGTCCTGCACCGGCTCATCCAGGCAGTCCTGCGCGACATCGACATCGACCCGGTGACCCACCACACCGTCGTCGAACGACTGCTGGCCGCCGCCGGCCCCGACGACGGCAGCGATCCGCGGTGGTGGCCTCGCTGGAGCGTGCTATTGCCGCACCTCCTCGCCGTCGGCCCTGTCACCACCACCGATCCCGGCCTGCGTTCCACCACGGCGATGGCCATGTGGCATCTGATGTCCCGCGGTGAGTCCCGTGCCGCACTGCCGCTGGTGGAGCACCTGTACGAGGCGTGGACACGCCTACATGGACCGGACGACATCAGCACCACCTACATCGCCAACGTGCTCTCCGCCATCCACCGGCAGCTCGGCAACTACCGGCGTACCCACGACCTCTGTCAGGAGATCTTCACCCGCACACGTCGGCTTCACGGTGACGATCATCCGAACACACTCAGCGCGGCTCACAACCTCGCGGACATCCTGCGCGGACTCGGCGACTACCAGCAAGCACGCGAAATGGACGAGGACAACCTCGCTCGCCGGCGGCGTGTCCTGGGCGAGGACGACCCCGCTACGCTCCGCACAGCCACCAACCTGGTCATGGTGACGGCGCTCATGGGCGACTTCGCAGGTGTTCGAGAGCTCGCCGAGGACACTTTCGCTCGCAAACGGCGTGTACTCGGCGACGACCATCCCGAGACCTTGCGCACGGCCACGAACCTCGCCGGGGTACTACGTCAGCTCGGGGAGATCCAGCGTGCGCTGGAGCTGAACACCGCCACCCTCGCCCGAAGCCGGAAGGTACTCGGCGACGAGCATCCTGACACGCTCGAATCAGCGAGCGCCCTCGCCGCCGCCTACCTGGTCGCCGGCGAAACCCGGCGTGCCTTGGAACTCGAGGGGGAGACCTTGGCCGTCCAGGCGCGGGTACTGGGTGAGGAACATCCCGACACTCTCCGGTCGGCCGCGAGCCTCACCGAGCTCCAGCGCCTTTTGTCAGATGAAGATCCGGCAGGCGCTCAGGGGGCCGAGTAGGGGTCCCGGCGGGAGAGCAGCGACTCGGCGAAGGCCAGCGGGGGCAGCGTCCGGCCGTGGGCCCGTTCGGCGTCGGTGATGGGGACCACGTTGAGGATGCGGACGGCTCCGGCGGTGGTGCGGACGTAGTCGAGGGCCGCCGGGCTGAGTGGGCCGGCCAGGAACACCGCGCGGCAACCGCGGAACGCCGGGAACTCGTCGTCGATGCCGATCATGTGGCCCCAGTTGAGCTGCTCACCGGTGAGGAACGGGTGGACCGCGAGGTTGGCCAGCTGTACGGCGACGGCGTGCTCGTCGGCTCGGCTGAGGGGGCCGCGGCGTACCAGGCGCAGTTCGGCGCGGCCTCCGCCGCCCGGGCCGGGGCCCGACGGCATCTCGTGGACGGCCATACCGATGGTGGCGAAGGTGGTCATCTCGAGGGAGCGGTAGATGAACACGTCGAGGCGGGGCAGCGGTCCGCTGGGGTTCTCGAACTGGATGCCGTCGTCCTCCTCGCCGTGGCGGTCGCGGTAGGTGAGGAAGACGTCGCGGAGAATCATCGGTGCAGGCATGTCAGTCTCCGCTCCAGCCGAAGAAGTAGATCCACGCGGGCCGGTCACCGTCGTAGGCGATGACGTATGCCCCGTGCCAGCGCGCGAAACCGTCGAGCCCGTCGTCGAAGGCCTCCTCGACAGCCTCGGCCGACGGCTGCCTGGTCCCGAACCAGTGGTCGAGATCCTCGTCCGGCAGCGGGGCGACCCTGCCGCCGTCCGGATGATCGGCCACACCGGTCATGTCGATGATCGAGTGCGTGCCGGAGAACGGCTGCGACTCGAGCAGCGTGTCGGGGCCGGTCACCTCGATCTGCGCCGCGTGCCACGCCTGGCGGGCGAACCCGTCGCCGGGCTCCCAGGCACCGTCCTCGCCGAACTCGGCGACCAGGGCGGCGCGCGTCTCGGCTGCCTCGAGGGCGACGAACTCCTCCTCGCTCATCTGCCGGGCTCGCGGGTCGGGCTCGCGGAGGTAGTAGTCGCCGTCGGCGTACGCCTCCTCTCTTGCCTGCCGTAAGGCGGCGGTGATGTCCGCCTGGTAAGGAACCCTGCGGTTCCACACCGAAGCCCCCATGATCACCTCTTCCCTCCGGAGGGGCGATCCTACGCGGCCAAGCCGGGCGTACGATCGCCGCGTGCTGGCATACGTCACCGGGGTCACCCTGTTCGTCATCGGCCTGTGTCTCTCGCTCGCGCTGCACGAGGCGGGTCATCTGCTGTCGGCGCGTGCCTTCGGGATGCGGGTGCGGCGCTATTTCGTCGGTCGTGGGCCGACCGTGTTCTCGTTCCGCCGGGGCGGTACCGAGTACGGCCTGAAGGCGCTGCCGATCGGCGGTTTCTGTGAGATCGCGGGCATGACCACGCTGGACGAGTTGTCGCCGGACGAGCGGCCGCGCGCGATGTGGCGGTTCCCCGCGTGGAAACGGACCGTGGTGATGGCGTCCGGCGCGGTCACGCACGTGCTGCTGGCGATGACGATCCTGTACTTCATGGCGATCAGCACCGGCCTGCCGAACCTGAATCCGGTGTCGGAGCCGGTGGTCGCGTCCACCACCTGTCCCACGGCGGCGTGCCCGGCTGCGGACGCCGGTGTCCGGGCCGGTGACCGGATCACGGCGGTCGCGGGCACGCCCACGCCGCTGTGGCCGGACGTGATCACGGCGGTGCAGGCGGCCGGCGGGCCGACGGCGCTGACCGTGCAGCGCGGCGGCGAGACGCTGACCCTGACCGTCGACGTGGCGCGGGTGACGCGCAACGGCGCCGAGGTCGGCATGATCGGGGCGACGCCACAGGCGCCGCCCGCCTATCTGGCCTACGGCCCGGCGGAGGCGGCGGGCGCGACTCTGGCGTTCACCGGGAACCTCTTCGAGCGTACGTTCGCCCAGCTCGTGGCTTTTCCTCAGCGCATTCCGGCGGTGATCGCCGCGATCGGTGGCGCCGAACGGGACGCGAACACCCCGATCAGCATGGTCGGAGCGAGCCGGCTCGGTGGTGAGGCCGCCGAGCGCGGGCTGTGGGAGGTCTTCCTGCTGCTGCTGGCGAGCCTGAACCTGTTCATGGCGGTGTTCAACCTGCTGCCGCTGCTGCCGCTGGACGGCGGTCACATCATGGTCGTGTGGTTCGAGCGGATCCGTGACGTTCTGCGCCGGTGGCGGGGTCTGCCGGCGGCCGGGCCGATCGATTTCACCAGGCTGTATCCGGTGACGATGGCACTGGTCCTGATCGGCGGTGCGGTCATGCTGCTGACCGTCACCGCCGACGTGGTGAACCCGATCCGCCTATCTTGAGGCGCGTCTGCCCCGGTTCGGCTTGGCGCCGACCTGCGGTGTGCTGGTGGCCGCCCGGACTGCCGGGACCAGCGGCTCGACGGGCGGGCCGGCCGGGTAACGGCGGTTGAGCCAGATCTGCTGACCGAGGGCGAACAGGTTCTGGGTGGTCCAGTACAGGATGACGCCGACCGGGAAGATGAACCCGGAGAAGAGCAGCGACACCGGGATGCCGTAGAGCATGATCCGCTGGACGGTGCGCTGCTGCGGGTTCTCCGACCAGCCGCTCTTGAGGATGGACATACGGCTGGTCAGGAACGTGGTGGTGATCATCGCGACGATCAGGACGCCGGCCACGATGTGCACGGTGCCGATGCCGGAGTTGAAGCCGGCGGCGATGGGCGCGCCGAACAGTTCGGCCCGTGACGCTTCGGCGAACTGGGTCTCGGACCAGCCGTACAGCGTCCGGGTGATGGGGTTGGTGATGTCCGGGTTGAGGTGGCGCAGCACGTGCAGCAGACCGATGAAGATCGGGATCTGGACGAGCATCGGCAGGAACGCGCCGAACGGGCTGACCTTCTCGCGCTGGTAGAGCTCGGCGAGCTCCTGCTGCAGGGCGACCCGGTCACCCTGGTGTTTGGCCTTGAGCTCGGCGAACTTCGGCTGCAGACGCTGGATGGCCTGCTGGGAGCGGACCTGGCGCAGGAACAGCGGGAACAGCACGGCACGCACGGTCAGCACCAGGAACACGATGCCGAGCACCCACGCCCAGTCGGTGGAGAGGGTGTGCGCGCCGTCGAGGACGCGGTCCCAGAGCGAGTGCCAGAACAGCAGGATGTTAGAGATTAAATGGTAGATAAAGGACATGGAGGATCCCCCAGGGGCGACTGACGACAGGAAGGGTCATCAGCGGCCACCCGAACGCGGGTAGCGCGGAGTCAGGCGGCCGCTGGGGCCGCTGTGGGTCCTCGAGGTCGTGTACGCCCGGACGCGTCCGGGTCACGGTGGCGAGGCACACCGGTGCGCTGGGCACGGCTGCGCAGCGCGCCACCGTAGGCGCGGGCGTCGGCGGGAACGGTGGGACGAACCACCAGGACGCGGGCGAGGACGGCGATCAGGACGACACCGACCAGGGCGCTCGTGCCGCTGGCCAGGTCGGACGAACTGGCGTCGGCCAGCAGGCCCACCAGTCGCCAGAGCGCGTCCCACCACTTCACGGGCACAACCTAGCAGCCCGTCACAAGACCGGGGCGTCGAGAATGCCGTACCGCGCCATGATCCGCTCCCGGCGGTCGCGGTTGACGGCCTGGACCCGCCGGCCGATCAGGAAGACGTCGACCAGCGTCCACACACCGAGGCCACCCAGGGTGAACAGCATGGCGATCGAGCGGCCGGTGTCACCGAGGTAGAACCGGTGGCCTCCGATCAAGCCCGTGAGAACCCAGAGGATGTACGCCACGCGCTGCTCCTTGCGCACCGACGCGAACTCGTGCTCGGCCCGCTGGACGCGGTAGCGCTCCCATTCGGGCATCGCGGCGGTGTTCACGGGCGCAACGATAGCCACGATCACCGGCCTGCCGCGATGCCGGCCGCAACCACACGAGATCGTCGCGAATGACGGTGACGCGGCTTGCACGCGATGGTGCGGTCAGCCGCACCGTCGCAGCGTCAGGCGACGCGAGGTCGTGTCGATCCCGGCGACGACGACGGCCACCTCTTCGCCGGACTGAACGGTCCGATCCGTCTTCACCAGGCCCTCGATACCGTCGCCGACGTCGACGAAGAACCCGAACGGCACCGGCTTGGTGACCCGGCCGCGCAACTCCTGGCCCACCCGGGTGGCGCGAGCGAAGCCCAGGAACGGATCCGGCTCGACGGCGCGCAGGGACAGGCGGGCCTCGCCGTGGACCGTGTCGAAGACGAGGAACTCGCCGGTGACGTGCTGCCCCACGGACACGACCTCGGACGGGTCCTCGAACCAGCGCCAGGACAGCTCGGGGATGGTGACGAAGCCGACGCCGGGCAGCACGGGGTGCTTCGGGCCCTCATCGAGATCCACGAAGACGCCGAACCGCTCGATGGCCGCGACCGTGCCGGACAGGCGCTGTCCCGCGCCCCGGGCCTTGAGGAAGGCCCACAACTCCGGGTTCTCGGTGGCCGACCACGACAGCATGATCTCCCGCCTCGGAGGCGAGACGTCGATGACCTCCGAGGTGATCCGGTCACCGGGACTGCAGGTCCCCGGCCACCGTCCCCAGGTGAAGTCGAGCGGGCCGACACAGCCGAGCGGCTCACCGGGACAGTCGTCGAGCAGCACGGTCGTCCCGCGCCGGGTGTGCTCGGCGACGGTCCCGGTCAGGACGTCGCCGATGTTCACGGTCGCCAGGAAACGGTCGGGAGTCACGTCAGGCTCACCCGGGTGCAGCGTGTCACGTACGGCAGGGTGATCTCGCCGGTCAGGCCGTGCTGATCGAGCAGATCGCCGATGTCGCCCAGCAACTCCCGCCTCTCGGCGTCGGACAGCACGATCACATAGCTGCGCGAGGCCACCATGTCGAGCAGGTCCTGTCTGGTCAGGGTGTGCCGCCAGCGGATCTCGGTGCGTTCCGGGCCGCCGAACGGGCCCGTGACCTCCGGCTCGGTGTCGATCTCCTGGCGGGTGTGCCGGTGCATCACCTCGTCGAGGCGGGCCACCCACGGCTCAGTGTGGTCGCGGATGTTCCAGATCAGGCTCAGCGTGCCGCCGGGACGCAGCACCCGGGCCGTCTCCGGGATCGCCCGGGCCGGGTCCACCCAGTGCCAGGCCTGCGCGCAGACGACGGCGTCGACCGACGCGTCCGCAAGGGGCACCCGTTCGGCCGTACCCTCGAAGATCGCGGCTTGACCGGCGACCACCGCGAGTTGATCACGCATCCGCGCCGAAGGCTCGACCGCGACGACGTCGAGCCCGGCGTCGAGCAGCAGCCGGGTGAACTTGCCGGTGCCCGCGCCGAGGTCGAGGACACGCCGGGCACGCCGGGGCACCGCCCACTCCACCGCTGACATCGGATACGGCGGCCGACCCCGATGATAGGCGTCGGCCGCGCCGCCGAACGACGCCGCGTGCAGCGTCTTCGACCAGCGACGGGTCGCGCCCTGCCGGGTCATCCCGCACGCCCGGCCGATCTCCTCCCAGCTGGCGGCGTGTTCGCGCCGCAGCCGGTTGACGAGCCGCGTGCGCTGCGCCTCCCGGCCGGCGATCTCCTCGGTGAGCCGTCTCAGCACGTCCAGCCCCTCTGTCATGACCGCAACATATGTTGCGGTCAAGAAGCGCGTCAACGTTTGTTGCTTTTGGTCATCGCTGGTAGAAAGATCCGGTGACATTGGACGACGTGATCGACGGCGACGCGGACGCGGTGTTCTGGGTGCTCGACAGCATGAGCCCCGGCGACAGCCGCCAGGTCACCGAGAAGAGTGCCGTGACCTGCCAGGACGAGGGTGTCTTCGACGTCGAACTGCCGGGCGCCCGCCTCGAGCGGGTCGACCTCCTCGTCGCCCACCAGGCGATCCTGCGCGGCGAGCCGGTCGAGGTGTCTCTTGAGGACATCGACTACGCGACGACCGGGCTCTCGCTGCAGACGGCTCTGCTCGACCACGGCCAGCGCAAGAAACGCCTCGGCCTGCCGCTGGAGATCCCGCCGACGATCCGCTGGGGCGAACGCCCGGTGGCCACCGGCGACATCCGGCCCGTCCCGGCCGGGCAGGTCACCGTCGTGGTCAGTCATCTGACGCCGGGCGTACGGCATGGCGTCGCCCTCTCCACGGCCGGCGGTCCCGAACACATCCTCTGGCCGACTGAGGACGACCGCGAGTTCACCGTGGACCTCCCCCACGACGCCGACCTGCGGATCACCACGGTGTTCGTCGTCGAGGGCCCCGGCTGGTCGCGCGAGGAGCGCTGGCTGGAGAACGCCGGCCTGTGGATCGATCCGGACGGCGCCTACCACTGCAACCACTTCGCGACGACACCGCCGACGTTCGAGGACCTCGTCTTCACCGTCCGGTCATGAGCAGCCCGGCATGGCCGGTCCCCCGGTTCGCCGCCCACTCGGCATGATGTGACATATGGAGTCCCTCGGTGTGGTGGCGCATCGCGGCGGCCTCGTCGTCGAGCGTCCCGAGCTGACCGTCGGCATCGTCCGCGCGGTGTCCCGGCCCGACGGCCTGGAGCTGGAACTGCTCGCCCGGCGGCCGCTCGACCGGCGCGACGCCGTGCAGCGGCAGGCCGACATCCGGGCGGGTGTCACCGGGCCGCCACCGGCGCCGCGGCGGCTGCTGCCCGAGTACGACGAGGGCTTGGACCTGAGGGTCGGCTGGCTCGACGCGGACGGGCGGGCCCACTGGGAGTACGGGTCGTGGTCGTCGAGCAGCGGTGATCACTTCGAAGGCGTCGAAGGGCCGAGCTTTCGTACGCTGATCAGGTTCCCGCCGATGTTCGACCGGGTGTCGGTGGCGCTGGCGTGGCCAGAGATCGGGTTCCCGGAGACGGTCCTGGAGCTGCCGCTGCCGGATCGGGCCACGGTCGAGCGGGAGACCGTCTCGATCTGGGAGGCGCCGCTGCGCGTACGACATCCCCGGGTCGCCCTGAATCATCGCGACGGAACCCATCCCGTCGAGACGCCGGCGGTCGAGGCCGGACGGATCGCCGCGGCGCCGCAGGTCCTGAGCCGCGGCGGCGAGGCCGTCGTGGTGCTCACCTCGCTCACCGCCGCCGGCCGGTACCTCTACCTGGGAGTCT
Organism: Actinoplanes italicus; assembly: GCF_003001815.1. Taxonomy (GTDB): domain Bacteria; phylum Actinomycetota; class Actinomycetes; order Mycobacteriales; family Micromonosporaceae; genus Actinoplanes; species Actinoplanes italicus. The sequence goes on from NZ_PVMZ01000034.1 coordinate 57,080, forward strand.
GCAGCATCGCCGAGGGTGAACAGGGCGAGACGGCGGCCGCCGAGGCCTTCCCGCCCGGCCCGGAACCCGCACGTCCCGGCGCGTCGATCGCCGTGGTGACCGGGCAGGAGGCGGTCTGGGTGCCGACTTTCTCGGGCAGTGCGGGCGGTGGGGACCGATCGTTCCGGTCCGAGGGCGAGTTCGTCGTCGCCCGCCCGGACACCGACGTGCTCACCCTGCTGGTGACCTGGCCTTCGGCGGGCCTCGCCGAGGTGCTGGTCGACGTCCCGCTCACCACGGCCTGAACCCGGACGGACGATACGCCGTACGGTGCATATGTGCCCGACCGCATCCATGTCTCGTTCGCCGACCGGGACCGTGCGTGGGCGGAGTGGGCGCGCTGGCACCTCGAGAAGGCCGGTCATGCCACCGAGCTGGACAGCGTCGACCGGGCGCCCGGCACCAACGTCGTCGAGGCGATGAACCGGGCCGTGCGGCGTGCCAACCCGATGCTCGTGCTGCTGTCGGCGGCCTATCTGGACCCGGACCGGCTCACCACCGACGAGTGGACCGCTCGGATGGCGCAGCGTCGCAAGGATCCGGCCGCGAAGCTGATCGCGCTACGGGTCGAGAACGTCGACCTCTCCGACGGGCTGTGGGCGCCGATCGCCGTGCCCGATGTGTTCGGTCTTTCTCCGGAGCAGGCGGTCGTTCAACTGCTCGATGCGGTACGACAGGTCGCCGATCCCGCTCCGGCAGGCGCTCTCCGGCCCGCGCCTCCCGCCTATCCGGGCCGCCCGAACGCTGGAGAACCCGGGCCGCGGCCGCCGGGATCGCTGCCGCCGGTGTGGAACCTGACCCGCCGGAACCCGGGCTTCACCGGTCGCGACACGATGCTCAACCGGCTGCACGACACGCTGCGGGGCGACAGCCGGGTGGCGGTCCAGGCGCTGCACGGCCTGGGTGGCGTCGGAAAGACCCAACTGGCCCTGGAGTACGCCCACCGGTTCGCCGGTGAGTACGACATCGTCTGGTGGATCCCGGCCGAACGACCGGAACTGATCGGCGACCACCTCGCCACGCTGGCCCAGGACGAGCAGTTGCGCCTGTTCCCGGCCGGTACGCCCACCCCGGACTCGATGCGGGCGCTGCGCGCGCACCTGCGGCAGGCCGGGCGCTGGTTGCTGATCTTCGACAACGCCGAGGACCGCGACCACCTCGCCCCGTGGCTGCCGGACGGTCCCGGCCACCTGCTGATCACCAGCCGCAATCCGAACTGGGCGGGCGTAGCCCAGCCGGTGGATGTGGACGTGTTCACCCGCGCCGAGTCCATCGCCCTGCTGCGCACCAGCCTGGCGGACATCGACGAGGACACCGCCGATCGGCTCGCCGGGCACCTGGGGGACCTGCCCCTGGCCGTCGGGCAGGCTCTGGAGCTGCTGGCCGAGACCCGGATGCCGGTCTACACCTACCTCAGTGACCTCGCCGCCCACACCGCCGAGCTGATGCGTGAGGGAGGCCCGCCGGCCGGCTATCCGCTGTCCCTGGCCGCGACCGTCGGCCTGACCGCCGACCGGCTGCGCGCCGCCGACCCCGCAGCGGGTCAGTTGCTCACCCTGTGCGCGCATCTGGGTCCCGCTCCGATCCCGACCGACCTGTTCACCGCCCACCCCGACCCGCTTCCGAAGCCCCTGCAGAAGATCGCCCGGAAACCGGTGGCGTTCGCCCGCACGCTGGCGCAACTCGGCCGCTTCGGGCTGGCCCGCCTCACCGACCGCGGACCGGTCCTGCACCGCCTCGTCCAGGCCGTGGTCCGCGACACCGACCCGCGGCCCGACGTCAACCGCGGCATCGCCGAACGCCTCCTGGCGGCTGCCCGGCCGGACGACGGCAAACTCCCGCAATGGTGGCCGCGGTGGGCCGTGCTGCTCCCCCACATCCTCGCCGTCGACCCCGCCACCAGCGACAACCGTCAGCTGCGCCAGACCGCGAACGACGCCGTGTGGCACCTGATGGCCCGCGGTGAGGCCGCCAACGCCCTGCCGCTGGCCGACCATCTCCACCAGGCCTGGACCCGGCGGCTCGGCGCCGACGACGAGAGCACCATCACGATCGCCGCCACCCTGGCCGTCGTCCACCGGCAACTCGGCGACTTCGAGCGTTCCAGCGAGATCGAACAGGACAATCTCACCCGCACACGCCGGCTGCTCGGCACCGATCACCCGCACACCCTCAACGCCGCCAACAACCTCGGCCGCGCGCTGTACCGGGCCGGCGAGTTCGAGCGGGCACGACGGCTGGACGAGGACACCTTGAGCCGGAGGCGGCGCGTACTCGGTGAGGACCACCTCGAAACGCTACGGACGACCTGGAACCTCGCCCGCGATCTGTACGAGCTGGGTGACATCGCGCGGGCACGGGAGATCGACGAGGGCCTTCTGGTCCGCTTGCGCGACATGCACGGCGACGATCACCCGGACACGCTGCGCACGGCGCTGGCACTCACCATGGATCTGACCGGCGCCGGTGAGCACGAACGCGCACGTTCGCTGGGCGAGGACACGTTCGCCCGGCGACGACGGGTGTTCGGCGACGACCACCCGGACACTCTCAACGCGGCCGCCGCGCTCGCCCGCACGCAGTCCGGTTACGGAGAGTACGACCAGGCCCGAAGGCTGAACGAGGACACCTTGAGCCGGAGGCGGCGCGTGCTGGGCGACAATCATCCCGACACCCTCAGGTCAGTCGGCGACCTCCTGCTGAACCACCTGCACCGGGCCGGGATGCGTGACGTCGTCTCGGTGGAACCGGCGACAGGCGGGCTCGCGGCGCTGGCCGGCATCGCCGAGCGCCGGGACGGGCCGCCGGTGTTCGTCAAGGCGTTCGCCGACGTCCCGGACGAGGACGTCTTCGCCGCGGAGGCTGAGGGGCTGGCCGTCCTTCGTGAGCCCGGCGGTATGGCGACACCCGAGGTCGTCCTGGCCGGCCGGGAGTTGCTCGTGCTGTCGATGCTGCGGCCCCGGCCCGGCAGCGAGACCTTCTGGGAGGAGTTCGCCCACGCGCTGGCCCGGATGCATCTGAGCACGGTCCACCCACGGTTCGGATGGCACCGGGACAACTGGCTGGGTCGCCGGCGGCAGGAGAACACCTGGGACGACGACGGGTTCGCGTTCTTCGCCGAGCATCGGCTGCTGCGGTGGATGACGGAGCCGCGGGTCGAGGCGGCCCTCGGCACCCGCGACCGTGTGGCGCTGGAACGGCTGTGTCACCGGCTGCCCGAGCTGCTGCCCGAGCGGCCCGCATGCCTGACACACGGCGACCTGTGGACGCAGAACCTCATGGCCACCCCGGACGGGCGGCCCGCGCTGATCGACCCGGCGGTGTCCTACATGTGGGCCGAGGTCGACCTGGCACACCTGTGGACCACGTCGCCGCCCCCCGAGGCGAAGCGGTTCTTCGCGGTCTACGCCGAGCTGACCGGCCTCGACGACGGCTGGCGGGACCGGATGCCGATCATCCAGCTGCGGCAGCACCTCGCCGTGCTGGCCCAGTTCGACGACGACTGGGGCGCGGCGGACCTCATCCGTGCCACGCTCGCGCCGTTCCGGACCTCAGACTAGAAAGGCGCACTTACGGCGTACGACGGAATTGGCTCGGGCTTCTGCCCTTGACCCGTTTGAAGGCCGTGCTGAACGCGAACGCGTCGTTGTAGCCCACCGCGCGGGCGACCTCCGCGACCGTGGCGGTCTCACGCTCGGCCAGCAGGTCGGCCGCGAGCGTCATCCGCCAGTGGGTGAGGTACGTCAGCGGCGGCTCGCCCACCAGCTCGGCGAAGCGTTTGGCCAGCGTGGACCGGGAGACCCCGGCCCGGCCGGCGAGCGTCGTGATCGTCCAGGGAGCGGCCGGTTCGGCGTGCAGCAGGCGCAGCGCGTCGCCGACGACCGGGTCACGCTGGGCGGCGTACCAGGCGGGCGGATCACCGCCGGGCCGGTCGAAGTACTCGCGGAGCGCGCAGACCAGCAGCCAGTCGAGCAGCCGGTCGAGCACCACCTGCTGGCCGGGCGTGTCGGCGGCGACCTCGGCGGCGAGGTGGTCGAGGACCGCGTCGGCGCCGCCACCCGACGCGACGCGCAGCACGACGGGCAGCGTGTCCAGCAGACGGCGGCTGATCTCCCCGGTCACCGGATAGGCCCCGACGATCAGCGTCGTCGCACCGTTGCCGAGATCACCGCAGCTGTCGTCGTTCCAGCCGATCCGGTGCCGGGTGCCGCCCTGCTCGGGCGTCGCGCAGTGCCGGCCGCAGTCGACCGCCTCGGCGTCGGTGCCGGGCTCGTCGACGAACGTGAACGGCTCGGGCCCACGGACGATGACCGTCTCTGCGGCGCGGACCCGTTCCGGTGGGCGGCCCTCGGCGACGATCCAGCCGGAACCGCCCAGAACCGCGCACAACGTCAACGGCGCGCCGTCGACGAACCGCAGCGCCCATGGCGGCGACAGGGTCGAGCTGCCGAACAGCGAGCCCTGGGCCCGCATCCCCCGAAGCAGGTCTCCGAACACGTCCACGCTCCCGACGATAGACGATGACGAAGGTGTTCCGGCCTTTCACCCATGGCATCGTCCGGACCGCACCCGTTGAATCGAAGGCATGACCAACGACCACTTCCTCGTCCTCGGCGCCACCGGCAAGACCGGCCGCCGCGTCGCCACCCGATTGAGACTTCAGGATCTGCGGGTACGGGAAGCGTCGCGCTCCAGCCCGAGCCGCTTCGACTGGGCCGATCCGAGTGGCTGGGACCGGGTTCTCGACGGGGTCACCGCCGTCTACATCGTGCCGCCTCAGGTGGAGGGCCCGGTCCACGAGTTCGTGACGCGTGCCGCGGCCGCCGGCGTGCGGCACCTGGTCCTGCTGTCCGGACGCGGCGCCGACAGCTGGGGCGACTCGCCGTTCGGCCGGGACATGCGCTCGGCGGAGGACGCGGTCCGCGGGTCGGACGTGCCGTGGACCGTGCTGCGCTCGAACAACTTCGCCCAGAACTTCGACGAGGACCTGTTCCACGCCCCGCTGCTCGCCGGTGAGCTGGCCCTGCCGGCCGGCCCCGTTCCCGAGCCGTTCATCGACGTGCACGACGTCGCCGACGCGGCGGCCGCCGTACTGACCGATCCGGCACGGCACGCCGGGCGGATCCATGAGCTGAGCGGCTCGCGGGCGCTGACGTTCGCCGAGGCCGTGGAGCTGATCTCCCGCGCCTCCGGCCGCCCGATCACCTACAAGCAGCTCTCCCTCCCCGAGTACGAGGCGCACCTGGTCGAGCAGGGCTGGCCCGCCGAGGTGGCACACCACCTGGCGGAGATGTTCGCCATCATGGAACGCGGGACGCTGACGACACCCACGGACGACGTGGCCACCCTGCTCGGGCGCGAACCCCGGGACTTCGAGGACTATGTCGTACGGGCGGCGGCTGCCGGAGCGTGGCGGTCATGACCACCACGACCGGCCTGCTCACCGCCGCGGACCTGGCGTTCCTGGCCCGCCCGCTGCACGGTTTCCTGTCGGTGGCCGCCGGAACGCAGCCGCCGCAGCCGCGCCCCGTGTGGTTCGAGGCCACCGCCGAGGGCACGGTCGAGTTCTTCACCGAGCCGGAGGCGCTGAAGGTACGGCGTCTGCGCCGCGACCCACGGGCGTCGATCGTCGTGGCGGCCCCGGTCGGGGAACGTGAGCGCTGGATCTCCATCGCCGGCCGCGTGACCCTGGAGGCCGACGGCGCCCACGACCTGTGCTCCCGGCTGGCCGCCCGCTACTGGGATCTGTCCGACAAGTCCCGAGCCGACGACCTGGCCACGATGCTGTCCGCCGACCTGACCCGCGTCGTCATCCACCCGGAGACCGTCCACCGCTACCCGTGAGTGCCCGCTGCCGCACACGGGAATGCGGGGCGCCGCGGAGGTCACGGCAACGGTCGAGGCGCTGCTTGTCGGGTCCTGGATCAACTGCTGGAGGCGCCGGTCAGCAGGCGGAAGTCGTTGCCGTCCGGGTCGGCCAGCAGGATGCCGTGCTCGTCGGCGCCGAGGCGCGTCGCTCCGAGAGCCACCAGACGGGCGGCCTCGGCGTCGGGGGCCCCGCCGATCGGAGGGATCAGCTCGTACGTCCACCGCAGCCACTGCGGTCGCGGCGAGTACGGCGGGCCGCCCCACGTGATCTTGGTCCCGCCGCCCGGGGACTGGATGGCGGTCTCCTCGTCCTGGTCCCAGACCAGCGGCCAGCCCAGCGCCTCGGCCCAGAAGTACCCGACCCGCTGCGAACCGTCGCTGGCCAGCGCGCCGATGAACCCGCAGCCGGCCAGGAACCGGTTGCCCGGCTCGATGATGTCGAACTCGTTGCCCTCCGGATCGGCGAGCACCACGTGCTCGGCGTCCGGGCCCTGGCCGATGTCGATACGCCGGGCGCCGAGCGTCACCGCCCGGGCCACCGACTCCTCCTGGTCCGCGGGGGTCGTGCTGGTCAGGTCGAAGTGCATCAGGTTGGCCACGACCTTGGGGCCGCGCTCGGGCACGAACCGTATCCGGAACCCGTCGCCGTCCGGCGGGCTGATCAGCACCCCGTCGCGGTCCCAGCCCAGGATCCCGGCCCAGAACTCCGCCAGCCGCTCGGGCCGGTTCGCATCGACGCGCAGCGCAAACAGTCGTGAAGGCACGAGCGGAGATTAGGCGCGTCCCACCCGTACCGCATCCGAATTAGCCGTCGGTGTCCTTCTTGACCGTCGCCGTGATGAACGAGCCGGCGTCGACCGTCGCACCGGCCTCCGGGTCCTGCGAGACGACGATCCAGTTCCGATCGAGCACGGGGATCCGGTTCGCTCCGGTGGCGTCCTTCGCCGGTGCCACGTGCAGGCCCTCGGCGCGCCACAGGTCCTGTGCCGCCTGATAGTTCAGGCCTACCCCGTCCGGCACCTTGATCTTGGCGGCCGTCGCGGGCGTCGCGGGCTTCGCGGTGGTCGTCTCAACGGTCGCCGCGGGTGGCTTGACCACGGGCGCGTCGTCCGGGGCCGAGTCGGGATCGCCGCAAGCGGACGCCGTCAGAAGTACCGCCACCAGGACCGATCCCACGCCGAGACGTCGACTGTTCACGTTGCCTCCCAGACATCCGGTCATGACGCAGTGTCGCCCGTCCACCCCATCAGTGACGCACCGGTTGTCCGCCGGGCCGAGACCGGATCGTCGCTCATTGATCCAACGTGCCGTCCGGGATGCCGAGGGACTGACGGAGGAAGGCGAGTTCGAACTCCCACAGGTTGTCGACGGCGCCCATGTGGGAGGCGCCGGGCAGGGGCAGGACGGTGTGCGGGCGGCCGGCGGCCAGCAGGGCCGCGGACAGCTTCAGGGTGTGGACCGGCAGGACGTTGTCGTCGACGAGGCCGTGGATCAGCAGCAGCGGGCGGCGCAGATTCGGGGCGTCGTCGATGAGCGACGACTGCTCGTACAGCGAAGGGTTCTCGGCCGGCAGGCCCAGGGTCCGCTCCTGCCAGTGCGAGCTGTAGAGCAGCTGGTCGGTGACGGGCGCTCCGGCGATGCCGGCGTGGAAGACGTCGGGGCGGCGCAGCACGGCCAGTGCGGCGAGGAAGCCGCCGGCCGACCAGCCTCGGATGCCGACCTTCGAAAGGTCCAGGTCGTAGTGCCCGGCGGCGGCGTGCAGCGCGTCGACCTGGTCCTGCAGCCGGGGTGCGGGGTGGTCGTCGCCGCGGGCACGTTCCCAGGCGGGGCCGCGGCCGGGGGTGCCGCGGCCGTCGGCGACGATCACGGCGAAGCCCTGGTCGGCGAACCACTGCGAGGCCCAGAACCGGGAGCGGGCGGCGACGGCGCGCTGTGCGGCGGATCCGCCGTAAGGGTCGAGCAGCACCGGGAGCGGTCCGGAGCCGGGCTCATAGCCGGTGGGCAGCAGCACCGCCGTCCGCAGCTTGCGTTCGCCGAGCCGGTGCAGGTGGATGACCGGCGTGATCCCGGGGATCGCGGCCAGCCCGCGCAGGGGCACGCCGTCGACCGTGACGGTCTCGCCGTCGAGGGTGCGTGCGGTGACGACCGTGACGCCACCGGCACGGCTGCCGTCGTACAGGCCGGGTTCGGTGGTGATCCGGGTGAGGGCGGTGGGTGACCACGTCCACAGGTGACGTTCGGCGGGGTCCTCGCGCGCGGCGAACAGGACGGTGTCGCCGTCGACCGACAGGACCTCCTCCACCTGCAGACCGGGCGGGGTCACCGGGACACCGTCGACGGTCAGCCGCCGGGTCTCGCCCTCGTCGACGGTCCACAGCAGCGAACCCGACGCGGTGTGGGCGGGCACGCCGGACACGATGGTCGTCCAGGCGTCGTCGGTGTCCTCGCGTACGACAGTGGTCGCGCCGGTGGCCGGATCGACGGCCAGGACACGCATCACGGTCTGGTGGCGGTTCTGGACGGTGACCAGCAGGGCGGTCGCGTCCCAGACGACGCGGGTCACGTACTCGAAGGCCGCACGGTCCCAGTCGACCGGGATCCGGGTGCCGTCGAGGCCGAGCAGGTGCAGGCTGACGTCGGCGTTCGGGGTTCCGGCGGCCGGGTAGCGCAGGGCGGTCGGCGGCTGCTCGGGGTGGGCCGGGTCGCTGATGTACCACACCTGCACGGGTGAGTTGTCGACGCGGGCGGCGATCAGCGAACGGCCGTCGGGCGCCCACCAGTAGCCGTCGAACCGGTCCATCGACTCGGACGCCTCGTGCTCGGGCAGCCCCCAGCTCACCTCGGGGCCGTCCGGTGCGGCCAGCGGCCGGTCGTCCTTGCCGTCACGGCCGATGAGCCGGAGTTCGGCGTCACGGACATAGGCGATCGTACGGCCGGTCGGGTCGATCCTGGCCTCAGCGGCCGGGTGCCCGGTGCCGAGCTCACTCACCTCGCCGGTGGTCAGGTCCGCCGCGTACAGCTTCTCGCCGGCCGTGAACACCGCTGTGCGTACGCCCGCATCGGTGTGGAAGGCGCCGATCCCCGCGGACCTGTCCCGGGCCCGCTCACGTCTCGCCCGTTCCCGCTCCGACATCGGCGCGCCGCCGCCGAGCGCCGTCGCGTCGACCACCAGCCGTTCCTCGCCCGCGGCCACGTCGAAGGACCACAGACTGCCGACCGGGTCCTCACCACCGGCGGAGCGCAGGAACAGCACCCGGGAGCCGTCCGGGGTGATCGTGAACCCGTGGGCGAGGCCCAGCATGAACCCCTGGGTACGCGAAACCATGGCGGGAAACGTCGACGTCATGACAGACACTCTCGCGTATCCGACGGCGCATGTCCTTCGCCGGGCGTAGGTTTCCGGATGCCTTCAGAAGAGGACCCGCTCACGTGCCACGATGAACGACGCCCGCTCGGCAGCGTGCTGAGCAGCGAAAACGGGGGATCGTGCAATGCGGCGGAGAACTTCTGTGCTCGGTGTCGCGGCCGTGGGGATCGCCGGCCTGGTGGTGGCGCCCGCTCCCCCGGCATCGGCGGGGCTGCCGTACGGCTGTGAGCTCTCGGCCGTGTGCGTCTACCTGACCAGCGCCGACTGGATCGCGCGGAGACCGACCGCGTCGTTCACGAAGGTGACGGAGGAATTCGTGGTGCTGGGACCGCGCAGCCGGCACGGGTACGCGGTCTTCAACTCCCGTTTCGACGACACGGTCTATCTGATGAGCCGCGACGGGACGGAGGTGTGCGTGGAGCCGCACTCGACGTGGTTCCACGACGAGTCCGGCACCTCCCGCAAGATCGCCGACCTGCAGATCGTCGACGACTTCAACTGCTACCTCGACGGCGGCTACTGAGTCTCGCCCGGCTCGGAGACCGGCCGGGCCGACGTGTCCCGATCGCCGCCCGGTCCGCGGTAACCGCCGTTGGCCCAGTTCATGCCGTAGTACTCGTAGAGCCGCTCGACGTCCTCGCGCGTCAGGGGCTCGTCGTGGTCGGCGTCGACGTCCGGGGCGTTCTTGACCGTGGCCTTGTCGAACGGCACCACCAGGCGGTCGCCGTCCAGGTCGGCGGCGTCCAGCGGCACCAGCGACTCGTTCAGTCCCAGCAGGCCGGTCTTGACACCGGCCCAGTTCGGCCGGCCGCTGCCGTCTTTCCACAACTGACCGACGCTGCCGATCCTGTCACCGTCGCGGTCGTACACGTCACGGCCGGCCAGGGAGTGGATCTGCTCGATGGTGATCATCAGGGGGTCTCCTTTCCATCGGTACGCAGAAAGGCCTACCCGGCACATATCGGGCCATGCTCGACCATAAGCGGAATGAGTAATCCTTCACCCTCAACCGTGAATTCATTCGCCTGAACCGGGCGGCAGCGGCACGAGCGGTTACGGCCGCGGATGGATGCCCTCGATGGCGAGGGTGACGAGCCGAGCAGCCTCCGCGCCGTCCTCGGTGGTCAGGGAGACGGCGTTGGCCATGGTCAGCAGGTCGCCGATCGCCACGCCCGGCCGGACGGCGCCCGCGTCCTGCGCCGACCGCAGCAGTTTCCCGCCGGCGTCGGTCAGCATCGCCTCGCAACCGGTGTCCGACGCCGCGACCGGCTCGCGGACGGACGCCAGCAGTGACGCGGCGAGGCCGCGGGTGGTGGCGCCGTAGACCGCGACGGCCCGCAGCCAGTCGGCGAGGGCCCGCCCGGGTTCGGCGGAGCCGGTCAGCTCGTGGGCCTCGGCGCAGAGTCCCTCGACGCGATCGTGGAACACCGCCTCGAGCAGCGCCTGGCGGGTCGGGAAATGGCGGTGCAGGGTGGCCGAGCCGACTCCGGCGTCCCGGGCGATCTTCTCGAGTGACGCGTCGGCCCCGGTCCGGGCCACCTCGGCGACGGCGGCGGCGAGCAGACGCTCGTAGTTGCGTCGCGCATCCGCCCGCATCGGTCGGGTGTCCGGCACCGGGATTCTCCTGCTCGCGGCCTGTGAATGTGCTCGACATCCTATCCGGTTGACAAACGGGGGACCACCCCGTTTAGTCTCGGATCACAAAGCGGGGTACCACCCCGTTTACTGCGAGGGAGTTCATCATGAGTGACGCGACGACAGCCGAACCCCGCGTGGTCCTGGTGACCGGAGCCAGCACCGGCTTCGGCCGGCTCATCGCCGAGACCCTGGCCCGGCGCGGCCACCGGGTCTTCGCCGGCCTGCGCGACATCGGCGGACGCAACGAGAGGGCCACCGCCGAACTGGCCGCGTTCGCCGAGGCGGAGGCCGTCGATCTGCGGGTCGTCGAACTCGACGTCACCGACCAGGCGTCCGCGGACCGGGCGGTCGCCGCCGTGGTGTCCGCGGCCGGCCGCATCGACGTGGTCGTCAACAACGCGGGCGGCATCTTCGCGGGCCCGGCCGAGGCCTTCACCGCCGACGAGGTACGGCGCCAGTTCGACGTGAACGTGCTGGGCGCGGTACGCGTCAACCGGGCGGCGCTGCCCCACCTGCGGGAGCAGGGCACCGGTGCGCTCATCCAGGTCGGCTCCGTCGCGGCGCGGGTGACGGTGCCGTTCAGCGGGCTGTACGCGGCGAGCAAGGCCGCGCTCGCCGCCCTGACCGAGGCGTGGCACGACGAACTGGCCCCGTTCGGCGTCGAGTCGATCGCCGTCGACCCGGCCTCCTACCCCACCAACATCGGCGTCAACGCCACCATGCCGGCCGACCCGGAGCGCCTGGCGCCGTACGGCACGGCGTTCGGCGGTTACGTCGCGGCGCTCACCGAGCGTGCGACGACCGCCGTGCCCGGGGATCCGCGCGAGGTGTCCGACGCCGTCGTCACGCTGGTCGAGACCCCGAACGGCAAACGGCCGCGCCGTACCGTGGTCGCTCCGGCCGCGCAGCAGGAGGCGGTCGAGGCGCTGAACCGGGCCGCGGAGGCCGCCGCGATCGCTGTGGCCACCGACATGGGCGTGACCGCCTTCGCCGCGCCCCGGTAGGACCCGGCCGGGCGGCCACAGCGGCGGACAGCGCCTCCCGGAGCGCACCGCTGGTGCGAGTGTCGCCGCCGGACGGCCGGTCCCGGTCGGGACCGGCCACACCACCGCACTCGACCCCTCGAGCCCACCGGCGCGAACGTGGTGCCGCACGTGACCGAGGCAGCCGCTGCGAGCCCTGTGATGTAGGGTCGCCGATGAATGCGCTCAGCGTGTCTTCGCTGAGGGGCGAGTTGAGGTCCCGGTCCGACCTGTCCGGCAGCTCGCGGTGTGACTACCGCTGGAGTTTCCGTTGCAGACAGGTCGATCTTTTTCTGTCCTTTTGTCGGCAGCCCGGCTGGGTGGCCGGTTCTTCCTGCCGGCCGCCTTCGGGCGGCTCGGCGTGGCCATGACCGGGTTGGCGGTGTTCTGGGCCGTTCAGGGTTCGTCGGGCTCGCTGGGGCACGGCGGTTTTGCCACCGGGGCGTTCGCCGTGGCCGACGCGGCCGTCGGGCCGCATGTCGCTCGGCTCATCGACCGGTGGGGGCAGCGCCGGATCGTCCCGGTCACGACGTCCCTGTTCGGCGTCGCCATGGCGGCGCTGGTGGTGGCTTGCGTCGCGCGGTCGCCGGAGTGGGTGCCGATCGTACTGGCCGCGGCCGTGGGTGCGAGTCTGCCGCCGGTCGGGGCGCTGTCGGCCGCTCGCTGGCGCAAGGTGACCGGACCGGGCGTTCTCTCCGCCGCAAGACCGAAGGCCAGAACGAACGTTCTCGCTCCCGGAGAAAATGAGGCCGGACCGGGGAACCTCCTCCCCGCCGCCCTGTCGCTGGAGGCAGCCGTCAACGACGCCGCCTTCCTGATCGGCCCGGTCCTGGTGACGACTCTGGGCACGTCCGTGGCACCGTGGTTCTCCCTGGTCACGGCGACGACATTCGTAGCAGGCGGAACGTTCGTTCTTCTGACCGCCACCGACTCCGAGCCACCCGCGGGCGGTTTCTCCCCGGGCACCCTGATGGACCGGAGACTGCTGCACCGCGGCTTCCTGACCCTGCTGGCCGCCAACCTGGCCCTGGGCTTCTTCTTCGGCGGCATCGGCGTGGCGATCACCGGCTTCACCCTCGCCCACGACGCGGGCGCCCTGACCGGCCCCATCACCGGGGCGGCCGGTGTCGTGAGTCTCGTCGCCGGGCTCGCGTACGGCGCTCTCGGCGTCCCCCGCCCCGCACAGGTCATGCTCGGCGCCGGAATCGTGCTCGCAGCCGGATGCGCCCTGCTGGCCCTGACGCCGGGCCTGGGCACCATGTTCGCCGGCTACGCGCTGGTCGGCGGCTGCGTGGCGCTCGTACTGGTTCCCGGTGCGGTCCTGCTCCAGCGGGCGATCGTCACCGCAGTCACCACACAGGCCATGACCTGGGTCAATTCAGCCAGCGCCCTGGGCATCGCCGTCGCAGCGCCGCTGGTCGGCACGGTCAGTGGCGCGCACGGCTGGAAGGCCGGTTTCCTCGCCCTGGCGGCCCTGACCGTCACCCTGCCGCTGACCGTGGCCGCGGCCGGGCCGAGGCGTTGCGCGGCGCGACCGCCGGATGCGATAGTCACGAGATGATGATCAAACGAAAGGGTCATGCCGCGTAGACGGCCGGGCGCACTCCGCGCCACGCAGCGAACCTCCGGTCATGTCCGTCAGTGGGCCCGCGACAGCGGCACCATCGACCGGCTTTCGGCGGCGACGACCGCTGCCATCCGGCTGGTGGAATACCGCGGCTACTTCGGCGGCCACAGGCACGACGGGGAACCCTACGACCACGATCCCTTCCACGAGCACGTTCGCCCGGGACGTACCGGGCCGTTCCTCAAGGACTACCGCGCCTTCCTCCGCCGGCCCGGACGGCGGCTCCGGCTGGAGGCGTCCATCTGCCCGTCCTGTCCCGGTTGCCAGTACATGGACCTGGCCCTGGTGAGAGACGCGCTGGAAACGATCACCCGCCTCCTGCCGCCCCCGGCACGCGGCGAGATGCGCCGGTTGCTGAACCGCCTCGATCAGGAGTTCCGGCGTCGCACCCTGCCCGATTCCCATCCCCGATCGAGCTGGGCGGGCGAGACCCTGCCCTGGTGGCACCGCCGGATCTACCAGAACTGACCGTGCGAAGGATTGGTGAGCACTCCGCACGCCCCTAAAGTGCGGCCGTGATCATGGGTCGTCGCGCCGCCGGACTCGCCACCGCCGGGGCACTGGTACTGGGAACGTCGAGCGGATGCTCGGGCCTGCCGTCGATCGGAGGCTGCACCGACCGGGACGAGAAGCTGGCGACCGTCCTCGCGGAGCTTCCGATCCTGTCGGCACATCCCGGCACCGCGACGCCACAGGACGGCTACTCCGGCTGCGACACCGACGACGGCTTCGCCTATGCCGGCCGCCGGTTCCGGACGGACCTGGACCGCGAGGAGATCATGACGTTCTACCGCGATGCCACCGCGGAGGACGGCTGGCGTTTGGACAGCGAGAACCCGAACCCGGTCCCCTCCGACGGCCTGGCCGTCTCCACCGCCGTCGGCTGTTTCAGCAAGGAGGTCGACGGCACCACGGCACACCTGAACCTGTGGTTCCCGAGCGACCTCAACATCCCCGGCGAGATCGAGGAGCCCGAGGACGAGTACGGCCTCGACGTGACCGGATCGCACGACGGCGCCGCCTGGTGCTGACCCCGCCGCCCATGTAACGGTTGACGTTATATATCGCTCGACGTAATGTCAGCGGGCATGCAGGAACCCACCTTCTTGATCCTCACCGCGCTGGCGGAGGAACCACTGCATGGGTACGGCGTGATCCGCGCCGTCCAGGACCTGTCGCGGGGAGATGTCGTGCTGCGGCCCGGCACCCTCTACGGCGCACTCGACCGCCTGACCGAGCAGGGCCTGATCGAGGCCGACCGGGAGGAGGCCGTCGACGGCCGGCTGCGCCGCTACTACCGGCTCACCGACAGCGGCGCCACCGCGCTCGCCACCCAGGCCGAGCGGCTGCGCAGGCACGCCGACTCGGCCGAGGCCCGCCTGCGCGGCCGCGTCGTCCCCGGCGTCCCCCGTCTCGGGACCGCTCAGTGACCGCGGCCGACGCCGGTCCGGAGCGGCACTATCGCCGGCTGCTCCGCGCGTACCCCCGTGGCTATCGCCGCCGGCACGGCCCCGAGATCCTGGCGACGCTTCTCGACATGGCCGAGGCCGGCCACGGCCGGTTGACCGCCGGGCAGACCGCGCACCTGATCGCCTGCGGCATCCGGCAGCGTTTCCGGCTGCCCCGCCGGGTCCTGCCGGTGGTCGCCGCCGTGCTGGCCGCGGTCCTGCTCGGCGGGTTCGGTGGCGTCACCGGCAACTGGCTGGCCTGGCGCGCCGCCCCGTCGGTGCCGTCCGCCGCCGAGTCGGACGCGCTCACCACGGCGCTGACCGGCGTGCCCGGATCGAACGAGTACCCGTGGCAGACCGCGATGAACGGTCCCGGCATCAACACCGTCCTCCACGGCACCGGCACCTACGACGCCGAGCGGGTCCGGGACGCCCTGATCGCCGACGGGTGGCGGATCACCAGGTTCACCGAGGAGACGGGCGGCCGCATCGTCGACTGGGGCTCACCCACCGAGAAGGTGATCCCGTTGCTCAGCGTGAGGTTTGCGGCGACGAAGGACGGCGTGAGCCTGACCGGAGACACCGACACCGTCATGGGCGGCAAGGAGTACGGTCTGGACGGTCAGACGACAGCACGCCTGGACATCACCACCGACGCGACCGCCACGATCGTACCGATGACGATCGCTGGTGCCGTGATCGGCCTGCTCAGCGGATGGATGCTGACCGCGGCCCTCGCCTACCGGATCCGCTCCGGCACCCGGCGCGGCCGGCCCACGGCGGCAGCCGTCACCGCACTCACCGCGGCAACGGTTCCGTCGTTCGTCGCCTACTGCGAGATCTATCAGGTCCTGGTGTACGACACGAGCAACCCCAACCAGTACATCGACTACAGCCTGGCCGACGAGATCCCGGCGTCCCTGGTCCTGATCGGTCTCCCCATCGCGGTGCTGGCGCTGGCCGCCGTGTTCCTGACGGCCGGTCGCCGGGCCGGGCCGGATCCGGTGCCGGCCAGCCCCTGACACTCAGGTCCAGCAGGGATGGCCCTCGCGGGCGGCGCCCGTGGTCAGCACCTTCTCGGCAACGCCCTTGTCCTTGCGCATGACCACGATCTTCGGAACGTCCCAGGCGCCACGGGCGAAGGCGAACCAGTGGCCGTCCGGCGCCCAGCTGGGGTCGATCTCGCGTCCCGGGTTGTCCGTGAGCTGGACGGCCGTGCCGCCGGCCGTGGGGACCATCCAGATGTCGGAGTTGGGGTCGTCGGAGTCGTAGGGCCTGCGCACGTAGAGCACCTGCGTGCCGTCCGGCGAGATCGCCGGGTCGACCGCGTTGCCGTCGCCAGGCTTGGTGATCGGGCGACCGGGTTCCGCGGGTGTGGCGATGTCGAGCTCGTAGATGGAGCTGATCTCATTGACCGTCGCGAAGTAGATGATCTTCTTGCCGTCGGGCGACCAGACCGGATCGTCCTTGCCGCCCTTCGACTTGGTGAGCTGCTCCGGCTCCTCTTCGCTGTCGATCGTGGCGATGAAGACCTGGTTCACCCCCTCCACCTTCTTCATGAAGGCGAGTTTGGTGCCGTCCGTGTTCCAGGCCGCCCGGCCGCTGGTCACGCCGCCGGCCACCTCACGGCGGTTGCTGCCGTCGGCGTTCATCACGTAGATGGCGAACTCGTCGGCGCTGAGACGCTTCGTCAGCGCGATCTGGGTCCGGTCCTTCGACCAGCGCGGGAGCAGGTCACCGGGCTCGGTGTTGGGCAGGTCGCTCGGACCTTTGACACCGGGATTGAACTGCTGGATCTTCGGCGCCCAGGAGTCCTGGTTGAACTTGCCGGCGTCCGTCCGGATCAGGATGGTGTCGGTGGGCGGTGTGTCCGAGGGAGCCGCCGGGGCCGAGGGGGAGACGCTCACACCCGAGCTCGGGGCGGCGACCGGATCGTCTTTCTTCTTCGTCTCGGTGTCGAACAGGTGAGACAGCGCCACCCCACTGGCAGCGGCCAGCACGAACACCGCCGTGCCCGCGGCGACGACGATCGCCCTGCGACGCCGGTTGGTGGGCGCCGGCGCGGGCGGCACCGACGGGTACGTACCGCCGGGAAGGTAGTGCGTGCTGGAGTCGAGCGCGGGTTCTTCCGGTACGCGTGGCGTCGGGATGTGCGTGGTGGTCGCGGCAGCGGCTTCGGCGTCCGCGGCGGCGGCCTCGGCCGCCTCGGCGACGGCCCACGGGTCCGCGGGCGTCTGCAGATCGGTGAACTCGCCCTTCTGCACGACCGGCTGAAGCCCCCAGGCCGCGGCGGCCGGAGCGATCTGCGCCGCCCCGCCTTGCGGAGCCACCGCACCGCCCCCGTGCGGAACAGTCGCCGCCGATGCGGGCGCCCCCTGGCCGGCTCCCGTGGCCGTGAACTCCGGTGCCGCCGCCGCGGTGGCCGTGAACTCCGGCGCCGCCGCAGACGTCGCGCCGTCGTCCGCCTCCGCGACCTGCCTGCTGTTCGCCCCGGCCGGAACCGTGGCCGCAGGCGAGACCGGCGCGGCACCGCTCGCCGCTTTGACCGTGCGTACCTCATCGGCTGCCTTGACCGTGCCGGCGCCGCTCACCGCACCCACCCGGGCACGGGCCGCGGTCGTCACCGGAGCGACGGACAGCCCGGTGCTCCACGCCGCACCGATGGCCACGCTGTGCTCCGGATGCGAGTCGGCCCCGACCCGTCCGCCGAACTGCTCCCCCAGGACCCGCGCGATCATCGGGATCCGCGACGAGCCACCGGCCATCAGCACCGCGGTCAGCTCCCCGGCGGAAACCCCCGCCGACCGCAGGGCGCGCCGGGTGGCCTCCACGGTGTCCTGCACCGACGGTGCGATCATCGCCTCGAACTCGGCCCGGCTGAGCCGCACCCGCGCATACCGTCCCGGCACCGCGACCGGCACGGTCACCTCGGTGTCGAACGACAGCGACTCCTTGGCCTCCACACAGTCGCGCCGCAGCCGGGCCAGCGCCGGAGCCGTCTCGGGATCGTTCTGGTCGACGCCGCCGTCGATCGCCGCGAGCATGTGCGCGAAGACGGCCTCGTCGAAGTCGGCCCCACCGAGCTGGTCGACGCCCTCGGGGGTGCCGAGCAGCTCGAACCCGTCACCGTCGCGGCGCAGCACGGCCACGTCGAAGGTGCCGCCGCCGAGGTCGTAGACGACGACGGTCTGCCCGGGCTCGATCCGCCGCGCGCGGGCGTGCCGCCGGGCCACGGCCTCGGGTTCGGTGAGCATCCGCACCGGGCCGATGTCGGCGAGCCGGATCGCCTCGTCGAGCCGTTCACGTTTGAACTGGCCCCAATGCGCCGGATAGGTCAGCGCCACATCGGACGGCGGCCCGCCCTGCTGCCGGGCGACGGTGTCGAGCACGTGCCGCAGCAGCTTCGCGGTGAGCGCCTGCGCCGAGAACGGCACGCCACCCGCGATGATCGGCACCGGGTCGCCCATGCGCCGCTTGAACTCGCGGGCCAGCCGGGCCGGCTCGTCCTGGCCACGCCGCTCGGCGGACTCACCCACCAGGATGCCACCGTCCTCGGCGGCGAACACCGCCGACGGGATCTCCATGCGCCGCGTGCCGAGACGTACCGATTCGACCCGCCCACCGGTCAGCACGGCGGCCGCCGTGTGGGTGGTCCCGAGATCGATGCCCAGGCCGTACTGTGCTGTCACGCCAATGACCTTAGGGGTTCATCGCACGCCGACGAATCCTCCGGGTCGGTAGGAGAGGCCCACACCATTCCGTCAGCGGCGGAATTGCACGATTCGACTACGGTCGGGCGCTGTGTACAGTCACAAACCTGACGATTACATTTGCCCGTTCTGCAGGCTGACCACCGGCGGCGAGGATCCCCGGGGGATCAACAGACGGCACGATGTCGTAGGCCGGGACGAGCTCGCGACCGCATTCATCTCGCCCCGCTGGTGGCCGCGCAATCACGGCCACGTCCTGGTGGTTCCGAACGCGCACCACGAGAACATCTACGAGCTTCCCTCCCGGTACGGCCACGCGGTTCACGATCTGGTCCGGGACGTGGCGGTCGCGATCCGGCAGACGTACGGCTGCGACGGCACCTCGGTCCGCCAGCACAACGAGCCCGCCGGCAACCAGGACGTCTGGCACCATCACGTGCACGTCTTCCCCCGGTACGCCGGCGACGACCTCTACTTCACGCGGCCGCAGCAGGACTTCGCCACCGCTGAACAGCGCCGCCTCTACGCCGACCGTCTACGTGGCCACTTCCGCTCCCCCGGCTCGCCCGTCCTGTAGTGCTGGCCGCCGACGTGGACACTTGCGGTCAGCCGCTGGCCGCCGACGTGGACACTTCCGGTCAGCCGCTGGCCGTCTACGTGGACACTTCCGGTCACACACCGCCGTCGGCCTGTAGCCGCTGACCTGCCCGGTACAGCTCGATCAGCAACGGGCGTAGCCGTACTCCCAGAGGGGTCGGGTCATAGGAGACCCGATTGGGGAAACCTTCGGTGACCCGCCGCTCGACCAGGCCCGGGCCCACTGCCTCCCGCGCGCCCGCTGGTACCTCGCCCATCGCCAGCCCTTCCCGCACAGCCGGCCCTTCACCCGCCGCCCGCCGGCCTCTCTCCGCACCGCCAGCCCTTCACCGCCGCCCGCCAGCCCCTCGCCCGCCGGCGCCTCGCTCACCGTTTGGTCAGCCACGGCTGCGTCGGATTGGCTCTCGTCATGAGCGAGCGAGGCGGTTTCCACCATCACACTCTGTCGCGGGACACCGGCCCGGCCACCCATCCGGCGGTGTTCGCCGAGGCGTTCAACAGCGGCGATCCGGCCGCGGTCGAGCGGTGTCACGAGAGTGGCGCGTTTCTGATGCCACGGCCCGGCGTTCCGGTCACCGGCCGTGATCGGTCGGCGGCCAACGAGACGTTGCTGGCCCTGGGCCTGCCGATCAAAGTCCGGCCGAGGCATGTCTACACGGCCGACGACATCGCGCTGCTGATCGTCGACTGGACGATCGAGGGCACCGGCCCGGACGGCGAACCGGTGCACATCGAGAGGACCGCGACCGACGTGGCGCGGACAGAACCTGGCGCTACGTGATCGACAATCCGTTCGGGACGGCCGGCTGATCCGCGTACAGAATCAGTCAGGGATGATGAGGAAATCGGTGACGAACCCGCACACCGAGCCGTCGGCGGCGTAGCCGACGAAGGTCGGATAGACCCCGTCGCCCCAGCCGGAACTGACGATGATCACGTTGGCCCCGGTGACATCGTCGGTGATCGCCTCGACCGGCGCCGGGCCGGGCGGGATCTGTGCCGGGATGAACGCGTCCTCGAGGTCGTCGTAGTCCCAGGCGGCGACCGCGGCGATCGCGCTGACGTCGGCGATGGCTCCGACACCGGCGTCGACCGGGTAGCCGAAGTAGCCGACGTCGGCATCCAGCACACCCACGTCCTGGCCGGGGTTGAGAGCCATCTCCCAACGCACCGCTGGCTGATCATTAACGGCCAACTGCAATGCGGCCGTACGTTGCTGCGGCGCACTCCCGTCCTGGCTGATCAGCGCCACCCACGCGGTGAGCGGATAGACGCCCGGCGCAATGGTGACGGTGAACGGCTCGGCCCCGTCGGAGTAGGTCAACGGATCACAGGCGGTGATCTCGCCGGTCGGGACGGTGACGCTCCCGACCGGAAGCCGCTCGATCACGTACTGGATGCCGTCGGCCTCGAACCGCGCACCCTCGGTCAGCATGGCGGTCAGATCAGGCGAATACGGCACACAACCTCCAGCCCTCAGCGACAGGAGATCATGGTGCCATGCCGGGAGCCAGCCGTCGCCGGAGGATGTAGTTCAGTCCGAACTCGGTCTCGCTGGTACGCACGTCGACATAGCCGAGCCGGTGGTAGAAATCGTGCGCGGTGATGCTGGCACCGGTCTCCATGTGATCGAACCCGTCGGAGGCCGCCAGCGCTTCGATGTGCCGCATCAGCCGTCGGCCGATTCCCTGACCGTGATGCCCGGGATGCACGAACATCGTGAACACCTTGTTGCCCTCCCGCGAAACCGTTCCGATAACCTCCCCGTCACTTTCCGCTACGAAAATCTGCCGCTGCGCGGCGAGGCGCAGAAACCGATCGGGTACGAAGTACGCGCACATCCGCTCGATGGTCTCCGTCGGATAGTCCCGGCTGTTGACGGTGCGCAGACACACCGCGACGAGCTCGGCGACCCCCTCGGCGTCGGAACCGGCGAACGCGCGGATCCGAGCCGTCACCGCCCGAGCTCGGCCTCGCTGCGCAGAATGCAGAACTCGTTGCCCTCCGGGTCGGCCAGCACCACCCACCCGGTGCCGTCCGCATTGCGCAGGTCGGAGACCTCGCTGGCGCCGAGCGAGAGTAGACGCGCCAGCTCGGTGTCGCGGGTGCCGTCAGCGGGCCGCAGGTCGAAGTGGATCCGGTTCTTGACCTGCTGCTTGGGGTCGGGAACCTCGATGAACAGGATGTGGTGCCGTCCGTCCTGCGACGAGATCAGGCACTCCTCGTGCCCCGGCTCGTTGGGGTCCTCCGGGTCCTCGGTGTAGTCGAGGACGGCTTGCCACCAGCGGGACAGGGTAAAGGCGTCGGAAGCATCCACGGTCGTGTGCGAGATATAGGCGGTCACCTCCAGATCATTCCAGTTGCCGGCCGCCCCAGGATGCCGGGCGGCACGATCGCGTTTATCGTCAGACTTTGACCCGTTACAGGTCTTTACTTCTGTTTGTCGATGTCGATAGAGGTGATGTCATGAGCACTGTTCTGGCCCAGCAGTGGATCTCCGTGGACGGCTTCCTGGCCGGCACCAAGGGAGAAGCCGACGTGTTCGCCGCGGTCGGTGACTTCTCGGCGTCGGAGGCCCACAACACGGCCCTGCTGAAGGACATCGACGAGGTGCTGCTGGGCAGGCGCTCCTACGAGACGTTCGCCGCCTTCTGGCCCGCCGCCGACGACGAGCCGATGGCCCACCAGGTGAACGCCCTGCCCAAGACGGTCTGCTCCACCACCCTGTCCAGCGCGTCCTGGGGCGCTCACGCCGCACCGCGCGTTGTCCCCGACGCGGTGGCCCACATCCGCTCCCAGCGACCCACCGACACCAGAACCATCCTGTGGGGCAGCGTGTCAGTGATGCGAACCCTGCTGGCCGCAGGCGAGATCGACGAGCTGGAACTCTTCGTAGCCCCCATAGCCCTGGGCTCCGGCACCCCTCTCCTGGCCGCCGGCGGCGCCCCACTGTCCCTACGCCTCCAGGACTCCGAAACCTGGCCCGGTGGCGTACTCCGCCTCCGCTACACCGTCGCCTGACCCACCTCCAAGTCCTCTGCGGTGTCGCCTCAGGTAGCTCCGGCCACGAGGCGACACCGCCGCCTTCAACCGCGCCGACCTTCCAACGCCGCCCACTCCCCGCGGCCCGCCTTGCAGAAGCGGCCCGCCTTGCAGAAACGGCCCTCACCCGCCATCGGCCACCCGCCATCGGCCCGAGCGCGGCGAGTCAGTTCAGTACCGCGATGGCCTCCACCTCGACGAGCAGATCGGGCTCGCCCAGCGCCGAGACCCCGAGCAGGGTGATCGGCTTGACCGGATCGATACCGAGCTTCGCGGCGGCCCGGCCGACGCCCTCCCCCAGCAACGGCATCTTGTCTGGCGACCAGTCGACGACGTAGACGGTCAGCTTCGCCACGTCATCGAACGACCCTCCGGCAGACGTCAGGGCCGTCGCGATGTTGAGATACGCCTGCTCGACCTGGGCTGCCAGGTCGCCGGCACCGACGGGATTACCGTCGGCATCCCGTGCCACCTGCCCGGCCAGGAACACCAGCCGTGATCCGGTGGCGATCGACATCTGCCGGTAGACATCGGGTTTCGGCAGCCCGTCCGGGTTGATCAGTTCTACGGCCACGGCTTCTCCTCCAAGCATCGGAGCCATAACATAGCACTGTTATGTATTGTGGCAGGGTGGTCAGAACGAAGGACCCCGCCGTCCGCACCCTCCTCATCGAACGAGCCGCCCACATGCTCCGCACCCGGGAGCCGATCACCCTCCGGACGCTGGTCGCCGGCACGGGCGTGTCCACGATGGCCGTGTACACGTACTTCGGTGGCATGGAGGGCCTGTGGCAAGCGATGCGACAGGAGGGCTTCACCCGCTTGGCCGAAGCTCTCGATCAGGTCGCAACGACCGCAGACCCGGTCCGGGATCTGGCCGCACTCGGTGCCGCCTACCTGACGAACGCACTGGCGAGCCCCGACCTGTACCGCGTCATGTTCGACGCCGCCTTCGCGCTCGAGAACCCTGCCGCCGCCGACGAGACGTTGCACTGCCTCGTCCGCACGGCAGAACGCGCCAAGGAGATGGGCCGATTCCGTTCCGACATCGACCCCCTGTCGCTTGCCACCCAGACCTGGGTCATCGGCCATGGCCTGGTGTCGCTGGTGGCCACCGGCCCCCTCCCCCGCGAAGCTCTCGATCACGGCATCGCGATCCTCACCGCGCTGTTCGTCAGCTGCGGCGACGCCCCCGAGACCGCGCACCGCTCAGTCACCGAAGGCTGGCGGCTCTGACTGACTGCCACCCGGCATCGGCCGTCCACTCGTCAGACCGTCAATCCGACGACCCCGATTCTCAGACCGCCGATCCGACCACCTCGATGACGATCTTGCCGGCGACAGGCCCTCGATCGATCCGGTCCAGAGCCGCCGCCGCTTCACTGAACGAGTAGATGTCGTCGATCAACGGCCGAATCCTGCCGGTGGCAACCATCCCGGCGAGCCGGCTCAGATCGGCCGCATCAGGCCGCCCGGTCACGGCGCGAACCTGCCGCCGTCCGGTGATCATGGCTCCGAGCATGCGCCGGACCGGTCCCAGCCAGCGCCCACCCGTACCGGCGGAGAGCAGCAACACCCCACCCGGCGCGAGGGCACCGCGGAGGGCCTTGATCGAGTAGTTTCCGGCCAGGTCGAGGATGACGTCGAACTTGCCCCACAGCACGCTGATCTCGGCATCGCTGGTCCGCTCGTAGTCGATGACCCTCTCAGCACCGAGGGAGCGCATCATCGCCACGTTGCGACCGGCGCAGACCGCGGTCACAGCGGCGCCCTCAGCAGCGGCCAGTTGCACGGCGAACGACCCGACCCCGCCGGAGGCCCCGGTGACGAGAACTCGCTGACCACGCTGAACGCCTCGCAGGCCCTGCAAGGCGGTGGTCCCCGCGAGTGGCAGTGCCGCCGCCTCTATGAAGGTCAGTCCCACCGGCTTGCGCGCCACGAGCCGTGCGGGCACCACCGCAAGCTCCCCGACCGCACCGACGGATTCGGCCAGCACCTCGTCGCCCACGGCGAAGTCCTCGACATCGTCCGCGACGGCCTCCACCCGGCCGGCGAACGCCCGCCCGACGACGAACCCGGACCGAGGTCTTCGCACTCCTCCGGCCAGGGCCCGGATGGCGAACGGCTCCCCCCGAAGCATCAGCCGATCCGCGGCGTTGAGCCCCGCTGCATGCACCCGCACGAGCAGGCCTCCCGCGCTCAGCACGGGTTGCCGCACGTCCTCGAACGCCACCCTGCAAGGTGATCCGTATCCAGTCTGAATCAACGCCTTCATGGCCCCCACCTTTCTGCTTACGTCGTAAGCTTACTTCGTAAACAAGAGTGCGGTAAGGTCGGGCGGTCCGCAACCCCATCGGAGAGCCGAATAGATGCCAAGTTCACGAGCGCCGCTCAGCACGCGGCGAGTCCTTCAGGCTGCCCTGACGCTGGCCGACTCGGGTGGCGCCGACTCGCTGACAATGCGGCATCTCGGCCGCGAGCTGGGCGTTGAGGCTATGTCCCTCTACCGGCACGTGGCGAACAAGGACGCCGTCCTGGACGGCATCGTCGACATGGTCGTCGACGAGATCGACCTACCCCACGAAGACCTCGACTGGAAGTCCGCGATGCGCCACCGAGGCGAGGCCGCATACCGGGTGATGACCCGCCACCCATGGGCCCCACAGTTGCTGATGTCACGCACCAACACCGGCCCCGCAATGCTGCGCTACATCGATTTCACCCTGGGCGTCCTACGCGGCGCCGGTTTCTCATGGAAGCTGGCCGACTACGCCTGGAACACCATGGACAGCTTCGTGTACGGCTACACGCTGCGCCGCCTGACGTTCCCGATCCCCGCCGCCGACTACGCGCAGACAGCTGCAGCCCACCAGCACCTGCTGGCCGGCGGCGAACACCCACACATGGCCGAACTGACCCGCCAGGTGGCCGAGGGCAACCACCCGGGCGACCCCGACATAACCTTCGGCCTGAACCTGATCCTCGACGGTCTCGAGCGTCTCCGAGACACCGAGCCCGCCGCGTAACCTCCCAGCCCTCCGCGGCACCCCCGCCGTAAACGCCCGCGATCAGGGTTTGTTAGCTTATGCAGGCAGGTCCGGGTGGCGGAATGGCAGACGCGCTAGCTTGAGGTGCTAGTGCCCTTTATCGGGCGTGGGGGTTCAAGTCCCCCCTCGGACACGTTAAACCCCATATCGATCAATGCGCTCGCCGCAAGATCGAATGGGGTTTCCTGCTACCTGCCCTTTCTTGAAGTCCCGGCCATTCGGCGACGGCGATCGCTTCACCGATCCAGGCCCCATCGACACCCTCGGCGCTGCAGCGGATGCCTCTTCCTTTCCTACCGGCGACTCGGTCGGCACCGAATTCTCACTGGGGATTCCGCCCGACTGCTCGGCCTCGTTGAAGGAATGCTTCGCCGGCTCGCCAACGGTGTCCTCGATCTCCAGAGTGCCGTGACCGCAGAGGACCACCGCGTCCCGCGCCTTCAGATACGCCGCCACGTCGCCGGCATCCGCCAGACCGGACAGCGCCGGGTTCGCCGCAATCAGGTCCTGCACGAGGCGTGCTTCGGACCGGTACACCCAGCGCGGCGCATCTTCGGCAGCCGGTTGGGCGCTGGTGTGCCCATGGCGGCAGCGGTAGCCCGCCCGGCCGTTCACCCAGTGCCCGGACATCCGCCGGCCGCACACCTCGCAGATCAGCAGCCCGGTCAGCACGTACCGGCGCTGCTGCCCGTCCTCTGGTGTCGAACGGGCGGTGATCTCCTGGACCGCGGTGAAGTCCTCGTCACTGACCAGCGCCGGATGGGTTCGCTCGCGGTGAACCACCCAGTCCGCACGGGAATTCCAGATCCGAACCGGACCCGCGCTGGTGCGGCGATCCCCCGGCACCGCCTCACGGTGATCGGTGAAC
>NZ_PVMZ01000035.1 GCF_003001815.1 Actinoplanes italicus
CTCTCCTTCTGATCTAGGCAATCCGAAGGATCTGCGGTGGCCGCCTCTTTCATCCCGGAAAGTCCCGGTCATACACCACTTCGGTGGACGCGACCCCCGCTACGTCAAAGCCAGCCTCGAGGAAGTCGCCACCGCCTTGGCTGCTCTGACTGGAGAGGCTCATCCGCTGGCCCTGAGCGAAGACGAGTTGGGCTAGCTGATCGAGGTGTTACCGCGATGGGGATCTTCGGGACTCTGTCGCGGTAGCAGCTATTTGGGCGTGTTGTCGTCGGGCGGGGAGGGGATAGGCGTGAGTGTGCCGTCGGAGTGACGGATGATCCCGAGGTGTCCTGCGTACTGGGCGGCGACTGTCTCGTGAAGGTCGCCGAGTTCGAGACCGTCGGCGTCGGGAACGGGCTGGCCGGACTCCTTGGTGAGCGTTACGAGAACCCACAGGACTGCGTCTCTGATGCCGTCCATGACGGCTTGCAGGCTTCGATGCTCGACTGGGTCGTCGCTGACCTGAAGAGTTGCCAGGAGTGAGAACGTGGGTTGTAGGTCGAGCCGGGTACGGCCGCCCGAGGGGCGTTTGATCTTCAGGCTGGCGACGGCGGCGCCGTCAGCGACGGGGCCTTCGTGTCGCCATTCGTCGATTATCTGCAGCGGCGTCGGGGAGGTGATGTGTACGGGTGTGAGATCGATGCTGGTTAGGCCGACGACGTGTACGAAGCGGTGTTTGTCGACGTTGCAGAGCCATCGCAGGATTTCGAGTGGATGCAGATGCGGTTCGGACTGTGCTCGGAGCGGTTGCAGCGACTCCACGGCTTGCCAGATCTCTGGTGTGACGAGTCCGGCCAGATCTGACCGGGGCTGGCGAAGCTTGTTGGTGGTGGTCGCGATGGGGAACTGGACTGCCTGGGGTCGTGCTGGTGGGCCGGAGTGGGCGATGACTGCTGCCCACAGTGCGTGATCGAGGGCTGCTCGCATGTTGGTGAGGATGTCGCCGATCAGCAGGCTCCACTGCTCGGGATAGGGCTGCTTGACCTTGAGGCGCCATTGAATTCGTAGCAGCGGATCGCTGTCATCGCTGGCATTGTCGAACCGCACGTACTCGTGCGAGTCGACCTCGACGAACTCACGGGACTGGCGTGCCAGAACTCGTTGGTGTTCGACGGCCCGAGCCCATTTGATCCATGCCGACCTCATCACTCGCGGCAGGATATCCAGTCATTCAACGGAGGTCACCGTCTGATCGGATGTAAGAGATCGGCGGTGACCTGTCGTCGTCGGCATCGACGGCCGGGGTTCACCCGGCGCTGTTGGTCGAAATCGGCGCCTACGACGACCGGGTTGCGTCGGCGCGCACCGTGCATGGTCTTGCTGGGTAAAGGCGCACGCCGGATGCGGCGGACATAACTGTCGCCGCTTGGTGGAAGCGATGGGCGTCGGGTGTTCGTTACGGGCGCCGCACTGGGCAGGGCCTCGGGACGGTGGCTCGTAGTCGTACGACGGTGCAGTCGTGGGTGCAGACTGACCGGCGTGCTGCCGAACCGGCGATCTTCCACCTGCGTCCGGCGAACAGCCACCCTGGCCTCGACAACCGCTGCGCCTTCGTGCAACTGCGGGCCAATTGGCCGGGCTCAGACCGTGGCGGTCCGCATGGTGCTCGCGGCTACGAAGGGGATCACGGCGAGTGCCAGTAGTCCGCCGATGATGGAGAGGGTGGCGTAGCTGGTAGCGGCCATGATCATGCCGCTGGCGATGCCGCCTCCGGCGCCGGCGAGGGCGACGCACACGTCGACGGTGCCCTGGGTTTTGGCGCGGGTGTGGGTGGGGGCGCTGTCGGTGATCATGGCGGTGCCGGAGACGAGGCCCCGGAGACGAGGCCGAGGTTCCAGCCGAGTCCGAGCAGGGCCAGTGCCAGGGTCAGCAGGATGACGGAGTCCTCGGGTGCGGTGGCTGCCACGATGCCGGAGGCGAGCAGGGTGAGGCCGGCGGCGATGGCGACGGGGATGCGTCCGATGCGGTCGACGAGGATGCCGGTGATCGGTGAGGGCAGGTACATGGCGCCGATGTGTACGGCGATGACCAGGCCGGTGGCGTGCAGGTCGTGGCCGTGGGTGTGCATGTGGACCGGGGTCATGGTCATCACGGCGACCATCACCAGTTGGGTGAGGACCATGGTGACCGCGCCCGCGGTGATGCTGCCGGCGAAGCGGCGGCCGTGGTCCTGTCCGGTGCCCGCGGTAGCGGCGGTTAGTGGCGGTGTGGTGCGGGAGAACAGCAGCGGGTCGGGGCGTAGCAGCAGGAGCAGGATGGTGCCGGCGATGGCGTAGGCGATCGCGGCCAGGGCGAACAGTCCGGCCAGCGCGGGGATGCCCCAGTGTTCGGCGAGGGTGCCGGCGGGTCCGACGAGGTTGGGACCGGCGACGGCGCCGATGGTGGTGGCGACCAGGATCGTGCTGACGGCGCGGCCGCGGCGGGTGGGGTGGGCCAGGTCGGTGCCGGCGTAGCGGGCCTGCAGGTTGGTGGCGGTGCCGGCGCCGTAGACGAGCAAGGATGCGAGCAGCAGCAGGACGTTGTCCAGGGTGGTGGCCAGGACCACGCCGCTGCCGCCGAGAGTTCCGGCGGCGTATCCGGCGGCGAGGCCGGCGCGGCGGCCGTGCCGCTGGGACAGGCGTCCGACGATCAGGGCGGTGGCCGCGGATCCGGCGGTGAACAGCGCGGTGGGCAGGCCGGAGAGGCTGGTGGTGCCGAGCATGTCGGCGGCGAGTAGGGCGCCGACGGTGGCGCCGGCGGCGAGGCCGGCGCCGCTGAATACCTGGGAGGTCATGACGACGGTCAGGGTGCGCTGCTGCACCGCCTGCCGGGACGGCGCGGCGTCGGTGGTGGGGGTGAAGGTCATGAGGTGCCCGGGTCCTTGCTGCTGCGGGGGTGGGTTTCGTACATGCGCGCCCAGACCAGCAGGCCGGAGGCGGCGGTGAGGGCGGCGACGACCCAGATGGCGGCGCGGATACCGGCGAGGTCGGCGACGATCCCGGCGAGCAGGGCGCCGGCGGCGAAACCGCCGTCACGCCACAGCCGGTAGACGCCGACGGCCCGGGCCCGCCAGGCGGGGTGGGCGACATCCGAGATCGAGGCCAGCAGCGTCGGATACACCGCGGCGGTGCCGGCGCCGAGCAACGCCGCGGCGCCGGCCCAGGCGGCGAAGCCGTCGGCGAGCGCGATCAGCGCGAGGGCGGCGGCTTGCAGCAGCATGCCGGCGACGATGAACGGTTTGCGGCCGTAGCGGTCGGAGGCCGGGCCGGTGGCTAGTTGCCCGAGGCCCCACACGGCCGGGTACAGGGCTGCCAGCGCGCCGATCTGGGTCAGCGACAGCCCGGCGGTGACGAACAGGATCGGGAACAGCCCCCAGGCCAGGCCGTCGTTGAGGTTGTTGACCATCCCCGCCTGGCTGGCCGAGGACAGGGCCGGTTCGCGCCAGCTGGCCAGGGCGAACACCTGCCCGGTCGACAGTTCCCCGCCGTGTGGCCCGGTGGTGTGGGTGGCGGCTTCGTGGCGGGCGTGGCCGCGGGTCTCCCGCACGAACACCAGCGACAGGCCCAAACCGAGAACGATGTAGGCCGCGGTGAGCAAGAACGGCGCCGGCCGCAGCCCGTACTGAGCAGCCAGGGCGCTGGTGGCCATCGCGGTGACGGCGACGGCGATGTACCCGGCGGCCTCGTTCAACCCCATCGCCAGGCCACGGCGGTGCGGTCCGGCGAGGTCGATCTTCATGATGACGGTGGTGGACCAGGCCAGTCCCTGGTTGATGCCGAGCAGCACGTTCGCCGCGACGATCCAGCCCCAGCTCGGCGCCCAGATCAGCATGGCCGGGATCGGGATCGCGACCGCCCAGCCGGCGAGCAGGACCGGCTTACGCCCGTAGCGGTCCGACAGGGTACCGGCGAAGAAGTTGGTGGTGGCCTTGCTGAGGCCGAACGCGAGGATGTAGGTCAGCCCCGCGGTGTAAGCGGC
The DNA here is from genome assembly GCF_003001815.1 of Actinoplanes italicus. Classification (GTDB taxonomy): domain Bacteria; phylum Actinomycetota; class Actinomycetes; order Mycobacteriales; family Micromonosporaceae; genus Actinoplanes; species Actinoplanes italicus. The sequence continues at coordinate 3,997 of NZ_PVMZ01000035.1, forward strand.
CAGCGCGAACTCGCGGTCGGCGAGTAGCGGTAGCACGGTGCGTTCGGAGCCGAGGACACCGCCGACGAGGGCGTTGACCACGATCAGCAGGGTGAACTGGGCGGCGTTGGCCGCCAGACCCAACCGGGGCGCGATGCCGGCGGTGGTCATGAGCTCTCCTGCAGTTGGTGGCCGGTTGCGGCGGCCCAGTCGGCGGGCCCACCGGCCAGCACGGCCAGATCGCGGCGGCCAGCCCGTTCGAGCAGGGTGGCGGCGGTCATGGCCCGTTCGCCGTGCCCGCACATCACCACCGCAGGCCCGGCCGGCACCGCGTCGCCGGCGGCGGGCAGGTCGCCGAGTTCGAGATGGACGGCGCCGGGCAGGTGCCCGGCCTCGTATTCGGCGGCCTGGCGGATGTCGAACACTGGCGCGTCGACCTGATCGGGGCGGACCAGGCGGGTGGTGGTGACCTCCCCGGTCCACGCGGTCATGCCGCCGGCGAGTTCACCGGCCAGGCGGTCGAAGCCGATGTTCAGTGCCGGCCACAGGATGTCGGCCGGGTCCTGGTCGGGGTTGCGCACGATCACCACCGGGATCTCGGGGCTGACGAGCCAGCCGAGCCAGGTGGCGAACTGCGCCCGCAGCGGGATCGCGATCGCGCCGGGGATGTGCCCGGCGGCGACGTCGGCCACCGGCCGCACGTCCACGATCACCGCGCCGTCGGCGAGCAGTCGGCGCACCTCACCCGCGGACAGCTGCGGCAGAGCCGGGGTGGTGTCGATGACGGCGGGGCCGCGCCGGTTGATCTCGCCCAGCCACCGGAAGTACGCCGGGTACGAGCTCAGGGAGCCGACGAGTTGGGCGACGAACGCGTTGGCGTCCGCTGCGGCCAGCAGCGGGTTGCCGGCCTTCTCCACACCGATGGTGCTGGTGCGGGCGGTGCCGGGCGGGGCGGAGCAGAACGAGCCGGCACCGTGGGTGGGCCACACGTGCGTGGCGTCCGGCAGCGCCGCGAGGCGGTGCACCGACGCGTACTGCGCCCGGGCCAGCTCGGCGGTGCGGTCGTCACCGAGCAGGTCGGTGCGGGCGGCGGAACCGACGATCAACGACCCGCCGGTGAACACCCCCACCGGCGCCGGGCCGTCGAGCAGCAGGAACGACACGTGCTCGTCGGTGTGTCCGGGAGTGGCGAGGGCCCGCAGGGTGAGCCCGCCGAGGTCGACTTCGTCGCCGTCGGCCAGGCCGTGATGGTCGAACGCGCGCATCCCGGCCGCCGAGGCCAGGATCTGCGCCCCGTCGCTCGCTGCGAGTTGCACGGCGCCGGAGAGGAAGTCGGCGTGCAGGTGGGTGTCGGCCGCCCACGCCACCGTCAGGCCCCGCCGGGCGGCAGCGGCCCGCAACGCCCGCAGATCCCGCGGCGCGTCGACGGCCAGGGCCCGGCCGTCGCCGGTGTCGAGCAGGTAGGCACTGTTACCCAACCCCTCGTCCACCAGCGGGATCAACCGCTCCTGCTGCATCTGCACCACACCCTCCGACCCGGGCGGTAGATCCCGCCCCTAGCTACTACACTATTCCACGGAACATTGGAGGATGGTCATGGGTGATCCGGTTGTCAAAGCCGAACTGTTCGACTCCCTCGCCCGCGTCGGTAAGACCCTGGGTAGCGGCAAGCGCCTGGAACTGCTGGATCTGCTGGCGCAGGGCGAACGCAGTGTCGAGCACCTCGCCACTGCGGCTGGCCTGGGCCTGAGCACCTGTTCGGCGCACCTGCAGACGCTGCGCCAGGCCGGGCTCGTTGCGACCCGCCGCGACGGCACGAAGATCCACTACCGGCTGGCCGGGCCTGACGTCGCGGCCCTGTACGCCCTGCTGCGTGACGTCGCCGGCGCCCGCAGCACCGCAGCGGCCGCTGCCCGCGACGCCTACCTCGGCCCGGCCGACACCGAGGCCGTCGACCGCGACGAATTGCGCCGCCGCCTTGCCGCCGGTGACGTGATCGCGGTCGACGTGCGCCCGGCCGAGGAGTACGGCGCCGGGCACATCCCCGGCGCCGTCTCCATCCCCCTGGACCAGCTCGCCGAGCGGATCACCGAACTGCCCGCCGACGTCGAGGTCGTCGCCTACTGCCGGGGTGCCTACTGCGTGCTCTCGCACGAGGCGGTCCGGCTGCTCACCGACCACGGCCACCGGGCGGTCCGGCTTGCCGACGGGATGCTCGAATGGCGCCGCGATCAGCTGCCGATCGCCGTGTGACCCCGGTCGTCATCGATGGCGGCGACCGCCGCTGCGTCCTGATCCTGCTGGTATAGCGCCGGCTGATCACCACCGTGCCCGCAGGCACGGTCATCCACCTGATCGCCACTGATCCGGCCGCGCCGCTGGAGCTGCCGGCCTGGTGTCACCTGACCGGCCACACCTGCCTCGGACCCATGCCAGGCGAGTGCCCGACCTATGCGGTGCGGGTGGCCGGCGCGGCGGTGCTCACCGATCGGAGGTTGCCGTGGCGACCTGCGCCAGCCGGCTCATGACGGTGTCCATGGTGGTTACGAACTGCCGCACCTGCTCGTCCGGGAGTCCGGCGAACAGGTAGGCCGAGTGACGCTCGTACTCGGCGGCCAGCCCGGCGGTCACCGCGCTGCCCTGCTCGGTCAGCTGTACCAGCAGCGCCCGCCGATCCTCCGGATGCGCGGCCCGTCGTACGAACCCGGACTCCTCCAGCCCGTCGACCAGGGCGGTGACATTGCGTGCTGTCACCCCGATCGCCCGCGCGAGATCCCGCTGCGTCTGCGGGCCGCCCCGGTGCACCAGCCACACCACTGTGGCCCGGGCCCGGCTCAACCCGTACGCCGCGAGCCCTGCCTCCATGTACTGCTGCACCGACGCGGCGAACGCGAACACCCGTTCCAGCACGGCCGGGAACGCAGGACAATCCGTCCGCGCATTGTGTATGTCATTCACTATGTATAGCCTCCGCTGGAAGGGTACCGACCCCGAACCGCTGGAGACGAGCCGATGCGACATCCGATCTTCGCCCGCGTCTACGAGAAGCTCAGCGTGCAGATGGACCGTGCCGGAGCCGCCGAGCACCGCCACGCCCTGGCAGCGGGCCTGCGCGGCCGGGTGATCGAAATCGGCGCCGGAAACGGTCTTATGTTCGCCCACTACCCGGCCACGGCGACCGAGGTCCTCGCCGTCGAACCGGAGCCCCGGCTGCGCGCCACCGCCCAGGCTGCCGCCCGGTCCGCGGCGGTGCCGATCCGTGTTGTTGACGGCCTCGCCGACGCGCTGCCTGCCGGTGACGGCGAGTTCGATGCCGCCGTCACTGCTCTCGTTCTGTGCACTGTGCCCGACCAGCAGGCCGCGCTCGCCGAGATCCGCCGCGTCCTGCGGCCCGGCGGTCAGCTGCGGTTTCTCGAACACGTCCGCGCCGAAGGGCCCGCGCTGCGCCGCGCCCAGCAGTTCGCCGACGCCACCCTCTGGCCTGTGCTGCTCGGCGGCTGCCGAACCGGCCGCGACACCGCCGGTGCGATCACTGCCGCCGGCTTCGCCATCAACGAAGTCCAGCGCTTCCGGTTCCCGCCCGGCGGCCCGACCAGCCCCGCCTCACCGCACATTCGCGGCACGGCCACCCGCCCCGGACCGGAGCGGCGCCGGTGAGCCAGGCCGACGTCATCGTCTACAGCCGGCCCGGCTGTCCCTACTGCTACCTGCTGCGCCGCGGACTCCGCTGCCGCGGCGTCGCCTTCACCGAGATCGACATCTGGCAGCACCCCGACGCTGCCGCCGCAGTCCGGGCCGTGGCCGACGGCAACGAAACCGTGCCCACCGTGCACGTCGCGGGCCGATGGCTGATCAATCCGCGCGCCGCACGGGTGCAAAGCCTCGCCACCGGCCAGTAGGGCACGCGACACGTTCACCGAGGTGACGCCCGGATGCCAGGGTTATCACAAGAGATGCTCGCCTCGTCGGCCACGCTTCCAGCGGCGACAGCTTCGTAGGTCCGCCGAGTGCACTTGACCCCAGGCTTGGGTAAGTCATAGCTTACGGTTCGTGGCAACTTACCAAGCGGGCGACGGCTGGGAAGTCCTAGCAGACCCGACCAGGCGATCCATCGTCACGTGCCTGGCTGAACGACCACGGGCCGTGGGTGAGCTCGCCGACGAACTGCCGATCAGCCGACCCGCGGTGTCGCAGCATCTAAAGGTGCTCAAAGACGCCGGCCTGGTCACCGACGAAGCCGCCGGCACCCGCCGCGTCTACCGGCTCAACCCCGCAGGCGTCGCGGCGCTACGCGACCAACTGGACACCTTCTGGAACCGCGCGCTCCGCGGCTACCAGGAGATCGCCGCACAACCGGATCCCGACAGCACAGCAGGCGAGGAGACGTCATGACAGAGGCAACGGCCGTCGTGGTGCGACGGCAGATCATCATCCCGGCACCGATCGAACGCGCCTTCACGGTGTTCACGGAGCGGTTCGGAGACTTCAAACCGCCGGAACACAACCTCCTCGGCGCACCGATTGCCGAGACCGTGTTCGAGCCGAAGGTCGGCGGCCACATCTACGACCGCGCCACCGACGGCACCGAATGCCGCTGGGCTCGTGTCCTGGCCTACGAGCCGCCGGACCGGCTCGTGTTCAGCTGGGACATCAGCCCGCGATGGCAGGTCGAGACCAACCCGGACAACACCAGCGAGGTCGAGGTCCGCTTCACCGCCGAAGCTCCCGACCTTACCCGCGTAGAACTCGAACACCGCCACCTCGACCGGCACGGCCCCGGCTGGGAATCCGTCCGCGACGGCGTCGCCCACGACGAAGGGTGGCCTCTCTATCTGGACCGCTACGCCGCCCTGTTCACACAGGACAGCTGAATCATGGCACCGATCACGGTCAGCACCGATATCGGCCGCTCCGCACCGGAGGTCTTCGCCTACGCCACCGACCCGACCCGCTTCCACGAATGGCAGAGCGGCGTCGTCGACGGACACCTGGACTCGCCGGAAAACCCCAAGCCGGGCGCCCTCTGCCGCACCACCCGCCGCATCGGCGGCGCCAACCGGACCAGCACCTCCGAACTCACCCACATCAACCCGCCAGCGACCTGGGGCGTCCGCGGCATCGACGGCCCCATCCGCGCCATCGTCGACGTCACCGTCGAACCCCTGGACACCCACCGATCCCGGCTGACCATCACCGTCGACTTCGCCGGCCACGGCATCGGCAAAATACTCGTCCCGCTGGTGGTACGCCCTGAGGCCCGCAAAGAGATGCCCGGCAACCTGGCGAGATTGAAACAGCATCTGGAAGCGGGCAAGTAGCAGACGTGGTGGAACGCCTGCATGCGGTCAAATCCGCCGCTTGATCACCCGGACCGCCGTTGTCAGGTGGTGCTCGTGGTTCGGCCGAACCCGGGCAGGAACCGGCCGGTACGGCGGGTGTAGTCGGTGTATGCGGTGCCGTGCGTGGCCCGCAGGTAAGGCTCCTCGACGACGCGGACCTGCAGTTCGATCCCGGCGATCACGGCGGCCAGGGCCAGCAGTTGCGCCCAAGTCGGCGTCATGGCGGTGATGCCGGCCATGGCGGTGATGATGGCGGTGAAGACCGGGTTGCGGACCAGGCCGAAGACACCGGTAGTGACCAGGGTGGTTCGCTCTTCGGCGTCGACGCCGATGCGCCACGAGTTTCCCATCGCTTGTTGAGCGGCGTAGACACCGAAGAATCCGATGAGGGCAACGACGGTGCCGATCACCTGGACGGGCGGGTGGTGCAGGGCCGGCAGCGGGTCGAGGACTCCGGTTGCGTCCAGTAGCGGGGCGATGAATCCGCCCAGCGTTCCGATGCCGAGTAGCGCCTGTGCCCACCATGCAGCGCTGCCGGTGGGCGGGTGGCTGTGCCGGTGGCCGCTGTCGCCGGTGCGGCGTTTGTGCAGCCAGGTGCGTAGGACGAAGGCGGTGAGGATGCCGGTCAGGTAGAGGGTGAACGCGAGCCAGGCCATGACGAACTCCCTTGGGACGGCTTCGGCTGGCGACAGTACAGCATTCGATGTACTGTCAGGAAGTGGAGATCCTGACTCACGGCTCGGTGCTGGCCCGCTTCGGGCATGCCCTGTCGGACCCGACCCGGGCCCGGTTGCTGCTCGCTCTGCGCGAGGGGCCGGGCTACCCGGCCGAACTGGCTGACCTGATGGGCTGCACCCGACAGAAGCTGTCGAACCATCTGACCTGCCTGCGCGGCTGCGGCCTGGTGGTGGCCGTGCCGGAGGGCCGCAGGGTCCGCTACGAGCTGGCCGACCAGCGGCTGGCGCACGCGCTCGGTGATCTGCTCGGGGTGATGCTGGCTGTGGACCCGGAGGCGTGCCCGGACTCGGCCGAGAAGGGTTGCTGCTGATGGCCGGCCCGCTGATCCAGATCACCCCGGTGGGGCCGGCACCGCAGCGCCGCAGCGTGCTCAGCCGCCGGATCCGGCTGCTGGTGGCCGCGACGATGACCTACAACGTGATCGAGGCGATCGTCGCGATCACCGCCGGCACGATCGCCTCGTCGACCGCGCTGATCGGCTTCGGCCTCGACTCGGTCATCGAGGTGTCCTCGGCGGCCGCGGTGGCGTGGCAGTTCGCAGGTAAGGATCCCGAACGGCGTGAGAAGACCGCACTGCGGATCATCGCGGTCTCGTTCTTCGCCCTGGCCGCCTACGTCACCATCGAGTCGGTGCGCGCCCTGATCAGCGGCGCGCAAGCCGAGCACTCCAGCGTCGGCCTGGTCCTGGCCGCGCTGTCGCTGGCGATCATGCCCGGCCTGTCCTACGCCCAGCGACGTGCCGGGCGGGAACTCGGGTCGCGGTCGGCGGTCGCCGACTCGAAGCAGACCCTGCTGTGCACGTACCTCTCGGCGGTGCTGCTGGTGGGCCTCGCGGTTAACAGCCTGTTCGGCTGGTCCTGGGCCGACCCGATCGCCGCCCTGGTGATCGCCGCGGTCGCGGTGAAGGAAGGCCGCGAGGCGTGGCGCGGTGACGCCTGCTGCGCCGTCCCGCTTACCGGGACCGCAGCGCAACCGGCTGCCGCCCCGCACGGTGAGGGGGATGCGTGCGGATGCGGGCCCGGCTGCTCCTGCTGCTCCGGAGAGGAGCCGTGACCGCCCCCGCCGGCGGTGAGCGATGAGCGGGGAATGCTGCGGCGGTGACCGCAACGCTGACGACGACACCTCACCGCGAACCGTGTGGAGCATCCTGGCCGTGGTGATGATCGGTGGCTGGGGAGCGCTGGCCGCGGTCCTGCTGTCACGGTGATCCGCCTACGACTGGAGCCTTCACAGGAAACCGGCGTGCAGTTCTGGGGCTACTGGCAGACCCTGTGGTGACGACGCACCGGCAGCAGGATCCACGGGTGGCGACCGGCATTCGGGATCTCCGACTCCTGCCGTCGGCTATCGGATGTCCCGGCCGGGCGGTTTGTCACACGAACGGCGGGGCCGGTTCACCGCTGTCGCTGGTTAACTGGAAGGTATGACCGCGCGCTCGTACGGGATCGCCCGGCCCGGCCGCTCCCGGCCGGGCGGGCTCGTCGCCGTGGTCATGATCGTGGTGCTTGTCGCCGCGACCGCGCTGTTCTCCGCCGCGAGCGCCCACCACGCCGGCGATCATGTGCACGCAGGGCGTACGGCGGTCGCACCCGTCGCGGCGCACCACGATGAAACCGCGCATGGGCACCAGCACGGCAACGAGTGGACGCCGCATCCCGTCAAGCGTCTACGGGTGGCCGCGGATGTCGTGGCCGTCGCCGTGCTCGCGGTCGCTGCGCCGCCATCCGATCGTGACGTCGTCACGGCCGGGACGGTGGTTGCCTCGGATCCTGATCTCAGCCTCCTGGGTGTCCTGCGCATATAGGACTACGTCTTCTCTTTGCATCTTCTCGAGCACGTCATCGCGCCCGCGGCGTGACGCCGATGGTGCGCGCCCGCGTATCCGCAGATCAGGAAGACGATTCACCGTGCCTCCGCACCCGCCTCGCCGTACGACCCATGCGTACGGAACACCGAAGAACCTGCTCGTCTACGACCGCTGGGGCCGCTACGGCCGTCCCGTCGTGTTCCTGCACGGCCTCGGCTACGACCGCACGATGTGGTGGCCGGCCGCCGCCGACCTCGGTGGCGACGTCGCCGCCGTCGCCATTGACCTGCCCGGTCACGGCCACTCCGCGGCCCGCCACGACTGCGGCCTGCCATCGCTGGTCCACGACCTGATCATGCTGATCGGCGGGCTCAACCTACGCCGGGCACCGATTGTGGTCGGCCACGCCGAGGCGGCGCTGCTCGCCGAGGCGTTCGCCGAGCGGTGCGCGACCCACGCGGTGCTCGCCGTCGACGAGGTCCCGACCGGAACTGACGAACCGGACCTGGCGGGGGTACCCGAGTGGTACCGGCCGTTCGCGATACGACGAACAGACCCGGCTCTGCATCAGGCCTACCAGAGCTGGCACACCGGCCCGTCAGCCCGGCGCGCGATCACGCCCGCCCCCATCCCCGTCGGGACGGCGGCCCACGCCGGCAGTGAAGGGTGCCTGCCGCATCTGCGCGACCCGGCAGGTTTCGCGGGCCTGCTGCAAACCCTGCACGAAGTACCGGGCCGACGAGGAAAGGGACGTCCATGAAGACGGTCACGTCTCCACCCGGCAAACCGGGTCTCCGTCACCGCCGCTGGGTGCTTCTGGCACTGGGAGCTGTGGTCGTGGTGGGTGCCGGGCTGTTCGCTCTGCAGGACAGGAGACCGCCGGTCTCCGCAGCCGCAACCCCCCTGTGCTCGGCCGGGAGGAGTCCGGCCGGGTCCGTGACGGTGCTGCCGGTGTCGCACTGGGAGAACCGGTACCTGCAGACGTGGGACTTCGAACGCACCGAGGCCCTGCCGGCGAGCCGCAGCGCCGACAGTTGGGAGCATTACGCGCTCTCCTACGCCGTGGACGCCAACACGGCGGCCTTCCGCGCCACCGGACGCACCCGGTACCTGGACCGGGCGCTGGAGTACCTGAACGGTGTCGTGGACACCGCCCGGGCGTCGAAGTCCCTGCCGACCAGCCAGTACCGCGACGACTACCGGGGCTGGGTGTCGAACCGGAAGGATCTGCAGCCGACCGGGGTCGAGGTGCCCCTGTACGAGAGCTACTTCTGGCGGCATGCCACCACGACGCTGCGGATCATGCGGCAGACCCCGGCCGTCTACGACGATCCCGGCTACCGTGCCCAGTACGAGAAGTTGCTGGCCTTCGCCGAGGTGCACGTCTTCGACAAGTGGCACCGCCGGGGAGCCAACGACACCATCTACCGCAGCCGTACGCACATGGCGTCGCACTGGGCGACCATCGCTTTCAACCTGGCTGCGATCACCGAGGACCCGGCCCGCCGGGACCGCTACCGCACGGTCGTCGACGACATCGACCGCAAGCTGCCGAACTACCCCACCGGCCTGCGCGGTCAGCTGCAACCGCATCCGGTGGACGCGTCGGCGTACTTCTGGAACGACGAGTGGGGCAGCACCCGGCGCCCGGGGCAGGACGTCAGCCATGCCAACGGCGTCATGTCGTACGTCGTGGAAGCCGAAGGCCAGGGCGACTTCTGGACCGCCGCGGACATGGCACGGTTCGGCAACCTGCTGACGAAGGTCATCTGGCCGGGCGAACGCCGCTATGCCGCATTCGTCGACGGCAGCGGCAGCGACAACGGCTGGTTCTCCGACGGCCTGGTCAAACTGGGCCGCTACGACCCGGCCGTACAGCAGCGGCTGGAACGCCACGAGGTGGTCAACGGCCAGTTCGCTGCGAACATGGCCCTCAACGCCATGATCCTGCAGCAAGCCCTATCCGCGGAGTCGTCGTCCTGTCCGCCGTGACCGGGAGACAGCCGGCAGGCCAGACAAATACGTTCGCGGCCTCCGAGCGCGGATTGCACCCAGGCCTGGGTAGCGCAAACGCCGCCCAGGCCTTCGGCTCTGGCTTCCCGACGGCCCGCCACCACCCCTGCTCTGTCCGCCGGGGTACGGACTTTCGGCCCACATGAGGTGCCGTTCGGCAGGTACCCGGCCCCGTATGCGGGAGGACGGTGAGAGGTGCAGGGTATTCCAACCATGAAGGGGGATGTCATGAGACGGCAACCCTGGGGCCTGTACGCGATCGCCACGGCGATCCTTCTGGTCGGCCTGATCGCGTTCGGAGTGCCGGCGAACACGCTGCTGTTCGCAGCGTTCCTGCTGACCTGCCCGCTGATGATGATCTTCATGATGGACGGGATGCGCGGCGGGCACGGTACCGGCCAGAACGCCCATGCCCTTGACCAGGCAGACGCTCACGCCCCCGACAGCGTCACCGGCGGCAGCCCGCCCGTGCAGGACCAGAGGAGATCGCGATGATGTACAACGGCTACGGCATGGGCGGCTGGGGCATGATCCTCATGACCGTGAGCAGTGTGCTGTTCTGGGCGGCGGCGATCGCCGGCGTCGTCGCCGTGGTCCGCTACACCGGACGCGACGCGCAGCGCAATCAGCCCGTCATGCACGGACCGACACCGCAGCAGACGCTCGCCGCACGGTTCGCCCGCGGCGACATCGACGAAGAGCAGTACACCCGGGACCTGCAGGTGCTCAGCGCGACGGCACCGCCATACGGGCACGGCGACTGACACGAACACCGCCGTGTTCATTCTGCTCGCCACCGGCTTCTTCCACCCGCGCGCCGGCTGCGGCCGGCACGGCGATCAGCCCGTACACCGCGTTGCCGGGTGACGCTGTCCACCGAGACGCGCGGCATCGCGCTCACCGGCCACCCGGCCGCGTGCGCCTTCGACGGCGGCTTCGGGCTGACGCCACGGGTCTGGCCGATGCTGCACGCTCCTGGCCGTCACCGCCGCGCCGGGGGAGCAGCGCAGGGCCCGCGGATCCCAGCGCGGGTGGGTAACCGCTGCCCGGCTCGCTTCGCACCACCACAGATGGTTGTATCGTCGAACTTGTTAGTTGTATCGTCGAACCATGTTGGATGATGAGCTCGATCAGGCTGTTGCCCTGCAGGGGCGGATCACCGCGTTCGTGCGGGCCTTCGGGTTGCATCAGCCGGACCGCACCCCGTGCGGGACGCCGGTGCCGAGCTCCGAAGCGCACGCGGTGGGCGAACTGGATCGGGACGGCCCATTGACGCAGACCGCGCTGGGTGAGCGGTTGCGGTTGGAGAAGAGCACGGTCAGCCGCATCGTCTCCCAGCTGACCAGCCGGGGCTGGGTCTGCCGGGCCAACCGTGATGGTGACGGGCGGCTGGTGTGGCTGGAGCTGACCCCGGAAGGCCGCCGCGCTGCCGGCGAGCTGGCGGTTGCTCGTGCGGCGAGGTTCGCCGACCTGCTGCGCAACATTCCCGCCGAGCAACGCCCGGCGGTCATCGAGGCGTTGACAACCCTGGTCGACGCCGCCGATGGGCAGCCGCCCACGGCCGAGGTGCGCGCAGCGGCACGTGACTGAGGCTCACGCAGTGTCTGCCGATGGTGCGGCGCGGCTGCGTCGCGAGGTGGCTGCATTCTTCGATCCGTCGCGGTGGCACAGCCCCATGTCCGGCTTCGAGCACAGCGGATACGCCCTGGTCGAACAGGTCCGATCCTGGCAGCCGCGGTTCGTGGTCGACGTGGGATGCGGCACCAACCCGTTCAAGGGCAAGATCGGCAACCTGATCGGGCTCGACCTGGTCAACCCGCCCGCCGACCTGGTCTGCGACCTGCTCGACGCGCCCATCCGTTCCGGGTCGGTCGACGTGGTCCTCGCTCTGGGCTGTATCAACTTCGGCGGTCAGGAGGTCATCGAGCAGCAGTTGCGACACGTCGCGTCCTGGCTCACACCGCAGGGGCGCCTCGTCATGCGTGCCAACCCGGGCCTGCCCACCGGCCCCGGCCTGACCTTCTTCGCCTGGTCGCAGGCGAACCTGGACCGGATAGACGCTGTCGCCGGGCTGTACCGCGACGGACCGGTGCGCTACGACACGTACCGCAACCCTCGCGGTGTGCCGGAGCCCCGTCTGGTGTGGCACTACCGGCCCCGCCCTGAGGCGGGGTCGCGGTGACCGCCTCGTCGCCCGGCGCCACGCAGAACACGCCGCGCCGTCGCACCGGCCGGTGGAGCGTCGGTGCGGTCCTCGGTGCGGCGATGGGCCTCGCCCCGCACCTGCTGCACCACATCGGACTGTTCGCCGGCACGGCACTGCTGGCGGGGCTCGGTGGCACCGTGCTGTTCGCCGTCCTCGGGCTGGCCATGATGACACCGATGCTGCTGCGACTGCGCCGCCGGTTCGGCACCTGGTGGGCGCCCGGTATCGCGGTGCTGCTGTTCGCCGCCATGTTCGCCGGGTCGGCCCTGGTGATCGGTCCCGCACTGCGCGGCGCCGTGAACGACACGCCGCAGCCCGGCCCCTCCCACTCGACCCCCGCCGGGGAACACACCGGGCACCACAGCTGACAGCTCGCCCAGCGCCCAGCGCCCAGCGCGCCGTTCGGCGCATGCTCAGCCTGCGGAGATCATCCCTGGAAATATGTGCGAGGGCCGGAATCGGGCCACACCGGCGGCTTCGACAGCGCCTGCTCGGGCCGCCCGTGGTGCCCGTCAGAGGAAGAGGCACCGCTCGCCGCGACTGGCCTGCGGGCCCGCCGGCGTTCGTGGATCGGCGCAGCGTCTCGGGGTTGCATCCGGTACGTGGGTACAGGCTTACCGTCGTGTCATGACCACCGCGCACGAGCAAGCGTGGGTGCCCGAGGCGTGCACCCTGCCCACCGTCGAACGGCCGCTGCGGCTGGCCGAGTTCGACCGACTGTTCGCCACTGCGTTGCGCCGCCAGCAGCGACTGTCGGCCACCAAGCTGCGCTGGAATCTCGATCCGGTATGTGAGGCGACAGTGCGAGACCTGACCGCGCGGGAGAGCACCTGCTGTTCGTTCTTCACCTTCGTCTTCGAGCCGACAGACACCGCGTTGCACCTCGACGTCGAGGTGCCGCACGCGCATGTCGAGGTCTTGGACGCGTTGCAGCGGCGGGCAGCCGAACGGATGCCGTCGTGACCGGGCTGCGCAGCAGCCAGGTCGCCGCCGCGGCCGGCGTCAATCTGCAGACCCTGCGCTACTACGAACGCCGGGGCCTGCTGGCTGAACCCGATCGCAGCCTCGGCGGTCACCGGCTCTACCCGGCCGAGGCGGTCACCGTGCTGAAAGTGATCAAAGCGGCGCAGCGGCTCGGGTTCACCCTCGACGAGGTCGCCGACCTGCTCGCCACCGGCGGACACCGGCACGGACGTCCCGACGCCGGCCTGCAGGAGCGGGCGAAGACCAAGCTCATCGAGGTGGAGGCGAAGATCGCCGACCTGCAGGTGATCGCCTCGACGTTGCGCGCCGCCGTGGCCGCCGGCTGCGATGACCTGGTCACCTGCGCCGGCCAGCAATGCTGTCCCATCCCGTTCGCCACCATCGCGGTAGGAGCACCCGATGCCGATCCTCGCTGACCGTGTTCGCCGCCTGCTGCCGTCGGGGCTGACCAGCCTGGCCGGCATCGCCTGCGCTGCGTGCTGCATCATCCCGCTGCTGCTCGGCGCCGGGGTGTTGTCCGGTGTCGGCTGGGTCGCCGCCGGTTCCTGGATGCCCGGAATCACCGTCGTGCTGGCGGCGACCGCAGCCGGCACCTGGTGGTGGATGTCGCGACGCCGGCATCGCACCGGATGCGCCGGCGCCGACTGCGCCTGCGGCACCCGGTGACCTCGGTAACCACACCTGTAGAGCACCGGCCGGTAGGTTGCCGGGCATGATCGTCCGTTCGCTGCTGCTGTTCCTGCTCGCCGCGTTCGCGGAGATCGGCGGCGCGTGGCTGATCTGGCAGGGCTGGCGCGAGAATCGTGGCCTGTGGTGGATTGCCGCCGGTGTCATCGCCCTGGGCGCCTACGGGTTCGTCGCCACCCTGCAACCCGACGCGAACTTCGGCCGGATCCTCGCCGCCTACGGTGGGATCTTCGTCGCCGGATCTCTGGCTTGGGGCATGGTGGTCGACAAGTTCCGCCCCGACCGGTGGGACCTCATCGGCGCCGCGATCTGCCTCATCGGCGTCGCCGTGATCATGTATGCGCCCCGGGAAGTTTCCTGAGCAGGTCTTGATCCGCCATGGTGAGATCCATCCTCAATCAGGCCTGTCGACGGCTCGGCATTCCTTGGCCGGGCGGTGGGAGTATCGGCTGGTCTGGAGGGAGCCGCGGCGATGCTGCGGATGCCGAAGGTCGGGGGAGTCGCGGTGATCCGCCGGGACTCTCGGGTGGGTGAATGAGGCCGGAGGCTCGCGTTTCGGTACGGCGTCAGCCGCACAACACTCAACGCGGGCGACGGCAGACCTGCCCACCGTCGCAGCTCCCCGTCAACGAACGCCTCGGCTGGCCGTGACGATTCTCCGACGTTCCAATCCGTCGCCCCTTGTGATGCCGCATGCGAACGGCCCCGCGCGGTGGCCGCCGAACATACCCGGCCAGTGACATCCCCGGCAGCCGGCGACGATGACCGGATGCGGCCGGCCGGGGACAGGCCAGGGCGTCGGTGAAGACGTTCCGGCGGTGTGACATCGGCGGCCATCACCACCCTTGCCATATACCCCCTAGGGGTATACTTTTCGGGTATTGGAGGTGGTCGACATGCCGACCCACGACGAGTACGACAACACCCATCCTCACGGCCACGAGCGCCACCCGGTCGCCGTCGCCCCCGACCACGCCGGCTCACACGACAACGTCCATCAGGCCACCGCCGGCCACGACCACCACGCCCGCGGACCCAGCGCCGGACCTCATGACGGCCATGAGCACGAAGGCCACGACAAGCACGCCGGCCACGACCCGGAGGTCTTCCGCCGCAAGTTCTGGCTCAGCCTCGCACTGACGGTCCCGATCGTCGTGACCAGCCACATGATCATGGACTGGTTCGGCTACACCCTCGACTTCCCCGGCATGTCCTGGATCGGCCCCGTCCTCGGCACCGCGGTGTTCCTCTACGGCGGCTGGCCGTTCCTGGCCGGCGCGGTCAGCGAGATCCGGGACCGGGCGCCCGGCATGATGCTGCTGATCTCGATGGCGATCACGGTCGCGTACACGGCGTCGCTGGCCACCAGCCTCGGCCTGTTCGACCTGGACTTCTGGTGGGAACTGGCGGCGCTGGTGACCATCATGCTGCTCGGGCACTGGCAGGAGATGAAAGCGATCGGCCAAGCCCAAGGCGCGCTGGCGGCGCTGGCCGCGTTGCTGCCCGACGACGCCGAACGCCTCATAAGCACCGGCGGTGTCGAGCGGGTACCGGTCGCCGACCTGACCGTCGGGGACACCGTGCTGGTGCGTTCCGGCGCCCGGGTGCCGGCGGACGGCCGGATCGTCGACGGCGCGGCCGAACTCGACGAGTCGATGATCACCGGAGAGTCGAGGCCGGTGCCGCGCGGCGCAGGCGACCGGGTGGTCGCCGGGACGGTCGCGACCGACTCGGCGATCCGCGTCGAGGTCGAGGCAGTGGGGGAGAACACCGCTCTGGCGGGTATCGGCCGGCTGGTCGCGCAGGCCCAGGCCGCCGGTGGCCGGGCGCAGGTGCTGGCCGACCGGTTCGCGGCGATGCTGTTCTACATCGCCTCCGCGGCCGCGGTGGTGACCTTCCTGGCGTGGTGGCTGCTCGGCGATCTGGACCAGGCAGTGGTCCGGACGGTGACGGTGCTGGTGATCGCGTGCCCGCACGCGCTCGGCCTGGCGATCCCGCTGGTCATCGCACTGTCGACGGCGTTGTCGGCCAAGGCCGGCATCCTGGTCAAGGACCGGCTGGCCCTGGAGCGGATGCGCACCGTCGACACGGTGCTGTTCGACAAGACCGGCACCCTGACCAAGGGCGTGCACACCGTCACCGGCATCGCCGCCACCGACGGGTTCACCGACGACGAGGTGCTGCGTATCGCCGGCGCGGTCGAGGCCGACAGCGAACACCCGCTCGCCCGGGCACTGACCGCGGTCGCCCACGAACGAGGCCTGCACACCGACGCGACCGGGTTCCGGTCGCTGACCGGCCGCGGCGTCCAGGCGGTCGTCGACGCGCACACCTACGCCGTCGGCGGACCGGCCCTGCTGCGCGAACTCGGCGCCACCGTGCCCGCCGGCCTGCACGAGACGGCCGGGCAGTGGTCGGCGCGCGGCGCGGCGGTGCTGCACCTGCTGCGCCTGAGCGACAGCGGCACACCGGAGGTGATCGGCGCGTTCGCGTTGGAGGACGAGGTACGCCCGGAGGCCCGGCAGGCCATCGAGCAGCTGCGCCGCGCCGGCATCGGCAAGATCGTGATGATCACCGGGGACGCCCGGCCGGTGGCCGAAGCCGTCGCCGCCGACCTCGGCTTCCGGGCCGGCGTCGACGAGGTGTTCGCCGAGGTGCTGCCGGCCGACAAGGACCGCACGGTCGCCGAACTGCAGGCCCGCGGCCTGCGGGTGGCGATGGTCGGTGACGGCGTCAACGACGCCCCGGCGCTGGCACGTGCCGACGTCGGCCTGGCGATCGGAGCGGGTACGGACGTGGCGATCGAGTCCGCGGGCGTCGTGCTGGCCTCCTCCGACCCGCGGGCGGTGACCGGCGTGATCCGGCTGTCGAAGGCCTCGTACCGCAAGATGGTCCAGAACCTGGCGTGGGCGGCTGGCTACAACATCGTCGCCATCCCGCTGGCCGCCGGGGT
This sequence comes from Actinoplanes italicus, assembly GCF_003001815.1. Taxonomy (GTDB): domain Bacteria; phylum Actinomycetota; class Actinomycetes; order Mycobacteriales; family Micromonosporaceae; genus Actinoplanes; species Actinoplanes italicus. Next base: position 20,703 of record NZ_PVMZ01000035.1, read on the forward strand.
GCTGGCCTGGGCCGGGATCACGTTGAGCCCGGCGATCGGCGCGGTGCTGATGAGCGCCTCGACGATCGTCGTCGCGGTGAACGCCCAACTGCTGCGCCGGGTGAACCTGGCCCCGCAACAGCAGTGACCACCGGCCCGGCCGCACCGTGCCGGCGTGGGTGGCCCCGGCAGCGATACTGCCGGGGCACCCTTTGCCTACCCTCCCGCGCGGCAACCTGGAGGACTTCGCACCGCGACTGCTCCCAGCGACCGCGAAGCCCGGCGGGCATGGATGCCGATCTGGCGACCGTCGGCTTGGTCGGAAGGTGGGTTGTCAGGGTGTCGGGTTCTCCAGCGGCGGTGTACCTGCTGAGCGCGGCTGCGGTGCTCGGCCTGGCGGTCGCAGCCGGCCCAGCCGATGTCGCCAGCATGCTCGAGTCAGTGGTACCGCCCGCCTCGGCGACGACGGCCGCGCGGCCGACGCCACCGGCCGGGAAGTCGTTCGTCACCGTGATCCGCCACGATGCCAGGCCCGCCTCAACCGGCGAACAGGACGGCGCCGCACCCGCGAACTCTGACAGGTTGCGCACAACCGCCGCGGCACCGTGTACGAGCGGGCGGTGGCAGCACGCCATCGAGGAGAACCTCGCCCGGCTCGGAACGTTCGGCGCGGTGAGCGTCGACGGCCGGCAGTCGCCGGCCGACTGCGCGGCCATCCGCGGCTTCCAGCAGCGGTTCGGTATCGAGCCCGCCGCTGGGCAGGCCGATGCGACGACCGCGGATGTCGCTCGCCGGATCACCGCGAGCTCCGCGCCGGAGAAGGTGCGGCGTTGTGACGCCGGGCCAGGGGTGACCGCCTGTGTCGATCTCACCTTGCAGACGGCGTGGGTGATGCGTGACGGCGCCGTCGTGGCCGGGCCGACGGTCGTGCGGACCGGTTTCGCCGGTCACGCCACCCCGGCCGGGGTCTTCCGGATCAACAAGCGTGCCGAGAAGGAGTGGTCGGACTCGTACGAGGTGTGGCTGCCGTACTGGCAGCGGTTCGTCGGCGGGATCGGCTTCCACGAGACGACCACGTACCTGCACGACGCCGCCCGCGGCTCGCACGGTTGCGTCAACCTGCTGCACCGCGACGCCGTGACCATGTGGGACCAACTGCAGATGGGTGCTCGCGTGCACGCCTTCGGACGCCGGCCCGGCACCTGAGGGTGCCCACCCTGGGACCGGCCTGCCCGGCCATGCTCACCGGAGCGGCAGTAGCCCGGCCCAGGTGACATCGAGCAGGCGCTCGCGGCTGTCAGCTTGCGGCAGCGCCGCTGCGGCGGCCAGCGCGTGCAGGCAGAAGGCGGCCAGTTCGGCCGGCGGCACATCGGTACGGACGGCACCCGCGTCGGCGGCACCGGCGATGACGGCGGTGACGAGTTCGTGCAGCCGTTGATGGGCTGCCGGCATGTGCGAGGCGCGGTGCAGCGTCATCGCGACCTGCGCGGCCGCCGCGCCGCCGTGGCCACCGTGCCCGGCAGCCGCTGCGGTGCTGGACAGCCGCAGATAGCTGTCCAGCACCATGCGCAGGCGTTCGCCGGGATCGCCGCACTCCGCGGCGACGGCGGTGAGCTGGTCGAGGTGGTCGGTGACCTGACGCTCGTGCCAGGCGGACACGATGGTCTGCACGTCGGGGAAGTATTTGTACAGCGTGGCTCGGCCGATACCGACGTGCGCGGCGATCTGCGACATGGTGACCGCCAGGCCGTGGTCGGCGATGAGCGCGGCGGTGGCGTCCAGGATGGCCGCGTGCACGGTGTGGCGGTGCTGTTCGACGGTCGCGTTCCACAACTTCGGCACCCCTGCATCGTACGCATTGCCTGCGGTACGTCACTCTGCCTATGCTCAATACACTCTGTATCGTAAAACTGGAAGGTGTGGCGATGACACGTCGAGAGCCGGTACCCGAGGAAGGCATGCCGCGCTGGGTGAAGATCTTCCTCGCCGGCGGAGCACTGCTGCTGGCGCTGATCGTGGTCGCGGTGCTGACCGGTCACGGGCCCGGACGTCACCTGGGCCACGGGGCGGTCCCGGCCGCTGTCAGCGGCGGCCACGGGTGACGCTGCCCGCAGGGCTGCGCCGGGCAGGCCTGGTCCTGCACATCGCCGCGTCCGTCGGATGGCTCGGTGCCGTCGCCGCCTCGCTCGCGATGGCCGGCCTGGCCGTCACCGCCGACGACCCGCGTATGGCCAACGCCGTCTACCTGCTCCTGGATCCGCTCGGCTGGTACGTGCTGGTCCCGTTCGGGATTGCGAGCCTGGTCACCGGGGTGACGCAGTCGCTGATCACCGTCTGGGGTCTCGTCCGGCACTACTGGGTGGTCATCAAACTCGTGCTCACCGCGCTCGCCGTCGCGGTGTTGCTGTTGTACACCAGCACGCTCGGCGCCCTCGCCGCTGCGGCGACCGCTGCGGCGCACGGTGGGCCCCCGGTTACCGCCACCGCGTCGCCGCTGGTGCACGCCGCCGGGGCGGCGATCCTGCTACTGGTCGCGTTGGCGCTGTCGGTGTACAAGCCCCGCGGGCTCACCCCGATCGGACACCGCCGTCGTCGTCCTGCCGCGACCGGCTGAAGGGGCTTGGTGCGGTCGTCGTCGAAGGCGGTCACGGGCACGCGCTACCGTGGACGCCGTGACGAGGACAGCAGCGATGACGGTGGGCCGTGCGGCCCGCCTCGCGCTGCTGCTGGCGACCGCTCTCGGGCTGGCGCTCATGCACACCCTCGGCCACACCGGCGTCCGCGCCGACCTCCACCCGGCGGCGACCGGCATGGACACGACCGCGGTGGGCCCTGCAGGGATGCTGACGGCGGTGGTCACCGCGGCGCAGCCGTGCCCGGACGGGCATTGCGACGGCCACGGGGGGCACGGTTCCGGCGCCTGGAGCGCCTGCCTGGCGATCCTGACCGGCCTTGCCGTCGTGGTGATGCTGTACTGGCTGCTGACCCTGGTCCAGGGTCGCCGTCTGCTTCCGGTGCCCGCGGTCCTGCGGGCGCTGTCCCCGCGAGCGCCGCCGGATCGCGCCACCGGACTCACGCTCGCATCGGCAGCGGTACTGCGCATATAGCAACGCCACCTCGACGTCGACCCGTCTGCGGTCGTGTCGAGGCGTTCGCGCGTACCCGAAAATCTGCCGAAAGGTTACGACCCGCAATGATGCGTACTTCCCAGCTGCCCACCACCGTGCTGCGCCGCGGCCTGCTCGCCGGTGCCGCCGTCACCGCCACCCTCGTGCTGTCGGCCTGCGGTGGCAGCGACCACTCGTCGTCCGGCACCGGCATGAACCACGGCGCGACCACGGCCGCGTCGCCGGCCGCGTCGGCGGTCGGCACGTTCAACGACGCCGATGTGACCTTCGCCCAGGCGATGATTCCGCACCACCAGCAGGCGGTGCAGATGGCCGACATGGCCGACGGCCGGGCCGCCGACGCCGAGGTCAAGCAACTTGCCGGCAAGATCCAGGCCGCGCAGCAGCCGGAGATCGACACGATGACCGGCTGGCTGACCGCCTGGGGCAAGCCCGCCCCGGAGCCGCACATGAGCATGGGCTCCGGCACGGGCCACGGCTCGATGCCCGGCATGATGACCGACGCCGACATGGCCAAGCTCATGGACGCCAAGGGCGCCGCGTTCGACAAGCAGTTCCTGACCATGATGATCGCTCACCACGAGGGCGCCATCGAGATGGCCCAGACCGAGGTGGCGCAGGGCTCCAACCCCGAGGCCAAGACTCTCGCGCAGAAGATCATCACCGATCAGCAGGCCGAGATCACCACGATGAAGACCATCCTCGAACGCCTCTGATCCCGTCGATCCGCGGGCGGCCAGGCGTGACGCGCCTGGCCGCCCCGGCCCGCCCTGCCCGTATGCGTTCAGGTGTCGCACAGGGTGTGCGGGAGGCGGTGTGGCAACTCCGCGAAACCCGGCGGAACTAATCGGGTCTTTGGTACTTTTGCCGCTTGGCTTCGTTGGAACGCCGAGCGGGAAGGGCCATGCTCCAGCTGATCGTGCGGATGACCACCATGGCGCTGCTACTGATCTGCGGCGCCCTGGCCCATCACGTCCCCCAGCACGCGCACCATGGCCATCCCACCGTCGCAGCGGGCCCGCAGACGGCGACCCCGCCATCCGGTGATGCCTGCACGGCAGCAGCAGCCGACCAAGCACATCTCGCGCATCCCTGCACTCCGGTAGCGCTGCTGCCGCAGCCGCAGATCGACGATGTCGATCTGCCGCTGGTCCCGGCCCCGCCCCCTACCGACGACGCCCTCACCGCTGCCGCCGCTGCGGCTGACGCGGCCCACCCGCCCGGTAGACACCATCACACCGTGCTGGCACTGACGAGCGTGTATCGAAGCTGACAGGTCCCGCACGCCGCCGCCTCGAAACGCGCCTGTTGGCTGATCGGGCCGGTAGCGGCGACGTGCCTCCGTGACCTCTGCTCACCTCCGCACCTGACGTCTGCTCGCCGTGGACGCCGGGCGGCGGACCACGTCTGCGAAAGCGGCTACGCACATGATCGACGTGACGTTTCCCCGGCTCCAGCGCCGGCCCCTTCCCGCCCAGCTCGTCTCCAGCTCCACCTGCCACCACCTCGACCAGCTCGTCGGCAACACCCCCGTCCTGTGGACCCGCGACATCACCGCCACCAGCGACGGCGGGTTCTGGGCCAAACTCGAAGGCCACAACCCCGGCGGCATCAAGGACCGGCCCGGCCTGCACCTGATCCAGCGCGCCCGTGAACGTGGTGACCTCGCCGACGGCGCCCCGATCGTGGAGTCCACCTCCGGCACCCTCGGCCTCGGCCTGGCCCTCGCCGGGCTGATCCATGGCCACCCGGTCACCCTCGTTACCGACCCCGGCATGGAACCGCCGCTGCGGAACCTGCTGACCGCCTACGGCGCCCGCATCGACCTGGTCGACACGCCGCACCCGACCGGCGGCTGGCAGCAGGCCCGCCGCGACCGCGTCAACCAGCTCCTCGCCGACCGGGGCGGGTTCTGCCCAGACCAGTACAACAACCCCGACAACGTCGACGCCTACCAGAGCCTCGCCCTGGAGCTGGCCGCGCAGCTCGGCCGAGTCGACGTGCTGGTGTGCAGCGTCGGCACCGGCGGGCACAGCGCCGGCACCGCCCGGGTGCTGCGCGAGTTCTTCCCCGACCTGCGGCTGGTCGGCGTCGACGCGTGCGGCTCCACCATCTTCGGCCAGCCGGCCCAGACCCGGCTCATGCGCGGGCTCGGCAGCAGCATCCACCCCCGCAACGTGGACTACCCGGCCTTCGACGAGGTGCACTGGGTCGCCGCCCCGGAATCGGTGTGGGCCTGCCGCAGCCTGGCCGCCGGCCACTACATCAGCGGCGGCTGGAGCGTCGGCGCGGTAGCCCTGGTCGCCTCCTGGCTGTCCCGGACCCTGCCCGACGACACCCGCATCGCTGCGATCTTCCCCGACGGGCCGCACCGCTACGCCGACACCGTCTACAGCGACGACTACTGCCGCACCCACGACCTGCTCGGATCCGCGCCGGCCACCGACCCGGACGAGATCCGTCACCCCCGCGAGCGGGAAGTGCGGCGCTGGACGCGCTGCACCCACGTCATCGACCCCACCACCGGGGACGCCCCGTGACCGGAACCCTGGCCCAGATCCGGTCGTTCAACCGGCCGGTGCAGTTGCTGCTGGTCAACCAGCTGACCATCAATATCGGCTTCTACATGCTCATGCCGTATCTGGCCGGCTACCTCACCGGCGACCTGGCGATGGCGGCCTGGGCGGTCGGCCTGATCCTGGGTGTGCGCAACCTGAGCCAGCAGGGCATGTTCCTGCTCGGCGGCACCCTCGCCGACCGGTACGGCTACAAACCGCTGATCCTGACCGGGCTCGGCCTGCGCGTGGCCGGGTTCGGGCTGCTCGGTATCGCTACGAACCTGCCCGCCCTGATCGTCGCGTCGGTGCTGACCGGGCTTGCCGGAGCGTTGTTCAACCCGGCGGTCCGCGCATATCTGGCCGCCGAATCAGGCGAGCGCAAGACCGAGGCGTTCGCCGTGTTCAACGTCTTCTACCAGGCCGGCATCCTCGCCGGGCCGCTGATCGGCCTCGCCCTGCTGACCGCATCCTTCCGATGGGTGTGCACGGTCGCCGCGCTGCTGTTCCTGCTGCTGCTGATCGCTCAGGCCCGCGCCCTGCCCGCCCGGCACGCCCCGGCCGGCCCCGACGATCGCAGTCCTACGGCGGATTGGCGGCAGGTGCTGCGCCATCGCGGCTTCCTGCTGTTCTCGGCCGCGATGATCGGTTCCTACGTACTGAATTTCCAGGTCTACCTCGGCCTGCCCATCGAGGTCCGCCGGGTGACCGGATCGGAGACTCCGGTGGCGATCCTGTTCGCCGTCTCCGGGCTGCTCACCGTGGCCGGGCAGGTCCGGGTCACCGCCTGGGCCAAACATCGGTGGAGCCCACCGCAGGCCATCGTCCGCGGTCTGGCGTTGATGGCTGTCGCGTTCCTGCCGCTCGCCGCCACCGCCGCCATCAGCCCCGCGACCGGCGCGGGCCCGTGGCGCACCGCGCTGGCGCTGACTCCGGTGTTGATGAGCACGGTGCTGCTGACGGTCGCGACGATGATCGTGTACCCGTTCGAGATGGCCACCATCGTCGAGTTCGCCGGCCAACGCCTGGTCGGCACCTACTACGGCCTCTACAACACCCTCGCCGGTGTCGGCATCGCCGCCGGGAACCTGCTGACCGGCGCCGCCCTCGACACCGCCGTCACGCTCGGGTGGCCTGCGCTTCCGTGGCTGCTGCTGACCGTCACCGGGGTACTGGGCACCGCGGCGGTCGGCTACCTGTCACGTGCCGGTCACTTGACGACCACGCCCGGTGCGGCGGCCGGCGACCGGCGCAGTACCGCGAAGACATAACCCTTCGATCGCCGCGGTCTCGGGCGACGATGACAGCAGTGCGGGCCGGCTTTTCGGAAATGGGTGTGGAACTTTCCCGAGCCGGGTGACGACTTACCGATGCCGACGGGTGAGCCCGTACGGTCTGCTTGTCCTTGATGGTTGAGATGGAGGTCCGGGCGCGATGGCGTTACGTACGCGTATGGTCGGAGCCCTGGCGGCAGGGGTGGCGGCCGCCGCGCTACTCGCAGCTCCGGCCTTCGCCCACGTAGAGGTGGAGGCCGACAAGGCGCAGGCCGGCGCCGCCAACGTCACACTGACCTTCCACGGTGAGGCTGAGTCGCAGAGCGCCGGCATCGTGTCGGAGCGGGTGGTGCTGCCGCAAGGCATCAAACCAGCGGACGTGACCTTGGTGAAGGCGCCCAGGGGCTGGACGTTCACCAGCAGCGCCGACGGGTTCACGATCGCCGGCCCGGCGCTGAAGGTCGGCCAGGACGCCGAGTTCGCCGTCACGGTGACGCAGCTGCCCACCGATGCGACCACGCTGTCGTTCAAGACCGTGGAGACCTACAGCGACGGCAAGGTTTCCCGCTGGATCGACCTGCCCGAAGAGGGCCAGCCCGAACCCGAGAGCCCGGCACCCACCATCACGCTCAAGCCCGCCGCCAACCAAGCCGAGGTCACTGCGGGCACCACGCCCAGCAGCAACCCGAGCACCGCCGTCTCAGCCACCGCCCCGGCGGCCACCCGGGCCAGCAATACGGCGGCCGAGCAGACCGCCAGCAGCACCGGCTCCGGCGGCTCGCGCGTCGCCTGGTGGATCGCCCTGGCCGTAGCGGTGATCGCCGGTGCCGGTGGCCTGCTGCTCTGGCGCAAGCGCAGCAGCAACCCGGCTCCGTGACCCTCCCAGGGTGACCCTGCGTCAGCGGTCGGCGCACCGCCGGCACGGCAAGGGCCAGTTGCCCATTGGGCTGCTGCCGGATAGCCGTCATGGGGCGGCATGTCGGCCTGTCCCAGTCCTAACCTGCGCGCCCGGTCAACCGTGTGACTGACTACCGATGGAGAATCGTGAGCATGAAACGGCTCTTTCTCGTGGGTGCGGTGTCGTTGCTGACGATGGCCGGGTGCACCGGCACCGACGGTTCTGCCCCCATCGCCGGGCCGACCAGCGCGACTGTGGCGGCGTCGCCGTCGGCTGAGGCGCAGCCGCTGCTGGCTCGCTATGGATTGGCGGGCAAAAGCACGGTGGAGGTCATCGACCAGCTCGACCGGTTGGACCTTCAGCAGCGCCCAGCCGGGCTGAAGGCGTCCGTGCGGGCCGGTGAGCTGCTGATTTCCGACGGCGGGCAGGAGTTCAGCCTGCCCATCCCCGCCGACCGGTTCTACCTGTCGGCCGGCCCGTACCTGCAGCAGACCCACGACTGCTTCTTCCACGCGCCCACCGGCTGCAAAGGCGAACTGGCCGGCAAACAGGTGCAGGTCAAGATCCTTAACGATGCCAACGGCACGGTCCTGGTCGACGAGTCGCGCACCACCTTCGCCAACGGCTTCGTCGGATTCTGGCTGCCGCGCAACATCACCGGCACCCTGCGGATCACCTCCGACGGCAAGACCGCCGAGTCGAAGATCAGCACCGGCGCAGACGCCCCGACCTGCCTGACCACGCTACGACTGGTCTGACCACCACGCGGCCCGCGCTCTGCCTTGGGCCGCGTCCGCCCCGCTGATCCTCCCTCGCCGGTGTGCTCGTCGCCGGCGAGGATGGCCGCCGTCCGGACATCAGCGCCATCTGGGTCGGTCCGCGCGGCGTGCCGCTGTCGCCCGGCTGACGGCGTTGCGGGTCGCGGGGACGTTGACGCCCGAGCATGTGCGGCTGGTGTGCGGGCTCGGGTTGGGCGCTCGGGACCAATGCTCGGAAGAGTTACGACAATTATGATCTTGGTGCTCTGGCGTGCTTCTGGAGCGGAACTGCGCCGCCGACCCGAACACCTAACCTAACGGCGCTCGCGCAGCTCGAACAGCCAGGCCGGGAGGTCCGCGATCGATGCCGGGCTCACGAATTCGTACCGCCCGATCGCGGCGACCGAGCCGAGCCCGACGAGGTAGCCGCGGTCCGGTGGACGGGGCCGCGGGTGTCGATTCCCGGCCGGGCGTGCTGACGCCGCCGGAGGTGGTCGTGATCGTGACGGCCGGCAGGACGGTGATCCACATGCGGCCTCACCCGATCGCGGCCCGCTGCCGTGCCCCCGTGGTCAGCCCTTGGGTAACCACCAGCAGCACCACGAAGGCGGCGAGCGCCGCGACGGTCCGAACGTCGTGCAAGGCCTCCCAGCGGGCGAGCCGGTCCGCGTAACCGGCCGGCAGGCCGGTCGCCGCCCAGGTGCGGATCTCACCATTGATCGGCACATTGCCGAACCGGGTGACCACCAGTGCGGTCAGCGCGAGCAGTCCGGCCCCGGCGGCACCCCAGCGGGCCCTGCCGCGCAGCGCCACCGCACAGACGGTCGAGGACACGATGGTCAGGCCCATGGCTGCCTGCATGAAGATGCCGTTCATGTCCATCAGCGCGACCCGGTAAGTCATGTGCACGTCGATCGGCACGGCGTTGAAGGTCGGCACCACGCAGACCCGGGCGTAGCCGAACGCCCCGGCCAAGAGCCCGGAGCAGAGCAGCGCGACCCCACCGGCGAGCCGGGCCCGCATCACCCGTCACCCTCAACGGTCCGGGTGAGCTGGTCGAGCCGCAGCATCCGGCCGTCGTCGGCGACCCGGCCGATCACGTGGATGTCGGTGGCCACCACCGCGCCGCTACGCATCCGTGCGGTGAGCGTGTAGCGGGCGGCCACCTGGTCGCCCCGCGTGAGCGCCTGATGGATGTCGACGTCGGCGGCGACGGCGTTGCGGCGCACCGGCCGGATGTGCGCGACGATCCGGTCCCGGTCGAGCGTCAGACCGTCGTTGTGGAGGGTGAACCCCGGGGCGTGGTATCGGTCGAAGACCACAGCCGGTTCCTCGTCTCCGAAGGCCGCCTCCTGGGGGTATCGGGCGAGGTAGTCGGTGAAGCTGAGCATCGGTTCCTCCGGTCGATCGGTAGAACTCTGACAGCCTGTCCAACATACGTGGGCAGGTTAGCCTTGACAACGTGTCAGAACTACCGAGTCCTCGGCGCCGTCGGCTGCGGGCGGACGCCGAGCGCAGCCGGACCGCCATCATCGACGCGGCGATCATCCTGCTGGGCCGCCGCGCCGACGCGAGCATGGAGGAGATCGCGGCCGCCGCGGGCGTCGCACGCCAGACGGTGTACGCCCACTACCCGTCCCGGGATGCACTGCTCGTCGGGGTCGTCGACCGGATCACCGGGGAGACGGTCGCCGCGCTGGACACGATCGACCCGGCGACCGGGACGGCGGCCTCGGCCCTGACCCGGTGGCTGACCGTGAGCTGGGGCGTGATCGAGCGATACCCGCTGCTGCTGACCGTTTCGCTGCCGGCCGGCGATCCGGCCGACGAGCGCGACCGGCACCTGCCGATCATGGAAAAGCTGGCGGAGATCCTGGCGCATGGCCGCCGGACCGGCGAGTTCACCACCGGGCAGCCGGAGGGCTGGCTGCTGGCGGCCACGATCAGTCTGGGCCACGCCGCCGGCCAGGAGGTCGCCGCCGGCCGGATGACTGCGGCCGCGGCCGCAGCGGCCTATCGGGACAGTGTCCAGCGACTCGCGGCGGCTCCAGTGGTGACTATTCAGTAAATCTGCGCCTAGGGTCGGGTCACGTACCCAAGCGCTGGTCCCGCAGAAAGCGACAGCTTCACCCAGGCGGTGCCAGCTTGGTGCCAACTACAGCCGCACGGTGCCAACTTCGTCCGGTTGGGACAGCCGCTACCACTAGCGCCCGCCGTCGGCGCCAAGTGCCTCAGCGCGTCCGACCAATGACAGAAACCCCGCCGGCTTCAGCGACAACAACCTGTCGCTCAACGGCCGTGAAGGCTGACAACGCGGGCACGGCCGTACACCGCGCCAACAGTGATGGAGCGGATCGGCGCACCGCACCGGTCAGCCACCCTGCAGGCGGGAATCGCCATAACCGGTGAACGTGACGGCAATCGCGCGGAAGGCGTGCAGCGCATCACCAGGCAGGCCCCTTGATACCCTAGGGGGGTATGGGTATGGTTGGTTTGTGTGCGGCGACGTCCCGCCGCTCACGCCCAACGGCAAGGAGATCGTGATGGCTACCCAGACCTACACCGTGACCGGCATGACCTGCTCGCACTGCGTCAACTCCGTCAGCGCCGAAGTCGGCAAGGTCCCCGGAGTCACCGACGTCCAGGTCGACCTCGCCTCCGGCACGGTCACCATCACCAGTGACCAGCCCGTCGACGAGACCGCGGTCGCCGCGGCCGTCGACGAGGCCGGCTACGAACTCGCGAGGTAGTCATGAACACCGCCATCAAGCTGGGCGGCTTCGGGATCGGGCTGGCGGCCGTGTTCACGGCCGCCCTCGGCCTCGGCAGCCTCTTCCCGGCAGCCGCACCCGCCACCCCGGCCGCGCACGGCGGCCACACCGGCACACCACCCGAGCAGAACACCCCGGCAGCAGTGCTGCCGGCCGGGCTGCAGATCAGCCAGGACGGCTACCGGCTCACCCCACTCAGCGCCAACCTGCCGGTCGGTACGCCGCAGCCGTTCCGGTTCCAGATCACCGGCCCGGACAACCGGCCGGTCACCGCCTACACGACCAGCCACGACAAGGACCTGCACCTGATCGTGGTCCGCCGTGACCTGTCCGGGTTCCAGCACGTACATCCCGAGCTCGGCAGCGACGGCATTTGGTCCATCCCGCTCGCGGTACCCGCCGCCGGGCAGTACCGGGTCTTCGCCGACTTCCAGCCCGCCGGCCACGACGGCCTCACCCTCGGCGCCGACGTTCCCGCCTCCGGCGACTACCAACCCACCCCGCTTCCCGCGGCCGCTCGGACCACGACGGTCGACGGCTACACGGTCACCCTGACCGGCGACCTCACGCCCGGCGCCTCATCCAAGGTGACCCTGTCGGTCAGCAAGGACGGCACGCCGGTCACCGACCTGCAGCCCTACCTCGGCGCGTACGGCCACCTGGTCGCGCTGCGCGACGGTGACCTGGCCTACCTGCACGTGCACCCCGACGGTGAACCCGGCGACGGCCGCACCGCGGCCGGCCCCGACGTCGCCTTCCACGCTGAGGTTCCGTCCCCCGGCGCCTACCGGCTGTACCTGGACTTCCAGCACGACGGGAAGGTCCGCACCGCCGAGTTCACCGCCGTCGCCGGAACTGTCCCGGGCGCGCCGAGCTCCGCGCCGGCCACGGCCGCTGTGTCTGCCACGCCGAGCCCGTCCGGGCACGGCGCCGACGGCCACACCCACGACTAGGAGGAGAGCGTCATGGCAACCGTCGCCGGGCCGCTGCCCGTGGCCCCGAACCAGATCGAGCTGGCGATCGGCGGCATGACCTGCGCCTCCTGCGCCGCGCGGATCGAGAAGAAACTCAACCGCATGGACGGCGTGGTCGCCACCGTCAACTACGCCACCGAGAAGGCCAGCGTCGCCTACCCCGACAGCGTGACCGCCGAGGATCTGATCGCCACCGTCGAGAAGACCGGCTACACCGCGAAGCTTCCGTCGCCACCGCAACAGCCCGGTGACGACCCGGCCGAACATGCGCAGCCGGTCGACGAACTGCGCGCGTTGCGGACCCGGCTGTTCACGGCGATCGCGCTCAGCGTGCCGGTGCTGCTGCTGGCGATGGTGCCGGCCTGGCAGTTCACCTACTGGCAGTGGCTGTCGCTGACGCTGGCCGCGCCGGTCGTCGTCTGGGGCGGGTGGCCGTTCCACAGGGCGGCCTGGACCAACCTGCGTCACGGCGCCGCCACCATGGACACGCTCATCTCCATGGGCACGATCGCGGCGTTCGGCTGGTCGCTGTGGGCGCTGTTCTTCGGCACCGCCGGAGTCCCCGGCATGACGCACCCGTTCAGCCTCGACATCGGCACCACCGACGGCGCGGGCGCCATCTACCTGGAAGCCGCCGCCGGCGTCACCACCTTCATCCTCGCCGGCCGCTACTTCGAGGCCCGCTCCAAGCGCCGTGCCGGCGCCGCCATGCGAGCCCTGCTGGAACTCGGCGCCAAGGACGTCGCGGTGCTACGCGACGGCATCGAACGGCGCATTCCGGTCACCGACCTGGCGGTGGGGGACCGGTTCGTGGTGCGGCCGGGCGAGAAGATCGCCACCGACGGTGTCATCGAGGACGGCACCTCGGCCGTGGACGCGAGCATGCTGACCGGCGAGTCCGTACCGGTCGAGGTCGGCCCCGGCGATCCGGTGGTCGGCGCGACCGTCAACGCCGGCGGCCGGCTGGTCGTGCGTGCTACCCGGATCGGTGCCGACACGCAGCTCGCGCAGATGGCGAAACTGGTCGAGCAGGCCCAGACCGGCAAGGCCGCCGTCCAGCGGCTCGCCGACCGGATCTCCGGCGTGTTCGTGCCGATCGTGATCGGCCTCGCCGTCGCCACGCTCGGCTGGTGGGTGGGCACCGGCTCCGGCTGGACAGCCGCGTTCACCGCCGCCGTCGCCGTACTGATCATCGCCTGCCCCTGCGCGCTCGGCCTGGCCACCCCAACGGCACTGCTGGTCGGCACCGGGCGCGGCGCGCAGCTCGGCATCCTGATCAAAGGCCCCGAAGTCCTCGAGTCGACCCGGACCGTGGACACCGTCGTGCTGGACAAGACCGGCACCGTCACCACCGGCCGGATGAGCCTGGTCGACGTCGTTCCCGCCGACGGCGTCGACCGCGAGCGGCTGCTGCGCCTGGCCGGGGCGGTCGAGGCCGCCTCCGAGCACCCGATCGCCCAGGCAATCGCCGCCGCAGCAGCTGACAGCGCGCCGCTGCCGCAGGTGACCGGATTCGCCAACACCGAAGGCCTCGGTGTCACCGGCACCGTCGACGGCCACACCGTGCACGTCGGCCGCCCGGTACTGCTGCGCCAGGCCGGTCTGATGGTGCCCGCCGACGTCGAGCAGGCCGTCGATGCCGCTCACGCGGCGGGGCAGACCGCCGTGGTCGCGGGCTGGGACGGTCAGGCCCGCGGTGTGCTGGCCGTCGCCGACACCGTCAAGGCGACCAGCCGGGCCGCTGTCGCCCAGCTGCGGGCGCTGGGTCTGTCGCCGGTGCTGCTCACCGGCGACAACGAGACCGTCGCCCGGGCCGTGGCCGGACAGGTCGGCATCGACGAGGTGATCGCCGAAGTCCTGCCGGCCGGCAAGGTCGACGTCGTCAAGCGGCTGCAGGAACAGGGCAAGGTCGTGGCGATGGTCGGTGACGGCGTCAACGACGCCGCCGCCCTGGCCCAGGCCGACCTCGGGCTGGCCATGGGCACCGGCACCGACGCCGCGATCGAGGCCTCCGACCTGACCCTGGTCCGCGGCGACCTGATGGCCGCCGCCGACGCGATCCGCCTGTCCCGGCGCACCCTGCGCATCATCAAGAGCAACCTGTTCTGGGCCTTCGCCTACAACGTCGCCGCCCTGCCCCTGGCCGCGGCCGGGCTGCTCAACCCGATGATCGCCGGCGCGGCGATGGCGTTCAGCTCGGTGTTCGTCGTCGCCAACAGCCTGCGGCTGCGCCGCTTCACCAGCATCACGAAGTAGGGCGTACGACAGTGCCGCCTGCACCTCCGCCAAGGACGGGTGCAGGCGGCACTGTGTTATGCCCGGAGGAGTGCGCGGTCGGTTGGGGAGCCGACTCAGACCAGGCGCCGGACCACGTAGTTTTTGCTCCAGATTTTCTGCTTGGTGACCGTCTTGCCGGTTCGCGGCGCGGCCCACATCTTGCCGCCACCGGCGTAGATGCCGGCGTGCGTGCCCTTCGTCCCCGTACGGATGACGATCAGGTCACCCGCGCGGGCCTTGGACTTCGCGACGGCCTTACCGTACCGCTGCTGCAGGTGGGCCTTGTGCGGCAGCTTCTTGCCCGCGGCCTTCTTGTAGACGTACATCGTGTAGCCGGAGCAGTCGAACCGCTTTGGGCCGGACGCGCCGAACTTGTACTTCTTGCCCTTGTGCTTCGCCGCTTCGGTCATGACCCGGTTCGCGGCCACCTTGGACTTGGCGGCCTGGGACGCCGCCGCCTTGACGGTGATGCCGGTCTGGCTGAACGCCACGCTGGTCTGCGAGGACACCTGTGTGGTGGCGACAGTCGCGGCGGAGGCGGACTGTGGTGTGCCGAGCCCGCCGGTCAGAAGACCGAGACCCACGGACAGGGCGAGAGCGCCGACTTCCAGGGTACGGGCGGGCCGGCTCAGGGTGCTTACGCGCACGGTGAAGGAATCCCTCCGGCACGCCTGCGAGGTTAGCTGTCGGATTCGGGCGCGAAGGTTGCCCGGCCGCACGCTGGCGGCTTCACCCCAAGGTCCTCATGTCCCGGCCGCCGCGGTGCGGCGTGCCGGTCGAAGACCGCTCGTGGTTCCCCCGTCCCTGCCCCCGAATGCCTCATGACTCGTCAGGCGGGTTGTGCCGCCGGACCGGGGCAGGGCTCGGCGTGGTCCAGGTCGGCACGACCGGCGAGCCTGTGCCCGCCGCCCCTCCTTGATAGCCCAGTCGGCGCCGATCCCAGCTCCCGGAGGTAATCACACTCAGTGACTGGCGTGCCGAGACGTGTCCGATTGGAAGACCGGTGCGAGGTTTGTCGACACGGGCTGCTCATGCATGGTGAACCGAGAGTGGTTTTGATCTGTGAAAGGGAACACTCGATCTCGTACGTGGTAGCTGGGGGTGGCACCGGCAGTGTTCCCCGGTTCGTCGCGTCCGACGCGACTGCCGGTCGGTTCATCGTGGCCGACCGTCCGACGCTCGTCGCCCGAACCGATGGCCATCCCTGAAGCAGGGGTCACGGTGTGAATGCCCGATGGTGTCCGTTGCGGCGACGACCGCACCCAAGACGGTCGGTGCGCCGATGCAACCGAGCCGCAACCACCGGACCTTTCAACCAGCCGTGCCGTCGAGCGATGAGGCAGACCCCATCAACCGCATCGCCCGACCACGAAGTCTCACCCATCACGGCGGTCGATCGGCGTTCAAAAACTGTGAGAGGCAGGCTGTGAGAAATCGCTCCGTCCCGTCTGCCCTGGGCACGGGCACGTCGCCCCGCGGCGGGCGTGCCGGGAGGCTGATCGTCGCGCTCGTGGCGCTGACCCTGGCCGGAGGCGCGAGTTTCGGCGCCGCGCCCGCATACGCGGCCACCATGGCGCAGCGACAGGCGACCGCGGGTGGCTACACCGTTTCGCCGGCCACCGGCGGCTTCACCCGGGCGGTGCTCGCCGCTGATGCCACCACCGCGGCCTTCCAGGACCGCTTGGACGACGCTTTGCAGCACATGCTGGACACCGTGCTCGGCCCCGGCCGCTCAACGGTCACCACCAACGTCGAACTCGACCTCGACCAGGTCGCGACCTCCAGCACCACCTACCAGCAGGATCCGTCCGCCGGCGCCCTGTCCGAACGGATCAGCGAGCGCTCCTACATCGGCGACAACGGCGGCACCCGGTACGACAGTAGCAGCGCGTCGCGCGTCAACGCCCTCGACGAACTGCACGAGACCCGCCGTGAAGCCCCCGGCGACATCATCAGACTGAGCGTCGCCGTCCTCGTCGACGAAGCCGCCGCGGCGAACCTCGACCTGGCTCAGGTCCGTGAACTCATCGCCGTAGCCGCCGGTATTGATGCCAGCCGCGACGACCGGGTGACGGTCACCGCCATGCCCATGCGCACCGCTACAGCGACTCCCACCGACAACGCCGTCGCGCAGCCCGGCACCGAATCCCCTGCCGCGCTACGGACGGCACTCATCGCCGCGGTTCTGATCCTGCTGACCTGTGCCGCGCTGCTGGCCGTCCGCAAGCAACGGCGCCAGGCCTCGGCGGCAGCCGACCGGCGAGAGCTGCTCCGTGCCCAACTGCACTTCCAGCGCACTCCGATCCCGGCTGCGGCAATCGCTACTGCACTCGACGAGGACAGACGACAGCAACGGGCGGTCGAGTCGGTCGACCCGGCGCAGACCGCGCAGCAGCTGCGAGAATGGATCGACCCCGGCCGGTAAGAACAGGCGGCCGGCTCAGGACTTCACGAGGCGGGCGATCGCCGCGCTCGCCTCCTTGATCTTTGCGTCCACGTCGCCCTCCGCCGCGGCGTGGACCACGCAGTGCTTCAGATGATCCTCGAGCAGGCCGACGGCTACCGCGTGCAGGGCGCTCTTGGCGGCTGAGATCTGGGTCAGGATGTCGATGCAGTAGGTGTCCTCGTCGACCATCCGCTGCAATCCGCGGATCTGCCCCTCGACCCGCTTCAGCCGGGCCATCAGCGCCTGTTTCTCCGCCGAATACCCGTGCGGACCGGCCGGTTTTGCCTCACTCATGCCGTGCAAGATACCCGGCACCGGTATCAGCCGGTGCGGCTGCGGACGCGTCCCGGCAGTCGCCGTGCCCGCTGCAGTGGCCTGCGGTCACCGAGCCCGCGATGTCGTAACCTGGCCCGGTGACCCGATCCCACCAGCCGGCAGCCCCGTGGCTGCTGCGCTGGCTGCTGGTCGTGATCACCCTGGCCGGTGTCGGGCTCGTGCAAAGCGCACACTGCGCCGACGGACCGACCGGCGCACACCATGCGGGGCATTCGGCTACCGCAGGGCATCACCACGGCGTTTCGGATCACGGCGTTGCGGCAAGTGGGCAGCACGTTACGGCAGCCCGGACGGCAGACACCACAGCCGGGCACTGCGAGGTCAGCGCCCCCGTCGCCGAACCCGCCGTGCGAGCCGGCGCCGTCGCGCTTCCGGCGATGACCGCCTGCGCCGACACCAGCGCACCCCACACGGCGGTGCCACCGATCGCATCCCGGGCACCCGCCGTCACCCTGACCCAACTCGGTGTAAGCCGCATATAGGACACCGCGCACGCATACGCATCCCGGCATCGCCGGATGTGCGCTCGTGCCTGCCCGGGGCCCGGCAAAGCCGGCCGTCACGCCCCGCCCGGCGGTGGTGTCCACCTGTTCCCTGCGCGGAAAGCCGAACCTTCGTGAACCTTCACGCCCTCCCCGCTGCCCTGCTCACCCATCAGCGCCAGCGCCAGTCCCAGCCGCATCGCTCGACCGGCGGCCGCCACCTGCCGGACGCGGGGGCGCTGCCGTGACCGAGACCCTGCCGCCGCTGCGCACCACCCACCCGTTCGATGCTGCCGGGGGACGGTGGTGCTTCGACCTGTGGGACGGGACCGGCCGGCCAGTCGTCTTCATCCCCGCGGTGTTGTTCGACCGGACGTGCTGGTGGCCGACCGCAGCCGACCTGCGCCCGTACGCCACCGTCGTCGCCGTCGACCTGCCCGGACATGGCGGTTCGCCTGGCCGGGACCGTTACGAACCCGACGACCTCGTCGACGATCTGGCCATGCTCGTCGACAGCCTGCAACTGCGGCGCGCACCGGTGATCGTCGGGCACGGCCCGTCAGCGACGCTGGCGGCCCTGTTCGCGGCACGCTACGCCACCCACGCCGTGGTAGCCGTCGACCCGATCCCCGCCACAGGCCTGTGCGCCGACGTCGACACCTATCTGCGCGGCCTGCAGCTCACCGAGATCCCCGAGCAATACCGCGGCCTGCTGCAAACCTCGCATGACCCGCGCCTGCTGGCCGCCTACGCGACCGGTCTGCGGTACCGCCGCCCGGCGACCGCCACGATCGGCGTCACCCCTACCCGGCTCGCCGTGCACAGCCGGCCACCGTCCGAGCCCGAGACGGATCCGCAAGCCGCCGACACGTGGCGACAGGAGGTCTACGACGTCCCGGGCAGATTCGCGTCCCTCGCCGCCGCCCGCAGGTTCATCACCGACCTGCGGACACTGCTGTGAAGCGGCACTGGGTGGCGTACCGAACTGGTCGCCTTCGTACAACGCCGCTGACAAGCGGAAATGAGGACGTCCCTTGGCGGGAGAGCGGACGGCGTGCCCTCCCGCCAAAGCTGCACTGACGCCTTCCCTTCGGTCAGTGCACCAGCTGATAGCCGGCTGCGGCGACGGCCGCAGCCACGCTGTCATCGTCGAGCGCCGCGGCGCTGGTCACCGTGACCGCGCCGGTGGCGACGTCGACGCTGACGTCACGCACGCCGGGAACATCGGTGAGTTGCTTACTGACCCGGCCGGCGCAGCCGCCGCAGGTCATCCCGGCGACCTGGTACACCGTCCGGGTGTCGTCCGGCGCCGTCGCCGGCTCGGTGGCCGGGGTCGTGGTGGCGCAGGCGCAAGCGGTGTCGCTGCCGCACATCGGCTTCTCCTTGCTGTCGTGTGACTGGTACTGAGCTGGGGGAGCAGGTCACGCCCGCACCAGGCGGGCGATGGCGTCGGAGGCTTCCTTCAGCTTCGCGTCGGCGTCCGGTCCGCCGTCGCGGGCCGCGCCGACGACGCAGTGCGCGAGGTGATCGTCGAGCAGCCCGAGTGCCACGGTCTGCAGAGCCTTGGTCGCGGCGGACACCTGCGTGAGGATGTCGATGCAGTACGTCTCGTCGTCGACCATGCGCTGCAGGCCACGGACCTGACCCTCGATCCGGCGCAGCCGCTTCAGATAGTCGTCCTTGTCCGTGATGTAGCCGTGAGCCATGACCCGGCTCCCTCCAGCAGTTGCTACCGTACCCCCCTAGGGTATCTTGGTAAAGCGGCACGTCCAATGCTGTGACGCGGAAGTCAATCGACGCACACCCTTGACCGCATATACCCCCCGGGGGTAACAATGACGCCGGAAAGCAGATACCCCCTGGGGGTACCAAGGAGGTTCGGTCATGTCCCGCAGTCCGCACCGGTGGTGGGCGCTCGCGCTCATCGCCCTCGCCCAGTTCATGGTCATCATGGACACCTCGATCATCGGCGTCGCCCTGCCGAAGATGCAGAACGACCTCGGCTTCACCCCGAGCAATCTGTCCTGGGTCTTCAACGCCTACGTCGTCGCCTTCGGCGGCCTGCTGCTGCTCGGCGGACGCCTGTCCGACCTGTACGGCGCCCGTCGCATCTTCGCCACCGGCTGGGCGATCCTGCTCGCCGGCTCCGCCGCCGCCGGCCTGGCCGGCACCGTCGAACTCGAGCTCGCCGCCCGCGCCGTACAGGGCGCAGGATCCGCACTGATCGCCCCGTCCGCACTGACCCTGCTGATGATGCTGTTCGGTAACCGGCCCGCCGAACTCACCAAGGCCCTCGCCCTGTACGGGGCGGCCGCACCGGCCGGCGGCACCGCCGGAGTGTTCCTCGGCGGCGTCATCACCGAATACGTCAGCTGGCCGTGGGTGTTCTACCTCAACATCCCGATCGCCGTCCTCGCTTTGATCGCCACCCCGGCGCTCATGCCCGCCGGCGGCAACCGCCCCGGCTCCCTCGACCTGGCCGGCGCTCTCACCGTCACCGGCGGCCTGGCCGCCGCCGTCTACGCGATCGTCCGCGCCCCGCAGGCCGGCTGGAACTCCGCCTCGACCTGGCTCACGCTGGCCGGATCGGCGGTCCTGCTTGCCGCGTTCCTGATCATCCAAGCGCGTCGCCGTCAGCCGCTGATGCGGCTGGGTATCTTCACCAGCCGGAACCTGACGGCGGCGAACCTCGCCCAGTTACTGCTCGGCGCGGCGTGGATCCCGATG
The DNA here is from genome assembly GCF_003001815.1 of Actinoplanes italicus. Lineage (GTDB taxonomy): Bacteria > Actinomycetota > Actinomycetes > Mycobacteriales > Micromonosporaceae > Actinoplanes > Actinoplanes italicus. The sequence goes on from NZ_PVMZ01000035.1 coordinate 41,308, forward strand.
TGGTTCTTCCTCAACCTGTACCTGCAGCAGGTCCTCGGCTTCAGCGCGTTCCCCAGCGGCGCGGCGCTGCTGCCGATGACCGTTCTCATCATGGTCGGCATGATCGTCCTCGCCCCACGGGTCATCGGACGATTCGGCACCAAGACCACCCTGGTCGCCGGTCTCGCGGTGCTGGCCGCCGGCCTGGCCTGGCTCGCTCTGATCCGCCCGACCGGCAGCTACCTGACCGACGTGCTGCCCGCCTCCCTGGTCGCCGCCCTCGGCATGGCCCTGGCGTTCATCCCGTCGCTGGGAACCGCCCTGTCCAGCGCCCGCCCGGAGGAAGGCGGTCTCGCCTCCGGCATCGTCAACACCAGCTACCAGATCGGCTCCGCCCTCGGCCTGGCCGCCATGACCGCCGTCGCCGCAGCCCACGGCGCAGACGCCCTCGGCGACCCGGCCGCCCTCACCGACGGCTACTCGGCCGCCCTGCTCGGCGCCGCCGGCATCGCCCTGGCGGCCGCCATCCTCGCCGCGATCACCCTCACCGGCCGCAACGGCAAGCCCGCCGCCACGCAACCCGAGAACACGCCGGCCACCCGATGACCACCGGGTGCTGTCCCAGCGCTCCGCCGGAACCGGACCGGCTCCGGCGGAGCGCTGGGCCCACCCCGGCCCACCCATCACCCGCAACGAAAAGAGACGATCGAGATGCCCACGCTCCTGAATGACACCAACGCTCACCCTGCCTACGCCACCGCTTCCAGCAGCAGAGCGCGACGCGCCGCCCGCGCCGGACTATGGGCACTACCTGCCTACGGCCTCCTGCTCGGGTTGAGCACCTGGACCCACCAGCCCGGCATCGACGACTTCGACGCCTACGCCCGCTACATCACCACCGACGTCTTCCTGATCAGCCACCTCGGCGCCAGCATCTTCGGCGCAGCCCTGGCCGTCCTCGGCGCCTTCGCGGTCACCGTGTTCCTGGCGAACGGGCGCGCCGCCCGCACCGCCATCACCGGACTGGTCCTGACCACGATCACCAACGTGTTTCTAGCCTCGACCTTCGGCAGCGCCACCTTCGTCCAGCCCGGCATCGGCCGCGCCCACCTCGCCGGGACGCCGGGTATGCCCGCCCTCAACGCCGACACCGCCTACGGTCCAGCCTTCTTCATCGTCGCCTTGACCGCCACGTCCTTCCTGATCGTGTCCGCGATCGTCCTCGGCACCGCGATCGCTCGCTCCGACCGTCGGCTGCGCTGGCACGGCATCGCCTACGCCGTCCTGCTCCCGGCCTTCGCCGTCACCGGGTTCGCCCTGCAGGCCGCCCAGCCGTGGACCGGCTTCGCCCTCGCCGCCGCCACCACGGCCCTCGCCGTACGACTGCCACGGCTGAACCGATAGCCCATTCCCGGCGCCATGAGCCCGCCTTCGCCGCACCGCGAGGCGGGCTCGGTCCCTTCCGCTGCGTCGGCAGACAAATCTCAGGAGCCGGTGTGTGCCGGAGCGGCCAGGATTGACTGCACGGTGGCGGTCACGACATCGGACGCCTCTGCCGGATCGAGACGGCCCAGACGGATTTCCTCCGCGGCGCCGTGCAGGATGTACTGCACCGCGTTGACCAGCCACGTCACCGGCATATCGGTCCGGAAAACGCCGTCGCCCTGCCCGCGGCCGATCAACTGCTCCACCCGGTCCGCGGCACCGGTGTGCAGTTCCCGCAGGCGCCCCTCGGGCAGCACCCGCTGCGCCGCCGACAGCAGCGCCGCCGACTCCGCGACCAGAGACCAACTGGAGGCCAGCAGCCGATTCATCGCCTGCCGCGCGTCGCCGGTCAGATCCACGCTGCCGAGCGTCAGCTCACCGGCTCGCAGCGCCTCGGCGAGGGCGGCCTCGACCAGCCCGGGGCGGGTCCGGAAATGTCCGTACACCGTCATCCGCCCGACTCCGGCCGCCTTGGCGATGTCCTCCATGGTCGCGTCCGGATCGCGGCTGAGGCACTCCCGGGCAGCGGACACGATGCGCGTAATGCTGCGCTCGGCGTCGGCGCGCCGCCGCGGGCGGGTGTCGGCGGAAACCATGCCACCACTCTATCCCGTACGGGAATGTACGAGTTAACCTTCCGCTTGTAAGTCGTACACGGGCATACGAGTTATCGCGGAGGGTGTCATGACCACACACGAAATCCAAGAGACCACTACCCGGCATCCGCTGCGATGGCGCCTCCTCGCTCTTCTGGGCGTCGCCCAACTGATGCTGATCCTCGACGTCACCGTGGTCGCTATCGCCCTCCCGCAGATGGAGACCGACCTCGGGCTCAGCCGCGCCGCGATCACCTGGACTGTCAGCGCCTACACCCTCACTTTCGGCGGCCTCATGCTGCTCGGCGGCCGCATCGCCGACCTCATCGGTGCCAAGCGGGTCGTGCTTACTGGCCTGCTCGTCTTCACCGCCGCATCCCTGGCCACCGGACTCGCCGGATCCGCCGAGGTACTGATCGGCGGGCGCATCGCCCAAGGCGTCGGCGCCGCCTTGCTGTCGCCCGCAGCGCTCTCACTGGTCGTCACCCTGTTCGCCGGCGACGAACGCAACAAGGCCCTTGGCGTCTGGTCCGCTCTCGGCGGTGGCGGCGCGGCCCTCGGTGTTCTGCTCGGCGGTCTCATCACCAGCGGGCCCGGCTGGCCCTGGGTCTTCTTCATCAACGTCCCGATCGGCCTGGCCGTGATCGCCGCACTCGCCGTCGTGCTGCCCGCCACCACCGGCCAGAACCCGCGCCCGCGACTCGACATCCTCGGCGCGCTACTCGTCACCGGCGCCACCGCGACCCTCATCTACGCCCTCATCCGAGCCGGTGACCACGGCTGGCTCACCCTCGCCACCGGCGGGCTCGTGCTGGCTGCCGCGATCGGCTACACCGCCTTCACCACGTGGCAGAAGAAGGCCCGCTCACCGCTGATGGACGTCACGATGCTCGCTCGCCGCCCCGTCGCCGGCGGAGCGTTCCTCATCCTCATGGCCACCGCACTCATGGTCGCCGCCTTCTTCCTCGGCACCTTCTACTTCCAGCACGCCCGCGGCTACGGCGCTCTGCACACCGGCCTGCTGTTCCTGCCCGTCGCCATCATCACCATGCTCGGCGCCCACCTCACCGGCACCCTCATCGGCCGCCTCGGCGCGCGGCCCCTCGCCATCACCGCCCTGCTGACCGCCGCAGCCGGCATGACAGTCCCCGCCATCACCCTCCAACCGCTCGCGGTCACCGCCGGTGTCGCCCTCGCCGCCGCCGGAACCGGTGCCCTGTTCGTCGTCGCCTCGGCCACAGCACTCGGCTACGTGGCACCCCAGGAGGCCGGCGTCGCCTCCGGCATCGTGAGCACCTTCCACGAGTTCGGTGCCTCCGTCGGCGCAGCCGTCGTCTCCAGCGTCGCCGCTGCGAGCTTCGCCAGCGACAGCCTCGCCGGCTTCCGCAACGGATTCCTCGTCGCCGCTATCGCCTCCGCCGTGGGCGCCGTCATCGCTGCCCTGCTGACACCCAGCCGCCCGACGGCCGACCACTGACCCGCCGCCGGGCTGCTGCGCTGGCGTCAGCTCGAGCCCAGACCCAGTGCCGCAGAGCAAACGCCTTCAGGACCGAGCCGGGAGAGGCCTCACACGCGATGACCTCAACGTCGACCACGTCGATACCGTTGCTGGCCCGAGTGCTGATCGCGGGCGCCGGGATCATGAGTCTGGCGAACTCCGTCACCATCCCGTTCCTAGCCGTCTTCCTGCACCGCGATCTTGGTTTGGCCCCAGGGCTGATCGGGTTCGTCATCGGATCGTCGGTGTTCTTCTCGATCTTCGCCGGGTTCGTCGGCGGCTCATTGTCGGACACCCTCGGACGTAGTCGGTTGCTGGTGTTCTCGCTGGTCGGGGTGATCGGCTCGTTCACCGGCTTGTACTTCAGCGACGGTGTCGTGGCGGTGTTCGCCTTCAACGCGACGCTGTCGCTGAGCAGCAGCACCTTCGCACCAGTAGGCAAGGCGCTGCTCGGAGACCTGCTGCCCCGGGCCCGGCGGGCCAAGACCTGAAGCGATTGTGGCCTGAACGACCGAGCTCGACTGCCGACCCGCAGGATCAACGATGAGCAGGCGTATCGACAGTTGATCGATGACTGCCGCGGTCACTCCATCAGGTGATCGCTGTCGATGCGGCGTCATCGGCGCTGGCCGGCTTGCTCCCACCTGCATCCGAACCGGATGGGGTGAACGTCATGACGCCGCCTGCCGCTGATCTGATGGACGCTTGGTTGACCAGTCGTCCCGCCTCTGCACGAGTGCGGGGCCAGTCGCAGAAGGCGCCGGCGGGGGCGTTGCGGTTCGCGTTCTACGGGCGGATGTCGACCGTGGAGTATCAGGATGATCTGTCGTCGAGGGGTTGGCAGCGCGACAGTGCCCTGCACCTGATCGCCGGGTACGGGGTGATCGTCGCCAGCTACTTCGACGCTGGCTGTTCGCGCAGTCTGCCGTGGTCGCGGCGGCCGCAGGCGGCGGCGCTGTTGGCCGCGGTCGCTGATCCGGGGCGGCCGTTTGATGCGATCGTGGTGGGGGAGTTCGAGCGGGCCTTCTCCACCCGGCAGTTCGAGGGTCTGTTGCCGTTCTTCGACGAGCATGGTGTCGGGTTGTGGTTGCCTGAGATGGGTGGGCCGGTCGATTCGGGGGATTCGGTTCATCAGGCGATGATGTTGATGCTGGGGCAGCAGTCACAGCGGGAGATCCTGCGGGCGCGGTTCCGCACCACTGCGGCGATGCGAGTGCAGGCGCGGGATCAGGGCCGGCATCTGGGTGGCCGGCCGCCGTACGGGTATCGGCTGGTGGACGCGGGCCCGCATCCGAACGCGGCACACGCGCGGTGGGGCAGGCGGCTGCACCGGTTGGATCCGGATCCGGTGACGGCGCCGACGGTGCGGTGGATGTTTGCCCAGCGCCTCGCGGGGTGGAGTGTGGCGGGGATCGCGCGGACGTTGAATGCGAACGGCACCCTGTCGCCGTCGGCGTACGACCGGGCCCGGAACCCGCACCGTGCTGGTACGTCGTGGACGGTGCGGACGGTGGCGGCGATTCTGGAGAACCCGCGGTACACCGGCCGGCAGGTGTGGAACCGGCAGGGCATCGATCATCACGAGGTGCGGCCGGGGGACAAGACCAGCCGCCCAGGAGGCCGGAAGCCGTCGCATCACTGGAACGACCGGGATCAGTGGGTGATCTCCACTGCGGTGGTGCATCCGCCGCTGGTCAGCGAGCAGGACTTCCTGCGGGCCCAGCAGATCAGCGCACTCGCCGTCCCGGACGACGCGAACCCACACCGTTACCAGCTGACCGGTCTGCTGATCTGCGGGGTATGCGGGCGGCGCCTCGAAGCGCAGTGGGTGCACGGCAGGGCCGGGTACCGGTGCCGGCACGGCTACACCAGCGGCCGCGATGTGCGGCCAGACCGCGCGAAGATCCTCTATCTGCGGGAGGACCAGGTGGTGGCGGAGGCTTGCCGTCAGCTGGCCCATCACACCGGCGTTGACCAGCGGGACCTGGACGGTGGGGAGTTGGGTCGGCAGTTGCGGTGGCGGGGGTACACGCTCCTGTGCACGCCGGTCAGTATCACCCTCGACATCGGCGAGGACACGGCTTGCGCGAGTACCGATGTCCCGGCACCCCAGCCAAGCGAAGCACGCACCAGAGCAGATGACGAGCCGGAGACGTCACCGCAGTCTGGGCAGTTGCCGCTTCCAGGTCTGTCGGTCATTCCGCATCAGCGGCGGAAAGCATTCAACCCACACCAGAATCATCAAAAACGTGAATGACCTTGGTGTGGGTTAACGTGTCCGAGGGGGGACTTGAACCCCCACGCCCGATAAAGGGCACTAGCACCTCAAGCTAGCGCGTCTGCCATTCCGCCACCCGGACCTGCTGTGTACAACCTTAGCGGGACCGCCACCCTGGCTTTCACCTGGGTTTCGCTGCCCTGCCGGCCGCACGGACAGAACTATATACGGCCCCCTGCCCGGCCCGGAGCGGGGGCCGGGGGTCGGGGCCGGGTGTGGCGCCGGGCGGGGGAAACGGGCAGCATGGCGGGCGTGTCGAAGTCCCCCCTCACCCCCGCACTCGAGCGTGCCCGTGCCCTGATCGCGTCCGGTGACCTCGGACCTGCCCAGGTGCTGCTGGAACGTGCCGTGGAGCTGGGGCGGGAGAACCTGGGGGAGGACGAGCCGGACGTCCTGACCGCGCAGCGTGAGCTCGCGGGCGTCTTCCTCCTGTCGGACGATCCGATGGCGGCTCGGCGGATGCTCGAGGACGCGTACGCGGCGGGGCAGTGGAAGCTCGGTGACAGCGATCCGATCATGCTGCACATTTCGCATGACCTCGGTGTGGTCGCCGAGGAACTGGGCAACAAGCACGAGGCCCGTAAGGCGTTCGGCCGGGTGGCCGCCAACGGACCTTCGGTCCTCGGCGAAGGGCATCAGTTCATCGCCCGGGCCCGCGCCTACCTGGGCGAGGATCCATCGGCGGTACGGCCGGACGCCGCACCCGCCGAGCCGGTCGGAGCCGCCCCGCCTACGCCCGTTCAAGCGGCCAAACCCGCCCCGCCCGCACCGGTCCAGGCTGTCACGCCCGCCCCACCTGCGCCCGTTGAGCCCGTCCAGCCCGTGCCGGTCCAGCGCGTCCAGCCTGCGCCGATCGAGTCGGCGCAGGCGGTCTCGCCCGCACCCGTCGACCGGGTTCCGCCGGTTACGCACGCGTCGCAGCATGCTCAAGGGGACGCGGACCCGAGGGCGGCGATCAACCGCCCGACCGATGTGTTGCCAATCACCCACTCGGCGACGGGCGCTGCGCAATCTGCGGGGCTTGCAGATCAGATTCAGTCATCCGGTACGGCCCAGCCGCCCGTGCAACCGCAACCAGCACCTCCCGCCGATCACCACCAGGCCGGCCGCTCGCAGGCGGGAGACGTAACCGGCCAGCAAGGCCAGGCCACCCCGCCGCCGGGCTACGGCGCTGCGCAGGCCGGCCACAGCAACATGCCGCCCGGCTACACCGGCCACCCGCCGATACAGCCGAACCACACGTCCGCGCAGGCCGGGTACCCGCCGGGACAACCCGAGCACCCGTCAGGACAGACCGGATACCCGGCCGGCCAGGCAGGCTACGGCGGGCAGCCCGGCTATCCCGTCAGCTATACGGAGACACCCGGATACGCGACCGGGCAGGCCGGGCACGCGGCAGCGCCGCCCGCGTACCCGATCGGGCAACCGGGCCACCCCGGCTATTCGCAACCCGACGGACACGGCACGACCACGCCGCCCAGCTGGCAGGGCTCACCGAGCCCGGCGCAGCAGGGAACGGGCTGGCAGGGGGCTGTAAACCCGGCGCAGCAAGGAACGGGCTGGCACGGCGCTGTAAACCCGGCGCAGCAAGGAACGGGCTGGCAGGGCGCTGCGAACCCGGCACAGCAGGGGACCCCGCACGGGAGCTGGCAGGGCGCTCCGGCACAGCAGGGAACATGGCAGGGCGCACCGATCCCGGCGCAGCAGGCGTCACCCGCACCGGGGTGGCAGGGCGGGGCTCCGGGCCCGGCGGTGCAGACCTACCCCTATCAGGCCGACAATGGCGCGCCTGCTCACCCGTACCAGCAAAAAGGTCGTGGTCTCGCCGTTGGTCTGACCGTCGCGGCGACCCTCGTGGCGCTCACCGCCGTGGGTGCGCTCGTGGTTGTGCTGGTTGATCGGGAACAGTCACCGAGCGGTCCACAGGCGACCGCCTCGACGGGGCCGGTCCTGGCCGGGGATCCACCGTCAGCGGTACGCCTCGACGACCGAGGTGCCGTTGTGGAGCTCACGTGGCGTGATCCCACCAAGGGCAAAGTGCCGTTCGTGGTGTCCATGGCCCGTGAGGGGCAGCAGCTCAAACCGGTGTCGAACGTCGGCCTCGGAAAGACGAAAGCCCTGGTCGAGGGCCTGAATGCGAAGCTCGAATACTGCTTCGCAGTGGTGGCCGTCTATGGCACGGACCGGTTCGCCAGCTCGAGTCAGGTGTGCACGGAGCGTTCATAAGTTATCCACAGGCTGATGAGCCGGGTATCGACGAGCACCTCGCTTTCCCTATGATGGCCTGCGTCCTTGAGGCGGTTAGACCAGCTCGACGGGGAGGACGACCGCAGTGACCAGCAATGACGCCACCACGGTGGCGACGCGTAGGCGCCGGATGCCCAGCCGGGGCCAACTGGTCACCATGGCCACCGTCGTCGTGCTCGCTGCCGGCCTCGGCCTGACCGTGCGCGGGCTCGGCTCCGCCGACGAGGCGCTGGCCAGCTTCGACGCCGCGTCCTGGGTGTGGAGCAAGGGCAAGGGCGAGCTCGCCCGCATCAACGGCACCAGCGCGCGTGTGGACACCCGCGCCGACGTCGCCCGGTCCCGCGGCCACCAGATGCAGGTCAGCCAGAGCGACCGGTTCGTGCTGCTGCGCGACGTCCAGTCCGGCGCGGTCGCCTCGATGGATCTCACCGACCTGCAGCTCTACTGGAACCAGCAGACCCAGCCGGGCATCGGCGTCAGCGTGGCGCTGCACCGCGACTCGGCGTTCATCACCGACGCGGTGCAGGGCAAGGTCCAGCAGGTCGACGCCGCCACCCTCCAGCCGATCGGTGAGGCGCTGCAGTTCCCGCCGGGTATCAACGGCGGTGTCTTCGACGGCGCCGGCCGGCTGTGGGTCGCGGCACCGAGCGAGGGGACCGTCACGGCGATCGAGCCGGGCGAGTCCGGGCCTGCACGACTGCGCACCGACCCCGTGGCCGCACCCAGCCACGACCTCGCGGTGACGGCCATGTCCGAGGGCATCGCGGTGCTCGACCGCACGACGAACGCCCTGGTCCGCGTCGACGACAAGGGCGCCGGGCAGCCGACGACGCTGCCGCTGGGCGGGCCGGGCGAGCTGCCGGAGCGCACCGAGGGCGACGTCATCGCGGTGACCGTTCCGGACGACCGGCGGGTCTACACCGTCGACGCGACCGGCGTGCATGACGTCGCGGTGCCCGCTTCGGGCGGCGAGATCCAGCCCGCCATCCCCTACGAGGGCTATCTGTACGTGCCCGAGGACGACGGCACCGTGCACGTCTTCGACCAGAACGGGCAGCCCCAGGACCCGATCGACATCCCGCAACCCGGCGGCGACCTCGAGCTCGACGTCCGCGAGGACCACCTGTTCATCAACGCGCCGGGCTCGACCACCGCACGCGTGGTCGACGACCAGCACACCGTCCGGTCCGTCGACAAGGACACCGACCAGGTCGTCGGCGGTGACCCGCCGCCCGTGAAGACGCCGCCCGCGCCGCCGAAGCAGCAGAAGCCCAAGAAGCCGGTCGCCGCGAAACCGGGCGCGCCGCGCAGTGTGCGGGCCGCCGCCGGCAACGCCGAGGTCCGGGTCTCCTGGCAGGCCGCGCCCGACAACAACGCCGCCATCACCCGGTACGTGGTGGCCGGCGCGGGCCGCACCTTCCAGGTCGGCGCCGACCAGCGGTCGCTGCTGGTCGACGGGCTGACCAACGGCGAGACGTACAAGTTCCAGGTCCACGCGGTCAACCGCAAGGGCGACGGACCCGCCCGCTCGAGCAACGCCGTGGTCCCCACCTCCGATGTGCCGGACCCGCCGGCCGCGCCGCCGGTCGCCGAGGCCAAACCCGACGGAACCATCGCGGTCACCTGGCCCGAGGCCAACGGCCAGGGACGCAAGATCGTGCGGTACGCCGTAACCGCCGTGACCGAAGGTGTCACCTCGCCGATCGGGGAGTCGGCGAGCGCGTCACTGACCGTGCCGGCGAACCAGGTCGAGTTCGGCAAGCAGTACGCGTTCACCGTCGTGGCCATCAACGAGCTGGGCGCCGGGTCCAAGGCATCGGCGGTCAGCAACAGCGTGGTGCCGTTCACGGTGCCGGGCAAACCGGAGAACGCCGCGGCCGCCACCGTCGCCGGGACAGCGGGCGCGGTCACCGTCACGTGGACGGCACCGGCCGACAACGGGCGAGCGATCACCAAGTACGTCGTCAAGGCCGGTGGCAAGGAGACCGAAGCGACCGGGACGTCGGTCACGCTGACCGGGCTCGGCAACGGCGCCACGGTCCAGGCCGAGGTCACCGCCGTCAACGAGGCCGGCGCCGGGCCCGCCGCGACCGCCACCGCGCGGACCGTGTCGGCGCCGACCGTGACCGTCACCGGAGTGGACCCGACGTTCAACACGGCCAAGGTGGCGTTCTCCGTCAACAACGGCGGCGGCACCACCACCTGCACGCTCACCGTCACCGGCGGCAAGGGCTCCACCGGCAGCTGCAGCTCACTCAACGCCACCGGGCTCAAACCGAGCACCGCCTACACGTTCACGGTCACCGCCAAGAACGCCGCCGGAAGCAAGGCCGGGACGATGGCGAAGACCACCGACGCCCTCTACGGCATCGCCACCTGCATCAACGGCGACAGCGGCGACCAGCGCACCTACTGCGACAGAGACGTCAGCGGCCGCAACGGCAACGAGATCTTCAAGGTCACCCGCCAGGACGACGACCAGCAGGCCGGCTGGGTCAAGAACGGTGTCCGGCTGCAGACCTACTGCAAGAAATCCGGCGAAGAGGTGTACGCCTACGTCTACAACAAGAACAAGAGAAGCACGTGGTGGATCCAGGTGAACTACGAGGGCAAGACCTACATCCCGTGGGCGTGGCTGAACCTCGAGGGCGGCGACGACCTGGCGGACCTCCCGACGTGCTGACACCCGCCCACATCCAGGGATTCGCCGACGTCGCCGCCGAACTGGCCAACCGGATCGGCACCGTCGTGCTCGGCAAACCCGAGGTCGTCCGGCTCACCCTCACCGCGATGTTCGCGCAAGGCCACGTCCTGCTCGAGGACGTGCCTGGCGTCGGCAAGACCACCCTGGCCCGGGCCCTGGCCGCGTCGATCCGCGGCCAGTGGCGGCGCATCCAGTTCACCCCCGACCTGCTGCCCTCCGACGTGTCCGGCGTGACCGTCTTCAACCAGGCCAACCGCGGCTTCGAGTTCCACCCCGGCCCCGTCTTCGCCAACCTGGTCATCGCCGACGAGATCAACCGCGCCTCGCCCAAGACCCAGTCGGCGCTGCTCGAAGTCATGGAGGAACGCCGGGTCACCGTCGACGGCGTACCGCACCCGGTCCCGCAACCGTTCCTCGTGGTCGCCACCCAGAACCCCGTCGAGATGGACGGCACCTACCGCCTGCCCGAGGCCCAGCTCGACCGCTTCCTGGTCAAACTCTCCGTCGGGTACCCCTCCGAAGAGGTCGAGATCGAGGTGCTGCGCGGTGCCGCGGTCCGGTCACCGGACACTCTGGAACCAGTCACCGACACCGCCATGATCGGCGAGATGACGAGAATGGTCGCGGCGGTCCACATCGCCGACCCCCTTTATGCGTACGCCGTGCGCCTCGCCGCCGCCACCCGCAACCACCCACAGGTCCGCGTCGGCGTCAGCCCCCGAGGCGTCATCGCCCTGACCCGCGCCGCCTCCGCGTACGCGCTCATCCTGGGCCGCGGGTACGTGCTGCCCGAGGACTTCAAGGAGCTGATCGGCCCGGTGTTCGCACACCGCGTCCTGCTCTCCGCCGACGCCCAGCTGCGCGGTGTGACGGCTGCCGAGGTGCTCGCCGACGCGTTGCGTTCGGTGCCCGTCCCGCTGCCCGACCAGCACGTCCCGGCGTGACCGGTCCGCAGGACACCGGCCCCGGTCCCGCATCCGGCGGCCCGCCCTCCGCGTCATCGTCCGCGAGCCCGGCGGCCGGGGCGCTGGTTCCTCGCCCCAGGCGTGGCGGCACCCGCAGTGGCATGACCGGGCGGGGCATCGGGGTGATCGTCGCCGCCGTGGTGCTGCTCGGCGTCGGGTTCCGATACGGCTACCCCGACCTGGCGCTGCTCGGCGGAGCCGCCATGACTGCCCTGCTCGCGGCGGTGGCGTTCGCCTTCTGGCGGCCGACCCTCGGCGTCACCCGCGTCGCCGACCCCGACCGCGTGGCCCGCGGCGAACCCGCGAACGTCACCCTCACCATCAGCAACACCAGCAGACTGCGCGCCGCCACCCTCGTCGCGACCGACCGCTGCGGCTCCGCGACCGTCCAGGTGCCGCTGCTGCGCCTGCGAGCCGGCCACGACACGGTGGAGAGCTACCCGGTGCCGACCCACCGGCGCGGGCTCGTGCCGGTGGGGCCGCTGCACGTCACCCGCCGTGATCCGCTCGGCCTGCTCACCCTGGCCCGGGCCTACGGCGAGTCGATCGTCGTCCGCGTCTATCCCAAGGTGCATCCGCTGCGTGCGGTACCGGCCGGACTGACCCGCAGCCTCGACGGCAACGCCGACAAGGTTCCGCAGGGCACCATCACGTTCGACACGCTGCGCGAGTACGTGCCCGGCGACGAACTGCGGCGGGTGCACTGGCGCAGCAGCGCCAAGGTCGGCGAGTTGATGGTCCGCGAGCAGCTCGACACCGCCGAGCCGACGATCGTGGTGCTCCTCGACGACCGGGCCTCCGCCCACCGCGGCGACAGTTTCGAGGACGCCTGCGAAGCGGCGGCCTCGATCGCCGTCGCGGCCGTCCGCGAGGACCTGCCGGTCAGCCTGCACCTGGTCACGGCCAGCACCAGCGGGCCGCACCTCGACGTGCTCACCGAGGCTACGCTCGGCGACGGCGACCTGGCGGCCACGCTGCGGCAGCTGCGGGCGCAGAAGCTGGGCGACACACTGATCTTCCTGACCGGGCCCGGCGGGCGTGACGATCTGGGCGCCGTCAGTGGGCTGCGCGTGGCGTACCCGATAGCCCTTGCCGTGATCCTCGGCGACCGCGACTCGTCACCCGCCGTGCCCACCGACCGCCTGTTGATCATCGAGGCCGTCGACGGCGCCGAGTTCGCCGCCGCCTGGGACGGAGTCCGCGGATGGTGACCAGCGTGCTGCGGCGGGCCGTGGTGCCGGTGGCGCTGGCCGGGATGCTGATGCTGGCCGGGGCCGTGCTGGGCCGGATCTATGCCGACGATCTGCTGTTCCGGCTGGTCGCGGGCGCCGCCATCGGGTCGGTGGGTGCCGGTGTCGCGATGCGGCGGCTGCCGTCGTGGTCGGTGGCGCCGATCTCCGCCGTGCTGCTCGGCGGCTACCTGGCGCTCGCCATGCACCTGGCGGCGGGCGCGACCGGTCTCACCGTCGACACGGCCCGCGACGCGCTCACCAACGGCATTCCGCGGCTGCTCACCGCCATGATCCCGGTGGAGAGCAAACCCGACACCGTGGTGATCGCGGTCGCCGCGATCTGGATCGCGGGGCTGGCCGCCACCGAGGTCGCCGTACGCAGCGGGCGAGTGCTGCTCGGCTGCCTGCCGCCGGTCGGCGTCTATGCGGGCGCGCTGTACGTGGTCGGGCCCAACACCACGGCCGCGACCGGTCTCACGCTGGGCTTCGCGGCCCTCGTGGTCGCGGCCCTGGCCATCTCCTCCGGCATCGCGTCGGGCACTCCCGCGGCAGTGCGGGCGCGAGCGGCCGGCGGTGCCATCGCGAGCCTGCTCGTTCTGGTCGGCGTCATCGCGGCAGCCGGACCCTGGATCGGCGACCATGTCACCGCGACACCCGTGGACCCCCGGCGGTACGTCCAGCCGCCCCGCGTGGACAGCCTCGACGAGAGCCCCCTGAACCGGATCTCCGGCTGGGCCCTGTACCCGAAACAGCAGCTGCTCGAGTACCGGCCGGGCGACGCGGCGGCCGTCCCGACGCCGAGTCCGGCCGCGTCGCGGGCGAAAGGTCAGCGGCCGGTCCGGCTGCGGCTCGCGGTCCTGTCCGACTACGACGGCGTCACGTGGAAGGTCGGCGGTCTCTACCGCAACGCCGGACGCGTCCTGCCCGCCCCCGAGGTACCCGCCGGCACCGAACTCACCGAGACCCAGCAGCAGATCACCATCACCGGCCTGACCGGCCGCCTGCTGCCCGCCGTGCCGACACCGACCCGGATCACCGGCGCACGGGTCGCCTACGACGCGGCGAGCGGCACCCTGATCCGCCCCGAGGGCCTCACCGAAGGGCTGAGCTACACGGCCGTCTCGCAGGTGGAGAAGCCGGACCTCAACCAGCTGCCGTTCGCCGACGTGCCCGCCGGGGACGCGATGGTCCGCTACCTGGCCGTCGGCTCGGGCGCGCCGGACCAGATCCAGCGGCTCGCCGAGCACCTGGCCGAGGGCAGCGGCGCGCCGTACGACCGTGCCGTCGCGATCGAGACGTTCCTGGCCGAGCACTACCGGCACGTCGCCGACGCGCCGAGCGGGCACGCCTACCCGAACCTGCGGCACTTCCTGTTCGGCCGGCGTGACATCGGCGGGCAGAAGGGCACGACCGAGCAGTTCGCGGCGGCGTACGCGGTCCTCGCCCGCCTTTCCGGCCTGCCGGCCCGGGTCGTCGTCGGTTTCCACGCGCCCGTCACCGGTGGCGCGGTCACCGCCGGTGACGCCGTGGCCTGGCCCGAGGTCTACTTCAACGGCCTCGGCTGGGTGGCTTTCGACCCGATGCCGAAGACCGATGAGGTACGGCCGGTCGAGGAGGACTTCACCCCGCCGACGCCCAGCCCGCCACCGTCACAGTCGGAGCCGCCGGCCGCGACTCCGAGCGGGTCCGAGTCGGCGCTCGCGGACGTCGCCGCGCCGCCCGCGCAGGACGGGCCGTCCGCCGTGCTGGTCGCGTCGGGCACGTCCAGCGGTCTGCTGTTCCTGCTGGCCGGAGCGGCGGCCGCGGTGGCCTGGTTGCGCGGCGCCCAGCGAAAACGGCGGCTGACGACCGGTGACCCGGGTCAGCGGATCGCCGGCGCCTGGCTGGAGTTCACTGACGCGTTGCGGCTGGCCGGGCGGCCGGTTCCGGCGGATCTGTCGGCCACGGAGGCGGTACGGCACGCGGCCGTCCTGCCCCGGCCGCCCCAGCGCACCGGGCTGCTTCGCCGCGCCGTTCCCGAGAACCCGGAGCCACAGATAGACGCGGGCGAGGTGCCGCTGCCTGGGCTGGACGGATTGGTGGACGCGGTCAACACGGCGGGGTTCGCGCCGGAGGCCGCCGACGGGGGACAGGCCGACCGGGCCGCCGCCGAGGTGGTCGCGTACTCGGCGGCGCTGCGGGAACGTCGCTCCTGGTGGAGACGCGTCTGGTGGAGCGTACGACCAGGTCCGTTGGGCTGGAACCGCCGAAGCTAGACGGCTGAGGGCGTGATCCGGGCCGGGCCGAGCTCCGGGCCGACCGCCAGGCGCGCCCCGGGCTTCCGGCCGCGCCCCCAGCCGATCTCCCGCCGGTAACTACCCAGCATCCCGGAAGCGGCCAGGTGCTCCTCATCGCGCAGCGGCGAGTCCGCCGGCACCGGATGGGTCACCGGCGCGACGAACAGCGCGTCCGCCGGACAGTGCGCCTCACACATGAAGCACGTCTGACAGTCGCCCTGCCGCGCGATCACCGGAATCCCACCCGGTCCGGTGTCGAACACGTTGGTGGGGCAGACCGCCACGCACACATCGCAGCTCACACACCGCGACGACGAGACCAGCTCGATCATCAGGCGACCGCCAGCTCGCGGCCGGTAACCGATTCGGGCCTGGTCCACAGGCGGTCCAGGCCACCGACGGCAAGGCGGTGGTACTGATTCGGGTCCTGGTCCGGGAATTCCTCGCGATGGGCCATGCCACGACTTTCGGTACGGGTGATCGCGCTGGTGTACATCCACCGCGCATGCGCGACCATGGCCGCCGCCTGCCGCAGCCCGGGAAGCTCACCGCCATCGGCCACCACCCCACCACGCAGCCCGTCCCACACCGAGTCGAGGTGAGCAAGCGCCGGCCGCAGCCGGGAACCGTGCCGCAGATAGTTCTTGTCGTACGGATGCACCTGCCGCTGAATGACGTCGAGCGCCTCCCGCCGCCCCACCCCGGTCCCACCCGAGTCCGGCCGGATCCCGACCCCACCGACCCCGCTGAGTTTCCGCCGTCGCGCACCAGCGCCCAGCCCGACGGCGAACGCCGCGGCACCCCGCCCGGCGAACGTCCCCGACGACATCGCCCACGCCGAGTTATGACTGCCCCCACCGGTGAACGCTCCACAGATCAACTCCCGCGTGGCGGCATCACCGGCCGCGTACAGCCCCGGAACCGTGGTCGCGCAGTCATCCGCGACGATCCGGATACCACCGGTGCCCCGGACGGTCCCTTCGAGCAGCAGCGTGACCGGGAACCTGTCGGTGAACGGGTCGATGCCGAGCCGGTTGAACGGCAGGAAGAAGTTCGGCTGCCCGAGCCGCATCTGTTCCTGCTGCTCGGCGGTGGCCTGGTCGATGCTGCACAGCACGATCCCGGAACGCAGCAGCTCCGCGGCGATGACCGACCGGCCACCCTGGCTACCGGCACCTTCAAGCGGGCTGCCGTCACCACGGAAGAAGGTGGCGAAGCTGTAGTACGCCGTCTTCGTGACCGACGTGAAGGCGGGCGCGATGCCGTACGCGTTGGAGAACTCCATCCCCGACATCTCAGCCCCGGCCTCCGCCGCGAACAGCGCCCCGTCCCCGGTGGCGACATCACAGCCGAGCGCCTTGCTGAGAAATGCGCACCCGCCGGTCGCCAGCACCACGGCCCCGGCCCGGACGCGGTAGTCCGTGTCGTGCTGCCGCCGGTGGCCACGGACGCCCGCGACAGTGCCGGTGCCGTCGACGAGCAGTTCGGTGACCGGGCTGTGGTCGAGGATCCGGACACCGGCCCGCCTGATCCACGAGCGCATCCGCCGCATGTACTCGGGGCCTTGAACGCCCTTCTTGTACGGCGAGCCGTCGACGATCGGGAACGGGTAACGGGCCTCGGCCTCGAGGCGGTTCATGTTCTCGTACGTCTGGTCCAGCACCCGGCCCATCCAGCGCCGGTCCTGCAGGAAGCCGCCGAGCGCCTCCCGGCTGGCCATCGCCTTCTCGCGTTCGGCGGGTTCGGGCTGGACGTACCAGACGCCGGTGCCGCCGGAGGCGGTCGGACCGCTGGTACCGCAGTACCCCTTGTCGAGCAGGATCACGTCGGCGCCGGCCTCGGCGGCGGCGAGCGCGGCCCAGGTGCCGGCCGGTCCGCCGCCGACCACGACGACGTCCGCGGTGAGATCGAGGGTGCTCATGACTCCGAGCGTCGACCCTCTAATCCTATATGTCAACTAGGGTATTGGTCCGTGAGAAACCCGGCTGTGCCGTACCGCTGTCTCACGCGAGCTGAGGCAGCGGTACGGCACAGCCGGGCTCGGGGGTTCGACCCGCCGGGGCAGCCGGGAGGTAACTGGGGGAACCGCGACTGCCCCGGCGAGGGTCTCAGGGGCCGGTCACAGCCGCGCCCAGTCCGAGAGCGATCACCGCCGCCCCGATCGCTCTGCCTCTGATGCGCCGGGAATCAACCATCATGCGCCTTTCGTTAGCAGAGACGGGTTTCTGAGCATAGGTACGGATCTTTCGTGGGAGCGGTTCCGAGAAGTGCTCAGACTTAAGGATTTCTTAAAGAAGTAGCCGCGGCCGCAGCCTGATAGGTTGCTCCGGAAACGGCGTTTCCATGGAGGAGTGCGGATGCGGTACGTCATCGTGGGCTGCGGAAACGTCGGCCTGGAACTGGCCGCCCGCTGGACCCACGCCGGGCACCGCGTCGTCGGCACCACCACGACACCCGGCCGCGTCGACGAGGTCGGCAGCGTCTGCGCCGAGGTCGCCGTGCTCCGCGGCTCCGACCACGACGCCCTCGCCCGCATCGCCGAGAACGCCGACGCCGTCGTGCTGACCGTCAGCCCGCGGATCAGCCGGTCCTTCGACGCCGGCGCCCGCGTCACCGAATACGCCGACACCCTCACCGCCACCGCCCGCACCGCCGTCGCCGTACACCCGAGAGTGGTCTTCACCAGCTCGATCTCCGTCTACGGCCGCGGCAACGGCGACCCGGTCCACGAGGACACCCCGCTCACCGACGCCGTGGACGCCTCACCGCGCAACTTCATCGCGGCCGAGGAGGCGGTGCTGGCCACCCCGCGCGGCGCGGTCGTGCGCATTCCCGATGTGTACGGCCACCCGCGCGACATTGACTACGCGGAGCGAGCCGAACTCGCTCACCGGATGCTCGGCGGCAGCGTCCCGTTCGACGGCGACGCCCTGATCTACCGCATCGACTACCGCGACGCGGCCGCCGCCCTCGACTTCGTCGTCACCCACGACCTGACCGGCGTCTACAACGCGGTGCCCGACGCGGTCGTGCCGCTGCCGAACCGCGAGTTCTTCGCCGGCGTCACCGCCGAATGCGGCCTGCCCGAGCTGACCTATCGCGGCGAGATCGCCACCCCGGCCGTCCCGATCACCTCGGCCCGGCTGCGCGCCGCCGGTTTCGCCTTCACCGCGTCGTGAGCGCCGCCCGGACGGGGTGTCTGGATCGCCCGCCGCTACTTATGATCTTGCCTCATGTCCGAACGCAGCACCGACACCGTCCCCGAGCCGACCCCCGCCACGGACGGTGAGGTGCCCCCGCCCCCGCCGAACGATCCGGACACCCCAGCCGCTGACACCAGCGACCATCCGGCCGACGCTGACACCAGCGACCATCCGGCCGACGCCGACGCCGACGCCGACGCCGACGCCGACGCCGACGCCGACGCCGACGCCGACGCCGGTCAGGGCGACCACGTCGACCAGGCGGATCACGCCGGTCAGGCCGACCCCGCCGTCGATGTCGAGGGCGTTATCGGCGAGTCCGCTGCCGCCGTGCTGATGGCGGCCGAGGCCGCCGACTATGCGGCGTCCGCAGCCGAGGCCGCCGCAGAGGCCGCCTCAGTCGCCGCAGCCGCCGCGACCGAGGCGGCGAGGGCCGCAGCCGTCGCGGCAGACCTCGCCGCCATCGCTGCCGCCGGTCACACCGCCGTCCCCGCCCCGGCCGACGACGACATGCCGGAGCAAGAGGAGGGAGAGGAGAAGCGGGAGGAAGAGCAAGAGGCGGGAGAGGTAGAGCAGGAGGACGTAGAAGACGAGGAGGAAGAGGAACCGCGTCCACCGGCCCGCGGCCTCGCACGGTGGACCTCGGACCGTCGCACCGACCTCGTGTCGTACTTCCTCGTGCCGGTGGTGACGCTGATCGCCGCCCCCGCCCTCGTGGCCTTCCTCGGCATCGCGATCCTCGCCACCGGCAGCGAACCACCGTCGGTCTGCGACCAGGTCCGCGCGAGCAACGGCTGCGAGGAACTCACCTGGAGCCTGATCCGCACCCACGTGCTCGGATTCCTCGTCCTGTGGGCCGCCCTCTGGGCCCTGCCCTGGTGGCGCGGCCTGCGCCTGCCCCGCCTGGCGCTCGCGGCGGCGGCCGGCCTGGTGCTGTTCACCGTGGTGCTCCGGATGGCGGCGTGAACCCCGCCCGGCTCGCGCCGTCCATCGCTGTGCTCCGGATGGCGGCCCGCGCATAGCCACGGCCCGTGCGTCCGACGGCCGGCCATGACCCGGCCCGGCGGTATGGAATACCGGGCGGCGACCGGGAATTGGCACGGGTATGACCGAAGCCACGTTCGATCCCCGTCAATTGATTGCGAGCGGCAGGCTCAGCGTCCTGGCCACCATCAAGGCCAGCGGCCTGCCGCAGCTCTCCCCGGTCACGCACTTCTACGAC
This sequence comes from Actinoplanes italicus, assembly GCF_003001815.1. Classification (GTDB taxonomy): domain Bacteria; phylum Actinomycetota; class Actinomycetes; order Mycobacteriales; family Micromonosporaceae; genus Actinoplanes; species Actinoplanes italicus. The sequence goes on from NZ_PVMZ01000035.1 coordinate 60,993, forward strand.
CGGAACGCCGAGACCATCTACGTGTCCATCACCGCCAACCGGGCCAAGACCGCCAACCTGCGCCGCGACCCGCGGGCCGCCCTCGAGGTGACCAGCGCCGACGGCCGGTCCTGGGCGACCGCGGAGGGCTCGGTGACCCTGATCGGCCCCGGCGACGACCCGGACGGACCCGAGGTGCAGGCCCTCGTCGACTACTACCGCAACGCGGCCGGCGAACACCCGGACTGGGCCGAGTACCGGCAGGTCATGGTCGACGACCGGCGGGTGCTGATGGCGTTGAAGGTCGAACACGTCTACGGCCAGAAACTCGGCTGACGGATGCCAGAATCGAAGGCGTGCGGCTGCAGATCGAGGAGACCTCGACGCTGACCTTCGACGACGGATCGCCGGTGCGTTCCGCCTCGGCGATCGCGGCGTTCGGCGACGGATGGCTCGTGGTGCAGGACGACGCCACCCACGCGGCCTGGCTGCGACCGGACACGGTCACCGCGGTCCGCGTCGTCGACCCGATCGAGGGGCTGGAGGTCTTCAGTTCCGCCGCAGGCACCAAACACCTCAAACCCGACTTCGAGGCGGCGTGTACGGTGCCCGGCGGCGAAGTCCTCATGCTGGGTTCCGGATCGTCGCCGACCCGGATGCGCGCCTCCCTGGTCGGCGGCGGCGGGTTCGTCGTCGCCGGTCTGCGCCCGCTGTATCTCGCGATCGCCGCCGCCCTCGGACTGCGCGAGGACCAGCTGAACCTCGAGGGCGCCTGCCTGGCCGGCGACCGCCTGCGCTGGTTCCAGCGCGGCAACCTGGCCGCCGGAGCACCGACCGCGTCGGCCGACGTCGACGCGGCGGCGCTGCTGGCCGCGGTGCGGGGCGAGACGACACCCGACAAGATCGACATTCATGACGTACGCCGGTACGACCTCGGCACCGTCGCCGGTGTGGCCCTGGCGGTGACCGACGCCGTGGCGCTCGGCGACGGCCGGGTGCTGGTCAGCGCCGCCGCCGAGGACACCCCGAACGCCGTCGACGACGGTCCGGTGGTGGGTTCGGGCATCGCCCTGCTCGGCGCCGACGGCGAAGCGCCCGTGTTCGCGGCTCTGCCCCGTGCCGAGAAGGTGGAGGGTCTGGCGATCCGTGAGGTCACCGCGGACGGCGCCCGGCTGCTGGCGGTCGTCGACGCCGACGACTTCGAGGCGCCCTCCGTACAGCTGGCATTGAAGCTCTTCTGGTAAATGATTTGCCGTCCGTTGTCGTCGCGCTGAAGAATGGCGATCGGCCCCGGCGGTTTTAGAAGAAAGCGCCTACGCAGCGGGCGCACTGGCGATCAAACCACGCTTGTCCGCATGCCATCTCCGCGACCGATCCTTCACATCGGAACCGCTACGGGGCCACCCTTTTCTTCTTGAGTAATTGAGTTCCGCGAGTAATGAGGTGTTTCCCGATGACCGACGAGGTGATCATCCGGAGTGGTTTCCGTGGCCTGCGCTATGTCGACGGCCGATTCGACCAGGTCCTGGAGCCGGGCCGTTACGAGCTGCCGCGGCGCCGCCGGTTCGGTGGCCGCGTGGCGAAGGTCGACGTCGTCCAGATCGACCTGCGTGAGCGTGAGCTCAACATCAAGGGCCAGGAGATCCTGACCGCCGACAAGGTCGCGGTCCGGGTCAACATCATCACGCATTTCCGGGTGACCGACCCGGTCGCTGCCGTCGAGGAGGTGGCCGACTACACCGACCGCGTCTACAGCGACGTGCAGCTCGCCGCCCGCCGCTCGCTCGCGTCGATGACCCTCGAGGCGATCCTCACCAACCGCAACCAGCTCTCCGAGGACATCCTGCGCGACGTCGAGGGCGTGTCGGCCGGCTACGGCGTACGCATCATCCGCGCCGACGTGAAGGACCTGGTCTTCCCGGGCAACCTGCAGGACGTCATGAACCGGGTGCTGACCGCCCAGCGTCTCGCCGAGGCACAGATGGTCGAAGCCCGTACCAAAGCAGATCGTGAGACCTTGGAAGCGACGTCGCGGGCCAGCGCCGCACGGCTGGCAGCCGAGGCCGACGCCGAGGCCAAGCGGATCCGCGCGGACGCCGAGGTCGACGCCCTGCGCCGGCTCGCCGACGCCGCCGAGGCGTACACGCAGCACCCGGCCCTGCTGCGGCTGCGTGAGCTGGAGACGCTCGGTGCGCTGGGCGCCAACGCGTCGGCCCGCCTGTACATCGGCTTCGACAAGCACGTAGCCGAGTAGGAACTCTCCTCAACCGGGCGATGGCGCGACCGATCTACCGGTCGCGCCATCATCATCGCTGCCCCGCGGAGGTTCCCCATGCGTTTCCACACCGAAACCCTGGACGCGGGCAGCATGGACCTGATCGAGAAACCACCCCTGGCCGTCGTGATCGACCTCGACGACACCCTGTTCCCGCAGAGCAGCCACCTCTACGGCGCCGCCCGGGCGGTCGGCCGCGCGGGCGCCGCCGCCGGGCTCGACCAGGTGCGCCTGAGCCGCGCCGTCCGCCGCCAGCTGATATCCGGCTCCGACCGCGGCCGCACCATCGACCGTGCGCTGATCGCCTACGGCATCGCCCCCGACCTGGCCGCCGACCTGATCCCGGTGCTGGTCGCCGCGTTCACCACGTACCGTCCGCGTCGCCTGCCGCGCTATCCCGGCGCGCTCGACGCCCTGACCGCGATCAGTGCCCGTTACCCGGTGGCCTGCCTGACCGACGGCAACCCCACGATCCAGCGGGCCAAACTCGCGGCCACCGGCTTGTCCGAAGCGTTCACCACGATCGTCATAACCGACGAGCTGGGCGGTCGTACGCTGCGCAAACCTCACCCGGAGGGCTTGCGTCAGGCAGCCGAGACCCTGGGTGTGCACCCCACCGGCCTGGTGGTGATCGGCGACCGCCCCGGAAAGGACATGGCGGTGGCGGCAGCGCTCGGCGCCCGCTCGATCCGTGTCCGGACCGGCGAATACGCCGACGCCCCCGATGAACCCGCCGCCACCGCCACAGTCCCCGACCTGCAGGCCGCGGCCACCCTGCTGGGCGCCTGAACCCCAGCGGTGTGGCACAGCCGGGGTCAGTTCCGGGCCAGGCCGGCCCGCCGGCGACCGCTGCCGGTGGTGATCAGGCCGATCGTGACGGCCAGCGCGAAGGCCAGCATGATCGCGACCAGCGGATTGGCGGCCTGATTGGCCAGCGGATAGATCCAGTCGACGGCGAGCGGCACGGCGGCCGTGTCCGGGTCGGGCCACATGCTGAGGACACTGTCGACGGTGTTCACCCCGCACAGGAGGGCGACCGGCGGCACGAGCAGCACGAGCGACCACCGTGACACTCCCGGCGTACGCGCCACCCGGTGGGTCAGCCACGTCATGAACGGCCACGCCAGCAGCACTCCGAGCGCCGCACCGGCGACGGCCGCGTCGCGTACCCCGCCCGGCTCGGCCGGAAAGGCGCTGACGGTGACGTTCTCGACGGAGCCGGTCAGCCGCAGCAGCACCCCGTCGCGGTGAGCCCAGAACGTGCTCGCGCCGACGATCGAACCGGTCTGCCAGCCCTCGGCCGCCAATGTCCGCCGGGCGTCGGTGACGACCGCCGGGTCACCGGCCGGGTAGACCCGGGTCCGCCCGATCGGAGCAGGCAGCGGCCCCTCCCACCCCTCGGCCCCGAGCTGCTGGAACTCACCCTCGGCCTGGTAGCCGTACGCCAGGTCGAGAAGATTCCCGTCACCGCTCGTGTGCGTGCTCGACGGTGCCCGCCCGGCCAGCGCGTCACTGAGCGCCGCGACGTCGGTGCCGGCGAGCGGCGAGGCACTCCAGCCCGCGTAGGCCCCGGCGCCACCGAGCACGAGCGCGGTCCACACCGTGACCAGGACGGTGACCAGCTTCCCGGCCCAGCCGGCCGGAACGAGCCGCAGCCGCAGCCCGGTCAGCACGACCCAGACCGTCTCGTCCCGCGACGGCCGGGTCTGCCCGGGAGCCGCCGCGTCGAGCAGCGTCGTGAGGATCTCGAGGCCGCGTTCCCGCCGGTAGAAGCGCGGGTAGACCCGGAGCAGCCGCCGGTAGGCCTTCTCCAGCTCCGACGAGGGGTCAGGCGACGAGGGGTCAGGCATAGTGCGCTCGCAACCGCGCCCCGGCGACCCGCGCGTTGGACTCCATCCGAGCGATCGCGGTCTCCAGCTCGGCGCGCCCGTCGTCGGAGAGCACGTAGTAGCGCCGCAGCCGCCCGCCGACGGCCTCCTCCCGGTCGACCCTGATGAACCCGTCGGCGGTGAGCCGGTCCAGCGCGGCATAGAGCGTGCCGGCCTTGAGCCTGACCCGCCCGTCGGAGAGCTCCTCGACCGACTGCATGATCCCGTACCCGTGCAGGGGTGTGCGGACCAGCGCGGTGAGGATGAAGAACGTGGGTTCCTGCATCGCCATGACCTGAACTATAGATCGTCTCTATATACAGTCAATCTGTAGGTCCAGGAGATCCTCGGCCACGGCCCGCGCCGGCTCCAGGTAGGCGGCCTCCAGATCGCGGAACAGCTTCTGCGCGCGGGCCGCCGGCCAGCCCGGTGGCAGGTGCTCGACCGGCAGCCGCGGGTCACGGCGGATCGCGCCGAGCCACTCGGCGGTCAGGCTGAGCCGCGCCGCGAGCGGATCCTCGAACGGCGCCGGCCCCTCCCATCGGTCCAGGAACTCCTGGTAGCGGGCCGAGACCTCACTCAGGTCGTACGCGTCACGCACCATCGCACCGATGTCGGTCAGGTCGGCCGCCCGAGCGTGAAAGACCCGCGCATGCGCCGACAGCCCCAGCCCCGTGACGATGTCCTGAGCGGGAACCACCCCCGGTGCGATCCACAACCCGCCCTGCAGCGGCCCGAACCCCGACCACGCCAGCTGTGACCGCAACCCGTGCCGCTCCCGCTGCCACGACTCCGGCAGCGAGAAGCAGAGCAGCGTCCACGTACCGTCCCAGCGATCGTTGACCGCCCCGGCCTCCCAGATCCGCGAACGCCCGTCGTGCAGCAGGTCGGCGGCCCGCGCCGTGAGCCCGAAGTACATCTTGCGGCCGTCGCGCTGCCGCTTCAGCAGCCCCCGGTTGACCATGCGGGTGAGGGTGGACCGGGTGGCGTGCGACGAGACGCCGAGCCGCCCGAGCACGTCGATCGCGCTGCCGGAGAAGACGCACACGTCCCGGTCCAGCACGAAGTCTCCGAGCAACATCAACATCAGCGTCTGCGGATTCGGCGGCATGCGCTAGATGTTAGGCACATTCTTGACGGCCGTGAAGAGAAAGCCTAACTTCGATGAATCCTCAAGGGAGGTCATCGTGCGAAGAACCGGTCTCCTGCTAGTCCTCACCCTTGCGATAACCGCCGCGAGCTGCGGCAATGACACCGGCAGCGGCGCCGACACGATCCGGATCGGCCAGATCGTGTCGCTCACCGGCAACTACTCACCGCTCGGCACCGAGAACCAGAAATCCGTCGCCCTCGCCGTCGAGAAGATCAACGCGGCCGGCGGGATCGGCGGCAAGCAGATCGAACTGTCCGTCCGCGACGACAAGAGCCTGCCCGACCAGGCCGTCCTCGCCTTCAACGAACTCAAGGGCGGCTCCGACGCCATCATCGGATCGCCGTTCAGCAACTCGGCACTGGCCACCATCCCGCTGGTCGACCGCGAGGAGATCCCCTACGTCTCGCTCACCCCGGCCGACGAGCAGGTCAACCCCGTCCATCCGTACGTCTTCGTGGTCCCCGCCACCTCCGGCACCTACGCCGAGGCAGCCCTGCAGTACTTCCAATCCGCGAAACTCACGAAGGTCGCGCTCGCCTACGACACCAAGAGCAGCTACGCGGTCGCCGGAGCCAAAGGCCTTCAGAACAAGGCTTCGCAGTACGGCGTGACGGTCGCGCCGATCGAGGAGTTCCAGACCACCGCCACCGAGTTCGGAGCCGTGTTCACCCACGTCCGCGCCTCCGACGCGCAGGCCCTGATGGTCTGGGCCACGGGCGCACCCGCGGTCGCGCTCACCAAGCAGTACGCCGCCTCCGGCCTGACCATCCCACTGGTCCTGACCGGCGCCCAGGCCAGCAAACTCTTCCTCGAACCCGCCGGCCCGGCCGCCGAGGGCGCGGTCATCGCCAGCTCCGTCGGCGTCGTCGGCGAACACCTGCCGGCCGGCGAACTCAAGACCGCCGTCGACGAACTGACCAGCTCCTTCACCACGAAGTACGGCTACCCGCCGCCGCAGTTCGCCCAGGACGGCTGGAGCGGCGTCAAACTCCTCGCGGCCGCCATCGAGAAGGCCGGCGACACCGACCGCAAGAAGGTCCGCGACGCCCTCGAAGGCCTCACCCTCACCACCCCGAACGGCACCTACACCTACTCAGCCACCGACCACTCCGGACTCACCACCGACTTCATCTCGGTCAACACGATCGAGGGGGGCAAGTTCGTACCCACCGAATTCTCCAAGGCCCGATACAAGTGAAACTGACCGTGGACAATGTCTCCCGCGCGTTCGGCGGCGTCTACGCCGTCCGCGACGTGAGCCTGACGGTGCCGTCCGGCGAACTACGCGCGATCATCGGCCCCAACGGCGCCGGCAAATCGACGCTGTTCGCCCTGATCGGCGGCCAGCTCGCCGCCGACCACGGCACCGTGGCGCTCGACGGACAGCCCGTCGAGCGCCTCCCGGCCCACCGCCGGGCCCGGCACGGCATCGGCGTCGTCTTCCAGGCCGCCCGGACCTTCCCCGGACTGACCGCGCTCGAGAACGTCATGGTCGGCGCGCACGCCACCACCCGCGCGGGTTTTCTCACCGCCGCCCTGCGCCTGCCCCGGCACCACCGCGAGGAACGCCTCATCCGCGAACGCGCCCTGACCTGCCTGGACCGCACCGGCCTCGCCGACTGGGCACACCGCCCCGCCGAGGAACTACCACTCGGCCAGCAGCGTGCCCTCCAACTGGCCCGCGCCCTCTGCGGCCGGCCCCGCCTGCTGCTGCTCGACGAACCGGCGTCCGGCCTGCGCGCCGCCGAACGCGAACACCTCGCCACCCTGATCACCGGCCTGCGTGCCGAAGGCCTGACGATCCTGCTGGTCGAGCACGACGTCGCGTTCGTGATGCGACTCGCCGACCGCGTCACCGTCCTCGACCTGGGCCGCGTCATCGCCGAGGGCACCCCTGCCGAGGTCCGCGCCGACCCCCGCGTCATCGCCGCCTACCTCGGCCCCTCCACCGAGCCCCCGACCCCCGCTCCCGCTCCCGCTTCGGCCCCGGCTCCGGCGGAAGGGGCCGGCCCATGACCGCCGTCGTCGAGACACACGACCTCACCGTGCGCTACTCGGGTGCCACCGCCCTCGACGGCGTCGACCTGACCGTCCACGACCACGAGATGGTCGCCCTCATCGGCGCCAACGGGGCCGGCAAGTCCACCCTGGTCAAAGCCCTGTCCGGCCTGATCCGCCCGGCCTCCGGGACGATCACCGTCAACGGCCGGCTCGCCCAGGTCCCCGAGGGCCGCGAGATGTTCGGCGACCTCACCGTCGACGACAACCTGCGCCTCGGCGGCTGGCGCAACGGCCGCCACGGCCGCGACACCACCGCGATCTACGACCTGCTGCCCGAGCTGACCACGGTCCGCCACCGCAAGGCCGGCGCCCTCTCCGGCGGCCAGCAGCAGATGGTCGCCATCGGCCGCGCCCTCATGGCCCGCCCCGACATCCTCGTCATCGACGAACTCAGCCTCGGCCTCGCCCCGCTGATCGTCACCACCCTCGTCGACCATCTGCGCACCCTCAACACCGACCGCGGCCTGGCCGTCCTGCTGATCGAACAGAACGCCCGCCTGGCCCTCGACCTCTGCGACCGCGCCTACGTCCTCGAGGCCGGCCGCATAGCCCTGCAAGGCCCGGCCGCCACCCTCGCCGACGACCCCCGGGTAGCCGCCGCCTACCTCGGCGGCCATGTGGCGGTGACCCCATGACCGCGGCTGGGTCCTACCGCTGTCCGGGCCGCGGTGAGACAGCGGTACGGCACAGCTGGAGAGGACGGACGGCGTGAGTGACCTCATCGGGTACCTGTTGACCGGGCTCGGGATCGGAGCCGGGTTCGCGCTGGTCGGCAGTGGGCTCGTGGCGATCTACCGGGTCACGCGGGTGGTCAACTTCGCGCAGGGCGGGTTCGCGGTACTGGCCGCCATGCTGACGTCGTCGCTGCTCGGAGCGGGGCTCCCGCACGGCGTCGCCGAACTCGGGGGAGTGGCGCTCGGCGCGCTCGCCGGGCTCATCGTCGGCGTCGTCGCGATCGGGCGCCCCGGCACCAGCCCCGGAACCTCGCTCATCGTCACCCTCGGAATGGGCGTCCTCGCGTACGCCATCGAGGTCCTGATCTGGGGTGACCAGCCCCGGTCCTACCCGGGCGTGACCGGAGTGGCCGAAGTGGCAGGAGCCCGGTTTCCCGCCCACTACCTGCTGATCCTCGCCGTGACCGCGCCCGTGTTCCTGCTGATGGCCTGGTTCTTCACCCGCACCGACCTGGGCAAGGCGCTGTCCGCATGCGCCTCCAACCGGTACGCCGCACAGGTCGTCGGCATCGACATACGCCGGATGGGCCTGCTCGCCTTCGCGATCGGCGGCGCCCTCGGCGGCCTGGCCGGCGTGCTCACCACCCCGGTCCAGCAGGTCACCTTCGACAGCGACGTCACCCTGATCGTCAACGGTTTCGCCGCCGCCGTCCTCGGCGGCCTCACCCGCCCGGTCGTCGCCCTCGCCGGCGGCCTGCTGCTGGGCGTGACACAGACCCTGGCCGCCGGTTACGGCGGCGGCGCCTACCAGGTGGAGGTGGCTCTCGTGCTGATGCTCACCGTCATGATCGTCCAGGCGGCCCGCACCGGCCCGGTCCCGGAGACGGCCCGATGACGCGTCGTCCAGGCGGCTCGCACCGGCCCGGTTCCGGAGGCGGCCCGATGACGCGGTGGGCGCTCCTCGCGGCCGGTGTCGCCACCCTGGCCCTGCCGCCGATCCTGCCGGAGCGGTATCTCGCGACGTTCGTGCTGCTCCTGCTGGCAGCCACGGTCACGGTCGGCGTCTCTTTACTGATGGGGTACGCCGGACAGGTCTCGCTCGGTCAGGCGTCCTTCTACGCGATCGGGGCGTACGCGGCCGGGCTGCTGTCCGTCCACGGTGTGCCGTCGCTGATCGCGCTGGCCGTTGCCCCGGTGGTTGCGGCCGTCGCGGCGGTGCTGCTCGGCGCGCCGCTGCTCCGGCTGCGCGGGCACCACCTGGCGTTCGCGACCCTCGCGGTGCAGCTGATCCTGCTGTCCGTGCTGGCACAGGCCGACTGGGCGGGCGGGGCGATCGGGCTGCAGGGCATACCCCGGCTCACGGTTCTCGGCGTCGAGCTCCGGGACGTCGGGTACGCGTACGCCGCGTGGGTGGTGCTGGCCGTCGCCCTGCTGATCTCGCGGAACGTCATCGAGTCCCGCGCCGGACGCGGACTGCGCGCCGCCGCGACCAGCGAGACCGCGGCCGCCGCCAGCGGGGTGGCGATCGGCCGCTACCGCCTCGCCGTGTTCACCCTGTCCGCCGCGATGGCCGGCCTGGCAGGCGGGGTCTATGCCTTCTATCTGGGCTACCTGTCGCCGGGCTCGTTCCCGGTGCTGCTCTCGATCGAGTTCGTGGTGATGGCCGTGGTCGGAGGACTCGGCACGATCGCGGGCCCGGTCGTCGGTGCCGCGGTGATCACCGTGCTGGTGCAGGTGCTGAACACCCTCGGCACGCAGCCGGGGATGCCGGACTATGCGCCGAGCGTGCTCTCGTACGCCGTCTATGCCCTGGTTCTGATCGTCTGCGTCCTGTACCTGCCGCGAGGCCTGGTGCCCGCCCTCGACCGCCTGCGCGCGACCAGGATCACCGTCGCCGAGCGCGCTGATCCTGCCCGAACCGGGCCATGACGGCCTCGGCCGATCAGATTGAGCGGCACCCGATGGTCGGCTGCCCGGCCATCTCGTATGGAGGTTGCGTCGAATCGGCACGATGGCCGCGAGCAGTGGCCCGGATGTATGGGGCATCGGCCGGCGGAGGATGGTACTTCTTTTTCTGGATGCTCTTGGGCGGCTTCTGGTCTCTCGGGGTGGCGAGCGGTGGAGGTCTCGGGTGGTCAGCGCCGGTGATCGCGGTCGTACTGACGGGATCGCTGGCGGCCTACCGGCCCGCTCGCCGGTGTCCTCCTGATCCTGGTGGGCCTCGCCGTGCACCGCCACGTCAGGGCGAACAGTTAGGCCACCGGATGAGGCACCTGTGGTGAGCCATCAAGTGGCTCACCGTGCCAACATCACCCTGTGCGTAACGAGCGACGCCTACCGACGCGAACCCCCGAGTCACGAGCATTCGCACAGCGGGTGCAGACCGTCATGAATCTGACATCGAGGCTCAATCTGCTGCCGTTCGACGATCTCGACGCACGCCGTACGGTGCTGACGGAGATCTTCGGACGTCCGATTCCCGATTCGCTGTCGATCCTGCCCCCGTTCCATTGCGACTACGGGCTGGGCGCTTCATTCGGCGAACGCGTCTTCATCAATCAGGGTTGCTATTTTCTCGACTTCGGAGGCATCACCATCGGAGACCGCGTGCTCATCGGTCCCCGCGTCACTCTCAGCACCGCCGGACATCCCGTCGAACCCGATGAGCGGTACGACTTCATTACGCACGCACCCATCGTCATCGAGGACGACGTGTGGATCGGCGCGTCGGCCACCGTCACCCCGGGAGTGACGATCGGTCACGGCTCAGTCGTCGGCGCGGGCGCCGTTGTCGCCAAGGATGTGCCACCGCTGAGTGTGGTTACGGCAACCACGATCGTCGAGCGAAAACGCCTCAAGCGGCCTGTGGGCGGTGCATTCTCGGGGGATGCGGCTTCCACCGCACCTTGATGGCCGGTCGCACTTGCCGCGCACACCACGGCCGGCAGCGATCCGCGCAACCCTGTCCGACCACAGCGACCGAATTTCGGCACGGGCGGGCACCGGCCCGCGCCCGGCGGCCAGCACACGAGGGGCGAGTTGATCGCGGCTGGGCCTCGTTGCGTGAGCGGACCCGGCAGGCGATGCGCGCGGAGGCCAGCGACACGGCTCTTCGCCGAGCGGGGATGCGGCAACACGACAGCCGAGCAGATCGCCGCCGGGGCCGGCCTGTCTCGTACCGCCTTCTTCCCGGTATTTCGGCATCCAGGAGGACGTGGTGCTGACCTGGCTACAGGATCTCGGGCCGGCGCTCGCGGGCCTTCGCCGAACGCCCCGCGGACGAGCACTCCCTGGCGTTCCCGCGGATGATCGAGGCCCACCCGACCCTGGCGGCCCGCTGGTCGCCGCCCGCCTGGCGGGTGATCTGCCCGCCGATCGGGACCCCGCGCCCGGGCCCCCGTCGCCTCCGCCGTGGCGTGCCTGAACGCCGCCCATACGGGCATGGGTGGCAGGTGGCGGCTCCGGTGCCCGGGACGCGTTGCTCGACGGTGCGATGAACGCCCCGCTCGGCTGACCCGCATTACCGGACGAGACGGATCTCGGGATAGCGCGGGTCCGCGCCGCACATCAGCCGGCTGCGTCGGCCCCGCAGGTGCTGGTCGAAGAAGGCCCGGAGGTGGTCGCGCTGGATGGTGACGGAACGCTGTGGGCGGAGCGTGCCGACCAGCCCGGCGAGCTGCTCGGGGGTGAGGCCGATCTCCGGGGCGGCCTGCGGGTACAGCACCTGGCCGTCGTTGAACGAGCCGTGGACCGAGCCGGTCAGGCTCAGCTCACGTTTCCAGCCCCGCTGGCTCGTCCAGAACGCGTCCCAGGTCGGGTCCTCCGGGTCGGTGCCGTGGTCGCTGCTCAGCAGCAGGAACGGCCGGTCGGAGCCCGCGACGGCACCCGCGCCGACGAGTGTGCCGTCCAGGTTGACTCCGGCCCTGACCCGCCGGTCGTGGTGCATCGTGGCGGCGGCGGTGCTGCCACCGAGTGAGTGGCCGAACATGCCGATCCGGTTCAGGTCGAATGCGCCCCGCAGCCCAACGGGAAGCCGGCGGTTCCCCGCGTCAGGGTTGCCACCGGCGTTGACGACGGCCAGCTGATCGAGGACGAACCGGGTGTCGGCCTCACGAACCGCGACGGCCCGGGCGATGATCTGCTCGTCGATGTCGGGCGGGATGGCCGCCACCTCGACCCGCCCGTCCGGGAACTCGACCTCGCTGGCGTCGTGGGTGTGGTCGATGGTGACGACGATGTAGCCGTGGCTCACCAGCTCCTCGACCAGGACGGTGCTGGTGCCGCGGTCGCCGCCCAGACCGGGCGAGTAGAGCACCACCGGACGGCCGCCGTGCACCGGAGCGCCGGTCCGGCCGTGCGTGGCCGTCGCGCGGACTCTCTCGGCGGGCAGGCCGAACACCTCGGAGAAGTGGGGCACCGCGCCCGGCGACAGCCACGGCGCCGCCGGGTGGCCGTGGCTGTGCCGGGCCGGGTACCAGATCTGGATCATGATCTCGCGAGTCGGCCGCCCGGGCACCCAGGGATCGGTGCGGGTGCGGTCCACGAGGTGGAGCGCGACGGTGCCGAGCTGCTCGCGGCCGGTCGGCATGGGCAGCGTGTACCCCTCGGCGGCCGATCGTGGCCGGGCGGCGGCCGGCGCGCGGGTGATGACGCCGAGACCGGCGGTCAGGACAGCGGCCGACAGCAGCGAGCGGCGGGTGAGGGCTGGGGCGAGTCCGGGCAAGGTGCGACTCCTCGGGAGACGGGGTGAACGGTGACAACCCTGCCGGGATCCGGGCGCGCTGTCGGTGGGGCGGGCAGCCGGTTCGGGGTGGGGTTACCCGTACCCCCGCGGGCGGGATGGCACCATGGCCAGCACCGGCGGGCCTGTCTAGGTTGATCCCGTGACCTCGGTGGAAACGGCTGTACCTCGGCGCGGCGGCGCGCTCCCCACGGTGTTGAGTGCCCTCTGGCCGGCGCACACCTGGCGTGCCACCCTCCACGCGCTGGCCGGGCTGCCGCTCGGCGTGGCCGCCTTCGCGCTGACGTGCGGGTTGCCGGTCGGCGCCGGCTACAGCGCGATCTGGAGCCTGCTGTACACCTCCGGCGACGACCTCGCGCTGACCACCCTGTTCGTCGTGCTCACCGTGACCGCCACGCTGTCGCTGCCACGGGTGGTGCGGGGCCTGTCCGCGATGCAGCGCCGACGGTTCCGGGCGCTGCTCGACGTCGAGATCCCACCGTCGCACGGGTGGTGGCGGCAGTGGGGCTACCACGTGCTGAGCCTGTTCATCGGGGTGTCCGGCGCTGCCGCGGTGGCAGCTTGCTGGTCGGCGACTCTGCTGGCCTGGGCCGAGCCCGCCTACCTGGTCCTCGCGGTGCCGGCGCTCGTCGCCGCACCGTGGGTGGCCCGTGTCGTGGCGCGCGCCGACACGGCGGCGGCCCGGGCACTGCTCGGCCCGAGCCGCAACGAGGAGCTGTCCGTGCGGGTGGAGACGCTGTCGCGCAGCCGCGCCGAGGTCGTCGCCGCCACCGACGCCGAGCGCCGCCGGATCGAGCGCGACCTGCACGACGGCGCCCAGCAGCGGCTGGTCTCCCTGGCGATGAATCTCGGCATGGCCCGGGCCAACCTCACCGACCTGCCCGCACCGGCCCGGCAGGCCATCGTGGAGGCCCACGACGAGGCCACACAGGCCCTCGCCGAGTTGCGGGAATTCGTCCGCGGACTGCACCCGGCGGTGCTCGACGACCGTGGCCTCGACGCGGCGCTGTCGGGCATCGCAGCCCGCGCACCTGTCCCGGTGCGGGTGGCCGTCAGCGTGCCGGGTCGCTGCTCGCCGGTCGTCGAGGCGGTCGCCTATTTCGTCGTCTCGGAGGCTCTCACCAACATCGCCAGACACGCCCACGCGAGCCGTGCCGAGATCACCGTGGACATCGTCGCCGACCGGCTCCGCGTCGTCGTCACCGACGACGGCCGAGGCGGCGCCACACTCGGCGGCGGCACGGGGCTGCTCGGTCTCGCTCAGCGCGCCGCGTCGGTCGACGGGACGTTCGCGCTGCACAGCCCGGCCGGCGGGCCGACGACGGTCACCGTGGAGCTGCCGTGCGGATCGTGATCGCCGAGGACTCGGTGCTGCTCCGCGCGGGTCTGACCAAACTGCTCGCCGACGGCGGTTTCGACGTCGTCGACGCGGTGGCGGATGCCGAGCAGTTGCTGCGCACCGTCGCCGAGCACCGGCCCGACCTGGCTCTGATCGACGTGCGGATGCCGCCCACCCACACCGACGAGGGCATCCGCGCCGCACTCGTCATCGGGCATCAGTTTCCCGCGGTCGCCGTCCTCGTGCTGTCGCAGTACGTCGAGGAGCGTTACGCCACCGACCTGCTGTCCGTGCGAACCAGCGGCGTCGGATATCTACTCAAGGACCGGGTCGCTCACGTGTCCGACTTCCTCGCGGCCCTGCGCCGGGTGGCCGCCGGGGGCACCGCCCTGGATCCCGAGGTGGTCGCGCAGCTGCTGGTCCGCCACCGCCAGGACCCGATGGACCGGCTCACACCCCGCGAGCTGGAGGTGCTGCGGCTGATGGCGGAGGGCCGCTCCAACCACGGCATCGTCGACACCCTGAAGGTCAGTCACAGCGCCGTCGAGAAATACATCACCAGCATCCTCAGCAAGCTCGACCTGCCCCCGACCGACGCCGACCACCGCCGCGTCCTCGCCGTGTTGCGGTTCCTGCGCATCTGACCGCCGGGCGGTTGGCCCCCGCTCGCCCTGGCGGCCGTCGGTCGGCGGTCAGCGGCCGTCGGTCGGCCGACCGGTTCCGCTGGCGGATCGGTGCCCACCGTCACCAGTCAGGCATCGCCATGCCCATTCCGCCGGGCCGTATCGGAGCCGCAGCAACCACGGCCGGCTCCACACCGCCTGAGCTTGCCGCCTCAGCCTTCCGCCCTGCCCCGACGTCGCTGCGGACGAGATCACTGCGCCATCAAGGGTGACTACGGTGCGTGCCGCCCTGCGCGCTGGGCACGGACGGCGACGGGACCCAGAGCGCGTTCTCTGCGGCAATAGAGGAGTCCATGCCTCCCGGCGATCTCCCGTTCCCCGACCAACCGGCCAGGGGTTAGCCTGCGGGTTCGCGGGCAGGTAGGAGTGCTTTGATGGGGGCAAGACGCACTACGGCTAATCGGCTACTGGGATGAGCCCTTGACGCCGGAAGACTGGCCGTCCGTCAGTGACTTTCTAGGCGCAGGCTCCCTGATAGAGCGCGATGCGGTGCTCGCCTATTTACGCTCAGGGACGCCTTTGGTTGCATTTGCCGGTCGTTCGGTGTGTCGAGTTTGCGGCATCGACAACGGCAGTACGGAGCTGACCGACGGCGAGTACTTCATCTGGCCCGAAGGGCTGGCTCACTACGTGGAGGCGCACAACGTTCGGCTACCGGAGGATGTGGTGGCAGTCGCACGTCGGGGCCCCGCTCGGCCCATCGACCCGAGCGCCGTCGAGCGAGCGCTATTCGAGACGCGGGACCTGGTGGTTGACGAGCAGTGGTGGCGATGCTTGCCGCGGTCGAGACATCGCGCCGACGTGGTAGCCGATGGTCACCGATAGCGACCATCAAACGATCAGCGGCGAAACAGTACGTTGGCGCGTCGATTATCGAGCGGGTTAGGACCTGCAATCGACTTCGTTCTTTTATAGGTCAGGGCTGTACATCGTCGTCCTCGGCCAGGGTTAAGTCTTCCGGAGCGACGGTGAGTTGCCCCTCTCCGTCTGGATGCTCCACGGTATATTCCAGAGGCGGGCCGATTATCGCACCCAACGGATATTTGTGGCTGACGACAGTAGTAACGGCACCTGCGAACTCGCCCGCAATCAGCCGCACCCGGACGCCCCCTGAGTAACCGGTCGAGCCGGCTAGCGGGGGTACGGCGCGATCTCGCCAATGCGGTCCGGGAGCGCGCGCTCTCACCAGAAGGCTCTCCTCCCTGTAGTCGTCCACATCCCGGAGTACCGCGTACCCCAGGGATTGCAGAATCTCCTCCAGAGCACTGCTCATGGCCTCCTTGACAACGAACAAATGCCGGAGGGCCGGATGCCACTCAGTGCCACCGGTACTGTCGCGACGCCAGGCACCGACCCGCCGCGCACGCAATGATGCCTCGGCCAATGGGCCATTGACCCACCAAGACACCCACACGCCGCCCTGACCTGGCTCGAAGTCATCGGCCAACTCGACCAAAACGCCGCTGACCTCATTGCCGCGCCGGTCTTCGTGGCCAGGATGGATCGGCAGGCCCGCGGCTGCAAGCTCGGTACGCACCTCGTCAGCAAGGGTGGACGACTGGACCCGGTGACTCGTGCGGTTGCTGACGTCCGAGGGCTCCCAGGGCGGCACAAGCGGATCGTTTCCGGACGAGGGCATCCTTCAACCGTATCGGTGTTGAGGTGGATCGCATGGCTTTGCGAACGCACTCAACCCGGCAAAGTTGCGCGCTTGTCAGTCGTTCGTTGTCACGCGCTGAAGGCCATGTAGGCGAGGATGTAATCAGGGCGTAGGTCACGGTTCGTGCGAGCCTGTTCGTAGCGCGTGGTGGTCGAGGCTCGGCATGGCGGGCGGCGATCTGGACCTCGCGGAGTGTGGCCGTAACGAACGGGTGGCGCAGCATCTGCGGGCTCATCACATTTGCGGCGTATCACCGGCATCCGGATCCCGACGGAGGTGGCGCGGTGCTTGATTCGGCGGGCCCGCGGCGTGCCCGATCCGGAGGGCAACCGTGGTCACGTTAGGTGTCACCGGCCCGGATTAGAGTGTGATCATGACCGACGCATCCGTGCACCTCGTCGCCCAGCCTCGTCTCGACACGCTCGTGACGGAGTTCCACACCGGCGCCCAGCGGCTGCGCACCGACTACGCGGGGACGGCCTGGATCGGTGACATCCCCGACCCGGAATCCGGGATGATGGGACCGAACTACCAGCGGCGTGTTGTCGACTCGCAGTTGTTTCTGCCTGACACCCACTGGTACACCGTCCGCGAGCTCGACGACGCCGAGATCCAGATTGCCGTCGGCCTGCTCCAGGTGCCGGGCACCACGCAGGGCTCACAAGGGCTGGTCGGCGCAATCGCGGACCCACGTGCGGATTTCTTCGAGCACCCGGAACACGACGACCGGGTCGGCATCTGCCTCACGCTGCGGGGCCGGATCTGGTCCAACGTCGGCCTGTCATATCGGATCACCGTACTGTGCCGGCCGGAGGCCTTCATCAGTAGCACACCCGCGTGATGCAAGGGGCCGCACTGATCTCGGCACCAGCGTAGGTGTCGGCTCGTCGCCTGGCGACCACGAGCGCTCGGCGGCAGATCAGTACATCCGGACAGCGGGTCACGCGCCAGGCATCGGCTGAGTTAGCCTCCTGTTCGCGCGCCGGGCGAAAGCAGATGGGAATGTGCGCCATGCTGACGCTGAGCACCCGAGAAGGTGGGGATGAGCCGGTTCGAGTCCGGTGGCCCGGCGCACTGACAGCGGCATTATGCAGGTAATCCTTGTCAAGTCGATCATGATGCTTGTTGGTCCAGGCCGTTCAGGAGCCGGGTGAACAGGTCGGCGCGGTGGGTCTGATTGTGGTCGGCGGCGTGGTCGTGCTGGGCTTGCAGGGTGGGCCGGAACTCGATGCTGGTCTGGAAGAAGGTGCAGGTCTCGCAGATGGCCTCGGAGGCGCAGTCGAGTTCGGGTGGGCGGGTGCAGTAGCCGTTGCCGAGCAGGCGGTGGTGCTCGCGGCGTAGCCGTGCCATGCGGGGGCCGATGATGTCCGCGGGTAGCGGTTTTCCTTGCTGGTAAAGGGATTCGACTTTCTCGGTGACGGCGAAGTATTCGTCGGCGACGGTTCGGGTGGCGATCTTCGCGTAGCGCAGGGTCATGTCGAGGCTGCGGTGGCCGAGCAGGGCGGCGATGGCTTCGAGGGTCATGCCGCGGTTGATGGCCTGGGTGGCCAGGGTGTGCCGGAGCTGGTGCGGGTGGATGTGGGCCAGGCCGGCGGCCGTGCCGGCTTTGTTGATCAGTCTGGTGACGGTGTGCCGGTCGAGGGGGCGCCCGTTCTCCCGGGGTAGCAGCAGCGGGTTATCGGCGTCGACGTGGGCGGTGCGGTAGTCACCGATGAGGGTGATCAGGTGCGGGTGCAGCGGTAGGTAGCGGTCCTCGCGGAGTTTGCCGACCGGGACGTGCAGCCAGTGCGCGGCGCCGATGAGCACGATCGCGTCGGCGGCCAGGGCGGTGAACTCGCCGACGCGCAGTCCGGTGCGTAACAGGACTTCGACGACGACGCGGACGAGCAGGCGGGGTTCGGCTTGGGCGGCGCGCAGCAGTTTCGCGGCGGACGGGTCGTCGAGGGCTTTCGGCAGGGGATGGTCCTGCCGCGGTAGATCCGCGGGGATGATCGGGATCCGGGCGGGTGCTTCGGGCCATTCCCAGTCGGTGATGCGGACGAAGAACATGCGCAGGGTGCCGAGACGGTGGGCGAGGGTGGCCGGGGTGAGCTGGGCGGTGCGGTAGCCGGACCTGGTGTTCAGCCAGGTCCGGAAGTCCTCGATGTGACGACGCCGGATGTCGGCGATGAACCGGACTTCGGGCGCCTGCTCGACGAGGAACGCGGCCAGTGATCGCAGCGCCAGGTCGGCGCCGGACACGCTGCCGGGCCGCAGGATGGCGGCCAACTGGTCGAGATAGCGGCGCATCGGGGTCACCGTGTCGGGGATCTCGGCGGCCAACTGGTCCCAGCCGGGAAGCCGCCGCGAGCCGCTCACCGTCCACCCTCGATCACGTCGAAGCCGTTGCGAGGCAACGGTTTGCCGGAGAACAGCTGCGCGTCGATCGCCTCGGCGGCCCGCCGGTATTGCGAAGCCAGCCAGTCGTCGGCCAGGTGCAGATAGATCCGGGTGGACTCGATGCAGGCGCGCCCGGCCTGAGCCTGGACGGCTTCCAGTGCCATGCCCGCCTCCCGCAGCCGGGTCAGGCAGGTGTGCCGCAGCTGATGGCAGGTCACCTTGCTCAGGCCGGCTCGCTGCCGGGCCGAGTCCAGGATCTGATCCAGCCCCGCCGCGGACAGCGGACGGCCCCGCCGCGGGCCTTTGAGAACCACGAACAGCCGGTCGGTGGCGATGCCGGGCGGGCGTTCGGCGTCGAGGTAGGCGGCGACCGAGGCGAAGAACCGGCCGGAGACCGGGATCTGCCGCTGATGACCGCCCTTGCCGTCGGCGATGAACACCCGGCGGGCGGCGACCTGCAGATCCTCCAGGCGCAGGCCGAGAACCTCGCACCGGCGCAGCCCGCCCAGCACCATCGCCCGGTCGCGGTGCGTGCGCAGCGCCGCCAGCAACGCATCCACCTGGACCGGCTGCAGAATCCGCGGCAGAGTCCGTGGAACCCGCACCAGCGGAACACCCTGGCGGGGACGTTGCCGTTCCCGGCGCGTCGGCAGTCCCCGCGGCACCGGGTTCGCCTCGACATCACCGCGGGCCTGCAAGAACGCGAACAGCCCGGACACGCTCGACAACCGGCGGCGGACCGTCCGCGCCGATACCCCGCTGCCGACCTCGCCGGCGACCTGTAGCCGCTGGGCCGGGCCACCGGCATACTGCGCGGTCACGAACGCGAGCACGTCCGCCGCGACGACTCGGCCCGGCGCTTTGCCGACCACGGTGAAGAACACCTTCAGGTCATACGCGACCGCGACCACCGTGTTCGGCCGGGACCGCACCGCCAGGAACTCCAGATACGCATCCAGCAGCGCCACCCCGAACCGCACGACCAGACCACCAGCCGCGTCCCGAGACCGCACCAACCCCAAACCACTCCACGCCGACATCCAGGCACCCTTCAATACCCAATCCACCAGCACAAACATGCCGTGGATCACCAAGGATTACCTGCATATCAAGCACGACAGGGCGTCGGTCCGCCGCCGCCAGACACTGGTCGACGGCAGGTTGGCCCGAGCGCGGACAGCGGCATGAGAGGTTGTTGGACCGGCGCGCTTATCAGGCACTACCTCGATCTCGACCGGCACCTCGAGCGTTTTGTCAGTTGCGCCGCAGCCGCAGCCGCAGCCGCAGCCGCAGTCCTCGGCGACGGCGTAGGCAATCTAGTGAGCCTTTTTCATCCTGCGTAGCGGTTGGCTTCGACGTGGTGCAGAACGAGGATGGCCTGCACGATCGCGGTGGCTCGGCGTGGGCAGCAGCGC
>NZ_PVMZ01000036.1 GCF_003001815.1 Actinoplanes italicus
TGTCCGCGGTCGCGTACACCGAGGCCGACAAGATGCTCCTGCTCGGCCCGGCGCTCGCGATCACCGACCAGAACGTCGACCAGTTCAACTACTGATGACCGACACGAACGAGACGCCCCGGCTGCGCCTGACCGCTATCAGCAAGCGGTTCGGCGCGGTCCGGGCCATTCAGCACGCGGACTTCACCGTGACCGCGGGCAGGGTCCACGCCCTGGTCGGTGAGAACGGCGCGGGCAAGTCCACGATGATCAAAATCGTGGCGGGGGCCGAGACCGCCGACACCGGCGAGATCGAGTTCGAGGGTGAGCAGGTCAAACTCGGCTCGACGACCGCCGCGATCGCGCTCGGGATCGCCACCGTCTATCAGGAGCCGCAGCTCTTCCCGGAGCTGACCGTGGCCGAGAACATCTTCCTCGGGCGCGAGCTCAAGAAGACCGGACGGGTCGACTGGACGGCTCAGAACGCCAAGGTGGTCGAGCTGCTGACCCTGCTCGGCCTGCCGGAGCGGTACGCGACCGCCGAGGTCGGCACCCTGTCGGTGGCCGAGCAGCAGCAGGTGTCGATCGCGAAGGCGCTGGCCTCGGACGCGAAGGTGCTGATCCTCGACGAGCCGTCGGCGATCCTGACCGACGCCGAGATCGAGGTGCTCTTCGACGTGGTCCGGCGGCTGACGGCGGCCGGGGTCGCGGTCATCTACATCTCGCACCGGCTCGACGAGCTGTTCCGGATCGCCGACGAGGTGACCGTGATGCGCGACGGCCGCACGATCGGCACGTACCCCATCAAGGATTTGAGCGTGCGGCAGATCGCCCACCTGATGGTCGGCGAGGAGCTCTCCGACGCCCGGCCCCATCGGGAGGTCCCGGAGGGACCGGCGGTGCTGGAGCTGCGCGGCCTGAGTCGTGCCGGGAAGTTCCGCGACGTCGACGTGAGCGTGAAGGCCGGCGAGATCGTGGTGCTGTACGGCCTGGTCGGCTCCGGTGTCTCCGAGATCGCGGCCTGTGTGTACGGCATCGACCGCAGCACGGACGGACAACTGCTCGTCAACGCGAGCCGGGTCGACATCAAGAGTCCCGAGCACGCCCAGCGGCTCGGCATCGCGCTCCTGCCTGCCAACCGCAAGGTCGAGGGAATGTTCGGCTTCCAGTCGATCGCGTTCAACATCTCGGCCGGTCATCTCGGGCTGCTGTCGAAGTTCGGGGTCTGGGTGGACCGGGCGCGGGAGAAGGCCGTGGCGCTGAAGCTGATCGAACGGCTCGCGGTGAAGACGCCGCACGAGCGTCAGCCGATCAGCGCGATGTCCGGCGGCAACGCGCAGAAGGTGGTGCTGGCCCGGCAGCTCGTGGAGCGGCCGAAGGTACTGGTGCTGGCCGAACCGACGCAGGGTGTCGACGTCGGCGCCAAGGAGGAGATCCACCGGTTGATCACCGAGCTCGCCGAGGAGGGCACCGCGGTGCTGGTGGTCACCTCGGACCTGCCGGAGGCCCTGCGCATCGCCGACCGCATCCAGGTGGTGCGCGGCGGCACGACGACCGTGGAGTTCGGCCCCGACGCCAGCCAGGTGGACCTGCTGGCAGCGGCCGCGGGAGGCAGCGAACCCGCCGGCGGCACGACGAAAGCAGCGGCCGCGGGAGGCAGCGAACCCGCCGGCACGACGAAAGCAGCGGCCGCGGGAGGCAGCGAATGACCGCGGTGGCGGAAGCGAAGATCAAGAAGCGGGTCCTTCCCTCGCCGGTCACCGGACAGGAGTTCGTGCTGGTCGGCGTGCTGGTGCTGCTCTGGGCCGCGCTCGCGGTCAGCACGCCCGCATTCCTGACGGCCGGCTCGATCCAGCCGCTGCTGGTGGCCACGGCCCCGGTCGCGCTGGTCGGCGTCGCGATGACGATCGTGATCATCACGGGCGGCATCGACGTCTCGGTCGGCGGCGCGATCATGGTGTGTTCGGTGCTGACCGCGAAGGCGCTGGTCGGCTCCGAGGTGAGCCTCGGCGTCGCGGTGCTGCTGTCGGTCGCGGCCGGTGGTCTGCTCGGCCTGGTCAACGGCGTGCTCATCGCGTACGGCCGGGTGCACGCGATCATCATCACCTTCGGTACGGCGAACCTGTTCATGTTCCTCGGCCTGCAGATCTTCGGCTCCGGGACGGTCAATGGCATCCCGGGCACGCTGGCGTTCTTCGGCCGCGGCCCGGACGGCCGCACGCTGGGCGTACCGCACGCGTTCCTGATCACCCTGCTGATCACGGCAGCGGCCTGGTGGTACCTGCGGCACACCGCGGGCGGCCGGCACTTCTTCGCGATCGGCGGCGATCCGCAGGCGGCCCGGCTGGCCGGTGTCCGGGTGCAGCGCCGGGTGCTGCTGGCCTACGTGCTGACCGGTCTGCTGGTCGGCCTGGCGTCCTGCTTCGTGATCGCGCAGGGCACGTCGACGCTGGATCAGTCGGTCGGTTCCGGCAAGGAGCTGGCGGTGATCGCGGCGGTCGTCATCGGCGGCACGAGCATCATGGGCGGCCGCGGTTCGGTGCTCGGCACCCTGCTCGGCGCGCTGCTGGTGCAGTCCGTCGCGTCCGGGGTGACCCAGCTCGGCTGGCGATCGCAGCTGTCCGACCTGTTCGTCGGCATCTTCATCATCGTGGCGGTCGGCGCCGACCTGCTGCGTGCCCGCGCCAGGAGGAACCGATGACCGCGGCCACCGTGAACGCCCCGGCCGAGAGCACGGCCGCGAAACTTCTCAGGGTCCTGCTCACGCAACGGATCGCCCTGCTCGCGGTACTGATCGTCATCGTCGTCGTCACGTTCTTCATCAACGACGCCGGTGGTTACCTGACCGCGCCGTACGACTTCGACTACATGTCGGCGAGCCTGATCAACGCGATCCCGCTGGCGATGCTCGGGCTCGCGGAGCTGCTGGTGATCCTGTCCGGACGCGGTGGCATCGACCTGAGCGTCGGCGCGATCGTGAGCCTGGCCGGAATGGGATTCGGTTTCGCGTACGGCGAATGGGGCTGGCCGCTGTGGCTGGCGATCCTGGCCACCGCCGGGTTCGGCGCTCTGCTCGGCGCCGTCAACGGGTTCCTCGTCTCGTACATCGGCTTCCCGGCTCTGATCGCGACCCTGGCGACGTTCTACGCGTACAAATCGCTGGCGATCGTGATCAACAACCAGGAGCCGATCAGCACCGAGCCGATCCAGGAGCTGTTCTCCCTGAGCAAGTCGGTGGAGCTGCCGCTGTTCGGCCAGTACGTGCCCGACGTGCCGCTCGGGATCTTCACCTTCCTGCTGCCCACCGCGGTGGCGGTCTGGCTGCTGCTGGCCCGCACCTCCTACGGGCGGCGCCTCTACGCGATCGGCACCAATGACGTCGCCGGTCGCTGGGCCGGGCTGCCGGTCCGGGACACGCGCTTCAAGGCGTACGTCTACGCGGGTCTCATCTCCGGCCTGGTGGCCGTGGTGACCGTGGGACAGTTCGCCTCGGCCCGCCCGGACGCCGGTGTCTCCGGCAACGGCATGGCCCTGCCCGCGATCACCATCGCCGTCCTCGGCGGGGTGGCGATCACCGGCGGCATCGGCCGGGTGTCCGGGGTCGTGCTCGCCACGCTGCTCATCGTCTGGCTCAACGCCGGCATCCTGCTCGCCTTCGTCGGTAACGAGGGCTCGCAGTACCAGCTCCTCGCCCTCGGCGCGGTGCTGGTGTTCGCCGCTCTGTTGAACGGGCTCACCAACCGCAAGTACGGAGGATCTCAATGATTGACCTGGATGGCCTCGACGGCTTCACGATCGAGGTCCCGAGCTGGGCGTACGGGAACTCGGGCACCCGGTTCAAGGTCTTCACCCGTCCCGGTGGGCCACGCAACCCGTACGAGAAGCTGGCGGACGCGGCACAGGTGAATCGTCTCACCGGGCTCGCCAACCGGGTTTCGCTGCACATCCCGTGGGACCTGGTCGACGACTGGAGCGACCTGAAGGCACACGCCGACAAGCTGGGCGTGAAGATCGGCGCGATCAACTCGAACGTCTTCCAGGACGACGACTACCGGCTGGGCTCCCTGTGCAACCCGGATCCGGCGATCCGCCGCAAGGCGATCGACCACCACAAGCAGTGCCTGGACGTGATGCGCCAGACCGGCTCGACGGATCTGAAGATCTGGCTGCCGGACGGCCTGAACTACGCCGGCCAGGACTCACTGCGCGGCCGTCAGGACCGGCTGGCCGAGGCGCTGCGGGAGATCTACGACGCCTCCGACGACGACCACCGGATTCTGCTGGAGTACAAGTTCTTCGAGCCGTACTTCTACTCCACCGACATCCCGGACTGGGGCACCTCGCTGCTGCACTGCCTGGCGCTGGGTGAGCGGGCGACCGTCGTGCTGGACACCGGCCACCACGCGCCGGGCACCAACATCGAGTTCATCGTGATGCAGCTGATCCGGCAGGGCCGGCTGGGCGCGTTCGACTTCAACTCGCGCTACTACGCCGACGACGACCTGATCGTGGGCTCGGCCGACCCGTTCCAGCTGTTCCGGATCATGTCGGAGATCGTGGCGGCGGACGCGCACCGGCCCGAGTCGGGTGTCAACTTCATGCTCGACCAGTGCCACAACATCGAGGAGAAGATCCCGGGCCAGATCGTCTCGGTGCTCAACGTCGAGCAGGCGCTGGCCAAGGCGCTGCAGGTGGACAAGGCGGCGCTGGCCGCCGCGCAGCGCGAGGGTGACGTGCTGGGCGCGCACCGGGTGCTGATGGACGCCTACGAGACCGACGTGCGGGGCGCTCTCGCGGACCGGCGGGAGGCACGGGGGCTGCCGCGCGATCCGGTCAAGGCTTTCCAGGACTCGGGGTACGCCCAGACGGCCGCCACCGAACGCGTCGGCGGGACACAGGCGAGCTGGGGGGCCTGACGCCGTTTCGGCGGAATCCGCTCATGGCGTGCCCCGGCGGGCGCACCATGAGCGGATGGGGACCGCCACCGCATCGGAGGACCTGGCCAGGGTGGCCGGCGTCCGGGCCCGTCTCGCCGATCTCGTCGAGGCCAGGCCGTCGCCGGCCGAACTGGCCCTGATTCTCCGGTTGCTGCGTTCGTTCGCCGCGAAGGCCCCTCTCGCGGCGGACGACCTGGTGCGCCTGCTGCACGAGGGCGACGCCGTCCGGGTGCGCGACCACGCGCACAGCCTGAAGGGTTCGGCCGCGAACATCGGCGCCGGAACCCTGGCCGCCCTGTGCGGGCAGGTCGAGGACCAGGCCCGGACCGGCAGCGTCACCGCTCCCGGTCCGACCGGTGACCGGCTGCGCGCCGAGATCGACGGCGCGCTGCGGGCCGTGCACCTGCTCACCGGCGAGTACGAGCGAATCGCCGGATGACCGGTGGCTCAGGCCGCGGTCAGCACCGGTTCGACCAGACCCACCATGCGCGAGAAGTTGTTCAGCCGGTCGAGCATCACGTCGGTCACGACCGTGCCGCTGCCGATCAGGACCACGCCGTTCTGCGCCCTGACATCCTCGGCCAGACGCATCCCGACCTGCAGGTCGGCCAGGGCATACGCCTGTGTGGCGGTCGAGGCGGTCTCGAGGCCCTTGAGCTTGCGCAGGGCGGCGAGCACGTGCGGCGCGCAGGTCCCGGCCCGGGTGATGGCGGTGATCGCGGTCGACGGCTGGTGGGTACGGGACTCGGCGGTCACGTACTCGATCGCCGTCCGGACCACGCTGATCGCGCCCTCGGCCAGCGGCGACCAGCCGCCCGCCGGCGGTGCCTGACCGGCCAGGCCGCGGATGGTGGCCACCACGTCCTCGAGCATCGGGATGTCCTTGATCAACGGCAGCACCATGCTCGGCATCGCGTTGACCTGGGCCTGCTCCTCGGGCGACAGGTGGTCGCCCTCGCAGAGCCTGCGCATCACCTCGGCCGGCACGGTGACCGCACCGACCTGCGACGCCATCGCCGCGACCTCGATCTCCCACAGCCCGTCCAGCTCGAGCACGTGGACGAGCTCGGCGACCAGGGAGCGGATCCGGCCGGCGCGGGCGAACCCCTGCGGGCTGGACAGCTCCAGGAGCCCGAAGATGGCCTGGACACTGGTCTTGAGGGTGGTGTCGAGCTTGGTGCGCTCGGCCATCGAGTGTTCGTGCTTGGTGACGGCCTGCTTGACGGTCTGCATGATGTCGTCGCGTCGCGCGGGCTTCGGCAGGAAGCGGTAGACGCCACCGGAGTTGATCGCCGCGATGGCGGTGTTCATGTCACCGTGGGCGGTGTGCAGGATCCGCATCACCTCCGGGTATTCCGCCTGGATACGGCCCAGCAGCTCGACACCGTTCATGCCGGGCATCATCATGTCGGTGATGACCGCGGCGACCGGGCCGTTCGCGGCCAGCAGGCGCAGCGCCTCCTCACCGTCGCCGGCGACCAGAAGCCGGTGATCCCTTCCCAGCTGGAGGGAGAGTGTGGCGATGGTGCTCTCGTCGTCGTCGACGAGCAGCAGAATAGGCTTGCCTGCATTACGGGTGTCGGCATCGCCCGACCGGTACAGCTCGGTCCGCATGTGCTCTCCTTCGCCTGACCGGCCTTCGGGGTTACGTGGCTCCCTATCGCCGCGCCGGGTCGGTGGCTGAGGGTTGGGCGGACGGCGATTTCTCCGGCGGCCAAGTTCTCAGACCGGGGCTCCGACCAGCCGAAATGCTTCAGGCGCGGCGGAGAACCCGCCTCGTCTGAGGGAAACGGATGCAATTGTGAGCGCAGTAGGGGAAGACGCCCGCCTCGCGGCGGTGCACAGCTATCACCTGCTCGACGCCCCGCGCCCGGTGGTGCTCGACGAGCTGACCCGGCTGGCCGGGGCGGTCTTCGGCACGCCGATGTCCACGGTGACACTGATCGACGCCGACCGGGAGTGGTTCGCCGGCAAGACCGGCGTTCCCGGTCACGGCGGGCCGCGGGCCACGTCCTTCGCCGGGCCGGTGGTCGACTCCCGCGAGCCGCTGGTGATCGAGGACGCCCTCGCCGAGCCGCGGTACCGCGGCTGGGCCAGTGTGCTGGGCTCCCCCAACATCCGGTTCTTCGCCGGGGTGCCGCTGATCGACGAGGACGGCC
Source organism: Actinoplanes italicus (assembly GCF_003001815.1). Taxonomy (GTDB): domain Bacteria; phylum Actinomycetota; class Actinomycetes; order Mycobacteriales; family Micromonosporaceae; genus Actinoplanes; species Actinoplanes italicus. Next base: position 7,075 of record NZ_PVMZ01000036.1, read on the forward strand.
ACACCATCGGCGGCATGTGCGTCCTCGACGACAAGCCGGGCACGGCCGGCGACCGGCAGCTGGACCTGCTGCGGACCATGGCCGGGCAGGCCGCCGGTCACCTGGCTGCGCTGCGCAACCGGCAGCTGCTGGCCGAGGTGGGTGACGAACTGTCCCGGGCGATCAGCCGCGAGGAGGACTTCGTCGCGACCGTGTCGCACGAGTTGCGGACCCCGGTCACCACCATCCAGGGCTATCTGGAGCTGCTGGTCGACAACGAGGAGCTGGCGCCGTACCGCGGGATGATCGAACCGATCCAGCGCAACGGCGAACGCCTGGTACGGATGGTGGACCACCTGCTGGCCGGCACCCGCCCGTCGGGCGCGCCTCTGCCGTTGCTACGGGCCAGTACCGACCTGATCGCGGTGGCCGAGGCGGCGATGGCGTCCTGCCGCGCCCAGGCGGCGCAGCGCGAGGTGCCGATCGTGATCGAGGCGGGCCCCGGCCCTTTCTCGGTGCCGGGCGACCTCACCCGGCTCAGTCAGGCGGCGGAGCATCTCGTACGCAATGCCGTGATCTTCAGTGGCGCCGGGCAGACCGTGACCATCCGGGTGACCGCGAGCGCCCTCGAGGTCGCCGACACCGGAGCGGGCATCCCGGCCGATGAGCTGCCGCACGTCATCGAGCGGTTCTATCGCGGCCAGTACGCCCGTGACCAGGCCGTTCCCGGAGTCGGGCTGGGCCTGAGCATCGCGGACCGGATCATGCGGGCGCACGAGGGCATGCTCACCGTCCGGTCCGCCGGGCCGGGCCGCGGAACCGTCGCGAGGATGACCGTCCCGAAGTGATCATCCACCGCTCAGCACCGGGTCGCCCCTGCCGATGGGAGGGACGGGAGCCGGAGGCGAGCGGGGGCACTCGATGGCGATTCTGCGGCGGATGCGACTGGCCGGGCGCCTCGGCGGCGCCTTCCTGATCGTGCTGGTCCTGCTCGGCGTGGCCGTCGGCATCGGCGTCTGGGGGCTGAACAGCCAGTCGGCCACGGCCGCGCGGCTGGAGCGTTTGCAGCGGCTGCAACACCAGGTGGACGAGCAGAAGTTCTTCAACGGCGACATCTCCGGCTGGCAGATCGCCTACGTGTGGGACACCCGCCGGATGAAGCCGGCCGACGCCGTCGGTCCGGACAACGAGAACCGCAAGGGCCTGCAGAACGACATCGGCCTGCTGGAGAAGCTCCTCGCCGACACCGACACGGGGGCCATGACCGACGCCGAGCGGGCCGAGTTCGGCAAGCTGGGCGACATGTGGGACCGGTTCAAGGCGACCGACGAGCAGATGGTCGCCCTGTACGCGGCCGGCCGCCTCGACGACGGCGACAAGCTGCTGCTCGAGGGCAGCTACCCCGTCTACTTCGAGATCAGCGAGACGACCAGCAAGCTGGTGGCCTCGGTCGTCGCCCGCGCGAGCAAAGCGGCCCAGGACGCTCAGGACGAGGCCGCGTACCTGCGTACCGTCATGATCGTCGTCTTCGTCCTGGCGGTCGTCGCCGCCGCCGTCTGCACGGTTGCCGTGACCCGCAGCGTCACCGGCCCGGTCAGCCGATTGGTCGAGGTGCTGCGCGGCATGGCCCGGGGCGACCTGACCGTGCGCCCGGACGTCACCGGCACCGACGAGGTCGCCGTGATGTCCCGTGCCGTGGACGAGGCCGTCGCCGGGGTGAAGGCCACGGTCGCCGAGATCGTCGAGAACGGTGGCCGGCTCACCGACGCCTCGGACACCATGCGCCGGGTCAGCCGGGAGATCGACGGCGCCATCGCCGAGGCGGACCAGCAGGCCGGCCTGGCCGCGGCCGCCGCGAACGGGGTCTCCGGCAACGTGCACACCGTCGCGGCCGGAACCGAGGAGATGGGCTCGGCCATCACCGAGATCTCCCGCAACGCCGCCGACGCCGCCCAGGTGGCCACCGACGCGGTCGCCGCGGCCCGGGCCACCAGCGAGACGATCAACCGCCTGGGCGAGTCGTCCGCGCAGATCGGCGACGTGATCGAGACGATCACCGCGATCGCGTCGCAGACCAACCTGCTGGCGCTGAACGCGACGATCGAGGCGGCCCGCGCCGGCGAGTCCGGCAAGGGGTTCGCCGTGGTGGCCAGCGAGGTCAAGGACCTGGCCCAGGAGACCGCGCGGGCCACCGAGAAGATCTCCCAGCAGATCGCCGTGATCCAGAGCGACACCGGTCAGGCGGTCACCGCGATCGACGAGATCAGCCGGATCATCGAGCAGATCAGCGACTTCCAGACCACCATCGCGTCGGCGGTCGAGGAGCAGAGCGCCACCACGGCCGAGATGAACCGCGGGGTGAGCGAGGCCGCCAGCGGTGTCACGGACATCGCGAGCAGCATCGCCAGCGTCGCGCACGGCACCGCGTCGAGCAGGCAGGCGGTCGGCGAGGTGGCCCGGACCGCCGAGGACGTGCAGTCGCTGGCCGACGGGTTACGGGCAGCCGCGGGGCGATTCTCGATCTAGGTGGGGCAGCTCGACGCGTACGCGCTTGCCGCCCTGGTAGTTCTCCACGGTCCAGCCGGCCGACAGCGCCTCGATCAGGGCCATCCCCCGGCCGCCGACCCCGTCCGGGTCACGACGCCGGGGCACCACCGACGAGCCGTCGGCGACCGACACGATCACCCGGCCGCCGTGTGCCTCCAGCTGCAGGGAGACGCAGCCACCGCCGTGCCGGACGGCGTTGGTGACCAGTTCGCTGACGACGACGGCAGCCGCGTCGAGCCAGTCGGCATCGTGGAAGCCCCAGCCCTCCAGCACCGCGGCGACGGCCCGGCGGGCGGCAGCGGGGGCGCTACGGTCCAGTGGAACGTCCAGGTGGGCGGTGAGCTCACTCATGCAAAACCCCGAGATTCGCCTGCGTGCCGACGCACAGTACCCGGCCTCCGCCACCGACGAAACCTCTGCGGCTTTTAATATGATTTAGGGTTACAAGCATGGCTTCGGTGCTGGTGGTTGAGGACAACCCGGAACATCAGGCGGTGATCGCCGAGGTGGTCCGCAGGCTCGGTCACCGGCCCATGCTCGCCGACGACGGCCGCGAGGGCCTGGCCGCCGCGGTGGCCGAGCCTCCCGACCTCGTCGTCGCCGACGTGGACATGCCCCATCTCGACGGCATCCGGATGTGCCGGGCGCTGCGCGAGCACCCGGCCACCGCCACCGTGCCGGTCGTGCTGATCACCGCATACCTGCCGCCCGGCGACACCACCCTGGCCTCGGCCGAGGCCGACGCCGTGGTGCCCAAGCCGTTCAGCGTCAAGGAGCTCAGCGAGACGCTGCGGACCTGCCTGGAGTCGCCGCCGCCCCGGCACGACCCGGCCTTCACCGAGGCGCTGCTGCGCAGCCTGGACGCCGGCGTGGTGGCCTGCGACCTCGACGGCCGGCTCGTCGTGATCAACCAGGCGGTCCGTGACTTCTTCGGCGACGAGAGCCTCGGCGTGCCGGCCCGCGACTGGGCCGAGCGGTTCGGGCTGCGCCGCCACGACGGCAGCCCGCTCCCTCCCGACGAGGTGGCGCTCTACCGTGCCCTCGGCGGCGAGGAGATCCGGCACGACGGGGTGCTCGCCCACGACCGGCAGGGCCGGCGCCGCTGGTTCGCGATCAACGCCCGGCCGGTCCGCGACGCGGGCGGCAACATCCTCGGCGCGGTCGCCGCCGTGCACGACGTCACGGCCGAGCACCATCAGCACCAGTACGAGCGGTGCAAGACGGAGGTGCTCAAGGCGCTGGTGCACGCGCCGGACGCCGACCGGGCCGGCACCGAGGTGCTGCGCGCGATCTCGGCCGAGCTGGGGTGGCCGTACCTGCGGCTGTGGCTGGTGGACCCGGTCACCCAGCGGCTACGGCCGGCCGCCACCCACGTGGCCGAGGGCGCTCCGGTCGTACAGCTGCCTCCTGTTCTTGATCGTGGGGAAGGGCTGGCCGGGACCTGCTGGGACAACGGTGAGCCGATCTGGGTGCCGGACCTGCGGGCGCCGGACGTGCCGGTGATGATCGAGGCTGAGCACTACCGGGCCGCCGTGGCCGTGCCGGTGCGCAGCGCGGACGATGTGATCGGCGTGCTCAGCGTCCTGACCGTCGAGCACCAGGAACCCGACCCGGCCCTGACCGTGCTGCTCAGCGGCATCGCCGGGCACATCGGCGGCTACCTGGAGCGCCGCCGGGCCGAGGAGCTCGCCCACCAGCTGGCCGCCAGCATCGGCGAGTACATCGCGCTGGTCGGCCACGAGCTGCGCACCCCGCTCACCTCGATCGGCACGTACACCGACCTGATCGCCGAGGAGGCCGACGACACCACCGTCGGCGAGGTCCGGGAACTGCTCGGGGTGATCGAGCGCAACAACGCCCGGCTGCGGTCGCTGGTCGAACGGCTGCTCGACCTGTCCGCGCTGGAGGCCGGCCACGCCCAGCTCACGGTCGGCGACGTCGACCTGGCCGCGGTCGTCACCGAGGCGCTGCCGGGCACCGCGATCCGCACCGACCTACCGGACCGCCTGATCGTCCCGGGCGACCGCGCCCGGCTGCGGCAGGTCGCCGAGAACCTGATCGGCAACGCGGTCAAGTACAGCCCTGACGGCGCGACCGTGCACGTGACCCTGACCGCCGACGAGGACGCCGCGGTCCTGACCGTCAGCGACTCCGGCATCGGCATCCCGGCCGCCGAGCGCGACCGGCTCTTCGCCCGCCTCTACCGCGCCACCAACGCCCGGCACAGCGGCATCCCCGGCGCCGGGCTCGGCCTGGCACTCAGCCGCACCATCGTCGAGCTGCACCGCGGTGCCATCACGCTGAGCGGCAACGACGGCGGCGGCACGGTGGCCACGGTCCGGCTTCCCCGCCGGACCGGGACTTCCGGCCCTGCCCGGCCGGCCGGCCCGGACGAGACGCTGGGAGGGAACCACCAGTAGGGACAGGGGAGGCGGACATGGACGCGTGGCGCGGTTTCGCGGGCACGACCTGGCAGACCGGCATCGACGTGGCCGGGTTCATCCATGACAACGTGCGGCCGTACGACGGCGACGCCGCCTTCCTCGCCGGGCCGACCGAGCGCACCACGAGGATCTGGGCCACGCTGTCCGAGATGTTCGTGAAGGAGCGCGCCGACGGCATCTACGACGCCGACGCGTCGACGCCCTCGTCGATCACCGCGCACGCGCCCGGTTACATCGACCGGGACGCCGAACTGATCGTCGGCCTGCAGACCGACGCCCCGCTGCGCCGTGCCATCATGCCCGCCGGCGGGCTGCGGATGGTCGAGGGCGGCCTCGCGGCGTACGGGCGTGAACTCCCCGGCGACATCAGGAAGATCTTCACGGACTACCGCAAGACCCACAACGCGGGCGTCTTCGACGCGTACCCCGCCGACGTGCTCGCCGCCCGCCGATCGCACATCATCACCGGCCTGCCCGACGCGTACGGCCGCGGCCGGATCATCGGCGACTACCGCCGGGTCGCCCTCTACGGCGTCGACCGCCTGATCGAGGACCGGAAGCGGATCAAGAGGTCGCTGAACGACCGGCGGTCGGTCGCCGACGTGATCCGCGACCGGGAGGAGCTCTCCGAGCAGATCCGCGCGCTGGGCGAACTCAAGACGATGGCCGCCTCGTACGGCCACGACATCTCCGGCCCGGCGACCACCGCTCAGGAGGCCGTCCAGTGGCTGTACTTCGCCTACCTGGCCGCCACCAAGGAGCAGAACGGCGCGGCCATGTCGCTGGGCCGCACCTCGACGTTCCTGGACGTCTACCTCGCCCGTGACCTGGACGAGGGCCGGATCACCGAGGAGTTCGCCCAGGAGCTGATCGACGACTTCGTCATCAAGCTGCGGATCGTGCGGTTCCTGCGCACCCCGGAATACGACGAGCTGTTCTCCGGCGACCCGACCTGGGTGACCGAGTCCATCGGGGGCATGGGCGCCGACGGTCGGCCGCTGGTGACCCGGACCAGCTTCCGCTACCTGCAGACGCTCTACAACCTGGGGGCGGCGCCGGAGCCGAACATGACGGTGCTGTGGTCGCGGCGGCTCCCTCGCGGATTCAAGGAGTTCTGCGCGCGGGTCAGCATCGACACGAGCAGCATCCAGTACGAGAACGACGACCTGCTGCGGCCGTACCTCAGCGACGACGCGGCGATCGCCTGCTGCGTGTCCGGGATGCGGGTCGGCAAGGACATGCAGTTCTTCGGCGCCCGGGCCAACATGGCGAAGGCGCTGCTGTACGCGATCAACGGCGGCCGCGACGAGATCAGCGGCGCGCAGGTGGCACCTTTCAGGAAACCGCTGGGTGACGACGTCCTGGACTACGACGAGGTCTTCGAGGCCTACGACAGGACGCTCGACTGGCTCGCCGAGGTCTACGTCGACGCGCTCAACGTCATCCACTACATGCACGACAGGTACGCGTACGAGCGCCTCGAGATGGCCCTGCACGACTACCCGGCGCACCGGTTCCTGGCCACCGGCATCGCCGGCCTCTCGGTCGCCGTGGACAGCCTGTCGGCGATCAGATACGCCCAGGTCAAGCCGGTCCGCGACGAGACCGGGCTGGTCGTCGACTACACGGTGGACGGCGAGTACCCGACGTTCGGCAACAACGACGACCGGGTCGACACGATCGCGGTGGACCTGGTCGGCCGGTTCATGGAGAAGATCCGCCGGCAGCCGATGTACCGCGGCGCCGAGCCGAGCCTGTCGGTCCTGACGATCACGTCGAACGTCGTGTACGGCAAGCACACCGGCAACACACCCGACGGGCGCCGTCTCGGCGAGCCGTTCGCGCCCGGCGCCAACCCGATGAACGGCCGGGACAAGCACGGACTGGTGGCGGCCGCGCTGTCGGTGGCGAAGCTGCCGTACCGCAGCGCCCGCGACGGCATCTCGCTGACCATCACGTCGACCCCGGACGGTCTCGGGCGCACGAAGGAGGAGCAGGCCGGCAACCTGGTCGGTGTCCTCGACGGGTACACCGACGGGCAGGGCTTCCACATGAACGTCAACGTGCTCGACCGGGCCACCCTGGAGGACGCGATGGAACATCCTGAGAAGTATCCGCAGCTCACGATCCGGGTGTCGGGTTACGCGGTCAACTTCGTCCGGCTCACCAGGGCCCAGCAGCGCGACGTCATCTCACGCACGTTCCACGGCTCGTTGTGAGCGTCCACTCGTTCGACGTGTCGACGGGTGTCGACGGGCCGGGCACGCGATTCGTCGTCTTCCTGGCCGGGTGCCCGCTGCGCTGCCAGTACTGTCACAGCCCCGACACCTGGTACCGGCGCAGCGGGCGCCCCATGGACGCCGACGAGCTGATGTCCGAGATCGCGCGATACGAGCGTTTCATCAAGGTGGCGCGGGGCGGCGTCACGGTCTCCGGCGGCGAGGCACTTCAACAGCCCGATCTCGTACGGGAGATCTTCACCCGTTGCCACGAGAAGGGCATCCACACCGCTCTCGACACCAGCGGATACCTCGGCGCCAAGGCGTCCGGCGAACTGCTCGACGTCACCGATCTGGTGCTGCTGGACATCAAGGCCGGTGACGAGGAGACGTACCACGAGGTCACCCGGACCGGGACGCTCGCGCCGACGATCGAGTTCGCGCACCGCCTCGCGGAGCGTGGCATCCCGATCTGGGTCCGTTTCGTCCTCGTCCCGGGTCTCACGGACAGTGTCGAGAACGTGGAGGCGGTCGCCGCGATCGCCGCGTCGATCTCCACCGTGGAACGGGTCGAGGTGCTGCCGTTCCACCGGCTGGGCGCGGCCAAGTACGCCGCCCTCAACCAGCCGTTCCCACTGGCCGGCACGCCGGCACCGTCCGCGGAGCTGCTCGATCGCGTCCGTGCCCAGTTCCGCGCCCACGGCCTGACCGTCTACTGACGGTGGCCGGCCGCTGCGGATTCCGGCCGTACGCAGGTGGACGTGCCGTGGTCCTCCAGCGGCCCGAGCCGCACCTCGGCGTCGAACGCCGCCTCCAGGCCGGGCACCGCCGGGGCGGTCATGCCCTCCACACCGGCAGGTCGAGGTGTGACGGGCGGACCGGGTCGTGGGAGATCTCCTGCGTGGCCGGGAACACCGCCGCCGCGGTGGCGGCCGGCTCGCCGGAGCCCGGGTTGCGGGCATACCGCGGATGGGCCCCGGAGCTGACCTGCACACTGATCCGGTGGCCGGCCGCGAAGGTGTGGAACGCCGGCCACAGCTCCACCTCGGCCTCCTGGAAGTCGTCACCGGTCGGGCCGATGCGGCGGATCGCGTCGCACACGGTCATCGACCGGCCGTCCGGGTGTACGTCGCAGACCCGGACGAAGACGTCGGCGCTCGGCTGCGACGACCGGAACAGGATCCGGGCCACCGGGGTTCCGGCGATCGTCACGGCCTCCGGCAGCGGGTCACCGCGGAACACGGCCACGTCGGGCCGGGCCTCGTGGGCGGCGTTGTCGACGGGGCCGGAGTCCGGCAGCAGGCTGGGACCGCCGAGGGCCGGGGTGGGGTCGTCGGGGTCGTAGACGTAGGCCGTCACTCCGCCGTCGTCCGGCGGAGCCGGGTGGAGGCGGCCGGAGGCGTGCAGGTGCCAGGTCTCGGTGGTGGCGCCGGGCGGCGGCCAGGACGGCAGGTCGTGCCAGATGCCGGCTCCGGTCCGGAAGGCCCGGACCGGAGCGGGGCGCGCGTCGGGCGTACCCGCGAAATGGCCTTTGAGAAAGGCCGTCGTCTCGGAGACCGCCGGAGCACCCATGCCGCGGGAGAGGTGGCCCCATGGTCCGATGGTGAGCCGCGGCGGGCGACCGGCGGCGGCGAGTGCGGAGTAGTCGCGCACCTGCCAGGGCAGGAAGATGTCGTACCAGCCGGTGATCATGTAGACCGGGGCGGTCACGTCCGGCACCGAGGCGGTGTGCGACTGCCGGGTCCAGTACCCGTCGGTGAGGTGCTCGTGCCGGACCCAGTCCCGGTACCAGGGGATCTCCCGGCCCGCCGCGGCCACGTCGCCGCCGGTCAGCGGGAGCACGCCGAACGCTTTGCGCAGACGCGGGTCGGGCCGGATCTGGCCGAGGATCATGGCGAGGAGCTCGCGGTTGATCATCCGGCTCATCATCTGGCTCCAACCGAGCGCGTTGCGTAGCGCGAACGCCCCGTTGTCCCAGGTGATGGCTCCGAAGTCGGGCATCGTGGTGATGAGGCAGAGGGCGTCCGGAGCGGTTCCCGGCTCCTCGCGCTGGAGCCTGCCGGCGACCGCCCACTGGGTGAAGCCCATGTAGCTGGCACCGAATGTGACCACCGGGCCGGCGCACCAGGGCTGGGCGCGCACCCAGCGATGGGTGGCGATGCCGTCGCGCTGCTCGTCGATCTGCGGGGTGAACGTGCCGCCCGAGCCCCAGGTGCCCCGGCAGCTCTGGAACAGCACCGGGAAACCCTCCCGGGCCAGGGCCCGGGCCTGCCCGGCGACCGGGCCGCTGCGGCCGTACGGTCCGCGGATCAGCACGACCGGCAGGTTCTCCTCCGAGCCGATCGGCAGGATCAGATCGGCGAGCAGTTCCACGCCGTCGTCCATCGGAACCCGCAGGTTCTTCCGGATCCGGACGTCGTAGGGGCCGGGTACGAGGCCGGAGAGGGTCCGCGATTGCACCCATCGGGAGAATCGCTGTCGCAGCGTGCTCATCAGATGTCCTTCGGAGACGGCCGGCTCAGGGCGTCGCGCAGGCGTTCCAGGGCCGGGAGGGCGGCGGTGAGGGCCTCGCGGTCCTCCGGGGTGAGGGTTGCGGCGGCCGCGGAGACGAGATCCCCGCCTGCCCGGTCGAAGCGGTCGAACAGGTCCAGGGCCTTCGCGGTGACGACGACCTCGACGTGGCGGCGGTTGCCGGGGCGGGGACGGCGTTCGACCAGCCCGTTCGCCTCCATGGCGGTGAGCAGGTTGCTGACCGTCGGACGGCTCAGCCCGAGCCGTCCGGCCAGCTCACCGGGCGAACTCGCGGTGTCGCGGGGCAGCGCCCGGATGATCTCGATCTGTGCGTCCGGGATCTCCGGCAGGTGCTCGGCGTCGCGGGCCGCCGAGAGCAGGGTGCGCCGCAGCGGGGAGATGACCGCCGCGAGCCGGGCGGCGTCGAGGGCGGTCATGCGGGGCTCAGCGAGGGCCGGTTGTCGAGGGCGTCGGGGTGGGACCCGGCCGCTCCCTTGTAGCCGGTGTCCGGGCCGAGCCGCTCGCGGACCGCGGCGAGCAGCTCCATCCGCAGCGGTCCCCGGTGCACCGAGAGCTGCGGCCAGCGGTGACCGGCGTCCAGACCGCGCGGCTCGCTCCAGATCGGCTGACCGTGCCGGTTGTGGTAGGCGAGCGTGCCTGGCGCCGTTCCGAGGCGGGCGATCCGTTCGCCGAGGCCGAGTTCGGTCAGTTCACGGACGGCGTGCGGCAGCAGGTTGAGGCCGACGCCGAGCGGGCGCAGCGTGTCGGCCCGATCGTGGACGGCGAGCTCGGGGAAGCCGGCGGCGTGAAGGCTCAGCGCGGTGGCGAGGCCGCCCATGACGGCGCCCGCGATGACGATCACCATGGCCGGACAGTTTTGTGACAAACATGTCGGCTGTCAACACCGGGGCCGAGCAGCAGCGGCAGCCGCGCACTACCGTGACGCGTCAACGGCCGCCCGGCCGGTCAGTGGTGCGAGGGGTGATCGCCGAGGAGCTTCGTGGCCAGGACCGCGGCCTGGGTGCGGCGCTCCAGGCCGAGTTTCGCCAGCAGGCTGGAGACGTAGTTCTTGACCGTCTTCTCGGCCAGGAACATGCGGCCGGCGATCTCCCGGTTGGTGAGGCCCTCGGCGACGAACTCCAGGATCCGGCGCTCCTGATCGGTGAGGGACGCCAACTCGCGGGGCTGCTCGACGCCGTTGCGGATGCGTTCCAGGACGCGCTGGGTGACGGCCGGGTCGAGCAGGGACTGGCCGGCCGCGACCCGCCGGACCGCGTCGACCAGGTCGGTGCCGCGGATCTGCTTCAGGACGTACCCGGAGGCGCCGGCCATGATCGCGGCGAAGAGGGCCTCGTCATCCTCGTACGAGGTCAGGATCAGGCCTTTGATCGACGAGTCGACGGCACGCACGTCACGGCAGACGTCGATGCCGTTGCCATCCGGCAGGCGGGCGTCGAGGACTGCCACGTCGGGCCGCAGGGCGGGGATGCGCCGGGCCGCCTCCTGGGCGGAGCCGGACTCGCCGACCACCTCGATGTCGCCGCCCGCCTGGAGCAGGTCGATGAGGCCGCGGCGGACGACCTCGTGGTCGTCGAGGAGAAAGACTCGGATCATGCCTTCTTTCTACCTCGGGACGGTCCCGATGACCCAGGGCCGAAGGTCCCGGCGATAACCTCGACGCGTGGCCGAAGGATCGACTCCCTCGCTAGGGCTGACTCCACTGTCCCGTGTCCGGCTCGACGAGCTGCTGCAGGAGATGCAGAACCGGGTCGGTGACATCGTCACGAGCCGGGAACGGCTGCGGGCTCTGCTGGACGCGGTCGTCGGCATCGGCACCGACCTCGATCTGAACAGCACGCTGCAGCGGATCGTGGAGGCGGCTTGCGCGCTGGCCGACGCCCGGTACGGCGCTCTCGGCGTGCTCGCACCGGACCGCAACAGCCTGTCCGACTTCGTGACGCACGGCATCGATCCGGCGGTCCACGCGAGGATCGGTGACCTGCCGACCGGCCGGGGTGTGCTCGGCCTGCTGATCACGGAGCCGACACCGGTCCGCCTGCCGGACATCACCAGACATCCCAATTCGTACGGCTTCCCGCCCAACCACCCGCCGATGCACAGCTTCCTCGGTGTCCCGGTGCGGACCCGCGACCAGATCTTCGGCAACCTCTACCTGGCCGAGAAGCGGACCGCCGCCCAGTTCACCGACGACGACGAGGAGATCGTGGTGGCGCTGGCCGCCGCGGCCGGTGTGGCGATCGACAACGCCCGCCTCTACGAGCTGGCCCAGCGGCGGCAGCGCTGGCTGGCCGCCGCCTCGGAGATCACCGGCGTGCTCCTGGGCACGGTCAAGCGCACCGAGGCCCTGCGCCTCATCGCCCGGCGCGCCCGTGAGGTGGCCGACGCCGAGATGGTGCTGGTGCTGCTCTTCGAGAGCGAGGGCGACCGCTACCGGATCGAGGTGGTGGAGGGCGGTGACCCGGCGATGACCGGCAAGGCGCTGCCCGCGTTCGACGACTCGTACCGTCTCGTGGAGAACCTGCGCGACGCCGCCGAGTGGCCCTGTGCGGTGCCGGACGGCCCGGCCCTGGTCGCGCCGCTGAAGAGCGGCCCGCAGGGTGTGCTGATCGTGAGCCGTCCAGCCAGCACCGACGACGCCTCGCTGCTGTCGACCTTCGCCGACCAGGCGGCGCTGGCCCTGGAGCGGGCCCGCGCCCAGGAGGAGCGGGAGCTGCTGGCCGTCCTGGAGGACCGCGAGCGGATCGCCCGCGACCTGCACGACGTCGTCATCCAGCGGCTGTTCGCGACCGGTATGCAGCTGCAGGGCGCGATGGCTCCCGGGGTGAGGCCCGAGGTGGTGAACCGGATCAACGCGGCCGTCGACGACCTGGACGCGACGATCAAGGACATCCGCCGGTCGATCTTCGAGCTGCGGGCGCCGGTGGACGCGACGCTGCGCACCGAGCTGCGGGACACCTGCGACGCGGCGCTGGACACGCTCGGGTTCCGGCCGACCCTGGAGACGACGGGACCGGTGGAGAGCGCGGTGCCGGACGACATCGTGCCGGAGCTGATCGCGGTGCTGCGGGAGGCGTTGTCGAACGTGGCCCGGCACGCGCGGGCGAGCAGCGTGCGGGTCTCCGTCCGGGTGGCCGATCAGCACGTGATCCTGCAGGTGGAGGACGACGGGGTGGGTGTCGACCCGGCCCTGGCACGCGGTGGGGTGGTGAACATGGGCGAGCGGGCCGGCGATCTGGGCGGCGAGTTCGAGATCGGCCCGCGGCCCGGCGGCGGCTCCCTGGTGACCTGGCGTGTGCCGGTGTAGGACCTTCGGCCCTTAACGCCACGAAAAGCAGACGGCACCGTGGAGGTATGACCCGCTACGACTCGTCCGACCTATGGCGTGCGGCCGCGGCCGGACTCCAGGCTCCCTCCATGTACAACAGCCAGCCCTGGGCGTTCCGCCTGCGGGACGGCGCCGTCGAGGTGCTCGCGGATCCGGGCCGTCAGCTGACGGTCGCGGACAACGCGGGTTGGGCGATGCGGCTGGCGCTGGGCGCCGCCACGTTCAACGCCCGTCTGGCGCTGGCGTGGGCGGGCACCCCGGCCGAGGTGAAACTGCTGCCGGACAGCACCGAACCGAACCTGATCGCCCGGCTGACCCCGGCGCCGCGCCGGGCGCCCACCTACACCGAACGTGACCTGCACGCCGCGATCGAGCGCCGCTACAGCAACCGGCAGCCGTTCTGGCCGGACCCGGTGCCGGCGGACGTCCGGGTACGGCTGATCGAGGCGGCCAAGGTCGAGGGCGCCTGGCTGGACCTGCTGGTCGGGATGACCGCGCTGACCGGTTTCTCGGAGATCGCGCACAGCGCCGACCGGGTGCTGCGCCGCGATTCCCGTTACCAGGCCGAGCTGGTCGCCTTCACGGACACCGGCTCGGCGTCCGAGGGCATCCCGGAGCTGGCCGCCGCCACGGTGACCGAGGCACAGGACCTGATTCCGCAGCGCAACTTCGGCGGGCGGCGGCGCGCGCCGGGCCGGGACTACGAGCCGGAGCCGCTGGTCGGCATCCTGGGAACGGCCGGCGACCGCAAGCTCGACCAGCTGATGGCCGGTCAGGCGCTGCAGCACGTGCTGCTCACCGCCACCGAGGCGGGCCTGGCCAGTTCGCTGATCTCGCAGCCGATCGAGGTGCCGACGGCCCGCGACCAGCTGCGGCGTTCGCTGGGCCGCTCGGGGTTCCCGCAGATCGCGTTCCGGATCGGGTTCGGCCAGCCGGGTCACCCGTCCCCGCGTCGCGAGGTGGCGGACGTCCTGGTGGGGTGAAGATCATCACTGGCCCAGTTGCCAACTATATGCAACAACCATAGACGGCGAATATATTGGCGCCATGGACGACGTGCAGGCGATGCACATCGCGAACGGGATCATCAACGGCCCCGTCTCGGCGATCTTCATGGTGATAGCGGTGGCGGGCCTGGCGGTGTGCGTCTGGCGCGCCAAGATCGACCTCGACGACCGGCTGGCCCCGATGGCCGGTCTGGTGGCGGCGTTCATCTTCGCCGTGCAGATGCTCAACTTCGGCGTGCTGCCCGGTGTCTCCGGGCACCTGCTCGGCGGCACCCTGGCGGTGATCCTGGTCGGGCCGTGGGTGGGCGCGCTCTGCGTGGCCACCGTGCTGATCGTCCAGTGCCTGATCTTCAGCGACGGGGGCCTGACCGCACTCGGGCTCAACATCACCAACATGGCGCTGATCGGCGCCGCCGCGGCGTACGTCCTCGTCGCCCTTCTTCTCCGGGTCCTGCCGCGGACCACCGCCGGGCTCGGTGCGACCGCGCTGATCGCCTCGGTCATCGGTGTCGTGCTCGCGTCGATGGGCTTCGTCGCCGAATACGCCCTGGGCGGCACCACCGAGCTGTCGCTGGGCGGGATCGCCGCGACCCTGGCCGGTGTGCACACCCTGATCGGCATCGGTGAGGGCCTGATCGCCGCGACCACCGTGGTGACCGTGGCCAAGGTCCGCCCCGACCTGGTCTACGCGCTGCGCGCCTTCCGCAAGCCGACCTACGCGAAAGCGGGATCCGCGGCATGAAGAAGTTCCTGATCGGCGGCCTGCTCGTGGCCCTGCTGCTGGCGGGCGTCGTCTCCAGCTTCGCGTCCGGCAGCCCGGACGGCCTCGACCACGCCGCCCGCGAGGGCTGCACCTTCAACGCCGACGACGAGATCACCGGCGGCACCTGCATGGCCCAGCAGGAGCAGGATCACCAGCTCGCCGGCAGCCCGCTCGCCGACTACGCGCTGCGCGGCATCGACAACGAGTACCTCGCGACCGGTCTGTCCGGCGTGATCGGCGTGCTGGTCACTTTCGCGATCGGCGGCGGCCTCTTCTGGGTGCTGCGCCGCCGGCCCCGGGCCGACGGGTGAACTCGCTGCACCTGAGCGGGACGAGCCCGGTGCACCGGCTCTCCCCCGAGGCGAAGGTCGTGGCGGTGCTGCTCTTCACCGTCGTCGTGGTGCTCACGCCGCGCGAGGAGTTCGCCGCGTTCGCCGGGTACGCGGTCCTGCTCGCCGTGGTCGCGGCCGTCGCCCGGGTACCGGCCGGATGGCTGCTCAAGCGGACCACGATCGAGCTGCCGTTCGTGCTGCTCGCGGTTCTGCTGCCGTTCTTCGGTCACGGCGCGCGGGTCGACTGGCTGGGCCTGTCGCTGTCGGTCGAGGGCCTGTACGGCGCGTGGAACATCTTCGCCAAGGGCACCCTGGGCGTGCTCGCGTCGCTGCTGCTCGCCGCCACCACCACGGCCCGAGACCTGATCCACGGCCTGGACCGGCTGCGCTGCCCGACCGTGATCACCCAGATCATGACGTTCATGCTGCGCTACGTCGACGTGCTGATCGACGACGCCCGCCGGATGCGGATCGCCCGGCTGTCGCGCGGCTACGACCCCCGGTTCCTCTGGCAGGTCAAGGCGTTCGCGGTCGGGGTCGGCGCGCTGTTCCTGCGGTCCTACGAGCGTGGCGAGCGGGTCTACCTGGCGATGCTGTCGCGCGGTTACGCCGGCCGGCTCCCGTCGCCTGCCGCCGGCCCGGCCGCCGCCCGCGAGTGGGCGTTCTCGTCGGCCCTGCCGGTCGCGGCCGCCGGGATCGCCGTCGCGGCGGCCGTCCTAGCATGACCTCATGACCGCGGCGCTCAAGATCACCGGCCTGACGTTCGCCTACCCGGACGGGCGGCAGGCACTGCACGGCGTCGACCTCACCCTCGCCCCCGGCGAGCGGGTCGCGCTGCTCGGGCCCAACGGCGCCGGCAAGACCACCCTGGTGCTGCACCTCAACGGCATCCTGCACGGCGGCGAGGGCAGGGTGGAGATCGGCGGCCTGACGGTCACGCCCGGCGATCGCAAGGCGATCACCGAGATCCGCCGCCGGGTCGGCGTCGTCTTCCAGGACCCCGACGACCAGCTGTTCATGCCGACGGTCGCCGAGGACGTGGCTTTCGGCCCGGCCAATCTGGGTGTACGGGGTGACGAGCTCGACAACCGCGTCACCGAGGCACTCACCGCGGTCGGCATGCTGGAGCACCGCGACCAGATCCCGCACCATCTGTCGTTCGGCCAGCGACGCCGGGTGGCCGTGGCGACGGTGCTGGCGATGCGCCCGGAGATCCTGGTGCTCGACGAGCCGTCGTCGAACCTCGACCCGGCCAGCCGGCGCGAGCTGGCCGAGATCATCGAGTCGTTGCCGGTGACCGTGCTGATGGTGACGCACGATCTGCCGTACGCGCTGGAGCTGTGCCCCCGCTCGGTGATCCTGGACGCCGGCCGGATCGTCGCCGACGCCCCCACCGGCGAGCTGCTGGCCGACCGCGACCTGATGGCCGCGCACCGCCTGGAGCTCCCGTTCGGCTTCGACCCCGCGACGGTTCGCCGCGGGGTCGCGTAGCCGGGGTCTCAGGCGGCCTTCGAGAGGGGTGCCGCCTCGCGCAGGCCGCTCACCAGCGCCTGCCAGGTCTGCGGGCCGACCACGCCGTCGACCTCGATCGTCGTGCCACTGCCGCGGATGGTCCGCTGGAGATCGCGGATCGCCGCCTCGGTCTTGGGCCCGTAGATGCCGTCGGCACCGTCGAGGGCGAATTCCTCCTGCAGTCCGCGCACCGCGCTGCCCCGCATCCCGGGCCGTACCGGTACCAGAAGCGCATGCCACGTGGCGGCATCGACCACCCCGTCGTCGGGCAGGTTCTTGGCCCGCTGAACGGCGCGTACCGCGTCGCCGGTCTCGGAGCCGAAAACGCCGTCAACGGTGACCGTGTGACCGTGGGCGAGCAGCAGGTACTGCAGTGTCTGCACCGGGTGGTCAGTGGAGCCCTGCCGGGTCGTCGGCCAGGGGTTCAGGGTGGCGGGCATACGGGGATCCCCTTCCTCATCGTCGAGCGACGGGTATGTGCTCCCCTCACTTTCGCTGCCCGCGCCGATGATTGAAAGGGTGAGACAGGTCTCGACCGCAGTTTCGCAAGAAATCATTTCCGGCGGCTGACCGATTCGCGAACTCCAATAGGCGAACCGCGCGCGAATCTGTTAATTCGCGCGCGGTAACGCTCATCTACGTGCACCCTGCAGTGGGATTTCCCACCGCCGTGAACACCACCGGGATCGGCTCAGTGTTCGGCTCAGTGTTCGGCCCAGTCGCCGAGCGACCAGTCCCGCACCTCGGGCATGTCCTCCAGGTGCTCGACCACGTACTTCTCGTGCTTCGCCAGCTGCGCCTCGCACCAGTTCTTCAGGTCGGTGGCGCCGGCCGGCAACCGCTTGGCGTTGTTGATCGCGTCCATCACCAGGTGGTAGCGCGAGGCCCGATTGCGGACCGTCATGTCGAACGGCGTGGTCGTGGTGCCCTGCTCGATGAAGCCGCGCACCCGGAACCGGTCGGCGTCCGGACGGCCGTGGACCAGCTGGTGGATGGCGCCCGGGTAGCCGTGGAAGCTGAAGACGACGTCGACGTGGTCGGTGAACAGCTCGCGGAACATGGTCTCGCTCATGCCGTGCGGGTGGTCCTTCGGCCGCGGCAGGGTCATCAGGTTGACCACGTTCACCACGCGGACCTTGAGCTGCGGCAGCTTCTCCATCAGGATCCGCGCGGCAGCCACGGTCTCCATGGTCACCACGTCGCCGGCACAGGCCAGGACGATGTCCGGGTCGCTGCCGCCGTCGTCGGTGCCGGCCCACTCCCAGATGCCGGCGCCCCTGGCGCAGTGCTCGATCGCCTGATCCATGTCGAGCCACTGCAACTGGGGCTGCTTGTCGATGACGATCAGATTGACGTACGACCGTGAGCGGAAGCAGTGGTCGGCGACCGAGAGAAGCGTGTTCGCATCCGGCGGCAGGTAGACGCGGGCCACGTTGCCCCGCTGGTTGAGCACCACCTGGATCAGGCCGGGTCCCTGGTGCGAGAAGCCGTTGTGGTCGTTGCGCCAGGCCGTCGAGGTGAGCAGGATGTTCAGGCTCGGCACCTTGGCCCGCCACGGCAGGTGCGACGCCTCCTGCAGCCACTTGCCGTGCTGGACCGTCTGCGAAGCGCTGACCATGGCGAACGCCTCGTAGGTGGCGAACATGCCGTGCCGGCCGGTCAGGTTGTAACCCTCCAGCCAGCCGTGGCAGTTGTGCTCGGACAGCACCTCCATGACCCGGCCGGTGTTGCTGAGCTTCACGTCGTCGCTGGTGACACTCTCCATGAAGGCCCGGTCGGAGACCTCGAAGACGGCGCCGAGCCGGTTGCTGTTCGTCTCGTCCGGGCAGAACAGCCGGAACCGGTCCGGGTTGCGCGTGTAGATGTCGCGCATCATCTCGCCGAGCTTGCGGGTGGACTCGGCACGCAGCTCCGCGGGCCGCTTGACGTCGACGGCGTACTCACGGAAGTCCGGGAGGTCGAGGTCGGCGGTGAGCAGGCCGCCGTTGGCGTGCGGGCTCGCGCTCATCCGCAGCGAGCCGGGCGGCGCGAGCTCCCGGATCTTGCCGACCGGGGCGCCGGTGGCGTCGAAGAGCTCCTCCGGCCGGTACGACTTCAGCCACTTCTCCAGCTCGGCGAGGTGCTCGTCGTTGCCCTTGACGCCGGAGAGCGGGACCTGGTGCGAGCGCCACGTGCCGGTCACCGTGATCCCGTCGATCTTGCCGGGGCCGGTCCAGCCCTTGGGCGTACGCATGATGATCAAAGGCCACCGGGGGCGGCTGCCGTCCCACGTACCGCCGCGGGCCTGGCTCTGAATGGACTTGATCTTGCCCCAGGCCTCGGCCAGCAGCGCCGCGAACCGCGTGTGCATGCCGGGCAGGTCCTCGCCCTCGATCTCGAGGACGTCGTAGCCGTGACCCTCCAGGAGTTTGCGCACCTCGGCCGGATCCTTGCGGGCCAGAACGGTCGGGCCGGCGATCTTCGCGCCGTTGAGGTGCAGGATCGGCAGGACCGCGCCGTCGTGCGCCGGGTTGAGGAAGGAGATGCCCTTCCACGAGCCTTCGAGGGGGCCAGTCTCGGCCTCGCCGTCACCGACGACGGCGATCGCCAGCAGGTCCGGGTTGTCCATCACCGAACCGAACGCGTGCACCAGCACGTAGCCGAGCTCGCCACCCTCGTGGATGCTGCCGGGCGTGGTCACCGACACGTGGCTCGGGATGCCGCCCGGCGAGGAGAACTGGCGGAACAGGCGCAGCAGGCCGCTCTCGTCGAGGCCGACCTTCGGGTACACCTCCGAGTACGTGCCCTCCAGGTAGCCGGCGGCGACCAGGGCCGGACCGCCGTGACCGGGACCGGCCAGGTAGATGGCCTGCTGCCCGGTGTGCTTGATCAGCCGGGACACATGGGCGTAGACGAACGACAGACCCGGGCTGGTCCCCCAGTGGCCGAGCAGCCGGGGCTTGATGTGCTCGGACTTCAGCGGCTCGCGCAGCAGCGGATTGCCCTGCAGATAGATCTGTCCGACGGTCAGGTAGTTGTTGGCCCGCCACCAGGCGTCGAGGCTCGCGACCTCGGCATCGTCCGGAGCGGCGAGCCTCCGCACGAGTTCCTGGTCGAAAGTGGCGGCCCGGTTGTCCGAAACGGCGGTCACGGTCATTCCTCTCGGGTGGTGTTCTCGAGTTCCTGACTGGTCACGATCAACGTATCGGCGGTGCGAATCGGCGACACGGGTCTTTCGGCCCCTCCGGCCGGGCCTGACGTAAAGTGGCACGCGGTGTGCCGGGAAGCCTGGTCGGCGAGTGTTCACTCATGCCCGGAGGTCGACCATGACGCTGTTCTCGCTCGGTTCCTGGCCGGAGGCCCGCCGGATCGCCGACGTGCTGCGCACCGAGACGGTCGGCGGCGTGCTCCTGCTCGGCGCCACGATCGTGGCGCTGATCTGGGCGAACTCCCCATGGGGAAACTTTTACCAGGATTTGTCGGCGCTCCGGGTCGGCCCGGCGCAATGGCACCTGAACCTCTCCCTCGCCGCGTGGGCCGCCGACGGCCTGCTGGCGATCTTCTTCTTCGTCGCCGGGCTGGAGCTCAAACGCGAGTTCGTCGCCGGCGACCTGCGTGATCCACGCCGGGCGGCCCTGCCGGTGGCGGCGGCGGTCGGCGGCATGATCGCGCCGGCGCTGATCTTCGTGGCCGCCGGGGGCGAACCGCGCGGCTGGGCCGTCCCGACCGCCACCGACATCGCCTTCGCCCTGGCCGTGCTCGCCGTGATCAGCACCCACCTGCCGACCGCACTGCGTACGTTCCTGCTCACCCTCGCGGTCGTCGACGACCTGCTGGCGATCGCCGTCATCGCGGTCTTCTACACCTCCGGTCTGCATCCGCTCCCTCTCCTGTGCGCCGCGGTGGGCGTCGCCGTGTTCGGGCTGCTGGTCCAGCGCGGCCGGACGGCCTGGTGGTTGCTGATGCCGCTGGCTGTCACTGTCTGGGCGCTTACCCACGCATCCGGCATCCACGCAACCGTCGCCGGTGTGGCACTCGCCTTCACGGTCCCGGTGAACGGGCCCGGCGGCATCACCCTCGCCGGACGATTCGAGCACGCGTGGCGCCCGGTCTCGGCCGGTTTCGCGGTGCCGGTGTTCGCCTTCTTCGCCTCTGGCGTGGCCGTCGGCGGCAGCGCCGGAACGGTCACCGTCGCCGTGGTCCTGGCCCTGGTCCTGGGTAAGCCGCTCGGCATCACGGCCGCCACCTGGCTGGTCCAGCGCTTCACCCGGGCCCGGCTCGCCGACGGCCTGAGCTGGTGGGACGTGCTCGGCCTCGGCCTGCTCGGCGGCATCGGCTTCACCGTGTCGCTGCTGATCAGCGAGCTGGCCTTCGGCTCCGGCAGCACCCTCGACGACCAGGCGAAACTCGGCGTGCTGACGGGTTCGCTGCTGGCCGCCCTGCTGGCCACCGTGGTGCTGCGGATCCGCAACCGCCACTACCGGCGGCTGCGTGCCACCGAGGAGGCCGACGACGACGCCGACGGGATTCCGGACATCTATCAGAAGTGATGCCCCGGCGGGGTGCCAGACTGGAGGGCGATGGCTACCACTCCGGATGATCCGCACATCCACGTCGAGGCCGGCGCGCGTTCCAGCGCGGCCGCCCGCAACCTGCTCGCGTCCACGTTCGGCTTGGTCGCCGAGCTCCCGGCGCAGGTGGCGACCGGCTGCGGCCGCCAGGTGCCGCGCGCCATGACGTCCGGGGTCCCGGAGAGCGTCACCTGCCTGCCCTGCCGCGAACACGCCGCCGAGCAGCACCTGCGCCTCGCCGACCTGGCCGCGACCCTCGGCCCCCTGCCCGGCTCTCCGATCAGCGTCGCCGACGCACACCAGGCCGCCGCCCATCACCGCGACCTGGCCCGGCGCTTCGATACTTAAGTCGCGGATTCATAGACCTCAGCCAACTACAGATCAAGACCATTCGTTCGTACGTTCGACGCATGCGAACCGGGCCTCTCGAAACCTCCTCGCGGGCCCTGGGCCCCGACCTGGCACGCGGTCTCATGCTGCTGTTCATCGCGCTGGCCAACACGCACTACTTCCTGCGTGCCCCGTCCGTCCTGGGCGGCTACCCACGGGACGGCTCGGCCGTCGACCGGGCCGTGACCTGGCTGCTCGCCACGTTCGTCGACGGGCGGGCGTTCCCGATGTTCGGCCTGCTCTTCGGCTACGGCGTCGCCCGGATCGTGCACCGCCAGATCGTGCACCGCCAGGCCGCGCCCCACCCGGCAGCACACCACCCGGAGCCGGACCGCCCGGGTGTCCGCGGCGCCCGGAGGCGGGACCGCCGGGCCGTCCGGCGGCTGCTATGGCGCCGGGCCGCCGCCCTGATCGTGATCGGCCTGGTCGACGCGGTGCTGTTCTATGTCGGTGACATCCTGGCCGCCTACGGCGTGCTGCTGTTCATCGGCGCCTGGCTGGTCTTCCTGCGTGACCGCTGGCTGATCGTCGTCGCCGTCGTCTTCTTCGTCCTCACCGCCCTGCCGAACGCCGACCTGTCGGTGATCAGTCCGGCCGGCCCCGACGCGGCGATGCTGCCCACGGCTGTGTCCGCCCTGATCCCGGATCGTCTGCCGGTCGCCCTGCTCGTCGCGGCGCTGGGCCCGCTCGGCTTCCTGTGCCCGTTCGCGATAGGCCTGCTGGCGGGCCGCCGCCGCATCCTGGAGCACCCGGACCGCCATCGGCGGCTTCTGCCGGCCGCCGCCGCGGGCGGTCTCGGCGCCGCGGTCCTGGGCGCTCAGCCGATCGCCCTGCTCCTGGCGGGCGTGACCACGCCCCCGGCCCAGCCCGCACTGGAACAGCTGGCCGCCCTGCACGGCGCCACCGGGACACTGGGCGGCCTCGGATACGCGGCCCTGTTGTCGCTCGTGGCCCTCCGCCTGCGGCGGCCAGGACCGGTGTCCCGGGCTGTGGCAGCGGCCGGCCAGCGGTCGATGACCTGCTACCTCCTGCAGTCGGTGACGTGGGCGGTGGTGTTCACCCCGTTCCTGCTCGACCTGTCCGGCACGCTGACCGTGACGGGCACGGCCGTGCTGGCCACCGCCACCTGGCTGGCCACCGTCCTGATCGCCGACCGGATGCGGGCCGCCGGCCACCGGGGCCCGTTCGAGACGCTGACACGGCGTTGCACTTATGGCTGGCTTCGCGTGCAGGAGACGCACCATGGCAGGCTCGAGGCCGAATCCGCCGACAAAGTGAGGCGAACCGATGAGCATGGCAATGCTGGAGTACCCAGAACCCTGGACCGAAGAGGAATTCTTCGCGCTCCGTGAGACCCCCAATCGGATCGAACCGATCGATGGGAGCCCGTGGGTCAGCCCCGCGCCGAGCAAACGCCATCAGTACCTCGCCTACCTACTCGCCGTCGGGTTGTACGCACCCGCCGAAGAAACCGGGCTCCTGGTGCTGCAGGGCGTCAATCTGCGGCTCGCGGGCGGGCGCATCGTCCAGCCCGACATCGTCGTGGCCGACACCGACGATCTCGGGACGACGGTCGAGGCGGCCGAGGCCCACCTCGTCGTCGAAGTGGTGTCGCCGGGACGGACCGGCTGCTCAAGCCACAGCTGTACGCCGCGGCCGGCATCGGCTGGTACCTACGGGTGGAACAGCCGGAGGACTCGGTCGAACTGCACCTGCACCGCCTGGCCGACGGCTGCTACGGCCAGGCCGAGGTCGCGGGCCCCGGCCAGACCTTGGCTTCCGAGGAGCCGTTCCCGTTCGCCATCGACGTGGCGTCCCTGACCCGTCGCCGCCGAGTCTGACAGCCGGACCACGACTCGACCTCGCCGCAAGCGGCGACTGCCGCTCCCGCGGCCTGGCCCCGCCTCGTCCGACGACAGCTCGAAATATCTGGACCACTCACCCGCTGGCGCCGCTGCCGGGCCCGTACGACCCGTCGGCCACCGCAGCCGGACACTGCTCTCACCCGGTGACACCACTCCTGGGCTGCACATCTTCGGCAGCCATGGCCGGGCATCGCTCCCCCGCTGGCACCGCTGCCGGGGCTGCACATCCGTCGGCAGCCGCCGCTGGGCACGGTCTACCGGTGAGCGCCGCCACCGAGCAGGTCGGCGAGGGCGGGTTCCAGTTCCGGATGGGTGAACTCGAACCCGGCGTCGCGGAGGCGGGCCGGTACGCAGTGGCGGCCGGTCAGAGCCAGCATCGGGTCGGCGCGCATGAACACCGAGCCGACCCGGACCAGGGGCGCGGGGGCCGGCAGCCCGACGGGGCGGTGCAGCGTCCGGCGGAAGGCCGCCATGAGGTCGCTGTTGCGAACCGGTTCGGGCGAGGTGGCGTGGACGATGCCGGACAGGCCGGGATCGTCCAGGCAGCGGCGCACGATCGCGCACAGGTCGTCGACATGCAGCCAGCTGATCCACTGCCGGCCACTGCCCATCCGGCCGCCGAGACCCCACCGCACGAAGCCCGCGATCCGGTCGAAGGCGGGCGTGCCGGGGTCGAAGACGATGCCGGTGCGCAGCGTGACCCGGCGCGCCGCGATGATCTCCGCCGAGGCCTCCTCCCAGGCACGGGCCACACCGGCCATCTGCGGCGGCCCGTCGGCGGGCGGGGCGGACTCGTCGAGCACGGACTCACCGGCATCGCCGTAGATCGCCAGCGTGCTCATCTGCACGAGCACCCGCGGTGGCCCGTCCAGGCTCGCGCAGGCGCGCGCCAGTGCCCGGGTGGGTTCGGTCCGGGAACGGGTCAGCAGCTCGATGTTGGCAGGTGTCGCCGGACGGAACACCAGCTCACCGCAGAGATTGACCAGGGCGGCGCCGGACAGTTCGGCAGCCCAGGATCCGACGGTCCGGCCGTCCCAGCGCACATGGCGACCCCATCGGACGGGCGTTGCCGATCGGCTCAGGACGACCACGTCGACACCTCGGCCGATCAGGTCACGGGCGATCCGCTGCCCGAGCGAGCCGGACCCGCCGGCGATCACGACCCTCATCGGCTCGCGACGGTGGACAGGCCACCGGCGGCCCGCACCGCCATCGACGGGAGAGGCTTCCACACCGCTGCCAGGTCGCGCATCAGCAACCCGCAGTCGAGCGTCGCGGACCCCGGCGGGAAGCGGTCCGGGTCGTCGAAGAAGGTAGACCGCACCGAGACCAGCTCGACCGCCGTGACCGGCAAGATCGGCTGCGGCATACCGGGTGTGACCGCTTGCCAGGCCGGGGCGTACAACTCCACGCCGTCCAGGCGGCCCGGATCGGGGGTGACCGAGTATCCCGCCGATCCGCGCCGGAAGAACTCCGATGCCTGAACGAGGTCGCCGAAGAGCCGGCTGCCCGGTAGCCCGGCCGCGCCCGCACCCGGCAACGCTCCCTCGCTCGACAAGGCGCCCTCACCCGACAAGGCCCCCTCGTCCTGACGAAGCGCCCTCGCTGGGGCGGAGCTGCCGGGTGAACCCGCACTGCTGGGTGAGAACGCGATGCCGGATGAGGACGCGCTGCCGGACGAAATCGGACTGCCGGACGAAACCGCACCGCCGGACGAAACCGCACCGCCAGGCGAAACCGCACCGCCAGGCGAAACCGGACCGCCGGACGGAACCGGACCGCCGGGTGAGGACGCTTTGCCGGCGATCCGCACGTGGACGCCGGCACTCGTCGCGTCGGCCGGATCGGTGAAATCGATCCGCAGTTCCGCAGGAGTCTCGTGCACGTCGAACCGGCTGAGATGGTGCCGCCCAGGGAACACCCGCCCGCCGGCGACGGCGTTGATCCGGGAGCCGGTGTCGCGACGCGGGATGTAGACGCCGTAGGCGACGCCGTCGGGCGTGTCCCACTCGACCGCGATCCGGTGCGCGGCGTTCTCACTGCCCGGCCCGAGCGGCGCTGGCACGAACAGCGGCCGCGTCCGGCCCAGCCGGATCAGGCAGATCCCGGACACCGCCCACCCCTCGACGATCTGCGGCCGCATCGGGGCGGGCACCAGCCGGGCGGTGATCTCCGGGTCCGTGCGGTAGTTGATCAGGAGGCGACGCTCGACCCGACTCGTCAGGCGCGGGGTTCTCATCTCAGTCCTCCAACGGTGCCGGCCACCATGATTGAGCGGTCGCTCAAACCTGAGCCTAGAGCAGTTTAAGCAGTCGCTCAACCAGGATGCCGAATCGAGTACCAGCAGCGTGCGATCAGACAGGCCGCCGAACTGATCAAGATCGACGGGCAGGAGCGCAAGGGACGAGCAGGAGCGCAAGAAACGCCCGGCCCCGGCACCCGCGGCCACAACGCCCTGCCGCCCCGGTGCCGGCGGTGGGCGGCGGGCCTGTGCCGACCGCAGCGGCTGGTCGCTGATTCCCCAGCGCCGGACACGGTGAGAACGGCAGCTCGCCGAACCCGGAACGCCGGACACGGTGAGAACGGCAGCTCGCCGAACCCGGAACGCCGGACACGGTGAGAACGGCTGCTCGCCGAACCCGGAACGCCGGACACGGTGAGAACGGCAGCTCGCCGAACCCGAGGCGTCAGGCGCTGTGAGAACACGGAAGCGCCCGGCACCGCCGGAGGGCGGTGCCGGGCGCTCCGGGCTGCTAACCCAGGGTGAGGGTGCAGCTGTCCTCGTCGGCGGGCAGGTCGGTGACGGTGTCGCCGAGGCGGACGCGCCAGGGCAGCGCGTCGCCCATCCGGCCGATCACGATGCGGGAGCCCTCGCGGGCGACGGTGAACACCGTGTCGGCGCTGTTCAGGCCCGGGACGACGACCGCGGTACGGCCCTCGGCCGGTTCGAAGAGGTGCAGGGTGACGCCGTCGCGGTAGTCGTAGTCGGGGCGGTCCTCGCGGGCGCCCACCGGCAGGACCGTGCCGGGGCGGACCAGCAGCGGAGCGGTGTCGAAGCCGTGGGTCTCGGTCACCCAGGAGGGGCCCTCGATGACGTCCGCCGTGCCGGTGGCCGGCAGATAGCGGGTCCACCGGCCGGCCGGAACGTAGTAGGAGACCTCTCCCCCGGCCGAGAACACCGGTGCCACCAGCAGGTTCTCCCCGAGCATGTACTGCCGGTCGAGGTGGGTGACGGCCTGGTCGGCGGGGAACGCCACGGCCATCGGGCGCATCACGGGCAGGCCGGTCCGGTGCGCCTCGACGGCGGCTCCGTAGATGTACGGCATGAGCCGGTGCTTCAGGTGCGTGAAGGACCTGAGCACGTCGACGGCTTCCTCGTCGAAGAGCCACGGCACGCGGTACGACGAACTGCCGTGCAACCGGCTGTGCGACGACAACAGCCCGAACGCCACCCAGCGCTTGAACACCGCCGGGTCGGGCATGCCCTCGAAACCGCCGATGTCGTGGCTCCAGAAGCCGAAGCCGGACGACATGAGGGACAGTCCGCCACGCAGGCTCTCCGCCATCGACTCGAAGGTGCTGGAGTTGTCGCCGCCCCAGTGGACCGGGAACTGCTGACCGCCGACGGTCGCCGAGCGGGCGAACAGCACGGCCTCGCCCTCGCCCTTGACCTCGCGCAGCACGTCGAACACGACCTGGTTGTAGAGCTGCGTGTAGTAGTTGTGCATACGTTCCGGGTCGGAGCCGTCGTGCCACACCACGTCGGTCGGCACCCGTTCGCCGAAGTCCGACTTGAACGCGTCGACACCCATCTCGGCCAGGCCGCGCAGCTTGCCGGCGTACCACTGGCGGGCCTCGGGGTTGGTGAAGTCGACCAGGCCCATGCCGGCCTGCCACAGGTCCCACTGGAAGACATCCCCGTTGGGACGTTTCACCAGGTAACCCTTTTCAGCGCCCTCGGCGAACAGCGGGGAGCGCTGCGCTATGTACGGGTTGATCCACAGGCAGGTGCGCAGGCCCCGGTCGGCGAGCCGCTTGAGCATGCCCGGCGGGTCGGGGAACACGCGCGAGTCCCATTCGAAGTCGCACCAGTTGAACTCGCGCATCCAGAAGCAGTCGAAGTGGAACACCGACAGGGGCAGGTTGCGGTCGGACATGCCGCCGACGAACTTGTTGACCGTCTCCTCGTCGTACGACGTGGTGAAGCTGGTCGTCAGCCACAGGCCGAAGGACCATGCGGGCGGCAGCGCGGGACGGCCGGTCAGCGCGGTGTACTTGCGGATGACGTCGGCCGGCGTGGGACCGTAGACGACCAGGTAGGACAGCCGCTGCCCGGCGACGCTGAACTGGGTACGGGTGACCATCTCGGAGGCGACCTCGAAGGACACCTTGCCGGGGTGGTCGACGAGTACTCCGTACCCACCGTTGGTGAAGTAGAAAGGCACGTTCTTGTAGGACTGCTCGGAGCTGGTGCCGCCGTCCTCGTTCCAGATGTCGACGGTCTGACCGTTCTTGACCAGTGGCCCGAACCGCTCCCCCAGTCCGTAGACGACATGGCCGACGCCGAGGTCGAGCTGCTCGTGGATGTACTGGCCGTCAGGGCCGGTCGCGACGCCGATGCCCTTCCAGCCGCTGCCGGTCAGCCGGCGCCCGTCGGCGAGGAAGTCGAGCGCCCAGTGGTCGCCGTCGGAGAACCGGGCGGTCAGCGCGCCCGAGGTGATCGACGTGTTGTCGACCGACACGTCGCCTGACGACTCCGATATCGCGAAATTCGGGAACTTGGAGCGCTCTCCCTGATAGTTCTCGATGGTGACCCTGATGACGTCGGGGGCGGGGGCGGTGCACGTGACGGTGATGAGCGGCGCGTTCAGCGTGTCACCGCGGTGCTCGATGCGCCGGGTCGCCGCCCACGCGGTCAGCGAGTCCGGACCGGGCCGGGTGTCCTGCAGGTGCGCGGGGTGCAGCACGGTGAAGCCCTCGCGCTTGCGCCAATAGCCGTCGGTGAACTTCATGAAAGTCCTTTACTTGATGGCGCCGGCGGCGATGCCGCGCGTGAGGGTCCGCTGGAAGATCAGGAAGAAGAGCATCGCGGGGACGATGCCGATCAGGGCCGAGGCGCTGGTCGTCGTGGCGTCCATCATGCGGTCGCCCTGCAGGACGCCGAGAGCGACCGGAACGGTCTGGTTGTCGTTGGAGACCAGGAAGATGAGGGGCAGGAAGAACTCGTTCCACGTCCAGATGAAGAAGAACGTGAACAGCACCGCGAGGGTGGGCCCGCTGACCGGCACGACGACGCGCCACAGGGTGCGCCATTTGCCGGCGCCGTCGACGGCGGCGGCGTCCAGCAGTTCCCGGGGGAATTCGGAGTAGACCGAGGTGAGCAGGTACGTGCCGAAGGCGCTCTGGATGACCGTGAAGATGATGATGATCGCGATCAGGCTGTCGTAGAGGCCGGCCTCCTTGGAGATGTAGTACAGCGGGTAGACCAGCACCTCCTGCGGCAGCAGGTTGGCGACCAGGAAGAACACCAGGAACCAGACCCGCCCGCGGACGCGGCCGATACCCAGGGCGTACGCGTTGAGGATGGACAGCACGACGCCGAGCACGGCGACCGTCAGGCTGGTGACGAAGCTGTTCCAGAGCTTCTGGCCGAAGTCGACACGGTTCCAGAAGTTGACGATGCCGTCCCAGTACAGGCTCACCGGCACCGACAGCGGCCCGTTGGCGGCGTAGTCGGCAGGGCTCTTGAACGCGTTGACGGCGATCACCAGCAGCGGCCCGACCAGCAGCAACAGCAGGACGAGCAGGCCGCCGAGGACGATCCAGCGGACCGGGTCACGGCGTCTGGCGGCTTTCGGGGCGTCCGGGGCGGGCGCCTTGGTCACGGACGGAAGAACGGCAGTCATCGCAGCTCCTCCGAGCGGTGCTGAAGACGGAGGAACAGGAAGGCGAGGATCACGATCAGCACCGTCAGGACCGTGGAGATCGCTGACCCGTACCCGACCTGGGCTTTTTCGAAGAAGTTCTTGTACGCGAAGTAGGACGGCACCAGGGTGGAGTTGCTCGGCCCGCCCTTGGTGAGCACGAAGACCTGACCGAAGATCTTCAGCGCGGCGATCGTGGTGGTGACCAGCACGACGTAGAACTCGGGCCGGATCATGTGCACGGTGATCTTGCGGAACCGCTGCCACCAGGTCGCGCCGTCCAGGTCGGCGGCCTCGTACAGCGATGGATCGATGCGCGACAACCCGGACATGAACATCACGATCGGGTAGCCAAGCTGGAACCAGACCATCACGAACATGACGCTGTACAGCGCGTAGTCGGGATCGCCCAGCCAGTTCTTCGCGAGACTCCCGAGCCCGACCGACTCGAGGATCTGGTTGAGCGCGCCGTACCCGGGATGCAGGATCCAGCTCCAGACGATGCCGGTGACCGCGACCGGCAGCACCTGCGGCACGTAGTAGCCGGAGCGGAACAGCCCGGCCCACCGGTCGCCGAACCGCTTGGCCACGTAGTCGAACAGCACGGCGGCCAGCACCAGCCCCAGCAGGGTCGGGATCACCGCCATCGCGAAGACGAGCAGGCCGATGTTGCCGAACGACTGCCAGAACAGGGTGTCGCCGAAGAGCCGGGTGTAGTTCTCCAGCCCGACCCAGCGCGGGTCGCCGACGCCGGTCCATTTGGTGAAACTGACGTACACCGTCATCACGAGCGGCACGACGATCACCGCGAGTGAGGCGAGCACGCCGGGAATCAGATACACCGCGTAGCCGCGGTTACGTACACGACCGGCCATGCCGGACCCCTTCCCCACGCGGTGCGGGCGGTGGTCACCGCCCGCACCGCGCCACGATCATTTGCCGAGGTCGGCCAGATTGTCGTTGTACGGCTTCGCGATCTCGTCCAGGAAGGCGTCCGGCGTCTTCGAGCCGTTGATCAGGCCCTGGGTACCGGCCACGAGCACGTCGTAGTAACCGGGCGCCGGCCAGTCCGGGTAGAACGCGAGACCGTCCGAGGTGGAGATCTTGTTGAAGGTCTCGACCAGTTCCTTGTTCTTCGGGTCGGTGATCGCCGACGGGTCGGCCGCGACCGGGACACCGCCGCTGTTGCCGAGCAGTGCCTGCACCTCAGGCTGCATGGTGATGTCGATGAAGTCGTACGCCAGCGCCTTGGCCTTGCTCTTCTCCGGAACCACCCAGAGGTTGCCGCTGGAACCCGGGTGCAGGGTGTTGCCCGGGAAGAGGAAGGTGCCCCACTCGAAGTCCTTGATCTCGTCGGCGAACCGGCCGTACCACCAGGAGCCGGAGATCAGGATCGGGAACTTGCCCTGGGTGAAGGAGCCGCCCATGTCCTCGGCCTTGATGCTGGCCGAGTCCTTGCTGATGTAGCCCTTCGACACCCACTCGGCGAACGTCTGCGCGCCGTAGGTGAGCTGCGGGCCCTTGAAGTCGACCTTGTTCTTGTAGAGCTGGTAGTCGTCGACGAACTTGCGGTCGGCCTTCGACAGGGCGAGCTCGTAGAAGATCTGCTGGGCGGGGTATTCCGCGCCGCCGACGGCCAGCGGGGTCACCTTGTTCTGCACGAAGGTGTCCATGACCTTGGTGAACTCGTCGAACGTGGTGGGAACGGCCAGTTTGTACTGGTCGAACATCTTCTTGTTGTAGTAGACGGTGACGAACTCGCCGTAGTTGGGCACCCCGAAGACCTTGCCGCTGCCCATGATTCCGTCTTCGTCGTACTTCGCGGTGGTCTGCAGGCTGGCGCTCAGCTTGGAGTCCCAGCCGCGCTTGCCGAACTCGTCCGAGATGTCGGTGAGCAGGCCCTGCTTGGAGAGCAGACCGGCGGTCGCGTTTCCCTTGTTGTACTCCATGATGTCGGGCGCGCTGTCCGAGTTGAGGATCATCTGGGCGTTCTGCTGGATCTGCTCGAAGCCCTTCTCTTCGAACTTCACCTCGACGCCGGGGTGGCTGGCCTTGAACAGCTCGATCGCCTTGTTCCAGGCGATGCCCATGGCGCTGTTGGGGCCCTCGTAGTGCCAGAGGGTCAGGGTCTTGGCGTCGGCACCTTCGGTCGCACCACCGTCGTCGCTGCCGCACGCGGTGAGACCGAGGGTTGCTGCCAGCAAAAGAGCACCGGCCGCGAGACCGGATCGTGATCGGAGCATTGCGGTACCTCCGGGGGAAGTCCTCGCGATCGTCGAAGCGCTTCGACGATCGGCCTTGTCGAGACGCTATGAAACGAGCCCGCTTCATGTCAACGGTGTGACGTTCAGATTTCGCGGCAGGAGTCGCGCTCGACCAGGCTGGGAGCGAGCAGCCGGGTGTACTCCACGCGCCGGCCGTCCAGCAGCCGCATCGCGGTCTCCACGGCCAGGGTGCCGACGTCGTGCGCCGGGATGTCGATCGAGGTCAGGTTGATCGGCATCGAGGTCGCGACGTCCCGCGGGCAGATCGCGACGATCGAGATGTCCTCGGGCACCCGCCGGCCGGTGGCGTGCAGCAGGTCGAGCAACGGCCGCAGCGCCTCCTCGTTGTGCACCACCAGGGCGGTCAGGCCGTCGAGTTCGGCGTCGAGGTCGGCCATGCAGGACCGCACCCCCTCGGCGCCCGGCTCGCACGGGTGCGTGACCGTCCGCAGATCGAACTCGGCCGACGCCTCCAGGAAACCGGTGAGGAACCGGTCGGCGTAGGTGGTCTGCCGCTTGTACACCGCCGGGGACGGGCCGACCAGGCCGATCCGCCGGTGGCCGTGCCCCGCCAGGTGCGCCAGCGCCTCCCGCGCGGCGGCACCGAAGTCCAGGTCGACGCAGGCGATGCCCGAGTGGTCGGCGGGCAGGCCGATCAGCACCGACGGCTGCTTGAGCTTGCGCAGCGCCGGGATGCGAAGGTCGTCGCGCTCCAGGTCCATCACTATCAACGCGTCGACCATGGTGCTGTGCGCGACCCGCTCCAGGCCCGCGGTGCCCTCGTCCTTGGTCAGGAGCAGGACATCATGGTTGTACGAGCGAGCGGCGGTCACCACGGCGGTCGCGAACTGCATGATGACCGGCACGTTGACGTCCACGCGCAGCGGCGCGACCAGGGCGATCACGTTGGTCTTGCTGCTGGCCAGGGCACGGGCGCCGGCGTGCGGGTGAAACCCGAGCTCGGCGATGGCGGCCTGGACGCGGGCGCGGGTCTCGGCCGAGATCGGGCGGCGGCCACTGAGCACGTACGACACCGTGCTCGGCGACACCCCCGCCGCCTTGGCGACATCATTGATCGTCGGCATCGCGCCTCCCCAAGTCGCCACAGCCAGCTCTGCGGTCGATCCTACTGATCAGCGCCCCCACCCCCGCGCGTGGTGACCTACGCCCACCCACAAGCCGCAACTCACCACGCGAACGCCGGGCCCCGCTGCGTGGTGACCTACGCCCACCGCCGAGCCGCAACTCACCACGCGAACGCCGGGCCCCGCTGCGTGGTGACCTACGCCCACCGCCGAGCCGTAAGTCACCACGCGGGTGTGGGGTCAGCCGATGCTGAACGTGGCCAGGCGCAGGCCGGGGCTGGGCAGCAGGTAGACCGTCTGCCGGCCGGAGAAGCGGGCCAGCGGTGCGTTCACCGTCGTGTAGCGATAGACGTCACCGGTGCCGGCCAGCGTCGCCGTGCCGAGCAGGCGGCCGGTCGGCGAACCGAGACGGACCTCGACCGTGCCCGCTCCCGAGGCACTCGCCGTGAAACGGGTGCCGCCGCGCAGCGCCGCGTCCTTGAACGCGATCCAGTCACCGGCCCGCGCCGCGCCGACGACGGTTCCGGCGGCCTTGCTCTCGTCGAGCAGACGGACACCGGAGTACGCGTCGAAGGTCTCCGCCCTGGTCGGCCGCGACAGGTCGCGGGCCGGGATCGTCTCGCCGCGGACCCGCAGGGTGGCCCGCTGCCGGATGTCGGCCGAGGACGAGCCGAGCAGCACGTCGTGGACCGCGTTCTCGACCACCCACCGCTGCCGGGTCTGGTCCCAGCGCGCGAGGTCGGACGGCTTCAGCGCGAACGTCACCGTCTTGGACTGCCCGGCCGCCAGCGCGACCTTCTGGAAGCCGCGCAGCTGCTTGGACGGCGCAGCGTCGCGGGAGGTGCGCTGGTGGGTGTAGAGCTGGACCACCTCGTCACCGGCCCGGTTGCCGGCGTTGGTCACGGTCACGCTGACGTGGCCGTTGCGGACCGACGGGACGCCGTAGCGGAACCTCGTGTACGACAGCCCGTGCCCGAAGGCGTAGAGCGGGGTGTCGTCGCTGTACAGGTAGGTCTGCCTGGTGTCGATGATGTCGTACTGGAGCAGGTCGTCCGGCAGCTGGGACTCGCTGCGCGGCCAGGTCTGGGTGAGCTTGCCGGACGGGTTGACGTCGCCGTACAGCACGTCGGCGACAGCGTGCCCGGTCTCGGCTCCGGCGTGGGTGGTCCACAGGATGCCGGGGACGTTCGCCTGCGCCCAGTTGATCGTCTGCGGGTAACTGCTCTGCACCACCACGACGGTCCGCGGGTTGGCCGCCCTGACCGCCTTGATCAGCGCTTCCTGGCGCGCGCCGAGGCCGAGTCCGGTGCGGTCGTGGACCTCACGGCCGGCGACGAACGGGTCGGTACCGACGACGACCACGGCGGTCTGTGCCTTCTTCGCGCTCGCGGCGGCCTGGGCCACCCCGTCGACGAGCAGTTCCCGCGTGAACCTGGCCGCCGAGGCGCGATCACCGAGCGTCAGGTTGCCGTCGGCGCCCACGGTCACGTAGTCGGTGTCCGGGAACCACGACTCCTGGGTCTCGTAGCCGGCGTAGTGCAGCACGACCGTACCGTCACCCTGGTCCTCGATCTTGAATTGCTCCTGGACGAACCAGCCGGTCGGGTCGTCGTTCTGAGTGATGAACGGGCCCCAGCCGTAGCCGACCAGCTTGCCGTCGGCGACGCTGCGCAGGGTGGAGACGCCATCGCCCCAGTCGGTCGTGTCGAACTGGGCGGCCGCCTCGGTCGCGGTGGTTCCGGTGACGCCGACGCTGCCGGAGCCGGCCGTCACGTACCGGCCCGTGGCGACCTCCTTGAGCGCGATCCGGTCGGCGCCCGCGCTGGTGGTGACGGCCGACGCCCGCTCGGTCACCCCGTCGAGCACGCTGACCTCGTAGGGCAGCTGTCCCCCGTACCAATCGCTGTAGAGCTTGTCGGCCGTGGGTCCGACCACGGCGACCGAACCGCCGGCCCTGAGCGGAAGGATGCCGTTGTTCTTGAGCAGGACCGCGGCCTCGGCGGCGGTCTCGCGGGCCAGCGCGCGGTGCGCCGGGCTGTCGATCACGGAGGGCGAGATTCCGGCGTACGGGCCTCCGTCCGGATCGAATTCGCCGAGTCGGAAGCGGATGCTCAGTGCGTTGCCGACCGAATTGTCGATGTCGGCCTCGGTGAGCAGCCCCCGCGCCAGCGCCTCCTTGATCGCGGTGACCGTGGGCACGGCGTCGGTGTCGTTGACCGTGAAGCTGTCGAGACCGGCCTTGAGGGTGGCGGCGTTCGCCTCGGCCTGGGTGGCGTAGTAGGCCTGCGAGCCGGTCAGGTTGGTCGGCGCCCAGGCGTCGCTGACGTTGAAGAGCCGTTCGCCGCTCCAGTCGCGGACCAGGGTGCCGAGGTCCGGGTCGACGGTGGCGGGCCGTCCGTTGATCAGGTTGTAGGAGGCCATCACGCCGGTCGCGGCGTCGTTGCGCAACGCGATCTCGAACGGCTTGCGGTCGTACTCGTTGAGCACGCGCTGCGGCACGTTCGACGAGGTCCGGTCGCGGGCGGTCTCGTTGTTGTAGGCGGCGTAGTGCTTGAGCGTCGGCGCGACCTTGAGGTGGTCCGGGTCGTCGCCCTGCAGGCCGTCGCCGTACGCGGTGGCGATCAGGCCGGACAGCAGCGGGTCCTCGGAGTAGCCCTCCTCGTTGCGGCCCCAGCGCGGGTCGCGCAGCAGGTTGACCACCGGCGCCCAGGCGTTGAGGCCCCAGACGGTCGGGTTCTGCGCGTGCAAGCCGCGCAGCTCATCGCCGACGGCGCTGCCGACCCGCTCGATCAGCGCCGGGTCCCAGGTGCTGGCCAGGCCGACGGCCTGCGGGAACACGGTCGCCGTTGCGTCGATCTTGGCGCCGCCGTTGTCGTGGTCGGTGGACCAGGCGACACCGTGCAGGGCCTCGGTGCCGGTCTTGAAGACCTTCAGGCCCAATCGCGGTACGGCCGGCTGGTACTGGTGGAGCAGCGAGATCTTCTCGTCCAGGGTGAGCCGGCCGACCAGGTCGCCGACACGCGCTTCCAGCGGCAGGCCCGGGTCCCGGAACGGGTAGGAGGGATCGGCGGCGCGCGCCGCGCCGGGAGAGAGCGGCACGATCAGCAGGGCCGCGGCGAGCGCGGTCAGCCCGCGTCTGAGACGCATGGCGATCTCCTTCGCGATTAATAAG
The DNA here is from genome assembly GCF_003001815.1 of Actinoplanes italicus. Taxonomy (GTDB): domain Bacteria; phylum Actinomycetota; class Actinomycetes; order Mycobacteriales; family Micromonosporaceae; genus Actinoplanes; species Actinoplanes italicus. The sequence goes on from NZ_PVMZ01000036.1 coordinate 42,985, forward strand.
CGCATGGTTAAAGGACCGTCCGGCGGCATTGACCAGGGACGACGCAATTAACCAGAATCGGTCGAAGCGCTTCGACGGACGGTATGCGGAAACGGATGGCGTAATAGGTATCGGTGAGGGTCACCATAGAACTCGGCTGATGTGATGGGCAACCATCGACCGCAGCTTGCCGGAAATCTTCCGGTAACCGGGGCAGAATGGGCCGGGTGCGATTGATCGTCATCGGCGGCGACGCGGCCGGCATGTCCGCCGCGTCCCAGGCGCGTCGCCGGCTCGGGTCCGGCGACCTCAAGATCACCGCGTTCGAGCGGGGCGAGTACACGTCCTACTCGGCATGCGGGATCCCCTACTGGGTGGGCGGGCTGGTCGACGGGCCCGGCGACCTCATCGCCCGCGACCCGGCCACCTTCCGGGAGAGCGGCATCGAGGTGCACACCGGCCACGAGGTCACCGGCATCGACCTGGCGGCCCGGACGGTCACGGTGAACGGCCGCACCGAGAGCTTCGACCATCTGGTGTACGCGGCCGGCGCCACCCCGATCCGGCCGCCGTGGGCCGGCACCCCGGCCGGCGGCGTCTTCGGGGTGCAGACGCTCGGCGACGGCGCGGCGCTGCAGCAGTGGCTGGACGGCGGACGCGACAGCGCCGTTGTCATCGGCGCCGGCTACATCGGCGTCGAGATGGCCGAGGCCCTCCAGCGCCGCGGGCTGAGGGTCACCCTCGTCGAACGCTCCGGGCAGCCGATGTCCACGATCGACCCGGACATGGGCGCGCTCGTCGCCGACTCGGTCCGCAAGCTCGGCATCGAACTGCGTACCGGTGTCACCGTGCAGGGACTGGAGACCAGCGGCGGCCGGGTCAGCGCGGTCGTCACCGATGACGGGGTGCTGCCGGCCGACGTGGTGGTCCTGGGCCTGGGCGTGCGGCCGAACACCGCCCTCGCCGACGCCGCCGGGCTGCCGCTCGGCGTCACCGGCGCGCTCGCCACCGACCTGGGGCAGCGGGTCACCGGCCCGGACGGCATCGTCGAGGGCGTGTGGGCGGCCGGCGACTGCACGCAGGTCACCCACCTGGTCAGCGGGCGGCCCGCGCACGTGCCGCTGGGCACCCACGCCAACAAGCAGGGCCGGGTCGCGGGCATCAACATCGGTGGCGGGTACGCCACGTTCCCCGGCGTCATCGGCACGGCCATCACCAAGATCTGCGACCTCGAGGTGGCGCGGACCGGGCTGTCCTCGAAGGAGGCCGAGGCTGCCGGGTTCCGGTTCGTCACGGCGACCGTCGAGTCGACCAACCGGGCCGGGTACTTCCCCGGTGCCGTGCCGATGACCGTCAAACTGATCGCCGAGAAGGACACCGGACTGCTGCTCGGCGCCCAGATCGTCGGCCGGACCGAGGCCGCCAAGCGGATCGACGCCTTCGCGGTCGCCGTCTGGAACCGGATGACGGTCACCGAGATGACCGCGCTCGATCTCGGGTACGCGCCGCCGTACGCCCCCGTCTGGGATCCGGTCTTGATCGCCGCCCGTAAGGCCGGTGACGCTCTCTAACCGTCGACGAGCAGCGCCGAGCCGCCGTCCCAGGTTCCGGCGAGGCCGGTGCCGGCCGTCTCGCCGATCGCGCGGATCACGGTCAGTTCGCCCGGCTCGGTGCCGCTGCCGCGCAGACGCAGTGACGGCTCACGGCGGACCAGCTCACCGTCGGTCTCGACCTCCTCGGCCGCCTCGTGCCCGCCGGTCCGGATCACCTCGGCGGCCACCGCAAGGTAGACCGGGTCGCCGGCCGCGTCGTAGACCCAGCGGGTGCCCAGCACGGAATGCTCGGTGGTGCCGACCAGCCACTGCTCGGCGCCGGCGAGCGGCGCACCCCGATAGGTCAGCGGCACGTGCCACAGCGTGCCGTCGCCGGCCCGCACGATCAGGGTCTCGACGCCGACCTCGCCGGCCGGATCGTCGAACCGGGCCGCGGCCACCCGTTCCGGTTCACCGGCCGGACCGGTGTACCAGTCACGGGACGGCAGCCAGCCGGCGAGCAGTTCGAGCTTGCCGGGCACGATCTGTGCCTTGTGGAGAAGCGCCATGCCCGGCAGCCTAGGGCACGTGATCACCTCGGTCCTCGACGAACGCGTCCGCGAGCTGATCGACGTGGCACGGCCGTACTGGCAACGGCTGAGCGACGCGGTGTCGTGGTCGGAGGAGACGAACCGGCGCCTCGACGAGCACGACCTCGGGCGTGGACGCTACCTGCCCGCACCGGCTGAACCGGCACGGGCGATGGCCGGGCTGCTGGCCACACGCTGGGATCCGGGGCGGCTCGATCATGTGCTGGCCACGGTCCGGGTGCCGAATCACCGCGAAGACCTGGCTCACCTGGTCGTACGGATCCTGTCCGAGAACTCGCTGCCGCCGGCTGAGCTGGAGTCGTGGATTCGGTGGGTGTTTCGTGGAGGGCTCTTTGAGGTAGAACGTTCTTTCTCATTCTGGTGGCTGCCGCATTTCCGGGTGCTCCTCCCGCCGGAGACCGCCGCACGCACCGTGGCGTCGTTCGCCGGCATCACTTCCCCGGCCGAGCAGTACGGTTACCACCACTCGACCGGCCGCGGCGCCCGTGACTTCGCCTGGGCGCACGATCACATCCCGGACGGACTGCCGCACCTCACCGAACGGCTCGGCGGACCGCTGGGCCGCGTGCCGCTGCGCCCGCAGTGGGAGGGTGCCAGCGTGGCCACGTTGCTCGCCGAGGGCTGGACGGCCGAGCGGATCCGGCGCGAGGTGCCGCCCGGCCCTCCGAGCCTGCGCGACCGGGTGCTCGGCTCACTCAGCGCGCTCGTCTTCATCCCACTCCCCGGCCTGGACGCCTGGCGCGACGCGCTCACTCCGGCGGAGATGCCGCCCCACGAACGGCTCACGGCGATGACCGCCTGCACGCGGCTGCGGACGCTCGTACGTCTGTGGCAGTCCACCGGTCTGCCGGACGACGTGGCGCCGTGGTACGCGGCGGCCGGGCTGTCCCCCGAGGAGGCGATCGACCGGCATCAGAACGGGACGTCGCTGCCCCGGCCGGACGACCGGGCCCGCTCGTAGAGGTGGCGGGCCACCACGACATCCTCGATCGCCAGGCCCAGCGACTTGAACACGGTGATCTCCCCGGGTGCGGTGCGCCCGGGAGCACGGCCCGTCAGGACCTCGCCGAGTTCACCGCGTACATGTCCGGGACCGATCAGGTGGGCGGCCCGTAGGTAGTCGCCCGACTCGTTGAGCAGCGACTCCCGGCGGTCGGCGAACAGGACCGACTTCGCCAGCAGGTACGGGTCCAGTTCGGCGGCCGTGGGAATGGACGAGCCGACCGCGTTGACGTGCGTCCCGGGTTCCACCCATTCGGCGAACAGGATCGGGTCGGTCGCCGTGGTGGCGGTGACGATGACGTCCGCGCCGGCGCAGGCGGCCGCCGGGTCCGCCGTCGACCGGGTGACCGTCCGCACCTCCTCGAACGAACCGGCCAGCGCCCTGAGGTGGGCCCGCGCCTGAGTGCCGTTACCGAAAACGGTCAGCACGCGGGCGTCCGGGCGGGCCAGTACCGCGGTGGCGAGAGCGGACACCGCGGCGGTACGGATCTCGGTGACCGCGGCCGCGTTGATCACCGCCAGCGGTTCGCCGGTGCCCGGGGCGAAGAGTGTCACCACCCCCTGGTGGGCGTCTTTGCCGGAGCGCGGGTTGTCCGGGAAGACGCAGACCGACTTCATCCCGAACGCCGGGTTCTCACCGAACAGGTGTGTGGGCATCAGCGCGATCAGGCCGTTCAGGCGCGGCGGCCGGACGACCGTGCGCAGCGGCAGGAAGACCCGGTCGTCGGCGAGCGCGGTCAGCGCCTCGCGCATGAGTTCACGGCAGGAGTCCGGAGTCAGCAGGGCGTGCACGTCGGCGGCGGAGAGCACGAGCATGCGCTCACCATAGGGACCGGCTGTGCGGCAGCGCTGTCCCGGGCGGGCCGGGACAGCGGTGCCGCACAGCCGGTGACCACCGCATAAGCCCGGCGGTCGCGCTGTCGGCCCGGACCACCGCGGACGTCGCGCGGTAGTCCGGGACTGTTCCGATGCGGCGAGAGCTGTCCCTTCCGTACCGGATAATGGTTTTGATCTAGAGACCCATGTCCTTCGCGATGATCATCTTCATCACCTCGGAGGTGCCGCCGTAGATCCGGTTGACGCGGTTGTCGGCGTAGAGGCGGGCGATCGGGTACTCGTTGATGAAGCCGTAACCGCCGTGCAGCTGCAGGCAGCGGTCGATCACCCGGTGCGCGACCTCGGTGCAGAAGAGCTTCGCCGACGCGGCCTCGGCGGCCGTCAGCTCGCCCGCGTCCAGCGCCTCCAGCGCACGGTCGGCGACCGCCTGCGCGGCGTCCACCTCGGACTGACAGGCGGCCAGCTCGAACTTCGTGTTCTGGAAGCTGGCGACCGGCTGGCCGAACACCTTGCGGTCCAGCACGTACTGCTTGGCGAACCGGACCGCCGCCGCGGCCTGCGCGTACGCGCCGTAGGCGATGCTCAGGCGCTCCTTCGGCAGGTTCTTGCCGAGGTAGTAGAAGCCCTTGTTCTCTTCGCCGAGCCGGTCCTCCACGGGAACCTTCACGTCGACGAACGCCAGCTCGCCGGTGTCGGAGGTACGCAGGCCGAGCTTGTCGAGCTTGCGGCCGACCGAGTAGCCGGGCAGCGAGGTGTCGACGTTCAGCAGGGTGATGCCGTAGCGGCGGTCGTCGGGCTTGGACGGGGAGGTACGGGCGCAGACGATCACCCGGTCGGCGAGGACACCACCGGTGATGAAGGTCTTCGCGCCGTTGAGCACGTAGTGCGTGCCGTCCTCGCTCAGCTTCGCCGTCGTGCTCATGCCGGCCAGGTCACTGCCGGTGCCCGGCTCGGTCATGGCCAGCGCGTACATCGTGTCGCCGGAGACGAAGTCGGGCAGCCAGCGCCGCTTCTGCTCCTCGGTGCCGAGGTCCAGCAGGTACGGCAGGCCCAGCGCCACGTGCGCCCCGGCCGCGCCGAACGAGACCCCGGCACGCATGGTCTCCTCGGTCTGCACCGCGGCGAACTTGAAGCTGTCGATGCCGGCGCCGCCGTACTCCTCGGGCACCTCGATGCCGAACAGGCCCAGCTCGGCGAGCTGCTTGTAGAAGTCCCGCGGCACCTGACCGTCCTGGAACCACTGGTCGTAGCGGGGAACCACCTCGGTCTCGATGAAGTCCCGCAGGGTCTGGCGGAACGCCTCGTGGTCCTCGTTGAAAACAGTGCGGCGCATCAAAGATCCTCTGTGCTAGAGACGGCGTCCGCCGTCGACGTAGATCGTCTGTCCGGTGATGAAGGATGCCGCGTCACTGGCGAGGAACGCGACCACCCGGGCGATGTCCTCGGGCCGGCCGACCCGTCGCAGCGGCGTGACCTCGGCGGCCTTGGCCCGCATGTCGGCCGCGGACACGCCGACCCGGGCCGCGGTGGCGTCGGTCATCTCGGTGACGATGAAACCTGGCGCGACCGCGTTGATGTTGATGTTGAACGGTCCGAGCTCCATGGCGAGGGTACGGGTCAGGCCCTGGATACCCGCTTTCGCCGCGGAGTAGTTTGCCTGACCACGATTGCCGAGCGCGGACACGCTCGACGTGTTCACGATCTTGCCCGAGCGCTTGGCGACCATGTGCCGCTGGGCGGCACGGCTGCACAGGAACGCGCCACGCAGGTGCACGTTCATCACGATGTCCCAGTCGAGCACGGACATCTTGTGCAGCAGGTTGTCGCGGAGCACCCCGGCATTGTTGACCAGTACGTCAACCCCGCCAAGCTCCCCGGCCACCTTGTTGATCACGGCGTCGACCTGTGCCTCGTCGGCGACATCACAGCCGAACGCGATCGCGGTGCCCCCGGATGCCTTGATCCGGTCGACGGTCTCGCTGCACGCCTGCTCGTCGAGGTCGAGCACCGCGACGGCGGCGCCCTCGCGCGCGAACTGGATGGCGGTGGCGGCGCCGATACCCCGCGCGGCGCCGGTCACGACGGCTACCCTCATGTTGCGATTCCCCTGTCTCAGAACGCGCTGATTCCGGTCAGCGCACGGCCGATGAGAAGTTTCTGGATCTGGCTGGTGCCCTCGTAGAGGGTGGTGACCCGGGCGTCGCGCATGGCCTTGCCGACCGGGAACTCGTCGACGTAGCCGTACCCGCCGAAGATCTGAATGGCCTGGTTGGCGGCCTTGACGGCGGACTCGGTGGCGAACAGTTTCGCCATCGAGGCCTCGGTCCGATACGGCAGGCCGCGGTCGACCAGGTCGGCGGCCCGCCAGACGAGCAGGCGGGCGGCGTCGGTCTCGACCGCGACGTCGGCGATCATCTCCTGGACCAGCTGGTAGCTCGCGATGGGCTTGCCGAACTGGGTGCGCTCCCCGGCGTACGCGATGCTCGCCTCGAGGCATCCGCGGGCCAGTCCGACCGAGCCCGCGGCGACGGCGATGCGGCCCTTGTCGAGGGCGGCCATCGCGATCTTGAAGCCCTCACCCTCCCCGCCGAGCCGGTGGGCGTCACTCACCCTGACCTCGTCGAGGCTGATCTCCGCCGTGGCCTGGCCACGCAGGCCGAGCTTGCCTTTGATCTCTTTTCGACCGAAACCTTTTTCATTCGTGGGTACGAGGAAAGCCGTCACGCCCTTCGGACCAGGACCGCCGGTGCGCGCGAAGATCAGCGCCACACCCGCCCACGTGCCGTTGGTAATGAAGATCTTCTCGCCGCTGATCACCCAGTCGTCGCCGTCACGCACGGCTTTCGTGATCAGCGAACCGGCGTCGGAGCCCGTGCCCGGCTCGGTCAGGCCGAAGCAACCGAGCACCTCGCCCGCGCACAGCTTCGGCAGCCAGTCGGCTTTCTGCTGACCGGTCCCGTATTTCTGGATGCTCTTGGCGACGAGGCCGAGCGTCACCGAGACGATCCCCCGGACCGACGTGTCGCCGCGACCCAGTTCTTCCATCATGAGGCAGTACGTCAGGAAGTCACCGCCCGAGCCGCCCCACTCCTCGTCGATCCCGAGGCCGAGGAAACCCAGCTCGGCCAGCTTGCCGACGATCTTGGTATCGACCTGCTCGGCACGGTCCCACTCGGTGGCGTACGGGACGACCTCACGGTCCACCCATTCGCGGGCGACGTCCCGGAACTGCTGCTGTTCCGCCGTCAGGCCGAGGTCCATAGCGGCTCCCGTAATTGAACGCTGTCAGGTTTCTCGGGCCATGCTAACTTAACAGCGTTAGTTAAACCAAGGGGGTTCGCATGCCACGGCCGACCACGCCGCTTCTGAGTCGGGGCGGCATCCGCGCGGCCTCCCTGGAGATCATCGACCGCGACGGGCTCGACGGGCTGAGCATGCGCAAACTGGCCGCCGCGCTCGGCGTCTCGGCCCCCGCGCTGTACTTTCACTACCCCACCAAGGAACAGCTGCTCGACGACGTGGCCAGCGAGATCATGGAGAAGGTGGACGTGTCGGCCTTCGCCGACGGCTGGCGCGAGGGCCTGCTGACCTGGGCCCGCTCCTACCGGGCGGCGCTGGCCGAGCACCCGAACATCGTCCCGTTCCTGGCACGAGGCCCCGGCCAGCGCGACGCCTCACTGCGCCGCGCCGACGCCATCCACGGCGGCCTGGTAGCCGCCGGCTGGCCCCCACGCGAGGCCACGATGATCGGCGCGTCCACGAAATACCTGGTGCTGGGCGCGGCGATGGGCAGTTTCTCCCGCGGGTTCGTCGACGACGTCCAGGTCTACCTCGACCGCTACCCATCGCTGGGCGACGCCCACCGCCTACGCGAACACGCCGACGCCGTAGACCGCGACAGCTTCGACTTCGCCCTGACGATGTTCGTCGACGGCCTGGCCGCCCGCCTGGCCACCTGAACCACCGCCAAGACCCGCCCACCCGGCCATACCGCCGCCGAGACCTTGTCTCACCCGCCCGGCAAGACCCGGCCGCCCACCGGCCCGCCGGGCCACCCGTGACTATGGTGACGCGCGGTGCGGATCGCGGCCGGATGCATCACGCGACCGGGATAAGTCGGTGGCCTCGGGCGGCGGCGACTCGATAATGGACCGATGATCGACAGGTCCAACCCGTCCACGGTGCACGAGCCGGACGGCTACAGCCACGTCACCATCTCGTCCGCGGGGCGGCTCGCCCATCTCGCCGGCCAGTGTCCGGTAGATCTCTCCGGGTCGGTCGTCGGTGAGCCCGGCGACTTCGCGGCGCAGACCGAGCAAGTGATCACGAACTGCCTGGCCGTCCTCGACGCGGCCGGCGCGAGCCCGGCCGACGTGGTCCGTTCGGTGGTCTACGTGGTGAGCGCCGACAGCGACGTCCTCACGGCGGTGTGGCGGCAGCTCAACGCTTCCCCGCTGGCTCCGGCCTTCACCACGGCGAGCACCTTGCTCGGCGTGACCGCCCTCGGCTACCGGGGCCAGCTCGTCGAGGTGGACCTCACCGCGGCCCTACCGAACTGAGCCCTGCCGATCGCAGACCTCACCTGATCAACCAGCAGCGAACCGAGCACCCCATCCCCACCCACAACCCCGAACCCGATCGACCAGCAGTGGGGCACGCACCCTTCCCTGCCCGGGAAGCAGCCACCACCCGCAGCCGATCTCCAGAAACCGCCCTTGTTGATCGTCCAGCACCGGCCCACTGCTGTTCACGGGCCACGCCCGGCCGCACGCGATCAAGGACGGCGACCGAAACAACACGGACCAGTCGCAAGCGGTCAGGGGCGGTGGCCGGGGCGGGGCGGGCGGATGTTCAGACCGGCGGAGACGAGGGCCCGGCGCATCTCGGCGAGCCCGGCCGTGAAGTCGCTGCTGTCCTGCACGTAGTAGCGGCGGAAGAACCACGACGGCACGCGGGGCGCCCGCCGCCGGGTGAGGAAGAGCTGGTCCTGGACCTGGCGGGCCATCAACCACAGATCCTGTCGTACGGCCGGATCCGGCCCCGCCGGCGCCGCCAGCAAGCACCGCGACCGGGACCAGCGGGCCACCCGCCGCCGGTCGGCGAAGACGCCTCGCTGCTCGCGGAACGTGTCCCAGCCGAGCATCAGCAGGCCCAGCGACGGCACGCACCACTGCACCAGGAAGTCGGTGACCGTCGAGCCGCGCAGCATCGCCGAGAGCAGGCCGAACGCGGTCCAGGCGAGCAGCGCGGCACCGACCGCGCGGGCGTACCGGCGGCGGACCCGGCCGCCCCACGCGAGGTTCTGCTGCTGGCGGGCCAGCACGTCGAACGGCGGCGGCAGGTTCGGCATGGCGTACGACACCCGCAGTGAGTCCTCCGAGCCGCGGAACCGGCTGCTCAGCTTGTGCACGTCCTCGGGCGGCACCTCGTCACCGGCGAGAACGTGGTTCCAGCCGAGGTGGAACATCCGCACCTCGAAGGTCTCCTGCAGCAGCGCGGCCCGGTGCAGTTCCCGGTGCGCCCAGGACGCCAGACCGAGCGAGTAGGTCAGCGCCCAGAGCGCACCGGCCAGGGTGACCGTGATGCTCAGCGACCGGGTGAACGGCGTCGAGTTGAGCGAGCCGGCCAGGACGGCGACGAGCCCGGCGACGGCCAGCGTCACGGAGATGGCGATCCGCAGTGCGGCCAGCCGCCGGACCCGGGCGTGCGAGACCGTCATCGCACGCAGAAGGTGACAGAGTGTCGGTTCCAGCTGACGCTGCCGCACCACGGATCGACGATCGGACATGCGCGCCACCGCCTGTCCACGAAATTGATTTGATACGCCAAGATTATCCCCGATATTTAGATACGCTCATCTATTTCTCCAGATAGCGGGGTTGTTTCACGGCGTTTGCAGGGCCTCGGTCGGTGACAGCCGGGCCGCGCGGACCGCGGGGTAGAGCCCGGCCACTCCCCCGATCGCCAGCGTCGCCGCCAGACCGCCGCCGAGCGTCCACGCGGGGACCACCCACGGCCACGTCTGGTACGTGGCGTAACCGGCGGTGACGGCCGCGCCCAGCAGCACTCCCCCAACCCCGCCCAGGGCCGAGAGCAGCAACGACTCGGCCAGGAACTGGATCCGGACGTTGCCCCGGGTCGCGCCCAGCGCTCGCCGCAGCCCGATCTCCGGCCGCCGCTCCAGCACCGAGATGACCATCGTGTTGGCCACACCGACCCCGCCGACCAGCAGCGCCACCGCCCCGACGCCGAGCAGCAGTCCGGCGAACGCCTGACTGGTGGCCTGTTTGGCGGCGAGCGCGTCGGACGGCCGGGACACCTCGACCTCGTTCGGTGCCGACGGGTTCGCGGTGGCGGCCAGCAGTTCGCGGACCGTCTCGAGCCGGGTCTCGTCGGATCTGGTGTAGACGGTCGTGGCGTGCCCGTCGAAGCCGAGCCGCCCGGCCCCCGCCGGCCAGCCCACGAGCACGGCGCTGTCCAGTTCGGCGGCGAGCGGGACCGCTTCGAGAATGCCGATCACGGTGCACCGCACCCCGCCGACGACGACCTGGACATCAGGGCCGGCGGTGCCGATCCCGAGCCGCTCGGCGGTCTGCTCGCCGAGCACGACCGCGGGGAATTCGGCGGTGGCCGCGTTGAGCCACACCCCGTCGCGGAGCGAAGCGCCGACCAGATCGAGCAGGTTCTCGCGAGCCGCGTACGCAATGATGCCGTTCGTCTTGGCGTCGGGGATGTGTTCCGACCGGTAGACCTTGGCGTCGCTGATCCGGCCGACCGCGGAGACCCGCTCGACGCCGTCGATCCGTTCGATCATCGCCTCGGCCTCCAGCGGCAGTTCGGCGTCCTGGCCGAGCAGCGTCTGCCCGGGCCCGACCGTGAGCAGGTTGGTGCCGAGCGCCGACAGGGTCCGATCGAGTTCCGCGCCCGACGACGACGAGATCCCGACCACCGCGACCATCGCCGCGATGCCGATGGCGATACCGAGCGCCGACAGGAACGCCCGCATCGGCCGGGTCCGCAGGCCGACCCCGCCGACCCGCACCACGTCCATGGCCCTCACGCAACCGCCCCCGAGGAGGAGGCAGCGGCGGCGGTGGAGAGGACCCGGCCGTCGCGCATCCGGATCTGCCGGGGCAGCGATGAGGCGATCTCGAGGTCGTGCGTGATGATCACGACCGTGGTGCCGGCCGCGTTCAGCTCGCCGAGCAGCTCCATCACGCCCTCACCCGAGCGGGAGTCGAGGGCGCCGGTCGGTTCGTCGGCCAGCAGCAGCGGCGGCCGCCCGACGACCGCCCGGGCGATCGCCACCCGCTGCCGCTCGCCGCCGGACAGCTCGTGCGGATCGTGCCGCAGCCGGTGCCCGAGCCCGACCCGGTCCAGGGCCTCGGCAGCCAGCCGGCGGCGTTCGGAGCGCCGCACGCCGCGATAGAGCAGGCCGTCGGCGACGTTGTCCAGCGCGCTGGTACCGGCCGCCAGATGGAACTGCTGGAAGACGAACCCGATGCGGGTCGCGCGCAGCGCCGCGAGCCGCTTGTCGGACAGCCCGGCCACGTCGTGACCGTCGATCCGTACGGTTCCCGCGGTGGGCCGGTCGAGCGTGCCGATCAGGTGGAGCACGGTCGACTTGCCGGAGCCGGACGGGCCGACGACGGCGACCAGCTCGCCCGCAGCTACGGAGAGGCTCACCCCGTCGAGCGCGCGCACCCCACCCGGATAGGCCTTGACCACGTCGATCAGCTCGATCACTTCGGCACTCCGACGCTCATGCCCTCGGTCAGCCCGTCCCCGGTGATCTCGACGCGGCCGTCGGCGAACAGGCCGGTCCTCACCGCCACCCGCCGGGTCGCGCCGCCGTCGACCACCTCAACGGCGAAACCGCCGCCGGGCGCCGCCGTCAGGGCCGCGACCGGCACCGTCAGCACCCCCTTGCGCTCGGCCGCGGTGAACGTCACGTCGACGGACGCCGAGCCCAGCGCGGCCGCCGCCTTCGGGTCGGCCAGGGTGATCTGGGCCTCCACCTCGGTGGTGGGTTCGGCGTCGGCGCCGCTGCCCGGCTCGATCACGGTGGCCACCTCGGTGACCTTGCCGGTGACCCGTTCGCCGTCGGGCAGCGTCACGGTGGCGGGCGCGCCCGTCTTCGCCAGGGCGCCGTCGGTGACGTCCAGCCGTACCGTGATCACCTTGCCGGTGCCGGTCCAGGTGAGCAGGTCACGGCCGGGCGCGACGGAGACGCCGGCCTCGGTGATCAGCGAGTCGACCCGGACGGCGCCCGACGCGAACACCACCTGGCCCAGCCTGACGACGCCGGTCTCGGGCAGGCCGTTGTCCTCCTGCCACTGCTCGACCGCGTCGGCCGTGGACCCGGTGTATTCGTCGTCGGCGGTGAATCCGTCGTAGCCGAGGGCCGTCAGGTTGCGTTCCAGCTGGGCCACGTCCGGGCCCTCGGCTCCGGGGGCGAGGTCGCGGTAGGCGGGCACGGCTCCGTACATCAGCACCGCCGGGTCGTCGTCGATCCGGTGCAGCGGCTTGCCGCGGGTGATAACAGCGCCGCTGTCCGGCAGCCAGGTGACGGTTCCACCGCGCCGGGCCGTGGCGGTACGCGTGGGGCCGTACCCCAATTCTCCGTCGGCCTCCACCGATTCCCGCAGCGTCTGCCGGGTGATGGCGCTGGTGGCCGGCGGCAGCGGGTCGCCCGCGGTGGCCTCGTCACCGCCGCCGGGCCGGGCGGCCAGCACCGCCGCGGTGCCGGCCGACGCCACCGCCACCACCCCGGCGGCGATCTTCAGGATGCGGCCACTCATTCCGGTGCCCGCATCAGCGACGCGCACGCCTTCTCGGCGGTCTTGAAGTCGGGGTCCTCGGCGGAGCCCGGGTCGAGGCGGACCATGCCGCCCTCGGGGTCCGGGAAGCTCGCCACCCCGTTGTCGCGCATGCACTGGGCGTACTTGCGCATCGTCTCGTCGCGGACCGGATCCGCCGCGCCTCCGCCGGTCATGCCGACCGGCGCCCATTCCCGGCAGGCCTCCATGGCGGCCTGCACCTTCTGCTGGTCACTGCCGGGGCCGAACTTGAGCGTCATGCCCTTGCCCGGTTCCGGGTCGGGGATGTCGAGGCCCTGCTCGCGCAGGCATTCGGCGAACTTCAGGTTGCGAGCGTCGGGGTCCGGCGACGGCGCGGGTTCGGGCGGGGCGGAAGCGCAGCCGCCGAGCACGAGAGCGAGGGCCACCAGCGAGATGAGTTTCTTCATGGGGCCACAGCGAACCGGGCACGCCGTTTCCGGAGCGTTGGCCGGAACGCCAACACCGCGGAAACACCATCGGTGACACGATCGGCGGATGCGGATCCTGGTGGTGGAGGACGAGCGGCTGCTCGCGGACGCGATCGCCGAGTGGCTGCGCGAGGAGTCGCACGCCGTCGACGTCGCCGGTGACGGCGCCGCGGCCCTCGAACGCATCGGCGTCAACGACTACGACGTGGTGGTGCTGGACCGGGACCTGCCGCGGGTGCACGGTGACGAGGTGTGCCGCCGGATGGTGGCCGGGGGCGTCGAGGCCCGGGTGCTGATGCTGACCGCGGCAGCCGAGGTCGGCGACCGGGTGGCCGGGCTGTCGCTCGGCGCCGACGACTACCTGACCAAGCCGTTCGCCATGCCGGAGCTGGCCGCCCGGGTGCTGGCGCTGGGCCGGCGCACCCGGCCGGGTGTCCCGCCGGTGCTGAGCCGGGCCGGGATCACCCTCGATCCGGCGCGACGTGAGGTGTTCCGGGACGGCCGGTACGTGTCGCTGTCGAAGAAGGAGTTCGCCGTGCTCTTCGAGCTGCTGCGCGCCGGCGGGACGGTGGTCTCGGCCGAGCACTTGCTGGAGAAGGCGTGGGACGAGCACACCGACCCGTTCACCGGGGCGGTCCGGCTCGCCATTCTCAAACTGCGCCGCAAGCTCGGCGATCCGCAGGTCATCGACACCCTGCCCGGCGTCGGGTACCGAATCGCTCAACGGCATCCCCACGGATGAGTCCGGGGGATTTTCCGGCTCAGACTGCATCGAATTCACCGTCCTGGAGGGAGGCGATCTGATGTCCTTCGTCGTCGGCACTGGCACGGTCGCGTTCGGCCGTGGCGAGGACCGTCCTCGCGGCGTTGAGGTCTCGGCATGCGGTGGAACCGCAGGCCGGGTCGACCACGTTCCTGGCACACACACGGGCGCTCGATGAGACTCCCCCGGCCCACCCTGCGGCTGCGCCTCACGCTGGTCTGGTTCGGCTTCTTCCTGGTCGCCGGGCTGGCCCTGCTCGGTGTCACCTACCTGCTGTTCCGCAACCAGCTGCCGTGGACGCTCACCCCGCCCGGCATCAAGGAGGGTCACCTGAAACGGGTCATCGTCGACAACGGCGTGATTCTCACCGGTGACGCCGCCGACCAGCTCATCGAGGCTCAGGTGGCCGAGGTCAGCCAGTCCTTCCTCCAGCAGGGCCTGGTGGCGTTCCTGCTCGTGGCGGTCGCCTCGGGGGCGTCCGCCTGGGTGCTGACCGGGCGGATGCTGGCCCCGCTGCACCGGGTCACGGCCACCGCCCGGCGGATCGCCGCCGCCCCGGCCACCGAGCGCGGCCTGCACCAGCGCATCGACCTGCACGGCCCGGACGACGAGGTCAAGGAGCTGGCCGACACGTTCGACGGCATGGTCGAGCGCCTGGAACACGCCTTCGACGGGCAGCGGCGGTTCGTCGCCAACGCGTCGCACGAGCTGCGCACCCCGCTCACCCTGAACCGCGCGCTCGTCGAGCTGGCCATGCACCGCAAGACGGCCTCACCGGACGTGCTCCGGCTCGGCGAGGACCTGCTGCAGATCAACGCCCGGCACGAGCGCCTGATCAGCGGCCTGCTGCTGCTGGCCCGCTCGGAGCAGGAGCTGCCCGCGACCACATCCGTCGACCTGGCCGACGTGGTGTCGCACGTGGCCGGGCAGACGGCGGCCGAGGCGGAGGCGGCCGGGGTGACGGTCACCGTGGCCGCCGCGCCGGCGCCCACCCGCGGCGACGGCCTGCTGCTCGAGCAGCTCGTGCGCAACCTGGTGGAGAACGGGATGAGGCACAACAACAAAGAACCCGGCGATTGGGTACGGGTGGAAAGCGGCCCGCTCGCGACGATCACCGTCACGAACTCCGGCCCGGTGATCCCCGCCTACGACGTGACGGCGCTCTTCGAACCGTTCCGCCGCCTCGACGGCGACCGGGTGACCTCGTCGAACGGCGCCGGCCTGGGCCTGTCCATCGTCCGGTCGGTGGCCCGCGCCCACGGCGGCACGGTCGAGGCCCGCCCCCGCGACGGCGGCGGGCTGATCGTCACCGTCCGGCTGCCGGGCTCCAGCCCAGAGCCGGGCCCAGACTTCTCGCCATGTCCGTGAGGATCTGCACGTAGTCGTCGTGCTCGAAGGTGAACGGCAGCGCGAACGCGACCTCGTCGATCTCCCGGAACGCGGCGTTCGCCGACAGCCGGGCGGCGATCTCGTCGGAGGTGCCGACGATGTCGGGGGCGAACATCATCCGGGCCGGGCCCTGCGGCGTGAGCGTGCGCGGGGTGCGCTTCTCCGCGTACTCGCGGTACTTCGCGGCCTGGGCCGGCGAGGCACTGTCGGTGGGGATCACCACGAGGCCCTGCGACACCCGTGCTTGGTCACCGTCCGGGTGATGGGCGCGGAACTCGCGGATGTGCGCGAGCTGGATCTGCTCGAAGTCGGCGGGGAGCGGATCCTCGGCCTTCACCACGCTGCTGGTCAGGAAGTTCATCCGGTGCTGGCCGGCCCACTGCGCCGAGCGCAGGCTGCCCCCGCCGTACCAGAGGCGGGACGCGAGACCCGGCGAGTGCGGCTGGACCCGGTCGGAGAACTGCTCGAACCCCTCCGTGCCGGAGAACCCGGTGACGGGCTCACCCCGTACGGCTGCGAGCAGTCTCTCGACCCGGGCGTAGCTGAAGTCCTCCGCATCGGCCGTGCCCGGATAGAGCGCGTCCTTGACCTGGTCCCAGTGCATCGGCGGGCCGACGCTGACGCCCGGGTTGATCCGGCCGCCGGAGAGCAGGTCGACGGTGGCCAGGTCCTCGGCGAGCCGCAGCGGGTTCTCCCAGCCGAGCGGGATGACCGCGGTGCCCAGCTCGATGCGGCTGGTGCGCTGCGACGCGGCGGCGAGCACCGCGACCGGCGAGGAGATGCCGAACTGCAGGTGCCGGTGGCGCAGCCAGGCGCTGTCGAAGCCGAGGCGCTCACCCAGCTCGATGATCTCGAGCGTGGACTCGTGACCGCGCCGCGGATCCGCCTCGTCGAACAATCCGATGGTGAGGAAGCCCAGCTTACGCAACATGTGATCAACCCTAGTCCGCCGAGTCACGACCGTGAACGGCCGATAAATCCCCCGAAGGTGGTCCCGCTACCCTGGGCTGATGCCGACCAGCCGGATCCGACCGTTCCTCCTCCCGGTCACGGCCGCCGTCGGAATCGGCGCGCTCGTCGCCGCCGTCAGCCTGGCCCGCGGCAGCGAGCCGGGGCCCGGCCGCGCCCTGTTCGCACCGCCGAGTGCCTCCGCCGTGGCCTCCGTGCCGGCGTCCCCGTCGGCGACCGTGCCACCGGCCGCCGAGCCACCGGCCGATCTGCCCGTCATCGCCTATGCGAAGGGACCGCGCGGCCTGCCCGCCGACCCGGACGCGGCGTCGGTCGTCCCGATCACCGAGGCGCTGCGGCCGGAGAAGAAGACGGCGCTGTACGACGCGCCCGGCGGCCGTCCCCGCGCCTACCTGCCGCCCCGGATCAGCGGACTGCCGGTCGTCGTGCCGATCGTCGCCCGCGACAGCGGCTGGGCCGCCGTCCTGGTGCCGGCCGCCAACCGGGTGATCGGCTGGGTGCCGGAGGCCGGCTGGGACCCGGAGCCGCTGCGTGATCAGCTCGTCGTCAGCCTGGCCGACCGACGGCTCACCTGGCTGCGTGAGGGCGAGGAGCAGCAGCGCTGGACCGTGGCGATCGGCACCGACCGCACACCGACCCCGCACGGCCGCACGTTCGTGCTGGGCCGCACCGGCACGTCCGGCCCGATCTACGGCGGACTGGACGCGCTGGTGCTGGGCTCGGTGCCGGAGGATCCGGAGAAACTGGCGGCGAGCCTGCAGGGCGCGCACACCGGCATCCACGCCTGGACGAACAGGTCCGCCTTCGGCCGGAACGTGTCCAACGGCTGCGTCCGCACCCCGCCCGCCGGCATGCGCGAGCTGCTCGCTCAGGTCGACCCGGGAACCCCGGTCGTCGTCACAGCCTGATCTCGCTCCGCACCGGACGCGAGGCCCGGGCGCACGCCATCCAGCGCGACGCCGAGCAGCGCGGGCCACCCTGACCACGGTTGGCGGCCAGGTGCGTGACGAGCCGGGACGCCGGCGCCGGCGTGGCCTGCCGCAGCATCTCCCTGCGCACCTCGTCGAGCAGGTCCGGCATGGCCAGGCCGAGCGCCCGGCAGATCGCCGCCAGCACCTCCGACGAGGCCTCCTTGGTGCCGCGTTCGACCTCCGACAGGTACGGCAGCGACACCCCGGCCGCCGCGGCCACGTCCCGTAGCGTGCGTCCCTGACCCAGCCGGATCCGGCGCAGCACCTCACCGATCACCCGTCGCAACAGTGGCATCCCGGTCTCCCCTCCCCGCATGTGTCCGCTGTCATCATCGCCGTTTCCGCGCCGCGGTGCTAAGGTGGCCCAACTCCGATCCCGGATGCCGGCGTCTCCGCACACGCCCCCGGTGGTCGAAAATCCCGGCCGCGCAGCGGTCTTCTTCACGGCTCAAGCCCCGCTTGCCGTCGTCGCGCATTTCCGCGCACTCACCGAATCGAGTACCGCCCATGTCCGAATCCATGCCCGTCGACGCCCTGCTCGACATCACCGACGACCGCGCGTGGCTGCGCCCCAGCGGTTACGCACCCTCCCCCGCCGATCTGCCGCTGCCCCGCGGCGAGGTCCGCCGCCTGAATCTGCGCCGCGGCGACCACGTCACCGGAACCCTCGAGGCGAACCGGCGGCTGCACCTCACCGCCGTCAACGGCCGCCCGCCCGGCCCGCGCCCCGGCTTCCACGAACGCACCGTACTGCACCCGCACGAGCGGCTGCGCCTGGAGACCGACCCGCACATCCTGACGACCCGGATCGTCGACCTGTTCATGCCGGTCGGCAAGGGGCAGCGGGCCATCATCGCCGCTCCCCCGAAGGCCGGCAAGACCACGATCCTGCGTGACATCGCCGTCGCGGTCGGCCGCAACCATCCCGAGTGCCATCTCATGGTGCTGCTCGTCGACGAGCGCCCCGAGGAGGTGACCGACCTGCGCCGCACGGTCAAGGGCGAGGTTGTCGCCGCCAACTTCGACCGCCCGCCGCGCGAGCAGACCGCGGTCGCCGAACTGGCCGTCGAACGCGCGATCCGCCTGGCCGAACAGGGCGACGACGTGGTCCTGCTGCTCGACTCCCTGACCCGGCTGGCCCGCGCGTACAACCTGACCGCCCCGCCGCGCGGCCGTACCCTAACGGGCGGTCTGGACACGTCCGCCCTGTACCCGGCGAAGCGCCTGCTCGGCGCGGCCCGCTGCCTGGAGGGCGGCGGCTCGGTCACGGTCATCGCGACCGCCCTGGTGGAGAACGGTTCCGCCATGGACACGCTGATCTTCGAGGAGCTGAAGGGCACCGGCAACGCCGACCTGAAACTCGACCGCGCCCTGGCCGAGGCCCGCGTCTTCCCTGCCGCCGACATCACCGCCTCCGGCACCCGCCACGACGAGATGCTGCTGCACCCCGACGAAATCCCGCTGGTCAACCGCCTGCGCCGGGCCCTGGCGGCCCCGAACTCCCGCGACCAGGCCGCCCACCTGCTGCGGCAGCTGCGCGCCTCCGGCTCCAACGCCGCCTTCCTGCAGAGCCTCTCCCGCCACGACCGATAGCAGTGGTCGCACCGATAGGCTTCTCGGATGGTGGACGAGGCGGTCGTGCGGGAGTTGCTCGCCGCGATTCCGGTGGGCTGCACCTGGGTCGTGCCGGTGCACGGAGCGGACGGCGAGGTCACCGACTTCCGGATCGCGGCGACCAGCGACCGGATCCGGGACATCTTCGGGCGGGGTACCCAGCGCATCGACAGCCTGCTGGGTGAGCTCTACCCGTCGCTGCGCGGAGGTCCGCTGTGGACGCTCTACGCCGAGGTGCTGAAGACGGGCGTCTCCGGGGACATGGACGAGTTCCGGTACGAGGAGTCACGCGAGGGCGTGGTGGCCGAGTCCCGGTTCGAGATCAGTGTGCACCGGGTGCTCGGCGGGCTGCTGATCTGCTGGCAGCGGGTCGACGAGCATCAGCGCCGCCTGGAGCACACCGAGGTGCTCGGGAGTCTCGGGTGGAGTGAGTTCGATCTGGGCACCGGCGGCACGGACTGGTCGCCGGGGATGTACCGGATCTTCGAGCGGGACACCTCCGAGGGGCCGATGCCGCGGACCGACCAGGCGCTCGCGATGCTGCCGGAGGACCGGGGCATCGCCGAGGCGGCGTGGCAGACGCTGGACAGCGGCGCCACCTCGGACGTGACCGTCCGGTTCCGGATCGCCGGCCGGGTCAAGCATCTGCGGATCCTGTCGGACGTGGCCCGTGACGCCGGTGGGAAGCCGGTGAAGATCTACGCGGTGGTGCAGGACGTGACGGCTCGCGTCGACTCCCGTACCGAGATCGAATCGCTCAGTGACCGGCTGCGGACCCGGGAGATGACCGCCCTGGCCGAGCATCGCCTGGCCGGGCAGTTGCAGAGCCTGATCCAGCCGGTGCCGCGCTCACCGTTCGTGCTCGCCGGGCTGGAGGCGATGGTGAGCTATCTGCCGGCGGAGAGTGCCGTGCAGGTGGGCGGCGACTGGTATCACGCGCAGACGCTGCCGGACGGCCGGGTGGCGCTGGCGATCGGGGACGTCGCCGGGCACGGGCTGGAGGCGGCCAGCGGGATGGCGCATCTGCGGTTCGCGCTGGTGGCGTGGCTGTCGATCGGCATCTGCGACCCGGGTGAGCTGCTGCGGCACATGAACCGGCTGTGCGCGCAGCTCGGCATCACCGGGACGGCCCTGGTCGCCGTCTACGACCCGGAGACGCGGGCGCTGCCGTGGGCGCGGGCCGGGCATCTGCCGCCGCTGCTGGGGCGTGGCGGCCGGGCCACCGAGCTGGACCGCCCGGCGGGCCTGCTGCTGGGCGCCGAGCCGGACACCGCCTTTCCGGCCGCGGAGGCCCGCCTGGAGCCCGGTGACCTGGTCCTGTTCTTCACCGACGGCCTGGTGGAGCGCCGCCACAGCGAGATCACCGACCGGTCCGGCGAGGTCCGCGAGCATCTGGCGGCGGTCTCCGGCTCCGCGGAGCCGGATCAGCTGGCCCGCATCCACCGCCTGCTGCACGCCCCGAGCCCCGACGACGACACGTGCACGCTGGCGGTCCGCGTCCTGATCTAGAGCGCGGCCAGGTCCGGTGCGTGCCGGGAGGCGAGGCGCGTCCAGGCCGCGGTTCCTCCGGGCAGGGGCCATGCTCGGGTACGGGCTTCCGCGTGCTCGGCCTTGTGGAGGTCCACGCCGAACTGCTGTCCGAGAACGGCCAGCGCCCGGCCGGTCCCCGGATGGCGCCGGATGACCGTCTCGTGCTCCAGGTAGCGCTCGACGAGCTCGCGCGTGCGGCCGGCGGCCTCGTCGGTGTCCACGCGGGTGAGCTCGAGCCACGGCGGTTCGCGGTCCTCGGCGATGGCCGCGGCGAGCCGGTCGTGCCCGTCCAGCACCACGTAGCCGCAGAGGCCGCTGACCCACCAGAGCAGCACCGGCGCCAGGCTGCCGTCGCGGGCCTGCTTCCGGTACG
The DNA here is from genome assembly GCF_003001815.1 of Actinoplanes italicus. GTDB lineage: Bacteria > Actinomycetota > Actinomycetes > Mycobacteriales > Micromonosporaceae > Actinoplanes > Actinoplanes italicus. The sequence goes on from NZ_PVMZ01000036.1 coordinate 63,823, forward strand.
CCTTGACCCGTCCGTCGCCGGGGCCGGCCGGCGTGCGCAGCGGCAGGACCGGCCAGCCGCCCTCGTAGTAGAAGTAGTCGGCGTCCGCGGTGTACAGCTCCCACCGCCACAGTGTCCGCAGGCGGGGCGCCCGGGAACTCAGCAGCCACCGTCCGGCGTGCAGTGGCACGTACCCCGAAGTCGAAAGCTCTGACCGGAAGTGATGGGCCCAGCGTTCCCACCACGCCTCGCCGCCGTCAGCGGCCACACCGGCCGTGTGGGCGGCCCGGATCGGTGGGACGGGCGAACGGTAGCGCCCCGTGCGGACGTAGTCGACGCCGTAGTTGCCGTCGTCGACGCGGCCCAGAAGCACCGGCTCGTCACCCTGCCGGATCAGCAGGAACCGGCTGCCGGCGACCTCGATCCGCAGCGGCGGCCGGCCGGTCCGCGGCTCCGGGGCCACGTCGAAGAGGAGATCCACCCGGCCATCATGGACCGGGACGCCCCGGCGCCGCATCAGGGTATGCGGCGCCGGGGTGCGGGCTCAGCGCACGTGAATGCCCGGCTGGGCCGGGGTGCTCATGCCGTTGCCGAGGAAGAAGCTCGGGTGCGGCGGCTGGTTGTAGGCGGTGTTCTGCCAGGCGACGGCGACCCGGTACTGCGAGTCGTGCATCAGTGTGTGGATGCGGCGGTCGGTGACCGCCGGGGTGCTGTAGATGCGCAGCGCCGACGAGTCCGACAGGCGCCAGACGATCTCCTCGCGCCAGTCGCCGAACAGGTCGCCCGAGACGGCCGGGGTCTGCTTGGTGCTGTTGTTGGAGGCGACCCCGGACGCGGTGAGCAGGCGGGTGTCGGCGCTGGTGCCGTACTTGTCGACCCGGGTGGCGTCGACGAGCTCCCGGACCGGGTCGGCGTCCCACCAGGCCAGGAAGTTCGTCGACGACGGCTTGCGGCCCACGTTGGCGCCGGTGGTGCTGGACAGGCCGGACACCGACGACGACCAGGCCTCGGCTCCGGCGCTGCCGGCGTAGACGTCACCGGCGACGGCCCGGCCGTTGTCACAGCCGCAGGACGGGTGCGACCAGATGACCGCGCCGGTGCGCCCGTCGAGCATGGCGTCGGTCGGCTGGGAGGTGGACTCGGACGGCCGGTACACCTCGATGCCGGCGCGGGACGGGATCAGGTCGCCGACGTGCAGGGCGTCGCCGTGACCGAGGCCGCTGCGCCACATCAGCGTGCCGTTGTCGTTGATCGCCGCGGCACCGTAGATGATCTCGTCCTTGCCGTCGGCGTCGGTGTCGGCGATCGACAGGTTGTGGTTGCCCTGGCCGTACGCGCCGACGTTGCTGTTGCCGGAGTCGTACGTCCAGCGGCTGGTCAGCGTGCCGTTGCGGAAGTCCCAGGCGGCGATCACGGCACGGGTGTAGTAGCCGCGCGCCATGATCAGGCTGGGCCGCCGGCCGTCCAGGTAGGCGGTCGCGGCGAGGAAACGGTCGACGCGGTTGCCGTACGAGTCACCCCACGACGAGACCGTCCCCCGGGCCGGCGTGTAGTTGACCGTGGACAGCGCAGCGCCGGTCTGCCCGCTGAACATGGTCAGGAACTCGGGGCCGGACAGGATGTAGCCGGAGGAGTTGCGGTGGTCGGCGGTGGACGAGCCGATGACCACCCCGGTGCCCGAGCGGGTGCCGTCGGCGGTCTTCATGGCGATCTCGGCCTTGCCGTCGCCGTCGTAGTCGTACACCTGGAACTGGGTGTAATGCGCCCCGGCCCGGATGTTACGGCCCAGGTCGATGCGCCACAGCCGGGTGCCGTTGAGCTTGTACGCGTCGACGAACACGTTGCCGGTGTAGCCCGACTGCGAGTTGTCCTTGGCGTTCGAGGGGTCCCACTTCACGAAGATCTCGTAGACGCCGTCGCCGTCGGCGTCACCGACCGACGCGTCGTTGGCCGAGTATGTGTACGCCACCCCGTCCGGCGTGGTGCCACCGGCCGGGACCTGCAGCTTGACGTCGAGGTAGCCGTTGCCGAACGTCAGCGACGCGGGTGAGTTGGCCTGCTCGGCGCCGTTCACGACGGCCCGGACCGTGTAGGACGCGTTCGCCGCGGCGCCCGGGTCCAGGTAGTTCGTGGAGTTGGTGATCGGCGTCGCGTTGAGCTTCGTGCCGGACCTGTACACGTTGAAGCCGGTCGCCGCCGCCTCGGTGCCGAGCAGCCGCCAGGACACCAGGTTGGCGCTGCCGGACCGGACACTGATCAGGCCCCGGTCGAGGTCCTCCATCTGGCGGCCGCCGGTGGCCGGGGGCGCCGACGTGGCCGGGGTGGCCGTGGGCCCTGCCACCTGGTTGAACGACCACTGCATGCGGGCTACGTCCGAGCAGGTCTCCTGCACGATCGGGTTGTTGCCGGCCGTCGAGCCGTCCCTGTTGCTCATGCACAGCCCGGTCGCGACACTCTTGACCAGGAACTTCCCGGACGCCGCGGTCGAGGCGGCGAACGTCCACAGCTGGTTGGTCTTGGTGCCGTCGCCACAGCCGTACTGCTGCAGCTGGGTGCCCGAGGTGGCCGACGAGCCCGGCACGTCGATGCAGCGGCCGCCGTTACCGTTGGCCAGGTTGAACTGGTTGTTCGCCCGGCCGGTCGCGGTCCACCGCTGGTTGGTCAGGGCGGTGTCGCAGGCGGTCTGAATGAGCAGCGCCGAGTTGTCGGCCGAGGCGCCGGTGACGTCGACGCACTTGCCGCTCGCGCCGGAGGCCAGGGTGTAGACGCCACCGGCCACCGGGGTGGCGGCCGCGGCGGCGGGCAGCATCGACACCGCCACGATGCCGCCCGGGACGGCGGCCGCGAGGACGCCGGTGACGATCAGTGCCCGGCGCCGCCGCCGGGTTCGCACTGCGGACATGGGGATGTTTCCTTTCGCATGGGGATGCGGGGGACGGACTCAAGGTCCACCCCGTAGATGCGGCACCCCACAGGCGACAACAAGAATTCTAGAGATTCAGGCAGATGCGTACGAGAGTCCCGCCCGGCACCGCGGTGGTGTAGACGGCGTCGCAGACCCGTTCGACGATCGCGAGCCCACGGCCCCGGATCGCCTCGGCAGACGGCATCGCACGGCCGAACGGCCGGTCCTCGCCCTTGTCGACCACGTCGCAGACCAGCTGACCGTCCTCGGCCCAGACCCGGATGTGCCCACCGCCGCTGGTGTGCTGCAGCGTGTTGGTGGTCAGCTCGCTGACCGCGAGGGTGAGCACCTCGACCCGGCCCTCGGACAGCCCGAGCGACAGCGCCCGCTCGGTGACGAACGCCCGGACCCGGCGCAGGTCGTCGGCCACCTCGTAGAACATGCCGTCCGGTTCGGGCATCAGGTTCAGCTCAGACATGGCGGCGATCTTCCGCCGGAGCGCGCAGCAGGGTGTCCAGTCCGGTGAGCTCCAGGACGGACGCGACCGCCCCGGCAGCGTTGACCACGTAGACCTTGCCTCCGGTGTGCTTGGCCGCGTGATGCGCCGTGACCAGGCTGTGCACCCCGCTCGAGTCGATGAAGGTGAGCCGGGCCAGATCCACGAAGACGGCTTTGGCCCTGTGCACGGCATCGAGCAGGACGGCGGTCAGATGCTCGCGGGCCGACAGGTCGCACTCACCGACGAGGGACACCGTGATCCGGCCGCTTGCGGCGGACGTCCTCGCCTCGAAGTTCGCCATCGATCGCCGTGTCCTTCCCGGCGGTCCCCCGCCTACCACGGCCATCATGTCATCCCCGCCCCGGAATCGGTGTGTTCGCCGGTCACCCGGTCAGGCAACGGTATCGACGAGAGTGGCCAGCGCGGCCGCCAGAACGGCCAGGCCCTCGGTGGGCGGGCCACCCGGTTCGATCATGTACGTGTCGCGCCGGATCTCGATCATCAGCGCGGTCACCGCGGGCTCGCGGTGGTAGTGCTCCAGCGGGACGTAACAGCCGGCGAACGGGCTGTCCAGGCCGGTCTCGCCGAACGCGGCGCGGGCCGCGGCGATCAGTGCCGCCGGGGTGTGGAACGAGTCGGTGCCCAGGCAGACCGGTGGGCGCGGGCCGTCGCCGTGCAGCTCGTAGGGCAGTTTCACGGTCGGATAGGAGTGCACGTCCAGAACGATCGCCCGGCCGGTGGCGGCGAGGCGCTCCCCGACGAGGGTGGTCATGGCTCGGGCGTACGGATGGAAATGCTCTCGCAGAAGGACGGCGTCGCGGGAGGGGTCGTCGGCGCGCAACCGCCGCCCCGCGTGACCGTGGGTGTAGACCGGGCCCATACCGGCCGCGAGCATCTCGTCGTCGGCGAACCGCTCCGGGTCGACGACCAGCCGGGACAACCGGTTCACGAAGATCCACGGACGTTTCCCGGCCGCGCCGGCCGCCTGAAACGCGATGAGGTCGGTGTGCGCGTCGGTGAGATGGTCCAATTCCTCGCCGACAATGTCCGAAAAGAGCCCGGAATCAACGAGTTCCCGGGAGGAATGGGGCACATGCAGGATCACCGGTGACGACGGATCGCCGGGCAGAACGTCGAAGGCCACCGCGCGAAGAATACGCGCGGTGGCCTTCGTGCGGCTCGATCAGGCGAGCTCGGAGCAGATCGTGTCGATCAGCAGGCGGGTGACCACGTACGGGTCGACGTTCGCGTTCGGGCGGCGGTCCTCGATGTAGCCCTTGCCGTCCTTCGCGACCTGCCACGGGATGCGCACCGAGGCGCCGCGGTCGGAGACGCCGTAGCTGTACTCGGTCCACGGGGCGGTCTCGTGCAGGCCGGTGAGCCGCTGGTCGATGCCGGCGCCGTAGCCGTCCACATGCTCCTGGCGCTTCTTACCCAGGGCCTCGGCACCCGCGATGATCGCGTCGTAGCCCTCACGCATGGCCTTGGTGGAGAAGTTGGTGTGCGCGCCGGCACCGTTCCAGTCGCCCTTGACCGGCTTCGGGTCGAGGGTGGCGGAGACGCCGTGCTTCTCGGCGATGCGGTACAGCAGCCAGCGGGCCACCCACAGCTCGTCGGCGACCAGCGGGGCGGCGACCGGGCCGATCTGGAACTCCCACTGACCCGGCATGACCTCGGCGTTGATGCCGGACAGGTGCAGGCCCGCGGCGAGCACCGCGTCCATGTGCTCCTCGACGATCTCGCGGCCGAAGACCTCGTCCGCGCCGACGCCGCAGTAGTAGCCGCCCTGCGGGGCCGGGTAGCCGCCGCCGACCGGGAAGCCGAGCGGGCGGCCGTCCTTGAAGAAGGTGTACTCCTGCTCGATGCCGAAGATCGACTCCTGGTCGGCGTACTTCTCGGCGACCGCGCGGAGCGGGGCGCGGGTGTTGGTCGGGTGCGGGGTGCCGTCGATCAGCTCGACCTCGCACAGCACGATGATGTTGTCGCCGCCGCGGATCGGGTCGGGGCAGACGAAGACCGGCTGGAGGACACAGTCGGACTTGTCACCGGGCGCCTGGTTCGTGCTGGAACCGTCGAAACCCCAGATGCCGGGCTTCTCGCCGTCGGCCAGGATCTTGGTCTTGGAGCGCAGCTTCGCGGTGGGCTGAGTTCCGTCGACCCACAGGTATTCGGCCTTGACGACCATTGTCCGTATTCTCCTCAAACTGGCGTACTTGGATGTACTCGGGGCGTACTCCACTAAGCCTGGGCAACACACATAAACAGGTGATAAACCCGAGCTCGACGCGAGGACGATAGCGGCCTCAGATCAACTCCTTGTTTCCGATCCCGCACCGTGGATGAGTGATCCCCGTAACGTTGACTCCTTCTCGACCCACCTATTTGTTTCCGCCAGTCACCTCCTCGGGGCGTCTGTCCCTCACCGCTCGCGACCCGGAACCCTTCACCCCTCACCACTCGCGGCCCGCTGCCAGGAGGACCTCGCGGACCTCGGTGAGGCGCGGATCGTCGCGGTTGGCGGCGCGGGTGGCCAGGTAGATCGTGTTGATCGGTGGGTCGTCGGTCGGCATCAGGTCGACCAGCGCACCGGTGCGCAGTTCCTCCTCGACCAGGTAGCGCGGCAGAACGGTCGTACCGATCCCGGCAACCGCGGCCGCCCGCAGGGCGCGTAGATCCGGCACGACCAGGACGGCGCGTTTCGGCGGCGGCGTACCCAGCACGTGTCGCCACCAGCGGCGGACGATCGGCAGGTCCTCGGCGTAGGCGAGCAGCCTCTCCCGGTTGCCGGGGGAGGCCGCGACCAGCACGAACTCCTCATCGCACAACGGCTCGGCGTGCAACCCCGCCCGGCGCGGGCGGATCGCGCTGACCACCAGGTCGAGCCGTCCGTCGGACAGTTCGGCGAGCAGGTCCTCGGCCAGCCCCAGCCGCACCCGCACATCGGTTCCGGCCGCGATCACCCCGGCCAGTGCCGGCAGAACGCGGGTGCTCACCAGCTCGGCCGGGCCGCCGAGATGCAGGGTCCGCCCCGCCATCGGCGACCCGCTGAGACCGGACGCCACGGCGGCGAGCGCGTCCATCGGACCGTCCAACCGGCGGGCCAGGTCGTCGGCAGCCGCGGTCGGAGTCACCCCGCGCGCTCCACGAACGAACAAGGGCTGGCCGGTCCGGCCCTCCAACGTGCGCAGCTGCGCGGTGACGGTGGGCTGGGACAAGCCGAGCGCCTCGGCCGCGCGCGTCATGGTGCCGGCCCGGTAGACGGTCAAGAACGTGTGCAGCAGGTCGAGCATGCCATCAGTATTCCTATGGCTGTCCTCACTGTTCCTGTTGGTTGCTGATGCCCGTGAGAGGGCATGGTTCCCTCATGACGAAAATCCTCATCGGCCTCACCAGTCACGGCGACCTGGGCGGCGTGCGCTCCACCGGTTACTACCTACCCGAGGCCGCCCACCCGTGGCGTGTGTTCACCGACGCCGGCTACACCGTCGAGTTCGCCTCGGTGGCGGGCGGCGAGCCGCCGGTTGACGGCGTCGACCTGTCCGACCAGGTGCAGAAGGACTTCACCGAACAGGTGTCGTTGAAGGAGACCCCGCGGTTCGGTGACCTCGACCCGTCCGGCTACGACGCCGTGCTGTTCGCCGGCGGGCACGGCGCCATGTGGGACTTCCCGTCCGACCCCGGCCTGGCGGCCTTCGCCCGTGAACTGTACGAACGTGGCGGTGTCGTGGCCGCCGTCTGCCACGGTCCGGCCGCGCTGGCCGGGCTCACGCTCTCCGACGGCACCCCACTGGTCGCCGGGAGGCGGATCGCGGCGTTCACCGACAGCGAGGAGAGCGCCGCCGGTCTCACCGAGGTCGTCCCGTTCCTGCTTCAGAGCCGTCTCGAGGAGCTCGGAGCGAAGCACTCCGGCGCCGCCGACTGGCAGCCGCACGTCGTCACCGACGGCCGTCTCGTCACCGGCCAGAACCCGGCGTCGTCGACCGGAGTCGCCGAAGCAGTCGTCGCGGTATTGAAGAAGTGAGTCCGACCCACGACGATCAGGGGAGGAGCGGGAGGAGGCGGCACCGTGGCCACTCAGAGGATCGTCGTGGGTTATGACGGATCACCCGACGCACGCAAGGCCGCCCGCTGGGCGCTCGACGAGGCGCAGCGGACCGACGCCACAGTGGAGCTGCTCTACGCGTACGAATGGCCCAGTTATGTTCCCGCCGCGGCGATGATGCCGGCCGCCGCCGTCTATCCGGACGCCGACACCGACGACGCGGTCGGCGAGATGCTGGGCCGAGCCCTGGAGACCGCGGCCGGCACCCACCCCTGCGTACGTCTGCGCACCCGGGTCGAGCACGGCACCGCCGCGGTGGCTCTGGCCCAGCGCAGTGCCGAGGCCGCGCTCGTGGTCGTCGGCGGGCCACGGCACTCCGCGGTGCGCTCGCTGCTCGGCTCGACGAGCGCCTCGGTGAGCACGCACGCCCGCTGCCCGGTCGTGGTGGTACGCGGCGAACCCCGGGACACGGATCCGGTGGTGGCCGGTGTCGACGACTCGCCGGCCGCCGCCACCGTTCTCGGGTTCGCCTTCGAGCAGGCCGCGGTCCGCGGAGTGCCGGTCCGGGCGGTGCACGGCTGGGCCCCACCGCCCGGTGACCTGCTCTGCGACGTCAACCTGTCCGCGGTCGCGGCCGAGCGCAGCCGGCTCGACGCCGTGGTGGACTGCTGGCGCCGCCGGTTCCCGCAGGTACCGGTCAGCACCGAGATCCTGGTCGGCGCGCCCGGCGAGGTGCTCGCCGAGGCCGCGGCCGGGGCGCAGCTGGTGGTGGCCGGCGCGCGGGCCAGGCGGGTACTGCGGATGACGCTGCGCCCGTCGATCGGACGCCATCTGCTGCACCGGGCGCGGTGCAGCATCGCGCTCGTACACGGAAGCCGGTAGCCGGTAGCCGGACTGGGCGTTCCGCCGGAAATCACCTGGGAAAGACTGTGAAGTCGCGCGACATCACCGCGGGTTTCCGGTCGGCCCCGAGCGGATCAGACGGCGGCGGGCACCAGGCGCTCGACCCGGCGGAGCAGCTCAGCGGGGCTGAACGGCTTGACCAGATAGTCCTCGGCACCGACCATCTCGCCCAGCGCGAGGTCGGCCGGGGTGCCGCGGCCGCTGATGATGATCACCGGGATGTCGGCGGTCTGCGGCGAGGAGTGCAACTCGTAGCAGAAGCCGAGGCCGTCGAGCCCCGGCATGGAGACGTCGAGCAGGATGAGCTGCGGTCGTTCGCCGACGGCCAGCGCCATGGCGGTACGCCCGTCGTCGGCCTCGAGGGTCCGGTATCCGGCGGCCCGCAGCCTGACGGCGACCACGTCACGTACGCCCGCGTCGTCGTCGGCGATGAGCACGGTCGGCGGCTGCAGAGCGGCTGCCCAGTCGTTGGGGGTCCACGGCAGGGCGTCGGCGTCGCTGAACGTGAGGGCCGTCGTCGCGGACGGGGTCTGCGGCATGTCGTCTCCTTGCAGCGGGGCCGTGGGCCTGAGGACCGCATCGGGGCCGTAGGCCTGGCGGGACCGTTCTGATCGGCGGGCGGTCGGCGTTCCACAGACGTCGCGGGTTGCGATCCCGGAGCGGCGGTAGTGGTGACGCCGGGGGCGGTGGTGACACGCCCCGACCCAACGGTTAGGTTAGGGTTACCTAAACGAGGAGGCGACCCGTGACCCAGACCGTCTTGCCGACCGAGGCGCCCCCGTTCCGGTTCTTCCCGGTCGAGGTCGCCCGCATCGTCCGGCTCAGCCCCAACTTCCTGCGGGTGACGTTCACCGGCGACGAGCTGGACCGGTTCGCCGACAACGGCTGGGACCAGCGCATCAAGCTGATCCCACCGCTGGAGGACTCGGGCCACGACCACCTGCCGACCGGCCCCGACTGGTACACGCAGTGGCGCGCCCTGCCCGACGACCGGCGCAACCCGATCCGGACGTACACGATCCGCAACGTCCGTGCCGCGGACCGCGAGGTCGACGTCGACATGGTGCTGCACGGTGTGAACGGTCCGGCCTCGCGCTGGGCGGTCGCCGCCCGGCCCGGCTCGAAGATGCTGATCATGGGCCCGAACGCCGACTTCGAGGGCCCGTCCGGTGGCATCGACTTCCACCCGCCGGCCACGACCCGCCGGATCCTGCTGGTCGGCGACGAGACGGCGGTTCCGGCGATCGCCTCGATCCTGTCCCGGCTCCCGGCTGACGCGGTGGGTCACGCGCTGCTCGAGGTTCCCGAGTCGGCGGACCGGCTGGAGCTCACCGCGCCGGCCGGTTTCACGGTGACCTGGCTGCCGCGCGACGGCGCCGGCCACGGCGTCGAACTGATCCCGGCCGTACGCGAGGTGGCCCAGCGGCTGCTCGGCGACTGCACCGCGCCCGCCACGGCCGATCTCGAGGACGTCGACATCGACGAGGACATCCTCTGGGAGGTCCCGGAGGAGTCGGCCGGCACCCCGGACGGCTTCTACGCCTGGCTGGCCGGCGAGGCCGCGGTGATCAAGACCCTGCGCCGCCACCTGGTCTCGGAGTGCGGCGTCGACCGGCGCGCGGTCGCGTTCATGGGCTACTGGCGCCTGGGCCGCCCCGAGTGCTGACGCCCGCCCGCGCGGACGTCCTCTCCAAGATCGCTGACAAGATGGATCCCCCTGTCGTACGGGTGGGAGTGGACGGTCCGGACGGCTCGGGCAAGACCGTACTGGCCGCGGAGCTGGCCTCGATGCTGCGGGATCGCGGCCGGCCCGTGGTCCAGGTGTCGATCGACGACTTCCATCACGTACGGGCGGTCCGCTACCGCCGCGGCCGGGACTCCCCGGAGGGCTTCTGGCGGGACTCCTACGACTACGACCGGTTCCGCGCCGACGTGCTCGAGCCGTTCGCTCCCGGTGGTGACCGCCGCTACCGCCCTGCCGCCCACGATGTGAGCACCGACGAGCTGCTCACGCCCGAGCCCCGGCAGGCGGAGCCGGATGCCCTGCTGATCGTCGACGGTCTGTTCCTGCACCGCGACGAGCTCTACGGGAGCTGGGACTTCTCGCTGTTCCTGGACGTGCCGTTCACCGAGACGGCCCGGCGGATGGCGGCGCGCGACGGCACCTCGCCCGACCCGGGCCATCCCGGCATGCGCCGTTACGTGGAGGCCCAGCGGATCTACTTCGCCACATGCGACCCACGGCGGCGGGCCACCGTCGTCATCGACAACACCGACACCGCGCGTCCCGTACTCAATCGGTGGGGTTGATCCTGATCAGACCGGTGACGGTGCCCTGGTTGTCCCGAAGTCCAAGACTCGACAGCGCACAGTGCCGGGATCCGACAGCGAACCAGCCGGCTCGGTGCCACCGTCGAAGGGTGACCCCTCGTGTACGAGCCGAGCTGCGTCGATCGGGCGGATTCGCGGGCCGATCCCTGCGTGTCGTCCTCGATTCCGCGACCCTCCCCCGAGACCAGGCCGCCCAGCTGGCCCGCCTGGTCGAACAGATCGACCTGAACCGGGTGGGCGCCGGCATCGGCGCCGCCTCACAGGCCGATCTGACCCGGTACCAGCTGGCCGTCGAGTACGGCGGGCGGCACTGGCGCGGCACGGTCGCCGAGCCCTGCGTGCCGACCGAGCTGCGCCCGCTCCTGAAATTTCTGACCGGCGCCGCCGGGTAGAAGGGTTAAGGACTCCCGCCGGCCTGCCGAAGGTCGCCGCCGTGAGCAACCCCCGCTATGCCCTGCGCTCGGCCGCGTTCGCGGCGGCCTACCTGGCGGCGTTCCTGGCCGCGGCGGCGACGCCGTTCTCCCCGCTGCCGCCGCTCGTGGTCGGCGCCGTCTGGCTGACCGCGCAGACCGGTCACGTCCGGCGCCGCTTCGACGTGATCATGCTGGCCACGGCCGCGGCGGTGGCAGCCACCCTGGAGGGCGCCGGCCTGCTGTTGTCGGCCACCGTCGCGGTGTGGGCCGTGGTGCCCGCCCTGATCTTCGCGATGCTGCTGGAACGCCGGCTGCCCGGTTACTGGCTGGGCCACGGCGACCGGTTCCGGCGGCCGCGTGCCGCGCTCGGCGCGCTGGCCGGTGCCGCGGCCCTCGCCGCGGGCGCCGGAGTCGTGGTGACCGGGGTGATCGACACCGCCTTCGACCCGGTGACGGTCATGGTGCACCTGGTCCGCGACACCGTCGTGCTGACGCTGGTGACCCTCGCGGTCCGTGCGGTCCGCCGCTCCCGAGCACCACGCCGGTCCGGCCTGACGGTGGTCCGCTGACCCGGTCAGCAAGGGTCGGGAGCGCCGTCGACCAGGGACATCAGCACGTGACTGCCCGGGCCTTCGTCGACTATGACGAGGTGCAGGGACGTCCCTGCCGGCATGGCGTCCGGCCGGATCCGGTACCTGATCTCACCGTCGCGGCCACGCTCGGGATTCAGCACCCGGTGGAGCTCTGGCCGCCCCTCCTGGTCGTCGTCACAGGACGGCGAACCCGCCGGCAGGAAGTCGACCCGGGCCGGCACTCCCACCCGCTTCAGTGTGGCCGAGAGCCCGTCGGCATCGGCGAGCTCCCGGATGGTCAGGCTGACCGTGCCGTCCGGCTCGGGTGCGACCGACCAGGCGACCAGCTCAAGGGGTTTCGACGCGGGCAGGTTGAACGCCACGGCCAGCACCGCCACGGCCAGGACCGCGCCGGCAGAGGCTCCGGCACGCCGGCGGCGCCGCAACACGCCGCCACGGGAGGTCACCTCGTCGAGTTCGCCGGTCATCCGCACCGGTTCGAAGCCGGCGCGCATCCGGTCGTACAACATCTCGTCCTGTTCGATCATCGCAGCCTCTCCGTCTCGCTGAGTTGGGTCCGTAGCGTGCGGGTGGCGCGGGCGAGGTGGGCGGTGACCGTGCCCGCGGCGATGCCGAGAGTCCGGGCGGTCGTCTCACTGTCCAGGTCGAGGAAAATACGCAGAGCGACGACCTGCCGCTGCCGCACCGGAAGGGATCGCAGCGCCGCCATCAGCCGGGTATCCAGCATCGCGTCGCCATCGACGGGACCGGCCCGGTCGTGCGGCGTCCAGTCGTCCGCCGGAACCTCCCGCCGCCAGCGTCGCCACCAGGAAACATGGGCATTGAGAGCGGTACGCACCACCCAGGCCTGAGGTGCCGGATGCCGCCGGACCGTGGGCCAGGACGCCCAGGCACGCGCGAACGCCTCAGCGACGAGGTCCTCGGCACGGTCCCGGTGACCCACGACTGCCGTCACCGTGCGTAGGCAGTTGTCCCGCGCGCTCTCGTAGAAGGTCGCGAACTCCATCACATCCTGTCTACGCGTGGGACCGCCGTTTCGCTTACCTGAGATCCCCGCCATATCCCCCGTCCACCTCTGGACGCCCGACATAGCACCGAGTGAGATTCGCCGGAACGATCGACGCGGAGAGTAACTACAAGGTGCAAGAATCTTCACCTTGAGAACAGTGAGACCGGGAGGACTACCAGCGATGACGACCTACGGACGGTCCGCGCGCGTGCTGCGCCGATACGGTCCCTGGACACTGGTGGTGATGACCGCGTCCCTTGCCGCCGCATTCGCGCTGCATCAGGCCGGGCCGACCGTCTTCGAGTCGCGGGCGACCGTGCTCCTCGACGCCCGGCTCACCACGCCGGCCACCACGCCCGGCAGCACCCCGCGCGCCCCCGACGCGGACACCGAACGTCAGATCGTCCTGTCCGACGCGGTGCTGCTGCCGGCCGCGAGCCAGGTCGGCCTCGACACCGAGGCGTTCCGCGAAGGCCTGTCCGTCGAGATCGTCCCGGACTCGGACGTGCTGAACGTCGCCTACACCTCCGGCAACCGGATCGACGCCCACGTGGGGGCCCGTGCCCTCGTCGAGTCGTACGTCGCCTACCGCACGACCAGCCCCGGCACCGTCACGGTGCTCACCGGGCCGAGCCTGCCGGACGAGGCGGTGACCCGCCCGCTCGCCAACTACCTGGCCGTCGGAGCGGCCGCCGGTCTGCTGCTCGGCGCCGCGACCGCCCTGCTGCGCGCCCGCACCCGCGGCCGGATCCGCGGCCGGGACGACTTCGCCGCCCTCACCGGCACGCCCGTGCTGGCGACCGTGCCACGGCACCGCCGCCCGGGCGGCACCGTCACCGGTGCACCGCTGATGCTGCGCGAACCGGAGTCGCCGGCCGCCGAGGCGTACCGCTACCTCCGGTCCCGTCTGCACCCGGCACTACGCCCGACGAACACGACGACGATCCTGGTGACCGGTCCGGGTGACCGGCAGGGCCGCACCACGACCGCCGCCAACCTGGCCGTCGCCCTGGCCCAGACCGGCCGCGCCGTGGTGCTGATCGACGCCGACCTGCGCAACCCGCAACAGCACCACGTCTTCCAGGTGGCCGGCGAGCGGGGCCTGACCACGCTGCTGGACGGCGACGCCACGGTGTCCGAGGTGCTGGAGGAGACCACGGTGCCGCACCTGCGGCTCATCCCGGCCGGCCACCGCGACGGTGGCCACTCCGACCTGCTGGACAGCGGTCAGCTGGCCCGGGTGCTGCGGGCCGTGGAGAAACACGCCGACGTCATCGTCCTCGACTCCTCCGCGGTCCTCAGCACCGCCGACCCGATCGCGCTGGCGGCCCTCGCCGACCGGGTCCTGCTGGTCGGCGACTTCGCCCGGACCGGCCGCGAGTCGGTCCGCCGCGCCCTGGCCGAACTCGCCGAGGTGGTTCACGACAACGTCAGCCCGGTGCTGGTGAACGCACCGAAGAGCGCCGGGACGCTCGTGCCGCGCCCCCGGGTCCGCCCGGCCGAGCCGGTCGCCACATACCACCGCGACCGCCTCATGTCGGACGCCGACGACGTGGCCCCGCCCGGAGTGACCTCGCACTCGTATGTGGCGGTGGACGAGGTCGACGACGATCTGATGGCCGACTTCTACGCCCGCACCACCACGGTCGCCGTCCCGGTCATCTACGGCTCCACCCAGACCACCACCGTCTACGCGTCGTCGACGGCCACCCTCGTCTCACCGGCGGAGGCCACGCCCCAGGACGAACCCGAAGAGACGGAGAACGCCGAGGAACCGGAGGAAGAGCCTGCCGAGACTGTCGGTTCAGCGACAACATCGGACGCGGTGTCGGATTAGCGTCGCCTCTGGAGCGTGAATGAACCGCAACGCAAGGTTGGACTCCACCACACATCGGGCATACGGCCCGGTAATGCCGGCCATGCGAATCTCCCCGGAGGACGAGCGATGACCACGAACCAGACCCTGATCAGTGAGGCTCCCGCCGACGCGAACGGCACGACCGAGCGCGCACGGCAGCGCGTGACATCGACCGTGCGCAGGAATCCGAAGAAAACGGCGACCGCGACCACCCTGGTCCTGGCCGCCGCGGCAGCCGCCGCCGTGCTCCTGACCCGGCGCCGCAAGGCCGCCGCCGCCCGCGGCCGTAACCGCCTGGCCGCCCTGCTGCACCGCTGACCCGTACTGAAAGACGACGCCACCGCCCGTGATCAGGCGGTGGCGTCGTCGTGTCAGACCCGCTCTCCGGTGATGTAGCCGGCCAGCGTGCTCCGCTCGTCCTCCAGCTCCCCGATCCGGTTCTTGACCACGTCGCCGATGCTCACCACGCCGCGCAGCACCCCGTCGACCACGACCGGGACGTGCCGGAACCGCCGCTCGGTCATCAACCGCTCGACGTCCTCCAGCTGCGCCTCCGGCGGAACTGTCCGGACCTGCGCCGTCGCGATCGCGCTCACCGGTTCTGCCAGCACCGGAGCCCCGCGAGCCGCGAGGGCCCGCACGACGTCGCGCTCACTGACGATCCCGTCCACCTGGGAGCCGTCGCGCGACACCACAGCCGCACCGATCCCGTGTTCCGCCAGAACGGCCAGCAGCCGCTCGATACTCACATCAGGCGCAACAGTGACCACCTGCTCACCCTTGACCCGCAGAATGTCGCTGATCCGCATCGTCCCTCCCTCGCACTGCTCTGTACCGGTCGGCCCCGCGTACCCCCTTCTATGCCGAAACCAGCCCACCGCTGTCAAGGAGGACAATCGCCAGGCGGTCCGCTTATACCTACTTCAATACCATTTGCGGGTACGGCCAAAGCTGCACAACCGCACTTTCGCAGAATCCGGCTGCGCCGCTGCCGCGGTCCGCCGGCCGCGCCGAGCAGTGGGCAGAGCTCCGATCCGGGCAGGCCGCGACCACCTCGTCGAACGTGCTGCCCATCTCGGGGCCCTCGAGTGTCGCCGGCCGGTAGCCCGCGGTGATCAGGCTGAGCCCGAACCCGCGGACGAACTCTACCGAGGCACGGACTGCCCGTCCGTGTGGACGCAGGTGGAGCTGTCGTCGGTAGCGTCGCCCGCCTTCGGCACAGGACGGCACCGTCACCGCTAGGCGACACCTCCTGACACAGAACAGCGGCGTCACCGCTAGGCCGTGTTTCGCAGGCGCGCTTCCGAGTCGGGGTGTGCGGCTGTCAGCCGTATCTCGGGCCTGGGTTCCCCTGCCCTGAGGTGACTCGGCTACGCCAGCTCGCGGGCCGTCAGGTGTCGGGTGGCCGTGGTCGTCGGCTTGCGTGGGGGATGACCGCCTTTTCCCGGTGCTGGACGATCATCGTGGGCTGTTTTCCGAGGGCGGCCCCGTGATATGGCTGCTTCCCGGCCCAGGAAGGGTGCCCGGGACACCGCTGGGCGATCGGGTCGGCCTGGGAGGGGTGCGCGGGGTTCTGCTGGGCGATCGGGCCGGGTCGGTTGGGTGCGCGGGGTACTGCTGGGTGATCAGGTCGGGTCGGTTGGGTGCGCGGGGTACCGCTGGGTGATCAGGTCGGGTCGGTGGTCGCGTCCACCGAAGTGGTGTATGACCGGGACTTTCCGGGATGAAAGAGGCGGCCACCGCAGATCCTTCGGATTGCCTAGATCAGAAGGAGAG
>NZ_PVMZ01000037.1 GCF_003001815.1 Actinoplanes italicus
ACCCTGCTCCCGCACCTGCGCACTCATCGCCGCCCGCACCCGAAACCGCGTCCGCAACACCTCCCGCTGCGACTGATGCCCCAACATCAACAACAGCGCCCGATGATCAGCACTGTCCAGATCGACCGGACCCTCCGCCTCCGGCAGCCACACCTGCACCCCACGCGCCTGCAGCTGTTCAATCACCCGGCGGGCCTCACCACCGCCGGCGAACGCCCGCTCGAACTCCGCCACCACCACCGCATCAAACCCGCGATCCGACGCCGCTACCGCAGCCAGCAGAGCAGCGGCCGCAGGCCGCTTGTGCCAGGGCAGGCTCCGCGACGCGCCCGAATCGAAGAACTCCACCACGATCCGACCCCGACCCGCGACCACCCGCTGCGCCGACTCCACCTGCCACGCCCGCGACGACACCGCATCCTGATACTCCGCCGTCGAAATCCGCCCGTAGAACGCGAACCGCAACCCGCCATGAGCCAGCGGTCGCACGCGACCTCGCGCCCGTGGTTTCGACGGGTCGGCCTGTAGCCAAGCGTCGAACGAACCAGCCGATGGAGTCGAAGACAGGGAAGACGGCATCACAGATCACCTCATGCAGAGACGAACCAGCCACTAACTCATCGATACCCGACTCCACCGACCACCGTCGCCGCCCGATCGAGCAACCTCACCCCCACCACGCTCACCACAAACCACGACACCACTCCCCCGAGCCAGCCAACCGCCTCGGGGCACCACCATGAGCCGAATCACGCCAACATGTCCGCCAACCAACCTCGGTCGGGCGGAATGCGGCAAAAGAGGGAGCTTGTATGGGCGGTCCCGATGACGCGAAAGGTGAGCGTATACCCGGGTAAAGTTCGCCAGTCGGAAGCGAACGCCAGCCTCCCGGAAAGACCTTAGTAGCTCGTCGACCCGAGCGAGTGCCCTAGCTCGTGGGTCATCGTCATCCTGGTACAGCGTCCACGCGTTCGGCCCTACCCGGACCTGTCCCCCATGACCTGACCGCTCCCCGCAGTCCTGGCATCATCGACGCTCTGACCAGCGCAGACGTCACGACTTTCGCCGATAAGGGCTACCAAGGCGCCTGCGGCAGCGTGCGCACCCCGTTCAAGCGGCGCCGCTTCCGGCCGACGCTGTCACGCGGGCAGAAGGCGATCAACCGGACGCACGCCAAGATCCGCGCTCGCTGTGAGCGGGCGATCGCAACGCTCAAGACCTGGAGGATCCTGGCCAGGCTGCGTTGCTGCCCCGCCGCGCGACCGCGATCGTGCGGGACATCCTCGTGCTGCACCATGTCGAGACCCAGGGCTGTTGCGTTCTCGGGGGCGGACGCTCTGAGCTGGGATGATGTCGAGTGATCGGCCTATATGGAGGCGGATGGAGCGGGTGAAGCCCTCAAGGTGATCATGGAGTTCTTCACGCTGCACGACCACCGAGGACTCCACCCGCCGATGGCATCATCTCTGATCTGCGTACTGACCGTGACAACCCCTGGCATCGACACGCCACCCCCGTCGGTCACCGACGGTGAACGCGGCGGGCTCCTGGCCGCCGTGAGCCTGGTCCCGGACCCGCGTAACCCTCGCGGGGTGCGATATCCGCTGGCAGCGTTGCTGGCCGTCGCGGTCTGCGCGGTCCTGGCCGGCGCCACCTCCTTCACGGCGATCGCCGACTGGTTGTACGACCTGGACAAGCCGGATCAGCAACGGCTCGGGTTCGACCGGGGCGTGCCGGCCGGCACCACGGTGTGGCGGCTACTGACCCGCCTTGACGACGTCCTGGTCAGCAGGGTGCTGGCCGGCTGGCTCCGGGCCCGCACACCGTCACTCGCCGTTCCTCGGCCGTGCCGCTACCGGACCGTGATCGCCGTCGACGGTAAAACGCTGCGGGGTGCCCGGCTGGCCGACGGCCGTCAGGTGCCCCTGCTGTCCGCGCTGGACACCAGCACCGGCATCGTCCTCGCCCAGGTCACGGTGGACACCAAGAGCAATGAGATCCCGTCGTTCACCCCATTGCTCGACGCCGTGGAGAACCTGCTGGGCGGCCTTGCTGGGGTGCTGTTCGTCGCCGACGCCCTGCACACCCAGACCGGCCATGCCGAGCAGATCACCCGCCGCGGAGCGCACCTGTTGCTGCAGGCCAAAGGTAACCAGCCCACCCTTCACGCCCAGCTCAAGGCCGTTCCCTGGGCGCAGATCCCGGTCGGTGACCGCACCCGCGACCGTGGTCACGGCCGCAAGGAGACCCGCACGGTCAAGGCCGTCACCCTGCACACCCCGGGCGGGATCGCGTTCCCGCACGCCCGGCAAGCCGTCCGGATCACCCGGACCCGCACCGTCGAGGGCAAGACCAGCCGGGAGACCGCCTACCTGGTCACGTCCCTGCCCGCTGCCGACGCTCAGCCCGCTGACCTGCAGAAATGGGCCAGATCGGAGTGGCTGATCGAGAACCAGATCCACCATGTCAGAGATGTCACATTCCGTGAGGATCTTCATCAGGCCCGGACCGGCACCGGACCCGCCGTCATGGCAACCCTACGTAACACCGCGATCGGCTGGCACCGCATCAACGGCGAAACCAACATCGCCCGCGCCAACCGACGCGCCGACCGCCGTTCAAACGACCTCATCACGGCCGTGACCAGCAACTACCCGAACACGCAATAGCCCTGTGTCGAGACCACCCGCTAGGCAGGATGAAAAAGGCTCAGTAAGCGAGGCCCTATTGCGGTCCTAAAACACGGATAGGCTGCTGCAGCGCAAGCAATAGCACCTTGCAACTGAAACGCATGAGCCCATTCTCCGGGTCACCAAGCCGCTGCGCCAAGGCGTTGGCGTCGTTGCTGGACAATAGGTGATGATTGCCGGGAAGTAACGCCCAACGCCGGAGGCGGCCAATCCGGCCGTCGCGCAGTAGTGCCCCGAACGCCACACCAGCAGCCCTCCGATCGATGGCATCAAGCTGGGTAATCGCTTCCATACGGGTGGATGCTTCCGCTGCACTCGTCGCAATCGGTTCGAGGACGGACCGGGCGTCGTCGGCGGGCAGCACCGGTGCGGTCGTGATACGCAGTGCCTCCGGCGTGTTTTTCGCTCGTGCCAGCCCGGCGAGGTCTGCTTGCAGATCCGTTGACATCCACTCGGCCTCCCCGAAATACAAGCCCATCTGGAGGTTAACGAGAGTGCGGCTTGCCTCGACCCTTACCTCAGTAGGCGCCTGTTTGTCTGCCATGAGCTCGCTGAGCAGATCCGTGTTGTTAAGTAGCCTCAGCGCCTCGGTTGCGGCCTCCAACCGCACCCCCGGCGACGTGTCGGCTCGGGCAAGCCGGTAAAGTACCTGGCGCCCTATCGGCGACTCGACGGTGATAAGACCGGACGCGGCTCGAACTCGATGTGACGGATCACATTGTGGGTCATCTGCGATGTGCTGTAGCCATGTCACGCCGCGGGTGTCGGCCATCAGCCCTAGCGCGACCGCCGCATAGATGGATTCGATTGAAGACTTCGCTCGCAGCATGCGCCTATATAGCCATCTCCGGGAAGAGTCGTCCCCGTTAGCGGCAAGCAGGTACCGGTACTCCATTCGCTGACCGAACGACCAACGGCTTCGTCTGATCAAGACGGACAGCCGCTGCATCGCTTCAACTTGTCCAGTGCGGAGCAGGCCGGCTAATGCTTCTGCCTCCAAGACCGGGTCGAGGTGGCCGTCGAGCAGCCAGGTCAGCGCCTCTGGGCGGCCGAGCGCGGCAAGGCGCCGGGCCGCAGCGAGCCGGACATGGGCCTGGCCGGGCTGACGGGACAGGCGGGTAAGTGGCGCCAAGTCGCCGAGGTCGGCACAACGTGCCGCAGCGGTATACGCCATAGGGTACGAGGGGTAGGTGTCAACGATCGCAGTGAGGGCGGTGGCCGCCGCCGGATCGCGTCGGTCGAACAGGGCGACCGCGGCGGCGTATGTCGCCGCTGCGGTACCGGCGCCCGCGGTTCCGAGTTCGCGGAGTCGGCCTGGATCACCCACATCGGCGAGTGCGCTGGCAAGACGTACCCGATGATGAGGATTTACGTCTGTCGCTTCTGCCATCGCGCGCAGCGCGCCGAGATCCCCACCCTCGGCGAGTTGGACGGCCGCTGCCGTCCGATCTGCCTCGCTGGCGCGGGCGTCAGCGAGGCGCTGAATCAGTGCCTGCCGGGCCAGCACGCCTAACGGCTGTCGCGGAATGGAAAGATGAATGTCGAGCAAGTCGGGGGCCTTCAGCCCGGCGCGATCCCGCAACGCGTCGGCGATCCAGGCATGGACAACCTCATCGGAACTCCCCGCAATGGTACGTAGCAGTTCGTGGCCGGTTGTTGGATCGACATCGGCGACTCGGTCGGCGACCAGCGCACGCGCCCAGGCGGACACTGCCGGGTCTGAGGCAAGTCGGCACATCCCTTGAAGCACGTCGGCGTCGAGACTGAGTTCACCGAGGATGCGCAGGGCCTCTGGGGCCTGCTCGGACTCTCGCTCGACGTGTCGAAGCAAGCGCCGGACGATGTGGTCGCGAGTCCGTGAGGAGACAACAACACCGTCGGCGAGTAGGTCGCCGGCGGCGACCGGTTCGTCACGACCGAGCAGATCGTTGACCAAGGCATCGGCGTCAGACCGGCGGGCCAAAGTGAAAGCAGCTCGAGCTCGGGTGACCGGGTTGATCGCCTCATTCATCCACGCTTCCTCATCGAACTCAATGCCCGCAGCGTCATTGTTCTCGGTCGAGAGAAACTCGGCGAAGCTTCGGTGGACGAAGACCACCCGGTCTCGACGCAGTGTGCACACACCCGTCGCCAGGAGCAGGTCCCGCAGCAGGCGGTCGCCGTCCGGGGCGATCCGGGTCAGGTCGTTCGGGCCGTTCGCCCGGATCCAGCCAGCGGCGATCTCGGTCAGGCGTACATTAGGGTCCGCGAGCCAGGCGACGCCGCAGGCGCTCAGCAGGCCACCGACATGTCGGTGAATATCGGAACAGAGCCAGTCGGCCGCCTCCTTGCCCGAGGTTCCTCGCGACAGTAGGTCCGGTTCGATTGCCTCCCGGAAGCGTTCCAGCGACTGCCGTCCGTCAAGGAGATGATCGACAAACCTGCGATACAGGGATGCCCGGCTCGAGGGCAGCTTTCGATCATCGGTGTGCTCATAGACGATGGCTGCGATTGTGGCCAGCAACGGCACACGTACCACCGGGCCAAGCCTGGCTCCAGCCAGGCGAGCGAGGAAGCGGTCCGCAGTTTCATCTGCGCGGCGCCGGTCGTCAGGAAACCGGGCTGTGAACCATCGGTGGGCGAACTCGTCAAGTTCTCGACGATCGAAGTTGCGCAGGTCGTAGGCGCCAACGGTCGACCCGCTGAGCTCGGCAAGCTCTGGCCCAGCTAACGGACGCGAGGTAACCAGAATCCGGTAAGGACCTACGCCGACAAGGAGATCACGAATACGCCAAAGTGCATCGGAGCGTTCTCGTGCGGAGACGACCTCGTCCAGCCCATCAATCAGGACTCGCCAGTAGTGGCCTCGTCGTGGTGGCCGTTCGAAGATCTCGGCAGGAACGTCGACGCCAAGATCACGATACACCACCTCGGAAAGAGCCTTGGACAGCGGGCGCCCGGCCAGGTCTGCTGCGGGAAGTATGACAGCGATGTCACCGTCAGCACGGCTGGCCAGGTCACCAGCTACAGCTGCAAGAAAGGTGGACTTGCCCGCACCCGCGTCACCGAGCAGCACGGCATGCCTGTGCGCGCTGAGAATCTGGCCCGCCTGGATAGTCCGGGTCTTCTCCCGCTCCTCCGGGACTCCACCGGCGGTGGCGCGGGGTCGCACATAGAGGTCGGTCAGCGCGGGCACGTGCTCGCCGAAAAAGCGGTAACGATGCCGACCCGAGTCAGCACGCTGGGCATCCAACAGAGCAACAAGCCGGGGATCACGACGGCGGCGGCGCGCGCCGGTGCGGACGGCGATCCAGAGAGTAAGCAGCGCACAGACGGCACCCACGATGGACGCAATCTTGTCCCCTGTGTCGAGGAAAGAGCCAAGCTGCGCCATCGGCATCGATGTTAGTTTCAGACCGCTGGAGGGTCGAGGTGGTACAGGCGGAACTCTACGCATCAATGTCGGCACTCTGTCCGGCGTCGCCCTGGACACCAACGCCCTATTCGCACGCTTTGATGTCCCGGAGGCATACTCGAGCCGATTCCCCGAGACGAAACGGCACACATTCTGCGCGAAGCCGGACTACAGGCCGCCGCTGATGCCCTGGCCGGCAGCAACGATCTCGGGACGTGGCATCGGCCCGCACTCGGGACGCCGCCGAAAATCGCGTCCAACCTTCTTCGCGCTTCGTGGATGCTGTATCAATACGCGGACCTCCTGCGGCGCCGACATCTCGGGCCCTGGCCAGTGGCGACAGGGCCGTCGGGGGGGGCGGCTGATCAGCTGTTGACCTCCGCGTGTCGCCACTGCGCCATGACGACCAGCACGGACAGCCCCCACTCGGCCTCGTCGAAGCCGTAGTCGACGATCAGGGTCTGCATGACCAGGTCCTCGTGGTCCTCATCGCTTGCCGGTGCGGAGTCGGCTGTCTGCTCGATGACGTCCCAGATCGTCGCATAGTCGTCCGGGTGAACTGTGATGCGTGCGCGACGCGCCTCTTGCAGGATCTGCTCGTCGCGATCACTAATTGCGGCGAACGGTGGAATCCCGAAATCGCTGTCATTGCCCAACGTCGAGCCTCACTTTCATGCTCATCCTGGTCAACGCTAGGACGGCTTCGGCGTGACAAACCATGACGGCGTCGCGGGACTCTCCGACAGCTTGTGGCAGTGTTCTGCCTGGCATCCGCGGGCCGAGATGACCATGTCCTCTTACGCTCATCGCCATGTTGCTCGCGGTCGTCGATCCACTACCGATGTACTGCCGCGGGATCGCCACGGTGCTGTCCGCCGCCGGCCACATCGTGGAGCAGCCAGGTGAGCCGCTGGCCTGGGGCCGGCAGGACGACAGGATGATGCTGCTGACGCTGGACGCGGTACCGAGCTGGGATCTGCTTCACCAGCTGGGTTCGGCAGGCGGCGGATGTCCGGTCATCGCGGTTCTGACCGACGACTCGGTGGCCGCCGGCCTGACGGCGGTGCGCGCCGGCGCGCAGTCCGTGGCCGCCCGGCAGATGGATGAGGCAACGCTGGTCGCCACCGTCGACGCCACACGCGCCGGGCAGGCCGTGGTGCCAGCTGAGGTGCTGGCTGCTCTGATCGGCGGCGCCGATCCGGAGACCCGCCAGCTGACCGCTGACCAGCAACGCTGGTTGCGTCAGCTGGCCGCCGGGATGACGGTGGCGCAGCTCGCGGACCGGGCTGGCTACTCGGAGAGAGCGATGTTCCGGTTGCTGCAGGCGTTGTACCGCCAGCTCGGCGTCCGCACTCGCATCGAGGCGGTCATCCGTGCCCAGCAACAAGGCTGGCTGCTGCCGACCAGTAGGTAACCGGGTCTCACCTGACCGGGGGCAGTACCGAGTCCGGGATCAGCGAGCTGAGTACTGGCTGCAGCCGGGCGCGGTCGGTCCGGGGCCCGGCCATCGTCGCGACCAGAAAGGCGAGGTAGCGGGCATGGCCTTCGGCCGGGACTTGGCCGTTCTGCCGCAGGGCCCCGAACGCTTCCACCGCGGCGTCGATGGACGGGCCGCCGGGCTGCAGCGACAGCCCGCACAGCGCGAGGCCGGCGAGTTCCCAGGCGGCGGCATCGTTGGGATCCTGCTCGATGCGCAGTTTCGCGCTGAAGAAGACTCGGTCGAACGCTTGACGGGCTTCAGTACGCCGTTTCATTCGGTGCAAGGCGACCGCGCGCAGCGCGGTCGCCATCAGTGACCGTTCCGTGTCGCGGTAGCGTTCGGCCAGGGTCGCTTCGCGCCGCGCGCGGTGCCACTGCTGCTTGCGCAGCCGTACGGTGCAGATCGTCAAGCGAGCCTGCAGCGCGGTGAACGCGTCGTGATTGCGCAGCGCCAGCTCCAGGGCCTGCCGGGCGCAGGAGAGCGCGTCGTCGTCACGCCCCTGGGCGAAGCGGACATCGGCGAGAGCGTCGAGGCTGATCGCCCGCAGGGCGTCGTCGCGATGCCGTTCGGCGAGCGCACGGGCCTCGTCGACGACACGCTGAGCGGCGTCGGTCTGCTGCGTGTCGAGGTACAGGCGGGCAAGCCGGCCTGCCACCGAAACCCGTTGCGGAGACAGTTCCTCCGTGGCGTCGTAGGCCATCTGCATCGCGGTGACCGCATCGCCGAATCTGGCCCGCCGGCGGGCGCATCGTGCGAGGCCCTGCCACGCGCTGGCCTGCACGACCGGATCCTCCGGCGCTAGGTCGCGGGCTTGCGTGAACGCCTCACCTGCGCTGTCCGCTGCGCCCCGGGACCAGGAGATCCAGCCGAGGTGCAGCCGGGCCTTGGCCTCGATCGAGGCGATGCCACCGCCCAGTTCCAGGACACTGCGAAAGTGTGTCTCGGCGCGGGAGAGGTCACCGGCTCGGTGGCTCAGATAGCCGAGGACGAGGTAGTTACGGGGCCGCAGGTCGAGGCGGATCCGCTCAGCGACCTGCTCCCGGCGTTCGTGCAGCCGCTGGTCGGGCCGACCAGTGTCGGCGCCACGGTCGATGGCGCGGATGGTGCGATACGCCGTCCCGTACGAGCCGGCACGCAGGTGTGCGTCCACCTCCGGGAAGAAGGCCACCGGGTCGATGTGCGGGGCTTGGCGAAGCCGCTGGCGCCGGTTCTTGAGCTGGTCGGCGGCGTAGAGCAGCAGCCACCTGATCCGGGCGGCCTCGTCCGGGGCGGTGTCGTCACCGCAGCGCAGGGCGCGTAGCGCCTCCTCGTGTGGCAGAAAGTACCGTCCGTCGACGCAGCGCACCACGTGACGGCTCAGCCGGTCGAGCTCGTCCTGGATGTCACCCGGATCGACCTTCTCGGCCTTTACGTTGTTGACCACGGCCGTGATCTCGTCGGCGTCCGCGGGGCAGGCGAAAGCGGCGAGAGCCTCGTACACGCGCTTGCCCGCCGGGTTGAGCGCCGTCAGGAGCTGATCGAGCAAGCGTTCCCGGATGTGCGTGACGGTGTCGTCGTCCTGCACCCAGGCGTGCACCTTCTGCTCAAGCTCCGATGCTGGTACCCCTTTCGCGGGGTCGGCGATCGCGTCGAAGACCTCTGCCAGCCGCAGCTGCCTGCCCAGGTTGCGCCACAACCGGCGCAACTGGTCGTCGCCGAGTGATGCAGCCATCCGGTGCGCGTTGCCCGGCCGTTCCAGCGCGATCGCCTTGAAAAAGTCGAACGGCAGCCCGAGTACCTTGATCGGTTTGCGGGGCAACCACTTCTCGTGCGTGCCGGCACTGCGGGGCTGGACCTTGGTCACCAGAATGATCTTCACGCGATGGCAGCGGGCTGTGGCTACCGCCTGGAACGCCTCGTCCAGCGCGAGATCCACCACATGACAATCCTGGTCGAGCAATTGCTCCGCGTTGTCCAGGACGATGATCGCCCGTTGTCTGCGGTAGCGGGTCAGGGTCTTCTCCAGCCGGCCCAGCGTAGACTCGTCGAAGGGCGGGCCCCAGCTTCCTGAGTCATCGCCACCGGCATCGAGGTCGCGCAGCAGAGTATGCACTGAAGGGTGGTACGTCGTGGTCACCTCGTGTGGGTGAACGGTGAGCCTGAGCTTCGACTCCCACAGCACGCGGTTGACCAGCTGGGTCTTACCGACTCCTTCGTCACCGCTGACCACGATCACCCGGGTCCGCTGGCTGCGCAGAGCCCGGTGCAGCTGGGCGCGATTGTCGGCGCGATCCACCAGGTGCGGGCCGGAATCGGTCGTCGCCCGCACCGAGGTGCCGAGTGCCGGTATGGCGGCGCGAACGGGTTTCACCACGGTGGACACGGCGACCAGCGCTGCCACGATGCTGCCGAGTTTGTCGCCGACGTCCAGAAAGGCGTCCAGGGCGCTCCCGATGGTCTCTGGCAGCAGCTGCGCAACCTTCGACAACACGCCCATCCACAGTGCCATCGCGATGATCAGACAGACGCCGCCGACGGCAAGCCGTATCTTGTATCGCCTGGCCCAACCCACTCCGTCATCATGAGGTCACGGCGAGTCGCGCGGAATGGGCTTACCGGATGATGGCATCGATGGATGCGGTTCGAGCTTGGTGCCCCACCTCGGCCGCATCCCGGCGTTCCCACTGCCCGTCGACACCGACTTGGGACACCGCCGGAGGTCGCGCCCGAGATTCTCCGTGCTTCGTGGCTGCTGTGTCAGCACGGACCTCCTGCGGCGCGCCGCAGTCTCTGAGAGGGCGGTTCGAGATCCTTCGGGTTGATCTATGTGTTGGGTCCGTTTGGAGAGTGTTCCGCGGGTTCGCTGTAGATAGTGATCACTCGATGGCGCGAAGGATGAACCGTGGTCACGACTGGTCGTGGAGCTGCGCCGTTGGCTGGTCATGGAGGATCGCAAGCGGTATCCCAGCGACGTCACCGATGAGCAGTGGGCGTTGATCGGCCCGTTCCTGGACGCCTGGAGATCCCGGCGGATCTCGGTCGCGGGACGCCAGGGCGAACAGGATCTGCGGGAGGTCGTGAACGCGATCCTGTATCAGAACCGGACCGGTTGCCAGTGGGCCTATCTGCCGCACGACCTTCCGCAGAAAGCGGTGACCTACTACTACTTCGCCCTGTGGCGTGACGACGGCACCGACCAGACGATCCATGACCTGCTGCGCTGCCAAGCACGGGAGAAGGCCGGCCGCACCGAGGATCCGACCGCGGTCATCCTGGACACCCAGTCGATCCGGGCCGCGAACCACGTGCCCGCGGCCACCACCGGCAAAGACGCCGGCAAGAAGGTGCCCGGCCGCAAACGCGGCCTGGCCGTGGACGCTCTCGGCCTGATCATCGCCGTGATCGTGACCGCCGCGTCCGTCAGCGACAACCAGATCGGGATCCGCCTGCTGGACGAGGTCGCCGAACACACCCCGACGGTGACCCGCGCCTTCGTCGATGCCGGGTTCAAACAGGACTTCGCCCTGCACGGCGCGGTGCTGGGCATCGACGTCGAGGTCGTCACACGATCCGACATCCGGCCCGGGTTCGTGCCGGTGAAGAAGCGGTGGCTGGTCGAGCAGGTCAACGGCACCCTGATGCTGCACCGCCGGCTGACCCGCGAATACGAAAGCCGACCCGAATCCAGTGTGTCGCGCACGCTCTGGGCCTCGACGGCCAACATCGTGCGCAGGCTGACCGGCGCCGTCACCGCGACCTGGCGGTGAACCGCCGATGCACCTGGCCGCGATCCTCGACCTGATCGCCGAACGAGAGACCACCACAGCTCAGACCGCCGACCGGCTCCGCGAACAGATCACCACGCTCACCACGCAACTCGCCCGCCTCGACAGCGAACTGGCCGATCTGGCAACCACCCGGACCACCCTGCGGGGCCTTGCCGCCGACCAGTTCACCGACGAGGACCCGACCATCGCCAGCGCCCCCTACCAGCAGATCCTCGCCGTCCTCGTCGCGAACCCGGCTGGCATGCGGGCCAGAGACATCTGCCTCGCCGTCGGCGTCGACCCCGCCCCGAAACACGTCGAAGGCGCCCGAGCACGACTCAAACGCATGGTCAGCCGCAAGATCCTGACCGAGAACGAACCCGGAATCTTCGCACTCACCCCGAAACGGACCTAACCTTCCCTACCACCCTCTGACCTAACCAGTGGCGGCAGTCGTACTCGATGTGGCACTCCCTGTTCGACGGCACCCTCACGCCCGACTCCGAACAGTCGCTGCATGTGCTGTGGCACACCTGCGTGACCCGCGGCCATGCCGCGTTGGCACAGCTCGGCGGGCCACGTTCTCATCGGGCCTGCCCTCGACGACGCATCCGCTGTCGGCGACCTCGTTCTCGGGGGAACCCTGGTCGAAGTCAAGGCAACCGGCTGTGGTTCGCATACCGGTAGGGATTGAAGAGCCCTACTCAGTGATCCGGTCGGCGCGTGGGCTCCTGAGCAGCGAAAACGAGTGACCGTGCCCGGAAGGGCGACGATCAGCTGGTCTACACGGTTATACGCACGCTGGTGGTGACGACATCGTCGTTGCGGCGGGTCGCCACCACATACGTCTGGTCGTACTCTTCGGGTCAGATCCGCCGTGACGTCGACTACCTGTAACCCTCGTCCATGGTCACGCACGCGTTCGGCATCAAGGCGCCTTTGCAGTACTAAGCTCTCCCGGTTCGGGCAAGGCGAAGTGGCAGGGGGAGCAAAGGATGCGGGGACGTTTCGGATCTAGAGTCCCACCAAAAGTGACCTCTGCCGGCGGCGGAGTAGCCGGTAAGCTCGGCGACCGCTACGAGGCTTGGTGGACCATCTTCCGAGGTGTGCTTCCGGTCTTGGACGGTGAGTTCACGGCTCTTCGAGTCGAGGAACCAGGTTATGACGCTATCGAGTTCCGGTTGCTCGGTGGCCAGGACGACGCTCGCGATGAAGCGCACCAGTGCAAGAACTCCGACAGTGGCAGTTGGACGGTAGCCCGGTTGAAGACCGCCGGGTTCCTCGATGAGGTTGCGCGACTCACCGACCGTGACACCCTCGTCAAATTTGTCTCACCGTCCTCGTCCCTTCTTTCGCCGATGGCCAAGAAGGCGATCCGGCTGCCGTTTTCGGCATGGCAAGAGGACCTCAGCAAGTCGGAAGAGACCGCACGCGACGACCTCGAGCGGGAATGGGGTGTCACCGCAGACGTCGTTCACCGCCGGTTGCGGCTGCTGGAGTTTCACACGATCGACGAGACCACACTGCGCGACGCTGTTCTCGCCCAGGTCGCCAAGACGATGGAGGGCGATCCCGTTAAGGCGGTGGCGTTCCTCCGCACTGTGGTCGAGGACAACTTGGGTGGGGCGCCTCTCACTGCCCAACTGCTCTGGGCGAAGCTTTGGCAGAAGGGCCACCCGCCACGGCTGGGCACCGACACTGCCATCTCCGAGAAGTTGCGTGGGGTAGTCCGCCACTATTTGGAACAGGTGGATTTCGCCCGGCCGCCCGGAATGCCTTTGATCCCGCGCGCCGAGACCGATCGCATCGTTCAACGGTTGCAGGCCGGCGACGGGCCGACTGTGGTCGCGCTTGTCGGCCGTCCCGGGACCGGGAAGACTTCGGTGCTGGCCGAGGTCTGCCGAAGGCTAGCTCCAGAGGTCCTGGTAGGTGTGCTCCGTTTGGACCTGGCCGAGCCTGTGCCGACCGCGGCCGCGTTGGGCCGACAGGCTGCTATCGGCTTCGGCGAGGCGCCAGCGGTTGCCATGGGTCGGGCGGGGACCGACCGCGGCGCCGTACTAGTCATCGATCAGGTCGACTCGGTCTCCAGCCTTTCGGGACGCGACCCCGCGCTGCTTTCTGCGCTGCGTGAAGTGATGGCTCAGGCGTGGGCATCAGAAGATCTCAAGGTGCTCCTCGCTTGCCGCTCGGAGGACCTGCGGCACGACAGTGCATTACGCCGAGCGTTGCGGCTGTCGCCCTCGGAGTCTCGGGTCGGCGGCGACGAGGCCGACATCGAAACTATCGATCTAGGGGATCTGACCCCCGACCAAGTGCAATCGGTGCTGGACCGATCAGGTTTGAGTTACGGCGAAGCACCACGTGCGCTGCGTGAACTCCTCAGGAACGCCTTCAACCTGGCATTGTTCGCCCGCCTCTACGAACAGGCGGACGAACTGGAGCGGGAACGGCTGTCGGCGTTCCGCACGAAGCTCGACCTCGTGGCGGAGTATCACAATGACCTTGCGCGTCGGCTGGGCAGGTCCCCCGGCGGTGGCGACTATGCTGCCACCGCTGTGCGGCTCGCGCGCTACTTGAGCAACCGAGGAGTGCTGTCCGCCCCGGAGTCGGTCTTGGCCGACGTTCCTATGGCGGTCGACCTGATGGTTCACCACGGTGTCCTCATCAGGGAGGGACGTCGCCTCCGCTTCATTCACGAGACGCTCCTGGAATTCCTGATCGCTCTCGGGCTGCGCCAGTTGGGCACGTCGGTCGCGCAACTACTTGCCGACGGGCCCCAAGAACTTCTGCGGTCAGGTCAGGTCCGCGCGCTGCTGGCACTCGGCAAGGCCGAAGACACGCCCGCCAACCACCTCGCAGACCTGAGGAACGCACTCAACCGTGAAGGTCCTCGCTCGCATATACGTGCAGCCGTCTTCTCGATGCTGGGCGAGTACCGCTCGGTGACCGACAGCGAGTTCGATCTCGTATTCGACAGAGCGTTCGATCCGGTCGACCCGCTCCGCTACCAGGCACGCAGAACGTTAGCGTCTCCTCCCTTCGCCCCGGGCATGGGGAGCAGAGAAGTACCGGACTTCCTTGCATCCCGAATGTCCGGCCAGGCACGGGTACCAGCAAATCGCTACCAGCGAGCGTTGGCGGATCTGCAGGAGAGCGAGATCATCAACCTCCTGCGGCAGTTGACCAGAACCAGTCCCGACACGACCGCCCGAGCGGTCTGGTCTCTGGCCGATGAGCCGGCTGCCCTCGGCAGAACAGTCAGCGTGCTACTCGACATCGTCTTCCTGGCTGGGCCGTCGGACGACGGCAGCAGTGTCCTCGAACTCTTCCGGCGGACGCTCGGCTCGGTCGGCGCGCTAGCCACCTCGGCCCCGCAGGACCAATTGGCCGATCAGGTCATTCCGTTCGTCTTCCACGACCACGGCGTGCACGCACTATCGACGATCGTGCAGCAGTACCCGAATCACGGCGCCGCCGCGATCGCCGCCTGGCTCGAGACGGCCGAACGCATCTGCCTACACCGAGGAACTCGCGGTCTCTTCCAAGATCTGGATGACAAAGCCATCCTCGATCGCCGGCAGACCGGCCTGAACATATTCGCCATGAGTGCCCACCAAGGGCCTGTTTCGTTCGTGAAGGCGGTCCTGCCCATCTTGATTCGGGACTGGCAGCGGACCGCGAAGCCGTCATACGGATGGCGCCCGGCAGCAGCCGCAGCCGACGTCCCAGGCCTGTGGTCGCCGTATATTGGCCTCATACCCACCGCTCATTCGCTTCACGGTGAGATCCGTGAAGCCTTGCACCAGGCCATGCAGCTGGGGGCCCAGACCAATGCCGGCGAACTCGCCCCAGCCATTCGACCGCTGCAAACCAGCGATCTTCTTCCTGTCCACGAAGCACTCAGCCACGCCTACGAGCACGCCACAGGCCCCTTGGTCCAGGATGCGGTGGCCTGGTTGTCAGACCCTCGGCTGACAGGTCTGAATCGCTACCTGACCGCAGGCTGGGCATGGGGAGCGGTCCTTGCACGAGTCGCTGAGCAAGGCGATCCCAACACGGCGATCGACATCTACGAAACGGCATTTCCACCAGCCGCAACACCGGCCGATGCCTTCGAGCGCATGGTGGCGCTCGTACTTATGAAGCGAAGCAACGCCGTGCCCCTGCCAGCCTCACTCAACCATGACGTGGAGGCCTGGGAAAGAGAGATGGGCCCAGTACCAGCCTCACCTGTCCGCGATCTCACCTTTTCGCCACGGGAACGACGGACAACCAGTCTCTTGGACGCCGAAGCCACGGACGAACAGTGGTTGGACTTCATCGGCTCAGCTACCCACTCGGGCGACGAAGAGGGCACCATGGTTCTGCTCGACCAGGCCAGCAAAAGGCCCGAACGCTTCGCGCAGTTGCTAATCAACGCGCCGACGGTTGCACCACAAAGTGGTGGCGTCGTCCTGCGCGGCATCAGCGAAGGCATCGACCGACTTGATGCCTCAGGACGGGAAACGGTCGTCCGGCTCTTGGAGACACCCGGCGTCCGCGGTCTTGCGGACACCCACGGCATGGACGTCCTTCGGCTTATTCAGCACTGTGCATTCTGGCCGTTGCCGCCGAACGTCATCTCCCTAGTCCCCCAGATCTTCGCCGCTGGTGAGAGCACCGAACTCGGCGTGAGCTTTGACGGCAACGCCGGCGACCGACTCCTCTTCCAAGGCTTGAACAGTATCCGGGGCGCTGCCGTAAATACGGCCGGCGCCCTCCTGCACTTCAGCGAGGATCGGACTCAGCGGCTCTCGCTACTCCAAGGCATGATCACCGCTGCCACAGTCGACATTGACGAGTCAGTACGGATCTTCGGTCCGTACCTGCTCCCCGTTCTTCTAGCAGAGGAGCCCATTGAGTACGTCGTGAAGGCCCAAGACTGGTTGGCCAGAGCCACCGACGCGGTTCTGCACAGCCCGAACCTCGGCCGACTGATCTGGGCCACAAGCAAGGACCAGCCAGCGCTCGCGCACGACTTCCTCGTCCGGATGCTCACCTCAGCCGATCCTGCCGTACGCCAACGGGCCGGGAACCTCACCGCACTTCTCGCGGTAAGAACGACTCCACTCGCCGCCGGCAACGACCCGTACTGCCTAGATGCGGCGCTGGCCGATACTGCGGCACGCAGAGGAGTCGCGGATTACCTGGCCCAGCTGATCGACGATCTAACCGACATCGACCTGCTCTGCCGCCTGGCCGACGACGAAGACGACGAAGTCCGCGAGAAGGCGGTCGACTTCCTGCGGTTCACAGGCCTTCCCCTCACTGAACACGCCGCCACGCTGCAACGGATGGCCCAGACGCGGGCCTTCGCCGAACATCCGAGCAGCCTCCTGTACGCCATCAACCAACGTCAGGACGAAATTCCAGAGTCGGTGCTGAAACTGTGCGAGACGTGGGCACAGCACTGGGTCATCTCAGCAGGCGACATCTCCACACAAGCGGCCGCAAGCGGCTACTACGTAGCCGACATCGTATTCTCGATCTATGCACGCGAACTACCCGGGAGTGACGCCCGGCGGCGTTGCCTAAACCTCATCGATACCTTCGTCGAGCTCGGCGTAGGCGACGCCGAAGCCAAGAGCGAGAACATCGCCTACCAGGTCGTAACCGACTCATGAGGTTAGGCAGACACCGATCTGCCCTGCTACACCTGCCCATGCTGGCTGACCTGCTGCGATCTTCAATAAAAAGGAACCCGTCCGGGTTAATTTCTCCCGGACGGGTTCCTCGTGAACTATGTGAGTGGAATAGTGCTAGATAGCAGTATGTTATTGTGGGCATTGGTGCGTGTCGATCCTCGGACACAACCTGATACCCAACAGTGCGCGGCAAGACTTACATCTGCCCGCACCGTTTTTGTTCCGCCAGATAGGTCAGCCGCAGCCTGAGGTTGCGGTACACCTCGAACTTCTCCTCCGGTGTTGCCTTCCTGAGCACGCCCACCATGCCGCCGACCTCGTCGAACAGCTCAGCGATCTCATCGGCAGACAGTTAAGCCGGGCCCTCCGCCCTATCTTGCAGAGGGCCGGTCTGAAGTTGAGCGAGAATCAGCTTCCGCTCGTGCTGAGTCTCGGCGATCCATGTCGTCACCACTGCGGGGTCCGCACCCGCGTCCAATGCCGCCCGGTAGCGGGCGAGCTTCGCATCACAGCCAGCCAATGTCGGTCGTCCAAGGCCGGAACCAGAAGGTCTTCCCGCAGCAATACGGACCGGGGGTGCTCCACTCGGCTGGCGAGGGCGTACTCGAGGGGGTACCGGCAGCGGAAGTAGGCGATGCCGTTGGAGTGCTGGCCTGCATCTTCCGCCCGCAGACACCGCAGCGAACCAGGCTCTTGAACACGTACGGGTGCCGAGACCGGTACGTACGCCTGGGGCTGGTGTTGGTCCGCGCTCGTGTCGTCATCATCTGCTGCGTCTGGTCGAAGGTTCCTGCGAGACGAGGGGCTCGTGGACGATCTTCTCGGGCTTGACCCACTGATCTTTCTCGTTCCACTTCGTGACGGCGGCGTACCCGAGGGCAACGTCATTGACGTCCGGCAGCCACTCCTGTGTGCGCTGTTTGTTCCAGATCTGCCCTCCGGTGTAGCGGACGTTGGTGAGGATCACGCGCACCGCGCTCTTGGCCGAGGCCAGCCCGTCACGATGCTTGTTCCGCGCGCGGTCGTACGCCGAAGGGCACGGGATGTCGTCACGGGTCAGACTCTCGGCGATGGCGAACATCCCGTACCCGCCCAGGTCCATCGCGAAGATCCGCTGCACGATCGGCACGGTCTGGGGACCGGGTCGAGTCCGTGCAAGCGCCTGCCGTCGGCGGCCTCGGCAGGGTAGGGATGCGGGCCCAGGTCCTTGAGCTTGTAGCCGTACGGCGGGCCCGCCGCCTTCCACCCGTTCTGTCGGATCGTCTCTGACCACCGCGCGGGGCCGGTTGCACCTGTGGAAGGCCGTAACCCGCTGAGAAATCTCGGCTCGGCCGGAAACATGGTCGCCGTTATCGACATGCTGTGGTGTGACAGAGATCCGGGACCGGCAACGCTATGAGGCGGTATACGCTCGCACCTACACCGACCTCGTGCGGTTCGTGGTCCGGCGAGGGTGTCCGTCCGACCAGGCGGAGGACGTCGTGGCCGAGGCCTTCGCGGTGGCGTGGCGGCGGCTAGCGGATCTGCCCGGGGACTCCGGCGAGGCCCGCGCCTGGCTCTTCGGCATCGCCCGGCGGCTGCTTGTGGCCAAACAGCGGGCCGACACCCGGGGGCACGAGCTCTCGGTCCGGATCGCCGGACAGGTCGCCGTCGAGGGGCCGGCGCTGGCCCACGACGATCTCGTCGCTACCTCGGTCGATCTGGTGCAAGCCTGGAATCGGCTCACCCCGGCGCATCAGGAGGCGCTCAGCCTGTCGGTCTGGGAAGGGCTGACCGGGGCGCAGGCTGCGCAGGTGCTGGGTATCTCGCCGCTGGCCTTCCGGATACGCCTCAGCCGGGCCCGGCGGGTCCTGATGCGCAACCTCGTGGCAGCCGACAGTGGGCGGCTGCCCATGACCAGTAAAGGAGGTTCGGTGCGATGACTCTTGACGATCAGCTTCGGCGCCACGATTCTGCCCGTGACGTCCCGGAAGACCTGGGCCGGGCGCCTCGCGCAGCGGCCACGCTGGCCCGGGTGACCGCGACGGCGC
Source organism: Actinoplanes italicus (assembly GCF_003001815.1). Taxonomy (GTDB): domain Bacteria; phylum Actinomycetota; class Actinomycetes; order Mycobacteriales; family Micromonosporaceae; genus Actinoplanes; species Actinoplanes italicus. The sequence goes on from NZ_PVMZ01000037.1 coordinate 19,025, forward strand.
CCGGGAACGGACCGCGCCCGGTTCACCGCAAGCGGGCTGCCCGGTTCGCGCTGGCCGCGGTCGTGGTGGTGGCGGGTCTCGTCGTCGCCCCGGTCCTGGGCACCGATGAAGCGGCCCTCGGGTCCTGGGAGCCCGACCCGCGCCCGGCCACGGGACGGGAGGGGGCTCACTACGCCGCGGAATGCGCCGAGTGGACCGGGGCGGCCGCCGACTACGAGCCGAAGGTGATCGAGGTGCGCGGCACCTGGGTGATGACCTACCTGGTGTCCGCAAACGGTGAGGCGCAATGCCTGCGGTCGACGGAGCCTGCGTCCGGCTTCGTCGATGGGGCCAACCAGTCGATGTCCGGTCCGCTCCTGCAGACGCCGGCAGCGAACGGACTGGCCACGACCGGTGTGCTGGAGACGTCCGCCGGGCTCTCCAGCACCACCTACTTCATGGTCGCGGGCAAGGTCGGTACGAGAGTCACCGAGGTCGTCTTCGCGTCACAGGGCATGCAGGTGCGGGCGACCGTCCGCAATGGCTATTTCACGGCCTGGTGGCCGCGGCGGAAGCCAGCCAGTATCGCCGGGCGGCTACTCGACAACACCGGCTACAACGGCTCACCCAATCCCGACGTGACCCTTACTCTCAGCGACGGCGAAATCATCACCCGGCCCATCAAGGAGTACGACGCCAACCGCTGACCCACTTGCAGGCTTTCGAGGGTCGGGACGAAGGCCAGCATCCCGAGTCTCTGCTGGAAATCAAGCCGGTGAGCTGGACTCCGAGTCGCCGGTAGACCCCGGCTCTGTCCGTGGGGTCTTCAAGTCGGTTGGCTTTAGGGCCCACCCGGTCGGTGAGTTCCGGTTCCCGGCGCAGGAAGTCGACCGCCACGATGTGCCGCTGCATTGCTGGCGGTCCGGGATTCCTCTGCCGGAAGGGTTCGAAAAGGTGGACGTGACCGGCTCAGGAGCCCGAGCCTCAGAGAGCCGCCTGGTACCAGCCGTTGCGGTGCCTATCCGTCGCGGTACTTCCAGTACAGCAGGAGACATCGATAACCCGTCTAGACACCTTTTACGGTCAGGGTCTGAGGCTGGGTGGGGATAGCCATGTCCCGGACCGCCTGATCTGATCGCCCAGCCGTGGCCGGTGAACCCTTCCCCAGGCCGCCTGATCGCCCAGCCGTGCCCGGCTAACCCTTCCCCGGGTTGTTGATCGCCCAGCCGTGGCCGGTGAACCCTTCCCCAGGCCGCCTGATCGCCCAGCCGTGCCCGGCGAATCCTTTACCGGGCCGGAGGCAGCGATATCCCGGAGCCCGGCTCCGAAAACGGCCCTAGTTGATCGTCCAGCACCGGGTCGCGGCGGTAACCGACCCCGCGAGCCCGGAGACCACGACGGTGACGCCAGGCCATCAGCCGGCCGAGCGCCATCACGGCTCAGACGGATGCGGCTGACGGGCCGGGAACCTCGACCGCGAAAGCTCTTTAGCCACGACGCCGAGTCCCCGCGCCGCTGGCCGATGTACTTGTCGGCAGCATGGTTGGCGAGGGGCCTCGCCGCCATAGGCGAACACCGCGCCGAGTCGCTCCAGGCTCAGGGCAAAGTCAGCGCAGGTGGGGAAGCCATCGGCAAGGCGTCGTCCGGATGAGGGCGTACGTGTTCGCCCCCCTGGGCCGCCGCATCGACGAAGTCGCTCGTGAGGTTGTCCCGTTTCAAGTCGGCGTCAAACGGTGGCCCGCGACGACCGCACGACGGCTACAGGGCAGTTGGCGTGGTGGAGCACGGTCTGGGTGACGGATCCGAGGAGCAGTCCGGCGAAGCTGCCACGCCCCCGGTCGCCGGTCACCAGGAGTTGAGCGTGCTGTGATTGTTCGATCAGCACCGCTGCGGGCCGGCCGCGAACTGCTTCGTGCTGAAAAGGCACCTCAGGATATTGCTGCCCCCAGCCTGCCAGCGATTCGCTCAGGACGCGGTGTTCCTCAGCCTCTAGGTCGCCCGGATCGGATAGTGGCCTTCGACGACATGGGCGAGCACCGTGACGGGGTGCGTCATCTGAGCGGTGACCTCCGCGATGCGGTGGCGGATCATCGCACGATGGCGACGGGGCAAGCGGCGTGATGCAGGACGGTGTGACTGACCGATCCGAGGCGCCGGCCGGGCAGCTGAGCATGTCCGCGGGCGCCGAGGACGACGAGTCGGGCGGGCCGGCCGGCGTCGACGATGGCGTCGGAGGGGCGGCCCGTGGCCAGTTCCCGGTGCATCGTGACGTTGGGGTACTTGCGGGACCAGTCCTGCACGGCGTCGGCCAGAAGTTGGGCGTGTGCGGCGTTTTCAGGCCCGGTGTCGTACTGCAGCAGCAACGCGGGGTTGCTCAGATGGAGCCGGTCCCACGCGTGAAGTGCCCGCAGGGTGGCGCCGCGCAGGGCTGCCTCGTGGAAGGCGAAGCCGATTGGGGCATCGTCGGAGGCGGAACCGTCCACACCGACGAGGATCGGTGGGCCGACCATGGCTGCCTCCTGTGTTCTGTTCACGAAACACGGCCGGGTCGGCCGTGTTTCGTGGTCATGGTGCGGGTGCCGGGCGTTCGGTGGTGTGCAGGCGGCGGTCGAGGCGGATCGCGGCGTAGCCGAGGCTCGCGACGGCGGTGACGATGAGCAGGTCGGTGATGGCCAGCGACTGGGTGCCGAGCAGGGATTGCAGGGGCGGCAGGTAGATACCGGCGAGTTGCAGGGCAAGCGCGGCGGCGACGGCGGCGAGCAGCATCGGGTTCGCCCGAGTGCCGGGCCAGGCCCGCGAGCCCAGTGCGACGGCCAGTTGGGTGACGCCGAGTGCGAGAAAGACGAGGGTCTGCCACGGGCGGTCGGTGGCGTGCGCCCAGACGCCGACACCGACGGTGACTGCGGCGATGACCACGCCGACACGCAGGATGCGCTGCCACAGACCAGCGCCGAGGATCGTCTCGGACGGCGGCCGCGGAGGCTTGTCCATGACATCCCGGTCGACGGGTTCGCTGCCCAGAGCCAGGCCTGGCAGGCCGTGGGTGATCAAGTTGATCCAGAGGATCTGCGCGGGCAGCAGCGGCAGTGCCAAGCCGACGAACGGGCCGGTGAGCATCACAGCGATCTCGGCAGCGCCGCCGGACAGGGCGTAGAGCAGGAAGCGGCGGATGTTGGCATAGACGCGGCGACCTTCCTCGGCGGCGGCGACAACAGTGGCAAGTTCGTCGTCGGCCAGTACCAAGTCGGCGGCCTGCCGGGCGACTTCGGTGCCGCGTCTGCCCATGGCGACGCCGATGTCGGCGCGGTGCAGGGCGGGTCCGTCGTTGACGCCGTCGCCGGTCATCGCGACGACTTGCCCGGCCGTACGCAGGGCGTCGATGATGGCGACCTTCTGCTGCGGGGTCGCCCGGGCGAAAACCCGCGCGCCATCTCCGGCACGTGCGCCGGGTTCGGCGGTACGGCAGTCGACCACCTCGTCACCGGCGCCGATGATGCCGAGCTCGACGGCGATCGCACCGGCGGTGGCCGGGTGATCGCCGGTGATCAGCACCGGGGTGATACCCGCGCGCTGACATGCGGCGATGGTTGCGGCGGCTGACTCCCGGGGTGGGTCGAGGATCGCGACGAGGCCGAGCAGGCTCAGACCCTGCTCCGGGACGCTGGAATCAATGGACGGCGGGTGGTCGGCCTGGGCCACGGCTAGGACCCGGTAACCGTCGCTGGCCAGGGCGTCCGCGCGAGCCGCAGCCATTTCGATCAGCTCTGGCGGGTCTGCGAGAACCGCCGGTTGCAGGACGGCTTCGGGTGCGCCCTTGCAGACGATCCGTGTCGCGCCACCGGGAAGCTGGTGGATGGTCGACATCCGCTTGCGGACGCTGTCGAACGGTTCCTCACCGATGCGGGGGATCTGGGCTTGCAGGGTCTCGCGTTCGATGCCGAGCTTCGCGGCGGCGGTGAGCAGGGCGACCTCAGTGGGGTCACCGACCGGCAGCCAGTCCGGGTTGTCGCCATCAGGCGCACGCAGGGACCCGTCATTGCACAGCACCGCCGCGCGCAGCAGCTGCGACAGGTCGGGGACGTCACCGTCGGTTACCACGGTGTCGCCGCGGCGGATGTCGCCGTGTGGTGCGTAGCCGGATCCTTCGACTTCGGCATCGCCGGTGGGGGTCCATAGGTGTCTCAGGACCATCTGGCCTTCGGTGAGGGTGCCGGTCTTGTCGGTGGCCAGGACGGTGACCGAGCCGAGGGTCTCCACGGCGGGCAGGCGCCGGATGACGGCGTTGCGGGCGGTCATGCGGCGGGCGCCGAGCGCGAGGCTGAGCGTGACGACAGCGGGCAGTGACTCGGGGACGGCGGCGACGACGAGGGTGATCGCGGTGACGATCATCAGCTGTAGCGGCTGGCCGCGGAACACGCCGAGGGCCAGGACGACGGCGCACAGCACGAGGGCGGCAGCGGCGAGGAGCCGGCCGACCCCGGCCAGGCGGCGTTGCAGGGGGGTCATGGCAGGGGCGGTCGTCATCATCGCGGCGATGCGGCCCATGGCGCTGGCCGCGCCGGTGGCGGTGATGATGGCCTGCCCGCGCCCGCGAACGACCACCGTTCCCGCGGACACGTCTGCTGTCGACCCGTCCGGGCCGGCTGACTTGTCGACCGGCGCCGACTCGCCGGTCAGCGCCGCTTCGTCGATCAGCAGGGCGCTGGCCTCGACGACGTGGCCGTCGGCGGGAACGATGTCGCCTTCGGCAAGAACAAGTAGATCGCCGACGACCAGGTCGGCGGCGGGTACTTCACGTTGCCCGCCGTCGCGTACCACCCGGGCGGCGGGTGCGGTCAGCGCGGACAGTGCGGAGATCGCCCGTTCGGCTTTGACCTCTTGGATCACCCCGACCGTGGTGTTGACGACGATGACGAACAGGATGACCGACGCGTCGGTGTAGTCGGCGGTGGCGAGCGTGAAGCCAGCGGCGGCGAGAAGGACCAGGACGAGCGGGTCGCGCAGTTGGGACGCGATGCGGCGCCACAGCGGCGGCGGGCGCCTGGCCGGCAGCACGTTGCCGCCGTCACGGGCCAGCCGGTCCGCAGCCTCAGCCGAGGAGAGTCCGTCGACGGTTCCCGCCGATAGCGGCGGTTCGTCGATGGCGGTGCTGTTCCCGCCCGACCGGCGGGGGCGTACGGGGTCGGTGATCGGAGTCATCCCGCGTTCGCCGCCCGCCTGTACCGGTCGGCGGGCCGGGACGGTCCTTGCGGTGTCACGGCTGCACGGCGATCTGCTCGGCCGGCAGGCGAGGTGTGCGTGACGGGTCTGAGGCAGTGGCGTCGAGTACCCCGAACCTCAGGACGAGGTAAGGATGGCCGGGTCCGGGCAGCAGGTGTTTGACGATCTCACGGGTGGCACCGACCTCGATGGTGGAGCTGAGCGGCTGTACGGAGAGGCCGGATTCGGTGGCCTTTAGACACACCGCGGACAGTGCCTCGCCTGCGCGTAACCAGTCGAGGTCGCTGTCGCCGGGGCCGTAGAGGATCGCGAAGGCCGCGGTCCGGTCTTGAGTGTCCGCGACAGCCATGTCGCCGCAGCGGCCGGAGTTGCGTCCGGGCACCGTGGCGGTCGACGCCTCGGGGAGGACGGCCGTATCGGGGGTGCCGGTCCGAGGGGAACCGGTGCCACCCCAGTCCCGCAGTTCTGCCTGCCACGCCTGGTTGCCGGATTCTATGCGCCGGGCATCGTCCGTTGCGGAGGCCAGGTCGAAGATTTGGCGGGGACGCAGTAGGTGCAGCAGCGTCTGCTGCGACTCGGCAGCGGCGGCGATCGGCCGCAGAGTGTCCGCGTCGACCGCGATGCCGCTCGGCCCCCGGCGGTCGGTGTGCCGTAATGCGATGGTCTGTAGGTGCCGGATCGCTGTCGGCTCGACAGTGACCCGGTCATTGACACGGACGGTCGCGAGGTGACCCGCCTTGGCCCGGTCGGGCAGGCGGGTCACGGTGGTGTGCCGGCCGTCCGCGGCCAGGCTGATCAGGGCGTGGTGCAGTGCGGCACCGCAGCTCAGGATCGCCAGGCGGCGATCCAGGTCGGTGCCGGCCGGGGTACGGCTGCCGTCGACGGACAGGTCGAGGCGATTGCCGTGCGCTCGCCACCGCCACGGTCGAGTGTCGTGGATCGACGGGGCGTGGCTCGCCGCTGTGGTGGCGTTCGTCAGCGCCCGGTTGACGGCCTCGGCGTCGACGGTCTGAGTGGAAGTCATGGTGGATCTCCTCGTGCGGTTCTGTGCGTCAAACTGGTGGTGCCGGGTTATGCCGTGGTCCAGGTCCAGTCGCGGATCTCGGGAAGGTCTTCGCCGGTGCGGCGTACGTAGGCGCGGTGCTCGGCGCGTCTGTCGACCATCTGCTGGCGCAGCACTGCGGCTTTGCGGCCGAGGCCGGGTACCCGGTCGATGACGTCCATGACGAGGTGGAACCGGTCCATGTCGTTGACGACGAGCATGTCGAACGGCGTCGTCGTGGTGCCTTCCTCCTTGTATCCGCGCACGTGCAGGTTGTGGTGGTTGGTGCGCCGGTAGGTCAGGCGGTGGATCAGCCACGGGTAGCCGTGGTACGCCATGACGATCGGCCGGTCGGTGGTGAAGATGGCGTCGAACTCGGGATCCGGCAGGCCATGCGGATGTTCGGAGACCGGTTGCAGGCGCATCAGGTCGACGACGTTGACCACCCGCACCTTGAGGCCGGGCAGGTGCCGGCGCAGCAGGTCGGTCGCGGCAAGAACCTCCATGGTCGGTACGTCACCGGCAGCGGCCAGCACGACGTCGGGGTCGCCGTCGTCGTTGCTCGCCCAGTCCCAGATGCCCAGGCCACGGGCGCAGTGCAGGACGGCGTCGTCCATGTCGAGCCACGTCGGTGCGGGTTGCTTGCCTGCGACGATGACGTTGACGTAGTCGCGGCTGCGCAGGCAGTGGTCGGCCACCGACAGCAGGGTGTTGGCGTCAGGCGGCAGGTAGACCCGGACGACCTCGGCCTTCTTGTTGACGACGTGGTCGATGAAACCGGGGTCCTGGTGGGAGGTGCCGTTGTGATCCTGGCGCCACACGTGCGAGGTGAGCAGGTAGTTCAGCGACGGAACGGGTTTACGCCAGCCAAGGTGCCGTGTCGTCTTCAACCACTTGGCGTGCTGGTTGAACATCGAGTCGACGATGTGGATGAACGCCTCGTAGCAGGAGAACAGGCCGTGCCGGCCGGTCAGCAGGTATCCCTCGAGCCAGCCCTGACAGGTGGTCTCGGACAGGATCTCCATGACCCGGCCGTGCCGGTCCAGGTGCTGATCCACCTCGTCGACGCGGGCCTGCCACGCCTTGCCGGTGGTGTCCAGGACCGCGCCGAGCCGGTTCGACTCGGTCTCGTCCGGACCGACCAGCCGGAAGTTGCGGTAGGCGACGTTCGCCGCCATCACGTCACGCAGCCAGCCACCCAGCACCCGCGTCGCCTCCGCGGTCTCGCCGGCCTTGACCGCGTAGTCACGGAAGGCGGGCAACTCCAGATCACGGGGATACCGGCCGCCGTTGGTGTGCGGGTTCGCCGACATGCGCAGGTCACCGCGCGGCAGCCAGTCGACGATCCAGGACTGCGGGGCACCGCCGTCGTCGAACAGCTCTTCGGGCCGGTACGAGGTCATCCAGGTATGCAGGGCGTCGAGATGTGCGGCGTCGTCGCGGGCAGCGGTCAGCGGCACCTGGTGGGCCCGCCAGGTCCCCTCCACCTGCAGACCGTCGACAACCTTCGGGCCGGTCCAGCCCTTCGGGGTACGCAGCACGATCATCGGCCAGCGCGGACGGTCGGTGACACCCTCCTCGCGGGCGGTCCGCTGGATCTCGGTGATCTCATCGAACACCGTGTCGAGGGTGGCGGCGAGCAGCTGGTGGACGGTGTCCGGGTCGTCGCCGGCAACCAGGTAGGGCCGGTGGCCGTACCCCTCCAGAAGTGCTTTGAGTTCGTCGTCGCCGATGCGCGCCAGGACCGTCGGGTTGGCGATCTTGTATCCGTTGAGGTGCAGGATCGGCAGGACCGCGCCGTCGCTGACAGGGTCGAGGAACTTGTTGGAGTGCCACGACGCGGCGAGGGGGCCGGTCTCGGCCTCGCCGTCGCCGATCACGCAGGCGACGACCAGGCCGGGGTTGTCCAGGGCAGCGCCGTAGGCGTGTGACAGAGAGTATCCGAGTTCGCCGCCCTCGTGGATCGACCCGGGGGTCTCCGGAGCGACGTGGGACGGGACGCCGCCGGGGAACGAGAACTGGGTGAAGAGCCGCTGCATGCCGGTGAGGTCCTGCGAGATCCGCGGGTAGATCTCGGAGTAGGTACCTTCCAGCCAGGTGTTCGCGACCAGACCGGGACCACCGTGGCCCGGTCCGGTCACGTAGATGACCTCGCGGCCGCGGGCCGCGATGATCCGCGACAGGTGGGCGTAGAGCAGGTTCAGGCCGGGAGTGGTGCCCCAGTGCCCGAGCAACCGCGGCTTGACCTGAGCCGGTTGCAGCGGTTCCCGTAACAACGGGTTGCCCATCAGATAGATCTGTCCGACGGACAGATAGTTCGCGGCCCGCCAGTACGCGTCGATCCGGCGGAGCTCATCAGCGCTCAGTGGCTCACCCACCGCAGTGGAGAGGGGGCGGGTGTCGTCCGAGAGTGTGGTGCGGGTCGTTGTCATCGGGAACCCGCCGCCTTCCTACTGGTGCCGGCATAGAACGGCACGGCCGGATTGTGTGCACGAATCTCAGGGGGTTGTCGGCGCCAGCGGGGTGCCGTTGACCATCGGTGCGGCGCCTCGGCCGGACGGGGACGGAGCGGCCGCGGACGCGGCGTTGTTCTCTCGGGCCAGGAAGGTGCCGAGTTCGCCGATGGTGCTCATCAGCGGGGCGGGGAACACGACGGTGCTGTTCTTGTCGACACCCAGCTCGACCAGGGTCTGCAGGTTGCGCAGCTGCAATGCGAGGGGGTGGGCCATCATGATGTCCGCGGCGGTGCCGAGCGCGTCGGCGGCCAGGGCCTCACCTTCGGCAGCGATGATCTTCGCGCGCTTCTCCCGCTCGGCCTCGGCCTGCCGCGCCATGGCCCGTTTCATACTCTCGGGCAGCTGGATGTCCTTGAGTTCGACCAGGGTGACCTGCACTCCCCAGTCCTCGGTGGCGACGTCCAGGATGGTCTTGATGTCAATGTTGATCCGGTCGGTCTCGGACAGGGTCTCGTCGAGGGTGTGCTGGCCGACGACCTTGCGCAGGGTGGTCTGGGCGATCTGGTTGATCGCGGCGCCGACGTTCTCGATCGCGACGACGGACTTCTCGGCGTCGACGATCCGGTAGTAGGCGACGGCCGACACGTCGACGCTGACGTTGTCGCGAGTGATGATGCCCTGCGACTGGATCGGCATGGTGACGATCCGCAGGCTCACCCGGTTCAGGACGTCGACGAACGGGATGATCACGGTGAGGCCGGCCTTGCGGACGGCGATGACCTTGCCGAGCCGGAACAGGACTCCCTGCTCGTACTGCTTGACGACCTTCACGGCGAGGAACGCCAGAGCGAGCAGCACCAGGACGATGAGAGCGATCCACAGGGACCACATGAGGAGATCCTGACTTCGGCCGCAGCCGGATATTCGTACCCGAGAACAGTTGGCGTAGCGAGCGCACCTGATCGCTGCGGCGGGCGAAGAAACCCAGGACACCCACAGCGGTTCAAATACCAGTCCGCCGGGGTCCGGGGCGACGCCTTGACCCTACCCCTGATCGCGCCATCCGGCAGCGGCCACCAGTCGGCTCGCGCTGCAGGCTCGGCGAAATGCGCGTACGGTCGAACTGTCGCCCGGGACCCCGGTGGCCGTTGAGCCTGCCGTCGCCGTCGACAATCTCCCGCCCTTGGCGGATCTTGCTGTGGTTGACGCGTCCTCGACCGGTCTCGAAATCTGCAAATAGCACGGTCTCCCACCGCGAGCAGGTGCTGCCGCTGTCCGATCGATCCGTGGCGCGCTGAACGCTTTGCGGAACATGCGTCATGAACAACGTGAAGGAATGTGAGTGCGATGGTCCACATCGCCAACGATCACGAATCCTCCCCCGTGACCGCCTCCGAACCGCCGAAACAGCGCACACGTCACCATTCCGGTGACGCCGCCGTCGCAGGCACGGCGCCTTCGGTGAACGGGCGTACGGGCACTGCTGTCCCGTACCTGCTGGCCGGCATCAGACTCACGCTGGGCTGGGTCTTCCTGTGGGCTTTCCTGGACAAGCTGTTCGGTCTCGGCCGCGGCACTCCCGCCGCCAACGCCTGGCTGGACGGCGGCAGCCCCACCGCGGGGTTCCTCGGCAAAGCCGCCACCGGTCCGTTCGCAGGCCTCTACCACTCGATGGCCGGCAACGCCGTCGTCGACGTGTTGTTCATGATGGCGCTTCTCGGCATCGGCACCGCGCTGATCCTCGGCATCGGCATGCGTATCGCCGCAGCCGCGGGCGCACTGCTGACCGTCCTGATGTGGACCGCCGTACTGCCGCCGGCCACCAACCCGTTCATGGACGACCACCTCATCTACGCCGCCGTCCTCATTCTGCTGGCCCTGCTCGGCGCCGGAAACACCTGGGGCCTCGGCCGCCGGTGGACGGCGACCCCGCTCGTGCGACGCAACACCTGGCTCACGTAGAACCACGAGGCGTGCGCGATCCGGCCACCGGACCGCGCCGTCACCTCAGCGGTCCCGTCCTCACACCCGCCGGTTCGAAGCGGGTTCCTCACCTCAGGAGATCGCCATGATCGACCAGGAACAGGTACCGGACCGTCGCATCATTGTGGGTGTCGACAATTCCGCCGGCTCAGCCGAAGCGCTGCGCTGGGCACTCGCCTACGCCCGGCTGACCGGTGCCACTGTCGAGGCCGTCTCCGCCTGGCAGGTGCCTCCCATGTACGTCTACGCCTACGGCTGGACACCCATAGGCATCGACGACGCCGGCATCGTCAGGTACGCCGAGAAGACTCTGGCGGAGACCGTGGCACAGGTGCAGGGTGAGGACGAGCACCCTGTGCCCGTCACCACCTGGGTCATGGAGGGCCCTGCAGCGCAGGTTCTGCTGAACGCAGGCAAGGGCGCGGAACTGATGGTCCTCGGCAGTCGTGGCCACGGCGCCTTCTCCGGGATGTTGCTCGGCTCGGTCAGCCAGCACTGCGTCCAGCACGCCACCTGCCCCACGGTCGTCATCCCGAAATAGATCCGCTCATACCGGCGAGATGTGGAACTCCAACTCACTGACCGCCTGGCTCCTCGCCAGCAGGGGCAACCGGATGGAAACCATCGGCCCACCCGCCCACGGCCGCGCACCCGGATGGCACGCCGGCCTGACCATGGCAGCCCGACGCCGCAGTCAGCCCGTATCGCGGGAGGCGGCCGTAGACTCTCCCGAGCTGTGAAGATCGTGAGGGGCGTCCATGCTGCATGTTCGGGTCATCGCGCCGCCATCGGTGAGCGCACGCGTGCAGCAACTACTGGCGGACGACGGCGCCGTCACCCACCTCGTCGTGCTCCCCGGTGCGGCGACGTCCCCGGCAGGTGACGTGGTGGAGTGCGATGTCGTCCGGGAGGGCGCCAGTCACGTGCTCGACTGCCTGCGTGGTCTGGGCGTCGACCGCGACGGTGCCATCATCGTCGAGAACGTCGACGCCACGATGTCCGCCTCCGCCGACCGGGCCGCCCGCCACACTCCTGGGCTCGGTGTCGATGCGGTGGTGTGGAACGAGATCGAGCAGCAGACCGGCGAGGAGACGGCCCTGTCGGCCTCGTTCCTGACCTTCATGAGCGTGGCCACGGTCATCGCGGCTGTCGGGGTCCTGCTGGACCAGCCCATCCTCATCGTCGGGTCGATGGTTGTCGGCCCCGAGTTCGGGCCTCTCGCCGCACTCTGTATCGGTCTGGTGCAACGCAAGTTCGCGCTGGTCCGCCGGTCCGCGGTGGCGCTGGTGGTCGGCTTTCCGATCGGCATGCTCGTCACCGTCATCGCGGTGTGGCTGCTCACCGCAGCCGGGCTGGTGGACAAGTCGATGCTGCTGGCCGACCGGCCGCTGACCGAATTCATCTGGCGACCCGACGCCCTGTCCTGGGTGATCGGGTTCCTCGGCGGCATCGCCGGCATCCTGTCGCTGACCTCTGCCAAGGCCGGCACCCTGGTCGGTGTGCTGATCTCGGTCACCACGGTGCCCGCCGCGGCCAACGCCGCCGTCGCCCTGGCCTACGGGGTGAGTAACGAGGCGTACGGGTCAGCGGTGCAACTGGCCGTCAACCTCGCCTCGATCGTCATCGGGGGTGTGCTGACCCTGCTGGTCCAGCATCTGGCCTGGAAACGGCCGCGCCGCACCGCGAATCACGCCGGAGCTCAAGGCCGATAAAGCCCATCGATGTCAGAGTGGGGCATCGGGCCGGGAACTGACGGCGCAGAGGTGCGTCATGCCGTACCAGCATGCCGGGACGACATTGCCGCGCCGATCTACCCCACCCTCGTCACATAGGCAGCACAGGGCACATGGTGTCGGCCAGCGTGCCGCCCCACCGGCGGGCCCGATCGAACTCGCCGTCGACAAGGGGTCCAGTGATTCCCACCAGATGGAAGGACTGCGCGGCAGCCACCATGCTGCAACCCAGCACCCGTAACCGCCGGTCCGCCATCCGGGCGGCGGACCCGGGCAAGGAGGGCTTGTCCAAGTTTGTGTCGAACGCCGCGGCACGCACCTGCGGCAGCCAGGGTGAGCAGCCGAGATACTCGCGGAGCCCGACCTCGCGAACACGTAACTCGGCCATGCCGTGCCAAGTCGCGACCGCGCGGGTCCGGTAGGGGCCCACGCTGAATGCGTGCGCCGGAGCGCCGACCACGAGCAGATCCGTGTCGCCGACCACCGGCATGGCGCGTACGTCGGCGACGGTCACCTCGAAGCCGATTGCCAGACCTTCGGCGACGGCGCGGGCGATCGCCTCCGTGTTGCCGTGCATCGATTCGTACACGACGAATGCTTTCATGGCAGTCTCCTCACGGCGTCGGACACTTCTCGAAGACCTGCCGCAGGTAAAAGACGAACCGCAGCGACTCGCCGCGCACGTTACGGCCGAAGATCAGCCCGGTCGCGCCGACCGGCATGGATTCCGGTGCCTTCTCGAGCATACGCTCGTCGCTGGTTTGGGCACCGTCGCAGAACGGCACCATGGCGCCGTTCATGGCACGGAACACCACTCTGATGTGTCCGACTGGGCCTGCGCCCAGCCGTACCGCCACCTCACCGAGTACGACGGGCCGGACCTTCGTTTTTCGGGGCCCTTCCCCATGTTGATAGACCCGCGCCCGGCTCACCCCGTAGGGCCGAACGTCCCTGCCCACCCCGGTGGTCGGAGGACCGTTCGCCGATCTGTCCATCTACAAACCGTCGTCGTGGTCGGCGCCGGCCCGATCGGGCTCGCCGCCGTCGTCAGCGCACGGCTCGACTCACCCGCACACCTCGTCGTGATCGACAAGGCCGACAGCCGGCTGCAGGCGGCGAAGATGTTCGGCGCCGACACACCCGTGCTGGCCGGCGGTTTCCGGCTGCGGCTCCATCCCGCGCCCTCAGCGGCAGCGCCGGGCATCGTGGTGGTCGTCATGTCCGGCGCCCACGGTGTGCCGCCGGTAGGGTTGGCGGTAGGTGCGCCGGGAAGTCTGGTCGGCAACGTCCGACCCGACCCCAGAACCGGAGCAGCCATGACGGCGACATCCCCACGAAGCCCGAGCCTGTTCGACCGCGGGTCGTGGCCAGAGGCCCGCCGAATCGGCGACATCCTCCGTAAAGAGACCATCGGTGGCATCCTGCTGCTGGCCGGCACGGTCATCGCACTGATCTGGGCGAACTCGCCATGGGCCGGCAGTTACGAGGCGCTGCGGGAGTTCACGGTCGGCCCTGCGTCGCTGCATCTGAACCTGTCCCTGGGAACGTGGGCCGCCGACGGCCTGCTCGCCATCTTCTTCTTCGTCGCCGGCCTCGAACTGAAACGCGAGTTCGTTGCAGGCGATCTTCGTGATCCACGCCGGGCGGCGGTTCCGATCGCTGCGGCGATCGGAGGCGTGCTCGTACCCGCCGTGCTGTATCTGGCGATCAACGTCACCGCCGACGGCGGGGCGGCCAAGGGCTGGGCGATCCCGACCGCCACCGACATCGCGTTCGCCTTGGCGGTGCTCGCGGTGATCGGCCGGTTCCTGCCGCACGCCATGCGCACGTTCCTGCTGACCCTGGCCGTGGTCGACGACCTCCTCGCGATTGCCATCATCGCGGTCTTCTACACCTCCGACCTGTCGGTGCCGCCGTTGCTGGCCGCATTGGTGCCGCTGGCGGTGTTCGCGGTGCTGGTTCAGCGCCGGATCCGGTCGTGGTGGCTGCTGTTGCCGCTGGCCTTCGCCGCGTGGACGCTGATGCACGCCTCCGGCGTCCACGCCACCGTCGCCGGTGTCCTGCTGGGCTTCGCCGTACCGGTGTTGCGCAGCCGCAAGGCGGGCGGCCCCGAGGCCGGCCCGGGGCTGGCGGAGCATTTCGAGCACCGGTTCCGGCCGATCTCTGCGGGTGTTGCGGTGCCGGTGTTCGCGTTCATGTCGGCCGGGGTGGCCGTCGGCGGCGTGGACGGGTTGGCTTCGGCGCTGACGGATCCGGTGGCGATCGGCATCATGGTCGGGTTGATCGTCGGCAAGCCGATCGGCATCACCGCCGCGACGTGGCTGGTCACTCGCTTCACCCGGGCGAAGATGGACACCGGTTTCGCCTGGATCGACGTGTTCGGGCTGGCGGTGCTCGCCGGTATCGGGTTCACGGTGTCGTTGCTGATTGGGGAGCTGGCGTTCGGGATCGGCAGTGACCGCGACGACCATGTGAAGGTCGCCGTACTGACCGGCTCACTGGGTGCCGCGCTGCTCGCGGCGGTGGTCCTGCGGCTGCGTAACCGTACCTACCGGCGTATCCACGACGTCGAGAACACCGACGCCGACCGTGACGACATTCCGGACGTCTACCAGCAGCCCACCGTGCCTCGGCCGGAGAACAGGTGAGCATCGCCGAGCCGGGCAGCCTGAAGGTCACGCCGGTGGCCAGCCGTTTCCGCAGAGGCCACAACCGGCGCCGAACGGTGGCGGCTGACGTCAGCGGCATCCGGGACTTCCGGGAGGACGACATCGAGCGGTGCTGACAGCCGTGGGGTCTTTTGCCGCTGGCCAGGATCTTGCCCCACGGGTCGCACCTCACCGAGCCGGTCAACGTGGTGCCGGTGGCCCCGAACTCGCCGACCACGGCGCGGCGTGTACCGGTAGACGGTTACGGACGAGTCGTCAACGAGCTGGTTACGCTCGTCGTACGTGAACGTCTTGGTTCCACCGCCGAGAACGACGAGCGCCACCGTCGACACCGGCGCTGATCTCCCGTCCCACGCACCGGGATCAGGAAACGGCGACCGGCGACCGTCCGTCCTGAGGAAGTCATCCCAGGTGGTGCCCTAGATCAACTGATTACCGTTGTTTCGGTCTGGAAACTACGTCTCAAGGGCCGGGCCGGGTAAGGGCTGACAGGCGGGCGGCGGCCGACGGCGTACCGGCGTGCATCTCGGCGCGCAGCGCCTCGAGTTCGCGGTGCCGGGCCAGCCCGTCGACCAGATGACGGGCCGCGCCGGGAAACCCGGCGTCGGAACGTTCCCGCAGCTCAGCCCAATGGCCGAGGGCTGCCAGCGTGGCATTGACCTGTTCGTCGGCGCCGCCCTGGCCGTCCCGGACCATCGCGGCGGCCAGGGCACGTTGACATTCCTGGTTCAGGTAGACCCGCAGCCGCTCCGCGGGTGGAAGCCGGGCGTGCAGCTGCCGCGCCGTCTCCGGGCGGCCCCGGCGGGTGGCGCTGTCGGCCAGGTCGAGCGTGTCGCCCGGATGGTGCTCGATCAGGGCCTGCCACACCGCGTCCGGCAGCGGCTCGGCCCGCCGTAACCGGCGGGCGTGCTGGTGCAGGTAGTCGGCGGTCAGGAAGCCGGCCGTGACGCCCATCCCGGCACCCATCGGGGTGAGACAGGCGGAGGCGCCGCGCAGAGGGGTGGTGGCGTAGCCGAGAGCGCCGTCCAGCCAATCAGGTGCGGCCGCCGCCTGCTGCACCGGTGTCAGGTAGGCCGGTGCGGCGGCGGCCAGGAAGTCCAGGGTCAGCGGCGTGCGCGCGCCGACCCGCCGGGCGTCCAGCGCGGCTGTGACGATCGCCCGGCCGGCACACTGCCGTGGATCGGCGAGGTCCGGATGCGTCCACCGCCGGATCAGTTCGGGTCCGGCCGCGAGCACCTGGGTGACGCCGGCGTCGGTGCTGTTCAACGCGATCCGCAGCCGCTGGTCGTCGGCGGCCAGCTCCTCCGCCCGGCGGCGTTCGGCGGGGCTGAAGACGGCCGGCACGTCGATGACATGGGCCAGACCCAGAAGTTCCCGCTGCTCGGCGTACGGGTCGGGCTGCCCCGGGATGCGCGGCGCGATCCGGCAGTCGTACTCATCCGGCCACAGTGTCCCGACCGCGATCGCCCCGGCCGCCAGGGCCGAGCGCATCCGCCCGGCCGGCACCGGGCATCGCTGGAGCTCGTCGAGCCACAGCACGGTCCGCGGCCCCGGCGTGCCGTCGCCGTCGCCGTGCGACAGCCACCAGTCCGGCAGGGTCTCCCGTACCGCCTCGAACAGCGCCCGCGTCTTCCCGGTCGACGAGCCCCCGCGCAACAGGACGAATCCGCCCGGCCTCAACATCTCCCGAAGACCGAGATCAAAGTCTCTCTCGATGTACGCCGGAAGCTCGTTCCCGCTCTCCGCGGTCTGGATCGAGGGGTGCACACCGAACCGCCGGGCCACCGCCGTCCGTACCCGGACCGCTCCCACCGGACGATGCAGATGCGCCGCGGCGGCCCGGTCCTGCGCCGCGAGCCACGGCAGTTGCGCCACCTCGTCGAGCCCGCAGGCAGTCAGGAACGCCACGACCGTCGCCCGGACCGGCACGGTCCTACCGGTGAGCAGATCGCCGATGGTGCTCTTCGGCAACGCCCGATGCGCCTTGTTCAGCGCTTTGTACGAGAGGCCGCCGCGCAACGCGTTCAACGCCGTCACCAGCTGTTCGGGAGAGTGCACGTGGTCGGGGTCCGGAGCGGGCACCGGACCACGGTAGGGGTGCCCGCACTCCGCCCGGAATCCCCAGGCCACCGAATTCACCCGGTCCGGGCCGGTCCGGACCGGTGGCCGGACCGGGCAGCCGGCTGCAAACCTCGTGCCATCGACCTCCCGGAAGGACCCGGAATGCACGACTACCTCGAGATCTGCACCGACCTCGTCTCGCTGGCGGCCGGCCTGTTGTCCCTGGCCATAATCCGCCGCCCGGACAAACGGTCCCGGCCACGACGTCCCGCCCGGCGGCCTCGACGCGGGCCGAGGACCTGAGCCCGGATCGTCCTTGGCCCGGCCACCGGCGAAACTGTCAGGACCCGGCCGCCTGGCGGGCGTGAAACGGCGCCGGGGCGGACGCCCTCCAGTGGCCGTGATCAACGCCGTTGGCGGCTGGTGACACTACATCGACGATCGCGCAGGGGCGCGGTCCGCCGGTTTCCTTCAGGTTGGCATCCGGTTGCCGATGCGGTGGCCCGTGACCGAACCACCCAAGTTCTCCCTGCCCCGATGGTTGCCGCTCGTTGCTGCCACCGCCGTGGGCGTCGCTGGGATCGCCGCGGCCGCCGCTGTCGCCTGCCGCAGGCAGCCCGCCACCGTCGTCGAGGACGTGCCCGAACTGCCACCACCGGTTCCGGTGCCGCCCGTGGAGAGCAACAGACCGCCGCGGTCCCGTGGGATCGGGTTCATGATCGTGGCCGTCGTCGCCGCGGTGTGGGCGCTGGTGGTCATCTGCGATGACCTGAACGAGGTGGAGTGCGCGAGGGCCCGCAGCTCCTCCTACAGCGTGGGGTCCGGCCGGCCTCTCGGCGAAGTCCACAGTGTTTCCGGCGACTGTGCCGAGCGTTGATCACCGGCCGGATGCCGGGGATGGTTTCCTTCAGGTTGGCGTCCGGTTGCCGATGCGGTGGCCCGTGACCGAACCGTCCAAGTTCCGCCTGGCCCGATGGGTGCCGTTGGCCGCGGCGGCCGCTGTGGGGGCCGCCGGCCTCGCGGCCGTGGCCGTGGCCCGCCGCCGCGAGCCGGCCGTTGCCGAGGCGCCGCTGACACCGTCACCGCCGCCACCGCGGCCGGGCACGGAGACACCAAGTCCCTTCCGTTTCCGGGCGATCGTCGTGGCGATGGCGCTCGGGGTACTCGCGGTGTGGACGTTCGCGATCCACACCAATGCCATGGCCGAGGTGGCCTGCGTGGAGGCCCGCGAGCACGCCGACTCCTGGGACAACGGCTGGCAGACGGCCTATCGTTACGGCGGTGGCCTCAGCTCCACCATCGAGGCCACCGGCTCCTACGAGGCCGCCACCGCCTGCCCCTACCGTCGCTGAGTGGGGTCTCCCGAAGTGGTTTCCTTCAGGTTGGCGTTCGGTTGCCGATGCGGTGGCCCGTGACCGAACCGTCCAAGCCCTCCCTGCCCCCATGGTTGCCGTTGGCTGCCGCCACCGCCGTGGGGGTCGCCGGTCTCGCGGCGGTGGCCGCCGTCGCCTGCCGCCGCAAGGTCGTCGAGGAGCCCGCACTCCCGCCGCCACCACCGGCGCCGGATTGTCCGCGTCTTATCGAGAGTCTCGTGGGCGTTCTGTCGGCCGAGAAGCCCGCCGCCTCGCGGCAGCCGCCGCCTCGAGTGGCGTCGCCGCTCGCGCCGGTGGACCCGAGTGCCCGGCGGACCTACGTGATCCTGCTGGTGATCGCCGCCGTCGTCGTCTGGGCATGGGTGGTCGGGTACATCGTCCACGCGTCGGCCGGCCCCGCCTACGATCCCCGTCCCGCGTCGACCACCGACTTCGACCCCGGGTACTTAGGCGATCTTCGGGGCATCCCTGTGGACCGTAAGTGAGCCAGGTTCGCGGTAGCCGTGACGGAAGCCTTCCATCATTCACCAGTGGGCAGACGGGCGGGATCGACTCCGTCCACGCCGGTCCAGAACCGCACAGGGTACGCCCATTCCTTCTTGTAGAACTGGCTGGGCATTCGCGTGTTTGCGTCGTCGAACGATACGAACTCTGTCGCATAGCTCGGGTATCCGCCCGCGGGCAGGGCGCCGGCGTAGCCAAGAGCTTCGAGCAGAACTGTCCGCTCCAGCTTGTTCGACTTGAGTTTGCCGATCAGGGCTGCGTTCAGCTCCGTCAACTGTGCGGACTCGGGCAGCGACCGGATCGCGTCAACGATATCTTCCAGCACTGCGCGGCCCCGGTGGACATCGTGGTCATCGTCTGCTCCGTCGAACCGCTCCACCGCGGCGCTGGCCCACGGAAGATTTATCGGCCGCAACCAGAAGGCATCGCTGGCGAGGCACTCGGATGTGACAGCGTCTTCGCTCTCGCGCATACCGCACACCCCACAATTCGTGGGGTGGAAATGCTGCGACGGCACGAAGCCATGCTGGGGCAAGTGCCGCAGGAACGTTAGCCGCGGCCAAACACTCCGCCGACTCTGGTCCCTCGTAACCAGGCTCGCAAGCCACGCCTGCTCGATCGCGCGCCGGTCAGCGGCAGCGGCCACCGCGACCGCTGTTCGGACAAGGTCATCATGATCCACGCTCGCCAATCTAGGCTACTCGGCTCAACGCGCGGGGCCTCATAGTCACGGGAGCCGCTACGGCCGTATCCGGCCAGAATTGCAGTAACCATTGAGAGCGGAACCCGGGGTGTTCCCCGAGGTCTTCTCGTCGGCAGCCGATCCGATCCCGCCGGCTGGGCTGGCCCTGCTCGAGGGTGGCGCCGATCTGATGATCGTCGTGATCGTGGCGTACTCGGTCGTCAACTTCGTCATCCAGTCGATCATCCAGCCGAAGCTCGTGGCCGACGCCGTCAACATCTCCTTGTCGGTCACGTTCCTCTCCCTGGTCTTCTGGACGTTCGTCATCGGCCCCGTCGGCGCGATCCTCGCCGTTCCCCTGACTCTGCTGGGGAAGTCGCTGCTGTTCGACGTCGACCAGGACACGCGCTGGATGTCCGGCCTGCTCGAGGGCGGTTCCGCGCCGCCGGAGGTCGAACCCGAGACATCCCCCGGCGATGCCCCGGCTGCCGCGGGCTGACGGGTGATTGCGTGCTGCGGACCGCAACGGTCCTGGCCGTTGCGCTCGTGCCCGCTGGTGGTCATCCGGGCCGGAGGATGCCGAACCGGCCCGCGACGCCCAGGCTGTGCCGCAGAACCGAAGGGAAGGAAGGTGGCTGGTGATGTCGCTGAAACGGCGAGAGATCGAGATGGAAGTGGCCGCGCGCCGGGCGCTCGCAGCGCTGCTGGAGGCGGGACGGCACTCCCGTGACGGCCTGAACACGGCGGGCACACGGTTGAACCGGCGCGCTGTCGTGGTCGGAGCGGAGGGGCGCCGCCGGGGCGGTGCTGTGTGGCTGGCGCTTCGGGGCAGGACGTCACCACCGCGGCGGCCGGCCGGGATCGTCATCGCCGCTGTGGCAGGGGGTGTCGCAGCCTTGGGTGCACGTAGAGCGATCGTGGCCTGGCGTGCCGCTCACCCGGAGAGCGACGTGGCCGGAAGCGTGCGTCGCGTGCTGCACCTCGAGCAGCCGTCGCCGGCGCCCGATCCGGACGTCGCGACGGACACCATCGTGGCGGTGCCGTCCGGCCACGAGCCCGTCCGGCCGCCCGACAGTCAGTGAACGCGCACCCCGTACCCAATGATGATCTTGGATTGAATTGACGGCGGGCCGAGGTGGCCGCAGATCACGGAGGCACCGGTTGCCGATCGCGGTGATCGTGCGGAGGAGGCGCAGACATGGCTGAGCGGATACCGCCGACGTGGCGCGACGGCCCCAGCCGGCAGGCGATCATCGATTTCGTACGCGGGGCGTGCGGCGAGGACGGATCGGCGGCGGTTCCCGTCGAGGAACGGGTCGCCGTGTTCGACAACGACGCCACCCTGTGGGGCGAGAAACCGATGCCGATCCAGGTCGACTTCATTCTCCGGCGGCTGGCCGAGATGGTGGCGGCGCAACCCGAGCTGAGTGATCGGCAGCGCGACAAACCGACGTTGAGGCTGCTCATACTGCATGACGACGCCGGCCGCGAGTTCGCCTGCACGGCGGGTGCGGAAGAGGCGCTGAAACGCGCCGAGACCCATGGGTGGACCGTGGTCAGCGTCACCAACGACTGGACCACGGTCTTCTGACGGCGGCGATCCTCATCGCCCGACGGGAGGAAACATGGACGCCGCAGCCCTGGCCCTGGTGGCGCTGGTCGTATTCGGCTGGGGGCTGTTCTCGGTCCGGCTCGGCCGGGCGGATCTGAGCGCGCCCATCGTCTTCGTTTCGGTCGGGCTGTTTTTCGCTGAAGCCTCTCACGTCCTGGAGGTGGCGCCCTCACACGAGGCGGTCAAGGTTCTCGCCGAGCTCACCCTGGTGTGGGTGTTGTTCGCCGACGCTTCCCGGGTCGGCCTGCGGGAGCTTCGCGCCGACCTGGGCCTGTACACCCGGCTGCTCGCGATGGGGCTCCCACTCACCATCGTGGCGGGGACGCTGCTGGCCGCGTGGTTCTTCGACGGCCAGAGCGTATGGCTGGTCCTGCTGATCGGAGCCGCGCTGGCGCCGACCGATGCGGCCCTGGGCGCCGCCGTGATGACCGATCCGAAGGTTCCGGAACGTGTGCGGCGTGTCCTGAATGTGGAGAGTGGCCTCAACGACGGCATCGCCACCCCGGTCGTGATGGTCGCGATCGCGGGTGCCGCGGCCGCGGAGAGCTCCTACGGCGCGGGCCTGGGCCCGGCCCTGATCGACCTGGCGATCGGTGTGGCGGACGGGGTCGTGATCGGGCTGGCGGGCGGCGCGGCGATGCGTCAGGCCCGGCGCCGGGGCTGGGCGTCGGAGGACTTCGCCGGGCCGGGTGTGCTGGCGCTCGCGGTGGTCGCGTACACGGCCACACTGTGGCTCGACGGCAACGGATTCGTCGCCGCGTTCGTGGCCGGGCTCGCGTTCGGCCATGCGGCCGGCCGGGGCGGAGTCAGGGAGGTCTTCTACGTCGAGCAGACCGCCGGGCTGGTGTCGTTGCTGACGTGGCTGCTGTTCGGTGCGGTCGCCGTCCCGCTGGTATTGGCCAATGCCGACTGGCAGATCGTCGTCTACGCGGTGCTGAGCCTCACCGTGGTGCGCATGGCACCGGTGGCGCTGGTG
The DNA here is from genome assembly GCF_003001815.1 of Actinoplanes italicus. Lineage (GTDB taxonomy): Bacteria > Actinomycetota > Actinomycetes > Mycobacteriales > Micromonosporaceae > Actinoplanes > Actinoplanes italicus. The sequence continues at coordinate 41,315 of NZ_PVMZ01000037.1, forward strand.
CTGCTCGGAACGGGGTTGCCAATGCGGACCGTGGCGTTCATCGGCTGGTTCGGGCCCCGCGGCCTGGCTTCGATCATCTTCGCGTTGATCGCCCTGGAGGATCTGCACGAGGACGCCGATGCCGAGCGAGCGGTGGCGGTGATCGGCATGACCGTCCTGCTGAGCGTCTTCACTCACGGCCTGAGCGCGAAACCACTGGCGAACCGGTACGCCGCCACGCCCGCACCGGACGACCGGCCGCAACTCGAACTACCGGTCCGCGGCCTCCTGCACCGCCACCCGGCCGCTGCGAGGAAGCCTCCAGACGAGGAACACGACCGATGAGCGCACCCCTGGGGCGGGAGCACCCGTCTCGTCGCCCGCGCACCTCGACCGCCTCGCCCGGACCGTGCCGACCGTGGTCATCGGCCGGCACAGCCGCTCGTCGCGCTTCGACAGCGTCACCGACGACGACATCGCCGGAGCCGCCCTGGTCGTGGAGCACCTCGTCGAGCTGGGCCACCGCCGGATCGCGCACATCGAACACCACGAGACCGATCGGGTACGCCTCGCCGAGATGCCCAACGCGCAACGCGCCCACGGCTATCGCGAGGCGATGACCGCCCACGGACTCGAAGCCGAGATGGACATCGTGTCGACCACCTACACCCAGGACGGCGGATACCTGGGCGCCAAACAACTGCTCGACCGCCCCCGTCGGCCCACCGCGATCTTCGCCGGTGCCGACGTCGTCGCGCTCGGAGCGCTGGAGGCGATCGCCGAAGCGGGCTTGTCGGTGCCCGGCGACATCTCCGTGGCCGGCTACGACAACAGCGCCCTCGCCGCGTTCGGCCCGATCTCCCTGACCAGCGTCGACCAGGACGGCCGGCAGATGGGCGCCAACGCCGCCCGCCTCCTGATCGACCGCATCGGCCAGCGCGACCGCCGTACCGCCCAGGTCAAGCTGTCACCCACCCTGGTCGTCCGGCGCACCACCGCAGCCATATGAGCATCACGGTCGAGAACCGGTGGATCACGGTGGACTACCGGCTCGCGCCGATCATGGACTGGACGACCGGCGAACAGGCACCGGCCCAGCCCGGCGAGCGCTTGCACTACCCGGTCGCTTCTGAGGACCTCACCGCGGCTCTCTCCAAGGCAGCGGCGTGAGACATCCGCGTACCGGACTGGGCCATCGGTGGAGCCGGCGCCGGCGCCGAACTCGCCGCCGCGGGGCCGGACTCCTCATGATCCGCGAGGTCGGTGCCCGCCATGGCCACAACGCGATGGTCACCGCACCGGATGCGCTGACGGCCCTGCTCATCGAGGCGCTCGCTACCGGGTAGGCCGCCGACCGGGCGAGGCCATGACGTGCCGACCGTCCCGGAAGAGCCTCTCTGCCCGGTTCAGTCCTTCTTCACAGCGGACGCGTCGACGCAGACGGTTCCTTTGTTGCCGTCCTGGTCGGCGATCACGGTGAGTGAGGGCGCGTTGCTGTCATCGACGACGGTCCCACCCGCGGCGACGGCGGCGGCGATCCGCTGCCCGGCCACCTCAGGCGCCACATAGACCTCGAGGTGGAACCGCTGACCGGAGGCCTCGCCGGCGTCTGAGAACCATAGGTTCGGCACCCGGCCCGTGGCATCGCGGATCTCGTCACCGGGATTCCCGTGGCCCTGGGCCTCGGCGTTCCCGGTCAGCAGGGCGGCCCACACCGGGGCGATGGTGGCGGAGCGCGCCGTGTCGAGGCCGAGCTCGATCACGCTGACCGAGGCGGGGTCGGCGTCAACCCGGTGGTCGGCGGCGATCTCGGTGATCCGTCGTGCGAGGTCGATGTCCTGCCGGGTCACCCATTCGAGGATGTGCTCGGTGCCCTCACCGTCGCGGTAGACGGCATCGTCGGTGCTCAGCTTCAGGTCGACGTACCCCTTGCCGATCGACACGCGCGGGTGGTGCCCCAGCGCGTCGCCCGCCTCGCCCACCGCGGCGACGAATCGTACAGCGGCGCCGAATTCCCCGATCACGTAGCGGGCATGAAGTCCCTGAGCCAGCTTCCGCCAATCGGTGAGGTCGGCCTCGGCGATCTGCTCGCCCATCAGCATGTCCATGGATCGTCACCCTAACCCTGATCCAGCCCGCAGCCCCGGCACTGCGACCACCGGACCTGCCGCAGTCGAGATAAGCAGGCATAACCCATCCACGCGCGATGTCACGTGATCACACTGCTGGTCAGCTGCGGCGACTCGACGTCCGGGACCTCGACTTCGATGTAGCCACGGATGCGGCGGCGGCGCAACTGCCGGAAACGGTGCTCCAGCTCCGCCGGGTCGGACCGCACCGGTGCCGGGCGGAAACGGCGCGATCCCAGCTCCGTCGCGGACCAGACCACATCCATCACCGAAGTTTAGAGGCTGCGTCCCGGACATCGCCGGGGGCAGCTGCGGTCTGGGAATACCGTTCCGTCGCATCGACAGCTGGAAATATTTACGTAATAATGTTTACAGAACCGCAATCTCATGCCGCCCGTCGCAGCAGATCGAACCACTCCGTACGAGAGGACGTTCGCCGTGACAATGAATGCAGGTTTCGCGGACCGAGCGCTGTCACGCAGCTGCCGGCGCCTCATGGTCCTCCTCACCGTGGCTGTCACCGCACTCGTCGGCAGCGCGGTCGTCCAGCAGCAACCCGCGCACGCCGCGTGGAACCTCGTGTGGGCCGACGAGTTCAACGGGTCCGGCGCGCCCAGCAGCGCCAACTGGAACTACAACGTCGGCAACGGCCTCAACCCCGGCCTCAACGCTTTCGACGGCTGGGGCAACGGCGAGTGGGAGTGGTACCGCCCCGAGAACTGCACCCAGTCCGGCGGCAACCTCGTGATGCGTGCCAACTGGCTCACGACGCCCATCACGGTCAACGGCCGCAACTTCTATCAGACGTCGTGCCGGATGACGACGGACACGAAGAGGTCCTTCCAGTACGGCCGCATCGAGGCGCGCATGGCGCTCCCGACCGCCGCCGGCTCGTGGCCGGCTTTCTGGATGCTCGGTGACTCGTGCGACGAGACGTCCACGAGCGCCTACAACCCGGCACAGACCTACTACGACCGCCTGCCCACCAACTGGGCCAGTTGCGGCGAGGTCGACATCATGGAACACGCGAACGCGAACGCGACCGTGACGAACAACATCTTCTGGGATCTCCGGACCGGCGTGTTCCCGTGGACAGCGGGTCAGAACGCCAACTACGTCGCGAACCCCGCCGTCAACAACCCCGCGGCCTTCCACGTCTATGCGATCGAATGGACGGCCGCGCAGATCCGCTGGTACGTCGACGGTGTGCAAACGCACGTGATCGACACGACACCAGCGACCTTGGAGGAGTTCCGCAAACCGTTCCACATCATCTTCAACCTGGCGCTGGGCGGCACTTACCCCGGACAGAACCCCGTGCAGAGCCAGTTCCCGCTCACCGCATCGATCGACTACGTGCGCTACTACCAGGACGGCGGGGGCACGACACCGCCTCCCACGGGCGGACCCGCGACGCAGATCAACGGGCCGGGCGGCAAATGCGTGGACGTGACCGGAACCGACACGGGCGGCAATGGCGCGGCCGTGCAGCTGTGGACGTGCCAGGGGCCCTCCCTTTCGAAGGACCAGCAGTGGAGCTGGGACGGCCAGACCCTGCGGACGCTGGGCCGGTGCCTCGACGTCGCCGGCGCGGGTACGGCCAATGGCACGAAGGTACAGCTCTGGGACTGCAACGGCAGTGGCGCACAGAACTGGGTTCAGGAAGGTAACCGGTTGCGCAACCCGAACTCCAACAGGTGCCTGGACTCCCCGTCAGGCTCGACAGCGGACGGCGCGCGACTGCAGATCTGGGACTGCAACGGATCGGCCGCACAATACTTCGTGAAGGCCGCGTGACGGCCGGCCGAGGGACGCGCTGACGGTCAGGGCGCGGGCCGTGCGTCTGTATCGCCAGTCGGACCCGAAGCCGACGATGCGGCGGCTGGCCGAGCAGTTGAACGTGCATCACGAGGCGCTGCGCAACTGAATCCGGCGGGCGGAGGCCCGACGGTCATGAGGTTCGTCGACGAACACCGTGACCGCTCCGCGGTCGGGCTCCTGCTACGGGTCCTGAACATCGCCGAGTCGATCTACCACCAGTGGCTGAAACAGGTTGAGCAGCCCAGTGACCGGAAACCGGCCGGCCTCGGGCTGCCGTCGAACATTCACGAGATCCGGGAAGCGTCCGGCTTCACCTACGGCGCTGACCGCGTGCATCGGCAACTACGCCGCGACGGCATCCGCGTAGGCCGCGAACGAGTGGAACGGCTGATGAATACCTGCCTGTTCCCCCGCCGCGGCCGGCGGATCTGTCGGGCGCCGATGTCCGCCTGCGGTCCCGCGTAGGCCTTGACCAGGGCGGGCACGTTCGCCGCCGGGTCGAGGGTGTAGCTGTCGAAGCTGCTCGGTGTGAACGCCGAGCCCGATGCGGCGGCCTTGCCGGTGCAACTGACGAGGATGCTGCCGCTCTGTCTCAACTGGGCGGTGGCATCGGCGAGCACGGCCACGGTGCCGGCGCTGGTGGCCCACGCCAAGCGATCACGTCTCATTCGAAGTCGTCCTTGAGGTGTCGAACCTGTGGGCGAGGATCGGGCCGACTCACCGCAGACCGGTGGTGGCGATGCCTCTGACCAGGTATTTCTGTCCGGCGATGAAGAAGCCGATGACGGGGGCGAGGGAGACGAACGACATCGCGAACATCTCGCCCCACATGCTCTGGCCCTCGGAGTCCATGAACTGGCGTACGGCCAGCGGGACGGTGTAGAGCTGCGGGTCGGTGAGGTAGAGCAGCGGGCTGAAGAACTCGTTCCACACCGAGATGAAGGTGAAGATCGCGGTGGTGGCGAAGGCCGGCACGCACAGCGGCATGATGACCTTCCAGAACGTACGGAACGGTCCGCAGCCGTCGATGCGGGCGGCGTCGTCGAGCTCCTGCGGCAGGGATCGCATGAACTGGACCATCAGGAAGATGTAGAAGCCGTTGGTGGCCAGGAAGTGCGGCACGAGCAGCGGGTAGTACGTGTTGAGCCAGCCGATCTTGTCGAACATGACGTACTGCGGGACGACGAGCACGTGGCCGGGCAGCATCATGGTGCCGAGCATCATGGCGAAGAACAGTCTGCGGCCGGTGAACCTGAGCCGGGCGAAGGCGTAGGCGGCCAGGGAGCAGGACAGCAGGTTGCCGATGATGCTGAGGGTGACGATGACCAGCGAGTTGACCAGGTAGATCTCGAACGGCTCGGCGAGCGCGGTCCAGCCGCGGGCGTAGTTGCCGAAGTCGAACACGGCCGGCCACAGGCCTTCGTCGGTGAAGACGCTGTTGCTGGGCTTCACCGAGGCGGACACCATCCACAGCAGCGGATACATCATGATCACGCCGACCCCGGTGAGCAGGACGTGCCGCAGGTAGCGCGGGCGCCGTTTCCGGCCGGAGGGTGCCTGCTGCGGAGCGTCCGGTGGCGTGGAGACGCGCGTCAGGGTGAGCGACATGAGGGCCCCGTCAGTTGTCGTAGAAGACCCAGTAGCGGGCCGCGAGGAAGTTGATCGCGGTGAACCCCGCGATGATCATCAGCAGGAGCCAGGCCATCGAGGAGGCGTAGCCCATGTCGAACTCGGCGAAGCCCTTCTGGTACAGGTAGAGGTTGTAGAAGAGGGTGGAGCCGGCCGGGCCGCCGCTGCCGTTGCTGATCACGTAGCTCTGGGTGAAGGTCTGGAACGACGCGATCAGCGCCTGCACCAGGTTGAAGAAGATGATCGGGCTCAGCAGCGGCAGGGTGATCGAGCGGAACTGCCGCCACTTCGACGCGCCGTCCATCTGGGCGGCCTCGTAGTACATGGCGGGGATCTGCCGCAGCCCGGCCAGGAAGATCACCATCGGGGCGCCGAACGTCCACACGTGCAGCAGGATCAGGGTGCTCAGCGCGTAGTCGGGGTCGGTCGTCCAGGCCGGGCCGGTGATGCCGATCGTGGCGAGCAGGTCGTTGACGATGCCGTCGTAGCCGAACAGATAGCGCCACAGCATGACGATCGCGACACTGCCGCCGAGCAGCGACGGCAGGTAGTAGACGCTGCGGTAGATCGCGAGTCCGCGTACGCCCCGGTCCAGCACCATGGCGACGCCGAGCGCGACCGCCAGCGACAGCGGGACCGACACCAGGGTGTAGACGAAGGTGACCTTCAGCGACTGGTGCAGGGTGGCGTCGCCGAGCATCTCCCGGAAGTTCGCCAGCCCGGCCCAGCGTGGTGGGGTGAGCAGGTCGTAGTCGGTGAACGCCAGGTACAGCGAGGCGACGAACGGGACGATCATGAAGATCAGCCCGCCGAACCAGGGCAGCAGGAAGACGTAGCCGGCCCAGTCCTGCCGCTTGCGCCGGCGCACCCGCGGCAGAACCTCGGTCATGGCGCGATCGCCTTGCGGGCCTCGGTGATGAACTGGTTGCCGGCCTCGGTGGGGCTCATCCGGCCGAATTCGGCCTCGGTACTGATCGTCTTGAGGATGTTGGTGAGCTTGCTGGCGCCGACCGGGTACGGGTACGACGCGGGCAGCTTCTCGTTCTGCAGTTTGTTGAGGAACTCGGTGGAGCGCCGGTTGTCGGGCTCGAGCCCGGATCCGATCGCCTCGGCGATGGTCCGGTTGGCCGGGACGCCACGGGTGACTCCAGCCGCCTTGGCCGCCTCGGTGTCGTTGATCAGGAAGTTGAGCAGCTTGACGGTCTCGGCGGGGTGCTTGGAGCCCGCCGCGATCGACCACAGCGCGGGCGTGTCGACGGACTGGCCGCGGCGGGGGCCACGGGTCTCCCCCGGGATCCGCAGCAGTTGCAGGTTGCCGCCGCAGGCTTGGTTGAAGCCGAGCAGGCCGTTGGTGGGGATGATCTGCGACGCGATCGCCTTCTTGGCCAGGTAGGACTGAGCGGGCGAGGCGCCGTTGTTCTGGTCGATGAATCCGGCCGGCGGGATGCCGCCGGCTTTGCGCAGGTCCGCGACGAGTTGGTACCAGGCGGTGACGGTCGCCTCGGTGGCGCCGAGCCTGCCGTCAGGGGTGAAGAAGTCCTCGCCGCGCTGGCGGGCGAAGACGAGCAGGTTCGCGACCGTCCACGGCTCGAAGTTGGTGCCGTACACCTTGCCGCCGCTGGCCTTGGTGACCTGCTTCGCGAACGCGGCGAGGTCGTCCCAGCCCCAGGTGTCGCCGTCGGGGATGCTCACGCCGTACTTGTCGGTCAGGGTCTTGTCGACGATGTAGCCGATGGTGTTGAGCCCGGACGGGACGCCGAAGCTCCTGGCGCCGACCTGGCCGAGGGCGCGGGCGGAGTCGGTCAGGGCGGACTGGTCGAGTCCGGCGTGCTGGGACAGGTCGAGCAGGGTGCCGCGGTCGGCGTACTCGCGCAGGCTGTCGAAGCGCATCGCCATCAGGTCCGGGGGGTTGCCGGCCGCGAACCGGGCGGCGAGTTTGTCCTTGTACGGGCTGCTGTCCTGGTACTCGGTGCTGACCTTGATGCCGGGGTTGGCCTTCTGGAACAGGTCGAGGGCCTTGGCGGTTAGTTCGGCGCGCTGGGCGTCACCCCACCAGACCATGTTCAGCTCGATCTTGCCGTCGTCGCCGCCACCGCCGCCGAAGCCACGCCCGCAGGCGGGCAGGGTGGCGGCGAGCCCGGTCAGGCCGGCCAGCCCGAGCAGCCGGCGCCGGTCGAGCCGAGGGCCGTCATGAGGTGCGTTCACGAGCCTTCCTTCCAGCCGAAGATTTGTTTCAGTGTTTTATCTATCTAGGGGCATGTATGTCAACAGCGCTCCCACCTCGACATTCAGGAAGAGTCGTAATTTGTTACAGTGATTGACCTAAATGCGCGACGGGCGGTAGCTTGCCGCCCATGCCGACAGTCCAGGCGCATGACCTGTCCTGCTCCGGGAAGGTGGTGGCCCGGTACGTGTGGGACCCACACCTGCCCGCCACCGTCTCGCCCCGGCCCTACCTGCACCCCGTGACCACCCTGGGAGGCACCACCGTCACCGGGTTCATGCCCCCCGACCACGCCCACCACCTCGGCGCGAGCATCGCCGTCCCGGTGCTCAACGACGCCAACTTCTGGGGCGGCCGCACCTACCTGGCCGACCATGGCTCGATCCATCTCGACAACCACGGCAGACAGCGGCACGTCCGCTGGCTGCACCGCTCCGGCGACGGCGTGGTGCAGCAGCTCGATTGGCTGGACCGCGACGGCCGGGCACTGGCCCGGGAGCGGCGCGAGCTGTCCGTGCACCACATCGACAGCACCGCCTGGCTGCTGCGCGTCGCGTTCACTCTGAGCAGCGCCGACGGGGAGACTCTCACCATCGACAGCCCGGCGGCACGCGGCCGGGCCGGAGCCGGCTACGGCGGATTCTTCTGGCGCGCGCCCACCGGCGACTACCGGATCACCGCCGAGACCGGCAACGGCACCGAAGCCGTCCACGGCCGCGCGGCCCGCTGGCTCTCCCTCGAGGGCCGGGACTGGACACTGGTCTTCCTCACCGACACGGTCTCCTCCGACCCGTGGTTCGTACGGTGCGACGACTACGCCGGAGTCTGCTCCGCCATCGCCTGGGACCGGCTGATCGTCCCGGCCGGCGGCACCCTGACCCGCACCCTGTCGGTGCTGGTCGCCGACGGCTCCCCCACCGGCGAGTTGCTGGCCGCCGCCCAGGAGGCGCACCGATGACCGGTCCGTGGATCGCCGACACCGGCGACGGCCACTACCGCAACCCGATCCTGTTCGCCGACTGGTCGGATCCCGACGCGGTCCGCGTCGGCGACGACTTCTACCTCACCGCATCCAGCTTCAACCGGGTCCCCGGCCTGCCCCTGCTGCACTCCCCGGATCTGGTCAGCTGGCGCCTGATCGGCCACGCGCTGGACCGGCTCGTCCCCGAGGACGCCTACCGCGCTCCCCGCCACGGCTGCGGCGTCTGGGCGCCCGCGCTACGCCACCACGACGGCCGGTTCTGGATCGTCTACCCCGACCCGGACCACGGCATCTACGTCACCACCAGCGACGATCCGGCCGGCAAGTGGACCGAGCCGCACCTGATCGTGCCGGGCCAGGGGTTGATCGATCCTTGCCCGCTCTGGGACGACGACGGCAACGCCTACCTCGTGCACGGCTGGGCCAAGAGCCGCTGCGGCTTCAACAACCGGCTCACCGCCCACCGGATGACCGCCGACCTGGCCCGGCCGCTCGACGGCGGCACCGTGATCGTCGACGGGGACGCCATCGAAGGCTGCCGCACCCTCGAAGGTCCCAAGTGGTACCGGCGCGACGGCTGGTACTGGATCTTCGCGCCGGCCGGCGGCGTCACGAACGGCTGGCAGTACGCGATGCGCTCCCGGCACGTCCTCGGACCCTACGAGCCTCGCGTCGTGCTGGCCCAGGGCGACACCGCCGTCAACGGCCCGCATCAGGGCGCCTGGGTGCAGACGCCCGCCGGCGAGTCCTGGTTCCTGCATTTCCAGGACCTCTCGGCGTACGGCAGAGTCGTGCACCTGCAGCCGATGACATGGGACGCCGACGGCTGGCCGGTGATCGGCGACCACGGCACCCCGCTGGCCCGGCACCGCAAACCTGTCCCGGACCCGGCCCCGCCACGGGTGCACGACGAGATCCCGGAATGGACCCGGCCCGCCAACCCGGCACCCACCACGCCCGGCGCCGAGGCGCACCGACTGCTCTGCGAACCCGGCGACGACCTCCGGGCCTTCCCGGCCGTGCTGGGCCGGCGGCTGCCCGGGCCACGGTTCCGCGCCGAAACCGAGGTCCGCCTGGACGCACCCGCCGGGGCACGCGCCGGGATGACGGTACTCGGTCACACGTACAGCTGGATCGGTCTGGAACAGCAGCCCGACGGACCGCGACTCGTCCGCCGGACCGCCGAAGCCGGAGGCGAGGCGGAACGAGACGTCACCGAACCGCTGCCGGTCGGCGGCCCGGTCCGGCTGGCCGTCACGGTCACCGACGGCGCGGTCGCCCGCTTCGCCGCCGACACCGGAACGGGCTGGAAGGAACACGGGCCGCCGTTCACCGCCACGCCCGGCCTCTGGATCGGCGCGACCCTCGGACTGTTCGCCACCGGCTCCGACGGTCATGCCGACTTCGAACCACTGCTCATCACGGCTCTGGAGGAATCGTGAAACGCCCGATCGCCGCATTCGTCCTGGGAGCAGCCCTGCTCACCGCGCCCTCCGCACCCGCCGCCGCCACCGCCGACCCGTCCTGGACCGACCGGCCGACCGGTTTCGCCGCCGGCACCACCGGGGGCGCGGCCGGCCGGACCGTGCAGGCCGCCACCCTCGCCGACCTGCGCGCCTACGCCACCGCGGCGGAACCACTGACCGTGCAACTCGTCGGCAGCGTCCGCGTCGACCCGTTCGGCGACATGATCAGCGTCGGTTCCGACAAGACGATCATCGGTGCCGGGCCCGGCGCGGAGATCGTCGGCGGCGGCCTGTTCCTCGACGCCGCCCACAACGTGATCATCCGGAACCTGACCATCCGGGACTCGTACATCCCCGGCGATTTCGACGGCAAGAGCGCCGAGAACGACAACGACGGCATCCGCCTCGACACCGCCGACCACGTGTGGATCGACCACGTCAGGATCGAACGCGTCGGGGACGGCGGCATCGACATCCGCAAGGACAGCGACCACGTCACCCTCACCTGGAACGTGATCAGCGACATCAACAAGGCGCTCGGCGTCGGCTGGACCTCCAACGTGGTCACCCACCTGACCGCGCACCACAACTGGATCCGCAACACCGTCCAGCGCAACTGGAGCATCGACAACGCGGCCGCCGCGCACCTCTACAACAACTACCTGACCGACATCACCCAGTACGGCACCATGAGCCGCAACAACGCCCGCGTGGTCGTCGAGGACAGCGTGTTCGACCAGGTCAACGACCCACTCGTCGTACACGGCGCCACCGCGCAACTCGTCCAGCGGCGCAACCTGTTCACCGGCACCGACGGGCGCACCGACACCAGCGGTACCGCCTTCGAACCGTCGGCGTTCTACGCCTACTCCCCCGATCCGGCATCCCGCGTCAGAGACCTGGTCCGGAAGTACGCGGGACCACGTCACCAGCCGGAACGGACCCCGCGGACGGTGACCGTGGCCCTCGACGGCACCGGCGACTACGGCAGCCTGCTCGCCGCACTCGGCGCCACCCGCGACGCCCGCGGCCGCGTGGAGATCGTCGTCAAGGCCGGCCACTACCGCGAGCAGGTACGCATCTGGCCGAACCAGTCCGACGTCACCATCCGCGGCGACGGCGACGTGGTGATCTCCTACGACATCGCGGCGACCGCCACCAAGTTCTACGGTGGTGCCCAGGGCAACGCCGGAGCGGCCACCCTCGCCCTGCTCGGCAGCGGAACCGTGCTGCAGAACCTGACCGTGCAAGCCACCGGCGCCCCCGCGGTGCGGGCGGCCGGTGACCGTGTCCTGCTGGTCGGTGTGACGCTGGTCGGCGGGTATGACGCGGCCACCGGACGCGGACATCTGCGCGACAGCATCGTCCAGGGCACTGTCGACGGCCCCGGAATCACCGTCGTCGAAGCAACCGCGATCACCCCGGCAGCGTCGTGACACTATCCTGCTTCCGTGACCGGTGACGTCCCAGCGACCCTGCGTCTCGGCGACCGGCCCGTCGCCGAGTACGCATGGCGCCCCCATCTCCCGGCATCGCTGGCCCCGCGGCCGTACCTGCATCCGGTCCGCACCCTGGGCGGCACCGTGGTGACCGAGTTGATGCCCGCCTCCCATCGCCACCACCTCGGCGTCAGCGTCGCCGTCGCCGAGGTGGACAGCGCCAACTTCTGGGGCGGGCGCACCTTCATCCCCGGCCACGGGCCCACCTGGCTCGACAACCAGGGGCACCAGGAACACCTGCGCTGGTTACGGCGAAAGCCCGACGAGCTCATCCACACGCTGCGCTGGAAGACCATCGACGGCGCCCCGCTGCTGTACGAACGCCGTACGCTGTCCTGCCGGCCGGCCGGGCCGGACGCGTGGGCGCTCGAATTCGGCTTCCAGCTGACCAACATCGCCGAACGTGAGCTGCCGATCCGCAGCCCGGCCGCACACGGGCGGGCCGGGGCCGGCTACGGCGGTTTCTTCTGGCGCGCGCCGTCGGGTGACTGCCGGGTCACCGCCTCCGGCGACGGCGACGCCCACGGCCGGCCCGCCCGCTGGCTGTCGGTCGCCGGACCCGGCTGGACACTGGTCTTCCTCGGCGGCGACGAGGCCACCCGCGCCGACCCGTGGTTCGTCCGCACCCGTGACTACCTGGGCATCGGCTCTTCACTGGCGTGGGACCAGCCGCTCGTGCTGGCGCCGCACGCATCCCTGAGCCGCCGCATCGTCACCGTGATCGCCGACGGCGGCCTACCACCGGGACAGGCCGCCACCTACGCCGCCGATCTCGCCTCATGAGCCGACCGGTGCACCGGGTGGCGCCCAACACCGACACCCCGATCCGGCAGGACAGTCTCCGGGCCCACAACCTCGACCTGACGTTCCGGCAGATCGCCGGTGCCCGCGGCACGCCCGTCTCCCGCAGCGAGCTCGCCGCCACCACCGGCCTCACCCGCCCGACCATCTCCCGGATCATCGACGAACTCCTCGCCGCCGAACTGATCATCGAGGCCGAACCCACCCGCTCCGGCAACAGCGGCCGCCCTCGCGTCGGCCTGACCCTGGCCCGCACCGGCCCCGCCGGCCTCGGCCTGGACATCCGCGCCGACGTGCTCTCGGCCTGCGTCGTCGACCTCACCGGCACGGTCCGGCACCTCGACTTCCTGCCCCATGACGGGCTCGACCCCGACAAGGTCGTGCGCGGACTGAGCACGATGGCCAACCGTGCCGTCCAGGCGGCCGCCGCCGAACGTCTCACCGTGGTCGGTGCGACGCTCGCCGCGCCCGGACCTGTGCAGGACAGCTCCGTGGTGCGTTTCGCGCCCACCCTCGGCTGGCGCGACGTCGATGCCGGCGCTGCCCTGTCCGACGGGCTCGAACCGGCCGGACTGCCGGTGCTGGTCGACAACGACGCCCGGCTGGCCGCGCTCGCCGAGTGGTACGCGGCCGGCCAGGAGCTGAACAACTTCGTCTGCGTCAGCGGCGAGTTCGACATCGGCGCCGGCCTGGTCCTCGACGGCGTCCAGCTGCGCGGATGGGCCGGCGAACTCGGCCACGTGATGGTCGACAGCGACGGTGCGCCGTGCGCCTGCGGAGCCACCGGATGCCTGCAACGCTACGCCGGACTGCAGGCGATCCTCGGCACCGCCGCCGAGCCGGGAACCGCACCCGCCGTCGCCATCGACGCCCTGACATCCGCCGGGAATCCCCGGATCGCCACCGCTCTCGACGAGGCCGGCACCGCACTCGGCGTGGCCATCGCCGGCCTGATCAACCTGGTGCGGGTCGACACCGTCCTGCTCGGCGGCAGCTACTCGCTGCTGGCGTCCTGGCTCATCGACGGCATCAACCGCGAGCTGCACCGTCGCGTGCTCACCACGGCCTGGTCCCCGGTCGAGGTCCGTCCCGCCATCCTCGGCCCGGACGCCGCCGTCATCGGTGCCGCACTCAGCACGGTCGACCTGGTCCGCCGCGACCCCAACGGCTGGCTGGCCACCGCCCAGGGCTGACCGGCGCCCTGGGCTGCGCGTCGCCGTCGCAGCGGCAAGGGTCACGCCGGGCGGGCATGTGTCAGCGGACCAGGCGGCGCAGCGCCAGGCGGGCCACCGGAAGGTAGAGCAGGACCGCGGGCGCCGGGCCGTGCACGGTCAGCGCGGTGCGGGTTCCGGCAGGCGTCGCTTCCACGGTGTGCCGCAGGTGGAGCCGTATGCCGGCGGCCGTGACGGTCCACGACCAGGCGCGTACCGGGCCGGTCGCCTCGACGTCAAGGATGCGGAAGTGGACCCGCAGACCGCCGAGACCGTGGACGACTCCGGCGGTCTGCGGCCGCAGTCTCTCGGCGGGATAGGCCACCGACCGGATCTGCGGGGACCATTGCGGCCAGCGCTGTGGCCGGACGTAGCGGTCCCACACCTCGTCGGCCGGGCACGGCCCGCACACCGTGGTGACTCTGGTCAGCCGTGGCCGGTCGGGCATCACGCCGACCAGTCTTGCAGGCCGGGACCGGCGTTCGGCGCTCCTGTGGGATCACCAGCCGATAGCGGCACACGGCACCTCGGCGCCGTGGTGGTGGCACCGGATGCGGCGGCGGCCGTTCGGCTTCACGGTGAGCCATGCGGGCAGCGGCGCGATCAGCAGGTCGCGGGCGAGGGCGTACGGCAGGCCGTCGACGATCGAGCCGGGGCCCACCGGGTAGCCGCCGAGCCGCTGTCCGTCGTAGTCCTCCGCGAAGGGGTGCCTCGCCCACCTTCGTGGGCGAGGCGCCCGAACAGCGACCGACGCGTCACGCCACCGTCACACCAGGAAGCTGGTCTGGTACGAGCCTGGATGGAAGACGTCAACGCCTCCCCGGGCCGCGCGCGTGCCAGAGGGGCATGAAGAGTAGGAGCCTCGGCGGTCGCCGGCCGAGGGTGGGGCCGCTATTGATGTACCCGGGTTGTTCCCGCACCTGACCGTGCCCTGGTATGTCCGGTCCGGGCCGTCCCGTCGCACCAGCCGCCGGCGTACGTGCTGCGGGAGCCCTACCAGCCTGCCTCTGAGCGGCCACGACGCCTATGTGCTTCTTGCTGGCATCCCCGGTGTCGGCTTCTCGAGGGATGGATCGGCGACGGCGACCTTGCCAAGCGAGACGTAGCTCGAGCGGCTGGTAGCCGAGCCCGCTGGGTGCATTCCCGGCCTTGGTGCTGCCCAGCGAAGCGGCGTGTGCGGCTGGGTACCGGGGCCGGAGAAAGTTTCTGGTGGTCAGACCCATCCGGTGATGCTTCGGCTCCGAATCTTCGCGAAGGCATCGGGCGCGACGAGGGATGGTTTGTCGATGGCGGAACGCGGCATGAGCCGCCGGGCGGAGCACCTGACCCCGGTTCCTGGCCCGGGTTCAGATGTTCCGGTGGGTGCGAACGACCTGTTGCTGGCGGTCGGTCGTGGCGACGAGGAGGCGTTTGCCCGGCTCTACGATCTGGTGGCGCCTCGGGTGTACGGGCTGATCCGGCGGGTGTTGCGGGATCCTGCACAGGCTGAGGAGGTGGCCCAGGAGGTGCTGGTCGAGGTGTGGCGTACCGCGGCCCGGTTCGATCAGGCCAGTGGGTCGGCGACATCGTGGGTGTTCACGATCGCGCATCGGCGGGCGGTCGACCGGGTCCGTGCCGAGCAGGCGTCGGCGGAGCGGGCGGTTCGGGCCGGGGTGGCGGCCATCGAGACCCCGTATGACGAGGTCGCTGACGAGGTGGCCGGCCGGTTGGAGCGCCAGCAGGTGCGGCACTGCCTGGATGACCTGACCGATCTGCAGCGGCAGGTGGTCATCATGGCGTACTACCAGGGGCACTCGTATCCGCAGGTCGCGGAGCTGTTGAAGACGCCCCTGGGCACGGTGAAGACGCGGATGCGCGATGGTTTGATCCGGTTGCGTGACTGCCTGGGTGTGGAGGTGACGGCGTGACCGCGGACATTCACTCGCTGGTCGGCGCGTATGTGCTGGACGCGGTGGACGATCTGGAACGGGCTGCTGTTGATCGTCATCTGCGGGAGTGTGACGCCTGCCGGACGGATGCCGCCGAGTTGCGGGAGGCGGCGGCGCGGCTGGCCGACGGCGCCTGGTCGGTGCCGCCGCCACGGCTGCGTGACAACGTCCTGGCCGCGGTCGCGACGACCCGCCAGCTGCCGGTGGAGACCCTCCGCCGGTCACGGCGGCCGTATCGGGCGCGGTGGCTTGCCGCGGCCGCCGCGGTGGTCGCCGCGGTCGGGGCGGGTACGGCTGTCTTCACTGTTCAGGAGCAGCGGGTACGCGAGGAGCGTTCGGTGGCCGAGGCCGTGCGGACGCGTGAGTCCGAGGTCCGTGACATCCTGGCGGCGCCTGATGTGGTGCTGCGGGATCAGCCGTTGACCGGCGGCGGCAAGGTCACCGTGGCGTATTCCCGGTTGCGTGACTCCGGGGTGATCATGATGGCCGCGGATGCGGCGCCGGACGGCGGCCGGGTGTTCCAGCTGTGGACGGTCCGCTCCGGAACCCCGGTTTCGGAGGGTGTCCTCGCGGTCGGTCAGACCTCGATCGTGAAGGTTGTCGCGGGCATGTCGTCGGCGTCCGCGGTCGGTGTCTCGGTGGAGCCGCCCGGAGGGTCGCCGGCGCCGACGGTGACGGTGGCGGGTGTGAAAACAATCTGAGGTTCCACCAATCCAGCGCACGGTTCGCTCCGAATCACGGGTGAAGGTCCCGAAATGAGAGGAACGCATCATGCGTGCAACGAAGTTCACTGCCCTGGCCGCCGCGACGGTCTTCGCGATCTCCCTGACGGCTTGTGGCAGTGACTCCGGTGACAGCAGCGGCGACACCGGTGCGGCGGCTCCGATGCCGACCACCGCGGCTACCAGCATGGCCCCGAGCATGGGAACCGACATGGTCAACTTCGGTCCGGGCTGCGCGGCGGTCCCGGCCGATCCGGCGAACGCGGGCAGCTTCGAGGCGATGGGCAAGGTCCCGGTGGCCACCGCCGCGTCCGGCAACCCGCTGCTGTCCACCCTGGTCACCGCGGTCAAGAAGGCCGGCCTGGTCGATTCGCTCAATTCCGCCGACGGGATCACCGTCTTCGCGCCTACCAATGACGCTTTCGCCGAGATCCCGAAGACCGATCTGGACAAGGTCCTCGCCGACAAGAAGACCTTGACCAGCGTCCTCACCTACCACGTGGTGCCCGGCAAGCTCGCCCCGGCGGATCTGGCCGGCACCCACACGACGCTGCAGGGCGAGCAGGTCACGGTCACCGGCAGCGGCGAGAACTTCATGGTCGGCGGTGCGGCGTCGGTGGTCTGCGGCAACGTGCAGACGGCGAACGCCAACGTCTACATCATCGACTCCGTCCTGATGCCGAAGAGCTGATGAGACCAGGTCTGCGCGGGGCGATCAGTGGGATCGTCGCGGCGGGCTCCGGGATCGCGGCCGCGGAACTTCTCGCGGCCGCGATCCGGCCCGGGGCCGGCCCCTTGGTCATGGTGGGCGGCGCGGTCATCGACGCGACGCCCACGGCATTGAAAGAATTTGCTGTACGCGAACTGGGCACCAGCGACAAACCGGTGCTGCTGGCCGTGATCGGCGGCGGCGTGGCCGGCCTGGCCGCCATCACCGGTGTCGCGGCGACGCGACGGCGGGCCGCGATCCCGGTCGGCACGGGCCTGCTCGGCGCGGTCGGGGTGGCCGCCGCCCTGTCGCGGCCGGCCGCGACGTTGCTGGACGCGGTGCCGGCGCTGCTCGCGGCGGTGCTGGCCGGTCTGTCGCTGTGGTGGCTGCTGCGGCAGCGGGGGCGCGCGGCGACGACCGTACCCGATGATGGTGTTGATCGGCGGTTGGTTCTTCGCCTGTCGCTGCTGGCGGCCGGCGCCGGTGCGATGCAAGCCGCCGGGATGACTGTTTCTGGTCAGCGAGAGAACGCGGCCGGAAGGTCGCGGGAGGCGATCCGGCTCCCGGCGGCTGCCGATCCGGCCCGGCAGCTACCGACCGGCGTCGCCGCCGAGTTCACCACTCCCAGCGGTACGTTCTACCGCGTCGACACCGCCCTGAACGTGCCGCGCGTCGATCCGTCGGCGTGGCGGCTACGGATCCATGGGATGGTCGGCCGGGAGGTCGAGCTGTCGTTCGCGGATCTGCTGCAACGGCCGCTGATCGAACGCGACATCACCCTCAACTGCGTTTCCAACGAGGTCGGCGGCCCCTACGTCGGCACTGCCCGCTGGCTCGGCGTGCCTCTGGCCGCCCTGCTGCGCGAAGTAGGTGTGCAGCCCGGCGCGGACCAGATCGTGGCCCGGTCGGTCGAGGGGATGACGATCGGCACACCGGTCGTGACCGCCCTGGACGGCCGCGACACGATGCTGGCTCTCGGGATGAACGGCGAGCCGCTACCTCTCGAGCACGGCTTCCCGGTGCGGATGCTGACCCCCGGCCTGTACGGCTACGCGGGCGCCTGCAAATGGGTGACGGAGCTGGAGCTGACCACTTTCGATCAGTTCGACGCGTACTGGGTAAAGCGCGGCTGGGGATCGCAGGGCACCGTCAAGACCGCGTCGCGCATCGACAAACCGAAGCCATTCGACCGGATGGCGGCCGGAACGGTGACCGTAGCCGGTGTCGCCTGGGCCCAGCGGCGGGGCATCCAGGCCGTGGAGATCAGCGTCGACGGCGGCCCGTGGGCGCCGGCCGAACTGCTGCCCACCGCCTCGGCCGACACCTGGACGCAATGGCGGTTCAGCTGGCAGGCAACCGGCGGACCGCACTCGCTGGCGGTGCGCGCCACGGACAGGGACGGGGCGGTGCAGCCCGAGACGCGGGCGGCCCCGTTCCCGGACGGCGCGACCGGCTGGCACACGATCAGCGTCACCGTGGCCTGAGCACTCGTCGACGGCGATCGAAGTAGGCGCCCGGGAGACCAATCCACCGGCGGACCGGCTCCGAATCCCTGTGTATCGGGTGGTCGATACACAGGGAGACGGGTGACGGCGTGGAATCGGTGAACGACAACGCTGCCGGGGAGCAGGCTCGTGATCTGGTGGTGGCCGACCGGTACCGCCTGATCGCCCTGACCGGGGCCGGGGGCATGGGCCGGGTGTGGCGCGCCCATGACGATCTGCTGGACCGGGAGGTGGCGATCAAGGAGGTCCTGGCGCCGGACGGCCTGCCGTACCTGGACCGGACCGAGATCCTGCGCAACACGATCCGGGAGGCGCGGGCCGCAGCCCGCCTCGACCACCCCAACGTCATCCGGATCTTCGACGTGGTGCGCACGGCGGGCCGGTCCTGGATCGTCATGGAATACGTGCTGTCCCGCTCGCTGCACGACATCGTCACCCACGACGGCCCGCTGGCCCACCGGCACGCGGCACGAATCGGGCTGACCCTGCTGGACGCACTGGACGCCGCGCACCGCGCCGGTGTGCTGCACCGCGATGTCAAACCGTCCAACGTGCTGATCGCCGAGGACGGCCGGGTGGTGCTCACCGACTTCGGGCTGGCTACCATCGTCGCCGTCCCGGCCGGGCAGGACGAACCGCTGCTGGGCTCACCGCGCTTCATCGCCCCGGAACGGCTGCGTTACGGCGTGTCCAGCCGGGAGGCCGACCTGTGGTCGCTGGGCGCCACCCTCTACATGTCGGTGGAGGGCCGCCCGCCGTACGCCCGGCCGGAGGTCGCCGAATCCCTGGCGGCCCTGCTCAGTCAGGCCCCCGATCCGCCGCAGCGGCCCGGTCCACTGCACACCGTCATCGCCGGACTGCTTGTCGCCGATCCGCGACAGCGGCTGACCGCGGGTGCCGCCCGGTCGGCGTTGCGAAATCTGACCCTACGGGCCGTCGGGGTCCACGCGGTGCCGGCACCTCGCCGCCCGGCCGACAAAGCGGTCCAATACCGCTCCGCCGCCGCACCGGTGGAGCCCGCTGAGCCCGTCGCTCCGGTGGTGCCCGCCTCACCCGCGAAGGCCCCGCCACCACGATGGCGAGGCCTGCTCATCGCCGGCGTAGCCACGGCTGTCGTGGCCACGGGAGCCGTCACAGCGGTCTGGGACAACGGCAGCGGTGGCGACGGCATCAGCGCCGTGGAGCCGTCGCAGGCCCCGGTGGCCGTCGCCAGCCCGATGGGCGCCTGCCCCACGGCCGTGTCGCGGCCGGTGATCGACTCCGGCAAGGAGGCGCCGATCTCACTGCCTGAAGGCTGGCTGTGGCATGTCGACACCGACGGGTTCGCCTTGGCCGTGCCGCGCGGGTGGCATCGCGGCTCCGACGGCGGCGACGTGTGCTTCGGTGACCCCGGCGGCGTTCGGTCGTTCACCGTGGCACCCGGTGGCCCGCTCGACGGCCGACCGCTGCGCCTGTGGCAGGACGCCGAACGTGAAGCGCCGCCCGGATACCGGAAGGTCAGTATGGGACTGCTGCTGGTCACCGGCGGCGGCGCCGAGTGGGAGTACTCATGGCAGCCGGCCGCCGGAGCACGCCTGCACACGTACCGGATGCTCATGGCCGCCGGCAACGACCGCTCGTATGTACTGACCTGGACCACCCGCGACGCCGACTGGAGCCTGGACCTGCCGATCCAGCGCACCCTGATCACCGGGTTCCGTGACTCGTCGCGCCCCTCGGTGACCTGGACGATCCCCGGCCCACGGGAATGACCGGAAAGAAGTCCGCCATCCCGACCAATCCGAGCAACGTTCAGCTACGAATCCCTGCTGACGGAAAGACCCGCCCCTTCAGCAAGGAGCCCTCGTGAACCTCTCCCGCACCCTTCTGGCCGTGCCCGCCGCGACAGCGATCCTGCTCGCCGTCCCCACCGCCGCGTTCGCCGACGAGAGCGTCCACGTCAAGCTCGACCCGCTCAACCGCTCCGGCGCTTCCGGCAACGCCACCTTGACCGCCATGTCCGACGGCGACCTCAAGATCAGCATCCGGTCCACCGGCCTGGTCCCGAACAGCCCGCACGCGCAGCACCTGCACGGCTCCACCGACGGCATGGACTTCCACTGCCCCGACATGTCCGCTGACACCGACGGCAACGGCTACGTCAGCACCGAGGAAGGCATGCCCGACTACGGCAACATCTTCATCTCCCTGACCGCCAAGGGCGACACCACCCCCAAGAGCGGCCTGGCCGTCGATCGGATGCCGACCGCCGACGCCAAGGGCAACCTCTCCTACGAGCGCATCATCCCCGCCGCCGACCTGCCCCCCGGTACGATCAAGCACCTCAAGGACCTGCACGTCGTCCAGCACGGCATCGACGCCAACAACAACGGCGAATACGACCTGGACGGCCTCGGCGAATCCACCCTCGCCAAATCGGCGGGCCTCAGTGGCATCCCGCAGGAAGTGACCGACCCGGCCCTGTGCGGCATGGTCACCGGCGCGGCCGCCGGCTCGGTTCCGGTCGGCGGCGTCGACACCGGCGACGGCAGCACCCGGCACGACTCCGCCCCGCTGTATGCCCTCGGCGGGATCGCCCTGCTCGCCGCCGCGGGCGCCTTCATCGCCCGTCGCCGCCTGGCCTGACCCATGACCGACACCGGCACTCCACAGCCGGCCGGGAACCGCTGGGGACGCTACGCGCTCTCAGCGGCCGTCCTGCTCCTGAGCGTCATCGGCGTCACCGCACTCGTCCGAAGCGGTCAGGACCAGCCGAACCAGATCCCCCTCGCGGTCGATACGTTCCCTCCGCGGTCCGGCAGCACCCCGTCCGGCACCGGAAGCAGCGGCGAGCTGACCACCGGGACGCTGATGGGCACCTCGAACCCGATCCGGCTCGTCATTCCCGCCCTCGACGTCGACGTCCCGCTGACCAGCCTCGGCCAGGAGGCCGACGGCACCATGCAGGTGCCCACCGACGCCAAGACCGTCGGCTGGTACACCGGGGCACCCACCCCTGGAGCCCTCGGCCCGGCCGTGCTCGCCGGCCACGTCGACTACAAGAAGCAGCCCGGCACCTTCCGACGGCTCGCCGACCTCGACCCCGGCGACTCAGTCAACGTCAAACGCGAAGACGGCAGCATGGCCATGTTCACCGTCGTCACGGTCGAACGGCACGCCAAATCACAGTTCCCCACCGAGGCCGTCTACGGCCCGATCAGCCACGCCGGACTACGCCTGATCACCTGCGGCGGCGACTTCGACAGCGCCACCGGCCACTACGAGGACAACATCGTCGTCTACGCCGACCTCACCATGGCCCACACCGCCTGAGTGGCGACCGAGGGAAAAGGAAGCGCGGCGGCCTCATCGAACCGGCCGCAACACCTGGCACGGTGCGGTGCTTCAGCTGCGGAGTCTTCGCCCGCGCGTTCGCCGGGCCGCTTCATGGTCGCGACGGTCACTGTAAGAGCCGTAGGCCCTGGCTGCCTGGCTGCCTGGCTGCGGCAGCGTCACGACGAAGGAGTCTGCATGTCGTCCGTGGTCGCCGCCAAGCCACTTCTCTCGATGGGATCGATCTGGTGGGAGATCTCCCGGCGGCCGGGGATGCGGCCGGTTCACAGGCCGACCAGACGCATCGCGGCGGCGCCGACCGCCCCCTGCAGCTCTGACGGGTCAGGCAGATCGGGTAGGTCCCGGCGCATCCCGATGACGCTCTCGACCAGGCCGAAGACCAGGTCGCCGGTGATGGCCGCGGTGTCCGGGGCGGCCGCCTCCACCAGCGCCCGGTAGGCCAGGCGCAGCTGTTCGCGTTCGCGGCGGAAGCGGGCGAACGGCTCGGTCGCGGTCTCCGGCAGGGCATAGAGAATGCCGATGTTCCACCGGGCGCCGACGAGTACGCCGACGTCGTACTGCACCAGGTCGCGCAGGGCGGTGGCGGGTGGCAGGTCCTTGGCGGACAGCTCCCCGGCGTAGGACAGCGAAGGCCGGACGGTGGCCTCGAGCAGCTCGGCGAGGATCTGCTCCTTGTTGGGGAAGTGGTAGTAGAGCGACGCCTGCCGGATGCCGACGGTCTCGGCGATCAGCCGGGTGGACGTGGCGGCGTAGCCGCGCCGGGCGAACAACTCGGCCGCGGCGTCGAGGATCTCCTCGCGGGCGGTGGCGTCCGGCATCCTCCGGGCTCCGGATCGGGGACGGCCGGCGGTCGGGGACGTGGCGCTCACTTCTGCATCGTCGCACGCCGTGACGTCACCACCGATCCGGCCGCGGTGTAACACCGCCGACATCGGCGGCAACCCAGGATTTACCGAGCAGAAACCGCCGCCGAGGCCGGGGCCGCAAATCTGTCAACTGACAGGTATTCCGGCCCTGAGGAGGCGGTCTTGTCCACAACCCCCACTCTGCCCGCGCCCTCGGCCGAGAAAGCCGACGCGGCTGACCTGCGCGGATTCGGGTACGAGCCCGAACTGCGCCGCGGTATCGGCAGTTACGCGTCGTTCGCCGCAGGCTTCTCCTTCGTCTCCATCCTCACCACGGTCTTCCAGCTCTTCGCATTCGGATTCTCGTTCGGTGGCCCGGCCTTCTTCTGGACCTGGCCGCTGGTCTTCGCGGGCCAGTTCATGGTGGCGCTCAACTTCGCCGAGCTCGCCGCCCGCTACCCGCTCTCCGGGTGTATCTACCAGTGGTCCCGGCGGCTGGCCGGCGCCGCGGTCGGCTGGTTCGCCGGCTGGGTGATGATCATCGCGCAGATCGCCACCGTCGCCGCAGCCGCGATCGCGCTGCAGGTGGTGCTCCCGCAGATCTGGTCCGGGTTCCAGCTGGTCGGCGACGACCCCACCCTGACCTCGACGAGCGGCGCGACCAACGCCGTCATCCTCGGCTCGATCCTGATCGCGATCACCACGGTCATCAACGTCATCGGCGTACGCCTGATGGCCATCGTCAACAGCACCGGCGTCACCCTGGAGATCATCGGCGTGGTCGCGGTGATCGGGCTGCTGCTGTTCCACGCCGAGCGCGGGCCCGGCGTCGTGTTCGACACCGGCGGCACCGGCACGGGGCTCGCCTACGTCGGCCCGTTCCTGGTCTCGGCGCTGATGGCGGCGTACGTCGTGGTCGGCTTCGACAGCGCCGGCGAGCTCAGCGAGGAGACCCGCGACCCCCGGCACACCGCGCCCCGCACCATCTTGCGGGCGCTGGCCGCGGCCGGCATCGGCGGCGGGCTGATGCTGCTGGTCGCCCTGATGGCCGCGCCCAGCCTCACCGACGGCCGGCTCGCCACCGAGGGCCTGCCGTACGTGCTGACCAGCCGGCTCGGCGAGACCGGCGGCCGGATCCTGCTGATCGACGTGGCCATCGCGGTGGCGGTCTGCACCCTCGCGATCCAGACCGCCGGCAGCCGGATGATCTTCTCGATGGCCCGCGACGGTGTCCTGCCGTTCTCCGCCGCCCTGTCCAAGGTCCCGGCCCGGACCGGAACCCCGGTCGTCCCGGCCGTCGTCGTCGGTGTCGGCGCGATCGCCGTGCTGCTGGTCAACATCGGCCAGGCGGCACTGTTCACCGCCATCACCAGCGTCTGCATCGTCATGCTCTACATCGCCTACGCCCTGGTCACGATCCCGCTGCTGGCCCGCCGGCTGAAGGGTTGGCCCGCCGGCGAGGGCGGGCGGAGCACCGAGCGCGGCGGCAGGCTGTTCGCACTCGGCCGGTTCGGGATCGTCGTCAACGTCCTGGCCGTGGTCTACGGCATCGGCATGATCCTCAACCTTGGCTGGCCCCGCCAGGAGGTGTACGACCCGGCCGGCACCCACTGGTATCTGCACTACTTCTCGCTGCTGTTCGTCGGCGGTGCGGTGCTGCTCGGCGGCCTGGTGTACCTGCGCTACCGGGCTCGTACCCGCAGTCTGCACCTGGCTCTGCCGCTCGCCGCGCAGGGTGAGGCGGCGGCATGAGCACCGCCACCACCGCCGGTGCCCGCGAGCACGCCCGGGCCCAGGGCGGCACCGTCGTCGAGTGCATGCCGACGGTGCCGGCCGACCGGCTCGGCGACGGCCTCGTCTGGGCCGAGACGATCCCGGGCGGCGGCTACGCGAGCAAACGGCTCGCCCGCGGCACCACCTTGCGCCTGACCGACCTGTACGGCGACGCCTGCGTCTCGGTGCTGCTGTTCAACGCCGACGAGCCGTGGGAACGCCTCAACGTCGCCGACACCGTCAAGGTGCTGTGGCAGGCATACGTCGGTGAGGGCCACCTGCTGCTGTCCGATCAGGGCCGGGCGCTCGCATCGGTGACGGCCGGGGCGCTCGACCGGTCCGACACCTTCTGCGGCACCTCCACCCTCCGGGCCAACGTCGATCGGTACGGCGACGGCACTCCGCACGGCCCGACGCCGGCCGGGCGGGAGCTGTTCACGCTGGCCGCGGCGAAACACGGCCTGACCCGGCGCGACCTGCCGCCGAGCATCTCCTTCTTCCAGGGGGTACGCGTGGACGAGGACGGCCGGTTCCGCTGGCTGGGCTCGGCCGGCGCCGGGACGAGCGTCGAACTGCGCGCCGAGATGCCGCTGATCGTGCTGCTCGTCAACGTCCCGCACCCGTTGGACCCGCGTCCGGAGTACACCAGTTCCGCCGTACAACTGCGGGCTTGGAAATCGCAACCGGCAGCCCCCGGTGACCCTCTGTGGACGCGATCGCCGGAAGGCGAGCGTGCCCTGCTCAACACGGCCGACTACCTGACCGCGAGGGGGATGGCATGACCGCCGCTATGAGCACCGCCGCGGCCCTGGTGCCCGGCCCGGTCGTTCTCGACGAGACCGTCGCGGCCCGCGCGCCCTGGTCGGCGATCGTGCGGCGCGACCACGTGCTGACCATCGTCGACCTGCACGGCAATCAGGCCGTCGACTGTCTGCTCTACAACGCCGAGGACACCGCCGAGCGCTACTCGGCGCCGGACACGCTGGCCGCGCAGGGCGGGATCTTCCTGACCACCGGCAGTGTGCTGCGGTCCAACGAGGGCCGTCCGCTGATGACCGTGGTGGCCGACGAGGTCGGCCGGCACGACACCGTCGGCGGCGCGTGCAGCCGGGAGTCCAACACCCTGCGGTACGGCCATCACACCAAGCACCAGCACGCCTGCGTCGAGAACTTCCTCATCGAGGGCGCGAGGTGGGGACTCGGCAAACGCGACCTGGTCAGCAACATCAACTGGTACATGAACGTGCCCGTCGACCCGGACGGCAGCCTCGGCATCGTCGACGGCATCTCCGCGCCCGGCCTGCGCGTCGCCCTGCGCGCCGAGATCGACGTGCTGGTCCTGGTGTCGAACTGCCCGCAGATCAACAACCCGTGCAACGGGTTCGACCCGACGCCGGTCCGCATGATCGTCACCGGGGAGTGAGTGTGTTCGACACCCTGCTGGTCGCCAACCGCGGTGAGATCGCCTGCCGCATCATCCGTACCGCGGCCCGGATCGGTCTGAAGACCGTCGCGGTCTTCTCCGACCCGGACCGGGCCGCGCCGCACGTGCGGATGGCCGACGTGGCGGTACGGCTGGGCCCGGCCCCGGCCCGCGACAGCTATCTGCGCGTGGACCGGGTCCTGGACGCGGCGCTGTCCACCGGCGCCGGGGCCGTGCACCCCGGATACGGGTTCCTCTCCGAGGACGCCGGGTTCGCCACCGCCGTCGAACAGGCCGGGCTCGCGTTCGTCGGGCCGACCCCGGCGCAGCTGACCGCGTTCGGCGCCAAGCACACCGCTCGTGACCTGGCCCGCGCCGCCGGGGTGCCGATGATCGAGGGCACCGGGCTGCTGTCCGGCCCCGACGAGGCGCTCGCCGCGGCCGAGGAGATCGGCTACCCGGTGATGGTCAAGGCGACCGGTGGCGGCGGCGGCATCGGCATGCGGGCCTGCTTCACCCCGGAGGAGCTCGCGCTGTCCTATGCCCAGGTCGAGCGGATGGCGATCGCCAGCTTCGGCAGCGGCGGCGTGTTCCTGGAACGGTTCGTGCAGCGCGCCCGGCACGTCGAGGTGCAGGTGTTCGGCGACGGGCACGGCCGGGTGGTGGCGCTCGGCGACCGGGACTGCAGCCTGCAACGGCGCAACCAGAAGGTGATCGAGGAGGCGCCCGCGCCGGGCCTGCCGGACGCGGTTCGGGCGGGACTGCACGAGTCGGCGGTGGCGCTGTGCGCGTCGGTGGGCTACCGGTCGGCCGGCACCGTCGAGTTCGTCTACGACGCCGAACGGGAGCAGGCGTCGTTCCTCGAGGTCAACGCCCGGCTGCAGGTCGAGCACCCGGTCACCGAGGCGATCTTCGGCATCGACCTGGTCGAATGGATGCTCCGGCTGGCCCAGGGCGACCTGGACCTGGACGTGCCGCGGCCCTCCGGAGCGGCGGTCGAGGCACGCGTCTACGCCGAGGACCCTTCGCGGGGACACCGGCCCAGCGCCGGGCTCGTCACCGCGGTCGCCCTCCCCCGGGGTGTGCGTGTCGACGGCTGGGTGGAGGCCGGTACCGAGGTCACCACTTCCTACGACCCGATGCTGGCCAAGGTGATCGTCACCGGCGCGGACCGACCGGCCGCCTTCGCAGCCCTGCGCGAGGCCCTCGACGCGACCCGGGTCGACGGGATCGAGACCAACCTCGGCCTGCTGCGCGCGGCCGCCGTCGACGGCGACGTCCTGTCCGCAAGGCACTCGACAGCGACGCTCGCCGGTGTGCACGACAACGAGCCGCGCATCGTCGTGGAGCGGCCGGGCACCCTCACCGCGGTCCAGGACTGGCCCGGTCGTACCGGGCTGTGGGAGGTCGGCGTGCCTCCGTCCGGGCCGATGGACGATCTGTCGTTCCGGCTCGGCAACCGGGCCGTGGGCAATCCCGACGGCGCGCCGGGGCTGGAGTGCACGGTCGACGGCCCGGCGCTGCGGTTCACCGCCGCCACGACCGTCTGCGTCACCGGCGCCGCCGTGCCGGTGACCGTCGACGGGGTACCCGCGGCCATGTGGGAGCCGATCGACGTGCCGGCCGGCGCGTTGCTCGACATCGGCGGCGCCACCGACGGCGGGCTGCGTGCCTATCTTCTGGTCGCCGGGGGTCTCGACGTGCCCGGCTATCTGGGCAGCGCGGCCACGTTCACCCTCGGCCAGTTCGGCGGGCACGGCGGACGGGCGCTGCGACTCGGTGATGTGTTGCGCTCCGGCGCCACCACCGGCCCGGTCGGCGGGTCGGTGCCGCACGACCGGCGACCGGTGATCGGCCGGGACTGGCGCATCGCGGTCACCGAGGGCCCGCACGCCGCCCCCGAGTTCTTCACCCGCGACGACATCGACGAGTTCTACGCCGCGTCGTGGGAGGTGCACTTCAACTCGGCCCGCACCGGAGTCCGGCTGGTCGGCCCCAAACCCCGGTGGGCACGCGCCGACGGCGGCGAGGCCGGTCTGCACCCGTCGAACATTCACGACACCCCGTACTCGGTCGGCGCTGTCGACTTCACCGGCGACGTGCCGATCCTGCTCGGACCGGACGGCCCCAGCCTCGGCGGGTTCGTCTGCCCGGCGACCGTCGTCACCGCCGAACGCTGGAAACTCGGCCAGCTCACCCCCGGGGACTCCGTCCGGTTCGTGCCCGTGTCCGACGACACCGCCCGTGACCTGCGGGCCCGGCCGCTGACTCCGGTGACACCGCTCGTCACCGGCGACGACGGCGTGCTGGCCCGGCGCGAAGCCACTGCCGCCACCCCGGCGGTCACCTACCGGCGCAGCGGCGACGACAACCTGCTCGTCGAGTACGGGCCGATGGCCCTCGACCTCGGGCTGCGGATGCGCGGACACGCCCTCATGCAGCGGCTGCGCGCCGAGGACCTGGGCGGGGTGGTCGACCTGACGCCCGGCATCCGTTCCCTGCAGATCCACGTCGACCCGGACCGGCTGCCGGTGAGCCGGCTGCTCGGACTGGTCCGCGAGATCGAGGACCAGCTGCCCGCCACCCGCGATCTGGAGGTGCCGAGCCGGGTCGTTCACCTGCCATTGTCCTGGGACGACCCGGCCACCCGGGAGGCGATCGCCCGCTACATGGCCGGGGTCCGCGACGACGCCCCCTGGTGCCCGTGGAACATCGAGTTCATCCGCCGGATCAACGGGCTGGACAGCGTCGACGACGTCCACCGGACCGTCTACGACGCCAGCTACCTGGTCCTCGGACTCGGCGACGTCTACCTCGGCGCACCCGTCGCCACTCCGCTGGACCCGCGGCACCGGCTGGTCACCACCAAGTACAACCCGGCCCGTACCTGGACACCGGAGAACGCCGTGGGCATCGGCGGCGCCTACCTGTGCATCTACGGCATGGAGGGACCCGGCGGCTACCAGTTCGTAGGCCGTACCGTGCAGGTGTGGAGCCGCTGGCAGCGTGAACCCGGCGACCCGTGGCTGCTGCGTCACTTCGACCGGATCTCCTGGTATCCGGTCGGGGCGGAGGAACTGCTCGACCTGCGCGCTGACGTCGCCGCCGGCCGGCACCGGCTCCGCATCTCCGACGGCGCCTTCCGCCTTGCCGACCACGAGGACTTCCTCACCGCCAACGCCGGCTCCATCACCGAGTTCCGGGACAACCAGGCGGCCGCTTTCGGCCGGGAACGTGAGGCCTGGGCGGCCGCCGGCGAGTTCGACCCGCGCCCTGAGCCCGTCGCGCCGCCGGCAGCCGGCGCTGTCGCCGTACCGCGGGGTGGTGCTCTGGTCGAGGCGCCGTTCGTCGCCAGCGTATGGCGCGTCGACGTGCGCCCCGGCGACCGCGTCACCGCCGGTCAGCCGCTCCTCGCGTTGGAGGCCATGAAACTCGAGACGGTGCTCACCGCGCCCACCGACGGGCAGGTCACCGACGTCCTGGTCACCCCGGGCAGTCAGGTCTCCCCCGGCAGCCCGCTGCTCGTCCTCGCCGGAAAGGCCGTCCGATGACCCCTCAGGACCGCGTCCGCGCCGCCTACGCCCGGCTCGCCCTCGACGAACGCCCGGAAGCCTGGATCACGCTGCGTGACGAGGCCGACGTGCTGGCCGACGCGGCGGCGGTCGCCGCCCATCTTCCCCTGGCGGGGTCATTGTTGGCGGTCAAGGACAACATCGACGTGGCCGGGCTTCCGACAACGGCAGGCCATCCGGGGTACGCCTACCGTCCGTCCCGTAACGCTCCGGCAGTGCAGCGGTTGATCGACGCGGGGGCTGTGGTGCTCGGCAAGACCAACCTGGACCAGTTCGCCACCGGCCTGGTCGGCACCCGCAGCCCGTACGGCGTGGTCCGCGCCGCCGACGATCCGAACCGGGTGGCCGGCGGCTCCAGCTCCGGCTCCGCGGTGGTCGTCGCCCTGGGCATCGCCGACCTCGCGCTCGGCACCGACACCGCGGGCTCCGGCCGGGTGCCGGCCGCATTCCAGGGCATCGTCGGCATCAAACCGACGCCCGGCCGGGTGCCGACCACCGGTGTGGTCCCGGCCTGCCGCAGCTTCGACTGCGTCACCGTCTTCGCCCGCGACCTCACCGCCGCCCATCAGGCGATGACGATCATGAGTGACCCGGAGTGGCCGGCCGACGCGCCGCTGGCCGCCCCACCGCGGCCGGTCGTCGCCGTGCCCGGCCGCGACCAGCTCACCGGCATGTCCGACGAGTGGCTCGACGCATTCGAACAGGCGGCGAAGACGCTGGAGACCGCCGGGGCGGTGCTGCGCCCGATCCGGCTCACGCCGTTCCTGGAAGCCGCGAAACTGCTCTACGACGGCGGCTTCGTCGCCGAACGGTACGCCGCCGTCGGCGCGTTCCTCGACGCGCATCCGGACGGCGCCGACCCGGCCGTGGCGGCCATCGTCACCGCCGCCCGCGACATCCCGGCGCACCGGCTCGTCGCCGACACCGAGCACCTCGACCGGTTGCGCGTCGAGGCCATGACCGAGTGGGGCGACGCCGACGCGCTCCTGCTGCCCACCGCGCCGATCCACCCGACGATCGCCGAGGTCGCCGCCGACCCGATCGGGGTGAACGCGCGGGTCGGCACGTACACCAATTTCTGCAACCTGTTCGGCCTGGCCGCCGTGGCCGTGCCCGCCGGGCCCCTGGGCGTCCAGGTCATCGCTCGCGGGCACGCCGACGCCGTCGCAGCCGGTGTCGCGGCGATGCTCACCGCGACTCCCGCGCCCGCTCCGGCCGCGCCCGGGCTGCGGCTGCTCGTGGTCGGCGCCCACCTGAGCGGGCAGCCCCTCAACCACCAGCTGACCGGAGCGGGTGGCCGCCTGGTGGGGCAGGCCCGCACCGCCCCCGAGTACCGCCTGCACGCCCTGCCCACCCAGCCACCGAAACCCGGCCTGGTCCGCGTGACCTCCGGCGGCGCCACCGTCGCCGGCGAGATATGGGAGCTGCCTCCGGCCGCGCTCGGACACTTCCTCGCCGCGCTGCCCGCGCCGATGGCTCTCGGCCAGGTGAGACTCGCCGACGGAGCCTCGGTCACCGGTTTCCTCTGCGAGCCCGTCGCCACCGACGGCGCTCCCGACATCACCGTCCACGGCGGCTGGCTCGCCTACCTCGCGTCCACCCGGGAGAACTGATGGACCGTCGCACCCTGCACACCTCCCGATACGTCCTCGGCACCCTGCTGCTCGCCGCGATCATCCGCCTTCTCACCCGCAGGCCGGCCCCCGAACCCCCGCCGACGGAGTGACCGACGGGTCGGCGGCCACGAGTTCGCCGATCACGCCCGGCCGGGTGTGCAACGGGCAACGGGCAACGGGCCCGGACCGGTCGGCCTGGCTATGACCGGATGCCGGCGGCCAGCATGGTCGGGACGTAGAGCCCCTCGCGCGCGGCGCGCAGGCTGGCCGCGATCCGGTCCGGAACGGCGAGCTTGATCTGGACACGTTCGAGGTAACCCTCGACCATCCCCACCGGGATGCCCCGGACAACCGCGATGGACGCCGCCGTCGCACCCTCGACGAGCGCACCCAGGATTTCCAGTTCTGCTCCGGTCAGCCCGCACAGGTCGCCCGGTGGGCTCACGGCGAGCACGGCGCGCAGATGACGTGGGCGCCAACCCTGGCATCCAAACAGAGTGATCCGGACATGTCCGGCTTCGGCTGGCGTTCGGTCATACGGGGCGAGGAACATGGCGTAGTCCGGTGTCCCGCCGAGGTGCGTGACCGCCGCCGGGAGAACGGCCGAGTGCGCCTCCAGTAGCGGGTGCGTCGGCAGCCCGGGAAGGGGCAGCGTTCCGCCGGACATGGTGAGCACCGTCGCGGCGGTCATCCCCTGGACGATCCGGGCCAGCACCGTCAGCGATCGAAGCGGATCCACCGCGTACGCGATGGTGGGGGCCAGCATTTGCACCAGATTGCAGGCGGCCGGACTCGGGTACGCGGGACTGTCGGTGTTGAGTCCCAGAAGGCCGACCCGGTGGCCGCCACGGGTGACCAGGCCAACGCCGAGACCTTCCCGGAATCCGGCGGGCCGGAACAGCTCCATCCAACTGTGGATCTCCTCCGCGGCCACCGGAAGATCCTGGACACGTAGCGGCGCAGCGCCGTGAAGGCCTAACGACTCGACTTCGTCGTAATCTTCCCGGGTGGTCATGTAGGCACGGATGCGGTCGTCGTACCCGTGGCAGCTCAACAGATCATGCTGACGCAGCTCAGGATCAAGCAGTGCGATACGGGCAGCCTGGAATGGAATCACTCGACGCAGCGGCTCTAGAATTGCCTCCGCGCGTTCCCCGAGGCTGGCCGGCAGGTCTGCCAGCGCGGCGACCTCCGCGGCGTGCGGCGGCAGGTCCAACACCTAGGGCCCCCATTCGCGGTGGCTGTTTTCATGTCGAGTTTACCCATCGCGCACGCCCCCATGCGGGGCTCCAGTCGTCCATCAGCTGGCGCTGTAGCCGTTCTCGCCTGGGTAGTTCTGCCAATCGACGCCGGGCGGGGATGCTGCTGCCATAGAGGTGAGACGAGGAGTGCAGATGCCACGACATGTGGAGGGTTTGCTCAAGCCCGACGCGTATGACGTCGCGGACGAGATCACCTGTGTGCAGGACGGTGCCGTCCATCCGACGGCTGCCGCTAACGAAATGCTGAAGGAAGCCGACATCTGAGCCATGACCGTTGTCTCCGACCCGCACCTTCTCATGATCCGGCCGGTCGTCCCGCAGACCCCCGGAGGCTGCGCCGATTGTCTGCGGCTGGGCACCCCGTGGATTCACCTCCGGCTGTGCCTGACCTGCGGGCACGTCGGCTGCTGCGATTCGTCACCGATGCGGCACGCACGGGCGCATGCGCACACCGAGGGTCATCCGATCGTCCAGTCGTTCGAGCCCGGGGAGAACTGGCGCTGGTGCTACGTCGACGAGACGATGCTCTGACCTGGACGTACAGACAGCCGCCGTGATGTCTCGCCATGGGCCGGCACCGTGTATCCGCGATATGCCGTTTCCCTCCGCGGTCGGGGCCGGATGGCCTTTGAAGCGCGGGCGCAGGTCCATCGGACCCGGGCCGGCAGCGTGTGCGGGAGGTCAACGGCCACCAGCCAGCCCGCAAGGGCCCACTAGACACCTTTTACGGTCAGGGTCTGGTTGGGGCTGGTGGGGACAGTCCTGTCCCGGGCCGCTTGATCGCCCAGCCGTGGCCGGCGAACCCTTCCCCACACCGCCTGATCGCCCAGCCGTGGCAGGCGAACCCTTCCCCAGGCCGCCTGATCGCCCAGCCGTGCCCGGCGAACCTTTCCCTGGGCTGTTGATCGTCCAGCCGCGGCCGGTGAACCCTTCCCCAGGCCGCTTGATCGCCCAGCCGTGCCCGGCGAACCCTTCCCCGGTCCGGAGGCAGCGATATCCCGGAGCCCGGCTCCGAAAACGGCCGTATTTGATCGTCCAGCACCCGTCAGCGGCGGTAACCGACCCCCACGACCCCGGAGCCCACGACCGTAACGCCAAGCCATCAGCCGACCGAACGTCACCACGGCTCAGAAGGGTGCGACTGACGGGCCGGGAACCCCGACGGCGAAAGCTTCCTAGAAAGGGAGCCTTCGCGGTCAGGGAGCGACCCGCCAGCCGTAGCTCGGCCGTGGAAGCCGGCCGGCAACGGAGGGCAGCGGGATCCCTTGACCGGCTTGAAGAGCGCGGCCTGATCGGTGCTCCGGAGAGCGCCGCCGTGCAGGGCCGGTGGTGCGGCGGCGGGATCACACGTAGCAGTTACGCGCGACCCTGCCGCCGCGATGGCGACGGCAGGCGTCCACGGACCCGCAAACGTGGGACCCCACCGTTGTTGCCGACGACGTCAGGAGCACACGCAAAGCCTGGGTGTGTGCCCCAGCCGTAGCCAAGCCACGTCATGGCAGCTGGATTCGAGGGCTGAGACGGGGCTGCCGAGCTGGACCTCGACTGCGAAAGCTCTCTAGCTGTTCTGCCCAGAGAGGTTGGGAACGCGGTTGGCGGGTGGTCCGCCGATGGCGGTGTGGTGGCGGTGGTGATTGTAGGTGTGCAGGAATCGGGGT
>NZ_PVMZ01000038.1 GCF_003001815.1 Actinoplanes italicus
TTGATGAGGCCGACGGTGGCGGTCTGGACGAGGTCGTCGGTGGGTTCGCCGCGGCCGGAGTAGCGGTGGGCGAGGTGGCGGGCGAGAGGCAGCCACGCCTCGATCGCCCGGTCCCGCAGCCGGGAGTGCTGCCGTCCGGGCGGGGCGGCGGCCATCGCGACGAGCAGTTCGGATGCGCTGGCCGCGGGCACGACGTGCGCGGCGTGGCGCGAGGTCCCGGCGGGCCGCGGTGTGATCACCGCGGGCGGCGGCGCGGCCTGTGACGTTACGACGGGCGGTGATTTCAGCATGGTCATTCGTGGTCCTCCATCAGACGGGCAGAGAGCCGTGCCCGCACGCGGCGACCGTTCTGAAGTGCAACGCTAGCCGAGAAGCCTAGCGCCGACTAGCTGAAAGTATGAGTGACATTGCGTGAACGCCTAAATCACGGAGTGAATTCAGCCTATGGTGACCGCCCACCGGTTACCCGGAGACGCGGGATTTAATGTCGAGCGCACGTGGTACACAGCATCAGCGAACGACCCCTGAAGAACGGACGGCGGGATGAGCATCCTCGGCATCGACATCGGCGGCTCCGGCGTGAAGGGCGCCCCGGTCGACCGGCACCACGGCGAGCTCCTCGCCGAGCGGTTCCGCGTGCCCACCCCCCAGCCCGCCGACGTGGACAGCGTGGTGGAGGCGGTCGCCGAGGTGGCGGCACAGTTCGACGGTTTCGACACCATCGGCGTCACGTTCCCGGGCGTCGTCGTCGACGGCGTGACCCGCAGCGCGGCCAACGTCGACAAGTCGTGGCTCGACGCGCCCGCGGCCCGGCTGTTCACCGAGCGGCTCGGCAAGCCGGTGACGGTCCTCAACGACGCCGACGCGGCCGGGGTCGCCGAGGTCGCGTTCGGCGCCGGTCGCGACCAGGCCGGTCTGATCATGATGCTGACGTTCGGCACCGGCATCGGCAGTGCCCTGTTCCTCGACGGCACGCTCCTGCCCAACACCGAGCTGGGCCACCTCGAGATCGACGGCGCCGACGCGGAGCTGCTCGCCTCCGACCGCGTCCGCGAGTCCGAGGACCTGTCCTGGGAGCAGTGGGCGACCCGGGTCGAGCGCTACCTGCGCCACGTCGAGATGCTGCTCTCCCCTCGCCTGTTCATCGTCGGCGGCGGAGTCAGCAAGAAGTCGGAGAAGTTCTTCCCGCTTCTCGACATCCGCACCCCGATCGTCCCGGCCACGCTGCTCAACAACGCCGGCATCATCGGCGCCGCGATCGCGGCCGGTCAGGCCGCGGCCGGACCGGGCGGTCAGGCTCCCGGCGCCTTCCCGGTGGACGCCACCGAGCCGAACGGCGCGATCCCGCTGAGCGAGCGCCAGGCCTCCTGAGACACCCGAGAGGAGATCGACATGGCGCGGACCATCGCCACCAACACCAAGGTCACCCGTGAGGATCTGGTCGAGTTCCTGCGGCCGCGGCACCACGCGATCCTGATGACGACGCGTAAGGACGGCCGCCCGCAATCCTCGCCGAACGCCTGCGGCGTCGACACCGAAGGGCGCATCGTCATCTCGAGTTACCCCGAGCGGGCGAAGGTGGCGAACATCCGCCGCGACCCCCGGGTGACCCTGTGCGTCCTCTCCGAGGCGTGGAACGGCCCGTGGGTGCAGGTGGACGGGGTCGCCGAGGTCATCGACCTGCCCGACGCCGTCGAACCGCTGGTCGACTACTTCCGGTCCATCTCCGGCGAGCACCCGGACTGGCACGAGTACCGCCAGGCGATGCGCGACCAGGGAAAATGCCTGATCCGGGTGACCATCGAGTCCTGGGGCCCGATCGCGACCGGCGGCTTCCCGGCCCGCCTGGCCGACTGAGCATCCCGGCCGGTCCGTGCGGACCGGCCGGGACTCGTGGACGAGACCACACCTGGCTCAGGAGCGCCGGCCGGTCAGGCGGAGCGACGCCGACGCCGGTGAGGGCGGCGCCGATGACGGCGGCACCGTGGACGGGGCCGGCGAGGCGAACGCGCCGATGACGGCGGCACCGTGGACGGGGCCGGCGAGGCGAACGCGCCGATGACGGCGGCACCGTGGACGGGGCCGGCGAGGCGGACGCGCCGGTTCCGGCGGGCCGCTGCGACGCAGCGCCGCCCACCAGCCCCGCATCCGCCGCCTGCCGTCGGTGGCGAGACGGGCCGTCACCAGCCGGATCCAGGCCTCCGGGGCGGGACGCGCGGACACGGTTCACCACTGCCGCCAGGCCGCGCATTGCTGCACCGCTTCCGACCTTCTTTCGTGGAGCAAACCGGCCGGAGCGCGAAGGAGGCCGCAAGGCCGGCACCCAGGAGGACTGGGCGGTGCCGGCCTTGCGGCCTCAGGACCCTCCCGTTCCGGCGGGCGAGCGCGTACGCGCGCAGGCCCTCGGGAGGGGAAGTAGATAAGTAGCAAAAAGAGCTATACGGGCATCATCACCACGGATCGTGCCCGTCGGTGTCGAGGGCTCCCCAATCGGCTGTGCGGAGCCGTAGCCGATTGCGGCGCCCGCGACACCGGCTCAAAGGGCGCGATCCCCGCCGAGCGAAGCGAGGCCGTCAGGCCCAGCGAGGCCATCGGACACCACCTCGGCGTCCAGCAGGTAGCGGAGCGTGTCGCGGTGTATGACGGCGATGGGCTCCAGCAGGTCGGGGTGCCGCAGCAACGCGGAGGCCTCGCGGTCACGGGCGTCCGGCGTGAGCAGGCGGCGGAACTCGTTGGGCCGGGTGTCCGAGGCACGGCGGGCGTGCGGACGGGGCCGCTGGTCGGGGATGGGCATGGCGGCGATGACGGCGTCGACACCGCGACGGGCCAGCAGGGGGTCGGCCAGGAGGCAGGCGGCCCAGCTGACGACGACCTCGTCGACCCAGGTGCGCCAGCCCTCGCCCTCGGCGAACTCGTCGTCGGGCTCGCTGCCGGCCTTCCAGTCGAGGACGGCGGAGCCGCCGGGACCGGCGATGGCGACGAGCGCGGCGTCGATCTCGGTGGGATAGCGCAACCAGGCGGCGACCGTGACGGCCTGCCGGGCCTGGAGTTCGGCGAGCGTGTGGGCCACCGTGTTGGATTCGCCGCCCGGGTAGGCGCGGGCCAGCCAGTGGGTGCTGGCGGCGATCACCGGGGACAGTGCGGTGGACGGTCCGGCCACGTTCGAGCTCCCTTCGTGCGCTTGCCGGGGCGGCTCGCGTCAGGGATATAGCTCGGTGGTTCGGGGGCCGTCTTGAGCAGGGTTCCTCGATGGCAACGCACCGCAACCGTCGCACTCCCGTGCCACCGGGGAGGCGGGACGACCGGCGGGCACGAGGTGGCCCCGATGGGACCACGATCCGGCCGCGGAAAGATGAACGCCTGTTGCGAGCAGGTGAAATTGTCGTGTTTTCCGGCGGCGCGCGGCCGCGTCTGGATGCGCCACCGGCACCCGCCTCCGGTAGGTTGGGACGCAGCGGCGATCGGCCGTTTCAAAAACTCCACTCCGGAGAAGTCATAGAGACGACGGCGGTGGTTTTCCCGGTCGCCAAACCCTCCCGCGCCCCTCTGACTACGGTGGAGATCATGACCGGTCGCTTCCCCATCGAAGACGTGACACCGGCCGTTTCCGGTGGCCGCTACCCCGCGAAGGCGGTGGTCGGCGAATTGGTTCCCGTCTCGGCGGTGTCCTATCGCGAAGGTCATCACGCACTCGGTGTGAACGTGGTATGGCGTTCGCCGGACGGCGAGACCCAGCCCTTCACGCGGATGACGCCCGGTGAGCCGGGCCTCGACCAGTGGCATGCCGCGATCCGGCCCGACGGGGTCGGCCGGTGGACGTTCACGGTGGAGGCGTTCGACGATCCGTACCGGACGTGGCGCGACGCCGTGGTGAAGAAGATCGGCGCCGGACAGGGTGCCGAGGATCTGGCGAACGATCTGGCCGAGGGCGCGGACGTGCTCGACCTGGCCACCAAGATCGTGCCGGCGGAGCACGAGGAGTCGGTCCGGGAGGCGGCCGCGGCGCTGCGTGACTCGCAGAAGTCGCTGTTCGGCCGGGTGACGCCGGCTCTGGATCTGGAGGAGCTGCTCTGGCACAACCCGGTCCGGCAGCTGGTCACCACGACCCGGTCGTTCGCGATCTGGGTGGACCGCAAGCGGGCGCTCTACTCGGCGTGGTACGAGTTCTTCCCACGCTCGGAGGGCGCCGAGATCGGCCCGGACGCGACGCCGATCAAGCACGGCACCTTCGCGACCGCGGCGAAGCGGCTTCCGGCGATCGCGGCGATGGGCTTCAACGTGGTCTATCTGCCGCCGATCCACCCGATCGGCAAGGTCAATCGCAAGGGCCGTAACAACACGCTGACGCCGCGCCCGGTGGACGTCGGCTCGCCGTGGGCGATCGGCTCGGACGAGGGCGGCCACGACGCGATCCACCCGCAGCTGGGCACCCTGGAGGACTTCCGCGAGTTCGTCCGGCAGACCGAGGAACTGGGCATGGAGGTGGCGCTCGACCTGGCGCTGCAGGCCGCGCCGGACCACCCGTGGGTCAAGCAGTTCCCGCAGTTCTTCACGACCAAGGCGGACGGCACGATCGCGTACGCCGAGAACCCGCCCAAGAAGTACCAGGACATCTACCCGATCAACTGGGACAACGACTACCGCACGCTGCGCGACGAGGTCTACCGCGTGGTGATGCACTGGGTGAACAACGGCGTCAAGATCTTCCGCGTCGACAACCCGCACACCAAGGCGATCAACTTCTGGCAGTGGCTGATCGCCAAGGTCAAGGAGACCGATCCGGACGTGCTGTTCCTGGCCGAGGCGTTCACCCGGCCGGCCATGATGAACGGACTCGGCAAGATCGGGTTCACGCAGTCGTACACCTATTTCACCTGGCGCAACTCCGCCCCCGAGATGCGTCAGTACATGCAGGAGCTACTCACCTCGATCGACTGGATGAGGCCGAACTTCTGGCCGAACACGCCGGACATCCTGCACGAGGCGCTGCAGAACGGCGGCCCGCCGATGTTCAAGATCCGGGCGGTGCTGGCGTCGATGCTGACCCCGTCCTGGGGGATCTATTCGGGGTACGAGTTGTTCGAGCACGTGCCGAGGCCGGGTGCCGAGGAGTACATCGACAACGAGAAGTTCGAGCTGAAGCCACGTGACTGGGCGGGCGCCGAGCGTGCCGGCCGGTCGCTCGCGCCCTACCTCACGAAGCTCAACCGCATCCGTGACGAGAACCCGGCGCTGCACTGGCTGCGCAACCTGCGGTTCCACGAGATCGACAACGGCGCGCTGCTCTGCTTCTCCAAACGGGATCCCGACACCGGCAACACGGTTCTGGTCATCTGCTCGTTCGACTCGGCCAACGTGCAGTGGGGCAACACCGCCCTGGACCTGCCGGCACTCGGTTTCGACTGGCACGAGCGCTTCACGGTCGTCGACCAGATCAGCGGGGCGACATACGAGTGGGGTCAGCACAACGCGGTCCGGATCGACCCGTTCGTCGAGCCGGCGCACGTTTTCGTCATCAAGGCGAGGTAGCAGGGTAGGGGGAGCAACCTGATGGAGCTGTCGAGCGAGCACGACCCGGCCGAGGGGAGTCACAACGAGGGCGGGGTGGTCGAGCACCCGACCTCCGACGACTTCGGGCACGCCCGGGCGCTTCCGGCGGACCGGACCTGGTTCCAGCGGGCCGTGTTCTACGAGGTGCTGGTCCGGGCGTTCTACGACTCGGGCTCGGACGGCGGCGGTGACCTGCGCGGGCTCATCGAACGGCTCGATTATCTGCAGTGGCTCGGTGTGGACTGTCTGTGGCTGCCGCCGTTCTACGATTCGCCGCTGCGCGACGGCGGCTACGACATCCGCGACTTCTACAAGGTGCTGCCGGAGTTCGGCACGGTCGAGGACTTCGTGGCCCTGCTGGACGCGGCGCACAAGCGCGGCATCCGTGTCATCACCGACCTGGTCATGAACCACACGTCGGACTCGCACCCGTGGTTCCAGGCGTCCCGGCACGACCCGGAGGGGCCGTACGGCGACTTCTACGTCTGGAACGACACCAGCGAGAAGTACCAGGACGCGCGGATCATCTTCGTCGACACCGAGGAGTCGAACTGGACGTTCGACCCGGTGCGGCGGCAGTTCTACTGGCACCGGTTCTTCTCGCACCAGCCGGATCTCAACTACGAGAACCCGAAGGTGCAGGAGGCCATGCTGGACGTGCTGCGGTTCTGGCTGGACCTCGGCATCGACGGGTTCCGGCTGGACGCGGTGCCGTACCTCTTCGAGGAGGAGGGCACCAACTGCGAGAACCTGCCGCAGACCCACGCGTTCCTCAAGCACTGCCGCAAGGTGATCGACGACGAGTTCCCGGGCCGCGTGCTGCTGGCCGAGGCGAACCAGTGGCCGGCCGACGTGGTGGAGTACTTCGGCGACGCCCGCAGTGGTGGCGACGAGTGCCACATGGCGTTCCACTTCCCGCTGATGCCACGGATCTTCATGGCCGTACGCCGGGAATCGCGTTTCCCGATCTCGGAGATCCTGGCGCAGACACCGGCCATCCCGGAGAACACCCAGTGGGGCATCTTCCTGCGTAACCATGACGAGCTGACGCTCGAGATGGTGACCGACGAAGAACGCGACTACATGTATTCGGAGTACGCCAAGGACCCGCGGATGAAGGCGAACGTCGGCATCCGTCGCCGGCTCGCGCCGCTGCTGGAGAACGACCGGAACCAGATCGAGCTGTTCACCGCCATGCTGCTGTCGCTGCCCGGGTCGCCGGTGCTGTACTACGGCGACGAGATCGGTATGGGCGACAACATCTGGCTCGGTGACCGCGACGGCGTGCGCACCCCGATGCAGTGGACGCCGGACCGTAACGCCGGTTTCTCCACCGCCACACCGGGCCGCCTCTACCTTCCGGTCAACCAGGACCCGGTGTACGGGTATCAGGCGGTCAATGTGGAGGCGCAGCGCGACAGCGCCACCTCCCTGTTGAACTGGACGCGCACCATGCTGGCCGTCCGGCGCAGACACGAGGCGTTCGCCGTCGGCACGTTCCGCGAGCTGGGCGGCTCCAACCCGTCGGTTCTCGCCTATCTGCGCGAGCTCGGCGACGACGTGGTGCTCTGCGTCAACAACCTGTCACGCTTCCCGCAACCGATCGAGCTGAACCTGCAGCACTGGAACGGTTACACCCCCGTGGAGCTGACCGGGCACGTCAACTTCCCCCGGATCGGGCAGCTGCCCTACCTGCTGACGCTTCCGGGGCACGGGTTCTACTGGTTCCAGTTGTGCGGGTCGGAGGAGAAGCAATGACGCTGCCTTTCGCCGAGTGGTTACCGAAACAACGCTGGTACGCCGGACGCAGCCGGGTGCTCTCGTCGGTCAAGGAGGCGTCCGCCACCGGTCTCGGCGACGACCTGGAACTCGTCCTCGTCGACGTCGAGTACACCGACGGCAGCTCCGAGCGGTACCAGGTCCTGGTCGGCTGGGGTGACGGGCCGATCCCCGAGTACAGCACGGTGGCCACCATCGGCACCGCCGACGACGGACGGGTCGGTTACGACGCCCTCTACGACCCGGCGGCCGCACGGCACCTGCTGTCTCTGGTCGACCGGTCCGAACTGGCCGGTGACATCGTCTTCGAGAAGGAGCCCGGCATCACGCTGCCGCTGGAGGCCTGGCCGCGGGTGTTCGACGCGGAGCAGAGCAACACCAGCGTGATCTTCGACCAGGACGCCATTCTCAAGGTGTTCCGGCGGGTCACCTGCGGGATCAACCCGGACATCGAACTGAACCGGGTTCTCGGCCGGGCCGGCAACCCGCACGTGGCCCGGTTGTACGGCTCGTTCCAGGCCGAGGACAACTGCTCGCTCGGCATGGTCACCCAGTACGCGGTCAACTCGGCCGAGGGCTGGGCCATGGCGACGGCGTCGGCACGTGACCTGTTCGCCGACGCCGCCTTCGCCGCGGACGAGGTCGGCGGCGACTTCCAGGGCGAGTCGTACCGGCTCGGCGAGGCGGTCGCGTCGGTCCACCTGACCCTGGCCGAGCAGCTGGGCACCGGACCGGCGCCGTTCCCGGTCGACGCGGTGCTGGCCCGGCTGCGCACCGCCACGAACGCCGTCCCGGAGCTGCAGCAGTACGTCCCGGCGATCACCGACCGGTTCCGCTCGCTCACCGGCGAGCAGGTCGAGGTGCAGCGCATCCACGGCGACCTGCACCTCGGGCAGGTGCTGCGCACCCCGGAGAGCTGGCTGCTGATCGATTTCGAGGGTGAGCCCGGCCAGCCGCTCGACGAACGGCGGCTGCCCGACTCGCCGCTGCGCGACGTGGCCGGGGTGCTGCGCTCCTACGAGTACGCGGCGTACCAGCTGCTGGTCGACCAGGACGACGACGAGCACCTGGCGGCACGCGCCCGCGAGTGGGTGGACCGCAACCGGGCGGCGTTCTGCGACGGCTACACCCACGTGGCGGGCACCGACCCGCGTGACCATCGTGCGCTGCTCGCGGCGTACGAGCTCGACAAGGCGGTCTACGAGGCCGCCTATGAATCCCGGCACCGGCCGGGCTGGCTGCGGATCCCCCTGCGGTCGGTCGCCCGGCTAGTCGGATGAATCCCGGAGGGCACCCCAACACCATGATCGGTCAGACCAGCAGCTCCCGGCTCGCCGCCGACAAACGCGCCATGGACAGCGTCATCTCCGGGGACACCCACGACCCGCACGCTGTTCTGGGTGCGCACCCGCACGGCGGCCGGACCGTCGTGCGGACGCTCCGCAAGGAGGCCACCGAGGTCGCCGTCCTGCACGAGGGCGAGCGGTACGCGATGACGAAGGTGCATCCGGACGGGATCTTCGCGGCCGAGCTGCCCGGCACCGTGCTCGACTACCGCCTCGACATCGACGGCACCCAGTGCGACGACCCGTACCGGCACCCGCCCACCCTGGGCGAGCTCGACCTGCACCTGATCGGCGAGGGCCGGCACGAGAAGCTGTGGAAGGTGCTCGGCGCGCAGCCACGCGGCGCCGGTGTGGCGTTCGCGGTCTGGGCGCCGGGTGCGCGCGGCGTGCAGGTGGTCGGCGACTTCGCCGGCTGGGGGCCGTACGACGGGTGGCCGATGCGGTCGCTGGGCTCCAGCGGCGTGTGGGAGCTGTACGTCCCGGCGGCGCACATCGGCACCAAGTACAAGTTCAAGATCCTCGGCCGGGACGGGGTGTGGCGCGAGCACGCCGACCCGCTGGCGCAGCACACCGAGATTCCGCCGGCCACCGCGTCGGTGGTCTACCAGTCGTCCTACCAGTGGCACGACGAGCAGTGGATGCAGGAACGCTCCCGCAAGTCGTGGCATCAGGAGCCGATCAGCACGTACGAGGTGCACCTGGGCTCGTGGCGGCCGGGCCTCTCCTACGTCGAACTGGCCGAGCAGTTGGTCGAGTACGTCGTCGAGACCGGGTTCACCCACGTCGAGCTGATGCCGGTCATGGAGCACCCGTTCGGCGGCTCCTGGGGTTACCAGGTCACCGGCTATTACGCCCCGACGTCGCGGTTCGGCAGCCCGGACGAGTTCCGGCACCTGGTCGACAAGCTGCACCAGGCCGGGATCGGCGTGATCCTGGACTGGGTGCCCGCGCACTTCCCGAAGGACGAGTGGGCGCTGGCCCGTTTCGACGGCACACCCCTTTACGAACACGGCGACTGGCGGCGCGGCGAGCACCCGGACTGGGGCACGTACGTCTTCGACTTCGGCCGCAAGGAGGTCCGCAACTTCCTGGTCGCCAATGCGCTGTACTGGTGCGAGGAGTTCCACGCCGACGGCCTGCGGGTCGACGCAGTGGCCTCGATGCTGTACCTCGACTACTCGCGCAAGGACGGCGAGTGGACGCCCAACCAGTACGGCGGCCGGGAGAACCTGGACGCGATCAGCTTCCTGCAGGAGATGAACGCGACCGTCTACAAGAACCACCCCGGCGTCATGACGATCGCCGAGGAGTCCACCGCGTGGCCCGGCGTCACCCGGCCCACCCACCTGGGCGGTCTCGGTTTCGGCTTCAAATGGAACATGGGCTGGATGAACGACACCCTCTCCTACATGGAGAAGGAGCCGATCCACCGGCAGTGGCACCACCACCAGATGACCTTCGCCACCGTGTACGCCTGGAGCGAGAATTACGCCCTGCCGATCAGCCACGACGAGGTGGTGCACGGCAAGGGCTCGCTGACCGGCAAGATGCCCGGCGACCTGTGGCAGAAACTGGCCAACACCCGCGCCCTGCTCGGTTTCATGTGGGCGTTCACCGGCAAGCAGTTGCTGTTCATGGGCTCCGAGATGGGCGACGAGTTCGAGTGGAACGAGGGCGGCGGCCTGCACTGGCACCTGCTCGACGACCCGCAGCACAGCGGCGTCAAGCGCCTCGTCACCGACCTGAACCGGGTGTACCGCGAGACTCCGGCGATCTGGACGCAGGACACCTCGCCGTCCGGGTTCCGGTGGATCACGAGTGAGGACTCGCAGCACAACACCTTCTCCTTCGTCCGGTTCGCTCCGAACGGCGACACCCTGGCGTGCATCGTCAACTTCGCCGCGATCCCGCACGAGGGTTACCGCATCGGCCTGCCCCGGGCCGGCCGCTGGACCGAGGTGATCAACACCGACAGCGAGCTTTACGGCGGGTCGGGCGTAGGCAACATGGGCGAGGTCGAGGCCGAGCACCTGGCATGGCACGGCTTCGACGCGTCGGTGTCGCTGCGGGTGCCGCCGCTGGGCGCGGTCTGGCTCAAATACGAGCCCCGGCAGGGCTAGCGCGAGCCCGGGAACAGCTCACGCAGGCGTGGGACGTGGTATTCCCGGCTCCAGTCCGGCTTCAACGGGTCGGACCG
Organism: Actinoplanes italicus; assembly: GCF_003001815.1. GTDB lineage: Bacteria > Actinomycetota > Actinomycetes > Mycobacteriales > Micromonosporaceae > Actinoplanes > Actinoplanes italicus. Next base: position 10,873 of record NZ_PVMZ01000038.1, read on the forward strand.
GAGCCGGACGCCACGCGCCTCCACGGCCTCCCACAGCGCCGAGCCGTCGTCGTCGGTGTAGGCGTGGCCGGCGACGTAGGCCAGGCACTCCCACTCCGGCCACTCCTCGTCGTTCCACCGGCCCCGGGGCTTCGCCGCGAGGCGCCGCACCGCCGGCAGACCGGCCAACGCGTCCGGGTCGGCGGCCACCGTCTCGAACGCCTCCCGCCCGCGCCCGATGAGCCAGCACTGGAAGTACCAGAAGCCGTCGGTGGAGCACCCGTCCTTGATCACGTCGGCGGCGGTCCACATGTGGGCGTGGTCGATGCGGTCGCGCAGCTCCTGCAGGCGGATCGTGAAGTCCTCGATCTCGGAGGGGCCGAGCTCGCGCAGAGTCGCGGTCAGCCACTCCTCGCGCTCGTCCTTGGTGCCGCCCTCGGCCGCACTGCGCTCGATCAGCCGCCAGAAACCGTCGATGTCCATGCCGGAGATTCGACCACGGGGGTACGACAGTTTCTCAGGCCCCGGGCCACTCGGCGGCGAGCAGGCCGTACAGCAGATCGTCGGTCCACTCCCCCTTGATGAAGGTCTGCTGCCGCAGCAGGCCCTCCCGGGTGAAACCCAGCCGCTCCAGCAGCGCCGCCGACCGCGTGTTGCGCACGTCGCACTCCCCCATCACCCGGTGCAGGCCCTGCACGCGGAACAGGCGGTCCAGCACGGCGCTCACGGCCTCGGTCGCATAGCCCCTTCTCTGGTACGCCGTGGCCAGCGTGAAACCGATCTCGGCCTGGCGCAGGTTGTCGTGCAGCCGGACGGCCACATCCCCGATCAGCGTCGCCTCGGCGGTGAGCTCGATCGCGTACTGGAACCAGCCGGGCTCGGACGGCGAACCGGCCGCGAACCTGCGCACCGCGGTCTCCGCCCTGTCCAGCGGGAACGGAGCGTCCCACGACTGGTAGCGGGCCACGTCCTCCTCGGACCGGTAGGCCGCCAGCACGGGCGCGTCCGACGCCCGGAAACGCCGCAGGATCAGCCGCTCGGTCGCCATCAGCACCCGCCGAGAATATGTTGCCGGGTATGGACACCACCGAGCGGCTCCGCGAGATCTGCCTGCGTCTGCCCGAGGCGACCGAGCGGCCCAGCCACGGGTCGCCCGCGTTCTTCGTCCGCGGGAAGAGGCAGTTCGTGATGCTCTGGCCGGACGGCCACCACGATCACGAGTTCCCGCATCTGTGGTGCGCGGCCCCGCCCGGTGGGCAGGAGGAGCTGATCGCCGCCGGCCCGGACCGGTTCTTCCGGCCGCCGTACGTCGGCCACCGCGGCTGGATCGGCGTCCGCCTGGACCGCGACCCGGACTGGTCGGAGATCGCCGAACTGTGCGAGGACGCCTTCCGTACGGTCGCCCCGAAGACCCTGGCCGCCCGCCTCGACGCTGACTGACCCTCAGGATCCGGCGGGCGGGACTCCGCAGTTGCGGCGCAGCATGGTGTCGAGGGCCTTCTTGTCGTCCTCGTCGACCGGCACGGTCGTGTAAAGCTGCTTCCCGCCGTCGAGCGACACCCGTACCGGGAATTCGAAGGGTTTCTTGACCTCGGCGAAGGCGTGCAGGTCGCACCGCAGCGGCGAGGCGACGAAGGGCAGTGTCGCGACCGGGGCCGCCGCGGTGACCTCGGCGAGCGGGGTGGCCCGCTGATAGGCGAGCCGGTACATCACGTTCCCGTCGAAGGTGTGCAGCTGCGCCCTGGCCGCGGTGGCCGCCGCGGTCCGTTCCACGACCAGGCTGCCGCGGACGCCGTCGGCGCCGAGATCCGTCCAGTCGCCGAAGCGGAAGGTGACGGTGCGGCGGACCGTCTCGGCGGCGCAGTCGTCGGCGAGGAGCCGATTCAGCAACTCGTTCGGGTGCGGCAGGGCGAGCCGTACCCGCTGCGTCCGGGTCTCCCCCTCGACCCGCGCCACGACGGTCACGTAGGAGGCCTCAGCGGCCGCCACACAGCCTCCGGTGCCGTAGGGCACGGTCACGTCCACCCGCAGCCCGTTCGGCGGCAGCAGCGCCTGTGTGTCGGCCGGCGCCTCCCCCTCGAAGGACGGCAGGTCGGGTTCGACCCGGGAGATCCAGACCGGCCGGTCGCCGTCGTTGTGGAGGGCGATCCCGAGTTGCCGGGCCACCTCGTCCTGCCGCCACTGCTCCGCGGTGGCCCGCAGCCGCAGCTGTGGCTCGGGCGCGGCCTGACTCCCGCCACCGCAGGAGACGAGAGTCAGGAGCAGGGCGGCCGCGGCAGCGCCGGCGAGGAGGTGGCGGGCCCGGATCATCGCGGATCAGGCCTCGACGACGTCGGCGACGATGACCGTCACGTTGTCCGGCGCGCCGTTCTGCAGGGTGCGGTTCACCAGCTCGGCGGCGCACGACTTGCGGTCGGCGACGTCCCGCAGCGTCTGGGCGATCACCGCGTCCTCGACGTAGTCGGACAGCCCGTCGCTGCACAGCAGGTAGCGGTCACCGGCCCGCGCCGGGATCATCCGCCCGGCCGGCCGGAACGGGCCACCCTGCACGGCCTGGGTGACCAGTGCCCGCTGGGGGTGGCGGCGGGCGTCGTCGGGGGTCAGCACGCCCTGGTCGACCAGCGCCTGCACGTACGTGTCGTCGCGGGTGAGCTGCTGGAAGTCGCCGTCGCGGAGCAGGTAGCAGCGGGAGTCGCCGACGTTGAGGGCGGCCAGCCGGTCGCCGGAGAGCAGCAGCGCGGTCACGGTGGTGCCCATGCCGTCGCGGGCGTCGTCCTCGGCGACGGACGCCTCGATCCGCTCGTTGGCGGTCTGCAGCGCGCTGATCAGATCCTGCAGCGGCTCGCCGTTGTCCGGCGCGGTGTCGACGACGCTCAAGGTCTGCACGAGGATGTCGCTCGCCAGCTCACCGGCGGGGAGTCCGCCCATGCCGTCCGCCACCACGAAGAGTCGATTACCGACGAAGACGGCGTCTTCGTTGTTGGACCGGACCAGGCCCTGATCAGTGGCGGCGACCGCCCGGACAGCAAGCGTCATGTGACAACTGTGCCAAAGGCCAATTCCGTTGTCTCTAGTACCTCCTACCAAGTGTGGCCGGATCCCGGAGGGCCCCACCGGGCCGCCGTTCCGGCTCGTGGGGCGATAGCGCAGGTCAAAGGGCATTCGACGGTCAACGGCAGCGGTCGGCGGCGGAAGTGGACGGCATCGGGCGGCCAAAGCGCGCAGCGACACGCGGCAAGAGATCGACGTGACATTCGCGACATCGGGGTACGCGGGGCCCCTGCCGGGCGGTTCAGCCACGAACCGGACGTCCCTCTCCAGCGGTACCTCCCGCCGCGCTCAGCGCCGGGGAGAGGCCGCCGACGGGTGACACTGCGGGGTGGCGCGACAAGGCGGCGCGGGCTCGGTAACAATCGTCGACGTGACGACAGCTATCCATCAGCGCATCGCCTCGGAGCTCGGGGTACGGGAAGGGCAGGTCACCGCCGCGGTCGAGCTGCTCGACGGCGGGGCCACCGTGCCCTTCATCGCCCGCTACCGGAAGGAGGTGACAGGCACTCTCGACGACGCCCAGCTGCGCACCCTCGAGGAGCGTCTGGGCTACCTGCGGGAGCTGGAGGACCGGCGGGCCGCGGTGCTGGAGTCGATCCGCTCCCAGGGCAAGCTCGACGACGTCCTGGAGCAGCAGATCCTCGAGGCCGACACGAAGGCCCGCCTGGAGGACATCTACCTGCCGTTCAAGCCGAAGCGGCGCACCAAGGCGATGATCGCCCGCGAGGCCGGTCTCGAGCCACTCGCCGACGGTCTGCTGGGCGACCCCTCGGTCGACCCGAAAGCGGCCGCCGCGGCGTTCGTGGACGCCGAGAAGGGGGTCGCCGATCCACAGGCCGCCCTCGACGGTGCCCGGGCCATCCTGATCGAGCGGTTCGCCGAGGACGCCGACCTGATCGGTGACCTGCGTGAGCAGATGTGGACCCGGGGCCGGCTGGTCGCCAAGGTCCGCGACGGCAAGCAGACCGACGGCGCCAAGTTCTCCGACTACTTCGACTTCGCCGAGCCGTACTCCAAACTCCCCTCGCACCGCATCCTGGCGATGCTGCGCGGTGAGAAGGAGGACGTCCTCGACCTCACCATGGAGCCGCACCCGGAGGAGGACGAGGGCTACTTCGAGGGCCGCATCGCCGGCCGCAACGGGATCAGCGACCACGGCCGGCCCGGCGACAAGTGGCTGATCGACACGGTCCGCTGGGCGTGGCGCACCCGGATCCTCATCCACCTCGGCGCCGACCTGCGGGTCCGGCTGCGGGAGGCGGCCGAGGACGAGGCGGTGCGCGTGTTCGCCGCCAACCTGCGCGACCTGCTGCTCGCGGCACCGGCCGGCACCCGCACCACGATGGGACTGGACCCCGGCTTCCGTACCGGCGTGAAGGTCGCCGTCGTGGACGCGACCGGCAAGGTCGTCGCGACCGACACGATCTACCCGCATGTGCCGCAGAACAAGTGGGACGAGTCGATCCACCGGCTCGCCGCGCTGGCGTCGAAGCACAACGTCGAGCTGATCGCGATCGGCAACGGCACCGCCTCCCGCGAGACCGACAAGCTCGCCACCGAGCTGATCAAGCGGCACCCGGACGCGAAGCTGACCAAGGTGGTCGTCTCCGAGGCGGGCGCGTCGGTCTACTCGGCCTCGGCGTACGCCTCGCAGGAGCTGCCCGGCATGGACGTGTCGCTGCGCGGTGCCGTGTCGATCGCCCGCCGCCTGCAGGACCCGCTCGCCGAGCTCGTCAAGATCGACCCGAAGTCGATCGGTGTCGGCCAGTACCAGCACGACATCTCCGAGGTGAAGCTGGCCCGCTCACTGGACGCTGTGGTCGAGGACTGTGTGAACGGCGTCGGTGTGGACATCAATACCGCCTCCGCGCCGCTGCTGACCCGGGTCTCGGGCATCACGGCGGGCCTGGCCGAGAACATCGTGATGCATCGCGACTCCAACGGCCCGTTCAAGAACCGCAAGGAGATCAAGAACGTGGCCCGGCTGGGTCCGAAGGCGTTCGAGCAGTGCGCCGGCTTCCTCCGGATCTCGGACGGCGAGGACCCGCTCGACTTCTCCAGCGTGCACCCGGAGTCGTACCCGCTGGTCCGGACCATCGCGGCGGACGCCGGATCGGACGTCAAGACGCTGATCGGCAACAGCCCGCTGCTCAAGGGCATCCGGCCGGACAAGTTCGTGACCGACACGGTCGGTCTGCCGACGATCACCGACATCCTCAAGGAGCTGGAGAAGCCGGGTCGTGACCCGCGACCGGCGTTCACCACGGCCACGTTCGCCGAGGGCGTCGAGAAGATCGCCGACCTCAAGCCGGGGATGATCCTGGAGGGCCAGGTGACCAACGTGGCCGCGTTCGGCGCGTTCGTGGACATCGGGGTGCATCAGGACGGTCTCGTGCACGTGTCGGCGCTGTCCGACAAGTTCGTGCAGGACCCGCGTGAGGTGGTCAAGTCCGGTGACGTGGTGAAGGTCCGCGTGCTGGAGGTCGACCCGGTCCGCAAGCGGATCTCGCTGACCATGCGTCTCAACGACGAGCCCGGCAAGGGCCGCCAGCCCCGCGAGGACCGCGGCCAGGGCGGCGGGCAGGGCCGTCAAGGCGGCGGGCAGCGTCAGGGCGGCGGGCAACAGCGTCAGCCGCGCCAGCAGGGCGGTCAGCGGGGCGGCGGCGGGGGCGGCGGCAACAGCTTCGGCAACAGTGCCATGGCCGATGCGCTGCGCCGGGCCGGGCTGGCCAAGGACTGACCGTGACGAGGCCCGGGCCACCGCCCGGGCCTCGTCACTTCGCGTCCCAGATCTTGACGTCGGTGTAGGCGACCTCGTAGGGCCCGATGTCCGGCACATCCCGTGCGTTGTAGATGCCGAGCAGCACCCGGCCCTCCTGGAGCCGTCTCTCGGTCAGCGGAGCCGTCCCGATCAGGGCTCCGTCCCGGTACACCTCGACCGACTCGCCCCTGGTGATCAGCCCGATCCGGACCGCGGCGGGGGCCAGTCCGAGCGGCGAGTCGCCCAGCGAGAACGTCTTGATCACCTTGATCTTGCCGTCGCCGTCCCGGTTGTGCAGGCCGATGTAGATGTCCTTCTCGCATACCCGGGCCTGGTAGCCGACCTTGCCGTTGTTGCGGAACCAGATGGCCGCGCATGAACCCGTCGTGTTGAGCCGGGCCGTCACTTCGACGTGCATGTCGGCCGGAATCTCGTCGAGGGGGCCTGAGCACTTGAAGACGCCGGCCCGTTCCCGGCGCGCGATCAGCGCATCGGCGAAGTAGCACTTCGCCGTCTCCTCCGCGTACTCCGTGGCGGTCCACAGCGCCGGCCGCCGCAGCGTGTCCTGGACCCGGGGCGGCTCCGTCGGCGTGCTGATCGTGACCAGCGGTGTCGGCGCCGGTGAGGTCGGGGGCGCGGCGCCGACGTCCCGGCCGTCGTCCTTGCGCAGCTCCATGGCCACCAGCACGGCACCCGCGACCAGAGCCGTCACGAACACGGCGACCAGGGCCGGCATCGCCCAGCGGCGGCCCTGCCGGTCGACCGGCCGCGGAGCGGGCCTCGTGTTCGCCGGCGGGGCGGAGATCGGCACCGTGACGATCGAGTTCTCGTCGTAGCCGACCAGCCCCGGCGGGATGGACAGGGTCGGCAGGCTCACCGAGGGCTCCGGTGCGACGCCGGTGACCGCCTGCGCCTCCACCGCCGCCGCCCGCAGGTCCGGCTGGTCGGCGAACGCCGCGGCCGTCGCGGCCGGGCGCTGCTTGCCGGAGATCAGCAGGTCGAGCAGCTCACGGGAGCTGGGCCGGTTCGCCGGGTCCTTCTCCAGAGCGTGCGCCACCAGGTCACGCAGCGGGCCGCTGAGCCCGTCCAGCTTGGGCGGCTGGGTGAGGATGCGGGCCGCCATGGCCGGCGGCGAGTCGGCATAGAACGGTGTGTGCCCGGTCCCCGCGTACGCGACCACGCCGCCCCAGGCGAACACGTCCGCGGCCGGGGTGAGCGGCTCGTCCGCGTCGGAGGCGAAGCGCTCCGGAGCCATGTACGCCACCGTGCCGACCATCTGGTCGGTGCGGGTGTTCGCGCTGGTCGCCTCCATGGCTCGGGCGATCCCGAAGTCGATCACCTTGGGGCTGCCCGGCGCGAGCAGCACGTTGCGCGGCTTGAGGTCGCGGTGGATCACCCCGGCGCCGTGGATCGCGGTCAGCGCGGTGGCCACCCCGATCGCCACACCGTGCAGGTTGGCGCTGGTCAGCGGCCCGCGCTGCTCGACCACCTCGGCGAGGGTGGGTCCGTCGACGTACTCGACGACGAGATATGGCGACTCGTGGTCGGGGTCGGCGTCGATCACCTCGGCCGTGCAGAACGGCGGCACCTGACGAGCGCGGTTCACCTCGCTGCGGAAGCGGCGCCGGAACTCGTCGTCGTGGGCCAGGTCGGCGCGCACCATCTTGACCGCGACCAGGACGCCGCCGCCGGTGCGGGCCAGGTAGACAGTGCCCATCCCGCCTTCGCCCAGCCGGCCGACGAGTTCGTAGTCGCCGAGAGTGCGCGGGTCTGCCTTGCGCAGCGGTTGTGTCCGCTCACCCGGCAATGCGCCGTCGACCATTCCCCCAGCCCCCCGGAAACGCCCCCTTACGTGTGCCGCTCGCACTGTATAGGGCGGTGTCTCTCCACGAACAGGCCGCAGGGCTCATGGAGATCCCCGATACAAGGATCGGGGCCATGCCCGATGCCGGAACCCCTCCGCGCGGCACACCATGGAGTCATCACATCACCCCGAGTGAAGGCAGGGATGACGAAGATGAACGCCGTGCACGACTCGCTCGCCCGTCAGGGCCTGGTCCGCCCGCAGGACGGCCGGATGATCGCCGGCGTGTGCGCTGGCCTCGCCCGCCGCTTCGGCCTCGACCCGTGGATCGCCCGTCTGCTGTTCGTGCTGATCCTGTTCGTGGTCCCGGGCAGCCAGATCCTGATCTACCCGGTCCTGTGGCTGGTCATGCCGAACGAGAAGCCCGCGTGGCAGGCCCCGGAGCCGACCACCTTCTGACGCTCAGGCGGTCAGCTCCTTGACCTTTCCGGTCAGCTGAAGGTCGTCCAGATACCCCTTGTGGACGACCTTCCCGGAGCCGTCCAGCATCACGTACCAGCTCTGCTGGACGATGCCGAACCGCTTCCACAGTTTCCCGGCCTTGTCGTTGAGGTGCGGCATCGCGCCGAGCGAGAAGTCGGCGACGAAGTCGTCCATCTCCGCGGCGCTGCCGAGACTCGCGATGCCGAGAATGCCCAGGCGGTCGCCGTACTCCTCCTGGATGTCGCCGAGGGACTGCGCCTCGCTGGCGCAGGTAGCGCACCAGGGCGCCCAGAACCAGAGGATGGCCGGTTTGCCGGCGAGGCTCGCGGCGTCGAACTTCTTGCCCTGAAGGGTCGTCCCGCTGAACTTCAGCGTCTTCGGGACGGTCACCGCTTCCGCGGTGACCGCCCCGGAGGCCGGGGGCGCGGTTGCCGGGGACGGTCCGGCAACCGGCGCCTCCGGCGACGCGGCCGGCGTGGTGCCACAGGCGGTTGCCGCGAGGGCGACAGCCAGTGTCAGGGACAACAACCGAGGTCGTACGCCGGACGCGCGCATCATTTCACCGGTGCGGGCTCGGTGAGCCGCAGCGCGAGCGCGGGGCACACGTTGACCGCCTTGCGGGCGCCGTCCTCCAGCCAGGGCGGCAGCGGCGTGGTCGGGAAGGCCGGGAAGCCGTTGTTGTCCAGCCGGATGATCTCCGGGGCGACCGCCGAGCACAGTCCGTGCCCGTCGCACCGCGACCAGTCCAGCGCCAGCTTCCGGGCACCCTTCTCGGCCGTGTACGGCAGCGGCAGGATGCCGCGGACCGGCTTGCCGCAGCCCTCACCGTTGGCGTGCGCCCGTACGTCCTCGTGGAAGACCTCCAGCGCGGAGAGCGCGAAGCGCGACGAGCCGTCCGGGTGGCTGCACGCGCCGCGGCCCTTGACCATGCCGGCCGCCTGCCGCACCTGCTCGACCGCGTTGCCGCCGAGGGAGACCAGGGTGACCGCGCGGGCCAGGTCGGGCAGGCCGATCCGGCACGGGCCGCACTGACCCGCCGACTCACCGGCCAGGTACTGCACCACCTGGGCGACCTCGCCGACCGGGCAGGTCTTGGAGCCGATCGGGATCAGCATGCCGGCCCCGAGCGTGCCACCGACCTTGGCGAACCCCTTGCGGGAGATCATGATCGTCTTCGCCTGCTCGGCGGTGACCCACTTGCCGTGGTAACCACCGACGAGCAGGCCCGGGCCCATGTCGGCGCCGCACATCTCCAGCACCTCCATGAGCGGGGTACCGGTGGGCGCCTCGACCACGGCCGGCGCCGACGCGGCGCCACCGACCGTGAGCATCACCGTTCCCGGCTCCTCCGGGATGCCGACCGCGTTGTACTCCCACGGGCCGAGCCGGGCCGCGATCGCCAGCTGCGAGTACGTCTCGGCGTTGGACAGCAGGGTGGGCAGTCCCATCACGCCGTTGTCGCTGGAGCGGACCTTGCGGCCGGGCGGGATGTGCGCCTCGCCGTTGATGCCGCGGACCAGCGCGCCACCCTCACCGGAGATGAACCGGTGGGGCACCACCACGATCCGGGTCGGGCAGGGCATCTTCCGCTCGGCCAGGGCGGCGGCGAGCGAGTTCTGGCCCACGCCGTCGTCGGCGACGCCGATGACGATCTCCTCGGCGTCCAGGGCGGCGGCGGCCAGCGCCGCGCCGTCCAGGATCAGGTGCGGGCCGCGGGTCAGGATCGCCTTGTCCTTCCACGAGGGCGGCTCGCCCTCGGTGCCGTTGACCACGATCACCGGCGGCAGGTCCTGACGGCGGCAGGAGTCGACCACCGCGCGCACCTTGCGGGCGAACGGGAAGCCGGCCCCGCCGCGTCCACGCAGCTCGATGCGGTCGGCGAGGCCGATCAGCTCACCGGAGCTGAGCGCCGCGAACCCGCCGTGCACCTCCTGGTGGGCCAGGAGGTCGAGACGGCCGTACTCGTCGAACCCGGCGGTGATCCGGGGCGTGCCGATGGCCGTGACCGGGGGTACCTGTGCCGTGCTCAATTCGAGTCCCTCATGTCACCACGGAGCTGGGAGAAGTAGCCGTCGTCGCCTTCGTCGCGACCGCGGCGCCCGCCACGGCCGCCGGGCTCGCCGCGACGGTTGCGGCGCGAGCCGCTGTCGACCAGGGTCGGGCTGTCGTCGGCCGGGTAGCCGGCCGGTCCGTCCTCGGAGAAGTCGACGAACTCGCTGCGGCTGGGCCGCCGGGGCGGCTCCTCGTAACGGGGCTCGTCGAACCGCTCGGCACGGGCACGCGGGGCCGGTTCCTCCTCGTAGCGGCCGCCACGGGGGCGGGGCGCCTCCTCGTACTCGTCCTCGGCACGGCGGCGGCCGCGCGGGGCCGGCTCGTCGTACTCCGGCTCGCGACGACGACCGCGCGGGGCGGGCTCGTCGTCCTCGTACCGCCGCATCCGCGCGCCGGTCGACTCCAGGTCGTCACGCCGCATCCGGGTACCGGTGGACTCCAGGTCGTCACGCCGCATCCGGGTACCGGTCGACTCGAAATCGTCACGCCGCATCCGGGTGCCCGTCGACTCCAGGTCGTCGCGGCGCATCCGGGTACCGGTCTGCTCGGCGTCGTCACGGCGACGCGGCCGCGGAGCCGGCTCGTCGTCCTCGTACCGCCGGCCACGGCCGCGGGGACCCTCGTCGTAGAGCTCCTGCGAGCGGCCACCCCGGGAGCGCGGGGCGGGCTCGTCGTCGTACCGGTAGCGCTCCTCCTCCAGGTCCCGGCGTGACATCCGGGTCTGGGTGTCGTAACGCTCGTCGTCCTCGGCGGACCGGCGCTGGCGGGGCGCCGGGGCCTCGAGTTCGGGCTGGCGGCGGCGGGGCGGGTAGTCCTCGTCCATCGCCATCGGAACGGGCGCCGGGCTGACCGGCCGGGCCGGAGCCGGGCTGACCGGACGGACGGCCGGAGGCGGGGTCGGCTGGTTCCAGGTCTGCGTCATCTGGCCCGGCTCGGCACCGGCCGGGGTGAGCAGGTCCATCGCGGGCTCGGCACGGCGCGCCGGGCGGCGGATCGGCGCCGAGGCGGTCGGCAGCAGCGTGCCGGTCTCCTGCGGCCTGACCGCGCCGACACCGGCCGGCGAGGAGAAGTCCTTACGGCGGTTGAGGCTGACCGACAGCCGGACGGCGAGACCGACGACCACGCCCAGGACGCAGACGACGTAGCTGACCGAGACCCAGGTGGCGGCGGGCCGGCCGGCGGAGAGGCCGTGGGTGAGGGCGATCGGCCACATCAGGTAGGAGATGGCGTGGATACCGCGCCACATCCACGGCTTGCCGCGGCCGATGAACTTGGCACGGGCGATGCCGGACCACATGACCAGCACCATGATCCAGCCGGAGATGGTGCCGAATCCGACGTACAGACTGTTGGGGCCCTCGGTCAGGAACGGGACGAAGATGTCGATCAGACCGATGAAGTCCTTGGCGTACTTCGTCCAGACGTGCAGGAAGAGCGCGCTGACCGCGATGACGCCGGTGGTGCGGTGCGCGGACTGCAGCAGCACCCGCTGGCGGATGCTGAGCACGAACCGGTCGGTGGCGACCAGGCCGACCATGATCGTGATCGACAGCGACACCAGGCTGATGACGCCCATGTAGAAATCGGCATAGGCGAAGAAGTAGTAGTACGCCACGCGACCCGGAGCGGTCATCATCGCGACGGCCCAGACGGCGGCCAGGATGCTCACGATGAGCACGAGCACCGCGGTTCTCGACGCCGGACGACTACCGGTGGATTCGACGTCGACCGCCACCCGGGGGGCGGTTGCCTTGTTGTTCTTCGAGCGGGCCATGGACTCCTCGTTTTCCTTGGTGCGGTCACGTCCCGTGGGCGGTGGGACGCCGGCGTCCGTGGGGAACGCCCCGCGCTCAAGCGCTGGTGCTGGACCCGGTCCTCGGCAGTGCTTTCCCCTGCGTGCTCCGGTCCGTGTCCTCCCCGGATTACGTGCCGGGCCCGGCTTCGGATGAACACCGCCGGAACTTTTTCGGTAGTCGCGTGGCCACGATCCGCGCAGGCCCGCTGAGCTGCGGGAATAACCGAAAGGTTGCCCGCCTAAGGAAAAAATAAGGATCCGTGGGTGGGTGACGCGGGCCACCCGGTGAACCATTCTCGCGCGCGAGGCGAACTAACTAGTGATGACGAGTCGAGGACATGCCCTGGGAAGGGGGATCGTCATGCGTCACCGGATCATCGCGCTCGCCGGCGCGATCGTCGCGGGCACCGCACTCAACGCGGTGGCCTGGGCGTCACCGGCCGCCGCCGAGGTTCCGGGTTTCGAGGTGCGGGTGAGCGCCCCGGAGAGGTTCACCGCGGGCCGCTCCGCCGCGACGGTGACGGCCGTGGTCACCTCGGAGAATCGCCGGTGCCGGAAGGTGCGGTGGGTCCTGCTCGTCCGCACGCCGGTCGGCGCGGATCAGCTGCGGGTCACCCGGGTCGAGGACAACGGCGAGTTCGCCACCGACACCAGCACCGAGGGTGACACCACCACGATCACCGACGAGGCCCTCGACCCCGGCACACTGTGCCGGGGCCGCACCGTGACCGGCCGCTGGCAGATCGGCTTCGAGGGGCCGGACGGCGGTGACGTGCGGTTCGAGGCGCGCGCCTTCGACGCCGAGCAGACCCTGCTGACCACCGCCGGGGCGACGGCCACGGTCCGCGGTGAGCGCGGCGCGAGTCCGTCCGCCGAGCCGAGCGAGGAGGCCGGGGAGGACGCCGCCGAGGAGGAGGAGGCGCCCGCGGAGGAGACCGGCCCGGTGATCCCCGCGGACTCCGACGAGCCCGAGGCCGCCCTGGTCGCCGAGGAGTCGACGCTGCTCGGCCCCGGATTGATCGTCGGCGGCATCTGCGTGTTCCTCGGAGTCCTGCTGCTGGTCCGGCTGAGGGCACGGGCCCGAACCGTCCGGATCGAGGCGGAGACCCTGCCGACCGGCTTCTACCGGATGCCACCACCCCGATAGGAGCACTTCGTCCGGGTGATTTAGCCGCTCAACGAGCCTTCCCCGGGTTCGTGCCGTCTAGCGTGAGGGCCCAGTGTCACCGTCCATAGGGGAGGACTCCGTGACCCCGCTTGCCCGACGCCCTCGCGTCAAGATCGCCTCCGCGTTCGGCGCGCTGGCCTTCGTGTCCGTCGCCGTGCCGACCGGTGTCTCGTTCGCCGGCACGGACCGCGCCCCGGCCGCGCCGGCCGCGCCCGCCGCCCGGTCCGACGCCTTCCACGGCGTCGACCCCCGGGTGCCCGCCGAGCTGAGCCCGCCCGCCGGGCACGTGCTCCACGCCGTCCTCAAGGCCAAGGGCGTCCAGATCTACGAGTGCCGCGCCGCGGCGTGGACGCTGCTGGAGCCGGCCGCCTCGCTCACCGGCGTCACCGTACATCCGGTGAAGAAGGTGTCGGCCCTGCACTTCCGCGGCCCCAGCTGGCAGTCGGACCAGGACGGCTCCCTGCTCGAGGGCGACCCGGAGGGTGTGGTCCGGGTGCCGTCCGAGCACCCGGGAAGCATCCAGCAGCTGCGGATCAAGGCGAAGCTCACCCGCGGGGACGGGGTGTTCGGCAAGGTCACCTACGTCCAGCGGCTGGACACCGTCGGCGGGGTGGCTCCGGCCGGCGCGTGTGCCCGCGGGACGACGGCGGTGCCGTACCGGGCGGTCTATCGGTTCTTCGTGGCCAAGGCCTGATCGTCACCGGCCTTCACGAACTCGCGGGCGGCCTCGACCAGGCCCTCGGGGTCGTCGGCGTGGAAGCGGACCGTGGTCGCGGGCTGCCCTTTCGCCTTGCGCACCGGCAGGACCAGGGGCTCGCTGAGGCGTACATCGATGCTGGTCTGACTTGCCATGCCGAGTGAGAGCACACCGTCCTCCAGCTGGATCTGACCGCCCGGCGGCATCGAGCGGCGCCGCACCTCGATCGACGCGACCCGATCCCACGGGATGCCGGCGTCGAGGGTGAGGCTGTTGCGGATCCGCAGCCCGGCCGGGCCGACCAGGTGCGGGTGGACGACCATGCTGGCGGCCAGGCCGATCATCCAGATCAGGCCGTAGACGCCGGCGAAGAGCGCCACGTTGGCGACCGGCCGCCACGGGATCAGCAGTTCCAGGATCGGGATCTCGATGGCGGACACCGCGATGAACGCGATGAGGATCATCTTGACCGCCCCGATGTACCCGAACCGGCGGGTGCCCGGCGCGACCGGGACCGGGCGGCGCAGGATCCAGCGGAACAGCGCCGCCCAGAGCCTGATCTCATAGACGACCACGAACCGGACGAGTCCCCAGACCTTCTTCACGTCCATGACGGTAGGTCACGATGCACCTGTATTGCAATAGCCCTGCCGGACAGCACTGACGGCCGGCGCCTGCGCGCCGGCCGTCAGGTGATTCAGTGGATCAGCTCATCACAGCGCCGGGTAGGCGTTGGCCATGAGCTGGGTGAGCTGCGCCGGGAAGAACGCACCCGAGATGGGAGCGTCGGCCAGCGCACCGGACATGCTGTTGCCGTTACGGGCGTTACCGGTGTAAGCCGGGTCGCACATCTGGTCGAAGCCCTTGCCCTCGGTGTTCGGGATGAGCTTGCTGGAGCCATCGGACTCACCCGGCGGCTTCACCCAGACGTAGGCGTCGATACCGGTGGCCGGAGCCGCGGTGGGACGCTCGCCCAGGCCGGCGCCGGCCTGGTTGCACCAGTTGCCGGCGTGGATCCGGCGGTCGATGCGCGACTCGTTGACGTAGGTGTCGACGTTGGTGCTGGTGCTGGCCGCGGTCGGACGGGCCGAGCCGCCCCAGCCGTTGCGCGAGGTGTCGATCAGCATGCCGATACCCGAGTCGAAACCGATCGAGACAAGCCGGTTACGGAAGGCCTGCGCGAAGGTCAGCTCGTCGGTGTACTGGTTCCAGTCGACCCACTTGGACTGGCGGACGCTCTGGCCACCGACCGTGGTGGTCGGCTGGACGAACGGCTCACGCAGCGCCGAGTAGTTCGCGGTGTTGGTGATGAAGCCGTGCACGTTCTTCACGTTGCCGGAGGCACGGGCGGCCTCGAGCATGATGTCGGCGGTCGGGTTGAAGTTCGAGTCCCAGCCGATCCAGCCGTGGTGCGCGGCGTCCACGTAGTTGTACGTGTTGGCGAGCGCGCCCAGCTTGTTCAGGGCGTAACCGATGCCCTGGACGTAGCCGCCGTTCGCCTTCATCGTGTCGCAGGTCGCCGTGGCTCCGGCCGCGCTGCCGACGTTGGTGACCAGGTTCGGCAGCGAGTCGATCTCGACGATGTTGATGATCCGCAGGTTCCGGTACTTCGTGTCGGCCTGGATCGCGGCGATCGGGTCGATGTACTCGGCCTTGTAGCGCGGCAGTTCGTTGGGGCCGAGCTCACCGTTGGAGGCGAGCGCCGCGCAGTCCCGGCCGGGCAGGTTGTAGATGACGAACTGGATGTAGCCGGCACCCTGTGCCAGAGCCGCGTCCAGGTGGTCACGCACACCCATCGAGCCGTTGGAGCTGCTGCCGGAGGTGCCGTTGATGGCGGCGATCCGGTCGATCCAGACGGCGGTCGGGTTGCTGGAGATCCGGCTGCCGCCGGAGACCGACTCCGCCTTGGCCTTCCACTCCGAGTTCACGTAGCCCTTGGCGCCGGCATACGGGTTGTCGACCTTGCCGGGCGGCGGCGGAGGGTTGGAGGTGGACGGCGACGGTGAGGTCGACGTGGAGGTGGAGACGGACGCCGAGGGCGAGGGCGAACCGGTCTGGCCGTTGCAGACCGTGCCGTTGAGCGAGAACGAGGCGGGCGCGGTGTTCGTGCCCGAGTAGTTCGCGTTGAAGCCGAAGTTCGCCGTGCCGTTGGTCGCCAGCGAGGCGGCCCAGCCCGGGTTGGTGGCGGTGACGTTGGCGCCGGACTGGGTGATCGTGGAGCTCCAGCCCTGCGTGACCTGCTGGTTGCCGGGCCAGGTCCAGGTCAGGTTCCAGCCGCCGGAGATCGGGTCGCCGAGGTTGGTGACGGTGACGTTGCCGGTGAAGCCGGTGCTCCACTGGTTCACCGTGTAGTTGACGCGGCAGCCGGCGGCAGCGCTGGCGCTGGTCGCGACAGCCATGGCGCCGGTGGCGGCGACGACGCCCACGGCAGCGGCGGCGGTGAGCGCCCTGGCGCGGGTGGGGATGGGTCTCATGAGGGCTCCTCGAGACGGGGGCGGCGTGGGAGCACGCCGGGGAACGGTCAGCCAACACATCGGTGGGGATCGCTGGCCGATATGGACAGCATTCCATGGGAGCGCTCCCAGCGCAATCATTCCGAAACAGCCGGGCAACCCGGAGTTCATTGCGCCCTCTACCAGCACGTTTTGACCGGCTGTGTCGAAGGGCGGGGCTCGAGGGCCTCAGCCCTGGGCGTCCGCCGCGGCACCGAGCCGCTCCAGCACGCTCGCCAAGGGCAGTGCGGACGCGGAGGGCAGGACCAGGTCGGCATGCCCGAATCGGGAGCTCTGGGCGTACGGATTGGGAATCGCCACGCACCGCAACCCGGCAGCCACCGCGGCCGAAACGCCGTGCGGGGTGTCCTCGAAGGCCACCGCCGCCTGCGGCGGCAGACCGAGACGTTCCAGCGCCAGCAGATACACCGCGGGATCCGGCTTGTGCCCGGCGACCTCGTCGCCGCAGGCCAAGACCTCGAAGCGGGCCAGGTCACCGGTCCGCGCCAGGTTGCCGGCCACCCACTCGCGCCGCGAACTGCTCGCCACGGCGAGCCGCAGCCCGAGGCCTTCGGCCTCCGTGAGCCAGTCGGCGAGGCCGGCGGTCAGGCCCAGCGCCGCATGCAGCTCCTTGCGGTACGCGGTACGCCGCGCGTGACTCGCGGCGCGGTCGAAGCCCGGCCCGGCAGCGGCCGTGAGCAGCGAGTACTGCTCCTCGGTGGTGTCACCGCCGTGGTCGGCGAAGAAGCGGGACTCGTCCAGTTCGAGCCCGTGACGCCGCCACTCGGAGCGCCAGCTGTCCAGCAGGGTGGTCTCGGTGTCCATCAGCAGGCCGTCGAAGTCGAAGATCAACGCCTTGGTCGCCATCGGAAGATTATGAAGGGCACCCGACCGCACCCGATTTGCGACCCGGAGGAGCGCGGTCGCGGCTCAACACCGACCCCGGCGTGCCGACCCTAGGGCCATGAGCGTGGGCAGCGAGATGCACACAGCCGGTCCCGGAGTCACCGAGGCCGGTGGGGAGACCATGACACCGGACCGGCAGGGCCTGATACTGGCCGAGCTGGTGGCGTTCATGACCAAGGACACCCCCTCGGTGCAGCATGTCCTCGATCTGACCGCTCCGCACCTGGAGGAGATCGCCGGGCTGACCGCGGCCACCGTCTTCGAACTGGACTCGGAGACCGGCCAGATGACGGTCAGCGCGCAGGTCGGCGAGCCCGGCAAGCGCGACCGGCTGGTGGCCGGCAAGGTCTTCCGTGCCCCGGCCGGCGGCAAGCCGGTCGTCAACGGCGAGCAGATGGCGATCCGCCTGCGCATCGGCGGGCAGACCGTCGGCATCCTGCTGCTGACCGGCACCGCGCTCGGCGAGCTGCAGCTGGACACGATCTCGACGATGGCGCTGCACTTCGCGACCACCCTGCAGGGGCTGGCCGCCGAGAAGCAGCGGCAGTTCGTGGCGCACAGCAGCGCCACCATCCGGGAGCTGTTCGAACAGGGCATGACCGCCGGGGACGTACGGACCGCCGCGGAGCTGCTGGCCCGCTCGTGCGCGACCGCGTTCCGCACCGAGCACGCCGCGATGCACCTGATCGACGGCGACGGGCTGATCCGGTATGTGCACGGGGTCGGCTTCTCCGACGACATCCACCGGGAGATGACCGCCAACCTGCTCGGCAAGGCCGCCTCGGACTCCCCGGTCTGGCGTGGCAGCGCCGACAGGGGCGAGCCGATGCTGGTCGCTGACGCCACGGCGGTCAAGGTCCGGGCCGGTGGGCTGGCGCAGACCCTCGGGGTGAAGTCGTTCATCGCGATGCCGCTGATGTCGGCACAGGGCCCGGTCGGCATGGTGATGTGCGGTGACTCCAGCGGCATGCGCGACTGGAGCGCCCAGGACCGGATCCTGGCCCAGCAGCTCGCCGTCGAGGGCACCCTGATCATGGACAGCGCCCGGATGCGGCAGGCCGCCGAGGTGCACATGAACGAGCTGACCAAGCAGGCGTTCCACGACTCGCTGACCGGCCTGCCCAACCGCAAGCTGCTGCTGGACCGCGCCGAGACGGCGGTGGAGATCGCCGGGGCGACCGGTACCCGGGTGGCGTTGCTGCTGCTCGACCTCAACGGGTTCAAGCAGGTCAACGACACTGTCGGGCACCACGCCGGCGACGTGCTGCTGCAGCTGGTCGGCAAGCGCCTGCAGGGTGTGGTGCGGCGCCCGGACCTGGTGGCCCGGCTCGGCGGCGACGAGTTCTCGGTGCTGCTGACCGGCTCGCCGGACGAGAAGGCCGCGATCGACGTGGGTGACCGGATCTGCGAGCGGCTCCGGGAGCCGTTCGACATCGAGGGCTCGCCGGTACGCATCGGCGCGAGCATCGGTGTGGCGATCTTCCCCGAGCACGGCACCGAGGTCGCCGAGCTGATGCGGGAGGCGGACGCATACATGTACCAGGCGAAGCGGGGCGGCGGCGGAGTCCGGCTGGCCGGCAGCTGACCGATCGGAATGGGACTCGCCGTCTGCCGGATAAGCGGTAAATGCCGCTCCCCGTACTGGTAGTTTTCGGGCTGAATATCCCGAAACTACCCCACGGGGAGGACAACGTGGGCAGTACCCGCTTGCTCGCGGCCGGCACCCTTCTGGCCGCCGCCCTCACTGGCGCGGCACCGGCCGCGGCGGCGCCCCCGGCGGACCCGAAAACGGACATGGTGCTCAGCGCCGGAACGGCCGAGGTGAAGCCGGGCACCATGATCACCCTCAGCGGCTGGGCCGGGTGGCTCGGCCGTGACACGGGCAACGCCGGGAAGGTCGATTTCTTCTTCCGCAAGGGAGCGACGGGTCCGAGGGTCCGTGTCGGATCGACCGAAGCAGCCAGCTCCGGGGAGTTCCGGCTCAAGGTCAAGGCCACCGCCAGCGGCCAGTACGCGGCGGAATACCAGCACCGGAAGCAACCGGTGAAGGCCAACGGCACCGCCTACCTGAACGTCTACACCGAGAAGCCGGTGGAACGGACACTCTTCGGCTGGAACGCCTTCACGATGCCCTGCCTGCCGGCCTGCGAGGCGGTCGGGTCGGAGCAGCTCATCAGCCCCGCCCCGATCAAGGTCAAGCTGACCAGGGAGTGCCTGCAGCCGGTCGCCGGCGGCCGGGTCGGCTTCACCAGCGACCCGAAGAACGCCTTCAAGGCCGGTGATCCGGGCTGGCGTGAGTTCCCCAAGGGTGAGGGACCGACCGAGTTCGAGCTCAAGCCGGGCATCACGCGTGGCCACTTCTATCTTCAGTGGACCAGCACCGCCGCACCCGAGGGTCAGTTCACCTCCTGCAACCTGTCCTTCCTCGCCACCCAGACGGACGTCCAGAAGGACTACGTCTGACCCATTCCAGGGCCGGTGGGCATGTTCGCGCACCGGCCCGGGCCCGAGCCCACCTAGACTTCGGTCCCATGCTCACCATGCAGGACGCACTGACCCGGTTGACCGCGTACTGGACCGATCAGGGTTGCCTGGTCGTTCAGCCGATGAACACCGAGGTCGGCGCCGGCACCCTCAACCCGGCCACCTTCCTGCGGGTTCTCGGGCCCGAGCCGTGGCGGGTCGTCTACCCGGAACCGTCGGTGCGCCCCGACGACTCGCGCTACGGCGAGAACCCGAACCGGCTGCAGACCCACACCCAGCTCCAGGTCGTCCTCAAGCCGGACCCCGGCAACCCGCAGGAGCTCTACCTCGGCAGCCTCGCCGCGATCGGCATCGACGTGGCCGCGCACGACGTGCGGTTCGTCGAGGACAACTGGGCCTCTCCCGCGCTCGGCGCCTGGGGACTCGGCTGGGAGGTCTGGCTCGACGGGCTGGAGATCACCCAGTTCACCTACTTTCAGCAGGCCGGCGGCCTGAACCTCGATCCGGTCAGTGTGGAGATCACCTACGGCATCGAGCGCATCATCATGGCGCTGCAGGAGAAGACCCACTTCAAGGAGATCGAGTACGCCCCGGGCGTCAGTTACGGCGAGGTGTTCGGACAGTCCGAATACGAGATGTCGCGCTACTACCTCGACGACGCCGACATCGACGCGAACCGCCGGCTCCTGGAGATCTACGCGGCCGAGGCCCAGCGCATGATCGACGCCGGACTGCCCGTGCCCGCCCACTCGTACGTGCTGAAGTGCTCGCAGGCCTTCAACGTCCTCGACTCCCGCGGCGCCGTCTCCACCGCCGACCGGGCCGCCGAGTTCGGCCGGATGCGGCGGCTCGCCGGGGAGGTCGCCAAGCTGTGGGTCGGCCGCCGCACCGAGCTCGGCCTGCCGCTCGGCACGATCGACGCGCTCGAACCGGCCCGCCCCGCGGCGAGCGTGCAGACCGCCGACGGCGAACGCACGCTGGTCTTCGAGATCGGCACCGAAGAGCTGCCGCCGGCCGAGCTGCGGTCGGCCCGTGAACAGGTGAAACGGCTGCTCACCGAGGGTCTCGCGGGCACCCGGCTGGGGCACGGCGAGGTCCGCGTGTTCGGCACTCCGAGACGGCTCATCGCCGTCGTCCCGGCGGTCGCGGCGCGCGAGGAGGATCACGTCCGCACGGTCAAGGGCCCCAAGACCCAGGCGGCGTACGGGGCGGACGGCGCCCCCACGAAGGCGCTGGAGGGCTTCGTCCGCGGGCAGGGCGTCACGATCGCCGACGTGGAGACGGAAGAGCTCGCCGGCGTACCCCATGTGGTGGTCAGAAAGCACGAAGCAGGGCGCGCGGCACCCGCCGTGCTCGCCGCCGTGCTCGCGCAGGTCGTGACCGGTCTGCGGGCCGCCAAGAACATGCGGTGGAACGACCCGAAGCTCGCCTTCAGCCGGCCGGTCCGCTGGCTGACGGCACTGTGGGGCGACGACGTCGTGCCGGTGACCGTCTCCACGCTCGCCGCCGGCCGCCGCACCCGGCTGCTGCGCACCGCCGCGACACCGCACGCCGACATCGCCTCCGCCGAGACCTTCCTGGAGACGCTCGGGGTCAACGGGATCGTCGCCGACCATGAGGACCGCCGCGAGCTGATCGTCATCGGCGCCCAGGACCTGGTGTACCCGGACGGGAAGATCGACGTGAAGGGCGAGGCCGCGCTCATCGACCAGATCACCGACCTGGTCGAACAGCCGCTGCCGCTGCTCGGCACCTTCGACGAGAGCTATCTGTCGCTACCGGACGCGGTGCTCACCACGGTGATGCGCAAACACCAGCGTTACCTGCCGGTGCGCGATGTGGACGGGGCGCTGCTGCCGATGTTCGTCACGGTGGCGAACGGGCCGGTCGACGTGGAACTCGTGCGCGCCGGCAACGAGGCGGTGCTGCGGGCCCGTTACGAGGACGCGGCCTTCTTCTACCGTGCCGACCGCGAGACGCCGCTCGCGACCATGAAGTCCCACCTGGACCGCCTCACCTTCACCGACAAGCTCGGCTCGATGGCCGATCGGGCCCGCCGGATCGCGGCCCTCGCCCTCGCTGTCGCCGCGCGCCTCGGCTTCGTCTCACCCGTTCTCGACCGGGCCGCCGAACTGCTGAAGTTCGACCTCGGGTCGCAGCTGGTCACCGAGATGACCAGCCTGGCCGGGGTGATGGCCCGCGACTACGCGCTGCACGCCGGTGAGGACCGGGCCGTCGCGCAGGCCGTCTACGAGGCAGAACTGCCGCGCAACACCGGAGACGCCCTGCCCGCCACGCTGCCCGGCGCCCTGCTCTCGCTGGCCGACCGGCTCGACCTCGTCGCCGGGCTCGCCGGCACCGTCGGGCTGCCCACCGGATCCAGCGACCCGTTCGCGGTCCGGCGGGCGGTGCTCGGGCTGCTCGCCGTGCACCGCGCGACGCCGGCCCTGGCCGGGTTCTCCCTGGTCGACGGCATCGAGCTGGCGGCCGCCGCGCAGCCCGTGCCGGTCGAGGCCTCGACGCTCACGGCCATCGGGGAGTTCCTGGCCAAGCGACTGGAGCAGGCGCTCACCGAGGAGGGACGGCCGGTGGACCGGGTGCGGGCCGTGCTGCCGCACTTCTCGCGGCCCTCGGTCGCGGACTCCCTGCTCGGCCAGCTCGACGACGCCTTGACGGATCCCGGGTTCCGGGCGGTCGCCACGGCCGTTCAGCGGGCCCGGCGGATCGTGCCCGCCGGCACCCCCGCGGGTTACGACGCCGCGGTGCTGAAGGAGCCCGCCGAGATCGCGTTGCACGACGCGGTCACCGGCCTGCGCGTCACCGGTTTCTCGGACATCTCGTCGTTCGTCGCATCGACGTCGCCGCTGGTCGAGCCGGTCGGGCGGTTCTTCGACGAGGTGTTCGTGATGGCCGACGACCCCGCTGTACGGGCCGCGCGACTCGGCCTGCTGGCCACCGTCCGCGATCTCGGCGAGGGTCTGCTCGACTGGGATCACCTGCGGATGTGAGTTCCTGTCGTACCCCTCCGCTAGGTTGCTGACCCACGGAGGTGGTCGATGTCCGAGGTGGTGCTCGCCTATGACCGCCCGTCCCGGCTGGACGGCGGTGTGCTGGGGCTGGGGCGGGCCGGTGGTGCCGGTCCGCTGCCCTTCTTCGATGGCTGGGCGGCCCGGCCGGGTCTGGTCGCCGCGCTGCTGCTGGCAGTCGCGGCGGTCGCCCGGTCGCGCTACTTCCAGCCATCCGCGGCCAGGCTGCTCGACCCGATCCTGACCAGTGGCGACGGCCGGCTCCGGCTGGAGTCGTTCTCGTCCTGCTGCGGCGTCTACGCGCGGGCCGACCTGCTGCCGGAGGCACTGACCGGCGCGCGGGCCGAGCCCGGCACCACCAACGTCGACCTCAACCAGGACGTCCGCGACGCGCTGTCCCGGCTGGGCGATCGCGACGAGCTGCGCCTGAGCGTCGGCGACGACGGCCTGAGCGTCGTCACCCGCGCGACGACGGCGTTCGAACGGAAGGTCGCGCTGCCCACCCGATGGATCAAGGGTCTGGGTGAAGCGGCGCTCGCCCAGGCCGGCATGGAGGTGGCCGCCACCGCCGGTGCGGCCGCCGCCCGTCGGCTGCTGACCGGGCTGCCACCGGCCGGTCCGGCTTCCGCGGCACCGTGGGCCCTTGTGCCACAGGGCCGTGAGTTGCGGTTCCGGCAGGTCGCCGCAGCCGGGGCGCCGCTCGTGGGCGGTCCGTTCCGGCTGCGTGAGATGCGTCCGCTGGCCCGTCATGCGTTGGGGCTGACGGTGTGGACCCGGCCGGAGCGGGGGCCGCGTTCCACCGCCTTCCAGCTCGACCTGCCCGGCGCCCGGCTGTGGCTGGTGCTCAGTCCCGACGTGACCCGCGGCTTCTCCGGTGAGGGGCAGGCGCTCGGCGCGCTCGCCGACCCCGGCGTGGTGGCCGGGGCGGAGGCGCTGCACCCGTCGCTGGCCTGGACCGCCCGGATCGACGAGAACGCCCTCGCGGCTTCGGCGGGCGTCGCAGCCGAACGGTTGCGGTTGATGCTGGCCGTGCTCGGCGGTCAGGGTCTGGTCGGCCATGACCTCGTGGAACAGGCGTGGTTCCGGCGAGATCTGCCATTCGTCGCCGGACGCGTGGCCGCCCTGCAGCCACGGGTGCGGCGGGCCGCGTCGATCGACGCCTCGGACGTCACGGTCAACCCGGTCGAGGGCGGCCACGAGGTGTTCGTCCGGGGCCGCGGCTTCTCCCACCGGGTGACGCTGATCGGGGCGGACGCCCGGTGCACCTGCCTGTGGTTCAGCCGCCACGGCGACGCCCGCGGGCCGTGCCGGCACGTGCTGGCCGCCAAGGCCTGTGTCGCCCCCGGTCCCGCCTCGGCGTCCCCGTGACCGCGGACCGGCCTCCGGCCCCGCACTTCGTCCGCCTTTACTCTGGCCACATTCCCACGGCCGTGCTTGCCTTCGCCCGCCCTCCCATAGCCCGCCCTTTCCTCCGCCGTCCTTTCCCTCCGCCGTCCTTTCCCTCCGCCGTCCTTTCCCTCCGCCGCCCTTTCCCTCCGCCGCCCTTTCCCTCCGCGCGACCGGCGCTGTCAGCTCACCACCCACCCTTCCCTTCGCGGCCGGTACCGCCGGCCCGCCATCCGTCCCTTCTCTCGCGGCCGGTATTGCCGACTCACCCTTCGCCTGTTCCCTCGCGGCCGGCACCGTCGGCTCACCCCCTCCGCGGCTGGCGGCGCCGCCTCACCCCCCTTCCCCTCGCGGCCGGCAGCGCCGCCTCACCCCCCTTCCCCCCTCGCGGCCGGCAGCGCCGGCTCACCCCCTTCCCTTCGCCGCCGGCACCGTCGGCGGCGCTGTATGGCTGACCAGCAAGGAGACCGGCTCGTGAATGGGTCCGATCTGGAGAAGCGGCTGCTCGCCGTGATCGACGAAGCCGACGACGACGCGGTCGTCGCGCTCCTGGCGCCGCTGTCCGAAACGGAACGCGCGGCGTTGGAGCCCTCTGTTGCCGCCCGGGCGGACGAGCTGCACCGGCTCGAGCACGAGCTGGTCTATGACTTCGGCCCACGCCGGGAGGGCCTCCGGCACGTCCGCCGGCAGTTGCGGGCCGCTCACGTGGCCTGGGCCGGTGTCGGCACGCCGGAGAGCTGGCCACCCGATGTCTCGATCCATGACGACAACGACGGTTGGTACCGCCGTGGCAACCTCACCGACGCGTTCCTCTCCGACACCGGGTACCGGGTGATCACCGAACGTCGCCCGCCGTGGCTGGCCCGGCTCGCCGACGGGTACCTCGACTACGGGCCGCTGTGGTGTCAGGCCTGGCGGCTGGCCGTCGAGGGCTTCATCGACCGGCCCGCCGACGACCGCTACCTGCACGGGATCGCGGAGAACGCCGGGCAGTCCGTCGAGCAGCTGGCCGCGATGGTGGATCGCGACCCGGCCCTTCTCGACGTCGACCTGCCCGCCCTGCTCGATCAGCCGGGCGGCCTCGATGTCCTGGTGCGCCGCGACGAGCGGTACACCCGCACCGAGGACCACGCGCTCGTCCGGTTCCGGGTCTGGGCGCCGCTGCTCGGCCGCGTCCTCGCCGAGGGACATCCGCTGCGGGAGCGCCTGCTCGACGGGCTGCTCGACGCCATGGGCGGTGACATCGGCACGGACGCTCCCAAGTACAAGCAGTTCCTGGCGGATCTCAAGCCCACGGTGGTGGAGTTCGCCGCCCGGCGGCAGCGGTTGCTGCGGCTGGCGGGGCACCAGGTCCCGGGACTGGTCAGCTTCGGGGTGCAGACACTGCTCAAACTCGACCGGACGGGCCGGATCGACCCGGCCGACGTGGTGGAGCATCTCGGCGCGGCCACCGGTGCTCCCGCGGCCGGCACCGCCCGCGGTGCGATCAAGCTCATCGTGTCGGCGCTGCGCCGCCGGCCGGACCTACTGCCACAGGCCGTCGACGCGCTGGTCCCGGCCCTGACCCACACCCGGCCCGACGTCCAGCAGGACGCGGTCGAGGCGCTGCTGCCACACCTCGCCGACCCGCTGGTCCGGCAGGCGCTGACCGGCGCGGTTCCCGACATGGCCCCGGCGGTCGCGGTTCTCGTACCGCTGGAGCAGGAGACGGTGCCGGAACCCGTCGCGGACCTCGCCGGGCTCATCGCGGAGGCCCACGGGCTCGGCCTCGGTCCCTTCGACGCCACGACAGAGCCGCCGGCCGTCGTACCGCGGCCCTGGCTCGACGCCCGGCCCGGCCCGGAGATTCCGCCGGTCGCGAGCTTCGACGAGCTGATCGACGTGCTGCTGCGGGTCGTCGACGGGACCTACGAGTGGGCGCACGATCTGGAGCGGGCTCTCGACGGGCTGGCCGCGCTGCACACCTCGCGGCCGGACGACTTCGGCCTGCGGGTCGGGCCGCTGGTCGACCGGGTCAACCGGTACTTCGAGGCCGAGCAGCCAGAGTGGGGCGAGCAGATCCGCGGGGACTTCTGCCATGTGGTCGCGCACTGGCTCGACCCCGGACGCGAACTTCCCGGCGACGTGCCATTGGGGACGCCGCGCGGGTGGCTCGCCGGCCGGCTGCGCGAGGTGCTGGTGATGTTCGCCGACGGCGCCACGGGACGGCTTCTGGCGTACCCGCAAGATCGGAACGGCTGGGTCGATCCGGCCGTGCTGACCGACCGCGTGATCGCCGCCGGCGACCCGGCCCCGGACCGGCCACTGGACATCGCGATCGCGATCACCCGGCTGGCGCCGCAGGGCCGGGACGCGGCCCGGGAACGACTCGCCGGGGTGCCCGGTGTTCTCGCGGCGGCGGTGCGGGCCGGATGCGGTTCGGGCGAAGACCTCAGCGGTACGCCGGAGCCGGTCCGCCGGGCGGTCGGCTGGCTGCTCGGGCAGCCGCACGACGGTGCGCCGTACCTGTTCGGTGAGCCGGCCGACGCCCCGCCGGCCGAGCTCGAGGTGCTGCCGTTGACCGCCTACCAGCAGGGCATGGACGTGCCGTTGCCCGACGGCGGCATCTTCCTCGACATGACCCACCTGCCGGAGTACCAGGCCTGGCAGGCATGGCACGAGTTCGCCGGTGACGCCCGGTACAGCACCGCCTGGGCGAGCACCCTGTGGCCCGGTGACACCCGGTGGATCTGGACGGTCGGGCTGCACGCCCGGCGGGCGCTCCCGTGGTTGCTCGACGCGGAGCGTCCGCTGCCCGGCGAGGCGTTCTCCCGGGTGCTCGGCGAGCTGACCGGCGACCGACCCGAACGGCGGGCCCTCGCCGCCGACGTGCTCACTCAGGTCGTCACGGACGGGCGGCTGACCAGCGCGGAGCTCGGCGCCGCCCTCGGCGCGGGCCGGCTCTGGGAGGGTCCTTCCGGGTATCGGATCGTGGAGGCCCTGACGCGTGTCGCGGCGGTCTCGGCTCTGCACGCGACGGTCGTACGACGAAGCCTCGCCCTGAGTCTGCCGACGTGGCGGGACCTCGCCCCGCGGGCGCTGTGCGCGCTCCTGACACTGCTCGATCAGCTCTGTACGACCGACGGGACCGATCCGGCCGGCGAGGGTGCCCGGGCGGCGCTGATCACGCTGGCCGATGGTCGCGGCAAGGCCGCCGGTCTGGCCCGGAAGGTGCTGGCGCATCCGGCCGACGGCCTGGACTGGCCCGGCCCGGCGGCGGCAGCAGCGCTCACCGCACGGCTGGATCGGGCGCGCGGAAATGTCGTACCCGGGATCTAGGGTCTCCTCATGCCGCTCACCTGGGCCGGGCTCGCCGAGCCGCTCCGCCGCACCGACAGCACCTCTCTGGCCGCGATGCTGCTCGCCGCGTCCGAGCAGGATCGGGTGGCGTTCGCGCCAGAGGTCGAGCACAGGGTGCGGGCCAGGAGCGAGCGGCCGGAGTGGCCGGACGACAGCCCGGCCGGGTTGCTGGCGCTCGCCGTGATCGCCTGCATGCCCACCGCCGCCCGTGCCGCGGCGCTGCTCACCCGCCGGAGCATGCGCGGCTGGGGCGCGATCTCCACCGACCATTTCCTGTCGATAGCCCGGGCCCGGCGGTTGCCGTGGATCGGCGACCTCGGTGTCCGGCTCGCCGGCAGGTTGCCCGCACGCGATCCGATGCCGGCCGACTGGACGTTCTGCGAGGCACTGCTGCTGGCGGGCGACGCCGAGCCACCGGCCACCGAGGGTGCGGTGCGTGGCTGGCTGTGGTCGATCGGCCTCGGCTGGTGGGATTCGCCCTCCCTCGTCGACGGCTTCCGGGGCAGCCCATGGCTTGACACGTTCCTCCCCCGCGTCTTCGAGATCGACGGCATCGGCCTCGATCTCCCGGCAACCGGGTCCGGCGGCCGGGACACGGAGTTCGCCACCACGATCGCGACCCTCGTCGCCGACGGCCGGCTGGATCGCAAGACCATTCTGGAGATGACTGTCGGCAGGCTGGCCCGCGGCGACCGTCCGGCCGCGCTGCGTCCGTTCACCGGACTGCACGACGAGCTCGCGCCCACGGTGGCCGAGCTGGCGATGTTCGCGGCCGACTACGTCCGGCTGTTACAGGAGGCGCCGTCCCCGGTCGCGGCCCTCGCCCAGCGGTCGCTCCGCGCCCTCGACGACGCCGGGATGCTCGACCTGGACACGCTGCTGGAAGCCTCCGGGCCAACCCTGCTGCGCTCCGAGAAAGTGCTGGTCAAGGCGCAGCTCACCTGGTTGGATCGACGCGCCCGCCGGACACCGGAGCGGGCCGCGGACCTCCTGGAGACCGTCGCGACCGCGCTGGGCCATCCGGCGCTCGACATCCACGAGCGGGCACTGGCGGTGATCGACCGGCACCTGCTGCGGGTGGCCGCGGACTCGCCGGCCCGTGCCCGGATCGCCGCACTCACCAGCCCTTCCGCCGAGCCGGTCACGCACGCATCGGTGCCGCCGCCGGTTCCACAGGTCGCATCGGTGCTCCCGATCGAGACGCCCGCCGAGCTGGCCGAGGAGGTGATCGCCCTGCTGCACCAGCCGTCCGCGGTGAACTGGGAGCGGGTCCTCGCCGGGCTGGTGGCGCTGGCGCCGGCCGGGCTCGCCGACGCGCTCGGTCCGGTGCTCAACAGCCATCCGCAGCCGTTCCGCGAGGCCTGGGGGCACCTGCCGTTCCTGGGCGAGGCCATCCGGGCGGTTCTCGGACGTAGGCGCGGCCACGTCATGCGGGAACGCCTCCATGCTGCGGCCTGCGGGGACCTGGCCTCCCAGATCCACAACCCGGCTTCGGTCCTCGCGCTGCGGGTCGCCGAGGTCGCCGCCAGGCTCGTCGAGGATCCCATTCCGTGCCTGCTCGCCGCGCCGACCTATGTCACCGGCAGCATCGACGCCGACGTCCTGGTCGACCGGATGGCCCGGTTCGAGGCGGAGGGGCGTACACCCTGGCAGCTCGATCTCCAGCAGGCGCTGCTCCGCCTCCCGCGCACGACCGGCCCCGAGGTGCTGGCCCGCGCCGACGCCCTCACTTCACCGGCCGGCCGCCAGCTCGCCGCCTGGCTGCGCTCCGGCGGCCTGCCCGACCCGGTGAGCACCCGCTTCGAACAGTGCGCCCACGACCCCGACGGCCGGGTCGTCATCCGCCGGGTGGTGGTCAACCTGGAGCCGGCCCGCACCGATGACAACCGCATCCTGCTCGAGGAACCGTTGGTGACTCTCACCCGGCGATCCCGTCCCTACTACCAGGACTACTACTACGACGACTTCACGGAAGCCTTCGCCATGGTGCTCCCTCACCACCGTGAGGTGACCGCGGCCTGGGCGCTGCCCGCCATCGCCGCGCTCGCCGACCGGGACCAGCGCGATGCCTCCCTGCTGCCTCTGCTCGCCGACTGCTCCGGCCCGCCGGGCCCGGCCCTGACGCTCGCTGTGGCCTACGGTCTCGGCGCGCGCCACCAGCCGGACCGCGTCGCCGCCGTGGACGCCTTCCTGGTGCTGGCCGGCACCCCGACCCGTGAACTGCCGTCCGCTGCCCCCGCGCCGCCCGGTCCTCCAGGCGGCGGGTCTTCCTCCTGCCTGCCTCCGGAGGTGCCGGCCGCCCACCAGGGTGACGAGGCGCCGGCCGGCGGGTCACCGGGCGGGCTGCCATCGGCCGGCGGGTCACCGGGCGGGCTGCCATCGGCGGGCGGCTCCTTCGCCGCCGGGGTCGGCGTGGAGCTGGGCGATCTGTGCTCTGACGGCACTGTGAAGCTCGGGCGTGTCGTGCCCGCACTCACCGACGCGCTTCAGGCCGGAGCGGCCGCCGCCGTCTGGGAGTTGCTGCGCGCTGCCCTGCCCCCGCTGCTGCCAACCGGCGCTCGCGGTCTTCCCGACCTGCTCGAGCTGGCCACGCGGGCGGCCACATCGACCGGTGCTCGCGACGAGGTCCCCGGCCTGACGCAGATAGCGGCCCGCGGTGGCGGCTCCCGATCGGTCCGAGAGGCGAAACGGCTGCAGGCCGTCCTGTCAGCGCCTTGATCCAGCCGGCCTCCCCTGCCATCGCCACCGTCCTTCGCCCGCTGTCCTCCACCCTTCGCCCGCCGTCTTCCGCCCGTCCGTCCTTCGCCCGCTGTCCTCCACCCTTCGCCCGCTGCCCTTCCGTCCCCCGCTCTTCGCACGTCCGTCCGCCGTCCGCCGTCCGCCGTCCTTCGCCCGCCGCCCGTCCGTCCCCCGCCCTCGCCCGCCGTCCTTCGCCCGCCGTCAGCGGCACGGCGTCCATTGCCGCGCCTTCCGCGCTGCGGCGTCCCTCGCCCATTCCTTCCCCAGCCCTGTCCGGCCAGCTGCCGCGCCCGCCTCACCTCCCCGGCCGGCGCGGGGGCATGCGGTGGGCAATTCCGGCGGGTCAGCTTTGACCCGTCGTTAGCGGGGACGCCATGAGATCGTCGCCTGAGCGACGGATCGGTCACGTCGACTCTGATCGGACATCGGCGAGGAGCGCCGGTACTCAACCGTGGAGGAACAACGTGGCAGATCGCCGTCAGGTGCTGCGCTTCGGCGCTGTCGCCGCCGCCGCTCCGGCGCTGGCCGGGGCCGTTTCCGCGCCCGCACTGGCCGGCGGGCACGGCGGGGCCCGGCACAAGCCGCTGGTGGTGGGCCACCGTGGCGCCTCCGGCTACCGGCCCGAGCACACCCTCGCGTCGTACGAGCTGGCGGCCCGCCTGGGCGCCGACTACCTGGAGCCCGATCTGGTGAGCACCAAGGACGGTGTCCTGGTGTGCCGGCACGAACCCGAGATCGGCGGTACCACGGATGTCGCGTCCCGGCCGGAGTTCGCCGATCGTAAACGGACAGTCGTCCTCGACGGCGTCAGCGTGACCGGCTGGTGGACCCAGGACTTCACGCTCGCCGAGCTGAAGACACTGCGCGCCACCGAGCGGATCCCGGCGATCCGCCAGCAGAACACCGTGTACGACGGCTACTTCGAGGTGCCGACCTTCCAGGAGCTGCTGGACCTACGCAAGCGCCTCTCCAACGAGCTCGGCCGCGACCTGGGCGTCTTCCCGGAGACGAAGCACCCGACCTTCTTCCGGAACATCGGGCTGGCGCTTGAGAAACCATTGGTCCGTACGCTGCGCCGCAACGGCCTCGACAAGCGCGGCGCGAAGGTGTTCATCCAGTCGTTCGAGGCGGCGAACCTGCGCGACCTCGCCGACGACCACCGCGTCGAGGTTCCGCTGGTGTTCCTGAGCAGCGCGTCCGGCAGTCCGTTCAACGACCCCCGGTCGTACGCCGACTATCTGACCCCGGTCGGTATCAAGGAACTGTCGGAGTTCGTCGACGGTCTCGGCCCGGAGAAGGGACAGATCATCCCGCGCAAGGCGGACGGCACTCTCGGCACCCCGACGACGCTGGTCACTGACGCGCACGCGGCCGGTCTCAAGGTTATCCCGTACACGTTCCGGGCGGAGAACTCCTTCCTCCCGGCCGAGCTGCGGGTCGGCACCGACACCACGGCGTACGGCAGGTCGATCGACGAGCAGGTCACGTTCCTGCGCACCGGTATCGACGGCCTCTTCACCGACAACCCCGACATCGGCGTCCTGGCCCGCACTCTCGTCTGAACGCAACTCGGTCCTCTGAACGTGCCCTCGGCACGCTCCCCGTCGCCGAGGGCGCTTGGTGGCCGCCATCGGCGCAGGTCGGCGGCTCCACCGTCGGTGGTTTGAGGCTTTCATTCCGATTCGCACCTCGCTGGCAACTCGAGCGCAATCGAAGTCGTGACTTTCGGGCGAGACGTCCGACCCGAATGCCACAAGATCGCGCCAGGGTGGCGGCGACGGGGCGACGCAGCCGCGGCGTGTCGGGGGCGGCAACGACGGAACGGCGGCGCGGAAACGACGGCCGGAACGGCGGCGCGGAAACGACGGCCGGGACGACGACGACGGCAACGGCAACGCGGGAGCGAAGGCAACGGCAACGGCAACGCGGGAGCGACGGCGACGGCGACGGCGCGACGGCAGCGACGAGGCAGCGACGGCGAGGCTTGGCTAGGGCGTACCCGGATGGAGGGATTGGGAAGTGGCCGGGCCCGGCACGTGGAGTGCCGGGCCCGGGTTCGTTCAGGGATCGGAAGTGCCGCGCCCGGAAGGGCCGCGCCTCAGGGCGCCGGGATCACTTGGCGATCAGGGTCGGGTAGATGTGGGAGAACTCGAGCTTGTAGCCGAACCCGCTGGCCACGATGAACGTGAGACCGAGCAGCACACCGACGACGACCACCGCGAACAGCGCGTATCCGAGGACCGTGCCCAGCGGGCGGCTGGGCCCCGGAGTGTCGCTGACGGTGGTGGCCCCGGCGCCCCAGGCCAGGGAGCGGATGCCGAGGGCGAACAGGATCGGCAGGCCGGCTCCGAGGGCGAGTCCGGCGATGAGTACCTGCCAGGCGCCGTCGATGGCGAAACCGAGATTGTGCATGACGAGACCTCTCAGTTGGCCGCGACGGCGGGTACGGGGGCGACGGCCGGCTCGGGGGTGGCCCCGTCCCAGTCGTCGTTGACGTTCTCGTGGTCGATCTTGCCGGTGCGCGACCGCAGGTACATGGCGCCGGAGGCGAGGGCCAGCAGGGTGAAGACGACGAGGGCGCCGGCGGTGCCGCCGACGGCGTCGCCGATCCAGAACATCACGGCGCCGACGATGCCGGCCGCGGGGAGGGTGATCAGCCAGGCGAGGATCATCCGGCCGGCCACGGCCCAGCGGACGGTGGCGCCGGGGCGGCCGAGGCCGGAGCCGATGACCGAGCCGGTGGCGACGTGCGTGGTGGAGAGCGCGAAGCCGAGGTGGCTGGAGGCCAGGATGACGGCGGCGGCGCCGGACTGTGCGGCGGTGCCCTGTGGCGGGTTGATGTCGGTGATGCCCTTGCCGAGGGTACGGATGATGCGCCAGCCGCCGAGGTAGGTGCCGGCGGCGATGGCTACCGCGGCGGAGACCTTGACCCAGAGCGGGATGTTCTCCAGGTCGCTCCAGTGTCCGCTGGCGATCAGAGCGAGCGTGATGACACCCATGGTCTTCTGCGCGTCGTTGGTGCCGTGCGCCAAGGAGACGAGGGAGGCGCTGCCGATCTGGCCCCAGCGGAAGCCCTGCTCGGTGAAGCGGGCCGCGACACCGGTCGTGATCTTGAAGATGATCCAGGTGCCGGCCGCGGCGACCACGCCGGCGATGACCGGGGAGATGACGGCGGGGAGGAGGACCTTGCCGATGACGCCGTCGAGCTTCGAGCCGTCGCCGCTCCAGTTGACGCCGGCCATGCCGAGCCCGGCGAGGGTGGCGCCGACGAGGCCGCCGAAGAGGGCGTGGGAGGAACTGGACGGCAGGCCGAGCAGCCAGGTCAGCAGGTTCCAGACGATGCCACCGACCAGGCCCGCCAGGATGATCAGCAACAGTCCGCTGCCGCCGTCGGCGAGTAGTTCCACCTTGGGGGCGCCGCTCTTGTCCTGGATCTTGACGACGGCATTGGTGACGGTCAGCGCGACCTCTACCGAGAGGAAGGCGCCGACCAGGTTCAGCACACCGGAGAGGGCGACGGCGGTCTTGGGCCGTAGCGCCTTGGTCGCGATGGATGTCGCCATCGCGTTGGCGGTGTCATGGAACCCGTTGGTGAAATCGAAGGCCAGGGCCGTGATGACCACCAGCGCCAAGATCACGGATGTTTCTGTCACGCCGTGATCGTGACCGAGATGGACGCCCACTGCCATAGGCAGAACAGGACATGTACAAGGTTCCGCCCGCGTTAACCTTCCGTTTCCCAAAGTTCACCCCAGAGTGACTGAGCAGTCACTCTGGGTATCCGTCAACAAATAGCAGATGAACAGGAAACACCTAGAAAACGGCCTCGGCATCCGCAGTGGCGATGGCGTCGGACAAAACCGTCAAACCATCGCGAGCCTCCTCCTCGGTCAGGGTCAGCGGAGGCCCGATCCGCAGCACGTTGCCGTACAGGCCGCCCTTGCCGACCAGCAGGCCACCCTCCCGGCACAGATCGAAGACCCGCAACGTCGCCGCCGGATCCGGTTCGGTGGTGCCCGGACGGACGAACTCGATGCCGATCATCAGTCCGCGCCCGCGGACGGCACCCACGATGCCGTGTGACAGTGCCCGCAAGCCGTCGAGCAGGATCGACCCCACCCGCCGCGCGTTGCCCTGCAGGTCGTGGTCGAGCACGTAGTCGAGGACCGCGTTGCCGGCCGCCGCGCTGACCGGGTTGCCGCCGAAGGTGGAGAAACTGATGGCCGGCACCGCGTTCATCACCTCCGCACTGCCCACGACACCGCCCAGGGCGTACCCGTTGCCGATGCCCTTGGCGAAGGTGATCAGGTCAGGGGTGACACCGTGTGCCTGATAGCCCCAGAAGTGGTCGCCGGTCCGTCCCCAGCCGGTCTGCACCTCGTCGGCGATGAGCAGGATGCCGTGCTCGCCGAGGACCTTGCGGTAGGCGCCGAGCAGCCCGTCCGGGCCGGCCACGAAACCGCCGACACCCTGGATCGGCTCGGCGATCAGCGCGGCGACGTCGCCGGCCGTGACGGTGGCGAGCACCTCCCGCAGATCGTCGACGGCGGCGTCGATCAGGTCGGCGTCGCTGAGCCTGGCCATCCGTCCGCGCAGGCGGTCGGCGGAGGCAAGCCAGTTGACCGTGAACGGGCTGAGGGAGCTGGACGACCAGGTGCGGTGGCCGGTGATCGCCATGGTCCCGAACGTACGACCGTGGTAGCTGTTCTTGATCGCCAGAATCTGGTTGGAACGCCGCACGTTGGTGGCCATGAGCAGGGCGGACTCGTTGGCCTCGGTGCCGGAGTTGGTGAAGAACACCCGCGCGTCCGGTATGCCGGAGAGCCGGGCGATCTTCTCGGCCAGCTCGACCTGCTGCCGGATGAGGTAGAGCGTCGACGTGTGCGCGACACCGGTGCCGACCTGGCTGCGCACCGCGTCGCTGATCTCGGCCACGTCGTACCCGATCATGGTGGTCAGCACGCCGCCGAAGAAGTCGAGATAGGTGCGCCCGGTCGCGTCGGTGACGTGCCGGCCCCGCCCGGAGACGATCTCCAGCGCGTCGTCGCCGTAGTAGACCGGCATCCACGCGGGCATCACTGCGCGGTGGCGGTCGAGGAGCTCGCTCATCAGGTTCCCCTTCGAAATCTCGGAGTGCTCGGGAGGGTGGCGACCGACAGGACGTCGGCGAGTTCGTCGTAGCCGCCGGCCACCAGCCCGACGGTGACGCGGAGGTGGTCGGCGCCGAGCGGGGTGACGCAGAACGGCGCGCCGGGGGCGGCGGCGACCCCGTGAGCGGCGAGGACGACCAGGGCGTTCTGCTGGTCACCGACCTCCATCCACAGGTTTATCCCGTCCGCCGCGGTCGCCGACACTCCACGTTCGTGCAGGGCTTTCAAGAGGGCGGTACGACGCGCGGCGTAGGTGTCGCGCGCGGCGGCGACGCGCGCCACGGCTTGCGGGTCGGTCAGAAGATCGAGGAGTACGCCCTGGAGCAGCCGGCTGGTCCAGCCGGGGCCGAGCAGCCGGCGGTCGGCGAGGGTGTCGAGCACGTGTGCCGGCCCGCCGACGGCCGCGAGCCGCAGGTCGGGCCCGTGGCTCTTGGAGAACCCGGCCACATGCACGGTCCGTTCGGGCAGATAGCGGCCGATGCTGACGGGTGGCGCCGAGGCGATGCCGCCGGCGTGGTCGTCCTCGACCACTAACAGGTGCGGCGCTTCGAGGAGGACGTTCGCCAGTAGCGCCGCGCGGGCGCCGTCCATGCTGGTACCCGTGGGGTTGTGGGCACGCGGCTGGAGGAAGAGGGCGACCGCCCGGTAGTCACGGATGGCCCGCCGGAGGCCGTCGGGGACGATGCCGGCCGAGTCCATCGGTACGCCGATCACGGTGGCGCCGAGGGCTTGAAGCAGGTCGAGCA
The DNA here is from genome assembly GCF_003001815.1 of Actinoplanes italicus. GTDB lineage: Bacteria > Actinomycetota > Actinomycetes > Mycobacteriales > Micromonosporaceae > Actinoplanes > Actinoplanes italicus. Next base: position 46,931 of record NZ_PVMZ01000038.1, read on the forward strand.
GCGGCGGGAACGCCGGGTTCTCGACGAGCACGTGGTCTCCGTAGCGCAGCACCGCCCCGGCCACCCGGTCGAGCGCGTCCATCGCGCCGTCCACCACGGTCAGTCTCTCCGGCGGGTACGGCCACCGGTCCCGCAGCAGCGCCTCGAGTTCCGGCAGCACCGGTGCCTCGAGATAGCTGCCCGCCCACCGCCCGTCGCCGGCGCGCCGCAACGACTCGGTGAGATCGGGCAGCAGCAGCGGGTCCGGCACACCGGTCGACAGGTCCTGCGGCAGGTCGACCCGGGCACCGCTGAGCTGGGCGTACCGCAGCCGGGCCCGGGGTGGCAGGGGCCCTGACACGAAGGTCCCGGAGCGACCACGGGTCTGGATGGCACCGGCCAGGATCAGGTTGCGCCAGGCCTCGCTGACGGTTGTCGGGCTCACGCCGAGCCCGGTCGCGACCACCCGGACGGTGGGCAGGCGTGCGCCGGCCGGCAGGCGGCCGGACGTGATCAGACGGCTCACCGCCGCCGCGATACCTCGGGCGCTTCTGTCCTGAACCGCCCCGGTGATCAGGGTCAGCAAATTATCGTCTCCGAAACATTCCGTAACGTACGGGCAATTGTTCGCCTCAATCTGTGTCGTTAGTGTCCTACGGCATCCGGCGCTTCAAGGCAACCCCTGGCGCAGGAGCTATGACAAGGAGTAAACACACGATCACAGGCGCTTTCAGGCGCACTGCGCGTGCGTAGAGAAGATCAAAAGAGAGGGGCCGCAATGACGACCGGAGTCGTCCGTGCCGCCCTCGTCCAGACCACCTGGACGGGCGACAAGGAATCGATGATCAAGGCTCACGAGGATTACGCTCGCGAGGCCGCCGCCCAGGGCGCGAAAGTGATCTGCTTCCAGGAGCTGTTCTACGGCCCGTACTTCTGCCAGGTGCAGGACGCCGCCTACTACGAGTACGCCGAGTCGATCCCCGGCCCGACGACCGAACGATTCCAGGCGCTCGCCGCCGAGCTCGGAATGGTCATGGTCCTGCCGATGTACGAACAGGAGCAGCCCGGAGTCCTCTACAACACCGCGGCGGTCGTCGATGCCGACGGCAGGTATCTCGGCAAATACCGCAAGAACCACATCCCGCAGGTGAAGGGTTTCTGGGAGAAGTTCTACTTCCGTCCGGGAAACCTGGGATATCCGGTTTTCGACACCGCGGTCGGCAAGGTGGGCGTTTACATCTGCTACGACCGGCATTTCCCGGAGGGCTGGCGTGCGCTCGGCCTGAACGGCGCCCAGATCGTGTTCAACCCGTCGGCCACGAGCCGCGGTCTCTCGTCGTACCTGTGGCAGCTGGAGCAACCGGCCAGCGCGGTCGCGAACGAGTACTTCATCGGCGCCATCAACCGGGTCGGCGTCGAGGACCTCGGTGACAACGACTTCTACGGGCAGACGTACTTCGTCGACCCGGAGGGCAAGTTCGTCGGCGACGTGGCGGACACCCACAACCCCGAGCTGATCGTTCGCGACCTGGACCTGAGTCTGCTCGCGACCGTCCGCGACCGGTGGCAGTTCTACCGCGACCGCCGGCCGGACAGCTACGACGGGCTGGTGGCACCGTGACGACGCTGATCAAGGGCGGGACCGTCGTCGGGCCCACAGGAGCGGCGAAAGCGGACGTCCTCATCGACGGCGAAACGATCGCGGCGATATTCGCGCCGGATAAATCGCCACAGATCGACCACACCATCGACGCTACGGGCAAGTACGTGATCCCTGGCGCCGTCGACGCGCACACCCACATGGAGCTGCCGTTCGGCGGCACCCATGCGAGTGACACCTTCGACACCGGAACGCGAGCGGCGGCGATCGGCGGCACCACCACGATCATCGACTTCGCGGTGCAGCGAACCGGCGAGGTCGTGCAGGACGGCCTGGCCGCCTGGCACGGCAAGGCCGAAGGGAACTGCCACATCGACTACGCCTTCCACCAGATCCTCGGCGGCGTGGACGACGAGTCACTCAAGGCCATGGACTACCTGGTCAACAACGAAGGCATCAGCAGCTTCAAGCTGTTCATGGCGTATCCCGGCGTCTTCTACTCCGATGACGGCCAGATCCTGCGCGCGATGCAGAAGGCGCGCGACAACGGCGCCATGATCATGATGCATGCGGAGAACGGCCCGGCCATCGACGTCCTGGTGAAGCAGGCCCTCGAGCGTGGCGAGACGGACCCGATCCATCACGGTCTGACCCGGCCGCAGGAATTGGAGGCGGAGGCCACCAGCCGGGCGATCTGGCTCGCGAGCGTTGCGGCCGACTGTCCGCTGTACATCGTGCATCTGAGCGCCTCGAAGGCCCTGGAGCAGGTGGCGGCGGCACGGGACCGGGGCAAGAACGTGTTCGCCGAGACCTGCCCGCAGTACCTCTACCTGACGCTGGAGGACCAGCTCGGAGCGCCCGGGTTCGAGGGCGCCAAGTGGGTCTGCTCGACGCCGCTGCGCAGCAAGCACGAGTCGCACCGCGCGGATCTGTGGCAGGGCCTGCGTACCAACGATCTCTCCGTCGTCTCGACCGACCACTGCCCGTTCTGCTTCAAGGACCAGAAGGAGCTGGGAATCGGCGACTTCTCGAAGATCCCGAACGGGATCGGCAGCGTCGAGCACCGCGTGGACCTGCTGTACCAGGGCGTCGTCGACGGGAAGCTGTCGCTCGGCCGCTGGGTGGAGACGATCGCGACCACCCCGGCGCGGATGTTCGGCCTCTACCCGAGAAAGGGTGTCATCGCGCCCGGCTCGGACGCCGACATCGTGCTCTACGACCCGGCCGGGCGTACCCGGATCAGCGTCGAGACCCACCACATGAACATGGACCACTCGGCCTGGGAGGGATGGGAGATCGACGGCAGGGTCGACACGGTCCTGTCCCGCGGCGAGGTCATCGCGTCGGGCGGCGAGTACACCGGCCGGGCCGGCCGTGGCCGTTATCTCAAGCGCGGACTCAGCGACTACCTGATCTAGAAAGGGGTGGGCCACTTGGACATCGGCGTTGTACTGCAGAACGACCCACCCGCGCTCGAGGTCGTCGAGTGGGCGAAGAAGGCCGAGGCCGCCGGCTTCAGTCACTTCTGGACGTTCGACTCGCACGTGCTCTGGCAGGAGCCGAACGTGGTCTACTCGGCCATCCTCGGCGCCACCGAGCGGATCGTCGTGGGCCCGATGGTCACCAATCCGGGCACCCGGGACTGGACGGTCACCGCCTCGACCTTCGCAACCCTCAACGAGATGTACGGCAATCGCACGATCTGCGGCATCGGACGGGGCGACTCGGCCCTGCGGGTGCTCGGTCTCACCCCGCAGACCCTCGGCCAGCTCCGTGAGAGCGTCCTGGCGATCAAGGGCCTGGCCAACGGGCGGAAGGTCACGGTCCGCGGGCAGGAACTGCAGCTCACCTGGGCCGCGGACAGCCGCCTGGACGTCTGGGTGGCGGCGTACGGCCCGAAGGCGCTCGCCATCACCGGGGAGGTTGGCGACGGCTACATCCTGCAGCTCGCCGACCCGGACATCGCCGAGTGGATGATCACCGCGGTCCGCGCCGCGGCGGTGAAGGCAAAACGGGATCCGGACGCCATCAAGTTCTGCGTCGCGGCCCCGGCCTACGTCGGCGACGACCTGGCACACCAGCGCGAGCAGACCCGGTGGTTCGGCGGGATGGTCGGCAACCACATCGCCGACATCGTGGGCCGTTACGGCGGCGACGGCAAGGCGGTGCCGCAGGCCCTCACCGACTACATCAAGGCACGGCAGGGGTACGACTACAGCGAGCACGGCCGAGCCGGCAACAGTCACACGACCTTCGTCCCGGACGAGATCGTGGACCGGTTCTGTGTCCTCGGCCCCGTGGAGAGCCACGTCAAGAAGCTGAAGGAGCTGCGGGAACTCGGCGTCGACCAGTTCTCGGTGTACCTGCAGCACGACGGCAAGGAACCGACGCTCGCGGCGTACGGCGAGCACATCATCCCGGCGTTCTCGTGAGGCGCGCCCTCTCGGTGATCGCCGGACTGATCGCGGCCGCGCTCCTCTGGGAGGGCTACAAGGCGGCCGGTGATCCCGAGGGGACGGTGCTGTTCGGCGTGCGGGTGCTCCCGCGCGCCGACGACCTCTCCATGCCGCACCTGTGGACGATCCTGACCCGGCTGGCCGACCCGGAGATGACCGGCGGCCGGCCGGTGTGGATCGTGGTGCTCGACGCGTGCCTGTTCACGCTCGGCATCACCGCTGCCGGGTTCCTGGCCGGAACCGTGATCGGGCTCGTCCTCGCGGCGGCCATGCAGAGGTTCCGGATTGTCGAGCGCGGGCTTCTCCCGTACGTCATCCTCTCCCAGACCGTGCCCCTGGTGGCGCTCGCACCGCTGATCGCCGGCTGGGGCGGCACCCTGATGCCGCCGTGGGCGACCGTCGCGGTGATCGCCGCCTACCTGGCCTTCTTCCCGGTCGCCGTGGGCATGTTGCGCGGGCTCCAGTCGCCGTCGGCGGCCGGCGCCGAGCTGATGCGCAGCTACGCGGCCGGCTGGTGGCGCACCCTGGTGAAGCTCCGCTTCCCGTCGGCGCTGCCCTACCTCTTCCCCGCGCTGCGGCTGGCCGGGGCGGCGGCCGTGGTCGGCGCGGTGGTCGGCGAGATCTCCACCGGCACGCGCGGCGGCATCGGGCGCCTGATCATCGAGTACTCGCGGGAGGCCACCAGTGATCCCGCCAAGGTCTACACGGCGATGCTCGGTGCGGCCCTGCTGGGCCTGCTGATCGCCGGTCTCGTCAGTCTTCTGGAACTGCCGCTGATGCGGCACCGGCGCCATGTGGAGGTGGTGACCCTGTGAGCGACCTCGCGAGCTCGGCCCCGGACGTCGTGCCGGAGCGGAAGCACGGCGGTGCGGCCTCGGTGGTCGTCGACCGGGTCACCAAGGTCTTCAACCAGGGCCGCTCCGACGAGGTGGTGGCGCTGTCGGACGTCGATCTCACCGTGGGCGCCGGCGAGTTCGTGTCGCTGATCGGGCCGTCCGGCTGCGGCAAGAGCACCCTGCTGCGCCTGATCGCCGACCTGATCGAGCCGACCACCGGCACGGTCACGGTCGCCGGGAAACCGGCCGCGCAGTCCCGCCGCGACCAGGAGTACGGCATCGCCTTCCAGCAGGCCGGCCTCTTCGAGTGGCGGACCGTGCGCCGCAATGTCGAACTTCCCCTGGAACTGCGCGGCCTGGCCAAGGCCGAACGCCGGGCGCGAGCCGAACAGATGCTGGAGCTGGTCGGGCTGGCCGACTTCGCGGGCCACTACCCGGGTCAGCTGTCCGGCGGCATGCAGCAGCGGGTGGCGATCGCGCGGGCCCTCGCGGTCCAGCCGCCGCTGCTGCTGATGGACGAGCCGTTCGGGGCCCTCGACGAGATGACCCGCGAGCGCCTGCAGTCGGAGCTGCTCGGCATCTGCGCCGCCACCGGGGCCGGCACGGTCTTCGTCACCCACTCGATCTCCGAGGCGGTGTTCCTCTCCGACCGGGTGGTCGTCATGTCGGCCCGGCCGGGCCGGATCACCGCGTCGATCGAGGTCGACCTCCCCTCCCGGGACGAGGCAGGGCGGCAGGCCCCGGTCTACTTCGAGAAGATCACCGAGGTACGTCAGGCGCTGCGCTCATGAGCCAGCCTGCGAGCGAATCATCGGGCTCCGTTCTGAACTCATGCCGACGCCGGAGCGAAGCGGAGGTGGCGGCATGAGACGCGTACTCCCGCCTCTGGTCTTCGGTGTTCTGGCCCTGGTTCTGTGGGAGGTCTTCGTGGCTGCCGGGCGGGTGGCGCCGTTCATCCTCCCGGCGCCGACCGCCATCGGGGCGCAGATCGCCGAGCAGAGGCAGAACATCTGGGACGCGGCCCTGGCCAGCGGAGCGAACGCCCTCGCCGGCCTGATCGGCGGCACGATCCTGGCGGTGCTGGCCGCGCTGGCCGCGAGCCGGTCGCGGTTCCTCGGTGAGGTGTCGGTCCCGTTCGCCGCCGTGGTCAACGCGCTGCCGATCATCGCGCTGGCCCCGATCCTCAACAACATGTTCGAGTCGACCAGCAGCGTGCCGCGCCGCCTGGTGACCGGCATCGTGGTGTTCTTCCCGGTCTTCCTCAACCTGCTGCGAGGGTTGCGCGAAGTGGACCCTGTCCATCAGGAGCTGATGCGGACGTACGCCGCCTCGGTCTGGACCTTCGCGGTCAAGGTGCGTCTGCCGGGTGCCCTCCCCCATCTCTTCACCGGCCTGCGGCAGGCGTCGTCGCTGGCCGTGATCGCCGCGGTCGTCGCCGAGTACTTCGGCGGGCTGCAGGACGGGCTCGGCGCGCGGATCACCTCCGCCGCGGCGTTCACGGCCTACCCACGTGCCTGGGCCTTCGTGGCCGGCGCCTGCCTCCTCGGACTCACCTTCTACCTGGTCACGCTCCTGCTGGAGCGCGTGGCCATGCCCTGGAAACGAAGTTTGATCAGCTAGTCAGGAGCACGCCTTGAAGCTCTCCCGGATATTCCTCGCGTCCGTCCTCGCACTCACCGCCTGCGGCACCGCCGACACGCCCTCGACCCCGGCTCCCGGCGCGAGCGGCGCCCTCACCCCGATCAAGCTGCAGCTGCAGTGGTTCTACCAGGCCCAGTTCGCCGGCTACATCGCCGCCGTCGACCAGGGGTTCTACAAGGAGCAGGGTCTCGACGTCGAGCTGCTCGAGGGCGGCGTCGACATCGTCCCGCAGACCGTCCTCGCCACCGGCAAGGCCGACTACGCGGTCGCCTGGGTGCCGAAGGCGCTGGCCTCGCGCGAGCAGGGCGCCGGCATCACCGACGTCGGGCAGATCTTCGCCCGCTCCGGCACCTACCAGGTCGCCTGGAAGGACAGCGGCATCACCAAGGCCGCCGATCTGGCGGGCAAGAAGGTCGGCAACTGGGGCTTCGGCAACGAGTTCGAGCTGTTCGCCGGCATGACCAAGGCCGGGCTCGACCCGAGCAAGGACGTCACCCTGGTGCAGCAGCAGTTCGACATGCAGGCGCTGCTCAAGAAGGAGATCGACGCCGCCCAGGCGATGAGCTACAACGAGTACGCCCAGCTGCTGGAGGCCAAGAACCCGGCCACCGGGCAGCTCTACACCGCCGACGACTTCGCGATCATCGACTGGAAGGCCGAGGGCTCGTCGATGCTGCAGGACGCGGTGTGGGCGAACACCGAGAAGCTGAGCGACCCGAACTACCAGGCGCAGACCGTGAAGTTCCTGACCGCCACGATCAAGGGCTGGGCGTACTGCCGGGACAACGCGGAGAAGTGCCGTGACCTGGTCGTCGCCAAGGGGTCGAAGCTCGGCAAGAGCCATCAGCTGTGGCAGATGAACGAGGTGAACAAGCTGATCTGGCCGGCGGCCGGCGCCGGGGTCGGCGTGATCGACGAGGCGGCCTGGAAGCAGACCGTGGACATCTCGCTGACCACGAAGAACCAGACCGGCGACACGGTACTGAAGAAGGCCCCGGAGGGCCCGGCCTACACGAACGACTACATCAATCAGGCGATCGAGCAGGCCAAGGCCGCGGGGGTCGACGTGACGGGGGCATCGTTCCAGGCGGCCACGGTGACACTCACCGAGGGCGGCGCCTGATCTCGGACCCCGCTAGACGGGGATGAGACGAGCCGCGAGGGCGACCGCTGTCAGGTCGCCCTTGCGGAGTTTCTCGGCCGCCTCCGCCTCGCCGAGGGCCTCGAGCCGGCCCGCCGAGGCGTCGATGAGCGCCTGCTCGCCGCTGAGGAGACGACGCGCGATGCGCGACTGGGCGGGGCTCAGCTCGGCGTACGCGCATTTATCCAGCGCGGTGATCGCCTCGTCGTCGAGCCGGCCGTCCATCGCCCGCTCCGTGACGATCTTGATGAGCCAGGCCGGCCACCAGCTGTACTTGCCCACCACCAGCCCGGAGTGCATGGCCGCACCCGGCTCGTGGCCGGCCGCCAGCATCTTGACCGCGAGGTCGGCGTCGAACCGCTCCATCCGCATGGCGCCGACGAAGATCCGCAGGATCTGCTGTGTTTTCAGGAACTCCTCGGACGCGTTGGCGGCCTCGCCGTAGCGGCCCTCCAGCAGGTGGCACAGCGCATACGCCTCGGTCAGGGAGAAGCCCTCGCCCGAGCGTTCGTCGAGCCGGGTCACCGTGGCCGCCAGCCGCTCCACGCTCTGCCGGGCGCGGACGGCCAGCTCGTCGGCCTGCGGCTTGTTGAGATGCCGCACCTGGATGTCGGTGGCGATCTCGGCCTCCCGCCGCAGCAGTGGCGAGGCTATCTTCGCGGTGAGCAGGTCCCCCAGGCCCTCGGTCAGGTAGGCGGTGTCAAACCGCTCGGAGGCCTCCTGGAACTGCGCCCACCAGGACGCCGGGTGTCTCCGCAGATGTTGGGTCACACAACCTAGCGTGACCTACTGACTACTCTCCGGCAAATGATTCGGCCGAGAGGAATGCGTGACAAGGTTCATCGGGTTGAGCAGGCCACCCTTGACAATGGTCCGGCTCAGCGGCCGGGTCAGCTCGGCCAGGCGCAGGGCCCCCTGCTCGCCGATCGCCCGGTAGGCCACCTCGCTCACCTGATCGGTCCGGTCCTCGACGTGCGCCCGCAGCGCCACCCCGGCCTCGGTCAGCTTCCCCCCGGCGTCCATCAGGCCGCTGCGGCGCAGGTCGTCCTCGGCCTCGGCCCACTGCTCGCGGCTCCAGCCGCGGGTGCCGCGCAGGAACCGCGGATCGATCTCGCCGCTGGCCGCGTGCATGACGATCGCGTCCAGGCCGCTGATCCCGTTCGCCAGCAGGGCCGCGATGTGCCCGTCCCCGCGGAACTCGCGCAACAGCATCTGGGCGTGGAAGAGCACCAGGTGCGGACGCTCCGGCCAGGGCAGCGAGGCGTGCGCGGCGAACAGCGGGCGGCCGTGCGGCAGGGTGACCGCCTTCTCGGCCGCCCGGCGGGCCAGCTCAGCCGCCTCGGCGACCTCCGGGCCGGTCACCACCTCCTCGCCCAGGCCACGAGTGAGGGCGGCGTCAGCGGCCTCCAGACGGGCCTGCACGAGCTGCTCCGGCGTCGCCCTGGCCCAGGCCGACGGGATCGCCCTGGCGACCCGGGCCGGGTTGAAGTTGTAGAAGGTCGCCGTCACGATCCCCGGCCCCACCGGGCCGAGTGCGGCGGCACGCGACGCGAAGTAGCCGTCCATCGGGTCCAGACCGAACTCCGCGTAGCGCTCCGGCGCCTCCGGCACGAAGTAGACCATCGCGTGCAGCGGCTCGGTGACCCGCCAGGCGAGTCGGTACGGGGTCTCGGTCACAGCTCCCACGGCAGCTCCTCGGCGTGGACGGCGTCTCCGGAACCGGCGGCTCCGGAGTGGCGCGGCGCGGGTGGCGCCGCCGACACCGTATGCCAGCGACCGGCCCGGCGGGCAGCCTCACGGACGACGAGATGCACCGGCAGCGGTGGCGGCGGGAAGGGGCCGGCGCCCCAGCGCACCCACAGGGCGACCCGGCCGGCGGCGGCCTCGGCGAGTAGCTTGTCGACGGTACGCTGCCGGTCGGTCCGGTCGATCTCGACGGCCAGCGGCGGCGCACCCGGCCGGGCACAGGCCACGTCGATGACCGAGTTGCCGCGCAACGGCGGTGGCAGCGGGAAGACGCTCGGCGCACGCCGATAGACACGCCAACCCTGCCACTGCGCCCACCGCTGCACCGAGTCCGCGATCCGCGCGGCGGCGTCGGCCTCCGCCAGGTCGGTGAAGGTGAGCTGATCCAGCCACTCGGTGAGCGACCGGGCGGTCGTCGTCCCGTCGTCGGCCACGCTCATCGCCGTACGATATCGGGGTCTCAAGCGGCTGCCCGCACCCGCCTTGCCGCGAAGATCTCGGTGAGCTTCTCGGGCGGCATCGGCCGCCCCAGGTGGTAGCCCTGGCCGACGGCATAGCCGAGGCGGAGCAGGCGGTCGGCCTGCTCCTGGTTCTCGATACCCTCGGCCACGGTTTCGAGACCGAGGGCATCGGCCAGCTGTACGACGGCGCGCGCGACCGCCTGCCGCGCGTGTGCCGCCGGGGTGTCCGGCTCGTCGAGTTCGATGCCGTCGACGAACGACTTGTCGAGCTTGACGATCGCGGCCGGGAACGCCCGCAGCAGGCTCAGCGACGACTCGCCGGTGCCGAAGTCGTCCAGCGCCAGCCGCACCCCCATGTCGTGCAGCTCGTGCAGCACCCTGGAGACGTGCTGGCCGCGCAGCACGGCCGACTCGGTCAGCTCCAGGACCAGGCGGTTCGCCGGCAGGCCGGAGTCAGCGAGCGCGGCATCCACGTCGGCCACGAAGTCCGGGTCGTGCAGTTGCCGCACCGAGACGTTCGGCGCCGCCTTGTCCAGCAGGTCCGGACCGAACTCGGCCAGCCAGGCGGCCGCCTGACGACACGTCTCGCGCAGCACGAACCGGCCCAGCGGCACGATGAGCCCGGTCCGCTCGGCAGCCGGGATGAAGTCGGCCGGGGACACCAGACCCTTCTCCGGATGCTCCCAGCGGACCAGCGCCTCCACGCCCGTGATCCGGCCGTCGGCGAGCGCCACGATCGGCTGGTAGACGATCCGGAACTCAGCGGCGTCCAGGGCCCGGCGCAGGTCACCGCCGAGCCGGGCGTGCGCCGAGGCGGGGCGCTCCATCCCGCCGGCGTAACGGACCCAGTTGCCGCGGCCGCGCTGCTTCGCCGCGTACAGGGCGGCGTCGGCGCGGCGCAGCACGTCGCTGGCCGGGGTGCCGCGCGGTGCGGTGGCCAGCCCGGCGCTGAACTTGACCAGCAGCCGCTGGTCGCTGATCGGCACGGCGGTCGCGGTGGCGATCGCCTGGGCCACGTCCTCGCCCGTGGTGTCGCCGGGCACCAGGACCGCGAACTCGTCCCCGGCGAGCCGCGCCACCTCGGCGTCCGGACCGGCCGCGGCCCGCAGCACGTCCGCGAACGCGACCAGCAGGCCGTCACCGGCGTCGTGTCCGAGCGAGTCGTTGACCGTCTTGAACTCGTCCAGGTCGGCCAGCAGCACGGTGGCCGGGCCGGTCGCCAGCACGGTGTCCAGTCCCTGCCGGAAAAGGGCCCGGTTGGCCAGACCGGTGAGCGGGTCGTGGGTGGCCTCGTGCCGCAGCCGGGCCTCCGACTCCTGCTTCTCCCGCAGCAACCGGGTGTTCTCCCGGTAGACGACGTACTGACGCAGCGCCACCAGGCCGGTCACCACGACGGCGGTGGCCACCACGAGCCGTCCCTCCCAGACGCCCGGCGCCCAGTGCCAGGACCGGACCAGGACGTCCGCCACCGGCACGTCGACCGCCAGCACCGCGAGGTACGGCAGCCACACGTTGCCCTTCCCGGTGGGGACCGGGTTCGTGGCGGCCGACAGCTGACGGCGGCAGCCGAGCGCGATCAGCAGCCCGCACACCGGCATCAGCACCGCCTGGCCGGGCAGGATTCCGTGGTAGCCCTCGAGGACCGCGAGCAGTGCCACCCCGGCCGCGGCCAGGCCCGTCGACGCGACCAGCCGCATCGCCCGGCGGTCGACCGGGCCGCCCGCGATGTAGGCCACCTTCGTGATCGATCCCGCCGCGAACAGGCACGCCAGCAGCAGGATGGACAGCGCCGAGACGGTCCACGGCTCGGGCGCCCAGAGCATCGGGGCGATGCCGAAGTGCCACAGCACGACGGCACAGCCGAGGAACGCGATCATCCGGTCCAGCCACTGCTTGCCACGCTCGTACCAGCTGGTCACACCGAGCGGCACCTGCGCCACGCCCCACATGGCGACCAGCACGCCACCGCCGATCAGCACGGCGCCGCCCGGTGGCATGTCGGGCAGCTCAGGACCGAACCGGAAGGCGTCCACCGCGAGCACGACGAACCCGGTCGCGAACAGGTAGCAGCAGATCTCCAGCAGCACCCAGAACCGGCGTCCGGCCGGGGCCAGCGGCACCGACCGCCGCAGCGCCCGCACGGCGAGACCACCGGTCGCCATCGCCGCCGGCATGAACAGGTAGCCGATCGCCACGGGACCCGGCGACAGGCTCACCCACAGCCCGTACCAGAGGGTTCCGAGCAGGCAGATCAGGGCGGCCGCGATGACGTGGCGCCTCATGACGCGTACGCCCGGGTCCGCTGCTTCTCCTCGTACATGCGCAGGTCGGCGGTGTTGAGCAGCTGGTCGGCGTCGGCCGCCGGACCGGTCGCCAGGCCGATGCTCGCGCCCACCCCCAGGTCCCGGCCGTCGATCCGGGCCGGTTCGGCCAGCGCGGTCCGCAGCCGTCCGGCGAGGCGCTCGGCGTCCGCCGGGCCGCCGTCGGCGAGCACCGCGAACTCGTCACCGCCGAGCCGGGCCGGCACGTCCGCGGCTCCGGCGCTGTCGCGCAGCACGCCGGCCACGTGCCGCAGCACCTCGTCGCCGGCCGCGTGGCCGTACGTATCGTTGATCTGCTTGAAGCCGTTGAGGTCGATCAGCAGCACCGTGACGTCACCGGGGCGGGCCGCCATCGCGGCGGTGAACCCTCGCCGGTTCGCCAGCCCGGTCAGCTCGTCGTGCCCGGCCTGATAGCGCAGCATTTCGTGCAGCTCACGGGACTCGGTGACGTCCCGCGAGTTGGAGACCACGCCATCGATGCCCGGCACGTGGGTCAGGTTCACCGCCACCACCTCCAGCCAGCGCCACGATCCGTCCGCGTGCCGGTATCGGCCCTGCATGGTCATCTCGGTGCCCGGCGTCGCGTAGAGCGTCTCGAGCTCGGCGGCGAGCCGTTCCCGGTCGTCGCGGTGCAGGATGTCGAGCGCGCCGCGGCCGAGCACGCCGTCCACCGGGAAGCCCAGCACCCGCTCGACCGCCGGGCTGGCATAAGTGAACGTACCGTCCGCCCTGGCGATCGCGATGATCTCTGACGAGTGTTCCAGAAGTGAGGTCAGACGTTGCTCCCGACGCCGGATCGCGCCGACCAGGGCGTCGTTGACGGCCAGCGCCAGCACCTGCCGCCCGATCACCAGGCCGACGTTGACCAGCAGCCCGGCCAGGGCGCCCCACGCCGAGATCCCCAGCCCGCGGGTGACCAGCACGAACACCAGCGCGGCCGCGCAGACCACCGTGGCGGCGTACGGCAGCACGCTGAACCGCCGGCGGCGGCTGAACCACTCACGGCCGTCCAGGCCACCGGCGCCGTGGAGGAACTGCAGGCGCGGACCGGCCAGCACCAGGAGACACGGAAAGATGATCACGGCCATCTGCACACCGGTGTTCGGCACACTGCCGCTGGGCAGGAGCACGCTGGACCCCGCGAGGCCGAGCGACGCGAGGACCATCGGGACCGCCGCCGCCCGGCTCATCGGGGACACACCGGTCAGGCCGGACCGGATCGCCACGAAGATCGCGCACAGCACCACGCCGCAGCCGAACACGGCCAGGAAGTACGCCTCGAAACCGGCCCCGGCCATGCCCGGTCGGGTCATCAGGCACCACGCCACCACGGCGGAGGCGGACATCAGGATCGCGGTGTCCAGCAGCAGGCGGGTCTGCTGGCGGCGGGGCCGGTTCGCGACCCGTTGCGGCAGCACCAGGCCGATCATCATCACCACGACGCCGAGCATCATCGTCGCCGACTGCACCGGATGGAAGACGATGCGCTGTATACCCGGTTCGGTGATGATCGTGCCGAGTTGCACCAGGTCACCGGCGAGGAACAGCAGCCCGCCCACGCCGACGGCTCTCCAGAAACGACGCGGGTGCGGAGGCAGGTCCGGAATCCCGGCCACCTGGCGGGACAGCCAGAACAGCGCGAGGTCCAGGATCGGACTGACCGTCCAGCAGGCGATCATCTGGGCGCGGGGTGTGCCCACGTCCAGCAGGAAGGGGCCGACCACGATCATGGTGCCCACAGCCAGCGCGATCAGCACCGGATCGCGCCACAACCCGGCTCGCACCGCTGGCGGCATGCCACCCTCCGTCCTGCTCCGGGCCCTCCCCGGCAGTCATCGGCCGGTCCGGGCCCGGTCTTAGCGTAAAAAGCCGACGACCGGTACGCCCCGGCTTGTCATGGCGGGTGGGGCGTACCGGTCGCCGGGGGTCCGGTCAGTCCTCGTCGGGCTCGTCGGTGGGCTGATCCGTGGGCTCGTCGGTCGGGGCGTCCGTCGGCTCGATGGTCGGGCCGGCCGTCGGCTCGATGGTCGGGCCGGCGGTCGGTGAAGTGGTCGGCGAAACGGTCGGTGAAGAGGTCGGAGACACGGTCGGCGAAGTGGTCGGCGCAGTGGTCGGCGCAGTGGTCGGAGACACGGTCGGCGAGGCCGACGGCGACGACGGCGTGGGCGCCGGCTTCCCGGGCTTGCCGGCCGCCTGGATCTTGGCGGCGGTGTACTCGGCGTCGACACGGGTGCCGGTCACCGACACCTTCTGACCGGCGGCCAGGACGTCGAGCTCCACCTTCTTGCCGTTCAGGACGATCCTGGCGTTGTCGGCGACCTTCATCGTCACGGTCTTGCCGCGGACGTCCTTGGTGCCGCTGCGGGCCGCCACGGTGACCGTGCCCGCGGCCGCGTCGACCTTGGTGATCGAGCCGCTGGCCTGGAAGTTGACCTTCTTCACCGGCGCCTTCGTCGGCTTGGCGGGCGTCGGCCTGGTCGGTTCCGGCTTCTTCTCCGGCTTCTTGGCGGCGGCGGCCGTGGCCGCGGGCGACGAGCTCTGGGCATAGGCGGCCACGCCGGAGACGGCAGCGGGGATCGTGACAGCCGCGGCCAGGGCGATGGCGGCGGCGCTGCGGCGCATACGCATCGAAGGAACTCCTCAACTCGGGGGTGAGCCCATCGTTCGCCGCCCCGGGTTCAGCCCGGTTGCCCATACGGTTGCGGCTCGGTTGCGGCAGGAATTGTCACGGACGGTGAGATGCGCCCCGCGGCCGGAATCCGGGAGTTGACATGCCGTGCCGTACTGGGCGAATGTCCTGGGATGCACGATGTTTGGCCGGACGCGGATGTGCTCCTCGCCTCGCGGTACCGCCTGATCACTCTCCTCGAGACAGGCGGTATGGCGCAGGTCTGGCGAGCCACCGACGAGCTGCTCGACCGTCCCGTCGCGGTCAAGCTGCCGGCCGGTGACACCCGGGCCGCACACCTGGCCTGGCGGGAGGCGCGCCTCGCGGCCCGGCTCTCGCACCCCGGCATCGCCGCCGTCCACGACTACCGGGAAGCGGTCCGCCCGGACGGCTCGATCGCGCCGTTCGTGGTGATGGAGCTGCTCAGCGGCGAGACGGTCGCGGCCCGGCTGTGCGACGCCGGCGGCCCGATGCCATGGGGCGAGGCCGTGTCGATCGCGGCCGCCGTCGCCGAGGCGCTGGCCGCCGCCCATGCCGCGGGCGTCGTGCACCGCGACATCAAGCCCGGCAACGTGATGCTCTGCCCCGGCGGCGTCAAGCTGCTCGACTTCGGGATCAGCGCGGCCGCCGGCGAACCGGACGACGACGAGACCGGCGCCAGCTTCGGCACACCCGCCTACGCCGCCCCGGAACGCCTCGACGGCAAGCCCGCCGAGCCCGCGACCGACCTCTACGGCCTGGGGGTGCTGCTGTTCGAGATGGTCAGCGGTGACCCGCCGTACGACGTCAACACCTGGGAGGAGCTCGCCGCCGCCCAGGCACACGGCCCGACCCCGCTGCCCGCGACGCTTCCGGTCCGGCTCCGCGAGCTGATCACCCGCTGCCTCGACGACAACCCGGCCCGCCGGCCCACCGCCGCACAGGCCCGTCGCGTCCTCACCCGGCTGGTTCCGTCGGCGCCCGCCCGCCTGACGATCCCGCTGCCCAAGCCACCGCCCACCGGCCACGCCAAGGTGTTGCCGGCCGCGCCACGCACCGGCAGCCCGGTGATCCGGCGCGTCGCCGTCGGTGTCGCGCTCGCCGTCACGGCGGTCGCGTTCGTCGCGGTGATCAACGCGGTCGGCGGCCCCGACGACTCCGAGTCCGCCCAGCCGGTCCTCCCCACGTCACCGGCCGTGTCCCCCAGCAGCGTGCTGACCGAGGCGACCCCTCCTCCGGCCCCGCCCCAGCCGACCGTGACCACGTCCGCCCCGACCACCGCGGCGGCTCTCACGGTGGAGGCGGCGCTCACCCGCGTGCAGGCCACCGTCGAGGCCGGTGAGGAGTCCGGCGAGATCCGGCCCGACGTGGCCCTCGACTTCAAGAACCTGCTGCGCCTCATCGACCCGGACGCCGACGCCGGCCTCAACGAGAAGGTCGACCAGCTGCTGCGCAAGGTCCGCCAGCGTCAGAACGAGGGCAACATCACCGACACCCGCGCCTCCCTCCTGCGCGAACGGCTCAACGACCTGCGGTCGGCCTCAACCCCATGACCCCTTTTGCGGTACGCGCTACGCGCCCCCGACCGCACCATCGCGTACCGGACCACACCGCGACGGGGCTGCCCACCCCGGCCCCAAGGCGCCTCACGGGCTGAGGCCCCGGGTCACCGGCTGTGTCCTACCGCTGTCTCAGCCGGTGAGGGGACGCCTCAGCCCGCGAGGGGCCCTAGCCGCGGGAGGTGACGGCTACGTCGCGGGCGATGCCAGGGTGCCGCTGCGTAGCCGTACGATATAGGTGTATTTAAGCGGAACCGCGCAGGATCAGACGCGTGGGCAGCACCGTCTCGAAGTCGGCCGGCTCGTCGCCGTCGATCTTGGCCAGCAGCAGCCGGACCATCTCCTGGCCCATCTGCTCGATCGGCTGATAGACGCTGGTCAGCGGGGGGTCGGTGTGACGAGCGACCACCGAGTCGTCGAAACCGACCACGGCGACGTCCTGCGGGACACGGCGGCCCGCCCGGCGAAGCACACGCAGCGCACCGGCGGCCATCATGTCGGAGGCGGCGAACACCGCGTCGATCTGCGGGTACTGCTGGAGCAGCCACTCCATCGCGGTGGCGCCACTGAGCTCACCGAAGTCGCCGCGGGCGGCCGGACCCTCGCCGACGACATCGCGGTAACCGTCGTAGCGGGCGATACCGACGGCCATGTCGAGCGGGCCGGTGATCGTGGCGATACAGCGGCGGCCCTGGTCGCGGAGGTAGGTGACGGCCGCGCGGGCGCCGGCGCGGTTGTCGGCGTCGACGAAGCTGACCGGCTCGGGGTGATAGGGGCGGCCGGCCCGGACGGTGGGCACGCCGCGTTCCTCGAGCATGGCCGGCAGTGGGTCGTCGCCGTGCAGGGACAGCAGCAGAGCGCCGTCGACGTGCTGGCGAGTCAGATATCCCTCGAGCTGGCGGCGCTCCTCGGGGGCCTGCGCGATCATCAGGACCATCTGCAGGTTGCGGGCGACCAGCACCGACGAGATGGACTGCACGATGCGGCCGAAGAACGGCTCGGCGAAGAAACGCTCGCCGGACTCGAAGATCACCAGGGCTATCGAATCGGTTCGCTGGGTGACGAGCGCACGCGCCGCCCGGTTCGGCACATAGCCGAGCTCGTCGATCGCCTCCTGGACGGCTTCCCGCGCCTTCGGGCTGACCTGTGCCGACCCGTTGACGACCCGGGACACGGTCCCGCGACCGACCCCGGCCCTGGCCGCAACCTCTTCGAGAGTCGGCCGCCCCGTGGAGCGACCCCGGTCTTCCCTCATCGCTGAACCGTCCTTTCCGCGACCGACCCACGGTACACGTGCGGCCTGCGCGTTTCCAGCGAGCCCGGCCCTGCGGCAGAGTATGCGGTGTGCGACCCCACCGAATCACGATCCTGGTCCTGCCGGGCGCGGCTCCCCTCGACGTCGGGATCAGCGCGCAGGTGTTCGCCCCGAGGCACGGCCTGCCCTACGAGATGCGGCACTGCTCGCTGGCGGCAGGGCCGGTCCCCGGGCGCGACGGGCTGGGTTTCGTGGTCGAGCACGGCCCGGAGGCGCTGGACGACGCGGACACCGTGATCGTGCCCGGCTTCAACAACCCGCTACGGCAGCTCGAACGGCGGATCCTCGACGGGCTGCGCGACGCCGCGGCCCGTGGCGCCCGGATGGTGTCGATCTGCACGGGCGCGTTCGCACTGGCCGCGGCCGGGCTGCTGGACGGCCGGCGGGCCACCACGCACTGGTCGATGGCGCCCACCCTGGCCCGGGAGTACCCGGCGATCCGGGTCGATCCGGGCGTGCTGTTCGTCGACGAGGGTCAGGTGCTGACCTCGGCCGGGGTGGCCGCCGGGATCGACCTGTGCCTGCACATGATCCGCAGTGATCACGGCGTGCAGGCCTCGAACGACGTGGCCCGGAGGATCGTGGCCGCCCCGTACCGCAGTGGCGGCCAGTCCCAGTTCGTGCCGCGGACCGTACCGGAACCGCTGGGCCAGGTGTTCGCCGCGACCCGCGAGTGGGCACTGCACCGCCTCGACAAGCCGATCGGCGTGGCCGACCTGGCCCGGCACGCGGGCGTCTCGACGCGCACGTTCGGCCGCCGCTTCGTCGAGGACACCGGGTACACGCCGATGCGGTGGATTCTGCGGGCCCGTGTCGACCGGGCGCGGGAGCTGCTGGAGTGCTCGTCGCTCGGGGTGGAGCAGATCGCCGACCGGGTGGGACTGGGCACCGGCGCGAACCTGCGGCTGCACTTCCAGCGGATCCTCGGCACGACGCCGACCGAGTACCGGCGGGCGTTTGGCGGAAAGCTTGCGGGATCCGGCGCTGTCACACCTCCCGCCGTCATCGGTAAGGCCGAACAATTGACCGCATGAGAGCTGCTATCAATGGTTTCGGCCGCATCGGGCGAAATGTCCTCCGCGCCGTCGCGGGCCGCAACGACGACATCGAGATCGTCGCGATCAACGACCTGACCGACGCCCGGACTCTCGCCCACCTGCTCCGCTACGACAGCACCCTGGGCCGCTTCCCGGGAACCGTCGAGGCCGCCGATGATCATCTGATCGTCAACGGACACAAGATCGCCGTGACCGCCGAGAAGGACCCGGCCCGGCTCCCGTGGCAGGACGTCGACGTCGCGGTCGAGTCGACGGGCCGGTTCACCGCCGGCGCGGGCGTGCACGTCACCCGGAAGGTGCTGGTCACCGCCCCGGCGAAGGGCGCCGACGTGACGATCGCCTACGGGTTGAACCATGACGCGTACGACCCGGAGAGGCACCGGGTGATCTCCAACGCCTCCTGCACCACCAACGCGCTGGCTCCGGTCGCGTCGGTGCTCGACGAGCTGGCCGGCGTCGAGGCCGGTTCGATGACCACGATCCACGCGTACACGCAGGAGCAGAACCTGCAGGACGGCCCGCACCGTGACCTGCGCCGGGCCCGCGCCGCCGGGGTCAACATCGCCCCGACGACGACCGGCGCCGCGACCGCGATCGGCGCCGTCCTGCCCCGCCTGGACGGCAGGCTGTCCGGCTACTCGGTGCGGGTGCCCGTCCCGGTCGGCTCCCTGGTCGAGCTGAACGCCCTGGTCAGCCGCGAGATCACCACCGAGGAGATCAACGAGGCGTACGCCGCGGCGGCGGCCGGGCCACTGCGCGGGATCCTGGAGTACTCGTCCGACCCGCTCGTCTCCTCGGACATCACCGGCAACCCGGCGTCGTCGATCCTCGACTCGCTGCTGACCGCCGCGAACGGCCGTCTGGTCAAGGTCGTGGCCTGGTACGACAACGAATGGGGTTTCGCCAACCGGGTCGTCGACACATTGACGCTCCTGTCCCGTTAACCTGTGCGGATGGCGGTCACCCTGGCGGATGTTGCCCGGCTCGCCGGGGTGTCCCCGGCGACCGTCTCCCGCGTCATCAACGACAGTGCGAAAAAGGTCAACGAGGACCTGCGGGAGCGGGTCCTCGCGGCGGTGCGGCAGCTGCACTACGTGCCGAACGCGCACGCGCAGAACGTCGCCCGGCCCCGCAAGTCGGCGGTCGGCGTGATCGTGCACGACGTCTCCGACCCGTACTTCGCCGAGATCACCCGCGGACTGCAGCGGCAGGCCGGCGCGCAGGACCGGCTCCTGGTCATCTGCAACAGCTACCGGGAGCCGGAACGCGAACTGGCGTACGTCGGCCTGCTGCGCGCCCAGCAGGTGCACGCGCTGATCCTGGCCGGGTCCGGCTACCACGACGACGAGTTCACCGCGCGGCTCAACGGTGAGCTGGAGGCGTACCAGCAGGCCGGCGGCCGGGTCGCGGTGATCGGCCGGCACCGCCTCGTCGGCACCGCCGTCCTGCCCGGCAACGAGGCCGGAGCGCACGAGCTGGGCCTGCGCGTGCTCGAACTCGGTCACCGCGAGATCGGCGTGATCGCCGGTCCCCGCTACCTCACCACCACCACCGACCGGCTCACCGGTTTCCGGCGCGCCTTCGAGGAGGTCGGCGTCGAGCTGCCGCCGTCGCGCCTGGTCTACTCCGACTTCACCCGCGACGGCGGTGCGGCCGCGGCCGGAGCGCTGATCGACGCTCAGCCCGGCCTCACCGCGCTGATCACCCTCAACGACTCGATGGCGGTCGGCGCGATGGCCACGCTGCGCGAGCGCGGCGTCCGCGTCCCCGACGACGTCTCGGTCACCGGCTTCGACGACATGCCGATCGCCCGCGACGTCACCCCGGCGCTCACCACGGTCCGCCTGCCCCTGGTCGAGATGGGCGAGCGGGCGATGGCGCTGGCCCTGGACGACGACCACATCCCGCACACCGAACGGGCCGACGCCACCCTGGCCTGGCGAGCCTCCTGCGTCCCGCCGCCGCCCCGCTGACCGGCAGCGTCAGGACTGCGATCCGGCCCATCCGGTGGTGGTCGTCGGCGAACAGCCTGAGCTCGTGCGGCATCGCGAGTTCATGCCTTGCAGCGGCACCCTGACCCCATCGGCACGCAGCACCCCGGCCGAGTCCGCGGACTCAGGCGTCGACGTGGGTACGCTCGCCGTCCGGATCGAACACCGCGATCACCTCGGCCGGACCGCCCCGGGCACCGAAGGCGTGCGGCGTCATCGTGGAGAAGGACGCCGCCTCACCCTCCTCGACGAGCACCTCGCGCTCGCCGAGCAGCAGCTCCACCGTCCCGGACAGGACCGTGAACCAGTCGCGGCCCGGATGGACCCGCTGGTCCTCGAGCCGCCGGGAGGCCGGGCGGGTGATCCGGATCCGGGCCACGGTCAGGCCGTCGTGGTTGTGGTCCCCGCTGAGCACCCAGGTCGTCATTCCACGCTCCGGATGCCGGTGCGGCTTGATCACCACGGCGTCCCCCGCCGTCTCGACGAGCTGGTCGAGGCTGGCGCCGAGCGCCCGCGCGATGGCGGTCAGCTGGTCGAGGCCGATCCGGCGGTGCCCGGTCTCGATCCGGCTCAGCGTCGACGGGCTCAGATAGCACCGGGCCGCCAGATCGTCGAGCGACCAGCCCTTGGCCAGGCGCAGCCCCCTGATGCGGGCTCGGACGAGGGCGTCGACCTCAGCGTCTTGCGTCATACGCAAGATTGTATGCGTCAGCCGCAAACTCTGCCTACAGTCGGACCATGGCACACGAGGAACACCACGGACACGGCAGTCACGGACACGGCAGTCACGGACACGGCAGTCACGGACACGGCAGTCACGGACACGGCAGTCACGGACACGGCAGTCACGGACACGGCAGTCACGGACACGGCAGTCACGGACACGGCAGTCACGGACACGGCAGTCACGGGCACGACAGTCACGGGCACGACAGTCACGGGCACGGCGACGGACTCCGGGAGATGCTCGATCTGGACGCCGACGTCAGCGCCGAACAGCTCGGCCGCTTCACCGCACGAGTCGCCGCACTCGCCGGCGACCACCCGGTCCGCGACGTCGTGGATCTCGGCGCCGGCACCGGGACAGGGACGTTCGCCCTGCTCCGGCAGTTCCCCGAGGCGAGAGTGACGGCGGTCGACACCGCCGACGAGATGCTCGGTCACCTCGCCGGAAGCGCTCAGCGACACGGCTTCGACGGCCGGATCCGGCCGCTTCGGGCCGACGTCGACGAGCGGTGGCCGGAGACCGGTCCCGCCGACCTGATCTGGGCCGCGTCGTCGATGCACCACATGGCCGACCCCGACCGGGTGCTCCGCGACATCCGCGCCACGCTCCGCCCCGGCGGTCAGCTGGCGATGATCGAGATGGAGTCGATGCCCCACTTCCTGCCCGACGACCTCGGCATCGGCACTCCCGGCCTGGAGTCCCGCTGCGACGTCCTGATGGCCGAGGCCCGCGCCGAGCATCTGCCTCACATGGGCTCCGACTGGACGGCCCGCCTGACCGCCGCGGGCTTCACGATCCGCGAGTCCGGCGACCTGGTCGTCGACCTGCCCGCCCCCGTCCCGGCGGCCGCCGCACGCTACGCCTACGCCACCCTGCAGCGCATGCGCGCCGGCCTCGCCGACCGCCTGACATCCGAGGACCGCGACACCCTCGACGTGCTGCTGGCCGACGACGGTCCCCACTCACTGCGCAACCGCACCGACCTGACCGTGCGCAGCACCCGATCATTCTGGATCGCCACGCCCGCCTGACCCGCCACGAGCCTCAGTACAGGTCAGCAGCTCACGTGGTGACCTACGGCTCACCGGCGGGCACAGATCACCACACCACAAGGCAGACAGCCACCCGCGGTGACCTGCGGCCCGCCCGCGGGCACAGATCACCACACCACAAGTGGGCCTGCCCCGTTTTGACGGACATCCAAGATCAGGGGACCTGGGGTCTCCGGGAGGATGTCCAGCATCATGGAGAGCGTGGGAAAGAAGCGAT
>NZ_PVMZ01000039.1 GCF_003001815.1 Actinoplanes italicus
CCACACCACCTCCGGCACCAATGGACCGACTCCACGCTGATCAACATGTACGGCATCACCGAAACGACAATCCACGTCACCCACCAACACGTCGGCATCACCGATCTCCGAGCCTCGGATGATCGCGCGGCCGCAGAGGGCAGCGAGGGTCAGTGGGGCCGGCGGGGAGGCGGGACCGGCACCGCACCGGCCATCGGCACCCCACTGCCGAACTACCGGATCCACCTACTCGACCAGCATCTGCAGCCGGTTCCGCCCGGCGTTCCCGGCGAGATCCACGTTGCTGGGGGCGGGCTGGCCCGCGGCTATCACCGGCGGCCGGCTCTCACCGCCGAACGGTTCGTTCCCAACCCGTTCCACCCCGACGGTGAGCGCCTCTACCGCTCCGGTGACCGAGCACGGCTCCTACCCGACGGCACGCTCGAATACCTCGGCCGCACCGACACCCAAATCAAGATCCGCGGCCACCGCATCGAACCCGCGGAGATCGAGAACGCCCTCACCAGCGTCCCGCAGATCAGCGCCGCCATCGCCACCGAACACGACGGCCGACTGATCGCCTACCTGATCCCCAACGGTGACCTGCCGCCCACGGACCAACTCCGGACCCACCTGGCATCGCTGCTGCCCGCACACATGATCCCGTCCATCTTCATGCCGCTCGACGCCCTGCCACTGAACACCAACGGCAAACTCGACCGCACGAAACTACCGGCCCCCGACAGCAGCCGGCCCGAACTGAGCTCTGACTACCAGGCACCCACCAGCCCCACCGAGCAGACCTTGGCGGAGATCTGGTCCACCCTGCTCGGCCTGGACCGGACCGGCATCGACGACAACTTCTTCGACCTGGGCGGGCACTCGCTCCTGGCCACCCAGGCGATCAGCCGCATCCGTGCCGCCTTCAAGATCGAACTTCCCCTGACCGCGATGTTCGACCGCCCCACGATCCGAACCTTGGCCATAGCGATCACCCAGCAGCTGCTCGGCGACGACTCCGACGCCGAGACCTACGAGGAGTTCGAACTCTGACCCACTCCGCGGGGCGAGGGCTGCGGGATCCAAGACCCCCGCAGCCCGACAGCCCCGCAACCCGACAGCCCCGCAACCCGACAGCCCCGCAGCCCGACAGCCCGACAGCCCCGCAGCCCGACAGCCCCGCAGCCCGACAGCCCGACAGCCCGGCCCACCGTCTTCCGCGCAGGCTCCGTCCAACTCTGCTATTCAGCCGGACCGGCCCACGGACAGCCTGCCGATACCGTCGTCAGCCACGGCTCGGTGGCCGACACCGCCACGTCCCGGTGCTCCACGATCAACTACGGCCGTTCCCAAAGCCGGGCTCCGGCATACGGCTGCTTCCCGGGCAGGGACGGGTGCGCCAGCCACAGCCGAACGATCGAATAGCACGAGGATGCATCCACCAACCACAGCCCGACGATCAAACGGTCGAGGACAAGACCGCCAGCCATAGCTGGGCGATCAAACAGCCCGAGGAAGCGTCCGCCAGCCATAGCTGGGCGATCCAACGGTCGGCCGAACCCCGGTGCTCCGGTCGGCGGGCCGGACCCGAGGGTGAAAGGTGCCCAGAGCAGCCCACGACGCGGGTCCGTGGACGCGCAACGTCACCATGGCGACAGCCCGCACACACGCAGCAGGTCGTTGTGTGGCGGCGTCCCGAAATCCGCGTAACTTCTCCGGTTCGATCGCACCGGCCAGCGCTCCAGCGACACCACCCACCGGCGGGCAAGGCCGCAGCGCAAACCGAACCGGCACCGAGTCCCCCCATGCACCGGCGGCAGCGCCGCAGCGCAAACCGAACCGGCACCGAGTCACCCGCATGCACCGGCGGCAGCGCCGCAGCGCAAACCGAACCGGCGCGGTATCACCCGCATGCAGCGGCGCGCTGAGACGAAACCCGCCTCCCTGCGCGACGTAGGCGCTGAGAGGCGGGTTCGTGGCGCCCCCGGTCAGGGGCGCTTGGCGTGCAGCATGCTCAGGTACTCGCGGGTCGACGGCAGCGTTGCGACCAGCTCGTCCTGGCGGCGCTGGACCTCCTCGAAGAGCAGGTCGGCGTTCTTGACGGCGTCCGGTTTGTGCGCGAGCGCCGGCAGCGGATTGTCGGGGAGCAGGCCCATGCCGGTGAAGATGCAGTAGTAGCTGCCGTTGGTCCAGAAGTTGGCGAACTCGGCGTCGAGGTTGCCGTAGTACCCGCTCTCGTCGGTGATCGGGGCGTTGACCGGCAGTCCGGCCTTGTACATCGCCACCTTCTCCTGGATGCTCTCGCTCAGGTGCAGTTCCTTGTTCGCCGCCCAGAACGGGGTGTCGGTGCGTGGCGAGAAGTAGAAGTGCGCCTGGATGAAATCGCGAGTGTCGTCGAAGAAGCTCTGGATCTGCCGGTTGAAGTTGTCGCTGAGCGCCGGATCGAACCGCAGGTCGGGGAAGTTCTTGACGAGCTGATAGATCGCGGCGTATGCGAAGTAGATGCCGGTCGATTCAAGTGGTTCCAGGAAACAGGAGGCCAGGCCGACGCTGACGACGTTCTTCACCCAGGATCGACGGTTCCGGCCGACCCGGAAACGGATCTTGTTAGGCGGCGTCGTCTCCGGGTCGATCTGCCACATGTCACAGAACTCGCGGATCGCGTCGTCCTGGCTGATGAACCGGCTGGAGTAGACGTATCCGGTGCCGAACCGCCGCAGCAGCGGAATGCGCCACGTCCAGCCGGAGGACATGGCGATGGCGGAGGTGTACGGCTCGACGCCCTCGGCCTCGTCGTCGTACGGCAAAGACGTGGCGATGGCACTGTCGCAGAGCAGATGGTCGCTCATGTCGAGGAACGGCTCGCCCATCGCCTGGTTGATCAGCAGCCCACGGAAGCCGGAGCAGTCGATGAACAGGTCGCCCTCGAGCCGCTTCCCCTCCTTGGTGTGCAGCGCCGTGATGAATCCGCGATCGTCGAGCTCGACCCGTTCCATGGCGTCGCGCACGTGCCGCACACCCAGGTTCTCGGTGGCGAACCGGCACAGGTAGTCGGCGACCAGCTGGGCGTCGAAATGCCAGGCGTAGTAGGTGACCCGCTCACCGTCGAGTGTCCGTGGCGCCTTCAGAGCGTCCATCATGGCCGGTTCACGGAAGCAGGAGTAGTCGAACGGCGCGTCGGTCTCCCCGTTGAGCCGTTTGCGGGCCCAGTAGTGCGACAGCGGAATCTGGTCCTCGGTCGGCAGCAGCCCGAACGGGTGGTAGAAGTGGTCCGGCCGGCCCTGCCACTCGCGGGCTGCGGGGTCACCCGTTCCCGGCGTACGCCAGTTGATGAACTTGACTGCCGTCTTGAAACTCGCGTTACATTCCCTCATCCATTCCTCTTCGGGAATTCCGAGGAAGTCGAAGACCACGCGCTGAAGGTTCGGAACTGTCGCCTCACCGACGCCGATCCGGGGAATGGCGGGCGCCTCCAGAACGGTGACCTCAGCCGTACCCTGGAGCGCTTTGCCCAGATAGGCCCCGGCCATCCAGCCGGAGGTGCCACCGCCGAGAATGACGACGCGTTTGATTCGCTGGTCCACTTGAGCTCTCCGATCGGACAGGCCGATATCGGGAGGAATTTTACGTTCCCGCCGTGCTCGAAACACGACCTCGCCAGGCAGCCTCCAGCGACTCACCAGGATCCCGCAAACACTATTACAGCCGAATCGGAGTGGCTTTCGAGCCGAGCCCGGCGGGCTCTCAGGTTTCCGACGGAAACTTCCGCCGCAACTCGTCGGCCTCGGCATGCCGGCCGAGAGTGTCCAGGCCCCAGGCGAGATTCACGGCCGACCGGCGAGTGTCGGGATGGTCGTCACCGAGCACTCGGCGCCGCCGGGCAAGAGTGTCCACTTCCAGCTCACACGCCCGCTCGGACTCACCCAACGCGTGCAGGTCGGCGGCGAGGCCACCGGCCGAGCTGAGGGTGTAGGGGTGATCGTCACCGAGCACTCGGCGCCGCCGGGCGAGTGTGTCCTCATCCAACTCCCGTGCCCGCTCGTATTCGCCGAGCATGAAGAGGTCTCCGGCCAGATTCCTGGCTGAGGTCAGCGTGTCGTTGTGGTCGTCGCCCAACAGCCGGCGCCGCCGGACCAGGGTGTCCTGGTCCAGGTCGCGCGCCCGCTCGTATTCCCCCAGCTCGTGCAGAACGGCGGCGAGGTTGCTGGCCGACACGAGCGTGTTGCGGTGATCATCACCGTGAAGCCGCCGCTCCCGGGCGAGGCTGTCCTGATCGAGCTCGCGAGCCTGCTCGTAGCGACCCACACTGCGGTAGACGAGAGCGAGGGTGTTCGCGCTGATCAGAGTGCTGTCCTCGTCCGGCCCGAACCGAGCTTTCCACTCCTCGTAGAATTGCTCGGCCAGAGGCAGAGCGGTCCCGTATTCCCCACGGGCCATCAGATGCCAGACCGCGGCGTTGGCGGTCACGCGCAGGCTGAGGTTCGTCGTAGCGGCCGGGTCGGCGGCGAGAATGTGCGGCAACAGTACCGTCCACCGGGGCCACCATCGCGGATGGGAACCGTTGTCCGGTTTGGCAGCGCTCAGGAGTTCTTCGACGACCTCGCGGTGACCGGCTGCGTCGACGTCGGCATCACGGAGTACTGCCTGGACCAGGCGGTGCAGCACCGGGCCGCTGTCGGTGAGCCGGGCCAGGCCGTAACGGCCCAGCTGAGCCATCACGCGACCGAACGCGACCGGCCTGCGTGCCGATTCCTGCAACGGAGCGGGGAGAAGGTCGGGGCGGGCGGTGAACAGATCGGGCGGGACAGGTTCGGGTCCGAGCCTGGCGCACAGGTAAAGCAACTCGCCGGCGGCAGGATCGGCTGCGCACAGCCGGCCGGCGGACAGGGTGACAGTGGCGGCCAGCGGAAGCGGATATCCGTTGGGCGGACGTCCCTCACCCATCAGGTCAGCGGCATGCGTACCAAGATCATGCAGGTAGGTGTCGATCGGCAGACGGGTCTCGGCAAGCAGATCCACCGCCTGACCGACGGCCAGCGGCAGATCTCCCAGCGCCTCGGCGAGTCGATCCGCGTCGGCATCGCTCACGTTCGGCAGATGCTTGTGCAGAAGGCCGGTCGACTCGGATCGAGCGAAAACGTCCACGTCGACCGCCTGTGCCACACCCGTCCAGTTCGGGTCCCGACTGGTGATCAGCAGATGCCCGGGACCGTCCGGCAGCCACGGCGCCAGTTGGTCACGATTCTCGGCATTGTCGAACAGCAGCAGCCAGCGGTCGGTTCGACGCAGGCGATCCCACAGCGCCTCGACCGAGTCGGGCGTCACCGCTCCGGCCGGTACGAGACGCAGTTTCTGGGCCAGCGTGGCGAGGTGGTCGCCGATCAGTTCGGGTTGTTCGGCGGGAATCCACCAGATCAGGTCGTACTCACCGGCGAAGCGATGGGCGTACTCCAGAGCCAGCTGGGTCTTGCCGACACCACCCATGCCGTGGAGCGCCTGCACCGCCACCCGGCTGCCGCCCCGCAGGCTGGCGTGCAGACGGTTCAGCATCTCATCGCGGCCGGTGAAGCCCGGGTTCCGGCGAGCCAGGTTCCACACCGCCGGCAGCGATCCCGGTGGCCGCGGGCCTCCGGAAACGGCAGGCACGGTGCGGTCCGGATAGGACGGGGGCACCGTCGGCAGGGTACCGGCGGGTGGGGGGTCGATCACCCGTCGCACCGCGTCGATCAGGATCGTGGCCGCCTCGTCCGGGGACAGGCCGAAGACGTCGGGCACGACGATCGGGGCCCACAGGCCGCTGTGCAGGTCGACGTTCTCGATCCGCAGCGGGATCAACTTGGCGTCCGGGTCCCTGCGCCGCTGCGCCAGCCGTGCCGTCCACGCGTCGGTGGTGAGCCGCTCCGGATCCAGGTACGCCGACGACAACAACACCAGCATCGGGTTGTCCCGGCGCAGCGCCTCATCCATGGCCTCGACGGCGTTGGTGCCCGGCGCCCAGTCGACACCGTCCAGTTCGGTCGTGTACCCGGCGGTCTCCAGGTGCCAGCGTGCCCACTCCGCCCAGGCACGGTCCCTACCGGCGTGTGAGATCAGGATCCGTGAGGTCACGCCGTCCACACTGCACGAACCCGTTCCCGGAAGACGACCACCGAACGGGTACCGCTACTGTCCCGCGCCGGGCACGACCAAGCCCGACTCGTACGCCATGATGACCGCCTGGACACGGTCGCGGACGCCGAGTTTGGCCAGCACCCGGCTCACATGCGTCTTGATCGTCTCGGAGCTGACCATCAACCGCTCGGCCATCTCCGCGTTCGACAGCCCCTCCGCGATGAGCCGCAGAATCTCCTGTTCCCGCGCGGTGAGCTGGTCCTCCAACCCGGCAGGAGCAGCCCGCCGAGGCCGCAGCCGGGTCAGCTCCCCGATCAGCCGCCGGGTCACGGTAGGCGCCAGCAGCGCCTCACCCGCCGCCACCACGCGTACCGCGTCGAAGAGCCGCTCGGCCGACATGTCCTTGAGAAGGAACCCGCTGGCCCCCGCGTCGAGTGCCTCGTAGACGTACTCGTCCAGGTCGAACGTGGTGAGCATGATGATCCGCGGCGGGGATGTCCCGGCCGCGGCGAGGATCTCGCGGGTGGCCTGGATGCCGCTCTTGCGAGGCATGCGCACGTCCATGATGACCAGGTCGGGACGCTCCTCGCGGCACATCCGCACCGCGCTCTCCCCGTCGTCCGCGCAGCCCACGACAGTGAAGTCGGGCTGAGTGCCGAGCAGGGCGGCGAAGCCGGCGCGGACGACCTCCTGATCGTCGGCGATGACGATGCGGACCGGGCCGCTGGTCACGACGCGCCGTTCACGGGCAGGACCGCTTCGACGACGAAACCGCCGGTCCGGCTGTGGCCGGTGCGCAGGGTGCCACCCGCGAGGGCCACCCGTTCCCTCATGCCGAGCAGGCCGAATCCCTCCTCCGACGGCTCGTCGCGGCCGTCTCCCCAGGTGTTCCAGACGTGCAGGTGCAGCCTGTCCGGATGGAAACCTACCTCGATGTCGACGGCGGCGCCGGGGGCGTGCTTGCGGGCGTTCGTCAAGGCCTCCTGCACTATCCGGTACGCGGTCAGTTCGAGCCCGGGGTCCAGGCGGCGTGACGCACCCCGTACGACGAGCCTCGCTCTTGATCCTCCGGTGGCCCGGTCGTGGTCGACGAGGGTGATGAGCTGGTCGAGTCCGGGCTGGGGCAGCTGTTCGGGCTCGGTGCCGGCGTCGTCGCGGAGCACGCCGAGGACGCGGCGCATCTCGGTGAGGGCCTGCCGCGCGGTCTCGCCGATGGCGAGCAGCCGGGCGGCGCCGTCGGCGGGCAGGTCGCGGACGGTGAGGCGGGCGGTCTCGGCCTGGATGGAGATCAGCGAGATGTGGTGGGCCACGATGTCGTGCAGCTCGCGGGCGATGCGGGCACGTTCCTCGCGGGCGGCGTAGGCGTGCGCCATATCGGTGAGCGCGCCGGTGGCGGCCTGCCGGTCGGCGGTGCGGGTGCGCGACTGCCGCAGGCCACCGGCCGTGAGCGCACCGGCGGCGACGACGAGCAGGGCCGCGCCGAGCAGCTCGCCACCGGGGCGGGTCTCGATCGGCGTCACCGCATAGACAACGAACGGAACGACGAAGAACAGACCTGTGCGGTACGGACGACGCGCGCCCACCTGGTGGAGCGCCCAGGCCAGCGCCACCAGCGCGGCGACCACCGGCTGCTCGCCGATGACCAGGGCGATCAGCACACTGCCGCTGATGACCGCGGCCGCCGCGTTCAGACGTACCGTAAGGAAATAGACCGGAAGGGTGCCGCAGAGAGCGAGCACGGCGGCCGGCGGCAGGGTGCCGGACGTGTCACCGGATCGCGCCACCGCCTCCACGAGGCCCGTTGCTCCCAGCACCGCGGTGGCCACCGTGGGCAGGTTCACGCCGCCCATTATGTACGCGCGCGAACCGGGCGATCCCCCACGCGGGGGATGACGGGCGCAAAAGATCGCTCGCGGTGGTGACTACCCGGACCGGTCCCCCGTCATAGGTTGCTCATCATGCCCAATCTGACGATCGAGGCCCGTGAGCTGGTCAAGCGTTACGGCTCGACCCTCGCGGTGGATCGCCTCAGCTTCACCGTCGAAGCCGGCCGGGTAACCGGGTTCGTCGGGCCGAACGGCGCCGGCAAGTCGACGACGATGCGGATGATGCTCGCCCTGGACCGGCCGGACGGCGGTGAGGCGCTGATAGGCGGCAGGCCGTACACCTCCTATCGCGAGCCCGCCCGCACCGTCGGCGCGCTGCTCGACCCGGAGGCGGTGCATCCCGGCCGGCGCGCGTGCGACCACCTGCTGTGGATGGCGCAGTACAACGGCATCCCCCGCAAGCGCGTCGACGAGGTCCTGCAGATCGTCGGCCTGGAGTCAGTCGGCCGCAAGCGGGTCGGCGGGTTCTCCCTCGGCATGCGCCAGCGCCTGGGCATCGCGGGCGCTCTGCTCGGTGATCCGGGCATCCTGATCCTCGACGAGCCGGTGAACGGGCTCGACCCCGAGGGCATCCAGTGGATCCGCGGCTTTCTCAAGCAGCTGGCCGCCGAGGGGCGGACCGTGCTCGTGTCCAGCCATCTGATGAGCGAGCTGCAGGACACCGCCGACCATCTGATCATCCTCGGTCGTGGCCGGCTGCTCGCCGACACCACGGTGAAGGAGTTGCTCGACCAGACCTCCGGCGATCAGATCGAGGTGCGTACGACCGAGCGCAGCAGGACGATCGACGCGTTGAGCCTGGCCGGCGCGACCGTGGCGGTGACCGGCCCGGAGACGGTGACGGTGACCGGCCTGACCACCGAGCGGGTCGTGTCGCTGCTGTCGGCGGCGAGCATCCCGTTCACCGGGATCGGGCAGCACCGGGCGTCGCTGGAGGACGTCTACATGGCGATGACCCGTGAGCACACGACGTTCGCGGCGGCGCCCGAGGACGAGAGGGCGCTCGCGTGACGGGCGAACCGGGTGTGCTCCGGCTGACCGGGCGCGCGCTGCTGGCCGAGTTCACCAAGCTGCGGTCGGTGCGCAGCAGCGGGCTGGCCCTGCTCACGCTGGTCGCGCTGACGATGTTGCTGAGCCTGGTCGCGGCGTCACTGAGCACCACGACCGCGAACGACGCGAAGATCTCGGTGGACCAGTTCCACTTCGTGCATCAGCCGCTGACCGGCGACGGCACGGTGACCGCGCAGGTCGGCGCGCAGCGCGGCACCGATCCGTGGGCGAAGGCCGGTCTCATGTTCAAGGACGGCACGGCGAGCGGCTCGGCGTACGCCGCCATCATGGTCACTCCCGGTCATGGCGTGCTCCTGCAGGCCGACGCGACCACCGAGGTGGCCCGGCCGTCGGCGACCGGCCCGCGCTGGCTCCGGCTGACCCGCACGGGGCAGTCGGTGACCGGTTACGAGTCCGCCGACGGCACCACCTGGAACACCGTCGGGACGGTCACGACGGCCGCGCGGCCCGGCACCGGCCAGGCCGGTCTCTTCGTGGCGTCACCCCCGAAGCTGCGCATGATCGGCGAGATCCCCAACTATGAGCCGGTTCTCGGCGAGGCGACGTTCAAGAACGTGAGCCTCACCCCGGCCGGCGGTGGCACCGCGGCCGGGACCTGGGCGGACACCGAGGTCGCGCCGCCGCCGGACGGTCCGGAGACGGCACTCGGTGAGGGCGCGCCGTCCGCGCCGGTGCTGGCCGGCGGTAGCACCCGGAAGGCCGACGGCACGGTCACGGTCTCCGGCAGCGGGGACATCGGGCGGGCCGGGATGGGCGGCATCAACCTGACCGACGTGGACCGGGTCAAGGCCGGTCTCACCGGCATCCAGTTCGGGCTGATCGGCGCGATCGCAATCGGCGCGCTGTTCATGACGGCGGAGTTCAAGACCCGGGGCATCCGTACGACGTTTCTCGCCCGCCCCGGCCGCGCCACCGTGCTGACCGCCAAGTCGATCGTGCTGGGCACCGTCGTGTTCGTCACCGGCCTGGCCGTGACCGTTCCGGCGTACCTCATCACCAAGCCGCTGCAGGACGACAACGGGTACCGTGCGCCGATCTATCCGGAGTCGTCGATCACCGACCCGGTGGTGCTCCGCGCGATCGTCGGCGCGTCGCTGTTCCTGGCCCTGATCGCCCTGTTCAGCCTGGCCGTCGGCACGATCGTGCGGCGCACGGCGGGCGCGGTCATCGTGCTGCTCGCGGTGCTGGTCATCGTGCCCACGATCGCCGGCGGCACGTCGGACACGGCCTACGCCTTCATCGGCCGGGCCACCCCGCTGGCGGGCATCTCGATCCTGCAGACCGTCGAGCTGACCCCGGTGTCGGACGCCGTGGTGACCGACGCCTGGTCGGGTTTCGCGGTGCTCTGCGGGTACACCGTCGCGGCGCTGGCCGCGGCCTTCTGGCTGCTGAAGAGGCGGGACGCATGATCCACACGCTGCTCGCGGAAGGCACCGGTTCGAGGAGGCGGGACGCATGAGACGCGCACTGCTCGCGGAGTGGACCAAACTGCGGACCCTGCCGTCCAACGCGTGGACGATGCTGGCCCTCGCGGTGCTGATGACGGCCGGCGCGGCCGTGGTGATCGCGGCCACCGACGTGCCGGGCTGCCGGGGCGAGCAGGACGGCTGCCCCGCGCAGGACACCACGGCGCTGATGCTGATGGGCGTGCACGCCGCCCAGATCGCGGCGGTCGCGCTGGCCGCCGCGGCGATCTGCGCCGAGTTCCAGCCCAGGCTGATCCGCACCACGTTCGCGATGAAACCGCAGCGTGTGCTGGTCTTCGCCGCCAAGGCCCTGGTGGTGTGCGGCGCGGTGCTGGTGACCGCCCTCGTCGGGGCGGTCGCGGCGATCCTCGTCGGCCGCCCGGCCCTGACCGGCAAGGGCCTGACCGCTCAGCTCGGTTACACACAGCTGGCCCTGTCCGACGGCTCACTGCAGCGGGCGGTGCTCGGCACGATGCTCTACCTGGTCCTGGTCGGTCTGCTCACCGTCGGGATCGCCGCGGCGGTCCGGCATGCCGGGGCCGCGATCGGGATCGCGGTGACGGCCCTGTATGCGCCGTACATGGTGACGGTGCTGGTCCCGATGTCGGCGCAGACGCTGGACCGCATCCAGGACGCGTCGCCGATGATGGCCGGTCTCGCCGTGCAGACCACGGTGGCCGGGACCGGCACGTCGTCACTGCAGCCGTGGGCCGGGCTCGCCGTGCTGACCGCGTACGCCGCCGGCGCGCTGCTCATCGGCGGTGTCCTGTTCACCCGGAGAGACGTGTGAGAACGGATATGGGGACCTGATGCTCATAGCGGGACTGAGATCCGTCCACGGGGGCGGTCTTGCCATCCTTCGCGACGACACACTCGAGTTCGGTGCAAGGCTCGACGAGTCCAGCGGTTTCACCCAGGCCGCCGCCGTGCTGGCCGGGCAGGGCTTCGACGCCGACCGCATCGACGCCTGGGCGGTGGACGGCGCGGTCGGCGTGGACCGGCCGTACTTCGGCTATCCGCACGCGGCGGGCCAGGTCGCGGCCGCGTACTGCACGAGCCCGTTCGCCGCCGGCGGCGAGTCCGCGCTGGTGCTGGTCTGGGATCACGGAGCCGCGCCGCTGCTGCACCGTGTCGGCGCGGGCGGGCGCATCGAGCAACTCGGTCCGCTGCTCCCACCGGCAAGCGGTGGCCTCACCGCCGAACTCGGCGACCCCGCATCGGAGGCCGGTAAGCCGGACACGACCGGGCTCGCCAGCACCGGGACAGCAGGCGACGCCGGGCTCGGCCACACCCGGACGGCGGGCGACGCCCGGCTCGGCGACGCCGGGACGGCGGGCGTCGCTGACGAGGAGATCCGGAAAGCGCTGCACAGCGCCCTCCGGGCCCATCTGGACGGTCCGGAATCGGGCCGGGGCTTTCTCGACGACCTGCGCGCCGAGGCGTCCCGGCTCGGCGTCGATACCGGCCGCGTCCGGGCCGGCGCCCGTGACCTGCTGGTTCAGCTCGTCGCCGAACATCTCGCCGAAGCCGGTGGCGACCGCGCCGGTCTCTGCTTCACGGGCGATCTCGCAACGGATCCGCGGTGGGCGACGGCCCTGCGGCGGCACGCGCCCGACGCCGGGTTCTGGGTGCCGCCGTTCGCGGGCGAGTCCGGTTCCGCGGTCGGGGCGGCCCTGCTGCACCGGTTCCGTGACGACGGTCTGCGCGCGGTGCGGTGGAACCGGCGCTGCGGTCCGGTGCCGCGGCGGCACAGCCACGTGCCGGACGGCTGGTCGACGATGCCGTGCAGGCCGGAGGAGCTGGCCAGGATCATGCACCACACCGGCCGGGCCGCGGCGATCGTCACGGGCCGCGCCGATCTCGGTCCGGAGACGCTCGGCAGCCGGGCCGTGATCGCGCCGGCCGGCGGTGACGGGGTGGACCGCTGGGGGCCGGCGGTGACGCTGTGCCTGTCGCGGCAGGCGGATCTGTTCTTCGATCAGGCCGACGCCGATCCGTATGCCCAGTTCCGGCACCGGGTCCGCGCGGAGTGGGCCGCCAGGCTGCCGGGCCTGTGCGACGCCGACGGGACGACCCGGGTACGGACCGTGCACGAGGCCGACGATCCGGTGCTGGCCACGATCCTGCAGGAGTACTCGGTGTGGAACGACGCGCCTCTGCTGAGAGGGGCGAGCGCGAACTTCACCGACGCGGTGTCGGCGATGCGTTCCGGCGGGGTGGATCTGGTGTGGAGCGACGGGGTGTTGTACCGCCGGGCGTATTCCGGCCGGACCAGGGAGAAAAGCCGGACCGGGGAGAACAGCCGGACCGGGGAGAACAGCCGGGACGGGCAGACGAGCCGGAGCGGGCAGACGAGCCGGAGCGGGGAGGAGGGCCGATGACCCAGGCACCACAGGCGATGGTGATCTCCTGCATGAAGGCGGGCACGCATCTGATCCAGGAGCTGGTCCTGGAGCTGGACTACCGGGTGGTGGGCGCGCCGCGGCCGACTCCGAGGGCCGCGCCGCGGTTCACCGACGAGCAGCGCCGGGCGATCGCGGCCCTGGTGCTGTCCAAGGCCGATTACGACGAGGTGCTGGAGTCGCCGCCCGCGGAGTTCGCCGAACGCACCGACGACGCGTGGGCGGCCCTGGTGTGGCACTGGCATCAGCGCCTGGGGCAGCCGGTGGTGAACCGGTACGGCCAGACCCGCATCGACTTCACCGCGGGCCTCGCCAGCAACCCGTTCCTGCCGTACAGCCGGTTCTCCGACACCCCGGCCGGGCTGTGCTGGATCCTGCACGAGCTGGACCTGGAGAAGGTCGACGGCAGTTTCATGAGCGAGTGGGTGGAGACGTCGTCGCCGCCGCTGGTGTTCAACTTCCGGGACCCGCGCGACGTCGTCGTCTCGATGATCAACTTCCTGCAGGGTGCGACGGGTGGCTACGGCAACTTCTTCGAGGCGGACATCTTCAGCACCATCCTGAAGAGCAAGCCCACCTGGGAGGAGAAGATCGACTACGCGCTGACCGACCCGCTGTTCGTCGGTGGACGCGCGTTCGAGCGGGCCCTGTGGCTGCTCAATCACCCGAAGGTCCTCAACGTGCGGTACGAGGATCTCATCGGTGAACAGGGTGGCGAGTCACGCCGGCGGCAGGTGGAAACTGTTAACCGCGTACTCACCCACCTGGGGTCCGGCCGCGACCCGGAAAAGGTGGCCGCCAAGGTCTACAACCCCGAATCGTGGAGCTTTCATCGCGGTCGCACGGGGGCGTGGCGGGAACGATTCACGGCACGGAACATCGCCCACTTCAAAGAGCGGTACGGCAGTCTTCTGGAGCTTTACGGATACGAGTGAGTGCGGCCGGTAACGGCATGGGAAGAGGCGCGGCCCGCCGCCACCGGCGGGGCGCGGCTCGGTGGCGCGCGGGATCGGCGGGGCTCACATGGTGGCGCCCGGTCCCACTCATCGGAAACGAGCACTCGCCCTGAGACTATGACGACGATCACAACGAGCAGTCCGTCCACCCTGCGATTGGACGGTCATTATGCCGCGAAACAGGTTAAACCGCAGGCGGAATGACCACTGGTTGTGGATACCGTCGCGCAGGACCCCCACCCGGAGCGCGACCGCGCACACCGCCCACGATCCGGGACAATGACGAACCCCCAGGTCATGCCGGGGGCATACCGCAGGGCCGGTCTGTCGACTCTGGACGCCCACAGGTTGCCTCGCTAGTATTCGGCGAGATTGGGGCGTGATCATGATCTTCAATATTGATACCGGCTGAGCGCATAGGGCGCTCCAAATGAGGCCGTGTATTTCCGTGCCCGCACGAGTATCGCGATGCGGATTCGCTGTCGCGCGTTTCCGCATGGAGCACGAAGCGTGAACAATTAAATACTTGTAACGACGGTCAGCGCAGTACGGCCCGGGTACCCCAGAGCCCGACGCCGCCCTGCGCGTCACAGGGGAGACCACGTGCGATTCTTAATCCTGGGCAATCTCGAGGTCAGGTCAGCCGAAGGAATAATTCCGATCACGGCACCGAAGCAGCGTACGGTGCTGGCGGCCCTCCTTCTCGGCGCCAACAACGAGGTCGCCATCGACCAGCTCATCCACTTCGTCTGGGACGGACGCCCGCCGGCGACCGCCCAGACCACCCTGCAGTCCTACATCTACCGCCTGCGCCAGCTGCTTCGTCCGCTGCCGGACACCGAATTGCGCACCAACATCGACAGTTACCGCCTGGAGAGCCCGCTCGGCGAGACCGACCTGTGGTTCTTCCGGGAACGGGTGGAGCGGGCCCGCCGCGAGGCCGACCACGGCGACCTCGCCGCATCGGTGATCAGCCTGCGGGAGGGCCTGTCGGTCTGGCGTGGCAAGTCTCTGGCCGGCATTCCGGGCCAGGCCATCGCCGAGGAGGCCCGGATGCTCGACGGCGAGCGCATCGCCGCTTACGAGGAGCTGTTCGGCGCCGAGATCGCCCTCGGCAACACCCGCCAGATCATTCCCGAGCTGCACCGGGTGGTGTCGGTCTACCACTTCCACGAGATCTTCCAGGCCCAGCTCATGCTCGCCCTGTACTGCGCGGGCCGCCAGGCGGAGGCCCTGCAGAACTACGCCGGCATCCGCCGCCGGATGCGCGACAACCTGGGCATCGAACCCGGCCAGGAGCTGCAGCGGCTGCAGCGCTCGATCCTCGAGCAGGTGCCGGCGTCGAAGATCGCCCTCACCGAGTGGGTGCGCGGATCGAGGGTGCCGGCCGGCTAGGGGCTCAGTGCAGGCGCGCCAGATATTCGCGGTGCCCGGGCAACTCGCCGACGAGGCGTTTCGCCTGGGTCTGCAGCGCCGCGAACTTCTGCCCGGCCTCCGTCGCGTCCAGCAGAGCAAGCGCCGGACGCGGCGGCGGCTGCACCCGCCCCAGACCGATCAGCATCGCGATCCAGGAGTACGGCTCGAAGCCGTGATAATGCGGCCAGATGTTCTCCTCGCCCGGCAGCATCTCCGCCCAGACCCGCATGCGCTCGGCCAGTTCCGCGTCGCCGCGCTCCTTGGCCGCCTTCCAGTATGGCGTGTCCGCCCGGGACGCTCCGCGATAGTGCAGCGTCAGAAACTCACGGACACCGTCCATGCACCGGCCGACCTGCCCGTTGTACGCGGCACGCAGGCCGTCGTCGCCGTCGTTGCGGTCCGCGGGACCGTACCGGGGAAAGTGTTTGACCAGTTGTTCGATGCCGTTCTGAATGAAGAAGATGCCGGTCGACTCGAGCGGTTCGACGAACCCGCTGGACAGGCCGATCGCCACGCAGTTCGCGACCCACGATCTGCGGTTCCGGCCGACCCGGATGCGCACGTGATTGGCCGCAAGGCCGGCGGCGGCCGGTCCCACGAAGTCGCGCAGGGTCCGCTCGGCCTCCTCCTCGGAGCAGTACTCCCCGGCGTAGACGTATCCGAGACCGTCACGTCCGTACAGCGGGATGCGCCAGATCCAGCCGGCGTCCATCGCGGTCGCCGTGGTGTACGGACGGATTCCGACCGTGTCGATGTCGGACGGCACCCGCAGCGCCACGGCCCGGTCGTTGGGCAGCACGTCGGCGAACGAGTCGAACTCCTCGCCGAGTGTCTTGTTGATCAGCAGGGCCCGGAACCCGGAGCAGTCGATGAACAGGTCACCGGCCACCTCGCCGTGCTCGCGGGTGGTGACGTGGGTGATCCAGCCGCGGTCGTCGCGGCCCACGCCGACCACGTCGTCGGTCACGTGCCGTACGCCCTGCTCGACACCGATCCGGGTG
The DNA here is from genome assembly GCF_003001815.1 of Actinoplanes italicus. Lineage (GTDB taxonomy): Bacteria > Actinomycetota > Actinomycetes > Mycobacteriales > Micromonosporaceae > Actinoplanes > Actinoplanes italicus. The sequence continues at coordinate 16,289 of NZ_PVMZ01000039.1, forward strand.
AGGTAGCGGGCCAGCATCGCGGCGTCGAAGTGGTAGGCGTACGGGAACTGCGTGTCCTGCTCGGTCAGTGTGCTCCGGCCCGGGTCGGTGCCGGCGCCCAGGTCACCGCCGCCTGCGCCGATGCCATACAACGTGCCGTCGAGGTGCCGGGGGCTGCGCTGCGCCTCGCACAGCGCGGTGGTGATGAAGCACTCCTCGTCGAGGCGTCGCGCGCCGCCGATCTGCAGCCACCAGTCGGCCAGTGAGAACCCGTTCGCCCGCTGGAGCCGTTCGAACGGGTGGTAGAAGTGGTGGCCGGGCCGCCGCCAGTTCTCGAAACGGATCGCCAGCTTGTAGGTGGCGTTGCACTCCGGCATCCACTCGCTCTCGGCCAGGCCGAGGTACCCGAAGAAGTGCCGGATCGTGCTGAAGGTCGCCTCGCCCACCCCGATCGTCGGGATCCGGGCCGACTCGACGAGCGTGATGCCGACCCGGTCACCGAACGCGGCCCGCAGATAGGTCGCCGACATCCACCCGGCGGTGCCGCCACCGACGATCACCACGTTCTTCACCATGCGGAACGCTCCCTCAGCGACGAGTCCGACAGTGCCGCGCTCAGCCGGTCGAGGCCTTCGGCCAGCGCCTCGGTGGGGCCGCCGAAGCCGACCCGGATGTGTTCGGGCGCGCCGAAGCAGGAGCCGGGGATCACCAGCACGCCCCGGTCCAGGAACAGCTTGTCGCAGAACTCGTAGGTGTCGCCGAGTCCCAGCAGGCGCGGGAACGCGGCCACCCCGCCGTCCGGCAGGCGCAGCGACACCCGCTCCGGATCGGCCTGCGCCCAGCGCCGCAGCAGTTCCCGGTTGGCCCGTGCCCGTTCCCGCCGGGGGCCGATGAACGCGTCGGCGTTCTCCAGCACCCGCAGCGCCAGCAGCTCGATCAGCGGCGCGACGTGCAGCGTGGTGTAGTCGCGGACCCGTACGCACCCGGCCAGCACCTCCGGCGGCGCCAGGCACCAGCCGAACCGCAGCCCGGGCAGCCCGAACGCCTTCGAGAAGGTGCCGAACCCGATGCCGCGCGAGTACAGCGTGGACACGCACGGCAGCGGAGCGGTCTCGTAGGTGAGGTCGGCGAACGCCGCGTCCCAGAGCAGGTAGGCGCCGGCCCCCTCGGCGATCGCCACGAGCCGGCGCAGCTCGGGCTCGGTGATGGAGACGCCGGTCGGGTTCTGCGGGAAGTTGACGATGATCGCCCGGGTCCGCTCGTCGACCAGTTCCGCGAGCTCGTCCAGCGACGGCGTGAAACCGGCGTCGGCGTCGAGCCGCCAGGTCACCGTGTCGCAGCCGAGCCCTTCGGCGAACCGGACGAGCGAGTGGTAGCCGGGCTCGACGACGACGACCCGGTCGCCGGCTTCCAGCAACGCGGTGAGCACCAGGGTGATCGCCTCGCTGGATCCGCTGGTGGTCATCACCTTCCGCGCGTCACCGTCACCCCATCGATCGGCGATCACCTGTCGTACGGGCGGCGCGCCCAGTGAGTAGCCGTCGTCGAACACGAGGGTGTCGATCTCGTCGTACCCCAGCCCGGTCGTCTGCCGCAGCCACGTCATCGAGTACGGCTCGACACCACTGGAGCTGATGTCGATCTCGGCGGTGAAGTAGTAGTCACGGAGCCAGTCCTCGAGCGGTGCCGGTCGCAGTCTCATCTGATCGCCCGGTCGTCTCTGGCCGGCCGCGACGCGCGCGACTTGCGCAGATCCACGGTGATGTTGATCCGTTTCAGCCAGCGGTCGGTGCCGTCGTGGCGGGCCTTGAACGGCTTGCGCCCGTGCACCACCCGGTAGTTGTCGATGACGATGAAGTCGCCGTCGCCGAGCACGACGTCGAACATCCGGTCGTCCATCGCCTTGGCGAACGCGTCGAGCGCCGAACGGGCCTCGTCATCGCCTTCGGCGACATCCATGAAATACGGATCGGCGCGTACGAACGGCGCGTTCCGATCCCCGAAGAGCACCGCGATCGGCTCGGGAGCACGATCCATCTCCTCGATGTCCTCGAACGCCTTGCCCTCGGCGTCGGAGTTGTTCTTGGCCAGGTGCGACTCGTCCGGCCGGATCCCGAACCGCGGCTCGAACAACACGTCGCGCACGCTCTCCGGCAGCTCCAGCGCGTCGACGTAGCCGACCGTGGTCTGCGCGCCGTACGGATTGCGCAGGCACCCGAGCAGCAGGAAGTCACCGCGCAGCGGATGGAACGCGTCCTCGGTGTGCCAGGTCAGCAGGGCCTCGCTGCTGGAGCCCAGCTGCTCGTTCTCGTGCCCGGCGATCGGCAGCACGTCGTGGATGAGCCGGCCGTCCTGCTGCGTGCCCCAGGCGAACGGGTCGCCGAGCAGCGAGCCGATCATCAGCAGGAGCAGTTCCTCGCGGCGTGAGGTGCTGGGCTCGGGCCGCTCCCGCCAGTGCCCCGGGGTCGGGCCCACCCGCTCCTGGTCGACGCGGTAGCCGGAGACGACCAGCACGCCGTCGAGCTCGCCGAGCCGGAACGCGTTGATCCGGGCCCGGACGTCGCGCGGCAGCTCCTGCGCGTGCAGCGTGGCCAGTTTGAGCGACTCCTCGGTGTCGAGGGCGCCGAACTCCCCCTCGACGTCGTCGAGCAGACGCTCGATGTCACGCACCTCGTCGGCGTTCAACTCAAGCTTGTACATGGTTCGTCCTTCCTGGCCGGAACCGGCACTCTGACATCGACATCCGCACAGATTTCTGGTGTTGCGTGCTCTGCGTTGCCTCGGCCCCCGGCACAGAGGGGAACCGCTTCTACCACTGCTCCCTGACGAGTGCCGGGCCGGCGTCCTTGACGGAGCCGGTCCCGGTCAGCGTCATGGCGTCGGTCAGTTCCTCGACGAGGATGTCGAGGACCCGGCCGACCCCGGCCGCGCCGCCGATCGCCAGCCCGTGCAGCACAGGCCGGCCCAGCAGGACCGCGTCGGCGCCGAGCGCCAGCGCGACCAGGACGTCCGTACCGCGCCGCACGCCGCCGTCGAGCAGCACCGGGCCGCGGCCGGCCACCGCTTGTACGACCTCGGGCAGCACCCGTAACGTCGGCGGCACACCGTCGAGCTGCCTGCCGCCGTGGTTGGACACGATCACGCCGGCCGCGCCCGCTTGCACGGCCAGCCGCGCGTCCTCGCCGGTCAGTACCCCTTTCACCAGGACAGGCAGGGCGGTGATCGACCGCAGCCAGCCGATCACCGACCAGTCCAGGTCCGGGTCGAGCTCGTCCCGGCCGTGCGCCGCCGGTGACGCGTAGTCGCCCGGCGCCAGGTTGGCCGGTGCCACGCCGGGCGGCAGCACGAAGCCGTTGCGTACGTCGCGCAGCCGGCGCCCCAGGTGCGGGGTGTCGGCGGTCAGCACCAGCGCCGCGAACCCGGCCCGCTCGGCCCGCTCGACGACCGCGCGGGTCGTCGCGCGGTCGCGGAAGCAGTAGACCTGCAGCCACAGCGGCGCGGCCGTCACCGCGGCGATCTGCTCGAACGCCGTGCCGGCGAACGTGCTGACCACCAGCGGCAGGCCACGCTCCCCCGCGGCGCGGGCGGTGGCCGCCTCGCCCTCCGGATGGGCCATCGTGTGGTACGCCAGCGGCGCCACCCCGATCGGCGCCGCCCAGTCGGCCTCGAGGACGCGGGTGCCGAGGCCGGGACGGCCCGCCCCGGTGAGCACCCGCGGGCGCAGCCACACCCGGTCGAAGACGTCCCGGTTCGCGGCCAGGGTGCGTTCGTCGCCCGCACCGCCGGCCACGAAGTCCCAGACCGGCGGAGACAGGCGCGCCCGCGCCAGCCCGGCGACGTCGTCGAGGGTGAGGGCGTGGTTCATTCCGTCATGACACGGTCGCGCTCGACCGCCTCGTACAGCGCCCGGATGTTCGAGCTGCCGAAGCCACGGGCGCCGCGCCGCTGGATCAGCTCGTAGAAGAGCGTGTTGCGCTCGTGCGGCGACCGGGAGAACAGCTGCAGCAGATATCCCCATTCATCGCGGTCGGCGAGCACGCTCGTGGACCGCAGATCGGCGATCTCCTCGCTCATTCCACCGAGCCGCTCACCGAGCACGTCGTAATACGAAGCCGGGGTGCTCAGGAATTCCACACCACTGTTCCGGTAGTGCCGTACCGCACCCACGATGTCGTCGACCAGGAATGCGAGATGCTGAACACCGGCGCCGTTGTTGCGTTCCAGGAACGCGTCGATCTGCCCGGCGTTCTTCTCCGAATCCGGCTCCAGAATGGTGAACGTGACACCGCCTGACGGGCTGCGGACCACCACCGAGTCCATCGCCTGCCCACCCACCTCGATGTACTCGCTGGAGTAGATCTCCATGCCGAACCCGGCGAGGTAGAACTGCACGCTGGAGGCCAGCGTCGCGGCGTCCACGCAGACCGCCACGTGGTCGAGTTCCTGGATCAGCCCGCCCGGGACCGTCTCGTCCGGACCGTCCGGCAGCAGTGTGTGCCGTACGGCGCCGAAGCCCGAGACAACCGGCTGTGCACCGCCCGTGAACAGGGTCGCCCCGGCCGAGACCGCCCGGTCGCGGGTCGCGGTGACGTCGTCGCAGACGAAGGCGATGTCGGCGATGCCGTCGCCGTGCGCGTCGACGAAGGCGGCCGTGGCCGGGCCGGCGGACACGCGCAGCCGGAACGTCCCCTGCGCCAGGTGGACCGAGTCGAGGCCGGGTCCAGCGGACCGCCCGGTCTCGGTGAACCCGAGGGCGTCCACGAAGTAGTCGAGGCTCGAATTCAGATCCCCGACGTAGAGCTCGACGTATCCGATTCTTTTCACGGGCATGGCAAGAGGCTCGCATATCACGGCGGCCTTTCGAATGCATCACCAGCCTTGCTCCACCGGCACACCACGGCGCTTGGACCGGGCCGCCACAGCAGCGCCGACAGTTCTTTATGGCATTGACCGGCCATTGAATACGCGGTTACCTTCACCGCGAGCATTCGCTGACAAAATCGCCTGGGAAGGCCTCCATTGACTACCTTTCAAGCGACCTTCCTCCTGCTCGATCTCGCACTGATCCTCCTGCTCAGCCAGATCTGCGGCCGGATCGCCCAGCGGCTCGGCCAGCCGGCGGTCATCGGAGAGGTGGTCGGTGGGATCCTGGCCGGGCCGACGCTGCTCGGCGCCGTCTCCACCACGTTGTTCCCGATGGAGGTGCGGCCCTTCCTCACGGCACTGGCGAACGTCGGCGTCGCGATCTTCATGTTCCTCATCGGACTGGAGCTCAACCACCGCAACCTGCGCGGGCAGGGCTCGATCGCCGCGTCGGTCGCGATCAGCTCGATCCTGCTGCCGTTCAGTCTCGGGGTCTGCCTGGCCCTGTTCCTCGCGCCACGGCACGAGGCGGAGCACCGGCTCGGGTTCCTGCTGTTCATCGGCGCGGCCATGTCGGTCACGGCGTTTCCCGTACTCGCAAGGATCTTGACCGATCGTGGTCTTCAGCGGACGACCCTCGGCGGGCTCGCGCTGGCCTGCGCCGCGATCGACGACGTGCTCGCCTGGTCGCTGCTCGCCGTGGTGATCACCGTGGCCGGCAGCGGCGGCACCGATCAGTGGCTTCTCCTGCTCCTGGCCCCCTATCTGGGCGTCATGCTGGGCATCGTCCGGCCGCTGCTGCGTCGCCGGCTCGCCGCAGCCACCGGCATCACCCCCGGCCTGCTGGCCACGTTCTTCATCGGCGCGCTGCTGTCGGCCGCCGCGACCGAGTGGATGGGCCTGCACTTCCTGTTCGGTGCGTTCCTGTTCGGCGCGCTGATTCCACGGGAGGGCACCGGGCTGCTGCGGCGTGAGATCGTCGAGAGCACCCAGCGGTTCAACGGCACCCTGCTGCTGCCGGTGTTCTTCGTGGTCGCGGGATTCAAGGTGGATCTGTCCCTCAGCGCCGGCGGCCTGCTGGAACTGGGACTGATCCTGGTCGTCGCGATCACCGGTAAGTTCGGCGGCGCCTTCCTCGCGGCACGGCTGCACCGGCTGCCACCACGGCAGTCGGTGATGCTGGCGATCCTGATGAACACCCGCGGCCTGACCGAGCTGATCATCCTGATGGTCGGGCTGCAGCTCGGGCTCCTCGACACCGAGCTCTACTCGCTCATGGTCGTGATGGCGGTCGTCACGACGGCGATGGCCGGGCCACTGCTGCGGCTGGCGGGGCTGCGCACACCCGTACCGCCACCGGCAGACGACCTTCCGATCAGCGCTCGCGCCACGACCGATCGTGACGATCGGCATGGATGAGCTCGCGACGTGGCTCGCCGATCCCGACCCGGCGACCTTTCCGTACGCGCCGGTCGTCGCCGGCTTCCACGGCACCGGCAAGCACTTCGTCGCCCAGCACACGCTGAAACAGCTGGCCCTGGCTCGCGAGGCGATACGCGGCACGACGGCCCCGGCGGTGCTGCCGCGCTGGCTCGACGTGCTGCTGGACAAGTGGGACGACCGCTACGACTACCGGTCCTACCTGGCACTGAGTCTGCTGCCGCTGCCCGGCACGGACGCCGGTTCCGCCCTGGTCGCCCGGGACCGCCTGGTGGCCGGGCTCCTCGGTGACGTGCTCGGATTCGAACACGACGCCGCAGCGGGCCGGACCGCGCTGCTGCCGGAGATGCGCCCCGGCCCGGACCTGGTCGCCAAACGGTTCCGGCTCGGGCTCAAGGTGGCCCGGCCGGCATTGGCCCGGCTCGGCGCCGGACCACTGGCGGACGACGACGGCACGGCGGTCACCGGCCTGCGCACCGCGATGCGGCGGCTGCTCGGTCCCGACGAGCTGCGGGCGCTGGACCTGAGCATCCTGCCGGTCTACGTCTCGCACGACGAGTACCTGTTCATCCGGGTGCTGCAGGTCTTCGAGACCACCTTCGCGATGCTCGTGCTGCGGCTGCGGGCCGGCATCACGGCCCTCGACGACCGGGCCTGGGCTGTGGCGGCCGGTCACGTGTCGGTGGCCGCGCGGATCCTGACCGAGTCGGCGCCCACGTTCTCGCTGCTGGCCACCATGCAGGTCGAGTCGTTCCGGACGTTCCGGGAGTTCACGGTGGGCGCCAGCGCCATCCAGTCCCGCAACTACCGGCTCCTCGAATCGCTGTGCCGTCTGCCCGACGACGACCGGCTGGCCTCGGCCGCCTTTCACAACACGCCCGATGTACGCGAACAGGTGCGCCACGGGCTACGGACGCTCGAGCAGGCGTACACCGAGGCTGTCGGACCGGCCGATCGCAACCCGCCGGCCGGCGCCGAACCGGTGGTGGCCGCGTTCCGTGCGTTTGCCGCCGCCGTGCGCCGCTGGCGCCAGACCCACTACCGTCTGGCCGTGCGCATGCTCGGTGACCGCACCGGAACCGGGTACACCGAGGGCACGCCGTACCTGAGCCGCGCCCGCACCATCCCGGTCTTCCTGAACGACGACCTGGACGACGCCGCCGGGGCCGCCGGCCGCACCTGAGCCGGGGCCCTGGCCGGACTCCGCACCGCGGCCTATCCCAGGGCGAGCAGACCGGCGGCGGCCACGCTCGCGCCGTCGGCACGGACCCGCGGGGCCAGATCCCGCGCCGCAGGACCCGCTCGCAGCGCCGTCTCCACCACGCCGGCCAGGGATTCAGCGGTCAGCGGACCGGCCGGGTGGGCCGCACCGATGCCGAGTTCCGCAACCCGCCCGGCCCAGTAGAACTGGTCGTAACGATGCGGAAGGATCACCTGCGGCACCCCGGCCCGCGCGACCGCCGTGGTCGTGCCCGCACCGCCGTGGTGCACGGCGGCCGCGACCCGCGGGAACAGTGCCTGATGGTCGAGCTCGCCGACGACCAGGCAGTCCGGGGCGCCGCCGCCGGCCGACAGCTCGGCCCAGCCCCGCGCCACGATCGCGCGCCGGCCGGACGCCCGCGCCGCGGCGAGCATCGCGTCGCCGACACCGCGATTGCCTACAGGGGTGCTGCCGAGTCCGAAATAGATCGGCGGTTCCCCCGCGTCGAGGAACGCCTCCACCTCCGGCGGCAGGGTGTCGCCGGCGGGCCGGATCCACGCGCCGGTCTGCGTGACCGTGACCTCGCCGGAGCCGGGCCACGGCCCGAGCACCGGGTCGGCGGCGAGCCAGGGACGGGCGGTGAACAGGTGGGCCCGGACATCGTCGACGGCCGCCAGCCCGGCCGCCTTGCGCTGCTCGTTGACGGCGGGTCCCCAGTGCTCGTTCCAGCGGCGGGCGTCGTCGGCCCACTGCCGGCCGGCGTCGGCCGTGGTGTCGCCACCCCAGGCGACCGGCGGCGGGGCGTGGTGCGGCGAGGGCAACGACACCGGGCAGAAGTGCACGTTCAGGTACGGGACACGCAGCATCTCGGCCACCGACGGCGCGGCGAACAGCATCGGCCCGCCGCCGACGATCAGATCACAGCCGGCCGCCACCGCGGGGTACTGCTCGAACTGCAGCGCCACGGTGCCCTCGATCAGCCGGCGCCGGGCCAGGGGTGTCGTGCCCGCCGGTCGCCGCGGGCCGGCTCCGGGCCGCACCGAAGGCCCGAACGGTGTCACCGGCAGGCCCAGTTCCTCGATCCATTCACGGAAGTCCGGCGGTACGCAGAGTCGCGCCTCGCCACCGGCCTCGCGGATCCGCAGTGCCACCGCGACGAGGGGTTCCACGTCGCCGCGGGACCCGATGGTGGACAGCAGAATCCGCATCCCGACCTCCTCGGCGGCACCCCCGGCCCGGCGATTCTCTCGACGGCGCCGATCCCCCGCAAGCCTGTGGGGGTGTGCCGCGACGCGGGCTCCGGCGAGCGTCCAGTGATCCGCGGCTGTGCCTCACCGCCGTCTCAGGTCCGTTGAGACAGCCGTGAGACAGAGCCGGGCCGGTGGAACCGGGCGGCGGCGAGCAGCGCGAGCCGGGCCGGCCCACGCCCCCAGATCGGCAGGTGTGTGGTGTGCAGCAGGATCTCGTCGCGCAGCACGTCCTCGGGACCGTGGCCGGGGTCCCCGGCCGGCACGGACACCGGCGTGACACCCGCCCGCTCGGCCCGCACCCACAGGTCGGTCACCGCACCGTGCCCGCCGAACCGGCCGTCGACACCGCCGAGCCGTTGCAGCAGGTCACGGCGAATCAGGACGGGCGGCGCGGGTGCGAGTTCGGTGAGGCCCAGACAGTATGCGACGGCACGCCGCAGCGACGGCCGCCGGACCGCGCCGCCGTAGAGCCCCGCACCGGGAAACCGCACCGCGAGCGCGTGCAGAACCTCGTCCACCTCACCGCCGACCGCCACCAGCGCGGCCGTCGGGGTGACGGTCGTCATGCCGGCGCCCGGAGCGGCGACACCCCCGGCCGGAATGGAGACGCCCGGCGCGGGAACCCCCGCGGTCGTAGTGGAGACGCCCGGCGCGGGAACCCCCGCGGTCGTAGTGGAGACGCCCGGCGCGAAGGAGCCCGGAGTGCGTAACCCGTCCGCCCGGGCCCAGCGCTCGGGCCGCCGCAGCCGGCTCGCCACCTGCACCCACAGGAACGCCGGGACGTGCGGCCACAGCCGGGGCGCGGCCAGCACCGCCCGCGCGTTACTGCCGGCACCGGCGGCCGGCGACGCGTCGGCGAGTTCGGCGTTGCCCTGACGCCACCGCGCCAGCACCCGGATCAGTTCCCGTCCGGCGGGCAGGACGAGCAACATCCCGGCGTCGTCGACGACCCGGCGTTCCGCCCCGGCGAACCGCGAACGTACGAACGCGTCGTCGGCGATCACGTCGGGGAATTCGCCCCACCGCTGCCGGCCGGCCGCGTTCACCGCGTAACAGCCGCTGCCGACGACATCGCCCTCGACCGAGGGCAGGCGCGACCAGACCGCCCCGAACCCGCGGGCCAGCCGGTCCCCCGGACGCACCAGAACCGGCCGCGGGCCCACCAGCACCGGCCGGCCGGCCGCGTCCATAGCCGCCACCAGCGCGGGCAGCGACCCCGGCGTTAGCACCGTGTCCGCGTCGAGATAGACGACGGGTACGCCACGGAGGTACTCGTTCGCCGCGTTCAGAGCCGCCGGTTTGGACGCGGCCGCGAGCTCCACCACGATGAGGTCCACATCGGCACCGGCACCGGCCGCCCGCGCCACGTCCGCCGTGTCGTCCGTGCACCCGTTCGCCACCACCACGACCCGCACGTCCAGACCCGCCGCGCCGGCGGCGACCGAGCGCAGGCAGGCCCCGATCAGGGCCCGTTCGTCGTGGGCAGGCACCACCACGTCGACGCGGCCGCCCATGGAGATCGACGGCGACTCGGGGGTCAACGGCTGCTCGGGGGTCAACGGCTGCTCGGGACTCAACGGCGGGTCGGGACTCAACGGCGGGTCGGGGCTCAACGGCGGGTCGGGGCTCAACGGCGGGTCGGGGTGAGCCGGCCCGCGGCGTGCACGGCCAGGAAGACGGCGGCGGCCGGCCACGCCGCGGGCTTGGCCAGCAACGACTTCACCACGCCGCGGTGCCGGATGTGATCGTCCGGGTAGGGCGGTCGCGGGGTGAGGCCACCGAGCTCGCGGTTGCCGCGCTGGTAGCGGCGCCTCGCCCGGAGCAGATCGGCCACACCGTCCGGGGCGACCACCTGGTACCACTCGTCGGAGACGACACGGCGCTCGAACGGCGCGAAGTGCCAGCGCACCCACTTGTCGTCGGAGTGCAGGTCGGGCAGCACGTCCCAGCGCGACCGGCCCTCCGCCGACACCGCGTACGCTCCGCAGGTGGCCGGCGAGCGCCGCACGTACGGCAGCTCCCGCCAGATGCGGTAGTAGGCCTGGGTCACCGCGCTCTGGCCGGGAGCCAGCCGGAACCTCGGCACCGCGAAGTGGATGCCGGTGCCCGGAGCCAGGACCGCGAGCAGCGTCGCGACCGCCGACGGCGACAGCGCGGCGTCCTGGTCCAGGTAGAGCCGGGCGCCCGGCGGCAGCAGCCGGTCGGCCGCCCGCATGCCGGCCTGCCTGCCCGGCGCGGTCCGGATGACGATGCACTCGATCCCGGCGGCACGGACCTCGGGCGCCAGGGCGACGGCCCGGTCGTAGCTGTCGGCACGGTCGTCGTTCACCGCGACGACCACGTGCACGTCGCGGGTACGGGTCTGCCGAGCCAGCGAACGCATGCTGCGGTCGAGCATGGTCGAGCCGTGGTGAGTCGGGATGACCACACCCAATCTGGCCACGGTTTCCCCGTTCCGTAGGCGAGATCTGCATCCTCGCACCGTCCGAAGTGGCCTGCCCATGGGCGAACCGGCCGACTTCGATGTCCGAGCGTAGGAATCCGATTCACGTCCCGGCGTGTGAGGGATCGCGTCAGCGGGTGCGGCGGGCCAGGTGGACGATGAGGTCGGCGGTGATCTCGACGGTGGCCGGCAGGACCCGTTCGATGCTGTCGAAGGCCTGCCCGCGGGCCGAGGGCGGCAGCTCCAGGTAGGCCGAGATGGTGGCGAGGTGTCCGATGTAGTCGGCGGCACTCATCGCGAGGCGGCGCTCGATCACGACCTGCCGCACGTCGGTGAACAGGCCGGACAGCAGCAGTTCGGTGCCCGGCCACCACATCTCGGCGCTCTCCGGGGTGCCGTCCGGCGACGGGATCTCGTCGGTGGCGAGGAACGGCGCCCGGGCGATACGGACCGCCTCCTCCACGGCCGGGTCGGAGAGCCGGGCCGGGCCGCCGAACGACGCGAACACGCCACCCGGCTCCAGCAGCTCCGCCATCCGCGTCCAGCGGCCGTCCGGCCTCGTCCAGTGCAGCGCCGCGGCGGCGTACACCAGGTCGAAGCTCTTCCTGGTCTTGATCTCCTCGAACGCCGCACGCATCACCGTCACCTCCGCGGGGACGTGTTTACGCAGCTCGGTGAGCATGCCCTCGTCCGGGTCGGTCGCGGTGACGGCGATGCCGGGCCTGGCGAAGAGGCGAGTGGCCTTGCCGGTTCCGGCTCCGACCTCGAGCGCGGTGCGGATCGGCCGATCCGCGTAGGAGTTCACGAGGTCGAAGAGTTCGTCCGGATAGCCGGGCCGGAACCGCTCGTAGGTCTCCGCCACCGCTCCGAAACTCACCGCGCGTCCTGACACGCCCGGCATCCTGCCACGACCCCGGCTGTCCGCGCCCGCGAATACAGGGTCCGAAGGGTGAGCTTCCGCCTGGCGGCGTACGCCGTGTGCATCGACGACGACCGGGTCCCGCTCGCGGATCCCGGATGCGCCCGTCACGGCCGGCTGGACTCGGTCAGGGCATCAGCAACCGGTTGATCTGCTCGGCCGACATGGGCTCGACGGCGATCGGCTTGGCGGCCGCAGCCCGCAGCCCGTCCAGCATGAAGCTCACGCCGCGGCGCCACGCGTCCGAGCCGGCCGACGCGGCAGCACGGGCGAGCGGCGCGTGCGAGGCGAAGAAGAACAGCAGGTCGGAGGCGGTGAAGTCGGACCGCAGCGAGCCGTCGAGGCGGGCCCGCTCGATGATCGACTCGGCAGCGGCGAACGAGTTGTCGCAGACCGCCATGAGCCGGCTGGCGTCCGGGAACCTGCGCGTCAGCACGTCACCCATGGCCGGGTCGACGGCCTGCAGCTCGCAGACCTCGGTCACGTAGCCGGCGAAGCCCTCCCATGCGCCCGGGCAGGCCAGTGCCCGGCGAGCGGCCTCCCCGAGCCGGGTGGCGGCGAGATCGGCGACCACCTCGTCGAGCAGCGCCTCCCGGGAGCCGAACAGGTTGTAGAGCGTGCCGTGACTCACCCCGGCCCGGCGGGCGATCTCCTTGAGCGAGACCTGAAGTCCCTGTTCTCCGAAGAGCTCGGCCGCGGCGGTACGCAGTCTGGCCGCGTTGCGTTGTGCGTCGGCGCGCATGCCCCTCCGTAACTTGACCCCGCGGTCAACATGTCTGCTACCGTTGCCGCCATAAGTTGACCGCCAGGTCAGAATACCGGAGGTGCGGCCATGCCGGAGATCCCGGCCGAGCAGCCCGTCGACGAGGAGATCACCGTCGAGGAGCTGCCGCAGTTGATCACGCTGGAGGGCTCCGAGGACGCCCCGGTCTGCGAGAACGGAGTGTGCCTGTGAGCATCCGCATCGACGTCTGGTCCGACGTGGTCTGCCCGTGGTGCTACATCGGCAAGCGCCGCCTCGAGACCGCCCTCGACCGGTTCGAGCACGCCGACGAGGTCACCGTCACCTGGCACAGCTTCCAGCTCGACCCGACCATCCCGGCGGGCCACCGCGAACCGGTCCAGGAGATGCTGGCCAAGAAGATCGGCGCGCCCGCCTCGCAGGTCCGCGCCATGACCCACCAGGTCACGCAGCTCGCCGAGGCCGAGGGCCTGAGCTACGACCTGGGCAACGCCATCTCGGTCAACACCCGTGACGCCCACCGGGTGGCACACCTCGCAGGCCAGCACGGCCTCGGCACCGAGATGCACGAGGCGCTGCTCAAGGCCCACCTGTCCGACGCCGCCGTGGTCGACGACCCGGACACCCTGATCCGGCTGGCCACCGAGGTGGGCGTCCCCGCCGACGAGGCCGGCGACGTGGTCCGCGGCACGAAGTACAGCGCCGAGGTCGACGCCGACATCAGCACGGCCCGCAAGATCGGCGTCTCCGGCGTCCCGTTCTTCATGCTCAACGAGAAGTACGGCATCTCCGGAGCCCAGCCCGCCGAATCCTTCCTGGGCGCCCTCCGCAAGGTTCACGCCGAGTCCTGACCGACGCCGGATGCCGGGCATCCGGCCCGTGACGAGCGTCCGGTGACCGTTCGCTTTCATCACCGGGTCCGCCCATCCGGCGTCGACGCACGCCCTCCAGCCTACCGACAGTACAGGTTTGGCTGTACTGTCGCGGGTGTGGAGCTTCTGACGCACGGGTCGGTGCTGGCCCGGTTCGGACATGCGCTGTCGGATCCGACGCGGGCCCGGCTGCTGCTCGCCCTGCGTGACGGGCCGGGCTATCCGGCCGAGCTGGCCGGGCTGCTCGGCTGCACCCGGCAGAAACTGTCCAACCACCTGGCCTGCCTGCGTGGGTGCGGCCTCGTGGTGGCGGTGCCCGAGGGCCGCCGGGTGCGCTACGAGCTCGCCGACGAGCGGCTCGCGCATGCGCTCGGTGATCTGCTCGGCCTCGTGCTCGCCGTCGACCCGGCGGTCTGCGCGGACTCGGACGAGAAGGGGTGCTGCTGATGACCGGGCCGCTGTTCCAGATCCTCCCCACAGGACCCGGAGTGCAGCGGCGGGCCGTTCTCCACCGGCGGGTACGGCTGCTCGTCGCGGCGACCATCACCTACAACGTGGTCGAGGCGGTCGTCGCGATCACGGCGGGCACGGTCGCGTCGTCGACCGCGCTGATCGGGTTCGGTTTGGACTCGATCATCGAGGTGTCGTCGGCCGCGGCGGTGGCCTGGCAGTTCTCCGGCGCCGATCCGGAACGCCGGGAGAGGGCGGCGCTGCGGGTCATCGCGGTCTCCTTCTTCGCGCTGGCCGCCTACGTCGGCGTGGAATCGGTCCGGGCGCTGCTGACCGGGACCGAGGCGGAGCACTCCACGATCGGGCTCGTCCTGGCCGCCGTCTCGCTCGCGGTGATGCCGGGCCTGTCCTGGGCGCAGCGGCGCGCCGGACGGGAGCTCGGGTCACGGTCGGCGGTCGCCGACTCGAAGCAGACGCTGCTCTGTACGTACCTCAGCGGGGTCCTGCTCGCCGGTCTCGCCGTCAACAGCCTGTTCGGGTGGACCTGGGCCGACCCGGTCGCCGCCCTGGTCATCGCCGCCGTGGCGCTCAAGGAGGGCCGTGAGGCCTGGCGGGGCGACACCTGCTGCTCCCCCGCCACGACAGCGGGACGGCGCGGACACCCGGAGGCCCCCGGGTGTCCGCGAGAATCGGGTCAGCGCAGCGAGTCGACGTCGATGACGAAGCGGTAGCGGACGTCCGACTTCATCACTCGCTCGTACGCCTCGTTGACCTCGTCGGCGCCGATGACCTCGACCTCCGGCGCGATGCCGTGCTCGGCGCAGAAGTCGAGCATCTCCTGGGTCTCGGCGATGCCGCCGATCGACGACCCGGCGAACGAGCGCCGGTTGCTGAACAGCGTGAACACCCCGACCGGCAGCGGCTCCGGCGGCGCACCGACGCTGACCAGCGTGCCGTCGAGAGCCAGCAGGGACAGGTAGGCCTTCATGTCGATCGGGGCGCTGACCGTGTTGATGATCAGGTCGAACGTGTTGCGGAGCGTCTCGAACGTGGCCGGGTCGCTGGTGGCGTAGTAGTGCTTCGCACCGAACGCCAGGCCGTCGTCCTTCTTGCTCAGCGTCTGTGACAGCACGGTCACCTCGGCGCCCATGGCCACGGCGAGCTTCACGCCCATGTGCCCGAGACCGCCCATACCGACCACGGCGACCCTCTTGCCGGGCCCCGCCTTCCAGTGCGCAAGCGGCGAGTACGTGGTGATGCCGGCACACAGCAGCGGCGCGGCGGCCTGGTGCGGGATGCTCTCCGGCACCCGGAGCACGAAGTCCTCGTCGACGACGACATGGGTCGAGTAGCCGCCCTGGGTGACGGTGCCGTCACGGTCGACGCTCGCGTACGTGCCGACGTTGCCCGTGAGGCAGTACTGCTCGTACCCGGCCTTGCAGTTGTCGCACTCCCGGCAGGAGTCGACCATGCAGCCGACCCCGACCCGGTCACCGATCGCGTGCCGGGTGACCGCGGCGCCGGCCTCCCGGACGTGCCCGACGATCTCGTGTCCGACGGTGAGCGGATAGGGCACCTCGCCCCACTCGCCGCGCACCGTGTGGATGTCGGAGTGGCAGATGCCGGCGTAGCTGATCTCGATCAGGATGTCGCGTGGCCCCAGGTCACGCCGTTCGATCGTGGTACGGACGAGCGGCTCGGTGGCCGAGGGCGCGGCGATGGCGTTGACGGTAAGGATGGCACTTCTCCGATCGGACTTGCGTTTTCCTTCACTTGATCACGTACCAGCTAACCTGATCCGCATTTCGCCCGCCACCGCTGAAAGGTGTACCAGTAGTACCGTCTCAAGACATCGACGGGCTCGACATGATGGAGCAGAATGTCGGGTGCGCCGTATGACCGACCGGTGAGAGGACGTTCCATGAAGGTGAGAACCATCCTGTCGCTGGCCGCGGCGTCACTCGCGATCGCCGGGTCCGCGGTGGTGCTGAAGACACCGCTGGACGCCACTGCCGGGGGCGGCGGCTCCGGCGCGGTCCTCGTCATCGTCGACAACGGCACATTGATCCCGGTCACCGACGATGTACGGGTGGACTGGGACTGCCCCGACTACGCGGCCGACAGCTGACGGGGCTTCGCCCGATCGCCGTACGTCGATATGGTGTCGGGCGTGAGACTTCGCATCGTGGCAGTTCTCTGTTCCCTGCTGGTTACCCTCTCGCCAGCCGCGGCGGCCCGCGCCGCGGCCGACCCGCTGCTCGATCAGCTGGCCGCCGTTCCCGGACTCACCGTCGTCTCTGAGACCCAGGGCACCGGTTACCGGTTCTTCGTCATGACCTACCGGCAGCCGGCCGATCACCGGCACCCCCGGGCGGGCACCTTCGAGCAGCGGCTCACGCTGCTGCACCGGTCGGAGGCCGGTCCGGTGGTGCTCTACACCAACGGGTACGGCCTGGCCGCCAGCCCGCGCCCGACACAGACCGAGCCGACCGCGCTGCTGAACGCCAACCAGCTGTCGGTCGAGCACCGGTTCTTCACGCCGTCACGCCCGGCCGAGGCGGACTGGTCGGACCTGACGATCTGGCAGGAGGCGACCGACGAGCACCGGATCGTCAGCGCGTTCAAGAGCGTCTACGACGGGCGCTGGATCCAGACCGGCGCGAGCAAGGGTGGCATGACCTCGGTCTACCACCGGCGCTTCTATCCGAACGACGTCGACGGCGTGGTCGCCTACGTCGCGCCGAACGACGTGGTGAACCCGGCCGACCGGGCCTACGACCGGTTCTTCGACACGGTCGGCACGGCCGAGTGCCGTACCGCCCTCGACGACGTGCAGGCCGAGGCGCTGCGCCGGCGGGACCGGCTGGTGCCCCGGGTGGCCGCCGACGCCGCCGCGCAGGGCCGGACGTTCGAGCGGACCATCGGCACCGCCGACCGGTCGTTCGAGATGACCGTGCTGGACGCGGTGTGGGCGTTCTGGCAGTACAGCCTCGAGGCCGACTGCGCGTCGGTTCCGGTGGCGGCGACCGCCACCGACGACGAGATCTACGGCTGGATCGACACCGTGGCCGGCTGGATGTTCTACACCGACCAGTCGCTGGAGTACTACTTCCCGTACTACTTCCAGGCCGCTTCGCAGCTGGGCTGGCCGAGCCTGAAGTTCGAGCACCTGCGCGGGCTGCGCGAGTACCCGGGGCTGTACACGGCCAACTCGTCGCTGCCGGCCGAGCTGCGTCGTCACCACAACCCGCTGCCGATGGTCGACGTCGACTTCTGGGTGCGTACGGCCTCGCAGCGGATGCTGTTCGTGTACGGCGAGAACGACCCGTGGGGCGCCGAGCAGTTCACGCCGAGCCGGCGTGACTCGGCCGTCTTCACCGCGCCGGGCGCCAACCACGGCGCGAACATCTCCCGGCTGAACCCGGCCGACAACGCCGCGGCCACGGCGATGCTGCGCCGCTGGGCGGACGTGCCGGCAGTGGCCACCCTGTCGGCGTCGGACGTGCCGCTCGACGACATGCTCACCGACCGCCGCCGCCTCGACCGCAAGTAGACGCGGAAAACTCCGCCGATCCGGTCCGGCCCACGATGACATCCTCTGCACCGTGGGCCGGACTGCCATCATCATGGGCATGACTTCCGAGGAACACGCCGCCCGCGCGGCAGAGCTCGTCGCCGAAGCCGAGCGGCTCTACCAGATCTGCCTGGTCGACTATCAGACCAACATCAACGAGGACGACCATTCCGAGGAGCCGTACGTCCCCGGCGCCGACCTGGCGATGCTGACGGCCACGACCCAGCTCGCGCAGGTCCACGCCACGCTGGCGCTCGGCCGGGCGGGCCGCACGCCGATCACGCCCCCTTACGAAAGCGTCGAACTCGGCTACGGCGACGACGCACCCACCTGGGACCGCCGGTGATCGGTCAGCCGGCCGGCACACCCAGCCGGTCGAGCAGGTGACGGCGCAGACCACCGAACCCGGGATCGTCCTGGTGACGCGGCCTCGGCAGCGTCACCGGGACCTCCTCGGCGATCCGGCCGCCCTCCAGGATCAGGGCACGGTCGGCGAGCAGCAGGGCCTCGTCGACGTCGTGGGTGACCAGCAGCGCGGCGAAGCCGTGCCGCTGCCGCAGCCGTTCCAGCAGCTGCTGCATCCGTAGCCGGGTGAGCGCGTCCAGCGCGCCGAACGGCTCGTCGAGCAGCAGCAGCTCGGGCTCGCGGACCAGCGCACGGGCGACCGCGACACGCTGGGCCTGCCCGCCGGAGAGCTCGGCGGGCCAGGCGCCCCCGCGGTCGCCGAGGCCGACCTCGGTGAGCGCCCCGAGGGCCCGGGTGCGGGCGTCGGCGCCGGTCAGGCCGAGGGCCACGTTGTCGGCGACGCGTTTCCAGGGCAGCAGGCGGTGTTCCTGGAAGACGACGCCGTAGTGGTCGGGTACCTCGATCACGCCGGTCGCGTCCGGGTCGAGGCCGGCCAGGGCGCGCAGCAGCGTGCTCTTGCCGGAGCCGCTGCCGCCGAGCAGGGCGACCACCTCGCCCCGCCCGACGGTGAGGTCGGCGCCGTCCAGGACTTTCGTGTCGCCGAAGGCCCGGCGCAGGCCGGTGACCCGGACGGTCAGGTCGCTTGCAGGCCGCGTCGCCACGCCAGTGTCCTCCGTTCCGCGATGCGGATCAGTGCGTCCGAGAGCAGCCCGAGCAGGGCGTAGACGAGCAGGCCGAAGACGACGACGTCGGTCTGGGCGAACTCGCGGGCCTCCATCATCAGGAAGCCGATGCCGGTCTGTGCGTTGACCTGCTCGCCGACGACCAGGCTGAGCCAGCCGGCGCCGATGGCCAGGCGCAGGCCGAGGAACAGCGACGGCAGCGCGCCGGGCAGCACCACGTGCCGCAGCCGCTGCCACTGGTTGAGCCCGCACGTCTTGGCGGCCTCGACGAGCCGCTGGTCGATGTCGCGGATCCCGGCGTACGTGTTGAAGTAGAGCGGGAAGAAGCTGCCGAGCGCCACCAGGCTGATCTTGAGCTCCTCGCCGATGCCGACCCAGATGATCAGCAGCGGTACGAGGCCGAGGTGCGGCAGCATGCGGGCCATCTGCACGGGCGGGTCGATGGCGTTGTCACCGAGACGCAGCAACGCGGCCGTGGCGGCGAGCACCACGGCCAGGCTGCCGCCGATGGCCAGGCCGATCAGCGCGCGGGTCAGCGAGTCGAGCAGGTGGGTCGTCAGCTCGCCCTCGGTGGCCAGCCGCCAGCCGGTCCGCGCGACGACGCTGGGGGCGGGCACCTTCTCCTCAGGAAGCACGCCCGTCCGGGCCGCGGCCTCCCACGTGACGACCAGGACCAGCGGGCTGATCAGCCGGTACCAGCGGCGAGGCCGGCGATTCCGGGCCGGCGCGCGGGCCGGAGAGACGGCAACCTCGTTCAGAAGAGTCGTCACAGGAACGCCTCGTTGAACGTCTCGTCGACGCGCTCCTTGATGTTCACCGAGCCGGGGATGAGCTCCAGCTTGGTGAACCCGTCGGCGATGGCCTGCAGCTCGTCGCCGATCGCCGGGGTGATCGGCGCGAGCGGCTTGGCGCTGCGGGCGAGCGCCCGGGTGGTGGTGGGCTCGTCGATCTTCAGCTCGGGCGAGAGGATCTTCGCGCGTTCGGCGGCGTTGGCGATGCCCCAGTCGGTGGTGGCGCGGTACTTCTTGAGGAAGTCGCGAATGAGCTCGGCCTTGCCGGTCACCGCGTCCGGGGCGGCGAGGATGTATTCGCGGTTGTTGGCCAGTCCGGTGGCGTCGGCGAGGACCTGAACGCCCGGTTGTTCGGCGAGCGCGAAATACGGGTCCCAGATGATCCACGCGTCGACCTGGTCCGAGTCGAAGGCGGGCCGGCCCTCGGCGGGCTTCAGGTACTTCACATTGATGTCTTTGATGGTCAGTCCAGACTGTTCGAGCAGTTTCACGAGCAGCCAGTTGACGTTGGAGCCCTTGTTCAGAGCGACCGTTCTGCCCTTGAGGTCGGCGAACGTCTTGTAGCCCTTCGCCGCCTTGACCAGCACGGCCTCACCCTGCGGGACGGGCTCACTCGTACCGACGATCCTGAAATCGATCTTTCCGGCGGCCGCGAAGATCGGCGGCGCCTCACCGGTCTGACCGATGTCGATCGCGCCGGCCTTGAGGGCCTCGGTGAGCGCCGGGCCGCTCTCGAAGAGCGACCAGGTCGCGTCCGGCGCGTCACCGCGCGCCTTCGCCAGACTCAATCCGCCGAAGCGCTGATATCCGATGCGGAGCTTTCCGGCCTCGCCACCGGCGCTCGTGCCGGAATCCGAGTCCCCGCACCCGGCGAGAAACGCGGCGCCGAGCGAACCGATCAGAAGACTTCGACGAGAAGCAGGCATTGTTCAAAATCCTTTCAGCGGTACGGGGAGAGCCGCCCGAATCCGGAGCGGTGAAAGACCAGTGGCCCGGCGGCGGCGTCGGCGCCGTGTTCCACGGCGTGCAGTTGCAGCAGGACGATGGTGTGATCGCCGGCCTCGACCTCGCGGTAGATCGTGCAGTCGAACCGGGCGAGACCGTCCTCGATGACGACCGCGCCGTTCTCGGTGACGTCGACGCCCACGTGGTCGAACCGGTGCTCGACCGGCCCGGCGAGCTGCCGGCACAACTCGCCGTGGTGCGCGGCCAGTACGGTCACCCCGAGGTGGTCGGCGCGACGCAGGTCGGGCCAGGTCTTGGAGCTGTTCGCGATCGACACCGACACCAGGGGCGGCTCGAGACTCACCGACGTGAACGAGCTGGCCGCCAGGCCGACCGACGCCCCGTCGACCAGCGCCGCCACGGCAACGACGCCACTGGGGAAGTCACCGAACGCCTGACGTAGGCGTACCGGATCAAGGTCTTGATTGGTCTTCATCGCCCGGCGGCGGCGAACGGCACCCGGGCGTTGCGGTGACGCCGGGGCCGTTCGTCCTTCCACAGTCCGCGCTCGGCGAGGATCGGCAGCACACCCTCGCCGAACCAGTAGGCGCCCTCGAGATGCGGGTATGCGGAGAGGATGAACTCCTCGATGCCGAGGGCCGCGTACTCGGCGATCCGGTCGGCGACCTGCTCGTGGCTGCCGACCAGCGCGGTGCCGGCACCGCCGCGGACCAGGCCGACGCCGGCCCACAGGTTCGGGTAGATCTCCAGGCTGTCGCGGGAGCCGTTGTGCAGGGCGAGCATCCGCTTCTGCCCCTCCGACTCGCTGCGCCGCAGACCCTGCTGGACGGTCTCGACGGCCTCCGGCGGGATCCCGGCGAGCAGCCGGTCCGCTTCCGCCCACGCCTCGTCGGCGGTGTCGCGGGTGATGGTGTGCATCCGGATCCCGAACCGGATGGTCCGGCCCTGCTCGGCGGCGAGCCCGCGGATCCACGCGATCTTCTTCGCCACCGCGTCCGGCGGCTCGCCCCAGGTGAGGTAGACGTCGGCGTGCTTCGCGGCGACCAGCCCGGCGGCCGGCGACGACCCGCCGAAGTAGATGTCCGGTACCGGGTCCGGGATCTGGCCGAGGGAGGCGGCGTCCACGGAGAGGTGCTCGCCGTGGAAGTCGACGGTCTCGCCGGCCCACAACCGGCGGACGATCTCCAGGAACTCGTCGCAGCGGCGGTAGCGGGCGTCCTTGTCCAGGTAGTCGCCGTACATCCGCTGCTCGTGGCTCTCGCCGCCGGTCACGACGTTGAGCAGCAGGCGGCCCTGGGACATGTTCTGGAAGGTGCCGGCCATCTGCGCGGCCAGGTACGGCGAGACGACGCCGGGCCGGAACGCGACGAGGAACTTCAGGCGGTCGGTGGTCTGGCTGAGCATCGCGGTGCTGAGCCAGGCGTCCTCGCACCAGGCGCCGGTCGGGGTGAGGGCGGCCGCGAAGCCGTTGTCCTCGGCGGCGCGGGCGACCTGGGTGAGGTAGGCGACGTCGGCGGGGCGGCCGGAGCTGCCGGGCGCGAGGCCGTGACCGCCGCCGACGACGTGCCGGCCGTCACCGCCGTTGGTCGGCAGGAACCAGTGGAACTGGAGGGACATGAGGCCCCTTTCGGTGTAACCATCTAATGCCTATAGGTTCGCTAGATTTAGAACCAAAGGCAAGGCATCGGCTGTACGGGCATGCCGAACGCCCCATCGGTTACGCCGAACGGGCCGCCCCCGTCCTTTTGGTCACGCCGAACGGGCCAGCCGCTGGATGATCTCCTCGAAGTCCGCGATCCCGGCCGGCACCCGGTCGTACCGACGGCGCAGCATCAGCATCATCACCCCCGGGACCTCCCCTGCCAGCGGCCGCGCGGTGATCACCCCGGCCGTCTCCAGAGGGTCGCCCAGGATGCTGTAGTCCGGCAGGATCGTCGGACCGGTACCGGTCGCCACCAGCGTCTTGCCCATCTCCGCGCCATCGGTGGAGAACGTCTCCGGGGGCGGCGCGTCCCCGAACAGCCGCTGCGCCAGCCGGTGCATCAGATAGCCCGGGCGCATCGCCACGAACGGCCGTTTCCGCAGGTCGTCCACACTGATCGCGTCCTGCGAGGCGAGCGGGTCGTCGGTGCGGCAGCAGACCGCCGGGACGCCGTGCAGCAGAACCGTCCGGTGCAGCGCCGCGGGGATGTCGTCACCCGGGAACGCGTTTATCAGCCCGACGTCGAGCCTGCCCTCCAGGAGGCTGTCCTGGATCTCGGCCTGCAGCAGGGTCGCCACGTCGACGGTGGTGCCCGGGTGGCCCGCGCCGAACTCGCGCACCGCCGGGACCAGCAGTTTCGAGGTGCCGGCGTTGACCGTGCCGACCCGGATCGTGCGACCGGCCCGCTCCTGGTCACCGGCGACGGCCTTGAGCTGTGCCACCCCGGCGAGAATCTCGGCGACCAACGGCAGCAGGTCGCGTCCCTCCCGGCTGACCCGCGCGCCGGACCGGTGCCGCTCCAGCAGGGAGACGCCGAGCTCGCGCTCCAGCGAGCTGATCCCCTCGCTGAGCGCCGACTGGGACACGTGCAGTTGCTCCCCCGCCCGGCGGAGCGACCCGTGCCGGATCACCGCCATCAGGTACTCCAGCTGCTCGAACCGCATCGCCCCCGGCACCCCCTCGCCCGCCGCGAGACTACGCGCCCGCCCGGCCCGGCTGCCGCTCACGGGCCCTGCACCCGCCCCGGCCCGGCTGTGACTCACCGGCCTCACACCTGCCCGGCACCCCTCAACCGCAAGTCACCACACGAACCGCCTCCGCCGGCAACGTGGTGAACCACGCCCACCCGCGAACCACAAGTCACCACACCAACCGGCCCGCCCGGCAACGTGGTGAACCACGCCCACCCGCGAACCACAAGTCACCACACGAACCGGCCCGGCAGGGCGCCTGCCGTCCGCTGAGCCGAGCGGCCGCACGGCCGGGAGCCCTACGCGCGCCTGACGAGGCGCGCGGATGCGAAGCGGGGTGGCGGCCACCGATGTGGCTGCCACCCCGCCGGGTGCTACCTGGGTCAGAGGGTCAGGTCAGAGGGTGAGGGTCCAGGTGTTGATGTAGCCGGTGTCGGCGGACGCGGCGTCCTGAACCCGGAGGTTCCAGGTGCCGTTGGCCGCCTCGGACGACAGGTTGGTGGTGAAGGTGGTGACGATGTTGTCGGCGCTGCCGCCCGACCGGTTACGCAGGGTGTAGACGCTGCCGTCCGGGGCGACCAGGGCGACGACGAGGTCACCGCTGTAGGTGTGAACGATGTTCACGGCGACCGAGCTGGTAGCCGAGGCGTTACGGGCACAGCCGCTGATCGTCACCGGGGACGTCACCGTGGTGTTGTCCGGGATCGCCACGTCGTTGCCGTTGGTGGCCGAGCAGCCCGCCGGGCCGTTGACGGTCAGGGCGAACGTCGCCGAGCGGGTGACCGAGCCGCCGGCGCCGTTGAGGCTCACCGAGTACGTGCCAGCCGGGGTGCTCGCCGAGGTGGCGATGGTGACGGTGGAGGTGCCGCCGGCGGTGACCGACGCGGGGCTGAACGTGGCCGTGGCGCCGGTCGGCAGGCCGGAGGCGCTGAACGTCACGGTCTGGGCGCTGCCGTTGGTGACGGCCGTGCTGACGGTGGCGGTGGCCGACGAGCCCGGGTTCACCGCGGCGGAGGCCGGGGCGACGCTGACCGAGAAGTCGTTGCCGACCGGGCATGCGGTGTCGTTGCCGGCGACGTTGACCGAGGTCCAGGCGGCCTGGACGGTGCGGTACTCGGTGGAGCACTGGCCGTACAGGTCGGTAGCGGCCCGCAGGGTGTAGGCGCGGGACGTGTTCGCCGGGGTGCTGCTGTTGACGTACCGCGTGTTCGAGGTGAAGTAGACGTCGAGGGCGCGGTACCAGATGGCGGCGGCCTTGTCCCGGCCGATGCCGGTCACGGCGGCGGCGGAGCCACACAGCGGCGAGGTGCCGAACGCGGTGGCGCCGGAGCCCTCGGCCAGGTTGAAGAAGAAGTGGTTGGCCGGGCCGGAGGAGTAGTGCACGTCGATGCTGTTGGTGTTGGTCGCCCAGCAGCCGTGGGACGAGCCGTCCAGCGTCGGGTTGTACATGTACCGCAGCGGCGTGCCGTTGCCCCGGATGTTGATCTTCTCGCCGATCTGGTAGTCACCCGGGTCGGCGCTGGTGTTGGCGTAGAACTCGACCATCGAGCCGAAGATGTCGCTGGTGGCCTCGTTGAGGCCGCCCGACTCGCCGGAGTAGGTGAGGCCGCCGGAGACCACGTTCTCGGTGACACCGTGCGCCATCTCGTGACCGGCCACGTCGAGCGAGACCAGCGGGCGGGTGTTGCCCGAGCCGTCACCGTAGGTCATCTGGGAGCCGTCCCAGAACGCGTTGACGTACGCGCTGCCGTAGTGGACACGCGACGGGACGCCGGTGCCGTTGCCGAAGATGCCGTTGCGGCCGTGCACGTTCTTGAAGTAGTCGAACGTCTTGGCGGCGCCGAAGTGGGCGTCGACGGCGGCGGACGCCCGGTCGCTGGTCGCGCCGTTGCCCCAGTTGTTGTCGGCGTCGGTGAAGGTGGTGCAGGTGCCGCTGGTGCGGTTGTTCATGTCGCAGGTACGGCCGCTGCCGTGCGACGGGTCGATCATGCTGTAGGTCGAGCCGGAGAGTGTGGTGTCGACGGAGACGCTGCCCGAGTAAACGCTCGCGCCGGTGCCGGCGACCGTCTCGACGTCGTCGAACTCGCCGATGTACGCCCCGGTCTGCGCGTCGGAGATGACGTGCAGCGTCGACGGGGTCTGCTTGTCCTCGGCCCAGCCGGTGACGACGGTCTCCCAGGCCAGGCGGCCGGCGCCGGTGCTGGCGTCGACGAACAGTTCGGGGGCGGCCGAGCCGGTGATCTCACCGGAGAAGCGGGCCTTGGCCGCCTTCTCCGCCTTCTCCGCGCTCACCTTGGCGGTGGTGCCGAGGGTGAGCGGGGCGTCGAGGCCGACCGAGGTGCCGTCGTAGGCGCCGCCCGGCTTGGTGTGCACGACGAAGTCACCGCCGTAGACGCGCAGGCCCCGGTACTCACGGGTGTAGCGGACGTGCGCGGCGCCGTTGGCATCCACCTTGGTGCGGTACACGGAGTAGGACTCGCCGGCCCCGGCCTCGATGTCGGCGGGACGCGCCGCGACGATGTCGTCCGCGCGGTCGACCGCCTGCGCCTCGGAGGGCGGCGCGGCGGGGGTGGGCGGCGGTGCCGCGGCGCTGCTCGCGGCGGTGGCCGCGAGGGCGCTGCCGACCAGCAGGGTGACGCCGGTCAGAGCAATGGCTTTTTTCACTCGGTTCCTCCCCGAACCAGACATTTACGCATGGCAATGCGTGAATTCATTATGAGGATCGGATAATGAACGGCGTATATATCTTCGGGGTCATACCGTCGTGACACATCAGGGCCGGGAGCGCTCCCCTGAGCGAGCGGCGGCCGGATCGACGAGATCGGGCGCTACAACCGCTGAACCGGTGGTCGAATAAGAAGACATGGTCAGTCCGCTGTTCGAGGAGACGTCCGTGATGCGGGCCGCCCACCGGGCGCCGCGTCACGGCGAGGAACAGTCACGGGCGGCCTTCGAGGCCAGCCCGTCCGGCATGATCATCACCGGCGTCGACGGGCGGTTCGAGCGGGTCAACCCGGCCTTCGCGCGGATGCTCGGCCGCACCGTCGAGGAACTGCACGGCCGCGACCACCGCGAGTTCACCCACCCCGAGGACCTGACGGCCGGAACCGGTGACACCCTCGGTGAGCTCGAGAAACGGTTCCTGCGACCGGACGGCACGGTGGTCTGGGCACGGGTCACGACCACCGCGATCACCGGACCGGACGGCCGGGCACAGCGTCTCCTGCAGGCCGAGGACATCACCGCCCGCAAGGACGCCGAGGCACGTGCCGCGCGCGAGACCGACCGGCTGCGGAGCATCATCGCCATCCAGCGGGAGGTCGCCGCCGCGGCCGCCGACCGCGACACCGCCCTGCGGCTCGTGGTGCAGCGGGCCATGGAATCCCTGCCTGCCGCGGAGGGCGCCATCATCGGCATGGTCGACGGCGACGAGCTGTATCCGGCGGCCACGGTCGGCGCGCTGACCGCCAGCAGCGACATGCGGGTGCGCGTCGACGGCTCGCTCGCCGGGCAGGTCGTGACCAGTGGGAAGACCCTGCGCTGCGACGACATCGGCACCGACGTGCGGGTCGACCGGGACAACAGCCGGTCCGCCGGCGTCCGATCGATGATCATCGCGCCACTCTTCGCCGACGGCCGCGTCTTCGGCACACTGGGCGTCTGCAGCGGCCTGCCGTACGGGTTCGGCGACGCCGACACCGAACAGCTGACCCTGCTCGCCGACGCGCTCACCGGCGCCCTGCGGGCCAACGCCGCGGTGACGGCCCTCGAGATCAGCGAGACCCGGTTCCGCTCGGCGTTCGACAACAGCCCGCTCGGCATGGTGCTGACCGGCCTGCGGGAGGACAACCTGGGCGTGGTCCTGCGGGCCAACCCGGCGATGGCCGCGATCACCGGCTACCCCGTCGAGCGGCTCGCCGGGATGCGCATCCACGACTTCCACCATCCCGACGAGCACGCCGCCACCGACCGGGTGCTCGACGAGCTGAGCCGGACCTCCCTCGACACGTACGCCGTCGCCAAGCGGTACCGGCACGCCGACGGGCACACCCTGTGGGTACAGGTGCACTCGGCCGTGATCCGTGACGAGCAGGGCGTCCCGCTGCACGTCGTCGCCCAGGTCCAGGACGTGACCGACCAGCGCCGGACCGAGCAGGCGCTCGCTGACCGCAACCGTGAGCTGGAGGGCGCCAACCACCTCAAGCAGGATCTGATGGGGATGCTGGGGCACGAGATCGGCAACCCGCTGACGTCCATCCTCGGCAGCACAGAGATCTTCGCCGACTGCTGGGACGAGCTGACCGCCACCCAGCAGCGCGCCATGCTCGCGACGATCGCCCGTAACGCCAACCAGATCGACGGCATCGTGCACGAGGTCCTCACGCTGGTGACCCTCGATGCCGGGCGGATCACCGCGACACCCGAACCGGTCGGTGTCCAGGAGCATCTGACGCTCGTCCTGGCGAACACCGGCACCTCGGCACTGCTGGACTGCGCGGCCGGGATCACCGTGTCGGTGCAGCCCGGTCATCTGTCCCAGATCGTGACGAACCTGCTGTCCAACGCCCGCAAGTACGGAGGTGGCGCCACCATGCTGACGGTCGGCACGGACGGGCCGACCGTGCGGATCGCGGTCCACGACGGCGGTCCGGGCGTACCCGATGCGCTACGCCCGCTCCTGTTCGAACGGTTCAGCCGGGCCTTGGACACCACGAAGACGGTCAAGGGCACCGGTCTGGGCCTGTACATCGTGCGCGAACTCGCCCGCGCGAACGGCGGCGACGTCCACTACGAGCCGGCGCCGGACGGCGGCTCGATCTTCGTACTGAGCCTCCCCGGGGCCTTCTGACGCACGCCGAGGATGTCGATCAGGCCGGAGATCCGCAGCACCTGACAAACCACCTCGGACGGGTCGACGATCGCGAACGTACTGCCGGCCCCCTCCACGTCGTGCAGGCAGCCGATCAGGCACCGCACTCCCGCCGCGTCCAGGAACGTCACGGCGGCCAGATCCAGTTCCACCGCCGAAGGGGTGGCCGCGGCCAGGCCCGCGACGAGCTGTCCGTGCAGTTCGGCGGCACTGATCGCGTCCAGCTCACCGGTCAGCACGAGCCGGAGCAGCCGTTGAGCGCCGACCTGCTGCACGACGATCCACAGGGCGGGCGTGTCGCCGTACGACATCATGAGCTCTTCCCGGTGTCATGGGCTATGGCGACGAGACTGAGCACGTGCTGCGCCACGGTGCCCGACGGCGCGAACAGGCGCAGCTGCCGCCCGTGCTCCCGGCTCATCGCGGTGGCCTGCTGCAGGACGGCTACCCCGGCGCTGGCCAGTACGGTCACCCCGGTGAGGTCCACGGTGAGGTCCCGTGTGCCGCCGGCGGTCAGCCGCCGTAGTTCGCGGGCCATCATTCCGCTGGTCAGCGCGGTCACCGGCCCGTCCAGGCGGATCGCGGGCGGCGGACCGGCCGGCTGTTCGAGGATGAGCAGCAGCTCCGGGTCGGTCCGGCCCCGGCCGGGCGGCGGCACCGGCGCGAGCCCGTCCGCGTCGAGGAGCCGGGCCGGACCGGCGAGCCGGTGCGTCAGGGTGGCCGTGGTGCCACCCGCGCCGTGGTCGATGCGCAGGTCGTCGACCATCGCCCCGGCCATCACGAGTCCCAGGCCCCGGCGCTGCCCGCTGATCGCCGGCGACCGCTCCCGCCACCGGCCGCGGTCGCAGACCTCGATCCGTACGGTCCCGTCCTCCCGCAGTTCGCCGGTCACCGTGAGCGGGCCGGGTTCATCGGCGTACGCGTGGTCGACCACGTTGGTGACCAGCTCACCGATGGCGTGCTGGACCGCGACGAGATCACCGCTGCCGCCTCCCACCCCGGCCAGCCAGCCCGCGACCGTGCGGTGCACGGCACGGACCGAGTCCGGTGTCGCGGCCGTCTCCAGATCCACCCCCGGAGCCGGCGGGGTCCGCTGGGCCGCCAGGATGGTGATGTCGTCGGCGTGACCGGTAGCGCGTACCAGGAGTTCGATGGTCTGGTCGCAGACCCGCCGTGCCGCGGTCGCCTCCGGGTCCGGCAGCGCCCGGTCGGCGGCCGCGTCCGACGCCACCTGCAGCAGCTCGGCCACCGCCTGTCCGTGATGGCGGCCCGGACGCTCGAGGATCCCGTCGCTGTACAGCACCAGCACCGCGCCCTCGTCCAGTTGCGCGTCCGCGACGACCGGTGGCCGCCCGGACGCCAGCGGCCCGGATCCGGTCGGCGGCAGATAGCGCGCGTCGCTGCCCGGAGCAGCGATCAGTGGCGGCGGGTGACCGGCGGTGCAGTAGCGGATCGAACCGTCCGCGGTGTCCAGCACGGCCACGCAGACCGTGGCGGCGCGGGCGCCCGGCACCCGTGCGGCCACCCGGTCGGCGGCCGCCAGCGCCGCCACGATGTCGCCGTCCTCTTCGAGCCGGTCGTGCAGGACGGCCCTCAGCTGGCTCATCGTGGCCGAGGCGGCGACGCCGTGCCCGACCACGTCGCCGACGACCAGCGCCACCCGGCCGGCGGGCAGCACGACCGCGTCGAACCAGTCGCCGCCGGCTGCGGTGTCCGCCTCCGCGGGCAGGTAGGAGGCGGCGATCCGGGCCTGCGGCAGCACCGGCAGGCCGGCCGGGAGCAGGGCCCGTTGCAGCGACGCGATCACGTCGGCGGCGTGCGCGTACCGCTGCTCGGCCAGTTCGGCGCGCTCCTGGGCGGCATGCCGTTCGCGTACCCGGTCGGAGACGTCGGTGACGATGACGATCATGCTGCGGTCCGGCGCTGCCGCCGACCGGTGCGGCAGGAACTCGCAGTTCAGCGACACCTCGATCGCCTCGGCGGTCTCCTGGTCGACCAGGTGCATCCGCCATTCCCGGATCGTCTCCGGCACGCCCGAGGCGTACACCCGGTCCAGCATCTCGTAGACCTGCTGCCCAGCCAGCTCAGGGAACAGCTCACGGGTCGGGGCGCCGCCCGGCGCGGGCCGCCCGGTCAGAGCCCGGTAGGCCGTGTTGGCGGCCACCACGCGGTGTTCCGGGCCCTGGGTGACGGCTACGGCGATGGGCAACGCGTCGAAGACGCCACGGACGAATTCGGCGTCACCGACCACACGGTCACGCTCGTCGGGCTTCTCCACCGCCATGCTGGGGTACAACGCCCGCCGGCTCCAACGGACGCGGGTCGGCGACGGTATTCACCGTCCCGGCGCTCGGCACGTCCGGACGGCGGGTGATCCTGACGATCCAGCGGCGGGCCGGCTCCTCGATGTACTGATGGGCACCCTCGGCGATCAGCAACAGGAAGAAAATCACGATCACCAGGGAGACGTACGGGACGAGCCCGCTGCCCTTCTCGATGAACTCGGCCGCGGGCATCTTGCCGACCAGCCACCGGTGCGTGATGTAGAGGGCGTAGCTGGCCACCCCGAGCCGCATCATCGGCGCCGTGGCCAGGAACCTGGCCATCCACCCGCGGTCGGTGGCCAGACTGACCAGCACGAGCGCGAACGGTGCCACGAAGAACAGCCCGTAGGAGGCGGTCCCCCACCCCGGGCCGGTGCTGCGGAACATCGCGAGCCCGAAGACGTAGCAGAACACGAAGGCCTGCACGAGGTGGTGCCGCCGGGTGCTCCACCCGCGGACGTGCGGGATGAGGAACGCGACCGCCATGCCGCACACGAAGATCGGCAGGTAGCAGAGGGGGTTGCGGTAGAGCCAGCGGTGCGCCGAACCGGGGTCGGCGGCGGGCAGTGCGGACCGGCCGCTCAGGTAGAAGTACGTCCAGAGGGCGAACACGATCAGGGTCATCGCCGCGATCAGGGTGACCAGGCCCCGGGCGCCGAACCGCCGGTACAGGCGCGCGACGTACGGGATGAGGAAGGGAAAGAGCAGGTAGAAGAACATCTCGACGCCGATGGACCAACCCGGGCCGTTGTAGTAACTCTGCGCCACCTTGATGTCGCCGCTCCACGTCTGCACGGCGAAGACGTTCTGCAGCAGCGGCACCGGATACTGGTGGCGGCCGACCACGTAGTAGTACGCCACGCAGTAGGCGATCATCGCCCAGTACAGCGGCATCACCCGCGCGATCCGCGCGACGTAGAACCGGATCGTCCGCCGTCCCTCCCAGAACCGCAGGTCAGGATAGTTGTAGGCGAGGACGACACCGGAGAGCATGAAGAACATCGGTACGCCGATGTAGCCCCACTGGGCGATCTTGGCGAGTTCCTCGGGCAGGCTGTCGGGCACCCCGGTGTGCGAGACCACGACACCTGTCGCGGCCACCGCCCGGAGTCCGGTCAGAGCCTTCATCTCGGGACGCCGCGCGTGCGGTCCCGGCGAGGTCGTCGCTGTCACGTTCGTGGTTCCCCCGTGGTCGAGCCGTCAAGGACACGGCATTGCACCAGCGCCCGGCGAACGCCGGCACACGTACGGGATGAACGCGGGCTTAATGGTTGGACACGACCCCTCCGTCCGGGAGGCGCGGCTCACGTCCGGCGCGTTCCAGCCGATCGTGTTCTTGTGCATGTCGGGATCCTGGAACGCGTCGACGGGCAGCCGCTGGAGTTGCTGGTGGGCGCGTTCACCGCCAGCCCGGTGCCCAAGGTCGTCGTCAGCCTGGCCGAGGGCGAGGTGGGACGGTTCGTCGCGGTCAACCGGGCGTTCAGCGACCTCGTCGGATACGGCCATCACGAGCTGGTCGGGCAGTCGTCGCTGCTCGTGGTCGCGGCCGAGGACCGGGCCGTGGTCGACGGGCTCTTCGACGGAATGGTCCGCGGCGAGATCCGCGAGGCGGTGATCGAGCGGGTCCTGGTCCGCCGCGACGGCTCCCGGGTGTGGATCTCGTCCCGGAACTTCCTCGGCCACGACCACGCCGGGCGGTCGTTCCTGATCGCCGAGGTGGTCGACAGCGGCAGCCGGCGGGCGCCGGCCGACAGCGAGGCCTGGTTCCGGTCGCTGGTCGAGGCGTCCCCGATCGGCACGGCGGTGCTCGACGGCGACGGTCACTGGGTGCCGGCGAGCCCGGACCTGCTGGCGCTCACCACGCTCGACGGGACGGTGCTGCGGGTCAACGCGGCCTGGCAGCGGCTACTCGGCTGGTCCGAGGACGACCTGGTGGGTACGAGACTGTCCGCGCTGCGGCATCCCGACGAGGTGGCGGCGGCAGACGGCCCCGGCGCGGGGACCTTCCGGTACCGGGCCAGGGACGGCGGATACCGGTGGGTGCACTGGTCGGGCACGGTCGTCGCGGACCAGCAGGTGGTCATGGCGACCGGGCGGGACGTCACCGACGCGGTCACGGCCGAGCGGTCCGCGGCCCGGGAGGCGGACCGGCTGCGCGCCACCATCCGGGTCCAGCGGGAGATCAGCGCGGTGGCCGCCGATCGCGACGAGGTACTCCGGCTCATCGCTGACCGTACCCTCGAGGTGATCTCGACCGGCGAAGCCGCGTCGGTCCATCTCACCGACCCGGACGGGCAGGCCATGCGGATGGTCGCCGCCACCGGGGGCCTCGCCGACGGCGACCCTCAGCTGCTCACCCTGCTGGCCGACGCGGCCATGACGGCGATCACCGGCCAGGTCGAGGACGTGACCGCCCGCCGGGCCGCCGAGTCCGAGCTGCGCCGCCAGGCCCGCCTGCTCGAGCTGATCCCGGCCGCCGTGATCGTGCGCGACCTCGACGGTGTGATCCGCTGGTGGAACGCGGGAGCGACGGCTCTGTACGGGTGGCCGCTCTCCGCCGCCACCGGCAAGCCCGTGGACCGGCTGCTGGTCACCGCGTTCGACGGTCACGACACCGCCGCCGGGCAGCGTGAGCACCTGGAGCGCGAGGGATCCTGGGAGGGGCAGCTGCAGCACGTCACGGCCGGCGGGCGTACGCTCACCGTGCTCAGCCGCCAGGTCCTTCACCAGCCCGAACCGGGCTCCGACGGCCGCCGCGAACCGCCTCAGGTCCTCGAGATCAACACCGACGTGACCGCGGCCCGCGACGCCGAGGTCGCCCTCGCCGAGAGCGAGCAGCGGTTGCGTGCCCAGTTCGACAACTCCGCGGCCGGGCAGGTCATCCGCGCGCTCGACGGCACCCTGATCGCGGTCAACCCGGCGTTCGCCGGGATGCTCGGGTACACCGTCGGCGAGCTGACCGGCACCGCCGAGACGGACCTGCTCGACCCGGCCGACCACCGCGACTACCAGCGCCTGACCGCCGGTCTGTTCGCCGGGGAGGCGGACTCGTACACGCGGGAGGGCCTGCTCCGGCACGCCGGCGGGCACCGGGTCGACACCGAGGCCACCATCTCGCTGGTCCGCGACGACAGCGGACGGCCGAAGCACCTCATCGGCGTGTTCACCGACATCAGCGGCCGCCGCACCGCCGAACGCGCCCGGGACAACGCGGCGGCCGTGCTCGCCGAGCGCAACACCGAACTCGAGGCCGCCAACCAGCTGAAACTCGACATCATCGGCATGCTGGGCCACGAGATCGGCAACCCGCTGACCACCATCCAGGGCCACGCCGAGATCCTCGCCGACGACTGGGCCGGCCTTGACGACCGGCGCCGCACCCGCGCGATCGACGCCATCGGACGGCAGGCCACCAGGCTCGACACGATCGTCCGCGAGGTCCTCGCCATGGTCACCATCGACGCGGGTTCGATCCGCGCCGACCGCCACGAGCTGTCCGTCCGCGAGGAGGTGGCCCGCGCCCTCGACGACGAGCTGGTGCCGGTCTACGGCGAGGACGTGCGGGTGCTCTTCTCCCCCGGCCACCTGCAGCAGATCCTGGTGAACCTGCTGTCCAACGCGGCCAAGTACGGCGGCGGCGCGACCGCCGTGCACATCGGCCGCAGCGAGCGGCTGGTGCACGTGACCGTCGAGGACGGCGGTCCCGGCGTGCCCGAGCAGTTCCGCGACCGCCTGTTCGACCGGCTCACCCGCGCCGAACGCGACGCCACCAGCGTCAGGGGCACCGGCCTGGGCCTGTACATCGTCCGTGGCCTGGCCCGCGCCAACCACGGCGAGGTGCACCACGAGCCGAACCCGGCCGGCGGCTCCCGGTTCATCGTCGATCTGGAACCGGCTTCCCTCTGCGAGGGTGGCGCGCGGGGTTCATCCTGAGGAGGTGCGCCTGATCCTCAATGTCCTGTGGTTCATCTTCGGCAGCGGATTCGTCCTGGCGATCGGGTACGGCGTGGCCGCGCTGATCTGCTTCGCCCTGATCGTCACCATCCCGTTCGGCGTGGCCTCGCTGCGCCTGGCCGTCTACTCCCTGTGGCCGTTCGGCCGCACCGTGGTGAGCCGCCCCAGCGCCGGCGTCGCCTCGGGCGTCGCCAACGTCCTGTGGGTCGTGCTGGCCGGATGGTGGCTGGCCCTGACCCACCTGGTCGCCGGGATCGCCCAGTGCGTGACGATCATCGGCATCCCCTTCGGCATCGCCAACTTCAAGCTGGTGCCGGTCGCGTTCTGGCCGTTGGGCCGCGAGATCATCGACCTCGGCGACTAGCCTCGCGGCCGGCCGCCCTCCACTCGCCAACCTTGTGGGGTTCGGGTCGCTTCCGCGGCCGATCCGCACAAGACCTGTGACAGCGGCGACAAGCGTTCATCGGCGCTGGGTCAGCCAGCGCATCACGTCGAGGGCGTGTGAGGCCGGGTCCGGGATCGGATGAAAGACGTGCTCGACGCGGTCGTCGGTGACGATCAGGGTGAGGCGTTCGTAGACGGTCAGGTCGCCGTCGGTCCGGGTCGGCAGGGCGGTCGCGGCGGCCAGGGTCAGCTTCGGGTCGGGGATCAGCGGGTACGGCAGGCGCAGGCGGTGGGCGAGTTCGCGCTGGTAGCCCGTGGACTGGGCGGACAGGCCGTACACCCGGGCCGCGCCGGCGGCGAGCAGTTCGGCGTGGTGGTCGCGCAGCCAGCTGTCCCGGCTGCGGGCGCCGTGCACCTCGAGCAGGCCGCGCGGCAGATCGACGCCGGGACGACCGGTCAACGGGTAGACGAACACCACGGTCCGGCCGGGGCCGAGCGCGTCCAGGGCGACCGGCCGCCCGTCGCTGGCGTAGAAGTGCAGCCCCGGCAGCGGCTTGCCGACCAGCTCGGCCGGGTCGGTGCCGGGCGCGGGTGGGCCGGTCACGATGCGGTGAGCGGCGGCGTCGATGCGGGCGTCGAGGGCCTCCCGCTGGGCGGTCAGCTCGCCGATCCGCTCCTGGAGGCTGCTGACGGTGCTGCGGAACGTGGCCACGGCGGCCGCGCACACGTCGTCGTCGTTGGCGATCGACTCGACGAACGGGCGGGTTTCCTCGACGGACAGGCCCAGGGCCATCAGCTCGCGGATCTGCGCGACCTGCCGTTCGGCGATCGGCTCGTAGTCACGGTAGCCGTTACCCAGCCGCCGGGGCACGACCAGCCCGGCCTCCTCGTAGTAACGCAACGCCCGGATCGTCGTCCCGGTCCGGCGCGCCAACTCCCCCACTCGCATCCCGAAACCCTAAACCCGCACCTCAGGGTACGGGTCAACGTGTCACTTCTCGCGATGACAACACCTCGTGCGGACGGCCACGCTTTCCCCCGTACAAGCGAAAGGGGTTGATCGAGAATGACAGCCATCAGCCGGGTCGCCGGGCGGCAGATCCTGGACAGCCGGGGGAATCCCACCGTCGAGGTGGACGTGGTGCTCGCGAACGGTGCGACCGGACGCGCGGCCGTCCCGTCGGGAGCGTCCACGGGCGCCAACGAGGCGGTCGAGTTACGCGACGGCGATCCGGACCGGTTCCACGGCAAGGGTGTCAGCCGGGCGGTCGCCGCGGTGAACGGTGAGCTCGCCACGGCTCTGACCGGCCTCGACGCCGAGGAGCAGGCGCTGATCGACGCCACGATGATCGAGCTGGACGGTACGAAGGACAAGAGCCGTCTCGGCGCGAACGCGATCCTCGGCGTCTCGCTGGCCGTGGTGAAGGCCGCCGCGGCCGCGCACCGGCAGCCGCTGTACCGCTACGTCGGCGGGGTCGGCGCGCGGCTGCTGCCGGTGCCGATGATGAACATCGTCAACGGTGGCGCGCACGCCGGCAACCCGCTCGACTTCCAGGAGTTCATGATCGCGCCGGTGGGCGCGCCCACGTTCTCCGAGGCGGTACGGATGGGCTCCGAGGTGTTCCACACGCTGCGCAAGCAGCTGGCCGCGGCCGGGCACAGCACCAACGTCGGCGACGAGGGCGGGTTCGCGCCGGACTTCACCGACGCCGACGAGGCGCTGCGGTTCGTGGTGAGCGCCATCGAGGACTCCGGCTACCGTCCCGGCGCCGACATCACGGTCTGCCTCGATCCGGCCAGTTCCGAGTTCTTCCACGACGGGGCCTATGTGTACGCCGGCGAGAAGCGCACCCGCAGCGTGGACGAGCACATCGCGTACCTGCTGGACCTGGCCGGCCGGTACCCGATCAGCTCGATCGAGGACCCGATGGCCGAGGACGACTTCACCGGCTGGAAGCGGCTCACCGCGAAGGCCGGCGACCGGCTGCAGCTGGTCGGCGACGACGTGTTCTGCACCGACGCCGACCGTCTGACCAGCGGTATCGAGGGTGGGTACGCCAACGCGATCCTGGTGAAGGTCAACCAGATCGGCACGCTCACCGAGACCCTGCGCACGGTCGACACCGCGCACCGGGCCGGGTACCGGGTGGTGATGTCACACCGATCCGGCGAGACCGAGGACACCACGATCGCCGATCTGGCCGTCGCGACCGGGTGCGGGCAGATCAAGACCGGTTCGCTGTCGCGCAGTGACCGGACCGCGAAGTACAACCAGCTGATCCGTATCGAGGAGGAGCTGGGCCGGGCCGCCGCCTACGCCGGCCGGGCCGACCGGGCGATCGACGCGAACAGGAATCCGCAGTTCAGGACGGTGTAGCCGACGATCAGCCAGGTCATCGGGCCGGGACCGGCAGCGGCGGCCACCGCGATCACGGTCACCTTGAAGCCGTGGTCGCGGACCATCTTCACGGCCTGGACCGGCCACGCCCGCGACGGCAGCAGACTGAGGTTCGCGCCGTCGCGGGCCAGCACCGACGTCACCATGGAGATCATCCAGCTCGCGGCGAACAGGGCCACCAGCCAGGCCGGTGCGCCACCGGCGAGTATCACGACGGAGATGACCAATCCGATCTGTACGGCCACGTCCACCAGCACGTCGAGCCGCCCACCCGCCTCGGAGGCGACGCCGGTGACCCGGGCCAGCTGACCGTCCGCACAGTCGGCGAGGTAGGCGGCCTGCCACGACAGCCACGCCATCGCCGCCGCTGCCGGGGTCGCGGCGACGACGAGCGCCGAGCCCGCGACCCCGAGCACCAGGTTGACCAGGGTGAGCGCGAAGGGTCGCAGCCCGAGCCGGTGAGCCAGCACCCCGAGGTGAGCCGCGATCGGATAGTTCACTCGTCGGGTGAAGAGCCCGGCGTCGGGCCGGGCCGCCCGCCGGAAGTCCTCACTGCGCGTTCTCTCCACCGCGCGATCATCGCCCTCCCCCGCAGTTCTTGTGAGGTTCGGGTCGGCCCGGCGGCGCGATTTCACAAGATCTCGCGGCTCCCTCATGGGCAGGGGCGAAGATGATCACTACTAGTCCTTGGACTATAGTCCCTTGCATGGCCCAGCGTATCTATCTCGTCGGCCCCACCGAGGTGGGAAAGATCCTCGGCAACCTCAGCCGCCAGCGCGTCTACCAGATCACCATCCAGCCGGACTTCCCCGAGCCCGTCGCCGAACTGGCGCAGGGCAAGGTGTGGCTCGGCGAACAGGTAGAGGCGTGGGCCGCCAACAGACGGGTGCGGATCGCCAAGCCCCGGCGGAGCTCACCGGCGACCGAGCAGTAGCCCGGCGGGCCCTACGGGTCCAGCCACAGGTGCCCGGGGACCCGTGAGGTCTCCGCAAGCTCGTCGACGAACGCCCGGAACGACGGTTACTCCGGCGTGAGAACCCAGTCCGGCGGGGTGGCGGACGGGCCGGTCAGCCAGGCCGACAGTTCCTGGAGTCCGTCCGGCCCGCCCGAACCACCCCGCCACACCACGCCCGGAACCCGGCCCGACAAACGCGGTGCCCAGGGCGGGGCGACGGGACTCATTGACATGTTTCTTTTGTTACGCGGATTATGGGAGCGCTCCCAACATCATCCCCACGTCAGCGGAGACTCTCGTGCAGAAGACAATGCCGTGGAAACGGCTTGCGAGCGCCGTCCTGCTCGCCGCCGCAGCCGCCGTCCTACCACCGTCCGCCGGTGTGAGCGCCACCGCCGCACCCGCCGAAACACGTGTCGACATCGACGTCCGGGCCGGTCTGGCCGGTGTCGGTGACGTCGCGGTCGGCGTCAACCACGCCATCTGGGACAGCCAGCTCGGCACCCCGGCCGTCGCCGACCTGCTCGGTGACGCCGGCGTGACGATGGTGCGCTACCCCGGTGGCTCCTACGCCGACATCTACCACTGGCGCGATCACACCGCTCCCGGCGGCTACGTCGCGCCGGACACCGACTTCGACACGTTCATGGCCGGCGCGCGGCGTACCGGCGCCCAGCCGATGATCATCGCCAACTACGGGA
The DNA here is from genome assembly GCF_003001815.1 of Actinoplanes italicus. Classification (GTDB taxonomy): domain Bacteria; phylum Actinomycetota; class Actinomycetes; order Mycobacteriales; family Micromonosporaceae; genus Actinoplanes; species Actinoplanes italicus. The sequence goes on from NZ_PVMZ01000039.1 coordinate 55,126, forward strand.
CCGGCACCGCCCAGGAGGCCGCCGACTGGGTCCGCTACGCGAACGTCACCAAGGGGTACGGCGCCAAGTACTGGACCATCGGCAACGAGAACTACGGCAACGGCCACTACGGCTCGGCGTGGGAGGCCGACGACCACGCCGACAAGAGCCCCAAGGAGTACGCGTCACACGTCGTCGCCTACTCACAGGCGATGAAGGCCGTCGACCCGACCATCAAGGTGGGCGCCGTGCTCACCATGCCCGGCAACTGGCCGGACGCCATCGTCGGCTCCGGTGACCAGGGCAGCTGGAACCAGGAGGTGCTGACCCGCGCCGGGGCGGCGATCGACTTCGTGGACGTGCACTGGTATCCGGGCGGCAGCGCGCCGGCCGACGCGCTCGACCGGACCGCGCACATCCAGGACGCCGTGTACCTGCTCAAGCAGCAGATCAGCCAGTACGCCGGCACGAACGCGGACCGCATCAGGATCAGCATGACCGAGACGAACGTCGACGTCGGCCGCAACACCCAGCCGGGCGCGCTGTTCCTCGCCGACGCCTACAGCTCGCTGCTGGCCCAGGGCGTGTTCACCGTCCACTGGTGGAACGTCCACAACGGCCTGGGCACGGTCTCCGAGATCGCCGGCGAGACCGACTACAACGACTACGGCCTGCTCTCCAGCGGGAACTGCAACGCCGACAACACCGTCTGCCAGCCGCCGATGAACACGCCGTTCGCGCCGTACCACGCGTTGTCTCTGGTCGGCGACTTCGCGAAGGCCGGTGACCGGTTCGTCGGCGCGGGATCGAACGACGCTCTGGTCAGCGCGCACGCGGTGCGCAAGGCCAACGGCGACGTGGCGGTGCTGCTGATCAACAAGGATCCGGACGCGTCGCGGACCGTGGAGCTGAACTACCACGGGTTCACGGCCGCCGCGGGCACGCCGTCGGTCGCGAGCTTCACCAACGGAGCGGACGGGGTGGCCACGGCGCCGGCCGGGTCGGCGTCGTCGCAGACGCTCGCGCCGTACTCGATCTCGCTGGTCACGGTGCGCGCCGGCCGTACCGAAGCGAACTCGCCGAAGGCGCCCGGAAAACCTGCCGCGACCGTGACCGCCCGCACCGCGACGATCTCCTGGCCTGCCGGGCCCGCCGGGCTCAAGTACGAGGTGTTCCGGCAGAACGGCGGCACGAGCGAGCAGCTCGGCGAGACCACCGGCACGTCACTGACCGTCGGCAACCTCGACCCGGGCCGCCGGTACACGGTGAACGTGGTGGCCCGCGACGGCTCGGGCCGGGTCTCCCCCGCCTCGCCGCCGCTGACCTTCACGACCGGCACTCCGGGGAGCTCGACGTGCACGGTGAAGTTCCGTGACGTCAACGACTGGGGCAACGGGTACGTCGGCGCGGTCGACGTCACCAGCAACGCGGCGGCGCCGGTCAACGGCTGGACGCTGACGTTCACCTGGCCGACCGGCTGGCAGAGCGTGAGCAGCGGGTGGAGCGCCACCTGGAACCAGAGCGGCCGTACGGTCAAGGTGACCAGCGACGGCGTCCTGGCGCCGGGGGCGACCGCGAGCGTCGGTTTCGTCGGCAACTACAGCGGACCGAACGTGCTCCCGGCGGTGTTCGACCTGAACGGCGCCGTCTGCACCAGCGTCTGATCCGGATCACCGGACGGCGCCCAGCTCCGCGGCGATCGCCTCGCGGAGCTGGGCGCCGGTGAACGGTTTCGCGACGACGGGACGGCCCGGTTCCAGGGTCGTCCCGTCGTCGGCGAGCAATGCCTCGGCGAAACCGGAGATGAACACGACCCTGGCCTCCGGCCGCAGTTCGAGCACCCGGTGGGCGAGCTGGCGGCCGTCGATACCGGGCATCATCACGTCGGTGACCAGGCAGTGGATCGGGCCGGCGTACTCCTCGGCGAGGCGCAGCGCCTCGGCGCCGCAACCGGCGGTGAGAACCCGGTAACCGCCCTTGGCGATGAACCGCTCGGCGGCGCCCCGCAGCGGTTCGTCGTCGTCGACGAGCAGCACCGTGACCTCGCCGGTCGCGTCACGGGTGGCGGTGCCGGGCGGGCCGGGACGCTCCAGTGTCACCTCCCGCGCGGCGGCGGGCAGGCGGACCCGGACGGTGGTGCCGGATCCGGGTGGTGAGGTCAGCACGATCGCGCCGCCGGCCTGCGTGACGATGCCGTGTGCGGTGGAGAGGCCGAGTCCGGCCGTACGGACGCCGGGTTTGGTGGAGAAGAAGGGCTCGAAGGCCCGTCGCTGGACCTCGGGCGTCATGCCGGTGCCGCTGTCGGTCACCTCGACGAACGCCGCGCCGCCCGCCGGATCGGCCGAGGTGCTCACGGTGATCGTGCCGCCGGACGGCATGGCCTCGCACGAGTTGCGCAGCAGACTGTGCATCAGCCGGTCGAGGCATCGGCGGTCGATGCGGGCCGGTGGCGTGTCGTCGGCGAGCCACAACGCGACGGTGACCTGCTCCGCGGTGAACTCGCGGACGAGCGCCGCGATGAAGCTGTTCAGGTCGACGGTGACCGGCTCGTTGACCTCGCGGCGGCCGAACGCGAGCAACTGTTCGGTGAGGACGGTGGCCCGCCGCCCGCCGCGGGTGACCTGGCCCAGGTCCTCGATGATCGCGGCCGCGGCCAGCCGGTCGAGGCGCCCGGCGTCCTCCTCGGCGGCGACCGAGTCGCTGACCAGCTGCACGAAGCCCAGCATCGAGCCGAGCAGGTTGTTGAAGTCGTGGGCGATGCCGCCGGCCATCCGGCGCAGGCTGTCGAGGCGTTCTTCGTCGTGCCCGGCCGCCTCCTCCTGCCGCTGCCGCGTCTCGTAGGCGACCCGTTCCTCGGCGGCCACCACGTCGGAGATGTCGTCGACCATGACGACCGCGCCGGACACCTCGCTCTCGGCGTCGGCGATCGGCCGCAGGTGCACGCGCAGCCACCGGTCGGTCAGGTCGGTGCGGATCAGGTGGGTGCGGTACCGGTGCTCGACCGTCCCGGCGTCCGGGTGACGGACCGCGTCGACGGCCTCCCGGCGAACCTCCGGTTCGAGACAGGTCAGCCATCCCTCACCGGCGAGCCGGCCGGCCGGCTCGCCGGTGATCTCGGTCAGCCGCGGGTTGACGTAGGTGGCGTCGCCGTCCGGCCCGAGCAGGGCCATCCCGACCGGTGACGCGGTCGCCATGGCCTCGAACTGGCGCTCCCGGTGCCGCAGCGCCCTGTCCTTCTCCACGAGTTTGGCGTTGACGGCACGACTGTGGACCTGGGCGAACTCCTCGGCCGGTCCGACGCTGACCGCGACCGGCCCGGCGGCGAGCACCTCGTCGACGGCGTCGAGCAGCTCGCGGGGGTCGGCATCGCGCAGCACCACGCGCGAGACCCCGCAGGCGTCGGCGATCGGCCGGGTCTCGGGTTCCAGGTAGTTGGCGGTGTAGAAGATCACCGGCGAGGAGGCGGTGGCCGGGTCGTCGTCGGACCGCAGGCGGTGCACCAGCTCGAGGCCGTCGATGCCGGGCATCAGCACGTCGGAGACGACGATGTCGGGGTGACGGGCGCGTACGACGTCGAGGGCGTCGTTCCCGTCGCGGGCTTCGAGGACCTCGTGGCCCCGGCAGCTGAGAAGCATGGTCACGAGGTCGCGATTCTCGGCGACGTCGTCAACGACCAGGACGGTTGCCATGGCGGCCTCCTCGGGGACCCAATCTCATGATTGTCCTCCCAAAACCAACCGAAAGTGTTAAATCGGAGAAATAACCAACCTCCGGAGGAGATCCGTGATCTATCAGGTGACGACCGGAGCACTCGCCTTCGTCCTCGGCCTGTCGCTGCTGATACCTGTGTCCCCCGGCACCGGATGGTGCCTGGTCCTCATCGGTGTCACGACGATCGTCATCGCTCGCGTGCCACGGCCACTCGTGCGACGTACCGCCGCGGTGTTGCCGTTGATCGCCGCCGCGATCGCCTTGTCGCCTCTCGGCGTGGCACCGACCACCGCGATGGCGTTCGTCCTCCTCGCCATCGGGCAGACGATTCTGCTGACCGCGCCACCCCAGCCGTGGATGCTGACCGCGAGTCAGGTGGTCGCGGTCGCGGCCGGAGCGATCAGCCTGCTCGACTGCTACGGCGTGCTCTTCGAACGGCTGCCGCCGCTCGCCTTCGGGCCGGCCGCGGTGTCCCTGCTGCTCGCGGCCACCGTCCTGGCCGCCGGCTCACACACTGGGATCGCACGGCTGCTGTTCGGCAGCTCCACCAGCTGTGTACTGACCCGGCGGCTTCTGGCTACGGCGATGGTCGCCCTGCCGGTGTTCGGACTGCTGCTGATCGCCGGGGAACACGCGGGCTGGTACGGCATCCACGCCCGGTTCGCGATGCTGGTCGCCTCGAACGTGGCCCTGGTCGGCGCGGTCGCGCTGGTGACCGGCGCCCAGGTCGACGCGTCCCACCGTGAACTCCGGCAGCGCGAGGAGATGGCAGGGGTCCTCCAGCAGGTGCCCACCGCCTTCACCGTCAAAGGGTTCGACGGGCGCTACCTGCTCGCCTCCACCGCGTTCGAGCAGCTGCACGGACTTCCCGAGGGCGGCGCCCTGGGACTCTCCGATCATGAGCTGCACAGCCCCGAGGAACTGGCCGAGATCGTCCGGCGGGACCGTGCGGTGCTCACCCGGGACCGGCCGATGGTCTTCGAGGACGAGCGGGCCGACGGTGACGCCACCCGGACGTTCGTCACCTCGGTCTTCCCGATGCGCGATCCGGACGGGCGCCCGGTCGCAATCTGCCACGCCACCACCGAGATCACCGAAGTACGGGTGGACGAACGCAAATTCCAGGGCATGGTGGACGCGTCGCCGGAGGCGATGATCTGCGTGGACGCGGAGGGCCGGATCGTCCTGGCCAACCCGCAGGCACTGCAGATCTTCGGGTACGAACGTCACGAGCTCGTCGGCGCGTCGGTCGAGTCGCTGGTCCCGGCCGCACGACGGTCCCGGCACATCGCCCACCGCCGCGACTACCTGGCCAATCCGGCGCCGCGCCGGATGGGTGAGGGGATGCAACTGACGGCGATACGCAAGGACGGCACCGAGTTCCCCGCCGAGATCAGCCTGACCGCCGTCGACGGTGACAGCGGCCCCGTGGTGCTCGCCTCGGTGCAGGACATCACCGCCGAGGTCGAGTCGGACAAGCGGCTGCGCCTGGAACGCGAACAGTTCCAGATGATCATGACGGCGGCCAGCGACCCGTTCGTCAGCATGGACGCCGACGGCCGGATCACCGAGTTCAACCGGCAGGCCGAGCAGATCTCCGGCTGGCAGCGCGGCGACGTTCTCGGCCGCCGGGCGCTCGACACCATCCTCCCGGCCCGCTATGCCGGCGCGGTCGGGCGGCTGCTGGACGGCCGGTGGGACTGGCTGCTGGACCGGCCGACCGAGATGAACGCGCTGTGCCGGGACGGCACCGAACTGGCGGTCGAGCTGACGCTGTGGCGGACCCGCCGGGACAGCACGCCCACGTTCCACGCCTTCGGGCGCGACGTGACGGCCCGGCGGCAGACCGAGATCGCCCTGGAGCAGGCCCGGGACCGGGCGATCGAGATGACCCGGCTCAAGTCGCAGTTCCTCGCCTCGATGAGCCACGAGATCCGTACCCCCATGAACGGGGTGATCGGACTCAGCGGGCTGCTGCTGGACACGGCTCTCGACGACACCCAGCGCCGCTACACCGACGGCATCCGCAACGCGGGTCTCGGCCTGCTCTCGGTGATCAACGACATCCTCGACTTCTCCAAGCTGGAAGCCGGGAAGGCCCTGCCGGAACGCATCGACTTCGACCTCTGCAGGCTGCTCGACGAGGTCGTCGCCCTGGTCGCCGACAGTTGCGCCGGCAAGAGCCTCACGGTCACCGCCCGCTGCGACCCCCGTCTGTACCGCCCGCTCAGCGGCGACGCCGGGAAGTTGCGGCAGGTGTTGCTCAACCTGGTCGGCAACGCCATCAAGTTCACGGAGGAGGGCAGCGTCGAGGTGACCGCCACGGCCACGTCCGACGACCGTCCGGACGGTGCCACGCCGGTGCGGTTCGTGGTCACCGACACCGGCATCGGGATCGCCGAGGACAAGCAGCGCGAGCTGTTCGAGCCGTTCACGCAGGCCGACGCCGGAACCACCCGGCGGTTCGGCGGCACCGGTCTGGGCCTCGCGATCTGCCGCGAACTGGTGGCCGTGATGGGCGGCCAGATCTGTGTGACCAGCAGGCCCGGCAACGGCAGCGCCTTCACGTTCACCGTGCCGCTCTGGCCCGCCGAGGGGGCCGCCGATCCCCAGTACCCCGCGCTCGAAGGGCTGCGCGTCCTGCTGGTCGGCGACGCGCAGCACGAACTGCTGGACCAGCTCCGGACCTGGAGGATGGCACCGGCCACCGCGAAGGACGGGGAGGCCGCGGTGCGGGTGCTGGCCGAGGCCACCGCCTCCGGACGGCCCTTCGACCTCGTGCTGTGCGACGAGCGGGAGGCCGGGACGATCAAGGGCTTCCGGGACGCGGCGACACCCCGGGTCGTCCCGATCGGCAGCACGGGCGCCGCGCTCGCCCGTCCGTTCCGCCAGTCCCAGCTCTACGACCTGCTGGTGAGCGTCGTCGCCGCCCCGGTGGACGGTCCCGCGGCGGAGCCTCCGGCGAGCCTCGAGAACCATGGCCACGTGCTGCTCGTGGAGGACAACTCGATCAACCAGACCGTCGCCCTCGGCATCCTGGCCCGCCTCGGCTACAGCGCCGACGTCGCCCCGGACGGCCGGGTCGCCGTCGCCCTGGCGGCGGAGAACGACTACCTGGCGATCTTCATGGACTGCCTGATGCCGGAGATGGACGGCTACACGGCGACCGCCGAGATCCGCCGCCGGGAGACCGGCGGCCGCCACGTGCCGATCATCGCGATGACCGCCGGCGCCATGCCCGAGGACCGGGAACGCTGCCTGGAGGCGGGCATGGACGACCACATCGCCAAGCCGGTGATGCCGCAGGACATCACGAACGCGCTGGAGCGCTGTGCGGCCGCCGGCCCGGCCCGGTCCGAGGTCCGCCTGCAGATCGAGCGGCGCCTCGATCTGCTGCGGGCGGCCGCGCCGACGGTCGACGACCAGGCCCTCGCCGATCTGCTGCAACGGCTTGTCTCCCAGGTCCCGGACCTGATCGAGGAGTGTATGCAGGCTCTCGCGCTGGACGACGCGCCGGCCCTGCGGCACGCGGCCCACCAGATGAAGGGTGCCGCCGGGAACCTCGGCGCCCATGGTCTGGCCGAGGCGTCCGGCCGGCTGGAGCAGGCGGCCCGCGCAGGGCGGCTGGAGGAGGCGGTGGCGCTCGTGACCGATCTCCGGGCGGTCGCGCGGGAGACCGTCGACGCGGTTCACGCCATCACGGTCTCGGCAAACGCGTAACCGATAGGTTACGCTTCCCGGGTGGACGAGGTGGCCGGCGCGATCGCCGATCCGGTGCGGCGGGAGATCCTGCTGCTGCTGCGCGACCAGCCGCTGACCGCCGGGCAGGTCGCCGGCCGTTTCCCGATCAGCCGGCCCGCGATCAGCCGCCATCTGCGCGTGCTGCGCGACGCGGGCCTGGTCCGTGACACGGCCGACGGCCGCCGCCGCGTCTACACCCTGGTCGCCGGCCCGCTCGACGAGCTGGCCGGCTGGATCGGCCGGCTGACCCGCCCGTCCGGCTGGCAGCACCGGTTCGACGCCCTGGAGACCGAGGTGCACCGCACCCGCCGCGAGCGCCTCACCTCCCCCACGACGCACTCGCCTACGACGCACTCGCCCACGACGCACTCGCCCACGACGCACTCGCCCACGACGCACTCGCCCACGACGCACTCGCCCACGACGCACTCGCCCACGACGCACTCGCCCACGACGCACGAGGAGAAAAGCGCATGAGCCCGACCCCGGCCGGACGCCTGTTCGGCAACGACCTGGTACTCACCCGCACCTTCCGCGCGCCCGTCGCCGACGTCTGGGCCAGCCTCACCGACCCGGAGCGCACCGCCCGCTGGTTCGGTCCCTGGCAGGGCGAAGGCGCGCCGGGCCGCACGATCAAGGTCCAGATGGTCCAGGAGGAGGGCGACCCCTGGGTGGAGATGACCATCGAGGCGTGCGAGCCGCGGCAGAGACTGGCCCTGTCGGCCGTCGACGAGTACGGCGAGTGGCACCTCGACCTGACGCTGACCGAGTCCGCCGGGGTCACCGAGCTGCGCTTCACCCAGCATCTGACCGGCACCGAGAACGTCGGCGAGACCGGCCCCGGCTGGGAGTTCTACCTCGACGCCCTGGTCGCCTCGCGGGAGGGCGCCCCCGTGCCGGACTTCAGCGACTACTTCCCCGCGATGAAGGAGTATTACGAGTCGTTGCGCTGAGACCTCATGGCACCGAGCCCCAGATCGAGGGCGGCCTCCAGATGACCGGTGTCACCGATGGTGAGCAGAAACAACACGCCACCCTGGACGCCGGCCAGCAGTCCGGCGGCCGCCCGGCCAGGGTCGAGCTCCGGGTTCATCTCACCGGCGGCCTGCATGTGCCGGACCCCGGTGGCGAGCGCTTCCTGCCATCGGCTCATCAACCCGGTCACCACGGCCTGCGCCCCGGGCGTACGCCGTCCCGCGTGCCCGAGCACGATGCTCATCGGGCAGTCCGTGCCCTGCTCCCGGTAACGCTCGACCACCCGGTCGCGCCACCGATGCCAGGACTCCCAGGTGGTCAGGTCACCCAGCATCGGCTGCTGGTCGGCGAGCACCCGGTCGGCCTCGTGCCGCGCCACGGCGAGCAGCAGCTGCTCCTTGCCGTCCGGGAAGTAGTGGAACAGCTGGCTCTTGCTGGTCCGGGTACGGGCCATCACGTCCTCGAGCCGGAACTCGTCCACGCCGCGCTCGCGGATCTCGTCGGCGGCACCGGCGACGATCCGCGAGCGCGTCTGCTCGCCCTTACGCGTCAGCACCGGTCGCCTGCTCCCGCGCGTCAGCGCCGGTCTGCGCGGCGTTCAGCACGGGCGGAGCGTACCCCGCCGGCTTGTCCCCGACGGTGAGTCCGGGACTGACGATCCACGACTGGTACTGCGCCGTGAACATCGAGTACGGCTTGGGCAGCGGCCAGGCGGCGGCCTCGTCGAGCCGGCGGCGGGCGTCGGCCGGTATCGCGAAGTCGAGCGCGGCCAGAGTGCCGTCGAGTTGCCCGGCGCTGCTCGCCCCGACGATCGCCGACGCGACGGCCGGCTGGGTCACCACCCAGTTGAGCGCCACCTGAGCCATGCTGCGTCCCAGGCCGGCGGCGACCTTCTCGAGCTCGCCGATGACCCGCCAGTCGCGTTCATCGATCTGCGCGCCCGAGCCGGCGAGCCGCCCTGCCCCGTCGAGGCCGTCGGCGGTCCGGCGGTACTTGCCGGTGAGCAGGCCGCCGCCGAGCGGACTCCACGCGGTCAGGCCCATGCCGAGCGTCTGTGCCATCGGCACGAACTCCGGCTCGATCGCCCGGTCGATCAGCGAGTACGGCAGCTGCACGGTCACCATCGGGGTGAGGCCGTGCGCCTCGGCGTGGGTCTGGATGCGGGCGGCGTACCACGCGGGGACGTCGGACAGTCCCGCGTACCGGATCTTCCCGGCCCGGATCAGGTCGTCGAAGGTGCGGGCCACCTCCTCGGGCGGGGTGATCCGGTCCCAGGTGTGCAGCAGGTAGAGGTCGAGGTGGTCGGTGCCGAGCCGGCGTAGCGAGTCGTCCAGGGCGCGGATCATGTGCTTGCGGCCGTTGCCACCGGCGTTCGGGTCGGCCGGGTCGACGCTGTTGGTGAACTTGCTGGTGAGCACGAGCCGGTCACGCAGGCCGGACCGGGCGATGAGTCGGCCGAGGATGCGTTCGCTCTCCCCGGCGGTGTAGAAGTCGGCGGTGTCGATGAAGTTGCCGCCGGCCTCCACGTACCGCCGGAAGATCGCCTCGGCCTCGTCCTCCGGCTTGCCGTAGGCGGCGTGGAAACCGCCGACGCCGAAGTTCATGGTGCCGAGAGCCAGCCGGCTGACGCGGAGGCCGGAGCGCCCGAGCAGGTAGTAGTCGTTCATGGCTGCGACTGTGGCGCGCCATTTTTGGACCCGCCAGTCCAAACCCACCCCGCGTGGTGATCTGCGGTCCGTATGCGGGCACAGCTCACCACACACGACCGCGAGCACGCCTGCGTGGTGACCTGCGGCTTCACCGGCGCCGCAAGTCACCACGCACCGAAGGCGGCACGCCCGCGCGGTGACCTGCGGTCCGCATACGGGCGCAGCTCACCACGCACGACCGCGAGCACGCCTGCGTGGTGACTTGCGGTCCGTATGCGGGCACAGCTCACCACGCACGACCGCCAGCACGCCCGCGTGGTGACCTGCGGCTTCACCGGCGCCGCAAGTCACCACGCACCGAAAGCAGCACGCCCGCGCGGTGACCTGCGGTCCGCATACGGGCACAGCTCACCACACACGACCGCCAGCACGCCTGCGTGGTGACTTGCGGTCCGTATGCGGGCACAGCTCACCACACACGACCGCGAGCACGCCTGCGTGGTGACCTGCGGCTTCACCGGCGCCGCAAGTCACCACGCACCGAAGGCGGCACGCCCGCGTGGTGACCTGCGGTCCGTATGCGGGCGCAGCTCACCACGCACGACCGCGAGCACGCCTGCGTGGTGACTTGCGGTCCGTATGCGGGCACAGCTCACCACACACGCCCGCGTGGTGACCTGCGGCTTCACCGGCGCCGCAAGTCACCACGCACGACCGCCAGCATGGGCTTGACCCGTTTCGACGGACAGGGTCGATGAGTTGGTCTTCAGGCTACGTTTAGTGCGGGTAGCAGGCTGATGTCGGTGCCGTTCTCGTAA
>NZ_PVMZ01000040.1 GCF_003001815.1 Actinoplanes italicus
ACGCCAGAATGATCCTCGCCCGCTTGGCCAGCACCTGCGCCGTCGACCCCCGACGCGTCCAGTTCGTCAGCGTCACCCGCTCCCGCTCAGTCAAAATCAGAGGCACCATCGGACGACCAGCACGCGACATCCTCCGACGCTACACCGAATAACCGGCGAACTTCAGGCGCAGGACACTAGCGACGACGTCGAATCCTTCTTCACGATGGCGCCGTTGCTGTCCTCGTAGATCTCGTATGCCACCGAGTTGAAGATCCCGCCAGCGCGCAGACCGAGTGCTTTACCCAGTGCCCCGAATTGTTCGCACTGACGGTGTAGGTCTGACAGGTGCCTCCGCTGACGATCGCGCAGGACTCGCTGTAGGCGAAGCTCGGGAAGGCGGGCACGGGCCGACCGGCGCGTTCCTCAGTCCGGAGCGCGACGTCCGTACATGGCTGGCCCCGGTTCTGGTTGGCGATGGCGTTGCTGCAACCGCTCAGCGGGGTGGTGTTCGGGCTAGTCGGCGTGCTCATCGTCGCGGGTTACGGCTTTTACCTGGCGGTGGCCGGTCTGGTGGCAACCGCGCTGTTCGTCGTGGCCGCCCGGCTCGTGGCCGCACTGGGCGGAAGCGTGACCGTGCTGTGGTGCGCGGTCGCTTCTTCATGGTGACCAGGGCGGTGTTCCTGGGTTTGCGGGCCAGGAGCGGCGCGTGGCTGGTGGTTGCGTCAGGTGAGCGACGGCTCCTGATCCGCGCCAAGCAACTCCGCGTAGGCGCGTGCAGCCCCCGGGTGTGCCGGAACCGGCGGCTCGGCCACTGTCCAGAGCCGAGAACTTGAGCCGAAATCGGCCGGACGAAGCTGCAATCAATGGTCGTCAGGAGTGCGGCACTCGTCCTGACCGTACGAACGAGCTATTTCATCGTGCAGGGCGAAGGCGGCGATTGTCGGCGCGGGCGGTACCACAACATTCGGCTCGTCGAAACGTCGCTGCGACTCGTTGGTTGGCCCGTCCACTCGTCTACGGCGGGCCGCGACCGGTTCGGGTCGGTGCCAGGCAGTCGACGTGCGCTGCGCATGATCGTCGGATGTGTCTCATTTCACGCTGGCATCAGGTTTACGTGAAGGGGTTACTGTCCGCAGTCGCGAACCTTGATTCGGCGCGTGTGCGGCTGCCGGGGCAGCTGATTCTTGATCTTGAGCACTTGTCACGGCGTGACGCGCCTCCGCAGGCTTCCACTGTTTGGTGACTGCGCGTCACCCTAGCCGTAGCTGCGAGTTGCTGCCTCCTCGCTTCGGATATTGACTGTCATCTAGCGCGGCTCCTAAATTGTCGATCACTGTTCGGCCTACGGGGAGTCGGCTGTGTCGATGCATCATCGTCTGCGTTTTGCCATGTCGTTCTTTGTCTCGGCGCTCCTGACCGTCACGTCGTCGCTGGTCACAGCGACAGAGGCAGCCGCGGAACCATCCCGAAGCCCGGAGAGGTGTCCGGCCGGGGTCGAAGGTGAGGCGGCCGCTGCTCGCGCAGCTGTCGCCTGTCGTGGCCGGGTCGAGGTCACCTCTCTCGGTGACGAGCGGACCCAGGTGTTCGCGACCGGGGACGGCTCCTTCGTATCGGAGACCTCCGCGGTGGTCCGGCGGGTACGAAGCGCAGCCGGGAAATGGGTCAAGCCCGACCCGATACTGGAGGCGGATGATGAGGGACGACTCGTTCCTGCCGCCGCTGCTCTGGACATCTCCTTCTCGGGCGGTGGAAGCGGGCCGGCGATCACGGTGGGCAGAGGCGAATCACGGCTGAGCCTGACCTGGCTGAACAAACTTCCTGCCCCCAGAGTCTCCGGTGCCAGCGCGACGTACGCCGAGGTCTATCCGGGTGTCGACCTGGTTCTGACGGCCGAGGCTGAAGGCTTCACGGAGATGCTGGTGGTGAAGACGCCCACCGCAGCAGCCAACCCGGCGCTGACATCAGTGCGGTTCAAGATGGCAACCCGCAAGTTGAAGCTGCGGAAGGGTGCCAGCGGTGACCTGAGCGCCGTGACCGACTCCGGGGTGCGGCTTTTCGGTTCCGGCACGCCGATGATGTGGGACTCGTCGAAGCCGGCGGACGACTCTCGTGCTGACGGGCCGAGCCTGGCGTCCCGGCTGGCTGTGCCGGGTCAGCGATCCAAGGTGATGCCGCTGGCCCTAAACAAGGGACACCTGGTCATTCATCCGGACACCACCATGCTGCGCAGCAAGGCGATGAAGTTCCCCGTGTATATCGACCCGGGGATCAGTGCATCGACCTGGACGATGATCAACAGTGCCTATCCGAGTCAGTCGTACTGGAGTTACGACCGCCGGGACTGTCCCGCCCCGCACACCGCGGTGCCGTGCGCGAAGGTCGGTTACACCACCACCCCCAAGGCGATGATCTATCGGTCCCTGTTCTCCTTCAATATCAGCACCCTGCTGGACAAGCACATCCAGAAGGCTGTCCTGTCGATGGACACCGTCTACTCGTACTCGAACACCGACTACGGCACTCAGGCCCGGGTGGTGACCGGCGGCATCAACTCCGGTACGACATGGACCAACAGCGTCGACAAGTGGGGCGGCGTGGCGGCGACTGCGCTGAGTCATGCCTATGACCGCAAGCGATATCACACCGAATGGGGTGTGGTAGGAGCGGTGACGACGGCTTCCAAGGGCGACGCGACGGTACTGACCTTCGGTCTGCGGGCAGTCAGTGAGTCGAACGTCTACCACTGGAAGAAGTTCGACGCGAGCACGGCGGTGCTCTCAGTCACCTACAACTCTTACCCGAATGCGCCGCAGTGGGTCGATGTCGGGGAGAAGACCTGTGCTCGTGGCACGTCCCGGCCCTACATCCGGACCACGACACCCAAGCTCAGAGCGAAGCTGACCGATCCGGACGGCACGAGCAGGCTGTTGAAGGGCACGTTCTACTGGCGTAAATACGGTGTCGCCCAGAACGACAACGACAAGATCGCCCAAGGATCGGTGACCCCCGGCCAGACGGCAGTCGTGACGATACCGTCCGGCCGGCTCGCGGATGGCAGTACCTATGTCGTCGACGCCGTCGCCAATGACGGGATCGACAACGGCCAGCGGTCGGTCACTTGTGAGTTCATCGTCGACGCCACACCGCCGCCGGCGCCGGGCGGGGCGAGCTCGACGGCGTATCCGAACAACGGGCAGGCGAATGGCGGTGTGGGGACCGAGGGCACTTTCCGTGTCCTGCCGCCGGCCACGATTCCCACCGACCTTGACGGCTACGCCTGGACGGTCGACCCCGGTGTCAGCGCGGCAGCCGCCAACCAGATCACGGCGAATGCGACCAGCCGTGAGGGCGAGTTCAAATTCACGCCGGCTGTCGACCGCAAATACAACCTGCGCGTCTGGACCCGGGACAAGGCAGGCAACCACTCGGCGGTGCCGTTCGAGTACGAGTTCATCGTGCGCGCCGGCACCGGTCCGGACGCTCGCTGGACCTTCGACGAGCAGGACGGAAAGGATGTCAGCGAGCACGGCAACACGGTGACGGTCGACGGCGGCTCCTGGACGCCGGGCCGTGGGGGCTGGGGCAAGGCCCTGCTCGCCGACGGGACGTCGACCACCGCGGTGACCGCTGGGCCCATCACCACCAACGATCCGCAGACCGGTGACCCGATCAGTCTCCACTCCAACGGCAACTTCACCGTGGCGGCGACGGTCCGGCTGGACAGTACCGAGGGATCCGGGCAGCGGGTCATCATGGCGCAGGATGGGGACCGGACCTCGCCGTTCCTGCTCAGCTACAGCGTGGCCGATAAGAAGTGGCGATTCGCCGTGGCCGCCACCGATGCCGACGCCCCGGTGACGGCTGCCGTGCTGTCGAACGCCACCGCCACCACCGGAGTTTGGACCCGGCTGCTCGCGACCTATGACGGCACGACCCGTGTCCTGCGGTTGTACGTCAATGGCGCATTGCAGACCGCCACGGCGACCGCGGCGGCGGCGTTCGACGCCACCGGCCCGGTCACGATCGGCCGCGGCCGGCAAGCGGGTGTACCTGCCAACTTCTTCGCCGGAGCGATCGACGACGTCCGTATCTACGGCCGGGTGGTAGTGGGCACGGAGGGTGAGTTCACCCTTCTTCAACGCCCGAACCCGCCTCTGGTGACCTTTCCCGCCGGTGCGAGCGCTTATGTGGGACGCACGCTCACCGCCGTGGTGTCCGCCGGTGGGGACACCACCGTGACCCGGGTGCGGTATCAGGTCGGCGCCAATGGTGAGGCAAAGGTCGAGACGCTGTCCGCGGCGGGCGGTCAGAAGACGCTTACGCTGCCCGTCACCAGCGCCGGGACCCCTCATCTGATACTGACGAGCCTCGACAGCGGGAATCTTGAGTCGGCTGCCCACGGCTCGGTTCTGACCTTCACCGAGCCCCCTAAGCTCAGCGGCCGTGTCGTTGACGCCATCACCGATGCGGCGCTGTCCGGTGTTCCCGTCAGATTGCGACCGGGAGACCGGATCCAGAACACCAATGCGAACGGTGAATACGCGTTCACCGGCCTCGATCCCGGTGACTACACACTGAGCGTTGCCTACGCCGGAAGCGGCTGCGCGGCGATGACCGCCACGACTGAAGTGGCCGTGACCGGCGATGAGGTGCGGAATCTCAGAATCGCCCCGGAATCGGACACCTACGGCTACGTCTGCCGGGTGAAGACCTCCACCCCGTTCGTAGCGGGAACGACGAAGCTGGCGCTCTCCGGCTACAAAGCCGCTGTGCAGGTGCCGAACTTGCCGTTCGCGGTGCCGTACTACGGGAAGACCTACCAATCGCTATGGGTATCAGTCGATGGCTTCCTGTCCTTCGTGAATCCCTCGAGCCGCTACTACGAGGTCGGTGTCAGCCTCCCGGATCGTAGGAACGCGCCTTGGGCGGCTGTCGCACCGTTCTTGAGCAGCCTTGACGTTGATGCTCAGGCCAGCGTGTGGACGTCGGTGACCGGAACAGGCGCGGGGCAGAGGTTCGTGGTCGAATGGCGCAACGTGCTGATTCGCGGGACTACCAGCCGCCTGACGTTCGAGGCGATCCTCGCGCCGAACGGTGACATCACCTTCAACTACTCCGGTCTCTCGGGAGACCTGCCCAAGGGTGCCGGCGCCACCGTCGGTATCACCAGCCCCGGTGGCAACTATGCGATGCAATACTCCTTCCAGGAGCCGGTTCTCGCCTCAGGTGCAGCAGTCACTTTCATCCATCCGGCTGAGTCCGTGGCCAACCTGGTCGGCTCCATATCCGGCATGGTCGTCGACCCGACCGGCGAAGCCCGTGAGGGCGTCAGGGTGTGGATGGACGGCTCCTACTCCGCCGTCACCGACGGCACCGGGTACTTCCGTATCGACGGGGTCGAGAATGGCACGTACCAGATCGGTGCGAATGTAGGCTGTTTCGAACTCGACGATCAGTTGGCCACGGTGGACGGTGACAGCTGGCATGAAGGCGTATTGAGGGGTGCGACGGACTCCTTCGGTAACTGGTGTGAGGTTACGGAGGAGGCCTGGATGGCTGCGGATAATGAATTGCAGTTCGCTTTGAACGGTGAAATCAATACGAGCCTGCCATTCCCTGTGCGTTTCTTCAATAACTCCTTCACTGCGGCCACCGTGGACAGGTGGGGAACTCTCATCTTCCAAGGCGGTTCCATTCCAAATGCCGGTGGTCGCGTCTATATGTGGCCGGGTGCGCCGCAGGCCGTCGATGAAAAGACAAAGGTCTATACCGGCGTCGTAGGTGTTTCGCCGAATCGGAGATACGTCCTGGAATGGCGCGATCTGACCGTGCGCGACTCTCCGGACCTTCGTTTCGATCTGCAACTCGTGATCGGGGAGGACAGTTCGATCACTGTCGGTTCAAGGAACCTCCCGTCAGGGCGTGATGCAGAGATCTATTTCTACGGTGGCGGCTCGAGCTATATCGAATTGATCTACTACGAGGACGGCAGAGGATTGCGCGCCGGAAAGACCGTGACCTTCCGCCCCCCTGCGGCGGCCTGACATGACCGAACGACAGCGTGATCTGTGGAGGTCGCCGGTGACGACCCGCTTCTCCCGTCCCGTCGCGGCGCTGGCCTCCGCTCTTGCGGTCGTGCTGGCTGTGACGATGCAGGCCCAGCCGACGTGGGCGGCGAAGCCGGACCCGTTCGCCCCGCCCAAGGCGCCGGAGATGCCGGCTGTCGAGGTGCGCAAGGTGCACACGAAACCGGCGGCGCGCGCGGCCCAGAAACAGGCCGGCGATCGGCGGTCACCGAAATGGCCGTCCGCAGCCAGTGCCGACGTGACGGTCGGTGACACCAAGGCTCCGATCCGGTTCCGGCAGGCCTCCGGTGACGGGTCGGCGACGGCGAACGCCAGACTGGCGGCGGCGAAGCCGTCGAAGATGCGGGTGGATGTACTGGATCAGGCTGCCTCGCAGCGCGCTGCAGTCGACGGCGTGCTGTTCCGGGTTCGGCGTGCGGACGGACGGACCGGCCGGGCCGAGGTGGGTGTCACCGTCGACTACAAGGCGTTCGCGAACGCGTACGGCGCAGACTGGTCGACCCGGCTTCAACTGGTCAAGCTGCCCGAATGCGCACTGACCGATCCCGAACTGGTCCGGTGCCGGGGAATTGCGGTGCCGGGTACCAACGACACGGTCGCGCAGGCGGTGTCCGCCGACGTCGCGGTCGAGTCGGCGCAGCTGATGGCGGTCACCGCCGCACCGTCCGGCGCGGCCGGGTCGTACAGCGCCACCAAGTTGTCGCCGTCCGGCGTCTGGTCCGCAGGCGGCTCGTCCGGCGACTTCTCCTGGTCGTTCCCGATGCGGGTACCGCCGGGCATCGGGGGGCCGTCGCCGTCGGTGGAGCTGAAGTACTCCGCCCAGTCCGTCGATGGCCGGATGGTCGCCTCGAACAACCAGCCGTCCGAGGTCGGCGAGGGCTTCGAGCTGTCGACCGGCGGCTTCATCGAGCGCAGGTACAAGCCGTGCTCGGCTGACAAGAAAGACGGCAACAACACCAGCGATCTGCACAAGATTTCGGCAGACATGTGCTGGGTGACCGACAACGCGACCATGAGTCTCGGTGGCGCCGGTGGCGAGCTGATCCAGGATGCCGACAACGAGAATCTGTGGCATCTACGTAATGACGACGGATCGCGGATCGAACGTCGGTTCGGCGCCGACAACGGCACCCACGACGGCGAGTGGTGGGTGGTCACCACCACCACCGGCACTCAGTACTGGTTCGGCCGCAACAAACTGCCGGGCTGGTCCGCCGGTGACGACAACACCAATGCCACCTGGACCGCGCCGATCTTCAGCAACCACAGCGGCGAGCCGTGCTACAAGCCGGAGTTCAGTGCCTCATCGTGTACCACGCCGTGGCGGTGGAACCTCTCCTATGTCGTCGACCCGCACGGCAACAGCATGTCGTACTGGTACAAGGCGGACACCAACAACTATTACTCGCTCGGCCTCGGCAAGGTACGGACGTACACCCGGGGCGGCTACCTCGATCACGTCAGCTATGGCACCCGGGTACTGCCGAATCTCGAGACCGGGACCGACACGATCTTCAGCGGGCATGCAACAGCTCGTGTCGACTTCGATTACGGTGACCGCTGCCTCAGCGACTGCGGCACGAAAGACGCCGTCAAGTGGCCGGACACCCCGTGGGACCTGAGCTGCACCAGTGACACCGAATGCGATCCGCTGGCCCCGACCTTCTGGTCGACCCATCGGCTGACCACGATCACCACCAGTGTGTACGAGCAGACGACCGGCAAGTTCCGTGACGTCGAGCAGTGGGGCCTGACCCACTCGTACCCCGATCCCGAGGACGGCACCCGCGCCGGCCTCTGGCTCGAGAAAGTCAGCCATACCGGGCTCGTAGGCACCCCCACGAAGCTTCCCGACGTCACCTTCACCGGATACCCGAAACCGAACCGGATCGACGGTGTCGACCACTCGCCGGCGATGAACTGGCACCGTCTCACCGACATCAACACCGAGACCGGCTCGATTCTGCATGTCGACTACCTGGACAGCGACTGCGTCAAGGGCAGCAAGGTTCCCACGGTGCCGGAGAACAACAAGCTCCGTTGTTACCCGGTCCGGTGGACACCGAGTGGCCACGACGACGAACTGGTCGACTACTTCGCGAAGTACGTCGTCAACTCGGTCACCGAGACCGACCGCACGGGCGGCTCCCCGCGCGTGCTGTACCAGTATCGCTACATCGGTGACCCCGCCTGGCACTACAGCGACGATGACGGCCTGATCGACAAGGACGCCAAGACCTGGAACCAGTGGCGCGGCTACCAGAAGGTCGGTGTCCTCACCGGTGATCCCGGGGAGCAGACCTACCGCGAGACAACCTACTTCCGTGGCATGAACGGCGATCACCTGCCGAACGGAACCCGCTCGGCGACGGTTCCCGACTCACAGGGCGGCTCCGTTCCCGACGACGAGGCCTTCGCAGGCGTCACCCGGGAAACGCGAACTCTGCTCGGTGTCGGTGGCGCCGAGGTGTCCGGCGAGCTCAACGAACCGTGGAAGTCCGAGCCGACGGCCAGTCGCACCATCAACAAGGTCACCACCCACGCCCGCCGTACCGGAACCGCAGCGACCCACACCCGCACCACGCTCGACCACGCTCCGTGGGTCCGGACCACCACCACCAAGCACCATTTCGATGGGTACGGGCAGGTCGTCAAGACCGAGGACCTGGGTGACGCTGCGGTCCCCGGTGACGAACAGTGCGTGAAGACCACCTATGAGCCGCGCAACACCAAGGCATGGATCCTGTCGATGCCGCACCGGACTCAGACCTTCGCTGTCGACTGCGTCAAGGCTGACGCGGGCGGGCTGACCGAAGATCAGGTGATCGGCGACGGGCGGACCTACTACGACGACCAGAACTACGGTGTCGCCCCGAAGAAGGGTGACGTGACCAAGGTTGAGCAGATGGACGCGTACAACAACGGCAGTCCGTCGTACGCCCTGGTGAGCCGCAGTGCCTTCGACGATCTCGGCCGAGTCACCAACTCCTGGGACGTCCTCGGCAACGAAACCAAGACCGCCTACACACCTGCCACCACCGGCCCGGTCACCCAGACCGTCGATACCAACCCGCTCGGCTGGACCACGAAATCCTTCGTCGAGCCGGCGTGGGGTCTGTCCACCGCCACCGTCGACGTCAACCAGCTGCGTACCAGCCTCGAGTACGACGGTCTCGGTCGTCTCACCAAGGTCTGGAAACCCGGTAGTACACCCGGCACCGGCACTCCTGACATCGAGTACAGCTATCTGATCCGTACCGACGGGGTCAACGCCGTCACCACCAGCCACGTCAATGCCAAGGGCGGCGTCACCAAGTCCTACACACTCTATGACGGCCTCCTGCGTACCCGGCAGACCCAGACCGCGTCGCCGTCGGGCGGCCGGATCCTGTCGGACACCTTCTACGACTCCGCCGGCCGGCAGGTCCTCAGCTACGGCGCCTACTACGACAAGACCGGATCGCCCGGAACCGAGCTCGTCAAGCCGCTGACCCAGCAGGACGTGCCGAACCAGACCTCGGTGGAGTACGACGCCGCGGGCCGGCAGATCGCCTCGGTGTTCCAGCCGAAAGGCGTCGAACGCTGGCGGACCACCACCAGTTACGGCGGCGACCACGTCGACGTCTCACCCCCGGCCGGCGCCACCGCCAGTTCCACCTGGACCGACGCCCGTGGCCGCACCATCCAGGTACGCCAGTACCCGACCCGCACACCCAGCGGCGACGACTACGACAAGACCGACTACAAGTACAACTCCAAGGGCCTGCTCGCCTCGGTGACAGGGCCTGACGGCAGTCAGTGGGCCTACAGCTACGACTTGCTCGGCCGTCGGACCAGCAGCATCGACCCCGACAGCGGCACCACCACCACCAAATACGACACGGCGGGCCGGGTCACCAGCACCACCGACGGCAACGGTCAGGTACTGATCAGCGCCTATGACAAGCTGAGCAGGAGGGTGGCCCTCTACAAGAGCAGCGTCACCTCGAACAACCAGGTCGCGCAGTGGGACTATGACCAGGCGACGTTCGCCGACGGCGTGACCCCCGTCCTGGGACAGGTATTCCAGTCGATCCGCATCGACTCCGGCCGCTGGTACATCAAGGGTGTCACCCAGTACGACGAAAACTACCGGCCGAAGGTCAGCAAGGTGACCATCCCGACCGGCGAGACCGGCCTGGGCGGGAGCTACACCTACACCAACGGCTACAACGCAGACGGCAGTCTCGCCGCCATGAGCTATCCGGCGACCGCCGACCTGAACGCCGAGACGATCAAATATCGCTACACCGATCACGACCAGCCGCTCGACATGACCACGCTGTACGGCAACGGCATCGAGAGCAGCATCGTCTCCGACAGTCAGTACGACGCGCTCGCCCACGCCACCCAATACACCCTCTACACCGGCAAGTTCAGCGGCACCGGTTCCAGGGCCTACGTCTCGCTGGAGACCGACGCCACCACCGGCCGGCTCAACAAGATCAGCGTCCACCGCGACGGCAAGAACCCCAACACCGTCACCGACCAGAAGTACACCTACGACGACGTCGGTAACGTCACCAAGATCGCCGACAAGCCCGCCGGCGGCAGCTTCACCGACATCCAATGCTTCACCTACGACCGTCACCGGCGGCTCCAGGACGCCTGGACCCCGGCATCGGACGACTGCATCGCGGCGCCCACCAACGCGACCCTCGGCGGTCCCGCCCCGTACTGGCAGTCCTACAGCTACAACGCGGCTGGAGCCCGGACCGGACTGGTCGATCACGCCACCGCCAAGGGTGACGTCAGCACCACCTACCGGTTCGCCGACACTACACCGGCGGTTCCTACCACCGGCCAGCCGCACGTGCTGCGCAGCACCTCGACCGTCGACAGCACCGGAACCCGATCCGCCACCTACACGTACGACAAAGCCGGCAACACCAAGACCAGGCCCGGTCCCAACGGCACCCAGACGCTCGTCTGGGATGCCGAGAACCGTCTGCAGAGCGTCACCGACACCAGCGGCAGCAACAGCTACCTGTACGACGCCGACGGCAACCGGCTGATCAGCCGTGACAAGAACGGCAGGACCCTGTACCTACCGGGGCAGGAGGTCCGCTACAACAACAGCAGCGCCACGCAGTCCTGTACCCGCTACTACTCCTTCGCCGGTAGCACCCTTGCCCAACGCACCAGCAAGGGCCTGACCTGGCTCGCCAGCGACCACCACGGTACCCAGAACGTGTCGATCGACTCGGTGACCCAGACCGAGACCGTCCGCCGCCAGACCCCGTTCGGAGCCAGCCGCGGCCCCAATGTCACCTGGGCCAACACCAAGGGCTTCGTCGGCGGTACGGAAGACCCGACCGGCCTGATCCACATCGGTGCCCGGGAGTACGACTCGGCGCTGGGGCGGTTCATCTCCGTCGACCCGGTCATGGACAGCAGCAATCCGCAGTCGATGAACGGTTATGCGTACGCCGGGAACAACCCGATCGTCAACGCCGACCCCAGCGGCCTCATGTATCCGATGGAGAGCGGCGGCGGCAGCACGGTCACCGAGACGCCTCCCAGCACCAGCTCGACGCAGGAGGAAGAGCCGCCGTCCCAGCCGTCAGGCCAGGCGCAGGCCGCACCGCAGACCCAGTCACCGCCGAAGAAGGAACCCTGCGGATGGCTCTGCAAAGCCGGTAACTGGGTAGACGACCACAAGGCGGAGATCGCCGGCGCGGCGGCCGGAGCGGTTGTCGGTATTGGCTGCGGCATGGCCATCGGCTGGACCGGTGTCGGCGCCGTCGCCTGCGGTGCCGCAGCAGGTGCCGTCGCCGGCGCAGTCGAGTACTCCGTCAACACCGCCGTCGAGCATGAGGGCAACTGGAGTCTCGGCGGCATGACCAAGGCCGCGGTAGGCGGTGCCATCGTCGGTGGCGTCACCGGAGGCCTGTTCTCCGTGGGCGGAGCCGGAATTAAAGCCGGCGTGTCCTCGATGCTGTCCGGCACCGGAGCCAAGGCTGCCGTCAACGCCGGTACCTCGGCGGCCAAGAAGGAAGCCGGAAACATCGTCAGCGGTCTCACCCGCGGCGGCTTCCGGAATTCTGCTTCCAAGGCGAGTGCCGGTGCGGCCGACGGCATGCCGGCGGCTGGCAAGAGGAATTACGCCAAGGACAAGGGGCAATTGAGGCCCTTGACTGGTCCGTACCGTCCCGATGGGCAGAAAGTACTTCATGGCCATGGTGGCTGGGATTCTGCGGATGGCTACATCACCGTTCCCGAGGGTACTTCGGTCGCGTTCTATTCGGGGCATGGCACCGAGATCAATAGATTTAAGACCCTGATGGTCGGGGGGGATACGCGGATGGGGCCGGTAGATGTCAAGGGTCCAGGTTCCAGGATCCCGAACTATGCTCTTTACCCCTTGGAGGTGGGGGATTCGTACCGAGAAGGAATGACTCTCGTCTTCGAGCGGACATTGCTGAGCAATCTGCTTGAAGAGGGGCAGGGTACGGTCCACTGGGCGGCATGCCGATCGGTCTCGGGATAGGCTTGCGTGGCTGACGGGCGGCTCCGGCATGACCGATCATTCAATACTCGGGAGTTGATGTGGAATATCGTGACCTCTCTCCTTACTCGTATGCGCCCTCGCCTCT
The DNA here is from genome assembly GCF_003001815.1 of Actinoplanes italicus. Classification (GTDB taxonomy): domain Bacteria; phylum Actinomycetota; class Actinomycetes; order Mycobacteriales; family Micromonosporaceae; genus Actinoplanes; species Actinoplanes italicus. The sequence goes on from NZ_PVMZ01000040.1 coordinate 12,704, forward strand.
TCCGATGCTGAACGTCGGTTGGCTCGGGTTGGAGATGGGTTTTCAGGGCGGGCTGCGGGGCTCGGCGCCGGATGCAGGCTATGAGGTCGTTCGCGCGGCCTCACGCCGGGTGTCGAACAAGATGATGGGTTACCACGCTTGCGACTTCTGTGGTGATCTCGATGCTGCTTCGGGAAACGGCGAATATCGTTATTACTCGTCGAGCGGTGAAACATTCGTTGCCCCTGAGTTGCTGCTTCATTACATGGAGGTTCATCGCTACAGTCCGCCCGATGCTTTCCTGGAGGCGCTCGGCGGGGGTTCGGAACTGGCCTGGGATTGGAGGGCGGAACGCCTTTCCGCTATTCTCAGGGATGAGGTGGAAGATCCCGAGATCCGATGGAATGCCATATTCGACATTGCCAACTGGAAAGATGCTCGGGCGGTAGAGGCCTTGAGAGTGGCCGCAACGGACCCAATCCTTCTCGACAATGCTGGGTTCGAGATCGGGGAATCATTGGGTATGGTCCTCGGCGCAGATGCCGTTGGGGAGTTGGGCGGCGATGTGGCTGCTGGGGAGATACTCAGGGGAATCGAAAGTGTTCAGGAGAAGACGGGGTGATCTCGGCGCAGGCGCCACGTAGGCGTTTGCCTGCTCGACGGTCACCGGGCCGGTCAGCGCCACAGGCGGGTCCGGGATCCAGGATGGTACGGGGCGCCTGCGCGGCACGCTCAGCGTCAGCGCGTAACTCGTCGGCGCGTCTGCTGCCGTCGTGCATCTTGTCGCGCAATGCGGGGCCGGCGTCCCCGCTCCAGCTTCGGTCGGCCTCGTCGCGGACCGCGTATCGGTCGGTGACCGACTGGTCGGCCGTGGTGGCCAGCGAGCCCCGGTGAGCCACGTTGCCGAAGCCCGGATTCTTGCCGGCTGACCGGCAAGATGGGTGTCGATCGACATCAGGACCCCGGAACGAGTCCGCCGACGACTGGTCACGGCCGCGCACTCACGGTGGGCCACGGCAACCTGCTCACCGGCGCTGGCGACCATATTGCCGGGGCTCTCGGTGAGGTGCGCGATGGCCGCGCCCATGATCCGGGAGATGTCGCCGGCAGGCCGGGAACGTTCGTGCCGGCCGTCGACGGCGTCGGCGGCCTGAACGAGCCGGCCGGTGATCGCGTCGAGGAAGGCGAGCTCGTCGTCGAGGTTACCGGCCGTCAGATCGCCTCCCCGGTGGGCCCCAGCTCCTGCGCAATGCCGAGGTCAAGCAAGACCAGATCGAACCGGGGCATCGGAGTCTGCGTGGCGAGACCACATCGTGCGGCTGGCTGCAGGATCGATCGGCGACCACGCCGGGTGGAGAGGACCGATGATGCTGGACAACAGGGCCGTCATCCAGCGTCGCAACGACACCGATGCCCGCCGCCACTATCGGCACAGATTCGCCGAGGGCAAGACCACCATGGAAGCCATGCGCGCCCGAGTCGGGGTTGTCCCCCGTGAGAGCTACCCGCAAGTGTCCACCGCACGGTGACGATTACGGCGGCGGAAATTCATAGGTTTCTTCCTGTCCGCGCCGCTCCGGTCGCGGTCCGTGAAGGAGTCCTCATGCGATTCGTCAAACAGTTCCTCGCCGTCGCCGCCGTCGCTCTCGTCGGCGGGCAGAGCGCCGCCGCCGTCAAGGGCGCCTTCTTCCCCACCTTGGTGATCGGCGCTGTGACGGCGTTGCTGGCCGTGGTCGTCTACCGGTGGGTCGTGCGGCGTACCGAACGCCGGGAGCCTGCCGAACTCGGCCGGGACGGCTGGGGCCGGAAGCTGGGCCTCGGGACGCTCATCGGCTTTGCCATGTTCGCGGCAGTCATCGCCAACATCGCGTTCCTCGGCGGCTACCACGTCGAAGGGTGGGGTTCGCCGACCGGCGCACTGGGCCTGCTCGGGCTGATGGCGGCCGCCGCGGTCACCGAGGAGCTGGTCTTCCGCGGCGTGCTGTTCCGGATCATCGAGGAGCGTGCCGGCACCTGGATCGCCCTGGCCCTGACCGGCGTGTTGTTCGGCGCCATGCATCTGGCGAACCCGGACGCCAGCCTGTGGGGAGCGACGGCCATCGCGATCGAGGCCGGGTTCATGCTGGCCGCCTGCTACGCCGCCACCCGCAACCTGTGGGTGCCGATCGGCCTGCACTTCGGCTGGAACTTCGCCGCCGGTGGCGTCTTCAGCGTCGTGGTGTCGGGTAACGGTGAGTCGAAGGGCCTGCTGGAGGCCTCGACGTCGGGGCCGGTCGCGGTGAGCGGGGGCGCCTTCGGGCCGGAGGGCAGCCTGTACGCGGTGCTGGCCGGCGTGGTGCTGACGGTGGTGTTCCTGTGGATGGCCAAGCGCCGGGGACACATCGTCGCGCGCCGACGCCGCACGGCGCAGTCCCCGGCAACCGCTACAGTCACCCGGTGATCAAGCTCCGGAGGTTCCCGGGCCTGTGGCGGCGGTGGCCGGTCACGGTCCGGGATCTCCCGATCGCCCTGGCGTTCGCCGTCGCGGCGGCGGTTCCGGCCCTGGAACGGCAGGGCACGCAGCTCGGCAACCTCCCGGACCGCCCGTACGACGCCATGACCGTCGCTGTCGTCGCGCTGGAGTGCCTGCCGCTGGCCGTCCGCCGCCGGTGGCCGGCCGTCTGCCTCGCGCTGGTGTCGCTCGGCTTCGCGCTCGATCAGCTCCTGCGCTACCACACCGTCGCGGGTACGGGACTGGCCATCGCGCTCATCAGCGCCGGCGCCCACCTGCAACGGCACCGCCGGCTCGTCGCGGGTCTCGCCACGGCGGCGTACGTACTGCTGGCTTTCGCCCTGGATCGGCTCGGCTCGGGTGAGGGCCTCGTCGGGTTCACCACCTTCTACCTGCTGCTGGCGTCCGCGTGGGGCGTCGGGGCGTGGCTGCGCCAGAACCGGGCCGCCGAGGCGGAACGCCGCCGCCACGTCGAGGAGGCCACCCGGACCGCGGAACGCACCCGCATCGCCCGGGAGCTGCACGACGTCGTCACGCACCACGTGACGGCGATGGTGGTGCAGGCCGAGGCGGCGCGGTATCTGACCGGCGCCCCGGACAAGCTGGAGCAGACCTTGACCGCGATCACCGGCACCGGCCGCCGAGCCGTCGGCGACCTGCGGCAGCTGCTCGACCTGCTCAATCCCGATCATGACACCGGCAATCCGCGTACGCCCTCCGCCGGCGACCTGGACGCCCTGGTCGACCAGATCCGGCAGGCCGGGCAGCCGGTCGAGTTCGTCCGCGACGGCACGCCGTCGCCGGTCGGCGGCAGCACCGAGGTGGCGGCGTACCGGGTGGTGCAGGAGGCGCTGACGAACGCGCTGAAGCACGCGCACGGCAGCCGGACCAGGGTTCACGTCCACCACGGGGAAGGGGGGACGACCGTGGAGATCAGCACCGACGGGCCCGGATCCGGATCCGTGTCCCCGGGCGGCAGCGGGCGCGGCCTCGCCGGGCTCCGCGAGCGGGTCACCGCCCTCGGCGGCGACTTCAGCGCGGACGCGCAGCCCGGCAGTGGCTTCGTCGTCCGGGCCCGGATCCCCGCCGGAGACCCGTCGTGACCGCCGCGATCCGGGTGCTGGTCTGCGACGACCAGGAGCTGATCCGCGCCGGCTTCGCGACGATCATCGACGCCCAGCCCGACATGGAGATCGTCGGCGAGTGCGGCGACGGGCGCGCGGCGGTCGATCTGGCCGCCCGGCTCCGGCCGGACGTGGTCGTGATGGACGTCCGGATGCCGGTGCTCGACGGGATCGGGGCGACCCGCCTGCTGGCCGGCGCCGGGGTTCCCGAACCGGTGAAGGTGCTCGTGGTGACGACGTTCAACCTCGACGAGTACGTCTACGAGGCGTTACGGGCGGGCGCCAGCGGTTTCCTGCTCAAGGACGCCCCGCCGGCGCAGCTGCTGGGCGGCATCCGTACGGTCGCGACGGGTGCCGCGCTGCTGGCCCCGGAGGTGACCCGGCAGCTGGTGGGCAGGTACGCCGCCCGTATCCGCCCGGCCGAGGACGCTCCGGACGGCGGCCCGCTGACCCCGCGTGAGCTGGAGGTGCTCCGGCTCATCGCGGAGGGCCTGTCCAACAGCGAGATCGCCGCGGCACTGGTGATCAGCCAGGAAACGGTCAAGACGTACGTCTCGCGCATCCTCACCAAGCTCGACCTGCGCGACCGTGTTCAGGCCGTCGTGTACGCGTACCGCCGTGGCCTGGTGGTCTGAAGCGGTTGACAAGCCCTCGGACCGTTTCCGCTCGCCGGTGACGGGTAGGCCTTGACGAACGGTTCGAGGGGGAGCGACGTGCCTGGACGCATCGAGGACTACGCCGTCATCGGCGATCTGCAGACCGCGGCGCTGGTCGGGCGGGACGGGTCGATCGACTGGCTGTGCCTGCCGCGGTTCGACTCGCCGGCCTGTTTCGCGGCGCTGCTGCACGACGACTCGGCCGGGCACTGGCGGATGGCACCGGTCGCGGGCGGCCCGGCGACCCGCCGGCGCTACCAGGACGACACGCTCATCCTGGAGACCGAGTGGGACACCCCGGACGGCACGGTACGGGTGATCGACTACATGCCGCCGCGAGGCAAGGCCGCCGACGTCGTGCGCATGGTGGAAGGCCTTTCCGGAGCCGTACCGATGCGCATGGATCTGACCCTGCGTTTCGACTACGGGAAGGTGGTGCCGTGGGTCCGCCGCACCGGCCCGGACCTGGGCGCCATCGCCGGACCGGACGCGGTGTGGCTACGCACCGACATCGACCTGCACGGGGAGAACCGCACCACGGTCGCCGAGTTCACCGTGCGGGCGGGGGAGCGGATCCCGTTCGTGCTGACCTACCAGCTGTCCCACCTGCCCCGCCCTCAGCCGGTCGACGCCGAGCGGGCGCTGGCCGACACCGAACGCTTCTGGCGGGACTGGATCGGCCGCTGCGACTACGACGGACGCTGGCCCGACGCCGTACGCCGCTCGCTGCTGACCTTGAAGGCGCTGACCTACGCACCGACCGGCGGCATCCTCGCCGCCGCGACCACCTCGCTGCCCGAGCAGTGGGGCGGGCCCCGCAACTGGGACTACCGGTACTGCTGGCTACGTGACGCCACCTTCACGTTGCAGGCCCTGCTGGGCACCGGCTACGTCGCCGAGGCGAAGGCGTGGCGCGAGTGGCTGCTGCGTGCCGTCGCCGGCGACCCCGCCGACCTGCAGATCATGTACGGGCTCGACGGCACCCGCCGGCTGCCGGAGTACGAGCTGGACTGGCTGCGTGGCTACGAGGGCGCCAGCCCCGTCCGCGTCGGCAACGGCGCCGCCGACCAGCTGCAGCTCGACGTCTGGGGCGAGGTCCTGGAGAGCCTGCACCTGGCCCGCGAGTCCAGTATCACGGCCACCGACACCGCGTGGGACCTGCAGCGTGCCCTGCTGGAACACCTGGAGGGCAACTGGCGGCTGCCGGACAACAGCCTCTGGGAGGTACGCGGCCCGCGCCGGCACTTCGTGCATTCCAAGGTGCTGGCGTGGACCGGGTTCGACTGCGCGATCCGCGCGGTGGAGCAGCACGGCCTGGCCGGATCCGCGGACCGGTGGCGTGCGGTCCGCGACGAGATCCACGCCGAGGTCTGCGCCAAGGGCTTCGACACCGATCGCAACACCTTCACCCAGTCGTACGGCTCCCGCGGCCTCGACGCCGCCACGCTGCTCATCCCGCGCGTCGGGTTCCTGCCGGCCTCCGACCCGCGGGTGATCGGCACCGTGGACGCCGTACGCAACGAACTCTGCGAGGACGGTTTCGTACTGCGCTACCGTCCCGAAACCGAGGGCGTCGACGGCCTGCCCGGCACCGAAGGGGCTTTCCTGGCCTGCACCTTCTGGCTCGTCGACGCGCTCGACGCCATCGGCCGGCGCACGGAGGCGGAGCAGCTGTTCGAGCGGCTGCTCGACCTGCGTAACGACGTCGGCCTGCTCGCGGAGGAGTACGACCCGGCCACCGGTCGGCACATGGGCAACACCCCGCAGGCGTTCAGCATGGTCGGCCTGGTGAACTCCGCCCGCCAGCTCAGCGGAACCACCACCCGCACCAGCGCCGACGCCACCCAGCAGCACACCGGCCGACGCTGATCGTCGACTTCTGAAACAGGCCTTGGTCGGCCCCTGACTGCCTTCCGTGTGGGCCCATGGGCGACTCAGACCCACGGCTGCGGCGCAGATCACCACCTCGGTCTGACAGGGCAGCCGGACCTGCGGAAGCAGTGACGCGAATATGATCTGTGTTTCACAGCCGCGCGACGATCCGGCTGACGAGGGACGGCGGCTGACGTGTTTGCGCTGGTGGTTCGCTTCGATTGCCGGGATGAGGCCGCCGCAGCGCGCTTCGACGAGTTGACGGCGGCTGTCGTCGAGCAGATCACCGAGCATGAGCCCGGCACGCTGTCATACGCCACCTCGGCCGTCGAGAGCGAGCCGCTGGCCCGCGTCTTCTACGAGGTCTACCGAGACCGTGACGCCTTCCAAGCGCATGAGGACGCAGAGCACGTCCGGCGCTTCCATGAGGCGAAGGACTCGCTGTTGACCGCCACACGGGTGGAGTTCCTGCGTCTGGGCCCGGCCAAGGGGTGACCGCGCGGTGCTGCGGCCGTAGCACCGCGGGCGTCGCGCCAGGACGATCCTTCGAGCGCCCGCGGGTTGCCTTCGGCCGAGTTGACGTGCTTGGTGGCTCAACTGGGTCTGAAAGTGGAGTGCTGGCCGGCCGGCCGCTTGTGGGGCCACCTTGCACCCCGCCGGCGGGCGGAGCGGCGCCTGTCGGGTTTGTTCGCACCGACCCGGCCGCTGGCCCTGCGGCACCGAACTACGCCATCAGGCCGGCTCGGCCACGATGAGGCCGGAGGGAGGCGGCAGCTCGTGCAGGCCGGCGAACCGCCAACCCGTCGCGCCGAGCCAGGTGGCGACCTCGTCCACCTGGTACAGGTCGCCGCCGCTGATCATCAGGAACTCGCCGGCGCCGAACCGGGCCGACGGGTGCGGCGCCACGTCGGTGCGCCACCAGTCGACCAGCAGCAGGCGCCCGCCGGGGGCGATCGCCGCGCGCGCCCGGCGGAGCAGCTCGGCGATCTGCTCGGGCGGAAACAGGTGCACCACGTTGGCGACCAGCACGGCGTCGTGCCCGCCGGGCAACGGCTCGGCGAAGATGTCCTGCCCGACGGCGGTGAGGCGGCCGGCGAGCGGCCCGTCCGCCGCCTCCGCGGCGACCGCCGACGCCACCTCCGGCAGGTCGACCAGCGTCGCGCTGAGATCGGGGTACGCGGCGAGGATCGGCCTGACGAACGTGCCGTAGCCGCCGCCCACATCGAGCAGCCGCCGGTGCGGGCCGAAGTCGTAGCCGCGGGCCAGGTCGGCGGCGGTCTCGGCGGTGACCAGTTCGACGGCAGACTCGTACGCCTCGGTCTGCGTCTTGTCGAGCTGCGGCCGCACACCGCGCCGGGTACGGTACGCCTCGGTGGCGTACCGCCAGGTCGGGTAGCTCACCAGATCCCAGTAGCGGGCCAGCGGCCGCAGGTCGAACGGGCCCCGCCCGGCGAGGAACGCCTCGGCGTCGGGTGCGTTGCGGAATCGGTCGCCGTCGCGTACCAGCAGGCCCGCGTCGGCCAGCAGGTCGGCCATCGCGCGGGCGCTGCGCTCGGGAATGGAGCACCGCTCGGCCAGCTCGGCCGGGGTGCTGCCGTCGGGTGCGGCGGCCGCGAACAGTCCCACCTCGATGGCCGCGAACAGCGTCTTCGAGACCATGAAGCCGGCGGCCAGCTCGATGATGCGGGCGGGCGGCGGCGGGCCGGCCGCGGCGCTGTCGGTCTGCTCGGTCGGCGTGAACATGCGCTGCGGCTCGTCGGACATGGCGTGGTCCCCCTGTCACCCGTCGTTGAACCTCATCGTAGGCCGGTCCATTGTGGTCGCGTCACCCAGCGAATCGGCCCGGACGCGCTCGGCGACGGGCGCGGGGCTCGTCGCCGACGAGGACCAGCCGCGCCGACTCGACCGTGCCCCGGTACCCGCCCGGCGCCTGGCGGGGTGCTGTTGCGGCACGATTCGGGTCCCCACCAACGCCGGTCGGCGGCGGGAGTGGAACGGGTTCATTCGATTACTTGCCCTCGGCCTCTGAGAGCCGGGCCGAGGGTAGATCGTCTACCCGGCCCATGCCGTAGAACCCATGCGGCCGAGCTCCGGCGGGGTTACGTCGAGCCCGCCGGAGGAGCGGTCAGGTCTTTCGGTGCTTCCGTGGGCTGACGGGACGTGGTGTTGCCTGGCCGTTCGCGAATGAGCCGGCTGCGCCGGGCGGCGACGTAGCGCCGCATCTTTTCGGCGGTGCCGCAGTCCTCCATGCTGCACCAGCGGCGGCTGCGGTTCTTGCTCTCGTCGTAGAAGACGAAGCTGCAGCCCTCACACCGCTTGATGCGTTCCGTCGTGGCCGTGGTGAGCAGCCCGATCGCCGCGTGTACCACGGGCCGTAGCGGGCGCGCCAGTGAGTGGTCGTCGCGCCAGGTCCAGGCGAACCCGCCGTCCGGGTCGAGCCGGGCGTGGGCGAGCGCGTCCGCTTCGTCGTCCCGCAACTGGGCCAGAGTGGTCGGCTCCGGGCTCCGGCCGGCGGCCAGCCCCTGGAATATCTCGTCCAGGTAGGCGCGGGTATGCAGAGCGCGCAGAAAGGTGGCGTCCGCGCCGGCTGCATCGGCGCGGGCGCGTCGGCGTAGCGCTGTCGTCTCGGCGTCGGTCAGGTCGCCCGTGTACCTGCCCCAGGCGACCAACTCGGGATAGCTCGTGAGCACGTCGTCGTCCGGGGCGGCGCCCGGTGGACCGACCCGAGTGTTGACGAAGTCGAGCGCGAGGTTGCCGCCGACCAGACGCATGCGAGTCACTGTTTCCATCAAAACGCAGTTTACCGGTTGCGCGGCAGTCCGGCGCCATGTTTCCATCAAAATCTGCTTAGCCGGAAACGAGGTGAACCCGTGAAGCGCGCGGTTGTTGCTCTGATCGGCTTGGCCGGTGGCACCTTTCTGTACGGCACCGCTGAGGGCCTGCCGGTCGGCCTGCTGCTCCCGATGGCCGCTGACCTGGACGTCTCCCCGTCGCGAGTCGGCATGCTGGTCACCGTCTACGGCGCAGTCGTCATGATCACCTCGGTCCCGTTGACCGTGCTCTCCCGGCGCGTCTCGCGTCGATGGTTACTGTCCGGGCTGCTGGCCGGCTTCATCGTCAGCAACGCGGCCATGGTCCTCGCCACCTCGTTCGCACAAGCAGTGATGGCCCGGGTGGCCACCGGGCTGACCCATGCCCTGTTCTGGGCGGTCGTGGTGCCGGCCGCGGCCGAGCTGTTCCGGCCCGGCCTGCGCGGACGGGTGGTCGCGGCGGTGTTCGCCGGCGGCAACGTCGCGCTGCTCGTCGGAGTGCCAGCCGGCACCTGGCTGGGCGAGAAGGCCGGCTGGCAGGCGTCGTTCTTGGCGGTAGCCGGCCTCGGCGCGGTGGTCCTGGCCATGGTGGCGACCCTGCTGCCGTCGGCACGACCCGGCGAGGGGCACGCCACCTATGGCGCGGCCCCCGATGCCCGACGGTTCTGGCTGCTCGTGGTGATCGCCATCCTGACAACGGCCGGCGCCATCGCCGCCTACACCTACGTCGCCCTGTACGTCACCGAGGTCACCGGCCTCGCCGCCGCGTCCGTCGGCGCCATCCTCCTGGCGCGCGGTATCGCCAGCGTGCTCGCCATGCTCGCGATCGGAGCGTTCGTCGACCGCAACCCGTGGCGTGCCCTGACAGCGACCGTGGCGCTGCAGACCGTGGCACTGCTCGTCCTGTACATGTTCGGTCGGCAGCCGGTGGCGGCCGTCGGCATGATCGCCCTGTCCGGCATGGCATTCGCGGCGTTCACGGCAGTACTGGGTGGCCTGGTTCTGCAGGTGGCGCCCGGACGCTCCGACGTGGCGGCCGCGACGCTGTCAGCCGCGGTCAACGTCGGCATCACCGTAGGGGCCTTCGCCGGTGGCCTGACGGTGTCGGGGTTCGGCGTGGCAAGCACGCTGTTGATCGGAGCGGCGCTCGGAGGGATCGCCTTGGCGCTGGCCTGCGGTCAACCAGTGGGCCCTCGGCGGAAGCAGCGGGCGTTGTCCACCCGGTGAGGCAGCACGTTGCGGTCGTCGGCAACGAGAACAAATGTCACCCACTACTGAGGATCTTCGCTGGATGAGCCCGGCCGTGAACGACGAACTGTTGCGGCCAGGACTGGTCGACACAGTGCCGCAGGTGTTCTCCGCAGCGGTGAACGAGCCGACGTTCAGTTACGAAGGCACGCTGGAAGCGACGGTTTGTCTGTGTCGGCAAGCCCGCGATGACCGGTGGCACGCCGGCGACATCGACTTTCCGACCACCCCGATCCCGACGGCGCCGATCGGCTCTTCTCTGTCATGCTCGATCCGACCGGCCTCGCCTATCACCGCTTCGCCGAGGACCACTACGGCAAACCCGTAGACCTTGAGGCCGTACGTCAGGTCTTCGCGTGGACCCCGCTGAGCCCGAGCCTGGTGCGGCGCCTAAACGCTGAACGATCGACAGCCGACCTCCTCGCCGACCTGGCCTATATCGGCTATCCGAGATTGTTGGCATAGAGCTGTTCGCCTCGCCGACCCACCGACCGACGTCCGGCAACCGTCAAGGCTGGGCAGCAAGCGGATCGCGGCAGATGAGAGTGCGCCGCGGAGCCGAATCAGCTCCGGTACTGATCAGGAACCGGTAGCTCGAACCGGCGGCACAGCGCCAGGACATCGGCGCGGTCGTCGGCATCACCCGGGTAGGCGTCGCGGAACTTGACGGCCCATGCCGCAGCGATGCAGTCCACGATCCGATCGGCGATCTTGCCGCGCCCGGTCAGCGACTCGGCTGGATAGGCCTGACCCGCTTCCGGTGGCCCCAGCACGCCATCGCCATTCGCGTCGAGAATGATGACGTGCAGATCGACGACCGCTCCCGTGGCGTTACGCATCAGGAAGTTCCACGCCGTAGCGCCATCCTCCCCGACCCGCACGAAGCCGTGGTCTGACAGCCCGGCGAGGAAAGGGCTGAGGTGACGAGCCTCGATCGCGACGTCGAGGTCGCCATGCCCGCGGGTCTGGCCGCCCATCAGCGCGTCGACTCCCCAGCCGCCGTCGATCCACAACCGCGCACCCACCTGATCGGCCAGGCGGAGGACAAAGAGGACATCGTCAAGCGTGGTCTGCGCTCCAGGCGGGGTACTGCTCGGCATGAGGAAAGTATGCGGGCATATCGCCCCGGTTCCACACCGTTGCGACGGCACGCCGTCGAGCGGTACGCGGCAGAGGAGCATGCGTGATCTTGGGCTGGTCCCAGTAGTTGAATAGACCCCTCGCCAACGTTTGGGGTTGCCAGTAGCGCATGTCGGATTTGGCTGATCCGTGGCCACTTCGCTGCGTCGAGCGCTCCATCCAGTTCCGTTGTGGTCAGCAGGCGGAATCCCGGTTCTGCTCCAATGCGGCTGCCAGGTCGGGAACGTCGACGAAAGTCAGCGGACCCTCTTCACGTGCTGGCGTGAGCTCGATGACGCGGGGAACGGCGTGTTCCGCCCCGGGTTTGATGGAGACACCTGCACATCATCTCTGTTCGTTCTCGAGGGCCGGTTCAATCAGCCTGCCCGAGTGCTGCGGGTGTAACGGGCGGCCAGCGCGCGGAGATGGTCGACCAGTTCCACCGGTTCGGTGACCGTGAAGTCGGCGTCGAGGAGACTCAGGTGCACCGCCAGTGTCTCGATGGAGTCCGCGCCGGTGTGGAACACGCAGGACCGGCCGTCGTCGCCGGGTTCGACGGAGCCGGCCGCCGGGTTGATACGGGCCGCGATGTCGGCCGCCGGGGCGTGGACGATGACCGCGGCCCGGTACCGCCAGGCAGCCGCGGAGGCGCCGCGGGAGACGTGCGCGGCCACGTCGTCGGTGGGCAGCGGGCGTGGGGTGAACCGGGGGTTGTTCGGTGTCCGCAGGCTGATCCGGTCCACGCGGAACGAGCGCCAGTCGCAGCGGCTCAGGTCGTAGGCGAACAGGTACCAGCGGCGGCCCCAGTTGACCAGCCGATACGGCTCCACCTCCCGCCGGGAGGCCACCGCGCCGTGGGACTGGTAGTCGAATCGGATGCCTTCGTGCTCGCGGCAGGCGGCGGCCAGCGTCGACAGCACGGCGGGATCGGCGAACGGGCCGGCCGTGTCCGGGCGCACGGACACGGTGACCGTCCGCAGGGCGGTGGCCCGGCGGCGGAGCCGGGGTGGCAGCACCCGCTCGAGCTTGGTGAGGGCGCGAAGCGCGGTCTCCTCCACGCCGCCCGGTGAGCTGCCGATCGACCCCGACGCGGCGGCCTTGAGCGCGACGGTGACCACGACCGCCTCGTCGTCGTCGAGCAACAGTGGAGGCATGTCGGCGCCGGCGCCGAGCCGGTAGCCGCCGACCGCCCCGCGCAGCCCCTCGATGGGGTACCCGAGGGTGCGCAGGCGTTCGATGTCGGCCCGGATCGTGCGCCCGCTCACCTCGAGGCGCGCGGCCAGCTCGGTGCCCGTCCAGTCTCGGGGGCTCTGCAGTAGTGACAACAGGCGCAACAGGCGCGCGGACGTCTCCAACATGGTTCCAGAATCTCACCTTATTAGGAACGTTGTTCTCCTAATAGGGTGAGACCGTTTTGGCATGACGGAGATCCGGGAATTCACGATCGACATCCCGCAGGCCGACCTCGACGACCTCGCCGACCGCCTGGAGCGAGCCCGCTTCACCGACGAGCTGCCCGACGCGGGTGAGGACTACGGCGTGTCACTGGAGCGGGTCCGGTTGCTGGTGCAGCGGTGGCGCGACGGGTACGACTGGCGCGCCTGGGAGCGGAAGCTGAACGCCTTCCCGCAGTTCACGACGACGATCGACGGGCAGAACGTGCACTTCCTGCACGTTCGCTCGCCGGAGCCTGACGCGACGCCGCTGATCCTCACGCACAGCTGGCCGGGCTCGGTGCTCGACTTCATCGACGTGATCGGGCCGCTGAGCAACCCGCGGGCGCACGGCGGCGACCCGGCCGACGCGTTCCACCTGGTGATCCCGTCGATCCCCGGGTTCGCCTTCTCCGGCCGCACCGCAGAGAAGGGCTGGAACCGCTACCGGATCGCCCGGGCGTGGGCGGAGCTCATGCGCCGCCTTGGCTACGAGCGGTACGGCGTCCATGGCAACGACGCCGGGGCGCTCATCTCACCGGAGGTCGGCCGGGTCGACCCGCAGCACGTGGCCGGCGTCCACGTGACGCAGGTGTTCTCGTTCCCGTCGGGCGACCCGGCCGAGTTGGAGGGAATGTCCGAGGAGGACCAGGGCCGGGTTCAGTTCCTGCAGTGGTGGAACGAGAACGGCGGCGCGCACGACAAGATGCAGTCGCTCGCGCCGCAGACGATCGCGCACGCACTGGCCGACTCGCCGGTGGCCCAGTTGGCGTGGAGCGCGCAGCTGATCGGGTCGCTCGACCCGGACATCGTGCTCACGAACGTGAGCATTTACTGGTTCACCAGCACAGCCGGGGCGGCGGCGCGGCTGTACTTCGAGGACCGTCACGCGTCCGACAAGCCGGAGGGGCCGACGACGGTCCCGTTGGGGCTGGCCAACTTCAAGTACGACTTCCAGTCGATCCGCGCGCTCGGCGAACGCGACCACGCGAACATCGTCTCGTGGCGGTACTACGACGAGGGTAGCCACTACTCCGCGCACGACGCGCCGGCCACGCTGGTCGCCGACATGCGTGAGTTCTTCCGCAACAACCAGTAGAGGGAGACGTCGATGAGGGTGCTCGATCACCGGGCGCTGAACCGGGCAACGTTGGCGCGGCAGTTCCTGCTGTGTCGGACCGGGCTGCCGCCACTGGAGGTGACCGAGCACCTCGTCGGCCTCCAGGCACAGACGCCGCATACCTGGTACGTGGGTCTGTGGGCGCGAGTCGCCGGGTGCCGGCCCACCGACGTGGCCGATCTGCTCACCTCCCGCCAGGCGGTGCGGATGGCGTTGATGCGTTCGACAATCCACTTCGTCAGCGCGGCCGACGCGGTGGCCTTGCGCCCGCTCGTGCAGCCCGCCCTCGACCGGGACCTGTTCCGTAACAGCACCCACGGGCGCTGGACGCGCGAGCTCGACACCGACGCGGTGGTGGCGGCCGGCCGCGAGATCCTGGCGGAGCGGCCGCGCACCCCGGCGGAGCTCGGCGAGGCGCTGCTGGAGCGCTGGCCCGACAACGATCCCGCGGCGCTCGCGTACATGGTGCGCAACCTTCTGCCGGTGGTGCAGATCCCGCCGCGGGGGGTGTGGAAACGCAGCGGCCGCACGATGCACGCGCCGCTGGACGAATGGGTCGACGCACCGGCGCGGACCGCGTCGTTGGAGACGTTGGTGCTGCGGTATCTGGCCGCGTACGGACCGGCGACGGTCCGGGACATCCAGATGTGGTGCGGGCTCACGAAGCTGAGCGAGATCGTCGAGCGGCTCCGGCTGGTCGAGTTCGCCGGCGGGTACCTCGACCTGCCCGACGCGCCGCGTCCCGATCCGGACACGCCGGCACCCGTGCGGTTCCTGTACGACTTCGACAACCTGCTGCTCTCCCACAAGGACCGCAGCCGATTCGTCACCGACGAGTTCCGCACCAAGGCGGTAACGCCGCACGGGCCGGTACCGAACCCCGTGCTCGTCGACGGTGCCACTGCGGCGGCGTGGACGGTCGAGAAGAACCACGGCGAGGCCACGCTGGTCGTACGGACGTTCCTGCCGATGTCCGCCGCCGACCGGGACGCCGCGATGGCGGAAGGGCTCGACCTGCTTGCATTCCTCGAACCCGATGCGGCACACTGCGTCAGGTTCGACGCGGTGGCATGACGTCCTCCACCAGCGATCCGCCGGTCTGGTCCGCGGTTGACGAAGGGCAGTACAGCGATTAGCGCTGACAATGACCTTGTTGTTGGGGCCTCACGTAAACGACCGTTTCCGATAGACCCGGCTCGAGTAGGTCGCCGTCGACCATCGGCCCAGGTGCCTTCCCGACCTGCCGGGGAAATGCCTGCTGAAACCGATGGGGTGCACCTTCCGATGCGTAACTCGGCCACCGGCGGCTGGCGTTCTCCGAACCCGATTGAGTAGTGCTGGCTGTACCGGTGCTGGGTAGTGCGTGGGATCGTCCGACGTGGATTTGCTGACAACACTGAGTGAGTCAGTGCGAGTCAAGCAAATGGGAGTTCCCGTGTTCAGTATGGTGAATCGTCCGACGCGTGAATCGCGTTCCCCCGGCGGCTGGCGCCGGGGTGTGATCGCCGCGGCGGTGGCCTCGGTGGCGGCTGCCGGCCTTGCGGTCGCCGGTGTGGGCGTGGCGTCGGCGGACGTGTCGAAGGCAAGCGCCGGCAAGGGCCGGGACAAGGCGCTGCAGGCGGCCCTGGACGAGATCGTCAAGGACGGAACGCTTCCCGGGGCCCTGATGTCGGTCCGGGATCGCCACGGCCGGGTCACCGACTACACCGCTGGGGTGGGTGAGATCCGGACCGGAGCGAAGGTTCCGACCGACGGATACGTACGGATCGCCAGCAACACCAAGATGTTCACCGCGGTGGTCATCCTCCAGCTGGTAGGCGAAGGCAAGATGGCGTTGACCGATCCGGTGGAGAAGTTTCTGCCGGGTGTGGTGCGAGGGATCGGTGCCGGCGCGGCGATCGACGGACGCCGGATGACGATCGAGCAGCTGCTGCAGCACACCAGCGGGCTGGGCACCTACACGTTCCTCAACGGGGGGATCCTGCCGATCCGAAACCGGTTCTTCGAACCCCGGGAGTTGCTCGACTCCGCTCTGACTCAGCCTCCGACGTACACCCCGGGTCAGGACCCGGTGTGGAGCTACAGCAACGCCGGATACGTGGCACTGGGTCTCGTGGCGCAGAAGGTGACCGGCCGGCCGCTCGCCGAGGTGATCACGGACCGGATCCTGAAGCCGATCGGTCTGCGGGAGACCTATTACCCCGGCCCGGGTGAGCGCGACATTCGCACACCGCACCCGCAGGGCTATCTGATGGGCCAGGACGGCAAGCTGATGGATATCACCCGGTTCGACCCGGCGATCGCCGGCGCCGCGGGGCAGATGATCGCGACCCCGACCGACATGAACAAATTCCTGGTCGCTCTGCAGGACGGCCGGCTGCTCAAGCCGCGCGAACTGGCAGAGATGCGCCGGACGGTGTCGGCTCCCGGTTTTCCCGAGGGGTGGAGCTACGGCCTGGGCACGATCAAGTTCGAGCTCAGCTGCGGGGTGACCGCGTACGGCCACGGCGGCGACGCCGACGGGTTCCAGAGCCGCGTCGGGATCACGACCGACGGCCGGGCGGTCACCCTCGTCGGAACCAATGAAGACGCCAAAGAGGGCGAAATGCTGGCCCTGTTCGACAAGGCGTTGTGCGCCGGTAAGTGAGATCAACCTGATTCCCCGGGCCGGTGTGGTGGCGGTGCCACCGCACCGGCCCGCTGCCTTGTGCCGACGTGGCCACCGCGTCCGACGAGGTCCGGCGCGAGGGCGGAGCGTGAATCGCCCCGTGGCTGCCCCTGCTGGTGGTGGGCCGGCCCGTGAGCAGAAGGGCTGCATGACCATGTCCGTGATCGACCTCGGCGACATCAAACACCTGCCGGACGAGCCGAAAAGCGACCCGCGCGTGCATCGGGGGATCGCCCGGTTCCGGATAGGCCGGCTGGCGAAAGCCGCGACAGCGGTGCTGACCGTCCTGGCGCTCGGTGGCTCGGCGCTGCCGGGCCCGCCGGTGCTGCGTGAGGTCTGGTCGACGGCGGTCTCGGACACCGAGTCGTGGTCCGTCGATCAGGACGCGGTCTACGTGCACCGGGCCCGCGGCGGAAGGACCGAGCTGACCGAGTACGAGTCGGCGACCGGCGAGGTCCGCTGGACCCACCCGGTAGCGACCGGCCCGTCCCGGGCGAACGTCACCGCGCGCCACGGTGTGCTACTGCTGCCCAAGGCCGAACAGTCGATCGACGTCGACGGTGGCGCCCCGGCCCGGGTCGTCACCGCCACCCAGCAGGATGGGCTGACCGTGCTGCGGTACGCCGACGGTACCCCGCTGGCCTCCGGGTCCGTGCCGTGGCGGCCGACGTCGTACGCCACCCGCTCGGGCAGTTACCTGAGCGCGGTGGACGGACGGCTCGTCGTCGTCGACCTTGTGCTGGAAACCAGCGGAGACCTGATCCGGGTGGCCGTCTACCGGGCCGGCGACCTCGGCCACTCTGGGGCCGCGAGGTCAAGGGATACGCGACCGTGCGGGACTGCGGACCGCTGCTCTGCCTCACGAAGAACGGCCAGGGCTTCGTCGTCGAGGCGGTCGACCCGGATACCGGGGAGCAGCGCTGGGAGATGCCGGGTGGCCAGTTCACCGGCTCGGTCCCGGGTGGGGAGCGCCTGCTTGTCTCCGGCGCCGTAGACAAGCCGACGCAGACCCTCGTCGACACGGCCACCGGACGGACGATTGCTCCCGCTGGTAGCGGCAGCCTGCTCTCCGTGGATCAGCAGAAGGGCACCGCCCTCCTGCTGCGTCACATCGACCCGGCCACCAGCGCCCTGAGCCGGATCGTCACCGCCACCGGCAGGAAGAGCACGGCCGGGCCGTCCGGTTCCCCGCGTAGCAGGTGCCGGAAGTGCGCCGGCTCCGCCGCTCTGCCGGCGAAGGCCCGGCCGCGCGCCCGGCGCAGGCGCTCGGCCAAGGTCGTCGTGGTCACGGTTGCATGGGTGGCCGTTTGCCTGAACGGGCGAAGCCTCCGGTCGGGCGGACCGCACCGGCAGCGCCGATGGCGGCAGCGGATCGCATGGTGGAATGCCTCCGTCGGGTTCGACCGGTCGTGAGTGCGACGGGCTCATGCCCGGCCAGGATCGATGATCGATGGGGGAGAGTCCGTCGGGAATGTTCGGCAGGTGTGGATTTCGCTAATCGTGGTGCCGATAATGGTCGACCACGAGAGTTGCGGCACACATGAGTGCGACCAAACCGAAAAGAATGCTGAGAGCGGTCGTCAGGGTGGTCGCGCCTATCGACGAGGCGACTGCATTGGCGGCCACATTGAGAATCAGCAGAATCCACAGCGTCGGTCGCAGGTGGCCTCGGTTGTTCCGGAGGTGCCGTTGGTCGTTCGATGAAATGCGATCCGTCATGTTTGCAAGGCTACTGAGGACTGCCGTTGACGACGATCCAGCCACCGAGACAGCTGATGGTACAGCCTGCTGTACTGCCTGGTGATCGACGATGTTCTAAGGTTTCGGCGTAAAGATCTTTCAGGAGGTCGTCATGCGGCGATATCTGGTCGAACGGATTCGCATCGCCGTCGACGCGCTGGAACATCTGGTCGGTGGCCTCGGTACCGCTGTTCTGGCTCTGGCGACCTTGATGTGGCTGTTCGTTGTTCTGGTTCTCTGCGTCGGAGGTGTGGGGATCTTCTTGATCCCGGCTGCGTTACGGACCGTTCGATCGAGCGCCGACCGCGAACGCAGCCGCCTGTCCCGTTGGGGTCCGGAGATCCTCGGGCCACCGGAGTTGTCCGACCGAACCGCCACCGCGATACGTGATCCCGCCGTGCGTCGTGAGCTCCTCTGGTTGCTGGTGCATGCGACCGCCGGGTTCTCGGTGGGCATTATCGGGCTGACACTGCCGGTAACCGCCCTGCAGAGTGTGACCTTTCCCTTCTGGTACACCCTGGTGCCGCCGGAGGCGGGCGGGCCGGGCCTGGTGTCGTGGAGAATCAACGGGTTGCCGGACGCGATCGGTGTCGCGCTGCTCGGTGTCGGCATGCTGGCAGTCATCTTCGGCGCCGGGCAGTGGATGGCCAAGTTCCAGGCCCTGCCCGGTCGTCGCCTGCTCGCGCCGCCACCCGGCACCGATCTTTCTCTCCGCGTGGCTCAACTGACCAGTACCCGAGCCGCCGCGCTGGATGCGCATGCCGCTGAGCTGCGCCGCATCGAGCGATCGCTGCACGACGGCGCCCAGAACCGCCTGGTCGCGGTAGCCGTGCTCCTCGGCGCCGCACGGCGGGCTCTGGCACGTGATCCCGAAGCGGGCGCTGAGTTGCTGGATCGGGCGCAAGACGCCGCCGAGCAAGCGCTCGCTGAGCTCCGTACGGTCGTGCGAGGCATCCTTCCCCCGGTCCTTGACGATCGGGGATTGGCCGGCGCACTCGACGGGCTGGTCGCCGGGTGCGCGTTGCCGTGCCACCTGGATGTCCGCCTGCCCGCCAGATGCGCCGTCTCCGTCGAGGCCACCGCCTATTTCGTGGTGGCCGAGTCGTTGACCAACGCGGTCAAGCACAGCGGTGCGACCAGCGTCTCCATCACCGTTGTCATCGATGCCGATATGCTGCATCTCACCGTGAGTGACGATGGGCGCGGCGGTGCCGACGAGAGCGGAGGCTCCGGACTGGCCGGCATCCGCCGTCGCATCGAGGCGTACGACGGGCACTTCCGGCTGACGAGCCCGGTCGGCGGGCCGACGACCATAGATGTGGAGCTTCCGTGCGGATCGTGATCGCCGAAGACGATGCGTTGTTGCGCGAAGGACTCGCGCTGCTGTTGCGGGCAGAGGGCCTCGACGTGGTCGCCACCACGTCGACGCCGGCCCAATTCCTCGTCGCCGTCGACGAACACAAGCCGGACGTTGCGATCGTGGATGTACGGATGCCGCCCACCCACACCAACGAGGGGATCGTCGCCGCCGGTGAAGCGCGCCGCCGGCTGCCGGGGCTGGCGGTGCTCGTTCTCTCCGCCTACGTCGAGCAGGCCTTCGCCACCGAACTTCTCGTCGACGGCGCCGAACGACTCGGTTATCTGCTCAAGGAGCGGGTGGGCCGGGTCGACGAGTTCCTCACCGCCCTGCACCGGGTCGCCGATGGCGGCACCGCGGTCGACCCGGATGTGATCGGACAACTCCTTGCCCGTAGCCGCCCGGACGCCGCCCTGGACCGGCTGACGCCGCGAGAGAAGGACGTCCTGTCGTTGATGGCGCAAGGCCTCGGTAACGTGGCCATCGCGGAGCGCCTGTTCGTCAGCGAGGGCGCGGTGCACAAGAACATCCGCAGCATATTTTCCAAGCTCGATCTGAACCCGGCTGATCGGGTCGACCGCCGGGTGACCGCCGTCTTGCGTTATCTCGAGAGCACCCTGCACCAGTGATTGTCGAGACAGGGCCCTTCGCCGGGGCCCTGTCTCAACTGCTCTGCGTACGGGTGGGCACCGCGGCACGCCCGCGGGCCGGCACGCGGATCCGACTGTCGGCGGATACCCGACGTCTCCCGACCATATGAGGCCGCACGGCGACACCGACGGGCATCTCGACGAGTCCCACCGCGACCACGGAGACGTCACAGGTCAGCACGGGGCGCTTACCGGCAGCGCGGCCGGTCACCGTTATCAGCAGGCCGGCGAAGATGACCGTACAACCGAGCACCTCTCCCGCTGACAGACGTTCCCCCAGGAGTGTGGTGCTCAGCAGTGCCGCCGCGAGCGGCTCCGCCATGCTCAGCGTTCCCGCGGTGACCGCGCTCGTGCGCCGCAGGCCCTTGCTGTAGAGCGAGTAGGCCAGCGCGGTGGCGACGAGTCCCAGCCAGGCGATGATCGCCAGGGCACGTGGCTGCTCGACCTCGCCGCGGCTGTTGATGATCAACGGTGCCAGCACCAGAGCGCCGACCAGCATGCTCAGCCCGGTCGTCGCCTTGATGTCGCCCGCCCGCGATGTCATCCGTTTGGCGGCGACGGTGTACGCGGCGAAGAGCGCCCCGGCGAGGATGCCGCATCCCGCACCGATCAGGTCGACGCGACCGTCGCCACCCGGCACGAACAGGATGCCGCACCCCACGATCGCCGCTGCGGATCCCCAGATCCACCGGCGGGTGATCGCCGGTCCGCCGGTCCAGCGTGCCGCCAGACCGCTGAACAGGGGCACCGTCGCCACTCCGAGCACCGTCCCCAGCGCCGCTCCGGTCAGCGCCACGGAGGTGAGGAAGGCCACCTGATAACCGGCGCCGATCGCGCCCGTCACCACTACGGCGAACCAGAAGCGCCGGCCGCGGTGCCGTAGTGCCGGCAGATGCGGCAGACACAGTGCGAGCAGTGCGGCGCCGCCGATCAGGTGCCGCCACCCCGCCACCGCGCCGGGGCTGAGGATGCCCGCTGCCAGACTCTGCGCCGGCCCGATCGTGCCCCACATCACTGCCGCGATGAGTATGTAGCCCGCGCCCTTGCCTTCTTCGTTGTCGGTCACCGCACGCCCGGGGTAGTCGGGCACGGGGTGACGTGACGTGATTCCCGTTCGCGCCCGCCTTCATGAAAGGGAGTGCGAGGGTGGCGGTCCGGCCCGAGTCGGGACTCGCGCATTGAAGTGTCTCCTGAGGTCTGGATCAGCGGGGCGCAGCCCGGAGATGCCGGAGACCCTCACGGCATGGCTGACTCGGGCCACGTCCTAATCGGAACGTCGATCGGTGGTACCGGCGACGGGAATGCGCCTCACCCGGCGCAGCCGGTGAATCGCCGCAGCGCGGCACGATGCCGCCGCCGGACACGCCGTGATTGACGCGTCGCGACGACGGCACCGGCTGTCGACTCGCAGGTCAGCGGCAGAGGGCCGTGTCCAGGGCCTGGTCGAGATGTTCGGCTGCGGCCTGACTGGTGATCATGGAGTTCACCGCGATCGACGCGGCTTTGCCGGTGGACGTCACGCCGACGTAGGTCACGTAGCCGGGAGCGACGCCCCCGTGGGTCCAGGCGAAGCCGCCGCAGCTGAGGCTGAAGGTCGCGATGCCGAGGCCGTACCGGGCGCCGCCGACCGTGTCGAAGCCGGGGGCGTCGACGGTCTTCTTCATCTCGGCCAGTTCCGCCGGTTTGAGCAGCTTGCCGCCGAGCAGGCCCGCCAGGAAGGAGTTGATGTCCGTGGGCGTGCCGACGAGAGCTCCCGCGGCCCAGGCCGGCGACTGCTCGGCTGCGGTGACGTTGATCAGGTTCGTCGGAGACGCCGGGTAGTAGCCGGTCGGGTGGACGCCACGGATGGTGGTCTCACCTTCGCCGGGCCAGTAGGTGTCGCGAAGTTTGAGCGGCTCGAGGATGCGCTTGGTGATCAGCTTCCCGACCGGGCTCCCGGTGACCTTCTGAGCAATGAGGCCGGCCAGGATGTAGTTGGTGTTCGAGTAGGCGAACTTCTCGCCCGGCTTGGACTTCGGCGCGATGGCGAATGCCACCTTCAGGAGGTCGTACGGCTCGTAGTAGGTGTTCAGCGCGTTGACGAAGTCGGCGAACAGCTCATCGTCGTAGTCCTCGAGTCCGCTGGTCTGCTGAAGCAGCTGGCGTACCGTGATGTTGCGTCCGTCGATGCCTCCGGCGCCGCGGACGACGCCCGGCAGGTAGGTCTCGACCGGCTCGTCGAGCTTGACCTTTCCTTCGCCGACGAGCTGGAGGACCACCGTTGCGGTGAACATCTTGGTGTTGCTGGCGATCCTGACCCGGGCGTCGACCGGCATCCTCTGCTTGGTCTTCACATCGGCCACACCCGCGGTGTAGCGCTTGACCCGGCCGTCGGCCTGCCGTACCGACGCCAGCGCTCCCGGGAACCCGTCGACGGTGACGAGGTTGTTCAGGCTTCGCTGTACGGGGCCGCCGGAGCGGGAAGCTGCCTGAGAAGCGGGGGCCGCGACCGCGATCCCGAGAGCGAGGCTTCCGAGGGCCGCCAGCGAGGCGGCGGCGCGGCCGAGGGCCGGGGACGAGGTGCTCGGACGGAGGGTGGGCATCGGATTCTCCCGGGCTCAGCGATGTTGATCTGACACCGCAAGCCTTCCGGCCGGCTGCTCCCCGATCGATCCCGCAGCCGGGACAAATCGCGGTATAGCCTGCTGTACCGAAATGAGCCGGGAAGGCAGCGAGCCGGCCAACACGGGTCATCCCGTGAAGCCGGCTCGCGCTCGTGACATCGGTACGTCCGGTGCTCCTCAGTCCTGTGACGTCGACGACGAGCGGACCCAGAGCGCTACACCGCCGATGACGCAGGCCACTCCCACCCAGACCACAAGGGTCTCGACTATTTCCGGGAGATAGTCGTTGAGGGGGAAGATGTGCGACGCGGTTGCCCCGGCGAAGCCGATGACGAAAAGGGGGATCGCGGCGATCCGTTGCCACTTCATGGTTTCTCCTGCATCTGGTCGCGGCGTAGCTGAAGGGCGGGATGACGGGGCGCCGTGAATCCCAGAGAACGGTAGAGGTGATCGCCGCCACTGGTCGCATGGAGATCCACCACGCTGACGGTCGTCTCCTCAGCGAACCACCGCAGCAGCGCGGTCAGGCAGCTCCGGGCATATCCACGACCACGGGCATGCGCTTCGGTGCTGACGTTGAAGACGTGACCGCGCAGCCCTTCGACATTGCGAGGGCTGGGGGCATGCCGATCGCACATGCCGGCGGCGCCACTGACTATGCCGGCTTCGGGCACCTCGTACACGAACGCGGCGAACGTCTGCGGCTCACTCAGGGATCGAGTGAACCAGTCGAGCGCGGCGGCCCGCCACGGCGCCGCCACGTCACCGACGGGTGCGCCCATCGCTTCCAGCATGGTCACGCGAAGTGCCACCAACGCCGCCGCGTCGCCGACGTCTGCCCGGCGTACTCCCGTCATGGTGTCGTTCCCTTCGTTTCGTTGCACTCTTCGGTACGAGGCCGAGCCGAGCGGTCGAAGGCCGGGTTCGCCCTTCGACCGCTGCACCACGCTGGAGCCGGCACGTCGGCTACTCCTTGACCCCGATGCCGGTGACCGGCGGAACCCGGAGCAGCCGCGCGATCGGCAGGATCGTGGTGAACAGGGCGAGCAAGGTGGTGCCGCCGATGATGGCCACCCATCCCATCGGCGGCACGTAGGGCGTGCTCTGCCCGGTGAGGGTGCGTACCACCGACGTCAGGGTGATCGCCGCGATCACGCCACCGATGAGCAGTGAGACACCGAGAAGGCCGGTCTGTTCCGCATGGACCATTCGCTTGACCTGCTTGGTCGTTACCCCTACCAGGCGCAGA
The DNA here is from genome assembly GCF_003001815.1 of Actinoplanes italicus. Taxonomy (GTDB): domain Bacteria; phylum Actinomycetota; class Actinomycetes; order Mycobacteriales; family Micromonosporaceae; genus Actinoplanes; species Actinoplanes italicus. Next base: position 36,823 of record NZ_PVMZ01000040.1, read on the forward strand.
AGGGCCAGTTCACGGCTCCGGGCCAGGGCTGCCATCACCATGATGTTGGCGGCGGCGAGTGCCGCGTAGCCCACCATGATGCCGATCAGCAGCTTGTTCAGCCACGCGCTCAGCGCGAGATCCTCGGCGATCTTGCCGGAGACCTCGGATGTCCGGGTCACGGCGCTGCCGGGATACGTCTCGGTGATGGTGCTCAGAGACGGCATGAGGTCGGCGCCCGGCTCCGCGCGAACCAGGATTCGGTCGTACCCGCTCGCGGCGGTGTGGCCCCTGACGACGTCCTTGGCGACGGTGACGTCACCGAAGCCGATGCCGCGGTCGTAGATCGCAACAAGGCGAAGTGTCGTCGGTGAGCCGTCCCCGAGCCAGACGTTCACCTGCTGACCGACCTTCCAGTTGTTCGACTCGGCCTGCAGGGTCGACACCGCCACGGCCGGGCCACGCAGATCCGCGAGGCTGCCGCTGTGAACCTTGAGGTCCATGGTGCGGTCCGCGCCCTCGGGGGAGATGGCCTGTGCTCCGAGGCCCGTCGCGCCTTCCGATCCCTTGATGATCATGGATGTGGTGCGGATGCCGGTCGCTGCCTCGACGCCGGGAACCTTGCGAATCTCGGTGAGAGCGCTGTCCGGCAGACCGGTGGCGGACACCATCGAGTACTGGGCGAGCATGCCCTCACGGGTCTGGGTGACGGTCTGCAGCTCCAGGTTGTCCTGGAGGAACCAGACGGAGCCTCCGAATCCCACGGCCAGCACCAGGGCGGTGAGCACGGTGACCATTCCCTGTGCGTTGGCTCGCAGGTTTGCCGCGGCGAGGTAGCCGCTGTTGCCCCAGACGGTACGCAACACGGGGGTGAGAGCGCGTGCCGCAGCGCGGTTGATCCACGGCGCGAGCAGGGCGACCGCGATGACCAGCACGAACAGCAGACCCATCGCGGAACCAAGAGCGGCGGTGCCCTTCGCCGTGGTGGTGAGTGTGGTCAGGAAGACGCCGGCGCCGAGCGCGACAAGGCCGAGGACGAGTCGGAGTCTTCCATTACTGCGCGATTCGACGGCGATCTCACCGAGCGCCTCGGTCGGGCGGATCCGCACCGTTCGGCGGGCGGCGAGCAGTGCGGCGCCCACCGCTACCAGGGTCGTCGCCACCGCTACCGCTACCGCGGCCAGCGCGCCACCGGTGAGGGGGAAGGTGTCCGGAATGAATGTCCGGTCGACCAGCTCCTGGCGCAGCCGGCGGGTGAGGAACCAGCCACTGGGCAGGCCGATCGCTACCGACACGAGGCTGAGCAGGCCGACCTCAGCGAGAATCAGCCAGACGACCTGGCCCGGGGTGGCAGCGATGGCACGCAGCAGGGCGAGGTCACGACGACGATGCCGGACCGCGAGGCCGATGGTGCCGGCCACCACGAACATGACCAGCAGCGCGACGTATCCGCCGAAAACCCCGGAGAGCTGGACCAGCATGGTTGCCGCGAGCTGTTCGGCAGACTGCTCCAGCAGTCCGCGATCGGCGCCGGCGTACACCCGGATATCGGTGTCGCCGAACAGCCGGCGCACGTCCGCTTCCAGGGTGGTGATCGACGCGCCGGGCTTGGCGATGATGCCGATGGCGTCGACCTGACCCTGCCGCGGGAACACGGCTGCCGCGTGCCCGTCGGTGAAGAAGGCCACGGGCGCGGACCCGGTGCGCAGTTTCGGGCCGGCGGACCGGGCCAGGCCGCTGACCTCGTACATTCGCGCGGTGCCGTCGACAAGGATCGGCACCCGGGAACCCACGGCTGCCACGCCGGTCAGGCGCTCGTCCAGGACCACCTCGTCGTCGCGCTGCGGCGCGGTCCCCGTGGTCAGCCGATAGGGAGTCAAAGCCGCGCTGCTCCACCCGTGGCTGGTGGCCGCACCCTCCGGCAAGATCGCGGGTACGGAGGTGTCACCGATGACCGTGGCCACTCCGGGCACCTGCTTGACCCGGTCGATCATCGAGGCCGGAATGGTGCCGCCCTCCGGTAGCGGGACGGTGACGGTCTCCTGGCCGCCCATGGTGGTGGCCGTGAGGGTGATGTCGCGATGGGCGACGACCACATCGGTGGCGGCGAATCGCTGCGGTTCCGCTTCGAATCGCATGCCCGATTCAACGAGCACGCCCAGAGACATCAGGATCGTCACTCCCGTCGTCAGGGCGAGGAGGGTCGCTGCCGCGCTACCCAGGCGGTGGCGCAGCATCTGTGCGGCGAGGCTCAGCATGGATCAGCCCTCCCGCGCGGCGCGCTGCCGGGCACCCAGCGACGCCAACTGCTCAGCGATGCGCTCCGCACCCGGCTGCGGCATGTCGCGCACGATCCGGCCGTCCGCCAGCACCATGACCCGATCGGCGTACGACGCGGCAACCGGGTCGTGGGTGACCATGATGACGGTCTGACCGGACTCGTCCACCACCGAGCGCAGCAGGCTCAGCACTTCCGCAGCGGTTTGAGTGTCCAGCGCGCCGGTCGGCTCGTCACAGAAGATGACTTCCGGTCGCGTCGCCAGTGCCCGGGCGATCGCCACACGCTGCTGCTGGCCACCGGACAGCTGAGACGGGCGGTGCGACAAGCGCTCGGCGAGGCCCACTCGATCGACCACCTGCCGTATCCACACGGCATCCGCGCGTTTTCCCGACAGGCGCAGTGGAAGAACGATGTTCTCCTGCACCGTCAGGGCTCCGATGAGATTGAATGCCTGGAAGATGAAGCCGATTTTCGACCGGCGCAGCTTCGTCAGGCTCGTTTCCGACAGCTTCGACAATTCCGTGTCGCCGACCCAGACCAGGCCGTCGGTTGGTCGGTCGAGCCCGGCCGCAGTCTGCAGAAGTGTACTCTTGCCGGAACCGGAGGGGCCCATTACCGCGGTGAAGGTTCCCCGCCCGAAATTGGCATCGACGCCTGCGAGAGCGGTTACCGCCTGCGTATCCGTGCCGTAAATCTTCCGCAGTCCCCTGACCCGTACGGCCGCCACCGGCGAGTTCAGGTCGGATATCGTCGAGCCGTTGCTCCGGGCGCCATTGATGGGAATCATCGTTCCTCCTGAGTTGCTGATTGTTTGCTGGCAAAACCGTATTTTCGTTCGCCGCGAGCAGCAATCCAGGTGGCGGGAGATCAGTGGTGGTGCAGGCTGTACTGTCCGGTGCCGGGTGGCGGCGACGGGAGCGGGCCGGCGGTAGTCGGCAGCGTGGTCGCGTGACCGGGAGCCGTGAGCCGGCAACCCGCTCCGACCTCGGTGGCGGAGTAATGGCTCAAAATTCACGCCGCAGACTGTTCAGATTCTGCCCGGTGATGATCATCTCCACCCTTCGGAAACCGCTGTGAAGGATCAGGGAAGCGGAAATGGCGTGAACGCCGCCGAGGCGGTTGGGGTGGCAGCACTACCCCGGTTGTCCAGCAGACTGGATTGAGCGGCGGAGGATGCGATCAGCAAACTCGTCTCGTTCGATGTCAAGAGACGAGAATTGCACAGTCCAGGAGCTCAGGTGTTCGCACAACTCTCGCAACAGAGCAGTGGCCGGTCTCGGCGTGGCCGGCGTTTCACCGGTGTGATGACAGCCGCGGTGTTGCTGGCCGGAAGCCTTTCGGTAGCCGGGCCGGCAGTCGCCGCCGAGGCGAAGACGTCGCCGGATCCCATCCCGTCGAAGATGAGGTCGATCGTCGGCGTCGACAGGTATCCGGGGGCGCTGGCGGCGGTACGCGACAAGCGGGGCAGGACTAAGCACTACACCGCTGGTGCCGGTGATCTGCGGACCGGTGCGCCGGTGCCGGTGAACGGCAGGGTCCGCATCGGCAGTACCAGCAAGACGTTCGCCGCCGTGGTTCTGCTGCAGCTCGCCGAGGCGGGCGACGTCGACCTGAATGCGTCGGTCGAGTCCTACCTGCCGGGGCTCGTGCGGAGCAAGGGGGTGGACCCCAGCAAGATCACGGTCCGTCAGCTTCTCCAGCACGACAGTGGAATCCCCGACTACACCGACGTGATGTTCAAGGTCATGGGTGACCTCGTCAAGTACCAGCACATCTACCTGGAACCGCGTCAGCTGGTGGACTTGGCGAACACGGAGGAGGGCGGCCCGGCCGGGCGTGGCTGGGCCTACAGCAACACGAACTACGTTCTGGCCGGTCTCATCGCCCAGCGGGTGACCGGGCGGCCGTTCAACGAACTGGTCACCGAACGCGTCATCAAGCGAGTCGGTCTGCGCGACACCTACGTGCCCGGCGTCGGTGAGGAACGTATCCGCGGCCGGCACCCCAAGGGATACCAATACGATCCGGGTACCGGCAAGCTGCTCGACTTCACGCGGATGGATCCCAGTTGGGGCTGGGCAGCCGGTCAGCTGATCTCCACTCCGGAGGACATCAACACGTTCCTGCGCGCGCTGCTCGACGGGGACCTTCTCACCCCGCGCATGCTCGCCGAGATGCGTCACACCATCCCGACGCCGACTCCGGGTCAGCGGTACGGCCTCGGACTGTTCAGCCTCTCGCTGAGCTGCGGTGGGGTCGCCTGGGGGCACGGGGGTGACATTCCGGGCTACTCGAACATCAATGCGGCCACCGACGACGGTCGCGTGGTGACGCTCGTCGTCACTTCCTTGGACGGGTCGATCAACGACCCCTCCGGCAGGGAGAACCGGAACGACCTCGTCGACGCTGCTCTGTGCGCAAAGGCCTGATCGACTGAAAACCGAGAGACGACGTTGCCGGGTGCGACCGCACCCGGCGACGTCGCGTCGTGCACAGCTTTGCCCGCCCTGAGGTGGCCTCGCTCGCAAATGCGCGGGCCTGGTCTTTTTCGTCTTTCTCGGGGCCGGTGCGGAAGCGCCTGAATCATAGGGTCGGCTGAATTTGTGAATGCGGATGGTAGTGCCTGCTGCACCGGCAATGGGCAGTGCACGGGATCGTGCAGCACCACGGTGACGACAAGACTGTGTGAGTCAGATTGAAACGGCAATAAAGGAGTTTCCGATGTTCAGTTTCTTCGGCCGTCCGGCACACGGCACCCAGGCTCGTCACGGTCGGCGTCGTGGCGTCGTGACCGCGGTGGTGGCAGCAGTGGCGACAGCCGGCGTCGCGGCGGCGGGCGCGGCGTCAGCCGGGGCCTTCGAGAGTGAGCAGGCGCCGATCGCGAAGGACCAGGCGCTGCAGTCGGCTCTGGACGGCCTGGTCAAGGACGGATCCCTGCCGGGGGTTCTCATGTCGGTGCGAAGCGCGGACGGGCGGGTGACGGACTACACCGCCGGGGTCGGTGATACCCACAAGAAATCCGCGGTGCCGGCGGACGGCTACGTGCGTATCGCCAGCAACACCAAGATGTACACCGCGGTCATTATTCTCCAGCTCGTGGGCGAAGGAAAGATCGCGCTGACGGATACGGTCGAGAAGCATCTGCCCGGCGTCGTACGGGGAACCGGTGCCGGAGCGGGAATCGACGGCCGGAAAATGACCGTCCAGCAACTGCTGCAGCACACGACTGGTCTCGGCAACGACACCTCCCTCAACGTGCCGGGGGGAATTCTCGCCGTGAAGGACCGATACTTCGAGCCCCGCGAGTTGCTTGACTCGGCCTTGGCGCAGCCTCCGGCATCGGGCAAGGGAAAGGCGCGGGTGTGGAGTTACAGCAACAGCGGATATGTGGTGCTGGGCCTGGTGGCGCAGCGAGTGACGGGGAGGCCGTTCGCTGAACTCGTCAACGAGCGGATCATCAAACGTATCGGTCTGACGGAGACCTACTACCCCGGACCGGGCGACCGCGACATTCGCGCGCCGCACCCGCAGGGATACCTGCCCGCCAAGGACGCCCAAGGCAAGCCGACCGGGCGCGAGCTGATCGACATCACGCGATTCGACCCCTCCGTTGCCGGTGCCGCGGGACAGATGATCGCCACCCCCAGTGATGTCAACAAGTTCATGATCGCCCTGCAGGACGGCCGGCTGATCAATCCGCGCGAGCTCGCGAAGATGCGCGAAACCGTTGAGGCGCCCGGTCTGCCGGAAGGCTGGCGCTACGGTCTGGGCACGATCGAGTTCAAGCTCAGCTGCGGTATCACCGCCTACGGGCACGGCGGCGACGCTGACGGCTTTCAGAGCCGAGCCGCGATCACCGCGGATGGCCGTGCGGTCACGCTCGTCGGAACGAACGACGAAGCCGGCCAGCAAGAGGTGCTCGGCGTTTTCGACAAGGCGCTGTGCGCCACGACGTGATCACGGCTGAGTAGCCCTCCGCCGAGGGCTCGACGCGAGAGACCGGACGTGTACGGCCGGACCGGGCAGAGCGGTCCGGCCGTACACGCCGATCCCGGTGCCCGATCACCATGCGCGACTGAGGGCGCCGCGGCGTCTTGCCTCTGACGCATACGTCAAGGCTTACGGTCGCGCTTCACCGACTTCGAACCAGGAGCGTCACGTGCATTCAGTGCCTTCCGTCCACCGTCAGGTTCAGTTGTCCGCCACTCCGGACGGCCTGCCGCGCCCGGAAGATTTCACCGTCGCCGAGGTTCCGGTGCCGCCCCGCGCCCCCGGCGAGGTCCTGGTCCGCAACGGTGCCTTTCTGGTCTCGGCAGCCCTGCTCCGGACCCTCATCGGCGCCGCCGCCGCGGGACTGCCCGGCCCGCGAGCCGGCGATCCACTGCCCGGCGCGGCGATCGGCGAGGTTGTCGCTGCGCCCGGCTCCAGCGGCCTTCGCCCGGGTGAACTGGTCGGGCACGACCTCGGCTGGCGCGAGTACGCGGTCGTCCCGGTGGACCGGTGCCGCCGGCTCGGGAACACTCTGCCGGATCCGCTGGCTCACCTGTCCCAGGGCTGGACCGCTTATGCGGCACTGACCCGTGCCGCTGCGGTGGGTACCGGTGACACGGTGCTCATCACCGGTGCCGCCGGTGCCGTCGGTTCCCTCGCCGGCCAGATCGCTCGTCGTCTCGGTGCCTCTCGAGTGATCGGCACCACGGGTTCCCCCGCGAAGAGCGAGTTCCTGACCACCCGGCTCGGCTACGACGCAGTCGTCGTGCGCGGATCGGAACCGATCAGCGACCAGCTCGCCAAGGCAGCGCCGGACGGCATCGACGTGGCGCTCGATACTGTCGGCGGGGAGCAGCTCCAAGCGGCCGTGCAAGCCGCCCGGCCACATGCCCGGTTCGTTCTGGTCGGAGCGCTGTCCTCACAACTGGCCGCAAAGGGCGCCGGCACCACTGCGGCCGTGGAACTGGACCTCGTGCCCATCGTGCTCAAGCGGATCCGAATGCAGGGATTCAACGCCGCAGACCATCCCGGCGCGCTCGACGAATGGACGCCGCGGTTCGGCGACTGGCTCCGCGCCGGAAGCATCCAGTTCCCGCACGTCCGGATCCGCGGAATCGAGCAGGCTGCGCGGGCGTTTCAGGAGGTCGTCGAGGGACGGCATATCGGCGCCGTCTTCGTAGAGCTCTGACAGCCGGGAGGCGATATGCGTATCGGTGACGCGGCGGCAGCGGCGGGAACCTCGCCCCGGGCCCTGCGCTTCTACGAGCAACGCGGACTGCTGCAGCCACCGATGCGCACCCACACCGGGCAGCGGACCTACAGCGCCGCCGACGTCGCCCGGGTGAAGATCATTCGTGAACTGCTGTCGCTGGGCCTGACCATCGACGATGTCGCCGCTCTCAGCGACCACCTTCATCTGCTCGACGGGGACAGGCTGCCTGAACACACCGTTCCCGAGCGCATCCGGCTCCCTGAGGCGAGCGAGACGTTCGGCCGGCGGTTGAAGGTGATCGATGACAACATCGCCAGGCTGACCCGGCTGCGGCAACTGTTGTCCGTCTGCCACGCTCAGCTGGCCGGGCACGCGCCGGGCGCGACGGCGAACATGTCCACCCGTCGTGCCTGACACATCGACCAGCATGTCAGCTGTACCACGACTGACCACGGGCCTTCGGGCAGGGCAGACGATTTATGGCGATGGCCGGCCGATGGAGGGCGAGATCCGAGATTCGAACCTACACATCCGGACAGCAATCTGCCAGTCACTCAAAGTAATTACTCGTGTGCGCGTGCTGTTTCGGTCATGGCGGACGGCATCCCGACGGGCCGTGGGGACTGCGGGAACGGGAGGCGCAGGTCCTGCCAGTGCTCGCGGCGTGCAGGTTCAGTTCACCTGCCCTGCCGCGGTGCTCCACGTCCGCATCCGATCCCGTTCTCGATCGGGCGCGACCTGAGCGTACCAAGGATGCGGCTTTGACCTGCTGATTTCCACTCCCGTCGGCGACGGTGCCTCCGACCACAGCGGACAGTGATCTCTCCTGCAAAACCATCCACTGTGATCTTTCTCGCCCTCGACTTGGGTTCATGATCCACATGACTATTGGCGAAGTGGATGACCATCGGCAGCAACCGCTAGGCGCGAACCGAAGCGGACAGGCTGATGGCCGGGGGTCGGGCGGCGCGGGCAGTCGACGGCTGTCAGGAACAGGGGTCGTGATGCAGGGCATGTCGGTACATGATCGTCTCGCCGGCCAACTCGATCGGCTCTGCCACGTCGTCGGCCTGGACCCGGCCGCCCCGGTGCAACTGCTGTCCGGGGTTCTTGGCGAGCACGGACAGCGGCCGCTCGCGGCGCCTCCGGTCTGGCCGTCCGGTGTCGCCGACGATCACTCACCGATCGAGTTCTCGCTCGCCTACAACGCCTCCGAACCGCCGGCCCTGCGGATTCTCGCCGAGGTGCTCGCACCCGCACCCACCGTGGCGGCGAACATGGCCGCCACCTACGACTTCCTGCATCACCACGCCGAACGGTACGGGTTGTCCACCGGCCGCCTCGACGCCGTTCGCGACCTGTTCGACCACGACAGCCCGTACGGCGACTTCGGGATCTGGATCTCCCTGGTCTTTCGTGCCGGACGACGGCCGGAGTTCAAGGTCTACCTCAACCCCGAGGTGGCGGGCGTCGACCGGGCGCCGGAGATCGTCGCGGAGGCACTGCGGCGGCTGGGGCTCAGCTCGGCGTACTCGGTCATGCTCGACCGCGCCGTGCGCCCCGGCGAGCTCGGCCGCCGCGACCGCCTGACGTTCTTCGCCCTCGACCTGCACGACGGCCCGCAAGCCCGGGTGAAGCTCTACCTGTCGCATCACGACGCCGGGGTGGACGACGTGGCGCGTGCTTCCACCACCGTCGACGGCGTGGACCCCGCCGAGGTGGCCGCCTTCTGCGCGCGCAGCACCGGCACCGCCCGATTCGCAGGGCGACCGCTGGTGGGCAGCTACACGATCACCGAGGGCGCCGGCCGTCCGGTCGGCTACAGCATCTACGTGCCGATCCGTGACTACGTCGACGACGACCAGAAAGCCTACGACCGGATGCGGCCGCTGCTCGACAGCTACGGCTTCGACCGCACGGTGCTCGACCGGGCGATCACGGCGGTCACCGACCGGCAACTCGACCGGGGCGTGGGGCTGCTCGCCCATGTCTCTCTGCGTCTCGGCCCACCCCGGCCGGGGGTGACGGTCTACCTGTCCTCCGAGGCGTACCAGGTCATGCCGCCCCGGCCACTGTCCGTCCCCGCCTGAGGAGTCCTCCGTTGTCGTCGAACCGCATCCCGCTGCCACCGCCGTACCGGATAAAGGTGGTCGAACCGATCCCGTTCCTCTCGCCGCAGCAGCGGCGCGAGGCCATCACCGCGGCCGGGTACAACCCGTTCAACCTGCGCGCCGACCAGATCACGGTGGACCTGCTCTCGGACTCCGGCACCGGGGCGAGCTCGGCCGCCCAGGAGGCCGCCGCCGCGCTCGGCGACGAGTCGTACGCCGGCGCCCGTTCCTTCTTCCGGTTCCGCGACGCGGCGGCCGAGCTGACCGGATACCCCTACCTGCTGCCGGTGCACCAGGGCCGGGCCGGGGAGCGCGTTCTGTTCGCGAACCTGCTGCGCCCGGGGCAGATCTGCATCAGCAACACCCACTTCGACACCACGCACGCCAATGTCGAAATGGCCGGCGCCGAGGCACGCGACCTGCCCTGTCGTGAGGCCGCCGACCTCGACAGCCTGGAGCCGTTCAAAGGCAACATCGACCTCGACGCGCTGGAGCGGACCCTGGCCGGTCCGGACGGCTCACGAGTCGGCCTGGTGCTGATGACGATCACCAACAACGGGCTCGGCGCGCAGCCGGTGTCGATGGCCAACCTGGAGGCGGTCGCGGCCATCTGCCGCCGGTACTCCACGCCATTCTTCCTGGACGCCGCCCGGTTCGCGGAGAACGCCTGGCTCGTGCGGCAGAAAGAGGACGGCTATCAGGACTTGACGCCCCAGCAGATCGCCACCCGGGCCTTCGAGCTCGCCGACGGCTGCCTGATCAGTCTTAAAAAGGACGGCCTCACCGCGATCGGCGGCCTCATCGGGTTACGCGACGAGGAACTGTTCGGCCGCTGCGAGGCCAACCTGATCGCCACCGAGGGCTTCACCACCTACGGCGGGCTCGCCGGCCGCGATCTTGAGCGCTTGGCGCAGGGCCTGCGGGAGGTGGTCGACCCGGCGTACCTGTCGAGCAGGGCCGAGCAGACGGCCCGGTTCGCTCGCATGATCAACGAGGCCGGGGTCGACACCGTGCAACCCGCCGGCATCCACGCCCTCTACCTCAACGCCGGCCGGCTGCTGCCGCATCTGTCTCCCGGTGAATTCCCCGGGCATTCGCTGGTCTGCCAGCTCTACCTCGACGGCGGCATCCGCTCCGCCGAACTCGGGTCGCTCTACCTCGGCGCCCTCGACGCCGATCATCGAGTCGTCACTCCGGCGCCGTTCGAGCTGGTCCGGCTGGCGATCCCGCGCCGGGTCTACACCGAGGAGCATTTCGCGTACGTCGCCGCCGTGCTGGGCGCCATCGCGAAGAATCCGGAGCGGATCCGTGGCTACCGGATCGCCTCGGCGCCCGAGCGGCTGCGCCACTTCAAGGTTCGCCTCGAACCGCTGCCCTGACGACCAGCGGTTCCGCTGCCACTCGCCGCGAGCGGCAGCGGAACCGGCTCTCTCAGAGCGCGGATGGCAGCGGCAGTCGCGACATCGCGTGCCGTACCAGCGCAACCAGAGCCGCTTTGCTCGACGACCGGTCGCGGGCGTCGAGCCACACCAGCGGGACGTCGGCGCCGAGCTCCAGAGCACCACGGATCTCGTCCTCGGTGTAAGGACACTCGCCGAAGAACCGGTTGACCGCGGCGACGAACGGGATCCGCCGACGCTCGAAGTAGTCGACAGCGGCGAAGCTGGTGTCGAGTCTGCGGGTGTCGACCAGCACGATGGCACCGATCGCGCCCTGCGCCAGCTCGTCCCACATGAACCAGAATCGATCCTGGCCGGGGGTGCCGAACAGGTAGAGGACAACGTCCGGGCTGATCGTGATACGCCCGAAGTCCAGTGCCACGGTGGTGGTGGTCTTGGATTCCACGCCGGTCACGTCGTCCACCCCGACGCCGGCCTCGGTGAGCAACTCCTCCGTGGTCAGGGGTGCGATCTCGCTGACCGACCCGACCAGGGTCGTCTTGCCGGTGCCGAAACCACCGGCCACGACTATCTTGACTGAGGTTCGTTTCATCGTTGAGTCCTTGTGACTAGGCCTAGAGCCGTTCGAGGCCGGCTAGGACCGCGCCCAGCAAACCTGGGTCGATGACCTTCTGCTGTGCTGGGGAGCCACTGTCCAGGTAACCCTGTTCCAGCAGCACGTCGACCATCACCTTGACGATTGTCAGAGGAGTGTGCAGGTAGGCGCCGATCTCGGCGATCGAGATCCAGTCCTTGCACCGATCCAGAATCTGGAGATACTCGGGTTCCAGGCGCCTGACGTCCGCCGCGATCGCGATGACCTGGGTGGCTAGATCCAGGCTGCTGTTTCGTGGCGTGGTCCTCCCGTTGACCAGGATGTACAACGGGAGGAACCCTCCGGTCGCTGTTTCGTCGTCGCCGTCCCAGCCGTCAATCATGGCTTGCTGAGGCGTCGGAACCCGGCTGCGCCGACCGGGCCGGCGCGCCCAGGTACTCACCGATCCGGGTGACCAGGCGACTGACCTCGTACGCCACCATCCCCATGTCCACGTCCTGATCACACAGGACGGCCAGGCGCGCGTTCTGCCCGGCGGCCGCGATGAACAGGGTGTGCTCGAGGAACTCGATGATCACCTGCTGGACCGCACCGCTGGAGAAGCGGCGACCGGTACCTGCCGCCACGCTGTACATCGAGGAGGCACCGGCAGCGAGGATCTCCGCCAGCTCCTGCGCCATCGCCGTGGACTTCTGAACGATCAGCCCGTCGGTGGACAGCACGACCACGGAGACGACATGCGGCAACTCGACGAGATCGTCAAGCATCCAGGGCAGTTCGATGGAGGTCGATTTGGTCATGTGTTCCTGCCTTGCTCAGCTGAATTTTCTGTCTCATCACTGTCGGCGGTGCGCCCGGCGGTCCGCCCTCGCTGGTACTGCGCGAAGCGGCTGCGCGCTTCCTCCGGAGATCGCGTCGCGGCGATCTCGTGCGTCGGCTCCTCGGCCGGCGCTTCCTCACGCAGGCCGGGCGCCAGATGTTGCTGCGGCTGCCGGTGCGGCAGTGGTGGCTTGCCGCCCTGTGTGGCGGCCTCGGCGGCGGGCTGATCGCGTGCCTGGACGCCGGGTCCGCTCATGGGGCTCCTTACGGTGTCGCCGGAAGGATCGCCGGCGTCGGGTGTGGCGTCGGACTCGGGTTCGAGCAGAACGACCGCCGATCGGGACATGGCCGGTTCCGTGTCGCCGGCGTGGCCGGGCCCACGGCGAGCGCTGTTGACCGGGGGCACAGCGGCCTGGGCGGCGGTGGCGGTGATGACCTGCTGGCCTCCAGCGTCCGGCGTGCGATCACCGGCGACGAGCAGGCGTTCCGGCAGCAGCACGATAGCGAGCAGGCCACCGTAGGCGGAGCTGCGCAGGTTCACCTGCACGCCCTCCCGCTTCGCCAGCTCGGCCACCACGTAGAGACCGATCTGCGCGCCGTCCTTCAGCTCGACGACCTCGGGCGTGGGCGCGGCGGCGAGCAGTGCGTTGGCCCGCTCAACGGCGTCGGCGTTCATGCCCACACCAGCGTCCTCGATCTCGATGGCGACGCCGTGGTTGACCTTGACGGCGGTGACCCAGACCGTCGTCGAGGGCGAGGAGAACGCCAGCGCGTTGTCCAGCAGCTCGGCCAGCAGGTGGATGACCTCGGCGACCGCGTACCCGACCAGGTTGGTGTCCACCGCGCTGCGCAGGCTGATCCGCTGATAGTTGTGCGCCTCGGCGAAGGAGGCCAGCAGGACCCGGCGCAACGGCATCGGCTTGGAGAACCGCCGGCCGATCTGCCCGCCGGCGAGGATGACCAGGTTCTCGAGGAAACGCCGGGTCTGGTTGAGCTGGTGGTGGATGTCGAAAAGGTGGCTCAGCATCTTCTCGTCGCCGATCTGCCGCTGCAGATCCTCGATCACCTTCAGGCCGCGCTGCAGCGGACGCTGTGGACGCCTCGCGACACCCATGAGCATCGCGGTACCTGCAGCCCGGGCCTTGGCCTCGTCGACGGCGGCTTCGGCGGCGGCCCGCACCGAGCGGTTGAGCACACCCGCCACCTGACCGATCTCGTCGCTGCCGTAGTCCTCCTGGGCGAACTCGACAGCCAGATCGACGGGCTCACGCCCGCGCAGCCGGCCCATGACAGCGGGGAGGCGCTCGTCGATCAGCTTCTCAGCGTCGTCACCCAGCCTCGACAGACGCACCGACAGTGCCCGATCGACAAGGACGGCCGACTGGCGCAACGCCCAGAGGATGGCGCCGACCGCCACCAGCAGCGCCACGAGACTGCCGGCCAGAGCGGTCAGGAGCTGGTTGTTGCCGGTCCGCAGAGTCCGGGCGGAGACCTGATCGGCCTCGTCGATGGTCAGCTCGGACAGTTGCGCGGCGGCCGTACCGGTGAGCTGTGCCCACTGGCGGCGGGCGTCCGCGAGCGCGGCCGGTGTGCCCTTTCGCCAGGCACCGGCCGCGATGATCGCGTTCTCAGCGGCCTGCAGCGCCTGCCATTCGCCGCTGGCTTCGATGGCCTGCAGCCGCTCACGGACCTTCGGCTCCATCTGCGAACGGCTGACCTCGAGCTGATAACGGTAGGCACTGGCCAGGCGGACGAACTCCAGGTACTCGGGGCGGCCCAGGGCGTTGGCGGCGAACGCGCCGTCCATCGTCGACGCGGCCCGTGACATCAGGTCGCTGGCGCGGAACAGTTCCGTGGCGGTGATGCCGCCCTGGGCGGCCACGGCGTCGGGAACAATGCGTGCCTGGTCGTCGAAGAGGTTGGTCGCCGCGTCCAGCAGGTCGTTGTAGAACAAGGACGTCTGCTCGCCGGTGGTGGACTGGGCGTCGACCCCGCTACGGGTGTCCGGCAGCTGGTCGAGGTAGCCGGCCAGGGTCCGCCAGCGCTGCTGGATCGAGCCCGGTGCGGCGGCCAGCGAGTCGTCCGCGACGGCACGAAGTTTCTTCAGCTCGCGGTCGGTCAGCTGCCGCTGGTCGAGCAGCGGTTTGAGATCGCCCGTGGGACGGGCCAGGAACGCGATGCTGAGCCGGCGTTCCTGCTGGATCGAGGAGAGCGCGGTGACAGCGGGGATGGAGACGTCGCGAACCGTGATCGCGACGGTCCGGTTGTAGAAACCTTGGAAAACCAGGTACCCGGAGGCGGTGAACCACAGCAGCAGGGCCACGACACTGGGGACCATGACGAGGCGTACCACGCGTCGCTTGATCGACTGCTGTCGCTTCTTCTGCGGAGGGGTTGCGGTCGACGCCGAGTCCGTGTTGGGATCGGTTCGCGTACTCGCGGGGTCGGCCGGTACAGACGCCAACGTTCATCCAATCTAGGGCAGCATGAGGCATCGATCAGTGTCCTAAGCAGACCGCTGAGATGGATACCGACCCTAGCGTCGTGCTGAGATCCGCACCAGCGAGGATTTTTCGTTTTTGTCCGAGTCGCCCTCCGACCGTGCAGGTCAGCGGATCTTGCTCCGCCAATGAACAATTCGGCATCCGTGTGGCAGCCGCCGTCTCGTCCGCCGCAAGCCGGGGTTCGATACCGGCCAGGCGCAGTCGGCCCGCCGGGTTCGTCAAGCGCATCGGAGCTTCACCTGGCGGGGCCACGGCCTGGGCGCCTGGCTCGTCACCATCGCCCGGAACCTGGTAGCCGGCAAGTCCGGCCGTTATCGCCTCGAGATGACGACCGGCCATGTGCTCAGGAGGCGACGCCGGCGAGAAGGCTGAGGTGTATCGCAACCTAGGGTTGCGCTCGACCTGCCTGCCAGAAACAGAAACGGTGCGGGCAGATGTAGATCTTGCCACGCACCGCTGGGAATCAAATTGTGCTCGAGGGGGGACTCCACCCTTGTGCGGTATTCGTCACATTTTCGGAACTATGGTCAACGATCGCGACGGAATACCTGGTTGCGGCATATTCGCCACCCGAAGTCCGGGGCTTCCGGCCGCGCCCCTGGTTGCGCAGTCGCTCGGACGGGTGGTCGCAGTGGTGAGGGCGGTGCCTACCACCGCTGGTGCCGCGGCTGTCGGCGGAGGACCGGGCGGGCCCCCGGCGCCGGCCGATGTTGCGGGGTCTACCGGTGCAGCGGCCGGCGATGCCGTTGCCAGCACCGCCTCTGGTGTCGAAGCGGGACGCGGTCTTCGGAGTGTGTCTGACCAATCGGCAGGGGGCCGGATCGGGGACCTGACGGTCACGGCCGCGCTGGGCTGGGCGCCGGGGCTGCGGGTCGGGTTCACGGTCACCGACGGCGTGATCGTGGTCGTACGGCACCTACTGGCACAAGGCGGTGGAGGCGCTCGGAATCGGCGTCTGGACGAGGTTCCAGCGACCGAGATCGAGACACCGATCGGACGCCACGCGGAACCGGTCGCCAGGATCACGGCACGGGCGAAGAACTGCTGGTCACCGACCCAGACGGTCTTGAGGCCCTCGGTGCCCGCCTCGGTCGGCTTGTCGGTCAGCTCGACCCGGGTGACATCGTCGGTCAGGAACTCGGCGCCGAACTTCTCCGCCTGCGCCCGCATGTTGTCCATCAGCTCGGGGCCCATGATCCCGTCCCGGTGACCCGGGAAGTTCTCCACCTCGGTGGTGGTCATCAGCGCGCCACCGGAGTTCACGCCCTCGATCACCAGGGGATTCAGGTTGGCCCGGGCCGCGTACAGCGCCGCGGTGTAGCCCGACGGTCCGGAACCGATGATGATCAGATCGCGAATCGACTCCATCAGGAGGCGGGGATCAAGTCGGCGAGCAGCACTTCGATGCGAGCCTTGATCTCGTCACGGATCGGGCGGACGGAGTCGACGCCCTTGCCGGCGGGGTCTTCGAGTTTCCAGTCCTCGTAGCGTTTGCCCGGGAAGACCGGGCAGGCGTCACCGCAGCCCATGGTGATGATGGCGTCGGATTCCTTGGCGGCGTCCCAGGTGAGCTTGGTGGGGGTCTGGTCGGTGATGTCGATGCCGACCTCCTTCATCGCCTCAACGGCGGCGGGATTGATCGTCTCGGCGGGTTCGGACCCGGCGGAGCGGACCTCGACCTTGTCTCCGGCGAGGTGGCGTAGCCAGCCTGCGGCCATCTGGGAGCGGCCGGCGTTGTGGACGCAGACGAACAGAACGGTGGGTTTGGTGTCGCTCATGAGTTGTGTCTTCCTCAGTGGTGGGTGGTGAGCTGGCTGATCAGTTCCTGGACCCGGATGTCGATCTCGTCGCGGACGGCGCGGAGGCCGTCGAGGTCGGTGCCGGGCGGGTGGGGCAGGTCCCAGACCTCGTAGCGGGGTCCGGGTAGCCGGGGAACGGCTTCGCCGCCGCCGGCGATGACGACCACGTCGACGCCGGCCAGGATCTCGGCGGTGATCGGTTTGGAGTAGGCGTCGTCGAGGGTGAGGCCGCGTTCTTCCAGGACGGCGGCGGCGGACTTCGAGACGGTCTGGGCAGGCTGTGAGCCGGCCGAGTGGACCCGCACCGCATCATCCGCGTGGTGGTGCATCAGTGCGGCACCCATCTGGGAGCGGCCGGCGTTGTGGATGCAGATGAACAATACCGACGGCGTCGTCTCGGACGGCGCCAAGGCGGTGAGCCGGTCGGCGGCGAACCCTTCGGCGAGGTCCGGCAGCCGCGGGTCCGCGAAAGCGGTGCGGTGCAGGGTGACGTAGGAATCGGTGACGTAGCGGGCCACGGTCTCGGGCGTATGAATCCCGTCGAATCGGGCGGCCAGCCGGGTGGTGGCCGCCGCGAGCCGTGTCGGAGCATCGGTGTTCATGCGCGGTGGGCCGGGTCGGCGTCGTGGGGCACCACGACGGCGTCGGCGGTGTCGCCGGCGTGTGGGTACAGCGCGGCCAGCAGGCCCACGCCGATGACCAGGCCGATGATCTGGGCGACGACGAAGCCGGGCACCGAGGCGGGGGTGATACCGGCGAAGGTGTCGGTGAAGGCGCGGCCGATGGTCACCGACGGGTTGGCGAAGCTGGTCGAGGAGGTGAACCAGTAGGCGGCGCCGATGTAGGCGCCGACCGCGGCCGGGGCGACCGAGGTGCGGCCGGACCGGCCGAGGGCGAAGATCAGCAGGAGCAGGCCGACGACGGCGACGATCTCACCGAGCCACAGGTTGCCGGCGGCGCGTTCCTTAGTGGACATAGTTACGGGGGCCAGGTCGAACATCAGGTTCGCCAGGATCGATCCGCCGATGGCTCCCAGGGTTTGCGCTACGGCGTACCCACCGAGGTCTTTGATGGTGAGGCCGGTGCCCGAACGGCGGCCGAGGAACCAGTCGGCGGCCGAGACCACCGGGTTGAAATGGGCGCCGGAAACGGGACCGAAGGTCAGGATCAGCGCGCCGAGGGCGAATGCGGTGGCGACCGAGTTCTCCCGCAGTTGGAGGCCCACGTCGTTCGGGGACAGGGTGGTGGCCATGATGCCGGAGCCGACGACTGCGGTGACCAGGAGCATCGTGCCGAGGAACTCGGCGAGTAGCCGCCGCCAGAGGGTGATCAAGAGGGTGACTCCGGTTCAGTTGGTGATGGTCAGTTGGTCGAGCAGTTGATGGACCCGGCGTTCGAGGTCGTCGCGGATCGGACGGACCTGCTCGGGCGTCAGGTCGGCGGGGTCGTCGACGTCCCAGTTCTCGTAGCGGGTGCCGGGGAAGACGGGGCAGGCGTCGCCGCAGCCCATGGTGATGACCACGTCGGCGGCGCGGACGACCTCGTCGGTCCACGGTTTCGGGTATTCGCCGCGGATGTTGATGCCGCGTTCGGCCATGGCGGTGATCGCGGACGGGTTGATCGCGACGCCGGGTTCGGAGCCGCCGGACCAGGCGATGGCGCGGTCACCGGCCAGGGCGGTGAAGAAGCCTAGGGCCATCTGGGAGCGGCCGGCGTTGTGGGTGCATAGGAACAGCACGACCGGTTTGCCGTCGACGTGGTGGCCTTCGACTCGGGCGAGGGCCTGTAGGCGTTGGCGCGCGAAGCGTTCGGCCAGCAGCGGCAGGTAGTTCGGGATGGTGTGGGTGGTGGCGAACTGGTCGTAGCTGGTGTGCAGAAACCGCTCGATGGTCTCCGGGCCGTAGATGCCGGTGAACTCACCGGCCAGGCGGACGGCGGCGGTACGCAGGGCGAGTTCCTGGTCGACGGAGATGTCGAGCAGGTCGGGGTGGATGAGGTCAGCCATGGTCGGCTCCGGTGTTGAGGACGGGTGCGATCCGGTCGATGCGGTCGGCGAGGTCGGTGTAGGCGGCCTCGAACGCCTCGTCGGTGTCGACGCGGGCCGGGTCGGGAACGGACCAGTGCAAACGGGGCCGGATCGGGCCGGTGAGGTCTTCGTGGGCGTTGTCGCAGACGGCGATGATCAGGTCGCCGTCGTGGACCACGTCGTTGACGTGGTTGGTGCCGGTCGGGTCGAGGGCGAGGCCGTGCTCGTGGGCGATGCGGACCGCGCGGGGGTGGACCCGCTGGGCGGGAATGGTGCCGGCGGAGGCGACCGGGCCGCCGATGCGGTCGCGCCACAGGGCCGCGGCGAGTTGGGAGCGGGCCGAGTTGTGGGTGCAGACGAACACCACCCGGTCCGTCGTGTTCAGGCGTGGCGCGGTGAGCGATGACAGCACGCCAGGGATGAGGCGCAGATAGGTGCGGCGGCGGTCGCCCTCGGACCGGGTGCGCACGAGCAGGCCGGCCTCTTGAAGAACCTTGACGTGGTGGGCGACCAGGTTGGTGGGCATGGCGAGGTCGGTGGCGATCTCGCCAGGGGAGGCGTCGCCGAGGGTGAGGGCATCGACGATGGCGAGGCGGGCGGGGTCGCCTAGGGCGGCGTGCATCCGGGCCCGTGCCACCAGCGACGAAGGTTCGGCATTCATTGACTCAATAATTGCTGAGTCATCCTGGTTGCGGCAAGCGAACAGCTGGTGAACGAGGTGGTCTGAGCGTTGGGTGCCGACTCGGCGCCTGCTGTAGCCGACTTCGAGGTCGCTCGAGGCGTTCGGTTTCCGGGCTTGCATCCGGTACCGGGGTACAGGCTTACCGACGAGGGCATGACCGCCGATGACCTGGCTTGGGCGCCCGAAGCGTGCATCCTGCCGACCGCCGACGTCCGCTGCGGGTGGCCGAGTTCGACGACCTGTTCGCCACCTCGATGCGTGACCAGCAACGGCTGTCGCCGACCCGGCTGCGCTGGCGCCTCGATCCGGCGGCCGAGGCGACCGCCCGGGCTTGACCCGCCGGGAGTCGGCCTGCTGTTCCTTCTCCTCGTTCACTTTCATCACCGAGACCGACACCCTGTTGCTGAACGTCGAAGTCCCCGCGGCACACGTCGTGGTGCTCGGCGCCCTCGCCGCACGGGCGGCTGCCGGGACGCGGCAGGGAGCGGATTGCGCAGCAGTCAGGTCGCCGCTGCGGCCGGGGTGAATCTGCAGACGCTGCGTTACTACGAGCGCCGTGGCCTGCTGGCCGAACCGGACCGCACCCTGGGCGGGCACCGGCTGTATCCGGCCGAGACGATCACCGTGAAGGTGATCAAGGCGGCGCAGCGGCTCGGGTTCACCCTCGACGAGGTCGCCGACCTGCTCGAGACCGGCGGGCATCACCGCCACTCGTCGGTCGCCGGGTGGCGTGCCCGTGCTGTGGCGAAGCTGGCCGAGGTGCAGCAGAAGATCGATGACTTGCAGGTGATCGCGGCGACACTGCGGGCCGCTGTCGACGCCGGTTGCGACGACCTGGTCGCCTGTGCCGGGCAGCCGTGCTGCCCGATCCCGTTCGCCACGATCGCCGTAGGAGCCCCCGATGCCGACCCTCGTTGACCGCATCTTCCGTTCGGGGCTGGCCGGTCCCGCTGGGGCCGCGTGCGCGGCGTGCTGCCTGATTCCGGTGCTGCTGGCCGCCGGGATGCTCTCCGGCGCGGGCTGGGCCGCGGCCGGGGCGTGGATGCCGGGCATCGCGATCGTGCTCGCGGTGTCTGCCGGTGCCGCATGGTGGTGGACCAGCCGCCGACGCCACCGCAACGGCTGCGCGGGTGGGACCTGCGTGTGCAGCACTCCATGACCACAAGGTCCGGTGCCGGCCGCATGGGGTGCCGGGCGTGACCGTCCGGCGTTCTCTGCTGCTGTTCGTCCTCGCCGCTGTCGCCGAGATCGGCAGCGCATGGCTGATCTGGCAGGGCTGGCGCGAGCACCGTGGCCCGTGGTGGATCGCCGGTGGAGTGATCGCGCTCGGGATTTACGGGTTCGTCGCCGCGTTCCAGCCGGACGCGAACTTCGGGCGGATCCTGGCCGCCTACGGCGGAGTCTTCGTCGCCGGTTCGTTGATCTGAGGCATGCTCGTCGACGGGTTCCGCCCCGACCGGTGGGACCTGATCGGCGCGGTATCTGCCTGCTCGGTGGCCGTCGTCATCATGTACGCGCCCCGGGCCGTCATCGGCTCGTGATCGACCGCGCGGCGGTGCTCAGTCGATGGTGAGCAGGCCGGCCAGCTGCCGCATGATCACGGGCCGGGCCCGGTAGTAGACCCAGCTGCCGCGGCGTTCGGCGTCTACCAGTCCTGCCTCGCGCAGCGTCTTCAGGTGATGGGAGATGGTCGGCCCGGACAGGTCGAACGCCGGAGTCAGGTCGCACACGCACGCCTCGCCGCCGTCCGCGGACGCGATCATCGACATCAGCTGCAGCCGGACCGGGTCACCGAGTGCCTTGAACGCCGGTGCCAGGACCGTGGCCGTCTCTGCCGGGATACGGCTCTGCGCCAGCGGCGGACAGCACGGGGCGTCCACGGTGAGGTCGGTGAGCGCAAGCGACACGGCTGATTTCGACATGCGCCTAGGTTGACACTTATCTAAACCGCGTGCAACTCTTGGTTTCGAGAAACATCGAATTCGACAGGTGTCGAGGCGAGTGCAGGGGTTCACCATGTTCCGTTTCACCCGCCGTACCCGCATCGCCGAGGGCGTCCGCTTCTGTGACGGCTGCGCCGAGGTCACCACCGCCGACCAGCACGCCACCCGCCACTGCGAACGCGCCCGCATCCACTGGCCGCCGCTCGGCCTGCCCCGCTGACCACCCCATCCCAACGAAGGAGCACGACGATGAACGACGCCACCAGCACCACCCCGGCCGCCGGCGGCTTCACCGGCGACCCCGCCGCCGCCCTCACCGTCGCCGGCACCAGCGGCTGCTGCGGCAACCCCGCCCAGGCGACTCTCACCCTGCCCGACCCGGCCGCCGCGACGGGCGGCCCGTGTTGCGGCACCACCGCCGAAGCCGAACAGGCCGGATCCTGTTGCGGCACCACCGCCAAGCAGCAGGCCGTTGCCACCGGACAAGGCTGCTGCGGATGAGCGGCCCGCCGGCTCCGACCACCGCACCCGCCGGACTGGACGCCCTGCTCGACCGGGTGTCGGACGAACGGATGGCCACCACCGTCACCGCGCTGGCCGCAGACGCCTTCACCGGCCGCCGCGTCGGCAGCCCCGGCGGCACCGCCGCCGGGACCTGGCTGGCGGACCTGCTGGCCGCGACGGGCGCGGCCGTCACTCGGGACACGTTCACCGTCGGCAACGTGCCGCAGGTCTACGCCCCGCCCGGGGTGTCATGGGAGCAGGGCGGGCAGGTGGTGCCGCTGGGGTTCGGCAGGGACGTCGCCGTACACCTGGCCTCCGCTGACCGGCCACAACCCCTGCGCGCACCACTCGGGACCGCCGGTTACGGCGATCCGGGCGGCCGGTGGCTGCTCGTCCCGTCCGGGATGAGCCTGTTCGACGCCTACGGTCACGCCGACGGCGCGGCCGGGCTGCTGCTGGCCCGCGGGGTGGACACCGACGGATGGCACTACACGATGCTGGCCGGACCGAACCCGGGACCACTGCCGGTGCTGTCGATCGAGACCGGCCTGCACCAGCGGATGACCGACGCCGCCCACCGCGCCGACCATGACACGACGCTGACCGCGACCACTCCGATCCGCCGCACCGAGGTGACCGCGACCAATCTGCACGCCCGCTACCGGATAGCCGCGCCCGGCGGCGTGGATCTGCTGCTCACCGCCCACTACGACGGTGTCGGCGACCACCCCGGCCTGCGCCAGCCCGCAGCCGCCGACAACGGCAGCGGCGTTGCGGTCGTCTGTGAGGCCGCCCGGCTGCTCGCCGCCGTCCTGCCCGACGGGATCGGGCTACAGGTGGCGCTGCTGGATGCCGAGGAGACCGGTGCGCTCGGCTCCGCCCATCACGCCCGCTACCTCACCGACGCGGGCGAGCGCCCGTTGGTACTCAACGTCGACGGCGCCGGACACTTGAAAACGGCTGCGGCCGTGGAGGCCGGCGGACCCGCACACGGCTTGCTCGCGGTGCTGGACCAGGCCGCCCGTCACGTCGGTCTGCCGCTGGTTGCGGGGCCGGTGGCCTCCGACAACCGCCGGTACGCGGCCGCCGGGCTCGCCGCCGTCGGCATCGGCGCGGGCATGGCCGGCTACCACAGCCCGGCCGACACCCCGGACCGCGTCGAGAACGCCACCCTCACGACAGTGTGTCGCCTGATCGTGGCAACCGCCTGGCTCGCCGCCGCCACACCGGCTACTCTTTTATCGTTGATCGGCGATGAACGATGAAAAATGTGGTGGCGAATGGCAGACCTGCTGAACCGGACGATCGCGGAGGAGTACGCGTCGTGGTTCCGGGCGCTCGCCGACCCGTCGCGGGTCCAGATCGTGGAGTACCTGGCTCGCCAGGACCGCCCGATGCCGGTCGGCGAGATCGTCGCCGCGGTCGGGCTGGCCCAGTCGACGGTCTCCCAGCATTTGAAGATCCTCAGCGACGTGCGGTTCGTGCTGGTGGAACCGGTCGGCAACGCCCGCCACTACCGGATCAACGCCCGCTGCATCGACTGCTTCCCGTCCGCCGCCGACGTCGTGATGGGCAGGCCGGCCCCACAAGCCACCGGGGGCTGCGGATGAGCACGATGATCATCCGGCCCCTGCAACCCGGTGACGCCGGTACGGTGCTGGCGATCTATCAGGCCGACCTCCACAGCGGCGACTCCAGCTTCGAGATCACGGCACCCACCTGGCAGGCGTTCGACGCGGCGCGACTGCCCGCGCACCGGCTGGTGGCGGTGGACGACGAAGGCACGGTTCTCGGCTGGGTCGCCGTCTCACCGGTGTCCACCCGCCCCGTCTATGCCGGGGCCGTGGAGCGTTCGGTCTACGTCGACCCGGCCGCGCAAGGACGTGGTGCCGGGCGGGCGCTGCTCACCGCGCTGATCGCCTCCACCGAGGCGGCCGGGATCTGGACGATCCAGTCCGGGGTGTTCCCGGAGAACACCGCCAGCCTCGCCCTGCACACCGCCTGCGGCTTCCGCGCCGTAGGTGTCCGCGAACGTGTCGGCCGCCACCGGGCACACGCCGACCGTTGGCGCGACGTCGTCCTGCTCGAACGCCGCAGCCCGCACATCAACTGAGCACTCATCCCGCCCGAGAGTGGCCGGATCCCACCCAGTGATTTCGATATTCATCAAGACAGGGGTTCTCTCGTGACCAGCAACTTCCCCGAACTGCCCGTCGTGATCATCGGCGCAGGCCCGGTCGGGCTCGCCGCCGCCGCGCACCTGAGCGAACGCGGTCTACCGTTCCTCGTCCTGGAAGCAGGCGACAACCCGGCCGCGGCGGTCCGCGACTGGGGCCACGTGCGGCTGTTCTCGCCGTGGCGGTTCAACATCGACCCGGCCGCCGCCCGGCTGCTCGACCACGACGGCTGGGTCCGCCCGGACGACGACAAACTGCCCACCGGCGCCCAGCTCGCCGCCGACTACCTGCAGCCGCTGGCCGACCTGCCCGCGATCAAGCCGAACGTCCGCTACGGGTCGCGGGTCGCCGCGGTCACCCGGCTCGGCCTCGACCGGGTCCGCAGCCTCGGCCGCGAAGCCACCCCTTACCTGGTCCGCCTCGCCGACGGCGGGGACATCCTCGCCCAAGCCGTCATCGACGCCTCCGGCACGTGGACCACCCCCAACGTGCTGGGTGCCTCCGGCATCCCCGCGCACGGCGAGACCGCCGCCGCGGGATTCGTCGAGTCGGCTCTGCCGGACGTGCTCGGCAGCGACCGGGGCCGGTTCGCCAGCCGGCACACGCTGGTCGTCGGCGCGGGCCACTCCGCCGCCAACACTTTGCTCGCCCTCGCCGAACTGGCCGAGCAGGCTCCCGGCACTGGTGTGAGCTGGGCGATCCGGGCCACCAGCCCGGCCCGCACCTACGGCGGCGAGTCCGCCGACGCTCTCCCCGCCCGCGGAGCACTCGGCTCCCGGCTGCGCGAACACGTCGAGAATGGCACGATCACCCTGTACACCGGCTTCTCCATCGACCGTGTCACCGCCGACGGTAGCCGGGTGGAGGTGTCCGACGGCGAACGGTCGGTCACCGTCGACCGGATCGTGTCGGCGACCGGGTTCCGACCCGATCACACGATCACTGGCGAGCTGCGCCTGGACCTCGACCCGATTCTCGGCTCGACCCGGGCGCTGGCGCCGCTGATCGACCCGAACGAGCACTCCTGCGGCACCGTCCCGCCGCACGGCATCGACGAACTCACCCACCCCGAGCCGGGCTACTTCGCCATCGGCGTGAAGAGCTACGGCCGGGCCCCGACCTTCCTGCTCGCCACCGGTTACGAACAGGCCCGCTCCGTCGTCGCCGCCCTGGCCGGCGACTGGGACGCCGCCCGCGACGTGCAGCTCGACCTGCCCGAGACCGGTGTCTGCAACAGCAACCCCGTCGAGGGCGACGACACCATCGCCGCCGGAGGCGGCTGCTGCGGCGGGCCCGCCCCGGCCGCCGTGGAGCCGGCCGGACGTGGCCTGGCCACCGGCATCGCCGGAGGGCTGCTCACCGCCCCGCTCAACCTGATCACCCTCGGCGACAAGCCCGCCGAAGGACAGACCGGCGCCTGCTGCTGACCCGCATGAGCACCACGAACCCGCCGGCCGCCGTCCGCGGCCGGCGGGTGTCGCACGGCTGGTGGATCGTCGCCACCTTCGCCGTCACCCAGACCATCGGCTACGGCAGCCTCTACTACGCCTTCGCCGTCCTGCTCCACCCGATCGCCGCAGACCTGCACACCTCGCCCGCCGTGGTGACCGGGGCGTTCACCACCGCGATCCTCGCTCAGGCCGCAGCCGCCATACCCGTCGGCAGATGGCTCGACCGGCACGGCGGCCGCGCCCTGATGACAACGGGCACCATCCTCGGCACCGGCATGCTCGTCGCCTGGTCGCAGACCCGTACCGTGTGGCAGCTGTATCTGATCTTCGCCGGGCTCGGCGTGGCGATGGCGATGGCACTCTACGAGGCCGCCACCCCCGTCCTTGTCTCCTGGTTCGACGCCACACGACGTCCGAAGGCGATCCTCGGGATGATCGTCGTCGCCGGGTTCGCCAGCACCATCTTCATGCCGCTGACCGGCTGGCTCACCGACCGGCACGGCTGGCGTACCACCCTGCTGATCCTCGCCGCCGTCTACGGCAGCGTCGCCACCCCGCTGCACCTGCTCGTCGTCCGCCGCCCACCCACCGCCGCACGCTCAGCACGGCATGCAACCTCTGCGCACCGCCGGACTCTGATCGGGGCCGCGATCCGAGACCGCCGATTCTGGTGGCTCGCCTGCGCGTTCGTCGCCCACGCCGCCGCGATGACGACCATGACCGTCCACCTCGTCGGCTACCTGATCAGCCGCGGCCACCCGGCCACCTTCGCCGCGACCGCTGCGGGACTGCTCGGCGTCCTGTCGGTCACCGGCCGGCTCCTGCTCACTGCCACCGGCCGCCGCCTCCGCCTGCACCGCCTTGTCGCCGCGATCTTCGCGTTGCAAGCCGCCGCTGCATTCAGCCTGCCGGTGCTCGCCGGCACCCGCCTCGGAGCGGTCCTCGCCGTCACCGCCTTCGGGCTCGGCTTCGGCATCTCCAGCCTCGCCACCCCACAACTACTCGCCGACCGCTACGGAATCACCGCCTACGCCAGCATCGCCGGCACCCTCGCCGCGTTCGTCACCCTCGCCAAGGCCGGAGCGCCACTCGCCGCCGCCAGCCTGCTCAGCAGCTCTGGCGGATACCTGATCGCCCTTGCCACCATCGGCAGCGCCTGCCTGGTCGCCGCCGGAGGCATCCTCGCCCGTGCCGCATCACCGAGACCCGCACCGGTCGAAGCCGTGTCATCCACCGCCAGACCCGGCTGACGGCTCAGAGCACCGGCACCGGCTTCGTACGGGCCAACACCAACGCCACTGGCACACATGTCCCGTACATGATCAGCCCGTACGCCAGAACCGTGAGCACCACGGTCGGTGTCGCGGCGGCCGCGAAGAACAGGGCCAGTGTCAAGTTGCGTACCCCGGTTGTCATCGCCAACGCCCGTCGCTGCGGCACTGATGCCGGCCATCGCAGCGCCACCGGTGTCATGCTGACGGCCACCAGCACCGCGATCACCGCGACACCCGCCCAGCCGACCTGCGGCAACCGGCCCACACCGGTGACCAGGAAATACACGACCAGACCGGCGAGCAGCACGTCGGCCACCCGCCGTGCCACCGGATGGACCCGCTGCGCGACCTGTGGCCGCGCACGGCGCAGCCACATCCCCACTGCCAGCGGCACCACCTGACCGAGCAGCCCACCGCCCACCACCAGCAGGCCCACACCACCCGCCGGAACCACACTCTGACCGACGGCCGTCGCCCATACCGGACCCGCCACCAGCCCCAGCGGGCCCAGCAGCACCTGCAGACCGGTGCTGACCGCCAGGTCACCGCGAGCATGCAACGTCAACAACGCGCCCGTGCCACCGCCCGGAGCCGCGGCGGCCAGCACCACCCCGAGCGCCACCTCCGGCCCCAACCCCACCGTGGTGACCAGGGCTACTGCCAAGCCCGGAAGGACGACGACGTTCGCCGCCACCGCGAGCATCACCAGGCCACGCCGCCGCACAAGGGTGCGGAAGTCGTCAACGGTCGCTGCCGTGCCGACGGCCAGCATCGACGCGACCAGCAGGACCGCGACCACCGCCGTGCTCACCGCGCCGCCGCGACATGACGGCCGCCGCGATGCAGCAGCTGGTCGAGCACGAACGCGGCGTCGCGGCCGGCACCGCGCAGCGTCGCCGAGGCGAAACTGCGTTGCCGTTCCAGGCCCACGAAACCCAGCCCGGGAAGCACCATCGACACCCCGCCATCATGCAGCGGCACGCCCTGCTCGTCGACGGCACCGGTGCCGGCCAGATACGGCAGATCCGGGCGGTAGCCGGTGGCCAGCAGCACCACGTCCACCGGCTCGCTAGTTGTACTGGCCACGGACGTTGGTAACGCTGCGGAAGTCCTGAAATAGGCGAGGACCTCCGGGTGAGGTGGAGCTGTCTAAGGTTCCGTTTCACCCG
>NZ_PVMZ01000041.1 GCF_003001815.1 Actinoplanes italicus
GCACCGCGCACCCCGCACCACACCCCCCGCACCGCGCACCCCGCACCGCGCACCCCGCACCGCGCACCGCGCACCGCGCACCGGGGTGACCCACGCCCACCCACCAGCCGCAGATCACCACACACCACCCCACACCCCGCACCGTGGTGACCCACGCCCACCCACCAGCCACAAATCACCACGCACAAGCTCGCGCCCGGCGGCGTGGGGTTGGCTCGGGGAGTTTGACCGGACGATGGGGCGCGGGGCGATGACCGGACGCGGGCGGTAACGGAGCGCGGGCGCTAACGGACCGCGAGCAGGTGACGGACCGCGAGCAGGTGACGGACCGCGAGCAGGTGACGAACCGCGAGGCGAGGGCTGGGGTAACGGGCGCGGGCCGGCGAACGTGGCAGGCGTGACCGCTGGTGGCGCGTGAGGGCGGTGGCTTCGCCGGCCACCCGCGTGGGTGGGTAACTTGGCGAATGTGCGATATGCCTCATCGATCGCCGTGGAAAGGTGACCTGTTCGTTGCCCTGGCCCGATAGATTCGCCCGGCTTTACCAAGTTGTTCCGGGCGGCGCGGGGGTCCACGTCGCGGTGACGAGAGAGATCTGATGAAGAAGATTGCGTTCCGGGCCGGCATCGCCGTCCTGGCCACGGCCACGATGCTGCTCACCGGTTGCAGCAGCAGCGACGGTGCCGAGCCGAAGTCCGGCGCCACGACGCAGGCCGCAGCGGACAACGGCGTCGCCGCGCTGACCGCGGACGAGATCCTGACGAAGGCCAAGGAGGCCCTCACCAAGGCCGGTTCGTTCCACTTCGCCGGCTCGGGCACCTCCGAGGGCACGGTCATGACGATGGACTTCAAGGTCTCCGGCAAGGACCTGTCCGGCAAGATGTCGATGGGCGAGGGCGCCGACGTCGAGATCCTGGCCGTCGGTGACAAGCAGTACATGAAGCCGAGCGAGGGCTTCTGGGCTCTGCTGGCCGGTCCGGAGCAGGCCAAGACGATGGCCGCGGCAACCGGCGGCAAGTGGGTCGCGGTTCCGGCCAAGGACTCGACGAGCAGTCTCTTCGCGGCCGCCGACGTCGACGAGCTGCTCAAGCCGACCGGCAAGGTGGCCAAGGGCGAGGTCGTACAGGTCGACGGCAAGCCTGCGGTCACGCTGACCGACAGCGGCGACGCCGACGCCTCGCTGTACATCGCGACGACCGGCGAGCCCTACGTGCTGAGGGTCGGCAAGTCCGCCACCGGTGACGGCATCAAGTTCACCGAGTTCGGCCAGAAGTTCGACATCGCGGCGCCCGCCGCCGACCAGGTCATCGACCAGTCGGCCCTGGGCAAGTAAAGAACGGATCGGGGGTGTGGGAACGGCCCCGCGCACAGCCGGCCCCACACCCCTGAACCGTCCTCTCCCGCTCGAGAGGGATGACCGCGGGAGAGAACGTCTCTAACGGAAGCCGGCCATTCGCCGTCTGCGGGCCGGCAGCAGAACCAGCAGGCCGACGCCGGGCAGCAGGAACGCGCTGCCGACGAGCAGCATGGTCGCCCACTCCTGGCCGGGGCCGGTCTTCGGCAGGGCGCCCGAATCCTCGTCGGTGTCGTCGGACGTAGCCGTGGCGGTGGCCGGCTTGGTGGACGTGGCCGTCTTGGTGGACGTCGCGTTGCCCGTACCGAAGGTGATCCCGACCTGGACCTTGTTGGCTTTGACCTCGTCGTCCGTGTGGCTGGACGGCAGCAGTTGTGCGGCCACCACGCAGCCGTTGTCGCAGCTCTTGCCGCTGAAGGACTTGGTGATGGTGAGGGTGAGCGTCTTCGTCTTGCCTGAGCCGTCGGTGGAGACGAACTCGGCTCCGCCCGTCAGGTTGCAGTCGGTGGCGGTGGCCGGGTTCTTGACGCACTGGCCGAGGGCCAGGTCGGTGAGCCCGGGCGTGAAACCGGTGCCGTAGACCGTGATCTTCTCGCCGTCGGCGATGCCGGTCGTCTTCGAGACGTGCAGCTTGGCCGCGGCCAGCGCGGGAGGCGGCTGCACGAACAGCACGGCGCCGGCGCAGATCAGGCCGGCGGCGGCCGCGGCGGCCGGCCGGCGGAGGGACGGGGTAAGGGCCATCGATGGAACCTCCATGATCGATCGGGGTCAGCCGGCCGGTTCGCCGGACCGGGCCACGGCAGCCTCGTCGGTGCCGAGATAGGACAGGACGACCGCCGGGTGGTTGCGGACCTCGTCGGGCGGGCCCTGGGCGATGACCGTGCCGGCGTCCATGGCGATCAGCCGGTCGGCGACGCGGGACAGCAGCGGCAGGTCGTGCTCGATGACGAGGATCGTGGTGCCGAGTTCGGCGCGGACCCGCAGAATCAGGTCACCGAGCGCCTTCCCGTCGGCCTGGGTGAGGCCGGAGGACGGCTCGTCGAGCAGCAGCAGCCGTGGCCGGAGGGTGAGCAGGCAGCAGAGTTCGACGACGCGGCGGGTGCCGGTGGACAGCTCGCCGACGGGCCGGTCGGCTAGCCAGTCGAGGCCCATGGCGCGCAGGGCGGCGTTGGCGTGTTCCGCCTTGACCGTTTCGGATCGCTCGTCGCCGATGACGTCGAGGGCGAGACGCACGGGGGCGATGTTCTCGGCGGCGACCATCACGTTCTCGCGGACGGTCATCGCGGGAAAGAGGCGGGCGTCCTGGAAGGAGCGCACCAGCCCGGATCGGGCCCGGGCCTCCGGCGTCCAGGAGGTCACGTTCCGGCCCCGGTAGTGGACCACGCCGCCGTCGGAACCGGTGAAACCGGCGAGGATCTCGAACAGCGTGGTCTTGCCGGCGCCGTTGGGGCCGATGATCCCGACGATCTCACCCTCGGTGACGGTGAAGGTGGCGTCCTGCACGGCCCGGACCCCGCCGAACGACCTGCGGATCCCGGTGACCTCCAGCAGCGGCCCGAAGGTCTCGCCGGGTGGCAATGGCTCGGCGGGCAGATGCGCGATGTTCCACAGGCGCGGCGCACTCACCGGGTCGACGGCCGCCGGGCTCGCGGGCTGAGAGCCAGCGGTCTGAGGGGCTCGCAGCCGGCCGGTGAGTCGGCGCCACAGGCGCGGGACGGCGCCCGCAACGAAGCCGCCCAGGCCGTCGGGCAGCAGGACGACCACCAGGAGCCACCCGAAGGTCAGCACCGCCTGTCCGGGAATGCCCAGCGGATAGAGCAGCGGCACCCCGACGATGAGCACCGATCCGAGCAGCGCTCCGCCGGTGCGGGCGAGGCCGCCGACGACCGCGATGGCGACCACGTCGATGCTGGCCGCGGCCGGGAAGTTGTTGATGCTGAGCTGGGACTGCCCGAAGCCGATGACGACACCGCCGAGGCCGGCCAGGGCGCCGCCCACGGCGTACGCCTGGAGTTTGCGCAGTGGCGCCTTGACCGTGAGGGCCCGCCCGGCCTCCTCGTTGTCGCGCAGGGCGAGGAGAAGCCTGCCGAAGCCCCCGCCGCCGAGGCGTGCCGTGACCCACCAGCCGAGGCCGAGCAGGAGCAGCGCGAACAGGTAGTAGTCGGTGGCGACGCTGACCGTGTAGTCGTGCCACACCGGGTAGGCTACGTCCAGGCCGTCGCCGAGCAGCCATGGCCGGCGCAGCAGCCAGCCGCTGGTGGCGAGCGCGAACGCGAGCGTGGTCACGCCGAGCGCGACCCCGCGCAACCGGAGCGCCGGGATGCCGACGAGCACGGCCGACAGCGCTCCCGCGGCACATCCGGCGACCGTGCCGAGGAACATGTTGCCGGTCAGCACCGCGACCTGGACGGCGACGGCCGCCCCGATGCCGGCGAAGCCGAACTGGCCGAGGGAGAGTTCGCCGGCGATGCCAGTCACCAGGATCACCGAGAGCGCGACGAGCGTGAACCCGCAGATCGTGGTGAGGATCGAGGCGGTCGCGTTGCTGACGACGTAGGCCAGCCCGACACCGGAGGCCGCCAGCAGCGCGAGCCCGGCGCGGGCCGCGGCCGAGGGCGCCCGGCGTTCCTGCCGGGGCCAGGGCGCGGCCTGGTCGTCTCGGCGCCCGCCCTGCCTCTGGCGCAGCAGCGAGACGAGGATCGCCAGGCCGAGGACCACGTCGACGAAGCCGCTGCCCTCGCGGGACAGCAGGATCTGTTCGAGGACGCCGACGCCGATGGAGGCTCCGAACGCGATCGGCAGTGACGTCATCCGGGCGATGACCGCGCCGGCCAGGCCGCGCAACAGCAGCTGCGGGCCGAGCGACTCGATGGACTGCACGCCCTGGGTGGGGGTGAGCAGGATGGCCGAGAACGCGGCGATGCCTCCGGCGACGGCCCAGGCGAGGGTGGCCATGCGGGGCGCCGGTACGCCGTTGACGGTGGCCGCGTCCGGATGGTCGGCGGCAGCACGGATGCCGATGCCGTACCTGGTGCGTCGCAGGAAGAATGCGAGCGCGGCCAGCAGCACGGGGGTGAGCAGCAGCATGGCGGTGAGCGAGGAGCCGACCGCGGTGGTGCCGATGCTGAAGGCGGGCAGGCCCGGCGGTTTCGGGTAGGTGGTACCGGAGAAGCTGTCGCGGGACACGAGCAGGGCGAGGACCAGGATGAACTGGGACAGGCCCAGGGTGGCGATCATGCCGATCACGCGGGGGCGCCGGTAGAGGCGGCGGACCACGACGATCTCGATCAGCGCGGCGAGACCGCCGGCGACGACGATGGCGATCGGGAAGGCGAGCCAGTACGGCATGCCGGTGGCGAATCGGGCGAGGACGGCCGCGCCGAAGACGCCGACGGCGCCGTGCGCGAAGTTGACGAACCGGCTGGACCGGAAGACCAGCACGAGACCGATCGCGAGCAGGCCGTAGGTGAGCCCGGTGAACAGTCCGACGGTGAGCCGGTCGAACCCGAGGTCGAACCCCGCGACACTCATTGCGCGTGACCTCCGAGCACCAGCCGACGGGCCAGGTCGGGTGATTCACGCAGCTCAGCGGGCGTGTGCTCGGCGATGATCGTGCCGTGTTCCATGAAGAGCATCCGGTCGGCGACCGACATGGCCACGTTCACCGACTGCTCGATGAGCAGGGTCGCGACCCCGGCCGCGGCCAGCCGCCGGATCAGTTCGAGCAGGCCGCCGACCACGACGGGGGCCAGGCCCAGCGAGAACTCGTCGATCAGCAGGACGTCCGGCCGCTGGATCAGCGTCTTGGCGAGCACGAGCATCTGCCGTTCGCCCCCGGACAGTGTGGACGCGGGCTGGTCGGCGCGGGCCCTCAGCCGGGGGAAGACGGCGAGCGCCCCGTCGACGGCGGTGTCCGGCCTCTCGTGATGCCGGGGCACCGGGTAGGTGTGCATGCGCAGGTTGTCGCGCACCGACAGCGAGCCGAACGCCTGCTGCCCGATGACCGTGGTCAGGCCCATCCGTACCCGCTTGGCGCCGGGCACGGACGTGACGTCCCGGCCGCCCAGCAGCACCGTGCCGGACGACGGGCGGCTGAGGCCGGAGATCATCCGGACCAGGGTGGACTTGCCGACCCCGTTGGGGCCGCAGAGCGCGACCGTCTCGCCTCTGCGCACGGTCAGGTCGATGCCGAAGATCACCTGGACGGCGCCGTATCCACCGGACAGGCCGGTCACCCGGAGGGCCTCACTGTCCAAGGGGAGTCACCTCCCCCTGGTACGTGAAGCAGGAGCACCCGGTGTCGTACTTGAGCACCCGGTATCCGGTGCCGGCCGCGTATCCGCCGGGGCCGATCTTCCCGCCGAACCCGCCTGCCGTCGCGAAGTCGAGTTTCTGGGCCGCGGCGCCCCAGGCCGCGGCGTTCAGGTCGGAGCCGAGCTCGGCGGCGGCACCCTGGAGCAGCAGCGCGGCGTCGCAGTAGGTGAAGGCGACCCGGGCGTTCTCCCTCTTCGGGAAGGTGATCCCGGCTTGCTCGTAGATGTTCAGGCACCGCTTCTCGGCGTCGGTCGCCGGGAACCCCAGCTGCGAGTCCGGTACGTCGTTGGCAGGCGCGAACCCGATGCCGATCATGCCCTCGAGCGACTCGGGCGGAACCGTCCCCGGGTTGTTGACCATGAAGATCGGGCTGTCGAAGGTGGAGATGCCGTAGGTGGCGGTGAAACTCTGTGCCTTGGCGCTGGTCATGAAGAACGGCGCGATCCGGGCCCCGCCCAGGAAGAACACCCGATCGATCTCGCGGCCGCGCAGGTTGACGGCGGCCTGGGACAGCCCGCTGTTGAGCGTGCCGAGGCTGGTCGTGTCGATCCACGAGACGTCGACCTTCACGCCGATCCCGGCGAGCGACGGCACCACGAGCCTGTCGAAGATCGACCTGTTGGCAGGGGTGTCCGCGGCCACGAGGCCCGCCTCCTTACGGCCCTCGAAGAACTTCTCCCGGATGAGTACGGCCAGGAACGACTCGGCGAACGCGTCGTACTCCGGGTAGGTGGCGGTCCACAGGTACGGATTGAGCTGGGTGAACGTGGCCCGGTCGTCGGCGATCAGGGTGGCGTCGAGCATCAGCGTGCGGCGCTGGGCGTAACAGGGCCGGGCGTTGGACTGCAGCTGGCCGGTCAGCACGACGGCGAACGCCCGGTCGTCCTGGGTGATCTGGCTGCACAGCGTGGTCTCGGCGGCCGGGGAGTCCTTGCTCGCCTCGTACTCGCGGTAGACGGCCACCAGCTTGCGCCCGGCGATGCCACCGTTCGCGTTGACGTACGACTCGAGGGCTTCGACCTGGTCCGCGGGTTTGCCGACGTCGGCGTTCTTGAAGCCGGTCATCGAGGCGGTCGCGGTCAGGTCGGTGCCGATGAAGACGACCTTGACCGAGTCGCCGGTGACGCCGGGGCCGTTGCCGGACGCACCTCCGGCGCTGTCGGCTCCCGGCATGAGCGTGCCGCAGCTGGTGTAGGCGAGTACCGCGGCCACCAGCACGGCGCCGACCCGGATCGAGGGCGACCTCATCGTTCCTCCTCCTCGAAGAGGGTGATCTCGCGGGGATAGCGGCGGGCCATCACGTGCCCGAGGGCGTCCAGGTCGAGCACCGAGTCGCCGCCACCCTGACCGCGGCCGACCATCTCGCGCAGGTGGTCGAGGCTGAGCTGGGCACCGGCCATCCGGCGCAGGCGGCGGGCGCCGGGCGCGTCGTCGAAGACGAGGAACGCGCCGAGGCTGCCGAGCCGCACCACCGACGGCAGCGTGGTGCGGGACGGATCGGCCCAGGCCAGGTCGTCCTTGCGGCGCAGCAATCGGCGCGACACGCCCCAGGCGATCAGGATCAGACCGAGAACATTGATCAAGAGCAGGCCCCATGGGTACGCGTGAAGCGTGATCCGTGCCTGCGCCAGCCCGCTCACGTCCACCTGGACCACGTACCGGCCGAACGCGGCGAGCGGGATCTCGATCGGCACCCGCAGGGTGCGGCTCTGCCCCGGGCCCAGGCCGGCGATCTGCTGCTGGTGCACGACGTTGTCGTCGCCGCCTCCGCCGAGTCGCGCCCGCGCGGTGGCGCCGGCCAGCGTCGACGTCGTCGGGTTGCGGATCGTGTAGATCAGCGTGAGTCTGTCGGGCGCGCCGAACCAGGCGGCCGCGGTGCCGCCGGTGAGCCGCGCGTCCTGCACGATCAGCTCCCGTACCGGGTCGGCGCCCTTCGGGATCTGCCCGACGGCGTGACCGGTCAGCGTGATCGGCAGGTTGACGGTGGCGTCCGTGTCGCCCTGCACGGCGGCGATGTGGACGACGCAGGGACATGCCCTCGGTGGTTCGCCGACGGTCAGGTCGACGACGAACGTGCCGTCCCCGCGGACCGGGGTGGCCAGCGCGCCGCGGGTGTCGCACGCGCCGGAGCCGGTCACGCCGCCCTCGCCGCAGGTGACGAACTGGAGCAGCTGATGCGGTTCCCAGCCCTCGCCGGTGACCCGGATCTGTTCGCCGGGCGAGGCCTCGCTCACCGACAGGCGGGCCACGAGGCCGCCGGCCCGGACGGGTGTCGCGGCGGCGAGCAGGAGGAACGTGATAGCCGCCAGGACCGTGCAACGCCTCATCCGGTGGTCACCAGCCCGCGGGGCCGGGCCTCGCGGCTGCGGATGCGGCGGTACATGCTCCACCGGACTCCTGCGGCCAGCGCGACGATCAGCACGACTCCGGTCCAGGACCAGACGAACGTACGGTCGGACCTGCGGGCGTAGACACCGCCGTCGGCCTTGACCACGACCGAGGTGGTGACGACGTCGAACGGCCAGACACCCTCGGCGCGCATGGTGAACTGCCCTTCGGCGCCGGGCACCATGTCGCTGGACGGCAGCGAGCCGGTGACTCTGATCGAGTGTCCGAAGAGGCCGGTGGCGCGGACCGTGGCGTCCGGCATGAGGTGCACGTTGCCGATGTTGGCGACGGTGTAGGTCAGGTCGCCGCGCGCCGGGACCGGCAGCAGCGGCGAGTCGATGCCGACGTCGAGCTTCGCCACCGACAGGCCGGGCACGACGGTGCCGGCGACCCGCAGGTAGACCCGGGCGCCGACGGCCCGCTGGATGCGCACGGTGGCTCCGCCGG
Source organism: Actinoplanes italicus (assembly GCF_003001815.1). GTDB lineage: Bacteria > Actinomycetota > Actinomycetes > Mycobacteriales > Micromonosporaceae > Actinoplanes > Actinoplanes italicus. The sequence goes on from NZ_PVMZ01000041.1 coordinate 8,502, forward strand.
CCTCGGCGGAGCCGCTCGGCTCGGCTTCCATGGCGACCACACCGCCGACGTGGTCGCCGGGCGTGGCCTGGGCCGGGACCGTGATGGTGAACGGCACGTCGGCGCTGGCGCCGCCGGGAACGGTGATCCTTGCGACCACCGAGCTGACCCAGGCGCCGAGGCCGACCTGAGCGCGGTCCCTGGTGCGCAGCGCGAAGCCGCCGTCCTTGAGCGTGTTGTAGGCGTCGGCCCCGTAGAGGACGAACGACTTCGGGTCCTTGCCCAGGTTGGTGACCCGGACCGACTCCTTGACGGTCTGGCCGGGGCTCGCGTCCAGGAAGAAGTAGAGGCGGGGTGTTGGCCCCGGGTTCTTCGCCGGCGTCGGTGTGACCGCCCAGTCGCCGTTTCCACCGGCCACAGCGGGGGTGGCCGGGATCAGGAGCGCCGTGGCCAGAGCCAGCACGGCCACGAGAATCCGCATGGTTGTCCCTCCATCGGCTTCGAAAGGGGAGAACGGGTGGGAGACGGTGGCGGCCGTCCCCCACCCTTCGGATCAGCTCAGCGTCAGGGTGAGCGTCGCCGTGTAGGTGCCGGCCAGCTGCAGGCCGGGCACCGTGAGAGCCAGCTCGGCGGAGGCGTCGAAGGAGCCGCCCGTACCGGCGGTGCTCTCCGGGCCCTTGCAGAGCGTTCCGGCGTTGACCTTCTCCCCGGCGGTGCCGGGTGCCGCGGTGACCAGGTTGGTGGCCCCGGCGTGCGCGGCACAGGCCGGCGTCCAGGTGAGGGCGTCGGCCGGGATCGTTCCCCCGGGCACACCGGCGAAGTCGGTGACCTCCGCGGTCAGGTCCCACCCGAAGGTGCTGCCCCGGTAGTCGGTCACGTTGATCACCGGCAGGTCGGCGGTGGCGGTCTGTGCCGCGCCGTTGATCGTCACCCCGTCGAAGGCGATGGAGCTGGAACCCGCCCCGCGGGCCATCGCCAGGGAACCACCGGTGACGGTCTGCGACAGCTCGTAGGTGAGGTCGCACTCCCCGTCGACGCTGCCCGTCGCGGCGACGCAGGAGTCCGCCGAGGCGGTCCACGCGGCGAGCGCGAAGAGCTGCCCCGACGACGCGCCGATCCAGGCGGTCGCCGGGTCGTTGACGGTGAACGAGGCGGTGATGCCGCCGGTCGCCGTCGCGGTGGCGGTGACCGCCGCGTCGGAGGTGGCCGGAGGCGGTGGCGCCCCGGTGAGCGCCTTGTAGCCGCCGACCGACACCGTGCTGCCGGGGTTGAAGCCGGTGCCCTTGACGGTGACGGCCGTACCGGCACCGCCGCCCGCGGGCGTGATGGTGATCGCCGGCGTGCCGAGGATCGTGATGGATGCGAGGACGGTGTTGGCGCCGTCGGTGACCGCCACCGAACGGTCGCCGGTGACCGCACCGGCCGGGACCGCGATCGAGCCGGTGCCGGCCCCGTTCGCCCCCGTCGTCCCGGTTCCGCTGCCGTCGCCCGTACCGCCACCGGAGGCGTCCTTGAGCGACGCGGTGAGCGACGCGTCCGGGGCGAGACCGGTGACCGAGAAGTTGATCGTGTTGCCGGCCCGGGCGGCGGTGACGCCGGTCTGACCGGTGATGCTCGTGATGGTCGCCCCGCCGTCGAAGACGCTGACGGCCTGCACGATCGTGGTGTCCGCCGGTGCCGCCTTGTGGTCCCGGTCGCCCGCTGCCGAGCAGTACGTGGACGCCGTGGTGTTGGCGAACTTGACCTGCTTGACGGTCAGGCCGACCGAGCCCGCCGCGCCCGCGACGAAGGTGCCGGTGGCGGTGAAGCCGCCGAGCTTGGCGGCCGCCGCGACGGCACCGGACGGGTAGTTGGCCTGGTTGAGCGTGACCGTGCCGGTCTGGGAGCCGGAGATCCCGACCGTGACGGCCACCGGCACGCTGCCGGCGGTGAGCGGAACCGGGCCGTTGGTGGACCCCTCCGCCGCGGTGAGCGAGACGGTCACGGTCTGTCCGGGCTTCGGCGACGCCGGAGTCTGGGTCAGGGTGAACGTGTCGGCCCATGTGCTCGGGGAGGAACCGGTGCCGGCGTCACTGAAGTAGATCCGGCACCCGAGGGAGTTGGCGGTCGGGCCGTACGCGGCGGCGGGCGCCTGGACGACGATGACGCCGGCCAGGGCGGCCGCTGCCGCGATCAGGACCTTACGAACGGTGGGTTTCATGGTTGGTGCCGCGTCCCCTTCTCTCGGATGGGTGCACCCCCGACGCCTGCGCGACGGTGGTGTTCTAGCGCGCGGTACGCATCCAGTCTCCTTGACGTTTCCCTAGAGGAAACGGTGTTTTCTTTCTGCGTGGGATCTATAAACGCAGTCCGCAACACTCATGTCAACCCACCGACCAGCCTTATCTCGCCCTGCGATACAGCGTTTCCGAAAATTGCGGACAGTCGCGTCAGTTCGGAAACACCGCGGAAACCGGTCCGCCCGAGCCCAGCCGCCACACCGCCGCCGACAGGGCACCGACCGCATCGACCGATATCGCACGACTGGCGTTGCCGGTGAATTTCCGGTTCACCTCGCCGGCGCTCAGCGGATGGCCGGGACCGCCGCGCGAGGAGGCCACCCGGTGCTCCAGGACCGTCCCGGACCTGGTCCGTACGCGCAGCACCCCGGCGAACGCGCGCGGGAACGCCGCGGTGGCGCCCGGGTCGGCGTACATCCGCACCCGCGCGGCCAGCGCCAGCCGCCGCGGGTCCAGCCGGGCGAAGTCGTCCAGCCCCACCCCCAGGCCGCCACCGCCGGTCAGGGCGACGGCCAGCGTGTACGGGCCGGAGAACTTCGCGTGATAGCCGGTGCGCGGTGCCGCCTTCTCGGCGGCCGGCTCGGCGATCGTGCGCAGCACCGGCTCGGCCACACCCAGCTCGGCGCTCTCCACGTCGTCCGGATCCAGGCCGGCCGCGCGCAGGGCGAGGGCACAGTCGATGCCGGCATGGGTGAAATGATTCGAGGGGTACGGCTTGAACACCGTCCGCAGCAGCTCCCAGCGCTCCCCCAGACCGTCGGTCACGGCGTCCGGGATGAACCGGCCGGTGTGCGCGGTGAAGAACCCGAACCGGCCCTCGAGCACGGTCGGCGGCCCGGTCAGCCCCGCCTCGGCCAGGGTCGCGGCCACCACGCCGCCGTGCGCCGCCCAGCCGCAGTGCGCCCGCTTCACCGAGCCGCCGGTGCGGTTCGCCTCCAGCACGCCGGCGCCCATCGACGCGGCGATCCCGATCGCGTCCGCGATCCCCCGCGCGTCCAGTTCGTAGAGGCGGGCCACCGCCACCGCGGCGCCGATCGTGCCGCAGATCGAGGTGGCGTGCTGACCACGTTCGAAGTACAGGTTCGCGCCAGTCTCCGGGTCGCAGCCGGCCATGCCGAGCCGGTTGGTCACCTCGATGCCGGCCGCGATCGCCGCGATCAGGTCACCGGGCGCACCGGCCTCGGCCGCGGCCAGCGCCGCGGGCACCACCGAAGCGCTCGGGTGCAGCACCGACGGCAGGTGCGTGTCGTCGAAGTCCAGCGAGTGCGCCAGCACCCCGTTGACGAACGCGGCCGACGGCGCCGGCAGCCGGTCGCCGTAGCCGAGCACGGTGGACTCCGGCACGCCCGCCCAGCGGCGCATCACGGCCAGTGCCGCGGGCGCCGCGTCGGCGTCGGACTCCGCGTACGCGGCCAGACTGTTCCCGAGCACGTCGAGGATCCGGGTCGGCACGTCGGCGCGCACCTTCTCCGGTGGATCGACCTTGGCCGCGAACTCCCCCAGGGCCCGCGCGAGGGTCATGTGACTACCGCCAGCGGCCGCACCGGGGAACCGGTCGCGCCGACGAGTCTCAGCGGCGCGAGGATGAATTGGAACTCGGTCACCCCGGCGTCGGCCAGCCCGGACAGCAGCATCGTCTCGACGATGTTGATACCGGCCTCGACCAGCAGGATCCGGTGCACCGGCAGGCTCGCGTGACCGGCTCCGGGCGCGATCCGCTCGTACGCGATCGTCTCCGCCCCGGTCACCGCGACCCTCCGCTCGGCCAGCCAGCGCGCTGCCTCCTCGCCCGGGCCGGGCACGCCTTCGGACGTACCCAGGAAGGCTTGTCCGTCGCCGAACCGCCGTGACCAGCCGGTCCCGATGAGAACCGCATCGCGCGCGTTGATCTCGAGGTCGCCGGAGGCGGCCGTCAGGTCCGCGGCCGTCACCTCGTAGCCCGGCGGCAGCACCTCCACCCCGTGCACTCTCGCGACATCGAGAAAGATCCCCCGGCCGACGTACGGGGGAAACTCGTCGATGCCGAGCCGGGCGAACCCGGTGTCGGACTGCACGTCGGCGGCGACCACCCCGCCGTGCAGAAGGCCGTCCTGCGACACGTGTGCCAGCGCGTCGACGTGCGTGCCGACGTGCGTACCCATCACCAGGATGTCGTTGGCGGCCGAGCCACCGCCGGCGCGCACCATGTCGCCGTGCCGCCGGACCAGCGCGTGTGCGTAGGCCGGATGGTTCGGCGACTGTGGCATGCCGCGGCGCATGGGCTGCGCCAGATCGAAAACCTTCACTCAGATAACCCCTTCGGCCCGGAGCCTCGCCCGTTCTTCCTCGTCGTAGCCGAGGTCCGCGAGCACATCGTCGGTGTCCGCACCGTGCGGCCGGCCGGTCCAGCGGATCGATCCGGGCGTCTGCGACAGGCGGTACAGCGGGCCGGGCATGCGCACCGGCCCGAGCGTCGGATCGTGCGCGGTCGTGATCGAGTCACGCGCGATGAACTGCGGGTCGGCGAAGACGTCCGCGATGTCGTAGACCGGGCCGATCGCCGCCTGCGCCTTCTCGAACTCGTCGGTGACCGTCTTCGCGTCCCGCGCGGCGATCCAGCCGCCGACCGCCTCGTCCAGGACGTCGGCGTGCGCGGCCCGGCCCACCCCCGTCGCGAACCACGGTTCGTCGATCAGCTCCGGGCGTCCGACCAGTCGCATCACCCTCTCGGCGATGGCCTGGGCGCTCGTGGAGATCGCCAGCCAGCGGCCGTCGGCGGTGCGGTAGGTGTTGCGCGGCGCGTTGTTGACGGAACGGTTACCGGTCCGGCGTTGCACCTGGCCCAGCTGGTCGTAGACCATCGCCTGCATGCCGAGGACGGTGAGCATCGGCTCGACGATGGCCAGGTCGACGACCTGCCCCGGCCCGTCGTGCACGTCCCGGTGGTACAGAGCGGTCATGATCGCCTGGGCCGTGGTCAGCGCTGCGATGCCGTCAGCCAGCCCGAACGGCGGCAGGGTCGGCGGTCTGTCCGGGTCGCCCGTGATGGCCGCGAAACCGCTCATCGCCTCAGCGAGGGTCCCGAATCCGGGGCGGTGCGAGTACGGCCCGAACTGCCCGTATGTAGTGACTCTTGCGATGATCAACTTCGGGTTGATCTCAAGCAATTCCGCCGGCGCCAATCCCCAGCGCTCCAGGGTTCCCGGCCTGAAGTTCTCGATGAGCACGTCAGTCCGTTTCAGTGCCCTTCTCAGGACCTCTGCGCCTTTTTCAGTGCTCAGGCCGAGTGTGATGGTGCGCTTGTTGCGGGCCAGCATGGTCCACCAGAGCGGAACACCGTCCTTCGACGGGCCGTGGCCGCGAGCCGGATCCCCCTTGACCGGGTGCTCGATCTTGGTCACGTCGGCGCCGTAGTCACCGAGGATCGTCGCGGCCAGGGGTCCGGCGAACAGGGTCGACGCGTCGATGACGCGGACTCCCTCGAGAGGGCTGTGCATGACACACCCTAACCGCTCTGTTCCGTTAAGGGAAACCTCGTTACTGTGTGCGAAACAGTTCTGCGCACGGAGGTCGCCTGATGAGCCGTTACGATCTGCTGGTCCGCGGAGGCACCCTGGTCGTGCCCTACCTGGGAACGATCCGGGCCGATCTGGCCACCAAGGACGGCAAGGTCGCCGCGATCGCTGTTTCCCTCCCCCCTGACGAGGCGGACACCGTCCTCGACGCCACCGGCAAACTCGTCTTCCCGGGCGCCGTCGACGCACACTTCCACCTGGGCATCTATCGCCCACTCCCGGTCGACGCGGCGGAGGAGACCCGATCGTCACTGGTCGGCGGGGCGACCACGGTGCTGTCCTACTTCCGCACCGGCCAGCACTACCTCAACAAGACCGGGCCGTACGCCGGCATCTTCCCGGAGGTGCTGTCCTCCGTCGCCGGCCACGCGTGGACCGACTACGGCTTCCACCTCGCGCCGATGGACACGGCCCAGGTCGGCGAGGTCTCGTCGCTGGTCGAGGAGAGCGGCGTCAGCTCGTTCAAGTACTACATGTTCTACAAGGGCTTCAACCTCTCGGCGGACTCCCGGGACGCGAAGGCCTTCACCATGAGCGACGAGTACGACCTGGGCCACCTCTACCAGCTCATGGAGGCCGTCGCCGCCGCCAACGGCGCCTCGGACCGTCGCGTCTCCCTGTCGCTGCACTGCGAGCAGGCCGAGCTGATGCGCCTGTTCATCGACCGCGTACGCAACAGCGGCGACCCGCAGACCCTGAAGGCGTACTCCGACGCCCGCCCGCCACTGACCGAACGCGTCGCCATCGGCGAGGCCACCACCCTGGCCCGCGCCACCGACTGCGCCATCAACCTGCTGCACCTGTCATCGGGCGAGGCGCTGGCCGCCGCCCGCGAGGCCCGGATCGCCATGCCCGAGGTCGACATGCGATTCGAGGTGACCCTGCACCACCTGTGCCTCACCCACTCCGAACTCGACGCCCGGGGCGGACTCGGCGGCAAGGTGAACCCGCCCATCCGTACCGCCGCCGACACCGAGGCCCTGTGGGCCGGCGTCGTCGACGGCACCGTCGGCTGGGTGGCGTCCGACCACGCCTGCTGCCTGGAGCAGGAGAAGGGCGACCAACTGTGGCCGGCCCTGCCCGGTTTCGGCGGGACGGCGCTGCTCTATCCGATCCTGATCAGCGAGGGCATGCACAGGCGGGGCCTCTCCCCCGCCCGCGTGGCCGAGCTGGTGTCGGCCAACCCGGCCCGCGCCTACGGCCTGGACGGCCGCAAGGGCAACCTGCTGATCGGATACGACGCCGACCTGGCGATCATCGACCCCGACCTGGAACAGGAGGTCACCACCGACCTCCTGCTGTCCGGCCAGGACCACTGCCCCTTCGAGGGCCGCAAGGTCCGGGGCTGGCCGGTCGCCACCGTACTCCGGGGTGAGATCGCCTACCTGAACGGCGAGGTGCTCGGCTCACCGCGAGGCGCCTTCGTGGCCCGCTGAGCGGGTCGGGCCGGCCACTCGCGTGGCCGGCCCGAAAACGTCAGACGTCGGGCTTCAGTCCCACCGAGATCTGGGCGGGTGTGGCGTAGGCCAGTTCCGGCACCGCCACCGAGAAAGGCCCCGAGGCGTTCTCGCCGACCGCCTTCATCCGATGCTTCTCAGCCACTCGCGAAAGCTCCCGCAACGCGTCGGAGGCTTTCTCCTCCATGAGGCTGATGTCGGTGCTGAGCCGGCTCATCGCGTTGGCGATGTTCGAGGCGACCTCGGTCGCAGTCGGTGCCGCGAGCGGTACCGTCTGCTCCTCCTTGGCCTGAGGGACCAGTCCGCCACTCACCGTTCCCGAGACCTCCATGAACAGCGCCGCCCCCAGTACCCCCCAGCCCGGCGCGAGAGCTCCCGCAACAGTGCCGACGACGACGAGCGCGATGGAGGCCCACTTGCAGGCGTCCTCGGCCGAACAGGCTCCGTTGCTCAGCGCCTGTGTCGCCTTGATCCCGTTCGCCAGGAGGTCGAGCACCGACTGCCGCTGCCGGATGTAGATGACTTTCGTCAGTTTCATCTGTTCACCGGTGATGCGGGCCAGCTCCCCGTGATTCGGGATGGTGCCCTGCAACGGGGTCACGAAGCTGTCGACGAAGCTGTCCTTGAACTTACCGGCCCATTCATCCAGGTCGGTACGGACATCGTTGATCCGGCCGAGTTGATCACCCGCTCCGATCCAGGCACCGTTCGCGTCCGTTCGGCCTGTGAACAGCGCCTCGACGTACCTCAGGGAGTCGATGAGGGGATTGAATTGATCCGGATCGGGAACGAGGTATCGCTCGAAGGAGGGAATGATCCATTCGAAGTCCTCGGTTCGCACACGTTCCCGATACTGCTCGACCTCCTCGTGCGGAATGGCGTAGATCGGTGCCTCACCGGGATGCGCGTTCGCCCACTTGTCCTCCACCGACCTGCTCCACGATGACGCGTCCTGGAGTGTCTGCCGGATCAGCTCCTCCTTGAGCTTTCGGGCGTCACGCCGGACAGCGTCCTCGAAGGCGGCGCCCGCCAAGTGCGGCGGCGTGGTCACGTCGAACTGCCGCACGGTCCCCACATCAGCCATCACACTCTCCTCCCGGCCAGGTCACGGCGTCGGCCGTGAAGGCGGCGGGTACGACTCCCGGGCAGGCGGCAGGGAGTTCGGGTCCGTGCCCAGGTTCTCCCGGTGATAGGCCTCCAGGATGCTCTCGGCGTTCTCGCCGTCGGTACGGTCGAACACCTCGGTGGCCACCCGGACTCCACCGGCCGCCTCATTGACGACGTCGCCCATGTGGGTCAGGAGGGCCTGCATCGTCGAACGGAGGTCCTCCCACGCCCCGCCGACCGAGCTCACCAGGAAGCCGGTTCCGGGGCCGATGTCGTCGACGGGAAACGCGGATCGGTTCCCCGTCGCACCACCCAGCACCCGACCGGCGTCGTAGAAGACGTCGGCGATACGCGGAAGGTGAACCTCCGAGACCCGCCACAGCCGATGCAGGTCTCCACCGGTGACATCCGCCATCTCTTCCTCCCCGTTGAACGCGTTCAGATTTCGCGCGGCCGGCGGCGCCGCAACACCACGAACACCACACCGGCGATCACGACCACACCCGCGGCGGCCAGCAGCCAGATCCAGACGGGCGCGCCTCCGTCGTCCACGGACGGTGCGTCCCGGGGCACCTCCGCGGCGAAGATCCGGCTCCCGGTCACGTCGATCAGATAGATCGCCCCGTTGGCGCCCGGACCGGCGACGACATCCACCGGATCCAGCAATCCGAACGGATCAACGGGAAGGCCCATCACGGTGGAGATCGCGCCGTTGGCACTCAGCCAGCGCACTTCCCTCCGTGCGTTGTCCACGACGTAGACACCTGATCCGCTGACGCCGACCGAATACACGTCGTCCAACGCCCGGTCAGCAGGCGGCCACGCCTTGCCCTCACCCACCGTCCACCGGTCCTCCTCCGGCAAGGTGACGGGCGCGACTGCGTCGTCGCGCACCCGGAACAGGTAGTGGCCGGCGATCCAGAGATCTCCGTGCGAATCGACCGCCAGGCTGTTCGGCGACGGAACAGGTGTGTACGACTGCGGAGCGGCCCCGTCACCCGCGACGACACTCTCCGCTCCGCCAGAGGCGTAGGCCAGTACACGGCCGTTGTCACGGTCGGACACGAATACCGTGCCGTCCGCCGACACCGCCAGTCCGCGCAGTTCCCGTGGGTCGCGGCTGTCAGTGACCTCCGCGCGGACGGTGATCGTGCCGTCAGGCGCGAGAGCATAGATCCGGCTGACGCCCGCGTCGGCGATGTAGACGGCCCCGTCGGTACCGATCGCGACCTCCGTCGGCGCGCGCAAGGAAACGGTCGTTCCCTTCGCCCCTCCCGGCAGCCCACCGGTCTCGCCGTCGTCACTGCCGTCACCGGCGATCGTGCTGATGGTGCCGTTCACCGCGACGGCCCGGATCCGGTGATTGCCGGTGTCCGCGATGTACATCACGCCGTCCGGTGCCACCGCGGCACCGTGCGGCGCCGATAACTTGGCCGACGAGGCGGGACCGCCGTCCCCGCCGAACCCCAGGCCGTTTCCACCGGCGATCAGGGTCAGCGAGCCGGCACCGTCGTCGGCCGCTGCCGGGCCCGGTGCCGAGAAGACATACAGCATCGCCATCACAGCCGCGAGAATCCGGCGCCCCGTCACGAATTTTGTGTACCACACACCAGCGCATACGTTGGTTGTCGTCGATCGGTTCGGGGGGCGGCCTCGAAAGCGGGAGGGTGACATGAATGCCGATGGCGCGGACTTCGGTGAGCAGCTTCGTGCGATGTCGGCCAGGGGAACATCGCCCGATGGTCAAATTCGGGCATTGATCTCCGGTGACCTCAGTCTGCGGATCACCTTTTCCCGCGGCACCTTCGAGTGGTACGACGAACGGGGCTTGAGCAGGCAACTCGCCGGTCTCGGGACCAACACCTGGGTGGCCTGGGAACGGGAGCGCAGGGACATCTACCGCCGATCACAATCGCTCACGACTGAGGAGGCCGCGCAGGAGCGCCGCACCGCCGGTGATTCCCGGCAGGAGAGATTTGCGAGCGGTCTGCGGGAATTGGAGTGCGAAGCCGGTTCACCATCTGCAGTTCTACACATTCGGACGACCGGCATGATCAATTGGCAGGTGGAGATCGAACCCGGTGCTCTGCGGCAATTTCGTGAACAGGATTTCATCGGCGAGATGACCGGTGCGTTCGCGAACCTGATGCGGGACCGGGAGCGCAAGCTCATCCTCCTCAAGGCCGAACACTTCGACCTCGGCATCCCCCGCTCGTGGCGCGACCGCGTCCGATGATCGGGAGCCACTCGTTGTCCCTGCGGCGCATGTCGGGAAGCCGATGTCAGTCGATCGAGCGCTACGGATCGCCGGCGCCAGACGTCACGCTAGTCCGGTGGCAACGCGTCAGGGCATCGACACGCTCTGCACCGAGGCTCAGGCCAGGATCGCCCAGCTGCGTCTGGACGAGATCTTCGGCGATGAGATCTCCGGTTCCGGGTCGGTAACCGGAAACGCTTGTGGGGCTTCATCGCCGCCGGAGTCTTCTACCTCCTGTGGTGGGATGCCTCACACCTCGTCTGCCCGGTGGAGCACGAATTTCGCTCAGGTGAGCTGGGCGGCTCGGAGTGCGTCGTCCTGTTTGGCCATCGCCTCCTGGCGGGCCGGTTCCTCGCGGAGGATCGCGGCGTTCAGCCACTCGTCGGGTACGGCGAAGGCGTCGACCAGGGCGCGCATGTGCGGGCGCAGCTCGCGGAGCAGGTCGTTGATGACCGCGGTGATCGTCTTCGACCGGGCGGGCGTGAGGCGGCCGTGTTCCAGGAACCAGGCCTTGTCCGCCTCGATGGTCGTCAGGGCGTACAAATCGCAGACCTTCGACAGCAGCTCACGGGCCGCGGGGTCGTCGGCGCGTTCGATGCCGGCCACGAACGCCTCGAGGGTGATCCGCTCGATGTGGGCGGTGGCGGCCGCCAGCACGTGGTCCTGGACGTCGTTGAAGATCTCGAACGGACGATCCTTCTTGGTCTCGGCGCCGTTGCGCAGGCGGCGGATCGCGCCTTCGAGGATGTGCTTCTCGCGGTCCTCGAAGGCGGCCAGGTGCCAGCCGCGGTCGGTCACCGCCACCTCCTCGTCGCGGCCGGACACGGCGTCGACGAGTCGGTGGATCAGCGAGCGCGCAGCCGTACGCTCGAGGACCATCTCTCTGACCTGTTCGGCGACGAACGTCGCCCGGCCCCACCCGTCCAGCGAGCCGAAAGCGTCGCGGTATCCGGTGAGCAGGCCCTTCGCGACCAGCTGGAGCAGCACCGTGTTGTCGCCCTCGAAGGTCGTGAACACGTCGGTGTCGGCCTTGAGGCCGGCGATCCGGTTCTCGGCGAGGTACCCGGCGCCGCCGCACGCCTCCCGGCACATCTGGATCGTGCGGGTGGCGTGCCAGGTCTGCATCGCCTTGAGGCCCGCGGCCCGGGACTCGAGCTCACGCTGCCGGTGCTCGTCGGGCTCGTCCAGCGCGAAGATCTCGGCCATGGTCACCGCGAGTTCCTCCTGGGCGAAGGCGTACGCGTACGACCGGGCCAGGGCGGGCAGGAGTTTGCGCTGGTGGGCGAGGTAGTCATTGAGGACGATCTCACGGTCGGCGCCGGGTGACGTGAACTGGCGGCGGGTCTCGCCGTAGCGGACGGCGATGGTGAGGGCGCTGCGGGTGGCCGCGGACGCGGCGGCGCCGACGGTGACCCGGCCGCGGACGAGGGTGCCGAGCATGGTGAAGAAGCGCCGGGTGTCGTTCTCGATCGAGCTGGTGTAGGTGCCGTCGGCGGCGACCTGGCCGTACCGGTCGAGGAGCATGTCACGCGGGACGACCACGTGGTCGAAGCTGATCCGCCCGTTGTCGACGCCGAGCAGGCCGGCCTTGGCACCGGCGTCGCCGAGGGTGACGCCGGGCATCGGGTTGCCGTGCTCGTCGCGGATCGGGACCAGCCAGGCGTGCACGCCGTACGACTTGCCACCGGTGACGAGCTGGGCGAAGACGACCGCCATCCGGCCGTCGCGGGCGGCGTTGCCGATGTAGTCCTTGCGGGCGGCCTCGTGCGGGGTGTGGAGGTCGAACGACTGCGAGGCGGGATCATAGGTGCACGTCGTCCGGAGCTGCTGGACGTCGGAGCCGTGTCCGGTCTCGGTCATCGCGAAGCAGCCCATGAGGTCCGCCGTGAGGATGTCGCGCAGGTACGCCTCGTGGTGCCGCTCGGTGCCGAGCGCGACGACGGCCCCGCCGAACAGGCCCCACTGCACGCCGGCCTTGACCATGAGTGACAGGTCGACCTGGCCGAGCATCTCGGCGGCGACCGTGGAGCCGCCCGGGTCGTCGGAGCCGCCGTAGCGGGACGGGAACGCGGCCGCCACGCCGACGTCGGCGGGCAGTTCGCGGATCAGCCGGCTGATCCGCTCGCGCGCCTGGTCGCCGGTCTCACCGGGAACGGTGACGAACTCGGCGCCCAGGCGCTCGCGTACGGCCTGCCGGATGTGCGCCCACCGGCCGTCGAGCACGTCGGTGAGTACAGCGGTGACACGATCGCTCATGGGCCGATATTACCCGCGAGTAACCTGGTCGAACCCTCCAACGGAGAACGTCACATCCCGTCGCCGGACCACTCGCCGCGGGAGCGCGACCGGACCGGCAGCGACGACAGGATCGGGTGGACGTGGTCGTCGTGCTCGTCGTAGTTCTCGGCGTGGCCGCCGAACTTGACCCACTCCTCGGTCGTGTACCAGTTGGTCAGCTCGCCGTCGGAGCGCAGGATCCAGTCGATCTCGGTCTCGGCGACGAAGTGACCGTGCTTCACCCGGGCAGGGCGGAAGCAGTACGTGCCCTCGTCGATGTCGCCGAAGTTGTACGCCATCCTCCCGGCGAGGGTGTAGAACTCCTCGTAGCACGGGTGGTGGGCGAGCCGGTGGTCGGTCCAGCCCTTGGGCGCGCGGATGAGCCGGGTGTAGAAGCCGGTCTTCGGGTCCCGGTGCAGCAACTTGATGTAGAGCGGGGTGAGCGGGCCGACCGACTGGGCCTCGGTCCACTCCATCGCGTTCGCGTCGACGACGGTCACGCCCTCGGCCGACTCCGGAGCGGCCTTCGCCGACGCCTCGCCCAGGTTCACGAACGGGTCGAAGCCCGCGTCGCCGTACTCACGCCAGTGCAGGATCCGGGAGCCCTCACGGACCTTGAGCCAGTCCATGGCCGTGCCCTTGGGCACCTGGATGTAGCCGCCCGAACCCAGCTCCTGACCGCCGTAGATCAGCGAGCCCTCGAGCACGTAGAACTCGGTGTCGGCATGCACGATGCCGGCGCTGCGGCCCCAGTCGGACCGCGCGTGCAGCGACAGCGACGACGAGCCGTCCTCCTCGTCGGTCGAGAGGCGACGTTCGAAGATCTTCCCTTCGCCGTACGGGAGCTCGCCCGCATGGAAGATGTAGTCGTCCTCATGGATCAACTCGACGTGGGCCCTCACGGCGTACTCCTCAGCTCGCGTTTCAGGATCTTTCCGGCGGCGTTGCGGGGCAGCGCCGCGACGGTCCGGTAGTGCTTGGGGACTTTGAATCCGGCCAGCCGTTCCCGGAGGTAGGACTCGAGGACCTCGGCCGGGACCGGGTGCCGGCCGACGTAGTAGGCGACGACCCGCTCGCCCCACCGCTCGTCGGGTTCGCCGACCACCGCGCACTCGGCGACCGCGGGGTGGGCGAGCAGGATCTCCTCGACGTCGCGCGGGTAGACGTTCACGCCGCCCGTGATGATCACGTCCTTGACCCGGTCGACGATGGAGATGAAGCCCTCGTCGTCCTGGATCACGATGTCGCCGGAGGTGAGGAACCCGTCCGCGGTGGTGCAGGCGGCGGTCGCGGCCGGGTTCTCGTGATAGCCGTTCATCAGGTACGGCGAGCGGCTGTACAACTCGCCGGGCTCACCGGGCCGCACCGGCGAGCCGTCCGGCCCGACGATCCGCACCCGGGTGCCGAACCACGGGTGGCCGACCGTCCCGGCCTTGCGCCGCGCGTCCGGCGGCCGCAGGTTGGTGACCACGCCGGCCTCGGTGGAACCGTACAGCTCGTGCACGCCGGCACCCGGGAACGCCTCGAAAACCCACTCCTTGAGCACCCGGGGCAGGGCCGCCGCGTTGAAGTAGAGGGTGTCGAGGGTGGGCAGCTCCGGCACCTTCTCCAGGGCGTGCCGGATCAGCTGCGCGTGCGTCGGCACCAGGAACACCGACTGGGCGCCGTCGCGCCGGATCATGTCGATCAGCGCGTCCGGCTGGAACGAGCGCAGCATGCTGACCGTCGCGCCGCAGTACACGGCCGCGTAGGCGAAGGCGAACCCGGCACCGTGGTACATCGGGGCGACCGCGACGGTCCGCCGGCCGGGACCGATGCCCCACTCCAGCGCGGTGGCGTAGAAGGTCAGCGAGCGGGACCGGTGTGAGATCAGCACGCCCTTCGGGTCGCCGGTGGTGCCGGCCGTGTAGGCGATGCAGAACGGGTCCCGCTCGTGGACGGCGATCTCGGGGTCGGCGGCACGCGAGTCGTCGAGCCACGTCTCGTACTCAGGTCCGATCCGGATCACCCGGCCGGGGAACGATTCGGGCACGGCACCGGTCAGTGCCGGGTCGACGATCAGCACGCCGGCGCCGGAGTGCCGGAGGATGAAGCCGACCTCGGCGGCGGTGAGCCGTGGGTTGACCGGCACGAGCACCAGGCCGGCCTTGGCGATGCCGGCCGCGATCTCCGGGTACTCGAGGCGGTTGCCGCTGAGCAGGGCGACGCGGTCGCCGTACCCGAGTCCGAGGGTCAGCAGCCCGCAGGCCAGCCGCGAGGAACGCTCGTCGAGAGCGCCGTACTTGAGTTCCCGATCGCCGTCACGCACCGCGATCGCGTCCGGGGTGGCCCGGCCGAACTCGCGTACGCCACCGGCGATCGTCAGATCAGCTCCACCGGGCCTCAGCATGCCCAGAATGGAAACACCGTTTCCATTCTGAATCAAGAGGCCGTCCCAGAAGCGGCGAGGAAGTCACCGGCCCGGCCCAGCTGGGCGGGAACCGCGGCCAGCCCGAGCCGCTCGCCGATCCAGGTGCCGGTGGCGGCGGCCACGGTCACGTCGACACCGGTCTCGAGCGCCGAGCGGTTCAGCAGGTAGGCGAGGTCCTCGGTGGCGATGTTCCCGGTGGCCGCCGGAGCGAAGGGGCAGCCGCCGATACCGCCGAGACTGGCGTCGAGCGCCACGAAACCGGCGCCGACCGCCGCGACCGCGTTCGCGTACCCGGTATTGCGGGTGTTGTGGAAGTGCGCCCGCAGGGGCGCCGCCGGCTCCACCGAGCGCACCGCCGCGGCCAGTTCGGTCACCTGCACCGGAACCCCCACGCCGATCGTGTCGGCCAGGCAGATCTCATCCAGCGGACCGGCCTCGGCCACGATGTCACGCACCCGGGAAGCGGATACCACGCCGGTAAAGGGACACCCGAACGCGGCAGCGACCGTCAAAGTCACGAAAAATCCGGCGTCGCGCGCGCGGCAGGCCACCGAGCGGAACGCCGCGAGCGAGCCGGCCGTAGACATCCCCTGGTTGCGCCGGGAAAACTCGTCAGTGGCCACAACTACATAGTTGATCTCGTCGGGCCGCGACTCCCCCAGCGCGAGCGCGCGGTCCAGCCCGCGCCCGTTGAGCACCAGCGCGGCATACCGGACGCCCGTGTCGCGCGGCACGCCCCGCAGCACCTCCTCGGCATCGGCCATCTGCGGCACGCGATCGGGACGGGCGAACGCCGCCACCTCGATCCGCCGCAGCCCGGCCGCGACGGCCCGCTCGACATAGGCGATCTTCACGGACGCCGGCAGCACGTTCTTCTCGTTCTGCAGCCCGTCGCGCGGCCCGACCTCGACGATCTCCACAGCGACTCCCCCTGTTTCATCTAGCGAAACGCCGTTTCCCGAGTATAGGGTGGCGGCGTGACCGCGCCACTGTCTGACATTCGCGTACTGGAAGCCGGAACCCTGCTCGCCGGCCCGTTCTGCGGGCAGCTCCTCGGCGACTTCGGGGCCGAGGTGATCAAGCTGGAGGACCCGGGCAAGGGCGATCCGATGCGCCAGTGGGGCCGCGAGAAGCCGCACGGCCAGTCCCTGTGGTGGCCGGTGGTGGCCCGCAACAAGAAGTCGGTCACCTGCAATCTGCGCACCGGCGAGGGCCAGGCGCTGGTCCGGCGCCTGGTCGAGCGGTCCGACGTGCTCCTGGAGAACTTCCGGCCCGGCACCCTGGAACGGTGGGGGCTCTCCTACGACGAGCTTTCCAAGATCAATCCCAAACTCATTCTGGTACGGGTGACCGGTTACGGTCAGTCCGGGCCCTATTCACCCCGTGCCGGCTTCGGGTCGATCGGTGAGGCCATGGGCGGGCTGCGGTACGTGACCGGCGAGGCCGACCGCGCCCCGTCGCGCTCCGGCATCTCGATCGGCGACTCGCTGGCCGCGACCTACGCCGCTTTCGGCACGCTCGCCGCGCTGCACGCCCGCGAGCGCACCGGCCGCGGCCAGGTCGTCGACTCGGCGATCTACGAGGCGGTGCTCGCCATGATGGAGTCGCTGATCCCCGAGTGGAGCGTGGCCGGCTACCGCCGCGAGCGCACCGGTCCGATCCTGCCGAACGTCGCGCCCAGCAACGTCTACCCCACCGCCGACGGCTCGGACGTGCTGATCGCCGCCAACCAGGACACCGTGTTCCGCCGCCTGTCCGACGTGATGGAGCGCCCCGACCTGCCGGCCGACCCTCGGTACGCCACCCACGGCGCGCGCGGCGAGAACCAGGCCGAACTCGACGACGTCATCTCCGCCTGGACCCGGACGGTGCCGTCGGCGAAACTGCTGTCACTGCTGCACGAGGCGGGCGTACCGGCCGGCGGCATCTACACGGCCGCCGACATCATCGCCGACCCGCACGTGCGGGCCCGGCAGGCGGTCATCGAGGTCGACCATCCCGACTTCGGGCGCATCCCGATGCAGAACGTGGCGCCGCGGCTGTCCGGCACACCCGGCGAGGTGAAGTGGGCCGGTCCGGCGCTCGGCGCCAGCAACGAGGAGATCTACCAGGGCCTGCTCGGCCTCTCCGGCGACGAGCTGGCCGGTCTCCGGGCAC
Source organism: Actinoplanes italicus (assembly GCF_003001815.1). Classification (GTDB taxonomy): domain Bacteria; phylum Actinomycetota; class Actinomycetes; order Mycobacteriales; family Micromonosporaceae; genus Actinoplanes; species Actinoplanes italicus. The sequence continues at coordinate 25,979 of NZ_PVMZ01000041.1, forward strand.
GCGGGATCGTCTGATGGAGCTGGAGGCGGACTACGCGAAGGCCGGTTTCGCCCGGCGGCTCGGCTGGGGCCTGCGGCCGGCGGTGCTTCTGGTCGACCCGGCCCTCGCGTACACCGACCCCGCCTCGCCGCTGTTCCTCACGACCGGCCGGAAAGCCGCCGAGGCGATGGCCCGGCTCGCCGGCGCCGCCCGCTCCGCCGGTGTCCCGGTCCTGTGGACCGCCGTCCGTTTCGCCGACGAGTCCTGCTCGGAGGCACCCCTGTTCGCGGCGAAGGTACCCGCCCTGAAGGTCTTCGCGGCCGGCAACCCGCTCGGCGGTTTCGCGCCGCCGCTGACACCCGCGCCCGGGGAGCAGGTGGTGGTGAAGCACTACGCCAGCGCCTTCGCCGGGACCGCGCTGGCCGCGTGGCTGGCCTCCCACTCGATCGACACGCTGGTCGTCGGCGGGTTCTCGACATCCGGCTGCGTGCGGGCGTCGGCCCTGGACGCGCTCCAGCACGGCTTCCGCCCGATCGTGGTCCGCGACGCGTGCGCCGACCGCGACGGCGGCCCGCACGAGAACAACCTCTTCGACCTCGACGCCAAGTACGCCGACGTCATCGGCCTGACGGAAGCCGAAGACGCCCTCAGCCGTACGAACCAGAGCGCCCCCAACCGCACCACCCCGGCCCCGTAGCCGTCCTCCCCTGCCCGCCGCCGGGTCGGCTTCCTCACGCCGGTCGCTCCAGCCCGGCGGTGGACGCTCACCGCTCCCCCGCCGTCCGTCACGGCCCGCCCGAGACAAACGTCAGGGGCGGGCCGGGAGCCGGGTCAGCTGAGCGTCTGGATCACATTGCCGGTGAGCAGTCCCTGGTAGTAGGTGCCGCCCGGGTAGTAGGTCGCCGTGGTGGTCCCGGCCACCGCGTCCGACGCCCAGTTGATCGCGAAGGTCTGCAGGGCCGTCACGTTCGCCGCCTTCGAGGTGCCGCCGAGCAGGGTGCAGAGCCAGTTGGTGGTGGCGCCCTCGGCGTCACAGTGCGAGCCGGTCACCAGCCGAACCCCGAGGAAGGGGCGGTCGAGGCGGTTGACCAGCTCCACGGTGCCGCTGGCGTTGGCGTTCGACGAGTACGGCGGCGACGAGATCGCGGTGATCGGCAGCGAGGTGCCGGCCAGGCCGGTCAGGGCGTCGGCCATGTTGGTGCCCTGCGGCGACTTCACGGGGTCGAGCAGCTGCAGGTACTCGAGGTTGGCGAAGGCGGCCGGGAACGTGGTGCGCAGCCGGTTGGCGATGTAGGTGACGGCGTCACCGCCGGCCGAGTGCCCGGCCAGGACGTACCTGGCCGGCAGGGTGGTGCCGGACCGTCCGGCCGTGGTCGCCGCCTTGGCGTAGCTGGTGGCCAGCTGCCGGGTCGAGTTGCCGGCCTCACCGATCCAGGCGGCGACGTTGTCGAGGAACGCGGTGTTGTCGCCCTGGTTGCTGACGGTGCAGCCGCTGGAGTTGGTCGACGGCAGGGTCGGTGCGAACACGAGGAAGCCGGCCGCCTGGTATCTCCGGGCCAGCGCGAACATGTTGCTGTTCGAGCGGGAGAACCCGTGCTGCAGGAAGACGAGGGCTTTCGGGCTGGTGGTGTCAGGGAAGAACCAGTCGGCGTCCTGGGTGTACGTGGAGCTGCCGCACAGGACGGTGATGTCGCCGTCGACCTCGGCGGTGGCGGCCTGAGCGGCCGACGGGGCGGCGGCGAGGACGCCGGCGGACAACACGAGCGCCGCGACGACGCGGCGCAGGGACAGGGACACGGGACCTCCATTGGTCTGCCGTAACACTCTCCGAAACAGTGTTTCCATTAGCGTCCATCGATGACTGCCTGTCAAGGCGCAGTCACGAGAAAGCCCGGCCCCACGCCGTTGCGCGGGGCCGGGCTCAGGTCCGGCCGGGTTGACTCTCAGTCGTCGTAGCCGGGCACCGTGAGAGGGTGCCGCTCCTCGTCGCGGGCCGCGATGCCGGCCATCGAGCGCAGGTACTGACGCCGGGTGATCTCACCGTCCATGAGCTGGGCACAGAGGACACCTTCGAGGCTCTCCGGAGCGAACAGGGCCTCCGGGACGATCAGCGGCTCTTCAGCTGCCACGTCCGCCCGCACCCCGCGCACCGCGAGCACGCAGGCGGCAGCCAGGACCAGGATGAGCAGGGACAGGATCAGCATTGCCACCGCCTTGTCGGTCACCGCGGGGCGCTCATGCCCCGCCTGACAGAGAGAACGGATCACAGGGCGGGTCGGTTCGACGTTTTCGGCTACCGACTGCGACGGAATTTCGAGGGGCACATCCGGACCGATTACGGGACACGACACGATCGAGGTACGAGATATGCCCGGATTTTACTAATCCTCGCTATCTTGCCTTGGTGCCCGGAAAGAGTGTTATATCCCCCGTGCCGGATTATCACGGCTTCAGTCACCTTGCCGGTGATGCCGAAGGAGTTCCCGAGGGCGACTACCGGGTCCGGTTGCGACCGCTGTCACGGCGCCGCCCGGTCCGTACCGCCCTGATCGCGGTCTTCGCCTTCGCCTTCGAGAGCACCTTCTTCGGATGGCTGCTCGCGTCGGTGGAACTGCCGGACCGCCGGATGCAGACCGTGCTCTTCGCCGCCACCGTGTTCATGATCGCCGCGACCGCGCTGATCGAACTGTTCCGCCTGGTCAACGTGGTGACCCTGTGCCTGGCCACGTTGCGGGCGCTGGACCCGGTGCCGGTGGAGCCGGACGAGCTGCTGCGGGTCGCGTTCCTCACCACCATCGTGCCCGGCAAGGAGCCGATCGAGATGGTGGAGAAGACGCTGCGCGCCGCCATGCGGATCCGCCATCCCGGCCGCTACCACGTGTGGCTGCTCGACGAGGGCGACGATCCCGAGGTCAAGGCCATGTGCCGCCGCGTCGGCGCGTACCACTTCAGTCGCAAGGGCGTACCCGAGTGGAACACCGCGGCCGGTGGCTTCAAGGCGAAGACCAAGCACGGCAACTACAACTCGTGGATCGACAAGCACGGCGCCCGGTACGACGTGTTCGTCTCCGTCGACCCGGATCACGTGCCGCTCGAGAACTTCTGCGAACGGCTGCTCGGCTACTTCCGCGACCCCGACGTGGCGTTCGTGATCGGACCGCAGATCTACGGCAACTACGACAACGTGATCACCCGCTGGGCCGAGTCCCAGCAGTACCTGTTCCACTCGTTGCTGCAGCGGGCCGGCAACAAGCTCGGCATCCCGATGCTGGTCGGCACCAACAACGCGGTACGCATCAGTGCGCTCAAGTCGATCGGCGGCCTGCAGGACTCGATCACCGAGGACATGGCCACCAGCCTGGCCCAGCACGCCGCCCGCAACCCGGCCACCGGCCGGCACTGGCGCTCGGTCTACACGCCCGACGTGCTGGCCGTCGGGGAGGGCCCGTCCTCGTGGACTGACTACTTCAGCCAGCAGCACCGCTGGTCACGCGGCACCGACGAGGTGGTCGTGGCCGGCTTCGCGAAGATGGCCCACCGGCTCGGCGTACGCCGGGCGCTGCACTACGCGCTGCTGATGGCCTACTACCCGCTGACCGCCCTCGCCTGGCTGCTCGGCGCCGCCACCGCGGTCTGCCACGTGGTCCTCGGCGTCAAGGGCGTGCAGGTGCCACAGCAGGTGTGGCTGATGCTCTATGTGGACGCCGCCCTCTTCCAGGTCGGCCTCTACCTGTGGAACCGGCGCCACAACGTGAGCCCGCACGAGGACGCCGGATCGTCCGGGCTCAGCGGAATGCTGCTGTCCACGCTGTGCGCGCCGATCTACGTCACCTCGTTCCTGCAGGCCGTGCTGCGAAGGCGGGCCGGGTTCGTGGTGACCCCCAAGGGTGACTCGGCCAGCCCTGATCGGCTGCTCACCTTCCGTACCCATCTGCGGTGGGCGGCGTTCTTCGCCGTCCTGCTGGTCGTGGCCGCGGTGACAGGCCACGCGCACGGGTTCATGTGGCTGTGGCCGGCCCTCAACCTGGCCCTCTGCCTGACCCCGCCGGCGATCTGGGCGTTGCAGACGCTCGGCCGCACACCTGAGAACCAGGTCATCGAGGAGAAGGAACCCCACATGATCGAGATCTCCGTATGAACCAGCGACGTCCCACCATGGCGCGCCGGCTGCTCACGCTGGCGGTGATGATGCCCGTGATGGCGGCCGTGGCGATCGTGAACCGGCCCATCGTCAGTTTCGCGGCCGACCGCTACCACGAGTTCAACATCAACCGGCTGTCCTACAAGCAGCAGTTCGGCCACTGGTCACTGCTCAAGGTGCCGGCCCGGTTCCGCATCAACGCCATTCACGCCGCGATGCTGCGTACCGGAAAAGTATTGATCATCGCCGGGTCCGGGAACGACCGCGAGAAGTTCGAGGCCGGCACGTTCCGCACCATCCTGTGGGATCCGCGCACCGACAAGTTCAAGGACGTGCCCACACCGACCGACCTGTTCTGCGCCGGGCACACGTTCCTGCCCAACGGCAACCTGCTGGTGGCCGGCGGCACCAAGTCGTACGAGGTGCTGGAGGGCGACATCACCCACGCCGCGGGCGTGATGAAGGTGAAGAACGAGTCACCGGATCACGGCGCGCGCACGTTCGCGAAGGGCACCCGATTCCTCGGCGCGAACGGCCACGCCTACCTGACCCGGGCCGAGGTGACCGTGCCGGCCGCGTCCAAGATGTGGCACGGCAACCACATGATGGTCCACGCCGGTGAGGCCGAGGTGTGGGTCGACGCCGTCGAGGAGGGTGACGCCGGAAACGTCACGGCCCCGGCCCAGTACTCGATCGAGGGCCTGACCGGCGACGACACCCGCAACCTCTACGGCATCGCCGAGAAGATCACCCGGGAGAAGCAGGAGTACGGCGGCGACAAGACGTCGTACGAGTTCGACCCGATCGCCGAGCGCTACGTCCGCACCGGCGACCTGGTGGAGCACCGCTGGTATCCGACCCTGGCCCCGATGCCCAACGGCGACATCCTGGCGGTGTCCGGACTGGACGAGTTCGGGCGGATGCTGCCCGGTGACAACGAGCGTTACCTGGTCAGCAAGCGCAAGTGGGTGCCCGCGCCCGAGGTCAAGCGGGTCTTCCCGACCTATCCCGCGCTGTTCCAGACCAAGGACGACCGGCTGTTCTTCTCCGGCTCCAACGCGGGCTACGGCTCGGACACCGAGGGCCGTACGCCGGGGCTGTGGGACGTGACCAAGAACAAGTTCCAGGTGGTGCCGGGGCTCGAGGACCCGGGGATGACCGAGACCAGCGCGTCGGTGATGCTGCCACCGGCCCAGGATCAGAAAGTGATGATCATGGGCGGCGGGGAGGTCGGCGACTCACCGGTCTCGACGGCACGCACCGCGATCGCCGACCTGGACGAGAAGAGCCCCCGCTACCGTCCGGGACCCGACCTGCCGGCGCCGGCCCGCTACCTGAGCACCGTGGTGCTGCCCGACGACACGGTGTTCACCAGCGGCGGCTCCTCCGGCTACCGGGGTGGGCCGTACCAGGGGAGGAACCGCAGCGACCTGCTCACCGCGCAGATCTACGATCCGGACCGCGAGGTCTTCCAGGAGGCGGCGGCACCGACCGTGGGCCGCAACTACCACTCCGAGGCGTTGCTTCTGCCGGACGGCCGCGTGGTGACCATGGGCAGCGACCCGATCTACGACGAGACCGGGAAGAACCCCGGGAAGTTCGAGCAGCGGATCGAGATCTACAGCCCGCCCTATCTCTTCCAGGGCGCGCCGCCGCAACTCGGCGGCGGGCCGCGCACGATCAAGTACGGACGCGGCGCGGCCTACGCGACTGCCGACGCGGACCGGATCACCGGCGCCCGGCTGGTCCGGCCCAGCGCGGTCACCCACGGCACCGATGTGGACCAGCGATCGGTGGAGCTGGGCGTCGGCCGTACCCCCGGCGGGGTGACCGTCACCGTCCCGGACGATCCCGGCCTCGCTCCGTCCGGGTGGTACATGCTCTTCCTGATCGACGACAAGGGCGTGCCTTCGAAGGGCCGCTGGGTCCGGGTGGCGTGAACGTCAGTTGGTGGCCAGCCCGAGGGCGTACTCGGGCCACCACTGACCGGCCGGCGGGGCGTCCGGAAGGCACGCCCCGTCGGACTCCCCCGGCCGCTTGACCCACAGGTAGGCGTCGACCCGCGGGGTGCCGGTCTCCGCGGTCGGCGCCGGCCCGAGCGCCCGGCCCGGCGGATTGCACCAGTGCCCCTCGGCGTCACGGGCGTCGACCGGAGCCGGCCCGTTGCCGTTGCGGCTGGTGTCGATCACGAACGGCATGCCACCGAGCCGGTCCGAGACGGCCGTGCCGTAGGCGACGTTCGCCTCGGTGGTCTCGAAGTTCGCCACGTTCAGACTGAATCCGTCGGCCCGGCGCACCCCGGCGTCATCGAGCGCCCCGGCGACCCGGTCCACGTCCTTGATCCAGCCCGGATTCCCGGCGTCCAGGTAGACGCGGACCCCCGGCCCCTGCTTGAACGTCCCGATCGCCTCGCCGAGCAGCGTCATCCGCTCCCGCGCGGTCTCGCCGGTGACGCAGCCGTCCAGCACGTGCGGCACCGCGTCCGGTTCCAGGACCACGATCGCCTCGTGCCCGCGAACCACCCCGGCCAGGTCGGCGATCCACGCCCGGTACGCCGCACCGTCCGGGGCGCCACCACCGGAGTGGCCGCCGCAGTCGCGCTGCGGCACCCAGTAGGGCACCAGCACCGCCGTCCGCCCGGCCGCCGCGGCCGAAGCGACCAGCCGCTGAGCCCGCTCCCGGTAGCCCGGATTCGCGTCGGCGAACCACACGGCGGCCGGTGACTCGGCGATCCGCCGGAGCGCCTCCGCGTCCGCGTTCCGTCCGGCGGCCTCCCACGCCGCCGCCTGCTGGGCCGCGGGCGCGTCCGGCTCGACGAAGAACCCGGCCGACTCGGTCACCGTGGGTCTGGCCTGCGGCGTCTCGGTGCGGGCGGGCGGGGTCGGTTCGGAGGTGCAGCCGGCGAGGACCATCGTCGCCAGGCAGAGCGCAGGAAGACTTCTCATCCGGACGAACGGTACCGACCGCACATACCCGATCGTGGCTCAGCGCACCGAGCGTGCCACCGCAATCGCCTCTTCGAGTGTCCCGATTCCCTCCAACCGGTAGGTGACGGTCGCCGTCGCCCAGACGAGTGCCGGACCCGCGAGCCGGGCGGTCTCGGTCCGCTCCCGGCCGTCGCGGCCCACATAGGTCACCGGGTGCGGGCCCGGCACCCACGCGGCAGCGGTCACACCGGCCCACGGCTCCACCCATCGCGCGTCCGGCGAGGTCTTGAAGAACGTGGTGTCGAGCCGGCCGTCGAACTCGTCGAGCCGTACCGCACCACCCCGGTAGACGAGCGTGACCACCCGCGGGCGCCCCTTCTCGTCCGGGTCGGAGCCGATCACCTCCTCCGGGTCGCCCAGCTCGGCGGGAACGCCGATCAGGAACGCGGCGGACGCGGCGGCCGACGGCAGCGCGCTCGGCGTGACGGGCAGGGCTTGGCGGGGCTGCTCCCGGCGTACCTCCACACCGGCGATCCGCAGCAGATCACCGATCACCTCGACCACCGCGGCACGGGCCGGCGCGACCGATGCGATCGACACCACGAGGGCGGCCGCCAGGGCCGCGACGAGCGGACGGACGCGACGCGGGCGCGGCGCGGGGCGGGCGAGGCGGGCACGCACCGCTTCTTTCTGATCAACAGCCGCGGGTACGGTCAAACGAGCGCCCAATTCACGCAACTCGCCGATCAGGTTCTCGGTTCCAGGCAGGTCGCGGGCCTCAGGGCGCCCTCCAGGCTCAGGTCGCTTTCCGGGCTCACGCCGGCCTCCGAGGTCAGGCTGACTTCCGGGCTCACGCCGCTTTTCGGGTTCAGGCACCGCGTACCCCCTCCGGCATCCGGTCGCGGAGCCTCGCCAGCGCCCGTGCGGTTCGTGACTTGACCGTCCCCTTCGGCAGGTCCAGAGTGACCGCGGTCTCCGCCTCGGACAGGTCGAGCAGGTACCGGCAAAGCAGAATCTCCCGGTCCCGATGATCCAGAGCGCGCAGCTGCTCGACGAGGAGCCGCCGCCGTTCCCGGGCCATCGCCGACTCGGCCGGATCGGGTTCCCACTGCAGCGGGTCCTCCCGGACGGCCGCCCGCAGCCACAGCCCCTCCCGGCGCCGCCGCGACCGCACCAGATTGCGCGTCTCGTTCGCCACGATGGCCAGCAGCCAGGCCTTGAACCCGGCGTCGCCGCGATACCGGCCCAGCTGCCGGTACGCCTTCACGAACGCCTCCTGCACCACATCATCCGCGTCCGCCCCGGCGCCGAGCAGCAGAGCGGCCCGGTGAGCAGGCGCGGTGAACCGCGTGACCAGCACCTCATAGGCATCCAGGTCACCGGCCCGGGCCCGGGCCACAGCGGTCGCCTCGTCAATATCGATGGCCGCCCCTTCCGACAACACACCCTAGAGACACCACCCACCGCACTCAGGTTCCCGCCCGCCCACCGCCCCGCCTTCCCCACCCCCATCCCGCCTCGCCATCCCCACCCACCTAGGCCCCGCGTTCCCCACCCACCCCGGCCTCACGCTCCCCACCCACCCCGGCCCCGCGCTCCCCACCCACCCCGGCCCCGCGCTCCCCACCCACCCCGCAACGCCCGCCCCCGCCGATCCCGCACCCCTGCCGATCTTGTGAGGTTCGGGCTGCTCCAACGGCACAACCACACAAGATCGACTACGCGCCCCCGGTCGCACGCCTCTCGCATCCCACCTCCCGCCACCCACCTCCTACCTCCCACCTCCCGCCTCCCGCCTCCCGCCTCCCGCCTCCCGCCTCCCGCCTCCCGCCTCCCGCGCGATCTTGTGAAGTTCGGGCTGCGATGGCGGCGCGAACTCACAAGATTGCGGGCGGAGGGGGTTGGCAACTCACGAAGTCGCGGGCGGACGAGACTCGGCAACTTACGAAGTCGCGGGCGGAAGGGACTCGGCGATGCGCTTGATGCGCTGCAGCCGGGCATCCCAGGCCGCGCCGACCGACGACAGCTGGGCCACCGCACGGGCCAGCTGGGCGTCATCCACCCGATACCGCCGCTCCCGGCCGGATGTGGCACCACGCACGAGGCCGGCCCGCTCCAGGACGACCAGGTGCTTGGCCACACCCTGCCGGGTTACCGAGAGCCGGTGACCGAGGGTCGTGGCGGTGCCGTCACCGTCGGCCAGCAGCAGGTCGAGCATCCGGCGCCGGGTCGGATCGCCGATCGCCTGCCAGAGGTCGTCGTCGACGGTCACGACCCGACTTTCAGGGTGTCGGCGTACGGCGCCAGGCGCGGCAGGAAGAAGTCCCAGCCACTGATGTGGTCGCGGTGGTGCTCCTCGGCGACCGCCTCGGTCCAGCCGCGCTCCCGGAATCCGGTCTCGCTCATCCGCAGCAGCGTCCCGTCGCCCTTCGGCGTCAGGTCGAACGTGACCAGGAACGAGTTGCCCTGCTCGGCGGCCTCGCCCTCGGGATGGGTCCACCGGAACGCGAACGACCGGGGGCGCCGCACGTCGACGACGGTGAAGGTCTCGGACTTCTCCCCGAACGAGATCCGCCCCGCCTCGCCGGGCACGAGCGAGTAGTCGGCGTCGTCGGGCCACCACTGCTTGACGTGCTCGGGGCGGCTCACCACGTCGAAGACGATCTCCGGTGAGGCGTCGACGTAGATCTCGCGCTCGATGCTTGCGTACTCCATGACATCCTCCTGCAACCTTTGGTTGCGCATGACTCTAGGCCGCCCATCCGCAACACGCAACCATCAGTTGCGCATGGTGGGGATGACGGCCGGCCGTACCGTCCCGCGACGGCACGGCCGCGCCTCCTCAGCCAGTCAGCTCCACGTCCTCCTTCCCGGGCAGCGACAACACCCCGGTCACCCCCGCGGGCAGGGTGACATCGACGACCGGTTCGCCGTCGACGAGGCGCCAGGAAACTTCGATACGGCCGTGCCGCGTGTCCAGGCCAGCACGAGCCCAGGTCAGCCCGCCGCCGGGGCGGGGTGCGATCAGCACCCGTGAGTAGCCGGGCTCCAGCGGCGCGATGCCGCCGATCACCCGGTGCATCCAGTCGGCGACCGCGCCCAGGGCGTAGTGGTTGAAGCTGGTCATCTCCCCCGGGTTGACCGAGCCGTCCGGCAGCATGCTGTCCCAGCGCTCCCAGATGGTGGTGGCGCCCATGGTCACCGGATAGAGCCAGGACGGGCATCCCCGCTCGAGCAGCAGGCGGTAGGCGACATCCAGGTGCCCGGTCCGGGTCAGGGCATCGAGGATGTACGGGGTGCCGGCGAACCCGGTCGAGATCCGGTACCCGCTGTCGGCCACCAGCTCCGCCAGCCGCCGCCCGGCCGCGGCCTCGTCGTCGATCAGCCCGAACGCCAGCGCCAGCGTGTAGACCGTGGTGCAGTCCGACACGATCGTGCCGTCGGCAGACACGTACTGCTCGTTGAACGCCGCCCGGACACGCGCGGCCAGGTCACGGAACTCCGCCGCGTCGGAGTCGCGGCCGAGCAGCGCGGCGGTCTCGGCCGTGACGGTCGCCGACCGGTAGTACGCGGCGGTCGCGACGACACCCGGGTCGGCCTTCGCCTTGGCGGGGTTGTCCGGCGGCGCGTCCGGATCGAGCCAGTCACCGAACTGGAACGAGGTGTCCCACACCCCGGCCGGTGACAGCAGCGTCTCGACCCGGCGCACGTGCGCGGTCATCGAGTCGTACTGGTCGGCCAGGATCGTGCGGTCGCCGTACGCCTGCCACAGCGTCCACGGCACCCAGACGGCGGCGTCCGACCAGAACGCGGTGCTGTCCGGCGCGGGGAACTCGGGCACCTCGGGCAGGTACTTCAGCACGTCCGGGACGACGAACGGGACGAGACCGGCGGCGGCGTGCTGTTCGGCGGCCAGGTCGGCGAGCCAGTCGGCGAGGAATCCGCGCGCGTCGAACAGGTAGGCGGCCGACGGGGCGAAGACCGCGATGTCACCGGTCCAGCCGAGCCGCTCGTTGCGCTGCGGGCAGTCGGTGGGCAGGTCCAGGAAGTTGCCCTTGGTGCTCCACACGACGTTGCTGTGCAGCTGGTTGAGCAGCTCGTCGGAGCACTCGAACGTGCCGGTCCGGCGCAGGTCCGAGTGCACCACCACGGCCTCGATCCGTTCCACCTCCTCGAGAGGCAGGCCGGTGACTTCGGCGTACCGGAATCCATGGAATGTCATCGTCGGTTCGAAGTGGTCCTCACCGCCGCTGAGGATGAACCGGTCGGTGGCCTGCGCGTCGCGCAGCGGCCGCACACCCAGCTCGCCGTGCTCGAGCACCTCGGCGTGCCGGATCCGGACCTCGGCTCCGGCCGGGCCGGTGGTGGTGAAGCGGAGCCAGCCGACCAGGTTCTGCCCGAAGTCCGCCAGCGTCCGGCCTTCGGGCGACCGCCAGACCTTCACCGGCGTGACGACGTCCTGCCTGGTCACCGGGGGTCCGATGTACGGGGTGAGCGTGCTCGCATCGAAGTCGAGCGCCCGCACCGGCAGGAACCACTCGGGCTCGCCGCCGTGCGCGTACCACTTGGCGGACCGCCGCCGCGCGTCGACGGTCTGCCCGTCGTAGAGGTCGTCGGCGATGACGTCACTGCCCCCGGCGCGCCACGACTCGTCGGTGACGGCCGTCTGCCGGTGCCCGTCCGCGAACGTGATCGTGAGGTCCGCGATGACGCCCAGCCGGTCACTGTAGAACGCCCGGCCGCCCATGAACCCGAGCTTCCCGCGGTGCCAGCCGTTGCCGACCAGCACGGTCAGCACGCTGCGCTCGGTGAGCAGCGCGGTGACGTCGTGGGTCAGGTAGCGCAGCCGGTGCTCGTAGGAGCTCCAGCCGGGGCTGAGCACGTCGTCGCCGACCGGCCGCCCGTTGATCCGGGCCTCGTGCACGCCGAGGCTGCTGATCGTCAGCGTCGCCGCGGTGACGGGTCCGTGCCCGGTGTCGAGCGTGATCTCGGTACGGAACAGCGGCGCGCTGCCCAGCTCGCTCGCGGGGGTGATCATCCGACCTTGCATGTGGCTCAACCTTTCACCGAGCCGGCAACCATGCCGGACACGATCTGGCGCTGGAAGATCATGAACATGATCAACGGAGGGACCGTGACCAGGAGGATGTCCATGAACAGGAGGTTGTAGGAGCTGGCGTACTGGCTCTGGAAGTTGAAGAGGGTCAGCTGGACGGTGGCGTTCTCGTCACCGGGCAGGAAGTAGAGCGGGCTGGTGAAGTCGTTCCAGATGAACACCGTCTGCACGACCACGACGGTCACGATGATCGGCCGCAGCAGGGGCAGGACGACGCGGAAGAACAGGCTGAGCGGCCCGGCGCCGTCGATGGTGGCGGCCTCGTCCAGTTCCTTCGGGATCCCGGCGATGAACGCCTGGAAGAGCAGGACACAGAAGGCCATGGCGTACGCGATCTCGACCAGGATCAGGCCGGGCATGGTCTTGAACAGGCCGAGCTTCTGCAGGACCCAGATGGTCGGGACCACGGCCGGCGGCAGGACCAGGCCGGACAGGATGACCAGGTTGACGGCCCGGGTGAACCGGCTCTTGCGGCGCTGCAGGACGAACCCGGCCATCGCGGCCAGGACCACGACCACCGACACGCTGACGACGGTGAGGACCGTGCTGTTGATGAACGCGATGATCAGCAGGTAGTCGCGCGCCTCCACCACGGCCTGCAGGTTCTCCACGAACGCCCACTGCGTCGGCCAGGAGAAGTCCAGCAGGGCCGACTCCTGCGCGGTCTTGCCCGCGGTGAGCACGATGAACGCGAACGGGACCAGGAAGACGACCCCGAACAGGACGACCGTCAGGGCGCTGAGCGGGACGTTGGGCTTGGTGCGGGTGCTCACGCGTCCTCCTTCCGGTTGAAGAACCAGAACAGCGGCAGCGCGATCAGGATCACGAGCAGGAACAGCACGACGTTGCCGGCCGTGGAGAGCCCGTAGAAGCCGGCCTGGTACTGCTTGTAGATGACCGACGCCATGACGTCGGAGGTGAAGCCCGGCCCGCCCTTGGTCATCGCCCAGATCAGGTCGAACTTGCGCAGCCCGCCGATCAACGACAGCAGGATCACCGACACCGTCGCCGGCCTCGCCAGCGGCAGCGTGATGTGGCGGAAGCGGTGCCAGGCACCGGCGCCGTCCATCTTCGCGGCCTCGAAGTACTCGCCGGGGATGGACAGGATGCCGGCCATGTAGATGACGAGGGCCAGGCCGACGCCCTGCCAGACGTCGACGAACGCGACCGACAGCAGCGCCCAGTCCGGATCGACGAGCCAGGCCGGGCCGGTGATGCCGATCAGGTCCAGCGCCTGGTTGATCAGGCCGCGGGTGGGGTGCATCAGGATCTGGAAGGTGAGACCGACGCCGATCGTGCTGACCAGCACCGGGAAGAACGCGACCGACCGCATGAAGCCGCGACCCAGGATCGGCCCGGTGAGCAACACGGCCAGGGCCATCCCGAGGACCACCTTCAGGCCCGAGGTCGTCACGGCGTAGACGAGCGTGTGCCAGAGCCCGGACGCCAGCGCCGGTTCCCGGAAGAACTGCACGTAGTTGTCGAGGCCGATGAACTCCTGGTCGAACAGGGTCCACCGGGTCAGGCTGAACCAGAACGCCATCACCGACGGCACCAGGAAGAAGACGGCGAAGACGACACCGCCCGGCAGGATGAACCAGTACGGGTAGGGACTCTTGCGGCGGGCAGGCTCCGGGACCGTGGTCGCCGGAGCCTCCGTCACCGCGTCGGTGACGGTCGTCATCACCAGCCCTGAAGTCCGAGCTGCTGTGCCTGCTTCTTGACGTCCTCGTCGTAGAGCTTCGCGCCGTCGGCGGCCGGCCGGATGCCCGATCCCACCTCGACGGTGATCTGCTCCAGGGCCGGGCCCTTGATCGGCGACAGGAACTCCAGCGCGGGGCTGGCGGCGCCCGCGTCCACGTACACACTCAGGTCCTTGACCGCGGTGGCGACGTCGTCCGGAAGCTTGCAGGTCTTGACCGCGAACGGGCCGCCCAGCTGGGTCGCGCTCGCCTGGGCCGCGCAGCCGTCCGGCGAGGCGAGGAACGCCTGGAACTTCTTGGCCGCCGCGAGCTTGTCGCCCTCGGTGCTCTTGGGGATGTAGATGCCGGACGGCTCCCACAGCGTGACGCCGTTCTTGCTCGCGTCGGTGCCGGGCAGCGCGAAGAAGCCGACGTCGTTGGTCTTGCCGGGGGCGGCGGTCTCGATGGCGGTGACCGCGAACGTGATCATCGGGTAGTGCGCGGACGTGCCGTTCGCGACCGCTGCCAGGCCCTCGTTGTACTTGGCCGAGGCGTAGTCGTCGTTCCAGTAGCCGGCCTTCTTGAGCTCCTCCAGGTGCTGGAACCCTGCCAGCGCGGCCGGTGTGGTGGCGTACTTGGCCTGGTTGTTCGTGTACTTCTCGGCGAATGTGGGGTCGGCCGCGGACACGTTGTGGAAGTCGGCGAGCACCAGGATCTGCGAGGTCCAGGTCTCGCTGTAGGTCTGCGCGACGGGGGCCGTACCGGCAGCCTTGATCTTGGCGTTGTTGTCCATGAATTCGGCCCAGGTCTTGGGAACCTGGAGCCCGAGCTTGGCGTAGAGCGGCTTGTTGTAGAGGATGCCGCCGCCGGAGATGCTCTGCCAGGGCGAGCCGTAGACCTCGCTGCCGCCGGAGACGACCTTCTTGAACGTCTCGTCCAGGTCGCCGACCCAGGACTCGCCGGTGACCGGCGTCAGGTTGGTCTGCGGGGCGATGGCCTGCAGCAGCGAGCCGGAGTTGTATTCGAAGACGTCGGCCATGTCCCCGGTGGAGAGCCGGGTCTTGACGAGGTTGTCGCCCTCGCCGCCCTGCGGCCGGGTGTCCAGCTTGACGTCGACGTCGCTGTTCTTCGTCTCGAAAGCCGCGATGACCGCCTCCGCGACCTTCACGTTGGCCGGATCGTTGTTGGTCAGGAAGGTGATCTGGGTCTTGCCGCCGGCGTCGTCGCTCGACCCCAGCGAACCGGCGCTACAGGCCGACAACGCGAGGGTGCTCGCCAACAGAACCGCACCGAGCCTCATATGAACCTCCGGTTTCCCGCATGTTTGTAGATCGGTCTCCGCTTGTAACAGCCGTCACAGTAGATCGGTCTACGCCGACCGGGCAAGACCTTTCTCGAAACGTTTCAAGTACCGCATGCTCCGACCCGTGGAGAACGGTCTACAGTGACGCACATGTCGATCAGGAAGGGGCGCTCGGTCACGATCAGCGATGTCGCCGAGGCCGCCGGGGTCTCCCGCGCCGCGGTGTCGAAGGTGATCCGCGACGCCTACGGGGTCAGTCCCGGCATGCGAGCCCGGGTGCAGTCCGCCATCGAACAGCTCGGTTACCGGCCCAGCGTCGCCGCACGGGCGCTGCGGGGTTCCAGCTACCGGCTCGGGCTGGAGGTTCCGCACGTCAACGCCCGGTTCATGACCCAGATCATGACAGGCGCAAAACAGGCCGTCTCCGGAACGCCGTACCAGGTCATCCTGGCTCCCGCCGACGGACCCGAGTACAGCACGCTCGAGTCGCTGGCCGACGGGCTGGTCGACGGCATCATCGCGGTTTCCCCGCTCGTCGACCCGGCCTGGCTGGAGGACCTCGCCGGGCGGATCCCGGTCGTCATGCTCGGCCGCCACGACACCCCGAGCGGGTACGACACCGTGATCGGCGACGACCGCACCGGGACCCGCGCGATCATGCGCCACCTGTTCGACCTCGGCCACCGCCGGATCGCGCACCTGACCGAGCCCGAGCCGGTCACCGCGCCCGGCACCGGCACCCCGCACGCGATCCGGCTCCAGGTGTATCGCGAGTGCATGGCCGAGGCCGGTCTCGGCGACCTCGTCCAGGTCGCCCGCCGCCACGACGACTCGGAGCCCGCCCGCCAGGCGGCGGCCGAACTCGTCGCACGGCACGACCGGCCGACCGCGATCGTCGCGGGGCACGACGACATCGCCCTCGACGCCCTGGCCGCCGTCGCCGCCGCCGGGCTGCGGGACCGGGTGGCCGTGGTCGGTTACGACAACACCGACCTGGCCGAACATCCGCTGATCGACCTGACCTCCGTCGACCAGCAGGGTGTCGAGATGGGTGCCGAAGCCGCCACCATGCTGCTGGAACGGCTCCAGGGCCGCATCGAGCCGCGACACTATGTAGCCACCACGCACCTGCACGTGCGCGGCTCGAGCGTCCGCCCCACCAGCGACAGGGCGGAGACCGGCGGACGTGATCAGCTTGAGTAGACTCCCGGGGCGCCAGCGCCCGAAGGGATGACAAACAGATGAGCTTGCCGCTGCGCCCGGGCGACCCGGCCAGAGTCGGCCCGTACGAACTGGCCGGACGGCTCGGTGAAGGCGGCATGGGCACGGTCTTCCTGGGCCGTGATCCGAACGGCCGGGCGGTCGCCATCAAGATGGTGCGGCCCGAGTTCGCCCACGAGACCGAGTTCCGCGGCCGGTTCCGCAGCGAGGTGAACCGGGCCAAGCAGGTCCCGCCGTTCTCGACGGCGGAGGTGATCGACGCCGACCCCGACCACGAGCCGCCCTACCTGGTCGTCGAGTACGTGGACGGTCCCAGCCTGGCCGCCGAGGTCAAGGCGAAGGGTCCGATGTCCGACACCGCGCTGCACGGCGTGGCCGTCGGGATCGCCACGGCGCTCACCGCGATCCACGGGGCCGGCGTCATCCACCGCGACCTCAAGCCGGGCAACGTGCTGTTCGCCCGGGGCGGCATCAAGGTCATCGACTTCGGCATCGCCCGCGCCTTCGAGGCGACCAGCCAGCACACCCGCACCGACCAGCTGGTGGGCACCGTTGCTTACATGGCGCCGGAGCGTTTCGACCCGGTCGACGGGCGGCCCGTCACCGCGGCCGCGGACATCTTCGCCTGGGGCGCCGTGGTGGCGTACGCGGCCACCGGCCGGACCCCGTTCGCGGCCGAGTCCGCCCCGGCCACCGCCATGCGCATCCTCACCCAGGACCCCGACCTGCGCGGGGTCCCGTTCGCACTGCGCGGCGCTGTCGAACGGGCGCTGGCCAAGGAGCCCGGCGACCGGCCCACCGCCCGTGAACTGCTGGATCTGCTGCTGGCGGGTGCCAAACTGCCGCTGCCGAACGCCCTGGCCGGACCTACCGTGCCCACCCCGGCCCTTGCCGATCCGGCCCGGCCCGGCTCCTCCGTGGCCACTCCCCCTCCCGTGGCTCCGCCCACCGGGGTCACTCCCGCCGCGTCGGCTCCCGCTGTGGCCGCTCCTTCCGCTTCTTCCGCCTCGGCCTTCCCCTCGCCCGGCTCCGCAGCCGGCTCCCCCGCGCATGCTCCCTCCGCGGCAGGCTTCCCCTCGCCCGGCTCCTCTGCGGCCGGCGGCGCCTTCAGGGGTGCTCCGGAGTCCGTGCCGGACGACCCGCCGCCGGCAGCGCCACGCCGCAGTCGTCGCGCGCTCGCCGTGGCCGCCACGGCCGTCGCGGTGGTCCTGGCCGCGTCGGCCGGCGTCCTGATCCGCAAAGACGTCTTCGACACCCCGGCCGCGGGGCCTCAGGCTCCGGTCGCCTCCTCGTCGGCCGCGGCCTCGCCCAGCACCACGACCGCGAGCCCGGCACGGACCCCGACGCCCGAGGAGCGCCTGAAGGCCATCCTGCTCGGCAAGAACCGGACGCTGATCCACGCCGCCGAGATCGACCGTGACCTCGCGTTCGACGACAACTCCATCGAGATCGAGGCCGGCAACGGCACCGGCGCCAGGTCGGAGTTCGCGCTGGTCCCGATGGGCGTCGACTTCCTGATCCGGGCGATGTACGACCCGAACGGCGAGGAGATCTGCCTCGGCGTGCGGATCGATCCGGAGGCGTCGGCCAACGTGGTGGGCACCGAGTGCGCGGCCACCAAGGGCACGCTCTTCGAGTTGGTACGCACGGAACTGCGCGACGACAAGAACCGGCCGCGCTACCACATCTACAACGACTCGTACGGCTTCCTGCAGTGGGACTCGAACGGGAACCCGGACGGAGGCGAGGAGGGCACCGGCGCCTTCTTCGTGGAACAGGTGGGTGACGCGCCGCCGCTGACCTCGTTCAGCTTCGTCGACCGGGGCCCGCTGCCGTCGCCCGCTCCCACCCGCTGACGAGGCCTTTCTCCTGTCCTGGCGCCCCGCAGCCCGCGGTCAGGCGCGGTGGATCGTGGTCAGCTCGGTCAGGCCGGAGATCTCCAGCAGCGGTGCGAGCAGCTGGCCCGTACGTACCTCGATGTGATCGGCCTGGGCGAAGAGCGCCGCGAGACCCGCGCTGTCCAGGTACTGGACCGCCGTCAGGTCGACGACCAGCCGCGAACCGTCGGCACCCGCGACCGCCTCGGTCAGAGCGTCGGCGAAGACACCGGCGTTGCTCATGTCGATCTCGCCGGCGACGGTGAGGACGACGGCACCGTCCGGGCCGGTGCCCGTCCTGAGGGTGAGCTCGGTGGTCATCAGGTTAGCCTCGCCTGCATGTCGACGACGGTGCCGGTCGTTCCGGAAGTGACGGTGACAGTGTGCATGAAGGCACGCATGAGCTTGATCCCCCGACCGCGGTACGGGCTTGCGTCCGGGTCGGGTGTCTTCCAGCGTCCGCTGTCGGAGATGGTCAGGCGCAGGTCGCCGGCGGTGGCCGCGGCGCGCAGCCGGATCCGGCCGCCGGGGTGCTCGCGGTGCCCGTGCTCGATCGCGTTGGCACACGCCTCACCTGCCGCCACCAGAACATTCTGGATCATGCCGGCTTCGATGCCGCACCGATCAAGCCAGCCGCGCAGCGCCGACCGGACCGGGGCCAGCCGGCTCGACTCGGCGGGGAAGTCCAGCTCCAGCGGGCCTGGGTGGCGGTAGAGCAGCAGGGCCACGTCGTCGTCGTAGCCGGTCGCCGGGGCGAGCCGGTCCATGATCTCGGTGGCGAGCTCCTCGACCGGGGTACCGAGACCGTGCCGGACCGCGGTGCTGGCCGCGCCGATACCGGCCGACAGCGGCTGCCTGCGCCGTTCCACCAGTCCGTCGGTGTAGAGCAGCAGCGTCGCCCGGGGCGGCACGGTGAAGTCGGCGTCCGGCCGGTCGGCGCCCGGCCGCACCGCGACCGGCCGGGACCGGCCCTGATCGAGCAGGTGCGTGCTGCCGTCCGGGTGACCCACGATGGCCGGTGGGTGCCCGGCGCTCGAATAGGTCAGATGCCCGGTGACCGGATCGAGGACGCCGCAGAACACCGTGGCGCAGCCGGCGCCCGGCAGCAGCGCGGCGAACCGGTCGAGGGCCATCAGCGTCCGCGACGGGCTGGAGTCCTGCAGCAGCAGCGCCCGGCAGGCACTGCGCAGCTGGCCCATCACGGTGGCCGCCTGCAGTCCGTGCCCGACGCAGTCGCCGACCACGATGCCGATCCGGCCGTCGGACAGCTCGATCGTGTCGTACCAGTCGCCGCCGACCTTCAGCGGGCGCGTCGCCGGCTCGTAGCGGACCGCGAAGCCGCTGGGCAGCAGGTCCGGGCCGAGGATGGCCCGTTGCAGGGCGAGGGCGGTCTCGCGCTGCTGGTCGATCCGGTCGATCCGGCGCAGGCCCTGGCTCAGATGGCCTGCCAGCAGGGCCAGCAGCGTCTGATCGGGTGAGGTGAACGGCCGTCGCCGGCTCGGTTCGATCCAGAGCACCATGGTGCCGTGCGGATGATCCAGGACCATGCCGGTGCCGGCGCGGGTCAGCGCCGGCCGGTCACGCAGCGCGAGGATCGCGGACCGGCGTTCCTCGGGCAGGCTGTCCCAGGTCAGGGACTGGTCAGTGGCGGTCATCGCCGGTTCGGCCCGGTCCGCGAAGACGGCCGCCAGCACGTGGGAGGCCTGCCAGATCTCGCGCAGCTCGTGCAGCACCGCATCGAGGGCGCCGCCCAGGTTCTCCGCCTCGGACAGGCGCATCCCGAGCGCGGCCAGCGCGCTGTCCCGCTGGATGGCGTAGTGCTCGGCTGTGACGTCACGGAACGTGCCGACCACCACCCGCCTGCCGGTGTCCGGGTCCCGGACCTGGTTGAACGACGCGGCGGCCCACAGCCGCCGCCCGTCGCGATGCACCACCGGGATGGTGTAGGTGCCGTGAGGCTCGTCGAGCACCATCGTGAAGGCATGCGCCACCGCCCGATGCGCGTCCGGGTCGGTCTCGGAGTCCGGCCACCACGGGTGGGTCGGAAGATACGGCAGCCCCTCCGGGCCGTACCCCAGAATGTCGGTGAAAGCGCTGTTGATCTCGATGACCGAACCGGTCTCGTCGCAGACGAAGAACGCCTCCTGCAGCGAGTCGATCAGCGCGGTCCGCCACCGTGCGTGATGGTTGCGCAGCCGGGCGAGTTCGACGTTGGCGCGGACCCGGGCCAGCAGCTCGGCCGCCGAGAACGGCTTGAACAGGTAGTCGTCGGCACCCGCTTCCAATCCCTCGATCGACGCCTCCTGCCCGGCGCGCGCCGACAGCAGCAGCACCGGCGTGCTCGCCGTCCGCGGATCGGCGCGCAACGCCGCCACCAGCTGCAACCCGTCCAGGCGCGGCATCATCACGTCACTGACGACCAGGTCCGGCACCTCGGCGCGGGCGCTGTCGAGCGCCGCCTGACCGTCGACGACGGCGGTCACCCGGTGCCCGGCGGAGCGCAACAGCCGGGTCAGGTAGTCGCGCATGTCGGCGTTGTCGTCGGCCACCAGCAGAGCCGCGCCGCCGTCGGGGTTGAGGCTCGGGTCGGCGACCGGCTCGGTCGTCAGGGCCGCCCCGCTGTCGTCGGGCAGCCAGCGCAGGGCCTCCTGCAGGAACGGGTCGGCGTTCATCGGCACGGCCCGGCTGTCGTCCGGCGACACCAGGGCGTACGCGGGAAGGTGCGCATGCCCGAACGGGAGGCGGATGGTGAAGGTGGTGCCCTTGCCGACTGTGCTCTCCGCGGCGATCGTGCCGCCGTGCAACCCGACCAGCTCCTGCACCAGGGCCAGGCCGATGCCGCTGCCCTCGTTGGACCGGGACCGGACGTTCGCGATCCGGTGGAACCGCTCGAACAGGCGCGGCATCTCGTCCTCGGCCACGCCCGCGCCGGTGTCGGCGACGGTGACCACCGCCGTCGCGCCGTCGGCGCGTGCCGTCACCCGGACGCCGCCGTCGAACGTGAACTTCAGCGCGTTGCTGAGCAGGTTGAAGACGACCTTCTCCCACATGCCGCGGTCCACATGCACCGGCTCGGGCAGCGGCGGGCAGTCCACCTCGAAGCTCAGACCGGCGCGTTCGATCGCCGACCGGAACACGCTGGCCAGCTCGGCGGTGGTGGCGGCCAGGTCGACCGGCTCGAAACGGGCCTGCATGCGGCCGGCCTCGATCCGGGAGAAGTCGAGCAACGTGTTGACGAGCTTGCCGAGCCGCAGCCCGTTGCGGTGGATGACCTCCAGCTCCTCGGTCACCCGCTTCCCCGCGCCGGCGAGCTGTTCGCGCAGGTCGTCGACCGGACCCATGATCAAGGTCAACGGCGTGCGGAATTCGTGGCTGATGTTGGAGAAGAAGGCGGTCTTGGCGCGGTCGAGCTCGGCCAGTTCCTCGGCCCGTCGCTGCTGGGCGCGGTAGCTGCGGGCGCCGGCGATGCCTGCCGCCACGTGGCCCGCGATCAGGTCGACGAACCCGCGATAGCCGTCGTCCAGCGGCCGATAGCGGTTGAGGCCGGCGACGAGGAAGCCGTACGGCGTCCCGCCCTGCCGCAGCAGCGGGACCACCAGAGCCTGCGTGGGCGGATCCGGCCAGGCCCCGCCCGGCAGCCCGCTGTCCGGTCCGAGCTCGACCAGAGCGGGCTCACCCCCGGAGACCTGCTCGGCCGGCCAGATCCCGGCAGCGGCCGCCGGATGCCCGGCGTCGATCCCGGTCGAAGCCGCGAGCCGGGCCGTGCCGTCGTCGTCGAACAGGTAGGTCAGGGTGAACGGCAGATCCTGCTGGTTGCGGCCGAGCTGCTGACTCGCGAACGTCAGCATCTCCTCCTGGGTGCGCACGACGCTCGGATCCGAGCCCAGGTCGCGCAGCGTCGCCATCCGCCGCTCGCCGATCACCCGATCGGTGTCCTCGCTGACCACGCAGAGCATGCCGACGAGGGCGCCGTCGTCGTCGCGCAGCGGGCTGTAGGAGAACGTGTGATAGGACTCCTCGGAATACCCGGCGCGCTCGAGGAACAGCAGCAGGGCCTCGTCCCACGTCGCCTCGCCGGTGCGCAGCACGGTGTCGATGCGGGGCCCGATGTCGCCCCAGATCTCCGCCCACACCTCGCTCGCCGGCCGGCCGAGCGCCCACGGATATTTGCTGCCCAGTGTGTTGCGGCGGTAGGCGTCGTTGCAGAAGAACGTGAGCTCGGGGCCCCACGCCATCCACATCGAGAACCGGGAGGAGAGCAGGATGCTCACCGCTGTCCGGAGGCTCTGAGGCCAGCCGTCCGGCACGCCGAGGGGACTCGCCTCCCAATCGACCGCGGCGAGATCGGTGCCGACCTCGGGGTCGGCGGAGAAGGAATCACCGTTCATCGCGTCCGCTTGTCCCCTTGCCACAGGCCGCCGAAACCCTCACGACGTTAGCGGCTTCGGACCTCCGAGCGTCAGCCGGGTCGTTCAGCCGGGTTTCAGTATTCCTGGGTAAGGATGGTCGCCATGCGTGTACTCGTCGTCGAGGACGAGAAACGGCTCGCCTGGTCGCTCCGGGTGGGCCTGGAGGCCGAGGGCTTCGCGGTCGACGTCGCTTCGGACGGCGTCGACGGATTGTGGCTGGCCAGGGAGAACGATTACGACGTGATCGTTCTCGACCTGATGCTGCCCAAGCTCAACGGCTATCAGGTCTGCGCCGCACTGCGCGCCGAGGAGAATTGGACTCCGATCGTGATGCTGACCGCCAAGGACGGCGAGTGGGATCAGGTCGAGGGTCTGGACACCGGCGCCGACGACTATCTGACGAAGCCGTTCTCCTATCCGGTCCTGGTGGCCCGGCTGCGTGCGGTGGCCCGGCGCGGCGCCCGTGAGCGGCCGGTCGAGCTGACCGCCGGTGATCTGCGGATCGATCCGGCCGCGCGGAGGGCCTGGCGGGGCGAGAGCGAGATCGAGCTGACGGCGCGGGAGTTCGCGTTGCTCGAGTTCCTGGCCCGCAACACCGGTGACGTCGTCTCCAAGCAGCGAATTCTGGACGCCGTGTGGGACGCGGACTTCGACGGGGATCCGAACATCGTCGAGGTCTATGTGCGGCACCTGCGCAACAAGATCGACCGCCCGTTCGGCCGGGAGGCGATCCAGACCGTCCGCGGAGCCGGTTACCGCCTGGGCGGCGACGGTGGTTGAACGCGCCTCGATCCGGCTGCGGACCACGGGTCTCGCCGTGCTGGTCATGGCGATCATGCTGGCCATCGGCGCGGGGACCCTGGTCCTGCTGACCCGGGAGTCGATGCGCGGCGGGATCGAGGACATGGCCGAGCGACGGGCGTCCGCCCTCGCCGCCCAGATCTCCGCCTCCGGCCTGCCCGCCGCCTCCCCGTCCGCCGTTTTCCCTTCCTCCTCCCCCGACACCGTCCTTCCGGGCGGCGCCCTTCACCCCTCCGGCGCCCTTCCCCCCTCCGGCGCCCCTCTCCCCTCCGGCGCCCCTCTCCCCTCCGGCGCCCCTCTCCCCTCCGGCGCCCCTCTGCCCTCCGGCGCCCCCTCCCCGTCCAGAGCCCCCTCCTCCGGCGCCGCCTCCTCCAGCGGCACCGACGAGTCGGACCTGTCAGACGAGGACGACGATGAGGACATGCGGTGGCGGGTTCTGGATGCCGCCGGCACGGTCGTCCTGGCTTCACCGGCGGACGATGACGAGGACCAGCCGTACCTTCGCGTCACCGAGGACGCCGGGCCCTACACCGTGGTGGTCGAGGCGTCCCTGGACGAGGTCGGCGATGCCACGAGGGCGCTGGTCACACCCCTCGTGATCGGGGTTCTGGGTGTGCTCGTCCTGGTCGGAGGGGTGACCTGGGTGGTGGTGACCGGCGCGCTCGCGCCGGTCGAGCGGATCCGCCGGGAGGTCGAGGAGATCACCGGCGAGCGGCTGGACCGGCGGGTGCCCACGCCGGTGGCCCGAGACGAGATCCACCGGCTGGCGGCCACGATGAACCGGATGCTGGCCCGCCTGCAGGACTCCCGCGACCGGCAGCAGCGGTTCGTCGCCGACGCCTCGCACGAGCTGCGGTCACCGCTGGCCGGCATCCGGCAGGCGGCCGAGGTGGCCCGGACCCATCCCGGCGCGCTGCCCGAGGGCGAGCTGGCCGAGGCGGTGCTGGAGGAGGCCGCGCGGATGGAACGGCTGGTGGAACAGCTGCTGCTGCTCACCAGAACCGGCGGGGCCGGTGTACGGGAGCCACAGGACGTGGACGTCGACGACCTGGTTCTGGCCGAGGCGCGGCGGATACGCCGGGCCGGGCTGACGGTCGACGCGTCCGGGGTCGGGGCGGGACGGGTGCGCGGGGACCGGACGGCGCTGGCTCAGGTGGTCCGCAACCTGGTCGACAACGCGGCCCGCCACGCACAGGGCACGGTGGCGGTCGCAGTCCGCACCGGCAGCGGCGGGCCGGGTGACGCCGGTGCCGGCGGCCGTGGTGGCGAGGGGGTGACGCTCGTCGTCGAGGACGACGGGGCCGGGATTCCCGAGAGCGAGCGCGAGCGGGTGTTCGAGCGCTTCGTGCGGCTCGACGAGGCGCGGGACCGGGACGCCGGCGGGAGCGGGCTGGGGCTGGCGATCGTCCGGGAGATCGTGTCCGCGCACGGCGGGACGGTCGGCATCGGCACGTCCGCGCTGGGTGGGGCCCGTTTCGTCGTACGGCTGCCGGGTTCCTGAAAAGGTCTTCAGCCGCGTTCAGGTGAGATTCAGGGACCGCGGCGCAAGCTGTGGCCGTAACCGATCACCACGAGAAGGGCACAGCTCATGAAGACCAGCAAGCGCACCGTCATCGCGGGTGTGGCCATCGTCGCCGCCCTGGGCACGGGTGGAGCGGTGTGGGCCACCGCGGCGAATGCGGACAGCGGGCCGGATGACGATCGTGTCCTGAGCGCCCAGGAGCGCTCGTCGGCGGAGTCCGCCGTGCTCGCCGCCGTCGCGGGCGGGACGATCCTCGAGGTCGAGGCGTCCGACGACAAGGGCGTCGCCTACGAGGCCGAGGTTCGTGACCCAGCCGGTCAGGAGTGGGACATCGACCTGGACAACACGTTCAAGGTGCTGACCAAGACCGCGGACACCGAGGACGACGCCGATGACAACGACGCGGAGGACGACGACTGATTGTCGGATCGGGGTCTTTCCTATTTGGAAGCGGGCGGGTAAAACAATCTTCACGGTTTCGGCACTTGCAGTGCTAATAGTTCCGCGCGTTCTCCTTCGCCGTGGCCGGACAGGGCGGCTCATCGCCGCGCCGCACGACGCCGGGAGATACCGATGGCCGCACATGCCCGTTCCCGTTCCCGCCATTGGCAGTGGCTGCTGCTGATACCCACGGCAGCGCCACTGCTGACCCCGTTCACCAATCGGATCGAGCCCACCCTGCTGGGCGTGCCGTTCTTCTTCTGGTACCAGTTCGCCTGCGCACTGCTCGCGACGGTCGTCATCACGGTGGTCTACCTGGCCACCCGGGGAGACCGGCCATGACCGACCGGGAGATCGAGGTCGGCGTGTTCCTGGCGCTGATGACGCTGGTCGTGCTGGTCGGGTTCGGTGCGGCCCGCTGGCGCCGGCCCGCCGACCCCTACGACATCGAGGAGTGGAGTGTCGGCGGGCGGGCGTTCGGCAACTGGACCATCTGGTTCCTGCTCGGCGGCAGCATGTACAGCGCGTACACGTTCATCGCCGTGCCGGCGCTCACCTACGGCGTCGGCGCGATCGGCTGGTTCGCCGTGCCGTTCGCGATCGTCACCACCCCGCTGACCTTCTACTTCACGACCCGGGCCTGGTCGGTGGCGCGCCGGCACGGCTTTCTGACCCACAGCGAGTTCGCCGCCGCCCGGTTCGGCTCACCGGGCCTCGGCGCGCTTGTCGCCATCACCGGCATCCTCGCCACCATTCCGTATGTCGCGGTGCAGCTCATCTCCCTGCAGGCGGTTCTGCGGACCATCGGGTTCGGCGGCGAGTGGCCGCTGCTGGCCGCGGTGACCTTGGTGTCGGTGTGCACGTTCCGCTCCGGGCTGCGCGCGCCCGCGCTGCTCTCCGTGGTCAAGGACGTGCTGCTCGGCTGGATGCTGCTGACCGCGGTGCTGATGGTGGCCATGTACGGCGGCTGGGGCAGCACATTCCGGATCGCGGCCGTCCGGTTCGCCGCCAGCCCGAACCCGGCAGACGGACTGCTGCTGCCGGAGACCGGGCACCTCGGCTTCCTCACCCTGGTCATCGGGTCGGCGCTGGCGATCTTCGCCTACCCGCACGCGCTGGTCGGGATGCTCGCGGCGAAGGACCGCGACACGGTCCGCCGCAACGCGGCCGCCCTGCCCGTCTACTGCGCGGCGCTCGCGGTGATGGCCCTGCTCGGGTTCTTCGCCCTGGCCCAAGGGGTCACCCCGGCCGACGGCGACCTCAACACCGTGGTGCCCCGGATGATCCACGAGTACTTCCCGGCATGGTCGGCAGGGATCGCGTACGCGGCCCTGAGCATCGCCGCCCTGATCCCGGCCGCGGTCATGTCGATCGCCGCGGCCAACACCTTCACCCGCAGCCTGTACCGCACCTATCTGCGGCCCGGCGCGTCGCCCGCGGCCGAGGCCTGGACGAGCCGGTGGATGTCGCTGTTCGTCAAGTTCGGCGCGGCCGGCCTGATCCTCGCCGTCGACCCGGCGTTCTCCGTCGACCTGCAGCTGATCGGCGGTGTGCTGATCCTGCAGACCATCCCGGCGGTCTTCCTCGGCCTGCTCACCGGCTGGTTCCATCGCGTCGCCCTGGCCGCCGGGCTGCTCAGCGGCCTGGCGGTCGGCCTGGTGCTGATGTGGGACATCCCGAAACTGGACGCGACCGGCCGGGTCGTCGCCGAGCACTTCGGCGGAGCCAGCTGGTCGCTCGGTGACGGCCGTACCATCTACGTCGGCATCGTCGCCCTGGCGGTCAACCTGCTGGTCACGGCGGCTCTGACGCTGTTGCTGAAGGCCGCCGGGGCGGCTGAGGGCCGCGACCTGACCCGGCCCGACGACTACCTGGCCGACGCGGGCGACCCGTACCTCAAGCGGCTCGACGAGCTGATCGACGGCCTGCCCACCGCGGCCGAGCGCCGGGAGAGCGTCGGTTGAGCACCCGCTGCCGTCCGGGCGCCCGGCGGCGTCCGCACTGACGCGCTGCCGGCCTCGGGCCTCGGCCCCGCGGCGGGCGGCTGTTACGCGGCTCGCGAAAGTGTCGGTGGGTGCTGCTAGGTTCTCGGCACTGTTCGGCGAAGGCGTCACTACGCGCGGCCAAGGGAGTCCCGTGGGCATTTACAAGAAGCTGAAGACCTTTGCGGGCCTGCCCGTCGTCGACGTCGACACGAAGAAGAAAAAGCTGCCCGACGATCCGTCCACGGTGGCCTGGCGGATCGACCTGGAGGACTTCGAGGCCGACCCCGAGGAGCTCGAGGCCGCCTTCGAGAAGGTGTTGAAACGCACCGGACCGGCCGGCCCCACCGCGCTGATCATCGGCGAGTGGGGGTCGGCCTACGACACCTCGTTCCCCTACGATCTGCTGGTCCGCAACGCCTCACGGCTGACCGCGCTCCGGTCGCTGTTCGTCGGTGAGATGACCGGTGAGCAGTGCGAGATCTCCTGGATCCATCAGGAGGACATCACGCCCGTGCTGGAGACGTTCCCGGCGCTGGAGCGCCTATGGGTGCGCGGCGGCGAAGGCCTCGAGATGAAACCGGTCGGCCACGAGAGCCTGCGCGAGCTGGTCCTGCAGTCGGGCGGCCTGCCCGCCGAGGTGATCCGGGCCGTCGGCGCAAGCGACCTCCCCCATCTGACGCACCTGGAGCTCTGGCTGGGCGTCGACGAGTACGGCGGCGATGCCCGCGCCGACGACCTGGCCCCGATTCTGGCCGGGCGATCCCTGCCGTCGCTCACCTACCTCGGTCTGCGCAACGCCGAGATCGCCGACGAGCTCGCCGCGGCCGTCGCCGCCGCGCCGATCGTCGCCCGGATCACCGATCTCGACCTGTCGATGGGCGTGCTCGGCGACACCGGCGCCGAGACCCTGCTGGCCGGGCAGCCGCTGACCCACCTGCGGTCGCTGAAACTGCGCCACCACTTCATGTCGAAGGAGATGGCCCAGCGGCTGGTCGACGAGCTTCCCGGGGTGGAGGTCGACGTCGCCAAGCGGCAGGAGGAAGAGGAGTGGGGCCGCTACACGGCGGTGTCCGAGTAGTGCGTCTCGCCGTCGTCGGAAACCCGGAGAACCGCCGGGTCGCCCTGTTCACCGAGGCCGTGCTGCGGGCCGGACTGCCCGGGCCGGAAGTGTATGCATGGCGCGATGTGCTGCTCTCCGGCCGGGTTCCGGGCCCGGGCACCCACGTGCGGATCGACTCCCCCGGGGAGAACACCGAGGTCGACCGGCTGCTGCGCGAGCTCGGCGAGCGCCGGCCCGCGAGTCCGGCCGAGCACGGTGAGATCGTCGGGACGGCGGCGGCGTTCGCGGGTCTGCGGGAGGCGCTGCGACGGGTCGAGGCCGGTGGCGGGCGGCTGCTCAACCAGCCCGACGACATCCTCGCCATGACCGACAAGCCGCGCTGCCACGCTCTGCTGGCCGCCTCGGGTGTCCCGGTGCCGCCCGCGCTCGCCCCCGTGCACGACTACGACTCGCTGCGCGCCGCCATGACGGAGGCTGGCTGGGGCCGCGTCTTCGTCAAACCCTCACACGGCTCGTCGGCGTCCGGGGTGATCGCGCTGACCGCGGCCGGGCGGCGGGTCACCGCGATCACGTCGGTGGAGCTCAACGGCGACAAGCTCTTCAACAACCTTCGGGTACGCCGGTACGACGACGAAACCCCGGTCCGTGCGATCGTCGACCGGCTGGGACCGGACGGGCTCCACGTCGAACGCTGGTTCCCGAAAGCCACCCTCGACGACCGGACGCTCGACCTGCGGGTCGTCGTGATCGCCGGGGCGCCCCGGCACGTGGTCGTCCGCACCAGCAGCTCCCCCATGACGAACCTGCACCTGGGCAACGCGCGCGGCGACGTGGAGGCGGTCCGCGCCGCGGCCGGTGAGCCGGCCTGGGCCGCGGCCATGGAGACGTGCGCGCGGGCCGCCGCGTGTTTCCCGGGGACGCTGCAGGCCGGCGTGGACCTGATGTTCCGCAGCGGCTGGCGCGACCACGCGGTGGCCGAGGTCAACGCGTTCGGCGACCTGCTGCCGCGGGTCCTGGTGGACGGCCTGGACACCTACGACACCCAGGTCTCGGCCCTGGCCGGCGGATGGGCGGGTGTGGCGTGCGCGAGTTGATCGGGAGTCATGACCTGCTGTTCGTCACGCTTGACACACTGCGGTACGACGTGGCGGCCGAGTGCCTGGCGGGCGGGCGCACGCCGTACCTGGCCAAGGTCCTGCCCGATGGTGTGTGGGAGCGGCGGCACACCCCGGCGAGTTTCACCTACGCCGCCCATCACGCCTTCTTCGCCGGGTTCCTGCCGACGCCGGTGACGCCGGGCCCGCACGAGCGGATGTTCGCGGCCCGATTCGGTGGGAGCGAGACCAGCGGCCCCGGGACGTATGTCTTCGACGCCCCGGATCTGCCCACCGCACTCGCCGCGGCCGGCTACCACACCGTCTGCCTGGGCGGCGTCGGCTTCTTCAACCCCTCCGCGCCACTGGGACGGGTGCTGCCCGGCCTGTTCACCGAGGCACATTGGGAGCGGGCGTTCGGCGTCACCACTCCCGGCTGTCTCGACGCCCAGCTCGACCGCCTGGAGACCATCGTCGACGGCCTGCCACCGGAGCGTCCATTGTTCACGTTCGTCAACGTGGCCGCGCTGCACCAGCCGAACCGCCACTACGTCCCCGGCGCCGAGTCCGACGACCTGTCGACCCACGCCGCCGCGCTGGAGTACGTGGACGGCCGCCTGGATCGCCTGTTCACCCTGGTCACCGGCCGGGGACGCCCCTGCCAGGTGATCATCTGCTCCGACCATGGCACCCTCTACGGCGAGGACGGCCACACCGGCCACCGCGTCGCTCACGAGGCCGTGTGGACGGTCCCGTACGCCGACTTCATCCTGGACGCCCGGTGAACCTCGACTCGCCCTATCAGGGTTACCTCTACGCCTACCCCCACAAGACCGCCTACCGGCGCCTCGAACCACGGCCGCTTCTGCGGGACGTCTGGGCGGCCGAGCCACAGCATTCCCTCTTCGGGTACGTGCACCTGCCGTTCTGTGAGATGCGTTGCGGCTTCTGCAACCTGTTCACCAGGGCGAACCCACCCGCCGAACAGGTGACCGCCTACCTCGCCCAGCTGCGCCGGCAGGCGGGCGCGGTCCGCGACAGCCTCGACCCGGCGGCGTCGTTCTCTCGTCTCGCGATCGGCGGTGGGACACCGACCTACCTGACCGCGCCGGAGCTCGAGTCGCTGTTCGCGATCCTCGGCGAAACCTTCGGCGCTCCGTCGGTGCCGTTGTCGGTGGAGACGTCCCCGGCCACCGCGACACCGGACCGCCTGGCCGTTCTCGCCGCGCACGGGACGACCCGGATCAGCATCGGCGTGCAGAGCTTCCTGGACACCGAGGCGCACGCGGCCGGGCGGCCACAGCGGCTCCCCGAGGTGATGGGCGCCTTGCAGGCGATCAGGGACGCGCGGATCCCGGTCCTCAACGTCGACCTCATCTACGGCATCGACGGGCAGACAGCCGAGACGTGGCAGCACTCCCTCGACGAGGCGCTGCGCTGGTCGCCCGAGGAGCTGTACCTCTATCCGCTGTACGTACGGCCGCTGACCGGGCTGGGCCGCCGCGCCCACGCCCGCGCCGACTGGGACCGGCAGCGGCTCCAGCTGTACCGGCAGGCTGTCGAGGTGCTGACCGCCGCCGGATACGTCCGCCACTCGATGCGGCAGTTCCGCCGGGCCGACGCACCGGTGCCCGACGGGCCGGACTACTGCTGCCAGGACGACGGGATGGTCGGACTGGGGTGCGGCGCGCGTTCGTACACGAGCGATCTGCACTACTCGTTCGACTACGCGGTGGCCGTTCCCGAGGTCCGCGCGGTCATCGACGACTTTCTGTCCCGGCCGGCCGGCGACTTCCGCTACGCCGAGTTCGGCTTCCGGCTCGACGCCGTCGAACAGCGCCGCCGCTGGCTGCTCAAGTCGCTGCTGCGCGCCCAAGGCGTCGACGCGACCGCGTACACGGAACGATTCGGCACGCCGCACACGGACGACTTCCCGCAGCTCACCGAGCTGATCGATCGTGGCTGGCTGAACGAGGACAGGACCGTGCTCACCGCGTCAGGACTGGACCACTCCGACGCCATCGGCCCCTGGCTGGTCTCCGGCGAGGTCCGTGAGGCGATGGGAAGCTACGTCCCGCGATGAACGATCTCTACGTGCTCTATCGCGGGCCGCTGGCCAGCTGCAACTACGACTGCCCGTACTGCCCGTTCGCCAAGCGGGTCGACCCGCCGGAACTGCTGCGGGCCGACCGCGCCGACCTGGAACGCTTCGCAGGCTGGGTGGAGGCGACCACCGACCGTCGGCTGTCGGTGCTGTTCACCCCGTGGGGTGAAGCCCTGACCCGGTCCTGGTATCGGGACACGATCGTCCGCCTGTCACACCTCCCGCACGTGGCACGGGTCGCCGTCCAGACCAATCTCGCCGCTCGCACCGGCTGGCTCGCCGAGGCGAACCCCCAGGTCGCGGCATTGTGGGCCACCTACCATCCGGGCCAGGTGACCCGGGACAGGTTCCTTGTCCGCTGCCGGGAGCTGCTGTCGCTCGGTGTCCGCTTCTCGGTCGGTGTCGTCGGCCTGCCCGAGCACCACGACGAGGCCGTGGCGCTGCGGGCCGCGCTGCCACCGGAGGTCTACCTGTGGATCAACGCGGCCGAGGGGCACCTCTACAGTGCCGACGAGGAGCGACGCTGGACGGCTCTCGACCCGCGATTCGGTGACAGCGTCCGCCCGCACGCGTCACTGGGAGTGCCCTGTCACGCCGGTGAGAACGCGATCTCGGTCCTCGGCGACGGCACGGTCCGCCGCTGCCATTTCATCAAGACCCCGATCGGCAACCTCTACGACGGGAGCTGGCGCACGGCACTGCGACCACGCGCGTGCACCAACTCCCTCTGCGACTGCCATATCGGGTACGTGCACCTCAAGCCGCTGGGGCTACGCGATGTGTACGCCGACGGGCTGCTCGAACGCATCCCCGCTGTCTGGCCCCTGACCTGACGGCTGCGGTGCGGTCGACGGCCGTACACGGACCATGGTCGTGGTGTAGCCGCCACCCGGATATGTCCAGCCGCCGGTGATCGTGGTGCCATCGGCGTCGATGGCGCCCCGGTAGCAGGCCGGACTCCCCTTGGCGCCACCCCAGATCGTCAGCATGTGCTCGTCGATCTCGTAGACGTAGTCGAGCGTGTTGCCCTGCGTGTCGTAGAACCGGGACACGACGTCGTCGCCGACCGGCTCGCCGAACGGGTGCAGGTGTCCGATCACCTCCATGCCGCTGATCCGCCGGCCGTCGTGCACCAGGTCGACGTGCTGCAGCAGGAAGAATCCGCCGTCCATCCATGCGTAACGGACGACCCCCTCGGCGCCGCCGGTGACCTTCCACGTGCCGGCCAGCCGGTCGAATGCCCGCATCTCGTTCATCTCGTCCTCCTCGGGTCGGTGTTTCGCCGCTACCTCGGAGCGGGGCGGCCACCCTCGACACGGCGGCCATGTGGCCTGAGTCACAGCCGAGTCTGTCGAGATCCGTGCGCCGGCTCCGAGGTAGCGGCAAAGACCCAGGAGGAGCCATGGATTCGTACGACCGCATGTTTCTCGCCGGAGCCCTCGCCGGCCCGGTCTTCTTCGCCTCGGCGGTGTGCCAGATGGCCGTCGTCGAGGACTTCGACATCACCCGGCACGCCCTCAGCCAGCTCGCCAACGGCCCGCTCGGCTGGATCCAGGTCGTCACGTTCGTCGTCACCGGGCTCGGCGGCCTGGCGCTGGCGGCGGGCCTGCGCCGGACCGTGACCGAGGGCGTCGGCCGGCGGGCGCTGCCGATCGCGATCGCCGTCTTCGGGGCCGGGATGATCCTCGCCGGGGTGTTCCCGACCGACCCGGTCAACGGCTTCCCTGCCGGCGCGCCCGAGGAGCCCGTCGCACCGGTCTCCTGGCACGGCATCGTCCACGGAACCGCGAACGTCCTGGCGTTCGCCGCCCTGGCCGTCGCCGCGATCGTGGTGACCGTCCGCTGCGCCCGCCGTCGCGCCGTACTACCGGCGACGCTCAGCGGTGTGACCGCGCTGGTCCTGCTGCTGCCGATGTCCCCCGAGCACATGAGCGTTCAACTGGCGCTGACCGGTGTCGTGGCGTTCGGCTGGGTCACCGGTCTCGCGCTGGCCCTGCGTCCGCGCGTAGCGTGACGAGCCGGGCGGAAAGGAACCGGACATGAAGTATCTGCTGCTCGGATACACACCGGCCGCGGCGTGGGATGCCGCCGGTTCCGGCATGGACTCACCGGAGGCGCAGGCCGCGTTCGCTGCCTACCAGCAGTTCGAGCGTGAGCTGACGGAGTCCGGGGAATTCGTCTCCAGCGAGGGCCTCGGCCACCCGGCGGTCAGCACCACCGTCCGCCGCACCGAGGCCGGGACGGTGGCCACGGACGGGCCGTTCGCCGAGCTCAAGGAAGTCCTCGCCAGCTTCGCGGTGATCGACGTGTCCGGCCATGAGCGGGCCGTCGAGATCGCCTCCCGGATCGTCGAGGTGCTGGGCGAGCCGATCGAGGTACGCCCGATCCTGTGCGCGGACTTCCCCGGGTGATCCGCTCCGCCGAGCCGCCCCGAGAAGCGGCGACACCGGGCGACGTTAGGTCAGGCCCAGCCGGACGCCGGCCCGGCATTGAAGGCCTGTTGCGGGCGGAGGCGCCCCAGGTACTCGGGGCGCTGGTGCGCCGCCTCGGCCACTTCGACGTGGCGGAGGACGCCGTGCAGGAGGCGCTGCTGGTGGCGAGCCGGGTGTGGCCGGCCGATGGAATTCCGGAGAATCCGCGCAGCTGGCTGATCCGGATCGCCTACCGCAAGATGGTCGACCTGCTCCGGGCCGACCAGGCCCGGCGCCGGCGCGAGATGCATGCGGCGTTCACCGAAGCAGCACCCGCTGTGCAGGAGACCGATGACAGCCTCACGCTGCTGCTGTTGTGCTGTCACCCGGCGCTCGGCGCGAACTCGCAGGTGGCGCTCACGCTGCGCGCGGTGGGCGGGCTGACGACCGCGGAGATCGCGCATGCCTACGGCACGACCGAGAACACGATGGGTACGCGGATCAGCCGCGCGAAGCAGCAGCTGATCCGAGCGGGGGCCCGATTCACGCCGCCGACCGATGCCGACCGGGAGGAGCGGTTCGACGCCGTGATGCGGGTGCTGTACCTGACCTTCAACGAGGGTCACACCGCATCGTCCGGGGACCGGCTCGTCCGGGTCGACCTGACCGCCGAGGCGATCCGGCTGACCCGCATGCTGCACCGGCTGGCGCCCGAGCACGTAGAGGTGAGCGGGTTGCTGGCGTTGATGCTGCTCACCGATGCCCGGCGGGGCGCCCGCACCGGCGTCGACGGCCTGGTCCCGTGGGAGGACCAGGATCGGTCGCGGTGGGACCCGGCTCTGATCGCCGAGGGCACCGCCCTGCTGGACGGCGTCTGGCCGCTCGGCCGGGTGGGTATCTACCAGCTACAGGCAGCCATCGCGGCCGTGCACGCCGCGGCACCGGCCGCCGACCGGACCGACTGGGCGCAGATCGCCGTCCTCTACGTCTGGCTGGAGCGGCTCGCCCCGAGCCCGCCGGTCCGGTTGAGCCGGGTGGTCGCGGTGGCTCGGGCGTACGGTCCGCAACGCGGCCTGGCCCTCCTGGACCAGATGAATCAGCGTCACCACCTGGACACCGACCC
The DNA here is from genome assembly GCF_003001815.1 of Actinoplanes italicus. Classification (GTDB taxonomy): domain Bacteria; phylum Actinomycetota; class Actinomycetes; order Mycobacteriales; family Micromonosporaceae; genus Actinoplanes; species Actinoplanes italicus. The sequence continues at coordinate 61,175 of NZ_PVMZ01000041.1, forward strand.
GCTGACCCGGCACCGCGAACGAACCGTCCGCGCGCACCTCACCGAGGAGACCGGAGATCCTGCCCGCGCGGCCTCGCTGTACCGGGAAGCCGCCGCACTGACCGCCAACGAGGTCGAACAGCGCTACCTGATCACCCGAGCCGAACGCCTGGACCCGCCGCCCGGGACTGCTAATTGATCGCGACCGGAAGGCCTGGCTGGACCGATGGGCAGCCGGGCCGCCAGCCCCCACAGCCCGGCAGCCAGCCATGCGATCCCGCAGCCCGGCGACCAGCCAGGCGATCCGGCGACCAGCCATGCGATCCGGCGGCCCCGCGACCCGGCGACCAGCCATGCGATCCGGCGACCAGCCATGCGATCCGGCGGCCCCGCGACCGGCCTAGCGGCCAGCCCCGCGGCCCAGCCTCCCGGGACGCGGCCCGGCGCGGTCAGGTCTGGACCAGAGGGTGGTATTCGTCGGCGGTGAGGCCGAAGGTCCAGGCGACGCCCTCGCGGGCGGTGCGGGTTCGGGGTGGGACGCGTAGCCAGTAGACGCGGCTCGTGCCGTCGGGCTCGGGAGTGGAGTTGACGACCTCGACCATCACCAGGGGCTCGTCGCCGTCCAGGTTCACGCGCCACAGGGTGCCGGTCTCGTCGGAACCCATCTTGTGGGCGCCGACCTCGCGCATGTACCGGTCGTAGCCGAAGTGCTCCAGCATGACCCGGCGGATCTCCGCGTTCTCCTCGCGGCGGATACGCCGGGCGGTCAGGGTGGGCAGGTCGGCGGCCAGCGACTCGGGGATCGGCATGCCGCGCCAGGCCCATAGACCGTAGCCGTCCGGGAACTCCAGGGCGGCGCCCTCACCTCGGTGCAGCCGGCCGACGTTGTCCCGGGTCAGTGTGACTGGTCGCTCGGTCAGCACGGCGACCCGTTCGTTCGCCCACCACCAGCCGGTGTGCCTGGCCACCTCGGCGAGACCGGTCAGACCGGTCATCAGGCCGGCCTCCGGGATCAGCCGGTCGGCGGCCTCGAACGTGGACAGCCAGGTGCCGTCGTGCTGGCCGTAGATGGCGTCGAGCACCGGCATCCGCACGGCCCGGCCCTCGTCGCCGGGGAAGTCGGCGGCCAGGTCCTCGCCGAGACGCAGGCGTAGGCGGCCCGCGATCAGGTCCATCACCAGAGCCCATGAACGGCGGCCGGCCGCCGCGCTGAGCTGCGCCCAGCCGTCACTGCCGAGCGCCTCGACGGCAGCCTTGCGGGCCGCCGCCCACGGCTCGGTCCGCACACGGCGCCGCAGCGACGCCCCGGCAGTCTCACCGGGCGTCCAGCCCTGACGCGACAGCTCGGCCCGCACCTCAGCGAACCAGCCGGGCACCTCGGCCTCCGCGTCAGCGGCACCAACCGACTGAGCCGGCACACCGGCACTCGCCGCGGGAAGACCAGGCGCCGCAGCCTCGGCCACACCAAGCGGCGCCTCCGCGGAAGCTCCTGAGACGCCGGACGGTGCACTCGACAGCAGGGCGACCGCTGCAGCACCGGCGCGTGGGGAACCGAACCAGTAGATCCGCTCCGGAGCCGGGAGGCCGGCCAGCCGATACGCGGTCCGTACGCCCTCTTCGGCGGCGGTCCGATCCGCGTCGCCGGTCTGGACCGCGGCGGCCAGCCACTGGTCCTCGATGGCGGCGGCCATCGCCTCCTGGGCGTGGCTCAGCTTCATCGCGCTCCCCCTCAGTCCGCGACCGGGCGGAACGCGCCCGGAATGTATTCGCGCTGCCGAACGACCCGGTATTGACCGGACGGCAGCGAGATCGGCCCGTGCTCCTCGTGGGTGACCCGCCCGTGCGACGGCACGTCGATGAACATGCGCTCCGGGTCGTCGAGGTCGGCGAGCAGCTGCAGCCCCGGGCCGCCGACCACGTGGGCGTGTCCGGTGGCCTCGCCCCGGGCCAGCACCATCCGCCCGCGGCGGTCACGTGGAACCGGAGCGCACGCGGGCACCGCCGTCTCCACCACCGGAATGATCAGCACGTCACCCTGCCGGTACATCCGGCCCTCCGATCGCCGTTCGACCCTGACGCGCGGCACGCTACCGCCGGGGTACGACATTTTCGGCCGCGGCAGCCCCGACCTGTGGGAACACGCCACAACGACCGGCACCGGACCGCGCACGACAGGACGAAGGGCAGCAGGCACCCGCTCGACCGCACTTCCGGGGTGGGCCTGCCCCGTTTTGACGGACATCCAAGATCAGGGGACCTGGGGTCTCCGGGAGGATGTCCAGCATCATGGAGAGCGTGGGAAAGAAGCGAT
>NZ_PVMZ01000042.1 GCF_003001815.1 Actinoplanes italicus
ATCGCTTCTTTCCCACGCTCTCCATGATGCTGGACATCCTCCCGGAGACCCCAGGTCCCCTGATCTTGGATGTCCGTCAAAACGGGGCAGGCCCAGACGTCTTGCGTGGTGATGTGTGGCTCGCGGGTGGGCGCGGGTTTCCACGCTGCCGGGTGGGACGTCTTGCGTGGTGATGTGCGGCTTGTGGGTGGGCGCAGGTCACCACACGGTCAGTCGCCGAGGGCCCGGGCGATGAAGCGCTGCCGGTCGAGGACGACGCGCTCGATGCGGACCTCGGCGGCCAGCGTGTCGCCGTCGTGCACGGTCACGTCGAAGAACAGTTTCGGCCCGTCCACCTTGGTCAGCGTGGCCTGCGCGGCCACCCCGCGGCCGAGCGGCGTCGGCGCCCGGTGCTCGATCTCGGCCCGGCTGCAGACCGTGGTGATGCCGCCGGGGATGAGGCGGGCGGTCGTGGCGACCGTCGCCGCCTCGGCCAGGGCCAGCACCCGCGGTGTGGCCAGGACCGGCACGTCGCCGGAGCCGAGAAACTGGGCGGTGTCGGCGTCGGTGACCGTCAACTCGACCCGGGCGCTGAGACCGGGTGCGAACTCCGGAAGCTCCATTGGTAGAGCTTAAGACTGTTCGGGCCGCTGCCAGTACGTCTCGTCGACCGGATCGCCGGGCGGTTTCGCCTCCGAGGGGACGAAGCCGGGCGAAACCGTTCCGGCGGAGCCTGGTGAGGCGGGCAGGGCGGAGCTGGGCGTAACCGTTCCGGCGGAGCCTGGTGAGGCGGGCAGGGCGGAGCTGGGCGTAACCGTTCCGGCGGAGCCTGGCGAGGCGGGTGGGGCGGAGCCGGGGGAGACCAGGGCGGCACGGGCCTGGCGGGCGCGGGCGGCCAACTGGTCGGCGATCGCGTACGCCTCGGTCAGATCCCGGTCGCGGGCCTCCCCGGCGCGTCCGCCGGCCGTGTCGGCGTAGACGGTGGCCAGCCCGAGTCGCCGTTGCAACGGACCCTGCACGATCCGCACGCTCTGCATACGCGCGTACGGCACGAGCGTCATCTCCCGGGTCAGCCGCCCGGACCGGCTGACGAACACCGCACCGGCGAGCCCGGCGCCGTAGAACCGCAGCCCGAACGGGTGCAGCCACCGTGCCCGCAGCGGTGGTGGCGAGGTGGCCAGCCCGGCGATGTCGACGCCGGGCAGGGCGGCCGCCACCAGGGTGCGGGCCTGGGTCAGGTCGCCGACCGGCATGAGGCGGTCGGAGCCGCGGTCGTCGCCGGGCTCGGGGCCGGACATCCCGGCCACGTCCAGCGTCAGGTGCAGCCATCGCTTGCTGCGCCACAGCAGAGGCCAGGTGATCCGCACGGTCTGCACCCGGTGCGGCGGCACGACCTGGTTGCGGGTCTCCAGCAGCCCGTAGTTGACGACCAGCCGTTCACCGCGGAACAGCCGGAAATCCCAGTCGCGCAGCACACGCCGGATCGGCTGCAGCAGCACACCGGCCATCGCGGTGACCGTGCTGGCGATGCCGATGAAGGTCCACGTGCCCTCCATCACGAACTGCGTGATCACCCACGCCACGCCGAACGGCAGGAAGAACGCCTGCGGCGTGAGCAGCTGGCTGATCAGCAGGTCGCGGTTGCGCACCTGGAAGAGCGGGGGTTCCGCGACGGCGGGTGCGTCGGTGGCGGTGCCGGGGACCGCTGGGGAGACGGCCCGCGCGGACAGCGACAGCAGCCGCTCGCGCAGCGCGGTCGCGTCCCGGACGGTCAGGAAGGCGAGCGGCGCCTCGGTCTTGCTGCCGCCGACGACCTCGAGCCGGAGCTCGGCGAGTCCGCTGATCTGGGCGAGCAGCGGCCGGCGCACCTCGACGGCCTGGAGCCGGTCGAGTGGGATGGCCCGGTTGCGACGCCACACGAGCCCCTCGGCGATCCGGAGCTCGCGCCCGACGACGTGATAGCCCGTGTTCCACCAGCCGATGGCCGAGAAAATCCCCACGGCGACCGCGAGTCCGAGAACGATCAGCGCGAAGTCGGTGGCCCCGACCCGCCCGAGGGTGTTCCAGGAGAGCGCCGCGGCGATCACGGCGATGCTCTTGGCACCCTTGAGCAGCGGGCTGAGCGGATGCAGCCGCTGACGGGCCTCGACCACCGGCGGGGCGGGAGGCGCGGCGCCCGGCGTCGGCCCGGGTGGTGGAGGAGCTTCGGCTCCCGGTGGGGCGGGAGGTGCGGCGTCCGGCGTCGGCCCGGGTGGTGGAGGAGCTTCGGCTCCCGGTGGGGCGGGAGGTGCGGCGTCCGCCGCGGATCCGGGCAGAGGAAGACCCGTCGGCGGTACGCCCGGAGCCGGCGACCCGTCCGGCGGGGCCACGGCCGGTGCACCGGCGGGCAGATCGGCGTCCGGCGGCGTGGGATGGGGGAGCCCGGCGCTGGTCACAGGCCCTCGGCCCGGTCCTCGCCGAGGGCGGTCAGACGGTCGCGCAGGCGGGACGCCTCGTCCGGCGGCAGGCCGGGCACGCGCGCGTTGCTGGCCGCGGCGGCGGTGTGCAGCTGGACGGTGGCGAGCCCGAACGCCCGCTCCAGCGGCCCGGCCGTGACGTCGACGTACTGCATCCGCGCGTACGGCACGATGGACAGGTGCCGGACCACCAGACCGTGCCGGACCAGCAGGTCCTTGTCGCGCTCGGCGTATCCCCAGGCGCGGACCGCTCGGACGGCGACGACGGCCCGCCAGACACCGAGCACCACCACGGCGGCCATGCCCCACAGCCAGGGTGAACCGCGGACGATCAGGTAGCCGGCGAGCAGGCCGCCGAGCAGCGCCACGGTCCACGCGGCGACCCCGATCAGGTGGACGACGATCAGCCGGGGGGAGACCGGGCGCCATGCGACGGTGCCGGGCCAGGGCTCCAGTGCATCGACGGCGATTGACGCAGACGGCTCGTTCACAACTAGAGCCTAGGAGACGATCGCACCGTCCGACGAGGCGAAGGGAGTCACCTCACGCAGGAACCCGCGTACTTCGAGGAAGCCGCCCAGGGTGGCGCGGTGCTCGCCGCAGGCCAGCCACGTCTTCCGGCGCTCCGGGGTGTGGATTTTCGGGTTGTTCCAGTGGAGCTGCCACTCGGCCGTGGCCCGGCAACCCTTCGCCGAGCACTGAGGTGCCAGCGGCGATGCCGCCGGGGGCTGGATCTGCAGGAAATCCTCGACCATGCCGTAACACTACGGATGGGAGCAGAAAGTTTGAGCGCCGGGCGGCCACGGGGGAAGCCGCCCGGCGACGAGGCAAATGCTACACGCTTGGCAAGGTCGCGTGAGTACCCGGTGACGGTGCCCGATCCGGCGGATCGCGCAGAAAGATCCACACCTTCGGCCCATGGCACTCTGGGCTGCGAAGACACCACCGATCCGGCGATGATGACGCCCGGATGACGCGCGTGCTTTCTATGCTGCCGTGCAAAGGCCTCTGATCGGGCTCTTAGGAACCTCTCAGCCGTGTGCTGTTGGGTGTCGTGTAAGTCTTGAGCGTCGGCATCGAAGTGCCGGCGATCACGACCGTTGTGGAGGACCGGTGGCGCAGCCGAGCACGCCCGAGACCGAGACCAGCGCCGACGCCGACGTTCCGGTGCCGCCGGCGCGGGACGCGTCGCAGCTCGAGCGCGCCATGTTCGAGGTCAAGCGCGTCATCGTGGGTCAGGACCGGATGGTCGAGCGGATGTTCGTGGCGCTGCTGGCCCGCGGGCACTGCCTGCTCGAGGGTGTGCCCGGCGTGGCCAAGACCCTCGCGGTGGAGACCCTGGCCAAGGTGGTCGGCGGCACGTTCTCGCGGGTGCAGTTCACGCCCGACCTGGTGCCGTCGGACATCGTCGGCACCCGGATCTACCGGCAGTCCAACGAGCAGTTCGACGTCGAGCTCGGCCCGGTGTTCGTCAACTTCCTGCTCGCCGACGAGATCAACCGCGCTCCGGCGAAGGTGCAGTCGGCGCTGCTCGAGGTGATGGCCGAGCACCAGGTGTCGATCGGCGGCAAGAGCTACGACGTGCCCGACCCGTTCCTGGTGATGGCCACCCAGAACCCGATCGAGCAGGAGGGCGTCTACCCCCTGCCCGAGGCGCAGCGGGACCGGTTCCTCATGAAGATCATCGTGGGGTATCCGACCGACGCCGAGGAGCGGGAGATCGTCTACCGGATGGGCGTGAGCGCCCCCGAGCCGAAGCAGATCTTCACCCCGGCCGACCTGCTGGCGCTGCAGCGCCGCGCCGACCAGGTGTTCGTGCACAACGCGCTGGTCGACTACACGGTCCGGCTGGTGCTGGCGACCCGCGCACCGGCCCAGCACGGCATGCCCGACGTTGCCCAGCTCATCCAGTACGGCGCGAGTCCCCGCGCCTCGCTCGGCATCGTCCGGGCCACCCGCGCCCTGGCCCTGCTGCGCGGCCGTGACTACGCGCTCCCGCAGGACGTGCAGGACATCGCGCCGGACATCCTGCGGCACCGGCTGGTGCTCAGCTACGACGCGCTGGCCGACGACATCCCGGCCGACCACGTCGTGGCCCGGATCATGCAGATGGTCCCGCCGCCGCAGGTCTCCTCGCGTCAGGGCTCGCCGAACGGGCAGCCGGCCCAGCCCGGCCAGGCCCCGCCGATCCAGCCGGCACCGCCCGGCCCGCTGACCCCGATCGCCGCCGGCCAGCCGCACCCCGCGCAGTACGTCGCCGGTCCGCCGCTCTCCGGTCCGCCCGCGGCCCAGCCGACCAGTGGTGTTCCGGCGGCGGTCTACGAGAACGGCCGCCCGCAACAGCCGGGCGGCAACTGGCCCGGCCAGTCATGACGGCGCCGGGCGCCCCGATGTCCGTCGCCCCGGACGAGGCGGCCCGGGCCGAGGCTGTCCTGGCCAAGCTGCAGCTGCTCGTCACCCGCAAACTCGACGGCCTGCTCCAGGGCGACTACGCCGGCCTGCTCCCCGGTCCGGGCAGCGAGGCCGGTGAATCCCGGGAGTACCGGCCCGGCGACGACGTGCGGCGGATGGACTGGCCGGTCACGGCCCGGACCACGATGCCGCACGTACGCCGCACGGTCGCCGACCGCGAGCTGGAGACCTGGCTGGCGGTCGACCTGTCGGCCAGTCTCGACTTCGGCACCGCGAAGTGGCTGAAACGGGACCTGGTCATCGCGGCCGCCACGGCGATGGCGCATCTCACCGTCCGGGGCGGCAACCGGATCGGGGCCGTGGTGGGCACCGGGTCCGGCGTACCGGAAAGGGAACCCACCGGGAGCTGGTGGCGCCGCAAGGCGGCCGCGAAGGCCGAGCCGCCACCCTCGTCCCCGGTCCTGCGTCTTCCGGCGCGGCCCGGCCGCAAGGAGGCCCAGGGACTGCTGCGGGCGATCGCCGGAACCCGGATCCGGCCCGGGCGCACCGACCTGGGCGCCCTGATCGACATGCTGAACCGGCCACCCCGGCGACGCGGCGTGGCCGTGGTGATCTCCGACTTCCTGGCGCCGGTGGAGGGCTGGGCCCGGCCGGTGAAGAAGCTCGGGGTCCGGCACGACGTGCTGGCCATCGAGGTGGTCGACCCGCGTGAGCTGGAGCTTCCCGACGTCGGCGTGCTTGCGCTCGCCGACCCGGAGTCCGGGATGCTGCACGAGGTGCAGACGTCCGATGCGAAACTGCGCCGGCGGTACGCGGAGGCGGCCGGGGAGCAGCGTGCCGCGATCGCCCGCGCGCTGCGGGCGGCCGGGGCCGCTCACCTGCGGCTGCGCACCGACACCGACTGGCTGCTCGACATGGTCCGCTTCGTGGCCGCTTCGCGCCACGCCCGTACCCGAGGGACCACACGATGATCCGTTTCCTGGAGCCGTGGTGGCTGCTGACGCTGCTGCCGGTCCTGGCCATGGCCGGGACGTACGTCTGGCGGCAGTTCCGCAAGCGGCAGTACGCGATGCGGTTCACCAACGTCGACCTGCTGCGCACGCTCGCCCCGAAAGGCCTGGGCTGGCGCCGGCACGTGTCGGCGGCGGCGTTCCTGCTGATGATGGGCGCGCTGGCGGCCGCGACCGCCCGGCCGTCGGTCGACACCGAGGAGCCGCTCGAGCGGGCCACCGTGATGCTGGCCATCGACGTCTCGCTGTCGATGCAGGCCGAGGACGTCGAGCCGAGCCGGATCGAGGCGGCGCAGGAGGCGGCCAAGGCATTCGTCAGTGAGCTTCCGTCGACGTACAACCTCGGCTTGGTCTCTTTCGCCAAGGCGGCGAACGTGCAGGTGGCGCCGACGAAGGACCGTTCCGCGGTGATCGCGGCGATCGACGGGCTGACGCTGGCCGAGGCGACCGCGACCGGTGAGGCGGTGTTCACCTCGCTGGACGCGATCCGGATGGTGCCGTCGGACGGCGCGGACGGTGCGCCGCCGGCCCGGATCGTGCTTCTCTCCGACGGTTACCGCACGTCGGGCCGGTCGATCGAGGACGCGGCGACCGCGGCCGCGCAGGCCAACGTGCCGGTGTCGACGATCGCGTTCGGCACCGACACCGGTGTGGTCGACATCCGCGGCTCGGTGCAGAAGGTGCCGGTCGACCGGCTCTCGCTGCAGGATCTGGCCGACAACACGAAGGGCTACTTCTACGAGGCCGCGTCGGTCAGTGAGCTGAAGCAGGTGTACGAGGACATGGGCAGCTCGATCGGGCATCGCACCGAACCACGCGAGGTGACGCAGTGGTACGCCGCGGCCGGCCTGCTGCTGGGGCTGGCCGGTGCCGCGATGAGCCTGTTGTGGACGTCTCGCCTGCCCTGACGAAATCAGGGGGTGTTGTGGGCGAGGACGAACAGCACGACCACCCAGGCGGACAGCAGGGTGAAACCGAGGGGCGCGACGAAGTTCTTCATGACGAAACCGACTTCCGCTGGTGACTGAGCTCGGGCTGGGTCACTTCGCGGCCGGAACCACCGCACGCGTCGAGGCCGGCCTGTGCGGGCCGGTGGCGTGCGGAGGGAGATCTGGTCAGCGGTCAGAAACGCTGACGAGCGTCCCGGCCACGACTGGGAGGATCGCTATCTCGCACAGCGATCACCTCCGTACGTCGTCGGGCCTGGGAACCGGTTGGGAGCGTACTCCTTAATCGCAACTTTGCACACGACCACCCCTTCGGGTCACCCGACCGGACGAACGGACGACCACCGGCCCAAAACCGGCCCTTACTCCGGCGGACGTCGTGATTCCGTACGACCCGTATCAGCCGTTCCGGTGACCCAGCGCAAGCCAAAGGCGCTCCGACCGCTTGGTCGCCGGGGTGATCGGCCGATGCCCCGATGATCGCCGACGCTCAGGATCAAGAGCAGGAGGCGATCATGGACGACACCGACATCGACCCGATCCGCGACTACCTGCTCTTCCGTGAAGACGGCGCCCTCGGCATTCGGCCGCTCGGCGACAACTCACTCGGCCACTACGAGGCCATCCTGCGGCGCATGGACATCGAGCTGGACGGCGGCATCCTCGGATCGTCAACCGACAGCATCCGCGCCTGGATCTGCCGGCCCGGCCGGAGCGCAGCCACCCGATCGAACTACATCGCCATCGTCCGCGGCTACGTGCGGTGGGCAGTCGCCAACCGATGGGTCGACTACGACGTCACCGTCTGGCTGCCGAACGTCCCAACGCCGCCGGCCCGGCCGAAGCCGTGGCCTGAGGATGCTCTGGCCGACATCCGGGCGCGAGCCGCCATGCCGTGGGCGCTCGCCATCGACCTGTCCTCGTATGGCGGCCTGCGGTGTATCGAGATCTCCCGGCTGGACCGTGAGCACGTCACCGAGCGGGTCACCCGCCTGTGGGGTAAGGGCAACAAATACCGGGACGTGCCGACCCACCCGAACATCTGGGAACGGGTGCAGCACATGCCAGCCGGGCCGCTGATGGTCGGCGCCCGCACGAAAAAGCGGATGACTCCGAACAGCATCTCCGTCGGCGTGCGGCAGCATCTGAAGGCGCTCGGCTACGCCGGCTTCCACAACCACATGGGCCGGCACCGGTTCGGTACCCGCACTTACCAGACGTCCGGGCACGACATCCGGGCCGTTCAGGAACTCCTCGGTCATTCCAGCATCGCGACGTCGCAGCGATATGTCGACGTCGCTGAGGGCGCGTTGGCCAGCGCGGTTGCCGCCCTGTAGGCACAATGAAGCGCCACCCCACCTTCCTTGTCTAGGTGGGGTGGCGCCTCGCGGGAAGGTGCTACTCGCGACGCAGCCGTCGGGGGCGACGACTCCGGTCGGGGTCGGGGGAACCCGGTCGCGTTGGGCGGATGGCGAGTTGGGGGGCGTCGCCAACAAACTCGACTCTGGGGCCGCGGGGGTCGACGTTGTCTCGGCGGGCGATGACGACCTGGGCGGTTCCGTCGGCGAGCATGCGGAGCCCGTCTTTGTAGGTGCGGACGATGCCCGCGAATGTGTAGCCGGCTTCGGCGCAGTGGGTCATGCACTGCGCGAAGTACTGCGCGGTGATCTCTCCCTTCGAGACGGGCACGAAGACTACGGCGGCTTCGGGCGGGCTGTTGGTGTCGGTCACGTCGGATCTCCCCTCAGATCACAATCGGACATGCCACCCCTAGGTCCCTGACCAGGCACGATGCCGGGATAGGAACCCCTGTTAACCGTGAGGGGGATATTTTCAGCATCAAACACCGCGCCTGGCTACCCCCTGTGAGCACGTCACCACACATTGGGGCCGAAGGTTACGGGCAGATGTCCGAACGGCTGAATCGTTCTCAGGTTTCCCGGAGCGAAACGTGCCCGTCTGATCCTTAACCGCCACCTTGACGCGTGCACAGTTGGCTGTAGAGCCAATGGTCCGTCGGCCAACATCACGAGCCATACCGTCGCCCGATATGACACCCAGGCGTCGCCTCGTCCGCCTCATGGGCACCGGCGAGATCCGCGCACGCCTCGGGTACTCCCGCCAGTGGACCCAGCGCATCATCGACCGCGACGACTTCCCCGCGCCCGGCTACGTCCTCGGTGGCCGCCGGGTCTGGCTTGCGTCCGAGGTGGAGGGGTGGATCCGGAAGCACCGGCCCGACCTCGCGAAGGAACCCGGCGAGGAAGGCGAATAGGCCGGCGGCCGAGGGCGCCCATCGCTCCTCGACCGCCGGCGTTTGTTCCCTTCGGGTCAGTCCTTCTTGTCGAACTCGCCGTGCTTCGCGCCCTCCAGGAACGCATCCCACTCCGGGCCGGTGAAGACCAGCGCCGGGCCGTCCGGGTTCTTCGAGTCGCGGACCGCGGTCGCCTGCCCGACGAACGCGATCTCCACGCAGTGGCCGGCCGCGCCGGAACGGCTGCTCTTCGTCCACGTCGCGTCGCCCAGGTCGACCGTCATGCCCTTGGTTTTGATCTGCATCTCTATCCCTCCCTCAGCTGGCGGATCCAGCCGAGAAATCTCGGTTCGAGCGGCACGTCCGGCAGGACCGGGGCGGCCAGCCGCATCTCTGCGGTCATGCGCAAGTCCAACTCGGCCGGCGCCCACAGCTCGATCAGGTCTAACCGGGCATCCTCGCAAGGCCAGGGTTCGCCGCAACGGCGGCAGTCGTACGTAGCCATGTCGGGGATGTGCCACGGGTACAGCGGTCCGGGCCGGGCTGTCATCGGTGCTGAGGCTTGACGCCCACCATCTGGTAGACGCCGCGCTCGATGGGCCGGGCGCACAGGGTCCGCCAACGCCAGCCGCCCGTGTTGATCAGGCCTTCAAGGATCTCGCCGAACAGCAGCAGCCAGCCCGGCGCGGGGTTCCAGCCGGCCTCTCGATCCACGCGTTCGAACCGCATCCGAATGTCGGGTGCACCCGGCCGGATGATGCGGATCTCCTCGCCGCGGCGGGGTGCCGGCGGCGGCATGATCAGCCCGGCCTCCGGTTCGGCGGTCATCGGCGTTGTCCCGGCTTGGCGACCACGAATCCCGAGCCCAGGTCGTCCTGCTGGGCAGGACCGTGGGTGCCGCGGCAGGTCCGGCAGAGCGCCCGGACGGCGTCGCGTGGCGGATTTCCGGGCTTCGGGATGTAGAGGTGGTCGCCGTAGTCGATGCGCTCGACGACGACGTACGGGGCGGTCTCGGGGCCGCCGCCGGTGCACATGCAGTAGCGGTAGCTGGGGTACTTCAGGACGGCTTGGAGGACCTGCAGGCTGGGCGCCGAGTGGCCGGTGATGTCCGGGCAGGACGAGGTGTGGAGGACCACGCCGGGCGGGTAGTGGCGCAGCACGGTCATGCCGTCCGCCTCGTGTGCGCGGCGGCCGGGTCCGGCAGGTTCCGGCCTTGGTCGAGGATCCTTGCGATGGCGGTGCTGTGCGCGGCGGCCTCGCTGCGGGCCGCGGCCTGCTTGGCCCGCGTCGCGGCGACACGGTCGTGCCTGAGCAGGTGCTGGACGATCTGTGCTATCACGCTCGCCTCCCGGGGGATCGGGGCGACGGCGGGCAGGGGTGGCTTTCTCACGGCTCCGCAGCCCGCCGCCGCTGCGATCGAAGCTATGGGCGGGCTGGTGGCAGAACGGGCACAGTTTGTGCCCCCTCGCTATGCGGCGAGCAGGCCGATCTTCACGGCGAGCGCGGAGGCACGCCGACGCCGGGCCGGGCTCTTGGACTCGGCCTCCTCGAGGACGATCCGCTTGGCGTACCCGTTGTAGCGGATCGTTTCGGGCGCGGCCTCGTGCGCCCGCTCCAGGGTGGCCAGAGCAACGTCCGGCTCCGCGTTCAGGTGGTACCCCCGCGCCTCCTCGACCCGGTGCCGGGCCCGACGCGGGCGGGACGGGATGGTCGTCGCCTCGGCCGCCACAGCCTGCCGCACCGACTCGCCGCCTTGGCGGAGCTCGACGGCGACGGTCACCGCGTGCGCCCCCATGATTGCCCGGGAGAACGATGTGACGGGATGGTAGTAGCCGTCCGGGAGCCGGTCCGCCATGGTGCGGGCGGTGTCCCAGTAGCGCCATGCCGTACCGGCCGTCCCGCGGCGGGCGGCGGTGTATCCGGCCTCGAACGTCAGCGCGCCCGCGATCGCCAGGACGTCATCCGACGCGTCTTCAAGCAGGGGTTCGAGGTAGGCGAGGGTCTCCAGGTTCACCGCGTCAGCAGCATCGAAGTGTGTCGGCCCGGAGTCGCGGTGTGCCTGGGCGGTCAGCCACGCGGCCACGCCGATGGCGTGCGGGTCCTCGGACTCCTGGGCAGCGACCAGGCCGCGCTCGGCCACCCGCCAGAGCAGAGCGGCATCCGGCTGGTAGGCCACGAAGAACTGCGCCAGCGAGTAGACCTCGGACAGCACGGCCTGTGCCGCCCGGCGGTCCGTGCCGGTGTCGGCCTGCCGGACGGCGACCTGCGCGTCCCGGATCAGCTCCGGCAGCAACGCACCGACCACCTCGCGGTGGTTGGGTGCCGAGTGCCTCGCCGACCATGCACGCGCCAGCCGGGCCCGGATGTGGGCGATCGATGGTGCCTCTCGCGCGGTGGCGATCGGGAAGGCGTCGATCGCTGCTTTGACGGCTGCGAGACGCGGATGGCCGGGGCCGGCGAATAGGTCGACGTGCAGTGACTGGTCGCCGGTGAGATCGGCCAGGTCACGGACCCGCAGGGCCTCGGCGAGGGCCAGCATCACGTCCAACTTCGGCACCTTCAGACGGCCGACTTCCAGCCCTTTGACCCACGACCCGGACCGGCCGACCAGGCCACCGAGTTGGTCTCGGGTGAGGCCCCGGCGGGTGCGGAGGATCTGCAGTCGTTGGCCGAATGCCAGCGGGTCAGCGTACGGGTCCATTGGTGCTCCCTGGTAGCGGTCAGGGTGCGGCGGCCGGCCGCTACAACCGGCCGCCAATATCGACGGTACGCCATGACCAACGATCAGACGGTTCGGAGACGAGGTCCGCCGTTCGGCCGGAGTTCGGCGCTGATCATCCGTCCACACTGGCCGCGCCACGTCGGGACCATCCATGCTCTTGACTTGCCGCCCCACCCTGGCCACGGCACCCCACACCCACGCCCTCACCCGGGAGACACCGTGTCGTACCCGCCCGGCCACGACCACCACCCCGCCAGCCCTCCGCCGCCCGTCCAGCCACGGCCCTGGCTGTGGATCGGCGCTGTCGCCCTGGCGCTCGTCGTCGGCGCCGGCGGAACGGCCCTCGCGATGTCGAGCTCCGACGAACCCGCCTCACGGACCGAGCAGGCGATCGCCACCGTCGACGAGCAGCTGGCCCAGCCGACCCCGGCCGCGGCCGGGACGACCACCGCGGCGCCGTCGCCCGCGCCGGTCGAGACGCCGCCGGTGACCGCCGCGAAGCTGTCCCCGCAGATCCTGGATCAGGAGTGCTTCGGCTCGGCCGGCTGCACCGTGGAGTTTGAGATCAAGCTCGACTGGGAGGGCGAGCGGGTGCCGCTCGGCACGACGTGGCGGGTCACGTACGAGGTGACCGGCATCGAGGACGGGCCGATGATCGGCGTGTTCCAGCTGACCCATGACCGGTTCGACACGGTAGTGCGGGACGCGGATACGAAGGGCCCGAACGCGAAGATCCGGATCAAGACGAAGCTGATCGAGTTGGAGTCGGCCTGACCCTGGACACGACGAAGCGCCCCGCCCCGGGACGGTTGTCCACAGGGCGGGGCGCTGTCGTTGGGTTCGGACTACGGTCGGCGGATGACTCTTGAGGAGCGGATCGCGGCGCGGCTGGTCGCGGTGCTCGACCACCAGGTGCGGGCGGGTGTGGAGCGGCCGGAGGGTGTGGTGGCGCTCGTCGACGAGCAGGGTGTGCCGCGGCTGTCGGTCGACGACATCGCACGCCTCGCCGCCCAGGAAGCGCACGCCTGGTTCTGACCTACAGAACGATCGTCCAGTCCTCGGCGAGCAGGTCGGTCTGCGATGCCACCCACGGCACGAACTCGCCGTCGACCGTGCGCATCGTCAGGTACGGGCGGAACACCAGCACCGTGCCCTCGTCGACGCCAAGGGCCTCGGCGGTGTTGGCGTTCGCGCCGATGCCGTCCGGGTAGCCCTTCTGGTAGACGACGAACATGTTCTTGCCGTTCCAGCCCTCGCGGGCGATCTTGCTGCCGAGCTTCACGGCGTCGAGCGCTTGGCCGAAGTTCACGGGTGGGTCTCCGTATCTGGGGGTGAGGGCGGTGCCGCGGCGCTAGAAGACACCGCCGGTCAGAAGGTGGACGACCAGCCAGGCGAGCCCGGCCAGCGTGAGGAAGCGGCGTAGGCGCTCGGTGCCGGTGGGTTGGCCGACGCGGCCTTCGCGGTAGCCGAGGAACGCCCACACGTGTTCGCTGAGGGTGTCGCCTTTCTTGCGGTTCTTCAGGGCCAGGCCCTCGACGACCGCGAAGTAGAGGCCCCAACCGATCCACGCCCACGTCCAGGCGTTCACGCGCTGGCGTTCGGAACGCGCCAGGTTGCCCAGCCCATGACGGTCCCGGCTGCGATGAACGCGCCGATCGCCTGCTGGGTGGTCTGCTCGCCGAGCGTCCCGGTCTCAGCGGCCTTCGCCACCACGGCGGCCGCCGCAGCGATCCCGGCACCGACCCCGGCGATGACGGCCTTGCGAATACGAGCGAGCATGATGAACTCCTCCTCAGGAGGTCAGAGATGGTGAAGGTGCCGTACGGGGCGAAGCTGAACCGCGAACAGCGGATGGCGGCCGCGGCCGTGTCCGGCCACGCCGAGCGACTTATCCAGGCACTCGGCCGGGACGTCGACGAGCAAACCGTCGCTGAACTCCACGCGATCACCCGCGACCCGATCGTCTACGGCATCGAGCTCGGCAACGTCCTCGGCCGGATCGAGAAAACCGGATGGACCCACCTGCAGCGGCTCGCCGACGCCTATCGGGCGGCCGGCGCCGACCTCGAGGTCGCCGACCGGCAACGGCTGTGGGTCCTCCGCCAGCCCGGGATCTTGTGAACAGCTACCGAGCCGGGCCGTAGCGGAGCAGACTTGAGAGCGCGGGACGTCCGGAGCCCGGGCGGAAGCAATGGCTCCCTGAAGGTCACAGCCACCCACCCGCCGGGCGCCGCCGCGCTACCGGGCTGGGCAGCCCAGGTCCCGCCGAAGCTTGGCCACCGCCTCGGCAACGCGCCGGCCGGTCGCTGTGGTCGGTGTGCTCTCCGACCAGGCATCGTCCTGGGAGATCACGATCTCGCAGAACTTCCGCTCCGACTCAGCCTGCGAGTGCAGCGAGATCGCCACCGCCGCGGTGCCGGTCGTCAGCGACGACAGCAGCAGCGCGGCCCACCAGTACCATCCGCGACGCTTCACCGGTCAGCCTCCTGCTGCTCGGATGGCGATCGCCGCGACGGCGACGACGATTCCGAAGGCGGATCCTCCGACGGCTGTCCACCGGTACGCAGCGCCAGCAGCTGGGACGCGCCGGGAACCCCCACGAGCACGGCTCCGAGCAGCGTCAGGGTGATGTTGAAGTCCGTCGCCGGCACGAACCCAGCCTGGTGCACGATCAGGCCCACGCCGAGTAGCCACGAACCGATGTCCTTGGTCAGGGTGAAGACTGCCGGCCGCCGAGGCCGGGATGCTCGCCGCGTGCTCATGCATGCGACGCCCCAGCCTCGACCGTCAGGTTGCCGCCGGTCACGGTGAGCGTGCCGGTGAGCGCACCGTCCCGTCCGTCTTTGCCGTCGGCCCCGTCGCGGCCGTCCTTCCCCGGCTTGCCGGCGTGCTTGGCGGCCAGGTCTTCGAGCAGCTCGACGGCGTGCCACGCGGAGATCTGCGGGTTCGCGCCCTGGCCCTTCTTGGCCCGGTCCTCGTTGACGATCGCCTCCATCTTCGGGCCGTATTCCCCGTCGGTGGCGATCGTGTACCCGAGCTTGCCCAGCAGGAACTGCCAGAACTTCACCTGCTCGGAGACGTCGCCCTTCTTGACCAGCATGGGCATGTCGTCGGTCCCTTCGATCAGTTCGTCCAGGTGCCACGACGAGGTGTCGGCCTCGCGGGAGGTCTCGTACGAGGACGAGAAGTGGGCGTGCTTGTCGTGCGGGTTGTCGCCGGCGTAGGCGCGCTGGCGCCAGCCGTTCGACGCCTCCCAGATCCGCCGGTTGAAGATGATGTAGCGCAGCCGCTTCTCGGCGCCGGACCGGCAGCGGGCGACGATGTGCTGGACGACCCGCTCCATCGTCAGGCCGGGCTCGCGCAGGTCGACGTCGGCGTCGTAGGCGTGGACCTCGTGCTTCGAGTCGGCGTCGCGGATCGGGACGTTGCCGACCTCGTCGTCGTTGTGGTCGCTGACGCGGCTCTGGTGGGCGGTGTCGCCGATCGTGCCGTCGCTGCTCTTGTCGCGGTTCGGCGCGAGCCGGTTGAGGTCGGTGCGCAGCTGCCCGAGGCAGGGCACGAGGATCCAGGCCATTCCAGCCTCCTATCTGATCTTCCGGACGCGGAACGCGGAGTCCTCCCGCACGGTGACCGCGCTGGCGTTACTCACGGACTGCGCCCACAGCAGCGAAAGGTTGCCGGCCACGGTGACCTCGACGCCGTACGCGATCTCCGAGATGGCGGAGTACGCCGACGAGGTGGACGTGTTGTAGATCGCGTCCTGGCTGGACAGCGCGTACGCCCGCATCGTCGCGTCGCTGACGGCTTCCGGGCCGCCGACGTTGTTGGCACCCGGGCCGTGGCAGAGCCGGAGCGTGTTGGTGATGGTGCCGGTGAACCCCCACCTGGTCTTCAGCTTCGGGGTCGTGTTGGCGACCGTGAAGTAGGCGATCAGCTCGATGTCGTACGCGCCGACACCCAAGGGGATCCCGTCCAGCTCCGGGTCCTCGTCCAGCGTGATCGTCGACGACCGCGGCGTGGCGAGGTCCTTGCGATACGTCTTCGGTAGCGACGCCACCAGAGCGGCGTAGTCGGACGCGTAGACGATGTCCCCGCCGAACACCTGCAGACCGGACTCGAACGTCGTCACGGCGACCACCTCCCCTGGATGACGTGGACCTCGGACCCAGCCGGCAGGGTTTTGGAGATGCCGTTCTTCGCGCGGACAGCGCCGGTCAGGATCTGCTGGTAGGCGCCCGGCGTGCCGGTCCGGGCGCCCATGCCGCCGATCGGAACGCCGATCAGCTCACCGGAGATCAGGAGGTCGTACGCCGACGTCGAGGACCAGGCCTCGTCTTCGGTGATGGCCAGGGTGATCGTGGTGACGCCTGCAGCGTGGCTGCCGCTGGTCGTCGATGACCGCAGATCCCAGCGCGCCGCGGTGCTGTCCCACTCGGCCACATCCCACGGCCGGGCCGGGCTGCACGACGCTGTCACCTTCCACGAGTGGGAGGTGATCTCCTGCGTCCAGCCCTCCACGATCAGCGACGGGTCGCGGACGGTCGGGCCCTGCGACGGAACCCCAGTCACCGTGACCCGCGGCGCGTACGGCCGGCCCCGCCACAGCGACAGCTGCTCAGGGCTGTCCGACAAGTCGATCTCGATGGACGGCCACCGGTACTCAGGCCAGGTGCTGAGGTGCACCCGCCACGACGCGTGCTCCCGGAGCCGGGCCGGGTCGTGGATGTTGACCGTGGCGGTGTCCGGCCGCAGCCGACGCCGACGAATGTTGTCGGCGTCCTCGTCGGTGGCCTCGCCGCCATCCTCGCGGGTGACCGTCCACCGGTTCCGCAAGCGCTGGTCGTCGTCGACGGGCTGCGGCCGGCCGGCAACGTCACCGTCAGAGGCGATCGCCCACGTCATCCACACGTCCTGGTTGAGGCGGGCGCCGTGTGGCCGGTACTGCTGGTAGGCGCCGGACTCGTAGAGGATGCCCATGTCGGCGGTCTCGGCCGCCCGGATCCCGGCGTTCGCGGTGCCGGGCTTCTGGATACCGCACGCCTCAGACGTGCCCGGCTCGACGCCGATCTCCATGCCGCTTTCCAGGGCGAGCCGTGGAATCCGGTCGGACGCTGGCTCACTGGAGTAACCCGCGCTGACCAGCATGAACGTGGTGTCAACGAACGGGAGCTCGTCCGGGCCTGCCCACATGTGCGAGACGAGTGTTCCGTCGACCGGCGCGACCGCAGCCACGCTGTTCAGCCATGGTGCGCGGCCGGCGTAGGTGCCGCTGGCGGTGTAGCTGACGTCCGAGCCGACCTGGTGCCAGATCAGCGTCCAGTTCGTGTTCGCGCCGCCGCCGGTCTCTTCGCACTCCAGCTGGAGTGCGAACCAGCGGGTCGGGTCGATGGTGTACAGGTGGACCCCGGACGTCACGACGGCGACGCCGCCGCCGTCGTAGCCGTAGATCCACCACCCGACGGCCGCGGCCCGAACCACCCACCGGGTGACCCGGCCTACCGCGCTGATCTCCATCAGGGTCTGCTCCGACCCCGGCAACGTCGGCATCCGGAAGTAGGCCATGCCGGCGTAGCCGTCGGAGGTGCTGGTCTGCAGGCGCGTCAGCGCGACGGTGCCGGTGATGCGCGTGCCAACGGTCGGCAGCGTCGCCGCCGACAGCGCACCGGCCGGGCAGTCGAGGGCGCCGAACGTCACGCCGGCGCCGAGGCGGGCGGCCTGGGCGCGGGTGACCGCCGACGATCCGGCCGGGCTGCCGTCCTTGTCCTCCAACGGCCAGTAGTTCCACGGCCCGGACGCGAGGAGTTGCCGTCGGATCGGGGACTGCAGCGGCTCCTGGCCGAGGCCGAGCTGGTAGCTGATGCCAGTGATCTCGATGCTCGTCCACGAGATGGTGGCGGTGTCGTCCCAGTCGACTGGCCAGCGTTCGACGGTGCCGACGATCTCGACGGCTTCGATCTCGAGGTCGTCGAAGTGGAAGACCGGCGACACGTTGGTGTTGCCGTTGACCCGCCAGCACCGGAGCGTGATGTTGCTGCCGGTGCAGGTGGTGTCGGAGGCGAGCAGGTCCCACGTGGTCGGCTCGGGCGAGGCCTCCGGCCATACCCGCAGCCGGAGGCGGTGGCCGTCCCATTGGCAGCGCATCCGGATCCGCTGGCTCGCGCTGTAGGTCCAGCCGAGGGTTGCACTGGCCAGGGTGGTCAGCGACCCGCCGTACTGGCGGCGGATCTGCGCGAACAGCACCCCGCCCGGGGCGAGGTCGACGGTGAAGTACAGGTGGTCGCTGCCGGACGTGTAGCGGGCCTGCATGCCGAACGTCAGCGCCGCCCCGGTTGCGACGACCGGGCTCATGATGGTGAACGTCGCGTCGCCGTTCCGGGCGCGGGCGCCGTCGAGCCGGGCGCTGTGTGCCGTGTTCGCGACCGGCATGACCTTCTGGCCGGTGCCGCCAGAGATCGACCACTCCGCGTCGGTGGTGACCGTGTGTGTCCACGAGATCCCGACGTCCGGCGTCCCCCACCCGGACGCCGACGGAGTGCCGAACGCGTCGGCGCCGGAGATCGTGCCCCACCGGGCCGGGGCACCCTGCTCGAGCAGCCCGAACCAGCGGCCGAGCGGGTTGTCCGTGCAGTAATGCCCGCCGGCGTTGTCGAGCTGCAGGGTGCCCCGGCTCGGCCCGACCTGCGAGGTCTCATCGGCCCGGCCACCGCGGATTGTGATCCCGCCGTCGACGTGGTTGACGTCCTGGCTGCGGTTCACCCACACCCACGAGTCGGGGTCGCTCGGGTCAGCCCCGGGAGCGATGTGGAACCGGGCCACCGTGGTGAGGTCCATGTGCACCCCCGGTCAGGTCTTGGCGAGGATCGTCTTGACCTCGGTCCGGATCGCTTGCTCGGTTCGCAGAGTTGATGCCATGAGCTGCCCGAACGCCGTCGCGTCAGCCCGGGAAAGGTCGATGCCGCCACGGACCTCGACGACGACCCGCTGAGGTGCGCTGGCCGGCATGACCCGCGACGTCGCCGCACCGGGCCTGCCGGAGAGGACGTCCGCACGCATCTGCTCGACCGCCCGGTGGCCGCCCATCGCGTCGACCTCAGCTGCGGTCATGACGTGCTCACCAGGTGCCAGCACACGAACTTCGGAGTCGACGCCCTTCGGGCCGGGCCCGACGACCGGGCCACCCTCGGCCATATACGCGCTGGCCTGGTTGCCGTAGGTGATCTCGCCGTGCTTCGTGACCCGGATGTTGATCGGCACCGTCTTGCCACGCAGCTGGTTGATCTGCTTCTGAAGGTCGCGGACATCCTTCGACGCGTTGACAATCCCGCTGACACTGACCTTGGCCTGGTAAGACTTGGCGAACTGGTCGCCGGCGCCCTTCGCCTCACGGAACTGCCGCTCGAGGTTGTTGATCTGGGTCTCGGTGAGACCCGCCGCCCGCAGCGTCGCCCGCATCCCAGCCGACACCCGACCATCGAACGTGTCGCCCAACGCCCCAGCCTTGCCCTGGAGATCGATCGCAGCCTTCGCTAGATCCCGAGTCGCTTTCTCGGCCTCTTCGCTGTCCTCGCCGTGCTTCTTGATCGCCTTCGCGCTGGCCTTCTGCGCGTCCGTCAGCTTGTTCTGGGCGTCGAGCAGCTGCGAAACCGGATCGAGCTCGCCCGTCAGCTCTTTGCTGAGCTCGACCAGCGCGGCACGCTGCCCGTCCGCGGCCTTCGCCGCGGCGGTCTGCTTGTCCGCGAGCTCCGACGTCGCGACGGACAGGTCCTTGGTGCCGACCTCGACGTCCAAGGTGGTCGCGTACAGGTTGTCCTGCTCGGCCCGATAGTTGAGCGCCGCCTCACTGCCCTTGTCGAACCCGTCAGCCGTCAAATCGAGGCCGGGGATGAAGTCCTCCAGCAGCCAAAGGTGGGCCTGGACGCTGTCGGTGAAGTCCTTCATCTTGCCGCCGCCCCACGTGAGGGCTTCCAGCACGACGGTCAGAGTGTCGGCCACCAGGGAGAACGTGTCGGCCAGCAGATCGAGCGACTTCGCGCCGTCCTCGGCGTTGTCCGAGAGTTCGGTGATCATCTCACCGACCTCGCCGAACACCGTCTCGACCAGGTCGCCCAGCGCGCGCAGCGGCTCCTCCGACTCGCCGGACGCCACCACGAAGCTATCGATCAAGGCGTCGCCGGCGTCGATCACCGAATCGGTGAAGGCCTCCAGGCCGGGCGCGGTGTTGTCGAAAATCTTGCCGATCTTCGGCAGAGAGGTCGCGGCCGCGCTCTCCAGATCGTCGATCGCGTCCATCACCGGCTTGGCGAACGCGCCGTCGGCCTCGTCTTTCAGCCCTTCGAAGAAGTTCTGCCCGAGCTCCTTGCCCTTCGCCTTGATGGCCGGGTCCTGGGCGGCAAGCGCGACACCACCGACGATGCCGCCGAGACCGACACCGCCGATGAGCGCGCCGGTGATCGAGCCGCCGATCACCGGCGCGGCGGCAGCGGCGATGGTGGCGCCGATCGCAATGCCGGCGCTACCGAGGCTCGACGACGACTTTGCCGTCGCGGTCACCGACTTGCCGAACTCCTCGAAGACCTCCCCCGGTTCGATCTTCGGAATCAGCGCTTCCTGGATCGACCGATTCTTCTTGAGGTCCCGAAGCTTGCCCTCCAGCGCGGTGATGCCCTGAGTGAGGTCGACCCGGGACGCTTCGTCCGCCCGGACCCATTCCTCGCTGAGCCGCTCGAGCTCCCGGCGGGCCTCGGCGATCTCGCTGTCGAGCTTGTCGACGTGGCGGGCCGCGCGGCGGGCCGCGTCGCCCATGTCGTCGATCGCGTCGCCGGCCCGGTCGGCGTCGGTCTTGACGTCCTCCAGGCTCTCGCCGAGGTCCTCGGTCGCCTTCTCGAGGCCTTCGCCCTTCCGGGCGGTCTCGGCCAGCTCGTCGCCGAGGTCCTCCGTCGCAGCCGTGGCAGCCTTGACCCCGGAGATGTACGGGGCGACCTCGGCCGCCAGCTCAACCTTGACTTTCCGGGTCACGGCTCACCTCCGGATGGTGGTCGTCGACCAGACGAGCGCCTCCGGGCGCCGGGGGTTCTCGAGTTCTTCGGCCGCGCGCAACACGGCGTCCCGACGTCGGCAGCGAAGGCGGTGCGCCTTGAAACGGATGCCGGTCGCCTCGTGCGAGGTGCATTCTTCGAGCGCGCCGCCACAGACCGGGCACAGGCCCTCGCGGTAGATGGCGTAGGCGAGCAGCTCCTCACGGTCCTGCTCGGTGTACAGCGGCTCCCGGGTGGTGACCGCCCGCACCAGCCGCGGCGCGCGACGCCACGGGAGCCAGCGCAGCCACCACGGCCGGGCCGGAGCGTCGGCGTACTCGTAGACGGTCGTCTCGGCCGGCTCACGGCCTTCCAACTGTGATGGCGGGACACCGAGCCGGTCGGCGAGTTCTATCGGGCGGCGGAACTCTGGGTCAGCCGCGATGCGGCGGGCGAGAAAGGGACCGCCACCGCGTCCCGGTTGATGTTCCATGCGGCGTTCTGTAGGAGCTCATGCTGCCGCGAGGACAGCTTGCCGTCCTGGACCTCATCAGCCTTGCCTGCGGCTTCCAACGCCTCGGCCTCGGTCTCGGTGTGGCCGAGCAGGCCGAGCCATGCCTCGTCGCTGAGGACCGGCTCGACGGTGGATGCCTTGACGATGGCAGGGAGGAACGTCTCGCTGTTGACGCCGCGATCGTCACGCGGATCAACCTCGTCATCAGGGGTACGCCGCGGCGGGTGCTCGGCAACCAGGCGGCGCCACCTGCGTTTCGGCATGGCCCGCATCCGGAACTCGATGGTCGACTCGGCCATCTGCTCCTCGAGTGCCCGGATCTGCTCGGCCAGCTGGGCGCGCCGTGGGTCGCCGCCGAACTTCAGCACCGGCGTCTCCAGGAGCCGCTCGAGTTCGGTGTCGAGGCGTTCGTGTTCGGCGACCAGGTCGGCGCGGAGGCAGATCTTCACGGTTTCCTCGGGCAGGCGGCCCTCGGCGACGATCTGCTCGACGGTCTTGCTCACGGTTTCTCCAACCCGATTCCCGAAGGGAGCGCCCGGCCAGCTCGGGTGGACTGGCCGGGCACGAAAAACGCCACCCCGGCTTCAGGGGGTGGCGGCAGATGGTGGTGCGGTCAGGCGACGGTTGCTTCGAACGCGGGGTCGAGGTAGAACGCCAGCGGGCTGTGCCACAGGGCGTAGGTGTTCGGCTCCGTATCGACTCGGGATCGCTGCCCGCATTCGACCGCGAACACGTCGACCTTCTGCGTCGCGGCGAAGGCCGTGTCGGCGGCGATGCCGTACCGGACGGCGACGAAGCCCATGACATTCAGCTGCAGGGTGTTCCAGATCGTGTCGACGCCGTCCTGCTTGAAGAACTCCAGGAAGGCGTCCATCGACAGTTCGACCCGACCCATTCGGGCCGTGCCGAACTTCGAGCTAAATTTGCCGTTGGGCACGCGGGTGGTGTTCGGCTTGAAGCCGTTGAGACCGTTGATGCTCATCGTCTTGTCGAGCCGCAGCGCGGCGTTCAGTTCGGCTGCGGTCGGCGCGGTCATTAGCGCGACGATGTTGGCGAAAACGACTCGGGTGTTTCCGTCAACTTGCTGGTCGGCCACGGCTACTCCTCGTTCTCAGCGCCGCCGCCGGCGGACGTGATGTTCTTGATGGCGGGCACGTACGGGGTGACGTCCGCGGTGATCTGGACGGGCACGTCGCGGGTGAGGTCGACCGGTTCGGGAGGCGGGCCGGGCTCCCAGCCCATGGCGGCCCAGCCGCTGGCCAGCGCCTCGGCCGGGAGCGGGTTGCCGTGCCCGAATTCCGGGTGTACGACGTGGATCCGGTCGGCGAGGCCGGGTTCGCCGGCCTCCGACCAGCCGCGGACTCGGGTCCAGACTGCGGCCTGGTCAGGGTCGTCGACCCAGGCGTATTCGCCGCTGTTGTTCTTGATCCAGGTCATGCGCGGATCGCCTTGTACGTGACCGACGTGATGCCCGAGTACGTGATCGTGGCGACGCCGGTGGTCTGGTTGACGTGGTTCGGAAGGACCCGGAACCACCCGTCGGTGCCGTTCGCAACGGCTTGCGGGGTGGTGGTTCCGGGGTTGCCGACCGCCGTGCTGTTCGGGTCGGAGATCGTCACGTTGATCGGCGAGCCGCCCCCGTTGATCACCTGCAGCAGCACACCGCGATCACCGATGTCGTTCACGGAGATCGTGTCCGAAGCGGTGACGGCAGCCGGAGCGACAGTCACCTTGGTCTGGCCAGGAACGCCGGCCACAGTTTTCAGCGCCATCCGGCGCTCCCTTCAGGTGGTAGGGATCCGCCAGACGGCGGTGATCAGGCGGGGCTTGACGTGAACGACCAGACGCTGCCCTGTTCGAAGTAGGCGACGCCGGTCCGTTCGTCAGGCGTCGCTTCAAACGTGTCGTCGGGGTACATCTGCATGCACACCCGGCCGGTGATCACGGGCCGCCAGTTCAGGAACGCGTCCGTGGCGTAGTCGAACAGCAGCCGCGCGGCGTCTGCGGACTCACCGACGCCGTAGACCCGGACCGTGCACGTCGCCTTGCGGATCTCGTTGGCCAGGTTCACCGCGTCCGGCCGGCTCTGCGCACCCAGCCAGAGCAGCGACGTCCGGACCAACAGATACGGCGGCCGTGCATCCTTATCGACCTTGTTGTCGAACACCGCTGGCGGCGAAGCCCGAAACGTCTTCAGCCGGTCCAGCACCACAGCCGCATGGTCCTGGGCACTCACGTCAGCAGGTCCTCACCGAGCTCGCCCAGATACCGCTCGACGTTCGGGACCTCTTCGTCCAGCGACGGGCCGAGGTGCGGCTGCGCCGGGGTATCGCTCAGGCCGTACTCGAAGATGTGGCCGAGGTTGCCAGGCGTCCGGTGAGGCCCACCGCCGACGGCCTTGTCCTTGTCCGGGCCGATCTCACTCAACACCCGGGTGCCGTCGACGTCGGTGTCGTAGGTGATCGTCCGCGGGTAGTTCGGGGCGTGCGCGATACCAGACGATCGCCGCTGTGCGCCCCTCTTGATGTTGAGGGAGCCCTTCGAGATCACCTCGCGCGTCTTCGGCACGATGTCACGCTCGGCCTGCTCAAGGGTTTCGCGCCACTCGTCGAGGCCGCTGCTCTCTGCCTTGATCTTCACGAGGTCCTCCGGGTGACGCCGACCCGCAGCGCGGATGCGTCGGTCTTGCCGGCCAGGTCCCGGACGAGGAGCACGTCACCTACACGGGACGCGTCATGCTGTGAGCCGGTGAGGGTGACTTCGTCGCCGACGGCCAACACCGCGGCGCCCATCGGGATCTGCAGCTGCAGCTCGACGAGGAGCTGGTAGTCCTGGCCCGGGGTTTCGGTGCGGGCGCCACCGTTGATGCTGCCCGTGTCCTGCAGCCGGCACTTCCCGGCGTACACCTGCGCCCACGTCGGGACGACCTCGAAGGTCACCGGGTCGGTGGTCTCGCCGGTCCGGCGCCGGATGACGCAGGTGTCGGTCATGCCGTTCTCAGCGGCACGCCGGGCGCGGGCGAGCAGAGCAGCGCGGGACATCGGCCACCTCCTACGGCTGAGCGACCGGCGTGCCGGCCGTGGTGAAGTTGTTCGTCCACTCGGTGACCGTGGTGTCTACGAAGTCGGTCGGCCCGTAGAACCAGGCGTCGGCGGTCCAGCGGTTGCCGCGGAACCGGACCGGGCCGATACCGCCGGGGTTGTCGGCGCCGTCGCACTGGACGACGTAGCCGCCGCGGTCGAGGCCGCAGTAGAAGACGTCGACGAAGTTGTCGACCGCCCCGAACTCGGTGCCGAGCCGCAGCGCCGCGTTCTGGCCCGGTGTGGTGCCGGCCGAGATCCAGCAGCGGTGCAGCGTGAGACCGCCGGTGTCGGTCATCTGGAACCCATCGCTGTGCGGGTCCGGGTTGCGGGTGTCGGTGCCGGCGATGATGTTGCACCGTTCGGCGACCGACCAGGCGCCGCCCTGCCACGCGTCGGAGCCGCCGGTGATGTGGCATTCCTGTAGCCAGACGAAGTGGCCGCCGAGGACGCGTTCGGTGGTGTCGTTGCCGTTGAGGGTGCAGCGGCGGAGCACGTACAGCGGGGCCATCTGGTTCGCGACCGCGCCGCCGGTGTTCAGGTCCAGCGCCCACGAGCTGTTGCTGACCTCGAACGCGCACTCGTCGAACATGAAATGCTCGCCCACGCCGGGCTGGATCGACGGGGCACCGGTGAATCGTCGGCGCCGCCACACCCGGACGGTGAGGTCGGCAGTCGCACCGGTAATCGGGTGCGTCAGCGTGACCACCTCGGTGGCGTCGTGTGCTGGCAGCGACGACCCGGCCGTGGTGGTGAGGCTGGTGCCGGTCGGCACACCGACCTGGGTCCCGACCGTGTACGCGGCCGTCGGCGCGGCAACACCGGACGGCAGCGACCCGATCCGGAGCGCGTACGCGCGCGGCATCGGCTATCCGCCGAGGCGGCCGGCCAGCTCGATCAGCTGTCCCACCGTCATCCCGGGTTCCGTCACCACGGCGCCCTGCTTCTCGTCGTAGTGGTCGGTGGCACCGGTGACGAATGTCCGGTCGGCGCCGAGCGCCACGACGTAGTCGACCCATACGGCCTTGGCCGCGGTGTCGGCCGGCCGGTCCGGGATCGCGTTGGACCGGGCGCCGCCGTTGACAACGACCAGGACCTCGTCGGTGAGGCCCGCACTGTCGCTCATGCGCCGAGGGCCTTCCAGTTCCAGGTGATCTGCAGGCTGTCCGAGGCGCCCTTGTTGACCGTGGTGATCAGCGCCCGGCTGTAGGTGTTCCCCGCGGTGCTGGTGGCGTTGGACGCCTGGTCGTTGACGATCGCGACCTCGGTGATCGCGGAGTTCGTCGCGACACCGGCCGCCCACGTGGTGCGGTAGACGGAGTTGACGCCGAGGCCTCCGCCGAGGTTCGCGGTCTGCGGATAGGTCGCGTCGAACGCCACATTGGAGGCGGTCAGGTAGGTGACCAGCGCGCCGCCCGCGCCGGACTTCGCGACCGCGGTGCCGCCGGTGCCGAGCTTCATCCCGTTCGCCGCGGTGGGCGCCGACGGGGAAGCCGGGGCGATACCCACGATCACCTTCCCCGCGATGTACAGGTCACCGGCGTCGGTGATGAGGTTGCGGAACGGTACCAGCTGCTTCGTGCGGCCGTCGCCGTCGCGAAGTTCGGCGATGCCGTAGCCGACCAGGCCCATACCGTCGGGCTTCAGGGCACGGGCGGCGTCGAGCGCGGCGTGCAGGGCGTCGAGGCGCTCGTCCGCCGGGGAGATCAGGTGCATGGGAGACAGCCCTTCTGTCAGTCGGGGACGAGCGGGTACCGGTAGGTTGTGCCGGTGTTCGGCCGGGCCGTGCGGCCGGTGTCCGGGCGGCGGGTCCGCCGCTGGCAGAGGTGCGCGGAGGTCAGGCCCATCGAGTCGGTGATCGTGCGGGCGTGCATCGACGACGCGATCAGCTGGACCGTCACGCCGTCGGTCAGCCCGGCCGAGTCCGTGACCGTCTGCCGCCGGGTGAGCGCGACGGCGACCGAGTCGGTGAGGCCGATCGCATCGTCGGCCAGCCGGGTGCCGGCCCCGGCAACCTGCACGGTGACCGAGTCGGTGAGCCCGGCCGAGTCGGTGAGGGTCTCGGCGACGTCAAGGGCCAGCGGAGTGTCGGTGTCGACCAGCCCGACGGTGTCGTTGATCGTGCGGCTGATCAGCGCGGACAGCAGCGGCGTCGCCGTGTCGGTCAGGCCCGCGCCGTCGGTGAGCACCCGGCCGACGGTCGGCGCGACGGGGTCGGTGAACCCGGCCGTATCGTTCTGGGTCCGCGCGTACGCGGCCGCCTGGGCAACGCTGTCGACCGCACCGGTGACGTCGGTGACGGTCCGCCCGTGCTGCCGAGTCTGGCTGTCGGTCGGGTTGACGTTGTCCGTCAGCACCCGGCCAAGCAGCGGGGCCGTGGTGTCGACCAGGCCCGCGGAGTCGTTGACCGTACGCGTGTGCGCCACCGCGGCGACGGCGACATTGAACGCGGCGGAGATCGTCTCGCGCTGGCTGTTGCCCCACGTGCCGGTGTAGCTGATCGACGTCGACGGCGACCAGGTCGCCGCTGTCACGTTGATCTCGTGGCCGATGGTCAGGTAGCCGCCATCGGTGCCAGCCGCGCCGACGAACAGGTCGCCGTCCTCGACCAGCGGACTTGTCCACGTCGCCGAGGCGCCGGTTTCGCTGCCGACCGCGACCCGGCCGATCGCGGCGATCGCAACCTGCTCTGTACCCGGCAGCCCGGACAGGCCGACCAGGGCGTCGCTGGTGCCGGTCGTCGAGTCAACGCCGGTCAGCGTCGTCCCGGCCGGCCATTCGTAGATCACGTAGTTGACGGCGTAGTCGCTGCCGTTGTGGGTGATCGTGATGCTGGTGTCGCCGGTCGACGTCTTGGTGAGCAGCGCGCACTCGCCTGTCGCGACCGGGCCGGCCTGCTTCGTCCAGCCGGTCGCGGTGTTCGTCACCGCGCCGTGCACGAAGACGGCGAGGAGGCTGCCGCTGGTCGACGTGAACCCGAAGTTGATCGTGTGGCTGGTCGACGCGTTCTTCGGCGCGGTGCCGACCGCCCGGTTCAGCCACGGGGGTTCGGTAGTCGCCGGCATCCCGTCACCCCGCTCGTCTCAGGTGATCAGCGGGAGGTGGTGACGTGCGCGCCACCCCCGTACGCGGCGATCAGCAGGTCGCGCATGCTGTCGGTCACCTGCATCCGGGCGTCGGCCTCGGCGTAGGTCACCTTGTAGTCGTCGATCGACTCCGAGATAGCACCGCCGGGGTTGCCGTAGCCCACCATCGACAGGCCGAGCACGATGCCCCGCGCGGGCTGCAGGGCCTGCGAGCCGTCGAGGTAGCCGTGCGCCACGTCCTGGACCGTGACCTGGGTGGGCTGGTCCAGCCGACTGATCCAGCCGTTGCGCCGCCACAGGCGCTGGGAACGCAGCAGCCAGTCGGTGTAGGTGACACCGTCGATCAGTACGGCGCCGACGGACCGCACCGGTAGCTGCGGGATCGTGAGCCAGGGCCCGTAGTCGCACGGGTCGACGTCGATCACAAACGTGGACACCGCGGCGACGAGCCGCTGCCCGGCGGCGGCCTGGACCTTGCCGGTGGCCAGCTCGATCACGAGCGTCGCGCTGGCGGTGTCGACCTCGTCGACCTGCAGAGCGGAGGCGAGCTCCGCGGGCGTGATCAGCATGTCAGCCACGGCGCTCGCCTCCTGTCATTCGTCCGGATCCGGTTCGCTGGCCAGCGCCGTGAGCGCGGCGACCAGCGTCGTGCGGGGCTTCTCGGCGGCGTTTTCCGCCTCGAGGGCGCGTGCCGCCCGTTCGCGGTCCTCGCCGACCCAGTCGAGGACGGCCGAGACGGTCCCGGTGGGCACCTCGTTCGGGTCGGCCTCCGGCACTGGCGCGGGCTCCGCCCACGGGGTGCCGTCCTCGTTGACCCGGGTGATGTAGCCCTTGGACAGCTGCTCCTGGATCGCCCAGTGCAGCGGCAGGTCGTGGGCGACCGGGCCGCCCGCGGTCTGTAGGTAGATCGTCTCGGCCACGGTCAGACCGCCCGCGGAACCCGGAACGCCGTTGCGGTCATCGCGACCGACGTTTCGAAGATCAGCGAGCCGTCGGCCTGGAGGAACCGGCCGGACTCGAACGGGCCGATGTAGGCGGAGGAGCCGTTGCCGACCGAGAACGCGGTGGCGTTCCCGAGGCCAGCCGCGATGGCGGGCGGGTACGACCCGGCCAGCAGGGTGACCGTGCCGGCGCCGCCGGACGCGTTGCTGAGGCGGATGACCGTCTCCTCCGGCGCGGCGTTGGCGACCTGGCCGCCGTTGCCGGCCCCGGACGACACCGCGGTGCCGGCCGGCGTGGTGAGGCCGCCATTGGCGACCAGGTTGCTGTACGCGACTGCGGTACGAGGCATGTCTCAGTTCTCCGATCAGGTCTGCGAGACGAGCGCGTAGGCGAGCAGCTCGGGACGGACGACCTTCGCGCCCCACAGGTGCAGGCCCTTGACCGCCTCGCTGAAGGACGACTCCGGCCGGTACGCCTCGGTCTTGTTGATCTGCTCGGCGTAGCTGATGGCCCCGTTCCCGGCGCCGCCCAGCACGGAGTAGTCGTCGCCCGTGACGAGCGGGACATTGTTCGACTTGTAGATGTCGAACCCGGCGGCCTGGCCGATGAAGCCGTTGCGGAGGCCGGTGGTGGTCCCGGAGGCGTCGGCGCGGACGAACCGGTCGTCGGAGAGGCCGCGGCCGTACAGCCACGGCGGGATGACGACCCAGCGGCCCTCGGTCGGGCAGTTGGCCTCGTCGAGCTTGACGCTCAGCGGCACCAGCACGTCGTCGTAGAGGGCGGTCGGGTCGGCGGCGGTAACCGGAACAGCGGCGCCAGCGGCGACCCGGTTCGCGGTCGGCACCTGGGTGTAGAACGCGGCGATGTACTGGTCGACGAGGTCGCGCAGCTTGTAGCCGGCACGGTCCATCGCTTCCGGCATGACGGCGCCCCGCGCCTGGCGCAGTTCGACGTCGTCGACCTCGAACGCGAAGTATTTCGCCTGGTCGATGACGAGGTTGCGCTGCGCGTCGGTCAGGTTTTCCGGCGTGATGACGGTGGTGTTCGGCACGTAGGTGCCGATGGTCGGGTCGGAGATGCTGGTGATCTTCACCGTGTCGCCGAAGGACGAGATCTCGCCCTCGTAGTTGCGGTTGGTGATGGCCGGCTGGGCGAACACGAGGGCCTTCTGCAGGGCCGTCAGCAGCCGGGCGGACCAGATCTCCGGGATGAACCGGTCGATGGCCATGGTTGCCCTTTCAGGGTCAGTCGATGCCCATCAGGTCGTTGAGGCGGCCCTCGTCTTGGGCCTTCACGATCTGCTGGGGCGTCATCTTCTTCAGGTCGTCGCGGGTGAGCTGGTCGGGCTTCGACCCCTTGCGGGCACCGCCATCTCCGCCACCCTGGAACCGCTTGGCCGTTGCGGCCGCGAGGTGGGGCTTCTTCTTCAGCAGTTCGGTGAGCGCCTCGTTGATGGCGTCCACGTCGATCTGCCCGTCGTCGACGAAGTCGTCGACCCGGCCGGCCAGCAGTGCGCGGGCGTCCTCCGGGTCGGCGAACAGCTTCGCCGCCTTGGTTTCGACCTTGTCCAGGGCGCGATCGCGGAGCGTCTCAGCACGTGCTTCAGCGCGGGCCTGCTCCCGAATCGTGTCCGGGTCTTGGTCGTCGGTCTTCTTGCCCGCGTCCTTCGCTTTCAGGTCGCGCAGCTCGTCGCGGGCGGCCCGCCACTTCGCCTTCATGGCGTCGAGGGCCTTCTTGCCGGCGTCGCCGAGCTGGTCGGCGTCGCCGTCGCCCTGGCCGTCGTCGTCCGGATCCGTGACGACGTCGTCTTCGGGCTCGATGGTGCTGTCGTCCTGGTCGGACATGGTGACTCCCGTTGCGGGGTCGTTCCCGCGCCTTGCGCGCGAGGAGGTCAGAGGATGTAGCCGTGGACCTTGAGGAGCCGGATCGCCTCGTCGCGGTCACCGTCGGCGAGCTCATAGATCGACTCGGGCATCAACCGGTACGCACGGGCTGATCGGAACCGGCCCACCTTCTCGGTGCCACCGCGACGGCTCAGCCGCTTACCGGCGACGCCACGGACGGTGCGGCCCTCGGTGGTCGTGAACTGCTGCCGCCCGAACACGTCGGTCCGCTCGAGGCGGCCACGGTCGCGGCCGCCGCGGAGTAGCCGCGCCTCGGCGGCGGTGATCCGGGCACCAGCCGGGGCCAGCCCGCGCGCGCCACGGCGGGCGTTGACTACCTGGTTCATGTCGGCGCCGTCCCGGATCGCCTGGGCGCCGGCCTTCGTGAAGACCCGGTCCTGTTCGGCCGGGGCCATCGACTCGAAGATCTTCGCCGGGTTGGTGAGGATCTCGTCGGGGGTGTCCTCGGCCGCGGGGATATGGACGCAGTCGCAGTTCGGATGCCGCTGGAAACCTGCGTTCCACTCGTATCTGACGCCGGCCAGGATGATGCAGCGGGCACAGGTCGGGCCGACGATCATCCGGATGTAGCCGGTCGCCGCCTCCCTGACGACGATCGCGGCCTGGTCGGCGGCCCGTCCGGCGTCGGTGACTTGGGTGTGGCCGATCATCTCCGCCAGCGCCTGCCCGGCAGCCATGGCCTCGTCGATGCTGCGGCCTGTGCTGAGTGACACCTTCGCGGTGATCGCCGGTTGGGCGATCAGCGACGCCAGCGGCCGCCCGTCGGAGGCGATACCGGCGTACGCCTCCGGCACGACCAGCCCAGACGGCCGGGAGGCCATCCCTAGCTCGGCGAACGTGTCAGCGACGTACAGGTTCGCCGTGCTCGCCGCGGCCCGCTGCGCCCCGGTCAGTAGCGCCAGCAGCCGCGGAATGTGCTGGCTCCACGTCTCGCTGATCCGACGTGGGTCGACCAGCTTCCACAGCCGCCGGAACTCGGCCCGCACCCGGATGGCCAGTCGGCTCCGGTCGTCGGCGTGCGCGGCGGCGACCTGACGGACCGACATCGGCTACTCCTCGCCGGGCGGGCCGGCCGGGAGCGCCGGGAGGCCACCGTTGCGGACGATCTCCGCGAGTGGGTCCTGCTGCCGTTCGGTGTCGCGCATCGCCAGGACGCGTTCAACCTCCGTCGGCGACAGCCCGTACCGTTCGGCGATCCACGCGAACGGAAAACCGAGAGCGCCGAGCTTCTGCAGCGCGTCGACGCGCTGGGCCTCGGAGTGGTTCTCGGCGTCGCGCCACTTCACATCACCGAACCGGCACCGGTCAGCCAGCGGCTTCTTGCCGCGGACCAGCGCGAACCGCTGATTGATGCCGCGAACGCCTGGTGAGAAGAACAGCTGCTCCTCTTCGACCTTCTTGACCAGGCCGGTCTCGGCGGCACGCATGCCGTCGGCGTTGACGTTGACCATGCCCTTGCCCAGCACCAGGTAGTGCGGCGGCGTGCGGGTCTGGGCGGCGATGTGCGTGACTGCGGTCTCGATGACGCCGGTGAACACGTCGAGTTTCGCCGCGTCCCACTGGTCGATCTTCGTGTTCTGGCCGGTCAGCCACAGGATGCGGTCCTCGGCCAGCTTCCGGATGTCGACCGTCTGCTTACCGACGACCTGCCCGTTCTCGTCGAGGATCGGAATCGACGGCGGCTCCTGGCCCATAACGACGCGGGCCGGCATCGACGCGGCGTCGGCGGCGTTGAACAGGTACGCCCACAGCAGGTTGATCGCGTCCTGCATGGCCATCGTGCCGGCAATATCGGAGAGCGGGTCGCTGCCGAGCATCGGCCGGTTCGGCATCTCCACCATCGGCACCACGCCCATGGGGTTCGGCAGAGGCCACTTGTCGTCGCCGGTGTTACGCCGTTCCTTCCAGCCGAGCGAGTCGGACGCCGGCACAAGCAGCCCGGCCGAGGTGGTGAAAAACGCCTCCGCCCGCAACGGCAGCGGCCCGCCGTGGCCGGACGAGCCGAGCCACGGCCGTTCCCACTTCCACACCTCGTCGGGGGTGTAGAGCGTCGCGAACTCGGTGGTGTCGTCGTGCCAGGTCTTCAGCGCGGCCGTCGCCCGGCCGGGCCGTTCCACGTCGTAGGCGATCGTGACCTGGTCGGCGCGTTCCCACGTCGCGATCGGCTCGTCCCGCTCGTCGCCCCATACCAGCACATACGACCGGCCGGCGATCAGCGACCCGAGAAACCCCTGCGACGACTGGGCGTCCATGTCGTTGGACTGCCAGTCCCGCCACAGGATCTTCTCGTCGTCGGACTGCGTCGGGTCGTCGTCCAGCTTGAAGCCGTCGACGCGGAGCCGCTCGTTCGGGCTGTTCGCGACCGGGGCACACCAGTTGTCGGAGAAGTCCTTGTAGCGGGCGGCGTTGTACTCCGCCCACTTGTCGGACGCGAACCGGAGCCGCTGCACACCGCGGTAGTACTCGTCGGCCCTGGCCACCGCCGGACGGCGGCCGGCGATCTCCCGGTGCAGCCGATCCGTCCACTGCAGGGCCGCCTCGACGGTCAGAACCACGCGGCCCCCCTCGTTATGCGCTGTACGCCCACGACTGCTCGGCCTGCGGCCGCCGCACCCATCCGTCGAGACCCATCACCATCGCCGCGATCCCGTCGATGCGGGCCTGGCTCTTGCCCCGGTCCGGCTTCACGAGCCGGTAGTTGTCGTTGCCGTCGGTCTTCGTCTCCACGACCGACGCCATCCACCGCGTCACCGGATCACCCCGATGTCGCATCCGGCCGGCTTCCTGGCCGCGTTCGGTCTTCCCGAGCAGCCGCCACAGCTCCTTGATCGACGGCGACTGGCCGAGGAACGTCTGCGCAACCGGGGTGATGGTCAGACCAGGCAGCTCGGCCGCGACCTCCTGCACCAACTGCCCGGCGAACATCCGGTCGTAGCTGATGCGCTGCAGGTCGACCATCTTGCAGTCCTCGAGGGACTCGTCTCGGACCGCGGCGTAGTCGATGACGTCGCCCTCGGTCGCCTTGACGTACCCCTCGGCGATCCACTTCGACAGCGGCACCTGCAGATGCCGCTCGAGGTCGTCGACGCGGTCCTCGGGAACCCAGTGCCGCCAGAAGAACTCCAGCTCCACGCCCGGTGTCCGGGACTCCACGGCCAGGCACCACGAGGTGATGTCGGAGACCGCAGACAGGTCGTAGCCGCCCCACGCCCGCTGCCCACGCAGCCGGGACAGGTCGACGATGCCGGCGCCTCCGTCCCACTGGTCGATCCGGATCGCCCGCGACTGGCCACGCATACGCCGGTTGAGGTGCAGCTGGCAGAACGTGTTGAAGTACGACGGCGTCGACCGGGCCTTGTTCGACTCCTTGCGCAGGTACGAGATCGCCGGCGACACCCCGGCGCCCGGGTTGGCCTTGCGCCAGGTCGACTCTGCGAACGGGTCGTCTTGCTCCTCGGCGGCCCAGATCACGCCGTAGTGCGACGGGTCCTCGACGATGCCGTTGGCGACCTTCTCGGTGTAGCTGTGCTTCTCGTCGTAGATCGAGCCCTCGACCGCCTCGTCCGCGGTCGTCAGGAACACGATCAGCGGCTGCGAGCGGGCGCCGGTGCCGGTCTCGATCGCGTCGACCAGGCGCCGGTTCTTGTGGACGTGGATCTCGTCGATCGCCGCACCGCTGACGTTGAGGCCGTGCGCGGCCTCGGCGATCTTCGACAGCACCCGGAAGATCCCGCCGCGCTTGTCGTCCGCGACGACATCCGCGAGCGCCCGCACCCGGCGACGGGCGTGCGGCGAGGTGAGCAGCATCGCCTTCGCGTCGTCGAACACCCGGCGCGCCTGCAGCTTGTCGCCGGCCGCGCAGTACACCTCGGCGCCGACCTCGCCGTCGGCGAGCAGCAGCAGGTTCGCGATCCCGGACGCGATCGTGGACTTGCCGTTCTTGCGGGGCACCTCGACCCAGACCGTGCGGACGACCCGCACAACCAGGTTGATCTCCTCGTCCCAGAACACCCAGCCGAACACCGGGGCGACGATCCAGACGACCTGCCACGGGTCGAGGCCCTGCCCGAGTTTCAGCGGCTTGCCGGCCCACCGGCCCTTGGTGTGCTTGAAGCTGGCCAGCCCGCGAAGGGCCTTCTTGACCCGCTCGATGTCGAAGTACGCGCCGGGAACCTTGTCGGCCTGGTGAGCGAGCACCAGCGGAGCCCGCTGCCGGGCGTCGTCGATCTGCTCCGGCGTCAGCCCCAGCTCGATCAGCGCGTCGTACGGGACCGGCAGCGGCTGCTCAATCGAACGGGTCGCTACCTTCGTCGTCACCGGCGCCACCCTTCCCCGGCGGCGTCAGCCGGGTCCGGGCCGACGGAGACAAGCCGAGCTCACCGATGTAGGCGCGCAGCTGGGTCCGGTACTGGCCGACGATCGTGGTCGCCCCGTTCTTCTGCCATCCGCGCTCACCGCGGATCAGCAGGCCGTTCTTGGAGATCGCCCGCTCGCACTGGTCGATCCGGGCCACGCAGACGCAGTAGTCGTGCAGCAGGTGCAGGTCCACGTCGGCCAGGCCGACGCTCATCCGCAGCACCGGGTACGCGCGCCGCCACTCTCGCCGGGCAACCTCCCGGGCCCGCCGGTTGACCGCCTGCTCGGTGGGGTCGTCGACCGTCGGGAACGTGTCAAGCCAGTCCGGCTCGCTGTCGTCCTCGGCCGGCGGCAGCACGACGCCCGGCTCGACCGACCGGTGACCCGGGTTCCCCTCGCGGACGACCTGCAGGAACGGCTTCGGCGCAGGACCGGATGTCACAGGGAGTCACCCCCTCTCGGGCCGCGCAAAGCCTGGAACCTGAGTCGGCACGTGCCACCCTCCCCAGCGGTCCTGTGACCTGGTGTTTTGGGGGTCTCCCCCCACCCCCATACCCCCATGCCCATCACTGTGTGTGACTGGTATGGGCTGCGCGGCCACCATTGATGCGGTTGCAAGGGGCGTGTTCTGGGCCTGTCCAGGTGGTGCGGTCTGGTGTGTGGCCTAGATCCCATGGTGTGTGGGGCTGGATGCGCCGGCTGTGTGCATGGCAGGGGGTGGCGTGGCAATTGACCAGGCCAGCTTCTACCTGTGGGCGCCAGTGTTCACGCATGCGCTCATGTGCCCTGTCATATCCACGTGCTTGCCTGGTGGGGCGTGGTGGGCGTGGGTGGGTGGGGCAGGGTTTGAGTTGGGGGCAGGTGGGGTGGCGGCAGGGGGTGGCTGGTTTGCGGGGCATGGTCACCGCCTTGGTGGTCCGGGGTATGCCGGCGTCGGTCTGTGCTGGCCTACCCCGGACTGTTCACCGCATCCCCCCGGAGGGTTTGGGTACGACGAAGGCCCCGCCTGTTGGGCGGGGCCTGGTCGTGGTTTGGGCGGACTGGGTCCGTTGGCAGATCATGGATGCAGGCTGGTGTTGCTGTCAACTACCGCTGACGCGGATCACCTCACGGGCCGCCACTCTGGCCGGTAGTTGGGGTGCTCGGCGTAAGGGAGAGCGAGCAGCTCAAGGAACTCGAACTGGCCGTCGTAGCGCTCGAGTCGAACCGCCTCTTCGAGCATCCGTCGCTTGGCGTTGATCTCGGTCAGCATGCCGTCGGGGTTCTGAGGGCTCCAGCGGTCGAACCAGCGGTTGACGGCGTCGCCGTGGCCGTCGCCGTAGAAGTAATCCTCGGCGGCTTGGCGGATCCGGTGCTCGTCCTCGTCGAGTCGGGCCCGCAGGAACGCGTTCAGGTCGTCCATGGCGTCATGCTCCCATCTCGGCGGGGTGCAGCTATCGGCCGCACGTGAGGCAGGGCGGGCGGTCGGTGCGTACGACGGCGAGGAGCTCACCGTTCGGCGCGAGCAGCAGGTGGGCGCCTGGGTCGCCCTGGTCCTGGTGCATCTGGTCCGGCTGAGGTAGGCCGTGGGCGGCGGCTATGGGGTCGAGGTGTTCGGTCCAGAAGCGGTCGGTGGCGAGTTCGTCGGTGGTGGTGTGGATGACGGGGACGTTGCTGGTCATGCTGCGGTGCTCGCTTCCTGGGTGGCCTGCTCGCGTTCGGCCCGGAGTTGTTCGCGTCGGGCGGCGTCGGCGGTGGCGAGGTTGAGGACGTCGCCGAGGACGAACCAGCGTGGGCCGCGCGCTTTGAGTTCGGCGGCGATCTCGGCTCGCCGGGCGGTGAGCTGGTCGCCGGTCAGCTGGGGGTCGAGGTCCGGTTCGGTCCACTCGTGGAACTGTTCGCCGTCTTTCCACCAGGCGGTGAGTTTGCCGCGGTCGGCCCAGCTGCGGATGGTCTTGACGTGGATGCCGTGGGCGTGGGCGATGTCGGCGGCGCGGTAGGCGCGGTCGCGTGTGATGTCGCCGATCCAGACCTGCCGTTCGTCCTGGCGTACCTGGTGGCCGCAGCTGCGGCAGGTGGCGTGGGTGGCGCCGGGCCGGCCGTAGACGTCGCCGTCGCAGGGGGTGTCGACGCAGCGGGAGCCGTCGGCGTGCGGGATCGGGAAAGTGGTGTGGGCGGTCTCGGTGCACTGGTCGCAGCAGAGTTCGCTGGGTGGTTCGCAGTGCTGGTTGTGCATGTCGCAGCAGGGGTTGGGGTGGGTGCCGACAGCGCCGCAGGGGCCGAGGTAGCGGCGTGCGCCGGGGCCGTTGACGATGGCGCGGATCCTGCTGGCGGATTCGCGGATGGCGGCGTGGACGGTCGGCGCGTAGGGCTCGCCTTGATCATCGACGGCGTGCCTGACCCATGTCAGTTGATCGCTGAGCCACGTGCAGAGCCGGGCGAGGGGGTCGGGGAGCGCGCGACCCTCTGCGTGGCCCTGAGGCCCTCTGAGGCCGCGGACTGTCGAGATGTCGCGTGCGATCTTGGCGAGGGCCTTGGTGATCTCGTCGAGGGCGTCGGTGGCGTCGTCGTTCCCGGGTGACTGTGAGCCGGGCTTGTTGCTGCTGCCGCCGGTGCGGGTGGCGCCGGGGCGGACCATGCCGGCGGCGACGGCGCGTGCGTCGGGTGCGAGCCCGGTGATGACGCCGAGGAGCTGGTGCATGTGGCCGACGCAGGAGTCGCAGCACCAGCCGTCCTCGGGGACTCGGCGGAGGCAGCCGCGGCAGTCGGCCTGGCCGCAGTCGGCCTGGTGCTGGCCGGGGATGCGGCACGTGGGGATCGCGCAGTCCAGCTGGGTCATGCGTCCTCCCGGGCCCAGCCGTACGCGCTGAGTTTGTCCGGCGCGTTGTCGGCGCCGAAGACGTGTACTGGCTCGGCGTTGGGTAGCGGCATGGTCCAGATGCCGAGGTACGGGGTGCTGTCGGGCATGGCCTTGCCGCGTGCGCGTCGGGCTTCGGTCTCGGTGGGGTAGGCGCTGACGAGCGCGACGTGGATCATGCGGCCCTCCGAGGTGCCCGGGTGCGATCACGGGTGAGGAGACCGGCGCGGACGGCGTTGAGGTAGGCCGTGGTGACGGCGGTGTATCGCATGCCGAGCCGTTCGGCGATCTGGTGGCGGGTGTAGCCCTCGGAGCGCAGCAGTTCGTAGTCGGCGACGAAGTCGGCTTGGGTGCGGATGGTGCGGCTGCATGGGTGTTTGGCGAGGGTGCCGTTGCGGTGGGCGAGGGTGTAGCAGCTTTTGCAGAGGCCGCGGGTGTTGCCGGGCCGGTCGGGGTGGCAGGTGGCGGCTTTGGCGATGATGACGGTGTAGCCGGCGGGGATGGCGGGGCCGAGGAGTTCGCGGGCGGCCTGTGCGAGTTGGGTGAGGTCGTTCATGGCTGTTCCCGGCGGGCGAGGATGACGTCGTAGCCGAGGTGGTGGGCGGTGGCGATGAGGTCGCCGGTGTGGAGGCCGATGGCGGTGCGTTCGCGGCGGCGGAGGGTGGAGACGCTGATCTGGAGCAGCTTGGCGAGGGCGGCCTGGGGGATGCTGGCGCGGCGCCGGAGGGTGGCGAGGAGGCGTGCGGCCTGGCGTTCGTTCTCGAGTTTCATGCAGGCCTCCGGGTGTTGAGCGAGATGACGGGTGCGAGTCCGTCGGGTGCCGGGGTGGCGGTGCGTGCGAGGTGTCGGCAGATGGGGCAGGCGAGTTGGCCGTCGCGTCGGTGGCCGGCTTCGAGTCCGTGTTCGCATCGCTTCGGTCGAGGGGGTGGTTCGGGGTTCGTCGTGGGGCCGGGAGCGCCTGGGGTGGTGACGGTTGCTGAGACGTCTTCTCCGGGGTGGTGGGTAGATCTTGTGTTAGGTCTCTGGTGGGTGGCTGATCCCTGAGGGATCAGCGATTGAGTCCCTGAGGGATCAGCGATCGACGTTTTCGGAGTCCCTGAGGGATCAGCGATCGAGGCGTCCGGGACGGCTTGTGCTGATCCCTGAGGGATCAGCGATGCTGAGTTATCCACAGGTTGTGCTGATCCCTGAGGGACTAGCGATCCGCCCTCTTGCGCTGATCCCTCAGGGACCACTGATTGACCGCCGCCGGGTCCCCTGTCGGGGCCGCCGGAGTCGCCGCGGTGGGTGGCGCTGAGGCGGTCGATTGCCGCGCGCTGATCGGTTGGTGACCACACCGTCAGGTCGTCGCGTTCAAGTAGATCGACGGGCAGCGTCAGCCGGAACTCGTCGACGCCGCGCCCGCGGCCGCCAGCCCGTACGAGGCCGAGGAGGCCGACCTGGCGGAGCAGGGCTACGACGCGGCGGGCGGTGCTGTAGTCGGTCTCGACGTCGAGCGCGAGGCGGGCGACGCCGGGGCGCACGCGGGTGCCGTTGCCGTCGGCGTAGAACGCGATCCGGTAGGCGACGGCCTTGATCCGGGCGCCGGACAGGCCTTTGCCGGCTACGCGGACGGTGCCGAAGCGGATGCGTGCGAGGACTTCCGTCCATTCGCGGACGGTCGCCGGCATCCGGTCGGCGTCTCGCTTTGTCACTGGGGCCTTCTTTCGTGCTGGTGGCGCTGGTGGTGCGGCCCGGCCGCGGTGCTGTGGTGGGTGTGAACGGCCGGGTGTGTCAGGCGTCTCGCTTCTCGCCTGCGGCGGCGCTCATGACGTCTGGGACGGCGTCGGGCATGGTGTGGTGGGTGTCGCCTGGCTGGCCGACGAGTCCGCAGTTGCGGCAGACGTGGATGTTCATGCGGGGGTCGGACAGGTCGGGGTTGTCGACGAACGGGTGCGGCGTGACCTTCGTCTTCACGCGGCTCACCGTCGCCTCCGGCGGTACGCGGCGTGCATGCGACTGCGCCGGGCCCGGTTGGGTGCGTCGTGCACGGCGCAAGGCCACGTCACCGGGTCCCCCGGGCCGCCCTCGGGGCTGTACGAGCAGGCGAGGCACACGGTCGGCACCGGATAGCTGATGCAGTGCTCGCAGCCGCCACACCACCCGGCGGGCATGAACTCCCAGCCCTCAACGGGGACGTGTTCCAGCTTCACGAGGTGCCTCCGATCGGTAGGGCCTGGCGGCCGTCGACCGCCCGCAGGTGGCGTGCGTGGCAGGACGGCCCGAGCCGGGCGACGACCGTGGATTGGCCGTCGACCAGCTCGTGCACGGGGGTGAGGTGGCGGGCGGTGCGTCCGCAGGCGGAGCACCGGTCCGGGCCGGACGCCGGCCGAAGGTGGTCCCGCTCGACGATCGCGAGGACGGCGGTTAGGGCGGCGATGATGTCGCCCTGGACGTTGCCGCCGTAGGCCAGCTCAGCGGCGGCCACCATCTCGTCGGTCACCGGGATCACCGCAGCCTCCTGCGGTCGACAACGGTGAACCCGTCCCGCCTCTGGACGACGTCGACACGCTCGCCGTCCTGGTCGAGCACGTCGCCGGACAGCGCCTCGCCCTTGGGCCAGGTGGCCGGTTCCGCATCGCGGGCGTCGATGAAGGCGTCGCCGTGCCGGTCGAGGAAGTCGCTCTCAACGGCGGTCAGCTCACGAGTCCCGTGTACCTCGCCGTTCATCGCGGCCGCCTCCACTCGTTCGCGGACGGGCAGGTCGCGAAGTGCGTCTTGCGGAGCGGCTTCGGGAACAGCGACGGGCCGGTCAGCACGGTGGCGACGGGGCCGACGTACAGGCCGGGCTGCATCGACAGCTCGACGTTGCCGTCCGGCGTGGGCTCGGCGTCGACGGGCATCGGTTTGCCGCCGCTGCTGGTGGCCCAGATGATCGGGGCGTCACAGGACCGGCAGGCGGCGACGTCCCACTTCGGCTCGTCCATCAGCAGCCTCCGCAGGTGGCGAGAAGCACGACGGCGGCGGCCGCGAGGAAGAACTCCACGTCGCGGCGCCACAACCAGTTCAGGAAGGTCACCGGCCCTCACCGCCGAGCGTGGCCCGGTGGTTGCCGAAGACGTACGACGCGGCCTGGTCGACGTGCCGCCACCGCTGCGACTGCCCGGTCGGCTCGTCCGGGAACCAGACGACCGGGGCACCGCAGACGCCGCAGAGCTTGTCGGTGTAGTACCGGGCCATCCGGGCCAGCCGATCGGCTGCGTCCGCGACCTCGGCCAGCTCGGACAGGGTGAGGAGCCGCAGCTGCTCGTGCGCGGCCGCAGCCCCGGACGTCAGGAGCAGCTGCAGCGCCTCGGGGCCACGGTTCGCGATGGGGGCGTGCAGCTCATGCACGGCCGGCCTCCTCGAGGAGCGCCTGCCCGAACTCCGTCGGCTCCCACAGCCGGGTCGTGCTCGGCTGCTCGATCCAGCCGTGCCGCTCCAGCTCCCAGACGCCGTGGCGGACGTCGACGGGCTCCTCGCCGTCGACGTGGAGGCGCGGGGTGAAGTCGTCGTCGTCGAAGACCTTGCCGTCGGCGACGTCGCGGAGCAGAGCGAGGCGGGCGGCCGTCTGCTCGAGCATGGTCGGGTCAGCCACGGTTCACCGCCCTGGCGAGGCGGAGGCGGCGGCGCCGCTCCGAGCGGCTCATGACGAGCCACTCGGAGGGCGCAACCTTGCACAGCTCAGCGGCGAGCTTCGACCGCTCGGCCGCGCGACGCTTCGTACGGGCCGACATCTCAGCCACCACTCCGGCCACCGAGCCACGGCGGCACCAGCCCGCCGGCCGCCTTCACCAGAGTCCGGCAGTCCGAGCACCGGGAGAGGTGGTCGTCGACGGTCTCACCGCCGAGAATCAGCCCCGCCAGCGTGCCGAGCGGGTTCACGCTGTCCGTCGGCGGGTCGGCCGGTTTGCCGAGACGCCGGGCTGCGGCGGCGATGCGCTGGAACGTCTCGGCCTTTCGCCGCTGGGCGCACATCGAGCAGTTGCACGGCGGCGGCTCCTCTGCCTTCGGCTCGGCCGGCTCGTCCTCCGCCTGGTCGGTGCCGCGCAGGTACGCCTCGAACGCCTTCGCGGTCTCGACGATCTCCTCCGCCGCCGGCATCACCCGCGCGCCCGGAACGGAGATCATCACCTGGTCCGGGTCGTACGCGTCGACCGCGAGCTCCAGCGCGGCGGCGCGGATGTTCATGTCGGTGTCGACGCCGTCGACGTCACCCAGGCCGATCACTGGTCGTTCCCGGAGAACGTCGCCGCCGGGACGCCAGCCTCGGCCGCCTCGGCACGCTCGGCCAGGATCTCCTCGCCGGAGGCCTCCGGCACCGTGTGCTCGCCGTCCGGGCCGAGCCGGACCTCACCGAGCTGGCGCGGCTCACCGTCGTCCGGGCCGTCGAAGTCGAACGACTGCTGACCCTCCAGCTGCGCACCCGACTGCGCCGGCACGTCGTCCGCCGTGCCCAGTCCGCGCTCCTTGCGCAGCGCGTCGATCATGTCGAGCACCTGCTTGGCCCAGCCGTGCGAGTCCTCGCCGTCCGCGTCGACGACTGCCTCCACGACCGGCAGCGCCACGGTCAGGGTGTTTCCGGTCGCGACCTCCGTGTACTGGTGGAACTCAACCCACCCGACGATCGGGACCCGCCGGGTCCGGTTGTCGTTGATCAGGTCGGCGACCTTGGTGAGCCCGTTGTTCGGCCGGGTCTTCTTGCTCCAGGTCCCGGACAGGTTCACAGCGTCCATGTGTGGTGCTACTCCTCGATGAAGGTGATGCGGACACGGACCGGCTCGAGCCGGCCGCAGGGGTGGTTGTGGTGCTCCCGGTACCGGCCGCCGCAGATGGGGCAGAGGTACCGGACGTGGGTGTCGTACAGCCGCTCGTCGGCGGGTTCGATGCCGCGCTCTTGGAGGTCGCGGGCGTAGTCCTCGGCCTGCTCCAGCTGGGCGGTCAGCGAGTCGACCTCGACGCGGGCCTTGGCCGTCTGCGCCTGCTCCGCGGCGATCTTCTCGGCCATCTGGAGCAGCGCGCTGTCGAGCTTGGCCTGGGCCGCGTCGCGATCGCGTTCGGTCTCCTCGATGCGGGCGCGGGCCGCGGTGAGGAGATCGGA
This sequence comes from Actinoplanes italicus, assembly GCF_003001815.1. GTDB lineage: Bacteria > Actinomycetota > Actinomycetes > Mycobacteriales > Micromonosporaceae > Actinoplanes > Actinoplanes italicus. The sequence goes on from NZ_PVMZ01000042.1 coordinate 42,632, forward strand.
CATGTCGAGGAGGCGGCTCTGCTTCTGGTCGACGAGCGCGGCGAGCTGGTCGCGTTCCTGCTCGAGTTCGGCGAGCCGGGCCGCCAACTCGGCCTCCCGGGACACGTCGTCCTGGACCTCGCCGAGCAGCGCCGTGACATCCAACGCCACCGACGCGGCCAGCTCGAACTTCGTGCACCCGGGACACGACTTGCAGTCCCGCAGGGCCAGCAGATGCCGGCCTTGCGGATGCCCGCACACGCAATCCAGCGCGGTCATGACGTCGGCCCCGGCACGACCGGCGGCACCGGAGCGCCCGGCACCCGCAGACAGAGGATGTTGTGGAGGTCCAGCGCCAGGTCCATGAGCTGCTGGTCCCGGTCGTCGGGCTCCAGGTCCACCTGCTCGCTGAGCGCGGCATCGATCCGGGCGCGGGCCGTGAGGATCCGGTCGGCCAGCACCGCCGCGCGGCGGGCATCGGCGGACGGCTCATGCGGCACCTTGACGAAGACCACGTCATCGACGGCCGGCTTCTCGCGGTCGCTGTCTGGACGGAACATCACGCCGCCTCCAGGGCGAGCGTTGGCCAGCAGATCCCATCGATCACCTCGGCCGCCCGGCCGTGCGGCATCGGCGCCAGCGGCTGTCCGTACGCGGCGAGGCCGAGCGACATCAATGCGGTCGCGTCACATGCGTTGTCGTCCCGCGGAATGTTCAGCAGGTGCCCGTAGGTGGCGATGGTCGCCTCGATCACCTTGTTCTTGGTGACCTTGTTGACGCCCCGCGTGGCACCGGACCCGGTCGCCCACACCTTCACCGTCGCAGGCGACACATCGACGACCGGGATACCCATACGCCACAGCCACTGCAGGACGTTCGCGCGCACGTGGTGCAGCGGGTAGTCCGATCCCGACTTGCGGGAGAACGTGCCCTCCAGGACAACCACATCGACGCGCGCAGCGCCGATCAGCCGGTTGCCCGAGCCGTACCCACAAGCGCGGCGAACGGCCATATCGATGATGTCCGTCTGGACACGCAGTGGCCGCTTGGATGTATCGATGACCTGCGTCCACAGTTGCGGCTCACCGGTCGACGCGTGCGTCGATGCGATACCGGTCGCGGCGGTCGATAGATCGAGCCCCACCACTCGCAGCGGCCGCATCATCGACCGCCGCCGGTTGGATTGATGAGCGTCGCCAGCCGGACGCACGCATCGACGCACAGCACCCGCACCGTGTCCCGGCCCGCCTTGCGGTCCTCGATCAGGCCGGCGTCCCGCAGGATCGCCAGCTGATGCGACACGGTCGGCTGCGACAGGCCGAGCAGTGGCACCAGATCCGCGCCGCGTAGCGGGCCTTGCTGGCGGAGTAGGCCGAGGATCCGCAGCCGGGTCGGGTCCGCGAGGACCTTCAGATGGGTGGCGAGCACGGCGGCGTCGTCGGCGTTGAAGTCCGCGACCGCGAACGGCGACACCAGGTCGGCGCTCACCGGGCGTCGCCCTCGGCCGGGGCGACGTCGTGGCCGTCGTAGCCCGGGAACTGCGGACCGACCGGGTGACCCTGCTGCAGGTTGCACGGCCCGGCCGGCGTCTCCCACCCACACACCACCGCGGCGGTGGCCGGGGCGCGCTGGCCGGTGATCTCGGCGGCCGTCACCGGCTCGTCCGGGAACTCCGCGTCGGCCGTCGTTTCGCCGCGCCCGATCGACCGGATCACGATCAGCATGTCCGCGACGTCGACCGAGGTCCACTGCCCACGCGGCCTGCCGATTCGGGCCGCGAGCCGGGCCGGGTTGACGCCGAGCTTCCCGAACGCTTCAACCATCTGCGCCACCCGGTCGAGCAGCGGCTTCCCGTCGCCCTTCTGCAGAGTCTCCCGGCACACCTCCTGAGCGCGGTCGACGTAGTCCCGCGGGAGGGTCGCCCAGATGCACTCGCGGAGCGCCCTGGCGCCGACGTTCTGGTTGTTGAGGTAGATGTCGCCCAGGTCGGTGAGGACCTTGCGGCCGCCGCCGGCCATCTTGGCGTGCGGCACCTGGAAGGTTCGCGACGAGCGGACGTTGGTCTGCTGGTCCCAGGCGTAGGCGCGGATCTCGGACATGCCGCGGACGTCGTCGCGGGACAGCTCGTGCACGCCGGAGTCGTGGTTGCCCCAGATCAGGGCGATAGCGCGGGCGAGGTGCACGGAGGGGCCACGGCCGCGGTTGGGCACCGAGTAGAACGCGACCTCGGCGAGGCCGAGGCGGCGGCAGGCGTCTTCCATCTCGGCCCAGGCGCGGCGGATGTCGCGCGGGTTCATCTGGGCGACCTGGACGGCGGCGGCGACCTCGGCCACCGCGCGGGCCTGCTCGACGGCGGTCGTCTGGGTGATCGGCGTCGGCGCGGCGAGCCGGTCGAGGGTGTTGGTCATCAGAACGGCACCTGATTCCTCGCGTTGGTGATGTCTTCCACGGCCTTGTTGGCGACGTCCTGCGCGATCGCGCCAAGACAGGTCACCGGCGGCAGCTCGCCGCCCGGCGACCAGGTCGCGCGGCGCGGGACGGTGATGGTCACCTGCACCTCGATCCCTTCGAGGTCGGTGATCGTGGACTGGAACTTCCATTCGCCCGGCCAGTCCTCCGAGCCGTCATCGACCGCCCTCACCAGACGACTCCGTCCAGCTCGCGGGTCTCCCACGGCGGCAGCTCGGCGATCACGACGTCGTCCGAGTAGCCCGGCCACCGCTTGTCCCGGACGCATTCGGCGTACCGGTCGAAGGCTTGCCGAACCCGGATCGCGCCCATCCGCATCGCCGTGTGGTCCGGCTGCACCACGGTGGTCAGGTACGGCGGTTCCTTCTCCTGCACCAGCAGCAGGAACACCGATTCGTCCTCGCCGCAGATCCCCAGCGCGGCGGCCGCGGCCCGGTAGAAGGCGCCCTGAATGTGGTAGCCATGCTGGGCGATCGCTTTCTCGACGTCGGCCGGCGCCGCGGACACCGCGGACTTGTAGTCGACGATCGCGGTGCGGCCGGACGGCAAACGCACGATGCGGTCGGGCCGGGACCGGCCCCAGGCGCCGCGGTGCTTCCAGAACAGCGACAGCTCGGTAGCGCCGATCGTCGGGTCGAGGAGCGGCCGGGCCAGCGGTTCGGCGCGCATCGCCTCGGCCATCGCGTCGACCATGGCCATCTGCGACGGCTTGAGCGGTACCTTGCCGTCGGCCCGCAGTGCCTCGACGGCGGCGATGTCGTCGTGCTTCTGCCAGGCCTCCGGGTTCTTCCCGGTGCCGGGGAACAGCACGAGCTCGGCACCGGCGCCGAGGATCTTGCGGTGGGCGGCCTTGCCCACCTCGAAGGTCGTCTTGTAGGGCTGCTGGTTGTCGGCCCACCACCGGAACTTGGCCGGGCAGGTGTCGAGGAGTTTCCGGGCGCCGGTCGACGAGAGGGAGCCGCCGACAACCGGGTCGTCGTGGTAGACGGCCTCGGGCATGAGCGCGTGCTGGCTGGGTTCGGTGATCGTCCAATCGCCGGTGGCCGGCGGCAGGGTCAGCTGCTCGGTCACGCGTCGACCTCCGCCATGTGCGCGGCGGGCCCGGTCACGGCCCACGGCTGCGCGTGCACCCAGCGGGGCGCGAGCTTGTCGTTCCACCAGCGGGCAAGCCGGTCGCACTTGGCGCACCGGCCGTACCGCTCATCGAGCAGCTCGACGAGGTGCGCGGGAATCAGGCCCATCGCGGCGAGGACACGCAGCGTCGTGGCCGCGTCGAACTCCTCGGCCTGGAGGTGGCGCTGGTCGTCGAGGTTGACGTAGAGGTGCGGTCCGCCGTCGGGCGTCCAGGCGATCGCGACGAGGTCGGTGTAGCCGTCGCGGTCCCACGCCATTTCGATCAGGCGTCCGGTCTCGTCGTCACGGATGACGCTCCGGCGTACGTCCTTCTGCTGGCGGGCCCATCGCATCGCGGCACCGATCGCGCGCCAGCAGGGGATGGCCTTCATCGGGCAACACCGCCCGCGCGCTCGTAGACCGTCACCCAGTCCCGCAGCCCGTGCCACTGGACCGGCCGGTGCGAGGCCACCTCGGTCCAGCCGGACTCCAACCGCTCCCACATGTCGTCATCGCCGCAGCACCCATACGGGCCCTCGCCGATGTAGACGATCCGGTCGCCCCGGTACACCTGGACCAGGCGGGCGCCGATCGGGTCGGAGTACGGCGGCCACGACAGCAGCAACGTCCGCTCCGGACCGGTCGCCCGGACCGCGATCGGGCCCTCCTCGTTAACCACCGGCAGGTGCACGCCGTGGCTGTGCCACTGCGACGCGCCAGGCTTCAGGTCGGAGGCGGCGACGTCGATGCCGTGCTGGCCGAGGAGCCATGCCCAGTACCCGGACCCGGCGAGCGGGTCAACGACCTGGGGGCCGCAGTGCTCGACGACGAACGCGACGGTGGCCGGGTCGGTGATGGTCCACGCGTACTCGCTGACCAGGTCGTGGCGGGCGGTGAACTTGTCGAGCATGCCGATTCCGCCGACGACCGGGTTCTTGTCCCAGTGGTCGATGGTGACGCTGTCCTTGACCTTGTCCCAGTACGGGTTGGCGTAGGTGGTTGGCGCGCTCATGCGACACCTGCCCAGCGGAACGGGGCGTCGGTGCTGTCGAGCACCGCGTTGAGGACCCGGACTTCCTGCTCCGTCGTCAACCGCTGGATCTGCCTCACCACCACCGCGGTGCCGCACAGCGACACCTCAACCGGCACTCCCTTGGCCTGCAGCAGCGCACAGATCAGGCAGGCCTCCTCCTCCGTCAGCGGCCGCAGCGGCTCCTGCGTGTACGGGGCCCGCTGCTCACACCGGCCGTACGCGGCCTCCTGCTTCCGGACCGCGCCGCGCCGGGTGAGCGCAGTGCCGGACGCGATGGCGCGGCCGGCCATGCCGTCGGTGATGGCCCAGACCCAGCGGCCGCGGTGTTCGGGCCAGGGCAGGGGGCGGTGGGCGAAGTGCTCGAAGTAGATCGGCCCGGTCACGATGCGCTCCCCGCGTTCGGCGGGACGTCGTCGACGGGCAGCGCGTAGACGCACTCGGGGTTCTGGTGAGCGCCGTTGAAGCAGCCGACCGGGTGGCACGGCGGAATCGGGGCCCAGTGCTCACCCGGGCACCCCGGCTGGCAGGCGTCGTGGCAGTCGTAGGTGCCGTTCGCCCAGCCCGACTTGCCGTGGCGGCTGACGAACTCCGGGCGCGGGCCGAAGATCTCGGCGACCACGCGGGGGAGGTCCTCCCGGTTCTGCGTCGCGAGGAACAGCTCGAACGACTGGTCGCCGTCCGCCTCCAGGCCCAGGAGCTGTTCGGCCCGGTCGTGGACGTCGCCGTCGAACCCGTGGATCACGAGGCCTTCGCTCTCGCTGAATTCGAGGACGTCGCCGCTGAGCAGGCAGGTCCATCCGGCGAAGCAGGCGACGGTGCCGCAGAGCGGGCCGGGCTGGTTGCTGGTGTCGAGGCGTGACACGTAGGTGCCCTGGTCGTGCTGTTCGGGGTGCTTTCGGATGTAGTCGAGGACGTTGTACGCCAGTTCGGCGTTCGGCTGGCCGGTCACCGGGCCGCCTCCATCCGGTCCGCGCGGACCACGGTCAGGAAGATCACGGCGACCGTTCCCGACAGCAGGAACGCCGGGGCCCAGAAGAGCGGCCACCCGTACTCGTCGACCTGGATCACCGACACCACGGTCACGACGAACATGGCGAGTCCGGCGCGCATCAGCAGCGAGATGGCCCGGTCCAGGTCGTCGAGCGTCGCGGTCCAGCGGATGCGGTAGATGGCGGCCGCGGCGAGCACCATGTAGGCGATACCGGCGGCGGCGTAGATCAGATCGAGGATCACCGGGCACCCCCGTTGACCCCGTTGATGAGGCCGGTGGCGAGGCCGGAGATCGCGCCGCGGAGCGCGAACGCAGCGCCCAGGATCAGCGACGCCTTGTAGCCGATCGTCGGGATGGTCGGCCACCACTCGGCGTGGGCGACCCCGACGCCGATCATGAATGCCCACGCGCCGAGCAGCCAGGAGATGGCGACGACGGCGAGGTTGGCGAGGAACTTGGTCATCGGGCACCGCCCGGCCACGTCGCGGCGAACAGCAGGCCACGCGACCGCGTCCACCGGTGGAACCCGACGTAGAACCACGGACGCCGCGGCTCCTCCGGCTCGACCGGCGTGCCGTACAGGACCGGGATCGTGATCCGCTCGGTCTCGGCACCCGGCTGGGGCTCGGGCACGAACGTCGGCGCCACGTAGATCGGGTTCTCGCCGGACGCCTCCGGCCGGCGCGGCCACGGGGCGGTCCCGTTGGCCGCCAACTGGCGGACGGCGGCGAGGTTGGGCTGTTCGATGGTGTGGATGTAGGACTCGGCCAGCAAGGTCATCAGATGCTCCTGAGGTAGGAGGAGAGCTGGAAGAAAGTCGATGGGGTGGCCGGGGCGCTGTCTGGCGGGACAGCGCCCCGGACCGGGCGCCGGACCCGGTAGCAGGCGGATCCGGCCAGTCGGCGCGAGCGGGAGACCGATGAACCCCCGGCCCGCGCCTGCAGAGATCAGGGAGACCGGACGAGGTGACCGTTGTGCCGCGTCCGCACGACCAGCGAGCACCACAGACACGCGGGCGCGACGTGCTGCGCGATCCCACCGGGCCGGTCGACGGTGATCGCGACGACCCGGGTCGCCTGGTCCGCGCACGGCTCCAGCTGCCGATCCGGCTGACCGAGGATCCGGTCAACGCGGGTGATCAGCTCCGGCGCGGTGCAGGCGGCCATCAGCGGGACCTGCCCACCGACTCGGCGCACAGCACGTTCAGGCACCGCAGGCAAGTCACCCGGCTGATCAGCAGGGACACGTTGTCCAGGAACGGCATCTCGTCCTGCGCCAGCCCGCACGAGGTGGCCATGACGTGGTCGCCGTGGTGCACGGTCGCGGGCTTCTTGGCGGCCTCACCGCGGTAGACGCCACCCTGCACGGCGAGCTGCTGGTAGTCGGCGTCGCGCATCACCCGGAACCGGCCGAGCCCGTTACTCGCCGCCCGGCGCAGGCCGAGGTGGCTGTCAAACTCGGCGAGCGCCTGGTCACGGGGCAGCGGGTCGCTGACCACGGTCTTACCGGAGAGGCGGCCGGTCCAGATGATCCGGAACAGGTCGGCGGTCATCGGGACGCCTCGGCGGCGTCGCGGACCGGGCACTTGAGGTCGCACGGCCGGTCGGAGTCCTGGCCTTCGCACTTCTCCGAGTGCTCCACCGCGACCGCCTCGGGCGAGGCCTCGACCACCGGCTCGACTGGCGCCTTCTCGCTCGTGTGCCACAGCACGTACAGGCCGTCGTCGTACGACTGCCGACCCTTCGGCCACGACACCTGCAGCCCGTCACTCCACCGAGCTGTCGCCTCCAGGCCCAGCGACTTGGCGACGGCCTCGACCTCGGCCCGCGTGTCCAGCGTGAAGTGGAGTTGCTCGCTGTCCGGGAACGGGATGTCGGTGCGCCGTGCGAACTCGGCCAGCTGTTCGAACTGGCGGGCGAGCTGCTCACGGCGCTGCCCCTCACGGACCTTCTCGATCTCTGCCTCGGTGAGCAGCCGCGCCGTCGTCGTTGCGGGCCAGCGGTGCGAGGCCGGCCCGTAAAGGTTGTCGCCGAACACGACCAGCGTGTACGGCACGGGGTAGCCGGGCTCCTCGTACGTCTCGACGTACCGGACCACCGCCGGGCCTTCGAATTCCTGACTCAGCGACCCGGTGTCGATCCAATCGCCCGTCTCCAGCAGCGCGACCGGCTTGGCCTTCGTCTCGGCCTTGATGTGCTGCTCGAGCATCTGCCGCGCCTCGCGGTGCGTGTCGAACCCGGCGTACGTGACGCCACACGCGCACTCGGCGGAGTTCTCACCGGCGGGCCCGGCACTTCCACCAGCGTGGTAGTGCTCGGCGACCGGTAGTGTCAGAGACGTCATCGGACTTGCCTTTCTTCAGAGGGTTGGTCTGTCCGGTGATCGCGCCGCCGCGGGGGTCCAGCCCCGGGCGGCGCAACTGCTTTCAGGGCCTCCGGCTCGGCGCCGGAGGCGGCGGCGGAGGCGGTGGGGGCGACGTCGGCGGAGGGCCGGTCGGCGTCGGATGAGTCGGACCGCCGGGGCGCGAACTCGACGTCGTCACGCGGCGGTGGCGCGGAACGCCGGGCTCGCCAGCAACTGATCGACGGGGACGTCCAGGACGACGGCGATGCTGTCGAGTTCGTCGATGGTCCAAGAGCGTCCGGGCGCCACAGCCAGCCGCTTGCTGACCAGGGCGGGGTCGATCCCGAGCTTGCGGGCGAACTCTCTCTGGCTCATCTTCTGGCGTGCTAGCTCAGCTCTGATCTCAGCCGCAACGCGATGCGTTAGACCCGTCGTCAACGCTGTTGCTTCCTGCGTCATACGAGAAGACTCTCACTCATAGCGTTAGGCGTCAACAATGGGTGTGCCATCCTGTCCGTTCGGTTGACTTGGTGACGAAGGATCATCAGACTTGACGCATGAGCATCATGCCTGAGGTTTCCGCGAAGACACTCACGCAGCTGGTGGCCGTCGAGATCCGAGTCGCGATGGCCCGTGAAAACATCAAACAGTCCGAGCTCGCACGCCGGATCGGGCGAACGGAGCAGTGGCTGAGTGTGCGGAGAACCGGGAAACAACCCATCGACCTGAACGATCTGGCGCTCATCGCCAAGGGCCTCGGCGTCGCCATCCAGGACCTTCTGCCGACCGAGGAAGCGATGGCCCGAGCGGTCCAGGCCGCGGGCTCACTTAACGCAACTTAAGAAAATCGGCCCCGCACTGAACGCCGTGTAAGGAGGCGGGACCGTCCCTCGGTCGTGGGACGCCGGGCCGATAGTCTCGCTCCTCAGAGGGTGCCTGTGACCCTGAGTGAAACCGTGACGCCTGTCGAAGGAGTGTGTTGTGGCTCGCACCGTTCTGGTGACCGGAGGAAATCGCGGTATCGGCCTGGCCATCGCGAGAGCGTTCGCGAAGCAGGGTGACCGCGTCGCCGTCACGCACCGTGGCTCGGGCGCTCCGGAGGGCCTGTTCGGTGTGCAGTGCGACATCACCGACTCGGGCGCCGTCGAGGCCGCCTTCGCCTACGTGGAGCAGGAGCTCGGCCCGATCGAGGTGCTCGTGGCCAACGCCGGCATCACCGACGACACGCTGCTGCTGCGGATGACCGAGGAGCAGTTCGAGCGGGTCATCGACACCAACCTGACCGGCGCGTTCCGGGTCGCGAAGCGGGCCAGCACCAAGATGCTGCGCGCCAAGTGGGGCCGGATCATCTTCATCTCGTCGGTCGTGGGCCTCTACGGCGGGCCCGGCCAGGTGAACTACGCGGCGAGCAAGGCCGGCCTGGTCGGCATGGCCCGTAGCATCACGCGGGAGCTGGGCAGCCGCAACATCACGGCGAACGTCGTGGCGCCCGGCTTCATCGACACGGAGATGACCGCCGTCCTGCCGGACTCCCGCAAGGCGGAGATCATCAAGGCCGTTCCGGCCGGGCGCTTCGCCGCCGTCGACGAGGTCGCCGCGGCGGTCACCTTCCTGGCCAGCGACAGTGCGGCTTACATCTCGGGCGCCGTGCTGCCGGTCGACGGTGGTCTCGGAATGGGCCACTGAAGTCCCGGGAAACTTTTTCAGGAGAGAATTCAGTGTCTGGACTGCTGGCCGGAAAACGGCTGCTCATCACGGGGGTCATCACCGACGCCTCGATCGCCTTCTCGGCGGCGAAGATCGCCCAGGAGCAGGGGGCGACTGTCGTGCTGACCGGCTTCGGCCGCCTCTCCCTGGTGGAGCGGATCGCCAAGCGGCTGCCGGAGCCGGCGCCGGTCATCGAACTGGACGTGACGAACCCGGAACAACTCGCCGGGCTGGCCGACAAGGTCCGTGAGCACGTCGACGGGCTGGACGGCGTGGTCCACTCGATCGGCTTCGCTCCGCCGAGCTGCCTCGGTGGCGGGTTCATGGACGCGCCGTGGGAGGACGTCGCCACGGCGCTGCAGGTGTCGACGTTCTCGTACAAGTCGCTGGCCCAGGCCGCTCTGCCGCTGATGTCGGCGGGCGGCAGCATCGTCGGCCTGACCTTCGACGCGACCAAGGCGTGGCCGGTCTACGACTGGATGGGCGTGGCCAAGGCCGGTTTCGAGTCGGCCTCCCGCTACCTCGCGCTGCACCTCGGCAAGCAGGGCATCCGCAGCAACCTGGTCGCGGCCGGCCCGCTGCGTACCATCGCCGCCAAGTCGATCCCCGGCTTCGAGCAGTTCGAGGACGCGTGGGCGGAGCGGGCGCCGCTCGGCTGGGACCTGTACGACACCGCGGCCGCCGGCAAGGCGATCTGCGCCCTGCTGAGCGACTGGTTCCCGGCCACCACAGGTGAGATCGTGCACGTTGACGGGGGTTACCACGCGATCGGGGCATAGTCCGGTGGCAGGATGGACGGGTGGTTTACGACGCGTTCGTCCTGCTCTCCTTCGGTGGGCCCGAGAAGCCCGATGACGTGATGCCGTTCCTGCGCAACGTGGTTCGCGGGCGCGGTGTCCCGGATGAGCGCCTCGCCGAGGTGGCCGAGCACTACATGCACTTCGGCGGGGTGTCCCCGATCAACCAGCAGAACCGTGATCTGCTGGCCGCGCTCGAGACCGAGTTCGCGGCGCACGGGGTGAAGCTGCCCGCCTACTGGGGCAACCGCAACTGGCACCCCATGCTCGCCGACACCGTGGCGCAGATGCGCGACGACGGTGTCCAACATGCCCTCGGGTTCGCGACCAGCGCGTACGGCGGATATTCGTCGTGCAAGCAGTATTGGGAGGACATCGCCGCGGCCCGTGAGCACGTCGGCCCCGGTGCTCCGCAGATCTCCAAGCTGCGGCAGTTCCACGATCACCCGGGTTTCGTGAATCCGCTCGCCGCAGGCGTACAGGATGCTCTGAAGACCCTGGATCCGGCCCGCCGGGCCTCCACCCGCCTGGTCTTCACCGCCCACTCGATTCCGGTCAGCATGGCCGCGACGGCCGGGCCGACCGGTGACCGCTACAACAACCAGCTCGAGGAGACCGCCCGGCTGGTGCACGCCGCGGCAGCCGCCGACCTGGGCTACGACCTGGTCTGGCAGAGCCGCTCCGGCCCGCCGCAGGTCCCGTGGCTCGAGCCGGACGTCAACGACCACCTCGAGACCCTTGCCGGCAAGGGTGTGACCGACGTGGTGGTCAGCCCGATCGGGTTCGTCTCGGACCATCTCGAGGTCATCTGGGACCTCGACAACGAGGCGAAGGAGACCGCGGCCCGGCTCGGACTCGGCTACGCGCGGGCCTCGACGCCCGGCGTTCACCCGGAGTTCGTCGCCATGGTGCGGCAACTCGTCCAGGAGCGGACCGATGATCAATCCCGGCCGGCGCTCGGTACGCTGCCGACCTGGGACGTCTGCCCCGCGGACTGCTGCCCCCCACCCGCGCGACGAAAGGCACCCTGATGAAGGAGCGCAAGAGGATCGAGAGCTGGCTCACCGACATGGACGGTGTCCTCGTCCACGAGGGAGAGCCGGTTCCGGGGGCGCCCGAGTTCGTCAACCGGATGAAGGAGTCGGGAAAGCCGTTCCTCATCCTGACGAACAACTCCATCTACACCCCGCGCGACCTGCAGGCCCGTCTCTACCGGATGGGATTCGACGTCGACGAGAACTCGATCTGGACCGCCGCGCTCGCGACCGCCCAGTTCCTGGCCGACCAGCGGCCCGGCGGCACCGCCTACGTGATCGGTGAGGCCGGTCTGACCACGGCCATGCACGCGGCCGGTTACATCCTCACCGAGTTCGAACCGGACTACGTGGTGCTCGGCGAGACCCGCACCTACAGCTTCGAGGCGATCACCAAGGCGATCCGGCTGATCAGCGCCGGTTCCCGGTTCATCTGCACCAACCCGGACGCCACCGGACCGTCCAACGAGGGCCTGCTCCCGGCCGCCGGTTCGGTCGCGGCCATGATCTCGCAGGCGACCGGCGTGAAACCGTACTTCGTCGGCAAGCCGAACCCGATGATGATGCGCTCGGCGCTCAACGCGATCGGCGCACACAGCGAGACCACCGCCATGATCGGCGACCGGATGGACACCGACGTGCTGTGCGGCCTCGAGGCGGGGCTGGAGACGATCCTGGTGATGACCGGGATCAGCAGCCGGCTGGAGGCCGAGACCTATCCGTACCGGCCGTCGCGCATCATCAACTCGGTCGCCGACCTGATCGACGAGATCTGAGCGTGGTCGTCGCGGCTGCCTGGGTGCATGTCCGGGACCGGCGGGTCCTGACCGTCCGGGCCACCGGCTCGGACGCGTTCTACCTGCCCGGCGGCAAGCCGGAGCCGGGGGAGACCGACGCCGAGGCGGCCGCCCGGGAGGTGGGCGAGGAGGTCGGCCTGAAGGTCGCGGCGGAGTCGCTCACCCACTTCGTGACGATCGACGCGCCGGCCCACAACCGTCCACCCGGCACGCGGGTCAGCCTGGTCTGCTTCACCGGAGGGTCTGCGGAGGTGGAGCCGTCCCCCAGAGCGGAGATCGCCGAGCTGGGCTGGTTCACCTCGGCCGACCGGGATCGGTGCGCGCCCGCCATCCAGCTGCTGCTGGACGAACTCCTCCGGGGCGACCTGATCGACTAGGTCCCTTCCCGGAGAGTGAACCAGCGGGTGGCGATCGCGGTGTGGATGCTGAAGCCGAGCTCGGTGGGGCCGTACAGCACCTCGCGGCTCAGCGTCTCGTCCTCGGCCGGGGCCGGCGGCAGGTGGCGGGTGCTCGGCAGCGCCGGCAGCAGGCCGAACACCAGGATCGTCCCGTCGGGGGCGCTGACCGTGTCGTAGTGCCGCACGCCGGCCGGATCGGACTTGACCCCGGTCTCCTCGAACAGCTCGCGGACCGCGGCCTCCTGCCACGTCTCGCCGACGTCGATGAACCCGCCCGGCAGTGCGAGCCGGCCCCGTGCCGGTGCGATGCCGCGGCGTACCGCCAACAGGCCGGTACCGACCGGCTGCACGGCGACCGCCACCGGGCTCGGGTTCAGATAGCTGGTCTCACCGCACCCGCCACAGCGGCGTGGCCAGGCCTGACCGGACGTGAACCGGGCACCGCAGAACGTGCAGTGCGCGTAACGGTCCTGCGCGGGCGTCACGGCTGCAGCGGAGAGTTGCAGGCCGCGACCAGCGCCTGGCGGCAGGCTGCGGTCAGCGGGCGGAGGGCCTCGTCACGTTGCTGCGCCTCGTAACCGTTGACCGCACCGCCCGGCGCGTTCGAGCCGGCCAGGGCGAGCACCTGATCGAGCACGCTGGCACGGGCGAACAGCCGCCGCGAGCGCGGGTCGAAACCGGGTGGCAGCGTCTCGGTGCTCTCCGGCCGGCGCAGCGCCTGCAGAGCGCCGGCCAGCTCCGGTTTCCACTGCGCCACGTCGAGTTTGGTGAGCCGGGCGGTGGCCTCGCCGAGCGCGGCGGTCAGCTGCGCCTCGGCCTCGGCGGCGCCCATCTGGAACACCGCGCGGTGCTCGGGCGCCGGATGCACCCGCCACAGCACCGTCGAGAACTCCACACCGGAACCCGACGTGTGCCGCCGGACCTCGGGCACCACTCCGAACCCAGGCGTCATCACGGCCTCGCCGGCCAGCATCGCCGCGCCGGTCAGCTCTCCGGGCCCGGGCAGACCACGCGGATCACCGGGCACCGGCAGCACGAGCCGGATCTCGTCGGGATGCAGCTTCGCGAAGATCGGCAGGCCCTGGCCGAGCGGGACATCCGTCCACGTGCCGGGGGCGTCGGCGACGAGGTGCTCCTCGTCCGCGGCGATCTCGTCGGCCAGCTCGTCGAACGGGACGAGACCGGCGCGCCAGGCGCGCACCCAGGTCACGAACCGGGTGGAGCGGCGTGCGGTACGGGTGGCCGCATCGGCTGCGGGTGACATGTGGGCAAGGGTACGTGGAGGTCGTGACAGTTGTCTCGGCTCGGAGCGTCACCGAGGGTGTGTCCGTGATCGCGCATACAGTGCGGGACATGTATGGGGAGGATGTGATGGCGGGCGACTGGCGCCGCCGTAAGGTGATTCCGGAGGTGGAGGCCGAACCGGATCTGGTCGTCGAGGACGCCGATTCCGGCTTCTGCGGGGCGGTCGTGGGGTTCGGGCTCGGTGCCGTGGTGCTCGAGGACCGTTTCGGCAAGCGCCGTAACTTCCCGCTCACGCCGGCCGCGTTCCTGCTCGACGGCGAGACGGTCACGCTGGTCAGACCCGCTCCACGGCAGCAGCCGCGGCAGCGCCGGGTCACCGCGTCCGGGTCGATCGCCGTCGACGGTGTGAAGGCTCAGGTCGCCAAGGCCAGCCGGATCTGGGTCGAGGGCATCCACGACGCGGCGCTGGTCGAACGGATCTGGGGCGACGACCTGCGTATCGAGGGCATCGTCGTGGAACCCCTCGACGGCATCGACGACCTGCGCGGCGCAGTGGCGGGGTTCCGGCCGAGCGGCAGTCGCCGGCTCGGCGTTCTGGTGGACCACCTGGTCCCGGGGTCCAAGGAGAGCCGGATCGTCGCCGCGGTGACCGACCCGAACGTGCTGATCACCGGTCATCCCTACGTGGACGTCTGGCAGGCCGTCAAACCCGAACGGGTGGGGCTGCGCGCCTGGCCGGTCATCCCGCCCGGACGGCCCTGGAAGGAGGGCGTCTGCGAGGCGGTCGGCGTCCGTGAGCCCGTCGACATGTGGCGGCGCATCCTGGCCTCGGTCAGCTCCTACAAGGACGTGGAGACCCCGCTCATCAACTCCATGGAACGTCTGATCGACTTCGTCACCGTCACCGGCTGAGAGCGCGGCCGATGCGGGTGGCGGCCTCGGTGAGGCGATCCGGCGGGTGCGCGGCGTAGCCGATCACCAGGCCCGGCGGTCCGGTGCGGCGGCGATGCCACGACAACGGCTGCACCAGTACGCCCGCTGCGGCCACCCGCTCGGCGAGGGCCACGTCGTCGGCCGCGCCGGGCAGCAGTACCAGCACATGCAGGCCGGCCGCGACGCCGGCGACGCGGGCCTCCGGCAGATGCGTGCGCAATCCGGCGAGCAGTGCGTCCCGGCGGGACCTCTGGCGGGTACGGACGGCGCGCAGATGCCGGTCGTGGTCACCGGAGGACAGCAGCTGCGCCAGCACCAGCTGCGGCAGGGCCGGATTGCCCAGGTCGGTCGCGTGCTTGGCGGCGAGCAGCTCGGCCTGAAGACCGCGCGGCGCGATCAGCCAGCCGGTTCGCATCGCCGGGGCCAGCGACTTGGAGACGCTGCCGAGATAGGCGACGCGGTCCGGCGCCGAGCCCTGCAGCGCGGCGACCGGCGCGCGGTCGTACCGGTGCTCGGCGTCGTAGTCGTCCTCGATGACCAGGCCGGTCCACACCAGCAGTTCCCGGCGGCGCTCCGGCGACAGCACCACCCCGGTCGGGAACTGGTGTGCCGGGGTGAGCACGGCCGCGTCCACTCCGGCCGCGGCCAGCTCGCCGACGCGCATCCCTTGCTCGTCGACCGGCACCGGGACCTGCCGTACGCCCCAGAAAGCCAGCTGGTCCATGGCGCCCCGCGATCCCGGGTCCTCCACCGCGACGGCGTCCGTGCCACGGCTGCGCAACACCTGCGCGAGCAGGGCGAGCCCTTGCGCGACGCCCGCGGTGACCACGACGTCGTCCGCTTCACACCGCACTCCCCGGGTACGGGCCAGCCAGTCCACCAGGGCGGCGCGCAACCGTGGTGCCCCGCCCGGGTCGCCGTACCGCAGATCGGCCCCGGTGACGCGGTCCAGCACGGCCCGCTCAGCCCGCAGCCACGCCGCCCGGGGGAAGGCCGACAGGTCCGGGATGCCCGGTGACAGGTCGATGTCGATGTCGTCCGGTGTGGAGATCGGCAGCCGCAGCTCGTCCAGGGTCCGCCGCCGGTCCCCGGCCGGCCGGGCGGCCCGTTCCACCCCGCGCCCGGTGACGACCGTGCCGGAACCTGTCCGCGCCTCTGCGAGTCCCTCGTCGACCAGCCGCTGGTAGGCCTGCACCACCACGCCCCGGGAGACGCCGAGCTCACCGGCGAGCAGCCGGGTGGCGGGCAGCCGGGACCCGGGGGCCAGCCGACCGGCCGCGACCGCCGATCGCAGTCCCTCGGTCAGCCAGGAGGTCAGTCCCCTGGCCTTCGCCGGAGCGTCCTCGGCGCGCAGCTGCAGAAAGTCCGATCCGGAAATTGGTCCTCCTGATAGGCGCTGGATTGGTCCTCGAACCGGACCATACTCTGTTCGAGCATCAGGTCATGAAAGCTCTCCCCGCCTTGGCCGGCGCGCTCGGCATGGCGTTCGTCGGCGGCAGCGTCGCCGTCTCCGGACACCTCGCCGACGCCCCGATGCTCACCGTCCAGGCCCTTCGCTACGCCGCCGCCTGCCTGCTGCTGCTCGCCTGGGCCCGCTGGTCCTCCTCGCCGGTCCACCGGCCACGTGGCGGGGAGTGGCTGTGGCTGCTCGGGGTCACCGTCACCGGCCTGCTGATCTTCAACATCGCGCTCGTCCAGGGTTCCCGGCACGCTGAACCCGCGGTCATCGGCGTGGCCGTGGCCTGCGTGCCGATCGTCCTGGCCGCTGCCGGACCACTCCTGGAGGGCCGCCGCCCGGCCGCCCGGATCATCGCCGCCGCGATGGTGGTCACCGTCGGCGCGATGCTGGTGCAGGGCCTCGGCCGCACCGACGGGACAGGCCTGTTCTGGGCAGCCGTCACGTTCGGCTGCGAGGCGGCGTTCACCCTGCTCGCCGTGCCGGTGCTCGGCCGTCACCGTCCGCTCGGCGTGTCCGTGCACGCCACCTGGATGGGCGCCGTGATCTTCGCGGTCGCGGGCCTCACGAGGGAGGGCCCGGCCGCGGTCACCGAGCTGCGCGCCGACGACCTGCTGGCCGGCGTGTACCTGGCCGTCCTGGTCACCGCGGTCGCGTTCCTGCTCTGGTACACCTGCGTGGCGCGGCTCGGCGCCGGCCCGGCCGGTCTGCTGGCCGGCGTCACCCCGATCGCGGCCGCGGTCACCGGGGTGGCCCTCGGCGGCCCCATTCCGGCCCCGCTCGTCTGGCTCGGCACCGCCACGGTCGCCGCGGGCCTGGCCCTGGGCCTCTCCGCGCGAACCTCGGCTCCCTCCACCCCCACGGTCACCGGCGGTGCGCCGCCCGGACACGGGTACGGCTCGCGGGCTTGGGCCGCTGCAGCCCGCGAGGCGCGCTGATGGGCGGGAGTGGCGTCGGGCGTCGCGGAAGCGGAGCTTGAGGACGTGGTCGTTGCGGTCGGGGTAGGCGTAGCCGTACGACAAAGGGATTTCTCAGGCCAGATGCCAGGGGTCGCGGCTGAAGAGCGAGGTGGCGATGTCCAGGCGTCCCGGTGTGCCCTCGGGAGTGCGCAGGATGCGCAGGACCTCACCCTCGTCGTTGCCGGAGAGGCCGCGCCAGCGGTCCGGGGCCTCCCGTGCGAAGCGCGTCGAGTGACGCGGGCCGGTCATCAGGAGCATGTCGCCGTCCGCGGTGATCGAGTACTCGCGGCCCATCCACCACCAGCGGCCGCAGATCTCGGCGGCCTCACCCCGCGGCTGTGCGGGCGGGCGCCAGGCCGGGACCGGAACCGGCTCGCTGTCCAGGGCCGCGGTCAGCGCACCCAGGCTGACCTCCTGGATCCCGGCGCCGTCGACGTGGTAGGCGTTGGCGAAGACGACGACGCCGAGGCGGCTGCGGCGGTGCACGGCCAGGTGCGACACGTAACCGGGCATGGAGCCGCCGTGCCCGGCGTAGACGCGCTCGCCGACGCGGAACAGCTGGGGGCCGAGGCCGTGTCCGGCGGTCCAGGACTCGAGGTCGCCGATGACGACCGGCGCGCACATCTCGTCGACGGTCTCGCGGGCCAGTACGGCGGGCGCCGGATCGGCCAGGAAGCCCGCCCATTTCGCCATGTCGGTGACGGTGGACCAGAGCTGACCGGCCGGGGCCATCGCGCCGGTGTCGGGGCGCGGCTCCTCGTGCAGGCTGCCGTCGAGAGCATGGACCACATGACCGCGGGCGTACGGCTCCACCGGGTGGTAGGTGGTGCGTTTCATGCCGAGCGGGTCGAGGACACGCTTGCCGACGAGCTCACCCCACGGTGTGCCGGTGACCCGTTCGAGTACCGCGCCGAGCAGGCCGTAGGCCAGATTGGAGTAGCGGAAACGGCGGTACGGGGCGCCCGCCAGCTTCTCGTACGTCAGCTCGGCCAGCAGCGCGTCCACGTCGCCGCCGGGGTGGCGTTCCCACCACGGGCCGTCGGGTTCGCGCTGCAGCCCGGAGACGTGCCCGAGCAGCTGGCGCAGGGTGATCCCGCCGATCGGGGTGCCCGGCAGATGCCGGTAGAGCAGGTCGTCGAGGGCGAAGAAACCCTCGTCACGCAGCTGCATCACCAGCGTCGCGGTAATCGTCTTGGTGATCGAGCCGAGCCGGTACTGGGTCTTCGGGTCCGGCCGGGGCTGCTCGCCTGCTCCCGCGAAGTGCAGGACCGCACGGTCGCGGACGATGGCCAGGGCGAGCGACGGCACCCGGCCGGCTGACTGTGCCCGGGCGGCGATGTCATCGATCCGGCGGCAGGTCTCCGGAAGCAGCGACACGGTGGGATCCTCTCCTAGGGACTGATGGGTCTAACTGTTCCAACCGTGTTCGGCTACTCCCTCAGCGTGCTCGGGCGTGCCACGATCGAGGGGTGGAAGCCGTTCTCTGGGTGGTCCTCGCCGTAGTCCTAGCCATCGCCGAAGCCTTCACCGCGACGATCCTGGTCGTGTTCTTCGCCGCGGGAGCCCTGGCCGCGGCCGGTGCCGCGGCGCTCGGTGCCGACCTGCTGGTCCAGGTCATCGTGTTCGCGATCGTGTCCGGGGTCTCGGTGGCGGCGCTGCGTCCGGTGATCCTCCGGCACGCCCGCCCGGCCCTCGAGACCGGGGAACGGCCCTTCGGCATCGAGGCGATCGAGGGCTCGCGCGGCACGGTGATCGACGAGGTGACCGGTGATCGCGGCATGGTCAAGATCGACGGGGAGCTGTGGCAGGCCCGCTCGGTCGACGACAGGGAGACCTTCGCGCCGGGGGAGCGTGTCCGGGTCGTCCGGCTGCGCGGCGCGACACTGATGGTGTGGCACGACGACCTGCCCAACGTCTAGGGAGACGTCATGGAAGCGATAGTGGCAGTCCTCGGTATAGCGATCGTTCTCTTCGCGGTGATCACGCTCGCCAAGTCGGTGCGGATCGTTCCGCAACAGCGGATGGACGTCGTCGAACGTCTCGGCAAGTACAAGCGGACCCTGTCACCAGGGCTCAACCTGCTGGTGCCGTTCATCGACGCCGTCCGGACCAAGGTCGACATGCGGGAGCAGGTGGTCTCGTTCCCGCCGCAGCCGGTGATCACATCGGACAACCTGGTCGTCTCGATCGACACGGTGCTCTACTTCAAGGTCGTCGACCCGGTGCGGGCGACGTACGAGATCTCGAACTTCCTGCAGGCGATCGAGCAGCTCACCGTCACCACGCTGCGCAACGTGATCGGTTCGCTCGACCTGGAACGTGCCCTGACCAGCCGCGAGGAGATCAACAAGCACCTCTCCAGCGTGCTCGACGAGACCACCGGCCGGTGGGGCATCAAGGTCACCCGGGTCGAGAT
>NZ_PVMZ01000043.1 GCF_003001815.1 Actinoplanes italicus
CTCTCCTTCTGATCTAGGCAATCCGAAGGATCTGCGGTGGCCGCCTCTTTCATCCCGGAAAGTCCCGGTCATACACCACTTCGGTGGACGCGACCCCGGATTTCCCAGGCCGCGGACACCGAGCCGGTGACGGTGGCGGGCTGGGTGCGGCAACACCCCACCCGCCACCGGCACCCCCGCCCGTCACCCATTCGCGACCCATCACCCCCACCCACCGTCTCGCCCCGCTGCCTCTCCTCGCCGTCTCCCCACCGCCTCGCCCCGCTGCCTTTCCTCGCCGTCTCGCCCGGCCGACTCCCCACCGTCTCGCCCCGCAGCCGTCCGCCACCCCCTCGCCCCGCAGCCGTCCGCCACCCCCTCGCCTCGCTGCCTACCCCCGCCGTCTCCGCCCGACCGCGATCTTGGGTCGTTACGCCATGCACACAACCGCAACCTCACAAGACCTGTGACCAGCGATGCAAGCGGGCGACCGAGCAGACAGTGGTCCGATCTTGGGAGGTCTGACCGTCGACAGGACCACAACCCCACAAGATCTGCGCGGGGGCGGCGGGCGACCGCGCCGACAGCTCGAACATGGCGAGTTAGGCCGTCCAGATGACCGCAACTGCACAAGATCTATGCAGGAGGGCAGGATGACCGCGCGGACGCTCCGAACTTGACGACTTCGACCGCCGAGGCGACCACAATCTCACCCGCTCAACACAGGAGGGCGGGGCAACCGCGCCGGCGATCCGATCTTGGCAAGTTCGGCCATCCACACGACCACAACTCCACAAGATCTGCGGGGTGGCGGCTGGACGATCGCGCCGACGGTCCGATCTTGGCGAGTTCGGCCGTCCATGCGACCACAACCTCACAAGATCTGCGGCAGGTGGTGGAGCGACCGGGTGGACGTGACCGCGGGCGATCCTGACCTGGCGAGTTCGGGTGCAGGCCCGACCGCTATCTCACGAGTGCGGCATGCGGCTGAGTGGCGATTGGCGGGTGGTTGCGATATCGGACGGTTTCGGCGCGGGCGGGCAAGAAATCGTGCCAGCGACGCGGACCGGCGGACAACAACAAACAACGACGCGGAGCAGCGGACAGCGGCGCGGAGCAGCGAGCAGCGGCGCGGAGCAGCGAGCAGCGGCGCAGACCGGCGGACAACAACAAACAACGACGCGGAGCAGCGAGCAGCGATGCGGAGCAGCGACGGGAAGCAACGGACAGCGACGAAGAGTGACGGACTGCGGCGCGGAGCAGCGGACAGCGACGCGGACAACAGCGCGGAGCAGCGTAGAGCGACGGACAGCGGTGTGGGAGAGCAATGGACAGCAGCGCGTAGTAACGAGCAGCGACGAGGAGTAGCGGACGGCGACGCGGAGCAGCGAAGAGCAGCGGACAGCGGCGCGGGAGAGCAACGGACAGCGGCGGACAGCGGCGGGGAACGGGCTGTCTGATCGATCTGCCCTTTTTGTCGGGCGGCTCGTGGCATGGTGTTTGTCATGGCGAAGACGCAGTACTACACCGCCACCAGCATCGACGGCTACATCGCCGACGAGAACAACTCGCTGGACTGGCTTTTCGAGGTCGATGAGGGCACCGAGAATCCGTTCGGTGAGTTCTTCGAGGGTGTCGGCGCGTTCGCCATGGGCGCGACCACCTACGAATGGATTCTCGAGCATGACAACCTGCTCGAGGAGCCGCAGAACTGGCACGACATGTACGGCGACGTACCGTGCTGGGTCTTCACTCATCGTGACCTGCCGCCGGTGCCGGACGCCAACGTTTTCATGATCAGCGGCGATGTCCGCCGGGTGCATGAGGCCATGCTCGTCGCGGCTCAGGGCAAGAACGTCTGGCTGGCCGGCGGTGGCAACCTGGTGAGCCAGTTCGTCGCCGAGGGTCTGCTCGACGAGATCATCCTCGGTATCGCCCCAACCATCCTGGGCGAAGGCATCCCCCTGCTGCGTCGAAGGCTGCTCGTCGACGACCTGATCCTGACCGGCGTCCGCGAGGTCGGCCAGTTCGCCTACCTCACCTACGCGGTCGGTGAGGTAGCTCGCCTGGGCCGCCACCTCGCAGCCGAGACCGTCGCCCGAATCCCGTCCCTGAGCTGACAAACGCGAGCCAGCAAAGCGAGCCAGCAAAGCGAGCCAGCAATGCGAGTCGGCAAAGCGAGCCGGCAAAGCGAGCCGGCAAAGCAAAGCCAGCGAAGCAAGCCGGCACAGCGAACCAGCAAAGCGAACCGACAGAGCGGGCTGTCAAAGCGAGCCGACAGAAGTGAGTCGAGAAAGCCAGCCGGCAAGGCAAGCCGACAAGACGAGCTGGCAGACATAGCCAGTAAGGCAAGCTGCCGAAGCAAGCCGACGAAGCGAGCTGCCCGAAGCGAGCCGGCAAGGCGAACCGACAGAACGATCCGGCAGACGTAGCCGACAAGGTAAGCGCCGAAGCGTGCCGACAAAGCAAGAGCTGACCACGCGCATCAGAACAGGTCCCGTGGCCGGGCCATCTGAATCCGGGCGGCCAGCGACGGCGGTGCGGTCAGGACCGACACCTGACCGCGCCGGGCGAGCAGCACCTGTTGCAGGCCGCTCACGATGTCGATGATCCGGTCCGCGCTCAGACCGCGTGGCAGCACCGCATAGACCACACCGGCACCGACCGAACCCCGCACCGATACGGCCGAGCCGACCGCGTCGCGCAGCACGAAACCGACCGCGTGCAGGTCACGGGAACGCACCCGCAGCCGCAGCACCACATCGGAACCGTCGAAGGGGTAACGCCCCCACCACGGCGGTGGCTCGGTCCGGATGGTGGCGAGCGGGCCGAGATCGCGCGCCAGACGTCCGGCGCCGACCGTGACGAAATGCGTGACGCCCTCGAGCAACAGCGCGAAGGAGCCCTCTCCGGCGGCCGGCAGGTCGACTTCGACGCCGCTGAGCGCGAACTCCTGGGTGACGAGCCGAGTCGCCAGGTCGTTGACCTCGGTCGGTGTCGACACCGGACGCACCACCCAGCGCCGTGCCTGGGGAAGCTCCTCGACCGGCAGCACCGCCGACGTGATCACCCCGTCGGCTGGGCTCTCCCACTCGGCGAGGTCGACGGTCTGCCCCGCCGGGTCGACGAGACTGACGCTCACGGCCTGACCGGCCGGTGACCCGAACCGGTGCCGCAGCGGCCCGGACTCGTTGACGGCGAGCACACCGCCGATCGTGGCACCTGGCGACGGCGGGTCGAGGGCGAGACGTTTGCCGTGCCTGGCGAGGGTCTCCTGCACCGCGACCACCGGTGTGCCGGCCGCGACGACCGCGGACGCGCCGTCGTGATCCCACACGCCGTGGAGACGGGCGGTGTCGAGGAAGATGTCCAGGTCCCGCGGAGGCGTACCCCAATCGATTTTGCTTCCGGATCCTCGTGGGCGAATGCTCAGGCCGCGTTCCCCGGCGAGCGCGAGCAGGCGGGAGACGGAGCCGGCGGTGGCCGGCGATGCCACGAAGGAGGCGCGGCGCCCGGCGGCCTGATCCTCCGGTCGGGCGACTCGCGCGGCACCCGGACCGCAGATGTCCGCGAGTTCGGCGAGAAGGGAACCGCTCACGTCAGAAGCCTCCCCACAACGAAGATCGTCCACTCTGGCACATCGTACACATGTTCGAATGACCGAGGTTCGTGTGTCCGGGAAATCCGGGCGGTAACGTGTTTCCGGTGACGAATGAAGGTCCACCCATCGCTCGCCAGGCGCCGACCGAGCGCACCTTCCACGGCGACACGGTCGTCGACGAGTTCGCCTGGCTCCAGGCCAAGGACGACCCTGCGACCATCGCGCTCCTGGAGTCGGAGAACGCCTGGACCGAGCAGGCGACCGCCCACCTGGCGGGCCTCCGGGAGACCGTCTTCCAGGAGATCAAGGGCCGAACTCAGGAGACCGATCTGTCGGTCCCGAGCCGCAAGGGCGGGTTCTGGTATTACACCCGCACCGAGGAGGGCAAGCAGTACGGCATCCATTGCCGCGTCCCGGTGCGTCCCGGCGAGACGAGCCCGCCGATGGAGTCGGAGAAGCCCGGTGAGGAGGTTCTCCTCGACGGCAACGAGCTGGCCGAGGGCAAGGACTTCTTCGCGCTCGGCACCTTCGACGTGAGCCCGGACGGCAAGTGGCTGGCGTTCTCGACCGACTTCGCCGGCGACGAGCGGTTCACCCTGCGCGTGAAGAATCTGGTCACCGGCGAGGTGCTGGCCGACGAGGTCAACGACGTCTTCTACGGCAGCGCCTGGTCGGCCGACGGCGGCACGCTGTTCTACATCACCGTCGACGACGCCTGGCGGCCCAACCGGGTCTGGCGGCACACGGTCGGTACCACGGAGAACACGCTGATCTTCGAGGAACCCGACGAGCGTTTCTGGGTGGGCGTCGACCTGACCCGCAGCGAGAAGTTCATCGTCATCGACACCCAGAGCAAAATCACCTCTGAGGTACGGGTGATCCCGGCGGACGATCCGGCGGTGGAGCCCACCCTGATCACCGAACGTGTGCAGGGTGTCGAGTATTCGATCGAGCACCACGGCCACCGCTTCCTGATCCTGCACAACCGCAACGCCGAGGACTTCGCGCTCGCCTGGACCTCGGTGGACAATCCCGGTGAGTGGATCGAGATGATCCCGCACCAGCCGGGCACCCGTCTGGAGTCGGTGGACGCGTTCTCCCGTCACCTGGTCATCTCGCTGCGTCGTGACGGCCTGACCGGCCTGCGGGTGATCACCGACGGCAGCACCGCGGCGTACGACATGGACTTCCCGGAGCCGCTGTACTCGGTCGGCCTGGCCGGCAACCCGGAGTACGAGACCTCCTCGGTCCGGATCGCCTACACCTCGCTGGTCACCCCCGACTCGGTCTACGACGTGGACCTGAACACGCGGTCGATGACGCTGCGCAAGCAGAAGCCGGTGCTCGGCGGTTACGACGCGGCCGACTACGAGCAGTTCCGCGAGTGGGCGACAGCCGCCGACGGGACCCGCGTGCCGATCTCGATCGTGGCCCGCAAGGGTGTCAAGCGCGACGGCACCGCCCCGGCGCTGATCTACGGCTATGGGTCGTATGAACACTCGATCGACCCGTACTTCTCGATCGCCCGCCTGTCCCTGCTGGACCGCGGCGTCGTCTTCGCGATCGCGCACGTCCGCGGCGGCGGCGAGATGGGCCGCCAGTGGTACGAGCAGGGCAAGATGCTCGCCAAGAAGAACACCTTCACCGACTTCGTGGCGGCCGCCGAGGCGCTGGTCCGCAGCCGGTGGACGTCGGCTGAGCGCCTGGTCGCCCGTGGCGGCTCGGCCGGTGGCCTGCTGATGGGCGCGATCACGAACATCGCACCGGACGCGTTCGCCGGCATCCTGGCTGAGGTCCCGTTCGTGGACCCGCTGACCTCGATCCTCGACCCGTCGCTGCCACTGACGGTCACCGAGTGGGAGGAGTGGGGCAACCCGCTCGAGTCGGCCGAGATCTACGCCTACATGAAGTCGTACAGCCCGTACGAGAACGTCACCAAGCAGGCGTACCCCAAGATCCTCGCCGTGACCAGCCTCAACGACACTCGCGTGCTCTACCACGAGCCGGCGAAGTGGATCTCCCGGCTGCGCTCGGTGGCGCCGGACGGCACCTACCTGCTGAAGACCGAGATGGGTGCCGGGCACGCCGGCCCGAGCGGCCGTTACGACGCATGGAAGGAAGAGGCGTTCAACCTGGCCTGGGTGCTGGACGTACTCAAGGCCGCCTAGCCGTTGCGGCGGACCGCCACGACCGCGATGTCGTCCGCCTGCTCCCCGGCTCCGGTCAGCTGGGTGAGCAGGCGGCGGCAGAAGGCGTCGAGGTCCTCCTCGACCCGGGCGGCCGCGGTTGCCAGCTTGTTCAGGCCCTCGTCGAGGTCGGCGTCGCGCCGCTCGATCAAACCGTCGGTGCAGAGCACCAGGGTGCCGCCGGGCGGGAGGATGAATTCGAGTTCGGCCCGCACCGGCGCCACGATACCGAGCAGGGCACCACGCGGTTCCAGGAACCGTACCTCGCCGTCGACGTGCACGAGCGGCGGCAGATGCCCGGCGCTGGCCATGCGGATCCGGCCGGTCGCTGGTTCGAGGGTGAGCAGGCAGAGTGTCGCCGACTCGGTCGGCAGGACGGTGCGCATGAAGCGGTTGACCAGCTCCAGTACGGCGCCGGGTGTGTGGCCCTCGACGGCGTAGGCGCGGACGGCGTGCCGGATCTCGGCCATCACGGTGGCGGCGTGCAGGGAGTGCCCGGCCACGTCGCCGATCGCCACGAGGAGCCGGTCGTCGAGCACGGTGAGCTCGTAGAAGTCGCCGCCGATCTCGGTCTGCGCACCGGCCGGCTCGTAAAGGACGGCCAGGTCGAGGCCGGGCACCGCGGGCAGACGGGACTGCAGCAGGCTGCGCTGCAGGGTGACCGCGATCCGGTGCTCCTCGTCGAAGGAGCGCTGCGCCTCGACGGCTGCGGCGACGGCCTGGGAGAGCTGCCGCAACACCGGGAAGCCGGGGGTCTGCGAGCTGCCGGGCACGGCGACGTAGACCGGTGGCCGGTCGACGCGCAGCCGGGCGGCGGCGACCGCGACGGTCTCGCCGTCCGGCCAGTCGACGACGTTCCAGTCGCCGGGCTCGTCGCTGCGGACCAGCGAACCGACGGCGACCCGGTGTCCGGGGACCGCCCATCGGCGTACCGTCGCGGGTTTGCCCGTCGCGGCCAGGCTCTCGCCCTCGGACGTCTCGGCGACCACCACGACCGGCCCGCCGAAGATGTCCCGGGCGCCCTCGGCGGCGGCCGCCAGCAGGGTCGGCAGGGTCGGTGCCGAGTTGATCGCCAGGGTGGTCTCGGCGAGCCGGACCATCCGCTCGGCGAGCAGTTCGGCCCGCTGCCGGGCGCGGTAGTAGCGGAGGACGGCATGGACGGTGGCGATCAGCTCGTCCGGTTCGATCGGTTCGACGAGGTACGCGTCGGCGCCCCGGTTCAATCCCTGAGTACGGTCACCGACGTCGACGGCGTGCGCGGACACATGGACCACGGGCAGCACGCCGTACCGCTGATCGGTCTTGATCGTCTCGCAGACGTCGAAACCGCTCATGTCGGGCAGTTTCACGTCGAGGACGACCAGGTCGACCTGGGTCTCCAGCAGACTGGCGAGCGCCGCGCCGCCGGTCTCCGCCTCGAACACCGTGAACCCGGCCCGGGTCAGCCAGCTGACCAGCAGGTATCGCTTGGTGGCGCTGTCGTCGACGACCAGCACGGTGACCGGGTTCATGACGCGACCGGAAGCCGCAGGGTGAAGGTGCTGCCCTCACCCGGAGTGGAGTCCACCCGCAGCGCGCCGCCGAGGATCCCGGCCAGCCGCCGGGCGTATGGCAGGCCGAGGCCGGTGCCCTTGCCGCTCACCGGCTTGCTGCCGGGCACCTGGTAGAACTCCTCGAAAATACGTTCCTGCAGCTCCTGAGGGATGCCGGTGCCGGTGTCGGTGACCACGAACTCAGCGTCGTCCCCGACGCGACGGACGCTGAGCCGCACCGAGCCTGCCTCGGTGAACTTGATCGCGTTGGTGAGCAGGTTACGCAGCACCTGGGCGAGCAGCACCTCGTCGGAGCGCAGGGTGGGCACACCGGGTTCGTCGACGGTGAAGTCGACGCCGGGCCGGGTGGCGAGCGGGCGCAGGGTGCCGCGCAGCTGGCCGAACACCGCCCGCAGATCGACGTCGGACCAGTTCGGTTCGATCCGCCCGGCCTCCGCCTTGGCCAGGTCGAGCAGGTCGTTGACCAGGGTCAGCAGGTCGGTGGCCGATCCGCGGATCAGGTCCACCTGGCGTCGCTGCTCGACGGTCAGGTCGTCCGAGCCGGAGTCGGTGAGCAGCCGGCCCAGACCGATGATCGCGGTGACCGGGGCGCGCAGTTCGTGGCTGACGTTGGCCAGGAAGCGGCTCTTCGCCTCGCTGGCTGCTCCCAGCTGCGCCGACTTCTCGTCCAGCTCGGCGTAGAGGGCGACCACGCCGCGGTTGGTCTCCTCCAGCTCCTCGGAGAGCTGGTTGTAGAGCGCCATCACCCCGCGGTTGGTCTCCTCCAGCTCGGCGTTGAGCCGGGCCAGGTCGTCGCGCTGCGCACGCACCTCGTCCAGTGCGGCGATGAGCTGCTGGTTCTGCACGGCCAGCTCGTCCAGCGGCGTTCCGGGAACGTGCCGGGCCAGCCCTTCACGGATCTCGTCCATCCGGTCGGGGGTCAGGCGAGGAGCGCCGAGTGGCAGCCGCCTCGCCATCCGGACAATCGTTCCGGTCTCACCATCGTCGACCTCCATCGTGTCGACCAGTCGGCCGACATGCTGCAACTGTCCGGTTAGCCGGGCCGCCTCCCCCGTCACGGGGTGGACCATGGCTACGTGGAGGGTAGGTACCCCGATCGGCTCGACGGTGAACGTGACGTCGGCGTGCCTGCCCGCGGCGAGCAGCACCCGGCCGACCTCGCTGAGAGCGGTCGCCACCCGGGTCTGGTCCTGCGACTCGAGTCCGACCGCCCTGGCCACCTCCCGGCCCAGTTGCCGCACCACGAAGACATCCTGCTCGACCCGCAGGCGCACGCGCATCAGCGGCTCGGCGGTCATGAGAGGGCCTGTGCCACCAGAACGCCGGCGTCGTCCCGGCGGGTACCCGCGTCCCGCAGCACGGTGGCCGCGATCACCTCCGGCGAGTGGGAGAGCAGGCCCGGGTAGTCGCCCGCGTTCCACCGGTCGACCACGCCGTCGGTATGCATCAGCACGATCGCTCCCGGGGTGAGCGGGTAGTCGTACTCCCGGATCTGCCGTCGTTGATGTCCGACGATGCCGGGCATGGACACCATGCCCCGGCGGCCGCCGTCCGCCGACAGCACGGTGCCGGAGATGTTGCCCAGGCCCGCGTAGCGGACGACCCCGGCCTCCGGATCGAGTTCGGCGACGGCTAGTGCGGCGCCGCGGGTGTGCCCGAGAGCACGGTGCAGAGCCTCCAGCACCTGCGCCGGCGGAACAGCGGGCGTCTTGTGGAACACCCGGACCGCCTCGTGTGACGCGGCCGCCGCGAGACCGCCGTGCCCGAGCCCGTCGGAGACCAGCACCTGCCGGCGCCCACCGGCCTCGCGGGCCGCCCACGCGTCCCCACTCACCGATTCACCGGTCAGTGGCCGGGTCACTCCGGCCGCCCAGCCGCGTTCCGGCACGTCACCGGGCCACACCTGCACGGTCATGACGGTCCCCTTGCCGGGCACCGAGTGCAGATCCGACCAGCTGGCCTGACGCAGTATCGCGCCGAACCCGATGCCGAGCGTCCCGGCCGTGGAGTGCCCGTCGCCCATGGAGCGCCTCAAGTCGGCCATGCCGGGCCCGCTGTCGACCGCGATGAGCTCGACCCCGGCCTGGTCGGCGGCACGCACGGGCCGGACCAGAACGGTGCCCTGGGAGGCGTGCTTGGTCAGGTTGCCGGCCGTCTCGGCGGCGACGATGGAGAGGTCGGCGATCCGATGCTCGGGCATGACCAGCTCGGCGGCCAGGCGCTCGGCGGCCCGGCGGACGGCAGAGGCCGTCCCCGGCTCCTCCACCCGGAACCAGACCCCTCCGTCCAGGAGTCCTTCGGGTAGGGACGCCACCGCGCCTCCGCTCATCGGCACCACTTGACGATCGTAATGGTCGTGCCCTTACCCGGCTCGGTGTCGATGTCGAACTCGTCCACCAGGCGACGTGCGCCACTGAGTCCCAGCCCGAGCCCGCCACCGGTGGTGTAACCGTCGGTGAGGGCGAGGTCCAGGTCGACGATGCCGGGACCCTGATCGGCGAAGACTATGCGGATACCGGCCCGGCGGTCGTTGTGGACACGGGTCACCTCGACCTCGCCACCACCACCGTAGACCAGTGTGTTGCGGGCGAGCTCGCTTGCGGCGGTGACGATTTTCGTCTGGTCCACCAGGGACAACTTCACCCCGACCGCGACTGTACGCACCAGCTGCCGAACCCGGACGACATCCTGATCGGTTACGACCGGAAGGCGCTGACTCTCGTCATTCACGGGTGAGTACCGCGGGGTCGGTCTCGCCCTCGTCACCCAGCACGTCGACGGTCTCCCGGCTGCCGAGCATCGCGATGCCCAGCTCGACGTTGAGCGCCGTCCGGATGCCGGGCAGCGACAGACCCAGCTCGACCAGGGTGATAGCCACGGCCGGGCGCATGCCGACGACCACAGTCTCGGCGTCGAGCACCCGGGAGACCGAGGCGATGGCGGCCAGGGTCCGCCCGACGAACGAGTCGACGATGTCGAGGGCGCTGATGTCGATGATCACGCCGTGCACGCCTGTCGCGACGATCCGCTCGGCCAGATCCTCCTGCAGTTGCAGGGCGACCTGGTCCTCCATGTCGATCTGGATGGAGACCAGCAGGATGTCGCCGATCTTCAGGACCGGCACGCGCTCCACGTCAGCGTCCCGACTGCTTGGTCCGGCTGATGACGTGACGCAGCGCGTCGGCGAGCGACGCCTTGGTCGCGATGTCGCCGAACTCGATGCCGAGGGCGACGATCGTCTGCGCGATCTGCGGTCGGATGCCGGAGATGATGCAGTCGGCGCCCATCAGCCGGGCCGCCACCACGGTCTTGAGGATGTGCTGCGCGACCTGGGTGTCGACCGCGGGAACACCGGTGATATCGATGATCGCGTACGGCGAGCTGGTGTCCACCAGGGTCTGCAGGAGGCGTTCCATCACCACCTGGGCGCGTGCCGAGTCGAGCGTGCCGACCAGCGGCACGGCGACCACGCCCTCCCAGAGCTTCACCACCGGGGTGGAGAGCTCCAGCAGTTGCTCGGTCTGGTCGGCGATGAGCGACTCACGGATCCGCACATAGCTGTCGAAGGTGAACAGCGCGGCCCGGTCGACGAAGCCGGAGATCGCCACGTAGTCGCGGAGGGTGGCGGCGTCACTCTGGTCGCCCAGCACCTCGAGCAGCGCGTCCTTGAACGCGTAGATGCTGACCGCGGTCTCGGTGGCGTTGAAACCCTGACGGGCCCGGCTGTTCGAGAGCTCGCTGAGCTGGGCTCGCAGCTCGTCCGCCGGCCCGTCACCCAGATCGGTGGCCCCGCCGGAGAACGCCTGCTGGAATCCACGCTGCAGGTCGGAGGTCTGCCGTTGGAGCTCGGCGCTGCTCAGACGATTGCGCAGGCTCCTCGTGACAAGCTCGGTCCAGCGCGCTGTCAACTGCTCAGCATGGCTCTCCAGCAGTACGGCGAAGCGTCTCGCCTCGTCCGGACTGAGCGGCATCGGTGCCCTCCCACTTAGCGATCCTGCGCAACGGCCGGACTTTACCATCAGCGTGTCCAATAGTTGCTGTAAGCCAAGTAACGGACCGGGAAGCAAAGGTGCGTCCCGTTCTGCGCGCCAGCGGGTACGTGGAGTACCGTTCAGCAATAACTGGAGGTCGGCGAATGTCCCTGACGGTACAAACGGAACAGCGTGACGACATGGTGGTCGTGTCGGTCGCTGGTGAGCTTGACATGGCAACCGCCCCCCAGCTGCAGGATCAGATCAGTGACCTGCTGGAGAAGGGCCGGACCCGCCTGGTGTTCGACCTCGCCGAGGTGTCCTTCTGCGACTCGACCGGGCTCTCGGTCTTCGTCCGCGCGAAGAACAGCACCGACGATGCCGGCGGCACCGTCCGGCTCGCCGCCCCGCAGCGCGGGGTCCTGCGCATCCTCGAGGTGAGCGGCCTGGTGGAGGTGCTGCACACCTATCCCACGGTCGACGAGGCGGTCACCGCCGAAGAGCCTGCCCTCGACTGACCTCCCGGTCGGCGTAGTTTGTCGTCGACCGGTGACGGGCACCCCGTCGCCGGACTGAACAACCGGCCCAGGAGTGCCCGTGAAAAAAATGATCCAAGGCTTCAAAGACTTCATCATGCGCGGCAACGTCGTCGACCTAGCGGTCGGCGTCGTGATCGGCACCGCGTTCACCGCGGTCGTCACCAGCTTCACCAAGTCCTTCCTCGAGCCGCTGATCAAACTGATCTCCGGCGGCTCGGGCGAGGCCAAGGGCCAGTGGGAGCCGGTCAAGGGCGTGGTCTTCACCTACGCCGCGTTCATCAACGCGGTGATCACCTTCCTGCTGACCGCCGCCGTGCTCTATTTCCTCGTGGTCATGCCGCTGAACGTGCTGGCCGAGCGCCGCCGTCGCGGCGAGGAGCCGCCGCCGAAGGCGCCCAGTGAGGAGGTCAAGCTGCTCACCGAGATCCGCGACGCGCTGCTGCGCGACCAGGGCCACCAGGTCTCCAACAGCGCCCTGGACGAGGTGCTGGGCCGCCGCCCCGAGCCGCCGCAGAAGTTCTGAAAAAAGATCCGCCCTCCCGGCACGGTTCGAACACCTGTTCGATACAGTGCCGGGATGGAGCAGCGTAAGCACTGGTGGAACGGCAAGTGGGGCAGCATCGCCCGCAAGGACGTCTACTTACGGACCAGCGGTGATCAGTGGTATGTCGAACAGCGCGCCGGCGGCTCGGAGGGTGTCTCCCACTTCTTCGAGTACGACAGCGAGGACGCCGCCCTCGACATGATCCGCGGCCTGCTCAACGGGCCGGACGAGTGGCGTGAACTCTCCGTTCGCCCGTCCGCCCGCTAGGCCGCTCGATGGTCCTCGTGATGCCGCGCGGTCAGCGGGCCGCGCGGTGGTGGCAGCAGTCGCAGGCCCGGCAGCGGCGTCTCCGGACCCGCCGCCTCGGTGTCGAAACGGGCCCGCCAGCCGGTGCCGGCCCGCGCGCCGGGCGGCCGCATCTCCCCGCCGACACCCCGGGCCAGCGCGACCACCAGCAGATATCCGGTGATCACGAAGCCGTGGCCGATCAGCCGGTCGACGTCGACGCGCCCGCCGGTCAGGTCGGTGATCGAGATCAGCAGCAGCATCCCGACGAACGCGGTCAGCATCGGGACCAGGCCGGTCGGCCGGGTCCGGCGCAGCGCGATGAAGAGATAGCCCGCGCCGACCGCGACGTTCCAGGCCGCCGACTCGTGCCAGAGGTGGCCCTGCGTGGCACCCAGCCCGTTGTGCGCGTGCCCGGCGCTCACCCCGCCGCCGACCTGGGTCAGCCCGAGGATCAGCTGCACCGCCCCGATCGCGGCCAGCGCCACGTAAAGAAGGGCGGCCACCGGCAGGCGCCGGCGCCGCGGGGCCGGCGGCTGCTCCGGAAGCGCGGCCAGGATCGCGGCCGTCAGATCCGGCACGTCGGGCACCGGGGTGGTCCGGGTCATCCGGTTCACCGCCGCGGCCTTGTCCAGCCAGTCACGGCAGCCGGCGCACTCGGCCAGGTGCTCGTCGACCAGCGGGCGCATCACCGGGTCGTCCTCGCCGTCCAGCTGCGCGGAGAGCATCTCGCGCCACCGCTCACATGCCATGACTAGATAGTCGCCGAAAAAGCCGCCGAAGTTCCCGCCCGGCTTCAGTGATGTTCGCGGCCGAGCAGACGCCGCTCCCTTCAGCGTTCAAAACATGTTCGCGGCCGAGCAGCCAGCTCCACCCCTTCAGCTTTCAGAGACGTTCGTGGCCGAGCAGCCAGCTCCACCCCTTCAGCTTTCAGAGATGTTCGTGGCCGAGCAGACGCCGCCGCTCCCGGAAGGCACGCAGGTTCGCCGTGTTACCGCAGGTGCTGACGTCGTGCCAGACCCCGCTGTTGTTTCGCGAGGTGTCGAAGAAAGCGGCCCGGCATACCTGGTTGTTGCAGAGCTTGAGCCGCGGCCAGAGTCCCGCCTGCTGGGCCAGCAGCGCCTCGGCCCACAACGCCGACGCCAGCCAGCGGACCCCGCGGCCGGTCGGGACCACCCGCACCCAGCCGGCCCCGTCCGGCACGAGGCTCACCTGGACGTCGGCCGGCGGTAGCAGCGCCTCGTCGGGCGACGGGCTGACCCCTGCCATCAGCACCTGCTCGAAAGCGGTCCGCAGGCGGCGCATCGAGCGCAGATCGGCGGCGGAGAGCAGCAGAGTCGGCCCCGGCATACCGGAGACGTGCGACCACAGACCGAGCGCGTCGGTCACCCACCATTGGGCGTCGTCGACACCCGCGAGCAGGTCAGACGCATGGGACATCGCCGGACGAGTGTTCAACAACTCCTGAACGAGGGCGAATCCACCGGGCGCCTCCCGTACGCCGTGCCGCGCACTCGCCTTCCATGACATAGCCAAAGCCTACTCGGCTCTTTTTCCGCCATACCCGGAACGCCACCCGGCCGAGTGGACGGCCGCCATTCATCGGTGGACGGTCGTGAATGACTCTCTAGACTTCACCTGTGCGTAGAGCTCTGGCGACCGCGATCGCCGCCGTGGTGGCGCTGACCCTCGCCGCCGGTTGCGAGACAGACACCCCGACGGCGAAGGAACCCGCGCCCACCGTCTCGGCCCCGGCGTCGCAGCCTGCTCCCGCACCCACCGTCTCGGCGACCCCGAACACCCCGGCCCCGCTCTCCCCCACGCCTCGGAGGAAGCTGAAGGCCGGCGCCAAGGGCCCCGACGTGCTGGCGGTGCAGCAGCGCCTCACCGAGCTGGGCTACTGGAACGGCAAGGCGGACGGCAAGTTCGGCGACACCACGAGGCAGGCCGTCTACGCCCTTCAGAAAGCGGCCGGCATCAGCCGCGACGGGTCCGTCGGACCGAAAACCTTCAAGGCCTTGGACAATGGCGTACGCCCGAAGGCGCGCTCCACCAGCGGCACGCTGATCGAGATCGACCTGAAGAAGCAACTGTTGCTCCTGGTGACCGACGGTCAGGTCACGCGGACCTTCAACACGTCGACCGGCTCGAACGAGTATTACCAGCAGGAGGGCGAGACCTACCTGGCGGACACCCCGCGCGGGAAGTTCAAGGTGGGCCGCCAGATCGACGGCTGGCGCAACGCGCCGCTCGGCCTGCTCTGGCGTCCGAAGTACTTCAACGGCGGGATCGCGGTGCACGGCGCCCCGAGCGTCCCGCCGTACCCGGCGTCACACGGCTGCGCCCGCGTCTCGGTCGCCGCGATGAACTGGCTGTGGAAGAACGACGCGATCCCGCTGAAGACGAAGGTCTGGGTTTACTGAACGATCCGGCTCTCGGGACCGTCCTAGCCTGCCGGACCGCCCGGGTCTACTGAACCGTCACCAGTCGCCGCGCCCGGCGCGGGGCGGGGATGACCGGCGCGTATCCGGGTGGGAACGCCGCCCCGTGGATCTCGGCGCAGAGCACCACGCTCAGCCACGGCACCCACGGCCCGACGATCTCCACCGTCCCGCGACCGCGAATGTCGAGGGTGAGCGACCAGTCGTCGGGCCGTGGCCGCAGCCCGGTCACCGACCGTAGGTCGAAGGACTCAGCGCCCAGCACCAGCCGCTGGCTGGTGACCACGGCAAGTCGCCGGTCGTCCCCGATGACGTCGACCGGGAACCACCCGAACTGCTTCTCACCGGCCCGCAGCGGGATCGTGGGACTCACCGCCGCCGGGCGGCCACCCCGCTCCACGAGACGGGTCAGCATGCTCGCGGACCGATGACCGGCCAGCAGCTGTCCTGGGTCGTACACCGACAAAACAATCTCCGATCTCAACGACCGCGCCCAACGCGGCCCGGCTCTGACCTTGGCACGCCCGGGCCGTCACCCCAAGCGAATACACCCCAACGGTGAGCCCGAAATTTCCGACGTTACGGTTTAGCCCGATTGAGTCCGTTTGCGTCCCCATCGGTCGCGGTGCCCGCCCAGCGTATCGGCGGGGTCTGACATTCCTCGGCGCTCAAGCGTGTGAGCTGCGGAAACATTGTCCGAATTCTCCAGCGGACGATCCATGGACGGCGATCTACTGCGACCATGCCGTCCGGCGTGCCAGCGTCTGGGCCGAAACGTCCGGCACCAGAAAGGAACCTTCGCTCGTGCGAATCTCACGCAAGATCGCCGCAATCGGACTGTCCGCGGCCGCCACCGCGGCCGGTGTGACGGTGGCCGCGTCGCCCGCACAGGCGGCGCTCTACGGCGGCCAGTGCGGTTCCGGCTACGGCTTGGTGAACCTGATCGACCTGCCGAACCTGCGCGGCACCGTGTACCTCACGTACAACGCGTCGACGGGGAAGAACTGCGTCGTGACTCTCCGGGAGAACCCCGGCACCGCCACGCTCATGGAGGCGTTCATCCGCCGCACCGGCACGACGACGTACGTCAAGGACAGCGGCAACTTCACGACGTACGCCGGCCCGGTCTACATCTCGGCGGCCGGTTCGTGCGTCGACTGGGGCGGCACGATCGGCACCGCGACCAAGACCCGCTACGGCACCAACTGCGGCTGAGAGGAGCCAGAATCATGAAGAAGATCGCTGCAACGGCTTTCGCGATGACGGCGGCCGCGGTGCTGACCGTTTCGACCCCCGCCCAGGCCGCCAGTTACGGCGGTGAGTGCGGCTCCGGCTACGGCGTCGTGAACTCGGCCGCGATCGGCTCGAAGGGCACGGTGTTCCTCACCTACAACGCGTCCAACGGCTACAACTGCGTGGTCGCCAAGCGCAACAGCGCCGGTTCGGCCGTCCTCGTCGAGGCGGGGCTGGCCATCCACCCGGTCGGCTCGCACTGGACCAAGTTCGACGGGGGCTACTTCACCTCGTACGCCGGGCCGCTGTATCTGTCGGCCGCTGACAAGTGCGTGGACTGGATGGGCCGGATCAGCGGCACCGAGGGCGGCAAGCGCGGCACCAACTGCGGCTGACCCTCGCCGGCGGTGAGGCCTGGCGGGGCCTCACCGCTCGCTGACGCGAACATCGAGGAAGATCGGTCGCTTCGCGGGGAAGAACGTACGCCCTTGCTCGTCAGCCATCTTGAAGTAGATCTTGCAGCTGGCCGGCCCCGCCGGGGTGTCGACCGGGACGGCGATGTCGACGGTCTCGCCGGGGTTGGTCTGCGGGATGGGCGTCAGGTCCGGCGCTTTGCAGGGCTGCTCGTTGGCCCGGGCCAGGAAGCGGTTGGCCCACACGACCGTCCCGGTGTTCCGGAGCCGCCACACCTTGGTGAACGAGGACTTCGGCGGCACGACCGTCCCGTCCGGGTAGGTGATGTCCCCCTCGAACACCGAGTCGTCATGCTCGGCCACCGGCCCGGCCTCAGCCCGTTCGACGCCTTGGCCGTCGTTCAGAACGATCAACACCACCGCGACGACCGCAGCGATCACCGTCGTCGCGACCGCGGCCACCATCAGCGCCACTCGGCTACGCGGCGGCACCACAGGCTCGGGATCCGGGGCCGGCTCGACCTCAGTCTCGTCGGCCGCCCGTCCGGACTGGGCACGTTGCCATTGCTCGCGCCACTCTTTCTCGGTCGCCGAAGCGTCGCGTCCCAGCCGGTCCACGGCGAGAACCCGCACGAACTCCCAGGTGATCTCCCAGCTCGGCAGTGTCCGGCCCTGAGCCGCAGCCGCGAGCGACGACTTGGAGGCGGCGGCACCGAGCTTGGCCATCTCCTCATACGAGGGGTCGCCCGCTTCCTTCTTCAACCGCCACAGCAGGTCCGCGAACCCACCGACCGGTCCCGACTCCGGGTCCGGCCGCGCTGTCCGTCGCCCGCGCCGCCGCACCGGAGCCCTTTCGGGAGCACCTGCGCCCATCGATATCACCCGCCACGACCGTCCACAGTGCTCCAATGCGAAATAGATCCTATAAGTCGGCATCACTCAGCGCCACCATGGAATGCCAGACCCGCCGCCACCGC
This sequence comes from Actinoplanes italicus, assembly GCF_003001815.1. Taxonomy (GTDB): domain Bacteria; phylum Actinomycetota; class Actinomycetes; order Mycobacteriales; family Micromonosporaceae; genus Actinoplanes; species Actinoplanes italicus. Next base: position 17,723 of record NZ_PVMZ01000043.1, read on the forward strand.
AACGGACGAAGGGATGGCCGCGCCTGGACGGACGCCAGGATCCTGGACAAGGAGGGTGGTACCTGCCACGGCGGGTACCACCCATCTGAACGTAGGGCGTCAGGTCCAGGGGTTGCATCGCTGGGAGGCCCAGCGCTGGTACTCGATCGGCTTGTCAGTGACGAAGCCGTCGATCGGCCAGGTCACGAACTTCTCCCACAGGGTCTCGTTGTTCACGGTCCAGATCAGGACCTCGACGTCCGCCTCGTGCCACCGCCGGACCTGGTCCAGGGTCAGCGGACCGTGGTGGACGTTGAGCACCGGACCGTATGACTTGACCTCGTCGACGGTGAGGGCTCCGGTCTCGTGGACCAGCGCACGCACCGTGCCGGGAATCAGCTTCGCGGCGTCGAGGACGTGCCGCTCCTGGAACGACATGATCGTGACCGCCGAACGGCCGATCGTGTCGTCGATGTCCTTCGCGAGTTTGCGCCACTGCGCGGCCGTGGGTGTCACCTTGAGCTCGGTGAGCACGTGCGCGCGATATTCACCGGCGAGTTCGTAGACCTCACGCAGCGTCGGCACGTGCTGGCCGTCGTCGGTGGGGATGCCGGCGTCGGTGGCGTCCAGTCGCCGGACGTTGCCGCGCAGCGGGCTCGTCCGGTCGACCTTCGGATCGTGCAGCACGACCGCCGTGCCGTTCTTGTCGAAGTGAACGTCCAGCTCCCAGTACGTCACTCCGGCATCACCGGCCGCCTTGAACGCGCCGAGGGTGTTCTCGGCCGCGCGCTCGGTGCCGCCGCGATGCGCGACCGGTGCGGGAACGGCGCCGCAGAACTGCGCCGCCACCGCCGGTTCCTCCCGGTTGAGCAGTTGGAAGGCCGCAAACAGTACCGCCGGCACGGTCAGGCCGGCGGTTATCACACGCCAATTCATCGGTCAGTCGGTGAGGCGGATGCTGCTGAGGGTCTGCGGGCTGTCGGAGACCGCGCGCAGGATCGCCGGCTCGACCGGCGGGATCTTGAAGGTCTTGGCGTCCGGCAGGAGGGTGTAGGTCGCCGTCTCGCCGGCGGCCAGCGTCTTCGGGCCGGCCGACACCTTCCAGAACTCGGAGATCGTCGGGCCGGTGGCCACCGAGAAGAACGGCGTCACCGGGTCGCCGGAGCTGTTGGTCACCTCGACGGTCAGCGACTCGATGCTCTGGCCGGCGGCGATCGGGGTGCCGACCTTGAAGTCGAGCGGCTGCGGGGTCGCGGCGGCGATCACGAAGCAGGCCGCGGCCGGCAGGAACAGCGCGGCGGTCACCGCGGCGCGGGCCTTGTCGGCCTTCGGCAGCGGGATCCGGTACGCCTCCGCGAAGTCCGCCCGGGTCGTGGTCACAAGCGCGACCAGCCAGAGCGGCATGGTGAGCAGCCAGTACCCGTCCTGGGACCGCGTCGACACCATGAAGATCATCCACGGCAGGACCGCGATGGCGGGGCCGATGGTGCGCAGGTGGAACGCGAACGCCACGAGCAGCGCCAGCAGGAGGAGCTGTGTCGCCCAGCCGTAGAGGTCGAGCGCCCCGCTGCCGCCGATCACGTAGTGGGTGATGCCGACCAGGCCCTGACCGTGCGGGACCGCGTGCTGCAGCAGCGGCTCGAACACACCGGTCAGCCAGGCGTGCGGGCTCTTGATGAGGAACGGCAGGCTGGACACGAAGAACACGCTCAGCGCCGTTCCGCCGTACCGCAGCATCAGATTGAAGGTCCGGCCGAGACCCAGCTCGGGGAGCCGCAGCACCACGAGGCCGACCACGAGGAACAGTGCCAGGAACCAGCCCAGCTGGTGGATCGAGCACGCCGCGCCGAGCGCCGCCGCGCGCACCAGGCCGAACCAGCCCAGCTTGCCTTCGCGGCCGATCCGCGACCAGCCCCACAGCGCGAGGCAGAGGAACGGCAGGGCGATCACCGAGGGGTACGCGTTGTCGGCGTACGCCGTGAAAGTGCCGAGTCCCAGGACACCGAGCGTGGCGATGGGCCGCAGCGGCTTCGGCGCCGCGAAGAACACGATCAGCACGGTCGCCAGCATCGCGAGCCACGCCACCAGCACGATCCCCACCAGCGACGGGAAGATTCGCTGCACCACGGCACCGATCTCCACACCGAGCGGCGGGTAACCGAAGTCGAAGACGGTCCGGCCGTCCATCAGCTGCGTGGGCAGACCCGGGTCGATCTTGGGCCATTCCGAGGTGTACGGGTTACGGCCCTTGGCCAGTCCACGGGCCGCCGCGTCCATCAGCATGCCCTCGTCGACCGTCAGCTTCTTGAGCCCGGCGATCCCGTTCCACGCCGCCACGATCTTGATCACGATCGCGGTGATCAGCACACCGATGTCCACCCGGCCCAGTTCCCGGTGACGCGGCGCGCTCAGGGCGGCGACCGCCGCCACCAGCATCACCAGGTACGCCACCGTGATCACCAGGGCGAGCCACGGGCGGCTGAGCACGTGCGCGTTCCAGAAACCACGCGTGTTCACGATCAGGCCCATGACCGCGGCGAGTGTCAGCCCTCGATGCAGCCAGAGCAGCATGTCGGGGCCCGACGGGGCCTGCGCCCGCGCGGGTGTCTCCGGGTCCTGTTCGGGCCGGGGCGTCGTGACGGGACGGCGTGAATCAACCGGCTCGAGAGCATGGACCATCGGCGCATATTACAAGTACTGATCGCCGCACAGTGCCCTCGGTTCACCACCCGGTCATGACGAAGGGCCCGGACCGTCACGGCCCGGGCCCCAGCGGTTCATGTCAGGCGGCGAGCACCAGGTCTCCGGTGGTCGCCTTGATGCCGCGCATGAGGGCCAGCACCGCCTGTGCCGACGGCAGCATCAGCGCACCGGTGTGCGTCAGAGTGGTGCCGGTCGAGGTGCGCACGAACAGTTTGGTGCCGAGTGTCATTTCCAGACATTTGAGCTGGTAGCTCACAGCAGGCTGTGAGTATCCCAGTGCCTTGGCGGCCAGATCGATCCGGCCGTGACCGGCCACGGCCACGAAGGCCTGCAGCTCACGCTCGTTCACAGAAACTCCCCCGAGTTCGACTGGCGCGCTATGACTACTGTCATCGCCAGGCTGTCATCAGGCTAAACACATGATTCGACGTCGTCAATACATGTAAGGGCAGGACAGCCGCGCTGCCCTGCCCTTAACCGTTTTAGCTCGTCAGGAAGCAAACAAAACTATAGTCATCAAACGTCGACCGCGACGGGGCCGTTGTCCCTGGTGTAGAGCGCGCGATAGAGACCTGCCCGCTCGTAGAGCTCGTCATGGGTGCCGGTCTGGACCACCCGGCCACCGTCCAGAACGATGATCAGATCCGCATCGCGAACCGAGGTGAGCCGGTGCGCGACGACGATCCGGGTGGCGCGCAGACTGTCGAAGTACGCCGTCACCCGCGCCTCGGCCAGGTTGTCCAGCGAACTGGTCGCCTCGTCGAGCACCACGATGGCCGCCTTTTTGAAGGCCGCCCGGGCCAGTGCGATCCGCTGCCGCTGACCGCCGGAGAAGTTCTGACCGAGCGCGGCCACCGGGGTGTCGTACCCGAGCGGCAGCCGGATGATCTCCTCGTGCAGCCCGACCCGCTCGGCCGCCTCGTGCACCGCGGTGTCCTCCGGCTCGCCCGCACCCCACGCGATGTTGTCGCGGATCGATCCGTGTTCCAGGACGATGTTCTGCGGCACATACGCGACAGCCTCATAGAACCTTTCCCGGCCGTACGCCCGGAGATCGGCACCTCCGATGGTGATCGACCCGGTGTCCGGCCGGTGGAGGCCGACCAGCAGACGGGCCAGAGTGGACTTTCCGGAGCCCGACGGCCCGACGATCGCCGCCTTGGCACCGGCCGGCACCCGCAACGACACGTCGTCGAGCACCGGCCGGTTGAACGACCCGTAACCGAAGCCCACCCCGTGACACTCGACCGCGCCGCTCGGGCGGGCCGGTGTCTCGTCGAGGAAGGTGTCGTCCGGCTCGCGCAGCATGATGTCGGCGAGCCGGGCGAGCAGCGCACCGGTCCGGGCCATCCGGGTGAACGAGCCGACCATCACGGTCACCTGACCGAGCAGCACCCCGGTCAGCGCCTGCACCGAGACCAGCACCGACAGGCTCGCCGGACCGGTGCCGGCCACCTGCGCGAGCAGGACGACCGGGCCGACGAACATGATCCCCGCGGTCAGGGCGTCGAATCCGCCCTGCACGGTCTGCAGCGACGCGAACTGCCGTTGCACGGCGTCGCTGCGGCGTTCCCACGCGTCGGCGTACGCCCGCTCCATGCCGTTGGTCTTGATCGTCTCGAGGCCGGTGATCGCTGACATCTGTGTGGTCTGCAGTTCGACCTTGGCCCTGGTCTCGGTCAACGCGAACCGCCGCACCACCGAACCGGCCAGCAGCGCACAGACCACGAGCCCGGCGATCAGACCCAGGGTGAGCAGCGCGGCCGTCGCCGAAACGAGCGTGAGCCAGGCCAGCAGCACCGCGGTGAGGACCGCGCCGACCAGCACCTGGATCACGTCGTTGCAGATGAGCACGCGCAACTGCTGCACCGATTCGAGCGTGAACAGCAGGTCGCCGGGGCCACGGCCCGCGACGAAGCCGTACGGCAGCCGAAGTAATCGGTCGAAGACCGCCCGGGAAAGCGACCGGCCGACCGCCACCGCGGCCATCACCCCCGCGGCGGTCCGCAGGAACATCACCAGAGCGAACGCTATGCCCACCCCGGCAAGCAGCGGTCCCGCACTGATCGCCGCGGGTTGCGTGTCGAAGAGCAGTTCCAGCAGTCGCGGGATCCCCAACGGGACCAGGGCCGTGGCCAGCGACAACGCGAGCACCACGCCGAGCCGGCCACGCCGCCGCCAGGCGAACCGGGCAAGCAGCCGCCCTCCCGACGGTGTCCGCGGCAGGGGTCGCTGCCGGCCCGGATCGGCGGTGACGGCCAGACCGGAGAAGCCCTCCTCGAACTCGGCGAAGGTGATCCGGCGACGGCCCTCGCCGGGGTCGAGCAGCAGTACGCCACGCGCGTCCACACCCAGCAGCACCACGAAGTGCGACCGCCGCCAGTGGCAGATGGCCGGCACGTCGAGGGCAGCCAGCGCGGCGGCCGTGGTGCGGTAGACGTGCGGCGTGGCACCCTCCGCACGCAGCACCGCCACCAGGTCGGCGACCGTGAGGCCGTCGCGTCCGACCTGGTAGCGCAGCCGCATGTCGGCGATCGAAGCACCGGTTCCGGTCAGTTCCAGCAGCATCGCGCAGCAGCACAGCCCGCATTCGGTGGCGCCCAGCTGCTCGACGCACCGCACCCGGCGCCGCATCACGACCGCCGGCGCAGAGTCAGCGGGCTCGCCACGGTGATCTCGCCGCCGAGTGTCAGCAGGGCCGTGCCGATGCCGGCCAGACCCAGGTAGAGGCCGTCGTTGAGGACCGACTTGCCGACCCGGGAAGCGAGTGCCCGCGGCAGGATCCGCAACACCAGCTCGGCGTGCCGGGCCTCGACCCGCTCGGCGACCAGGCCGGTCGGCTCGGCCGGTGCCGCGTCCGCCAGGATCATCAGGTTGCCGAGATCACCGTGGCAGAGCGACAGGTTGAGGCCGAGGCAGCCGGTGGCGACCTCGCGGGCGAGCGGGCCGACCTGATCAGCGACCGGGGCGCCGGCGGCCAGCCGCTCGGTGAGGCCGAGCAGGACGCCCGGTGTGCCGTGGCACCAGCCGCGGGCGCTGCGGTCGGCGGTGTTGCTGACCGGCCAGTGACCGGCGGCTTCGTCGTACAGGCCGTCGTGGCTACGGGTCAGCGCGGCCAGTTCCGCGACGGCCCGCCCGGTGGCGCCGTGGTATCGCGTCAGGGCGGCCAGCTGTCCGCTGGTGCCGTGGGCGAAACCGCTGTAGATCCGCTCGGGCACCGGCCCGGCCAGCATGTGGGCGGCCAGGGTGTCGGTCACCGCTGCCGGCGCGTCCAGGGTGAGCGAGGCGGCCAGGAGTCCGGCCGAGCCCATCAGGAAGTCGGTGGCCTCGTCCAGGTCGCCAGGCAGGTGCTCCCACAACCGCCGGCCCAGTGCGGACAGGTCGGCGTCGCCGGTCAGACGGCCCACCTCGACGGCGGCGAACGCCAGGCCGGGGTAACCGCCGGCCATGCCACCGGCCGCCTGCCCGCGGCGTGCGGCCGGGTCGTCCAGCAGCGGTTCCAGCCGTGATCGCAGTGCGCGGGCGGCCAAACGGCGGTGCCGGTCGTCGTCCAATGCCGCACCGGCCGCGCCCAGGAACATCGCCACGCCGGCCACCCCCGCGTACAGGTCGTCGGCCAGACCGTCGACCCGCCACGGATGCTCTTGAGTGGTGTCCCGGATCGACGCGCCGATCCAGAACGGCCGGTCGGTTCCGGCAGCGAAGCCGTACAACTCCTCGGCTATTCGGGCGATCAGCGTCCGGCCGGCGGCCACGACATCGCGGCCGTGGATGCGGGCCGGACCCGGTCGCCGGGTGTAGGTCGGCGCGTCGCACTCCGGGCCGGTCAGGTCGGTGTACGCGGCCCGGATGATCCGCACGTTGAGTTCCCGGTCGTGGGCCGACAGGCTGCCGAGCGCCGCGACGGCCGCGGCCAGAGGCGGCTCGGCCAGCACGTCCGCGATCGGGTCGCCCCGGTGGTGCACGGCGGTCGCGTTGGTCCGCAGCGTGAAGTACGGGATGTCGCCCTGCAGCAGGTCGGCGATCTCGGCGCGCACCACCGGCACGGTGACGTGGTCGAGGCGGCCCATCCCGCAGCGGTGGAAGAGCAGCTCCTTCAGCGCGGTCGACCGCTGGAACGCCGGGTGTGATCCGGTCCGCAGCAGGCGGGCGTACCGGTCGGTGGCGGCCAGGACCGAGCGGATCATCACGTCGCCGAACAGTTCCCGCAGCCAGGACTCGAGCTCACGCCGGTGCTCCAGCGCCCAGTCGTACACCTCGGCGAAACCGGTGCACAGCTGCTGCAGCTCGACACCGCGCGGCAGGCCGGCCGGCCGATGCGAGGGGGCGTCGACCGCCGACACGGCCCGGACGATGCGTGCGGTGTCGGTGCCGAATCCGGCGAGCACCGGCTGTTCGGCGACACCACGCTGGTCCGGCACGTATCCGAGGAAGCCGGCGTCCATCGAGCGTTCCGGGGCGGCCGGGTTGCCGACCCGGGTGGGCAGCAGGCCGATCGAGAAGACGGTGTGTGCCAGGGCCACGGTCTCGGCCGGCTGCCCGGTCGCGTCACCGGATCGCCGGTTGACGCTGAACAGCGACTCGGCGTCGACGACCACGGGCTGTCCGCCGTGGTTGAGCACGTTCTCGTAGTGCATGTCCGAGGCGCGCAGCAGGTGCAGCACGGCGAGCAGGTGACCGCAGGTCCGGAAGTAGCCGGGGCCGGGGTCGGGCGGGGCCTGGTCGGCGTGTTCCTGCCAGCCGCGCCCGTCGCCGCACCAGACGCCGAGTACCGGCAGGCGCAGCCCGGCGGCCTCGTTGATCCGGGTGACGAAGTGGCCGTACGCCTCCTCGACCGCCATGGGTCGTGGTTTGTAGACGAGCCGGAGCCCGCCGTCGAAGGTCAGCCGGCACACGGCCTGGCCACCGGCGTGGGTGTCGCCGAGTCCGTATCCGATCGAGGCGAGACGGGCGGCCGACGAGGGCAGCACCCCGTCGCGTACCGCCGTGGTGGTTGCCTCGAGCATCGTGCGGATGTGCCGGAGTCCGTTGTCGATCAGGGTGTCCAGTTGACGGCGCAGCTCCGGGAAGACGCCGAGGACGACGTCACGGAACTCGGGCGTGGCCGAGATCGCGCAGAAGTGCCGGAAGCGGTCCTCGGAGGTGTCCCCGGCCAGCGCCTCGGCGTTCCGCAAGCGGTCGAGGACCACGACGAGGGTACGGGTGGCGGTGTCCGTGACGCGGCCGGCGAGCCAGGCCAGTGCCTCGTCGGTGAGCCGGTCCGCCGCTGCGGTGCTGAGGGGTGAGCCACCGAATACGGTCAGCAGGCCGGCCCGGTGCGACGCGCACAGGCCTCGGCCGAACGAGTCGAAGTCGGCGGGGCCGTCCGGTGCCGCGATACCGGCCAGGGCGGCCAGTTCACCGGTGCGGTCCGGCGGATCTCCGGCGCCGGCGAGCAGGCCCCCGGAGATCCGGGTGACGAAGTCGCCGAGCGCGTCGACGGTCGGGAACTCGGGGAACAGGGGTTTGATGTCGCTGAGCAGCATGCCGGCGTCCTCCTTGGAATGACCCGCCGCGGGCAGGGCTGTGCGGCCTGCCCGCGGCGCGCGGGTGTTCAGTCGCCGATGCCGCAGAGGCGCTTCGGGAAGCTGCATTCGTAGGAGTAGGTGCAGACGTAGCCGATCGTGCTGGTGCCCGGGACGGTGAACAGGCCGCCTGCGGCCTGCGCGGCGTCCAGGTCGATCTCGGAGTCGGACAGCTCCGCCAGGATGTCGCCGGCGGCGTCGAAGTCGTCGTTGGTGAGCATGTGCCTTACCTCCATCGGTTTGGTGGGGCGGCGCGGCGGGAATGATGCGACGGCTGATCGATTCGCATTGCCGCGCTGTCGCTGAAGGCAGTCCACCAACGCGTCGAGCCGTACTCCACTCCACATCGAACAGTTCGATGAGAGGGCTCAAAGGCGCGGGATGATACGGGGATCCGGCTTTCCGGGAGGCCCCGTCCGGTGCTGATCACAAAGAATTGGAAACGGACTCCTGCCGGGCGGCGGCGGCCCGTAGACATGCCCCCATGACGAACAACACCCCACCTCGCCGCCGCAACGCTCGCATCGCCCGCCGGATCCTGGTGCCGGCGCTGGCCTTCGTCTTCGCCGTCGGCGCGGCGGCCCCGGCCGCGCACGCCTCCGGCCCGATCGACATCGACCTCGACATTCCGGTGCCGCACAAGCCGGGCGTCGTTCTCGACTGGCCGTGGCTCGACTGGCCGTGGTGAATCGCATCCGTGAACCGAAAAGCCCTCCCCACCGTTTCCGGTGCGGAGGGCTTTGTCGTCGGTGCGATCAGTCCGGGACCTGACCCACCAGGTCGAGCATCATCATGATGAAGAACTGCGCGCCGGTGCCGAACGCCGCCGCCAGTGCGTATCCCACCGCCGCGTCGGTCGCCGTGGGCGTTGCGCCCTCATGCCAGGTGACGTCGATGCTGCCGTCCTTGCGAATCTCGAAATCACCGAGTTGTACGCCGTCGCGCAGCAGCCGGTGGGTGTCCGGGCTCTTCGGGCGGTAGAGGTACTTCGCCGCACCGTGCCGCACGCGCACCTTGTACGACCCGCGCGTGTACCGGCCCGGGCCGGGGCGCAGCGTGACCTGTTCGGAGTCCACGGTCATGGTCAGCGACTTGGCGTCACGGGTGCCGATCGGGACGTGCTTGGCCTTCGTCGCGCTGCCGTGCCGCTCGATCACGGCGGTGCCGATGTGGCCATCGTGAGTGGCGGTGACGGCCACGCGGCCCTCGTCGACCTCGAGTTCGACCGGCAGGTCCTGGAGTTCGGTCACGATACGAGGCTCCCTGTCGTCAGTTCGTCGTCGGCGGTCAGCAGCTGGTTGTGCACCAGCTCCTGGTAGAGGTGATCACTGTGGAGCAGTTCCCGGTGCGTACCGGCGGCACGGACCAGTCCGGCATCGAGGACAACGATATTGTCGGACATCGTAACGGTGTGTAGACGGTGTGCAATGAGCAATACGGTGCAATCCCGGGCAACCTCCGCGATGACCTCACGCATCACCGCCTCGCTCCGGGAGTCCAGGTGAGCGGTCATCTCGTCGAGCAGCAGCACACCGGGCCTGCGCAGCAGTGCACGGGCCACCGCCAGCCGCTGCCGCTCGCCGCCGGACAGGGCCAGGCCGCGGGTGCCGATGTCGGTGTCGATGCCGTCCGGCATTCCGGAGACCAGACCCGCGAGTTGGGTACGTTCGAGCACGTCCACGATCGCCGCGTCGTCCGCGTCGGGTGCCGCGTAGGTGAGGTTCTCCCGCAGCGTGCCGGCAAGCATCGGAGTGTCCTGCTCGACATAGGCGATCTGCTGCCGCACCAGCTCCCGCGGCTGACCGGAGATGTCGTCGCCCCCGAGCAGGATGCGACCGGCGGTCGGCTCGTAAAAGCGCTCCACCAGCGAGAACAGCGTCGTCTTGCCGGCGCCGGACGGGCCGACCAGCGCGGTGATGCCACCGGCCGGTGCGGTGAAGGTGACTCCGGCCAGGATCTCGCCGCGGTCGCCGTACCCGAAGCTGACGTTCTCGAAGGCCAGTGACGGGATCCGGCGTGGCGGCGGTGCCGTGGCGGTGGCCGGCTCGACGTCCATCTCCTCGACCTGCTGGATCCGGACCATCGCGCCGAGACCCTGGTGCAGGCTGGTCGCGCCGTCGAGCAGGGCGACGATCGGCGTGCCCAGGTTGAACAGGTACAGCAGGAACGCGATGAGCACCGCGACCGTGATGTCCTGCCGGGCCACCAGCACACCGCCCAGGCCGATCACGGCGAGGAACGACGCCTGCATGGCCAGACCGGTCACCACCGAGATGAAGACCTGATAGCGCACCCCGGTCAGGGCCGCGTCGTATGACCGTACGGCTGCCTTGTCGGCTCTTTCGATTTCCCGTTCCTCAGCGCCGCTGGCCTTGACCGTGCGGATGGCGCCGAGCGCGCGATCCATGCTGGCGCCCAGTTCACCGACGGCCTCCTGGCCACGGGTCACCGCGGCACGCACCCGGGGGAACACCACCACGACCGCGACCAGCGCGACCACCAGGACACCCGCGGTGACGCCGAGCAGCATCGGACTGAGCACCGCCATGATCACGACGGCGGCGATCAGGTGCAGTGTCCCGTCGACCAGCTTGATCGCGCCGCTGGTGGCCGCGTACTGCACCATCGTGCTGTCCGCGGTCAGCCGGGACGTGAGGTCGGCCGGCTCCGAGCGGTCGACCTCACTGATCCGCAGCCGGATGAGCCGGCGGATCAGGCCGCGGCGGACGTCCAGCACGATGCGTTCCGAGGTGCGTTCGGTGAGCCAGGACTCCACCGCGGTGAGCAGTAGCGAGAACAGGATGAACGCGAACAGGGCGATCGCCAGGCCGCGAACGCTGTCGCCCGCACCGAGACGGGTGATGATCCGCTCGGTGAGCAGTGGCTGGGTCAGGGCCAGCACGCTGCTGGCCAGGGTGAGCGCAAGCGCGCCCAGCAGTACGCCCAGGTGTGGCCGGGCGTATTTCAGCAGAGCACGCAGGGCGCTGGGGCGGTATCGGCCGCCCACAGCCTCATCGGGGTCGGCCATGTCCTTGTCCTTCCTGGTCGAGCGGGGGCCCGGAGGCGACTACAGCGAACGAGTGACGGGTGAGATATCGCTGGGCGGCGGCCGTGACGTCGGCCGGATCGACCCGGTCCAGCAGTTCGGGCAAGGTCGGCCAGAACGCGGGCGGCAGCCCGTCCGCGACGGCTTCGGCGCACGTCGTGGCGGTCTGCGCGGTTCCGGCAAGGGCGACGACCGTGGAACGGAACGTGCCGGCCCGCGCCGCCTGCCAGGCCTCCGCGGTCGGGACGTGCCAGTCGGTGGCGGCCAGTTCGTCGAGCACGGCGGCCGCCACCTCGGCCGCTCCCGCGTCCAGCACGTCGGCCTCCACCGACAGCCAGGCGCCGCCGGAGTGCTCGACCACGCAGGACGCGCTGAGCAGACCGGCGAACCGGCTGCTCAGCCCGCGGTGCAGAGCGGCTCCGGCCAGTTCGGCGGCGAGCAGCACCGCGGCGAACGCGCCGTCGGAGGGCTCCGGCGCGGGCGCCGCGGCGAGCACGGTGGCGTACGAGGCCTCCGGGTCGTCGACGATGCGGACGGCGGTGTACGAGTCCCGGGATCGCATCCGGGGCCGGCGGCGGCCGGCCGGGACGAACCCGCCGAGGTGCCGGGCCGCCGCGGCGACGGCGGCCGACGACTCGACCGCGCCCGCGAGCAGCAGCAGGTCACTGCTGCCCGGGACGCGTGGCAGCAGCTCGAATCGCTCACCGAGCAACTCGCGGCGCAGCCGGTCGCGGGGTGCCGGCCGCGGGTCACGTGAGGCCGGCACGACGAGATCACTCAGGCACGCGTCGAGCCGGTCGGGTGAGGCGGTGGCCTCCACGACCTGGCCGGTCAGCACCAGGCGGGCCTCGACGACCGTGCTGGCCGGGGCCGGCAGCACGACCAGCCGCAGGCCACCGGGCAGGCGGATGTCGGTGACCGGGGTCCAGCTCCCGGCTGGCCTGCTCACGGCGGGCCCCCGAAGACTGTCAGAGCCTCGGCGGTACGCGACAGCGCCGCCTCGGTCACGGCACGCACCCGGTCGGCGAGGTCCTCGGGCGGTCCCGCTCCGGGCAGCAGCAACGCGATGCGGCTCGCCTCGGCGGCGTAGCCCTCGGGGCTGTCCAGGCGGCGGCGCAGGTCCAGGCGTACCTGCTCCCGGGCCTGATCCAGCTCCGCACCCGGCACCGGACCGCCGGCAAGCTCGCGCAGATGGTCGAGGAATGCCCGGCGCGCGCCCGCGGCCGGGAGCAGCGCCACCGTCATGTCGTCGCGGCGCACGGTCAAGGACCGGCCGAACCAACCGGCTCGCAGCCAGCCGGGATGCCCGGCCGCGCCGAGCCGCCGGGTGACGAGCCGGGCCAGCACGAGGTGGGTCAGATGGGCGACCGGGTCACGGTTCAGATCAGGCATGGGGTACGCGATGAGCCCGTTCACCGGTGACAGGGCCCGCCGACGGCCGGGCCGTCCGAGCCGGTCGGAGGAGTCCGGCCGCCCGTCGAACGCCTCGGCGATGACCGGGTCGATCCGCTCCGGGTCGATGTCACCGACGACCGCGACCGCGGTGTTGCCCGGCCGGTAGTGCGCACGCCGGAACGCCGCCACCTGCTCCGGCGACAGCGCCCGCAGCTGGTCGACATCGCCGTAGCCGTCGGCCAGCGCCGGATCGCCACCACCCAGCGCGGCCGCCGCGATCCCCCACGGGAAACCGCGGCCGGGTCCGAGCGCCCGGATCTCCTCGACGACCTTGTCGATCTCCTCGGCGAGCACCTCGGCCGCAACGGCGTCGGCGCTGATCGCGTCGGCGAACCGCCGGACGGCCGGGCCGGCGGCGGCCGGCGGCACGAGGGCGGTGAACACGGTGTGGTCGGGCCACGTGTGCGCACCGGCGATCCCACCGATCCGGTCCAGCCATTCGAACAGCTCCGGTGCCGCCGGGTCCGGCCGGTGCCTCATCACCAGGTGTTCGCAGAGGTGGGCCAGTCCCCGGGTCCCGTCACGGTCGGCCCGATGTCCGGTACCGACCGCGACAGAGACCGCGGCGATCCGCCAGCGCGGGTCCGCCCGCACCCGGGGGCGGATGCCACTCGTCCGGGTAGGCCCGTCGCTGGTCATCGCCGTGCTGGTCATCGCCGGGGCCGGTACACCGAGACGGCCATCTGCCTGCTGTCCGAGCCGGAGAACGGGCGGCGGTCCCAGCCACCGAAGCGGTCGGCGAGTTCGAGCCCGGCCATGCCGGCCAGCAGGTCCAGTTCACTGGGCCAGACGTACCGCATGGCCAGCGTGCTGACCTCCGGGTCACGGCCGGCCCGCAGCAGCGTGTTCACGACGATCATCAGCTGGTCGGCGGGGAGCGTACGGATGTTCTCGATCAGCACACCGGTCTCGCCGACCGGGTTGACGTTGGTGACGGCCGCGGTCTGCGAGTGGTACGAGGTCGGGTCGAACGTCTCCAGCACGGCGACCCCGTCCGGGCCGATGTGCCGGGCGATCGACCGCATGGTGGCCAGCTGGGCCTCCGGCGTCAGAGCGCAGCAGAACACGTTGAACGGCGCCAGCACGACGTCGAACACGGGACCCAGTTCGAGCGTGGTGAAGTCACCCTCGGTGATGGTGAGCCGCTCGGCGTCCGGCTTGGCACGCAGGATCTCGATCATGTTGGCCGAGGCCTCCAGGCCGTGCACGTCGTAACCGTGCCGGGCCAGCGGGAGGCCGATACGCCCGGTGCCGATGCCGAACTCCAGCACGGCGCCCTTGGGGTACCCGAGCGTCTCGAGGAACTCGATCACGCCGCTGGACTCGAAGTCGGGGTAGATGTCGTCGTAGTAGCCGGCAACGGCGTCGCTGAAGGGAACGGCTTGCTCATACATGGGTCAAGTCCTCTGCTCGGAGATTGCGCGCGGGGCGCCGCGGGTCGATCCGGGCGGCCCGGAAGTGCCGGGCGATCACGTCGTCGCGCGCCGGGGCGCCGGGTGTGGTCGCGTGCTCGATCAGTGCGGTGGCCAGGGCGGTGCTGCGGTGCTGGCCGAAGCTGAGACCGGACTGGCCGGGCCGGTCGTCGACGGGGTCGTCGGCGCCGCTGATGCCGGGCCGGTAACGCTCGGTGTAGGCCGAGACGTCCGAGGCGACGCCGGGCAGGCCGTCGAGTGCGTCGGCCAGGTCCTGCTCGGCCGCGGCCGGCGCCCCGGTCAGGTACACCACGAGGGCGTCGCGCCGGGGGTAGGCGGACCGGTCTGACAGCACCTTGGCGTGGTAGCCGGCTTCGGTGCGTTCCAGGTGGTCGAGGGCCCGGTGCCAGATCTCCGGCGCGTACCGGGAGTCCTCGATGTGCACGAACAGCCGCCGGACCTGCGCCTGGGCGTCGGAGTGGTGGCGTGAGCCCATCACGTAGTAGAAGCCGGGCGACACGTTCGGGCGCCGCGAGTCGAGCAGCACCTCGGCGATCTCACCGGGCCGCGGTTCACCGATCCCCGCGTACCGCTCGCGCGGGACGCGTGCCGTGATCTCCGGCAGGCGCACGATCATGTCGTCGCCGTCCAGGCCGATCAGCAGCCCGCGGGACGGGGTGAAGCGGTGCGGAACGGCGTCATGCAGCTCGTCCTCGAACTGCCCGTCGTGTCGCTTGCGGGGCATCATCGTGGCGTCGGCCGGTGGCGGCGCGGCCCCGGAGTGCAGCTTCCGGTAGAGCAGCAGGGCCAGGGACCCGCGCAGCTCACGCGGGTCCTCGGCGGTGATCTTCTGATCACCGACCTGTGCGGCACTGCCATCGGCCGCGACGGTCACCGTCGCCAGCGCCTCGGTCAGTCGCGGATCGATCAGCACGGCTGGGTCTCCCTGTCCTTCAGGCCCAGCAGCTCGGCGGCGGCCGCGGGCGAGATGATCAGCCGGCGTCCGATGCCGGCGATGGCCTTGGCGGCCGGGTTGAGCTGCGAGTTCTGCTCGGCCCAGGTGATCAGCCGGTCGTACATGTGCCACCCGGCGAACCCGATGGCACGCTCGGAAAGACCTTCGTCAGTTGGCGCGGCAGAGCGGTAACCCGACCAGAACGCTCGGACCAGCACCCCTGCCCGGTCGACACCCAGTCCCGCCCGGCGGCGTACCTCGGCGTGGTCGAGCTCGGCGGTCCCGCCGGACGCGACGGCCGCCTTGCGGTCGGTCAGCGCCAGGTAGATCGCCTGGAACACCAGCTCGCCGACGAGCGCGCCGACGTCCCGCGCCGGGTCGCCGAGCCGGAAGTACTCCCAGTCGCACAGCTGCACCCGGCCGTCGCTGATCAGGAACTGGTCGAGTCGCAGATCGCCGTGCACCGGCACCTTGCGGGCGAGACTCTCCTGTTCGCGCAGCTCGACGAGGCGCTCGACCAGCGGCAGGTCGTTCTGCACGAGCCGCCAGCCGGCCAGCTGCGCCATCGTGTAACCGCCGAGCAGCACCACCGGCATGGCACGCAGCCAGGCCAGCGGCGGCATCTCCAGTGGCGTCTCGTCGGCGAGGTCACCCGGGTCGAGCCCGTGCAGGGCACCGACCGCCGCGCCCGCCTGCTGGCAGACCGACGGCTCCAGTTCGCCCGCGACCGCGACGGCGTTGAGCCCGCGGGCGCCGGGCACCAGCCGGAACGCCACGAGACCCGCCTCTTCGTCGGTGCCGAGCAGGTCCGGCGAGCGCAACGGCGAGCCGGGCGGACGGGTCTTCGCGACGGTCTCGTACGCCAGCGTGCGCCGCAGCGCCGTCTGCGCGATGTCCGCGATCGTCGGCAGCGCCTTCACGAACAGCCGGTCGCCGGTCGTGGTGGTGCCGGACCAGTTGAGGTTGCGTCCGCCGTGCGCGGCGAGAGTGGCCGGGTCGAACTCGCCGTACCCGAGCCGGGCCACGAAGCGGTTCACCTCGGGGTGGTCGTCGAGGCTCTCCGGGGTGAAGGCGAGCGCCATCGAGCTGGTCGAGTCGGTCATCGCAGCGTCTCCTGTGTGGAGCGGGGCGCCGCGTCGAGCAGCGCGCTGATCAGGTCGGTGTAGTCGGCCAGCTCGTCGGTCCACGGCATCGCGCACGCGTGGTCGCGCATGTGCGTGACGATCCGCAGGACGGTGGCCTGGTGCCGGGCCGGGCGGTCGAGCAGGGCGGGGTCGGCGGCCCGTAGCACCGCCGCGGTCAGCGGATCGGTGTCGGTACCGGCCACGAATGCCAGCTCGCGCAACTCGCCGAGCAGCCAGCCCAGGTCGAAGGCCGGGTCGCCACCGCTGAGCTCGGCGCCGGTGAGCAGTTCCACCGGTCCGGTGCCGTCCAGAGTGGGCACGACGGCCGAAAGCGACAGGTTGCCGTGCAGCATCGTCCCGGTCCGTCCGCCCGCGGCGGCCGCCCACTCCGCGATCCGGCGCAGGCCGGCCGGCCCCCAGGCGCGACGGGCCAGCCGATGAAGGCGGGCCCCGCCGTCCCGCAGGTCGGGGTGGTCGAGCCAGTGCCGCAGCCGGGCGATCCCGGGCGGCTGGGCCGGTGTGGTCCAGACCCGGATCCGGTGCAGGCGTGCCAGACCGCGCACGACGTCGCCGAGCACCTCGGACAGGCGGTCCTCGACGACCGGGCCGGCGCCCTGCCAGAACGCCGCCGACAGGGGCGAGCCGACCCGGTAGGTCAGGCCGTCCCGGTCCGGATCGGGCAGGACGAAACGCAGTCGTACGCTGCTGGCCTCGCTCACCGCCGGACGCATGTTCTCCGGCATCGCCGTCCGGGCCACCGGGTCGGCGTCGCCGGGGCGCAGCCACCAGAGGTAGCTGCCGGGCGCGGCCTCGTGGACGATCGTGCGACGCAGGCGGGTCTCGGTTCGCGAGACCACCGGACCGCGGCTGTCAACGGTTGCCATGACCGGCTCCGATCGGGGTCTCACGCTCGACCAGCCGCTGCTGCATCAGACGGAACATCGTGGACACCGGGGTGACGCCGCCGTCGTGGACCTCCCGGGTGGAGGCGCTGGTGGCCTCCTCGGTGGGTCCGACGACGATGCGCGGGTCGGCCGCGAGCCGGGCCAGGTGCTCGCCGACGGCCCGTCCGTTGCCGTGTCCCGGCGGCAGTGCCGGCGCGACGCCGATGACCGCGGTGGTGAGCTGGAGGGCCAGCTGCACCGGGCTGTCGGCGAGGCCGAGGGCGAGCCGGGCGATGAACGACTGACCGGCCGGGTGCACCAGGATCGCGTCCGGCCAGCCGGCCAGGTCGACGTGCGGGGCGGGCCGGACCGGCAGGGCGGCCCAGTCGTCGACGAGCACCGGGCCGCCGGCGAGGGCGGCGAGGGCGTCCGGCGCGACGAAGCGGGTGGCCGAGCGGGTGAGCACGATGCGGAGCTCGAGGTCCGGGTAGAACTCGCCGGCCCAGTTCAGCCAGAACGGCAGGTGGGTCACGGCTAGGGCGCCGGTACCCACCAGCAGGAGCCGGCGGAAGCTGACCCCGGGCGCCAGCAGCGCGGCCAGATCACCCTTTTCCGGTGCCATCACAGTCCTCCTTTACGTGCGCTTGCGTACGACCCTCACGCATTAATGGAGCACTGTCCAACGTAAATAGAAGAATCGGAAGAAGGGTAGCGGGGGCTTGGCGGCGGATGCGATTGTTTAGTCACCGGAACGGAGACGCCGAGCCGGAAGAGAAAGGGAAATACAATGGAGAAGCTCAACACCGAGAACCTGGTCGACGGCTACACCGAGTACACCTCGGCCGAGGAGCTCGAGCTGATGGACGCCGGCGCGAACGCCCCGGCCTTCAGCCCGGCCGTCAGCCCCCTGGTGCCGATCCTGATCCGTGCCAGCATCATCGCCGCCAGCTCCTCCACCCGTTGCGCCGAGTCGATCGCTCGCGCCACCGGTGGCGTCTCGAAGACCATCAAGGAGGTCTGCTGACAAGCAGGCGGCACTGAGGTAACACCGAAGCGCGGTTGCCCCCGTAGTGGTCTCACCACTGCGGGGCACCCGCCTTTTTGCGTTCCATTGTTTTCCTTTCTCCCCCGGACACACAGAATTCTCCGGCACACACGAAATTCTCCGGCACGCATGAAAAGGGGCGGCGCCCCGGATTCATGCGAACCCGGGGCGCCGCCCCTGACGCTCTATTTCTGCCCTGTGACAGCAGGGCCTACGGAAGCGAGCGAGAGTCGATCACGCGATGTCGCGCCGACGTACCAGCGCGGTTCCCGCCAGAGCGGTGACGGCGCCGTAGCCCAGCAGCACGAGCGCCGCCAGCCAGTACGGCATGCTGTCGGAACCGCCGGTGACGGCGTTGGTCGCGCCGTACGGCAGGTAGTCCATGACGTCCTTGACGCCCTCGCCCGCCACCTGGACGAGCATGATCAGACCGGCCGTGGCGGCCAGTGGGCCGAGGAAGTAGAGCGACGCGGCCACCAGACTCGCGCCGATCTGACTGCGGATGAGCACGCCGAGGCCCACACCGAACACGGCCCAGAGCGCGAACGCCACACCGTTGAGGGCGATGCCGCCCCACACCGAGGCGTCGTCGAGCTGGCTGCCGCCCCAGCGTTCGGACAGGAACGCCACACCGACCACGATGTTGAGCACCGTGCCGACAGCCCACCACATCAGGCCCACGATCGCGGCCGCCGCGAGCTTGGCCGCGACCACCGAGCCGCGCTTGGGTGTGGCCAGGAAGGTCGGGGTGGCCGTGGAGTGCTGGACCTCGTTGGTCATCAGCAGCACGCCGAGCAGGAAGACGAAGAACAGCCCGATGTACTGCCCGGCCGTGTAGAAGGTGGCCGCGATCTCGGCGACGTCCGGAGCGACGATCGTCTCGCCGAACAGTTCGGTCGTCTCGCCGGCGTTCGCGGGGTCGAGCGCCCACGCGGACCAGATGGCCGCCCCCCAGAGCGGCACGGCGACGACGGCCAGGATCCACCAGACGTTCGTGGTGCGGATCTTCACCAGTTCGCTGCGGACGAGGTTCATCGGATCGCCGCCTTTCCGCTCGTGAGCTCGAGGAACGCCTGCTCGAGGTCGGGGGTGTCGGTGCCGAGGTCGTGGATCTCCAGCTGGGCGCCGAGCGCCGTGCGGCTGACCGTCGCCTGGTCGATGCCCTCGACCAGCAGCGTGCCGGCTGTGGTCGTCTCCACGATCGCGCCGACGGCGGTCAGCGCCGCGGCCAGTTCCGCGAGACGCGGGGTGCGGATCCGGATGCGGGACCGGGAGACCGTCTGCAGCAGCTCACTGATGCGGCCCTGGCGGATCAGCTTGCCGGCCGCCACGATGACGACGTCGTCGGCCAGCGACTGCATCTCGGTGAGCAGGTGGCTGGAGACCAGGACGGTACGCCCGTCGGCGGCCAGCCTGCGAAGGAAGCCGCGCAGCCAGTGGATGCCCTCCGGGTCGAGACCGTTCGCCGGCTCGTCGAGGATCAGCACGCCCGGGTCGCCGAGCATGGCGGTGGCGATGCCGAGCCGCTGCTTCATGCCGAGCGAGTAACCCTTGAACTTGCGGTCCGCGGCGGCGGTGAGCCCGACCTGGTCGAGCACCTCGTCGGCGCGGCTGTAGGGCAGTCCGGCCGCGGCGCAGTACACCCGCAGGTGGTTGCGGCCGGTGCGGCCCTGGTGGGCGGCGGAGGCGTCGAGCACGGCGCCGACCGTGCGGATCGGCTGGGCAAGGTCGACGTAGCGGCGACCCCCGATGGCGGCCTCTCCCGACGTCGGCTGCACCAGTCCGAGCAGCATCCGCAGGGTCGTCGTCTTGCCCGCGCCGTTGGGCCCGAGGAACCCGGTCACGCGGCCGGCCTCGACCTGGAACGACAGCTCGTCGACCGCCCGTACGCCGCGATAGTGCTTGGTGAGTCGAGAAAGGACGATCTGTCCCTCTGACATGGGCTTTCCTCTCTGTGCAGCCGGCATCTGGGTGCGGCCGGAACCTGGCAACGAACCCATGACAGCAGCGGGCACGACGACGCCCCAAGGTCACTTCAAAAACTTCGATATGGCATCGCAAAGTGATTGACGATGACTCCAGCACTCGCTAGCTTGATGACTCAAGTGATGACTTCGGTAAAGATGCGCTCGTCGACACGGGGGTAGAGATGAATCAGCGCGAGCTCGAAGCGTTCGTGAGAGTCGCCGAACTCGGGCGGATGGACCTGGCGGCGCGATCCCTGGGCTACTCGCAGCCCGCGGTCAGCTATCAGATCAAATGCCTGGAACAGGCCCTGGGCGTACGGCTGTTCGAGCGCAACTCGGCCGGCGCGACCATCACCCGCACCGGTGCACTGATGCTCCCATCCGTGAAAGCGGTGCTGGTGCTGATGAACGGCATCAAGCACACCGTCTCCAGCTCGGTCCGCCCATGACAGGAGACGCCTGATTTCAAGACTTGATATTCGGACGCTGTTATCGCCGCGATGACTAGGGTAAAGTTACTGTGCAGTTCCTGAACGTCGAGGCGAGAGGCAGCCCATGTCCCGGCAGATCACGCAGCCCGAACTGGGTAAGCGGCTGCGTCGTCTGCGCACCGAGCGCGGGCTCTCCCAGCGCGACCTGGCCACCGGTTCCGTCAACCAGTCGTACATCTCGCTGCTCGAGAAGGGCGCACGGGTGCCCACCCTCGAGGTGGTGATGCAGCTCGCCAAAGCCCTCGACGTCCCGGTGCGTGCACTCGTCGGCGACGTCGACCTGCCGGCCACCGGTGACGACCGGAACGGCGGGCAACTCGTCCAGGACCTGCTCACCTCCAGCGCGATCGAACACGGCGACCTGGGCCAGGCGCAGGTCCGGCTCACCGCGGCCTACCGGGCGGCCCGCGGCACCGGCCCGGCGAACGCGGTACTGCACCACGGTCTCGCCCTGGAACGGGTCCTCGACCTGCGCAACCTCCACGAGCCGCGATACGAGCTGCTCGCCGAACTGATGACGGCTGCCGAGCAGTCAGGGGTGCCGGAGGCCGTCGTACGCACCCGGATCGCCCTCGCCGGCGCGGCCCGTGACGTGGGCAAACTCGGCGAGGCGCTGACCTCGGTCGAGGCCGCGGAACAGGAGATCCGGGACACCGCGTTCGTCCGCGGCGCGGAACACGTCAGGCTGCTCGCCGTCCACGCGTCGGTGCTCAGCGACGCCGGCGGCGGCATCGAGGTGGAACGCATCCTGGACCGGATGCTCGAGATAGCCGCCCAGCTCGGCAGTCCGCCGATCTCCGGCCGCGCACACTGGGTCGCGAGCATCACGCTGGCCCGGCTCGGCGCGGTGGACCGGTCGCTCGGTCACCTCCGTGCGGCCCGCGAGATGCTGGCCCACCCAGGGACGTCGCTGCGTGACTGGGCCCGTTTCTCCCGGGCGGCCGCCTCCGCGCTGCTCGACGCCGGTGCTGATCTGCCCGAGATCACCACCCACATGCAGGCCGCCCGTGCCGCGACCGCCGCCACCGAGGCCCTGGCCGACCCGTCGGCGTCGGTCAGCCTCGAGGTGCGGTACGCCCTGGCCTGCGGCGAACCGGAACGGGCCCTGGAGATCGCCGCCACTCTGAACGACGGTGAGCTGTCCGGCATCGAGCGGGTTCGCTTCGTCCTGGCGGTCGGCCGTGCCCAGCGCCGCTGCGGCCGGATCGAGGAGGCCACGGCGACGTTGCGCCGCGCCGCCCAGCTGGCCGAGGACGCCGCCGCCTACCGCCGGGCCGCCGAGATCTGGCGCGAGGCCGCCGAGTAACCCGTCACCACGGCGCGGGGCGCGCGCCCGTCACCACGGCGCGGTGTGCGCTTTTCACCACGGCGCGGTGTGCGCTTTTCACCACGGCCATTCACCGCGCATGGGCAGGCCCGGCGCGTCCTTCGCCAGCGTGGTCAACGCCTGCAGCGACTCGGCCACCTGACCGGGATCCCCGGAGGTCAGCGCGACGAGAGACCTGACGAGCGTCGCCGCGGCGGTCGTCAGGGTGATCGTCCGCATCGATTCCGGCTGCTTCCCGTCAGGCGTCATACCCCATCGTCACCGGTGATGGCCCGTACCCCATCGTCCATATCGAATTCTCGAAAGCAGAAGCGATGGTGCGGCCCGGTCACCGGACCGGGCCGCATCATCGGCGATCAACTGCGCGCGACCTCGTTGCCGACCTTGAACGGGACGGTGGCCACCGGCGACCGCGACCCGTCGGTGAACTCGCGCTGCACATACAGCACGTGGTCACCCGAGCGGTCGGGCGTGTACGAGACCAGCGTCTCCCACGCCCACGGGTCGAACACGGCCTCCTGCTCCGGACCGTCGTCGACCCGCCACCAGTACTTCGTGGTCACCTCGCCGAGGTCGTAGAAGCCGAACCCGAACTGGCCCGGAATGCCGACCCCGCCCATACCCTCCGGCGCGTCGGCCGGCCACGGGTTGCTGAAGATCTCCACGCGCGGATCACGCGCATAGATCGAGTGGGTGCCGGCGTCCGACTCCGTGCCGTCGGCGCTCACGCTGACCACCTCGACCTTGACGTCACCCCAGTCCTGGAACGGCACGTCGTGGCTGACCGTCGCCGTGCCGTCCGGTCCGACCGGAACGGTCAGCTGCGGGTGCTCCTGACCGTCGTATGCGCTACCGGCCGAGTACCGGAACGTGGTGGCGTCCTCCTGCACCGCGGTGAAGGTGAACGACACCGGCGATCCCATGACGGCGTGCTCGTCGAATGGCCCCTTCGACACGACGCCGGGCGCCGAGTCGACATGGATGACCTTCTCGGTCGGCGGCGACAGGGTGCCGTCGGCCTGCTTCGCCCATACCTTGAGCAGGCTGTCCCCGGCGCGGGTCGGCACCACCGAGAAGTTCACGATCGAGCCGTCGATCGTCTGCTGCGGGCCACCGTCGAAGCTGTGGACGATCGCCACCGTGGTCGACAGATCGGACATGGCGAGCACGCTGACCGGCTCACCGACGTGGGCGTCGAAAGTACGCACGACGACCTCGGGCCGCAGACTGCGGACGTAGAACGACTTCTCCGCAGCCAGCGACCGGTTCCCCGAGGCATCGACCGAATACACGGTGAGGTCGAAGGATCCGGCGCGCTCCGGCGTCCAGTTCAGCACCGCCGTGCCATCGGCGCCCGCGTCGATACTCCGCTGCGCACCGTCACCGAAGTCGTACAGGTACGACACGACACCCGCCCGGCGCGGGGCGAAGGTGAACGAGCCGGGCCGGCCCTCGATCGGCATGCTCGTGGTGTCGAACTCGACGGACGTGACCCGAGGCGCGTCGGTGACCTGCACCTGGATGGTGTCCGAGCCGAGCATCCGGTTGCCCGCGTAGGCACGCAGCACCATGGTCTTGTTGCCAGGGCTGTCGAACACCAGGTCGGCCGCGCCCTTGCCGTCGACCGCGGGCACCTGGGTCTCCGGGCCACCGTCCACCGTGTACCCGAACGAGGTGACCTCGGGCCACTTCGACGACAGCGTGATGTGGCTGGTCAGACCCACACCGTTCACCTCGACCGAGGCGAGCGGGGCGCTGTCGCGGACCTCGTACCGGAACTCGACCCACGGACCGCGGTTTCCGGCCGCGTCGCGTGCGGCAACCTCGAGCCGCGCGGCGCCTCGGGTACGCGGAGTGATGGTGACCTTGGCACGGCCACCGGGACGGTTCGCTTTGACGCTCTGGACGGTGCTGCCGTCGAGCGGGCTCCAGTCGAAGCCCACGGTCTCGACGTCGCCGGCCGCGTCGAACACGAAGGTGCCCGGCACGCCTGGACCACCGCCGCCCGGGTACTCGGCGGTCGGGTACTGCTTCGAGGACACCACCGGGGTCGTCGCCGGCGCGACCGTGTCGACCGTGAAGTAGCAGGTCTTACCCCACGGGCCGGCGTCGTCGTAGTCCCAGCCCTGCGCGGTCCAGGCGACGACCGTACCGTCGGTGAGTCCGCTGATGTCGAGAGTCGGCGACCCGGTCTCCTTGCGCTCGGCGGGGCGGTCGACCGGCCAGTACGCGTAGGTGATCTGCGGGTTGTCACCGGGGTCGGCGTCCGTGACGGTGGCCTGCACCTGGACCGACCGGCCGGCCGGCGGGTGCTTGTCGAGCGTTCCGCAGCCCGCGTCCGGGTACCTCAGCTTCAGCCCGCTGACTTTGGGCGCGTGGTTGGCGGCGTAGCTCATCCGCGCCTGACGCATGGTCCGGCCGAGCGACGCGTCATCCTCACCGGCGGCGCTGACGCGTACCCCGATGGAGATCTTCTTCTCGCCCCGGGCGAACGCCGCCTGGATCGCGGGGATCATGTCGATCCCCAGGTAGGACTGCGGGCAGAAGGTGCCGGGGCCGCGGGTCCGCTCGGCGAGGAGCTCCAGCTCCTTCGGTGCGTTCTGCCAGGTCGTAGTCGATGCGACGGGCTTGGTGCGCCACACCTGCACGGTGGCGACCTTCGAGCAGTCGGTGACGGCCGATTCGGTGCTGAAGAAGGTCACCCGGTGCAGGACCTGCCCCTTGAGCGGGGTCAGGTCGAAGGTGAAGTAGGCGCGGCCGGTCGAGCCCTCGCGACTGCCGATGAGGAAGTCACCGGCCGGGTTCGGGTTCGGCGTGGCCGGCTGCGCCTTGTCGGTGTAGGTCCAGGAGGTCAGTGGAACGTCGCCGTAGGTCTGGGCCTGCGCGGGCGCGGGCGCGACTGCGACGAGGAAGGTGGTGGCGCTCACCGCGGCAGCGGCCGCGGACAGCAACGCCCGGACAGTGCGATGCATGATTTCTCCCCGTGCCCCCGATCCTCGGAGTCCGATGGACTTCTTCGGGGGCGACGGAGCCTAACATCGACGACCTTGACGGAGAGCGGGAATTTCCACAGGGGACGGCAGGTCAGCGCACGTCGATGTAGTCCCAGCCTCCGACGGCTCCCGACGAGACCACGTCACCGGTGTAGACGAAGCGGTAGTAACCGTCCGCGGTGGCCGTGACCGTGGTCTTGATCCGGCCGTTGGCGTCCGACCTCACCGACTTCACCCTGGTCCAGGTCTTCGTGCCGGGCTTGAGCCACTGCAGCGTGACCGTGCCGGCGTAGGGGGCGTAAGCGCCGGTCGCCCAGTCGGCGCGCGTGAGCGTACCGGAAATGGTGATCGTATTGCCCTTTTTGACCGGCTCCGGAGTGGCGTCGGCGGTGGCCAGCCCGACGGCCCGCTTGATCAGCAGGGTGCCCGCGCTGTGCCGGTGGGCGTGGCCGGCGCCGTCCTTCGCCGTCGCCCAGGCCGAGGCCCGCCACATGCCGGCCAGCGCGTTGCTGGAGAACAGGTGGCGCACGTCCCAGAAGTACAGGGTGGCCGAGCAGTTCGCGGTGGTGGCGTTCACCGGCGTGCAGCTCGTGCCGGCGAGTTGAACCCCGTCCGGGGTGTCGTAGGCGCCGTGCCAGAGGAACAGGCCCCCGTCGGCGATCCCGGAGGGCGCGGAGGCGGTGAACGTCGCCGTGACACTGGTCGTGCCGGAGGTGCCCACGTTCAGCACGCTGCCGCTCTGGAACGTCACGTTGGAAACGGTCACGCCGCCGGTCTGCTCGTCGGCGCCGGTGGCCGGGCCGGCGAACGCGCGCTGGACGGTCCGGGTCAGCTTTCCACCGCGGTCGTTGTCGGCGGTGATCCGCAGCGAGACGAACGCCGCCGCGGCCGGCACCGTGAGCGACGTGGTGACGCCCGCGCCCGAGGCGGTGAGCGGCAGGTTGGTCCAGGTGGCGCCGTCGTCGGTGGACCATTCGATCGTCCGGACCGTGCCGGCGGCCCCGGCGGTGCGCCGGGAGGACGGGACGACGGTCAGGCTCACCGGGGCGAGTCCCGCCCGGTTGCGCTGGTCCAGGCCGGTGGAGGAGACCGCGAGGTCCATCAGGTCGAGCGTGCCCTGCATGGAACCGCCGGAGACGAAGGTCCAGTCGCTCTCGACCTTCGTGGCGAGCTGGGAACCTGCGACGATCCGGTCATGGCGCTGCTTGAGCCGGTACGTCTGTTCCCCGGCCGGTACGTCCACCATCAGGCCGCCGTTGCTGGACGTTCCCAGCGCCCGGCCGTCGGCGCTGAGTTCGACGGCGACCTTGGCGTCGTAGTCGTAGCCGCGGTTGCCGGCACTGTCGCCGTACGGCATGTTCTCCAGGATTCGCAGCTGGTTCCCGCGCCGCTCGGAGTCGTCGTTCCACGTGCGACGACTCGGCCTCAGGGGACCGGCGCCGGCTGTCGTGGACGTGGACGGTCCGGCCGGGAGGTTCCGGTCGCCGAGGTCGAGGTGCTGGGACGAGCCGTACTGGACGAATCGCGAGAACGTCACGCCGGGAGTCACGTATTCGACGAAGGTCGCCGGCAGGCGCATCTGGGTCGGCAGGTAGACACCGGTCCATTCGCCGAACATGGTGACCGACTGGTATGAGCCGGGGGTGTTGATGCCCTGCGCCCGGACGGTCGTGGTGGTCTTCGCCAGCGCCGCCGTCTTCGACGTGCTGATCAGCGAGGACGGGAACGGGTGGGCCCAGCTCTGGGCGAGGTCGTACCGATACGGGCTGGGCTGGAGCGCTGTCGCGCCCTTCTTCGTCAGGATCTGGTGGGTACGCAGGGTGGTGCCGGCGGTGGAGGCGGTCGTCACGTACGTCCGCGTGTCGTTGTAGCCCCCGGCGAAGCCGATCAGGTCCCCGTTGGGCAGCGACAGCCAGACAGCGCTCGCGTCGATCCGGGCGGTGGCGTCGTCGACCTTGAGCGCGACCTCCTTGGCCGACGACTGCGCCAGGACGACCGTCTGCGCCTTGCCCGTCACGGTGAACGCCTTGGTCAGCAGGTAGCTGTCAACGTTGTAGATGCCGTACATCGCACCGACGAAGTAGTTTCCCGGCGGCAGGTCGGCCGTGGCGGTGAGCGAGCTGCCCGGGTTGTCGACGGTGATGTAGGCCCAGGTGTCCCGGTTCCACAGGTGGATCGTCTTGTTCCAGGCGGTCCAGTTCGGCGAGTCGATCTGGATCGTGGTCCGGTAGGTGGCTGCCGCCGTGGTGGCCGTCTTGCCGGCGGCGACCGGTGCGCCGGTCTTCGCCTTGAGGGCGGACTTGGCGTTCTCACCGAACGGCTGTGCCCGCACCGTCCCACCGGTGGAGACGAAACCGATCGGCTTGTCCGTGCCACCCGAGACGTCGGTGTAACGGAACGCCGAGCGGTCGCCGCCCTCCGCAACGACCGGGAGGAGGCCGGAGGGAACCGTCGGTGGCGCGGCGACCACAGGGGAATCCAACGGGGCGACGAGTAGTGAGCCGCCCAGGAACACCGATGCGCCGATGCCGAATGAGCGCAGCCTCGACCGAGACCACCGAGCCATGACGTTCCTCCCCGTAGAAGCGCCTACCGCGGCGCGCCGTTACGGTACCGTTCCAGCCCGACTGCCTACAAGAGATCTTCGGGCTAACGTCGGTACGTCCGGACGGTGCTGTGCCTGACGTTGCCAGGCCCGGTCGTACGCGCGGACCCGTACGGTGAACTTCTTGCCGTACTTCCATGGGTAGACCGTGAGGGCAGTCCGCCGCCGTCAGTACTCGCAGCGGACCAGGATGTCCTTGGCTGCCTTCTCGCAATGGTCGCCGGTGACCTCGTTGCCGCCTCCGTCGAGCAGGTCGGCGACCTGCTTGTCGTAGTCGCCGCCGTGGAGGAAGTCGTCGTCGGCGTCGCCGTAGAGCTTGTCCTTGCCCTCGCCGCCGTCGATGGAGTCGACACCTGCCCCGCCGTGGATCACGTCGTTGCCGTCTCCGCCCGAGAAGGAGCCGTTGCCGGCGTTTCCGGTGATCCGGTCGTTGCCCGAACCACCGAGGAGGGATTCCACGTCGGCGCCGATGGTGTCGTGCTCGCCGGCCTGGCCGTCATCGCCCCTGGCGCCGTCGGCGTCGATGACGAGAGCCTTGGTGTACCCGGCGTAGTGGACGAAGTCGGAGCCGGATCCGCCGAGCATGACGTCCGCCGCCGGCGTTCCCTCGTGCGGGCTGTCACCGTAGAGCCAGTCGATGCCGTCGCCGCCGTCGAGGTGGTCGCGGCCCTGTCCGCCGTTGAGGTCGTCGTTGCCCGCGTCGCCGTGGAGCCGGTCGTTGCCCTCAAGGGCCCACAGCTGGTCGTCGCCGGTGCCGCCGCGCAGCGTGTCGTTGCCGGTCATGCCCCACAGGGTGTCCATGCCGCCTCGGCCGTCGGCCTTGTCGTTGCCGCTTCCGGCCTGGATGGCGTCGCCCCGCGAGCCGCCGGTCACGGTGTCGCTGCCGCTCCCGCTGAAGGCGCTCATGCGTACGTCCGTGTTGTTGACGATGACGTCATTGCGGTCGTAGGTGTAGATGGTGACCCGGCTGGGGGCTTTCTTCGTCGTACAGGTGACCCTGGTCTTGTCACCCTTGACCTTCTTGCAGCCCTTGCCGGCGCTGACCGGCACCCTGTCGTCGATGGTGATCGTCCTGCCGGACCGGGTGATCACCACCCGGTTCTGCTTGCCGCTCGCCGCCTTGTACTGAACCTTCGTGCTGGAAGTGACCGATGCGATGCCGGAGCTCGCTGCCTGGGCGGGAGAAGCGATCGCCCCTGCCCCGGCGACAGCGGAAAGGGTGATGCCGGCGACTACCGACCAGGCTTTACGAGGCACGCTGTTTCCTCCGACATCCGGATTGCTCGACGGGACGATACCGTACCGACGGCTCCTGAGATAGATCGGTTTCAGAACGGATGCGCCCCGCGAGTCGCGCCTTTTCGAAGGCATCGGCCACCAGCGGACCGGCCCCGACGCCCATCCCAAGCGGAAGGCCGAATCCCGGGCAAACTGAAGCCCCAAGGCTGCTCCGGCTACTGATTCAACGGAGCGGCCCTGGGGCCAGAAGTTAATTCGTGATCTGAAGTTTTACCAGCTCAATCATGGTGGGCCGCCAGGGACTCGAACCCTGAACCTAAGGATTAAAAGTCCTCAGCTCTGCCATTGAGCTAGCAGCCCGCAAGGTGACAGGTTACCCGCCGAAGACGACCAAGTCTCCGCGGACCCACCCCACATATGATCGCAAGCCCGCAGGCATTGTCAAGCGACTACTGCCGTGGCGACCGGAAAGGTTCGGCCCGCAATCCGGCCGGGTTGTCCGGCCCGGTAGGTCCGTCAGCTACCGGCGGTCACGTATTCGCAGCCCACGGTCTGGTCGTTGGTCCACCGCAGGCAGGAGTCGCCGTCGGTGCCGTTGGCACCGCCGTCGAGCAGGTCGGACGTGCGGTTGGCGTCCCAGTCCTCCCCGGTCAGCCAGTCGTCGCCGGCTCCGCCGTACATCTTGTCGGTGCCGGGACCGCCGTACAGGACGTCGTTGCCGCCGAGACCGTAGATGGTGTCGTTGCCGCCCACGCCCTCGAGCATGTTCGGGCCCGCGCTGCCGACGATCCGGTCGTTGCCGAAGCCGCCGACCAGGTTCTCGACGTCGGTGGCGAGGTTGTCGCCCTCACCCTTGCGTCCGTCGTCCGCGACCCCGTCGGCGTCCATGCTGACCGCCGAGTCGTAGCTGTAGTGCACGGTGTCGGAACCGGCCCCGCCGAGGATCCGGTCGGCGTCGGCCACACTCGCCGGGTACTGGTTCATCGAGATCCGGTCGGCGCCGGCATCCCCGTAGTACACGTCCTTGCCGCCACCGCCGAAGATCTGGTCGTCCCCGTTGCCGCTGCGGACCAGGTCGCGGCCGTGCCCGTCCTCGATCCAGTCGGCGCCGTCACCGCCGTACAGCTTGTCGTTCTGCGGCGAACCGTAGATCCGGTCGTTGCCGCCGAGGCCCCAGATCTGGTCCCCGCCGAGGTCGCCGTAGAGGATGTCGCCGCGCGTACCGCCGGTGATCTTGTCGCTGCCGGTACCGCCGACCGCCGTCATGGCCAGGCCGGTGCTGTTGACGATCGTGTCGTTGCGGTCGTACGTGCGAACGTGCACCCGGGTGGGTGCGGTCTTCAGGGTGCACCGCACCTTTGTCTTGTCACCCTTGACCGCCTTGCAGCCCGTACCAGCCTTGATCGAGACGCGGTCGTCGACCGTGATCGTGTTACCGGAGCGGGACAGCAGAACCCGGTTCTGGTGCCCGCTGCCGGCCTTGTACTGCACCTTGGTGCCGCCGTAGACCGAGACGACCCCGGTGCTCGCGGCCTGTGCGGGTGTCGCCACCACACCGACGGCGCCCACGACGAGCGCTGCCAAACCGGCGCGGGCCAGCCAGGTGGAACGAGACACGAGGGAACTCCCTACAGGTACAGAAGCGGCCAGTACGACGCGTGGGACACGCATCGTCGCAGCCTAAGCGAGAAATCGACCGAATTGATCAGCTGAAAGGATGAACCGGTCCCGATTCGTCGCTACGTAGACGACCCGACGCTGCCCGTCGTCACATCCCGGCCAGCAGGTACTCCCGGACCTGCCCGCGAGCCTGGTGGATCCGGGACTTCACGGTGCCCTCCGGGATGCCCAGATGCACCGCGATCTCCCTGTAGTCGAGCTGGCAGATGTCGCGCAGCACCATCGGCGCCACCAGGTCGGCCTTGCTCGTCTCCAGCTTCTCCAGGGCATCGAGCAGATCGAGGCGGGACCCGGCGATGACGCTCGTGGTGCGGGCGTCAGCCACATCGATCGGCATCTCGGCGTAGCCCTGCTCGGCGGCCCGCCGCTTGAGGGTCCGGTACGTCTGCCGCGACCCGTTGGCGATGATCACGTGCAGCCAGGTGCTGAACTTGGACCGCCCCTCGAAGCCGCCGATGTTCCGCGCCACCTGCATCAGCACGTCCTGGCAGGCCTCCTCGGCGTCCTGATAGCACGGCAGGAACCGCGCGCACCGCCGCAGCACGCTCGGCTGAATGGCGGCCAGCAGCTTCTCCAGCGCGCCACGATCACCGCCGGCCGCTTTCCGGGCCAGCTCTTCCTGTTCTTCGTCCCGCACGTCGCCCCCGTTCTCGATTCAACGACGTTGATAATACGAACGTGCAGGTACCTTCCAAGATCGGCCGATATCGAGTCACCGGGCGTCTCGGATCGGGCGCGTTCGCCACCGTATGGCTGGCCGAGGACGACATGCTGGAATCGCAGGTCGCGATCAAGGTGCTCGCCGAGAACTGGTCGCATCACCCCGATGTCCGGGCCCGGTTCGAGCAGGAGGCCCAGGTGCTGCGGCGGGCCGACTCGGAACGGCTGGTACGTGTGCACGATTTCGGCGAGCTCCCGGACGGCCGCCCCTACCAGGTGATGACATACGCGGCCGGCGGCTCCCTGGCCGACCGATTGGAGAAGGGCCCGATGGCGGTACGCGCCGCGCTGCGCACCGCCTCCGACATCGCACACGCCGTGACGGTCCTGCACGACTCAGGGGTCCTGCACCGTGACCTCAAACCGTCCAATGTGCTGTTCGACACGGTCCGAGGCTCGGAACGCGTTCTGGTGGCCGATCTGGGCCTGGCGAAGTCGATCGCGCAGGCGTCGGGGTTCACCGTGATCGCCGGCACGCCCGGATACATGGCGCCGGAGCAGAGCCTGCCCGGCGGCGGCCTGGACGTCCGCGCCGACGTGCACGCGATCGGCGCGATGACGTACCAGATGCTGACCGGACACGCCCCGCCGCAGAACCGCGCGGCGCCGTCGAAACTGCGCCCCGAGATCCCGCGGCAGGTGGACCGGGTCGTGATGCGGGCCCTCGACGCCGACCGGAACCGCCGCTGGCCGTCGCCCGCGGCGTTCGCCTCGGCGCTCGAGTCCTCGGTGATCCAGCGCCGGGTCGTCCGATTCCTGCGGCACGTGACAGGCACGCTGGTGGCTCTGGCGCTGCTGGCACTAACGGCGGGCGCCACCGTCCCGGGAGGAACTCCGGAGGGCTGGGTACGGGTGACCGACGCCGGCCACACGTTCTCGCTGTCGGTACCCGGCGAGTGGGCCCGCCAGCTGCGTGACTCCGGCTGGAACGTCTCCTCGCTTGGCCTGCCGTCCGGCACCGAACCCGGCCTGCAGGTCGGCACCGATCTGCGCGACCCCACCAGACCGGCCCTGTTCGCGGGCTGGAGCCGCTGGCTGGTGCCCGGCATGCCGGTGGCGTGGCCGTCGCATCCCGGGTGCGCCCGCGGCCTGGACCGCGAGGTACGCGCCGCCGGAATGACCGGCCAGGTCCGGCGCTGTGCAACGGCGACCGTTTCGTACACCGACGTACTCTTGACCGGAAACGGACGTGAGGGCGTCTATATGCAGATCCGTCAGCAGGTCGGCACGGACCACACCGACGAGGTCCTCAAGACCCTGCGCCTGCACCAGTCGTAGTGCCTCTGTGATCTTCGGTCGTCATGCTGATCAGTCCGAGGCGCGAGCAGATAGATAACGGGGTATTCGGTGTTCAACAACCAGTCACCCCCCGGTCAGGTGGATCGGGAATCGTCACCGGTCATGCAACGGACCACCGGCATTGCCGCGCTCGTCGCCCTGACCACTCTCGCGGCCGGCTTCCCCGCATACGCGGCCGAGCGCCCGACCCGGGAGATCCGGGCCACCGTCGAGACTCCGAGCCTCTTCGACGACGAGGCCGGCGGTGACGCGGACGCCGACGACCCCGCGATCTGGATCAACCCCGCCGACAAGGGCCGCAGCCTGGTCATCGGCACCGCCAAGAACGGCGGCCTGCGTGTCTACGACCTCAAGGGCCGCGAGGTCCAGTCGATCGCGACGCCCGAGGGCGGCCGCTTCAACAACGTCGACATCCTGACCGGCTTCACGTTCGGCAAGAAGAAGGTCGACGTCGCCGTCGTCACCGACCGCGGCCTGGACAGGCTTCGCATCTACCGCATCGAGGCGAACGGCCTGACCGACATCACCGCGGCCGACGTCCCGCTGCTCTTCTCGAAGGACGAGGCCGAGGTCGAGGAGCAGGCCACCGGCTACGGCATCGCCGTCTACGACCGTTACGCCGTCGTGAGCCGCCGGCACAGCACCCGTCTCGGCATCTTCCGCCTCGAGGAGCGGAACGGGAAGGTCACCTACCGCACCACCGACACGATCGACCTGCCCCGCGAGTTCCGCCTGCCGAACGGCGAGATCTGGACGCCGTGCCTCGAGCCCGGCGAGGACCCGCAGGTCGAGGGCATGGTCGTCGACGCCGAGGCGGGCGTGCTCTACGCCGCCCAGGAGGACGTCGCCCTCTGGCGCATCAACCTGGCCGGCGGCACGTTCAGCAGCATCCCCCGGGTCGTCGAGCGGGTCCGCGAGTTCGGTCAGCCGGCCGTCTACGACCCGGAGACCGAGGAGTGCACCGTCGACTACGTGAACGACTTCGGCGGCCGCATCACCGCCGACGTCGAGGGCGCCACCATCTACCCGACCGGCAAGCGCAGCGGCTACCTGATCGTTTCCAGCCAGGGCGACAGCCGCTTCTTCGTCTACGACCGCCGTACCAACAAGCCGCTCAACATCTTCTCGGTAACCGACGGCCGCAACGCTGACGGAGTCCAGCACTCCGACGGGGCCGCCGTCACCGCGGTCGCGCTCCCCGGCTACCCGAAGGGCCTGCTGGTCCTCCACGACGGCGAGAACACCCCGGACGACGGTCGCACGAGCACCAACTTCAAGTTCGTCGACTGGCGTTCCCTGGGACTCCCGTCCTGACCAAACCCCAGCAATGCGAAAGGCCGGGTTCTCCGCAATCTCACGGAGTTCCCGGCCTTTCTTCATACCTCTTCTTAGGTACGGCCACAGCTGCCACAACCGCACGATTCCCACCACTCGGCTGCCGCCGCTACCGGACAACCCCATGATCGCCCCCGTGACGACACAGGCTCCCCGACCGCGGCCGCATCAGCGCTCAGCCACTCAAAGCCATTCGTAGTTGCCCGTGGCCAGTCGCGTTTCGCCACCGCTCGTGGCCAGTCGCGTTTCGCCACCGCTCGTGGCCAGTCCCGTTTCGCCACCGCTCGTGGCCAGTCGCCATTCGCAGTCGGTCGTGGCCCCTGTCACCCGACCTCGCGGCACCGTGCCCGGCCGTGCCGTCCTTTCATACGGCACCCGCGCCCCGCCATGCCGTCGCCCCAACGGCACTGCTCCCGGCCATACCAGTCGCTCCAGCAGACGCGGACTCCCTGACCGGGCCTGCCCCCGCAGCCGGCCTGCCGGCACTCGGCACGGTCGTTTGAACGGTCCTGGCCGTCACGGCCACTCCGCCAAACCGTTGAGGCTCGTTGTTGCACCCGATCAAGATGGCGAGACCCGCCACCGCAGCCGTGCGTCGCACCGCCATTCCTTCTCCCAGTGAAGTCCGCGCCTCTCGCGTCCTGTCACTAGATGCGATGCACCCACCGGCCCGTCAGTTCTGACCCATCGATAACGAGAACGTAACGTCAAACCACGCCACGACCCAATCCAAGCCGCACGTCCTCAATCCCGATCATGCGATCGGTACGAGACCCTCAATCCCCGATCTCACGATCGGCACAACACCCTCAATCCCGATCTTGCGGCAATGCGGTTGCCCAGACGGCAAAACCTCCCAAGATCCAGGGCAGACAGGCAGACAGGCAGACAGGCAGACAGGCAGACAGGCAGGTCGATGATCCAGTGCGGGCCGGCCGATCCACGGTGCCAGTCAATGCGGGACCGCCACGCCAGTGGAACCGCCACTCCAGCACAGGATGGCCATGCCAGTGCAGGACCGCCATTCCCGTGCAGGACGGCCAAGCCATTACGAGGCAGCGCCAAGCCAGTGCGAGGCAGGCAAGCCAGTGCGGAACCGCCAGCGAAAACTCCCGAAATGCAGAAAGGCCCACCCCGTGTGGGGTGGGCCTTTCTTAACGTTGAGTCCGGCGGCGTCCTACTCTCCCACACCCTCCCGAGTGCAGTACCATCGGCGCTGGAGGGCTTAGCTACCGGGTTCGGAATGTAACCGGGCGTT
>NZ_PVMZ01000044.1 GCF_003001815.1 Actinoplanes italicus
TGGTCGATTTGCTGTCTTACCTGGAGCCTCGCCCTCATCGATCACCGGTCCCTGCTGACCCGGGCTGACCTGCAAGATCAGGTTGAAAAAGGCTCAATCTCTGCGATGGCGTTCAATTGAATTAACGATTCGAGACGCTGAGGATGGAGTGAAGGATGGAAACAGCCTCACTGATCATTGGAGCTCTAATGTCGATATTTATCATTGGGTACGTTGTCATCAAGTTTTTTGATGCTTAGCAGTATTTGTCGTTTTTGGGTGATAAGGCGTGCCTTGGTGGATCGCCAAGATTCGTTTTGCCTCGCTGCAACTCAGGCATTGCCGTTCCCGACCTCGCCGATGATTCATTCCAGCGTAAAACCGGCCCACGGCGGGCTGCGAGGCGAGCCTTCCAGCGTCCCGTCGCCCCAGCTCTCCAGCTTCGCGTACGCATTCTCAGGACTGATCGGCTGGTCCGTGCACTTAGATCAAGTGCACGGGTAGCTGGCGGTGTCGACCGGTGAACCGGTTCATCGGGTCCGTCGGTCGTCCGGCAGGATGGCTGTCATGGCGACGATTCTGATTACCGGCTCGAGCGACGGCATCGGGCGGCACACGGCGCAGATCCTGGCGGCGGACGGGCATCGGGTGACGTTGCACGCCCGCACCGAGCGTCGCGCCGAGGACGCCCTCAAGGCCGTGTCTCAGGCGCACGGTGTGATCGTCGGTGACCTGGCCTCCCTGGCGCAGACCCGTGGGCTGGCCGTCCAGGCGATCGAGGCCGGCCCGTTCGACGTGGTGATCCACAACGCCGGCATCGGTGGCGGTCAGTCCGCCCCGGTGATCACCGAGGACGGGCTGGAGCGGATCTTCCAGGTCAACACGCTCGCGCCGTACCTGCTCACCGCGCTGATGCCGACGCCGTCCCGCCTGATCTATCTGACCTCGGGACTGGAGGCGGACGGCCGGGCACGCCTCGACGACCCGCAGTGGCAGAACCGGCAGTGGGACGGGATGCAGGCCTACAGCGATTCCAAGCTGTACGACGTGATGCTCGCCTTCGCGGTGGCCCGGCTCCGGCCCGGCACCCTGAGCAACGCGGTCGACCCGGGCTGGATCCGCACCCGGCTCGGCGGCCCGGACGCCACCGACGACCTGCCCGAGGGTGCCGAGACCCAGGTGTGGCTCGCCACCTCCGAAGAGCCGGCGGCCACGGTGACCGGGCACTACTTCAAGCGCCGCACGGCTCTGCCGGCCAATCCGCAGGCGTACGACGAGGGTCTGCAGGAGCAGCTGCTCACCCTCTGCGCGGACCTCACCGGCGTCAAGCTCCAGGCCTAGTCAGCGACCATCGGCCGGCCGGATGAAGACCCGGCCGGTTCGCGGCAGCGGTGACGAGATCAGGTTTCACGCGGGCCCGGTTCCGGTCGACGGAGCTCCGGGAATGGCCGACTGCGGGTCGACACCGGAGAAGGCGAGCCCGATGACGAACCCGGCGACCTCCTCCAGTTGGCGTGCCCGGTCCAGCCCACCGAGAACGGCGGGCATGCCTCCGAGGTCGCGCACCAGTGAGCCGGCGATCTCCAACGCTCGTGAGTCGCCGCCGCACATCGCGACCGTCACCGGCGGCGACGCGGGAGTCGTCCACTGTGTCGACGGAAAGAGATGGAGTGCTTTGACCACGTGCGCGCCCGGGGCGAGGCCGGCGATCTGTTGAGCGAGGGCCCGGCCGGGTTCCGTCCGCAGAACGCCGACGCCGTGGTCGACCGCGTTCGTCGGATCGATGAGAATTTTGCCGGTGAGTGACCCCGCGGGAGCACCGGCCGCGGTGAGGATGTCGCCGATGCCTGTCCAGTGGACGGCGAGAAGAACGACGTCACTGTCCACGGCGATCTCGGACAACCGGCGGGTACGGGCTCCGGCCGCCTCTGCCGCGGCTCGGGCCCGCTCTATGGAGCGGCCGCCGATGCTGACGTGGTGTCCGGCCGATGTCCAGCGGGTAGCGAGCGCCGTGGCCAAAATTCCGGTGCCGAGAATTCCGATACGCATGGCGTCAGACCATAGGAATGGTGATCCGAACCGATCGGAGAGTCACACACCGTGTGGTGCGCAACGGCCATGACACGATGGCCGCATGGAATTCGTGGCGGACTGCCGCTTGCGTATGGCCACGGATCTGTTCACGCACGTGTGGGATCCGGTTGTTCTCGCCGCTCTGACGGCGGGTCCGCAACGTCGGCGCGCGCTGCGGGTGAATATCGGCGGCATCAGTGACAAGTCGCTCACCGAGGCACTCGAGCGACTCGTCGGCAGCGGCCTCGTTCACCGCAGGTCGTACGCCGAGGCGCCCCCGCGAGTCGATTACGCGTTGACGGCCCTGGGCCGGACCTTCGCCGACGGACCGATGCGGGCACTGGCGGATTGGGTCGTCCAGCACGGCGACGACCTCATCGAGGCAGAAGAAGCACCCTGACCCGTGATCACGTGGTGAACCGCCATCGCCGGCTGTCGGCTCCGGGCCAGGTTCTGAGCAGATTGGCAGCCAGGACGCCGCCGAAGGCCACGGTTCCCTCGTGCGACGCGTAGGCGATCCAGTCGTGGTGTTCGTCGGTCCAGAGGCCCTCGGGACCGGTGTACCTCGGTGCGAGAGTCATGACGTCCAGCAGGTAGTCGGGTCCGTACTCCCGCAACTCGACCACCCGCGAGCGACCCAGGCCCCGCAGCACCTGGCGGACATGATCGACGCCTTCGTCCTCCCACATCGATCCTTCGTCCAGGACCAGCACGTCCAGCGGGATCGGGCCACCCAGCATGGGATGCCACAGACCGTCCTGCACATCCCATCGCCGTTGCAGCGCTGCGCGCCACGTCGATCCCTGTTGTGGCGTCAGGACGCGCCGGTACGGAAGGGGGTCCGCTCGGAATGTGGACTGCTTCCTCCAACGCTGCACGTTCGCCGCGAAGAGGCGGCGTTCATCGGCCATGGCCTGCGCCTGGATTTCGCCGTGTGGCGGCTCGGTGAACACGGAGTTCGCCACCTGGGCCGCCGTGAGCAATGCGCGACCGAGGTCCTCCACGCCGGGAAGCCGGTCGGGATCGAGACGTTCGACCTCCACGAGGATGGCGGCGACGACGTTGTAGCGAGGAAAGGTGCGCTTCGCCTCGGTGGTGTACGTGTATCCGTCGGCCTGACGGCCCCCGCCGGGCAATCGTTCGTACTCGGCTCTGAGGTCCGCGTCTCGTCGCATCAAATAGCGGCGTGCGGTCACGTGCAACGTCGTCGCATCCACCCGGAGATCCTCCACCAGGGTGATCCATCGCCCCGCAGAGGGGCGATGGATCACGGGGCGCTCAGCAGCGTTCGGTCATGACGTACTTCCACATGCGGGCCCAGCGCCATCCGACCTTCTGACGGGCGGGAACCACGAAGCACGGGTTCGCCACGGGCCCCAGCTTGAGCACTCGGACGGTCAGGTCGTACGAACAATTGTTCTTGACGTAGATCGTCTGATTCGCCAGGCCCACGTCGTGACTGATGGAAGCGCAGCTGGGAAGGGAAGCGGCGGCGGCCGGGGCGGCGGCACCGAGCAGGAGCATGAGGCCGGCGGTGCCACCGGCGGCCAGCCGGCCGAGCGTGCGGTGCGGGAAAGCCCGGCCGGACTGCGATGAGGTCGACATTCTTCTCCCTGGAGGTTCGGGCGGTGCGCTGATGCCGACCATCAGACCCCGCCGGCCGAGCACGGGGAATGGGGAGAACTCCCCGTGGACGTGTGAGCTGGGGCCGGCGGACAAGGCGTTAGGCTCGGACCGTGCCGATCGAGAGTGACCATCGCGGATCGGATTCGCCCTACGTGGCGCGGGTCTGGCGTGGCCGTACCTCCGGTGTCGGGCAGATGACCTCGATCGCCACGTCGACCTGGGAACTCGTCTTCTGGGAGCAGCACGGCGTCATGCACGCCGCCGTCCGGGGACCGGAGACGACGGCGTCGAGTGCTGAGACGGCCGGTGACTCGGAGTCGTTCGGGATCACCTTCGCGCATGGGACCTCGATGCCCCACCTTCCGATCGGCGCGCTCGTCGACGGCGGGCAGGACAGTCCGCACGTGACCGGACGTACGTTCCTGCTGCGCGGTGAACAGTGGCAGATTCCGGACTTCGACGACGCCGAGCTGTTCGTGGAGAAGCTCGTGCGTGCCGGAGTTCTGGTTCGTGACCCGCTCGTGAACGAGGTGGTGTGGGGCGGCGCCGCACGGGTCGGGTCGCGGTCGGTGCAACGGCGGGTGGCCGCGGCGACCGGCCTCACACAGGGCGCGATCCGTCAGATCGAACGGGCGCGGGAGGCCGCGGTGCTGCTCGGGGCAGGGACCGCGGCCCTGGACGTGGTGGAGCGGCTCGGCTACTACGACCAGCCCCACCTGGCCCGCTCGCTGCAACGCTTCATCGGGCGGACCGCCACGCAACTGCGGCGGCCGGATCCCGCCGCCGATCCCCTGTCGCTTCTGTACAAGCCCGAGGGCCCGGCCGGCTCATAGCGTCGTGTGCAGGCGGTGACCGGCACCGCCGTACACCATGAAGGGCCCCTCCGATGTCAGAAGGCACTGTCACGTCTGCCGACGGCACCACCATCGCCTACACGGCGTGGGGCGCCGGCGACCCGATCGTCATCATCGACGGCGCGACGGCCTATCGCGCCACCAACCCGTTGAACCGGGAGACGGCGGAACTGCTTGCCGGCGAGTTCCTGGTCATCAACTATGACCGGCGTGGTCGTGGCGAGAGCGGCGACACCCTGCCGTACGCCGTCGAGCGCGAGTTCGAGGACCTTGCGGCGATCATCGAGCAGGCCGGCCAGGGGCGCCCGGCGACCGTGTTCGGCTGGTCGTCCGGTGGCAATCTCGCCCTCAACGCCGCCCACCACGGCGGGCCGATCACGCGTGTCGCGGTGTTCGAGCCGAACGCGGCCGTCGACGACGCCCGCCCTCCGCTGCCCGGCGACTACGTCGAGCGCCTCGACGCCGCCATCGCCGACGGCCGGCCGGGCGATGCGGTCGCCCTGTTCATGACCGCCGCGGTCATGCTGCCGGACGAGGCGGTCGCCGGGATGCGTGAGATGGACTTCTGGGCCGGGCTCGAGGCCGTCGCGCCCACGATCGCCTACGACGGCCGTCAGGTCGGTGACGCCCTGGCCGGCAGGCCGCTGCGCCCCGGACTGTGGAAGAACATCGACGTCCCGGTCCTGGTGATGTACGGGGCCGACACCTGGCCGGCCCTGGCCGCGGGCTCCCGTGCGATCGCCGCGCACCTGCCCGCGTCCACGCTCGAGCCGGTACCCGGCGAGGAGCACTCGACCACCGCCGACGTGCTGGCCGCCGCGCTGCGCGCCTTCATCAAGGAGAACTGACGTGGGCATGATCGTGCTGACCGAGTTCGTCTCCATCGACGGCGTCGTGGAGGCACCCGGGGGAGAGGACTTCAAGTACCCGAACTGGACCTTCGAGTTCGAACGCGGACCCGACGGCGAACGATACAAGGAGGCCGAATCGCTGCGGGCCTCGGCGCTCCTGCTGGGCCGCAAGACCTACGAGGGCTTCGCGGCGGCCTGGCCCCAATACGACGGCGAGCTCGCCGACAAATACAACACCATGCCGAAGTACGTCGTATCGAGCACCCTCACCGACCCGCAGTGGGCGGGCACCACCGTGCTGAACGGCGACCTGGTGAAGGACGTGACCCGGCTCAAGCAGGAGGTCGACGGGGAGATCTCCGTGGCCGGGAGCATCCAGCTCGCCCAGAGCCTGCTCGCCCTGGACCTCGTCGACGAGATCCACCTCATGGCCTCGCCGGTCATCCTCGGCCACGGCCGACGGCTCTGGGCGCAGGCGCCGGACAAGACCGCGTGGACGCTCAGCGAAGCGACGGTGTACGGCGACAGCACCCTGCTCACCGTCTACCGGCGTCGCGCTTGACCTTGCCCCGACGGCACGGTTTCTACTGCTGAGCGCATCTACTGGTTCAAGCCGAGGGAACACCGCTGATGGGCGCACCACACTCCGACGAGACACGGCCGTTCGGCGTACACCTGCGTGTGGCCTGGTGGAAAGCGTTGCTGGCCGTCGTCGTACCGCCGGTGATGTTGCTGGTCCTGCAGGTTCTTGGTTATCAGCTCGTCGGTGTGCTGGAGGGCAGTGACGACCCGTTCGCGCCGGCCATGACGCCGTTGAAGTTCCTGGCCGTCAACCTCGCCACCATCGTCACAGGCGTGCTGGCGATCCTGCTGCTGGCGTGGCTGGCCGGGGTGCCGTGGCGCAGGCTGATCAGTTCACCGCGAGCGTTCGATCCCCGCCGCCTGCTGTTCTACCTGCTCGGCGCGGCGGTCCTGGTGGCGGCGGGGATCGGCGTCGTGGCACTCGTCGCGCCCGAGTCTCCCGGTTGGGTCGCCTTCGGCGTCTCGGGCACGACGATCGTCATGCTCGTGCTGACCCTGCTGACCACGCCGTTGCAGGCGCTCGGCGAGGAGCTGATGTTCAGAAGTGCCGCGCTGCCCGCCGCCGCATCGTGGGTGCGCGGGGTCCGTACCGCCGTGGTCGTCGGTTTGATGGTTTCGAGTCTGACCTTCGCGCTGCTGCACGGCTCCGCGGACCCCTGGCTGTTCGGTTATTACGCCTTCATCAGCGCCTGCACCGGACTCATGGCGATCATGAGCGGGGGCATCGAGGCGCCGGTCGCTTTCCACGTCGCGAACAACGTCCTGTTCACCAGCGTCAACACGCTGATGTCGGACGGTGAGCCCTTCTCGATCGACCGATCCTCAGGTTCCGGGGACGCGGCCGTGCTGATCCTCGGTGTCGTCAACATCGCGATGCTCGTGCTCGTACGGTGGCGTGAGAAGAGGAGCGGTGACCATGTCCTGGAGCACTCGTGAGATCGCCGAGCTGTCGGGCATCACGGTCAAAACCGTGCGTTACTACCACGAGATCGGACTGCTTGAGGAGCCCGATCGGAAATCCAACGGCTACAAGCAGTACGAGGTACGCCATCTGGTCAGGCTTTTGCAGATCAAGCGGCTGACCGGGCTCGGGGTCGGGCTCACCCAGATCGCCGCGATGGGGACGGACCTGGACGGTCAGGCTTCGGTGTTCCGGGTGATCGACACCGAGCTCGAAGCCACTATTGAGCGGCTGCAGGGAATCCGGCGGGAACTGGCCGTTCTTTCCCAGCCTGGGGCGGTGCCCGACGTTCCGCCCGGCTTCAACGGGGTCGCGGAGCAGTTGCGTGACAATGATCGGGCGCTTTTGATGATTTACTCCCAGCTTTTCTCGGACGAGTCGATGGAGACCGTGCGGCAGACGCTGGAGGCGCACCCCAATGACGCGTTGGACGAGGCGTTTCGTGACCTGCCGGAGGATGCGGACGAGGTCACGCGACAGGCGCTTGCCGAACAGCTCGCACCGTTGATGAATCCCGCGACGGCCGCCAACCCGGTCACGTTGGAGCCGCAGACCGAAGCGGCGCGAGCCACTGCCGGCCAGGCGCTTCAGGCGCTGTACAACAGTGCTCAACTCGACGTGCTGCGCCGGGCACACCAGATCACCCGACTTCCGGTTCCGGAGGCCCCGTCCGGGGAGAGCCGTTAGCGTCACCTCGGCGTGATGGCCTTCGTCGAGGAGCAGCCCCCGCACCCGTCGTGG
This sequence comes from Actinoplanes italicus, assembly GCF_003001815.1. Classification (GTDB taxonomy): domain Bacteria; phylum Actinomycetota; class Actinomycetes; order Mycobacteriales; family Micromonosporaceae; genus Actinoplanes; species Actinoplanes italicus. Next base: position 7,668 of record NZ_PVMZ01000044.1, read on the forward strand.
CCCAGCTCAGGGTGCTCGACCTTTCGATGGGGACCATGAGTGATGTCGGAGGTCAGGTGTTGCTGGCCGGGCAGCCACTGACCCGGCTGTAGCCGTCCGCGCTTGTCAGGTCACCGCCGGGAACAGGCCTCCGCCCAGCGTCTCGCCGACGTCACCCAGGGCCTCACCGGGATCGCTGAGGGTTTCTGCGGCGTCGGTGCCTGCGTCGCTGAGGGTTTCTGCGGTATCGGTGCCTGCGTCGCTGAGGGTTTCTGCGGTATCGGTGCCTGCGTCGCTGAGGGTTTCTGCGGTATCGGTGCCTGCGTCGCTGAGGGTTTCTGCGGTATCGGTGCCTGCGTCGCTGAGGGTTTCTGCGGTATCGGTGCCTGCGTCGCTGAGGGTTTCTGCGGTATCGGTGCCTGCGTCGCCGAGCGTCTCTGCGGCGTCGGTACCCGCATCGCCCAAGCTGTCCGCGGTATCAGTGCCGGCATCGCCCAGGAACTCGGCGGCCTCAGTACCCGCATCGCCCAAGAACTCGGCGGTGTCGGTACCGGTGTCACCCAGCTGCTCACCTACCTCAGCCAAGCCGTCTGCGGCGTCGGTGCCGGTGTCTTCCAGGAATTCGGTGGCGTCGGCACCGGCATCGTCTAGGAATTCGGTGGTATCGGCACCGGCGTCGTCTAGGAATTCGGTGGCGTCGGTGCCGGCATCGTCCAAGAACTCGGCAGCGTCGGTGCCGGCGTCGTCTAGGAATTCGGTGGCGTCGGTGCCGGCATCGTCCAAGAACTCGGCAGCGTCGGTCCCGGTATCGTCCAGGAATTCGGTGGCGTCGGCACCGGCATCGCCCAAGAACTCGGCAGCGTCGGCGCCCGCGTCATCCAGCGTCTCCGCGGCATCGGTACCGGCGTCGCCGATCTGCGCCACGGGACCGCCACCGACGTCGACGCTTGCACCGGGGTTCTTCGCGTACTCGGCCGCGTCGTCGAAGGTTCCCTGCAGGGCTTTCTCGTCGATGAGATCGATAGGTTCGGGACGGTACTTGGTGCTCTTTTCCGCCAATTCAGTATATTTTTCGATCGATTTACCTTGAAAGTGTTCCCATAGCTCTTTTCCGCCCTCCGCCAATGAGTCCTTGGCCGATTCCCAGATGACACACCGCGCATGCGCCCATGCGTCATCATTCTCCTCCTCCTGCTTCTTCTCCGCCTCCTTCCTTTTCTCGGATTCGGATTTGGTGTCAACGAGTGGGTTGCCCTCGTTACTGTCGGCGGGGGGAGTGTAGGTGGAGGTCTTTGCCCTTTCCCTGTCTTCGGCCTCCTTGACCTTGGCCTTGTGGTCTTTGTCTTCCGGCGCCTCGCATTCCTCTTTCTTCTCGGCGCTCGGGCCGGTCGACGACCCGGCCGGAGTGGCGGGGGCCGGCTCGCCCGATGCCGGCGGCTCGTCCGGGGGCGGATCGTCTGACGGTGACGACCGGACGAAGGGGGAGACAATCGCTGCCGACAAGGTCGGTGAGCGCCTGTCCAAGGTGCTGAGCTGCGCTCTTGCGTCGCGAGGATCTCTCGCCGGGATGCCTTCGAGCACTGCGAGGTGACCAGTCGGCATTGTCAGCGTTCGACCGGGTTGCCGGTGCCCAGCGGATGCCGCCGCTGGACCGATGCCCAGCGTCGCGCCGGTCACCAAGCCGATGCCGACCGTCAGCAGCCTTGTCAGACTGTTCATCGCCGTGCCCCCTCACGAATTCCGTCGCCGGGAAGCAGACCACGCCGGCCGAGAAGACATGAGGTGTTTCAAAGAACACGGGCCGTTCGGCCGATGCGCGGTATCGAATCGACCGCCGGCCCGTTTCTCTTCATCTGAGCGAGCTGGAGCGGGGCCTTTCGGTCCTCATCGACGGAATGCCTCCCTCAGCCAACGGATTGATCCGTACCGGGATCAGCGGTTCTTACGTGGTGACGGCGTAGATCGCGAGTATCAGTCTCCTCTGTCTTCGACCTGCTCGGTGCCGATGAGAACGATCTGACCTCGGCGCTCGGCTTCGCGCTTGCCAGGGCACCGACGGTCTACGATCTCGGCCCACGTCTCCCACCCACCGAACCGATTCCCAACGGTGCGTCCTACCGCGCGTCACGCCTGTGGGTCCTTCTCGACCAGCTTCAGACGGCGCCTACGCTGGCCGCAGCCCTCGCCGGCAGTAAGAACCTAGGTGGTACGAGTTGACGGCCATGTCCAGGCGACCCGGGTGATGACCAGCAGGAGCGCCACCTGGATCAGGATCCCGACGATGTAGTAGATCCAGGTCTCGCCGATCAGCGTCGCCGCGGCGGTCGCCGCGTAGAACAGGCTGACCACGATGTTGGCGATCCGGTTGACCCGCGCGCGGGCGACCAAAGACACGACGACCATCAGTGCGGGAACCACCACGTACAACGTCGTGAGTAGTAGGAACGTCTGGTCGATAGCGAACCCCGCGCCGGACACCTCCCCGGCGAGGACTCCGTCGATCACGTCGGCGCGGAAGAAACCGAAGATGTCGACGTAGGCGAACACCAGCAGCGTGGTCACCCACAGGCCGCAGAGCACCACCTTGACGTCGACCGCGGTGTCCACAAGGTCCTTCTGTCTCATGCCCGTCAGTCTCATCGGATCGGTGGCCGGGGCGCCCGAATCATGTGGCCGGAGCCCGCCTGGCCGATCGGCCAGGGACCGGACGGTAGCCGGATCGTTACTGTGGCATTCGTGTCGAAGGCGGCGTACACCTGGCGTGACGGGGTCCTCGCCGTGCTGGTCCTCATTGCGCTCGTGTTCGATGTGGCCTTCCAGAACGCGGCCTGGCGACCGGTGGCAGCGGTCTTCGGTCTCGGATTGGTGCTGGCGGTCCTGGTCCGGCGAATCCATCCGCTGTCCGCGGTGGTGTTCGCCTTCGGCGGGTTCGCGATCCTCGACGTGGCCGCGTATGTGACAGGGACCGAACCGATGACCCTGCACAGCGGCTGGGTGGTGCTGGTCCTGGTCTACTCGCTGCTGCGGCGGCGCGCCGGCCGCGACGTGATCGTCGGGCTGGCAGTCGTGGCTCTCGCGATGACCGCCATCGTCGGTGTCGACTTCCCCGGCATTGCCGAGACGATCGCCGGGATCGCGATCGTGCTGTTGGCCGCGGCCCTCGGGGCGTCCGTCCGCTACCGGGGCATTGCCCGTGAACAGCTGATCACGCAGGCCAAGCTCCAGGAACGCGAACGGCTGGCCCGCGAACTGCACGACACCGTGGCCCACCACGTCTCAGCGATCGCGATCCAGGCGCAGGCCGGCCTGTTCCTCGCCCGGTTGGAGTCGTTGAGCGGCGCGACGGAGGCCCTCGAGACCATCAACCGCGAGGCCGCCCGTACGCTCGCCGAAATGCGCATGATGGTCAGTGCCCTCCGCGACGTCCGGGAGCGGTCGCCTCTGACGCCGCGGCATCGGATCGCCGACATCGAGCGCCTCGCCGGCGACAGCACCACGACGCTGCGCATCGGCGTCGAGCTGCGCGGTGACCTGACGAACCTGCCACCGGCAGTCGAGGGCGCCCTCTACCGCGTGACGCAGGAGTCGGTCGCCAACGCTCAACGGCACGCTCAGCACGCGACCCGCGTCAGCGTCGAGGTGACCGGCAGCGCCACCGATGTCCGGTTGACGGTCAGCGATGACGGCAGGCGGGTCGCGGCTGCCACCTCTTCGCACGGGTTCGGGCTGGTCGGCATGACCGAGCGAGTCACCCTCCTGGGCGGCACGCTCACCGCCGGACCGAATGCCGATCGCGGCTGGAGCGTACGCGCCGTCCTTCCTCGTCCGGATGCCGCGGCATGACCATCCGTGTCCTCATCGCCGACGACCAGGGCATCGTCCGGGCAGGGCTGTCGACGATCCTCAACGGCAGTCCCGGAGTCGAGGTGATCGGAGAGGCAGCCGACGGGCGTACGGCCGTTGCCCTAGCTCGTCGTTTTCGTCCGGATGTCTGCCTGTTCGACATCCGGATGCCCGTCCTGGACGGCATCGAAGCGACCCGCCTGCTCGCGGGGCCGGACGTCGCCGATCCGATCGCCGTCGTCGTGATCACCACGTTCGACACCGACGAATACATCTACGGAGCGCTGCGGGCCGGTGCGCGTGGCTTCCTCCTCAAGGGCGCCGAACCGGATCAACTTCTTCAAGCGATCAATGCGGCGGTACGGGGTGACGCGCTCATCGATCCAGCGGTGACCGCCCGGCTGCTCGCCACGTTCGCCACCGGCGGCCCGGCGACGACACCGTTCCACCCGGTCGACGCCCTGACGGATCGTGAGGAGCACGTGCTGGGCCGGGTCGCGCTGGGCAGGACGAACGCGGAGATCGCGCGTGAGCTGCACATCAGCATGAGCACGGTCAAGTTCCACCTCACCGGACTGATGACCAAACTCGGCGCCCGGAACCGGGTCGAACTCGCCATGTGGGCCTACCAGACGAAACGTGTCACGTGATCCTCAACTGAGCGCGGTGCCGGCCGATGATGCGCGCATGACCGGTGGCCCGCGTTGAACCACGCCCGAGGCATGCCCGTCTACGCGGCGGCACACCTGCTGCCGGCGGGGCTCGCCGCCGTGTGGCTGGTGACGGCGATCGGTGGGTCCGAGGCGACCGTGCTGTTCACCAACCTGGCACAGGGCCTGACCTCGCTGTACGCCGGGCTCGCGTGCGTCCGCACGGCCATGAGGGCGAAGACCGGGCGCCTCGGGTGGGCACTGCTCGGAGCGGGCGCGCTCTGCTGGTCGGCCGGTCAGTTCGTCTGGACCTGGTACGAGAACGTCGACGGCAGAGAGGCGCCCTTCCCGTCCCTGGCAGACGCCGGCTACCTGGCCCTCGTGCCGTTGACCGTGGTGGGGGCGGCGACCTTCATCGGTACGCGCCGACGCGCGGCCCGATCGGTGCTGGACGGCCTCATCATCACCGGATCGCTGTTCTACCTCAGCTGGGCGACGGTGCTCGGCCCGCTGTACCACGACGTCGCGGCCACCACCCTGGAGTGGCTGGTGACGCTGGCGTACCCGGCCGGCGACGTCGTGGTGAGCAGCATGATGTTCATCCTGTTCGCGCAGGTGAGACGCGATCAGCGACGCGTGCTCGGCCTGCTCGGCACCGGCTATCTCGCCCTGGCGTTCGCCGACACGAGCTTCGCGTACCTCGTGAACAGCGGCAGCTACGCCTCCAGCAACTTCTTCGACCTCGGCTGGATCTGGGGATTCCTGGCGATCGGAGCCGCCGCCGGCCTGCAGCGGCGGACCGCTCCGGAGGGCGGCCGGCACCGCGAGGCGCAGCCGAGATTCTGGGCGATGCTGCCGTACGTGCCGCTGGCGGCGGCCGTGACGGTGTCGCTGGCCGTCACCCTGCACCGCGGCACCGTCGGCCCGATGCTGTACGTCCTGTCGACGCTGCTGGTACTGCTGGTGGTCGGCCGGCAGATGCTCAGCATGCGCGACAACCAGCGGCTCGCCGCCGACCTGCACGCCTCGGTCCGTCACCTGCAGGCCCGCGAGACCGAGCTGCGGCACAGCCAGCAGCAGTTGCTGTTCAGCGAGCAGCAGATGCGCCGCCTCGCCTACACCGACACGCTCACCGGTCTGGCGAACCGGGCCGCGCTGTTCGAGCGCATCGACACCGTAGCCATGGCCGGCGGCCCCGGCGCGGTCGGCCTGCTATACCTGGACCTGGACGGTTTCAAGCAGGTCAACGACACGTATGGCCACGCCGTCGGCGACGCGTTGCTGACCACGGTCGCGCACCGCCTGCGAGCCCACACCCCCGACACGAGCCTGCCCGCCCGCCTCGGCGGCGACGAGTTCGCCGTACTGGTGACCGGCGACGAGGTCCACGGCCTCGCCGACCAGGCCGCGCTGCTGGTCGACGCGTTCGCCCAGCCTTTCGCCGTGGCCGGCCTGAACCTCACCGTCACAGCAAGCATCGGCGCCGCCATCCAGCCCCGAGCCACCCTGCACCGCAACGACCTGCTCCGCCAGGCCGACATCGCCATGTACACCGCCAAGTCCGGCGGCAAGTCCCGCTACCACCTGACCGGCCAGCACCAGGCCGCCGGGCTGCCGTCGTCCTGAAGCACCGGAAACAGGCAACTTTATCCGGCAGTAGGTCTTCCGGGGAGGCGCCGCAGATGCAGTCGCGCCAGTCGGTGATCGGTGCCGACGATGACTGCTCCGGACCGGTCCACATTCATGGTGTTGATCGGCGCATCCAGGTCGATCTCCAGGTCGGGTGTATCGGATTGCCCTTCGAGGAGTTCCTCTGGCGACCAGGCCCGCAGGATTGTGTCCCCGGAAAGCGCCACGGGTGAACCGTCTGGCGCGATCACCCACTCCACGCAGTCCACCCGCGCCGATCCTCCGGAACGGATGAGCCGGATCCTGCGTTGTGTGCCGAGTTCCCAGGCCGTGACCCTCGCGAACTCATTTCCGGTTATCGCCACGACATCCTCTCCGCGGCGGAGAAATGCGATGTCGGTGACGAACCCGGGACTCGGCTGGGGGTCGGCCCAATCCGCCGCACCTCGGCGGCCTCACGGTGAAGACATGAACTGGTACTTCACCCAGGGAGAATCCATGTCAGACGATGGCAGCAGGAAGCGCGGGGCACGTGTATGGCTGGCCGGTGCGGCCGTCTCCGGTGTGCTCGCGGGAATCACCCGGGCGGTTACCAGCTGGCTGCTGGAGCATCTGCCGTACGACTGGTGACTCCGGCGCTGCTTCAATGGATCCGTCCGGTTGTCTGTCGAGTCGAGGCCGGTGGGGGACATGGGGCCGGGCCAGACGGTCGACGCGGTCGCGGGGTTCGGGTATGGCGTTGTCGGCGCTGACATCCACGCGTTCGGCGACGGCATGCCGCTGTATGTCCTCAGGAACCGTGCCGTCGAGCCGCCTGCCGAGTCGGCGTGGCTCCGGGAGATGCCCAGCCGGATGCTCAACGCCAGGTTCGCGGTCGTCGGCTTCACCGGACGGTCCCGGGAGCTCGCCGGCCTGGACTCCTGGCGGCGCTCCGGTCCGCGGCTGAGCGCGTTCTGGCTGCACGGGCCCGGCGGCGCCGGGAAGAGCCGGCTGGCCGCACAGGCCGCCGAGCAGGCCGCCGCCGACGGCTGGAAGGTGATCACGGCGGCGCCGGGGACCGGCAGCGTCCTGCCACCGCCCGGCAGCCAGGACCTGCGCAGCGGCGACGCGCCCGGCGTCCTGCTGATCGTCGACTACGCCGACCGGTGGCCGCCGAGTCACCTGGCCTGGCTGCTGCGCAACACGCTCCTGCACCAAGTGGGGCCGACGGTCCGGGTGCTGTTGCTGTCCCGGACCGCTGACGTGCCGACGGTCCTGCACAACGAGGTGGACCGGGTCGCAGTCCGTCCGCTGTCACCGCTGGCGACCGGCGGCGACGACCGGACCCTGATGTTCACCGCGGCCCGCGACGACTTCGCCGTCCACTACGGAATCGACCCCGCGGCGGTGCGACCACCCCCGCTGGCCGATGCGGATTTCGGGCTGACCCTGGCCGTGCACATGGCCGCCCTCGTCGCGGTCGACACCCACGCGACCGGTGCCGCTGCCGGTTCAGCAAAGCGCGGCACGGTCGCCGGCCTGACCATCCACCTGCTCGACCGGGAGAACCAGCACTGGGCGACACGCCCGATGAGGACCTCGCCGCGGGCGATGAACAGGACCGTCTACACGGCGGCGCTCACCGGTGCCACGCACCGCCGGGACGGCGTTCGCGTTCTGGACCTGGCGGCGGTGCCCGGCGACCCCGGGCAGGTTCTCGCCGACCACACGCTGCTCTATCCGGCCGCGAACGGCACCGAGCAGGTCCTGGAGCCGTTGCTGCCGGACCGGCTCGCGGAGGACTTCCTCGCCCTGACCCTGCCCGGCCACACCACCGACTATCCGGGCCAGCCGTGGGCCGCCGGCACCGCGGCCGCGGTCCTGACGGCCGGCCCGGCGCGTCCCCTGATCTTCCTCATCGCTGCCACCACGCGGTGGGCACACGTCGGCGCCACGTTGCTGTACCCGCTGGTGCTCGACCGGCCGGACCTGGTCGTCGCCGCCGGCAGCCCTGCGCTGACCGGGCTCGCCGGGCTCGCCGATGTTCCGGTCGCCGTGCTGGAAGCCGTGGAGGCCCTTCTGCCCGAAGGGCGTCACATCGACCTGGACGTCGGCGCCGCGGCGATCACTGCCGCCCTCACCCGGCACCGGCTGGCCCGCACCCGCGACCGCGCCGAGCGGGCGCGGCTGCACCACACGCTGGCCTGGCGCCTGGCCAATGCCGGGGGATACGGCCGGGCGGTGGCCTCCAGCCGGTGGGCGGTCACCCTGCGTCGTGAGCTCGCCCGTACCGACAGCGGTCACCTGCCCGGCCTGGCGGCGTCGCTGAACAACCTCGCCAACCAGCTGTACGCGGCCGGCCGTCCCGACCAGGCGGTCCGTGCCGGCCGGGAAGCGATCCGGATTCTGCGCGGGCTGCCCGCCGATCACCGGCCCGAGCTGGCGACCGCACTGAACAACCTCGGAGCGCTGCTGGCCGGTCAGGGCCGCCGGGCCGCGGCGCTGCGGGCGGGGGAGGAGGCCGTCGCCATCCGGCGGCACCTGCCGGACACCGATCCGGCCGAACTCGCTGGCGCGCTGAACAACTTGGCCGGCCGCCTGGCCGCGGTCGGCCGCAGGGCCGACGCGCTCGCTCCCGGGCTCGAGTCGATCGAGCTCCGCCGGAGGCTGGTACGCGCCGACCGTACCGCCCATCTTCCCGATCTTGCCTCGTCCTTGAACAACGTGGCCGTCTGGCTGGCAGGACTGGATCGGTTGCGGGAGTCGCACGCCGCCACCGAGGAGGCCGCCGAGCTCTACCGGGAGCTGGCACGCCTCAACCCGGGGGCGTACCGGACCGATCTCGCGAGCTGCCTGAACAACCTCGGGGTGTTGCTGACCAATCTCGGACATCGCCGTGAGGCGCTCGAACCGAGTCTGGAGGCCGTCGACATCCGCCGGCAGCTCGCCCGCGCCAACCCGAACCGTCACCTGGCCGACCTGGCCGCCCCGCTGAACAACCTCAGCATCCTGCTCGCCGAGCAGGGCCGCCACGAAGACGCGCTCGCCCTCGCCCGCGAAGCCGTCGACCTTTATCGGGACCTGGTGAAGGTCAACAGCACTGCCCACACACCTGATCTGGCGATGTCGCTGACGACTCTCGCGGCTCGCCTCTCCGAGTGCGGGTTCCCGGACGAGGGCCTGCCGCTGTGCGCCGAGGCGGCCGCCCTCTACCGGGAACTGTTCGCCACCGAACCTGACGCCTGGCTGCCCGATCTCGCGTCGGCGGTGCACACGCTCGGCGTGCTGCTCTCCGAGGTCGGCCGCCCCGCAGAGGCACGGGCGGCGTCCGCCGAGGCGGTCGACCTGCGCCGGGCACTGGGCCGTCGTGCCGAGCTCGGCCAGTCCCTCACCGTGCTCGCCGCGGTCCTGTCGGAGAACGGCGAGCACGCCGCGGCGTTGCCGGCCGCCGAGGAGGCCACCGAGATCTACCAGGCACTGACCGATGAGGACCCCGTCGCTCACCGGGCCGATCTGGCATCGGCCCTGACGAATCTCGGCATCATGCAATGGGAGTACGGCCACCGCGCGCGAGGCGTGGCGACCACGCGCTCCTCGGCCGCCGAATACCGCGCCCTCGGCGGCCACCCGGCGGATCTGGCCGGGGCGCTCAACAACCTCGGTTCCATGCTGTCCGACCTCGGCCGGCACACCGCGGCCCTGTCCGCGGCGAGGGAAGCCGTGGAGATCTACCGGGCGCTCACCGACCCCGCGGACCTGGCCATGGCCTTGGGGACCTACGCAACGGCCTGCGCCCGCAGCGGCCGTCATCGCGTCGAAGGCCGGCGTGCTGCCGACGAGGCGGTCCGGCTCTACGAACGTCTGGCGGCGCGGCGGCCCGAGGCCTTCGGTCACTCGCTGGAGTCGGCGCGACAGACACGCGACATGCTTCTGCGGCACAGTTGACCGCGTGTACGAGCAGAATGTCACCGCGGTCAACGGCTTCGCCTACGGTGCCATCAACGCCGACATCCACGTGTTCGGATCCGGCGAGCCGCTCTATCTGCTGGCGAACTGGGAACCCGAACCCCGCTCCGACCCCGACTGGCTCCGGGAACTGCCCAGCCGCATGCTCAACGCCCGCCGCGCGGTCGTCCCGTTCACCCGCCGCGACGACGAACTCGCCGACCTGCGCCGCTGGCGCGACAACGGGCCACGACTGCAGGTGCGATGGCTGCACGGCCCGGGCGGGCAGGGCAAGAGCCGGCTCGCCGCGCACTTCGCGGCCGAATGCGCCGCCACCGGATGGAAGGTGGTCACCGCGCTGCACGGCCCCGACGCCGACCCGCTGCAACCGGGCAGCCAGGACCTGACGGTCGACGGCTCACACGGTCTGCTGCTCCTGATCGACTACGCCGACCGGTGGCGGCTGAGCAGTCTGACCTGGCTGCTGAAGAACCGGCTGCTGCACCGGATCGGCGTACCGACCCGGATCCTGATGCTGGCCCGGGGCCTCGACGCCTGGCCGGCACTGTGCGCCATCCTGGACACCCACCAGGCCGGGACGTCCAGCATGCACCTTCCCGCGCTGTCGGACCGCGACGACCGCGAGGCCATGTTCAGCGTGGCCCGGGACCGGTTCGCGGGCATCTACCGGCTACCCGGCGTGCTGCCGGACGTGCCGATCGAGGACCCGCAGTTCGGGCTCACTCTCGCTCTGCACATGGCGGCACTGGTGCAGGTCGACGCGGCATCCCACGGGCTGCCGTCCCCGGCGCCCGGCGACGGGCTCACCCGATACCTGCTCAACCGGGAACAACTGCATTGGCGGCGGTACGGAACACGCCACCGGACGATGAACCAGACCGTCTACACCGCCGCGCTGACCGGCTCGCTCGACCGGGCACACGCGGTCTCGGTGCTTCGCCGGCTCAAGATCGGCCCGGACCCGGAACAGGCGCTCGCCGACCACAGCCGGTGTTACCCACCGGACCATCCGAGGCGGAGCACCGTACTCGAACCCCTGTATCCCGACCGCCTCGCCGAGGACTTCCTCGCCCTGACGGTGCCCGGACACACCGTCGACTATCCCGCCCAGCAGTGGGCGCCGCCGATCGCGACGAACCTGCTCACCACCGAGCCCGGAACCCTCACCCGGTCCGTCACCTTCCTGGCCCACGCCGCCGACCGGTGGCCCCATGTCGGCCGGCAGCTGCTGTATCCACTGCTGCACCGGCATCCCGAACTGGCCCTGCGAGCCGGCGGCACCGCCCTGACCACGCTCGCCGGCGTCCACCAGATCGAGCTCGAGCTGCTGGAACGCCTCGAACCGCTGCTCCCCGCCGGGCCGCACGTCGACCTCGACATCGCGGCGGCAGCGATCAGCACGGCCCTCACCCGGGACCGCCTCGCGAAGACGACCGACCCGGCGACCCGGGCCGGGCTCCATCAGACCCACGCCACCCGGCTAGCGAACGCAGGCCGGTTCGAGCAGGCCCTGACCGCGACACAGGACGCCGTCGGCATCTACCGTCAGCTCGGTGCCGCCGACGCCGCCACGTACCTGCCCGCACTCGCCGGGGCACTGGTCGACGCCGGTTTCTGCCTGATCGAAATGGGCCGCCACCGGGACTCCATGGGCTCCAGCACGGAGGCCGCCGATCTCTACCGGACGCTGGTACGTGCCGACGCGAGCCATCGGGGCGGGCTGGCGACCGCGCTGGACAACCTGGGCATCGCCCACACCGAGCTGAACCAGCCGGAGCTCGCGCTCGAACCGGTGCGGGAAGCCCTGGAGATCCGCCGGGCCCTGGCCGAGGACCAGCCGAGCCGGTACCGGACGCCCCTGGCGGCATCGCTGATCAACCTGGGCACACTGGCCAGCAGGCTCGGGCGCCGTGATGACGCCCTCGCGTACACCGCCGACGCGGCCGCGATCTATCGGGACCTGACCGCGACCGACCCGGACGCGTACCTGCCGGACCTGGCGATGGCACTGGCCAACGTCGCCACGTACACCTCCGAAATGGGCCGGCTCCGGGAAGCGTTCGGCCCGGCGCGGGAAGCGCTCGAGATCCGCCGCCGCCTCGCCACCGCCAATCCCGGCGCCTACCGTCCCGCGCTTGCCGCCTCACTGAACTCTCTCGGCGTGCTGTGGTCTCTCGCCGGCCGCCCGGATCGAGCGCTGGAACCCGCCGAGGAAGCGGTCATCGCCTACCGGAGCCTGGCCGGGACCGATCCGGCAGCCCACGAGGCAGACCTCGCCGGGGCCTTGACCAATCTCGGCATCCGGCGCTCGGAGGCAGGCCTGGCGGACCACGCGCTGTCGCCCGCGACCGAGGCCACGGAGATCTACCGGCGGCTCGCCGGTGCCGACCCGGCCACGTACCTGCCCGGCCTGGCGGCGTCCCTTCTCAATCTCGCGGCCCGCCACTACGACCTCGACCGGCCGCGGGAGGCCGTCGTACAGGCATCCGAATCGGTCAGGATCCTGCACCAGGCGGCCGCCGGGAATCCCGGCGCCCACCTGCCGGACCTGGCCACCGCGCTCACCAACCTCGCGGCGTTCCTCCTCGAAGCCGGCCGTCCTCACGAGGCGATCCGTCCGCAGCGCCGGGCCCTTGCCATCCGCCGGCGACTGGCCGCCACGCTGCCGCAGGCGTTCCTGCCCGGCGTCGCGAACTCCCTGCTGAACCTGGGCAGCGTGCTGGCCGAGGCGGGCCGGCCCGGGACTGCCGTCCGTCACACGCGTGAGGCTGTCACCATCTACCGGAGGCTGTCGGAGTCAGACCCGGACGCCTACGGATCGGGCCTCGAGACGGCGCTGCACAACCTGGCGGTCCAGTCCCGGCTGGTCGCCCGCCGGGCGGCGCCGTCGGTCAGTCGCGCCAGACGACTGCTTTCACCAGCAGTCCACCGTCGTCGATCTGGTTGACCGACTGCACCCAGCCCGGGTGGCCGGACGACGTGGTGAAGCAGTACTGCTGGTTGCCGCCGCCGATGAAGCGGTGTTTCGCGGTGTCCTTGGACGCCAGGCGGTGGGTACGGCAGCGGGCGTACGCGCCCTCCTGAGGGCCGGCGTAACTGTCGTCGTACGTCGCGGAATGCCGGGCGCTGGTGTAGAGGATGTAGCCCCAGTCCAGGTAGAGGTCGGCGTCCGCGGTCTGCTTGTAGAGCTTCTTGCTCGTGCCGCCGTCGAGGTCCACTCCGGTCTTGGAGTCGAGCGTGACCACGTCGTCGAAGATCACGGGCGGATCGTCCGATGCCGCGCCCTCCTCCCGTCCGGTGCCGGTGGAGGCGGCCGCGGCAGCCGCGTCCGTGGTCGTCGGCGAGGGCACCGGGCTCGTGGTGGCGGAGGTGGTGGTGCCGAGCGCGCCGGCCTGCGTCGGCGGCGTCGGCTTGGTGTCGCCGTCCAGGAAGTTGGGCAGGGCGATGAAGAACGCGCCCGCGGTGAATACCGTACCGATCACGGTGGACAGCACCACGACCCTGTTGCCTCGCGTCCGACGCGGCGGCGTTGACGGCTCGTTCGGCGGGGAAGCCGGGTGCGAGGCGGCCGCGTCCGGGCTGGGGTACCCGTTGCCGCCGACGCCGAGACCGCCGACCCCGTGGCCTGCGCCGCCGACGATGTAGGTCGCGTTGTCGCCGAAGGTGATGCCGCTGGGAGACGGCGGCGCTGCCCGACGGCCGCGCTGGCGGCGACCGGCGGGATTCTGATCAGAGCGTGGCACTGGAGCCCCTTTCCGTGGGCGACCAGTATCGTGACCGCAGGTCGATCTCGGAGCCGCCCGGCAGCGGGTTCGACAGCAGGGTTTCCGCAGGTGGAGGTCGTGGTCGACGGTCCCCGCCGGCTCAGGCGCTCCCACCCGCGTCACCCGCTCGGAGCGGCTGTTTCCATCGCGCGGGGTCGGCCGAATCGCCGACCCGGTGCCGGAGGGGGATGGGCTGTGCCGGGGTCAGTCGCGGATGAGCGTGTCGTACACCTCGGCGAAGCGGGCGCGCCGCTGGGCGTAGTGCTCGGTGTGGGCGGTCCGGGGCTCGTACGTCCTGCCGGTGGTCCGGGGTGCGCGCGGCACGTCCGGAGCCAGCACGTCGAGGGCGAGCAGTGCCGTGCCGCACTGGGTGGCGCGTCGCCGGGTCACGTGCGTGACCGGCCGCCCGAGGACGTCGGCGAGGATCTGCAGCCACTCCGGCTGGTCGTTGCTGACCCGGCCCGCGGCGGCGACCTGCACGATCTGCGGAGCGGCCGGGTGCAGCTCGTCGGCGACCCGCGCGTACGTCATGGCCACGCCCTCGAGGATGCCGCGGAACAGCGCGTCGGGGCCGGTGGCCGCGGACACGCCGCCGAAGATCGCCCGTGCGCCACCGGCCCATCCGGGGGCGCGTTCCCCGGTGAGGTACGGCAGCACGAGCGGCGTGGCGTCGGAAGGCGGTGCCGTGAGCGCTTGCGCCGGCATCGCGTCGAGGCGCAGCGTGGCCTGCGCCCAGCTGACGGCCCGTCCCACGTCGTTGATCGCCCCGCCGAGCAGGGTCCGCCGCGCGTCGACCCGGTAGTTCCACAGCCCGAACGGCAGCGGGTCGGCCGGGCCGCCGAGCAGCACCCGCAGCGCGCCGCTGGTGGCCGTCGCCGCGGTGAGCACCGTGGCGTCGGTCGCCCCGGAGCCGATGTTGCTGGCGAAGCCGTCGGTGATGACCGGGAACCATGCGGCCCGGGCCAGGGCCGGCCAGCGTGCCGGGGCCATCGGCGTCGCCGGCTGCGCCGGGTCGAGCGGCGGGTTGAAGCGGCCGGGCTCGGTGCCGGCCGCGGCGAGCAGTTCGGCGTCGAGTTCGCCGGTGCGCCGGTCGAGGAGTCCGGTCCATGCGAGCGTCGACGTCCCGGCGAGCGGCTGTCCGATGAGCCGGGCCAGGACGTATTCGCCCAGTGACCACCAGGCGGCGGCCGCTGCGGCGACGCGGGGTTGTGTCGAGGCGAGCCAGCGCAGGCGGGGTGCGTGATAGCTGGTGTGCAGGCGGGTGCCGGTGCGCTGCTGCACCACATGCTCGTCGAGTTCCTCCCGGAGCGCGGCGACCTCACCGGCGCTGCGGGAGTCGGCGTAGGTCAGGCAGGGCGTCAGCGCCCGCCCGGCCGCGTCCACCGCGATCAGCGAGGCCGCGAAGGTGTCCATGGCGACACCGGCGATGCGGGTGCCGAGCCGCCGGTCGCCGGTCAGCGCGTCCAGGATCTGCGTGATCTCCGTGGTCACCTGCTCCGGGTCGATGACCGAGGTGCCGTCGGGCGCGACGGTGAAGGCGTGCGGCACCTTGTGCTGAAGGCCGTGGACGCGCCGCCCGGCGGCGTCGTGGACGCCGCCGCGGCTGGCGGTGGAGCCGACGTCGAGGGCGAGGACCAGCGGGTCCAGGGCCGCGTCGAGCCTGACGGTGTCGTCGTTCCTGGTCATCGAGCCGTCAGTACCCGCCAATCCTGATCGGCACACGCACCGAGCGGATGGCGTCGGTGGCGCCCCTCGGCCGGGATGAGTGCCGGGAGGTGGATCCGACGGCTCCGAGGGAGGCCCGATGGCCGACGCCGGAGGACTGCGCGGGGCCGCCGCACGGGTGGCGGAGGCCCCGCGGGCTATGGGGTGACCGAGCCGGGTCGCGCGGTCGCGGCGCGGTCGCCGGCGTCGAGGACGAGGCTGCGGGGCCACTGGTCCCAGCGTGAGCCGAGGACCCGGTGCTGCGGGCGTCCGGTGCGGACGAACGTGGCGATGCCGTCCATCATCAGGCCGGACAGTTGCAGCCGGCCGGGAGCGTTGCGGCGGCTGAAGGCGAACGCGAACACTCCCTCGTCGAAGGTGCCGAACACGAACGGCAGGTCCATGGCGTGGCTGGCGCCGTAGACGACGTCGAACGGGGCCGGCTCCTGGTTCCAGCCGAACTGGTAGTAGTACAGGTTCCTGTTGCCGGCGGCGAGCATCGAGTTCATCGAGTCGTGGACGATGCCGGTGAAGATGGCGTCGGTCAGCTGCTGGGCCGCGTCGTTCCAGCCGCCGGGGGCGTCGGCGGGAAGGTAGGCGTCGCTGATGAAGTCGCGTACCCCGTACGGCGAAGGTCTGTCGGGGTTGAAGAAGTATTGGCGGGTGAAGCGTTCGTAGTCGCTCGGCCGGTACGCGCCCACGAGGGCGCCGAACAGTTTGCCCTCCTCGAGGGTGTTCCCGGCCAGGACGGGGATGCCGGCGAACGCCCCGGTGCTGATGGCGGCGTGGTAGTCGGCCGGGAGGACCGTGCCGTCGGCGATCACCGCGGGTGGATCGCCGACGGCGGCGCCGCGGGTCACCTGGGCGCGGATGACGTCGGCGGCGGGCAGCTGCCGCAGCCGGCGCACGTCCTCGTCCGGGTTTCCGGAGTTGCCGACGGCCGCGGTGACGAGGGCGTCGGCGTAGGTGCGGGCGCGGGCGGGGGTGGAGAACAGCAGTCCGCCGCTGAGCGGGATCACCTTGTCGATCAGGCCCTTGGCCAGCGGCGACACCAGCAGCGCCCACACGTTGACGGCGCCCGCGGACTCGCCCATGGCGGTCACGTTCGACGGGTCGCCGCCGAAGGCCGCGGCGTTGCGGTGCACGAAACGCAGGGCCTCGATCTGGTCCAGGGTTCCGAAGTTCCCCGAGTCGTTGACCGGGTCGCCGGTCTTGAGCTGGGGCAGGTCGAGCCATCCGAAGGAGCCGAGCCGGTAGTTGACGGTGACGACCACGGCATTGGCGCGGCGGGCCAGGGCGTTGCCGTCGTACATGGGGTCGGCGGAGTAGCCGACCACGTTGCTGCCGCCGTGGATGAACACGATGACGGGGAGCTTCTGCTGCCGGGTGGCGGGGCGGTAGACGTTGAGGGTGAGGCAGTCCTCGGCGCCGACGGGTTTGCCCAGGCCGTCGCGGATGTCGAGGCCGTAGTGCGGACCGCTGGGCGCCGGGCTGAAGAGGCGGCCCTGCTGGATGCAGCCGTTGCCGTACGCGGTGGTGTCGCGGACGCCCTTCCACGGCCGGTGGGTGACCGGTGCGCGCCAGCGCAGGGCGCCGACGGGCGGTTCGGCGTAGGGGATGCCCAGCCACGAGTGGGCGTTGCCCCGGATCGTGCCGAGGGTGGTGTGCCGGAGCGCGCCGCTGTCACGCCCGCCGGCCTGTACCGGTGTGAGGGATACGGCGGCGAGGAGCAGGCCGGCGAGCGCCGCGAGGACTCGTCTCGTGATCATCGGGCGTCCTCCATCAGCGGGGCGGTGGCGCGTTTGCGGTTCTCGGAGCGGAGCGCGAGCGCCAGCAGCGGGACCAGCAGCATGCCGAGCACGGCGGCGCCCAGCAGCACGGCGTGACCGCCGGCCTCGCTGCCGCGGCCCTCGGCGTAGCCGTACAGGTAGGGTCCGGTGAACCCGCCGAGCAGGCCGACGGTGTTGATGAACGCGAGTCCCGCCGCGGCCATCAGCCCGGACATCCGTGCCATCGCCACCGACCAGTACACCGGCAGGATCCCGATGAGCAGCATCATCGCGACGTCGATCAGCAGGATGCGGGCGACCGCCGCGTCGGTGACGGTGTAGATCCCGGCGACGACGGCGGTCGCCACCGTGACGCCGGTGAGCACGGTGAGCTCCCCTGCGGCCCGCCGGTGCAGCCACGGGATCGCCAGTACGCCGATGAGGGCGCCGATGCCGATGCTGCCGCTGACCACGCCGATCCGGAACGATCCCTCGACGCCGAGGCTCTGGACGATCGAGGGGAAGTTGTACTGGATCGCCACGCTGTTGACCTGGTTGGCGAAGTAGATCACCGCGAGCGCGATGATGAACGGCCGGCCGAACGCCACCATCAGGTTGCCCTTCAGGGTGGTGTGCGCGGGTGCGCCGCCCGCCGCGGCCCGCTCGTCGAGCACCGCGGCTTCCTGCGGTGACAGCCATTTCGCGTCGGAGGGCCGGTCAGGCACCGTCAACCAGAAGATGCCGGCGACCACGAGCGTGATCAGGCCCTCGACGAGGAACATCCACTGCCAGCCGTACATCCCGCCGGCGCCGTGCAGTTCCATGATCGCGCCGCCCAGCGGGGCACCGAGCCCGAGGCCGGCGCAGACAGCCAGGTACAGGACACCGACCACGCTGACCCGCTGCTTCTGGGAGAACCAGAGAGTGACCACGTACATCAGGGCCGGGAACAGACCGGCCTCGGCGGCTCCCAGCAGGAACCGCAGGATGTAGAAGGAGACCTCGCCCTGCACGAACATCATGCAGGCACAGATGGCGCCCCACGTCAGCGCGATACGGGTGATCCAGCGGCGCGGCCCGACCCGGTACATGATCAGATTGCTGGGCACCTCCAGCAGCGCGTAGCTGAGGAAGAAGATGCCGGCACCGGCGCCGTAGGCTGCGGCGCTGATGCCGACGTCGGCGCCGAGTGCGGTCTTGGCGAGGCCGACGTTGGTGCGGTCGACGAAGGCCATGAAGTACACCAGGCACAGGATCGGCAGCAGGCGTACCGCCGCCTTGCGGCTGGCGATCGCGTGGAGCTGGTCGGAGTCGACAGTCACGTGATCTCCTCTGTCAAGCGGTTCTCCTCGATGTGGTCGCCATCACTGTAGGGAGCGACCCGCCGCTGTCAGAGGTGAAAAGCGTCCACAGTTCACCGCCGCTCAGTGGACGGAAGAACCACCACACGCCGGAGGCACTCGAGCCGGATCGCCAGGCGCAGCGGGAGGTCGTCGGCGGCCCGCCAGTCGTGGCCGAGCACGTCGGCGGTCCGGTCCAGGCGTTTGAGCAGCGTGTTGAGGTGAACCCGCAGGGTCTCGGCGGTCCGGCGCAGGTTGCCGTCGTTGCCGAAGTAGGCGTCCAGCGTGGCCACGAGATCGGTCGAGCGCCTGGCGTCGTAGTCCAGCAGCGGGCCGATCGTGTCGGCGAGGAAACGGTCGAGCTCGTCGCGACGGTCGGCGTCGAAAGCCAGCGCATACAGCGCGAACCGGTCGGTCGTGGTGCCCAGATCCCGCGCCCCCAGATGCCGGACCACGGCCGTGCACCCGGCGGCGCGCGAGACCGCCCGCGCCCAATCGTGCCCGGTGACGCGTTCGCAGACGACCGTGACGGGCCGGCCGTACTCGGCGCGTAGCCGCTGATGGACCGCCTGGGCGAAGGCCTCGGGCCGCGCGGCCGGGGCGATCAGCACCGCCTGGCCGAGGTGCTCGCCCGCCAGGCCCGCCTCCTGCCGGGCGATCGGATGCAGATGACGGACCAGGCCGGCCGCGGAGACGCCCTCGGCGCCGGCGACGACCACCACGTCCAACGCATCAAGGTCAACACCGCGGGACCGGGCGCGGGTACGCTGCGTCGCGCTCACCTGGGGACCGGCGACGATGAGCTCGGTGAGCAGTTCCCCGCTGAGCCGTTCGGCCGCGTCGGCGACGGCGTTGTCCTTCAGGATCAGCAGTCCGACGACATGCGACGCCAGCTCCAGACTGCGCACGTCGACGGCTGACGGCTCCTGGTCCTGGCTCCACACCACCGCGCCCAGCACGCTGTCCCCGGCCCGGACCGTCGCCGCGCTGTGCCGGCGGCCGTCCGGTCCCGGCACGGTGACCGCGCGCCCGGTGCGGCGCGCCTGCTCGACGACTCCGGCGGTCACCGGTCCGCCGCTCGTGTCGTCGCCGGCTCCGGCCCGGGCCAGCAGTGTCCCGCCGCTGTCGAGGATCTCGACCCGCCCGCCCATCTGTCCAGCGAACTCGCCTGCGACCACGGCCGGGCCGCCCCCGGCCAGCACGACGCCGGTCAGCGCCTCGTGCACGGCCTGCGCCCGCTCCATCACCGCCATCTGCTCCTCGATGGTCCGGTACGCCGTCCGCAGCTCGGCCAGCGCGGTGCGGCTCTGCTCGTACAACCGCGCGTTGTCCAGGGCGATCGCGGCGTGGTCGGCGAACGCGCTCAGCAGGGCGATCTCGTCGGTGCGGAACCGGCGCCGGCTGCGGTGGGCGGCGAACAGGGCGCCGATCACCCGGTCCCGTACCAGCAGGGGCACTCCGAGCAGCGCGACCAGCCCCTCACCGCCGACGACCGCGTCGAAGCCGGGATCGTGGCGTAGCCTGCCGCCCTCGAAGTAGTGCTCGACCCAGTGCGCTGCGCGCGTGTCGACCACTTTGCCGCCCAGCCCGGTGTGCGGCGGGATCCGCGCCGATCGGAACGTCGCGGAGATGGTGCCCTCGCTGGCCGTGATGCTCAGCGAGCCGTCGTCGCCGAGCAGGGACAGGTAGGTGAAGTCCGTCCCGATCAGGTCGTGAGCATGCCGGACGATCGATCCCAGCACGTCCTCGACGTCACCCAGCGCGGTCAGGGCCCTCGCCGTGGCGTACAGCGAGGCCAGTTCGCGTTCGCGTCCGGGCCGGGATCCCGCGTCTGCCGGTTCACTCATGGTCGGCATCGTCTCGTGCGGTGGATGATTCATCCACCCTCCCCGGCGGAGATGGGGGCGAAGCGCACCTCCCGGTACGCCGATCCGGGCTCTTACGGTAGGCCGACCACATGCCGGAGGAGCTGTACATGGACGGGCTCATGCAGTCGCGGCCGTTGACGATCGCGCACCTGTTCGAGCGGGCCGAGACGCTGTTCGCGGACAAGCACGTCATCGACGGCGACGGTACGCGCACCTCGTACCGGGTGTGGGCGCGCCGGGTGCGCCGCCTGGCCTCCGCGCTGACCGCGCTCGGCGTCGCGCCGGGAGCCCGGGTCGCCACCCTGGCGGCCAACCATCGGCGGCACCTGGAGGTGTACGCCGCGGTCCCGATCAGCAAGCGTGTGCTGCACACCCTCAACATCCGGCTGCCGGCCGAGCACCTGACCTACGTCATCGAGCACGCCGGCGACGACATCGTCCTGCTCGACCGGCGGCACCTGCCGCTGGTCGAGGCGTGCCTGGACCGGTTGCCCGGCGTACGGCACTGGGTGGTCCTTCCCGACGGCACCGGCCACGCGCTGCCGGGCGACGGACGCTTCCACCACTACGAGGATCTGATCGACGCGGCTCAACCCTTCGAGGGCTCGTTCGAGGCGACCTTCAGCGGCGCTGAGGAGAATCTGGCGGCGGGGCTGTGCTACACCTCGGGGACGACCGGGCGCCCGAAGGGCGTGCTGTACAGCCATCGGTCGACGGTCCTGCACTGCCTCGGGACCCTGGCGGCCGGATTGATCGGCATCAGTGAACGCGACGTGGTCCTGCCGATCGTGCCGATGTTCCACGCGAACGCATGGGGACTGCCCTACGGCGCGCTCATGGCCGGCGCTGATCTCGTGCTGCCGGGCCCGTCGGCCGGGCCCGCGCACCTGGCGGATCTCATACAGCGGCACCGGGTCACGGTGGCGGCCGGCGTCCCGACCGTCTGGACGGACCTTCTTCCCGCGCTCGAGAACCGGGACCGCTCCTCGCTGCGCCTGCTGCTCGGCGGCGGATCGATGGTCACGCCGCAGCTGTCGGCGGCGTACCAGGCCGCGGTCGGAGTGCCCATCACCCACTCCTGGGGCATGACGGAGGTCAGCCCCGTGGGTGTGATCGGCGGCCTGCGCAGCCATCACGACGGCCTCGACGATGACGTACGCGAGCGCGTCGCGTCCGCGCAGGGCCAGCCCGTACCGCTGGTGAGCGTGCGCATCGTCGACGTCGACACGGGCGAGCGCCGGCCGCACGACGGCCGGTCGGTCGGCGAGCTGCAGGTGGCCGGGCCATGGGTGGCGGCGGGCTACTTCAGGGACGACGAGGCCGGCAGCTTCACCTCCGACGGCTGGCTGCGCACCGGCGACCTGGCCACCATCGACGAGCACGGCTACGTCCGGCTCGTCGACCGGATCAAGGACCTGATCAAGTCCGGTGGTGAGTGGATCTCGTCGGTCGAGCTGGAGGCGGCCATCGCCACCCACCCGGACGTCGAGCAGGTCGCCGTCGTGGCGCGTGAGCATCCCCGCTGGGTTGAGCGGCCCGTCGCCTTCGTCGTCCTGCGCGCCGACGCGGACACGGCGGTGGACCAGCTGCGGGAACACCTGTCGCGCCGGGTCGCCTCCTGGTGGATGCCGGACGACTTCATCGTGCTCGACGCCATCCCGTTGACGGGAACGGGGAAGCTGTCCAAGCAGACCCTCCGGGAGTCGCTGCGCTGATCGTACGATCAATGGTTGTATGGTCGAACTAATTGGTTGTATCGTCGAACCATGTCCGAAGGTGATCTCGACCAGGCACTCGCTCTGCAGGCACGCATCACCGCGTTCGTCCGCGCGTTCGGCCTGCATCAACCCGATCGCACGCCGTGCGGAACGCCGGTGCCGACCTCGGAGGCGCATGCGGTCGGCGAACTGGACCGCGACGGGCCACTGACGCAGAGCATGCTGGGGGAGCGGCTGCGGCTGGAGAAGAGCACCGTCAGCCGCCTGGTGTCGCAGCTGACCGGCCGGGGCTGGGTCCGCCGGGCCGACCGTGACGGTGACGCCCGCCTCGTCTGGCTGGAGCTGACCCCGGACGGCCGCCGCGCCGCCGGTGAGCTGGCGGTCGCCCGCGCCGCCCGGTTCGCCGCCCTGCTGCGCAACATCCCCGCCGAGCAGCGCCCGGTGGTCATCGACGCGTTGACCGCGCTGGTCGACGCCGCGGCCGCCTCCGATGTCACCGGGGCGGCACGTGGCTGAGCGGGAGGAACCGCGCCGCGCCGGCCGGTGGAGCATCGGTGCGGTGCTCGGCGCGGCGACCGGCCTGGCACCTCACCTGCTGCACCACGCCGGGCTGTTCGCCGGGACGGCGTTGCTGGCCGGGCTCGGTGGCACCGTGCTGTTCGGGGTGCTGGGCGTGGCCGCCATGACACCGATGCTGCTGCGGCTGCGCCGCCGGTTCGGCACCTGGTGGGCGCCCGGCATCGCGTTGCTGCTGTTCGCCGCCATGTTCGCCGTGTCCACCCTGGTCATCGGCCCCGCCCTGCGCGACCCCGGCGACGCCGGCCCACCGGCCGGAGAGCACACCCGTCACCACGGCTGAAGCGGTCAGATTGCCGGGCCTCTGCAGGCCGGCACGCGGGCCCAGCGGCAAACAGAACCGTCCGTGGCGCGGTCGTACAAAGCCTCGTCAGAGAGGACGATCGAAGACGACCATGTCCTTGCCGGGTCCGTCGTAGCCCTGTTGCGGGCCGGTCACCGTGAATCCCATGCTCTGGTGGAAGGCGATCGATCCGGTGTTCACGGGCGCGGTGATCGCTCCCACCCCGGCACAACCGGCCTCCCGGGCGATCGTGAAGAACCGCTCGTAGAGGCGCCGTCCGAGGCCGGAACCGCGGAACGCGGGCGCGACGCCGACGAAATGGATGTAGGCGCGACCCGCCTGCGACGGCGAGAGCAGGCCGATGAGGAAACCGGCCAGCGCGCCGTCGGAATCCCGTGCGACGAGGCTGGTCCGGTGGAAGTGGTCCAGGAACAACCGGGGGAGCAGGCCCGCGACCGGGCGCCCCCACCAGTCGTCGACCACAGCGATGATCTCGTCGTAGTCGGTGGCCTGTGCGGTGCTGATCGTCGAATCCACGTGCTGATCCTGCCTGGTTGTACTACCGGGACCGCGGCTGCGGGCGGCTTTGAGCGAATCACTGAGGATGGAGTCTTTTCAGCCTGATACTCACCTGATCCGGATGGTTTCTGGGTCTCTGCGAGGCTGTGATGACGGGTTGTGTGCTGCGAAGGATCGTCTCCATGGCCGGGGTGGCGGTGATGCTCGCGGCGGTGATCGCCGTGCCGGCCGCGGCTCAGGCGCTGGACACCCCGATCGTGCAGCTCACCGCCGGGGGCGGCCACGCGTGCGGGTTGGGCAGCGACACCAGGACCTACTGCTGGGGCCGGGGTGCCGAGGGGCAGTTGGGCGACGGCCGCACCACATACCGTTCGAGCCCGGTGATGGTGAACACCCCGGCGGGGGCGAGCTTCACCCAGCTGACCGCCGGGCAAGGCCACACGTGCGGGTTGGGCAGCGACGCCAAGACCTACTGCTGGGGCTTCGGTGACTACGGTCAGCTGGGCGACGGCGGCACCGCGAACCGGTCGAACCCCGGGGCGGTGAACCTTCCGGCCGGGGTGACGTTGACCCAGCTCACCTCCGGAGACCGCAACACCTGCGGGCTGGGCAGCGACGCCAAGACCTACTGCTGGGGCATCGGCAACTACGGCCAGCTGGGTAACGGCGGCACCCCGGAACGATCGAGTCCGGTAGCGGTCTCCACTCCGGCCGGGGTGAGCTTCACCCAGCTCGCCGGCGGCATCAACCACACGTGTGCGCTGGGCAGTGACACCAAGGCCTACTGCTGGGGCATGGGCGGCAAGGGTCAGTTGGGCGACGGCGGTACCGGGATTCAGTCGAGCCCGGTGGCGGTGAACACCCCGGCGGGTCTGACCTTCACCCGGCTCACCGCCGGCGGCTACCACATGTGTGGGCTGGGCAGCGACGCCAAGGCCTACTGCTGGGGCTTCGGCGACCACGGCCAGCTGGGCGACGGCGGCAACGTGAACCGGTCGAGTCCGGTGGCGGTGACCACCCCGGCCGGGGTGACCTTCACCCAACTCGCCGCCGGGAGCAACCACACCTGTGGGCTGGGCAGCGACACCAGGACCTACTGCTGGGGCTACGGTTTCTACGGTCAGTTGGGCAACGGCGACACCCTCAAGCGGTCGACGCCGGCAGAGGTGACCACCCCGGCCGGGGTGACCTTCACCCAGCTCGCCGCCGGCTGGCACTTCACGTGTGGGCTGGGCAGTGACACCAAGGCCTACTGCTGGGGCCTCAACGAGACCAGTCAGTTGGGCGACGGAGGCATCGCGAACCGGTCAGCCCCGGTGGCGGTGTCGCTGACCTCATCACCGGGCGCCCCGCCACCCCCGGCGAACCCGCCCTCAGCCGCTCCGCAACCTCCGGCCGGTGTCACCGTCACCACCGGCAACCAGCAGATCACCGTGTCCTGGACCGCGCCCTCGGATCTGGGCGACGGCACGCTGACCGGTTACACCGTGACCGTGCAGCCCGGCGGGAACTCCTGCACCACCGTCACCACGACATGCACGATCACCGGCCTGCCTGAGGGCATGACGTACTTGATCACCGCGGTGACCACCACGACCGCCGGAACATCACTGGCCGGCAACCGGTATTCCGGCCCGCCTTCGCGACGGTGATGACCCGGTGAAGTAGCTTCTGCCGATGGCTCAAACACTGTCCCTGGCCGGAGCGTTCCTGGTGCTGGCCGCGTTCGTGCTGCTCCAGCTCGGAAGGCTGCGCGTCGACACCGTCACCTACCAGCTGCTGAACCTGGTCGGCGGCGGCCTGCTGGCCGGGGCGGGACTGCTCACCGCCACCTGGGGCTTCGTGGTGCTCAACAGCGTCTGGGCCGCCGTTGCGATCGTCAAGCTGTGGCAGCTCGCCCGCCGGCGGCCCGCCGAAGCGGTGTGACGGTGCAGCCCCCGGATCCCGCCGACATTCGCCGCCGGCTGGCCCGTGGGCACGGCCTGACCATCCCGCTCGACCCGAGTCTCACCATGCCCGAGGCCACCGCGGTCGCGCGGGATCTGCGGAGCGCGCTGGGTGCCGATGTGGCCGTCCTCGCCTCGCCGATGGCCGGTGGCCCGATCGTGCGCGTGCTGCAGCTCGTCGGTGATGCGGACGCTTCAGCCGTACTCCCGGCTCTGGAGAGGCTCGTCGCCGAGTTCCGTGCGGTGGCGTGCGCGCTCGTCGAGCGGTCGAATGCGCTGGAAGATCCGGAGGAGGTGCGGCATGACGGCGCGACCTGGTCGCTGTTCCCGCACGGCGAGCACTGCCGGTTCGAGAACGAGGCGACCGGCGTGGTCGTCGAGGCCGACATCCACGATCCCGGGCGGATGGATCCTTACTTCCTTCTGGAGTACGCCCAGACGACCGGCCGCCACGACGCTGTTGTCGACCTCTGCGTGGAGGGTTTCCACGACATGTGCCGCCTGCTCGACGTCGCCGGTGTCGTTTACCGCTGATCGAGTTCGGCGGCCGTCACGGCGCCGCGGCCGCGCAACCAGTCGGCGACCGTGCCGGTGCCGCTGCGGATCGCCGCGTCGAGGGGTGTGAGCCGTTCCCAGCCGGGGATCCGGTTGACGTCGGCGCCCTCGTCGACGAGGAACTCCGCGGCCGGGAGCCGCCCGCCGTGGCAGGCGCCCCACAGCGCGTCGCTGATCTCGGCGGGCGCCGGCCGGTGAGGGCCGTTGACGTGGCCGTGCAGCCGGTCCATCAGTCCCAGCGCCGCCGCGTGCCAGAGCGTGGTCCGTGCTCCGCGGTCGACCAGGCGCTGCGCGGCCCGCCACTGGGTGAACGCGACCGCGTCGTCCAGCGGTGTCCCGCCGCCGATGACCGCGCCGTCGGCGTCGATGTCGGCGCCGGCGTCCAGCAGCGCGTCGAGGACGTCGACGTCGTCGCAGCTGGCCGCCCAGTGCAGCGGTGTCTCGGTGTGCGGGCCGGTGAAGCGGGCGTTGACGTCGGCGCCCGCGGCGACCAGCACGCCGACGGTGGCTGCGCCGCCGGGGAAGAGGCCGGGCCAGTCGGTCAGCACGTGCAGCAGGGTCCGCGTCGTGGAGCCGTCGGGGTCGGCGAGCCGGGCTGTCGCCAGCTGCGGCCGTTCGGTGAGCAGTCGCCGCAGCGCATCGGTGTCGCCGGCGCGGATCGTGCTGACGGCGGTCACGGCGAGCGGATCCTTGATGTCGATGACCAGCGCCATGCCGTCCACCCTAGAGGTCATTCCTGCAGCGGCCACACCTCGATGACGCCTTGGGCGACCGCGCAGGGCGACTGCGATGCCAGGGCGATGGCGTCGTCGAGGGTGTCCGCCTCGATCATCGCGAAGCCGGCCACCGGCAGGCCGGAGGACATGAACGGCCCCGGTTGGGTGGTGATCCCGGCGGCGTCGTGGTTGCGGACCTGGACCGGCCGGCCGACGCGGCCCATGACGACCCCCTCCTTCACCAGCCGTGCGTCGTGGTCGTGTGCGGCGTTGCGGACGGCCGGGTCGGTGCTGTCGTAGCCGGCCTGGTCGCCGTATCCGATGGTCACGAACTTCATGGTCGGTCTCCCTGTCCTGTCAGGCGGTCAGTGAGGCTACGGTGCCCCAAGGGTGCTCGGGGAAACCCTCGAAGGCTCGACATCGCGCTGGAGGCCCTTCAACGGGCGGTGAGCGGGTCAGGCTGGTTCGCGTTGAGACCGTGGTCGATGAAGTCGAGCATCCAGGTGAAACTGTCGTCGATGTCGGCGGCGATCTGGAAGCTTCCGGCGGCTTCCAGGGTCGCGAATCCGTGCAGGATGCTGCGCAGCATCCGCAGGGCGTGGATCTCCTGGCCGGGGTCCAGGTGGTATCCGTGCAGCATGGCCGACCAGGAGGTGAGCACCCGCTGGATGGCCGGGAGGAGCGGGTCGTCGGACCCGGTCACGACGGCGGCGTTGCCTGCCGCGTACCGGCCGGGGTGTTCCAGCACCCACCTGCGCATCGCGTGTGCACCGGAGACGAGTGCTTCCCTGCCGGCCCGCCCCTGGATGGCGTCGCGGATGGCATCGGCGAACTCGTTCAGGGCCAGGACGGCGATCCGGTGGCCGAGGTCGGCCTGACTGGCGACGTGCTTGTAGAGGGAGGGTGTCCGGACGCCGAGTCGTTCGGCGAGCAGTCCCATGCTGAGCCCGGTGAAGCCGACCTCGTCGGCCAGGGCGGCGCCGGCGGCGATGACCGTGGCCCGGTCCAGTCCAGCCCTAGGCATTGGTCAGCACCGTGGCGAGGAAGGGCAGCGAAAGGGCGAGCACCTGGTCGGGAGTCTGTGCGTGCGGGTAATGGCCGGCGCCCTCGATCATCGCCAGCTGCCCGAGCCCGGCGGGCAGGTCGGCGACGATCTTCTCGCCTTCGGCGCGGGGGTCTGCCCAGTCGGGGTCGAGGCTGCCTTGAATGATCAGGACCGGGCACTGGACGTTGGGCAGTTGTGCGCCGGCGTCGCCCGGGTTGGTCTTGCACATGGCCTGAAGGACCTTCATGCGGCCGGGCTTGCTCATGGTGGTCTCGATGCGCGCGAGTTCGCCGGCCCAGTCGGCGGGCTTGGCCGGGTATGCCAGTTCGAGGTACTTCTTCCAGCTCGACAGGCTTCCGAAGGCCATCGTCATGCCGAGCTGGGTGAATCCCGCGCGGTAGCGTTTCACCCGGATCAGGTCGCCCAGTGAGATGGCCTGTGCGCGGGTGAACGGCGCCAGCTCGATGACCCCGCTGATCAGTTCCGGCGCCGTGGCGGCGGCGATCGTCGCGGCGCCGCCGCTGATCGACTGCCCCATGATCACGGCCGGGCCGCCGAGGTGACGCACGAGCGCGACCAGGTCACCGGCGATGTCGGTGCGGCTGTATCCGTCCCAGTCGGAACTGGAGTCTCCGCAGCCCCGGATGTCCATGTTGGCGACCCGGTACCCGGCGGCCACCAGGGCCGGCGCGAGGAACCGGTACGAGTGGCGGCTGTCGCCCATGCCATGAGCGAGCACCACCAGCGGTCCTTCGCCGGTCACGTCGTAGGCGATGGTGTTACCGGCGATGCTCAGGTGCTCGACCATGATGCCCTCCAAGGGGTGGCTAACGTCGTTGCCTAGAAGGCTAATGCCGTTAGCTATAAGCGTCAAGGTGATGTCGTCTGCCAGGGCAGCCGCCACCGCGCCGACGCTGCGTCCGGCGCTGAGGCCCGGGGCGTCGAAGATCGGATCAGGCTGTTTCCGCGACCGCCGACCTGGGCCCGGCTCAGGGGCAGGGCGTTGCGGCCGCCGGTGGATACCTTCGTGGTGACCTATCCGTGTGGGCCCTCGGCTTCGGCGCACAGGATTCGCTGCGCGCCGTCGCTGAGCCAGAAGGTTGTTCCAGCATGGTCGACGATCCGCATCCTGGCTGCACCGCGGGGCAGGACGGGTTCGAGGACTTCGCCTGTCCGGAGATCGAACAGGCGTTGTCTGCCTTTCCATTCGCCGGTCGCGAACACCGGTGTGAGCAGCACATAGCGACCCGAGGAGGTGACCTTGCCGTTGATGGCGTGTTTACCCGGCAGGCGCTTCCATCCCGATTGTTGATAGAGCGGCTCGGTCACCGTCCCGTCCGGCGTGACACGGGTGATGGTGAAGAAGTCGGCCCCGTACTTGCGCACGCTCGAGGAGTCCGAGCCTTCGACGCAGACCAGGATGCTGCCGCTGTGGCCGACCGCATCACCGATGATGCAGCCGCCGACCGATACGTCGGGGCTCTGGTTCAGTTCGTCGTCGCCGAATCGGTCGACCGGAAACCCGTCCGGGCCGAGAGTCCCGATCCGCGTCCATGACGCGCTCGTCTCGCCGACGCGCAGGAACGCGAGGTATCGCGGGTTGCCAGTCCCGATCGGCTCATCGAGCACGACCACGTGCTCGGCCGCGAGTGCTCCCCGGCTCGCATGGCCGAACACCCGTGGCCGCTGCCCGTGCTCGGCGAAGCGATGCAGCACATCGTCGCCGGCGATCGCCATCTCACGCCGCAACCGCAGATCGGTTCCGTACACCCGCAGCGTGCCGGCATCGGCGATCACGCCGAGTGCGCCGTCGCCGAGCAACACCGGCGCCGGGGCATCATAGGCGTCGAACGGGTCACCCGACTCGTCGAGCAGCAACGTCTGAACCACCTGATCGGCGATCGACACCAACGCGTACCGGGCACCGCCGTCCCACCACACGACTGCGTAGAACACCCCGTCACCGGATACCAGACACGACCCCGCCCGTATCAGACCGCCCACCTCGTCCGGCAGCGTGAACTCGGCCGTCTTCGCCAGTCGCACGGAGCACCCTCTCGATTGCCGGACGGGTGGGCCCCGGGCACGTCGTGTCACGTGTTCCGCGTGTCCCTGCCCGCTCCCGGATCCGTCGATGATCTACGGTTTCATCCACCTGCTGGTCGCCTCGGCCGAGCATGCCGAAGGCCCGCAACGGAGCAGGCGGTAGTGGCGATCCCGTTTGGTTGCGTCCACGGGTTCGTACTGCCGGGTTCGAGAAACCTACTCAACTGCCGCTGAGAAGGCGCCCTGCGGGCCGGCCGGCACTCGCCGTAGTCGCCGACGACGACACAGCGGGCTGCTCCGCCGGGGAGCCGGGTGGGGTCGAGGGTCAAGAGAGAAGCGAAAGGCGATGAGGACCTACTGGGCCTGACTCGGTGCGTCGCCTCCCGCCGGTTCGATGACCAGGATGATCGCGTCCTTGGCGACGGCGGTGCCGACGCGGGCGCGTAGCTCGGTGACGGTGCCGTCGACGGTGGCGGTGAGGGCGTGTTCCATCTTCATGGCCTCGACCACGGCGACCGTCTGCCCGGCGGTGACCCGGTCACCTTCGGCGACGGCGACGACCGTGACCGTGCCCGGCATCGGCGACAGGATCGGCCCGCCGGCCCCGGCGCCGGTACCGGAGGTGCTGTCGAGCGCCTCGTGATCCCGCAGCGCCCAGCTGTACCCGTCCCGGCCGATCCACAGCACCCCGGCGGTGTCGCGGGCGTACGCGTACGTGCGGGTGACGCCGTCATGGGTGTGCCGTCCATCGGCCGAGGTGCTGATCCGCGCGACCGGCCGCCCGTCGATGGTGATCTCGGCGTCAGCGGCCCGGCCCCGGTAGCGGATCTCGACCGGCTCCCGTCCGGCGAGACTGACGCGCCGGGTCGTCCACGCGCGGTCGCCGAGGCGCCAGCCGCCCGGAATGTCGAACGGGTCGGCGAGCGCGGGCGCGGCGGGCTCCAGATCGAGCAGAGCCAGCCCGGTGGCGAGGCTGAGCACGTCGTCGGGCAGTTCGTGACCGGTCAGTTCGTCGAGGCGGCGTCCGACCAGCCCGGTGTCGAGGTTCCCGGCCCGCACGTCGGGGTCGGCGAGCAGGGCGCGCAGGAAGCCGATGTTGGTGCCGAGGCCGAGCAGCACGGTGCCGGCGAGGGCGGCGTCGAGCTTGTGGAGGGCTTCGGCGCGGTCCCGCCCGTACGAAATGATCTTGGAAAGCATCGGGTCGTAGTCGGAGCCGACGACGCCGCCCTCGGCCACGCCGGAGTCGACGCGCACCCCGTCCGGTTCGCGCAGCGCGAGAATCCGCCCTCCGGTCGGCAGGAACCCGGCAGCAGGGTCCTCGGCGTACACCCGTACCTCGATCGCATGGCCCTGCGGTCGTGGCGTCTCCGGCCACGGGGCCACCTCACCGGCGGCGATACGCAGCTGCGCCTCGACCAGGTCGACCCCGTACACCTGCTCGGTGACCGGGTGCTCGACCTGCAGACGCGTGTTCATCTCCATGAAGAACCAGTCGTCGGGGCGGTCCCCGGCCACGATGAACTCCACGGTTCCCGCGCCGACGTAGCCGCAGGAGCGGGCCGCGTCGCAGGCGGCCGCGCCCATGGCCTGGCGCTGCTGCTCGGTGAGCAGCGGCGACGGCGCCTCCTCGACGATCTTCTGGTGCCGGCGCTGCAGCGAGCACTCACGTTCGCCGAGGTGGGTGACGTTGCCGTGCCGGTCGGCGAGGACCTGGATCTCGATGTGCCGCGGGGTGGTGATCAGCCGCTCGACTAGCAGGGTGTCGTCGCCGAACGAGCCGCGGGCCTCCCGGCGGGCGCTGGCGAGGGCGGCGGCCAGGTCGTCGGGGCGGTGCACCTCACGCATGCCCTTGCCGCCGCCGCCCGCGGACGGTTTGAGCAGCACCGGGTAGCCGATGCCGTCGATGGCGGCGGTGAGTTCGTCGTCGGACAGGCCGATGCCGTCGGAGCCGGGTACCACGGGCACGCCGGCTTTGGCGACGGTCTGCTTGGCGCGGATCTTGTCGCCCATCGCGTCGATGGCGGCGGCCGGGGGGCCGATGAAGGTGAGTCCGGCTGCCTCGCAGGCGGCGGCGAAGGCGGTGTTCTCCGACAGGAAGCCATAACCGGGGTGTACGGCCCGCGCGCCGGTGCCGCGGGCGGCGTCGATGATGGCCTCGATCGACAGGTACGACTGGGCGGCGGGTGCCGGGCCGATGCGTACCGCGATGTCGGCGGCCGTGACGTGCGGCGCGTCCCGGTCGGCGTCGGAGTACACCGCCACCGAGCGGATACCGAGGCGCCGCAGCGTACGGATGACGCGGACGGCGATCTCTCCGCGGTTGGCGACAAGAACGGTGGAGAACATGGCCCTCACATCCGGAAGACGCCGAACGCCGGTTCGGCGAGGGGCGCGTTGGCGGCGACGGACAGGGACAGCCCCAGCACGGTACGGGTGTCGGCCGGGTCGATGACGCCGTCGTCCCAGAGCCGTGCCGTGGAGTAGTAGGGATGGCCCTGGGTCTCGTACTGGGCACGGATCGCGTCCGGGGCGGCGCCGGAGCCGACGGTGCCCAGCACGGTGGCGGCCTGCTCACCGCCCATCACCGAGATCCGCGCGTTGGGCCACATGAACAGCAGCCTGGGGGAGTACGCCCGGCCGCACATCGCATAGTTGCCGGCGCCGAACGAGCCGCCGATGACGACGGTCAGTTTCGGCACGCGGGTCGTGGCGACGGCCGTGACGAGTTTCGCGCCGTGCTTGGCGATGCCGCCCGCCTCGTACTCACGCCCGACCATGAACCCGGTGATGTTCTGCAGGAACACCAGCGGGATGCCGCGCTGGTCGCACAGTTCGATGAAGTGCGCGCCCTTCATGGCGGACTCGGAGAACAGCACCCCGTTGTTGGCGACGATGCCGACCGGGTGGCCGTGGATGTGCGCGAACCCGGTGACCAGCGTGGTGCCGTAGTCGGGCTTGAACTCGCCGAACCGCGAGCCGTCGACGACGCGGGCGATGACCTCACGCACGTCGTAGGGGATGCGCGGGTCGGTGGGGACCGCGCCGTAGAGGCCGGCCGGGTCGACGGCCGGTTCCTCGACCGGCACGCGCTGCCATGGCGCGGGGGTGCGGGGACCGAACGTGGAGACGATGGAGCGGACGATGCGCAGCGCGTCGGCGTCGTCGTCGGCCAGGTGGTCGACGACTCCGGACGTACGCGCGTGAAGGTCTCCGCCCCCGAGTTGTTCGGCCGTGACGACCTCGCCGGTCGCGGCCTTCACCAGCGGCGGTCCGCCGAGGAAGATGGTGCCCTGCTCGCGGACGATGACGGCCTCGTCGGACATGGCCGGCACGTACGCGCCGCCGGCGGTGCAGGACCCGAGCACCGCGGCGATCTGCGGGATGCGCCGGGCGGACAGTTGCGCCTGGTTGTAGAAGATCCGGCCGAAGTGGTCGCGGTCGGGGAACACCTCGTCCTGTTTCGGCAGGAACGCGCCGCCGGAGTCGACGAGGTAGATGCAGGGCAGCCGGTTGTGCAGGGCCACCTCCTGCGCGCGCAGGTGCTTCTTGACCGTCATCGGGTAGTAGGTGCCGCCCTTGACGGTCGCGTCGTTGGCGACGATCACGCACTCACGTCCGGCGACGCGGCCGATGCCGGTGACCATGCCGGCGGCCGGTGCCTGGCCGTCGTAGAGGCCGTGTGCGGCCAGCGGCGACAGCTCGAGGAACGGCGACGACGCGTCGAGCAGCGTGTCGACGCGGTCGCGGGGGAGCAGCTTGCCGCGTTCGACGTGCCGGGTGCGGGACTTCTCCGGCCCGCCGAGCCGGGCGGTGGCCAGGGTGGCGTTGAGGTCGGCGACCAGCGCGCGATGGGTGTCGGCGTTGCGGGTGAACTGCTCGCTGCCCGCGTCGACGCGTGTGCCCAGGACCGGGTGTGCCGTCACTGGTTCTCCCCTTTGATGGTTCCCGCGAGTGCGGTGACGGTGCGTGACGGGCTGGGGCGGCCGAGCCGTTCGGCCATCCAGACGCTGGTCTCGACCAGTCTGCCCAGGTCGACGCCGGTCTCGATGCCGAGTCCGGCAAGCTGCCAGAGCAGATCTTCGGTGGCGAGGTTGCCGGTGGCGCTCTTGGCGTACGGGCAGCCGCCGAGCCCGCCCGCGGACGCGTCGACGGTCGTCACCCCGCGTTGCAGGGCGGCGAGGGTGTTGGCGAGGGCCTGGCCGTACGTGTCGTGGAAGTGCACCGCGAGGTCGGCGGTCGCGATGCCGGCGGCGGTCAGCGTGTCGAGCAGCGCGGTGACCCGGCCGGGGGTGGCCACGCCGATGGTGTCGCCGAGGCTCAGTTCGGTGCAGCCCATCGCCATCAGGCGTTGTGCGACACCGACGACCTGCGCGACGGGCACCTCGCCCTCCCAGGGATCCCCGAAACACATCGACAGGTACGCCCGCACGCGCAGATCCTCACGACGGCCGCGTTCGACGACGGGCGCGAACATGGCCAGTGACTCGTCGACGGTCCGGTTCAGGTTGCGCCGCGCGAACGTCTCGGTGGCGCTGGCGAACACGGCGATGTCACGGACCCCGAGCGCGAGGGCGCGGTCGAGGCCGCGTTCGTTGGGCACGAGCACGGGGTAGCGGACACCGTCGGCGAGGGTGAGCCGTTGCAGCAGCTGCTCGGCGTCGGCGAGCTGAGGGACCCATTTCGGGTGTACGAAGCTGGTCGTCTCCACGACGGAGTGGCCGGCGTCGACGAGCCGTTCGACGAACTCGGCCTTGACCTCGACGGGCAGCAGTGCCGCCTCGTTCTGCAGGCCGTCGCGGGGTCCGACCTCGCAGATCGTGACCCGGGCGGGCAACCCGGGCAGCGGTGTGACGCCGTATCCGGTCACGGCCGAACCTCCCACCTCGTCGTGTTGAAACGGACCTTAACTGACCGCACGTACGGTCAACAAGGTTATGGTGGATGCCACGGTGATCTTCGTATAGTGGGCGGGTGACCGGCCGGCCCGCACGCGCAAGCTCCCGCGACGCCATCCTGCGCGTGTTCGCCGAACACGTCGCCGAGCGCGGCTACGCCGACACCAGCCTCGGCGACATCGCGGCCGAGCTCGGCCTGAGCAAGGGCACCATCGTCCACCACTTCCGCAGCAAGGAAGCCCTGCTCGGGGAACTGCACGAGGCCTACTTCGCCCGCCGCTTCGCCGAGGCCCGGTTCATCCTCGCCGAACTCGACGATCCCGTGTCCCGCCTCGTCGCGATGATCTACGCCCTGCTCGCCGCCCACCGCGACGACCGGGCCGCCAGCCTCGCCTGCCTGCGGGAACTGATCCGCTACTTCGAGGGCGAGCTCAACGACTTCGTGCGCAAACAGCGCGTCGACTACACCCAGATCGTCGTCGACATCCTGCAAGACGGCGCCCAGCGCGGCGTCCTGCACACCGGCGACCCGCGGATGACCGCCTTCCACGTCTTCGGCATGTGCAACTACGCCTGGACCTGGTATCGGCCCGACGGCCCGCAGAGCGTCGAGGAGATCGCCGGCCGCTTCGCCCGAGAACTGCTCGGCGGGCTCACCGGCCCGGCGGAGGCGGACAGCCTCGGCGAGCGGATCGCCGAGGCGATCGCCACCGTCCAGCGGGCGCCGGGACGGCTGCCCGCCGGTGCGTCACTCGTCGTCGGCACCTCCGGTACGCGGTGACGGGGTGTCACGGCCGGTACCGGCCTTGAAGCGGAACGTCTTGTGGGTGCCGTCACAGAACGGCTTCACCGCGGACTTGCCGCACCGGCACAGCGCGATCGTCCCGCGCGCCGGATCGATCGTTTCGCCGTCCGGCGTACGCAGCTCGAAGTCACCGCGCACGATCAGCGGGCCGTCCTCGTACGGAGTGATGATCGACGTCATGGCCCAGTGAATCTCCGTTTCGTGCTCGCGCAAACGGGAATTCGCCGCGACATGAAACTGCCGTCCGCACGGGGTCCGTTGTCCACCGCACTCGTCGATGCCCTCGGCGGCGGCTCCTCTCACCTGCCCGAGGTCGCCCCGGACGGCGACGAGGACCTGCACCTGTCGCTGTTCATCTGCTACGAGATGGCGTACCGCGGCTGGGACGGCGTCGACGACGGCTGGGAGTGGCATCCCGACCTGTTGCGCGTCCGCGCGGGACTGGAACGGCGCTTCGAGGCGTACCTGCACGAGCTGGTGGGACCGGTCGAGCCGGCCGATCCGGCGTCGGTCCCGCACGCGCTGGCCGAGATCGTCGCCGCCGACGACGGGCCGTCACTGTCCGGATATCTGCGCGGCCGCGCCACGCACGAACAGTTCCGGGAGTTCGTCACCCACCGTTCGGTCTACCACCTGCGTGAGGCTGACCCGCACACCTACGCGATCCCGCGGCTCGGCGGACGCGCCAAGGCCGCACTGATCGAGATC
The DNA here is from genome assembly GCF_003001815.1 of Actinoplanes italicus. Classification (GTDB taxonomy): domain Bacteria; phylum Actinomycetota; class Actinomycetes; order Mycobacteriales; family Micromonosporaceae; genus Actinoplanes; species Actinoplanes italicus. Next base: position 43,971 of record NZ_PVMZ01000044.1, read on the forward strand.
CAGCTCGACGAGTACGGCGGCGGCGTCACCGAACGCATGCATCAGGAACTGTTCAAGCAGACGATGACGTGGTTCGGCCTGGACCTGACCTACGGCGCCCACGTCGACGTGGTCCCGGCGACCACCCTGGCCGTCAACAACCTGATGTCGCTGTTCGCCCTGCACCGGGCGCGTCGTGGCGCCATCCTCGGCCACCTGGCCGCCTACGAGATGACCTCGTCACTACCCAACCGCGGGTACGGCAACGGGCTGCGCCGCCTCGGCGGCGACGAGCGCGCGACCGCGTTCTACGACGAGCACGTCGAGGCCGACGCCGTGCACGAACAGATCGCCGCCAACGACCTGTGCGCCACCTTCGCCGCCGGTGAGCCGGAACTCGCCGGGCAGGTGCTGTGGGGCGCCCGCTGTGCGCTGGCCGTCGATACCGTGTGGGCGCGGTCGGTGTTCGACGCGTGGCAGGCCGGCCGTTCCTCGCTGCGCGAGCCGTTCACAGCGCCATCGACGCCAGCAGCTTCGGGATGAGAAGGCCCTGCGCCAGCAGCCGCCGCTGACGGTCGGCGCCCGTACCGACCCGCTGGATGCGCTGCAGGCCGGTGGTGACCGTGTCCAGATCCTCGTGCCGTTTCAGCGCCGGCGTGACCCGCTCGACCAGTTCACCGACCAGATCCCAGGCCGGGTACGCCCGGCCGGTACGCGGATCCAGCAGCGTGCCCCGCATGCCGCTGCGAGCCGCGTTGCCGTGCGCCGCGTTCAGCAGGACATCGGAGACCGGGGGCGCGTCCGTGTCCACGGCGGTGTCGACCATGGCCCTGGTCAGGGCGGCGAGCACCACCGTGTCGGCCGCATCCGGGCAGACGTCGGCGACGCGCACCTCCACCGTCGGGAACGTGCGTGACGGCCGCGCCCACCACAGCACCATCGATTCGTCCATCATCTCGCCCGCGGCGACCAGTGCGGCGATCGTCTGGCCGGCCTCGGCGGGCGTCGTCACGTGCGGCCACGGCCCGACCGCCTGCCAGCGCCGCAGCTGGACACCACGCCAGCTGGCGTAGCCGGTGTCGGCGCCGAGCCACAACGGCGAGTTGCAGGCCAGCGCCTGCAGCAGCGGCAGATCGGCGCGCAGGCGGGTGCAGACCGCCACGGCCGTGGCCGGATCGTCGACACCGACGTGGATGTGGCAGCCGCACAGGGACGGATCACGAGCGATCGGCCCGTAGTGGCTCTCGATCGCCAGGAACCGCGGGTCGTCACTCGGCGCGCGTTCCTGCTCCGCGACCGGTGTGGCACCGACCGGCACCAGCAGTACGCCGGCCGCCCGGGCCGCCTGGGCGGCGGCCCGGCGCCCGTCACGCAACTGCTGCGCGAGCTCCTCGGCGCCGGTGCAGACGCCGGTCACCATCTCCAGCATGCTGGGCCGGAACTCCCGGCGGCTGCGCGCCCGCATCGGCTCCGCCAGCCCGCCGGCGACCTGCTCCGCGACCGGCCGGTTCATCCCCGTCAGCGCGTCGAGCAGCAGGAACTCCTCCTCGACGCCGAGCGTCCTCACCGCGGCCGCGTGGCGGTCAGCACCACCACGGCGATGCGTTCGGCACGCTCGTACGCCGGGCCGTCGAGCTCTTCGCCGTAGACGTCCGGATCCACCTCCCGATACGTCCAGCTCAGATCGGTGCCCTGAAGCCGCTCGGCGGCCGCCGAGCGCAGCGGGTCGCGGCCGTCGACGATGCCGGTCCCGGTGAACAGCACCAGCGCGCCGCCGGGGCGGAGCCGATCGGCAGCGGCGTCGATCAGCCGCAGCGACAGGTCGTTGCCGTGCGGGCCACCGCCGTCGCGGTACGTCCGGCCCGCCGGATCGATCATGAACGGCGGATTCGAGATGGTCAGATCCAGCTCGCCGCCGACACCGTCGAGCAGGTCACCGGCCTGGGGCGTGACGTTGCCGAGCCCGGCGAGGCGGGCGTTGACCTCGGTGTAACGCAGCGCCGTTTCGTTGATGTCGACGGCGAGGACCTCCGCGTGCGGCAGCCGCTTGGCGACCGCGATCGCCCCCGCTCCGGTCCCGCAGCCGACGTCGACGGCCCGCGTGATCGGAGCGGTGCGTTCGTCGACGTACGCGACGGCGGCATCGGCCATCCGGTACGTGTCCGGGCCCAGGAACACCGCGTCGGCGGCGTCGGTGGGGAACGCCGAATGCACGAGAAGCTCACCGTCGTACGACGAGAACCGCGCCCTGCTGCGCCACAACGAACCGCACACCTCGACCGCGCCGGCGGCCCGCAGCGGCTCCAGGATCTCCGGCGGCAGCAGCCTCGGACGGAACGGCCTGCTCCACCCGAACACGTCCCGCAGATCCCGGGCCTCGGCGTTACCCGGCCGCCGATTGACCCGTGCATGCGTCGCCGGGGTGATCGTGGTGAACTCGTACCCACGTTCGCGCAGCTCACGGCCGACCTGATGAAGTTCGTCGACCACGCCGGCACGCTGCAGAACGGGCTCACTCAGCTTCGTCATGGCAGGGCGGATGCCCCGCGAGATCCGCTCTAATCGTCCGGCCTCACGCCGCAGCCGCGGCCCCTCCGGCGGCCCCCGTCCGGGGTCCGCCGGAGGGGCCGACCTCGGCAACGATCATCCGTCCACTCTGGCACCCGGAGGCCGTACGGGCGGATGCTCTTCTCCTGCCGTTCCGCCGCGCCGTTCCATGTCGCCTGCCAGGAGATCTCCTTGTCGTACCCACCCCATCACGGCCACTACCGGTCACAGCCGCCGGTGGTTCCCGGACAGCCCGCCCCGCAGTACCGGCAGCACGGCTACCCGCCGCCGCAGTCGGCGCCACCGCCCCCGCCGATGATGATGCAACCCCCGATGGTGGTCGCCGTCGCGCCGACGTCCGGGCTCGCCGTGACATCGCTGGTGTTCGGCCTGATCGGCTTCTTCGGCGGATTCTGCTTCTTCGGCATCCCCTGCGCGATCGCCGTGGTGCTCGGCCACCTGGCGATCCGCGAGACCCGATCCGGCGAACGCGGCGGCCACGGCATGGCGATCGCCGGCCTGATCCTCGGCTACTTCCTCATCATCCCCGCGATCATCGTCATCGCGATGGGCGGCTTCGGAGCGGTGCTCGGCTCGGTATCGCCCTGATACGGCAGCCGCCGTTCGTGATCTGAGCCGGGTTCCTGATCCGAGTACCGCGTGCCGGTGCCGGGCGGGGTGGAACTGGCTGGTTGATGTGCACGACGGTGCGCCGGCCGTTCCCCTGGCGGGCGGGTGCCCGCGACCGGGGCGCCGAGATCGTGCAGCGATCGGCGCACACGCAGCGGCGGGCGCACACGCAGCGGCGGGCGCACACGCAGCGGCGGGCGCACACGCAGCGGCACCGAGGGCTCCGATCGTCGCCAGGACGACAGTGCGCGTCCATCAATCCGCAGCGTGTGCTTCTGCCGTCGCCGTCCACGACGTCACGCGCACACCGAAAGCATCAGCGTGCGCCCGACAGCACCCGGACGCCCGGCAGCACACCGACGATCGCACCACCGGCCAGCTCAGCCTCCGACCCCAACCGTGATCACGAACGGCGGGCAACACCGGCGCGACGATTGGCCGCCCCTTCGGCAGGGCATGCACGCACGGTCGGATCACCGGGTGCCGGCCGGAGGGAACGCCAATGCCGCAGTGGTTGCAGGCCGGAGGTTGGGGGCTGCTCGCCGGCTCCGCGCTGCTCATCGGCGCGGCCGTCGGCTATCTGGTCCGCGTGCCGCCACGCGTGGTCGCGACGGTGATGGGCTTCGGTGCCGGCGTGCTGATGTCGGCGGTCGCGTTCGAGCTCGTCGACGAGGCCTACCAGCAGGCCGGGATGCTGCCGACGACGGCCGGTGCGGTCGCCGGTGCCATCGCCTACACCGGCTGCAACATCCTGCTGGCCCGACGCGGCGCCCGGCACCGCAAGCGCTCCGGCGACCAACAACCTTCAGAAGATCAACAATCCGGCTCGGGTACGGCCATCGCGCTCGGTGCGTTGCTCGACGGCATCCCCGAGTCGATAGTGATCGGCGCGAGCCTCCTCGGCGGCGGAGCGGTCGGCGCCGTGACCGTGGCCGCGGTGTTCATCAGCAACGTGCCCGAGGGCCTGTCCAGCGCGGCCGGCATGCGCGCCGCCGGCCGCAGCGGCCGGTACGTGTTCGGACTGTGGGGCGCCATCGCCGCGGTGAGCGCGCTGGCCGCGATTGCCGGCTACACCCTGCTCGGCGATGCCCCCGCGGCGGTGCTCGCCGGCATCACGGCCCTGGCCGCCGGCGCGATCCTGGCGATGGTCGCCGACACGATGATCCCGGAGGCGTTCGAGAACGCGCACCTGCTGACCGGGCTGGTCACCGTCGCCGGTTTCCTGGTCGCGTTCGGACTGTCACACGCCGGCGGCTGAGACGCCCGGTCAATGCGGCGAGCCGCCGGCTTAAAGTCGATGGCGGTGGATCCAGGTGCAGCCATCGCCTCGAGCAGCAGCCGCCGGCAGTGAGTTGTTCGCGGGTTGTTCGGCCGGATCCCCCGGGATTCCCCGTGAACACGTGATGTGGTTCCGGGTCGCCGCCGAGGATGCTCGCATTCAGGAGGAGAAGCCGTTAAGGCTCCCTCCGTCGAGGGCGTCTTCTGATGGCTCAGATCCGCTCCCGCCGAAGGTCTCCCGCTGGCGTAGGAGGCCTTCACACTATGCCCGGACTGTCCCAAGTGGCAGATCCGGGCATTTGTGCTGGCCCCTCAAGGGGAATGGGCTGGTTGCCGCAAGGACCGTCACCGGGGACCATATCGGGTACGTCCGGCGCTGTGCTCCACGCATCAGCGGGACGCTGTACTGAAGACATCGGTGGATGACGTGCCAGCCGTCACCCGCCGGTTCGCAAGATCAGTACGGGTTAGCGGATCTGAGCCGATCAACAAGACCGAAGGGACCCTCCACCAGTGTCAGTGACGTCAGCGGCGCGCCTCCCGGCGCGCCGCCCTCCGCCGTACCCTCCTGCCGCCTCGCGTGTCGAGACGGCGGCATGATGAGCAAGACCTGCTACATCATCGTGTCCTTTGTCATCGCCGTGCTTCTGGCGATCATCGCCGGCCTTCTGGCCGCATTACTGGGCCTGCCCGCCTGGGGGATCGTGACGGCCTCGGGGGCGACGTTCATCGCGTTCCTGACCCTGGCGATCATGGCCTATCCCTTCTTTCAACTCGGCCCGCCTTCGGTGCCCTAGCCCCGCTGACGAGAGGGCACCGACGGCAGTCGATGCCCTCTCGTCCGGTTCGGGCTGGCGGTGTTACGCCGGGTGGGTGGTCTGTTGCTGCAAGGACCCGTCTCCGGGCACGATGGCGGTACGTCAGAAGCTGTGCTGAAGGCATCAGTGGGTGGAACGCCAGCCGCTCACCGGTCCACAGGTTCGGTACGTGTCGAATGGATCTGAGCCACATCGAAGATCAGAAAGCGCAGATGCCCGTTATTCAGGCCTTGTGGCTCCGTATCGGTGGTCGCCCTCCCGAGGCACCCCCCGACACGGAGCTACGAGCGATGAACGGGTACCGGAAGTGACGGGCAGGCCGGAGCGTCCCATTGCTCCCCACCTCCCGTATGCCGCGTTCGCCCGGGGCTTGCGAGAACTGCGTCAGCGCGCGGGGCGACCGCCGTATCGGCAGATGGCCTACGCCACGGGATTCTCCGTGTCCGTCATGTCGGAGGCAGCCAACGGAACACGCCTTCCCACGTGGGAGGTAACGGCCGCCTATGTACGCGCCTGTGACGGCGATCTCGATGAATGGCGACAGCGCTGGCATGATGCCGCACGCGCGGGGAGCGTGAGAGGTACTGCCATACACACCGATCAGATGGCACCCCTCGTAATCAGTAGCTCCAGTCGAGCGGAGACGCCACGTCGTTCCGTCGTAGGAGGCAGCCCGTCTAAGCATTACGGCCGTGACGCCGAGGTCGATCTGCTCACCCGCATCCTGGACGACACCGCCGCCGGCGCCGGCGGCTGGCACACGCTGACCGGTCCTCCGGGCATCGGCAAGTCGCGGTTGCTGCGTGTCGGGATCGGCCTCGCTGCCGAACGTGACATCGCGGTCGCGGCGCGGGATGCCTTTCTGCTGGATCAGGCGGCGCCGCTGGTGACGCTGGCCGGGGCGCTGCGTGACTGCACGCCGCCGACGGCGGCGTTCGGCTGGCTCACACAGCGTGA
>NZ_PVMZ01000045.1 GCF_003001815.1 Actinoplanes italicus
GCCCGGATCCTGCAGGCCGAGGGACAGGCCAAGGCGATCCGCACCGTCTTCGACGCGATCCACCAGGCCAACCCGTCACAGAAGGTGCTCGCCTATCAGTACCTCCAGTCGCTGCCGCAGATCGCCAACGGCACCGCCAACAAGGTGTGGATCCTGCCGACCGAGCTGACCAAGGCCCTCGAGGGTCTCGGCGGCGCGCTCGGTGGTCTCGGCAACATGGTCGGCGACCAGCCCCGCTCGGATGTCGACTCCGGCGCCGTCGAGCGGGAGGCGGCGGCCGCTGCCGAAGCGGCGGCGGCCGAGGCGCAGCGGGTGGACGCCGAGGTACGGCAGGCCGAGGCGGAGGCGACCGGCGGAAAACCTGGCCTCCCCGCGCCGGACGTCATTCCTCCGACGGCGGCGCTCGGCGGTGCCAATTACTCTGGGCGGGCGCAGGTGGAGAAACGCTGAGTTTGTGAGATCGGCCGCACTCCACCGCCAATATTTGGCATGCTTCCCAGCAGGATTCCCGACCGGTGCCCCCGGCCGCTCGGCTTGTTGCCCCTGCTAACGAGGCGGAGCCATGAGCATCAGCCAACGCCAGACGGCGAGCGGACGGCCACTGCGGGTCGCGCCCGCCTGGGTCGGCGCCCCGGCCCAGGCGGACACGGACGGCCATCTTCTGCCGGTCCGGGACGCGATCTGGATCTGGTCGGTACGGAGGTACGCGAGACTCGCCCTCTGGGCTCTGCCGGCGTCGGCCGTCCTGTACGGCTGGCTGACCCTCGGCGCCCACGGCCTGCCCGGCCCGCTCGGCATCGGCCTGCTCGCCGGCTGGCTGGCCCTGATCGCCCTGATCGCGCTGGCCGGCCTGCTCGCCGGTTCACGGACCCGGCGGTGCGCGCTGGCCGGCCTGCTCGTCACCCTCGCCGGCGCCGTCCTGCTCGTGGGCATGACCGGCCTGTCCGAGGACACCGTGCTGGCGAACGCCCCGCTGGCCGCCGGGCACATCGACGACCTGTACACCGGCGCGGTGGTGATCTCGGCATCCGGCCTGCTGCTGCTCGGCTGGGCGGTCTTCCGGTCGAAGCTGGTCAACCCGGCCGACGGGGTGCTGCTGATGCTCGCGGCCCTCGCGATCGGCGCCGGCACGACGATGGCGCAGCCGGTACCGACCGTCGGCGCGTTGCTGCTGCTGGCCGCCGGGATGGGCCTGGCCTGGACCGGCGGCCGTCTGGTTCCGCGCAGCTAGCGGGTCAGCTCGTAGAAGGCCACCGCCGCGGCGGTGGCGACATTCAGCGAGTCGACGTCGTTGTGCATCGGGATGACGACCCGTACATCGGCTGCCCGCAGCGCTGCCGCGGTCAGCCCCGGGCCTTCGGCGCCGAGCATCAGCGCGGGCCGTTCCCGCTGCTCAGGGCTCAGGTCCTGGATGGCGACAGCGTCCGGCGCCGGTGTCATGGCGAGCAGTGTGAATCCGGCGTCGCGGATCGCCTGGAGTGTCCCCGGCCAGTCCTCCGACTTCGCGTACGGGATGGCGAACACCTCGCCCATGCTGACCCGCACGGCCCGGCGGTAGAGCGGGTCGGCGCAGTTCGGCGACAGCACCACCGCATCGATGCCGAGGGCGGCCGCGCTCCGGAACAACGCTCCGAGGTTGGTGTGGGTGTTGAGTCCCTCCAGAACGGCGATGGTGCGCGCTTTGCTCAGCATCTCGGACATGTCGGGCAGGTCGCGGCGATGGAACGACGCGAGAATGCCGCGGTGCACGTGGAAGCCGGTGATCGACTCGAGCACGGCCGGGGGAGCGGTGTACAGCGGTGCGTCCGGCGGCAGACCGGTCAGCTGGTCCACCCGTTTCTCGTCGACCAGCGCCGACCGCATCGTGTATCCGGCCCGCAGCGCCCTCCCGATGACCAGTTCACCCTCGGCGATGAACAGTCCGTTCGGCGGCTCCCATCGGGTACGCAGTTCGACGTCGGTGAGGGCGCGGTAGTCACCGATCCGCGGATCGTCCGGGTCGGTGATGATCAGTGCTGGCACAACGGCATTATTCGCGGCGTGCCGTCCTGCGGTTGCGGGTAGGGTTGCTGTCGAATGAACCGGGAGGTGTCGGTGTCGTCTGGTTCGGGACAGGGGTCGGATCCGCATCTGCTTTCCCTGCTGCGCGCGATCCGGCTACGGCAGAACGCTCCCGAGGCGGCCGGCGCCGGTGCGGCCGACGCCGCGGCGGCCCTCTCCGAGATAGCGGCGCGTAAACGGAAGCCCGAGGACGACGACCAGTCCGAGGAGACCGAGACGCCGTACTTTTCGGCCAGCGGACGGTCCTCCGACCCGGAGAAGACCCGGCACGCCGACCCTGGCCTGCTCTGGCGTGGTGACCCGGGGGCCACCCTGGGGCGCGCCGGCATGCAGCCACGGGCGTCCCGCTCGTCGATCCCACCGGTCGGCGGGATCAACCCGTCCGGCCCGGCGACACCGGTGCCGAACATCCCGCCCCTCGCCGCCGCCCGGCCGATCGGCGCGCCCGGCACCGAGTTCCCGCCCGCCCAGGCGTACCCGTCGATCCCGCGCCTGCAGCCGACCGGCTCCGGCCCGTCCCGCGACGGCATGGATCCGGCCGACGACCAGGCTCTCCGCGACACTCAGCGGCTGCTCAGCACCAGTCTGACGTTCGCCGGCGGCCCCGGCGAGGTGGCCGGCCGCCTGTGGCAGGCGCTGCACCAGGCCCGGCCGGCGCTGCTCGAGTCGCTGCCCGGCGACCCGGCCGCCCAGCGCGCCCGCCTGGCCGACGCCATCACCTGGCTGGTCCACCACATGGAGAACCCGCCGCTGCTGGTCAGCGGCTGCTCCCAGCTCGGTGGGGCCCTGGCCGAGTGCGGCATCCAGTGGAACCAGCTGCACGTCGTCGGTGCGGCCCTGGCCGAGGCGATGCGCGCCGGCATGGCCCCGGGCGCGTGGCGGCAGGACTTCGACCAGGCGTGGCGCTGGACGTGGCAGCACACCTACGAGTGGATCGTGCACGGCGGCACGCTCACCGGATACCAACCGACCGTCTGGGACACCGAGGTCGTCGAGCACGACCTGCGGCGAAACGACCTCGCGGTGCTCCGGCTCCGGCCGTTCCTGCCCATGCCGTACCGCCCCGGCCAGTACGCCCGCTTCGAGGTCACCGCGGTCCCCGGCGTCTGGCGGCCGTATTCGCCGGCCGGTGCCCCGCACCGTGACGACCTCATCGAGCTGCACGTCCGCGCCAAGACCGAGACCGGCGTCAGCGGCACCCTGGTCCACCACACCCGCCCCGGCGACCGCATCCGCGTGACCCGGCCCGAAGGCGCCATGACCCTCCCCGCCGAACGCGGCCGCGGCATCCTCATGATCGCCGGCGACACCGGCGTGGCCCCGATGAAGGCGATGCTCGCCGAACTCGCCGCCACCGCCGACACCCGCCAGGCCGTCCTCTTCTGGGGCGTACGCGATCTCAGCGAGCTGTATGACATCGACGACCTCAACGCCCTGGCCGCGGCGGCGCCCCGGGCCACGGTCATCCCGGTCGTCGCCGAGGGCGATCCGGGCCCCTACCCGGGCGGCCTGGTCACCGACGCGGTCGCCGCCTACGGCGAGTGGAGCCGTCACGAGATCTACCTGGCCGGACCGCCGTTGATGATCGCGAGTACGAGCGCGGCCCTCCAGCAGCTGGGTGTCCCGGCCGCCCGCATCCACCACGACCCGCCGGAGTAACGCTCCGTCCGCGAGGCCTTACGGTGCGTCCGGCCCTCCTGGTTCGCATGGCGTCACGGTTCGACCAAGCTGCCGGTTCCGGTCGGCCGGTGGTTCTTCTCCCTTTGCGGTACGAGGGCGCATCGGCCTCGCCGAACCCGCACAGTCCCGTGGTTCCGCCCTACGCAGGCGATCCGTCCTGAACCGCCGGTGATGGTCCGTTGCGGGCTCAGCGCGTGCGGTTGGGCAGCGGTTTGTGTGGTGATCTGTGCCCGTGGGTGGACCGTAGGTCACCACGGGGTGTGGCGCGGGGCGCGGCGCTGAAGTGGGAGGGGCGGACGGTAGCGTTCGGGGCCGTGGCAGACGAGATCTACGTGGGGAACGCCGACCCGGACGCGCTGGCCGACCGTGGGTGGCTGCTCGGGCACTTCAAGCCGGAGGGCGACCCCCGGCACAGCGCCGATGTGGAGATCAAGTGGGGCCGGCACCCACGGGGCGACCGGCGGGCCGAGTGGGTTCGCGGCGAGGCGCGTACCGCATTGCTGGTCTTGATCAGTGGCTGCTTCCACATGGAGTTCCCCGGCCGCACGGTGGTTCTCGACAAGCAGGGCGACTACGTCGTCTGGCCACGCGGCGTGGACCACTCCTGGTTCGCCGCCGAGGAGTCGGTGGTCCTGACCGTCCGCTGGCCGTCTGTTCCCGGCTACGCCGTACCCGAGTCCGCCGGCGGTGCGTGAGGCGGTGTGGTTCTACGACCGTGCGTGAGGCAGGTGTGGCGGTCTACGGCCGGCGGGCTCGGCCGTGCGTGAGACAGGCCGTCGCCGGCGGGGGCGGTGTCCGGGTCAGGTGGCGCGGAGGACGGCGCTGATCAGGTCGGCGTTCTCGGGGGCCGCGCCGCCCGGATGGCCGTAGCGGCGGCGGGTGTAGGCGTAGGCGATCCCGGTCATGGGGTCGGCGAAGGCGTGACTGCCCGCGGCGCCGCTGTGGCCGAAGGCGGTGGCGGTGAGCCCGGGGTAGCGCAGGTGCTGGTTCTCGAAGCCGAGCCCGAAGTGCCGACTCTCGCCGGTGACACGGTCGCGGCCGCGCGACGTGAGTGTGGCGAACGACGTCATGGTGTCCGGGGTGAGCAGCGGTTCCCGGCCGTCGGCGCCCCACATGGTGACGGCGTACATGCGGGCCAGCCCTCGGGCGTTCGCCACCCCGCCGGCCGAGGACTGGCCGAGCGCCCGGGCCGACGGCCGGTTGATCCAGGCGACCAGGTCGGTGGGCGGAGTGGCATGCAGGTTGAAGGCGACGGCGAGGGGGCTCGGCGGCAGGGGCGCGGCGGGTGCCTGGACCGGTGCGGGCAGCACCGGGAGGTAGCGGGACTCGTTGGGAGCTCCGAGGTGGACGTCGACTCCATAAGGCGTCTTGATCAAGACCGGGAAGAGCTCCTGGACGGTACGCCCGGTCGCGCGCACCACAACGGCGGAGAGCAGGGCGCCGATCACGAAGGCGTGGTAACCGTACGCCCGGCCGGGCCGCCAGTACGGGCTCTGCCGCAGCAGACGGTCGGCCAGCACGCGGTCGTCGTCGAGCTCGGCGGAACCGAAGCCGTCGTCGACGCCGATCAGGCCGCTGCGGTGGGCGAGGAGGTCGCGAAGGGTCAGGTCGTCCTTGCCGTCGCCGGCGAACTCGGGCCACCACGCGGTGACCCGACGGTCGAGTTCGAGCGCACCCTCCTGGACGAGCCGGGCGACGACCAGGTGCGTGGCGCCCTTGGTGGCGGAGTAGACACCGGTCAGGGTGTCACCTCCACCGGCGTCGGTGGTCCACAGATCGACGACGAGCCGTCCGCCGGCCCAGACCGCGAGCTGGGCGGCCGCGTCCCGGACCTGCGTCTTCGCGAACACCTCGCGGACCTCGGCGTACGCGTCGTCGGTGCTGCCGTGCACGTTGTCCATGCCGGCGAATGGTATAGTCACCGAAAATGATAGTCAACAGAGGTGACTATATGCGGCGCAGCGAACGCAAGCAGCAGGATCCCGACCTCGGCGTGCTCGCCGGTCAGCTGCTGTTCTCGATCCAGGACGAGCTCTTCGCCATGCTCGCCGATCAGGGACACCCGGGCCTGCGCGCCCAGCACGGTGCGGTGCTGGCCTACCTGGACGCCGAGGGCAGCCGCGCCACCGACCTGGCCCGCCAGTCCGGCCAGCACAAACAGGTCGTCGGCAAGCTCATCGACGAGCTGGAGGTCCTCGGGTACGTGGAGCGCCACCCGGATCCGAGCGACCGGCGCGCCAAGCTCATCGTGCCGACGGCGCTCGGACTGGACCAGATGGAGCGCTCCGACGCGATCGTGGCCGGCATCGAGGAGCGCGCCGCCTCCGCGGTGGGCGTGGAGGCCTACGCGGCCTTCAAGGACCTTCTGCGGCGGGTGGGCGCACATCAGCGCGCCCGCGCCTGACGCGCGTCAGGCGACCGCCTCGTTGAGCAGCTTGCGGTAGGCGGCCGGGATGTGGTGCGGCCCGCCGGGGGTGAAGACGTTGGAGTGCGAGGCGTCGGCCCACGCCGAGTCGGGGACCGCGGCGCGCAGGGCGACCAGCACCGGGGCGTCGTCGGTCAGCAGGGAGAGGGCGACCAGGCACTCCTCGGCCTCGCCGACGCACTCGAACGGCTTGTGCGCGTCGACGCCGAGCAGCTCCAGGAAGCCGGGTGTCTGGGCAGGGTCGGCGAACAGGTCGTGGCCGAAGATGTGCGCGAGCCGCTCGCGGGGCATGTGCGGGGCCATCGCCAGGAAGACGAAACGGCACTTCGGGCAGTCGCCGCACCAGCGGGCCGTCGGGTCGTGAAGCTTGAACGCTCTGTTACAGCTGGTGACGACGTCATCGTACGCAGTGTGACCGGCAAAGAGCTGCGCGATGTGCAGCTCGGACAGCGTGCGCAGCAGCGAGAAGTAGGGGTCGGTCAGCCCCGCGTACGCCGCGACCGCGTCCCGCAGCAGGCCCTCGGCCTCGACGCCCTTGGACCACTGGTGGTTGACCTCGTGACCGTTCCACACCAGGTTCGGGTCGGAGGCGGACCGTTCGTTGGACATCACCACCGGACCGAGTCCGTGCCAGACCGCGGTCGCGATCGCGATCAGCGAGTTGATCGCGGTGACCGGGATGTGCCCGTTCAGGGCGCCGGCCCTGTTGAGTTCGAAGAGCCGCGGGTCGAGCTTGCGTCGCGCGGCCAGGGCGGGCAGGCCGGAGGCGGTGTTCACGTTCTCGATGACCGGGTTCGGGTTGACCGAGAACGGCACCGGGTCGAGCCCGGCGGCACGCAGGATCTCCAGCGTGACGATGGAGTCCTTGCCGCCGCCGACGGCGGAGAGCGGCCGGCCCGCGAGGGTGCCGGTGTGCTCGGCGGAGGGAACGAGGCCGGGCGTCTCGACGGTGAGTTCCAGCACGTGGGGAAGCTGATTGCGATACGCGTACTCCGCCATGCCCTTGGTGTAGACGGCGGTGAAGAGGGCGGCCGCCTCGGCGGGCACCGGTTTCGGCGCGACCACCCGGGCCGGCGCGCCGACCTTGAAGTAGCTCACCCCGGCCACCACGTGCAACAGGTCGAGCACCCTGGTCAACGCCTCGGGCACCGTCGGATCGGCCGGCACGGGCAGCGTGATCGTCTCGGTGAACCGCAACGGCTCGGGCCCGTCCAGCAGGTAGTCGAACGTCGCCACCCCCGTCGCGGGATCGAACGCGTACGAGGGAAAGCGCATGACGTCGAACTGCACCCGGGATCTCCTTGCCTATGGCCGAGGGGCAATATTAGTTCGGCCCGGCGAGGTTCGGCGGAAGCAGGGAATCGACTACACAACGTTACGGTGTTTCCTCCCCGAAAGGGAACTCACCGTGATCGGTCGGCCGGGGGCGGTGACTTGCTGACGGTCCGCTTCTGCGTGAGGTAGACCTGCACATCGCGGAACTCCGCGGAGAGTGCCTCGGTGATCATCGTGTGGACGTAGGTGGCCCGCCGGATCACCCCTCCGCCCTCCGTCGGGCAGGGGTGCCCGGGCTCCGGCACCACGTTCATGCTGGAAGCTCCGCTGCCGGCGCCGGTGAGGCGGAAGCCGCTGAGATCGGCGGTACCGAGATCGACCGTGACGACCGGGATGAGACCGGCGCTGGTGCTGCCCGGATTGTGGCTGACACCCGCCCGTACCTCCCCGTCGCAGAGCACGGAGAAGATCGCCTCCTTGCCGACATGGTGCGTGAAGCGGACCTCGGGAGCGTTGCGTGCCAGCGTCTCCTCGTTCCAGCCGAACGCCTTCCGGACGTCCTCGGCGTCGACGAAACCGGTGTTGGTGGCCGGGTCGAACCGGACGTCCGCGGAGGCGGCGGACGGGGCCAGGACGCCACCGGCGACGGCCGCCGCGGTGGCGAGGGCGAGGTGCCTGATCATTCCCCGACCTCCGGGCCGGTCCGGAGCTCGGCGAGCGAGGCGGACGTCGTCCCGGCCTCGGCGAGCAGATACCGCGTCGTGGTGGTCGCCAGCTGCCGTGACGAGCGGATCGTCTTGCCGTGGTCGCTCTCGGGGCAGGTCACGTCGGGCAGGAACGGCGCCATGGTGCTGGACATCCCCATGTCGGAGCCGGTGATCCGGAACCCGGCGACCTCGGTCCCGCCCGGGCGGTAGGTGACCGCGGCGACCAGGAACTCCGTCATCGACTGCTCGATGCGCTCCGCCTCGAAGGGGCGACCGTCGTCGCAGGTGACCGACCAGGTCTCGGTGACGCGGGTGTTGTGCTTGAACGTGAGTTTCGGGGCCTCCGTCCGCAGCTTCGCGGCATCCCAGCCGAGGCCCTGCCGCACGTCTTCCGCGTCGGCGAATCCGGTGTTGGTGTGGAAGTCGAAGGTGACCCCGGCATGGGCCGGGGTGGCGCTCGCGATGCTGCCGGCGACGGCCGCGCTGATCAATACGGGAAGCAGTCGCATGCCCTTTTCTCCTGATTTGCGAAGCGGTCACCTGATGCTTCCACGGAGCGGTGCGAGCACTGACCAAAGGTAAGAATTCCGGCCATTCGGATGAGGTGTGGCACCTCAATCGAGGTGCGACCAGCGCGTACGCCGTACCGGAAATTTTTTTGATCTTGTTTCCTGAGTAACGACGAGGTTTCGCCGCGTCACGGAGATGGGCCGAAAGGGCTATGTCGCGCTGGCCGAAAGGCCATGCCGAGCCCACTCAACGGGTGGGTCGAAAACAGTCCTAAATCGGGCATGTGATGGCGGTCACGTCGAATCGGCCATTTGGGGATCGATGGATGTCATCCGGCTGCTCCGAAACATCAGTTCATTCGCGCTGGCCGGTAACGGTTCTGAAAACATCCTTCACAGTCTTGACAGCAGGGGGGCGTTAGTAAGAACTTTTACCGCGACAGTAAACAGTCCTTCCTGAAAGGGTGTCCGATGGCTGAGCCGGAGATGGACGGCATCGCGTGGAGCGCGACCGCCGACTCGCTGGTTCGCGGCGCCGCCCGTAACGGGAACGACCACGGGAGCGAGCGAATCATCACGAACGGCGTGAACCACTCACCCGCCGACGGGGTGCTCGCTCGGGTCAGGACGCTGCTGCCGGACTTCACCGGGGCGTTGCAGCGGGTCGCCGAGCAGGTGCTCGCCGACCCGGCGGCGGCCTCCCGGGCCACCATCGTCGAACTGGCCGAGCGCAGCGGGACCTCACCGGCGACGATCACCCGGTTCTGCCGGGCGGTCGGCTTCGACGGGTACGCGGATCTCCGGCTCGGCATCGCGTCGGAGACCGGCCGGGCACGCTCGGCCGGCTGGACCGTGGACATCGGCCGCGAGATCCAGCCCGAAGACCCCCTGGAGCGCGTGCTCGGCCAGATCATGGCCGCCGACACCAGGGCCATGCACGACACCGCCACGCTGCTGGACCTGGGCGAGGTGGAGCGGGCCGCGGGGGCGATCGCCGTCGCGCCGCGGGTGAACATCTTCGGCGCCAGCGGAAGCGCGCTGGTCGGCGAGGAGATGCAGTTCAGTCTGCACCGCATCGGCATCCCGGTGTGGGCCTGGACCGACGTGCACAACGGTCTGGCCAGCGCCGCGCTGTCGAGGCCCGGCGACGTCGCGCTCGGTATCTCGCACAGTGGCGAGACCGGCGAGACGATCGAGCTGCTCGCGGAAGCGAACAGCCGGGGCGCCACCACTATCGCGCTCACCAGCTTCCCCCGATCCCCGCTGGCCGAGTTGGCGGACATCGTCCTGCTCACCGCAACCCAGGCGACGACCTTCCGGCCGGACGCGCTCAGCGCACGGCACCCCCAGCTGGTCGTTCTCGACCTGCTGTACGTCGCCGTCGCGCAACGAACACACGAACGTTCGCACGCCGCGTTCCAGCGCACCGCTCAAGCGGTGCACGGGCACAAGGCCGCGAAAGACAGCTGAACCCTTTTTACGAATGAAATCCCCTCGGGAGGAACAGTGAAGCGCAAGATCGCACTCGCCGCGGCAGTCGCCGCGTCGATGCTGGGTGTGGCGGCCTGCGGCGGCGGCTCCAGCGACGACGGCGCGACCTCGGCCACCGGCAAGGTCGACGGCGCCGGCAAGACCATCAAGGTCTGGCTCATGGTCGACGCCGAGAGCGCCTGGAAGGGTGTCGTCGACGACGCCTCCGCCCGGTTCGAGGCGGCCACCGGCGCCAAGGTCAACGTCGAGTACCAGCAGTGGGCCAACCACCTCACCAAGCTGGACGCGACGCTGGCCGGCTCGGACGTGCCGGACGTGGTCGAGCTCGGCAACACCGAGTTCTCCAAGTACGTCTTCTCCGGCGGCTTCGCCGAGCTGAACAAGGGTGACTTCGAGAACTCCGGCACCTGGCTGTCCGGCCTCTCCGGCGCCTGCGAGTCCGAGGGCAAGGTCTACTGCGTGCCCTACTACGCCGGTGCGCGCGTCATGATCTACCGCACCGACCTGTTCCAGAAGGCCGGTATCGCCGAGGCGCCGAAGACCTACGCCGACCTGCTCGCCGCCGCGGACAAGCTCCAGGCCGGCAACGCGGCCGACAAGAAGTTCAGCGCCGTCTACATGCCGGGCCAGTACTGGTACGCCGCGATGTCCTGGGTCAAGTCGACCGGTGGCGAGATCGCGAAGAAGGACGGCGACAAGTGGGTGGGCCAGCTCTCCAGCCCGCAGTCGGTCGAGGGCCTGCAGAAGTGGGTCGACCTGACCAAGAAGTACTCGAAGGCTGACGTCACCAAGAACGAGAACGAGCAGGCCGGCATCTTCTCGCAGGGCTCGGGCGGCATCTTCTACGGCAACGCCTGGGAGCAGGGTGTGGCCGAGGAGGTCCGCAAGGACCCGAACGACCCGAACTCCCCGCTGGTTCCGACCAAGGTCAAGGGCAAGCTGGCCGCCGCTCCGCTGCCGGAGATCCCCTCGTTCCTCGGTGGCTCGAACCTCGGTGTGACCGCCAAGAGCGGCAACAAGGAGCTCGCCGCTCAGTGGGTCAAGTACTTCACCGACTCCAAGTCGATGGAGGGCCTGGTCAAGGCCAGCGCGCTGCCGAACTCGACCGCCCTGCTGGACAAGGCCGCCGCTGACAACCCGAAGATCGCGCCGGCCGCGCTCTCCGCGAAGAACAGCTGGTTCCCGCCGAACGCCGAGAAGTGGGCCGACGTGGAGAAGGCCAGCATCCTGCAGACCATGCTGACCGACATCCTGACCGGCAAGAAGACGGTCGCCGACGGCGCCAAGTGGGCTGACGAGCAGATCGCCGCGACGCTCAACGAGGCCTGATGACCCGTGCCGCCCGCCCGTCCTTCTGCCGGGCGGGCGGCACACCACTCCTCACGGTGGAAGAGGATCTTTGATGCACGCCGTCGACTCCCGGCAGACCCCGGCAGAGGCGCCGCAGGCACCGCCGCCGCGGCACGTGTCCCGCCGGGTCCGCATTCGCAGCCAGCGCGACTCCCGGGTGGCGTGGCTGCTCTCCCTGCCCACGCTCGTGATCCTGATCGCGATGCTGGCCTACCCGCTCTACCGCATGATCGTCCTGTCGTTCCAGAACATGCGGTTGCGAGAACTGTTCTCCGGCGCGACGCCGCCGTGGGTCGGCTTCGACCAGTACACGAAGGCCCTGACCGACGGTGTCTTCTGGGGCGTCGTGGGACGTACCGCCGCCTTCACCGTCGTCTCGGTGACCCTGTCGGTGCTGGTCGGCCTCGGCATCGCGCTGCTGATGCGCCGGGTGCACGCCAAGGTCCGGATCTTCATGATGGTCGCGATGATGTTCGTCTGGGCGCTGCCCCAGCTCGTCGCCGCGCAGTCGTTCCGCTGGATCACCGACTCCGACTTCGGTGTCCTCAACTACGTGCTCACCGAGCTCGGCTTCGACTACGCGACCCACAGCTGGTTCGTGAACCCGTGGGAGGGCTGGGCGGTGATCACCACGCTGGTGGTGTGGGCCGGCATCCCGTTCCTGGCGATCTCGCTGAGCGCCGGTCTCACCCAGGTGCCCAAGGAGCTGCTCGAGGCCGCGACGGTGGACGGCGCCTCGCCCTGGCAGGCGTTGCGCAACATCACCCTGCCGATCCTGAAGCCGCTCCTGATGATCGTCACGACGCTGTCGGTGATCTGGAACTTCGGCCTCTTCACCCAGAACTGGGCGCTGCGTGACGGGCACCCGGAGCCGGTCTACCAGACCCTGGCGACGTTCTCGTACACGCAGGCCTTCGGACGGTCCAACTACAGCTACGGCTCGGCCATCGCGGTGATCACCGTGCTGCTGATGCTCGGCGTGATGATCTTCTACATCCGCCAGATGTTCAAGATCGGGGAGGTGGACTGATGGCGAAGCACGACGAGGGCGTCATCACCGTCGGGCGTAGCCGTGCCGGTACGTTCTTCGCGAACGGCACCGGCATCCTGTTCGGCCTGGTCATGATCTTCCCGGTGTACTGGGTGCTGAACACGGCGTTCAAGCCGGACTCCGAGGTCCGCAGCTTCACGCCCACCTTCTTCCCGAACGACTTCACGCTGGACAACTTCAAGTCGGCGCTCGGGGAGGAACTGTTCATCCCGAGCATGATCAACGGACTGATCATCACCGCGATGTCGGTCGCGGCGGCGCTGGTCGTGGGCTTCCTCGGGGCACTCGCGATCGCCCGGTTCAGCTTCTACGGGCGCAAGGCCATCATCATGGTCATCCTCGCCGTGCAGCTGGTGCCGTTCCTCGCGCTGCTGATCCCGCTCTTCCTGATGTTGCAGCAGGCGGAAGAGGGCACCGGGATCAACCTGATCGGGGACAGCCTCCTCGGTGTGACCCTGATCTACGTGGTCCTGCTGCTTCCGTACACGGTGTGGACGCTGCGTGGCTTCATCTCCGGCATCCCGCGGGAGCTGGACGAGGCCGCCATGATCGACGGCTGCACCCGGTTCCAGGTGTTCTGGCGGATCATCCTGCCGCTCACCGGCCCCGGCCTCGTCGCCACGTCGGTCTACGGATTCATCCAGGCCTGGAACGAGTTCATCATCATCAACACGATGAACGACCCGAAGCACCAGAACCTCATGGCCTGGCTGCTGTACAACCAGACCGAGCGCGGTACGGCCTGGGGCCCCCTCATGGCCGGCGCGATCATCACCTCCATTCCGGTGGTGGTCTTCTTCCTCCTGATCCAGCGCAACATCGCCACCGGATTGACGGCCGGCGCCGTCAAGGGTTAACCCGAAAGGACATCGATGTCTCAAATAACGAATTCTGAGCTGGACCGTCGTAGCCTGCTGCGTCGTGCCGGCGCGGTCGGCCTGGCGGCGATCCCGGCGGTGGGCATGCTGAGCGCCTGCGTCGGCGGCGGTTCCGAGGAGCCGGCCAAGCAGGCCACCGGTGAGAAGTCGGCGGACAACCCGCTCGGCATCGACCCGAAGGCGCCGGTCGAGATCGTGATCTTCGACGGTGGTCTCGGCACCAAGTACGCCACCGACGTCGACACCCCGATCTACAAGAAGAAGTGGCCGGAGTCCGAGGTCAAGTACTCGGCCACCCAGGAGATCTCGACGGTCGTGCAGCCGCGGCTCAACGCCGGCGACGCGCCCGACATGATCAACAACTCCGGCGCCAAGATGATGGACTTCGGCGCGATCGTCGCCGCCGGCCAGGCGCAGGACCTCACCGACCTGTTCGCCGCGCCGTCCTTCGACATCGCGGGCAAGACCGTGGCCGAGACGCTCGTCCCGGGCGCCGTCGAGCAGGGCTCCTACAGCGGCAAGCCGTACGCGGTGAACTACTCGTACACCGTCTTCGGCCTCTGGTACAACAAGGCGCTGTTCACGAAGAACAACTGGACCGTCCCGACCACCTGGGCCGAGTTCACCGCGCTCTGCGACAAGATCAAGGCCGCGGGCATCGTCCCGTTCGGCTACGCCGGCAACAACGCGGCGTACTACATGGTCCGCGCCCTGCTGACCAGCGCCGCCAAGATCGGCACCGAGCAGGCGCTGAAGGACATCGACAACCTCAAGCCGGGCGCGTGGACGGCCCCGGCCGTGCTCGAGGCCGCCAAGGCCTGGGGCGAGATCGGCAACAAGTACCTGGACAAGTCGTTCCTCGGCCTCAAGCACACCGAGGTCCAGCTGCGTCAGAACCAGGACAAGGTCGCCTTCTACCCGTGCGGTTCCTGGCTGGAGAACGAGCAGGCCAAGGACACCCCGCCCGGATTCGAGTACGCGGTTGCCGCGTACCCGAGCGTGACGACGTCGGACCAGCTCCCGGCGCCCGCCCTGAACGCCGCGGCCGGTGAGATCTACTTCGCCTCGTCGAAGGGCAAGAACCCCCGTGGCGGCATGGAGTACCTGCGGGTCATGCTGTCCAAGGAAGCCGCGAAGGAGTTCACCAACCTCACCAAGTCCCTGACCGTGGTGGCCGGCGCCGCCGAAGGTCTCACGCTGTCCCCCGGCCTGACGAGCGCCAACGAGGCGATCACCAAGGCCGGCAAGGACCTCTTCATGGGCTACCTGTTCGACACCTGGTACAAGAAGCTCAACGACGAGTCGCTGAGCGCGGTCAACGACCTGATGTTCAAGGGCGGCGACGCGCAGAAGTTCTGCGACCGGATGGAGGCTGCCTCCCAGGCCATCGCCAAGGACTCCTCGGTCCAGAAGCAGACCCGTAGCTAAGTAGTCAGAGGACAGGTAGAGCGCCATGCGGCACGGTAAGTACCCCTTCATCATCGGTTTTCTTGCCGTGCCGGTGGCGCTCTACGCCACCTTCGTGGTGGCGGCGTACATCCAGACCTTCCAGCTGTCGATGACGAGCTGGTCCGGATTCGGGGCCATCAAGTTCGTCGGCGCCGACAACTTCGTCAAACTCTGGAACGACGAGTTGTTCTGGAAGTCGTTGCGTCACAACGGATACCTCCTTCTCCTGCTGCCGATCGTCACGATCGCGCTGGCTCTGGTCTTCGCGTTCCTGCTGAACGTCGGAGGCGGGTCCAAGGGCGGCGTCACCCGCGGGGTCTGGGGCTCCAAGTTCTACCGGGTGATCTTCTTCTTCCCGCAGCTCATGGCGCTCGCCATCGTCGCGGTGATCTTCGGCCGGGTCTTCGCCTCCGACAAGAGCGGCATGCTCAACGGCCTGTTCCCGGACTCCTGGTCACCGTGGCTGTTCCTGGCCGACGAACGCTGGGCGCTGACCTGCATCCTGGTCGTGCTGGTCTGGCAGGCGGTCGGCTTCTACGTGGTGCTCTTCTCGGCCGGCATGGGCTCGATCGGCGAGGAGATCTACGAGGCCGCGGCACTCGACGGTGCCTCCCGGATCACCCTGTTCTTCAAGATCACCCTGCCGCTGCTGTGGAACACCATCCAGACCGGCTGGGTCTACCTCGGCATCGCCGCGTTCGACGCGTTCGCCCTGATCAACATCATGACCGTGGACCGCGGCGGCCCGGACGGCGCGACCTCGGTGCTGGCCATGATGATCTACCGCAACACCTTCGAGTACTCCCAGGTCGGTTACGCCTCCGCGCTCGGCGTGGTGCTGTTCTTCCTGACCCTGACCTTCGCCGCGCTGACCCTGCGGGTCACGCGCCGTGACGCCGTCTGAGAGGCTGGACATGAGCAACCTCACCGCGACCCCACCGGCGAAGACGGCCGTCGCGCCGCAGACCGCGAAGAAGCACCGCGAGATCAAGGCGTTCAACAGCCTGGCGCACATCGCCCTGGTCTTCTGGGCGCTGGTCACCGCCGGCCCGCTGCTCTGGGTGCTGCTGGCGTCCTTCAAGAGCAACACCGAGATCTTCCTTGGCGAGCCGTTCGCTCTGCCGTCCTCGTTCTCGCTGGACACCTACTTCTCCGCGTGGGACCAGGCGCACATCGGGCGGTACTTCCTCAACAGCGTGTTCGTGGTGCTGTTCAGCACCGCCGGCACCATGCTGTTCGGATCGATGGCCGCGTACGTGCTGGCCCGGTACCGGTTCTTCGGCAACCGGATCCTGTACTACCTGTTCGTCTCCGGCCTGGCGTTCCCGACGTTCATGGCACTCGGGCCGCTGTACTACATCCTCCGGAACATGGGACTGCTCAACTCGTACATCGGGCTGATCCTGGTTTATATCGCCTACTCGCTGCCGTTCACCGTCTTCTTCCTGGCCGCCTTCTTCAAGACGCTGCCGCACGAGATCGACGAGGCGGCGACCGTGGACGGCGCGTCACACACCCGGAAGTTCTTCCAGATCATGATGCCGATGGCGAAGTCCGGCCTGGTCAGCATCACGATCTTCAACATCGTCGGGCAGTGGAACCAGTACCTGTTGCCGCTGGTGATCATGCAGGGGCAGGGCGCCGAGGAGAAGTGGGTGCTCACCCAGGGCATCGCGAACATCTCGACGCAGGCCGGCTACCACGCCGAGTGGTCGACGCTGTTCGCCGCGCTGACCCTCAGCATCATCCCGATGATCATCGTGTACGCGGTCTTCCAGCGGCAGATCCAGGCTGGTTTGACGGCCGGGGCCGTCAAGTAGCACCCCTCAGAGCGGCATCGGGTCGACGTCGCAGTTGGCCCGCATGCCCGCCTGCGCCGCGGTGATCGCCGGATGCCCGCCGCCGAGCACCCGCCGGTACGCGTCGACCACCTCGCCGAACAGCCGGTCCCCCTCGTCGGTACGGCCCAGCGCCCGCAGGTCGAAGGCGAGGTTGAGGGCGGCGGCCAGTGTGGACGGGTGTTCGCTGCCGAGCAGTTCCCGGGACCGGCGCAGGGTGTCGGCGTCCAGGTCGTAGGCCCGCTGGTGCTCGCCGCGGGCCGCCCAGTCGCTGGCCAGGTTCGTCGCACAGGTCAGGGTGAGCACGTGCCGGGTGCCCAGCAGCTCGCGCAGCCCGTCGAACGCCGCCTGGTTGTGCTCCAGGGCCAGATCGTGCTGACCGAGCAGGCGGAGCACGATGCCCAGGTTGGTACGGGCGTACATGGTGTACGGGTGCGCGTCACCGAGGGTCTGCCGGTACTTCTGCCAGGTGCTCTCCGCCAGCCGGCGCGATGCGTCGAGCTCGTCGTTCTCGCGCAGGTCGACGGCGTAGTTGAGGGCGCAGGCGATGGACTCCGGAGTGTCGTTGTCGGACCTGCGGCGTAGTTCGTTCAGGGTGTCCAGCGCCAGTTTGCGGGCGTTGTCGTGCTTGCCGGCCCGTCGCAGCGAGACGGCCAGGTTCCGCGCGGCCATCAGCGTCTGCGGGTGCCGCGGGTTGAGGACACCCTGGATCCGCTCGTAGAGCCGCTCCTGCTGCCGGTTCGCCTCGATGTAGTCGCCCCGCTCCCGGATGTCCAGGGTGAGGCCGTTCTGGGTCAGCAACGTCAGGTTGTGCCGGGGACCGAGGACCTTGATGCGGCGGCGGACCGTGTCCATGTCGACGGCCATGGCACCCGGGAAGTCACCCATGAGACGGAGGCTGACCCCGAGGCCGTGAGCCATGATGAGGGTGTTCGGTGAGTTCGGCCCGAAGACCCGCTTGGAGATCTCGTACGCCTCCCGGTCGAGCCGGAGTGCGCCGGGGAAGTCGCCGGCCGCCCGGCGATCGGCCGCCACCAGGCTCATCGCGTCCAGTGTCTCCTCGTCCTCCGTCCCGTTGATGGCACGCAGCCGTTCCAGGCAGTCGGCGTTGATCCGGGCCGCCTCGGTGAACTCGCCGAAGATCCGCAGAAGGAACGCGAGCCAGCGGGCGGCCTTGAGCACCTGGGGGTCGTCGGGACCGAGCATGGTCGTCCACCGGCCGACAGCCTGGCTCGCGAGGCTGCGGCACCCGTCGTGGTCGCCCAGGAAGTACAGGAATTCGATGACGTCCAGAACCAGCTGACGGGCCCAGGCGTCCTCACAGGCGACCTGGTCGGAGGCCAGCAGGTGGGGGAGCAGCGCGTGGTACCGGGAACGTTGTGCCGCGTTGCCGGGATCACCGGGGTTGCCGCCGGCGAGCAGCAGGTGAGCGACATGCTGCATCCGGCTGCGGTCCTCCGGGCTCAGCTGGTCCACCACGACCTCGCGGACCAGCCGGTGCAACTGGACGGTGATGGTCTTCTCCCGGTAGTCGATGCGGGCCAGACCGTACTGTTCGATCTCCTGGATCGCGCGGTTGAGCAGCGTCGGGTTCTGGAGCATGCGGTTCATCTCGTCGGCGAACGCGACGTTGCGCGCGGCCAGGAAGATGTCCTGGGAGATCGGCTCCGGCGCCATGAACGAGCAGGCCTGGAGCAGCTGGAGGGCGCCGGGATTGACCTCGCCGAGGTGTTCCAGGGCGACCGTCCACGCCGTCGCCACCGCTATCTCGTAGTGCGGGTCCTGTTCCCGCCCGGCCAGCTCCGCCCGTTTCGCGGTGAGCAGCCGGTAGTAGTCGCCGATCGGCATCGGCGTGGTCGCTCGCCAGGTCGCGGCCTGGGCGATCGCCAGCGGCAGGTCGTCGAGGATGGCGGCCAGCCGGTCGGCGTCCTCGACGGACAGATCCGGGTTGCGCTTGCGAAGCAGGGCGATGCTCTCGTCGCGGCTGAAGACGTCGATCTCCAGGGTCTCCGAGTTCTCGCGCCACTCCCGGTTCCGCGAGGTCACCAGGACCTTCCCGGTTCCCCCGTGCGGAACGAACCGCTCGACGACCTCGATGCTTTCGGCGTTGTCGAAGATCAGCAGCCAGTTGGAGTAGGGAGCGCCCGCGGCCAGAGCGTCCAGAACCGCCTGGACGTGCTGGGTGGCTGTGCCCGCCTCGGCATCGGCCTGGAGACCGAGGTGCTCGCCCAGCTCCATCAGCGAACGCTGGATCTGGCTCTCCTGCTCGGACGGTACGAACCAGATGACGTCGTAGTGGTTGAGATGGCGGTAGGCGTACTCGACCGCGATCTGTGACTTCCCGACGCCACCCATGCCGTGCAGCGAATGGGAGAGCACCGCGGCGACCCGGTCATGCCGCAGCCGGAAGTCGAGGATGTCGAGCAGGTCCTCCCGCCCCGTGAAGTCGGTGTTCTGGGGCGGCAGGTTCACCCAGACCGCCGACTCGGCGTCCGGCTGGAGCAGATCGTTGAGATCCTCCAGGCTGGCGCCCTCGCCGACCAGCAGATGCGGACCGGCGTAGAGCGGGGACGTGGTGGTCCGGGACGACGGCGGTGTGGTGGCCACGGCGCCGGCCGCGGCCAGTTCGGCCTGAAGACGATCCGCACGCGACTGGTACGGACCGGCCAGAGCCCTCAGGACGGTGAGCTCGAACTGATACTCCTCCAGCGTGCTCGCCGTCACCCGCGGCATCGGGTGGTCGTCCGGGGCGCGCAGCGTCCGCACGAGGGAACCGGCGCGCGGGAACTGGTTGCCGAAGTGGGCCGCGACCACCTCGATCACCCGGAGGGTGTCGTCGTGCGCGGTGTGGGACAGCAGTTCCTCGCGGACCCCCGGCCGGAACGTCGGCCCGCCACCGGCACCGGTCACCAGCAGCGGACTGGTCACCACCTCGGCCAGGTGCAGCGGCCGCGAACCGGGCAGCAGAACCCCCTGCACGATGCGCAGCGTCTCCAGGTCCGCGCGGGGCGGCGCGGAGGCGATCAGGGTGGCCAGCCGGAAGGCGGACGCCGAGGACTCGTTGCGGAAGTCGGCGACCAGCCGGTCCGCGCTGGTCTCGGCCGGCGCCGATTCGGGTGGATCGGTACGGTCGGCCCGCTCGTGAGGGCGGTCGGGGTCGGCGATGTGCGCCACCGCGTTGAGCCAGCCCGGTGCCGACTCGGCCACCAGCGCCGCCCATCGGGCCAGCCACCGGGCATCCATCTCGAGCAGGGGCACCACGACCGCGGTCGGCCGGACCGGGTCGTCGAACGGGCTCATCCACTCCGACGGCTCACGGATCCGCAGTTCCGCGTTCGGCGACATGATCCGCGGCGCGGACAGCTGCACCTTTCGCGGTGCGAGCAACGAGCGATACCACAGATCCTCGGGGTACGGGTCGACGATGGCCACCGGGACCCGGGTGCCCCAGCCGTGCAGCAGCTGATCGGCCGAACTGTGTGCCCAGAACCCGGCCAGCCCGTCACTGATCACCATGATCAGCTGTCCCGCCGGGGTGCTCGCCCGCCCGCGCGGCTCCCGGAACGACCCGAGTAACTGGATGTCGACGGTGTCGAAGACCGAGGCGACGAGGTCCTGGAAAGCGTGGACGGTCGGTGTCCACACCTCCATCGACGGGCTGTCGTCGACGACGACGGACAGGGTCGAGACGTGCGGGGTGAACCGGTGCAACGCTTCCGTGAGCGCCGCGTGATCGGCCAGGGCGGGCACCGGCCGGCCATCGGCGGAGGGTGTGGTCATCCGGCGGCCCCCTGATCGGAGATGCGGCGGTCCGCGTCGTCCCAGAGCAGGGCGACGGTACGGCCGAAGTGCGGTGGCCCGTCCACGGGTGCCCGGTCGGCCTCGATACGGGCCATCCTTGTGCTCTCCGGCAGCCGGGCGGGTTCGGCGCTGAGCCGCCGCAGCCCCGCGGTGCCGTCCTCCGGGCGGGGCGCACGCTGGTCCCAGAGCACGATCGGCACCCCGGCGCGAAGCGCGGCTCGCAACTCCGCGTCGCCCGTCTCGGTTCCCGGCGGCCCGCTGAGGACCACGACGAGGTATGACGTGTCCCCGTCCAGTTCCCGGCGCCAGTCACCCATGTCGTCCGGCTCCGCGGAGCCCCGGCCCCAGAGCACCCGCCCGCTGAACGGTTTCCGGTCCAGCTGTCTCCACCGGTGCGACCATGCCCGGTGGATCCGGAGCTCACGCATCCGCTCGAGGCTGCGCAGCGAGACCGAGTACTCCATGCAGAGCGGCCGAGCCTCGTCCAGGATCTCCGGGCCGGAGAACCACTGCACCGCCATGTTCAGCAGGCCCGTGGGCAGCATGAACTCGATGTCGGCCCGGTCGGCGACGCCCTGCCACCTCATCTCCGCCTCGGCCACCAGCTTCGCGGTCTCCCGCGCGAGGCCGTCCACCGTGGTGACGACCGGCTCACCCGGACCGGGTGCGGGCTGCCACGAGCCGGACGCCGCCTGGAGGAACGGGGTGATCCGGCACAGGTCCCGGTCCAGCCCGTCCACCGTGATCTGCAGGGTCAGCGACGGGCGGACCTTGCCGTCGTGCGCGTCGGCGGGGCCGGGAGCGGCCCGGACGGGCTCTGTCGCCGGCCCGGCCTGCCGGGCGGCCCAGTCCCGCAGCGCGCGCCCGTGCTCCCCGGACAGGGCGTGACCGAGCCGGTCGGCGAAGCGGAACGCGGGATGGGGAACGTCCGGCCGTGCGTTCAGCCGGGCCAGGTAGTGGTAGACGGCCGGAGCGCTGGTGAACAGGGACGGGTCCGGCTCCGGATAGTCGGGTACCGTCGCGGCCCAGACAGCCCGCAGGTCGGTGTCGTGCGGGACCCGGTTCAGCAGCGCCACCACCTCGGTCTCCCGGCCCTGGTCGACCAGCGGCAGGGCGGCCTCGGTGACCATCGCCTGCGGTTCGGCGAGCGGAGGGGTGACCGCGAGCAGCGCCCTGGTCCAGACAGCCGCGGCGTACGAGGCGTAGGCGTGCCACACGTCGTTCTTCCCGGTCGCCGCGTAGTCGGCCACCCCGCGGACCATGAACCACGTCCGGCCGCAGGCGGCGGTGGCGGCGGCGATCCCCGAGCCCTCCATCTCGACGGCGAATATGTCCGAGTACTGGGCGGCCAGGGCGTCACGCCGCTGCTCGCTCTTCATCAGCACGTCGGCCGAGCCGATGGCGCCGTAGTGGACCCGGGGCATGTCACCGGCCGGAGCCGGCTCCGGGCGCGGGGGATGGGTGACGGTGCGCTCCCCGACCCGCAGGATGTCGGTTCCGGGCGCGGGCCGCGCGAACTCCCGGGGCAGGGCCTTGCCGAGCATCGTCTCCCACGGCCGGTTACCGCCGCGCTCGCCGACCCGGAGCAGGGTGGCCGCGTGCAGCAGCCGTGGTGTGAGCAGGCCGCTGCCCTGCCGGCCGCGCAGCACCGGGCCGGTGTCGGTCTCGCGGATGTGGCCGTAGTCGACGATGCCGTCGGTGGCCACCACGATGTCACCCAGCCGTACGTGCCGTTCCGGCTGTTCCGGCCGCGGGATGCCGCCGGCGATCCCGACCATGATCACCGTCTGGATGTTCGGGAACGTTCGGAGCATGTTGGCGCAGCAGGTGGCCGCAAGCCGTGTCCCGTCCCGCGGCATCATCAGGACGGCCACGCTGTGCGACCGGCCCGGGGTCCCGCTGGGCACCTGGCCGACGTGATAGCCGTTCTGGTCCTGGGGATGGCTGAACGAGGTGGCGTCCTCCAGTACCCGCAGCACGGCGGCGCCCTCGACGGGAAGGGCCGTGATGATGCCTATCGTCACCTCGTGCGGCGTCACTGCGGGCATCGGCCTGCTCCATCATCTCTCGATCAGGTCGGCATCGGTGACGATTCGCCGGGCGATGATCGACATGAGCGTGATCTCGGCCGGCACTGCTGCGGAAACAAGATTGACACATCGCCCCGATGATTCCGTACAGCGATGACGGTAAATGAAGGAATGCGGAATGCGGGCAGGGCGACGCCCGGCTCGACCAGCTCATGAGTGCGGATCCGATGATCGCCGCGACGGGGCTTTCCCCGATCGAGCGGCGGATGATCGGAAATACGCATCGAGCCGAGTCGTTGAGTGCGCTCTTCTTTGAGCGGCTCGTATTCGGCGGTCAAGGCTTCCACAGTCAGCTCCATCCGTGAAGATCAGATGAACGGAGTCGCCGCGAACAGCGGAATCCCAGTATCGCCGATCCATTCACGGATGGAGATCGAAAAAGGTCGGATATTTTCCGGCTATCCGGCGAGCCAGCCGGCGAGTGCGGCGGGATCCGCCGCTCCGCCGAGCTCGCGGTGCAGGGCCATGACCAGATCGGGGTGACCGAGAAGCATGTCACCCGCTGGCGAGGCGCCCGCGTGCTGGAGCGCGAGACCGAGTCCCGTCCAGGCGTCCTCGCTGCGCGGATCCGCGGCCAGTCCGGCGGCGAATCGAGCGGCCGCCGCGGCGGCGTCACCGGCGAACAGGTCCAGGTCCGCGTCGCTGAGCGCGACGCCCCAGGAGGCCCGGCCGGCCTGTGCGTACTGCTCGGGTGCCAGCAGGCGGCGCCGGGCCAGGCCGAGCCGGGCGCCGGACCAGTGCCGCATCTCCGGGTCGGGGCGGACCGTGGCGGGGGCGCGTTCCGCCGGTGGGGTCCGCTGCTCCCGCCAGGCCGCCGCCAGGGCCTTGACGGTGCCGGGATCGGGATGCCGGTGCCGGATCCGCCAGCCCGCACGATGACCGTCGGCCACCAGCCGTGCGAGTTCCGCGGCCTCCGGGTCCAGGGAGTCGGCGTCCCAGTCGTCCATCGCCGCCGCCATCAGCCGCACGAAGTGACGACCCCGCTCGGTCAGGTTGCCGTCGGCCAGGGCGATGGCGATCGCCTCACGGGTCTGGGCGCGGCTGTAGGCGTACTCGAAGTCGTCCAGCCGGGGATGGGGGTTACCCGGCACCCGCCGCTGATCACGCCAGAAGCCCGCGATGCCGTGGAACGCGTAGATCCCCTGCAGGAGCCCGCCGGCCGGACGGGGGTCGTCGCGCCACGGCGCATACAGGCAAGGCTCGCCCGGCCCCTCCGTCAGCGCGACGAGGTGCATCAGGCCGCCGAGAGCGATGTGCCGGAACTCGTGAGCCAGCGAGACCGCGAGGGTGACGGGGTCCGGCGGAAGGGAACACATGATCGCGCCGAAGGCGTCACCGGTCGAGGCGCTGCGGGTGTCCCAGCCCGTCACGGCCGGCAGCGGCGCGAGCGAGGTGAAACCCGCGGCGAGGCCCTCGGCCACCGGCCGGTGGTGTCTGACCAGTATCGTCCACGCGTCCTGGAGCAGCTTCGCCCACGTGCCGAACTCGTCCTCGGTGAGACGGACCGGGTCCACGGGGTCGGCGAGATCACGCCAAGGGTCGATGTCGTCGACGAACACCGTGAGCGAGAGGTCGTCCTCGCCGACGGTCAGCGACCGCAGGGCCATCCAACCGGGTGCGTCACCTTCGGCCGGGACGTCGACGGTGGCGGTGCCGTGCCGCAGCCGGAGGCGCCCGTCCTCGGTCCATGCCTCGGCCGTGTCCCACGCCTGGCATCCCTCGAACGTCGCCATACCGAACCGGGGGACCAGGACCCGGCCGCCCCGCAACGGGACCACGGTGCGGTGCGGTACGCCCGTGAGCGCCGCGGCCGCCAGAGCCACGGTATTCAGCTGACCGAAATCGATATGCCGGGGTGCCCGTCCGGAGGCTCCGCCGCGGTGCCGTCGCAGGGTGTAGGCCAGCCAACTGCCCACCTGGGGGTGCAGCAGCACCGCGTCCAGCGCCGCCGGGGCCGCGGCCTGGATCTTCTCCAGGGCGACCCAGGTCTCGGCGACGGACGGCAACGGTCCGGCGGTCGCCGGGTCTCCGGCCGCGTCGAGCAGTGCCCGGAGCAGAACCATCCGCCGGCTCCGCTGGCCGTCGGCGAGTTCGCCGATCACGGCGGGGCGGTTGTCACCCGCAGCCAGCCGGCGGAAGGCGTCGTCGGAGAGCCGAATGATGTCCACGGGGGTTCGTGCTCCTCGTTGAGCGGTACGACCGGATCAGTCGGCGCGGCCGGGCGGTCCGGAGCCACCCAGGTTCGCCCGGGGTTTCTGAACCTGCCCCAGGACGAGCTGCATCGTCTCGATGAGCGCCGGGCTGTCGTCGGAGCGAAGGTCACCGAGGGTACGGCCCGTCAGCGAGACCATCGAGGTCTCGATAAATGTTGCACGCGGCTGCGCGGTCATCGATGGGTGGTCTCTGCCTCTTGAGAACTGGGCCGTGGGGGCTTGCACCGGATTCCCGTGTAGTCCGGTAACGATCAGGAGGCTCAGATTGTGATCTCCTTCACCGGGAAGAACGATACAGCAGGCGCCCGTCGTCGCTCGGGCCAATACACGCCGACCGTTAGGACGACCCCTTGGGAGGCGGCGAACCCGGAAGTGTCATACCCCCGGGTGAGAATGGCCGGATGCTGGTGGCGGTGGTTTCTGATCAGGGCGGCAAGGGCGGTACCCTCGCCGACCTCGCCGAGGGCCGGCCACGACACGTCGACGATCTCGCCGCCGCTGTCGCCGAGCGTGAGGCCGACCGTCCCCGCTGGATCTGGTCCTCCACCGCGGACTTCTATCCCGCTCTGCTGCGGGCCGGTGTCCGGGTCTCCCGCTGTCACGACCTCGAGCTCACCGAGGCCCTGCTGTCCGGCCACGCCGGGCGCTGGGGTGAGCCTCGCGGAGTGCCCGCGGCGCTGGCGCGGATGCGCGGGCTCGCCGTCCCGGCCGACCGGCCACGGCCGGAGGCCGAGCCACCCGGCTTCGCCCAGGGTGCGCTCTTCGCCTCGGTCACGGCCGACCACGTGGACGTCTCCGACCTGATCGCGGTGTATGAGGAGCAGGCTCGCCGTATCGGGGAGCTGGGCAGTCCGGGCCGCTTCCGGATGCTGGTGGCCGCCGAATCGGCCGGCGCCCTGATCGCCGCCGAGATGGGGTACACCGGCCTGCCGTGGCGTGCGGACATCCACGACGAGCTGCTGCGTGAGCTGCTCGGCCCGCCCCAGCCGATGGGGCCGCCCCGGCGGCTCGCCGAGCTGACCGCCGAGATCAACGCCGCGTTCGGCACCCACGGCCTGCACCCCGACCTGCCGGCGGAGGTGGTGCGCGCCTTCCATCGTGCGGGCATCGAGATCCCCAACACCCGGCGCTGGGTGCTGCGCCAGGTCGATCATCCGGCGGTGGCGCCGCTGCTGGAGTTCAAGGAGCTCTACCGGATCTGGACGGCGCACGGCTGGGCCTGGTGCGACGCCTGGGTGCGCGACGGCCGGTTCCGCCCCGAGTACGTGCCGGGTGGTGTGGTCTCCGGCCGCTGGGCGACCCGCGGCGGCGGTGCCCTGCAGGTACCCAAGGTGGTTCGGCGTGCGGTGGTGGCCGACCCCGGCCGGCGGTTCGTGGTCGCCGATGCCGGGCAGCTGGAGCCACGTGTCCTGGCCGCGGTCTCCGGTGATCAGCGCCTGGCCCGGGCCGCGGCCGCCGGTGACCTCTACGCGGCACTGGCCACCGACTCGTTCGACGGCGACCGGGCCAAGGCCAAGATCGCGCTGCTCGGCGCGATGTACGGCCAGACCGGCGGCGACGCGATCCCGGCCCTCGCCGTGCTGCGCCGGCACTACCCGACCGCCTTCGAGTACGTGGAAGCGGCCGCCCGCACGGGTGAGGCCGGCGGCCTGGTCCGGTCCTGGCTCGGCCGCACCTGCCCGCCGGCGTCCGGGGCCTGGCGCGACGCCGGCCTCGACCCGCCGGACGAGGTGGCGCCACCGCCGGGCCGGGCCCGTGGCCGCTTCACCCGTAACTTCGTGATCCAGGCCACAGCCGCCGAATGGGCACTGGTGCTGCTCGCGACCCTGCGTACCCGGCTGGCCGGCACCGAGGCCGAACTCGTCCTTTTCGTGCACGACGAGGTCGTGGTGCACTGTCCCGCCGAGCAGGCCGCATCGGTGGTGACGGCGGTCCATGAGAGCGCGGTCACCGCGGGACGGCTGCTGTTCGGCGAGACCCCGGTGCGATTCCCTCTGGACGTCTCAGTGGTTGGTGCCTACGCCGACGCGAAGTGAAATAGTCGGTATCGTTGGCGGTCCGGCCGAGAGGCGCTGCAGCGGGGCCACCCGTCACGCTCGACCGGTGATCCACCCGAAACAAGGGCGCCTCCGACTCACTATCGGAGGTGTTGGCGTTGACTCAGACCGTTACGCAACTTAGGGAGTTGCTTTCCGAGCGGGTCCTGGTGTTGGACGGCGCCTGGGGCACCATGCTCCAGGGCGCGAAACTCACCCCGGACGACTACCGCGGCGATCTGATCCCCGCCGACCACCCGCAGGATGTCACCGGTGACCCCGACCTGCTGATCCTGACCCGGCCCGACGTGATCCTCGACGTCCACCGGCAGTATCTCGCGGCCGGCGCCGACATCACCACGACCAACACGTTCACCGCGACCAGCATCGCCCAGTCCGACTACGGGCTGGAGCACCTGGTGCGCGAGATGAACCTGCAGGGCGTCCGGCTGGCCCGGCAGGCCGCCGACGAGGCGTTTGCCGCCGACGGCCGGCCCCGGTTCGTGGCCGGCTCGGTGGGCCCGCTCAACGTCACGCTCTCCATCTCGCCCAAGGTCGACGACCCGGCGTACCGCGCGGTCACGTTCGACCAGGTCAAGGCGACGTACGAGGAGCAGATCTCGGCACTGGCCGAGGCCGGCGTCGACCTGCTGCTGATCGAGACGATCTTCGACTCGCTGAACGCGAAGGCCGCGATCGCGGCCGCCCGTGAGGTGGCGCCCGACCTGCCGCTGTGGATCTCGCTGTTCCTCGACATCTCCGGCCGTACCCTCTCCGGCCAGACCGTGGAGGCGTTCTGGCGCTCGATCGAGCGGGCGAAGCCGCTCGTGGTCGGCGTCAACTGCTCGCTCGGCGCGGCCGAGATGCGGCCGCACGTGGCCGAGCTGGCCCGGCTGGCCGACACCTACGTGGCCTCGCACCCTAACGCCGGTCTGCCCAACGCGTTCGGCGGCTACGACCAGCAGCCGGCCGAGACCGGCGAACTGCTCGCCGGGTTCGCCGCCGACGGCCTGGTCAACATCGTCGGCGGCTGCTGCGGCACCACCCCGCCGCACATCAGGGCGGTAGCCGAGGCGGTACGCGGCGCGCGGCCCCGGGACATCGTCCAGCCCGCCCCGACCACCCGGTTCAGCGGCCTGGAGCCGTTCGCGATCGGCCCGGACACCGGTTTCGTGATGATCGGCGAGCGGACCAACGTCACCGGCTCGGCCAAGTTCCGCCGCCTCATCGAGGCCGACGACTACCAGGCCGCCGTCGACGTGGCCCTGGAGCAGGTGCGCGGCGGCGCCAATCTGCTCGACGTCAACATGGACGCCGACCTGCTCGACAGCGAGCAGGCCATGGTCACCTTCCTCAACCTGATCGCGACCGAGCCCGAGGTGGCCCGGATCCCGATCATGATCGACAGCTCGAAGTTCTCGGTGCTCGAGGCCGGCCTCAAGTGCGTGCAGGGCAAGGGCGTGGTCAACTCGATCAGCCTCAAGGAGGGCGAGGAGGTCTTCCTCGACCACGCCCGCCGGGTCCGGGACTTCGGCGCCGGCGTCGTGGTGATGGCCTTCGACGAGCAGGGCCAGGCCGACACGACCGAGCGCAAGGTCGAGATCTGCGGCCGGGCCTACGACCTGCTGGTCGGTGACGGCTTCGACCCGACCGACATCATCTTCGACCCGAACGTGCTCGCGGTCGCCACCGGCATCGCCGAGCACAACGGCTACGCGAAGAACTTCATCGACGCGCTCCCGCTCATCAAGGAAAGGTGCCCCGGAGCCCGTACATCCGGAGGCATCTCGAATCTGTCTTTCGCCTTCCGCGGCAATGACATCGTGCGCGAGGCCATGCACTCGGCGTTCCTGTTCCACGCCGTCAAGGCGGGGCTCGACATGGGAATCGTCAACGCCGGCCAACTCGCCGTCTACCAGGACATCCCCGCCGAACTGCTGAAACTCGTCGAGGACGTGATCTTCGACCGGCACCCGGACGCCACCGACCGGCTCGTCACCTTCGCGTCCACCGTCACCGGCTCGGGCGCCAAGCGCGAGGTCGACCTGTCCTGGCGCGAAGCCCCGGTCGAGGAGCGGCTCAGCCACGCCCTGGTGCACGGCATCGTCGACTTCATCGAGGCCGACACCGAGGAGGCCCGGCAGAAACTGCCCCGCCCGCTCGACGTCATCGAGGGCCCGCTGATGAGCGGCATGGGCGTGGTCGGCGACCTGTTCGGCTCCGGCAAGATGTTCCTGCCGCAGGTGGTCAAGAGCGCCCGCGTCATGAAGCGGTCGGTCGCCTACCTGCTGCCGTTCATGGAGGACGAGAAGGAGGACGGCTCGCGCGGGCAGGGCAAGGTCGTGCTCGCCACGGTCAAGGGCGACGTCCACGACATCGGCAAGAACATCGTCGGTGTGGTGCTGGGCTGCAACAACTACGAGGTGATCGACCTCGGCGTGATGGTGCCGACCGCCAAGATCCTGGACACCGCGATCGCCGAGGGCGCTGACGCCATCGGCCTCTCCGGCCTGATCACGCCGTCGCTGGACGAGATGGTCGCGGTCGGCGCCGAGATGCAGCGCCGCGGCCTCAAGCTGCCCCTGCTGATCGGCGGGGCCACCACCTCCAAGCAGCACACGGCGGTCCGGATCGCTCCGGCCTACGACGGGTCCACGGTCCACGTGCTGGACGCGTCACGGGTCGTCGGCGTGGTCTCCGACCTGCTCGACCCGGCGCGTTCGGCGAAGCTCGACGAGGCCAACCGCCACGAGCAGCAGCGGCTTCGTGAACAGCACGAGAACCGGCGCTCACAGCCGCTGCTCACCCTCGCCCAGGCACGTGCCAACCGCGAGCGGGTCGACTTCGAAGACCTTCCCACCCCCAACTTCACCGGGGTACGCGAAGTCGCGCCCACGATCGCCGAACTGCGCGCGATGATCGACTGGCAGTTCCTGTTCCTGGCCTGGGAGTTGAAGGGCAAGTACCCGGCCATCCTCGACCAGCCGGTCGCCAAGGAGCTGTTCGACGACGCCAACACGCTGCTCGACCAGATCATCGCGGACGGCTCGTTCCAGGCCCGGGGGCTCTACGGCTTCTGGCCGGCGCACGCCGACGGCGACGACATCAAGCTGGACAACGGGGCGTCCTTCCCCATGCTGCGCCAGCAGACCGAGAAGCCGTCCGGCCGCGCCAACCGCTGCCTCGCCGACTACATCGCCCCCGCCGGTGATCACCTCGGCGGGTTCGCGGTCGCCATCCACGGCGCCGACAAGCTCGCCGCTCGCTATGAGGCCGAGCAGGACGACTACCGGGCCATCATGGTCAAGGCGCTGGCCGACCGGCTGGCCGAGGCGTTCGCCGAGTACCTGCACCTCAAGGCCCGTCGCGAGTGGTTCGAGCCCGACGCCAAGCCCAAGCTCGAGGACCTGCACGCCGAACGGTTCCGGGGCATCCGCCCGGCCCTCGGCTACCCGGCCTGCCCTGACCACAGCGAGAAGCGCGACCTGTTCGAGCTGCTCGGCACCTCGGCGATCGGGGTGGCGCTCACCGAATCGTTCGCGATGACCCCGGCCGCCGCGGTCAGCGGCCTGATCTTCGCCCACCCCGACGCGAAGTACTTCACCGTCGGCCGGCTCGCCAAGGACCAGATCGAGGACTACGCGACCCGCCGCGGTGTCCCGGTCGCCGAGGTCGAGCGGTGGCTGCGCCCCAACCTCGCCTACAACATCGACTGACGTACGTCCCTTCCGGAATAACCACGAAGGGCCAATTCGCGTACGAGTGCGCGTGCTCCTCGTTCGGACAGCGCGGGCCGCCCGGCAACGGCGCGGCCCGCGCTGCTTGCCGCCGTGACGATTGGACCGGCCTGTCGTGGGCATGCCGGAGTCATGCGAGCACTGACCTGGCAGGGCACCGGCAAGGTGTCGGTGGAGACCGTTCCCGACCCGAAGATCGAAGAACCGACGGACGCCGTCATCCGGATCACCTCGACCGCGATCTGTGGCTCCGACCTGCATCTCTACGACGTCCTCGGCATGTACCTGGACAAGGGCGACATCCTCGGCCACGAGCCGATGGGAATCGTCGAGGAGGTCGGCCCCGAGGTCACCCACATCCGCCCCGGCGACCGTGTGGTGATTCCGTTCAACATCTCCTGTGGACACTGCTGGATGTGTTCACGAGGCTACTTCGCGCAGTGCGAGACGACCCAGACCCGTGAGCAGGGCACCGGCGCCTCGCTGTTCGGCTACACCAAGCTCTACGGCCAGGTCCCGGGTGGGCAGGCCGAGTTCCTCCGGGTTCCGCAGGCCCATTTCGGCCCGATCAAGGTGCCGGAGGGGTATCCCGACGAGCGGTTCCTCTTCCTGTCCGATGTGCTGACCACCTCCTGGCAGGCGGCGAAGTGGGCGGACGTCGAACCCGGCGACACGGTCCTGGTCACCGGCCTCGGCCCGATCGGGCAGATGTCCGCCCGCATCGCCCGGCACCTGGGCGCGGAGCGGGTCATCGCGGTCGACAGCGTGCCGGAGCGCCTGGCCATGGCGGCCCGCAACGGCATCGAGACCATAGACATGGGTACGGTCGACGACGTTCCCGACGCCGTCCGGCAACTCACCCACGGCCGTGGCGCCGACCGGGTCATCGAGGCGGTCGGCATGGAGGCACACGGTTCGCCGATCCAGTCGGCGGCGATGAAGGCGGCCGGCATGCTGCCCGACCCGATCGCCCGCAAGGCGACCGAGACCCTCGGCGTGGACCGGATGGCCGCTCTGCATACCGCATTCGGTGCCGTTCGCCGGGCCGGGACCATTTCGATCATCGGGGTGTACGGGGGAAACGCCGATCCGTTCCCGATGATGGACCTCTTCGACAAGGGCGTGACCCTGCGCATGGGCCAAGCGCACGTGAAACGCTGGGTCGACGAGGTGATGCCCCTGCTCACCGGTGACGGCGACCCGCTCGGCGTCGACGACCTGGTCACTCACCGGATGCCGCTCGAAGAGGCGCCGCACGCGTACGACATCTTCAAGAAGAAGGACGACGGCTGCATCAAGGTCGTACTCAAGCCGTAGGTTATCCGTCGCGGCCGGACCCTCGGCCGCGACGGTCACTATCTGGCCCGGTGAGGCAATAACTCCGACATTCGGTCGTTCATCCCGTCAAATCTGACCGGCCGGCCGCTGAAATTAGCCGAACAGCCGATCCTCTCCCAAACTCCGTTGGTGTCTGCGGCCGTCGTGGTCGGCTATCGCTGCCCAAGTGTTTCGGAGGGGAGCGATATGAACAAGCTGACGCGAATGCTGATGCTCGGAATAGGTCTGGCAACTGGAGCCGCGCTCGGAATGGGGCCGGCGACCGCAGCGCCGACCACGACGGGTTCCAGCAGTTTTGCGGGCAATCCCGAAGGTGGACCGCCCGCCGTCGTCAAGGTGCCGGTCTTCAAGAGCCAAGCTGCCTGCAAGAACATTGGTGAGCTGGGCAAACGGCACAAGATCTGGGTCAAGTGCGACTGCAAGCCCGCGCGCTTGAAACAGAAGACACAGGTTTATGTCCTCTCCTTGGAAAAACCCTCGACATGGCCCAAGAAATGGCCAGCAAAATTCCCACAGAAATGGCCTGACTTAATCGGCTGGGAGCCGACCGGCAACGTGCAGTTCATTGGCGGGGCGACCGCCACAAAACCTAAGACCAAGGTACCCGGCAAGACCACGCAGAAGCCGCCCCCCGGCAAATCGATGCCTGCCGCGAATGTCATCCAGCAGGCGGTGCAGCAGTCCGTCCAGCAGGTCCTCCAGCAGAGCGGCACAGCCGCGTCCCAAAGCGTGGTCCAGCAGGCGGTCCAGCAGTCCGTCCAGCAGGCGGTGCAGACGACGGGGAGCAAGACCTCCCAGAAGGCCAGCCAGCAGTCCATCCAGCAGGTCGTCCAGAAGGCCGTGCAGGAGGCCGTGCAGAAGGCGATCAAGGAGATCCTGCAGAAGACGAAGCCGACCAGCAAGCCGGCCAAGCAGCCCGCCCCGCAGGCGGTGCAGCAGGTGGTCCAGCAGGTGGTCCAGCAGGTGGTCCAGCAGGTCGTCATCCAGCTTCCGCCGCCGGTGATCTTTGAGTCCCCGAAGCCGGGTGGAACGACAAACAAGCCGGGTGGGACGAAGCCGGGTGGGACGAAGCCGGGTGGGACGAAGCCGGGTGGGACGAAGCCGGGCGGTACCACGCCGGGCGGGACGAAGCCGGGCGGTACCACGCCGGGCGGGACGAAGCCGGGCGGCACGACGCCGGGTGGGACGAAGCCGGGCGGTACCACGCCGGGTGGGACGAAGCCGGGTGGGACGAAGCCGGGTGGCACCACGCCGGGTGGCACGACGCCGGGTGGGACCACGCCGGGTGGCACGACGCCGGGTGGCACGACGCCGGGCGGCACGACGCCGGCTGGGACCACGCCGGGTGGGACCACGCCGGGCGGCACGACGCCGGGCGGGACGACGCCGGGCGGGACCACGCCGGGCGGGACGACGCCGGGCGGCACGACGCCGGGCGGGACGACGCCGGGCGGGACCACGCCGGGCGGGACGACGCCGGGCGGGACCACGCCGGGCGGGACCACGCCGGGCGGGACCACGCCGGGCGGGACCACGCCGGGCGGCACGACGCCGGGCGGCACGACGCCGGGCGGGACCACGCCGGGCGGGACCACGCCGGGCGGGACCACGCCGGGCGGCACGACGCCGGGCGGCACGACGCCGGCTGGGACCACGCCGGGCGGCACGACGCCGGGCGGCACGACGCCGGGCGGGACCACGCCGGGCGGGACCACGCCGGGCGGGACCACGCCGGGCGGGACCACGCCGGGCGGCACGACGCCGGCTGGGACCACGCCGGGCGGCACGACGCCGGGCGGGACGACGCCGGGCGGGACGACGCCGGGCGGGACCACGCCGGGCGGGACCACGCCGGGCGGCACGACGCCGGCTGGGACCACGCCGGGCGGCACGACGCCGGGTGAGACCACGCCGGGCGGGACCACGCCGGGCGGCACGACGCCGGGCGGGACCACGCCGGGTGGGACCACGCCGGGCGGCACGACACCGGCTGAGACGACGGACCCGGCTGAGACGACGGACCCGGCTGAGACGACGGACCCGGCTGAGACCACGGACCCGGCTGAGACGACGGACCCGGCTGAGACGACGGACCCGGCTGAGACAACGGACCCGGCTGAGACCACGGACCCGGCTGAGACCACGGACCCGGCTGAGACGACGGACCCGGCTGAGACGACGGACCCGGC
>NZ_PVMZ01000046.1 GCF_003001815.1 Actinoplanes italicus
CTCTCCTTCTGATCTAGGCAATCCGAAGGATCTGCGGTGGCCGCCTCTTTCATCCCGGAAAGTCCCGGTCATACACCACTTCGGTGGACGCGACCTTGATCATCGCGGTCGGTGCCGGTCGTTGGGTGTCCCCGTGGTTCAGCCGTTCCCGCGAATAGGTCACCCTCCCCGGTGTGCGTGGTGACCTGTGGTGTGCCGGTGGGCGTGGGTTTCCACGTTGCCGGGGGTGGTGGTGTGTGTGGTGATTTGTGGTGTGCCGGTGGGCGTGGGTTTCCACGTTGCCGGGGGCAGCGGTGTGTGTGGTGATTTGTGGTGTGCCGGTGGGCGTGGGTTTCCACGTTGCCGGGGGCAGCGGTGTGTGTGGTGATTTGTGGCGTGTATGTGGGTGTAGGTCACCACGTATCGGACGTACCGACGCCCGAATTGCGGAAATTGAATCATCGTCCGCGGCGATCGTGCGTTTCCGGCGACTATTGGTTGCCAAGATCTATGGCGGCTGGTGGTCGATGTTGGGTGGCGTCTACTGCCAGGCGGCGAGTCACAAGAATTGAGTCAGCGATGACAACCGCACAAGATTCCGCCAGCTCGAGCGGGCGGAATGGCGCGGGCGTGAATGGAATGACGGCGAACGCGTCAGCCGATGGATACCCCGGCCGGCGAATCTCCGGGTCGGCGGGATTGGCGTCCGGTCAGGGGGCGACGACAGTGAAGACGGTGGCTCATCGGACGCTGTCGGTTCCTGCAGTCACGCGTTCTGACGCCCTGCCTGTCGGGCTCGCTGCTCGTGGGGGAGTGGAGCGCAGGCTCCGGTCCAGGCTCGCCGGCCAACGGCTGGTCGCGTGGGTCGGCTGCTGGAGGTTCGGGCGAGTCGATGTGCAGAGGGTCCGATGGGGCCCGAGCCTGCCCGGCCTGCAGCGGGATGGGGAAGTCTGGCAGTGACGTGCCGTAGTGAGGGCGGTGTCGGGCCGGCGTTTGCGGTATGCGGGTTGCGGGCGGTCCGCGCTGAGCGAGTGGGACCCGTTGCCGCGCGGACCGTGTCAGGAGCGACCGGGGTTACCGGTGGGCGGAGGGCAGGAAGTCCAGCAGGAGTGCGTTGATCTCGTCCGGCCGTTCCAGGCTCGGCAGGTGGCCGGCCCAGTCGAGGTGCAGGTGGCGGGACTGTGGCAGCCGCCCGTCCAGGTGGATCGCGATGTCACGGAAGTCGGGCAGGTCGTGGGATCCGGTGACCAGCAGGGTCGGCGCGGTGATCCGGGCCGGGTCGGGCTCGACGCGGAACGGCTCGTAGGGCACGTTCTCGGCGGCGATCTGCACTTCGAAGGCGTGGCGCTGCATCACCCGTACATGATCACGGGTTTTGTCCTCTGCCTCGGGGCCCACCCACACCTCGACGTTGAGATCGACGGCGCCGGTGATGTCACCCGCCTCCAGGAGGGCCTCCTCGCGTTCGTCGAACGCCTGCAGTTCGGCGCTGGGCTCGTGACCGCGCAGCGCGGTGCAGAGCAGGGCGAGGGCAGTCACGCGGTCCGGCCACCGGGAGGCGAACTCGATCGCCAGCCTGCCGCCACCGGACGCGCCGACGATCGCCACCCGGTCGGCGCCGAGGTCGTCGAGGAGCCCGGCGATCGCAGCGGCCTCGTCAAAACGTCCGGCGGGCACAGGTGTCCCGCCGTAGCCGGGCATGTCGCAACGCACCACACGGTGGCCCGCGCCTGCCAGTGCCGGCACCTGGGGATCCCACATCCGCCGGTCGCACACGGTCGAATGCAGCAACAGAACTGCCGGCCCGGAGCCGGTCACATCATGAGCGAGAGTCATCGAGGCGACCGTATCCACCGGCCGGGCCCGAAGCACCCCCTTTTCGCTGTACGGCTCCGGGTCAGGCGGCCACGACCGCTCGGTACGGCTCCGGGTCAGGCGGGCACGACCGCTCGGTACGGCTCCGGGTCAGGCGGCCACGACCGCTCGGGTGGACTCGGAGCGGGTGCGGGCGTCGAGTTCGCGCCAGGCCGGAAACAGGAATGGGGCCATGGTCACGGCCAGGTAGCCGAGGGCGGCCACCAGCGCCGCGTTCTGCAGGCCCAGCCGGTCGGTGGCCCAGCCGCCGATGACGCCGCCGAACGGGATTCCGGCCCATGAGACGGCTATCAGCACGCTGATGACCCGGCCGTGCAGGTGGGTGGGGATGCGGCGGTAGACGGACGCCATCAGGATCGGGTTGACCGTGGACATCAGCGCGCCGGCCAGGGCGGCCGTGACCAGGACCGTCCACATCCGGTCGGTCAGAGCCAGGGCCAGCAGCTGTGCCGGACCGCCCAGGAAGAAGCAGACGCCGACGGTGAGCCGCCGGGACAGGCGTGGGGCCATCACCGTGTACAGGATGTTCCCGGCGACGGCGCCCAGGCCGAAGGCGGTGCCGATGACGCCGAGGGCGGCGGGGCCGTGCGGACTCTCCCGGACCCAGACCGGTACGAAGACCGTCGCGAACGCCTGATCGAACATGTTGGTGGCGAACAGCATCGACATGACGCCGAGGATGAGCCGGTCGGAGCGTACGTATCGGAACCCGTCCCGCAGCGCCGCAGTGTACCCCTGATGTTCGCTCTCGGCGAGGGCCGCCGCGTCGGCATGGCCGACCCGGACCAGGATGCCGATGATCAGCGCGCTGGCCGCGAACGACAGGGCGTCGAAGAGCAGGACCGGCGCCGGCCCGAACGCGGCGATGAGCACCCCGGCCAGCGGCAGGCCGACGAGTGTCGAGGCGCGGCAGATGCCGTCGTACAAGGCGGTGCCGCGCTCGGTGGAGACACCGGCCGCCGCGAGTGTCCTGGGCAGCAGCGCCCGCTTGGCCGCATCGCCGAAGCCGCGTAACGCGCCGGCCAGGGCGATGAGGGCCAGCAGCACGCCCAGGGAGACCGAATCGCAGTAGGC
The DNA here is from genome assembly GCF_003001815.1 of Actinoplanes italicus. Taxonomy (GTDB): domain Bacteria; phylum Actinomycetota; class Actinomycetes; order Mycobacteriales; family Micromonosporaceae; genus Actinoplanes; species Actinoplanes italicus. Next base: position 2,929 of record NZ_PVMZ01000046.1, read on the forward strand.
GAGCAGCGGGATGCCCGCGACGGCGAGGACACTGGCCGTGTCGGCGGCCACCGCTGTCGGCCGTGGGCCCACCCGGTCCACTATGGGCCCGCCTATCAGGCCGGCCAGCACGTACGGCAGCATCTCGGCCAGTCCCGCCAGACCGGCGAGCAGCGCCGAGTCCTGTGTGGTGAGAACGAGCCAGGGTACGGCCACGAAGGTGATCCGGCTGCCGAGCATGGAGAGCGCCTCGGCGGTGAGAAGAGCGCCCAGCTGACGGTTCACCACGTGACGCGGGTGAACCTGCCCGCGGGGGAGATGAGCGACGGGCACCGACCGAACATATGATTCCCGGCCGGTCGGGGCAAGGTAATCATCGATGCTTGGGAATGTCTCACGTGGGCGGCAGGTGGTCGATCACGTTGTACCGGTCGAGCGTCAGCTTCCCGGACGCGGCGGCGAACCGGGTGATCGACGCGTTGCGTACGTTGCCCGACTCCTTCTCCACGGCGAGCACCTCGTCCCAGTCGAGGTTCTCGATGACGGCGCGCATCATGAGCACCACCGCGTCGTGGGCGACCACGATCACGCGCTCGCCGGGATGCCGGTCGCGCAGATCGTCCAGAAAGGACCGCAGGCGGACCGCGATGTCGGCGAACGACTCTCCGCCGGGTGGGGTGTACTCGAATTCGCCCGCGGCGGCCCGCCGGCCCGACTCGTCCGGGAAGCGCGCTGCGATCGCCGCCCGGGTGAGCAGCTCCAGCTCGCCCATCAGCCGGTCGACCAGGCGATCGTCGGTGGTCGGCTCCGGAAGGTCCAGGCCGGAGGCCTCGGCGGCGATCCGCCAGGTCTCCCGGGCCCGAAGATACGGCGAGGTGATCGCCACCTGTGGCCGGTGCTCGTCCGGAAGGGCGGCCAGCCAGCGTCCCAGCGCCGCGGCCTGCTCCTCGCCCGTCTCGGTGAGCGGCACCTCGGCGTCGCGCCCGCTCACCGCCACCTCCATCAACCCGTCCGCGTCGGCGGCGGCGAAGGCGACATTGGCCAGGCTCTGCCCGTGCCGGACCAGAATCAGTTCAGCGACCATGATCGGACCCTATCGAGTCGGACCGCCCGCGGTCACGCTATGAGGTTGATGTGAAACGTCACGTGATCAACATGTTGATTCCGGGATGCCCTTTCTGACCCGCGAAAATCACTGGCCGGTACGCCCGGACAGGACCCAGGATGGCGGCGTGACCAAGTTGAAGCCGTACCTCGCCGTCTCTGTCGCCGTGGCCGATCGGGCCGGGCGACAGCAGCCGGCCGCCTGTCGGACGGCGGGTCTGCGGCAACGGTCATGAGCGGGGCGTTCCTGGCCGGCGTGGTCGCCGGTTACGGCATCGCCGTGCCCGTCGGAGCCATCGGCGTGCTGATCGCCGGGCTCAGCGCCCGCACGTCGCTGCGGGTCGGGGCGGCCGCCGGGATGGGCGCGGCCACCGCGGACGGGATCTACGCACTGATCGCCGTCGCCGGGGGAGCGGCCGTGGCCTCGGCCGTCGCGCCGGTGGCGACGCCGCTGCGCTGGGCCGGGGCACTGGTTCTGCTCGCGCTCGCCGGATGGACCGCACTGGGCGCGATCCGCCGGCCAGGCATCACCGAGCGCGACGAGCGTCCGGCGACGGCACTCCGGGCGTACGCGGGGGTGCTGGCCCTGACCCTGCTCAACCCGGCGACCGTGATCTATTTCGCCGCGCTGGTGCTCGGCAGCGGCGGTGCCGGAGGCGGCGTCTGGTTCGTCGCCGGGGCCTTCCTCGCGTCGGCGAGCTGGCAGCTGCTGATTGCCGGCGGCGGCTCGCTGATAGGGCGGTTCCTCACCGGTGACCGTGGCCGCCTCGTCACCGCCCTGGTCTCCAGCGTGGTGATCGCCGTCCTGGCGGTGCATCTGCTGCTGGACACCTGACGAGCCGGAGGCTGTTGCTGGATGGCCGGGCCGTGAGGCGCTATGCGGAGTCATAGGTGCTTCGAGGCCTCCCGGACGGAGAGCGGGGACAGGGTGTCCACGTGGGTGGTCAGGAACGTCCGCACCGCGTCCGGGTCGGTGCGGGCGTAGTGGCGCAGCGCCCAACCGATCGCCTTGCGGACGAAGAAGTCGCGGTGACCGGCCTGCCCGGCGCAGTAACCGAACAGGCGCCCGGTGTCGGTCGCCTCGCGATAGTGCAGCTGGTGCAGGATCGCCGTGCGGATCAGCCATTTGTCGGCCGCGCCGGACCACTCGTCCATCCGGGCGGCCAGGCCTGGGTGCCGGCGGACCAGGCCGGCCACGACGTGGGTGGCGAGTGGGTCCACAGTGTCCCACCAGGACTTCGTGGTGATCAGCTCGGCGGCGGTGTCGAGGAACGCCGGGCCCGCGACAGCGATGTGCCGCATCAGGTAGTCACAGGCGAACTGCTGGAACTCGCGCTCGTCTCGCGTCCAGCAGGCCAGGGCCACGTCGCGCAGCTCGGCCTCCGACGGCGATGGCAGACCGGCCAGCGCGACGCGTGCCTGTGCCCGTCGCACCGCGCTGGTCAGGCCGAGGAACGGGAACTGGTCGCGCATGTAGGCGGCGGCGCCCACGGCCCGTGCCGGGTCGCGGGCCTGTTCGAAGGCGCCGGTCAGCCGCTCGACCAGCACCAACGCGAGGTCGCTCATGTCCGCATCCTCCCACCGGGGTATGACAGAAACCGCGAGGCCGGCAGGAGGGCCCGGGCGTGCGGCAGAAACCCGTCGGCGTGGCGCCGTAGGCTGGTGGGGTGGCAGAACGAGCCGCCGCCGGGGGCGGGAAGTGGGTCGACGTCGCGCCCGAGCGGCTGCCCCGATGGCTGGAGAACTTCGAGGCGCGCCATGGCGCGTACGACGAAGAGGGTCTGACCGTGACCGGCGCCGACGGTGCGTCGGCGACGCTGCATCTGCCACCCGGGGCCGTGGCCGTCTCGACCGTGGCCGAGCTGATCGCCGAGGCACGCAGGCCGCGGAGGCTCGGGTTGCTGCTGGCCCGCAAGGGCGCGGTCGCCGTCGGCATCGCCGACGGCGACGAACTCGTCACGTCCAAGGTGGACACGCATTACGTGCAGGGACGCACGGCGGCGGGTGGCTGGTCACAGCAGCGCTTCGCGCGTCGGCGCGACAATCAGGCCAAAGCGGCGGCCGCCGACGGCGCCGGCATCGCGGGCCGCCTTCTTCTCCCCGAGGTACGTACGATCGCCGCGCTCGTCACCGGCGGCGACCGCTCCGCCGTCGATGCGATCCTCGCCACACCGCAGCTGGCTCCGGTCGCCGCCCTGCGGGCCGGCCGGTTGCTCGACGTGCCCGAGCCGCGGCACGCGGTCCTGGTGTCCGCCGTTGCCGCGGCTCGCGCCGTGCCGATCCTGATTCAGGAACCGGTCACAGAGTCACGCCGGCCTTGAAGGTGTCGCACTGCTTCGGGTCGCCGCTCTCCCAGCCGACCCGGAACCAGCGCTGGCGCTGCTCGGACGTGCCGTGGGTGAACTGCTCCGGGTTGACCTGGCCACCACCCTGCTTCTGGAGGGCGTCGTCGCCGATCTGACCGGCGGCCTGGATACCCTCCTGGACGTCGGTCTCGGTGAGGCTCTTGAAGATCTTGTCGCCGTCCTTGTCGACGGTGTTCGACGCGGCGTGCGCCCAGGCGCCGGCGTAGCAGTCGGCCTGCAGCTCCAGCTTCACCGACTCCTGGTTGGCGGAGTCCGGGTCGCGCTCCTGACGGCGGCGCATCTCCGCCTCGGTGCCGAGCACGTCCTGCACGTGGTGCCCGTACTCGTGGGCCAGCACGTACGGCTGAGCGAACTCACCCGGAGCGCCGAGCTGCTTGGCGAGCACCTGGTAGAAGGTCAGGTCGATGTACACCCGGTCGTCGGCGGGGCAGTAGAACGGTCCGACGCCGGAGTCGGCCGCGCCGCACCCCGTGCTGACCCGCTGCGAGAAGATGATGGTGGTGGCGGGCTTGTACTGCTCACCGAACGACTCGGGAAGCTGCTTCTGCCAGAACCGCTGGATCGACGTCACATAGAGCGCGTTACGGCACTCCAGCAACTGCACACGCTGCTGCTCGTTCGCGCACTGGTCGAGGTTGTTCCCGGGCGGGGCGGAGTTGTCGCCGCTGCCGAGGGTGTTGATCCCGAAGTAGCCGCCGATCAGGGCGATGGCCAGGGTGATCACGATGCCGGCGAGTCCGCCGCCGCCGATCGGCAGGCCGCCTATGCCGCCACCGCCACCCGATCCGCGGGCGTCCTGCACCGATCCGGCGTCGATGTCGGCGCGTTCATTGAGTTCCATCTCGTCCTACCTTCAAGACGGTTGCCCGGGAGACCACCTCTGCACGGTTGTCCGGCGTGTACCCGTTGATCTTGTGAATTAATCGGGTGGGAGGTGTTACCGGGGGCCGAGTAAGATGGTCGCGTGCTGCTCTGCGAAGGCTGACCTGCCCCGGCGCCGACCGTCCTCTCGATGGCCGGCGCTTTTCTGCGCCCTGAGTCAGCCGTCTCACCGAGAGCGAGAGAAACCTCATGATCACCGCCACCGGACTGGAACTCCGCGCCGGCGCGCGCATCCTCATCTCCCCGACCACCCTGCGGGTGCAGCCCGGCGACCGGATCGGCCTGGTCGGCCGCAACGGCGCCGGAAAGACCACCACCCTCAAAGTCCTTGCAGGCGAGGGCATTCCGTACGCCGGACAGGTCGAGCGGACGAGCGAGATCGGTTACCTGCCCCAGGACCCGCGGACCGGTGACCTGAACGTGACCGGCCGCGATCGTGTGCTGTCCGCCCGCGGTCTGGACACCATCCTCGCCGAGATGCAGAAGCTCGAGATCCAGCTCGAGGAGAGTTCCGAGGAGAAGCTGGTCCGGCGGTACGGCCACCTGGAGGACCAGTTCTCCGCCCTCGGTGGTTACGGCGCCGAGGCCGAGGCCGCCCGGATCTGTGCCAACCTCGGCCTGCCCGAGCGTGCGCTGGCCCAGACCATCGGCACCCTCTCCGGCGGTCAGCGCCGCCGGATCGAGCTGGCCCGCATCCTGTTCGCGAACTCCGGACAGAACGGCAAGGGCATCCTGCTGCTCGACGAGCCGACCAACCACCTCGACCACGACTCGATCGCCTGGCTGCGCGGTTACATGGCGCAGCACAAGGGTGGCCTCATCGTGATCAGCCACGACGTCGAGCTGCTCGACGCCGCGGTGAACAAGGTCTGGTATCTCGACGCCAACCGCTCGGTCGTCGACATGTACAACATGGGCTGGAAGACGTACCTCGAGGCGCGTGAGACCGACGAGCGCCGCCGCCGCCGCGAGCGGGCCAACGCCGAGAAGAAGGCCGGCGCTCTGATGGCGCAGGCCGACAAGATGCGTGCCAAGGCCACCAAGACGGTCGCCGCGCAGAACATGGCACGTCGTGCCGAGAAACTGCTCGGCGGTCTGGAGGAGGTCCGCAGCTCCGACAAGGTGGCGAAGGTCCGCTTCCCGAGTCCGGCTCCGTGCGGCAAGACGCCGCTGACCGCGACAGGCCTTTCCAAGTCGTACGGGTCGCTGGAGATCTTCACCGATGTCAGTGTCGCGGTGGACCGCGGCTCGCGCGTGGCCATCCTGGGCCTGAACGGCGCCGGCAAGACCACCCTGCTGCGGATGCTGGGCGGTCTGCTCGAGCCGGACACCGGTGAAGTGCGCGCCGGGCACGGGCTGCGGCTGGGTTACTACGCCCAGGAGCACGAGACGCTGGACGTCGATCGGACGATCCTGGAGCACATGCGCAGTGCCGGCTCCGAGCAGACCGACACCGAGCTGCGGAAGATCCTCGGCGCGTTCCTCTTCTCGGGCGACGACGTCGACAAGCCGGCCGGTGTGCTCTCCGGTGGCGAGAAGACCCGTCTCGCCCTGGCCACCCTGGTCTGCTCGGGCGCCAACGTGCTGCTGCTGGATGAGCCGACGAACAACCTCGACCCGGTCAGCCGGGAGCAGGTGCTCGACGCGATCGCCAACTACCCGGGCGCGATCGTGCTGGTCACGCACGATGCCGGCTGTGTGCAGGCGCTCAAGCCGGACCGGGCGATCCTGCTGCCCGACGGTGACGAGGACGCCTGGAGCGACGATCTGCTGGAGCTCGTCGAGCTGGCGTAAGTCCGTACCGAGGTCCGATCATCGTCGATCCTCAGTTGTCAACTGGTGCCCACACAGACAGTGCGATGTTCGGGCGTTTACGAACAGGTCGGGCAGCCGCAGGCCGCTCCGGGCCAAGGTCGAGAGTCACGCCATGGAGCGATCACAGCACTCTCCGGAGCGATCGAGGCGCTCCCCTCGATCGAGTGTTTTCGCAGGTGATCGATGGTCTTGGGAGCGCGGCCCCCGAGGCGGAAATGCGTGCCGACACCCTGTCGGCAAACTGTCTGACATTGATGCCGGTGGTAACCGTCAAGTTCCTGACAGTAATAAATGGGCACGTTCACGGGGGCTAGATACCTGGCGCATGATCGTCCGAGACGGTGTAATAGGTGGGACCGTATCTGACCGCACTGTCTGCGACGTGAGGATTCAAGATGGCAGCCACTGGCACAGCTACCAGTACTGAGAAGGGTCGTCGAATCGTCGGTAGCGAGCGGCAGTCGCTCGCCAAGGACCTGGTGAAGCGTTACACCGGCGGAGAGAGCATCCGCGCGCTCGCAGCGTCCACCGGCCGTTCCTACGGATTCGTGCACCGGGTGCTCACCGAGTCGGGCGTGCAGTTGCGCCAGCGTGGTGGCGCACGCCGCCGTAAGAAGGCGTGACGGCCGGGAACGCCCATCCGGGTTCGACCGACGAGGTAGGCGTTCGCTACGAACAGGACGGGCCGGTCGCGACGGTGACGTTGTGCCGGCCCGACGTTCTCAATGCCCAGACTCCGGAGATGTGGACGGAGCTAGGCAGCATTTCCCGGAAATTGCCGGGGGACGTACGGGTCGTCATTGTCCGAGCCGAGGGGCGCGCGTTTTCCGCGGGCCTGGATCTGTCGGTGGCACGGGGCGACGGCGATTCTTCACTGTCCCGCCTGGCGCAGTTGTCCGCGTCCGAGTGCGCGGATCGGATTGCCGGGTTCCAGACCGCGTTCACCTGGTTGCGGAGTCCGTCCATTGTGACGATTGCCGCGGTACAAGGACATGCGATCGGGGCCGGCTTCCAGCTTGCGTTGAACTGCGACATGAGGATCCTCGCCGACGACGCGCGGTTCTCCATGGCGGAGGTCACACTCGGGCTGGTTCCCGACCTGGGCGGCACCAAACGGCTCACCGAGCTCGTCGGTCCGTCCCGGGCACTGGAGATCTGCGTGACCGGGCGGCGCATCGCCGCCGACGAGGCGGACCGGATGGGGCTGGCGACAGCCGTGGTACCCCGGGCCGGACTCGACGGGGCGGTCGCGGAGCTGGCTGCCGCGGTGCTGGCGGCGGACAGGGGCGCGGTCGGCGAGATCAAGGCCCTGCTGGCGGGTGCGTCCCTACGGTCGTACGCGGAGCAGGACCGGGCCGAGCGCGAGGCCCAGACACGGCGGCTCAGCGAATTGCTGGGCTCGGGGGAGTAGATCACCTCCCGGGATTGTCGTACCCACGAGGCAGACTTTCTCCAACTGCCCCGTCGAACGGCACCCGGGAGGTGACATGTCCAGCTGGAGTGTCCTGCGGTCGATCCAGAACGCGGACCGGGTCAACGAGCATCGGGTACGCAAGGGCGTGTCCCGGCGGATCGTCCGGTTCGCCGGGCCGTATCGTCGCGACATCGCGGTGTTCCTGCTGACCGTGGTGCTCGCCGCCGGGATCGGGGTGGCCACGCCACTGCTCGCCGGTGAGGTCATCAACGCGATCACCGCGGGTGGCTCCGGTGCGGCCGGGGCTGTGGTGCGGATCGCGCTGGTGATCGCCGGGCTCGCGGTCGCCGACGCCCTGCTGTCACTCGCCCAGCGGTGGTATTCGGCACGCATCGGCGAGGGCATCATCCTCGACCTGCGGACCCGGGTCTACGACCACGTGCAGCGCATGCCGCTGCAGTTCTTCGCGCGCACCCAGACCGGCGCCCTCGTCAGCCGGCTCAACAACGACGTCGTCGGCGCCCAGCGGGCCTTCACGTCGACACTGTCCGGTGTGGTCAGCAACGTCATCCAGCTGGCGCTCACGGCCGCCGTGATGTTCACCCTGTCCTGGCAGATCACCGCGCTGTCGCTGCTGCTCCTGCCGGTGTTCATCGTGCCCGCCCGCCGGGTGGGGAAACGGCTCGCCGAGATCACCCGCGAGTCGTACGACCTGGACGCCAAGATGAACGCGACGATGACCGAGCGGTTCAACGTCTCCGGCGCCCTGCTGGTCAAACTGTTCGGCCGTCCCGACAACGAGGCGGCCCGGTTCGGCGAGCGCGCCTCCCGGGTCCGCGACATCGGTGTCCAGCAGGCGATGTACTCCCGCACGTTCTTTGTGGCGATGTTGCTCGTCGCCTCCCTCGCGCAGGCGCTGACGTACGGTTTGGGCGGCTGGCTCGCGGTCCGCGGCAACGTCTCGGCCGGCACCGTCGTCACCCTGGCCCTGCTGCTCACCCGGCTCTACGGGCCGCTCACGGCGCTCAGCAACGTCCGGGTCGACGTGATGAGCGCGCTGGTCTCGTTCGACCGGGTCTTCGAGGTGCTCGACCTGAAACCGGGCATCGCCGAGAAACCCGATGCCGTCCCGGTCCCGGCCGGGTCGGGGCGGATCGAGTTCCGTGACGTGCGGTTCCGGTATCCCAGCGCCGACCAGGTCTCGCTCGCCACCCTCGAGGACGTGAGCACCCTCGACCGCACGGAGCAGGAGGAGGTGCTCACCGGCCTCGACTTCACCGTCGAGCCGGGCCAGATGGTCGCGCTCGTCGGGCCGTCCGGCGCCGGCAAGTCGACCACGTCGATGCTGGTCTCCCGGGTCTACGACGTAACCGGCGGGACGGTCCTGGTCGGCGGGGTCGACGTCCGCGACGCGACCCTGGAGTCGCTGCGCGACACTGTCGGCGTCGTCACCCAGGACTCACATCTCTTCCACGAGACGATCGCCGACAACCTGCGCTACGCCCGGCCCGGCGCCACCGAGGAGCAGATGTGGGAGGCCCTCACCGGAGCACGGATCGCCGCTCTGGTCCGAGCCCTGCCCGACGGGCTGGACACGGTGGTGGGCGAGCGCGGCTACCGGTTCTCCGGCGGCGAGAAACAACGCCTCGCCATCGCCCGCCTGCTGCTCAAACAGCCGTCGATCGTGATCCTCGACGAGGCCACCGCACACCTGGACAGCGAATCCGAGGCGGCCGTGCAGCGGGCCCTCGCCGAGGCGCTGCGCGGGCGGACCGCGCTCGTCATCGCGCACCGCCTCTCCACGATCCGGGAGGCCGACCAGATCCTGGTGCTCGACAAGGGACGGATCGTCGAGCGAGGCCGTCACGAGGAGCTGATCGGCGCGGGCGGCCTCTACGCTTCGCTGTATCGGACCCAGTTCACGGAAGCGGTGATCTGATGGGCTACCTCTTCACCCTCGCGGGCCTCGCCGTCGTCTGCCTGTTCCTGCTCCGGTTCGCCGTCTGGGCCCGTCGCAAGGGAGTCGGCGGAGGCCTGATGGGCCCGATCGACGAGGCCTGGCACCCGTCGGCCGACCGTTTCCGGCGCGAGATCGCCACGCACGAGGAGCGTGTCCTGCCACCACGCCCCGGCGACGACCGCGACCGACCATGACCGTGGCCCATCCCTCCGCCTGCCCACCCCGCCGTCCCGGCCGCTGCCGTCCGTCCGGCCCTCGACTGTCCCGGCCGCTGCCGTCCGTCCGGCCTTGACTGTCCCGGCCGCTGCCGTGCGGCCGCTCGGCCGTCTGGCGTCCGGCTATTCGATCGCAGGTCGTCCGGCAGTCTGGCCCCTGGACCGCTGCTCGGTCGGCCGTCTGCGGGGTGGGTGTCCCGTCCGAACGTAAACCGGATGTCCACTGTGTAGCTGATCGTTAGCCTCGGCGGATGGAGATGGTTGCGCACAACCCGACGGACGGCGTCTATCCGGCCACCAGTGACTACGTGCATGCCATGGAGGTTCGCGGCGCTCAGCGGACGCTCTACATCTCGGGGACTATGGGCCTCGATCGCTCCGGGAAGCCCGGCGAGACGCTCAGCGAACAGCTCGTGCTCATATGGGACAACATCCGGGCCATCCTCGCCTCGGCCGGGATGACGGTGGACAACGTCGTCCGGCAGACCAGCTATCTCCGGGACGTGTCCTATGCCGAGGAGAACGCGGCCGCCCGTGTCGCAGCGCTCGGCGGCCGTTCCATCCCGACCACGGCTGTCGTCGTGCAGACGCTGGAGAGAAACTGGCTGATCGAGCTGGAGATCATCGCCGCCGCCTGAGTCCGCCGCCCGACCCGACGCGGGCTGCGGCCTGAGCCCGCCGCCCGAGCCCGCCGTCCACGGCTGCTGTCTAGGGCCGCCGCCCGGGTCCGCTGTTCAGGCCCGCCGACGGGGTCGTGTCGACCTTGGATGTTGATTGCCGCCCTAGAGCTGCCCAAATAGGACTTAACATTCAAGGTCGACATTGCCTCCCGGATGCTGGACATTCGTGCGGGCCAGAAAGTCTCCGGCCAGAAAGTCTCCGGCCAGGGAGACAACCACCGTCCACGATCGATGCGCGGGAACGAGCGTTCAAGGTCCGTCCGGTGCGGCGCCGCGAGTGTTCAAGGTGTATCCGGTGCGGCGCCGTGAGTGTTCAAGGAGTATCCGGTGCGGCGCTACGAGCGCCCAAGATCCACTCGGTGTGACAACGAATGTCCGCGATCGGGGCAGCGCTCTCTGCGACGGCCCGGAATCAGGTTCGGGGTCAAGGGCGGGCGGCTGCGCGGAGGGCGGCGAACTCGGTGATCAGGGCGGGGAGCTGGAAGTGGGCGTTCAAGCCGCTCGGGTTCGGGAGGACCCAGACCGGGACACCGGCGATCTGTTCGTCCTGCGGGCCCAGGCGTGCCTTTGGGCGGCCGAAGGCGGCGCGGTAGGCGGTCACCCCGAGCACCGCCAGGTAGCGCGGACGCAACCGGCCCACTCGTTCCGCCAGCCGGGCGCCGCCCGCCACGTACTCCTCCGGTGACAACTCGTCGGCGCGGGCGGTGGCGCGTTCCACGACGTTGGTGATACCCAGGCCCAGCGCGGGCAGGAGGTGCTGCTCGGAGGGGCGCAGCAGACGATCGGTGAAACCGGCACCGTGCAGCGCGGGCCAGAACCTGTTGCCTGGGCGGGCGAAGTGATGGCCGGTCGCGGCCGAGTACAGGCTCGGATTGATGCCGGAGAACAGCACCAGCAGATCCGGGCCGGTCACGTCCGGGACGGTGCGGTCGGAGGCTGCCGCGACCTCTTCGGCGCTTGGCCGGCGTACCGCAGCAGATCTTGTGGGGTTGGGGTCGACCGGGACCGGAGGCATGGCCGCCACGTGCCCGCCTGGAGCGAGACGCGCTGACCGCCCCGCCGTCTGTGGATGGGCGGCGGATGAGCCCCGAGAGGGCGGCGGCGGGTGGGTCACAGGGTGCGGAGGGCGCCGCCGTCGACCGCGACCGCCACGCCGGTCACGTAACTCGCCGCCGGGGAGAGGAGGAAGGCGGCGACGCGGCCGAACTCCGTGGGCTCGCCGATGCGGCGGAGGGGGACGCCGGCCGCGACCGATTCGGCGGCGGCGACCGGGTCGGCGGCTGCCTCGAACAGCTCTCGGCTGCGGTCGGTCATGAACCGGCCGGGCAGGATGCTCAGCACCCGGATGCCGCGCGCGCCGAACTCGTCGGCCATGTCCTTCGCCACCATCGCGAGGCCGGGACGGAAACCGTTGGACAGGCCGAGCCCGGCCAGCGGCGTCTTCACCGAGGTGGACAGCACCAGCCCGATCGCGCCGCCTTCCGGCAGCGCCGACGCGAAGGTCCGGGCCGCCCGCACCGAACCGAGGAACACCGTCTCGAACGCGCTCGTCCACTGGTCGTCGCTCATGCTCGACGCGGTGCCCGGCGCCGGGCCGCCCACCGAGACCAGAGCGCCGTCCAGCCGGCCGAAGCGTTCCTGCGCGGAGTGCACCAGCTCGCGCGGCGTGCTCGGATCGGACAGGTCGGCGGTCACACCCAGAACGTGGTCGGGGCCGCCCAGCGCGGCGACCGCCTCGGCGACCCGATCGCCGTCGCGGGAGGAGATCACCACCCGGGCGCCGTCGCCGACCAGCGCCTGCGCCGTGGCGAACCCGAGCCCGCGGGAGGCTCCGGTGAGGATGAAGACACGATCAGCGAGCCCGAGATCCATACCCCGATCCTGCCACCCCACGGTGCAACGCGTTCGCCGTGGCCGCGTCGGCGGGCAGGAACGCCTCGATGGCGAGCTCGGACAGGGTCACGTCGCGCGGGGTGCCGAGCACGGTCGTGATGCTGAAGAACTCCAGGGCGTCGATGTGCAGCGGGACCACGAGGCCGTCCGGACGGGCCGCGACCCCGCCACCGGGATATCCGGCCAGCTCCGTGCGCAGCGCGCGTAGCACCGGGTCGCCGGTCGCGGCGGCCTGCCGGTCGAGGCGGTGCAGGATGTGCGTACGCCATTCGGGAAGATTGCGGATCCGCGGCGCCATGCCGGCCGGGTGCAGTGCCAGACGCAGGACGTTGACCGGCGGGGCCAGCAGGTCGGCGGAGCACCCCACGGTGAACAGCGCCACCCCGTCGTTGGCGTCGACCATCGTCCAGTGGCGATCCACCAGCACGGCCGGATGGGGCGAGTGCCCGGCCAGCACGTTGCGCAGCGCCGTGAGCACGTCGGCCAGCGACGGTCCGTCCAACTCGGACTCGGGGTAGGCGGGTGCGTATCCGCCGGCCAGGAGCAGCTCGTTGCGGGCCCGCAGCGGTACGTCGAGCTCCTCGGCCAGGCGCAGCAGCATCTGCCGGGTCGGCCGCGACCGCCCGGTCTCCACGAACGACAGATGCCGGGTCGACACCCCGGACCGGCCGGAGAGGTCGAGCTGGCTCATCCGCCGCGTGTCCCGCCAGCCGCGCAGCAGTCTGCCCACGTCGCTCATTCCGGCAGCGTAGGCAGCCGCACGGTGCCGCTGCCATTACCCGCGGGGTAATCGGCGGCGTTACCGGCCCGGTCGCTAGCCCAGGACGTGCCCGCCGTTCACGGCGATCCGTTCGCCGGTGATGAAGCGGGACGCGTCCGAGGCGAGGAAGCCCACCACGTCGGCGACCTCGGCCGGCGTTCCCATCCGTTGCAGCGGGACGTCGAGCCGGTACGCCTCCACGTCCTCGGCGGGGACGGCGGCGTGCCGTTCGACGGGGATCCATCCGGGCGCGACCAGGTTCACGGTGATGCCGAGCGGGCCGAGCTCCCGCGCCCAGGTGCGAGTCAGGGACAGCTGCGCCGCCTTCGCGGCGGAGTAGGCGGACATCCCCGGCGCGGAGCGCTCCGGCAGATCGGAACCGATCTGGATGATCCGGCCGCCGCCCAGCTCACGCATGTCCGGCGTCACTGCCCGCATCAGCAGGGTGGGGCTCTTGACGAAGAACAGCAGCTGGTCGAGGTGGTCCTGCCAGGTCAGGTCCAGAGCCGGGCGGACCGGCTGGGGCCCGGTGGCGTTGGGCACCAGCACCCGGACCGGGCCCAGTGTGTCGCGTACGGCCGGAATCAGTGCCGCGACGTCGGCCTCGTCGGTGGCGTCGGCGCGGAAGGCGGCCGCCGTCCCACCGGCGGCGACGATCTCCGCGACGACCCGCTCGGCGCCTGCCGGGTCGGGCAGGTAGTTGACGGCCACCGGCCAGCCGTCCGCGGCGAGGCGGCGCGCGATCGCCGCACCGAGACCGCCGGAGGCTCCGGTGACCAGGGCGGAGCCTCGCGGCTCAGTGCCGGCGGACGGCATCCTCGACCACGTCCAGGACGGCCGCGAGCTCGCCGGCGGGGCGGCCGGTGGCCAGGTGGAGGACGAGACCGTCGTACGCCAGCTCGAGGAACTGGGTGAGGACCTCGACCGGGACGTCGTCGCGCAGGACGCCGGCGTCCCGCTGGCGCTGCAGTCGCTCGCGGGTGGCGTCGGCGATGGCGGCGGAGCGCTGGGCCCACCGTTTCGCGAAAGCCGCATCGGTACGCCGGCGGTGCGCCACCTCGAGCTGGGTGCCGAGCCAGCCGGCCGTGTCGCCTTCGCTGTTGCCCGCCCGCTCGAGCAGGTCACGCATCACCTGGACCAGACCGTTGCGGGCGACGGTCTCCGCCATGCTGGCAGCGTCGTCCTCTGCCACGGCCAGGAACAGATGTTCCTTGTCCCGGAAATGGTGAAAAATCGCGCCGCGGGACATGCCCGTGGCCTCTTCGAGCCGCCGGACCGTGGCGCCGCCGTAGCCGAACCGGGCGAAACAGTTGCGGGCCGCGCTGAGGATCTCGTGGCGGCGCGCATCTAGCTGGTCCTGACTCACCCTGGGCACGTCGCTGATCGTGTCACGGGCCGGCGCGGTCTTGCAATCCGTACGTACGGCTTACTAGAGCGGCGCGTCGCCTGATCGGATGACGCGAATTTCGTCATGCTCTCAGCGGTTTGTTAACACTCCTGGACTTCTCGGTTCCGTGGGCGCTCACGTAAAGTGCGCGCGTGCCTCTAGTCTTCCTCTCCCTGGACGACACCCTGCTCGATCGCAGTGGTGCGTTCCGGCTGTGGGCCAAGGGGTTCCTGGACGAGATCGCGGCTCCGCAGGACGACCTGGAGTGGCTGGTCGCGGTGGACGCGGACGGTCTGACCTCCCGCTGGGATCTCGCCGACCGGATCCGCGACCGCTACCGGCTGCGGGTCTCCTCGATCGACCTGGTCGACGAGCTGAACGGTGGGCCACTCACCTACGAACGCCTCGACCCCATGGTCGGTTGCGCGCTGGAGATCGCCGGCGACGCCGGGCTGGTCCCGGTCGTGGTCACCAACGGGCCGGCCGACCAGCAGGAGTCCCGGATCCGCCGGACAGGTCTGGACCGGTACGTCGCCGATTGGGTGATCTCCGAGGAGTGCGGGGTGAGCAAACCGAACCCGCGGATCTTCGCGCTCGCCGCGCAGCGGGTACGGATGCGGCTGGCCGGGGCGTGGGTGCTCGGGGACAGCCCGGAGGCGGATATCGGCGGGGCGGCGGCGCTGGGCCTGCCCAGCGTGTGGCTGCACCGCGGGCGGGACTGGGTGGACAACCGGTTCGCGCCGACCCACGCGGTGGGCAACGTGATCCAGGGGATCTCGGCGATCATGGCCGCCCGCTGAGATAAATCGGTTGCGCGCTCCGCCGTGATCG
Organism: Actinoplanes italicus; assembly: GCF_003001815.1. GTDB lineage: Bacteria > Actinomycetota > Actinomycetes > Mycobacteriales > Micromonosporaceae > Actinoplanes > Actinoplanes italicus. The sequence continues at coordinate 18,215 of NZ_PVMZ01000046.1, forward strand.
GAGAGAGTTGGCGCGCTGTAGAGAGACCCGGCGAGAGAGAAGGGGGTGCAGACCAGATGGCTGTCGTTGTGATGCCCGCTGTCTTCGTTTCCCCGAAAACTTCTTTCTCCGAGGAGAACCTCCAGTGCGCGAGCACGACTCTTACGGCTCCACCACCATGCGCGGCAAGCGCCGCAAGTTCGACGACGACGACCCCACTTTCGTAAAGCGCGGCCGGATCGAGCCGGCCCTGCAGGAAGACCCGGATCTGCCCGAGGAGGGCGACCGCTGGTCCACGTGGGACGGCGCTCTGCACGGCCCCGAACCCCGCCCGGACTGGGTTCGCACCGAGTACGGCGCAGTCGACACCGAGCTGGGGATGCTCAAGACCGGCAAGGAAGCCGATGTCTTCCTGGTCCGCCGGGCGATCCCCGGCACCGACAAGATCAGCATGCTGGCCGCCAAGCGATACCGCGACGGCGACCACCGGATGTTCCATCGCGACGCCGGCTACCTCGAGGGGCGCCGGGTCCGCCGGTCCCGTGAGATGCGGGCCATGAACAACCGGACCGCGTTCGGCAAGGAGATGATCTCCGGGCAGTGGGCGATGGCCGAGTTCGGCGCTCTCGGCCGGTTGTGGGAGATCGGGCAGGAGAGCGGCCTGGTCTGCGTTCCCTACCCGGTGCAGCTGGTCGGCACCGAGCTGATGATGGAATTCATCGGCGACTGGGAGACCGGCGAGGCCGCGCCACGGCTCGCGCAGGTCCGGGCCGACCCGGACAGGCTGGCCGATCTCTGGCGGCAGATGACCGACGCGCTGTCGGTGCTGGCCCGGGCCCAGGTCGCCCACGGTGACCTGTCGCCCTACAACACGATGGTGCACGACGGCCGGCTGGTCATGATCGACCTGCCGCAGATCGTGGACGTCATCGCCAACCCTCGCGGTGGCGAGTTCATCGCCCGCGACGTGCGGAACGTGGCGAGCTGGTTCCGGTCACGCGGCCTCACCATCGACGAGGACGAGCTGATCGAGCGCCTTCACTTCGAGGCGGGGCTGCGCTGACGTCCGGCGGGAGCCGGGGCCGTACGGCCCCGGCTCACCTCACTGAATGTAACCCTCCACCTCGCCGGTGCTGTGGGCCTGCTCGGCGTCCGGATCGTGGCCGGCGTCACGGGCCGCCCGGCGGCGGCGCAGCAGGTCCCAGCACTGGTCGAGGGACTCTTCGAGATTTTTGAGACGAGTGTGCTCCTCGTCGGAGGAGATGGCGCCCTCGCTCAGCTGGCGGCGAAGCTTGTGCTCCTCGTCGACCAGCTCGCTGATCCGGCCCAGAACAGTCTTGTCATCCATTCCCGAAGCCTATTCACCACAGGCCGGGTGGCCGCGCCGACACGTGGGACGATCGTCGGGTGACGCTCGAGACACAGCGGGAGCACATCCTCTCCGGCCGCATGTACAACGATCTGACCGACGAACTCGTCGAGGCCCGGCAGCGGACCGTGCTGCTGACGAACGAGTACAACGACAGTTTCGGCAAGCCGCCGGCCGAGCGGGAGGCGATCCTGCGGCGGCTGCTGAAGTCGGCCGGGCGGGACTGCTACTTCGAGCCGACGTTCCGATGCGAGTTCGGGTTCAACATCAGCATCGGGGACGCGTTCTACGCCAACTTCGACTGCGTGATGCTCGACGGCGGCGGGATCACCATCGGTGATCACGTGCTGTTCGGGCCGCGGGTCGGCATCTACACGTCCAACCACGCCATCGACGCGGCGGAACGGGCGGCGGGCGCCTGCTACGCCAAGCCGGTGACGATCGGTGACAACGTGTGGGTCGGCGGTGGCGTCACCATCAACCAGGGCGTCACCATCGGCGACGGGGCGATCATCGGCTCCGGCAGCGTGGTGACGAAATCGATTCCGGCCGGTGTCATCGCGGCCGGCGTCCCGGCCCGGGTGCTGCGCGAGATCACCGAGACGGACCAAACCGGCTTCCAACCTTGATGCGGTACGGGTGAACGCGGCCTGTGCGAAGTGGGGGCGCGTGGGCCGTACCCCCATGGAAAAGCCCGCCTCCCGAGACCGGGAAGCGGGCCTTGACCAGGCAATCAGCTGCGGAGCATCTTCCGGAGGACGTACTGGAGGATGCCGCCGTTGCGGTAGTAGTCGGCCTCGCCGGGCGTGTCGATGCGGACGACCGCGTCGAACTCGATGCCGGTGTCGGTGGTGACCTTGACCGTGCGAGGCGTGGTGCCGTTGTTGAGCTCGGTGACGCCGGCGAACGAGAAGGTCTCGGTACCGGTGAGGCCGAGCGACGCGGCGTTCTCGCCCTGCGGGAACTGCAGCGGAAGCACGCCCATGCCGATCAGGTTCGAGCGGTGGATGCGCTCGTAGCTCTCGGCGATGACGGCGCGGACACCGAGGAGCATGGTGCCCTTGGCGGCCCAGTCACGCGACGAACCCGAGCCGTACTCCTTGCCGGCCAGGATGACCAGCGGGATGCCGGCCTCCTGGTAGGCGACCGAGGCGTCGTAGATGGTGCTCTGCTCGCCGGTCAGGTGGTTGAGCGTGAAGCCACCCTCGACATCGGTCAGCAGCTGGTTGCGCAGCCGGATGTTGGCGAACGTGCCGCGAATCATGACCTCGTGGTTGCCGCGGCGCGAGCCGTAGCTGTTGAACTCGGCGCGCGGGACGCCGTTCTCCGCGAGGTACTTGCCGGCCGGCGAGTCGGGCTTGATCGAGCTGGCCGGGGAGATGTGGTCGGTGGTGACCGAGTCGCCCAGCTTGGCCAGGACGCGCGCGCCGGAGATGTCGGTCACCGGGCTCGGCTCGGCCTGCATGCCCTCGAAGTAGGGGGGCTTGCGGACGTAGGTGGAGTCGCTCGCCCAGGCGAACGTGTCACCGGTCGGGGTGGGCAGCGACTGCCACTGCTCGTCGCCGGCGAAGACGTCCTGGTAGGCGGTGCTGAAGCCGTCGGCGCCGATGGCCTGCGCGATCGTCTCGTCGATCTCGGCGTTGGTCGGCCAGATGTCGTTCAGGTAGACCGGCTTGCCGTCCGAACCCGTGCCGAGCGGCTCGGTGGTGATGTCGATGTCCATCGAGCCGGCCAGGGCGTACGCCACGACCAGCGGCGGGGACGCGAGGTAGTTCATCTTGACGTCCGGGTTGATCCGGCCCTCGAAGTTCCGGTTGCCGCTCAGGACGCTGACCGCGGTCAGGTCGGCCTCGTTGATGGCGGCCGAGACCTCCTCGGGCAGCGGGCCCGAGTTGCCGATGCAGGTGGTGCAGCCGTAGCCGACCAGGTTGAAACCGATCTTGTCCAGGTACGGTGTGAGCCCGGCCCGGTTGTAGTAGTCGGAGACGACCTTCGAGCCCGGGGCCAGGGTGGTCTTGACCCACGGCTTGCGGGTCAGGCCCTTCTCCACGGCCTTCTTGGCGAGCAGAGCGGCACCGATCATCACCTGCGGGTTCGAGGTGTTGGTGCAGGACGTGATGGCGGCGATGACCACCGCGCCGTGGTCCAGCTCGTACTCGACGCCGTCCTCACCCTTGACCAGGGTGGGCTTCGACGGGCGGCCGTTCGATCCGTTCGCGGCGCTGAAGACGTGCGGCTTGTCGGCCGGGTCGTCGACGCCGTTGGCCGGCGAGTCGCTGGCCGGGAAGGACTCGTCGCTGGCCTCGTCGGCGTGACCCTGCGGCTGCACGTAGTTCTTCAGGGCGTCGCGGAACATCGGCTTGGCCTCGCTGAGCAGGACGCGGTCCTGCGGGCGCTTCGGGCCGGCCAGCGACGGGACGATCGTCGACAGGTCGAGCTCGAGCTTCTCCGAGTAATCCGGCTCGGCGGCCGGGTCGAGCCAGAGGCCCTGACGCTTGGCGTACGCCTCGACGAGGGCCACCTGCTGCTCGGAGCGGCCGGTCAGCTTCAGGTAGTCGATGGTCTGCTCGTCGATCGGGAAGATCGCGACGGTGGAGCCGTACTCCGGCGACATGTTGCCGATGGTCGCGCGGTTGGCCAGCGGGACGGCGCTCACGCCGGGGCCGTAGAACTCGACGAACTTGCTGACCACGCCGTGCTTGCGCAGCATCTCGGTGATGGTGAGCACCAGGTCGGTGGCGGTGGTCCCGGCCGGGGCCTCGCCGAACAGCTTGAAGCCGACGACCCGCGGGATCAGCATGCTGACCGGCTGGCCGAGCATGGCGGCCTCGGCCTCGATGCCGCCGACGCCCCAGCCCAGCACGCCCAGGCCGTTGACCATCGTGGTGTGCGAGTCGGTGCCGACCACGGTGTCCGGGTAGGCCTGGCCGTTGCGCTCCATGATCGTCCGGGCCAGGTACTCGATGTTGACCTGGTGCACGATGCCGGTGCCCGGCGGGACGACCTTGAACTCGTTGAAGGCGGTCTGGCCCCAGCGCAGGAACTGGTAGCGCTCGCGGTTGCGCTGGTACTCCAGGTCCACGTTGCGCTGGAAGGCGTCCGCCCGGCCGAACAGGTCGGCGATGACCGAGTGGTCGATGACCATCTCGGCGGGCGAAAGCGGGTTGACCTTGGTGGGGTCGCCGCCCAGATCCTTGACGGCCTCGCGCATGGTGGCCAGGTCGACCACGCAGGGAACGCCGGTGAAGTCCTGCATCAGCACCCGTGCCGGGGTGAACTGGATCTCGACGTTGGGTTCCGCGTTCTTGTCCCAGCTGCCGAGCGCGTTGATGTGGTCGGCGGTGATGTTCGCGCCGTCCTCAGTGCGCAGCAGGTTCTCCAGGAGGATCTTCAAGGAGTAGGGCAGGCGATCGTGCCCCTTCACCTTGTCGATCGTGAAAATCTCGTAGCTCGCGTCTCCGACGCGCAGCTCGCTCTTCGCACCAAAGGTGTCGAGGCTGGCCACCGTCATCTCCTTCACACCCAGCGACTGGAAGTCAAGTCTTTCGCACCGAAAGGGCGACCTCTTGGTTAGGTATGCCTAACTCTCGGTTGTGCGTCTTCGGTAAACCGTACGTCCGTCTTGCTAGAACCTGCAAGGCGGGTCCCACGCGACGATCCTCGCAGCCTGTCCTCAGGACACCCGGAAAAATGTCGTATCCCGCTGGGATGATGTGCCGGTGACGACGATGGAGATCATTGCGGGCACGCCGGCCGTTTCCAGGACCCGTCCGCAGTGGCTGATCGTGCACTATCGGCGGCCCGACGACGACTACACCGACTGGGTCCTGCACGCCTGGGGCGACCTCGCACCCGGCACCGACCTGGTCTATCCCGACGGCGTCCCGTTCGCCGGCGAGGACGCGTGGGGCCGGTTCGCCTGGGTGCGCGTCGCGGACACCGCCCAGGAGATCGGCTTCCTGGTGCTCAACCGGCAGGGCGCCAAGGACGTCGAGATCGACCGCTGGGTCACGCTGGGTGAGACCGGTGAGGTCTGGGTCACCGCCGGCGACCGCCGGGTCTCGGCCGTCCCACCCGACCTCCCCGAGGTCACCGGGGACACGGTGGTCATCCATTACCGGCGACCGGGCGGAGATTACGGTGGGTGGGGCCTGCACTGCTGGGAGGGCGTCCCGGTCACGGAGAAGACCCGATGGGGTACGCCCCACATGCCCACCCGATTCGACGACTTCGGTGCCGTGTTCGAGGTCCGGGTGCGGCCGGACGCCGTCGGCCTGCGTTACGTGCTGCACCGCGGCGAGGAGAAGGACCTCCCCGACGACCAGCGGCTCGACCTCACCGTCTGTCGCGAGGTGTGGCTGACCGCCGGTGAGAAGGCGCCGGTCCACCCCGCTCTCGGTGCGACGCTGGGACCCGAGCTCGACCCGGCCCGTGCCCACGCCGTCTTCCTCGACCGCACCACCGTGGCGCTGCCCGAGTGGTTCGCCGCCCGCGCCGCCACCTTCACCCTCGGCTCCCTGCCGCTGGTGCCCCGGCCCGGCGGGCTGTTCCGGGGGCAGAGCCGCCGCTTCCCCCACCTGCGCGCCTACCGGGCGTATGCGGTACGTGAGCTGGGCGACGCCGGTCTGAGCGAGCTCCTGCGCGACCGGCTTCTGGTCACCGGGCGGGACACCGCGGGCGAGGTGGTCGCGCTCACCGCGGTGCAGATCGCCGGCGTCCTCGACGACCTCTACGCCGACGCCGCCGACGCCGAGCTCGGCCCGGTCATCGACGGCGACGGGACGCCGCGGCTCGCGGTCTGGGCGCCCACCGCCCGCACCGTGGAGCTGGAGCTGTTCCGCGAGCCCGGCGACGAGCCGCGGGTCTTGCCGATGGAGCGCGACGACGTGACCGGCGTCTGGTCGATCACCGGCAAGCGCAAGTGGCTCGGCCGGTGGTATCGCTTCCGTGTCGAGGTGTGGCAGCCGGCCGCCCAGCGGGTGGTCACGACCAGCGTCACCGACCCGTACTCGTTGTCGCTGGCGACCGACTCCACGCACAGCCAGCTCGTCGACCTGGACGATCCGGCGCTGCGCCCGCCCGGCTGGGCCGCCGTTCCCCGACCGGCTCTCGTGGCGCCGGCCCGGATGCAGATCACCGAGGTCTCGGTCCGCGACTTCTCCATCCTGGACGCCACGGTGCCAGCCCCCGAGCGCGGCACCTATCTCGCCTTCACCCGCCCCAACTCGGACGGGATGCGACACCTGCGCTCGCTCGCCGAGGCCGGGCTCACCCACGTGCACCTGCTGCCGGTCAACGACTTCGCGACCGTGCCGGACCGGCGGGCCGACCAGGCCGTGCCCGCCTGCGACCTGGCATCGTTCCCGCCCGACTCGCCCGAGCAGCAACGGGCCGTCATGGCGGTGGCCGACCAGGACGGCTTCAACTGGGGTTACGACCCGTGGCACTGGACGACCCCGGAGGGCAGCTACGCCACCGATCCGTCCGGCGCCGCCCGCGTCCTCGAGTTCCGGTCGGCGGTGGCGGCGCTCCACGCGGCCGGACTGCGGGTCGTGCTCGACGTGGTCTACAACCACACCATGGGCGACGGCCTCGACCGGTTCAGCGTCCTCGACCGGATCGTCCCGGGCTACTACCACCGGCCGCTCGCCGACGGCAGCACCGCCGAGTCCAGCTGCTGCCCGAACACCGCGCCCGAGCACACCATGATGGGCCGCCTCGTGGTCGACTCGCTCGTCACCTGGGCCCGGGAGTACCGGATCGACGGCTTCCGCTTCGACCTGATGGGCCACCACCCACGGGCCAACATCCTGCAGGCGCGGGTCGCCCTCGACCGGATCGACCCGGACATCGTCCTCTACGGCGAGGGGTGGAATTTCGGCGAAGTCGCGTACGACGCCCGGTTCGCCCAGGCCACCCAGGTCAACATGGCCGGCACCGGTGTCGGCACGTTCAACGACCGGTTGCGCGACGCGATCCGCGGCGGCGGCGCGTTCGGCGACGATCCCGGGGTGCGCGGCTTCGCGACCGGGCTCGGTTCCGCGGTCCCGCTGTGGCTGCACGACCAGGTCAAGGTGGGGCTGTCCGGTGCGCTGGCCACCTACCGGTTCCTCGCCCACGACGGGATCGAACGCAGCGGGGCGCAGATCGGCTACAACGGCTCACCCACCGGTTACGCGCATGCGCCCGGCGAGGCGGTCAACTACGTCGACGCCCACGACAACGAGATCCTGTACGACGCCATGGCGTTCAAGCTGCCCGCCGGCATCACCCCGGTGGACCGTGCCAGGATGCAGGTGCTCGCGCTCGCGCTGGTGGTGCTGAGCCAGGGCGCCGGGTTCGTGGCGCTCGGCACCGAACGGCTGCGCTCCAAGTCGCTCGACCGGAACTCGTTCAACTCCGGCGACTGGTTCAACCAGATCCGCTGGGACCCGGGGCTCGGCAACGGGTTCGGCGTGGGCCTGCCACCCGAGCACGACAACGGCGACAAGTGGGAGTACGCCCGGCCGCTGCTGCGTGACCCGGCGCTGGTGCCCCCGCCCGACGTGATCGCGCTGGCCGCCGAGCGTTACCGGGAACTCCTCCGGATCCGCCGGTCGTCGCCTGTCTTCGGCCTGCCGACCGCCGAGGAGGTGCAGCGGCGGCTGTCGTTCCCGCTGAGCGGCCCGGCCGAGCAGCCCGGCGTGATCGTGATGAGCCTGGACGGCACTGGTCTCGACGCCCGCTGGAGCCGGATCGTGGTGGTGTTCAACGCCACCGACGCCCCGGCCGGGCCGCCGATCCCGGAGCCGGACCGGTTGCGGCTGCATCCCGAGCTGACGTCGTCGGCCGATCCGCTGCTGCGGGCCGCCACGCCGTTCGAGACCCCGGCCCGCTCGGTGGCGGTCCTCGTGGCCGACGTCCCGTGACGGCGAACGGCTACCTGCGCACCGCCGTCGCCCTGGGTCGTTACGACTGGGTCACCCTGGTCCACGACTGCACCGAATACCTGGACGGGGAGATCACCGAGGCCGAGGCCGGTGAGCTGGCCGGCCCGCACTTCGCGGCCCATCTCTCGGCACAGACCGGCTGGCCCGAGCGGACCGACAACGATCGGCTGACCGACGCTTTCCGGGCCCTCGACCGCGCCGGGATCATCGCCCGGGAGGACTTCGCCTGCTGCCAGAACTGCGGGGTGGACGAGATCGGCGCGGAGGCGCCGGCCGACGACCCGGCACGTGGCTACGTCTTCTACCACGAGCAGGACGCCGCGGGCGCCGCCGAGGGCGGGAACCTCTGGCTGGCGTACGGGCTGATCGGGCAGCCGCCGAGTGTCGAGATCGGCCGGGAGATCGCCTCCGCCGTACGGGCCGAGGGCCTGCGCGTCGACTGGGACGAGTCGCCGGACCAGCGGATCAGCGTGCGGATGCGGTGGGCCCGCCGGCGGCACGGCCGGATGGCCGCCTGTCCGTCCGGTCCGGGTGGTGCCGAGATTGGCGTGGAGGTGGTCGAGGGCGAGCACCGGCTGCCGCCGCGGCTCCCGGACACCGTCCTGCGGGACGTCGAGTTGCCCTGGCTCCCCGCCGGTGTCTCGGTCCGGCTGTCCGGCGGTGGCCGCTCGGTGGTCGTCCACCGGGAGTTCGACCGCTTGGTCGCCGCCGACGGCCGCAGCGCCGGCCGGTTCGACGGCCTCAGTCTGCTGACCGGCACGGAGAATCCGTCGCGGTCTCGCGGGCCGGGCCCGCTCGGCGGTGTACAGGCTGCGTCGCGGTCTCCCGGGCCGGGCCCGCTCGGCGGTGTGCAGGCTGCGTCGCGGTCTCCCGGGCCGGGGCCGCTCGGCGGCGCGCAGGCTGCGGCTCTGTCTCCTGAGCCTGATCTGCTCGATGTCACCTTCCAGGCGATGCCGACCGGGGCACGGCAGCCCCTGGGGCGGCCGATGACGTCGGCCGAGGCGATCGACGTGCTCCGGCGGTTACCCACCCGGACCGACTCGTGGCTGAGCGCGCTGGGCCGGTCCGGCGGCTGTGTGCAGATGCGCTGGGAGAACGGACGGCTCTGGCTGGAGACACCGGATCCGGCCGTGTCGGCGTCGGTCGGCAAGCACGCGACGCTGGCCGAGGCGGAGCGGATGCTGACCGTGCTGGCCACCGAGGACCGGGTGGCGATCAGCGAGCTGCCAGAGGTGATCACCCTGGCGTGGTGAACGGGCGCGACTGCGCTACATTGCGCCGCGTGAGGCGTCGAGCGGAGGTTGTGGTGCGGGTAGAACGGGCCCTGTGCGCGTTGATCTTGGTGGGCCTGGTCGGTGGGTGCACCTCCGACGGTGACAAGCCGGCGACCCCGGATCCGTCGGCAGCCGCGACCGGTGCCGCGGCGGCGGGTGGGTCGGCGCCGGCCTGGACCGAGCCGGCCAACTACAGCTTCGCGCTGAGCCGCGGCTGCGAGGAGGCCGCCCCCGTCGGGCGATACCAGGCGACCGTCGCGAACGGCAAGATCGTCACGTCCGAGCGGATCGGCGCGCTGTCCGCGGTGCCGTCATCGTCGGCCGAGGTCGACCTGGGCCCGGCCACCGAGGGACAGCAGGGCGAGGAGATCGAGGTGCCGACCCTCGCCGAACTGGTCGCCATGGCGAAGACCGCCGAGGAGGACGGCGCCGAGGTGGCCACCGAGTTCCACGCCGGTGACGGCCACCCGGTCAAGGTGAAGATCAACGTGGGTGACGACCCGCTCCAGGCCGAGTGCTGGAACGTCAGCGAGTACCGCGCCGGTTCCTGACCGCCACTACACCGGCCGGGCTCGTTTCGGGGTCCCGGCCGGTTTCGTCACCTTCCGGCGTCGGCCCTTCGTCCTGTTGTCACACCGGCCTTCCGGCTGGCCGGCCTTTGGTAGGCCGACCCTTCCGTGAGCCTTCAGGCGGGCCGGCCCTTTCCGTGAGCCTTTAGGCGGGCCGGCCTTTTCCGTGGGTCTTTAGACGGGCCGGCCCTTCCGTGGGCCCTTGGTAGGCCGGCCCTTTCCGTGGGTCTTAGACGGGCCGGCCCTTTCCGTGAGCCTTTAGACGGGCCGGCCCTTTCGTGAGCCTTTGGCAGGCCGGCCTTTCCGCGGGTCTTTGGCAGGTCAGCCCGGCAGGCGGGGGCCCGCCTCGCGCTGCGACGCGAGCCACTGCTCGACCTCGCCGGAGGTGCGCGGCAGACCGGCCGACAGGTTGCGGCAACCGTCCGCGGTGACCAGCACGTCGTCCTCGATGCGCACGCCGACGCCGCGCAGCTCCTCGGGCACCAGCTCGTCCTCCGGCTGGAAGTAGAGGCCCGGCTCGACGGTCAGGACGTAGCCCTCCTTGAGCGGGCCCTCCCGGTACGCCTCGCTGCGGGCCGCCGAGCAGTCGTGCACGTCGATGCCGAGCATGTGCCCGAACCCGTGCAGCGTCCACCGCCGGTAGATCGTGCTGTCGTCGCTCATCGCCTCGTCGACGCTGACCGGCAGCAGGCCCAGGTCGTGCAGGCCCTCGGCGAGCACTCGCATGCACACCTTGTGCACGTCCTTGAAGACCACGCCCGGCTTGATGGCGTCCATGCCGGCCTGCTGTGACGCGTACACGATGTCGTAGACCTGCCGCTGCAGCGGCGTGAAGGTGCCGTTGACCGGAACCGTGCGGGTCACGTCGGCGGTGTAGAGGTTGTGGCCCTCGACACCCATGTCCATCAGGAGCAGCTCACCGGGCTTGGTCACGCCGGTGTTGCGGACCCAGTGCAGGATCGTCGCGTGCGGTCCGGCACCGACGATCGACGTGTAACCGACGTCGTTGCCGTCGTGGCGCGCCCGCAGCCCGAAGACACCCTCGAGCAGGCGCTCCTTGACGCTCCGGTCGGCCGGCAGGATGCGGGCCACGTCCTCGAAGCCGTGGACGGTCGCGTCGATCGCGGCCTGCAGCTGCGCGATCTCCCACTCGTCCTTGACCAGCTTGAGCTCGGAGATCACCCGGGCCAGCTCGCGGTCGCGCGGCTTGGTGCGATCCGGCTCGTACGCCAGGACGGCCCGGTCGATGTTGGGGTCGAGCCCGCGCAGCACCCGGGTGCGGCCCGGCGCCGATCCGGCCAGCGCCGCGCCCAGGTCGCCCAGCGGCGCGGCGGTCAGCCCCAGCTCGGTCGACTTCTCGGCCAGCGTGTGCGTGCGGCCCACCCACAGCTCGCCGTTGCGGTCACGGAAGAAGCGGTCGGTGTCCTTCGAGTTGCGCTGCCGGGTGTAGAGCACCGCGTCGTGCCCGGAGCCGCTCGGGTGCAGGATGAGCACGCTGTCCGGGTCGCGGTCACCGGTCAGGTAGAAGAAGTCGCTACCCGGCCGGAAGTGGTAGTCGGTGTCGTTGGCACGCACCTTCTCGTTGCCGCTCGGGACGACGATCGTCTCGCCGGGGAACGCCTCGGAGAGCGCGTTGCGGCGCTTGGCGTAGTTGGGCACCTCGGGCAGGGGAGCGACGGCCAGCGGATCCTCCCGCCACCCCTGGCGCATGAAGCTCAGGAACGCCTCGGGGAAGTCGGGGTCGTGCGACTCCGTCTTCGGAGCGGGCTGATTCTTGCCGCTGTTATCGGCCATCGTGGGTGCCTCCGTTCTCGGTGCCACCGACGTTACCGTCTGGACCGCCGGGCCCGGCAGGGCCGGTACCCGGCGTTCTCAGCGCACCCGATCAGTCCTCCACGGCGCGGGTCAGGCATGCCAGCCGGGCGCCCGCGGTGCCCGCCTCGCCGGGCGCGGTGTGCGTGTGTTCGGCGTGCAGCACCAGCGACCACGGCGGCCGGTACCCGTGGAAGTTCCAGGCCTGGGTGGCGCGGGACCGGCCGACCCCGTTGGCGTTCGCCACGAAGTCGAGCCACACCTCGTTCACCGCGTTCGCGTAGGCCGGATCGACCGATGGCTTACCCGGCCCGGCCGCGGGGTCCAGGCGCTGCTGATAGTGCGGGCCGGCGGCGGCCGGATCCCTGCCGCACTCACTGGTGTGCAGGTGGGCGCCGTACGCCCGTCCCGGCTTCAGGCCGGTGGCGAGCAGGCTCACCCGTACGCCATCCTCGGTCTTGACGACGGCGACCCGGGCCCGCGCACCGGCCGGAACCGCCGCGGTGTCGTAGGTGACCGCCTTGGCGCCGTCGCGCCAGGTCTTGAAAGTGCCCTCGGACGTCTGCGCGGGCTCCGCCCGGGGCTCGGGAGCGGGGGCGGCGCCGGTGAGCAGCAGCGGCACCGCGAGGGCCAGCAGTCTCGTCTTCATCTCTGAATTGTCCCAAATTCACCTATATCATCGCGAAGATCAGGCGGTCGTGGCCCTGCGGTGCCCGGACCGCTTGGGGCCGGGCCGCCGGAGTGAGAGGCTGGCGCTGTGGGCTACGCGATGGTGATGGGCGAGGCACTGATCGACCTGCTCGAAGCGGACCTCGACGGCGAACAGGTCTACCGGCAGGCGATCGGCGGCGCGCCTCTCAACGTCGCCGTCGGTGTCGCCCGCCTCGGCGGGGACGTCCGTTACGCGGGGACCCTCGGCCGGGACGTCCTGGGCGACCGCATCGCCGCCTTCCTCCGCGACACCGGCGTCGACGACCGGGGCGTACGCCGGGTGGCCGTCCCGACCACTCTCGCGGTCACCACGTTCGAGGGCGCCGAGCCGACCTTCACCTTCTACGGCGAGCCACCGTCCTACGCCCTTCTCGGGGCGGACGACGTCGACCTCGCGGGAGTCGCCGGAGCCGCCGTCCTCTACACCGGCTCGATCTGCCTGCTCCGTGAACCGTTCCGGGCCGCCGCCCGGACCGCCTGGCGGACGGCCGGGCCGCTGCGTGTCTTCGATCCGAATGTACGGCCGACCCTCCTGCCCGACGCGACCGCCGTGGATGGTCTGCGCGATCTCGCCGAGGAGTTCTTCGCCACGGCTGACCTGGTCAAACTCAGCTCGGCAGACGCCGTCGTGCTCTACGGCGAGCATGATCCCGCGGACGCCGCGGCCCGGATCCGGGCTCTCGGGGCGGGCGCGGTGGTGGTGACCTGCGGTTCGAAGGGCGCCTACGTCGACGCCGCGGACGGCACCGCCATGATCCCCGCCCCGGTGGTCGACGCCATCGACGCGACCGGCGCTGGCGACTCGGTGATGGCCGCCCTCGTCAGCCGCCTCCTCGTCGGCGGGCGCCCGGAAGGCCTCGCCGTCTGGACCGATTACGTCCGGTTCGCCCTCTCCGTGGCGGGCCTGGTCTGCGAGCGGCAGGGCGGCGCCACCGCCATGCCCACTCCCGCCGATCTGCAGGCCCGCTGGGGCTGAGCCTCAACCCTTGTGGCGCGCGGGTTTCCACGCTGGCGGGTGGGACGTCTTGCGTGGTGATGTGTGGCTCGCGGGTGGGCGCGGGTTTCCACGCTGGCGGGTGGGACGTCTTGCGTGGTGATGTGTGGCTCGCGGGTGGGCGCGGGTTTCCACGCTGCCGGGTGGGACTGGGCTTGACCCGTTTCGACGGACAGGGTCGATGAGTTGGTCTTCAGGCTACGTTTAGTGCGGGTAGCAGGCTGATGTCGGTGCCGTTCTCGTAA
>NZ_PVMZ01000047.1 GCF_003001815.1 Actinoplanes italicus
GGACACCGCAGCGCGGATCACGATCCCCGTCGAGTACCTGCTGCAGTGGGACGATGAAGGCAATCCGCGGGACTCAGTCATGAAGCTGTTCGACGCACTCGGCTCCGCCGAGAAGACCCTGCACGCCAACCCCGGTGGCCACTTCCGGATCCCGCCTTTCGAAATCGACAGCTCGATCCGATTCTTCGCTAGGCACCTGGGCGGCGCTGGCGTACCGAGCAGTTCCTGACACCGCAGGAGCCCGCGCCGCCGCGCGGTCAGCCACTACGTAATGCCCCTGCCCACGCCCGCCGCTAGCACAACCTGGTCGCCGAACGACCGGAACTGATCAGCCTGCTCATCCGCGACTTCCTGCGCCGGGCCGGTCCGCCTCGCGACCGGCAACCGTGATCACAGGGTGTCAGTCACGCCGGCCGTCGATCAGATGGATGTGTTCCAGTCCCGGTCCGAACCCGGCGACGTGGCCCGGGGTGCCGTGGTGCGCCTTCGAGGGTCTGAATCTGCCCGCTTCGACCGCCACGTCGTAGGCGCCGCCGATGGCGTACTCGGCGAGAATCCCCGTCACGCGATGCTCGGCCGCCCAGTCGAGGCCCGCGGCCATGGTGGTGAACACGCCCGATGCGAACCGTTCCTGGTCGCCGTGGAAGATCCAGACGGTCGTGTCCGGTGTGGCCGGCCGTTGACGTGCGGGCTTGCGCCCGATGCCTGCCGGGGTGAAGGAGAAGGCGTCCGGGAAACGAGCTTGCCGATGCCGTACGGCGAGCACCACCACGGGCTGGTCCTGGCCGGGCGTCGTATGCGGCGGCGCCTGACCCAGGTGAAAGCAGATCAGCGGGGCATGGGGGTCGGCGGTGGTGTAGGCCAGTGTCTTGGGGTGCTCGGCACTCGTCGGCCCGATCCACACCGACGGACGGCCGAAGGTGTCGATCAGCTCAGCCAGGGTCCGGTCCTGGCCCACCCATCCGCCGACGTCAGCGCCCAGCCGCTGGAATTCCGCCGGTGACAAGGTCCGGTCCAGCTTCAGCCAGCCGAGACGATGCGCGACCTCGGCGTACATGGAGGCGGTGGCGTCACGGCAGGAGGCCTCCGGCAGGACGCGGCTGTAGGCGCCCACGACGCCGGTCGCGGCGAAGGCGTCGTGGTCACGAAGCCTCTGGTGCTCGGCCCGCCACCGCTCCAGGCAGCCGTCCACGGCGGCCATCGCCTCCAGCAGGAGGCGTTCGGCCATCTCGTCGCGGCCATACATGCCGGGACGACGCAGAACATCGTTGACCTGCCTGAGGTGATGTCGCCGGGCGTCAGCGGCGCGCCGTTCGATCTCGTCACTCGCACTCATCGCTGCCGATCATGGCACCCGATCAAAACCCACGACTCCCGGCACCGCGCGGCGAACCGGTGACCCACCAGGACGCCGCGCGGTCAGTGAGTGTCAAAGGTTGTTGATCCGGGCCAGCAGCTCTTCCTCGGTCAGGTTCTCCAGGACCGCGTCCTGCTTGCGGCCCAGGACTGCCAGCAGCTTCTCCTTCTCCAGCTTCTTGGCCGCTGCTGCCTTCGCCGCCTGGTCCTCCGCGAGGCGGACGGCGATGACGTGCTTGACGACCTCCAGCTTGGTCTCCAAGGTCGTCTTGGCCGGATTGGCCTCGGTGGCCACGAACGACTCGGTGTCGACGGCCTTGAGCTCGGCGTTGACGGCCTTGGCCACGTCATCGAGGCTGAAGCCGGACTTGGCGGTGAGCGGCAGCTCCCACAGCTGTTCCGTGGTCAGCAGGCCCTTGGCCGACGGGTAGCGGAACTTCTCCCGCGTGGCCTTCTCGAAAATGGTCACGATCGCCTCTCGGATGTCGGGGTGGGAATCAGAACTGGATGCTGATGAGGCGGCGCCGGCCGCCGGTCATGGTCACCGTGGCGACCACGGAGTTGCGGACCGTGGAGCTGAAGCCGAGGCCGGACAGCTGATCGTCCGACGGCTCGCACTTGGTGCGGTCGCCGAGAACCTCGAACACCTTGCGGTGCGTTTGCAGGTCGCCGCGGAGGAACTCGTTGTAGATCCCGCGGGTCGGCTGGTCGTTCACGCAGCCTTTGAGCATGAAGAAGTAGTGGCGGTTGCCGACCTCGTTGTCGTCGAAGTAGTTCGGCGAGTACATGACGGTGGACACCGGCACGAACTGCTCGGTGGTGATGCCCCACAGGTCCTTGGCGATGCTGCCGCGCTGCATGTCCTTACCCGGCCGGAATGCGGTGATCGCCTCGCCGGCGACCGTCATCCGGCCCACCTCGACGGTCTCCTGGTGGCCGACCGCCCGCTCGTGGCGGTACTGCTCGATCCTGCCGTTGCTCTCGGTCTCGATCACGAAGCCGACCCCGGTGGTCTCCCGCTTGTTGTACTGGTTCACCTCGATCCGGTACTCGCCGTCGGGGACCTTGCCGGCCCACGTGACGTTCTCCACCGGCTCGCGGGTGAACGACCCACCCGCGTTCATGTCGACGTCCAGCTTGTTGCGCTTCTCCCGGTACCAGATGTGGGTGCCGTCAGGCTCGTACACATGCAGGTCCAGGTCGTCGTGGTTGAACCAGGACAGGCTCACCCGCACCTTGCCGGTGACGTTGCCGCCGGCCCGCTTGACCTTCTCCTTGATCGAGTCGGTGACGTTGCCGCCGTAGGACCAGGCGAAATCGTTGTCCCAGGTGAACAGCCGCGGCGCGTCCGGGTGCCGGCCGGTGGTGAGACTGACGAAGTGCGGTTCGTGGCTGTTGGCTACCCACAGGTCGATGCTCGCGGCACCGGGCAGGATGTCTTTCATGAAGGTGACCACGGGAACCTCCTCCGGCTTCGCGTCCCGAAGACGCGCACCCGAGGACCCGGTGGTGGCCGCCTGCATGAGCAGCCCTTCGATGCCGTCCTTCATCCGCGACTGGGTGTCGTTGTCGACCCACAGCACGTTGGTGACCGACACGTCGGACAGCCGGGCGAATCGTCGCTGCAGCGACTCCTCGATGCCCAGCTCGTCGATGGTCTTCATGGCGGCCTTGACCATGGCCGGGGTGATCAACGCCTTGGGGCGCTGGTAGTTCTGCGGCGCCACCTTGACCTCGAACGACCGGACCGCCTGCTCCAGGTCGACGCCCGCGGAGAGATCCTGGACGAGGGTGCCGATCACCGTGTTGCGGAGCCGGGCCGCCGGGTTCATGGCGTTGGCGAACACGAAGGCCCGTCCGTCGGCCGCCTGCGTCCACCGGTTCTGCAGCGACCGGAACTCGGTCACCGCCCGGCGATGCTCCGTGCCGCGGTAGAGGGCGTTGTCGTCGATGAGGTCGACGACGGTGTCCAGCGCATGCTGGGTCAGCTCGGCCAGGCCACGCTGGAACACCTGCACCGCGGCGTCGAAGCCGCCCCGTGCCACGCCGACGTCCTCGGTGCGATGCCGCTTCTCCACCCGGCCGTACAGGTGGTGCCACACCTCGACCTGGCCGTCGCGCAGCGTCCGGGTCGTCTTCGTACCGTACTGCGCCTCCCGGGACCGGAAAATGGTGGACAACGGCAGCGCGCCGACGAATTCGTCCATTGCGGCGGCGACGACGGAGAAGACCGGGTCGGATGCCGACACCCCTGACCAGACGGTACGGACCTGTCCGTCGTGGATCTCGACGACGTTGCCGAAGTTCTTGACGAACCCGCGGCAGGTCGAGCAGTCGTACTCGGACCGCTCACGGAACCGGAGATTGGTGCCGGGGGGAAAGGATTCGAGAAAGGTGAGCCAGAGTGAATCCCGGTCGAGACCGTCGCCGACGACGTACAACTCACCCTTGGACATCGTGGACAGACGCGTAGTCACATCGGTCACGAACTGCTGAAAATCGCCCACCGTGTCATCCCCCTTGATCACGGTAGATCCTATGGATCGCACGCAATCGGAGAAAACGCATTTCCGGCGGACGTGGAGCACCCGTGTCCACGGTGTGCCCCCGTGATCAGCTTGCGTCGAGCACGTGCTCCCGTGCCGGCAACTCCCGGCGGACGAACTCGGCGAACGGCGTGACCAGGTCCATCCCGATCAGCCCCTGTACGAACAGGAACTGCCCCTGCGGGTTGAGTTCCAGCCACACCGGTTCGCCGGTGTCGTCGATCTTGATGTCGAACACACCCATCCGCAGCCGCAGCCGGTGCAGCACCCGGCCGAGCCGGCGGGTCAGATCCGCGGGCAGCCGCGTCTCGCGGACAGGCACGTTCAGATTCGGACGCCAGTCCAGGTCGTCGGTCTCGATCAGCACCGGGTACGCGGTCTCCCCGAGCATCAGCACGCGCAGGTGCCGGGTGCCGGGCACATATTCCTGGTAGATCGCGGGGGCCAGCCGCATCGACTCCTCGGCTGCCAGATGCTCGTCCAGCATCCGTGCCGTGACCAGCGGCCACACCGTGCCACCCTTGATCGTCTTGACGATCACCCCGGTCCTGGCCGACGCGTGGAACCGCCGGATCTGTTCCGGATCCTGGCTGATCAGCGTACGCGGCACACGCAGGCCGCACTGTTGGGCGACGCGCAGCTGAACCAGCTTGTTGTCAGCCGCCCGGGTGGCCTGCGGATCACTGATCCAGCCGCCGCGGAAGTCGGTGAGCAGCAGGCCGAGCAGCGCCCAGTGGCAGTCGTTGCGGATCACCTGGACCTGGGCGGGATCGGTCACCGTGTCCGGCACGATCTGCGGCACGTTGAACCGCCGCAGCCAGATCAGGTCCAGCCGCCGGACATCGACCAGGCCACCGTCGCGGGTCGGCAGCTGGGAGATCCCGTCCGACCAGGAGAGTCCGGAACTTCCCGACAATCGGTCGGTCGCCACGATGTCGCAGACGATGTCGTGCCGGTCGCGTAGTTCCCGCTGTACGAGCAGGGCGTGCAGATCGTTCTGCAACGAGAGAATGGCGACGTGCCGAGGCTGCCGCACGATACGAGTCAGTCGTAGTCGGAATCGTCGACCCGGCGCGGATCGCCGGTGATCGTGCCGGTGCAGGTGCCGGTGGGATCCTCCGCCGGAATCGCCACCGCCCGGTCCCTGATCGCCCGCACCTCATCCTGAAGGGACTTCATCGTGATGGCCTCCCACTCGGCGAGCCGCTCCGGTGGGAACACCTCCACGCCTGCCGTCGGTTGCACCAGGAAAACCATGGGGAAAACCGCTTTCGGTGCGATTTTCTGCTTTTCGTCATCATCGGCCATCGACCGTCTCCCATCGATTCGACAGGTCTCGATTCGATCTGCCGGGCGCATTCGACGTCAACGGAGTGCTCATGATTCGACAGGGAACCAAACCGAGGTGTCGGCTTTCGGAAACTCCGCTCGCCACGGCTCCGGGTCGCTTCTACGCTCGCGCTGCGAGGTGGTGCGAGATGACCCGGGTGACGATCGTCGTCCACGACGACGAAGACGCCGACGAGCAGCGGCTGGACGAGGTCACCCGGCAGCTGCGCCGGGAACTGGCCGACCTCGACGTGGCGGTGGAAGGCGCGCCGGGCGGTCCGGCGCCGCTCGGGACCCGGGCGGTCGAGCTCGCCGCGATCGGCACCATCATCGTGACGCTGTCCCAGTCGGTGGTGCTGGCCGCGGTCATCAACGCGATCTCCGCCTGGCTCACCCAGCGTCAGCAGGGCAGCGTACGGGTCGAGATGGACGGCGAGGCGCTGGAGCTGACCGGTTCGCCGACGCCGCAGCATCGCCGGCTGATCGACGCCTGGCTGAGCCGTCGCGAGGCCGCCGAACCGCTGCCCGGCGAAGGGGACGACGCGGAGCCGGGACCGGGTGGCGGCCGCTATGCGCTGATCGTCGCAAGCTACGCGTACGACGACCCGGGCCTGCGCCGGCTGCACGCTCCGGCGCACGACGCCGAACGGCTGGCCGGGGTGCTGAGCGACCCGGCGATCGGCGGGTTCCAGGTGCAGTCGGTGATCAACGAGTCCGGACCGGTGGTGAACGAGGCCGTGGAGGACTTCTTCGCCGACCGTACCGCCGACGATCTTCTGCTCTGTTATTTCTCGGGGCATGGTGTGAAGGACCCGGACGGCGAGTTGTTCTTCGCGGCCGCCTCGACCAAGCTGCACCGGCTCGGTGCGACGGCGGTCGCCGCCGACTTCGTCAACCGGCGGATGACCCGCAGCCGGTCCCGCCGCATCGTGCTCATCCTGGACTGCTGCTACGCGGGCGCGTTCGGGCGCGGCATGGTCGCTCGCGCCGGCAGCGCGATCGCGATCGAGGACCAGTTCGGCGGGCGCGGGCGCGCGGTCATCACGGCGTCGAGCGCGATGGAGTACGCGTTCGAGGGCCGGCAACTCGCCGAGACCGGCCCCGGCCAGCCGTCGGTCTTCACCAGCGCGCTGGTCGCAGGGCTGGAGACCGGCGACGCCGACCGCGATCAGGACGGCTACATCGGCCTCGACGAGCTGTACGACTACGTCTACGAACGGGTCCGCCGGGCCACCCCGCACCAGACTCCCGGCAAGTGGACCTTCGACGTGCAGGGCGACCTCTACCTGGCCCGCCGCAGCCGGCCCGTCACCACCCCGGCACGGCTCCAGCCGGAGCTTCAGGAGGCGATCGAACATCCCCTCACCGGCGTGCGGCTGGGCGCGGTCACCGAGCTGGAGCGCCTGCTGCGCGGCCGGCACGCGGGGACGGCGCTGGCCGCCCGGCTGGCCCTGGATCGCCTGGCCGAGGACGACAGCCGCAAGGTGTCGGCGGCGGCCACCGCGGCGCTCGGCTCGGTGGCACTGTCCGAGCCGGTCGACGCGGCCCCGCCGGACCGACCGGTCGTCCAGGCCGCACCGCCTGCTGCGGTGGTCGTACCGGAGCCGGAGCCCGAGCCGGGTCCGTCCGAGCCGGTGCCCGCCACGACACGCGAACCGTCCGCGCTGTGGGCCGGTGCCGGATTGTCGCCCGCCAAGGTCCTCGCGGCTGCGGGTGGCGTCCTGCTCGTGCTCGGCTTCGGCATGCGGCTGGGAGACCCCGCTCCGCAGACACCCGTGACCGAGCACCTCCAATCCGCCACGTTCGTGCTCTGGGCACTCATCGCGGCCGCGTTCCTGTTCGCGATGCAGCCGTCGAACCATGCGGCGCGGCGACCGTACAAGAGAGAACGTGATGTTGTCCAAGGGGCGGTGATCGGTCTCGCTGCTGGACTGCTCGGCCTGCTCGCCGGCGTGGTCAGCAACCGCTACTTCCAGACCATGGTGGAGGCGGGTTTCTATCTCGCGGCGGGCGGCGCCGTGCTGGTCCTGGCCGGCGTCACGCTCGAAATGCTGCCGCGTCCGCGCGGGATCATGCCGATCGCGACTGTGGTCAGCGCGACGCTCGCCCTGGTTGCCTTCGCTGGCACCGTCGTCGTCCCGGATGCGGTTGCGGAGTTCGTCGAGCAGGGTGACCACGTCGTGTGGGCGACGCTGGTGTTCGTGGCGGGGTCGCTGCTCACCGTCGTGGCGGTGACCGCCGGTGTGCTGCGCTGGCGCATCACGCCGTCCCGGCCGGCGTTCCTCCTCGGCGCGCTGTCGACTGGCCTGGTGATCGCCGCGCTCGTGTGGACCCTCGCCCAGGATGCCGGTCTTGCCGAACGGGTGGCGTACTCGTTCCTGCTGTTCGCCGCCCTCCTGGTCGTCGCGCTGATCGGCGAGGACCGGCCGGTGCTGCTGCTCTCGGCGCGGCTCTCGGTGATCGCCATGTTGCTGATGCAGGTGCCGTCCGGGGCGAGAGCCGACCTCTTCGATGCGGCCGGGCGCTTCGCGCTCGTGACGCTCGCCGCAGTCGCGGCGCTGGGTGCCTTCTACGCCGGTCATGGTCAGCCGGGGGACAGCCGGACGTAGCGTGCCCCGATCGGGTCACGCCGATCCCGCAGGGAGACAATGGTGCGGAGCCGCCGAAAGTAGGGGGTCCGATGACCGGCGCGGACGAGTCCGATGCTGTGCACGTCGTCCAGAACGTCATCGCGATCGGCGGTTTCGCCTACGGAGTCATCAACGGTGACCTGTATGTCCACGGCGACGGCCGGCCCGTCTACATCGTGCGGGAACGTGAGCCACCCGTCGTCCCGCAGACCGGCTGGCTACTGGAGTTGCCGAGCCGGCTGCTCGACGCCCGGCATGAGGTCGTCGAGTTCACCGGTCGGGTCGCTGAACTGACGGTGCTGACCCGGTGGCGTGACAGCGCGGACCGCCTGTCGGTGCTGTATCTGCACGGGGCGGCGGGTGAGGGCAAGTCCCGCCTGGCGGCACGGTTCGCCGACCGGTCCACCGCGGACGGCTGGAAGGTCCTGGAGGCCCGGCACGGTGGCGACACCATCGCCGTGACCCCGGAAAGCCAGAACCTGGCCGCCGGCGATGCACCAGGCCTGCTGCTGGTCGTCGATTACGCGGACCGGTGGCCCGTCGAACACCTGCAATGGCTGTTCGCGAACCGTCTGCTGCACAGCCCGGTACCGACCCGGGTGCTGCTGATCGGCCGGTCCGTCCACAGCTGGATGAGCCTCCAGCATGCCCTCGACGAGATCCGTGCCCGCAGCGAGGACCTTGAGCTGCGTCCGCTGGCAGGCACCGAGGACGAGCGACGGTCCGTCTTCGACGCGGCCCGCAGCCGGTACGGGCTGCTCTATGGCATCGCCGTGACCGATGAACCACCACCATTGCACCATCGCGATTTTGCCCGCGTGTTGTCGCTGCACATGGCCGCGCTCGTCGCCGTGGACGCGCAGACGTCCAGCTCCGAACAGCTGTCCGACCCGGCTCGTCTGTCGGCCTATCTGCTGCGTCGCGAGCACAGCCACTGGGCCCGGATGCACGCCCGGTCGGTCAGCGGATTCGCCACGCCGCCGGGCCTGCTGGCCCGGACCGCGTTCACGGCGGTACTGGCCGGGTCCCAGCCGGCGTCCGCCGCCACCCCGCTGCTCCGAGACATCAACGACACCTCGTCGTGGCCGGTCGACGTGGCGAAGGTGCTGACCGACCATGGCGTCTGCTATCCGGCCACCGGGGGCCGGCTACTCGAGCCCCTTTACCCGGACCGGCTCGCTGAGGACTTCCTGGCGTTGCAGTTGCCGGGACACGACCAGAGCGGGTATCCGGTCGACGAGACCGCCGGTCAGGCGCTCGCCCGCGCCGTCCGGCGGTTGGCCGGGGACACGCCGGTGCGGTACCTGGACCGGGCACTGACCTATCTCGCCGCCGCCGCGAGCCGCTGGCCCCACGCCGGAACCCGCTATCTTTTCCCGCTGTTGCGCAGCGACCCACGGCTCGCGCTCGACCTGACGACGGCACTCAGTGAGATCGCCGCCGTGCCCGGCATGGATGCCGACCTGCTCGAGACGATCGACGGTGTCGTCGCCGAGGACGACGCCGTCGGGCGCGACGTCGCCCGGGCGGTCCTGAGTGAACGCCTGCTCGACAGCCGACTCGCCGCGGCCGTCGATGATCTCACCCGGTCAGCGCTACATCGCAGCCATGCGTCGCGCCTGAACCGTGCCGGACGCACCGAGGATGCCGTCGCGGCCCTCGATGCCGCGCTCGCCGTGCTGGGCCCCGACGACCAGGCTGCCGACACGCCGGTAACACCCGCCGAGAAGGAACGCCGCCACAGCCGGTCAGCGGCGCTGCTCCTTCGTGCCACGACGCTGCGCACCGCCGGGCGCCTCGACGACGCACTGGAGTCCGCCACCCGGGCCGACCGGGCCATCTCCGCGTTGGCTGCCGCCGATCCGGACCGGTACCTGCTGCGCCAGCTGACCATCCGAT
Source organism: Actinoplanes italicus (assembly GCF_003001815.1). Classification (GTDB taxonomy): domain Bacteria; phylum Actinomycetota; class Actinomycetes; order Mycobacteriales; family Micromonosporaceae; genus Actinoplanes; species Actinoplanes italicus. Next base: position 9,761 of record NZ_PVMZ01000047.1, read on the forward strand.
CCGAGATGGCGATCGACCTCGCCGAGGTGGGCCAACGGCGGGCCGCCCTGGAACTGGCCACGAAGGTCAGCGGAACGTTGCTGCTCCTGGCATCCGAGAACAGGGACAACCAGGAAGTGCACGAGCGGATCGCGGCATTGTCGAACGACATCGCCCAGATGCAGGTCACCTTGGGCCGGACACGCGAGGCCCTGCAGCACGCCGACCTCGCCGTCAAGAGCTACCGGCGCCTGGCCGCCGCCGACCCTGATGCGCTGGTCGAACTGGCCCGGGCCTTGAACAGTCACAGCACGGTGCTGAGCGGTGCCGGGCGATCGGCGGAGGCGATCAAGCCGGCGGAGGAGTCGACCCGGCTGCGCCGCGAGCTGTTCGCGGCGAATCCGGCGCGATTCCGCTCCGATCTGGCGATGTCGCTGAACAACCAGGCCGCGGCTCTCGACGACCTTCACCGGTACGCCGAGGCCTTGCCGCTGATCAACGAGGCGATCGCCTTGCGCCGTGAGCTGGCTGCGCGGGTGCCGGCGCGCCACCTGGCGGATCTGGCCATGTCGTTGCGCAACCTCAGCACCATCCGGCGCGGGTCGCACCAGTATGAACTGGCGGCCGCAGCCGCCGAGGAGGCAGTTGCCACCTCACACCAGGCCGACGCCTACCACCGTGGGCGCCGCCCGGGTCAGCTGCCGCGGTCGATCAACATGCTGGCCGACGCGTTACGACGGCTCGGCGACCTCCCGCGGGCCGTCGACCTGACCCGTGAGTCGATGGAACTGTTCCGGCAGAGCGCTGCCGAGGAGCCGGAGGCGTTCATACCCGACCTCGCGATGGCACTGTTCGAGTTCGCGCGGGTCCGCATCGAAGCCGGGATCGAGGTGGACGAGGCGACCCTCGCGGTTCGGGAAGCGCTGGTGTTGTACACCGGCCTCCGCACTGAACGACCCAGCGCCTACATCCGGCAACTTGCCGCCTGCCAGCAGGTGCTCCGGATGGCCGAGTCGCTTCAAGCTCGGGAAACGTCCCGGTGATCGTGCACCAGGCCGGCGATGGACGCCCGGTTGGCGTGGACATGCTCTGGTACCGGTTCACCGGCCCGGCCGTACGCGACGATGGACGCCTCAGCCGCTGCGAGGGCATCGTCGAGCCGGCCGGTCGCGGCAAGCGGCACACTTGCGTTGTGAGCTGCCAAGGCGACCTGGAGATACGCGTCGGCATCCCGGACCGCGTCAGCCAGAGTTCTCCGTATCGTCCACGCCTCGAGGGCTGCGGGTAAGGCCAGTGCCGGGCGGGACAGGGCGTACCAGGCGGTCGCCTGATTGCTCAGGGCCCCGGCCAGGTCACGCGGCTGTGGGTGTCCGTGCTGCGCCAGCCGGCGGAAGAGTGTCACCGATCGTTCGCTGGCGTGGGCCGCATCGGCCCACCGCTCACAGCCGAGATACGTGCCGCCGAGATCAAGCAGCGATCGGGCGAGATCGTCGGCCCGCTGAGCGGTGAGCGGACCGTCACCGGGTTCGAGCCGTGTGACGGCCTCGCGCAGGAACACGCACGCCTCGTCGTCACGGTCGAGTTCCGACAGCTGCCGGGCGATCTTCTGCAGGGAGGTGACAAGCGACTCGGTGTACCGCTCGGGTGACTGCCCGGCGAGCCGCCGGCAGATGTCGACCGCCTCACGGCAGAGCTCGAGCGCCCCCGGCTGGTCGCCGTCGTTCCACATGTCCTCGCTGGCATTTCGCAGCGCCATGGCCAGTTCCGGGTCGTACCGCTCCGGATCCTGCTCCGCGGCCTGCCGGAAGAGCTGCACAGCTTCCGAACTTGCCTCCCGGGCCGGCCCGGAACGGTTGAGGGAGGCGAACCGGTTGCACAGTGTGTGCAGCAGGAAGGCGAGAAGCCCGTCGTCGATCATGCCCAGTGCATGCAATTCCCGTGCTGCCGTCACCGCTTCGAGCGTCATCTCCAGCGCCTGCTGATGTCTGCCGCAGCCGCTGAGCGCGATGGCCAGGTTGTTGACGGAGTTGAGGTACAGGCGACCGACCTCGAGATCGCCGGCGAACACCCTGCGCCGGATCTCGACCGCCTCTGTGGCCTTGGTGACAGCCCGCTCATGTTCACCCAGACGGGACAGGTGCCGCGAGAGGTCGGTCAGGGCACTGGACAGGACCGTGAGGACGTTCTCGTCGCCGGCCGGCACCGTCCGCAGGAGACGCTCAGCGTCGGCCCCGGCGTCGACCGCTGCCCGGTGGTCGCCGGCGCGGGCGTATGCGTTGGCGCGTTGCTGCGCTGCCTCTGCCTGCTCGATGACAGGTTGCATCTCGTCATTCTCGCGTATCGTCCGGCGGGCTCGAGCGGGCCGGCCGTCCAACGGCCGGGTCACGGCGTATGCGTTGTGTGCGGTGCACGCCGCCAACCAAGGGAAACTTCAAAGGAATCCATCGCGCCGACGCTGGGTCGTGGTCGTCAGTTGCCACTTCGCAGGCGTCGGGACCCGGCGATGTAGCGAGTTCCAGCGACCAGCGGACCACGCCTCAGGCGCACCTGATGCACCGGCGGGCGAACGGCCGCGCGGTGAGCCGTCCGGCGGCGATCGGTTCACCGCAGGCCTCGCACACGCCGTAGGTGCCGGCGTCCACCCGCCGCAACGCGTCGTCGACCTCGGCGATCCGACGGCGGGCGGCGGCCAGCAGTGCGGTCAGCTGGGCGCGTTCGAACCCGATGGTGGCGCCCTCCGGGTCGTGCTCGTCGTCGGCGTTGGAGTCGCGCGACGCGGAGAACAGCGAATCCAGGCTCTCAGCCAGCGTCGACACCTCGGCCTCGGCGTCCGCACGCAGCCTCAGGAGCTCGTCACGAACCATCCCCGCACCTTAGCGACACCACTCATGCCACTGGGCTCGCGGCCGATGAGCAGAAGGTGAAGCAGACCACTCCGGCAGGCGACGCCGACAGCACGGCTGAGCTGCTGCGTGCGCGCAGTGTCGTGAAGAACGCGGTCACCGTGCTGGCCGCCAGCATGGTGGTCGCGCTCGTCTCGTACGCCTGGGACTGGCTCGAGGTCCTGATCAAGGGAGAGCCCCCGGAGCTGGACGAGTGGGTGGGGCTGATCGGCGTCGCCTGGCTTCCGCTGGCCGTCGCCACGACCGTGCGGCTGCTCCGATTCAACCGCAGTCTCGCCGACCGGGCCGAGGAGGCCGTGGAGGCGTTCCGGGACACCGTGCACACGGCGCACGGCTGGGTGTGGAAGGTCGACGCCGACCTGCGGATCACCTGGAGCAGCGACGGCGTCGCCGAACTGCTCGGGTACGACGCGCGGCAGATCACCGGACGCGACGTACGGGAACTGCTCGGCGACGACCCGGAGACCGGCAGCCACGCCTTCGACGACACCGCCCGGCAGGACTGGATCAGCGGCACCACCCACCGCGACGGCGCGGCACGCACCCTCAGCAGCACCGCCACGCCGGTTTTCGCCCCGGACGGCAGCATCGTGGGCTATCGCGGCTTCAGCGCCGATGTCACGCTCGAGGCGGCCGCCGCGCTGGCCGAGCAGCAGATCAGGGCGGAGCACGAGCAGATCCGGGCCCGCGTCGAGCACAGCATCCGCGAGGAGAGCGCGCTGAAGATCGTGCTGCAGCCGATCGTCGACCTCGAACGCAACGAGATCGCCGGTATGGAGGCGCTGGCACGCTTCACCGCGGAGCCGTACCGCACCCCGGATGTCTGTTTCAGTGAGGCCTGGAAGGTGGGGCTCGGCATCGATCTGGAGCTGCGCGCCGTCGAGGCGGCCTGCCGGCGGCTGCCCGACCTGCCCGGCCGCGCGTACCTGTCGGTAAACCTCTCGGCGCAGACGATCCTCGACGAGAGGCTGCACACCCTGCTGGCCGGGCTCGGTGGTCAATCGGCCCGCCTGGTCATCGAGGTGACCGAACACGCCGCGGTCGACGACTACGACATACTCGCCGAAACCATGCAGCGGGTCCGCGCCACCGGCGCGCGCCTGGCCGTCGACGACGCCGGTGCCGGTTACGCGTCGATGCAGCACATCCTGCGGCTGCGCCCGGACATCGTGAAACTCGACCGCAGCATCATCGCCGACAGTGACCAGGACCCGGCCCGGCGCGCCCTGATCGGCGCCATGAGCAACTTCGGCGCGTCGCTCGGCGTGACCGTGGTCGCCGAGGGTGTCGAGACCACCGCCGAACTCGCCGTGCTGACCGAGGAGGGCCTCAACCACGCCCAGGGCTACCTGCTGAGCAAGCCGGCCGCCGACCCCCGGGTCCAGTGGCCGGACCGGCACCTGGCGGCCTGACGGCCACGCGTCGTACCGTGAGTTCTCCACCCGACGTGAGGAGTCGACTGTGCGTCTGCGAACCATCGTCCTAACCGTCACGGCCTTCCTGCTCGCCACCGTCACGGCCCTTCTGGCCAGCCCTTCCGCGGCGCTCGCCGGTTACACCTGGTCCAACTGACGACCGCAATACATCGATAAGCATGGACATGTACGCCTCGCGGGTGAAGAGTTGGACCCATGTCTACGAGGCGTACATTCCTGGTGGCCGGCGCGGCGACAGCCGCCGGAGTCGCCGCCGTCCCCGGCCCGGCCACCGCCGCGGCACCCGACCGGGACCTGCAGCGCATCCTGCGTGAGATCGACCCCGCCCGGATCGAGGCGATCGTCCGCAAACTTGTCTCCTTCGGCACCCGGCACACCCTGTCGTCGCAGGACGACCCGATCCGCGGCATCGGCGCGGCCCGCGACTGGATCTTCGCCGAACTCCAGCGACACGCGGCGGCCAGCGACGGCCGGATGACCGTCGAGCAGCAGTCGTTCATCCAGCCCGTCTCCCCGCGCGTCCCGGCCCCGACCCGGATCACCAACGTGATCGCCACCCTGCGCGGCAGCGTCACACCTGAGCGGATCTACGTGGTGACCGGCCACTACGACTCACGGGTCACCGACGTGATGGACGCCGTCAAGGACGCGCCCGGCGCCGACGACGACGCCTCCGGCGTAGCGGTGATCATGGAGCTGGCCCGGGTCCTGGCCACCCGCAGACCCGAGTCGACGCTGGTGTTCGCCGCGGTCGCCGGCGAGGAGCAGGGCCTCTACGGCTCCGACCACATGGCCCAGCAGTACAAAGACGCGGGCGCCGACATCCAGGCCATGTTCAGCAACGACATCGTCGGCACCGGCAACGCCCACGACGGCACCCGCAACGACCCGCGCACCGTCCGGCTGTTCGTCGAGGGCGTACCCACCTCGGAGACCGCCGCGGAGGCGAACACTCGCAAGAGCACCGGCGGCGAGAACGACGGCCCGTCCCGGCAACTGGGCCGCTTCGTCAAGGACGTCGAACCGGACGGCACGAACGTCCGCGTCATCTGGCGCCGCGACCGCTACCTGCGCGGCAGCGACCACATCTCGTTCCTGCTGCGCGGCTACCCGGCGGCCCGCTTCACCGAGCCCCGCGAGAATTTCGCGCACGAACACCAGGACGTACGCGTGGAGAACGGCATCCAGTACGGCGACCTGCCCGAGTTCTGCGACTTCGGCTACATCGCCCGCGTCGCGCGGGTCAACGCGGCCGCGCTCTGGTCGCTGTCGCAGGCGCCCGGCACCCCGAAGGGCGTCGTCATCGACACCACCCAGCTGACCAACGAGACCACGCTGCGCTGGCAACCCGGCACCGAACCCGACCTGGCCGGCTACGAGGTGGTGTGGCGCGAGACGACCGCTTCGGACTGGCAGCACTCGCTTGCGGTCGGCAAGGTCGGCACGGTCACCGTCGACCTCTCCAAGGACAACGTCTTCTTCGGCGTACGGGCAATCGACTCCTCCGGCCACCGCAGCCCGGTCGCCGCTCCCAGGCCCTCCTCCTGACCACCGTCCTGGCCGGGGCTATCGAACCTGTGGCCGCGGGTTCCTGCGTTTGAACAGAAGTTCCCACAAGGACTTGTTCTCCCACCCGAGATAGTCCCAGAACGCTGCCTCCTTCCCGAAGTACTCGATGCCGTCAAGCCACGTCGGGCAGTGTGGGTGGCAGATTTCGAATTTGTCCGCGTACTTACGGCACCGCCTGTAATTCTTGAAATCGTCCCGGAGGTCCCAGCACGGGTGCAAGGTGTGTGAGTCGTAACCATCGGGGCTATCCCAGGGTGCCCGATCCCAATCGTCGGGGCTTTGCGGTCTGGGCGATGTGGCGAACGAGGCTGAGGGTGCGGGACCCGGGTCGGCGGTGCCCGGGCCGGATCCGTTCGCAAAGACCGGCACGCTGATCGCCGCCACCGCGAAGGCGATAACGATGATCAAGCGCTGGCCCCACCGGCTGCTCGGTGGTCGGGTAATGGGTGTTTGACGTGCCATGATCCCATAGTTGGCCTTGGGCTGGCGGCCTGTGGCCGACTATGGAACCATGTCGGACAAACCAGCCATAGCGGTGACAGGGGCCGCGCGGCGGGCCTGGCTCGTTGCCGTCCTCTCAGCACTTCTGACGATCTGCGCGTCGACTTTCGTTGGGGGCTTGAGCCCTGCCTATGCCGGAGCGGAGTCGGCACCTGCCGTCGGACCCTCACCGAAACCGGGGAAGATTCTTTCGACGCTCTTCCGCCGGTGTTCGGCCACTGATGACGCCGAACTTCGCAGCTCCTGCCGGAAATACGCGAAGGGCCTCATGTTCGGATGCGTCGCCGCCAATGATCTTACTGAGCTCAAGCGGTGTCGTCGCCTTGCGGAAGGTGGCACGGATAGATGTGCGGCCTCCACGAACCTCCTTACATATCTGAGGTGCGTGGATACCGACCCGTGTCCAGAATGCTTGGCAGTTGGTGGCGACGAGGTGGATTCGGAACCTTCAGAGGAACCCGCGTACCCACCGGAACCAAGCGATCCCGTGGAGGCGATCTGGGATCTTCTCTTCCCCGGCAAGATGCTCTGGCGGAGCAGGTGACCGTCAGCCGCGGGGCACGAGGTTGTTCTGGTAGGCGATGACGACCGCCTGGGTCCTGTCATGCACCTCGAGTCGCATGATGATGCGGCAGACGTGCGTCTTGACGGTGGCCATGGCCAGGTGCAGGCGGGCGGCGATGTCCTCGTTGGTCAGGCCGCCCGCCATCAGCGTGAGGATCTCGCGCTCCCGCGGGGTCAGCCGGTCGAGAATGCCGGGCACGGGACGCGTGGGGGAGGGCGGCGTGACGATGCCCGCGATGACGCCGCGGGTGACGGCCGGTGCGAGATAGCCGTTGCCGTTGGCCACGCAGGAGACCGCGGTGGCCAGTTCGGCGGGCGCGGCGTCCTTGAGTACGAAACCGGACGCCCCGGCACGCAGCGCCGCGTAGACGTGCTCGTCGTCGCCGAGGCCGGTCAGGATCAGGACCTTCGCGGTGTAGTCGGGGTTGGGTGTGAAGTTGTCCGCGGTGAGCTGGCGGGTTGCCTCGATGCCGTCCATGCCGGGCATGTTGAGGTCCATGACGACGACGTCCGGTGTCAGTTCGCGGGCCATCATGACGGCTTCGGCGCCATTGCCGGCCTCGCCCACGACATCGAGGTCGGGGTGGACGGAGAGCATCATGCACAGCCCGTTGCGGACCAGTGCCTGATCGTCGGCGAGCAGAACGGTGATGGCCATCAGGTGACGATCCTCTCGGCCGCCGACGATGCCAGCGGGCTGGTGGGGGCGATGGACGGTGAGCGCAGGGCCGTGGGCAGCACGGCCTGGACGACGAAGCCGGTGCCGGTGGGGCCGGCGTGCAGGGTGCCGCCGACGGTCTGTACGCGTTCGCGCAGTCCCAGCAGCCCGTGGCCGGTGGAGAGGGAGACCGCGGTGGCGGACTGGCCGCCCGGCGGCGGACCGTCGTCCTGCACGGTGATGGTGAGTTGCTCGGGCTCCCAGTTCAGGCCCACCCGGGCCGCCGCTTCCGGGCCCGCGTGTTTGAGCGTATTGGTGAGCGCCTCCTGGACGAGGCGGTACGCGGCGAGGCCGACGCTGGGGTCCAGCAGTCCCGGTGTTCCCCACACCTGTTCGCTCACCGCGAGCCCGGCGGCCCGGGTGTTGGCCAGCAGCGCGTCGAGATCGTTGAGGTCGGGCTGCTCGGTGGCCATGACGTCGGGATCGTCGGAGGCGGCCCGCAGCAGGCAGAGGAGCCGGCGCAGTTCGTTCATGGACTGGCTGCCGACGTCCTGCACGATGTCGAGGGCGGCCTCGGCGCGGTGCGGGTCGGTGCCGAGAACCGCCCGGGCGCCCGCGGCCTGCAGCACCATCACACTCACGGCGTGACTGACGATGTCGTGCAGTTCGCGGGCGATCCGCAGGCGTTCGGACCGTACGGCGTCCGCGGCCGCGACATCCCGTTCGGCGGCCCGCTGGTCGGCGAGCCGGGTGCGGTAGCCGAGCAGCCACGTCGTACCGGCGATGAGCATGAGCACGAGCAGGAAGGTGAGTTGCCACTGCACGTCGCCGCGGTCCAGCGCGTAGATGCCGCACGGCAGCAGGCAGGCCGCCCACCCCGGCAGGGAACGGGCCGGAGGCTGGTACCGGGCGAGAGCGTTCAGTGCGACGAGGATTCCCGCTATCGGGTTGTACTCGGTGAACGCGAGCCCGCACAGGCTCGCCCAGGCCAGCTGGACGACCAGCACGGGCACGGGGAGACGCCGTCGCAGCAGCAACGTCGCGAGGCTGGCGATGCTGCCTGCCGGAATCAGCCACGGCTCGACCTCCCCGCCGCCGCGCAGGCCGTTGTCGTTGGACCACACCAGCAGATCCACCGTTGCGACGACGAGAAGTACCGCGAACTCGGTGAGCCATGCCGGTATCGCCACGGGACGCCCGATGCATCTTTTGTCGCTCATGTACCTATCGTCGTACCAGGCGCCGGCCATGACGACCGGCTTCGGCGGTAATTAGGCGGGGCGGCGTACACCAGCAGCGGTAGTCCCCCCGCTGTAGGGCAAGAGCATTCCAGGCCGTACGCGCGCCGCACGCGAATCAGTCCGCGGCGGTAGCAGCCCGTCCGCGTACCGCCGGGGAACCAGAGGAGTTTTACGGTTCCGGCCCGACGTGCCCGCCGGGCCGTGGGAACGAGGATTACCCCGTCACCGCAACCGCGACAGAGGAGTACCGCAGATGCCCAGGGACGAATCCGAAGAAACGCTGGCATTCATGGCCGGTCCTGGACGCCGACTGGCACGGTCCCGCCCCGGCGCCCGGCGTTTCCCGTACTCGCTCTCGGGCGGCGGCCTCCGGTCGCGCAGATGCCGGTGGGCGCGCCCGCCCGCGGCGAGCGAGCACGAGTCCGAGCTGCGCGCGTTGATGGTCATGGCCTCGCACGACTTGAAGAACCCGCTGGCCACCATCACCGCGCACATCGAGATGCTGCGAGCCGACTACGCGGACACCCTGGGTGAGGCCTTCGGCCGGGACCTCGCCGCGATCGAGCGCGGCCTGCACCGCCTGACGACGCTGACGCAGGACCTGCTCACCTACGCGAAGGCCGACCACACCCTGAGCCTCGCCACGGTTTCCCTGAGCGGCATGGTCGACGACGTGATCGCCGACCATGCCGTCACGGCCTCCACCCCACCCGAGATCACCGTCACCGGGACGCTGCCGGACGTGCCGGCCGACGCCGCCCTCCTGCGGCACGTCCTGGACAATCTGGTCGGCAACGCCGTCAAGTACACCCGGCCCGGCACCGCGGCCCGGATCGAGATCAGCGCTCGCGTACGGACGAACGGCTCAGTGCTCGTCGAGGTCGCCGACCGTGGCATCGGCATCCCCGCCGCCGACCGTTCCCAGGTCTTCGACTCGTTCCGCCGCTGCGCCAACAGCACGGGCTATCCCGGCACCGGGCTCGGCCTCGCCATCTGCAAGCGCATCATCGAACGCCACGGCGGGCGGATCGGCGTCGACGAGAACCCCGGCGGCGGCAGCCGCTTCTGGTTCACCGTCCCCACCGGCCCGGCGGGCAGCGGAAAGCCTGACATCGTCACCGCGATACACGCGACCGCCCCGGATTCGGCCCCCTGAGATTCGACCGCCGCCAGAACGACGAAGCCCTGGCGATTCTGGTGGCGGCTACGGGCACGCCGCGGCGCGTACTCTGGGCACATGAGCGAGCGGGCAGCAGCGACGAGGCCGACGAGCCGGCACAGCCGTCCGGGCCGCCGCGCGCTCGTCGCCGCCGATCTGAGCGCGCTCCGCGGGCCGGTGTCGGGCGTCGTCGAGCTGCCGCACCGGCTGGTGTGGGCGCCGTCCCCGGCCGGGCGCTTCGACCTCGACGACCCGTTCGACCGGATCCGGTTGTACGAGATCGTCCTGCGTGAGGCCGTTCAGCAGGCGGAACTGCGGACCTGGCTCGACGCGGACCTGCTGGCCGTCCTGTGGCCGCAGCTCTACCTGCCCCGCGGTGTCCGGCAGGCGTGGGAGGCCGTTCACCCCGGTCTCGCCGCCGTGGTGGCCGCGTGACCGGATCGGTCGATCCGTTCCATCTGCAGGTGGCCCGGACGGCGCTGTCGGTCGCGGACCGGTACGGCTTCGCTCTCGGCGGCGGCCTGGCGCTGATCGTGCACGAGATCGTGGACCGCCCGACCGAGGACGTCGATGTCTTCGGCGAGGACGGCAGCAGCGTGGTCGCCGCCACGGCAGCGGTGACCGCCGCACTGCGTGACCTCGGGATCCGTGTCGAGCGGATCGAGATGAGCAGCGACATCGTCGACGGGCTCGACTATCTGATGGCCGAGTTGGTGGCCTATCGGCCGGAGCCGGACGGCGGCGCGGTCCGGCTGAGTCTGGGACACCTCGCCCGTACCAGGAAACCGGTTCTGCTGGAGATCGGCCCGGTGATGGCCGTCGAGGATCTGATCGCGTGGAAGGTCGCCGCACTGGTCAACCGGGCCGAGGTGCGGGACTTCATCGACGTGGCGGCCTTCCTGGCGACCCACGATTCCCGTGAGCTGCTGAAACTCGCCGCGGCCGTGGACCCGGCCCTGTTCGGCGAGGACGTCGCCGCGGCGGGACGCCGGCTGGACCGGACCCCCGGCCGGGCGTTCGCACCGTACGGCCTCGACGCCGGACAGGTGGCGCGGCTGCGGGAGCGATTCACCGACTGGCCGCGCTGATCGATCACCGGCCGAGCGGGTAGACGTTCTCGGCCGCCGACCTGCTGACCCTTTCCGGCAACCACCGGGTTCAGTGCACGAGGACCGATCGGATCGAGTTGCCCCAGAACATGCGCTCGATCTGCGACGTCGCTTTCGTGGGATCGGTGGCCGCGCCCACGGCGAGCAGCAGCGGGACGTAGTGGTCGGCGGTGGGGTGGGCGATGTCCACACCCGGGGCCTTGGCCCGGTAGTCGGTCAGCGCGTCGACGTCACCGCGCCGCAGCGCGTCGGCGGCCCACTCGTCGAACGCCTCGTTGTAGCCGGCCAGAGCTGGATTCCGCATGACGGCGAAGCTGTGCGTCATGAAGCCCGACCCGATGACGAGGATCCCCTCCTCGCGCAGACCGCGCAGCCGCCGCCCGAGATCGAGCAGCGCCTCGGGATCGAGACTCGGCATGGACAGCTGCACGACGGGCACATCGGCGGCCGGATACATCGCCATCAGCGGGATGAAGGCGCCGTGGTCGAGGCCCCGGTTCACGAACTGGTGGACTCCGCCCGTGGGGTTCAGCACCCCGGCGACGCGGCGGGCCAGGTCGGTGGCGTCCGGAGTCGCATACGGCAGCGTGTAATAGCGCGGGTGGAAGCCGCCGAAGTCGTAGTAGAGCGGCGTGCCCTCGGCGGTCCCGGAGAGGGCGGCCGGCGCGTTCTCCCAGTGCGCGGAGACCACGACGATGGCCCGCGGCTTCGGCATCGACCGGCCCCAGGCGAACAGATCGTCGAGCCACTGGGCGTCGTCGAGGGTCGGCGGGGCGCCGTGGCTGACGAACAGGGCAGGCAGCGGCCCGTCGGACGGCTCCCAGGTGCGCTGCGACCGGGCCTCGGGAAGCACCCGGGCGAGCAGTGCGTCGTAGGCGCCGGCCGGGGCTGAGCTGGTGTTCATGGGACCCTCCGGCGGCGTGGTGACTTAAAGCTTGAAGTCACCGTACGCCAGAAATACTTCAACCTACAAGTGTTGTACGGGTGTGCCCCGCCACCCGGGCATGAACGGCGGCGTGAAAGCGTTCCTATGCACGACGACGAAGAGAGGTGCAGCACGATGAGCACGCAGAAGGCCATCCTGGCCGGCGGTTGTTTCTGGGGCATGCAGGACCTGATCCGCAAGCGCCCCGGGGTGGTCTCCACCCGGGTCGGCTACACCGGCGGCCAGGTCGAGAACGCGACCTACCGCAACCACGAGGGTCACGCCGAGGCCATCGAGATCGTGTTCGACCCCGCCGCCACCTCGTACCGGGATCTGCTCGAGTTCTTCTTCCAGATCCACGACCCGAGCACCAAGAACCGGCAGGGCAACGACATCGGTACGAGCTACCGGTCCGCGATCTTCTACGAGACCGACGAGCAGAAGGCGATCGCCGAGGACACCATCGCCGACGTCGACGCGTCCGGGCTGTGGCCGGGCAAGGTCGTCACCGAGGTGACCCCGGCCGGCGCGTTCTGGGAGGCCGAGCCCGAGCACCAGGACTACCTGGAGCGCATCCCGAACGGCTACACCTGCCACTTCCCGCGCCCGAACTGGACGCTGCCCCGCCGCAACGGCTGACCACCCTCGCCCGGTAGTGCTGGCACTACCGGGCATTGGGGAGCCTGCCGGAGTGAACCTGGGCCGGCATTTCGTAAAGATCATTGCATGACGACCGACACCACCACCGCTTCCAGAAACCTGCGGGCACTACGCGGTACGGCCATCGTGCTGACCGCCACCGTAGCCCTGGCGGGCCCCGGAACCGCCGTCGCGGCGGCAGCGTCGCCGGCCGCCGACCCGGCCATGCGTGATGTCGCGCGCAGCGTACTCAGCCTCGGTGTTCCCGGTTTTGTGGCCCGCATCGACGACGGCCGCCGGACCACGGTGACGGCCGCCGGGGTGGCCGACCGCCGGACGGGCCGTGCGCTGACCGGCCGCGACCAGTTCGAGATCGGCAGCAACACCAAGACATTCACCGCGGTCCTGGTCCTGCAACTGGTCGACCGGGGCCAGCTGAAACTGGACGCCCCCATCGAGCGGTACCTGCCCGGCGTGGTCCCGAACGGACGCCAGATCACCGTCCGGATGCTGCTCAACCACACCAGCGGCCTGTTCAACTACACCGCCGACCCCGACTTCATCGCCGGCGTCCGGCAGAACCCGCAGCACGTGCTCACCGAGCGGGATCTGCTCGACGTCGCCTTCCGGCACGACCCGAACTTCGCCCCGGGCGCCGGCTGGTCGTACTCCAACACGAACTACACCGTGCTCGGGGTGCTGCTGCGCGAGGTCACCGGAAAGACCTACCCCGATCTGGTACGCCAGCGCATCGCCGAGCCACTGGGCCTGGAACACACCTACGTCGCCGCCCCGCGCGCCACCCACACCGGACGGGGTTACGCCCACGGCTACCTCGTCACGTACGCCGGCGGCACACCCGGCTACACCGACGTCTCGACGTGGCCGCTCGGCGGCTTCGCGGGCGCGGCCGGCGCGATCATCTCCACCCCCGCCGAGCTGGCCCGCTTCTTCTCGTCCCTGCTGCGCGGCGACGTGCTGTCAGCACGGCAGCTCGAGCAGATGAAGACCACGGTCGAGGTGCCGGCGGAGTGGGGCAAGGGCGGGTACGGCCTGGGCCTGATGCGCATCGACTCCCGCTGCGGCACCGTGTGGGGCCACGGCGGCGACACTCTCGGCCACCACAGCAGCGCCGTGACCAGCGCTGACGGACGCCGCAGCGCGGCAACCGACCTCACCGCCAACCTCGGTGACGCCGAACCCAACGACGGCGTGGCCCGCTTCGTGCGCGTCGTGACGGCCGCCGACACGGTCGCCATCTGCCGGATGCTCGGAAAACCCGCCCCGGCCGACGTGATCGAGGCCCTGCACAGCTGAGGCTCCATCAGCTCCGTACGGGGTTCAGCTGCGTACCGCGGTGAGTTCGACGTGACCCTCGCGGATGTAGCCGACCATCGCGAAGTCCGACCGGTCGACCTCTGAGCAGAAACCGAGATCAGGGGAGAGGTCGACGACTTCGGACACCGGCCGCCGAGCAAAGGAACGGGCAAGCTCGGCGGCCCCGGCCCGGATGCCGTCCACCAGGTCGGCCGCCCGTGGCACTGATCCACGCAGCAGGGCATCGAGGTGTTCCGCGCAGGCCCGATCCTCGGCGGTACGCCCGGTGCAGAGCAGCGTCCACGGCGTGCCGGGGTGGTTGCTCGCGATCCACCGGGCGGTGGCACCCACGTTGCGCGCCGACGCCGCCAGCAGCGCCACCGGGTCGGGGCAGCGGGTGAGCCCGCGCGTCCCGTTCGAGGTCGTCTGAATCAGACGCCGGCCGTGGACCGGTGCGGTCGACATCTCGTACGGCGAATTCCCGATGTCGAAATCGGCCGGCTTGAGCCCTCTGATCTCCCCGGCGAGCAGCCGCTCCGGATACCGCCGGCGCAGTTCCCGCCCCGCCTCGGGCGTCGGCGCGCACGCGATGTCGGTGACGCCGCGCTCGAACGCGATCGCCGCCGTGGTGAAGGCCCGGATGACGTCGATGACGACGACGACCCGACCGGCCGGAATCAGCTCCTGCATACCGATGATCGACACGGCATCGCATCCTCCGGGATTTCCGGGCCCGGCGCCGATGAGTTTCCGGCCCTTGGGCGGTCCACACATCGAAACCGACTGCCAAGGAGACCCCATGACCTCGATCCAGCCCATCGCCGGCACGCCCGACCTGCACCGGTTGCGGGCCTTCTACGAGGCGGTGCTCGGCGCGAAGCAGACCCTGCGCGTACCGGAGGAGGGTCCCGAGTTCTACGTCGAGCTGCGCATCGGGTCGTCCGCGCTGGGCCTGGTGCAGCAGGACGACACCCAGACCGGCGAACCGGTTCGGATCATCCTGAGCGCCGACGTCGAGGACGTCGACGCCCTGCTGCCCATCGTCGAGCAGGCCGGCGGCACCGTGCCCGCCCAGCCCAGCGACATGCCATGGGGCCAGCGGGTGGCACACGTCCTGGACCCCGACGGCAACATGCTCAACCTGACGAAGTGGCTCTAGTGCCCATCAGCCCCGCTCCGCCGCAGCCCGCGGGCGGCATCGGCCACCTCCTGCCGCAGGATGGCGAACGTGTCACCTTGGACATGCACGCCGGAAACGCCCCGACCGGCGAGCTGAGTCACAGCGACATTGCCCCCGGCCGCCAGCACCCGTACGCGATCCTCACCCCTCCGGCGATGATCGCACTCCGCCAACCAGGCGATTCCCAGGCCACCTCCGAACGCGGCGATCATCCTCAGATCCCGATGTGGTCGCGCAAAGCAACGCCGGTCAATCGTCAACGGGCAGAAGGCGCATCCGTATTGAGTGCAGTCCGGCAGTTGCAGCCGTACCCGCAGCCGGCACCTCTTTTCAGGAGCCTGCCGGTCCTCCGGCTCTGGGATGAAGCCGCCTTCCGTTGCCATGAGGTGGTTCCCCGAATGAGCCTTTTTCATCCTGCGTAGCGGTTGGCTTCGACGTGGTGCAGAACGAGGATGGCCTGCACGATCGCGGTGGCTCGGCGTGGGCAGCAGCGC
>NZ_PVMZ01000048.1 GCF_003001815.1 Actinoplanes italicus
TGACGATGACGACGATCTTGTGCTGGGCCAGCAGGCCGGTCTCCGGCGTGAACCTCATCGTGTTCACGTAGAAGCTGTAGAGGTTCTCCAGCTGGCTGAGCACGTTGGCGGGGTCGAACCTGTACGGCGAGGTGGCCGACGCCGGGTCGGTGCCGGACTTCTCGCCCCAGAGCAGGATGAAGTTGTCGGACTCGCGGGTCCGGTCGGCGGCCCAGGGCACCTCACCGGTCTGGGTCCAGCGGGCGGGGATGTAGACGGTCTTGGTGGCCGCTGCCGCGCGCGACATGATCTGGGGGATCAGACCCGCGCCGGCAAGCAGCACGAAGGCGCACGCGATGACGAACCACAGCTGACGCCGTGATCGCGTTCGGGGGATCGGCATGGCCCGGAACCCTAGACCACATTTGGGAACGTTCCCAAACTTCATTAGGGCAACCTTTTGCCCGACTTTCGGAACGCTGAGGGCCCGACTTTCGGAACGCTGAGGGCCCGACTTTCGGAACCCTGAGGGCCCGACTTTCGGAACGCTGAGGGCCCGACTTTCGGAACGCTGCGAACCCGGCTTTCGGGACATTGAGAACCTGACAGGATGGGGCGATGCGCGCCGTGATCTTCGATGCCCTGCAGGCCCGTCCCGAGGTCCGGGAGGTTCCCGACCCCACTCCCCCGCCGGGCGGAGTTGTCGTACGGGTCGCGGCCACCGGAATGTGCCGCAGCGACTGGCACGGCTGGGCGGGCCACGACGAGATCACCCTGCCGCACGTGCCGGGACATGAACTGGCCGGCGTGGTCGCCGAGATCGGCACCGGAGTCGACCGGTGGAAGCCCGGCGACCGGGTGACCGTGCCGTTCGTCTGCGGCTGCGGCCGGTGTGGGTGGTGCCGGACCGGACAGGCCCAGGTCTGCCCCGACCAGCGGCAGCCGGGCTTCACACACTGGGGGTCGTGGGCCGGCCTGGTCGCGCTGCACGCTGCCGACACCAACCTGGTGGCGCTGCCCGAGCAGGTCGACTTCGCGAGCGCGGCCGCTCTGGGATGCCGGTTCGCCACCGCGTACCGGGCTCTCGCGGGCCGCGCGAACGTCACCGAGGGCGAGTGGGTGACCGTCATCGGCGCCGGCGGGGTGGGCCTGAGCGCCGTCATGATCGCCCGCGCCCGCGGCGCCCGGGTGATCGCCGTCGACCGCACCCCGGAGGCGCTGGCCGTCGCCGCCGGGCTGGGCGCCGAGCACACCCTGCTGACCGGCGGCACCGACGTCCCGGCCGTGATCGCCGAGCTGACCGGCGGCGGCAGCCACGTCTCGGTCGACGCGGTCGGCAGCGAGCAGGCCTGCTCCGATGCGATCCTCGGCCTGCGCCGCCGCGGCCGGCACGTCCAGGTGGGCCTGCTGCCTCCGGTCGGCGGGCATCCGCGGGTGCCGATGGCCCGGGTGATCGGCTGGGAGCTGGACGTGCTCGGCAGCCACGGGATGGCGGCCGCCGACTACCCGGCCATGATGGCGCTCATCGAGAGCGGCGCCCTCCAGCCGCAGCGGCTCATCGAGCGGACCATCGGGCTCGCCGAGGCCGCGCGGCTGCTGCCCGTTTTCGACACCGCCACGGTCGCCGGAATCACCCTGATCGACCCGTCTCGCTGATGACGCATCACGACTATCGATATTCGTCCCAGTTGATGAGACTCGGGCGATGCGTGAAGGAGATGTCACTCGGCGTCGATTCCTGCAGTCGGTAGGAATCAGCGGCGGGGCGGGGGCGCTCTTCGCGACCATGGGAGCTCTCGGGCTCGCACCGGTCCGCGCAGCCACGCCCTCGTTCCGGGCACCACAACAGTCCGATTTCCACCTCACCGGGCGGGCCGCCCGCAAGGTCGTCATCCTCGGTGGCGGCATCGCGGGTCTCGCCGCCGCCTACGAACTGGGAAAGGCCGGTTACGACTGCACCGTGCTGGAGGCACGGGCGATCACCGGCGGCCGCAACCTGACGATCCGCGGCGGCAACGCGGAGACCGATCTCGACGGCAACACCCAGCGGGCGGCCTTCTCCCCCGGCAACTATTTCAACGCCGGTCCGGCCCGCATCGCCCAATGGATGGTCACCCTCGACTACTGCCGCGAGCTGGGCGTGCCGGTCCAGCCGTTCGTCAACGCCAACGCGGACGCGCTGATCCACAACGACGGCTCGGCACCGATCCGGTTCCGGACCGCCAAGGCCGACGTGTACGGCTACGTGTCCGAACTGCTCGCCAAGGCCACCGACCAGGGCGCCCTCGACAGCGTCCTGACGCCTGAGGACAAGGGGCGGCTGCTGGCCTTCCTGGAGGACTTCGGTGACATCGGCGAGGCCCACGAGTACACCGGCTCGTTCCGGCGCGGGTTCTCGGTGTATCCCGGCGCGGGCACCGACAACGGCACACCGCTGCCCGGACCGCCGAGCCTGTCCGAGGTGTTCGCCAGCAACGTCGGCCGCCACTTCAGCGGCGAGTTCAGCCACGACCAGGCCATGATGATGTTCCAGCCGGTGGGCGGCATGGACCGGATCGCGGCCGCCCTCACCGCGGCCGTCGGGCGGCAGCGGATCCGCCTCGGCGCCCGGGTGCTGAGCGTGACCGGCCGCTCGTCGGATGTCACGGTCACGTTCCGGCAGGGCGGGCGCGACCAGGCGATCACCGCCGACTTCTGCATAGCCACGCTCCCGCCGAACGTGATGGCGAAGGTGCCGCACAACCTCGGGGCGAACGTGACCTCGGCGCTGTCGAGCTTCTTCCCCTTCTCCGCCGGCAAGATCGGCATGGAGTACCGCAGCCGCTGGTGGGAGAACGACCTGCGGATCTACGGCGGCATCACTCAGACCGATCTCGACATCACTCAGATCTGGTATCCGTCGTACGACTTCCACGCCCGCCGTGGCGTCGTCGTCGGCTACTACAACTACGGCGAACAGGCCGAGGCGTACAGCGCGCTGACGCCCGGCGCCCGGACCGCCCGGGCCGTCGAACAGGGCGTGAAGATCCACGGGGAGAAGTACCGGTCCGAGCTGGCCGGGGCGTTCTCGGTGGCCTGGAACCGGATGCCGCACGTGGAGGGCGCGTGGGCCTATCCCGGTGACTACGACTCGTACCGGCTCCTGCTCGAACCGGCCGGCCGGGTGTACTTCGCCGGGGACTGGCTCAGCAACGCCATCGCCTGGCAGCACGGCTCGTTCCTGTCGGCCCGCAAGGCCGTCACCGCCCTGCACCAGCGTGTCCTGACCGCCTGACCATCGCGCCGCCGGGCCGTGGCGGACATGGCCCGGCGGTGCCACCGGTAGGGTGCTCGGCGATGAACGCCGTCAGCGCCGGAATGGCCACCCTCCTTCAGCACCTGTACGCGGCCACGCTGCAGGTCGAGCGGGTCTACGTCGACCGCTGGCTCGAACACGACCTCACCCTGCCCGGCATCCGGCCCGACGATGTCACGGTCCGCGGCGGCTGGCCGTGGTGGGAGGAGCAGAGCCGCAGCCTGCGGTTCCACTGCATGAGCGTCACCCTTCCCCATCCGTACGACGAATCGCCCAACGGCCCGTCGGAGATCTACGTCTACCTGGACCTGGAGGCACACGGGACCGGGTTCACGGTGACCGCCGGCATCGAGGCGTACCTGGAGGTACCGGTACACAAGCTGCCGGCCGGACCGCATCCGCTGCTGCGGATGATCGAGGAGGAGACGACCGTCGAGGGCACGGTGGCCGCGATAGCGCGCTGCCAGAACGCCCTCATCGGCTTCGACGACCTGTTCGACCACATCGGCTTCCCGCGCCGCTAGAGAGCTTTCGCAGTCGGGGTTCCCGGGCCCGTCAGCCGCATCCGTCTGAGCCGTCGGTGGCGCTCGGTCGGCTGATGGCCGGGCGTTACCGTCGTGGGCTCCGGGCTCGCGGGGTCGGTTACCGCCGCGACCCGGTGCTGGACGATCAACTAGGGCCGTTTTCGGAGCCGGGCTCCGGGATATCGCTGCCTCCGGCCCGGTAAAGGATTCGCCGCCCACGGCTGGGCGATCAACAGCCCGGTGAAGGGTTCGCCGCCCACGGCTGGGAGATCAGGCGGTCGGGGGAAGGGTTCACCGGGCACGGCTGGGCGATCAGGCGGCCCGGGACAGGACTGTCCCCACCAGACCCTGACCGTAAAAGGTGTCTAGCCCGCTTCGCGGGCGTAGGCCTCGAGACGGTCGGCCAGCTCGCGGGGCCTGCTCAGCGCCGGGGTGTGGCCGCCGTCGATCTCGTCGGGGACGATCCCGAGACGCTCGCGGGCGACCCGGCGCAGGTAGGCGGGCGGGAACAGACGGTCGTCACGACAGATCAGGACCTTCGTGGGTACGGACGGCCAGGCGCTCAACGGTGCCGGCTCCCCCAGGCGGGCCTCCGACTGCGGCCGTCCCCGCTTCACGGCCTCGGCGGCGAGCTCCGGCGGAACGTCCTGGTAGAAGAGGGCGATCGTGTCGTCGTACTTCCCCGAAGGCTCTTGATCGTAGGCGGTTCTCGCCCAGTAACCGGTGACCGCCTCACCCGGCGCCGGGATCATCGGCGCCACGAGGACCAGCATCTTCACCGGCACCCGGTCGCAGACGAGCGGCGCGGTGAAGCCGCCGAGCGACTGCCCCACGACGATCGTATCGGCCCTGTCCCCGATCGCCGCCACGACCGCGTCGGCGTACTCGGGCAGCCCGGCCGTGTCGTCGTCGCAGGGCAGATCGGGCGCGACCGTGTCGTGCCCGCGGGCCCGCAGTTCGGCCTCGACGAGGTGCCAGTACCAGCCGACGTCACCGGCGCCGTGTATCAGTGCGAAAGTGGCCATTTCCCGCTCCTACCCGTTCGCGGACGTGTTGAGTCGCGCCGCCTGCCTGGTCAGGTGGTCACGTTCGGCGAGGTGGGACGCCTTGCGGGCGGCCTCGGCGTACATCCGCGCCGCCGTGACCCGGTCCCCGTCGCGTTCGTGCAGGTAGGCGGCGACCGCCAGGTAGCGGGGAAGCTCCGGGTCGAGACCGGCGAGAGCGGCCAGCCCGGCACGTGGGCCGTCCGCCTCACCGACGGCGACGGCCCGGTTGAGCCGCACCACCGGGCTGTCGGTGAGTTCGGTGAGTTCGTCGTACCACTCGACGATCTGCACCCAGTCGGTCTCCCCGGCGACCGGCGCGTCGGCGTGCAGGGCGGCGATCGCGGCCTGTGCCTGGAACTCGCCGAGCCGGTCACGGGCCAGCGCCGCCTGCAGGATCTCGACGCCCTCGGCGATCATCGCGGTGTCCCAGCGGGTCCGGTCCTGCACGGCGAGCGGCACGATGCTGCCGTCCGGCGCGGTCCGGGCCGGACGCCGGGCCTGATGCAGCAGCATCAGCGCCAGCAGGCCGGCCACTTCGGGATGGTCGATGGCGGTGGCCAGTTGCCGGGTCAGCCGGATCGCCTCGGTGGCGAGGTCGACGTCGCCGGTGTAGCCCTCGTTGAAGACCAGGTACAGCACCCGCACCACGGTCGCGACGTCGCCGGGCTGGTCGAGCCGTGCGCCGCTGACGGTGCGTTTGGCGCGGCTGATCCGCTGGGCCATGGTCGCCTCGGGCACCAGGTAGGCGTCGGCGATCTGCCGGGTGGTCAGACCCCCGACGGCCCGCAGGGTGAGCGCGACCGCGGACGCCGGGCTCAGCGACGGGTGGGCGCAGAGGAAATACAGCCACAGGGTGTCGTCGATCGACGTCGCGGGCCCGGCCTCCGGTTCCTGGTCGGCCAGGTCCTCGCGACGGCGACGAGACGCCTCGGACCGGGTGGCGTCGAGGAACCGCCGCCAGGCGACGGTGACCAGCCAGCCTTTCGGGTCGCGCGGCTGGTCACCGGGCCAGGCGCGCAGCGCCTCGATGAGGGCCTCCTGCACGGCGTCCTCGGCCGCCGCGAAGTCGGCTCCGCGGCGGACGAGGATCGCGAGGACGCCCGGGATGAGGCTCCGGAGCAGTGTCTCGTTCAGTGCATTTCGCATTCGGTGTCGGTGGGGGCCATGTGCAGGAACGGACGCAGCTCCAGCCACTCGTGGATCGGCTTGCCGTTCGCGCCGGGCGCGGCGGACAACTCGCCGGCCAGCTCGACGGCCCGCTCATGGCTGTCCACGTCGATGATCATCCAACCGGCGATCAGGTCCTTGGTCTCGGCGAACGGACCGTCGGTGACCGGCGGGCGGCCCTCGCCGTCGTAGCGGACCCAGATGCCCTCCGGAGCGAGGGCGTCACCGCTCACGAACTCGCCGGACTCCTCGAGCCGCGCCGCGAAGTCGTTCATGTACTTGATGTGCGCGGAGACCTCTTCCGGCGTCCACTTGTCCATCGGCACGTCGTTGACCGCCGCCGGGTTGCCGCGGTAGTGCTTGAGCAGCAGGTACTTCGCCATGATTCGTTCTCCTCCGTGCTGTTGCGACCCATTCTGATCGCGCTTCACCTCGGGGACGGAGCCACCCGGCGGTTCTCGACATCATCGCCGAAGAAATTCTCCACGAATCCGTCGCGGGCGGGTCCGCAGGTGGGTCAGGGCCGGGCAGCGGCCTCCGGCAGGGTCACGTCCGGCCAGGCGCCGGGGTCGGTCCCACGGACCCTGGCCAGTGCGAAGGCGCAGATCGTGGCCCAGCCGTCGTCCGAGCGCGGCCGCCGCCGATCCCACCTCGGCCATGAGTTCCAGCGCCCACAACTCGCGGACGTGGGTCCGCAGGAGAGCCGACAGGTCGTCGAGGCCACCGCCGGTGATCCGCCACAGCGCGAACGCGGCGGTCAGCTGCTGATCGGCGTCGCCGGACCCGCGCAGGGCGGTCAGCTCGGGCAGCGCCGCGACGGCTTCCGGGCCTCGGTCGGCCAGGAGCATCCCGGCCGACCAGGGTTGCTCCGCGAGCTCCCGGCGGAGCACCGGCACCAGAGCGGCCACCGGCACATCGAGCCGTCCGGCCGCGCGGATGAGCCGGGCCCGCCGGTGCCCGGCCGGCGCCTGGCCGATCGCGTCGAGAACCGCCGCCCCGCTGGTCACGGCCCACGGTCCCAGCGACGCGACAGCATCCTTCAGCCGGTGGACGGCGTGGTAGGAGGTGCCCTCGGCGATCGACGCGAGCAGGCCGAGCACGGCACCCGGGTCGGCGGCCGGCAGGTCGAGGATCCGGACGAGGAACGGCACGGCGTGACCCGTCGCCTCGTAGACCGTGCCCTGGTGCCAGATGTTGCCGTAGAGCGTGGCCAATGCCCCGTTACTGCCGTCGGCGAGGTCACGCAGCAGGCCGGGCACGTCATCGGCCGCACCGTAGGCGTGTTCGAGCCCGGACCAGTCCACCGCGCCGAGATCGTTCAGCATGTTCGGCAACCTAGCCGGAGGGTATGACACTCGTTAGGATTCGGTTCCCGAACGCGTTTTCCGGAAAGGAGGATTTCGATTTGCCTCCTCGTCGAGTCGTCGATCCCGACGTGTTGCTGCGCGGCGCGGCCATGCATTACCTGAAACACTCCACCATTGACATGGACCTGCTCGCCGGAGAATTGGTCATCAGCCGGGCGACCCTTTATCGGATGGTCGGCAGCCGCGACGCACTGCTCGGTGAGGTGTTCTGGGCGATCGGGCGGCTGTTCCTGGCCGAGGCGGCCGGTGAGGCGACCGGTGCGGGCGCCGACCGGGTGCTCGCGGTGTCGCGGCAGTTCGCCGAGCTGGTGGCCGGCGCACAGCAGCTGCGGCAGTTCGTGTCCGAGGAGCCGCAGACCGCCGCACGGGTGCTGCTCACCACCGGCACTCCGGTGCACGAGCGGGCGGTCGCCGCCCAGCTGGACATCTTCGAGACGGCCGGGTTGACCGGCGAGCCGGCGGAGATGCGGCGGCGGGCGTTCCTCTACGTGCGGCTGATGGAGTCGGTGGTCTACAGCGACATCCTCGGGATGCGGGAGATCGGTTTCGAGATGGCCGAGCCGGCGCTGCGGGCGCTGCTACCGGCCTGACCGAAGCCAATTGCAATTTCACTCGCCAAGGAGTCCTCGGGATTTCCGAATGGTTTCTCGATGGGTCCCGGACGCACTACTTCACGGCCGGGCGGTCTCGTCCTCGATGAAGCCGGCGAGGCGGGTGATCCCCTCCTCGATCTCGGCGTGCGACAGGTAACTGGTGGACAGCCGCAGCGTGCGGTAGCCGCCGCCGGACGGGTAGAAGTAGCGCATCGGGGTCCAGATCACGCCGTGGTTGCGGGCCGACCGGGTCAGGGCGGCCTCGTCGGTCTCGAAGCCGACCCGCACGGCCAGGAAGAACCCGCCGGTGGGGCTGTTCCACCGCACGCCGAGGCGCTCCCGGCGTCCGGCCGGCAGGCGGCGGTCGAGTTCGTGCAGGGTGGCCTGCATGGCGTCGCCGTAGTGGCCGGCCGGTTTGACGTTCAGCTCGGAGATCCGGCCGCCGGCAGCGAGCAGCGCGCCGGCCACCACGGCCTGACTCAGCGACGAGGTGTTGACCGTGACCATGCTCTTGATCTTCGCGAGCTCGTCGGCGAGCAGCGTGGTCCGGCCGTGCTCGTCGACGACCTCCTGGTCGGCCACGACGAACCCGACCCGGGCGCCCGGGAACACCGTCTTGGAGTACGACCCCAGGTGCACCACCACCCCGGCGGTGTCGAGGGACTTCAGCGTCGGCACCGGCGTTCCGGGGCTGACCAGCCGGTACGGGCTGTCCTCCAGGATCAGCAGGCCGTACCGGGCGGCGAGGTCGAGCAGCTCGTCGCGGGTGTCCGGCGCGATGGTCGTACCCGATGGATTGGAATGGTCCGGGACCACGTAGAGCGCCCGCGGATTCCGGCCTCGCGCGCGTTCCCGCAGGACCGCCGCCTCCACCTCGGCGCAGGAGAACCCGTCGGCGGGCTCCTCCACGTCCACGACCGGGATGTCCAGCAGCCGGGCCGCGCCGGTGATCCCGACATAGCAGGGCGTGGAGACCAGCAGCACGTCGTCCGGGCCGCGCATCAGGGCACGCAGCACGAGGAGCATGCCCTCCTGGGCGCCGACCGTCACGACGATGCTCGCGGCCGGCACGTCGATCCGCTCGTCGACGCGCAGCGACTCGGCGATCAGCTCCCGGATCTGGCCGGCCGTGGCGCCGTACTGGTACATGGCCGTGCGGATCTGGTCCGGTGACCGGCCCTCCGCCGTCAGGTGGTCCACGTACCGGCGCAGGTGGGTGAAGATGTCCTCGGTGGCGAAGAAGCCGTCGTAGGGCCGCCCGGGCGCGAACGAGATCGCATCCGGGTAGCGCATGGTGACCTCGTTGAGGAAGTTCATCGTGTCCAGCACCGGCTCGGCGAGACTCGCGTGCAGACCGTCCTTAGGCAACATGGCTTCCCCCTGTGAGACCGGCCGGAAGGATGGCGAGCACGCGCGCGGGCGCCCCGCTGCCGCCCTTGAGCCGCAGCGCGCCGACCGCGATCGTGGCACCGGCCGGAGGCAGTTCCTCCAGGCCGCGCAGGTGTTCGATGCCGTACCGGTCGCCGCCGAGCCAGCCGTGGTGCACCGGCGATCCGGCGTCCTCGCCCGCGGAGGAGTCCAGGCTGGGCGAGTCGACGCCGATCGCCACGACCTGCGGGCGGTGCTCCCGCAGCAGGGTGACGGCGCCGGCGGTGAAACCCGGCCAGCGGGGATCCCGTCCGTGGCGGGAGCGCGCCCGGCCGGAGTCGTCGATCATCGCGGCGGCCCAGCCGGTCAGGGCGAGGACGGCGCAGCGGGCGGGCAGCGGCCCGTGCGCGGCCTCCCAGTCGAGGACACCCTCGGCGGTCAGCGACCGTTCGTGCAGGTGGGGCGAGGTGTGCCGGACGTCGATCACGGCCGCCGCCGGCACGAGGTGCGCGGCCGGGATCCGGTCCATCGGCAGGCCGCCCGCGGCGAAGTGGACCGGTGCGTCGACGTGGGTGCCCGAGTGCTCGTCGAGGTGCCAGCGCCGGGCCAGGCAGCCGGCGTCGGCGTGGCTCTCGGTGACCTCGACCTGGGCGGGCCCGTTGGCCGGGTGCATCGGGAAGTCCACACCGAACGGCCACGTCAGGTCGACGATCATCGCCCGGCCTCGGCGGTGACCGTCTCGGTCAGCTCCCCGACCGTGGTGATGGCCAGGTAACGGCGCAGGTCGAGGCGGATGCCGAAGGTCTCCTCCACGTCGCCGAGCAGACGCAGGGCGGTCAGGCTCGACCAGCCGGGCAGGTCGGTGAAGAAGGTGCCCGGCGTGAGGCCGGCGGCCGGGACGTCGCACTGGTCGGCGATCAGGGTGTGCAGGCGGGTGGCTGTCTCGGTCATGGGTTCTCCCGCACGGTGAGGGTGATCCAGTCGGGGCAGGGCGCCGTCGTGGGCGTCAGCGGCAGGGCGTACCGGATCAGGCCGTTGATCTCCTCTTTCGAGACGAAACCGGCCTCCTCGAGGAACCGCCGCGCGGGGTCGTTGCGCCCGGTCGGCCGGAAGCCCGCCTCGATCCGGGTGAACCCCGAGGCCCTGCCCAGGTCGGTGACTGCCGCGAGGATCGCGAACTCGATGCCGCGGGAGAAGACCCGGCAGCTCAGCACGAGGTTCCGCAGGAGCAGACGATCGCCGTCCCCGGCGAGCCAGACGGCCGCGGTGGTGCCCTCGTCGCCGAACCGGTCGGTCACGTCGACGCCGAGCACCCGTCCGCTCTCCGGTTCCGCGGCCGGGCCGAGCAGCGTGAACTGGTTGGTCCGCAGGGCGAGCTGCCGGATCCGGGGCCGCAGGAAGTCGTCGGCCGGGCGGACCGTGACCCGCAGGTCCAGGTCGTGCAGAAACGCGCGGGCGGAGCCGGTCCGGTCCGTGTATCCGGCCTCGTGCCGGGTCCGTTCGGCGCGGGCCCGGTACAGCTCGGTGCGCCGCCGGTCGGTGCCGGTGGTGGTCAGTACGTCGAAACCGCCCTCGGCGAGCAGCCGCCCGGCGTGCCCCGACGGGTCGCCGTCGAGGTGCACGACCGTGACCTCGGGCAGCGAAGTGCCGACGAGCTCGCACTCGAAGCGGCTGTCGTCGGCGAAGACCACCGCGTCCGCACCGATGTTCAGCCCGGCGATCAGTGCGGTCAGGTTGCCGTCCTTGGGTTCCCAGTTGACGGCGGTGGCGGCGAAGTCGTCGGCGCGCAGCGCCAGGCCGGGGTGCTCGGCGAACACGCGCTCGACCAGGCCGGGGTCGTTCTTGCTGGCCACGCCGAGGAGCACGCCCTGGTGGCGCAGCGTGGCCGCGGTCTGCTGCGTGGCCAGGTAGGCGTTGCCCGGGTAGAGCCCGCCGACCTCGATGTTCTCCGGGCCGTCGTCGCCGAGCACACCACCCCACAGGGTGTTGTCCAGATCGAGGACCAGGCACTTCGCGGACAACCCGGCCACCGCGCGGCAGAACCGGGCGGCCTCGCCGGCGTACAGCCGCTCGGCCGCGACCGACCAGGCCATCCGCGCGTAGCGGTACAGCCGCTCGTCGCGTACCGGACCGGGATGCTCGACCAGGACGGCCTCCCAGTCGAGGGTGTGCACGTCGTCGATCTGCTCGGGCAGGTCCAGCAGGCGGTTGTTGAGCTCGCGCCAGATCCGGCCGAGCCGGGCGCGGGAGCGGAACGCGATGACGGCGTCGCGGCAGGACCGCGGCAGCGGCACGGTGTGCACCAGGATCGGGCCCGGGTGGTGGGCGCGGCGGGCCCGGAGGGCTTCGGCGAGGATGCCGGTACGCTCCACGGCCGCGTCCCGGATCGCGTCGAGGTCGGTGAGGTCCGCGTCGCCGGACAGGAACAGTGTCTCGTCGAGCAGGCAGAGCGTCACGTCGGGCGCGAACCTGGCCAGTTCCGAGTCCGGGTCGGTGAGCTGCAGCGGCAGCTGGTCGGCCGCCGTGACCAGGATCCGCGGCCGGATGCCCGCGGCGCGCAGCGTCACCTCCAGGAACCGGGGCAGCGCGTCGCAGGTGAACGCGGGCACCACGGCAATCCGCAGCGGGCGCGGCGTCCGCCGGGTGAGCAGCTCGTCCGGGATCGCCGCGAGCAGGCCGCCGGCCTTGCGGACCACCCCGAGGTCCGGCGTGCGTGCAAGCTCGCGCAGCAGGCGGAAGTCCGGCGCCGCGTCCGGGGCGTGGAGCCGCCGCACCCGTTCCAGCAGGTCGGTCATCGCGGTCAGACCGTGATCAGGGTGCAGGCCCAGTGCATGCCCGTACCGATGCTCAGCAGCGCGACCGTGTCCCCGGCCACGAGTTCACCGCGGGACAGGTGCTGCTCCAGCGAGTAGAGGGGGTCGGCGGCACCCAGGTGTCCGGCGTCGAGGGCCAGGTCGCGGTTGGTCAGCTCGACCGGGATGCCCAGCTCGGCGGCCAGTTCGGTGAAGGCGGGACCGGTGTCGTGCAGGTAGATCACCCGGGCCAGGTCGTCGGTGGTGATCCCGATCCGGGCGCAGGCCCGCTCCACGACGGTGCGGTGACGGGCCCGGACGGTGGCGGCGAACCGCAGGGCGGCCCGGCCGTCGCCGCCGAAGAACTCGGCGGCCCGGTCGGTGAGCCGGCCGACAGTGGGCCGGTGCCGCTCGTCCGGGTCGAACGGCCGGGCGGTGCCGCCGCTGCTCAGGCGCATCAGGTCGGCGTACCGGCCGTCGGTGATCACCTCGGTGGCCCGCCAGCGCAGCCGGGGATGGTCGCGGACCAGGACCGCCGCGGCGGCGCCGTCGGAGCTGACCGAGGTGCCGGCGTCGGCCCGGTCCCAGTACGCCTCGCACACCCGGTTGGCGCCGACCAGCACGGCCGTGCGGTAGGCGGGGTGGGTCGCGAACCGCCCGGCGACGGTGTCGAACGCGACGACCCCGGAGCTGCACGCCTGACCGATGAGGATCGCCTCGGCACGGTGCGCGCCGATCCGGGCCTGCACGGCGGCGGCCGCGTCCCAGTACAGGTGCTCGGCCACGTCGGTGAGGGCGACCACGAGCAGGTCGATCCGGCCGGGTTCCAGACCCGCCTTCTCGATCGCCCGGGTCGCCGCCTCGGCGGCCAGGTCGGTGACGCCGGTGCCGTCGCCGGCCCGGTGGTACCGGCGGTAACCGCGCGCGTCCAGGGCCCGCCGCGCGGCCTCGGACGCGTCCGGCCCGAGCAGCCCGTCGACCGGCAGCGGCCGGCCGAGCACGTGGGCCGTGCTGAGGACTCCGAAGTCCAGCCCGCTCATCGCTCAGCCCGTTCGGCGCAGGAACTCGAGGATCGCGGCGTTGACCTCGTCGGGCCGCTCGAGATAGCCGAAGTGCCCGGCCTTCTCGATCCGGACCAGGTCGCAGTCCGGGATGGCCTCGGCCACCTCGGCGCACAGCTTCGGCGGCGTGACCAGGTCGTCGGCGAAGGCGATCACCCGGCAGGGCGCGGTGATCGCCCGCAGCGCGGGGCGCCGGTCCTGCTCGATGTCGGCCCACTCCTGGCCGACCGAGGCCCGCCGGGTGCTCTCGGCCTGCTCGAACGACTCGAGCCAGAGCCCGGCGCTCTCCTCGTCGTCGAGGGTGGCCGGGGACAGCATCAGGAACGCGGTCATCATCGCGGCGAAGTCGGCCGGCAGCTTGTGATCACTGTCGGCCAGGTTGCGGTACGCCTTGCCGTACCAGGTGCGGGTGGTGTCGGTACGGGCCTTCGTCGCCATCAGCACGGCCGAGCGGACCAGATGCGGCGCGCTGATCGCGAGCTCCTGCGCGATCAGCGCACCCATCGACTGGCCGATGATGTGGCACGGTCCGACGCCGAGGGCCTCGATCAGGCCGCGGGTGTCGGCGACCATCTCGGCCAGCGAGTACCGCCCGGGCGGGGCGTCCGACGGCGGGATGCCCCGATTGTCGAACGTCACCGCCTGGAATCCGGCGCGGACCAGGGCGGGAGTCTGGTACAGCGTCCAGGCCCGCCCGCCCGCGCCGGAGCCCATGATGAGCAGCACCGGCTCACCGCTGCCGCGGCGCTCGTAGCCGAGCCGGATGCCGTTGGTGAAGGCGAAGGCCACGAAGGTTATCCGGCCAGCTCGCCGTCGAGGGCCTCACGCAGGCTCTTCGGGCGCATGTCGGTCCAGTGCTCCTCGATGTAGGCGTCGCACTCGGCCTTCGAGGCGTTCACTCCGGTCTCGTTCCAGCCGCCGGGTACCGGCAGGTCGGCCGGCCAGATCGAGTACTGCTCCTCGTGGTTGATGACGACCTTGAACCGGGCGTCGGGGTTCTCGAAGTCGTAGGACGTGGTACGCATCGCGCAGTCTCCTGTCTCGGGGTTTCTCACCAACGCCATTCCTGCTGACCGAACAGGTGTCCGGCCTTGATGCCCTTGTCAGCGCACTTCGCCAGGAACTCCTCGACCTGCTTGAGCTGGTACGAGTCGTCGTTGTAGCTGGTGGCCATGACGTGGCCGAGCCAGTGCTCCTCGCCCATCGCGTAGATGTAGGCCTCGGAGGCGCCGAGCTCGTCGACGATGTCGCCGGCCTGGGCCGCGTTGGAGCCGGACAGCTTGCGCGAGTCGCTCATCCGCTTGGTGATGGGCTGGGTGAGCAGCGCCTGGTAGAGCCAGGTGAGCGGGGCGCCGTCGCACTCCATGCCGAGGTACGCGATGTCGATCTTGCCGACGTGGGCGCGGATCCGGCGGTACAGCGCCGGTTCGATGCCCGAGGAGTCGGCGCCGAGCCAGAGGCTGCGGCCGCCGAGGTCGACGAAGTAGGTGGACTTCGCGCGGATGTCGAGGTCGGCGTGCTCACCCAGGAACGGGGTCGCGACGATCCGTCCGCCCGGGAACTTGAGCTCGTCGAAGTCGTCCACCTCGATCACCGGCAGCCCGATGCTCTCCAGGTAGAGCCGCAGCGACGGGTCGACCAGGTTGCCACGCGAGCACCGGGGCACCACGACGGTCCCGACCCGGCCGCGCAGCTGCATCAGGGTCTCGAGCACGATGTGGTCCTGGTGCCCGTGGGTGATCAGTACGTAGTCGATGTGGTCGGGCAGGTCGTCGAGGGTGTACCGGCCGGCGGCGCCGCTCTCCGCGCTGATGAACGGGTCGGTGACGATCGCGACCTCGGGCGTCTGCAATACGAGACACGCGTGCCCGAAGTAGCGGACCCGGGCGCCGGCGTCGATGTGCCGGTCGGGTGAGAGCGACGGGCTGTCGGTGAGGAATCCGGCGAGCTGGGCGCGGCCCGCGGCGTCGAGCTCCAGGGCCTCGCTGAGCTGGTCCAGGCCGCTGGGCCGGATCCGGGCCAGGAACAGTTCCTTCAGGCCGGGGTGGTTGAACGGGATCGCCAGGTCGAGCGTTCCCTCCTTGGGCAGGCGCGGGGTGCTCAGGATGAACGGCCGTTCGATGCCGTCCTCCAGCGACAGCTGCACCGACTGCCGGCCCACGTCGTGTGTGCCCGGCTGGTAGGCGAGCGGCTCGAGGAAGTGGACCGAGGCCTGGTTGCTGGTGTCGTAGGCGACCTCGACCAGACCGGCCAGCTCCGGCGGCAGCTTCGGGTACAGCGGGGTGAGGTCGAAACCGGTCGCGCCCTGCCGGACCGAGTCCTCGGCGTCGGCGACCGCCTGGGCCAGCTTCAGCATGTCGGCCCGGTCCCGGCGGATCGAGTCGAGCAGCGCCTTGACCTCGTCCTTGCGGGACTCCTCGATGCCGACGAAGTAGCCGCCGCGCAGCTCCGGGTTCGTGCTGGCGAGCACGTGCGCCTGGGGCGACTGCAGGTACGACTCGAGCAGCGGCACCTGCAGGAAGTTCAGGTTCATCGCGCCCTGGATCGGCGCGACCGTGTAGAGCCAGGCGTAGAACCGGTCGACCAGAGGCTCGACAATCAGATTCGGCCGAATAAAGGACTGGTCTCCGCTCATATCGACTCCCCATCACATAAGACCGAAATTCGCCGAACAGTCGAGGATGCTCACAGCATTCTTCGGCGCGAACAAGGCCCTTCGGGCGGGCCGCCATCACGGCTCCATCGAGGCTCCAGGAAGCCTTCCCGTATAACTCCAGCACCCCTCTGAACAGCATCTGAGCTGCTATTACTCGGTTGTTGGAGCCCTCTTGTCGCCAGTACGATCCACGGCGTCAAAACCGTGAGTCGCAAACGACGCGGGCGAATGGCCCGCACGTCGAATTCACGGGCGCCGGAGCAATCCGGCCATTTCACGGGGAGCGTCGATGGTCGATTCCGGCATGCTGCTGGCCACACCGGTCCGCTCCGGTCGCAGGCGGCGGTTCCGTGCCGTCGGCGCGGCCGTGCGCCTGGTCTGGCAGGCCGGTCGGCGCGAGTTCCTGATCGTCGCCGGGGCCCAGGTGGCGATGGGCTTCGCCACCTTCGTCCTGATCGTCCAGGCCCAGCAGGTGCTCACCAAGCTGTTCGGCGGCGGCGGCGCGGCGCCGGGCGGGATCGCCCTCAACGTGGTCGTGTTCCTGGCCACGAACGTGCTGATCGCCGTCGCCCAGTCGATCATCGCGAACTGGCGCACCGTGCTGCAGGAGCGGACCGGCATCCACGTCTGCGACGAGATCATCAAGGTGACGTGCCTGGCCGAGCTCGACGACTTCGACGACGCCACCTTCCACGACCGGCTGCAGCGGGTGCAGGCCAGCGCCCTGTCGCGGCCCGCGCAGCTGGTCAACGGCCTGGTCCAGCAGGCGCAGAGCCTGATCGTGCTGATCGCGAGCTGGGTCGCGCTGATGCTGATCCAGCCGGTCCTCGGCCTGTGCGTGCTGGCGGTCTTCATCCCGGTCTGGATCGGTGGCACCCGGCGGGGCGAGCACTACTTCGAGTTCGCCCACGAAACGGCGCCGGTCGACCGGAACCGGGTCTATCTGTTCGCCCAGCTGACCACCCGGGACGCGGCGAAGGAGGTGCGCGCGTTCAACCTCGCCGACCATCTGCGCAACCGCTGGCGGCGGATCATGGACTTCCGCCTCGAGAACATGCGCACGATGCTCGGCAAGCAGTTGCGCTCGTCGCTCATCTCGTCACTGGGCAGCAACGTGGTGGTCGGGGCGGTCGCGGTCGGCCTGGTGGTCCTCTATCAGCGTGGCGTGCTGACCGTCGCGGAGATGGCGACGGTCGCCGGGACCCTGGTCCTGTTCACCCAGCGGCTGACCGATTCCGTGATGGCGGCCAACGACTTCTTCGAGGCGGCCCCGCTGGTCGAGGATCTGCAGGAGTTCCTCGAACTGGAACCCTCGCTGCGTGCCAACCGGGACGGCCACTCCCCCGGGACCTCCTTCGGCGCGATCCGGGTCGACGACGTGTCGTTCACCTATCAGGGTGCGCAGCGGCCGGCCCTGGAGAACGTGTCGTTCACGATCGGCTCCGGCGAGGTGGTCGCGCTCGTCGGCGAGAACGGCTCCGGCAAGACCACCCTGGCCAAGCTGCTCGCCGGTCTCTATCCGCCGCGCTCCGGCAGTGTCCGCATCGACGACGTGGACCTGCGTGACATCGATGCCCGGCAGTGGCGGGAGAACGTCGCGGTGCTCTTCCAGGACTTCCTCAAATACGCGTTCAGCGCGGAAGAGAACATCCGGATCGGGTCCACGGGCAAGAAGACAGACCTCGATGAGGTACGCGCGGCGGCGCGCGCGGCCGGCGCCGACGACTTCCTGTCCGCCCTGCCGCACGGTTACGAGACCCTGCTGTCGCCGCAGTTCGCCCGCGGCCAGGACCTGTCGCTCGGCCAGTGGCAGCGGGTGGCGCTGGCCCGCGCGTTCTATCGGGACGCGCCCCTGGTCATCCTCGACGAGCCGAGCGCCTCACTGGACGCGCGGGCCGAGCGGGCGCTGTTCGACAGCGTGCGCGAGCTGTACGCGGGACGGACCGTGGTGCTCATCTCGCACCGGTTCTCGACCGTGCGTACCGCCGACCGGATCGTGGTCCTCAAGGACGGCCGGATCATCGAGAACGGCACGCACGCCACGCTCATGTCGGCCGGCGGCCTCTACGCCGAGCTGTTCACCATGCAGGCCAGCGGCTTCCTCGACGAGGACGGCGGCCTGTTCGCCGAAGAGGGCGACGACGACGTGCTGATCCGGGGCAGCGTCACGGATGGCTGACGTCTCCGCCGATCGACTCTTCACCCGAGCCCTCTCCGGGGCGCCGGACGCGGTCGCGCTCACCGGCGACGACGGACGGACGATCGACCGTGGCACCCTCACCGGCCGGGCCGAGGAGCTGGCCCGTGACCTGCGTCCCGGATCGGTGGTCGCCGTCTGCTGCACGACGGAGATCGAGCAGACGGCGGCGATGCTGGCGGTCTGGCGGGCCGGTGCGGCCTGTCTTCTGCTGGACGCACGCCATCCGCGCACCCGCCTGCAGGCCCTGGTCCACGAGGCCGGCGCCGCCACGGTGCTCGGCGCAGGCCTCGCACCGGCCCCGCACCCCGCTCTGGCGCACGACACGGCCGCGGTGCTGCGCCTCGCCGGAACGTTCGTGCGGCTGCCCGAGCGGGACCTGCTCGACGGGCTTGACCGGATGCGCGACTCGGATCTGGTGACGGCCGGCGACCGGGTGCTGCGGATGAGTTCGCCGGCCATCGACGCCGGGCTGTGGGAGCGGGTGTGGCCGCTCGCGGTGGGTGCTCACGACGTGGCCGTGGCACCGGACCGGCACGCCGACCTCGACCACGTGACCGGCCTGATCGAGGATCGGCGGATCACCGTGGTCCAGTGCGAACCGTCGTGGCTGCACCGGCTCGCCGGTCAGGAGTGGGCGGGCTCGCTGGACAGCGTGCGCCTGGTGCTCTGCCACGGCGGGCCACCCCGTGCCGGCGACGTGGACCGGCTGCGGGAGCGGGCACCCGGCGTGACCGTCCTGACCGGCCACGGGACGTCGCTGGCGGACACCTACGACGAGAAGCCGGGTCCCGGCGCCACGCGGCCGGTGGTGCGCGGCTTCTCCGTCGACCCGTCCGAGGTCGAGCAGGCGCTGGCCGGGCATCCCGCCGTCGCGTCGGCCCGGGTGGTCGTCGAGGCGGACCGGCTGACCGCGGTGCTCACACCCGTACCGGAGAAGGAGGTCTCTCCGCGGGAGTTGCGGGCCTTCCTGCGCCGCGCCCTGCCCGAGCAGTTGATCCCGGAGGCGTTCGCACCGGCCACCGCCACGGACGAGCAGGCCACCGGGCCGTTCGTCGCCCCGCGCGACGCGGACGAGGAACTGCTCGCGTCGATCTGGGCCGAGGTGCTGCGCCGCTCGCGGGTCGGCGTCACCGACAACTTCTTCGACCTGGGCGGCGACTCGGTCCGCGCCATCCAGGTCGCCGGCCGGGCCCGCGCCGCCGGCCTCGACGTCCGGTCCGAGCACCTCTTCGCCCACCAGACCGTCGCCGAGCTGGCGATCGCCTGCGACCGGCTCCCGGCCGCCCGCGGTGACGGCCGGGACCTCGCGGTCGTGGTCGACGGGTCCGCTCTCGACATCGTCCAGCGGCGTTTCGGCGCATCCTTCGGAGGCCAGGCATGACGTCAGAACCGTCCGGCGGCGAGCAGCCGGTGATCGAGGACGTCTTCCCGCTGACCGCCGTCCAGCAGGGCATGCTCGTGCACACGCTGCGGTCGGCGACGGCCGGCATGTACACGTCCCGGTACGAGGTGCTGCTCGCCGGCGAACCCGACCACGAGCTCTTCCGGCGCGCCTGCGAGCTGGTGTTCGCGTGGCATCCGATGCTGCGGGCCACGGTTGTCTGGGAGGACGTGCCGGAGCCGCTGTGGGTCGTGTCGAAGCAGGTGGCCCTGCCGCTGCGGTTCGCCGGTGACGACACCGGGCCGGACGCCATCGACCTCACGGCGCGGTCACTGGTGAGGGTCGTGCTGGCCGGCCGGCGGCTGATCTGGAGCTACCACCACGCGGTGCTCGACGGCTGGAGCATCCCGATCGTGCTGGGCGACCTGTTCGCCGCCTACGAC
Organism: Actinoplanes italicus; assembly: GCF_003001815.1. GTDB lineage: Bacteria > Actinomycetota > Actinomycetes > Mycobacteriales > Micromonosporaceae > Actinoplanes > Actinoplanes italicus. The sequence continues at coordinate 19,873 of NZ_PVMZ01000048.1, forward strand.
GCGCTGGAACGCGGTGACGAGCCGGTGCCCGGCGAGCACCGGCCGTTCCGGGATCACGTGGCCTGGACCCGGGGGCGCGATCTCGGGGCAGCCGAACGGTACTGGCGGCAGCGGCTGGACGGGTTCGGTGAGGCCACGGCTCTGGCGGTGACCGGGCCGACCGGGCTCAGCGGCAACGCCGTACATCGGACCGGTCTTGATCCGCAAGCGATCGCCGGGTTCGCCCGCCGCCACCGGCTCACCCTCAACACCGTGGTCCAGGGGGCGTTCGCGCTGCTCCTGGGCCGGTACAGCGGCTCGGGCGACGTGGTGTTCGGGGTGACCAGCTCGGGGCGCGGCGAGGAACTCGACGGTGTCGAGTCGATCGTCGGGTCGCTGATCACCACGAGCCCGGCCCGGGTGCGGATCGCGCCGGACGAGACCGTGGTGCCGTGGCTTCAGCGGCTGCAGGCGGAGCAGGTGGAGGCCCGGCGGTACGAGCACACGCCGCTCACCCGCGTTCGGGAGTGGTCTCAGGTGCCCGCCGGGCGACCGCTGTTCGACGCGATCCTGGTGTTCGGCAACTACCCGAAGGTGGAGAGTGCGCGAGTCGAGTCGGTCCGCCGGTTCGACCGGAACAACTATCCGCTGACCGTCGCGGTCGGCCCGGACCTGGCGATCGAGCTGGACTACGACCGTGGCCTGTTCTCCCCGGCGACCGTCGAGTTGATGGGTGAGCACCTGATCGCCCTGCTCGACGCCATCGTGGCCGGCCCGGAACTGCCCGTCTCGCGGCTGCCCATGCAGTCCGTGGCCGGGCTGACCGGTCCCCACGTGACGCCTGCGGCCCGCACGATCCTCGACCTGATCCCGAGCGATTCGGACACCGTCGCGGTCGTCTGCGACGGACGGTCCCTGACCTACCGAGAGCTGAACGATCACGCCGGACGACTCGCCGCCGACCTGCGCCGTCGTGGGGTCCGCGCCGACGACATCGTCGGCATCCGGCTCCCCCGCGGCATCGACTTCGTCATCGCCATCCTCGCGACCTGGAAAGCCGGAGCCGCCTACCTCCCCCTCGACCCCGCACTCCCAGCCGCCCGACTCGACCACATGATCGCCGACAGCCGCCCGGCCGAGGTGATCACCGACGTCAGCCCGGCACCCACGGCCGGTTTCACCGCGAACATCCACCCCGGCCAGGCCGCCTACGTCATCTACACCTCCGGCACCACCGGCCAGCCCAAAGGCGTCGTCAACACCCACCAAGGCCTGCTCAACCTCGTCACCGGACTGGCACCGCACTACCGCCTGCAACCCGGCGACCCGGCACTGCAATTCGCCTCCTTCAACTTCGACGCCGCCACCGCCGACATCGCCCTCGCCCTCACCAGCGAAG
>NZ_PVMZ01000049.1 GCF_003001815.1 Actinoplanes italicus
CTTCGCTGGTGAGGGCGAGGGCGATGTCGGCGGTGGCGGCGTCGAAGTTGAAGGAGGCGAATTGCAGTGCCGGGTCGCCGGGTTGCAGGCGGTAGAACGGTGCCAGCCCGGTGACGAGGTTGAGCAGGCCTTCGTGGGTGTTGACGACGCCTTTGGGCTGGCCGGTGGTGCCGGAGGTGTAGATGACGTAGGCGGCTTGATCGGGACGGATGTCGGCGGTGAACGGCGTCGCCGAGAGAGTGTCGACGTCGGTGAGGATGGTGGCGGGCCGGCTGTCGGTGATCATGTGGTCGAGTCGGGCGGCGGGGAGTGCGGGGTCCAGCGGGAGGTAGGCGGCTCCGGCTTTCCAGGTTGCGAGGATGGCGATGACGAAGTCGATGCCGCGGGGGAGCCGGATGCCGACGATGTCGTCGGCGCGGACGCCGCGGTCACGCAGGTCGGCGGCGAGTCGTCCGGCGTGCTCGTTCAGCTCTCGGTAGGTCAGGGACCGTCCGTCGCAGACGAGTGCGGTCGCCTCGGACCCGGCCGGGATCAGGTCGAGGATCGTGCGGGCCGCAGGCGTCACGTGGGGACCGGTGAGTCCGGTCGCGTCGTGCATCGGCAGCCGGGACACGGGCATGGCCGGGTCGGTGACGACGGCCCTGAGCAGGGTGGTCAGGTGCTCGGCCATCCGCCGGATCGTCGGCTCGTCGAACAGGGTGGTGCTGTAGTCGAGGGCACAGGTCAGCCCGTCGGTGGCCTCCACGATGCTCAGCGACAGGTCGAACTTGACCTCGACCCGGTCCGGGCCGGTGCCGCCCGGCGTGGAACGGCGCTCGTGGTCGACGACGGTGTGCGTGAACAGCGTCTGGACGAGCGGGGTGCGTGACCGGTCCCGGTCCACGACCAGGTCGTCGACCAGTTCCTCGAACGGCAGGTCCTGGTGGTCGTAGGCGCCGAGCGCCGCCGCGCGTACCTGATCGAGAAGTTCGGTGAAGGCCGGATCGCCGTCGAACCTGCCACGGATGGCGAGCGTGTTGACGAAGAAGCCGATCAGGTTCTCGATCTCGGCGTGGTTGCGGTTCGCGACCGGCGTACCGATGAGGAGGTCGTCCTGCCCGGTGTGCCGGTGCAGCAGCACCGCGTACGCCGCCAGCAGCGTCATGAACATCGTCGCCCCGGTCCGCCGGGACAGCTCCCGCAGCGCGGCCGTGACGTCCGCGCCGACGTCCACGGTGACCACCGCGCCCTCGGTCGACCGCACCGGCGGCCGGGGGCGGTCGGTCGGCAGCTCCAGGACCGGCGGGTCGGCCAGCCGGTCGCGCCACCAGGCGAGCTGGGTCTCGCGCAGCGGCCCGTCGAGCAGTTCCCGCTGCCAGACCGCGTAGTCGGCGTACTGCACCGGCAGCGGCGGCAGCGGCTCGTCCAGGTACGCCCGGAACAGCTCGTTGCGCAGCAGCCGCGCCGACCACTCGTCACAGACGATGTGGTGCATGGCCAGCGCCAGCAGGTGCCGGTCCGGGGCGACACGGATGAGCGTGGCCCGCAGCAGCGGACCACCGGCCAGGTCGAACGGCACGGCCGCACCCTCGCTGACCAGGTCACGGGCCGCACGCCACGGGTCGGCGTCACCGGACACGTCGACGACCGGCATCGGCGGCGACGACGGAGGATCAACAACCTGATGGGGTACGCCCTCCGCGTCCCCGACCAGCCGGGTCCGCAGCGCCTCATGGCGTTCGGCAACAGTGCCGAGAGCGGCCCGCAGCCGGTCTGCGTCGAGCGCCCCGTCGAACGGCACCTGCGTGGTGATCACGTACTCGGTGGACTCCGGATCGAACTGCGCCAGGAACCAGAGCCGCTGCTGGGCGAAGGACAGTGGCAGCGGCCCGGACCGGTCCACCGGCGTGATCGCCGCCGTGACCGCACCGGCGGTCTGCCCGACGGCCGCCGCCAGTCCCGCGATGGTCGGCCGCTCGAACAGGACCGACAGCTCCAGCTCGGCGCCGAGCGTCCCACGGATCCGTGAGGTGACCTGTGTGGCCAGCAGCGAGTGTCCGCCCAGGTCGAAGAAGTCGTCGTCCACCCCGATCCGGTCCACGCCGAGCAGGTCGCTCCAGATCTCGGCGAGGGCCCGCTCGACCGGCGTGGCCGGGGCCCGGTATTCGCCGCCGTCCGGCCGGGCGCCGTCCGGTGCCGGCAGCGCCGCCCGGTCGATCTTGCCGTTGGGGCTGAGCGGCAGGGCCGTCAGCTCGGCGAAGACCGCCGGCACCAGGTGCTCCGGCAGCGTGGCACGCAGGTGTTCGCGCAGCTCGGAGGCGGCCGGGACACCCAAGGACAGGTCGGCCGGGACCAGGTAGGCGACGAGCCGGTCATTGTCGGCGACGATCACCGCGCCGGACACGCCCGGGTGGGTGGTGAGGGCGGCCTGGATCTCGGCCGGTTCCACCCGGTGGCCGCGGACCTTGATCTGGTGATCGGTCCGGCCCAGATACTCCAGGTCGCCGCCGGGCAGCCGCCGGACCAGGTCACCGGTCCGGTAGAGCCGCCCGCCACCGGCGCCGAACGGGTCCGGCACGAACGAGGCCGCCGTCAGCGCGGGACGGCCCAGATAGCCGCGGGCCAGGCCCGCGCCGCCGAGGTAGAGCTCACCGGGCACCCCGGCCGGGACCGGCCGCAGCCGGGCGTCGAGCACGTGCAGCACGGCGTTGGCGACCGGCCCGCCGATCGACGGCGTTCCCGAGCCGGTGACCTTGGCGAAGCTGGCGCAGACACTCGCCTCGGTCGGCCCGTACGCGTTGACCAGCCGCCGCCCCGCCGACCACACCGGAACGAGCCGCTCGTCGAGCCGCTCACCCGCACTGACCAGCGTGGTCAGCCCCGGTACGGCGGCCGGGTCGAGGACCGCGAGCAGCGACGGCGGCAGCGTGGCGATGCTGACCGCGGAGTCACGGATCAGCGCCGCCAGCCGGTGCGGGTCGCTCTGCTCGGCGGCCGTGGCCACGGCGAGAGTGCCGCCCGCGGCCAGCGCCATGACCGTCTCCCACACCGAGGCGTCGAAACTCGCCGAGGCGAACTGGAGCGAGACGACACCCGGTCCGGCGGGGACGATCCCGCGCAGCGCGGTCGCCAGGTTGAGCAGGCCACGATGGGTGGAGACGACACCCTTGGGCCGGCCGGTCGAGCCGGAGGTGTAGATCAGGTAGGCGGCCTGGTCGGGGTGGACGGTCACGTCGGGCGCGGTGTCGTCGTATCCGGTGAGGTCGGGCCGGTAACCGTCGTCGATGACCAGGGCGGCCCGGCTGTCGGTGCGCATGTAGGTGAGGCGGTCGGCAGGGTAGGACGGATCGAGCGGGAGATAGGCGGCGCCCGCCTTCCAGACCGCGAGGATGGCGGTGATCAGGGCGGGGCCGCGGTCGAGTTCGAGGCCGACGATCGATTCGGCGCCGATGCCGCTGTCGAGCAGGTGGCGGGCCAGCCGGTTGGCGGCGGCGTCGAGCCCGGCGTAGGTCAGAGGCGCCACCGCGACCGCGTCCGGGGTGGTACGGGCGTGGTGCGCGAACAGGTCGTGGACGGTCGGCGCCGGTGCCTGCGGGGTCGCCGAGTCGTTCCAGGTCGCGAGCGCGTCCCGCTCGGCGGCGGTGAGGACGGGCAGGGCGGAGAGCGGCCGGTCCGGGGTGGCGGCGATCGCGGCGAGCAGCGTACGCAGATGCCCGATCAGCCGAACGACGGTCGCGTGGTCGTAGAGGGCGGTGCTGTACTCGACCGCGCCCGTCAGCTGGGTGCCGGTGTCGACCAGGGTGAGCGTCAGGTCCCACTTCACGGCGATCGGCACCGGCTCGTGGATGCGTTCCGGTCCCGGTTCCGGCGCCGTGCCGGTGGTGTCGAAGTTGAACACCGTCTGCACGAGCGGGGTCCGCGACCGGTCCCGTACCTCGACCAGCTCGTCGACCAGCCGCTCGAACGGCAGATCCTGATGGGCGTACGCGTCGAGGGCGGTCCTCCGCACCCGTCCGAGCAGCTCGGTGAACGTCGGATCGCCGCCCAGATCGGCCCGCAGCACCAGCGTGTTGACGAAGAACCCGATGAGGTTCTCCACCTCGTCCTGGTTGCGGTTGGCGATCGGGCTGCCGATCAGCAGGTCGTCCTGTCCGCTGTAGCGGCCGAGCAGCACGCCGTAGGCGGCCAGCAACGTCATGAACATGGTGGCGCCGTGCTCCCGCGACAGCCGCCGCAACCCGCCGGACACCTCGGCGGACAGGGTGAAGTCGACGACGCTGCCCTCGGTGGAACGAACCGGCGGGCGGGGCCGATCGGTCGGCAGGTCCAGCATCGGCGGGTCGGCCAGCCGGTCACGCCAGTGGTCGAGCTGCGCGTCCAGGACCGGACCGGTGAGGTGTTCGTGCTGCCAGAGCGCGTAGTCGGCGTACTGCACCGGCAGTTCCGGCAGCGTTTCGCCGTGATAGAGCGCCACCAGCTCCCGCTCGAAGATCCGTGCCGACCACTCGTCGGACACGACGTGGTGCATGCACAGGCCCAGCACGTGCCGGTCGTCGGCGAGCTGGATCAGGATCGCCCGCAGCAGCGGCCCGGCGGCCAGGTCGAACGGGACACGCCCGGCCCGGTCCAGCACCTCACGCGCCGCGTCCTGTGGGTTCCCGGCACCCGTGACGTCGGCCCGCTCCAGGGGGAACTCCGCGGGCGGGTCGACGACCTGGTGCGGAATGCCGTCGGGACCGGTGACGAGCCGGGTCCGCAGCACCTCGTGCCGCGCCGTGATCGCGCCGAGCGCCGCGGTCAGCGCCGGCACGTCGACCGGGCCGAGCATCAGGGTGTTGGTGATGTTGTACTCGACCGACGCCGGGTCGAGCTGGGCCAGGAACCACAGCCGCCGCTGCGCGAACGACAGCGGCAGGCGCCGCGACCGGTCGGCCGGCGTGACCGGCGGCAGCGCGGGACGGGTGTCCACGTCGTCGAGGACGGCGGACAGGCCGGCGACGGTCGGGTGGTCGAAGATCGCGGCCAGCGGCAGTTCGGCGGCGAACGCCGTGCGCAGCCGGGTGACGATCCGCGTCGCCAGCAACGAGTGCCCGCCCAGGTCGAAGAAGTCGTCGTCGGCACCGATCCGGTCCAGTCCGAGCAGGTCACCCCAGACCGCGGCGACGATCTCCTCGGTGGCCGTGCCGGGCGCCCGGTAGCCGCCGGCCAGGTCCGGCCGTACGGTGGCGGGATCGGGCAGCGCCGGCCGGTCGATCTTGCCGTTCGGGGTCAGCGGCAGCACGGCCAGCTCCACGAACACCGACGGCACCATGTGGTCCGGCAGGGTCTCGCGCAGCCCGCGGCGTAGTTCGTCGGCGGCCGGCAGGCCGCCCGGTGCCACCAGGTAGGCGACCAGGCGTTCGCCACGGGCGACCACGACAGCCGCGTCGATCGCGGGGTGCCGGGTCAGAACGTGTTCGATCTCTGCGGGCTCCACCCGGTAGCCGCGGATCTTGACCTGCTGGTCGTTGCGGCCGAGGAACTCGACGTTGCCGTCGGCGCGGTGCCGGGCCAGGTCGCCGGTGCGGTACAGGCGGCTGCCGTCGGCGGCGAACGGGTCCGGGACGAACCGCTCGGCGGTCAGCGCCGGACGGCCCAGGTAGCCGCGCGTGACGCCGGTTCCGGCGATCAGCAGGTCACCGGCCGCGCCGATCGGTACGGGCCGCAGGCGACGCCCCGTGACGTGGACCCGGCTGCCCGGGAGCGGACGGCCGATCGGGGTCGGTGCGGGACCCGTCATCTCCGGGACGAGCTGGGCGTACGTGCTGTCGATGCTCGTCTCGGTGATGCCGAAGCCGGTCAGCAGCCGGGTGTGCGGCAGGACGTCCCTGGTCCGGGCCGCGGCCGCGGTGTGCCACGTGTCGGTCGTGGCGATCAGCAGCCGCAGATCGGGCAGCGTCTCCCCGGCGGCGGCCAGGTGCTCGGTGAGCTGGTCCAGGTAGCGGGGCGCGGACTCGAACGCGGTGACGCGGGTGGCCGCCAGGAAGCGGGCGAACGCGTCCACATCGGTCTGCAGGCCGGGCTCGCCGATCACCAGCGTGCCGCCGGAACCGAGCGCACGCAGCAGGTCGCCGGTGAACACGTCGAAGCTGATGTTGGTCAGCGACGGCCAGCGGTGACGCTCGCCCGGCTGGAAATGCGTGTGCGACCACCCGGCGTACAGGCTGAGAAGGTTCTGATGGGTGACCAGGGTGCCCTTCGGACGCCCGGTGGTGCCGGAGGTGTAGATGACCGCCGCGGCCCGGCCCGGCACCGTCGAGGCGGCGGGTGGCCCGGACGGCTGTCCGGTGTGATCGCCGAGCACCACAACCGGTCGTCCGACCATCTCGGTGTCGATCCCGCTGCTGGTCAGGACCAGGGTGGCGGCGCTGTCGTCGAGCATCTGCGCCAGGCGGCCGGGCGGATAGTCCGGGTCGAGCGGCAGGTAGGCGCCACCCGCCCTCCAGACGGCCAGGACCGCGGTGACCACGTCGACGCCGCGCGGCAGGAGCAGGCCCACGACGGTCTCCGGGCCGACGCCGTGCGCGCGGAGCAGGTGCGCGAGCCGGTCGGCTGCCGCGTCCAGTTCGCGGTAGGTCAGCGTGGTGCCGCCCGCCTCGACGGCCGGGTCGCCGGCGAACCGGGCGGCGGCGTCACCGATCAGCGCGTCCACGCCGGTGAACGGCAGGTCCACCGCCGGACCACCGTCGCCGGCCCGGACGGGGGCGGTGTGCACCAGCGCCGAGACGGGTGCCGTGGGCGTCTCGGTCATCGCGGCGAGCAGGGCGGACAGGTGCTCGGCCATCACCTGGACGGTGGCCCGCTCCAGCAGCGCGGTGCTGTACTCGAAGACGCCGTCGACGACCTCACCCCGGTCACTCATCGAGAGCGCCAGGTCGAACAGGACGGCGGTCTCGCGGTCCGGTTCCGGGGCGGCGCCATCGGCCACCGCGTAGTTGAACAGGGTCTGGACCAGCGGCGTCTGCGACCGGTCCCGCTCCCGGACCAGCTCGTCGACCATCCGCTCGAACGGCAGGTCCTGATGGGCGTACGCGTCGAGCGCGGTCTGCCGGGTGCGGGCCAGCAGGGTCTCGACCGTCGGGTCGTCGCCGAGCCGGGTGCGCAGCGGCAGGGTGTTGACCAGGAAACCGATCAGGTTCTCGGTCTCCGCCTGGCCGCGGTTGGCGATCGGCACGCCGACGAGCAGGTCGTCCTGGCCGGTGTAGCGGTGCAGCAGGACCGCATAGGCGGCTTCCAGGACCATGAACATCGTTGATCCGGTACGCCGGGCGAGCCCCCGGAGTCCTTCGGTGACCTCCGCCGGGACACCGAAGTGCAGGGTCGCCCCGGCGCTGGAGCGGATCGCCGGCCTGGTCCGGTCGGCGGGCAGCTGCAGCACGGGCGGGTCGGCCAGTTGCGCACGCCAATAGCCGAGCTGCGCTTCGAGGACGTCGCCGGTGAGCCAGGCGCGCTGCCAGGCGGCGTAGTCGGCGTACTGGATCGGCAGCGGCGACAGCGTCCCGCCGGTGACCAGTGTGTGCAGTTCACGCCGCAGAACCGCGGCCGACCACTCGTCGTAGGCCACGTGGTGCAGGCAGAGCGCCAGCACCTGCCGCCGGTCGCCGAGCCGCACGAGGACGCCGCGCACGGGATGCTCGGCCGCCAGGTCGAACGGCCGCACGATCCGCTCGGCGACCTCATCCGGGGTGGCGGGCCCGCCGAGGACGTCCAGCGGGAACGGGCGGGGCTCGTCGACGACCTGGTGCGGGGCTCCGTCCGGGCCGGGTACGAGACGGGTCCGCAGGACCTCGTGCCGTGCGGTGAGCTCGGTCAGCGCCGCGGCGATCGTGGCGGCGTCGAGGGCTTCGGGCAGCGGGATGCTGATCGGATTCAGGTATTCGGTGGAGCCGGGTTCCAGCTGAGCCAGGAACCAGAGCCGTTCCTGGGCGAACGACAGCTCCAGCGGGCGGGAGCGGTCGGCGGGCCCGATCGGCTCACCCACGGAACGGCCGGTGGCGCGGTCGGCGGCGGCCGCCAGTCCGGCGATCGTCGGGTGGTCGAAGATCGCGGCCAGCGGCAGGTCGACGCCGAGGGCGGTGCGTGCCCGGCTGATCACTCGCGTGGCCAGCAGTGAGTGGCCGCCCAGCTCGAAGAAGTCGTCGGTGGCGCCGACCCGGTCCAGGCTCAGCGCCTCGCACCAGATCTCGGCGAGGGCCAGTTCGGCGGGAGAGACCGGCGCGACGTAACGGTTGGCCAGGTCGGGGCGGGCCGTGTCGGGAGCGGGCAGGGCGGCGCGGTCCAGTTTGCCGCCGGGCGTGGCGGGGATCGCCGGGATAGTGATGAACAGCGACGGGATCAGGTGGCCGGGCAGAACCGTGGCGAGGCGTTCGCGCAGCTCGCCGACCGGCGGCAGCCCGATCCCGGCATCGGCCGGGACGACGTGGGCGACCAGCCGGCCCTCGTGGGCGCTGATCACCGCGGCGGCGATCCGGTCGTCGGCGGTGAGCGCGGCCTCGACCTCGGCCGGTTCGACCCGATGCCCGCGGATCTTGATCTGGTCGTCGGTCCGTCCGAGGTAGTGCAGCCGGCCCTCGTCATCCCAGCGGGCCAGATCGCCGGTGCGGTACAGGCGGCTGCCGTCTGCGGCGAACGGGTCCGGGACGAAACGCTCGGCCGTCAGGACGGGTTGTCCGAAATAGCCGCGCGCGACGCCCGTACCGCCGAGGTGAATCTCGCCGTCGATCCCGATCGGCACCGGCGTCAGGCCGGGTCCGAGCAGGTGGGCACGGGTGCCGGCGATCGGCCGTCCGATCAGGTTGCCCGGCTGCGGGCCGGCGTGGACGGTGGCGCCGATCGTGGTCTCCGTCGGGCCGTACTGGTTGACCACGGTGATCGGCGCTTCGTGAAGGGCCTCGGCGAGCGGGCCGGGGATGACCTCGCCGCCCAGGATCAGCGTCCGGCGCGGCAGGGGCAACGGCCGCATCGAGGCCAGGTGCGAGGGCGTCAGTTTGAGGTGGTCGATCCGATGCTCGTCCAGGAACGCGGCGAGCCGTTGCGGGTCGGTGCGGGCTCCGGCGTCCGGGAGGTACAGGGTGCCGCCGGTCGTGAGCGCGGCCAGGACCGTGGTGTTCCCGGCGTCCGTGGTAGCGGGCTGGACCAGCGCATACCGGTCGCCGGGCTGACCGGTCCCGGTGCGTGCCGGGATCGCGGCAGCGTAGTTGATCAAAGCGCCGTGGGTGGTGACGACTCCCTTGGGCCGTCCCGTGGAACCCGAGGTGTACATCAGATAGGCGGCCTGGTCCGGCCGCACGGAGACCTCCGGCCGCGACGTGGGCCGGGCGTCGATGGCGGGGTCCTCGAGGGTGTCGACGATCAGCATCGCGCGGCTGTCCGCGACCAGCTGCTCGCGGCGGGCAGCCGGGTGCGCCGGGTCGAGTGCCAGATAGGCGGCGCCCGACTTCCACACGCCCAGCATCGCCGTGATCATGTCGGGGCCCTGTTCGAAGCAGAGCGCCACGACGCTCTCCGCCCCGGCACCGAGCGCGCGCAGGTGGTGGGCGAACTGGTTGGCGCGCGCCTCCAGCTCGGCATAGGACACGGAACGGCCGCCGGCCACGACGGCAACGGTGTCCGGGCGGACCCGGATCATCTGGTGCACGCCCCCGGCCGGGGACAGGGGAGCTGCCGTGTTGTTCCAGTTCAGGAGGTGGTGTTGTTCGGGCGGGGTGAGCAGCGGCAGGGCCGACAGGGGACGGCCGGCGTCGTGGGCGATCGCGGCCAGCAGGGTGAGCAGGTGGCCGGCCATGCGCCGGATGCGGGCGGCGTCGAACAGCGTGGTCGCGTACTGCAGGTAGCCGCGCAACTGTCCGTCACCGGTTTCGCCGACGCCCAGCGACAGCGCGAACTTGGCGAGCACGTCGTCACGTTCGCGCAGGCCAGGTTCGCCCTCGCCGGTCGCGCCGTCGAGCGTGACGTAGGAGAAGAGCGTCTGGATCAGTGGCGTCCGGGAGCGGTCGCGGTCGTGGACGAGTTCCTCGACGAGCTGTTCGAACGGCAGGTCCTGGTGGGCGTACCCGGCCAGGGCCGTCTCGCGGGTCTGCCGCAGCACCTCGGCGAACGTCGGGTCGCCGCCCAGTCGCAGTCTCAGCACGAGCGTGTTCAGGAACAGGCCGATCAGGCCCTCGGTCTCCGACCTGCCACGGTTCGCGACAGGCGTACCGATGAGAAGATCTTCTTGGCCGTTGTATCGGTGCAGCAGGACGGCATAAGCGCTGATCAGCGTCATGAACATGGTGACGCCGTGCTGCCGGGACAGCTCGCCGAGCCCGGCCGCGACGTCTCCGGGGACGCTGAAGGCGACCTCGGCCCCGGCGGTGGACCGGACCGGCGGGTACGGCCGATCGGCCGGCAGCTCCAGGACGGGCGGGTCGGCCAGCTGCTCACGCCAGTAGCCGAGCTGCGCGCCGAGGTCGAGCCCACGCTGCCACGCGGCGTAGTCGGCGTACTGGATCGGCAGCGGCGGCAGGCTTCCACCGGTGTAGAGGGTCCGCAGCTCGCTGCGCAGGATCCGCTCCGACCACTCGTCGAAGACGGCGTGGTGCACGGCGATCACCAGCACGTGCCGGTCGTCGGCGAGCCTGACCAGGACAGGTCGCAGCAGCGGCCCGGCCGCGAGGTCGAACGGCCGCCCGGCCTCGGCGCGCAGCAGTCCGGCGAGGTCCACGGTGCCCACCACCGGCAGCCGTACCGGTGCGGGCGGGTCGATCACCTGGTACGGCTCCCCGTCCGCACCCGTGACCAGCCGGGTCCGCAGCGCCTCGTGCCGCGCGACCAGCCCGGTCAGCGCCGCGGCCACCGCGCCGGCGCCCACCACGCCGTCGAGCGGGATCCGGACCACCGAGTTGTACTCGGCCGACCCCGGCGTGAGCCGGTCGAGGAACCACAACCGCTGCTGGGCGAAGGACAGCGGCAGCAGCCGCTCCCGGCCGGCCGCGACGATCGGGCTGTCCGCGGGCCCGCCCACCGCACTGCCGAGGACACCGGCCAGGGCTGCGACCGTCGGATGGTCGAACAGCGCCGCGACCGGCAGACCGGTCCCGGAAAGTGCCCGCAGCCGGGCGATCACCTGTGTGGCCAGCAGCGAGTGCCCGCCGAGTTCGAAGAAGTCGTCGTCGGCGCCGACCCGGTCCACGTCGAGCAGCTCGGCCCACACCCCGGCGACGATCTGCTCGGTGGCGCTGCCCGGCGCTCGGTAGTCGCCGGTCAGTCCGGGCCGGGAACCGTCCGGCGCGGGCAGCGCGGCCAGGTCGATCTTGCCGTTCGGGGTGACCGGGAACGCCGCGACCTCGACGTAGTGCGCCGGGATCATGTGCTCCGGCAGGGTGGCCCGCAGATGCGCGCGGATCTCCCCGACCGGCGGCAGTCCACCGTCGGTGACGAGGTGGGCGACCAGGCGGTCGGCGCGGGCCGTGACCACGGCCGCGGTGATCCGCGGATGGCCGGTGAGGGCGTGCTGCACCTCGCCGGGCTCGATCCGGAACCCCCGGATCTTGAGCTGACGGTCGGTACGGCCGAGGAACTCCACCTGCCCGTCGGGGCGGCGGCGGGCCGCGTCACCGGTCCGGTAGAGCCGCCCCCCGCCTGCCGGGTCCGGCACGAACCGTTCGGCGGTCAGGGCCGGGCGTCCTCGGAATCCCCTGGTCACGCCGGTCCCGCCGAGGTAGATCTCCCCGGTCACGCCGATCGGCACAGGACGTAGGTGATCGTCGAGCACGTGCACCCGGGTGCCGGGCAGCGGACGCCCGATCGGCGTGGCCGCGTGGTGGGCCGGCGCCGGTTCGAGGACGCTGAAGGTGCTGTCGATCGTGGTCTCGGTGATGCCGTACGCGGTGAGCAGCCGGGTGTGCGGCAGGACCTGCCTGGTCCGGGCCGCGGCGGCCGTGTGCCACGTGTCGGTGGTGACGACCAGCAGTTCCAGGTCGGGCAGAGTCTCGCCGGTGGTCCGCAGGTGCTCGGTGAGGGCGTCGGCGTGACGCGGCGCGATCTCGAACGCGGTGATCCGCTGCCGGGCCAGCTCATCCGCGAACGCCGCCGTGTCGGTCTGCAGGCCGATCGGCCCGAGGTGCAGGGTGCCGCCGGAGCCGAGGGCCCGCAGCAGGTCGCCGGTGAACACGTCGAAGCTGATGTTGGTGAGCGACAGCCAGCGGTGCCGGTCGCCGTCGCGGAAGTGGGCCGCCGCCCATGCCGTGTACAGGCTCGTGAGGTTGCGGTGGGTGACCAGCGCGCCCTTGGGCAGTCCGGTCGAGCCGGAGGTGTAGATGATCGCGGCGAGCCGGTCGTCGGCCGTGGACGGCTCGGGCGCGGTGCCCGGCAACCCGGCGATCGCCGGATCGGCCAGGAACTCGTGGTCCACGACCAGGGTCGCGCCGCTGTCGGCACGCATGTGGGCGATCCGGTCGGCCGGATAGTCCGGGTCGAGCGGCACGTACGCGCCACCGGCCTTCCACACCGCCAGCACGGCGACGACCAGGTCCACGCCACGGTTCAGGTGCAGGCCGACCACGGTCTCCGGGCCGACGCCGAGGCCGCGCAGGTGCCGGGCCAGCCGGTTCGCGCGCGCGTCGAGATCGGCGTGGCTCACCACCACGTCGCCGGTCACGACGGCCGGGCCTTCCGGGTTCCGGGCGGCCGCTGAGGAGATCAGGACATCGACCCCACCGATGTACGGGGTGAGCGAACCCGCCCCGGTCCACTCCGGCAGGCTGTCCCGCTCGGCGGCGGTCAGCAGCGGAATCTCCGCCACCGGAACCGTCGCGTCGTCCACCATGGCGGCCAGCACCAGCAGCAGACGCTCGGCCAGTGCCGCGATCGTGCCGGAGTCGAACAGGGCCGTGCTGTACTCGAACGTCCCGTGCAACCGGGCGCCGTCGTCGGTCACGGTCAGCGCCAGATCGAACGGCACGGCCAGTTCGACCGGCCGCCCGTCGCCGTGCCGGCCGTCGGCGGCGTAGGTGAACAGCGTCTGCACCAGCGGCGTGCGCGACCGGTCCCGGTCGTGGACCAGCTCGTCGACGAGCCGCTCGAACGGCAGGTCCTGATGGGTGTAGGCGTGCAGGGCCGTACCGCGCACCCGGTCGAGCAGCCCCGACAGTGACGTCTCGTCACCCAGCCGGCTGCGGATCGCGAGGGTGTTGACGAAGAATCCGATCAGCGGCTCGATCTCGGCCCGGCCCCGGCCCGCGATCGGCGTGCCGACCAGCACGTCGTCCTGCCCGGTCCAGCGGTGCAGCAGGGCGGCGTAGCCGGCGATCAGCGTCATGAACATGGTGGCGCTGTGCTCGCGGGCGACCGTCCGCAGGCCGTCCGCGACCCGGTCCGGCACGGCGAAGCTCAGCGTCGCCCCGGCGGCGGAACGGATCGGCGGGCGCGGGCGGTCGGCCGGGAACTCCAGCACCGGCGGATCGGCCAGCTCGGTGCGCCAGTGTTCGAGCTGGGCGCCGAGGTCCAGTCCGCGCTGCCAGACCGCGTAGTCGGCGTACTGCACCGGGAGCTCCGGGAGCGGGCGGCCCTCGTACAGGGCGGCCAGCTCGTTCCGCAGGATCCGCTCGGACCACTCGTCGGAGACCACATGGTGCAGGAACAGCACCAGCAGGCACCGGTCCTCGCCGGTACGGACCAGCAGCCCGCGCAGCATCGGCCCGGTCGTCAGGTCGAACGGGCGCCGGGCCTCGGCGGCCAGCAGCTCCCGCAGGTCGCCGGTCAGGCCGGTCTCGGCCAGCGGGAACGGTCCCGGCGGGTCGACGACCTGGTGCGGTACGCCGTGCCCGTCGGCGACCAGCCGGGTGCGCAGCACCTCGTGCCGTTCGACCAGCGCTTCCAGCGCCGCGGTGAGCGATGCGACGTCGATCGGCCCGTCCCCGCCGAACGTGATCATCTGGTGGTACTCGGTGGACTCCGGCTCCAGCTGGGCCAGGAACCAGAGCCGCTGCTGACCGTAGGAGAGCGGCAGGGGGCGGTCCCGGACGGCCGGCACGATCGGCGGCACGGCCGGGCCGGTGGTGCCCGCGTCGATCGCCGCACCGAACCCGTGGATCGTCGGATGGTTGAACAGGGTCACGAGCGGCAGGTCCACCTCGAACACGGCCCGGACCCGGCTGACGAGACGGGTCGCGAGCAGCGAGTGCCCGCCGAGGTCGAAGAAGCCGTCACCGGTGCCGATCCGATCGACCGCCAGCAGGTCGCGCCAGATCGCGGCGAGGATCTCCTCGGTCGGCGTGGACGGCGCGCGGTAGGCGCCGCTCGGCTCGGGCCGGTTCAGGTCCTCGACGGGCAGCGCGGCACGGTCGAGTTTGCCGTTGGCGTTCAGCGGCAGCCCGGCGACCTCGACGAACACCGCCGGCACCATGTACTCGGGCAGGCTCGCGCGCAGGTGGTCGCGCAGTTCCCCGGCGGCCGGCATACCGTCCGGTGCCACCACGTACGCGACGAGACGCTCCCGGTGGACGGTGACGACGGCCGCCGTGACCGCCGGGTGCCCGGTGAGCGCGTGCTGGATCTCGGCCGGCTCGACCCGCTGGCCGCGAAGTTTCACCTGATGATCGGTACGTCCCAGGTAGTGGATGGCGCCGTCGGCGTCCCGGCGCGCCACATCGCCGGTCCGGTAGAGCCGTTCGCCGTCCTCGCCGGGCACGAACCGTTCCGCGGTCAGCGCCGGCTGGTTGTGGTAGCCCCGGGCCAGCCCGGCACCGGCGATGTACAGGTCGCCGGTCACGCCCGGTGGCACCGGCCGCAGATGCCCGTCGAGCAGGTGGATGCGGACGTTGCTGATCGGGTGACCGATCGGTACCTCGGTGATCGGGCCGCGCGGGCACGTCCACCGGGTCACCTCGATGGATGCCTCGGTCGGGCCGTACAGGTTGTGGACCGTCACGTCCGGGCTCAGCTCGTACAGCCGCGTGACGTCGGCCGGTGCCAGGGCCTCGCCGCTGCAGAACACGTCCCGGAGGTCCGGCAGCGGCCGCGGCCACGGGTGGTTCACGAACTGGTGCAGCAGTGACGGCACGAAGTGGGCGGTGCCGATCCGGTGGGTGTGCAGGAGGTCGTGCAGGTGGTCGAGGTCGGCGTGGCGGCCGGGTTCGGCGATCACCAGGGTGGCGCCGCTGATGAGCGGCCAGATCAGCTCCCACACCGAGACGTCGAACGTGGTGGGCGTCTTGTGCAGGACCCGATCGCCCGGTGCCAGCGGGAACTCGCCGACCATCCAGGTCAGCCGGTTGAGCAGGCCCCGGTGGGTGCTGACCACGCCCTTGGGCGCGCCGGTGGAACCGGACGTGTAGATGACGTGGGCGGCCTGGTCGGGGTGGATCACGACGTCCGGGGTCGTGGCCGGCCGGGTGGCGATGGCGGGGTCGGCCAGGAACTCGGGTGTGATCGTGATCAGGGCACGGCTCGTGGTTGCCATCTGCCGGTTGCGGGCCTCGGGGTGGGCCGGGTTGAGCGGCAGGTAGGCGGCGCCGGTCTTCCAGATCGCGAGGATCGCGACGACCAGGTCGAAGCCGCGTTCCAGGGGCAGCGCGATCACGGTCTCCGGGCCGCCGCCGAGCGCGCGCAGGTGGTGGGCGAGCCGGTTGGAGCGCTCGTGCAGCTCGCGATAGGTGAAAGTGCGGTCCTGGAAGATCAGCGCGGGCTCGTCGGAGTCACCGTCGATCAGGTCGAGGGCGGTGGCGGCCGCTGAGGGCAGGGCGGTCGTGTCGTTCCAGGCGGTCAGCTGAGCGGTGTCGTCCACGGTGAGCAGCGGCAACTGGGACACCGGGCGGTCCGGCTCGGTGACGATCGCGGTCAGCAGCGTGGTGAACCGGGCGGCCATCCGGCCTACGGTCGCGGCGTCGAAGACCGCGGTGCGGTACTCGAGCATGCCCCGCATCGCGGTAGCGGTCTCGGTCAGGACCAGGCGCAGGTCCCACTGGACCGGGATGCCCTCCAACAGGTCCGGTGCGGGGCCGTCCGACGCGGTGCCGTCACGGTAGTGGCTGAACAGGGTCTGGATCAGCGGGGTCCGGGCGCCGTCCCGCTCGTGGACCAGTTCGTCGACCAGCTTCTCGAACGGCACATCCTGATGGGCGTACGCCTCCAGGGCCGTCGTCCTGGTCCGGTCGAGCAGCTCGTCGAAATCCGGGTCGTCGCCGAGGCGGATCCGGATCGCGAGCGTGTTGATGAAAAGCCCGATCAGCGACTCGGTCTCCGGCCGTCCACGGTTCGCGATGGGCGTACCGATGAGAAGGTCGTCCTGCCCTGATTGCCTGCTCAGGAACACCGCGTAGGCGGCGATCAGCGTCATGAACATGGTGGCACCGTGCCGTCGCGACAGCTCCCGCAGGCGGGCGGTGACCTCAGCGGGCACGGCGAAACCGAGACTCGCTCCCTCGGCCGAGGGCACCGGCGGGTACGGCCGGTCGGTCGGGAGGCTCAGCGTCGGCGGATCCGCCAGCCGAGTACGCCAGTAGTCGAGCTGCGCGTCCAGCACCGGCCCGGCCAGCCACCGCCGCTGCCAGACCGCGAAGTCCGCGTACTGGATCTCCAGCGGGACCGGCTCCCATTCCCGCCCGTCGAGCAGATTTTGGTAGGCGGCGAAGAACTCGCGGCGGATGATCCGGTCCGACCACTCGTCGAACGCCACGTGGTGCAGACGCAGCACCAGGAAGTGCCGATCCGCCGCCACCCGGACCAGCGTGGCCCGCAGCGGATGCTCCGCGGCCAGATCGAACGGCACCCGCGTGGCCTCCACGACCAGCTCGAATGCCGCCCGCCCCGGGTCCCGGCCGCCGGAGACGTCGGTGAGCTCCAGCCGTACCGGCGCCGGTGGGTCGATCACCTGGTACGGCTCACCGTCGGCGTCGGCGATCAGCCGGGTCCGCAGGATCTCGTGCCGGGTCACCACCCCGGTCAGCGCCGCGGCCAGCGCGTCCGTGTCCACCGGGCCGTCGAGCGGGAGCCTGACCAGGCAGTTGTACTCGGCCGACTCCGGCGACAGCAGCTGCAGGAACCAGTACCGCTCCTGGGCGAACGACAGCGGCAACCGGTCCCCGCGGTCCGCCCGCGTGATCGGCGGCTGCTGACCGGCCGGGTCGCCCGACTCCGCCTCCCGGCCCAGCAGGACGCCGATGATCTCGTCGCGGTGAGCCTTGAGGCGGCTGCTCAGGTCGTCGGTGAAGACGTTCTTGGGCGCGAGCACCCGCAGGCGTCCCTCGGCGACCCGCAGCCGTACGCCTCGGGCTTCGAGCTCGGTGATCAGGTCCATGGCCGGCGTCGTCATCGGGCGCTGTCTCCCCTGTGCGGTGATGGTGCGTCGAGCGACTCGAGCGCCTCGTCCTCGGACATCTGCTCGATCTGCCGCAGGATCCGCTCCTCGACGAGAACGGCGACGGCCCGGACGGTGGCGTGGTCGTAGAACTCCGCGGCCGTCAGGTCGATCCCGAACCGGCGGCGGATCGCGGCGATCACCTGGGTCGCGATCAGCGAGTGGCCGCCCAGGTCGAAGAAGTTGTCCTCAGCCCCGACCCGGTCCAGCCCGAACAGCCCGCCCCAGATCCCGGCGATGACCTGTTCGGTCGCGGTGGCCGGGCTGACGTGTCCGGTGGTGATGGCCTGCCGCGGTGCGGGCAGGGCGGTGAGGTCGCGTTTGCCGTTGACCGTGAGCGGGATGCCGCTGATCTCGACGAACAGTGCCGGGATCATGTAGTCGGGCAGTGTGGCGCCGAGCAGGTCACGCAGTTCCCGGGCATTCGGCAGCCCGCCGTCGGGCACGACGTAGGCGATCAGCTGGCCTTCGTGTCCCAGCACGACGGCCGCGCTGATTTGTGGGTGCCGTGTGAGGGCGTGCTCGACTTCGGCTGGTTCGATGCGGTGGCCGCGGATCTTGAGTTGCTGGTCGGTGCGGCCGAGGTGGTCGAGGTTGCCGTCGGGCAGTTGCCGGGCGAGGTCGCCGGTGCGGTACATGCGGCTGCCGTCGGTGGTGAACGGGTCCGGGACGAACCGTTCGGCGGTGAGGGCGGGGCGTTGGAGGTAGCCGCGGGCGAGGCTGGGTCCGGTGAGGTGGATCTCGCCGGTGGGCATCGGGTTGAGGTGCTGGTCGAGGAGGTAGACGCCGGTGTTGGGCAGTGGCCGGCCGATCGGTGGCTTGGTCTCGTTGCCGGTCAGCACCGCGACGGTGGTGATGACGGCGGCTTCGGTGGGGCCATAGGCGTTGTGGACCAGGTGGTTTCCGGCCCAGGCCTGTGCGAGCCGAGGCGGGAACGGTTCCGATCCGACGATCAGGGTGCTGTCCGCCGGGAGGTCGCCGAGGGTGGCGAGCAGGGTAGGGCTGATGTTGAGGTGTCTGATCTGGTGCTGATCGATCAGCTGTGCGGGGTGGTTGCGTTCCTCGCTCGTGGCGATGATCAGCGTTGCGCCGCCGGTCAGGGCGAGGGCGATGTCGGCGGTCGCGGCGTCGAAGTTGAAGGAGGCGAACTGCAGTGCCGGGTCGCCGGGTTGCAGACCGTAGAACGGTGCCAGCCCGGTGACGAGGTTGAGCAGGCCTTCGTGGGTGTTGACGACGCCTTTGGGCTGCCCGGTGGTGCCGGAGGTGTAGATGACGTAGGCGGCTTGATCGGGACGGATGTCGGCGGTGAACGGCGTCGCCGAGAGAGCGTCGACGTCGGTGAGGATGGTGGTGGGGCGGCTGTCGGTGATCATGTGGTCGAGCCGTGCGGCGGGGAGTGCGGGGTCGAGGGGTAGGTAGGCGGCTCCGGCTTTCCAGGTCGCGAGGATGGCGATGACGAAGTCGATGCCGCGGGGGAGCCGGATGCCGACGATGTCGTCGGCGCGGACCCCACGACGGCGCAGGTCGGCGGCGAGTCGTCCGGCGTGCTCGTTCAGCTCTCGGTAGGTCAGCGTCCGTCCGTCGCAGACGACCGCGGCGGTGTCCGAACCGGTCGGTATCAGGTCCAGGATCGTGGTCATCGAGGGGCCTCCGGATCGGCGTCACCGAGTTCGCGTAGGGCGTCCGTCTCGGACATGTCCTCGATCTCGGCCAGGATGGCGTCCTCGACGTTCTCGGCGATCTCCCGCACGGTCGGCTGGTTGAAGAACGTGCCGACCCCGACGCTCACCCCGAACCGCTGCCGGATCCGCGTCACCACCTGGGTCGCCAGCAGCGAGTGCCCGCCCAGGTCGAAGAAGTTGTCGGTGACGCCGATCTGATCGAGTTTCAGCAGGTCGGACCAGATCTCCACGAGCGCCTGCTCGGTCGGGGTGGCCGCCTCGTGGAAGCCGGTGACCAGGTCCGGCCGGTCCGTGCCGGGTTCCGGCAGGGCTCGCCGGTCGAGCTTGCCGTTCCCGGTGAGAGGCAAGGAGGCCAGGGGGATGAAGGTGCTCGGGATCATGTGCTCGGGCAGCGTCTTGCGCAGATGCCGGTGCAGTTCTTCGGTCGGCGGCGGGGTGCCGTCGCAGACCAGGTAGGCGATGAGCCGGTGGTCGTGCTTGGCGGCGACGGCGGCGGTGACGGCCGGGTGGCCGCGCAGTACTGCCTCCACTTCGGCGGTCTCGACGCGGTGGCCACGGATCTTGATCTGGTGGTCGGTGCGGCCGAGATAGGAGATGGTGCCGTCACCGTTGTATCGGGCCAGGTCGCCGGTGCGATACAGCCGCTCGCCGCCGTCAGCCGGGATGAACTGCTCGGCCGTGTGGACCGGGTTGTTGTGATAGCCGCGGGCAAGCTGCGGCCCGCTGATGTGCAGGTGTCCGGGCACTCCGGGCGGGACGGGCTGCAGGTGCTCGTCGAGGATGCGCGCCGTGACGTTCGGCAGTGGCGTGCCGAGAGCGTCGGCGCTGGTGTGGGTGAGCACGCCGATGGTGGTCTCGGTCGGTCCGTAGTGGTTGACGACCGTGCCGGTCAGCTCGCGGGCGAGATCCGCCGGAGTGGCCTCGCCGCCGAGGATCAGCGCCTTGCGAGGCAGGGGCAGCGGCCACAGTGACGCCAGATGTGACGGCACGATCTTGAGGTGGTCGACGGCCGGCACGAACTGGGCCATCGCCGCCGGGTTCGTGACGGTTCCGGCCTCCGGAGTGCGGATGGTTCCGCCGGTGGTCAGTGCCGTGAGGATGATCGTGTTGCCGAAGTCGGTGGTCGCCGGGGTGATGAGCCCGTACGTGTCGCCGGGTTCGCCGAGTCCCAGTCGTGCCGGGATGACGGTGGCGTAGTTGGTGAGTGCCCGGTGGGTGATGACGACGCCCTTGGG
>NZ_PVMZ01000050.1 GCF_003001815.1 Actinoplanes italicus
CACCACCGCCCGCCCTCCCCCCACCGCTCGCCCTGCCTCACCACCGCCCGCCCTCCCTCCACCGCTCGCCTTGCCCCACCACCGCCCGCCCTACCTCCACCGCCCGCCTTGCCTCACCGCCCGCCCTACCTCCACCGCCCGCCTTGCCCCACCACTGCCCGCCCTACCTCCACCGCCCGCCTTGCCCCACCACTGCTCGCCTTGCCTCACCACCGCTCGCTTGCCCCACCACCGCCCGACGCGCTAACCGCCGCCGATCTTGTGCGGTTACGCCGTCCCAGCGACCGCAACCTCACAAGATCTCCGCCGCGTGGAGCCACCGACGGCGATCTTGTGCGGCTACGCCGCCAGATCGACCGCAAGCGCACAAGATCTGTGAGGGTCGCTGTCAAGCGGTTGCGGCACGGGGAGGCCGGCCGCCCCGGCGGCCGCCCAGCGCTCATCAATGCGGCAAATCTTGTGAGGTTCGGCCGTCATCTCGGCCCGAACCTCACAAGATCTGCCGCCGCCAGGAGGCGACGCCAGGGAGACGACGCCAGGGAGACGACGCTGGGGAGACGACGCTGGGGAGACGACGCCCGGGAGACGACGCCCGGGAGACGACGGCGGTGGTGGGGTGGGGTGGGGTTACAGGAAGCTGACGTTCTGGGCCAGGGACAGCGTGCTGGAGTAGTTGACCGTGTTGGTGGCCCGCCGCATGTAGGCGCGCCACGCGTCGGAGCCTGACTCGCGGCCTCCACCGGTTTCCTTCTCGCCTCCGAAAGCGCCACCGATCTCGGCGCCGGACGTGCCGATGTTGACGTTCGCGATGCCGCAGTCGGAGCCGTCGGCGGCCAGGAAGCGCTCGGCCTCCTGCTGGTCGCGGGTGAAGATCGACGACGACAATCCCTGCGGTACGTCGTTGTGCAGCGCCACCGCCTCGTCGAACGTGTCGTAGGTCAGGACGTAGAGGATCGGCGCGAACGTCTCCTCGCGGACGATCGCGGTCTGCTTGGGCATCCGCACGATCGCCGGCTCGACGTAGGCTCCACCGGCCGTCTCGACGCGACGGCCGCCGGCCACGATCTTGCCGCCCTCGGCCTGCGCGCGGTCCAGGGCGGCGGCCATGGCGTCCGCGGCGGCGTCGGTGATCAGGGGCCCGACCAGGGTGTTCTCGTCGAACGGGTCGCCGATGGGCAGCCTGCCGTAGACGGTCGCCAGGCGGTCCACGAGCTGGTCGGCCACGTCGCGGTGGGCGATCAGGCGGCGCAGGGTGGTGCAGCGCTGGCCCGCGGTTCCGGCGGCGGCGAACACGATGCCCTGCAGCGCCAGGTCCAGGTCGGCGGACGGGGCGACGACCGTGGCGTTGTTGCCGCCGAGTTCGAGCAGCACCCGGCCGAAGCGGGCGGCGACGCGGGGGGCGACCTCGCGGCCCATCCGGGTCGAGCCGGTGGCGCTGACCAGGGCGACGCGCGGGTCGTCGACCAGGAGCTCGCCGGCGGTCCGGTCGGCGAGCAGCAGGCGGTGCAGTTCGCGGGGTGCGCCGGTCTGCTCGATGGCGCGGTCGAGCAGGTGGCTCGCGGCGAGCGAGACGAGCGGGGTCAGCTCGCTCGGCTTCCACACCACGGCGTCGCCGCAGACCAGGGCGATCGCGGTGTTCCACGACCAGACGGCGGCCGGGAAGTTGAACGCGGAGATGACGCCGACGACACCGAGCGGGTGCCACGTCTCGGCGAGCCGGTGGCCGGGGCGCTCGGAGGCGATGGTGCGGCCGTAGAGCTGCCGGGACAGGCCGACCGCGAACTCACAGATGTCGATCATCTCCTGGACCTCGCCGAGGGCCTCGGAGCGGATCTTCCCGGCCTCGATGGTGATCAGGTCGGCCAGGTCGGACTTGTGGGTGCGCAGCAGTTCGCCGAGGGTGCGGACGAGTTCGCCGCGGGCCGGGGCCGGTGTCGTGCGCCAGATCCGGAACGCGTCTGTTGCCTCGCCGATCGCCTGCTCCACCTGCTCGGCGGTGGTGGCCCGCAGCCCGAACAGGTGCTCGCCGGTGATCGGCGAACGCGCCTGCAGGTCGTCGCCTTCGGGGATCGTGACGCCGATGCGCTCCAGGCTCGCGCGGGCGCGGTCTCGCAGCGCTTCGGTGGTCGGCAGGTTGCTCATGGCACGTCCTTCAGACTCGTCAGATTCAGGTTCGCGACGATCGCACCGACAGAAGCGGATTGCTCGTAGCCGTACAAAAGGAAGGGGTTGTGAATTTCTCTTCCGATCGCGCCGGAGAGCCAGGACTGGTCGTAGTCGACGCCCTGCTGCCCGGTGTCGCGGCTGCCCTCGCTGCTCAGGTTGGACTGGAAGATCCCGGCGGCGGATCGGGGCAGGAAGTCCTCGTAGACGATCGGCGTGGCGGTCACCCAGCCCTCGTCGACCAGGGCGGCGAGTGTGTCGGGCGGTGTTCCGGCCGGCAGTTCCAGGTTCAGCGCGTAGGAGAAATAGGCGAGGTCCTGCTCGCGCAACCCGCGTTCGGTCGCGGGCCATCCCTCCCGCCAGACTTCAACGGCGACTTCTGCTCTGGTACGTCCGGAGTCGCCCGGCAACCGCACATCGATCTCGGTGAGCAGCGCGTCGTAGCGTTCCCGCCCGGCCGGCGTCAGCGCCACGCCCCGCGCCTCGACCTCGCCGAACCGCACCCGCAGCGCCCCGGTGGTGACCGTCCCGTCGGGCTCACGCATGGCCCGCGGCTCGGCGAGCGCCCGGAACGACGTCTGCCGCAGCAGCACGTCCGGTCCCTCCCAGCGCGGCGGACCCTGGATGGTGTCGATCATCTCGATGCCGCGCTCGGTCATCCGCCGGTAGAGGTCGTCGATGTCCAGCACGCGCGGGGTCAGGTGGTTGATGTGCGTGCTGCGGACGCCACCGATGTCGGCGGCGACCGCGGACACGGCCTCGAGCTCCGCGTACCAGGCCCGGTCGACCGGCTCGGCAGACAGCTCGAACGCTCGCACGGCGAGCGCCAGGAACCGCTCGGCCTCGGCCTCGGGCAGTCCGAGCTCCTGCTCGGCGCGGTCGGCCAGCGCCAGCAGCTCGGGGCCGAACAGCTCCCGCCCGGCCAGGAACGTCTCCAGCCGCCCCCGCAGGTCGGGACTGAAGAACCGCTGGTCAGCGGGTGTGAGCATGGAGGTGAACACCCGGAACGGATTGAGCGCCAGTTCCTCGGCGTCGATCGGCCGGAACGCCGTGGAGATCACCGGGACCGCGCTGCGGGCCGCCTCACGCAGGTCGTAGAAGCCGACCGGGCGCATGCCGAGCGCGCCGAAGATCCGGGCCACCTGACTGAGCTCGGCGGGGGTGCCGACCCTGATGGCGCCGTGCCGCTCGGCGGTGATCCGCTCGATCGAGCCGAGGCGCTGGGCGGTCGCGCCCTCGCGTTCGACGACGTCGCGGTTGACCTCCTCGGAAACCTCGACGAGCGTGTTGTACGCGGGGACCTCGCGGCCGTACATGGCGGAGAGCCGCCGCGCGAATGCCGCTCGCAACTGCCACGGAAGAATCGTGGTCATCGGTCGTTCGCTCCTCAGACGATGTGCGTCTCGGGCCGGCCGGTCGCCCCGGCGGCGAATCGGTCGACGGTCAGCGGTGACACGTCCACGACCGGCTCCCTGTCCAGGTAGAGGTCGCGGATGACCTCACCGACGGCCGGCGCCTGCAGGAAGCCGTGCCCGGAGAAGCCGGTGGCGTACAGGAAGTTCGGCGTCGTCGCGGACCGGCCGATGATCGCGTTGTGGTCGGGGGTCACCTCGTAGAGCCCGGCCCAGCCGTCGCGCAGCCCGACGTCGAGCAGGCCCGGCGCGCGCCTGCCGATGGCCGCGCCGAGCCGGGGCAGCCATTCGTCGGAGTAGTCGAGGTGAAAGCCGGTCTCCTGCTCGGGGTCGGACATGCCCATCAGCAGACCACGGCCCTCCCGGTGGAAGTAGTAGGTGGAGGAGAAGTCGATGGTGAACGGCACGACCTCGGCCAGGCCGGGCATCGGCTCGGTGAAGATGATCTGCCGGCGCAGCGGGGTGACCGGCAGCGTCGTACCGGCCATCTCGCCGACTGCCGCCGACCAGGCGCCGGCCGCGCAGATCACGGTGCCGGCGGTGATGTCGCCACGGTCGGTGCGCACGGTTCGCACCAGGTCACCTTTTTTCTCCATCCCCGTCACGGTGACCCCGGTGAACAGCGTGGCGCCGTGCCGGCGCGCACCTGTGGCGTAGCCGAGCACCACCGACTCCGGGGTGCAGTGACCGTCGTCCGGCGACCAGGCCGCGGCCAGCAGGCCGTCCGTCTCGATCAGCGGTGACAGCTTCTTCGCCTCAGCCACGCTGATGACGCGGCTGTCGACGCCCATCTCGTTCTGCAGCGCCACATCGCGCTCGAACGACGCCACGTCCTCGGGCGTCGACAGCAGGAACAGGTAACCGACCCGGTGCAGGTCGATCTCCTGGCCGGGCCGCTCGCCGAACCGGGCGAACGCCTCCAGACTGCGGGCACCGAGCTCGATGTTGATCCGGTCGGAGAACTGGGCCCGGACGCCACCGGCGGCCTTGCAGGTGGAGCCGGTGCCGAGCTCGTCACGTTCCAGGAGGACGACGTCACGTACGCCGGCCTCGGCCAGATGAAAGGCGATGCTGGTGCCCATCGCGCCGCCGCCGATGACGACGACCTCGGCGGTCGATGGCAGGTCTCTGCGCATGACCCATCATCAGCCGGTGGTTTCGTTGACGTCCATTGCTGATTTGTCGGCGAGACGATTTAGATTCTCTAAATGGACTGGTCGAGCGTGCAGCTGCGATCACTGGTCGAACTGCGCCGCCGCGGCACCGTCACCGCGGTCGCCTCGGCCCTCGGTTACACGCCCGGCGCGGTCTCCCAGCAGCTCGGCGCGCTCGAACGGTCGGCCGGGGTGCCGCTGCTGCGCCGCGTCGGGAGGCGCGTCGAGCTGACCGACGCCGGGCTGGCCCTGGCCGGGCACGCCCAGCGGATCCTCGACATCGAGGCGGCCGCCACCGCCGAACTCGAGCACAGCGCCGGCCGGATCGCCGGGGAACTGCAGATGGCGCTGTTCGCCACGGCGGTCGCCGAGATCCTGCCGGCCATGCTCGCACGGGTGGGTGAGACCCACCCGGACCTGGTCGTCCGCAGCCGTGAACTGGTCGTCGACGACGTGTACGACGCGGTGGCCTCGGGGGTGGTCGATCTGGCGGTCGGGCTCGAGTACCCGGACGTCCCGATCCGGCGTGATCCGTCGCTGCGGGTGGTGCTGCTCTACCGGGAGCGGTTCTCGCTGGCCGTACCGGCCGGGTCCCTGCCGTGGGACGGGCCGGTCAGCCTGGCCCGCACCGGCCCGCCGCTCGGCTGGATCCTGCCGCCGGAGGACACGCACTACGGGCTCGCCATCCGGACCGTCTGCCGCCGGGCCGGGATCGAGCCGGAGCTGCGCCACGAGGTCGTCGACACGGCGGTGTCGCTGGCGCTGGTCGAGGCCGGGATCGGGATCAGCACGGTGACCGATCTGATGCTGCGACTGCGGCCGTCCCGCTTCGATGTGCTGCCGCTGGTCGAGAGGTTCGAGCGGCACATCGTGGCCGTCGTGCGGGCTTCGGCCGAGCACCGGCCCAACGTGGCGGCCGTGGTGGAGGTGCTTCGTGATCTGGCCCGGGACTGACTCTTCCCCCGGGTTTGACCTTCACCCCGGGTGAAGGTCGAGACTTCTCGGGTGGACGGAATCCTTCCGATCAGCGCGTTCTCGCGGGCGACGCTGATCTCGGCGAACACGCTGCGCGCCTACCACGAGTCGGGCCTGCTGGAGCCCGCCGTGGTCGACCCGCGCACCGGCTACCGCGGCTACCGGGCCGCCCAGTTCGGTGACGCCGCGGTCATCCGGGACCTGCGGGCCCTCGATGTGCCGCTCGCGGCCATCCGTGAGGTCCTGGCGGCACGCGATCCGGCGGTGACCCGGCGCGTGCTGGCCGAGCACCAGGAGCGGATGCGGGCCCACCAGGCCCGGATCGAGAACGCTCTGCGGGTCACCGCCGAGCTGCTCGCCGAGCCCGCGGCGGTCACCCCGGCCGCGGTCACCGAGCGCGAGCTCCCACCGGTCACCGCGTACGCCGTCACCGGGTCGGTTCGTGAGGAGGGGTTCGGCCGGTTCCTGGAACAGGCGTATCTGGCTCTCGAAACGGAGATGAACGGCACCGATCCCGACGGGCCGTACGGCGCCCTGTTCCCCTCCGAATACCTCGACGAGCCCGCGCCGGTCACCGCCTACATCCCGGCCGTCGGCGGACCCGCTCGACTGCCCGGCGGCCGGTTCGCCGTCGCCGAGTTCACCGGACCGTATCCGGAGATGTCCGCCGGATACCGCGCTCTCGGCGCCTGGCTGGCCGGGACGAGCCACACCATCGCCGGGCCGGTGCGCGAACGCTACCTGATCGGCCCCGGCGACGGCGTGCCCGAGACCGGCTACCGCACCGAGATCTGCTGGCCCCTGCAACTGCTGGAGGAAGAATGCTGACCCTGGAACACATCACCTTCGACTGCGCCGACGCGGCAGAGCTCGCGGGCTTCTGGTCGAGGGCCCTCGGGATGCCGGTCGACGATGGGGCCAGTGTGCACGTCGCGACGATCGGCGCCGCGTCACCCGGGCCGACGTTCATGTTCCTCGCCGTCGACGAGAGCAAGAGCGCCAAGAACCGCTGTCACCTCGACCTGACCGCCGACGACCGGGCCGCGGAGGTGAAACGCCTGGTCGAGCTGGGCGCGACATACCTGTCCGAGCACGACGAGTGGGGCCACCAGTGGATCGTTCTGCGGGACCCGTCCGGCAACGAGTTCTGCGTCGCCTGATCGGGTGGGAGGCCCGCGGCTGACGGCCCGCCCGCCGGCGGAGTGCTTCAGCGCTGGTGAGCAACATGTCCACAGGGGACGCGCCGCCCCGCACCGGCGGCGCGACCAGGTCACTGACGATCGGCATCATCGGCGCGATCGCGGGTGTGGCCGTCATCGCCGCCGCGTTCGGCGTCGACCAGGAGAACACCGGGTGGGTCGTCCTCGTGGCCGCGGGCTCGGTGCTGCTCTTCCTCGGGTTCTTCGCCGCCAATGCCGGGCTTCAACGGTTGCGGGCGCGCCGAGCCGCGGTACGCACCGGGCCGCACGACTGGGCCGGTGTGGTCGCCGTGGCGCCGACGTTCCTGGTGCTGCGGCTGTTCGCGGTCAACGAGCTGGGCTCCCACGTCTACTCGGTGGGCAGCCGCCATGTGCGGACCCTCCGCTGGACCGAGACGAGCAAGGCGATCGGCATGCCCGTCGAGGTCCGGGGCCGGGCAAGGCCGGGCTTGACGATCGAGGGCGAGGACGACGAGCCGGTCACCCGCTGGCCAGCCGTTGGCCGCGTTGGATCACCTCGTCGCACGAGCATGCCGCCCCTCCCGGTTGCGTGGTGATCTGCGGTGCGCAACCACACGCAGATCACCACGCAACCGAAGCCACCGCCCGCGTGGCACCTCCGCTGAGCTGATCGCCGGGCAGTGGCGGGCGCACGTTCCCAGTTCCGCCTCGACTCGACCGATCGCCGGGCAGCGGTCAGCGCACGCTTCCCCGTTCCGCCTCGACTCGGCAGCTTTCGCAGTTGTGGTTTCCGGCCCGTCAGCCGCATCCGTCTGAGCCGTGGTGGCGCTCGGTCGGCTGATGGCCTGGCGTTACCGTCGTGGGCTGCGGGGCCGTGGGGCCGGTTACCGCCGCGGCCCGGTGCTGGACGATCAACTACGGCCGTTTTCGGAGCCGGGCTCCGGGATATCGCTGCTTCCGGCCCGGTAAAGGGTTCCCCGGGCACGGCTGGGCGATCAGGCGGCCCGGGAAGGGTTCGCCGGCCACGGCTCGGCGATCAAGCGGCCCGGGAAGGGTTCGCCGGCCACGGCTGGGCGATCAAGCGGCCCGGGAAGGGTTCACGGCCACGGCTGGGCGATCAAGCGGCCCGGGACAGGGCTGTTCCCACCAGCCCCACACAGACCCTGACCGTAAAAGGTGTCTAGAGAGAGCTTTCGCGGTCGAGGTCCAGCTCGCCAGCCCCCTCTCAGCCCTCGAATCCAGGTGCCATGACGTGGCTTGGCTACGGCTGGGGCACACACCCAGGCTTCGCGTGTGCTCCTGACGTCGTCGGCAACAACGGTGAGGTCCCACGTCGCGGGTCCGTGGACGCCTGCCGCCGCCATCGCGGCGGCAGGATCGCGCGCAACGGCTACGTGTGATCCCACCGCCGCACCACCAGCCCTCCACGGCGGCGCTCTCCGGAGCACCGGATCAGGCCGCGCTCTTCAAGCCGGTCAAGCGATCCCGCTGCCCTCCGTTGCCGACCGGCTTCCACGGCCGAGCTACGGCTGGCGGGCCGCACCCTGACCGTAAAAGGTGTCTAGAGAGCTTTCGCCGTCGGGGTTCCCGGCCCGTCAGCCGCATCCGTCTGAGCCGTGATGGCGCTCGGTCGGCTGACGGCCTGGCGTCACCGCCGTGGGCCCGGGGTCGCGGGGTCGGTTACCGCCGCGATCCGGTGCTGGACGATCAACTAGGGCCGTTTTCGGAGCCGGGCTCCGGGATATCGCTGCCTCCGGCCCGGTAAAGGATTCGCCGCCCACGGCTGGGCGATCAGGCGGCCTGGGGAAGGGTTCACCGGCCACGGCTGGGCGATCAACAGCCCGGGGAAGGGTTCGCCGACCACGGCTGGGCGATCAAGCGGCCCCGGGAAGGGGTCGCCGACCACGGCTGGGCGATCAAGCGGCCCCGGGAAGGGGTCGCCGACCACGGCTGAGCGACCAACAGCCCGGGGAAGGGTTCGCCGACCACGGCTGGGCGACCAACAGCCCGGGGAAGGGTTCGCCGACCACGGCTGAGCGATCAAGCGGTCCGGGGAAGGGGTCGCCGACCACGGCTGGGCGATCAAGCGGCCCGGGACAGGACTGTCCCCACCAGCCCCAACCAGACCCTGACCGTAAAAGGTGTCTAGCGGCCGGACCAGCGGCGGGCATGACG
Source organism: Actinoplanes italicus (assembly GCF_003001815.1). GTDB lineage: Bacteria > Actinomycetota > Actinomycetes > Mycobacteriales > Micromonosporaceae > Actinoplanes > Actinoplanes italicus. Next base: position 9,040 of record NZ_PVMZ01000050.1, read on the forward strand.
GCCGCGGTGGGTGGTGGCCAGGAGAAGGAGGGCGACTCCCGTACCGATCAGGAGGAAACCCGCGCCCAGGAGCACGCTGTGGTCACCGCCGGTGATGGGGTTCTCGCCCGGGCCCGGGTCGGCGGCCCGGGTCGGTGTCACCGTCGGGGACGGGCTCACGGCCGGGCTGCGTGACGGGGCCGCCGGACGTGACGGTGAGCGGGTGGGCGGCCGTCTGGTGGGCGACGCCGACGGCGACCGGCCGGGTGACGGCGAGAGGGACGGTGAGCGGCTCGGCGACGGTGCCACGGACCGGGACGGGCTGGGCGTGGCGGAGGCGGATGCGGAGGCGGAGGCGGACCGCGAAACGGACGGTGTCGGCGACGGGGTCGGCGGGTCGATCGAGGCCGGTGCGTCCGCCTGGACGCCGCCGGGGCTGCTCGGGGTGGTGGCGTTGGCGTGGACGATGAAGGTGATCTTCCCGGCGGCGATGTCGGCGGCCGACAGGTGGTAGGGGTCGGACACGCAGGTCATGCTCTCGCCGGGGGCCAGTGTCGTCTTCGGGCAGGTCACGCCTACCGGCAGGCCGCTCAGCACCAGGTTGTACAGGGTCACGTTGCCGCTGTTGACCACCTCGATCGTGGACGTGACATCGTCGGCGGGGCTAAGGGTGCCGTCGCCGTCGGTGTCGGCCCAGGACGCCTCCTGGGCGGCTTCGACGGCGGGGGCGGGTGGTTCGACCGGGGTGTCGACCTGCGCCGGGCCGGACTGGTGAGGGATGGTCGCCCCGGGTTCGAGGCCGCTCACCGTGGCCGTCGTGGTGATGAGCCGGTCGTTGTCGACGTCGTCCTGGGTGACGTAGTAGAGGGTGGTGGCGATGCAGAGCATCGACTCGTACACGGCCAGGGTGGCCCGCGGGCACGGGACCGGACCGGTCCGGTCGTCGACGAGCGCTACTCCGGACATCGTCACGTTGCCGTTGTTGACGACCGTGTAGTGGTAACGGATGCCGTCGCCGGCCGCGGGACGTGGATCGGCGGCGGCCGCCACGCGGACCTGTTTGCGCTCGATGACGGCGGCGATGGCGATGTCCAGGCGGCCGTGCCCGGCGACCAGCCGGATCGTCGCCGCGTCCTCGTCGTATGCGGTGTCGGTGGCCGCTCCGGGCCGGCGACCGGTGACCGTCGCCGGTTCGCGGATCGCCCGGTCCGCGTCGACGTCGGCCTGGGTGACCCGGTAGGTGCGGCCGCCCGTGCAGTTCATCGACGCGCCCGGCGCCAGGGAGGTGGCGGCGCAGGTCGCCGCGCCGACCAGGGCGTCGTTGACCGCGATGCCTCCGACCAGCACGTCACCGTCATTGGTGACGGTGTATCGATAGCTGACGGTGTCGCCGGCGCGGGCGGCGAGCTGGTGTGCGGCCGGTGCCACGGTCGCCGTCACGGACAGGTCGAGCGAGTCCGCCGGGGTGGCCATCTGCTCGGTGGCGGCGGCCGGCCCGAACGTCAGGTCGACCAGGGTGCCGAACGCCCGGGCGGTCACCGAGACGGTCTCGATGATGGGCTGGCTCGACTCCACGTCCGGCTGGGTGACCCGGTACGAGGTTCCGGACGTACAGGTGGTGGAGGCGCCGACGGCCAGGACGGTGACGGAACAGGAGGCGGTACCGGTCCGGGTCGCGGTCACGAGGATGTCGGTCATCGTCCGGTTGCCGGTGTTGCGGACGGTGAAGCGGTACGCGACGGTGTCGTTCAGGACCAGCTGGTCGTGGTGGCCGGCCGGGGTCACCGCGGCGGCGGCCGTGATGGTCAGCGCGGGCGCGGCGGAGACCACCGGGAAGTCGGCCTGCTGGGTGGCCAGGGTGCCGCTGGGCGCGCCGGGGGTGCTGCCGGCGACCGTGACCGTGGTGGCGACGGGCACGTTCCCGTCGACGTCGGCCGCGGTGACCGTGTACGGCGAGGTGCTGAGGCAGGTCATGGTGGCGCCCGGGGTCAGTGTCGTGCCGGGGCAGGTCGCCGTACCGGATCGTGGGTCACTGACGCCGATGCCGGTAATCGTCTGGTTGCCGGTGTTCCGCAGCGTCGTGCGGTAGCGGACCGTGTCGCCGGTCTCGGCGGCGGACTGGTTGGCGGCCGGGCTGATCACCGCGGTGACCGCCGCGGTCAGGGCCGGGGCTCCGGCGGCGACGGGGACCGATCTGGTGGCCGGGCCGTACGAGTGCGGGACCGGGTCGTTGACCTGCCGTCCGAGCAGGAAGGCCTCGGAGACGATCGGCTGCCCGCTGTCGATGTGGGCCTGGGTCACCGGATAGGAACCGCCGGGGCAGGTAGCCGAAGCGGCCGGCGCCAGCGTTAGCCCCGTGCAGGTCACGGTGCCGATCAGCGAGTCGTCGACGGAGAAGTTGTCCATCGTGACGTTGCCGGTGTTGGTCACCGTGTACGAGTAGACGATCGTGTTGCCCTCGGCGACGGCGGTGGGGTCGCCCGGAGCCGGCACGGTGACCGCGGTGCTGATGGTCGCCCTCGGCGCGGCCGCCGCGACGGCGGCGCTCGCGTTGCGCGGCCCGAAGTTCAGTGCGGTCGTGGTGTTCCTGCGCTGGGCGACGGCCTGCGAGGTGTCGATGACCGGCTGACCGGAGTCGATGCGCGCCTGCGAGATGACGACGGCGACCCCGCCGGCGCACCGCGCGATGCCGCCCGGCGCGAGCGTGATGAAGTCGCAGGTGGCGGTACCGGCCGCGGTGCCGCTCACCACCAGGCTCTCCATCGTCACGTTGCCGATGTTCTCGACGATGTAGTCGAACTTCGCCGTCTTGCCGACGGTGTTGCCGTCGGGCGTCGTGGCGATGGCGTCCAGTTGCAGCAGCGGGTTGGCCGGTGCGACCGGCACCGTGGCGGGGAAGGTTCCGTATGGCACGGGGGCACCGTCGGTCGGACTCTGGGCGATCACCGCGATGTTGGCGGTGATCGGCCCGCCGCTGTCCAGGTCGTTCTGGGTCACGGTGTACGCGGCGCCCGTGGTGCAGGTCATCGACGCGTTCACGGCCAGCGAGGTCTGCGGGCAGGAGACCGCGCCGGTCAGCGGGTCCGACAGGCTGATCGCATTCATCGTGACGGAGCCGTTGTTGGTGACGACGAGGGTGTGCGTGATGGTGTTGTTCAGGGCCGCGGCGTACCGGTTGCCCGCCGGATTCACCGCCGACGTGATGCTGACGTTGAGTGCGGCCACACCGCGGGCGAGCGCGACAGTGTCCGAGCCGGTGGCGTAGACGCCGGAGGCTCCGGCACCCGGCGCGCGGGCGGTCAGGGTGGCGCTGTCCGTGATGGATGCCGCGCCGTTGTCGATCTCGAGCTGGGTGACCGTGCGGTCGCCGACGCTGTCACAGGTCATCGACATGCCGACGGCCAGCGAAGAGGCCGGGCAGTTGCCGCCACCGGCGAGGGTGTCGGCCACGGCGATCGAGCTCATCGTGACGTTGCCGGTGTTGCTGATGGCGTACCGGTAGGTGATCCGGTCACCGGCCTGCGCCCGGTTCTGCCGGGCGGCCGGGTCGACGACCGCGGTGACCAGCATGGTCAGCGCGGGCACGGCCGGGGCGACGTTGACGGTCACGGTGAACGGCCCGAAGGACGGTTGACCTCCGCCGGGTGTGCTGCCGGTGGCCGTCGCGCTCGCGGTGATCGGCTGGCCGGCGTCGATCCGGGTCTGGGTCACCGTCAGCGGGACGGCGCTGGTGCAGACCATCGACGCGCCGACGGCCAGTGACGAGGCCGGGCAGTTGACCGTGCCGGCCACCGGGTCGGTGAGGGAGATGCCCGTCATGGTGACGTTGCCGTCGTTGACGACCGTATAGCTGTAACTGATCGTGTCCCCGACCCGGACCGCGCTCTGATGCGACGCCGGGGACACGGTGGCGGCCGCCGTGACGGACAGCGAGGCCGAGGCGGTGGCGACGGGCACCGTGACGCTGGCTGTCCCGTACAGCGCATTGGTGTTGATCGCGGGCGCACGCCCGGACACCGACGCGGTGGCCACGACACCTGCCCCGGCATCGACGTCGCCCTGGGTGACGGTGTACGACGTGGTGGCCGTGCAGGTGGCGGTCGCGCCGGCGCCGAGCACCGTAGTCGGGCAGGTGGCCGGGCCGAGGCGGGTGTCGACGACGCCGATGTTGGACATCGTGACGTTGCCGTTGTTGGTGACCGTGTAGGCGTAGGCGATCGTGTCCCCGGCCCGCACCGCGTTCTGCCTGGCGATCGGGGTGACCGTGGGAACGACGGCGACGGCCAGCGCCGGTGCGGGGACGGCGACCGGGACCGCGGCGGTGAACGGCCCGTACGAGGAGGTGGTGGCGCCCGGCGCGCGGCCCGAGACGGTCGCGGTGTCGACGACCGGGGTGCCGGTGTCCAGGTCGGCCTGGGTGACCGTGTACGGCGAGACGCTGGTGCAGGTCATCGTGGCGTTCACGGCGAGCGTGGCGGCAGGACAGCTGGCGGTGCCCACCTTCGTGCCGGTGACGGTGATCGACGACATCGTCACGTTGCCGTTGTTCGTCACCGCGTACGAATAGTCGATCGTGTCGTTGCGGGCGGCCGCGCTCTGCCGGGCCGGTGGTGTCACGCTCGCCGTGACCACGGCGGTCAGCGAGGGTGCCGCCGCGGCCACCCCGACGGGCGTGGAGAACGGCCCGAACGTCCGGGTCGTGTTCGATCCGGTGAGCCGCCCCGAGAGGGTCGCCGCGTTGCGGAACGGCACACCGTCGTCGACGTCGCTCTGGGTCACCGTGTACGGGGTGCCGCTGGTGCAGACCATCGACGCGCCGACACCGAGCCGGGTGCCGGGGCAGTTCGCCGGGCCACCGCGGGTGTCGGTGACCGCGACCTGTTCGAGTGCCGCGTTGCCGTCGTTGGTCACCGTGTACGTGTAGGTGACCGCGTCGCCGGTCTGGGCCGCGCCGGTGTGCCCGGCGGGGTTCACCGCCGCCGCCACGGTGGCCTTGAGCGACGCGGTGCCGGTCGCCAGCGGCACGGTCACGGGTGCCGGGCCGAAGGTGACGGCGGCGGCTCCGCCGGGTGGGCGGGCGGTCGCCGTGGCGTTGTTGTACACCGGCTGCTGGGCGTCGAAGTCGGTCTGGGTGATCGTGTACGGGACGGTGCTGGTGCACACCATCTGCGCGGCGGGCGCCAGCGTCGTGCCCGGGCAGTCGGCGACGCCGGTCAGCGCGTCGCGCACGACGAGCTGGTTCATCGTCACGTTGCCGTCGTTGACGACGGTGAACCGGTAGGTGACCTGGTCTCCGGCCAGGGCGGCGGTCTGGCGGCTGGCCGGTGAGACGGTCATCGCGGCGGTGATCTTCAGTGAGGCGTTGGCCGGGGTGATGGTGACGGCGGTCCGCGCCGTGTCGTTGGCCGCGACCGGGTCGGTGCTGTCGGCGGTGAGCACCCGGACCACGTTGTCCGGGTTGCCGGCGAGGTGCGCGGTGCCGGTCAGGGTGAGGGTCGCGCTGCCGCCGGCGGCGACCACCGGGAGGGACCACCGGCCGGTGTCGGCGTCGTAGCTGCCGGAACCGGACCCGGCGCTGATCAGCAGACCGGTCTGCGGCTGCACCTGGACCACGACCTTGCGCGCGTCGGAGGGTCCGCTGTTGGCGATGCCGACGGTGAACTGGACCGGGTCGCTGGCGATCACCTGCGGTGTGCTGGTGGTCTGGCTCAGCGCCAGGTCGGCGATGTGGTCGACGGCAGCCGTGGTGGTCGCGCTGTCGTTGGCGGCCGAGGGGTCCGGTGAGGTCGAGGAGACGGTGACGGTACGCGCGAACGAGCTGCCCACATATCCCGGCTGCAGCACCGAGTCAAAGGTGATCTGCCAGGTGTCCGAGGCGTACATCAGTGCCCGGGTGCAGATGAACACACCGCCGTCCGGGGCGACGCCGTCGGGGTTGACGGTGCCCTGGAAGGCGCAGGAACCGGTGTTCGTGGAGGCGGTCGGCACCGTCTGCCCGGCCGGGACGGGCCGCTGCACGAGGATGCCCTCGGCGCGGGTGGGCCCGGCGTTGGTGACCGTCACGACGCTGCGGGCCCGCTCGCCGGGAACCAGGTTGCCGCCCGGCCGGTCGGGGTTCGTCAGGTTCTGCGTGACCGACAGGTCGCCGCTGAGCAGCACCGTGAAGTTCTGGACGTTCTTGTTGTTGCCGGGTACGGGGTCGGTGCTGGACGTGATGACGGTGACGGTCGTGGAGCCGGGGCCGGCCTGCGCGTCGGGTTCGAGGACGACGCTGCCGGTGATCGGAACGGTGCTCTGCCCGGGCAGCAGCGGAATGGTGCAGGCGGTCGGGGTGCAGTAGGCGGCGAACGGGCCGCTCGTGTCGCGGACGATGCGCATGCCCGGCGGCAGCACCGGCACGAAGCTGACGTTCTGCGCCACGTTCCCGGGCAGGTCCGGGCTGTTGTTCTTGACGGTCAGCGTGTAGGTGATGGTCTCTCCCACGTAGGCCGTGTACTTGCTCAACGCGATGTCGATGCTGACGTCGGCGCTGGTCGCACTCGTACCCGTGACGGTGGCGACGTTGTTGTTGACGTCCGGGTCCGGGGTGTCGGACTTGAGGGACACGGCGTTGGTCACCTGACCGCCGAGTGTCATGGTGATGGTGGCCGTGGCGGTCGCCCCGGCGGCCAGCGTGGCCAGGGAGCACTCGATGGTGCCGGTCGTGGTGTTGACACAGGTTCCGCCGGGCAGCGACCCGGACGCGTTGGTGGAGCCTCGCGGGATCGGATCGGACAGCACGATGTTGCGTGCGGTCGAGGGCCCGTTGTTCTTCAGCGTCACCGTGTAGGTGATCGTGTCTCCGGTGGTCAGGTTCGCAGGTGAGTAGGTCATACCGACCTCGAGGTCGGCACTCGCCGTGACGGGCGTACTCACCGACGCGGTGTTGTCCGACTGTCTCGGCTCGAAGGTCGTGCTCGTGATCGAGGCGCCGAGGGTGTATGCGGTGCCCGGCGTGGCACCCGACGGCACGTTGCCGGTGATGGTCATCGTCCGGTTGGCGGCGGCCGCGATGCTCGCGTAGGTGCACTCGGCCTTCGTGCCGGTGACCGTGCAGGTGCCGCCGGTCGAGGTGGCGGTGACCCCGGTCAGCCCGGACGGCACGGTGCCGGTCAGGACCACGCTGGTGGCGGTGCTCGGTCCGGCGTTCGCCCCGGTGACCGTGTAGGTGACCGGCCGGCCGGCGACCACCGCCGAGCTGTTCAGGGCCGCGGTGACCGACAGGTCGGCGGCCGGGTTGACCGTGATGCCCACGGTGTTCGACGTCGAGGTGGGCGAGGTGTTGGTGACGATCTCGGTGTAGCCGGCGTTCGCGTCGTTGTTGAGCGTCGTGCCGGCCAGTGTCGAGTCGACGGTGACCTGGTAGGACATCGTCTGCGACTCGCCGGGCGCCAGCGTGCCGCCGCTCGCTGCGGTCGCGCCGGTACCCACCCGCAGGTTCAGCCTCCGGCTGCCGCTCACGTACTCGCCGGCGTCGTCGCCGGTCGTGTCCGTCGGCTTGGTCGTGGTCCCGCCCCTCACCGACCTCAGCGATCCGGGAACGTACGTGGTACCGGTCGGCAGGGTGTCGGTGATGCTGGACAGGGTGGCCGGGCTGCCGCCGTCGTTGCGGGCCGTGACCGTGTACGTGAGTGTGTCGCCGATGTTCGCGGTCGAGCTGCCGGACGCGTTGGCGACGGTCGTGGTGGTGGTCAGGCAGGCGGCCGAGCCGAAGGAGACGGCGTCGAGGAAGTTGCCGATGCTCGGGTCGGGGCTGGCCGAGGAGACCGACTTGAACGCGAACCGGGTCTTCGTCTGCCCTGCCGGAACCGTGTAGGTGCCGGTGTAGCTGCCCCAGGCGGTCTTCGGGTCGGAGATGTTGGCGCCCTGCTGCGCCAGCGTGCCGGTCGGCGGGCCGATGACGACGGCCATGGTGTCGGTGCCGGTCCGTCCGCGGTGGTTGAGCTGCCATCGCAGGATCTGGCCCGGCGTGGTGTTGAGGTCCTGGTAGAGCGTCGACACCATGTTCGCGTTGAGCTCGGCGTGCTGGCTGCCGGACGCCGGGCTGACGTTGGAGAAGCCGCGCCACAGCTCGATCATCGAGTCGGTGGCCGTCGTGAGCCAGCCCGGGACCAGCGTCTCCAGCATGATCGAGACCGTGTTCACGGCGATCACGGGTTGTTCGAAGTCACCGTTGGTGAGCGACACAGCCGTGGGGCAGATGGTCTGCGCAGCCACGGCGGGCACCGAGCGGAACGGCAGCACCAGCGCCACCGTCAAGATCATCACGAATGCGGCGACCGCCATGCCGACACGCCCGATGAGGCCGGGCAAGGTCCATGTCCCCACCTAGCGCACGCTAACGGGCTTGATCATGATGAAACCGAAAAATACTCAAATCAGGGTGGAGTACGGGTGCCGCCGTCGAGACGGCACCCGCCGGGACTCACTTCGCGAAAGCCCTGACCTCCAGCAATCCCACCGAACTGGTACCCGAAGCGGTCAGCGCGACACGCAGGCGAGTGGTGGTCAACGGGGTGAAGGTGACCGTGTTGTAGGCGTCGGCGGCCCGGGGGTAGCCGTCGGCGCCAGGGACGTCGGCGTAGGCGCTCCCGGTCCAGTACTGCAGCTTCCAGGACGCGGGCACGCGCACCCCGCCGCCGTCGTCGAACAGGTACACCTGGGCACGACCCACCGTGACAGCGGACGGCCACTGCAACTCGGCCCACTGACTGCCCGCGTTCGGCCAGGTCCCCCACCGCGGGTTGACGGTGTCGCTGGACGATCCGGGCTCGAGTCCGTCGTTGATCGCCGCGATCGACTCCCAGGGCGAGGTGTAGGAAGCCGACGCGGTGGCCGTACCCGCAAGGTTGTCCGAAGTTGAAGGTGAGGCCGTGGGTGTGGGGGACGCCGACGGGGCGGGAGTGGCAGGCGTCGAGTCGAGGGCCAGGTCAGCGCTGGCGAAGGCGCTGACGGCCGGGTTGACGTCGGTCTCACCGGCCGCGCCGTCACACCTGCGATCGGGGTTGAACAGCAGGTAGGTGCCGGCCGAGCAGGCGAAGGCGATCTCGGCGTCGCCGCCGACCACGATGTTGCCGGACAGGTTGGCGCCGCCCTG
>NZ_PVMZ01000051.1 GCF_003001815.1 Actinoplanes italicus
ACCGGCGACCTCGCCCGGCAACTACCCGACGGCAACCTCGACCACCTCGGCCGCACCGACCAGCAACTCAAGATCCGCGGCCACCGCATCGAACCCGGCGAGATCGAACACGCCCTGACCACGATCCCGGAGGTCAAGGCCGCGGTAGTCGTGGGTGTCGAGGACCGGCTGATCGCCTACCTGGTCCCGGACGGCGAAACCCTGCCGGCCGCCGACCGGCTGAGAGACCACCTGAGGGCCACGCTGCCGGAACACATGATCCCGGCGATCTACATCGAAATCACCGACATCCCGCTCACCGCCAACGGCAAACGCGACCTCACCGCCCTCCCGGTGCCGGACGGCGACAGGCCGGAGCTGAGCACCGGCTACCGGCCCCCGGTCACGGCGACCGAGCGGGCACTCGCCGCCATCTGGGCCGAACTGCTCGGCCTGGACCGGGTGGGCGTGAGCGACAACTTCTTCGACCTGGGCGGGCACTCGCTGCTCGCCACGCAGGCCGTCATCCGTATCCGCAGCACTCTGGGGGTCGAGGTAACCGTGGCCAACCTGTTCGATCAGCCGACCGTCGGAGCCCTCGCCGCAACCGTCGACGCGGCCACGAAGCCCGCAACCGCCGACGCGGCCACGAAGCCCGCAAGCCTCGACGCGGGTACGAAGCCCACAAGCCTCGACGCGGCCACGGAACCGGCCACGACGATCATCCCGCGCGCCGACCGGAACGGGGAGCTGCCGCTCTCGCCGGGTCAGCAGCGGCTGTGGTTCGTGGCACAGGTCGATCCCGGTTCGGTGGCCTACAACCTGGCGACGCTGATCGCGTTCGACGACGCGCCGGTGGACGTCGACGCGCTGGGTGACGCGCTGTCCGCGCTGGTGGCTCGGCACGAGATCCTGCGGACCCGGTTCGTGATCGGCGCCGACGGCGATCCGGTCCAGGTCGTCGACCCGCCGGCCCGGTTCGATCTGGAGGTGGTGGACGCGGCCGATGACACCGACGCTCACGAGCGCGCGTCCGCGCGTACCCGCCAGCCGTTTGATCTTGCCGAAGGTCCGTTGATCCGCGGCACCCTGCTGCGCCTCGCCGGTGGCCGCGGGCTTCTGCTGCTGGTCCTGCACCACGCGGTGACCGACGAGTGGTCGGAGCGGGTGCTGCGGCGGGAGCTGTCCGCGCTGCTGGCGGGTGAGACGCTGCCGCCGCTGCCGATCCAGTACGCCGACTACGCCGTCTGGCAGCGGCGTCATGTGATCGAAGACGGACATCTGGACTACTGGCGCGCCCAGCTCGCCGACCCGCCGCTGCTGGAACTGCCGCTCGACCGCCCGCGCCCGCCGATTCGTTCCTCCGAGGGCGCGGTCGTCGACTTCACCGTTCCGGACGAGGTGCGCGACGGGCTGCGGGCGCTCGCGGCCGGTCACGACGCGACCATGTTCATGACCCTGATCGCCGCCTACGCGGTCCTGCTGGGCCGCTACACCGGCCAGGACGACCTGCTCATCGGCACCCCGATCGCGAACCGTGGCCGGGCCGGGACCGAGGACCTGATCGGCTTCCTCGTCAACACGCTCGCGCTGCGCAGCCGCCTCGACGACGACCCGACGTTCGCCGAGTTCCTCGTGGCGACCCGGCGGACGGTGCTGGACGCGTACACGCATCAGGACGTCCCATTCGAGCAACTGGTCGACGAGTTCGACCCGGCTCGTGATCGTTCCCGGACTCCGCTGGTGCAGACGGTGTTCAACCACGTCCGGCGGGAGGCAGCGGGGCAGCTGCGGCTGACCGAGGTGTCGGCGCCGGGCGACCTGGACCTGACCACGGTGGAGATGGACGGGGCGCTGGGCGGGGCGTTCCAGTACAGCCCGGTGCTGTTCGAGCGGGCGACGATCGAGCGGATGGCCGGGCACCTGCTGGGCCTGCTCACGTCGATCGTGGCGGACCCGGACCGGCCGGTGTCCCAGCTGGACATGCCGGAGCGGCCGCTGCGCCGGCAGGCCGGGGCGGAGTCCGGCGGTGGCATTCACGCGCTGATCCTGGCCCGTGCCGCCGAGCGGCCCGACGCGCCCGCCGTCGTGTTCGGTGACTCCACCCTGACCTACGCCGAGCTGGTCGATCGGTCCGCACGGCTGGCGAACCACCTGCGCGACCGTGGCGCCGGTGCGGAGGACGTGGTCGCGCTCTGCCTGGACCGCGGCACCGACATGGTCGTGGCGATGGTGGCGGTGTGGATGGCCGGCGCCGCCTATCTGCCGCTGGATCCGGCGTACCCGGCCGACCGGCTGCGGCTGCTGCTCGCCGAGAGTGGCTCGGAGCTGCTGGTCTCGGCGACGGGGATCGTGGACCGGCTGCCGGGCGTACCGGCCGTGGTGCTCGACGATCCGGCCACGGTCGCGCTGCTGCGGGACTCCTCGCCACGGCCGCCGCGGGTGACCGTCCACCCCGGCCAGGCCGCCTACCTGATCTTCACGTCCGGGTCGACGGGTGTGCCGAAGGGTGTGCTGGCCACCCACCGGGGGCTGGCCAACCTGGTTCCGGCGCACGAGGACCGGTATGCCATGGACCGCGACAGCGTGATGCTGGAGTTCGCCTCGATCAGCTTCGACGCCGCGGTCGCCGAGATCACGGTGCCGCTGGCCATCGGCGCGACCGTGGTCGTCGCCGACGCGGCGGCCCGGACCGGACCGGACCGCCTTGCCACGCTGATCCGCGACCACCACGTCACGGTCGCCTGCCTGCCGCCGTCGCTGCTGGCCGCCATGGATCCGGCGGACCTGCCGGGGCCGATGACGATCGTGAGCGCCGGCGAGGCGCTGCCGCCCGAGGTGGCTGCCGGGTGGGCCCGGCACCACCGGCTGCTCAACGGTTACGGCCCGACCGAGAACACGGTCTGCGCGACGATCGGTGACATCCCGGCCGGGCTGGACGGGCCGCCGCCGATCGGGGTGCCGATCACCGGCACCGAGGTGCACCTGCTCGACCGGCGGCTGAACCGGGTGCCGGACGGTGCGACCGGTGAGATCTTCATCGGCGGCGCGAGCGTCACCCGCGGCTACCTGGGGCAGCCGTCGCTGACAGCGGAGCGGTACGTGCCGGACCGGTTCAGCGCCGGCGGCGGCCGCCTCTACCGCACCGGCGACCTGGCTCGGCGGCTGCCGGACGGGCAGCTGCACTTCATCGGCCGCATCGACCACCAGATCCAGATCCGTGGCCACCGGGTCGAACCGGGCGAGATCCAGCACGTCCTGACCGCGCACCCGGCCGTCACGGCGGCCGTCGTCACCGCGCACGAGCAGCGGCTGATTGCCTACGTGGTCGCCCCGTCCGGTGCGCCGAACGTCGACGAGCTACGCGCGCACGTGGCGGCGGCTCTGCCGGGCCACATGATCCCGGCGGTCTTCGTCGAGCTGGCCGCCCTTCCGCTGAACGCCAACGGGAAACTCGACCGGGCCGCGCTGCCGGACCCGGACAGCCTGCGGCCGGAGCTGAGCGCCGGATACCGTGCACCGGCCGGCGCGACCGAGGAGACCGTGGCCGGGATCTGGGCGGACCTGCTCGGCCTGGACCGGGTCGGCGCCGACGACGACTTCTTCGACCTGGGCGGGCACTCGCTGCTGGTCGCCAGGGTGATCAACCGGGTGCGGGCCGTGTTCGGCGCCGACCTGCCGGTGGCCGCGGTGTTCGACCATCCGACCGTCGCCGGGCTGGCCGCGGTCATCGACGGCGCGGGCGCGCGGGCCGGGCAGGCGCCGGTGGAACGCGCGGACCGGACCGGGCCGCTGCCGCTGTCGTTCGCGCAGCAGCGGCTCTGGTTCCTGGCCGAGCTCGACCCGGACTCCACCGAGTACCACGTGTCGGCGATCGTCGACCTCCCGGAGACCGTGGACACGGAGCGGCTGGCCAGGGCGGTCACGGCGGTGGTGGCGCGGCACGAGGTGCTGCGCACCCGGCTGGTCGCCGGTGCCGACGGGGTGCCGTACCAGGTGATCGACCCGCCCGCGCCGGTGCCGCTCGGCACGGTCGAATGCGCCGCCGGCAACCTGCGCGCCGTGGTGAACGGCCTGATCGGCGAGCGGTTCGACCTCACCGCCGGGCCGCTGCTGCGGGCCACGCTGATCCGCGCCGGCGACCGCCGGATTCTGCTGCTGGCCATGCACCACGTGGTGTGCGACGAGTGGTCGGCGGGGATTCTCAAGAACGAGATCCTTCTGGGGTACGAGGGAAGCCCGCTGCCGTCCCTTCCGGTGCAGTACGCCGACTACGCGGTCTGGCAGCGCCGCCACCTGACCGGCGAGGTGCTGGACGGTCAGCTCGACCACTGGCGTACCCGGCTGGCCGACCCGCCGGTCCTGGAGCTGCCCGCCGACCGTCCCCGCCCGCCGATCCGCTCCAGCGAGGGTGCGGTGGTCACGGTGACCGTCCCGGCGACGGTCGCCGACGGTCTGCGGAAGCTGTCCCGCCGCCGTGGCGCGACCATGTTCATGACGCTGACCGCCGCCTATGCCACCCTGCTGCACCGGCACACCGGCCAGGACGACCTGATCATCGGCACCCCGGTCGCCAACCGCGGCCAGGCCGAGACCGAGAACCTGATCGGCTTCTTCATCAACACCCTTGCGCTGCGTGCCCGCTTCGACGGCTCCCCCACCTTCCTCGAGCTGCTGGACCAGGTCCGCGGCACGGCCCTCGACGCGTTCGACAACCAGGACCTGCCGTTCGAGCAGCTGGTCGACGAGCTGGTGCACACCCGTGACCGGTCCCGGACCCCGCTGGTGCAGACCGTCTTCGGCTACGTGGCCGCGACCGACGCCGCGTCACCGGCCGAGCCGGTGGCCCGCTTCGACGTACAGCTGACCGTCTTCGAGACCGGCGACGGCGACCTGCTGGCGGCGTTCGAGTACAGCACCGCCCTGTTCGACGCCGCCACCGTCCGCTCCTGGGCCGACCACCTGCTGGTACTGCTGGCCGGGGTGGCCGCCGACGCGGACGTGCCGGTCGCGCTGCTGCCGATCCTGACCGGCACCGACGCGGACCGCGTGGCCGCCTGCAACGACACGGCGACACCCGTCGTCCCCGCGAGCATCGTGGACCTGTTCGCCGAACAGGCCGCCGCCCGACCCGACCAGGTGGCCATCATCGACGGCGACCGGGAGACCACCTACGCGGAGCTCGACCGGAACTCCGACGATCTCGCCCGCCGCCTCGGCGTGCAGCCGGGTGAACTGGTCGCGCTGATCATGCCGCGCGGCACCGGCCTCGTCACGGCCATGCTCGCGGTCCTCAAGGCGGGAGCCGCCTACCTGCCGATCGACGTCACCACACCGAAGGCACGGGTCACCAAGCTGCTGCGCGATGCCGACCCGGCCGTCGTGCTGACCGGCGTCGACGTCTCCGGGCCGCCGGCCGGTGAGCTCAGGCGGCCGCTGCCGGGCCAGGCCGCGTACCTGATCTACACGTCCGGCTCGACCGGCACGCCGAAGGGTGTGCTGGTCAGCCACCACAGCGCGACCGTGCTGATCACCACGAGCGCGCAGGTGTACGGGTTCGGGCCGGACGACACGTGGACACTGTTCCACTCGCCCGCCTTCGACTTCGCCGTGTGGGAGATCTGGACGCCGCTGCTCACCGGCGGCCGGCTCGTCATCACCGACCAGGCCACGAGCCGTGACCCGGACGCGTTCAGCCGGCTGCTGGCCCGGCACCGGGTGACCGTCCTGAACCAGACGCCGTCCGCGTTCGCCCAGCTCACCCCACCGGCCGAGCACCGGCCCCGCCTGGTGATCTTCGGTGGCGAGAAGCTCGAACCGCAGCACCTGCGTCAGCACTGGGCCGGCTCGACGCTGATCAACATGTACGGCGTCACCGAGACGACGGTCGTCACCACCCACACCCCCGCCGACCCGGCCGGACCGATCAGCATCGGTACCCCGCTCCCGAACACCCGCGTCCACCTGCTCGACCGCAACCTGCAGCCGGTGCCGCCCGGTGTAACCGGCGAGATCTTCATCGGCGGCACGGGCCTGGCCATCGGGTATCACGGGACACCCGCGCTCACGGCGGCCCGGTTCGTCGCCAGCCCGCTCGGTGGCGGCGAGCGGCTCTACCGGTCCGGTGACCTGGCCCGGATGCTGCCCGACGGCAGCCTCGACTACCTGGGCCGCAGTGACCTGCAGCTCAAGGTCCGCGGCCACCGCATCGAGCCCGCCGAGATCGAGAACGCGCTGACCGGGCACCCGGGCGTCGATGCGGCGATCGTCACGGCCCACGACAACCGGCTGGTCGCCTATGTGGTGCCGGACGGCGAGCTGCCGGCCGCCGACGAACTGCGTGACCACCTGCGGGTGTCGCTGCCGGAGAGCATGGTTCCGGCGCTGTTCGTCGAGATCAGCGGGGTCCCGCTCAACGCCAACGGCAAACGGGACCTGACGAGGCTGCCGGTTCCCGACAGCAACCGGCCGGAGCTGAGCACCACCTTCCAGGCGCCGCGGACCGCGGCCGAGCGGGCCCTGGCCGAGATCTGGACCGACCTGCTCGGTCTCGACCGGGTCGGTGCGGGCGACGACTTCTTCGATCTGGGCGGGCATTCGCTGCTGGCCACCCGGGCGATCGGCCGCATCCGCACCGCCCTCGGCGTCGACCTGCCACTGGCCGCCCTGTTCGACCACCCCACGGTCCAGGAACTGGCCGCCCACATCGACGCCCTGAGCGGCGAGGCGGCCGTTGCGTCGCTCGCGCCGGTCGGGCGTGACCGGCGGCTGCCGCTCTCGTTCGCTCAGCAGCGCCTGTGGATCCTCGCCCAGCTGGATCCCGGGTCGACCGAGTACCACGTCCCGATCACGATCCCGCTCGGCGCGGAGGTCGACGGCGACCGGCTGGCCGGCGTACTGACTCAGCTGGTCGAGCGGCACGAGGTGCTGCGCACGCGGATCGTCGCGGACGGCGACGACGAGCCGTACCAGGTGATCGATCCGCCGGCGGCGTTCCCGCTGGAGCGGGCCGAGGTGGCGACCGAGGCCGACGCGCGGGCGCTCGTCGACGAGCGCGCACGGGTGCCGTTCGACCTGGCCGGCGGGCCGCTGGTGCGCGGCACCCTGATCAGGTTCGGCGGACGGCAGGTGCTGGCCCTGACCATGCACCACATCGTGTGCGACGAGTGGTCGACGGTCATTCTTCAAAACGAGATCCTTCGCGGGTACGACGGAAGCCCGCTGCCGTCACTTCCGGTGCAGTACGCCGACTACGCGGTCTGGCAGCGCGCACAGGATCTCGACACCCAGCTCGGCTACTGGAGGTCCCGGCTCGCCGACCCGCCGCTGCTGGAGCTTCCCACCGACCGGCCGCGTCCACCGATCCGCTCCACCGACGGCTCCGTCGTCACCGTGGAGATCCCGGCCGACGTCACCGCCCGGCTGCGGGAGCTGTCCCGGACCCACGGCGCGACCATGTTCATGACGCTGGCCGCCGCCTACGCGGTCCTGCTGCACCGGCACACCGGCCAGGACGACATCCTGATCGGCACCCCGGTCGCCAACCGCGGCCAGGCCGAGACCGAGAACCTGATCGGCTTCTTCGTCAACACCCTCGCGCTGCGGACCCGGTTCGACACCGATCCGACCTTCGAAGAACTTCTCGATGAGGTACGCCGAACCGCGCTGGACGCCTTCGACAACCAGGACCTGCCGTTCGAGCAGCTCGTCGAGGAGTTCGTCCGGGACCGCGACCGCTCGCGGACGCCGCTGGTGCAGACCCTGTTCAACCACCTCAGCAGCGTCGACCCGGCGGCCGGCGGCGGGAGCCGGCCGGTGGCGGTCAAGTGGGACCTGTCGCTGACCACCGTGGAGTCGGCCGGCATGGTGCACGCGGCCCTGCAGTACAGCACCGCCCTGTTCGACCGTTCCACGATCGAGCGGATGGCCGACCATCTGACGACCCTGCTGCGGGCGGTCTCCTCCGACCCCGGGCGGCCGGTCTCCCAGCTGCCGATCCAGGACGGCCACGACCACCCCGACACCACGGTCGCGCTGCCCCCGGCCGACACCGTCCTCGACCTCATCGGCAACGACGGCACCGCGCTGATCTTCCGCGACGCCACCGTCGACTACAGCGAGCTGCACGAACGCTCCAACCAGCTCGCCCACCACCTGCAAGCGCTCGGCGGCGGCCCGGAGACCGTGATCGCGCTGCCCCTGGAACGAGGATTCGACCTGGTCATCGCGATCCTCGCGATCTGGAAGACCGGCGCCGCCTACCTCCCCCTCGACCCGGCCCACCCGGAAGCCCGCAACCGGCGGATGACCACCACGAGCCGGGCCCTGCTCACCGTCACACCGGAATTCCTGGCCGACCCCGTCATCGCCACCCGGCCCACCAGCGCTCCGGACATCACGATCCACCCCGACCAGGCCGCCTACGTCATCTACACGAGTGGCACGACAGGCAATCCGAAGGGCGTCGTCAACACCCACCGGGCGCTGCTCAACCGCATCGCGTGGATGCAGAACACCTTCCCCTTGTCACCGGACGACACCGTCCTGCACAAGACCCCGACGACGTTCGACGTCTCCGTCTGGGAACTCGTCTGGCCGCTCACCGCCGGCGCCAGGATGGTGATCGCCGAACCCGGCCGCCACGCCGACCTCGACCACCTGCACCACCTGCTGCACACCCACCGAGTCACGACGACTCACTTCGTCCCGTCGCTGTTGCACCACTTCGCAGGCAACCCGTGGCCGCATCCGCTGCCTCACCTTCGTGACGTGATCAGCAGCGGCGAGGCCCTGCCACCCGCGGACGTCGAGGCCCTCCATCGGCGGCACCCGGATGTCACGGTCCACAACCTCTACGGGCCGACCGAGGCCGCCATCGACGTCACCCACTGGACCTGCCCCCGGCCCGTCGGCACCGAGGTCCCGATCGGCCGCCCGATCGACAACATCCGCATCCACCTGCTCGACAAGCACCTGCAGCCCGTTCCGCCCGGCGTCACCGGCGAGATCCACATCGCCGGAACCGGACTCGCCCGCGGCTACCACCACCAGCCCGCACTCACCGCCGAGCGGTTCGTGCCCGGCACCGACGGCGAGCGCCTGTACCGCACCGGCGACCTCGCCCGCCGCGACACCGACGGCACCATCCACTACCTCGGACGCACCGACCACCAGATCAAGATCCGCGGCCAGCGAGTCGAGCTCGGCGAAATCCAGCACGCCCTCACCAGCCACCCGGCCGTAACCGCGGCCGTCGTCACCGCTCACCACGACCGGCTCATTGCCCACGTGGTCGGCCTCGACGGTCTCGGCCAGCAGGGCGGCGCCGACAGCTTCGACGGCCTGCGCGAACACCTGCGCGAGCGGCTGCCCGAGCACATGGTCCCGGCCGTCTACGTTCGGCTCGACACGCTGCCGCTGACCGGCAACGGCAAACTGGACCGGGCCGCGCTCCCGGCACCCGACAACGAGCGGCCGGAACTCGCCGGCGGCTTCGAGGAGCCGGTGACCCCGACCGAGGTGGCGCTGGCGGGAATCTGGGCCGACCTGCTCGAACTGGACCGGGTCGGTGCCACCGACGACTTCTTCGCGCTCGGCGGCCACTCGCTGCTCGCCATCCGGGCGGCCGGCCGGATCCGGACTGTCCTGGGCGCCGACCTGCCGTTCGCCGCCGTTTTCGATCGGCCGACCGTCCGTACCCTCGCGGCTCTGATCGACGCCGACGGCGCCCCCGGCGCCACGCCGATCGTTCCCGCAGACCGTGACCAGCGGCTGCCGTTGTCCTTCGGCCAGCAGCGGCTGTGGTTCCTCGCCCAGCTCGACCCCGCGTCGACCGAGTACCACCTGCCCGTGGTGATCCCCCTGGACGGCAACGATGACCCGGCGGAGGCGCTCACCGCGATCACCGCCCGGCACGAAGTACTGCGCAGCCGGATCGTGGCCGCGCCGGACGGCACGCCGTACCAGGTGATCGACCCGCCAGCGCCGTTCACGCTGGACAGGGCCGAGGCCACGACCGGGGCCGACGCCCGCACATTGATCGAGGAGCTGAACCGGACACCGTTCAACCTCGCCACCGGGCCACTTCTCCGCGGCCTGCTGATCACCGTCGGTGACGACCGGCGGCTGCTGGCCCTCTGCCTGCACCACATCGTCGCCGACCAGTGGTCGATCCGGATCCTCCGCGACGAGCTGACGGCCGCCTCCGCACTGCCGCCGCTGCCGGTGCAGTACGCCGACTATGCGGTCTGGCAGCGTGCGCAGGATCTCGACGCCCAGCTCGGCTACTGGCGTACCCGGCTCGCTGACCCGCCGGTACTGGAGTTCCCGACCGACCGGCCGCGCCCCCCGATCCGCTCCACCGAAGGCGCTGCCGTCCCGGTGGACCTTCCCGCCGAGGTCACCGGGCGGCTGCGGGAGTTGTCGCGGGCCCACGGCGCGACGATGTTCATGACGCTCGCCGCGGCCTACGCGGTACTGCTGCACCGGCACACGGGCCAGGACGACCTGCTGATCGGCACCCCGGTCGCGGGGCGTGGACGGGCCGAGACCGAGAACCTGATCGGCTTCTTCGTCAACACGCTCGCCCTGCGCACCCGCTTCGACGGCGACCCCACGTTCGCCGAGCTCGTCGATCAGGTCCGTGGCACAGCGCTGGAGGCGTTCGCCAACGAGGACCTGCCGTTCGAGCAACTCGTCGACGAACTCGTCCGGGACCGCGACCGTTCCCGGACCCCGCTGGTCCAGACGCTGTTCCACTACGCCGGCGACGAGCCGGCGGGCGCGCGGGCCGACGTGCCGTTCGGTCAGGACGTGCCGTTCGACCTGTCGCTGTCGATGGCCGGCAGCGGTGACGGGCTGCGGGGCGTGTTCGAGTACAGCACCGCCCTCTTCGACCGGACCACGATCGAGCGGCTGGCCGACCGGCTCACCCTGCTGCTGACGGCCGTGGCCACCACCCCGGACACGCCCGTCTCGGAGCTGCCGATCCTCACCCGGGACGACGAGCGGCAGCTCACCGCGGGAACCGGCCTGGATCCGCGGCCCACGGCCGCGACCGGTGTGGACCGGTTGATCGCCGAGGCCGCGGCCCGGTTCTCCGGCGATGCGGCGGTCGAGTGCGGTGACGTGGTGTTGCCCTACGGGGAGCTGACCGCCCGCGCGGACAGGCTGGCCGGGCATCTGCGGGCCGCCGGAGCAGGGCCCGAGACGGTCGTCGGCGTACACCTGCGCCGCGGCGCCGATCTGATCGTCGCGATCCTGGCGGTCTGGCGTGCCGGGGCCGCATATCTGCCGCTCGACCCGGACTACCCGGCCGACCGGCTCGCCTACATGCGGCGCGACAGCGGTGCCGCGCTGGTGATCGACGAGGCCTTCCTCACGGCGTCGGCAGGGACCGCCCTGGGGACGCCGCCGCCCAGCGCGGTGAGCGGGCGGCTCGCGGCGGTCATCTACACCTCCGGCTCGACCGGACTGCCGAAGGCCACGCTGGTCACCCATGACAACCTGCTCGCACTGCACACCGCCTGGCAGCACACCCACTTCGGGCCGGACGACCGGTTCCGGTGGCTGTCGCTCACGAACATCAGCTTCGACGTGTTCACCGCCGACCTGGTGCGGGCGCTCGGCACCGGCGGCACCCTGGTCCTCGGACCGGTCGGGCTGCAGACCGACACGGCCGCGTTCGCGGCAGAGCTCGCGCGGCGGCGGATCGGCGCGTTCGAGTCGGCGCCGCGCTACCTCGACCAGCTTGCCGGGCACCTGGCCGGCACCGGAGCGGCGCTGCCGGACCTGCGGCTGTTCATCGCCACCACCGACACCTGGCACACCGCGGCGGCCAGGAGCGCGTCCCGGGTGCTGCCGGGAGTGCGGCTGCTGACCGCTTACGGCATCACCGAGACGACCATCGACAGTACGTTCGGAGTCGTCGACCTGACGGCCGGGCACGACGGGCCGACCGCCATCGGGCGGCCGCTGCCCGGCACCCGGGTGCACGTGCTCGACCGTCGGCTGCGGCCGGTGCCGCCGGGCGTGACCGGGGAGCTGTTCATCGCCGGTGCGGGTGTCACCCGTGGCTATCACGACCGGCCCGCGCTGACCGCGGAACGGTTCGTCCCCGATCCGTTCGCCGCCGACGGCACCCGCCTCTACCGCAGTGGCGACCTGGGCCGGTTGCGGGCCGACGGGCAGATCGACTTCCTCGGCCGTGGTGACCTGCAGCTGAAGATCCGCGGATACCGGATCGAGCCGGCCGAGGTCCAGCACGCGCTGGAGGAGCATCCGTCGGTGGTCACGGCTGTGGTGTCCGGGCAGGACGACCGGCTGATCGCCTACCTGATGACGCGGTCGGGCCTGCCTCCGGTCGACGGGTTGCGCGCGCATCTGCGTACCCGGCTTCCCGAGCAGTTGATCCCCTCGGTGTTCCTCGAGGTCGGCGCGCTGCCGCTGACCCCGAACGGCAAGGTGGACCTCGGGGCGCTACCGAAGCCGGACACCGCCCGGCCCGGTCTGGCCGGTGACTACCGGGAGCCGGTCACGCCCACCGAGCGGACGCTGGCCGCCGACTGGGCGCGGCTGCTCGGCCTGGACCGGGTCGGCGCCGACGACGGCTTCTTCGACCTGGGCGGGCACTCGCTGCTCGCCATGCAGGCGGTGGCCCGCGCCCGGAGCGTCTTCGGCGCCGAGCTGCCGCTCGCCGCGATCTTCGACCACCCGACGGTGGCCGAGCTGGGTGCCCGGATCGATGCGGACTCCGCGGTTCCGGCCGCTCCCCCGCTGCGGCCGGTCGGCCGGGACCGGGCGCTGCCGCTGTCGTTCGCGCAGCAGCGGCTGTGGTTCCTGGCGCAGATGGATCCGGCCGCGACCGACTACAACGTGGCCACGGTGGTGACCTTCGACGAGGCGCCGGACGCGCAGGCGGTCACGCAGGCGCTGAGCAGGATCGTGGCGCGGCACGAGAGTCTGCGCACGCGTTTCGTGACGGGAGCGGACGGCGTACCGCATCAGGTCGTCGAAGAACCGGCGGTGATCGTGCCGGACCTGCTCGACGTGTCCGGCCTCGACGATCCGCAGGCCGCCGTGCGGGCGCATCTCGCCGCCGACGCGCGGACCCCGTTCGACCTGGCCGGGGGGCCACTGATCCGGGCCACGCTGATCCGGATCGCCGACGACCGGCACCTGCTGGCGCTCGGCCTGCACCACATCGTCTACGACGAGTGGTCGGCGCGGATCCTCGAGGAGGAGTTCGCGGCCCTGTACGCCGCTGTCCGCGCCGGTGCCGATGATCCGTTGCCGCCGCTGCCGGTGCAGTACGCCGACTACGCGGTCTGGCAGCGCGAATGGATGTCCGGACCGGTGCTGGAGTCTCAGCTGGCGCACTGGCGGACCGTCCTGGCCGACCCGCCGGTCCTCGACCTGCCGACCGACCGGCCCCGGCCCGCGGTCCGGTCGTCGGCGGGCGCGTTCGTGGGCTTCGCCGTTCCCGGCCACGTCACCGCCGGTCTGCGGGAGCTGTCCCGGCGGCACGGCGCGACCATGTTCATGACGACCGTCGCGGTCTATTCGGTGCTGCTGGCCCGGCACACCGGTCAGGACGATCTCCTCATCGGTACGCCCGCCGCGAACCGGGACCGCGCCGAGACCGGCCGGATCATCGGCCTGCTGCTGAACACGCTGGTGCTGCGGGCCCGCTTCGACGACGACCCCACCTTCGCCGAGCTGCTGGCCCGCACCCGAGCCGGGGCGCTGGCCGGCTTCGCGCACCAGGACATGCCGTTCGAGCAGCTCGTCGACGACCTGGTGAAGGACCGCGACCCGTCGCGGACGCCGCTGGTCCAGGCGCTGTTCAACTACATCGTGGCCGACGGGTCACCGGGTCTGGAACTGCACGACCGGGACGGGGTGATCGCCAAGTTCGACCTGCGGCTGGTGCTCATGGAGTCGGGCGATCGGCTGATCGGCGGGTTCGAGTACGCGACGGCCCTGTTCGACTCCGACCGCATCCGCCGGATGACCGGCCACCTGCTGGCACTGCTCGAAGCCGTGGTGGCCGACGTGGACGTCCCGGTCTCGCAGCTGCCGCTCGGCATCGCACCGCCGGTTCGGGAGACAGCCGTGATCCCCGCTGTCGGTGGCGTCCACGAACTCGTCACCACCCGCGACGACACCCCGGCCGTCGACGACCTCACCTACCGCGAGCTGCACGCCCGCGCG
>NZ_PVMZ01000052.1 GCF_003001815.1 Actinoplanes italicus
CCCAAGGGCGTCGTCATCACCCACCGGGCACTCACCAACTACGCCACCGTCATCCCGGCACGACTGGGACTCGGCGAACCCGGCGACACGTACGGACTCATCACCCCGGCGACCACCGACTTCGGCAACACGATCATCCTCACGGCACTGACCACCGGCGGAACCATCCGCACCGAACCGGCAGACGTCGACCACCTGAAGATCGTGCCGTCGCACCTGGCGTCACTGTGGCCGATCCCCCTGCCGCACAAGACCCTGATCCTCGGAGGTGAGGCCACCCCCGCCGACCTGGCCGGGCGGCTGACCGGGACCGTGCTCAACCACTACGGACCGACCGAGACCACCATCGGCGTGCTCACCCACACCAGCCCCGAGGCCCTCGGCACACCGCTGCCCAACATCACCGCCCGCATCCTCGACGACCACCTCCAGCCCGTCCCCGCCGGAGTGCCCGGACACCTGCACATCAGCGGGCCGCAGCTTGCCCGCGGCTATCACAACAACCCGGTCCACACGGCCGAGCAGTTCATCCCGGCTGACGGCGGCGAGCGGCTGTATCGCACCGGCGACCTGGCCCGATACAACGGTGACGGCACCATCTCCTATCTCGGCCGCACCGACCACCAGATCAAGATCCGCGGCTACCGCGTCGAAACCGCCGAGGTCGAAGCCGTCCTCCGCACTCACCCCGTCGTCACCAGCGCCGTCGCGGCAAAGCACGACGACCGGCTCGTCGCCTACCTGGTCTGCGACGACGTTCCGCCGACGGCCGGGGAACTGCAGAAGCACCTGCGCAAGACGCTGCCCGAGCACATGATCCCGAGCACCTTCATCCCGCTCGGCTCCCTGCCGCTGACCGGGAACGGCAAGCTCGACCGGCGGGCGCTGCCCGCACCCGACAGCGACCGGCCGGAACTCGCCACCGCCTACCGCGCGCCGGTGACGGCCGCCGAGGAGATCCTCGCCTCGCTCTGGGCCGACCTGCTCAAACTCGACCGGGTCGGTGTGACCGACAACTTCTTCGACCTGGGCGGCCACTCGCTGCTCGCCACCCAGGCGGTCACGCGGATCCGCGCGCTGTTCGGCGTGAACCTGTCGGTGGCGGCGATCTTCGACCGGCCGACGGTCGCGGGCCTGGCCGCCCTGCTGGCCGAGAGCGCGCCCGGACCGGTCGCGCCGCCGATCACGGTCGCCGACCGTGCGCTGCCGCTGCCGCTCTCGTTCGCCCAGCAGCGCCTGTGGTTCGTGGCGCAGCTGGATCCGGCGTCCACCGAGTACCACTCCCCCGCCGCGATCAACTTCGGCGGGCCGTGCGACGTGGCCGCCCTGACGGCCGCGCTGTCGACCATCGTGGAGCGGCACGAGGTGCTGCGGACCCGCCTCGTGGCCGACGCGGACGGCATCCCGCACCAGGTCGTCGACCCGGCGCGGCCGGTCGAGCTGCCACTGGTGGACGTCTCCGGTGAAGCCGATCCGGTCGGGGCGGCGCGGGCGCTGGCCACCGAGGACGCTCAGGTGCCGTTCGATCTGGCGGCCGGTCCGCTGCTGCGGGCGAAGCTGTTCCGCGTCGCCGGCGAGCATCACGTGCTCGCGCTCTGCCTGCATCACGTGGTGTCCGACGAGTGGTCAACCAAGATCCTGGACCGGGAGCTGTCCACGCTCTACGCCGCGTACCGCGACGGCCGCCGGTCGCCGCTGCCGGCGCTGCCCGTGCAGTACGCCGACTACGCCGCCTGGCAGCGCGGCTGGCTCACCGGTGACGTCCTCGACGCGCAGCTCGGCTACTGGCGTGAGCAGCTGGCCGACCCGCCGGTGCTGAACCTGCCGGCCGACCGTCCGCGTCCGCCGGTCCGGCCGACCGAGGGAGCGGCGCTGGACTTCACGGTTCCGGCGCCGCTGGCCGAGGCGCTGCGGCAGCTGTCCCGGCGGCACGGCGTGACGATGTTCATGACCCTGTTCGCCGCGTACGCCGTACTGCTGCATCGCGAGACCGGTCAGGACGACCTGGTCGTCGGCACCCCGATCGCGAACCGGAACCAGGCCGAGACCGAGCCGCTGATCGGCTTCTTCGTGAACACGCTGGTGCTGCGGGCGCGGCTGGGTGACAACCCGACGTTCGCCGAGCTGCTGGACCGCGTGCGGACCACCGCCCTGGAGGCGTACGCCCATCAGGATCTGCCGTTCGAGCAGCTCGTCGACGAGCTGGTGCACGAGCGCGACCGGTCGCGGACGCCCCTGATCCAGACCCTTTTCAACTACTTCACCCCGGAGGAGTACGACACCCACGCGGCCGACGGCACGGTTCGTGAGGGTCTGGTCGCCAAGTTCGACATGCGCCTGCTCCTGACCGAGACCGGTGACACGCTCGCGGCGGCGTTCGAGTACCCGGTGGCGCTGTTCGACCACGACACGGTCCGCCGTTTCGCGGGTCACCTGATGAGCCTGCTCGACGCGGTCGCCGCCGACCCGGATCGCCCGGTGGCCGGCCTTCCGCTGCTCACCCCGGCCGAGGAGGCCGACCTGGCGCTGTGGAACGACACCGCCGTACCGGCCGAACCGCTGACCGCCCATCAAGTGTTCGCGGCCCACGCCGCCCGGCAGCCTGGCGCATCCGCGGTGGCCGGGTCCGTCACCTACGGTGAACTCGACGCCTCCGCCAACCGCCTCGCCCACCACCTGCGCGCACGTGGCATCGGCGCGGAGACGGTGGTCGGCCTGTGCCTGGACCGCGGCCCCGAGTTGATCACGGCGATCCTGGCGGTCTGGAAGGCCGGCGCCGCCTATCTGCCGCTCGACCCGGGATACCCGGCCGACCGGCTCGCCTACATGCTCACCGACAGCCGGGCCACCCTGCTGATCAGCACCGACGACATCCTCGACGACCTGCCGGCCGGACGCGTTCCCACCCTCACGGTCGACGATCCGGCCATCGCCCGGCACGGCGGCAGCGCACCCGAGGTGAACGTCCACCCCGACCAGGCCGCCTACCTGATCTACACCTCCGGCTCCACCGGCCGCCCCAAGGGCGTCACCGTCACCCACCGTGGCCTGTCCAACCTGGTGACCGCCCTGGGACGGCTGGTACCGACCGGCCCCGGTGACACCACCCTGCAGTTCGCGTCGGCCAGCTTCGACGCCAGCGTCTGGGAGACGATCATGGCGCTGACCTCGGGCGCCACCCTCGCCGTCGCTCCCGGCGCCGAGGGTCTCGCCGGATTCCTGCGCGAGCACGACGTCACCACCGCCACGCTGCCGCCCTCGCTCGTACGCACCCTCGAAGCCGGCGACCTGGACTCGCTCACCACGCTGATCACCGCCGGTGAACGCCTCGATCCCGCGCTGGCCGCCGCGTGGGCGCCGCGCCTGAACCTGATCAACGCCTACGGACCCACCGAGACCACGGTCTGCGCCACCGCCGGAGTCGTCACGACCGGCACGCCGATCGGGCACCCGATCGCCAACACCACCACCCACCTGCTGGATCGCGCCCTGAACCCGGTCCCGGTCGGTGTCACCGGTGAGCTGTTCGTCGGCGGCCCGAGCCTGGCCCGCGGCTACCGCCACCAGCCCGCCCTCACCGCCGCCGCGTTCGTGCCGGACCCGCTCGCCGGCGACGGTTCGCGCCTCTACCGCACCGGCGACCTCGCACGCCGGCTGCCCGACGGACGCCTCGAGTTCCTGGGCCGCGCGGACCACCAGATCAAGGTCCGTGGGCGGCGCATCGAACCGGCCGAGATCGAGTCGGCGCTGGGCGCCCACCCCGAGGTGGACGCCGTGGTCGTCACCGCGCACGACGAACGCCTGGTGGCCTACGTGGTGGCCGGTGACGGTCTGCCGCCGGCCGAGACGCTGCGCCGCCACCTGGGCCGTACCCTGCCGGAGTTCCTCGTCCCCGAGGTGTTCGTCGAGCTCGCCGAGCTGCCGCTGAACCGCAACGGCAAGATCGACCGGGCCGCGCTGCCGGCGCCGGAGTCCGACCGGCGGCAGGCCGGCGGAGGCTTCCGGGCCCCGGCCACCGCGACCGAGGAGATCCTCGCCGGCATCTGGGCGCACCTTCTGCACCTGGACCGGGTCGGTGCGACCGACGACTTCTTCGACCTGGGCGGGCACTCGCTGCTGGCCACCCAGGCGGTCACCCGGCTGCGCGGCGCCTTCGGCATCGACCTGCCCACGGCGGCGCTCTTCGACAATCCGACCATCGAGGCGCTCGGTGCGGTGATCGACGCCGCCGCCGGCGCCCGGCCCGCCCCGGCGGCGATCCCGGTCACGGCCCGCGACGGTGTCCTGCCGCTGTCGTTCGCGCAGCGGCGCCTGTGGTTCCTCGACCAGCTCGACCCCGAGTCGGCCGAGTACCTGGTGCCGCACCTGATCCGGCTCGAACGGCCGGTCGACGCGGACCGGATGGCCGCGGTGCTGACCGCCCTGGTGGCCCGGCACGAGTCGCTGCGGACCCGCCTCGTCACCGACGCCGACGGCGTGCCGCACCAGGTGATCGACGCACCGGGGCCGTTCCCGCTGGCCGACGTGGACGTCTCGGGGCACGCCGACCCGGTGGCCGGGGCGCACGAGGTGCTGGACGGGCTGCGCCGCCCGTTCGACCTGGCCGCGGGTCCGCTGCTGCGGGCCACGCTGATCCGGCTCGCCGAGGACCGGCAGGTGCTGGCGCTCTGTGTGCACCACGCGGTCTTCGACGACTGGTCGGCCGGTGTGTTCGAGCGGGAGCTGTTCGCGCTGCTCGGCGGTGAGACGCTGCCGGAGCTGCCGATCCAGTACGCCGACTTCGCCGTCTGGCAGCGCGACCACCTCACCGGTGACGTGCTGGACACGCAGCTCGGCTACTGGCGTACCCAGCTCGCCGACCCGCCGGTGCTGGCGCTGCCGACCGACCGGCCGCGACCGGCGATCCGCTCGACCGCCGGCGACACCCTCCGGTTCACCGTCCCGGCCGAGGTCGCGGCGGGCCTGCGGGACCTGTCCCGGCGCAACGGCACGACCATGTTCATGACGATCCTTGCCGCGTACTCGGTGCTGCTGCAGCGGCACACCGGCCAGGACGACCTGATCGTCGGCAGCCCGGTCGCGAACCGGGACCGGGCCGAGGTCGAGCCGCTGATCGGCCTGTTCGTGAACACCCTGGCGCTGCGGGCCCGGCTCGGCGACGACCCCACGTTCACCGAGCTGCTGGCCCGTGTGCGGTCCACCACCCTGGCCGCGCACAGCCATCAGGACCTGCCGTTCGAACGGCTCGTCGACGAGCTGGCCCCGGCCCGCGACCGGTCGCAGACGCCGCTGGTGCAGACGCTGCTCAGCTACGTGGCCACCGACGAAAAGCCCGTCGCCACCGATGAGGAGCCGCCCGCCGGGGATCAGTCCGGGACGCGTCTGCAGACCGGCACGATCGCCAAGGTCGACCTCACCCTGACCGTCACCGACCCGGGCACCGGGCCGCTGACCGGCGGGCTGGTCTACCGCACCGACCTGTTCGACGAGCGCACCGTGCGCGGGCTGCTCGGTCACCTGTGGACGCTGCTGGCCGCGATCGTCGCCGACCCGGAGCAGCCGGTCTCCCGGCTCGCGATCCTCACCGGCGAGGAGCGGGCGGCCCTGGACCGGGGCAACGACACCGCGGTGCCGGTCCCGGCCCGTACGGTGCCCGAGCTGATCGCCGACCGCGCCGCCGAGCGGCCGGACGCGACGGCGCTGATCTGCGACGGGCGGACCATGTCGTACGCGGAGCTCGACACCGCGGCGAACCGGCTCGCCCACCACCTGATCGCCGCCGGCGCCGGTCCGGAGCGGATCGTCGGCCTGCACTCCGAACGCGGCCTCGATCTGATCGTGGCGATGCTGGCCGTGTGGCGTTCCGGTGCCGCCTACGTGCCGCTCGACCCGCGTTACCCGGCCGACCGGCTGCGGTTCATGCTGACCGACAGCGGAGCGGACATCGTGATCGGCGGCGACCTGGGCGAGGTCACCGTCGACCCGGCCGACCCGGCGATCGCAGGACGGCCGTCCACCGCTCCGGACGTGACGCTGCTGCCCGGCCAGGCCGCGTACGTCATCTACACCTCCGGCTCGACCGGACGTCCGAAGGGCGTGGTCGTACACCATCGTGGTCTGAGCCTTTTCGCCGCGGCCCTGCGGGAGCACGTCGGTGCCACGGCCGACGACACCGCGCTGCAGTTCGCCTCCAGCAGCTTCGACGCGTCGGTGTGGGAGACCGTGCTGGCTCTGACCGCCGGTGCGACGCTGGTGGTGGCCACCGCCGACGAGCAGAGCCGTCCCGACCTGCTGGCCGCGCTGCTGAACCGGCATCAGGTCGGTGTGGCGCTGCTGCCGCCGACCCTGCTCGACTCGGTCGCGCCCGACCGGTTCGGCACGCTGCGCACGCTGGTCTCCGGCGGCGAGCGTCTGGACGGGCGGACCGCGCGGGCGTGGGCGGCCGGGCGGCGGCTGCTCAACGCGTACGGGCCGACCGAGACCAGCGTCTGGGCGACCGCCGCCGAGATCCCGGCCGGTGCCGACGGCACCCCGCCGATCGGCCGGCCGATCGCGAACACCCGCGTTCACCTGCTGGACCACCGGCTGCGGGAGGTCCCGGACGGTGTCACCGGCGAGATCTTCATCGGCGGGGAGAGCCTGGCCCGCGGCTACCTGGGCCGTCCGGCGCGCACGGCGGCGGCGTTCGTGCCCGACCCGTTCCGCGGCGACGGCACCCGGCTGTACCGCACCGGCGACCTGGCCCGGCGCCGGCCCGGCGGGCAGCTCGACTACCTGGGCCGCAACGACACCCAGATCAAGGTCCGCGGCCACCGGATCGAGGCGGCCGAGGTCCAGCACCGGCTGGAGGAGCATCCGGGCGTACGGGCCTCGGTCGTCACCGCCCGCGACGGCCGCCTCGTGGCCTACGTCGTCCCGGCCGAACCGCAGGCCGGGATGCCGCCCGCCGACACGCTGCGCATCCACCTGCGCGGCACCCTGCCCGAGCACATGATCCCGGCGGTGTTCGTCGAGATCACGGCGATCCCGCTGACACCGAACGGCAAGACCGACCAGGCCGCCCTGCCCGCGCCCGGAAGTGTCCGGCCGGAGCTGGCCGCCGGTTACCGCGCGCCGCAGGGTGACACCGAACGGCAGCTCGCCGAGATCTGGGCCGAGGTGCTGCACCTGGACCGGGTCGGTGTCGACGACAACTTCTTCGAACTGGGCGGCGACTCGATCCTCAGCATCCAGGCGGTCGCCCGGGCCCGGGCCGCGGGCCTGCACCTGAGCCCGGCGCAGCTGTTCGACCACCAGACCGTCGCCGAGCTGGCGACCGTGGTGACCGCCGAGTCCACTGCCGCGGCCGAACAGGGCCCGGTCGTCGGCCAGGTGCCGCTGTCGCCGATCCAGCGCTGGTTCTTCGGCCGGGACCTGCCCGAACCGGCGCACTTCAACCAGCACGTGCTGCTGGAGATCACCGACCGGATCGAGGCGGAACCGCTGAGCCGGGCGGTCGACGCGCTGCTGCGGCACCACGACGGGCTGCGGTCTCGGTTCTTCCGCGACGCCCTGGGCCTGACCGCGTGGGTGCTGCCGGAGGAGCCGGAGACGCCACTGCGGGTGGTCGACGCCGACGGGCTCGACGACGCGGCCCTCGACGCGCTGGCCACCGAGGCGCACACCAGCCTCGACCTGCAGCAGGGCCCGCTCGTGCGGTTCCTGCTGATGGACCGGCACGAGCGGCCGCAGACCCTGCTGGTCGTGGCGCACCACCTGGTCGTGGACCGGGTGTCGTGGGGCATCCTGATCGAGGATCTGACCAGCGCGTACACCCAGGCCGAGTCCGGCAGCGAGATCCGCCTGCCGGTGAAGACGACCTCGTTCCAGCGCTGGTCGCAGCGGCTCACCGAGCTGGCCGCCAGCCCGGAGCTGGCCGGCGAGATCGGCTACTGGCGTACGGTCGGGGCGACCCCGGCCACGCTGCCGCGCGACCACGACGGCGCCAACGCGCTCGACTCCGCCGGAACCGTGTCGGTAGTGCTCGACCCGCGGCAGACCGGACGGCTGCTGCGCGAAGCGCCGGCCGCCTACCGGACTCAGATCAACGACATGCTGCTCGCGGCGCTCGGCACGGTGCTGACCGAGTGGACGGGCGAGGCCGCGGTCCTGGTCGATCTGGAGGGTCACGGCCGGGAGGACGTCGGCGCGGACGTCGACGTCACCCGCACGGTCGGCTGGTTCACCGCGTTCCACCCGGTCGCGGTCACCGGCGGCACCGACCCGGGCGAGACGCTGAGCGCCACCAAGGACCGGCTGCGAGCCGTCCCACGGCGCGGTCTCGGGCACGGACTGCTGCGGCACCTCACACCGCTGCTGCCGGCGTCGGGGCGGGCCGAGGTGTCGTTCAACTACCTGGGCCGCTCCGAGTCCGGGCCGGCAGCCCGGTTCCGGCCGGCCGGCGGACCCGCCGGGCGGCCGCGGTCGGACGCCGGGGAACGCGGTCACCTGCTCGAGATCAGCGGCAACGTCCAGGACGGCTTCCTGCATCTGACGTGGACGTTCTCGCGGGCGGTCCACGACGAGGCGACGGTACGCCGGCTCGCCGACCGCTATCTGCGGGTGCTCGGCGAACTCGTCGACCACTGCTGCGGAAAGACCGCGGCCGGATACACCCCGGCCGACTTCCCGGTCGCGGGCCTGGGCCAGGCGGAGTTAGATGCACTCCGTGACCGGATCGGGGGTGAGTTATCCGACGTCTACCCGCTCACCCCGCTGCAGCAGGGCATGCTGTTCCACACCGAGCTGGCGC
This sequence comes from Actinoplanes italicus, assembly GCF_003001815.1. Classification (GTDB taxonomy): domain Bacteria; phylum Actinomycetota; class Actinomycetes; order Mycobacteriales; family Micromonosporaceae; genus Actinoplanes; species Actinoplanes italicus. The sequence goes on from NZ_PVMZ01000052.1 coordinate 8,792, forward strand.
CGGGCTCCGGCGTCTACTGGGTGCAGCACGGCCTGTCACTGACCGGGCCGCTCGACGTGCCGGCCCTGCACCGGGCGTGGGACCTGACGTTCGCCCGGCACGCGGTGCTGCGCAGCACGGTGGTCACGGCCGGGATGCCCGCGCCGATGTCGGTGGTGTCGTCGTCCGTACCGCTGCCGATGTCCTTGATCGATCTGAGCGATGACGACCCGGAGACGCAGCAGCGGCGGGTGACCACCCTGCTGGCCGAGGATCGGGCGCGTGGCGCCGACTTCGACGAGCCGACCCTGGTGCGCATCCACCTGATCCGGCTGGCCGCCGAACGCCACCAGATGGTGATCAGCTTCCACCACCTGCTGCTGGACGGCTGGAGCGTCCCGATCGTGCTCGGCGACCTGATGGACGCCTATCGCGCGTTCCGATCCGGGCAGCGGCCGCCCGAGGTGCAGCGCCCGCCGTTCCGCGATCATGTCGCCTGGACGCTCGCGCAGGATCCGGCCGAGGCCGAGGCCTACTGGCGCGAGCGGCTGGCCGGGCTCACCGAGCCGACGCCGCCGCAGCTGGAGCCACCGGCCGAGGGCGGCGGCCACCACATCGAACGTACCCGGCTGCCGGCCACGGCGGCCCGGGCGCTGAACGACGTGGCCCGCCGGCACCGGCTGACCCTGAACACCCTGGTCCAGGGCGCGTGGGCGGTGCTGCTGGCGGCCTACGCCGAGACCGGCGACGTGGTGTTCGGTGTGACGACGTCCGGTCGCGGCGCCCAGTTCGACGGTGTCGAGTCGGTGGTCGGTCTGATGATCAACACCATTCCTTCCCGGGTACGGGTGGAGCAGCACCGCGATCTCGCCGAGTGGCTGCGTGATCTGCAACGGGAGCAGTCCCGGGCTCGCACGTACGAACACACCCCGCTCGTCGACATCGCGGGCTGGAGTGAGATGCCCGCCGGCCGGCGGCTCTTCGACACCGTGCTGATCTTCGAGAACTACCCGAGCCGCCCCGAAGGCGCTGACACCGGCCCCGGTCCGGACACCGGCCTGCGGGTCGAGCGGTCGTTCGCCCGCGAGCAGACCGGCGACCCGCTGACCGTCGTCGTCGGCACCGGCGACGACCTCGGCATCACGATGATCTACGACGGTGCACTGTTCACCGGCGACACCGTCCGGCGCATCGCGGCCCAGTTCGCGCACCTGCTCACCACCCTGGCGAGCCCCGCCACCCCCGGCATCCTGGCCGGCACTCCGGGCATCCTGGTCGGCGACCTGCCGATCCTCACCCCGGCCGACCAGGCCCAGCTGCACAACTGGAACGACACCGCCGGCCCCACCGCCTGTGGCACACCGCTGCCTCAGGACCGCCGGGACAGCGGTGTGACACAGCCGGATCCGATCACGCTCGCGGTCGCCGGCCACGAAGGCACCGCCATCGTCTTCGGTGACGACACGGTCTCCTACCGGGAGCTCGACGAGCGCGCCAACCAGCTCGCCCACCACCTGATCGGGCTGGGCGCCGGACGAGAAAGTGTGGTCGCGCTGCACCTGGACCGCGGCCCCGGGATGGTCGTCGCGATGCTCGCCGTCCTGCGGACGGGTGCCGCGTACCTGCCGATGGACACCGGCTACCCGTCCGACCGGCTGCGGTTCATGCTCGACGACAGCGGTGCGGACATCGTGGTCGGCGGCTCCTTCGGCGGGCTCACCGTGGACCCGGCCGACCCGGCGATCACCGAGGCGCCCCGCACCGCACCGGACGTGGTGGTCCACCCCGGCCAGGCCGCCTACATCGTCTACACGTCCGGCTCGACCGGCCGCCCCAAGGGTGTCGTGGTCACCCACCACAACCTGTCGGCCGCGATCGAGGCCCAGCGCCGCGACCTCGGCATGACGGCCGGCGACGTGGCCCTGCAGAACCTGTCGTTCGGGTTCGACGTGGCCGCATCCGAGGTCTACACGGCACTGACCGCCGGCGCCACCCTGGTGATCGCCGGGGAACAGACCCGCCGCTCCCCCGACGACCTGGCCGAACTGCTGCGCGCCCACCGGATCACGGTGGGCCAGTTCTCGCCGTCCGCGCTCGCGCTGCTGCCGCACGACGACCTGCCCGACCTGCGTACCGTGGTGGCCGGCGGCGAGTCGTGCCCGTCCGGGCTGGCCCGCGCCTGGGCTCCCGGCCGGCGGTTCCTCAACGCGTACGGCCCGTCCGAGACCACCATCTGCACCGCGATCGCACACCTGACCGGCAGCGACGCCGGTGCCCCGCCGATCGGCCGGCCCACCGCCGGCACCCGCATCCACGTGCTCGACGCCCGGCTGCGGCAGGTCCCGATCGGCGTGGCCGGCGAGCTCTACATCGGCGGTGACCAGGTGAGCCGCGGCTACCGCGGGCGGCCGGCGCTGACCGCGGAGCGGTTCGTGCCCGACCCGTTCCGCGCCGACGGCACCCGCCTCTACCGGACCGGTGACGTGGGGCGGTGGCTCCCGGACGGACAGCTGGCGTTCCTCGGCCGCACCGACCGGCAGATCAAGATCAGAAGCAACCGCATCGAGCCGGCCGAGATCGAGAACGCGCTTGTCCGGCACCCGGCCGTCGAGGAGGCCGTGGTCACGGCGTACCAGGGGCGGCTGGTCGCACACCTGGTGCCCGACGGTGTCCTGCCGACCGCCGACCAGCTGCGCGAACACCTGCGCGGCAGCCTGCCCGAGCACATGATCCCGGCCCTCTACACCGAGATCGCGGCCGTCCCGCTGAGCCCCAACGGCAAACGGGATCTGAAGGCGCTGCCGGTTCCGGACAGCAGCCGCCCGGAGTTGAGCACCACCTTCCGGGCGCCGTCCTCGCCGACCGAGGAGCGGCTCGCCGGGATCTGGGGCGAGCTGCTCGGGCTGGACCGGGTCGGTGTCACCGACGACTTCTTCGACCTGGGCGGACACTCGCTGCTCGCGACCCGTGTGGTGGGGCGGATCCGTACCGCTCTCGGCATCGACCTGCCCCTGGCCGCACTCTTCGAACAGCCGACCGTGCGTACGCTCGCGGCTCTGATCGACACCGACGCCGCCCCCGGCGCCACGCCGATCGTTCCCGCCGACCGTGACCAGAGGCTGCCGTTGTCCTTCGCCCAGCAGCGGCTCTGGTTCCTGGCCCAGCTGGACCCGGGCTCCACGGAATACCACATTCCGGTCATGATCCCGCTGGCCGACGACGTCACCCCGGCCGCCGTGACGGACGCGCTGACCACGATCGTCGAACGGCACGAGGTGCTGCGCACCCGCATCCTGGCCGACTCCGACGGCGAGCCCCATCAGGTCGTCGACCCGCCGTCGCCGTTCCCGCTGCAGGTGGCGGACGTATCCGACGGCGGCGACCACGGCATCCGGGAGGCGCTGGTCAACGCGCCGTTCGACCTGGCCGCCGGGCCTGTGCTGCGCGGCGCGCTGCTGCGGCTGCCCGGTGGGCGGCAGTTGCTGGCGCTGTGTGTGCACCACATCGTCGCCGACGAGTGGTCGGGGGCGATCCTCCGCGAGGAGCTGACCGGCCTGCTCGAAAGCGGCGGCTCGGCATTGACGCCGTTGCCGGTGCAGTATGCGGACTACGCGGTCTGGCAGCGCGAACACCTCGACGGTGAGGCGCAGCTCCGCTACTGGCTCGGTCAGCTCGCCGAGCCGCCCATCCTGGAGCTGCCGACCGACCGGCCGCGTCCGCCGGTGCGGTCGACCGACGGTGCAGTTGTGGCCGTGGACATCCCGGCGCATGTCACCGCACGACTGCGGGACCTGTCGCGGGCCCACGGCGCGACGATGTTCATGACGCTCGCCGCGGCCTACGCCGTCCTGCTGCACCGGCACACCGGCCAGAACGACCTGCTCATCGGCACCCCCGTGGCCAACCGCGGCCAGGCCGAGACGGAGAACCTCATCGGCTTCTTCGTCAACACCCTCGCGCTACGCACCCGCTTCGACACCGATCCGACCTTCAACCAACTTCTTGATCAGGTACGAGGCACCGCGCTGGCCGCCTACGACCACCAGGACCTGCCGTTCGAGCAACTCGTCGACGAACTCGTCCACGACCGCGACCGGTCACGCACCCCACTGATCCAGACCCTGTTCAACCACACCACCACCAGCGACGAGGTCGTCCACACAACCGGCCCCGCATCGGTCAAGTGGGACCTGTCGCTCACCACCGTCGAGACACCCGCCACCATCCACGCCGCCCTGCAGTACAGCACCGCCCTGTTCGACGAGGCGACGGTCCGTGCCTGGGCCGATCACCTGCTGCTCCTGCTGGAAGGGGTGGCCGCCGACCCCACCCGCCCGGTATCCCAGCTCCCGATCCTGACCGGCACCGATCACGCCCGCCTGGCCACCCTCAACGACACCGCAGCCGACGTCCCCCCAGCCACG
>NZ_PVMZ01000053.1 GCF_003001815.1 Actinoplanes italicus
ACCGGCGACCTCGCCCGGCAACTACCCGACGGCAACCTCGACCACCTCGGCCGCACCGACCAGCAACTCAAGATCCGCGGCCACCGCATCGAACCGGGCGAGGTGGAGGCCGCACTCACCCGGCACCCGCGGGTCGGCGCCGCCGTCGTGGCCGGTCACGAGGACCGGCTCATCGCCTACCTGGTCCCCGACGGTGAGCTGCCCGCCGCCGACCGGCTACGCGAACACCTGCGGGTCACCCTGCCGGAACACATGATCCCGGCGCTCTACCTGGAGATCTCGAACATCCCGCTCACCACGAACGGCAAACGCGACCTCACCGCCCTGCCCGCGCCCGACAGCACCCGCCCCGAACTCAGCACCGGCTACCGGGCGCCGGCCGCCGGCACCGAACGGCTCCTGGCCGGGATCTGGGGTGACCTGCTCGGCATCGACCGGATCGGTACCGGCGACAACTTCTTCGACCTGGGCGGACACTCGCTGCTCGCGACCCGGGTGGTGAGCCGGATCCGCGCCGCCGGGCACGAGGTCACCATCGCCGACCTGTTCGACCGGCCGACCGTCCGTGAACTCGCCGCGCTGATCGACCGCACCGGCGCCACGGCCGATCTGCCGCCGATTCTCCCGGCCGACCGGACCCGGCCGCTGCCGCTGTCGTTCGGGCAGGAACGACTGTGGTTCCTGGCCCAGCTCGACCCCGAGTCGATCGAGTACAACGTGCCGGTCCCGATCCCGTTCGACGGGCCGCTCGACGTCGAGGCGCTCACGGCGGCACTGACCGGTCTGGTGGCCCGGCACGAGGTCCTCCGTACCCGGCTGGTCCCCGGCCCCGACGGCCGCCCGGTGCAGGTGATCGACCCGCCGCGGCCGTTCCCGCTGGTCACGATGGACATGACCGAGGCCTTCGCGGGCGCCCGGACGCCGTTCGACCTGGCCGAGGGGCCGCTGGTGCGGGCCACCCTGCTACGGGCCGGCGAGGACCGGCACGTGCTGGCGCTGGTTCTGCACCACGCGGTCTTCGACGGCTGGTCGTCGGGCATCCTGCTGCGCGAGCTGGCCGCCCTCTACGAGGCGCACCGCGACGGGCGGCCCGACCCGCTGCCGCCGCTGCCGGTCCAGTACGCCGACTACGCCGCCTGGCAGCGCGAACGCCTCAGCGACGACCTCCTCGAGGAGCAGCTCGGGTTCTGGCGGACGACGCTGGCGGACCCGCCGGTGCTGGAACTGCCCACCGACCGTCCCCGGCCGCCGGTCCGGTCCACCGACAGCGACGTCGTGAACCTCGTCGTCGGCCCGGACACGACCACGGCTCTGCGGGAGCTGTCGCACCGGCACGGCGCGACGATGTTCATGACGCTGCTCGCGGCCTACGCCGTGCTGCTGCACCGGCACACGGGTCAGGACGATCTGCTGGTCGGCACTCCGGTCGCGAACCGGCACCACCCCGACACCGAGCAGCTGATCGGGTTCTTCCCGAACACCCTGGTGCTGCGGGCGGGGCTGCACGGCGACCCGACGGCCGAGGAGCTGCTGGGACGGATCCGTGCCACGGCGCTGGATGCGTACGCTCATCAGGAGGTGCCGTTCGAGCGGCTGGTCGACGAGCTGGTCACCACCCGTGACCGGTCCCGCACCCCGCTCGTGCAGACGCTGTTCACCCACGCGGTCAGCAACACGGACGTACGCGCGGAGTCGGCCGGCGAGACGGCGCTGACGAGCGCGAAGTACGAGCTGGCCCTGACCGTCACCGAGGCGGCCGACGGTCTCGCGGTGTCGTTCGAGTACAGCACCGCGATCCTCGACCGCGACACCGTCGACCGGCTCGCCGAGCACCTGCGCACGCTGCTCGAGGCGTTCGCCGGGCACGCGGCGCTGCCCGTCTCCCGCCTGCCGATGCTGACCGCCGCCGAGCACGACCGGCTGCGGGAGTGGAACGACACCACCGTGCCGCTGCCCGCCGACGTGACCGTGGACGTGCTGGTCACCCGGCAGGCACGGTTGCGCCCCGAGGCGATCGCCGTGCAGGACGGCGCGCGGTCGGTCAGCTACCGCGAGCTGGACGAGTCGTCGGACCGGCTGGCATGGCGGCTGCGGGAACTCGGCGCCGGGCCGGGCGAGGTGGTCGCGCTGCGGATGGAGCGGGGCGCCGGGCTGGTCGTCGCGGCCCTCGCGGTGTGGAAGGCGGGCGCGGCCTATCTGCCGCTCGACCCGGAACTGCCGGCCGCGCGACTGGACTTCATGCTGGCCGACAGCGGGGCGGCGATCGTGCTGACCGACACGGACGCGGCCGGCGGGCGGGCGTTCGAGGGCGGACCACGGGTTCCGGGCGCACCCGCCTACCTCATCTACACGTCGGGTTCGACGGGCGTACCCAAGGGTGTCGTCGTCTCGCATCGCAACCTGGTCAACTTCCTGCTGTCGATGCAGGACGACCCGGGCATGTCGAGTGCGGACGTGCTGCTGGCGGTGACCACGTTCGGGTTCGACATCGCCGGCCTGGAGCTGTTCCTGCCGCTGATCGCCGGTGCCCGGGTGGTCGTCGCCGACCGGGCCACCGCGCGGTCGCCGCGGCTGCTGGCCGAGCGGATCGTCACCTCCGGCGCGACGATCCTGCAGGCCACCCCGGCGACCTGGCAGATGCTGGTGGACGACGGCTGGGCGGGTGCGCCCCGGCTGCACGCGCTGTGCGGCGGGGAGGCGCTGCCGCCCGACCTGGCCGGGGCGCTGCTGGAACGTACCGCCGGGTTGTGGAATCTCTACGGGCCGACCGAGACCACCGTGTGGTCCGCGCACCAGGAGATCCTCGCGGGTGATCCGGTCGGTCTCGGGCGGCCGGTCGCGAACACCACGATCCATCTGCTCGACGAGCGGCTGCACCCGGTTCCGGCCGGTGTGACGGGCGAGGTCTTCATCGGTGGGGCGGGCGTCTCGGGCGGATATCACCGCAGGCCCGCCCTCACCGCGGAGCGTTTCGTCCCGGACCTCTCCGGTACGGACGGCGCGCGCCTGTACCGCACCGGTGACCTGGCCCGGCGCCGGGCCGACGGGCGGCTCGACTACCTGGGCCGCACCGATCACCAGATCAAGCTGCACGGCCACCGGATCGAACCCGCCGAGATCGAGAAGGCCCTGCTCGATCAGCCCGGCGTCACCGCGGCGCTGGTCACGGTCGTGCACCGGCGCCTGGTCGCCTACCTGGTGACCGCACTCGGCGTCACCGAACTGCGGGACCGTCTCGCGGAGAGGCTTCCGCGCTACATGGTTCCGGCCACGTTCGTCGAGCTGGACGCGTTCCCGCTGAACGCCAACGGCAAGGTCGACCGGGCCGCGCTCCCGGCGCCCGGCAGTGACCGCCCCGACCTGGCCGTCTACCGCGCCCCGGCGACCACGACCGAGAACGCGCTGGCCATGATCTGGCGCAACCTGCTCGGCCTGGACCGGGTCGGTGCCGACGACGACTTCTTCGAGCTCGGCGGGCACTCGCTGCTGGCCGCGCAGGCCGTGAGCCGGATCCGGGCCGCCACCGGCGCCGACGTGCCGCTCGCCGCGCTGTTCGACCACCCGACGGTGGCCGGGCTGGCCGCCGTCGTCGACGCGGTGGCGGGCGGTTCGTCGCCGGATCCGATCGGCCGCGCCGACCGGGACGGGCCGTTGCCGCTGTCGTTCGCCCAGCAGCGACTGTGGTTCGCGGCCCAGCTCGACCCCGGATCGCCCGAGTACAACCTGGCGCTGGCCCTGCCGCTCGCCGGGCCGATCGACGTCACCGCGCTGACCAGGGTGTTCACCACTGTGGTCGAGCGGCACGAGGTGCTGCGGACCCGGCTCGTGGCCGGGCCTGACGGCGAACCCGTCCAGGTCGTCGACCCGCCCGCGCCGTTTCCGCTCGAACTGACCGGGGTTTCCGTCGAGGGGCACGCCGCCAGGCCGTTCCGGCTCGACGAGGAGCACCCGCTGCGGGCCGCCCTGATCAGGCTGGACGACGAGCGGCACGTGCTCTCGCTGTCCATGCACCACGTGGCCTCGGACGAGTGGTCGACCCGGCTACTGCTGCACGAGATCGAGGTGCTCTACGACGCCTACCGCGAGGGCCGGCCGGACCCGCTGCCGCCGCTGCCGGTCCAGTACGCCGACTACGCGATCTGGCAACGCGACCGGATCACCGGGGCCGTGCTGGGCGAGCAACTCGCGTACTGGCGGGACCGGCTCGCCGGCGCGCCGGTCCTCGAACTGCCCGCCGACCGGCCACGGCCGCCGGTCCGGTCAACGGCGGCCGGGGTGGTCGACTTCGTGGTGCCGGCGGCGCTCACGGCGGCGCTGCGGCGGCTGTCGCGGGGTGCCGGGGCGACGATGTTCATGACCCTGGCGGCCGCGTACGCCACGCTGCTGCACCGGCACACCGGGCAGGACGACGTGCTGGTCGGCTTCCCGGTCGCGAACCGGGGCCGGCCCGAGACCGAGCGGCTCATCGGCTTCTTCGTGAACACGCTGGTGCTGCGCAGCCGGGTGGCCGGTGACCCGACGTTCACCGAGCTCCTGGCCGGCATTCGGGAGGACACCCTTTCGGCGTACGCCCATCAGGACCTGCCGTTCGAACAGCTGGTCGGCGAGCTGGTCACCGAGCGGGACCGTTCCCGGACACCGCTGATCCAGACGCTGCTCAACTACGTGACCACCGCTGAGCACGCCGGTTCCGAGGGCGATTCCGCGGCGAGCACCCCGCTCGCCAGGTTCGAGCTCACTCTGTCGATCGAGGAGAACGCGGACGATCTGCGCTGCTCACTGCTCTACAGCAGCGCGCTGTTCGACCACGACCGGATCGAACGGTTCGCCGGTCACCTGCTCACCCTGCTGACGGCCGTGGCCGAGGACCCGCACCGTCCGCTGTCGCGGCTGCCGCTGCTCACCGCCGCCGAGCGGGCCGACCTGACGACGTGGAACGACACGGCTCTGCCGGTCGAGCCGCTGACCGCCCACGAGTTGTTCGCCGCCCACGCCGCCCGGCAGCCCGCCGCGCCCGCCATCGCCGGCACCGGCGTGACTTACGGCGACCTCGACGCTGCCTCGGACCGGCTCGCGCGCCATCTGCTCGAACGCGGCATCGGTGCCGAAACGGTTGTCGGGCTGCACCTGCGGCGCGGGCCCGGGCTGATCACCGCGATCCTGGCGGTCTGGAAGGCGGGAGCCGCCTACCTGCCGCTCGACCCGGCCCACCCGGCGGACCGCCTCGCCTACATGCTCTCCGACAGCAAGACGAGCCTGTTGATCACCGACACCGAGGCAGGCCCGTTCATCACCGACAGCGATCAGCTCGTGAGGCGAGTGCCGGTTCTCCGGCTCGACGACCCGGCGGTCGTGGATCCGGCCGGCACGACGCCCGACGTGAGCGTCCATCCCGAGCAGGCCGCCTACCTGATCTACACGTCCGGCTCCACCGGGCGGCCCAAGGGCGTCACCGTCACCCACCGCGGCCTGTCCAACCTGGTCGGCGCCACGCATCAGCTGTTCCCGGCCGGGCCCGGCGACACCACGCTGCAGTTCGCCTCGCCGAGCTTCGACGCCAGCGTCTCGGAGATCATCATGGCGCTGACCTCGGGCGCCACCCTCGCGATCGCGCCCGGCGCCGATGGCCTGGCCGGGCTCCTGCGCGAGCACCACGTGACCACCGCGACGCTACCGCCGTCCCTCCTCCGAACCCTGGAAGCCGAGGACCTGGCCACCCTCACCACGCTGATCACCGCCGGTGAACGCCTCGACCCCGGTCTCGCCGCCACGTGGGCACCGCGCTTGAACCTGATCAACGCCTACGGCCCGACCGAGACCACGGTCTGCGCCACCGCCGGGGCGATCACGCCGGCCGACAGCACCGACGCACCGATCGGGAACCCGATCGCCAACACCACGACCCACCTGCTCGACCAGCACCTCAACCCGGTCCCGGCAGGCGTCACCGGCGATCTGTTCATCGGCGGTCCCAGCCTGGCCCGCGGCTACCGCAACCAGCCCGCCCGCACCGCCACCGCGTTCGTGCCGAACCCCTTCGCCACCGACGGCTCCCGCCTCTACCGCACCGGCGACCTGGCCCGCCGGCTGCCCGACGGACGCCTGGTCTTCCTCGGCCGCACCGACCACCAGCTCAAGATCCGCGGCCACCGCATCGAGGCCGGCGAGGTGGAAGCCGCGTTGCTGAGCCTGCCCGCCGTGACGGACGCGGTGGTGACCGGCCACGACGAGCGCCTGGTGGCCTATGTCGTCCCCACCGCTCCCGCGGGTCTTCCTGCCGATGAGGATCTGCGGGCCGGGCTGCGCCTCTCGCTACCCGAGTACATGGTCCCGTCGGTGTTCGTCCGGCTGGACGCTCTGCCGCTCAACCGCAACGGCAAGGTGGACCGGGCGGCCCTGCCCGCTCCGGCAACGGAGCGTGCGGACCGAACCGTCTACCGGGCGCCCGCCGGAGCGACCGAGGAGATCCTCGCCGGTATCTGGGGTGACCTGCTCGGACTGGACAGGGTGGGAGCCGGCGACGGCTTCTTCGCGCTCGGCGGCCACTCGCTGCTGGCGATCCGGGCGGTCAGCCGGATCCGCGAGGCGCTGCACACGGATCTGCCGCTGGCCGCGCTCTTCGACCACCCCACGGTCGCCGGGCTCGCGGCCCACATCGACGGCACCGCGCACGGACCGGCCATCCCTCCGATCCGGCGCGTCGAGCGGACCGGTCCACTGCCGCTGTCGTTCGCGCAGCAGCGGCTGTGGTTCCTGGCCCAGCTGGACCCGGAGTCGCCCGAGTACAACGTGCCCGCGGTCCTGCCGATCGGCGGCGAACTCGACGCCGAGGCGCTCACCGCGGCTCTGACCGCGCTGGTCACCCGGCACGAGGTGCTGCGGACCCGGTTCGTCACCGGCACCGACGGCGTACCGGTCCAGGTCATCGACCCACCAGCCACGTTCCCGCTGGTCAAGGTGGACGCGGGCAGCCGGCGGGAGGCAGAGGACCTCATGGCGTACGACGCCCGCCTGCCCTTCGATCTCTCCACCGGCCCGCTGATCCGTGCCACGCTCATCCGCACCGCCCCGGACCGCCATCTGCTGGTGCTCTGCCTGCACCACATCGTCACCGACGAGTGGTCGGCGCGGATCCTGCGGCACGAGCTGGCCGCGCTCTACGAGGCGATCCGCGCGAACGAACCGGACCCGCTGCCCCTGCTGCCGGTGCAGTACGCGGACTTCGCCGTCTGGCAGCGTGATCTGCTCGCGGGCCCGGTCGCCGAGACGCAGGCCGAATACTGGCGTACCCGCCTGGCCGACCCGCCGCTGCTCGCCCTGCCGACCGACCACCCCCGCCCGGCGGTCCGCTCCACGGCCGGGGCGGCCCTGGACTTCACGGTCCCGGCCCGGGTCACGGCCGGATTGCGGGCGCTGGCCCGGCGGCACGGCGCGACCATGTTCATGACGCTGGCCGCCGCCTACGCCACGCTGCTGCACCGGCACACCGGACAGGACGACCTGCTGATCGGCGTTCCCGTCGCCAACCGGGAGCAGCCGGAGACGCAGGCGATGGCCGGCCTGTTCCTGAACACGCTGGTGCTGCGGGTACGACTCGACGGCGACCCACGCTTCGCCGAGGTGCTGGCCGGTGTGCGCGACGGCGCCCTGGAGGCGTACGCCCATCAGGACCTGCCCTTCGAGCGGCTGGTGGACGAGCTGGTCGACGACCGTGACCGGTCCAGGACCCCGCTGTTCCAGACGCTGTTCACCCACACGACCGGCCGCCCCGGAACCGCCGGCACCGTCGGCGACCCTTCGGGCACCGCCGACGACATGGCGAGGCCGCGGGAGGCGCTGGCCCGGTTCGAGGTGGCGCTCGCGACGCACGAGGACGAGGGTGTCCTGTCCGGCACGTTCGAGTACGCCACCACCCTGTTCGACCACGACACCGTGCGCCGGATGGCCGGTCACCTGCAGGTGCTGCTCGCCGCGGCGGCGGCTGACGCGGAGACGCCGCTGTCCGCGCTGCCGCTGCTCACCCCCGGGGAGCAGTCCTGGCTGCGGGAACTCAACGCCGGCACGGCCGAGTTGCCCCCGGCCGGTGGCATCCACGAGCTGTTCGCCGAGCAGGCCCGGACCCGTCCGGACGCCGTGGCGGTGATCTGCGGCGACGAGCGCGTCACCTACGCCGAACTGGACACCGCCGCGAACCGGGTGGCCCACCGGCTGCGCCGCCACGGGATCGGCCCGGACAGTGTGGTCGGGTTCCGCCTGGACCGCGGCATCGGTGTGATCGTGGCGATCCTCGGCATCTGGAAGGCGGGCGGCGCCTACCTGCCGCTCGACCCCGCCTACCCGGAGCAGCGGCTGCGCCACATGGTCGCCGACAGCAACGCCCAGCTCGTGATCGACCAGGCCTTCCTGGACGCCGACGAGGAGGCCGACAAGGCGAACCCGGCCGAGACCGTGCGGGTGCTGCCGGACCAGGCCGCCTACGTCATCTACACGTCGGGGTCGACCGGCGCGCCGAAGGGTGTCGTCAACACGCACCGCGGCCTGCTCAACCTGGCCACCACCCTGCAGCCGCTCGCCGGAACGGAAGCGGGACGGCCCGCCCTGCAGTTCGCGGCGTTCAGTTTCGACGCCGCCGCGGCAGACCTGGCGTTCACGCTCACCGTCGGCGCCACCCTGGTGATCGCCACCGGCGCCGAGCGCGACGAGGTGACGCCGCTGCTGCACCGGCACGACATCCGCAGCGCGAGCATCGTGCCGTCGCTGCTGGCCACGCTGGACCCGGAGGCCGTACCACAGGATGCGACGTTGATCGTCGGGTCGGAGGAGTTCCCGGCCCCACTGGTCCGCGAGTGGACGGCCCGGCACACGGTCCTCAACGCGTACGGGCCGACCGAGGCCGCGGTGATCACCACGGTCAGCCGGCTCGGCAGTGACACGGTCCGGCCCACGATCGGGCGGGCGCTGCCGAACACCCGGGCGTACCTGCTGGACAGCTGCCTGCGACCGGTTCCGGCCGGGGTGGCCGGCGAGATCTACATCGGCGGCGCCGGGGTGGCCCGCGGCTACGCCGGTCAGCCGGCGCTCACGGCGAGCCGGTTCGTGCCGAGCCCGCTGCACACCGACGGTTCCCGGCTGTACCGCACGGGCGACCTCGCACGGCTGCTGCCCGACGGAAGCCTAGATTTCGCGGGCCGTGCCGACCACCAGCTCAAGGTGCGCGGCTACCGGGTCGAGGCGGCCGAGGTCGAGGCGGCGCTGACCACCTGTCCGGGTGTGACGGGGGCGGTCGTGGTCGTGCATCGGCAGCGGCTCGTCGCCTATGTGGTGGCCGGCGGCGGGATGCCGTCCGCCGACGATCTGCGCGACCACCTGCGGCGGATCCTGCCGGCCCAGATGATCCCGTCACTGTTCGTGGAGCTGGCGGCGCTGCCGCGCAACGCCAACGGCAAACTGGACCGGGCCGCGCTGCCCGAGCCGGAGGCCACGGGGGCCGACGACCGTCAGGAGCCCGGCACCGCGACCGAGCACCTGATCGCCGAGGTCTGGGCGGAGCTGCTCGGCGTCGACCGGGTCGGCGTCACCGACTCGTTCTTCGACCTGGGCGGGCACTCGCTGCTGGCCACCCAGGCGGTCGGCCGGCTGCGCGGCCACGGGCACCGGATCGCGGTCGCGGACCTGTTCGACCACCCGACCGTGGCGGCGCTCGGCGGACTGCTCGACGGGCGGCGGGCCGAGGCGGGTCCGGACCTCGTCGCGGCGGTCACGTTGCGCGACGGCCGGACCCGGCAGCCGTTGTTCCTGGTGCACTCGGCCACCGGCGGCGTAGCCGAGTTCGCCGAGATCGCCCGCAACGTCGGCGGCGACCGGCCGGTGATCGGCCTGCAGGCACGCGGCCTGGCCCCGGACGGCGTGCCGGACGAGTCGGTGGTGGCGATGGCCGCCGCCTACCTGGACGAGGCGATCACCCTTGCGCCGGACACGCCGCTGCTGATCGGCGCCTGGTCGATGGGTGCCCACATCGCGGCCGAGATGGCGCGCCAGGCCGTGGCCGGGGGGCACCGGGTGGACGGCCTCTACCTGATCGCCCCGTCGGCCGACCTGACGCCGGAGCAGGCACGGTTTTTCGACGCGGAAGAACACGCCCGGTTCGTACGGCTGCGTCAGGCCCTGGACACGGCGATCTCCGCACCGCCCGGCACCCGCCTGACCCCGGCCGACGAGGCGCAGGTCCTGGCCGGAACCGTGCTCGGCGCCGTACAGCCCGAGGGCCTGCGTTCCGGCGACAAGTTGCAGCTGCGGGCCGCGCGGGTGGCGATCACGAACTTCCTGGCGAGCGTGGACCACGTGGCCGCGGCCGGTGACACGGAGCCGTACGACGGGAGGGTCGTGGTCCTGCTTCCCACCGGCGACCCGTCCGGCATGCGCCGCCGGACCGTCCGGCAATGGCGGCGGCTCCTGGGCCGCAAGCCCACCGTGGTCGACGTCCCCGGCCGCCACCACACGGTCATCGCCGGCTCCCCCGCCGCGTCCGTCGGCAGGTGGCTGACCGGCGAGATGGAGCGGCCACGGTGACGACCTCTGCGAACGACAGCACCACCGGTAACCGAGACGGGAGACAACCGATGCTTTCCGAGGCGAAGCGCGAACTGCTGGAGCGACGGCTGCGGGGGGAGCACGTCGCGCCCCGCACCCGGACGCAGCGGCCGGACGGCCCGATCCCGGTCTCGTACGTGCAGGAGCGCATGTGGTTCCTGGCGCAACTGCATCCGGGCGCCACCGAGTACAACACCAGCGTGCCGGTCCCGTTCGACGAGGCGGTGGACGTGCCGGCGCTGACCGCCGCGCTCGGCGCGCTGGTCGAACGGCACGAGGCGCTGCGCACCCGGCTGGTCGGTGACGCGTCGGGCGTACCGCATCAGGTGATCGACCCACCGGCGGAATTCCCGCTGCGTGAGGTGGACGTCTCGGACCGGCCCGACCCGGAGCACGCCGCGCACGCGCTGGTCGCCGAGGAGACGTGGCAGCCGTTCGACCTGGAGAAGGGCCCGCTGTTCCGTGGTGTGCTGATCCGCATCGCGGCCGACCGGTTCCTGCTGGGCCTGATGATCCACCACGCCGTGACCGACGAGTGGTCGAACCGGATCATCACGGCCGACCTGCGGGCGCTGTACGCGGCGTTCCGGGCCGGTGACCCTTCCCCGCTGCCGCCGCTGGCGACGCAGTACGCCGACTACGCGATCCGCCAGCGTGCCGCGCTCACGCCGGAGGTGCTGGAGAATCAGCTCGGCTACTGGCGGGAGCTGCTGGCCGACCCGCCCGTCCTGGCGCTGCCGACCGACCGGTCGCGCCCCGTGGACCGCGACCACCGGGGCGCGGCCCGCCGGTTCACCCTGCCGGACCACGTGGCCTCCGGGCTGCGGGAGCTGGCCCGCCGTCACGACGCCACGATGTTCATGACGCTGCTCGCCGTCTACGGGGTGGTGCTGCACCGGCGTACCGGGCAGGACGATCTGCTGATCGGCACGCCGATCGCGGACCGGGACGAGGCCGACGCGGAGACGATCGTCGGCTGCCTGGTCAACACGATGGCGCTGCGGTTCCGCTTCGACGACGATCCGACCTTCGCCGAGCTGCTGCAGCGCACCCGGGCGCAGGCGCTGACGTCGTACGCCTACCAGGACACCCCGTTCGGATCGCTCGTGGAGGAGCTGGTCCGGGAGCGGGACCGTTCGCAGCCGCCGCTGGTGCAGACGTTCTTCAACTACTACACGCACGACGGCTCGCAGGGCGAGCGGGTCGCCCTGAACGAAGGGGACGATCGGCGGATCACCGACGCCCTGGTGGAGGGCCTGTCCGTCGACTGGGACCTGCGCCTGATCTTCGCGGAGACCCCCTCCGGCCTGAACGGCGCCGTCGAGTACTCCACGGCCGTGTTCGACCACGACACGATCACGCGGGTCGTCGGTCACGTGCAGACGCTGCTCGAGTCGATCGTCGCCGACGCGGACCTGCCGGTCTCCCAGCTGCCGCTCGGCGTCGCACCGCCGGTTCGGGAGACAGCCGAACTCCCCGCTGTCGGTGGCGTCCACGAACTCGTCACCACCCGCGACGACACCCCGGCCGTCGACGACCTCACCTACCGCGAGCTGCACGCCCGCGCG
>NZ_PVMZ01000054.1 GCF_003001815.1 Actinoplanes italicus
TTACGAGAACGGCACCGACATCAGCCTGCTACCCGCACTAAACGTAGCCTGAAGACCAACTCATCGACCCTGTCCGTCGAAACGGGTCAAGCCCAGCCGCCCTAGCTCCTCTGCTGGGCTACACCCGTATGACGGAGGGCACGCAAGTGGTGCTCGGCATACGCACGTCCGGAGTTGGGGCGGTACAGGCAGAGATCTTCAATGCACGGTACGCGCCAAGCCAGGTCGAGACCATTCCGGTCGGTGAGCTGAGCCAGCGCGACGCACGGGCGCTGGTCAATAGCCTTGCCGACGGCCTCGACCTGCGGTTCCCCGTGAGAGACTATTTTGCTGGCCAGGCCGTGGACTCGCCATACGTAGCGGTCATCGGCCTCAACCTGATCCGACGTGGCGAGTTGACAGCTCCGCTGATGGTCGACGATGCCCTCCGACAGCAGGTCCTCGCTCGTTACCAAGAGATCGCCGCAGGAGAGATTGCGGGTTTTACGAGCCGCACCGTGCGCCAAGTGCTCGCCGTCTACGCGGCACTTGGTCCGATCGACGAGTCCGATGACCAACTGCGAGTCGCCGTTGCCCAGTTCGTCAACCTGGAACTTGGCGACCTGCTGCGACTTTGCCAGGGCCTGCAGGATCGCGGAACTCTCGTTACGCGCAACGATCTGACTCGGCTCGTTCCCGATGTTCTCGCGGACGATATCTTGGAGTCGGAGGCAGCCGCCGGCCGCCATGCGACCGGCTTCGTTCAACGACTGTGGGAAGCTTTCGGCAGCCCATACGACGACCGGCTGGTAGTCACGCTGGCTGAGTTGGATTGGCGCCTGACCCACCGCGGTGGTCCATCGATCATCAGACCGATCTGGGCTTCGGTGGTGGAGCGACTCCGCAACGCGGAACTCGTCGACTTATACCGGGCGCTACGCGGCCTGCGAGGTTTGGCTACGCTCCTGCCAGGACCGTTCCTGAACGTGCTTGAAGAGCTCCGACCTCGGCTGCAACGCGAGGCCGCTGCCAGGGGCAATGCGATCACCTCTCGGAGTGAGAATCCAAATCAGGCTCTCTGGCTGCTGGCGGAGTTGTACGGGCAATGCGCCGCCAGCGCGCCGGAAACACTCGAGACGGTTCTCAACGCGTTGTGGATGTTGTGTCGCTACGACAATCGGCCGACCAACTCGAATCCAGATCATCCAATGCGGGTCATCGTTGACCGGCTCGCCAGCATCGGCGACATGGTCGACCCGACGTTTCCTCTGCGGATCGTCGCATGGGCCGACGCGCACCTCACCCAGGGCAGGGAGACGCTCGGCACCACACCGATGTCCGTGATGCGCCCATTCCTGGCGAAGGACATCACGCGAACGGTCGCCGAGACACGGCGCCGCATTTCGATCCGCCCGTATGCCGTATCGGCAGGCTGGGCGAGGCCGGTCCGGGACGCGATCCGCGCCACACTGTTAAGGGAGGCAGGCGGGACGGAACTGCGCCGGGCCGGCGAGGCCGTGCGTCTCCTTGGCACGGCGATCCGTCAACCGACCGGGTCAGTCGGACGCACGGTCACCCGCGAAGAAATTCTCGGGTGGGAGCAAGACGACCTTGCGACCCTCGTGAGCTTCGAGGCGGCGTCCGGAACGACAGCAAGCCCGGTAATCCGGCGAA
This sequence comes from Actinoplanes italicus, assembly GCF_003001815.1. Classification (GTDB taxonomy): domain Bacteria; phylum Actinomycetota; class Actinomycetes; order Mycobacteriales; family Micromonosporaceae; genus Actinoplanes; species Actinoplanes italicus. The sequence goes on from NZ_PVMZ01000054.1 coordinate 1,654, forward strand.
TGATCCGCCATGAGATCGCTTGGCCTGCCGAGCGCTCTGGATCCGTGCTCGTTCGTCACGCTGCCCTGACGCTGGTCACCTCTCTCGACGAACGAGACGACGATCTGGCGGAGGCGCTCTTGAATGCGCACCGCGGTCTACCCTCCCGGCGGGGTGTACCGCTTCCCGAGTTGGAAGAACTACAGGCAGCGGACGTGATCCGGCTCGCTCACGAGGCAGGTCTACCGGAGGATGTGCTCGAAGCGGAGCGTAGTGAGCGGATTCGGCACGCCGTCGAGGAGCGCCCAAGGATGCGGGAACAGCAGGTTACGCAGGTAGTCACACGACTGGCCGCGGCCGGAGTGTCTCAGATGGTCGAGGAACTCAGGACCTGCAGCTCGGACATCGATGCCGCCGCAGCGAAGCCTCCTACTCTCTGGGGATTCTGGCGACAGCTCGTGTCGTCGCGGCTCGAACTCGTTCCCGAGGTAGTTCGGGAGGTTTCTCGGGGCCCCGCGAGCGTCCTCGACAACAATCTGGATCAGTTGCTCGATGCCTGGGAGGTCTACGACTCGGCCGGGCTGCTGGCCTGGCTGGCCGACGAGGCGAACCTCCGAATCGAGATACGCCTGGTTGTTGCGAACGCTTTCGCCAACTATGGGTGGACGGATCGCGGGGAGGCGTTCGTCGAACAGCTTCACCGGGGGTTGAAAGCTGACGAACCCGAACTACGCGAACGGTACGTCATCGGGACTCATCGGCTCCTCGCGGCTGACCCCGCCGGCACGGCACGAATTCTCCGCGGGGCGTTTCACTCACCGCATGTCCTCACACGCGCACTTGAGAGCGCATGTGGATACGACGGCCTGGTGTGGGGCCGGAACCTCGGCAAGCAGAACGCTACGGCGGTCCTTGAGCTGATCAGTTGGGCGGGCTGGGAGGATCACACAGTCCAGCAGATCGCTGCTGGGATCGCCTGGACTCACCCGGTGCTCGTATTGGACGAACTTCAAGCTCTGAGTGACCTGGGCGGCCAGCTTCCCACGGACGTGGATGGTTTCGCCGACGCGTTCGACGATAACGCTGAAGTATTGACCCGATGGATTATCGACCGCGTCAGGCGAGGTAATGCGGACTCGTCAACGGTCGTCGTGTCGATCGTGATGGCTGGCAACATGACAGCTGCGCAGGCGCATCACCTCAGCGAGGCAGTGGAACAGGGTGCTGACATTTCGCCGGCAGCGGTGGTGTCAGCACTCGAGGACTTAGGTGGCTGGCCGCTACAACATCCTGGGCTAGCCCGACAGTTGCTGGCTGAGGCTCGGGCGCTGGACGATGACGCGGCAAACCAGCTACTTGAAGGCATTACCCGAGCCATGACTCCCACCTCCTGGGGATTCGTCAATGGTCAATCAGCTGAGATCAACCGCACCAAAACCACCGCCGCAAAGGCAGCGTCAGCAGAGACTGACTCCGACTTGAGAGCGGCGTTCCGGGCAGCAGAAGCCTGGGCCACCCACTACGCCGAGCAACTCATGGCCGAAGATTTGGAGGACGACGACTGACGACGACAACAGTTCGTGCCTTACACCGCTGTCACGAACGGCTGTTCCAGCAGTCAGGTTAAAGCTCAACGCATGGTCGCCGACGACGAGACGTCTCGAACGTGCCCTCGAAACCTGTCCGCTCGCGCCCGAGTCTTCTCCACTAACAGGGCCGCAAGACCAACTCCACCCGGCCGAGACGCTTCGCGCCGGCACGCCACCGTCGGGGATCGACTTCAGGACATTCCCGGCCACGAGCGACTCTGGCGGCGTCTCGCATCGCCGTTCACCGCCTCTGGGGCCGGTAGTCGGGATGGTGGTCGACCTGATTGCCCTTGAGGACCGCGTCCCGAAGGACGGTGCTGCCGCCGAAACTACTCAGCGTGATGTCGCTGGTGATCAAAATAACGGCGATACCAGCGGCAGGCCCTTCGACGGCAATTCGTTCGAAGCTCGCCACCAGGCCGGGTGCCGCGTGCAGCAGGCTGTCGGCATCGTCGATTCCGATGAGGATAGCCGGGGTATCGACGGAGGGCTCCGTGAAGGGTTCCTCGTCATCGAGGGCGATGATTTCGTCATGGATTCGTCGGAGCCGGCGCTCGACCGCCACAGAGCCTTCGATGGCTTCTGGATGGCGACCCCAGGTTCTTCGGTCTCGCGACTCAGACACGAGCGCCGGCCGCTGACAGCGGCACAGCTCACTGACATCGGCCATGGCCTGTACAAACTGCTTGGGCGGTTCAGCGGCTACCAGGTCGCCCAAGTCGGATGGGACCCGGAAGGCCTCGTCGATCTGGTGGAACTACGGCAAGAACAGACCGGAGACCTCCTAGCCGGAACCTTGCCCGGCCTGGTGCTGGCCGAAGATGTCCTGCCCGAGGTACGCGGTCCTGCCTTCGTTCCGTTCCGCACGGGTTTCGTATGGCTGCCGTATGCGGGTCAGCTTCCGTCGACACTCACCGCTGACGCCTGACAGCTCCGGATGATGGTCTGATCGGCAACCTCGTGAGGGCGACCTGCCGCTCGCCGCAAGCTCTCGGCGGCAGATCCGGACGCCGATCAAGCCCGGATTCGGGATTCAACGGCAAAGCCAGACGCCGTCCCCCCTGATGTCAAGCTTGTTCGCCGTCCGTGTGTCGAACGAAAACCGATGAACCGACATCCAGACATGTTCGCCGGGATGGAGGAGCAGCGGCCGCGAAAGCTCAACGGCCCGATCACCGGCCTCGGCTATGGTCGCCATTGTCAGGCGGGCCACCGGTGCTGGACTGTTTCGGATAAATCCGGTGTATTCGTCACCTTGCACCAGGGCCGCTCGCAATACTCCGAGACCTTACTGGTGGGCTCTAAAGATCAAGGCCACGAAGTTAGGGGTCTGGTGACCGGGTCAAGATGTTGATACTGAGGGTGGCCTTGTAGGTGTGCCGGTCGACGCGGAGGCTTTTGTACGCGTATCGCGACAGCGGTCGTTTGACGGCGCGAGGGCTGACGCGGAGTCAGCGGTTGGGCATGAGTTGGTCAAGTACGGTGCGGCCGATGGTGCCGATCAGGTCGATGACGGTGTCGGCGATGACGTCGGCGGCGTGGATGAGCTGGTCGCGGGCGGTTTGCAGGGCGAAGCTGAAGCTGGCCCGGTCGGGGTCGATGCCGCTGGCGGTGATGGCCTCGGTGATCGCGATGCGGATGGCTTGGTAGGTGGTGAGCAGGGCGTAGATCTCCTGGGCGATGGCCGAGGGGTGGTGGCTGCGCAGGACGCGGCGGCCAAGCATGCTTTTCTTGATCGCGAAGAACGCCGACTCGATCTCCCATCGTTCGTGGTAGAGCGTGACCAGGCCGGATGCGGTGTGCCGGCGGTGGTCAAGCAGGGTCGTGGCGAGGCGGTAGATGCCGGTGTCCGGCCGGTGGTGGTGGCGATGGTGATCTCGCATTCGGTGATGCGTACGTCGAGACAGCCGATCCGGGACAGGAACGAGTCGTCGCTCAGGTGCCGCAGGACAGGTGGCTTGCGGTGGCTGGTGAGCCGGATCGGCAGCGCTGCACCGGTGTCGGCGACCTGGTGGAGCAGGGTGTTGCTGGACAGGCCGCGGTCGAGCAGGACGATCATGCCGGGGTGCAGGGATCGGGTCAGCCGGGCGGCGTAGGTGCTCTCGCCGGTGCCGTTGATCGTCACGAACAGCAGTCCGCATCAGCGGGCACCTGTGGTGCGGATCGTTGCTGTGTGTCCGCGAAGCAGGTCGAACAAGGCCCGCAATGGTCGGACACCGAGCCAGGCTCGGGCGTGCCACAGCCCAGTGCCGGTGATCTTCGGGATGGGCAGGCCGTCGAGGGCGCCGGTGAGTTTGCGCCATACCGCGAGGTAGCCGCATTCTTCGAACAACGCGGCGGCCAGCAGCAGGCAGACCACGACCCGGGCGGGTAGCTTACGCAGCCACTGTTGGACGGCGTCGTGTCGGCCAGGACGGCATCGACCATGTCGAACGAGACGATCTGGGTCAGCGAGCCGAGATGGCCCGGGGCGGAGACCCCACCGGCCACGGCGATCTGGCGGGTGATGGCACACTGGACAGACAGCGGAGCTCCATCTGCAACGGATGTCTTTGGTCGGACAAACCGTTTCTACCGGAGCTCCGCTTCCTACTTGTATCGGGCATACACCAGCTCAGACCGGATGTTGACGGCCAGTCCGTACGCCTAACTTCACGGCCTTGATCTTTAGCGGCCATCTCCGGCGTTCACAGCGATCCAATGGCTTTTTCTATTGCGTGTAAGCCGTCGAAGCGTTCGCCCGCCCAGCGAAGCAGAGCTCGGCTGTGTTCGATACGACGCCGAGCAAGGACGGATTGGGTTCTGCGGAACTTCTGGAGCAGGTAAACCGCCCGTTGAACAGCGAAGCAGGCGTATGCCCGCTGCCAGATGTCGCTGTCTGGCTCGATCAGCCGGTTCGCCAGATCCGGGCGCAGCCTTGCTAGTTGAGCAAGATATCCGGAAGCATATTTTTTCCGTAGCTCGAGCCCCGGGTCGGTGAGCGGCAGCAGCGGCATGTCTTCGAGAAGTTGTGCCACCTCAAACCCCAGGGGCAGCCATCCTGTCGCCTCCAAATCCAGGACCACGACGTCATCGAGGTCGGTCACCAGCCAGTTCTCGGTGTGGGCGTCACGCTTACCGAGTAAGGGGAGTCCTGCGGGCACGACTTCGCGCCAGGAACGTGCTGCGTTAGCCGCCACGGCTGCGCTCGATCCGAGGGTGATTAGGCGGTCCCTCAGCTTGTCGGCTTCGACCGGGACCGGCCGCCGTCTGCCGGAGAACGGGCCGCGCCAGGCATGAACGTAGGCCAGCAGGGTCAGCGCTCGCTCCACGGCGGTACCGATTCGAGCGGGTAGCGATTGACTTTCCTCGAATTCCACCCACTCTCCGATTAGATCGCTGAGTTGCCGCCCTGCCGAACGGCGTGTCACCGATACGGTGGTGCCCAGGAGCGGATCGTCTACCACCGCGAGCGCATTTATGCAGCGAGCCCAAGAGGGCGAGCCTGTCTCTTCGAGCCAGGCTGCGAAATCGGAAATCTTGGCTTGCTCGGCTTGGGCTGCGTCCACCGATGGACACGGTTTGAACACTAATGCGGCGGAAAGCAGGGCATGAGGGTCGTCGAGTATGTAGACCCCAGATCGTCCGCCGAGCCGTGGCCGCCGCAGGTCGGGATCGCCCGCAGCCCGCTCACATGCAATCTGAGTGAGCCACTTGGAGTCACCTGCCCTCACGCGATCCCACACGCTCTGGTCAGCGACGACTTGGGTCACCGGATCTGACGGCGCGCCGGCTGGAAGCCCATGGCACATATCGGCGGCCGCGGCCGTGTATTGAGCGAGCTGCAGCAACGGCCACGGCCAAATCGGAGAAGTGGCCACAGCCAGGGCGGAGAACTCGGCTGCGGCAGTAAAGTCGGCTGCGTCACCGGTTAGCGTCCACAACTGGAACGCGGCTGCGGCCGACACGCTCCACGACTCACGTGCTGGCCGAAAGCCATTCGCCGCGATGTCGCCGCTTTCCACGGTTAGGCGTCGATCATTTTCCTTAAGCCCCAGCGCACGGCGAAGACGGACGACACTGTTGGTCCGATAACCCAGGCGGTAGTAGGCGTATCCAAGAAGACCGAAATGCTGTGATGTGTTGTCGCCGTGATCTTCGGCGATCTCAAGGTCCTTGATTGCGGCACGGAGATGGGGTAGGCCATCGACGGACTTGCGAGCAAGGAAGAGGTGTGAAACACCTCGCATACCATGCCACTTCCGCCTCTGATGCGGGGCTAACGCGTGCTCATCGCTGTCAAGCAGCTCGACAATTTTCCAGCATCGCATGGCGGCCCGGAATGCATACTGCGCCACATCCGGCATTTCGAGACGGCAGCTCATCGCTAGCTGGTACAGCTGACCGGCGAGCCGCATGTTGACCTCTCTCCAGGAGCCGACAAGACCGAGTCCCTGTTTTCTAAGCGAGGTTTTCACCTGGACTACAGGTGCACTGAACGCGAACCGTACGCGCAGCATGGCAAGGACTCTGGCTTGGCAATCCAGGCCTCTATGGTCGTTGGAGGGATCCGGGAGGTCCCGGATAGTATCGAGTAGCCGCTTCCAAACGATCCCTACAGCGGACCCGGCCGACTCAGGTGCACAGAGTAAGCGCCAGGTATTTGAGTCGGGGATCAGCAGATCGATTCTTTTAGAAACATCTTGAGCGCCAGGGTTTATGCCGAGCAGCTCAAACAGGACTGAGTCATCGACATGGAGGAGAGGCTGGTATGTGAACGGGTTCTCAACGTGAATCGATCCGGTTCGGACCTCTGGCAGCCGTTGTCGCGGCATCACCAGTGGAGTCACTCGAGGAGCGCTGTCATTTGCCACTTGGCCTCCGTCGTCGGATTTTGCATCCTCCATCGCCGTATGCAGGAAGTCGGCGGGTGCTTCCAGAACCTTAGGAGGCCGGGATCGCGTCATCAATCGGATGTTTGGGTGCGCTGGCTGATCTTGGGCCGAAGACGGTCACCGCGGTGGCGTAACGGCTGTCTTCAACCCTTGACTCCGCATGTGGCGTCCGGTTCTGTGACTCGCCCGCGTGATTGATCTTGCCGAGGCCGGAGGCCCCGATGAGTGATCTTGCTAGATGGCTCGGTCGACTCCGCCTACGTGATGCAAGAAGCCAGCGGAGGCTGTACAGCATACCGACACGAATCCGTACCGAGGAGTAGGTGCTGCCTCGACGGAACGACCCGCGCCGATCATTAAGGATACGGTCTTTCCCGTGGTGGGCGCGTCAGCCCGCCGGTATGAGGCCAATCAGTACAACGATTCACGAATGGCATAGGCAACCAAGACTTCCCATGGCGCTGAGAAGTAGGCCAAGGTTGCGCCTGGCCCCCGATATCGAATCCAGCTATCGCCGGTCGCTCTGTCAGTCGTATTTTATCCTAGCGTTGACTGCGGCGGCGGTATGTCTTCGTGTGCACTCACATCGGCAGATGATTGACTTTCTGAGTAGGTTTCGGCTTCGAATTCGGGCCGGAACCCGAGGCTGGTGCCCGACCAGTGGCGAGCCGTCGAACGATTCGGTGTGGCACCACGGTCCAAACGCCCTGGGCTTCACCCTGGAACGCCGCACCCTCAGGACACCTGGTGCGGGCGGGGGTCGCCTATCACTCCCCCACCCGCACCATTGCTCCTACTCTTCCTGCTCCGGCAAAGCCAGCGGGTGCGGCTCCCCGGTCAGACCCGCCAGTGCCGTCGCCACCTCCTGCAAGGTCGCCTTCACG
>NZ_PVMZ01000055.1 GCF_003001815.1 Actinoplanes italicus
TACCGAAACAATCGAAACGACCGCAATCGCCGCATAAGATCAACAGACACGGATCAGCGCTGGCCGCCTCTTACACCACGCCAGTGGACGCGACCGTAGCGGGCGGTGGTGCCCGCGTCGTTCGGCGTTTCGGTGTGCCCGGCGTAGCCCAAGGCGACGCCGTAACCGAAGACCCGCTCAACCCAGGTCAGCGCGGTGTGGCGTAGCCAGTGCGCCGACACCTGCTGAGTGACCACCCAGGGCAGCGTCTTGCCGAGCCGCAGCCACAAGTGGTCGTAACGGCGACGGTTGACAGCCCGGCCACTGCGATACCGCAACAACCGCTGATCGGGTTCTGCACCACGCTCGGTGGCATGGTGCTGCAAATAGTGCATCAACGTCGGCGAGACCGGCTGCTGCCGGTGCGTCCCACCCTTCTCCCGCAACAACACCAGACACTGCTGCACGTCCAGATCCATCGGCCGCAACGCCAGCAAACCACCACGCCGGCACGCCGTCTCCAGATGAAACCGCAGAATCAGCAGATCCAACTCCGGATCATTACCCGACACGGCGGCGGCGTCGAACAACTCGGCGAGGCGGTCGTCGTTCAACGCGATCCGCGAACTCGCCAACCGACCCGGCTTCGACACCTTCGCCGCCGGATTCGCGCCCTCCGCGATCAGCCCGTCCGCAACGGCCCGCTTGTACAGGCACCGCATCGCCGCCACGAAATGCTCAGCCGCACTGGCTCCGTCCCTACTGTTACGCCGCACCAGCGCGGTCGCCCGCACCTGACGCATCACCGTCTCACTCTCCGTAGCCGACACCTCATCCAAACGCCGGCCACCGAACGCTTCGGCCGCCTTGCGCCAGTACGTGCCGTACAGCCTCGCCGAGCCAGGCCCGACCGCGGCCGTCACCACCGGCACGTACTCCGCCACAGTCGGCACGGTCGCCTTGATTCCGGCGGCGGCCTCCACGAGGTCCGCGGGGCTGATCCCCATCTGATCCAGCAACAACCGCGCGGCCTCCAGCACCGCGCTCCGCTCGTCCACCGCGGTCATTCGGTGCCGCCCACGATCGCGGCGTGCACCGGCGCGGTCAGCCGCTCCAGCATCACCATCGGATGAATGATCAGACGCTGCTCGGACGGCAGCCCGGCCAGCAGCACCCGGGCCGGCTGGTACACGCCGATCGCCCGCCGCACCACCGTCGGCAGCCACAAGTAGCACCGGTGGTCCAGCACCCTAGAACCCTCCTCGTCGGCGGCCACCACGATCACCCCGTCGGTGACCGTGAACCCGACCCGCAACCCCGGCGCCCAGCCCAACGCGGCCGTTATCGCCAGGTCCCCGATCCGGCCCTGCCGGTTGGTCAAGCACACCCCGAAGACCACGTCCCGTTTCGACACCAGCGGCGGCGCCGGCAACGGCTCGGACACGTTAACCCACACCAAGGTCATTCACGTTTTGGATGATTCTGGTGTGGGTTGAATGCTTTCCGCCGCTGATGCGGAATCACCGACAGGCCCGGTAGCGGCAATTGCCCAGGCCCCAGTGACGCCCCCTGCTCGTCATGTGCTCTCTCGCATGCTTCGCCTGGCCGGGGTGCCTGTACATCGAAACTCTCACAATTTGTGTCCTCGCCGATGTCGAGCGTGATGCTGACCGGGGTGCACAGGAGCGTGTACCCCCGCCACCGCAACTGCCGGCCCAACTCCCCACCGTCCAGCGTCCGCGGATCGACGCCGACGTGGTGGGCCAACTGACGCCCGGCCTCCACCAGCACCTGCTCCTCCCGCAGATAAAGGATCTTCGCCCGGTCCGGCCGCACATCGCGGCCGCTGGTGTAGCCGTGCCGGCACCGGTACCCGGCGCGGCCGTGCACCCACTGCCCTTCGAGGCGCCGGCCGCACACCCCGCAGATCAGCAGACCGGTCAGCTGGTAGCGGTGTGGGTTGGCGTCATCCGGTACTGCGAGCGCACTGATCTGCTGTGCCCGGATGAAGTCCTGCTCGCTGACCAGCGGCGGGTGCACCACCGCGGCGGAGATCACCCACTGGTCCCGGTCGTTCCAGTGATGCGACGGCTTCCGGCCCTCCGGCCGACTGGTCTTGTCCCCCGGCCGCACCTCGTGATGATCGATGCCCTGCCGGTTCCACACCTGCCTGCCGGTGTACCGCGGGTTCTCCAAGATCGCCGCCACCGTCCGCACCGTCCACGACGTACCAGCACGATGCGGGTTCCGTGCCCGGTCGTACGCCGACGGCGACAGAGTGCAGTTCGCGTTCAACGTCCGCGCGATCCCGGCCACACTCCACCCCGCGAGGCGCTGGGCGAACATCCACCGCACCGTCGGCGCCGTCTCCGGATCCGGATCCAGCCGATGCAGGCGTCTACCCCACCGCGCATGCGCCGCATTCGGATGCGGACCCGCATCCACCAGCCGATACCCGTACGGCGGCCGGCCACCCAGATGCCGACCCTGATCCCGCGCCTGCACCCGCATCGCCGCCGTCGTCCGGAACCGAGCCCGCAGAATCTCCCGCTGCGACTGCTGCCCGAGCATCAGCATCATCGCCTGATGAACCGGATCACCCGAGTCGACCGGCCCACCCATCTCCGGCAACCACAACCCGACACCATGTTCGTCGAAGAACGGCAACAGATCCTCGAACTGCCGGGTGGAGAAGGCCCGCTCGAACTCCCCCACCACGACCGCGTCAAACGACCGCCCCGGATCGGCGACCGCGGCCAAAAGCGCCGCCGCCTGCGGCCGCCGCGACCACGACAGACTGCACGAACAGCCGGCGTCGAAGTAGCTGGCGACGATCACCCCGTGCCCGGCGATCAGGTGCAGGGCGCTGTCACGCTGCCAGCCCCGCGACGACAGATCGTCCTGGTACTCCACGGTCGACATCCGGCCGTAGAACGCGAACCGCAACGACCCGGTCGGCGCCTTCTGCGACTGGCCGCGCACTCGTGCCGAGGCGGGACGGCTGGTCAACCATGCGTCCATCAGGTCAGCGACAGGCGGCGTCATGGCGTTCACCTCATCCGGTTCGGATGTAGGTGGGAGCAAGCCGGCCGGCGCCGATGACGCCGCATCGACAGCGATCACCTGCTGGAGTGACCGCGGCAGCCATCGATCAACTATCGGGTATGCCTGCTCGTCGCTCATTCTGCGGGTTGGCGGTCAAGATCGGCTGGCCACCGGTAATGATCGTTTCAGATGCATCCGACGGGAGAACTAGGTCCATCGCTGCGAAGCTGCGTAAGCTCCGGCAGTGGTACCGGGTTCCGGTGGAGACCGCTTCGCGCAGCCCGGCCGTCAACACGTGTCTCCCAGCAAGATGACGCCGACCTACCCAACCGGCTCAGGTCGTGGCTGGCACCGCCTCCAAGAAATGTCGCACCTACACGCCAGAATGGACCCGACTAGCGACGGGTTGAGCTCCTAGGAGCGAGGTTGCACCGAACAACGTCTACAGGCAGCGGCTTTGCCAGTCCCTACTCCACCGGCGGTGGTGGCACCGACCTGGAGCACTCCTTCGGTGCCCTGCTGCTGGCAGGTCTGTTGCAGGGGCATCCCGTTCCTACCCTTGGTGACGAGATCACCCCACACGAGGTGCGATTTCAGCAGGCAGCCTTCTGTCCGGTCGACGATCTGGCCGTGCAAGGTGATGGGCCGGCCGGGTCGCGTACGGTTTTCATCGGGGTACGGCGCTCGCCCAGTATCGGGCCCGGTAGCACAGCCTTCGTTCGGCTGATGGCCGACTATCTCCAGGTTGTCGTGGGCCGCCGCGACGCCCTTGGTCGCGGCGACGAACGCCTCGCCTTAGCCATAGCCGCCCCTTGCGTCCCAGCCGACGAACTCGAGGCTCTGGCCGGTATTGCCCGGCGCCAGCCCGATGATGCCCGCTTCCGGCAGGCCGTCCACGCTCCTCGGGCAACCAATGGCAAGGTCCGCGCCCGGTTGAGGTTGTTCGATCAGGTCGTGACCGCCGCCGCAGCAACCGCCGGGATCGAACTCAATAATCCAACCGACGGACAGGAGATGACGTGGCGGCTGTTGAGATCGCTGTGGATCGCTCAGCTACGGCTTCAGGGGGACAGTCCCGCAGATCGTACCGCCGTCGTCGCCCGGCTCGTCCCGCTGGCAGGCAGCGCGGCCCGTGCGGTGGCACTGTGGGACCACCTCAATGTGTTGTCGACCGAGTATGCGATCAACGCGGCCTGCGTAACCACGGAAATGCTAGTGCGGGATCTGCACGGGTTCATCCGTCTCGACACGACGCCCGGGCCGGGCGGGCTGCCGGCCCGCGGCGAGCAATACCGTCAGCGTTTGAACGATCTGCCGCCTAGCTGCGGCCCTGGCCTGCTGACCGCCTGGCGTGATCAGCCAGAGCTCGCTTGGCAGTTGGTCACCGCGCTGACCGCGATCGATCAGGCCCCCACCGAGGTCGTGGATCAGTGGCAATCCGGCATCCCGGCCTGGCTCATCCCGGCTCCGTGGCAAATCCAGGCGGCCGCCGCACAGCTTGCCGGAGCATACGGCGCACGCCAGCTATCGGCACAGCTCTTCGCGAAAGCCGCTGTTCAAGGGGCGCCGCACAGTGATATCTGGCTCGCCCAGGCCGCCATGTTGCATGAAGAGAACAATGATCAGGCTGCCCGAGCGACGGTGTTGGAAGACCTGCGCCGCGACCAGGCTCGCCTCGGTCCGTTCCCTCGGGCGGTCGTGGCCTACTTCGCGAACGACCTGTCCACAGCTTCCCGCGAGATCGACAGCTGGACACCGGTACAGCCTCAGGAGTGGCGTCTGCAGACGGTGATCAAGTTGTGGATCCTCGCCCGTGTCCACGAAACCGTCACGACTGAGTTCCTGGACCGGAGCCTGGGGGTGCTCGCCGGCGCACAGGAGCAGCACTGGTCGGCGTCGCTGGCCATCACCCAGGCCAGCCTCCTCCTCAGTCGTGCCCGCCGCGGTGATTCACCGAACTTCGATGCCGATGCACGGCAGGCCAGAGCACTAGCCCTGCACGCCCGCGACGACATGCGCCTTTACCGTGCTGACAGTGCGCAGGCTGTCGCCGTCGCCTGCGAAGCCTCGATTCTGCTCTCCGATTTCCGCAACGTGATCGACCTGGGCACCCTGGCCGGTAGCGCCAACTCAGTCGAGGCGAGCAGTCCGACGGTCAGCGAATACGTCACGGTCGCCGCTTGCTACTTCGGCGACGTCAGTCTCGCTCGTCACCACGCCAAGCATGTCACCGAACCTGTGGCTCGCGCGCGCGTCGACGGGTTCATCGCCAAGGCCGAAGGCCGCGACCCCAGCCCGTTCTGGCTCCGCGCCGCTCGTGATTCCGACAACGACGAACAGCTCGCCCAGATCCTGGCTGCCCTGGCCCAACACGGCACCGACGCGATCGACCAGTTTCCCGACTTCGTCGGCCGGAATCCGCACCAGGCCGCAGAACTGCGCGCCATCGCCAAGGTCGCGACGGGTAGCCCCGGCGCCGCGATCATCTCTCTGCGCGAGCGACGACGGAGCTCAATCACGGCCGCGCTGACCCTGGCTCACGCCTACCAAGCCGCCGGACAGCTCGATGACCAGGTCCAAACCTTGCGAGATGCCGCTGATCACTTCCACGATCCGTCGCTGCGGCTGTCCGCCGCCGAGGCGTTGGCAACTTCCAGCCGCCAGTCCGAAGCCCAACAGGAGATCGACGAACTGCTCGCCATCACTGAACCCGGCTGGAGCCGCCGCGCGGACGCCCTGCGCCTGGCCGCGCACCTTGCCAACACCGCTGGCAGAACCGACCGACTCTGCGAACTCCTGCACATCCTGCTACAGATCGAACCCGACGACGCGCCCAGCCGATGGGCTTTGGTCCACGCCTTGCTCAACCGCGGCGACCTCGACGCCGCATGGCGAACCCTCCACGCGGCCCCACAGCCGTTGGACCCATCCAACACCATCGACGCCCAAACCTGGGTCCACTTGTATCGACGTCTGGGACAACCAGCCGAGACCGTAGCCGGCTGTCTGCGCCTGCTGCGTCGCTTCAGCGACGACGAACAGTTCTGCGTGGTGGCGTTGACCAACCTGACCGTGCCATGGCCGGAGTCGGCCGATATCCCGGCTGCCTTGCGCGCGGAGGCCGCAGAGGAAGCCGAGCGTTTCTTCACGCGCTGGCCCGACAGCCCTCACCTGCGCAGGATCCAGACAACCGATCCCGACCGACTCCGCGACGACATGACGGCCATGCTGCAGCGCAGCAACGACGAGCAGTTGCACTGGCGGCGCCTGACCTTCATGTTGGCGCGCGGACAAATCCCACTCAGCATGCTCGCCGCCGCGACCCGCCGAAGCTACAGCGAGATCTGCCTGCAACGTGCCGGCGGTGTTCTACCAGCCCACAACCCGCATCCCGACGAGTTCGCGGCCTGCGTCGCTGCCGCGGCGACGGCCATCGACCACGACGTCGTCATGGATATTCCCGCGATCATCGTCCTGCAACAGCTGCCAGAGGACATCCGCCACCACACGATCTCCCGGTTCGCACGCACGATGACCACTGACGACGTCATGCTCGACACCCTGGCCGCCAAAGACATACTCGCGCTGCGCAGCCCCGGCACCTTTTACTACGACGACACCTTCGGAGGGCTGAAGACCACCGAAACTCCCGTTGAAGAAGCGGATCGCCTGGCAGTCGAAGCTGCCGAACTCCACTCCGCCGTTGCCGGCATGGACCGACGCACTTGCCCACCGGGCAAGCAGTTCGAAGCCGACCTCGGATCCGACTTGCGAACTTGGATCTCGCCGTTCAGCCTCGCCCGCGAACGCCGTGCCACGCTCTGGAGCGACGACCCGATCCTGCGTGCCCTGGCTCGCCAGGCCGGCACACCTGCGACCTCCACCCAGGCCATCCTGCAACAACTGCTCGACAACGGCGTTATCACCGCAGACCAGCGCGAAGCCTGCATCCGGCGCCTGATCCGCTCCCGGATCGGCGCCTTCCCTCTTGACGGCCAGCGCCTGGTCCAAGTCGCAAGGCAAGAAGAATGGCATCCGCGGTCCGTTGCAGCTGCGATAGCGAGGCCCGAGTCCTGGTCGAACCTTCAAGCTGCCGTGACCTTTTACCTCTACGCGGCGACCCGGGCTCAGCATCAAGGCTCAGCAGCCGCCTACGGCTGGCTCTACGCCGCGGTCCGTGGAGCTACCCTCGCCCTTCCGCGCGCCGTAGCCACACAAACCGCTGCCACTCTGCTCGCTCTGACTCTGGTCAGCATCCGCGTCGAGGACGACCAGATCGCCGCGCTACTCAGCGCGATTCGCCAGGCCATATCGGACGGAGACGATCCCGACCTCGCACCGTCACCGGATCCGCTTCCGCTCGTCGCGAGCATCCTTCGGGAACACTATGGTTCACGAACCGACCCGGAGGACGTCATTCCGCAGGTCATCAGGAAGTTCGCTGCTCTCTCCGACGCCGACCGGGAAGCCGTCCTGGATGCCCTGTTGCGGTAGAACACACCGACGTACCTTTCTCAAGGAGCCTTTTTCAACCTGATCTTGCAGGTCAGCCCGGGTCAGCAGGGACCGGTGATCGATGAGGGCGAGGCTCCAGGTAAGACAGCAAATCGACCA
>NZ_PVMZ01000056.1 GCF_003001815.1 Actinoplanes italicus
ACCATCCACTACCTCGGACGCACCGACCACCAGATCAAGATCCGCGGCCAGCGAGTCGAGCTCGGCGAAATCCAGCACGCCCTCACCAGCCACCCCGCCGTAACCGCGGCCGTCGCCACCGTCCACCACGACCGGCTCATCGCCCACGTGGTCGCCGACAGCACCGACGGCCTGCACGAACACCTGCGCACCAGGCTGCCGGAGCACATGATCCCGGCCGCCTTCGTCCGGCTCGGCGCGCTACCGCTGACCGGCAACGGCAAACTCGACCGGGCCGCACTCCCGGCTCCGGAGCAGGGACCGTCCGGCGAGCACCACGCTCCCGCGACCGCCGAGGAGGAGCTGATCGCCGACATCTGGGCGGGCCTGCTCGGCCTCGACCGGGTCGGCACGACCGACGACTTCTTCGCGGCGGGCGGCCACTCCCTGCTGGCGATGCAGCTGGTCACCCGGCTGCGGGAGGCGTTCGGCGCGGACCTGCCGGTGACCGCCGTCTTCGACCACCCGACCGTGGCCGGTCTCGCCGTGGTGCTCACGGCAGGCGGCGTGCCCAGGACCGAACCGATCCGTGCCGACCGCCCGGGCCGGTTGCCGCTGTCGTTCGCGCAGCAGCGGCTGTGGTTCCTGGCCCGGCTCGAGCCTGGCTCGACGGCGTACAACGTGCCGATCTTCATCCCGCTCGGTGACGGTCCGGCCGACCCGGAGTCGCTGGCACGGGCGCTGAGCACGATCGTCGAGCGGCACGAGGTGCTGCGCACCCGGCTGGTGGCCGACGACGACGGTGTCCCCTTCCAGGTCGTCGACCCGCCGGAGCCGTTCGAGCTGGAGGTCGTCGACGCGTCTTCGGAGCGCGAAGCCCGTACCGCCGTCGTCGGTCTTGCCGGGAAGCCCTTCGACCTGTCGACCGGTCCGCTGATCCGCGGGGCGCTGGTCAGGGTCCGTGGGGGCCGCCGGTTCGTGGCGCTCTGCCTGCACCACGTCGTCTGCGACGAGTGGTCGGCCGGCCTGCTCGCCCGTGAGCTCGCCATGCTGCTCGCCGGCGCGGAGCCGCCCGTGCTGCCGATCCAGTACGCCGACTACGCGATCTGGCAGCGGGAGCAGCTCACCGGCGCCCGCCTCGACGAGACGCTGTCCTACTGGCGCGCGGAGCTGGCCGACCCGCCGGTGCTGGAGCTGCCGGCCGACAGGCCGCGTCCGCCGGTCCGTTCCACCGAGGGCGACACGGTCACGTTCACCGTGCCCGCCGACGTGGTGGCGGGGCTGCGCCGGGTGGCCCGCCGATCCGGCGCGACGATGTTCATGACGCTGTTCTCCGCGTATGCGGTCCTGCTGCACCGGCACACCGGCCAGGACGACCTGCTGATCGGCACCCCGGTCGCCGAGCGGGGCCGGCCGGAGACCGAGAACCTGATCGGGTTCTTCCTGAACACCCTGGTGCTGCGGTCGCGGCTCGGCGACGATCCGACGTTCACCGAGCTGCTGGCGCGGACCCGGTCGGCGGCGCTCGGTGCGTACGCCCATCAGGATCTGCCGTTCGAGCGGCTGGTCGACGAGTTCGCCGCCGACCGGGACCGGTCACGCACGCCGCTGGTGCAGACGCTGTTCAACCACGCCCGGGTGGCGGCGGCCGACGACCAGGCGGCGCTGAAGCCGACGGTCCGGTTCGACCTGACCCTGACGATGGTCGAGGCGCGGGACGGGCTGCGCGGGGTGGCGGAATACAGCACCGCGCTGTTCGACCGCGCGACGATCGTCCGCCTGACCGGCCACCTGACGACTCTGCTGGCCGGGATCGCCGACGAACCAGACCGTCCGATCGGCGCGCTTCCGCTGCTCACCGAGCCCGAGCTGGCGCAGCTGGCGACGTGGAACGCGCCGGCGGTGTCACTGCCGGTGGCCGACTCGCTCGCCGCTCTGATCGCCCGGCACGCGGCGGCGGCGCCCGAGGCCGTTGCGGTGGTCCATGCCGGTGAGACCATGTCGTACGCCCAGCTGGAGCACCGGTCGACCGTGTTGGCCGAGCGGCTGCGACGGCACGGCGCCGGTCCCGAGAGGATCGTCGGGCTCTGCCTGGACCGCGGTCCGGACATGATCGTCGCCGTGCTCGCGGTGTGGAAGGCCGGTGCCGCCTACCTGCCGCTCGACCCGGCCTACCCGGCCGACCGGCTCGGATACATGCTGGCCGACAGCGGCGCCACCCTGGTCGTCGACCAACCCGCCACGGCGGGCCGCACACCCGGATCGGTCGCCACGATCACGCTGGACGGCACCGGACCCGTCGCCGCCGGACGCCACCGGAAGCCCCCGGTCCACCCCGGCCGGCTGGCGTACGTCATCTACACGTCCGGCTCCACCGGCCGGCCCAAGGGCGTCGGCAACACCCACGGCGGCCTGCTCAACCTGGCGGCCGCGCTGCACCGGATCGTCCCTGGCGGACGGGGCGTGACGACGCTCGGTTTCGCTTCGATGAGCTTCGACGCCTCGGTCTGGGAGATGACGATCGCCCTGGCCAGTGGTGCCACGCTGGCCGTCGCCACCGCCGATGAGCAGACCCGGCCGGACCGCCTGGCCGCCCTGATCGAGCGGCACGGCGTCACCGTCGCCACGCTGCCGCCGTCGATGCTGGACGCTCTCGACCCGGCCGCGATAAGCGGCGTGACCACGCTGTTCAGCGCGGGTGAGCGCCTGGACGCCCGGCTCGCCGCCGCGTTCGCCGGGGGCCGCCGCCTGATCAACGCCTACGGTCCGACCGAGACCACCGTCTGCGCCAGCACCGCCCACGTGACGGCCGGCGCCGAGCCGCCGATCGGCCTGCCGATCGCCGGCACCACCCTGCACGTGCTCGACGCGCGGCTGAGACCGGTACCGGCCGGGGTCACCGGCGAGATCTACATCGGCGGCGCCGGGCTGTCCCGCGGCTACCTGGGCCGGCCCGCGCTGACCGCGTCGTCATTCGTGCCGGATCCGTCCGGTGACGCCGGTGCGCGGCTCTACCGCACCGGCGACCTGGCCCGGCGGCTGGCCGACGGCCGGCTGGTGATGCTGGGGCGGATCGACCACCAGATCAAGGTCCGCGGCTACCGGGTCGAACCGGGCGAGATCCAGCACGCCCTCACCGAACACCCGGATGTCACGGCGGCCGTCGTCACCGCCGACCACGACCGGCTCGTCGCGCACGTGGTCGCGTCCACCACCGACGGACTCCGCGACCACCTCCGCGCCCGTCTGCCCGAGCACCTGATCCCGGCGGTCTTCGTGCGGCTGGACGCCCTGCCGCTCACCGCCAACGGCAAACTCGACCGGGCCGCTCTGCCGGAGCCGGACGCCACCCGCCCGGGCCTGGCGGTCGGCTACCGCGAGCCGGAGGGACAGTTCGAGACCGTCATCGCCGGCATCTGGTCCGACCTGCTGGGACTCGACCGGGTCGGCGCCGACGACGACTTCTTCGACCTGGGCGGGCACTCGCTGCTCGCCAACCGGGTGGTCGCCCGGCTCCGCACCGCGCTCGGCGCCGACGTGCCGCTCGCGCTGCTCTTCGACCACCCGACGGTCCGCGGGCTGGCGGCCGCGCTCGACGGCGCCCCTGCCGGAACGGCGATCGCCCCGGCCACGCGGAGCCTTCCGCTGCCACTCTCCTTCGGCCAGCAGCGGCTCTGGTTCCTGGCGCAACTCGACCCCGGCTCGACCGAGTACCACGTGCCGATCCACGTCCGGCTCCCCGGCCCGGTCGACAAGGCACGGCTGACCAGGGCGATCACCACGGTGACAACACGGCACGAGGTGCTGCGCACCCGGCTGGTCCCGGACGGCGACGGCGTGCCGCGCCAGGTCGTCGAGCCCGCCGCTCCGTTCGAGCTGTCCGATTCCGACCAGCTGTGGGAGCCGTTCGACCTGACCACCGGGCCGCTGATCCGTGGCGCCCTGACCGGCACGGACCGGCTGGATCTGGTGCTGCACCACGTGGTGTGCGACGAGTGGTCCGCCGAGATCCTCAAGAGCGAGATCCTTCTGTCGTACGAGGAAAGCGCGCTCCCGCCCCTGCCGGTGCAATACGCCGACTACGCGGTCTGGCAACGTGCCCTGCCTCTGGAGGGGCAGCTCGCCCACTGGCGCACCACGCTCGCCGGCCCGCCCGTGCTGAACCTGCCGATCGACCGGCCCCGGCCGCCGGTGCGCTCCACGGCGGGCGCCGTCGTCACCGCCGACATCCCGGCCGAGGTCACCGCCGGGCTCCGCGACCTGTCGCGCCGCCACGGCACGACGATGTTCATGACCCTGGCCGCCGCCTACGCCCTGCTGCTGCACCGGCACACCGGCCAGGACGACCTGATCATCGGCACCCCGGTGGCGGACCGCGGCCGGGCCGAGACCGAGCACCTGATCGGCTTCTTCCTCAACACCGTGGCCCTGCGTGCCCACTTCGAGACGGGCCCGACCTTCGCCGAGCTGCTCGACCAGGTCCGGAGCACGGTCCTGGACGCGTTCGCCCATCAGGACGTGCCGTTCGAGCAGCTGGTCGACGCGCTGGTCCGGGACCGGGACCGCTCACGGAACCCGCTGGTCGAGACGCTGTTCAACCACACCGACCGGCAGGGCGGCGGCGGAGTGGTCGCGCCCGGCCGCCGTCGCGAGGTCCCGTTCGACCTGGCGCTGGCCACCGCCGAGGACGAGGCCGGCCTGCACGCCGCCTTCGAATACGGCACCGCACTGTTCGACGAGTCCACGGTCCAGCGGATGGCCGACCACCTGATCGCCCTGCTCGCGGCCGTCGTCGCCGACCCGGACGTCCCCGTCGCCCGCCTGCCCATGCACGCCCCGGCCGGACTCACCGGCCCCAGCGTCGCCCTCGCCGCCGGGTTCACCGGCCCTGACGGCCCCCCGGCGGCCCGCACGATTCTCGACCTGATCCCGGCCGGGTCCGAGGCGACCGCACTCGTCTGCGACGGACGGTCCCTGACCTACCGAGAGCTGAACGAGCACGCCGGACGACTCGCCGCCGACCTGCGTGACCGCGGCGTCCGCGCCGACGACATCGTCGGCATCCGGCTCCCCCGCGGCATCGACTTCGTCATCGCCATCCTCGCGACCTGGAAAGCCGGCGCCGCCTACCTACCCCTCGACCCCGAACTGCCCGCGGCCCGGCTCGACCACATGATCGCCGACAGCCGCCCCACCGCGATCCTCACCGACGTCAGCCCCACGGCCGGGATCACCACCGACATCGGCCCGGCACCCGCCGCCGGTTTCACCTGGGACATCCACCCCCGCCAGGCCGCCTACGTCATCTACACCTCGGGCACCACCGGGCTCCCCAAGGGCGTCGTCAACACCCACCAAGGCCTGCTCAACCTCGTCACCGGACTGGCACCGCACTACCGCCTGCAACCCGGCGACCCGGCACTGCAATTCGCCTCCTTCAACTTCGACGCCGCCACCGCCGACATCGCCCTCGCCCTCACCAGCGAAG
>NZ_PVMZ01000057.1:0-3478 GCF_003001815.1 Actinoplanes italicus
AGTCCGGCGGCGTCCTACTCTCCCACACCCTCCCGAGTGCAGTACCATCGGCGCTGGAGGGCTTAGCTACCGGGTTCGGAATGTAACCGGGCGTTTCCCCTCCGCTATGACCACCGAAACAGCCGTCAGCGGTAGAACAAACCAGCAACCCTGACCCCGGAAATCCTTCCCGGGCTGGGGTGGTTGTTCGTTTGCTGTGAATCACACAGTGGACGCAAGCGCAATGTATAAAGTAGATAAGCCCTCGGCCTATTAGTACCGGTCAACTCAACACGTTACCGTGCTTACATCTCCGGCCTATCAACCCAGTAGTCTAGCTGGGAGCCTTACCCACTCAAGGTGGTGGGATACCTCATCTCGAAGCAGGCTTCCCGCTTAGATGCTTTCAGCGGTTATCCCTTCCGAACGTAGCCAACCAGCCATGCTCCTGGCGGAACAACTGGCACACCAGAGGTTCGTCCGTCCCGGTCCTCTCGTACTAGGGACAGCCCTTCTCAAGTATCCAACGCGCACGGCGGATAGGGACCGAACTGTCTCACGACGTTCTAAACCCAGCTCGCGTACCGCTTTAATGGGCGAACAGCCCAACCCTTGGGACCTGCTACAGCCCCAGGATGCGACGAGCCGACATCGAGGTGCCAAACCATCCCGTCGATATGGACTCTTGGGGAAGATCAGCCTGTTATCCCCGGGGTACCTTTTATCCGTTGAGCGACACCGCTTCCACACGCAAGTGCCGGATCACTAGTCCCGACTTTCGTCCCTGCTCGACCCGTCAGTCTCACAGTCAAGCTCCCTTGTGCACTTACACTCAACACCTGATTGCCAACCAGGCTGAGGGAACCTTTGGGCGCCTCCGTTACCCTTTAGGAGGCAACCGCCCCAGTTAAACTACCCACCAGACACTGTCCCTCGACCCGATCAGGGCCGCAAGTTAGATACCCAAACCCAACAGAGTGGTATTTCAACAGCGCCTCCACCCGAACTGGCGTCCGAGCTTCACCGGCTCCCACCTATCCTACACAATTAAATTCAGATACCAATGTCAAGCTATAGTAAAGGTCCCGGGGTCTTTCCGTCCTGCCGCGCGTAACGAGCATCTTTACTCGTACTGCAATTTCGCCGGGCCTGTGGTTGAGACAGTGGGGAAGTCGTTACGCCATTCGTGCAGGTCGGAACTTACCCGACAAGGAATTTCGCTACCTTAGGATGGTTATAGTTACCACCGCCGTTTACTGGCGCTTAAGTTCTCCGCTTCGCCCCGAAGAGCTAACAGGTCCCCTTAACGTTCCAGCACCGGGCAGGCGTCAGTCCATATACATCGTCTTACGACTTGGCATGGACCTGTGTTTTTAGTAAACAGTCGCTTCCCCCTGCTCTCTGCGGCCATACCACGCTCCACCAGCAAGTGGCTTCACGCGTCCGGCCCCCCTTCTCCCTAAGTTACGGGGGCAATTTGCCGAGTTCCTTAACCACAGTTCACCCGTCGCCTCGGTATTCTCTACCTGACCACCTGTGTCGGTTTGGGGTACGGGCCGCTCGAAGCTCGCTAGAGGCTTTTCTCGGCAGCATAGGATCAATGACTTCACCAGAACGGCTCGGCATCACGTCTCAGCCTACATGTGTCACGGATTTGCCTATGACACGGCCTACACGCTTACCCCGGCACAACCACCGGCCGGGATCATCTACCTTCCTGCGTCACCCCATCGCTAAACTACTACCCACAGAGGTCCCAGACTCCACACCCTTGGTCCGAAGACCGCCGGCGCTTTGCGTGGTTAGTACTATGAGGTTCGTCTTGGGCGCTTCTTTGCGGGTACGGGAATATCAACCCGTTATCCATCGACTACGCCTCTCGGCCTCGCCTTAGGCCCCGACTCACCCAGGGCGGATTAGCCTGGCCCTGGAACCCTTGGTCATCCGGCGGAAGGGGTTCTCACCCTTCATTCGCTACTCATGCCTGCATTCTCACTCGTATGGCGTCCACGGCTGGATCACTCCGCCGCTTCACCCGCCATACGACGCTCCCCTACCCATCAACGCGCCTGGATTACATGACGAATCACGTAACCGAGCAAAGCGTCAATGCCACAGCTTCGGCGGTGTGCTTGAGCCCCGCTACATTGTCGGCGCGGAACCACTTGACCAGTGAGCTATTACGCACTCTTTAAAGGATGGCTGCTTCTAAGCCAACCTCCTGGTTGTCCATGCGATCCCACATCCTTTTCCACTTAGCACACGCTTAGGGGCCTTAGCTGGCGATCTGGGCTGTTTCCCTCTCGACTACGAAGCTTATCCCCCGCAGTCTCACTGCCGCGCTCTCACTTACCGGCATTCGGAGTTTGGCTGATTTCAGTAAGCTTGTGGGCCCCCTAGACCATCCAGTGCTCTACCTCCGGCAAGAAACACGCGACGCTGCACCTAAATGCATTTCGGGGAGAACCAGCTATCACGGAGTTTGATTGGCCTTTCACCCCTAACCACAGGTCATCCCCCAACTTTTCAACGTTGGTGGGTTCGGTCCTCCACGCAGTCTTACCCACGCTTCAACCTGCCCATGGCTAGATCACCCCGCTTCGGGTCTAGAACATGCGACTAAAAGCGCCCTATTCAGACTCGCTTTCGCTACGGCTACCCCACACGGGTTAACCTCGCCACATGCCACTAACTCGCAGGCTCATTCTTCAAAAGGCACGCCGTCACCCCTAAAGGCTCCGACGGATTGTAGGCGAACGGTTTCAGGTACTATTTCACTCCCCTCCCGGGGTACTTTTCACCATTCCCTCACGGTACTTGTCCGCTATCGGTCACCAGGAAGTATTCAGCCTTACCAGGTGGTCCTGGCAGATTCACAGCAGATTTCAGGGGTCCGCTGCTACTCGGGTGTTCTTCAAGGAGGCTAGACATTTTCGTTTACGGGACTCTCACCCTCTACGGTCGGCTTTCCCACGCCGTTCAACTAACATCTAACTTTGTAACTCCTCAGAGGATCATCAGCTCCTCAACAAAGAATCCCACAACCCCCCATGCGTAACGCCTGACAGCTATCACACGCACAAGGTTTAGGCTAGATCCGCTTTCGCTCGCCACTACTCACGGAATCACGGTTGTTTTCTCTTCCTACGGGTACTGAGATGTTTCACTTCCCCGCGTTCCCCTCACACACCCTATGAATTCAGGTGTGGATGACACGACATGACTCGTGCCAGGTTTCCCCATTCGGACACCCTGGGATCACAGCTAGGTTGACAGCTCCCCCAGGCCTATCGCGGCCTCCCACGTCCTTCATCGGCTCCTGGTGCCAAGGCATCCACCGTTCGCCCTTGACAACTTATCCACAGAAAACAAGATGCTCGCGTCCACTGTGCAATTCTCAACCAACGACCAACCCACAACCTCACCCGCAGAACACCAGCACCACCACAGTGGCCGGTATGTAATGCAAGGCTGTGCCTGGCATTGAAAAACAACCCCG
>NZ_PVMZ01000058.1 GCF_003001815.1 Actinoplanes italicus
CGTGGCTGGGGGGACGTCGGCTGCGGTGTCGTTGAGGGTGGCCAGGCGGGCGTGATCGGTGCCGGTCAGGATCGGGAGCTGGGATACCGGGCGGGCGGGGTCGGCGGCCACCCCTTCCAGCAGGAGCAGCAGGTGATCGGCCCAGGCACGGACGGTCGCCTCGTCGAACAGGGCGGTGCTGTACTCGAACGCCGCCTGCAGTCCGTCGCCCGGCGTCTCGGTGACGATCAGGCGGATGTCGAACTTCGACACGATCTCGGCCGGCGGCGTGGCGTCCTGCACCGTCACGTAGTTGAACACCGTCTGCACCAGCGGCGTCCGTGACCGGTCCCGCACCTGGACCAGCTCGTCGACGAGCTGTTCGAAAGGCAGATCCTGATGGGCGTACGCCTCGATGACCGTTGTTCTGGTTCTGGCGAGCAGCTCGGTGAACGCCGGATCGCCGGTCGGCCGGACGCGGAGGGCGAGGGTGTTCACGAAGAAGCCGATCAGTCCCTCGGTCTCGTGCTGGCGCCCGGCGACCGGTGTGCCGACCAGCACGTCGTCCTGGCCGGTGTGCTGCCGTAGGAACACCGTGTACGCCGCCAGAAGCGACGTGAAGAGGGTGACGCCCCGCTCCTGCGACAGCGCGCGAAGTCGCGTGACCAGCGTGGCGGGCAGACCGAACTCGATCAGCGCGCCGTTGATGTCCCGGACGGGCGGGCGGGGGCGGTCGGTCGGCAGTTCGAGCACCGGCGGGTCGGCGAGCTGTCGCCGCCAGTAGCCGAGCTGCCGGTCGAGTTCCGCGCCGGTCAGGTGGGCCCGCTGCCACGCTGCGTAGTCGGCGTACTGGATCGGCAGCGGAGTCAGCGTCTCCCCGGCGAGCAGCGCGGACAGCTCCTGGCGCAGGATCCGGCCGGACCACTCGTCGGCCACGATGTGATGCATCGTCAGCGACAGGCCGGACGGCACCAGCGCGGCCCGGAGCAGCGGGCCGGTGGACAGCTCGAACGGCCGGTCGTCGTCGGCCGCAGCGAGGGCCACCGGCGCGGGCGGGTCGACGATCTGGTGAGGCTCACCGTTCCCGTCGGTGACGATGCGGGTGCGCAGCACCTCGTGGCGGGCGACCACCTCGGTCAGAGCCCCGGCGACGGCGTCGGCGTCGACCGGCGGGTCGAGGGGGATCCGGGTGCGGACGTTGTACTCGACCGACGACGGTTCCAGCTCGGCGAGGAACCACAGCCGCTGCTGACCGAACGACAGCGGCAACGGGCGGTCCCGGCCGGCGGGCGTGATCGGCACGGCCGTGGTCAGCGCTCCGGTGCCGACCTTTCCGGCCAGGCCGGCGACGGTCGGGTGCTCGAAGAGCGTGGCCAGCGTGACGTCCACACCGAACGCGTTCCGGATCCGCCCGACCACCCGGACAGCCAGCAGCGAGTGCCCGCCCAGGTCGAAGAAGTCGTCGTCCACGCCGACCCGGTCGAGGCCCAGCGCTTCGGCCCAGATCGCGGCGACGGTCGTCTCGGCCGGAGTGGCCGGGGCCCGGTAGGCGCCGGACAGTTCCGGGCGGCTCTCGTCGGGCTCTGGCAGGGCGGCCAGGTCCACCTTGCCGTTGGGCGTCAGCGGGAACTCGCCGACCGCGACGAACACCGACGGGATCATGTGCCCGGGCAGCAGACCACCCAGGAAGGCCCGCAGCTCATCTGCCGCCGGCAGCCCGCTGACCGCCGGGGTGGCGAGGTGGGAAGGCTGCGGGGCGGTGGGCAGGAGGTAGGCGACGAGGCGGCCGCGGTGGGCGACTACCGCGGCCGCGGCGATCGACGGGTGGGTGGTGAGGGCGTGCTGAACCTCGGCCGGCTCGATGCGGTGGCCTCGGATCTTGAGCTGGTGGTCGGTGCGGCCCAGGAAGACCAGCTGCCCGTCGGGCAGGCGGCGGGCCAGGTCGCCGGTGCGGTAGAGGCGCGAACCGTCGCCGGCGAGGTGGTCGGGGACGAACGAACCGGCGGTCAGGACCCGTCGGCTGTGATAGCCGCGGCCCACCCCGGCTCCGCCGATGAAGATCTCCCCGGGCACACCCACCGGCACCGGCCGCAGCCACCGGTCGAGCAGGTGCACCCGGACGTTGACCAGCGGAAAACCGATCGCCGGCCGGTGCACCGGGTCCGCCGGGACCAGGGCCGTGGTGGCGCAGACCGTGGTCTCGGTCGGCCCGTAGGAATTGATCATGCGGTGCCGGCGGGCCCACCGGCCGGCCAGCGCGGCGTCGAGCTGCTCGCCGCCGGTGATCAGGGTCGCGAGACCGCCCAGCTGTTCCGGCTCCAGAGTGGCCAGGACGGCCGGCGGCAGCGAGGCGACCGTGACACCCTGCCCGGCGATCAGCTCGACGAGCCGCTCCGGGTTGGTCCGGGTCGCTCCGGCGGCGATCACCAGCGTGGCGCCGGACGCGAGCGCGACGGCCGCCTCGGCGACGGCCACGTCGAACCCGGCGGACGCGAACTGCAGACGCACCGTCTCCGGCCCGATCCCGAACACCGCGCGGTGCCCCGTGATGAGGTTCGCCAGGCCACCGTGGGTGACCTGCACGGCCTTGGGCCGCCCGGTCGACCCTGACGTGTAGATCAGGTACGCGAGCTGGTCACCGCGGACCCGGACCGCCGGAGGCCCGGAGCGGGCCGCCCGGACGCGTGGATCGTCGAGCACGGCCCGGTCGATGACGATCCGCGCGTCACCGTCGGCGCGCATGTACGCGATCCGCTCGGCGGGCAGATCCGGATCCAGCGGCAGATAGGCGCACCCCGCCCGCCAGACCGCCAGCATCGCCGCGACCTGCTCGATCCCGCGTTCCAGGTGGACGCCGACCACGGTCTCCGGCCCGGCGCCGCTGTCGAGCAGGTGATGTGCGAGCCGGTCGGCCAGCTCGTCCAGCTCGCGGTAGGTGATCGCCCGGTCTCCGCTGACCACGGCCCGCGCGCCGGGACGTTCACGAGCGCGGCTCGCGATCGCGTCCATCGCCAGGGGCGCCGCCTCCGGCCGTACGACCTGCTCGTTCCAGGATTTCAGCTGCTCGCGCTCGGCGGCGGTGAGCATCCCGGCACGGGACACCGGACGGTCCGGCTCCGTGATCAGCTCGGACAGCAGTGTCAGCAGGTGACCGGCGAAACGGTCCGCCCAGGCCGGCTCGTACAGCGCGGTGCTGTAGTGCACGCCCCCGACCAGCCCGTCCGCGGTCTCCTCGACGACGAGGGACAGGTCGAACTTGACCGGCACCGGGTCGTGCCGATGCTCCCCGGTGTGGACGATCTCGTCGCTCTCACCCGCCGTGGCGTAGGTGAACAGGGCCTCCACCAGCGGCGTGCGCGAGCGGTCGCGCTCCCGGACCAGCTCGGTGACCAGCTGTTCGAACGGCAGATCCGCGTGGGCGTACGCCTCAAGGGTCGTTGATCTGGTCCTGGCCAGAAGCTCGGTGAACGTCGGGTCGCCGTCGAGCCGGAAGCGCAGGGCCAGGGTGTTGACGAAGAACCCGATGAGCGGCTCGGCGTCGGGATGGTTCCGGCCCGCCACCGGCGTGCCGATCAGCAGGTCGTCCTGGCCCGAGTAGCGGTGCAGCAGTGCCGCGTAGGCGGCTGTGAAGACCATGAAAGGAGTGGTGCCGGTACGCCGGCCGAGCTCCCGGATCCCGTCGGCGACGGCGGACGGCACCGCGAAGTCGAGAACCGCACCGGCACCGGACCGGACCGGCGGCCGCGGATGGTCGGCGGGCAGGTCGAGAACCGGCGGCCGGGCGAGCCGCCGTCTCCAGTGGTCGAGCTGCGCGTCCCGGACCGCACCGGTGAACCATTCACGCTGCCAGACGGCGAAGTCGGCGTACTGGATCCGCAGCGGAGGCAGCGTCTCGCCGGCGAGCAGCGCGAGCAGCTCCCGCCGCAGGATCCGGGTGGACCACTCGTCGGACACCACGTGGTGCATGTCGAGCGCCAGCACGTGCCGGTCCTCGGCGACCCGGATCAGCCCGGCGCGCAGCATCGGCCCGGTGCCCAGATCGAAGGGGGCGAGCGCGTCCGCCGAGCGCGTCAGGGTGATCGGCGCTGCCGGGTCGACGATCTGGACCGGGCCGCCGTCCGAACCGGCGACCAGGCGGGTACGCAGGATCTCGTGCCGGTCGACCAGCGCGGTCAGCGCCGTGGCCAGGGCGTCGGTGTCCAGCGGCCCGTCGAGCGGGATCCGCAGTGGCACGTTGTACTCGACCGAGTCCGGATCCAGCTGGGCGAGGAACCAGAGCCGCTCCTGGGCGAACGACAGCGGAAGCTCGCGGCCGCGAGCGACCGCGGTGATCGGCGGCAGAACCGTGGTGGCGGCCCGGTCGATCACGTCGGCGAGCCCGGCGACCGTGGGGTGGTCGAACAGGTCGGCCACGGTCACCTCGTGCCCGGCCGCCCGGATCCGGCTCACCACCTGGGTCGCGATCAGCGAGTGGCCGCCCAGGTCGAAGAAGTCGTCGGTCGCGCCGACCCGTTCGGCACCGAACAGGTCGGCCCAGATCCCGGCCACCATCTTCTCGGTCGCGGTGGCCGGGCTGACGTGTCCGGTGGTGATGGCCTGCCGCGGTGCGGGCAGGGCGGTGAGGTCGCGTTTGCCGTTGACCGTGAGCGGGATGCCGTCGATCTCGGCGAACAGTGCCGGGATCATGTAGTCGGGCAGCACGGCGCCGAGGTGGCGCCGAAGTTCTTGACCGTCCGGCGGGGTCCCGTCCGGCACCAGATACGCCACCAGCCGGTCCTCGTGACCCACCACGACCGCCGCGCTGATCCGCGGATGCCGGGTCAGGGCGTGCTCGACTTCGGCGGGTTCGATGCGGTGGCCGCGGATCTTGAGTTGCTGGTCGGTGCGGCCGAGGTGGTCGAGGTTGCCGTCGGGTAGTTGCCGGGCGAGGTCGCCGGT
>NZ_PVMZ01000059.1 GCF_003001815.1 Actinoplanes italicus
CCACCGGCCATTGCCCGACCCGCTGGCCCGGCGCTGGCTACGGGCGTTGCGCCTGGCCGTGGTGCTGCCGGTGGCTCTGTTCGGTGTGGCGGCGACGAGTGATACCGATGCTTCAGGCCCGAAGCCGCTCGCGCACACCGTGATGACGGGTGACGACGGAGCCCTCTACCTGGGCGCGAAGGACACCGGCCAGGACTGGTCGGTGAGCCGCGACGGCGGCCGCACCTGGCAGGAGTCCCGCAAGCCGTCCGGCGCGGAGCCGGTGTTCTGCGCGAAGGCGGAGCCGGCGACGTGCTATCGGGTGGTGACCGGCGCGCTGGCCGTGCAGAGCGACCGGGGCGACGCCCGCTGGGCGGACAGCTGGCGGATCAGCGAGCGGGACCGGGACGGGCTGGCGGACGTCTACGGCACGCACGACCTCAGCTCGGTGTCGCTCTCCGTGCTGGAGGTGGAGGGCGGTCACGTCGTGGTGGTGGCGAACCGCAGGGACGGGTTCGCGGTCCGGGACCGGCTCGGCGTATGGAAGCGGATCGGTTTCCCGGGGCTGCCGGCGAGTGTGGTGCCGGCCGAGCTGGCGTCGCTGACGCCGGAGCCGGAGGAGGAGCCGGGCTCACCCGCTTTCCCGCTGGCCTTCCTCTTCAGCGGCCTGGTACTGACCGCCGTACCGGTGTGGCGGCTGTGGCGGTCCGGCGGCGGCGCGCTGTGGTGGTGGCTGATCGCCCCGCTGGCGGCGACCGGGTTGCTGACCGTGCTGATCGATCACACCGCCGCGGCCGGAGTGACGGTGGCCACGGCGCTGATCTGCCCGGCCGTCGCGCTGACGGCAGCCAGGGTTACGCCGAGCTCCGTACTCGGTGCGTTTCTGCTGGTCATGGCGGCTATGGCGACGAGCACCCTGGTCTGGCTCGCAGGCGACACCGGGCAGATCGGCGTACTGGTCGTCTTCATGACCGTCAGCGCGCTGGCTGTGACCCCCGCCGTAGTCAAAGTTATTTGAATCTGAAATAGTTGCGCAGTCAAACGCGTTGAGCGTGGCAGTACCGGGGAAAGTCGGAAGCCCCGGCCGAGGCACCAGGAGCGGGTCATGCAGTTCGGAATCTTCAGCGTCAGCGACATCACGACGGACCCGACCACCGGCCGGACCCCCACCGAGGCGCAGCGCATCAAGGACATCGTCGCCATCGCCAAGCACGCGGAGGAGGTCGGCCTCGACGTCTTCGCGCTCGGCGAGCACCACAACGAGCCGTTCTTCTCCTCGTCGCCGACCACCACGCTGGCCTACATCGCCGCGCAGACGCGGACCCTTCAGCTGTCCACCGCGACCACGCTGATCACCACGAACGACCCGGTGAAGATCGCCGAGGACTTCGCGATGCTGCAGCACCTCGCCGACGGCCGCGTCGACCTGATGCTCGGCCGCGGCAACACCGGCCCGGTCTACCCGTGGTTCGGCAAGGACATCCGCGCCGGTATCCCGCTCGCCATCGAGAACTACTCGCTGCTGCACAAGCTGTGGCGCGAGCACGTCGTCGACTGGCAGGGCAAGTTCCGCACGCCGCTGCAGAGCTTCACCTCCACGCCGCGCCCGCTCGACGAGATCCCGCCGTTCGTCTGGCACGGCTCGATCCGCAGCCCGGAGATCGCGGAGCAGGCCGCCTACTACGGCGACGGGTTCTTCGCCAACCACATCTTCTGGCCGGCGTCGCACACCCAGCGGATGGTCCAGCTCTACCGGCAGC
This sequence comes from Actinoplanes italicus, assembly GCF_003001815.1. GTDB lineage: Bacteria > Actinomycetota > Actinomycetes > Mycobacteriales > Micromonosporaceae > Actinoplanes > Actinoplanes italicus. The sequence continues at coordinate 1,740 of NZ_PVMZ01000059.1, forward strand.
GGTTCGAGCACTACGGCCACGGCTCCGCCGACCAGGCCATCGTCGGCCTCGGCGGTCAGGTGTTCATGCGTAAGAACAGCCAGGACGCGGTGAAGGAGTTCCGCCCCTACTTCGACAACGCCCCGGTGTACGGCCACGGCCCGTCGCTGGAGGACTTCACTCGCGAGACGCCGCTCACGGTCGGCAGCCCGCAGCAGGTCATCGACCGCACGCTCGGCTTCCGCGAGTACGTCGGCGACTACCAGCGCCAGCTGTTCCTGCTCGACCACGCCGGCCTGCCCACCAAGACCGTCCTCGAGCAGCTCGACCTGCTCGGCTCCGAGGTCGTGCCGGTGCTGCGCAAGGAGTTCGCGTCCCTCAAGCCGGCCCACGTGCCGGACGCCCCGACCCACGCGTCCCTGCTCGCGGCTCGTGACGCCGCCAAGGAAGAAGTGAAGGCATGAAGCAGCGCAAGCTCGTCGTCATCAGCGCGGGCCTGAGCCAGCCGTCGTCGACCCGCCTGCTCGCCGACCAGCTGTCGGCGGCGGGCGGCCGCGCCGCCGCACAGCTCGGCGTCCACCTCGACGTCCAGGTCGTCGAGCTGCGCGACCTGGCCCACGACATCACCGACAACATGCTGACCGGCTACGCCAAGCCCGCCCTCAAGCAGGCCCAGGAGGCGGTCACCGCGGCCGACGCGCTGATCACCGTCACCCCGGTGTTCTCCGCCAGCTACAGCGGACTGTTCAAGTCGTTCTTCGACGTCCTCGACAAGGACGCCCTGGTCGACAAGCCGGTCCTGCTCGCCGCCACCGCCGGCACGGCCCGCCACTCGCTGGTCCTGGAGCACGCCCTGCGGCCGCTCTTCTCCTACCTGCGGGCGGCGATCATCCCGACCTCGGTCTTCGCGGCCAGCGACGACTGGGGCGCCAACTCGGTCGAGGGCCCCCTGCGCGGCCGCATCGACCGCGCCGCCGCCGAACTCGCCCGCGAGGTCGAACGCCGCGAACCCGCGGTGGTCACCGATCCGTTCGCGCTCACCGCGAACTTCGAGGACATGCTCAAGAATCTCTGACGGACGTACGGCCGGCCCAGGCGAACGCCATCGCGAGCGCCGTGCACGTCGAGGCCGACAGGAACACCAGCACCGACCCGGTGACGCCGAAACTCGTCACCGGGTCGTGCTTGCGCATGGCGTCGAAGGCGATCCACAGCACCGGCCCTCCGCAGCAGACCTGGGCAAGCAGCAACCACCACACGTGCGGATTCCCCCGCCGGTGCGCCCGCCAGGCCGGCACGGCGCTGAGCAACAGGCCGCCGAGCAGCACCACCAGCACGAACGTGAACATGCCGGCGGCCTCCTTGCCGAACTCGACCGGCGCGGGATCGTCGGGCATGGTCGGGAAGCCGATCCGCCGCCAGGTTCCGTCCACCTCCCGTACCGCGAATCCGTCCCGCCGGTTCGCGACCGCCACCACATGACCGCCCGGCACGTCCAGCACCGCCAGCGATTCCGACTCGAGCCTGAAGGAGCCCCGGTCGGGGTAGGCGTCGTACAGCTCGTCCATCTGCTTCTCGGTGGGTCCCCAGCTCTCCTGCCAGGGGCCGGTCCCGGTGCGGATCTCCACCGCCATCCGCTCGGGCACGACCCGGTAGCAGGTCACCGGCGCGGCCAGGGAGCACTGCGGCGACGTCGTGCCGACCGGCTCGCTGCTCGGATCGAACGTGCGGCCGTCCCGGGTCGCCACCCACGCCAGCGAGCCCTTGAGGGTGTCGGCGCCCAGATACATGGCCCCGTCCGCGCCGAGGTACACGTGTATCGCGGCCGGCGTCGGCACCGCGCTGGTCGCCGCCACGCCGGCCAGTGCCAGCGGCAGGAAGACCGCGAGCCGCATCGCCCGCAGCCACCTCGGGGCGGGCTTCGGTGGTCGCTTC
>NZ_PVMZ01000060.1 GCF_003001815.1 Actinoplanes italicus
CAACAGGTCCTCGGCGGTGATGCCCATCTGATCCAGCAGCATCCGCGCCGCCTCGACCACCTCCGGCCGCACCCGCGCCGCCGTCACGACTCACCGCCCAAAACCGCCACGTGCACCGGCAGCGACCAGCGATCCAGCTGCACCATCGGATGCACCACCAACCGACGTGGCTCCAGCAGCGCGGCCAGCAACACCCGTTCCTTCAACCTGATACCGACCGCACGGCGCAAACCCACCGGCAGGCGTAAGCACCCGCGCCCGCAGACCGCCTGCCCGCCGGCATCGTCCGCGTCGATCAGGATCACTCCATGCGCGACGGTGAACGTCACCCGCCGGCCGGCCTCCCAGTCCAGCGCCGCCATGACCCTCGCATCGGAGATGCGGCCCTTGTCGTCCAGCGCGCACATCCCGAAAACCGCATCCCGGCGCGGAGGCGGTGGCGCCTCCGGCAACGGCAACGGCTTCCGGCTCACCGCCGCTCGCCGGACCGACTCCCGGCGCTGACCTTCGCGGTCCCCGTCCTTCATCCGCGGCACCAGCTCGGGTAGCGGAATCGCCCTCACCACGCCGATCGCCCACTGCGGTCAGCGACTCCCTGCCGCCGCACGGCTGCGACGAAATGCCTGGTCAAGTGCACTTGAAATCCTCATCGTCAGATGAGGCACGGCTGCGACGAGGTTGCCTTCAAGTCCCCCCCTCGGACACAACCTGATTCCCAACGGTGCGTGGCAAGATCTAAATCTGCCCGCACCGTTTTGGTTTCCGGAAGATAGGTCAGCCGCAGTCCAAGGTTGCGATACACCTCAGACTTCTCCTCGGGTGAGTTCCCCCCGCTTTCACGGAGCGGTTGATCTTCCCCGGGTTCCGTGGAGGCGACATGCGTGATCTTCTATGCTCGGTCGCTCCTGGAGGAGATTTGTGCCGAGAAGCTATCCACCCGAGTTCCGACGTAAGGTCCTCAACCGGCGCTGTTGCGTTGAGCGATCGGGAGTTGTGGTGTCGCCTCGCCAGGCGTTCAGGCAACGTTGATCGGTGAGGTCCTCAGTCCGGTCGCGTTCGTGGTCTGCTCCGTCGTCGGCGTTCGCGGGGTTCCGGTTTCCGCCGGAGGTGATCGTGGTGGCGATGCGCTGGTACCTGCGCTACAACCTGTCCTATCGCGACATCGAGGAGTTGCTCGCCGAGCGTGGTGTCGAAGTCGATCACGTCACCGTGTATCGGTGGGTGCAGCGGTTCACGCCGCTGCTGGCCGATGCGGCTCGGTTCGCCCGGCGTGCTCCGGGCGACCGCTGGTTCGTGGATGAGACGTATGTGAAGGTCAACGGCGTTTGGCGGTACGTGTACAGGGCGATCGACCAGTACGGGCAGGTCATCGACGTACTGGTGTCAGCTCGGCGGGATGCTGCCGCTGCCCGCAGGTTCTTCGCCCGCGCTCTGAAGGCGTTGAAGACGGTGCCAGTCGAAGTCGTGACCGACGCCGCAGCGGTCTACCCGGCTATGCTCGCCGGCCTGATCCCGGCGGCCTGGCATCACGTCGAACGGTATGCCCACAATCCGGTCGAGGCCGATCACAGTCGGCTCAAACAGCGACTCCGGCCGATGCGCGGGTTACGGACCGACCGCACTGCTCAGACCGTGATCGCTGGCCACGCCTTCGTCCAGAATCTTCGCCGCGGGCATTACGAGATCGCTACCGAGACGCCAACCCGGCTTCGGCTCGGCGCCGCGTTCGCCGAACTTGCCAAAGCGATCTGACCCGGCGGCCGGGCCAGGCCGAACGCGTGTCCCGACCGAACACCGCAACAGAGCCCTTCGATCTCTTGGGTGACCGCGTCGTAGACGTCAACGCGGTCCTGATCTTTGACCTTGGCGAAGGAGGGGGTGATTCTGGCCGCGTTCAGCTTCCTGACTACGGCGTTATTCGCCGCCGCGAGTTCGTCGTAGTCTTCTTGGGCATGGGTGGCCCACTCCCAGATCACTGGCTCTGGAAGCCAGATCTCCGTTTCGGGTGCCTTGCGGGCCAGCGCCTCGGCCAGACTTCGCAGCGCATTGAGGTCGATGCGGCCATGGACTGTCGAGTTCGTGTCGATCACGACGGCGCGGAGGCCGTCAGGCACGCCGGCGCGCTGCGTAACCGCACCATCATGCACGAGTCGCCGAAGCGCTTGTCGCTAGGCGAGCCGTAGTCGGTATTCAGGCCGTGGGGGTCGGTGCCGAGGAGGGCGGGCAGCAGAGGGTGAGGTAGCTCTGCAGATCGGCGATGCGGGCGCTGATGGTGGTCGGGTCGGCCCGGTAGCGGACGAGTTTGCCGTCACGGGCGGAGGTGAGCAGACCGCCGCGGCGCAGGATGGCGAGTTGTTCGCTCGTGGTGGACTGGCCGAGGCCGCAGGCGGTGGCGATCTCGCCGACGGTGAATTCTTGGCCGCCGACGAACAGCATGAGGATCTGCTGGCGGGTTTCGCTGGCGAGGGCTTTGAGGAAGTCCTGGGTGAGGCCGTCAAGTGGTGTGGGCGTGGTCATCGGCTACCAGTGTCCCTTCCAGCACTCATTTCGTCATTTCCCGATGTGACGATACATTGTCGGCATGACTTCCGCAGACCTCGTCGTCATCGGTGGCGGCCAGTCCGGACTCGCCACCGCCAACGCTGCGGCCCGGCGCGGGCTTCGCCCACTGATGCTGGACGCCGCCGCTGGGCCGGGCGGATCGTGGCCGGCCTACTACGACAGCCTCACGCTGTTCTCGCCGGCTCGGTTCTCCGGGCTGCCCGGCATGCCGTTCCCGGGCGACCCGGACCGCTATCCGGTCCGTGACGAGGTCGTCGCCTACCTCACCGCGTACACCGAGGCCCTCGACGCGGAGGTCCGCTCCGGCACCCGCGTCCAGCAGGTGACCGCCACGCAGGACGGTTTCATGATCACGACGGTGGACGGTGGGGTCGTGCGGGCGCCGGCGGTGGTCGCGGCGAGCGGCGGCTTCGGTTTCCCGTTCCGGCCGAAGTTGGCGGGTCTGGAGTCGTTCACCGGTCGGGTGCTGCATGCCGCCGAGTACCGCAATCCCGACGGGTTGGCCGGGGCGCGGGTGGTGGTGGTCGGTGGCGGGAACTCGGCGGTGCAGATCGCGGTCGAGCTCGCGCGGGTGGCGGCGGTGAGTATCACGACGCGTGGAAAGTTGCGGTTCCAGCGGCAGCGGATCCTGGGCCGGGACTTCCATTGGTGGCTGACCAGGACCGGGCTGGACACCTCGCGGTGGGGGCCGCGGCTGGTGTCGGGGACGGTGCCGGTGATCGACGACGGCCGGTACCGGGCCGCCGTCGCCGCCGGGCGGCCGGACCACCGGCCGCTTCCCCAGCGGTTCGACGGCGACCGCATCGTCTGGGGCGACGGTACTAGCTGTTCTGCCCAGAGAGGTTGGGAACGCGGTTGGCGGGTGGTCCGCCGATGGCGGTGTGGTGGCGGTGGTGATTGTAGGTGTGCAGGAATCGGGGT
>NZ_PVMZ01000061.1 GCF_003001815.1 Actinoplanes italicus
CCGGCGATGTGGATCTCGCCGGTGACGCCGGGCGGAACGGGCTGCAGGTGCTTGTCGAGCAGGTGGATGCGGATGTTGTCGATCGGGCGGCCGATGGGGATCTCGTCGCTTCCCCCACGGGCGCAGGTCCAGTGGGTGACGTCGATCGCGGCCTCGGTCGGTCCGTAGAGGTTGTGGACGGCGACGGTGGGGTGCCGCTGGTACAGGGCGTCGACGTCGGCAGCCGGGAGTGCCTCGCCACTGCTGATCAGGTCACGCAGGTGCGGCAGCGGGTGCGGCCAGGCGCTCCGGGCGAAGTGGTGAAGCACGGACGGTACTAAGTGTGTGGTCGTGACCTGGTGGGTGTGCAGCAGGTGGTGCAGGTGGTCGAGGTCGGCGTGGCGGCCCGGCTCGGCGATCACCATCCTGGCGCCCGTGGTCAGGGACCAGACGAGTTCCCACACCGAGACGTCGAACGTCGTCGGGGTCTTGTGGAGAACCGTGTCGGCGGGGGAGAGCGGGTAGGCGTTCTGCATCCAGTTGATGCGGTTGAGCAGGGCCCGGTGGGTGTTGACGACGCCCTTGGGGTTGCCTGTTGTTCCGCTGGTGTAGATGACGTAGGCGGCCTGGTCGGGGTGGATCGTGATGTCCGGAGCGCTGGTGGGACGGTCGGTGATGGCGGGGTCGGCCAGGAATTCCGGTGTGATGGTGAGCAGTGCCCGGCTCGTGGTGGCCATCAGCCGGTTGCGGGCTTCCGGGTGCTTGGGGTCGAGCGGTAGGTAGGCGGCGCCGGTCTTCCAGATCGCGAGGATCGCGATGACCAGGTCGAATCCTCGTTCCAGGGGCAGCGCGATCACGGTCTCCGGGCCGCCGCCGAGCGCGCGCAGGTGGTGGGCGAGCTGGTTGGAGCGTTCGTGCAGTTCGCGGTATCCGACGGTCTGGTCACCGAAGATCAGCGCGGTGCCGTCGAAGTCGATGAGGTCGAGGACGGTGTCGACCGGCAGCACGACGGTGGTGTCCGGGTGGTCGTGACGGTCCTGGATCGGCAGTTGGGAGACCGGCTGCTCCGGGTCGGTGACGACGCCTTCGAGCAGGGTCGTCAGATGGCCGGCCATCCGCTCGATCGTGGAACGGTCGAACAGGGCGGTGCTGAAGTACAGACCTGCCCGTACGCCACCGTCGGCGCCCTCGATCGTGCTGAGGCTCAGGTCGAACTTCGCCACCGTGGTGTCCAGCACCCGGATCGGTGCGGTCACGTCGGTGGAGTAGGTGAAGAGCGTCTCGACGAGCGGGCTGCGTGACCGGTCGCGGGACTGGACCAGATCGTCGACCAGCTGCTCGAACGGCAGCTCCTGATGGGCGAAGGCGTCCAGCGAGGTGGCCCGCACCCGGTCGAGGAGCTCGCCGAACGTGGGGTCGCCGTCGAACCGCGTCCTCAGGGCGAGCGTGTTGACGAAGAAGCCGATCAGGTTCTCGGTCTGCCCACGGTCGGCCACCGGGGTGCCGACGATGAGATCGTCCTGGCCGGTGTGCCGGTGCAACAAGGTCGCGTAGGCGGCGGCCAGGGTCATGAACATCGTCGCCCCGTGAGCGCGGGCCAGTTCCCGCAGCCGTTCGGCGGTCCCGGCGGAAATGCCGAACTCGACGACGTCACCGGCGGTCGAGCGGACCGGCGGGCGCGGGCGGTCGGTCGGCAGCTCCAGCTGCGGCGAGCCGGCCAGTACGGTGCGCCAGTGGTCCAGCTGCGCGTCCAGGACCGTGCCGGTCAGCCAGGTGCGCTGCCAGAGCGCGTAGTCGGCGTACTGGAACGGCAGCGGCTCCAGGCGTTCGCCGCCCAGGAGCGCCTTCAGCTCGGCCGTGAGGATGCCGGCCGACCATTCGTCGCAGATCGCATGGTGCAGAACGAGCGCCAGAAGCCGGCCTGCCCCGTCGCCTCGGCCCAGCCCGGCCTTTTCGCCGAGATCGGCGCCGCCGATGATGCCGGCACGGAGCAGAGGACCGGTGGCCAGGTCGAACGGCGCCGTCATCAGCTGTGACAGTGATGCGCTCGTTTCCACCGCGACCCGCGACGGAGAGTCGATGACCTGGTGGGGCAGGCCGTCCGTGCCGGTCACCAGGCGGGTGCGCAGGATCTCGTGGCGCTCGGCGATCGCGCTGAGGGCGTCGGCCACCGCGGCCGGGCGGACGTCCGCGTCGAGCGGGATCAGGACCGGGACGTGGTACTCGATCGAGGCCGGGTCCAGCTGGGCCAGGAACCAGAGACGCTGCTGGGCGTACGACAGGGGCAGATCCTGATTGCGGCCGGCCGGGGCGATCGGCGGGAGCGTGAGGATGTGGCCGTCATCGTGGCCGTTCCGCTCGGTGCGCGCGCGGTCGACCGCGGCGGCCAGCGACTGCACGGTCGGGTGATCGAACATCGCGGCCAGCGGCAGGCCGACGCCGAAGGTGGTGCGGATGCGGCCGATGACGCGGGTGGCGAGCAGGGAGTGTCCGCCGAGGTCGAAGAAGTCGTCGGTTGTGCCGATGCGGTCGATGCCGAGCAGTTCGGACCAGATGCCGGCCAGGGTCTGCTCGGTTCCGGGAGTCGGCTCCTGGAAGCTGGTGGAGAGTTCCGGACGGCTCGTGTCGGGCTTCGGCAGTTTGGTCAGGTCGCGTTTGCCGTTGGTGTTGAGCGGGATGCCGGCGATTTCGATGTAGAGGGCCGGGATCATGTGTTCCGGCAGTGTGGTCCGCAGGTGTTCGCGGATCTGGTCGGCGGCGGGCAGCCCATCGGCCGCGATGACGTAGGCGATGAGGCGGCCGTGGTGTTCGGTGGCGATGGCGGCGTTGATCTGCGGACGTGTGGTGAGGGTGTTCTCGATTTCGGCGGGTTCGATGCGGTGGCCGCGGATTTTGAGTTGGGTGTCGGTGCGGCCGAGGTATTCGAGGGTGCCGTCGGGTAGGAGTCTGGCGCGGTCGCCGGAGCGGTAGAGGCGTTCGCCGGTCTGGCTGAACGGGTCGGGGGTGAATCGTTCGGCGGTGAGGGTGGGCTGGTGGTGGTAGCCGTGGGCGAGTCCTGCTCCGGCGACGTGGATTTCTCCGGGGGTGCCGGGCGGGACGGGTTGCAGGTGCTGGTCGAGTAGGTGGATCCGGTAGTTCGGCAGTGGGGTGCCTATGTTGACGTGGTGACCGACGTGTTGGTGGGTGACGTGGATTGTCGTTTCGGTGATGCCGTACATGTTGATCAGCGTGGAGTCGGTCCATTGGTGCCGGAGGTGGTGTGG
>NZ_PVMZ01000062.1 GCF_003001815.1 Actinoplanes italicus
GAATCCTAGACCTGTCCGAAGACAAGCCCGGGTATTGCCATAATTGGCACTGGCTTATCAAGCACCCTGTTGAGTTCTCAAAGAACAACCGCACACCATTCTGCGACCCGCTTCCGCGGCCCGCCCTCCGGGGCACTCGCTCTACTTTACCCGCCGTTTCCACCGTGTCAAATCCGCGTTTCGCAACCGAATTCGACAAAACAGAAACCGCTGGAGCCCGCAGAAGAGTACACGATGCCTCGTGGCACTCAATCTTCGGGGTTTGGCAGGACGGCCGTTGCGTGTCTGTGTTGCCTGACCCGCTTGCCTCGCCCGTTTCCCTGCCGGCTCGGAGAACATTACCCGGTCGTCCTCGCAACGCCAAATCGGCCCCCACACGGGATCGCACTCCAGGTGCGACTGGTACCAGGGAGTCAAATGAGGCCAATGACGATACGAAGTGGACCGGACACGGAATGAACACGTCTCTCATGCACCACTCAAGCAACACACCGGCCACTCGAGCCCAACGAGAACCGCGCGCCCAGAGCGATCACCCCTCAACACCGGCTGCACCCCAGTGCCGCCAACCTCCCCACGAGTCTCAAGCCGGCTGCCCGAAGCCATCGCGCCAAGCAGAAGCACCGGCCCGACCGCCTCGACACCACCGCCTCGGCTGCGGAGCTTCACCCGCCTCGACCCGGAGGAACCAACTCGGAGGTGATCGCCCTGAAGCGATCGGCAGGGAGCCGGTATGGAGACGATTCGCGCGGAGCCGTTCTGGCCTTGAGACGCAGTCGGCCTTGAGATGCGGTCGGGCTTGGGACGCGGTCGGGCTTGGGACGCGGTCGGGCTTGGAAGAGTGGTCCGGACCCCGTTGCCGAGTGGTTCTCACACCGATCCGTTCCATGGCGGTTGTGCACCGATGGAGAGCAAACCCGTGTTGGCCAGGATGCGATCGCGCCGGCCACGATCCGGGACGGGTTTCGATCCCTCCGTGTCAACGGGACGTTCGAGGCACGCAGATCCGGTCACCGTCAGCACCGCGGCCTCGCATGCCGCACCAGCCAGAAGCTTCTGAGGGCCGTCCCGCCGAGAAGACCTTGGATGAGGAGGTACGCCCAAGCGCGCGTCAGGTTCCAAGATTCGTGCGGCGCGCGTTGGTCCTCGGATGCTGATAGGCGACCCAGGCGAAGAGGCCGTCCAAGATCCCGCGGGAAGCAAGGCGACCGAGCCCACCACAAGCAGCAAGGGGACAGCCCGGGGAGGGCGGCGGGGGAGACAGTCCCGGAAGCGACAGACCGCGTGGCACCAGACCAGGCGCGACAGCCCGCGAGAGAAGGGTGCTCAGTGACAGGCGGCGTGAGAGCCGCCTGGGGTAAGAACTGGGAGAGGACGCACAGCCGGAGGGCCGGCCCCGCTCAGCGGAACGGGGAACATCCACAACAGCGGAGAGCAGGGCGCCGGGCTGCGGGGCACCAAGGCGGCAAAGACCTCATGGCCGGGTGCTAGTCCCGTACGAAATCGAATCTTGCCCATATGTGTTTGGTTTCGGCTGTCCGGTACCAGCCGAGATCGGTGGCGAAGGTGCGAGCGAGTCGCAACCCGAGCCCGCCAAGACCGATGGGCCGCTCCTGATCGAAGAGCGGCTCCCCCGCCAGATCGTGGTCGGCCACGTCGAGGACCAAGGCCCCCGGCTCCCGGAACAGGCGGATGACGGTAGGCGCCCGGCCGTGCCGCAGCGCGTTGGTGGCCAGTTCGGTGGCGACCACGGTGATCCGGTCCAGGCCGTCCTCGTCGTCGAGGGGCGTGCCGGCGACGGCGTCGCGGAGATCGGCTCGCAGGTGACGCAAACCACCGACCCCGTCGAGGTTCCAGCTGCGGAGCTGGGTCGCCGCCGGGTGTGGAACCGGGGCGGGCGGCGACGTCATGTGCCTATCTTGCCCACTCCCGGGGGAAAAACAGATAGGCGTGGGGCCTCAGATCTCGAAAAGGGCCGATCATAATGCCTGCATATGTCCGTTCTGTCACGGTAAACACCTCATACTTTCGGCTAGTGTTCTCTAGGCCTGTCGTATAGAGTCCTCGTAACCGAACGGCCAACATGCGCCCGGACGGCACCCTCGGGTGCTGTCCCACGTATATGGATGCCCGACCGACCGGGTCCCAAACCAACGGGACCGGCTCTCCGGGAAGGTGTCAGGGAGGACCACGACATGACCGTCACCAAGACCTCGACGGCGGTGCAGCCGTCGACGATGGCCAGCGCCGAGGCCCCGGCGGACAGCGCGGCCGAGCTGCTTGCCGCGATGGCCGCCATGCCTGCCGAGCATCCGTCGCGCGCCGCGCTGCGGGACCGGGCGATCGAGGCATGGCTGCCTCTCGCCCGCCACCTCGCCCACCGCTACTCCGGCCGCGGCGAACCCACCGACGACCTCGTCCAGACCGCCACCGTCGGCCTCATCAA
>NZ_PVMZ01000063.1 GCF_003001815.1 Actinoplanes italicus
AGGCGTCCGCCGGTGAGTAGTGGTGCCCAGATTTCCCAGACGGCGAAGTCGAAGGCGGGGGAGTGGAACAGGGTCCAGGTGTCGTCGGGGCCGAAGCCGTATTCGCGGGCGGTGGTGGTGATCAGGTTGGTGAGGTTGTGGTGGGGGATCAGGACGCCTTTGGGGGTGCCGGTCGAACCCGACGTGTAGATCAGGTAGGCCGGATCGTCCGGCGACCGGACCGGCAGTGGAACCCGTCCCGCCGGTGATGAACTCCCGGCGGCACGACCGTTCAGATCGGGCCGGCTGGCGGCCGGATCACCGGTGGTGAACGCTGCGATGTCCAGCACTGTCGCCGCGGTTTGCGGGCGCTCGCTGCCGGGGCCGGTCAGTACGACGACAGGTGCGGCGTCGTCCAGGAGCTGGGCGATGCGGGCCGGCGGGGTGGTCACGTCGATCGGGAGGTAGACGGCACCTGCCTTGAGGGCCGCGAGCATCGCGGTGATCAGCTCGGCACCGCGCGGCAGGATCAGCGCGACCAGGTCGCCCGGACGGACGCCCTGGGTGAGCAGACCGTGGGCGAGGCTGTCGGAGTACTCGCCGAGCTCCCGGTACCGGATGCGCCGGTCACCGTCGACGATCGCGACCCGGTCGGCGTCCTGCCTGCTGAACAGGTCGACGATGCCGGTGTGGCTCACCTCCGCACTCGTGTCGTTGAGTGCGGCCAGCCGGGACTCCTCGCCGGCGGTCAGGACCGGCAGCAGGGAGACCGGGCGGCCGGGATCGGTGACGATCGCGTCCAGCAGGAGCAGCAGGTGGTCGGCCCAGGCGCGGATGGTCGCGTCGTCGAACAGGGCGGTGCTGTACTGCAGGGCGGCGTGGATCGTGGTCGGGGTCTCCGCCGTGGTCAGGGACAGGTCCCATTTCACGGCGGTGGGTTGGGTGGCGGTGCCGTGGATGGTGTCGTGGCTGGTGGTGGTGTGGTTGAACAGGGTTTGGATCAGTGGGGTGCGGGATCGGTCGCGGTCGTGGACGAGTTCGTCGACGAGTTGTTCGAACGGCAGGTCCTGGTGGTCGTAGGCGTCGAGTGCGGTTCGGCGTACGAGATCGAGGAGTTCTTCGAAGGTGGGATCGGTGTCGAAGCGGGTGCGCAGGGCGAGGGTGTTGACGAAGAAGCCGATGAGGTTCTCGGTCTCGGCTTGGCCGCGGTTCGCGACGGGGGTGCCGATGAGCAGGTCGTTCTGGCCGGTGTGCCGGTGCAGCAGGACGGCGTAGGCGGCGGCGAGCGTCATGAACATCGTGGTCCCGCGTGCCCGGGACAGCTCCCGCAAGCCGTCGGTGACGTGCTCGGGAATGCGAACCGTCACCGCCGCACCGTCGGCCGAGCGGATCGGCGGCCGGGGCCGGTCGGCCGGAAGCTCCAGCACCGGCGGATCGGCGAGTTGCCGGCGCCAGTAGGCGAGCTGGCCGTCGAGGACCTCGCCGACCAGATGCTGACGCTGCCATACCGCATAGTCGGCGTACTGCACCGGCAGATCCGGCGGCCTCGGACCGGCCTGGCCGAGGAAGGCCTGCAACTCGTCACGGAGGATCGCGGCCGACCACTCGTCGGCGACGATGTGGTGCATGCACAGCACCAGCGTGTAGCGGTTGCCGTGTTCGCGCAGCAGGCCGGCCCGCAGCAGCGGTCCGATGGCCAGATCGAACGGTGCCGTGATGAGGGCGTGGCCGATACCGCGGCTGTCACCGCCGGTTGTGTCGATGACGTCCAGCGGTACCGGCGCCGGTGCGTCGATCACCTGGTACGGGCGGTCGTCGGCGTCCGTGACGATGCGGGTGCGAAGTACCTCGTGGCGCTCCACGATGGCGGTCAGCGCGTCAGCGACAGCGGCGGGGTCGGTCCCCTCGTCCAGCGGGATCATCACCGGTACGTGGTATTCGGTGGAGTCCGGGTCGAGTTGGGTGAGGAACCAGAGTCGTTGCTGGGCGAAGGACAACGGCAGTTGCCGGTCGCGGCCGGTGGGGGTGATCGGTGTGGCGGTGGGGTTGTTGTCGGCGTCGATCAGGGCGGCGAGGGTACGGATGGTCGGCTGGTCGAAGAGTGCGGCCAGGGGTAGGTCGATGCCGAGTGTGGTGCGGATGCGGCCGATGACGCGGGTGGCGAGCAGGGAGTGTCCGCCGAGGTCGAAGAAGTCGTCGGTTGTGCCGATGCGGTCGATGCCGAGCAGTTCGGACCAGATGCCGGCGAGTTTCCGCTCGGTCTCGGTGGT
>NZ_PVMZ01000064.1 GCF_003001815.1 Actinoplanes italicus
GGTCGCGTCCACTGGCGTGGTGTAAGAGGCGGCCAGCGCTGATCCGTGTCTGTTGATCTTATGCGGCGATTGCGGTCGTTTCGATTGTTTCGGTATCGGGGCGTTCGGCATTGACGCTGGCCAGGCGGGCTTTGGCGAGGATCTCCAGGCCCATGTAGCGGCGGCCTTCGACCCATTCGTCGGTCTGTTCGGCCAGGACCGCGCCGACGAGGCGGATGATCGCGTCACGGTTCGGGAAGATCCCGACGACGTCGGTGCGGCGGCGGATCTCCTTGTTCAGCCGTTCTTGCGGGTTGTTCGACCAGATCTGACGCCAGAGCTCTCGCGGGAAACTCGTGAAGGCGAGCAGGTCGGCGCGGGCGTCGTCGAGGTGTTCGGCGGCGGCCGGGAACTTCTCGCTGATGCTGTCCAGGACCCGGTCGAACTGAGCGGCGACGGCGGCGGCGTCGGGCTGGTCGAAAATCGTGCGGACCAGCGTGGCGACCCAGGGCTGTGCGCTCTTGGGGACTTTGGCGAGCAGGTTGCGCAGGTAGTGGGTGCGGCACCGCTGCCACTGCGCACCGGGTAGCGCCGCGCCGATCGCACCGATCAGCCCGCGGTGGGCGTCGGAGATGATCAGGCGGACGCCGGACAGGCCGCGGGCGGTCAGCGACCGCAGGAAGGCCAGCCAGCCGGCGCCGTCCTCGTCGCTGGCGACGTCCAGGCCCAGCACTTCACGGCCGCCGTCGGCGTTGACGCCGACCGCGACCAGGGCATGGACGTTGACCGTGCGGCCGTGTTCGCGGACCTTGATGACCAGGGCGTCGGTCCACACGAACGTGTAAGGGCACTGATCCAGCGGCCGGTTGCGGAACGCCTCGACCTGGGCGTCCAGATGCCGGGCCATCTCCGAGACCTGGCTCTTGGACAACTGCTTGACGCCCAGCTGCTCGACGAGTTTCTCCATCCGCCGCGTCGACACCCCGAGCAGATAGCTGGTGGCCACCACCGACACGAGGGCTTGTTCGGCCCGGCGGCGGTGCTGCAGCAGCCAGTCCGGAAAGTACGAGCCGGACCGCAGCTTCGGGATCGCGAGGTCGACGGTGCCGGCCCGGGTGTCCCACTCCCGATGCCGATAGCCGTTGCGGGAATTGGCCCGCTCGGGCGTGCGTTCGCCGTAACCGGCGCCGCACACCGCGTCGGCCTCGGCCGACATCAACGCGTCAGCGAACGTCTTGACCAGGGACTTCAGCACATCAGGGCTCGCCGATTCCAAATGCGTGTCCAGCAAACCGGCCAGGTCCAGACTCTCTTGTGCGGCCATCGCAGGTCTCTCCTTCTGATCTAGGCAATCCGAAGGATCTGCGGTGGCCGCCTCTTTCATCCCGGAAAGTCCCGGTCATACACCACTTCGGTGGACGCGACC
>NZ_PVMZ01000065.1 GCF_003001815.1 Actinoplanes italicus
CAGCAGGGCCTCGGCGGTGATGCCCATCTGATCCAGCAGCATCCGCGCCGCCTCGACCACCTCCGGCCGCACCCGCGCCGCCGTCACGACTCACCACCCAGCACCGCGACATGCACCGGCAGCGACCAGCGATCCAGCTGCACCATCGGATGCACCACCAACCGACGCGGCTCCAACAGAGCCGCAAGCAGCACCCGTTCCCTCAACCCGATACCGACCGCCCGACGCAACCCCACCGGCAGGCGTAAACACCCCCGCCCGCAGACCGCCTGCCCGCCGGCATCGTCCGCGTCGATCAGGATCACTCCATGCGCGACCGTGAACGTCACCCGCCGGCCGGCCTCCCAGCCCAGCGCCGCCATGACCCTCGCATCGGAGATACGGCCCTTGTCGTCCAGCGCGCACATCCCGAAAACCGCATCCCGGCGCGGAGGCGGCGGCGCCTCCGGCAACGGCAACGGCTTCCGGCTCACCGCCGCCCGCCGGACCGACTCCCGGCGCTGCCCTTCGCGGTCCCCGTCCTTCATCCGCGGCACCAGCGCGGGTAGCGGAATCGCCCTCACCACGCCGATCGCCCACTACAGTCAGCGACTCCCTGCCGCCGCACGGCTGCGACGAAATGCCTGCTCAAGTGCACTTGAAATCCTCATCGTCAGATGAGGCTCGGACACGTTAAACCCCATATCGATCAATGCGCTCGCCGCAAGATCGAATGGGGTTTCCTGCTACCTGCCCATTCTTGAAGTTCCGCCGGTTCGGCGACGGCATTCGCTTCACCGCTTCCGGCTCGACCGACGCCGTCGGCGCCGCGCCGGAGGTATCACCCTCTCCCACCGACGACTCGGTCGGCACCGAGCTCTCACTGGGGATTCCGCCCGCCTTCTCGGCTTCGCTGACGGGGCGCTTCGCCGGCTCGCCAGCGGTATCCTCGATCACCAAAGTGCCGTGACCGCAGACGACCACCAGGTCCCGCGCCTTTAGATACGCCGCGACATCGCCGGCATCCGCCAGACCGGCCAGCTCCGGGTCCGCCGCGATCAGATCCTGCACCAGGCGTGTTTCGGACCGGTACACCCAGCGTGGGGCATTCTCGGCGGCGGGTTGGGCGCTGGTGTGCCCGTGGCGGCAGCGGTACCCGGCCCGGCCGTTCACCCAATGCCCCGACAGTCGCCGCCCGCAGACCCCACAGATCAGCAGACCGGTCAGCGCGTACCGGCGCCGCTCATCGTTCTCAGGTGTCGATCGGGTGGTGGTCTCCTGGACCGCGGTGAAGTCCTCGTCACTGACCAGCGCCGGATGGGTTCGCTCCGGGTGAACCACCCAGTCCGCACGGGAATTCCAGATCCGAACCGGACCCGCGCTGGTGCGGCGATCCCCCGGCACCGCCTCACGGTGATCGGTGAAC
>NZ_PVMZ01000066.1 GCF_003001815.1 Actinoplanes italicus
TGGGCCTGCCCCGTTTTGACGGACATCCAAGATCAGGGGACCTGGGGTCTCCGGGAGGATGTCCAGCATCATGGAGAGCGTGGGAAAGAAGCGATCGAGGCCGCGGCGGGCGTTCACGCCTGAGTTCAAGGCCGAGATCGTCGAGGTGTGTCAGCGTGGTGACCGTACCGTTGCGCAGGTCGCGAGAGATTTCGACCTGACCGAGACGGCGGTGCGGTCCTGGGTCAAGCAGGCCGAACTCGACGCCGGGATCCGGTCGGACGCACTGACGTCGGATGAGCGGTCCGAGCTGGCCCGGCTGCGCTCGGAGAACCGCCGGCTGCACCAGGACGTCGACATCCTGCGCCGGGCCACGGCTTTCTTCGCGCGAGAGACCCGGTGAACGTGTACCCGTTCATCGCCGCGGAGCAGGCCGGCAAGCACAACGTCAAACGTGCCTGCGAACTGCTCGAGGTCTCCCGGTCCGCCTACTACCAGCACGCCCGCGGTGAGCAGTCCACCCGCGACCGCGTCAACACGCAGCTGACCGAGCAGATCATCGCCGTGCACACCGCGTCGAACGGCACCTACGGCGCCCCGCGGATCCACGCCGAACTCGTCGCGGCCGGATACCGGCACGGCCGCAAACGCGTCGCCGCCAGGATGCGCGAAGCCGGGGTCGCCGGCAGGAGCCCACGCCGCTGGAGGACCACCACGATCGCGGACCCGCGCGCCGCCGTCCGCCCGGACCTCATCGAGCGGGACTTCACCGTCGACCCGGCGGCGGTCGACACCCGCTGGTGCGGCGACATCACCTACATCAACACGTGGGAAGGCTGGCTGTACCTGGCCACCGTCATCGATCTGGCCTCCCGCCGCGTCGTCGGCTGGGCCGTTGCCGACCACCTCAGAACAGACCTGGTCGACGCCGCCCTGACCGACGCCCTGCAACGCCGCCGGCCTGCCGACGGCCTGATCTTTCATTCCGACCGCGGCTGCCAATACACCAGTGCCCAGCACACCCGTCTCGCGAAGCGGCACGGCGTGCGGCTCAGCGTGGGCCGGCGCGGGCAGTGCTGGGACAACGCCGTCGCCGAATCGTTCTTCTCGACGTTGAAGACCGAGCTGATCCACCGGCAGCCCTGGACCACCCGCACGACGGCCCACCAAGCGATATTCGAGTACATCGAGGGCTGGTACAACACCCGACGCCGACACTCCAGCCTCGGCTACCGAAGTCCCGCCGCTTACGAGAACGGCACCGACATCAGCCTGCTACCCGCACTAAACGTAGCCTGAAGACCAACTCATCGACCCTGTCCGTCGAAACGGGTCAAGCCCA
>NZ_PVMZ01000067.1 GCF_003001815.1 Actinoplanes italicus
ATCGCTTCTTTCCCACGCTCTCCATGATGCTGGACATCCTCCCGGAGACCCCAGGTCCCCTGATCTTGGATGTCCGTCAAAACGGGGCAGGCCCAGGCTGGGTCTCGGTGCGCGTCGTCGACCACAACGACGGCCGGTGTATGAGGCAGTTCGTCCAGAGCGGCCTGGTCCACGACGCGACCGGGAAACAAGCAGATGACTGGAACCTGGGGATTAGCCTGCTGGAACTCCTGCAAAGCTTCGGTGAGTAGTCGGGTCTTGCCGCGACCACCCGGGCCGGCAACAGTAACAACGCTAGGCCAGTCGTGAGCCCGGTTGAGCGCCGTACGCATCGCCTCGATCTCCGCATTGCGGCCGATTCTGGGTCCGCAGTCGTTCAAGGGAGCCGATGAGCGTGTTCGATCTGCTACGAAAGTATCGAGGCTCAGGAAAGCGTCGGCGCCTGGAACGTTGAGAAGGAACTGCCGCGTCCGCCGATCCCAGGTTTGATCAAGGACATCACGACGCTTGTGTAACGGAACATCATTCAACATCCGGTTGAGGCCGCGACGGTCTAACAGCTGCCAGCGTGGGAACTTCTTGATCTCGTTCCTGGCATCACGAGAGGCCTCGCCGGAGAAGACGAGGTAGTACTCATCAGCCTTGAAGGTGCAGACCCGAACAGCCTCGCGGACATCCGCCGGGGTGAGTTTGTCCTGCCGCTTGCACTGCCATGCTGCAGTCTTCCTATCGCTGAACGCGCCTTCGAAGTCGATGCCGTCCTGGAAGTCGCCTCGGCGGCCCCACCGCTCGACTCGTGTGACACGCCGAATTCCACCAGGACAGAATCGATGCGCACTCAGCACTCGCTCGGTGAAGTCCTCGAACTGGTCTGGCAAGAGACTGGGCGTCGGAGGCAGCGTCGGCTCCTTGCCCGGTAGAGGGTCACCGGGGCCCAGCGACGAACGACGCGGCGCGATCTTGATCATCTCCCACTGTTCGAGTGATGGCGTTGCATAGCCGTCCAATCCTTGAGCCTTTTTCATCCTGCGTAGCGGTTGGCTTCGACGTGGTGCAGAACGAGGATGGCCTGCACGATCGCGGTGGCTCGGCGTGGGCAGCAGCGC
>NZ_PVMZ01000068.1 GCF_003001815.1 Actinoplanes italicus
AGGCGTCCGCCGGTGAGTAGTGGTGCCCAGATTTCCCAGACGGCGAAGTCGAAGGCGGGGGAGTGGAACAGGGTCCAGGTGTCGTCGGGGCCGAACCCGTAGAGGCCGGCCGTCGTGGTGATCAGGTTGGTGAGGTTGTGGTGGGGGATCAGGACGCCTTTGGGGGTGCCGGTCGAGCCTGAGGTGTAGATCAGGTAGGCGGGCTGATCGGGTAGGGGGGCCGTCGGCTGGTTCGGTACGGCGGTGGCGGGCCGGGCCGTTCGAAGGACGAGAGAGAAACCCACCGAGGCGGTACGGAGGTGGCGGAAGTAGGCGGGGACTTCCGGTCCGCCGGAGGGGACGTTCGTGGTGTCCAGGCTGGTCAGGACGGCAGCTGGGGTTGCCTCTTCCAGAAGCCGGCTGATGCGGGCCGCCGGGGTGGTGACGTCGATCGGCAGATAGGCGGCTCCGGCCTTGACGACCGCGAGCATGGCCGTGATCAGCTCCGTGCCGCGTGGCAGGACCAGTGCCACGAGATCGCCGGAGCGGACGCCTTCGGTCTGGATGGCGAGGGCGAGCCGGTCGGAGTCCTGCTCGAGTTCCCGGTACAGGACGTGCCGGTCGCCGTCGACTATCGCGACCCGGCCCGGGTCCTGCCTGCGGAACAGGTCGACGATGCTGATCCGAGCCGTGTCGGCGGCGGTGTCGTTGAGTGCGGCGAGCAGGCCGTGGTCCCGTCCGGTGAGCATGGGCAGGAGCGAGACCGGCCGATCCGGGCCGGCCACCACCGACTCCAGCAGAACCGCCAGGTGATCCGCCCAGTCCTGCACTGTCGGACGGTCGAACAGCGCGGTGCTGTACTGCAGGGCTGCGTGGATCGTCGTGGGTGTCTCGACGGTGGTCAGGGACAGGTCCCATTTCACGGCGGTGGGTTGGGTGGCGGTGCCGTGGATGGTGTCATCGCTGGTGGTGGTGTGGTTGAACAGGGTCTGGATCAGTGGGGTGCGTGACCGGTCGCGGTCGTGGACGAGTTCGTCGACGAGTTGTTCGAACGGCAGGTCCTGGTGGTCGTAGGCGTCGAGTGCGGTTCGGCGTACGAGATCGAG
>NZ_PVMZ01000069.1 GCF_003001815.1 Actinoplanes italicus
TGTTCTGCCCAGAGAGGTTGGGAACGCGGTTGGCGGGTGGTCCGCCGATGGCGGTGTGGTGGCGGTGGTGATTGTAGGTGTGCAGGAATCGGGGTAGGGCTTTGCGTCTGGCGTTTTCGCTGGTGTAGGGCTTGGCGTAGGCCCATTCCTCGGTCAGGGTGCGGTGGAAGCGTTCGACCTTGCCGTTGGTTTGTGGCCGGTAGGGGCGGGTCTTTTTCACCCGGACGCCGAGCTGGGTGCAGGTCTGATGCCACAGCCGCGACACATAGCAGGAACCGTTGTCGGTCAGGACCCGGACGATGGTGATGCCATGGCCGGCGAACCAGGCGTGGGCCCGCCTCCAGAATCCGGTGGCGGTCTCCTTGGTCTCGTCGGCCAGAATTTCGGTGTAGGCCAGCCGGGAGTGATCGTCGAGGGCGGTGTGCAGGTAGGCGTAGCCGAGCCCGCGGCTGGTGGTGCGGTGTGCGGTGGTGGTGCGGTTGCGTTCTGCTTTCTGGCGTCCGTGGGTGCGGTGGCCGCCGCCGTCGGGGATGTTGCCGAGTTTCTTGATGTCGACGTGGATCAGGTCGCCGGGCGCCTGGTGTTCGTAGCGGCGGATCGGCTCGGCCGTGGCCCGGTCGAGGTGGGCCAGCCGGGCGGCACCGGCCCTGCGCAGGATCGCGTGGCAGGTCGAAGCCGCAAGACCGAGTCTCCAGCCGATCCGCACCGGTCCGAGTCGTTGGCTACGGCGTAGATGCAGGACGCGGCGTTCGACGGGGCGGGGGGTGCGATTCGGACTGTGATGCGGCCGGCTGGACCGGTCGGCCATGCCGGCCGCGCCGTGGGTGCGGTATCGGTCGGCCCAGCGTTTCGCGGTTGTCGGGCTGACCTGGAACCGGTCGGCAGCCCGGCGCAGCGGCCATTCGTCGTCCACGACGCACCGTGCCAGCCGCAATCGGCCGCGTTCGGTCAGTGTGGCGTTAGCGTGGGGCACGAGGACCTCCCGGGTGAAACGGAACCTTAGACAGCTCCACCTCACCCGGAGGTCCTCGCCTATTTCAGGACTTCCGCAGCGTTACCAACGTCCGTGGCCAGTACA
>NZ_PVMZ01000070.1 GCF_003001815.1 Actinoplanes italicus
GCTCCTACTCTTCCTGCTCCGGCAAAGCCAGCGGGTGCGGCTCCCCGGTCAGACCCGCCAGTGCCGTCGCCACCTCCTGCAAGGTCGCCTTCACGTAACGGGCCGTCGTGCCGGTGTCGTTCGGTGACTCGGCATGCCCGGCATAGGCCAAGGCGACGCCGTAGCCGTAAACCCGCTCCACCCACGTCAGCGTGGTATGCCGCAGCCAGTGCGCCGACACACCCTGCGAAGCCACCCACGGCAGGTCACGGGCGACCCGCTTGAACAGGCCGTCATAACGGCGCGCCCCGATCGGACGCCCATCCAGATAGCGCACCAACCGCTGATCCGGGGCAGCACCGCGCTGATCGACATGATGCAGCAGGAACGTCAGCAACGTCGGCGACACCGGCTGCCACCGAAACGTCCCACCCTTCTCCCGCAACATCACCAGACACTGCTGCACGTCCACGTCCATCGGACGTAACCCCAACAACCCACCACGCCGGCACGCCGTCTCAATGTGGAAACGGACGATCAACGCGTCCAACTCCGGATCCCGGCCACCCGCCGCCGCCACCACCAACTCGCCGAGCCGCTCATCCGGCAACGCGATCCGCTGCGACGTCGGCCGCCGCGGCTTGGCCACCTTCCGCGCCGGATCATCGGCGTCCGCGATCAGCCGATCCGCCACCGCCCGCCGATACACACACCGCAACGCGGCAATCAGATGCTCACCGGTACTCGACCCACCCCGCGAGTTACGCCGCTGCACCGCCTCACCCTGCAACTGACGCATCAACGTCTCGACCTCGGTCGGCGTGACCTCGTCCAGACGCCGATCACCCCAACGCTCCACGACCTTGTGCAGATAGTTGCCGTACGTGCGCCGCGCACCGTCCCCGACCGCGGCCAGCACCACCGGCACGTACTCGGCGAACGTCGGCATCCGCGACGGCGTACCCGGAGCCTGCAGCAGGGCCTCGGCGGTGATGCCCATCTGATCCAGCAGCATCCGCGCCGCCTCGACCACCTCCGGCCGCACCCGCGCCGCCGTCACGACTCACC
>NZ_PVMZ01000071.1 GCF_003001815.1 Actinoplanes italicus
AACGCCCGGTTACATTCCGAACCCGGTAGCTAAGCCCTCCAGCGCCGATGGTACTGCACTCGGGAGGGTGTGGGAGAGTAGGACGCCGCCGGACTCAACGTTATGAAAGGCCCACCCCACACGGGGTGGGCCTTTCTGCATTTCCAGGCCCGTTATTGATTCCCGCTTCTCGAAGTCTGCCCGGCCTAGTACTCCAGCAGGAGATCTGTTCTACGGCTCTGTGAGGGCTTGGCGGGTGTAGTGGCTGGTTATCGTTGTGGCTTGATGCCGCCGGCGGAAGAGGAACCAGGCGATGACGTCGGCGAGGCGGCGGGCGGGTTCGATGACCAGCGCGTGGAACAGCCGGCGGAGCTCGTTGACGGTGATGTCGATCAGCGCGTTGGTGCTGGTCGTGCTGGTTGCCGTCGCTACGGCGAGGAAGGCGTGGGCGGCGATGACCAGGGTGGTCCAGCGGTGCCAGGCCCGCCAGCGGCGGTGCTGATGCTGGTCGAGGCGAGACCGGTCTTCGCTGTCTGGAATGACTCCTCAACCCGCCACCGAGATCCAGCGACAGCGAAGCACCCTCACCATCGCCGCCATCAACCAATGGCTCCGGGCACGACGAAACACGGCCTGGCCCACGTCTGCGCCAGGTTCACGATCGTGCCGATTCCCCGGACGCGATGCCCACGCACCCAACCGACCCGACCTGATCACCCAGCAATGCCCTACGCACCCAACCGACCCGACCTGATCACCCAGCGGTACCCCGCGCACCCAACCGACCCGACCTGATCACCCAGCGGTACCCCGCGCACCCAACCGACCCGACCTGATCACCCAGCGGTACCCCGCGCACCCAACCGACCCGACCTGATCACCCAGCGGTACCCCGCGCACCCAACCGACCCGACCTGATCACCCAGCGGTACCCCGCGCACCCAACCGACCCGGTCGCGTCCACTGGCGTGGTGTAAGAGGCGGCCAGCGCTGATCCGTGTCTGTTGATCTTATGCGGCGATTGCGGTCGTTTCGATTGTTTCGGTA